>CAWJNC010000010.1:0-831778 GCA_963844195.1 uncultured Pseudomonadota bacterium | reverse complement strand
GGCTCGAATTCCTTCAGGAACGGCCCCTTCTCCAGGCCGCCGAGGAAGAGCGCCTCGTCGACCTCCACGTTCCACGCCAGCAGCGTGCGGATCGCCCGCTCGTGCGCCGGCGCGCTGCGCGCCGTCACCAGCGCCGTGCGGATCTTCATCACCTCGCTCGAGTCCTCGCGAAGCTTGTGCAGCGCCTCGAGCAGCGGCTTGAACGGCCCGGGGGGCAGCGGTGTGGTGGCCCAGGCGGTCTCGTAGTCCTGGAACGCCGTCAAGCCCTTCGCCTCGAACACCTGCTCGGCCTCGTCCGAGAACAGCACCGCATCGCCGTCGAACGCGATTCGCACCTCGTTGGGATGCGATTCGGCGAGGCGCCGCGATTCGGGATAGACCCGCGCGGCCGGGAAGCCGGCGGTCAGCGCGGCGCGCACGTCCTCGGCGTTGGCCGACAGGAACAGGTGGGCGCCGAGCGAATTCAGGTAGGCGTACGGTGCGCGGCCGCGGGTGAACACGCCGCGCTCGATCGGCAGCCCGTGATGCTTCGCCGAGCGAAAGGCGCGCATGCCGCTGGTCGGGTCGTTGCGCGAGAGCAGGACCACCTCGACACGGTGCCGGGCGTCGGCATTGAAGCTCAGCAGCTTCTTCACCAGCGGCATCGCGACGCCGCCGACAGCCGGCACGTCGAGCCGTTGGAGCTGCAGGTTCATGTAGGCGCGATCGTCGCCGCCCTCGAAGAGACGGTTCTCTTCCTCGAAATCGAAGAGCGCACGCGAGGAGATCGCGACGACCAGCTTGTCCTGGAGGGTGATGGGCATGGGTCTGGTGCGAGATTGTTGGAACCGGGAACCGGCAGCGCTGCGAAGGTGAGGTCCGACGCCCGACGCCGGCAGCGGTTATTATGCTCGCCGTGCCACGCCGGCGACCGTACTCGGAGCCATCGGCGGACACGGCGCGATGGGACGCTCTTCCCGGGATTCGCGCCCTGTTTCCTTCATCCGCCTGCAAGGCCCTAGCACCCCATGAAATTCCGCTTCCCGATCATCATCATCGACGAGGACTGGCGCTCCGATTCCGCCAGCGGCCTGGGCATCCGGGCGCTGGCCAAGGCAATCGAGGACCAGGGCACCGAGGTCGTCGGCGGCTTCACCTACTTCGACGTCTCGATGGTGGCGAACCAGGCCGCCCGCGCGTCGGCCTTCATCGTCTCGATCGACGACGAGGAGATCACCGAGGAAGGCCCGGAGAGCTCGGCGATCCAGGAGCTGCGCAAATTCATCCTGGAAACCCGCCGCCGCAACGCGGACGTGCCGATCTTCCTGTTCGGCGAGACGCGCACCTCCCAGCACATCCCGAACGAGATCCTGAAGGAGCTGCACGGCTTCATCCACATGTTCGAGGACACGCCGGAGTTCGTGGCCCGCTACATCATCCGCGAGGCGACCAACTACCTCAATTCGCTGGCGCCGCCGTTCTTCAAGGCGCTGGTGCACTACGCCAACGACGGCTCGTATTCCTGGCACTGCCCGGGCCATTCCGGCGGCGTCGCCTTCCTGAAGAGCCCGGTGGGCCAGATGTTCCACCAGTTCTTCGGCGAGAACATGCTGCGCGCGGATGTCTGCAATGCCGTCGACGAACTCGGCCAGCTGCTCGACCACACCGGCCCGGTCGCAAAGTCGGAGCACAACGCGGCGCGCATCTTCAATGCCGACCACCTGTACTTCGTGACCAACGGTACGTCCACCTCCAACAAGATCGTCTGGCATTCAGGCGTCGCCCACGACGATATCGTGATCGTCGACCGCAACTGCCACAAGAGCATCCTGCACGCGATCATGATGACCGGCACGGTGCCGATCTTCCTGCAGCCCACGCGCAACCACCTCGGCATCATCGGGCCGATTCCAGTGGAGGAGTTCAGCCCGGAGAGCATCCGCGCGAAGATCGACGCCAATCCGCTGGTCAAGGACAAGAACGCCAAGCCGCGGGTGCTGACCATCACCCAGTCCACCTACGATGGCATCCTCTACAACGTCGAGACCATCAAGGAGAGCCTCGGCGACCACGTCGAAAACCTGCACTTCGACGAGGCGTGGTTGCCGCATGCGGCGTTTCATCCCCTCTACCACGAGATGCACGCCATCGGCACCAACCGGCCGCGGTCGAAGAACGCGATGGTGTTCGCCACCCAGTCGACCCACAAGCTGCTCGCCGGGCTGTCGCAGGCCTCGCAGATCCTGGTGCAGGAATCCGAGACCCGCAAGCTCGACCGCTACCGCTTCAACGAAGCGTACCTGATGCACACCTCGACCTCGCCGCAGTACGCGATCATCGCTTCCTGCGACGTGGCGGCGGCGATGATGGAGCCTCCCGGCGGCACGGCATTGGTCCGGGAATCGATCGTCGAGGCGCTCGACTTCCGCAACGCGATGCGCAAGGTCGGCGCGGAGTACGGGGATTCCTGGTGGTTCCCCGTCTGGGGGCCGGAGAATTTCGAGCGCAACGGCAGCGGCGGCCGGCGCTCCGACTGGATGCTGAAGTCCTCGGACAAGTGGCATGGATTCGGCAAGCTCAAGACCGGCTTCAACATGCTCGATCCGATCAAGGCGACCATCATCACGCCTGGACTCGACATCGACGGCAATTTCGCTGACGTCGGCATTCCGGCCGCGGTGGTCACCAAATACCTGGCGGAGCATGGCGTCGTGGTCGAGAAGACCAGCCTCTACTCCTTCTTCGTGATGTTCACGATCGGCATCACCAAGGGACGCTGGAACACTCTGGTGACCGAATTGCAGCAGTTCAAGTCCGACTATGACGAGAACCAGCCCCTGTGGCGGGTGATGCCGGAGTTCGTGGCTGCCAATCCGAGCTACGAGCGCATCGGCCTGCGCGACCTGTCGACGCAGATCCACGAGGCCTACAAGGGCAGCGACGTGGCACGCGTCACCACCGAGATGTACCTTTCTGAAATGCAGCCGGCGATGAAGCCGTCGGACGCCTATGAATGCCTGACCCATGGCCGCGTCGACCGCGTCCCGATCGACGACCTCGTCGGCAGGATCACCACCATGCTGGTCACGCCGTACCCGCCCGGCATCCCGTTGCTGATCCCGGGCGAGCGCTTCAACCGCACGATCGTCGAGTACCTCAAGTTCGCGCGCTCGTTCAACCGGCGCTTCCCGGGCTTCCACACGGACGTGCACGGGTTGGTGACCGAGGAGGTCGGGGGCGATCTCGCGTACTTCGTCGACTGCGTCAGGTCCTGAGCGTCACCCGGGCGAATGGAACTCGATCCTCACGTCAGGACGCTGCTCGAGACGGTACTGCTGCCACGCAACCCACCGTTCGACCCCGACAGCCTGCGGCTCGGGCACCTGGCGTCGCAGGAGGTGCTCGCCGGCGAACTCGTCCCGGTGATGGCCATCGACGGCTTCACTGTCGAACCGGATGCGCAACTCGGGACGCCGCGGCTGGCGGTGCGGCGCTATCGGCCCCGCGAGGGCTGCGGCCGTGCCATCGTCTGGCTGCACGGCGGCGGCTGGGTCAACGGCACGCTCGACGGCTACGACGCGGTGGCACGCGCGCTGGCGGTCGAGGCGGACAGCCAGGTCTTCGTCGTCGACTATCGGCTCGCGCCGGAAGCGCCCTACCCGGCGCCGCTTGCGGATTGCACCGCAGCCTTCCGCTATCTCGCGGCGCACGCCGACCGCTTCGGCATCGACCCCGGCAGGCTGGTGCTCGGGGGCGACAGCGCCGGCGGCCATCTCGCGATCGGAGTCTGCCGCTGGCTCGCGCGTCGCAGGGCCGGCATCGATGCAGTCGAACCGGCAGAGGCACTGCGGCAGCCGGCGGCGCTGCTTCTGGTGTACCCGGTGACCGACGCGCGCATGCTGCACAACTCCTATGCACGTTTCGCGCAAGGCTACTACCTGAGCGCGTCGCAGATGGCGTGGTTCTGGCAGCAGTTCGTGCCGCCCGGCGCAGAGGTCGATGGCAACCCGGTGACGCTGGAACATCCGGACCTGTCCCCGCTGCTCGCCGAGGATCTGCATTGCCTGCCGCCGACCCTGGTGGTGACTGCACAGTGCGATGTCCTGCACGACGAAGGGCAGGCGTTCGCAGCCGCCTTGCGCAACGCCGGGGTCGAATGCGACTACCTGGAGATCCCGGCGATGATCCACGGCTGCCTGCGCTTTCGCGCAGCGCTGCGTGAGGCGCGCGAGCTGCCCGCGCAGATCACTGCACGGCTGGACCGCTGGAAGGTCTGACGCCGGGCCGGTCGGCGCTCCTGACCAGCAGGGTGCCGGCGAGCAGGTCGTACAGCGCCCGGTGCCGGGAGTCGAAAAGGGCCCACGCGAACGGCAGCGGCCAGAGAATCAGCCACCAGGCCGAAAGCTTCCAGACCACCGCGAGCGAGCCCCAGAACAGGACCGATGCCACCAAGTAGCGCCACGCCGCCCGGGCGGTGGTGAGCGGCAAGCCGGTGCCGGTGGCGACCAGGGTCACGCCCATCGTCTTCATCGGCAGCGTACGCCGGCCCTTGCTCCAGAACCAGGTGAAGTAGACGCCCAGCACGACGAAGAGATAGACCTGGAAGCTGGTGCGCAGCGCGCCTTCGCCGCCCCTGAAGCTGGTGAGCGCCGAGAAGCCATAGGCGAAGAAGAAGACCACGCCGAACAGGATGACCCCTTCGTAGACCGCGCTCATCAGCCGCCGCCAGGGGTCGGCCGGGCTGGCGGATGCGGCGGACATCAGGGCAGGCGGCGATGCGTGGGAACGAAGGTGTCGCCCGGCAGCGGCGGCGTGCCGATCCGGGGCAGGGGCTGGGATGCCTCCTTGGCGAGGCCGGTCGGCGCGCCCGCATGGCCGGCTGCCGTGTTGCTGGTGCTGCCCGCCTTGCGCAGGACTTCGCGCTGCTCCTGGGTCATCGACTGGTAGCTCTCCCACTCCTCGACCCGCTTCTGGGCGGGACGCTCCTTGGCCAGCCGATAGTTGGCGCGTGCAACCCGGCGCTGCTCGGGCGTGAGATTCGCCCATTCGAGGATCCGACGCCGCGCCTTCTCCTGGCGATCCGGCGACATCGACGGCAGCTTGTCGGCAAGCGCGACCCAGGACTTCTTCTCGGCCATCGGCCAGGTGTTCCATTCCGGAGCGAACGGTGCCAGCGCCTGCTGCTGGGCGTCGGTCAGGTCGACCCACAAAGGTTCGAGCATCGCGACCAGCGAAGCCCGCTCCGGGGCGGGCGTGGTGCGGGTCATACTCGGCGCAGGTTCCTGCGATGGCGTCCGCAACGGCGCCGGGGAGACGTCGCGCGGCGTGCCGGTGGAGGTGATCTGGGATGGATCGTCGAGACTGGAGCCGCCGCCGGGAGCCTGTGCCCGTGCGCTGCCGGCGCCTGCCAATGCCAGTGCCGCCAGGCAGAAGGGGAAGAGTGCCCGGAGCAGCCGGGAGATCATCGGATGTTGCCCATCAGCGGCGGGTGTTCTTGATGTAGACGCCGAAGCCGCGGTCTGCGTAGGCGACGAGCGGGACGTCGTCGGTCAGCAGGGCACTGTCGACTTCGGCAAGTTCGGCAGCCGATTGTTCCTGGTGCACCGTGTCCACCACCACGATGCCCACGGCAAGCATCAGCAGCGGCACGGCGGTGGCAGCCAACCGCCACCAGAACGGGGTGCGGCCTTCGCGCACGGGCTTGGTCTCCCGGGGCGGCGCGGCCGGCCGCCAGGTGCCGGCGGCATGAGGGGTGGGGAGGTGGATGTCGCTTGCAGGCAACCCTGCCGCACCGCTGGATGCCGCCGAGCGGGCGCCATCCCGAGGCGCGGGCAGCGCGGCCGAAGACGTGCCCGATGCGGAGCCGGGCAGGAAAGCAGGCTGGTGGGCCGGCGACGCGACGGATCCGACCGCGTGGGGGGCGGCAAGCGGGGCTGCGAGCGGCGCTGCAAGTTCGGCGGGAGCCGGGTCTGCCAGCCGCGCGACTGCCTTGGCGCGGGCCGCGGCGAGGCGTTCGACGACCCGATAGGGGAGGTGCTCTGCGCCCTGGTCCAGGTATCGGCAGATGGCGGATGCTTGGGCTTGCTCTTTCATAGACTGATACCTTTGGCTCGCAAAGCGGTGGCGAGCGTATGGGTTGCCCGGGAACAATGTGTCTTGACGCTGCCTTCCGAGCACCCCATGGCCGCAGCAGTCTCTGCGACGTCCATGTCCTGCCAGTAACGCATGATAAAGGCCTCGCGTTGACGGGTGGGCAAGCGCTGGATTTCGGCCTCGATGATCTTTACGATCTGCCCGCTTTCGACGATATTCGCCGCGTTTTCGGCTGTTTCGTCGTGTTCTCCCGGCAGAAACGTGTCCAGCGGGTCGTAGTCGACCCCGTCTCGGTCGCCTGCCGGCGCCTGGAGGGCGGAAAGCAGCGTGGTCCAGAGGTTGCGGACCTTCTGGCGCCGGAAATGGTCGTGAATGACGTTCTGCAGGATGCGCTGGAAGAGCGGCGGCAACTCCGCAGCCGGCTTGTCCGGGTACTTCTCGGCCAGCCTCAGCATGGCGTCCTGCACGATATCCAGCGCGGCCTCGTCGTCCCGTACGGCATACACGGCCTGCTTGAATGCCCTACGCTCGATCGAGGCAAGGAAGCCCGATAACTCCTGTCGCGTCGCCATAAACCGAGCATGCTAGCAGACTGGGGATTCCGGACCGCTCCCCTGGCAGCCAGTCTGCTAGCATGTGCGCCGCGCGACGCAAGTCGTGCACACACCGCCCGAAGCCTGCCCACAAGGTCTGCCGAGGGTGAACATCGACCGTCAGGCGCCGTTGACGAGGCCTGTCTCGATGCGGAGGAGAGAGCCGCATTGGGGCCGGCGGGCGGAATGCCTGGCTGACAAGGAACAGCAATGGAAATCACCGGCGCGGAGATCATCGTCCGCTGTCTCGAAGAAGAAGGCGTCAAGCACGTCTTCGGATACCCCGGTGGAGCCGTCCTCTATATCTACGACGCGCTCTACGCCACCAAGAACCTCGAACACATCCTCGTCAGGCATGAGCAGGCCGCGGTGCATGCAGCGGATGCCTATTCGCGCTCGACCGAAGGCGTCGGCGTGTGCCTGGTCACCTCCGGGCCGGGCGTGACCAACGCGGTCACCGGCATCGCGACCGCCTACATGGATTCGGTGCCGCTGGTCATCCTGAGCGGGCAGGTGCCGTCGCATGCCATCGGGCAGGATGCCTTCCAGGAATGCGACACGGTCGGTATCACCCGGCCCTGCGTGAAGCACAACTTCCTGGTCAAGAACGTGAAGGATCTCGCGCTGACGATGCGCAAGGCGTTCCACATTGCCCGCAGCGGCAGGCCCGGGCCGGTCCTGGTCGACATCCCGAAGGACATCACCCGCGACAAGTGCGGCTTCGAATACCCGAAGACGGTTTCGATGCGCTCGTACAACCCGGTCTCCAAGGGGCACCAGGGGCAGATCAAGAAGGCGCTGCAGCTGATCATGGCCGCCGAACGGCCGATGGTCTACGCCGGCGGCGGGGTGATCCTCGCCAACGCGTCGAAAGAGTTGAACCGGCTGGTGGATCTGCTCGGATTCCCGTGCACCAATACCTTGATGGGCCTGGGCGGCTTCAAGGCGAGCGACCCCAAGTTCGTCGGCATGCTGGGCATGCACGGGACCTACGAGGCGAACATGGCCATGCAGCACTGCGACGTGCTGGTGGCGATCGGCGCGCGCTTCGACGACCGGGTCATCGGCAACCCGAAGCATTTTGCGCAGAACCCGCGCAAGATCATCCACATCGACGTCGATCCGTCGTCGATCTCGAAGCGGGTGCGCGTCGACGTGCCGATCGTGGCCGACGTGCGCGAATGCATGAGCGACATGATCGACCAGCTCGAGACCCAGTTCGCCGCCGGCGAGAAGGCCAACACCAAGTCGCTGCAGGCCTGGTGGCAGCAGATCAACGAGTGGCGCAAAAAGGATTGCCTGAAGTACGACCGCAACAGCAAGCTGATCAAGCCGCAGTACGTGATCGAGAAGCTGCACGAGGTGACGCGCGGCGACGCGATCATCACCTCCGATGTCGGCCAGCACCAGATGTGGGCGGCGCAGTTCTACCGCTTCGACAAGCCGCGCCGCTGGATCAACTCCGGGGGCCTGGGCACGATGGGCGTGGGACTGCCCTACGCCATGGGCGCGCTGATGGCCAATCCGGGGGCGCAGGTCGCCTGCGTCACCGGCGAGGGCTCGATCCAGATGTGCATCCAGGAGCTCTCCACCTGCAAGCAGTACAACCTGCCGGTGAAGATCATCAACCTGAACAACCGCTACCTCGGGATGGTGCGGCAGTGGCAGGAGATCGAATACCAGAAGCGCTATTCCCAGTCGTACATGGAGGCGCTGCCGGACTTCGTCGCGCTCGCCCAGGCCTACGGCCATGTCGGCATCCGCATCGAGAGCGCCGGCGACGTCGAAGGCGCACTGCGCGATGCCTTCGGCAAGTACAAGGACCGCCTGGTGTTCCTGGACATCATCACCGACCAGACCGAGAACGTCTGGCCGATGGTGCAGGGTGGCAAGGGGCTGACCGAGATGATCCTCGGTGCCGAGGACCTTTGAGGAGAACGCGATGAAGCACATCATTTCGGTTCTCCTCGAGAACGAGCCGGGCGCACTGTCCCGGGTGGTCGGGCTGTTTTCGGCCCGCGGCTACAACATCGAATCGCTGACGGTCGCGCCGACGGAGGACCTGTCGCTGTCGCGGATGACCGTGGTCACCAGCGGCTCCGACGACGTGATCGAGCAGATCACCAAGCACCTGAACCGGCTGATCGACGTGGTCAAGGTCACCGACCTCACCGAGATCAGCTTCATCGAGCGCGAGCTGATGCTGATCAAGGTGCGCGCCGCCGGCAAGGACCGGGACGAGATGAAGCGCATGGCGGACATCTTCCGCGGGCGAATCATCGATGTGACGGACAAGACCTACACGGTCGAGCTCACCGGCGATTCGGCAAAACTGGACGGTTTCATCGCTGCGCTGGATGAGACGGTCATTCTGGAAACTGTCAGGACTGGCAGTTGCGGCATTGCACGCGGCGAACGCGTTCTCAAAATCTAGTACAGGGTGTGACGACAATGAAAGTTTTCTACGACAAGGACTGCGATCTCAAACTGATCAAGGGCAAGAAGGTTGCGATCGTGGGCTACGGCTCGCAAGGCCACGCGCACGCCTTGAACCTGAACGACTCGGGGGTGAAGGTCACCGTCGGCGTGCGCAAGGGCGGCCCATCGGAGGCCAAGGTGAAGAAGGCCAAGCTCACCGGCCTGGAGATCGGCGATGCGGTGAAGGGCGCCGACTTCGTGATGATGCTGATGCCCGACGAGCACATCGCGGCCACCTACAAGAGCGAAATCGAGCCGAACATCAAGCAGGGTGCGACCCTCGCCTTCGCCCACGGCTTCAACGTGCATTACGGACAGGTCTCGCCCCGCGAGGACCTCGACGTGGTGATGATCGCGCCGAAGGCGCCCGGCCACACCGTGCGGTCGACCTACGCGGCCGGCGGCGGCGTCCCCATGCTGGTCGCGATCCACCAGGATCGCTCCGGCATGGCGCGCGATCTCTCGCTGTCCTACGCATGCGCCATCGGCGGCGGCCGCGCGGGCATCATCGAAACCGACTTCCGCGAGGAGACGGAGACCGACTTGTTCGGCGAGCAAGTGGTCCTGTGCGGCGGCACCGTGGAACTGATCAAAGCAGGCTTCGAGACGCTGGTCGAGGCCGGATACGCGCCGGAGATGGCCTATTTCGAATGCCTGCACGAGCTCAAGCTGATCGTCGACCTGATCTACGAAGGCGGCATCGCCAACATGAACTACTCGATCTCCAACAATGCGGAGTTCGGCGAGTACGTCAGCGGCCCGCGCATCATCACCGACGAGTCCAAGAAGGTGATGAAGCAGGTGCTCACGGATATCCAGACCGGCGAATACGCCAAGCAGTTCATCCTGGAGAACCGTGCCGGTGCGCCGACCCTGTCCGCCAAGCGCCGCATGATGGGCAACCACGAGATCGAGGTGGTGGGCGAGAAGCTGCGCGCGATGATGCCCTGGATCAAGGCCAACAAGCTGGTCGACAAGTCGAGCAACTAGACCCCTCAGCCGGCTGTCGGGCCATCAGGCTCCTCAGCCGGCTGTCGGGCCGCCGGCGCCGCACAGCATCCGTGGCGTTGCCGCCTGCGGGCGTGCCGGCTTGCATGATCCTCGATTGGACGGTGTAATCGGACCATGAACGAACTGGCACCCCACGAACCGGCGCCCAAGACAGAGCCGGCGCTGCCCACGGCCGCCCCGGCCATCAACCGGCTCTCCGCCAGCTGGCAGGACTGGCTCACTACCAACGTGATGCGCGGCTGCGCCGATGGCGACATGACCCGGGTGATGGTGGAGAACGGCTTCGAGCCGCTGTTCTCGCAGCATGCGGTGGGCATCGTGCGCTCGATGACCGAGCGGGTCAAAGGCGAGGTCGCGTCGCTAGGCGCCGACTACAAGGCCGAGCCGATCCGCCTGCCGAACGGGGGCCGGGTGCGGGCCCACGACCGCGACGTCGACATCGTCGTCACGCTCAGCAACCCCAATGTCGCCGTCATCGAAGGATTGCTTTCGGATACTGAATGCGACAAGCTCGTGCAGCTCACCAACGGCCGGATGAAGAGTTCGGAAGTGGTGGATCGCAAGAGCGGCGGCAGCTACCAGAGCAACGTGCGCAAGAGCGAAGGTTGCCACTTCAACCGCGGCGAGAACGCCATCGTGCAACGCGTGGAGCAGCGCATCTTTGCGCTTACCGGCGTGCCGGTCGATTGCGGCGAGCCGCTGCAGATGCTCCACTACGGCATCGGGGGCGAATATCTCGCGCACCAGGACTTCTTCGATCCGGCAGACCCGGGCACCCAGGTGCTGACGCGCGTTGGCGGGCAGCGCATCGCCACGGTCATCATCTATCTCAACAACGTTCCCGAAGGCGGCGACACCAACTTCCCTGAACTCGAGCTTTCGGTCAAGGCGAGGAAGGGCTCGGCCGTGTACTTCGAATATCTCAACTCGGCCGGTCAACTCGACGCCCGGTGCCTGCACGCAGGCACACCCGTTGCCAGGGGGGACAAATGGATTGCCACCAAGTGGTTGCGCCAGCGACCTTATGTCGGCACCTGACGGGCCGATGAGTCACCCGAACGACGACCCGACCGAGGGACAATCGTGATCCCGGACAACGATTCCGCCGGATCCGACGGCACCGCCAATGGGCGGGCCTCCCCGCCACTCGAACGTACCGGCGATACCGGCGATAGCTTGCGCGCCGATGCCCCAGCCGCGCCTTCTCCGCGGCGGCGCCGCTTCCGATTGCGCCGCAACCGCAATGCCTTCGACCGCGTGACGGTGACGGCGCCGGGCGGCAGCGAGGAGTTGTTCGCGGCGCGCCCGGGCTTCCAGCCGGTCGCGCGACGGCCGCGTGGCATCTACCTGCTTCCGAACGCTTTCACCACCGGCAACCTGTTCGCCGGCTTCTACGCCATCGTGATGGCGATGAACGACCAGTTCGCGGCGGCGGCTATCGCCATCTTCGTCGCAATGCTGCTCGACAGCCTCGACGGTCGCGTCGCGCGCATGACCAACACCCAGAGCGCCTTCGGCGAGCAATATGACTCGCTTGCGGACGTGATCTCCTTTGGCGCCGCGCCTGCGCTGGTCATGTACTCCTGGGCGCTCAAGGGCATGGGCAAGTGGGGCTGGCTGGCTGCTTTCATCTACGTCGCCGGTGCCGCCTTGCGGCTTGCTCGCTTCAACACCAACATCCATGTCGTCGACAAGCGCTTCTTCCAGGGGCTGCCGAGTCCGGCCGCAGCCGCGCTGGTGGCGGGCCTGGTCTGGATCGCCACCGATCTGCGCGAGGCGCGCTGGATCAGCGCGACCGGCGCCGACCTCTCCTGGCTGGCCTGGGTGGTCACCGTCTACGCCGGCCTGACAATGGTCTCCAACGCGCCGTTCTACAGCTTCAAGGACCTCAACCTCAAGCGCAGCGTTCCGTTCATCTTCCTCATCCTGCTGGTCCTGGGCTTCGTGCTGATCTCCTCGGACCCGCCGCTGGTGCTGTTCTCGCTGTTCGTCGTCTATGGCCTGTCGGGCCATGCGCTGTCGCTCTGGCGCTGGAGCCGCGGCGTGCCCGCGCTATGGAAGGCGGTCGGGCGCGCCGACGTGGAAAGCGCACGTTCCCCTTGGCCATCGGCCGATGGTGGCAGCCAGCCTGCATCGGTGCCGACAGGCGGCGAGGGCAGGGCGGAGGGCGCATCCGCAGGTGGCGCCGCGCCGACCTCTTCCGCAGGAAACACGGCTGCCGATCGTCCGCCAGGATCGGGCTGACGCGTTTGACCCTCCTGAGCGCGGGAGGCTACAATCGAAAGTTACCTTTTCTCCCGCCGCATCAATGTCAGATTCCACTAAGGCCGGTGCCGATGCAGGTGCCAGCGCAGCTGCCGGTATCAGTGCATGCACCGGCAAAAGCTCGGCTGCCGCTTCAGGTGGCTTGGCCGGGACGTATGCCGGCGGGTTCAGGCCATGAGGACCCACGGCATGAACGGCACCCGCCAGCCACTGGTGATCGGCAACTGGAAAATGAATGGCGACCTCACCGCCAACGAACGGCTGCTCGGCGCGCTGAGGGCGCAGCTCGACCGGGTGTTGCTCGACCGGGTCGAGGTCGCGGTCTGTCCGCCGTTCCCGTTCATCAGCCAGGTCGCGACCTGGCTCGGCGACACCGGTGCGCAGTGGGGTGCCCAGGATGTGGCCGCGCAGGACAATGGCGCGTATACCGGAGAGGTCTCCGCGCGCATGCTCGCGGACTTGCGCTGTCGTTGGGTGCTGGTGGGACATTCGGAGCGTCGCCAGCTGTTCGGCGAATCCGATGACGCCGTCGCCGCCAAGGCCGCGCAGGCGCTGGCCAAGGGTGTGCGGCCGGTCATCTGCCTGGGCGAAACCCTCGAGGAACGCCAGGCGGAAGTGACGGAGGAGGTGCTTGGCCGCCAACTCGATGCACTGCTGCCGGTTCTTGCACGGGATGATGCGAATGTCGGCGCGGCGCACTACGTGCTGGCGTATGAACCGGTCTGGGCCATCGGCACGGGGCTCACTGCATCGCCCGCGCAGGCGCAGGCGGTTCATGGATTCCTGCGCAACCGGCTCGCGCAGTCGGGTATCGCGGATTCGGACAAGGTGCGGATCCTTTATGGCGGCTCGGTCAAGGCTGCCAATGCAATCGATCTGCTTGAACAGGACGACGTGGATGGTGGCCTGATCGGAGGCGCCTCGCTTGTGGCGGAAGACTTCGTCGCCATCTGCAAAGCGGCCGCAGCCGCCGCCTCGAGAAAGGCGCGGCCGGCCTCAGGAGAACCTTCGGATGGGTGATGTGGTCAATACGGTAGCGGTAGTACTGCAGATTCTGTCGGCACTCGGCGTGATCCTGCTGGTGCTGCTCCAGCATGGCAAGGGTGCGGACATGGGTGCGGCCTTCGGATCGGGCGCTTCCGGCAGCCTGTTCGGCGCAACCGGTTCTGCCAACTTCCTGTCCCGCCTGACCGCGGCGATGGCAGCCGTGTTCTTCGTGAGCACGCTGGCGTTGGCGTTCTTCGCCAACGACCGGCCCGGAGGCGGCGGCAGTCTCATGGAAGGCGTGACGACGCCGCCTTCGTCGGTGCCGACGCTTCCCGGCGCTCCTTCGGGTTCGTCGGTTCCGCCGCCGAGCACCGTGCCGCCGGCGCCGGGTTCCGCGCCCCTTTCCGGCGCTTCCGGTGGTGCGCAGCCGCGGACCCAGACCGGGGTGCCATCAGGAGCGCAGTCAGGAGCGCAGTCAGGAGCGCCTGGCGTTGCGCAACCCGGCGGCAGCGCGCCCGCCGGTGACGGATCCGGCGCAGCATCCCAGATTCCGAAGTAAAACGCAGTAAAATGCAGACTTAGCCGACGTGGTGAAATTGGTAGACACGCTATCTTGAGGGGGTAGTGGCGAAAGCTGTGCGAGTTCGAGTCTCGCCGTCGGCACCAGCGAATTTCCAGTGAGTTGCATGGCAGCCCGCCCGGCAGATCGGGCTGCCGGTTCCAGCCAGTACGGCCAACTCAGCCAGGCCAACCAACTGCTGCAAGCACTGACGCGAATCCAGTCGTGAACCTTGAAAACTACCTGCCGGTCCTGCTGTTCGTCCTCGTCGGCGCCGTTGTCGGCGTTGCGCCGATGGCGCTCGGCAAGCTGCTCGGGCCATCGAAGCCCGATGCGGCAAAGCTGTCTCCCTACGAATGCGGATTCGAGGCGTTCGAGGACGCGCGCATGCAGTTCGACGTTCGCTACTACCTGGTGGCGATCCTTTTCATCCTGTTCGACCTCGAGATCGCATTCCTGTTTCCGTGGGCGGTCTCCCTCGATACGATCGGCTTTGTCGGGTTCCTCTCGATGATGGCCTTCCTGGCGATCCTGGTCGTCGGCTTCGTCTACGAATGGAGCCGGGGCGCGCTGGATTGGGAGTGATGCACAAGCGCTGCATCGGCGCCGGCCCCCTGGCCGGACCCTTTATCGGCAGCGGACTGGCCGCTTGCAACAGCAGTTCGATTGCGAGAGACGTATGAGCATCGAAGGTGTAATGAACGAGGGCTTCGTCACGACGAACCTCGACAAACTGATCAACTGGACTCGGACCGGCTCGTTGTGGCCGATGACTTTCGGCCTGGCCTGCTGCGCCGTCGAGATGATGCACGCGGGCGCGGCGCGCTACGACATGGACCGCTTCGGCGTGATCTTCCGTCCCAGCCCACGGCATTCGGACGTGATGATCGTAGCCGGTACCCTCTGCAACAAGATGGCCCCGGCGTTGCGCCGGGTCTACGACCAGATGCCCGAGCCACGCTGGGTCATCTCGATGGGGTCGTGCGCAAACGGCGGCGGCTACTACCACTATTCGTACTCGGTGGTCAGGGGCTGCGACCGCATCGTGCCGGTGGACATCTATGTCCCCGGCTGCCCGCCTACTGCCGAGGCTCTTCTCTACGGGATCCTCCAGTTGCAGAACAAGATCCGGCGTACCAGCACGATCGCAAGATGACGACCGGCCTTGAACAGATGCAGGCGGACCTGCAGGATGCACTGGGGGAGAGGGTCCGGTCGCTCACCTTCGCGCTCGGAGAGGTGACGGTCGAGATCGACGGGGAATGCCAGTTGGCCGCCTGCGAACGGCTGCGCGACGACCCGCGCCTGTCGTTCGACACACTGATCGACCTTTGCGGTGTCGACTACCAGGGATATGGCGCCGTCGAGCGCGAGGGCCGGCGCTTCGCAGTCGTGATCCACCTGCTCAGCACCACCCACAACCGGCGCCTGCGGCTGCGCAGTTTCTGTGCCGACGACGATTTCCCCGCCATCGACTCGCTGACCAACCTCTGGCCCAGCGCCAACTGGTATGAGCGGGAAGCCTTCGACCTGTTCGGCATCGTCTTCGAAGGCCACACCGACCTGCGCCGCATCCTGACCGACTACGGCTTCGTCGGCCACCCGTTCCGCAAGGACTTTCCAGTCTCCGGTTACATGGAGATGCGCTACGACGAGGAACAGGCGCGGGTGATCTACCAGCCCGTCACGATCGAGCCGCGGGACAATGTGCCGAGGATCATTCGCGAGGACGGGTACGGTCCGGAGCGGGAAGGGGCGCTGCGTTAGCCATGGCCGAGATCAAGAACTACACGCTGAATTTTAGTTCCGGCACGGTCGCGCGTGGCGCGACCTTGACTTGCGCTGCGCGCAAGTCAGCCTCCACTGGAAGTTCAGCTTTCCTCTCGTACCACATGCGGGCACGGTTTGGGGGAGCTTGCTAAGCCATGGCCGAGATCAAGAACTACACGCTGAACTTCGGCCCCCAGCATCCGGCTGCGCATGGGGTGTTGCGGCTCGTGCTCGAGCTCGACGGCGAGGTGGTGCAGCGCGCGGATCCGCATATCGGGTTGCTGCACCGGGCAACCGAGAAGCTCGCCGAGACCCGCACCTACCTGCAGAACCTTCCGTACATGGACCGGCTCGACTACGTGTCCATGATGTGCAACGAGCACGCCTATGTGCTCGCTGTCGAGAAGCTGCTGCAGGTCGAGGTGCCGCTGCGGGCGCAGTACATCCGGGTGATGTTCGACGAGATCACCCGCATCCTCAACCACCTGCTGTGGCTGGGCGCGCATGCGCTCGACGTCGGCGCGATGGCCGTGTTCCTCTACGCGTTCCGCGAGCGCGAGGACCTGATGGACTGCTACGAGGCGGTCTCGGGCGCCCGCATGCATGCGGCGTACTACCGGCCGGGCGGCGTGTATCGTGACCTGCCGGATGCGATGCCGAAGCATCGTGCGAGCAAGCTTCGCAACGAGCGGGCCATCGACGAGCTGAACCAGGACCGCCAGGGTTCGCTGCTCGACTTCATCGAGGCCTTCACCAACCGCTTTCCGGGCTACGTCGACGAGTACGAGACGCTGCTGACCGACAACCGCATCTGGAAGCAGCGACTGGTCGGGATCGGCGTCGTGGATCCCGATCGCGCCAAGGCGCTTGGCATGACCGGCCCGATGCTGCGCGGCTCAGGGGTGGTGTGGGACCTGCGCAAGATGCAGCCCTACGAGGTCTACGACCTGCTTGACTTCGACATTCCGGTGGGCCGCAACGGGGACTGCTACGACCGCTATCTGGTGCGTGTCGCCGAGATGCGCGAGAGCAACCGGATCATCAAACAGTGCATCGAATGGCTGCGCAACCATCCCGGTCCCGTCATGACGGACAACTTCAAGGTGGCGCCGCCTTCGCGGGTCGCAATGAAGTCGAACATGGAAGAGCTGATCCATCACTTCAAGCTCTTCACCGAAGGGATGCATGTGCCGGTCGGGGAGGCCTATGCGGCCATCGAGCATCCGAAGGGCGAGTTCGGCATCTATTTCGTCTCCGACGGGGCCAACAAGCCTTATCGGATGAAGATCCGCGCGCCGGGCTTCCCGCACCTGCAGGCGCTCGACGAGATGTCGCGCGGCCACATGATCGCCGACGTCGTGACCATCATCGGCACGCAGGACATCGTATTTGGAGAGATCGATAGATGAGCACTCCGCACGGCCGCCCGAAGGAGGGCTCGCTCCCGCTCGGCGGGACGCCGCGCAGCGGCGAGGGTGCCCCCACTGACACTCCGCACGGCCGCCCGAAGGAGGGCTCGCTCCCGCTCGGCGGGACGCCGCGCAGCGGCGAGGGTGCCCCCGTTGACACTCCGCAGGAGCGATCGCTTCCGCCCGGGGGCGGCGAGGGGATCCAGCGGCCGGTTGGCGGTCAGCAGGCTGGGGGAGTCGCCGGCATGCCACCGGACGTTCCTGCCGAGCCGTTGCTGTCGGCGCAGGCATACCAGCGCATCGACCGGGAGGTCGCCAAGTTCCCGGCTGCACAGAAGCAGTCTGCGGTGATGGCCGCGCTTGCCATCGCGCAGGAACAGACCGGGTGGATCACCCCGCAGGTGATCGACGACGTCGCCCGCTACCTGGATATGGCACCGATCGCCGTCTACGAGGTGGCGAGCTTCTACAGCATGTACAACAACCGGCCGGGCGGCAAGTTCAAGATCGGCGTCTGCACCTGTCTGCCGTGCGCATTGCGCGACGGCGCCAAGGCCGGCGAATTCCTCAAGGAGCGGCTCGGCGTCGACTACGGCGAGACGACCGCCGACGGCATGTTCACGCTGGTGGAAACCGAATGCCTGGGCGCCTGTGGCGACGCCCCCGTCTGCCTGGTCAACAACAAGCGGATGGAGAGCTTCATGGATAACGCGCGGCTGGATGCGCTGATCAACGAGCTCAAGGCAAAGGCCTGAGCAGTTCGCGAATCGGGAGTGGCTGAAACATGGGTGCAAGAGACTTGTTGATCGATGCGCGGGCGCAGGAAACGTGCTTCCACGGCCGGCACATCGCTCCGCAGATCCTTGCGGGCCTGACCTCTGCAGACGGCTGGCACCTGAAGGACTACGAGGCGCGAGACGGCTACAAGGCCTTGCGGCGCATCCTGGGCAAGGACGGCTCCGAGCCGATGACGCCCGAGCAGGTGATCGCCGAGGTGAAGTCGTCGGCGCTGCGCGGGCGCGGCGGCGCCGGCTTCCCGAGCGGTCTGAAGTGGAGCTTCATGCCGCGGCAGTTCCCTGGCCAGAAATACCTGGTGTGCAACTCGGACGAGGGCGAGCCGGGCACCTTCAAGGACCGGGACATCCTGCGCTACAACCCGCACATCGTGATCGAGGGCATGGCCATCGCAGCCTACGCGATGGGCATTACCGTCGGCTACAACTACATCCACGGCGAGATCTGGGGCGTCTACGAGCGCTTCGAAGAGGCGCTCGAGGAAGCGCGAGCCGCCGGCTACCTGGGCGATCGCATCCTGGGCGGGGACTTCAGCTTCCAGTTGCACGCGTTCCATGGTTATGGTGCCTACATTTGCGGCGAAGAGACTGCCCTGCTCGAGTCGCTCGAGGGCAAGAAAGGCCAGCCGCGGTTCAAGCCGCCGTTTCCGGCGAGCTTCGGCCTCTACGGCAAGCCGACCACGATCAACAACACCGAGACGTTCGCGGCAGTGCCGTGGATCATCCGCAACGGCGGCCTGAAGTTCCTCGAGACCGGCAAGCCCAACAACGGCGGTACCAAGATCTTCTCGATCGGCGGCGACGTCGAGCTGCCGGGCAACTTCGAGATCCCGCTCGGCACGCCGTTCTGGAAGCTGCTGGAACTCGCGGGTGGCGTGCGCGGCGGTCGCAAGCTGAAGATGGTCATCCCGGGCGGCTCGTCGAGCCCGGTGCTGCCGGCCGAGATCATGATGGCCTGCGACATGGACTACGACTCGATCGCGAAGGCGGGCTCCATGCTCGGATCCGGCGCGGTCATCGTGATGGACGAGACGCGCTGCGCGGTGAAGAGCCTCGAGCGCCTGTCGTACTTCTACTTCGAGGAAAGCTGCGGCCAGTGCACCCCGTGCCGCGAAGGCACCGGCTGGCTGTACCGCATCGTCCATCGCATCGAGCACGGCGAGGGCCGGCAGGAAGATCTCGACCAGTTGAACCGGATCGCCGACAACATCCAGGGCCGCACCATCTGCGCCCTGGGCGACGCCGCCGCCATGCCGGTGCGGGCATTTCTGAAGCACTATCGGGACGAGTTCGTCCACCACGTAGAACACAAGTCGTGCATCGTGCCCGGCTACATCTGAGGCCCGGCGGCGCGCGTTGCCCGGCGATCCCGGGCGGCAACTACAGGTTCCAGGAAAGTAATGGTTGAAGTCGAAATAGACGGCAGGAAGATCGAAGTGGCCGAAGGCAGCATGCTGATGCATGCTGCCAATGAGCTGGGCATCTACGTGCCCCACTTCTGCTATCACAAGAAGTTGTCGATCGCCGCCAACTGCCGGATGTGCCTGGTCGAGGTCGAGAAGGCGCCCAAGCCGTTGCCCGCGTGCGCCACACCGGTGAGCGCCGGCATGAAGGCGTACACCAAGTCCGAAAAGGCGGTCAAGGCGCAGCAGGGTGTCATGGAGTTCCTGCTGATCAACCATCCGCTCGACTGCCCGATCTGTGACCAGGGCGGCGAATGCCAGCTTCAGGACCTCGCGGTCGGTTACGGCGCGTCCGCCTCGAGCTACATCGAGGAGAAGCGGGTCGTCTTTCACAAGAACATCGGCCCGCTGGTGGCGGCCGAGGAGATGACGCGCTGCATCCAATGCACCCGTTGCGTCCGCTTCGGCCAGGAGATCGGCGGCGTCATGGAACTCGGCATGGCCGGGCGCGGCGAGCATTCCGAGATCATGAGCTTCCTGGGCCGCACCGTGGACTCCGAGCTCTCCGGCAACATGATCGACCTGTGCCCGGTCGGCGCGCTCACCAGCAAGCCTTTTCGCTATCAGGCGCGCACCTGGGAGCTGACCCGCAGGCGCTCGGTGGCGCCGCACGATTCGCTCGGCTCCAACCTGGTGGTGCAAATCAAGCAGGACCGCGTGATGCGGGTCCTGCCGTTCGAGAACGAGGCGGTCAATCAGTGCTGGCTGTCCGACCGCGATCGCTTCTCCTACGAAGGAATCAACTCGCCTGACCGCCTGCTTGCGCCGATGATCAAGCAGGAGGGGGCCTGGCACGAGGTCGCCTGGGAGGTCGCCCTCGACTACGTCGGTCACGCGCTGGCCGACGTGCGCGGCCGGCATGGTGCCGCAGCAATCGGCGCCCTGGTTTCGCCCACGGCGACCGTGGAGGAGCTCTACCTCGCCGGCGCGCTGATGCGCGGCATCGGCTCGGATAACGTCGATTTTCGCCTGCGTCAGTCGGACTTCTCGCTCGACCAGGCGATGGCCGGCGTGCCCTGGCTTGGCCATCCGATCGAGGAAATCGAGTCGCTCGACGCGATGCTGGTGGTCGGCTCGTTCCTGCGCAAGGACCATCCGCTGCTGTCGGCGCGGGTGCGCGCGGCCGCCAAGGGCGGCGCCCGGGTGATGTCGCTGCATGCGGTCGCGCAGGACTGGCTGATGCCGATGGCGGCCCGCATGACGGTTGCACCGGGTCGCTGGGTCACCGCCCTCATCGAGGTGCTGGTCGCCTGTGCGCGTGGCAAGGAGTCCGCGTTGCCGGAGATGTACGCCGGGATCGAGCCGTCCGCGCCTGCCATCGCGGTTGCGGAGGCTCTGCTCGGCGGCGAGAAGACTGTCATCTGGCTCGGCAATGCCGCCGTCCAGCACCCTTCCTATGGCGAGATCGCACGGGTTGCGCAGGCCATCGCTTCGCTCACGGGAGCGCGCCTCGGCGTCATCGGCGAAGCAGCGAATTCGGTCGGTGGCCACCTGGCCGGCGCCTTGCCCGCTCCGGGTGGCAACGGCCTCAATGCGCGCGCCATGCTGGCTCAGCCGCGCCAGGCCTATCTGCTGATGGGCATCGAGCCCACGCTCGATTGCGCCGATCCGGTCGCTGCCAAGGCTGCCCTCGCCCAGGCGAAGACGGTCGTCGCCCTCACTGCCTACCGGTCGCCGGAACTGCTGGAGCTGGCCGATTGCCTGCTGCCGATCACGCCGTTCTCGGAAACAGGTGGCTCCTTCATCAATTGCGAGGGGCGGCTGCAGGCTTTCAACGGCGTCGCGAGGCCGCGTGGCCAGGCACGACCCGCCTGGAAGGTGCTTCGGGTGATCGGCAATGCCCTCGACGTTCCCGACTTCGGTTTCGACAGCGTCGAGACGGTGCGGGCGCGAGCGCTGCAGGACTACCTCGCGAAGGACCGCAAGCCGAGTTCGGACGACGGCCGGCATTTCGAGTCGCGCTTGAACAACCAGGCCGGTGGCGACGCATTGCCGCCCCCGGTTTACGCGACGCCGGCGCTGCAACGGCTGGCCGACGTGCCGATCTACTTCGCCGATCCGCTGGTGCGCCGCGCGCGCAGCCTGCAGCTCACCACCGACGCGCGCCCGCCTGCCGCCGTCTTCAGTGCCGCCACGATGGCGTCGCTCGCCATCGCGGAAGGCGACCGCGTCCGGCTGACCCAATCCGGGGGCTCCGCCGTCCTGGTCGCTCGCCGCGACGACCGGCTCGCACCGGGCGTGGTGCAGGTGGCGGCGGCACACCCTAGCACCGCCGGGCTGCCGTCGATGTTCGGACCGATCTCGGTCGAGAAGCTTGCCGCCGAGGACTCCGACGAGGCCGGCGCGAAGGCCGAACTTTCAGGGCAGCAGGCATGAACTGGATCGACACCGTCGGCATGCACGGCGAGAGTCTGCTGGGAGGCTTCTGGCCCGTCGTCTGGAACCTGGTCAAGATCGTCGCGCTGGTCGCGCCGCTGATGCTGTGCGTGGCCTACCTCACCTTGTGGGAACGCAAGATGATCGGCTTCATGCACCTTCGCATCGGGCCCAATCGGGTCGGATTCAAGGGACTGCTGCAGCCGATCGCGGACGGCCTGAAGCTGATGCTGAAGGAGATCATCGTCCCGACGCAGTCGAGCAAGGTGCTCTACATCCTGGCGCCGATCATGACCATCATGCCGGCGCTCGCTGCCTGGGTGGTGATCCCGTTCGGTCCGGACCGCGCGCTCGCCAACGTCAACGCCGGCCTGCTCCTGCTGCTGGCGCTGACGTCGCTCGAAGTCTACGGCGTGATCCTCGCCGGCTGGGCTTCCAACTCCAAGTACGCGTTCCTCGGGGCGCTGCGCGCTGCGGCGCAGATGGTGTCGTACGAACTTGCCATCGGCTTCGCGCTGGTGATCGTGCTGATGGTTTCGGGCAGCATGAACATCACCGAGATCGTGCAGGCGCAGGGCAGGGGCTACTTCGCCGAGCGCGGCATCAACTTCCTCTCATGGAACTGGCTGCCTCTGCTGCCGGTGTTCGTCGTGTACTTCGTCTCCGGCGTGGCGGAGACCAACCGCCATCCGTTCGACGTGGTTGAAGGCGAATCCGAGATCGTCGCCGGTCACATGGTCGAGTACTCGGGTATGTCGTTCGCGATCTTCTTCCTTGCCGAGTACGCCAACATGATCCTCGTGTCGGCGGTGGCGGCGATCCTGTTCCTCGGCGGCTGGCAACCGTTTTTCACCGGCTTCGTCCACATCGGCCCGCAGTGGTTCTGGGACTGGTTCTGGCTGTTCCTGAAAACCGCTTTCATGGTGAGCCTCTTCGTGTGGTTCCGGGCGAGCTTCCCCCGCTACCGTTACGACCAGATCATGCGGTTGGGCTGGAAGGTCTTTATTCCGGTTACGCTGGTCTGGCTGATCGTGGTCGCCGTCTGGATGCAGACGCCGCTGAATATCTGGAAATGACGCTCCCCCCGAAGCGCCTGGCGGAGCCATCGGCCGGAGGCCGATGTCGTTCGGCAGGCACGAACAGTCCGCAGGGACCGCCCGTGTCCGGCCTCACCCCCCTAGGGGGCGCCGCCAGCGGCCCGGCGAAGCCGGTTCCGCGGCGGCTGCTGGCCGTGCGGCGTTAGGGCATGGCTACGATGGAATATTGAGATGCAAGCGATCAAGGATTTTTTCTCGAGCTTCATGCTCATCGAACTGCTCAAGGGCATGCGGCTGACGGGCCGCTACATGTTCGCGCGCAAGATCACCATCCTCTATCCCGAGGAAAAGACGCCGCTGTCACCGCGGTTCCGGGGGCTGCACGCGTTGCGCCGGTATCCGAACGGGGAGGAACGGTGCATCGCCTGCAAGCTGTGCGAGGCTGTCTGCCCGGCGCTCGCCATCACCATCGAGTCGGACGTAAGGGCGGACGGATCGCGTCGCACCACCCGCTACGACATCGACTTGACCAAGTGCATCTTCTGCGGGTTCTGCGAGGAGTCCTGCCCTGTCGATTCGATCGTCGAGACCCAGACGCTCGAGTATCACGGCGAGAAGCGCGGTGACCTGTATTTCACGAAGGACATGCTGCTGGCAATCGGCGATCGCTACGAGAACGAAATCGGCGCAGCCCGCGAAGCCGACGCCCGCTATCGCTGAACGGATCGAATTTTGGACGCCACCACTGGATTCTTCTACCTCTTCGCACTGATCACGGTGTTCGCCGCGGCACGGGTCGTGACTGCGCGCAACCCGGTGCACAGCGTACTGTTCCTCGTCCTCGCCTTCGTGTCGGCGGCAGGAATCTGGCTGCTGCTGCAGGCGGAGTTCCTCGCCATTGTGCTGGTGCTCGTCTACGTGGGCGCCGTCATGGTGCTGTTCCTCTTCGTGGTGATGATGCTGGACATCAACGTCGACCAGGTCCGCCACGGCTTCTGGAAGACGCTGCCGGTCGCGCTGTTTGTCGGTGCAGCCATCGTGATCGAACTGTCGCTGGTACTCTGGGTGCAGTTCGGTCCTGTCAAGTCGGCGGATGCGCCCGCGCTGCCGCCCAACTACAGCAACACCGCCGCGCTCGGGCACCTGCTGTATACCGACTACATCTATCCACTGGAGATCGCCGGCGTGATCCTGCTGGTGGCGATGGTGGCGGCCATCGCGCTCACCTTGCGCCGGCGCAAGGATGTCCAAGGGCCAGACGCCGGGGCTGCAGGTCAGGGTCAAGGCGAGCGATCGCCTGCGCATCGTCCAGTCTGGATCCGGTCAGCGAGCGCGGCGCCGCCCGGGCCGGGGCCGGAAGTGGCGCAAATGCAAGCGCAATTGCCGGCGCAGCTACCGGAGCGATTGTCGGGACCATGGCCGGCGCCTCCACCGGCGTGCCCGGACAGGTCGGCGCTGCCGGCGCTGCAGACCCGGCCTCGGCACGGCCCCCAGCACAGCCCTCGGCCGCCAAGTGACATGAACAGCTACCTTACTCTCGGCCTTGCCCACTACCTCACTCTCGGCGCCATCCTCTTCGCGATCGGCGTGGTCGGCATCTTCCTCAACCGGCGCAACCTCATCGTCATCCTGATGTCGATCGAGCTGATGCTGCTGGCCGTGAACATGAACTTCGTCGCCTTCTCGCATTTCCTCGGCGATGGGGCAGGGCAGATCTTCGTGTTCTTCATCCTCACTGTCGCTGCGGCCGAGTCTGCCATCGGACTTGCCATCCTGGTCACGCTGTTCCGCAACCTGGACACGGTCAATGTCGAAGATCTCGATAGCCTGAAGGGATAGATGAAAACTGCCTATCTGCTGGTCCCGTTCGCGCCGCTCGTCGGCGCGATCATCGCCGGCTTCTTCGGTCGCTCCATCGGGCGCACGCTCACCCACTGGATCGCGATTCTCGGCGTCTTCATCTCCCTGATGGCTTCGCTGGTGGTGCTGAAGGACGTCCTCGCCGGCAATGTGTTCAACGGCACGCTGTACAGCTGGGCGCTGATCGGCGACCTCAAGTTCGAGGTCGGCTTCCTGATCGACAGCCTGACCGCGATGATGATGGTGGTGGTCACCTTCGTCTCGCTGATGGTGCACATCTACACCATCGGCTACATGGCCGATGACGACGGGTACGAGCGCTTCTTCTCCTACATCAGCCTGTTCACCTTCTCGATGCTGATGCTGGTGATGGCCAACAACTTCCTGCAGCTGTTCTTCGGATGGGAAGCCGTAGGCCTGGTGTCGTACCTGCTGATCGGCTTCTGGTACACCCGGCCGACTGCAATCCATGCCAACCTCAAGGCATTCCTCGTCAACCGGGTGGGGGACTTCGGCTTCGTGCTCGGCATCGGCCTGATCGTCGCCTGGTTCGGCAGCCTCGACTATGCCGAGGTCTTCAAGGCCGCCCCCGGCATGCAGGCCGAGACCATCAACCTGTTCGGCGCGGCGGAATGGTCGCTGCTGACGGTGGCCTGCATCTGCCTGTTCGTGGGCGCGATGGGCAAGTCGGCGCAGTTTCCGCTGCACGTCTGGCTGCCGGATTCGATGGAAGGCCCTACGCCGATCTCCGCGCTGATCCACGCCGCCACCATGGTGACAGCCGGCATCTTCATGGTCGCGCGGATGTCGCCGCTATTCGAACTCTCCGAGACGGCCCTGTCGTTCGTGCTGGTCATCGGGGCGATCACCGCCTTCTTCATGGGGCTGCTCGGCATCGTCCAGAACGACATCAAGCGGGTGGTCGCCTATTCCACGCTGTCGCAGCTCGGCTACATGACGGTTGCCCTCGGCGCGTCCGCCTACAGCGTGGCCGTCTTCCACCTGATGACCCACGCCTTCTTCAAGGCGCTGCTGTTCCTTGCGGCCGGCTCGGTCATCATCGGGATGCACCACAACCAGGACATCCGCGACATGGGCGGCCTGCGCAAGTACATGCCGATCACCTGGATCACGGCGCTGCTCGGTTCCCTTGCGCTGGTCGGCACGCCGTTCTTCTCCGGGTTCTATTCGAAGGAGTCGATCATCGAGGCGGCTCGGCTTGCCGACATCCCGGGCTCGGGCATCGCCTACGCGGCAGTGCTTTCGGGCGTGTTCATCACTGCCTTCTATTCGTTCCGGATGTACTTCCTGGTATTCCACGGCGAGGAGCGGTTCCGCCGTGCTGCCGCCCATGGCCACGCCCCTGACCAACACGACACGCATCATGAGCATGACGACCATGGGCATGCCCATGAGCCGCACGAATCCCCCGCGGTGGTGACGATCCCGCTGATCTTCCTCGCAGTGCCGTCGGTGCTGATCGGACTGGTGACGATCGGGCCGATGCTCTTCGGCGACTTCTTCGCGGGCGCGATCTTCGTGGATCCGGAGCATCCCGCAATGGCGGAGCTGGCTTCGCACTGGCACGGCTGGGTGCAGATGGGCCTGCACGGCTTCCTGACCCTGCCGTTCTGGCTGATGGTGGCCGGCGTCGCCTGCGCCTGGTACTTCTACCTGGTCAATCCTGCCGTACCGGCGCGCGATCAGCCGCCGCTTCAGCGGGCTCCATGCGCTGCTGGAGAACAAGTACTACCTCGACTCGTTCAACGAGAGGGTTTTCGCCGGAGGCGCCCGGCTCGTCGGCACCGGCCTGTGGAAGGGCGGCGACCAGTCCGTCATCGACGGGCTGATCAACGGCAGCGCGCGCTTCGTCGGCTGGCTTGCCCGGGTCTTCAGGACCCTGCAGACCGGCTTCCTGAACCACTATGCAATCGCGATGATCGTCGGCCTGGCTGTCTGCCTGGTCTGGTTCATTCCGCTGCTGACCCGCCGCTAGTCCCGAGCCGTCATGGAGCAAACGACAGAATTCATGGGTGCCGGACTGCTGAGCGCAGCCATCTGGATACCGATCCTCACCGGCGTCATGCTGCTGGCGGTCGGCGACGACCGCCGCGCGGACCTGGTGCGGACCATCGCGCTGGTCGGATCGCTGCTGGGCCTGCTGGTCACCGTGCCGCTGTACACCAACTTCGACCCGGCGTCGGACGGGCTGCAATTCGTCGAGCGGATGCCCTGGATCGACCGCTACGGCATCTCCTACTACCTCGGCATCGACGGCCTTTCGATCTGGCTGGTCCTGCTCACCGCGCTGATCACGGTGGTGGTCGTCATCGCCGGCTGGCGGGTGATCACCGAGCGGGTCGCGCAGTACATGGCGTCGTTCCTGATCCTGTCGGGGCTGATGATCGGCGTCTTCACCGCCATGGACGGCCTGCTGTTCTACGTCTTCTTCGAGGCGACGCTGCTGCCGATGTACATCATCATCGGCGTCTGGGGCGGGCCGAACCGGGTGTACGCGGCCTTCAAGTTCTTCCTGTACACGCTGCTCGGCTCGCTGCTGACCCTGGTTGCGATCATCTACCTGTATGCGCAGTCGGGCTCCTTCGAGATCCTGGCCTGGCACGAGCTGCCGCTCACGCTGCGCGAGCAGGTGCTCATCTTCGTCGCGTTCCTGCTCGCGTTCGCGGTGAAGGTACCGATGTGGCCGGTGCACACGTGGCTGCCGGATGCGCACGTCGAGGCGCCCACCGGCGGCTCGGTGGTCCTTGCGGCGATCATGCTGAAGCTGGGCGCCTACGGCTTCCTGCGCTTCTCGCTGCCGATCGCACCGGATGCCAGCCACGAACTGTCGTGGCTGATGATCGCGCTGTCGCTGGTTGCGGTGATCTACATCGGCCTGGTCGCCCTGGTGCAGACCGACATGAAGAAGCTGGTCGCGTACTCTTCGATCGCGCACATGGGCTACGTGATACTCGGGTTCTTCATCTTCAACCAGCTCGGCGCCCAGGGTGCGATCATCCAGATGATCTCGCACGGCTTCATCTCAGGCGCGATGTTCCTTTGCATCGGCGTGCTCTACGACCGCATGCACTCGCGCGACATCGCCGACTACGGCGGCGTGGTGAACACCATGCCCCGCTTCGCCGCGCTGTTCATGCTGTTCTCCATGGCCAACAGCGGCCTGCCCGCGACCTCCGGCTTCGTCGGCGAATTCATGGTCATTCTCGGCGCGGTCCAGTACAACTTCTGGGTCGGCTTCCTCGCCGCGACCACTCTGATCCTGGGTGCGGCGTACTCGCTCTGGATGTACAAGCGGGTGATCTTCGGTACGGTCGCCAACGAGCATGTCGCCGCGCTGAAAGACGTCGACCGGCGCGAGTTCTGGATGCTGATGGCAATGGCCGCCCTGGTGCTCTTCATGGGCCTCTATCCGAAGCCGTTCACCGATGTGACGGACGCGTCGGTCGAGCGCCTCCTCGAGCACGTGTCACAGTCCAAGATCAAGTAGCCGAACGTCATGTCCCCAGCCGAAATGTCCGAAACCTACAATCTCCTGGCGATGCTGCCGGAGATCGCCCTGCTGCTGGTCGCCTGCTTCGTGCTGCTCGCGGATGCCACCGCCGCCGCAGACGAGGGCAGTCCGAGGATCGACCTGATCGCTCTTGCCGGGCTGCTCCTGCCGCTGGCCGCGATCTTCTACGTGGGCGCGGACGGCCATTCGTATTCTTTCGGCGACATGTATGTGTCCGACCTGATGGCGCACACGCTCAAGGCGTGCGCGATCATCGCGACCGCGGCCGTCATCGCCTATTCGCGGCAGTACGCCATCGACCGCGGCATGCGGCGGGGCGAACTCTACACGCTCGCACTCTTCGCGCTGCTCGGCCAGATGGTGATGATCTCCGGCTCCAACCTCCTGGTCCTCTACCTGGGGCTGGAGCTGATGTCGCTGTCGCTCTATGCAATCGCCGCCTTGCGGCGCGACGTCTCGGCCTCCAGCGAAGCAGCCATGAAGTACTTCGTGCTCGGTGCCCTGTCCTCCGGCTTCCTGCTCTACGGCATGTCGATGGTCTACGGCGCGACCGGCTCGCTCGACATCCCCGAGATCGTCGATCGCATCTCGACCGGCCAGGTGAGCGATGCCGTGCTGGTCTTCGGAGTCGTCTTCGTGGTGGCCGGCATTGCCTTCAAGTTGGGCGCCGTGCCGTTCCACATGTGGATCCCGGATGTCTACCAGGGCACATCCACGGTAGCGACGCTGCTGATCGCTGCCGGACCGAAGCTCGCCGCCTTCGCGCTTGCATTCCGGCTGCTCGGCGAGGCCCTGATGTCGGTGTCGCATGACTGGCACCAGATGCTCATCGTGCTTGCGGTGCTGTCGCTCGGCCTCGGCAACATCGTGGCCATCGCTCAGAGCAACCTCAAGCGGATGCTCGCCTACTCGACCATCTCGCAGATCGGCTTCGTTCTTCTCGGCATGATCGGCGCGCACACCGGCGGCGATACTGCGCAGTCGGCGGATGCCTTCGGCGCCAGCATGTTCTATGCGATCACCTATGTGCTGACCACCCTGGGCACGTTCGGACTCATCCAGTTCCTGGCCCGCAAGGGCTTCGAGGCGGAGAACATCGAGGACTTCAAGGGCCTCGCCAGGCGCAGCCCCTGGCTCGCCGGCGTGATGATGATGATGATGTTCTCCCTGGCGGGGCTTCCGCCCCTGGTTGGCTTCTACGCGAAGCTGGTGGTCCTCGAGTCGGTGATCGCCGTCGGCCTGGTCTGGCTTGCAGTCTATGCGGTGCTGATGTCGCTGGTCGGCGCCTACTACTACATCCGCGTGATCAAGGTGATGTACTTCGACGAGCCGGTCGATACCGCTCCGATCGTCGTCGGCAACGGCGCGCAGGCGACGATGGCAGTCAACGGCATGCTGATCCTTCTGCTGGGGATCGTGCCTGGGCCGCTGGTCAGCCTGTGCGCGGCATCGATCCGCCAGGCCCTGCAGATCGGCTGATTGCGTGGCCACCAACCGCAAGTCGATGGTCGAGACGACCCTCGAGCAGGAGACCGTCTTCGAGGGAAAGTTCCTCAAGGTGCGGCGCGACCTCGCGCGCCTGCCCGACGGCACCACCGCCACCCGCGAATTCGTGATCCATCCCGGCGCGGCAGCGATGGTCCCCATCGGTGCCGATGAGCGCATCCTGGTGGAGCGCCAGTTCCGCTACGCCATGAACGACATTTACGTCGAGATCCCCGCCGGCAAGATCGATGCCGGCGAGACGCCGATCGAAACGGCGCGACGCGAACTGCGCGAGGAGACCGGCTACGAAGCGGGGCAGTGGGCCTTGCTCACCCGCGTGCATCCCGCCATCGGCTTCACCGACGAAGTGATGGACATCTTCCTCGCCCGGGATCTGGTGCTGCGCGAGCGCTCGATGGACATCGACGAGTTCCTCGAAATCGAGTGGGTGACACTCGGCTGGATGATGGATGAGTTGCGCGCCGGGCGCCTGCCGGACGTCAAGACGCAGATCGCCGTACACTGGCTCGACCGGTTGTATTCGGGCCAGTGGTCCTGGCCGGCTTTCGATCATTGAGCCCGGCCCCCGCAGGGCGTTAGCCCCCGAACAATGGAGACTGCAATGACCATTGATTCCCGCGTGTCGCCAGGCGAGTTGCCGCCCTCGAGGCCCGGGTTCGAGCCCCGCTTCGCCGAGCTGTGCCCCGGCTTCGGGACCGAGGTCTCCGGGGTGGACCTGTCGCGGCCGTTGTCGGATGCAGAGTTCGAGGTCCTCGAGCAGGCCTTCTACCGGAACCAGCTGCTGGTGCTGCGTCGCCAGTCGCTCACACCACTGCAGTTTTCGTCGTTCGCGTCGCGCTTCGGCCCGCCCGAGCCGCATGTGATCGACCAGTTCCACCATTCCCTCGACCCGAACATCCTGATCCTCTCGAACCGAAAGAAAGACGGCAAGCCGATCGGGCTCGCCGACGGCGGGACCTATTTCCATACCGACTATTCCTACCTGGACGTGCCGGCGCGGGCTACGTCGCTCTATTCGGTGGAGGTCCCGTCGGTGGGTGGCGACACCCTGTTCGCCAATCAGTACGCCGCCTACGACGAGCTGCCGGAAGCGACGAAGCGGCTGATCGAGCCGCTCGAGGCGATCCATCACTACGGCAACCGGCAGGACCAGGACGACAAAAGCCGTACCGTCGCCTCAGTCCTCACCGACGACCAGAAGGCGAAGATGCCGGTGATCACGCATCGGATCGCCCGTCCGCATCCGGTAACCGGCCGCAGGGCGCTCTACGCCGTCTCCGGCAGCTCGTTCGGCATCGTCGGCATGCCGCAGGACGAAGCGGTCTCGCTGCTCGACGAGCTCGCCGCCCATGCCACCCAACCGCGGTTCCAGTACAGCCTACGCTACGGCGTGGGCGATGTCGTCGTCTGGGACAACGCTTCGCTCCTGCATGCGGCCACCCTCACGCATCCGGACGATCCCCGCACCTTGTGGCGGGTCACACTGAAGGAGCGGGCGGCGCTAGCCGGTGCGGTGCTGGCAGCGAGCTTCGCGCACGCTGGCATGTAGTGTCGCGAGGCTATCGCTTGGGCAGGTCCTGCCAGGCGTCCAGCACCTGCTCTACCGTGATCGCCAGGATCGACTGCCCCTGCGTGGACTTGCCGACGAGGTGGCGCACCGGCGCGTCGGCTCCGCGAGGCAGGATCCGCACCGGGTCGGCTACGCCGAAGAGCACCAGCACCGGGCAGCCCAGTGCCGCTGCCGAATGCGCAGGGCCGGTGTCCACCGACACCATCGCGCTTGCCCGTGACTGCAGGGCGAGCAACCGGGGAATCGGGAGATCGCAGGCCAGGTTGACCGCATTGCGAATGCCGGCAAGCGTGATGATCTGCTCGTTCAGGGAATGTTCCTGCGGCACGCCGAGCATCAGAATTGCCGCCTGCGGATGCATGTTGCCCAGCGCCTGCAGCACCGCAGCCCACCGGGTCTCCGGCCACCATTTGGTGTTGCTCGGGCGGCGTCGCAGTCCGCGGCGCATCGTGCGCTTGTTGCCCGGCTGAACGAGCAGCAGTTGGCGGCCGAGGAGGTTGTGCTCGGCAAGCCACCGGTCCAGGTCTTCGGCGGCCTCTGCAGCTACCCGCAGCCGAGGATCGCGCCCCTCGAAGTCCTTGGCGATGCCAGCCGGCGCGGCAGGCGGGGTCGAGCGCGCGAAGCGCTGCCAGAAATTCACCAGGTGCTCGCCTTCGAGCATTGCCATCTGGCTTGCCCGGCAGACCAGCTCCGGCCCGAATCCGGCCCGGCGCAGCAATGCCACGCACTTGTCGTCGTTATCGCAGTACCAGGTCGGTCCGGCACCACGTTCGCGCAAGGTCGCGACCAGCGCCCGCTGCTCCTTGCTCAGCAGGAATGGTAGCGACCGGCTCTTCAGGAGGTAGACGTTGCCCACGTTGGGCTGGCCGGCCAGCAGCGGCTCGGCCCATGATCCCGACGACAGGATGTCGACCGGGCATCCGAAGCGGCTCGAGAGTGCATCGATCATGGTCGTCATCATGACCATGTCGCCCATCGCCCCGAAGCGAACTAGAAGGGGGCGGGCAGAACGTGCCGCCACGGCGGAGGCGATCTCGCCCGAGGCGGCGGCGGCTGCGGGGAATGACAGCTTGCTGATCATGGGTGCGCCCGAGTCCAGCACTGAAGAGATCGAGGCGTCTTGCGGCATGGGGGCATATGGTAGCGGCCTTTGGTGCGCTGCAACCCGGCTACCATGCGGTATTGCGCAAAAAATCACACCGGAGTGTCGCTTGTCCCAACCGCCTCAGCCATCCCTGCTCTTCAGCCCGCTGCAGTTGCGCGGGATCACGGTCCGCAACCGGGTCGTCATCTCACCGATGTGCCAGTACTCGGCTGATGACGGCTTCGCCAACGACTGGCATCTGGTGCATGCCGGCAAGTTCGCGCAGGGGGGTGCCGGCATCGTATTCCTCGAGGCGACGGCGGTGCTGGCCGAGGGCAGGATCACCCATGGCGACCTCGGCTTGTGGCGGGACGAACAGGTTCCGGCGCTCAGCCGCATCGTCGACTTCGTTCGCAGCCAGGGCGCGGCGCCGGCGATCCAACTGGGTCATGCCGGACGCAAGAGTTCGATGTCACGACCTTGGGAAGGCAATGGGCCGCTGACGCCCGAACTGGTTGCCGCCGGCAGCATCCCTTGGGAGACCATCGCTCCCAGCGCCGAGCCGATTGGTCCGGGGTGGATGACTCCGCGGGCCATGGAGGAGGCGGATTTCAAGCGGGTTCGAGATGCATTCGGCGCCGCCGCACGGCGCGCCGTCGGCGCGGGCTTCGACATCGCGGAGATCCACGCGGCGCATGGGTACCTGCTGCACAGTTTCCTGTCGCCGCTCTCCAATCGCCGCGATGACCGCTATGGCGGGGACCGCGAGGGTCGGATGAGATTTCCGCTCGAGGTCGCGCGCATCGTGCGGCAGGCATGGCCGGCCGACAAGCCGGTCTTCTTCCGGTGCTCGTCGGTGGACAACGATGCTGCCGGCTGGTCGATCGAGGACAGCGTGGTCCTCGCGCGCCGGCTGGTGGAGATCGGTGTCGACGTCATCGACTGCTCTTCCGGCGGCATCGCCGGTTCCGCCACCGCGGCCGCGACCGCGCCGCGGGGGCTCGGCTTCCAGGTGCCGTTCGCGGAGCGGATCCGCCGCGAGGCCGGCATCGCGACCATGGCGGTGGGATTGATCATCGACCCGGCACAGGCGGAGGCGGTCCTGGCCGACGGCAAGGCCGACCTGGTTGCAGTGGCGCGCGAGGCGCTCTACGACCCCAACTGGGCGTTGCACGCCGCGGCGGCGCTGGGGGCCGATGAAACCTATGCCCGGTGGCCGAAGCAATACGGCTGGTGGCTCACGCGCCGCGAATCGGTGCTGCGGGATCTCGGGGTGCGTCCGCCGCTCCAGTAGGCTGCCGAAGCAGGAAGGCAAGGGCCTCCGCCGCCGGCTGCTGAACCCGCAGGCTTAGAAGGTCGTCGGCTCGGCTTCTGCCGAGGTTGACCGATGCAATCGGCAGCCCCAGGTCGCGGGCACGGCGCGCGAAGCGGAACCCCGAGAAGACCATGAGCGAGGAACCGACGACCAGCAGCGCGTCGGAACGCTCGAGCGCGGCCATGCCTTCCTGCGGTCTTGCCGGCGGCACCGACTCGCCGAAGAAGACGACGTCAGGCTTGAGGACGCCACCGCATACGTCGCAGGGCTGCACGTGGAAATCCGAAAAGTCGAGGCTGTCGAGGTCCGCGTCACCGTCCGGCGCGATGTCGGCGGCGTGCCTGAGCCACTGCGGGTTCGACGCGATCATGCGGTGCTGCAGTTCGGCGCGGTCGCTTTCAGCGCCGCAGTGCAGGCAAACGACCCGGTCGAGCCGACCGTGCAGGTCGATCACGCGACGGCTGCCGGCGCGCTGGTGCAAGCCGTCGACGTTCTGCGTGATCAGCAAGGTGGTGCGCCCGCGCCGCTCGAACTCGGCGAGCGCGAAGTGGGCATCGTTCGGCCTGGCCGCCGCCACCAGCGGCCAGCCCAGCATGCTGCGCGCCCAGTAGCGCCGCCTCGCCGCATCGCTGGCCGTGAACACCTGGTAGGTCATCGGCGGCGAGCGTTTCCACTGACCCTCGAGATCGCGATAGTCCGGTATTCCGGAGTCGGTGCTGCAGCCCGCACCGGTCAGTACCGCGACGCGCCGATGGCGATCCAGAAATTCCTCGATGGTCGTGAAAGGGCTGTCGATGTCATGCTCCGGCCGGGCGCGGGTTTCGCTGACCGGCGCATCCGGCAAGGCGTTGCCGGCAGCTGCGCCGTATCATGCACGATACCGCATACCGTGGGGTACCATGGTTCGCGCACCGCAGGCGAGACCGGTGGCAGTGCACGGGTCCGGAACGGTCGCAGGGAAGCGTGGCAGAGTGGTCGATTGCACCGGTCTTGAAAACCGGCGACCCGCAAGGGTCCGTGAGTTCGAATCTCACCGCTTCCGCCAACTAGCAAGCAACAGGGGCCTTCTGGCCTGTCCTTGTATCTACCCCACCCTGTCCAGATGGTGGGGCTTCGGGCGAGAGGTGCAGATGTTGTGGTGGCAAGATCTGCTAGCTTAGGCCAGAAGCATAACCGGATCGGCTGCGGGCCTAGCAGCGCCGGTCTCGGATAGTGGTATCGGCTGCGATGCTGGACGACGACGCGCACGCAGCGTTCTTACCACTACCCGCGCCATGGGGTGATGCGCGGTAACCATCGCCTCACGCTCGCCCGGTAGCGCTTGTACTCGTCGCCGAACTGCTCGCCCAGCGCAGGCTCTTCGTAGGCGACAACGAACAAGAAGAATCCGGCCCAAACGATCGCGCCGTACACCAGCACCGTGACGCTCCCGAACAGGAGGCCCTGGCCGGCGATCAAGGCCGTGACTGCGACGTACATCGGATTGCGGACGTAGCGATAGAGCCCGGTGACGACGAGGCGCTTGGGAGGCATCACGGGCGCCGGTGTGCCGAGGCCCTGCAACGCGAAGCGAGCGAACGAATCGAGCAAGATGGGTAACCCGGCGACTATCAGGGCGGCGCCGAGCACGCGCGCGAACGGGAATAGCGGAGGCGCGAAGTGCCAGTGCGTGAGGTACCAAGGGACGTACACCGCCAGCGTGCCCGGAGCGATTACCAGGAAGATCGCGGAACCGATGATCGCGGCGGCGCGCTGCATGATCGGAGCATACCCCAACGCCGCTGCGGATCGTGCGGAATGGGCGGGCGCTGGCGTCGCGTGATGCGGCCGCGTTCAGGATGAACTTGGCGTCGTCGCGGATCTCGAAGGCATCCGTGCGCCCGATCCCGTAGCTCGCGTCGCCACTGATCCATGCCTCGGCGCCGAGCTGCAGGTGCCCCTTGATGCTTCGCCCGAGATCGAAGAACACATTGCCTGGTCCGAATGATTGGCCGCCTGGTCCACGCAACCTCGACACAATCAAAGGCACTTGCCGTCCAGGGTATTGTCTTCCGCCGCCGCGATCTCGGTACTATCGATCAAAGAGCATTGCTAGCCATCCGGGGTTGGGTCTTCGTGCCGCATCGGCCAGTCAGCCGGAGCGGGCAAAGTATTTGCTGGGAGTGGGGCTGCGTGCCTGCTCCTGACGCGCCCGTACCACTTGGAGGGAGCCTTGTTCATGGATCACCTGCTGCATTTCCCGGCCTGCGGCGGCTCGTGCCGATGGCTATGACGCCGGACGATAAAAGCGATTCGCGGCTTCAAGTCCTGATCGTCGACGACGATTCCGAAGCTGCTTCGGCTATGGGTGAACTGGTACGGCTGCTCGGTCACGAGCCGCTGGTCGCCAACGACGGGGTCCGTGCCCTGGAGCTCGCCCAGGCGACGCCCGTCGACGTTGCCCTCCTGGATATAGAGATGCCCGGCATGGACGGACATGAAGTGGCACGCCGGCTCGTGCTACTGCGGCGGCAGGCGGTCTATATCGTGGCCGTCACCGGCCGCGATTCCGAAGCCGACATGGTCAGGTCGGTCACCGCCGGTTTCATTGAGCACGTGGTTAAGCCTTGCACCATGAAGCATCTATCCAAGGTGCTCAGGCGTGCAAGCGACAGCCTCCAGGGGAGACGGCGGCCGGTCGAATCACCTCAGTAGCCGCCGGCCGCGGCTTCGGCTAAGTCAGGCCCGCCGCCGTGACCGCATCCGCAGGCCGAGGCGGGCGAACTCGTCCTTGAACAGCATGGCGCCGAGGCCGATCAGGTACATGATCGCGCCAAAGAGAAAAATCGTGCTGTCGCTCATCTTCCGGATCCTTCCTGATTCGGCGACAGGAACTGCACCTGTCGTGGGACGTTCATGACGCTCACGCAGCGGCATCGGGCCATTTTCGCGGCTCACGCGGCGGAAGATGCCGGATGAAGGTCGTAAGGTCGCCTGGCGGCGACTGGCGGTCTGGACTTGGCAGCAATCGGCCGCATACCCTTGGGCGGATCGAATGCCAGTCGCGAGTCTACCTTGAAGACCTTCCATGTCTACCTTCATCCGGCCCGCGGCTACGAGTCCGTGCCGGAGGGAATTTGCCTGCCGGCGCTTTGCTTCAGCGTCTTCTGGCTGGTGTTCCGGGGCCTCGCGGTCCCGGCGGCAGTGGTAGTCCTCGGCGGCGCACTCCTGGCGGGGGCCGAACTGACTGCGGGACGGAACTCCGTCAACGAGGTCCAGGCGTGGGCGTTTCGTTCGCTGATGATTGCTGCCGTTCTCGCCCTGTGGCTGATGCCCTTCCTGTACGGCAACCGCTGGCGTCATGCCGAACTGCTTAGACGCGGCTTTGCCCAGGTTGCCTGTCTGCGTGCCTTGAGCGGCGACGATGCGATCGCGCGCGCGCTGTCGTTGGATGCGGTCGCTACTCTTTCCCTCGATACGGTCCACACCGGCGAGGCGGCTGATGCTGCCCAGGCATCCGATGAGCGCCAGCGGCGAAGGGAGCGACGATCGACCGTCGCGAGGACTGAAGCGAGACCGCGCGTGCCGACTGCGGAGCCCCGCACGGGAGGCGAGACGACTCTGGTCGCTCGCTGAGGCCCCACCGTGGCGGCTTCATTTCCCGCGCTTCGCTACCCGCGTTGCGCCGATGGTTGTCGGCGCCACCGGCGAGCCGTATGATCGATCGCCTACGGACGCTCAGGTCCGGCTGATGTACGAGGGCCAAGACATGACGCTGAACCTTCTTCGGGACACGATGCGCCGTCACCTGCTCCACAAGGGAGCAAGCCGACTAGCGACCCACACCTACCTTTCCCGGTGGGACGGTGCACTGGAAGCGGATGGTGCGGTTCCGCTGCCGTGCCCGGACTGCTATGTCGATGGCGCGGTGTCGCGTCTGCGGCGCATCGCATCGCCGGCCGGGGTCGGCATCCTGCGCTGCCCGACGTGCAGTGCGGAGTTCGAGTTCCCCGACTTCCAGCCAGTGGCGACCACCGAAGGAATCTGGCCTACCAGCTAGCAATCTGCCGCGGCAACGGCAACCGGCGATGTCGGCCGGTGCCACTCAGCGCCCGACCGCGGCGGCCAGTTGCTGCTTGTTCATGCTCGAGCGGCCCTTGATTCCCTTCGACTTCGCTTCGTTATAGAGTTGCGCGTAGGTGCGGCCGCCTTCGCCCTGATGCGAACGCTGCCCGCCACGGCGTCCCGACGAGATGTCCTTGGTGCTCGACGGGGAGGCCGTCCTGGATTCGCCATGGCGCGCGCGTTCCTTGTTCACCGTGCGCGCCGCGATCTCCGCTGACACCTTCTCGCCTTTACCGCGCTTCTTCAATCCCTGCTTGATGTGGTCGTACTGGCGCTCCCGCTTGTTGCTCCAAGTTCCCTGCGGCATGGTTGACCTCCGTAGCTGCTCATTGTCTGCGACACTTGCCGTGGCGCAAACGGCATACCCGACGTCGCCGCGAGTGCTGACTGCGAGCATGGCGATGTCTGGCGGCCTGACGTCGGGAAACGCCTTGCAGTTGCCTGTCTCCGGGACCGGAAGTTGCCTGCCAGGTGCACTACGAACGGCCTCTGAAATCGAGCCTGGCAGGCACGAATGGGGGCGGAGAAGCAAGGGCGATAGCGATGCCCCGGCCTCCGTACGGAGGGAGAATTGGACTATCAAGAACGCGGCAAGACCCGGCTCAAGGTGCTGGTCGTCGACGACGATCCGGAAACGGCGCACAGCCTGGCAGAGCTCGTCGGAATCAACGGTCACGACGCGCAGATTGCCTACGATGGGCGGAGCGCCATCCGCAATGTGCGCAACGACGATTTCCAGCTGGTATTGCTGGACATCGGCCTGCCGGACATGGACGGCTACGAAGTCGCCCGCCGGCTGACGTTGCTAGGCCAGCGCAGCCTGAGCATCGTCGCGCTCACCGGCTACAGCAGCGACGAAGACCTGCGCCGCTCCGACGGCGCAGGCTTGGACGCGCACATCGTCAAGCCGTGCGGTACGAGCCAGCTACAGCAGATCTTGCAGCGTGCGATGTCGAAGTCCCGCTGAGGCCGCCGCGACGGTGTCGGCAGGTGGCGAGAGTGGGATGCGCGTGAGCGGTGGGCCGACGAGAAAAAAGCCGACACTGCCTGTTCGACCCAGTCAGTGCAGCCTGACGACCTGCGTCTTCACCAATCTCGCGATCACCGCCCGCAACGAGTCATACCCGCGATGCTTGGCGAAAAAATGCTTCTCCAGCCAGAGGTAGTGCCCGAGCAGCGCCTCCGGCGTTCCGTTGCGGACGTTGTCCATGAACTCGTCGAAGTACTCTTTCGCGAGCTGGTACCAGCGTTCTTCGCTAAGCCGCGAAGCGGTGCCGGTGCGGGCGCATTCGGTGCTGTAGGCTTCGTCCACGACCTCTTCGGTCTTCTCGGAGAATGTCGCGAAGGTCAGGAGGGTAGCAAAGGCTTCGGCTTCGCGGCCGGGCTCGATCGCGCCGACAAACGCCAGTTCGCTGCCGTCCACGACTAGCGCGGGGGTCATGAACATCTGGTCGGGCATGTCGCTCCTCGTTGTATCGGACCTGGGGCCATCTTTGCCGCTTCAGGGCCGGCTGTCTGCTGCAAACTTCACGCCGGCATTGTGTCGGCGGGCGCCGATCCGTCGCGCCGTGCGATCTTGCAATGCAACCCCTATATTTTCCCCCTGATGACAGGAAAGGCGACCCCCGATGAAACTGAGAGCCGGATGCGAGATCACCGTGCAAGCCGACGAAGACTGCCCCAGCGTGGCGATCCTGCGTCCGCGCAGCGGCCAGGCGCAGTGGCTTTCCAGCGAGAGCTACCTGTTCGAGCCCTGGGTCCGCACAACCGAGTATGTCGACAGTTTCGGCAACCTCTGCCAGCGAATGGTCATCCCGAAGGGCCGGATGCACATCCGGGTGGAGGCCGAGGTGGAGACGGACGAGGAGATCGCCATCGACACCAGCGTCGCGCCTACGCCGGTCGGCCTGCTGCCGGACGAGGTGATGCAGTTCCTGCTGCCCAGCCGGTACTGTCCGTCGGACCGGATGCAGCCGCGTGCGCAGGAAATCGTCGGCGACGCGGCGCCGGGCTATGCCCAGGTCGAAGCGATCCGGGCGTGGATCCACGCGAACATCGAGTACAAGTACGGTGTCAGCGACTCCGGCACTGACGCGCTCGATACCTTGGAGCAGGGCGCCGGGGTCTGCCGGGACTATTCCCATGTCGGCATGTCGCTGTGCCGCAGCCTGCAGATTCCGGCGCGGATGGTGGTGGGCTATCTGTACCGCCTGGATCCGATGGACCTGCACGCCTGGTTCGAGGCCTACATCGGCGGGCGCTGGTATACCTTCGATGCCACCCAGCGCGAGCCGCGCGGGGGCCGGGTGGTCCTGGCCTACGGCCGCGACGCCGCGGACGTCGCCTTCCTGAGCAACTACGGCGCGCTCGAGACCGTGAACATGCGCGTCTGGGTGGAGGAGAACTGATGCCGCCGGGGGTCCTTCGCTACCTCGTGCTGCTGTGCGCGCTGGCCATGCCGATCGTCGCCTGGTTCTCCGGGCGTGGTGCCTTCGGACCGGACAACGGCACGCTGTCCGGCCGCTATCCGACGTTGATCGTCGCAGCCGGCTACGCCTTCGCGATCTGGGGCCCGATCTTCCTCCTGGACCTGGTCTTCGGCTTCTGGCAGGCCTTCGCCGCGAAGCCGCGCGACGGCGACGCAATCCGGCGCATCGCGCCGGCTTCGGCGCTCGGGTTTGCGCTGACGGCCGCCTGGATGATCGTATTCCCGATGCAGATGTTCGTGGTCGCCCTCGTCGTGATCTGGCTGGACATGGCGTGCATGCTCTACTGCGCCGACGTGCTGGCCAGCGAACGGCAACGCTCGGCTGCCCTGACCTGGGCGGCACTGCTGCCCCTGTCGCTGCACGCCGGCTGGCTGGCCTTGGCCGCCTTCCTGAACCTTGCCCAGGTGATCGTTGCCTACCGCCTGCTGTCGACGACGGACATGCTCGCCTGGAGCCTGGTCCTGCTGGCGGCAGCCGTCCTGCTGCTACTGGCGTGGAACGGGCGGATGCGTGGCAATCTTCCGTTCGCCTTTGCGGGAGTCTGGGGATTGGCCGGTGTCTATGTGCGCCAGTCCGGGAGCGATCTTGCCGGTGCGGGGACGGTTGCAATCATGGCAGTCGTGGCCGCGGTCGTGCTGGTGGCGCAGGCGTTATGGCTGCTTGCCCGGCGCGCCCCGGAGGCGAGACCGGGCTGATCCAAGCGGATAACATTGCCCTCGAGAGACCGGCCGGTCTGGTTCCCGAGGACGATCGATGGCAGCGACGAGCGAAGGTGGCAGGCGGATTGGCGGGGGCGGCAGCCGGGGCGGCAGCGGCCGAGGGCGTGCCAAGGCGCTGGTGGCGGGTGGCGGCATCGGCGGCCTTGCCGCTGCGCTCGCCCTGCATCGTGCCGGCTTCGACGTCGAGATCTTCGAAGCAGCGAAGGAGGTGCGTGCGCTCGGCGTCGGCATCAACCTGCAGCCGAGTTCGGTTCTGGTCCTGAAGGAACTTGGCTTGCAGCCGGCGCTGGCGCGCACCGCGATCGAGACCGCTGAGCTGATCTACGTGAACAAGTTCGGGCAGCGCATCTGGCAGGAGCCGCGCGGGCTGGCTGCCGGCTACCTCGTTCCGCAGTACTCCATCCACCGCGGCGAGTTGCACATGATCCTGTACCGCGCGGCGCTGGAAGCGTTTGGCGCCGACGCGATCCGCACTGGACACGTGCTTGCCGGATTCGAGCAGGACGCGCTCGGCGTCACCGCCGGTTTCACCGACCGCGAGACCGGGGCGGCGCTATCCACCTATCGCGGAGATTTCCTGGTTGCCGCCGACGGCATCCACTCTGCCGCGCGCCGCGTCTTCTATCCGGCCGAAGGGCTGCCGCGGTTCTCCGGGCGGATGCTGTGGCGCGCCTGTACCGAGGCGCAGCCGTACCTCACTGGCCGATCGATGGCGTGGGCAGGCCATGCCGACCAGAAGTTCGTCGCCTATCCGATTTCCGCCGAGGCCGCCGGCCGCGGCCGTTCCATGATCAACTGGATCGCGGAGCTGCGAGTGCGGCCCGCCGACGATCCCGACCACACGCCACCGATGAGCGACTGGAACCGGAAAGTGGACAAGTCGGTGTTCAGCGCTCCCTTCCAGGGCTGGAATTTCGGCTGGCTCGACGTGCCGGACCTGATCGCGCGTGCCGACGCGGTCTTCGAGTTCCCGATGGTCGATCGCGATCCGGTGCCGCGGTGGACCCACGGCCGGGTCACGCTGCTCGGCGATGCGGCGCATCCGATGTACCCGATCGGCTCCAACGGCGCCTCGCAGGCGATCCTCGATGCGCGCGAACTTGCGGAGCAGCTTCTTGCCTCCGATTCGGTGCCCGCGGCGCTGGAGCGATACGACGAGATCCGCCGACCGGTGACGGCCGCGATCGTGCGCGCCAATCGCGGCCAGGGACCGGACTACGTGATGCAGCTTGCGGAGCAGCGCGCGCCGCAGGGCTTTCGCCACATCCACGAAGTGATTCCGGCCCACGAGCTCGAGCAGATCGCGGCGGCGTACAAGCAGACTGCAGGCTTCGACCGGGACACCGTCAATGCCCGCTTCCAGGCGCTCGCGGCAGGTCGTGACCAGAGCGGTGACCAGAAAGGCGACCAGAGAGGCAGCCAGGGCGCGGAAGCGGCCGCACGATGACCGCCACCGCGCTGGCCTACTGCCTGCCTCCGCCCCCACGGCCGAAGTGGCTGGTGGTGTGCCTGTGCGCCGAATGGTGCGGCACCTGCCGGGACTACCGGGCGCCGCTGAGAACCGTGGCTGCGGCGCATCCGCAGCACGCCTTCGCGTGGATCGACATCGAGGACGAGGCCGAGCTTGCCGGGGAGGTCGACGTCGAGACGTTCCCCACGCTGCTGGTGCTGGAAGGCGCCCAGGTGCTGTTCTACGGCCCGGTGCTTCCGGGCGAGGAAGGGCTGCGGCGGCTGCTGCGGGCGCTGGAGGAGAACGGCCCGCAACCGACGAAGCTGGATCCGGAGGTCGAGAGCCTGGTGCAGCGGCTGCAGTAGGCGGTCACGCGGCCTGTTCCGATCCCTGCCTGCGCTTGCGGTAATGCCGCACGGCGAAAGGCACCACCACCAGCAGCGCGGTGATCCCGAGGAACGTCGCGGACAGCGGCCGCGACACGAACACCGTCATGTCGCCTTGGCTGATCGACAGGGCGCGGCGCAACTGAGTTTCGGCCATCGGGCCGAGTATCAGGCCGATGACAGCGGGGGCGGTCGGGAAGCCACGGCGTCGCATGAGGAAGCCGAGCAGCCCGAAGCCCGCCAGCACCAGCAGGTCCGTGATCGACTGGTGCAGGCTGTACGCGCCGAGCGTGGCGAAGATGAGGATGCCGGCGTAGAGCTGCGGCTTCGGCACCTCCAGGACTTTCACCCAGATGCCGATCATCGGCAGGTTGAGCACCAGGAGCAGCACGTTGCCGACGTAGAGGCTGGCGATCAGCGTCCACACCAGCTCGGCCTGGGACACGAAGAGTAACGGGCCGGGCTGGATGCCGTAGTTCTGGAAGGCCGCCAGAAGAATGGCCGCCGTTGCGGAGGTCGGGATACCCAGCGTCAGCAGCGGTACCAGCACGCCGGCCGAGGCAGCATTGTTGGCGGCCTCCGGTCCCGCGACGCCTTCGATCGCCCCGTTGCCGAATTCCTCCGGATGGCGGCTCAGCTTCTTCTCGAGCGCATAGGAGAGAAAGGTCGGCACCTCCGTGCCGCCGGCCGGTATGGTGCCGAACGGAAAGCCGATGGCGGTGGCGCGCAGCCACGCGGGCCAGGACCGCCGCCAGTCGCTGCGCGACATCCACAACGATCCCCGGATCGCCTGCATTTCCTCGCGGGAGCGGCTCTGGTAGGCGGCCATGTAGAGGGCTTCGCCGACGGCGAAGAGACCGACCGCCATGACCACCACGTCTACACCATCGAGCAATTCCGGCACGCCGAACGCGAATCGGGCCTGCCCCGTCTGGCTGTCGATGCCGACCAAGCCGAAGAGCAGCCCGAGGAACAGGCTGGTGAGGCCGCGCACGGTGGAACTGCCAAGGACCGCGGCTACGGTGACGAAGGCGAAGATCATCAGAGCGAAGTATTCCGCCGGCCCGAAAGCGATCGCGATCTCGACCACGATCGGCGCGAGCAGCGTGAGCAGGATCGTCGCGATGGATCCGGCCACGAAGGAACCGATCGCCGCCGTGGCGAGCGCCGGCCCGGCGCGGCCGTTCTTGGCCATCTTGTTGCCTTCGAGCGCGGTGGCAAGCGAGGCGGATTCGCCCGGCGTGTTGAGCAGGATGGTGGTGGTCGAGCCACCGTACATCGCGCCGTAGTAGATGCCGGCGAACATGATCAGCGCGCCTACCGGCTCGAGCTTCGTGGTGAGCGGCAGCAGCATTGCCACGGTCAGCGCCGGCCCGACCCCCGGCAGTACGCCGATCGCGGTGCCGAGCGTGACCCCGATGATTCCCCACAGCAGGTTGATCGGCTCCAGCGCGAGGCCGAAACCATTCAGGAGCGCGGCGAAGGTCTCGGACATGTCGGTTTAGAAGGCCGGTGGGGCGGTTGCGCTGGTTGCGTCGGCTGTGCGAACTGCGGCATGCGCTGGCGTCAGATGCCGGCCGCGCCGAGCAGTGGCCTGAGCAGTCCCGCGGGCAGGTTGACGTTGAGGAACTTGACGAAGAAAAGGAACACGGCAAGACCGATGACCAGTCCGATGACCAGGTCGCGCACCGGGCGCCGGCTGCCGAAGCCGCGTGCGACGCAGAAGAAGAGGGCGCCGGCGGCGATCACGAATCCTGCCGTATGGACCAGCGCCATCTGCAGCGCGAGTCCACCGAGCACCCAGGCGAACGCGCCGGCGATGAAGGGATGGTCCCCCCGGGCTTCGGGCAGGTCCGGCTCGGGATTGCGCCAGCCGCCGCTGAGCGACTCGACCAGCAGCCAGGCGCCAAGGAAGCACAGGCCGATGCCGACCACGATCGGCATCATGTCGGGGCCGACGAGCGAGTAACCCTGGTTGCCGGACAGACTCCTGCCGATTGCCGCCACGGCGATCCCCAGCGCGAGGACTGCCGCCGAGATGGCGACTTCCGCCGGACTGCGGCGTCGCCGGCCGGCCGCCATCATCAGGACTTGGTCAGGCCGAGCGAAGCGAGGATGCCGCCGACGCGCTTGATGTCCTCGTCGAGGAACTTCTTGTACTCGTCGCCGCCCAGGAACCAGGGTGTCCAGCCGAACTTCTCGAGCGTCTGCTTCCATGCGGGCGTCTCGGTCGCAGTCTTGACTGCCGTGACCAGCGCCTCGCGCTGCGCGCTCGTGATGTCCGGGCCGCCGAAGCAGCCGCGCCAGTTGCCGAGGATGACGTCGACGCCTTGCTCCTTCATCGACGGGATGCCTTCGACCGGTTCGGGACTGGAGACCGCGAGCGCGCGCATCCGGCCGCCCTTGATCTGCTCGGCGAACTCCCCGAGACCCGAGACGCCGGCTGTGACGTGGCCACCGATGATTGCCGCGATAGCCTCGCCGCCGCCCTTGAAGGGCACGTAGTTGATCTTGGAGGTGTCCGCGCCGATCGCCTGCGCCGCGAGGCCGACCAGGATGTGGTCGGTGCCGCCGGCGGAGCCGCCGCCCCAGGAAACGGAGCCCGGGTTCGCCTTGAACACCTTCATGAGGTCGCCCAGGTTCTTGTGCGGCGACGACGCCGGCACCACGATCGACGACGTACTCGCTGGTCAGCCGCGCGATGGGTGTCACCATGGTGAGGTCCACCGTGGACTTGCTCAGCATGATGCCGCCCACCATGACCATGCCGCCCATCATCAGGGCGCTGCCGTCGCCCTTGGCGTTGTTGATGAACTGGGACAGGCCGAGGGTGCCGCCTGCGCCGCCCTTGTTCTCGAACTGCGCGCCGCTGATGACCTTGGCAGCCTGCATGGCCGCGGCGAGATTGCGGCCCGTCTGGTCCCAGCCGCCGCCGGGATTGGCCGGAATCATCATCTTGAGATTGCCAAGGCTCTGTGCGTGTGCGCTGCCCACGGCAAGTCCCTGGGCGGTGAGTACGGACGCGAGCGCGGCGAGGTTGAAGTCACGACGGTGCATGCCTGAATCTCCTGTGTCCAGCTAGGGCTGTGATCGTTGTTGTTCGAGTCGCTCTACGGGTCGCTCTTCGGTCGTGGGCGCTCCGGCGGACGCTTGCGGAACGAATCCACCCACGGCAAGTGTATCTCCGAATCCCCGCTGCCATGACCCCTCGGCCGTTCGGGTCCCGATGGCCGCCGGGGCGGCGCAACCGGACCAAGCTGCGATAATCGCTCCAGGCCTTCCTGGAGTCCATCGATGCTAAGGAAATTGCTGATCGGCGTCGGCATCGTGCTGGCCGTGCTGGTCATCGCAGCGGTCGCGGTCGTCGCCTTCGTCGACGTCAACCGCTTCAAGCCCCAGATCGAGCAGTTCGTGCAGGATCGCTACCAGCGCACCCTGCGCATCGGCGGCGACCTGGGCCTGTCGCTGTTTCCGCGTCTCGCGCTGAGCCTGCCGCCGTCCAGCCTGTCGGAGGCCGGCGGGTCCGGCGAGGCGGCCAGTATCGAGAGCGCCAAGGTCAGCGTGGCGGTGATGCCGCTGCTGCGTGGTCAGTTGATTGCCGACAAGGTGACGGTGGACGGCCTGAAGGCGACGATCGAGAGGCGGGCAGACGGCAGCTTGAGCATCGATGACCTGATCGGGAAGGGACAGGCCGAGCCCGCGCCGCCGCCCACCGCCCCGGCGGATCCTTCCGGCGGACTGCCGCAACTCGACATTGGCGGCATCGAGCTGACCGACGCGCAGGTCGTGTTCCGCGACCTTCAGGCGAAGAACACCGCCACCGTCAGCGGCCTGGAATTGAAGACCGGCAGGATCGCCAACCAGGGCGAGACGCCGATCAACCTGAAGTTCGCCTTTGCAAGCGCCAATCCGGAAGCGAAAGGCGAACTGAGCCTCAAGGGCGACGCGCAGCTCGATCTCGACCGCAACCTGTTCGGCGCCAAGGATCTCGCGGCCTCGGTCAAGGTCGTCTCGGGCCAGACCGTTCTCGACGCTGCAGAGCTGAAGCTTGCGCGCGTGAGCGTGAATCCCGGCAAGATGACCGTCGACCTGAGCGGCCTGGAAGTCGACGCCAACGGCAAGCTCGAAGCCGGCGCCTTCGAGGCCAGGTTGGCGGCGCCCAGGCTCGCCCTCACCGAGACGTCGGCTACCGGCGAGACGCTTCGCGCCACCGTGAAGCTGACCGGCAGCCAGGCGGTCGATGCGCGCGTCGAGGCCAACGGGATCGGCGGCACCACCCAGGCCTTGACGGTGGCCAGCCTCGCGCTCGACGCCACGGCGCGCCAGGGCGAGCGCGTCGTGCAGGCAAAGCTTGCAACGCCGATCAGGGCGAACCTGCCCGGCGGCGCCTACGAGCTCCCAGGTCTCGCGGGAACGGTGGTCATCCAGGACCCGGCTATTCCCGGCAAGTCCGCCACCATCGACCTCAAGGGCGCTGCCTCGGCCAACATGCAGAAAGAGGTCCTCAAGGCCAACCTCGATGCGAAGGCGCAAGACACTTCGCTGGCTGCAAGGCTCGACGTGAACGGCTTCGGGAAGCCGAAGGTCGGCTTCGACGTCACCGCCGACAAGCTCGACGTCGATCGCTACTTCCCCCCCCAGCCGGCCCCGGCGGGCGGTGCGCCCGGCAGGCGGCGGTGCCCCGCCCGGCAGCGCGCCAGCCGACGCGCCTGTCGATCTGTCGGGGCTTGCCGATCTGAATCTCGACGGCAAGGTCGGCATCGGCCAGTTGGCCGCCCGTGGCATCGAGATGTCGGACCTGCGGGTGACGATGAAGGCTGCCGGCGGCAAGCTGGCGGTTGCGCCGGTCACCGCTTCGCTCTATGGCGGCAAGCTGGCTGCCACTGCGAACGTCCAGGCAGGGGCCAAGCCTGCCGGCAACCGCGTCGACGTCGGTGCCGACCTCAGCGGCATCTCGATCGGGCCACTGCTCAGGGACGTGGCCGGCAAGGACCTGCTGGAAGGGCAGGGCAACGTCAAGCTCAAGCTCAACGGCGACGGCGGGACGGTCGGGACGATCAGGCGCAGCCTCGACGGCACCGCCGCCCTCGACCTGCAGAACGGTGCAATCAAGGGCATCAACCTCGGCGAGACCATTCGCAATACGCGCAACCTGCTGCAGGGCGGCGGCAAGTCCGAAACCAAGGCGTCCGACTCGTCGCAGAAGACCGACTTCACCGAACTCGGCGTCAGCTTCGTGATCAAGGACGGCATCGCGACCAGCAACGACCTCCACGTCAAGTCGCCGCTGCTGCGGATCGGCGGCGAGGGCCGCGCGGATCTGGTGGCGAGCACGCTGGAATACACGGTAAGGGCATCGGTAGTTGCCACCAGCACCGGCCAGGGCGGCAAGGAGCTGGAGAGTGTTCGCGGCGTGACGATCCCGGTGCGGCTCACCGGCCCGTTCGACCAGCTCGCCTGGCAGATCGACTGGGAGACCGCGGGCAAGGAGGCGCTCAAGGGGCGCGCGAAGGAGGAACTGCAGAAGCGCCTTGGAACCGACGACCTCGAGGGCAAGGCCAAGGAGAAGGCCCTGGATGCCTTGAAGGGCCTGTTCAAGCGTTGAGCGCAGCCGCCGAAGCCGGCTGGCCGGCATTGCCGCTTCAGCGCGCGGGCATGTCCGCGTCGGTGTAGACGAGGATGCTCTTCGCATCGGGCGGTATCGGCGCCATCGTGGCATTCCACTCGTCGTACTGCCGCCGCATCGCCGCCAGCCGCTCCGGATGGCGCCGCGCCAGGTTGGCCCGCTCGCGCTCGTCCTGCGACAGGTCGAAAAGGTACTCGTGTTCCTCGATGGCGAGGTACTTCCACGGACCTTCGCGCAGCGCCTTCTGGCTGCGGTATTTCATGCGCCAGTAGAGGCTGCGGGGCAGCGTCTTCGACGGCTCCTTCAACACCGGCAGGAGAGACAGCCCGTCGAGCGGCGCCTCGGGTCCGGGCCGGATGCCGGCGATGTCGAACATGGTCACCGCCCAGTCCATCGTCATCGCCTGCTGTCCGGTCACCGCGCCGGGGGCGATCACCTTCGGCCAGCGAACGATGTAGGGAACCCGGATGCCGCCCTCGGTGAGGTCCATCTTGCCGCCGACCAGCGGCCAGTTGTCGGAGAAGCGCTCGCCGCCGTTGTCGCTGGTGAAGACGACCAGCGTATCGTCGCCGATCCCGCCTGCATCGAGCGCGTCCAGCAGGCGGCCGATGCCTTCGTCCATCTCGCGGATCATCTGCTGGTAGATGCGGATCGAGCCGCCGTCCTTGTGGCGGATGTCGGCATCGATTTCCGCGCGCGGCCCGCCCTGCGCCCGGCTCTCCCAGGGCCAGTGCGGGGCTGTGTAGTGCAGGCTCAGCAGGAACGGCCGGCGATCGGCCGCGCGTTCGCGCACGTACTCGACCGCATGATCGCTCAGCAGGTCGGTAAGGTAGCGACCCTCTCCGTCGAATTTCTCGCCGTCCCTCACGAGGTCGTGGTTGCCTTCGCGGTCGAGGTGGCTGAAGTAGCTGACGCCGCCGGAGAGCGGCCCGATGTGCTGCTGGTAGCCGCTCTTGAGCGGTCCGAAATGCGGCGGGTAGCCGAGATGCCATTTGCCGACCAGGGCCGTGCGATAACCGGCCGCCTGCAGCAGCGACGGCATGGTCGGATGCGATGGCGGCAGGCCTACTTCGGTGTGGCCGTAAAAGCGGGCAGTCATCGGCTCTTCGGCGGCCCCGCGCAGCTGGTACTGGTAGCGGCCGGTGATCATCGCGAAGCGGGTGGGCGAACAGACCGGCGAGTTGGCATAGCCTTGCGTAAAGCGCAAGCCCTGGCTCGCCATCCGGTCGAGATTGGGCGAGACCGGCACCCGGCCGCCGTAGCAGCCGAGGTCGGCATAGCCGAGGTCGTCGGCGACGATGAAGACGAAGTTGGTCATGCGCGGTTCACTCCACCTGCATTCCGGTTGTGCGGATAGTCTCGCCGTAGCGCTGCCTGAGCTTTGCAAGCCTGGCCGCGGCGGCGGTGCCGGTTTCGGCGAGCACCTCCATGTCGAGGCTCCCGAGCCGCGCCTTCACGTCGGCCTGCGCGAGCGCCTCGGCCATCGCGTCGGCCAGCCGCGCCATTACCGGCTGCGGCGTGGCCGCCGGCACCATGGCGGCATAGAGCACTTCGAACGCAAGGTCCGGCAGTCCTGCTTCTGCTACCGTCGGTACATCCGGTGCGAGCGGGGAGCGGCGCGGGCTTGTGACTGCGAGCGGCACGATCCTGCCGTCCTTCACCTGCGGCAGCAGTCCGGGCGTCGCCAGGATGCCGGCCTGCACCTCGCCCGAAACGATGGCGAGTACGGCAGGCGCGTTGCCGCGGTAGAGGATGTGGTTCGCCCTGATGCCGGTGCCCGCAGCGAGGATCGAGGCCGCCATGTGGCCGGGGCTGCCGTTGCCGGCGTTGCTGAAGGTGATCGGCTCCTTGCGGCCCTTGTCGACGAGGTCCTGCAGCTTGGCAGCGCCGACGCCGGGATGAGTGGCGATCATCAGGCCGGAAGACGCAAGCGTCATCACCGGCACGAGCGCCTCGGTCTTGAAGGGCAGCGACTTGTAGACGCCGGGGTTGATCGTCAGCGGCGTGTCGATCGTCACCAGCACGGTGTAGCCGTCGGGCACGCCGTCGGCAACCAGTGCAGCGCCGATGTTGCCACCGGCGCCGGGTTTGTTCTCGACGATCACCGGCTGTCCCAGCGAGGCGTGGAGCTTCTCGCCCAACGTACGGGCGAGGATGTCGAGCGGCCCGCCCGCCGGGAAGTTGACGACGAAGCGGATCGGCTTGTCGGGATACCGCGTTTGCCCGACCGCCGCGGGCGCCGATGCGATTGCAACCGCCGCGACCGCGGCCCAGGACCAGACCGTGCGCCTGGGCCTGCGTGCTGCCGTCGAGGCAGTCATTGCTGCGGTGATTGCCTGTGCCATCGCGTGATCTCCTGCAGGTGACGTCAGCTGGTGCTAGTGGATCTCGGGTTCTCCCGCGACCGCGCCTTCCGGCCTCGCCTCGAGGAAGTCGAAGTCGCAGCCCTCGTTGGCCTGCCGGATGTGCTTGAGGTAGATCGCGCCGTAGCCGCGGCTGAAGCGAGGCTTGGGCGGCTGCCAGCCGGCGCGGCGTGCGGCGAGTTCCTCGTCGCTCACCTGCAGCTGCAGCTGGCGTGCCTCCACGTCGAGCGTGATCAGGTCGCCGGTCTGCACCAGCGCAAGCGGGCCGCCCACGTGGCTTTCGGGAGCGACATGAAGCACGCAGGCCCCGTAGCTCGTGCCGCTCATCCGGGCGTCCGAGATGCGCACCATGTCTCGCACGCCCTTCTGCAGGAGTTTTTTCGGGATCGGAAGCTGTCCCCATTCCGGCATGCCGGGCGCGCCTTGCGGGCCCGCGTTCTTCAGGACGATCACCGAGTTCTCGCTCATGTCGAGCTCGGGCAGGTCGATGCGGGCGGCCATGTCGTCGTAGTTTTCGAACACCACGGCCGGGCCGGTGTGGCGCAGCAGGTGCTTCTCCATCGCGGCAGGCTTGATGACCGCGCCGTCCGGCGCGAGGTTGCCGTGCAATACCGCAAGGCCCCCACGCGCGATCAGCGGCTTGTCGAGCGGGCGGATCACCTCGTCGTTGTAGACGGTAGCGTCGGCGATGTCCTCGGCCAGTGTGCCGGCCGGTCACGGTCCTGCAGTTGCCATCGATCATGCCGCCGAGGCGCTTGAGCAGTGCCCGCAACCCACCCGCGTAGTAGAAGTCCTCCATCAGGAAGGCGCCGGAGGGCCGCAGGTTGGCGAGCACCGGCGTCTCGCGCGCAAGCGCGTCGAACTTCTCGAGGTCGAGGCCGACCCCGGCTCGGCGCGCCATCGCGATCAGGTGGACCACCGCATTGGTCGAGCCGCCTAGCGCAAGCACGGTGACCACGGCGTTGCGAAACGATGCTTCGCCGAGGAAGTCGCTCGGGCGAAGGTCCTCCCACACCATGTCGACGATCCGTTTGCCGCACAGGGTGGCCATCTGCGCGTGGCGCGAATCCGGCGCCGGTATCGAGGCGGCGCCGGAGAGGGTGAGGCCCAGGGCTTCGGTAGCCGAGGTCATGGTCGACGCGGTGCCCATGGTCATGCAGTGCCCCGGGGAGCGCGCGATGCCGTCCTCCACTTCCTGCCAGTCATCCTCGGTGATGTTCCCGGCCCGCAGCTCTGCCCAGTACTTCCATGTGTCGCTGCCGCTGCCGATGACGCCGCCCTTGTAGTCGCCGCGCAGCATCGGTCCTGCCGGCACGAAGAGGGTGGGCAGGTCGACGCTGATCGCGCCCATCAGCAGGGCGGGCGTGGTCTTGTCGCAGCCGCCCAGCAGCACGCAGCCGTCGGCCGGATACGAACGCAGCAGCTCCTCCGTTTCCATCGCGAGGAGGTTGCGGTAGAGCATGGTGGTGGGTTTCTGGAACGGCTCGGACAGCGACATCGCCGGCATCTCGACCGGGAAGCCGCCGGCCTGCCAGACGCCGCGCTTGACTTCTTCGGCGCGCTGCCTGAAATGGCTGTGGCACGGATTGATGTCGCTCCAGGTGTTGATGATTGCGATAACCGGCTTGCCGGCGTAGTCGCTGCGGTGGTAGCCCATCTGGGCGGTGCGCGAGCGGTGCCCGAAAGAGCGCAGGTCCTTCACGCCATACCAGCGGTGGCTTCGAAGTTGCTCGGGTTTCAGTCTGGGCTTGCTCATCTGCTGTGGTCTCCGGTGCTCAGATGCCGGATGATAAGCCGTTGGCGCGGGCCGACCCGGCTCAGGCGGCCCTTGCCGGCGGCGTCGCCGCGACCTTCATCAACCGGGCCGCGAAGACGGCGCTGCCGGTGACGATGGCCAGTACCGCAAATGATTCGTGGAATGCCGGCAGCTGAGCCGGCGCGTTGGCCGCGGTTGCCTTCAGCACGCCGTGTAGATGCAGTCGCCATTCGAGGAAGATGCCGATCAGGTTCACGCCGACGGCGCCTCCCAGCTGGCGCACGAAGTTGATGGTGCTCGAGCCTTGGGCGACCATGGTCAACTCGAGCCCGCGCATCGCTCCGAGGTTGAGCGATGGCAGGACGAAGCCGAGACCGATGCGGCCGATGGCCGTCCAGATCATCAGCAGCCACAGCGCGGTGCCGAGGCCAACGCTCAGCATCAGGGCAAACGAAAGCGCGAGCAGCAGCAGGCCGGTCATCACCAGGCGATGAATCGGCAGGCGGTCTGCCAGCCGGCCCGCGATCGGGATGGTGATCGCGAGCACGACGCCGGCGGGCAGCAGCACCGCACCCGCCTGCGACGGAGGCAGTTGCAGGGCGAGTTGCATGAAGACCGGCACCAGGTAGGTCGAGCCGAAGAGCGCCATCCCGTAGATGAACGCCACCAGTGAAGCCATTGCGAAGCTGCGCTGCCGAAACAGCGCCAGGTTGAGCAGCGGCTTGGCAGTCCGGTGCTGGTGCGCGATGAAGCCAAGTCCCAACGCGATGGCGGTCCCCAGCAGGGCCAAGGCCAGCAGCGGCGGGCTGCCGGGGTCTGCATCGTGCAACTGCACGAGCCCGTTGAGCAGCGCGAGCAGGGCGGCGGCGAGCAGCAGCCAGCCGACCCAGTCGAACCGGCCGCCATCGCGGCCGGCCGCGATGCCGCCGGGAGCGGTGACTGGCAGGAAGCGTCGCGCCATCACAAGCGACGCGACGCAGAACGGCGCCACCACGAAGAAGATCGAACGCCAGCCGAAGTGCTCGACCAGCAGGCCGCCGATGCTCGGCCCGAGTGCCGGCGCGAGCACGACGCCCATGCCGAATACGCCCATCGCCTTGCCTTGCTCGCGGGTCCCGAAGACGTAGAGGATCAGGATGGCGGGAATAGGCTGCATCACGCCGGCCGCGAGGCCTTCCACGACTCGCATGGCCATCACGAATTCATAGGTACCGGCGAAGCCGCCGGCGATTCCGCCGAGCAGCAGCAGCAGGTTGGCGAGGACGTAGGTGGTTCGGTACCCCAGGCGGGACAGCAACCACGGCGTCGTCAACATCGAGACGGTCATCGCGGCCATGAAGCCGGTCGACATCCACTGGGCCCGCTCCTGGCCCAGGTCGAAGACCGAACTCATGTCGGGCACGGCGACATTGACGATGGTCGACGACATGATCGACGCGACGGTGCCGATCATGACCGTCAGCAGGATCCACCACCGCTCGCTGCCCGCCGCCTCGACCGCGGCGGCAGGGGCTGCTCCGGCGGCGGGTGCGGAAGCGTGACGGCTGGGCATTGTCGCGATAGAGAGGCTGTGACGTAGTGCTTCTAGGCTACGGGATCGAGCTATCGGCTCAAGGGGGTGTAAGGGTAGCATCACCCCGGCCGCGCGCGCCGCCCGGATGATTCGGACCTGGCAGCCGAATGGGGCCGGAGATCGTTGGTCTGCGGTGAACCTTGTCCACGGAGAAAGGGATGAAATATCGGTTGTTGACGGCCGGCACCGTGCTGGCATTGGCTGGCTGTGCCGGCACGTCGAATGTGCAGATGGGAAGTCCGCAGGCCAAGACTGTAGCCACCGGCTCGGCGAGTGGCTCTACGGCGGCCAACGCGAACTCGATGCTCGAGCGCTGCGAGGAAAGCCTGGGCACGTTGTCGGTGATCGAGGACCAGAACGCAACCTGGTTCCATCAGTTGCGCAACGAGTACAGGCTTCAGTCGACGGTTCCGCTGATCCGGCTGCTGGTGCAGCAGTCCAACTGCTTCGTGGTCGTCGAGCGGGGGGGCCGCGGTATGGCCCAGATGGATCGCGAGCGCGAACTGGCTGCATCCGGCGAAATGCGCGCCGGCAGCAACTTCGGACCCGGGCAGATGGTCTCAGCCGACTACAGCCTGAATCCCAGTATCGCGTTCAGCCAGAGCGATGCAGGCGGAGTCGGCGCCGCACTGAGCGGCTTCGGCCGCTCGCTGGGGGTGCTCGGTTCGGTCGCCGGGAACGTGAAGTTCAAGGAAGCGTCGACCATGCTGACGCTGGTGGACAATCGTTCAGGCGTGCAACTCGGCGCCGCCGAAGGTAGCGCGTCCAAGACAGATTTCGGCGGCTGGAGCGGCCTGCTCGGCAGTCGCGCCGGTGGCTCCCTCGGGGGCTACACGAATACTGCGGAAGGCAAGGTCCTTGCCGGCGCGTTCGCCGATGCCTACAACCAGCTCGTGATGTCGGTTCGCAACTACCGTGCGCAGGAGGTCCGCGGCGGACTCGGGGCCGGTGGGCGGCTGGGGGTGTCGGGTGGCGCAACGCCGGCCTCGCGGGAGTTGTCCAAGAGCCGGTGATAGCTAGCGCTAGAATGGAAGGGGTCGCTTGCGGAATTTTTTTATTTTCAATTACTTATATTGATTTATCAATCTGATTTGACAAGGTACTGATTGAAGTGTTTTCTCATGATTAGACAGGATTCGAGACAAATATCGAGGGTAGTTAAAGCGAGATCCTCAGGTGACTTCTCAGAAAGCGTTGCCTCCGACGGCGCCGCGCACGGGGCCTGATGAGCATCGCTCTCGCGGTTCTGGCGCTGGTGTTCAACGCGGCCACTTGGGGTCTGGCGTGGTTGCCGATCCGGATGCTCACCGAAGCGGGGCTGCATCCGTTGTGGGCCACCTCGATGATCTACCTCACCGCCACCGGGGGCCTGGCCCTGATGATGCGCGGCCGCCTCGGCGCGGGCCTGCGGCAGTCGCGCGGGCTCTGGTGGCTTGCCGCGGCAAGCGGCCTGACCAATGCCAGCTTCAACTGGGCGGTTACGCTCACCGACGTTGCGCGGGTGGCGTTGCTCTTCTACCTGATGCCGGTCTGGGCGGCTCTGCTGGCGCGCTGGCTGCTGAAGGAGCCGCTCACCCGGCTGGTGATCGTGCGGATCGTGGTTGCGCTGGCCGGCGCCGGGTTCGTGTTCTTCGATCCGGCGCCCCGGCCGGGAGCGGCTTCCTTTCTGGCGGATGCGCTGGCGGTCACGGCTGGCATGGCCTTCGCGGCCAACACGGTGCTGCTGCGCAAGGTAGCGGGCCAGTCGCGAGCCGCGATCGCGGTCGCGATGTTCAGTGGCGCGGCCCTCACGCCTTTGCTGGTCGGCCTGCTGCTGACGGGTATCGGCACGACGCTCGCCATTCCCGCTGCGCCGGGGATCTGGCTGGTGCTGGTCGCGATGACCGCGGCCGCCTACCTGCTCGGCAACCTCGCCCTGCAATACGGCGCGGCGCGGCTGCCGGCGAACACGACGGCGCTGATCATGTTGACCGAGGTCGTCGTGGCAGCAGCCTCCGGCGCCTTGCTAGCGGGCGAGGCGTTGAGTTCTCGCGTGCTGGTCGGCGGCCTGCTGATCATCGCTGCGGCCGCATCATCGGTGCTCGTGCCGCCGGACAGGCATGCGAAGCCGGCTCGGGTTGCCGGATAGTGGCGGCCGATATCGGCTCATGCCGGCGACCGCTGCCGCCCCCAGACCGAGGAAGTCGCCGAAGAGCAGCGTCGTACCGGGGCCCCTCGTCAGGTGCGCACACCGGCGCGGCGCATCGCCTGCACGACCAGGGCGAGCAGCACGATCGCCAAACCGGCGCTCCACAGCGAATAGGGCACGCCGAGCATTGGTGCGTTCGCCTCGTCGCATGCAGCGGTGGCCTTGAAGACCGACGGCAGCAGCTCGTCCAGTCCGCTGGCCATCAGGAAGCGGTCCGCCGCCGTGAAGGCGCAGCTGGCGGTCTCGGCGGCGACGAAATGCTGGTACAGGGCGGCGGCCAGCCCGCCCAATGCGGCCACGCCTGCGAGCAACAGCGGCAGGCGCGCCCAGAGGCTCGACTGGGTGACGAACAGTGATAACAGGGCCAACGAGCCCACCAGCAGGTAGGCGATCCGTTGAATGATGCACCACGGGCACGGCTGCAATCCGAAGACGTGCTGGCTCGCAAGTGCAGCGAGGACGCCCCCCCATGCGAGTACGGCAATGGTTCCCGCCGTGCCGGCATGTGATATACTGCGTGCTCTCATAGTGTTTCAGATTTCGCTATCGAGGTACAGGTTGTTGTAGTTTGGCAACGCAGCGTGGTGTACCGGCGTTTGATGCGGATCAGATACATCCTTTCATTCTTAAGAACTGGGACTCAGGGATGAAAACAACTCGTAAGCCGAATTCAGCAATGACCGCGCACCATCACAGTGCCATCGTCACGGCGCGACATGCAGCACGGATGCGCGCCGGTCGGGTCGAATCGAGGCCGGAGGACTATGCCGACATCGCTGTGACCGAGCAGGCGAAGCGCCTGCGGGAAGCGCGCCGTGCAATCGAAGAGCGTAACATGCTGCGAGAGCTTGGCCTGAGCTGAGCCCGGTACCTGCGGGCGGGATCGGCTGGAAACCGGCATCCCGCCTGCAGTCTCATCCAGCAAAGCCTCGTTGTACCTGCCCCGCAGTTACTACCGGTTCCGCAGTCCCAGTTCCGCACGGAAGCAGTTCTGCAGAAGAGTCCCACGGCGCCTGTTCTGTGCGTCTCCTCATTAGCGTCTCCTCATTAGCGTCTTCTCCGCAGCGTCCCCTCCTTAGTTCATTCCCCGCAGCGCCTTCGCCTGCTTCCTCGGCTGCATCTCCTGCGCCATTCCTTTCCCTCGCCTGTCTGTCTCCTCCCCCGCAGTTTCCCATCGCTCCTCGCTTCCTCGCCGCACGCTGCGCGCGCCTTCAGCGTTCGCGCCTCCGTCGCGGCCTTCCGGTTCCCGTACCATCGGGTGACGCGAACGAGTGTGCCGGCTCCGCAGGGCGGAGGGGCCGACACGTCCGGTGCAATCTCCCCCGTGATGCAGGGTCCCGCGCATGGCCTCCGATTTAGTCTGCATATTCGTCCTTGCGCCCCGCGGCCGCGATATCCGGAGCGCCGTGTCGGGACGCAGTCTCGAGATTTGATGCAACCGACGGAGAAGGTGGCTTGAGGATCCTGATCGTGAAGATGTCCTCGATGGGCGATGTCGTCCATGCCCAGCCGCTGGCGACCGACCTGCGTCACGTCTTTCCCGACGCACGGATCGACTGGGTGGTGGAAAAGTCGTTCCAGGCCGTCTGCCGGCTCAACTCGGCAGTGGACGACGTCATCCCGATCGCGTGGCGCAGTTGGCGCAAGAAGCTGTGGACCGCGCCGGTCAGGCGGGAGATGGCCGCCTTCCACCGGCAGCTCGCGAGCGAGCCCTACGACCTTGTGATCGACTGCCAGGGGTTGATCAAGAGCGCCGCGGTCGCCAGGCTGGCGCCGGCGAGACTGCGCGTCGGGCCGGCATGGGCCTTCGCGCGCGAACCGATCGCATCGCTCGCCTATGACCGCAAGGCGATCGTGCCGCGCGATTGGCATGTAGTCCGGCGCAATCGCGCGATCGGTGCCGCGGCAGGGGACTACAGGATCGATTGGCCGGCGGATTTCGGGCTCGAGGCACCAGTCCTCGATTCGGACGAGGCAGCCTGGCTGCCATCGCAGTCCTACGCGCTGCTCGTCACCGGCGCGAGCCGTGACGACAAGTTGTGGCCGGAGGCGGCTTGGGTCCTGGTTGCGCAGCGGCTGCAGCAAGCCGGCCTTGCACTCGTCTGGTTCTGGGGTACCGAGGCGGAACGTGCGCGAGCCGAACGGCTCGCCCGGCTGTCGACGCAGGCCGCCGGCGAAGCCGCGACGCCGGCCGTCGTCCCGCCGTTTCTTACGGTACATGACGGCGCGCGTGTGATTGCCGGGGCGACGGTCGCTGTCGGGCTCGATACCGGCTTCACCCATCTCGCGGCCGCGCTCGGCCGTCCGACGATCGCGATCTTCTGCGACTTCGACGCCGTGCAATGCGCGGTGACCGGCGACGGCTACTGCGCCAGCTTTGGCGGCGTGGGGCAGGTGCCGCGGCCGGCCGAGGTCGTAGGGGCGATCGAGGAGTGGCTGGCCCTCTGAGCCCGCATCGACCAGGCACCACCGGCGCAGCATCGTTCGCAAAATCAACCGCATCCTCGCATCTCAGGCAGCAACATGAAAGCACCGCTTCGCAATGTCGTCGGGCCCGCAGGAAGCAGTCCGGGCACCAATCCCTGGCGCTTGTCGCTGATCCTCCTAAGCCGCGACTGGCGCGCCGGCGAGTTGCGGCTCCTGCTGGTTGCGCTGGCGGTCGCGGTGGCAGCCGTGTCGACCGTCGGTTTCTTCATCGACCGGCTGGGCAACGCGCTCACGAACCAGGCGACGCAATTGCTTGGCGGCGACGTGGTGGTTTCGGCGGACCAGCCGATACCCCCGCAATGGATCGACGAGGCGCAACGGCGCGGCCTCGCCAGCGCGCAGACGGTGAACTTCCCGAGCATGGCGCTGGCGGTCGCGGACAAGCCGGATACGTTGGCGGCTAGTCAGCTCGCGTCGGTGAAGGCGGTATCGGACGGATATCCCCTGCGCGGCGGTCTCACGGTGACGGTGCCGGCCGGTTCAGGCGACGCGAGCCAGGAAGCACAAGAAGTGGTCTTGAATCAGGCGCCGGAGCCGGGGACCGTATGGGTCGACCGGGCGCTACTGCAAGCCCTCGATCTCAGCCTTGGCCAGCAACTGCAACTCGGCGACAAGAGCTTGCGCATCGAGCGGCTGATCCTGGTCGAACCCGATCGCGGCACGTCGTTCATCAACTTTGCGCCGCGCGCGATGCTGTCGCTGCAGGATCTGCCGGCCACCGGACTGATCCAGCCGGGCAGTCGCGTCAGCTATCGGCTGCTCGTCTCAGGCGAGCGCGCCACGGTCTCGGCCTTCGGGAACTGGGTCAAGTCGCGGCTGCGAGCCGGCCAGCGGATGGAGACGCTGGAGGAAGGCAGGCCCGAGTTGCGCATGACGCTCGACCGATCGCAGCAGTTCCTCGCGCTGGTGTCGTTGCTGTCGGCGTTGATCGCTGCAGTAGCCATCGGCCTCGCCGCCCGCCGCTTCGCCGAGCGGCATCTCGATGGCTTCGCAGTGCTGAAGTCACTTGGCGCGCGCCAGCGGCTGCTGGTGCAAGTCGCTGCTGCTCGAGATGCTGTGGTTGTCTCTGGCCGGAGCTGCCGCTGGGCGCGGTGGTCGGTTGGGCCGCACATTGGGCGCTGCTCGGCCTTGCCACGGCGATGATCGAGATCCCGCTGCCGCCCCCGACCGTGTGGCCGGCTTTGCAGGCCGCCGCCGCCGGCATCGTGCTGATCCTGGGCTTTGCCGCCGTCCCGGTGCTGCGGCTCGCGGGGGTGCCGCCGCTGCGCGTGCTGCGGCGTGACCTGGGGCCGCCGGCGGCATCGGTCTGGGTCGCCCTCAGTTGCGCAGTCCTGGCCTTTGCCCTGCTGCTGCTCTGGTACGCCGGCGACCGCAAGGTCGCGGCCTATGCGACGGGCGGGTTTTTCGCCGGCGCGGTCTTGTTTGCGCTCGTCGCCTGGGGCGGGGTCAAGCTGCTGGCGCCGCTGCGCAACTGGGTCGGGACCGGCCCGGGCACCGCCAGCCTGCGCATCGCGCTGGCCAGCTGGTCGCGCCGGCAGGGCTCGTCGGTGGTCCAGACGGCCGCGCTGGCGGTCGGGCTGATGGCGCTGATGCTGCTTACCGTCACCCGCAACGACCTGCTCGACAGCTGGCGAACGGCGAGCCCCGCCGATGCACCCAATCGCTTCGTGCTGAACGTGCAGCCCGACCAGCGCGACCTGTTCCAGGCGATCGTGCGCGACGCCGGGCTTCAGGGGGTCGAACTCTATCCGATGATCCGCGGGCCGACTGGTCGCGGTCAACGGCAATGCCATATCGCCCCGACAGCTTCCAGGAGGATCGTGCTCGCCGCCTCGTGAACCGCGAGTTCAACCTTTCCTATGGCGCCCGGATGCCGTCTCACAACCAGCTCGACGGCGGGCGCTGGCTTGCACCGGATCGCGCCGAGGTTTCGGCCGAACAGGGCATCATGGACACGCTCGGGCTCAAGCTCTCCGACCGGCTGCGCTTCGACGTCGGCGGGGAACTGGTCGAGATGCAGCTGGTCGGCACCCGCAAGCTTGCCTGGGACTCGATGAAGGTCAACTTCTTCATGATCGGCTCGCCCTCGGCCCTGCAGGATCGTCCGCAAAGCTTCATCACGTCCTTCCACCTGCCCGACGACAAGAGCGACGTCGCGCGCACGCTCGTCGACCGCATGCCGAACCTGACGGTGGTCGACACCAGCGCCATCCTGCGGCAGGTGCAGACGATGGTCGACCAGGTGGTGCGCGCCGTGCAGTTCCTCTTCCTGTTCGCGCTTGCCGCCGGGGTCGTGGTCCTCTATGCGGCACTCGCAAGTTCTCGCGACGAGCGCGTGCGCGAGGCGGGGCTGATGCGGGCGCTGGGAGCCTCGCGCCGGCAGCTCAGCAGTTCGCAGGTTCTCGAGCTTGCACTTTCGGGCCTGCTCGCCGGAATACTGGCGGCGATCGGCGCGATCCTGGTCGGGTGGATCCTCGCGAACCAGGTTTTCCAGTTCCCCTACCAGCCCGGATGGTGGCTGCTGCCGGCGGGTGCGCTGATCGGCGCCGCGTTCTCGGCGGGTGCCGGCTGGTGGAGCCTGCGCAGCGTCGTCTCGACACCGCCGATGGCGACCTTGCGCGGGACCTGAGGAGGCGGAGCAGGCAAGGCTGTGTTTCCGGCCGGTGTGCTTGCCGGGCCGCGGCTCAGGCGATGCGGTTGAGCCCGCACCAGCGGGCCATGAACACCGCGAGCACCGCCGTCGTCTGCATCATGCTCTGGATCGAGACCCACTCATCGATGCCGTGGATGCTCGAGCCGGTGGGGCCGTGGCAGGTCGCCGGGATCGATCCGTAGACGTTGAAGAACTTGATGTCGGTCGTGCCGGTGAAGGCCTCGGCCTCGAGTTCCTTGCCGACCACGTCGCGATAGCTGCCCGACAGCGCCTCGAGCACCGGCTCGTTCTCGTCGACGATGCAGCCTTCCGCCTGGAATCCTTCATAGATCAGCCGATAGCTCAGGCTGTCGCGCAGCGGATGGGCGGCATAGGCAGCAGCGAGCACGCGCTCCACTTCCGTCTTGGCCTTTGCCGCGGTCACGTCCGGATAGAAGCCGATGCGGATGTCGCAGCGGCAGTGCGTCGGCACCGACGAGGCCCATTCACCGCCAGAGATCTTGCCGAGATTGAAATTGACCGGATGCTCGTGCTTCAGGTAGTAGCCGTGCCGCGATTTCGGCTCGTTCCACTGCCGCTCCAGTTCCTTCAGCGCGGCGAAGAGATGGAGCGAGAACTCGATGGCGCCGACGCCGGTGTGCGCCACCGACGCGTGCACCGGCTTGCCCAGCACCTCGATCGCGAACCACATCACGCCCATCTGGCAGGTGAGCATGCCGCCGATGGGCTCGGTGATGACCGCGGCATCGGCACGGTAGCCCTCGACCAGGCAGGCGAGGGCGCCGTTGCCGGTGCATTCCTCCTCGACGACCGACTGCAGGTGCACGCCCGCGGCCGGCTCCAGGCCGAGCAGCCGCAGCGCCTTGAACGCCATCGTGAAGGCGACGATGCCGGCCTTCATGTCGGCGGCGCCGCGGCCATAGAGCCGATCGCCGTCGATGTGCGCCGAAAAGGGCGGATGCTTCCACAACGAGTTCGCACCGACCGGAACGACGTCGATATGGCCATTGAAGATCAGCGACCTGCCGGTTGCAGGACCCTTTGGTGTGTGCGTGCCGACGACGTTGTTGCGCCCGTCATAGGAGACGATCGACGGGGAATAGCCGGGGTGCTGCCTGAGCCGCTCCTCGTCGATTGCGAACTCGCGTACGTCGACGCCCAACCCTTCGAAAGCGCGGCGAACCACGCGCTGGGCGCCGGCCTCGTCGCCGAGCAGCGAAGGCTCCTTCACCAGGTCGACCAGAAGACCGATTGCTTCCTGCTCCAGGCCGCGGGCCGCGGCGATGATGCGGCGTTCATCTGCCGTGGTCGCCGGCGCGGCGGAATCTGGCGAAGTGATATCCATCGGTAGCCCCCGAGGCAAAAGCAAGGTGATTGAGCGGGCGCGCCAGTGGAGCGGGCGACCGACGCCGATGTTAACCGGCGCCACTGCCGGCGCTGCCTGTCCTGCGCCGCCGCTGAGGCAGCGCGCAGCTGAAGCTTGCCTCGGCATCCTGGATCACCCTGGCGCTGTAGCGCGAGATGTACGGACCGACGCGGATCGGCCGGCTGCGGCCAGGAGATGGGGAGTTTCAGAACATGCCGCCTCTATCTCGCATGATGAAATCTATCCGCTGCGATGCAGCGTCTTCATTTTTTAATGTGAAAGATACTTTTCCATATCGTGAAATCTTGAGATAAGTCACTGATTGACAACAAGATTTCTAGAGGTAAATGAGTGCGCTTTAGCACCTGCCATGCAACACGCCTGCCTATCATGAAAGGAACTTGAAGCGCCCGGCAATCATGCCGGGGGCACATACCTTGGAGTCTTGACTCATGACATCTCGTGAACTGGAAGCGCAGAAACTTCAGAAGGAATGGGCCGAAAGCCCGCGCTGGCGCGGCATCAAGCGCGGCTACTCGGCCGAGGAGGTGGTTCGCCTGCGCGGCTCGCTGACGGTCGAGCACACGCTCGCACGCCGGGGCTCGGAGAAGCTCTGGAAGCTGGTGAACGAGGAGCCCTTCGTCAACACGCTCGGTGCCCTTACCGGCAACCAGGCGATGCAGCAGATCAAGGCCGGCCTGAAGGCTGTCTACCTTTCCGGCTGGCAAGTGGCCGGCGACGCGAATTCGGCCGGCGAGATGTACCCCGACCAGTCGCTGTATCCGATCAATTCGGTGCCGCTGGTGGTCAAGCGCATCAACAACACCTTCACCCGCGCCGACCAGATCCAGTGGTCCGAGGGCAAGAGCCCCGGCGACAAGGACTACGTCGACTATTTCGCGCCGATCGTGGCCGATGCCGAAGCAGGTTTCGGCGGCGTGCTGAATGCGTTCGAGCTGATGAAGTCGATGATCGATGCAGGTGCCGCGGGCGTGCACTTCGAGGACCAGCTCGCCGCGGTCAAGAAGTGCGGCCACATGGGCGGCAAGGTGCTGGTGCCGAGCCGCGAGGCCGTGTCGAAGCTGGTTGCCGCGCGCCTCGCCGCCGACGTGATGGGCGTGCCCACGGTCCTGCTCGCGCGCACCGACGCGGAGGCAGCCGACCTGGTGACGTCGGATGTGGACGACAACGACAAGCCGTTCCTGACCGGCGAGCGCACGCTGGAAGGGTTCTTCCGAACCAAACCCGGCCTGCAGCAGGCGATCTCGCGCGGCCTCGCCTATGCGCCGTACGCCGACATGATCTGGTGCGAGACCGGCAAGCCGGATCTCGAGTTCGCCAGGTCCTATGCCGAGGCGATCCACAAGCAGTTTCCGGGCAAGCTGCTCGCCTACAACTGCTCGCCCAGCTTCAACTGGAAGAAGAACCTCGACGACGCCACGATCGCCAAGTTCCAGCGCGAACTCGGCGCCATGGGCTACAAGTTCCAGTTCATCACCCTGGCGGGTTTCCACGCGCTCAACTACTCGATGTTCAACCTGGCGCACGGCTATGCCCGGGAGCAGATGAAGGCCTTCGTCGAGCTGCAGCAGAACGAGTTCGCGGCGGCGGAAAAGGGCTTCACCGCCGTCAAGCACCAGCGCGAAGTCGGCACCGGCTACTTCGACGCGGTCACCACGACGATCGAAGGCAGCCAGTCGTCCACGACCGCGTTGCGCGGCTCCACCGAGGACGAACAGTTCTTCGACAAGCCAGCAACTGCGCCGAGGAAGGCAGCCTGATGGCGTAGCAGCTTTTTCGGAGGCAGTTGCAGGAGACGGAGGGGCGGCGCGAGCCGCCCCTCGCTGCATCGGCCTTTGATCGCGCAGCCCGCGGCCGCACGGCATTCGACGCGGCCTTCACGGTGGGCTTCAGCGCGGCCTGTCGCCTCGGCTCTCAGCGCGGCCTATCGGCATCTGCCTACATGCTGATCGACATGCCGCCATCCACCACCAGCAAGTGGCCATTCACGCAGGACGCGGCAGGCGAGGTCAGGAACACCGCAGCGCCGGCGATCTCCCCGGATGCAACACCCGCCGATCGGCCTGCGGCTTCGAAGTGCGTGCGAAGCTTCGGGCCGGCGAAAGCGGCAGCGTGGGTTTCGTTGGTGAAGCCCTGCGGGACGCCGGCAGGTTATCAGATCGGGGGTGAAGCGCGCCAGCCTCGAGGCAGAGCGATGCGCGGGCGGGTGCCAAGCTAGAATGCACCGGCCTTGTTGCCTCGAGCTTTCAGAACCGATCGCCTACCGGAGACCCGATCCATGAAGCTGTACCACTCGCAGACGTCCCCCTATGTGCGCAAGTGCATGTTCATCGCTCATTACCTCGGGCTCGCGGATCGGATCGAGAAGCTTCCGAGCGCAGCCCACCCAGTCAATCGCGACCAGTCGATCATTCCGTCCAATCCGCTCGGCAAGGTGCCGACGATGATCACCGACGACGGCACTGTGCTGTTCGACAGCCGCGTGATTTGCGAGTACCTGGACCATCTCGGCAAGGGCAGCTTTTTCCCGGTTGCCGGCTCCGACCGCTGGCGGGTGCTGACGGAGCAGGCGCTGGGCGACGGCATCCTCGACGCTGCGCTATTGGCCCGCTACGAGGGCGCGCTGCGGCCCGAAGACCTGCGGTGGTCGGAGTGGGCGGCTGGACAGATGGACAAGATCAACGTCGGGCTGGCGCATGCCGAGAGGAACTTCGACGCCGGCAGCGACCGCATCGACATCGGCCGGGTTGCGATCGGTTGTGCGCTTGGCTATCTGGATTTCCGCTTCGGCGATATCGGCTGGCGCAACCGGTGCCCGAAGCTCGCGAAGTGGTTCGAGAAGTTTTCGACGCTGCCGGCGATGGAGGCGACCAGGCCGTAGCAGCTTGCAGCTTCGGTTGCGGGTGCGACGCCTCGGCGCATCCGCCTAGTCCGACTACGTCCTCCGTAGGATCGCAAGCGACGCACCGCACGCGCATGATGAACGCTCCATCCGGCAAAACCATGGAGCTTCACATGACCACGCATCGCAAGGCCCGGGGCCAGGGCATGACCGAATACATCGTCATCGTCGCGCTGATCGGCGTCGCCGCCATCGGCGCCTACTCCTTTCTCGGCCAGTCAATTCGCGGTGCCACTGCCGGCCTCGCCCTGGAAATCGCGGGAGAGGACGCCCGGGGCGGCATCGACGAAGCGAAGAAGGCCTCGGATGAAGCACTTCGCTCGTCGCAGACCAAGGCAACGCTGAAGGAGTACAACGCCAGCAATCACTGACGCATCGGTGCAAACGCAACTGCTGGTTGATAGCGAGAGTTAGCAGGCCCACCATGCCGGCGATGCTCGTCCCGCCGCTCGCCCATCGGCCTTGCAGGCATCAGCGCGGTCAGGCGCTGGTCTTCGGCCTCTGCCTGCTGTTGCTGGTCGCGTTGCTGCTGTTCTTCCAGTTCTCTTCGGGACAGGCCACTGCCGCCAAGATCCGGATCGTCAATGCGACCGATGCGGCGGCCTACAGCGCCGGGCTGTGGCGCGCGCGGGCGATGAACTACTACGCCTACTCCAATCGCGCCATCATCGCCAACGAGGTCGCCATCGCGCAGGCGGCGACCATGGTTTCCTACGCCAAGTTCCTCGAGCGCTTCAGCGACAACGTCGACGACGTCGCGCAATACGTTCCCTACGTCGGACAGGTCAGCGGGGCGATCAAGGAAGTCGCCTACTGGGTCAGCCAGGTGACGCAGTACACGGCCCGGGGAGAGACCGCCGCGAGAAGCGCGTACATCCAGGCCCTCGTCGCAAGTCAGGAATTGATGTTCGCGGCCACCCATCCGGTCGTGCTCTCCCGGATCGCAGCAGAGATCGCCCGCGAGAACGACAGACGCTTCTTCGCGTTCACCTTGCCGCTGGATCTGGATCCTTCCATGGCGGACCTGACGACGCGCCATGCCGGCGAGGATCGCGAACGGCTCAAGTCGGTGGTGCTGGATTCCCTGGATGGTTACTCGGGCAATCGCGACGCCGACCTGGCGGAACTGCCCTGCCTGTTCAAGCTGGCGCGCCGGGGTGCAACCGAGCTGATCCGCGATCACGACAAGGGCGAACTCGAGCGCTGGCAGGCCTATGACACATTGTCGCTCCATACTCGGCGCACCTTCTCCTGCAGCACGCGCGAACGGCAGGCGCTGGGTTGGGGTGCCGCGGAGATCGCCCGCGATGCGAAGGCAGAACTCGATGCCCTGGGAATGCTGCTCCCGGCGATCAACAGCGGAGACGTCGGATTCGGGCCACCCGTTGCCGGCGCCAGGCAGGCTTCCTCCTCCAAGCTTGCCAATCCCCGCGCCTATCGCGAGGCCTCGGACGAGATCTGGGTCAGCAGCGACTATCGCGGCATTGCAGAGGTCCGGGAGCTGGACTTCGGCGGCAATGATGTGGTCAAGGCCAACAGCCGGTTTCCGCTGATGAAGGTCGGAGTGGTCGGCTGGATCCAGTCGGCCGCGGCAGTGGGCACGGCAGGCGCCAGAGGGCTCGCTCGCGGGCGCGTGCTGCCGGCAGATCGCTTCAGCGGCAGGGACACGGCCGTGATGGGGGCCGTCTCCGCCGCCGAAGTGTATTTCCGTCGGCCACCGCAGGCGGCCATGCGCACCGAATACGCCAGTCTCTACAGTCCCTATTGGCAAGTGAGGCTGGCAAGCGTGCCGGAGAACTTCCGGCAGGCAGCCGCAGGCTACTTCCACGAGGAGTGACGCGATGATTCGGCACCGCAGGCAGAGGGGGCAGTCGCTGGTGGAGGCGGTGGTGCTCGCCGCCGCCGTGGTTCCGTTGCTCCTGGCTGTTCCCCTGCTCGCGAAGTACCAGGACCTGGGTCGCACTGCCATAGCGGCCTCCCGCAGCGCAGCCTTCGAATGCAGCGTGCGTCCGGAAGACTGCGCTGGCGAGACGCCTCCGGCACTGGCCGATGACCTGCGACGGCGACACTTCGGGCGTCACGATCGCGACCTGCTGAGCAACGACGCAATGGCGGATGACCAGGTGGTGGAATCGAGCAATCGGTTCTGGGTCGACCGCCGCGGCCAGAGCCTTCTCGCATCATTCTCGGATGTCTCGGTCGAGGTTGCGGCCGGCGATTCCGATGCCGTCCGCGGCGCATGGCTGCGCGGCGCCGGCACGGGTGCAGGCTCGCCTGCCGGCTTCCTCGGGATGGCCGGCTCTGCCGCTCCCGGCGCCTTCGGACTGGCATTGGAGAAGGGGCTCGTCACGGCCGGGGTCAGTGCGGACGTATCGCTGAACCGCACGCTGGCTCAGTGGCTGCAAAGGCCGGAAGGAATGGCGCTAAGGTTGACAGGCAGAACGGCAGTCCTGGTCGACGCCTGGAACGCTTCTTCGGCAAAGGGCGGTGAGGCCGGGTCTTTCCAGGCTCGGGTCGAGCGCGGTTGGCGCCTGCCGGGGCTCGGCCAAGCCGCGGCCATCTTCGCAGAAGCAGGCAGGTCGTCCCCGGCAGGCGAGCCGGGCGAGACGCGGGGCGCGGGTGCCGAAGAGATCATCGACGGTCTTTACGATCCGATCAGGACCTTGATCACCAGCCCCCTGATGGCGCCGGTTGAGCCCCGCGGGTCGCTTTTCCGCTATCACGAAATCGACGTCGACATCGTTCCCGAAGACCGCCTGGAGACGGCGCCGTGATCCGCGGCCCTCGTGCCTCTGCGGCAGGCATTCGGATGCGGATGCGCATCTGGGAGAGGTACGCCAGAAGGAGCGTCACGGTGCTGGTCGCGGGATGTGCCGCAATCGTGCTGGCGGATGCAGTCGGTGGCGCGAGCACGGCTTCGGCCACGGATCGCAGCGGCTTGAAGCCGATTGCCGGCCTGCGCGAGGAAGTCGTGCTTCGAGGCGCGGCCGTGCAAGGAGGGCGTCTCGACTTGAACCGTTTCGAGGACCGCCGCTCCCCCATGCAGATGATCGAAGACGTGCGTTCGCTGTGGGTCGACCGCCCCGCACCGGTGCATCAGCTCGAGCGCGATGGCTGGCTGGTCCTGGTGCAGGCGGTGGACCAGGCTATCGAAACCATCGAGATCCGGGCGCGAGGTGCCGGTGCCCAAGGCCGTCGATCCCGGCTTTCGCGCGAGCTTGCCGGTGGCATCGATGCCGACGCCATCGACTCTTCCGACTGGCTCGAGCAGGTGCTGCCGCCGGGCAGCCGGGTTCTCGATCGCATCACGCACCGGGACGGGGACCGCCGCATGACCACCGTCGTGGCGACCAGTGCAGGCCCGGTCGATCGTGTCGCGCAGAGCGTGATCGCGGCGCTCGCACGTCATGGCTTCGAGCAGCCGGCACGCGGCCCGACTTCCTTCAGAGAACCCGGCGGCGTCGCGCAATTCCTCGTCCGGGGATCGGAGGAGCTTGCGCTGACGATCAGCGAACAGGAAGGGCAGCGCGCGTTGGTGATGCATTGGGGGAGGAAATGATGAGCCGGAATTGCCGCGGCCAGTCGCTCGCGGAGTACGCCATCCTCCTCGCGCTGATAGGCCTGGTCCTGGTCATCGGGGCGGATAGTCCCCTGGAGGAGCTGTTCCGTGCCATCCAGGGCTACTACGGCAGGTTCACTTTTTCTCTATCCATGCCATGACGAGCCGTCTGCGGGCGGCGCTGGCCGCCCATCGCAACATCGTCCTGTTCATCGCGGCGCTCGCCTGCGGCGCAATTGCCGTGTTCGCGGGCAAGGGCTACCTGGCCGAACAACTGGAGGCCGAGCGGGCGCGGCTCGCGCCGAAGCCGTCACGCATGCGTGACGTCATCGTGGCACGCCGCGACCTGGGCAAGGGCGACGTCGTCAGTGCAGAAACCATGGCGCTCCGAAGCATCCCGGAGGAGTACGTATCCGGCAGCGCAGTCCTCCCGGAGCAATTCGACGGCTTCGAGGGCATGCGGTTGGCGGCTTCCCTGCGTAGCGGCGAGCAACTGGTGGCGTCGGCAATCATCGGCGGCGATAACCTGGCCTTCTCGCATCGGGTCAAGCCGGGCATCCGTGCGCTGACGATCGCGGTGGACGAGGTCAACTCCATTTCCGGCATGCTGCAGCCAGGGGATCGCATCGATCTGCTCTTCACCGCCCGCCCGCCGCTGGAGGGCGACGGCCGCAGCCAGCTGCCGGAGGCCACTGTGCCGCTGTTCGAGGGCCTGCTGGTGCTCGCAACCGGCAGGCAGGTACGCGCGGGCGTGGATGAGCGCGGGGCGGCGCGAAGCTTCTCCACGGTGACAGTCGAAGTGGAGCCGGATCATGCGCAGCGCCTCGTGGTGGCACAGCGGGCGGGAAAGCTCACCGCGGTGCTGCGCAATCCGGATGACCCGCAGCGCATGAGTCGCAAGGCGATGGACATCCGGCAGCTGCTGGGCATGGGCTCGCCGGCTGCTGCCGCGAGCTCCGCGCCTCAAGTGATCGTAGGCGGGGTCGGGCGGATAGCGGTCGATCCTGGAAGCGGGGGGGATGGCACGCGGGCGGCGGCGGCAAGCCCTGCCGGATCCGGACGCCAGCCGGTCATGGAACCCCCTGCAGGCGCGACGGATGCGAAGCGGCAATGACGCGGTCGTGGGGCTTGCGACGTGGCGGGCATTGCTGCAGGCCTCACGGCTTGCCGCGCGGGTCGCATCTGCGCAATCGCTCGCCGGCGTCCGCATTCCGCTGGCTGCGTTGCTGCTGCTCCCGCCCTGGCACGAAGCCGATGCGCAGCCTGCACCGGTCGTGCTCAACCTCGCGGTCGGCCAGGCCCATGTTCTGGATGAGACCAACGTGCGCCGCATTGCGGTGGGCAACGGACGTGTGGTCCAGGTGACGGCGCTGGACCGGCGGCAGATCCTGCTGCTTCCGGAGGCAGCCGGCCAGAGCACCCTGCATCTCTGGGGCCACCAAGGCGTCGTGCGTCAGTACCTGATCAACGTCACCGCGACGGATGCGAATCGCACGGCGCTCGAGATCAACCGGCTGCTGGACAACAGTCCGCGGATCCGGGCCCATGCAGTCGGCGACAAGGTCGTCATCGACGGCGGCAGCCCGACCGAGGAGGATGCCTTCAGGAGCGCAGAGATCGTCAAGCGCTACCCGCAGGCGATCAGCCTGATCAGCCGCGGCGGCTACGAGCGGATGATCGACATGGAAGTCCGGATGATCGAGATCGGCAAGAACGCGCTCCACCGGCTGGGCGTGAGATGGCAGTCCGGCAGTGGCGTACCCTATGCGATCGACGGTCCGGCCTTCGGCCTGATCGGCGACTTCAAGCGCAGCGACGCCTTCAAGCCGGGAGGCAGTGCAGAAGCGGCCGGCTTCCCGGTCAGGCCGAGGATCAGTCCTTTCGCAACGACGGCATCCCTCGTCTCGTCGCTTACCTCCATGGTCGACCTGCTGGTGCAGAACGGCGAGGCCGCGGTGCTCGCCGAGCCGCGGCTGTCCTGCCGATCCGGCGGCAGCGCGCGCTTTGTTGCCGGCGGGGAGCTGCCGCTCCCGGTCCTCGGCGCCAATGGTTCCGCATCGGTGCAGTTCAAGGAGTACGGGGTGCGCTTCGAGGTGTCGCCCACCGTCAACGAGGAAGGCGTCATTTCGGCCAGCCTCCACGCCGAGATCTCCTCGATCAACCCGGAGGTGACGGTCAAGGACGTGCCCGGCCTGCGCAAGCAGAGCGCAGCGACCGATGTCAACCTGCGTGAGGGCGAGACGCTTGTCATTGCCGGCATGCTGAGCAACGAGATCTCGGGAACCGTCGACAAGATCCCTGGGCTCGGGGACCTGCCCATCCTCGGCAAGCTCTTTCGCTCGCGCCGCTTCCAGAACCGGGAATCCGAACTGATCGTGCTGATCACGCCGCGCCTGCACGCCGGCGCGAGCACGTTGGGCTCCGAGCAGGGGGCGGATATGGCACAGCGGCTCGAGGCGCTGCGTGACCGGATGCGGATGCTGGAGTAGGAGGAGGCACGTGCTGGATGTCGTGATCGAAGAGGATGGCAAGCCGGCGCGCAGCGTCAAGGTCGAGCGCTTCCCGTGCCGTATCGGCAAGGCGAGGGATTCGGAGGTGGTGCTGGCCGGCTGGCGCGTGGGCCGCGTTCACGCCGAGATCCATCGCGTGGGTCGCAGCCTCAAGCTGGTGGACCTGGGTACGCTGGGTGGCACGCTTGTCAACGGCGACCGGATAATCGAATACGGTCCCCTGTCGGAGCGCGACCAGATCGTCATCGCAGGCTTTCGCTTGCGCGTGCACGGCGAGGCGTTGCGGACGCCGGCGCCGGCCGTCGCTGCGCTCGGGGCGGGCATGCCCGCTCGTACCGGGCCGGCGCAGATCACCGGCGCTCCTGCCGGCCTCGTCGCCGGCGCTCTGCAGGACGGCGACGTCGCTGCTGCGGACGGTGCACTCGCGCCCACTGTCTGTGGATCCGCGACCGAGCGATTGCGCGAGGCACAGCTTGCCGCGCTCCCCTGGCGCCGCCTCGTCCACCGGCGCCTGCTGGATCTCATCGACCTGAGACGCAGCAACCTCGCGCACTACTCCGCAGAACAACTGCTCGCCGAGGTGCGGCAGGCGGTCGAAGGCATCGTCGGCGACCTCGATGGACTGCCGGAAGAAATCGACCGGCCATCGCTCGTCGAGGATACGGTGGACGAGGCCATCGGGCTGGGCCCGCTCGAGCGGCTGATGGCGCAGCCCGACGTGACCGAGATCATGGTGAACAGCGCGGTCGATGTCTTCGTGGAGCGAAGCGGCTGCCTTGAACGGGCCACGGCCGCGTTCTCTGACGATACGGCCATCCGCAACGTGATCGACCGCATCGTGTCGCCTCTGGGCCGCCGCATCGACGAAGCGTCGCCACTGGTCGATGCGCGCCTGGCCGATGGCTCGCGGGTCAACGCGATCATTCCGCCGGTGGCGCTGAAGGGCCCGGCGCTGACCATCCGCCGCTTCAATCGGACCGTGCTATCGCCGCAGGACCTGGTGACGCTCGGCAGTGCGTCTCGCGCCATGATCGAGTTCTTCCGCATCTGCGTCGAGGAACGCAAGAGCATCGTCGTCTCCGGCGGCACCGGCTCGGGCAAGACGACGCTGCTCAACGTCCTCTCGAACCTCATCCCGCCGAGCGAGCGGCTCATCACCATCGAGGATGCTGCGGAATTGAAGCTGCGCCATGACCATCTCGTTGCGCTCGAGGCGCGTCCGCCCAATGCCGAGGGCAGAGGCGCAGTCACCATCCGCGACCTGGTGCGCAACTCGCTGCGGATGCGGCCGGACCGGATCATCGTCGGGGAATGCCGCGGCGGCGAAGCACTCGACATGCTGCAGGCGATGAACACCGGCCACGAAGGCTCGCTCACCACCGTGCATGCAAACACGCCCCGCGACGTGCTGTCGCGCCTCGAGGTGCTGACGCTGATGGGCGGCGTCGACCTGCCGCTCGCGGCCATCCGCGAGCAGATTGCCAGCGCGCTGGACCTGATCATCCACCAGGCGCGCTTCCGGGACGGCAGCCGCAGGATCACGTCGGTCACCGAAGTTACCGGTATCGAATCGGGGAGGGTGCAGACGCAGGAACTGTTCCGCTACCAGCAGCATGGCAATCCGCTGGAGGCGGCGAGCTGCCGGCATGTCGCTTGCGGTGGCATCCCGACTTTTCGCGAGGCGCTGGTGGAGCGAGGCGTCGCCATGGACCTGACGCTCTTTCGGGAGGCCCCGTGAGCGGATCCTGGTCGGGAGTCGGGCTGCCGTGGCTGCTCATGGCCGGGGTGGCCCTGCTGGCTGCGGTGGTGCTGACGCTGATGGCTTTGGCCTATGGCGGGGCGGCCGCGGGATCGCGCTATCGCAGCCGTTTCACCGGCGACGTCGGCCGCCGGCTGAACGACCTTCTCCTGTTCGTCGATGCGCAGCGCCTGTTCCGCTGGAACCTGCTGCTGGCCTTGCTGGTGATGGCCGCCATCCGGCTGACGACCGGTTCATGGCTGCTGATGGCGCTCGGTGTGGTCGGTATTGCCATGCTGCCCAACCTCGTCCTCGTTCGCCTTGCAAGGCAGCGCCGCCTCTCCTTCGCCGGGCAGCTGCCCGACGCCCTGATGCTGGTCTCCGCGGCGATCCGCTCGGGGGCCAGCCTGCCGCTTGCGCTGCGGCAGATGTCGCAGGAGATGGCTGCGCCATGCGGCCAGGAGTTCGAACTGATGCTGCGCGAACAGCGGCTTGGCGTGACACTGGACGAAGCGCTGGGCAGCCTGGAGAGGAGGATGGGCGGGGACGACCTGCGCCTCTTCACCGCGGCCGTGCGCATCGCGGGCGACAGCGGCGGCAACCTGGCGGAAACGCTGGAGCGGTTGGCCGACAGCATCGCGCCGCAAGCTGACCGTGGAAGGGAAGATCCTCGCGCTAACCGCCCAGGGGCGCCTGCAGGGCTGGATCATGACGCTGCTTCCACCGGCGGTCGCTGCCGCGCTCTTTGCAATCGAGCCGGAAGCGATGGAGCCGCTGATCGCAACCTGGCAGGGCTGGATCGTCTGTGGCGTGATTGCAGTGCTCGAGGTCGCGGGCCTGCTGTTCATTCGGCGGATCATGGACATCGACATCTGATGGAAACCGTTTTCGCAATCGGCGCCGGCTGGTCGGCGAGCCTGCTGCTGGCGGTCGCAGCCGCTGGTGATGGCGGCTCATGCTGCTGATGTGCTGGATTGCCGGGCTCGTCCTGACCGTGCCCCGGGAAAACCGTGAGTACCTGGATCCGCCGCCCGCCTACTGGCGCCTGACCGGATGGGTCGCCCACCCGGTGGCCGCCTGGATCGGGCCGTTGCTGCCGGTGGTGCTCCGCAAGCGCGCTGATGCAGGCGCTGCGCAGGGCAGGGCTGGAGTACGCACTGACGGTGGATCAATTCATTGCGGGCCAGTTGATCGGTGCAGTGGGCGCGGTCACGGTACTGGTCGCCGTGACCTGGCCGGAGGGGGGCGATGAACCCGCATGGCTGCTTGCCGCAGCAATCTTCGGCGGCTACCTGCCGCTGAGCTGGCTTCGCGACCGCATCGCCAGCCGCTCGCGACGCATCGCCAAGGCGCTGCCGTTCTACCTGGACGTGATCACGCTCGCAATCGAAGCCGGCTCGAACATGACCGGCGCACTGCAGCATGCCGCCGACAAGGGCCCGCAAGGTCCGATGGGCGAGGAACTGCAACGTGTCCTTCGTGATGTCCGTGCCGGCCGCACCCGCGCGGACGCGCTGCGCTCGCTGAGCTGAACGGTTGCGCATGCCGGCCATCAGCCAGTGGGTGGCTGCGGTGCTTGCCGCGGAGCGTCAGGGATCGAGCCTCGGGCCGATCCTTCGCGCACAGGCAGATCAGCGGCGCATGGAGCGCTTCCTGCGCGCCGAGGCGATGGCGCTGAAGGCGCCCGTAAAGATGCTCTTCCCACTGATGACGTGCATCTTCCCCTGCACATTCGTGATCGTGTTCTTCCCGGTAGTGGTCCGTCTCGTCTATGAAGGCATCCTTGGTTGATAAGACATTGATATCCTTGGTTGATAAGACATTGATCGCGAACGCACAACTTCCCCCGAACCCCTCTGCGCGCTGCGCGGATTGCGAGGCGCGCAGGCGGTGCGGTGGATGCGGTGCGTGCCGCGGCTCCCTGGCGGGTGGACGATGCGGCAAGGGAGTTCATGCCGAACGACCTGCGCTTCGCATCCTGGAGGCTCGGACCTTCCTGGAACGGGCGCGGGGCCTGCTGGGCAGACCCGTGCTGGCGCCGGGCTGTGGCTTGCTGTTGCGCGGTGTGAATGCCGTCCACGCATTCGGCATGTCGCGAGCCATAGACATCGTCTTCCTCGACCGACATGGCGTGATCGTCCGGTGCGCGCGGCTGCCTCCGTGGCGCGTGTCCTGTTGTCCGGCGGCGAGCCATGTCATCGAACTGCGCGAAGGCGAAGCGGGAAGGCTCGGGCTTCACGAATGTGTCCGCCCCATCCTGCAGCCCACGGCACAGATATTCCTGCGCTCGGCCGGCCATGCGGGGGCCACCGTGGGCGGCAAGCTGATGTGCCAGTCGATCGTCGGCCTTGCCGTCTCCGCGACATGCGTCCTCGGGCAGGATGAGGCACGTGCCGCCGGCGGCCGAGGTCCGACGATGGCCGAGCGCATACCGCCGGCGCTGCCTGCCGAATGGGGGAAAGTTGCGGGGCCGGGAGGCGGCAGGAAGCCGGTCGACACGCAGACACTGCGCCGTCTCCAGGGCGAAGCCGAGATGCTCTATCGCGACAGTGCAGCGCGCGTGGCGGATGCGGAATTGATCAGGCTCTACGAGGCGATGGCGTCGGCTGCGCCACGACGCGCCTCTCATGCCTGGCTGCGGATCGGGAACATCCACCAGCGTGCCGGCGCGGTCGGTGCAGCCATCGATGCCTATCGGCGGACGCTGCAGGCGGGAAGTCCCGAGGATTCCCTTCAGGCGGGCGAGGAGGAGTCCCGGCGCAAGGCGTTGTTGAACCTGGCCTCCCTCGCGATCGACCAGGCGCGACAGGCGTTGTCGCAACTGCCCGCGCTCCCGGCGGCAGCTGGCCACCTCGAGCATCTCGAGCGGCTGGCGGAGCAACTCGGCGGCCAAGCGTCGCCAGCTGCGCGCGGCGGGGCCGAAGGCCCCCGGGCGGAAGGCACAGCGGAGGCAGCTGGTCCTCGGCTTCGCGAGCCGCCCTACATCGTCGAGCGCTACACCGCCAGCGGCAGGCGCAACGCCGTCAAATCGGCAAAGGGCAGTGTGCACATCGATCCGGCCGATGAGTTGCCCGCGAAGCCGGCGCCGAAGCCACGCTCCCGCTCACGCGAGAAGCTGCCGCAGGTGGAGTACCTGCTCGGAGATCCGCAGCGTTTCAAGCCGGCCGCGGATGCGCACGCCACCGACCGGGAGCGACGCAAGCCCTCTGGATCCGGTAAGGCAGCCGCACCTGGCAGGGCAGTCGCATCCGGCAAGGGTGCCGTATCCGCGGATACCACTGCCCCAGGCGATGCCTCCTCTTCCAGCGATGCCTCTGCCGCCGGCAATGCCACCGGGGGCGGTCGATGACGCGATCTCGCCCCGCTGCCCTGACCGGCGCCACCATGGTGGAACTGCTGCTCGCCTTGCCGGTGGTCCTCCTTCTCGGCCTCGGCATCGCACAGTTCACGCTGGTGTATCAGGCGAAGCATGCGCTGGACTACGCGCTGACGCAGGCGGCGCGACAGGGCGCCGTCGAGCAGGCGTCGGTGGAGTCGATCGAGCGTGGCTTCGCGGCCGGCCTCGTGCCCTATCTTTACGGCGCCGAAGACTGGGCGGGCCTGCTGCAGGCGGAGGCGAGGGCGCGGGATCATGTTCGAGATGGCCTCGCTGCCGGATGGATCGTGCTTCGCCAGCGTTCGCCGACGCGGGAGAGCTTCGATGACTGGGCGGAGCCGGCGCTGGACGCGAAGGGCGATCGAGTTCCTGGACTGGTCGAGATTCCCAACGACAACCTGGACAGCCGCCGCCTGCGAATGCAGCCGGCATCGGGAGTCGCCGGGATGAACCGGTCGGAGCCGGTCGGCATCGCGTCCGGGCAGACGCTTGCCGACGCCAACATCCTGCGCCTCGAACTGATCTATGGCGTACGGATGGTGGTCCCGGTGGTTGGTGCCATGGTGATTCGCACGCTGGCGCTCTGGAACGCCTGCCCGCCGGCTGTCGAGACGTCGACTCGCCATGAACGTCTCGGGCTGCTGCGCCTGGGCGAGGTGGCGCCGGCGGCAGCGGGTCAGGCGCGTCAGGCGTGGATGTGCGGCTTCCTCTCTGCCCGCGAGGTCGGGGGCCGGCCTGCTGGACGAATTCCAGTGCGAAGCTCTGCCACGATCCGCATGATGTCGCCGGCGCGGCGCTCGTCGATGACCCATGTCCGCATCGACGCTGCTACCGGACGCACGCCTGGATCGTCGCCGGATGCGCGGGCCGCCGGCCGCGGCGGGGACGCCCCTGCAAGCAGCGGCCGGCCCGGCACGGACGCAGGCAGGGGCGCCGGCGCGGACGCATCACCGGGGGCCATCAGGCCGCTGCCGCAGTCCACGCTGCCGACGAATCTTGCCGACGGCTTCCTGAGTATCGGCAGCGACCGCTCCTACCCGCAGCCGTCCACGCATCCCGCCCTCTGCGACGGCTGAGCTGCCGGTCAAGCATTTGGGGCGTGGCGGGGAGATGACGAAACTCATTATCATGCGACTTGCCGCTCCGCTTTCCTCCGGGCGCACGCCTGCTCGCGCCCCATGTCCGACGATACCCAAGCCATCTCCCCCTCGGAAGCAGCGCCCGGCTGGAGCGATCTCTTCGCCGGCAGGAACGCCGTCTATTCGCTCGCGCTCGGGGGCAGCGTGGCGCTTCATGCGGTCAACATCTACGTCGCTGTCACCATCATGCCGTCGGCGGTCGAGGATATCGGCGGCCTTGCCTACTACGCCTGGAGCACGACCTTGTTCGTGCTCGCGTCGATCCTCGGGGCGGCGCTTTCGGCGCGGCTGCTGAGCCGGGCCGGTGCGCGCAACGCCTATGCGATCGCGGCCGCGATCTTCGCCACCGGCACCCTCGTGTGCGCGCTCGCGCCCGCAATGCCGGTGCTGCTGGTGGGCCGCTTCGTGCAGGGTTTCGGCGGCGGCTTCCTCTATGCGCTGGCCTATGGCGTCATGCGCCTGGTCTTTGCGCAGCGCCTGTGGTCTCGAGTCATCGGACTGATCTCCGCCATGTGGGGCTTCGCGACACTGGTGGGTCCCGCGGTCGGCGGCATTTTCGCGCAACTCGGCGCTTGGCGAGCGGCGTTCTGGGCGCTCATCCCGGTCGCCGGCTTGTTCGGCCTGATGGCGTTCATGGCGCTGCCCAGGCGCAGCGGCGAGATTCCCGCCCAGCGGCCACTGCCGCTGCGGCAGTTGCTGCTGCTCACGGCGGCAGTCCTCCTGCTGTCGGTGGGCAGCATAGGGCACGACCTGCTCTGGAACGTAGCCAGCGTCGTCGGCACCGTGGGCGCCATCGGCCTGCTGCTGCGCACGGAGGCGCGCTCGCCGGCGCGACTGCTGCCCAGCGGGGCGGACCGCCTGTCGGCGCCGCTAGGCGCGTTCTACGCCACGATCGCGCTCTTGATGATCGGCATGCAGCCGAACATCTTCGTGCCCTACCTGCTGCAGCGGCTGCATGCGCAACCGCCGTTGCTCGCCGGCTATCTCGCGGCGCTGCTGGCGATCGGCTGGACGGTCGGTTCGATCCTAAGCGCCACCTGGCACGCCGGTGGCGCGCGCCGCGGCGTCCTGTGGGGGCCGATGCTGTGCCTGGTGGGGCTCGTCCTGCTGGCCTTCCTCATGCCGATGCAGAGTGCCGGCGCTGCAGTCGTGCTGCTGCCGATCGGCGCCGGCCTGCTCTGTATCGGCCTCGGCATCGGCTTCACCTGGCCGCATCTGGTCACCGGCATCCTGAAGGCTGCGCCGCCGTCGGAGCACGAGATAGCGACGGCTGCCATCGCCACCGTGCAACTGTCGGCGGCTGCGCTCGGCGCCGCCGGGGCGGGAGTGGTGGCGAACCTTGCCGGCATCGCGTTGCCGGGCGGGGTCGCCGGCGCTTCCAGTGCGGCCGCCTGGCTGTTCGGCATGTTCGCGTTGGCGCCGGTGCTCTGTATCGTCGCTGCGCGCCGCACGTCGGAACGCCAGGAAGACGCGACGCGCCGCCGCTCGTGATCCTCCGGGGACATTCTCACGCGAGGTCGGGAGTGCTCAGCCTTGGCCGCCGGTTCGCGCCGCTCGCGGGGTGCCTTGGTCAAGCTTCCCGCCGCACTCGCTGTCGCCGATTGCGCGGGTGATGGCGATGCCGCCATCCTTTGCCAGCACCTCCTGCGCCTGTCGTGAGCAGACGTAGTACAGGAACTCCATGACCTGGGGCTCGAGTTGTCGTCCGGGTCCACGGTTGACGTACAGGTAAAGCCTTCTCGCGAGCGGATAGCTGCCGTTGGCGATGCTGGCTGCCGTCGGTGCGATTGCCGGCTTGCCGGGCTCCGGCGAGATCGCGAGCTGCCGGGTGCGCTGCGAGCTGAAGAACCGGCTGGCGAACGCGATGGCGGCATCATCGCTGCCCGGTGCCTGCACGATCGCGCTCGACACCGGCTCCGCCTGCATCTCGATGCGATAGCCGGCGTCGAGCATGACCATCTCGCGGAATACCGAGTGGATGCCGTGCGCGCGCCGCGGCCCGTGCAGGTTGATCGCCTTGTCCGCGAGCGGTCCCTTCACGCCGAGGTCGCTCCAGACGCGGGGAGTGGCGCCGCCGCGCTTAGGCGCGATGGAATAGATTGCATCGAGCTGCCGCAGGTCCAGGCTGCGCAGCGGGTTGTCCTTGTTGACGTAGACGGCCACCGCATCCAACGCTACCGTCAGCTGCAGCGGCTCGTAGCCCCAGCGCTCCTTGAAGCTGGCTGTCTCGCTGACGTTGAGCTGGCGCGACATCGGCGCGATGTCCGAAGTTCCCGCAAGCAACGGCCGCATGGCGGCGCTCGAGCCGCCGCCGGTGATCTCCAGGTCCACCCGCGGGTGGATGCGGCGGAATTCCTCCGCCCAGAGGTTGAGCAGCGCGGTCAGCGTCGATGAGCCTGCCGCCTTGATGACACCGGCCATGTTGCTGCCGGGGCGGTAGTGGGGCAGCTCGCTGTCGATCTCGTAATCTTCCGACCGCTGAGCGACCGGCCCCTCTGTCCCCGGCCGCGCCGGCGCGGGCACCAGCTCGCCCTGCTGCGGCGGCGCCGCGTTGGGCCGCGGCGTGGTGCGGGGGGCGGCGCGGTCGCGGATGCCCGCACGCAGGCGCTCTCCGGTCGCAGTGCCGGCGCATCCCGCCATCAGCGAGAGCACCACCACGCCTGCCAGCGCTTGGCCGAACCGGTTGCGTGCCCGCCGCAATCCCGACGGGGTTGTGTCCGGCGGCGCCTGGCCAGCTGCTCTTGTGCATGGTGGCTGCGTCTGCGGCGCCTTCACGCGGGCGGCCCCTGCCGCCGCGACATCGCGTTGGATGCGAACCTGTAGAGCAGCGCGAGCACGAAGGCTAGCACCAGCAACGCCGCGATGCGCCAGAAGATGGTGTCGATCAACCGCGCGCTGCGATCCGCCGCCCTGTCTACCGACGCGGCGATGCTCCCCTGGAGCGTGTCCACCAGCTCCGGCGACGACAGGCTGGTTCGCACCTCCGAAAGCAGCGTGCTGGCCCGCTGCAACGTGACGGTGACGGACTCCGCAGCGCTCGCGTATTCGGCGATGTCGAACGGCTTGGCATTCGGATCGGCCGGCTTGTCCCGGTTGGGTCTCATGAAGGCGTCGTCGATCGCGCCGACCGTCTGCTGCAGCGTCTGGCCGGCCTGGTCGAGCCGCGCGAGCAGGGATTCAACCGATCCCGAGAGGTTGATGGCCTCGGTGGCGAGGGCGGTGCTGTCGTTGACGATGTCGCGCGTCATCAGCAGCGTCTTGTCGACCAGCGGCATGTGCTTCGCGAAAAGTGCATCGACCGCCTGGCGCTCGCGTGCGATCTCATCCGGCAGGCGCTCGGCGAGCTTGGTCGCCCGTTCGACGCTGGCGGCGATCCTGGGCGCGATCGCGTTGATCTGCGCGAGGTCGGGCGAGTTCAGCGCGTCGGCGAGCGCCTCGCGCGCCTGCCAGCTGAGCAGGAACGGCATCCGCTTGCCGAGGTAGAACGCGCGCTCGCCGAGCAACCGGACCTCGTCGACTGCCTTGGTGGCCTCCCCGACCGGCGCCAGGAACCCGCCGCCCTGTGCTACTTCGGCGACGATCGACTTGCCGCGCGAGGCGGCAAAATCGTCGAAGCGCACGTAGGAGACCAGCTCGATGTCGGGATGCCTGCGGTGCCATTGCAGGATCAGCGTGTCGAGTTGCTCGAGCTGCGACGTGCGCATGACCCGGGAGGCGATCTTCCAGATGTCCGTGCGTGCCTGCCGCATCGCGCCCACCAGATGCCTGCCGCGCGGCCCGAACCACTTCTCGGCCATGTCGTCGTCGATCCACTTGCGTGCCTGCAGGCTCACTACCAGGGTCAGGTCGAGCAGCTGCGTGAAGGGGTCGGGGTTGGTGACGATGTCGTAGACCGCGGAGATCTGGACCAGCTTGATCCGGTGCGCGAGGCGGCGCTGCTGGGCGTTCGTATTGTTCTTCTCGATCTGCTCGGCCGCACTGACGATGTAGGTCATGTAGCGGTCGGCGAAGCCGTTGGTGAGAGCGTGCAGCTCTGCCTGCGAGATCGTCGCCTGCTCCTCCTCCTGCTCCGCGGCGCGCTGGGCCAGCGCGGGCGATGGGAGGATCACGGCGAGCAGCAGCGCCATCGCGAGGATGGCGCGCAGGAAGATCCGGGGCGGCTCAGTTCCTGGCGAGCGCCTTGTCGCCGGCAACCACCTCATTGGCATCGACCGTCCGGGTCGGCTGCGTGGCAGCCTTCGAGAAGCTGTTGGTGATGGTCGCGTCATACGGATGGCGGTCGAACGGATAGAGCGCGCGGATTCTCTGCACGTACGCAAGCGTCTCGCTGAACGGCGGCACGCCGCTGTGCTTGTCGACGGCGCCTTCGCCGGCATTGTAGGCTGCCAGCGTCAGCGTGACATCCCCCCGGTAGTAGCTCAGCAGCCAGCGCAGGTATGCCATGCCGCCGCGGATGTTGTCGACCGGGTCGAGGATGTTCTTGACGTTGAAGCGCTCGGCCGTCTCCGGGATCAGCTGCATCAGGCCCCAGGCGTTCTTGGGCGACTTTGCGTTGGGATCGAAGCCGGATTCGGTGGCCATCACCGCCAGCACCAGCCGCGGGTCGAGCTTGAAGCTGCGCGCCTCGGAGATCACCGTGTTCACGAACTTGGAGCGCTCCACGCTGAGGGGGCCACTGCGGAGCGCGAGCGGCGAATCGAAGCGCGGTGCCATCGCCGAAAGTTCAGCCGTGGTGGCTGGGCGTTCCGGAGTGCCTTTCTCGACCAGCGTGCCCTTCAGGCACACCGGCAGCAGCTCCTTGTCGGCCGGAAAGCGCTCGGCGAGCTCCGCACCGACGGCGCTGCCGAAGCGCGATGCGCGCTTGAAAAGCGTGGACGCCGCCGCCTGGTTCCTCTCGACGCCATTGCCTTCGGCGAACATCCAGCCCATCCGCAGCAGCGCATCCGGATATCCGTCGCGCGCAGCCTCGCAATAGAGGTCGAAGGCGCGGCTGAGGTTCTTGGGCATGCCGAGACCGGTTTCGTACATCTGGCCCTTCTGCACCAGGTCGCGCAACGCCTCCACCGAATTGTGCTCGGCGGCGGCCACCTTGCGGGTGGCTTGCCGGGCATCGCTGCCCGCAACGCTGCCCGCACCATTGCCTGAACCGGTGCCGTAGTTGGTGCCCGCGCTCGAGCCGGATCCGTTGCTGCCGTCGAGCGTGCGCGACTGGCCATGGTTCTCCTGGCGCGGATCGCGGGCGGCGCCGGCGCCGGCGGGTGCGTTCTGCTGGGACTGCTGGTTCTGCGGCAGGGGTACTTCGTCCTGCCCGCTGCGGTTGCTCGGCCACGGGCGGCCGCCGACGTTGTTGCTGAAGCGGCCGGGAACGGCCCCACGGCCCGCATCCTGCGCCGACCAGTTGTTGACCGGAGGGGGGGCGCCGCCGCCGGCGTTGCTGCCGTAGCCGGTTGCGCCAGCCGGCAGTCCGTGGGGCACCCCGGTGGGCGCGCCGATCGGCCCACCGATCTGCGCCGGTGCGGCGGTGCAGAGCAGGCAGAGAGCGCCGGCAACGGCAATCATCGCGCCCATCCGAACGCCCCGCATCGCTTGCATCTGCGGGTGCGCCGGGTCCGGATCAGTCGATGAGTGTGCTGCCGACGATAACAATTCTTCTTCCTTCTTTGCCGGGACCCTGCTTCTCAGCCTGCCCCTCGATTGAACCAGATCACCGTCGCGCCAAGCGCAAGGTTGGCGTAAGCCAAGCGGGTGGCGCCATGCCGATCGCATCCATCTCTTCGCCGGCTCAGCGATGGCGCAAGTCTGCGCCGCAAAGCAAGCGGCCGTGCAAAGTCACTGATGCGCGAGGGGCGACGCCGACGCCTGCGGATTGCAACCCCATGTGCAAGGCAAGGCGCAGGACAGGGGGCACAAGATGCCAGCGGGATGCAGGACGAGCGCGCAAGCCGACGATGGGCGGCATGTCCGGCGCTACCCTAGCGCATCCCCAGCTTGTTCAGCAGATCATACAGCGTGGGTCGGCTGATCCCGAGCATTTCCGACGCCCGCGCGATGTTGCCGTTGACCCGCTTCAGTGCCCGCTGGACGATGTCGCGCTCCGCATCCTCACGTGCCTGGCGCAGGCTCACGAGCCGGCTGGTGTTGTTCGACGCGAGGCCGAGGTCGCTTGCGCGCACGCTGGGGCCTTCCGCCGTGATCACTGCCTGTTTCACCGCATTACTCAACTCGGCGACGTTGCCGGGCCAGTCGTGGTCGCGGATCGCGTCGATCGCCTCGTCGGACAGCCGCAGCCGGTGCCGGCCAAGGGTCTGCTGGTAGCGCTGCAGGAACCAATCGGCCAGCTCGACGCAGTCGTCGCTGCGATTGCGCAGGGCCGGCAGGCAGAGATGCACCTCCGCGATGCGGTCGTACAAGTCCCGGCGGAACAGTCCTTCGGCGATGCGGCTGCCGAGGTTCTCGGTGGCAACGCTGATGGTGCGCGGCAGCGCGGTCCGGTCACGCCAGATCGTCTCCGCTTCGACGAGGCGGCGCAGCAGCGCGGCCTGCGTCTCCGGACTGAGCTCGTCGATCGATTCGAGGATCACCAGCGGTCCCAGCGACGAACTGCTGCTGATCATCGGCGTGGTTCGGACGCGGTCGAAGAGGTCATCGATGTCGCTGATGCGGGTGCTCGCGCTGCACGGCAGGATCGGCGGCAGCAGCCCATTGGCTCCGCCCGGTTCGGCGACGCCATTGAGGCCGTGGCCGAGCGCCTGGGCAGACTGGCTCCTGCGGGCCTGCGACAGCATCCGCGCCAGGGTCTTGCGACCGGTGCCGGGCTCTCCCTGGAGCAGCACGCGGGTTGCGTGCCCGACCAGGCGCTCGCAGCGCCGAGCGACGCGGCGCATGGTGGGGTCGCCCGTAAAGATCCCCGGCACGACTTCGGTGAGGCGGCGGCGGCCGCCGCTGCTGCTGCTGGGGCGCCGCTCGAGCTGTGCAACCCGCGTCGCCCGCTTGACGGCGTAGGCGAGCGAGTCGAGCTCGTCGGGATAGGTGAGGAAGTCGAAGACGCCCAGGCTCAGCATCTCCTGGACCAGGATCTCGTCTCCGGCGCCGACCGCGATGATCCGCGATCCCGTTGCCGCATCGGCGAGGCGCTGGAACGCCTCCGCCGGCGACGGCACGAGGTGTGGTCCCGATTCGGTACCAACGTCCAGGACGATCACTTCCGGTTCGCTGGTGCGCAGGATCTCGATCGCCGCATCGATGCCACGGGCGCAGGCGACGTCGTGATCCGCGAGTGAAGGGCCCAGGCCGATCGACCGGCCGGGGGTGAGTTCGACGATGATTACGCGCATTGTGATCGCAGGCGCAAAAGGCAAGGCTCCCATGACTCGTATTGCATCAGGAGCGCCGCTTATCCCCGAGGACATTCCGCACGAACGGACCCAGATCAGCCCCGCCGAACTCCTACAATAGCCAGGTCGACCAGCGGTAGGCTGGTTGCGACGAAAGCTTCACCTGAGGGGAGGGCGGTCGGATCGATGACTGCAGCAAGTTTCAGCCGTTCTTCCACCGGGGAAGGATTGCGCAACCCGGCGGGTGATCAGGCGCTGCAGCCGGTTGCAGACCGTTCGGCGGCCGCCGAGGAGACACTGCGGCAGAGCGCACTTGCCTGGCTGGACGCGCACGGCGGCGAGCCGCTGCCCTGGACAGCCCTGACCGGCGAGAGTGCGGCGGCACATGCCCGCGGCGTCGACTCGATCCTGCAGGCGCAGGGCGCCGACCTGGTGACGCGCCTGGTGGGCATCCTGGCCTGCAGCCGGCCGGCTCCGGAGGACCAGGATCTGGTCGACTGCGTCGGCCCGGAACTGGCGGTGCAGATGGCCGGATTGCTGGAAAATTCGATCCGGCTTCTCGCGCTGTCACTCGGCCCTGTCGACGACTCGCTCCAGGCCGGCCGCCATCAGGCGGAGACCCTGCGGCGGATGACGATGACGATGGCCCGCGACGTGCGGGTCGTGATGGTCCGCCTCGCCTCCGGCCTGCAGAGCTTGCGCCGGCTGGTGGCCGACGGCCTCGCGGGAAAGGACGCAGCGCGCGGTCCGGCCCATGAAGCCCTCACCGTGCTCGCGCCGCTCGCCAACCGGCTCGGCCTGTTCCGGCTCAAGTGGGAAATGGAGGATCTCGCCTTCCGCTGTTCGCAGCCCGAGGTGTACCGCTCGCTCGCGCGCCAGCTGGAAAGCAAGCGCATCGAGCGCGAAAGCTTCGTTGCCGGCGTCGCCCGGGAACTGGCGACGATGCTGAGGGAGCGGGGCATCCGCGCCACCGTCACCGGACGTCCCAAGCATCTCTACAGCATCCACAACAAGCTGCAGAGCAAGCAGCTGACCCTCGACGGCCTGCACGACCTGCGCGGTCTGCGGGTACTGGTGGAGACGCTGGCGGATTGCTATGCCGCCCTCGATGTCGTGCATCAGCGCTGGGCGCCCGAGCCGAAGGAGTTCGACGACTACATCGCCAAGCCCAAGCCCAACGGCTACCGCTCGCTGCATACGGTAGTGCTGGCCGACGACGGCAGGACCCTCGAGGTGCAGATCCGCACCCGCGATATGCACGAGCAGGCGGAATACGGCGTGGCCGCGCACTGGCGCTACAAGGAGCGCACCGCGCCCGGCACGGCGGGCGCTGCAGGCGCCGGAGGTGGTGATGCCGCTGCCGGCAAGGGCGGGGCGGCAGGGGCGGATGCCGACCAGGCTGCGCGGCTGGCCTGGTTGCGGCAGCTGCTTGCCTGGCAGCAGGACGTCGGCATGCGCCTCGGTGCGGAAGAAGCCCGCACCAGCGACGACTCGCGCATCTTCGTGATGACCCCGCAGGGCCGGGTGATCGAATTGCCGGCAGGGTCGACGCCGGTGGATTTCGCCTACCACGTCCATTCCACGCTCGGGCACCGATGCCGCGGCGCGAAGGTCGATGGCCGGATGGTGCCGTTGAACACCGGACTGGCCAACGGCCAGGTGGTGGAGATCATCGGCGCTCGCGGTCCCGGGACTCGCGCGGTCGCTCCGGGCCCGTCGCGGGACTGGCTCAACCCGGCCCTGGGCTACATCCGCAGCCATCGGGCTCGCGCCAAGGTACGCCAGTGGTTCAACGCGCAGCAGCACGACGCCGAGATCGCAGCCGGCCGCGAGCGGGTCGAGAAGACGCTGGCACGGGAGGGCCGCACCCTGCTGTCCCTCGACGAGCTGGCTGCCCGGCTGGGCAGGTCGTCGACCGCGGAGATGTTTGCGGAGGTGGCCCGCGACCTGATCGGCGCCCGGGCGCTGGAGGAGGCGATCCGCTCGTTTTCTGCACCCGCCGCGGCGCCGGCGTCGAAACCGCAGGAACCTGGCGCGGCATTGCCGCTCGGCGCCGCAGGGCGGCAGGCGGGGCCGATGCGCTCCGCCGGCGATGCGGTGCTGGTGGTGGGAGTGGACTTCCTGCTGACCCAGCTGGCGCGCTGCTGCCATCCGGTGCCGCCGGATCCGATTACCGGATTCGTGACCCGCGGCAAGGGGGTGACGATTCATCGGGGAAATTGCCCGAGCCTGCGCCAGATTGCCCACCGGTCGCCGGAGCGGGTGCTGCCGGCGTCCTGGGGTGATTGGGAGAGGCCGGCGCGCAGCAAGCGCGGGGAGCCGGCGGTGCGTCGCTACCCCGCCGCGGTCCAGATCAATGCGAGCGATCGGTCGGGCCTGCTGCGCGACCTCACCGAGGTCTTTGCGCGCGAGCGGATCAACGTGCTGTCGGTGCGCAGCAATACGCGCACCGACCAGGCGCGCTTCAATTTCATCATCGAGGTCCCGAGCGCGATCGCGCTCGAGCGCGTGCTCGGCATCCTGCGGGAAATCCGCGGCGTCGAGAACTGCAGTCGCGGTTGAGGACGGACTGCCTCGCGTGCGCAGGCGGGTGACCAGGGGCAGCAGGGCTGCCGAGAACGACAATCAGCCGCGCGGCGGCCTGATCGCGGACTTGGGGCGGAAGGACTTGCAGATGGCCGGGTCGGTCTCGATGTAGGGCGCCCCGATCAGGTCGAGGCAGTACGGGACGGCAGCGAAGATGCCGTTGACGAGCAGCTTGCCTTCCGGGTCGCGCAGCCCTTCGAGAGTCTCGCGAATCGATTTCGGCTGGCCAGGCAGATTGATGATCAGCGCCTTGGCGCGGACCACCGCCACTTGCCGGGACAGGATCGCGGTCGGTACGAAATTGAGGCTGATCGCGCGCATCTGCTCGCCGAATCCCGGCAAGACCTTGCCGGACACCGCCAGCGTCGCCTCGGGTGTCACGTCTCGCGGCGAAGGGCCGGTTCCTCCGGTGGTGAGGACCAGGTCGCAGCGCGCCTCGTCCACCAGTTCGACCAGCGTCGCCTCGATGTCGGGTTGCTCGTCCGCGATCAGGCGGGTCTGGTACTCGCAGGGTGTGGTGATGGCCTGCTGCAGCCACTGCTGCAGCGAAGGAATGCCCAGGTCCTGGTATTGCCCGCGCGAGGCGCGGTCGCTGACGGACACCAATCCGACGCGCAACGGACGGTCGGCGGCGGTCGCGTCGTCAGGACTGGCGGCTGGAGATGTCGAGGTCATGTTCTGCGATGATCCGGTGGAGTTCGCGATACAACAGCCGCGAGTGCCGCGGCGCCTTGCCTGCCTCCCGCTCGCGACGGGCGTTGCTCACCAGCGCTGGGAGCGGCAGTGCGGCGCCGCCCGGATAGCGATCGATGAAGCCGGTGAGGTCCAGGGTCGCGTCGATCAGACCGTCGCGCCAGCGCTCGGCCGAGTGCATCGCGGTTACCGCGCCGCGGTGCTGCTCCGAATCGGTGGCGAGCGCTTGCGCGATCGCATCCGCGTCGGCATCGCGCATCAGGCGGCCGATGTACTGCATCTGCCGGCGGCGTCCCTCATGGCTGCGGGTCCGCTGCGCCATCTCGACGGCCTCGCGCAACTGCTCAGGCAGCGGGACCAGGGCGAGCTTGGCGGGCGTCAGGTCGACCAGGCGCTCGCCGAGCGACTGCAATGCGTGGCTCTGCTTCTTGCGCTGCGTCTTGCTCGGCCTGGAGTCGAGCTCCGGAGCGATGGTCGCATCCTGCGCCGGGTCGTTGGGATTCGAGGCTGGCATGGCTGCTATGATACTTAGCCCCGGGAGCGGCCCACAAGGAGCGGCCGCCCTTTGCCAGGCACGAACCGCGCAATAGCCGTCCCAGCCGCGCAGCACGATGGCGCAGCAAAAGCAGGCAGCAGCACGGCGCAGCCCAACTTCCAACAGCCCCTCACGTGGCTCACCGAGTCTTTCGACACCCATGAAAAAATCCGCTCTGCCCAGCCGCCGGCAGGGTTCCGCGTCAACCGGCGGAACTGCTTCCGGCAGCCCCGCCAACGAGGCCAGCAAGGCCGTCAGGGTTTCCGGCAATGGAGTCCGGCAGGTCGCGCGCGAGGAGCCCACGCGGCTCTTCGACTATGAGCAAGCCGACTTCGAGCAGCTGACCCGGGACGTGATGAAGCAGGCGAAGGCGCTCGGCGCCACGGCTGCGGTGGCGGAGGTCTCCGAATCCTCCGGCTTGTCGGTTACCGTGCGCAAAGGGCAGGTCGAGACCATCGAGCAGACCCGCGACAAGGGCCTCGGTATTACGGTCCATGTCGGGCATCGACGTGGCCACGCCAGCACCAGCGACTTCTCGCCCCAGGCACTGCAACGCACGGTGCAGGCCGCCTTCGACATCGCCAGCATCACCGGCGAGGATCCGTTTGCGGGGCTGCCCGACGAGGACCGGCTGGCGCGCGATGTGGATGCGAGCAAGCTCGGCCTCTTCGACCCGTGGCAGATCCCGGTGGACCAGGTGATCGAGCTGGCGCTTGATATCGAGCAGGCAAGCTTCGACGTGGGCCCGGCGATCAGCAACAGCGACGGTGCGTCGGTTTCGATCGATCATGGCCATTTCGTTTCCGCCAACACCCTCGGCTTCTGCGGCGGCTATCCCTACAGCCGGCATACGATCAGCTGCTCGCCGATCGCCAAGCAGGGGCGCGACATGCAGCGCGACGACTGGTACTCGTCAAGCCGGTCTGCTTCGCGCCTCGCGGATCCGCGGGCGCTCGGCAGGTATGCGGCGCAGCGCGCGCTGGCGCGGCTCGGCGCGCGCAAGCTCAGCACGCGCAAGGTGCCGGTGCTCTACGAGGCGCCGCTGGCGCTCGGGCTGCTCGGCAGCTTCGTGCAGGCCACCAGCGGCTCGGCGCTCTACCGCAAGACGAGCTTCCTGGTGGACTCGCTCGGCAAGCGCATTTTTCCCGAGCACATCCTCATCCATGAGGATCCGTTCATCGCCGGCGCCATGGGCAGCGGACCTTTCGACGACGAGGGGGTCGCCACGACGGCGCGCGACGTGGTGAAGGACGGCGTGCTGCAAGGCTACTTCCTGTCCAGCTACAGTGCCCGCAAGCTCGGCATGCAGACCACCGGCAACGCCGGCGGATCCCACAACCTGCGGCTTTCGAGCAGCCGCACCCGCAAGGGCGACGACTTCGAAGCAATGCTGCGAAAGCTCGGCACCGGACTGCTGCTGACGGAAGTCATGGGGCAGGGCGTGAACTACGTGACCGGCGACTATTCGCGCGGTGCGAGCGGCTTCTGGGTCGAGAACGGCGTGATCCAGTATCCCGTCGAGGAGATCACGGTTGCGGGCAACCTCGGCGACATGTTCAAGTCGATCGTTGCGGTCGGCCGGGACACCATTGCGCGCGGCACCAAGGAAACCGGCTCGATCCTGATCGAGTCGATGGCCGTGGCCGGCAGCTGAACGGGCCGGTCCGCCGGGATGGCGCAAGCATGAACAAGGCATTCGTCAAGGATGACGCGCAGCCCGAGGACGACGATCCGGCCGATGCGCCCGAACCGGCGACGCCCGGCGGAAAGAACTACATCACGCAAGCAGGGCTACAAGGCCCTGCGCGACGAACTGGCGCACCTGCTCGACGTCGCCCGTCCGGAAGTCGTCCAGGTGGTGTCGTGGGCCGCTTCCAACGGCGACCGTTCGGAGAACGGCGATTACATCTACGGCAAGCGCAGGCTGCGGGAGATCGATCGCCGCATCCGCTTCCTGACTCGCCGTCTCGACAAGGCCGAAGTCGTGGATCCCGTCCGCGCACATGGGCAACGACCAGATCTTCTTCGGCGCTCACGTCACCTATCGGGAGCCGGACGGCACCGAGCGCCGGGTGCAGATCGTCGGCATCGACGAGCTCGACCCCTTGAACGGGCGCATCAGCTGGATCTCGCCGGTTGCCCGGGCGCTGATCAAGGCGCGCGAGGGTGACACGGTGTCGCTGGTGACGCCGCAGGGGCGGATGGAGATCGAGATCGAGGCGGTGCAATACCCTGCGGCTTGATCCCCGCAGGGCCTGAGGTTGGCGCGCATCCCTTCGAGGCTCCCATGATCCGCGCCGCTACCTCTGCGCCGAGATTGCTTACGCTGGTGTTGCTCACGGCGCTGTCGGTCCTGTCTCTGAACATGTTCCTGCCGTCGCTGCCGAACATCGCCAGGGACCTCGACGCTGACTATTCGCTGGTGAGCCTCTCGATCGCGGGTTATCTCGCGGCTACTGCGATCCTGCAACTCGTCATGGGGCCGTTGTCGGACCGGTTCGGACGCCGGCCGGTACTGCTGGCGGGCTTGATGATCTTCATCCTGGCCTCGCTCGTTTGTGCGCTGACGACCGATATCGGGATCTTCCTCGCCTTCCGGATCCTGCAGGGTGCGATCATCTCCGGAGCGGCTCTCTCACGTGCAGTAATCCGCGACATGGTGCCTGCCCGGGAGGCAGCAAGCCTCATGGGCTACGTCGGCATGGCGATGGCAGTCGCTCCCATGCTGGGGCCGCTGCTGGGAGGGGTGCTGGACGAATTGTTCGGCTGGCGCGCGAGCTTCTTCGCCTTCTTCGCCATGGGACTCGCGGTTCTAGCCTTGTGCTGGGTCGATCTGGGAGAGACCAACAAGACTCCGTCCGAAACGCTCATGGAGCAATTCCGGTCCTACCCGGAACTGCTGCGGGCGCGGCGCTTCTGGGGCTATGCGTTGTGCATGGCCTTCTCCACCGGTGCGTTCTATTGCTTCATCGCCGGCGCGCCGCTTCTGGCCGCGACGCTGTTCGGGATGTCACCGGCGTCGCTGGGATTCTGCCTCGGAACGATCACGGCGGGATTCGCGTTGGGCAGCTATCTCTCGGGGCGCCTGGCACGCAGATACTCGCTCGCCGTGCTCATGATCGCAGGCAGAGTCGTCGCCTGTGCCGGCCTGCTGGCCGGGTTGGGGCTGTTCCTGGCCGGCGTGGTCCATGCCGCCTCGCTCTTCGGCGCGACGGTCTTCGTGGGCATCGGCAACGGGCTGACGATACCGAGCAGCAATGCCGGTGCGCTGTCGGTGCGGCCCCAACTGGCGGGTAGCGCGGCAGGACTTTCGGGAGCATTGACGGTAGCGGGAGGTGCGGTGCTGACTTCGGTCACCGGCACGATCCTCACCGAAGAGAACGGCGCCTATGCGCTGCTCGGGATGATGCTGCTGTCGTCGGCCATCGCCTTGCTCGCAGCGCTCCATGTGTTTCGGCTCGACCCGATCGAAGAGCCCGAGAGGCTGCCACCGGGCAAGTGAGCGGCGGCGGGGATGAGCGGGATGAGCGGGATGAGCGGGATCGAGCGGGTCAGAGGGTCAGCGGGTGTAGGGTCAGCGGATATGGCATCAGCGGATATCGGGTCAGTGCCGCGACAGCGACCGGAACTGCGGCAGCCTGCGCAATCCGCGAAACACATCCGCCAGGTGCTGCCGGTCACGAACCTGCAGCGTGAACTTGATCACCGCCATCTGCTCGGCATCGGTGTCCATCGACACCTGCACGATGTTGGCGTCGTGCGCCGCGATCTCGCCGGCGACCCGGCCGAGCACGCCGCGTTCGTCGTGCACCGCGACTTCCACCAGCGTGCGGAACATGCCGCTGATGTTCTCGCCCCATTCCACCTCCATCCAGCGCTCCGCGTCGCGGCTCATCTGGCGCTTGGCGGTCTCGCAGTCGATGCGATGGATAGCCAGGCCGTGGCCGCCGCGCATGTGGCCGGCGATCCGGTCCCCCGGGACCGGGTGGCAGCAGGGGGCGCATTGCAGCGAGATGCCGTCGACCGACTGGACGACGATCGGAGCCGTTCGCGGCGCGAGCTTGGCGGTGGCCGACTGGCCGCTCATGTCGAGCGCGATCGAGCGGGCGATCACCGGCGCGAGCTTGAGGCCGAGGCCGATGTCGGCCAGCAGGTCGGTCACCGACTTGCTGGCGGTGTCGCGGGCCACCTTCTCGAGCCGTGCCTCCTCGAGCGTCGCGCTGTCGATGCGCAGGCTGGCGAGCGACTGCTCGAGCAGCCGCTTGCCGAGCGCCACCGACTCGTCGTACTTCATCCGTCGCAGGAAATAGCGGATCTCGGAGCGAGCCTTGCCGGTGCGAGCGAAGGTGAGCCACGACGGGCTGGGCCTCGCATTGGGATCGCTGATCACCTCGACAACGTCGCCGTGGTTCAACTCCGAGCGCAGCGGCACCAGGTCGCCGTTGATGCGCGCCGCCACGCACTGGTTGCCGACGTCGGTGTGCACGCTGTAGGCGAAATCGATCACGGTGGCGCCGCGCGGCAGGCCGCGGATCTGGCCCTTGGGCGTGAACACGTAGACCGCGTCCGGATAGAGGTCCACCTTGACGTGGTCGATGAATTCCAGCGAATCGCCGGTCTGCTGCTGGATGTCCAGCAGCGACTTCAGCCAGTCGAGCATCCAGCAGCGACTTGAGCCAGTCGAGCGTCTTGATCTGCAGGGCGCTGGCGGTCTCGCCGTCGGCCTTGTACAGCCAGTGCGCGGCGACGCCCGCTTCGGCAAGCTGGTGCATCTCGGGCGTGCGGATCTGGAATTCGATGCCGCCACCATGTGGGCCGACGACCGTTGTATGCAGCGACTGGTAGCCGTTCGCCTTGGGAATGGCGATGAAATCCTTGAACCGGCTGGTGTTGGGCTTGAAGGTATTGTGCAGGGCGCCGAGCGCGAGGTAGCACTGCGCCAGGTCCTGCACCACGAGCCTGATCCCGAACAGGTCGGTAACTTCCGAGAAGGAGACCTTCTTGTCCACCATCTTCCGATAGATGGAGATAGAGGGATTTCTCGCGCGAGCTGATCTCCGCGGTCACGCCCATCTTGGCAAGAGCCTTCTCCACCGTCTCCGTGACCCGGCCGAGCGCATCCCGGCGCACCTTGCCGGCATTCTGCACCGCCTTGTGAAGCGCGTCGTAGCGCATCGGGTACTGGTAACGGAAGGACAGGTCCTGCAACTCCCGGTACAGGCTGTGCAGCCCCAGGCGATTGGCGATGGGGGCGTAGATCTCCGTGGTCTCGCTGGCGATGCGCAACTGCCGGTGACGGCTCACCGCATCCAGCGTGCGCATGTTGTGCAACCGGTCCGCCAGCTTGACCAGGATGACGCGCACGTCCCGGGCCATCGCCAGCAGCATCTTGCGAAAGCTTTCGGCCTGGGCCTGCTCGCGGTTTCCGAACTCGATCTTGTCCAGCTTGGAGAGGCCGTCGACCATTTCGGCCACTGACGGTCCGAAGCGCTCATTCAGTTCGAGCTTGGTGACACCGGTGTCCTCCAGGACATCATGCAGCAGCGCCGCCATCAGCACGTCCGCATCCAGATGCCAGCCGGCGCAGATCTGCGCAACGGCGATCGGATGGGTGATGTAAGGGTCGCCGCTCGAACGGAACTGGCCCAGGTGCGCCTGGTCCGAGAGCCGGTAGGCCTCGCGAATGCGCTTGAGGTCCTTGGCTGGCAGGTACTCCTTGACCTGCGCCAGCAGCGGCTCCAGGGATGCGACGTCGCCACGCGCCGGCTCGGCCACGACGGGCTGGCGACGTCCGCCGGTGGCACGCACGCCCGCGCGTCCCTGGACCGCGGCCGCGGGCTTGGGGACAGGGGGCAGGGCCTCGGTGTGCAGCATGTCGGGACGCCCGGTCGCGTTACCTGCTTTTTACCGGTCCGGCACCGGCGTCAGACCGGTACGCGCCTCAGCATTTCGCGGCCGATCTTGCCGGCAGCGATTTCGCGCAAGGCGGTCACCGTGGGCTTGTCCTTGGACTCGACCTTCGGCGTGTGGCCTTGCGCGAGCATGCGGGCACGGTAGGTTGCGACCAGCGCCAGTTCGAAACGGTTCGGGATCTGCTTGAGGCAGTCTTCAACGGTAATGCGAGCCATGATCTTCAGTTCCTTGGTCGTATGTGCCCTGGATGGCACCTTGGCGCACGGGGCGCGAGCCCCGTAGCATGAGCAGCGGGATGGCAACGCCTCCCGACGGTCGCCTGCAGGGCTAGCCGCCCGACGGGGATCATTCGATCCGTGCGAGCCGCCTGCGATTCAGCTTACGTTCATTCGGCAGGGATGCCAAGCGCCGCAAACAGTTCCGGCTGCAGGGCAGCCTGTTGACGAAACCGGCACCTTGCGCCATCCGCAATGCACAGCAGCTGCCGGGAGGCTTCGGTAAACTCTTGATTTACAATTATATATTGGAACTCGCCGGCATGTTCCAGCTCGTTGCGAGCGGCTGCCAGACGGCGTTCTATGACCTCGGGCGCATCCTTGCCTCTCGCCTGCAGGCGCTCCTTCAGGATGTCCAGCGACGGCGGCGCGATGAAGATCGAGATGGCGTCTGGATAGAGGCTGCGGACCTGCCGCGCCCCCTGCCAGTCGATCTCCAGGACGATGTCGGCGCCCGCCGCAGTCTGCTCGTCGATCCACTTCCGCGAAGTCCCATACAGATTGCCGTGGACCTCGGCCCATTCGAGGAATTCCCCCGCCAGGCGGCGCTGCCGGAATTCGGCCTCCGAAATGAAGCAGTAGTCTTCGCCGTCGCGCTCGCCCTGGCGTGGTGGACGCGTTGTGAAGGAAACCGAATGACGGATACGCCGACGGGCCTCCATCAGGGCGCGAACCAGCGATGTCTTGCCGGCGCCTGATGGGGCGACGACGATCAGGATCGTGCCAGCGGGTGAAGGCATGCTGTCAGGTGCTCGTCGTGAGGTGATGAGGTAGTCGCAAGTCTAACAAGCAGGCCTGACAAGAGCGGCGCCTGGCAAAGGCGGGCCGGCCCGCTCGCGGCCCGCCCGGCGGGTCGCGCCTGCCGCCCGTCGCGTTCCGCGACGCGGCGGCCTGCAAGGCCGAGCCCTCCTTCGGGCGGCCGGGCGGAGGGCTCATGAGTGCACCCTTGGCGCTGCGCGCCTTCCCGCCAAGCGGGAGCGAGCCCTCCTTCGGGCGGCCGGGCGGAGGGCTCATTCGGCAAGCCGGCGCATTTCCTCGATCAGGTCCTGCTTGCCCTCGAAACCGATCCCGGGAAGGTCCGGCATGAGGATGTGCCCGTCCTGGACGCGCACCCCGTCCGGAAAGCCGCCGTACGGCTGGAACAGGTCCGGATAGCTTTCGTTGCCGCCGAGGCCGAGGCCGGCAGCGATATTGAGCGACATCTGATGGCCGCCGTGCGGGATGCATCGCGCAGCCGACCAGCCCGCACCGACCACCGCCTGCAGTGTGCGCTGGTATTCGCACAGTCCGTAGGACAGCGCGCAGTCGAACTGCAGCCAGTCGCGGTCGGGCCGCATGCCGCCGTGACGCAGCAGGTTGCGCGCGTCCTGATGGCTGAAGAGATTCTCGCCCGTCGCCATGGCCCCGGGGTAGTAGTCGGCCAGGGCGGCCTGCAGGCGGTAGTCGAGCGGATCGCCGGCCTCTTCGAACCAGAACAGAGGGTAGTCACGCAGCATCTTGGCGTAGCCGATGGCGGTATCGAGATCGAAGCGGCCGTTTGCATCGACCGCAAGCCGGGCCTCGGCACCGATCTCGGCCAGCACCGATTCGATCCTGGCACGATCCTCGTCCATGGTCGCACCGCCGATCTTCATCTTTACCACGTTGTAGCCGCGGTCCAGGTACGAGCGCATCTCGGCGTTCAAGGCGCCGAGGTCCTTGCCGGGGTAGTAGTAGCCGCCGGCGGCGTAGACGAAAACCTTCGGATCCGCGTCGCGGCCGTGGCGTTCGGCAAGCAGCCGGAACAGCGGCTGGCCTGCGATCTTCGCCACCGCATCCCAGACAGCCATGTCGATGGTGCCGACGGCCACCGAACGCTCGCCGTGGCCGCCGGGCTTCTCGTTTCGCATGAGCGTGGCCCAAACCCGGTCCGGATCCAGATTGTCGCCCGCGTCGTTGAGCAGGCTTGCCGGATCGGCTTCCATCACCCGCGGCGCGAACCGCTCGCGGATCAATCCGCCCTGGCCATAGCGGCCGTTTGAGTTGAATCCGTAGCCCACGACCCGGCGGCCGTCGCGCACCACGTCGGTGACCACCGCCACGAGACTGATGGTCATCTTGGAAAAGTCGATGTAGGCGTTGCGGATCGGCGAGGCGATCGGGCGCGTGGATTCGCGGATCTCTAATATCTTCATGGCGGCACCCCGTTCGTCCTGCGAGCAATCCCTGATTCTATGACGGCGCTGCTACCCGTCAGGCTCGTCGGCGCAGCGCTCTCGGATCAGGATTCCCGCCGCAGCTCGCGCTTGAGCACCTTGCCGTAGCTGTTCTTCGGCAGCGAGTCCACGAATCGATAGTGCTTGGGCCGCTTGAAGCGGGCGATGCGCGACAGGCAGTGGCGATCCAGATCTTCGACGGCGACGCCACCAGGCGAGACGACATATGCCACCACTACTTCGCCCCATTCGGGATCCTTCTGCCCGACCACGCAGACTTCCGAAACGGCCGGATGCGCGAGCAGGGCCTCCTCGACTTCACGAGGATAGATATTGGAGCCGCCGCTGATGACCACGTCTTTCGACCGGTCGCGCAAGGTGAGGTAGCCGTGCGCGTCGAGCGAGCCGAGGTCGCCGGTGAAGAGCCATCCCTCGCGCAATGTCTCCTGCGTCGCCTTCGGGTTGTTCCAGTAGCCCAGCATCACGGCGTCGCCCCGGCACGTGACCTCGCCGATCTCGCCGGTGGGTACCGGCTTGCCCGACTCGTCGACCACTGCGACCTCCATGCCGGTGCGGGCCCAGCCGACCGAACCGAGCAGCGCATCGTCGGCGATCGCGTGGTCCTCCCTGCGCAACCAGGTGATGGTCATCGGCGACTCCCCCTGGCCGTAGATCTGCACGAATACCTGCCCGAACACGGCAAGCGACCGCTTCAATTCCTCGACGTACATCGGTCCGCCGCCATAGACGATCGTGCGCAGCCCCGCAGGTTTGCGGTTTGCGGCCTCCGCCGCAAGCCGAAGTCGCTGGACCATCGTGGGCGCCAGGAACATGCCGCAGCCCGGATGGGCATCGCACAGGTCCAGCACCTCGATCGGATCGAAGCCCGCGCTCGCCGGAATGACCTGGGCGGCCCCGCGGGACACGTACGCGGGGATGTAGAGGCCGGAACCGTGCGACATCGGCGCGGCATGGATCTGCGCCGCATGCTCGTCGAACTGCTCGACGTCCGCCAGGTGGCCAAGCGTCACCGCCAGGATGTTCCGGTGCGACAGCATCGCTCCCTTCGACTTGCCGGTCGTGCCGCTCGTGTAGAAGAGCCAGGCCAGTTCATCCGGCAGGACGTCTGCGCAAGCGGCCGGTTCGGCGGCAAAGAGATCGGCATAGCCTCGTTGTCCGATCGCGATTACAGGCGGCACCGGTATGCCGGAGGCAGTGAGCCCGCCACGATCGGCACCGGTCGGCATGTCGGCGATGGCGGCGGCCAGGTCCGGCGCTATCTCCGGCGACGCGAGAACCAGGCTTGCACCCGCGTCCGCGACGATGTCGGCCATCTCCTTCGGATGCAGCTTGTAGTTGACCGGAACCAGCGCCTGGCCTGCCGCCCAGGTGCCGAACATCGCCTCCAGGATCTCCGGGCGATTCTCGCTCGCGACCACGATGCGGGCGCCGGCAGGATAGCGTGCGCGCAGGCTGGCAGAGAGCCGCAGGGCCCGGTCATGCAGCTGCGACCAGGTCGCCGCCGGCTCGGGACCGACGAAGACGCCGGTCGCGTCGGGAAAACGGCGCGCGGTCTGGGCCAGGAGTTCGAAGAGATTCATGAGCCTGTCTCGATTCCGGATCGTGGATTGTGCATGCCGCCCCCCCGCAGCCGGATACTGAACCGGAACGACGCAAGCGCGGATGCCATGCGACCGCGTCGGCAATGTTCGCGAAAAGTCTAACCGGAGTTCGCGTCGTCCCGAGTGCGCAGTCCCTCGAGCGGCTTGATATTCCAACGCACCGGCGCCTGCTGGTCGTCGTGCATTGACATGCCGCCGGCCGATTGGCTAGAGTGAAGCGGGCAGTCGATATGTTGGCGACTTCGCATGTTGGCGACTTCGCGCCGGCATTTCCGGCGCAGCAGGCGAGCCTGGCGAAGTGCCGGCGTCCTGCTCCTTCGGCAGCCGTGGCCGCCGCCAGTAGCCGCTTCGGCGGTTCGTGCCGCCAATCCTTGGAGAAGAAGACATGACTATCCGCAATCGTAAGTCTGCCCTGTTCATGGTCGGCGCGCTGTGCTCGCTCGCTGCGGTGCCTGCCGCCCAGGCGCAGAACTGGAAGCCCGACCGCCCCGTGACGATCATCGTGCCCTGGGCGCCGGGCGGTTCGACCGACCAGGTGACTCGGGTGACGGCAGCCGAGATAGAGAAGTCGCTCGGCCAGAAGGTGGTGATCGTGAATCAGCCCGGCGGATCGGGTTCGATCGGCACCAAGAGCGCGCTCGATGCGTCCAAGGATGGCTACACCTGGACCGCCGGCGCCGCGCAGGACCTCGGCGCCTACGAGACGCTGGGGATGCTGCAGACGAAGATCCAGGACTGGCATCTCTTTCTCAGCGTCGCCAACGTGCAGGTCGTCGGCGTCAATCCCGCTACACCGTACAAGACCGTGGGCCAGCTGCTCGACGCGATGAAGGCAAAGCCGGGGGCAGTGACGGTGGCGACCGCAGGCGTGACATCGGCAGGGCACAACGCGATGGAGCTCATCGCCAAGGCTACCGGCGTCAAGTACCGCCACGTCACCTACGACGGCGGAAATCCGGCGGTGGTGGCGACAGTGGCGGGCGAGACCGAGGCGACGACCCAGCTGGCAGTCGAACAGGCGGACATGATCCGCGGCAAGCGACTACGGCCCCTGGCCACGGTCAGCGACAAGCCGCTCGAGCTGGAGGGCTACGGCACGATCGAGCCACTGTCGAAGACGATTGATGGCTTCACGGCGCCGGCGAACTACTTCGGCATCTTCGTGCCCAAAGGCGTGCCGGACGAAGTCGTAAGGACCCTCGAGCGGATCTGGTCGGAGAGCGTCGTGAATAGCGAGGTGCTGAAGAAGTACGCCGCCAGTCGCGGTGCGCTGTTCGCGCCGATGTCGGGCGCCGAGGCGCAGAAGGCGGTGATGCCGGCGATCCAGGCAAACACCTGGCTGCTGTTCGACAGCGGCAAGGCGAAGGTGTCGCCGCAAACGCTGGGTATCTGCCGAAGCCTTAGCCGAAGCCTTAGCCGAAGCCTTAGCCGAAGCCTTAGCCGAAGCGGCGGGAGGGCAACGACTCAGGCCATCGGCCAGCCGGCGGCGAGTTCGTGGACCCGGTCGGCCGCCGGCACGTTGCGGCAGGCACGCGGGTTCTGGCCGCACCATAGCGGCGAGAAATCCTCGGAGCCGTTGCGCTCGCCATGGCTGCGCAACGGCGCGATCGCGCTTGTCGCGAGCGGGAAGGCCGGTGCCGCGGCGCACATGGGGCCCAGCTCGCGGATGATGCGGTTGACGATGCCGCGCGCCGGGCGGCCGGTGAAGACGTTGGTGAGCGCGGTATGCCGTGCGCCGTCGCGCCCGAGCGCAGCGCGGTGCAGCGGCGTGATCGTCGATTCCGGACAAAGCAGGAATGCGCTTCCCGCCTGCACGCCCGCGGCGCCGAGGGCCGATGCTGCGGCAACGCCGCGCGCATCGCCGATGCCGCCGGCTGCGATCACCGGCACCCGCACCGCGTCGACCACCTGCGGCAGCAGGGCGAGGGTGCCCACCTGGGTGGTCAGATCGTCGGTCAGGAACATTCCGCGGTGGCCGCCGGCTTCGACTCCCTGCGCGATGATCGCATCCGCACCGTGGTCTTCGAGCCATCGTGCTTCGTCGACGGTCGTTGCCGTCGACAGCACCTTCGCGCCCCATGACCGGACGCGATCGAGCAGTTCCGACGCGGGCAGCCCGAAGTGAAAGCTGACGACCGCGGGCTCGAATTCGGCGAGGACCTCGGCGAGTTCCTGCGAGAACGGCGTCCGGCCGGGACCGGGATCTGCCGGCGGCTGGATGCCGAATTCGCGGTAGTAGGGCGAGAGCGCTGCCAGCCACCGGGCATCGCGAGCGGGATCGGAATCCGGCTGCCGATGACAGAAGAAATTGACGTTGAACGGCCTGGTGGTGCCTTGCCTGATCGCCGCGAGCTCGCCGCGCAGGCCGGCGGCATCGAGCATCGCACAGGGCAGCGAGCCGAGGCCGCCGGCGTTCGACACTGCAATGGCCATGGCGCTGCCCTGCGCGCCCGCCATCGGCGCCTGGATGATCGGAAGGTCGATACCCAGCAGCGCTTTCAGGCTCATGTCGGTGATCTCCAGGGCCGGCGCTGGAACCGTCAGGCCCGCGCGGCAGCGAGCGCGGTCGGCGATTGGTCCGGTTTGCGGTGCAACTGGTAGCCGAACCAGAGGCTCTGCGCGATGCGCTGCGCCATCTCGTTCGCCCGCCTGCCCATTATCCGATTGTCGAGCGAGTCGGTGGTGTTGCGAAACAGCGAGAGCCAGCGCTGGAACAGATCGCCGTTGAGCTCCGGCAGCACGGCGTGCTTCGGCATCGGCGTGCCGTGGTAGCGCGCGGTGCCGCGCAGGATGGCTGACCAGAAGTCGGTCATCTTGCCCAGATGATGGTCCCAGTCGCTGATATGCGCGTTGAAAACCGGCCCGAGGACCTCGTCGCAACGAACCTTGGCATAGAAGGAGTAGACCAGGTTTCGGACTTCGTCTTCGGTGCAGCTGTCCGGGGTCGGCGTCATGAACGGGCTCGGTCGTCGTTTAGAAGATGTATTCAGAGTGTATTTTATGCCTGCGGCAGGCGCAACGGCGCGCCCGACAAGCGCCGTATTCGCCGTGCGCGCCTTTCAGGCGGCAGGCCATCCGCCGGAAGGCTCAGTCGGCGGAGATCCCGCCCCGCTTGACCACCGTCGCCCATCGCGTCGCATCCTTCGCGATCAGGCTGCCGAATTCCGCGGCCGAGGCGGTCGCGGGAACCATGCCTTGCGCCTCGAACGCCTTGGCGACCGACGGCATCTGGAGCACGGCGGCGATCTCCTTGCCAAGCCGCTCGACGACATCCGACGGCGTCCCCTTTGGCGCAAGCACGCCGTACCACATGTCGACGTTGTCGGCGGTGACGCCGGCTTCCTTGAGGGTCGGCACATCGGGAAGTTGCGGGAGTCGATCGGTGCTGCCGGTGGCGATCGCCTTCAGCTTGCCGGCCTGGATGTGCTGGAGCGCGACATGGACCGGCAGGAACATGTAGTCGATGCGCCCGCCGAGCATGTCGGTGACAGCCCCGGCCGTTCCCTTGTACGGGACATGCAGCATCTCGATGCCCGCGCTCTGCATGAAGAGCGCCATCGACAGGTGATGCGGGGTGCCCACGCCCGGCGTGGCATAGGTGAGCTTGCCGGGCTCGGCCTTGGCTGCTTTCGCCACCTCCTGGACCGAGGTCGCCTTTTGCACCTGCGGGTTGGTGACCAGCAGCAGCGTGCCCCAGGAGGTGAGGGTGACCGGCGTGAAGTCGGCAACCGGGTCGTAGGGCAGGGACTTGTAGAGGCTGCCGTTCATCACCAGCGTGCTGACCTGGACCAGCAGCGTATAGCCGTCGGGCTTCGCATGCGCGACTTTCTCGCTGCCGATGTTGCCGCTCGCTCCAGGCACATTGCTGACCACGACCGGTTGGCCGAGTTGCGCGGGCAGGTGGTTCGCCAGCTGCCTTGCGATCAGGTCGATACCGGTGCCGGGGGTGTAGGGCACCACCAGCGTGATCGGATGATCCGGCCAGGCATGGGCGGCGGTGCTGACCAGGCCGGCGACGAGGAGGGCAGGGATGTTGCGGCTGAGCCGCTTGAGTACTCGGATCATCGATCGGCTCCGGATGGGCGGGGGGCACGCCCGCGGACATGGGATGGTCGCGCCTTGAGGAGCGCGGGGTCGTAGCCGGCCACGCGCTTGTAGTTGTCCGATATCGCTCGCAGTTCATCGATGCCGACGACCTCGCCGATGCGGCTGAACGGCTGTCCGCCCGAACGCTCGTGCACCAGCCGCAGGATCGCATCGGGTGGATTGGTGCGGTTGGTGAGCACCACATCGGTCGTGGCTGCGACGCGTTCCCGATCGTAGTCCTCCAGCGCCGCGGGCCCGACGCCGTCCCGCTGGAGCGCGCCGGCGAGGTAGCGGGCGTCGATGATCGCCTGGCCGGCGCCATTGGAGCCGCGCGGCACCATCGGATGCGCCGCGTCGCCAAGCAGGGTCACCCGGCCGTGAGTCCAGCGCGGCAGCGGATCCTGATCCACCATCGGGTATTCCAGCACCGAATCCGCCGCACGGATCAGGGCCGGCACGTCGAGCCAGTCGAAATGCCAGTCGGCGAACGCGGGCAGGAAGTCCTCGAGCCGGCCGGCGCGGCTCCAGTCGCGCTGCGCCGGGTGCGGCGATTCGATCTCGGCGACCCAGTTGACCAGTTGACGACCCTGCCCGTCGATCGAATTGCGGATCGGATAGATCACCATCTTTCCAACCGACAGCCAGCCGGCGCGGACCATGCTCGCCGCGGAGAGAAAGGGCGGCCAGCGGGTCACGCCCCGCCACATGTTGACGCCCGAATAGCGGGGCGGACCCTCCTGCGGATAGAGCTGCTTGCGCAGCACCGAATGGATGCCGTCGCAGCCGACGGCGACCGCCGCTCGCACCTCCGGCAACGGGGTGCCATCGGCTGCGGCGAAGCGCAGGAGCACGCCGCGGTCGTCCTGGCCGAAGCCGCTGAGGGCATGTCCGCAGGCGACGCTGTCGGGACCGAGCCGCGCCAGCGTTTCGGCAAGCAACAGCGACTGCAGGTCGCCGCGGTGTATGGAGAACTGCGGCCAGTCGTAGCCGGCTTCCAGCCCCGCCGGCTCGCGGAAGATGAGCTGTCCATGGCGGGTGAAGAAGATCGACTCGCTGGTGCGCACCGCGACCGCATCCAGCGCCGGCAGCAGCCCCAGTTCGTCGAGCTCACGCACCGCATGCGGCAGAAGGTTGATGCCCACGCCCAGCGGCTTCAACGACGGCACCGCCTCGTACACCCGGCAGCCGATTCCGGCCTGATGCAGGCTGAGCGCCAGGCAGAGGCCGCCGATGCCGGCACCGACGATAGCCACCTCCACGTCCGTGTTCACGTCCGCGACCACGTCTTTCATCGCACCGTCCGGTCGACGTTCTGCGCGCTGTCGAGCCCCTTTGCCTGGTCCAGCCCCTTGACGTTGCGCAGGACGACGCCGTCCATGTCGGCTTCGGAGAAATCGGTGCCGGTCACGTCGGCGTCCGACAAGTCCGCACCGGCGAGCTTCACTCGAAAGAAGTTGGCGCCACGCAGGTTGCTGCCGCGGAGATTGGCGAACGCCATCAGCGAGCGGTTGACGTCCGCGCCGGCGAGATTGACGCCGGCGAGATTGGCGCCCGAGAGGTCGGTGCGCATCTGCCCCATTCCCTGGTTCCTGATGTTGACGCCGATCCGCGCCTCGCCCAGGTCCGCTCCCGCCAGATCGGCGTTCGGCAGGTCGGCGATCATGCGTACGCCGCGCATGTTCGCACCGGCGAACGTCGGCCGCGTCTTCACCGCGCCGCCAAGCACGACGACCGACAGCAGGCTCGCGCCGCTGAGGTCGGCACCGCTGAAGTTCGCGCCCATCAGCCACGCGCCGTTGAGGTTGGCCTTGCGCAGTACGCTGCCGCGCAGGTCGCTGTTCACCAGCTTCGCGCCGAAGAGGCTTGCCCCTTCGAGCGCGGCGTGGCGCAGGTCCAGTCCGCTCAGGTCGAGATCGGAAAGGTCCTTGCCGGCAAAATCTGCCGGTGCGGCGGCGCTGGCGGCGCTGAGACGTTCCTTCACCTGCTCGAGCGACAGCTCGGCAGCCGCCACAGGCAGCGGGAGCGACGCCGCGAATGCGGCGCAACAGGCGGCGATGACGCGGGGTGCTGGCATGGCGTTGTCTCCTGATCGGCCGGCCGCTCGATGTTAGCCTACTCGAGGTTCTGCACCTGCTCGCGCATCTGCTCGATCAGCAGCTTGAGCGCGACCGCGCCGTCGGTGACCGCGACGCCGCTTGCCTTGGAAGCGAGCGTGTTTGCTTCGCGATTGAGCTCCTGGGTCAGGAAATCCAGGCGCTTGCCCACCGCGCCTCCTTGGTCGAGCGCGCGCAGGACTTCCGCGAAGTGGATACCGAGTCGGTTGAACTCCTCGGTGACATCGCCACGCAGCCCCAGCAGCGCGACCTCCTGGCGGATGCGCGCGAATGTCTCCTCCGGCGCAATGCCGCTCGCGGCCTGCGGCATGGCTTCCTGCAGCCTGGCGACGAGCCTGGCCTCGGCGCCGGCGAGCAGCTCCGGAACCAGCGGCTCGAGAGCTGCGACCACCACCTTCATTGCTTCGACATGGGTGACGATGGTGGCGGCCAGCCGGGCGCCCTCGCGCTCGCGGCTGGCGACGAATTCCGCCAGCACTTGCGAGACCATCGGCTGCAGCACCTGCCAGAGCCGGTCGGTCGCCAGGTCACGCCCGCCGGTTTCGCCTTCGCCCGCGTCTTCGACGCCACCGCCACTGGCGGTGGTGCCTGCGCTGGCGCTGCCCGCCTGCCAGCGCAGGTAGTCGGCAACCGTCATCGGCGCCGCCTCCGGTGCCAGCTCGCGGATGCGCGCATCCGCCCGCGCGAGGTTGGCGATCAGGGCCTCGTCAAGACGGATGCTGCCCGCGTCGGCGTCGCGGCTGCGCAGTTGCATCCGGCATTCGATCTTGCCGCGGCTGACCGCTGCGGTGATCTGCTCGCGAAGCAGCGGTTCGAGGGCGCGCAGCTCGTCAACGAGGCGGAATTGCAGATCGGTGAAGCGGGAGTTGACCGACCGCAACTCGACGGTCGCGCGGCCGATCGCGGTGTCCTCCGAGCGGTGGGCGTAGCCGGTCATGCTACGGACGGTCTTGCCGGCGGGACGGGCGGCGACCACAGCGGCGAAATCGCTTCCGCCCTTCTGGTGAGAGTGCATGTAACCCTTTTACAATCGGAAGATGGCAACCCAGCACAACGCGCCGCTTCCGGAAGGCCTCGAGGCAGGCGGTTATCGCATTGTAAGAAAGATCGCCAGTGGCGGTTTCTCCATGGTCTACCTTGCCCACGACGGCGATGGGCAACCGGTGGCGATCAAGGAATACCTGCCGAGCTCGCTGGTCAGGCGCGGTGTCGGGGAGCTGGTGCCCACGGTCAGCGGCGAGAACCTGCCGACCTACCGCAACGGCCTCAAGTGCTTCTTCGAGGAAGGCAGGGCGCTCTCCAAGGTTATCCACCCCAACGTGGTTCGGGTGCTCAACTTCTTTCGCGCCAACGAGACCGTCTACATGGTCATGGCGTACGAAGGCGGCCGCAGCCTGCAGGAGCTCATCGTCCATCACCGCAACCGGCCCGGCAAGGAGGTGCTGCCCGAGCGCCACATCCGGCGGATCTTCGCGCAGGTGATGAACGGGTTGCGGGAGGTGCATGCCAACCGGCTGCTGCACCTGGACTTGAAGCCCGCCAACATCTACCTCAAGCGTGACGGCACGCCGATGCTCCTGGATTTCGGCGCCGCCCGCCAGACCCTCACCCAGGACGCGCCGAAGCTGTTCCCGATGTACACGCCCGGCTTCGCCGCGCCCGAACTCTACAAGAAGAACCAGCAACTCGGTCCCTGGACCGACATCTACGGCCTCGGCGCCAGCATGTACGCCTGCATGCTGGGTGCCCCGCCGCAGCCTGCCGACCAGCGCATCGTGCACGACAAGGTCGATGCCGCCATGCAGCCCGCGGCGCAGCACTATTCGCAGCAGTTGCTGGACCTGGTCAACTGGTGCATGAAGATCAACCCGCTCGAGCGGCCGCAGAGCGTGTTCTCGCTGCAGCGGGCGCTGCGCGAACCGCCCGACGTCCCCAAAAGCAAGCGCGTGTTCTCGCCGATGCGCTGGCTCGGCTCGGTCTCGTTTCGCAAGCGCCGCCGCGGTGGCCCCGCCGTGGAGACTACCGCGCTGTGGCCCACGCAGAAGTCCGAAGCATGAATCTGAAGCACCAGCCCCATTTCACCGGCGGCACCGGCCGCTGAACGACCAAGCGGAATCCCATGCGCTTTTCGATCTTCCAGGACACCGACATCGGTGCCCGTTCCAGCAACCAGGACCGGATGGGCTACTGCTTCTCGCGGGAATCGTTGCTGATGATCGTCGCCGATGGCATGGGCGGTCACATGCGTGGCGAGGTGGCGGCGCAGTTGTCGATGCAGACGGCGGCGGCGATGTTCCAGCAGGCGGCACAGCCGCGGCTGCAGGATCCTGCCGAGTTCCTGGAACAAGCCTTTCGCGCCGGCCATCGCGAACTGCACCGCTACCGCGAGATGCACGGCCTGCCGGAATGCCCCCGCACCACCATCGTCGCCTGCATCATCCAGGACAACATGGCCTGGTGGGCGCACGCGGGTGATTCACGCCTGTACCTGATGCGTCGCGGCAAACCGGTGACCCGGACGCGGGATCATTCCAAGGTGGAGAACCTGCTCAACCTCGGCCTGATCACCCAGGAAGAGACAGAAACGCACCCCGAGCGCAACAAGGTGCTCAACTGCCTCGGCTCGCCGTTCGAGCCCTCCGTCGAGGTCCATTCGCAGTACCCGCTGCGTCCTGGCGACGTGATCCTGCTCTGCAGCGACGGGTTCTGGAGCGGCACTGACGAAGCGGAGATGGCGAAGGCGCTCAGCGAGGAACCGGTGATGGAGGCCGTGCCCCGGTTGGTGCGGCGGGCCGTCCAGCGCAACGGTGCCACCGCCGACAACACCACGGCCCTGGCCTTGCAGTGGGACAGCGAGATCGTGGACGACGTTCCGACCCTGTCGTCGCTCGGCCTGCCCGACGGTGCGGTGACCACAACCATCGCCATCGGCGTGAATCCGGGGCCGGAGGCCGAGCCGACGGACCTGACCGAGGACGAGATCGAGCGCACCATCGCCGAGATCCAGGACGCGATCCAGCGCTCGAATCGCGAATCCAGGTAAGCTGCCGGGCCTACCGGCTTTCCTTGAGAGCATTACCTACATGACGTCCGAATCCAGTTTGCGCGCCGACGGCCGTGCCTTCGACCAATTGCGCCCGGTCACCTTCGAGCGCGGCTTCACCCGCCACGCCGAGGGCTCGGTGCTGGTCTCCTTTGGTCACACGCGCGTGCTTTGCACCGCCAGCGTCCTGGATAAGGTGCCGGGATTCATGAAGGGCAAGGGCATCGGCTGGGTCACCGCCGAATACGGCATGCTGCCCCGCTCGACGCATACCCGCAGCGATCGCGAAGCTGCCCGCGGCAAGCAGGGTGGACGAACGCTCGAGATCCAGCGGCTGATCGGCCGCAGCCTGCGTGCAGTGACCGACATGCCGTCCCTCGGCGAGCGCACCATCCATCTCGATTGCGACGTCCTGCAGGCCGACGGCGGCACACGCACCGCGGCGATCACCGGCGCCTGGGTGGCGCTGCGCGACGCGGTCGACGGCCTGCTGGCATCGGGCGCGCTCGCGCATGATCCGCTGCGCGGCTCGGTGGCGGCCGTGTCGGTCGGCCTCGCAGCCGACGGGCAGGTGCTGCTGGATCTCGACTACGGCGAGGATTCGACCTGCGACACCGACATGAATGTCGTCATGACCAATGCACAAGGCATGGTGGAGGTGCAGGGAACCGCAGAAGGCAAGCCGTTCTCGCGGGCGCAGGTCGACACGCTCCTCGACCTGGCGGCGCGAGGCATCGGTCAACTGGCGGCGCTGCAGCGGCAGGCGCTTCAGGGACAGGCACTTCGGTGACGGGTGCGTCAGGCAGCGGTATCGACATGAGCAAACCGGCCGGGAACGAGGCACGACGCTGGGTCCTCGCAACCGGCAACCCGGGAAAAGCCAGGGAGTTCCAGGCCCTGCTCGCTCCGTTCGGCGTCACGATCGTCATGCAGAAGGAACTCGGCATCGACGATGCTCAAGAGCCCCATGCAACCTTCGTCGAAAATGCGCTGGCGAAGGCACGGCATGCCAGCGAAGCTTCGGGTTTGCCGGCGCTGGCCGACGACTCGGGCATTTGCGTGCCGGCGCTCGGCGGCGCCCCCGGCGTGCGCTCGGCTCGCTATTGCGAACCGGCGGCTGGCTTGCCGCGCGAGCAGGTGGACCTCGACAACAACCGCAAGTTGATCCGGGAGACGGCTGCGCTGGAGCAGCCGGTGAGCTGCTACTACTACTGCATCGTGGTGCTGATGCGCCATCCGGAAGATCCGCGGCCGCTGATCGCCGAAGGAGTCTGGCCCGGCGTCCTGGTTGCGGAGCCTCGTGGCAGCAGCGGCTTCGGCTACGACCCTCATTTCCTGGCCGCGGGAGAATGTCTGACCGCCGCAGAGCTGGATGCCGGCCAGAAAAACCTGATCAGCCATCGCAGCCGGGCGATCGATGCCCTGGCGCGGGCGCTGGCGGCAGAGCAGGGGGGTCTGAGCCGCATTCCCTCGCGGAACGGCCGGGCAGGATGGCTGGACAGATGGCTGAATCGACGAATCCGGGCCTTGCGCAGTTGCCGCCGCTGGGCGTGTACGTGCATCTGCCGTGGTGCATCCGGAAGTGCCCCTACTGCGACTTCAATTCGCACGAGGCGCCGGCGGAAGGCTTCGACGAGCGCGCCTACCTCGACGCGCTGGAGGCTGATCTCGACGCGAGCCTGCCCCTCGTCTGGGGGCGGCCGGTGCAGACCATCTTCCTCGGCGGCGGCACGCCCAGCCTGTTCTCGCCCGACGGGATCGACCGGCTCCTGGCCAGCCTGCGCTCGCGCCTGCGGGTGGCCCCCGATGCCGAGGTCACCATGGAAGCCAATCCCGGGACATTCGAGCGCGAACGCTTCGCCGGCTTTCGAAGTGCCGGCGTCAACCGGCTCTCGCTCGGCGTGCAGAGCTTCGACGACGAGCGGCTCGCCGCCATCGGCCGTGTCCACGATGCCCGCCAGGCTCGGCAGGCGGCAGAGGCGGCACGGCGAGATCTTCCCGACCTTCAATCTCGATCTGATGTATGCACTGCCGGGGCAGACGCCGGCCCAGCTGGCCGGCGACCTGGCGCAGGCGCTCGCCTTCGAGCCGCCGCACCTCTCGCTCTACCATCTCACCCTCGAGCCGAACACGCTGTTCGCCCGCTTTCCCCCCGACCTGCCGGACGAAGACCAGGCGGCAGCGATGCAGGACGCGGTCGAGGCGCAGCTTGGCGCAGCCGGGTTCGATCATTACGAAGTCTCCGCTTACGCGCGCTCCGGACATCGCGCCCGCCACAACCTCAACTACTGGACCTTCGGCGACTATCTCGGCATAGGGGCGGGGGCGCACGGCAAGCTCTCTTTCCACGACCGCATCACGCGCCAGGCGCGCTTTCGGCACCCGCGACGCTACGTGGAGGCTGCAGCTGCCGGCAACGCGCTCGAGATCGACCGTGTACTGTCGCCGCGGGACCTGCCGTTCGAGTTCATGCTGAACGCTCTGCGACTCGTCGAGGGGGTACCGGCGTCGCTGTTCGAGGAACGGACCGGCCAGTCCCTCGCCGTGGTCGCGCGCGGCCTCGACAAGGCGGCAGGCAAGGGGCTGCTGCTCGCGGATCCGGCGCGGCTCGCGCCGACGGAGCTCGGTCTGCGCTTCCTGAACGATCTCCAGGAGATGTTCCTGCCGGAAAGGGTCGGTTCTCGGACCAGGCAGATCCCGATCCGCCCTGCGCGATGACGGTGCACGCAGGTCGGTTCGGTGCACGGATAGTGTGCATCAAGTGATGCACAGAGACGGTGCACTGAATTGGCATAATATGCACCAGGACGGGGCCGCGCTCGAATGCCGCCCGGGTGTTCCGGGTGGGTGGCTAAGCCCGGTGACGCCCATCAATGGCATGCTTTTCGCTTCGGCTCCAATCGAGTGCTTGAGCCGGCTGCTTTGTGTTCTGCATCCTCAAACGCCTTCCAGTCTCAACCGCCCCAATCGATTTGCTGAAACCCACAGGAGAGTAGTGAATGGCAACCGCCAAAGACGTCATGAAGAAGATCGCCGACAACGAAGTCAAGTTCGTTGACCTCCGGTTCACGGACACCAAAGGCAAGGAACAGCACGTCACGGTGCCGGTATCCTCCTTCAACGAAGACAAGTTCACCGACGGTCATGCCTTCGACGGTTCTTCGGTTGCCGGTTGGAAGGGGATCCAGGCCTCCGACATGCAGTTGATGCCGGATGCGTCCACGGCCGTGATGGATCCGTTCCGCGAGGAAGCGACGCTGATCATGAGCTGCGACGTGGTCGAGCCGGGCGACGGCAAGGGCTACGAGCGCGACCCGCGCTCGCTTGCCAAGCGCGCCGAGGCATACCTCAAGTCCAGCGGCATCGGCGATGTCGCCTACTTCGGCCCCGAGCCCGAATTCTTCATCTTCGACTCCGTCACCTGGCACGTCGACATGTCGGGCTGTTCGGTGCAGATCGACTCCGAGGAAGCCTCGTGGTCGACCAACAAGCGCTTCGAAGGCGGCAACAGCGGCCATCGGCCCGCCGTCAAAGGCGGCTATTTCCCGGTCCCGCCGGTCGACTCGCTGCAGGACATCCGCTCCGAGATGTGCCTGATCCTCGAGCAGATGGGCGTGCCGGTCGAGGTGCATCACCACGAGGTGGCCGGCGCCGGCCAGTGCGAGATCGGCACCAAGTTCGCGCCGCTGGTGCAGCGCGCCGACTGGCTGCAGATCCTGAAGTACGTGGTTCACAACGTTGCCGCCAGCTACGGCAAGACGGCGAGCTTCATGCCGAAGCCGATGGTCGGCGACAACGGCTCGGGCATGCACGTGCACCAGTCGATCTGGAAGGACGGCACCAACCTCTTCGCCGGCGACAAGTACGCCGGGCTGTCGGACTTCGCGCTCTACTACATCGGCGGCATCATCAAGCACGCACGCGCGCTCAACGCCATCACCAATCCCGGCACCAACTCCTACCGCCGGCTGGTCCCGCACTTCGAGGCGCCGGTGAAGCTGGCCTACTCGGCGCGCAACCGTTCGGCATCGATCCGCATCCCGTACGTCGCGAGCCCGAAGGGCCGCCGCATCGAGGCGCGCTTCCCGGATCCGATCGCCAACCCGTACCTGGCCTTCTCGGCGCTGATGATGGCCGGCCTCGATGGCGTGCAGAACAAGATCCACCCCGGCGATCCGGCAGACAAGAACCTCTACGACCTGCCGCCGGAAGAGGATGCGAAGATCCCGACCGTCTGCAGTTCGCTCGACCAGGCGCTGGAATGCCTGGACCGGGACCGGGAGTTCCTGACCCGCGGCGGCGTCTTCACCAACGACATGATCGATGCCTACATCGCGCTCAAGATGGAGGAAGTCCAGAGGATCCGCATGACTACCCATCCGGCCGAGTTCGACATGTACTACTCCTGCTGAGCAGGGTATAAGGGCCTGGGCGGGGCTGCGATCATCCGGCCAGGAGTCCCACGCCGCCATTGGTCGTGCAACCGTTGTCGCAGGTCCCAATGGCGGCCGGCAGCCCCGGAAGGCCCGCTGAATTGCTTTAGACTGCCCGTTCCGATAGCAGCCTGTGACGGCGGTTCAAGATGACAAAGTTGCTACTCCGTACGAGCCTCCTGATCAGCCTTGGAAGCCTGCTGGCGGTGCCGCTCGCGCAAGCCCAGATCTATCGCTGCGAGTCCCCCGACGGCACGCCGCTCTTCCAGAACGCGCCGGGCAAGAACTGCAAGCCCATGGACCTGCCGTCGCTGACGACGGTGCCGTCCCCGCGCACGCCGGCGAGCGGCGCCCGAGCCACCACGGCCAACGCTGCGCCTGCGGATTTCCCGCGGGTCGACGCGGCCGCGCAGCGAAGCCGCGATTCCGACCGCCGGCGCATCCTCGAGGATGAGCTGAGCCGCGAGCAGGCGCGCCTGGAGGATTTCCGCAAGGAGTACAACGGCGGCGAACCGGAGCGCCTCGGCAACGAACGCAACTACCAGAAGTACCTCGACCGGGTGGAGCGCCTGAAGGACGACATCACCCGTTCGGAGACCAACGTCGCCGCGCTGCGGCGCGAACTGGAAGGCGTCAAATAGCGTTCAATCGATCAGGCGTACAGGGTGGTGACGCGCTTGATCGGCGCCGGCATCCCAACTCCCGCCTGGCGGGCCTGGACCTGCTGGGCAGCGCCGTCGTCCTGCTCGACGCCAACGGCAGCACGGTCTTCATCAACCACGCCGGATCGCAGTTGTTCGGCGTATCGTCGCGGGCGCTCGCCGGACAGCCGTTCGCAGCGCTGTTCCTCAATGGCTCGCTGATCCGCAACCTGCTCGCGCAGGCCTGCAACAACGAGTTCGGCCAGAAGGGGCAGGACCTGGTGCTGGAGATGGCGGGGCACGAGCCGCTGATGGTGCACTGCCTGGCGGTAGCGCTCGAGAGCGACCTTGGGGCGATGCTGATGGAGTTCCACGAGGTCGACCAGCGGCTGCGCATCGACCGCGAAGAGCGCATGCACGACTCGGCGCGCGCGAACCGCGAACTGGTGCGCAACCTCGCGCACGAGATCAAGAACCCCTTGGGCGGCATCCGCGGCGCGGCCCAGCTGCTCGAGGCGGAGCTGAAGGCGCCTGAGCTGCGCGAATACACGCAGGTGATGATCAAGGAGGCCGACCGCCTGCAGAAGCTCGTCGACCGGCTCCTCGCACCGCACCGTCCCGCGCGGCCGGTGGAGCATGTCAACGTGCACGAGGTCTGCGAGCGCGTGCGTTCGATCGTGCTCGCGGAATATGCGCAAGGGCTGGCCATCGAGCGCGACTACGATGCCAGCCTGCCCGAGCTGGTCGCCGACAAGGAACAACTGATCCAGGCGCTTCTCAACCTGGTGCGCAACGCCGCGCAGGCGCTCGACGGAAGCGGCGTCATCCGCTTGCGGACCCGCATCGCCCGACATGTGGTCATTGCCAGGATCCGGCACAAGCTGGCACTGGAATTGCATGTAATCGACAATGGACCTGGAATACCGAGCGGGCTGCTTGATCGCATCTTCTTTCCGCTGGTGTCCGGGCGCGAGGGTGGAAGCGGGCTCGGCCTGCCGCTTGCCCAGACTTTTGTCGAGCAGCACGGGGGTTTGATTGAATGCGAGAGTCGGCCGGGTTTGACGGATTTCAGGATGCTGCTCCCGCTGTTGTAAAGACAGCGCGCGCAGTGGTTGCCGGTTACAAGGCGGACACCATGGACGAAGTCTGGATCGTCGATGACGACCAGTCGATCCGCTGGGTGCTCGAGCGGGCGCTGGCCAAGGAAGGCTACCGGGTGCGCAGCTTCCGGGAGGCACGCGACGTCATCGTGGCCCTCGACGAGGCGGTTCCGAAGGTGCTGGTCTCGGACATCCGCATGCCGGGCGAGTCCGGCATCGAGCTGCTCTACCAGGCGCGGCAGAAGCGCCCGAACATGCCGGTCATCATCATGACCGCCTATTCGGACCTCGACAGCGCGGTCTCCGCTTTCCAGGGCGGAGCGTTCGAATACCTTCCGAAGCCGTTCGATTTGTCGCAGGCGATCGAGCTCATCCGCCGCGCAGTCAATGAGAACGACGTCGTGGACGTGCCCGCCGAAGTGGCGCTGGAAGGGCAGGACATGCTCGGCCAGGCACCGGCGATGCAGGAGGTCTTTCGCGCCATCGGCCGGCTGTCGCAGTCGTCGGTGACGGTGCTGGTCACTGGGGAATCAGGCACCGGCAAGGAGCTGATCGCCCGGGCCCTGCACCGGCACAGTGCGCGCGCCGCAAAGCCGTTCGTCGCCTTGAACATGGCCGCGATTCCGCGTGACCTGCTGGAGTCCGAGCTGTTCGGCCACGAGCGCGGCTCGTTCACCGGCGCGCAGCAGCAGCGCCGCGGCCGCTTCGAGCAGGCCGACGGCGGCACGCTGTTCCTCGACGAGATCGGCGACATGCCGGCGGAAATGCAGACCCGCCTGCTGCGCGTGCTCTCCGAAGGCCACTACTACCGGGTGGGGGGGCACCAGGCGATCAAGAGCAACGTGCGGGTCATCGCCGCCACCCACCAGAACCTCGAGGAACGCGCCCGCCAGGGTCTGTTTCGCGAGGACCTCTTTCATCGCCTCAACGTGATCCGGCTGCGGCTGCCGCCGTTGCGTGATCGGGTCGAGGATATCCCGCTACTGGCGCGGCACTTCCTCGCCAAGAGCGCCGCCGATCTCGGCGTCGAAGCCAAGCGGGTCGCCCCGGATGCCATCGAATGGCTCCAGCGGGCGGAATGGCCGGGCAACGTCCGGCAACTGGAGAACGTCTGCAACTGGTTGACGGTGATGGCGCCGACGCAGGTCATTTCGGCCCGCGACCTGCCGCCGGAGATTCTTGGCGGCCGCGCAGGTTCCGCACCAGCCGGCGCAGGGCAGTCGGCGGCCGCGCCTGGCCCCGCGCAGGGAGCCGCCGCGCTGGCAGGCGGCATCGCCGGCAATGCGTACGCCCCGCCGGTGGCGGCGGGCGCGACCTCGCCACCGACCCTGGAAGGATTCCTCGGCATCGATGAGTCACAGTCGCCAGGCGCGGCCGGCGCTGTCCGTGGCGACTTCGGCACCGCAGAGGCCCCCGCCAGGTCGGCCATGGGTGGCGAGACGCTAGACGGATCTGCCGGCACAGCCGACGGACAGGGCGCAGCGGAACCTCTGCCGCAGTGGGCCGAACTCCTAGCCCGCGAAGCCGCCCGTCAGCTCGCTGCCGGAAGCGACGTGACGGTCATCAATCCGGATGTCGCCGAGCAATCCGGCGTCATGGCTCGTCTCACCCGTGTCTTCGAGGCGACGATGATCCGCGCCGCCCTCAAGCACACCCGCGGCCGGCGGGTGGAAGCCGCCCAGCGCCTGGGCATCGGCCGCAACACGATCACCCGCAAGATCCAGGAACTCGGTCTGGACGAATAGGAGCCTGGGCCGCAGAAGGACGACCTCGCGTTGGGGACTGAAAGGGGCGCAGGCAAGGCGCGGGTTCCGGTCGATAGCTGGGCTATCGACCGGGTTCAGCAACGCCGCATGCGCCCCTTTCAGACCCAACCCGTAGGGCCTAGCGCAGGAGCTCCACCACCACCGGCGCATGGTCACTGGGCTTCTCCAGCCTGCGCGGCCCCTTGTCGATCCAGCACGACCGCACCCGCTGGCGCAGCGATTCGGAGACCAGGATGATGTCGATCCGCAGGCCGGTGTTGCGGCGAAAGGCGAGCTGGCGGTAGTCCCACCAGCTGAAGAGCCGCGGCGGCTGCTCGTGCAGACGGAACGCATCGTGAAGACCGAGCGACAGGAGCCGTCGGTAGCCTTCGCGCTCTGCATCCGAGACATGCAGCTGGCCGCGCCACAGCTCGGGATCGTGGACGTCCTCGTCGGCGGGGGCGATGTTGAAGTCGCCGAGCAGCACCTTGTCCGCCAGCGGACTCGACCCGTCGAGCCGCTCGAGCCATTCCTGCAGCGCCGCGATCCAGCGAAGCTTGTACTCGTACTTCTCGCTGCCCACCGACTGGCCGTTCGGAAAGTAGGCGCACGTCACGCGCAGGCTGCCGAAGCGCGCGGTGACCAGGCGCTTCTGGTGGTCAGGCAACAGCGGGTTGTCGATGACGATGTCTTCCGGTTCCAGCCCCAGGTCCCGCCGATAGAGGATGGCGACGCCGTTGTAGGTGGGCTGCCCCGAGAAGATCGCTTCGTAGCCCGCTTCGCGCAGCGGATCCACCGGGAACTTCTCGTCGACCAGCTTGGTCTCCTGCAGGCCGACGATGTCGATCGGGTTCTGCTGCAGCCAGCCGAGCAGATGATCGATGCGGACTTTGAGCGAGTTGACGTTCCAGGTGGCGATCTTCACGAGTCCGGCCTAGGTACGGGCCTCGCCTGGGCGCCTGCCAGCCGCCTGCTTGGCGGCCTCTTCGGCTTCCTCCTGTGCGATGTCCTCTTCGACTTCCTCGACCGCATGGTGGACCGCCTTGCGCGACGCATGCCACCTGCCTGCTGCGAGCACGAGCAGGGCGCCTACAGCCGGCGCAGCATAGTGAAGCCAGCCCATGTACGGCTGCAGGTAGTCCACGATCGCAGGATCCGTGATGATCATGCCGCCGGCGATCCAGCCGAGCAGCATGCCGCCCAAGGTGATGACGATCGGAAACCGGTCCATCAGCTTGATGACCAGCTGGCTGCCCCAGACGATGATCGGCACGCTGACCAGCAGGCCGAAGACCACCAGCGGCATCTGGTGACCTTCGCCGGCGCCTTGCGCAGCACCCGCGATCGCGATCACATTGTCGATGCTCATCACCAGGTCGGCGACGATCACGGTGCGCACCGCTGCCCAGAGCCGGTCGGATCCTTCGATCGTGCCGTGGGCGTCCTCGTCGTCCGGCACCAGCAGCTTGACGCCGATCCACAGCAGCAGCAGTGCCCCGACGATCTTGAGGTAGGGAATCGCCAGGAGGGTAAGGGCGAAGAAGATCAGGATGACACGCAAGCCGATGGCACCCGCCGTCCCCCAGAGGATGCCGAGCCTGCGCTTGGCCGGATCGAGCCGCCGGCATGCAAGGGCGATGACCACCGCGTTGTCGCCGCCGAGCAGGATGTCGATCATGATGATCTGGCCGACGGCAACCCAGAATTGGGGAGATAAGAGATCCAGATCCATTGAATGCTCCAGTTCGCCAGCCGACGATAAAACGCCGCGACGGCTTGTTTATGTACAAGGGAATGGTATTGCGGTAGATCTATTCGGGGGAGGATAGGCGGCGCAGAAATGCGGGAAAGTCCGGCAGACACGATCAGTCAGGTGCTCGACGCCGTGCGGGCAGCGTCTGGACGATGGCGCCAGCCGTTCGCGCTGGCTGCCTCACTCGACCTGGATCTTCGCCTCCTTGATCAGTTTCTTCCACTTGTTGCTCTCTTCTCGAATCGCCGCTTCGGCTTCTTCCACAGTGGTCCAGGTCGCAAGCGCCCCCTGCTCGAGCAGGCTCTGCTTGACGTCCGGCTGGGCCATGATTGACTTGAGCGCGGTGCTCAACTTGACCATGACGGCGTCGGGCGTGCCTGCCGGCGCCACGACGCCGAACATGGAGCTGACCTCGAAACCCTGGAGGCCGGATTCGGCAGCGGTCGGCACGCCGGGCAGGGTAGGCACCGGTTCGCGCGTGGCGGTGGCCAGCGCGCGCAGCTTGCCGCCTTTGATGTGAGGCTGCGCTGCAGGCGCGGTCTCGATCATCGTCTGCACTTGCCCGCCGATGAGGTCCACCATCGCCGGACCGCTTCCCTTGTAGGGCACGTGCAGCATGCGCACGTTTGCCAGGCGCTGGAACAGCTCGCCGGCGAGGTGCTGCGGCGAGCCGTTGCCCGCGGATGCAAACGTCACGGCGCCCGGGTTCGCCTTGGCAAGCGCAACCAGTTCGGACAGGTTGTCGGCCTTCACCTCCGGATGAACGACGAAGACCAGCGGCACCCTGGCGACGATCGAGATCGGCGCGAAGCTCTTCTCGATGTCGAAGGGTACGGTCTTGCCGTACAGAGCGGCGTTGATGGAATGGCTGGTCAGCGCGCCCATGAGCAGGGTGTGACCGTCGGCGGCGCCGTTGGCGACCATGCCGGCGCCAATGCTCCCCGCAGCACCGGAGCGGTTGTCGACGATTACCTGATGGCCCAGCTCGGCCGACAGCTTCTGCGCAATCACGCGGCCGATCACATCGGTGGCGCCGCCCGGCGGATAGGGAACCACCAGCCTGATCGTCTTGGTCGGATACGCCGGTGCCAGCACCGACTGCGCGCGCACCGGCGCCGCGCTCAGCAGCGCTGCGGACAACGCAGCCACGATGGCAGGCAGCAGCGATGATCTCACGGTGTGGCTCCTCATCAGGTGTTCAGGCATCGTCGATTCTCGGCAAGTCATCTGCGATCAGCCCCAGTCCGGCACGCAACAGGGTGTCATAGCGCTTGCGCTCGGCGGCGATGCTCTGCGAGGTCCACTTGTAGAAGCCCTCGCCGGTCTTCATGCCCAGTTTGCCCTGCTCGACGCGCGTCGACAGGGAAGGCGAGGGCACGGTGTTGCTCGCCAGGTCCGGATACATCGTGGCCGCTGCAGCGCAGTGTACGTCAAGCCCGGCATGATCCCGCTGGAGCATCGGTCCGGCTGCAAGGAATCGGAAACCGAAGCCGAAGCGCACGGCCGCATCGACATCCTCGACGGTGGCCACGCCTGCATCGATCAGAGCGAAGGCTTCGCGCGCGAGCGCATGCTGCAGCCGGTTGGCGAGAAAACCGGGCAGGTCCTTACGGACCAGCACCGGCACCATGCCACAGCCGCGCACGAAGCCGCAGAGGGACTCGCCAAGCGAGGGGTCCGACTGCGCGCCGAGGACCACCTCCACCAGCGGCACGAGATGCGCAGGCATGAAGTAATGCAGCCCCAGCATCCGGCGGGCGCCCGGCAAGCCGGCGGCGATCGCCGATATCGGAAAGCTGGAACTGTTGCTGCACAGGACGGCGTCATCGCGAGCCAATCCGACGAGTTGCGCGAAGAGCGCCTGCTTGGCGGGAAGTTTCTCCGGGATGCATTCGATGACCAGATCGATCGCCGGCCAGTCGCATCCCTGCAACGAACCCTGGATGTCGAGCCGCTCCTGCCGATGCGCATGACCCAACGCCTCGAGCCCCTGCTTCAGGTGCCGCGCGAGCGCCTCGTGCCGCGCCCCGGCGGCTTCCACCACTGTCGTGCGGCAGCCGGCCCGGGCCAGCACCAGCGCGATGTCCGCACCCATGGTGCCGCCGCCGACGATCACGGCGCGGGTAGTGGAAGGCTTCATCGCAGCTCCCGGTCAGAATTCGACATTGTCGACCAGTCGTGTGTCGCCGAGACGGGCGGCGCCCAACGCCACCAGATCGCCGGGTCGGTCGCGCGCCGGCACCGGCGGCTGCAGATCCTGGCGGCGGCGGATCGTCAGGTAGTCCGGGGTCCACCCTGCCGCCGCCAGCCTCGCCATCGCCCGCGGCTCGAGCTCCGAGGGGTCCGCGGTGCCGCCGACGTAGTCCTGAATCAGCTCGCGCAGCGCGCGGATCAGTCCTGCTGCCCGCGGCCGCCGTTCGGGGCCGAGGTAGGCATTGCGGGACGACAACGCGAGGCCATCGGCGTCCCGAGCCGTTTCGCCTGCGACGACCTCGATCGGCAGGGCGAATTGCTCGACCATCTGCCTGATCACCAGCCACTGCTGGTAGTCCTTCTTGCCGAAGATCGCCAGCCGCGGCTGCACGCAGCAGAACAGCTTCATCACGATCGTGCAGACGCCGACGAAGAAGCCGGGGCGGAAGTGACCCTCGAGAAGATCCGCGAGCGCCGGGTCGGGCTGGACCTTGAAGCGCTGCGGCTGCGGATAGAGTTCGCCCTCCGCCGGTGCGAACACCAGCGCGCAGCCGGCCTCTTCGAGCGCTGCGCAATCCGCCTCGAGGGTGCGCGGGTAGCGGTCGAAGTCGTCGCTCGGCGCGAACTGCAGGCGGTTCACGAAGATGCTCGTCGCGACCGGAAGGCCACTGTCGCGACCCTTCGCCACCAGGTCCAGGTGTCCCGCATGCAGGTTGCCCATGGTGGGCACCAGGGCGCACGGCCCCAGCCGCTCGCGGGCAATTTTCAAATCGGCAAGGGTGTGGACGATCTGCATCTGTTCCGATTGTAATGAGCCGAGGTGGTTCAGCGCCGCAGCGGCAAGGGACTTTGCTTCAGCTGGCGCAGCACGAAGCTCGACTTGCTCTGGCGGATGCCCGGGATCCTGTAGAGCTGCTCGCGCAGCAGACGCTCGTAGTCACGGGTATCGCTCACGGCGATCCGCACGTAGTAGTCATAGTCGCCGGACACCAGGAAAGCCTCCAGCACCTCGGGGATCGAGCCCAGCGCCCGGCCGAAATCCATCAGGGCCTCGTCGGAATGGCTCTCCAGCGTGACCTGCACGATGACTGTTTCCGCAAGTCCCAGCGCGGTGGGGTTGAGCTTGACGGTGTAGCCCTCGATGACGCCGGCTGCCTCCATCCGCTTGATGCGTGTCCAGCAAGGGGAGGCGGTGAGCCCGGCCTGGGCGCCGATTTCCTGCAGGCTCGCCCGGGCGTTACGCTGCAGGCTCTCGAGGATGGCGAGATCGAACTTGTCGAGGTTCATGGCGAGTCATTTTCTGGGGGATGGGGATCGAGCGGAAGATCTTGCCGCGCACACCCAGATTGTGCCGAATATTTTCGGCAGCCGGGCAGTACGCCGCAGAAGTTCAGGAGCCTTTTCCGCAACGCCGCAGGCACAATGCCTGCATGGAAAATCTGCTCGATCGTGCGCTTCACCGCGCCGTGGCGTCCGACGAGTACGTCGCCATCGTCCCGTCCGTCACCGGCCCCGCAAGCGCCCCTGCACCGAGCGGCGCTGCGGTCCTCATCGAAACGCTGCTCGACCTGGGCGTGGATACCGTTTTCGGCTATCCCGGCGGCGCAGTGCTGCCTCTCTACGATGCACTGCACGCCCAGCCGCGCCTGAGGCACGTGCTGGTGCGCCACGAGCAGGCGGCGGTTCATGCTGCCGAAGGCTATGCGCGCACCACCGGCAAGGTTGGCGTGGTCTTCGTCACCTCGGGACCCGGTGTCAGCAACACCACCACTGGATTGCTCGACGCCTACAGCGACTCGGTGCCGATCCTCTGCATCAGCGGCCAAGTCGCCGTTTCGGCGATCGGTACCAATGCGTTCCAGGAATGCGACGCCCTCGGCATCTCGGCGACCGTCACCAAGTGGAACGTGCAGATCCGCGATACGGCGCAGGTAGCGGCGCTGATCCGCCGGGCGCATGCCGTAGCCGCCGGCGGTCGCCCGGGTCCGGTGCTGGTCGATTTTCCGAAGGACCTGCAACAGCAGGCGGTGCCTCGCCCGGAACTGCCGGCGCCGGCCGAGGAGCCGCTGGGCATGTCGCCCGCGGTTTCGCCGGAAGCAGTGCGCGATGCGCTCGACCTGATCGGCGCGGCTCACCGCCCGGTCTTCTATGGCGGCGGCGGGCTGGTCAACTCGGGTCCCGAGGCCTGCGAGCTCTTCGCCCGGCTGGTGCGCGAGACGGGAGCTCCGTGCACGCTGACCCTGCTGGGCCTGGGCGCCTATCCTGCGTCCGATCCCGCGTTCCTCGGCATGCTTGGCATGCACGGCACGCTCGAAGCCAACATGGCCATGCATGACGCAGACCTGATCGTCTGCGTGGGCGCGCGCTTCGACGACAGGGTGACCGGCCGGGTCGAAGGCTTCGCGCCGCATGCACGCTTCATCCACCTCGACATCGATCCCGCTTCGATCGGCAAGGTGGTCAGGGCGGATGTGGCGCTCGAGGGCGACTGTCGCCTCGTCCTGGCGGAATTGCTGGCGGCCTGGCAGGCGCGCGGGCGCGACGATGCCGGGCGGTTGCAGGCGTGGTGGAACCAGATCGACGTCTGGCGCGCCCAGCATTCGCTTGCATTCGAGGATTCTTCGCAGCACATCGCGCCGCAGGCGCTGATGACGCGCCTTCAACACATCCTTGCCGGGCGCGATCCCATCGTCGCTACCGATGTGGGACAGCACCAGATGTGGGCGGCTCAGTACCTGCATTTCGACCGGCCGAACTGCTGGCTCACATCGGGCGGCGCGGGAACCATGGGCTACGGCCTGCCGGCCGCGATCGGTGCCCAGATTGCCCATCCGCAACGGCTGGTCGTCTGCGTCAGCGGCGACGCGTCGATCCTGATGAACATCCAGGAGATGTCCACGGCCACGCAGCACCGCACGCCGGTGAAAGTGATCCTGTCGAACAACGGGTACATGGGCATGGTGCGGCAGTGGCAGGAGTTGAACCACGGAGGACGCTACAGCCACAGCTATACCGAGGCGCTGCCGGATTTTCCGGCGCTTGCGCGCGCGTTCGGCTGGCAGGGGCGTGCCGTGTCGGCGCGTGCGGAACTCGACAGCTCGCTGCTCGAATGCATCGAGTCGAGCGGCCCGTATTTCCTGGACGTGCGGGTTGCGGCACAGGAGAACTGCTTTCCGATGATCCCGGCGGGGCGCAGCCACGGGGACATCATGCTGGGGAAGGATCGCTGGTGGAGGGGGGAACCCCCCCGAGGCGCCGGAGGCGCCTCCCCCCTCTAAACCGCGGCTAGGGCCTGGTCCAGGTCGGCGAGGAGGTCGTCGATGTGCTCGATGCCGATCGACAGCCGCACCGTGTCCTCGGCGACTCCGGCTTTGGCCAATTCCGCCGGCGCGAGCTGGCGATGGGTGGTGGACGCGGGATGCGTGGCCAGTGACTTGGCGTCGCCGATGTTCACCAGGCGCGTGAACAGCTTGAGTGCGTCCAGGAAGCGGGCGCCGGCTTCACGGCCGCCCTGCGCGGCGGCCTTCAGTCCGAAGGTCATGAGCCCGGAGGCCTTGCCCGAAAGGTACTTGTCGACCAGCCTGCGGTCGGGATGGTTCTCGAGACCTGCATAGCTGACCCAGCCGACCTTGGCGTGCTTGTCGAGGTGCTGCGCCACCTTGAGGGCGTTGTCGCAGATGCGGTCCATGCGCAGCGCGAGCGTCTCGATGCCCTGCAGGATCAGGAATGCATTGAACGGCGAGATTGCAGCGCCGGTATTGCGCCGTGGCGATGCGCGACTTCCGCGATCCGCGCGATGTCCGTCACCCGCCCTTGCGGATTGCCCATCGATTCCACGAACACCGCCTTGGTGCGGTCGTCGATGAGCTTCTCGAAAGATGCGGGATCGGTGTGGTCGGCGAAGCGGGTCTCGATTCCGAACTGGGGCAGCGTGTGCGCGAACAGGTTGTAGGTGCCGCCGTAGAGCGCGGTTGACGAAATGATGTTGTCGCCGGCTTCGGAGATCGTCTGGATCGAATACGTCACTGCTGCCTGCCCCGACGCAAGCGCGAGTGCGGCGATGCCGCCCTCGAGCGCGGCCACCCGTTGCTCGAGTACGTCCTGCGTCGGATTCATGATGCGCGTGTAGATATTTCCCTGGACCTTGAGGTCGAACAGGTCGGCGCCGTGCTGCGCATTGTCGAACGCGTAGGCGACGGTCTGGAAGATCGGGACGGCCACGGCGCGTGTGGTCGGATCAGGCTGATAGCCCGCGTGGACGGACAGTGTTTCGAAGTGCAGCTTGGGTTCGCTCATGGTGTACACACACTCTCTCTGGTTGTCGACAGGCTGGCGTTTTCGCCGCCCGGCTGTCCGCGCCGAAGTTCTGCGGCTGGTTCTGCGGGTTGAGCGCAGTGGGGCGCATTGGCACCGGGAAGTCTAACCTTGCGGCCAACGGGGGTCGTATTTCAGCGATGGCGGTATATTTGGCGGGATCTACAGCGGCGAATCGAGAGGATCCATGGCGTCCGGAAACGGCCTCGGCATCGAAGGGGTGGTCACGCAACTGCGCGAGCTGCGCGATCGGTCGCTGCAGAGCAGGCACCGCGACGGCAGGCCGCCGAGACTGCCGTCACGGGCAACGCTCACGGACATCGTCGCCGGCCTCACCGCTGCCATGTTCCCCAATCGCCTCGGCAGGGCGGACCTGACCGAGGAGGGCATCGATCACTACGTCGGCCACACCCTGGACGTCGCGCTGCGTTCGTTGAACGAGCAGTTGAACCGGGAACTGCTGTTCGCGTCGAATCTGGATGCGCTCAGCGATCAGGATGCAGCCCGCGGCCTCGCGATCACCCGCGAGTTCGCCCAGACGCTGCCGCGGATCCGTGCGCTCCTGGACAGCGACATCCTCGCCGCCTACCAGGGCGATCCGGCGGCGCGCAGCATCGACGAGGTGCTGGTCTGCTATCCCGGCATCACCGCTATCACCCACTACCGCCTCGCCAGCGTGCTCTACAGGCTGGGCGTGCCGCTCACCGCACGCATGATTGCCGAGCTCGCCCATTCGTTGACCGGCATCGACATCCACCCGGGTGCGCAGATCGGCGAACGTTTCTTCATCGACCACGGCACCGGCGTCGTCATCGGCGAAACCGCCATCATCGGCCGCAACGTCAGGCTCTACCAGGCGGTGACGCTGGGCGCCAAACGGTTCCCGGCGGGCGAGGACGGTTCCCTGGTCAAGGGCGACGCGCGGCATCCGATCGTCGAGGACGACGTCGTCATCTATGCGGGAGCCACGGTGCTCGGCCGCGTGACCATCGGCCATGGATCGACGATCGGCGGCAATGTGTGGCTGACCCGCAGCGTCCCGCCCGGCAGCAATGTCTCGCAGGTGCAGGCGGCGGGTTGCGCCGCGGGTCCCGCCTGAGGCGATAGCGGGTCCGAATGCAAACGGCGCCCGAGGGCGCCGTCGACAGAGGCCACTGGACACGCGAATCAGAAGCGCATCGAAGGCTCGTCTTCCCGCCGGTTCGCGGTTCCTGCCTGGATCTGCTGGCGATAACGCTCGATGGCGCTCGGCTCGCTGGACGCCGCTGCTGCCGGCGCTGCCGGCTGGCCCTGCTGCACCGTCACCGCCATCTTCTGCGGCTGCGGCTGCGTCATCGGCTCGGCAGCCACCTGCTTGTAGTTCGTCGGCAGCCGGGACTCGCGCGGGTAGCCGGCGGCATTCAGCAACCGGTCATATGCCCCAGCCTCGAATCCGACGGTCTTCTCGCGACCGACCGTCAGCGCGGGAAAACTGTTGTCGCTGAAGCCGCGTCCCTTGAAGGCCTCGAAATCCGCAGTGCTCGAGATCGTCTTTTCGTTGAAGGGTATGCCACGGGCGCTGAGGTGCTGGCGGGCGGCGGAGCAGGGGGCGCATTCCGGCGCGGTGTACAGCACGACCGGGAACTTGCCGCTGGCCGTCTTGATTTCGTAGGGCAATTCCGGATTGGAGGCGGTCGAGCCGGCAGCGACGGCCGGCCGTGCATCTGCTTCGCCCACCCGGTCGTTCATCAACCGCGCGCCCGAAGGCGGCGGCACGTCGCTGTAGACCGTGGTGCCTTCCGGCGTGCGCCACTTGTATTGGGCCGCCACCGGGGCGGCCGGGATCCCGATCGCAACCAGGACCAGGCTGTTCACCAACACGCGTTTCATGTCCGTTCCTTCTCGCTCGCTTGTGAGGCGGGCTGCCGGACGGGATATGCGTGATGCCGTCCTCGTCAGGCAGCCTCTTCGACCATCCCATTATGGCGAAGCAGGGCCTCCAGCCTGGGCTCCCGACCTCTGAACGCCTTGAATGAGTCGATGGCCGGTCGACTGCCGCCGACCGACAGGATCTCCCGCAGGAACCGTGCACCGGTCTCCGGGTTGAACAGTCCCTCTTCCTCGAACGCCGCAAAGCAGTCGGCAGACAGGACTTCCGCCCACTTGTAGCTGTAGTAGCCGGCGGCATAGCCGCCTGCGAAGATGTGGCTGAAGCTGTTCTGAAACCGGTTGAAGGCGGGCGGCTTGAGCACCGAGACCTGGTCCCGGACCCGGTCGAGAATCCGCTGGATTGCCTCGTCGGCGGCGACCCCGGCGTCGTCCAGGGATGGGCGGCGGTGAAGTTCCATATCGAAGAGCGAGAACTCGATCTGCCGCAGGGTCTGCAGCCCCGCCTGGAAGTTGCGCGCGCGCATCATCTTGTCGAATAGCTCGCGCGGCATGTCCTGCCCGGTGCGAACGTGCCGGCTCATCGAGACCACGATCTCCCACTCCCACGCCCAGTTCTCCATGAACTGGCTGGGCAGCTCGACGGCATCCCACTCGACGCCGGCGATGCCCGACACGCCGAGCGCATCCACGCGGGTGAGCATGTGGTGCAGCCCGTGGCCGAACTCGTGGAAGAGGGTGCTGACGTCGTCGTGCGTCAGCAGTGCCGGCTTGCTGTCGACCGGCGGCTGGAAGTTGCACACCAGGTAGGCGACCGGGGTCTGCAGGACGTCCTGCACGCTGCCTTCGGCACGGCTCTGGTGGCGGCTGCGACCGCGACAATCGTCCATCCATGCGCCGGACTGCTTGGCTTCGCGGGCATAGAGGTCGAGGTAGAACTGGCCGATCAGCCGTCCACCGGATTCGATCCGGAAGAACTGCACGTCAGGGTGCCATCTCTCGGCTTCGTCCTGGCGGATCTGCACGCTGAAGATCCGTTCGGTCAGCTTGAAAAGTCCGTCCAGGACCCGCGGCAGCTGGAAGTACTGCTTCACCTCGTTGTCGGAGAACGAATACCGCTCCTGCTTGAGCTGCTCGCTGGCGTAGGACAGGTCCCAGGCCTGGAGGTCTTCGAGGCCGAGGCGTTCGCCGGCGAACCGCCTGACCTCGTCGAGATCCTTCTCCGCGAACGGCCGGGCGCGGCGGGCAAGATCCAGCAGGAACTTCTCGACGGCCCCCGGTGAATCGGCCATCTTGGCAACCAGCGAGACCTCCGCGAAGTTGCCGTAGCCGAGCAGCTGCGCCTTCTCCTGGCGCAGCGCAAGTATCCGGTGCATCAGCGGCGTGTTGTCCTTGTCGGAGCCGCTGGCAGCGCGCGTGACGTAGGCGCGATAGATCTGCTCGCGCAACGCGCGGTCTTTCGCGTATTGCATCACCGGCAGATAGGAAGGGAACTGCAGCGTGAAACGCCAGCCCTCCTTGCCTTTGCGCGTGGCGTCTGCGCGCGCGGCGGCGACCGCGTCTTCCGGCAGCCCCTCCAGGCGGGCCGGGTCATCCACGATCAGCTCGAAGCCGGTGGTGGCATCGAGCACGTTCTCCGAGAAGCGCTGCTGGATGGCGGCGAGTTCTTCCTGGATCGCGGCGAAGCGTTCGCGGCCCGGCGAACGAAGTTCCGCGCCGCTCAGCCGGAAGTCGCGCAACTCGTTGTCGATGACCCGCGCACGTTCGGCGTCGAGCCGCCCGTATTCATCCCCGGCCCGCAAGGCCTTGTATTTCGCGAAGAGTCCTTCGTTCTGGCCGAGACGGGTCCAGAACTCCGTCACCCGCGGCAGGTTCTGGTTGAAGGCTTCGCGCAGCTCGGGCGAATCCATCACCGAATTCAGGTGCCTCACCATGCCCCAGGCGCGGCCCAGGCGCTCGGTTGCTTCCTGCAGCGGCAGGACGAAATCGTTCCAGGTGGCTGGCCTGGCCGGGTCGGTCGCCTGTGCCAGCGCCGCCTCTGCCTGCAGGAGCAGCCGGTCGACCGCCGGCGTCACCTGCGCGGGATGGAAGCCGGCAAAGCGTGGCAGGTCGCGCTGATCGAGCAGCGGGTTGTCCGCGGGGTTGTCCGTTGGGTGTTCCGTTGTCATGTCGGTTGTGTCTTCAATGTGCGTTGTGCGATCTGCACCGTATTGGCCAGCAACATCGCGATCGTCATCGGACCAACGCCACCGGGTACCGGCGTGATCCAGCCTGCCACCTCGCTGGCGCTCGCGAATTCGACATCGCCGCACAGCCTGCCGTCGTCGAGGCGATTGATGCCGACGTCGATGACCGTCGCGCCCGGCTTGATCATCGCGCCGGTGATCATGTTCGGCTTGCCGACCGCGACCACCACCACGTCGGCACGGCGCACCTGCGCGGCCACGTCGCGCGTCTTGCTGTTGCAGATGGTGACGGTGGCTCCGGCTTGCAAGAGCAGGTGAAGCTGCGGCTTGCCGACCAGGTTGCTCGCGCCGACGATGGTCGCCTCCGCGCCGCGCAGCGACATGCCGGTGTGCTCGAGCAGTTTCATGACGCCCAGCGGTGTGCACGGCACGAGCCGCGGCGCACCCGTCATGAGGGCGCCGGCGTTGACGAGATGGAAGCCGTCGACGTCTTTCGCCGGGTCGATTGCCTCGATCACCTTGCGGCTGTCGATGTGGGCCGGCAGCGGCAACTGCACCAGGATGCCGTCGATAGCCGGATCGGCGTTGAGCTGCCCGATCCGCTCGAGAAGCAGCCGCTCCGTCAGGTCGGCAGGCAGTACATCCGATACCGAGTGAAAGCCCGCCTGCTCGCAAGCCTTGATCTTGTTGCGGACGTAGATGCGCGAAGCGGCCGAGTCGCCAACCAGCACGACCGCCAGGCCGGGCCTGCGCCCGGCGGCCAAGCAGGCGGCGGCCGCCTCTGCAGCCTGGGCGCGGAAATCCGCGGCGATGGCGGCTCCGTCGATGAGTCTTGCGGTCATGATGATCGGGGTGAAGAGCGAGGGGAGAGGACGGTGCGTGCCGGTCGTGCTGGCATGCCGGCCGATCGTACACCACCACCGGGCACCGATTTGCATGGCCATCACACCTCTTGCTATTATTATGGGCTTGCTTGGGGGTATAGCTCAGCTGGGAGAGCGCTTGCATGGCATGCAAGAGGTCAGCGGTTCGATCCCGCTTACCTCCACCAGGGATTCAGGAGTTCCAGTAAGCTTCAGCAGGATCGCGGTACCGTACTCCAGGTGGTCCGCGCGGTTTGAAATACACAGTCCCGTTCGTCTAGAGGCCTAGGACATCACCCTTTCACGGTGAGTACAGGGGTTCGAATCCCCTACGGGACGCCAACGACACCGGATCTCCTGATTCTTCAGAAGATCCGCGGCAATCCTCCATCTTCACGTCATGCCTGCCCCACGGCCTGCTACACAACGCACCGTGGTCGAGGATTGCACAACGCAGTCAGAACCGACAGATGTGCCGCGTAGGGAAAGGAGGTGGGCATGGCCAGGCTCGTGTTCGGAATGAATCAGTCCCTCGACGGCTACGTCGACCACATGGCGTTTGCGCCAAGCCCCACACTCTTTCGGCACTTCATCGCGGAGGCTCAGGCGCAGGCGGGCAGTGTGTACGGACGCCGAATGTATGAGGTCATGCGTTACTGGGACGACGATCATCCTGAATGGGATGCAGAGGAACATGCCTTCGCGGCGGCGTGGCGAAGGCAGCCGAAATGGGTCGTCTCGCGCTCGTTGGAGTCGGTCGGCCGGAACGCCAGGCTGGTCAACAATGACCTCGAGGGCGCAATCCGCGAGCTGAAGGCCGCGCGCGAGGGGGAGATCGAAGTTGCTGGCCCGGACTTGGCGCAAAGCCTCACCGAACTTGGCCTGATCGATGAGTATCGAATCTACCTGCACCCTGTAGTGCTTGGTCACGGCAAGCCATATTTCGCCGGGGCCCGGCCGCCGCTTCGCCTGGTGGCGAATGATCGGATTGGCGAGGATGTGGTCAGGTTGACTTACGTTCCTGCCTGACAGCCTATCCCCGTCGCTTGTCGGCGTCCGTCAGGATCGCCCGCACCAGCGCAAGAACCGACTCCATCTGGAACGGCTTCCTGAGGAAGCCCTGGTAGCGCCCGAACATGCCCTGCACGGTGGTCTCGGGCAGCGCGCTGGTGATCAGGACGGGCACGTTGCCGGGCGCGGGATCGGGTTTCATGGCGTGGGCCATCTCCGCTCCGTTCATGATCGGCATCATCACGTCGAGGATCACCAGGTCCACCGGCGAGAGCCGGAGCTTGTCGAGCCCATCCTTTCCGTTGAAGGCGGTCAGGACGCGGTAGCCTTCGTTCTCCAGCACGAAGGCGAGGATCTCCGCCGTGGAGAAGTCGTCGTCGACGACGAGGATCGTCTTCGGATTCATGGATCGTGCAGCTTCAGGTACTTGGCCGGCACGCCCGAGGGCTGCCGCTGGGCGTGTCATGGTGTGCTTCTGTGCTCCCTACTTGCCTGCCGATATCGCCGGGCTCGACTTGGGCAGGTAGGTCGTGAAGGTCGAGCCGGACCCGCTGGCGCTCGACACCTCGAGGTAACCGCCGTGCGCCTCCAGGAGGTTCTTGGCCAGCCACAAGCCGCCGCCGAATCCCCCCCGCCGCACGTCGGTGTTGCGCATCAGTTCGGTGAAATCACTGTGCATCATCTCCTGGTCGGCCTTGGGTATGCCGGCCCCGCGGTCGGCCACCTGGATCTTGACGATGTTGTTGCCGGTGTCGGTGGCGGAGACGAGTACCGGAGCGCCGGCGCCGAACTTGATGGCGTTGGACACCAGGTTTCCCAGCGCCTGCTCGAGCGCCAGGCTGTTCCACTTGCCGACCAGGTCCCCATGGCATTCGATGTGCAAAGGGCTGTCGTTCAGCTGGGATTGGGGCAGGTAGAGGTCCTCCACGTGGCGCAACACGTCGCGGATGTCCACGATCCCGAAATCGAAAGCCTGTGAGCCGCTTGCCATGCGCGACAGATCCAGCATCACGGAGCAGCGGCGCAGGAACCATTGCAATGCCCGGTCCACCTGCTGGAGCCGTTCGGCAATCGCCCGGTCTCCCCGATCCGAAGCCATCTTGCACGCCACACCGATCTGCAAGCCGATCGCATGGATCGGGTTGCGCAGTTCATGTGCAGCAATACCGAGGAGCTGGTCCCGAGCCGCAACCTGTGCTTCCAGTTCCGCGATCCGGCTGAGCAGCATCTCCAGGCGACGTGGACTTCCCGGCGGCGTTTCCGTCTGGGCGTCTATCCCGCTAACTCCCATTCCGCGCTCCTGCAACCGCCTCGGTCCCCGACCCCGTTCGCTTCCTGTAGCGATTCCCGAGCGGGTATCCGCGGAGTATCCTACCGCAAGAGCGCGAGGCCCTGCCGGTTTCATGTAGAGGATGGTGCCGGACGCAGGATTTCGCCGAATGAGGAATCGTGCCGGATGGCGGAATCGTGCCGACGCCGATTGGTGCCGACGTAGTGGCAGCGGGGCAAGTAAGGCGAAGGATGACACGTCATCGCCACATCGTCCTGGCCACGCCCCACCACCGCCGGCGAGCGGGATGCGGCTGGGCCGCATCGAATCTTCATCCGCCTATCCTGTGGTCGCGCCGAGCGTTGTGCTGGGGCGGCGGATGACTCAGCATAGCCTAGCGAGCGCGTGACGCAACCGGTGGAAACCTTGTCAACCGATTGCGGGATCGATAGGCTCGTCGGATCGGGCTGTGTGTCAGCGCGCGCTGCGGCTGTTCATGTCGTCGACCCGGATGCCGCTACGGGTGGCTGCGACGACCACCTGGGCACGCGTCGCCACCCCGAGCGCTCGCAGGATGGCGCTGACGTGAACCTTGACCGTGCCCTCGGCAAGGTCCAGTTCCTTGCAGATCGCCTTGTTGGGCAGGCCCAGGAGCATCAGCCGCAGCACGCCGCGCTGTCGTTCGGTGAGGCCGAGATGGCGGCCGTCGCTGTACTCGCGCGCCGGCATCTGCGCCGGGGGATGGAAGAAACTGCGGGGCGCGACTGCCGAGTGGGAGAGTGCGGGAGGCACGTCCTGCACGCCGCCAGGACCGGAGAGGCCGTTGCCGGATTGGCGCTGGCTGAGGTCCGGAAAGGCCGGCTGGCCGGCGAGTGCCCGCCGGATGGTGTCCAGCAGCCGGTCGAGTCCGTAGCTCTTGGGGATGAAGCCGATTGCCCCGGCTGCCTGGCAGGCTTGCACGGTGGCTGCGTCGTAGATGGCGGAAACCGCGATGACGCGGCTACCCGGCGCCCGGCTTCGAAAGGCGCCGATGGTGGCGGTGCCGCAGGCATCCGGCAGGTTCAGGTCCAGCAGAACCAGGTCCGGCTGCGGCTGCGCGGCCAGCTGCCGGAACGCGTCCTGGAGCGAGCCAGCCAGGGAGACCATGACGTCCTCGGTCAAGGTCTCCAATGCTGTCCGGAGGGCCCCCCGCATCATCGGATGGTCATCCACCACCAGCACTTTGACGGTCATGGTCGGTCCCCGGGAAGTAGGGTCAATCGTTGCATCGGGGTGCGCGTAGTGTCAATGCGGTGGCACCGGCCCGGATGTAAGTCACTTGGCCGAAAGGCGATGTCCACCGCTCTCGGGGTGTCCAAGCTCTCGTACGGCTTGCAACGGCGCTGCCGCCCAACTACTATCCACCGACCGGTCGGTCAAGAATAACCACGCCGTCGGTTACAACATTCCTGTTTCCTGGAGACCCGGTTGTCTGACGAGCTCGTTCTGACCTCACAGGAAGGCGGCGTCCTGACGCTCACGCTGAACCGACCCGCCGCGCTCAACAGCTTCAACGAAGCCATGCATCGGCAGCTGCTCGCTGCGCTTGCCCATGCCGCGTCCGATGCCTCCGTGCGCTGTGTGCTGTTGACCGGTTCCGGGCGGGGCTTCTGTGCCGGGCAAGATCTCACCGATCCGCTGGTTGCGCCGTCGTTGCCCGGCGAAGAGCCGAAAGACCTCGGCAAGGCAATCGAACTGCTCTACAAGCCGTTGGTGAAACGGCTGAGGTCCCTGCCGGTGCCAATCGTCGCCGCCGTCAACGGCGTGGCCGCTGGCGCCGGCGCCAATCTCGCCTTGAACTGCGACCTCGTGCTCGCGGCGCGTTCCGCGAGTTTCATCCAGGCTTTCTCGAAGATCGGCCTCGTCCCGGATACCGGCGGCACCTGGTTGCTGCCGCGCCTGGTCGGCCGCGCTCAGGCAATCGGACTCGCGATGCTCGGCGACAAGCTGGCAGCTTCCGATGCCGAACGCATCGGCCTCATCTGGAAGTGCGTCGAAGACGCAGCGCTTTCGGACCAGGCCCGGACCCTTGCTCAGCGCCTTGCTGCCCTGCCGTCGACTGCGTTGGCGGCAACCCGCCGCGCAATGGACGATGCCCAGCACCTGACGCTGGAGCAGGCGCTCGACGAGGAAGCGAGACTGCAGGGGCAACTGGGCCGCGCGCATGACTACCTCGAAGGCGTGGCCGCATTCGCTGCCCGGCGCGCTGCCGTCTTCACCGACCGCTGAACTGATCGGTCCGACCTGAATGCCGACCTGAGGCGTTCCCGCCCGAATCGGTCCGACCCTGAACCGTTTCCGAATCGTTTCTCAACCAACCTCGATGGAGACAACCCGATGAAGCTCTTGAAACCTGCTGTCCTGGTGGCGAGCCTGCTCGCCACCGCGCTGGCGCATGCCGACATCAATGTGGGCGTGACGCTGTCGGCCACTGGCCCGGCCGCGTCGCTCGGCATCCCGGAGAAGAACACGATCACCCTGATGCCCAAGACCATCGGAGGGCAGAAAATCAACTACATCGTCCTCGACGACGGCAGCGACACGACCGCCGCGGTGAACAATACGCGCAAGTTGATCGCGGAAAGCAAGGTCGACATCATCCTGGGTTCGACCGTCACGCCGAACTCGCTGGCGATGATCGACGTGGTGGCCGAAGCGCAGACGCCGATGATCTCCATCGCCGCCTCGGCGCGGATCGTCGAGCCGATGGACGCCAAGAAGAAGTGGGTGTTCAAGACGCCGCAGAATGACATCATGATGTCGCTTGCGATTGCCGAGCACATGGCCGCGTCCGGCGTGAAGACGGTCGGGTTCATCGGCTTCTCCGATGCCTACGGCGAGGGCTGGTTCCAGGAGTTCACCAAGGCGGCAGAGCTGAAGAAGCTCAAGATCGTCGCCAATGAGCGCTATGGACGCTCCGACACGTCGGTCACCGGTCAGGCCCTGAAGATCATTTCGTCCCGCCCCGACGCGGTCCTGATCGCGGGCTCCGGCACGCCTGCCGCCTTGCCGCAGACGACCTTGAGGGAGCGTGGCTACAACGGCAAGGTCTACCAGACCCACGGCGTCGCCAACGCGGACTTCCTGCGCGTCGGCGGCAAGGATGTCGAAGGCACGCTGCTGCCGGCCGGGCCGGTGCTGGTTGCCGACCAGTTGCCCGACAGCAACCCGGTGAAGAAGTCGGCGCTCGCCTATGTGTCGGCCTACGAGGCTGCCTATGGGAAGGGATCGGTTTCCACCTTCGGCGCTCACGCCTGGGATGCGGGCCTTCTGATGGCAGCAGCCATTCCGAACGCCCTCAAGTCGGCCAAGCCCGGCACGCAGGAGTTCCGTACTGCGCTGCGCGATGCTCTGGAGCAGGTCAAGGATTTGTCCGGCGCGCATGGCGTGTTCAATATGTCGGCTACCGATCACCTCGGGCTTGACCAGCGGGCGCGGGTGATGGTCAAGATCGAGAAGGGCACCTGGAAATACCAGCCCTGAGCCGATCGCCTAAGTCAACAACCGTAATCGGCGGGATCCTTCGGCCGATTAGACAAGCAGGAGGCGCTCGCAGCGCCTCCTGTCGCTGCAACGGCACCCGCATCGCGGGCCAGACGGAATCGAAGAATGGATTGGCAGATCGCGCTGTTGCTGGGTCAGGACGGCATCGTCAACGGAGCCATATATGGCCTGATGGCGCTTTCCCTGGTGCTGGTGTTCTCGGTGACCAGGGTGATCCTCATCCCGCAGGGCGAGTTGGTCGCATTCGGCGCGCTTTCGATGGCCGCCCTGAATGCGGGCCTGGTTCCGGCAACCCTATGGCTGCTGCTCGCGCTCGCGGCGATCACGCTCGTGGCTGAGGGCTGGCGCTGGAAGCGCGGCTCGACCGTCGACCTGAGGTCGACCGTTGTCTGGACCATCGTCTTTCCCGCCTTGGCGTGCCTCCTGCTGCTGGGATTTCGCCCGACGTCGATGACCGGGAAGGTGCTCTCGACGCTCCTGGTCATCACGCCGCTCGGGCCGCTCCTGTACCGTCTCGTCTTCCGCCCCCTCGCCGACTCGACGGTGCTGATGCTGCTGATCGTGTCCGTCGCGCTGCACGGCGTACTGGTCGGCCTGGGCCTCCTGTTTTTCGGCGCCGAAGGCTCGCGCACCCCCGCCTTCTCTGATGCACGGCTGGATATCGGGGGAGTCACGGTCGGCGGCCAGTCGCTCGTGGTAGTCGGGGTCGCCGTCACGCTGGTGGTGCTGATGTTCCTCTTCTTCGAGCGCACCATCATCGGCAAGGCGCTGCGCGCCACCGCCGTCAATCGCGTGGGTGCACGGCTGATGGGTATTCCGACGGAACTGTCAGGCGACCTGAGCTTCGCGCTGGCGGCCCTGATCGGCGCCGTGTCGGGCCTGCTGATCGCACCGATCACGACCATCTACTACGACACCGGCTTCCTGATCGGACTGAAGGGGTTCGTCGCGGCCATCGTCGGCGGCCTCGGCAGTTATCCGGCTGCGTTGGCCGGTGCGCTGCTGGTTGGCCAGCTGGAGGCTTTCTCCTCCTTCTGGGCCAGCGCCTTCAAGGAAGTCCTGGTGTTCACGCTGATCATTCCGGTGCTGTGGTGGCGCTCGTTGCGCAGCCGCCATGTGGAGGACGAGGAATGAAAGCCTTGAACGGACGCGCCGGCGAGGGGCCTGGCGGATCCGGCACGTCGCATCGCAACGGCAGGAGAGGATTGCCGAGCAGGCGCCACCTGACCCTCCTGTGCGTCATCGGCCTCGCGATAGCGTGGGGCTTCATGCCGGACTTCACCGTCACCCAGTTCAGCTACATCGCTCTCTATTCGCTGGTTGCGGTCGGCCTCGTGATGCTTACCGGCGTCGGTGGCATGACATCCTTCGGCCAGGCCGCCTTCGTCGGCATCGGCGCGTATGCGACCGCCTGGATCTGCACTTCGCCGGTCGTTGCGGCGGCGCTTCCTGCCGTCGTGCCGCCCGGCCTGCTCCCGTGGATCGGGCTTGCGCTCGGCCTGGCGCTCACCTTCCTCGTCGCCTGGGGACTGGGTGCGATCACGCTGAAGTTGTCGGGGCACTACCTGCCGCTGTGCACGATCGCCTGGGGCCTGAGCCTGTACTACCTCTTCGGCAACCTCGACTTCCTCGGCGGGCAGACGGGGATCACCGGCGTGCCTTCGCTCGCCGTCGCAGGTTTCTCGCTCGCATCTCCGCGGGCGCTGGGATTGGTGATCTGGGCCGTGCTGCTGCTTTCCCTGTGGGCCCTTCATAACCTGCTCGATTCGCGGGAGGGGCGTGCGATCCGCGCGCTCAAGAGCGGCCGCGTCATGGCCGAATCGATGGGCGTCGATACCGCCCGATACCGGATCAAGGTGTTCGTGTTGGCGGCGCTGCTGGCCGCAGTATCGGGATGGCTTTACGCCCACCTGCAGCGCTTCGTCAACTCGACACCGTTCAATCTCAACATCGGCATCGAGTATCTGTTCATGGCGGTCCTCGGCGGCGCAGGGCATCTGTGGGGTGCCGTGCTCGGCGCGAGCATCGTCACCCTGGTCAAGGAGCGGCTGCAGGACATTCTTCCTCACCTGCTCGGTGCCAGCGGCAATTTCGAGGTGATCGTCTTCGGGCTGCTGATGGTCCTGGTGCTCCAGCGATTTGCCAACGGCATCTGGCCAGCCCTCACGCGCCTGTCATCGCCGTGGCTGAAGTCGCAGCCCGTGCCGGTGCCCAGGGCGATGGCGGCGCTTGCCAGGCGGCCGTTGCCGCCGGTCGGTGAGCGGCTTCTCGAGGCAGACAGGGTCTCCAAGCGCTTCGGCGGCCTGGTGGCCAACGATGCCGTATCGATGAATCTGCTGGCCGGGGAGGTCCATGCCTTGATCGGGCCCAATGGCGCCGGCAAGAGCACGTTCTTCAACATCATTTCCGGCGTCGATGATCCGAGCGCGGGCGCGGTCAAGCTGCTGGGCGAGTCGATGCAGGGTCGGGCGTCGCGCGACTATGCCGCACGCGGTCTGGGTCGGACTTTCCAGCACGTCCGGCTGCTGGGCACGCGCAGCGTCCTCGAGAACGTGGCTCTCGGCGCGCACCGGCGCGGCCACCACGGCTGGATCGCGTCGATGCTGCGCCTCGATCGTGCCGAGGAGGCCGCCTTGCTTGCCGAAGCGCGGCGCCAGATCGAGCGGTGCGGACTGCTGGAGCATCTTCACGCGCCGGCGGCTTCGCTGTCGCTCGGGCAGCAGCGTCTGGTCGAGATTGCGCGGGCGCTTGCCGGGCAGCCGGCGGCGCTCCTGCTCGACGAGCCTGCCGCCGGGCTGCGGCACCTGGAGAAGCTGGCGCTCGCGAAGCTGCTCCGGCAATTGCGCGCGGAAGGGTTGGGAATCCTCGTGGTCGAGCACGACATGGAATTCGTCATGAACCTCGCCGACCGTATCACCGTGCTCGAATTCGGCCTGGTGATCGCCGAAGGCACCCCCGCGCAGGTGCAAGGCAATCCCCGCGTGCTCGACGCGTACCTGGGCGGTGCCGATCCCATCGCTTCCGCAACGACAGGCGCGAACGGCGCGACGCCGTCGGCCACGGTGCGGCCGCAGGAGGTGCCCGGGACATCCGGCAAGGTCGTGCATTCACCCCGGCCACTGTTCGAGCTCCAGGACTTCCACGTCTCCTACGGCGCGGTCGAGGCAGTGCACGGCATCGCGCTGCGCGTCGACGAGGGCGAGATCGTCACCGTGATCGGGCCCAATGGCGCAGGCAAGACGACACTGCTGCGTGCGGCGATGGGCCTGCAGTCTTCGCGAGGCAGCATCCTCCTCGCCGGTGAGCGGATCGTGCGGCCGAGCGTCGAGGCGATGGTTGCAGGCGGCGTCTCGCTCGTGCCGGAAAACCGCGAACTGTTCGGCGACCTGCCGGTGCAGGACAACCTCCTGCTCGGCGGGTTCTATCGCTGGCGCACCGGCATCCGTGATCAGCGCGAGCGCATGGAAGAGGTGTACGCGATCTTTCCGCGCCTGAAGGAACGGCGCCTGCAGCTGGCCAGCACGTTGTCCGGAGGCGAGCGCCAGATGCTGGCCATCGGCCGCGCACTGATGGCGCGGCCACGCCTGCTGATGCTCGACGAGCCTTCCCTCGGGCTCGCGCCACTGATCGTGCGCGAGGTCTTCGAGGTCGTTTCGTCCCTGCGCCGCCATGGCGTGTCGGTGCTGCTGGTGGAGCAGAATGCGCGCGCCGCCTTGCAGGTGGCGGACCGGGGCTACGTCCTCGAGACCGGCACGGTGGCGTTGTCCGGCCAGGCGCAGGCGTTGCTCAGCGACCAGCGGATCATCGATACATACCTGGGCATCGGCGACAAGGGGGCCACCGCGGTCGCGGTCTGATCATGCTCGACCTTTCAAACCTGCAGATCGGCCTGCTGATTCTTTCGCTCGTGTTCACCGGCGTCGTGGCCGGCATCCTTGCCGGACTGCTCGGAGTCGGCGGTGGGATCGTGATCGTGCCCGTGCTGTTCTGGGTTTTCGGGCTGCTGGCACTGCCGGCCGCGACCTCGATGCACCTCGCCGTCGGCTCGTCGCTCGCCACCATCATCGCGACCTCATGGGCATCGATGCGCGCGCACCGGCGCCGAGGCAGCGTCGACGAGTCGCTGCTGCGCCTGTGGGGTCCCGGGATCTTCCTCGGCGCGGCCATCGGCGGGGTGGCTGCGAAGTTCATCAACGGCGACGGACTGCGTCTCATCTTCGGCGTGATCGCACTGCTGGTGGCAATCAACATGGCGCTGCCCCGCCAGCTCAAGGTGTCGGATGGCTTGCCGACCAGCCGATGGATCAACCGCGCCATTGCCTGGGTCATCGGCCTCTTCTCGGCGCTGATGGGCATCGGCGGCGGCACGCTATCGGTGCCGACCTTGAGCGCCTTCGCTTTCCCGATCCACCGGGCAGTCGGCACCGCCTCCGTCATCGGCATGCTGATCGCGATCCCGGCGGTCGCCGGCTTCATCTGGTCGGGCTACGGGGTGCCGGATCGGCCGCCGCTGTCGCTCGGCTTCGTCAGCCTGCCTGCGGTGCTGCTCATCTTCCCGATGACGATGACGATGGCACCGCTCGGCGTCAAGCTCGCGCATCGCCTGAACCAGCGGCGATTGAAGATCGCGTTCGCGGTATTCCTGGCCATCACCGCCGCCCGGATGCTGTACACCGTCGTCGGCAAGTATCTCGCGGTCCAGGCTCCCTAGCGGGGCCTCAATAGCCGCGGGATCGGTCGACCGGCAGCGGGACTCGGCCGGTCTGCCGCCAGAGGCGAATGTTGTTCGCGACGATCTGCGACGCCGTTCGCGGATCGGTGTCGGCGGAGATGTGCGGCAGCACCGTCACGCGCGGATGCAGCCAGAGCGGGCTGGCAGGCGGCAGCGGCTCCTCGTCGAACACGTCGAGGACTGCATGCGCGAGGCGCTCCTCGTCGAGCGCGGCGATGAGGTCCGGTGTGCGCACCAGCGCGCCTCGGCCGAAATTGATCAGGCTCGCCCGCGCGGGCAGCAACTTCAGCAGGGTCGCGTCCACCAGGTGCCGGGTCTGCTGCGTCAGCGGCAGCAGGCAGACCAGGATGTCGCTGCTGCTCACCACTTCATGCAGGCCGCCGCTTCCGTTGCGGGTCTCGATACCATCGAGATCTTCGCTGCGCTTCGGCGTGCGGCTCCAGCCCTTGACCGCGAAGCCTGCCGTGCGCAACACGCGTGCCGCCGCCGTGCCGAGCGTCCCGAGGCCGAGCAGCCCCACGCGCCGATCCGCCGGGCGCCTGTAGGGCAGTTGCCGCCACTGGCTTGCTCGCTGCTGCGCCAGGTATGCGGGCATGTCCCGATGCAGATAGAGGGTCCAGGCGAGCACCGCTTCTGCCATGGTGCGGCCTAGCTCGGGGTCGACCATGCGCACTACCGGAATCGACGCGAATGCCGGCTCCGCCACCAGCTTCTCGACGCCTGCCCAAAGGCTCTGCACCCAGCGGAGGTTCTCGAAGCGCCGTACTCGTGCAGGATCGGGATTGGCGACGATCGCAACCTCCACATCGTCCGGCGGCCCGATCTCCTCGTCCGGCAGGATCCGCTCGTGCGGCATTGCCCGGTGCAGCGCTTCCAGCCAGAGGCGTTGCTCGCCGGGGGCGAAGGAGCCAATCAGGGCGATCGGGGAGGTCGGGCGATCGTTGCCCGAATGGCGCAACGCAGGGGCAGCCGTGCTCGGCGGTGAGACGGCCGCTGCGGCCGCGGGGGCCGGCGACTGGATGGGATCGTTCATGGGGTCAATGATAACGAGCGGGTATAGTTGGCTCGAAGGTTGGCTCGAAGGTTGGCACGCAGGTTGAATCGAAGGTGGAATCGAAGTTGAATCGGATGGGATGAACGGACGGATCAATCCGAACGCAGGCGGCGATGGAGACGCGAGGAGATGGATCGATGACGGGGCGCAAAACGGGTCCGGCCACCGGGGCGTACGGCAATCCGGCGGACCTGCCGATTCTGATCGCAGGCGGCGGCATTGGCGGACTCGCATGCGCGCTGGTGCTGTCGCGGCAGGGATACCAGGTCAAGGTGCTGGAGCAGGCATCGGAAGTTGGAGAGATCGGCGCCGGCATCCAGCTCGGCCCGAATGCATTCGCGGCATTCGACGCGCTTGGCGTCGGCGAGCGGGCGCGCAGCCGCGCCGTCTACACCGACCGGATGCTGATGATGGACGCGGTCGATGCGACCGTGGTCGCCGACGTTCCTCTGGGTGACGCCTTCCGCAGGCGCTTCGGCAATCCGTATGCGGTGATTCACCGGGCCGACGTCCACACGTCGCTGCTGGAGGGCGTGCAGGAGACGGAGCGGATCGAGTTCAGGACTTCGACGCGGGTGGTGCGGCTCGAGCAGGACGACGAGGGCGTGACCGTATTCGACGCCAACGGCAATGCCTTGCGTGGGCGGGCAGTCATCGGTTGCGACGGTGTCAAGTCGGCGGTGCGCCAGCAGATCGTCAACGACGACGTGCGCGTCACCGGCCACGTCGTCTACCGCGCAGTAGTCGATGCGGAAGACTTTCCCGCCGACCTGCGCTGGAATTTTCCGACGATCTGGGTTGGGCCCGACTGCCACCTGGTGCACTATCCCTTGCGCAACGGCGAGCAATTCAACCTGGTGGTCACCTTCCACAGTTCGCGGCAGGAGGCTTGGGGTGTTACCGACGGCGACCGGCAGGAAGTACTGGCGCATTTCCAGGGAATCCATCCACAGCCTCGGCAGCTTCTCGACCTCCCGAAGAACTGGCGCCGCTGGGCGACAGCGGACCGGGAGCCGATCGAGCACTGGAGCCATGGCCGCGCTACCCTGCTTGGCGATGCGGCCCATCCGATGATGCAGTACCTGGCGCAGGGCGCCTGCATGGCGCTCGAGGACGCGGTCACGCTCGGCACAGCGGTCGAAGCGAGCGGCGGTGACCTGTTGAAGGCGTTCGGGCTCTACGAGCGTTCACGTGTCACCCGCACTGCGCGCATGGTGCTGTCGACCCGGGAGATGGGCCGGATCTACCACGCCAAGGGCGTCGAGCGCCTGGTGCGCAACAGCCTGTGGACGGGGCGGACGCCGGAGCGGTACTACGACGCGCTGGAGTGGATTTATGGGTGGCGCGCGGAGAAATGCTTGGGGTGGTAGTAGGTGATCCCCCCATGGCGCCTTCGGCGCCTACCCCCCTTCCAAGGAAGGGGGGCGCCGCCAGCGGCCGGGCTAAGCCCGTTCCGCGGCGGCTGCTGGGTGTGGGGCGTTGCGTTGTTGCGGAGGGTGAGGCTGGGTTCGCCAGAGCAGCATCCGATGGCAGGGACGAAGGGGCCGCGGACGGCCGGGCCAAGCCCGCTCCGCCGGGCGCGGTGTGCGGCGGGTCGAGGGTCAACCGGTGGTCTGGGGCTGGGGCTCGGGCGCCTTGACGCTCTCCCGGATGCGGTCGCAGACGGCCTTGGTTACTTCGGCGGTGGTGGCCGTGCCGCCGAGGTCGCGAGGGTGCAGGGCAGGGTCGGCGGTAACGGATTCGATGGCCTTCATCAGGAGCGCTGCGGCCTTCGGTTCTCCCAGGTGCTCGAGCATCATCACGGCCGACCAGAAGGTGCCGATCGGGTTGGCGAGGCCCTTGCCCATGATGTCGAAGGCCGAGCCGTGGATGGGTTCGAACATCGACGGGTAGCGGCGCTCGGGATCGAGATTGGCCGTGGGGGCGATGCCGAGGCTGCCGGCCAGCGCGGCGGCGAGGTCGCTGAGGATGTCGGCGTGCAGGTTGGTCGCCACCAGCGTGTCGAGCGAAGCGGGACGGTTGACCATCCGGGCGGTGCAGGCGTCGACCAGCTCCTTGTCCCACGCGACATCGGGATACTCCATCGCGATCTCGCCGGCGATCTCGTCCCACATCACCATTGCATGGCGCTGGGCGTTCGACTTGGTCACCACCGTGAGTTGCTTGCGCGGCCGCGATCGCGCAAGGCCGAATGCGAAGCGGATGATGCGCTCGACGCCGGCGCGGGTCATCATCGATACGTCGGTGGCGGCTTCGATCGGATGCCCCTGGTGCACGCGGCCGCCGACGCCGGCGTATTCTCCTTCGGAGTTTTCGCGCACGATGACCCAGTCGAGATCGTTCGGGCCGCATCGCTTGAGCGGCCCGTCGATGCCGGGCAGGATGCGCGTCGGCCGCACATTGGCGTATTGATCGAAGCCCTGGCAGATCTTGAGCCGCAGTCCCCACAGCGTGATGTGGTCGGGAATGTCCGGATCCCCGGCGGACCCGAAGAGGATAGCGTCCATGTCGCGGATCTGCGCCAGACCGTCTGCGGGCATCATCACTGCGTGCCTGCGGTGATAGTCGCCGCCCCAGTCGAACGGCGTGAAGTGGAACTCGAAGCCGGAGGTGCCGCCGCCGACGACGGCTGCCAACGCCTCGAGCACCGTCTGCCCGGCAGGCACGACCTCCTTGCCGATGCCGTCACCGGGGATGCAAGCGATCCGGTATTTCTTCCTGCTCATCTTGTGTTCCTGCTCATTTGATCAACCCCGCATCCTTCGCGTCCTGCAGGTAGCCCTTGGTGCGCTCGGCCATGAAAGCCGGCATCTGCTCGACCGACACATCGACGAGATCGTAGCCGGCATCCGCGAGTTTCTTGCGCGACTCCGGATCGGCGTTGAGGTCTGCCATCAGGTCGGAAACCTGCTTCTGCACTTCCTTCGGCGTGGACTTCGGAACCGCCACGCCGCGGTAGGCGCCGTCGATCCAGTCGAGACCCACTTCCTTGAAGGTCGGCACGTCCGGGAACAGCGGGTGACGCTTAGGCGAAGCCACTGCCAGCATCCGGGTCTGGCTCTTCTGCTGGATCGCGAAGGGCAGGTAGGTCATTGCCCCATCGACGTGGCCGCCCAGCACCGAGGCGAGAAGGTCGCCGGTGCCCTTGAACGGCACGTAGGTGGACTTGATGCCTGCCAGCTTGTTGAGCCGCTCGTGCGCCATGTGGTTGGCCGAGAAACTGCCGGAGCCGGCAAAGTTGAGCGATCCAGGCTTGGCCTTGGCCGCCGCAACCATGTCCTGGTAGGTCTTGAACGGGCTCGACAGCGGCACCACGATGGCATCGGCCGTGAAGTGGTAGAAGTAGACCGGTGTCAGGTCCTCGGTCTTGTACTGGACGTTGCCTTCGAGCGGTTGCAGCACGACGTGCGGCAGGTTTATTCCGACGATGGTATGGCCGTCCGGGGGAAGGGAATTCAGCTGTGCCCAGACCAGTCCGCCGCCCGCTCCCGGCCGGTTCTGCACGACCATCGAATGGTCGTGCTTCTTGCGAAAGACCTCGGACTGCATCCTCGCAACGTAGTCCGACTCGCCGCCCGGCGTGAACGGGATGATGTACTGGATGTTCTTGTCCGGATAGGCCGCCCACGCAGCCCCGGACACCAGGCCGGCTGCTATGCCTGCCGCCGCCAACCGCTTGATCGCGCTCGTCTTCATCTCCAGGTCTCCGCCATGTTGTAGGAATTGTCCGACTGTAGTTCGACTATATCCAACTACGCGCCTGCTGCGCTTCGGGCCGCTGCTAACATGCTGTTCATGCATACAGCTGTGGCCGAGGCGGCCGGTTCCGGAATTTTGCCTGAGACGGCCCCTGCGGCGCCGCGTGCCGGGCAGGACGTGCCCGGCCAGGATGTGGAGGGCCAGGATTCGAGAGGCCGGGATGCCGCAGGCACCCATACGGCCGGCCAGTACGCGGTCGCGGTGCGCAGCCTGTGCGAGTTCACGGCACGCCAGGGTGACCTGGACCTGCGCTTCACTCCGGCGCCGAGCGCGCAGGAAGGCATCGCCGGCCATCAGCTGGTCGCCTCGCGCCGGCCCGCGCACTACCAGACCGAAGTCAGCCTCACCGGCAGCTACGGCCCGCTGCGGGTGCGGGGCAGGGCCGACGGCTACGATCCGGTGCTGCAGCAACTCGAGGAGATCAAGACCCACCGCGGAGAACTCAGTGCCATGCCGGCGAATCACCGGCACCTGCACTGGGCCCAGGCCAAGATGTACGGCTGGCTCATGTGCAGCAGGCTGTCGCTCGACGGCCTGAACGTCGCGCTGGTGTACTTCGATGTGGTGAGCCGCAGCGAGACCTTGCTGGTCGAGCGCTTCAGCGCGCAGGAACTCGAGAGCTTCTTCAAGGAGCAGTGCCGCAGGTTCCTCGGTTGGGCGCGCTGCGAGATCGCCCACCGGGACCGGCGCGATGCCGCGCTTCGCGAGCTGCGGTTCGTCCATCCCGAATTCCGCAAGGGCCAGCGCCTGCTCGCGGAATCGGTCTATCGCGCGGCGATCCGAGGCAGGTGCCTGATGGCCCAGGCGCCCACCGGTATCGGCAAGACCATCGGCACGCTGTTTCCGATGCTCAAGGCGGCCCCCCTCGCCCGCATCGACAAGATCTTCTTCCTTTGCGCAAAGACTTCGGGCCGCCAACTGGCGACTCGAGGCGCTGCGCCGGATCTGCGGCTCGTCGGGGCAAAGCCAGCCGCTGCGGGTCCTCGAACTCGCCGCACGCGAAAAGTCCTGCGAGCATCCGGACAAGGCCTGCCACGGCGACTCGTGCCCGCTCGCCAAGGGGTTCCATGATCGCCTGCCTGCGGCGCGCGAGCAGGCGCTGCTGGCGCAGCATCGACCGGCCTGCGACACGACAGCCGCAGTCGGCGGCACGGGGGAGCGCAAAGGAGGCGGCGAGCAAGGCGGCGAAGGCGGGCAGGCGATCCTGGACCGGGCGGCACTCAGGGAGATCGCGCTCTCGCATGGGATCTGCCCGTACTACCTCGGGCAGGACCTGGCGCGCTGGAGCGACGTCGTGGTCGGCGACTACAACTACTACTTCGATCCCAACGCGTTGCTGCATGGGATGACGCTCGCCAACCAGTGGCGGGTCGCGCTGCTGGCGGACGAGGCGCACAACCTGGTCGAACGTGCCCGCGGCATGTACACCGCCTCGCTCGACCAGCGCCGGCTTCGCGCCCTGCGCCGGGCGGTGCCCGCCGTCCTGCGCCGTCCGCTGTCGCTACTCGAGCGGGCGTGGAACGGCCTGCATCGCGAGCAGGACGCGCAGTACCAGCCATGCGAGAGCCTGCCGCGCCAGTTCGTCACCGTCCTTCAGCAGACGAGCGCTGCCATCACCGAGGTGCTCTCGGAAGGGCCTCCGAAGCCGGATCCCGACCTGCTGCGGTTCTACTTCGACCTGCTGCATTTCCTGCGCCTGGCAGAGGCCTTCGGCGAGCATTCCCTTTTCGACATCACCCGTTTCGACGCGATCGGGTCGGTCGGCCGGCGGCTCGACGCTCTGTCTGCGCAACGTCGTGCCGGCGCCGTTCCTCAGGCCGCGGCTCGCGACTGCCGCCGCAAGCGTGCTGTTCTCCGCGACGCTCGGGACCCCGCGAGTTTCATTCCGACATGCTCGGATTGCCGAAGGACGCGGCCTGGCTCGAGGTGCCTTCGCCCTTCGATCCAAGCCAGCTGACGGTGCGGGTGGCGAGTCGGGTGTCGACCCGGTTCCGTGAGCGCGGCGCGTCGGTCGCGCCGATCGTGCAATTGATCGCCGGCCAGTACCAGCGCGAGCCGGGCAACTACCTGGCCTTCTTCAGCAGCTTCGATTACCTCCAGGCGGTCGCCGACGAGGTAGCGGCGCGCCATCCCGGGATCTCCCTGCGCCGGCAAAGCCGCGGAATGACCGAGGCCGAGCAGACCGGGTTTCTCGCCCGCTTCGAACCGGGTGGGCGCGAAGTCGCCTTTGCGGTGCTTGGCGGTGCGTTCGGCGAGGCGATCGACCTGCCGGGCGACCGCCTGCTCGGCGCCTTCGTCGCGACGCTCGGGCTGCCGCAGGTCAATCCGGTCAACGAGGAGATGCGCCGGCGCATGCAGGCCTAGCTTCGGTCGCGGCTACGACTATGCCTACCTCTATCCTGGCCTGCAGAAGGTGGTCCAGGCAGCGGGCCGGGTGATCCGCACCCCGCAGGACCGTGGCGTGCTCTACCTGATCGACGACCGCTTCGCGCGAGCCGAGGTCCGGCGGCTGCTGCCGGCGTGGTGGGCGCTCGGGTAGCATACGGCACGCCGTTACCGGCAGCTTCTTCCGTCCAGCCCGCGCCATGTCCACGATCCAGCTCCAGAACGTCAGCCGCCAATGGGGCACGCGATACGCGGTGCGCGACGTGAGCTTCTCGGCAGAAGCGGGACGGTTCGTCGTGCTGCTCGGGCCCTCTGGGTGCGGGAAGTCCACGACGCTGAGGCTCATCGCCGGGCTCGACGTGCCGATGGCAGGACGTATCCTGATCGGCGGCGCCGACGTGACCGGGCTGCCGCCGGCGCGGCGTCGCATCGCCATGGTCTTCCAGTCCTATGCGCTGTTTCCGCATCTCAACGTCGCGGAGAACATCCTGTTCGGGCTGAGGGTGCGCAACGAGCCCGGCAAGGAGTTCGCCTCCCGTCTGGCCCGGGTGGCGGACCTGCTCGGACTAGAGGGTCTGCTCGATCGCAAGCCCGGACAGCTCTCCGGCGGCCAGCAGCAGCGGGTGGCATTGGGTCGCGCGATCATCGCCGAGCAGCCGGTCTGCCTGATGGACGAGCCGCTGTCGAACCTCGATGCCCAGCTGCGCCAGGAGATGCGCCGCGAGATCCGCGCGCTGCAGCGCAAGCTCGGCGTCACCATGATCTACGTGACACACGACCAGACCGAGGCGATGAGCATGGCCGACCAGGTGATCCTGATGCGGGAAGGCTCCATCGAGCAGGATGCCGCGCCTGATCTGCTCTATGCCAGGCCGGCAACCGCGTTCGCGGCGCGCTTCATCGGCACACCGCCGATGAACGTCCTCGAGCTTGCGCCCGGCCCGGCTGGCGCCGTCATCGAAGGCGCCGCTGACGGCTCACGGATCGGCGTGGACATTCCGGCCGGCTATTCGCTAGGCGTCCGTCCCGAGCATATCCGCGTCGTAGCAGGTTCCGCAGCGCGTCTCGTGGATGCCGAAGCCGGCGCCGCCGCCACCGTCGAGACCTGCGAATACTTCGGCTCCGACACTATCCTCGGCTGCCTCGTCGGCAGGCAGCACCTGGCGGTGCGCGCTCCGGGCAAGCATGCACTGGCGCCGGCCACGCCGGTCCTGCTCAGGTGGAACCGCTCGGCGCAGCATTTCTTCGACGCGGCGGGGGTTGCGCAGCAGGCGCTTCCGTAATCAGATTGCCATCGGCAGGCAGAAGAATGCCGGGTTCGCCTGCATGCTCCGGAATGCAGCGAAACCCACCCATCAGCGAAGCGGAAGTGCCAACTTGGAGACCAGCATGAAAAGCAGACCCAGCAACGACAGCATGAAGCTTGCCGGCGGCGATGCCGCAACGACGGCGTCCGCGCCCGCGGCGACCGGGGTTACGTCCCGCCGCACCGCGTTGAAGGTCCTGGGCGGAGCAGCCCTGGCGTCGCCGGCCGTGGGCCGGCTGCAGGCGCAGGCACCGGTGGAACTGACCTTCTTCTATCCGGTGGCCGTGGGCGGCTCGGTGACCAAGACCATCGACCAGCTTGCCGGCGACTTCGAGAAGGAACATCCGAACATCCGGGTCAAGCCGGTCTATTCGGGCACCTATCAGGAGAGCATCGTCAAGGCCATGACGGCGGTCAAGAGCGGCCAACCGCCGCACCTCGCCGTGCTGCTGTCCACCGACATGTTCTCGCTGATCGACGAGGACGCCATCGTGCCGATCGATTCGATCGCGAATGCTGCCGAAGACAAGAAGTGGCTCGACGGCTTCTACAAGGCCTTCATGATGAACAGCATGACCGAGGGCAAGATCTGGGGCGTGCCGTTCCAGCGCTCGACCATCGTGCTCTATTGGAACAAGAACCTCTTCAAGGAGGCGGGGCTCGATCCGGAGAAGGGTCCGCAAACCTGGACCGAGATGGTCGAGTTTGCAAAGAAGCTGACCAGGACCGATGCGAACGGCAACGTGACGCAGTGGGGGGTGAAGATTCCGTCCAGCGGCTTCCCGTACTGGCTGTTCCAGGGGCTGACGACTCCCAACGACACCATCCTGATGAACGAGGCGGGCAACGAAACCTACTTCGACAAGCCGGGCTCGGTCGAGGCGCTCCAGTATTGGGTCGACCTCTCGGCGAAGCACAAGGTCATGCCCGGCGGCGTCATCGAATGGGGCACGACCCCGAAGGACTTCCTGGAGCAGAAGGCCGCGATGATCTGGACCACCACCGGCAACCTGACCAACATCCGCACCAACGCCGGCTTCCCCTTCGGGGTCGCAATGCTGCCCGCCAACAAGCGCCGCGGCAGCCCTACCGGCGGCGGCAACTTCTATGTCTTCAAGAAGACCTCGCCCGCCGAGCAGAAGGCGTCGCTGCAGTTCATGAAGTGGATCACCAGCCCGGAGCGGGCCGCGCAGTGGAGCATTGCGACCGGTTACGTGGCCGTGCGACCGGATGCGTGGGAGACCAAGGTGATGAAGGACTACGTCAAGGAGGTGCCGGCTGCTCTGGTCGCTCGCGATCAGCTGGAGCATTCGGTGGCCGAACTCTCCACCCACGAAAACCAGCGCGTCACCAAGGCGCTCAACGATGGGTTGCAGGCGGCCCTGACCGGCGCCAAGCCACCTGGGCCGGCGCTCACTGAAGCACAGCGCGAGGCGGCCCGGATCCTGCGCAGCTACAAGCGCTGATCGGGAGCGCAGGGAGCGCATAGGGGCAGCCGATGGCGGGTGTTTCGCAGCAGGGGCCGTCGCAGGCGGTCGTCGGCTGGCTGCTGTTGCTGCCGGCGATGGTGCTGCTCGTCGGCTTCACCCACTATCCGGCCATCGCTACCACCTGGCACAGCTTCTTCTCGACCCCCAAGGGCAGCCGGCCGGCCGTGTTCGTCGGCCTGGAGAACTACCAGCTGATGATCGACGACCCGGTGTTCTGGCAGTCGCTCGTCAACAACCTCTGGTTCGCCCTCGGCACCATCCCGGTATCGATCGCGCTCGCGATCGTGATGGCGCTGTGGGTCAACCGGCGGATCGCGGGACGCGGCTTCCTGCGGCTCGCCTATTTCACGCCGACGGTGCTGCCGATGATCGCCGTCGCCAACATCTGGCTGTTCTTCTATACGCCGCAGTACGGCCTGCTCGACCAGCTGACCAACCTCTTCGGGCTGGGGGGCCGCAACTGGCTCGGCAATCCCGACACCGTGCTTGGCGCGCTGATCCTCGTCGCGATCTGGAAGGAAGCCGGCTTTTTCATGATCTTCTATCTCGCCGCATTGCAGCAGATCTCGCCGACGCTGGCCGAGGCCGCCGCGCTCGAGGGCGCGTCGCGATGGCAGTATTTCTGGCGCGTGCTTTTCCCGCTGCTGATGCCGACGACGCTGTTCGTGCTGATCAATGCGCTGATCAACTCCTTCCGTCTGGTGGATCACGTCATCGTCATGACGCGCGGCGGGCCGAACAATGCCAGTTCGCTGCTGCTCTACTACATCTACCAGGTGGGTTTCAGCTTCTGGGATTCCGCTTACGCCGCGGCAATCACCGTAGTGCTCCTGCTGATCCTCGGGCTCACCGCGTTCGTCAAGTTCCGATTCCTGGACCGTCGTACCCACTACCAGTGACACCGCAACCATCGCCCGTGATGAAGCCTTCAGCGGCGAGTCAACTGCTCGAGACGATCGGCGCCTGGCTGCTCGCGCTGCTCTGGCTCCTGCCGCTGGTCTACGCGGTCTGGACCGCGTTCCATCCTGCCGAATATTCGACCCGGTTCGAATTGTCTGCGCCGCTGACGCTGCAGAATTTCGTCAACGCCTGGCAGGCGGCGCCTTTCGCCCGCTATTTCCTCAACACCTGCCTGCTGGTCGCCATGATCCTGGCGGCCCAGATGGTATTGGGAACGCTCGCCGCCTATGCCTTCGCGCGCTTCACCTTCCCTGGGCGGGACCTGATGTTCTTTCTGGTTCTGCTGCAGCTGATGGTGATGCCGGACGTCCTGATCGTCGAGAACTACCGCACCATGAGCCAGTTGGGCCTGCGCGATACGCTGCTTGCGATAGGCCTGCCGTACTTCGCCTCCGCGTTCGGCATATTCCTGCTGCGCCAGACCTTCAAGACGGTGCCGATGGAACTCGACGACGCGGCTCGCGTGGAAGGCGCGAGCGCCCTGCAGGTGCTGCTCAAGGTCTACGTGCCGCTCGCGCGGCCGGTGTATCTGGCCTACGCGCTGGTATCGGTCAGCCATCACTGGAACAACTTCCTCTGGCCGCTGATCATCACCAACTCGGTCGAGTCGCGGCCGCTGACCGTGGGGCTGCAGGTGTTCTCATCGACGGACCAGGGGGTCGACTGGTCGATCATCACGGCGGCGACGTTGATGACTTCTGCGCCGCTGCTGGTGGGGTTCCTGCTGTTTCAGCGGCAGTTCGTGCAGTCGTTCATGCGTGCCGGGATCAGGTGAGAAGATCCCCCCATGGCGCCTTCGGCGCCTACCCCCCTTCTAAAGAAGGGGGGCGCCGCCAGCGGCCGGGCCAAGCCCGTTCCGCGGCGGCTGCTGGGTGTGGGGCGGTGGAGCTTGCGGGGGTTGAGGCTGGGTTCGCCAGAGCGACACCCGATGCCGGTCACGAGGGGCGCCGCTGGCGGCCGGGCGGAGCCCGCTCCGCGGCGGCTGCTGGGTGTGTGGCGTTGTGTGGTGCGGCGGGTGAGGCTGGGATTGGCAGAGGACTTGCGGGCCAGTGTCGATGGGACGTCTGATGCCTTGGCACCGGCACGCCTCCCGGCGCCTTGGCGACTAACATCGGGGGCGTGGAGGGACGCATGAAGCTGATCACCTGGAACATCCAGTGGTGCCGGGGTTGCGACGGGAAGGTCGACCCGGGGCGGATCGTGGCGGACGCGCGGGCGATGGGAGATTTCGACGTCCTGTGCCTGCAGGAGGTTGCGGCCAACTTTCCGGGGCTCGACGGCAGCAGCGGCGAGGATCAGTTCCAGGAGCTGGCGAGGTTGTTGCCGGGGTTCGAGGCGGTGGCAGGCGTGGCGGTGGACCTGCCGGATCCGCGGGGCGGCCGGCGGCGCTTCGGCAACCTGATCCTTTCGCGGCTGCCGGTCCTGCGCGTGCTGCGCCACCAGTTGCCCTGGCCGGCGGGCGCCGCCAAGGCCGGGATGCCGCGAATGCTTCTGGAAGCCGTCGTGCGCTCGCCGCTCGGTGAGATCCGCGTGATGACCACGCATCTCGAGTACTACTCGGCGGCCCACCGTGCCGCGCAGGTGGCGGCCATCCGCGCAGTCCACGCGCAGTCATGCGGCCATGCCCGCCGCGAGGCGAAAGGCGACACCAGCCAGAAGCCGGACACCCCCTTCCAATGGTCGCCGCATCCGCTCAGCGCGATCCTCACCGGCGACTTCAACTACAAGCCTGACGACGACCTCCATCGCAAGATGCAGGCGCCGATCGAGGGCGATGGTCCTCGGCTGGTGGACGGCTGGGCCCTGGCGCATCCTGGTGCCGAACATGACCACACGCTCGGCCTGTTCGACCGCAAGCAGTGGCCGACGTCCTACGCCAGCGACTTCATCTACGTCACCGAAGATCTCGCCGGACGCGTGCGCCGCGTCACGGTCGACCTGCTCACCCAATCGTCGGATCACCAGCCAGTATTGATCGAATTAGGTTGAAGATTCTGCCGGCGGTCCGCGCAATCGCTGGCTTGCGGCATAATTCCCGCCAGCAGCACTAGCAGATGGCGGTGACAACAGAATGACAAGCAATCGAGTGCGGCTGCCGGCGGCTTGGGTGGTCCGGACATTCAGCCTGATCATCGCATGTCTGGTCGTTGCCCACGTGGCAATGCAGTCGGTGCGTTACCACGCGGGGATGCCGGAGTTCTATGGCCTTGTGCGGCTCTTCGACATGGGCGTCGAGGCAAACCTGCCGACCTTCTTCTCGGCATTGCAGTTGCTGGTCGTCAGTCTGGTCCTGGCGATGATCGGGCTGCTTCGTCGGCGACAGCATGAGCGCCATGCCGCCGAATGGCTGCTACTGGCCCTGATGTTTCTGCTCCTCGCTGTCGACGAGTCGTCCGAGATCCACGAAATGAGCGTGCGTCCCTTCCGCGAGTTCGCACCATGGCTCGCCACCGGCCTCTTCTATTGGGCCTGGGTCCTGCCGGCAGCGATGCTCGTCGTCTTTGTCGCCTGGCGGTTCGCGGGCTTCGTCTTCAACTACCTGCCCGCCGATACCCGCAAGCACACGGTCGTCGGGGCTGCATTGTTTGTCGGCGGCGCAATCGGCGTCGAGATGCCCGAAGCGCGCTACGTGGAGCAGCACGGACTGGACAACTTCGCCTACGGCATGTTCGTGCTGGTGGAGGAGGCGCTGGAGATGAGCGGCGTCCTCGTCTTCCTGACCGGCATACTCAAGTACTGCAGCAACCATCTCGGGGTCGTCGAGCTTGAAGTGGCAATGGTCGCGGCTGAGGCTTCCGAGCCTGCGGCTTCCCTTCTGGACAGGCAGCGGCCGGCGATCTAGGAGCGTGGGCCGCAGAAGGACGGCCTCGCGCCGGGCCGAGACGGGGGGCCGTCCTCCTGCGGCCCACGCTCCTGACCCGAGGCCGCGTCAGGCGACGCCGACCGAGAAGCGTTCCAGCGCGCCGCGATCGATTTCGATGCCAAGTCCCGGTCCATCGGGAATCTCCATCAAGCCCCTCTCCGGCTCGAGTGGCCGGGTCAGCACCGCCTGGCGGATAGGATGGTCGGTGCAGTCGAATTCGAGCATCGGCGCGACCGGGAACAATCCAGGCGGGACCTCCGGCACGACCGCCAGGAGCTGCAGCGATGCGGCGATCGTGATGCCGGTCCCCCACACATGCGGATTGCAACGCACACCGAACGCACTGGCCATGTCGAAGATCTTCTTGCATTCGGAAATGCCGCCGGCCGCTGCGACGTCGGGCTGCAGGATGTCGACCGAGCGGCGCAGCAGCATGTCGCGAAAACCGTAGCGGCCGAACGATGCCTCCCCGCCGGCGATCGGGATCGCGAGTGCGCGCTTGACCTCCACATACCCGTCGATGTCCTCAGGCACCACCGGTTCCTCGAGCCACCCGATGTCGAGCGCTTCGACCGCCCGTCCGTAGCGGATGGCATCGGCGACGTCGTAGGCATGATTGGCATCCACCATCAGCCGCACGCCGGAACCGATGGCATCGCGCACCGCGTGCGTCATGCGGATGTCCTGGTCGACGCCGAAGCCGGTCTTCAGCTTGACGGCGCCGAAGCCGCGTGCAACATAACCGGCCGCCTCCTCGCAGAGGTAGCGGGCGTGGTCGTCGTCGCGGCGCCGATAGAGGCCGGTCGCATACGCGGCCACGGAGGTCCGCAACGGCCCGCCAAGCAGCGCATGGATCGGCGCCTGGTAGTAGTGGCCGCGGATATCCCACAACGCGATATCGATCGCGCTGATGGCCTCCACCACCACGCCGCGCTGGCCGTGGTCGCGCAGGGCGTTGTACATCCGTTCCCAGAGCGCGTCGCATGCGATCGCGTCCTGGCCGACCAGCAACTGGCGCAGATGCGCGACGACCGCTGCGGTGATGCGCGCCGGCCCGAAGGCTTCGCCCCAGCCGACCAGCCCGCCTTCGGTGGTGATCTCGACGATCATCGCCGACCGCTTCGTGTACCAGGCCTGCGAGTACGCGAACACCCCCTCGATCGGTGTCTCGAGTATGTGGGCCTTGATCTCCCGGATGCGGGTGTCTTTCTTCACTCGTCCCAGCGCCTGATCACGAGGCTGGCATTGGTGCCGCCGAAGCCGAAGCTGTTGGACAGGGCGGTGCGCAGCGGCGCGTCCCGCGTCTCGCGCACCAGCGGCATGCCCTCGGCGGCCGGATCCAGCGTCTCGATGTTGGCCGAGCCGGCAATGAAGCCCTGGCGCAGCATCAAGAGGCAGTAGATAGCCTCCTGCACGCCGGTCGCGCCGAGGGAATGTCCGGTCAGGGACTTGGTGGACGAGAAGGGCGGGATATCCTCGCCGAACACCTCGCGGATCGCCCGCAACTCGGGCACGTCGCCAACCGGGGTCGAAGTGCCGTGGGTGTTGATGTAGTCGATCGGGACGTCGAGGCCGGCGATCGCCTGGCGCATGCAGGCAATTGCTCCTTCGCCGGAAGGCGCCACCATGTCGACGCCGTCGGAGGTCGCGCCGAAGCCGACCACTTCGCCCAGGATGGTCGCGCCTCGCGCCTGCGCATGCTCGAGACTCTCCAGGACTACGGCCCCGCCGCCGCCGGAAAGCACGAAGCCGTCGCGGGATGCGTCGTAAGCGCGCGATGCCCGTTCGGGCATGTCGTTGAAGGCGCTCGACATCGCGCCCATGGCGTCGAACAGCAGGGCCATGCCCCAGCTGAGCTCCTCGCCCCCGCCGGCGAACATGACGTCCTGAAGGCCGAAGGCGATCTGCTGCGATGCGGCCCCGATGCAATGCGCCGAGGTGCTGCAAGCCGAGGTGATCGAATAGTTGATGCCGCGAATGCCGAAGTTGGTCGACAGGCAGGCGGACACGGTGGAACTCATGCAGCGCGTCACCTGGTAGGGTCCGACGCGGCGTATTCCCCGCTGCCGCAGGGTGTCCGCCGCTTCGATCTGGTTCGCTGGCGAGCCGCCGCCGGAGCCCATGATGAGCCCGGTGCGCGGATGCGAGACCTGGGCCGGGCTCAGGCCGGCTTCGGCAATGGCATCGGTCAGCGCCAGGTGGGCGTAAGCCGCCGCGTCGCCCATGAAACGCAGTTGCTTGCGGTCGATGCGCGCCTCGAGGTCGATCTCCGGCACACCGGCCACCTGGCTGCGCAGGCCGAGTTCAGCGAACTTCGGCATCGACTTGATGCCGGAGCGGCTTTCCCTCAAGGAGCGGGTCACGGTCCCGGCGTCGTTGCCGATGCACGAAACGATGCCCGTTCCGGTTATCACGACTCTCTTCATGCCGCCTCCCCGGAGGCGCCCGCCGCTCCCGCAGCCGCGGCCGCGCCTTCCCGCTTGAACAGGCCCACGCGCAGGTCACTGGCGGCGTAGATCTCGCGACCGTCGACCAGGACGCGGCCGTCGCCAACCGCCATGACGAGCTTGCGCCGGATGACCCGCTTGATGTCGATCTCGTAGGTGACCAGCTTGGCATCCGGCCCGACCTCGCCGGTGAACTTGACTTCGCCGGCACCCAATGCCCGGCCCCGTCCGGGCAGGCGCAGCCAGGTCAGGTAGAAACCGATCAATTGCCAGAGCGCGTCCAGCCCCAGGCATCCCGGCATCACCGGATCGCCGATGAAGTGGCAGCCGAAGAACCAGAGGTCCGGCCGGATGTCGAGTTCAGCCCGGATCGTGCCGAGGCCGTGCGCGCCGCCGTTGCCGTCGATGTGGGTGATGCGGTCGAACATCAGCATCGGCGGCAACGGCAGCCGGCCGCTGTCGGGGTCGAACAGCCTGCCTTCGGCAGACGCAATGAGTTGGTCGTACGAAAACGATTCTGCCGTCGGGTCGGTCATGTCGCGTCAGCCATGGGCGATCAGGATTGCGGTTGGCGAAGGGTGCATGATAGACGGTGTTGCGGGTGCGTTCCGGCGAGCTCGCATGCCCGAAGGGGGCGCCGCCGTGGCCTGGATTCGCCCGATGCCGGGGCGCGTGAGAAAATGAGTGGATGAGTGACGACGCGATCGCCGTGGACGGGGCCGGGAAGCTGGTTTCGGTCGCCCCGATGATGGACTGGACCGACCGGCATTGCCGGTCCTTCCATCGGCGGCTTTCCCGCAAGGCATGGCTCTACAGCGAAATGGTGACCACGCAGGCGATCCTGCACGGCGACCGCGAGCGCCTGCTGGGGCGTGGCGACGAGGGCGAACGGGTGGCGCTGCAACTCGGCGGCAACGATCCGGACCATCTCGCCCGTTGTGCCGAGATCGGCGAGTCGTTCGGCTACCAGGCGATCAACTTGAACTGCGGCTGCCCGAGCGATCGTGTGCAGCAGGGCTCCTTCGGTGCCTGCCTGATGGCCGAGCCTGGCCGGGTTGCCGCGGCGGTCGCTGCGATGAGGAGCGCCGTCACCGTCCCGGTCACCGTCAAGCACCGGATCGGCCTCGACCATGTCGAAGACTATGGGTTCGTTCGTGACTTCGTCGGTGCCGTCGGCGAAGCCGGCTGCTCGCATTTCATCGCGCACGCGCGAAATGCATGGCTCGACGGGCTGAGCCCGAAGGAGAACCGCGAGGTTCCGCCGCTGCGGCCGGAGGTCGTGCATCGGCTCGCCCGGGAGTTTCCATCGTACGCCTTCGAGATCAACGGCGGTCTGCAATCCCTTGCGCAGGGCCTCGAAGCGGCCAGTGGGCTTGCCGGCGTGATGTTCGGGCGTGCCGCCTACCACCAGCCGTACCTGCTTGCGGAAGTCGATGGCACGCCGCCGGTGAGTCGCAGCGAGGTGGTCGAGCAGATGGTCGACTATCTGCTCGCGCGCCGCGCGCAGGGTGTCGAAGTCCGGCACCTGGCGCGCCACCTGCTAGGCCTCTACCATGGCGAGCCGGCGTCGCGGCGCTGGCGCAGGATGCTCAGCGACAGCGTCGCGCTGGCCGAGGATGATCCGGGGCTGCTGCTGCGGGCCCGCGACGAAGTCGATAAGGCGGCCCGGCAGCTGCCGCGAATCGCCATCTCGTCTGCAGGAATGGATGTTGCTGCAGTTGCCCCCTTTTGAGTTGGAGCGCCAATGTGCGGAATCTGCGGCGAAATCAGGTTTGACGGCGAGTACGCCTCGACCGACACCGTAGCGCGGATGACTGCGGCAATGGCCGCGCGCGGCCCGGACGGCAGCGGCATCGTCTCGCGGGGCCCGGTGGCCCTCGGACACCGCCGGCTGCGCATCATCGACCTGTCGGACCGCGCCCAACAGCCGATGGTCGATCCGGAACTGGGCCTGAACATCGTGTTCAACGGCTGCATCTACAACTACGGCGAGATGCGCGAGGACCTGAAGAAGCTCGGCTACCACTTTTTCTCTTCCGGCGATACCGAAGTCGTGCTCAAGGCCTGGCATGCCTGGGGCGAGCATTGCGTCGATCGCATGCACGGCATGTTCGCCTTCGTCGTGCATGAGCGTGACAGCGGACGCGTCGCCCTGGCGCGAGACCGGTTCGGCATCAAGCCGCTCTACCTGAACCACACCAGCGCGCGGCTACGCTTTGCTTCGACCCTGCCGGCACTCCTGGCCGGCGGCGGCGTCGATACTTCCATCGACACCACCGCGCTGCATCACTACATGAGCTTCCACGCCGTGGTGCCGGCTCCGCGCACCATCCTGAACGGGGTGCGCAAGCTGCCGCCGGCGACGTTGCGCGTGCTCGAGGCGGACGGCAGCCATCATGACCGCGTCTATTGGAGCCCCCCGTTCAGCCGGTCGGAGCAGGATGCTTCGATGTCGGCGCAAGACTGGCGCGACGCCGTTCTCGCTTCGTTGCGGAAGGCGGTGGACCGGCGGATGATCGCGGACGTGCCGGTCGGCGTACTGCTCTCCGGCGGCGTCGACTCGAGCCTGATCGTCGGTTTGCTCGCCGAGGCGGGCCAGACCGGCCTGCAGACCTTCTCGGTGGGCTTCGAAGAGGCGAACGGGGAGAAGGGCGACGAGTTCGTCTACTCGGACCTCATCGCCAAGCGCTACGACACCGAGCATCACAAGATCTTCGTGCCATCGGCAAACCTGATGGACGCGCTGCCGGGAACCATCGACGCCATGTCCGAGCCGATGGTGTCCTACGACAACGTCGGCTTCTACCTGCTCAGCAAGGAGGTGTCGAAGCACGTGAAGGTGGTGCAGTCCGGGCAGGGCGCGGACGAGGTGTTCGGCGGCTACCACTGGTATCCGCCGCTGCTGGAGTCGGCAGATCCGGTGTCCGACTACGCCAGGGTGTTCATGGATCGGGACCACGAGACGCTGCTCGGGCAACTGGATCCCCGCTGGCACACGGCCACGGACCCGAGTCGTGGCTTCGTCGCCGCCCATTTCAAGGCATCCGGCGCCGAGACCGCCGTTGACAAGGCGCTGCGGCTCGACACCAACGTGATGCTGGTCGACGACCCCGTCAAGCGCGTCGACAACATGACGATGGCGTGGGGCCTGGAAGCACGAGTCCCGTTTCTCGACCACGAACTGGTGGAGCTGGCTGCCCGGATCCCGCCCGCGCTCAAGCTGAAGGACGGCGGCAAGGGCATCCTCAAGGACGTGGCGCGGCTGGTGGTGCCGCCCCAGGTCATCGACCGGCCGAAGGGTTACTTCCCGGTACCGCAACTCAAGTACATTTCCGGCCCCTATCTCGACATGGTCAAGGAAGCCCTGGGGTCGGTCCCCGCCCGCCAGCGCGGCCTGTTCCGGAAAGAGTACCTCGAGCAATTGTTCGCCGCCCCGGAGAAGCACATCACGCCGCTGCGCGGCTCGGCGCTCTGGCAGGTCGCGCTGCTGGAGCTCTGGCTCCAGAACCACGGCATCTGAACGGTGACTGACGGAATGCTCAAGAAGACCCCCGATCACCAGACGGCCGGTGCCCGGCCGCAACGCCCTGCGCACCGCAACCGGCTCGGCCATCGCCTGCAGCGCATCCGCCAGCAGGGTTGGCAGAAGCCGGTCCTGGGCGCATCGCACGGCGCCGACGGAATGATCCGCAACGCGGCGCTGGATTGCGGCTGGGGCCGACTGCTGTTCGCCCAGACGTTCCAGTCGCCGGTCGAACTCGTCGAAGCACTCGGCGCGGAGGGGCCGCAACGCCGGGATATCGCTTTCTATGTGCGCGAGCCGCAGGTCCTACTCGCGCACGCGCCACAGGACGTCTTCCTCGACCCTTCGCACACCTACCGGCTCGACCTCGCCACCTATCGGCCGCATCACCGGCAGGCGCGCGGATTCCTGATCAGGCGGCTCGCCTCCCGGGCGGATGCCGCCGCGATCAACCGCATCTACGCCACCAGGTCGATGGTGCAGGTGGATCCGTCCTTCTTCTGGGAGGAGCGCGACAACCGGGCGCTGAGCTACTGGATCGCCGAAGACGAAGCCAGCGGCGACGTGATCGGCACCGTCACCGGCATCGATCACCACCGCGCCTTCGACGACCCGGAGGGTGGCACGTCCCTCTGGTGCCTGGCGGTGGATCCTCAAGCGCGCTTCCCGGGCATCGGCGAGGAACTGTTGCGACGGCTCGCAGACCACTTCAAGGCCCGCGGCGCTCCCTACATGGACCTCTCGGTGCTCTACGACAACGAGCAGGCGATCGCGCTCTACGAGAAGCTAGGCTTCGTGCGGGTGCCGTTCTTCTCGGTCAAGCGCAAGAACTCGATCAACGAGCGCTTCTTCGCCACGCCGCAGCCGGAGCAGTACGAGGCGCTCAATCCCTATGCGCGCATCATCGTCGACGAGGCCCGGCGCCGCGGCATCGGCGTCGAAATCACCGACGGCAGCGGCGGCTTCTTCCGGCTTTCCCAGGGCGGCCGGTCCATCCACTGCCGCGAGAGTCTTTCGGAACTGACCTCCGGGGTCGCCGTGTCCATCTGCGACGACAAGGCGGTCACCACTCGTCTGGTGCGCAAGGCCGGCGTCGAAGTTCCCGAGCAGATCGACGCGTCGGGCCCCCGTGGCGAGATCGAGAGTTTCCTGACCCGTCATGGCAGCGTCGTGGTCAAGCCGGCGCGGGGCGAGCAGGGACGCGGTATCGCCGTCGGCCTCACCGAGACCGGCCAGATCGAGCCCGCCATCGAGAATGCCCGGGCAGTGTCGGACCGGGTTCTGCTGGAGTCGTGTTTTACCGGCGAGGACCTGCGCCTCGTGATCATCGACTACAAGCTGGCCGCCGCAGCCATCCGGCGCCCGCCGTCGGTGGTCGGCGACGGCGAGCATGACCTGCGCACCCTGATCGAGCGGCAGTCGCGGCGCCGGCAAGCGGCGACTCAGGGCGAAAGCCGCATCCCGATCGACTCGGAAACCGAGCGCTGCCTGGCGGCCGCCGGCCTGTCGCTGGATACGGTGCTCGAGCCGGGCCGGGAAGTGGTGGTGCGCAAGACGGCCAACCTTCACACCGGCGGTTCGATCCACGACGTGACCGGCATCGTCCACCCCCGGCTGGTCGAAGCGGCTTGCACCGTCGCGCGGGTCATCAAGATTCCGGTCGTCGGCGTCGACTTCATGATCAAGGCGCCCGACGAGCCGGAGTATGTGTTCATCGAGGCCAACGAGCGGCCTGGCCTGGCGAACCACGAGCCGCAGCCGGTGGTGGAACGCTTCGTCGACCTGCTGTTTCCGCAGTCGCTGCCGCCGGGACTTCGCCACGAGACGGGAGCTGCTGCGGGATGAGGTTGCGGATCGATGTCGAGTATCTCGCCGAGCAGCTGCACCGGCTGCTCGCCATTCCCAGTCCCAGCGGCTACACCGACAACGTCGTTCGCTACTGCACCGAGGAGCTGCAGCGGCTGGGCCTGAAGCCGGAGCTCACCCGCCGCGGCGCGATTCGTGCCATCCGCCCGGGCGCCAATCAGGCGGCCGCGCGCGCCATTGTCTCGCACCTGGATACGCTGGGCGCGCAGGTAAAACGGGTCAAGGAGAACGGCCGGCTCGAGCTGGTGGCGATCGGGCATTGGTCGGCGCGCTTCGCCGAAGGCGCGCGGGTCACGCTCTTCTCGGAGCAAGGTTCCTATCGAGGCACCATCCTGCCGCTCAAGGCGTCCGGTCACACCTTCAACAAGGAAGTGGATTCGCAGCCGGTCGGCTGGGAATACGTCGAACTGCGGGTCGATGCCTACACCCGCTCGATGCAGGAGACGCTCGCGCTCGGCATCGACATCGGCGACATCGTCTCGATCGACCCGCAGCCGGAGTTCCTCTCCAACGGTTTCATCGTCTCGCGTCACCTCGACAACAAGGCCGGCGTCGCGTCGATGCTGGCGGCCCTGCAGGCGCTGCAGCGCGAAGATGCGAAGACAGAGGTCGACCTCCATTGGCTGTTCACCATCAGCGAGGAAGTCGGCGTCGGTGCGTCGTCGATCCTCACGCACGACGTCGCGTCGCTGGTGGCCGTGGACAATGGCACCACGGCCGCCGGTCAGAACTCGTCGGAATTCGGCGTCACCATCGCAATGGCCGACCAGACCGGACCTTTCGACTACCACCTGACGCTGAAACTGGTGAAGCTCTGCCGGGAGTTCGAGATCAAGTTCCAGAAGGATGTGTTCCGCTACTACCGGTCGGACTCCGCCTCTGCGGTCGAGGCGGGCAGCGATGTGCGCACGGCGCTGGTCACCTTCGGCGTGGATGCGTCGCATGGCTACGAGCGCATCAACATCCATGCCTTGCGCTCGCTTGCCGAACTGCTATCGGCATACGCGACCAGTTCGGTCGAGATTCATCGCGACGCGGAGGAGATGACCGGTCTCAAGGGGTTCACCAAGCAGCCGACGCGCGAGGCGAGCCAGCCCGACGTGGCAGGCATGCCGGTCGAGAGGCCGTTCCAGGAGTAGGCGCGAGGGGCGCGCGAGGGTTCGGCGAGCGGTACCGCCGCGGCTTCTGCTGACTCGACCTATGTCTATGCCGGTGCCGGTGCAGCCGCCGCCGCACGCCGGCGCAGCATCACGTAGCGCACGATGGCGGCGTAGATCGCTGCGGCCAGGGCCGCTTCGACCCAGCCGAGCAGGGAAGAAAGTCCCGCATCGCTCATGCCGCGCACGACGCCCTCGCAGAGATACGCCAGGATCAGCATCGACCAGAGCTGGTAGCGGCGGATCAGGCCCTTCCAGAACGCGGGCAGCACCAGGAGCAGCGGCACTGCCTTGAGGACCAGCAGCGAGCCGCCCGGGCGCAGGGGGGCCAATACCGTTTCCCAGGCGATGCCGAGTGCGATCAGCGCGACCGTGAGGACCACGGTGGCGATGCGCATGCGTTGCGCGGCCGCGGTCGCCGCCGCTTCGGGCCCGGTGCTGGGCGTCACGAGCGCCGGTCGCGCGGAGCCGACACCTGCGGAGCCGTCATGCGCGGAACCGCCACCTGCGGAGCCGTCACCCGGGGCAGCCATTGGCGCAGCGCGTCCAGCGTCTCCTCCGGGTGCTCGGCCATCACGTTGTGGCCACTGCCCGCGATCGGCACCACCGTCACGTCGGCACCGGCGGCTCGTGCCGCGTCGATCGCCTTGCGAGCGGCCTTGGGCGGTGTCATGAGGTCGCGCTCGGCGAGAACGAAGAGGGCCGGCAGCGCCAGCGCCGCTGCGCGATCGAGGCCCGACTGGTATCCGTTGCAGGCAGCGAAGTCCGTGTGCAACACGCCGCGCCGCTGCCGTTCCATCAGTCGGCGGTTCTGGATGTAGGTCGAGAAGCCCGGACCCGGGGAGCCGGGGTGGTGGTTGATCCCAGCACTCGACCAGAAATTGATCATGTCGAACGCGCGGTCCTCGTCGGTGCGTGCGGCGTCGAGGAGCGCGTCGGAGACCCGCATCGGCAGGGCGGTCGCGACCAGCGCGATGCCGACGAGCCAGGATGGGCGCAGCCCACTCGCCTCGAGTGCGATCAGCGAGCCCATGCTGTGCCCGGCGATGACCGTCGGCGGCACATCGGCAAGGCCGGCCCCCGCGCAGGCTGCCGGCACGGCCGCGCAGGTCCATGCGGCCAATGCTTCGATGTCCTCGCGAGCAGGACCAGCGCTGCGCCCGTGCCCGGGCAGGTCCAGCGCCAGCATCGAGTAGCCGTGGTGAGCAAGGTAGCGCGACTGCAGCCCCCACACCGAATGGTCGTGCTGCGCGCCGTGGACCAGCACCACCAGGGGTTGGCCGGGCACCAGCGGCTTGCCGCCGGTGTAGGCGTAGGCGTCGGCGCCTTCGACGTTGAACTTCATGATGCGGCCCGCTTCAAGGCGCGCTTCAGGTCGGCGATGAGGTCGTCCGGATCCTCGAGTCCGATCGACAGCCGCAAGGTTCCCTCGCCGATGCCGGCCTCGCGCAGCGCCTGCTCATCCATCCGGAAGTGGGTCGTCGACGCCGGGTGGATCACCAGCGAGCGCGCATCGCCGACGTTGGCGAGATGCGAGAACACCTCCAGGCTCTCCACGAAACGGCGGCCGCCGAGCCGGTCGACCTTGAGGTCGACGCTGAACACCGCGCCGCAGCCGCGCGGCAGCAGCCGCTTGGCCAGCTCGTGGTCGGGATGCGTCGGCAGGTCCGGATAGGCGACCATCGAGACCAGTTCATGGCCCTGCAGGAAGCCGGCGACCTTGCGCGCGTTCTCGACGTGGCGGGCCATGCGCAGCGACAGCGTCTCGACCCCCTGCAGGATCTGGAACGCGTTCATCGGGCTCATGCAGGCACCGAAGTCGCGCAGCCCCTCCCGGCGGGCCCTCAGCAAGAAGGCGGCGACGGTGGACTCCTCGGTGAAAACCATCGAATGGAAGCCGTCGTAGGGCTCGCTCAGTTCCGGAAACTTGCCGGAGGCATCCCAGTCGAAGCGACCGGAGTCGACGACCAGGCCGCCGAGGACGGTGCCGTGGCCGCAGAGGAACTTGGTCGCCGAGTGGTAGACCAGGTCGGCGCCATGATCGAACGGCCGGATAAGGTACGGGGTGGTGAAGGTGGAATCCACCAGCAGCGGCACCTTGTGGGCGTGAGCGATGTCCGCAACCATGCCGATGTCCATCACGTCGAGACCCGGATTGCCCAGCGTCTCGCCGAACAGCAGCCGCGTGTTCGGGCGCAGGGCGGCCCGCCAGGCATCCCCGTCGCGGGGATCGACGAAACTGGTCTCGATGCCGAAGCGGCGCAGCGTGAAGTGCAGCAGGTTGTGCGAGCCACCGTAGAGGGCGCGCGAGGCGACGATGTGCGAGCCGGCGCCGGCGATGGTGGCGATGGCGAGATGCAGCGCCGCCTGGCCGCTGGCGGTGGCGATCGCACCGACACCGCGTTCGAGCGCGGCGATGCGTTCTTCCAGCACCGCTACCGTCGGATTGCTCAGCCGGGAGTAGACGTGGCCGGATTGCTCCATGTTGAAGAGCGCCGCGGCGTGGTCGGAGTCCGGGAAGACGAAGGAAGTGCTGAGGTAGATCGGCGTCGCGCGCGCCCCGGTGGTGGGGTCGGGCGCGGCACCGGCATGCACCGCCAGCGTGTCCATGCCGTAGTAGTCTTTCTGGCTCACGATAGCCTTCTGCATTCGGGGTGCGGAGCGACGCAATTTAGCACGCGTGTCCAGGCGCCGTCCGCGCGGGCCTGCAAACCGCCGGTCAGGCAAAGCGTTGGTTCGGTCTTGCTCCGGCCAGGTGGAGGGTGCGGCAGGAGGACAATCGTCGTACCCCGCGTCGGCAGCCGGCGCACCTCCGGGCAACAACGGTCCTCTCCGATGAGCATCCGATGAGCATGAGACCTGTTTTTCGCGTGGCCTCGGCCGGACTCGATCCGCGCGACGTGCGCCTGATCGGCATCGTCTTCCAGCACAGCCAGTACAACAAGTACGACTTCAGGATGCTCGACGAGGTCGACTTCGGCGGCATCGACATCCTGATCGCCAATCCGGTCGACCGGCGCGGGCTCGATGCCATCGCCTCGCTGGCCGGTGCCGCCCGCAGGATTCCGAGCCTGAGCGCGGTGCCCCGCGGCGCGCAGGCCACCGCCCGCTATTCCGTCACCCTCGACCGGCTGACGCTGCAGTTGCTGCCGACCCTGAACCGGATGGTGGAAGAGGAACGGATCGAGCCGGCGACGCCGGCGGCGCATACGCCTGCCGCGCCTGCCGCGCAGCTGCTGGAAGCTCTGGCTGGTTCCGGGTCGGATGCCGCGAGCCCGATAGCCGCTCGAGCGGCGGGACAAGCGGCGGGACAAGCGGCGGGACAAGCGGCAGATCTGCCCGCGGCCGCTGCCGCGCGAAGACCGGTACCGCATGACGACCGGTCCGCCGTAGCGGTCGAAGTGGATCGCGACAGCTTGGATGCGACCCTCTCCGGCGGCGGAAGGCTCGCGGACGATTCGATCACCGTGGCGGCCAACGCGATCGCGCAGGCAGCCCGCCGTGCCGCCGACGATCCGGTCGCGCCTATCCCGACGCCGGCAGGACCCTTCTGGCACGGCCAGGCGCAGCGGGCACCGGCCCGGGCACGGCTGCAGGTGCTGGTGGCCGATCCCAGCCCGGCGGCGCAACAGCAACTCGCACGTGCACTGGCGCGGATCGGCCTGGAAGTTCACTGCGTGACCGGGGTGGCAGCAGCGCTCCAGCGGATCGCCACGCAATACACCGACCTGGTGATCACCGAAAGCGGATTGAGCGACGGCGACGGCTTCGAACTCATTCACCGGCTGCGCGTGCAGGCGGCGTATCGCTACACGCCGGTGCTGCTGTTGCGCAGCCGTCTGCACGTGATGGACGCGACCCGCGCGCGTCTGGCGGGCGAGGTGACGGTGCTTGCCAAGCCGCTGACCCGCCAGGCGCTCGAAGCGCGGGTCCGGCAGGTGCTGCGCAAGAGCGTCATCCTCGACGACCTGAGCGAGCTGCTGTCGCCTCATTGACTGGCTTTCGAACCGGTTCGCGAACTCCTGGCCCTGGCGGCTGCCGCTGAATGCCTTCGGGGGTCTTGCTTGCGCCCCTGCGGATGTGCGGCTACTCTTGGTCGCACAGAGTCTGTCGCACGGCGCGGTAGGCAGGAGGGGATCATGCAGGTCAGTGAAATTCTCAGTCTCAAGGGCAGCACGCTCTTCACCGTGGTGCCCGACAAGATGCTATCGGACTGCGTGGTGACCATGGCCGAGAACGATATCGGTTCGCTGGTCGTCATGGAGCAACGGAAAGCTGGCCGGCATGCTGACCTTCCGGGAAGTGCTCAAGGTGCTTGCCAGGCGCCAGCTGGAGCAGCGTTCCGGCCCGACCCGGCCGGTGGCGGAAATCGAGGTTCGTGATGTCATGGTGCCCAATCCGCTGGTGGTATCGCCGACTACCGACGTCAACGAACTGCGGCGCATGATGCTCGACACACATACCCGGTACGTGCCGGTGATGGACGGCGACACCCTGATGGGGATCGTCTCCTTCCATGACGTCGCCCGCGCGGTGCTGGAAGAGCAGAGCTTCGAGAACCGGATGCTCAAGGCCTACATCCGGGACTGGCCGGCCGAGGGCTGATCGACCGTTCGTCTGTTGCGATCCATCCACCGCCCGATTGGCGCGGGCGTGGCGACGATGCGGATTGCTAGAATCCCACAATGCGCATCCTCATCTGCAACGACGACGGCTATTTCTCGCCGGGCATCGAGGCGCTCGCCTCGATCCTTTCCGACCTCGGCGAAATAACGGTCTTTGCACCCGAGCGCGATCGTTCCGGAGCCTCCAATTCGCTGACGCTGAGCCGGCCGCTGACCGTGCGAACGGCTGCCAACGGCTTTCGCTTCGTCGACGGCACGCCTACCGACTGCGTGCACATCGCGGTCACCGGGTTGCTGGAGCATCAGCCAGACCTGGTGGTGTCCGGCATCAACGACGGCGCCAACATGGGCGACGACACCATCTACTCCGGCACGGTCGCCGCGGCCATGGAGGGCTATCTCCTGGGCGTGCCGTCGGTCGCCTTCTCGCTGGTCGAGAAGGGCAACGCGCACATGGAAAGCGCCGCCCGGGTGGCGCGCGACATCGTCGAGCGCTACATCGCCAACCCGTGGCCGGCGCCGATGCTGCTCAACGTCAATATCCCGAACCTGCCGTACGACCAGATCGGCCCGGCGGAAGTGACCCGGCTGGGCAAGCGCCACCACGCCGAGCCGGTGATCCCGGCCGAGAACCCGCGCGGCGAGACCGTCTACTGGATCGGCCGCGCCGGTGCCTCGCGCGACAACGGCCCGGGAACGGATTTCCACGCCGTCTCCAACGGCCGGGTGTCGATCAGTCCGCTGCACATCGACCTGACGGCGAACAAGGATCTGGAGGCGACGCGGCGATGGCTCAGCCAATAAAGCGCGGCGACAACGACGGGCTGGTGTCCGAGAGGGCGCGCTTGCGGATGGTCGAGCTGCTGCGGGCGCAGGGGGTGCGCTCGCCGGCCGTGCTGCGCGCGATGTCCACCGTGCCGCGCCACATCTTCGTCGAGCATGGTCTTGCCAGCCGCGCCTACGAGGACGTGGCGCTGCCGATCGGGCATGGCCAGACCATCTCCAAGCCGTCGACCGTCGCGCGCATGATCCAGCTGATCGTCGACCAGTTCGAGGAAGGCAAGCTGAAGACGCTCAAGTTGCTTGAGATCGGCACCGGTTGCGGCTACCAGGCGGCGGTGCTCTCCCACGTTTTTGCCGACGTGGTTTCCATCGAGCGTGTACGCTGGCTGCACGAGCTCGCGAAAACCCATATCCGGCCGTTTCGCCTGCCCAACCTGCGGCTTGTGTTCGGCGACGGATCGACCGGGGTGGCGGCAGGCGCCCCGTACGATGGCATGATCAGCGCCGCTGCCGGCGAGGGAATCGCCGAAGAGTGGTGCCGCCAGCTTCAGGTCGGCGGCAGGCTCGTCGCGCCGGTCAAGTCAGCCATCAGCGACGCTCAGTCGTTGCACGTGGTGGACCGGGTGGCCGAGGACGACTGGTCCCTGGCAGTACTCGATTCAGTGCGATTCGTGCCTTTGCGAGCCGGAACGAGCCGCTGACACAAGTTTGGAGGGAAACAGATGGATCCGAAGCAATGGCGCAGGGCCGGCAGGCTGGGTTTGGCGATGGCGGCCGCAGCTTTGGTCGCTGCGTGCGCCAATCCGAGGCCCGCACCGGTCGTCAATCGAACCAACCTGCCGCCGTTGCCTGCACCCGAGGTCGCCCTGCCCGTGCCGCCACCGGTCGCGGCGCAGCCCGGCCCGATGCAGCCCGGGCAGATGCAGCCAGGGCAGGGCACCGGCCAGGCCGGCGGCGTCGAGGTCTCGCCGATCCGAAGCGGCGGCATCGAATCCGGCAACCTTTCTTCCGGCTCGGCAGCCGCGGATCCGAATCTGAAGACCGGTCCGAGGGGGATCAAGCGTCCGTATGAGGAGGTCGCTGCCGTCGTCCCCACCAATGCGCCGCCTTCGATGACCGCCGTGCCGGCGCCCCCGCCACCGCCGCCGAAGGCTCCCGAGCCGCCACCGGCTGCGAGCGGCACCGGCCTGCTCGACGGCGTCGCCTTCGGCTGGCCGGCAAGCGGCACCATCCTGCAGAACTTCGACGAGACCAGCAGCAAGGGCTTGTCGCTGGGCGGCAAGGAGGGCGACGTGGTGCGCGCCGCCGCGGACGGCAGGGTGATCTTCAGCGGTGCCGGGCCGCGCGGCTACGGCAACCTCATCATCGTCAAGCACCAGAACGAGTTGCTGTCGGTGTATGCGCACAACCGCAGCCTGGCGGTCAAGGAAGGCGAGAGCGTGAAGCGCGGGCAGAAGATCGCCGAGCTCGGGAACTCCGGCACCGACAAGCCGAAGCTGCATTTCGAGATCCGGCAGCAGGGCAAGCCAATCGATCCGCTTGCGGTGCTGCCAAAGCGATGAGCCCTCCGCCGGGCCGCCCCAAGGAGGGCTCGCTCCCGCCTGGCGGGACAGCACGAAGTGCGAAGGGTGCACCGATGAGCCCTCCGCCGGGCCGCCCCAAGGAGGGCTCGCTCCCGCCTGGCTCCATGTCGCGCCCCGCGACAGGAGGGTAGTCCGGTGACCCCTGCGCTGGTCTTCGATATCGAGACCATCCCCGATGTAGCCGGACTGCGGGTTGCGTGGGATCTTGCGGGCCTGCCGAGCGACGAGGCGGTCGCAGAGGCGGCGTTCGCGCGCCGGCGCGACAAGGTCGGGCGCGACTTCCTGCCGCACCACCTGCAGCGGGTGGTCGCCATCAGCTGCATCTTTCGTGATGCGGACGGGGTGCGGGTGCGCAGCCTCGGCGCACCGGAGGACGACGAGCCCAGGCTGATCCAGGACTTCTTCCGCACGATCGAGCGCTACAAGCCGCAGCTCGTGTCATGGAACGGCGGCGGCTTCGACCTCCCGGTGCTCCACTACCGGGCGATGATCCACGGGGTGGTATCCACGCGCTACTGGGAGACCGGCGAACGCGACCGCGACTTCCGCTACAACAACTACCTCAACCGCTACCACAGCCGACATCTCGACCTGATGGACCTGCTTGCCATGTTCACCAACCGGGCCAATGCGCCGCTGGACGAGATGGCGCGGCTGTGCGGCTTTCCGGGCAAGCTCGGCATGGACGGCTCCAAGGTCTGGGAGGCGTGGCGCCAGGGGCAGGTCGCCAGCATCCGCGGCTACTGCGAAACCGACGTTGCCAACACCTGGCTCCTCTATTGCCGTTTCCTGCTCATCAACGGCCAGTTGAGTCCTGATGAATACCAGGGCGAAATCGCCTTGTTCCGGGAGACGATCGGCAAGCTGCCCGGCGCCCACTGGACGGAGTACCTGGCGGCCTGGCAGTCGAAACCATCTTGAGACGCTCCTCCGCACCACCGCCACCGCCGATCACGCTTCACGTCGAGTCCCTCGACCTCGAGGGGCACGGTGTGTCCCACCACGAGGGCAAGGTTGTTTTCGTACGCGGCGGGCTGCCGGGGGAGACCGTGCAGGCCCAGGTCGTGCGCCGCAAGCCTCGTTTCGAGGTGGCGGAGGTCACCGCCGTGCGACGCGAGAGCAGCAGCCGGGTGCGGCCGCGCTGCCCGCATTTCGGCGTTTGCGGCGGGTGCACCACCCAGCATATCGACGCCCATGCGCAGGTCGCCTTCAAGCAGCGCGCGCTCGAGGATACGCTGTGGCATCTTGGCCGGGTCCGGCCGCAGACGATGCTGCCGCCGATCGAAGGGCCGGCCTGGGGCTACCGCTTCCGTGCCCGCCTCACGGTCCGGGATGTCGCGAAGAAGGGCGGGGTACTGGTCGGCTTTCATGAGCGTGGCTCGAGCTTCGTCGCCGACATGACCGAATGCCACACCATGCCGGTCTTCATCTCGGACCTGCTCGTGCCGCTGCGGCGGCTGACCGAAGCACTCTCGATTCGCGAGCGCATGCCGCAGGTGGAAGTCGCCATCGGCGATCGTGACCCGGCCGGCGAGCCCGGCCTGCAGAAGCATGTCGTCGCGCTGGTGTTCCGGGTGCTGGCGCCGCCAACGCCGACGGACCTGGAGATACTTCGCGTCTTTGCAAGGCAGCACGGCGTCGAGGTCTGGCTGCAGCCGAAAGGGCCGGAGACGGCGTGGCTGTTCAGCGACGCGGCAGGCACCGTGGAGTCGCCGGTTTCCGCGCTCGGCTATACCCTGCCCGAATTCGGCCTGCGGATCCCGTTCCTGCCCACCGAGTTCACCCAGGTCAATTTCGCGATCAACCAGCAGCTGCTCGCGCGGGCGGTGCGACTGCTGGATCCTGTCCCGGAAGATCAGGTCGTCGACCTGTTCTGCGGCCTTGGCAACTTCAGCCTGCCGCTCGCCACCCGGGCGCGGCGCGTCCTGGGCATCGAGGGGGCGCCGGGCCTGGTGGCGCGGGCAGAGCAGAACGCTGCCCTGAACCAGGCGGCGTTGCTGGGCACGGCAGGCGAGCCCGGTGGCGTGCAATTCCGCGTCGCCAACCTGTTCGAATTCGACGAAGCCGCCTGGCAGTTGCTCGGCCGTGTCGACAAGCTGCTGATCGATCCGCCCCGGGATGGGGCGCTGGCGGTGGCGCAGGTCCTGGCCGCGGCGGCGCAGCGCCCGCGGCGCATCGTCTACGTATCCTGCAACCCCGCTACCCTGGCGCGAGATCTCGGGCTGATGGTCAATGCCGGCGGCTGGAAGCTCAGCTACGCCGGCGTGGTGAACATGTTCCCGCACACCTCGCACGTCGAATCGATCGCCGTGCTCGAGTAGAGGCGGGAGTTCCTCATGGCCCCCTCGGGAGTGCAAGAGCTCGTCGAGCACCAGGAACCGGCCGTATGGGGCCGGAGAGCATGGCAGGGGAGCCCGGCAAAACAAAAGGGCGCTGATCGCGCCCTTTCATCCCGGGGCGCCGGTACGCGCCCTCGATCGGTCAGCCGAGCTTGTCAGTCGTTGTTGCCGCCGACGATGCCCAGGATGGCCAGCAGGTTGCTGAACACGTTGTAGACGCTGATGTAGATCGACAGCGTCGCGGTGATGTAGTTGGTCTCGCCGCCGTTGACCACGCGCTGCAGGTCGTAAAGGATGAACAGCGAGAAGATGACGACCGCCAGCGAGGAGATCGTCAGCATCAGCGCCGGCATCTGGAGCCAGATGTTGGCGATGGCTGCAAGAAAGATCACCACGAAGCCGACCATCAGCCACTTGCCCATGCTGGAGAAGTCCCGCTTCGAGACGGTGGCGATGGTGGCCATCGCGCCGAAGACGACCGCCGTGCCGCCGAACGCGTACATGATCAGCGCGGCGCCATTGCTGAGGCCGAGCACGGCGCCGATCAGCCGCGACAGCATCAGCCCCATGAAGAAGGTGAATGCCAGCAGCAGGACGATCCCGATGGAACTGTCCTTGTAGCGGTTGATGCCGTACATGAAGGCGAAGGCGATTGCGAGGAAGGCGATCAGGCCGATGAACGGGCTGCCGGCGAAGAAGCTGAAGCCGGTGGACACGCCGATCCATGCACCGATCACCGTCGGGATCATCGAAAGAGCGAGCAGCCAGTAGGTGTTGCGCAGTACGCGATTGCGTGTTTCGACCGTGGTGACGGTGCCTTGCCCGTACCGCAGCGAACCTTGATCGATTGCCATTGCTTTGTTTCTCCCGAACCTGATGTGGAAAGTTATGCGGCGGACTATAACTGTTGACCTTCCCCGGACCCCTGTTCTCCTAGAAAACGTACGTGTATTACCACACGCCGGGTTCACAAACGAGATGGTGCGCGAGCAGGCCGTATTCAAGCGCTTGGCGTCGCCCTTCGTGCACGCTGCAGTGCAGTATCCGAACCCCGCTCTTGTTATACTCGGGGGTTCCAGAAAACTCGGCGAGCGGCCCCTGCGGCCGCGGCCGGATCACCGAATCCTTCCAGCACCAACTGGATCTCCACGGAGTGCCATCATGGCCGTCGAAAGAACCCTGTCGATCATCAAGCCGGACGCCGTAGCCAAGAACGTGGTCGGCCAAATCATCGCCCGCTTCGAGTCTGCAGGCCTGAAGGTCGTCGCCGCACGGATGATGCAGCTGTCGACGGCCGACGCGCAGGCGTTCTACGCGGTGCATCGCGAGCGGCCGTTTTTCAAGGACCTGGTCTCGTTCATGATCTCCGGACCGGTCGTGGTCCAGGTGCTCGAGGGCGAGAATGCCATCGCGAAGAACCGTGAGCTGATGGGTGCCACCGACCCCAAGAAGGCCGAGAAAGGCACCATCCGGGCCGACTTTGCCGACAGCATCGACGCGAACGCGGTCCATGGCTCGGATGCGGCAGAGACCGCCGCCGCCGAGATCGCGTTCTTCTTCCCGTCGATGCAGATCCATTCGCGCTGAGTTGCAGGAAGTGCGCGCCGGCACCCTGCCGGCAGGCGGCGATTCCAGCGCGGCGAAGCCGATGATGCCCCCGATGATCCAGGCTGAAAGGACAGTGACCGGGACGCCCGGCGTGCCGCAGCCCCTGGCTGCGCAGTCGCCTGTTGCGCAGTCGGCCGCTGCGCAGTCGCCCGGTGCGCCGACTACGCCGCTGCCTCTCGTACCGGCGCCCGTGCAAAGGATCAACCTGCTCGGCCTCGATCGGTCCGGGCTGCTGGCGTTCTGCGAGGCGCTCGGCCAGAAGCCTTTCCGGGCGGTCCAGCTCATGCGCTGGATCCACCAGCGCCAGCAGGGCGACCTGGCGGCGATGACGGATCTTGCCCGCGGATTCCGGGAGCAGCTTCAGGCGCAGGCAATCATCGCCGCGCCCGCGATCATCGCCGATCACGTCGCCGCCGATGCGACCCGCAAGTGGCTGTTCGACGTCGGCGCCGGCAATGCGGTCGAGGCGGTGTTCATTCCTGAGGCCCGCCGCGGCACGCTGTGCATCTCCACCCAGGCCGGCTGCGCCGTCAACTGCCGATTCTGCTCGACCGGCAAGCAGGGCTTCTCCCGAAACCTGGGTACCGACGAGATCCTGGGCCAGGTCTGGCTCGCAAACCGTCTCCTGGGGGAGCCGGGGGCGCTTGTGCGCTGGCAGCGGCCGGCTGGGCAAACCGGCGTGGACGTGCTCGCGGCCGACGATGCAGCGGACGCGGCGGCAGACCCTGCGGGTGCGGCGAGGCCGATCAGCAACGTCGTGTTCATGGGGATGGGCGAGCCCCTGCTCAACTACGACGCCCTTCTGCCGGCGCTGCGCGCGCTCACCGACGATCACGGCTACGGCCTGTCCAGGCGGCGGGTGACGGTGTCCACCTCGGGCGTCGTGCCGATGATCGACCGTCTCGCTGCCGACTGCCCGGTCGCTCTTGCGGTCTCGCTGCACGCCGGCAACGACGGACTCAGAAACGAGCTGGTGCCGCTCAATCGCAAGTACCCGCTGGCCGAGCTGATGGCGGCGTGTCGGCGCTACCTCGAGGTGGCGCCGCGCGATTTCATCACCTTCGAGTACGTCATGCTTCGAGACGTCAATGATTCGGCTGCCCAGGCTGCCGAACTCGTCAAGCTGGTCCGCGACGTGCCGTGCAAGTTCAACCTGATACCGTTCAACCCGTTCCCGCAATCGGGCTTGGTGAGATCGCAGGACCACACCATCCGCCAATTCTCGGAAGTGCTGGGCAATGCTGGTATCGTGACCACCATCCGCAGGACGCGCGGCGACGACATCGATGCGGCTTGCGGGCAGCTGGCCGGCGAGGTAGTGGACCGGACCCGCCTGAAGGAACGGGCGGTGAAGGTCTCGCTGCATCGGCTGAAGTCCGCAGGATCGGCCAATCGGGGGCAGGGATGACGGGATTCTTGAAGATGCGGGCGGTTGCGCTGTCGGCCGCCGCCTGCCTGTGGGCGGCAGGTTGTGTTTCTACGGAGACGACCAGCAATACCGGCGCCGGTCAGCCGGCAGGTGGCAGTGCCGCCGGCAGCCAGCAGGCCACTCGCGACCGCAACACCTCGCCGGTCAGCAGCGGCACCAACCAGAATGAGGAGACCCGCCGGCGTGCGCGGATCCGGCTGGAGCTGGCGGCCAATCACTACCAGCAGCAGAACTTCCCGCTGGCGCTGCAGGAAGCAGAGCAGGCGGTGAAGATCGATCCCGGCTTCAGCGCCGGCTACGGCATGCTTGGGCTGGTCTACATGGCCATCGGCGACCGCGCCATGGCTGACGAAAGCTTCAACCGCGCGATCGGGATGGATCCCAAAGATGCCGAGTTGAACAACAACTACGGCTGGTACCTGTGCCAGACCGGGAGGCAGAGGGAATCGCTCGGGTACTTCAACAAGGCGCTCGAAGACCGGCTCTACGCGACCCCGGCCAAGCCGCTGCACAACGCGGGTATCTGCGCGCTGCAGATCGGCGACGAGGCGGCTGCGGAAGGCTATTTCCTGCGCTCTTTCCAGGTCGACCCGTCCAATGCGGTGGCGATGTACAACCTCGGGCAGCTTTACCTGAAGAAGCGCAACCTGGAGCGCGCCAAGTTCTATTCCGACCGGCTGATGAACACTTACCAGCCCACTGCAGAGACGACCTGGCTGGCACTGCGAGTGGCGCGTGCCGAAGGCAACCAGGACTCCATGAGCCAGCTGGCGTCGCAACTGAAGCAACGGTTCCCCGGTTCGCGCGAGGCTGCCCTGTTGCAACGAGGAGCGTTCAGTGAGTGACGAGCTCGGCATGAGACAGAAGACGCAGGTTGGGTCGCCGGCGGAGCTGGCCGCGGCCCGCGAGGCACGCGGCATGAGCCAACTCGACATATCCCAGCGCATCAAGCTGCAGGTCAAGCAGGTGAATGCGCTCGAGGAGGGCCAGTGGGAGGCGTTGCCCGGCAGATCTTTCGTGCGCGGCGCGCTGCGCAGCTACGGCAAGCTGCTCGACGTCGATGTCTCGCCGCTGCTGGAGTCGATCGGCGGCTTTGCCGAGCCTTCGCAGGTGCAAGGCATGCGGCCGCTCGACGCGCCGATCTCCCGCTCCTCCGGCCACGGCTTCAACGGAGGCGGCCGCGGCAGTCCCATCCTCTGGGTGATCGCGGGCCTGATCGGTGTGGTGGCGCTGGTGCTGTATTTCGGTTCGGACCAGGATTCCTCGCGCATCCGCTCCTGGCTTCCCTCCGGTGAAACGAAATCCGGCGCCGAAGCCGAGCCGGTCCAGCCCCCGACTCCCGGTAGCAGTCCCGCTCCGGGCGGCAACGAGGGCGCGCCCCCGGCAGTGCCCGGCACCTCCGGCAGCGCCGGTCCGACCTGCCCCTGCCACCGCCGGCGCGACCGGTGCCGCAGCACCGGGCAGCGCCGCTACCCAGCAGGCGGCGCAGAGCACGCTACCGCAGATGGCCTCGGCGGATTCGGCTGCTGCCCAATCCACTGCGGTCAAGTCGTCTTCAACGCAACCGTCTCCGACCCAACCGTCTCCGACCCAATCGTCTCCAACTCAATGGGCTTCGGCCTATTCGACTTCGCCTGGGCCGACCGCGAATCTGGCGTCTTCCACGGGCCTTTCGTCCCCGTCCAGCGCGATGACCCCGTCCAACCCGTCTTCATCCGGCCCGGCCATGCCTGCCGGTGCGTCGCCAGCCGGCCTGCCGCCCACAGCCGTCGGCTCCGGCTTCAGCTCCGCCGGGACGGCACCATCCAAGGCGGCCGCATCGGCCGGCGCGGGCAAGGATGCCCCGGCGGCCACCCTGGCGACTGTCGCCCCCGCAGCAGCCAATGCGGCCGGTCCGGCAGGCACTGCCGCAGCAGCGGCGGACGTCAAGGGCGTGTTGCACGTCAAGGCGGCGGAGGACTCCTGGGTGGAGGTCCGACAGGCCGACGGCTCGGCACTGCACAACGGCCTGGTGAAGGGTGGCGCCACCCTCGAGCTGAAGGGGAACCCTCCATACCGCGTCGTCGTCGGCAACGCCTCGAATGTCGCGCTTTCCTTCGAGGGCAAGGCGCAGGACCTCACGCCGCACATCCGCGCCAACAACATCGCCAGGCTGCAGCTGCGCTAGCGGCATGGCGGCAACTCCGGACTCAACATGCTGAACACCTGCCTGCCGATGCCTGCCGGCCCGTCGCCGCGGCGCGTTTCGCGCCAGGTGATCGTGCGCTCGGGCGGCCGGCGCGTGCTGATCGGTGGCGACGCGCCGGTGGTGGTGCAGTCGATGACCAATACCGACACGGCCGAGGCTATCAAGACCGCCATCCAGGTGAAGGAGCTGGCACAGGCCGGCTCCGAGATCGTGCGGATCACCGTGAATACGCCGCAGGCCGCCGCCGAGGTGCCCGCGATCCGCGAGCAACTGGACCGCATGGGCATCGACGTGCCGCTGGTGGGGGACTTCCACTACAACGGCCACAAGCTGCTGACCGACTTTCCCGGCTGTGCCGAAGCGCTTTCCAAGTACCGGATCAATCCTGGCAACGTCGGCACCAGCGCCCGGCGTGACGACAACTTCAGGCGCATGATCGAGGTCGCCTGCCGCTTCGGCAAGCCGGTGCGTATCGGCGTCAACTGGGGCTCCCTCGACCAGAGCCTGCTTGCGCGCCTGATGGACGAGAATTCGCGCGCGGCCAGTCCCTGGTCGGCGCAGGAAGTGATGCGCGAGGCACTGGTCACGTCGGCCGTCGAGAGCGCCCTCGAAGCCGAAGCGCTCGGCCTGCCCGGCGATGCGATCGTCCTGTCGGCCAAGGTCTCGAACGTGCAGGACGTGGTCGCGGTCTATCGGGAGCTGGCGCGTCGCTGCGAGTATCCGCTGCACGTCGGGTTGACCGAAGCCGGCATGGGAAGCAAGGGTATCGTCGCCTCCACCGCCGCGCTCGCGCTGCTGCTGCAGGAAGGCATCGGCGACACCATCCGCGTCTCGCTCACCCCCGAACCCGGTGGCGACCGGACCCGAGAGGTGGTGGTCGCCCAGGAGATCCTGCAGACGATGGGCTTGCGGGCGTTTGCCCCAATGGTCATCGCCTGCCCGGGATGCGGGCGGACCAGCAGCACCTTCTTCCAGGAGCTTGCCGACCGCATCCAGCGCTACCTGCGCGAGCAGATGCCGGTGTGGAAGCTTCACTATCCAGGCGTCGAGGCGATGCAGGTCGCGGTGATGGGCTGCATCGTCAACGGCCCCGGCGAGTCCCGTCATGCCGACATCGGCATTTCGCTGCCGGGCGCGGACGAGGCCCCGGTCGCTCCCGTCTTCATCGATGGCGAGCGCAGCGTGACGCTCAAGGGCGAGCGCATTGCCGAGGAGTTCCAGGCGATCGTCAACGACTACGTCCGGCGGCGCTACGGCCAGCCGGTGGCGGCACTGCCCGCGGCGGCTGAAAGCGGCGCAACCTGAGCCGCCGGTCGGCCGGCAGGCCGCGCCGGTCCCCGAAATCGCTCGCGGAACCGGCATCCACGGGATTCAAACAGTGCACCTGCGGGCGGGTGCACAAAGTACTGTCAAGACTGGAACACAAATGGCTCTAGCGAGGTTGGTGGGCGTCAAGGGCATGAACGACATCCTGCCCGGGGAAGCGGTGCGCTGGCAGCATCTCGAGGACATCGTCGCGAGCTGGGCCCGAAGCTACGGCTACGCCCAGATCCGCACCCCCATCGTCGAGCCGACGGCACTGTTCTCCCGGGGCCTCGGCCAGGTCACCGACATCGTCGAGAAGGAGATGTATTCCTTCGAGGATTCTCTCAATGGCGAGCACCTGACCTTGCGCCCGGAGATGACTGCCGGCGTGGTGCGCGCCGTGATCGAGCACAACCTGCTCTACGACGGGCCGAAGCGGCTCTGGTACATGGGGCCGATGTTTCGGCATGAGCGGCCGCAGCGGGGCCGGTATCGCCAGTTCCACCAGATCGGCGTCGAGGCGCTGGGTTTCGCCGGGCCGGACGTGGACGTCGAAGTGATCGCCATGTGCCAGCGGCTGTGGGACGACCTGGGGCTGCGCGACATCAGCCTGCAGGTCAACTCCATCGGCGACGCCGGCGAACGGGCACGCCACCGCAGCGACCTGATCGCTCACTTCGAGAAATATCAGGATTCGCTCGATGCGGACGGCAAGCGGCGCCTGCTGAGCAACCCGCTGAGGATCCTGGACAGCAAGAATCCGGCGATGCAGCCGGTGATCGAGTCGGCGCCCCGGCTGATCGACTATCTCGAGACGCCTGCGCGCGAGCACTTCGAGGGCTTGCGGGCAGGCCTGGCGGACCTCGGCATCGCCGCGCAGGTCAACCCGCGGCTGGTGCGCGGGATGGACTACTACAATCGCACCGTCTTCGAGTGGGTCACCGACAAGCTGGGTGCGCAGGCGACCGTGTGCGGAGGCGGCCGCTACGACCCGCTGGTGGAGATGCTGGGCGGCAAGTCCGCGCCGGCCTGCGGCTTTGCGATCGGAGTCGAACGCCTGCTCGACCTGGTGGGGCAGGCTGGCGGGATCGAGGCCGAGGCCGGTGTCGACGTCTATGTGGTCAACAGCGGCGCCGGTGCGACTTCGGCGGCCTTGCGGGCGTCCGAGCAGTTGCGGGCCGCGGGGATCGACGTCCTGATGCATGCCGGCGGCGGCAGCTTCAAGTCGCAGTTCAAGCGAGCGGACGCGAGCGGCGCGAGCCTCGCGTTGATCATCGGCGAGGACGAGCTGGCGCGGGGCGAACTGGGCCTGAAGTGGTTGCGCGCCGGAGCCGATGCCGACAAGGGAACGGGGAGCGGAAGCACGGAGGGCAGCGCTGCGGCGGCGGAAGGCGCCGGTCGGCAGCTCGCGGTGCCGGTGGACCGGCTCGTGGACACGGTGCTGGCCGCGCTGACGGGGGAAGACGACGAATGACAAACACAACGGACACCAGGGAATCGAGGAAGGCAGATGGCCTATAACCTGCAGGAACAGGAACAGATCGACGAGCTCAAGTCGTTCTGGGCAACCTACGGCAACGCGATTCTCGCGGCCGTCACCATCGCGCTGCTGGTGGTGGCCGGCGTGCGCGGCTGGAACTGGTACGAGTCGCGGCAGGCCTCTGCCGCTGCGGGCATCTACAGCGAACTGACGCAGGCGGTCGAGAGCAGGAACATCGAGCAGGTCAAGCAGCGCTCGGAAGACCTCTTCAAGCAGTACGGCGGCACAGCCTACGGCCAGATGGCGGGGCTCATGGCTGCGCGAGCCTATGCCGATGCCGGCGATGCGGGCGGCGCGAAGAACTCCCTGCAATGGGTGATCGATAACGCGCAGGACGACGAGTTCAAGCATCTCGCGAGACTCAGGCTGGCGGGAATCCTGCTCGACGAGAAGTCGTTCGACGCGGCCTTCAAGCTCCTGAACCAGGACGACGCGGGCAAGATGACCGCCGACATGGCCGGCGCCTTCGCGGACCGCCGCGGCGACGTCAAGCTTGGACAAGGCGACAAGGCCGCGGCAAAGGCCGAATACGAGATGGCGCTGAAGACGCTGCCGGCAAATTCGCCGCTGCGCCAGCTGGTGCAGGTCAAGCTCGATGCAGTCGGCAGCTGACGTGGGGGCCATTCACCTGAGTCCGCGCATCGTGTTCGCACGGACCCGCGCGCTGCTCGCCGGCATGGCCGTCCTGCTGGCGCTTTCCGGCTGCTCGCTCTTCGGCAGCTCCCGGCCGGACCCACCCCCCTATCCGGTGACCGGCGAGAACAGCTCCTATCCGCTGTCCTGGACCGCGTCGGTCGGACAGGCGATGCCCGGCTTCAGCCCGGCCGTGGTGGGCGACGCCGTCTGGGTCGCTGCCACCGACGGCACGGTGCGCAGGCTGTCGAGGCAGAGCGGTCGCGTCGAGCAGACCTTCGAGGTGAAGGAAAAGCTCGCGGCCGGCGTCGGCAGCGACGGCACCTTGATCGTGGTCGTCTCGCGCAATGGCGAGGTGATCGCCCTCGACGAAAGTGGTCGGCGGCGCTGGACCGTCCCCCTGAAGGGCGAGGTCGTCACGGTACCGCTGGTGATCGAGAGTGCGGTGGTGGTGCGAACCGTAGACGGCCGCATCGTCGCCCTCGACCGGGCCGGCGGCACGATCAAGTGGACCTTCCAGCGCACCATGCCGACGCTGGTCCTGCGTCAGAGCGCGCCGCTGGTACCCTATGGCGACCTGGTTTTCGTCGGCATGCCCGGCGCCCGGCTGATGGCGCTGGACGTGCGCCTGGGAGCGCCACGATGGGAGACGGTGATCGCGACGCCGCGCGGCGCGACGGAACTCGAGCGACTCGTCGACATCGCCGGCGCGCCGGCGTTGTCGAGCGGGCAGGTGTGCGCGGTGGCCTACCAGGGCAAGCTTGCCTGCTTGAACGGCGACGACGGCCGCATCCTCTGGAGCCGCGACGTCTCGTCTTCGGTCGGGCTGGCAGTGGATGGCGAGACCATTGTCACCGTCGATGCCAGCGACGTCATCCAGGCGCTCAAGCCGACCGGCGATGCCTCGTGGAAGCAGGACGGCTTCGTGCGCCGCGGGCTGACCGCGCCGGTGCTGGTCGATGGACGTGTGGTCTTCGGAGACCGGTACGGCAACGTCAGTGTGCTGTCGCTTGCCGACGGCTCGGCGCTTGCGCGTATCGATGTCGGGGGCAAGGCGCCGGCATCGACGCCGGTGGTGGTCGGCAATACCGTCTACCTCCAGACCATCGGCGGCACGCTGGCCGCGCTGCCCATCAGGTGAGCAAGGCCATGGCGAAGTACCTGCGCGGGCAGACAGACCTCGGAGGCTACCGGTGAGCAGCGCCCGCCGGGCTGCGCGCAGCCGGCTCGAGGAGGTCGACCAGCCGGCGCCGGTGATCGCGCTCGTCGGCCGTCCCAACGTCGGCAAGTCGACGCTTTTCAACCGGCTGACCCGCTCGCGACAGGCGATCGTCGCCGACATCCCGGGCCTGACGCGCGACCGCCACTACGGCCCGGCCACCCGTGGTGACCGGCGCTTCGTGCTGATCGACACCGGCGGCTTCGAACCCGTCGACGCAACCGGGGTCGCTGCGCAGATGGCGCGCCAGACCCGTCAGGCGATCGTCGAAGCGGACCTGGTCATCTTCGTGGTCGACGGTCGCCAGGGCATCACGCCGCGCGACCAGGACATCGCCAACGAGCTGCGTCGCTCGGCGCGGCTGGTGCGGGTGGCGGTCAACAAGAGCGAAGGCCTCTCCCAGGCCATTGCCAGCGCCGACTTCCACGTGCTGGGGCTCGGCGATCCGAGCGCCGTCTCGGCGGCGCACGGCGAAGGCGTCGGCGAGTTGATCGACGACTGCCTGGATGCGATCGACGAGGCGCGGCGAATCGTTGGCGCCCCCGGACGCGCCCGCGTCGCCTTCAGCGGAGCCAGGCGCGGAGGAGGCAGCCGAGGGGCAGGCGCGGAGGAGGTCGAACCTCCCAGGCCGATCCGGGTGGCGGTGGTGGGCCGGCCCAACAGCGGCAAGTCCACGCTGATCAATGCGCTGCTCGGCGAGGAGCGCCTGATCGCATTCGACACGCCGGGCACGACACGCGACTCGATTGCCGTCGACTTCGAATTCGAGAAGCGCAAGTTCACACTGATCGACACCGCCGGCATCCGCCGCCGTGGCAAGGTCCACGAGGTGATCGAGAAGTTCTCGGTGGTCAAGACGCTTCAGGCGATCGAGGACTGCAACGTCTGCATCCTGCTGATCGATGCGGTCGACGGCGTCTCCGAGCAGGACGGCAGCATCGCGAGCTACATCCTCGATTCGGGTCGCGCCCTGGTCATTGCGCTGAACAAGTGGGATGCGGTGCCGGCCGACAACCGCGCCTGGGTGCAGCAGGAGTTCGCGCGCAAGCTGCACTTCCTTTCGTTCGCTCGCATGCACCCGATCAGCGCGTTGAAGCGCACCTCGTTGCGCACGGTGATGCGCTCGGTGGTCGCCGCGCATGCTGCGGCAACCAGCAGGCTGCCGACGCCCAAGCTCACGCGCTACCTGATCGCAGCCGTCCAGCACCAGGCGCCGCCGCGCAGCGGGCAGTTCCGCCCCAAGATGCGTTATGCGCACCAGGGCGGGCAGAACCCGCCGATCATCGTGATCCACGGCAGTGCACTCGACAACGTCAGCGAGAGCTACAAGCGCTACCTCGAAGGTTGGTTCCGGGAGCGGCTTTCCCTGCAGGGCACGCCGCTTCGCATCGAATTGCGTTCAGGCCGCAACCCGTTCGCCGCGAAGACCCCCCGGTAACATGGTGCTTGGCATTTCGGTTACAGTGACGGAGCGCGGGCGCAGGTCCGACATGCTCTCCAGCTTGAAATGAACTGACGAGCCCGAAAAAATATTCTCAAAACGGAGCCGCCATGAGCAACAAAGGACAGTTACTGCAGGACCCTTTTTTGAACCTGCTGAGAAAAGAACATGTGCCGGTGTCCATCTACCTGGTCAACGGCATCAAGCTTCAAGGCCAGATCGAGTCCTTCGATCAGTACGTGGTCCTGTTGCGCAATACCGTAACGCAGATGGTGTACAAGCATGCCATCTCCACGGTCGTGCCGGCGCGCGCGGTCGATTTCCACCAAGAGAGTCCGGAGAGCTGAAACACGATCTCGCCAGCGAGAAAATCGCCACCACTGCTGTCGCGACCAACGTCGCACTACTCGCGGTTGCAACCAACGGCAAACGCCTCGACACCGACAGCCTCGACGAGCTCGATGCACTCGCCCGTTCTGCCGGCTTGACGCCGACGCTGCGCGAGATTGTCCGAAGGCCCCGCCCGGATCCCGCGCTCTATCTCGGCAGCGGCGCTGCCGAAAGACTCGGCACCCAGTTCCAGGAACAGGACATCGCCCTGGTGGTCTTCGACCATCCGATCAGCGCCGTGCAGCAGCGCAACCTGGAGAGGCTCTGGAATGTCCGCGTCTCGGATCGCACCGAGCTGATCATCGACATCTTTTCGCAGCGCGCACGAAGCAGCGAAGGCAAGCTGCAGGTCGAGCTCGCCCAACTGCAGCACCAGTCGTCGCGCCTGGTCCGCATGTGGTCGCACCTCGAGCGCCAGCGCGGCGGCATCGGCCTTCGCGGCGGCCCGGGCGAGACGCAGCTCGAGCTCGACCGGCGGATGATCGAGGACAAGATCAAGCGGCTGCGAGTGAAGCTGCACAAGGTCGAGCGTCAGCGGCGAACCCGCCGTCGCGCGCGCCAGCGCTCGGACACGCTGCGCGTATCGCTGATCGGCTACACCAACGCCGGCAAGTCGACGCTGTTCAACCTGCTGACCGGCGGCGGGGCGCATGCGGCGGACCAGCTGTTCGCGACCCTCGATCCGCTGACCCGCCGCGCCCGGCTCGATGATGGCCGGGAGATCGTGGTGTCGGATACGGTCGGCTTCATTCGCGAATTGCCGCACGGCCTGGTCGCCGCCTTCCGGGCGACGCTCGAGGAGACGGCCGAGGCGGACCTGCTGCTGCATGTGGTGGATTCGAGCTCGCCGGATCGGGACGAGCAGATCGCGGCGGTCAACCGGGTCCTGGACGAAATCGGGGCCGGCGACGTCGAGCAGATCATGGTGCTGAACAAGGTGGACCTGACGCCTGTGCCCAGCGGGGTTCGCACCGACGCGTATGGTAGGATCGCGGGTTTGGCGCTGAGCGCCCAGACCGGCGCGGGCGTCCAGGAACTGAGGCAGTTGCTGATGGATCGGGCGCGCGGGGAAGGGGACACCGCGCAGGAAACTGCGGACGGTTTCCACGAGCGGGGCGACATCGGCATCCTGGATGAGTCCGGCGGTGCGGAACCAGCCGCCGATCAGGAACTCGAGCCGGAACACGTGTTGGATGATGCGCCGGATGTTGCCGAGGCGGGAGCCTTCGGTGTCGTCGGCGCGGATGGCCCAGCAGATGAGCCGACAAATGAGCCGACCGCCGTCGAGTCCCGGCGGCTCGACGACAACCAAGAATCGAACCCTGATACGAAACCCGAAAATGTGGTCACGCTTTCGCGCTCTGATGTCGTCCGATGAACCTGGCTGGGGCCGCGGAGGCGGTGGTTCCGACAACGAGCCGCGCCCGCCGGATCGGCAGCCGCAGCGGCCACCGCAACGTCCTCCCGAGGGCCCTCCGGATCTCGACGAGCTCTGGCGGGACCTGAGCCGCCGGCTCAACGGCATCTTCAACAAGGGCGGTCGCAATGGTCCCGGCGGCCCGGGCCGCCCCAACGGTGACGGCCCGAGCATTTCCGGACGCGGCGCCGCCGTCGGCTTCGGTGTCATTCTTGCAGTCGCCGCATTGCTGTGGCTCGGCAGCGGCTTCTACATCGTGCCGGAAGGCCAGGCAGCCGCCATCCTGCGCTTCGGCGAGTTCCGCCACATGACCGAGCGTGCCGGTTTCCAGTGGCGCCTGCCGTACCCGTTCGAGCGCCATGAGATCGTCGACCGGTCGCGCCTTCGCCAGGTCGAGATCGGCTATCGCAGCAACGTCAAGAACAAGGTTCCGAAGGAGGCGCTGATCCTGACCGGAGACCAGGCCATCGTGGACCTGCAGTTCGCGGTTCAGTACCGCATCGACAACCCGCAGCAGTTCCTGTTCGAGAACAATCCGTCGCCTTCGGTGGAAGACCTGATCCGCCAGGTAACCGAATCGGCCATGCGCGAAGTCGTGGGCCGCCGGCCGATCGACGAGGTGCTCTACGAGCAGAAGGAGCAGGTCGCCGAAGATGCGCAGAAGCTGACGCAGAGCATCCTCGACAAGTACAAGCTGGGCATCGGCATCGTCGACCTGACGGTACAGCAGGCGCAGCCGCCCGAGCAGGTGCAGGCTGCGTTCGAAGACGCCAACAAGGCGGACCAGGATCGCCAGCGCCTGATCAACGAGGGCCAGGCGTACGCCAACGATGTCATCCCGAGGGCGCGAGGCACGTCCGACCGGCTGTTGCTCGAGGCGCAGGGCTATCGCGAACGGGTCAGCGCTCAGGCAGAGGGCGACGCGATGCGTTTCACCCAGATCCTCGATGCGTACCGCGAAGCGCCGGACGTGACCCGCCAGCGGATGTACCTGGAAACGATGCAGCAGATCTTCTCGAACACCACGAAGGTCTACATGGACTCGCGCTCCAACGGCAGCCTGATGTATCTGCCGCTCGACAAGCTGCTGCAGGAAGGTCGCGCCCGGCCGGGACCGGCCGATCCGAGCCGCGGCGGGGCCTCCGCGCCCACCGAGGGCCTCGCGCCGGTGACGCCGCCACCACCGGTGCCTGATGCCGGCACCCGCGGCAACCTGCGCTCGCGTGACCGCGACGCCGGCCGCTGAGCGGGCGTGGCTGGCGCAGACGTGAAGAACATGGGCAAGGACCTGGCCAAGGAAATGGCAGTGATGATCGCTCTCTGGAGTCTCGGATGAACCGCTTGATCGTTCTCGGTGTGATCGTGCTGGCGCTGGTCGCCGCCGCGGGCTCGCTGCTTTTCGTGGTCGACCAGCGTCAGACCGCAGTGGTCTTCGCACTCGGCGAGATCAAGCGGGTGATCAGGGAACCCGGCCTGTACTTCAAGCTGCCGCCGCCGTTCCAGAACGTGCAGTACTTCGATAACCGCACGCTGACACTGGACAGTGCCGACATCGACCGGTTCATCACCGCCGAGAAGCTCAACATCCAGGTCGACTCGTACGTGAAGTGGCGCATTGCCGATGCACGGCTGTTCTTCATCTCGCTCGGCGGCAGCGAATTGCTGGCGCAGGACAGGATCGCGCGGCAGCTGCGCTCGGCGCTCAACAACGAGATCGCGCGGATGACGGTGGCGCAGGTCATCTCTACCCAGCGCGGCTCTCTCGTGACCAAGGTGACAGCCGAAGTAGCCGCAGAACTGGTCAAGGTCGGCGTCGAGATCGTCGACGTGCGGCTCAAGCGGGTGGACTTCGCGCCCGAGGTCGCCGAGCGCGTGTACGACCGGATGCAATCCGAGCGCAAGCAGGTGGCGAACGAGCGGCGTGCAACCGGTACCGCCGACAGCGAGAAGATCCGCGCGGATGCCGACCGGCAGCGCGAGGTGATGATCGCGGAGGCCTACAGCACGGCTCAGCAGGAACGGGGCGCCGGCGACGCCAAGGCGTCGCGCACCTACGCCGAGGCCTTCGGCAAGAACCCGCAGTTCGCGGACTTCTATCGCAGCCTCGAGGCTTACCGCAATTCGTTCAATAATCGCGGCGACCTGCTGGTCCTGGATCCCACTTCGGAGTTCTTCAAGTACTTCCGGGGAGCCCCGGACACCGCCGGCAAGTGATCATCCGGCGGCTGGCAGGCACCGCAGCCGATTGGGACGGAAGCCGACATGGACGGTATGGCAGGAGGCTCGACTCTGTTGCTTGCCCTGGGCCTGGTGCTGGTCATCGAGGGGCTGCTGCCCCTGATTTCGCCGTCCGGTTGGCGCGAAACGATGCGCCGCATTTCGGAGCTCCGGGACGGGCAGATCCGCTTCATCGGCCTCGGCTCGATCCTGGCCGGCCTGCTGCTGGTTCTGGTGGCGGCATGATCGCCCGGGCACGACCGGCCAAAGGGGGCCATGGCGGCCGCCGATGGAAACTGCTTGAATCCGCGGCCCGGACGCGGATACTGGGACCATGCCGATGAACCGGTGGTTGCTGCCCGACGCCATCTCCGACCTGCTGCCGGCGCAGGCGCGCGCGCTCGAGGAGATGCGTCGCGCCATCCTCGACTGCTATCGCGGCTGCGGCTACGAGATGGTGGTGCCGCCGCTGGTCGAGTACCTGGACTCGCTGCTGATCGGCAGCGGCGGGGACCTCGAACTCAAGACTTTCAAGCTGGTCGACCAGCTCTCGGGGCGCAGCCTCGGCGTGCGGGCCGACATCACCCCGCAGGTGGCGCGCATCGACGCCCACATGCTGCACGCCCGCCAGGTCAGCCGCCTGTGCTACTGCGCCTCGGTGCTGCGCACCCGGCCCAACGGACTGGAAGCGTCGCGCGAACCGATTCAGATCGGCGCGGAGATCTACGGCCATGCCGGGCTCGAAGCCGACATCGAAGCGATCGACCTGCTCCTGCAGTCCCTCGAGATCGCCGGGATCAGCGGCAGCGGCCGCGTGCGCCTGGACCTCTGCGACCTGGGCCTGGTGAGGCTGCTGCTCGCGGACCTGCCGGACCTGCAGGAGGAGGAGGTCTTCGGGCTGCTGCAGAGGCGCGATCTCCCATCTCTGCGCCAGCTGCTGGAACCCTTCGCGCAGCGTCCGGCTGCCGCAGCGCTGCTCGACCTGACGCAGTGCTTCGGGCCGGTTGCGTCGGTGCTCGGGCGCGCACGACGGTCGCTCGGCCGCTGGCCGCAGGCGCTCGCCATTCTCGACCAGCTGGAGCGGGTGGTGACCTCGCCGCGGGTGGCGCAGCATGCCGGCGGGGTCGAGATCGCGCTGGACCTGGCGGATGTGCGCGGCTTCCGGTATCACACCGGCCTGTGCTTCGCCGCCTATGCGGAGCGCCATGCGCAGGCGATCGGCCTGGGTGGGCGTTACGACGGCATCGGTGCGGTATTCGGGCGGGCACGTGCAGCCACCGGTTTTTCGCTCGACCTGCGCGAGCTGGTGGAGTTGCGCGAGCTGGGCCGGCCCACCAGCCCGACGAAGATAATCGCAGCGCCATGGTCGGACGATCCGGCGCTCGCTGACGCTCATAGGGGAGCTGCGCGCAGCAGGCGAGATCGTGCTGCAGTTGCTGCCCGGGCAGACCGGCCACGGGCCGGACCAGCAAGTCGATCGGATGGTCGAGATGCAAGGCGGGCGCTGGCGGGTGCTGGATTGCACCGGGCGCGATGACAAGGGAACGACGGGCAGGGACGTGGCGGCATGAGCAGAAATCTGGTGGTGGTCGGAACCCAGTGGGGGGACGAGGGCAAGGGCAAGGTCGTGGACCTGCTGACCGACGAGGCCCAGGGCGTGGTCCGGTTCCAGGGCGGACACAACGCCGGCCACACGCTCGTCATCGAAGGACGCAAGCAGGTGCTGCGGCTGATCCCGTCCGGGATCCTGCGCCGCGACGTCATCTGCTACATCGGCAACGGCGTGGTGCTGTCGCCGTCGGCGCTGCTGAGCGAGATCGCCGAACTCGAAGCCGCCGGTGTCGACGTGCGCAGCCGCCTGCGAATAAGCCTCGCCTGCACGCTCATCCTGCCGTACCACGTCGCGCTCGACCAGGCGCGCGAGGCTCGCCGCGGCGACGCGAAGATCGGCACCACCGGCCGCGGCATCGGCCCGGCCTATGAGGACAAGGTCAGCCGCCGCGCGCTGCGGGTCGAGGACCTGTATGTACCCGAGACCGCTCGCGAACGGATCCGCGAGGTGATGGACCATCACAACTTCCTGCTGGTCAACTACTACAAGGCGCCGGCTCTCGATCCCGAGGCGATTGCCGACGAGGCGCTCGAGCTCGGCCAGAAGATCGCACCCATGGTCACCGACGTCTCCGGCGAACTCGCCGATGCGCTCGCCCGTGGCGACAAGCTGCTGTTCGAGGGCGCGCAAGGCTCGCTGCTCGACGTCGACCACGGTACCTATCCCTATGTCACCAGCAGCAACTGCATCGCCGGCGCCGCCTCGGCGGGCGCGGGAGTCGGGCCCGGCCAGCTGCACTTCGTTCTCGGCATCGCCAAGGCCTATGCCACGCGGGTCGGCAGCGGCCCGTTCCCGACCGAACTCACCGATGCGACCGGCAAGCGCCTTTCCGAGCGCGGCCACGAATTCGGCGCGGTCACCGGCCGGCCGCGGCGCTGCGGCTGGTACGACGCGGTCGCCATGAAACGCTCGATCGAGCTCAACGGTGTTTCAGCGCTCTGCCTCACCAAGCTCGACGTGCTCGACGGCCTCGACACCATCCGCATCTGCACCAGCTACGAGATTCCCGACGGGCATGGTGGCACACGCCGGCTGGACCGCTTGCCGAGCGGCTCCGCGGCAGTGGCGCAATGCCGGGCCGTGTTCGAGGAGTTGCCGGGCTGGAGCGAGAACACGAAGGGACTGCGCGACATCGGCCAGTTGCCGGCGGCTGCCCGGCGCTACATCGACCGGCTTGCCGAGCTCGCCGGCGTGCCGATCGACATCGTTTCCACAGGTCCGGATCGCGAAGAGACCATCGTGCTGCGCCATCCGTTCCGGTAAATCCACGTGGGACCGAAATGAAAGACCTGCACGTCACCTGGGAAGACTACAACCGCCTGATCGAGCGCCTGGCCGTGATCATCCACGACTCCGGCTGGAAGTTCGATGCGATCATCTGCCTCGCGCGCGGCGGGTTGCGGGTCGGCGACGCGCTCTCGCGCATTTTCGACAAGCCGTTGGGTGTGATGACAACCAGTTCCTATCGTGCCTCGAGCGGGCAGGTACAGGGCAACCTCAAGATCGGCGACCAGATCAGCGCCGCGGAGGACGTGACGCGTGGCAAGGTACTGCTCGCCGACGACCTGGTGGATTCGGGCGTCACGCTGAAAGCGGTCATACCGGAGCTTCGCCGTCGCTATCCCGCCATCGAGGAGATCCGCACGGCGGTGCTCTGGTACAAGAGCGTGTCGGTGATCAAGCCGGACTACTACGCGCAGTTCCTCGAGACCAGCCCCTGGATCCACCAGCCGTTCGAGGCTTACGAGGGTTGCGACATCGAGACCCTGAGGGGTGGCCCGCGCTAGGCCGCGATTGCGCCCCCGTTAGCGGGCATGCGCAACAGCTTATCGGACGGCGCCCGATCCAGGCGCCTCAGAAGAAGAAGGGCTCATAGAGCCTCGCCGGCAGGCTCTCAGCCGAGGGGGACTGGAATGAAGATCCTTGCCTCCCCGCGTTGCACCAGCAGGGCGACGGCTTTGTCGGCATCCTCGAGCGCCTTCTTGACGTCTTCGGCCGTTGCGACTTTCGCGCCGTTGACCGACAGCAGCACGTCGCCTGTGCGGACGCCAGCGGTTGCCGCAGGTCCATCGGACTCCTGCACCACGAGGCCGCCCTCGGAACTCCCGGCGCCCGCCTCCGGCTTTACGGGGCTGACTGTCAGTCCGAGCCTCGGTCCGGTATTTGGCGGGCTGTCTTTGCCGGCCGAGGCGGCACTCGCAACCTTGTCCATCGCACCCAGGGTCGCCGGAATTCTGGACACCTTGCCGTCGCGCCACACCTCCAGGGTGACCTTCTCTCCCGGTGGCAGCATGCCGACCACTCCCGCAAGATCCGCCGCAGTCACGATCGGCTTGTCATCGACCTTGCGCACCACATCGCCGACTTTCAGTCCCGCGCTTTCAGCCGGGCCGCCGCTGGCGACGGAGGTGATTGCGGCTCCCTCCGGCGTCTGCAGGCCAAAGGCATCCGCAAGGGCCTGGTCGACTTCCTGGATGCCAACGCCGAGACGGCCGTGCTGCGCGCTGCCGGTGGCGACGATCTGATCCTTGACCCGCATTGCCAGGTCGATCGGGATAGCGAAAGAGAGGCCCTGGTAGCCGCCGGATCGGCTATAGATCTGGGAATTGATGCCGACGACCTCGCCCTGTGCGTTGAACAGGGGACCGCCGGAATTGCCGGGATTCACGGCCACGTCGGTCTGGATGAACGGAACATAGCTGCCGCCGGGGATCGCACGCTTCTTGGCGCTCACGACGCCGACTGTGGCGCTGTTCTCGAATCCGAATGGCGAGCCGATCGCCAGTACCCACTCGCCGACGTCCAACTCCTTGACATCGCCCAGCTTCACGGTGGGCAGGCGCTCGGCGTCGATCTTCAAGACGGCCACGTCGGTGCGTTCGTCGGCGCCGAGGACCTTGGCCCGGAATTCGCGCCGGTCCGTCAGCTTGACCGTTACCTCAGTCGCGCCCTGCACGACGTGCGCATTGGTGATGACCAGACCGTCTTCGGAGAGGATGAAACCGGAGCCCAGTCCGCGTGCCGGCACTGGTGGGGTTCCCTGACCGAAAGGGTTGAAGCCGAAAGGATTGCCTTCGCCGAATGGATTGCCCCTGCCGAATGGAGAACGGCCGAAGGACTCGGGGCCGGAAGCTTCTTCGGAGGGATCGCGAGGGCCGACGACGCTGATATTCACCACCGCGGGACCCTGTCGTGCCACGAGTGTCTCGAAGCTGGGGCGCGGGCTCGAGACGTCCGTAGTCGCCGCAGCTGCGGCGACCGGCGCGGGTTCCGCCTGCAAACCGTATGCCGCACCCGCACCCAGGACACCTGCAGCCGCCAAAGCGGCAGATACGCGATTGAGTTTCATACCTGTGACTCCTTGTTTGACCACGGCAGATGCCGCGCACAAGAAGGAGGTTCCCTCAGCTTCCTTAGTCGGGGCTTAAGTCGCGGCGCCCTGCCGACCTGCCGACGCATCAGGCGTTATCAAGGATCGATCGACCGGAGGCCTGTCAGGGGGAGGTGTCCGCGGACACTCGCGGCCCGAACGACTGTTGGCGTCGTACGGGATTGGGCCGGAAAAACGAACAGTGCGTCGTCTCGGCGCCGTCAGCGGATGACGCGGCTGATAGAATGGCGCGTCGCAGCGGCGAAGGGACCCGAGGAGCAGGGGAACTGCAACGAGGCCACCATGGAAGCCGCTTTGCCGATTCTCATTTGCGATGGTGCAGTCCCGTCCAGGCACTGACCTGCAGGAACTTAGCGTTTGATGGTGCCCAGAAGAGGACTCGAACCTCCACACCGTTGCCGGCGCTAGGACCTGAACCTAGTGCGTCTACCAATTCCGCCATCTGGGCACGGAAGAGAGCCGCAAGTTTAAAGACCTCCAAGGATTTGTCAAACAGTGACCAGCTCGACCGAGCCACCAAGCCGCCAGGCCATCCTCGACCTGCTTACCGCGCAGGACGCCCCCACCACGCCTGAAGAAGTCGCCGTGCAGCTCAAGGTGGATCCGGAAGCGATCATCCCGCTGCGCCGCCGCCTGGCCGCGATGCAGCGCGACGGCCAGATCCTGCAGAACCGCAAGGGCGGGCTGATGCCGGTCAGCCGCATCGACCTGGTCGCCGGCAAGGTCGCCGGCCATCGTGACGGCTTCGGGTTCCTGATTCCCGACGACGGCAGCGGCGACATCTTCCTGCCGCCCCGCGAGATGCAGAAAGTCATGCATGGCGACCGGGTCCTGGTGCGTCGGGCCGGCACCGACTCGCGCGGCCGCACCGAAGGCAGCATCGTCGAGGTCACCGCTCGCGCCAACCGCAGCCTGGTGGGCCGGCTCGTCAACGAGCGCGGCGTGCTGCTGGTGGTGCCCGAGGACCAGCGCATCAAGCACGACGTGATGATCCAGCCGGGCGGCACGATGGGCGCGACGCCCGGCCAGGTCGTCTCTGCCGAGATCACCGAGCCGCCCACGCAGCACACGCCGCCGATCGGGCGCGTGGTCGAGATCCTCGGCGAGGTCGACGACCCCGGCATGGAGATCGAGATCGCGGTGCGCAAGTTCGACGTGCCGCACCAATTCAGCGACGAGCTGCTGCGCGAGGTCGCTGCGCTGCCGGACGAGCTGCGGCCGGCGGACTACCGCGGCCGCGTCGACCTGCGCGACGTGCCGATGGTCACCATCGACGGCGAGGACGCGCGCGACTTCGACGATGCGGTCTATGGCGAACCGCTCGACCCGGACCGGCCCGGCGCAGGCTGGCGGCTGCTGGTCGCCATCGCCGACGTGAGCCACTACGTCAAGCCGGGCGGGTTGCTCGACCAGGAAGCGCAGGCCCGCTCGACCAGCGTCTATTTCCCGCGCCGGGTGATCCCGATGCTGCCGGAGAAGCTCTCCAACGGCCTGTGCTCGCTCAACCCGGGTGTCGACCGGCTGGTACTGGTGTGCGACATGGTGGTGGACTCGAAGGGCCGCATCAAGGCCTACCAGTTCTACCCTGGCGTGATCCATTCCGCCGCCCGCCTGACCTACAACGAGGTCTGGGGAATCATCTCCGGCCGCGATCCGGTCGCCATGCAGCGGCGCGCCCCGCTGGTGGGCCATCTCAACGATCTCTATGCGCTGTTCCGCGCAGCTTCTCAAGGCGCGCAACCAGCGCGGCGCGGTCGACTTCGACACCGTCGAGACCAAGATCATCTGCGATCCCGCCGGCCGGATCCAGTCGATCGTTGCCCAGGAGCGCAACGACGCCCACCGCCTCATCGAGGAGTGCATGCTCAGCGCCAACACCTGCGCTGCCGATTTCCTGGTGCGGCTCAAGCATCCCGGGCTCTACCGGGTTCACGAGGGACCGACGCCGGAGCGCCTGGCGCGGCTGCGCGAATTCCTCGGCGGGCTCGGCTTGCAGATCGGCGAGGCCGGCAAGGATCCGACCCCGCAGGACTACCAGGTGCTCTCCAAGGCGATCAGCGCGCGTGCCGACGCGGCGTTGCTGCAGACGATGATGCTGCGCTCGATGCAGCAGGCGATCTACACCCCGTTCAACAGCGGACACTTCGGCCTCGCCTACGACGCGTACGCGCACTACACGTCGCCCATCCGCCGCTATCCGGACCTGCTCAACCATCGGGCCATCAAGGCGCTGCTTGCCGGCACGCGCTACCAGCCGCAGGTGCTGACGCTGGCGGCCGAGCCACCGAGCATCGAAGACGACGAGGTGGCCAGGCGAGCCCACGGTGGCGTCGATGGCGATTGCCGCGGCTGTGGCCGGTGCACGCAGGACCGCCGGCAAGGGCGCCCGAGGCGCTCCGGAGGGGCCGGCCGGGGCGGGCGAGCGCGCACGGACGGGCGCCGACCTGGCGCCCTGGGAGACCCTCGGCATCGTCTGTTCGCTCAACGAGCGTCGTGCCGACGAGGCGACCCGCGACGTCGAAGCCTGGCTCAAGTGCCAGTACATGAAGGAAAGGGTGGGCGAGCAGTACCGCGGCCGCATCACCGGCGTGGCGCCGTTCGGCATCTTCGTGACGCTCGAGACGCTTTACGTCGAGGGCATGGTGCATGTCTCCGATCTCGGCTCGGAGTACTTCCAGTTCAACGAAGCCAGCCATGAACTGCGCGGCGAGCGGACCGGCCAGCGCTATCGTCTCACCGACGAGATCGACGTGCAGGTGTCGCGCGTGAACCTGGAAGGCAGGCGCATCGATTTCCGGCTGGTGCAGGACGGATCGGCACGGGCGCGGCCCTCCGGCGAAGGGCCGGCGACGCGGAGGACGGTGCCTCGCCGAACCGCCGGCCGGCGCGCGGACGCGCCTTCCGGCCGCAAGGCCGCGCGTGGCAAGACCGCGGCGGTGCGCGAGGCGCAGGCGGCCCGCAAGAGTTCGCGCAAGGGCAGCCGTGGCTTCAAGAAGGCGGGCGGCGGGCAGCCCGCCCGCCAGCGCAAGAAGCGTTAGCCGCGCCGCAACTTCAGCCAGGCTCACCATGCTGCTATTCGGATTCCATTCGGTCACTGCCCGGTTACGGCAGGCGCCCGAGAGCATCAAGACCCTGTATCTCGACCGGGAGCGCAGCGACGCGCGCATCCGCGACCTGCAGAAGATGGCCGCGGAAAAGTCCGTCGCGATCAACCTGGTGAGCGGCTCGAGGCTCGATCGGCTGTGCTTCGGCAAGCGCCACCAGGGCGTGGTGGCGATGGTCGAGGCGGTGGTGCCGAGGCTGACGCTGGCGCAGCTGCTCGAAGACCTGAAGGGCGCCGAAAGCCCGCCGCTGCTCCTGCTGCTCGACGGCGTCACCGACCCGCGCAATCTTGGCGCCTGCCTGCGGGTCGCCGACGGCGCCGGGGTCGATGCCGTGATCGCGCCCAAGGACCATTCCTGCATGCTGACCGACGTGGTGATCCACACCGCCAGCGGCGCGGCGGAAAGCGTGCCCTACGTGCTGGTGACCAATCTCACGCGCACCATCGAGGACCTGCAGATCGCCGGCTTCCGGGTAATCGGCACCGCGGACGAGGCGGGATCTTCCCTCTACGCGGCCGACCTGTCGGGCCCGCTCGCCTGGGTGCTCGGCTCCGAGGACAAGGGCCTGCGCCGCCTGGTGCGGGAGCATTGCGACGAGCTGGTATCGATCCCGATGCTCGGCAGCGTCGAGAGCTTGAACGTTTCCGTTGCCGCCGGCGTGGTCCTTTTCGAAACGGTCCGCCAGCGGCTTTCTGCACAGCCTGCCGCCTAGAGGCGCCTGGGCCGCAGAAGGACGGCCTCGCGTTGGGCCAGGCTCCCAGGTGTTCGCCACCGCTATCCCGCTGCTCCGGTGCGTCTCGTCGGCGGCGACGGAACTCCCACGGCGGCTGTGCCTGCGGCGCCTGCCATAGGCCGCGCGCGGCGCGTCGCGCTGCCTCCGCAACGGCGGCGTACGGCTCGCGCGCGGACGCCGGCAGGTCGTCGCGATAGCGGTAGTAGAACCAGGCCAGTCCTGCCTGCAACTGCTGCAGGCCGACATCGACCGGACCGTCGTCCGCCGACACGAACACCTGCGCTACCGCTCGTCCGTACTGGTCGTACTTGGCGACACGGACCTCGAGCGCGCGGTCGCCGAGCAGCCGGAGCAGGTTCCTGCGCGACACGCTGGCGAACGGCTGCGCCTGCTCGGGCGCGTCGATGCCACTCAGGCGGATGGTCATCCTGCGGCCGTCATCGAGCCGGGCCACGAACGAGTCGCCGTCCTGCACCCGGATGCTGCGCGCCTGGACCATGCTGCCGGCAGCTGCGCCGGCGGCCGCCTCGCCGGGGCGCAACGGCGGCCGCGGGGCGGGCGGGGATTCCTGCGGGCTGCACGCCGCCAGCACGAGCAGCAGCGCGGCGAGGAGCAGCCCGCTGCGTCTGTGACGGGCGGTTCGCATGGAGCTTCGCAAGATATCATCCCGGATCCCATTGGCCGATCCGCCATCCGTCTCATCCTCCATGCACGGTCTGCTGCTCTTCCTGCACCTCGTCGGCGTCGTCGTCTGGATCGGCGGCATGGCCTTCGCAGTCCTGTGCCTGCATCCTTCGCTGGGGGTGCTGGCGGGCAAGGACCGGGTCGCCCTGGTGACGGGCACGCTGGGGCGCTTCCTGCGCCTGGTGATCGTTGCGCTGGTTCTGATCTGGGCCAGCGGCGCCGGCCTGGTCATGGGTTCGAGCATGGAGCGCCTGCCGCTCGGTTGGCACATGATGATCGGCATCGCGTTCGTCATGACGCTGGTGTTCGCGTACCTTTTCATCGCGTTGTTCCGTCCGGTGCAGCGCGCGATGGCGGCCGGTGACGCCGGGCCCGTCCCAGGCCTGCTCGGGCGTATCCGGGTATTGGTCATCGTCAACCTGATCCTCGGCACCGGCGCGATCGCCGCCGTCACCTTGGTCGGCTGACCACGCAAGCTGCTTCCGTGGCCGCCGTCACCGGCGTGTGCGATATTCGGTTGCGTGGGCACAACAGGTGAGCTAGCCTTCTTCTTCTGCGCCTACCGCTGCGGACGCCAGGGAGTTGTGGCCCCTGCAACGCATTGCTGGTGCATCGGGCTTGCCGGGGTTGTTGTGCGGCAGTAAGGTGCCAGGGCGGGGGATCTGAGCAATCGAATCAACAACCGGAGGCAAGTCGCTCGTATCGCCTGGTCATGCAGGACTCTCGATGCGTGGCTGCCGACTTGAAAGAACCATGACGCTCCTCACCCGAGTTCCCCATGCGCTGTTGGCCGCTGCCGGACTGCTGGCCGCCGCGCCGATCGCGGCGCTCGCGCAAGGCGGCAGTGCGCTCTACGCGGTCGGCGAAACCGACAGCCGCGCCCGCGCCGCTCCGCGGCCGGCGGCAAAGCCCTCTCCGAAGCCTGCCCCACTGCCGCAGGCAGCGCCCAGCCCGGTCGCCCAATCGTCGGTTGCGGTGGAGCCGGTCCCTGTCAGGCCGACTGCGCCGAAGCCTGCCGCAACTCCGCCCAAGAAGGCGTCCAAAGGGGGGGGCGGCAAACGCCATGCGAGCAAGCAGCCGGCTCGATCGCCGCTTGCCATCGGCGGCCGCTGGCACGACGGCGCGTGCATTCCGCTGACCGGCGTCACCCACAGCCCGCCGCTGTTCGTGAAGCGGCAGTACGAATTCGACGATGCGCGCAAGACGTGGTTGCTGCAGGCTGCCGTCTATACGTCGGACAGCTGCACCGCCAACGTCCGCATGCTGACTTACCAGGGCGAAGGCAGCTTTGCGATAACCGGGAAATCGCGGGTCGCGAGCAACGCCTACGATGCAAGCTTCAAGATCGACCGCTGGAGGGCTACGCCTCACAACCGCGAAGGCGTGCTGACCCTGCTGAACGGACGCTGCGGCAGCGGCGACTTCGAGCAGGGTCGCTCGCTCGACCTCTCCGGCACCGGCTGCCCGACCCTCGGCATTCGCTCGCTCGCGCATTCGCCCCGCGAGGTCGAGCTGGTGAGCGTCAGCAACGGCAAGTTCTTCATGGGTACCCGCTCGTTCGCTCCCGGCTTGAGCGACGATCGGCCGGCGCAGCTGAGCAGCTACGGGCTGGTCCGTACGCCCTGAGCGGTGCCCGAGGCGGCAGCCGCAGCCGTGGCTGTGCTCGGGGCCGCGGCTGCGCCTTGCACCGATACTGACGCGGGTGCAGCGGCGCGAGCCGCATCTTCGCGGATCATGTCGACCGCCTTCTCCGCCATCATGATCACGGGCGCGTTGGTGTTGCCCGACACCAGCGTCGGCATTGCCGAGCAGTCGACCACCCGCAGACCCTGCACGCCGCGCACCCGCAGGCGTTCGTCGAGTACCGCAAGCGGGTCGTGCTGCGGCCCCATCATGCAGGTGCCGCTTGGATGGAAGATGGTTGCGCCGTTGTCGCGCGCGAACTGCAGCAGCGCGTCGTCGTCGCGAGCCTGTGGGCCCGGCTTCGTCTCTTGCCGGACATAGGGCGTCATCGCGCCGCTGGCGGCGATGTCACGAGCGGCCTTGATGCCGGCGATCACCGTCGCCCGATCCAGGTCGGTTGCGAGGTAGTTGGGCTGCATCGAGGGCGCGGCAAGCGGATCGGCCGAGGTGATCCGGATGCGGCCGCGCGACTCCGGCCGCAGCTGGCAGATGGACAGCGTGAAGCCCGACCAGGGATGCACCTTGCCCCCGGCCATGTCGGCCGACAGCGTGGCGACGTGGAACTGGATGTCGGGCGTCGCTGCCTGCGGCAACGCCTTCATGAAACAGCCGCCCTGGTTGATTCCGATTGCGAGCGGGCCCTGCCGGTGCAGCAGCCACTGCAGGCCGATCGCCGCCTGCCCGGCCCACGAGTTGAGCTGGTCGTTGGTGGTGATGGGTTTGGAGCATTCATAGCCCAGCCGTACCTGCAGGTGGTCCTGCAGGTTCTCGCCCACGCCAGGCGCATCGTGCACGACCCCGATGCCGTGGCTCCGCAGCAGGGCAGACGGCCCGATCCCGGATAGCTGCAGCAGTTGCGGCGACTGGATCGCACCGGCACTCAGCAGCACCTCCGCTTCGGCCAACGCGATCAGGTGCGCGCCGTCATGCAGGTATTCGACGCCGCAGGCGCGGCCGTTGCGGATCACGAGCCGCAGTGCGCGCGCGTTGCACAGCACGGTCAGATTTCGGCGTGCGCGCGCCGGCCTGAGGTAGGCGGTGGCGGTGCTGCAGCGCAGGCCGTTTCTGGTGGTCAGCTGGTAGTAGCCGGCACCTTCCTGCGTTGCACCGTTGAAGTCGTCGTTGCGCGGCACGCCGATCTGCCGGGCACCGTCGATGAAGGCTTCGATCAATTCGTGGCGCTTCGCGATGTCCGAGACTGCGAGCGGGCCCCGGTCGCCGTGCCAGCGGTTCGCGCCGCGCTGGTTCGCTTCGGAGCGGATGAACAGCGGAAGCACGTCGTCATGGCTCCAGCCGTGGTTGCCGAGCCGCGCCCAGTGGTCGTAGTCCTCGTGCTGGCCGCGGATGTAGATCAGGCCGTTGATCGCGCTCGAGCCGCCCAGGGTCTTGCCGCGCGGCCAGTAGATCCGCCGCCCGTTCATGTTCGGGTCGGGGTCGGTGTAGAAGCACCAGTTGTAGCGTGGGCTCCACATCGTCTTGCCGTAGCCGATCGGGAGGTGGATCCAGATCGAGCGGTCGGGCGGGCCGGCCTCCAGCAGCAGCACGCGAACCGCGGGATCTTCCGACAAGCGGGCGGCCAGGACGCAGCCGGCCGAGCCCGCACCCACCACGACATAGTCGAACGACGCCGCCGTCATCTGCCGTCGCCGCCGACGGCAGCTTGGAAAGGCACTATATTCATGTGATGCGCCTGCTTCTGGTTGAGGACGACAGCATGATCGGCGAAGCTGCGCTCGACCTGCTTCGCGCCGAGCATTATGCCGTCGACTGGGTCAAGGACGGCGCGCATGCCGACAACATCCTGCGCACGCAGGACTACGACCTGGTCGTGCTGGACCTTGGTCTGCCCGGCATGGACGGCCTCGAGGTGCTGCGCCGGCTGCGCCAGCGCAAATCGCGGGTGCCGGTGCTGGTCGCAACCGCTCGCGATGCGGTCGAGCAGCGCATCGCCGGCCTCGATGCCGGCGCCGACGATTACGTGCTCAAGCCGTTCGTCCTCGAGGAGATGCTGGCGCGCATCCGGGCGCTGCTGCGGCGGGCCTCCGGCCGTGCCGAGCCGGTCTTCGAGCATGCCGGCGTCACCATCGACCCGGCCACTCGCGAGGTCACGCGCGACGGCGAGCCGGTAACGCTGTCGGCGCGCGAATGGGCGGTCCTCGAGGCGCTGCTGGCGCGGCCGGGTGCCGTGCTGTCGCGCGCGCAACTCGAGGAGAAGCTCTACAGCTGGGACAGCGGCGTGACCAGCAACGCGGTGGAGGTCTATATCCACGGCTTGCGCAGGAAGATCGGCGCCGACCTGGTACGCACCGTGCGTGGCGTCGGCTACTGCGTTCCGAAGGCGGGTTGATGCCGGGACGCGTGCGTTGATGCCGTCGGAGGCCGGCTGATGCTGCCGATGTGGCGCTCCCTGCGGGGGCGGATGCTGTGGTCGCTGCTCGCGGTGATCCTCCTCGGTGCGCTGATCCAGGGCGCCGTCGCCTATCGCAGCGCCCTGCGCGAAGCCAACCAGCTCTTCGACTACAACATGCAGCAGATGGCGTTGTCGCTGCGCTCGGGCATGCCGCTCGTCAACCGCGGCGGCCCGCCGGAACTCGGAGAGCCTGAACGACTTCGATTTCGTGGTGCAGGTGTGGACGGTCGAAGGGATCCGGATCTTCGAATCGAGTCCGAGCCTGATCCTGCCGCAGCGAGCGGTGCTCGGGTTCTCGAACGTGCGGACCAGTCGCGCCGACTACCGGGTGTTATTCGATCCAGACCAACACCCGGGTGATTCAGGTGGCGCAGGACCTTGCGGCGCGTACGCGGCTCGCCGGCGGGCTCGCGTTGCGCACCGTCGCGCCGGTCGCGATGATCGTGCCGCTCCTGATGCTGGTGACGTGGTGGGTGGTGACGCATGCGCTGCTAGCCACTTGAGCGGGTGCGCGGCCAGGTCGCGACGTCGCGCGGCCGACGACCTCGCGCCGGTCCATGCGGAGGACCTGCCGGACGAGGTCCAGCCGCTGGTGAAGGAACTCAACCTGCTGCTGGCGCGGCTTCGCACGGCGTTCGAGGCGCAGCGCAATTTTGTCGCCGACGCCGCCCACGAGCTTGCGGTCTCCGCTGGCGGCTCTGTCGCTGCAGGTGCAGAACCTGCGGCGTGCCGGCGACGAGGCGGCGCGGGAGGTGGCGGTGACGCGGCTCGCGGCGGGCATCGAGCGGGCTTCGCGGCTGATCGAGCAACTGCTCGTGCTGGCCCGTCAGGAGGCCACTGCAGTCGAGGGCGGCCGCACCGAAGAAGTCGAGCTTCGCGAGGTCGCGCGGCAGGTGGTCGTGGAGCTGAGCCCGGCCGCGCACGCCCGTGGCATCGACCTCGGCCTGCTGCCGCAGGCAGACGCGCGGCCGGGTGACGGGGACAAGCGCAGGCGCTGTCGATCCTGTTGCGCAACCTGGTCGACAACGCCGCTGAAGTACACCCCCGCAGGCGGCACGTCGACGTGTCTGGTTGCCGACGGTCCGCCGGTTCGCCTGGTGGTCGAAGACAGCGGCCCGGGTATCGAACCCGAAGCGCGGCGAACGCGCGCTTGTCGCGCTTCGACCGCCTCGGCGGATCCGGCGACGAAGGATGCCGGCAGCGGACTCGGCCTCGCGATCGTCAATGCGATCGCCGACCGCCACGGCGCCCGCCTGCGTCCTCGACCGTTCCGACCGCCTCGGCGGACTGAAGGTGGAGCGTTGCCTTCCGCTGACCGCGACTACTTGCGCCGCCAGCCGGACATGCCGGCACCGTAGCGATAGCCTAGCCAGCCGCCGATCAGGCCGCCGAGGTGCGCGAAATGGGCGACCCCCGACTGCGTGCCGGTAACGCCGAGGAACAGCTCGAGTGCGGCATACAGTGCGACGAACACCCGTGCGGGCAGCGGGATGGGCGGAATCAGCAGCATGATCCTGGTGTGCGGGAACACCAGCGCGTACGCGAGCAGGATGCCGAAGACACCTGCCGACGCGCCGATCACCGGGGCGCTGCTGGTGCTGATCGCTGCGCCGACGATCAGCTGCGCGATCGCGCCGGCGATGACGCCGCTCACATAGGTGAAGGCCATGCGCTTCGCACCCCAGACCCGCTCCAGGTTGGCGCCGAACATCCACACCGCGAACATGTTGAACAGGATGTGGAACAGGTCTCCGTGCAGCAGGCTGTAGCTCACCAGCTGCCAGGGTGCGGTCCAGGGCAGCGCCGCCAGACCGGAGCCGCCGCCCGGCCACAGTGCGAACAGGGCCAGCATCATGCCGGGAAACGACATCTGCAGCAGATAGCCGATGACGTTGGCGATGATCAGCGCTTGGGTGAAAGGGGGCACGGGAACCTCGGCAGGCGTGGGGAAGCAACAAAGATAACCGAACCTCGATACCCGAAACGCCCCCGGACGTGCACGCCGCCGCATCCGCGAACCGATGAGCTCCGCTTAAGACTCTCCTAAGGTTGCAGATGCAAATTGCAGACCATGGCTTCAACCATTGCATCCCCAAGGAGGTCCAGGCAATGAATCGTCGCAACACTAGTCGTTTTTCGCCGCGCAAGCTGTGCGTGGCGCTGGTCGGCGCCGGCGTGATCGGTGGCGCCGGTCTCACCGCGTTCCAGATGCCCCAGGCGGTTGCGGCCGCTCCCGCCACTGCCGCTGCCACGCCGGGGGCTGACGGCGGGTCGATTGCGGCCGCGCCCGTGCCCAACTTCGCCGCCATCACCGAACGCAGCGGACCGGCGGTCGTCAACATCAGCGTCACCGGGACCAGGAAGGCCGCAGGCGTGCCCATGCAGGGGGCGCCGGGGGGCGTGCCGGATGACGACGCGTTCTGGGAATTCTTCCGTCGCTTCGGCGGCCCCATGCCGTTCGGCCCGGGACAAGGACCGCAGTCGGAAATGCCGGTGCGCGGCCATGGGTCCGGCTTCATCATCTCCAAAGACGGCATCATCCTGACCAATGCGCATGTGGTGAAGGACTCGAGCGAGGTTACCGTCAAGCTGACCGATCGGCGCGAGTTCCGTGCCAAGGTGCTCGGCGTTGATCCGAAGACCGACGTGGCCGTGCTGAAGATCGAGGCGAAGGACTTGCCGACGGTGCAGATCGGCAGCACCCGCGACCTCAAGCCGGGGGAATGGGTGCTCGCGATCGGTTCGCCGTTCGGCTTCGAGAACACCGTCACTGCCGGCGTCGTCAGTGCCAAGGGCCGATCGCTGCCGGACGACGGGTTCGTGCCCTTCATCCAGACCGACGTGGCGGTGAACCCGGGCAATTCCGGCGGCCCGCTCTTCAACTCGCGCGGTGAAGTGGTCGCGATCAATTCGCAGATCTACAGCCCGCACCGGCGGCTACCAGGGCGTGTCGTTCGCGATACCGATCGAGCTTGCGGTCCGCGTGAAGGACCAGATCGTCGCGACCGGCCAGGCTTCCCATGCCCGGCTCGGCGTATCGATCCAGGAGGTGAACCAGGTGTTCGCCGATTCCTTCAAGCTCGACAAGCCGGAAGGCGCGCTGGTCTCCGAGCGTCGAGAAGGGCGGTCCCGCCGACAAGGCAGGCTTGAAGACAGGCGACATCGTGCGCAAGGTCGACGGCCAGCCGGTGGTGAGCGCAGGCGACCTGCCGGCGGCACTCGGCATGCGCTCGCCTGGCGAGAAGGTCGAGCTCGAGATCTGGCGCGACGGGAAGTCGACCGTCGTTGCCGCGCGACTCGGCAATGCCGGCGACCGCGTCGCCGATGCCGAGCCGCAGGCTGCGCCGGGCCAGGGCAAGCTGGGACTCGCGCTGCGGCCGCTGCAGCCTGCCGAGGCCGCCGAGAGCGGCGTCTCGCACGGGCTCGTGGTGGCGCAGGTATCCGGCCCGGCAGCGTCCGCCGGCGTGCGACCCGGCGACCTGCTGCTGGCGGTGAACGGCAAGCCGGTCTCGACGGTCGATGGGGTGCGCGACCTGATCGCCAAGTCCGGACGTTCCGCGGCGCTGCTCATCCAGCGCGGCGACGACAAGATCTTCGTTCCGGTCAAGCTTTCCTGACCGTTGCGAGGCTCGCGGCCATTGCGAGAATCGCGCAGAAGGTGGGCCCCCCTGGGCCCACCTTCTGCCGTTCGCGCCTGCGCCGCGGCCGATCGGTCGTCCTCTGCGCATCCCGATTCGTCCTAGAATCGACAGGCGATGAAATACAAGGACTACTACGCCGCGCTCGGCGTCGAGCGTAACGCGACCGATGCGCAGATCCGCAGCGCCTATCGGCGCCTTGCGCGCAAGTACCACCCGGACGTCTCGAAGGAGGCCGGCGCCGAGGATCGCTTCAAGGAATTCGCGGAGGCCTACCAGACGCTGAAGGATCCGGAGAAGCGCGCCGCCTACGACGAACTCGGCCGGCCGCGGCCGGAACAGGACTTCCAGCCCCCGCCGGGCTGGTCGCAGAAATTCTCAACCGGCGCGCAGGGATCCGAGGATATCGACCTTGGCGACCTGTTCGCGCATTTCGGCAGGTCGCGCGGGCGGGGCGCGCGCGCGCAGGAGATCCGCTTTCCGGGCCAGGACTACGAGGTGAATGTCGAGGTGACGCTCGAGCAGGCGCTCCACGGCGCGACGCTGGACCTGAACCTGAATGTGCCGGAGCCGGATGCCCAGGGCATCTCGCGGCCGGTGCCGCGTACCTACGAAGTCCGCATCCCGGCGGGTACCTCATCGGGACAGCGCCTGCGCCTCGCGGGCAAGGGCGGGCGCGGCTTCAACGGCGGGCCCGACGGCGACCTCTACCTCAACGTCACCTATCGACCCCATCCGGTGTTCCGCGCGGACGGCAGCGATCTGGTCTTCGACCTGCAGCTTGCTCCATGGGAGGCGGTGCTCGGAGCGACGGTGAAGGTGCCGACCCTCGACGGCGAGGTCGACCTGCGGGTGGCACCGCAGACGCCGGCGGGCCGCAAGCTGCGCCTGACCGGCCGGGGGTTACCCAGGCGCGACCGCAGCCGCGGCGATCTCTATGCCATCGTGAGGATCGTCGTGCCGACCGCGGTAACCGACGACGAACAGGCGCTCTATCGGCAGTTGGCAGACATCTCTCGGTTCGACCCCCGTGCTGCCAGGTAGTGGAGGCGAGTCAATGAACGTGCAACGGATCGAGGCTACCTGGATGGAGGAGCACCGGCTGGTGTCCATCGAGGAGTTGCGGGATCGCTGGGGCGTGAGCAGCAGCCAGCTTCATGATTTCATCGCGCACGGCGTGCTCGAGCCTGCGGCCGCGCCGTACGGGAGTGGCTTCAGGCTGGAAGCGGTATCGCTGGTGCGCACCGCCTGCCGGCTGCAGCAGGAGCTGGAACTGGACACGCATGCGGTCGGCGTGGTGCTGGAGCTCCTGCAACGGGTGCGTGCGCTCGAGAGCGAGGTGGACGCGCTGCGCGCGCAGCTGGGTGCAGCCGGCGACGATGGCGGAGAGCCGCCGGAGGCGGAGGTAATTACGCAAGCCCGTCCCTGACGGCCGGCTCCGGCAGCGCTTCCTCCTCGGTCGTCTCCGCAGGCATCACCGCAGCTTCCTCGATCGGGCTGGACGCTGCCTCGGCAACCGCTTCCTGCCGCAGCAGGGAGCCGATGCTGGCACGGCCTAGCACCGTGGCAATCGCCTCCTCGTGTTCCTGCACCAGCCGCTCGAGTGGTGCCGGCATGACGAGCAGGCTCGGATGCAGCGAATGGTCCTCGCCGTCCTCGCGCACCGCCTGGACCACATCCCAGGCAGTCATCGAGGCCAGCTCTTGCATCGGCACCCAGGTGCAGGGTTCCGTACGCGTCGGCACCAGGATGCGATTCAAGGTCATCAGCTCGAGCAGTTGCCTGATCGCATAGGTTGGCACCGCCAGGTCGCGGGTCAGCTCTTCGAGGGAGAGCGGCGCACCACCGCCGGCATGGCGCTCGCCGACGCGCTGCATGATCAGCAATGCGAGACGTTCGCGCAGGCGGCTGCTCAGCGGCGGCTCGCCCGCCTTCGCGAGGATGTATTCGCCGTGCTGCAGGTAGAAGCTCACGCTCGCGCCGATCAGCACGATGAGCCAGCTGACGTAGACCCAGATCATGAAGAAGATCACGATCGCGAAGCCGGAGTAGATCGCGGTGTAGTTCGACGAGCCGACCACGAAGCTCGCGAAGGCCCAGCCCGCCGTTTGCCAGGCGATGCCGCCGACCAGCGCGCCGCCGAACGCGGGGCCCAGGCGCACTCGCGTGTTGGGAATGAACACGTAGATGAAGGTGAAGAGCCCGATGATCAGTGCGTAGGGCAGCAGCTTGCCCGCTTCCGCCGCGAGCCAGCCGAGCGGCTCGATGGCGAGCAGTCCGCGGACCACGCCGATGCTGCTCACCGCCGCCGTGATCCCCAGCGCCGAGAAGACCAGCAGCGGGCCCACCAGCAGCACGCTCAGGTAGCTGCTGAAGCGGGTGCCGAAGCGGCGCGGCTCCGGCACGTGCCAGATGAAGTTGAACGACATCTCGATCTTCTGGATCAGCGAGACCGCCGTGTAGAGCAGCAGGGCGAGGCCGAGCGAGCCGAGCACGCCGACATTCATGTTGCCGATGAATTCGATGATCTGCCCCGTCACCTCGATGCCGCGATCGCCCAGCGGCTCCAGGAAGCGCGACAAGGCCGGCTCGATCTGGTTGTGCACGCCGAACGCCTTCAGGACGGAGAAGCTCAGCGCCAGCAGCGGCACGATCGAAAGCAACGTGGTGTAGACCAGGCTCATCGCGCGCAAGGTCAGCTGGCCGAAGGCGAGGTCGCGCAGTACCACCAGCAGGACGCCGAGGGCGCGCAGGCCCCATGAGCGATAGCCGACCCCGTGGGCGCGGCGGGCGAGGGCGGTTCGCTCCTGCAGGCGCGCGAGCTGGAACTCCGGATCCAGGTTCATGCGGTAGTCCTTGCGGGTAACCTATCGGCAGTGTTTACTTCGTTCGGCGGATGCTGCATATTCCTCGGCGGTGGAAGATCATGGCGGCGACGGTGTGCCGGCCGCTGATGCAGTCTACTGAAAGAGGTCGCGATGCGGGATTTTCGGGTTCCTTGCGTGCTGGCCCTGTTCCTTTCAGCCTGTGGCGGTGGCGGCGGCGATAGCGGCGGCGGCAGCGGCGGTGGCGGCGGTGGCGGCGGCGGCACGCGACCGGAAACCACTGTCGCCGGCACGGCCGCAATCGGCGCACCCATCGCCAATGCGGCGGTCGAAGTCAAGTGCCGGCAGGGCAGCGGCACCGGCACCACGGATGCCGCCGGCAAATTCCAGGTCGGCGTCGCCGGCGCCCAGGGCCCCTGCATGCTGCAGGCGGCCGCGCCCTCCGGTTCGCTGGTGTCGGTGACATCCGCTGCCGGCGGCACCGCCAACATCACCTCGCTGACCCATCTGCTGTCGGCGAAGCTGCTGGGCAGCGGCGCGCCCGCAGCCGCCTTCGCCGGCGCGAACGAAGCCACCTATGCCGTCATTACCGCCCAGGACATCTCCGCGGCGCAAGGCACGGTCGCGAGCGAACTCCAGCGTATCGGCGCCCAGATGCCCCCGGTCAATTGGGTCACCCAGCCATTCACCGCCGCGCCCGGGGACGCAATGGATGGCGCATTGGAACTGCTGCAGGACAGGCTGGCGACGCAGAACAAGAGCCTTGCCGCCGCGGCCATCGAGCTCTCGACGGGTCCTCTGCAGGTCGTGGTGGACCCGGGTGGCGGCGCGACCTGCGTGCCCGGCCTGATCGCCGGCTTCGACAAGGCAATCCAGGACGAGCTGACCCGAGTGGTCAGCCAGCCGAATGCAAGTGGTGGCGGAGACGGCCCCGGCGGCATCGGCGGTGAGGGCGCCGGCGGCGTCGGCGTCGGCGGTTCGCTCGGCCAGTTCGTCAATGTCGACGTGACCGTGCAGTTCGCCTCCGGTGCCGCTTTCGGCCCGATCCGGGCGGACAGCAGCAACGGCATGGTCACGCTGGTGCCGTGCGATCTGCAGGCGCCGGTGCTGGTCACGCTGGCCGGCGTGCCGGGATCGGGTGCCACCTATTTCGACGAGCATCTCAGTGCGCCGGTGCTATTCGAAGGACGCACGCTGCGTAGCGTCCTTACCCGGCTCGACCGCAATGGCGGCGTGACCCCCTTCACCGAGGCGATGGTCCGCCGCGCGCTGTTCCTGGGCGACGCGGTGGCCACCGCCGGCGGCAGGCCGCTCAAGGCGATCGAGAAGGCCGCGGACGCGTGGAAGGATCCGGCGCGGGTGCAGGTCGCACACGACGAAGTACGGGCCGCGGTCAACGACCTGCTGCCGGGCATCTACCGGCTGGAAGACCTGACACGCCTGCCGGTCATCGTCAACCAGGCGACCAGCCAGCCGAACTCCGCAGTGCTGACCGACAACCAGAACGGCGTCTACGGCGCGGTGCTGGCCGGCCTGGCCAAGGCCGCGGCGCGATCGCAGCCTGCTTCCTCGGGGCCGGCGCTTGCGATCCAGCAACAGATCGCGGACGACCTCGAGGACGGCGTGCTCGACCTGCGCAGGGCACAGACGCCGGTTTCGGCCGAGATCGGCGGCGGGACCTACCAGTACGACACGCTGGCGGCCCGGGTGACCAACGAGACCGGTGCCGTGGCCAAGTCGCTCGGCGCCGGCAGCCTCAAGACGGCCACCGTGCCGGTGCAGCGCTTGCGGGCCAAGGTCGGCACGGATTTCGAGGCCGCGCCCAACTGGAGCTTCACCCTGCTGTCGGACGGTGCCTTGCAGGTCGTGCGCAACGGCGGGCCCGAGCTGGCGCCGCCGACACTTCCGGCTGGCGCGCGCTTCGCACGTATCGACGTCTTCGACCGCTCCACCCGCACCACCCCGGAAAATCCCGGACCTGAGGATCTGTGGCAGAACTGCTTCGTCGCCACGGCCCTGGACGGGCAATCGCTGCTGACCTGGCGGGTCGGCCTCGGAGGCGGGTTCGTGCCTCGTGACGTCAGCAACCCGGCCGATCCGGTCGTCGGGATCATGCCCGAGAGCCTGTCGGCCGAGATCAACGGCGGCGACAGCATCCTCTTCGTCCGCCGCAGCGGGCAGACCGGCACCACCGAAGGCTGCGACGTGCAGGATTTCCACCCCGGCATCTCGCAGGCGGCCGCCGGGCGCTACGTGGTGCAGGCCTTCCAGGACTTCGGCAACCGCTACCTCGTCTATTCGGACGGCACCCTGCAGGGCTGGGGCATCAACCAGGGCGCGCTCGGCGTCGGGGTGACGGGCGACGAGTCGCTGCCGCCGGAGAACAAGGCGTTCCTGGTTGCGGAGGATGGCCGCGCCGGCAATCTCACCGGCGTCGCCATGCTGTCCCGCGGCCAGGATCTCCAGCAGACCCGGGCACTGTTGCGCACGCCCGATGCTGCGCGCGACGGCAAGGTGGTGGCATGGGGTACCGGGCTGCCCGTCGCCGCGGACCATTCCGGGGCTCAACGACGTCTGCTGGATTTCCGGGCCGTACGCCGTGACCTGCAACGGCCAGCTCTTTCACGCCCCCATCACCAACATCGTGAACGGCGAGCTTGCCGCCGGCGTCGAACCGGTCGCGGGCGTGCCGCCGATCTGGCGGGTGAATGCGGACCTTCCGATCGACCGTGTCACGATCGAGGATCCGAGCGAGCCCGGCGGCGTGGTTCGGCAGCTCACGTCGCTCACGCTGGGTTATGCCGCCATCGCGGTGGACGGGACCGTCTTCGACCTGCGCGGGACCGCCGCCACCCCGCAGCAGTGATCCGTGCGGGACTGGCGGCTCTCAAAGCGGAGCGCTCCGCCACCCCGTCATTGCCTTGCCCCAGCCGCATCCTTGCTAGGATGTAGCCTCAGGCCCGCACTCGCGGGCGAGGAGGAGCGGGATGGAGAGCAAGACGGCAATGGGCGAACCGGGTCCGATCACGGGCAAGTTGTCGCCGGCGGAGGAATCGTTGCGCCAGGCAGCGCTGGAATATCACCGGCTGCCGGTGCGAGGCAAGGTCGCGGTGCTTCCGACCAAGCCGCTGTCCAACCAGCTCGACCTTTCGCTGGCCTACTCACCGGGCGTGGCCTACGCATGCCTGGCGATACGCGACGACGAGGCGATGGCCGCGGAGTACACTTCGCGAGGCAACCTCGTCGGGGTGATCACCAACGGCACTGCGGTCCTCGGGCTGGGCGACATCGGCCCGCTCGCCGGCAAGCCGGTGATGGAAGGCAAGGGCTGCCTGTTCAAGAAGTTCGCCGGCATCGATGTCTTCGATATCGAGCTGGCCGAGCGCGACCCGGACAAGCTGGTCGACATCATCGCCGCGCTCGAGCCGACGCTTGGCGGTATCAACCTCGAGGACATCAAGGCTCCGGAGTGCTTCTACATCGAGCGCAAGCTGCGCGAGCGGATGCGCATCCCGGTCTTCCACGACGACCAGCATGGCACCGCGATCATCTCGACCGCCGCCATGGTCAACGGCCTGGAGCTGGTCGGCAAGCAGATCGGTGACGTCAAGGTCGCGGTGTCCGGCGCCGGCGCCGCCGCCATCGCCTGCCTCGACCTGATGATCGCCACCGGTGTGAAGCCCGAGAACGTCTTTGTCTGTGACTCGCGCGGCGTGCTCTACGAGGGCCGGCCGGGCAATCTCGACGAATCGAAGAGCCGTTACGTACGCAAGACCGAGGCGCGCACGCTCGCCGACGTGATGAAGGATGCCGACGTCTTTCTCGGTTGCTCGGCCCCGGGCGTGGTGTCGCAGGACATGGTCCGATCCATGGCGCAGCAGCCGATCCTGCTTGCGCTGGCCAACCCCGAGCCGGAGATCCGCCCGGAGCTCGCGCTCGAAGCCCGGCCCGATTGCATCATCGCCACCGGTCGTTCGGACTATCCGAACCAGGTCAACAACGTGCTCTGTTTCCCGTATATCTTCCGCGGGGCGCTCGACAGCGGCGCGAGCCGGATCACCGAGGAGATGAAGCTTGCCTGCATGAAGGAGATCGCGGCGCTTACCAAGGCGGAGATCAGTGACGACGTGGCGGAAGCCTATCCGGGCCAGGAGCTCAAGTTCGGCTCCGACTACATCATTCCCAAGCCGTTCGACTCGCGGCTGATCCTGCGCATCGCCCCGGCGGTTGCCGAGGCCGCGGTCGCCTCCGGCGTCGCCACCCGGCCGATTGCGGACATGGGCGAATACCGACGCTCGTTGTCGCGCTTCGTCACGCGCACCGGAATGTTCATGCGGCCGGTGTTCGACGCGGCCAAGGCGGCCCCTAAGCGCATCGTGTACGCGGACGGCGAGGACGAGCGGGTGCTGCGCACGGTGCAGGAGGCGCTCGACGAAGGACTCGCCGTACCGATCCTCATCGGCCGCCCCGCGGTCATCGCCATGCGCTGCGAGCGGGCCGGCCTGCGCCTGAAGCCCGGCGTCGACTGCGAACTGGTGGATCCCGAGGACGACCGGCGCTATCGCGACTATTGGGAGGAATATCACCGGCTGCTCGGACGGCGCGGCGTTCCTCCCGAGTCGGCCAAGACGGACCTGCGCCGCTACAGCACCGTCATCGGCGCAATGATGATCCACATGGGCGATGCCGACGGCATGATCTGCGGCCTGGTGGGCCGCTTCGAGGACCATCTCGATCAGGTCAAGCGGATCTTCGGGCTCGCCCCGGATGCGACCGAACTCGCCACGATGAACGCGCTGATGCTGCCGACGCACACCCTGTTCGTCGCCGACACGTTCGTGAACGAGGATCCGAGCGCGCGCAGCCTCGCCAACATCGCGCGCATGGCTGCCGACGAGCTGCGCCGCTTCGGTCTGCCGCCCAAGGTCGCGTTCCTGTCCCATTCGATGTTCGGCTCGTCGGACCGGCCGGCCGCTGTCAAGATGCGCGAGGCGCGCCAGCTCTTCCAGGAAGAGAATCCGGATGTGGAATGCGACGGCGAGATGCATGGCGACGTGGCGCTGAGCGAGAGCCTGCGCAACAAGGTGCTGATGGATTCGACGCTGACCGGCTCCGCCAACCTGCTGATCTGCCCGTCGCTCGACGCCGCCAACATCCTGTTCAACGTCCTCAAGGTGACGATCGGGCAGGGCGTTACCATCGGCCCCATCCTGCTCGGCAGCCCTGCGCCGGTGCACATCATGACCAGTTCGTCGACGGTGCGCCGCCTGCTCAACATGACCGCGCTCACGGTCTGCGACGCCCAGGCCGCCGCTGCGAGGGCGAAGGGATGACGGCTGCCGCACGGGGGGGGCAGGCAGCCGGAGGTCGGGGGCGCCGGCTTGCCAGAGCGGCATTGGCGGCGGCGCTCCTGGCCTTGCAGGCGTGTGCGACGACGCCTTCGGGCGGCGTCGTGCGGGTCGAAGCGCACGACAGCGGGAAGGATATCGAGCTGCAGGCAGGGCAGGTGCTGGAGATCATCATGCAGTCCTTCCCGGGCAGGAACTTGACGCTGTCCCTCGGCTCGGTGGTGACGCCCACCCTCGTGCCGCTTGGTCAGCCCTCGTTCCATGACGACACCATCCGCGGCGGTGTCTCCGGCACCGGAAGCTACGAGGCCTGGCGCTTCACGGCGGCGCAGCCGGGCGCGGTCGACGTGCGCATGGACTACCGGCTGCAGTGGGAGACCACCGGCAAGCCGACCCGTTCCGTCCTCTACAAGGTAGTCGTGCGCTGACGAGGCGGTTGCATGGCAGCGCCATGACCTGATCCTGCCGACGGTCAGGCAGAGGCCCTCCCGTAGAATCGGGCGATGCCCCTGCTTTTCCTGATAGTCCTGCCTTTTTTCGGCAGCCTGCTCGCGATCCTGTTGCCGATCAATGCCCGCAACGCGGAATCGACGGTCGCGGGTGCGATCACGCTCGTCCTCCTGGTGCAGGTCGCCCTCCTGTTCCCCGAGATCACCGCGGGCGGAGTCGTCCGACAGCGCATCGCGTGGCTGCCGGACTGGGGGCTGGACTTCGTCATCCGCATCGACGGCTTCGCCTGGCTCTTCGCGATGCTGGTGCTCGGCATCGGCGCGCTGGTGGTGCTCTACGCCCGCTACTACATGTCGCCGGCGGATCCTGTACCGCGCTTCTTTTCGTTCCTTCTGGCCTTCATGGGCTCGATGCTCGGCGTGGTGCTGTCGGGCAACCTGGTGCAGATCGTCTTCTTCTGGGAACTCACCAGCCTCTTCTCGTTCCTGCTGATCGGCTACTGGCATCACCGCCAGGATGCGCGACGTGGTGCCAGGATGGCGCTGCTCGTGACCGGCAGCGGCGGCCTCTGCCTGCTCGCCGGCGTGCTGGTGATCGGCCACATCGTGGGCAGCTACGAGCTCGACGCCGTGCTCTCCTCGGGCAACGTCATCCGCGCGCACCCGCTCTATCGCGAGGCGCTGGTGCTGGTGCTGCTGGGCGCGCTGACCAAGAGCGCGCAGTTCCCGTTCCATTTCTGGCTGCCGCATGCCATGGCCGCGCCCACGCCGGTCTCCGCCTACCTGCATTCCGCGACCATGGTCAAGGCGGGCGTGTTCCTGATGGCGCGGCTCTGGCCAGTGTTTTCCGGCACCGACGAATGGTTCTGGCTGGTCGGCGGCACCGGTGCCATCACGCTGATACTGGGCGCGTATGCCGCGATGTTCCACAACGACCTCAAGGGGCTGCTTGCATATTCCACCATCAGCCACCTCGGGCTGATCACGCTGCTGCTGGGCATGAACAGCCCGATGGCTGCCGTTGCCGCGGTCTTCCACATCATGAACCATGCCACCTTCAAGGCGTCGCTCTTCATGGCAGCCGGCATCATCGACCACGAGAGCGGCACCCGCGACATCGGCCGGCTGAGCGGGCTGTTCAAGGTCATGCCGATCACCGGCACGCTCGCCATGGTTGCCAGCGCGGCAATGGCTGGGGTGCCCCTGCTCAACGGCTTCCTGTCCAAGGAGATGTTCTTCGCCGAGACGGTCTACATTTCAGCCGCACCGTGGGTGGAGATCGCCTTGCCGCTGATTGCCACCGTCGCCGGCCTCTTCGGCGTGGCGTATGCGCTGCGCTTCACCGTCGACGTGTTCTTCGGCCCGCCGGCCACCGAGCTGCCGCGCGACCCCCACGAGCCGTCTCGGCTGATGCGCGTGCCGGTGGACCTTCTGGTCCTCGCCTGCCTGGTGGTCGGGCATCTTCCCGGAGATCTCGGTGCGCAGCTTCCTGGACGCCGCGGCCGAGCCGGTGGTGGGCGGCACGCTGCCGGAGTACAGCCTCGCGGTCTGGCACGGGCTCAGTGCTCCGATGCTGATGAGCCTGTTCGCCATGGGCGCGGGCGTCCTGCTCTACCTTTTGTTGCGCACCCGGCTCAAGCAGGGGAGATTCGGCCGTCCGCCGCTGATCCACTTCCTCGACGGCAGGCGCTTCTTCAACTGGACGCTGGTCGGCATCGGCATCTTCGGGCGTCGCGCGTTGCGCATCGTCGGCACCGACCGGCTGCAGATCCAGGTGCTGTGCCTGATCGGGCTCACCTTCGTGTTCGCTGCAGCGCCGTTTCGCTCGTTCGAGCTCGCGACCTCCAACCGCGAGCCACTGCCGCTGGCGATCGAGTTCGCTGCACTCTGGGGCGTCGGCATCGCGTGCGCGATCGGCGCCGCGTGGCAAGCCAAGTATCACCGGCTCGCGGCGCTGACGCTGTCGGGTGGCGCCGGCCTGGTCACCTGCGTGACCTTCGTGTGGTTCTCCGCGCCCGACCTGGCATTGACCCAGCTCAGCGTCGAGATCGTGACGACTGTGCTGATCCTGCTCGGCCTGCGCTGGCTGCCGAAGCGCTTCGAGCTGCCGGACGACCCGCGCCGCCGCAGCCTGCAGGCGCGCGCGCGCAGGGCGCGCGACTTCGTGATCGCCGTACTCGCCGGCGGCGGTCTTGCCACCATAAGCTATGCCGTGCTCACGCGCCAGTTCCCTCAGAGCATCTCGCCGTTCTTCCTGGCGAACGCCTTGCCCGAAGGAGGTGGCACGAACGTGGTCAACGTGATGCTCGTCGACTTCCGCGGCTTCGATACGCTTGGCGAGGTCACCGTGCTGTCGGCCGTGGCGCTTACGGTCTATGCACTGTTGCGGCGCTTCCGCCCGCCGCGCGAAAGCATCCAGCAGCCGCGCCAGCAGCGCGGATTCACCGACGACGTCGTCACCGACCTCATCAACCCGCGGGCGGCGCCCGACACCGCGATCGGCTACCTGCTGGTGCCGGCGGTGCTGGTGCGGCTGGTGTTGCCGGTGTCCTGGGTCATTGCCGTCTATCTGCTGCTGCGCGGCCACAACGAGCCCGGCGGCGGCTTCATCGCCGGGCTGGTGGTGGCGATCGGCTTCATCGTCCAGTACATGGTGGCCGGCACGCCGTGGGTGGAGGCGCACATGAAGCTGAGGCCGCCCCGCTGGATCGCCGTCGGCCAGCTGCTTGCCGTCGCCACGGGGCTTGGCTCCGTGGTGATCGGCTACCCTTTCCTCACCAGTCACACGGCGCATGTCCGGCTGCCGGTCTTTGGCGAAGTGCATTTTCCCAGCGCGATGTTCTTCGATTTCGGCGTGTTCTCGGTCGTGGTCGGCTCCACCATGCTGATCCTGACCGCGCTCGCGCACCAGTCCCTGCGCAGCCGCCGTCCCGTCCGGGTGCAAGGGCCGGCCGCGATCGAGGGGCCCGAGGATCCGGATCCTCTCACCGTGGTTGTCGGCAAGGAATTGCCCTGATGCGCCGGCCGAGTCTTCAGTTCGCAGCGGAGCGTCCATGGAAGCGGTGATGGCGCTCGCCATCGGTGTGCTGACCGGCTCGGGCGTCTGGCTGCTGCTGCGCCCCCGCACCTACCAGGTGATCATGGGGCTGTCGCTGGTGTCGTACGCGGTTAACCTGTTCATCTTCTGCATGGGCAGGCTGGCGATCGACCGCGAACCGATCATCGTCGACGGCGTCGCGCAGGACCTGCTGCACTACACCGATCCTCTGCCGCAGTCGCTGGCGCTCACCGCGATCGTGATCGGTTTCGCCAACATCGCGATGTTCCTGGTGGTGCTGCTTGCCTCGCGCGGCTTGTCCGGAACCGACCACGTGGACGGCGACGGGGACGCCGAATGAACGACTTCGGCGACATCGCGATCCAGGTTGCGGACTATCTCGGCACCGGCGGCCGGGCGCACCTGATCGCGGTACCGATCCTGCTGCCGCTGGTCACCGCCGCCGTCATGCTGATCCTCGGCGAGAAGCGGCGCCGCATCAAGGCGCTGGTGAACATCCTTTCGACCTTCGTCGGCCTTTGCGTCGCGATGCTGCTGGTCCACTGGGTCCACCACGATGTCGCGCCGGGAGGACTGAAGGGCGTCGGCGCAATCGGCATCTACCTGCCGGCCAACTGGCAGACCCCGTTCGGCATCGCGCTGGTGCTCGACCGGCTGTCGGCCATGATGGTCCTGCTGACCAGCATCCTCGGCCTGGGCTCGATCATGTTCGCCATGGCGCGTTGGGACCGCGCGGGGGTGCATTTCCATCCGCTGTTCCAGATCCAGCTGATGGGCCTGAACGGCGCCTTCCTCACCGCGGACCTCTTCAACCTGTTCGTGTTCTTCGAAGTGCTGCTTGCGGCCTCCTATGGCCTGCTGCTGCACGCCTCCGGTTCGCCACGGGTGAGGGCTGGGCTGCACTACATCGCCATCAACCTGATCGCCTCCTCGCTGTTCCTGGTCGGTGCCGCGCTGATCTACGGCGTCACCGGCACGCTGAACGTGGCCGACCTCGCAATGAAGGTGCGCGACGTGGCGGAGGCAGACCGCGGGCTGTTGCATACCGGCGCCGCGATCCTGATCGTCGCCTTCCTGACGAAGGCGGGCATGTGGCCGCTGAATTTCTGGCTGGCGCCGGCATACTTCGCCGCCGGTGCTCCGGTTGCGGCGCTGTTCGCGATCATGACCAAGGTCGGTGTCTACGCGGTGCTGCGAATCTGGACGCTGATGTTCCACGATGCTGGCGCATCGAGCGGTTTCGGCATGGACGCTTTGGTGGTCGGCGGCCTTGCGACGCTTGCATTCGGCACCATCGGACTGCTCGCGAGCCGCCAGCTCGGTCTTCTCGCCAGCTACAGCATCATCGTCTCGTCGGGCACGCTGCTCACGGTGATCGGCTTCGGCCAGCCCGCGCTTACCGGCGGCGCGCTCTACTACCTGCTCAGCTCCACGATCGGCGTGGCGGCGACCTTCCTGCTCGTCGAGCTGATCGACCGGAGCCGCATCGACGCGATGTCGGCCCCTTTGGACGAGGGCGACTACGTCCCCTTCCTGACGGAGGACCTGTATCCCGAAGGCACCAACCTGGACGAGGAACAGGAGGCGGTGATCGGCAGGGCGATTCCTGGCGCCATGGCGTTCCTCGGCATCGCCTTCATTGCATGCACGTTGCTGATCGCCGGGATGCCACCGCTTTCAGGCTTCGTCGGCAAGATATTGATGCTGTCGTCGCTGCTCAATCCGCTGGGCATCGGCAACGTCGAGATCCCGCAGTTGGGGCCGGGGGGATGGACGCTCGTGACCTTGCTGATCCTCTCGGGCCTGGCCGCGACGATCGCGCTCTCGCGGTCGGGTATCCGGTATTTCTGGTCCTATCCGGAGGACCGAGCCACCGCCGCGCCTGCGGGTGGTGGAATGCCTGCCGATCGGCTTGTTGATCGCCGCCGGCATCCTGCTCACCATGCGCGCCGATCCGGTAATGCGTTACATGCAGGCCACTGCCGACGGGCTCTACGCCCCGGCAGACTATATCTCGTCGGTCCTCTCGACGCGGCCGGTCCCGGGCCCGGACGAATCGAAGGGAGGTGGCTGATGCCGGCGCAGCGACGCAGGGGCGCTCGATGAAGCGGTTGTTCCCCGCCCCCTACCTGTCGCTGGTGCTCTTCGGCCTGTGGCTGATGCTGAACCAGTCGCTGGGCCCGGGGCACCTCCTGATCGGTTTCCTGCTGGGCATCCTCGGGCCGCTGTGGTCGGCGTCGCTGCGGCCTTCGCGGGTGATCCTTCACAACTGGCCGGCGGCTATCCGGCTGACGCTGGCGGTGGGCAGGGATGTGCTCGCGTCCAACCTGCAGGTGGCCAGAGGTGTGTGGCGGGCCGGCCGTCGCCCCCCGCGCTCGCTGTTCGTGCGCATTCCGCTGCAGCTGCGCGATGCGAATGGCCTTGCGGCATTGGCCATTATCACCACCGTTGTCCCCGGAACCCTCTGGTCCGAACTGGCGATGGACCGCAGCGTACTGCTGCTGCACCTGTTCGACGTCGAGGACGAACAGGCTTACGTTCGCTACTTCAAGGAGCGCTACGAAAGGCCCCTGATGGAGATCTTCGAATGAGCGACACGCTTCGCTGGGCGATCCTCTTCGCCGTTTGTTGCTACGTGATCGGCATGGCGCTGACGCTGGTGCGGCTGTTCCGCGGGCCGTCCGCGCAGGATCGGGTCCTGGCGCTGGACTACCTGTACATCAACGGCATGCTGGTCGTCCTCGTCGTGGGCCTGCGCTATTCGAGCAACATGTACTTCGAATCGGCGCTGCTGATCGCGCTCTTCGGCTTCGTGAGCTCGAGCGCGCTGGCCAAGTTCCTGCTGCGCGGCGAGGTGATCGAATGACCACCGCAGCAGCAACCGGAGCATCGATTTGACCGCGCCCGACCTGGTGCCCTACTGGGTGGAGTTGCTGGCTTCGCTTCTTCTGGTGGCGAGCGGCATCCTGGCCCTCACCGGGGCGATCGGCCTGGTGAGGCTGAGGAGCTTCTTCGATCGCATGCATCCGCCCGCGCTGGGAGCAACGCTGGCGACCTGGTGTGCGTGTGGCGCGTCGCTGGCCTACTTCTCGGCGCTGCAGGGCCGCCCGGTCCTTCACGCCTGGCTGATCGTAATCCTGATGTGCATCACGGTGCCGATCACGACCATCCTGCTGGCCCGGGCCGCATTGTTGCGCATGCGCGCCGCCGGCGAGGGGGTACCTGCGCCGCTCGGCCAGATGCCGGATGGGGTGCGCATCGATGAAGCGAGTTCGTCACCGGCGGATGCCGACCCTCGCTGATCGCCGACTTGCACGCTGCCGTGGCTTCTGCGCCCTGACCAGCCGGCGCTCGTCTGCGGCAGAGATCGCGCCGTTAAGGTCTACGCCGTTGCGGTGTATGCCGGTGCGGTCTCGGTTAGCTCTGGGGCGGCTGGGCACGGGCGCCCATGACCTCGACCAGCGCGAGAGCCTTCGCCATGCGATGAACCTGATGGATCGGAGATAACTGGCCGGGCTTGAGCGAGAGCACCGCCTGGTAAAGCATGCTGGCGTATCGCGACGTTTCGGTCATCTTGTCGGGATCCATGGGTCCTCCGCATTGGTTGAGGCCGGAAAGCAACCCGTATGCCTGAGCAGACCGCGCAAGCTCTTACAAGTGTTTTCCTTCCGGATACTCGGCGTCACATTCGCTGACTTGATCGCCTCGCCCCGCTGGGTCCACCATGAATTCATGTGCCGATGCAAGGAGCGCGTCATGGAAGACATGGAGGTCCGGATCGCACTCACCACCGAACCGGTGGGCAAACATCATTGGCAATGGGTCGTGGTGTTCGCGAGCGCGCAGGAGATCGTCCGGATCGACCGCTCCGATGGAATCTTCGAGACGGTAGCCGACGCGCTGGCCGCCGGGCAGCTCGCGATCAACGAGATCCGCGTGCAAGGAGGGTGGCAGTCCGAGGCGCACGGCCACAGCCAGGCGGTCCACTGACCCGTCGCGCTCAGGTCGTCGGGCGCCTTGACACGCGGCGGCAGTGGTTGTGAATGGCGGTCGCGGCAATGGCTCCGTGGCCGATGGCAACCGCCAGCTGGTCCAGGGCATCGACCACGTCGCCGGCGCCATAGACCCCCGGCACGTTGGTGCTGCAACGGCCGTCCACCACCAGCTGGCCGGCGTCATCGAGCTCGACGCCGAGCTCGCGGGCCAGGTGCGACTTCGGGCGGCAGCCGAGCGCCGCGTAGAGAACGTCGAACGAAGGGGCAGTGCCGTCCTGCAGGAGCAGGCGAACACTGCCGTCCGGCTGCAGAGTCGCTCCCACAGCGGGCGAATCGAGGCGGCTCACCCGTCCGTCCTCGACGGCCTCCGCGAACTCCTCGTCCGTATCCTCCTCTGTAGCCTCGTCCGTTGCCGCAATCGCAAGGCCATTGCTCACCGGGATCAGGCTGACGCGCGGGCTGAAGTGGGAAATGAAGACTGATTCGCGCTGCGCATGCTGTCCATCGCCAAGCACGGCGATCCGCTTGCCGCGGTGCTCGTGTCCATCGCAGATCGGACACTGCCTGAGCAGGCCGCGCCGGACGACCTGCTCGAGGCCCGGCAGGATCGGCGCCTTGTCTACGATGCCGCACGCCAGGAGGACGGTGCGCGAACCGATTGTCAGGTCGCCGGCACGGGCGGTGAAGCCACCGCCCGCGCAGGCGGCGATCGACGTGATCTCGGTCTGCGTCACCGTGCCGCCGACATCGGCCACCTGCTGCCGCAACCTCGCCAGCAACTCGTGGCCAGGTATGCCGTCGGGAAATCCCGGAAAGTTGTGGCAACGATCGATGAACCTGGCCCGACTGGTGCCGGCGTCGGCGACGAAGACCCGGCGGTGGAACCGGCGCAGGTACAGCGCTGCGGTCAGGCCCGCCGGCCCTGCTCCGACAACGAGGCAGTCGGCGTCGATCCCGGCTCCCTGCCGGTCTGATTCACGCCGGTCTGGGTCCCGGCGGTCTGGGTGCCGCCGGTCTGGTTCGCGCCGATCTGCTCGCATGGCTCGGCGTTTGCAAGCGATGTACCTGCGGTGTCGGCGGCTATCCCCGGCTGCGGCGGGCCGCCGGGCGGGCGCACCTTGCCCTTGAGCGAACCATAGGTGTAGGCATAGATGCAGGTGAACTCCGCCCCCAGCAGGAAGATCTGCGCGGCGTAGTAGACCCAGACCAGCAGGACGGCGAAAGACGCGGCCGCACCGAAGGTGGAGGTAAAGGTGCTCCTGCCGATGTAGAGCCCGATCAGCAGCTTGCCGATGCTGAACAGCACCGCCGTAAGCGCGGCGCCGACCCAGACGTCGCCCCAGCGGATCGGTACGCGCGGGATGATTTTGTAGATGAGCGCAAACGCCACCGTCAGGAAGGCAAGGCTGAACAGCATGTTGAAGGCCGCGGCGAGCCTTTCCCAGTCGCCGAAGGCCGGGTTCCACCAGCCGCCCAGCGCGGCCAGCGCGGCGCTGGCGATCAGTGACACGATCATCAGGAAACCGATGCCGAGGATCATGCCGAAAGACAGCAGGCGCGCGCGCACCAGGTTCCAGAGCCCGCTCGTACCGCGCGCGGGGGCGCGCCAGATCCGGTCCAGCGAATCCTGAAGTTCGGCGAAGACAGTGGTTGCGCCGATGAGAAGGATGGCTGCCCCGCTTATCGCAGCAAAGCTGCTGCTGGCGGGTCTGTCGACGCTGCGCAGGAGCTCCTCGAGCGCCTGGGCCGCCTGCGCACCGGTGATTGTCTCGAGTTGCGCGACCAGGTGGCCTTCGGACGCCTCCTTGCCGAAGACCAGGCCGGCAATGGAAACCACGATGAGCAGCAACGGCGCGATCGAGAAGACGGTGTAGTAGGCGAGAGCGGCGCCCATGCTCGGCGCATAGTCGTCCAGCCAGGAGTAGACCGCCTGCCTTGCGACTTTCCACATGATCGACGTCGTCCTCCTGGCCGGATTGTCTGCGGGAATCCAGCATGATCCCGGCAAGATCCGGGCCTTTTCCCAGGTATCCGGCTTGCTGGGGCCGCGCCATGAAGAAGAGCAACCTGCCCGCCCCGGTGCGGCGCACGCTGCAGGACACCTTCGGCATACGCCGCCTGCGCGAGGGCCAGGAAGAGGTGATCGTACGTGCGCTGGCCGGCCGGGATACGCTCGCGATCATGCCCACCGGTGCGGGCAAGTCGCTGTGCTATCAGCTGCCGGCGCTCCACCTGAAGGGTGTCACGGTGGTGGTGTCCCCGCTCATCGCGCTGATGAAGGACCAGGTCGGCAAGCTGCTCGATGCCGGCGTCGCAGCGGATCAGTTCAACAGCACGGTTCCGCGGGCGGAGCAGGATGCGTCCCTGGAGCGGCTGCTCGCCGGTCGCTGCCAGATCGTCTTCGCAACGCCCGAGCGTCTGGCTGATCCGGATTTCATCACCGCGCTCGGGTCGCGGCGCATTGGCTTGCTGGTCGTCGACGAGGCCCACTGCATCTCACAGTGGGGCCACGACTTCCGGCCGGCGTTCCTCGAGATCGGGGCCGCGCTCCGGGCGCTCGGCGACCCGCCCCTACTCGCGCTCACCGCCACGGCGCCGCCCGAAGTCGTCACCGACATCCGGCGCCAGTTAGGCCGCGAAAGCCTGCACGTCGTGGATACAGGCATGTACAGGCCGAACCTGCGCCTGCAGGTTGTCCAGTGCGTCAATCATGCGGAGAAGCTCGGCCGGGCGGTCGAGGCGCTGCAGCGTTCCAAGGGCGCCGGGATCATCTATACCGCCACCGTCAAGGCCTGCAGCGAATTGCACGAGGCGCTGAAGGCATGCGGCGAATCGGCCACGCTCTATCACGGCAGGCTGTCGAAGGCGCAGCGCAACGAGAACGGTGACGAGCGGGATTGCGAAAATTGCGGCGGCACCGGCAAGGTGGTCCAGCTCATCGGCGACGCCTGACCCGCCGGCGCGAGGCCGCCGGCAGCCGCCCGAGACGCACCGGAGCTGGCATCAAGCACAATCGCAGGCTGTCTGACCTGCCGTGGCCGTCCGGCCCATTCCCATAATTGGAACTGCTCCTTCCCGACGGTCTCGGCGTGGCCTGGGCATTGGCCCTGGTTGCAGCATCCTTCATCACCGCCGCCATCTCGGCCGCCTTCGGCATCGGCGGGGGTGTCGCCATGCTGGCGGTGCTGCTAGCCGTCTTGCCGCCGGCGGTGGTGCTGCCGATTCACGGCGTCGTCCAGGCCGGCGCGAATGCCGGGCGCGCCGTCACGTTGCGCCGGGATGTGCAACGCTCCATGCTCGGCTGGTTCACGGTCGGCACGATCGCGGGTATCGCCGCGGCAAGCCTCGTGCTGGTCGCCCTGCCGACGGCGACGCTGCAGATCATCCTCGGCGCCTTCATCCTCTGGACCGTCTGGGGACCCAAGTTCTCCGCGCGTGCGATTTCCGACCGCGCGTTCCTGCTGGTGGGCGCAGGCGCCAGCTTCTGCACGATGTTCGTCGGCGCCACCGGGCCGATGGTCGCAGCGTTCTGGGACGTCAAGCGAATGGGCAAGCTCGCGGTCGTCGCCACGCATTCCGCGTGCATGGTGGTGCAGCACGCGGCCAAGGTCGTGGCATTCGGGGTGCTCGGCTTTGCCTTTACGCAATGGCTGCCGATGATCGTTGCAATGCTGGTGGCGGGGCAGTTCGGCACGCTGGCGGGCGCGCGCATCCTGTCGAGGCTGCCGGAGCGCGCATTCGAGATCGCCTTCAAACTCATACTCACCGGGCTCGCCCTGCGGCTGCTGTGGTCGGCCGCAACCTGACTGACCGCTCCTTGATTCGCCCCACCTGGCGGCATTGGGCATGTCCCTGCACCTGCGCCATGCGCCGCACCTCGCAGGCTACATCTGATGTCGAGCCAGGGCCACTCCTCGGGGCCGCTCCTCCGGCCCGTTCGTCCAGCTAGGGCCGTTCCGCCAGTTCCGGGCCCACCCCGATCGGGGCGGGCGTCGTCATCACGATGCGCTTGAACAGGCGGGCGTAGCGCCAATCTCGGGGGCCGCCTGCGAGCGGGTCGCGGTCGCGGTTGAAGGCGGCATCGAGCTTTGCCCGGTCCTCCGGACCCAGGAGCCGCTCCGCTGCCGGAAGCAGCTGCGATTCCTCGGTGCGCATGTGCTCGAGGTAAAAGCGTACGTATTCCTGCGCGGCATCGACGAAGGCTTCGCGGCGGGTGTCGCCGAGCAGTTCCCAGGCGAGCAACTGGTGCTGCAGCTCGCGCACCTTATGCTCGCCGTCGGCGTGATCGGCCTCGAGCCTTCGGATCGTTTCCGCCAGTTCCGGTGCGGCACGAGCCAGCTTCGGAAACAGCAGCTCCGACTCCTTGGGGTGGTGATGACGCTCGGGGAACTCGTCGATGTAGAAGAGCATCGCCCGGACGACGTCGAAGAACCGATCGGCATCGCCGCCGGGGCCATGGACGACCATCATGCTGAGCGACCGGAGCATGGCGGCGAGTGCCGAATGTTCGTTGCGGATGATCTGCAGGGCGGAGTCCATGGTGCATACCTTGATTGACTGGATATGCGCAGCTTGACATCGGCAGGCCACGGCCGCCTTGATCCGCGTCAAGCCGGCGGCGGCTGGCGCTCCGGCGCTCCGGATGCCCGCTGTTGCGGCGCTTCCGGAAGAGTTTTCCCGGCATGCCGCGTGCTGTGCATTCGAACATCCACGGATTCCTCAGGACACCATGCTTCTCGAAACCGCTTGTCCCTCATGCCGGGCTTTGGAAGGCCGACTTTCTGGTGCGCTGCCGCATGAGTCGCTGCGCGAGACCGATCGCCGCGACATGGCAGACGTGACCAACGGCCGCGTTCAAGGCGAGGTGATCCTTTATCGCTGCCAGGACTGCGGGGCATGCTTCACGCGGGACCTTGACGCCAACGACCCGCTGTCGCGCTGGGAGTTCTGTCCTTAGGAACCATCGCATCGGCGACGCTGCCGGATATCGCTCCAATCGCGTGACAAGGCGGCACAGTTGCCGCCGGCCGAAGTGCAAGAATGCTCTCGCGCGGGGAGCGATCGCCGCCGGGTATCTCACTTGCGCCGATAGGGTTGCGCCCGCCGTTTCGCGGGATCGTTTCGCGGGATCGTTTTGCGGGATCGTTTTGCGCGGATCGTTTTGCGCGGATCGGCTTGCGCAGGCCGGCTTGCGAAACCTCAGCCGGATGGGTCATCGACCGGAACGGGGCGTGCCGTCGCAGCGAAAGATGAAAGATTCAGATGCGGCCAGGCATTCGAGCGAGCCCAAGCAGTCGGCCGGCTCGGACCTGCGCAAGACGCAGATCGCGCGCGCCGGACCCGAGCGTTCCGTCCACGGACGTCTGCTGTACCGCGTCATCGTCGCGCTGGTTGCACTGGCGATGTCGGTCCTGCTGGTGCCGATGTGGCTGTGGACGCAGTGCGAACGCGCGGCGAGGAAGCTGCGCAGTTTCTGGCATTGATCTCAGCTGCTGCGTCGGCGCGTCCTGAACGTTATCGACCAGCGCAAGGCGGTGCCAGGCGCCACGCTGTGCTGCCACGCCCAGCGCGCCGGGCCCTGCATCGCATAGATGGATCGCGGCGCGACGGGCAGCTTCAGGCTTCGGCGGCGGCCGGGCTGCGCCGGCGGGTAGGGGCGGAACCGGAGGATCGCTTCGCTGCCGAGCGAGACGCCCGCGATCTGTTCGAAGTCGGGCACGTCGCGATGCCAGCCCAGCGGCGCGCCCGGCGGATATTCCGCGACCAGCGTGTGCACCAGCTCCGCGGGGTCGATGCCCAGCCAGTCCGCAACCCGGTCGCGCAGCGGGTGCAGCGGCGCGATCAGCTCCGCCGCTGGCAGTAGGCGGTTCGCGTCGTAGTCGAAGCTGCCGCCGTAGCTGACCACGCGGCGGCGTGCCGTGTAGGCCTTGTAGCGAGCCGCTTCGAGCGGCAGCGCGCGGACGACCTCCAGGAGTGCCTGCTCCTGCATGGCGTCAATGAAGTTGGCCGCATATGTCAATCCGGCAGGCAGGCCGACCGGCAGGGGCGGTGGCGGCAGATCGAAGAGCATGCCCTGATCCATCGAGCCAGCGTAGCACGCGGCTGCGGCTTGCATAGCAGCCTTGCCATGCCGGTGCATAGCCTCCTGCCGGACGGCTTCGTAGACTGACCCTGCTGCAATCGAACTTTCAGGCATGCCCCTGGGCGGGTCCTTGTCGGTTGCGTCCTACCGATCGGCCTACGTCAACACGGAGACATCCTCATGCACCTGCACGGCAGGACCCGCCGCTTCCTTCTGGCCTCCCTCTTGTTGCCGCTTGCCGGCGCGCTGGTTGCCAGCCTCTCCAATGCACGCGCCGAGGCGTGGCCGGTCCGGCCGATCAAGCTGATCGTGCCGTATTCGGCCGGGGGTCCGACCGACTCGATCGCGCGGCTGCTCGCCGCCCGGATGGGCGCCTCGCTCGGGCAGCCGGTCGTGGTCGAGAACCGGGCGGGCGCCGGCGGCACCATCGGGGTTGGCGCCACGGTGACCGCCGCTGCCGACGGCTATACGCTCGCCCTCGTCGCGCCGGGTCCGCTCGCGGGAATGCCGAACCTGGTCAAGACCGCGTACACGCAGGAGGACATCCAGTACCTGACGCTGGTGGCGATAATTCCCAGCGTGCTGGTCGTCAACGCGAAGTCCGGTATCGACTCGGTCCAGGCGCTGGTGAAGGCGGCCAAGGCCGAGCCTGACAAGTACACCTACAGCTCGGCCGGTCCGGGGACGACGCCGCACATCGGCATGGAACTGCTCAAGGACCACGCCGGGATCAGCCTGCTGCATGTGCCGTACAAGGGGGCTGCGCCGGCGGTGACCGCGGTGCTTGCGGGGGAAGTCCATGCCACCATGGTCGACCTGCTGCCGGTGCTGCCCCACGTCGCCAACGGCACGCTCAAGGTCCTCGCGACCGCAGGCTCTGCGCGCGCCCCTCAGCTGCCGGACGTGCCGACGATGGCCGAGAGCGGCCTGCCAGGCGTTGCCATGGAGACCACCTACGGAATCATCGGCCCGAGGAATCTGCCGGCTGCCGTCCTGAGCAAGATCGGCCAGGCCGCCGTGGCCGCGGTGGAAGCGCCTGACATGAGGGAGAAGTTCCTGCAGCAGGGAACGCTGCCGGTGACGTCGACCCCGGAGGATTACCGGAAGCTGATGCAGGCCGAATCCGAGAAGTGGCGCGACATCATCGCCAAGGCGAAGATCAGCCTGAACTGAGGCGAGACTGAACATGCGAATCGCTGCCGCTTCCATCCGGCCTTGCGTGCAGGCTCTGGCGGATCCAGGGTGGAAGTTCGCACGTGCGCATGTCCCAAGCCTGGAGGGCTCGGTGCTGTGCGTCGAGGATGACGAGGGTCACCGCGGCCTTGGCTACTGCCACGCCATACCGGCGATCTCCACTCACGGCGCCGGCGCGCGGGCCAACCTGGAGTTCCTGTCGCAGCGCCTGGTCGGTCGTCCGCTGAGCGACCTCGCGGCAACGATGGAGGAGATCGACGCCGCGCTCGCCTACGCGCCGACGGTGAAGGCGGCGATCGACATGGCGTTGCACGACCTGCTTGCCCGCCGATTGAACGTGCCGGTTCATGTGCTGCTCGGCGGCAAGCATCGGGATCAGGTGCCGCTGTCGCGCATCGTTCCCATCAAGTCCGCAAAGGAGATGGGGGTCATCGGCGGACGGCTCGCGGCTGAAGGCTACCGGCAACTCAAGCTCAAGCTCTCCGGAGAGCCGGACCTCGACCTGCAGCGCATTGCCTCGGTGCGGTCTGCGGTCGGAGAGGGCGTGGCCATCACGCTCGATCCCAACCAGTCCTACCGCGCCAAGCAGCTGATCTCCGCGTTCGGCAAGATGGAGCGTTTCGACATCGCACTGATCGAACAGCCCGTGCCTGCCGCGGACCTCGCCGGGTTGGCGCTTCTCACCCGCACCCTTCCGGTTGCCATCGAGGCAGACGAAAGTGCGCAGACGCTGCGCGACGTCTTCCGTCTGGTATCCGAGCGGATGGTGGATGTCGTCAACCTCAAGATCACCAATCTCGGCGGTATCAGACGCTTCATGCAGGCGGTGCATATCTGCGAAGCCGGCGAGGTGTCATGCCGCATGGGCGCCGCGTTCGGTCCGGCGTTGCTGCAGGCGATGAGCCTGCAGGCGGCAACCGTCATCCGTCGCCTGCCGTACGCCTGCGAGCTTTCGGAGCACCTGCACCTGAAGGACGACCCGTTCACCCCCCTGCCGGTTTGCGATGGCAGCCTCGCCCTGCCCGCCGGGCCGGGCTGCGGCGTCGGCTACGGGAGCTGACTGCCCGAGTCGACAACCAGCGCGGTGCCTTCGTGCCCCGCCATCCTTGCGATCTCGGCCGCCGCCAGCCCGCGATCGTCGCGCATCTCCGGTCGCGCCCCGCGCGCCAGCAGCAGGCGGGCGACATCCCTATGCCCTTGCCCGGCCGCCCACATGAGCAGCGTGAGCTCATGCTCATAGGTAGCGTTGACGTCCAGGCCCGCGTCCAGCAGCGCCAGCAGGGCGGTGGCATGACCCTGGCCGGCTGCATAGACCGCCGCGGACTTGCGCATCCGGTCGAGCGGGTCCGCACGAGCGCCTGCCTTCAGCAGCAGCCCCACAAGGTCCGCATTGCCGTTGTATGCCGCTGCCATGAGGGGGGTGACTCCCTCGAGAGAAGCCTTGTCCACATCCGCCCCGGCCTCGATCAGGACTTGCGCAAGCCGGGCGTTGCCCTTTTCGCTCGCGAGAAGCAACGCCGTCTTGCCGAGCCGGTTCCGCGAATCCACGGCTGCGCCCCGGTCCAGTACCGACTTCACATCCACGAGAGCGTTCTGTCGGGCGGCTACCAGCAGTTGCGCGTTGAGACTGGGGTGGTTCGATGACTGCGCCGCCGATTCCGGTGCGGTAGTGGTCCAGACAATCAAGCACGAGGCGAGGGCTCCTGCGCATCGTGTCCAGTATCGTGTCCATCGCGAACAGGCGGCCGATGGCTTCATCGATTGTTACCTCTCGTGTCTTGAACTCGCCGCGGCGATCGCCAGCGGGAGCCGGTTTCGAACTGACTGCGCGAAGCAGAAGTTTGTCTATCCAGTGAACTCTAAACTGGCTACGATTGCAAGGGCAGCGCCCCGCAGCAGGTCAGGAACAAAACCAGGAGGCAGCAATGGATCGCAGTCGATTCTCGTGCTCGCGTTTGATCTCATTGCTTGCCGGCGGTGCTTTATGCACGTTGCCGCTTGCGGCATTCTCCCAGGCAGAAGTGACCGGCAAGCCGGCTCTCACCGGAGTCGAAGTCCCGAAGGCGGTATCCGTCACTCAAGGGCAGTTGGACGGCGCGGATGCGGACGGTGCAAACTTCCTGCACTCCAACATGAGCTATTCGCAAACGCGCTATTACCCGGCAACACAGATCAATGCCGGCAACGTCGCGCAACTGCGGCCGGTGTTCAATTTCCAGACGGAAGTGCTCGAGTCGATGGAAACGGCGCCGATCGTGATCGACGGGATCATGTACCTCACCACGTCCTACAACCATGTCTATGCGGTGGACGCGGTCACCGGCAAGGAATTCTGGCACTACAAGCACAAGATGGGGCCGGTCACCACCTATTGCTGCGGGCCCAACAACCGCGGTGTCGCGATAATGGGAGACCGCCTGTTCATGGGAACGCTCGACGCGCAGCTGGTTGCGCTCGATGCGAAGAGCGGGAAGGTGCTGTGGGCCAAGGAGATCGCGGATCCCGAGCTCGGTTATTCGGAGACCATGGCGCCGGTAGCGGTGGACGGCAAGATCTTGATCGGCACCAATGGCGGCGAATACGGCATCCGCGGCTTCGTCAAGGCATTCGACGCGAATGACGGCAACCTGCTGTGGACGTTCTACAGCATTCCCGAAAAGGGCCACGAAGGTGTGTGGGCTGCCAACGACGCGACCAACCGGGACATGAAGCGGGACATCGCCGCGGAGAAGGCGCAGTTCGCGAAGGGTGGTGATTTCTACAAGACGCTTGGCGGAGGGGTGTGGATGGCGCCGGCAGTGGACAAGGAAAGCAGGACCGTTTTCTTCGTCGTCGGCAATCCGAGTCCGGACCTCTATGGGGCGGAGCGGCCTGGGGACAATCTCTACACCAACTCGATCGTCGCTGTCGACCTCGACAAAGGCACCTACAAGTGGCACTTCCAGTACGTGGCGCACGATGTATGGGACCTGGATGCGGTCTCTCCAGTGATCCTGACGGAGGCGATGGGCAAGGACGGCAAGATGCGCAAGGTTGCCGTGCACGGAGGCAAGACCGGGCATGTCTACGTCCATGACCGGAACACCGGCGAGCTGATCAGGTTCAGCGAGGCGATGATCCCGCAGGAGGACATGTGGGTGTTGCCGACCAAGGAGGGGGCTCGCATGCTGCCCGGTGCAAACGGCGGGGTCGAATGGAGCCCCATGGCCGTCAACCCCAAGCTGCGGCTTGCATATGCCGCGAACCTGCATCAGCCCATGACCTACCACGTGGAAGAGGCGAAGTACCCGGGCGGCAAGCTTTGGCTCGGCGGCGCCTTCAAGGTGATCCCGTCCGAGAAGCAGTGGGGAAGGCTCGCTGCCGTCAACATCGACACCGGCAAGCTGGCCTGGAAGTTCGACACCGAACAGCCGCTGATCGGCGGCGTGCTGGCGACTGCGGGCAACCTCGTGTTCAATGGTGAAGGCAACGGCCTGTTTCGCGCCTTCGATGCCGAGAGCGGGAAGATGCTCTGGGAATATCAGTGCGGAGCCGGCGTGAACGCGCCGGCGGTCTCCTATACGGTCGCCGGCAAGCAGTACGTCGCGGTTGCCGCGGGCGGCAATACGCAGCTTGATTTCAAGCGCGGCAACACGGTCATCGTGTTCAGCCTGCCTTGAAACGGTTGGCTTCTCGCGTCGGCGTCATCGGGGTCGTGGCAATCGCCGGCCTGCTGCCGGCCGGCGCAATGAGCGCGCAGCAGCAGGGCGTCGCCGCCGGTTCCAATGGCAGTCCCGGCGGCGGGATGCCCGCGAAGGCGGCTGCCTGCGAGGCGTGCCATGGCGCCAACGTCGTGCAGCAGCCGCTCTATCCTGTCCTCGCCGGGCAGACGTCGCGCTACCTGTACCTGCAGCTGCGGGATTTTCAGGCTGGCCGCCGGGTCGACCCGCTGATGACGCCCTTCGCAGCCGATCTGACGCGCGACGAGATGCGCGAACTGGCGGACTTCTATGCGCGCCGCAAGCCCCCTCGGCAGGATTTCCAACCGGATCCCGAAAAGGCCCGCATCGGCAAGCTCAAGGCATCCGAGACCCTCTGCACCATGTGTCATCTCGGCGGATTCGCGGGCCAGAACGAGATTCCCAGGGTCGCCGGGCAGAACTTCGATTACATCGTGAAGCAGTTGCAGGACTTCAAGGCGCGGCGACGTGCCAACGATGGCGGCAGCATGACCAGCGTTGCCAACACGATGAGCGAGGAGGACATCGAAAACGTGGCCCATTATCTGGTGGGCCTGTAGCGGCATCGTCAAGCCGCCAGCGGCTGCCAAGACCCTTGGCAGCTATTGGCCCTTCGCCACGACGGCCCCAGCCCGGTGTGTCAATCGGCGTCCATTTCGAAGGCGGGAGGCTGGCGGCCGTCGATGTCGGTGAAGCCGTATTCGCGCGCGAGGTCCGCGACGACCTGCACCGAGCCGGTCTTGCCCAGCACCTGCGGCTCTGCGGCCAGGGCGGCCACTGCACGGCCCAGGTAGCGGGGCGATTCGGTGCGCGCGAGGGCTGGCCGCTCCTGCCATCGCGATTCGTCGGTCTTGTGACCCATCAGCACGAATTCGGTCCGCATCCAGCCGGGCGTGACGGCAATGGATGCCACGCCATGAGGACGCAGGTCTTCCGCCATGGCGAACGCGAGGCGGGTCATGGCAGCCTTCGCGAGGTCGTAGTAGAAGTTGCCTCGCAGGTATCGGCCGCGGTCATGGAAAGTGGTGGTGATGATCAGGCCTGCCTTCCTGCCCACCATCATCGGCGCGGCATGGCGGCTCGCGACAATGTGGTTGCGCACGCCGCGGTCGAACATGGTGTCCCAGTGCTCCAGCGGATGCTCCCAGAAGGGCGCGTCGAACACGCCGTTGAAGCTCTCGTGACCGCCCCAGGCATTATTCACCAGAAGATGCAGGCTGCCCTGCTCACGCTCCACGCGCGCGAACAGCGCGGCCACCTCGTCGTCGCGCGTATGGTCGCAGCGCACGGCGATGCCGCGGCCGCCGGCATGATCGACTTGCTCTGCGGTGTCGTCGATGCTACCCGGCAATTCAGCCGCACCGGAAAGCGCGAGGATCTGCTCGTAGCGGGATGCCGGAGCGCCACGAGTGCTGCGGCCGGTCACGTAGACGGTTGCGCCGGCGGCACCGAGTTCCACGGCAATGCCGCGCCCGGCGCCGCGGCTCGCCCCGGTGACGACCGCAACACGACCGGCCAGTGCGGGCGGCCGATATTCGACAATCATGTGCGAGCTCCTCGTCGAGACCAGCTTAGCGACTGCACGAGGTTAACCGATCGTCGCGCGCGTTGCATCTGCGCTGGATCGATAGCAGAATTTGATCGTCCGCGACCTGAAGAAGGCGTGACGGCAGATCGCAAATCGAGGAGACGAGAATGGCCGGTGTTGGATCCCAGAAGGTTTTCGAGAATGACAAAGTCATCGTGTGGAACTTCGAACTCGCTCCCGGGGCAGAGACGCCCATGCACACCCATGAGCGCAGCTACATGTGGTACACCATCCAAGGCGCACCTCTGCAGATTTCCGACGAGTTCGGCAGGGACCTCGGCACGCTGGACGTGCCGACCGGTGCCGTCTACTCGCTGAAGTTGGACAACGGCATGCTCGAGGTCTTGTCGGATATCGGCAAGGGCATGCGCGTTCCGGCAAGGCACCGGGCGCGCAATGCGGGCCGCACCTTCTATCGTGAATTGCTGGTGGAGTACAAATAGCAAATCGGGTTGTCGTCTTCCTGCTTGTCGTTGCAGCGGCCTTCGCCGCAGTCACCTGGCATCGGGACCCTGGCAACTGCCGGACCGGCTCGATCCGTGGGCGCCGTTGACGTTGCCGAACCCCCGGCTGGCTGACTCGCTTCAAGCTGTCGCGTTTGACGCGGGACCCAGCCCTATGCCTTCAGGTCCTCGGGCAGGCTGGCGTGCGCATCGCTGACCGGAGGCGGTCGAAAGTCCGCTCCGGGTAGGGGTTTGTCTTGCCACCTTGGCCGGGTGCCGGCAGCATGTCCTTCGTTCGAACACACTACGTGAGGTCAGTGATGCGCATGCTGGCGACTTTGGTTTTCTTGCTGTTGAGCGGGACGAGCCTGGCCCAGTCCGGCCCCTCGACCGGCGCCACGCAGCGGGACGGCTCCCAGCCGACCGGGACCATTCTGCAGCCCGAGCGCCGTCTACAGCCCGAGCTGCAGCCGCCTCCCCAGAATCCGCAGCCCTTCGGCGCGCCGACTGGCGCGACAACTGGCGGTCCCGTCCAGGAGACGGGCAACTACGGCAGCCTGGGATTGGGTGCAACCACTCCGGGAACGGCTGGACCCAATCAGCGGAGCCTGGTACAGCCGGACTACCGCAGGCAGAATGACGAGACCCCCTTCGAGCGGCGTTGATCAGGCTGCGCCTATAAGTCGGACGCTTTCGTGTCCTTCAAGGCCTGGCGGGTGCGCTCGCTGTTGGTCGTCGCGCGGCTGCCCTTCAGGTGATCCTCCACGTCGGACGCGAGCGGACCCACCGCCTGGACCGCCTCCCTGAGTTGATCTTCGGTGGCGTCGAGCTTGCGCGACCATTCGCGCAGGTCCTGCTCATGGTTGATATCGATGCGCTGCGCCTGCTGGCCGCCGCTGCCGGCGGAATCGTCTTTCATGGCCGAGTCTCCGAATGTCAGGACCCCCGACATGGCAATGGCCGTGCCTTCGGAAGGCCGTGCTTTCGCAATACGAAGGCGTTCTACCGCACGCGGCTTCAGCTTTCGCTGCGCTGCCGGAGCGGCTTCTTCGAACGGCCGCCCGACTGGGCAGTTCCAGCGCGCTCGCCCCGGCCGACGCTCCGTTTTTCAGCAGCGTTCCGTCCGTTGGCTCGCCCTTCGTCGCGGAAACGGCGGGTATAGGGGTGGTCTTCGCGGTCTTCGAAGTCTTCGGTTGGATGGTCTTCGATCGGGTACATGGCAACAGATCTCTCGCCCGACCTGGGATCCAGTATCAGGAGAGGCAATATGGGAAGTCAGGGTCGACGTTTGTCGGCTCCTGAACAAGATAGCAATAGATCGGGATCGGGGAAGGGAAGGGCGTATGGAGGATGTGCTCAATCGCCCGGCCTGCGGGAAAGTGTGCGCCGGCGCTGAGCTCGCCCCACGGCATGCCGCATCTGTTGGCGCCAGGACGACGGAGAGGCCGTTCATCGCCACCAGGCGCCGGCTATCCTCGCCGCGTCTGGCAGCCGGCAACCCGATCGAAACTGAGCACCGCTCGACGACTTACGAAGAGCGCAGCGGCACAAACTTCCGGAGATTGTCCATGACCTCGGCCCCCTCATTCGTTTCACACGACGTCCCAACGTCCCTGCCAAGCGCCGGGCCCGGCGTGAGCCCTCAATTGATCGAGATCGACGTCGCCCCGTGGCAGCGGATTGCCGTCATGTTTCGAGCTTCGCAGGCGGTCCGGAACGATGAGAGTGGCACGATCTGGTACTGGCGACCCGACTCCGTGACGCGCCTGGACAGGTAGGACAGTTGACGAGCGATGGCGTCAACCCAGAAGCCGGTGCGATGGCTGCCGGCCATCGAGGATCGATTGAGGCCTCATGAAGATCAGTGATCTGGTGTCACAGTTGGCTTGGCTAAAAGAAAAACACGGCGATCTCGATTGCGCGGTGTACGACGAAACCGGCATTCAACCGCTCCGCGGCCTCAGGGTCTACACGCTGCAGGGCTTCGACTTCGGCCGGATCGAGGGACGCAAGACCGGAGACCGCCTCGCGCTCCTCTGGTCGAAGCCCGGCATCGTTTAGCGGTCCACTCGAGACAGCCGGCACCTGCCGGAGGTGCGATCCGAGCGGTATCTTACGAAAGGGTTGTGTAAGCTTCGAACATCATGCTCGGTTCGTTGCCGCCTGCCGGACCGCCGATTCACTTCGTCCAAATCCGAGGATCCTTGATCGTGATCTATTGCACTCGTCGCGTGCCAGCATGCCCTTACGCTCCCTGCTGAGCTAAGTCATGGCACCGCTTGAGAGCAGAGGGTGAGCAAGATGATCGGAACTGATATTGAGCAGCGGGGTGACGGATCGCAGGTCTCGCCGTCCATTCCGCTCACTCATGTACAGGTAACCGGCTGTTTTCATCTGGCGATGGATCTGATACGGGCGCAACACCTCGCCTCCTCTTCGATGCTTGATCTCACCGACACCCTCCCGCAGAACCTTCTTCCGGAGCATCAAGGCAGCATCGCATTCCTGGCAAGCGCGATCGAGAAGATCGACGCTATCCTCGCGGACGTGGTTGAAGAGTTGGAAGTTCTACGAGCGGCAATCGGTCGCGCGGGAGGCGAGAACGAACCATCCATAGCAGGCGGCCGCGACGATGAATGACCTTGAGATCTTCATGACCATGACGGTGGCCTGCGAGATGTTCTCGGAATTCCGCGTGGCTGACATCGAGAATCTCCTGGGTCATTTCGAAGCCAGCCGCTTCGAGAGACTGATGAGCAAGGCCTTCCCTCTGCAGGAGGCGTCTTGGCCGGTACTCTCCGGAGAAGAGGCAGCAACGGCAGTCGGTCTGGTCGCAGCGCTGGTGGAATCGGGCGACCTGGTAGGGAACTGATCGGGCGGTAATCGGTCTGTCCTCGAGCAACTCGAACCGGGCCGTAGCGCCCGAATCTTGGAAGCCGCGTCGAGTCGCAACCTCGCCGCCGCCTGCGTTGCCGGCGAGTCGCGCTACCGGCGGGACGCGCCGCCGGTCTGATCCGGCGGCGTCGGCCGCCCGACGTCAGGCCTTCGTGCCGTCGCGCCCGTCGCGTCGACCGCCTCGGCGTCGATCGCGGCCTGAACGGCCCGATGGAACTCGAGCCGCTCGCGGGCTGCGCCCTGCGGATCCTCGGCCTTGGGCCAGTTGCCGTTGGAAGCGATCACCAGGCGGCGGCGCGGGTCGATGAAGAGGCCCTGGCCGAAGATGCCCTGGGCAAGATAGCTGCCGTCGTCGTACGTCCACCACTGATAGCCGTACCCTTCGCCGGCGATTCCGATGTCGGCCTGGCGCGTCGTCGCGCGGCCGATCCAGCCATCGGGCAGGACCGGTTGGCCCGCCGCCACGCCCCCGCCCAGCATGAAGAGACCCATGCGCGCGAAGTCGCGGGTGGCCGCCTGCAGGCAGCAGCCGCTGATCTCATGACCGGTGGAGCCGAGGATCCAGGTGGCCTGCTGCTCCATCCCGAACGGCGCCCAGATCTTCTCCGAGAGATAGTCGCTGAGCTGGCGGCCGGTAGCCGAACTGACCAGCACGCCGATCAGGTTCGTCTCTCCGGTCTTGTAGAGCCACTTCGAGCCCGCCGGCGCTTCGCGGGGCAGCCGGCGCATGTAGCTGACGGTCGTGTCCAGCCCCCGGTCCGGCTTGTGACGGTTGAAGCGCGCGACGTCCGAGTCGCGGTCGCTGTAGTCCTCGTTCCAGCGCACGCCGGAAGTCATCGTCAGCAGTTGCGCTATGGTGACCTCCTCGTAGGCCGAGCCGGCAAGATCCGGGATATAGGCGGCGACCTTGTCGTCGATGTCGCGGATATGGCCATCCTTGATCGCGGCGCCGACGAGGGTGGAGGTCAGCGACTTCGCGACCGAGAAGCTCGTCCAACGCCCGCCCGCGTCGAAATCGAGGCCGTAGCGTTCGAGCCGGACTTTGCCGTCGTGCACGACCAGCAAGGCGGCCGTGCGCTGTGACGTCATGTACGCCGCGACATCGACCGGCAAGCGCATCGGCTCGCCGGGTGGCAAGGGATGAATCGACGCCCCGTTTGGAATGGGCCGCGCCCGGGCCAGGAACGGCAGTCGGTCCAGTGAGCGGAACGCGGCGTCACGCTGCTCCTGGTTCCAGAACAGCACGTCGGCGTTTGTTGGCAGGTTCAAGGCGAGCCGGCGCAGGTCGCGATCGAGCAGAGACCAGGAGATCCCGACGGTGACCAGGAGAATGGGGACAACGGCGAGCAGAATCCGAAGCAGTCGTCGAGGCATGATGCATTCCGATCCAGTGCACCGTGAGGTCAGCGGCCCCGGTGCTTCGACAGCATGCCGCACTCTGTGTTCGGTTGCCGCATTTGAATTTCTACCCGCAAGATGCCACGACGGATACCATGGGGGTCGACTCGGTAGGATTCGATCACCACTTGCACCCGTCGTCACCGTTATGATCCTCTTCGCATGAAGATGACGCCAATGCACTGGGCGAAGGCACTGCGCTGGATCGAGGCTCACCCGCACTTTAGCTTCCTGGTTTCAGGCAGTTGGCTCAATAGCGGCAATCGTCGCAGCGGTCCAGGTCGCTGCGTGGCTGGCTGGTTCAGGATCCTCGACGATTTCATCGAGCACTTGCAGAACGCGAGCCACGAGGCACTGACTCGGCCCGTCGACTGTGCCTGGGCGACTCTGGGTGCTGGAGCTGGGCGTACGCAGCGACCGCGTTCGACCGCGTCGATGTCCTTTCGGAGGAGAGCCCATGACCTTGATGAATTTCCTGATCGGCCTGCCGGCGATGCTGCTGTGCCTGATCGTGCAGACAACGGTTGCCTATTGGAGCGTACGTCACTACGTCAACCATTTACCGCAGGCCGGCAGCGGCCATGGCTTCCTGGCCGGAATGCGACCGCTGATCGTTGCCACGCTGGCGATGTTAGGCGGCACCCTGGTGCAGATCATGCTGTGGGGGGCACTATTCCTGTGGCTCGGCGAGTTCGAACAAGCCTACGACGCGATCTACCACTCAGCGGTAAACTTCAGCTCGCTCGGCTACGGCGACATCGTCATGACCCGCGAGCGCAGGCTGCTCGGCCCGCTCGAGGCGGTGAACGGCGTACTGATGCTGGGCATGAGCGCAGCAACGCTGATGGCGATCGTGCAGCACATGATCACGCTGCTGCGCGGGGCCCGGCCGAAGGAAGGCCCTGGCGACCGCCCATGAGGGCTCGTTCAGACAAGACAGGTCGTCGCCCGTCCTATTGGGAAAGGACGGTCAAATCCATCCGAACTCGACCGCACCTGACCGGTCCCTGACCGCAGCCCATTGCGCCTGGATTTCGCTGCCCCTAGAATCGACCGTTCACTCAGCTGGATCCGACCTTCACGAAGGGATCCCATGCGAAGCAGGCAGATGGTGCGCGCGATTGCTACTGTGCCGATCGAGATTGTCGGCACGGAAATCAAGTATGGACAAGCCATGCCCGTGTCCTACACCGCCGCCTTCAATCGCACACTTGTCGTCTTCATCGCGATGACGGCGACTCCACCTCTGGCCGCGGCGGGCCTCACGGTCGACGTCATCCCCGACTTCGTCGGCATGGCTGTTGGCAGCACGACGGAGTGGATGGGTGCGAAGGACAGGACCACTGGCATCGTACCAGCCGCTCGTATGCAACTTAAGGGTCACCGGTTTGCGGAACTCTATGGCCCGTTCGCCGATGTCAACCTGCTTGACGTGCCCAACTGGGAATTCGGGCCCATGATCTCGTACCGCTTTGGCCGCAAGGACGTCAAAGATCCGGTGGTCAACGCGCTGCCGCCGATCGATGGCGGCCTCGAGGCTGGTGTGTTCGCTGGCTATCACTACGTCAATACGCGAGACATTCCCTGGCGCTTGCGCGTGGGTGTCGGAGTGTTGACTGCCGTCAGTGGCGACGCGACAGGCAGCCACGTCACGCCTTACGGGAGCTTCTGGGTGCCGCTTAGCCCGACGGTATTCGTCGGCGTCGGAGCCGGCTTCACCTGGTCGAGCGACAGCTTCATGAGGCAGCGGTTCGGCGTCAGCCCTGCGGTGGCGGACGGGCTTCCGGCGTATTCCGCGAGCGCCGGCGTGCGTCAGTTCTATGCCTGGCCGGCAATCATCGTGCGGCTGAACCCGCGTTGGTTTGTCGGTGGAGGGGCGTTCTACCAGCGGCTCACGGGCGACGCGTCGAGCAGCCCGATCGTCACGCAACGAGGGGATCGGAATCAATGGAGCGTCGGCGGCGGCATCGGCTACGCATGGAGATGAGGTACAAGCTGGCCGCGGAGCCGACCTGGGCTTCATCTATGTAGTGCCAGTGCTGGATGATGCCACCAGCGCAGCTTTCTCCGTCGAAGGCGCGGCCCACCGGAAGCTACCTGTCGCTCGCCGAGTGCGAGCGGATGTCGTCGTCGAGTTGCTCGAGGATGGTCTTGATCGAGGGCGTGCCTAGGGGATCACCCGATTCTGTTCCGGCGCAGGCCGGTACGACAGACGAAAGATGTCGTCCCGACAAACGTAGATCTCCCCCTCGCCATCACGAATGATCCAATCACCCACTGCGCACTCACGGAGCGGGTCGTAATGAAACATGGGCCGCCAGTCAGCCTGATCACCGGCAGCAGCTCATCCGGCAGCAATTCGATGTCGCCCGTGTACTGCCACGCCTCACGCCGCTCTGGTATCCGTTCAAACCACATGCAACACCTGTGCTTCACCTCGTCGCCGGCTTTGACTAGGGTCTGCTGGCCTGTCGCTCCGCGTAGTCGGCGTCGGGAAGCGGTGATCCCCGTTGACTTCCCGCGCAGGAATGCGCCATAAGTGTCGGGCCCAAGCCATATCACGCGCAATTGCACCAAGGTCCTACAGTGAGCTACCGGCGTCGGCCTAGGAATCTGCGCGGTAGACCGCTGGCCAGGCATGATCAGATCCCGAGACGGGGGCCGGCTGTCGAGGTGAGCGCAGAAGGTCGCCTTTGGTCGCCGGTTTGAGATGGATTGGCCGATCGTTGGCCGCGTCTGCCCGCTGCGAGGAGGCAATCGCTGGTCTTGGCGCTCACAAGTACGCCATCCGCCTTAGATTCAGCGCCATGCAGACGAGATTCAGGCGCCAATGCTATTGGCCCCGGATCGCTGGCCCGGCTTCATGACGGAACACGAGTTGAAACTTCGCGGGTATGGGTCTGACAAGGTTCTCGTGCTGACCGCCTTGGTTCTGCGTAAAAACTGGGAAATCGAATAACTGCTGACGGCTCGTCGGCGGCGTCGCGGCATCCGCCTCGATGAGAACGGAAGGCCAGGAGCCTGGGGCTCCGGCCCTATCCCGGTTCCCGACACCGCAGCCGCTGAATCAGTCGGCGGGAACGCCTCGATCACCGGCGTGCAGCCATCAAGGACTCGGTCCAGACGCTCGGCATCACGTCGGACACCAGACCCCGGAGATTCGGCGGATAGGCGGCATTTACGACGGCACTGACGGGGCCTGGCGAGGGGGTCCCCAGGACCGCGTCCGCTGCCGGGCCGCGAAACTCAAGCCGGTCTCGGGCTCGGTCCAGCGGACCCGCCTACCCCCCGCCGCTCCGTCCACCGACCGAGGTCACCGATGGCTTTAGCGCCAATCACTGGCTACCAAAGCGACGTTGACGCGTTCAACTCAGCGGTAGGAGAATGCTTCATGCACCGGGTGGTGCACTCGCCGGCCGGGTCGCGGGCTACCTACGCCAATCGTGTCATCCAGCCCGCGGAGGGAGGCCTTTCGGGCGGTTGCAAAAAAAGCGGGCTGCCAAGATCGACAGCCCGAACTGAGAGTTAGGAGAGAGATCGGGGCGGCTATGGGCCTGCAACGCCGCCCCCGAGGCCATGATCCCCCGATGCCAGCGCACCCGACTACGCCGGCCGACGAACGGCGGCTCTTGCCGGACGAGCGACACCTGGCATCGTGCTTGCCGGCGCGGCCGCAATCTGAGAACCCCAGGACATCGTCATGACGGCGATCGTCTTTCCTCTCGTTGAAGCGGAGCCCGAACTACCGAACTTTATTCGGTAACCAGAGATTTGAGATTCTCGAGGTCCTGACGCACTTGAAGAGTGCTGAGTCCATGCGGGCTGTTGGCCAAGGTTGAGGCTGTACGCGGGGCGGGATCAGGCTCCCAGCCGGCTTCGACGGGTCTAGCGCTTGGAGCTACGGAGTTTCCCCCTCGCGGCTACTTCGCAAATGCCGTCCAGACGCCTCTTCCGGCACCGCTAGCAATTCTGCTGTCGGCTTACCCAATGTGCCTCAAGCATTTGCAACTTAGGAATGAGCCTTAGGAATGAGCCTCCCCTTAACGTGAAGGAATTAACGCGAGGATTTGCATCCTGACCGCATGCTTACATAAGAGCGGAGGGGCATCGTGGATCTACCGGCAAGTCATCGATCCAAATCATCGGAACAGGAAAACGTGCTTGATTTTCGTCCCGACCATCAATATGCGACCTGGGAGAAGGAGGTCGTACTCCCGCAAACATCGTTGCTGCTTGAGACACTCCCCTTCGACCTGTACCCCTACGCGACTGCAAGAAGCTATCCTCATGTTCTGAATGTGCTTGTGAGACACTGGGCGGACCGGGCGGCATTTATTGAGGCTGCAGCGGCGTTCCTACATTGTCGAGATTGGCCTCGTCAGGGATTTCCTCGCTTGGTCTTCTTCGAGATCCTGAGTCTCGTCGCTTACAACGGATCCCTCCCAGATCTCGGGCAACTAGATCTGCAGCGCTTGAATCTCGACCAGGACCCTATGCAAACTTGCCTCTTCGATTGAGTAGCTTCGACGGCGCGGCGAGATTGTCTGAAGCGTGGTGCCGGTAGTATCGGGCGGCCGCAGTGCCCGGTAGATGTCGCGCAACGCCAACCTGCGGCTACAGCAGGTTGCTGTCCTATAAGAGTTGCCCGCTTTGCACCTACATCGCCGACGATTCAGACGCCCTCGAGAGTCACGGCTCTGGTCTTATCAGAGTCTCGAAGGGCTTGCTTCGGCCTCTGCCTCTCAGCCGCTGGACGATCTCGGCAAGTTCACCGTCGACGCCGACCATCCCGAGGTGTTCGCAGCTGAAGACCAGGCGGCCACCCCGGTGGAGATCGTCCTGGCCGGTCTCGCAAGCTGCCTGACCGCCGGCGTCGCGGCCGTCGCCCAGGCGCGCAAGGTCCAGTTGCGCTCCGTGTCGGCGACGCTCGAGGCTGGGATGGACATTCGCGGCATCCTTGGCGTCGATGAGGACGTGCGCAACGGCTTCGACGGCATCAAGGTGACCTACAAAATCGATGCCGACGCGTCGCCCGCCGACATCAGGGCGATCGTCGCGCAGTCGCAGAAGCGCTCCGCGGTGTACGACATCATCACCAATCCGACCAACGTCACGGTCGAGGTGGTGGCGTAACGCCGCCTCGCGGCAGCGCGGCACCGGGTGCGCACGACCGCCGTCGTCATTGGCGCGGGCCAGGCCGGGCTGGCCATGAGTTGGTGGCTCGCCAAGCGCTCGATCGACCATGTGGTCCTGGAGCGCGGCGAGGTCGCCAACACTTGGCGCACCGAGCGCTGGGATTCGCTCACCTTGCTCACGCCGAACTGGCAAAGCCGACTGCCGGGGCATGGGTACGAGGGCGACGATCCGGACGGCTTTCGGACGATGCACGATACCATCGCGTACATTGAGCACTACGCGACGCTGGTGTCGGCTCCCGTGCGGACGCACTGCCTGGTTGCTTCCGTCCGCAGCACCAGCAATGGCTATGAGGTCGTCACGAGGCAGGGCACTTGGCATTGCCGGACGGTCGTACTTGCCACCGGCGCCTTCAACGTCGCGCAGGTTCCGAAACTCTCGCAAGAGATGCCGTCCGACATTGCCCAACTGACCACCGGCCAATACCGCAACCCCGAGAGCCTTGAGGCGGGCGGTGTCATGGTCGTCGGTGCGGCCGCCTCCGGTGCGCAGATCGCTGACGAGCTCCACCGCTCCGGACGTCCCGTGACGCTGGCGGTGGGCGAGCACGTGCGCGCGCTCCGGATGTACCGCGGCCGGGACATTCAATGGTGGATGGATGCCACCGGCCTGAACGATGAGCGCTACGACCAGGTCGAAAATCTGAGGCGCGCCCGCAGCCTGTCCTCGTTCCAGCTCGCAGGCTATGCCGACCGGCGGAACATCGATCTGAATGCACTCACGTCGCTCGGGGTGAGACTCGTGGGCCGCGTGGCCGGCGTGCGGGACGGCAAGGTCCAGTTCTCCGGTTCGTTGCGAATCTGTGCGAGTTGGCCGACCTCAAGCTGAACCGGCTGCTGAGCACGATAGACGATTGGGCTGCGCAGAACGGCGTGTGCGATGCGGTCGGCCCTCCGCATCGCCCTGAGCCGACACGTGTCGAGGCGTCGCCGCCGCTCTGGCTCGATTTAGGTCGCGCCGGGATCAGGACGATTGTTTGGGCGACCGGGTTCCGCCCCGACTACTCCTGGCTGCACCTCCCGATCCTCGATCTGAAGGGCAACATCCGCCATGACGGCGGCGTCGTGACGGAAGCGCCAGACCTGTACGTCATGGGCTTGCCGTTCCTGCGGCGCCGGAAGTCGAGCCTCATCGACGGTGTCGGCGACGACGCGCGTGATCTGAGTGCTCACCTCGTATCCCATCTCGGCGGGCGGAGCGCCGGCGCCTGACTCATCTATCCTCCACCGCAGGCTGGGGAGTCTTCCCATGAATGGGATACTCTTTGGAGAACGGGCAAACTCCAAAGAGCAAAATGAATCCGAAGGACGCTGAAAGGGACCAGGTGACGATGACCGGGGCGGGTGTCAGCGCTTCGGGGCAATCGATGACCGGCACCCTCGCCGCGCCACGGCGACACGGTTGGCTCGTCGCCAACCTGATGGCGCAGTACGTCTTCGGGCTGCTTGCCCTGACGGTCTGCGTACCACTGTGACCTGCGTTGTGCTGGTGCTGGCGCTGGGCCTTGCGGGTCTGCACACCCCCTGAGCCTATTCCTGCCGCTGGTGCTGCTGGGCATCATCGGCCACGGCCTGCTGATGCCCGCGACGCTTGGAGGCGCGGTTGGCTTGGTCCCGGCGCTGGCAGGCTCGGCCGCGGCCGTCGGGGGGTGAGGGGTTCGAACGGCAGCTCTCGGGCGGACTACGTAGAAGCTGCATACAGCTGCTGTGGGTTGGCAGCGCCAGTTCGAAGGACAAGGGAGCGGTCAATGGCCGGCGATCGAGTGCTGGCCAGGACGCTCACCCCCAACGCCGTAGATGAAGGGCCGGTTCTTCCAAAAGCAGCCCATCGCCGCGCCGGCCACTAAGCGGCAGGTTCCGCGGCCTCCGCCATTGGCCCTCGGAATCGGAATGACAGCAGCCAGTCTGAAGCTGTCGTCTAGGCGTCATGGGCGGCTATGCAGCGATTGCTGCCAGCGGCCTGCAGCGGCCGTACTCACGCTACCTGCCATCACGCAGTCGCACGGCTCGGCGGCGGGTGCTGGCCTGAATGTCAGCTGTACGAGGTGATGCCGGCAGCCCCAGCGGGTACAGCATGGCGCCCCGGTTCACTATGAACGCCACCGCCCCGAGCAGACCACCCTGTATCGACTAGGGCAACAGCACCTGGCCAGCTTCATCGCGCACACCGCAGCCAGCACCGGCGCCGAGTTGCCGCGCTTCCGATAAGCTAACATCTATCGGCCGAGAGTACCGAGCGCCTCCCCAAGGCCTAATTTCAGAGCGGAGCCCACATGACCGAGGTCACCCTGCCCAAAGTCAACAAGAAAGCCGCCAAACCCCTCAACGGCGGGCGGCACGTTCCGTCGGAAGGTTCCGGGCCGCTTTCGACCGACACCAAGGGTGATGCGGACCGAAAGTCACGCCAGCTTGTGGCCGCGTTGACCGCGTTCTCCAAGGGTTCGTTCAGTTTCCGCTTGCCTTCGGATTGGACAGGCACCGACGCCCGCATTGCCGAAGCCTTCAATTCGGCGATCGCAAACGCACAGCGTGTGACCGAGGAGGCCGCCCGTCTGAGTTCGGCAGTGGGCAAGGAAGGGCGGCTGTCGCAGCGGATGTCTTCCCCCGGTGCGCTGGGCAGCTGGGCGACCCAGGTCGATTCGTTCAACACCTTGATCGACGACCTCGTTCGACCGACGACCGACATCGCCCGGACCATCGGTGCGGTGGCCAAGGGCGACCTCGGCCAATCGATGGAACTGCAGGTCGATGGCCGTGCGTTGAAGGGCGAATTCCTTCGGTCGGCCATGCTCGTCAACAGCATGATCGAGCAACTCTCCGTCTTCACCTCAGAGGTGACGCGGGTGGCCCGCGAAGTGGGCACCGAAGGCAAGCTCGGCGGGCAGGCCAAGGTGAAGGGCGTGTCGGGCGTCTGGAAAGACCTCACCGACTCGGTCAACCAGATGGCGGGCAACCTGACGGCGCAGGTGCGCAACATCGCCGACGTGACGATCGCGGTGGCCAACGGTGACCTCTCCAAGAAGATCACCGTCGACGTGCGTGGCGAGATCCTGCAGCTCAAGGAGGCCACCAACACGATGGTGGACCAGTTGCGATCGTTCGCGTCCGAAGTGACGCGGGTCGCGCGCGAGGTCGGGACCGACGGGCGTCTTGGCGGGCAGGCCGTGGTGCCGGGCGTGGCAGGCACCTGGAAGGACTTGACCGACTCGGTCAATTCTATGGCCAACAACCTGACCTCCCAGGTCCGCAACATCGCCACCGTGACCACCGCGGTGGCGCGCGGCGACCTGTCGCGCAAGATCACCGTCGAGGTAAAGGGCGAGATCCTCGAGTTGAAGGAAACCATCAACACGATGGTCGACCAGCTCAACGGCTTCTCGTCCGAAGTCACGCGGGTCGCCCGCGAGGTCGGCACCGAAGGCAAGCTCGGCGGGCAGGCGCAGGTACCGGGCATCGCCGGCACCTGGAAGGACCTGACCGACTCGGTCAATTCGATGGCGTCCAACCTCACCGGACAGGTACGTAACATCGCCGGTGTGGCAACGGCCATCGCCAAGGGTGACCTGTCGTCGAAGATCACCGTCCAAGTCAAGGGCGAGATCCTGGCGCTGAAGGAAACCATCAACACGATGGTCGACCAGCTCAACGGCTTTGCCTCGGAAGTGACGCGCGTGGCGCGAGAGGTCGGCACCGAAGGCAAGCTGGGCGGACAGGCGCAGGTGCCGGGCGTGGCCGGCACCTGGAAGGACCTCACCGACAACGTCAACTTCATGGCGTCGAACCTGACCGGACAGGTGCGCAACATCGCCGAGGTGACGACGGCTGTTGCCAACGGCGACCTGTCCAAGAAGATCACCGTCGACGTGCGCGGCGAGATCCTCGAGCTGAAGAACACCATCAACACGATGGTCGACCAGCTCAACGGTTTCGCGTCCGAGGTCACGCGCATGGCGCGCGAGGTGGGTACCGAGGGCAAGCTCGGCGGGCAGGCCCAGGTTCCCGGCGTGGCCGGCACCTGGAAGGACCTGACCGACAGCGTCAACTTCATGGCCTCGAACCTGACGGGGCAGGTGCGCAACATCGCCGAAGTGACCACGGCCGTGGCCCGCGGCGACTTGTCCAAGAAGATCACCGCCGACGTGCGCGGCGAGATCCTGGAGCTGAAGAACACCATCAACACCATGGTCGACCAGCTCAACGGCTTCGCCGGCGAGGTCAGCCGCGTGGCGCGCGAGGTCGGCACCGAAGGCACGCTCGGCGGGCAGGCGCAGGTGCTGGGCGTGGCCGGCACCTGGAAAGACCTGACCGACAACGTCAACTCGATGGCGTCGAACCTCACCGCCCAAGTGCGCAACATCGCCGACGTGGCCACCGCGGTGGCCAACGGCGACCTCTCCAAGAAGATCACCGTCGAGGTCAAGGGCGAGATCCTGGCGCTCAAGGAAACCATCAACACCATGGTCGACCAGCTCTCGGCCTTTGCCTCGGAGGTCACGCGGGTGGCCCGCGAAGTGGGCACCGAAGGTAAGCTCGGCGGGCAGGCCGCGGTGCGCGGCGTGGCCGGCACCTGGAAGGACCTCACCGACAACGTCAACTCGATGGCCAACAACCTGACCGGCCAGGTGCGCAACATCGCCGACGTGACCACGGCCGTCGCCCGCGGCGACCTGTCGCGCAAGATCACGGTCGAGGTCAAGGGCGAGATCCTCGAGCTGAAGAACACCATCAACACGATGGTCGACCAATTGAACGGCTTTGCGTCCGAGGTCACGCGCGTGGCGCGCGAGGTCGGCACCGAAGGCAAGCTGGGAGGCCAGGCCCAGGTGCCGGGCGTGGCAGGGACGTGGAAGGACCTGACCGACAACGTCAACTTCATGGCGTCGAACCTAACCGGTCAGGTGCGCAACATCGCCGACGTGGCCACCGCGATCGCGCGGGGCGACCTGTCGCGCAAGATCACCGTCGACGTAAAGGGCGAGATCCTGCAGCTCAAGCAGACCATGAACACCATGGTCGACCAGCTGAACGCCTTTGCCGGCGAAGTCAGCCGCGTGGCGCGCGAGGTCGGCACCGACGGCAAGCTGGGCGGGCAGGCCGCGGTGGAAGGCGTGGCGGGCACCTGGAAGGACCTGACGGAGAACGTCAATTCGATGGCTTCGAACCTGACCGGGCAGGTGCGCAACATCGCCGAGGTGACGATCGCGGTGGCCAACGGCGACCTGTCGAAGAAGATCACGGTCGACGTGCGCGGCGAGATCCTCGAGCTCAAGGAAACGATCAACACGATGGTCGATCAGCTGCGCTCCTTCGCCGCCGAAGTCAGCCGCGTGGCGCGCGAGGTCGGCACCGACGGCAAGCTGGGCGGGCAGGCGCAGGTGCCCGGCGTGGCCGGCACCTGGAAGGACCTGACCGACAACGTCAACTCGATGGCCAACAACCTGACCGGCCAGGTGCGCAACATCGCCGACGTGGCCACCGCCATCGCCCGCGGCGACCTGGGCCGCAAGATCACGGTCGACGTGAAAGGCGAGATCCTGCAGCTGAAGGAGACCATCAACACGATGGTCGACCAGCTGTCGGCCTTCGCCTCCGAGGTCACGCGGGTGGCGCGCGAAGTCGGCACCGAGGGCAAGCTGGGCGGACAGGCGCAGGTGCCGGGCGTGGCCGGCACCTGGAAGGACCTCACCGACAACGTCAACTCGATGGCGTCGAACCTGACGGGGCAGGTGCGCAACATCGCCGAGGTGACCATCGCGGTGGCGAACGGCGACCTGTCGAAGAAGATCACCGTCGACGTGCGCGGCGAGATCCTGCAGCTGAAGGAAACGATCAACACGATGGTCGAGCAGCTGCGCTCGTTCGCCTCGGAGGTTACGCGCGTGGCGCGCGAGGTCGGCACCGAAGGGCGGCTGGGCGTGCAGGCCGTGGTGCCGGGTGTGGCCGGTACCTGGAAGGACCTGACCGACTCCGTGAACACCATGGGCGCAAACCTCACCTCTCAGGTGCGTAACATCGCCGAGGTGACCACGGCGGTAGCGCGTGGCGACCTCAACCGCAAGATCACGGTGGACGTGAAAGGCGAAATTCTCGAACTGAAGAACACCATCAACACGATGGTCGACCAGCTGAACTCGTTCGCCGGCGAAGTCACACGCGTGGCCCGCGAGGTGGGCACCGAAGGCAAGCTCGGCGGGCAGGCGCAGGTCAGCGGCGTCGGCGGCACCTGGAAGGACCTCACCGACAACGTCAACTTCATGGCCTCGAACCTCACCGAGCAGGTGCGCGGCATCGTGAAGGTGGTGACCGCCGTGGCCGACGGCAACCTGACGCAGCGTCTGACGGTGCAGGCCAAGGGAGAAGTCGCAGCGCTGGCCGACACCATCAACGGCATGACCGACACGCTGGCCACCTTTGCCGACCAGGTGACCAACGTGGCGCGCGAGGTGGGCGTCGACGGGCGGCTGGGCGGGCAGGCCAACGTGCCCGGCGCGGCCGGCACCTGGAAGGACCTGACCGGCAACGTGAACCTGCTGGCCGCCAACCTGACGACGCAGGTGCGCGCCATCGCCGAGGTGGCCACGGCGGTGACCAAGGGCGACCTGACGCGTTCGATCCAGGTCGACGCCAATGGCGAGGTCGCCGAGCTCAAGGACAACATCAACACGATGATCTCCAATCTTCGGGAGACCACCGAGAGCAACCGCGAGCAGGACTGGCTTAAGACCAACCTCGCCCGCTTCACCGGCATGCTGCAGGGGCAGCGCGAACTGAACACGGTCGGCAAGATGCTCCTGTCCGAACTTGCGCCGCTGGTACACGCCCACCAGGGCACGGTCTATCACCAGACCGGCGCGGGGGCCGAGTCCGACGGGCTCACCCTGCTGTCGAGCTACGCGCAGAGCGGCGACGTTCCGCTGTCCAGCAGCGTCCAGCTCGGCGAGGGGCTGGTTGGCCAGTGTGCGCTCGAACGCAAGCGCATCCTGCTGACCAACGTGCCGACCAGCTTCGTGAAGATCAGATCGAGCCTCGGCGAGTCCAGTCACGTCAGCGTGGTCGTGATCCCCGTGCTTTTCGAGAACATGACGAAGGCCGTCATCGAGCTCGCATCGCTGCACCCGTTCACGGTCGTCAACCTCAATTTCCTCGACCAGCTTGCCTTGGGCATCGGCGCGGTTTTCAACACCATCGAGGCGACGATGCGTACCGAGGGACTGTTGACCCAGTCGCAGCAGCTGACCGCAGAGTTGCAGTCCCGGCAGACCGAACTGCAGCAGACCAACGAAGAGCTCGGCACCAAGGCCAAGCTGCTGGCCGAGCAGAACGCCGAGGTCGAAAGTAAGAACCGCGAGGTCGAACAGGCGCGCCGGGCACTGGAGGAAAAGGCGTCCGAGCTGGCCCTGACGTCCAAATACAAGTCGGAGTTCCTGGCGAACATGTCGCACGAACTGCGCACGCCGCTGAACTCGATCCTGATCCTGAGCCAGCAACTCGCCGAGAACGCGGCCGGCAACCTGTTAGGGAAGCAGATCGAATTTTCGCGGAACATCAATTCGTCGGGCAGCGATCTGCTCAACCTGATCAACGACATCCTGGACCTGTCGAAGATTGAGTCGGGCACGGTGTCCGTCGAAGTCGAGGACATCTCATTCGCGGCCTTGCGTGAAAGCATCGACCGCAACTTCCGACATGTGGCAGAGGCCAAGAACCTGCCGCTCCACATTCGCTTCGCCGACGACCTGCCGCGATCGATGGACAGCGACCCGAAGCGGCTGCAGCAGATCCTGAAGAACCTCTTGTCCAACGCGGTGAAGTTCACATCGAAAGGGCAGGTCGTCGTTCGGGTTGGGTCGGCCACACAAGGCTGGAGTCCCGATCACCCGGTGCTCAGCCAGGCGCAGCGTGTCGTGGCCTTTGCCGTCGAGGACACCGGCATCGGCGTCGCCCCCGAAAAGCAGAGGCTGATCTTCGAGGCCTTTCAGCAGGCCGACGCGGGCACTTCCCGTAAGTACGGCGGTACGGGCCTGGGCCTGGCGATCAGCCGTGAGCTGGCGGTGCTTCTGGGTGGCGAGATCCGCCTGGTCAGCGTCCATGGACAAGGCAGCACCTTCACCCTCTACCTGCCTTTGCATTACGCGGGCCCGGACGCTCCCACCGTGGCGACCAGCGTCAGCTCGCGTGCCGATGGCGCCTCCACGATGATCGCGCTGCCGGCTGTTCGTGAAGAGCACATTCCGGATGACCGCGACGCCATGCAGCCCGGCGACCCGGCCTTCCTGGTGATCGAAGACGACCCCCACTACGCACGGATCCTGCTGGGCATGGCCCGCGACAAGGGTTTCAAGGGACTCGTGGCCACCAAGGGTGCACTGGGGTTGGCACTGGCCCGTCAATATCAGCCGTCTGCCATTTCGCTCGATATCTTCCTGCCCGACATGCTGGGTTGGACGGTCCTCAACCAGCTGAAACTCGATCCGAGCCTGCGCCACATTCCGGTCCAGATCGTCACGATGGAAGAAGAACGTCAACACGGCCTGGCCCACGGTGCTTTCGATTACCTGGTCAAGGAGCCCACCACCTTTGGCCTGGAGGCCGCGTTCGACCGCATCAAGGAGTTCATCGTCCCGCGCACGCGCCGCTTGCTGGTGGTCGAGGACAACGACATCGAACGCCAGGCCGTCATCGAATTGCTAGGCTTTCAGGACATCGAGATCGTCCCGGTCGGCCAGGGTGAACAGGCCCTCGAGGCATTGCGGACCCAGCATTTCGACTGCGTCGTGCTCGACCTTCGTCTTCCGGACATGACGGGCTTCGAATTGCTCGAACACATGCGTGCCGACCCGGCGATGGCCAGGGTGCCGGTGGTCGTGTACACTGGAAAAGACCTTAGCGCCGACGAGCAGGGGCAGTTGAACACGATGGCCAAGAGCATCGTGCTCAAGGACGTCAAATCGCCCGAGCGGCTTCTGGATGAGACCGCGCTCTTCCTGCACCGGGTGGTGCCTGAACTCCCGGTGCAGAAACAGGCGATGCTGGAGCGGCTGCACAGTTCGTCGGAGGCCCTGCACAACCGCAAAGTTCTGGTGGTCGACGACGACGCCCGCAACATCTTCGCGCTCACGTCGGTGCTGGAGAACCACGCCGTCCATGTAGTCAGCGCGAATAACGGGCGTGACGCGATCGAGATCGTCAAGTCGACACCCGACTTGGCGATGGTCCTGATGGACATCATGATGCCCGAAATGGACGGCTATGAAACGATGAGAGAGATCCGCAAGGCGCCGGCATCGAGGTCCATGCCCATCCTTGCATTGACCGCCAAGGCCATGAAGGGCGACCGCGAGAAATGCCTGGACGCCGGCGCCAGCGACTACATTGCAAAGCCCGTCAACACCGATCAGCTGCTTTCACTCATGCGGGTGTGGCTGTACCGCTGAATTCCTTAGCAACAAAGACATCGTGAGCGAAACCGCCTTGGTCCCGGAGGGTTTACAGAACACCCCCGACACGGTCAACATCCTGATCGTCGACGACGAGCCGGCCAACTTGCTGGTGCTCGAGAGTGTCCTGGCCGATCCGGGCTACAGACTGGTGCGGGCGAACTCAGGCGATGAAGCGCTCATGGCGCTGATTTCCAGCGAGTTCGCGGTGCTGGTGCTCGACGTTCGGATGCCGGGGATGACCGGGTTCGAGCTCGCCCACCTGGTCAAGCAGCGCAAGCGCACGGCACGCATCCCGATCATCTTCCTGACCGCGTACGACAGCGAGGACCAGCAGATTTTGGCCGGCTACGGCAGCGGGGCCGTCGACTATCTGCACAAGCCGGTGAACCCCACCGTGCTGCAGTCGAAGGTGTCCGTGTTTGCGGAACTGCACCGCAAGACGCTGGCGCTCGAGTCGGCCAACCGCGCCCTGCAAGCGGAGGTGACCGAGCGACGACGGGCTGAGGAGCGCCTGAGCGAACTCAACGAATCGCTCGACCGCCGGGTGACCGAGCGGACCACCGCCCTGCGGGACAGTGAAGCGCAACTCATCGACGCCAATCGCCGCAAGGACGAGTTCCTCGCCACGCTGGCCCATGAACTGCGCAACCCCCTGGCACCCGTCCGCAACGCCGTGCAGCTGCTGCGGCTGAAGGGGCCCGAAACAGAGTGGTTCGAGAAGACATCCGACCTTATCGACCGGCAGGTTCGCACGATGACGCGCTTGATCGACGATCTGATGGACGTGAGCCGGATCAACCAGGGTCGGATCGCCTTGCAGCGCGAGCGGATTCACGTGCACACGGTGCTCCAGGAGGCGATCGAAACAGCGCGGCCCCTGATCGAGGAGTACGAGCATCGATTGGTGGTCAGCCTGCCGCCAGGGGCGCTTTTCGTGCACGCCGACCGCACGCGGCTCGCCCAGGCGTTCATGAACCTCTTGAACAACGCGGCCAAGTACATGGATCGCGGCGGACGCATCGAACTGAGCGCTCGTCAGGAACACGAGGAGGTGATCGTCAGCGTCACGGACCACGGGATTGGCATCGCGCCGGAAAAGCTCAGCGGCGTGTTCGATATGTTCTCGCAGATCGAGTCGGCGTTGTCGCGGTCTCGTGGCGGACTGGGCATTGGGCTGGCGCTAACCCAACGGCTGATCGAACTGCACGGTGGGCGGGTCCTGGCGCACAGCAACGGCGTCGGCAAGGGCTGCGAGTTCGTGGTTCGATTGCCGGTCGATGCCGAGAGCGACGACGTTGAACCTGTCGAGGTACCGGGCTCGCCGCTGAGCGCAAAGATGGACAAGCGAATCAAGATCCTGGTGGCCGACGACAACGAGGACGCGGCCGCAGCGCTGTCGATGCTACTCGAAGAGATGGGCCACGTCGTGTGGCGGGTCAACGGCGGCAAAGAAGCTGTCCAGGCGGCTGGCGAGTTCAACCCTCACCTGGCGCTGCTGGACATCGGCATGCCTGGGGTCAACGGGTTCGATGCGTGTGCACAGATCAGGCTGCAGCCGGGGGGCGGGTCGATCAACATCGTCGCGGTGACGGGGTGGGGCCAGCCCGAAGACGTGCGGAAGTCCCGCGCGTCCGGTTTCGACGACCACCTCGTCAAGCCGGTCGACCCCGCCGAGCTGCTGCAGCTGGTCGCCCGGGTGGCCGACCAGCAGAAGCCGGCGCAAGAGCTATGACTCGTTCGGACTGATGCGAGGGCCGTGGTGATGGCAGGGCACTGCGCGCCGCCGGTGCGATGAGTCCGGACATTCCGGAAGATGTTCGAAGGTTCGTGTTGACCAGCGTGCCGTCGGTTCCCCATCTGGAAGCCATGCTGCTGTTCCACCGCGCGCCGCAGGAGGAACGTACCCCGGCAGAGATCGGCAGCCTGCTCTACCTGCCCGAGGCCCGTGCCGCGGAATTGCTTCAGGAGTTGTGCGCCGCGGGTTTCATCGCTGCCGCTGTCGAAAGCGGCCGCTACCGGTTTTCGCCCCACGATGCGGGCCTGACCGCGGCGGTCGACCGCCTGGCCCGAGCCTACTCCACCAACCTCATTGGCATCACCCATTTGATTCACAATGCAACCGGCAAGAGCGCCATGCGCTTTGCGTCTGCTTTTCAGATTCGAAAGGACGATGAATGGCCAAGGTGATCTACGGCCTGTGCGCGCTGACCGCAGCTTCCTGTGCGTTCCTGCTGCTTCGCAGCTACCTGCGCACGCGCTTTCGGCTGCTGCTGTGGAGTGGCGCATGCTTTTGCGGCCTGACGGTGAACAACCTCCTGCTGATCCTCGACAGGCTGTACTTCATCGGCACCGACCTTTCGACCTGGCGGCTGGCGGTGGCGCTCGCGTCGGTGCTGCTGTTGCTGCTCGGCCTCATCCTCGAAAGCAGCGAATGAAGGGCTTCCAGGTCGATCAGTATCTGATGGGCGGCATCACGGTGGCGTGCCTGGCCGTCGGTCTTTTCTTCTTCCTCTACTGGCGGCGCAGCGGCGACCGCTTCTTCATCTTCCTGACGCTGTCGTTCTGGCTCGAAGCCGGCAACCGGGCGTACATGGCAATGGCTCTGTCGCTCGACGAAGACCTGCCCGTTCACTACATCGTCCGGCTGGTGACGTATTGCTTCATCCTGGCGGCGATCTGGGACAAGAACAGGCCGCGCGGTCGCTGAAGAGCCATCGACGCCCCGAGGGCGCTCACCCCACGCCGGCCTTCGCAATGCCCATGCGTTGGCTGAATTCCACATTCGGGCCCACAACGGCGGCGCGGCTCACGTATCGAGTCGTCAGTACCAGCGCTCGGCGATGAAAGGGGCTGCGTGCCCCGATGTCCTGACTATCTTGGCAACCACGGGATGTTCCTGGATCGCGGCGAAGCCTGGCAGCCGGCCGCGAAGCTGCTGCTCGTGATCGACTGCAGATGGCCGGTACCTCCAGTTCGGCGCGGCGCCATACAGCGGCCTGCACCTGCGTTCGCGTGCCACCGACTCACGATCCACCTGGTCTCAATTTGGCACTGGCCTGGCTCGAGAGAGGCCGCATCTGTCTCGCCGAAGTGCTGTCACATTCCCGCATCGATCGCCGCACTCACGCCGACTGCGACTTCGAAGAGCAACACAAGCAGAACAAGATCTATAAAAGCAAGATTTCGGATCGTTGGTACTTGGTTCGCATGGTTCAGAAGCACAGAAACAGCTAATACTCACGGATACTTGGCAAGCACTCCTCATCTGTGGCGGCGCGATTGACTGCAGGTCAAATCTCGACTTTCGTACCCAGTTCGACTACCGAGCCGCTCGGAAGATTCATGAAATCCGCCAGCGAGCCTGCATTGCGATGCATCTGTGCGAACAACTTTTCGCGCCAGGTAGCCATCCCCTCTCCGACAGTCGACACCACACTCTCCTTGGAAAGAAAGTAGCTGGTCGTTAATGGCTCGACCGTACAGCCGTAGCGTTCCATCCTGGAGAGCGCGTCTGGCACATCGGGCTCATCCTTGAAGCCATAGTGGATGAACACCCGCCAGCAATTTTCATGGAGCGGTTCTACTTCTACCCTTTGTTCCTGGTCGAACCAAGGCGTCTCATGCATGACAACTGTCACGAACAGGTTCCTCTCATGCAGCACCTTGTTGTGCTTCAGGTTGTGCAGCATTGCATTCGGCGCCTTTCCGACCTCTGCCGTCAGGTAGACCGCAGTTCCCTCCACCCGAACCGGCGGCTGCAGGAATAGTGAGGTTAGGAAATCCGAGAGGCCGACCGACGTCGCTGCCAACTTGCCGCGGAGGATGGTCCGCCCCTCGTGCCAAGTCATCATCAGGGTGAATACGCTAGCCCCGATCGCAAGTGGAAACCATCCGCCGTCGAGGAGCTTCAGCATGTTCGAAGCGAGAAATGCGGCGTCTACCATGAAGAACGCACCGGTTGCCGCGATGCATAGGCCGAGCGGATAGCCCCATCCGTAACGAATGACGAAGAAGGTTAGGGTTGTCGTTATCAGCATGTCGATGCAGACTGTAATTCCGTAGGCGCCCGCGAGATTGCTAGAGGACTCGAAAAGGATTACGGCGAGCACGATTGCCGAGAAAAGTGTCCAGTTGATGAAGGGGATGTAGATCTGTCCACTTTCTCGCACACTGGTGTACTCGGTGCGCAACCTCGGAAGGTAGCTCAGCTGGATGACTTGCTTCGTCACGCTGAAGGCGCCGGTAATTAACGCCTGCGAGGCGATAACGGTTGCCATGGTCGCTAATGCAACCATTGGTATCTGAATCGCCTCGGGCATCATCATGTAAAACGGATTCCGCACCGCCTCCGGGTTGATCAACAGGAGCGCACCTTGGCCAAAGTAGTTGAGGGTCAGGGCCGGCATCACGACAACGAACCACGCCAGTCGGATGGGCTTTTTCCCGAAATGGCCAAGGTCCGCGTAAAGAGCCTCGGCACCGGTTACACACAGCACGACTGCGCCGAGTATGAGAAACGTGGTACCCGGATTCTGAAGGATGAAGCGGAGCGCATGGTGAGGACTCATTGCCAGGAGGATTCCCGGGTTGGTGATGATTTGGGACACGCCGAGCATTGCAATGGCTATGAACCACGCTAACGTAATGGGGCCGAAGAACTTGCCGATCCCGGCAGTCCCATGTTTCTGCACAGCAAAGAGTGCGAAAAGCACGGCCAGCGTAAGCGGTATGACAAACGGATCTAGCGCCGGAGAAATGACTTTCAAGCCCTCGATTGCCGAGAGAACCGAGATCGCTGGCGTGATGACGCCGTCGCCGAAGAAAAGTGATGTTCCGAAAATACCGACTGCGAAGAGCACTTGGCGCAGGCGTGGTCGGTGGCGGACCGCCTGGGCAGCCAACGCGAGCATTGCGACAAGTCCTCCCTCGCCATTGTTATCGGCCCGCAGGATGAGCACCACGTACTTCAGGGATACGATTACAGTGAGCGTCCAAAAGAAAATCGATAAGACACCGTAGATGTTCTCGTGGGTGAAGGCAACGTGGCCTGACCCGAAGACCTCTTTGACTGCATAGAGGACGCTCGTGCCGATGTCGCCATAGACAACTCCGATTGCTCCCAACGTCAGTGTCAGTAGCGATGTCTTCGTATCATGCTGCTGAGCCGGAACCTCTGGTTTCGAGCGGGAGTCAGTGGGAAATTCAGGTTGGGAGGTCATCATCTTCCCCGCGTAAAGAATGCTTTCGAGAGAAGGTGATGCGCGACTTGGTGAGCCCGTGAGGGGGCTGGCGCTCAAAGTTCATGCAGCAAATTGTGCCGAGTCTGTTCCGCTTGTGTCGCTTGAACCATGACTTCAAGACATTGCCCCCCTCGTTTTTTATGCAGACTTTACGAAACAACGGGACTTGTTTACGCCGAATTTGCGCGCCTGGAGCGGTAAATTCGGCCGGGGCGTTTATCAGCCTCCGCTCGCGCCACACGTGTAGTGCCTTCGGCGGATCTCCGCTTTACTCTCGCAGGCAACGCATAAACACAGGAGTGAGTGTAATGACCATGACAGATCCGATGACGACAGTGCGGCAGTACATCGATGGGTTCAACAGAGGCGACTCGAAGGCGATGGCGGCGGCTTTTGCCGATCCGGGGTGGATTCTTGACGGCATAGCGCCACATGTTTGGCACGGACCGACGGCCGCGCAGGATTGGTACAGAGACATGCTGGTAGAAGCCGAGCATCTGGGTGCTTCAGGCTTCGTCCTCACGCTGGGCGAGTCGCGGCACGTCGACGTAACCGGCGACAGCGCGTATGTGGTTGTTCCTGCGTCCATGACATTCAAGGCACACGGCAAGCAAGTAACGCAATCCGGCGCGACACTTACCATGGCGCTACGCAAACTAGCCGAGGGGTGGCGGATAGCGGCCTGGGCCATTGCGAAAGGCGATCAGGCTTGAAAGTGATGCTATCCAGCACATCACTTTGACCGGCGCTTCGCACCGCCTACGTCTGGCCGCTCATGTGAACGCGAACGTCAGCAATCCGGCGTAGGAGTTTTGCTGTCCGACGTCCGGGATGGGTCGGCAGCGCCAGTACGCAGACCGGAGAAGCGGTCGTAGGTCATTGCGGCGCTGCAGCCGAGGCCGTCATCCACAGCGATGCGGATGAAGGACCGGTCTCTGATCGAAGCAGTCTGCCGTGGCGTCGAGCCGTGAGCGGCAGGTTTCGGCGATCGCCGACTCTCGTCTGCGAACGTTGACTGACCGCAACCAGTCTGAAGCGGTCGGACAGCCCAGCAGGCGGGCCGGCGATCTCTGGCGCCTAGTAGCAGTGCCTTGGCCGTTTTCAGGAGGGCCGGCGACAAGGCGCTCAAACGCCCCCGATCCGCAGATCCGTCACTGAGCTCATAAACGCCATCCGCGACAAGGGCTCGAGGCTACCGATTAGGGTGCCGGAGGGGTAAATGCGGACACCGTCTCATCGACGAAGACGGGGCGTTGGCCGACGGCCCGCTCACGTGCTGCTCATACCTGCCGACCGCTCCGCCGCACCGGCAGCGGATGTCGGCGATGTCACTCAGGCCCATGCGCTGCTGCACGACGATGTTCAAGCACCGCAAGGCCAGGTACCGCGGACTGACCAAGAACGTGGTCTAGCTGAGCGCCTTGTTTGGCTTTGCCAATCTGGTCCTCGCTGGAAGGAGATTGAGAGCCTCGATACCCAAGGGCCGGGGAGCCCTTTGGAACTGAATGTCGTTGGTAAGCCCGGGCTCTCCGTCATTTACCATCGCAGCTCCACGCGCCTCTGCAAACGTCGCTCTACACCTGACGGTCCGGGGGTCTCTTTGCCAACCTACTTCCGGACGTTGCAATGCTTGATCTTACGGTTGAAGAGCGAGAAGAGTTAACCCTCAGCGGAGCACTTGCCATTGACGCTGCCGGTCAAGAGATCCTGGTCGGACTCACGGTGGAAGAATCGATGTTCCTGATCGAGCACAGGAAGCGATTCTTGGCAGGCGACCGCGATTACGATAGCCATAAGCGGTCTATTGAACTCACGATCAAGCATGAGGCATCTCGCCTAGCTGTGCTTGGGTCCAAGATTCAGAAGCGCCACAAGAACCCTACGTTCCATTGAGCTACATGGTGGATATGCTGTCCACGCGTCCCCCTCGGGGGTTCTCTACGAGAGCTTTGCTCAGGAAGGTGGGCGCGGAACTTCTTTTGGTTCCTTGGCAGTCAAGTGTCGTGCCGCGTCAACCTTAAGAAAGTTGGGGTTCATGCGACAGAGAAGGTCTCTGTCCGCAATTACCTACGGCGTCTCACGCTTTGTGCCGATCCGCCTTTTAGTGGCGCCCCAAACGATGTTCCGGGATTCAGCAGCTCATGAGCAGATAGGAAGGTGGACTTCTTGAGGTTCGGCATTGAACATGCGTCGGTCGTCAGCCTCCTAAATCACCGGCCTTACGGAGAAATTTAGGGTTCGGGACCACCGAGACAGCGTTGATAATATTCTCTATGTCCTCCCGATTTGAAGGACAAAAAGTGAAGAAGTCCCTGGCTCAATTGACCGCTCAGATTGAAAAGCTTCAGAAGGAAGCAGAAGCCATCAAAGCAAAGGAGCTCGATGACGTTGTCGCCCGCATCAAGGAAGCCATCCAGCATTACGGGCTGACCGCAGTTGACCTGGGGTTGACTAGATCGCGGGCAACGACATCCGGAACTGCTCGCAAGACTGTCGCCAAGAAGGGCGGGCCGCGTAAATCGCGCAAGGATACAGGCGTCATCAAATTTCGCGGGCCTGAGGGTCAGACCTGGACAGGCCACGGGCGCGCTCCGTCATGGTTCAAGGCTGCTCTTGAGGCGGGAGCAACCAAGGAAAGCCTAGAAGTAAAATGAGTGCGCTCGACCGCAGCCCTTGACCGAGTCGAAGGAGCGAGCTGCCATTTATAACCAGTGCGCCCGCAGAGGGCGCTAACGGCGAGGCTTGGGGAGATGAGATGCAAACAGTTGTGGAGAAGCCGGAGGTCATGCCGCGGAGGTATACGGCAGCCTCCTGGATGAGCGCGCTGCGGCCTTCGAATAGCGGACGTTGATCACCGCCATTCCTAGAAAAGATGTAGTTCGGAGCGACCGCCTGAGGGAGGAAAAGCGGGCCCCGTCGACGAGAGCCGTCAGAAACGTACGTACCGGGAGCCCTTTGGGTGCAGGCGGAGCCGTTCACGGTCGCACGACCCATTTGTTCCATTTTCAATGCGCGGCCGGTTGTTTGTTGCGTTGCACCAATTAGTTGGGTAAGATGCGCTTGTCTCCTCCACCACCTCAGGGTGGCTTAGCCCTCGCCCAACAGCGTGGCGGCCCCTTTCAAGCGTCCACATTCAATGAGCAGTCCTACGTACGCTGCAGCACGTGCAAATCCGTGGACCTTCCTTGGCATGGAGCCGATGCGGGCCGTGTTCGAGTATGCAAGCATGCACTTGATAAGCACGACATCGTTTCCGACCGGAGATGGTCACCCGGTCGTCATTTTCCCGGGACTCGCTTCAGACCAGAATTCCACTGCTCCGCTAAAAGAGTTTTGCCGAAAACTGGGCTATACGGCCTATGACTGGGGCCAGGGCGTCAACACCGGTCCTCAAGGGGACCTTGACGCGTGGATCGAGGAACTTGCGTGTCATGTGCGTGAACTCACGTCGCCCCACCGAGAACGAATGAGCCTGATCGGCTGGAGCCTGGGTGGCATCTACGCGCGTGAGGTGGCCAAGAAGCTCCAACGGCGCGTGCGCCAGGTCATCACTTTAGGAACGCCGTTCGGAGGCACGGCCGAGCGAAACGACCTGCAGTGGATCTATGGATCCAGCAGCGCGCAGAAGCCGAAAATCACCACAGGTCAGATGGTTCGACTGAGCCGCGCGCCCGATGTGCCGACGACGTCAATCTTCAGTCGCAGCGACGGCGTGGTCGATTGGCAGGCGTGCCTTCACGATGGAAGTCAGGCTCGAACTGAGGACATCGAGGTCAATAGCAGTCATTTCGGACTAGGCTGGAATCCGCAGGTGCTCTCGATCATCGCCGAACGCCTGGGCACTCGGCGAAAATCGGGAGCGCCAGCAGCTTGGACTCGCCGAAGGGCTGAGCGTGCCACCGCTCTGCTTCTAGCAATGGCACCAAGTCGGGAAGCAACTCGCTCAAGTTCGTCGTGACGAACCACCATTCCGATCCGCTACGACGAGGCCACAGCCACTTAAGGTAATGGAGATCAAGATGAAGAATCCTTGGACGAAGAAGAATCCATTCATGAGCATGTGGCTCAGCGGTGCTAACTCGGCGATGGGAAGCGCTCGCGGCCATGCGACCGCCGCAGCGAAGCGAGAGATCAAGAAGGCTGCATCAACGGGCACGACTGTTGGCACGAAACAGGTGCTGAACTTCTGGGCAAACTTGCTCACGCCACCAACCACCCCACGAAGGAAACGAAAGGTACGCTGAGTTGGGCGGTGTGAACTAGCGACGTAGCTGCTGGTCTGGCCGGAGGATCGGTCCACGTAGTTGAGAATGAAACGGGGACCCGGTATCGGATTACGTTCTGGCCTAGGCTTCATGCGTCCGAAGGATCCGTCCGGGGTGCTCGAATATGACTTCTTGATCGCTCTGCGAGGGGAGCAAAGCGCTTAACGCTGCGGTGACATCTGAAGCAATGGCCTCCTTCAACACAGGAGGCTTAATCTTCATCAAAGGCTTTGGCTGCAGATGCATGCCATGCTCCCACCAATCCAAAGTCCCCTGTGGCACATACTGATTTTGATGGGCCGCGCTCAGCGCGCGACGTCGTGTCCAGGGGCCGATTGACTTGGGCTTAGGGACCTGCAGATGAGGCGGCAGTCGGACGGCCCGCGCGATCCACCGCCGCCGACTGCGTCGTAGGGCTCCGGAGCCCTAGAAACGCCATTGGCCGCTTTTGGATAGTTTTTGGATAGTCCGCGGCGCGCAGCTTCGAGCGTGGCCCCTGAAAGGCGCATAAATGCTCGGTCTAGCTGGTGGGCGGTACTGGGTTCGAACCAGTGACCCCTGCCGTGTGAAGGCACTGCCCCAAATCCTTGCACAACACCGAGTTCTTCATCAAGGCATGACACAGGACACCGCTCACCGGGAGCCCGTCGCGCAGCGTCGACACGGCGGTCGCGGCCCTTTTGAGGGCGCGCATGGCGGATTAGACGGAATGTCGTCATGACTACCCCTCACAGTGCCGTCGTGGACTTGCACGTTCTGAATTCTCTGGCCTGCAATGAAGAGTTCCAGGTTGTTTGGCATTGTCCCGTGGCCATGAGACCACTGGATATTGGACGCGTCTAATAACTTGCCCAACAAAAAGGCAGGTCGGGCTTTCGCCGCCTGCCTAACTACTTGATTCTGCTGTAATTCTTGGCTCCCCGACCTGGACTCGAACCAGGGACCTGCGGATTAACAGTCCGTCGCTCTACCAACTGAGCTATCAGGGAACAGCCTTCTAGTATAAACAGCGCAGCCGCCCTAGGGCAAATCAGCGGCGCCCAGGATCGGCGCCGTCTCTGGTGCTGTCAGCCGATGACCTTTGCGATCGCCTCTGCCACCCGGCCGATGTTCCCGGTGTTCAAGGCCGCGACACAAATCCGGCCGCTCGAGATCGCGTAGATGCCGTACTCGTCGCGCAGACGGTCGACTTGTGGTGCGGTGAGGCCGGAGTAGGAGAACATGCCGCGCTGCCTGGCGACGAAGCTGAAGTCCTGCTTCACCCCCGCGGCCGTGAGCCGCGCGACGAGCTCCTCGCGCATCTGCTTGATCCGTGTGCGCATGCCGGTCAATTCCTCTTCCCAGCGTGCACGCAGCTCAGGCGTGTCGAGCACGGACGCAACCACTGCGCCGCCATGAGTCGGAGGATTGGAGTAGTTGGCGCGCACGACCCGCTTCAGCTGGCTGAGCACGCGCTGAGCCTCGTCCTGGTTGGGCAGGACCATCGACAGCGCCCCGACGCGCTCGCCGTAGAGCGAGAAGGACTTGGAAAACGAACTCGACACGAGAAAAGGTAGAGGCGTTGCCGCGAACTTCCGTACCACTGCCGCGTCTGCGTCGATGCCGTCGCCGAAGCCCTGGTAGGCGATGTCGAGGAAGGGAATGTGCCCCTTCTGCTGCATGACATCGATGACCTGATCCCATTGGTCGGCGCTCAGATCTACCCCGGTGGGGTTGTGGCAACAGGCATGCAGGACGATGATCGATCCGTCTGCTGCGCTGCGAAGCCCCTGCAGCATTTCCTTGAACTTGACCCCATGTGTCTCAGGGTCGTAGTAGGGATATTGCTGCACTGCGAAGCCGGCAGCCTCGAAGAGCGCGCGGTGATTTTCCCAACTGGGATCACTGATGAAGACCGCCCGGTCCGGCGCGAACCGCTTGAGCAGGTCGGCCCCGATGCGCAGTGCGCCCGTGCCGCCGAGAGCCTGCACGGTCAGCAGCCTTCCTTCTGCGATCAGCGTCGAATCAGCGCCGAACAGCAGGGATTGAACGGCCTTGTTGTACAAGTTGATGCCGTCGATGGGCAGGTAGCCACGGGCACCGTGCTTGGCGGTCAACGCGTCCTCCGACAGCCTCACGGAATCGAGCAGCGGCAGCTTTCCGTTTTCGTCGTAATAGACGCCGACCCCGAGATTCACCTTCGTGGGGCGCGGGTCCGCGTTGTACTGCTCGGTGATGCCGAGAATCGGATCCTTGGCGGCCAGGGGAATTTCGGCGAATGGTGAGGAAACCATCTTAAGGTCCTGATTTAGCGCATGCCTAATAGAGCAATGGCTCGAAGTGCTCTGCCTATTTTTTGTGCAAAAGGGTGGTCTTTTGCCGTCCGTCGGGTGATAATGGCGGATTGCTGCGCACTAACCTGATGCACTGCGGAAATGCTATCACGCACCACCCCAGGAACCGAGCGGTGATGGCGCCAGCGCCGATCCTGCCGATGGCGGGGCGCCACCAGGTCGGGCTTGGCCGCAGTGATTCTTCCGGCGCTAGGGCACAGGCTTCGGCCTGTGGCGGCGCATTGCGTGCGGGACTGCTAGTAGAGCGCTCTGCGTTGGTCCTGGGAAGGGGTCTGCAACCACAGTTTGCAAATGCGGCTCGGGCCTCAGCCGTCATGGGGCGTCGTCGGGCATGGCGTGGCATGGCGTGACGAAAGCCGACGGTCGGCCGGCCTTGGGTGGCGGCGGTGGGTCGTGCTGCGGTCTGCAGTGCACCGGGCAACGGCCCACGCGCAGCCGGCAGGGTGCAGGCAGACGGTAACCGGGCAAAGACGGTAACCGGGCAATCGAAGTAGTGAGTTTTGAAGCGGTCGAACGGACAGGAAACAGAGGGAAGAACGTTCCAGGCATGGTAGATACGGTGTCCCAGTCGAAGAGCAGGATCGCGGGCGGCGAAGGCCGGGCCGCGGGTCGCCGCTCGCCTATCGCGCTGGCGGCAGCCGCCGGGTTGGACGCGGCGACAGTGGGGGGGCTACCTGCTGCTGTCGGCGACGCGGCTGCGAACGGCGAAGGCAAGTTCGTCACCTTTGAAGGCAGCCCGTTCCAGCTGTTCCAGCCCTTTCCGCCGGCCGGTGACCAGCCGACCGCCATCGAAGGCCTGGTCGAGGGCATCGGTGACGGCCTGTCCTACCAGACACTGCTGGGCGTAACCGGGTCGGGCAAGACCTACACGATGGCCAACGTCATCGCCAGGCTGGGCCGGCCGGCGCTGGTGCTCGCCCCGAACAAGACGCTGGCGGCGCAGCTCTATGCCGAGATGCGCGAATTCTTCCCGAACAATGCCGTCGAATACTTCGTCTCGTACTACGACTACTACCAGCCCGAGGCCTACGTCCCGCAGCGCGACCTGTTCATCGAGAAGGACTCGTCGATCAACGAGCACATCGAGCAGATGCGGCTGTCGGCGACCAAGTCCCTGCTCGAGCGGCGTGACACCGTCATCGTCGGCAGCGTCTCCTGCATCTACGGCATCGGCGATCCGAGTGATTACTTCGACATGCGGCAGGTGGTGCGCGTGCGGGACCGGGTCACCCAGCGCGACCTGCTGCAGCGGCTGGTGGCGATGCAATACAAGCGCAACGACGCCGACTTCTCGCGTGGCACGTTCCGGGTGCGCGGCGACACGATCGACGTCTTCCCCGCGGAGCATGCCGAACTTGCGGTGCGCATCGAGCTCTTCGATGACGAGATCGATTCGATCCAGTTGTTCGATCCGCTGACCGGTCGTATCCGCCAGAAGATCCCGCGCTTCGTCATCTACGCTTCGTCGCACTATGTGACCCCACGCGGCACGGTGATGCGGGCGGTCGAGACGATCAAGGAAGAACTCGCCGGGCGACTCAAGTTCTTCTACGACCAGGGCAAGCTGGTCGAGGCGCAACGACTCGAGCAGCGCACGCGGTTCGACCTGGAGATGCTGCAGGAGCTGGGCTTCTGCAAGGGCATCGAGAATTATTCGCGTCATATGTCGGGCGCACGGCCGGGCGAGCCGCCTCCGACGCTGGTGGACTACCTGCCACCGGACGCGCTGATGTTCATCGACGAGAGCCACGTCACGATCGGCCAGTTGGGCGGCATGTACCGCGGCGACCGGGCGCGCAAGGAGACGCTGGTCGACTACGGCTTCCGGCTGCCGTCGGCAATGGATAACCGGCCGCTGAAATTCGAGGAGTTCGAGACGAAGATGCGCCAATGCGTGTTCGTCTCGGCGACCCCATCGGACTATGAAGGCGAGAAGGCAGGCCAGGTGCTCGAGCAGGTGGTCCGGCCGACGGGGCTGGTGGACCCCCAGATCGAGGTCCGGCCGGCATCGAGCCAGGTCGACGACGTCCTCTCCGAGATCAGCGCCTGCGTGGTGCGAAAGGAGCGGGTGCTGGTCACCACCCTCACCAAGCGCATGGCAGAGGACCTGACCGACTTCCTTTCGGACCACCAGATCAAGGTGCGCTACCTGCATTCGGACGTCGAGACGGTGGAGCGGGTGGAAATCATCCGCGACCTGCGCCTGGGTGTATTTGATGTGCTGGTGGGAATCAACCTGTTGCGCGAGGGGTTGGATATTCCGGAGGTGGCATTGGTGGCCATACTGGACGCCGACAAGGAAGGGTTCCTGCGTTCCGAGCGCAGCCTGATCCAGACGGTAGGGCGCGCCGCGCGGCACATCGACGGCCGGGCCATCCTTTATGGTGACCGCATCACCCGATCGATGGAACGGGCCATCCAGGAAACCACCCGGCGGCGCGACAAGCAGATCGCCTTCAATCGCCTGCACCACATCACCCCACGCGGCGTGATCAAGCAGGTCAAGGAGATGATCGACGGCGTCTACGACGCCAGTCAGGGCCGCGATTCCTTGAAGGCGGCAGAGCAGGCCACCCGTTACGAGGCCCTCGGCGAGAAATCTGCTGCTCGCGAACTCAAGCGGCTGGAGAAGGTGATGCTCGAGCACGCGCGAAACCTGGAATTCGAGAAGGCCGCGCAGGTGCGCGACCAGTTGGCTCATTTGAAGGAACAACTGTTCGGCGCGAGTGGGGTTTCGTCGGAGGTCACGGCGGCGCTTGCCTCGGCAGGCGGCACCTTGGGCTCGGGCGGGTAGGTCTGGTTAGGGATTAGTTGGGGACTGGTTGGAAAGCGGTAGCAGGCAGGGCAGGTACAGCAGGTACGAAGCGGCCTGGCGGAAACGTCCTGGGTTGTGCAGGAACCGGCGGATCGACTTTTCGTGCCAGTCAGGGTTCGGTACTCAAAGATAGAGAGGCTTGATAAGACAAAATGGGAAAGAGAGAACCATTGGCAATGGCAATGCCAACACGGGTCCTGTTCGTTTGCATGGGAAACATCTGCCGGTCGCCGATGGCGCACGGCGTCTTCCGCCACCTGGTGCGCCAGAGCGGCCTCGAAGACGTGGTCACCATCGAATCCGCCGGCACGCATTCTTTCCATGCGGGCGAGCAACCGGATCGGCGCGCCCAGGCGGCCGCGATGAAGCGCGGCTATGACATTTCCGACCTGACGGCTCGCAAGGTGGTCGACGAGGATTTCGACGATTTCGACATGATTCTGGCAATGGACTGGGACAACCTGAGCCTGCTCCAGCACCAGGCCGCCAAGCGGCATCATCACAAGATCCAGTTGCTGATGCGCTTCGCCGGCGAGCATGAATCCGCCACCATTCCGGATCCTTATCAAGGTTCTGCCCAGGCTTTCGACCAGGCGTTGGACTACATCGAGGACGCCTGCTCGGGACTGCTGGAGGTGGCGCGCCGACGGGCTACCCAGGTCGCGGCGGCCTGAGAAGCTCCACGAGGCGCCGGCATGGCGCCCGCAGTGGATCAGAGAGGCGCTGCGGCGCCTCTTGACGCATCTCGGGCTGCGCGGGAGTCGGATTCATGCGGTCGGGACCCGATCCAGGCATAGAAATTCCTCATGGCGGGGATAGGGATTCCTGACTAACGCGCTCAAGTAAAGGCGTATACTTGAGTTTATTCATCTGGTATTCAGAGAGTGAGGCAAATATGCGTTTGACAACCAAGGGTCGGTTCGCGGTCACTGCGATGATCGATCTGGCGCTGCGCCAACACAACGGTCCGGTGACTCTGGCCGGCATCAGCCAGCGCCAGAAGATCTCGCTCTCGTACCTTGAGCAGCTGTTCGGAAAACTGCGCCGGCATGAACTGGTGGAGAGCACCCGTGGGCCGGGCGGCGGCTATTCGCTTGCCCGCTCCACCCGGGAGATCAGTGTCTCGGACATCATCTTCGCTGTCGACGAGCCCCTGGACGCTACCCAGTGCGCCGGCAAGCAGGATTGCCAGGACGACGGCCCGTGCATGACGCACGAGCTCTGGGCGACGCTCAACAAGCGGATGATCGATTACCTGGATTCGGTGTCGCTGCAGGATCTCGTGGACCAGCAGCGCGCGCGCGACCAGAAGGCGCCGACCAAGCAGATCTCGGTGCTGCGCGAGCATCGCGCAGCCCTCGAACTGCCCACCTCGACGCTGCAGCCGATCGATGCCGACGGCACCCGGTTGAACAACCCGTCCTGAGATCGGCAGGGGGTGGGTGCCCATCCCCGTCGATGAGTCCGGGACGGGCCAGTCGCCGCCGCAGCCGTTCCTGAGGTCGTTCTGTGGTCGTTCTCAACCCAAAGCCTTACGGGAAGCGCATGTCTCATCCTATCTATCTCGACTATTCCGCCACCACCCCGGTGGATCCGCGGGTTGCCGACAAGATGATTCCGTTCCTGCGCGAGCAGTTCGGCAATCCGGCGTCGCGCAGCCATGCGTACGGGTGGGAGGCGGAGAAGGCGGTCGAGGACGCACGCGGCGAGGTTGCCGCGCTGGTCAATTGCGATCCGCGCGAGATCGTCTGGACTTCGGGCGCAACCGAGGCGATCAACCTGGCCTTGAAGGGCGCAGCCAATTTCTACAAGGACCGCGGCCGGCACTTGATCACCGTGAAGACGGAGCACAAGGCCACTCTCGATACCATGCGGGAACTGGAGCGCCAGGGCTTCGAGGTGACCTACCTCGAAGTTCGGGAAGATGGCCTGCTGGACCTGGAGGCGCTCAAAGGCGCGCTGCGGCCCGACACCATCCTGGTATCGGTGATGATGGTCAACAACGAGATCGGCGTCGTCCAGGACATCGAGGCCATCGGCGAGATGATGCGCGAGCGAAAGATCATCTTCCACGTCGATTCGGCGCAGGCTACCGGCAAGGTTGAAATCGACCTGCAGAAGCTCAAGGTGGATCTCATGAGCTTCTCCGCGCACAAGACCTATGGCCCGAAGGGCATCGGTGCCCTGTTCGTGCGGCGCAAGCCCCGGGTCCGTATCGAAGCGCAGATCCACGGTGGCGGACACGAGCGCGGCATGCGCTCCGGCACGCTCGCTACCCATCAGATCGCCGGCATGGGCGAGGCCTTCCGCCTGGCCCGTCTCGAGATGAGCGCCGAGAACGAGCGCATCCGCATGTTGCGGGATCGTCTCTGGAATGGTTTGTCGGACATCGAGGAGATCTACCTCAACGGCGACATGGACCGGCGCGTCGCCCACAACCTCAACGTCAGCTTCAACTACGTCGAGGGCGAGTCCCTGATCATGGCAGTCAAGGGGATCGCGGTCTCCTCCGGTTCGGCCTGCACCTCGGCAAGCCTCGAGCCGTCGTACGTGCTGCGCGCGCTGGGCCGCAGCGACGAGCTGGCACACAGTTCCATCCGGTTCACCATTGGCCGCTTCACCACCGAAGCGGAGGTGGACTACACGATCGAGCTGATGAAGGGCAAGGTCGGCAAGCTGCGCGAGATGTCGCCGCTGTGGGAGATGGTCCAGGAAGGAATCGACATCGAGTCCGTGCAATGGGCCGCCCATTGACGAAGCAATTCTCCAAGGAGTAATGAAATGGCATACAGCGACAAGGTCGTAGACCACTACGAAAACCCACGCAACGTCGGTTCGCTCGACAAGAGCGATGCGTCCGTGGGCACGGGCATGGTCGGCGCCCCTGCCTGTGGCGACGTCATGAAGCTGCAGATCAGGGTCGGCGCCGGCGGCGTCATCGAGGACGCCAAGTTCAAGACCTACGGCTGCGGCTCGGCCATCGCATCGTCTTCGCTCGTGACCGAATGGGTCAAGGGCAAGTCGCTCGACGAGGCCATGTCGATCCGCAACACGCAGATCGCCGAGGAACTGGCATTGCCGCCGGTGAAGATCCACTGCTCGATCCTGGCGGAAGACGCCATCAAGGCGGCGATCGAGGACTACCGCAAGAAGCACCCGCAGGCGTCCGTCTCGTCCGCGGCGGCTGCTGCGACCTCGGCTCTGTCTTCATCGGGCAGCCTGGCGGCGAAGCAGCCTGCCTGAGGGCAAGAACATGGCGATCTCGCTTACATCGGCAGCCGCCTCGCATATCGAGAAGTACCTCGCCCGTCGGGGCAAGGGCATAGGACTCAGGCTGGGGGTCAAGACCACCGGCTGCTCCGGGCTTGCCTACAAGCTGGAGTACGCCGATGACCTGCAGCCCGAGGATGTCGTATTCGAGAGCAACGGCATCAAGGTCATGGTGGACCCGAAGAGCCTGGCCTACATCGATGGAACGGAACTTGACTTTGCCCGGGATGGTCTCAACGAAGGCTTCAAGTTCAACAATCCGAACGTCCAGAGCGAGTGCGGTTGCGGCGAGTCCTTCCAGGTCTGATCGCAAGGCCTCAGTGAGCGCCGCTCAGCCCAGGACGCATTTCGAACTGTTCGGACTGCCCGGCGACTTCGATCTGGTCCAGGCGGATCTCGACGACCGGTTCAGGCGTTACCAGGCCGCCGTGCATCCCGATCGCTATGCCGGCGGCAGCGACGCGGAGCGGAGGCTGGCGCTGCACCTCGCGGCCAACGGCAACGAGGCGTACCGGGTCCTTTCGGATCCCACCAGCCGCGCTGCGTACTTGTGCGAGATCAACGGTGCGCCGATCGATGCCGAGCGCAATACGGCGATGCCGGCGGACTTCCTGATGCGACAGCTCGAATGGCGCGAGGCGATCGACGAGGTTCGCGAAGCGGCCGGCCGGGAACCCGCCCTGGAATTGGCCGCGCGAGTCGACGCGGAGCGCCGCCGGACGCTCGAGCAGGTGCGTGATTCGATCGACGACCGCAAGGACTACGTCCAGGCGGCCACGCTGGTGCGCCAGCTGATGTTCTACGACAAGCTGCAGTCCGAACTGCGGCAGGTACTGCGCCGGCAAGCCTGACGGTCGCAGGCAAACGGACGAACCGATGGCCCTATTGCAGATCTCCGAACCCGGCATGTCGCCCGACCCGCATCAGCGCAGGGTGGCAGTCGGCATCGACCTCGGCACCTCCAACTCGCTGGTTGCCGCGGTGCGCTCGGGTACGCCGGAGGTCCTGGTGGACCAGCACGGCCTGCCGCTGTTGCCGTCGGTTGTGCGTTATCGCGCCGACGGCGCGCCGGTGGTCGGCGCGGAGGCTGCCGCACAGATCGCGAGCGATCCGCACAACGTGATCGCATCCGTCAAGCGCCTGATGGGTCGCGGCTACCGCGATGCGGTCGCGCAGCGCTATCCCTATGACCTTGCCGATGCGCAAGGCACGGTCGGGTTGCGTACGGCGGCAGGCCTGCGCACGCCGGTCGAGGTATCGGCCGAGATCCTGCGCGTGTTGCGGCTGAGGGCGGAGGCGTCGCTCGGCGTCGCCAGCGGCGAGCTTGCCGGGGCGGTGATCACCGTGCCCGCCTACTTCGACGACGCCCAGCGCCAGGCGACCAAGGATGCCGCGCAGCTGGCCGGCCTGCACGTCCTGCGGCTGCTCAACGAGCCCACCGCGGCGGCGGTTGCGTATGGCCTGGACCAGCACAGCCAGGGCATCTTCGCCGTCTACGACCTGGGCGGCGGCACCTTCGATCTTTCCGTGCTGCGGTTGACTCGCGGCGTGTTCGAGGTGATCGCGACCTCCGGCGACGTCCTGCTGGGCGGCGACGACTTCGACCAGCTGCTGGCGGACGACTTCTGCCGCCACCACGAGCTCGGCCGCGCGCAGGAACTCTCGGATGCCGATCCGCACCTGTGGCGCTCCCTGATGAACGCCTCGCGCGCCGCCAAGGAAGCACTGACGAGCGCGAGCAGCGCAATGATGGAGCTGGACCTCGGCGGCACCGCATTCGCCGGACGGGATGAGGGGCAGGGCGCGGCGCGGGGTCCGGTCTTGCGGCTCGCCGTCTCCCGCGAGCGCTTTGCCGAACTGGTGGATCCGCTGGTGCAGAAGACGCTCGGCATCTGCCGGGACGCGCTCGGAGATGCCGAACTCGAGGCGGCCGAGGTCGACGGGGTGGTGCTGGTCGGCGGCTCGACGCGCATGCCCGTCATACGCCAGGCGGTCGAGCAGTTCTTCGGCAAGGTTCCCTACACCGGACTCGACCCGGACCAGGTGGTTGCGATCGGCGCGGCGATGCAGGCGAATCAGCTGGCTGGCCACCGCAGCGGCGACGACGACTGGCTGCTGCTCGACGTGATACCGCTTTCGCTGGGTCTCGAAACCATGGGCGGACTGGTCGAGAAGATCATCCCCCGCAACTCGACCATCCCCCTGTCGAAAGCGCAGGACTTCACCACTTACCGCGACGGGCAGGGTGCGATGGCGATCCACGTCGTGCAGGGGGAACGGGAGCTGGTCGACGACTGTCGATCGCTCGCTCGCTTCGAATTGCGCGGCATTCCGCCGACGGTGGCCGGCAGCGCGCGGATCCGGGTGACGTACCAGGTCGATGCCGACGGACTGTTGTCGGTGTCGGCGCGCGAGCTGGCCAGCGGGGTCGAGGCGTCGGTGGTGGTGAAGCCGTCCTACGGACTTGCCGACAGCGACATCGAGCGCATGCTCAAGGAGTCGTTTGGCGCCGCGCAGACCGACATGAACCTGAGGGCGCTGCGCGAGCTGCAGGTGGATGCCGATCGGCTGGTCGAATCGACGCAGTCCGCGCTCAACCAGGATCGTGACCTGCTCGACGAAGCGGAGCGAGCCGCGATCGAGCAGCAGATGAAACGGCTGAAGGCGCTGATGCGCGAATCGGGCGGCGAGGACTATCGCGCAACGCTCAAGGACGAGATCGAGCAACTCGCGCGGCTCACCGATCCCTTCGCCGCGCTGCGCATGGACCGTGCCATCCAGCGGGCGCTGGCGGGCAGGACGATATCGGAGCTGGCTTCGCAGGACGGCGATGCAGGCTCCGGCAAGGCCGGCCGCTAGCGCGGCGTAGCCACCGGCCTGAAGAGGATCCACGCGTGCCAACCATCAAAGTTCTGCCTCATTCCGAGATCTGTCCGCAAGGCAAGACCATCGAGTCCGAGCCGGGGAAGTCGCTTTGCGAGGCGCTGCTCGATGCCGACATCGAGATCGAGCATGCCTGCGAGATGTCCTGCGCCTGCACCACCTGTCATGTCATCGTCCGCGATGGCTTCGACGGCCTGAACGAGTCGAGCGATGACGAAGACGACCTGCTCGACATGGCGTGGGGGCTCACGCCCCAGTCGCGGCTGTCGTGCCAGGTGAGGCTCGAAGAGGATTCCGACCTCACTATCGAGATCCCGCGCTACACCATCAATCATGCTCGCGAAGAGCATTGACGACGCCGCTTGAGGAAATCTCCATGAAGTGGACCGATACGCTCGAGATCGCCATGGCGCTGGCGGAAGCTCATCCGGACGTCGACCCCGCTACCGTGCGGTTCACCGAACTGCGCCGCTACGTGCTGGAGCTACCGGCATTCGGCGACGATCCGGCCCGCAGCGGGGAGCGGATCCTGGAGGCCATCCAGCAGGCGTGGATCGAGGAGATGCAATAAGGGCGTTGCCGCCCGCCTCGCCTCAACCCAGGTGTTCGCGCTTGAGGGCCGGGAACAGGATCACGTCGCGGATGCTGGGGCTGTCGGTGAGGAGCATCACCAGGCGATCGAGCCCGATGCCGCAGCCGCCGGCCGGCGGCATGCCGTACTCGAGCGCGCGCACGTAGTCCGCGTCGTAGTACATCGCCTCGTGGTCGCCCGCCTCCTTGGCCTGGGACTGCTGGCGGAAGCGCTCCGCCTGGTCTTCGGGGTCGTTGAGCTCCGAGAAACCGTTGGCCATTTCGCGCCCGGTGATGAAGAGCTCGAAGCGTTCGGTGATCTCCGGGCGACTGTCGGACGCACGTGCAAGCGGCGAAACCTCCACCGGATAGTCGACGATGAAGGTCGGCTGCCACAGGTTCGCCTCCGCCACTTCCTCGAAGAGCGCGAGCTGCAGCGCGCCGAGGCCCACGCTGGGCTTGTGGCCCGCCGCGCCCAGCCGCGCGAGTTCGGCGCGGACGAACTCCGGGTCCGCCAGCGAGTCCGCGCCGTACGACGGCTGCTCGCGACGGATCGCCTGCACGATGGTCATCCGCTCGAAGGGCTGCGCGAGGTCGACCTCGCGGCCCTGGTAGGTCGGCTTCAGTGTGCCGCGCGAGGCCTGCGCGGCGTCGCGGATGACCGCCTCGGTGAAGTCCATCAGCCACCGGTAGTCGGTATAGGCGGCGTAGAACTCCATCATCGTGAACTCGGGGTTATGCCGCGGGCTCAGCCCCTCGTTGCGGAAACTGCGGTTGATCTCGAAGACCCGCTCGAAGCCGCCGACCAGCAGCCGCTTCAGGTAGAGCTCCGGCGCGATCCTCAGGAACATCTCCTGGTCGAGCGCGTTGTGGTGCGTGACGAAGGGCCGCGCCGCGGCGCCGCCGGGGATCGGCTGCAGCATCGGCGTCTCGACCTCGAGAAAGCCGTGCGCGTTCATGAACGCGCGGATCGCGCTGATCACCCTGCTGCGGGTCACGAACACCGCCCTGCTGGCGTCGTTGGTCATCAAATCGACGTAGCGCTGCCGGTAGCGCGTCTCCAGGTCGGCCAGGCCGTGGAACTTGTCGGGCAGGGGACGCAGCGACTTGGATAGAAGCCGCACCGCCGAGCAGCGCACCGACAGCTCGCCCTTCATCGTGCGAAAGAGAGTGCCTTCGGCCGCGACGATGTCGCCGAGGTCCCAGTGCTTGAACGCTTCATGCGCCTCGGCGCCGACGCCTTCGTCATTGAGCCACAGCTGGATCTTGCCGGTGGCGTCCTGGACAGTCGCGAAGCTGGCCTTGCCTTGCACCCGCTTGAGCACCATCCGCCCGGCGACCGAGACCGCGAGCGCCTCGTCCTGCAGCTGCTCCCGGGTCTTGGCCTCGTGAAGCGCGAAAATGTCGCCGGCGCGATCGGCCGGCTTGAAGTCGTTGGGGAATGCGATGCCGCCGGCGCGCAGCCGGGCGAGCTTCGCGCGGCGTTCCGCGATGATCTGGTTCTCGTCGACGGGGGCTTCCGGCTCGACGTTGTCGGGCTTCTGTGGGGCAGTCATTCCACCGTTCCTTGGCTGGGGGCGCGCCGCGCCCGCGGTTGACCTAGACGCCGTGCTTGAGGCTGGCGGAGATGAAGGGATCGAGATCGCCGTCGAGAACCGCACGCGTGTTGCTTGCCTCGACGTTGGTTCTCAGATCCTTGATGCGCGACTGGTCGAGGACATAGGAGCGGATCTGGTGACCCCAGCCGATGTCGGTCTTCGACGCCTCCACCTTGTCCTGCTCCGCCTGGCGCTTGCGAATCTCGAGCTCGTAGAGCCGTGCCCGCAGCATGCCCATCGCCTCATCCTTGTTGCGGTGCTGGGAACGGTCATTCTGACATTGCACGACCGTGTTGGTCGGCAGGTGGGTGATCCGCACCGCGGATTCCGTCTTGTTGACGTGCTGGCCGCCGGCGCCGGAGGCCCGGAACACGTCGATTCGCAGGTCCGCCGGATTGATGTCGACCTGGATGGAGTCGTCCACCTCCGGATAGACGTAGACGGACGCGAAAGACGTATGGCGTCCGCCGCCGGAATCGAACGGCGACTTGCGCACCAGGCGATGGATGCCGGTCTCGGTGCGCAGGTAGCCATAGGCATAGTCGCCATCCACCTTGATGGTGGCGCCCTTGATGCCGGCGACGTCGCCTGGCGTTTCTTCCAGGATGGTGGTCTTGAACCCGCGCCGCTCGCAGTAGCGCAGGTACTGGCGCAGCAGCATCGCGGCCCAGTCGCAGGCTTCCGTGCCGCCGGCGCCGGCCTGGATCTCGACGAAGCAGTTGCTGGGATCGGCCGGGTTGTTGAACATCCGCCGGAACTCGAGGTCTTCCACGCCTTCCTCGATCTTCTTCGCGTCGGCTTCGACGGCGATGATCGTTTCCTCGTCGTCTTCGTCGACCGCCATCTGGAAGAGATCGGACGCGTCCGCGAGTGCTTCGGAAAGGCCGGTCAGGCCGAGGACGGTCGTCTCCAACGAACGCTTTTCGCGGCCCAGTGCGAGCGCGGCGCTGGAATCGTTCCAGATGTCCGGCGCCTCGAGCGCCGAGTTGACTTCTACCAGCCGGTTCTTCTTGTCTTCGAAGTCAAAGATACCCCCTGAGGTCCTTGAGCCGCTGCGCAAGGTCCTCCAGGCGGGATTGGGTCTGGTTCAGTCTTTCGGCATCCATGGCGAATCTTTTGTCGGGAAACGGCGAGCCGGTCATTTTAGCCGCAGTGGCGCGTGAAGGCCCCGATGCGGACCCGGTGAGTGCCGTCCGGGTTGTCGGCAGGGGTCAGCGCGGCTGCGCGGGCCTGAGACGCTCGCGCAGCGCCTCCTGCACCCGGTGGTTCGCATCGCGCACCTGGCCGACGAAACCCTGCCAGGGGATGTCGGTGATCGCAACCAGGCCGAGATGCCCGTTCTCGCCGTCCAGCCAGCGTCCGGTGACCGGCTGGTCCAGGTACTGGAACCAGTGGGCGCCGACGAAGTCGGGGTTGCCGAGGACCGAGTCGAGCATCCGCGCATAGGCCGGCCCGCGTTCGTCTTCGGACGGAACCGGCATCACGCCATGCCAGAAGGGGCCGCGGTCGCTCGAGCCGAAATGGAATTCGGTCAGCAGCGCCGGTTTGTCCAGCTTGCGAAAGGCTTCCGTCTCGAAGCCCACGTTGATCGACGGCAGATACAGGTTGAAGCTCACCACGTCGCACCACCTGGCGCAGGCGCCGAGCGATTCGGGGTTACGGCTTGCGAAACGGGAGCCCAGGTAGAGATGGTTGGGATCGTGGCGATCGAGTGTCGCCGCGACCTGCTCGAAATATCGTTCGGCGTGAAGCACGAGGAAAGCGGCCAGGTCCGCTGCAACCGGCCGGATGCGGCCGTCGGGAAGCTGCTCCGGCGGCACCGGCGCCTGCAGCGCCTCCCACGACGCGAACGTCTTGCGCCAGCTGCTCGAGAGATTCTGGATCGAGCCGCCGTGGCGGCTGCGCAGCATCTCGATCAGGGCGCGCTTGGCGTGGGCGTGCGGCTCGCGGGCATCGCCGGCGAGCACGGAATACGCCAGTGCATAGCGTACCCGCGGATCCTTCGATGAGCCGTCGCCCCAGCCGAGCTCGTTGTCGACGAAGTAGCCGATCAGGAACGGATCGTCCTTGCGTGACGCCGCCTCCTCGCGCACCGCGGTGTCCAGGGCTTGTCCGAAGCGCGGGTCGAAGGGATCCGCAATGCCCGCCCACCAATCCCTGCCGTCGGATAGCTTGCTGAAGTTGCCGGCGACATGGATCGTGCGGGTGTACGGGATGCGGGCGTCCTGGCTGACGGCCGCATCGCTCCAGCTTCCGACCGTGTTGAAGTTCCAGCGCTTCAGGCGCTCCCGCGATCGGGCCAGCCATCGGGCGGCAAACTCCTCGCCATCGCGGCGCTGCAGGTTGGCGCGGTAGAAATCGTACGTCCGGCCCTTGCCGAAGCCGCGGCCGCGCTGCGCGCCGGCCTCGAGGGGCAGGGCATCGGCGCTGTCGCGATTGCCGGCGAAGCGCGCCAGCGGCTCGCCCTCCTGCGGCAGCCAATCGAACATGAACTCGCGACCCTCCACGAACGTCTCGCTGTTGTCGAGCTGGATCGCGTTGATGCCCAGGGAGAAGAAGGGGTTGCCGGCCGGGGTCAGGAGCAGCCAGCGAGGCCTGCCTTCGGCATCGCGGACCTTGGCGGTGCGAAAGAAACCGGACTTCGTCGCTGCCGACTTCGTCGCTATCCGGATCGCATCGGTGTCGACGCCGAGCAGACCGCCGAATTCGTCGAGTCGAAGCTGCTTGCCATCCTGGTCACTCGCCGCGGCGCCGGTGGCGGCTCCTTCGCGTGCGCCGGCAAATTCAGCGAATCCCGGATCCATCGCCGGGGCCGAGGCACCGCCCGATCCGGATCCCGACCCGGCTCCTGAGCCGGCTGCTGGACCTGCTCCCGGATCCACGGCACCACGGTACTTTTCATCCCATCGACCGCGACTGTACTGGCCGTAGGCGTCGACGATTGCGGTATAAGCGAGGCGTTCCTGCCGATCGCCCGGCGGCGGCGCGGGATCGATGAAGATCTTGCCCACCCGCACTGTCTGCTGCGTCGGCGGCCTGGGCATGGCAATGGCGATCTTCGCGATCCGGCGGCGGTCCACCTGCCCGGTGGTGGCCAGCGCCACCGCCACCGGGGCCTTGTCCTGCAGCCACGGTATCGGCGGCCCCGCAGTCATTCCCCAACGCTTCGGCTGCGTCGGTTGCAGCGGCACCGTCAGCGTAAGCGGTCCGCCCGGCGGCAGTCCGACGGTGGCGGTCAGCTCGCTCCCGGAGCGGTCGGTGAAGCGGACCTGCAGCGTGACCGGCCATGCCATCGCGTTCTGCACGTGCATCCGGATCTCGCCGACGTTGCTCCAGTCCCAGTCGTTGACGCCCGCGAGCAGTTGCACCGCCGGCGAACCCGACGGGTTGAAGCGGACGGGGGCGAAGCCGTCACCGTCCGCGGGCGCGATCGCTGCATGCTCGGCGACGATTTCCTTGCGGATGTCGGGTGCCGCGAAGTCCGCCACCAACTGCGCCTGGGCGTTCGGCATGGTGGCAGCGACGACAACCGAGCCGATCAGGCAGGCCGCGACTCGCCGAATCGCGAATCCGGCGGAACGAAAGCCATGGACATGGATCCCGGCCGTCATCAGGCGGCAGTCATTTCGCTGAGGACGTGCTCGATATGCAGGCACACGCCGGCCAGCCCCTGGTACTCCTCTCGCTGGAGCCGGTAGGCCAGCACCGCCTGTCGTGGCAGCGCCTCGGCGCGGCCGAAGAAGATCGCCTTCAACCGCCGGCGCGGTTCCGATTCCAGCGCCAGTTCAAGCTTCATGTGCCGGTCCTTGATCAGTCGCTGAGAAAGGATGGTGAAGCGCCCGGAGAACAGCGGCTGCGCAAAACCCTGACCCCATATCTGGGAATCGATCTGGTCGATCGCGTCGAGGCACATGTCGGGCGCATCGAGCGGTCCGTCGGTCAGCAGGCTGGGGCTGAACGCTTCCGGATCGGCAAGGGTCGTGACCGCCGCCTCGAATGCCGCCTCGAATGCCGCGAGGTCTGCGCGGCGCATCGACAAACCGGCTGCCATTGCGTGCCCGCCGAACTTCAGCAGCATTCCCGGATTACGCTTCTCGACCAGATCGAGCACGTCGCGCAGGTGCACACCGGGTATCGAACGACCGGAGCCGCGCAGGATCTCATCGCTCTCGGGAGCAAGCGCGATGCACGGACGATGGTGCAGGTCCTTGATGCGGGAGGCAACGAGGCCGATCACGCCGTGGTGCCAGCCGCCGTCGTGCACCACCAGGGCCAGCCGCTCGGGCTTCACCTCGCAGAGCAGGCCCATGGCCTGGTCGCGCATCGTCTGCTCGATCGCGCGCCGCTCGTGGTTGATCTGGTCGAGTTGCTCGGCGAGGTCCATCGCCCGGCCGAAATCCTCCGCCAGCAGGCATTCGACGCCGAGCGACATATCCGCAAGCCTGCCCGCCGCATTGAGCCGCGGGCCAACCGCAAAGCCGAGATCGGCGGCGCCGATGGTGCGCGCGGAGCGGCGTGCGACCTGCAGCAAAGCCGTGATGCCCGGACGACAGCGGCCGGCGCGCATGCGCTGCAGGCCGGCCGCTACCAGGATCCGATTGTTGCGGTCGAGCGGCACCACGTCGGCAACGGTGCCAAGCGCGACCAGGTCGAGCAAGGGCGCGAGCGACGGCTGCGGCCCCTCGAAGCGACCGAGCTCGCGCCGGCGCGCCCGCAACGCGGTCAGCAGGTAGAACATCACCCCGACTCCGGCGATGCACTTGCTCGGGAACCGGCAACCCGGCTGATTGGGATTGACGATCACTTCCGCGTCCGGCAGTTGATCACCAGGCAGATGGTGGTCGGTGACCAGCACCTTCATGCCAAGCTCGTGGGCACGCGCGACCCCGGTGACCGACGCGATGCCGTTGTCGACCGTGACCAGCAACCGCGGGCATCCGAGGCGCGGGTGTCGGGCCGCCATGTCCGCCACTTCCGGGGTCAGGCCGTAGCCGTTCTCGAAGCGGTTCGGCACGAGGTAGTCGACGGTTGCGCCCATCGCCCGCAGGCCCAGCACGGCCACGGCAATCGCGGTCGCGCCGTCGCAGTCGTAGTCGCCGACCACCAGGATCGGCTCCTGGCGGTCGATGGTTTCGCTGAGCAGGCGCGCGGCGTCGTCCAGGCCCATCAGCGACTCCGGCGGCAGCATCGTCGCCAGCTCGAGCCGCGTGTCCTCGTACCGGCTGATGCCTCGGGCAGCCAGCAGCCTCGCGAGCAGCGGGGTCAGGCCGCCTTCGAGCAGGCGTTGCTGCGCAAGGTAGTCGACGGTTCGGGTTTGCAGCTTCATTCAGGAATCTCGGTGAAGAGGCGGGCGAGGGGATCCGCGGGTCCGGTTCCGGCATCCGGTGCCCGGCCACGGCCGTGGCCGGTCCGGTCCGTGGGCCGGAGGCGACTGGCGAGCCGCGAGATGCGCTTCGCCATCGCGTCGGACCAGCCACGCCCTCCCGCCGCTGCGCCGCCTTGCAGCCAGCGGGCCTGGTCGTCGCCGCACAGGAGTATCGCCGGCGGCTGCGGCGACACCAGCCACTCGTGCAGGCGCGTGTCGAGCGCCTGCAGCGCATCGAGCCAGGCATGGCGGTCGTCGCGGAGGCGCGGCTCGAGCAGGCTCTCCTCGAGCCGATAGCGGCCGACGGCGAGGTCGTCGCGCAAGGCCGCGATGGCTTGCGCGGTGACGGGCCCGCTCAGCCAGACACTGTTGATCGGCAGGTCGCCATCATCGGCCCGTTGCTGGTTGAGCGGATGCTCGTGCCAGGTCATCTGGATCTCGTTGAGCAGCCGCCGATAGCGCCGTGCGTCGGCACCCGCCGGCAGGTAGCCGTCGACGTTGCGTCCGGCCGCCGCTTCAGAAGATGCGCATTCGACCTGCAACTGCGGCTGCGACTCTTCCAACAGCCAATGCGTCGGACTATCCACCTTAAGCGCAAGGCCGTCGGCGGCCAGCAGCGGCTCGATCGTCTGCGCGAGTTCCCGTGCCTGCGGCAGCGACAATCCGCGGGCCGACCCCGCCATCAGCACCAGGTGGTCCTTCGCGAGGTGGAAGTGGACCGGCTCGAGCAGCCAGCACTGCAGGTTCTCGCGGCCCGACGTCAGTGCCTCCAGTCGCCGCAGGGCAGTCGCGGCGCCGGGTGCGATGCCTTGAACTCGTGAGTCCAGCTGCTGCCTGAGCCAGCGATCGTGGGCCAGTTCCCTCGGCAATGCCGCGTCGCGCGATGGCCATTCGAGGGGCGACCCACGCAGATGACCGAGCGTGGACAGGCGGGCGAGGCACGTGAGGCGGGCACGGATCTCCTCCGGCGGCACCCAGTGGGGCTGCGTCAGGGCGCCGGCCACGAGGATTACGCTGGATGCCGTTGAACTCACGCCGGGCATTGTAGAGCGCGGGGGCGCAGGGCAGGCCGGCGTCGAACCTATGGCAAACTGGCCGATTGGATTCCGGGAAACACAGGTGATCTCACCCTTCGAATGGTTCGTCGGCATGCGCTACACCCGCAGCGGGCGTGGCGCCGGCCAGCGCAACGGCTTCATTTCGTTCATTGCGGCGCTGTCGGTGGCGGGCATTGGCTTGGGCGTCGCCGCGCTGATCGTGGTGCTGTCGGTCATGAACGGATTCCAGAAGGAAGTCCGCGACCGGATGCTGTCGGTCCTGTCTCACATCGAGGTCCACGGCCATGCCGGCATCCACGACTGGGAGGCGGTCGCCGCCCGCGCCAGGGAGGACCGTCGGATCATCGGCGCCGCGCCGTTCGTGGCCGGTCAGGTGGTGGTGACCCGCGACGAGACGGTGCGCGGCGCCGCGGTGCGCGGCATCGAGCCCAAGGCGGAGCCCAGCGTGTCCGACATCGGGGCGCAGATGCGCTCCGGACGGCTGACGGACCTGTTGCCCGGCGAGTTCGGCATCATCATCGGCCGCGTGCTGGCCGACCAGCTCGGCCTGTTGCCGGGCGACAAACTCGCCATGATCGCGCCGCAGGGCACGGTCAGCCCGGCCGGCATCGTGCCGCGCCTCAAGCAGTTCACCATCCGCGGGATCTTCGAGTCCGGCCACTACGAATACGACAGCACGCTGATCCTTGCCAATATCGACGATGCTGCCGTCTTCTTTCGCAGCGACGGCGCGAGCGGCGTGCGCCTGAAGACCACCGACATGCAGCAGGCGCCGTCGATCGCGCAGGACCTGGCGCAGCGCCTCGGCGGGCAATACCTGGTGCGCGACTGGTCGCGGGAGAACCAGGTGTGGTTCGCGGCCGTGCAGGTGGAGAAGCGGATGATGTTCATCATCCTGACCCTGATCATCGCGGTGGCCGCCTTCAACCTGGTGTCGATGCTGGTGATGACGGTCACCGACAAGCGGCCCGACATCGCCATCCTGCGCACGCTCGGCGCCTCGCCGCGCTCGATCCTGTCGATCTTCATGATCCAGGGGTCGCTGATCGGACTGCTCGGCACGCTGATGGGCGTCCTGCTCGGCGTGCTGATCGCTCTCAACGTCGGCAACCTCGTCGGTGCAGTCGAGTCTTTGTTCGGTTTCCGGGTGCTGCCGCCCGGCATCTACGTGATCAGCGCGTTGCCGAGCGACCTGCGTCTGCCGGACGTCGCCTGGATCGCGCTGATCTCCTGTGTGCTCGCGCTGGTCGCAACCATCTATCCGAGCCTGCGGGCTGCGGCGGTCAAGCCCGCGGAGGCGCTGCGTTATGAATGACATGTCCGATGATCGGCCTCGTGCCGGCACCCCGCCGGTGATCGCCTGCCGCAACCTCTCCAAGGTGTTCCAGCAGGGCAGCCGTGTCCTGCACGTGCTCAAGTCGATCGACCTGGTGGTTCATCGCGGCGACGTGATCTCCATCGTCGGCGCATCCGGCTCCGGCAAGAGCACGCTGCTGCACCTGCTCGGCGGGCTCGACGAGCCTACAGCCGGCGAAGTCGAAGTGGAGGGCCAGCGGCTCGACCAGCTCGACGAAACCCGCCGCGGCCTGGTGCGCAACCGCAAGCTCGGCTTCGTCTATCAGTTCCATCACCTGCTCGGGGAATTCTCCGCCACCGAGAACGTCGCGATGCCGCTGCTGATCCGCGGCCTGTCGCGCAAGGCCGCGAGCGCGCAGGCGGATGCGCTGCTCGAGCTGGTCGGACTGGCCGAGCGGCGCACGCACCGGCCCGGCGAGCTGTCGGGCGGCGAGCGCCAGCGGGTCGCGCTGGCGCGTGCGCTGGTCACCGAACCGAGCTGCGTGCTGGCCGACGAGCCGACCGGCAATCTCGACGCGGTCACCGCGAAGGAGATGTTCGCGCTGCTGCAGTCGCTTGCGAGCCGGCTCGGCACGGCCGTGATCATCGTGACCCACGACCTCGAGCTCGCATCGAAGACCGGCCGGCACATGGCGCTTCGCGAAGGTGTCCTCAAGCCGGTGCACCTGGAGCTGCCGGTCGTGGAAGAGGTGACTGGCGGAATCTGAGCCATGCTCATCGACACCCACTGCCATCTCGACGCGTCCGAGTTCTCGGCGGATCGATCGCAGATGCTGCAGGCTTCGCGAGAGGCGGGGGTGGCGGCTTTCGTCGTGCCGGCGATCGGCGTCGATCATTTCCAAGGCGTGCACCGGTTGGTTGCCGAGAACGACGATGTCTGGTTCGCGCTCGGCATCCATCCGCTGCTGGTCGACCAGTCCGCGGATGAAGACCTGCAGCGCCTGCGCGAAGCCGTGGAGGGCGTTCGCGACCATCCGCGTTTCGTCGGTCTCGGCGAGATCGGCCTGGACTTCTTCGTGCCGGGTCTCGACCTCGAGCGCCAGCGGCATTTTTTCGTCGAGCAGATGCGGCTCGCCAACGAGCTCGGACTGCCGGTGATCCTGCATGTGCGCCGGTCGGTAGACGCCGTGGCCAAGGAGGTACGACGCTTTCGGCCGGTCGGCGGCATTGCACATGCCTTCAACGGCAGCGACCAGCAGGCGCGCCAGCTGTTCGAGCTCGGGCTGGTGCTCGGATTCGGCGGCGCAATGACGTTTACCCGCGCACTCAATATCCGGCGACTCGCGACGACGCTGCCGATCGACGCGCTGGTACTCGAGACCGACTCGCCGGACATCTCGCCCGCCTGGCGCCATCCCGAGCGCAACTCGCCCGCGGAGCTGCCGGGGATTGCGCAGGTGCTTGCCGACCTCCGGGGAATGTCGCACGAGGAGGTGGTGGCGTCGACAGCGGCCAATGCGATGCGAGTACTGCCGGCGCTGGGCAAGGCGACGCGGCCCGGCTAGGGAGCCTGGGCCGTCCTTCTGCGGCCCAGGCTCCTTAGCAAACGGGCGGGGCTGAGCAGCCTTTCTGGTCCTGTTGCATAGAGTCCTGTTGCCTAGTCCATACGGCCGCTGCGGCCGATCGACTGCGCAACACGTGACGCCTACGCTCGCCGATCATGCTCGCGAATGTAATCATCGTGCTGCCGTCAGCGCGCCTGCTTGCGCTGGCGCTGGTCGCGACGGCAAGCCTGCTGCATTTCAGCGGCCGTCTCCCCGACCGCGGCTGGATGCTGCCCATGCTGCTCGTGCTCATGGCATCGATCTTGTCCGTGCCGACGATTGGTTGGCTGCAGCGGCGGCTGCCGGCGGCGATGCGAAACCGGCGCGCGGGCGGGTTTGCGAGGCTGCAGGACCAATTTGTCGTGGCCGGCCTGATGCGCCCGCTGCCGGCGGCGCGGCTGGCGGTCGCGCTGCTGCTGGCCATGCTGCTGCTGGCCTCGCGCGTTCATGATGCGTTGGGATCACGTCTGCCGCCTGCGCTCGAGGGACTCGATCTCGAGGTGGTTGGCGTGGTCGACGGGATGCCGCAGCGATTCGACTTCGGTGACCGCATCCGCTTCACCCTGGCCGATTGCCGCCCTGCCGACATCAGGTCGTCTGATTCGCCGTCGGGATGCGGCCGACTGCAGCGCCTGCAACTGGATTGGGGGCCGCTCGCGGAGAAGCACAGGCGGTCGCGTCGCAGCGCCGGCCAGCCGCTTCGGGCCGAGGCCGATTCCAGGAGCGACCCCGCTGAGGATCAAACCGGCGCCGACGCGGACGACCGCGGCGATGTGCATGCCGAACGGAGCGTGGCTGAAGGCGAAGTCTGGCCCCGGCCCGGCGAGTACTGGCGGCTCACGGTTCGCCTCAAGCGTCCGGTCGCGCCGGTCAACCCGGCGGGCCTGGATCTCGAGCTGCGCTACCTGCAGCAAGGCATCGGTGCCCTCGGTCGCGTCTACGCGCGCGAGCGTCTGCAGACCGCGCCGAGCGGCCGGGCCTGGCGTCCCGGCGCCGCCATCCTGATCGCGTTCGAAGGCTGGAGGACGACTCTGAGGGATCGGATCGAGGCGGTGCATGCGCACCGGGTGGAACCGCCGGGCGGCGATCGTTCTTCCGCTTGGGCGTTGCTCGGCGTGGTGGCGGGCCTCGCGCTGGGCGATCAGGGGGCTATCGGCGCCGGCCTCTGGGGCCTGTTCTCGCGCACCGGGGTCAGCCACCTCATGGCGATCTCGGGAATGCACGTGACCATGCTCGCGCTGTTGGCCGCCTGGCTGGCCGCTTTGGCGCTGAGGCTGATCGCAAGTCGATGCGGCCGGCTTTGGCGTCTCGGCCACCTGCTCGCGCGCTGGCCGCGGCAGGCACTCGTCCTCGGTATCGCCATGGTCGTCGCGTTCGGCTACGCGCTGCTTTCCGGCTGGGGAATTCCGTCGCAGCGCACCTGCTGGATGCTGTCGATCGCCGCCGCGACGAGCTTGACCGGAAGAGGGCGCGGTGCCATGGACGTGACGCTGCTGGCGGCCGCGGTGGTGGTCGCCGTCGATCCGTGGGCGGTATCGACGGCCGGCTTCTGGCTATCGTTCGGCGCGGTCGCCGCCATCCTCTGGTGCGCTCACGGTCAGGACAGCCAGGAGCTGCAGCGGGTGGCGGTGCCGGGAATCGGGAGCCTGCGGCTGCATTCGGCCTTGCGTGGCGCCGCGAACAGCCAGTGGGCGGCCACCATTGGCCTGGCACCGCTGGTAGCGGCATTGTTCTCGACCTTGTCGCTGATCGGACCGCTGGCAAACGCGTTCGCCATTCCCTGGGTGAGCTTTCTTATCACGCCAATCGCGGTTGCGGCGGCGCTGCTTGCGCCGCTGGCAGAGCCGGTTTGCGCGTTCCTCTTGCAGGCGAACCTGTGGATGATCGGCAGCTTGATCGCGATGCTCGAAGTGCTCGACCGCCTGCCGGCGGCCAGCGTCGCCATTCCGGCGCCCGGGCCGTGGACGCTGATCTGCGCGGTCGTTGGCGCTGCCGTGACGATTGCACCACCGGGTTTTCCGATGCGGGCAGCCGCTCCCTTGTGCCTGGTGCCGATGCTCCTGACCGCTCCACGGGTGCCCGCGCGCGACGAGCTCTGGATCACCGCGCTCGACATCGGGCAGGGCAGCAGCATTCTGGTGGAGGCAGGCGAGGCGCGGCTGCTGGTCGATCCCGGGCCGGGAAGCGGGGTCGACCGCAGCGCCGCGTCGCGCTTCCTGGTCCCGTACCTGCGCTCGCGCGGCATCGACACGATCCATACGATGGCGGTGTCGCATCTCGATGCCCAGCATGCCGGCGGGACTGCCGCCGTCCTGCAGTCGCTGCGGCCGACGCGGCTGCTGGCCGCCTTCGACGAGCGCCTGCTGAACGCGCCGCCCGATGCACTGACCCGATTGGACCGCAAGTCCTGCGTGGCCGGCCTGAAGCTGATGCTCGGTGTCGCCACGATCGAGGTACTCCATCCACCGGTTGCGGCGGACGGGCGTCATGCAGCCCGCGACGATTCCGGCAGCTGCGTGCTGCGGATCCGCTCGCCGGCCGGATCGGTGCTGCTGGCCGGCGACCTGCCGTCGACGTCGGAGGCGTCGCTGGTGAGCGCCATGGCGCAAGGGCCTGCCGGTCTGCGCTCGGACGTGCTGGTCGTGCCCCAGCAGGGCAGCCGCAATGCCACTGGCAAGCTGTTGCTCGCGGCGGCGCAGCCGGCGCATGCGCTGCTACAGGTCGGCTACCGCAACCGGCATCGTCATCCGCATCCGGCGGTGCTCGAGCGACTCGGCAGGGCCGGGGTCCGGGTGCTCAGGACCGACTTCGACGGCGCGGTGCAGTTGCGACTGCATGCGTCGCGCCCGCCGCAGGTCAGTCGCTGGCGACGCGACGCGCCGCCTTACTGGCGGCTCGATGCCGCGGCCACGGACTGACCGCGGGCGGTGTCTTTCGCTCGGTGCCGGCGGGCGGTGTCGACGGGCGTCGGGGGCGCGGACTGACAGTGGCTCAGGGGATTGCGCTTGCAGGCGCAATCCCGCTCCGGGGCTCGCTGCGCATGCGCAGCGTCGCCTTCGGCGAGCGCCCCGGAGCCCGTCCCTGCCTCGTTCAGGTCGGGCTGCGTCCGGGGGAGCGGCTTCGTTCCTCCGCTTGCTGCGGGGCTAAGCGCCTGCCTCAGGGGCGGCGGTGCCCGACCTTCCTTCGTCAGCGGACGGCTCCACCACAAACAGTCCGCGCCCCCGACACCCGCCGCCACCGCTGCCATCATCCGAGCGGCTGGGGGGCTGGGTGGTTGCAGTGGCGATCGCCGTGTGAAGGCGTCGATCGTGTTGCTCTGACGAGCCGCGGTGGCGGCGGGCGGCGTCCGCTGATCAGGCGGTCCGCGGGCGCATAGCGTCGTTCATTGGCCGGTCCGTGGGCGACGTATAGCGCGTCGACTGTACAGCGCAAGCGCCTGGTCCGCTCACGCGGAGTCGCGGCGACGACGAGCTGCTTCGCCTTGAACCTTCGCCAGCTCGGCTGCCACGAGCGGTGGCGGCGGGTGGCGGGGGTGGGGAATGTTTGTGGTGGAGCCGTCGGCTGACGAAGGAAGGTCGGGCACGGCAGGTCCTGAGGCAGGCGCTCAAGCCCGCAACGAAGGCGAGGAACGAAGCCGTCACGGTGGACGCAGCCCGACCTGAACGAGGCAGCGACGGGCTCCGGGGCGGTCGCCGGAACGGCGACGCGGAGCACCGCTCCGCGAGCCCCGGAGCGGGATGCGCTTGCAAGCGCATCCCGTGAGCCACTGTCATTCCCCACCCCCGCCGCCCGCCGACACCGCCCGCGGCGAACGAGGCGAACGAGGCGAAAAGCCGTGACCGCTGCCCGCCGACACAGCCCTAGCGACTACTGCGCCGTCCACCCCCCGTCGATCGGCCATGCCACGCCGCGAACCTGGTCCGCCGCCGGCGAGCAAAGGAACGCCGCCAGCTCCCCGATCTGCTCCGGCGTCACGAACTCCTGCGATGGCTGCTTCTCGCCCACCAGCTGCGCCTTGGCCTGCTCAGCGCTGATACCCTTCTCCTTCACCCGGGCGTCGATCTGCTTCTGCACCAGCGGCGTGAGGACCCATCCCGGGCAGATGGCGTTGCAGGTGATACCGGTGGTGGCGGTCTCGAGTGCGGTCACCTTGGTGAGCCCCACGACGCCATGCTTCGCCGCGACGTAGGCGGACTTTTCGGCGGAAGCGACCAGTCCGTGCGCCGATGCGATGTTGATGATCCGGCCCCAGCCGCGGCGGCGCATTGCCGGCAAGGCGAGGCGAGTCGCATGGAACACGGCGCTGAGGTTGAGTGCGATGACCGCATCCCAGCGCTCGACCGCGAAGTCCTCGATGGGCGAGACATGCTGGATGCCGGCGTTGTTGATCAGGATGTCGACGCCGCCGTGGACTTCTGTGCAGCGCTGCATCAGCTTCTCGATGTCCGCGACCTTGCTCAGGTCCCCGCCTTCGAAGACGGCTTTCACGCTGCTCGTATCCGCGATCGACTTCACCAGCCGGTCGATCTCGCCCTGGTCGCCGAAGCCGTTGATGACCAGGTTGCAGCCGCGCTGCGCGAGCGCCTTGGCCATGCCCAGTCCGATGCCGCTGGTGGATCCTGTGACAAGCGCGAGTTTGCCTCGCAGTGCCTCGTGTAGTGCCCCTTGTCGTGCCTTGTCTACCATGTGGTTCACCTGTTCGTGCTGATGGTTTGCGGACGCACGCCACGTCTGGGCCGGTTTCGGTCAACGGGGCCGCCGCAGCGCAGCCGCAGCCCGCTGATGGCCTGGATTCGGCTGATAACATCCGCGTCGATTGTAGCCTCCGCATTTCGTACCCACGCCTGCCGAGGAACGCAGGCCTGCCCAGGAAGACCTCATGCTGCCGCGACTCGAATCCGTCCAATGCCTGCACCCGGGTGGCTTGCACCGGATGGCGTACGCCGAATGGGGCGACCGTGACAATCCCGAAGTGGTCGTCTGCGTGCACGGCCTGAGCCGCAACGGGCGCGATTTCGACACGCTCGCCCGCGTCCTGGCCACGACACATCGGGTCGTCTGCCCCGACATCGTCGGACGGGGACGCTCCGACCATCTGCCGAATCATCATGGCTATGTCTTGCCGCAATACGTCGCGGATTGCATCACGCTGATGGCGCGGCTTGACGTCGAACGGCTCGCGTGGGTCGGGACGTCGATGGGTGGGCTGATCGGCATGATGATCGCCGCGATGGACGGCCATCCCATCAGCCGCTTCGTCATCAACGACGTCGGCCCGGTGATCGGCCGCGAGGGGATCGCCCGCATCGGCAAGGCCGTCGGCACCCGGACCGACTTCGATTCCTTCGAGGAAGGCATGGCCTACGTGAAGCAGGCCTCCGCCTCCTTCGGCCCGCACACACCCGAGCAGTGGCGCATGCTCAGCGAGCACGTCGTCCTGGAGCGCGAGGGCAAGTGGAAGCTGCACTACGATCCACGGATCGGCGAGGCGACGCGGGCGCAAGTGGCCAACCTGGTGGGCGCCGACCTGTGGCCGATGTGGGACCGGATCCGCATCCCGACGCTGGTGCTGCGCGGCGCGGACTCCGACCTGCTCGAGGAGCCGGTGGCTCGCGCCATGACCGAAAGGGGACCGAAGGCAACACTGATCGCCTATTCCGGCGTCGGCCACGCTCCCGCGCTGCTGCAGGCGGAACAGGTGGCCGACGTCGTTTCTTTCATCAACGAACGGAGGAATCCTGCATGACCATCAAGCGACTTCACGCCGGCCCACGGATGTCCCAGGTAGTCATCCACAACGGTGTCGCCTATCTGGCGGGACAGGTTGCCAAGGATCCGGACAAGAATGTGACCGACCAGACGCGCCAGGTCCTCGCGACCATCGACAGCCTGCTTGCCGAGGCCGGCAGCGACAAGTCGCGCATCCTCAGCGCGACGATCTACCTTGCGGACATGGGCGACTTCGCCGCGATGAATGCGGTCTGGGATGCATGGGTGCCCGCGGGTTCCACGCCGGCGCGTGCCACGGTGGAGGCGAGCCTCGCCACGCCGAAGTACCAGGTCGAGATCATGGTGACAGCTGCCGCAGGCTGACGGCGTCCTGCCGGTTCCCTACCGGGAAACCACCAGGCGGCGTGCGCCGTTGAAGCGGCTGGACCAGTAGCGGTTGGTCAGCCGCTCCACCCGCACCACGCTGCCGCTCGAAGGCGCGTGCACGAACCGGCCGCGGCCGATGTAGATGCCGACGTGCGAGAATGCGCGCCGGGAGGTGTTGAAGAACACCAGGTCGCCGGCCGCCAGGTCCGCTTTTGCCACCTGGCTGCCGCGCTGGCTCATTGCGCGGCTGGTCCGCGGCAACTGCATGCCGAGTGCGTCGTCGTAGACGTGGGCCACCAGCCCGCTGCAGTCGAATCCCTCCGCCGGATCCGAGCCGCCCCACCGATAGGGCTTGCCGACGTTCGCAAGCGCCTGCATGACGACCTCGGCGCCTGCGCCTGCAACTGCAGGATCGATGTCGTCCGGCTCGTCCCATACATCCGGCTGCTGCGCCGGATCCCGCGCATCGCGCCTCGGCCTGCTCGCGCAGCCCTGCAGAACCGCGGCCGCCGCGGCTGCCGTTCCGATCGCCAGCACGCGGCGCCGGGAGCCCTCATCCACCGTCCTTCCGGCTGAAGCCACCGCCTGTCCCGCCCAGGCAACCATCCAGACGCCGCTGCGGAACAATGGCGCAAGTATCAAAACGTTTCAACCTGCATCAATACGCACATCCCTGCCTGACTCCGAACCTGAAGGTGCGACGATGGATCACGTTGTCTTGGCCGGTTCCCGGACTGCAGCCCATCCTGCCGATCCCTATGGTGCAAACGCACCCGGCGCAACCACCACGCTCAAGCCGCTGGTGGTTCTCGTTGCCTCCGGCCCCGCCGGTTTCCAGGCGCTTCGTGCCGTCCTCGGCCGGCACTACCGCCTGAAAGAGTATGCCAGCGGTGAGCAGGCCTGGGCGTCACTGCAGATCGACGGCGATGCTGCCGCGATCGTCTGCAGCAACGCGCTGCCCCGGATGAACGGGCTCGAGCTGGTGGCCAAGCTTCGCAAGGCACGCCTGCCGTCGTTGCGCACGATTCCGTTCTGCCTGATTGCCGATGCCATCGACGACAAGCTACGCGGCCTCGTTGGCCGCCAGCAGGTCGACTTTCTCGGCGCCTGGGACCGTCCACTGGTCGACCTCGCGGCGTGGCTGGGAGACCGCCTGGCAACCGGCCAGCCCGTCGCGTCGCGCCGCGCGCGATCCGATGCGCTGCGGCGCTGGGCGCACCGGCATGCGGCGCTCGACGACGAGACCCGGGCGTCGCTGGTGGTCTTTCGGGTCACCTCCGAAGGAGTCGGCGTGTTGAGCGAGCGTCTTTCGCGCGCGATCCGGCGCCCGGAGATGATGCTGGCGGACGCGCTCAACTGCGTCTGGGTCTGCGCCGACGTGCCGATTCCCTCGGCGCTGCGCTTCGCCATGCGCCTCGCGCTCGGCAGCGTCCGCGACCGCGACCGCGATCAGGCGCGGATCAGCGTGAGCTATGCCCCGCTGCTGCAGCTGGCCGACGAGACCTACGACGTGTTGCAGACGCTGGTCGACCAGGAGCCGCCTCTCAAGCACATCCTCGTCTGCAACCACCACTGGAAGTTCGTCATGCCGTTTGACGCGGCGCGCCTGCTGGTCAAATAATCCGCCGGCGCCTGGCTGCAGCAGGCGCGGCAGCGGCATCCTGCGGCGTCATCCTGGCGCTGGGTCCGGAATGCGGCGCAAGCGGAGGCGGACCAATGAAATACGCGGACATCCATCGGCGCTCGATCGAGGATCCGGAAGGGTTCTGGGCCGAGCAGGCGAAGTTCATCGAATGGAACCGGCCGCACACCCAGGTGCTCGACGATGCGCGCCCGCCGTTCACGCGCTGGTTCGTCGGCGGCGAGACCAACCTCTGCCACAACGCCATCGATCGCTGGCTCGCGACGCGCGCGGACCAGCCCGCCCTGATCTGGGTGTCCACCGAGGTGGACCGGGAGCAGACCTTCACGTACGCGGAGCTGTCGCGCCGGGTCCAGGCGATGGCGGCTGTGCTGCAATCGCTCGGCGTCGGCAAGGGCGACCGGGTTCTGATCTACCTGCCGATGATTCCCGAGGCAGCCTTCGCGATGCTCGCCTGCGCGCGCATCGGCGCCATCCACTCGGTGGTTTTCGGCGGGTTTGCCGCCGTGAGTCTCGCGAGCCGCATCGACGACGCGACCCCGAAGCTGGTCATTTCGGCGGATGCCGGCTCGCGCGCCGGCAAGGTAGTTCCCTACAAGGCGCTGCTGGACGAAGCGATCGAGCGCGCGGCGAGCAAGCCGGGCCATGTGCTGATGGTCGATCGCGGGCTCGCGCCGTTCTCGCGGGTGGCGGATCGCGATCATGACTACGCCGCGCTGGCTGCGCGCTTTGCGGACGCGCAGGTGCCGGTGACGTGGCTCGAATCGAACGCGCCGAGCTACATCCTCTACACCTCCGGGACCACCGGCAAGCCGAAGGGCGTGCAGCGCGACGTCGGCGGCTACGCGGTCGCGCTGGCCGCATCGATGCGGCAGATCTTCCGCGGCGAGCCGGGAGAGACCTACTTCACCACCAGCGACATCGGCTGGGTGGTCGGCCATTCCTACATCATCTACGGCCCGCTGCTCGCCGGCATGGCGACGATCATGTACGAAGGCACGCCGGTGCGGCCCGACGGCGCCATCCTCTGGCAGCTGGTCGAACGCTACAAGGTTTCCGTCATGTTCTCCGCCCCGACGGCGATTCGCGTGCTCAAGCGCCAGGACCCGGCGCTGCTCAAGCGCCACGACACCAGCAGCCTCAAGGCGCTGTTCCTCGCCGGCGAGCCGCTCGACGAGCCGACCGCCCGCTGGATTTCCGATGGGCTCTCGCGCCCGGTCATCGACAACTACTGGCAGACCGAATCCGGCTGGCCGATCCTGACGGTCGCGAACGGTTTTCCCGACGTCGAACCGATGCCGATGCGATGGGGCAGCCCGGGTGTGGCGATGGTCGGCTACGACGTCCGGATCGTCGACGAGACCACCGGCGAGCCGCTCGACGCCAACCAGAAGGGAGTCGTCGCGATCGCGCCGCCCCTGCCGCCGGGCTGCATGCAGACCGTCTGGGGCGATGACCAGCGCTTCGTCGACACCTACTTCAAGAGCATCCCGGGCAAGCTGCTCTATTCGACCTTCGACTGGGGCATCCGCGACGGCGACGGCTACCACTTCATCCTGGGGCGCACCGACGACGTCATCAATGTCGCCGGCCACCGCCTCGGCACCCGCGAAATCGAGGAGTCGATCAGCAGCCATCCGGCGGTTGCCGAATGCGCGGTGATCGGCACCGCCGACGCGCTCAAAGGCCAGGTGGCGATGGCGTTCGCGGTGCTGCGCGACGCCCAGGCCTTCGCCCGCGAGCGGTTCGCCGACGCCCAGGCGCTCGCGCAGGCGCGGCTTGCGCTCGAAGGCGAGTTGATGAAGATCGTCGACAAGCAACTCGGTTCGGTGGCGCGTCCGGCCCGGGTCCATTTCGTGCAGGCCCTGCCCAAGACCCGCTCGGGCAAGGTGGTGCGTCGCGCCATCCAGGCGATCTGCGAGCGCCGTGATCCGGGCGACGTCAGCACCATCGAGGATCCGGCGGCGCTCGACCAGGTTCACCAGGCGCTCGCCGGTTGATGGTGCCGTTCGCGGTCAAGGGGTTCCTGTCGCCCTGGCTGCTGCCGCCGGTCTCGTCGTTCCTGCTGATCCTGCTGGGACTGCTGCTCGCGCGCCGCCTGCGGCGGCTGGGTGCCACGCTGGTGGCGATCGGACTGCTGTCCGGTCTCGCGCTGTCGATTCCGATCTTCTCGGAGCGGCTGATGGCCTGGGTCGAAGCGCCCTATGCGACGCTCGATCAGCCGCCGTTGCGTCTGCCGACGGCCCGCCAGGCGCAGTGGCGCGACAAGCCCGGCGAGGCGCCGCAGGCGATCGTCGTCCTTGCCGGAGGTTCCACCGCCGACGGCGCAGCGAGCCGCGCGCCCAACCGCGTGAGTTCGCACTCGCTCGAGCGGGTGCTACATGCGCATCGCGTCGCCCGCCTGACGAAACTGCCGGTCCTCGTCAGCGGTGGCGTCACGCTCGGCGGGGGCGATCCGGAAGCGGAACTGATGCGCCGGGTGCTGGAGGCCGACCTGGCCACACCGGTCAAATGGGTGGAGGCGACCTCGCGCGACACCGCAGAAAGCGCCCAAGCGACGGCTGCGATGCTCAAGCCCGCGGGCATCCGCCGAGTCCTGCTGGTGACCCATGCCTACCACATGCTGCGTGCGCAGCGCGCTTACGAGGAAGCCGGCTTCGTGGTGGTGCCGGCGCCGCATTCGTTTCTCGGCGGGTCGGGCCGCTTCTCCTGGCTGAAGCTGGTCCCGGCGCAGCAGGCGTTGTCGTCTTCGCGCATCGCGGTCCGGGAGATCATGGGCCGGCTCTGGTACCGTTTCGCATGAGCGGTACCCAATGACCATCTTCGACCGCAGTGCCCTGAACGATGGGGTGAGGGGCCGCGAGGTCCTGGCCTGGTCTTCCTACGACTTCGCCAACTCCGGCTACACCACCGTCGTCCTGACGGCGGTCTTCAATGCCTACTTCGTCGGCGTCGTGGCCGAGGGCGCCGCGTGGGGCACATTGGCCTGGACTGCAATACTCGGCCTTTCGAACCTGGCGGTGCTGTTGACGATGCCGTCGATCGGCGCGCTGGCCGATCGCAACGCTTCGAAGAAGCGCATGCTGGCGATCGCGACCATCGGCTGCGTGATCGCCACCGCCGGCCTCGCCTGGTGCGGACGTGGCGACTTCGCGCTGGCGATGCTGCTGATCGTCGTGTCCAACTATTTCTATTCGATGGGCGACATGCTCTGCGGCGCGTTCCTGCCGGAACTCGCGCGCCCGGCTGCGCTGGGTCGGGTATCGGGGTGGGGCTGGAGCTTCGGCTATTTCGGCGGCATGCTCGCACTCGGTCTTTCGCTCGCCTACGTGATCAGCGCGCAATCCCGCGGTGAAACGGCCGAGCAGTTCGTGCCCATCACCATGCTCATCACCGCCGTGATCTACGCGCTCGCGGCGCTGCCGACTTTCCTGATCCTGCGCGAGCGGGCGGTGCCGCAGGTGCCACCGGTCGCGGCGGCGAGCGGACCGGCAGGCGTGCGCCAGAGCGAGCAGCTGGGGACGGGAAGGGAAAGGAAGAGGGGATGGCTTGGTTCGCTGCTCGACCTGCGCGAGTCGGCCCGGCGCACGGTCGCCTTCCCCGACTTCCGCCGCCTGCTGTGGACTGGCGCCGCCTATCAGGCCGGCATAGCGGTCGTCATCGCGCTGGCGGCGGTCTATGCGGAGCAGGTGATGGGCTTCGCGCAGCAGGAAACCATGGCGCTGATCTTCCTGGTGAACGTCGCCTCGGCGGCCGGCGCCTTCCTGTTCGGCTATGCCCAGGACCGCATCGGACACAAGCCCGCGCTCGCGGTAACGCTCGTGGCCTGGATCGCGATGGTGCTGATCGCGAGTTTCACCAGCACCCGGGCGCTGTTCTGGGTGGCGGCGACGCTTGCCGGCCTGTGCATGGGATCGAGCCAGTCCTGCGGCCGCGCGCTGGTCGGCGTGCTCGCCCCGTCGTCGCGGCTGGCGGAGTTCTATGGGCTGTGGGCATTCGCCACGCGCCTTGCCGCCGTGATCGGGCCATTGACCTACGGCCTGGTGACCTGGATGACGGACGGCAACCACCGGATCGCCTTCCTCGTCACGGGGCTGTTCTTCGTGCTCGGCCTGGTGCTGCTGGCGCGCCTGGACCTGGAGCGCGGGGCACGGGCGGCGGCCGCGGGGTAGGGCGGGTGCGGCGATGGTAGAGTACCTGCCACGCCCCCGCAGTCAGCCAACCTCAGAGGGATCCGATTCCGCAATGAAGAACAAGCCTGTCCTTGAACTCGCCGACGTCCAGAAGATCCTGGGCGCCGCCACGGCGACTGCCGTGCAGAACGGCTGGGCAGTGACCATCGCCATCGTCGATGATGGCGGGCATTTGCTCGCCTTGCAGCGCCTCGACGGCGCGGCGCCGGTGTCCGCCTATATCGCCACCGAGAAGGCGCGCACGGCGGCAATGGGGCGCCGCGAGAGCGGTTCGTACGAGAAGATGATCAACGAGGGCCGGACTTCCTTCCTGTCGGTGCCGCAATTGCATGCCCTGCTCGAGGGCGGCGCGCCGATCGTCGTGGAGGGGCAGGTGCTCGGCGCCGTCGGCGTCTCCGGCGTCAAGTCGACCGAGGACCTGCAGGTGGCAAGGGCCGGGATCGACAGCCTCGCGCAATCCTGACCGGCCGCCCGCGGCCTCGCTGACCGCGCGCCTGCCGCGTCAGAGCTGTTCGTTGAACAGGTAGAGCGCGTTGTCCTTGAGCTTGTGCCACATGCCGCGCTCGCGCCAGGTTTCGTGCCGCAGCTCGACGCATTCGAGCGCGTCCTTCTCGAAGATCGCCTCGAATCGGCGCGCGACGCCCTCATCGAGCAGCCCGAGCGTGATCTCGTCGTTGATTTCGAATGAGCGGTCGTCGAAATTGCTCGAGCCGATTGCCGACCAGACACCGTCGATGGTCAGCATCTTCTGGTGCAGCAAGGTCTTCGGATACTCCAGGATCCGCACGCCGGCGGCCAGCAGCGTCTCGAAGTTCCGGTGCGCCGCATGCTGCACGGCCGGGAAATCGGATGCCTCCGCCGACGGCACCATGATCCGGACGTCGACGCCGCGGCGCACCGCCTGCGCCATGGCCTCGATCGCTTCCCGGTCGGGCAGGAAATAGGGGTTCTGGATCCAGAGCCGCTTCTGAGCCAGGCCCAGCACCAGGTGGTGCAGGATCTTGACCGCAGGCGGTGCGCCTTCCGGCTTGACCCGCGCGACGTGCACCGCCACCTTGCCGGCTTCCTCGATCTCCGGAAACACATGGGTACCGACGAAAAGCTCGCCGGTCTCGTCGACCCAGTTCTCGCTGAACGTCGACTGCAGGTCGTTGACCACCGGGCCCTGCACGCGGATGCCGACGTCGCGGACTTCGCCGCTGTCCTGCGGGCGTCGCCGAGCCAGAGGTCGACGATGCAATGCCCGCCGGCATAGCCGATGCGCCCGTCCAGGACCAGCAGCTTGCGGTGGTCGCGGCGGTTGACCTTGCCGATGTCGCGCAGCCGCTTGCGATGGAACAACGCGAACTTGCATGTCGGCCTCGCGCAGCCGGCGCTGGGCTTCCTCGCCCATCTCCTTGCCGCCGTCGGCGTCGACCAGCACCCGCACCTCGACACCGGCCCGCCGCCGCTCGACCAGGGCATCGACGAGGCGCCGGCCGAGGATGCCTTCCTTCCAGAGGAAGGTCTCGAAATGGACCGAGGCCCGGGCCTTGCGGATGTCCTCGAACATGGCGTCGAAGAAGGCGCCATTCTCCAGGATGTCGACCGAGTTGCCGGCAACGACTGCGCCATGGGTCAATCCGGCGATCGACGGCACCAGTTCGGCCAGCGGATCCTTCCGCTCGACCGTCAGCACCGGATCGCGATGCCGCTTGACCGACCAAAGGACCAGGCAGAGCAGCAGCGTGCTCAGGCCAAGCACCACGTTCAGGACCGTCTGCAGGGTCATCCGGCGATTTGCGTCAGGCGGTGCGTCGGACTCCCCGGATGCAGCCTTGCCTTTGCGGCCTGCGGGGCGCGTATCAGCCACGGCGTTGCTATGCCGCGGGTCAGGCAATCGTAACCGGAATCGCAGCGATCCTGGCCTGCCACTCCTTCGGCCCGGTTTCGTGCACCGACGTGCCCTGCGCGTCGACCGCCACGGTGACCGGCATGTCCTGCACCTCGAATTCGTAGATCGCTTCCATGCCGAGGTCCGCGAAGCCGACGACCCGCGCCTTGCGGATCGCCTTCGACACCAGGTAGGCGGCGCCGCCCACGGCCATCAGGTAGGCGGCCTTCCGGCGGCGGATGGCGTCGATCGCGGCGGGGCCGCGCTCGGCCTTGCCGACCATGGCCAACAGTCCGGTCTGCTGCAGCATCATGTCGGTGAACTTGTCCATCCGGGTCGCGGTAGTCGGGCCTGCCGGTCCGACCGCTTCGTCGCGCACCGGATCGACCGGGCCGACGTAGTAGATCACCCGGCCCTTGAAGTCGACCGGCAGCGGCTCACCGCGCGCCAGCATGTCCTGGATGCGCTTGTGCGCGGCGTCGCGGCCGGTCAGCAGGCGGCCGGAAAGCAGCAGCGTCTGGCCCGGCTGCCAGGAGGCCACTTCCTCCGCCGTCAGGCGATCCAGGTCGACCCTGCGGGAAGTCTTCGCATCCGGCGCCCAGTCCACGTCCGGCCACGCATCCATCGACGGCGGCTCGCAATACGCCGGCCCGCTGCCGTCCAGCACGAAATGGGCATGCCGCGTGGCGGCGCAGTTGGGAATCATCGCCACCGGCTTGCTCGCCGCATGGGTCGGGTAGGTCATGATCTTGACGTCGAGCACCGTTGTCAGCCCGCCCAGTCCCTGGGCGCCGATGCCCAGCGCGTTGACCTTCCGGTAAAGCTCGATGCGCAGTTCCTCGAGCTTGTCCTGCGGACCTCTCGCGAGAAGATCGCTCATGTCGATCGGGTCCATGAGCGATTCCTTGGCCATCAGCACCGCCTTCTCGGCGGTCCCGCCGATGCCGATCCCGAGCATGCCCGGGGGACACCAGCCGGCGCCCATCGTCGGCACCGTCTTCAGCACCCAGTCGACGATCGAGTCCGACGGATTGAGCATCGCCAGCTTCGACTTGTTCTCGGAGCCGCCGCCCTTCGCCGCCAGCCGCACGTCGACCGTGTCGCCCGGCACCATCTGCACGTGGACCACGGCCGGGGTGTTGTCGCGGGTGTTCTTGCGCTCGAAATGCGGGTCGGCGACGATCGACGCCCGCAGGGTGTTGTCGGGATTCAGGTAGCCCCGGCGCACGCCTTCATTGACGGCATCCTCGAGCGAGCCGGTGAAGCCCGACCAGCGCACGTCCATGCCGACGCGCAGGAAGACGTTGACGATGCCGGTATCCTGGCAGAGCGGCCGCTTGCCTTCGGCGCACATCTTCGAATTGGTGAGGATCTGGGCGATCGCATCCCGCGCAGCCGGGCTCTGCTCGCGCTCGTAGGCCGTGGCAAGATGACGGATATAGTCTTCGGGGTGGTAGTAGCTGATGTACTGCAGGCCGGCCGCGATCGACTCGACGAAATCAACCTGGGTGATGGTGGCCATCAAAGGTTCCTGAGCTTTTCAATGGGTTAGCGCCATTGCCATTGGGCCCCCATGGGCGCCCTCTTCCAGGCGGCAAAATCGGCTGCTATGTTACCGCGGGCCAAGCGGTTGTTTTACCGGGCTTCCGACGGGTTGGGGCGAATCTACCAAAAGCGTATTGTGCTTTGACCGACATGACTCGTCGGGGAACGAAGAAGAGGCCGGCGGTCGCTCGATGGCTCGTGCCTGCAGCCACCGAAGGCATCTCGCAGCAAGTTCAACAATGGTCTCGGGGACCGGCGGTCCAGTTGTAGCGCGTCGATCGAGCGGGGAGAATTTGGGCATATTCCGCTCCGGGAGAGAGTCATGTCCTCAGTCTCGACGGATCGCCGTATGTCCTTCCCGATGTGCCTGATGTCTCTTGCGCTGATCATGGCCGGCAGCGGCGGCCCAGCGCAGGCGCAGGAGCGGCGGGTTGAAGGCCTGGAGACTCCTGAATCAGTGGTCGTCGGTCCCGACGGTCGCCTCTACGTCTCCGAGATCGGCGGATTCGGCAGCGATGGCGACGGAAAGATCTCCGTGATCGGCAGCGCCGGCAAGCCGGAGACTTTCGCGAGGGGTCTCGACGATCCCAAGGGGCTGGCGGCATCGCGCGACGCAATCTATGCCGCCGACAAGACGCGCATCTGGAAGATCGATATGAAGGGGGAGGCCACCGTCTTCGTAAAGACCGAGGCGTTCCCGCAGCGACCGCTGTTCCTCAATGACCTCGCCTTCGACGGAGGAGGCAACCTCTACGCTTCCGACACCGGCGACATCGAGAAGGGCGGCAAGGGCGCGATCTTCAGGGTGACGCCCGACGGTGCCGTCACGATGCTGATCTCGGAGGCGAAGAATCCCGCGATCAAGAGCCCGAACGGTCTGCTGTCCGAGAGTGCGGACAAGTTGCTGGTGGTGGATTTTTCGACCGGCGATCTGCTTCGCCTGGACGTCCAGAAGCTGACGACTGAGAAGCTCGCCGATGGCTTCGGAGGCGGCGACGGCCTGGTACGCGACGCGGAAGGAATGCTCTACATTTCCGATTGGAAGAACGGCAAGGTCTGGAAGCTGGACCTGCGTACTCCCGCCGCCAGGCCGCAACAGTACCCCCGGAGCTTCAAGGCTGCCGCCGACATCGCCCTCTCGAGCGACAGCCAGTTTCTCCTCGTTCCCGACATGAAGGCCGGCGAGTTGGTCTGGCTTCCAAAGTAGGGGGGCGGTCGGGGTCAGTCAGCCCCGCTTCCGAGCCATGTCCTCGAGCTCGGGTACCGGCGACACCGCCCCCTTGCCGGAGAACCAGGAAAGCAGGTTGTCCACCACAAGCTGGCCCATCGCATTTCGCGTATGGACAGATGCGGACGCCACGTGCGGGAGCAGGACCACATTATCCAACTCCAGGAACTCCGGCCTGATGTTCGGCTCGTTCTCGAAGACGTCGAGGCCGGCGGCAAGTATCGTCTTGCTGCGCAAGGCCGCGATCAAGGCGTCCTCATCGACGACGCTGCCCCGTGCCACGTTGATGAAGATGCCGTTCGGTCCCAGGGCCTCGAGGACTCGGGCATCGACCAGATGTCTGGTTTCGCTGCCGCCGGGTGTGACGGCGATCAGCACGTCCACGGCCTGCGCCAGTTCATATGGAGACCCGTAGTACTCGTAACCCGCGCCTGCCTGCCGGTTCCGGCCATGGTAGGCGACGGTGAGCCCGAAGGCCTCGCATCTCGTGGCGATGGCCTTGCCGATACGGCCAAGCCCCAGTATGCCCACCGACCGGCTCCGCAAGGTTGCGGTCAAGGGGTAGGCCCGCTTGCGCCACTCGCCGCTTCTGACATGCTGCTCCGCGCGCGGTAATTCACGCACCGTCGCGATCAGGAGTCCCAGGGTCAGGTCGGCCACCTCGTCGGTGAGAACACCGGGCGTGTTGGTCACGACGATGCCGCGTCGACCCGCCTCGACGACATCGACATTGTCGTATCCGACACCGAAGTGCGAAACAATCTCGAGCTTCGGCAGCTTGTCGAACAGCGCCTGGCCGATGGGGCCGTGAGACCCGGTGGAGGCGATGCCCCTGATCCCATCACCGTGTTTGCGCAGGAATGCTTCGCGGTCCGCGTCCTTCTGAAGGTGGTGAACCGTGAAGGCGCTGGAGACGCCTTCCACGACGAGGGGAGTCATCGCCCCCGGCAGCAATATCTGGACATCCTTCATTTCATGCTCCGAATTCCTGTTCGTAAGAGGATGGATGATAAGGGGAGGAGCTAGGGAGCCTATGAGCCCCCGAAGTTGACCGAGATCCCCGCCTGCCGCACCACCTCGCGCCATCGCGCAACTTCCGCGCGATTCCGCTCCAGGAATTCCCTCGATGCCAGCGTCTTGGGTTCACAACCCGCGTCGGAAAGTCTCTTCTGATACTCATCCGCCTTCAGCCCCTCCGCGATCGCCTCACCCAGCAGGCGGACGATGTCATCGGGCATGCCGGCAGGTCCGTAGATGCCCATCCAGCTCGACACATCGAAATCCTTGACACCTTGCTCCTGCAACGTCAGGACTCCCGGGAGATGTCTGGACTGATAGGAGCTGGAGACGCCGAGCGCCTTCAGCTTGTTGCTGCGCAGAAGCGGCATGGCAGCCGGTAGATTCGCAAAGCTGAAGGCGACGTTCCGATTCGCGACGTCGACCATGGACTCGCTTGCATTGCGGTAAGGGACGTGGGTGAACTTCGCGCCGGTCTGCAGGGCAAACAGTTCGCTGGTCAGATGCGATGACGTGCCGGCACCGACACTTGCATAGCTCATCCGCTTGTCGGGATCCGCCTTTGCTTCCCGAAGCAGGTCTTGCAGCGAGTTCAACGGCGACTCGGCAGACACCACGAGCACGTTCACGAACTCCGCGACCTGCGCGATGGGGACGAAAGAAGCGATGACGTCGAATGGCAGGTTCTTGATGACGACCGGCGGGATGACGTGGTTGCCCAACCCTCCCGTGGCGAGCGTGTAGCCGTCGGGCCGGGACTGGGCGGCATGCTGCAAGCCCACCATGCCGCCGGCACCTGGGCGGTTTTCGACGGTCGTGGGTTGGCCGAATCGCTTCGACAGGAGCTCACCGACGACTCGGCCCGCGAGGTCCGTCGGAGACGTGTGGCCCGAGGAGACCACGATCCTGATCGCCCGGGATGGATAGACCTCCTGGGCGAACGCCTGCATCCCAGGTGGCAAGGCGATGCAGCTTGCTGCGTACTTCAACAAAGTGCGACGATCCAATTCGTTCTCCCGGTTGAACGCCAAACCCCGCTGCCGGCGCGAAGGCAGACGAGGAGGGCTGTGCCAGCGCTAGAGGAATGTCGTCAGGGCCTTTGCCTGAAGGACACTCTGATCGAGATAGATCGCGCGCCTGGCGATCTTCCAGTCCCCGCCGTGTCGGCGAAGCGTGTCGACCCGTTTGCCGACGAGCCATGCCACTTCGCCTTGCAGTCGGTTCATGTAGACGAGAAATCGCGATCTCACCGTGACGGCCATCGGCTGATCGAAATCGGGCGTTGCGTCCAGGATCCGGATGTTGGTTATCAGGTGGCTGATCCGGGAGGCCGGCTCCTCGGCCCAGTGCACGCCCGTGTTCAGCTGCAGCACCCGCTGACGCAGCGTCTCGATGCCCTCGTCGAACCAGGCTGCTTCGCCTGAGCGCGTGTACTCGTCGGCCATGTCCTTTCGCTTCAGGTTACGAGCGAGCGGGGCCCAATAGTGGATATCCTCGTCGAGGAGCGTCAGCCATTCATCGAAGCAACGGGCATCCAGGAGGTCCGCTTCACGATGGAGGAACTCCTGGACCTGCAGCCAGAGCTCCGGGCTCGCCCTGGAGGTACTGCCGAGCCTCGGTTGGTCGCCGGCGGTGACGTGCTTCATCTGCCGTCCTCCGACATCAGTTGATCCCAGCTCTCGCCCTTCATGAATCGGGCCCACCGTCGGTAGTAGTTGCGGGCGTTCTCCTCGGTGTATTCGCCGTTCTCGACAGCGCCCCGAAGCCCTTCGATCGGGCGTGCATGGCCCAGGCCCATCTGGTAGTTGAAATAGAGGGTCCTGGAGATGGTCCCCATGCTGGCCTCCATTGCGCCGGTCCAGTTCTCCATGTCATCCGACTCCGTCAAGCCCGCAGGTCCCGAGTAGCGCAGGTAGTAGTGGCGCGCTGCCTCCTTGACGGATTCGGGTGCGTCCTTGTCCACCAGGTACATCCGCCACATCTCGATCTCGGTCGGAGAGACAGGATGGAACACGGCCAAGGTCCTGGGCTGGCGACCGTGGAAGGACATGTTGGGGAAGATGGTGCCGACGCTGACGGTGACGCGCATCCGTTCCCCCAGTGTCCGCACGCGTTTCTCATGCACCTCCCGGTAGTACTGCTCCACCTCTCCATGCTGCTGGTAGAGCGGCTTGTACTCATACTCGGAATAGTGGGGAAGACGCCCGATCAGGCCATGGCCGAGCCGGGGAAAACCGATGGTCATCCTCCCCAGCATCGGATCCCGCCGGCCCTTGCCGCCGCTGGGGCCGATACCCACCATGTCCACCGAGCGGTGACTGACATCGTGATAGAGGTCGCCGATGAAGTTTTCCGGGGGGAACTTCCAGTTGCATCGGACCCGCCACTTCTGGACGCCGCCGATCAGCTCCGATCCTCCTTCGCTTCCGTCACGGTGGTCCAGCGCCGCATCCAGGTAATGGCGCATGTCTCCGATGTAGTCGAGGAAGGGAGGCGCCGCGGGATCCCACGTTGCCCAGATCGTCCCCTTGTAGTTGCAGACCTGTGCAACGCTCTTGAGCCCCCAGGCGCTCTTGTCGAGCTCGCCCTTGTAATGAGTCGCGTGCCCCGGCACTCCGTGAAGGCCACCTGGCCTGTCCACGAGTGTCCCGTCGGTCGAGAACGTCCAGCCGTGGTACGGACAGGTGAACCGGGCGCTGTTGCCCTGATCGTATCGACAAAGCTTCATCCCGCGGTGCGCGCAGGTGTTGAGCAGCACGTGTATCTCGTTCTGGCGGTTGCGCGTCAGGATGACCTGTTCCGTGCCCATCCGTGAGACGAAGTAATCGTCCGGGAGCGGGATCAGGCTCTCGTGTCCGACGAATAGCCAGGCTCGGCCGAAGATCTGCTCCTGCTCCTGACGGTAGAGATTCTCGTCAACAAAAATCTCTCTGGCGACCATGCCCTGATCCGCCAGGACCAATTCGTCGATAGACCTGCTCGTCATGACATCTCCCGAAGCGATTCCTGCGCTTCGCTCATCTGGATCTGGCGCCGGCTGCCTTCAGCACGCCGGCGTTCAGGCCCTCTGGCTCGATTCGTTCACGCGTCGCGGGGTCGCGCTTGAGGAAATGGAGCGAGCGCAGTCTCGCTTCCGTATTGACGACATGAATCCTGGCGCGGGATCGTGCCTCCGCGGGATCCGACCTCTCGATGGCGGCGTAGACAGCCTCGTGTTCCTCCTGCGCCTGGCGCTCGCGACCGTCGACGCTGGCTGAGCGTCGACGCGAGACCTCGAGGCCGCGCCGCAGTAGCAGGCCGAGAAAATCGAAGAAGTTCCGGTAGTGTTCGTTCCCGGTGGCACACGCAATCGACCGGTGGAAATCGAGATCGGCATTCGTCCCGGCCGCAATTTCCCCGGAGCTCAGAGCGTCCGCCATCCGGTCCAGTGCATCGCGCATGGCCAGCAGATCTCCTTGGGTGCGCCGCTCCGCGGCAAGCGCCGCCGCCTCGATTTCCACGCCGCGACGAAGTTCGACGATTCCGAGGATACGGTCCGCATCGTCTTCCTGCACCTCCTGGATCCGCAGCACCAGCGGACGGGCATTGGAGATCACAGCCAGCCCCCGTCCCTGCTTGCTTGCCAGGATGCCCTCCACCTTGAGGCGAGCCAGGGCTTCCCGCAGGATGGTGCGGGAGACCCCCAGTCGATGCGCGATGACTTGCTCGGGTGGAAGGACTTCGCCAATGCGATAGCCGCCACCGGTGATCTCGTCCAGGAGGGTCTGCGCAACGCGGTCCGTCAGACTCGTCTGCATGCAGTGCCCCCTGCCGTTGGGCTATCAGACAAAGTTCTTCTTCATAGTAGTACAAACTTCAGCTTGCTCTCAAGTCGAAATCGCTCTGGGATGATCCACAATACAGGCCGCGACCCCCGGGCAATCATTTTGCCGCCGGTATGAAGGAGCCTCAGCGCTTCGCCGAACGGCCTGCGTGACCTGGGGTAAGGGCTTGGTAAGCGGTTCGGGTTTACTCTTGCCCCAGCGGGGCAAGATCGAGAGGAGGAGAGCGTGTCCAAGGAAATCGAAACAGTGCTCGTCGAAGATCGGGTGTTTCCGCCGCCCGAGTCGTTCGTCCAGCAAGCCGCCGTTGCCGGCATGGAGCAGTACCAGGCGCTATGTGCCGAGGCCGATGCGGACTATGCGGGTTTCTGGGCCCGGATGGCCCGCGAGCAGCTGCTGTGGAAGACGCCCTTCACCCGCTCGCTCGATGATTCGAAGGCGCCGTTCTTCAAATGGTTCGAGGATGGCACGCTGAACGCATCCTACAACTGCCTCGACCGTCACCTCGGAACGCCGGTCGAGAAGAAGACGGCAGTGATCTTCGAGGCGGACGACGGCAAGGTCACGAAGGTCACCTACAAGGAGCTGCACGCGCGCGTCTGCCAGTTCGCCAACGGCATCGCAGCGCTCGGCTACAAGAAGGGCGACCGCGCCATCCTCTACCTGCCGATGTCGATCGAGGCGATCGTCGCGATGCAGGCCTGTGCCCGGCTCGGCATCATCCATTCGGTGGTGTTCGGCGGCTTTTCGTCGAAGTCGCTGCAGGAGCGAATCGTGGACACCGGCGCTTCGCTGGTGATCTGCGCGGACGGCCAGATGCGCGGCGGCAAGACGCTGCCGCTGAAGTCCGCGGTCGACGAGGCGCTCGCGATGGGCGGCTGCGAGGCAGTGCGCAAGGTCATCGTCTACCGCCGCACGAACGAAAAGGTGGCAGTGGACCCCGGATCGCGACAGCTGGATGCACGACGTGGCCGCCAGCCAGCCCACCACCTGCGAACCGGTTGACGTCGGCGCCGAGCATCCGCTCTTCGTTCTCTACACGTCGGGTTCCACCGGCAAGCCCAAGGGCGTGCAGCATTCCACCGCCGGCTATCTGCTGCAGGCGATGCTGTCGATGAAGTGGGTGTTCGACATCAAGCCGGGCGATGTGTTCTGGTGCACGGCCGACGTCGGCTGGGTCACCGGACATACCTATGTCGCCTACGGTCCGCTCGCCTGCGGTGCGACCGAAATCGTCTTCGAGGGCGTGCCCACCTACCCGCACCCCGGCCGCTTCTGGGAGATGATCCAGCGCCACAAGTGCAGCGTCTTCTATACGGCGCCGACGGCGATCCGCTCGCTGATCAAGGCCGGCAACGTCTCGCCGGATCATCATCCGTCGAAGTACGACCTCTCGTCGCTGCGGCTCATCGGCTCGGTCGGCGAGCCGATCAATCCGGAAGCCTGGATGTGGTACTACAAGAACGTCGGCAATGAGCAGTGTCCGGTGGTGGACACCTGGTGGCAGACCGAGACCGGCGGCCACATGATCTCGCCGCTGCCCGGGGTACACGGCCTCAAGCCGGGCTCCTGCACCATGCCGCTGCCCGGGATCGCCGCTGCCATCGTCGACGAGAGCGGCAACGACGTGGAACGCGGCAAGGGCGGCTTCCTGGTCATCAAGAAGCCGTGGCCGTCGATGATCCGGACCATCTGGGGCGACCCGGAGCGGTTTCGCAAGAGCTACTACCCGGACGACTTCAAGGGCCGGTACTACCTCGCCGGCGACGGCGCCACCGTCGATGCCGACGGTTATTTCTGGATCATGGGCCGCATCGACGACGTGCTCAACGTGTCCGGGCATCGGCTCGGCACGATGGAGGTCGAGTCGGCGCTGGTCTCGCACGAGCTGGTCGCCGAGGCTGCGGTCGTCGGCAGGCCGGACGACACCACCGGGGAGGCCATCTGCGCTTTCGTCGTGCTGAAGGGGGCGAGGCCGGAAGGCGCACAGGCCAAGACCATCGCCAGCGAGTTGCGCAACTGGGTCGGCAAGGAGATCGGCGCGATCGCCAAGCCCCGGGACATCCGCTTCGGCGACAACCTTCCGAAGACCCGGTCCGGCAAGATCATGCGGCGGCTGCTGCGCTCGCTGGCCAAGGGCGAGGAGATCACCCAGGACGTGTCGACGCTCGAGAATCCGGCGATCCTCGAGCAGCTGAAGCAGGCCCTCTGAGACCGGCACATCCCTCCGCGCCGGGCGTTGCGGCGGAGCGCAGCCGATGAACACGGCCGCGCTCGCCGGCCGGGCGCTCTCCGCCCGCCTGTATCGGATCTACGGCTGGTATGCGCTCGGCTTCACGGTGTTCGTGCTCCTGCTGGGGCTGCTAGAGCAGCGCGGCATCACCCGGCAGGCCATCGGCTACCTTTTTCTCGGCAGCACGCTGCTGCTCTACGCCTACGTTGGCGTCATCAACCGCACCAACGATCCCAACGAGTACTACGTGGCGGGCCGCCGGGTGCCGGCGGCCTTCAACGGGATGGCTACCGCTGCGGACTGGATGTCGGCCGCGTCGTTCATGGGGATCGCCGGCGGCATCTACCTGCAGGGGTATGCCGGCCTCGCGTTCGTGATGGGCTGGACCGGCGGCTATGTGCTGATCGCCATGTTCCTCGCGCCTTACCTGCGCAAGTTCGGGCAGTGGACGGTGCCGGACTTCCTTGGCGCGCGCTACGGCGGGCACATCACCCGGCTGCTGGCGGTGGTGATCACGCTGATCTGTTCGTTCACCTACGTGGTTGCGCAGATCTACGGCGTCGGCCTCATCACCACCTGGCTCACCGGCGTCGACTTCACGGTAGGCATCTTCCTCGGGCTGACCGGCGTCCTGGTCTGTTCCTTCCTTGGCGGGATGAAGGCGGTGACCTGGACGCAGGTCGCGCAGTACATCGTGCTGATCATCGCCTACCTGGTCCCGGTGATGTGGATCGGCCTGAAGCTGACTGGCTTTCCGCTGCCGCAGCTGACCTATGGCGCGGAACTGGAGCGGGTGACAAGGATCGAGCAGGTGCTGCTCGACGATCCTCGCGAGCAGGAAGTGCGGGCGATCTTCGCGCAGCGTGCGGCGGTGGCCAGCGGCAACCTCGCCAATGCGGAGGAGGCTTTCGCCGCCGCCAGGAAGGCTCTCGAGGAGAGGATGAGGCGGGCACGGGCATCCGGCGACCTGGCCGAGATCCATCGCACCGAACGCGACGTTGCCCGCTTCCCGCGCAACCAGGCGGAGGCGCGCGAAGCTTGGGCGCTGAAGGCGGAGGAGGCCGGCAGCGCCACGCCGCCGGTGCGCCAGGCGGAAGCCTTCCCGGGCGCCACTGCGAAGGAGCGCGACGCGAGCCGCAGGAACTTCCTCGCGTTGGTCTTCTGCCTGATGATCGGCACCGCCGCCTTGCCGCATGTACTCATGCGGTTCTATACCACCCCGAGCGTGCGCGAGGCCCGGCAGTCGGTGGCGTGGTCGCTCGGCTTCATCGTGATCCTGTATGTATCCGCGCCGGCAATGGCGGTGCTGGTCAAGCTGCTGATCTACGACGGCCTGGTCGGCACCAGCTTTGCCGACATGCCTTCCTGGGTCCATGTCTGGACCTCGCTCGACTCGGGCCTGCTGGGGCTGGCGGACGTCAACGGCGACGGTATGGTGCAGTTGGCCGAGATCCGCATCAACCAGGACATCGTGACGCTGGCGACTCCCGAGATCGCCGGGCTGCCCTACGTCGTATCCGGGCTGGTGGCGGCAGGCGGATTGGCGGCCGCGCTGTCGACGGCGGATGGGCTGCTGCTCACCATCGCGAACGCCCTGTCGCATGACCTCTACTTCCGCATGATCAACCCACGCGCCCCCAGCGCTCAGCGTGTGCTGCTGGCCAAGGTGCTGTTGCTCCTGGTGGCCGGCATGGCCGCGATGGTCGCGGCGAGCCGTCCGGCCGGCGTGCTGGACATGGTGGCAGCCGCATTCTCGCTGGCAGCCGCCGGCTTCTTCCCGGCGCTGGTGCTGGGCATCTTCTGGCGGCGGGCCACCGGGCTCGGAGCGGTCGCCGGCATGATCAGCGGCTTCGGCATCACCCTTTACTACCTGTGCACCACGCAGCCCTGGCTGCGGTCGGTGTTCGGGATCGAGACACCGCTCCAGGAAGCGCTGTGGTTGGGACATCAAGTCGAACGCCGCCGGCGTCTTCGGCGTGCCGCTCGGCTTCCTGATGATCGTGCTGGTCAGCCTGGTGACGCCGCGTCCATCCCAGAAGACGCTGGATCTCATCGATTTCATCCGTGCCCCGGGGGTGTGATGCTGCTACTGGTTTCATCGATCAAGCTGGTTGCGGAGATCGCGCTTCTTGCTTTGATCGGCCGATTCATCCTCGGCCTTCTTGCCGGCGCCAAGCGGGATACCAACCCCTTCTACGGGGTGCTGGACGTGCTTGTCCGACCCTTCGTGCGGGCAACCCGCCTGATCACGCCGCGAGTCGTGCTCGACCGGCACGTGCCGCTTGCCACCTTGCTCCTTCTCCTGCTCATCTGGCTGGTCGTCACGGCGTTCAAGATCAACCTCTGCGTGCAGATGGGCGTGCACGCCTGCACCTGAGGCCGGCTGCCGCAGCTCCCCGTGGCGCGGCCACTGCCACGTCGGTCCGACGGCTAGCGTCTCGAAAATCTGACGATCTGCTTACCAGGATTGAATGTTTGTGGTCCCCGTGTGACCCTGGAAGGCGCAAGTAAGGGCGCAGTCAGCCGCCTGTACGATGATCCGCCCGAATGACCGGGTAACCTGGCGGTGGGGCTCATGCCTACGAAGCGCATGGATTGGGGACAGGGGATGTTGAAGCTGCAGGTGATCGCAGCGCTGATGTTCAATCGCCGCGAGTTCGCCATCCGTCTGCTGGACGAGGAACTGGCGAAGCATCCGCAGGATGCCTATGCGCTCTCCAATCGGGCTCATGTGCATGCCCAGCTGGGCAACAAGCGGCAGGCGATCGACGACCTGAGCGCCCTGGTTGCCGCGCATCCCGACCGCAGCGCCGCCGACTGGTTCAACCTCGCCTTCCTGCAGGAAAGCCACGGCGACATCCACGGTGCGGAGGCGAATTTCCGCCGCGCCCTGGCACTCGACGGGAAGCTGGACCGTGCCTGGTATGGCCTTGGCCTGGTTCTCATCCGCCAGCATCGTTACGACGAAGCCGCCGCGGCACTCAAGCGCAACACCGAGCTCCAGCCGATGAGTCCGTACGGCTGGTACCAGCTCGCGCGCGTCCACATGGACCGCCGTCAGCCCGAAGAGGCGCGCCGGATCATCGCCCATCTCAAGGGATTCGAGCCGAAAGTGGCGGCGCAACTCGAACGGGAAATCGGGGCGGCAGGCTGACGAGAGTCGTGCCGCAGGGATCAGGGGCTTCCGGCGATCCGGATGAAGAACGACAACGACGAGGAGTAGCAGCAATGACCTTGACAGAAAGACAGCGCGAATACTGGCGCAAGAACCTGAGGATCACCGCGGTGTTGATGGTGATCTGGTTCCTCGTAACCTTCGGCGTGGGCTATTTCGCCCGCGATTTGAACTTCACGTTCTTCGGCTGGCCGTTCAGCTTCTGGGTCGGCGGCCAGGGTGCGCTGATCGTCTACGTGCTCATGATCTGGTACTACGCGCGGACCATGAACCGCCTGGACGAAGAATTCGGCGTCGCCGAAGGGGAATGAAATAATGGCAAGCATCTTTGGCGCCGGCGAGACCGGCAACGCCGCATCTGACAATGCGGCGTTCAAGAAGCAACTGAACAAGGTCTATGGCTGGTACATCGGCGGCTTCGTCATCTTCGTGATCGTGCTGGCGGTGCTCGAGCAGATGGGCCTGCCGCGATCCTGGATCGGGATCATCTTCCTGCTGGCCACCATCGGCCTCTACGCCGGCATCGGCATCATGAGCCGCACGACCGAAGCCGCGGAGTACTACGTCGCCGGTCGTCGTGTGCCGGCGATGTACAACGGCATGGCCACCGGCGCCGACTGGATGAGCGCGGCGTCGTTCATCGGCATGGCGGGGACGCTCTACCTGACCGGCTACGGCGGCCTCGCCTTCATCATGGGCTGGACCGGCGGCTATTGCCTGGTCGCGTTCTTCCTGGCGCCGTACTTGCGCAAGTTCGGGCAGTTCACCATCCCGGACTTCCTCGGCGCCCGCTACGAGGGCAACCTGCCGCGGCTGATCGGCATCTTCGCCGCCATCCTCTGTTCGTTCACCTATGTGGTGGCGCAGATCGTGGGCGTGGGCATCATCACCGCGCGGCTCACCGGACTGGCCTTCGAGATCGGGGTCTTCCTCGGCCTGGCCGGCATCCTGGTGTGTTCGTTCCTGGGCGGAATGCGAGCGGTCACCTGGACGCAGGTGGCGCAGTACATCATCCTGATCATCGCCTACATGATCCCGGTGGTCTGGCTCGGCGTGCAGCAGACCGGTTCCCCGGTCCCGCAAGCCACCTACGGCAAGAAGCTCCAGACCATCACCGATGTCGAGCAGAAGCTGATCAACGATCCGAAGGAGAAGGAGGTCCAGGCGATCTTCAAGGCCAGGGCGGACGACTTCACGGCCAAGCTGAAGGACGTTCCGGCGGCGCTGGCTGCCGACAAGGCGGCAGCCACCAAGCGTGTCGCCGACCTCAAGACCGCCAACGCACCGGCCGCGGAAGTGCAGGCGGCGGAAGCGGCGCTGGCGGCGGTTCCGGCTGATCCGGAGGCAGCTACCCGCGCCTGGACTGCGGCGCGCAACGATAACGCGGCTCGCGCCCGGCCGCTGGGTGGCATGCCTCGGCATGCGCAGCAGTTCGCCGGCGATCCCAACGGCGATGCGGCGGCCCAGAAGACCTTCAACGAGTCGCGGCGCAACTTCCTCGCGCTGATCTTCTGCCTGATGGTCGGCACGGCCGCGCTGCCGCACATCCTGGTGCGCTACTACACCACGCCCGAGCGTGAGGGAGGCGCGCAACTCGGTCACCTGGTCGCTGTTCTTCATCTTCCTGCTCTACTTCACCGCGCCGGCTCTGGCGGTGCTGGTGAAGTTCGAGATGTTCAACTTCGTGGTGGGAACGCCGTTCGCGAACCTGCCGGCGTGGGTGGCCAACTGGCAGCAGGTCGATCCATCGCTGCTGTCGGTAGCCGACGTCAACAAGGACGGCATCCTGCAGTTGGGGGAGATCAAGATCGGTGGCGACATCATCGTGCTGGCGACGCCGGAGATCGGCGGCCTGCCGTACGTGATCTCGGGCCTGGTTGCTGCCGGCGGACTGGCGGCGGCGCTGTCCACCGCCGACGGGCTGCTGCTGACGATCGCAAACGCGTTGAGCCACGACCTGTACTACAAGATGATCGATCCCAGCGCGACGACGGCGCGACGGGTCGGGGTCTCGAAGGCGCTGCTGCTGGTCGTTGCCTTGTGCGCCGCGTACGTGGCGTCCCTCAAGCCGGCCGACATCCTGTTCCTGGTGTCGGCAGCGTTCTCGTTCGCCGCGGCGGCGTTCTTCCCGGCGCTCACCTTGGGCATCTTCTGGAAGCGCGCCAACAAGTGGGGTGCGATCGTCGGCATGATCGGCGGCCTCGGGCTCACCTTCTACTACATGGTGACCACCCATCCCTGGATGCGCGGCCTGTTCGGCGTGACCAGCCCGATCGCGGAGAACACCTGGTGGGGGATCCAGCCGATCTCCGCGGGTGTGTTCGGCGTGCCGCTCGGGTTCCTCCTGATCATCGTGGTGAGTCTGCTGACGGGTGCGCCGCGCCAGGACACGCAGGACCTGGTGGAGCATGTGCGCTATCCCAACCTGAAGGCGGCATGATCTATATGCCTCACTGAGGATCCTGTCGGCGAAGGCCAGATATTCCTGCCGGTCGACACTGCCGGCAGGCTGCAGGAGACTGAAGGACGTTGACCAAACGGTCCTGTTCCGATGGAATGGGGCCGTTTCCTTTTGCGCGTATCGAAGGCAGCCGGGGCGCCCGGCTTTGCAGGGAGACGCCCGATGAGCGCGGAACTCACTCCGTCCACCAGCCTGCTCGCCAACCTGCGCGTCGAGCTGATGCGCAAGCCGCCGTTCCTCGGCATGCAGTCGGACCATGTCGACGCGCTGGTGCGTGCCTCGGAGCAGGTGTATCACGTTCCAGGCGAAGCGATCGTCTCGCCGGAGGATGGCCCTGTCGGGCACCTCTACTGCATCCGCTCCGGCAGCGTGACGCACCGGCCGTTGCAGGGGCAGGGCGCCGACTTCCAGTTCGAAGCCGGCGAACTGTTCCCCCTCGGGGCGATGATGTCGGCGCGCGCCGTCCTGGGCAGCTATCTTGCGCACGAGGACACATTCTGCTTGCGCATCGACGCGCAGGTCGTGCACGAGGTCGCTGCCTGCAGCGCGCCGTTCGCCGATTTCCTCAACCGCAGCATTCTGACCCTGCTGGAAACCTCGCATCGCATGCTGCGCGAGCGTCAGGCCGCGCAGGCGCTGGCCGAGCAGTCCCTCGAGTCGCCGCTCGGGGAGTTGCTGCGCAGCCGGCCCGTCGGCGTTCGCCCGGGTACCTCGGTCGGCGAGGCGTTGGAGGCGATGCACCGGCAGCGGCTTGGATCAATGCCGGTCGTCGACGATGACGGAGGTATCGTGGGCATTCTTACCCGCTACGACGTCCTGGGAAGGATCACGCTGCCGCAGTTGCCGCTCTCGACTCCGATCGACGAGGTCATGACCCGCCCCGTGCGCACCTTGTCGGCCGACGACTCGGCACTGGACGCGGCGCTTCTCATGTCCCAGCACGGCATCCGCCATGTACCGGTCACCGAGCATGGAAGGCTGGTCGGCATCGTCTCCGAGCGCGACCTCTTCGCCATCCAGCGGCTCTCGCTCAAGGACCTCGGCACGTCGATCCGCTCCGCCCGCGATGTCCAGGCACTGCGGCGGGCGGGTGCCGACATCCGCGACTTCGCCGGAACGCTGCTCAGCCAGGGCGTGCAGGCCCGCCAGTTGACTCGGTTGATCAGCCGGCTCAACGACACGCTCACCGTCAGGCTCCTTGACCTGGTCGCTCACCGGCATCAACTGGACTTGCGCCGCTCGTGCTGGCTCGCAGCCGGATCGGAAGGACGGGAGGAGCAGACAATTGCCACGGACCAGGACAACGGGCTGCTGTTCGAGAGTCATGATCCGACTGCCGACCGGGCGCGATGGCTGGCGTTCGCCGCCGACGTCAACCAGGCACTGGATGAATGCGGCTATCCGCTTTGTCGAGGCGGTGTCATGGCATCCAATCCCAGGTGGTGCCTGACTGCGGAGGAGTGGCGTGACCGGTTCGCCCAATGGATCGCGCGTGCCGAAGGAGAGGACCTCCTGGACGCGAGCATCTGGCTGGACTTCCGGGTACTGGCTGGCCGTCCCGAACTGGCCGCCGGTGTACGGCCCGCGATCAGGGCGCTTGTCGGCCAGCATCCGCGGTTCCTGCGGCAACTTTCGCAGGCCAGCCTGCGCAACCGCGTGCCGCTCGATTGGCTGGGAGGCATCGACACGACCGTGAGCGGCGGACGCGAGCTGCTGGACATCAAGCTGCATGGCACGATGATCTATGTCGATGCAGCCCGCCTCTATGCGTTGGCGCAAGGCATCGATGCCGTCAATACCCGCTCCCGCTTCGAAGCCATTGCCCGCGCCCTGCGAGTGCCTTCGCGCGAAGGCCAGGGCTGGGTCGGCGGATTCGAATACCTGCAGGTGCTGAGGCTGCGGGGACAGATTGCGCAGGACACCGCGCGGGGTATTGCACGGGATACTGGACGGGATATCGCACCAGATGGGGATCCGCCGGCTTCCCTGCGGGGTCCTGCGGCCAATCCGAACCTCCTGGACGTTGCTACCCTCAGCGATATCGACCGGCGCATCCTCAAGGAATCGTTGCGGATCGCGCGCCGGCTCCAGCAGCGCATCGAATTCGACTTCGCGGCATGACTTGGTGGCGGTGGTGGGTGAGGGCGAAGCAACGGGGTGGCGGCACCGGTGCAGGTGGTGCCGGGGCCGATCGTGAGCAAAGCGTCGCCACCGGGACTGGCGGGCACGCCGCCGGGGGTCGAAGCGCGCCTGCCGATCCTCGCTGGGTCATTGTCGACGTCGAAGCGAGCGGTCTCGACGCGAGCTCCGATCGGCTCCTGGCGATTGCCGGGGTGGCGTTGCGCTTCAGGTCCGGCGAGCCAAGGCTGCAGTTGGCGGACAGCTTCGAGGTCGTGCTGCGACAGGAAGAGGGTGTAGGAGGGGAGGGGGCAGCGGTAGACAAGCCGAACATCCTCCTTCACGGCATCGGCGTCGGCGCCCAGCGCAGCGGTGTGCCAACCGAAGTGGCGTTGGCAGCGTTCCGCGAGTGGGTCGCGGACTCGCCGATCGTCGGCTACCACGCCGCCTTCGACCAGACCCTGATCCAACGCTACTGCGCGAGGCATCTCGGCAGGCGGCTAGACAACGCATGGGCGGACCTCGAACACGTCGTCCTGCTGGTCGTGCCCGGCCTTCCGGACCGATCGCTCGATTCGGCGATGGCGCGCCTCGGCGTCGCCTGCCTTCGCCGCCACCAAGCCGCCGCCGACAGTCTCGCCACTGCCGAGGTGCTGATGAAGATCTGGCGACGGGCCAGGGAGCAGATGGGCGGGCGCACCGACTTCAAAGCCTTCCGTCGCTTGGCCGGCCGGCACCACTGGCTGCCTCGCGAAGGCGCGTGAAAGGCGCTGTAGGCAACGGATGGCGTAGTGAAGGACCGGTTTTGGCGCTCGCGCGGCGACTGCTAGAATTGCGCTCCCGGAGAGATGGATGAGCGGTTTAAGTCGCACGCCTGGAAAGCGTGTAAGGGTTAACAGCCCTTCGGGGGTTCGAATCCCCCTCTCTCCGCCAGCAATCCCTTTCATGCGGTTGCTTGGCGCTTTCAACAATCCCACCGAATCGCTCTGAGAGCAGCCAAAATGCGGCCTCTGCGGGCAACCATTCGCATGCTAAGGACAATCTGACCGGTGCGGCGTACCTGCGCGGTGTACACGTCGAGCGACGCGCGGAGATGATGCAGGCATGGGCGGACACATTGGGAGCGGCGAGTGACAAGGTAGTGCTGATCAAGAGAGCAGGGTAGGGCGGTATGCGGTGGCGCTTTTTACACTGCTCATGCTGCTCCTAGCCTGCGACTGATTTCCAAGGGCGAACGGCGGATTCCCTGTCCGCCTAGCGCAGCGTCCTCTCTCCAGGGCATATGCAGGGACACTGGATGCTGATTCGACTGAATCGAACAGGGATGACTTAGACGCGGTCTTCGCGCTAATGCTTTTTAAGGATGATCCTATAGCCCAAGCCCATTGGAAGCTTTGGGCCCGCCTGAAGGCCGCGGCAGGGGCGGCTGACGCTGTCGGGACAAACGTATCTATTTCAGTTTCTGACGCACAAGCAATTCTCAACGCGCCGAGTTATGCAGACCTGCTTGACCGCGCTGAAGCGTCGATGGAGAAAGGTTCGGTCGTCGGAGACATCCTGATTCTCATGAAGGCAATGGCGCTCGCAGGGGTGCCAGATGCAAGTTTGAGTAAGGCGGTAGCTCGATACATGGCTTTCGCAGCGTCCAAAGGCTTCTCGACATCGAGTTTCGGGAACGGGAAGGCGCTTCCCGCTTCCCGTCCGACGATCTTTCGTTACTGGAAGCATCTCGCTCCAGTTGCCCACCTGTGGGCCGCGCGTAATTTGGCGGTTCGCTACGGTTGGTATCTTGAACCTGGACAGGAACCCCTGGCGCCAGAACATTTTGGCGAGTTCTTGTGCGTTGCGAAGGGGATGCAAGACTTTCTCATCGGCTTCAAACCCTCCAGGCAGTCAGGAGGAAAGACTGATCCCTTAGTGGACGTCGGGTCTATCTGGCAGCTTCCGGCCGATGTACCTCCAATGGACGTGGACTTCTCGGTCGATTCTCAGCGTGAGATCGCCTACTACAGGGCCCATACCAGCAATCACCTCGACCTAAGAGGTAGCAAAACCGCAAGGTCTGCCACTTGACCAGTTAAACCGCCGGTTTACGTGTTTCCACTGCGAGGCCTGTGCGGTCGAATAGAACCTTCAGCAATCAACTGGAGGTTCTCATGGAGAAATCGGGTTTACCCCCGATTCTGCGGCCCGGCTTTCCGCCGGGGGTCGCCAACTTTGACGCTTTGCCTAACGCGGCCCGTGTCAGAAAAGACGTAGTTGCGTTCCTTCTCGGCGGTGTGTCCGACGTCACCTCATTGAAGGGTGTCGAAAGCGCAGCGTACCGCGCGCAATCTTGATCTCGAGATCGATACCCGCGTCATCGCCTGACTTCGCGTCGGCGCACCAGGACGCAGCTTTCGGGTCATCGTTCTCCTCGGCAACCACGACCGGCAACAGTTGAGCCTCCTTTGCACCTGCATCCACGGCTGCACGCGTACGCTCGATCGTGAGCCAGCGATGCGACACGTTCGGATTCACCCCATTCGCCAGTGCGATGGCGGCCACCGACGCAGCGCCTTCGGCGCACAGCGACATCAGACGGCTCTTCGCAGCCTCGTCATACCGGTTCTTGCCGTCGCGACGCTGGCCAGTGACCAGCCCCTCAACCTTGAGTCGTGTCTTCTCTCTCATCGTGCATCCGCGTGTACGTGCGGACGCATGCTCGGCTATCGCCGCGTCTGGGACAAGAGGGTCTTGGGACCGCGCTTACGATCGTGCCGGCGTCCCGCATGAAGATGAGCGACGGCGACGAGGAGGGCGACCACTGGGTGCCGCTGTCCCGGCAGGCAGTCGAGATCCTTGAGCGGCTCAAGGATGGCGCCAACAGCGACTACGTGTTCCCGAACCGGCTCTCGATCAAGCGGCCGATGTCGAACAACACGATCCTGCAGCTGATCAAGCGCATGGGCTACGGCCCAAACCGCGCGCTGGCGCTGCGCTCACGCCAGACGGGTCACGGGTTCCGGGGGATGGCGAGCACCTGGGCGAACGAGCGCAAGGCGCACTTCAACTACGACCCCGACGCGGATCGAAAAGCAGCTCGCGCACGAGGAGAGGAACGAGACGCGGGGCGCCTACAACGGCGCCGAGTATTGGGCCTCGCGCCGCGTCATTCTGCAGGACTGGGCTGATTGGGTGGAAGATCAATCTCGGCCCGCTCCAGCGTCGAACGTTTCCAGAATACGCATCGCGGCGTGATCTCGCCGTCCGGCACCGGGAGCACCCCGTCCCGGGGCCAGCGGCGGATGGTCTCCGACGAGACCCCGAGCTGACGCATCAGCTTCAGGCGCATGATGATGCCGGGCGTGTCAGGGAAATACTGCCGTCTCGGTCGAGCCATTACTTCTCCTGCATCCAGTTGACCTTCCCGTCATAGCCGACCAGCACGCGCTGGCCGGTCTGCGGATGCGTCAGTCCGATCGCATTAACCACGTATCCCTCATCCTGCAAAGTCTGGACCTTGCGGTTCGCCGCCCTGCTCGGCGTTGGCGCCCGGCCCTGGTTGATGTATTCGGCAAGCTCATCCATCGCGGATGGGCCGCCTTTCTCGTCGTCCACGGAACCCCCCAATCGGTTGGTCGATACTTTAATAAAGGTGACCAGCTCCTCCCTGGTCTGTCGGGAATGCAACCCCCCGCTGGGTCCCCGGTCACGGCTACAAGGAGTGGCCGCCGCCTCGGGGTGCCGGTTTTGCCCACCGCCGGCTGGGGACTGCTCGCCACAAGATTCTTCTGTTTGGGTGGGTCTCGTCGACACCCCCGACCGGCGACTGAAGGTGCGGGTTTCAACCTGCTGACCGGATAACGTCGCGGGGCCCATTGCTCTATTTGCCGCCGGCGGCTTTGATGCGGTCCATCAGCTCGGCCGCCTCGGCTTCTTTCTCGGCCTTGGCCCTGGCGCGATGCACCGAGGCCCCTTCCATGAGTTTTTTCTCGCCCTCGGAGTGCATCGCGATCTCGGTCCTCGTCGATGCCTTCGCGGTGTAGTTCAGCTTCATCACGGCGAGCAGTGCCTCGTTGGGCGACTTGCCGAGCACCAGGAACTTTTCGCCTACCCCTTCCTTGTGCTTGACGCGGAAGTCCTCCGGGTTGATGTTCTTCGGGTCGATGGTCATGCTTTCTCCTTGGTTCGTTCGGCGGCTAGGACCGCGTTGAGTGCCTTCTCGAAGACTGCGCGTCGCTCTTCGCGCTGCTGTGCGCGCCGGGCGGCTGCTTGGCCGCGCGGCGACTTCAGATATCTCTCTCTGTTCATCTGCTCGTACCTCCCGGGGTGAAGCTCCCTATCCCGCCGCCTCCATTCCCGCGTGTATTCAAGGTCGCGGGGCTCCTCGTCGCGCTTGACCCGCACGACATGCAGCTGCAGCTCATCGGGGAAATCCGGGTGATAGGAAACGAAGTCCCACCAGGGCCGCCCGGTCACGAGCATCGATCCCTGGACCTGCCACCTGTACTCGGATGGCGGCGTATCGACCAGCTCCAGGTAGGACGGATGGGTGGCCGGGTTCGGGCACTTGCCCTCGATGCCGCCGTCCTCGCCCACCAGCCCGTCAGGCGAGCAGCCGACTTCCAACTCCTCCATCCGGCAGAACTAGACCTGATCGACGATCACGTCGCGTTGCAGCTCGTAGAGCATCAGCATCATCGGCTCGCGCTCGATGCCGTTGGCGACGTCCTTGCTGCGCAGCTCATCGTCGGCCATGACCTTGCCGGTCACTCGCTCCAGGGCCAGCTTGATGCGGTAGTTCTTGCGGGTCACCGCCTCCTTGCTGCTGCCCTTGGGCTCAGCCATGACCGCGGCGAACTTGCTCGCGGTCGGGATGCCGCGTCGCGCCAACATCCACTTGTCGGGTGCGCTGCTCGCCAGCAAAGATCAGCATTTACATTGGTTCCTTCTCAAAGCCAGCCCACAATGGTGCGCCCCGGGAAGGTGTTACGGCCCCCTCCAAAAGGAGGGGGCGAAAACGGCCACAGGCATTGACACTCACCCTTCCTGGCCGGGCTCGCACGAAGGCACCAGCTCAGCCTTGCGCTTGGCACACAGGTCCTTGAGCTGGGACAGCTGCGACGGCCTTCATGGCCTTGGTGGCGTCGCGGTACAGCGCGTTCAAGGCCTCGGTATTCGGCGCGTGCTCGATGTCGTCCTTCCAGTCATCCAGGTAGAAGACCTCGCCCGTGGGCTCGACCGCGCCCCTAGCGTCGTCGTCGCCCTGGTCGTGCGTGGCCAGACCGCAGGCGGCGAGGCAGCGTGTAGCGCTCCAGGTAGGAGACGGCCGAGCTGATCTGCTGGATCGGGTTCTTCTTGCCGCTGTCGTCGGGCTTGGCCTTGAGCGTCGTCGACTCACTGTGGCCCAGCTCGTGGGTCAGCGCGCATGTGACCTTGATCTCGCCGGCTGACTGGTCGACTTCCCAGCGGTGGCTGAAGCCATGCTCGGCCAGCGCGGGGATCACCTTGCTCGTGACCTCGCCGATGGTCGAGTGGCTGTAGTTGCTGCCGGTGAACGAGACCTGCTTGTCCTTGACGATGCGCGGCGGGTTGCGCTTGAACACGGCCATGGCCCGCACAGAGGCGTTCCTGGCGGCGTTGGCCTCGGCCTTGCGGAATGGCCAAGGATGCCGGCTGGAGCGATCAACAGAAACTAAACGGGCATAACGGCTACGGGTACCGCCACGTCAACGGGGCCCGCAAAGGGCCCAGGAGCGCGCAAAGGCGCCTCCCGAAGGTCCTCATGGGTATTTCGGATCAACGTGATCAGCCGTTTTGGCATCGTCCCAACTCGATCCCGAAGTGAAGCCGCTCTTCCCACCACCGAATCATCCGAGCTACCCAGCTGCACATGGATGCCTATCAACCGCCGCCGCGACGGTCTTGGCGTATCTTTTGCCGAGTGACGCGGAACCGCTTCTCGCGGCGGGGTGGGAAGCTGCTGAAGCGCGTTTGTGGGCTGGCGTGCACTACCGCGTGGACATCGAAGCGGGTCAGGAACTGGGTCGGAAGGTTGGCGAGATGGCATTGGCCCGAGCGTTTATGGAAGGCGGGCGTTGAAAGCCTCCGTGCAAGAAACCTTCGGCCGAGTGGCTCCTCTGGATGAGTTGGAGGTGCGAGGCGCGTCAACTGTTGCCAAGCCATCGGGACGAGACCGCGGACTAATGTGTGCCGACCTGAGTTCATGTGAGCCACGACAGCGGCCGTCGTGGACGAGGCTGGAAAGCGCAGAGAATGGCCTCTTTCGTCTCATTGAGGCGGATCCTCCGGTGATTCGAGAGCCCACGGTGCAGTAGGTCTTGGTGCATCTCAAGGGCGCTCTGAAATCGCTTGCCGCAGCAAGGCAGAAGATTGCAGAGAAGGCGGTTCGGCAGGCGGTACGTCCCCGTCACCGACATACTGGGTTCCATTGAGGAAGCCGCCGGATTGTTCACGTGTGCGTTTCAAGTTCTCAGGAATCGGAGGACGCCAGCCGAGACCTGGCCGGCGGCCTGCCTCCGCCGATCTTGAGCCGTCCAGCCTAGTTGGCGGCGAAGCAATACAGCAGTCCCGCTCCGCCCGTACCCCGCAGTGCCTCGTCGCTGCAGCCGCGCGATGGGTGCGAGGAGTTCCAGGACTTCGCGGGTGGCTCTTCGTTCAGTCCGATGCGGTCGTGATGGCCGACCATCGCCGACCCTTCTCCACTCCTGGTCCAGTTGCCGCAGGTCCGGTCCTCGGCGCCAGCAAAGGCAGTACCGTCCGGCTGGCTGCCGGTGAGGATGTCGTGCTGGTTCGGCTGATCGCCGCTTCCTTTGACCATCTCTCCCTTCTCGGTCAGCGCAGACTGCTTGGTCAGGTTGTTGCTGCCGTGCAGTTCCTGCGACACCCTTCGCGATGGTCGTGCCCTTGGCGTTCACCCAGGGACCTTTGCCGATCCGATCGCGCGCGTTGACGGCTACCGCGCCGCCCGACGCGCTGGCGCTCAGGTACGCACGCCAGGTGCGTTTGCCGGCGCCGGCAGCCGCGGCCAGGCTTGCGCAATGCTTGTCCGCGCCCTCCAGGCCGCCGAAGTCCGCGCCTTTGCCGGATCCGGTACTGGTCACGAAGAACGACATGTCGGCCTGTTGTGCGTGGCCCGCGCCCCCGAACGAAAGCGCCAGCGAAGCCGTTGCCAGCATCACTGCGTGCCCGATGCACCGATCGATTCTCTTTCTGAACATATTGCGTCTCCTATGGGATTGGTCGAATACCCCGGGGCGAACGGGCCGCCCCGCCTATGGTAGGCTGAACGGCCATCACCTGACAGATTGACCCCGAGACGTTTGATTCGTCAAGTTGCGCCAATGAACTGACCACCGGAGCGCGCTCTGCTTGAGCAGAGCGTCGTAAGGAAGCCTTGCTTCCTGCGGGTATCCTTGATCAGGTGCGCGGTGGTTCGGCTCCGGCGATGACCTGGGCGGCTACTTGGACGCAGCGCGCTCTAGATAGTACGAACGCCTGTTTGATGCGGCTCGACCCTGGCAAGTGCCTTGCGCAGCCCATCGAAGGTCACAGGCTTCGTGAGATGCAGGTCGAACCCGGCGTCGGTGGATGCACGCTTGTGTGCTTCGGTTCCCCATCCGGTCAGCGCAATGAGCAGTACCTCGTCGAGAGCCCTCTCCTGGCGTACTAGCGCTGCGGCTTCGTACCCGTTGATTCCGGGAAGGCCGAGATCCATGACAATCGCGTCAGGACCAAACCAGCGGGCTGCCTCCAGCACCTCGAGCCCATCATGCACAAGCGCAGGCCGATGTCCTTGCAGTTCCAGAAGTCCGGCCACCGCCTCTGCTGCATCGACATCGTCATCGATCACCAGGACATGTAGCGAAGAAGCGTCCCTGGACGTTGGATCGGCCATTCGAACTGCATCCTTGAAGTGCGGAATCGGCTGGATCGGCGACTTGGCGGTAACCATTTGAGCCTGGTGATTGAAGAGGACGCTGCAATTGGCTGCGAGCCTGCAGTCTACCCACCGGCTATCGATCAGGGTTGTCCGCCCGCCCCCGAGAATCTACCGTCTGTCGGCCTGCCTACCGAGTCCGCTTCCCGCTTCTCGTCGACAGCCCGCTGGAGCGCGGCCAGTAGCGCTTGCATGCCGTAAGGCTTGTTCAAGACCTGCACTTGCGAACCCTGCAACTCCTTGGCGTAGCCTGACGTCACGAGAGTCGCGAGTGTCGGTCGGTGATCGCGGCACCAGTTCATCAGGTCCAGCCCGCTCAATTTGCCGGGCATGACAATGTCGGTGAATACGACGTCGAATTTCTCTCCTTCTGAGAGGATTGGAAGTGCATCGTCGGCCGTCAAGCACAATCGCACTTCGTGCCCTTCCGCTTCCAATGCTGGGACGACGACCGACGAAATCAATACATCGTCCTCCACCATGAGAATCTTCAGCGGGCGCTGGGCGACTGTTTCCTGGGCCGGACGCTGTTCATGGGCGATCGGGAGATCGGAGGCCGGCAGCAGAACGCAGGCTCTTGTCCCTCTGGCGGGGCCACTTTCCAGCAACACGTCACCGCCCGATTGACGGGCGAATGACTTCACTTGGGCCAGTCCGAGACCGCTGCCTGCCCCTACGGGCTTTGTCGTGAAGTAGGGCTCGAAGGCCCGCGCCAACACGTCCGGCTGCATTCCCGGACCGTCATCCGCCACCTGGATGCACACGAATGGCCTGGTCCCCAGAGACGCAGTCTCGCTGCGTTCCGCTATCCGCGCCGTGACGGTGACGCTGCCCCCGTCGGGCATGGCCTGGCTCGCGTTGAAGAGCAGATTCAGCATGGCTAGCTCGAGCTGGGTCGGGTCCACATAGACGCCTGGAAGGCCCGGTTCGATGGAAGCCGATAATTGAACACGAGCACCGACTGCCCTCAGCATCAGCTCCTGATGATCGAGCATGAAGTCGCGGATGTGCAACGGCTTCGGCCTCTGGGCCTGCATGCGACCAAAGGTCAGCATCTGGCGAACCAGGTCTGCCGCCCTTGTGCAGGCCCGCATCGATGATTCAAGTACCTTGCGATGGCGAGGGTCACTTGTAGTCTTGTCCAGTACCTGCAGCGACGTGCTTATGGTCTGGAGCAAGTTGTTGAAGTCGTGCGCAATGCCTCCGGTAAGTCGCCCGATCGCCTCATGCTTTTGCCCTTCCAGAAGCTTCGCCTGCGCCTGTTCTGCCTGGCGCACCGCCTCCTCGATTCGCCCCTCCAGGACCTTGCTGGCTTCGCGCGCGCGCAACCCGGCCTCATGCAGGGCGATGCTGACGTCGTCAGCCTCGGACACGCCCGTGGCGAGAACGGGCGGCACTGCATCCTGCCCAAGCCTGGCAGCCGCGCCCTTGAGGGCCAGCACCGGCGCGCTGATCCGACGCGCGGCAATCCGCGCCAGCCACAGACCCATCCCAAGCAACAGCGCAGAAGCAGCTAGAACCTCGAGCGTCACCTGCCGGGCTGCTTCGGATAGGGCCGCTTTGGGCAGCGCGACTACGACGGTCCATCCGAAGCGATTTGGCGCTGTGAGGTAGGTCAGTGAAGGGATGCCGTCAAGGGTCACTGACTCGGCAAATCCGGCTTTGCCCGCCCCCGCGCGCACTCGCACGTCCCCGGTAGCCCAAGTTCCAACCCACTTCTCCGGATTCCTGCTTCTCGCCACGATGAGTTGGTCATGGTCGAGAATGGCGGCAACACTGCGCTCCGGATACCTGAACCGGGATACCACCGTCTGCATGACACTGGTGTTGAAGCAGACGCCGACGTTGAAGCCGACGGCGTCACCTCCAGGTACAGGTGTCAGCATGACCAGGAATTTCCCTTGCCCAGGGGGGCCAACGGCGTCGGTGAAGAATATCCTCGGCTCGTCAGTCACGAAGGGTGCGCCATCTCTACGACCTGTGCTTCCCGCTGTCCCCTTGCCTGATGCCAAGGTGCTGGCAAGCAAAGTCGTCCGGTCAGCCAGGAAGACCCAGCTGTCACTGCCGGCGCTCGCTGCACTGGCCTCCTGGCCGAACCTCTCACGGTCGCCGTCTCGAGCGGCGGAAGTCCTCGACAGGGTGTGCGCCAGTGTTGCGCGCGCGATCAGCTCCCGTTCGACCGCCGACATGAGGCTGTCACCAACCTGCAGGATGTTCTTCCTGGCAGCTTCGGCCTCGCGCTTGTAGGTGGCGCTTGCATACCAGGCGAGGGCGAGTGCGGCCGGAAGCCAAACGGCCAACACCAGCAGCAGGAGGCGAATTCGAATACTCAAGGGACGCGTTCTCTTCTTATGGCTCTTTGACGCGCAAGCCCGGCGGGACGAGGTAGTCTCAACGTGACACGTGACTTTGCGGGCCTGCTGGCTCTTCGCGAGGCCTCCCCCGCTGGTGACGACGTTCTGAGGAGCGCAGGGTAAGCACTCGCAGGCCGAGATTATGCATAATCGAGTAACTCATGTGGGGTAGGGGGAAGCTAAAGACGGCCCAGGCTGTCGAGGAACACGCCGCTAAGCGTGCTTGATGCGCGCCGCGGCCGAGCGCCGCCCGGATGCGCCGAGCCGAGCGTATAGGGGTGCGCTACTCGCTGGCGCGCTACCGCCTGTCACACCATTTGTCGCTTCCTGCTCTGCCTGAACAAGGTGCGGGCGCTGTTGGTTAGCCTCTCGTCTTGCTGCAAGGAAAGGCGGGCAGTCCGCGAGATGCTTTGATCAGGTGCCGGCAAGGCTGCCGGAGCAGGTGAGACAAAGGTGGCAATGATCGCGGCAGCGATAATGGAATAGAACGATTCGATTTCATGGTGTTTCTCCGGTGCGTGGAACGTGGAAATTTGAAGAGTTTCGATCGAGGGGCATACGAGCGCCTGCAACCGCCCAGCCGCCGTCAACCGGAAGCACGGCGCCCGTGACGTATCGCGCGGCGTCGGACGCGAGGAAGAGACACGCATCGGCGATGTCCTGCGGCGTTCCCAGACGCCGCATCGGGACACCTTGGACGACGCCCTGTCGCGCCGCTTCGTCGGGCGCCATGCGCGCCATGCCTTCGGTGCCGCTGATGGGTCCGGGAATTACCGAATTGACCCGGATTCCCTCGGGTCCCCACTCCAGGGCCAGCGTCTTCGTGATCATGTCGACGCCGGCCTTGGCGGCGCATACATGAACCTGCGAGGCCATGGGTACGATGGCCTGGGGTGCGGAGATGCTGATCACGCTCGCGCCCGGCTTGGTGAGGTGTGCCCAGGCCGCGCGCACCACGTTGAAGGTTCCCAGCAGATCGATGTCGACGACTGCCTTGAACCCGTTGGGGCTCAACTCTGCAGCGGTAGCAGGAAAATTGCCCGCCGCTCCCGATACCAGCACATCTATCGCACCTTGGCCCTGTACAAAAGAAGCGAGCGCATCGGCGACGGCTTCCGGTTGACGGACGTCCGCACTGAACCCCCGAGCAGCTGCGCCAGGCCTTGACAGGCGCGCCACTGCAGCGTCGACCTTGACTTGACTGCGGCTCGCAACGCCTACCTGGGCGCCGGCGGCCACGAATGATTCGGCGATGCCGAGATTTATGCCGCTCGTGCCGCCGAAGACAAAGACGTTCTTGCCGCGGAAGTCGAAGGAGAACTTCATGGTGGCTCCTTTGTGACGTTTAAAGACAGGTCAGAAGAGCCCGTCAGGGGCTCGAGCCTTTCGGGATCCGTCTTTTGCTCTTCGAAGGGATGGAAGTTCATGCTTTCGCCGCCTGCAGCAGCGGGGCGGGAACCTCGACCGGCATGTCGAGCAGGATCTGCGCCATGGCCTTGCCGAGCCGGTCGTTGCGTAGCGATGCCATGCCACCGCCGCCGAGCGCACGCTCGCACACCAGGTTGATGGCATGGATGCCGGGGAGTTCGTAGCGGCGGACCGGCCCTTCCACCAGATGGCCGAGATACTCCTTCACGCGCCCCGGCGTCACCTGGTCCTTCAGTACGGGAAGCAGGGCCGGATGGCGCGCGATCAAGCCGATGTTGGAGGTGTCGCCCTTGTCGCCGCTGCGCCCGAAGGCGATCTGCAAGAGCGGCACGCTCATGCGCGGGCCGGCGGGCAGCGCGCGCTCCGAGGTCGCAGGTGGTTCCGGTGCGACATGGGTTTGCGGCGGCGGCAGCGTCACCGCGAACGTCGTGTCGCCAAGCGTGACCATCGGCGTCACCTCCTCCTTCGAAATGAGCCAGGCGAACTGCCGCAATACCGGCGACACCGAGGGACGGCCGCCCGCCCCCCGGTGGTGCCGGGGGACCACGAGGTGCCGGGTGCGGCGAACTCGCGGCTGAACATCCCCAACGCGCGCCGGTCCGCGTGCGTCACCGTCAGGCGCAGCACGACTTCGCGCGTCGGAAACGCCCGGGCGTGCGGCCCATAGGCGGACTCGGTGCCGAGCAGCTCGACGTTCGTTGCGATGAAATCCGCGAACCCGCTCTCTCGCAGCAGCCGGCGGCCGCGTTCGAGCAGCGCCTCGCCGGTGCGCTTCGCTTTCGCGGGGGCATCGATGCCGACGATTGTGAGCTGTCCGGACACCATGAAGCTGGTCTGCGCGGTGGCGCTGACTTTGTACGTATGGGTCGGTGGGCGTCCTCGGGCGCCGGTCACGAGCACGCGATGCACCCCGGCCTGTTCCGTGCGCACCTGGCGGAAGTCGCACACCACGTCCGGCAGCAGATAGCTGGCCGGATCGCCGATCTCGTACAGCAGTTGCTCCCCTACCGTCGCCGGCGTGACGAGCCCGCCGGTGCCCGGCGGCTTGGTGACAACGAAGGTGCCGTCTTCCTGGCACTCGACGATCGGATAGCCGATGTCGGCCCAGCCGGGCACCGCCTGCCAGTCGGTGTGCAAGCCACCGGTTGCCTGGCAGCCACATTCGATGATGTGGCCAGCGAGGCTGCCCGCGGCGAGTCGGTCGTAGTCATCTGCCGCCCAGCCGAACTCGTGCATCAGCACGCCGAGGGTGACCGCGCTGTCGACGCAGCGGCCGGTGATGACGATGTCTGCGCACTCGTCGAGCGCGCGCGCGACCGGCAGCGCGCCGAGGTAGGCATTGGCAGTCACCAGCCGTTCCGGCAGCGGTTGCCCACTGGACATTTCCACCGTGCCGGCCGCGCGCATCGCGGCCCCGAGCGGGAGCACGTCGTCGCCTTCGACGATCGCGATTCGCACCTTCACCCCGAGCTCGTCGGCCAGCGCCTGCACCGCTGCGGCGCAGCCCTTCGGGTTCACACCACCGGCGTTGCTGACGATGCGAATACCATGCTCGACGGCGAGCTTCAGTACCGAGCGCAGCGCCACCGTGACGAAGTCGATGGCATAGCCTTCCTCCGGCCGTTTCATGCGCGCGCCCGCGAGGATCGACATTGTCAGCTCGGCGAGATAGTCGAATACCAGATAGTCGATGCCGCCTTGACGCACCAGTTGCACGGGCCCCAGGCTGCTGTCACCCCAGAAGCCCGAGGCGCCGCCGATGCGCACGATCTTGCCCGCGGCATGCGTTTTCATTTGCCGGTCCATTGCGGTTTCCTTTTGTCCTTGAATGCAGCGATGCCCTCGCGCGCGTCCTGCGTCGGGGCCAGAAGGCCGATCTGCCCCTCGCCGAACGCGATCGCCTGTTCGAACGACATCGAGCGCATCGCCTTCATCGCGTACAGGCCGCGCCGAAGCGCGGTGGGCGAGTTCGACTGCAGGCGGGACAGCAGGCCCTCGAGCCAGCCGTCGAGGTCGGGCGCTACCTCGTTGACGAGGCCGATTTCGCGGGCCCGCGCGGCGTCGATGGGGTCGCCCGTCAGGCAAAGCTGCGTGAGAGAGCGCTGCGGTACCTGGGCCTGCAGCACGGCGAGCACCTGCATCGGGAACACGCCGACTTTCGCCTCGGGCAGGCCGAAGATCGCGTGCGGCGCGGCGATGGCGAGATCGCACATTGCTAGCAGGCCCATGCCGCCGGCCATGCAGGCGCCGTTGACGCGAGCGACGAGGGGCACCTGGAGCGTACGGGCCGTGCGCAGCAGGTCGGCATAGACGATGGTCGGCGTGGCGTAGTCGAACTCGAAGGCTCCCGCGCCGAGGTCGGCGCCGGCGCAGAACGCCTCGTCGCCGGCCCCGGTTAGCACGACGACGCGGATCGTGTCGTCGGACCCGCCCTGATGCAGGGCCTCCTGCAGCGCGCGGATCACGTCCGCATTAAGTGCGTTGCGGCGTTCCGGGCGGTCGATCGTGACCATCAGCCGTGCGTCCTGCCGGCTGACCTTGACGAGGGTTGTCATGCCGCCACCTCCGTGTGGTTTGGTGCGGTCGTCACTTGCGTCACACCGGCCTGCACCATCTTGAGAATCTGCTCGCGCGAGTAGCCGGCCTGGGCCAACACTTGCACGCTGTGCTCGCCCAGCAACGGCGGCGGACGCAGCGGCGGCAGGGGTGTCTGCGGCCATTCACTAGGCACCGCCATCGTGCGAAGCACGCCCTCGGTGGGGTGCTCGAATTGCTTGAAGAACCCGATGTCCTGCAGGTGCGGGTCGTCCAGCAGCGACTCGAAAGTGTGCGCCGGCATCACTGGGATGCCGAGCGGCTCCAGCAGCTGGCGCCATTCCTGCGTGGTCCTGGTCTTCAACTTGCTGGCCAAGATGTCGTACAGCGCTTCGATATGCTGCGTGCGCGATTCGCCGTCTGCAAAGCGCGCGTCGCTCGCGAACCGCTCTGCCTCTCCGACGGCGCCCATGAAGGCCTTCCACTGATCGTCGGTGTAGACGACGAGGCACACCAGGCCGTCCTGCGTGGCGTACGGCCGACGCTGCGGGTTGAGCAATCGCGGATAGCCGAATCCGCCGCGCGGCGGGAGGAAGGTGTGGCCGTACAGGTGGTCACCCAGCATCATCTGCGCGGTCGTCTCGAACATTGGCACGTCGACTGACTGCCCGCGGCCGGTGCGTTCGCGCGAGAGCAGTGCCGCGCAGATCACGCCGAACGCGTACAGGCCGGTCGCGCGGTCCGACAGGTTGAGCGGCGCGTAGCGCGGCACGTCGGATCCCGCTCGCCTGCTGGCCTCGGGGATCGCCACTGCCGCCTGGATCAAGTCGTCGAAGGCGCGCGCCGACGCGTAGCGGCCGCGCTGGCTGAATCCGAAGGTGCCGACATAGACGATGCGCGGGTTCACCTCCCGCACCGCTTCGTAGTCGAGCCCGAGGCGCTTCATTGCCTGCGGACGCACGTTGTAGACCAGGGCGTCGGCCTCTCGAGCCAGTTCCAGCAACGCTTCCTTGCCTTCAGGGCGTTTGAGGTCCAGCACGATGCTGCGCTTGTTGCGGTTCAGGTTGAGGAACAGCGGGCCGGCGCCCGCGCGCCCGCCCGGGCCGGTGGCGCGCAGCATGTCGCCGCCCGGCGGCTCAACCTTGATCACGTCGGCACCGAGGTCCGCGAGCATCTGGGTCGCGGAAGGACCCATCACGACTTCAGTGATGTCGATGATGCGCAGGCCGGCGAGCGGCCCGCCGTGGTTCGATTCGTCTTTCATTGGGCCCGTACTCCTCTTTCGATCACGAACCGGTCACGCCGGCGCCTTTGCCGCGGATGTAGCCCACCGGGCCGAGCCCCCGCGCCGCCGCCACGGTCTCGGTCAGGTGCTGAAGCAGGACCGCGTCATTGAGCGAGTGGAAAGTGCCGTCGTCATTGAAGCTGACTTGCGCGCCTTCGATCCAGGCCAGGGTAATGGTGTCCTCGGCGTTGTCTTCGGGGCAGTAGAAGGTGTGCACCGAACCGGCGGGCTCGTACAGGTAGGAGCCCGCCGTCTGCGGCTGGTCTGGGTACTCGCGGTACAGCCAGCGGCCCTGGATCGTCCACACCTGCGCTGTGCCGGTGTGGTAGTGCAGTGGCAGGGAGCAACCGGGAGCCAGGGTGGCCAGGAACACCCACTCTCCGCGCTCCGGGTCGAGTCGCAGCGGCTGGATGTGGATGCCCGGGAAGACGTCCTTGAGCAGCGGGATCTGCGCGATGTTGACGGTCAGCAGCCGGTCCTGCGGCATCGCAGGCAGCGGCAGCGGGGCGCCGGTGGAGGTGGTGAGCTGGGTGGGCAGCCTTACAGTCATGGAAGTTCCTTTTTAGAGGGAAGGCGAGGACGGAATCCGTCCCTTGATGAGGAAGCCGGACGCCCGCCGGCCCGTCGGGCAGTGCAGGGCGGCGCCGGCCCCGCGTGGGAGGAACAGGAAGTCGCCGGGCGCGAGATGGAAGTACTGCTCGCCGGCGTGCGCATCGATGTGGCCGTCTTCGAGGTAAAGCACCTGCTCGGCATCCGGCCTCGCGGCGCACGACAGCGCACTGCCATCGGCCATGCGCAGGGCATCGATCTCGACCCATTGCGCGCCGACGGTGTCGCGATCGATGAGGGCAACGGTGGCGGAGGTGGCGGAGGTGGCGTCATCGGCGGCCAGCACGCGGGCCTTGCCGCGCGGCGAAACCGCGGGGTCAGGTTCGGTGATCGTGTGTGCCGGGTTCTCGGCGTAGGGCGGCGCGTAGACAACCAGCACCCGCCCGGGCTCGTCGCTGGTTACGCGAAACGAATGGAACGCGCCGGCCGGCACGTAACCCCAGCTTCCGCGCGGTATCACTTCGATGCGGCCCTGCGCTCTCGACTCGCCGGTGCCTTCGATCATGTAGGCGCACTGCTCCAGGTGCGGATGCGCGTGCGGCTTCGCGCCGTGCGACTTCACGATCGTGCCGATCAGCACTTCGAGCGCCGTCGCGCCGACGGTCTCCGGGCCGATCACGCGAACGTTGGAGGTGCCGGTGTGGTTGGCCGGCGCGTAGGCGGCCAAGTCGGCCGCCCTCACTATGGTAGGGTTGGTCTTCATTCCGGTTGGATTCCTGAGGTCTTGACGGCGGCGTCCCACTTGGCCATTTCCGACTTCACGAACGCGCGCAGCTCGTCGGGTGTCGATCCGCGGCTGCGGCCGCCGGTGTTTGAAAACTGCTGGCGTACCGCGGGGTCCGCGAGCGCCGCGCGAAGCAGCTCGTTCAGCTTCGCGACGGTGTCCGTGGGCGTTTTCGCGGGAACAAAGGCCGCCGACCACACCGTCATCTCGAAGTCCTTCAAGCCGGCTTCCTTCAAGGTGGGGATGTCGCGCAGCAGCAGCTCGCGATCCGCGCTCGAGGTGGCCAGCGCGCGCAACTTGCCGCTCATCACCAGCGGCAGCGCCGGGTTGATATCGCAGAACATGAAGTCGATCTGCCCGCCCATGAGGTCGGTCAGGGCCTGTGGCGTTCCCTTGTAGGGCACCGCCAGCAGATCGGCTCCGGTGGCGGTCTTGAGCAGCTCGCCGGCGATGCGGCTGGAGGAGTTGCCGGCGCCGAAGTGCAGCCGCTGGCCGCCGGCGCGCAGCCGCGCGAGAAACGAGCCGAAGTTCTGGTCAGGGCTGGCTGCCGGCACGAGCAGCAGCAACCCCGCGCTGCCGACCATGCTGACCGGCTCGAAATCCTTCACGGGGTCGTAGGGCAGCTTCTTGAACATCGCCGGGTTGGCGGCGTGCGTGGTGTTGGTCGTCAACAGCACGGTGTGCCCGTCCGGTGCCGCAGCGGCCGCCGCCTGCGCCGCAATGAACCCGGAGGCGCCGGGGCGGTTGTCGACGATGACGGCCTGGCCTGTCTTGGCGGTAAGCCATTGGCCGAGCACGCGTGCCCCCGCGTCCGTTCCGCTGCCGGCTGGGAAGGGGACGATGATCTTCAGCAGCTTGGCCGGATACGGGGGCGCAGCCGCCACCGCATTCAGCGCGAGCACGGCGGCCGCAAGGAAGAGGATACCTAAGGAGAACGTCCGAGTTTGCATTGAGGCTGCTCCCATGCCTAGATGTCAAAAATGGTTGGGGTGGCTACCCGTGCGTCGGGCGGCGCGGCTTGAGCACGTATGCGTGCAGGTTCGGATACATTGGGGTTCAGAGTCATTGCAGCCCTCGGTGTCTTGAACGTCGGCCGTCAGGCGAACTCGCGCAATATGCCGGCCAGATGCATGCTCGGTTTGCTGCCTCGGAGAATGCACGCCAGGTGCAGCCCAACACGCCCAAGGCGGTACTTCGCGATCGTCGTGCTCATGAGGAGTTCCTCGTTTGCCTGCCGTGCAGGTTAAGCGTCGGCCGCCACGAAGTCGTCAGCGAAACGTCGAGATTAGGTTGCCGTTCGGTCGTGCTGGAGTTCAGTACGCGCCCCCATGGTGAAACCCATTGCGCCCCAAGTGCTGGGTGCTCTCCTGGCTTGCGCCGGTGGCCGCGCTTTAGGGCAAATTTTAGGCGCGCTCCCCGTCGGGTCGTCGCCTCTGCGCCGGTCGCCTTGTCAGCCGCGCTGTCGCCTCGGCGGAAATTGGCGACCCTTTCTCGACCGTTCGCTGACGACTTGGCGCAAAGCGAGACTTAAAGTGGCGGCATGGATAGATCCTTCGAGACCCTCGGTAGAGCCATGATTCTTCAATCAGAATCCCCCCAGGCTTAGCGCCGAACGATCACCCCTGACGCACGCACGAAGCGAACCGCTCGGCCATGGACATGTCCGCCGTCACCGTACTCTCGGGCCTCGCGATCGGCGGCAGCGCCACGGTCGCCACCGCGTGGATCACGCAGAAGACGCTCAACCGGCGCGAGCTCATCCGCGTCGAAGTCGGCAAGCGGGAGGCGCTGTACGGCGAGTTCGTCGGCGAATGCGGTCGCCTGCTCGTCGATGCGCTGACGCACGAACTCGACAAGCCCGAGACGCTGCTTTCCGGATATGCGCTGCTCAACCGGATCCGGTTGTGTGCATCGCCCGCCGTCCTCGCCGAGGCAGACCGGCTGCTCAGGCGCATCACCGATCAGTACTTCTCGCAGAACCTGTCCATCGAGAGCCTGCGCGACATGGTGCGTTCCGACAACCCCGACCCTTTATACGCGTTCGGCCAGGCTTGCCGCTTCGAGCTGCTCGCGATGCGCGCGCGGCTCTGAGCGCGCGGACCGAAGGCCGACCGAGGGTGGACGCTTATCTGACGACTTCGCGCCCGACGTCAACGATCCTCGACGGCTCTTGGAGATACCGGAGGTGCGCCACTTTGTAAGGGCTGTGGCGAAAGCCTGGCCTGGATGGGCGTTCTCTCTGACGCGCCGTTCTTACCAGTGATGCCAAGTTACCTCGCAGACCTCGGCGAGCGCCAACGCCTCGAAGCGGCGCTGAAGGCGAGCGAGGAGCGCTTTCTTACGCTGGTGCATCTTTCCTTCGACGTGTACCGGGAAACCGACGCCGAGCATCGCTTCACGCGTCAGGATTTCGCTCCAGCCCTGCATTACGCCAAGGCTGCGGCGGCCAGTGACGCGGCCTTGCGCGGCGGCCCCCGCTACGACGTGGAATACCGGGTAGTGCGCCCCGATGGAACGCTGCGCATGGTCCACAGCAGGGGGACGTGACCTGGGATGTGGATTGGTGCGCAGGTCGCGATGCAGACTAACCTCCGGCCCAGCGGATTGCTGGCGTTGAAGACATTTAGATCTCGCGGACTTTCTACTGCTCCGCGGAGCCGATGAGGTGATCCAGGAATGCCCGGATGCGCGTTGGCAGGTGCCTGCGGCTGGCATAGGCTGCGGTCAGCGTGAACCGCTCCGCGATCCAGGGGGCCAGAACACGCCGGAGCTGGCCGGTGCGCAGCATCGGAGCCACTACCTGAAGCGCCTGGCTGCTGATGCCGGCGCCGTCCAAGGTGCTGCGCAACACCGCCTCGTGGTCGTTGCAGGTAAGAACCGGGCTGACGCTGACGGCCTCCTCGCGACCTGGGTCCGTCTCGTCGATCAGGCGAAGTGGGCCGGAGGCGATGTCGGGCAGGATCAGGCGCACCACGGCATGCTGTTGCAGGTCCTGCGGCAAATGCGGCTCGCCGTGCCGTCGAAGGTAGTCGGGCGACGCGCACAGGATGGACGTGGTCTCGACAACGCGGCGTACGACCATTTCGGAGGGAACGACGAACTGGTCGGTCAGGAGCGTGATGTCATTCGCCTCGATCGCGTGGGAGGCCAGCACGTCCGAGCGCAGTTCGATGGTCACCTTTGGATGCTGGCGCCGGAATTCGGCAACCGCGGGCGCGACCAGATGGGTGGCCATACCGGGTAGCGCCGACACCCGAATGCTGCCCGACATCTCGAGGGCATGGCTGCGGGCAACATCGTCCGCCACTTCGAGGTCCGCAAGAATGCCGCGCACGCGATCGAGGTAGGCCTCCCCTGCGGGTGTCAAGGCGAGCCGGCGCGTGGTGCGCTGAAGCAGCCGCACGCCCAGATGGTCCTCCAGATCGCCGACCAGGCGCGTCACTGCGCCGGGCGAGATGTCGAGCTTGCGGGCAGCAGCGGAGAAGCCGTTCTCGGCCACCACCTGCTCGAACACCATCATTGAGCGCAGCTTGTCCACGACGCCTCGAAGCGGAACGGAAATTGGCCCAGGACTTCGCGGGCGATGTCGGCGGTGGCGCGGTTCGCCACTCCGACCTCGACCTGGATGCCGAGGCGCGGGTCGTTGATGACGTCAAGCCGGGAAGCGGGGGCGCCCGCCTCCTCCAGCGCCGTTCGCAGCGCATCCACGATCTCGCGCTGCCTGAGTGCGGGCTTGAAGATCCTGCCGACGCCGGTCAGCGGCATGGCAGCCACCAGCCTGACCGCGTTGGCCACCTCGTTCGCATGCGTGCGCATCGCGATCTTCGGCGCGCCGGTGGTGCCACCGGTACAGAAGTAGGACGACCGGTCACCCGGGCGGATCACACGGCCGCTGATCAGGCGGTCCATGGGTTGTCGCTGAAGGCCCCGCTCGAGGTCGTGCATGCCGAACTGACCTGCGCCCTCACGCACCTCCGTGTCCGCAGAACCCGGGGACTGGCCGACCAGATCGACCAGCACGACGTGTCGCAGGCTTCGAACTCGGCCGAGCAGAGGCGGTGCCAGGTTGGGCAGCACGAGGGCGACGACGTCGTCGCTGCCGACGCCCAGCTCATGGAGAAGGTTCGCGGTGGCCGTGATGCGCGAGAACAGCGTCTCGTAGGTCCAGACCTGCGGCTGCGCATGGTCCTCGATGCGCAGGAGGAACGACAGCGCCGGGGCATCGGGATGGGTGCGCGCTGCGGCGCCAACCATTTCGTAGGTGCTGTTTGGCAGCAGCCCGTCGGGCTCCTTTTCGAGCGCGAGGACGTCTGCCATGGATGCGATTCCGCTCATGCTTTTCACCTTCCTGAAAGAGGGCTTCACGGCAGCAGGACCGCTCGGCCGGGTCGGCCCGCCGACACATGGTCGAACGCAGCAATGGCGTTCTCGAAGGGCACGGCGAGGCCGACCGGCAGCTCGAGCTTTCGGGCCCGAACCCCCTCGGCGAGCGTCTCGAGGGCCTCCAGGTCGGGCTTGAAGATGGTCCAGGCATAGCGGGCCCCCGGTGCGCGCGAACCAACAATGGCGCGGATCCTGCTCCGGTCGCGACGGCTGGCCCATGCCCCGCCCAGCCATCCCAACCGGTCGAAGTTTGCGAGCAAGGGGTGGACCGTGGTCGCCTGGCCCATCGCTCGGGGGCCGAGCCGCGATGCCAGCAGGGAATCGTCGTCCCAGTTCGCGAAGTTCAGCACTACGTCGAAATCCGCGGGCAGTGAGGGGATGCAGGCAGGGCCGTGCTCGACGGCCACCTCGGCTCCGAGATCCAGGACGGCCTGGCGCTGGCCCTTTCCGCCGATCCCGGTGATCCGGCTGCCCCAGGGCTGGAGAACCTGCATGGCCAAACGGCCCAGTCCACCGCTGGCGCCGTTGATCAGCACGCGGGCGCCGCGCGCGTTGCCAGAGCTGATCCCGGTCGAACGCAGCGCGAGCCACATCGTCGTGAACGAATACGGCAACGCCGCCAGTGCGGTCGGATCGGCGTCGTCCGGGGCGGGCAGCAGGAAGTCCTGCGGCACGACGACGTGCGACGTATGCGCGCCACCTGCGCGACCTGTGCCCAGCAGGCCGAACACGCGTTGCCCAGGCGCATAGCGATTCACGCCGGCGCCGATGGATTCGACGACACCGGCGACGTCATTGCCGAGCACGAGCGGATAGCGGGCCGCGGCTTTGAGCCCCAGCAGGCGACGGCCATAGCCAGCCGCGCGCTTGGCGTCAACCGGGTTTACGGAGGTGGCCTGAACTCGCACCAGCACCTCCTCGGTGCCGGGTCGCGGCATTTCGACGCTGCGCACGGCCAGGCGCGGCGGTATGGCGGCCTCAGTGCATACCAATTCACGCCGCATGTCTGAGCTCCTGAATGGAGGAGGTAGGCGTCGGCCATGCGTATTTGTATCGGTCCTCAAGGCCTACTCCGCTGTGCCATTTGCAAGAATGTGGTGTCGAGCGCCATTTGGCCGGCGCGCTCGTCCAGGCTGCGCCGTAGCCGCTGGAAGGCGGCAGATTCGCGCACGGCCCTGCGACCGGCGGCCCTGAGCTCACGGACCTGTCCCGGCAGGATCGTCAGTGCGGTAGGCACGTGCAGCACGGCGTGTCGCAACGAAGCATCGTGGAGGGCGTGCAGGCTGAGGTTGATGACGTGGATCTCGGCATCAGCGGAGAACGGGCTGCCGGGCAGGCTGCGGGAGGCCTGCAGTTCCCCGGACAGGCGTCGCGCGACGTCTTGCATCATGACGGTTGTCTCGATCGTCGGTCGGGAGCCGGCGCCGTACACCAGCGAGTCCAGCACCTGAGAGGTGCTGGGCACACGGTCGCTCTTGTCGATGCGGTCGGTCGTGTCGCGCTCGGAGTTCACACTGATGAGCACGATCTTCCGCACCGAACCCGGCGGGCGTCCGCCGAAAACAGCACCAAGCGAGCCGGCGGCAACGGCGCGATCCAGCAGGCTGCGCACGCCCAGGTTGTCGACGAGGCCCCCGTCGACGAGATGGATGTACGGCCGTTTCTCCGCGTCGCTATAGGAGCCGGCGATGAGCTGCAGCAGACGGGCCGAGAGATTAGGATCGGCCGGTTGCTCTGCGTCCAAGGGCGCGGGTGGCTGGCAGCTGCCGGCATGGTTCCTGATCGTCATCGGGCTCAGCAGCAGCGGCACCGACGACGAAGCGGCGACTGCAAAGGACAGCGGCACGCTGTCGAGGTCGGAGCAGATCAGCGCGAACTGCTCGGGCGTGAACTCGAACGGCGCACCGGTGGTCAGGTCGGTGGCAGTGACGAGCAGGCGCCGCCGCGAATGCTGCGCCCGCAGGTCGCCGAAGGTCTTGCCGCGGAAGACGGTGTCGAGCCGTTGCGCCAGGGCGTTGCTGCGGCCGTACCAGGGCGATGACAGCCCGTAGACGGTGCGCGGTGTCAGAAGAAGGTCCCGGATCAGGCTCGACTGGAAGTTCACGAGCAGGAACTCGCGCGCGAAGCGCGTGAAAACCTCGTCGCCGAAGGCCGCGTAGTAACCCGCGAGGATGCTGCCGCCTGACACGCCGCTGACCAGCCCCACCTCGTCGAGCAGCGTCGTCGGCCGCCCGTCAAGTTCAAACTGCGTTGCCTTCAGTTCCTCGAGAACGCCCAGGCCGAAGGCGGCTGCGCGCGCCCCACCTCCTGACAGGGTGACCGCGGCGACGATCGGAGCACGGCGGCTCGCGAGCGTCGACCACAGGGACCATCATCGGCATGGCGGTAACGGCCGACGCCGCCGCAATCGGCTGATTGATCCAAGGCCGCGCCGTCGAGCAGGCGCCCAGAAGGAGAGTCGCCGTGCACACGAGCAGCATGCAGGCCCGTTGCTGGAACATCGTCGACCGCAGTCGGGTCATCGCGACGCGAGTCCGCTGTTCTGGCTGGCGTCGCCCCCGGCTCGACGCCTTTGGTTCGGGGACGAACTGCGCCACAGCCGTCACGAGGCGAGCACCGCGGAACCCGGCACCGGTTCGGTGCCGCCGGCCGGCTGGCGGCGGACCTTGAACCATGCGGCGTAAAGCGCCGGCACGAAGAAGATCGTCAGCAGGGTCGCGACGGTCAAGCCGCCCATGATCGCGATTGCCATCGGGCCCCAGAACACGCTCCGCGTGAGCGGGATCATCGCAAGCACGGCGGCCAGAGCCGCGAGCACCACCGGGCGCGTCCGGTGGACAGCGGCGTCGAGCACCGCGTTCCACGGGGCGCTCCCTGCGGCGATCTCGATCTGCACCTGGTCGATCAGGATCACCGAGTTGCGCATGATCATGCCGCCGAGCGCGATGATGCCGAGGATCGCGACGAAGCCGAGCGGCGCCTGGAACGCCAGCAGCGCGGGCACCACGCCGATCAGCCCGAGCGGCGCCGTCAGCAGCACCATCCACATGCGGGAGAAGTCCTGCAGTTGCAGCATCAGCAGCAGCATGATGGTCCCGAGCATCAGGGGGACCACGGCCAGCAGCGCCTCGTTCGCCTTGTCGCTCTCTTCCACCGCGCCACCCACGTCGATGCGGTAGCCCGACGGCAGCTTCGCCTCCATGTCCTTGAGCATCGGCTGGATCTCCCGCGTCACGGATACTCCCTGCTCGCCGTCGTTCACGTCGGCGCGCACGGTGATGGCCATGTCGCGGTTGCGGCGCCACAGCACCGGCTCTTCGAGCTCGTGGCGGACACTCGCCACCTGCGACAAAGGCACCACCGTGCCGTGGCGGGTGTAGAGGGTCACGTCCTTCAGCGTGTCGAGGTTCAGGCGCTCCTCCGGCACGGCGCGGGCCACGATGTCGATCAGGTCCTCCCGCTCGCGCAGCTGCGACAGCGTCGCGCCGTTCATCACGGTCTGGGTCACCAGCGACACGTCGGCGGGCGTGAGGCCGAGCGCTCGCGCCTTGTCCTGGTCGAGCTGCACCTTCAGTGTGCGCACCGGGTCGTTCCAGTCGAGCTGCACGTCGCGCACCTTCGGGCTGGCCGCTACCACCTTCTCGACGTCACGGGCGATCTTGCGCACCACCTGCGTGTCGGGGCCGACGACCCGGAATTGAACCGGGTATCCAACCGGCGGGCCCAGCTCCAGCCGGGTAACACGCACCCAGGCCTGCGGGAACTGCTGGTCCGCCGAAGCCATCAGCCGCGATCGGACGCGCTCGCGCGCCTGTAGATCCTGCGTCATCACGACGAACTGGGCATAACCCGTGTTTGGCAGCTCGGGGTTGAGCGCCAGGTAGAAGCGGGGCGCGCCGGCGCCGGTGTAGGCGGTGAAGAACTTGACGTCCTGGTCTTTGGCCAGCGCCGCTTCCATCTTCTTCACCTGCTCGGTTGTCGCCGCGAAGGAAGAGCCTTCCTTCAGGCGCAGGTCGATGACCAGCTCGGGCCGCGAGCTGTTGGGGAAGAATTGCTGCGGCACCAGCCCGGTCCCCGCCAGCGCGACGGCCAGCGCGGCGACCGTCGTGCCGATCACCAGCCAGCGGCGCTCGATGGCCAGGTCGATCAGGCCGCGCAGCTTGCGATAGAACTTCGTGTCGTACGGGTCACTGGCATGATGGTGCTGGCCGAGGTCCTTCGGCAGCATCTTCATCGCGAGGTACGGCGTGAAGATGCCCGAGCAGATCCACGACAGCAGCACCGCGGCGCCGACGATCCAGAAGATCCCACCCGCGTACTCGCCGGTGGTCGACTGCGACAGACCGATCGGCAGGAAGCCGGCGGCAGTGATCAGCGCACCTGTCAGCCGCGGCATCGCCGTGGCCTGGTAGGAGAACACGGCCGCCTTGGCGCGGTCCCAGCCGCTCTCCATCTTCACCACCATCATCTCGATGGCGATGATCGCGTCGTCGACCAGCAGGCCGAGCGCGATGATCAGCGAGCCCAGCGAGATGCGCTCGAGGTTCCAGCCCATCGTCAGCATCAACAGCGCCACGCCGCCGAGCACCAGCGGCACCGAGGTCGCGACGACGAGGCCGGAGCGCCAGCCCAGGCTCGCCAGGCTCACGGCGATCACGATGATCAGCGCCTCCATCAGCGAGCTTGCGAAGTCCCAGATAGACTCCTTGACGGTGGTGGGCTGGTCGGCCACACGCTCCAGTTCCACGCCGTGCGGAAGCTCGGCCTGGATCTTCTCGACCGCGCCCTCCATCGCCTTGCCGAGCTCGACGATGTTGCCGTCGTCGGTCATCGAGATGCCGATCATCAGCACCGGCTGGCCGTTGTGCCGCACGGTGTAGGTCGGCGGGTCTTCGTGGCCGCGCTGGACGGTCGCGATGTCGCCCAGCTTGATCGTCCGGCCGCCGACCGAGACCGGCACGTTGCGGATGTCGTCGTCGCTGGCGAACTGGCCGCTCACGCGCACCATGACGCGGTCGCCATGGGTGTCGACCTGGCCCGCGGGCAACATTGCGTTCTGGCTCTTCAGGCTGTCGGCGATCGCCAGCGGCGTGATGCCCAGCGCGGCCAGGCGCTCGTGCGAGAACTCGATGTAGACCCGCTTGGCCTGCTTGCCGATCACGTCGACCTTCTTGACCATCGGCACCTTGAGCATGCGACGCTTGATTTCCTCGGCCGCATCGGACAGGTTGGCGTGGTTGATGCCGTCGCCCTTGACGGCGTACATCAGACCGTAGACGTCTCCGTATTCGTCGTTGACGACCGGGCCGATCACGCCGTCGGGCAGTTCCAGGCGCAGGTCGTTGAGCTTCTTGCGCGCCTGGTACCAGGCCTCGCGCTGGTCGGCCTTCGACGTTCCGCCTTTCACGGTGAGGGTCATGCCGCCGTAGCCTTGCCGGGCAAAGGTGACCACCTTCTCGAAGTGATCGATCTGCTCGAGCTTCTTTTCCATACGGTTGAGCACCTCGTCCTGCATCTGCTGGGCGGTCGCGCCCGGCCAGGCGACACCGGCGGTCATGGACGGCACCGAGAAGTTCGGATCCTCCAGCTGGCCCAGACGGGTGAAGCTGAACGCGCCGGCCACCGCGACGATGAGGAGCAGGAACAGGACGACGGCGCGGTGGCCCAACGCCCAGTGTGTGAGGTTGAAGTTGTTCATTGCGCGGCCACCTTGTTCGTTTCAGCCACCGCCGCGCCGGGAAGCGCGACCGTCAATCCTGGAGACATCTTCTGCACCCCGGCGGTGACGACCTGCTCGCCGGCCGGCGGGCCGGACACCAGCACGTCGTCGTTGCGATAGCCGTGCACGGACACGCCCATCAGCTCCACGGTGCCCACCGGCTCCTGGCCCGTTCTCCTCACCACCCACAGCGCCGGCTTGCCGTTGCTTTGCGTGATGGCTGCGGCCGGGACGGCGGCCACCGGGGTGCCCGACATCACGCGGTCGGCCACCAGCGTGGCGGTGGCGCCGAGCGGCAGCGTGCGGGCGTTCAACAGCTTCAGCCGCGCGCGGTAGGTGCGGGTCTGGGCGGCGGCCTGCGGCGACAGCTCGCGCAGCGCCACGTCGAAGGCGTCGGCCGGCGCGCTCGCCAGCGATGCCTTGAAGCGCGCGGTCTGGAAGGCGGCCACCTGGTCCTCGGGCACATCGACCACGATCTCGGGTTCGCCGGGGTTGGCAATCGAGACGACCGGCAGCCCCTCGGGCACGACCTGCCCGACCTCGAAACGCACCGACGTGACCACGCCGCTGCGCGAGGCGCGAAGCACGGTGTACTTGAGTCGGTTGCGCGCGAGCTCGAGCTTGCGCGCCTCGGCCTCGGCGGCTGCGTGCGCCGTCTGCGCGCCGGTGGTGGCGCGCTCGTCGTCGGCCACGCTCACCGAGCCGTCTCTCTTCAGGTCGCCGAGTCGCCGTCGCTCCGAGTCAGCCTGTCGCGCCTGAGTGACGGCGGCGGCATGCAGCTGCCGCGCTGCATCCTCGGCAAGCCGGTAGTCGGCGTCGTCCAGCACGGCCAGCACCTCGCCGTCGCGCACAAACTGACCGACGTCGACCTTGCGCTGGACAAGCTTGCCACCGACGCGGAAGGCCTGCTCCACTTCATGCCGCGACTGTACCGTGCCCACGTAGCGATTGGCTTCGCGGGCCTCGTCATAGCGAAGTTCGGCGGCGAGCACTGACCGCGGCGCCTGCACGGGCGGCGCCTCCGGGCTGCACGCGGAGAGCATCGTGGCTGCGGCCAAGGCACCGACCGCTGCAAGAGAGTTCTTCATGACAGTTCCTCGTGAGAGACAAAGGTTTTCAGGAAAGGGGGCGGGCGGCCACGGGTGGCACAGGGGGCTGGGCGGCGGGCTCGAAGACCTGCCAGCCCCCGCCCAGCGCCTTGTAGAGCTGCACGCTGTCGAGCAGCAGGCGGGTGCTGCTGTCGTTGGCGCTGAGACGGACCGTCAGTCGCGACCGCTGCGCATCCAGCAGCGGCAGCAGATCAACCTGCCCGCGGTCGTAGAGCGATTGCGCGCGGCCCAGCGCCGCTTCTGCGGATGCGGCAGCGGTTTGCAGCGATTGCGAGCGCTGCCGCTCGGAGGAGAGCGCGACCAGCGCGTTTTCCACGTCCTCCAGCGCGCGCACCATGCCGTCCTCGGCACGCAGAACCGCCTCACGTTGGCCGCTCTCCGCGGCCTGGTTCAGGGCCTGCGTGCGGCCGGCGTTGAAGATCGGCATCGCAAGCAGGGCCGCCACGTTGGTGTAGCGGGCCGAGCCGAGGCCGATGCTGTTCAGCTCCACGTTCTGGCGGCCGAACGACGCATCCAGGAACAGCCGCGGGAACCATTCGGCCGCGGCCTGCTTGCGGCGCGCATTGGCCGCATCCAGCTGCGCCATGAGAGCGAGGACGTCCGGTCGGCGCTGCAGCAGTGCGGCGGGTTGTCCAGGCTGGGCCTGGGGCACGACCACGTCGCCGCTCCAGGGTTCGATGGCAGCTGCATGGAAGGCCTGGTCGCCGATCAGCACCGCGATGCGGTGCCGCGAGACCGCCGCAACCGTCTCCAGCGGCGGGATCTGCGCGCGCGCCGACGCGGCGTCCGTCTGTGCGCGCTCCAGGTCGAACGAAGTCGCCAGGCCCGCGCGGTGGCGCGCCTTCACCAGGCGCAGGGTCTCGTCGTGGGCGTCGGAGATCGCGCGCAGCGTGTCGAGCTGGCGCTGTGCCCCGATCAGGGTGAAGTAGTTGCTGGCGACGTCGGTCAGTACCAGCAGGCGCACGCCGCGCACGCCGTGTTCCGCCGCCAGCGCATCGGCGGCGGACGCGGCCGCTCCGGCGCGCAGGCGGCCGCTAAGGTCGACCTCCCACGACACGTCGAGGCCGGCGCTGGCGGTCTGAGTGTCCGGCATATGCTGCTTCACCCCACCCCCGTAGCCGCTGCTGCGGTCGCCGGCCGAGCCGACCGCGCTCACGCTGGGCATCAGGAAGGACCGGCTGACCGTCACGCCGGCACGTGCGGCCTGCAGCCGTTCGGTGGCGATCCTGACGTCGCGGTTCCCGGTGGCCGCGCGGCGCACCAGGTCGGTCAGGATCGGGTCGTGGAAGCTTTCCCACCACGCGGCCTCGGGCTCCATGTCGGCGACCGTGCCCGCGGCGAACTGGGCCGGTACGTCGACCTTCGCGTGGGAGACAGGCGTCGAGCAGCCGGTCAACACCAGGGCGATCGATGCGGCAAGGGCTAGCGCGACGACGCGACCGACCCCCTGTTCGGACCGTTGGGTGATCTTCCGGCCGGCCTGGTCGTGCAGCGGGGATACGGATAGAGATGACATCGGATTGAACTCGTCTGGATTCGATGGGGTGTCAGCGTAAGGCGTGCTGCGCACGAAGTCGTCAGCGTTGCGTCGCGATTCGGTCGCCATGTGTGCGGCTCACTCAGCGTGGTCGCCGGCGGGGCGCTCGGCGGCGTCGCACTCGACGTCGCTGGCAATGGATGCCAGCAACTCGAAGGCGGAGGCAAACTCCCGCTGGCGCCCGGTGACCAGGTTTTCAATGCGGCCGGCAAGCGCTCCGGGAGTAGCGTCGCCCCGCAACTTCAGCACGTAGGCACGGCGGTTCGGGTACTTGGATTCAGGGTTCAGCGTCATGGCAGCAGGGGATTGGAGGATCTGCCCAGCGTAGGCCGATCCCCGGTCCGGGTCGTCAGGAAATGGTCGGCGTTCGGTCGCGAGTGCGCATGTCCCGCAAGCACGACGGGCAGTGGCTGGGGGCTTGCGCTGAAGGGGCCGGTTCCGGAACTCTGGAGGACGAGGACCCCCCGGCCGTTCGATGTCAGTCCGGCTTCACGCCCTGCAGAATCGAGCGCGCGCGCCGCACCGGCACTGTGTTGCTCGCTTCCGGCAACCGGTCGACGAGCGCAGCAAGGGCGCTGCGCTCGGCGGCAGCCGCCTCCTGGTGCTCGCAATGGTCGACGAGCGCGAGCAGCTCGAGCCAGGGTGCCTGCTGCACGCGAGCCTCTTCGATGGCGCTCCGGACCGAGGCGGCGTCGGGCCGGCCCTGGGCACGGGCAATCGCCGCCTGCAGTAGCCACAGCTGCGGCAGGACCACGCGCTCAGCCAGCTCTTCCGCCACCAGCAATGCCTCGTTGAGCTGCGCCTGCGCCGCATCATGCCGGCCGGCCAGCAGCAGGGCCTGCGTGGCATAGCCCAACACCTCGCTGGCGCCGGAGCGCATGCCGAGCCGGATGTTCTCTTCGAAGGCCTCGCGGATCACGCGGTGACCTTCGAGCGGCGCTCCGTTCAATGCCTGAGCCCAGCCGCGGAACCAGAGGCAGGCCGTGCGGCCCTGCGCCAGGGAGAATTCATCGACCAGCGACTGCATCTCCTCGGCCAGGACCGCCACCCGGTTGGCGTTGCCCAGGCGCACCTCGAATAATGCTTCATGCCAGGTCGCGACGAGCTGCGTCATCGGCTGCCGCAACTCGCGCGCGCGCTCGTGCGACCGCTGCACATGGGCCCGAGCCTGCCCGACCCGGCCGCGGTGCACGAGCTCGATGGCCAGCATCCCGAGCAGCATGACCTGCGGGTCGGTGACGAAGACCTCCGCAGCCTTGATGTCGAGCGCCTCGGCGATCGCGAGCCCACGCTCAAACCATGCGAGCGCCGCTTGCGGCCGTCCCTGTAACTGGTGCACCTCGCCGTGCACGATGCAGGCCGCCAGCATCAGCGGCGGATCCTCCGATCCCGCGGCGAGCGCCTCGGACCTTTCCGCTACAGCCATCGCTTGCGCGTACTCGCCGCGCAGGCTCAGCACGTAGCCGAAGCCGTGCAGCAGCCGCCCGCGCATAGGGTGCCAGGGCAAGTCCTGCAGCAGCGCGTAAGCGCGCTCGAAGGCGCTTCTGGTCTCGCTGCCCACACCGAGCGATCGGAAGGCCGCGACGCCGTGCAAGGTGGCGATCGAAATCTCGAAGGCGTTGCGCTCTTCCCCCGCCGGCGCCTGCTGGAGCAGGACCGAGGCGCGCTCGATGAGGCTGATGGACGCGGCCGGGCTGAAGTGCAGCAGCGCCGCTTCCGCCGCCTCGGTGTAGTAGCGCAGCGCGGCCATCGGCTGCCGCGCCCGGTCGAAGTGCATCGCCAACTCCGCTGCGGCCACCGGCGCGCTGGCCGAACGCCCCCTTTCAAGGGCAGCGCCCACCTTGAGGTGCAGCTGAATGCGGGCCGAAGGTGGCGTGCGATCGTACAGCACCTGGCGGAACAGCGAATGCCTGAATGCGTAGGGGAGCTCGGCCGCCTCGTCTCCATCAACTCTGTGCGGCGTGGTGAGCCACACGTGCTCGCGCACCAGCGCCTCGCAGGCATCGGCCACCGACGCGATATCCCGCCCCAGGGCCAGCGCCACCGTGTCGACGCGGAATTCCACCCCGCAGACGGCTGCCGTCGAGAGGAGGGCGCGCGACTCGCTGTCCAGTTTGGCGATGTAGTGGTCGATGATGGCCGCCAGGTTCTCCGGCACCGCCATCGCCGCGAGCCGCGCTTCCGCCGCTGCATCGTCTGCCGTGCGTTCCAGCACCTCGGCAATTACCGAGGAGACGAACAGCGGCACGCCGTCCGTTCGCTTGTGCAGCGCACGGACGAATTCGTCGTCGCGCGCGAGCGAGGCCGAGCGTTGCGCGATGAAGTCGGCGACCTCGGTCTCCGAGAACGAGTCGAGCACCACCTCCTGGCACAAGCGCTGCAGACGCAACTCGTGCCGCAACGGATTGAGCGGATGGTCCAGCGCGATCACCTCGGCCAGGCGGAAGGTTGACAGCCACATCAGGCGCGCGCGAGGGCGACGCCGGGCGACGTAGTCGATCAGCTGAAGGGTCGCGCGGTCACTCCAGTGCAGATCTTCCGTCACCAGCAGCAGCGGACGCTGCTCGGTATAGCGGTCGAGCAACTCGCCCATCTCGCGCAACATGCGGTCCGGGCCGACGCCGGCCGACCCGCGCCTCAGCGCATCGCGTTCTTCCGCGGTATTCAGCCACGGCAGCTGCAGCAGCCAGGTCGGCGCGACGCTGCGCAGCAGCGCCGGCAGTGCGCTGTCCCTGCGGCACATTTCGGCCAGGGCTTCCAGCACCGGCAGGTATGGCTCGCCCGTGCCGTAGTGCTCTACGCACTGCCCGTGTGCGCAGGGGATATCGCCGAGGCTGGCGACGAAGTGTTCGATCAGCGTGGTCTTCCCGATGCCAGGTTCGCCGGCGACCCAAACCACCGCGCGCTGTCCGGTGCGGGCCAGTTCCCACGCCTGCTGCAGCCGGGCGATGGCGTTCGCCCGGCCGATGAACGACGGCGAAAGCTGTGGGCGTGGCGGCACCGCGCCAGGAACCGACTGTGCCGCAGGCGCTTCGGCCGGCTTTGCAATGAACCGGTAGCCGCGCCGGGACACGGTCTCGATGAATCGTGGCTTGCGGGGGTTGTCACCGAGCGCTGCCCGCAGGTCACTGATGGCGGTCTTGAGTACCGATTCGGTGACGAACTGGTGGCCCCATACCGCGTCGAGAAGGGCACCCTTCGTGAGTAGCACGCCCGACCGGCGAGCCAGCGCACACAGCAGGTTGAAGGGCGTGGGCGCAAGCGCGACTGCCCTGCCGTTGCACAGCAGGCGGGCATTCGCCTCATCGAGTTCGAACTCGTCGAAGTGGACGTGAACTGGATTCGGATTGGACTTCATGCCTGCCACGCGTTGTGTCGTGCATCAAGACACCCGTTCAGCCGGGTCATCGTAACTCAGCAACACGGGTTCGGCCATCCGCTTCAGTTCGTTGGCAATTGCTGTGTGAGCTCGCGGACCAGGGTGCCGCGCTGCTCGAATTGCTTGCAGAACGTGCCGCGCGACACTTCGCCGGCCACGGAGCACCGACGTGAGTCGGAGCACGATTCAGCTCCTTGCCGCTGGCGTCGATCGCAACGAAAGGCCTAGGGCCAGCACTGGAGACATCGACAAATAGATGTTGACGACTGCAAGCTCCCGGCCGCGGTAGCCGCTACGCCATAGGCAGCCCTGCCGACTTGCAGTATGGTTTACGTGCCCGACACCCGTTGCGCGTGCTTGGACGCTACCGAGTCCGCAAACGGTCACGGCTTAGCGAGAGGCTTGGACAGATCCGGCGTTAGCTGGAGCCCCGCGAAGGTATCCACCGCCAGAACACCGCGGCAGCCAAGAGGCCCAGCGCCCCGATTCCCAGCATTCCTGTCGCCAGCGAGGTCGCCGCCGTGATGGCCGAAAGCAGTACCGGGCCGCCGCTTGCGCCGATGTCAGACAGCATCCGCCAGATCCCCAGGAACTCGGCCCGGCCCGCGCGCGGCGAGGCATCGGCGCCGAGTGTCATGACGATCCCGGAGCCGATGCCGTTGCCGAGCCCGACCAGCATCGATGCGACTAGGAACATCGCGAGGCCGGATGTGAAGGACATCATCATGAGCGACAGCCCCATCAGCAGCGTCGAAGGCACTGCAACCCAGATACGCCCGCGCTGGTCCATCACCTTGCCGGCAGGATAGAAGACCGCCATGTCTATCGCGGCCGCGAGGCCGAAGATGAGCGAGGCGGTGGCGGGAGCGAATCCGAGGTGGTCTGCCCAGAGCGGAATGACAACCTGCCGCGAGGCCCGCATCGCGCTGACCAGCCCGATGCCGAGACCGAGGGTGAGAAAGACGGCGGCATGGCTTCGAACGACGTTCGCGATCGTCGGTCTGGCGACGGGTGTGGTTTCGTGCGAAGGCGATGCCTCGAGATCAGGCAGGGTCAACGCGATGGCGCCGACACCTGCCATGGCGAACAAGGCTACCCAATACGCGCCCTGCAATCCGATGACATGGATCAGGGCAGCGCCCGCGAAGGGGCCGATGAAGACGCCGATGCGCATGCTCCCGGCGAGCGTCGAGAAGGCCCTGGCGCGCATGATGATCGGGACGGCGTCCATGAGGAACGTCTGGCGCGCGAGGGTGAAGACGGATCCGGCCATGCCGGCCATCAGCACGCCGGCGGCGAGCATCCAGACGTGGATCGCGAAGATGCACAGCAGGAAGGCGAGGATGCTGAACGCGGCGGCGCCAGCCATGGCCCTGCGTTCGCCGAAGCGGGCGGTGATCAGCGCTGCCGGGACGTTGCTCGCCAGCGAACCGATGCCGGTCAGGGCTACAACCAGGCCCGCCGCGGCCACCGAGGCACCGAGGTCGCGGGCGCTGAACGCGATGACAGGAACGATCGCCCCGGTGGCGATCCCGTAGAGCAGGGAAGGACCGAACGCGGGAAGGGCTACGTCCTTGAGAGTGACGGAAGGTTCGGCCACTGGGCCTTGGGTGTTCGGGCGATCCCGGACCAAGGCGGATCCGGGAGGGCCGGGGTAGTCGGGGGGGAAGGGAGACGGGATTGTACTTTCCCGTCGCTGTGCAATCCCGAGTCCGGCCCCATGCCCGTCAGCCCGGCGGCACTGGTCGCACGATTCGCAGCGCTGGCGTAGGATATGCGCTTTCCTCGTCGCACCAACGACCATCAGACGATATGCCCGGTCGGACCAACCCCGGACACGTGCCACTCCTTGCGTTCTGCTTCGCCTTGATGGCGCCTGCGATGGGGCAGGGCTTCGTCTACAAGAGCGGCAACGAGTTGCTCGAGGCGCTACGGCAGGACAGCGGCCTCGAACATGCCTATGCCCTCAGCTACATTGCCGGAGTCGTCGACACGGCGAACGGCAGTGCCACGAGAGAGGGCTTCTGCTTCGACCTCGGGCAACGGAGCCTGAAGGCCTCGCAACTGGCGGAAATCGTCAAGCCGTTCCTGGAAAAGAACCCCCAGATGAGGGAACGGCCGGGGAGCGTACTGGTGGCAGCGGCGCTGGCCGAGGCCTGGCCTTGCAAGTGATATAGCCGGCTCAGCCGCGGCGCCAGCAGGCGGTTGCGAATCCGTCGTGGCCGTGGTGCTCGGCATTTCGATCGCGGTCGGCAAGCGGTTGCGGCGGGCAGCGCGCAAGGCGCCGCTTCCGCCGCTTGAAGATCAGGCGACCAGGTTCTGCGGGACGCCTTCGTCGGCGTTCAGCGCGACCAGGTTCTGCGGCACGCCTTCATCGGCGGTCAGCGCGACCAGGTTCTGCGGCACGCCCTCGTCGGCGTTGAGCGCGACCAGGTTCTGCGGCACGCCCTCGTCGGCGTTCAGCGCCACCAGGTTCTGCGGCACGCCTTCGTCGGCGTTCAGCGCGACCAGGTTCTGCGGCACGCCTTCGTCGGCGTTCAGCGCGATGAAGTTCCTGGGAACGCCTTCGTCCTGCTGGAATGCGGCCACGAGGTTCTGCGGGACGCCTTCATCGGCATTCAGGAAGGCTGCCGATGCGCCGGCGGCAAAGGTGGCAACGACGGCGGCGGCGATGATCGAGTTACGGAAGTTCATGACGGTTCTCCTTGGTTTTGGTCGGGTTGCCGTCGCATCTTGCTTCGGCATGTAGGCAATGTAGTTCTTCGCGCCAATGAGATAAATCGTCCCGGGCGACTAACACTGTTGCGCCTCGATCAACAATCGACTCGGCCGGAACGGGGGCCGGTCGGGCCGGGGTGGCGGCTGGCGGAGCCTGGGACCTAGTGCCTGTACCCCCTGCGAGTAAGGCATACACCTTGCTTTATGCCGGCGTCGAGGACCCGGCTTGCAGACGTTGAGGGACGCACGTCCCGTGGGGGACTACTTACGCCTCGACCGGAGCACTTCAGCGAGTGGAAAAGAAGAAGCCTTGGTGGCTGACGGCAGACGATGAAGAGTGCCCGGGCTGCGCCCAGGGATACGGCTACGTGCTCGAAGTCCGTTGTGCGGATTGCGATTGCGCCCTTTGCCCGACCTGCGTGGTGCGCGTCGGTGCGCTCAGGCTGTGTCGCGAATGCGCCGAGCAGCGCAAGGACTAGCATCATGGCAAGGGCAATCTGGAAGGGAAAGCTGGTCATCGGGCGCCAGGAGGTCGCGGTCAAGCTGTACTCCGCGATCCAGGATCGCAAGGTGCATTTCCGGCTGCTGCACGCCAAGGACTTGTCGCCGATCGAGCAGCGCATCATCCGCAAGACCGACGGCAAGGAGGTCCCGAAGGAGGAGCAAGCGAAGGCCTTTCCGCTGGATGACGGCAATGCCGTCATCGTCCGCAAGGAGGAACTCGAGGAGGTCGAGCCTCCTCCCTCGCGGGACATCGACCTCTGCCGGTTCGTGCCGGCGTCGCTGCTCAGCGACCAGTGGTACGACCGTCCCTATTACCTCGGCCCCGATGAGGATGCTGCGGCCTACGACGCTCTGGTGGAGGTGCTGGGCAGGAGCCGCGTTGTCGGCATCGGGCGTTGGGTCATGCGCAAGCAGCCATACGTGGGTGCCTTGGGCGTTTTCGGCGGCCATCTCACGATCACGACGCTGCGGCGCGCGGATCAGGTGCTGTCGGTGGCGGGACTCGACATGCCTGCTGCACGTGCGCCCGAGGAAAGGGAACTGAAGCTTGCGGAGCAACTCGTGGATGCGGTCGCGGCAGACTTCGAGCCTGAACAGTGGCAGGACGAATATCGCGAGCGGGTCCAGCAGCTGATCCAGTCGAAGTTGCGGGGCGAGAAGCTCAACGTCGTGCCGCTGAAGCCGCGGAAGGAGGGCGGAAGCCTTTCGGAGCAACTGCGTCGCAGCCTCGAGGCAACACGCCAGGGCGGCCGCGGCAAGGCGGAACGGAAAGGGGAGAGAAAAGTTGCCTAAGGCGGCAGGCAGGACCGCCGCCAAGGCGGCCGCGTCCGGATCTCGGGAGTCGGCTCCGGAAGCGGCTGCTCCAGTACGAGCCTTCTGGTCGGGGACCATCACGTTCGGCCTGGTGAGCATCCCGGTCGACCTGTTTGCCGCGGTGCGCCCGAGGCGCAAATCGATGAAGATGGTGGATTCGAAAGGCGTGCCGCTCGGGCGGCAGTACTACTGCCCGGAGGATGGGCAGGTGCTGGATACCGACGACATCGTCCGCGGCTACGAAACGGACGACGGCAAGATGGTGGTCGTCACGGACGAGGAGCTGGAAGCGATTGCCCCGGAAGCAACCCGCGACATCGAGTTGCGGCGATTCGTTCCATTCGAGCAGATCCCGCCGATGTTCTTCCAGCGCCCGTACTTCCTCGCCCCGGCAGGTCGTTCCACGAAGGCCTACCACCTTTTGTCGGCGACGATGGAGCGCACCGGACGGGTGGGCATCGGCACATTCGTGATGCGCAGCCACGAGTACCTGGTGGCGATCCTGTCCGAGGGGGGGGTGCTGCGCGCGGAGACGCTTCGGTTCGCCGATGAGATACGCTCGCCGGAGGACCTGGAGTTGCCCAAGGCGAAGAAGGCGCAGCCCAAGCTCAAGGAGGCGATGGCCCGGGAGATCAAGGCGCTCACCCGCGACGAACTCGACATGGACGAGCTTGCCGATCGGCAGGCGGTTGCGCTGCGCGACCTGGCGCAAGAGAAGGAAAAGCGCGGAAAGGATGTCGTCGAATTGCCGATCGCCGCGGAGGACACGGAGTCCGAAGGCGCAGAAATCGTCGACCTGATGCAGGTCCTCAGGCGCAGCCTTTCGCAAAAGGCTGTCGTCACCACGGCGGAATCTGCTGCAAGGCCGGGTGCCGGATCCGGGGAAGATGGCAAGCGCAAAGCCCGCGCGGCGGAGCCGGATGCGGCAGGGCTCCGGGCGGGCGACCGGAAGCCGGCCAAGCGGCGCGACGCCCGAAAGCCGAGAGCTTCGAAGGACGACCTCCAGGAGCTATCGCGGGAAGATCTCTACAAGCGCGCGCAGGACCTCGGCATCCCCGGCCGCAGCAAGATGGACCGCACCGCGCTGCTCAAGGCAGTCCGCGCGGCCGCTTGAAACCGCCGGCTCGGTTAGCCGGTGATTGTCTATCGAGACGCTCCATCAGTCGCTGCGCGTCAAACGGCGCCCGCACCTTCTGGTCGTTGTCGAAGTAGCAGAACACGTCGCGGCTGATGCGCTTGGCCGGTTTGCGTTTCGAAATCCGATGCGCATCCGACGGCTCTGCGCCGTTGGCCCAGGCGGTGATGCGCCTGGCCCATTCGTCGAGCGCTTCGTCGCTATATTGCCCGCCGTACAGCGTCTCGGGCCCGTGCAGGCGGAGGTAGACGAATCCGGCGGTCACGTCCTCGACGTATGGCCAGTCGGCTACTGCATCGGAGACGACCAGCGCGGCGTTGTGCCTGCGCAGCAGGCGGATGAAGGTCTCATCGCAGTAGCTGGAATGCCGGATCTCGAAGGCGTGCCGCAGCGTGCGCTTGCGCTCGGTCGACGTGCTGGGATCCTTCACGCGACTGTCGTGGCGTCTGGCCAGCTCGGCGGCGGCATTCGTATCCCGGGGCAATGCTTCGATGAACGACTCGAGCACCTCCGGCTCGAACGACATGCGCGCCGGAAACTGCCACAGGATCGGCCCCAGCTTGGAACCGAGCTCGAGAACGCCGGAAGCGAAGAAGTTGGCGAGCGCAGTGGGCAGCCGCGCTCCCCGCAGGCGCAGCATATGGGTGATGAAGCGTGGCCCTTTGACGCTGAAGACGAAGTCGTCGGGGGTCGCATCGCGCCAGCGACGAAAGCTGCTGGCCCTCTGCAACGAGTAGTGCGACCCGTTGATCTCGATGCTGGGGACGGCGCGCGACGCGAACTCCAGTTCCCGCGAATGCTTCAGGTTCTCGGGATAGAAGACGCCGCGCCAACCCTTGTACTGCCAGCCGGAAATCCCGATGTGGATCCGTGACATAGGTCCGTTCCTGCTCCGTCAAGCACACAATCTTGCAATCGTTACTGTTGTATTCCTGGGCCGCCCGAACTGTCGTCAGGCGGCGGCCGCTATGCTGTCCTCCAGACGGACCTCGGGGCATTGCTTCGGGTTCTCAGGCCGAAACGATTGACGAGAACTCGGATGAACAGGCGTTTCTACGTCACCGCCACGGTGGCGTTGCTTCTCGCCGCCGCCTACAACGGCGCGGCAAAACGGTCGCACGAGCAGGCAGGCCCCGGCACGGCGAATGCCGACGCGAAGTCCACTCAGCCAGCCGCTCCGCTGAGTGCCCGCACCTTGCCGGCGGTTCCGCGCGCGGCACTTCCAAGGAGTTGACAGGGAGTTCTTACGTCCCACCTCCTCGCAATCAGTTCGTCGCCGGGCATGCGCCGAACTCGCGGCTGTATTCCGTGCCCATCCACGCCACGCGATCCTTCAACCACTTCTTCAAGTAGTCGACCTCCGATTCGTAGGTCGGGCCAACGTAGAAGTTCGGCCAGACATACTGACCGATGATCGGCCAGCGCACGAAGTTCCGCGCGATCGCCTCCCCGCCGATCATCCCGACGACCTCATCCACCATCTCTGCCGCCCGGGGGATCACGTTGTCGCGCTCGAGTGCACACCAGCGGGCGTGCAGGTCCTGCCGGAACCCCTCATCCATGAAGAGACGCTGGTGCCAGACGCTGTCGCGGATCCACCAGCCCTCGGATGACGCGATGGGCGCAAAGTCGATGTTGCCCGCACCGATGTCGAAGTCCCACAGCGGGCCGAAGGCGAGCGGCCCGTCCTGGCGCTTCTGCAGGTAGACGCTGGTCCCCAGTTGCACGCCGACCTGCGCATCGAAGTTGCGCATCAACTCGTTGACCAGGTACCAGTCGATCAGCGCGGCCGAGTCGAAGTACTGCCGCCAGGCTGCTCCGGCGCCGAGAGCCTGCTCGGCCTGCGCAACATGGGTGCGGATGTAGGCGAACTGGATCGATGACGGGTGAGCCGGATCGGCCAGGTCGTCCTCGTCGAGGCCAGGCTCCTTGATGCAGATCGGTACGCCGAGCGGCGTATCCCAGCAGGCGTCTTCGTCATAGCGCTTGTCCACTTCCAGCAGCCAGCCTCCCGAGATTTTCGTGGGATCGGTGTCGACTTCCGGGTCCGGCGGTTCGACATCGGCGCGGTTGGGGCCCGCCTTGACATGCTCGTACACCTGGTAGACGCCGCGATACTCGCCGTTGACGTGCAGTTCCACGAAGCGCGAACGGGGCGTCCAGGCCATTCCCATCTTCTCCCCCAGTATCATGGCCACCTTGTTCCGCGCGAGAGACTTGTCGGCGTAGTTCGCAAGCAACGCCCAGTCGCGCTCTGCCGGCATGCCCAACAGCGGCGCCGCGGCTTCGAGGCGCAGGCGGTAGGGCTTCTTCGGCATGTTCCAGGTCGAGTTGCCGCGACCCCGAATTTCCGCAGGGGCTTGCAGCCGGTCGGACTCGAGGTCCGACTCGATGCGCACGGTCGCCGACAGGTAGTTTTCCCGATCGACCACCTCGGCGCCGTCCGCGATGTCGATGTACATCCTTGCAATGGTCGCGGGCAACGCCGGCGTGGCGGGTTGCGGAGCCGGTTCGGCCGGCGGAGTGGCCGGCTCAGAACTCGGCGAGTCTGTCGACGGTGCCGACCCATTGTCGATCGGCGGCGCAGGGGCCGGCTCGCTCGTTTCCGGCGTCGCCAGAACTGCCGATGGGGAGGAGTCGGAAGAGTCGGAACCGCCGCAGGCGCCAAGCAGAAGAAGGAGGGTAGAAACCACCAGCAGGCGTAGGAAGTATTTCATTCGGGCCTCCCTTTCATTGGCCTGACTGAATTCGCGAGATCGTCGGTGGCAAGGCGAATGCCTACTTGCCAAGTCGAATATCTCGAAACAGAATTCGACACGCTGCGCGACTGCCTGTCATATTTTCGTGCCAAGGGTTCTTCCATCGAGGAGGGGATTCGGGTGTTTGAAAATAAAGAAGAATGGACTGCGTTGAGCAGTGCACTGGGAGAGGCGCTCCTGGATGTCGAGCGCACGTTTATCGATGTCGTCGAGGGTCGGTCCAGCATGGTGACGGCTTCGCCTCTTGCGTCTTCAGGCTCGCCGGTCAACGCCTATTTCGACGCCTGGTCGCGCCTCGACGATGCGCATCGCTTGCTCGCGCATTTCCTCATGCATCAGGGCACTGCGCGGCAGTTCGCGGAGTTGCGTTGCGAGCAGTGCTTGCAGGAAGTTGAGAGTAGCCGCGCTTACCGCTTCACTTCCCGCGGCGCAACAGGTTTATAGCAAACGCGAGTTTTTAGCCACGGTGGCTAGCCGCTACTCAAATTTCCCCGTTGTTTTCTTGATGAACTGACGTTCCTTTGTGTAATAGTGCACGATGCGAGTGCAGGTCTGCCGTCAATATCTGGCCTGTGTTCGTAGCACTCATTAACGACCAAGGAAGCACACTTCATGCAGCGCAAGATCGACGACAAAATGCGGCTCGCCACCGTCAGCCAGGCCGCACCCACTGAAGCTCCCACCGTGGCACGCGCTGTTGGCTCGCGCGCAGCCTGGCGTTCGCGCAGCGCCACTGCCGGCGTCATCGCGTTGGCGCTCGGCCTTGCCGGTTGCGGCGGCAGCAGCAACGATGACCCTCCTGTAGATGCTCCGCCACCTATCGGGGACGCTCCCGCTCCCGCTCCCGCCCCTCCGGCTCAGCCGCCGGCACCTCCGCCCCCGCCCCCGCCCCCGCCGCCCCCGCCGGCTGCTCCTCCGGCCGCCGATCCGACGCCTGCCGGTTTCACCAAGGCCGGCGACGTCCTGACCGTTGCAGGATCCGTGGACGTGGGCGACACCTACACGGCCGGCACGCGAACCGTCGTGTTCGACTCGGTGAACAACCGGTACTACGAACTCAAGGCGGGTGCTGCGGTCGATTACGCGACAGCGAAGGCGGCTGCGACTACCGCGGGAGGCATTCTGGCGTCCCCGTCCGATGCGGCCAAGATGGCGTTCATCAAGGTAGCGTTCGCGGCGCAATTGCCTCTCGGCGGCGCTGCAAGCGGCGGCAATGGCGCCTGGATCGGCCTCGAGCAAGCTCCCGGCGGTGCCGCCCCTGGCGACAACTGGACGTTCCTCGACGGCACTACTATTGCGGGGACATCCTCGCTCTGGAATAAGCCTTCGGAGCCTAACGATGCAGGCAACGCAACGGAAGTGGGCGCGGAGAACTTCGGCGCGATCTTTGCGGGCAAGACTGCCGCGGAGACCGACCTCGAACTGATCTACGACGCCGGTGTTGCCACGTCCGCGACACAGCCGATGTACCTGATCCAGTACGCGACCAAGGAAGCGATCCTTCCCTAAGTTGCCGGAGCGACTCTGACAGGGTCGCCTTGTGCCTCGGCCAGTCCCCGGAGGAAGTTCTCCAGGGCCTGGCCGATCACGTTCATGTTGTAGCCGCCTTCCTGGACGATCACCGTCGGCAGTTTCAACCGGCCGACTTGCATTCCGATGCGTCGGTATGCGTCGAGGCCGACCTTCAGCACGCTGATCGGGTCTTCTTCCGAGGTGTCGAAGCCAAGCGGCACCACCAGCGCCTCCGGTTGGAAGTTCTTGACCGCCGCGATACCCCGCTCCAGCGCGTCCAGGATCGCGTCACTGCCTGTGCCATGCGCCAACGGCAGGTTCAGGTTGAATCCCGCGCCGCCACCCACGCCGCGCTCGTGCGCATGCCCGGTGTAGAAAGGGTAGTAGGCGCTCGGGTCCGCGTGGATGGAGACGGTGAAGACGTCGTCGCGCGCATAGAAGATGCTCTGTGTGCCATCCCCGTGATGCGCGTCCACGTCCACGATCGCCACCTTTCGATGGCGGCGCAGCAACCGCTGCGCCGCCACCGCCGAATTGTTCACGTAGCAGAATCCGTTGGCGCGATCGCGGTGCGCGTGATGGCCCGAGGGCCGGCAGAGCGCGTAAGCGCATTGCCGGGGCTCATCCTCCAGCACCGCGTCGGCTGCTGCAAGCGCCGCGTGCGCGGACCGCAGCACCGAGCGCCACGTCTGCGGGCCGATCGGACAGGCGAGGTCGCCGACGTAGTAGCCGGCGCGCGCGATCAATGACGTCGCAGGGCAGGGCGGCCGCGGAACACCCGGCGTCGCGCTGTAGTAGGGCGAGAGATTGGGCAGCACTTCGATGCCCGGTTCCACGCCCGGCACCTCAAGTTGCCGCCACGAAGCGTAAGCGGTTTCGAGGAAGTCCAGGTATTCGACGCTGTGCACCGCCTCGAGCGGCGCGCGCCCGTAATCCTGCGGCTCGGACACCGGGACGCCGTGCGCGGCCAGCGCCCGAAGCAAAGCATGGGCGCGTGCCGGCAAGTCAGTCGGCTTCGAAATCCTGCCGACCCGCATGAACTGCTGCGGGTCGTGCAGGAATTGGTCGTCGGTGAAGAACGCCTTCACGAGGTTCCTTTCAAGCGGATGGTCTTCAGGACGGTGCCTTCGGGGGAATGCCCCGACGACAGCGCCTCACGCCACCGAGTCCTCGAAGCGCGCCATTGCGCGATCGAAGCGGGCGAACATCTCGTCCACCTGCCCGGCATCGATGATGAGCGGCGGACAGAAAGCAACGCTGTCGCCCATGCCGCGCACGATCAGGCCCTCCTCGAGGGCAAGCTCGGCCATGCGGGCGCCCATCTTGAGGCCGGCGTCGAACGGCTTTCGCGCCGCCGGATCCTCCGCCAGTTCCACTGCGCCGATCAGGCCGACGCCTCGCACCTCGCCGACGCGAGGCCGCGACGCATAGCTGCGCAAGCCCGCCTGGAAGCGGGGCGCGAGCGCCTTGACCTTGGCGAGGATGTCCTCGTCCTCGTACACGTTCAGCGTCTCGAGCGCGATCGCGCACGAAACCGGGTGGCCGGAATAGGTGAATCCGTGGCCGAAGGTGCCGATCCTGCCGCTGTTGCCGGCGATGGCGGCGTGGACCTTCTCCGAAATCATGACCGCGGAGATCGGTGCATAGCCGGAGGAGAGCGCCTTGGCTGCGGTCAGGATGTCCGGCTTCAAGCCGTAGGTGGTGGAGCCGAACATCTCGCCGGTGCGGCAGAAGCCGCAGATCACCTCGTCGGCGATCAGCAGGACGTCGTGCTTCGCAAGCACAGCCTGCACCTTCTCGAAGTAGCCGGCCGGCGGGACGATCACGCCGCCCGCGCCCATGACCGGTTCGGCGATGAAGGCGCCGACCGTCTCCGGGCCTTCGGCGAGGATCCGGTCCTCGAGTTCCGTGGCAAGCCGCGTCGCGAACGCCTCCTCGGATTCATCGGGCTGCGCAAAGCGGTAGTGGTGGGGACAGCTCACATGCAGGATGCGATCTATCGGCAGGTCGAAGTCGATATGGTTCGGTGCGAGGCCGGTCAGGCTGGCCGCTGCGACGGTAACGCCGTGGTAGGCATTGCGCCGCGAGATGATCTTCTTCTTGGCAGGCTTGCCGATGGCGTTGTGGTAGTACCAGACCAGCTTGACCGCCGTGTCGTTGGCCTCCGACCCGGAGTTGGCGAAGAACACCTTTGACATCGGCACCGGCGCCAAGGCAACCAGCTTCTCGGCCAGGGCGATTGCGGCCTCGTTCGAGCGGTGATTGAAGGTGTGATAGTAGGGCAGCGATTGCAGCGCGTCGCTGCCGGCCTTCGCGAGGCGCTCGTTGCTGAAACCGAGCGAAGCGCACCACAGCCCCGACATCGCTTCGAGGTAGCGCCGACCACGATCGTCTTCGACGTAAATGCCGTCGCCGCGCCTGATCACCAGGGGACCGACCTGCGGGTGGGTCGCCAGATTGGTGAAAGGGTGCAAGTGCGCGGCGATGTCGTGCGCGGCGTTCTCAGCGTGTCCGGCAGGTTTCATGTCAGTCCCGGAAAGAGGTGGGCGGCAGCGGCTCGATGCGCTGCAGCAGCGCCCGCCATTCGCGCGTATGTGGATCGATCCGCAGCCTGTCCTGCTGCCCGTCTTGTTGTCGATCCCAGCCTTCGTATTGCCGGGCGGTCTTCTCGCAGATCTCCGGCGGCACCGAGTGAACCGCCTGGTTGCTCGATTCGATCGCCACCTGGACGCGGCAGGCGCGTTCGAGGTTCAGCATCAGGATGAAGGCTTCCGGGATGGTGCGCCCGAGGGTCACCAGGCCGTGGTTGCGCAGGATGAGAGCCCGGGCGGTCGGCCCGAGGTCTTCCACCAGGCGGATGCGCTCGCCGGGATCGAGAGCGATTCCTTCGAAGTCGTGGTAGACGACCCGGTTGTAGAACTGCAGCGCCCATTGGTTGCAGGGCCTCAGGCCCTCTGCGAGAGACGACACCGCCACACCCGCCACCGTGTGGGTGTGCAGCACGCAGGCGGCATCGTGACGCGCGGCGTGTACCGCGCTGTGGATGGTGAAGCCGGCGGGGTTCACGTCATGAGGAGAATCCTCGAGGATGCGTCCATCGAGATCGATCTTCACCAGCGAAGAGGCAGTGATGTCCCGGAACAGCATGCCGAACGGGTTGATCAGGAAGTGGTCGTCGGTGCCTGGAACGCGCGCGGAGATATGGGTGTAGATGCTGTCGTCCATTCCGAAGTGCGCAACCAGGCGATAGGCGGCGGCGAGATCCTCGCGCACCTTTCGCTCTGCATCCGCTGCTGCGACGTCCGGTCCGCCGGATGAGATCCGCTGCGCGGCTTGCTCCAATTGCATGTCCGTTCCTTCCAGGGGCATGATCGTCTATGATGCACCAGCGCGAGGCCGACTTCAGCCACCTTGCTGGTGGAATGCTTGTTGCTTCAACGACTTTAACAGGGAACGAAGCAGCAGTCGCATGTCATGACCGATCCGATGAGCGAGCGGGATTTCGATATCTACGAGGCGGGCAACGTCGTGCTGCAATCGGGGCGGACGTTTCGCAACATGAGGCTGGCCTACAAGACCTTCGGCAGCCTGAATGCCCAGCGGTCCAACGTGATCGTCTATCCGACTTCCTACAGTGCCCAGCACTACGACACCGAGTTCATGGTCGGCGATGGTGCCGCGCTCGATCCGTCGAAGTACTTCATCGTCATACCCAACCTGTTCGGCAACGGATTGTCGAGTTCGCCTTCGAACACGCCGTGGCCGGACATTGGCACCCGCTTCCCCGACGTGACCTTCTTCGACGCCGTGCAGGTCCAGCGCCGCATGCTGACCGAGCTCTGGGGCATCGAGCGACTCGCGCTGGTCTATGGCTGGTCGATGGGAGCGATGCAGGCGTACCACTGGGCAGCCATGTTTCCCGATGCGGTCGAGCGCATCGCGGTGGTGTGCGGCAGCGCGCGCTGCGCCCCGCACAACAGGGTTTTCATCGAAGGGGCGATGAATGCGCTGATGGCGGACCCGGCATTCCAGGACGGCGTCTTCACCAGCCGGCCGGTGCGCGGATTCAGGGCCATGGGTCGGGTGTATGCCGGCTGGGCCCTGTCGCAGACGTTCTACCGCGAGGAGCTGTGGCGCAGCCTCGGGGCTTCGTCGCTGGAGGACTACCTCGTTTCTTCCTGGGAGACCAATTTTGCGCGCCGCGACCCGTCGGACCTGCTGGCCCAGTTCAGGACCTGGCAGAACGGCGACATCAGTGCCAATGGAATCTACGGCGGCGACCTCGCCAGGGCGCTCGAGGCCATTCAGGCGCGCACGCTGCTGATGCCGGGCGACCATGACCTCTACTTCCAGGTGGATGACAACCGTCTCGAGATGCAGCACCTCAGGAACGCGGAACTCCGACCGATTCCTTCCGTCTGGGGGCATCGCGCCGGCAATCCGCGCGATCAACCCGAGGATCGAGCGTTCATCGAATCGCGCGTGAAGGCGCTGCTGGCGCAATGACTTCTCCGCTTCATTCCGCTGCCGCGGAACCGGCCGGCGCTCCGGCGATCGTGCAGGCAGCCACGTTCCGGCTCAAGGCGAAGGACCTGATGCCTCTTTCCACCCGCAGCAACGCGCCTGCTGCCTGGCGAGCCGTGGGTCACCTCGGCGCCATCGCCATGGCAGCCACGGCCCTCTGGTTCTCGCTGGGCAGCTGGTTGGCGCTGCCGCTCACCATCCTGCTCGGATATCTGCTGGCGTTCCTGTTCACCATGGAGCATGAGACGGCACACCAGACAGCCTTTCGCACCCGAGCCTGGAACTATGTGCTCGGGCATCTCGCGGGCTTCGCGATCCTCCTGCCGTACGAGTATTACCGTGTCTTCCATTGGGACCATCATCGCTACACCCAGGATCCCGAACGCGATCCCGAGCTGGCGGTGCCGCTGCCGACATCCCAGCTTGGCCTGCTGTGGACCTGGGCAGGCATGCCGATCTGGATCGGCCGCTTTCGCCTGCTGTATGCGCACGGGGTCCGAGGCAAGGTCACGGCTGCGTGGGTGTCGCCGGAGAAGCGCCCGCTGATCGTGCGCGAAGCCCGCGCCTATCTCGCCGGCTACGGCCTCATCCTTGCCGGATCGATTGCCGCCGGCTCGGCATCGGCCGTCTGGCTCTGGCTGCTGCCGCTGGTCGCGGGGCAGCTGTTCCTGCGCCCCTACCTGCTCGCCGAGCATACCGGCTGCGCCTGCAGCGCGAACATGCTCGAGAACACCCGCACCACCTACACCACCGCGGTGGTTCATTACTTCGCCTGGAACATGCCGTTTCATGCGGAGCATCACGCCTATCCGGCGGTGCCGTTCCACGCGCTGCCACGGCTCAATCAGTTCCTCGCCCGGCACATCGTCAACACCGAGCCCGGCTACTGCGCCGCAACCGCGACGGTTGTCCGGCACCTGCTGGTCGACCCGCCTTCCGTATCGGTCCGTCCCGCCACTCGCACCTCTCACGACAAGGAAACATCATGATGGCTCGGAACAGAAGGTTGCTGGCAGGGCTTCTGATTGCAGGCGCCGGCACGATCTTCGCGCAGCTGCCCGGCGTCGCGCTCGCACAAGGCAAGCCGGTCCCCGGCGGAACCTTGAACCTGCTGGTTCAGCCCGAGCCGCCGGCGTTGATGCTCGGCCTGAACCAGCTTGGCCCGACGCAATACGCAGCCGGCAAGATCTACCAGTCGCTGCTGGTCTACGGCCCCGACCTGAAGCCGAAGCCTTCGCTCGCCAAGTCGTGGACGATATCGGACGACGGACTCACCTACACCTTCGTTCTACAGGACAACGTGAAGTGGCACGACGGCAAGCCGTTCACCTCGGCCGACGTCGTCTTCTCTGCCGACAAGTTCCTGCGCGAGACCCATCCGCGCCTGCGCGCCCTGATGAACCAGCGAGTGGCCTCCGTCGCCGCCGACGGCGACGACAAGGTCGTGTTCAAGCTCAAGGAACCGTTCAATCCGTTCATCTACGCTTTCGAGGTGTCGACCATGCCGATGGTCCCTCGGCATATCTACGAGGGCACCGACTACCGGACCAACCCCGCCAACAACACGCCGATCGGCACCGGTCCGTTCAAGTTCAAGGAATGGAAGCGCGGCTCCTACATCCACCTGGTCAAGAACACGGAATACTTCAAGCCGGGGCTTCCCTACCTCGACGAGGTCTACCTGCGGATCATCCCGGACGCCGCTTCGCGTGCGGTGGCCTTTGAGCGCGGCACGGTCGATGTGCTGCGCGGCGGCGACGTCGAGAACTTCGAGGTGCGCCGCCTACAGAAGCTGCCCAACGTGAGCACCACCACCGCCGGATGGGAGATGTTTTCGCCCAACCTGTGGCTGCAGATGAACCTGCGCAAGCCTCCATTCGACAAGGTCGAGGTGCGCCGGGCCGTCATGCACGCGCTCGACCGCAACTTCATGCTGAAGAACATCTTCTTCGGCCTCGGCAAGGTTTCGACCGGCCCCATCTCGTCGACGACGCTCTACTACGACGACAAGGTCACCCGCTATGGCTACGACATGGCCAAGGCGAAGAAGATGCTTGCAGATGCAGGGGTCAAGCCGGGCGACTACAGCATCAAGCTGATGCCGGTGCCTTATGGCTCGGTGTGGGACCGGATGGCGGAATACACCAAGCAGCAGATCGAGCAGCTTGGCTTCAAGGTCGTCATCGAGGCCACCGATCCGGGCGGGTGGTCCAAGAAGCTCTCCGACTGGGACTTCGACGTGACCATGAACTTCCTGTACCAGTACGCCGATCCGGCGGTGGGCGTGTCGCGCAACTACGTCAGCAGCAACATCATCAAGGGCACGCCGTTCGCGAACAACCATGGCTACAGCAATCCGGAAGTGGATCGCCTGCTGGCCGCGGCGCCACTGCTGCAAAGCCACGACGCACGCCAGAAGATGTACAGCGAGGCGCAGCGGATCCTTGTCGACGAGGTGGCGGTCGGCTACCTGCTCGAGCTCCAGTACGCCACGCTTTATCGCAGCAACATCCACAACCTGGTCACCACCAGTATCGGGCTGAACGAGACGTTCGACGATGTCTGGATCGACAAGGCGGCAAAGTAGCTTGCGGCTGATCCGGCCGGCGTTGCAAGGCCAGCCGACCAGGTCGTGAGCAGCCTGGCGTTCCTGGTCGCCCGCCTGGGCAAGGCCGCCCTCGTCGTGTTGGGTGTGGTCGTCTTCAACTTCCTGCTGATCCACATGGCGCCGGGCGACCCGGCGTCGGTGATTGCGGGCGAGGCGGGCGCAGGCGACGAGCAGTTCGTCGCGCAGCTGCGGGAGCAGTTCGGCCTGGACAAGCCGCTCTACGTGCAGCTCTGGCTGTACCTGAAGGGCGTACTCACGCTCAACATGGGCTTTTCCTATCGCAACAATCTGCCGGTCAGCTCGCTGATCCTGGACCGGCTGCCCGCCACGCTGCTGCTGAGCGCTTCCGCCTTCGTCTTCTCGCTGCTGCTCGGCGTGCTCCTCGGGGTGCTGGCCGCCGTGCGGCGCGGCAAGGTGACGGACTCGCTGATCATGTCCGGCGCGCTGATCTTCTATGCGACGCCGCTCTTCTGGGTGTCGCTGATGGGCATGCTGCTCTTCTCCATCCGCCTCGACTGGTTGCCGCCGTTCGGAATGGAGAGCGTGGGCGCGGGCTACACCGGCCTTGCGCGCGCGTGGGACATCGCCCAGCACATGGTGCTGCCGGTGACGACGCTGGGGCTTTTCTTCACCGCCATCTACACGCGCCTCACCCGGGCCTCGATGCTGGAGGTGGCCTCGCTCGACTTCGTCAAGACGGCGCGTGCCAAGGGCGTGCCTTCATCGCAGATCACGCGCCGGCACGTTCTGCGCAACGCGGTGCTGCCGGTCTTCACCTTTGCCGGCATCCAGGCAGGTCAGATCCTCGGCGGGGCGGTGCTGACCGAGACCGTCTTCGCCTGGCCGGGCATCGGACGCCTGATGTTCGATGCGCTTGTCCAGCGCGATTATCCGGTACTGCTGGGGGTCTTCCTGGTGACCTCGGTGATGGTGGTGCTGGTCAATCTGCTGACCGACGTGCTCTATCGTTTCGTCGATCCCCGGATCGAGATGAAGACATGACTGGTGCAACGCAGGCCAGCGGCAGGTGCGCGTCATGATGTTCTTTCGCCGTTTTGCACGCAACAAGGGGGCGGTTGTCGGCCTCGCAATCGCCTTGGTGGTGATCCTGGTAGCGATGCTCGCCGGCCTGGTGTATCCGGAAAGCCCGTGGAACTCGGTCGGCGAGCCGCTGCTGGATCCTCTGGCCGACATGGCGTACCCGTTAGGCACCGACATGCTCGGCCGCGACATTGCCGCCGGCCTTGCCCACGGCGCGCGCGTCTCGCTGCTGGTGGGGCTGGTGAGCACCGCGGTCGCGACCTTCATCGGCATTTCGATCGGCGCGGTAGCGGGCTACCACGGTGGGCGGATCGACGACCTGCTGATGCGCTTCACCGAATTCTTCCAGACCATTCCGACCCTGGCGATGGCGGTCGTGCTGGTCGCCATCTTCCAGCCCAGCATCGAGTCGATCATCTCGGCAATCGCGGTGGTGTCCTGGCCGCCAGTCGCCCGCCTGGTGCGCGGCGAGTTCATGTCGCTGCGATCGCGCGAGTTCGTCCAGGCGGCGGTCGTCATCGGCCAGAGTTCGCCGCGCATCATCTTCACCCAGATCCTGCCCAACACGATGTCGCCGATCATCGTCACGGCGTCGTTGATGATCGCTACGGCCATCCTCACCGAGTCGGCGTTGTCGTTCCTGGGGCTCGGCGATCGCAACCTGATGAGCTGGGGGTTCATGATCGGCGCTGCCCGGACCATGATCCGCGACGCCTGGTGGATGAGCTTCTTTCCGGGTGTCGCGATCCTGCTGACGGTGCTGGCGGTCAACCTGATCGGTGAAGGCCTCAACGATGCGCTGAATCCGCACTTGCGCAATCGGGGAGACGCGTGATGCAGCCGCAGGAAGCGCTGCTGCGCATCGAAGGGCTGACCATCGGGTTGCCCGCCGACGGTGATCGCGAATATGCGGTGCGCGACATCGACCTGACGTTGAATGCCGGCGAGATCCTGTGCGTGGTCGGCGAGTCCGGTTCCGGCAAGTCGATGTGCGCCAACGCCATCATGGGCCTGCTGCCCTCGTACATGAAGCCGAGCGCGGGCCGCATCCTCTTCGGGGGGCGGGACCTGCTCGCCCTGGCCGAGCAGGAGTTGCGGGAACTGCGCGGCACCGCCATGGGGATGATCTTCCAGGAGCCGCTGTCGGCGCTCAACCCGGTGATGCGGGTCGGCGACCAGATCGCAGAGGTGCTCGAGGTCCACGGAATCCGTGATCCGGGACGGGTGAGCCGACGCGTGCTGGAGTTGATCGAGATCGTCGGGCTTCCGGAGCCCGGACTGACCCGGGATTCGTATCCCTTCCGGTTGTCGGGCGGGCAGCGGCAGCGGGTCATGATCGCGATGGCGCTCGCGCTGGAGCCGGCGATCCTGATCGCCGATGAGCCCACCACGGCACTGGACGTGACCACCCAGGCCCAGATCCTGGCGCTGATCCGGTCGATTCAACGTTCGCCCGCACGCTCCACCGGCATGGGCGTGATGTTCATCACCCATGACTTCGGCGTGGTGGCGGAGATCGCGGACCGGGTGGCGGTGATGGAGAAGGGCGTGCTCGTCGAGGTCGGCCCGGCCGCACAGGTGCTGAACGAGCCACGGCATCCCTATACCCAGCGGCTGATCGAAGCCGTACCGCGCCGGCGCAGCAGCGGGCGCGATGCAGTCGAAGACCGCGAGCCGGTGCTCGAGGTGCGAAACCTTCGCAAGATGTACACCAGCGGCGGCGGCTGGTTCGGCCGCCGTCGGGTGGTGAGGGCGGTCGACGACGTCAGCTTCAGCGTGCGGCGCGGCGAAACCATCGGCATCGTCGGCGAGTCGGGCTCGGGCAAGTCGACCATCGGCAGGTGCCTGTTGAAGCTGCTCGATGTCGACGGCGGGCAGATGCTTTTCGATGGCACGGACATTGCGCAGCTCGGCGCGCGCGAATTCCGGCCGCTGCGCAAGCACATCCAGATGATCTTCCAGGACCCCTATGCTTCGCTGAACCCGCGCCAGACGGTGGGCCGCATCATCGGCGACGGGCCGGTAGCCAGCGGAGCGGGCCGCAAACAGGCCGATGCCCGCGCTCGCGAGCTGCTGTCGCTGGTGGGGCTGGAAGTCTCCTCTTTCGACCGCTATCCGAGCGAATTCTCCGGTGGCCAACGCCAGCGTATCGGGATTGCGCGCGCGCTGGCGCTCGATCCGATCGTGCTGGTCGCGGACGAGGCGGTGTCGGCGCTGGACGTTTCGGTCCAGGCGCAGGTGCTGAGGCTGCTGCACGATCTGCAGCAGCGCCTTCGGATCGCGCTCGTCTTCATCACGCACGACCTGCGGGTAGCGGCGCAGGTATGCGATACGGTGCTGGTCATGCATCGCGGCCGTATCGTCGAGCGCGGCAGCCCGAGACAGATTTTCGAGCAGCCGCGCGACGACTACACGCGCCGGCTGATTGCCGCCGTGCCGGGACAGCACTGGAACCCCACGCAGGGAGGCGGTATGTCGTTGGCTGCGATCGTGTGATCATCACGGTTCCCGACTCCGAAAGCGCAAGAGCCTAGCGGCAGATGGCCACCATCCAGTATCTGACCCAGATCGAGTTCGGCTGCGGCGTCATCGAACAACTGCCTCGCGCGCTGCAGGACCTCGGCATCCGCCGGCCGCTCCTGGTGACCGATGCGGGACTGGTGCGTGCCGGCATCCTCGATCGCGTTCGCGGCTTGCTGCCGCAGGGTACCGCGCCGGTGTTCGACAGGACGCCCCCTAACCCGACCGAAGCGGCGGTCGTTGCGGCGACGCAAGCGTTCCGCGCCGCTGGCTGCGACGGACTGGTCGCGATCGGCGGCGGCTCGCCGATCGACCTGGCGAAGGGCGTCGCGCTGCTGGCGACGCACGAGGGGCCGTTGTCGCGCTACGCCGGCATGGCGGCGATGCCGATGATCGGCCCGCAGGCAGCCCCGCTGGTGGCCGTCCCGACCACGGCCGGTACCGGCAGCGAAGTCGGGCGGGGCGCCTTGATCTGCCTGGATGATGGGCGCAAGCTGGTCTTCGTTAGTCCGCACCTCCTGCCCAGGCGCGCCATCTGCGATCCCGATCTGACGCTGGCGATGCCGGCTCCGTTGACCGCCGGCACAGGCATGGATGCATTCACCCACTGCGTCGAGACCTTCCTCTCGCCACGCTTCAATCCGCCGGCTGAAGCGATCGCGCTCGATGGTGCTGCCCGGGCCTGGCGCTGGATCGAAAGGGCGGTCGCGCATCCGGACGATCGGGAGGCGCGCAGCGAGATGATGATGGCTGGAATACAGGGGGGACTCGCCTTCCAGAAGGGATTGGGCGCCGTGCACGCGCTGTCGCATCCACTGGGCGCGCTGACCGAGCCGATGCTCCACCACGGCACCCTCAATGCCGTCATCCTGCCGGTGGTATTGCGTTTCAATGCCGGCCACGTCGGCGACAAGTACCTGCGCCTGGGCCGCGCCCTGGGCCTTCCGCAGGATGCCGACCTGGCGGACGCCGTCGTCGAGCGCAATGCCCGCCTCGGAATGCCGGCGAGCCTCCGGGCGATGCAGGTGCCGGCGCAGGCGATCGACCGCGTCGTCGAAGGCGCGCTGGCCGACCATTCGGTGCCTACCAATCCCAGGCCGATGTCGGGCGACGACCTGCGGGCGATGTTTCTTGCCGCCTATGGATGAACGGCGATGACACCGGCCGACACCGGCGGGGAGCAGGTGTTCCATGGGGCGTGTCCGCACGATTGTCCGGATACCTGCGCGATGCTCGTCACCGTGGTGGACGGTGTCGCCACTCGCGTTCGGGGCGATCCAGCCCATCCGCCGACGCAGGGAGTGCTGTGCTCGAAGGTGTCGCGATATCTGGAACGGACTTACAGCCCTGACCGGATCCTCTACCCGATGCGTCGGGTCGGCGGCAAGGGCAGGGGGGCCGGGAGATTCGAGAGGATCGGCTGGGACGAGGCGCTCGATACGATTGCCGCACGGCTTAAGGAAATCGCAGCCGATGATCCGCAGGCTATCCTGCCGTATGCATTCTCGGGGACGCTGGGGCTGGTCCAGAATTTCGGCATGCCGAGGCGCTTTTTCCACCGGATCGGCGCGTCGCTGCCGGAGCGCTCGCTGTGCTCGACGGCCGGACGCGCTGCCTACAACCTCGTCGTCGGTGCGCAGATCGGCACCGACATCGCCCATTTCGCCGAGTCGCGGCTGATCATTCTCTGGGGCACCAATCCGATCGCATCGAACCTGCATCTCTGGACGAGGATATCGCAGGCGAAGAAGAACGGAGCCTGCGTGATCGCGATCGATCCGTACCGGTCGCTTTCGGCGGAAAAGGCCGACTGGCATCTTGCTCCGCTCCCCGGCACCGACGCGGCGCTGGCATATGGCGTGATGAATGTGCTGATCCGTGAGGGCCTTCTCGACGACGACTACATATCACGCTACACGCTCGGCTTCGAGGCGTTGAAGGCGAAGGCCGCCGCTTTCACGCCTGAAATTGTCGCGCGCATCGCCGGCGTGGATGCCGAAGACGTCTGTCGCCTCGCTCGCGCCTATGGTGCCGAGCGGTCGAGCGCCATCAGGGTCAACTTCGGCCTTCAGCGCCATGCGGGAGGAGGTAACGCGGTGCGCGCCATCGCCTGCCTGCCGGCCCTCACCGGCGCATGGCGGGAACCGGCGGGCGGGGTGCTGCTGGATCAGGCTGGCGCGCACGCAGTGGATCTCGCAGCCCTGGAGGGCCGCGACCTGTTGCCCGACCCGCAGCGGCCGCCGCGAACGGTCCACATGGCGCAGCTCGGCAGGGCGCTCATCGAGCTCGACGATCCCCCGATCCGGGCGCTGTTCGTCTATGCCTCCAATCCGATGGCCGTCGCACCGGACAGCGCGCGCGTGCGCAAGGGACTTTCGCGCCCGGACCTGTTCACGGTCGTGCACGAGATCTTCCTTACCGACACCTGCGACTACGCCGACATCGTGCTGCCGGCCACCACGCAGCTCGAGCAGTACGACGTGCACCGGCCCTACGGCACGCTCTACACCATGCTCAACCAGCAGGCGATCGCGCCGCTTGGCGAGGCCTGCTCCAACGCCGAATTGTTCCGCCGGTTGGCCCTTTGCCTGGGCTTCGATGAGGAATGCTTCCGCCAAGGCGACGAGGAGACGGCACGGCAGGCTCATGACATGACGGCAGCGGTGAACGCCAACCTGGACTTCGGCATCCTCGAACGCGAGGGCTGGCAGCGCTTGAACCTGCCGGCGCGGCACGCGCCGTTTGCCAACGGCGGCTTTCCGACGAGCTCGGGACGCTGCGAGTTCGAGAGCGAGGCGGCGGTCGCGCAGGGCTTGAGCGCCGTTCCGGAGTTCATCCCGCCGCGCGAGTCCGCCCTGGCCGATCCGGAGCTCGCCGCGAGCTTTCCTCTGATGCTGTTGAGTCCACCGGCCCGGCACTACCTGAACGCCGGCTTTTCCGGGATCGAGTCCATCAGGCGCGACGTCGGTGAGCCGCATGTCGAGATCAATCCGGCGGACGCCGCGGCGCGCGGTATCCGCGATGGAGATCCGGTGCGCGTCTTCAACCGGCGCGGCGCGTTCCACGTGTCGGCGTACCTTACAGATCGCGCGCGCCAGGGTGTGCTGGTGGCGCCGTCCATCTGGTGGCAGAAGCACTCGCCGGACGGCGAGAACGCCAACGCGGTGACTTCCGATGCACTTACCGATATCGGTCGCAGCGCCACTTACTACGATGCGGCGGTGGAGGTGGAACGGGAGGTGGCGCCGGCGTCCTCGGAAGGCGTCGCTGGCTCACGGCCATCGGCTAGCCCATGAAGGCTATTGCCATTCGCTGAAACCGCCGCGAGCTTCGGAGCCCGCCGTAACGTTTTCGAAACCGCCCGGTCGGATCTTCCCCGGCGCGGCTTTGCAAAGCTCGATCCGCGTGGCGATGCCGGCGGGCGGCGAAGCCTATTTCAACTCGATTTCGACGAAAACGAATTCATGATCGTTGTCGTTGATCACGTTGTGTTCGACCCCGGCGAGGCGCGCGTACGAACGACCCGCGGTCAATGGATTGCGCATCTCGCCGTCGGCTGTCTCCATCAGCAGCGTTCCGCTGGTGATCGGTACCACGAGGTAGTCCATCTCGTGGCGGTGATAGCCGGTCTCCGCGCCGGGTGCAAAGCGCCATTCGGTCACCTTGACTCTCTCGTTGTCGATCTGGACGCTGGGCGTTGCTTGCGCACGAGTCATTCTCGAAGTGCCTCACGAGGTGTATTGCCGGGATTTCACAAAGACATCGGCGAGACTTTAACGCGGATCAACTGCGAGGCAAATCCAGCATCCCGGTGGTGAACAACTGTTAGCGTCGGAGAGTTCACAATGCCGCCCGTCCACGTTGTTTCGCGATGCCGACTTCCGCGCCATACGGGCGGTTGTGGAATTATGTCTATTGACCTAGTAGCACTTTCTGGTCTCTTGCGGACGCGAATGTGTCGTGCCAAATTAGACGCTCAGTCATCGGGAGCATGCAATGATCAAAGGCAATGTCCTCTCCAAAATACCCGGCCAGTACATCGTTGGAGCGATGAGCCAACTGCCGTTATGCGGACCGGATTCGACGTTCCAGCAACTCGAAGTCGACGCTGCCATCTGGGGACGCTTCCGGATCACGTACACCCCGTTCAAGCAATCTTTGCGTGGCTGGGATCCCCGCTGGTTCTGGATCGCCAAGCGTGCGGAACCCCTGCTTGACAGCGACAGGCCCGGCAATTGAACACACTGGGCGCCCGCGGGCTCCCTCTTCTTGCCGGCACGCACCTGATCAAGGCATCGGAGAAGCCCTCCGGGTGCACCCAAGCCCACCCAAGCCCACCCAAGCCCACCCGAGCCACCCGAGCCACCCGAGCCTTCGTAGCCGAGCCTTCGTAGCCGAGCCTTCGTAGTGCTCCCCTGCCTATCCGGTGCCGGCTCCCCGACGACTGACCCATCGGGCACCCCTCCCCCCCGGCGACGCCGCACACCCACCACCACCTGGTTCCTTCGCCGCCGCTGCCTTCGCTGGCCAGCCACCAGGTCTCTGCCTCCCGTAGTCGCGGTTTGACCGCCCTTCGCGCCGCGCGCCTGCCGGGTCAGGCGGTGACGCACCTCCGCCGCGGACCGTGCACAATAGGCAGAGTTGTGCAGCCACGGCTCCCGGCTGGCCTCTCGCGAGTCGGGGAAGGCCTGTCCGAGGCAGACGGCGACACGACTGGAGACGAATCATGAACGACGAGACCTTCAACATCAGCCTGCGCAAGTTTCTCAAGATGGTCGGCGTGAACTCCCAGCGCGAGATCGAGCAGGCGGTCGCCAGGGCGCAGGCGGAGGGTGCCATTGCGGGGAACGAGAAGTTTCCTGCGGTGATGACGCTGGAAATCCCGGCCCTCAAGCTCAGCGCCAGGTTCGAGGGCAAGATCGAGCTCGAGTAGGGCAATCGCCAGCCGCGGCGGTACCGTACCTGAAGTCCGGACAGATACGCGCTCTTGCCGTCACGTCGCGGGAGCGCAACCGCTCGTTCGAGGGGATCCCGACGATGGCAGAGCTCGGCTTCCCGCAGGTCGAGCAGTTGAGCTGGTTCGGGGTGTTCGCCCCGGCCGGAACGCCCCCTGCGGTCGCGAAGAAGTGGGCGGAGGACGTGGAATCTTTCCGGATCTGCACGACTATGGCTGCGACAACTTCCTGCCGGATGATCCAGGCGTGGCGCTCGCCCTGCGCAAGCTCGGCGAGACAATGACGGAAGGCGCCGGAGGAATCGAAGGGCCGGCTGATGACAGCGAGACCGCGGGCAAACCGGCTGCCTATACCTACTTCGGTCAGTTCGTCGATCACGACATCACGTTCACCAAGAGCGGCTTGCCGGATCTCGCCAACCCAGGCAGGCCGGGCGATCCACGTCCGCTCATCGAGAACTCGCGCACCGCCTCGATGGATCTCGACTCGCTCTATGAAGCAGCGCCCCGCGACGGGGAGAAATTCGTGCTCGGGGTGGTAACCAAGGAACGCGTGCCGCGAGCCGACGTGTTCAGCCAGGACGACTTCCACGACCTGCCCCGGCGGCCTCCGAGCAGCATCGAGTCCGAGGACCGCGAGGCCCTGATCGGCGATCCCCGCAACGACGAGAACCTCATCGTCGCGCAGCTCCATGTCGCGTTCCTGCGCGCCCACAATGCCATCGTCGACCAGGGTGCGACTGCGAGTGAGGCTCGCAAGATGCTTACCCAGCATTACCAGTGGATGGTCCTGCACGACTACCTGAAGCGGGTCGCCGACCCGGTTACGGTCGACAAGACCCTGAGCACCGGACCGAGGCATTTCCATCCGGACCCGGTGACGCCCGGGATGCCGCTCGAATTCTCGGGTGCGGCATATCGATTCGGCCACAGCATGGTGCGGTCGACCTACAACCACAACAACATCTTCGACGACGGCACTCCTTTCAACCTGCTGTTCACTTTCACTGCGCTCTCGGGCGATATCGGCGGCGGCCCGGCGCCGGAATTCCCGACGCTGCCACAGAACTGGATCATCGACTGGCGGCGATTCTTCCCCGGCCTCGGCGGGCGCGGGCGCAATCAACATCGCCAGGCCCATCGATCCCCTGCTGGTGGATCCGCTGGCACACTTGACCACGCCTAGCGGGGTCGAGGACGCTCCGCCGAATAACTTCCTTGCCCAGCGCAACCTGCTGCGAGGATGGCAGATCAAGCTGCCGGTGGGACAGGCAGTCGCGGCCGCACTGGAGGTAGGCAAGCTGACCGAGGCGGAGGTCCTGTCGCTCAGCCTGGAATCGGGCGAGGCGCAACGCGACGCGTTGGCAAGCAACGGCTTCGCCGAGCGCACGCCGCTGTGGTACTACATCCTGCTCGAGGCCGCCAAGGTACGCAAGGACACGGGTCAGAAGCACCTCGGCCCCGTGGGCAGCACGATCCTTGCGGAGGTGTTCGTCGGCCTCTGCCGGGTGTCGATGAACTCGATCCTGCGCGACTGCCACTTCACCCCGACGCTGGGCCGCGAACCGGGCCGATTCGACCTCCAGGACCTCCTCAGCCTCGCGAAGGTGATATGACAGCCTGTTGACGGGGACCGGCACGCGGAAACCAGAGCCGTCCCCGTGGGCGCGCGAATTGCCCGACTCCGGCCGCGCTCGACGGCGCCCGCCTGTCGCGGCTGCCGTCGCCATCGCCACTGTCGAAATAGGAGATCAGCCATGCCGACCGGGCAGCCCCTTCAGAACCCGCGCAGTCGCGCGTCCACAGCCAGCGGAGGCCGCCAATGAGGGCGTTATGCTGGCACGGCAAGAAAGACATCCGCTGCGACAACGTTCCCGATCCTCGCATCGAGGAGCCTCGCGACGCCATCGTCAAAGTCACCACCTGCGCCATCTGCGGCTCGGACCTTCACCTTTTCGGCGGGTTCATGCCTGGCATGCAGCACGGCGACATCATGGGTCACGAGTTCATGGGCGAGGTGGTGGAGGTCGGTGGCGCCGTCGACAAGCTCAAGATCGGCGACCGGGTTGTCGTGCCGTTCACGATCGTCTGCGGCGAATGCGAGCAATGCAGGCGCGGCAACTTCTCGGTGTGCGAGCGGACCAACCGCAACAAGGAGATGGCGGACAAGGTTTTCGGCCATTCCACCGCCGGTCTCTATGGCTACACCCATCTCACCGGCGGCTATCCCGGCGGCCAGGCCGAATACGTGCGGGTGCCGTATGCGGACGTGGGGCCGGTGAAGATCCCGGAAGGTCTAACCGACGAGCAGGTGCTGTTCCTCGGGGATATCTTCCCCACGGGCTGGCAGGCGGCGGTCCAGTGCGACATCCAGCCCGACGACACCGTCGCGGTCTGGGGCGCGGGGCCGGTCGGGCAGTTCGCCGTGCGCAGCGCGGTGCTGCTTGGCGCGAAGCAGGTGATCTGCATCGACAACGTGCCGGAGCGCCTGACCATGGCGGAGGCGGGCGGCGCGACTGCAATCAACTTCGAACGCGAAAGTGTTCTCGAGCGGCTGAAGGAGTTGACTCGGGGCAAGGGGCCGGAGAAGTGCATCGATTCCGTAGGCATGGAAGCGCACGCGACGAGATCGCTGGATTCCATGTACGACCGCGCCAAGCAGGCGGTGATGCTGGAGTCGGACCGCGCTCATGTGCTTCGCGAGATGATCTACGTCTGCCGTCCGGCAGGCGTCCTGTCGGTACCCGGGGTGTACGGCGGTCTCATCGACAAGATGCCGATGGGAGCCTTCATGAACAAGGGCCTGACGATGCGCACGGGCCAGACGCACGTCAATCGCTGGACCGACGACCTGCTGAAGCGGATCGAGAAGGGACAGATCGATCCGTCCTTCGTCATCACCCATACCGTGAGCCTGGAAGAAGGGCCCGACATGTACGAGACTTTCCGGGACAAACAGGACGGTTGCATCAAGGTCGTCATGAAACCGTGAGGAGCGGAGGATGGAATTGCAATCGCAGGATCGACATGCACAGGATCGGCGTGCACAGGATCGGCATTCACACGATCGGCAGCGCCCGGCGCACCTCGCGGCCCGCGGCCTCGGCTGGTTCAGCCTCGGCCTGGGCCTGGCCGAATGCCTGATGCCTCGGACGATGGCGCGGGCGGTGGGCCTCGAAGGAAAGGAGAACCTGCTGCGGGCGTTCGGTCTGCGCGAGATCGCCACCGGCGTCGGCCTCCTGATGTCGCGGGATCCCGAACCGTGGGTGTGGGGCCGGGTTGCGGGCGACGCACTCGATCTCGGCGCCTTGAGTGCCGGCTTGCGCGGCGACAATCCGCACAGGACCGGTACCGCCATCGCAATGCTCGCTGTGGCTCAGGTGTCGGCCGTCGACGTCGCCTGTGCCAAGGCGCTCGGCGCCTACCGGCAAGAGGCTGAAAACGAGGTCAGGTACCTCGACTATGGTGAGCGCGGGGGCTTTGACCGCCCCGCAGGAGAGATGCGCGGCGCAGCCCTGAGCGACTTCAGCACACCGGATGAATACCGGATCCCCAAGGCGTTGCGGCCGTGGCAAGACAAGGAAATACCCGGCGGCGGGCTCTACGTCTGAACAACTGGAGAGCGAGCGATGACAGCATTACCACGACCCGGAGAAGCGAGCGACATGAATCCGGGTGACGAAGTTCCCCCAGGATCGCCCGACAGCGGCGAGAACATCTGTCCCGAGTGCCATGGCAGCGGGAAGCTGCAGGGCAAAGGCGAATGCCCCAACTGCGGGGGCACCGGCAAGATCATCCAGGGCATCGGCGGCGCCTGAGTGCGCCCGCGCGACGGCCGTCAGGCCTGACGGCGCCGGCTGTTGCGCAGGACGACCAGCTTCGACAGCCCGAACAGGTTGACGCTGGTCACCGAGACGACCTCCCAGTCGTGCGACAGGATGTGGCGTTCGTATTCGAAGTCGGCGCGAAATCCGACCTTGTCCGCCACGGAACGAACCGCGCGCTCCATCAGCCACCAGAAGCGGCTGCCGCTGAAGTGGTTGAGGACGAGGATGCTGCCGTCGGGTTTGCAGACGCGCCGGATCTCCTGGACCAGCCGGTCCGGGTTCGGCGTGACCGACAGCACGTACGGCACCGTGACGCAGTCGAAGGTGGCATCCGGGAAGTCCATCCGCTCGGCGTTCATCTCGTGAAGCGTGATGTCACGTTCCGGCAGGGCGGCGGCCCGCATCCGCGCCCGTTCTAGCATGTCCGGCGACAGATCGATGCCGACGAGTCTGGAAGACGCCGGGTAGCCGGCCAGCGTCAGCCCCGTGCCGACGCCGACCTCGAGGACCGAACCGGGGTTCAGCTCCGACGTTGCGGCCGCCATGAGCTTGCGCCCGGGCCCGAGCACGCGTCCGAACACCTGGTCGTAAAGCGGCGCGAACCGGTCGTAAGTGAGAACAACCCCTTGTTCCGTCGGTTCGACCGGGTTGCGCGGCCAGTTGGACTCGGACTTGGCCCGGAGCCCCTCATCGGCCCGCAGGCCTCCTTCTCTCATATTCATTCTCTCCGTCTTGCACTCCATCCTGTGCCTGCAAGGTCGATGCCCGCGCAGAGCGATCCGGACCGTCGTCTGCGGCCCATAGGCAATGTTATCGGGTACGGCCTTGCCCGTGTCGATGCGGAGAGGCTCGAGCATGCCGACCTCCAGGCTTGCGACGATCAGCCCCGGCGCCGCTGTGGCGCCCTAGGTACAGGCTTTGCCGCCGGTGTGACGCCGGCGGGAATCCTGGCTGAGCAGCACCGGCGAATGGCCGAGCCCGGCGGCGCGACGAGGAAGTAGCGGGGTCAACGTCGGCTCAGCCCCCAGGAGGCGCGGCTGCCCACCGGATGCCCCCGGCGGAGCCGTGCCATATCGCCTCAGGCGATGCTGTAGGTCTGCTGCTCCCGGCGGCTGCGCTCGAGCCTTCGCAGCACCTGCAGCCGCACCTCGTCGTTGATGTCGGTTTCGAATTTCCGAGCGAAGAACTTGTCCGTACTCGCCAGGGTCTGCAGATCCCCGGCGTTGAAAGGCCGCGGATGAGAGCCGATGAAGTCGTTCACAAGATGATTGGACGGCGCGATATCGAACGGCGAATTGCCGAGCAGGGTGGGAAACAGGATCTCGTCGCACACCTTGAGGCTCATCAGGTAGGGCACGAGGGCGCTGGAAGCTTCCTGCTCGACCAGGTACTCGCAGACGTCGCGGCGCAGGCAGAACCAGAGGCTGCCGACCAGCGGAGCGGTGTCACCGTGGAACGGATGGTTGTCGAGCAGCCCGGCGCGCGCTGCCTGATGGATCTGCTTGCCAAGCCATTGCCATGCCGTCAGCTGCGAGGCGGGGTCTGGGCGATCGTGGATTCCGAGGTTGGCCTCCTGCACGGTGATCGGCTCATCCCCCAGATACCAGCGTCGTGAGCGGCTCAACAGCCTCGAGGCGAGCTTCTCGGCGCGGCAGAAGACACGGTGACCGTGGCTCATCATCACACGCTCGTCGGAGTCGAGGTTCAGCACGTCCGCATGGATGGGTTTCCAGCCGGTCTGCAGGTGCGTGCGAAGCTCATCGACCGGACGCACCGGCAGGCAGGACCCGCTCAGCAGCTGAAAATAGTCAAAATGGGAACGCGCCAACGCGGTGCGGATCAGATGGAATATCGCGCGCGGCAAACCGGGCGAGCCCCAGCTGGTTTCGACATAGTCGGGGATGACGTAGGCGTGCGCCCTGGGCAGATCGAAGCGTAGCTGTTTCGAGTAGTCATGATGGACGATCACCGGACCGTCCTCGCTCAGGCTCTCGACGAGTTGCTTGACTGCTTCTTCGGGCTCCTTCGCGCTCAGGACTCCAAACGCAATTTCCATGCAATTCCTTCCCTTCGGGCACGGGCCCCTGCTACGCCGCGGCGGCGACTCCGGCCGGCACACCATTCTTCCCAATGGATCGGACGAACCATCGACTGACACCACGCGCTCGAGCGACGCGAGCGCCTGCAAGCCGCTCGTGCACGGACATGACAGCCCGTATGCATTGGCTCGCTTTCGCTGTACCTGTGAAATCTATGAGACCTGGACGCGTCGCGTCAGGAGAACCCCGGACGATCCGGGCCTATTCGATGGCAATTAGCGCGCCCGAACAGGCCGTTGGTAACACGATTGCAACAACCTGCTTCAGCCGCGGCGTCGTCGCCGCTGCAAGTCGTGACGGGTAGCCGGACCGCCGTGCGGCGTCGTGAAGGGCGGAATGCGCCGCAAATAGCCGCACGCCGCAGCTCGAGTGGCGGAGAGGCGACCGGGCGGACGCCGGAAATGCCGGTCGCGCAGGCCCCGACACCAACGAGTCGGGCGTTGCCTAGCACGCGGAGCCGCCCCTTTTATGGCGCGAGGTATATGTTGTTACGAGAAGTTGGGGCGAGCGAGGGGGCGTCGGTCGAGGGCGCCCCAAGGGTCTGCTTCGGCTCGCCGCGGTTCGCCGCGGCTCGCGTTCCGGCCGGATCAGTCCCGGTCGTGTCCCCGGCCGCCGCGATGCTTGCCGCCCTCGTGCCGATTAGCGTGGTGGCCGTGATGGCCGTGGCGGTGGTCGCGCGCGATCGGGGCGAGCCGCATGATACCGAGGGGCCGGATGATAGTGGTGATGATGCACCCGGGCAGGCACGTAGACCTGCTGGTACCAGTCATCCTGCACGAAGTAGGTGTGCTGGCCGCAGGCGTTGTAACGCCCGCAATGCCTCGACCAGTTGCGCGCATGCCCGGGCGGCACTCGCAGATAGATCGGGCGCTGCACCACGGCCACTGGCGCCGGGGCGATGATCACTGGCTGCGGGTAGATCACCGGCGGCGGCGCGGGGAAGTTGCCGATGTCGATCCGGCCATAGAAGCCGGGTTGTTCGACGTTGACCGAGATGCCGACATCGGCGGCTGTCGCCGGGCTCGTGTTGAGGATTGCTGCCATCCAGGCGGCAAGTGCGATAGACCATCTGCGGCTCATCAGAAGCTCTCCGGGAAGGGAAGGCCAATTAACGCGCGCGGCTCCGTGGGACACCGGGTGCCGTGGACGGACGGCTGGCGGGCGCAGACCGGCGGCGCCGGTTGCCGGCTTGCGGCGGGCGACGTTCGTCGGGTTTCTTGTCATGACGTCGTCGTCCATTAGAGACGCGCACGTCGGCCGCTCTGCCGAATCGTCCGCCCAGGGGTAGCATCGCGACGCTGCCGCCGGCAGCTTCATTGCGCTTCCGATCTCGAGGTGCCAGGGCTTGAAAGCGAACTCCCTATCGAACACCGATGTGCTCCGCCGGGTCCTCAAGCTGATGACCGCGCATGCCGAGGACTATCGCCCGCTGACCTATGCGGTCTGGTACGAGTACGTACTCCAGGGCGACCGGCAGCTGTGCGAGCGGCTCGAGCAGGTGGTGGCAGGGAACTCGAGAATCGACAGCGCCGCCACCGAGGAGCTCCACGCGCGCTACCTCGTTGCGCGCAGGCAGCAGGTGGTCAACCAGGCGCATGCGACGATCCTGCAGGCCCTGGAGACGATGTCGTCCGCCATCGGCGATGCCCATCAGAATACCGGCCGCTTCGTCGGCCAGTTGCGCGACTTTTCCGCAGCCGGAACGCAGCAGCCGGTGGAGCCCCAGGTCTTCAACCGCAGCGTGCTGACGATCGCCCAGCAGGCGCGGCAATCGAGCGATGAGCTGGTGCGTGTCCAGGCGCGACTCGAGGAAAGCGAAGCCCAGGTCAAGCGCATGAGCGAGGATCTCGAGCAGATCCGCTCCGAGGTCTATGTCGACGCGCTGTCGGGACTCTTCAACCGGCGCCGCTTCGACTCCGCGCTCGATGCGCTGGTGACGCACGCGCTCGCGGAGCACGAGCCTTTGTCGCTGCTGCTGATCGACATCGACCATTTCAAGGAGGTCAACGATGCGCATGGCCATGTCTTCGGCGACCAGGTGATCCGGTCGGTGAGCCAGGCGATCAAGGCGTCGGTGAAGGGTCGCGATGTCGCCGCTCGCTACGGCGGCGATGAATTCGGGGTACTGCTCCCGGAAACGGCGGCACCGGGCGCGACCACGGTTGCGGAATACATCCGGCGGGTCATCGAACGACGTCGCGTCAGCGACTTCGCCGGCGAGATCGAGCCGCTCGCGGTGACGATCTCGGTTGGACTGGCAACCCTCGCGCGCTCGGACACGGTGCACGATTTGCTGCGCCGGGCGGACAAGGCCCTCTACCAGGCCAAGCGCAACGGCCGGAACCAGGTGGTCGCCGGCTGAACGGAGCTGGCTGGGCAACCCCGGGCACCCGGCTTGCCGCTCAGCGGCAAATGCAGTCGGGGGTTGCGATGTCGCCGGGGATTTCAGGTCTTCCGTGGTTCAGCGAAGACGACTACCAGCAGGTGCGCAGCATCATGGCCGATGCTTCGTCACTGCCCGAAGACTACAAGCTGTGGCTGCGCGGCGCCGAGACTGCGGAACGCGACCTGCGGGAGCAGGGCCATCATCCGATCCGGATCGCGATCGTGGGCGATGACTTCGTCGAGTGGTGCAGTAAGCGCAGCCTTCGCCTCGATGCCGATGCCCGTCGCGAATTCGCACGCTTCGTGCTGGCGGAAAGCCCGTAGCGTCTGCGTGCGCAGGCGGCGCGGCGGGCAATGCCGGCGCGCGGCCGACAGAGGGACGTGACCCCAGCCTTCAGAGGGACTTGAGAAGCGCCACGATGTTCTTGAGTTCCTCGACCGTGGCTGGCTTCGTGGTGTGCGCGTTGAAGCCGGAGCGCACGGCGTGGCCGGGATCGCGGGTCCTGCCATAGCCGGTGAGGGCGATGGCGGGTAGAGCCGCGAGCTTCGGATGCTTGCGGATCTCCTTGATCAGCTCGTAGCCGTCCATATCAGGCATGCCGAGGTCCGAGATCAGGAGGTCGGCGTCGCTTTCCAGCAGCCGCTTCAAGGCCGCAGCCGCGTTGTCGAAGCTGTCGACTTGGGCGCCCTCGAGGGTCATCAGTGCGCCGAACGAGGTGAGCAGGTCGACCGAGTCGTCGACCAGCACCACCCGGAGGCCACGCAGCGGATTGTCCTCTTCCGTGACCACAGCAGGTGTCGCAGCCTTGAGCGGCTCAGCCAGGCGGAGCCAGACGGTGAACGTCGCGCCTCGCCCGGAACCTTCCGATTCGGCCTGGATCCTGCCCTCGTGCGCCGCCACCAGCTCGCGCGCCAGCACCAGCCCGATGCCGAGGCCGCGGACGGTACGGGACGCCCCTGGCGGCGCGTCCCCGGCTTCGAACACGGTCTCCAGCATCTCCGGTGCGATTCCCGCCCCGGTATCCGTCACCACCAGCCGTGCAAACTCTCCGTCGCGGCTGGTACGCACCGCGACACCGCCGTGGTCGGTGAACTTGATGGCATTCGAGACGAGGATGCGCACGACCTGCTCGATGCGGGCAGGATCGCAGACCGCCGCCAGAGGATCGCCATCCGCATCGAAGTCCAGCGTCAGCGACTTCGCCGCCGCCGGTTCCTTGCGGGTCCTGACCACGCCTTGCACCAGGTCGCGCAGCGACACGTTGCGCATCTGCAGGGTCAGCTTGCCGCTGCGCGCCAGCGACAGGTCCCGCAGGCCGTCAATGATATGCGTCTGGCTCGCGACCGCCTTGCTGACCGACTCCGCGACCTTGCTGACTACCGGTATGTTCCTCGTCTCGGGCAGTCGCATCAGCATGTCTGCATTGACCTGTATCAGGTTGAGCGGGCGCTGCAGTTCGCCGGCCAGCACGTCGAATAATTCGTCCTGGCTTCGGCGTGCGGCACTGAGCTTCAGGGCAAGCGCCTTCTCCCGCGTAAGGAGCTGGTCCCGAGCGGCCTGAGCCTCCCGCACGTCGGTGAGGTCGCGAATCGCTTCGACGAAGCCGCAGCTCGGGTCGCCATACAGCGCCGTCATGACGCAGTGGCCCGGGAAGATCCTGCCATCCTTGCGCCGGTAGGCACGCTCGCGCTCGACACGGCCACGGTCTGCGGCGCTGCGCAGCGTCTCCTCCGGCATGCCGCGGCTGCGTTCCTCGGCGTCGGCAAGTGCCTCGAAGGATTGCCCGATGATCTCCTGGCTGTCGTAGCCGAACACCCGCTCGGCGCCGGCATTCCAGGCAGTGATGCGACCTTGCTCATCGAGCAGTACCACCGCATAGTCGCCCGACGATTCGGCGGCCAGTCGCAGCACTTCGTTCGCATGACGCAGCTGCTCGAGCGTCTGTTGCAGCATCGTCACGTCGGTCAGGTTCAGCACGGCGCCCTCGATGCTGTCGCGCATGGTGCGGTAGGGCTGGATGCGGGCGAGGTAGGTGCGGCCGTCGTTGCCCTGGACAGTGCGCTCGATCGGACGAAGCGTACGGAACGACTCCGCGGCGTCGTCCGACAGCGACGCATGATCGAGCTGGTTGGCGATGTCCTCGAACGTGCGGGTCGGGCCCCCGGCCGACAGGCCGAAGAGGGCTGCCGCTCCGGCCGTGAAGCGCTTGACGACCATCGCGCGGTCCACGAAGAGCGCGATGATCGACCCGGCACGGCTCAGGTTGTGGAGGTCATCGTTGACCTGCCCGGTTTCATCGACCTTCGCCTTCAGTTCGTGATTGACCGCAATCAGCTCCTCGTTCATCGACTGGAGCTCTTCCTTCTTGGTCTCGAGTTCCTCGCTGGCCCGCCGCAGGGCATCGTTGATGGCAGCCAGTTCCGTGTTCGAGGCGCGCAACTCTTCGCTCGAGCTGTCGAAGCGCGCGATAGTCTGGTGGAGATGCTCCTTCAGTCGCTCGTTCTCGGCCCGCAGGTCGGCGAGGCTGCCCGCATCCACTTCCTCTGCCTTGTCCTCGGCTTGCGCCTGCGGCAAGGTTACCGCCTCGAACTGGATGAGGCTGAAGGTGGCATTGCTGCGTGCATCCCGATGCGGCACGACCCGAAGATTGACGCCTTCGCGTTCCTCGTGGCTGCCTCTTCGCCACAGGATCGGAATGCGGCGGACCTCGACCGGCTTGCCCGATTCCGCCGCCGACAGCAGCGCTGCGCGCAACTCGAGGCGCAGGTCCGCATGGACGTTCGCCATCAGCGTCGCACTCGGGGGGCCGGAGGCATGAACCATGAAGTGGCCGGCACCGGCGGTCATGTGCAGGATCGTGAGATCGGCATCGACCAGCACGCTCGGCGGCGCGGCGTCCAGCAGTATCCGTCGGTGGATGTCGGTCACCGAGTCCTGCGATGGTGCCTGCACCTGACTCGGCTGCATGCGCGCACGATTGCCGGGGTGGCGGTTGCCGACGCCTACCGGGCCGCCTGCGGCCAGCGCCGGCAGGCGGCTCGGCCCGGATTGGTCCGCAGGCCTCGGATTGGCAACGTAGATGCGATTCTTGGAATCCACCGCCGTGAAGGCGCCCGGCGAGGTATCGGCGGTCTCGGAAGTGCCGAGGTAGAGATGTCCGCCCGGCTTCAGGGCATAGCGGAAGATGTCGATGATGCTCGTCTGCGCTTCGCGATCGAGATAGATGAGCAGGTTGCGGCAGAGGATCAGGTCGATCCGGGAGAAGGGTGCGTCGTGCAGGATGTTGTGCGACGCGAACAGGACACTTTCGCGCAGCGCCTTGTTCACCCGGTAGCTGTCGTCCTCCTGGACGAAGAATTCGCGCAGGCGCGACGGGGACACGTCGTTGGCGATGGCGCCCGGATAGACTCCGCTGCGTGCGATCGAGATGGCCCGGTCGTCGATGTCCGTGGCGAAGATCTGGATGGCAGGGACAACTGCCATGGCGGCCGCCTGTTCGTGAAGCAGGATGCCGACCGAGTAGGCTTCCTCACCGGTCGCGCACCCGACGACCCAGACGCGCACCGGATCGTTCGGCTTGCGTCCCTGCAGGAGATTGGGCAGCACGGTGCGCTCGAGCGAACTCATCGCCGCCGGGTCGCGGAAGAAGTTGGTCACGCTGATGAGCATGTCCTGCAGGAGCAGGGCTGTTTCTTCGGCGTGGTCGCGCAGGTGGTCGCGGTAGGAGGGCAGGTCCGGCAGCCCGTTGACCTGCAGGCGCCGCTCGATGCGGCGCAGGACGGTGGCCCGCTTGTAGTGGCGGAAGTCGTGGCGGGTACGTACCCGCAGAATTTCCATGATCTCCCGCAGCGCCTGCTCCGCCGCGTTGTCGGCCGGGGTGATCACCTCATCTTCGGATCCCGCGGCGGCAATGGCGCCCGCGACGTCTTCGGAACCTGCGCTGCTCCGAGCCGGGTCCTCGACGGTAGCGGCGGTCGCGGATGAACCCGGTTCGCCCGCAGGCGGTACCCCGGGCAGGCTGATCCGCCGTGCGTTCTGCCACAGCTGCAGCAGGCGCGCCGGCATCTCGGATGCAGGCAGCACGAAGTCGACGGCGCCGCTGGCAATGGCAGCCCGCGGCATGCTGCCGTGGTCGGCATCCTCCGGCGTTTGCACCAGGGTCACGCCGCCCTGTTCGCGGACCCCCCTGAGTCCGACGGCACCATCGGAGCCGCCTCCCGACAGCACCACTGCCATGGCGCGGCCACGACAGGCGCCGGCGAGCGAGCGGAAGAAGTGATCGATCGAAAGAGTGGTCGCCGGGGGCTTGAGCGGCGCGGCATGCAGGGACGTCGTGCCCACCTGGAGGTCATGGCCGAACGGCACCAGGTAGACGTGATCCGGCTCGAGTTGCGCCGTTCCCTTGACCTGCACTACCGGCATGTCGGTGCTGCGCGCGAGGATGGGAAAGACGCTTTCCTCGTCCTTCGGCGGAAGATGCAGGACCACGACAAAGGCCATCCCCGGCTGGGGGGGCAGGTTTTCCAGCAGTCCCAGCAGGGCGCTGAGTCCTCCAGCGGCCGCGCCGATACCCACCACGGGAAAAGGAGGCAAGGTTCCTGCGTCCGGGTCGCGCGACGGAAGACTCACGGGCAACGGCTACCTCTCACTGATCGTCGGCGCGCTGCGATCGGAGACGCGCGCGCGGGCGCTTATTGTTATCGAATCCGCGGAGGGTGCAAAGGCTGTGCCTGGAACGGCGGGCGGTTTCGACACGCGACGGGTGGGAGGAGTGACAGTGGTGCAGGGGATCGTCGACAGGACGGCGGCGACCTCCAGCGCAGCCCCGTGTCGGCCTACTTCATCTGCCGTGGCAGCCAGGTGACGAGGTCCGGGAACCAGTAGATCAGGAGCACGCCGATCATCATCATGGCGAACATCGGGAATGCGGCAGCGGCGATCCAGGGCAGCTGGCGGTTGGTCATGCCTTGCAGGACGAACAGGTTGAAGCCGACCGGCGGCGTGATCTGGGCCATTTCGACGACGAAGACGACGAAGATGCCGAACCAGAGGAGGTCGATGCCGGCGTTGGTGACGGTGGGCAGAAGCACCCCCATCGTCAGCAGCACCATCGATATGCCGTCGAGGAAGCAGCCGAGCAGGATATAGAAGGCCGCCAGGGCGACGATCAGCCCGAAATTGGGCAGGCCGAGGGAGCCGATCCATTCGGCCAGGTGACGGGGAAGGCCGAGGTAGCCCATCGACAGCGTCAGGAAGGCGGCGCCGGCAAGGATGAGCGCGATCATGCAGTAGAGGCGTGTCGCTCCCATCAGGGCATCGCGGAAGGTGGCCCAGTCGAGGCTGCCCTGGATCGCCGAGATCGCAAGGGATCCGACCACACCGATGGCTGCGGCTTCGGTTGCGGTGGCGATGCCGGTGTAGATGGAGCCGAGCACCGCCAGGATCAGGAGGATGACGGGGATCAGGCTCGCGGATGCGCGGATGCGCTCGACGAAGGTTGTCGTACGGTCGGCGGGCGGAATCTGGTCCGGGTGGAGCATCGACCAGACGGCGGTGTAGCCCATCAGCAGCCCGGCGAGCAGGATCCCTGGGATCACCCCGGCGATGAACAGCTGCGAGATCGAAACATCCGCGCTGACGCCGTAGACGATCATGATGATCGACGGCGGGATCAGCAGACCGAGCGTGCCGGCGCCGGCGAGGGTCCCCACCGTCATCCGCTCAGGATATCCACGGCGGGCCAGCTCCGGCAAGGTCATCTTGCCGATCGTGGCGCAGGTGGCAGCGGAGGAGCCGGACACGGCGGCGAAGATCGCACAGCCGATGATGTTCGTGTGGAGCAGACGGCCCGGCAGGCGGTTCATCCACGGGGCAAGGCCATGGAACATGTCCTGCGACAACCGCGTGCGAAACAGGATCTCGCCCATCCAGATGAACAGCGGCAACGCGGTCAGTGTCCAGCTGGAGGCGGCCCCCCAGATCGTCACCGCCATCGCATCACCGGCCGGCCGTGGCGAGAACAGCTGCATGCCGATCCAGGCGACGCCTGCGAGCGTCAGGCCGATCCACACGCCGCTGCCCAGCAGGGCGAACAGCGCCACGATCAGCAGGGTCATGACAGCGACGTCGCTCATCGAGCTACTCGCTGCGTACGGCTTCCGCCGGCTCGCCCGACTGTCGACCGCGTCCAGCCAGTTCCAGAACCAGGTCGTCCACCAGCGCCACCAGCAGGATCAGGGTGCCGAGAGCCATCCCCAGTTGCGGGATCCACAGAGGCGTCGCATCGTTGGAAGTCGAGATGTCATGGAACAGGTGCGACTGCCAGGCGAGACGCAGGCTGTACCAGGCCAGCACGCCCGCCAGCAGCACGGCAACCCCCAGGCACCAGATCTCGAGTCCGCGCCGCGCGCTGCCGGTCAGCGACTGCAGCAGCAGCGTCACGCGGATGTGCTCATTGCGCCGGAAGGTATGGGCGAGGGCAAGAAAGCCGCTGCCGGCCATCAGGTAGCCGGCGTAGGCATCCGTGCCTGCAACATAGAAATCGAACCGGCGCCCCAGGACACCGATGAGCACCATCACCAGCACGCCGATCATCATGAGCGCCGCAAGCCATGCGGCGGCGTCGTAAAGGCTGTTCAGCGTCTTGCGCAATCTGTCGAACCTGCCGCGCCCGGTCTGGACCGTAGCCGGCCAGCCTCGTTCATTTGCGGAACGAGTCGACGACAGTCTTGCCGTCGGGGCCGGCCTTCTTCAGCCAGTCCTGCAGCAAGGTTTCCCCGACTTTCTGCAACTCGGCCTTGAAGGCCGGGCTCGGCTTCTCGATCGACATGCCCTTGGCCTTCAGCTGCTCGAGGTACCAGCCGTTCTTCTCTTCCGACAACGCCCAGCCGCGCTTCTCCGCGTCGGCAGCCGCCTTGAGCAGCGCGTCCTGCGTGGCCTTGTCAAGGGAATTGAAGGCCGACCTGTTGGCGACGATCGCGTTCTTGGGCAGCCAGGCCTGCGTGTCGTACCAGTACTTCACGTGTTCGTACGTCTTCGAGTCAAAACCGGTCGACCCGGAGGACATGTAGGAGTCCACGACACCGGTGGCAAGCGCCTGCGTCAGTTCGGCCGCCTGGATGGTCACCGGCTGCGCACCCACGAGTTCGGCGATGCGCGCGGTGGCGGGACTGTAGGCACGCCACTTCAGGCCCTTCATGTCGGCGATCCCGTTCAACTGCTTCTTGGCATAGATGCCCTGCGGGGGCCAAGGCACGGTGTACAGCAGCATCATCCCCTGCTCGGCGAGCTTCTTTTCAAGCGAAGGCTTCTGAGCCTCGTATAGCTTGCGAGCCGACGAGTAGCTGTCGGCGAGGAATGGAATGCCGTCGACTCCGAACAGTGGCCACTCGTTCTCGTAGTTGACCATCAGGAATTCGCCGGCCTGAGCCTGGTTGCCCTGAACCGCACGCTTGATCTCCGGCGCCTTGAACAGCGAGGCGTTCGGATGCAGGGTGATCTTCAGCTTACCGCCGGTTGCCTTCTCCACGTCGGCCACGAACGTGGCGAGGTTTTCGGTATGGAAGTTGGAGGCGGGATACGCCGTCGGCAGGTCCCACTTCGCCTGGGCATGGGCGCCCGAAGCGGCGAGGACGGCAGTCGTCGCTGTCGCAACAAACAGGCTGGCGAATTTCATCGGATGGGACTCCGCAGAGGTCGGCGCAAGGCGGCGCTGCTTGCAGCATCCGCCAGGAGTTGCAGGAAAGTGCACGAAGCGTAGTGGAGGACTCGATCGGTTGTCAACGAGTGGCGCTCGTGGGCATCGGCCACGTCGTCGCGCCTGTCGCTGTCGTTGCAAGATGGGAGCGCGGCGCCACCTTGGTGATCTGCCGGCCGGTGATCTACCGGCTGGGGTACGGCTGCTGGGCCACTGCCAGCGGCATGTCTCCCGGTGCTTCGGATCTGGAGGCCTCAGTGAACCGGATCCTGCGCGGGTTGCGGCGCTTGTGCGAGTTCCTCGCGGGCATGGCGCAGAACCTGCCATGCCGAAGACAGCGCCAGCATGCCCATGATGGCTGCGACCAGCAGATCGGGCCATGCGGTGCCGGTGCCGAAGACGCCGACGGCGGCGGCAAGGACGGCAAGGTTACCCAGCGCATCATTGCGGGTGCAAAGCCAGACGCTGCGCATGTTGCTGTCGCCGGTGCGATAGCGGTAGAGCAGGAAGGCGACCCCGAGGTTCGCAAGCAGCGCGAGGGTGCCGACGATGCCCATGGCGGATGCATCCGGCGGGCTGCCGGCAAAGGCATGCCAGACGGTGTTGCCGACGACCCATAGTCCGAAGAGGGCCATGGACAAGGCCTTGATCAGGGACGCCCGGGCCCTGATGCTCATGGCAAGGCCGAGCACCCAGAGGCTGATGCCGTAGTTGGCCGCATCGCCCAGGAAATCCAGGGAGTCGGCCAGCAGCGACATCGAGCCCGCCGTGATCCCGGCACCGATCTCCACGAGGAACATTGCGGCGTTTACAAGGAGCGCGATCCACAGGATCTTGCGGTAGCCCGGCGGCTCGGCCGTGCCAGGTTCATGATGATCGTGGTGGTGGTGGTCACAATGAGCGCTCAACTGATCCTCCGGTATCGGATTCCATGTGGGATCCATTTCGGTTGCCAATACGCATCCTGAACCCTGTAGCCCGTGCAGGGTCAAGCGATGGCCCTTCAAAAGGACACGTCAGGACCGCACCGTCGCCGGAGTCTGCGGCCCATGCCCGCGGCACAATTATTGCTGCCCCGTCTGCCGATGGCGGTGCTGCCTGAAATGCCCCCCACTCTTCAACGACCCCTAACACGTACGACAAGCAGAGGAAACCCAATGGCGACATCCAGGAAAGGCTCCACCACCCCCCAGGACCTCAAGGACGACGCCGGTGGCCTGGTCGCCGGGGGTGGTCCGGATCTGTCCGGCGCCGCCATTCCGCCGAAACCGGCTGCCGCGAAAGCCAGGCCGAGGCCTGCCGACGGCTCGGTCGGAAAAGCCGGCAGCGGCGGTGCGCCTACGGAGGCGAAGACCGCGACCAAGCCGAAGCCGAAGGCAACCCCTAAAAGTGTCGGCGCGGGGTCGGGATCCGCGCCGGGTACCGGCACGACCGGTCTTGCCGGCGCATCCGAGGGCAGCATCGGTGCGGCCAGGAAGGCCAATCCCGATTCCGGCACCGGTACCGGCGGCGGCACTGGCGCCGGCGCGGGAGGCGCCAAGGGCTACGGCAGTGGCGAGCGGCTGTCGGACGAGGAGCGCCAGCGCCGGATCGCGGAACGCGCCTACCAGAAGGCGCAGGAACGCGGCTTCGCGGGGGACCGGCAACTCGAGGACTGGCTGGAAGCAGAGCGCGAACACAACGAGAGCGAGCGACGCTAGCCTCCGCAGCAGGTCCGGCACCGCCTCGGACGCTCCGCTTTTTGCACCCGGGGCATTGTCGATTTCCCTAACGAGGCGCCTCTGCGGGCGCTACGGGTATTCCCGCGGGTGGTGGTCCGCCGGCGACCCCGCGTACCCGGTCGATAGCCGCTGAAGCCAGTATCGACGCGGCTTTCCGGCAGGCTGCCCGTCTGGGACGGTTGTCGGTGGCGGCACCGCTGCAGGGCCTGCATCTGCCGATCGCGCTTGTATGCGGTTTGGGGAAAAGTGAGAATATCGGTTCCCCGCATGCCCGGTCGATCGGGCAGGGCAATCGATATCTCCGGAGACACACCCGAAATGACTGAGACAAAGAATCCGCGGCGATCGCTTTTGAAGGGCGCTGCATTGGCTGCCGGCGCCGTTTCGGTGCCGATGGTCGCGAAGGCCCAGAACACCGTCACCTTCCGGTTCCAGAGCACCTGGCCAGCCAAGGACATCTTCCACGAATACGCCCAGGACTTCGCCAAGAAAGTCAACGACATGGCCAGCGGCCGGCTGAAGATCGACGTGCTGCCGGCCGGCGCGGTGGTCCCGGCCTTCCAGTTGCTCGATGCGGTGGCCAAGGGCACGCTCGACGGCGGCCACGGCGTGGTCGCCTACTGGTACGGCAAGAATCCGGCGGTGGCGCTCTGGGGTTCCGGGCCGGCGTACGGCATGGACGCCAACATGGTGCTTTCGTGGCACTACTACGGCGGCGGCAAGCAGCTCCTGGAGGACATCTACAAGGAACTCAACCTGCCGGTGCAGTCGTTCCTGTACGGCCCGATGCCGACGCAGCCGCTGGGCTGGTTCAAGAAGCCGGTAGCCAAGGCCGAGGAGATGAAGGGCCTCAAGTTCCGCACGGTCGGCTTGGCCGTCGACGTATTCACCGACATGGGCGTTGCCGTCAACCCGCTGCCGGGCGGCGAGATCATTCCGGCCCTCGACCGCGGTCTGCTGGATGCGGCCGAATTCAACAATGCATCGAGTGACCGCGTACTCGGCTTCCCCGACGTGTCGAAGAACTGCATGCTGCAGAGCTTCCACCAGTCGAGCGAGCAGTTCGAGATCCTGTTCAACAAGCCGAAGTACGACGCGCTGCCGGCCGACCTGAAGTCGATCATCGACTTCGCGGTCCAGGCCGCCTCCGCGGACATGAGCTGGAAGGCGATCGATCGCTATTCCAAGGACTACATCGAGATGCGCGAAAAGCAGAACGTCAAGTTCTACAAGACGCCCGACGCCATCTTGCGCGCGCAGCTGCAGTCCTGGGACAAGGTGGTCGCGAAGAAGGGTGAGGAGAATCCGACCTTCAAGAAGGTCCTGGATTCGATGCGCACCTACGCCCAGCGCACCGGCGCGTGGCAGAACGACACGTCGGTCGACCTGAAGATGGCCTACAACCACTACTTCGCCAAGGCGGCGCCGAAGAAGTAGAGTCGCTACTGCTTGTCCCGGCAAGGGCACCGTCTTCGCACGGTGCCCTTGCTGTTTACGCAGGCGGCAGCACGGTATCCGGAAAACAAGAATGCAAAAGCTGTTGCTGTTCATCGACGCGATGTCGACCTGGCTGGGCAAGTTCGCCGCGTGGGCGGTCGTTGTCCTCACTTTCCTGATCAGCTGGGAGGTCTTTTCGCGCTACGCGCTGAACGATCCCCATGCCTGGGTGCTCGACGCCCAGATCATGCTCTACGGCGCCCTGTTCATGCTGGCCGGCGCGTACACCCTGGCCAAGAACGGCCATGTCCGCGGCGACGTGCTGTACGGCTTCCTGCGGCCCCGGACCCAGGCGACGCCTCGACCTGGTGCTCTACATCATCTTCTTCATGCCGGGCATCATCGCCCTCACGTATGCCGGGTGGATCTACGCCCAGGAGTCGCTGGCGATCCGCGAGCAGACGTTCTCGGCCGTGCCCATCCCGCTCTATCCATTCAAGTTCGTCATCCCGGTCGCCGGCTTCATGCTGCTGCTGCAGGGCCTGGTCGAGGTGGTGCGCTGCCTCATCTGCCTGCGCGACGGCGAATGGCCATCTCGCGGCGAGGACGTCGTCGAGGTCGACGTCGACAAGCTCAAGGAAATGGTCCACGTCAAGGACGATGACATCGAGGCGCTCGAACGCGACCTGGCGATGAAGGGGGCCAAGCGATGAAGATCCGCAAGGAACTCTGGTTCGGCCTGTCCTTCATGGCCATCGTCGTGGTCGGCGCGGCGGTCATGCTGCTGAGCGCGGAGCGCATCACCAACGGCCATCTCGGCATGCTGATGCTGTCGATGGTGGTGGTCGCCATCATGCTCGGGTTCCCCACGGCGTTCACGCTGATGGGGATGGGCATGATCTTCACCTGGCTGGCTTATGAGCGCGACATCACCCGGACGCTGGACCTGATGGTGCAGGCGGCGTACAAGACGATGGCGAGCGACGTCCTGATCGCCATCCCGCTGTTCGTCTTCATGGGCTACCTGGTCGAGCGGGCGAACCTGATCGAGCGGCTCTTCAAGAGCCTGCACCTCGCCATGGCGCGGGTACCCGGCTCGCTGGCGGTTGCCACGCTCGTCACCTGCGCGGTATTCGCGACGGCGACCGGCATCGTCGGTGCCGTGGTAACGCTGATGGGCCTGCTCGCGCTGCCGCCGATGCTGCGCGCGGGCTACAGCACGCCGATGGCTGCCGGCTCGATCACCGCCGGCGGCTGCCTCGGCATCCTCATACCGCCGTCGGTCCTGCTCATCGTCTATGGCGCAACCGCCGGCGTATCGGTGGTGCAGCTGTACGCCGGCGCGTTCTTCCCCGGCATCATGCTCGCCGGGTCTCTACGTGCTCTATGTCATCCTGGTGGCCAAGCTCAGGCCGAAGATGGCGCCGCCGCTGTCGGCCGAAGACCGGCGCGTCGATCTGCCGGCCAGGACTGCGATGATTCCGGCGACCAACGACGCCTACGCGCTGACCGGGTTGCTCAACGCGGCCAAGGGCAGGCGCAACCGCGACGTGCCCCTCGGCTACATCCTCACTCAACTGGTGGTCGTGGTGGTGCCCGGCCTGCTGTTCGCGATCCTGCTTTTCTCGACCTACAGCGCGGTGACCACGGTGGTGCCGGAAGAGGTCTACGAGATCGCTCCGATCGGCGGCTACAGCAGCGGCGAAGCAATCGGCGGGTTGGCCGAGCCCCCGGGCGCTGACGACAATCAGCCCGCAGCCAGCGGCGTGCAGGAGCCTCCCGGGGCTGAGGCTGCCAGCGGAGCCGCGGCGGCAGGCGGCGAGGCCGCGTCACAAGCCTCGGCCAAGACGGAAGCCGCCGAGACCCGACCTGCGCCCACCTGGTGGTGGGTTGCAATGGCAATCGCAGGCGCGCTCATCGCTACCTTCTACCTCTTCCTCAGTTACGCGCGCCTTGAGATCTTCAAGATGCTCCTGACGTCGTTCTTCCCACTGGCGGTGATGATCCTTGCAGTGCTCGGATCGATCGTTTTCGGCTTGACGACGCCGACGGAAGCTGCCGCAGTGGGCGCTCTCGGCGGCTTCATCCTCGCAGCCGCGTACAAGCGCCTGAACCTGGACGTGGTGCGCGAATCCGCCTACCTCACCGCCAAGACATCGGCGATGGTGTGCTGGCTGTTCGTCGGGTCGGCGATCTTCTCGGCAGCATTCGCGCTGCTGGGCGGGCAGGCGCTGGTCGAGGAGTGGGTGCTGGGACTGGACCTGTCCAAGACCCAGTTCCTGATCCTGTCCCAGGTACTCATCTTCATCCTCGGCTGGCCGCTGGAATGGACCGAGATCATCGTGATCTTCATGCCGATCTTCCTTCCGCTGCTGGATCACTTCGACGTCGACCCGCTGTTCTTCGGCCTGCTGGTCGCGCTGAACCTGCAGACGGCATTCCTGAGTCCACCGGTGGCGATGTCGGCGTTTTACCTGAAGGGCGTGGCACCTGCGCATGTGACGCTCAACCAGATCTTCCTGGGGATGATGCCGTTCATGGGCATCCAGGTCCTGGCGATCGTCCTCCTCTACCAGTTCCCCGGGATCGGGCTCTGGCTGCCGACCCTGCTGTACAAGTAGAGGGTACCGTCAGGCGGCGCGTGCATTCAGCGCGCCCCAGACCCGGGCACCGGTGATCGGCATCTGCAGCTCGCGCGCGGCGTCGCCGTATCCGGCGCGGCTGAGCGCGTCGATCACTGCGCTCACCACCGCCGGCGTCGCACCGATGGTGCCCAGCTCGCCGACACCTTTCACGCCCAGCGGGTTGTGCAGGCAAGGGGTCGACTGGTCGAGCACGGTCGCGATCGGCCCGACGATGTCGGCTCGCGGAACCGCATAGTCCATGAAGCTGCCGGTGAGCAACTGCGCCGACTCGGGGTCGTAGACGACTTCTTCGCAGATCGCCTGTCCGATACCCTGGACGGCCCCGCCTTCCAGCTGGCCGATGACGATCATCGGGTTGACGACGTGACCGACGTCGTTGGCGGACGCGTAGCTGACCACCTCGACGCGGCCGGTCTGCGGATCGATTTCCGCTTCGCAGATGTGGCAGCCGTTGGGCCAGGTCGGTCCGCCGACGGTGCTGGTCGAATCAACATAGATGGATGTCTCCGGCTGTCTTCCTGCAAGCTCGAAGAGGCCGACCTGGCGATCCGTGCCCACGACCTTGAAGACGCCTTCGCGGTATTCGACATCCGGCTCGGCCACCTCCAGCTCCTCGGCGGCCAGCGCCTTGGCTTTCTCGACCGTGCGCTGCGAGGCGACCTGCACCGACGAGCCGCCGGTGAAGAGCGATCTGGAGCCTGCGCTGCCGAATCCGTTGGCGAGGTCGGTGTCGCCCTGGACGATGCGAATCCGGTCGATCGGCACGCCGAACACGTCGACGGCGAGCTGGGCATAGCTGGTGGCGATGCCCTGGCCCATTGCCTGCGTGGCGGAGACGATCTCGATGAAGCCGTCGGCAGCCAACCCTGACGGTGACCCGCTCCTCGAAGACGTTGCCGCCGGTCCATTCGAGGAAGGTGGCGATGCCGATGCCGCGCAGACGGCCGCGGGCGCGCGATTGCGCAAGGCGCTGGTCGAAGCCCGCCCAGTCCGCCAGTGCCAGTCCCTGGTCCATCACCGATTCGAACTTGCCGGAATCGTAGGTCTGCGCCATCGGGTTCTGGTACGGCATCTGCTCCGGCCGGATCATGTTGCGGCGGCGGATGTCGGTGCGCTCGAGGCCGGTGATCCTGGCTGCTTCGTCCATGAGCCGCTCGATCAGGTAGATTGCCTCCGGACGGCCGGCGCCTCGATAGGCACCGGTGGGGGCGGTGTTGGTCAGCACCGCCGTCAGCTTGAGATCGATGGTGCCGATGTCGTAGACGCTGGTGGTGACCCAGGGGCCGATCAGCAGCTGGATCGCGACGCCGACGCCGGTCGCGTAGGCGCCGACGTTGGCCAGCGAGCGCACGCGCAAGGCAAGCACTCGGCCGCTGGCGTCTAGCGCCATCTCCGCCTCGCTGCGCACGTCGCGGCCGTGCGCCGACGAGAGCAGTTCCTCGCTGCGGTCGGCAGCCCATTTGATCGGGCGCCCCAGGTCGCGGGCAGCAAAGGCGACGACGGCATCCTCCGGATAGAGGCCGGTCTTCATGCCGAAGCCACCGCCGACGTCGCCCACGACCACGCGGATCCTGTCGGCGCCGATGCCGAGCACGCCGGCGAGCGTGTCGCGGATTCCGGTGGGCATCTGGGTGCTGATGCGCACCGTCAGGCGCCCGTCGGCATCGCCTGCGGTGGCGAGGATGGTGCGCGGCTCGATCGGCGAGGCGGCAAGCCGCTGGTTGACGATGGAGATCCGCGCGACGTGCGCCGCGGCAGCGAAGGCCTTGTCGCTCGCGGCCGGATCGCCGTGCCGCAACTCGGCGGAGACGTTGTCTCCAGCCGAAGGCAGCAGGAGCGGCGCGCCGGTGGCCGCGGCCTTCGCGACGTCGGTGACCGAAGGCAATTCCTCGAAATCGATCATGATGGCTTCGGTGGCGTCGCGCGCCTGCTCGCGCGACTGCGCCACCACTGCCGCGATCGGCTCGCCGACGTAGCGCACCACCTCGGGAGCGAGGGGATGGCGCTCGGGCGTCACGGCGGGAGAACCGTCCGGCCGGGGAAAGCCGGCCACGCCCGGCAGCGGCTTGACTCCCGCGGCCACCAGTTCGGCACCGGTGTAGACCGCGACCACCCCGGGCATCGCCCTGGCTGCTGCGCAGTCGATCGCGGTGACGCGCGCATGCGGATAAGGCGAGCGCAGGAACTGGACCACCAGCTGGCCCTGCGGCAGGATGTCGTCGGCGTACTTGCCCTTGCCGGTGAGCAGGGCCTCGTCTTCGAGACGGCGCACCGCTTGGCCGCTGCCGAACCGGGTGGCGATGGTGTCACTGGTCATGGAATCTCCTCTGCCGCGCCGGGCGCCGGCGGTGCCGGCGCATATGCTTCGCTGTCTGTTCCGATTCTAGACCGAAGCCCGGCCCCCAGAGCCGTCGAGAGGGTCGCCGCCATCTGAAGCTGGGCGTTGAGCGACTCGGCCACGCTATTGCGGACGTCGCGCTGGCGCAGGTACGGCTGCGTGAGCGTGGCGACGGCAAAGCCGGTCCGGTCGAAGACGGGGCAGCAGATGTCGGTGATGCCCGGCAGCGTGTCGCTCTCCTTCTGCTCGTAGCCGCGCCTGGCGATGGCAGCGACCTGCCGCTGCAGGCTCCTGCGCGAAGGCGGCGCAGGATCGTTGGCGAGCATTTCCTCGATCAGCTCGTCGCGCCGCCGGGCGGGCTGGAATGCGCTGTAGGTGCGGGCCGATACGCGATCGACGCGAAACGGGAACTGGGCGCCGACCCTGACCGCGAAGCCCATCGCCTCCGGGCTGTCGACCTGCGCCACCACCAGAATCCGGCGGTCGTGGTGCACGACGAGGTGATTCGACTGCCTGGTGGTGCGAGCCAGGTCGTGCATCAGCGGCAACGCGACCGAGACGAGCTGCTTGATCTGCGGCTGGCGGTGGGCAAGTTCGAACATCCTCATCGAGAGCCGGTAGGTGCCGTTCGACGCAGAGCGATAGAGCCAGCCGCGACGTTCCAGGACTTCCAGCATCCTGAAGAGCTCGCCGACCGAGCGGCCGAGCCGCGCGGCGACCTGGTTCTGCGAGAGACCCTCGCCTGCATCGGCGAGCAACTCGAGGATGTCGAGGCCCTTTTCCAGGGCGGGGGCGGTGTAGGGAGCCGTCTCCCGTGCCGGCGCCGCGGCCTTGCCTCGACTCCGCGCGGTCCTGCCTTCATTCCTCATGCTCCTCCCGGTGCAGGCCCTTGACAGCCCTGTATTTCAGGAATGAAAATACCTTTCATCAGCAAAAAAAGCGAGACGGCATGACCAAGAGACTCAGCGACGCCGACGTCGACCGCTACCGACGCGACGGGATCGTGTTTCCGATCGAGGTCATGTCGCCGGCCGAGGCGCAGGAAATGCTGCACCTGCTGGAAGCGGACGAGCGCGCCGCCGGCGGTCGCCTTGCCGGCCGCAACAACCAGAAGCCGCACCTGCTGCATCCCTGGATGGATCGGCTGGTGCGGCACCCCGCCATCCTGGATGCGGTGGAAGACGTCCTGGGGCCGAACCTGTTCTGCTGGGGCTCGCAGTTCTTCATCAAGGATCCGAGCGACCAGGCTTACGTGTCGTGGCACCAGGACGGCACCTACTGGGGCCTGTCGTCACCCGACGTGGTCACTGCGTGGGTCGCGCTCACGCCGTCGCTGCCGCAGAACGGCTGCATGCGGGTGGTGCCGGGAACCCACCTGCGGCAGGTGCCGCACGAGGACACCTTCGCGCAAAGCAACCTGCTGAGCCGCGGCCAGGAGATTGCCGTCGAGGTCGAAGAGGGGAAGGCGGTGGATGTCGTCCTGCAACCCGGACAGATGTCGCTGCACCATGTGCTCATCTTCCACGGCTCGGAGCAGAACAGCTCCGACATCCGCCGGATCGGCTTCGCGATCCGCTATGTGCCGACCCACGTGACGCAGACTTCAGGCATCCGCGAGAGCGCGCTGCTGGTGCGCGGCGTCGACGATTTCGGCAACTTCGATCACGAGCAATCGCCCCAGGCGGACCTGCACCCGGAGGCGGTGGCCCACCACAAGCAGGTCATCGATCGGCAGATGCAGATCCTCTACGCCGGCGCGCGGCAGCGCGGCAAGCGCGAGTTGGCTTAGCATCCGCCTGGGACGGCTGGAGCCAGCCGATGCCGTTCCGAGTACCTCCCCGATGCGCCGCTTCGGGCGCACGGGGCACATCAGACAAACCAGCAGGAGACAGCATGACCCTCTCACTGATGTCGATTTTCCGGCCGGCCCGGCGCGCTTGCGGGTTCGCTCTTGCGCTGTCCGCCGCCGTCTTCGCGGCACAGCCGGCGATGGCGCAGAACGTGATCAAGATCCGCTTCGCCCACTCGCTGTCGAGCACCGAGCCTGCCCACCTGGCGGCCGAATTCTTCGCGAAGAACGTCGCCGCGCGCACCAATGACCGGGTGCAGATCCAGGTGTTCCCCAGCGAGCAGCTCGGCTCCGGCAAGGAGGTGAACGAGATGATCCGGCAGGGCGCCAACGTGATGAACATCACCGATCCGGGCTACATGTCGGACTTCGTGCCCGACATCGGCGTGCTCAATGGCCCATACCTGATCAAGGATCCGGCCGACTACGAGAAGCTGCTGAAGTCGGACTGGTTCAAGGAGATCGAGAAGAAGCTCGACGCGGCGGGCTTCAAGCTCATCATGGCCAACGGCTTCTTCGGGCAGCGCCACCTGATCGCCGACAAGCCGGTGCGCAAGCCGGAGGATATGGCCGGCATGACGGTTCGGGTTCCGCCCAACCCGATGTGGATCGAGACGCTGAAGGCCATGGGCGGCCGTCCGACGACGGTCCAGTGGTCGGAGATCTACAGCGCCCTGCAGCAGAACGTGGTCGCCGGCGCCGAAGCGCCCCTGGGTTCGCTCTGGGGCTCGAAGCTGCACGAGACCCGCAAGGTGATCTCGATGACCGGGCACTTCACCGCCTTCACCATGTGGCCGATCAATGCCAAGTACTTCAAGTCGCTGCCGGCCGACGTCCAGCAGGTCCTGGTCGAGGAGGGTGCCAAGGGCGGTGCCGAGATGACCCGCCTGACGCTGCAGATGAACGACGATTACGTCAAGAAGCTCAAGGACGGCGGTGTCACCTTCATCGACGACGTCGACACCGCCGCCTTCCAGAAGGCGACGACTCCGGTCTACACGGCCTTTCCGAAGTGGACCCCGGGCCTGCACGACCGCGTGATGTCGGTCCTGAAGAACTGACGAGTGACGGCGCCGGACAAGGAGCCTACCGTCTCGTTGCCAACCCGCGACGTCGCCGCCGCGCCCTCGCGCGGCTGGCGCTGGGCCTTCGACCAGTTCGAGGAGATCGTCGCGTCAGTGGCGGTGGTCGTCGTCATCGTGTCGGTATCCTGGGGCGTGCTGAGCCGGTACGTGACCGCGCAGCCGGCTGCATGGGCAGGAGAGGTCGCAACGCTGGCATTTGCGTGGGTGGTGTTCTTCGGAGCCGCCGCTTGCGTCAAGTACCACATGCATCCGTCGATCGACCTGCTCGTCAACATCCTGCCGCCCGGCCTGCGCAGGCTCGTGGCGTTCGTCAACCATGCGCTGGTGCTGGGTTTCTGCATGTTCATGACGTGGTTCGGAACTCGCTTCGCGATTGACGCCTGGGACAGCCCGAGCGCAGTCCTGCAGACGCCCTTGACGTGGCTCTACGGGCCGGTGGCGTTCTGCTTTGCGCTGATGATCCTGCGCTATCTGCAGGTGCTAGCCGGCAGGGTATGGCATATTGAAGAGGACCGGGTGACGCATGCTGGCTGACTGGCTGCCGGCGATCCTGATGTGCGTGCTGTTTGCGCTCGGCACCCCGATCTCGTTCGCGATCGCGATCAGCGCGCTGTCGTTCTTCGTCGTGAGCGGCGAGATGCCGCTCAACATCTTCGTGCAGAAGATGGTCACCGTGACCGATTCGTACCCGCTGCTCGCGATCCCGTTCTTCGTGCTCGCGGGCGCGATCATGAACAAGGCCGGCATCACCGGCCGACTGCTGGCGCTGGCCGATGCGATGGTCGGACATCTGACCGGCGCGCTGGCGCAGATATGCACCGTGCTTGCCACGCTCCTTGGCGGCCTGACCGCCTCAGCCAGCGCCGACGCCGCCATGCTCTCCAAGATACTCGGCCCGGAGATGGTCAGGAACAACTACAGCCCGGCCTTCGCCGCGGTGATCACCTCGTGCGCGGCGATCATCACCTCGCTGATTCCTCCTTCCATCGGGCTGATCATCTATGGCTACGTCGCCGACGTCTCGATCGGGCGGCTGTTCATCGGGGGGGTGTTGCCCGGTCTGCTGATTGCCGCTTCGTTGATGACGGTCACCTGGTTCATTTCGAAGCGGCGCGGCTACCTTCCGAAGCGGACGAAGTTCGCCGGCCGCCGCGTGCTCGGTCACACCTTCCGGGAGGCGATCTGGGCGCTGTCGATCCCGGTCTTCATCATCGTCGGCATCCGCTACGGCATCTTCACGCCGACCGAAGCCGGTGCGATCACCGTGCTCTATGTCATCCTCGTCGGCAAGTTCGCCTATCGCAGCCTGCGCCTGCGGGACCTGCCGGAACTGCTCAAGGAGACGGCGCTTGACACGAGTTCGGTGATGCTGATGATCTGCGCCGCTTCCGCGTTCGGCTTCTACCTGGCCTGGGAACGCATCCCGCCGCAGATGGCAGCCTGGCTGGTCACGCTCACGCAGGATCCGGTCGCGCTGCTGCTGCTCATCAACCTGCTCCTGATCGTGCTCGGCACCGCTGTCGAAGGGACGTCGGCGCTGATCATCCTGACGCCGATCTTCGTGCCGATCCTCACCAAGCTGGGCATCGATCCGGTCCACTTCGGTATCGTGCTGGTCACCAACCTGACGATCGCCGGCGTGACGCCGCCGGTGGGCCAGATGATGTTCATCAGTTCGAGGGTGCTGCGGGTGCCGATGGACGACTACACCATCGAGGTCCTGCCGTTCCTCGGCATCCTGATGGTCGTCCTGGTGATGCTGACCCTGTTTCCGCAGATCACGCTGCTGTTGCCGAACGCGGTTTTCGGTCCCTGACGGAGAACGCGATGCGATTCGATGCAGCTGTGCTACACGAGGTGGGCGAGCCGCTCGTCATCGAGCAGGTGGAACTGGCCGATCTCCAGCCCTTCGACGTCCTCGTCCGGATCCGCGCGAGCGGGCTCTGCCACACCGACCTCGAGGTGATGCAGGGCAGCCTGGCGTATCCGCTGCCGATCGTGCTCGGCCATGAGGGCGCCGGCGTGGTCGAAGCAATCGGATCCTCGGTGAGCCGGGTGCGCGTGGGCGATCATGTCGTGTGCTCGTGGAATCCGCATTGCGGCCACTGCTTCTACTGCGAGCGCGACCAGCCGATCCTGTGCGAGCCTTTCACCCGCCATCAGCCTGCCGGCCATCAGCTCGACGGGTCGTCGCGTTATCGGCTCGCCTCCGGCCGCCGCGCCGGGGCGAAGCTGCACCATTTCTCGGTGACTTCGTCCCACGCCGAATACTGCGTGGTGCCGGAGAGCGGCGCCATCGCGGTGCCGGACGAGATTGCATTCGACCGTGCCTGCCTGATCGGCTGCGGTGTCATGACCGGCGTCGGCGCCGTCTCGCGCCTTGCACGGGTGGAGGCCGGCGCGCATGTGGCGGTCATCGGCTGCGGTGCGGTGGGGCTGAACGCAGTGCAGGGCGCTGCATTGGAGCAGGCGGAAAGCATCATTGCGATCGACCGTAATCCCGCCAGGCTGGCGCTGGCCAGGCAATTCGGCGCGTCTCACGTTCTCGGGCCGGATTGCGCCGACGTGGCGGGTGCGGTCAAGGATCTCACCGGCGGCCGCGGCGCGGACTACGTCTTCGAATGCGCGGGCGGGGAATCGGCGCTCCAGGCGATGTACGACTCCGTCAGGCCCGGCGGGCAGGCGGTGATCCTCGGCAAGGTCGACGTCGACCGCAAGGTCTCCTTGCGCTTCGGTTCGATGATGGGCGAGAAGCGGGTCATCCGGTCGAGCTACGGCGGGGCGCGGCCGCGACGCGATTTCCCCTGGCTCGCACGCAGTTATCTCGAAGGCAGGCTCAAGCTCGACGAGCTGATCTCGATGCGCCTGCCGCTCGAGCGGATCAACGAGGGCTTCGACGCGATGACTCGTGGCAGCGTCGTCCGCGCCGTCGTGATGATGTGAGCGAATCGATTGGCGGGCTGACGGACATGGCGCGGCATCCAATGATGCAGGCGGGCTGGGTGGACAGCCCGCATCACGAACTTGCCCTTGGCGACCTCTCCCTCGAGAGCGGCGAGGTGATCCGGGAATTCCGGCTTTCATATGTGGTCCACGGCGGCCCGGCAAACATCGCCGCGGGCTGCCTGAGCGGCGCGGACAACGTTGTGCTGGCGCTATCCGCAATCGCCAGCACGCATCATCGCCTCGACTTCCTGATCGGCCCGGACCGGGCGCTCGATCCGGCGCGCCTGGTGGTGGTCGCAGTGGATGCCATCGGTAACGGCCTCAGCACGTCGCCGTCGACGTCGCGCCTGCAGCCCGGCCGCGCCTTCCCGCGCTTCACGATCCGCGACATGGTGGCGAGCCAGCGGGCGCTGCTCGACCATCTCGGCGTCTCCCGGCTGAAAGCGGTGATCGGCGCGTCGATGGGCGGCATGCAGGCTCTGCAGTGGGCGGTGTCGCACGGCGATCGCATCGACCGGCTGGTTGCAATGACGCCCATGGCGCGCACCACCGCCTGGGCGGCAGCAATCAACGAGGCGTCGCGCCGCGCGTTGTGCGCGGAGGCCGGCGACGACACGGGGGATGATTGGGGCGCGTGGGTGCCGCTCATGCAACTGCTCTGCGCACGCACGCCGCAGCAAGTCGACGCCGAATTCGCCGGCGCAGCCGAGGTGATCGAATGGATCCGGCAGCGCAGCGAATGGTGGCGGGAGCAGCGCTTCTCCCCGGTCGACTGGCTCTACCAGTCGCTGGCGTACGATGCCCATGACCTGGGCACCACGCCCGGCTTCGGCGGCGACACACGGAAGGCGCTGCAGTCGGTGCCGATGCCGGTGCTGGTGCTCGCTCCCCCACTCGATCTCTACAATCCTGCCGAGGCCGCACGGTCGGCCGCGCAATCGATGCCGCGGGCCCGCTTCGTTGAAATCCCCTCGGCATGGGGCCACCAGTCCGCCTCGGCGGCGGATTCTTCGGCCGCGGTTTTTCTCAACGAGACGATCGGCCGCTTCCTTGCTGCCAACGACGGCGATACCGGCGGCCAAGTCATGTCCGGCACCGGCGAGTGAGCGGCCGGTGCGGCGAAACCAGCAGCGTTCCCTCGAGCCGGAACATGAGCCGCCGCCGGAGGTGGGCCGGGCCTGTCGATTGCCGGGGCCGGGCAAAGGAGGACGTGATGAAAGCCCTTGTTATTGCCGGCGCGTTCCTGGCGCTGGCCGCCTTGCCCGGCTGCGGCGAGATGGCGCGCCAGCAGGTATCGGAGGGCATCGGACCTGACCCCAAGTTGCCGCCGCCCAACAAGACGCTGATACCGACGGTCAACATCGCGAAGGTCGTCGGCTGGGCCGAGGACCAGGCTCCGCAACCTGCCCCGGGCCTCAAGGTGGAGGCGTTCGCCCGCGACCTGGATCATCCGCGCTGGCTGCACGTGCTGCCCAACGGAGACGTGCTGGTCGCCGAGACGAACAAGCCCGCCAAGCCTGAAGATGCGCCCGGCCGCGGCATCCGCGGCTGGATCATGGACAAGATGATGGCGAAGGCTGGCGCAGGCGTTCCAAGTGCCGACCGGATCACCCTGCTGCGCGATGCCGACGGCGATGGAGTGGCCGAGACTCGCTCGCCATTCCTCGAGGGACTGCATTCGCCGTTCGGCATGGCGCTGGTCGACGACGACCTCTATGTCGCCAACACCGACGCAGTCGTGCGATTTCCTTACTCGCGGGGCGCGACCCGCATCGAGGCAGCGGGCACCCGCGTCGCCGAGCTGCCGGCAGGTCCGCGCAATCATCATTGGACCAAGAGCCTGATCGCCAGCTCCGACGGCGACCGGCTGTACGCTACCGTCGGCTCCAACAGCAATGCTGCCGAATTCGGCCTGCAGGAAGAGGAGGGCCGGGCGGCGATCTGGGAAATCGACCTGGCGAGCGGGAAGCATCGGATCTTCGCGACCGGATTGCGCAACCCCAACGGCATGGCGTGGGTCGATGACGTGCTCTGGACGGTCGTCAACGAGCGCGACGAGATCGGCAGTGACCTCGTGCCGGACTATCTAACCTCGGTGAAGGAAGGCGGCTTCTACGGCTGGCCGTACAGCTATTTCGGCGCCAATGTCGACGAGCGCGTCGAACCGCCGCGACCGGACATGGTCGCGAAGGCGATCAAGCCGGATTACGCGCTCGGCCCTCACACGGCATCGCTCGGGCTGGCATCGGCACAGGGCAACGCGCTGAAGCCGGAGTTCGAGAATGGCATGTTCATCGGCCAGCACGGTTCCTGGAACCGCAAGCCGCACAGCGGCTACAAGGTCATCTTCGTGCCGTTCGCCGGAGAGCGGCCTTCGGGCATGCCGGTGGACGTGCTGACCGGCTTTCTCAGCGGCGAAGGCGAAGCGCGCGGGCGTCCGGTAGGCGTGGCGATCGATCGGCGAGGAGGGCTGCTGGTGGCGGACGACACCGGCAACACGATCTGGCGGGTCAGCGCGGCAAAGCAGTAGCCGCCCGGCAGGTGCTCGCCAGCGCTCGGTCAGCGCTCGGAAGCGATCCTCGGCAGGTCGACCCTGAACACCACCCTGTCGGGTCCCTCGTTCTCTCCGTACACGGTGCCGCCGTGCAGGTTGGCGATGTGGCGAGCGATGTGCAGGCCCAAGCCGAGCCCGCGCCCGCTCGACCGTTCCGGCAGCGTCATGCCGGTGAAGTTCCGGGACGAATCCGGCAGCGCCATGCCGGTGAAGTTCCGGGACGAATCCGGCAGCGACTCGGCGTCGATCGAGCCGCGATTGTGGATGCTGATGGTGACGGAGTCCCGCCTGCTGCCGTCAAGACGCAGTTTCACCGGATGATCGGCCTCGCCATGCTCGAGCGCGTTGCCGGCGAGGTTGGTCAGCATCTGCGCCACACGGTCGGGATCGAAAGTCGCACGGGTGTCGCCGATCGCCTCGATCTGCAGACGGCGGGCCGTACCCGGCGGCTCGAGCTCCTCCTGCACGGCAAGGCATACCCGATTCAGGTCAGCGGCGACCGGCGCGATCTTGAATCCCTGCGCGCGCACCCGCGCGAGGTCGAGGATCTGCGAGATCATGCGCGCCATCCGTTCGCTGCTCGCGCCGATGCGGCTGGCGACGTTGGCGATCTGCTCGGTGGGAGCGATGCGCCTGAGGATCTCGGCATTGGCCATGACCGACGACAGCGGGCTGCGCAGGTCGTGGCCGAGCACGGCGGTGAAGAGGTCGTTGAGTCGTAGCGACTCCTCGAGTTCGGCCAGTTTTTCAGCCAGCCGACGCTTTTGTGCGTGCAACTGCACGAAGACCTCGATCTTGCTGCGCAGGACGTAAGCGTCGAAAGGCTTCGAAAGGAAGTCCACTGCGCCTGCCTCGTAGCCCCGGAACTGCCTGGCCGGATCGCCGATGGCCGCGGTGAGGAAGATGATGGGGATGTGGCGAGTGCGGTCGTTGCCGCGCATGAGCTCCGCCAGCTCGAACCCGTCCATGCCGGGCATCTGCACATCGATGAGCGCCAGCGCGATGTCGTGCTGGAGCACGATTTCCAGCGCTTCCGGGCCCGAGTTCGCGGTCAGGAGCTGGAGGTCCGACCGGCCTACGATCGCCTCCAGAGCGATGATGTTCTGGCTCAGGTCGTCCACCACCAGGACCTTCGGCTTTGCCTGCATACCGCTCTTATCGTTGCCGTTCATCCGGTTGTTCATCGTCCCTGATCCATGAGCCCAGTGGCCGCAGGTGCGTTGCCCGCGCCCGGCAGCCGGCATAACTCCTGCGCGATCTCGTCGAGATCCAGGATGGCATCGGCGCCACCGATCTCCAATGCCGAGCGCGGCATCGTCGGCGAGTGGGCCCCTTGCGGCGCTTGTACCCAGCCCGTGCCGCCGGCGGTGCGCACCGCCTTCATGCCGCGGGCCCCGTCGGCGTTGGTGCCGGTGAGGATGATGGCCAGCACGCCCTCGCCGATGCTGGCAGCCGCCGACTCCAGCAGCACGTCGATCGAGGGCCGCGAAAAGTTCACCGGGCCATCGACCGACAGGCCGAAGGTGAAGTCGCTCTCCATCATGAGATGGTAGTCCGGCGGCGAGAAATAGATATGACCGGGCTCCACCTGCGCCTTGTCGTACGCTTCGACGACCGGCAGGCGGCATTTGCGCCCGAACAGTTCCGCCAGAAGGCTCGGACGCGTCGGTGGCTGGTGCAGTATCACCACCACCGGCAGACCGAAGTGGGCCGGCAGGGCGGGCAGGATGCGGCCGAGCGCAGCCACTCCGCCCGCGGAGCCGCCGATCACGACCAGGCGGATGTTGAAGGGCGCACCCTCGCCGCTTCGCGGCGTCCCGCCGGGCGGGAGCGAGCCCTCCTTCGGGCGGCCGGGCGGAGGGGAAATAGGCGCACCCTCGCCGCTTCGCGGCGTCCCGCCGAGCGGGAGCGAGCCCTCCTTCGGGCGGCCGGGCGGAGGGGAAATAGGCGCACCCTCGCCGCTTCGCGGCGTCCCGCCGAGCGGGAGCGAGCCCTCCTTCGGGCGGCCGGGCGGAGGGCTCACGGCGCTACCTTGGCGTAGATGCGGTCGCGGCCGACATGCTCGACGAACGCGCCGGCGTGAGCTGAGGAAGTCAGGCTCTCCTTCATGCCGATGCCGAGGAAGCCTCGGTGCACCAGCGCCTCGCGGAACAGGCCGATTGCCCGGTTCTGCAGCGTCTTGTCGAAATAGATCAGCACGTTGCGGCAGGAAACCAGGTGCACTTCCGAAAAAACGCTGTCGGTGGCGAGGCTGTGGTCGGCGAAGACCGCCTGCGCCTTGAAGGTCGAGTCGATGATTGCACCGTCGTAAGCCGCGGTATAGTAGTCGGAGAGCGATGCCTTGCCGCCGGCTGCCAGGTAGTTGCGGCTGTAGGCAGCCATCCGGTCGAGGGGGTAGATGCCCCGTGCCGCGGTCCGCAGCGAACCGGAATTGATGTCGGTCGCATAGAAGATGGTTCGCGACAGCAGCTCCTCCTCGTGGAACAGGATTGCCAGGGACCAGAGCTCCTCGCCGGTGCTGCAGCCAGCCACCCAGACCTTGATCGACGGATAGGTGCGAAGTTCCGGTATGACCTGCTCGCGCAGGCTGTTGAAGTAGGACGGATCGCGGAACATCTCGCTGACCTGCACGGTGAAGTACTGGAGCATGTCCGTGAAGACCGCCGGCTCGTGCAGCACCCGGTCCTGCAGTTGCGATATCGTCCGGCAGCCGAAACGGTCCATGGCGGCACCGAGGCGGCGCTTGAGCGATGCCCGTGCGTAGTGCCGGAAGTCGTGCTGGTAAAGGCGGAAGATTCCTTCCAGGAGCAGTTCCAGTTCCACATCGAAACACGCCGCTTCGCGTCGCGCCGCCTCGCGCGTGGAGACGCTGCTGTCCTGGTCCGAGCCGTCCTGAGCGCCGAGGCGCTCGGCTTTCGCCTCCGGCGAGCCGGCTTCCTGCGGAGCCGCGGCCTGCGATGATGTCGCCTTCGTGCTCACCCGGCGGCTCTCATTTCGACATCCACACCCGGCACAGCGACACCAGCCGGTCGATGTCGATCGGCTTGGCGATGTAGTCGTCCGCGCCGGCTTGCAGGCAGCGCACCCGATCCTCCGGCATCGCATTTGCCGTGAGGGCGATGATCGGCACCTTGGCAATGCTGCCGTCGGCGCGGATTTCCTTCATGGCGGTGAATCCGTCCATCTCCGGCATCATGATATCCATCAGGACGAGATCGATGTCGCCGCCGGCGTCGCGGAGTTTGTCGAGCGCCTCGCGGCCGTTGCGGGCGATTTCGACGCTGGCACCGAGCGGCTCGAGGACGTTGATCAAGGCAAACACGTTCCTGACGTCGTCCTCGGCGATGAGGATCTTCCTGCCGTCGAGGACCGTGTCGCGACTGCGTGCCATCTTGAGCAGTCGTTGCTGGTCCGCGGGCAACTTCGATTCGACCTGGTGCAGGAAGAGGGTGACTTCGTCGACGAGGCGGTCCGGCGAGCGGGCACCCTTGATGATGATCGAGCGCGAGTAGCGGCGCAGGCGCTGTTCCTCTTCCCGGGTGATGTTGCGCCCGGTGTAGACGATCACCGGTGGGAAGGCGTAGCGGCCGCCCTTGCTCAGACGCTCCAGGAGTTCGTAGCCGGAGCCGTCCGGCAGCCCGAGATCCATCACCATGCAGTCGAAGGAGCGCTCGTCGAGCATGCGCAGCGCCTCGTTGATGGTGCCTACGCCGACCAGATCCACTGCATCGGCCTTGAGCAGGAGCAGCAGGTTCTCCCGCAGCGTTACATCGTCCTCGACGATCAGCACGGCCTTCACTTCACGCCGCGACTGGTCCTCCACCCTGCGCAGCGCCGCGGTAAGCTCCTGCGGCATCGCCGGCTTCATGATGTAGCCGATGGCACCGAGCTCCAGCGCCACCTGGGTATGGTCCGAGGCCGACACGACGTGAACCGGGATCGGCCGGGTGGCTGGATCGCGCTTGAGCTGCTCGAGAACCGCAAGACCCGAGCGGTCGGGCAGGCCGAGGTCGAGCAGGATGCCCTTCGGCTGCAGTTCCCTGGCGAGGGCCAGCCCCTCGAGCGCATTGTCTGCCGTGACGCAGTCCAGATCCAGCCCTCGCGCCAGATCCTTCACGATGCCGGCGAAAGCGGGGTCGTCCTCGATGAGCAGGATGGTGCGCCCGCGTTGCGGCGCCTGCAGCGCGGCGGCGTGCGCCGCATCGGCCGAACCCGCCTCGCCGTCGCCGCCAGCCGGGCGGTCCCGGTCCGGGTGGTCGGCCGGGTCCCGGCTGTCGCCGGTCAGCGCGTCCATTGCCTCCTTCAGTTCGGTGAAACCGGGCAAAACGGGGGGCTGGAGCTGCTCGCCGGCCGCGCGCCCGGCCGGTCAGCGAGGCCGAACGGATCGCGGAAGGCCCGGCTTCCTGCTGCGCCGCCTGCGGGGCGAGGTCCGGCTCGAGCGGAAGGATCAGCGTGAAGGTGCTGCCTTGGCCGGGCGCGCTGTCTACGGCAATCGATCCCTGAAGGAGGCGGGCGAGCTCCCGGGAGATCGACAGGCCGAGGCCGGTGCCGCCGAACTGGCGGCTGGTCGATCCGTCTGCCTGCCGGAAGGCCTCGAAGATCACTTGCTGCTGGGCCTCGGGTATGCCGATGCCGGTGTCGCGCACCGCGAATCGCACCTCGCCGCGCCCCGAAAGGGCAACGCTCAGCACGACCTCGCCGGCCTTGGTGAACTTGAACGCATTGGACAGCAGGTTCTTCAGGATCTGCTGGGCCCGCAGCATGTCGGTCACGACGGTCGGCGGCACGTCATCGGCCACCTCTACCCGGAAGCCGAGATGGGCATCGGCAGCGATCGGCTCGAAGGTCAGCTTGAGCGGGTCGAGGAGGTGGGGCAGCTGGACGGGCTCGATGGAGGTTTCCACCTTGCCCGACTCGATCTTGGCCAGGTCGAGGATGTCGTTGATCAGGTTGAGCAGGTCATGATTGGACGCCTGAATCGTCTTGGCGTAACGGACTTGCGTCTCCGACAGCGAGCCGTCGGCATTGTCGGCGAGCAGCTTGGACAGGATCAGCGAGCTGTTCAGCGGCGTGCGCAGCTCGTGGGACATGTTGGCAAGGAACTCCGACTTGTACTGGTTGGCCCGTTCGAGTGCCTCGGCATTTTCCTGGAGCGCTCGCTGCGTGTTCAAGAGCTCCTGTTTCTGGCGCTCGAGGTGGTTGCTGTATTCCTCCAGCTGCACGTTGCTCTGCTCGAGATCCGCCTGCTGCCGCTCCAGCTGCTCCTTGGATTCCTTCAGCGCGTTGCTCTGCTCCTCCAGTTCCTCGTTGGTGACCCGCAGTTCCTCCTGCTGGGTCTGGAGCTCCTCGTGCTGGCGCTGGGTCTCCTCGAGCAGCTCCTGCAGCCGGATGCGACTCAGCGCCGCGTTGAGAGCGATCCCGATTTTCACCGAACATGACGATAGGAGCTCGGTGACCAGGGCCAGTTCGCGGGGTTCCTGCAGGTAGGCGAGTTCGATCACGCCGTTGACGGCGCGGTCGTTCAACGTCGGAATGACGACCACCGACCGCGGCTTCATGCTGCCGAGGGCGGAGCCTATGCCGAAGTAGCTGTCGGATAGCGGCCCCAGCACGCGAGCCTGGCCCTCCAGCGCGGCCTGGCCTGCGAGCGTGCTGCCGATCGGCAGCTGCTGCGGCGGATCGCCCGCCAGCGCGGTCGCACCTAGGCGCACGACTTCGTTGTCCTGCTTCAGGTAGAAGACGCCGGCGGGGCAGGCAGTGAACTCGACGCAGGCGGCCAGCACGTTGCGGGCGATGTCGGCCGGACTCTGGACCCCGCCGACGCGCGTGGCCACCAGCGCGCGGCCGCGCTCGAGCCAGTTGAGCCGCTCCACTTCCTTGCGGGTCAGGACAAAGCGGGTTCCCACCACCGCCATCGCCCACAGCACGACGCTGCCGATGATCCGGTTGGCATAGGCGATGTCGGTGTGCAGGCCTGCCGGCGACAGCAGGTAGCCTGGAATCATCAGGATCGTGCAGATGACGGCTGCGCCGACTGGCGCGGCCACGATCGTGCCGAAGAGGCACAAGGCAACCGGGATGGCATAAAGCGCCCATTCGGCATAGCCCACCGGTGTCAGGATGTCGACGGCGAACACCAGCCCGATCAGCAGGGCGGCGAGTGGCAGGAGCAGGTGGTTATTCTTCGAGGGCATGGGATCCGGTAGCGGTCGAACGTCAGGGCGGCGGGCTGTCGCCGCCGCGGCTTGGCGGTCGCGCGAGAATACTTGAATCCGTGGTTCGAGGCATGGAAGGGCCCGGCCGGAACGCATGCCGGTGAAAGAGAAAGCTCAGGCCCGCCACCCAGGCGATGGAGGCGGCCCAGCCGGCCAGGACGTCGGATGGGTAGTGCACGCCCAGGTAGACCCGCGAGATGCCCACCAGCAGTGCGAAGAGCACGCCGCCCACCATTGCGGGGATTCGCGCAGCGGTCGGCCACAGCAGCACCAGCAGCGCCGCGGCCAGTGCGGTGCTCTGCATGGCGTGACCGCTCGGAAAGCTGAAGGACGTCTCCGGCGCGATGGAAGGCCAGAGTTCCGGGCGGATCCGCTCATAGCTGTGCTTGGCGAGCTGGTTGAGCAGGGCGGCGCCGCCGGTGGCAAGCGCCCACAAGAGAGCGTCGAGCCAGCGGCGGCGCACGAGCAGCAGCAGCCAGACGGCGACGTCGACGATGCCGACCACCGGGCCCGAACCGATCGCGGATGCAAGCAGCATGAGCCGGTCGAGTATGGGGTTCGCCCGGTGCTGCATGAAGCGCAGGATCGCCTCGTCAAAGGCGAAGGGCTCGCTTTCGCGGATGTTCTCGGCAAGCTCGCCGAAGAGGAACAGCGGCACGAGCACGCAGACGAACAACGCCAGCAATCGCGTGCGCCGCGCCTTGAACCAGGCGGCCAAGGGGGCAAAGGAGGTGAGCGGTTGCAGGGGCATGGACGTTGAGGAGTTTGCTATTCTGTGGTCGCGATGAGCAGAAAGACTCGGGAGCAGATCGGAAGGCAGGCGCTGGCGGCCCGGATGTCCGCGCAGTTCGACCACGCCCTGTCCGAGGCGGCGGAAACGATCGAGACTTTTGGGCTCGGTTGGGATGATATCGGTCCCGGCGTCGACGAGGACGAGGCGAACGGGGACGACCTTCTGCCCCTCGAGTTCCAGCTTGACGATCTCGAGCATGCAGTCGACCTGCTGCTCCAGGAGCGGGACCGGTTCCTCTACGGCGGCCGCGCTGCCGCCGTGGGCGGGGATGAAGGAATACCCGGAAAGGAGGCTGGATGCGGACCCAGGTAGTGATCATCGGCGGCGGTCCCGCCGGCCAGCTCCTGTCCCGCCTGCTGGAGCTCCAGGGCATCGACACCTTGCTGCTCGAAGCGCGCAGCCGCGAGTACGTGCTCGGGCGCATCCGGGCGGGCGTACTCGAGCAGGGAACTGTCGGCCTTCTCGAGAGGGCGGATGTCGCTCACCGCTTGCATGAGCAGGGCCTGGTGCATGACGGCATCGAGCTTGCCTTTGCAGGCGCCCGGCACAGGATCGACTTCGCCGCGCTGGTGCCCGGCCGGCGCGTCACCGTGTACGGGCAGACGGAGGTTACCAAGGATCTCATGCAGGCGCGCGAAGCCTTCGGCGGGCGCAGCGTCTACGAGGCGCTCGACGTCAGCATCCACGACATCGACAGCGCGTCGCCGCTCGTGCGCTATCGCAGTCAGGGCCAGCTGCACGAGGTCCAATGCGACTTCGTCGCCGGCTGCGATGGCTTTCACGGCGTCTCGAGGCAGTCCATTCCAGCGCAGCTGCTGCGCACGTACGAGCGGGTCTACCCGTTCGGCTGGCTCGGGATCCTGTCAGAAACGCCGCCGGTCTCGGAGGAACTGATCTATGCCAACCACGAGCGCGGCTTCGCTCTTTGCAGCATGCGTTCGCGCACCAGGAGCCGCTACTACATCCAGTGCAGTCTCGACGAGAAGGTCGAGGACTGGAGCGACGAGCGTTTCTGGGACGAGTTGCGCCGCCGGCTCGACGAGGAGGCAGCCAGCCACCTCGTGACCGGGCCGTCGATCGAGAAAAGCATCGCGCCGCTGCGCAGCTTCGTTGCTGAGCCGATGCGCCACGGCAGGCTGTTCCTCGCGGGCGATGCCGCCCATATCGTGCCGCCCACCGGGGCGAAAGGCCTGAACCTCGCCGCAAGCGACGTCCACTATCTGTCCGAAGCGTTGATCGAGTACTACCGGGGAACCGCAGGAGAGAGTCCAAGCGGCAGTCCGGGCAGCACCGCCGGCATCGACAGTTACTCGCAGCGCTGCCTGGGTCGCGTGTGGAAGGCCGTGCGCTTCTCCTGGTGGTTCACCTCGATGATGCACAAGTTTCCGGACGCCGGCGCCTTCGGCCAGAAGGTCCAGGAGGCGGAACTGGATTATCTGGTGAATTCGGTGGCGGGGTCGACTTCGCTGGCGGAGAACTACGTCGGATTACAGTACTAGCCCCCATGGCGCCTTTGGCTCCTACCCTCCAGAAGGGGGCATCGCCTGGAGCCGGGCGGAGCCCGATCCGCGGCGGTAGCTGGGTGTGGGCGCTGGTTCGGGGCGGACGGAAAGCCGACCATGGCGGTGGGCCCATGGGCGGGGCTTGCGGATTCCGGGAGTCTGGTTTCCATCGCCGGCTGATTCGTCCTAAACTGGCGGGATGGCCGGCATGAAATACTCTCCGGGTTTTGATGATCCTTCTGCGCGCCCCAAGGCTGCGCGATCACGGGGGCTTGTCGTTGCGGCTACCGTGCTGGGCGCGGCGGCGCTGGGCCTTACCTTCATGGCATATCTCAGCCCGTCGCTGATCGTGGATCTCGGCAGCGTGATGCTGCTCTGCGCGCAGCTGGTTGGCCTTCGGTAGCCGCCGCTCGCTTGCGTCGCTCTGCGCTGGTGGGAGCATGCGCGCATCCGGTCGGATGGCCGATTCAATGGCTGAAGACTGACGGCCGATCCTCGGCGGCTCCGCGCTGCCTCCGTCGATAGGGGCCGCGCCCGATCAGCGATAATCGCCCTCATGGCGACCAGAAACACCAAGCAAAGCAAATACTCCGAAGCATCGATCAAGGTCCTCAAGGGACTCGAACCGGTCCGGCAGCGGCCGGGGATGTACACCCGTACAGAAAGCCCGCTGCACATCGTCCAGGAAGTCATCGACAACGCCGCAGACGAAGCCCTCGGCGGCCATGCGCGCAGCATCGACGTCACGCTGTACCGTGACGGCAGCCTGGCGGTCGAGGACGACGGCCGCGGCATTCCGGTCGGCCTGCATCCGGACGAGCAGGTGCCGGTGGTGGAGATCGTCTTCACCCGGCTGCACGCCGGCGGCAAGTTCGACAAGGAAGCGGGCGGCGCCTACAGCTTCTCCGGCGGCCTCCACGGCGTCGGCGTGTCGGTCACCAATGCCCTGTCGAACCGGCTCGAGGTCACTGTCTGGCGGCCGGACGACAAGGGCAACCAGGTCCACACCATCGCGTTCTCGAACGGCGACCTGGTGCAGGCGCTGAAGTCGCGGCCCGCGGCCAAGGGCGAGCGCCGCAGCGGAACCCGGGTGCTGGTGGTGCCCAACCCAAAGTACTTCGACAGTCCCTCCGTCCCGATGCCGGACCTGGTGCGTCTGCTGCGCAGCAAGGCGGTGCTGCTGCCCGGCGTCAAGGTCACCCTCCAGGTCGAAAAGTCGGGCGAGCAGTCGACATGGCAGTACGAAGGCGGCCTGCGCGGCTACCTCGAGGAGGTCCTTGCGTCGCAGGGCGCGGGAGAAACGGTGCTGCTGTTCGAAGGCGAGCAATACACCGACGCCGGCCATGAAACCTTCGCCGAAGGCGAGGGCGCGCAGTGGGTGGTGGCATTCACGGAAGAAGGCGGGCTGGCGCGGGAATCTTACGTCAACCTCATCCCGACATCCGCCGGCGGCACGCACGAAGCTGGGCTGCGCGAGGGGCTCTTCGGTGCGGTGAAGAGTTTCGTCGAGCTTCATGGCCTTCAGCCCAAGGGCGTCAAGCTGATGCCCGAGGACGTCTTCGCGAGGGCGAGTTTCGTGCTGTCGGCGCGGGTCCTGGATCCGCAATTCCAGGGTCAGACCAAGGAGCGTCTCAACTCGCGCGATGCGGTGCGGCTGGTTTCCGGCTACGTCCGCGGGCAGTTCGACCTCTGGCTGAACCAGCACGTCGACCAGGGGCGCAAGCTGGCGGAGCTGGTGATCCGCCAGGCGCAGGCGCGCCAGCGGTCGGCCCAGAAGGTCGAGAAGCGCAAGGGCTCGGGCGTTGCTGTGCTGCCCGGCAAGCTTACCGACTGCGAGTCCACCGACTTGCTGCGCAACGAGCTGTTCCTCGTCGAAGGGGATTCCGCCGGCGGCTCGGCCAAGATGGGTCGCGACAAGGAGACGCAGGCCGTCCTGCCTCTTCGCGGCAAGGTGCTCAACAGCTGGGAAACGGACCGGGATCGCTTGTTCGCGAACAACGAGATCCACGACATCTCGGTGGCCATCGGCGTCGACCCGCACGGCAAGGGCCAGGCGGTGGACCTCGGCGGTCTTCGCTACGGCAAGATCTGCATCCTCTCGGATGCGGACGTCGACGGCTCGCACATCCAGGTGCTCCTGCTGACGCTGTTCTTCCGTCACTTTCCGGCGCTTGATCGAGGCCGGCCACATCTACGTCGCCAAGCCACCACTGTATCGGGTAGACGTGCCGGCGCAGGGCAAGCGGCCGTTGCGCAAGCTCTACTGCCTCGACGATGGCGAACTCACTCATGTCGAGGACAAGTTGCGCAAGGACGGCCTGCGCGAGGGCAGCTGGAGCATTTCGCGCTTCAAGGGCCTTGGCGAAATGACTGCCGAGCAGTTGTGGGAGACGACGCTGAATCCGTCGACCCGCAGGCTGCTGCAGGTGCGTTTCGGCCAGATCCCGGAGCCCGACACCGAGAAGCAATTCACGATGCTGATGGGCAAGGGCGAGGCAGCAGGTCGGCGGGCCTGGCTGGAGGAGCATGGGCACGAGGCCCAGGCGGATGTTTAAGAAGAGATCCCCCCATGGCGCCCTCTGGGCGCCTACCCCCCTTCTTCGAAGGGGGGCGCCGGCAGCGGCCGGGCGGAGCCCGCTCCGCGCCGGCTGCTGGCTGTGGTGCGGTGAGTGAATGCGCTGGTTGAGGCTGGGTTCGGCTGTGTGGTACCCGATGCCGGGGACGAGTGGGGCGTCGGCAGCGGCCGGGCGGAGCCTGCTCCGCGCCGGCTGCTGGCTGTGGTGCGGTGAGTGAATGCGCTGGTTGAGGCTGGGTTCGGCAGTGAGACCAGCTGGGGGCAACGCGTTGCTCCGGTCCGATGTACCGACCAGGAAATGGCGGTTGCGGCGATAGACAACAGAGATAGCGATGGATGATCGGCAGGGCGATATTTTCGAAACCGCGGCGCAGGACGAACCGGATTCACTGACGTTGGCGCGCTATGCGGAGCGTGCTTATCTCGACTACGCGATCTCGACGATCAAGAGCCGGGCGCTGCCGGATGTCTGCGACGGGCAGAAGCCGGTGCAGCGGCGCATCCTCTATGCGATGAACGAGATGGGGCTCGGCCCCGCCGCGAAACCGGTCAAGTCGGCGCGGGTGGTGGGCGATGTGCTCGGCAAGTACCACCCGCACGGCGATACCGCGGCGTACGACGCGCTGGTGCGGATGGCGCAGGATTTCTCGCTGCGCTATCCGCTGATCGACGGCCAGGGCAACTTCGGGTCGCGCGACGGCGATGGCGCGGCGGCAATGCGCTACACCGAAGCCCGGCTGACGCGGTACGCAAAGCTGCTGCTCGACGAGATCGACCTGGGCACGGTGGACTTCGTGCCGAATTACGACGGCTCGGGCCGCGAGCCGGCACGGCTGCCGGCACGCCTTCCGATGGTGCTGCTCAACGGCGCCTCCGGGATCGCGGTTGCACTGGCAACCGAGATCCCGCCGCACAACATGCGCGAGGTGGCGAAGGCGGCGGTGGCGGTGATCCGCAATCCGAAGATCACGCTGGAGGAACTGCTCGGGCACCTGCCGGGGCCGGACTTTCCCGGCGGCGGCCAGATCATCTCCTCGGCGGCGGATCTCGCCGATGCCTATCGCTCCGGCCGCGGTTCCATCAAGGTCCGCGCGCGCTACAAGTTCGAGGACCTGGCGCGCGGTCAATGGCAGCTCGTCATCACCGAGCTGCCGCACGGGGTGTCGGCGCAGCGGGTGCTGGAGGAAGTCGAGGAGCTGACCAATCCGAAGGTCAGGCTGGGCAAGAAGTCGCTGTCGGCCGAGCAAGTGCAACTCAAGGGCCAGCTGCTCGGCGTGATGGACGCGATCCGCGACGAATCGGGGCGTGAAGCCGCCGTCCGGCTGGTCATCGAGCCGAAGACGTCGAAGATCGACCAGCAGGCGCTGCTGAACAGCCTCCTGACTCTGACGAGCCTCGAGTCGAGCGTGCCGGTCAACCTGGTGATGATCGGCCGCGATGGGCGGCCGAAGCAGAAGACGCTGCTCGAGATCGTCCAGGAGTGGGTCGCTTTTCGAGTCGAGACGGTGCGTCGCCGTACGCTCTTCCGGCTGGAGAAGGTCGACGACCGCATCCACATCCTCGAGGGCCGGCAGCTGGTGCTGCTCAACATCGATGAGGTGATACGAATCATCCGCCATGCGGACGAGCCGAAGCCGGCGCTTATCGAAGCCTTCAAGCTGACCGATCGCCAGGCGGAAGACATCCTCGAGATCCGCCTGCGCCAGCTCGCGCGCCTCGAGTCGATCAAGATCGAGCGCGAACTGAAGGAGCTGCACGGGGAGCGAACCGGCCTGCAGGCGCTGCTCGACAGCGAGGGTGCGCTGCGACGCCAGATCGTGAAGGAGATCGAGGCCGATGCGAAGCTGTATGGCGACGACCGGCGCACGCTGATCGAGCAGGCCGAGCGCGCCAGCGTCGAAGTCAGGCTGGTCGAAGAGCCGGTGACGGTGATCGTGTCGGAGAAGGGCTGGGTGCGGTCGCGCCAGGGTCATGGCCACGATCCGGCGCAGTTCGCCTTCAAGAGCGGCGATGCCTTCTACGGTGCATATCCGGTGATGACGAGCGACATGCTTTACGCGATCGCCACCAACGGCCGGGTCTATTCGATTGCGGTGGCAGGCCTGCCGTCGGCGCGCGGCGACGGCGTGCCGATCACCAGCCTGGTCGAGGTCGAACCGGGCGAGCGGATCGAACATGCCTTCGCGGCTCCGGCAACCACGTCCATCCTGCTGGCAACCGCCGGCGGAAACGGGTTGGTATGCCAGGCCGGCGATTGGGCGAGCAGGATGAAGGCAGGCAAGAGTTTCCTGTCGCTGGAGCCGGGCGACAAGCCGATCCGCCCGGCGCTGTTCATTGCCAGCGTAGGCACGACCGTGGTCTGCCTGAGCGACGGCAGCGGCGGCGGCTATCGCGGGCGGATGCTTTCCTTCGACACCGGCGACGTGAAGATGCTGAAGAACGGCGGCCGCGGCGTGACTCTCATGTCGCTCGACGCAAAGGAGGTCCTGCGTCAGGTGATCGTCTGCGGCCGCAACGGCCTGGCGATCACCGGCAACGGCAACCGCGACAAGCCGATGGAGCGAACGATGTCCGCGCGCGAGATCGCAACCTACGCCGGCACCCGCGGGCGCAAGGGCAAGCTGCTCGAGCCGAAATGGAAGGACGTGCTGATGGCGCTGCCGCCGGCCTGAGGCCGGCTGTTCATGCCTGCTTGATTCGGAGAAAGGGATGCAGCAACAGCAGCAAGCCGGGAGCGGCCAGGAAGGCGACAGCCCGCGCCACGACAACGGCGGGCAAGGGGGTGCGAAACAGGCCATGGCTGCTGCGCAGCCGGAAGAGGTGGCCCCGGTGCGCTTCGAGACGCGTCCGGCCGGCGGTGGCCGCTCCATCGGCATCGCCTGGCTGAACCGGCCGCGGCAGTTGAACGCGCTCGACATGCAGATGTGCGAGCTTCTCCTCGAGCAGCTCGCGCAGTGGGCCGGCGACCCTTCCATGGCTGCCGTCTTCCTCGGCGGCGATGGTCCCAAGGGCTTCTGCGCAGGAGGCGACGTGAGCCGGGCGGTACGCGAGATCGCTGCCGGTGGACCTGGCCGCTTCGACTACGGCGACCGCTTCTTCACCATCGAATATCGCCTCGACTACCTGCTCCACACTTTTCCGAAGCCGCTGGTGACGTGGGCGCATGGCGTGACCATGGGCGGCGGCCTCGGGCTGACGGTCGCCGGCAGCCATCGGCTGGTCGCCCCCGGCACGCGCATCGCAATGCCCGAGATTCACATCGGCCTGTTCCCGGACGTGGCCGGCGGCTGGTTCCTGAATCGGGTGCCCGGGGAGGCGGGCGTGCTGATGGCGCTGACCGGCGTGATGCTGGACGAGCAGGACGCCGTCTATGCCCGGCTCGCCGACTACGTGGTCGACCATTCGCGTCAGGCGGATTTCCTCGATGCGCTTGCCGCGATCGAATGGGGCGAGACCGTCGTCGACCATCGCGCCCAGGCCACCCATTTCTGCCGAGGCTTCGAGGCTTCGGCCAGGCCCCCCGGCGCGGCCAGGTCGGCGCTTCGTGAGCGCTACGAGCCGATCCGGTCGATCTGCACCCGTGCCAAGCTGCACGGCATCATGAAGGGGCTTCAGGAGGCCGCTGCGGTCGACGACTGGTTCGCCAAGCCGCTCGCCAACTTGCGGGAAGGTTCGCCGACCGCGGCGGCGGTGACGCTGGAATACCTGCGGCGTTGCCGCCTGCTGGGCCTGGGCCAGGTGCTGGAACTCGACCTGGTGGTGGCGAAGCAGTGCCTGCGCCATGCGGACTTCCCTGAAGGGGTCAGGGCGCTGCTGATCGACAAGGACAAGGCGCCGCGATGGTCGCCGGCCACGCCGCAGGAGGTGAGCGCGGCGCTGGTGGGGGAGTTCTTCAGCCCGCTGCCGTAGGCCGCTGCACAGGCAGGCTCGGCAGGGCTGTGCCGAGGGCGTGGACGAGGCCGTCGAGCGCCGGAAGTTCGCGCATGATGCGGGCGGTGCCGATGCCGCCCAGGTAGGCGGCAAATCGCCCCTTGTCCTCGAAACGGCTGCGAAAGGAGCCGGCTGCCAGGAAGTCGCTGATGTGCGCGGTGATCCCGCCACCGATGAGCAGCCCGCCTGCGGCTCCGTAGGTCAGCGCGACGTTGCCTGCATAGCCGCCGAGAAGGCCGCAGAAGGTTTCTACCACCTCGCGACAGAGCGCATCGCCGCCGGGTCCGGCCCGCGCGGTGATGGCTCGGGCCTCCGGCAGCGGCTGCAGCGCGGCGTCGTGGCTGCGCACCGTGGCTACTGCCCGGTAGAGCAATGGCATGCCGATGCCGGAGAGCAGCTTCTCGGCCGATACGTGGTCCATCTGCCCGGCCGCAGCGGCCAGGACCTCGCGCTCGAAGGCGGTGCGGGCGGAGAGGGTGACATGGCCGCCCTCGCCGGGTATCGCATGCCAGCCGGCAGCGTTGCGCAGCAGTCCCGCGCAACCCATGCCGGTGCCGGGGCCGATGACCGCCATCGTCGCTTCCCTCGAGGGAGGCAGGCGTCCGATCACCTGCAGCTCGTGCGGCTGCAGCGTCGGCAGCGACCAGGCGAGCGCCTCGAAATCGTTGACCAGCCAGAGCGCCTGCAGCTGCAGCCGGTCGACCAGGTCGCGGCCGTCGATGGTGAAGTCGATGTTGGTCAGACGCACCGGCTCGGTCCGGGCGGCCGCGATCGGCGTCGCGATCGCGAAGGCGGCGCTTGTCGGCCTGGCGAAGCTGCCGGATCCGGGCTGCGCCACGAGCGCGAGGTAGGCCAGGGCTGCTTCCGTCAGCGTGGCATGGGCAGCCGTGGGCAGGACCCGCACCAGGGATGGCGGGGCGTGCGCCGCCTCGCCGATGGCGAACCTGACGTTGGTGCCGCCGACGTCAGCGAGCAGAGTAGGGTAGTTCCAGCGTTCCATCGGCTGATGATGCCATGCCCGCCGCCAGGCCGCGCGTAGCAGGACGCGGATCCGCTGCGCCTTGACTACAATCCTGCCAAGGCGTCGACGCTGAAGCGAGCGCGCCCAATGCAACCAAACCAGGCAACCGACCCGGCGACCGACCGGACTACCGAAGCAATGACAGACACCGGCAAGCAGACCCTTGGCTTCCAGACGGAGGTCAGGCAGCTCCTAGACCTGATGATCCACGCGCTCTACAGCAACCGTGAGATCTTTTTGAGGGAACTGATATCGAACGCGTCGGACGCATGCGACAAGCTGCGCTTCGAGGCGATCGACAACGACAAGCTGTACGAAGGCGATGCCGAGCTGGGCATCCGGATCACCGCGGATCGCGATGCGCGCACCATCCGGATCTCCGACAACGGCGTCGGCTTGAGCCGCGAGGAGGCGATTTCGAACCTCGGCACCATCGCACGCTCAGGAACGCGCGAGTTCTTCAGCCGCCTCACCGGCGATGCCGCCAAGGACTCCAACCTGATCGGCCAGTTCGGGGTCGGATTCTACTCGTCGTTCATCGTCGCGAAGCGGGTGGTGGTGGAAAGCCGGCGCGCCGGAATGCCATCCGACCAAGGCGTGCGCTGGAGCTCGGAAGGCGCCGGGGAGTTCTCCGTCGAGAACATCGAGCGGGCGCAACGAGGCACCGACGTCACGCTCTACTTGCGCGACAACGAGCCGGACGCGGAAGACGGTCACGAGTACGACTCGCTTCTCGAGGACTACAAGCTGCGCAGCATCGTGCGCAACTACTCCGATCACATCTCGCTGCCGATCCGGATGAAGAAGACGCAGTGGGACAAGGACAAGCAGAAGACGGTCGAGACCGACGAATGGGAAACGGTCAACCAGGCGCGCGCGCTGTGGCTGCGGCCGAAGAGCGAGCTGGCCGAGAACGACTACCAGGAGTTCTACCGCCACCTGAGCGGAGATACCGATGCGCCGCTTGCCTACACCCACAACCGGGTGGAAGGGCGCACCGAATACACGCAGCTGCTGTTCGTGCCGCGCCGTGCTCCGTTCGACATCTGGGACCGCCAGCAGCGCCATGGCATCCGGCTCTACGTCCGGCGGGTTTTCATCATGGCGGACGCTGAGCAATTGATGCCGGCGTACCTGCGCTTCGTCAAGGGGATCATCGATTCCAACGACCTGCCGCTCAACGTCTCGCGCGAGATCCTGCAGGAAAGCCGCGATGTGAAGGCAATCCGCGAAGGCTGCGCCAAGCGCGTCCTGGCGATGCTCGAGGACATGGCGGAGAACCGCAAGAAGGACTATGCGGTGTTCTGGCGCGAGTTCGGCCAGGTGCTGAAGGAGGGCATCGGCGAAGATATCGGCAACCAGGCCCGGATCGCTGCCCTGCTGCGCTTCAACAGCACGGTGGAGGCACCCGCGCAGCCGATTGCGGCGGATGATGCGACGAAGTCGGCGCAGGACGGGGAGGACGGGACGCAGGGCGAGGCGACGCAGGCCGCGGGTGGCGAGGCGGCTGGAGGCGAGGCGGCTGGAGGCGAGGCGGCGGGCCAGGCCGCGGAAGACAACGCGAAGGAAAGCGAGTCGGAGGTAGACGACGCGACTGCCGCGGACCCGGACGACGCCGACAAGCTGGTCTCCCTCGCCGCCTACAAGGCGCGGATGAAGCCGGGGCAGGAGTCCATCTACTACGTCACCGCCGAGACGCTCGCGGCGGCGAAGAACAGCCCTCACCTCGAGATTTTCCACAAGAAGGGAATCGAGGTCCTGCTGCTGAGCGACCGGGTGGACGAATGGATGCTCTCATTCCTCACCGAATTCGACGGCACCCCTCTGGCTTCGGTATCGCGCGGTTCCCTGGATCTGGGCAAGCTCGCCGACGAGGAGGAGCGCAAGCGGACGGAACAGGTTGCCGGCGACTTCAAGGAGCTGACGGAGCGCATTGCCAAATCGCTCGGCGACCGGGTCAAGGAGGTGCGGGTGACCGACCGGCTCACCGACTCCGCGTCCTGCCTGGTCTCCGCCGAAGGCGACATCAGCGGCACGCTGGAGCGCCTGCTCAAGCAGGCCGGCCAGCAGGCACCGGAGCGCAAGCCGATCCTGGAGATCAACCCGCAGCACCCGTTGGTCAAGCAGTTGCGAACAGAATCGAGTTCGCGGTTCGACGACTGGTCGAGCCTGCTGTTCGACCAGGCGTTGCTCGCAGAGGGCGGCAAGCTCGAAGATCCCTCCGGGTTCGTCAAGCGGATGAACGACCTGCTGCTGGCCCTGGCAATGGCGTCGCGCTAGGAGTGGATCCGCAGCCGGCGATCACTTTTTCCGAGCAGGACGGCATCCGCTTCCTCCACTTCGGCAGTCCGTGGGTGCAGGGGGCGATGCGCCTCTCGGATCCGGTTTCGCTGGAGTTGGCGTACGTCAAGGACATGATGTCCTGGCTGCTGTTCCTCGAGCCGCCGCTGCGCATCCTGCAGCTGGGCCTCGGCGCCGGCTCGCTGACCAAGTTCTGCTATCGCCACTGCCGCGGCTCGGAGATCACCGTCGTCGAGGTGAGCCGGGTCGTCATCGAGGCGGCGCACCGCTGGTTCAAGCTGCCGCAGCCCGACCACCGGCTCGACGTCGTGCGCGCCGATGCCGGGATCTACGTGGCGCGGCCACGGGTGAAGGGCCGCTTCGGCGTCGTGCAGGTCGACCTCTACGACCAGGACGCGGCGGGCCCGGTGCTCGACAGCGAAGACTTCTATCGCCATTGCCATGAGGCCCTGGCGGCGCCGGGCGTGCTGACCGTGAACCTATTCGGGCGGCACGCTTCCTTCAGGCGCAGCCTCGAACGCATCCGCGGAGTCTTCGATCAGGTCATCACGCTTGCCCCGCGGGATGAAGGCAACCTGGTGGTGGTAGCGCTCAAGGGCCCGCCCGTTCGGGTGGATCGTCGCGAGCTGTTCGAGCGGGCCGACCTCGTCAAGGCGCGCTACGGGCTGCCGGCACGGGGCTGGGCCAAGACCATTCGCGCCTCCCTCGCATCCGCCGCCTAGCCGCCTGCTGGCCACTGGAGTCTTGCAGCCAGGGTCTAGTAAACTGGTCGGCACGCTTCGCGTGCCGCAACGGCTCGCAGGCAACCGAATCGAGGAGAGCCAGCAAATGAGCAAGCGTGAAGTCGTACTCGTGAGCGCGGTGCGCACCGGCGTCGGAGATTTTGGAGGAGCGCTCAAGGACATCGCGCCGTGCGACCTCGCGGCGCTGGTGATGAAGGAATCGCTGGCGCGTGCGAAGGTGGAACCGGCCGCCGTCGGGCACGTGTTCTTCGGTCACGTCATCAACACCGAGCCGCGCGACCTGTACCTGTCGCGGGTCGGCGCGTTGAACGCCGGCCTGCCGCAGGAAGTGGCGGCGGCCAACGTCAACCGGCTGTGCGGCAGCGGCCTGCAGGCAATCGTCTCGGCGGCGCAGTCGATCCTGCTGGGCGACACCGACGTTGCCATCGGCGGCGGTGCCGAATCCATGAGTCGGGCGCCGTACAACTTGCCCAGCAACCGCTGGGGTGCCCGGATGGGCGATGCCAAGGTGATCGACATGCTGGTTGGCGCCTTGTCGGATCCGTTCGACGCGGTCCACATGGGAGTCACCGCCGAGAATGTCGCGGCGCGCTACGAGATCAGCCGCGAGGCCCAGGACCAGCTCGCTGCGCAAAGCCATCTGCGTGCCGCGCGCGCCTGGCGGGAAGGCCGTTTCGCCTCGCAGATCGTACCGGTGGAGACGACGGTCAAGCGCAAGACCGTGATGTTCGCTGCCGACGAGCATGTCCGCGAGGATGTGACCGTCGAGAGCCTGGGTGGCCTGCGCGCGGTGTTCCAGAAAGACGGGTCGGTGACCGCCGGCAATGCCTCCGGCATCAACGACGGCGCGGCTGCGGTGGTGCTGATGGAGGCGGCCGAGGCTGCCCGTCGCAACCTGAAGCCGCTTGCGCGCCTGGTCAGCTACGGCCATGCCGGCGTCGAGCCGCTGTACATGGGCATCGGCCCGGTGCCGGCCAGCCGGATCGCGCTGAAAAAGGCAGGGCTCAAGGTTTCGGACCTGGACATCATCGAAGCCAACGAGGCTTTCGCTGCCCAGGCCTGCGCGGTTGCGAAGGAGCTCGATTTCGATCCCGAGAAAGTCAACCCCAACGGCAGCGGCATCTCGATCGGGCATCCGGTCGGTGCGACCGGCGCCATCATCACCACCAAGGCGGTCCACGAGTTGCAGCGGATCGGCGGGCGCTACGCGCTGGTGACGATGTGCATCGGTGGGGGACAGGGTATCGCAGCCGTCTTCGAGCGGGCTTGAAGCCGGCGCGGTGCCGTCAAAGTGTCCGCTGCCGGCGGTTGCGACGACAATGAAGGTCGAGCAGGCGATACCGCTGCTGCGTATCTTCAGCGTCGAGAGGGCGCGCGAGTTCTACCTCGAGTACCTTGGATTCAGCCTGGATTGGGAGCACCGCTTCGAGCCGCAGGCGCCGCTCTACATGCAGGTGAGCCGGGACGGACTGGTGCTGCACCTGACCGAGCATCACGGCGACTGCTGCCCCGGCGCCACCGTCTTCGTACGGGCAACCGGGCTGCGCGGCTTGCACGCCGAGCTGCAGTCGCGGAACTATCCGTACCTGCGCCCGGGCATCGAGCACGCGCCGTGGGGCGCGGACACGCTGGAGGTGATGGATCCCTTCGGCAACCGGCTGCGCTTCAACGAGTATGGTGGCGCGACCCACGGCTGACGCAGTGCGGGCCTGCGCCCGTTTCGTCTTCCGCTTGCTTCCCCACTGCGATGGGCTGGCTTTGCTTGCCGGCGTCGGGCCGGCGCGACCAGCCGCACCGGCTGGCCCCGGTCGGCAGACCGTCCATCCGCGGACCGGCGGCCGGCGGCGGGTCGGCTGCTATGTTGATGCCATGCAAACTCCGGTGGCTGCCTCCCAGGCCCGCGTCGCGAGCGGCGGCGCCGCGCGCGCGCAGCCGGTCGGGCAGGTCCCGGGCGTGGGCCGCCCGGGCAGGCCGCTCGAAGTCGCGGAGCTTCTTGGTGGCCTGGTAGCCGACGGCCTGGTGCTCGCCGAGACCGCCGCGACCTTGTCGCGCGACGCGAGCCTCTCCACTGCCGATCGTCATCCGCTGGTCGTGATCGCCGACCGCAAGCTCAAGTCCGCCGCGCCGCCACATGGCGCACTCGACCTGGAGGCGTTGTGCCAGTGGCTCGCCGGGCGGCTGAAGATGGAGTACCGGCACATCGATCCGCTGCGAGTCGACTTCTCGCGCATCGGTGACGTGATGTCGGGCACCTACGCAAGCCGCTTCAGGATCCTGCCGCTGGAAGTGGGCGCAGGCGAGGTGGTGATTGCCACCGCGCAGCCGTTCGTCACCGAATGGGCAACCGAGCTGTCGCATACGCTGCGCAAGGAGGTCCGCACCGTCCTTGCCAACCCGCTGGAGCTGCAGCGCTACCTGGTCGAGTTCTTCAGCCTGGCGCGCACCATCAAGAGCGCGCAGAAGAACGGCGGGGGCACCGTCCAGAACAACTTCGAGCAGCTGGTCGAACTGGGGCGCAGCGGCAAGAGCTTCGACGCCAACGACCAGCACATCGTCACCATCGTCGACTGGCTCTGGCAGTACGCGTTCGAGCAGCGCGCGAGCGATATCCACATGGAGCCGAGGCGCGACCTGGGCGTGGTCCGCTTTCGCATCGACGGGGTTCTGCACAACGTCTACCAGGTGCCGCCCGGCGTGCTGGCTGCAATGACGAGTCGGATCAAGCTGCTGGGGCGGATGGACGTGGTGGAGAAGCGGCGGCCGCAGGACGGCAGGATCAAGACCCGCACGGTAGCCGGCCGGGAGATCGAGCTGCGCCTGTCGACGATGCCGACGGCGTTCGGCGAGAAGCTGGTGATGCGGATCTTCGATCCGGACGTGCTGGTCTGCGACTTCGAGGAACTCGGCTTCACCAAGGATGACCTCGCGCGCTGGACGAAGATGACGTCGCTGCCGAGCGGCATCGTGCTGGTGACCGGTCCGACCGGCTCCGGCAAGACCACCACCCTCTACACCACGCTCAAGGAACTGGCGACCGAGGAGGTCAACGTCACCACGGTCGAGGATCCGATCGAGATGGTCGAGCCGAGCTTCAACCAGATGCAGGTCCAGAACGGCATCGACCTGACCTTCGCCGACGGCATCCGCGCGCTGATGCGGCAGGATCCCGACATCATCATGGTCGGCGAGATCCGCGACCTGGAGACGGCAGAGATGGCCATCCAGGCGGCACTCACCGGGCACCTGGTGCTCTCGACGCTGCACACCAACTGATGCGCCGAGCGCGGTGACGCGGCTGCTCGACCTCGGCGTGCCGGCCTACCTGCTCAACTCCACGCTCATCGGCGTGATGGCGCAGCGCCTGGTGCGCACCCTGTGCCGCCACTGCAAGACTCCCGACGGCGACATTTCCGAGGATGCCTGGAACGACCTGATCAGGCCCTTCAAGGCGCCGCGGCCTGCGCATGTCTACCGGCCGGTCGGCTGCATGGAATGCAGGATGACGGGCTATCGGGGACGCACCGGCCTCTATGAGATCCTCGTCACCGACGAGAAGAGCCGGCAGATCCTCACCGATCAGCCCGACCTGCTGGCGCTGCGGCGCCACGCGATGAAGGCCGGGATGCGGCCGCTGCGGCTCGCAGGCGCCATGCGCGTCGCATCGGGACTCACCACCGTCGACGAAGTCATCCGCAACGCGCCGCCGATCGAGAGCTGAGCGGCAAGCCTCGGCTCCAAACGCCTTCTCGAGGACCGCTACTGCCGTTGTGCCCCGGCCTGCGCGTGAAGCTGGTGATCTCGGCCGGGACGGCCGAGCGACGTCCCCGCCATCAGCGTGTCAGGTCGCGCATGGCGCGCTCGAGCCCGGCAAGCGTGACCGGATACATCCGGTTCGCCATCAGCTGCCGGATCACCGATATCGACTGCCGGTATTCCCAAACCCCCTCGGGCTCGGGGTTCAGCCAGGCGTACTTGGGGAAGTGTTCCGCCAGGCGCTGCAGCCACACTGCGCCCGGTTCCTCGTTGTTGTATTCGACGGAGCCGCCCGGCTGCAGGACCTCATAGGGACTCATGGTGGCGTCGCCGACCAGGACCAACCGGTAGTCGCTGTTGAACTTGCGTAGCAGGTCCCACGTCATGAGCCGTTCGGCGTGCCGGCGGCGGTTGTTCTTCCACACGAAGTCGTAGACGCAGTTGTGGAAGTAGTAGAACTCGAGGTGCTTGAACTCGGACTTGGCGGCGGAGAAGAGTTCTTCGGTGCGGGTGATGTGGTCGTCCATCGTGCCGCCGACGTCGAGCAGCATCAGCACCTTGATGGTGTTGTGGCGCTCGGGGCGCAGCCGGATGTCGAGAAAGCCGGCGTTGCGTGCGGTCGAGGTGATGGTGCCGTCGAGGTCGAGTTCATCCTCGGCGCCTTCCCGCGCGAAGCGCCGCAGCCGCCGCAATGCGATCTTGATGTTGCGCGTTCCCAGTTCGACTTCGTCGTCGTAGTCGCGGTAGGCCCGCTGCTCCCAGACTTTCACCGCCGTACGGTTGCCGGCGGACGGCCCGCCGACCCGGATGCCTTCGGGATTGAAGCCGCCATTGCCGAACGGCGATGTCCCGTTGGTGCCGATCCACTTGCTGCCGCCTTCGTGGCGGCCCTTCTGCTCCTCGAGGAGCTGGCGCAGTCGCTCCATCAGCTTGTCAAGGCCGCCCATGGCTTCAATGGCGGCCTTTTCCTCGGCGGTGAATTCGCGCTGGAACTGGCGCTTCAGCCAATCGAGCGGCAGGTCGAGTTCGATGCCCGGGACCGATTGGATGCCCTTGAAGTACGCGCCGAAGGCGCGGTCGAACTTGTCGAAGTTGCGTTCGTCCTTGACCAGCGCGGCGCGCGAAAGGTGATAGAAGTCGTCGATGGAGCGGCCGATGACGCCCTTGGACACCGCCTCGAGCAGCATCAGGTATTCCTTCACCGACACCGGCAGCTTGGCAGAGCGCAGGTGCAGGAAGAAGTCGATCAGCATGTCGCTCGCCCCATGGCATTTCGCATGATGTCGATTCTATTCGCCGCGTGGGTCACTTGCGCTGCATTCCCGATCCGCCGGGCGCGACCGTCACCGGCGGCACCCAAGGACATTCCGGCTCGAATCTGCCTGATAGCAGTTCGTCGCGATAGCGCGGGAAAGAGCGTGGCTCGATGTCGGCCACCGATTCCAGCCGATAGATCCCCCAGCCGTGCGTGCCCGTGACCGGCTTTGGCCATGTCTGCCCGCTGCGCAGCGAATCCAGCATCTCCAGGGTCGCCTTGGCCCAGCGGCAACTGGCGTGCGTGCCGAGGTCGCCGCCTTGGACCGCGCTCTCGGCATGGATCGAATGCTCGCGGGCCAGGTCCTCGAAGCGGGCGCCGCTGCGGATCCTGGCAATGAGGTCGCGGGCCTTGTCCTCGGTGGCCACCCGGATATAGCGCACGCGGTAGAGCCTCATGCCGGCCAGGCTGGCGCGGTAGGCGTCGTACTCCTTGCGCAGGGTGTCGTCATCGATGATCGGGCCTGCCGCGGCCGGCGGCGGTGAGTCTCGGACAGCGCCGGGCGCCTGGACGGTCTGCGGCTGTGCAGCCTCGGGCGCCGGTGCGCTCTGCAACGCGTGAGCGGGCTGCGCCGTCGGATCGGCTTGCGCTCGTTGTGGCAGCAACGGCAGCGCGAGCAGCGCGATCGCCGCTGCCAGCATCGACCAACCGCATGGGCCCGCCACGGCGAATCAGGCGCGCGAGAGCCGGAAGGCGAGGTTGTTGCGCACGGCGGGCCACTCCGGCGCCAAGATGCTGTACACGCAGGTGTCGCGCAGGCTGCCGTCGGGCATCACCTGGTGGCTGCGCAGGACACCGTCGAGCTTCGCGCCGAGCCGTTCGATCGCGCGCCGGCTGGCGTGGTTCATGAAGTGCGTGCGCAATTCGACGCCGATGCACTTCAGGGACTCGAAAGCATGCGTGAGCAGCAGCAGCTTAGCTTCGGTGTTCAGCGCCGTGCGCTGCACGCTCAGCGAATAGAAGGTGTGCCCGATCTCGAGGCGGCGGTTCTCGGCGGAGGTGTTGAAGTAGCGGGTTGCGCCGATCACCCGCCGGTCCTCGGCTCGGCGGATCACGAACGGCATGGCGCCGGCGTCATCGCGCTGGCCAAGTGCGGTCGCGATCCAACCCTCCACCGCTTGCGCAGACGGCACGCTGGTGTACCAGAGCTTCCAGAGCTCGCCGTCGGCCGCCGCCGCGGCGATCTCGTCGCGGTGCGCGACGCTCATCGGTTCGATCAGGACATGCTTGCCCTGCAACGTGACCGGTTCGATCCAACGTGCCATTCACGCTCCCTGTCTTGTTTCCGTGCCGGCCTCGTGCCGTGTCAGCGGTTGTGCCTTGCCATGAAGACGAGCCGCTCGAACAGGTGGATATCCTGCTCGTTCTTGAGCAGGGCGCCATGAAGCGGCGGGATCACCGTCTTGTCGTCGCGCGAACGCAGCGCATCCGCCGGAATGTCCTCGGCAACGAGCAGCTTGAGCCAGTCGAGCAGTTCCGAGGTGGAGGGCTTCTTCTTCAGGCCGGGGAGGTCGCGGATCTGGAAGAAGCTGTCGAGCGCTTCCTTGAGCAGTTGCTTCTTCAGGCCGGGGAAATGGACGTCGACGATCGCCTGCATCGTCTCGCGATCCGGAAACCGGATGTAGTGAAAGAAGCAGCGCCGCAGAAAGGCGTCCGGCAGCTCCTTCTCGTTGTTCGAGGTGATCATCACGATCGGCCGGTGCCTTGCGCGGATCGTCTCACGGGTCTCGTAGACATGGAACTCCATGCGATCGAGCTCGCGAAGCAGGTCGTTCGGGAACTCGATGTCGGCCTTGTCGATCTCGTCGATGAGCAGCACCATCGGCTGCTCCGACTCGAAAGCCTGCCACAGCACGCCCTTGACGATGTAGTTCTCGATGCTCCTCACGCGCGCGTCGCCCAGCTGCGAATCCCGCAGCCGTGATACCGCGTCGTACTCGTACAGCCCCTGCTGCGCCTTGGTAGTCGACTTGACGTGCCACTGCAGCAGCGGCAGGCCGATCGCCGCGGCGACCTCCTCGGCGAGCATCGTCTTGCCGGTGCCCGGCTCGCCCTTGATGAGCAGCGGCCGCTGCAGGGTGATGGCGGCATTGACGGCCAGCTTGAGGTCATCGGTTGCAACATACGAGGAGGAGCCTTCGAACTTCATCGCGAGCCTGGTCGGAATTGTCGGGGAAAGAGGAAAGAAGAATAGAAGAGGACAGGGGAAAGGGGAAACGAACTGCGGGCCGGGGCGGGGCGTTGTCAGTATACGAAAACCCGGCCGCCCCTGTACAATCGAGAGTTTTGTAGTAAGCAAGGCGGGAGGTCTTGAGGATGGTTCCCTGCCGATCACGGAGAAGACAAAGCAGATGAATGCGCGCAAGTTGCCGAGGTTCCCCGGCATGCCGGCCCGGACCGGTGCTTCGATCGCAAGGGGGTTTGCCTCGACAGTCGCAGGGCTTGCCATCGCGGCAGGCACTGCAGGCACGCCCGGCCAGGCCGTGGCCCAGGGAGTCAAGGGAGATCCCAAGGCCGCCGAAAGCAAGATCGGGATGTGTATCGGCTGCCATGCCATCCCTGGCTATCGGGCGACCTTTCCGATGGTCTACTCGGTGCCGATGATCCACGGGCAGTCGGCCAAGTACATCGAGAACGCCCTCAATGCCTATCGCAGCGGCGACCGCAGTCACCCGACCATGAAAGCCATAGCCGGCAGCCTGACTGACCAGGACATCGCCGATCTGGCCGCGTACTACGGCAAGCCAGGGGAGAAGAAATGAGAACCGCCACTTTCCTTCGCCGTGCGCTACTGCCTTTGCTGACGGGCGTCGCCCTGGCCGGCGTCGCCGCTGCCGCTTCGGCGGCCGATCTTGCCGCAGGAGAAAAGCTTGCCAACGAGCGCTGCGCCGCCTGTCATGGCAAGGACGGCAACACCCCGATCGATCCCAGCTATCCGCGACTGTCGGGCCAGCACGAGGACTACCTGGTGCATTCCATGCGTGCCTACAAACAGGACGAGCGCAAGAACCCGATCATGGGGGCGCAGGCCAAGATGCTCTCGCGCGACGACATTCACAACCTTGCCGCCTACTACGCCCGCCTGCCCGGCATGTTGAGCCACGACCGCTGATCCACGGCTTGCGGCGCTTCACTGTTGCCGGCTCGCGTGCGATGAGCGGGTCTTTCGCTTCGCACGCGGCGCTTCAGAGCAGGCCGTGAAAGGGGATCACCTCCACCCAGTCCCCGACTGCGACGCTGCCCTGGTCGTGCCCGAGCACCATCATGCAATCGGCCTCGCTCATTGACCGCAGCACGCCTGATCCCTGGCTTCCGGTGATGCGGGCCTGCAGGATGCCGTCGTCGCCGCGGCTGAAGATCGCCCGCTGGTATTCGGTCCTTCCCGGCTTCTTGCGCACTGCCGACAGCGAGCGGACCCGCACCCGGGCAGGAGGCGTCGGCGTCGCACCCATCAGTCGCTCCAGCGCGCCGCGCACGAAGAAGTAGAACGTCACCATCACTGCCACCGGGTTGCCGGGCAAGCCGAAATAGTAGGCGCTGCCCACCCGTCCGAACGCCATCGGCCGTCCCGGTCGCATTGCAATGGTCCAGAAGGACACCTCGCCGACCTGTGCCATCACCTCGCGGGTGAAGTCGGCCTCGCCGACCGAGACGCCGCCGGAGGAGATCACGGCGTCGGCAATGCGCCCGGCCTCGACCATGGCGGCGTGCAGGGCCTCGCGTCGGTCCGGCACCACGCCCATGTCGACCGGCTCGACGCCTAGCCGGGTGAGCATCGCCCGGATGGTGTGGCGATTGCTGTCATAGACCTTGCCCGGCACGGGCGTGTCGCCGAGCGAAAGCAGTTCGTCGCCGGTGGAGAAGAAGGCGACCTTCAGTCGCCGCTGAATCGGCAGCGAACCGATGCCGAGCGATGCGGCCAGCCCGAGGTCCGCTGCCGTCAGCCGCTTGCCGGCGTGCAGCGCCGGCTTGCCCTTGGCCAGGTCCTCGCCGCGGTGCCGGCGGTTCTGACCGATCTCCTGGCCCGGGGGAACGACGACGGCCTGTGCGCCCGGCGGCTCCGCGAGGATCTCGATACCGGCGACCTCCTGGATGACGACGGTGTCCGCACCCTGCGGCATGACCGCGCCCGTCATGATGCGCAGCGCCTGCCCTGGCTCGAGCGCGACGTCGACTGGCCGGCCCGCGAAGGCGGTGCCGACCACCAGCAGGCGGGTCGGCGCCTTCGGGTTCAGTTCCGCGCCGCGCACCGCATATCCGTCCATCGCGGAGTTGTCGTGTGCCGGCACGTCGATGGGCGAGATGATGTCGCGCGCGACGATCCGCTCGAGGCAATGGTGCAGGTCGACCTGCTCGGGGCTGTCGATCGGCGCGACGAAGCGCTCGATGATCGCCTGCGCCGTCGCCACCGGCAGCGCCCTCGGATCGTAGCCTTGCGCCTGAAGCTCGACTTCCGCCAGGCAGAGCGCGCCGGCTGCCGGCTGGTCCGCCGACCCCAGCAGCTGCGGCGGTTGCAGTGGCTCCAGCGCAGCCAGTTCCTGCGGCGTATTGATGTTGCTGAACGACGCCTCGTCCGGAAAGTCGACCTCCACCGTTCGCAGCGGCGCATACCAGCGGTCGATCTTGCGCTGCCCCGAGGCAAGGAACTGCTCCAGGTTGGGCAGGAGCGAGCGGCGCACCAACGCGAAGACTGGATGGGGCTGATCGCCGGTTCGCGCTACCGCAAGGTCGGCGCCTTCGGCTTGCGCGGCGGCGAGCAACCGCTCGACGAGGTCCTGGGGAAAGAACGGCGAATCGCATGGCACGCTCACCACCCACTCCGTCGCCGCCGCCTGCAGGCCCGCATGAAGTCCGGCAAGCGGGCCGGCATAGCCGGGGATGGCGTCGGCGACCACCGGATGCCCGAAAGCACGGTAGTCGTCCTGGTTGCGATTGGCGTTGATCAGCAGGTGGTCGACTTGCGGCGCAAGCCTTTCGAGTACATGCGCGACCATCGGCTGGCCGCGGAAACGCACCAGGCCCTTGTCGATGTCGCTGCCGCCGCCCTGCATCCGGCGCGCGAGGCCGCCGGCCAGGACGAGCCCGCTTATTCCGACTCCAGTCTGCCGAGTCTTCGCCATCAATGCGGCCTCATCCGGCCGCGGCCGGACCGGTCCGGCGCGCTGCGCCCGTGCTGCCGGAGATGAATCGCTCGCGGCCGGTGAAGAGCAGGTAGTGCTTGCCCTGGCAGCGGCCGATCATCGTGATGCCGACCCGCTCGGCAATACGATGGCCCATCCCGGTCAGTCCCGAGCGTGACAACAGCACCGGGATGTCCATCTGGGCGCACTTGATGACCATCTCCGACGTCAGCCGGCCGGTGGTGTAGAAGATCTTGTCGCGGCCATCGACACCTTCGCTCCACATCCACCCCGCGATGGCGTCGACCGCGTTGTGGCGGCCGACGTCCTCCACGAACTGAAGGATTCTTGCGCCGCCATCCTCGTCCTGAATGCAGAGTGCGCATCCGTGCACGGCACCGGCTTGCTTGTAGATCGATTCGTGGCGCCTCACCAGGTCCATGACGGCGAACAGGGCTGCCTCGCTGAAGCGCATGTCCGGGTCGAGCCTGATGGAGTCGACATCGGCCATGAGATCGCCGAACACGGTGCCCTGGCCGCAGCCGGTAGTCACCGTGCGGTGCGCGAGGCGGTCTGCGATCGGATCGTCGCCCTCGACCTCCCAGATCGGCACGCCGGTGTCTGCCAGCTGGCGGGTGGTGACGGCAACGGCGTCGACATCCCAGTCGACCTGTACGCGGGCGATGGCGGCGATATCGTCCACCAGGCGCTGGTTGCGCAAGTAGCCCAGGGTCAGGTGTTCCGGCGCGCCGCCCAGGGTCATCAGCGTCACCAGTTCTCGCTTGTCGAGGAAGAGGGTGAGTGGATGCTCGCCGGCCACCGGCGTCGGGACCTCCTCGCCGCGTTCGTTGACGGCCGCCACGACCGTGGTGGCCGGACGCGCCTCATTCGAGAGCACCGGTCGCCAGGGCGGTTCGCCGCGAGCGGCAGGCAGCACCGGATTCACCCGCCGATGTAGCTCATTTCGATCTTGCGACGCGCGGTGGTCTGGCTCGTCCGGATATCCGAGTAGCGGTCCTCGCGAGCCGTCCATACCGCTGCGATCGCCGCGCCGATCTGTTCATCGCTGTAGCTGCCGCGCAGGAGCGACCGGAAATCGTGACCCTGGTCGGCGAACAGGCAGGTGTAGAGGCGGCCCTCGGTCGAAAGGCGCGCCCGGGAGCAGTCGCTGCAGAACGGCTCCGTCACCGAAGAGATCACGCCGATCTCGCCCGAGCCGTCGCGATAGCGCCAGCGTTCAGCCACTTCGCCGACATAGTTCGGGTCGACCTGCTCGAGGCCGAACGCCTGGTCGATCCGATCGATCACCTCGCGGCTCGGCACGACGTCGTCCATGCGCCAGCCGTTGGACGCGCCGACATCCATGAACTCGATGAAGCGCACGATGTGACCGGTGCCCTTGAAGTGGCGGGCCATCGGAAGGATCTGGTCGTCGTTGACGCCGCGCTTGACGACCATGTTGATCTTGATGGGTCCGAAGCCGGCGCGATCCGCCGCTTCGATGCCGGCGAGCACCTCTGCCACCGGAAAGTCGACGTCGTTCATCCGCTTGAAGACCTCATCCTCGAGCGCGTCCAGGCTAACCGTGACGCGGTCCAGTCCCGCCGCCCTCAGCGCCGCTGCCTTGCGGCGCAGGAGGGACGCGTTGGTGGTGAGAGTGAGGTCGAGCGGATGGCCGGCCGCGGCGCGAAGGCTCGCGAGCTGCTCGATGAGTTTCTCGACATGTTTGCGCAACAGCGGCTCGCCACCCGTGAGCCGAAGCTTCTCCACGCCGTGGGCGACGAAGAGCCTGGTCAGCCGGGTGATCTCTTCGAACGTGAGCAGGCTCGACTGCGGCAGGAACGAATAGTCCTTGTCGAATACCGACTTCGGCATGCAATACGTGCAGCGGAAATTGCAGCGGTCGGTGATGGAAATGCGCAGGTCGTGCAGCCGCCGTCCCCGGGCATCGGACAACAGTCCCACCGGGGCAACCGGCACCACCGGGATCGACGGCAGCCGAGCCGCGTAGCGCATGTCCGCGATAGGTATGATGCGTTCGGTCATATGCCTGAGGGGGGTATACTCGATTGCATGTTAGCAGGGCGCGCATTCCCTTCTGCGCCCTCGGGGTGAGGTAGTTCGGCATGACGGAGACTGGTTGCTGGCGATGATGGATCCTTCCACCGCCATGCTTGGCCACGTCGAGTTGAGAGTGCGTCTTGTTTACGAATCGTTGGGCGTCGGATCTTCTGACGGCGACCTTCCGGGCTGGCGCTTCATCGGACTTTTGCCGGAAGACGTGACCGATCTCTGCGCACCGGAACTGCCGGCGTCCGAACATCCGCCTGCCCTCGATCGGCGCTTCGTCACCGCGCCAATCGGGTTAACCCTCGACCGCGACGAAGCCGAGGGCTACTACCTGAACCTGACCTCGCCGCAGCCTTCGTTGTTCGCGCTGCTGCGGCTGCCCGACGTCGCCGCAGCCACCGCATCCCGCGCGCCCGCCGAGGTACCGCAGGCAGTTTCGGTCACCGCCAGCTACAGCGAGGCGGCGCGATGGATGGACGGCGGGATGGTCGTCGTCCGGACCGCGCTGCCGGAGCCGCTCTTGGCCTGGATTGCCGAGTTTGCCCAGCATCACTTCCAGGTCGAGGGCAGGAAGAAGGGCGGCAAGTTCCGCCCATCCTTCCTGAGCCGCAAGGAGTTCGGCGAAGTGGCCCGAACCGAGCTTGGGCAGGCTGGTAAGGATACCCACCGCGCCGCAAGCGACGGGGTGCGTCCGAAATCGGCCGGGGGGCGCTGAAGGCGATGGCCAACGAAGGCTTCCTCAATCGCTGGTCGCGCCTCAAGCGGGACTCCGGTGCGCCCGGCACGCCCGAAGGCGATGGATCGACTGGACCGGGTCACGAGTCCGACGCCGGCTCGTCGCGGCGAGAGTCGCGAGCCGGGCAGGGAGAAGCGCCGGGAGAGGCACTGTCGGCAGGGGCGGGATCGGGGGGAGTGGCGCTGCCAGGCACGGCTGCCGACCAGCCGGGTCGCGCAGGCGGTCTTGCCGGACCGGCTCCCTCGTCGTCACGATCCGACCAGGAAGCGCATGCGCTTCCTTCGCTGGAAAGCCTCGGCTTCGATTCCGACTATTCGCCCTTCATGCGCGGCGATGTTGATCCCGGCCTGCGCATGTCGGCGCTGAAGAAGCTGTTCTCGGATCCTCACTTCAATCGGATGGATGGTCTCGACATCTACATCGACGACTATACCCAGCCCGACCCGATCCCGCGCGCCATGCTAGCCCGCCTGAACCAGTCGCGCCTGCTCGGTTTGTTCGAGGAGGAGAAGGAGGCGGGAGAGAAGCAGGAGAACGAGCGGCAGAACAAGCGGGAGAACGGACCGCAGGCGGAGAACGGAGCGAAGGGAGAGGAGAGAGGCCGGGAGGACACGGCGGGCAGGGATGGCAGGCCAGGCGAGACGGCGGATGCCGACCCGCCTGCGGATCTCGCAGCCGCACCGGATGGCGATGCCGCTGCCGCGGATGCCGCGCCGGCCGCCTCGGCCACGCAAGCCGACAGGAAGGTCGACGATCCCTTACCGCCAGGCGCGGCGGTAGACGGCTCCGCAGACGCGCCAGCCGCCGCCGGTCCCGCTGCTATCGATAGGAGCGGCCCGATGGCAAAGGCATCAGGGCTCGGCGATTCACAGCCGGAGTCAAACCCGAAGTCACCACCGGATTTCCGGCAACACATCTGATGAATGCTCGTGTCCTCACCTGCAGCTGCAACGGGACCGTTGAGCTCGACCCGAATGGCTTGAAGCGCGCGCTTGCGGGTGCCGGTGTCAAGGCAGACCTGGTCATGTCCGGCAGCCAGCTTTGCAGGCGTCAGCTGGTCGAGGCGGCTCGCCACCTGGAGGGGGTCGACGACATCGTCGTCACCTGCACCCAGGAGAAGGTGCTGTTCGCCGAAGCGGGGCACAAGGCCATCGCACCGATCAAGTTCGTCAACATCCGCGAGCAGGCCGGTTGGGGCGACGAGCGCGACGCGGCGCAGCCGAAGATTGCGGCGCTGGTGGCGATGGCGGTGCGCGATGTCCGAGAGCCGGTGGCGGCTGTTTCCTACAAGTCCGAAGGCCGGCTCCTGCTGGTCGGCGGCGCCGATGCGCTCGCATGGGCGGATCGGCTCGCCCTTCTGACGGCAAGACCGCTCGCCGTATCGGTCATGCTCGACTCGTCCATTCCCGCTGCCGAACTGCCTTCGCTCGACGCGCAGCGCAGCTATCCGGTCTTCAGCGGCAAGCTGCAGAGCATCGTCGGTTGGCTCGGCAATTTCGATGTCGCCTGGGGCCAGTCGAACCCGATTGACCTCGATGCCTGCGTGCGCTGCGGTGCCTGCATCGCCGCCTGTCCCGAAGGCGCGATCGGCCAGTCGCTGCAGGTGGACCTGGAAGCTTGCACAGGCCACCGCCGCTGCGTCGCCGCCTGCGGCGAGATTGCGGCCATCGACTTCGGGCGGCGCGATACTTCGCGCCGCGAGCAGTTCGACCTGGTGATCGACTTCCGTCGCATCGCGGCTTTCGAGCAGCATCAGTTGCCGCAAGGGTACTGGCATCCGGGCGCCGAACCGGCCGCACAGATCCAAGCCGCTTTCGCGGCAGCCGAGCTGGTGGGCGAGTTCGAGAAGCCCAAGTTCTTCGAGTACCGGCAGAACCTGTGCGCGCACAAGCGCAACGAGATCGTGGGCTGCACGCGCTGCATAGACGTCTGTTCCGCGCTCGCCATCCGATCTCATGGGGACGGCGTGCACGTCGAGCCGCACCTGTGCGTCGGCTGCGGCGCCTGCGCCACTGCCTGCCCGTCGGGCGCCATGAGCTACGCGTATCCTGACGCCCCCTCCGTCGGCACGCGGGCGCGGGGCGCCCTGTCCGCCTACCGCAGCGCGGGCGGACGGCGGCCGGTAATCCTGCTCCACGGCGAAGAGGATGCCGCGGCGATCCTGGCCGCGCTGGGCCGCGGCGCCGGCGCGAGCGTCGCGAGGGCGCCGACGATCCGCGGGCTGCCGGCACGGGTAATTCCGGTCGCGCTGCACCACGTCGCCTCGGCCGGTGCCGACCTTGCATTGGCGCTCCTGGCCTACGGCGCGGCGCAGGTCGTCTGGTGGTGTACCGGCAAGGAAGCACCGCAATATCGTGAACTCCTGGAGCGCGAAATCGGCTGGGCCGGGGTGCTGGCTGCCGGCCTCGGGTTGTCCGGCAAGCGCTTCGTCGTGCTCGATGCGTCGAGCCCTGCGGGCCTCGAGGCTGCGCTGGCCGGGCTGGAGACGCCGGCCGAGGTCCCGACTGCCGCAACCTTCGCGGTGTCCGAGGACAAGCGGCGCACCATCGAGTTCGCCGTCGAGCATCTGCTGGAGGCGGCTCGCGCGGTCGAAAAGCCGTCGCGATACGCCGGCTTCTTGAGTGGCAACGTTGCTGGAGGCGCCGCTTCCGCGAACTCGTCAACGGGGGCAACGGAGGGCACCGGCGCCGCTATTGCACTGCCGCAAGGTGCGCCGTTTGGTCGGCTGCAGATCGATCGCGATGCCTGCACCTTGTGTCTTGCCTGCGTCGGCGCCTGTCCCGAAAAGGCGCTGCTCGACATGGGCGAGGAGCCGGGACTGCGCCTGATCGAACGCAATTGCGTGCAGTGCGGCCTGTGCCAGAAGACCTGTCCGGAGGACGCGATTTCGCTCGAGGCCAGGTACCTGACCGGCAAGGAGCGTGAGCATAGTGTTACGCTGAATAGCGCAGTACCGTTGGCGTGTATCCAATGTGGTAAGCTTTTCGGCACACAGCAGATGATCTCTGCAATGAAAAAGAAGCTCGCGGGGCACCGGATGTTCGGCGAAGCTCGAATGAAAGCATTGGAGATGTGCGCAGATTGCAGGGTCACCGACATGTTCTCCGCCGCCGGTGAGGTGTCCGTAATGGATGTCAGACGGGACGGCCTGTGAGGGACTCGAGTTCGTCAAGCGTGGCTGAGCGCCTGGAAGCGGAGGACCTGGCTCGAGCCAGGTGGTACAGCTTCTTCTCGCGCTGGTTTCTGGCACCGCCGGATCGCCAGGCCATCGACCTGTTCATCCCCGCGTCCGCTGGCGCACCGCATCAAGCGAGCGCGCAAAACACCCCGCCTGCGAAATCATCGCCGCAAGCTTCACCGCCGGCCGATGCCGCGAACGAAGCTGCTGCCAGCTCTTGGCTCGAGTCCGCCTGGGCGGCATTCACGTCGGCGGTGTCCGGCGAGTCGCTGGAGACGATGCGCAGCTCCTACGACGATACCTTCATCTCGGTCGGCGAAGCGCCGGTCAGCCTTCATGCCAGCGTGTACCTCACCGGCTTCGCCAACGAGCGACCGCTTGCCGAGGTTCGCCAATGGCTTGCCAGGCAGGGCATCCAGAGCAGCCGGGAAGGGCTGCTGACGGAAGATCACCTCGGCCTGCTGTGCGAGGCGATGGCCTGGCTGATCATCGGCCGCGGCGACCAGGAAGCGGGCGCCGGCGACGCAGCGATAGAGGGCGGAGAAGACGAGCAACAGTACCTGTTCCAGCATTTCATCGCCCCGGTCTGCGAAGAGTTCTGCCAGCGGCTGAGCGAGACACCCGGGGCCGGCATCTATCGGGAGCTCGGTCATCTCTTCGCCGCGTTCTGCGCGGTGGAACGGCAGGCGTTCGAGATCGAGCGGTAGCAGTAGCAGCGAGTAGCAGCGAGTAGCAGTGCAGCGGCAGTGCGGTAGCGGTGGCAGTTCGACAGACGGCGGGCCGGCGGAGCGCGCGCGGCGTGAAGGATTGATGCCAGCAATGGCGGAGGATGGGGAAATGGAAGACGACAAGAGCAGGATCAACGATCGCCAGGCAGGCACGCCGGGCGGTGCGCCGCCTAACCGTTCGCCGGCCCGGCGCGGTTTCCTTGCCGGTGCGGGCGCAGCGGGAATCGCCGGCGCAGCCGTCCTGGCCGCGGGCGGCAAGCAAGCGTCGGCAATCGCCGAGGTCGCCGATGAGGCACCGCCCAAGCAAGCCGCCAGTCGCGGCTATCACGAGACCGATCACATCCGGAAGTACTACGACACGACGAAAGTCTGAGACGGAATTCGCGGGCGCTGGATGCGCCCCGGCTTGCCGCCCGACGATTGCGCGCAGCGCACGTGCACACGAGAGATCAAGGAGAAGCGAGATGTTGTTGACCAGAAAGAACCCGGCCGCCGCGGGCGACAAGGCAAGGCCCCCCAGCGGGCTGCTCGACAGCGTCACGCGGGGCGTGCAGTCCGCAATGACCGCGACGATGAACCGGCGGTCGTTCCTCAAGCGCTCGGGGATCGGGATCGGCGCCGGCGCGGCCGCCAGCACGCTGACCTTCCAGAGCATCCGGCCCGTCCAGGCTGCCCAGGCGCAGCCGGCCGGAGAACGTAAGATCGAGGTCAAGCGCACGGTCTGCACCCACTGCTCGGTCGGCTGCGCGCTGGATGCCGTCGTCGAGAACGGTGTCTGGCTGCGCCAGGAGCCGGTGTTCGATTCGCCGCTCAACATGGGCGCCCACTGCGCCAAAGGCGCCTCGGTGCGTGAGCACGGCCACGGCGACCACCGGCTGAAGACGCCGATGAAACTGGTCAACGGCAAGTACCAGCGGATCAGCTGGCAGCAAGCCCTCGACGAGGTTTCGGCCAAGCTGCTCGCGATGCGCAAGGCGAGCGGGCCGGATTCGGTGTTCTGGGTCGGCTCCTCCAAGCACAACAACGAGCAGTCGTACCTGATGCGCAAGTTCGTCTCGATGTTCGGGTCGAACAACACCGACCACCAGGCGCGGATCTGCCACTCCACCACCGTGGCGGGCGTCGCGAACACCTGGGGCTACGGCGCGATGACCAACTCGTACAACGACATGCAGAACACCAAGTGCGCGTTGTACATCGGCTCGAATGCCGCCGAGGCGCATCCGGTGTCGATGGTGCACATGCTGCACGCGAAGGAGACCGGCGCGAAGATGATCGTGGTGGACCCGCGCTTCACCCGCACAGCGGCCAAGGCGGACGAATACGTCCGGATCCGCTCCGGCACGGACATCCCCTTCCTCTTCGGCCTGCTGTACCACATCTTCGAGAACGGCTGGGAAGACAAGAAGTACATCAACGATCGCGTCTACGGCATGGACAAGGTCCGCGAGAACGTGATGGCCAATTGGACGCCCGACAAGGTCGAAGACGCCTGCGGCGTGCCGAAGGACCAGATGTACCGGGTCGCCGAGATGATGGCCAAGAACCGTCCTTCGACGCTGGTCTGGTGCATGGGCCAGACCCAGCACTCCATCGGCAACGCGATGGTGCGCGCCTCCTGCATCGTGCAGCTGGCGCTCGGCAACGTCGGCGTCTCCGGCGGCGGCGCCAACATCTTCCGCGGCCATGACAATGTTCAGGGCGCCACCGACATCGGTCCGAATCCGGATTCGCTGCCGGGCTACTACGGCATTGCAGACGGCGCGTGGAAGCACTGGTGCGAGGTCTGGGGCACCGACTACGAATGGCTCAAATCGCAGTTCGCCCCGGGCATGATGACCAAGCCCGGTACCACCGTCTCGCGCTGGGTCGACGCCGTCCTGGAGAAGGAGGACATGATGGACCAGCCCACCGCCGTCAAGGCGATGGTGTTCTGGGGCCATGCGCCCAACTCGCAGACCCGCGGCCTCGAGATGAAGAAGGCGTTCGACAAGCTCGACCTGCTGGTGGTGGTGGATCCATACCCCTCGGCCACGGCGGCGCTTGCTGCGATGCCGGGCAACGCGGCGGATCTCAACCCGAATCGCGAGGTCTACCTTCTGCCGGCGGCGACGCAGTTCGAATGCGCGGGATCGGTGACCGCATCCAATCGCTCGCTGCAGTGGCGGGAGAAGGTCATCGAGCCGCTGTGGGAATCGATGCCGGACCACACGCTGATGCAGGCGTTCGCCGACAGGCTCGGCTTCGGTCCGCAGTTCGGCAAGAACTACAAGATGCTGACCTTCAAGAAGCACGGCCTCGACTGGAAGGAGCCGGAGATCGAGTCGGTGCTTCTCGAGGTCAACAAGGGCACCTGGACCATCGGCTACACCGGCCAGTCGCCGGACCGGCTGAAGGCGCACATGCGCAACATGCACGTCTTCGACATCAAGACGCTGCGTGCGCGCGGCGGCAAGGATGCGGTGACCGGATACGACCTGACCGGCGACTATTTCGGCTTGCCATGGCCCTGCTACGGCTCCGCGCAGATCAAGCATCCCGGCTCGCCCAACCTGTACGACACCACGCGGCATGTGATGGATGGCGGCGGGAACTTCCGCGCCAACTTCGGCGTCGAGCGCGAAGGTGTTTCGCTGCTGGCGGAGGACGGTTCCCATTCGAAGGGCTCGGACATCACAACCGGCTACCCCGAGTTCGACCACGTCTTCCTGAAGAAGCTCGGCTGGTGGGAGGAACTGACGCCTGAAGAGGCCAAGGCAGCGGAGGGCAAGAACTGGAAGACCGATCTTTCAGGGGGCATCCAGCGGGTGGCGATGAAGCATGGCTGCCATCCGTTCGGCAACGCGAAGGCGCGGGCGGTGGTCTGGAACTTCCCGGATGCGGTGCCGCTGCACCGGGAGCCGCTTTACGGCACGCGGCCCGACCTGATGGCGAAGTACCCGACCCACGAGGACAAGAAGACGTTCTGGCGGCTGCCGACCCTCTACAAGTCGGTACAGGACAAGAACGTCGCCGACAAGCTGCACGAGAAGTTCCCGATCATCCTGACTTCGGGGCGGCTGGTGGAGTACGAAGGCGGTGGCGACGAAACCCGCTCCAATCCGTGGCTGGCGGAACTGCAGCAGCATGCCTTCGTGGAGATCAATCCCAAGGTCGCGGCAGACGCCAACGTGCGCAACGGCGACTACGTCTGGCTGAAGACCCCGACCGGTGCGGCGCTGAAGGTCAAGGCGCAGGTCACCGAACGGGTGGGACCCGACACTGCCTTCATGCCGTTCCATTTCGCCGGCTGGTTCCAGGGCAAGGACCTGCTCGAACACTACCCGACCGGCGCGGCCCCGGTCGTGCGTGGCGAGTCGGTGAACACAGCGACCACCTACGGCTATGACTCGGTGACGATGATGCAGGAAACCAAGACGACGATCTGTCGCATTGAAAAGTTCGTCTGAAACGGACGATCAGGAGACTTCGATGGCACGAATGAAATTCATATGCGACGCCGAGCGCTGCATCGAGTGCAACGGCTGCGTCACCGCCTGCAAGCAGGAGCACGACGTACCGTGGGGCGTGAACCGGCGCCGCGTCGTCACGATCAACGACGGGGTCCCCGGCGAGCGGTCGATATCGGTCGCCTGCATGCATTGTTCCGATGCGCCCTGCATGGCAGTCTGCCCGGTGGATTGCTTCTACCGTACCGAGCAGGGTGTGGTGCTGCATGACAAGGATCTGTGCATCGGCTGCGGGTACTGCTTCTATGCCTGCCCGTTCGGCGCGCCGCAGTTCCCGCAGGCCGGAGCCTTCGGCATGCGCGGCAAGATGGACAAGTGCACCTTCTGCGCCGGCGGTCCGGAAGCCGACAACAGCGACGACGAGTTCCGCAAGTACGGGCGCAACCGGTTGGCCGAAGGCAAGTTGCCGGCTTGTGCGGAGATGTGTTCCACCAAGGCGCTGCTGGGCGGCGACGGCGATGTGCTCGCCGACATCTACCGCAACCGGGTTGTCCAGCGCGGCAAGGGTGCCGAAGTCTGGGGATGGGGAACGGCCTACGGCCCGCCGCAGCAGCAGCCCGGCCAGCAACCGCCACGGAAGAACTGACATGCGCCGCCACCGCCGCAGCAACCACGGCCAGGCCCGCTGGCTGTCGAGTCCGATCGCTACCGTCCTCGGCGCTCTCGCAATGGCCTTGCTGCTAGCCGGCTGCGCCGAGAAGCCCCAGGATCCGGCGCAGAAGCAGGCTGGCACCACCGTCACCCGGGACACCCGTCCCTGGGATGCCGAACGCACGCCGTTCACTGCGCCCGGCCTCACCAAGGGCGACCGGGCCGCGTATGAAGAGGCGCTCAAGCAGCGCTCGCTCGGTCAGAACGAGTACGTACGCATCGGCGCGTCCAAGTAGGCTTGGACGTGGCAGTCGCAACGATGGTCTGCGGGCGAGCGTCCGCAGCAACCAGGAGATTCATCATGTCGGACGTACGTCACGCCTGTTTCGCGCAGTTGCGCGCCGCTCGGGCCGCGACCCATTTTCTCGCTGGCCTGTTTGCCGCGCTGGCCGCGGCAATGCTGCTGTCGCTGGTGCTGGTGCAGCCGGCGCTGGCCCAGCAGGCGCCGGGGGGCGGCCCGCAGTCGGCGAACATCTTCGATCAGCCGTCGGAGTTGCCGGACACCCAGGCCGAACGCCAGGTCAAGCAGCCTCTCAACAACGCGCCGGTGTGGCGCGCGGTCAACAGCACCCAATCGCACTTCACCACCCTACCGGAGAACGAGGGAGGCGTGCTCGTGCAGACGGCCGGCGAGGAGTGGCGACAGTTGCGTAACGGCCCGATCACCCAGTGGGGCGGCTGGCTGCTCGTGGCGCTGCTGATCGTCATCATCGCCTTCTACCTCATCCGCGGCACCATCCGTTTGTCCACCCCCGCAACCGGCCGGCTGATCGAGCGCTTTACCGTTGTCGAGCGTCTCGCGCACTGGACCACCGCCATCACGTTCGTGACCCTTGCCATCAGCGGCATGCTGATGTTGTTCGGCAAGCATGTGGTGCTGCCGGTGTTCGGCTACAGCGTGTTCTCCGGTATCGCGTTCGTCTCGAAGGGGCTGCACAACTTCATCGGTCCGGTGTTCTCGCTGTCGATCATCGTCACCTTCATCCTGTTCGTCAGGGACAACTTCCCCGAGAAGGGCGACCTGGGATGGGTCAAGCGTTTTGGAGGCCTGTTCAGCAGGAATGCGCACGTGCCGAGCGGCCGCTTCAACGCCGGCGAAAAGGCCTGGTTCTGGGGTGGCCTGACGGTGCTGGGTCTTATCATGACCGTGACGGGCTTGATCCTCGACTTCCCGAACTTCCAGCAGACGCGTGGACAGATGCAGTTGGCCTGGACCTGGCATGCGATCGCAGCAGTGCTGTTCATCTGCGGCGCCATGGGGCACATCTACATCGGCACCCTCGGCATGGAAGGCGCATTCAAAGCCATGCGAACCGGAGTGGTCGACGAGGCGTGGGCCAAGGAGCACCACGAATACTGGTACGACGACGTCAAGTCCGGGCGGATCCCTGCGCGGCGCAGCGGTACGAGCAACCCCGCAAGCGGCCCGGCCAGCCCGAGCAGCCCCAGCGAGCAGCAGCCCGCCTGAGCGCGCGGCTCATTGACCCAAAGGAGACCCAAGATGAAGAAGAGTTCGCTGCTGGTGCGCCTGTCCATTGCTGCGGCGCTGGCTGGAGCAGTCGGCGCAGCCGGAGCAGCATTGCCGAAGCCGCCGGAAACGGCGGAGTCGAAGGCCAAGGCCGAGGAGGCCGCCGCCAAGACGGCCGCCGCGGCCAAGAAGGCCGCGGAGGAACTCAATCTCTACATGGACAAGGCGGTCGCGAACTACAAGGGACGGCAGGCGAAGTAGGCCTGGTTCGCGCTTGCTCGCCAATGGCCGCGGCATGATGGGGCCGCGGCGGGACGAAGGCAGGCCGTGGTTCTGCCGTTCAGTGCTCGTCCTCAGCCTCGCAGCCGGCGGATGACGCGGCAGGGGTTGCCGGCCGCAAAGACGTCTTCCGGAACGTCCCGGGTGACGACGCTGCCTGCACCGATGATCGAGCGGGCACCGATATTGACGCCGGGGCAGATGATGGCCCCGCCGCCGACCCAGACGTCATCTCCGATGCTGATCGGCATGCCCGATTCGAGTCCCTCGCGGCGCACTGCCGCATCGACCGGGTGCATGGCTGTGTAGACCTGCACGGCCGGCCCGAACAGCACATGGTCGCCGATCTTCACCGGCGCGACATCGAGCACCACGCAATTGAAGTTGAAGAAGACCTTGCGGCCAAGCGTGATGTTGCTTCCGTAATCGCAGTAGAAGGGTGGCTGCAGCCAGACATCGGTGGCAGCGCCAAACAGGTTGGCTAGGAGCGCCCTTCGTTCCTCCTTGTCGTCTTCGCCGGACGCATTGAGCCGGCGGCACAATTCGCGTGCCTTGCGGCGGCCGGCTTCCAACTCGGGATCAAATGGATCGTAGAGTTCGCCTGCGACCATCTTGTCCATTTCGGTCTTCATTGGCGTCTCCCTCAAGACCATGGGCGCCGCTCCGAAGAGAAACGGCGCCCCGACGGCGGCGGTGCCGTCCCGAAGTCAGGGAGCCTCGTCGCTGCCCGGCTGGGTCTCGACCTGTTGCAGCGGCTCGGCAGCGAGCAGCGGCTTCGGCTTGCGCTGGCGCCGCGGCCGCGGCGCGACCGGGACGGCTTCGTCGACCGTCGTTGCTGCCGTGTGCGTGGTCTGGACCCACTCGAGGCCGGCCGAGGCGACGACCGACGTCAGCTCCTCGGTGGGCAGCGGTGCTGCGGCCACGGGAGCGGGAGCAGGGGCCGGCTGCGGCTCCGGCTTTTCGGCGTACACCGCCGCCTCCGGCGCCTGCCCGGTCGAGCCGCTGGATCCGGCGGCTCCGACAGACGCAGCCGTTGCCGCCGTGGGCGCGGGCTCGGCTTCCCGTGCCGCCTGGGGCGGCGACGCCGCTTCGGCAGCGGCTATCGGCACTGCTGCAGGTTCTGCAGCAGCAGCCGGTGACCGCGCCTCTTCGGCCGGCAGCGGCTGTTCGCCGATCGCCTGCTCGCGCACCGCCTGCTCGCCCGCTTCAGGCCGGTCGATTCCGGGGACCTGGAAGAGGTCGCCGGTCCGCGACGATTCTTCAGCATCGGCGGAATCGGCAGTACCGGATGACGCAGCTCCCGCAGGAACGGTTTCGCCCGCATCGGCCGTGCCGGAATCGGCGGCAGCGTCCTGCGGTTGTGCCCCGGCCTGCTCGCCGTGGCGGTCGTCGCTTCGATCGCGACGGCCGCGACGCCGGCGGCCGCGGCCGCGTCGCTCGCCTTCGCCGGTTGGGAGTTCGGCCCCCGGGATGCCGGCATCCAGCATCCGGTCATCCGCCTCGTCGGCGGCGACATCGTCGCCTGCCTCATCAGCGGATGCGCCGGCAGTCACTGCTTCATCGCCGGCCAATGGCCGCCCGCCGACACGTCCGCCGCCAGGTTCACCGCTGCGCTCGCTGCGACGACGAGGTCCGCGGCCTCCGCGCTCGCCGGTCTCCGGGGCGAACCCGGCTGCTGGTGCGCCCGGCTGAAGGCTCGCTTGAGCGACCGCCTGGTCGCGCTCGTCCGACGCTTCGCCGGCAGAGGCCATGACCGGCGCGCCGGTTGCGGCGCCGGCTGCACCGGCTCCAGGTCCAGCGCGTCCACGAGACGCTTCATCGCGACCGGAACGTTCCCTGCCGCGGCCGCCGCGTTCGGTACGGTCGCTCCGGTCGCCCCGGTCGAGGCGCTCGCGTTCCCCGGTGCGCTCGGGTCCGCGATCCGCCCGCTCAGGCCGGTCGGCGCGTTCGGTTGCCCGGTCGGCGGTACGTTCCGCTGGCCGTTCGCCCCGATCCGCGCGTTCGCCACGCTCGCCGCGGCGGGATTCGCCGCGTTCACCGCGATCACGACGCTTCTCGCCCCGGCCTTCGCCACGGCCCTCACCACGGCCTTCGCCACGGCCTTCGCCACGGCCTTCGCCCGGCCTTCGGCCCGGCCACTATCGCGGCGGCCACCGCCGGCCCGTGCGCCGCGTCCCGCGCCCTCACTGGGCCTCGCGCCGCGCCCGGCACTCGTGTCGGCGGCCTGACCGAGGCCGGCGCCGGTGACAGGGGCCCCGGGACGCAGCGTCGATTCATTTGCGGCGCCGCGCCGGAACAGGTTGAGGATCATTCCGAACAGGCCGGGCTGCGGCGCAGGCGCCGGCATGGCAGGAAACGTGCCGACAGAGGAGGTTTCGGCAGTTGTCACCGGAACCGGCCGCTGCAGCGGTGCCGGCGGCGGTTGCTCCGGCCGGATCCCCTTGACGACCGCCTCCTGCTTGGCGACCGGTGTCGAGAACTTGCTGTCCAGGTAGGTGTCCTCCTCGTCCGGCTTGTCGGCGAGGTTGTAGCTCATCCGATAGCTCGCCAGCCGATCGTCGTCATGCTTGAGGCGCTCGAGCTTGTAGTGCGGCGTCTCGATGAACTTGTTCGGGATCAGGACGATGTCGACCTTGAGCCTGGCCTCGAGCTTCGCGATCTCCGCCCGCTTCTCGTTCAGCAGGTAGGTGGCGACTTCGACGGGCACCTGGGCGTGCACCGCGGCGCTGTTCTCCTTCATCGACTCTTCCTGGATCACCCGCAGCACGTGCAGGGCCGAGGATTCGACGTCGCGGATCACACCGGTGCCGTTGCAGCGCGGGCAGGTGATGTGAGTGCCTTCGTTGAGGGCAGGGCGCAGGCGCTGGCGGGAAAGTTCCATCAGGCCGAATCGCGAGATCTTGCCGGTCTGCACCCGCGCGCGGTCTACCTGCAGGGCGTCCTTGAGGCACTGCTCGACCTCGCGCTGGTTGCGCGAGCTCTCCATGTCGATGAAGTCGATGACGATCAACCCCCCGAGGTCGCGCAGCCGCATCTGCCGCGCCGCTTCCTCTGCCGCTTCCATATTGGTCCTGAACGCCGTCTCCTCGATGTCTGAGCCGCGGGTAGCGCGAGCCGAGTTGACGTCGATCGCAACCAGCGCCTCGGTGTGGTCGATCACCACGGCGCCTCCGGATGGCAGGGGCACGATCCGCGAGTACGCAGTCTCGATCTGGTGCTCGATCTGGAAGCGCGAGAACAGCGGCGTGTTGTCACGGTAGCGCTTGACCCGGTTGACGCTGTCGGGCATCACGTGGCCCATGAACTGGCTGGCCTGGTCGAAGATGTCGTCGGTGTCGACCAGGATCTCGCCGATATCGGCGGTGAAGTAGTCGCGTATCGCGCGAATCACCAGGCTCGATTCCTGGTAGATCAGGAAGGCGCCGGAGGCCGACTTGGAAGCGGAGTCGATGGCCCTCCACAACTGCATGAGGTAGTTGAGGTCCCACTGCAGTTCCTCGACGGAGCGGCCGATGCCCGCGGTACGGGCGATCATGCTCATGCCCGACGGGATCTCGAGCTTGTCCATCGTCTCGCGCAGTTCCTGGCGGTCCTCGCCCTCGACGCGGCGGGAGACACCGCCGCCACGAGGATTGTTCGGCATCAGAACCAGGTAGCGGCCTGCCAGCGAAACGAAGGTGGTCAGCGCAGCGCCCTTGTTGCCGCGCTCTTCCTTCTCGACCTGGACGATCAGCTCCTGGCCTTCCGAGATCACGTCCTGGATGCGCGCCTTGGAGACTTCGACGTCTTGCTTGAAGAACGAGCGCGAGATTTCCTTGAACGGCAGGAAGCCGTGGCGCTCTTCGCCGTAGTTGACGAAGCAGGCTTCGAGACTCGGTTCGACCCGCGTCACGATGCCTTTGTAGATGTTGCTCTTGCGGCTTTCCCGGCCCGCCGACTCGATATCAATGTCGATCAGCTTCTGGCCATCGACGATCGCAACCCGTAGTTCTTCTGAATGGGTCGCGTTGAAAAGCATGCGTTTCATGCCTTGACTCCAACGTGCGCACCCGGGCGTGGCGTGCGCAGCCAGCGAGCAAGAGGCAACGCGGTCGGCGGACCGACCGTATCAAACGACAGTAGGGCGACGGGAGAAGGGAGAATGCCAAGTTGGCCTGGGCCGCGCTGTCGCGGCTCCACTGCGGGTCACCGGCATGGACGGGAGGTCCATCGGGCGGGTGGTTGGCATTCAACAATCCGGACACCGACCCAGCGACGGACTCGAGGTCCCGGCGCTGATGTCATCAGCTTTCGTTTGTTCGATTTCTTCTTCCGAATCATCGACGTTCTTTCTTGCCCGCGCGCCGAACAATTCGACGCCGCGTTGATTCCAGGTTCCGGCAAATCGGTGGTGGCGGCAGCCCGAGCTTGTATCGCAGAACTCGTCGTTCAAGTCTTCTGCCGGCGGGACCTACAGCGGTCCGCCGCGTGAAGACGAAGGGCGGGAGAAATGCGGGATAGCATTGTGACCGGCTCGCGGCTCCGGTCGGGACGCCGCGGTGATCGCCGTACACTGAATGCCTCAAACAGGCCAACCCTTGCGGGCCACCACCTTTCAGGCCAGTAACCTTCCAAAATTATATCTGCATGAAGCCGTTACGTGCAAAACCTGAGGCTGGCTCTGCGAGACCAGCGGCGCCGCCCGATGAACGGGCACGCCCCGAGGTCAGGCATCTGACGGTCGGCGAGCAGTCCGAAGGGCAGCGGCTGGACAATTTTCTCCAGGGGCGCCTGAAGGGCCTGCCGAAGAGCCTGATCCATCGCATCATCCGCACCGGGCAGGTCCGGGTCAATGGTCGGCGCCGGGACGCCGACCACAAGATCGAGCTTGGCGACGACATTCGGGTGCCGCCGGTCAAGCTGGACGCGGCCGTCGAACCGGGTCGCGGCCCGGCGACCGCCGCGCGCGCTCTTGGCCAGGGGCAGGTGCCGATCCTCCTGGAGGACGACGCGCTGCTCGTGCTGGACAAGCCGGCCGGGCTTGCCGTCCATGGCGGCAGCGGCATCCAGGCGGGGCTGATCGAGCAGCTGCGGGCCACCCGGCCCGATGCCCCATTTCTCGAGCTGGTGCACCGCCTCGACCGGGATACCTCCGGCATCCTGCTGGTGGCCAAACAGCGCAAGGCCCTGGTCGCGCTGCACCGGGCGTTGGCGGAGGGTCGCATCCACAAGCGCTATCGGGCGCTGGTCAAGGGCTACTGGGGCCGCGAGACGGCGACGACACTGAACTTCCCGCTGCACCGGTACGTGGCCGCCGACGGCGAGCGCCGGGTGCGGGTCCAGGCCGAGGGGCAGTCGGCAACCACCCGGGTCCATCTTGTGCGGCGCATCGCCTGTCCGGGCATCGAAGGCGTCCCGCCCAGCATGAGTCTGCTGGAATGCGAACTGCTGACGGGACGTACCCACCAGATCCGGGTGCATCTCGCGCAGGCCGGCTTTCCCATCCTGGGCGACCAGAAGTACGGCGACTTCGCCCTCAACAAACTGCTCAGTCGCCTGGGGCACAAGCGGATGTTCCTGCATGCGTTCCGGCTGAGCGGGGAGCATCCTTCGGGGGGCCCGGCTTTGCGGGTCGAAAGTCCATTGCCCGCGGATTTCCAGGTGCTGGAGGAGGGAGTCGGCGCGGCCAGCGGGAATCTGCACTTCAAGTAACGGTTGAAGTTTTTTAAAAGGCTAGACTTAACGTATTTAATCACGTTAAGTTTTTCCGATAACCTCTTATTTTTCAATGTTGTATGAGATTTATTAAACCCGATTTATCTATGAAGAATTCGTCTTGAGACAATACTTTAAGTTCCATTGCCGCCACGTCTCGAGCGGCGCCAGCCCCTTCGCAAACCCTGCCACTCGAGCCCCGGCGTCACCATTTGCGAGCAAAGCAACGGATTCCCGATGAACGAACACCCGACTCCCCCACCGCCCTCGATGAGCTACGACGGGCGGCCGCACGCCGCGGCCGCTCCGGCCCATGCCGCCGAACCCGCCTGGCAGCGTAGCCTGATCGAGGAGCTGGCACGCGATGCGTTGATCGAACGGCGCCGGGCGCGACGCTGGCGGATCTTCTTCCGGTTCCTCGGGGTCGCATTGCTGCTTCTGGTCGTCGGAGTAGGAATGGGCTTGTTCGGCGAGCGCGAGGCGTCCGCGGGCAGGCACACTGCTCTGATCGAGGTCAACGGCGTCATCGAAAGCGGTGGCGCGGTCGATTCCGATACGGTCAACGAGGCGCTCAGGCAAGCGTTCAAGGACCGTCAGACGGCCGCAGTGGTCATGCGCATCAACAGCCCCGGCGGCAGTCCGGTACAAGCCGGCATCATCAGTGACGAGATCAAGCGCTTGCGGAAGCTCCATCCTTCGATTCCGCTGTATGCGGTGGTCGAGGAGATGTGCGCCTCCGGCGGCTACTACCTTGCGGCGGCAGCCGACCGCATCTTCGTCGACAAGGCCAGCCTGGTCGGTTCGATCGGGGTGGTGATCGAGGGGTTCGGGTTCACAGGCTTGCTGGACAAGGCGGGCGTGGAACGACGCCTGCTCACCGCCGGCAAGAACAAGGGCTTTCTCGACAGCTTCTCGCCGATGTCGCCGGAGCACAAATCGCACGCACAGGCGATGCTCAACGAGATCCACCAGCAGTTCATCAAGGTCGTGCGCGACGGCCGCGGTGCCCGCCTGAAGGAATCGCCGGACCTGTTCACCGGCTTGTTCTGGACCGGCGAGCGAAGCATCGAACTCGGCCTGGCCGACGAACTGGGCTCGCTCGACACCGTCGCCCGGGACGTGGTCAAGGCCGAAGAGATCGTGGACTTCACCCGTCGCGAGAACCTCGCGGAGCGCATCGCCAATCGGCTTGGCGCGACGATGGGGGTGATGATCGGCCGCGAGCTGCGATTGCTCGACGAGGCGCCGCGGCTGCGCTGACGGGGTCGATGCGCCCGGGTCAGCACAGGAACAGGAACACGGCCGGCTGCTTGCGCGGCAGCACCGGTGGCGCCCGGCGCCACGCGCCGACCGGCCGGCAGCGGACGGTCTCGGATGCGCCGGTGAGGTCGATGGCAATGCACAGGCGACTTGCCGGCGGCAGAGCCTCCAGCAGGCTGTCGGCCATCGCCTGGTTGCGGTACGGCGTCTCGATCAGCATGACTGTCTCGTCCTCGGCTGTGGAGCGGCGTGACAGCCGTTCAATCGCCTGCCGACGCTCCGCGGGGTCCACCGGCAGGTAGCCCTGGAAGCTGAACCGCTGGCCGTTGAGACCGCTTGCCATGAGGGCGAGCAGCAGCGACGACGGCCCGATCAGCGGCCGTACCTCGATGCCTGCGGCATGTGCGGCCGCGACCAGCTGGGCACCAGGATCGGCCACGCCCGGGCAACCTGCGTCCGACAGCAGCCCCACGGTTTCGCCTTGCCTCATCGGTTCGAGCCACTCGTTCCAGTCGGTTCTCTTGTGCGGCCGGCGGCAACGGCCTGATCTGCAGCGCCTGCAGGGGCCGTTCGCAAGGCAGGGCCTTGAGCCACATGCGCGCGGTTTTCGGCGTTTCGACGTAGTAGCGGCCGAGGCTGCCGGCAAGCCGTCGATCGGGCTCGCAAAGCCAGGGGCGCGGCGCCGGAACCTGTTCCAAGGGGGCCGGTATCAGAAGCAGGCCGCCCTTTGCGGCTGCCGCGGCTGCGGGTGATGGGCCGGTTGCCGCGGAGGCCGATGGCGGACCGGCTGCATCCAGCTTCTGTTCACTCGGGCCCGTGGTGCCGGCGCCGCTGCCCATCATGTCGGCGGCAGCCCGACCTGGCGCAGGGCCTCGGCCACCTGCATCAGCGGCAGTCCGATCAGCGCAGTCGGGTCGTCGGTACGGATGCTCGTCAGCAACGCGATCCCGAGACCTTCGCATTTGGCTGCGCCGGCGCAGTCGAAGGGCTGCTCGAGCGCGAGGTAGCGTTCGATTTCAGCGCCCGACAGACGCCGGAACTGGACTGCCACCGGCACGCACCCTTCGATCGCCGCGTATCCGGGGGCTAGCACGGAGAATGCGGTGTGGAAGTGCATCGCCCGGCCCGAAGCCGCGGCCAACTGCCGGCGCGCGGCCTCGTGCGTCCCGGGCTTGCCGATCGGTGTGCGACCGTCCAGAGTCGCCACCTGATCGGAGCCGATCACGATGCAACCGGGCGACGCGCGAAAGACGGTGTCGGCCTTGGCGCGAGCAAGCCGCCGCGCAAGCGCCTCCGGCACCTCCCGCTCGCCCGCCGATTCGTCGATGTCCGGTGCCTGCACCTCGAACGGAATGCGCAGCCGCGCCAGGAGCTCCCGGCGATAGGGCGAACCGGATGCGAGTATCAATTTCATCAGTCTGCCTTGGCATAATCCCTGCGTAAGCCGACCAGGAGGATAGCTTGGAACCAGAAAAGCCCGCCCCCGGCGAAGCGGCGCCGAGGGCGTCGCCTGCCGAATCGGGGCCGCCACCTAAGGTCGATTCGGTCGCCTTTGCCCGTCGCCGAGAAGCAGTGGAGGGGCAGGTCGAGATCTCGTCTCTGGCGAGGCTGGTTTCGGCTGGCGTGGAGGCGCGGGGCATGCTCGTCTGGGCGGTCGAGGGCTTCGTCGGACGCGACCAGCTGCAGCGCCAACGCGAGTACCTGAGGGTTCAGACGACGTTCTCCCCGTGGATGACCTGCTCGAGATGCCTCGAGGCGGTGGCGGTGCCCGAACTGCACACCGACACCCGGTTCCGGTTCGCCGCCAGCGAGCAGCAGGCGGCAGCCGAAGATCGGGAAGCCGACGAGGAGGAGGTCATCGCGGCCAGTCCGCACCTCGACCTTGCCGCGCTGGTGGAGGACGAGGCCATTCTCGCCCTGCCGATGGCGCCCGTGCACCCGGCTTGCGAATGGCATTCGGTAGCTGCATCGGATTCCGACGGCGATGTATAATCGTCGATTAGCCTAATTGCCTTGCGTCCGCAACAGTTCGAACGCGTTGTTCGAGCGGTAGTCCGCGTGGCGCCAGCGGAGAACTGAACATGGCCGTCCAGCAGAACAAGAAATCGCCGTCGAAGCGGGGAATGCATCGTGCGCATGACTTCCTTCCGACGCCGCCGGTAGCGGTGGAACCCACCACCGGCGAAGTCCACCTGCGTCATCACATCAGCCCGAACGGCTTTTATCGCGGCAGGAAGATCGTCAAGACCAAGTCCGACGAATAGTCGAACTTGCCGAACCTGCCGTCGCGCGCCAGGTTTGAGGTCGAGCAGGAGCTCGAGACCACTGAGCCCGAACCAGCGCCCGAACCAGCGGGCTCCAGACCAGCGGAAGCTTGGCCAGCACCGGCTGCCTGCCACCGCGGCGCGCGGTTGTCCACAACTTGATCAATGATGGTTCGAATCGCCATTGACGCGATGGGAGGCGACCACGGCCTGCGGGTGACGATACCGGCAGCGTTGTCGTTCCTGCGATCGCATCCGGAGGCAGAGGTCCTGCTCACCGGCCTGCCGGAGGCGATCGAGGCACAGCTCGCCCATGAAGGCAAGCATGTCCCGCCCGGGACCTCGCCCATTTGCGGTCGCGCCTGGTCGATCGTGCCGGCCTCCGAGGTGGTGCTGATGGACGAGGCGCCGGCGCAGGCGCTGCGCGGCAAGCGCGACTCGTCGATGCGGGTCGCCGTCGAGCAGCTCAGGAAGCCAAACGGCAGCGCCGCGGCCGAAGGCGAGCGGCGGCTGATTCTGCCGCATCCGGTGCTGGTGCCGCCGCCGCATGCGTGCGTAAGCGCCGGCAACACCGGCGCATTGATGGCCATCTCGCGCTTCGTGCTCAAGATGCTCGAAGGCATCGACCGTCCCGCCATCGCTGCTCAGCTGCCCAACCAGCTTGGGCGGCGCAACCACCATGCTCGACCTCGGCGCCAACGTCGACTGCAGCCCCCAGCACCTGCTGCAGTTCGCCGTGATGGGCAGCGCGCTGGTCAGCGTCCTCGACGACAAGGAGCGACCCTCGATCGGCCTGCTCAACATCGGCGAGGAGGCCATCAAGGGCAACGACGTGGTCAAGGAAGCAGCCGAGCTGATCCGGGCGACCCACCTCAACTTCTACGGCAACGTCGAGGGCAACGACATCTATCGCGGCGTCGTCGACGTCATCGTCTGCGACGGCTTCGTCGGCAACGTGGCGCTGAAGACGTCCGAAGGCGTGGCTCAGATGGTGGGCGGCTTCCTGCGCGAGGAGTTCAGCCGCAATGCGGTTGCAAAGTCCATGGCGCTGCTGGCCTCATCCGGTACTCAGCCGTTTCAAACGCCGTACCGATCATCGCACTTACAACGGCGCCAGCCTGATCGGGCTTGCGCGGCATCGTCGTCAAGAGCCATGGATCGGCCGATGCAACCGCATTCGAAGCGGCCATTCGCCGGGCCTACGACGCGGCGCGAAACGACCTGATCGGTCGCATCGCGGCGGCGTTGCCGGATGCTGCCGCTGCCACCGCGAGCCGACCTGCTTCTGCCGTCGAAGGCACGCTTACTGCACAGCCGTGACGGGCCGTGCCCGACAGGGCGGCTATCATAGGCAATGCAGGTAAACTCGGCGCTTCCGCAAGCAGGCATCCCGCGTCGCGGCCCATGCAAGCGCGCGACTCCGCGCCCTCCAGCAGGCCGCCTCCTTCAGGCGGACTGCATGTGAAAACCTCGAGCAATGGCCAATAACTCCAGCAGCAACGCGGCATCCGCGGCTTCGTCCTCCCAGGCCTCCTGCCGCTCTCGCATTGTCGGCGTCGGCAGCGCCTTGCCGACCCGCTGCGTGACCAATGCCGAACTCGCGGAGGAACTTGCGCGCAAGGGCGTGGAAACCTCCGACGAATGGATCGTCGCACGCACCGGCATCGAGCAGCGCTGGCTAGCCGAACCCGACGTCACCAGTTCCATCCTGGGTGCACAGGCGGCGCGCGCCGCGATGCGCTCGGCCGGCATCGGGCCCGATGACATCGACCTGATCATCTGCGCCACCTCCACGCCCGACTTCGTGTTTCCGAGCACCGCCTGCCTGATCCAGAAGGAGCTCGGCGTGGCCGGCGGCGCGGCCTTCGACGTGCAGGCGGTCTGCAGCGGTTTCGTCTATGCGCTGGCCACCGCCGACGGTCTCATCCGCAGCGGCGTCGCGCGCAAGGCTCTGGTCATCGGCGCGGAAGTCTTCTCGCGCATCCTCGACTGGAACGATCGCACCACCTGCGTCCTGTTCGGCGATGGCGCCGGCGCGGTTGTGCTGGTCGCCGACGAGAAGCCCGGCATCCTTGCCTCGCGGCTTCATTCCGACGGCCGCCATGAAAACATCCTGCGCGCCGCGGGCAACGTCTGCGGGGGCGCGATCGTCGGCCATCCCGTTCCTCACCATGGACGGGCAGGCGGTGTTCAAGCTGGCGGTGAACGTGCTGAACGACGTTGCGCGCGAGACGGTGGAGGCTGCTGGAATGACGATCTCGGACATTCGACTGGCTCATCCCGCACCAGGCCAACGTGAGGATCCTCACCGCGACGGCGCGCAAGCTCGGCCTGCCGCCGGAGAAGGTGGTGTCGACCGTTGCGCAGCATGCCAATACTTCGGCGGCATCGGTGCCGCTCGCCCTGTCGGTTGCGGTGGAGGATGGCCGCGTCAGGCCGGGGCATCTGGTGCTGATGGAAGGCGTCGGTGGCGGCTTCACCTGGGCTGCCAGCCTGGTGCGGATGTGATCCGCAAGCCGCGAGTCCCTACAGCAATCGTCGGCGCAGCCGCCGTATCCAGGATCCACGCATGAGTGTCGCTTTCATCTTTCCGGGGCAGGGGTCGCAGTCCGTCGGCATGCTGGCCGGCCTTGCGCCAAGGCCCGAGGTCGTCGCGCTGCTTGCCATGGCCGACGAGGTGCTTGGCGAACCGCTCTCCCGTCTGATCGCCGAAGGTCCGGCGGAGGAGCTTTCGTTGACGACCAACACCCAGCCGGCGATGCTGCTCGCGGGGTTGGCGTGCCTCGCTGCCTGGCGCGGCGCCGGCGGCTTCGAACCCGACTTCGTGGCCGGCCACAGCCTCGGCGAGTACACCGCCCTGGCCGCCGCTGACGCCATCGACGCCGCGGCTGCGTTTTCGCTGGTGCGGCTGCGCGCGCGCGCCATGCAGGAAGCGGTGCCGGTGGGCGTCGGGGCCATGGCGGCCATCCTGGGACTGTCCGACGAGCAGGTCGCGCAGGCTTGCGCTCAGGGTCGCGACGGGCCGGGCAACGTGCGGGAGGTGGTCGATCCGGCCAACTTCAATGCGCCGTCGCAGGTGGTGATCGCGGGCCACAAGGGCGCGGTCGATCGGGCTTGCGTGGCTGCGAAGGCGCTCGGCGCCAAGCGCGCCGTGCTGCTGCCGGTATCGGCGCCGTTCCATTCGTCGTTGCTGGCTCCCGCCGGCGCGCAATTGCAGCGGGCGCTGGCAGGCATCGAACTGCGCTTGCCAAGCGTGCCGCTGGTCAACAACATCGACGTCGCCGTGGAAACCGATGCGCGGCGGATCAAGGATGCGCTGGTTCGCCAGGCGTACGGGCCGGTCCGGTGGGTGGAAGTGGTCCGTGCCCTGTCGTCGCGGGGCGTCGACCACTTCATCGAGTTCGGCCCCGGCAAGGTACTGAGCGGACTGGTCAAGCGGATCGCGCCCGGCGCGCGGATTGATGCCGTGCATGATGCCGCGTCGCTGGAGCAGACATTGCAACAGACCCTGGAGCTGCGCAAATGAGTATTCTGTCGGGCGAAGTCGCCCTGGTCACCGGCGCCTCGCGCGGCATCGGCGAGGCGATTGCACTCGGACTGGCCGGGCAGGGGGCACTCGTGGTCGGCACGGCCACCACGGAAGCGGGAGCGGACCGCATCACGGCGGGCCTTCCCGGCGACAGCTACGGCGTCGCGCTCGACGTCAACGATGCCGCAGCCTGCGAAGCCCTGGTCGATCGCATCCTGAAGGAGCACCAGAAGCTCACGGTGCTCGTCAACAACGCCGGCATCACCCGCGACAACCTGGCAATGCGGATGAAGGACAGCGAGTGGCTGGAGGTGATCAACACCAACCTGACAGCCGTCTTTCGTCTGTCGCGCCTGGTGCTGCGGCCGATGATGAAGCAGCGCCATGGCCGCATCGTCAACATCACGTCGGTAGTCGGTTCATCGGGTAACCCGGGGCAGGCCAACTACGCCGCCGCCAAGGCCGGGGTGGCCGGCATGAGCCGTGCCCTTGCCCGCGAGATCGGCAGCCGGGGGATCACCGTCAATTGCGTCGCACCAGGCTTCATCGACACCGACATGACCCGGTCGCTGGCCCCGGAGCAGATCGCCAGCCTGACTCAGCAGATTCCGCTGGGCCGCCTCGGGCAGGCGAGTGACATCGCCGCCGCCTGCGTATTCCTGGCATCTCCCGGCGCCGGCTATATCACCGGCGTCACGCTGCCGGTGAACGGCGGCATGCACATGGCCTAGCGGCGCGCGACTACCGGCTGTCATGGCGCTGCTACAATTTCCGCTGGCCCTTGACCAACCCCGACAGGCTCCCAAAGCCTTGCGCGGCGGGTTTCGATACGGGATTTCATACCTTTCGACAGCAATACGCCCTAGCAGTTTTCGACCGGCAGCAATGCCTGAACAACCGCCTCGGAACAACCCCCGGCCGGCGTGATGCCGGCAGCAATGAATGCCGGTAACATGCCGCCGGCACAGACAAGTCACCAGGAGAACTAAATGTCGGATATTGAGCAGCGGGTCAAGAAGATCGTGGCCGAGCAACTTGGCGTCAACGAGGCCGAGGTCAAGACCGCCTCTTCATTCGTTGACGACCTGGGTGCCGACTCGCTCGACACCGTGGAATTGGTGATGGCTCTGGAAGACGAGTTCGGCACCGAGATCCCGGATGAGCAGGCCGAGAAGATCACCACCGTGCAGCAGGCCATCGACTTCGTGAAGGCGAACCAGAAGGCCTGATGAGCAAGCGCCGCGTCGTCATCACGGGCCTCGGGCTGATTTCGCCGATCGGCAACGACGTCGAGACCGGCTGGTCCAACCTGGTGGCCGGCCGCTCGGGAATCGGCGAGATCACGCGCTTCGACACCTCCACGTTTCCCACCCGGATCGCCGGAGAAGTCAAGGGGTTCGACGCCGCGCAGTGGATGCCCGCAAAGGAAGTCAGGCACTTCGACACCTTCATCCACTACGGGGTGGCGGCGTCGCTGCAGGCCTTCCGCGACAGCGGCATTGAAGTGACCGACGACAACGCCGAACGCATCGGCGTGTTCGTCGGGTCCGGAATCGGCGGCCTGCCGCTGATCGAGGAGACTCACACCGAACTGGTTGGCCGCGGCATCCGCCGTGTCTCGCCGTTCTTCGTTCCGGGGTCGATCATCAACATGGTCTCCGGCCAGCTGTCGATCATGCTGGGGCTCAAGGGCCCCAACTACGCGATCGTCAGCGCCTGCACCACCGGGCTGCACTGCATCGGCGATGCCGGCAGGATGATTGCCTACGGCGACGCGGACGTGATGGTGGCAGGCGGCACCGAATCCACCGTTTCGCCGTTGGGAGTCGGCGGCTTCTCGGCCGCGCGTGCGCTTATCCACGCGCAATGACGATCCGAAGACCGCCAGCCGCCCCTGGGACAAGGATCGCGACGGCTTCGTACTCGGCGAGGGAGCGGGCGTGGTGGTCCTCGAGGAACTGGAGCATGCAAGAAACCGCGGCGCGCGCATCTACGGCGAACTGATCGGCTTCGGCATGAGCGCCGACGCCTTCCACATCACGTCGCCGGACATGACCGGTCCCTACCGCGGTATGCGCAACGCGTTGAAGGACGCGAAGGTCAATGTCGACGAGGTGCAGTACGTCAATGCACACGGCACCTCCACCGTGATGGGGGACCTCAACGAGACCGGCGCCATCAAGCTCGCCTTTGGCGACGCCGCGCGCAAGCTGGTGGTGAACTCCACCAAATCCATGACCGGCCATCTGCTGGGGGCCGCCGGCGGCATCGAGGCCGTCTTCACCACGCTCGCGGTTCACAACCAGATCTCGCCGCCGACCATCAACATCTTCAACCAGGATCCCGAGTGCGACCTGGACTACTGCGCCAATGAGGCGCGGCAGATGCCGATCGAAGTCGCAATATCCAATTCCTTCGGCTTCGGCGGCACGAACGGCACCCTGGTAATCCGGAAGTTCGCCTGAAGGCCACGACGAGGGGCCGGTCATGTCCCTAGCCCTCGACGTCGATGTCGCAACCTCGGATGGCACGACGCGGTCGACCGCAGTCGTTGGCCTGCTGATGACCGCGGTGCTGGCGCTGGCGGCGGTCGAGCAGTTCGCGCAGGGCGGCCGCGGCTGGCTCGGCGCTGCAGTCGCAGCCGCGTGCGCTGCCTGGTGCATCGGGCTCTGTCGCCGATCCGTCGCGCGCCGGCAGGGTTGGCGACATCTGCGGCTGCAGATCAAGGCGGACGGATCCGTCGGCCTCGCAGCACGTGAAGGCGAAGGCGCGGTGGCCGCTGCCGTAGTGAGCGTGTGGCAACTCGGCGGCCTGATCTGCCTGCGGCTGCGGCCGGCCTCTGCCGCCTTCGGGTCCGGCGATTGCCTGTTCCTGCTCGTGAGAAGATCTTTCGACCATGCTCGCTGGCACGCGTTGCGCCGCTGGCTGGTCTGGTACCGCCGTTCGAGCCGGCGCGAGCCTGTGGTTGCCTGACTCGATACACCCATTTCGCCTGATGCTGCCGATGCAGTCTTCAGCCATCCCACTTTCCGTCTCGCGAGGTCAGCATGAAAAGGCTTCTTTCTTCCTATCTCTTGACCGGCGTCGTTGCGATCGCCGCATCGCTGCTGCCGGGTTCGTTCGAGGCAACTGGTGCCGCCCATGCGCAGGCCGGGCGCGAACTGCCGGACTTCTCCGACCTGGTCGACAGGGTCGGTCCCGCGGTGGTCAACATCCGCACCACCGAAGTTGCGCGCGGCCGTTCGAACCTGCCGCAGATGCCCGAACTCGATCCGAACGATCCGTTCTACGAGTTCTTCCGGCGCTTCTTCCCGCCGGGCCAGATGCCCGGTGACAGCCGCGCGGGCAGGCGCCCGGCGAGCCGCGCGGCCAGTCGCCGCGTGGGCCTAACGCTCCGCGCCAGGAAGTGCCGCGCGGCGTCGGTTCCGGTTTCATCATCTCAAAGGATGGCTACGTGATGACCAATCATCACGTTGTCGAAGGCGCCGACGAGATCTACGTCACCCTCACCGACAAGCGCGAATTCAAGGGCAAGCTGATCGGCTCCGACCAGCGTACCGACGTCGCGCTCGTGAAGATCGAAAGCAGCGACCTGCCTTCGCTGAAGATCGGCGACCCCAACCGGGTGCGGGTGGGCGAGTGGGTGCTGGCCATCGGGTCGCCGTTCGGTCTCGATAGCACCGTCACCGCCGGCATCGTGTCGGCGAAGGGCCGCGAGACCGGCGACTACCTGCCGTTCCTCCAGACCGACGTCGCCGTCAACCCGGGCAACTCGGGCGGCCCGCTGCTGAACATGCGCGGCGAGGTGATCGGCATCAACTCGCAGATCTACAGCCGCACCGGCGGTTTCATGGGGATCTCGTTCGCCATCCCGATCGACGAGGCGCAGCGGGTCGCCGACCAGTTGCGCGACGACCGGCCGGGTGGTGCGCGGCCGCATCGGCGTCGGAATCGCGGAGGTCACCAAGGACATCGCGGAGCCGCTCGGGCTCGACAAGCCGACCGGCGCGCTGGTGCGCAGCGTCGAGCAGGGCGGGCCGGCCGACAAGTCGGGCATCGAGGTCGGCGACATCATCCGCAAGTTTGGAGACCGGCAGATCGAGCGCTCGAGCGACCTGCCTCGCATCGTCGGCAATACCAGGCCGAGCACGCCGGTGCAGATGGAGATCTGGCGCCGCGGGGCGGTGCGCAACGTCACCGTGACGGTGGGCGAGATGCAGCCGGATCGCACCGCCAGCGCCGGTTCGCGTGGCGCCCCGACGCCGGAGAAACCCGCCGTCAAGTCCAACTGGATCGGCGTGGCCGTGTCGGACCTGGGCGCCGAGCAGCGCAGCGAGCTGCGCATGAAAGGCGGCGTCGTGGTCGAGGGCGTCGAGGAGAAGGGTGCGGCGGCGCAGGCAGGCATCCGCGTCGGCGACGTGCTGCTACAGGTGAACAACCAGGACATCCAGTCGGCCGAGCAGTTCAACACGGTGGTTTCGAAGCTGGACCGCAGCAAGACCCTGGTGGTGCTCGTGAGCCGTGGCGAAGCGGCGCAGTACATACCGATCAAGCCCTGACGACGACAGCCTGCCCCGGCCGCGACCCTTCCACCGTCCAGCCGGCCGGGCCGGCAGATGCCGAATTGCCGAACCGGAGCGCTGTGGCAAGCGCTGTCGCAGGCGCCGCCCTTGACCGCCGCAGGCCGGCCGCCTGATCGAGCCCGCCGGCCCACTACAATAGCCGTTTGCCCGCGGACGGGTCCGGCAGTCGCCGGCCCTGCCGGTGCGCCCGGGGATGTTCTCCGGGCGCTTGCCATTTCCGGCCCGGGTTTTGCGGGCCCGCTTCCCTCGACATGCAGCATATTCGCAACTTCTCGATCATCGCCCACATCGACCATGGCAAGTCGACGCTTGCCGACCGGCTGATCCAGCGCTGCGGCGGGCTTTCTGAGCGGGAAATGGAGAAGCAGGTCCTCGATTCGATGGACCTGGAGCGCGAACGGGGCATCACGATCAAGGCCCAGACTGCATCGCTGCGGTACCGGGCGCAGGACGGCAACGAGTACCAGCTCAACCTGATCGACACCCCCGGGCATGTCGACTTCTCCTACGAGGTGAGTCGCTCGCTTATCCGCCTGCGAAGGCGCGCTGCTGGTGGTCGACGCCTCACAGGGGGTCGAAGCCCAGACGGTTGCCAACTGCTATACCGCCATCGACCTCGGCGTCGAGGTGGTTCCGGTGCTCAACAAGATGGACCTGCCGCAGGCGGATCCGGAGAACGCACGGGCGGAGATCGAGGACGTGATCGGGATCGACGCGAGCGCAGCGATTCCGGCCAGCGCCAAGACCGGCATGGGCATCGAGGAGATCCTCGAGGCGGTGGTCAAGCGCATGCCGCCGCCCAGGGGCGATCCGGCAGCGCCGCTGCAGGCCCTGGTGATCGACTCCTGGTTCGACAACTATGTCGGCGTGGTGATGCTGGTGCGGGTGGTGAACGGCGAGATGCGCGTCAAGGACCGCATCCGGTTGATGGCGGCCGACGCCGTGCACGCGGTGGACCAGCTCGGTGTCTTCACACCGCGCTCGGTCGCCCGGGATGCCCTGAGCGCGGGCGAGGTGGGCTTCGTCATCACCGGGCTGAAGGAACTGAAGGCGGCGAAGGTCGGCGACACGATCACGCATGTCAACCCGGCTGCGAGCGCGCCCCTGCCGGGCTTCAAGGAGATCAAGCCGTCCGTCTTCGCGGGGCTCTATCCGATCGAGGCAAGCGAGTACGACGCCCTGCGCGATGCGCTGGAGAAGCTCAAGCTCAACGACGCGTCGCTGCACTTCGAACCGGAGGTGTCGCAGGCGCTCGGCTTCGGTTTCCGCTGCGGCTTCCTCGGGATGCTGCACATGGATATCGTGCAGGAGCGGCTCGAGCGCGAGTACGGCATGGAACTCATCACCACCGCGCCGACGGTGGTCTACGAGGTGGTGCTGACCGACGGCACGGTGAACCAGATCGAGAACCCGGCGCGCATGCCCGAGACGCCGCGCATCGCGGAGATCCGCGAGCCGATCGTCAAGGTGGTGGTATTCGTTCCGCAGGAATACGTCGGGCCGGTCATCACGCTATGTACCGGCAAGCGCGGCATCCAGCGTGACCTCGCCTACCACGGCCGCCACGTTCACCTCACCTACGAGATGCCGATGAGCGAGATCGTCATGGACTTCTTCGACCGGCTCAAGTCGGTGTCGCGCGGCTATGCCTCGATGGACTACGAGTTCGTCGAGTACCGGCCTTCGGATGTAGTGAAGATGGACCTGCTGATCAACGGCGACAAGGTCGATGCCCTGTCGGTCATCGTGCACCGCTCCAACGCGTTGAGCCGGGGCCGGGAGGTGGCGTCGCGGATGCGCGAACTGATCCCGCGGCAGATGTTCGACGTTGCGTTGCAGGCCGCCATCGGCAGCAACATCATCGCGCGCGAGAACATCAAGGCGCTTCGCAAGAACGTCCTGGCCAAGTGCTACGGCGGCGACATCTCGCGCAAGCGAAAGCTGCTGGAGAAGCAGAAAGCAGGCAAGAAACGCATGAAGCAGGTCGGCTCCGTCGAGATACCCCAGGAAGCGTTCCTGGCGGTGCTGCAGGCCACCGAACGTTAGCAGGCCGAGCAAAACCCCGCACCCATCACCCGCTGATCCATGAACTTTGCACTGATCCTCTTCCTGCTCACCCTGTTCACGATGTGCGTTTGGCTGCTGGACGTCTTCGTCCTGGCGCCGTCGAGACGCAAGTCCGCCGCGCTCAAGATCGCAGCCTGGGAGCGGGAACAGGCCGCCCGAGGTGGCGAGCCGAGCCCGGCGACGCGGCAGAAGATCCAGGAGACAGCCATCCGGCGCCCGGCCTGGCTGGAGTACACCGCCGGGCTCTTTCCCGGTGTTCATCGTGGTGTTCCTGCTCCGCTCCTTCCTCTTCGAGCCGTTCAAGATCCCCTCCGGGTCGATGATCCCTACCCTCCTGGTGGGGGATCTGATCCTGGTGAACAAGTTTTCCTACGGCGTGAGGCTGCCGGTCATCCATACCAAAGTGCTGGACGTCGGCTCGCCGCAGCGCGGCGACACCATGGTGTTTCGCTACCCGCTCGACACGTCCGTCGACTACGTCAAGCGGGTGGTCGGGCTGCCAGGCGACAAAGTCACCATAAGAAACAACAGGTTAACCATCAACGACCAGGAAGTGGCGCTCGAACCCGCCGGCGAGTTCTACGACGCGGAGCAGGGCAAGTACGTTCCCCAATACTCAGAGACCTTGGGAGAAGTCACTCATAAGCTATTGACAGAATTGAAGAATCCGTCTCTCATAAGGCCCATACAAGGCGTCCCTCACAGCGACAAATGCAGCTACGTGCCCACCGGTGTGACCTGTATCGTCCCGCCCGGCAACTACTTCGTGATGGGCGACAACCGGGAAAACAGCCTCGACAGCCGCTACTGGGGATTCGTCCCGGAAGCGAACCTGGTGGGCCGCGCCTTCTTCATCTGGATGAACTTCGGCGACCTGAAGCGAATTGGATCGATCAATTGACCATGCGTTCTACACTGCGGCCCCCTGAGACTCCCGCCGACAGCGGCGGCGCCCCTGCCGCCCTCGGCACCGGCACCGGCACTGGCACCGGCACGGCATGGCCGTCCCGGATCGGCCGGGCCGTACCCCCGATTCAGCCGGCGCCAGCGCGGGCTTACCCTCATCGGGCTGCTGGTTTCGGGCATCATCATCGCCTTGATCGCCCTGGTGGTGATGCGGGTGGTGCCTACGGTGATCGAGTACTTCAACATCAAGAAGGCGGTGGTCCGGGCCACCAGTTCCTCGCCTTCGGGGCTGCCGTCGGAGATCAGGACCGCGTTCGACCGCGCCCAGGCGATCGACGACTTCTCGGCAATCGCCGCGAAGGACCTCGTGATCACCAAGGTGAACGACAAGACGGTGGTCTCGTTCGCCTATGAGAAGCGGGTTCCGCTCTTCGGTCCCGCCAGCCTGCTGATCGAGTACAAGGGCGATTCGCGGTCGAACTGAGCGGTCGAATTCGGGCGGTCGAATTGAGCCTTGCGCCTCCGCTGGTGCGAGAATGTATTTGCGCAAGATGTGGTGCAATGGGGAGTGATGGAACAAAGCCTTGAAGGGTTGCAGGAACGTCTTGGGTATCGATTCAAGACCGAGACGCTGCTCGTTCAGGCGTTGACCCATCGCAGCCACGGCAAGCTGCACAACGAACGGCTCGAGTTCCTCGGCGACAGCGTGCTCAATTGCGCCGTAGCGGCCATGCTCTATGGTCGCTTCGGCCGTTTCGACGAAGGCGACCTGTCTCGCCTGCGCTCCAACCTGGTCAAGCAGCAAGCCCTCTTCGAGATCGGCCAGTCGCTGTCTCTCGGCGACTTCCTGGTCCTCGGCGAAGGCGAGCGCCGCAGCGGCGGGCTTCGTCGGCCATCCATCCTCGCGGACACGGTCGAGGCGATCATGGGGGCGATCTTTCTCGATTCGGGCTTTGCGCAGGCGGCCGCCGTCATCGAGCGGCTCTATGAACCCGTGTTGAAGAGCGTCGACCCGAAGACGCTCGGCAAGGACGCGAAGACGCTGTTGCAGGAGTATCTGCAAGGGCGGCGTATTCCGTTGCCAGTCTACGAGGTGGTTGCTACCCACGGCGCCGCCCACAGCCAGGTGTTCGAGGTCGAATGCTCGATTCCGAAGCTCTCGGTCAGGGTCAGCGGGAGCGGGGGCAGTCGCCGGGCCGCGGAACAGGCGGCCGCCAAGCTTGCGCTGGAGAACGCCACCCGGCTTCAGGCGAGCGCGCCGCGCCGTCCGAAGGCGGCGCCGGCAGTAGCGCGGACGGCCAAGCCGCCCATCTCCGCCGCGCCCGCCAAGGCCTCGGAGACCGATATCGAGGGCGGCACCGCCTCGAGCCGCTCAGCCGCAGTCTGATCGCATCGGCCGCGTCCCGCGATTGCCGTCCGGTCCTGCCAGCAGGATGTCTACCGAAAACACGTTCCGTTGCGGCCACGTCGCCATCGTCGGCCGGCCCAATACCGGCAAGTCGACCCTGCTGAACCGGTCTGGTCGGCCAGATGGTCTCGATCACCGCCGACCGGGCGCAGACCACCCGGCACCGCGTGCTTGCTGTCCTGAGCCGGCCGGATGCGCAGCTGGTGCTCGTCGATTCGCCCGGCTACCAGACGCGGCAGCTGAATCCGCTCAACCAGCTGCTCAACCGCACTGCGCAGTCCACCGCCCAGAACGCCGATGTGGTCGTCATCGTGGCGCAGGTCAACGGCTGGACCAGCGCCGAGGACGCGGTGCTGAAGTTGCTGCCGCCTCAGGTTCCGGCCATTCTTGCGCTGAACAAGGTCGACACCCTGCGCAGCAGGAACGAGGTGCTGCCGATCATCGCGAAGGTGGCCGAGCGGGCGCCGCGGCTGAAGGCGATCGTGCCGATCAGCGCCCGCACCGGCCTGAACGTCGACGAGCTGGTATCGACCCTCATCGCCGAGTTGCCGGTTGCGCCGCGGATCTATGACGAGGACACGCTGACCGACCGGCCGGAGCGCTTCTTCGCGAGCGAGCTGATTCGCGAGAAGCTGTTCCGCCTGCTCGGCGACGAGGTGCCGTATGAGAGCACCGTGGTCATCGACAGCTTCGAGGTCGAGGGCAGCCTGCGCCGCATCACCGCGTCCATCGTCGTCGCGCGCAGGGCGCACAAGCCGATGATTCTTGGCAAGGGCGGCGAGCGCATCAAGCGGATCGCGAGCGAGGCCCGCCAGGACATGGAGAAGATGTTCGGTGGCAAGGTCTTCCTGACGGTCTGGGTGCAGGTCCGCGGCGGCTGGTCCAAGGACGCGGCGCACCTTCGCAGCTACGGCTATGAGTGAAACGGGATTCGTCCTGCACAGCCTGCCCCACCGCGAAACCAGCCTGATCGTCGAATTGTTCTCTTTGCGGCACGGCAGGCTCGCGGTGATGGCCAAGGGCGCGCGCCGGCCGCAGTCGGCGCTGCGCGCGGTGCTGCTGCAGTTCCAGCCGATCGAATTCACGCTGGCAGGCAAGGGCGAGCTGAGGCTGCTGACGCGCGCCGAATGGCAGGGGGGCCTGCCGATGCCGTCGGGCGAGGCGCTGCTGTTCGCCTTCTACCTCAACGAGTTGCTGGTGCGGCTGCTGATGCGCGAGGATCCGCATCCAGGCCTCTACCATGCCTACGTCGAGGCGTTGCGCGCGCTCGGCGAACTCGGCGCCCGCGAGGAGGTGCTGCGCCGATTCGAATGGCTGCTGCTGAAGGAGATCGGCTATGCGCCGGACCTCAGCCGCGACCGCCAGGGAAGGCTGTTGCAGCCGGAGGCGGACTACCGGATGCAGGCGGGACAGCTGGTGCTTTCCGACGCGGCCGACGAGGATGCGTTCTCCGGCCGGGTGCTCCAGGACATCGCCAGCGGGCGGTATGATGCACCGGGTGCGCTCGCCTGCGCGAAGCGCCTTTCGCGGCAGGTGCTCGGCGCGCAGCTGGAAGGCGTGCCGTTGAAGACGCGGCAGATCCTGATCGACCTGCAGCGGCTGTAGGAATCGAAGCAGCGTCACAAGCAAGATGAAGGATCCTGGATGATCGAACTCGGCGTCAACATCGACCACGTGGCCACGGTGCGGCAGGCGCGGCGCACCTTCGAGCCGGACCCGGTCTGGGCGGCGGTCGAGGCGCATCTCGGTGGCGCCGACGGCATCACCGTTCACCTGCGCGAGGACCGGCGCCACATCCAGGACCAGGACGTGCGCCGGCTGCGGGACCTCACCCACATCAAGCTCAATCTCGAGATGGCGGCCACCGACGAGATGATCGCCATCGCGGCCGAGCTGCGGCCGGAGATGGCGATGCTGGTGCCGGAAGGCCGCCATGAGATCACCACTGAAGGCGGCCTCGACATCGCGGGCCAGGAAGCCAAGATCGCCGACGCGATCGGCCGCCTGAAGGCCGCCGGCGTCCGGACCAGCGTATTCATCGACGCGGAGGCGGCGCAGGTCGAAGCGGCCGCGCGCGCCGGCGCGTCGGTCTGCGAGATCCACACCGGGCCTTATGCCGAAGCCTTCCGCCTGCAGGGTCGCGACGCCGAAAGCGCCGCGGTGCTGCGCGAGCTTGCCAAGATCCGCAGCGCCGGCGAACTGGTCCGCCAGCGCGGCATGCGCTTCAACGCCGGCCATGCGCTCAACTACTTCAACGTCCAGCCGGTGGCGGCATTGCCCGGCATCCGCGAGCTGCACATCGGTCATGCGATCGTCTCGCGCGCGCTCTTCGTCGGCTTTCGCGAAGCGGTCGCGCGAGATGAAACGGCTATCAGGGAAGCGCGCCGCGCGCAACCGCTGAGATGCGATGATCTACGGCATCGGCACCGACATCGTCCTGCTCGCAAGGATCGAGGCGCTTTTCCAGCGCTACGGCGACCGCTTTGCGCGCCGCATCCTCGGCCCGGAAGAACTAGTGGAGTTCGAGCGCCGCCGGTCGCGCGGCGCCGCCGACGGCGTCGCAGGCAGCGATCGGGCCGTACGCTACCTGGCCAAGCGCTTCGCCGGCAAGGAGGCGTTCTCCAAGGCGCTCGGGCTTGGCCTGCGCGGCCCGATGACGCTGCTGTCGCTGCAGATCCTCAACGACCGCCGCGGCAAGCCCTATGCGGTCGCTCGCAAGGCGCTGGCGCCATACCTGGAGGAGCTCGGGCTGACGGCGCATGTGTCGCTGTCGGACGAGCAGGCGCAGCGCGCTCGCCTTCGTCATCCTCGAGAAGAACTGAAGGGCGAGCGATGGATCGGGGAAGGATGGTGGCGAGGGGCTCGAGAAGAAAATGTTCCTGGAGAGAATCGGCTTGGAGAAATGTTGATGGGCGCGGCCCCCCAATCGGAACCGGTGCGGTGCGGCTGCCGCTCGGGCCGGTCATCGCCGATGTCGCCGGCCTCGAGCTGACCGCTGCCGAGCGCGAGCGCCTGCGCCATCCGCTCGTCGGCGGCGTGATCCTCTTCGCGCGCAACTACGAGTCGCCCGCGCAGCTGGCGCTCTCACGCGGGAGATCCACGCCTTGCGCGAGCCGCCGCTGCTGGTCTGCGTCGACCAGGAGGGCGGCCGCGTGCAGCGCTTTCGCAAGGGCTTCAGCAGCATCGCGCCGATGCGCGAGCTCGGCACGGCTATGGGACCGGGATGTGCTCGGCGCGCTGCGCGAGGCGACCGAAATCGGCCTACCTGATCGGCAGCGAATTGCGCGCGGCCGGCGTCGACCTGAGCTTCACGCCGGTGCTCGACCTCGACCACGGCGCTTCCGGCGTCATCGGCGACCGCGCCTTCCATGCGCGATCCGCGGGTGGTGACGCTGCTTGCGAAGAGCCTCAGCCATGGCCTGCTGCTGGCCGGTCTCGCCAACTGCGGCAAGCACTTTCCCGGGCCACGGCTATGCGCATGCGGATTCGCACGTCGCGATGCCGTCGGACGACCGCCCGCTTGCGCGCGATCCTCGCGCAGGATGCCGCTCCATATGGCTGGCTGGGTCGCTCGCTGTCGGCGGTGATGCCGGCGCACGTCGTCTATCCCGCGGTGGATTCCGAAGCCGGCGGGCTTTTCTCGCAAGTGGCTGCAGGCAATCCTGCGCCGGCGCCTGAAATTCGACGGCCTGATCTTCTCGGACGATCTGACGATGCAGGCGGCGACCGTCGCCGGCGGCATCGTCGAAAGGGCGAGCGCCGCGTTGACCGCCGGCTGCGACATGGTGCTGGTCTGCAATCGGCCCGAACTCGCCGACGAACTTCTGGCGGGGTTGAAGGCGCCGCGCAACCCTCACCTCGCGCGACGCCTTGCGGCCGTTCATCCTGCGCTTCGGGACCCGGGAGCCCGGGAGAGGACGTGAGCGAGCAGGCAGGTGCGCCGCACCCCGGCAAGCCGACAGGACCCCCGGACTTCAAGCCCTTCCTGTCGCGCCTGCCCAACCGGCCCGGCGTGTATCGGATGATCGGCGACGAGGACGTGGTGCTCTATGTCGGCAAGGCCCGCGACCTCAAGAAGCGGGTGTCGTCGTACTTCAACAAGACGCAGCAGAGCCCGCGGATCGCGCAGATGGTCGGGCGCATCCGGCGCATCGAGACGACCGCGACGCAGTCGGAGGCCGAGGCGCTGCTGCTCGAGAGCAACCTGATCAAGTCGCTCCTGCCGCGCTACAACATCCTCTTTCGGGACGACAAGACCTATCCCTTCCTGCGCATCACCGCGCACCGCTATCCGCGCATCGCGTACTACCGCGGCGGGCTCGATCGGATGTCGCAGTTCTTCGGGCCGTACCCGAGCGCCTGGGCGGTGAAGGAGGGCATCCAGGTGCTGCAGAAGGTGTTCCGCCTGCGGACCTGCGAGGACACGGTGTACGCCAATCGCTCGCGGCCCTGCCTGCTGCACCAGATCGATCGCTGCAGCGCGCCCTGCGTGAACCTGGTCTCGCCGGAGGACTATGCGGCCGACGTCGATTCGGCGGTGCGCTTCCTTCGTGGCGGCCACAAGGAGATCCTGGGCGAACTCGAGGGCAAGATGAACGCCGCCGCCGGATCGCTGCGCTTCGAGGAGGCGGCGGTCTACCGCAACCGGATGACGGCGCTGTCGCGAGTGCTTCACCAGCAGTCGATGGACACCGGCTCGGACACCGATGCAGACGTCATCGCGGTCGCCTGCCGCGGCGGAAAGGTCTGCCTGAACCTGGCGATGATCCGCGGCGGCCGGCATCTTGGCGACAAGGCGTACTTTCCGGGACACGTCGGCGATGTCGACGAGGCGACGCCGGTCGCGGTCCTCGAGGCTTTTCTCGCGCAGCACTATGCAGGCACCTTCGTGCCGCCGATCATCGTTTGCGCAATCGAGCCGCAGGCGCCGGAGGCGTTGTCGAGCCTGGCCGAGCAGGCCGGCAAGCCGGTGCAGTGGATCCGCCAGCCGCAACAGTCGCGACGGCGCTGGCTCGAGCAGGCGCAGGCCAATGCGCAGATCGCACTCACCCGGGCGCTCGCGGAGGAGGGGTCGCAGCAGGCGCGCACCCGGGAGCTGGCGCAGGTGCTGAAGCTGGACGAAGGCGACCTCGAGCTGCTGCGCATCGAATGCTTCGACATCAGCCATACGATGGGCGAGGCGACGCAGGCATCTTGCGTCGTCTACCAGAATCACCAGATGACGCGCAACGAATACCGCCGCTTCAACATTGCCGGCATCGAGCCCGGCGACGACTACGCGGCGATGCGCCAGGTGCTGACCCGTCGCTACGACCGCCTGGCCATCACCGGCGATGCCGTGGAGGACCCGGCGCAGCCGCCGCCGGAGCGCCGCCTGCCCGACGTGGTGCTGATCGACGGGGGCAAGGGCCAGGTGTCGGTGGCGCGTGAGGTCTTCGAGGAACTCGGGCTCGACATCGGCGTGCTGGTCGGCGTCGCCAAGGGAGAGGGCCGCAAGGTCGGGCTCGAGACCCTGGTCTTCGCCGACGGCCGGCCGCCGCTGGAACTGGGCCGCGAGTCTGCGGCGCTGATGCTGATCGCGCAGATCCGCGACGAGGCGCACCGCTTCGCCATCACCGGCATGCGTGCGCGGCGCGCCAAGGCGCGGCGTGCTTCGTCGCTCGAGGAGATCGACGGTATCGGTGCCAAGCGTCGGCAACGGCTGCTGGCCCGCTTCGGCGGCCTGCGCGGGGTGATGGCGGCGAGTGTCGAGGACCTGGCGTCGGTGGAAGGCATCTCGCGCACGCTCGCGCAGGAGATCTACCAGCGCTTGCACTGAGCAAGGAGGCAATGGATGCCAAGCGATCCAGACTGGTCGGTGCTGCTGATCAACCCCAACACCTCGCAGTGGGTTACGGACAAGCTCTCGATGCACCTCGGGGGCATGCTCGGGCCCGGCGTTCGGATCGAGCCGGTCACCGCGAGTTTCGGCCATCCCTACATCGCCACGCGGGAGGCATTCGAGATCGGCGGCCAGGCGGTGCTCGAGGCCTTTTCCAGGCATCTGCCGGCGGCGCAGGCTCACCGCATCGATGCGGTGCTGATCGGCTGCTTCGGCGATCCGGGGCTCGAGCAACTGCGGCAGAGCGCACCGATACCGGTGGCAGGACTTGCGGAGGCGGCGATCGGCGAGGCATGGCGCGCCGGGCGTTATGCGATCGTCACCGGCGGCAGGGCCTGGAAGCCGATGCTCGAGGAGATCGTCGCCGGATTCGGCTGGGAGGACCGGCTCGACAACATCACGGTGATCGAGCAGAGCGGAGCCGACCTGGCAGGGGATCCCGAAGGCGCCCGCAGGCTGCTCGCCGCGGCCTGTCGCGAGGCAGCTGCCAGCGGCGTGCAGCGGGTGGTGCTGGGCGGCGCGGGCTTCGCCGGCTATGGCGATGCGATCGCCGCGCAAGTGCCGGTGCCGGTCATCGACAGCGTGTCGGCCGGCGCGCGCGCGCTGCTCGCCCTGCGCCAGGCCGGCGAGCGGGCACCGGGCTGATCGCCTGCCTGGACAAGATTTGTCATTTGCATTTCGGTGCGGGACTACCATCGGATGGTCGCGTCCTGACCGGGGCCGCAGCCGTCCGCTGCGCGTCCGCTCCGGTCGTACCGACCCCCAACAACAGAGGAGAGGGGCAACATGATCACGTTGACGGTGAACGGGACCGCTCAGAGCTTCGACGGCGATCCGTCGATGCCGCTGCTCTGGTACGTGCGCGACATGCTGGGCATGACGGGTTCGAAGTACGGCTGCGGCATGGGACTGTGCGGCGCCTGCACGGTCCATCTCGACGGCAAGGCCGTGCGCGCCTGCCAGTTGCCCATGTCGGCGGCCGCAGGCCTGAAGGTCACGACCATCGAAGGCCTCGACAGCGAAGGAATGCATCCGGCCCAGAAGGCGTGGCGCGACCACAATGTGCCGCAGTGCGGTTTCTGCCAGGGAGGCCAGATCATGCAGGCCGCAGCCTTCCTCGCCGAGACCGCCAATCCGACCGACGCACAGATCACCGAGGCGATGGCGGGCAACATCTGCCGGTGCGGCTGCTACCAGCGGATCCACGCGGCGGTGCGCGCAGCGGCGGTCGAAATCGAATCGAAGGGGGCATGATCATGCTGCGTCACATCCAGTCCTCCGCCGCGGCCTGCACATCGCCAGCCGCCGGCCCAACGACGTCTGGCACAGCTGCAACTGCCGCAGCATCCGGAAGGGCTTTCGTCAGCAACGTCAGCCGGCGCGGCTTCCTCAAGGGCACCGGGCTCGTGCTCGCCGTGCAGTTGCTGCCGCCGGAGCTCGCACGGGCGTTCGACGCCTACCCGACCGGCGCCGCCGGCATGCCGCACAAGACGGTCGCCGATCCCCTGATCTTCGTGCAGATCGCGCCGGACGGCACCGTCACGCTGGTGTCGCACCGCGCCGAGATGGGAACCGGCGCACGCACCAGCGTGCCCATGGTTCTGGCCGACGAGATGGAAGCCAACTGGTCGAAGGTCAGGATCGTGCAGGCCCCGGGTGACGAGCCGCGGTACGGCAACCAGGACACCGACGGCTCGCGCAGCCTGCGCCACTTCGTCCAGCCGATGCGACAGTGCGGCGCGTCGATGCGCTACATGCTCGAAAGCGCCGCCGCGAAACGCTGGGAAGTGGATCGCGAGCGTGTTCGCGCCGTCAACCATGCGGTGGTGCTGCTCGACGGTACCGGCGTGTCGGCGCGGCCCACCGGCCGCAAGTTCGGCTATGGCGAGCTGGCGAAGGCCGCCATGGCGGAGCCGGTGCCGGCATTCGGACAGCTCCGCTTCAAGAAGGACGCCGAGTTCCGGTACATGGGCAAGGGCGAGGTCCAGATGGTGGACCTGCACGACATCACCACCGGCAAGGCGGTATACGGAGCCGACGTGCGCCTGCCCGGGATGAAGTACGCCGCCATCGTCCGTCCACCGGTGGTCGGCGGCAAGCTCAAGTCGTTCGATGCGGCCGACGCGAAGAAGGTCGCCGGCGTCGAGCATATCGTGCAGATCCCGGGTTCCGTCCCGCCGGCCAAGTTCGCGCCGCTCGGCGGCGTGGCCGTGGTGGCTTCCAGCACCTGGGCGGCCTTCGAAGGCGCCAAGGCGCTGAAGGTCGAATGGGACGACGGCCCGCACGCCGCTTTCGACACCGACGCCTATCACAAGGAGATGGCTGATACCGCCCGCCAGCCCGGCAAGGTGGTCCGCAAGCAGGGGGATCCCGATGCCGCCTTCGGCAAGGCCTCCAAGGTCGTCGCCGCCGAGTACTACCAGCAGCACATGGTGCACACGCCGATGGAACCGCCGGCCGCGCTTGCCAGCTTCAAGGATGGCAAGGTCGAGATCTGGGCGCCGGTGCAGAGCCCTTACGGGACCCGCGAGGACGTCGCCAAGCTGCTGGAGGTCGGCGAGTCGGCGGTCAAGGTCAACCAGACGCTGCTCGGCGGCGGGTTCGGGCGCAAGTCGAAGGGCGACTTCGTCCAGGAAGCGGTCCTGCTGTCGCGGGAGGTTGGCGCCCCCGTCCTGGTGCAATGGAGCCGGGAAGACGACATCCGCCACGGCTTCAACCACACGTCCTCGGTCGAGAGGCTGGAGGCAGCAATCGACGGCGAAGGCAAGGTGGTCGGCTGGCGGCATCGATCGGTGGCGCCGAGCCTAGGCTCGACATTCTCGGAAGACACCGGGCTGCAGATGACGCTCGAACTCGGCATGGGGATGACGGACCTGCCCTTCGACATCCCGCACATCGCGATGGAGAACGGCAAGGCCATGGCGCACACTCGCGTCGGCTGGTTCCGGGCGGTGTCCAACCTGCCGCGGGCCTTCGCCATCCAGTCGTTCGTCGGCGAACTTGCGCACGAGCTCAAGCGCGACCAGAAGGCAATGCTGCTCGAGCTGATAGGCCCCGCGCGCAAGATCGATCTTGCCGGCATGGGTATCGTCGACGAACTCTGGAACTACGGCGAGCCGTACCAGGAATTCCCGATCGATACCGGGCGCCTGCGCAATGTGGTCGAGATGGCCGCGGCCAACGCCGGCTGGGGACGGGAGCTGCCCAAAGGCGAAGCGCTCGGGATTGCGGCGCACCGCAGCTTCGTGTCCTACGTGGCCACTGTCGTCCATGCGAAAGTCGCGGATGACGGCTCCATCAGCGTGCCCGAGGTCTACACCGCGATCGACTGCGGCTTCTGCATCAATCCTGAGCGGGTCAGGGCGCAGATGGAAGGAGCCGCCGTGATGGGCATGACGATGGCGCTCTACTCGGGTCTGGACTATGTGAAGGGAAGGGTGAAGCAGTCCAACTTCCACGACTACGAGGTTGCGCGGATGAACCGCTATCCCGAGAACGTTCACACCGCAATCGTCGAGCATCCCTTCTCGGTGCACGCGACCGGCGTCGGCGAACCCGGGGTCCCGCCGTTTGCGCCGGCACTGTCGAATGCGATCTTCGTGGCGACGGGCAAGCGGATGCGGTCGCTGCCGTTCAGGGGGTGATCCTCTTCAGGGGGTAATCCTCCCATGGCGCTTCGGCGCCTACCCCCTTCCGGACGGAAGGGGGACGCCGCCTGCGGCCGGGCGAAGCACGCTCCGGCATGGCTCTCCGGTAACATGGCGCGGACACGTCACCGTGCCCTCGCGGGCGTCGACTCCGCCTCCCAATGCCCTCGTCTGCCGCGCCGTCCCTCCTGCACCTGGATAGCGGACGCAATCGACTGATCGGCATCGGCATGGTGTCGGCGGCGGTGCTCTGCTTCTCGATCCTCGACACGACTGCCAAGTGGCTGGTAGGGGGCCTGCCGCTGCTGCAGCTCGTCTTCATGCGCTTTCTCGGCCATACGGTGTTCACCGCGGCGGTGATGATGCCGCGCAGTCGCATGAACCTGCTGCGCACTCGCCGACCCTGGCTGCAGCTGCTGCGCGCGATGATGCTGCCTTGCATGACGGCAATGAACTTCTGGGCCCTGCAATACCTGCAGCTCGCGGAGACCGGCGCCATCATGTTCCTCGCGCCGGTCCTGGTAGCCTTGCTGGGCGTGCGACTTCTCGGCGAACGCCTGGACACCGGCCGCTGGATCGCGATCATCGTGGGCTTCGTCGGTGTCGTCATCATCCTGCAGCCCGGAAGCCGGGGCTTTCATCCGGCAATGCTGGTGTCCCTGCTGCAGACGACCATCTATGCCTGCTTCATTTTGCTGACCCGGATACTGGCCTCGGCGGACCGGCCGGAAAGCACCAACTTCCTGTCCGCGCTCGGGTCGACCATCGTCATCGCGCCCTTCGCGCTCGCTGCCTGGCAGATGCCCGCGTCCGCGCTCGAATGGCTGCTGGTGATCATCACCGGCATCAGCGGTGGCCTCGGACACTACCTGCTGGCGGTCGCGCATCGTTTCGCGCCGGCGTCCACCCTCTCGCCGTTCATCTATCAGCAGATCCTCTACATGTGCCTGCTCGGCTATCTCGTCTTCGGCGACGTGCCGCGTCCAGCCGTCATCGCCGGCGCCGTGATCGTGGTGGCGAGCGGCTTCTACCTGCTGGCGAGGGAGAGCAGGAGGGCTCGGCCGCGCAAAAGCCGAATCCAGACCCTGGGATGAAGTCGAACCCGGCGTAGTGCCGGTATCTCTTCGGCTCGCCTCCTGGTCTCGCGAACCGCTCGCCGCCAGCCCTGCCTTCCGGGCAGGCTGCACCAGCATGGCGCGGCGGGCGATGCCGCCTGGCTGCGGCGCTACAGCACGCGATTGCGCGCGCGGTGATCCCACACGGGCAGGTGCGGCAGTGCTAAAGTGCCGCATTCGAAGGGTTCGACATGAGCTTTGCATCGCCAGGTCTGCTATGGCTGCTGCTGCTGGCGCCGCTTCTGGTCGCGCTTTATTTCTGGATCCTGCGCCGCACCCGGGCCACCCTCTATTCCAACCTGGCGATCGTTCGGGCGGCGATCGCGCCGGGCGCCCGCCTGCGACGCCACGTTCCTCCTCTGCTGATGCTGCTCGCGCTGATCGCCCTGGTCGTGGCGATGGCGAGGCCCAGCGCGAACGTCGTGCTGCCGTCGCAGTTCAAGACCATCGTGCTTGCCTTCGACACCTCGGGGAGCATGCGGGCGACCGACGTGGAGCCGACCCGTATCAGCGCGGCGCAAGCCGCGGCGAAGGCGTTCGTGCAGGAAGTGCCTCCGGACGTTCGCATCGGCCTCGTCGAGTTCGGCGCCACTGCGTCGCAGGTCCAGATGCCGACTTCCAAGCGCGAGGACCTGGTCACGGCCATCGACCGTTTCATTTTGCAGCGCGGCACCGCCACCGGCAGCGGGCTCTATGCCGCCATTGCCATGATGTTCCCCGAGGCGAACATCGACCTCGAGAAGCTCGTCGGAGGCAGCGGCCGGGAAGCGGTCGTGCCGGCGGGCCGTGCATCGCGCAACAAGCCGATCGGCCAGGATGCCTCCGAGAAGCCGGCGCAGCTGGAGGTTGTGCCGCCGGGCTCGTACAAGTCGGGCGTGATCATCCTGCTGTCGGACGGGCGGCGCACCACCGGCCCGGATCCCCTGGATGCGGCCAAGATGGCGGCCGATAGAGGGGTGCGGGTCTACACCGTCGGCTTCGGCACCCGTGACGGCGGATCGGTGGATTTCGGCGAGTATTCGTTCTACGTCCGGCTCGATGAGGAGACCCTCAAGGCGGTCGCAGGCATTACTCGTGGCGAGTATTTCCATGCGGGCACCGCCGCGGACCTGCAAAAGGTCTACGAGGACCTCAAGAACAAGCTGGTGCTCGAACGCCAGCAGACCGAGGTGACTGCATTGATGACGGCAGGGGGTGCGCTGCTCGCGGTGCTGGCTGCAATGCTGTCGGTGCTCTGGTTCAATCGCCTCGGCTGAGGCCTTCCGTTCGGCGGCCGTCGGCTGCGTCCGCCTGCAACCGGACGCTGATTGCGCACTGCTCGGCACCGACGCCTTCTACTTCCAAGAAGGGACCGGCCGGCGCTACGAGAAGGCACGCTACGGCGAGTTCCGCGTCGGCCTCGGCGGCGAGATGCTCCCGGTTCGCCTGCTGGACGAATCCCTCGCGGCGCTGCCGGCGCAGCAAGCGGACTAGAATCCGCCCCCATGGCTACCGGTGCGACGATTCATCGCGCGGACCTGTCGATAGCCGACATGGACCGCAACTACTACGCCGATCACGCGCTGACGGTCGCCCGGCATCCGTCGGAGACGGAGGAGCGGTTGATGGTGCGGCTGCTCGCATTCGCGGTCTTTGCCGCCGACGACCTCGAGTTCGGACGCGGCTTGTCGACGGACGACGAACCCGATCTCTGGCGCCGCGACCTGACTGGCCTCGTCGAGTTGTGGATCGAGGTCGGGCTGCCGGAAGAGAAGTGGCTGCGCAAGGCCTGCGGGCGGGCGCGGCAGGTGGTCGTGCTGGCGTACGGGGCGGCCAAGGCCGAGCAGTGGTGGAAGCGCAATGAGCAGGATTTGCTGCGGCTCGACAACCTCACGGTATTGAGCCTGCCGGCCGGGGCTGGGCCGTCCCTGGCAGCGATGGCGGCGCGTTCCATGCGCATCGATGTGACGATCCAGGAATCGCAGATCTGGCTGGGCTCCGAGCTTGCGCAAGCGTCGCTCCAGCTGCAGGTGCTGAAGCCGCCTGCAGCGGCCGGCTGACGCCGGCGGTGCCGCCGGGGAGGCGGCGTCGCAGGGCCTGCCCGGGGTCGCCTGTTAGCATCGGGCGTTCAGCCTTCCAAGGATGACCGTCTGCCGATGCCGCTCAACCTGCCCAACCTCCTGACGTGGCAACGCATCCTGGCGATTCCACTGCTGGTGGCCGTGTACCTCGTGCCCTGGGAAGGCTGGAGCATGCACTCGCGCAACATCGTGGCGACGGTAATCTTCGTCCTGGCTGCGGTGACCGACTGGGTGGACGGCTACCTTGCCCGGCGCCTCGGGCAGCAGACGCCCTTCGGCGCGTTCCTGGACCCGGTCGCCGACAAGCTGCTGGTTTGCGTCGCACTGGTGATGCTGCTGGAACTGGGCCGCGTGGCGTCCGGTGTCGCCGCAATCATCATCGGCCGTGAAATCGCCATCTCGGCGCTGCGCGAGTGGATGGCAACCATCGGCGCGCGGCGTAGCGTCGCGGTGAGTTCCATGGGCAAGCTCAAGACGGTGCTGCAACTGGTCGCGATCCCGCTACTCCTTTTCCATGACCGGCTCTTCGGTGTCATCGACACGCGGCTGCTCGGCACGTGGCTGATCTACCTCGCTGCGATCCTCACGCTGTGGTCGATGGGCTACTACCTCAAGCAGGCGTGGCCGCAGCTGCGCAGCGGTGGCAAGTAGAACGTGCCGGCGAACATGAGCAAGAGCAGGGCGCTTGCAAGCTCCTCGCCGTCTGATGGCCGGTTTGCATTGGAGACCGGGTTTTGGCTATACTCAAAGGCTTGACGCGATCGCGGGAGTAGCTCAGTTGGTAGAGCGCAACCTTGCCAAGGTTGAGGTCGCGAGTTCGAGACTCGTCTCCCGCTCCATTCCTTGGGGCACGCAGCAGGGCCGCAGGTAGCAGGCAGGAGGTCGGCCGGTCACTCACCAGTATCGACGGCCCGGATGACAGCCCAGTATTGACGGCGCCGTCTTGACAGCGCCGTCAGCGACAGCGGCGCCAGCATCAAACGTACACCGGCGCGATAGCAAAGCGGTTATGCAGAGGACTGCAAATCCTTCCAGGCCGGTTCGACTCCGGCTCGCGCCTCCATCTTCCCGTTCCACGGCCCTGGCCGGCGCGCATGCCTGAGACCGGCTGAATAGCCGGTCTCAGCGCCCCGAGACCCTTCCTCAGTTCGATGGGCGCGCCTGGATGTTGTCAGCGTTCTTGATGAGAATGTTGCCGATGGCCACCATGATCTCGCCGTGCATCCGCATCGCCAGCTTCTCGTTGCCGGGAGGCAAGGCGCCGACCAGCGGGCAGCCCCCCATCCGGCCTCCCATCATGTGCCCGCCCATCATGTGCCCGCCCATCTCGCCTCCCATTCCCGGGCCGCCTCGCGCGTGGCCCGTCATGCCGCGTTCGTGATGCTGGGCGTGGTGCTGCCCGGGGCCGTATCGGCCGGGTGCCTCTTGCCGCGGCATCGGCGAAGCGTCGACGGATGGCGACCGGGATTGCGGTTGCGACGGCGCCGACTCGGTCGTTTGCGCCGCGACGGTAGCGGCGCCTGTGAGCAGGGTCGCAAGCAGAATCGAGCGCAGGAAGATCGGCTTGGTCATGATGGTCTCCGTTCGGTCAGGACTGGTGAAACAGGATCGCATAAATTTCGTCGGCACGGGTCACACTCGAATCATTGGCGTGGCCCCGGATCGGTGGCTCGGTGCCCGGTCCCCGCTGCCGTGGTGCCTACCGGCGGGCCGGGTAACATCCAATGCCAGGTGCCACCAAGTCGGATCCGGGGTGGCGAGGCGACGAGAGGAGAAACCGGATGAAGCATCTGTTGCTCTTCGTCGCTCGCGCGGCGACGTTCGGCGCTGTGTCCGGCGTCGTCTTCTTCGCGCTCGTTTTCCTTCTCGCCCCCGACTGGCTGCAGTTGCGCCGGCCGGTGGTGCTCAACACGCCGACTCCGGTCACTCGTACCGATAGCGTGTCCAGCTACAGCAGCGGTGCCTTGCGTGCGATACCTTCGGTTGTCAGCGTCTATGCAGCGCCGCCTGCGCCGTCCAGGTTGCCCTCCAACCCTCTCTGGCCTTTCGGTGGGCAGGAGGAAGACGGCGGTGGCGGACTTGGTTCGGGCGTGGTGATGAGCGCCGATGGCTACGTGCTGACGAACAATCATGTCGTCCAGGGCGCGGGTGCCGTTGCAGTGGAAGTGGGCAAAGGGCAGCCGGCCAGGGCACGAGTCGTCGGAACCGATCCGGAAACCGATCTGGCGGTGCTCAAGATCGAGGCCGAAGGCTTGCAGCCGATCGCCGTCGGCGACTCCGACGGCGCCCAGGTCGGCGACGTGGTGCTGGCGATCGGAAATCCGTTCGGCGTTGGCCAGACCGTCACGCTGGGGATCGTCAGCGGCACGGGCCGCAATCGGGTCGGCATCAACACCTTCGAGAACTTCATCCAGACGGATGCCGCGATCAATCCCGGCAATTCGGGTGGGGCCCTCGTCGACGCTGCCGGGCGCCTGATCGGCATCAATACGGCGATCCTCTCGCCGAGCGGAGGCTCGTTGGGCATCGGCTTCGCGATACCGGTGCGCACGGCGACCGAAGTCATGACCCAGCTCGTGCAGAACGGCCGCGTGGACCGCGGCTGGCTCGGCGTCGAGGCCCGGACCATGACGCAGGAACTCGCGCGCGGCCTCGGCGTCGACGATCGCCCGGGTGCGGTCATCGTTCGCCTGCTGCGCGGTGGGCCTGCCGACGCTGCCGGCATGGAGCCGGGCGACGTGGTGGTTGCGGTCGACGGCAAACCGGTTACCGACACCGTCGACCTGATCAACCGCACCGCCGTCATCAAGCCGGGGGAGAACGGGCGGTACACCGTCCTGCGCGGGCGGGACGAGGTCGAGCTGACGGTGAAGACCGCTCGCCGGCCGCCGATCGAGCAGGCCGGCAGGCGCTGACGCGAGCGGCGTTCTGCCGAGCGCCTTCCTGCTGCTGCCCGGTTGACGCGGGATTCGACCGCAAGGCTCGGAGTGCTCTCCTCCGGGCGGCTGCCTACACTGCATTCATCGACCTGCACCATGCGCAGCCGGATCCATCACGGAGTCATGGACGCGGCACGGCGGCGCGGTCCAGGTGCAGTCACTGAAGAGGTCGCCATGGATACCATGAAAGGAAGCACGATGAACGAATTCGCGATGGCCGAACTTGTGATGAACGAGCACATCACCGCCAAGCCGAGGGCAAGCGGAAGCGCCGCCGGACTGTCCATCGGTGGTCCGGGTGAAACGGGGTTGCGAGGGAGGGGGCACGCGCAGTCGATCGTCTACACCGTCGGCGAGTGCCCGGATTCGCAAGGCCCGGCCGGACGTCTCGGCACCGCACTGGTCGCACGGTCCGGGCTGGGAGTCTGCGCCATCCTGCTAGGCGACGAGAAGGCGTCGCTGGTGGCCGAGCTTGCGCGCTACTTCCCGGCGGCGAAGCTGCAGGAGACCCCCGCCTCGTTGCAAGCGGTCCTCGCCGACTGGTGGACATTCCTGCGGTTGCCGTCGAAGGGCTTCGACCATCCGCTGGATGTCGCCGGCACGCCGTTGCAGCAACAGGTGTGGGACGTGCTGCGGAGCGTTCCAGCTGGCACGAAGCTGACCTACACCGAGCTTGCAGCCCGGGTCGGCAGGCCGAACGCCGTCCGAGCGGTCGCTTCGGCATGTGCGGCGAACCGGCTGGCAGTGGTGGTTCCTTGCCATCGGGTGGTGGGGCGCAGCGGTTCCCTCACCGGTTACCGCTGGGGCGTCGATCGCAAGCGGCAGCTGCTCGAGATGGAGGCGGCGGGATGAGTTCGACTGCCGGCGCCGGGCAGGCGCGGCAGGAAACAGTGCAGGACCGCGTTTCCGCGCGACTCCGCCCGGTCGCCTGGGAAGGGGTTGCGGATCAGCTCGATGCCTCCGGTTGCGCTGTCCTGGAAGGCCTGCTCACCCCCCTCGAATGCGACGCACTGGTGCCGCTCTACGCCAAGGACGAGCTCTTTCGAAGCCGCATCGTGATGGCCCGCCACGGCTTCGGGCGGGGCGAGTACAAGTATTTCGAGTATCCGCTGCCCGAACTGGTCGCTGCGCTTCGTCAGTCGATCTATCCGAAGCTCGCGCCGATCGCGAACCGGTGGAACGAATCGCTCGGACTGCCGGCGCGCTTTCCCGATCGCCATTCGGAGTTCATCCGGCGCTGTCACGACAACGGCCAGACCCGCCCGACGCCGCTGATGCTGCGCTACGGGGAAGGCGATTACAACTGCCTGCACCAGGACCTCTACGGGGAGCATGTCTTCCCGCTGCAGTTGGCGGTGCTGCTGTCGGAACCGGACGACGACTTCACCGGCGGCGAGTTCGTGTTGACCGAGCAGCGCCCGCGCATGCAATCCCGGCCCGAGGTGGTCGCATTGCGCAAGGGCGATGCCGTCGTGTTCGCGGTTCACACGCGGCCGGTCGCAGGCACGCGCGGGATCTACCGGGTCAATCATCGCCACGGCGTCAGCCGCCTGCGAAGCGGCCAGCGCCATACCCTCGGGGTGATTTTCCACGATGCTCAGTGATAGTGAACGCCTGCGCCTCGGGCCGCAGGCCTGGCTGCTGCGCAGCCTGGCAACGGCGCGCGCCACGCCGCTGCTGACGGCACTGCAGAAGATCCTGGCGCTCGCGCCGTTGCGGCAGATGGTGACCCCCGGTGGGCGAACGATGTCGGTTGCCATGAGCAACTGCGGCGAAGTGGGCTGGACCAGCGACAGTCGGGGCTATCGCTACAGCGCGATCGACCCGCAGAACGGTCTTCGATGGCCTGCCATGCCGGCCGAATTCCTGCGCCTGGCCCAGGATGCTGCCACCGAGGCAGGCTTTCCCGATTTCAACCCGGATGCCTGCCTGATCAACTGCTACCTGCCAGGCACCCGGCTCTCCCTTCACCAGGACCGCGACGAGCGTGACTTCAACCAGCCGATCGTGTCGGTGTCGTTCGGCCTGCCGGCGGCCTTTCTCTTCGGCGGCAAGACGAGGAGCGATCGGCCGAAGCGCGTGCTGCTCGAGCACGGCGACGTGGTGGTTTGGGGCGGCGAAGACCGGCTGCGTTTTCACGGGGTGATGCCGATCAAGGAGCTGGCTGCCGATCTGCTTGCAGCGCATCCATGGGAGGAGCACGAACTGCTGCGCGGCCGGCGCATCAACCTGACCTTTCGCAGGGCGGGTTGAATGCGTCGAGGGAATTCGACCGCAAGAGCCGGAATGCAGCCGGCAGCGACGGGGAATATGCTTGGGACATGAATCAAGTGGCAGAGCAGGTCTTCGATCCGGTCGATGAGCGGCGCTGGGCGGCGGTGCTGGCGCGTGATCCGGCGGCTGACGGCTTGTTCGTCTACGCGGTACGGACGACCGGCGTCTACTGCCGACCGAGCAGTCCGACGCGGCTGCCGCGGCGGGCGAACGTCGAATTCTTCGACAGCTGCGCGGCGGCCGAGGCGGCGGGTTATCGGCCGAGCCGTCGCGCGACCGCGGATCGCACCCGCCTGGCTGCGCAGCATGCGGCGCTGGTGGCAGCGGCATGCCGGCGCATCGAGGCAGCCGAGGAGCCGCCAAGCCTCGCCGACCTGGCGGAACACGCCGGGTTGAGCTCGTTCCACTTCCACCGGATTTTCAAGGCGCTCACCGGCCTGACGCCCAGAGCCTATGCGGCCGGTCACCGGGGGCGGCGGATGCGCGACCGCCTCAGGCAAAGCCGTTCGGTCACCGAGGCGATCTACGACGTCGGCTTCGGCTCCAACAGCCGCTTCTACGAGGCGTCCGACCAACTGCTCGGCATGTCGCCGGCGAGCTTTCGCCAGGGCGGCGCCAACACCAGCGTGCGCTTCGCGGTTGGCGAATGCTCGCTAGGCTCGATACTGGTTGCGCGAAGCGAGCGCGGCGTTTGTGCGATCTCCATCGGCGACGATCCCGACAAGCTGGTGCGCGAGCTGCAGGACAGGTTTGCGCGCGCGCAACTGGTCGGCGGCGACGACGAATTCGAGCGGCTTGTCGCCCGGGTGGTCGGCCTGGTCGAGTCGCCGGCGCTCGGCCTCGACCTGCCGCTGGACGTTCGCGGCACCGCCTTTCAGCAGCGGGTCTGGCAGGCGCTGCGCGAGATCCCGGCCGGCGATACCGCCACCTACGGCGATATCGCGTCCCGCATCGGCGCACCGCGAGCGGTGAGGGCAGTGGCGCAGGCTTGCGGCGCCAATCCCCTGGCGGTGGTCATTCCATGCCACAGGGTGGTCCGCCGCGACGGCGGGCTGTCCGGTTACCACTGGGGGGTGGAACGAAAGCAGGCGCTGCTCGAGCGGGAGAGCGCCACCGCTGCCGGCACCGTCACCGGGCGCCGAAGTTCGTGAGGGGCGGTGGCTGGACGCTTGTCGGTCCCGGAAACCGGAAGTGGCAGAGTCCGAAGCCCGCAACGCTCGGCGGCCACCGACGTACCCGCATCTACGGACGACTCGACTGTCGCACGGCATTGGCTGCCATCGCACGGGGCGGCTATGCCGCCCACCGGGTGTTCTTCCTGAATGCCTCGCATGCCCGCACGTCCGGCTATCGGCCTTGCGCGAACTGCCTGCCGGTCGAATATGCGCAGTGGAAGAGGGCAGGAGACGCGCAAGTGGGCAGGAGACGGCGAGAGGGCAGGAGACCGCGAGAGAGCAGGAGACGGCGAGAGAGCAGGAGACCGCGGCATCCTGCAAGCCGCCTCAGTTCGCCTGCCGCCTGGATCGCCCACCGCCCGAACCCGACTCCAGGAGGTGCCGTAGCAATTGTCGAGCGTGCACGGGCAGCTCGTCGCCGCGGCGGGTACACAGGACCAGGCTCCTGGCGGCCCATGAATCCGTGAGGGTCAGCCGCTTGACCTTGGTCGTGCGGGCACAGCGGACTGCCACGGCCAATGGGACGATGCCGACGCCGATGTCCTGGCCGACCACTCGGCAGACCGATTCGAAGCTGCGCAGCCGGATGCGGTAGTTCAGTTGCTTGCCCAGGCGCCTTGCGTGGTGCGAAACGTGCTCCTGCAGGGCGCTTCCTTGAACAAGACCGACGAAGGAAAGGTCGGCCACGTCGGGCAATGCGACCGCGCTTCGCGCCGCAAGCGGATGGCCCTTCGGCACGACCAGCACCAGGGGATCGGCCCGGAAGGCGAATGTCTGCATCCCTTCGAGGTCGACGGCATCGGAAGCGATGCCGATCTCGCAGACGCCGCTGCGAAGCGCGTCCACGATCTCGAAGCTGGGTCGTTCCTCCAGGTCGATGGAAATCCCGGGGTGCATCCTCAGGAAACTGCCCAGCAGCTCCGGGAGATGTTCGCTGAAGGCCGAGGTGTTGCACAGCAGGCGGATATGACCCTTGAGGCCGGTTCCATACTCGCCGAGTTCGCCCTGCAGGCGATCCAGCTGTCGAAGCACGAGACGGGCATGGTGGAGCAGCGTGCGCCCCGCCGGCGTCGGTCGGACACCGCGCCGCTCACGCGACAGGAGCGCCACGCCGAGCGATTCCTCCATGCTCCGAATCCGTTCGCTTGCCGACGCAAGCGTCATGTGCGTGGCCGCCGCACCGCCGGTGATCGTCCCGGCGTCGTGGACGTTCACGAACAGGCGCAGATCGGTCAAGTCGGAGCGCATGAAAGCCAACTTATCACACGCAGACTCAGGCTGCACCTTAGCCTGGGTACGCGCATTCCCGATTTGCATCGGCAATGGAAGGGCCCAGCATTCCGACGGGGCCGCCGGAGCCTGCCCCCCTCGTGCAGAACTGCGCGACGGTATCGATACCCTGCAAGAGCGACAACGCCATGGCCATTCCCGCAACGCTCACCTCTTTCGACGCGAGCCTTTCCCTGCCGATCGCCGCGGTGTTCTTCGTCGCCGGCCTCGTCAAAGGTGTGGTTGGGCTCGGCCTTCCCACGATCTCGATGGCCTTGCTCGCACTGCTGATGGCGCCGGCGGACGCTGCAGCCTTGCTCATCGTCCCGTCGCTGCTCACCAACGTCTGGCAGGTCAGGCCGTTGCGATCGGTCTGGCCGTTGCTTCGTCGACTCGGACCGATGCAGTTCGGCGTCTGCGCGGGCACGCTGGCGGGTGCATGGGCCCTTGGTGCACCCGCTGGTGCCTGGGCAACGATATCACTGGGCGCAGCGCTGGTGCTCTATGCAGCCTGGGGGCTCGCCGGGGCGGAGATGCCGGCTCCCGGAACAATGGAAAGATGGCTTGGCCCATCGATCGGCGCCATCACCGGATTGGTGACCGCTGCAACCGGCGTGTTCGTAATCCCTGCGGTGCCGTACCTGCAAGCACTGAGGTTGCATCGCGACGAGCTGATCCAGGCCATGGGCATCTCGTTTACCGCGTCTACGGTGGCGTTGGCGGCCGGCCTTGCCTTCAATTCGAGCTACTCCGGCGGTGCGTTCGGCGTGTCCGTGCTGATGCTGGTTCCGGCAATCGCGGGAATGGTATCCGGACAGTTGCTGCGCCAGGCGATCTCGCCCGGGCTGTTCCGGAAGTTCTTGCTGGGCAGCTTGACACTGCTCGGCGTTCACATGATCCTGAAAGAGATCGTCGCGAGCTGAGCGCCGCGCGATGTATGAAGGCGCGCCGAAGAGGTAGCTGTCGCCAAGGCACTTGAAGTCACGATGGCTGGTCGACGTAAGAGACAGCTCGTCGATTCGATGAAGCAGGCACCCAGCCAGTCGATCAGGCCATGATCTCCCGTGTAGACCACTACATCGGCCTGTCCGCCGATCCGCTGCTGGCAGCGTCGCCTAGCCTTCTATAGATTCGAACGATGACTTCTTCTGCAACGAGCATCACGACAACCACGACGATCAGAGTCAAGATCCCGTGGAACATGCCGTCGAACCGAACGTTGTCACCGAAGATCAGGGTCAGTGCCTCGAGGATGACAAACTTCGACCCGAATAGCACCAGCCAAGCAAAAAAGAATCGAAAGAAAGTATTGAGGCCGCTGGGTTTTTTTGCCTTGAAGTACGCGGCCACCCGGTGCTCGACGGCTATTGTCAACTTGAGGAGTACCTGCAATACCAGGGCGGCAAGCAACGACGTAGTGAATGAGTCAATCGTCACGTTCTTCGAGTATTCGACGAACAGGTTCAGTACAACCAGGTCGATCAGGATCGCGGTGAAGTAACGAACGAACAGTCGCTGACTGTTCGACGGCGCCTCCGCCGTGGCGGGCATGATTGCTTCGCTGGACATTGCTATGGCTCCCTAGGATCTCAATGCTTCTTGGACTCGTTTCCCGCATCGGCAGGTACGGCTCGCTCGTGCCCCTCCAACATTCGTATAGCTTCTTCCACGGCAATGATAGTTTCCGGCCCGTCCACGCCAGAGATGTTCCTCTCAGCATAGCGTACATGGCTGATGGCTAGGGAGGGATCTTGGCATGGCTGCTTCCGCACCCCATCGATGACGTACCGCCGACCGTAACGTATTGAACATGGCTTGGCTCCAGGTCTGACTTCCGCAGACGGAGTTCTCAGAGGAGGCCAATCGCGGTCACTTGCACCGCCTGGGTTGTCACACAATGCTTATCCGAGCGCAATCAGCCAATTGCCGGTTCCGACATCAGAGGCATCCCTTCCGCGGCATTGCTGTGAACAACAGCGTGTTCGTGGAGCCGGGCTCCCTTTCCCGCGGCAGGGATGCGGTCGCAGGTCCACAATCTGACAGTGCCGTAAGAACGGCTTCCTTCCTGCAGGTATTCTTGAACCGGTGCCGACAGTGGTTCGGCGCCAGCGTACATTGCAACTCGCTTGGAACCTTTCATGGATCATCCGCAACTCCGGGTACTTGTGGTAGACGACAACGTCGATACTGCGGACACACTTGTCACAATTCTTGAGATCGAGGGGCACAAGGCCACCAAGGTTCACGACGGCCTTGAAGTACTCGAGGCTGCCCGGAAGTTTGCGCCGGATGTCATTCTGCTGGACGTAGGATTGCCTGGTCTGAACGGCTATCAGGTCGCGAGCCTCCTAAGGGAGGAGAGGCTGTTCGACAAGACCCTGCTGGTAGGCATCACCGGCGGAGGAACTGAGGCACACGATCTCGCAGCGGGTGAAGCAGGCTTTGATATTCAGCTAGTCAAGCCTTTCAAGGCAGAGGCGCTGCTGGCATTGTTGGCGGCACGCAGAGGCCTTGCATAAACCCTTGAACCAGTTCCTGCTAGGGATTCATCGCTGATTCTAGCGGCGCTGAATGCCGTAGTTGGCTGAGCAAACCCACGTGCACCAACGGGAAGAACTCATTCATCATGATGCCTTCCTTGGCACCGGTCCGGCGACTTTTCGTTGCCTATGCACGTGGCGCAAAGTCACTATCACCGCCGAGGTCGCAATGAGAGCCGCTCCGCTCAAAAGGCCGATGTTCGATTCCACCGTCAAGATCGCCGTCAGTCCCACTCCGAAGTAAATAAAGGGCGAGGTTTCGTACCAGAGGCGTTCCACGTTGCTGCCCGTCCTAACTATCGAGAGGTGAGCATCTTGGCGGAGTGGGTGCTGAGATAGACGTGATCAAAAGCATGGAAATGGAGCCCCTCTAGTTCAGCGACCAGCTTCGACGACAGAAGGCAGGATCTAAAGGATGCTCGGCATCTCGCCCATGCATAAATGGTCCCCCTTCCTCTGCGCACGCCAGCTTTCGCTCGAAAGCCGCCATCCCTCTGCCGCATCAACCCGTGACTGATACGCGTGACGGATAGCACGGCACCGCCGCTAGGTCCCAATCTTCTTTGCCTTCCTCGCATCGCAGGATGTAGACGCCGCCGTCGGTGTCCAACTTCCACCAGAAGCGGTTCGTCCCGTACCACCGGTCAACGGCGGCGTTCACAGCCAGGCGCCGCTGCCGAACCAGACGACCGCCGGCTTTGGCTCGCCCGCGAGATCCACTTTGTATTCAACCGTGATCTTCATAGCAGGACGTTGAGTCAGCCGGCAGGGCTAGGCGAGCCGGCTGGCTTTGACGCTACTGGCGCTGCGCCTTTTCACCCTCGCGCTTTTCTGGATCAGGCTTGCTCATACTTTTCTCGCCGACTTCACCAACGAGGTTCCCGCATCCCGACACCAGGAACGCAATGAGCAACGCCAGCCTACCAGTTGAAATCAAGCCTCTCATGCTGCTGCTCCAGGATTGTTGCGGTATCTGAATCTAGCTTCAACGCGGGCAGCCCCAACGCTAAACATCGTTTCTCCCCGTTGTTAGACGGCTGCCCGCGGCTTCCGGCCGGCAGTACCAGGTCTTGCCGCTCTGCACCTGGTCGCGATCAGACAGTCAGCAACCCTATGTCGTGCTCTTGGCTGGGGAGCCCCGCTAGACTGCGCTCATGCCCGACAGGATCGGACCCAAACGTGTCAGGTCGCTCCAAATCAGCGAGGTTTCTTTTGCTGACCAGCGGCTGCTGAAATCAAGGGAGTGGACGAACCGGCAGAGCCGTTAGCAGGGGGCCGGGCACTTGCGACGTTGCAAGCAAATAGCAGTCCCAGCCAGATCCATTCACCGACTGGATGGAGGCAAGCCAAGGGCGCAGCACGCGGGGCCGAGCCGGGCGGCAGTGCGGCAGGAGTCGATGGCGCTGACAGACCCTACCGGTCGGAGAACCTCCCCCCGCAACTTGGCCCCAACGGGATTGCCTGTCCGTGGGGCGATGCGGCTGAGGTCAGAGCGGCGTGCCGTCAAGAACGATTGGAATTCGATCGCGGCGGCCATACGGGCGCCAGAGATGCCAAAGCGACTGAGGAAAGCATGGCCGCTCGAAGTGGCGGCGTAGGCGCTCACGAAGTGCTGAACGTATCGGGACCGCCATCGGGACCATTCCAATACGCCTCCCTAATTCGGTCAGCGCGCACTCTCGACAAGATCCCCGCCGTACTCGGTGCCCGAGGCCGGGGTCGAACCGGCACGACCCTGCGGTCGAGGGATTTTAAGTCCCTTGTGTCTACCAATTTCACCACTCGGGCGGCCTGCCGCTACAGCATGCTGCTGAGCACCGGCCAGACATTATCCAGCATCCGCGGCTGCGCCTTGGCCAATGGATGGATGCGGTCCGGCTGGAACCACGTCAAGTCGTCGGCGAACCCCTCGAGCAGGAAAGGCACCAGGGCGGCCCTGTCCGCCTCCGCCACCTTGCGGAACATCTCGCTGAACTGGCGTGCATAGGCGGGGCCGAAGTTGGGAGGCATCATCATGCCGATCAGCAGGGGCTGCGAACCGGCGTCGCGCGCGAGCTTGACCATCCGCCGCAGGTTGGCTTCGGTGGCCGACATCGGCAGTCCGCGGAGGGCGTCGTTGGAGCCGAGTTCGATCATCGTGATGGCGGGCTGATGCTTGTCCAGCAGTGCCGGCAGCCGCGACAATCCACCCGAGGTCGTCTCCCCGCTGATGCTGGCATTCACGACTCCCCATCCCTTGGGCGCCGCACGCTGCTCGAGCAGCTTGACCCATCCCTCGCCACGGCCGATGCCGTATTCGGCGGACAGGCTGTCGCCGACCACCAGGATCAGGCGCCCGGACTGGCGCCCAGCGTCCGGGGCGGCCGTGCCAGCGGTGGCGGCCGCTGGGGATGCAGTACCTGCGCCAACGGCCGCCCCGGGGCAGGGTGCCAGCAGCGCCGCAATCAACTGCAGGAACGACCGGCGCGACGATGTCTTCGCCTTTCGGCCAGGCCGCTGCGGGTCTTTGCCGGTACTGCTGCGCCGCAACGTTAGAATTGCCGGCTGCTTGTCCGTCGGTTGCGGCTGTTTTGCCGGCGCGTGTCGGCCGGCTTGCTGCTCATCGAGGGTTCGCATCTGTCGCGTCGTATGGGGGGGTCGCGGCATTCGCGTCCTTTCCGTTGCTTGTCGTTCCGGTCGGCCACTTCCCGACCGCCCATTCCGTCCACCATGGCGCACACCAGACGATGCCCGTCATCCGAGTCCAGAACCTAGGCAAAAGCGTACCAGACGCCGGCAAGGACCTGACCATCCTGCACGCGGTGTCATTCACGGTGGAGCAAGGCGAGACGGTTGCGATCACCGGTCCTTCGGGCTCCGGCAAGTCGACCCTGCTCGGGCTGCTGGCCGGTCTCGACCTGCCGAGCACCGGGACGCTGATGATGGACAGCGACAATCTCTTCGCGTGGGATGAGGACCGGCGCGCCCGCTGGAGAGCCGAGAACCTGGGCTTCGTCTTCCAGTCCTTTCAGCTGCTGCCGCAGATGTCAGCGCTCGAGAACGTGATGCTGCCGCTCGAGCTCGCGGGTCATGTTTCGGCGCCGGCACGCGCGCGCGAGTTGCTGGCCAGGGTGGGCCTGGGTGACCGGCTGTCGCACTATCCGCGCACGCTTTCCGGCGGCGAACAGCAGCGTGTCGCGCTGGCGCGGGCATTTGCGCCGTCGCCGTCGCTGCTCTTCGCCGACGAACCGACCGGCAGCCTCGACCATGCCACCGGCGCGCGCATCATCGACCTGCTGTTCGAACTCAACGCGGAATCCGGCGCGACGCTCGTGCTGGTAACCCACGATCCGTCATTGGCGGCGCGCTGCGGCCGGATCCTGGCGCTTGCCAACGGCCAGCTGGTCTCGGATCGCGTCCCCGAACTCGCCGGGAACGCGACGGCGATGGACGAGCTCCGCCAGCGCCGGAACTAGGCCGGAACCAGGCCGAAACCAGGCCGGAGCACCAGGCCGGAGCACCAGGCCGGAGCACCAGGCCGGAGCACCAGGGAGAACCAGGCCGGAGCTAGTGCGGAGCCGAAGCTGGCCGAGGTCGGTCAAGGCTTGCACTCAGGCGCGCCGTTCCCGCCCGGCATCGTCGCGCCCAGCTCGAGGCGCATGACGTCAGGCAGCAGGTCCGCAATGCGGCCGGCCGGAACGCCGGCGGGCCCGAAGCGCCGGGCAGCGAGGTCGCCGGCGGCGCCGTGCAGCCAGACGCCGGCGCAGGCGGCCGCCGCAACGCTCGCTCCGGTGCCGCCGGCAAGCGGCCCCGCCGCCAGCGCCGCGATGACCCCGGCCAGGACATCGCCGGTGCCGCCGGTAGCGAGTACGGGGTTGCCTGAAGCGTTGATCGCGTAGTGCCCGAGCGGGTGGGCGACCACGGTGCCGGCGCCCTTCAGGACGGTCACCGCATTGAAGCGACGGGCCAGTTCCACGGCGGCCCCGACCCGATCCGACTGTATCCGGCCGGTCGGCAACCCGAGCAGCCGCGCTGCCTCCAGTGGATGCGGCGTGAGGACGGTCGGCGCGCTCCGCCCGGCGACGGCGCGCACCAGCTCCGGCATGGCGGCAAGCAGGTTGAGCGCGTCGGCATCGCAGACCATCAGCGCGCGGCTGACGATCACCGACTCCAGGTAATGCCAGCTTTGCCGGTCCTGCCCGAGGCCGCAGCCGATCGCCACCACCTTCACCCGGGCAGGAATCGGATCGGTGGCCGCGATCATCGCCCGCATGATCTCCGGGCGCATAGGATCGGCTGCATCGGTCGAACGCGAGTCGCCGGCAATCGACACGCGGCCCGCGCCTGCCGCGAGCGCTCCGCGGGCTGCGAGCCGGCCCGCTCCCGCCATACCCAGCCGTCCGCCGATCACGAGCACGTCGCCCGAGGTGCCCTTGTGGGCGTTGATGGCGCGCGCCGGCAGGAGGCGGCGGATGGCGGCAGCATCGAGCAGGACGGCGTCGGCACGCACGCCGCGGACCAGCAGGGCGCTGGCCGGCGAACGGGTCCGGCCGTTCTCCGACCCATCATTGAGCGGCGCAATCACCACTTCCCCGGCGGCGGCGAGCCCAAGTCCAGTGTGCAGCCCCGGTTTGTCGGCAATCATCGTCACGGTGACGCTGGCATGCAGCACCAGCCCGTTCTGCACGGCGGCTCCCGTGTCGGGGTCCAGTCCGCTTGGCACGTCGATGGCAAGCACCGGCGCCCGGCTGCGCCTGATCCAGGTGATGATGGGTGCGACTGCGGCGGGCAGCGGGCGGCTGAGGCCGATACCGAAGAGGCCGTCGATGACGAGCGGGACCCGTGGCAGCATCCATGCGGTCCTGTCCTGCAGCGACAGGAGGCGCATGCCGTCCGCATGCCAGGCCTGCCATGCCGCGGCGGCATCGGCCGCGGCCGGCGGTCCGGCGAGGATCGAGTCGACTGCGCAGGCGCGAACCGCGAAGCCGCGCCCGGCGAGCAACCGTCCCGCCTGCAAGGCATCGCCGCCGTTGTTGCCTGGCCCGGCCAGCAGCAGCACCATCGTGTCCGGCGGCAGGCGGCGCAGCATCCGGGTCGCCTGCTCGGCCACCGCCTCGGCTGCCCGCGCCATCAACCCGCCGGGAGCGGTCTGCTGCAGCCAGGCCATCTCGATCCGCCGGACCGAAGGGACGCTGTACAGCCCGCGCAGCGACATCATGACGCCTGGGCGTTCGCCAGGCGGGCCAGCGTCAGGCCCTCGAGGTCGATACCCGGTGGGACGCCGGCGACCAGATCGGCGATTGCCCTTGCCGACCCGCAACTCATCGTCCAGCCGGTCGAGCCGTGGCCGACGTTGACGTACAGGCCGTCGAGCAGGGTGCGGCCGAGCAGGGGTGGACCATCCGGCGTCATCGGCCTTGCGCCCACCCAGTACTGCGCAGTGGCCAGGTCGAAGCGATCGCCGAACCAGTCGCTCGCGACCTTGCGCAGGGTCCTGAGCGCCGAATGGCGAAGGCGCATGCCGTGGCCACTCAATTCCGCCGTGCCGGCCACGCGCACCTGCCTGCCGAGCGGCGTGATGGCCGTCTTGTAGGCTTCGTCCATCACCGCCTGCCGCGGCGGTACCGCATCCTCGCGCAGGTCGATGGTGGCGGAGTAGCCTTTCACCGGATAGATCGGTGCCGCGATCCCGAGCCGGCGCAGCAGGGGAACGCTGGCGACGCCGGCGGCGACGACGACTGCGTCGCAGGCCGCAATGTTGGGCTCGGCGATCCGATGGCGTGCCAGCAGCAGCCCGGTCGTACGGCCGTGCTCGTGGCGCACGGCGGCAACCTCGCGGCCGAACTCGAAGCGCACCCCGCGGCTTTGCGCAAGCGATGCGAGCCGCGTTGCGAACAACTGGCAGTTGGCGGACTCGTCGTTCGGCAAATGGAGCGCGCCGGCAAGCGGCGTGTCCGCCCGCAGCGCCGGCTCGAGCGCACGCGCCTGCCGGGCGTCGAGCAGATGGTACGGGATGGCCTGCTCGTCCAGCATCGTACGCGCGGGTGCATTCATCGCCATCTCTGCTTCGCTGCGGAACAACTGCAGGTAGCCACGGGTGCCCTGGTCGTCGATGCCGGTGGCGGCCCGCAGCAGATGCAGCTGCTCGCGGCTGTAGCGCGCGAGGCGCTGCATCCGCTCGCGATTGCGGCGATAGTTCTGCGGCGTGCACTGGCGCAGCCAGGCCGCGATCCAGCGCCATTGCGCGGGGTCGGGCATCGGTCGGAAGATCATCGGCGACTCCGCCTGCAGCAGGTACGACGCGAGCTTGCGAGGCATCCCGGGCGCGGCCCAGGGAGTGACGTAGCCTGGTGCGATGATGCCGGCGTTGGCGGCACTCGTGCCGAGCGCGGCGCCGGCGCGGCGCTCATACACGGTCACGTCGAAGCCGTGCTCGCGCAGATACCAGGCGGTGGTCACGCCGATGATTCCGGCGCCGACGACGGCGACATGCTTCATGGGCCTCCCGGTGCCGAAGGGCGAGGCAGGGATTGTGCCGTCCAACGGTCGCCCGCGCAAAGCGCCTGCGCCTACAGCACGGCGAGTTCGCGATTGTTGAAACGGCCCGGATACTGCTTGCGGATGGTCAGCTTGTTCTCGATCGCATCGACGATGGCCGTCGAGAAGCGCACGCCTTCGAAGCGGCTCGAGTTGCGAAGACCGCCGGGACTGAACACGTTGATCTCCAGGATCTTGTCGCCGACGATGTCGAGGCCGACCAGGAACATGCCGTCGCGCACGAGCTTTGGCCGGACCATTTCAGCGACTTGCAGCTCGGTCTCGCCGATCTCCGCCTTGCTGGGACTGCCGCCGGCGTGAATGTTGCTGCGGACGTCGCCCGACGCGGACGTGCGGCGAAACGCCGCGTACTTCCCCTTGTGCATCAGCGGCACGCCGTTGATAAGGAAGAAGCGGATGTCGCCGTCCTTCGCAGCCGGCACGTAGGCCTGTGCGATGACGTAGCCGTCGCGGCTGATCGCCTCGATCATCTGGTTCAGGTTGGAGGACTTCTCGGCGCCGATCACGAACACGCTCTGGCCGCCACTGCCGCGCAGGGGCTTGAGCACGATCTTCTCGCCCTGCTCGTTGGCGAACTTCTTGATCGCATCGACATCCTTGGAAATCAGGGTCGGAGCGCGCAGCGACTCGGGGAACGACTGGAAGTAGAGCTTGTTGGTCGCAAGGCTGAGCCCATCGGGATCGTTCAGCACCAGCACGCCCTGTTCGGCGGCAATGCGCCCGAAGAGGATGCCGATGCCTTCCGCCCACGGGCGGTCCACCGCATCCGCCGACGGATCGTTCCTGAGCATCAGCACGTCGAGTTCGGCCGCCTCGATGTTGCGCATCTCGATCTTGCGGTCCTGGATCGCCTTGAAGAACGCCATGTAATTCGGGTATTTCTTCTTGGGGGCGAAACGCGCCCGCAGCTGCAACCGGTCGTTCGGCATGAAGCTGAAATCGGAAGGCGTGACGTAGCAGACGGTGTGGCCGCGACGGGCGCATTCGTTGGCGAGGATGGTGGTGGCGAAGTGCTCTTCCTCGCGCGCCATGTCGTTGACAAAGAAGCCGATTTTCACGCTGGCTGTTGCTCCCGGATGAGGTCGCGTACGCTGAGGCCCGCCACCGCCGTTTCGACGAAAGCCTGGCCTCGCGACATCGAGAGGAAGGCCGGCCGTACACAGGGTTCGCGAAGCATGCCACGGGCCCTGAGTTCCTGCAGGACATTGAAATGATGGGCAGCGATCTTGCCGTACCAGAATGGCTCGAGTTCGCCGCCGCCGGCGACGTGCTGCAAGACCTGCTGCAGGCCCTGCAGGTAGATGGCATCCTTGCTCAATCCGCCGGAGCGGTGAACGCGCAGTGCGACGCCGAAGGCAGAAGTCTCGTCCATGTCCGCCTCGCGACGCAGCATCCGGAAGGTCTCGATGAAGTTCGCGCCGTCGAGCATCGCATGTACCGCCAGCACCCGTGCGGCGATCAGCACGAGCCGCTGCAGGCCGGTGCCGCCGGTGGCGAACTCCGCGAATACCGCGAGCCCTTCCTGCGTACGCTCGTAGCCCGCAAGGCCGGCGCGGAAGATGCGCAGGCCTTGCGCGTTGCCGTTGAAGTAGGTGAGCAGGTGCACGCCCACCTCGTGCTGCAGTAGCGCAGGCAGGCGGCGCGCCGACATCCGGGTCTGGCGCGAGATCAGCAGGCGTGGACCCGAGACCATCAGCCCGGGCGGCGTGTCGTCGCGCAGCACCGCTGTCGCATTGAATTCCGGGCAGACACCGCGATACCAATCGATGGTGCGGTTGGCGGCCGCGAGGATCTCATGGCAACCGACCAGCTCATCGGGCTCCGGCTCCGTTTCGCTCTCCTGGCGCGCGCGTGCCGCTTCGATGACCGTCCGGGCCATCGACAGCAGGCCATCGTCGAGACCGCCGTAGAGCAGACGGCTCGCTTCCTTGAACTGCGGCGTGTTGCGGCACTGGAGCATGGTCAACTGGTGATCCATCTCCAGTTGCTTCTCGCGGAACAGGTCCTCCAGACTGGGATCCTCGATGCGGCCGATGTTGATCGAATAGAGCGCCCGCTTCAGGTCGCCGGGCGAGACCGCGAGGGGACGGTAGCGAAACTTCGGCGGCGCGACGCAGCCGCTGCGTTCGAACTCGTCGAGCGCCTGCGCGGAGTTGATGGGCGTCAGGTCGAGAAGGAAGTCATACGAGCCGGAAATCTCGGTCAACTGGCGGTCGACCGTCTTCGCCGCCTGCACGAAGGCCCGCCTGCCGAGCGCGCGGTGATGCAGCGAGCCGAACACGTTGCCGTGCCGCGCGAACGCCATGGCGCCACGCAGGACCGCGTCGATGACGGCCGCCTCCATCTGGTGGAAGAGGGCAGGATAGTGGCGCTGCCCGTCGGGTGAGCGATGAATGGTCGGCACGCCGATGGTCAACCGGGCGATCGACGGATGGAGGTCGCCCAACTCCTGCAGGACGACACCATCCTCCGGCTTGAGGATCCGCACGTCGGGATGCCGGTAGTCGATCTCGTTTCGCACCAGCGCCTTGCGGATCGTGGTCAGCACGTCGGTTTCCGGGGCCAGGCCGATCGCCTGGATGTCGAAGCGGAACTCCGGGAGTTGCGGCGAGTCGGGATCGGCTCCGGGTTCCGATTCGAGGTCCGTGATCTCGATCAGCAGGAAGCCCTCGTAGTGCTGCTTCATCCGCCGGGCGATGGCATCGACGATCGCCTCCGGCTCGCGATCCTGCGGCTCCACGCGGCTCCACAGCAGGTGGATCGCGCTCGATGCGGCGATGCGCCGGGCCAGGCTCGGGGGCGTGCTCGTGCCGCGCTGGAAGGCGCACATGAAGGGCAGGTCGCGATCGAAGTGGACCCGGTTGCCGCCGGCAGAGATCACCCGGAACGGCCGCGGCCCCGGCAGCGCCGTCGCCACCCGCTCGAGCATGTACACCTCGGCAGGGTCGATGTCGGGTGTTGCGGTTTCGCTGGCGGTGGCGGTCGGCATCGTGAGCAGGAGACGGATCAAGCCAGGCACGCCCGCAGCATCGGCTGCAGCGAAGCGAACATCTGCTGCAGGGAGGCGAGATCCGCCCGGTGGGGCACGCCCGTCCATTCATCCATGAAGAACTTCTTGACCTCGAGGGCGACGGCACAACCGGTATCGGGAAAGTTGTCGTGCACGAAGCGGGTCAATGCGCCGCGTCCCTGGAAGGCGACATCGATGCCGACCGACAATTTTCGTCCCGGGAAGTCGAAGGCTTGCACGCCGTCGACGAGGTTTTCGACGACGTGCGTCCACCGGCCGGCCGGCATCGAGGAGGTACCGAGGTTGATGTCGGGCGCCTTGGCGGCGTCCGTCGGCGCCCCCGTCGGCCCATCGCGACGATGGTTGTAGCTGTGCACGTCGAGCAGGATGAACCGGCCGTGCTCGCGTTCGATTCCCGCCAGGAGGCCGCGCATCATCTCGTAGAAGGAGTCGTGCAGCGCAAGGGAGCGCTCGACGAACTCGTCCGTCGGGGCCTGCTTCCAGACTTCGAGGCCCCATGCCTGTGCCGGTGTCCGGTAGACGGCTTCGGTGCGCGCGCGGTTGAGGTCGATTTCGAACCTGGAACGGTGCGCGACCACCCGGGTGGGGATGGCAGCGATCATCTCGCCCGTGAACGGATCCTCTTCGCGCAGGCGGTCGAGGGGGGACAGCTTCATCATGCCGTGGGTCTCGGGACGCAGGCCATGGCCGTCATGGATGGCGGTCGCGAGGATCGGGCCGCCACCGCGGATCGCCGTCCACCAGGCTTGCGGCACGGCTGCGGCGACAGGATGCGGCGCGTGCCGATGCCCTTCGGTTGCAGCCTCGGGTCGGACGGCCGGAGGGGCGGCGGGGGGGCCGGCTGCTGCCGCTACGCTATCGCCTTTCTTCTTCATGCTCCGATCTCGGGCCCGGCGCTGTCTTCGCCTGGGACTGGCTTCTCTGGGCTGAGACCCATGGCCGGCCCCGAATGGCTGGAGTCTCTTCAAGCAACCATCGTACCTGGAAATGCGTCGCTGCCCAACTACGGTATCCTCGTCGACGCGCCGGCCGACTTCGCCGGCAAACCCGCCCACCGGTTGATTTCGCGGGCGGCGGCTCGTCACTGGAGGGATCGATTGAACAGGTCGAACGGCGAATACACCCGGTACGGCAAGTACGGCAACCTGCGCACCGTGGCGCTCGCAGGGGTCGCCGTCATCGCCTTGCTCGCCATCCTGCGCGCCGACAGCGAGAGCGGGCCGCGCCATGCGTGAGCTGAGCGGCCTCGAAGCTCGGGTGCTGGGGGTGCTGGTCGAGAAGGAGCGCACGGTTCCAGACGCCTATCCCTTGAGCCTCAACGCCCTGGTGTCCGGCTGCAACCAGAAGACCAGCCGCAACCCGGTCATGAATGCGGCCGAGGCGGAGGTGCTGGCGGCCATCGAGTCGCTGAAAGGGTTGTCGCTGGTCATCGAATCGAGCGGCGGCCGCGTGATGCGCTATGCGCAGAACGTCAAGCGAGTGCTTCAGGTGCCGACGGAATCGGTCGCCCTGCTCGCGATGCTCATGCTGCGAGGTCCGCAGACGGCGGCTGAGTTGCGCGCCAACAGCGACCGGCTGTGCCGCTTCTCCGACGTCTCCGCGGTCGAAGGTTTCCTCGGCGAGCTGGCGCAGCGAGCTGCCGGCACGCTGGTACAGGAGTTGCCGCGGCAGTCCGGTTCTCGCGAAACCCGCTGGATGCACTGTCTTTGCGGCACGCTGGAGATCGCCCGGGAGCCGGTGAAGGCTTCGCCGGGTTCGCCGCTGCAGGTCGACCTGCCGGAAGTGGTGGCCGAGTTGCAGGCGCTCGCAGCAGCTTTCGCGGCGGCGCGCTCTGGCGACGACGCATCGGCGCTCGAGGGCTTGCTCTGGCAATCGCCCCGCGCCCTCCATGAGAACGGCGCGGCCACCATGCAGGTGCGCACCTTCGGGCGCGATTTCGCGGTCACGTCGGCTCCGGCCGTTCCGGGCGACGGCGGGCGCGAGGACAGGGAACTCCTTGTCTGGGTCAGGTTCGCACAGGGCTGGCGCATCGTTGCCGCGCATCGCGCGGGCGTGCCCGCCGAGCCTGCGGCGCCCGGCCAGGGCTCGAATGCGCGCCCTGTGACAACGGGGCGGCGGGACCCGCTTCAGGGATAGAGGCCGCGTTCCTCGCGTGCCTGGAGCACGCGCTGGCAGGCGATGATGTACGCGGCGGTGCGCAGCGGCACCGACAACGCGAGAGCCCGCTGCTGGATGTCGCGAAATGCGCCCAGCTGGATCGCCTCGAGGCGCAGGTTGATCTCGTCTTCCGACCAGAAGAAGCTCGAAAAGTCCTGCACCCACTCGAAGTAGGACACGATGACGCCGCCGGCGTTGGCGATGACGTCCGGAACCACCGTGATCCTACGCTCGAGGAGAACCTGGTCTGCCTCGCGATTGACCGGTCCGTTGGCGCCTTCCACCAGCAGGCGCGCACGAATGCGCTGGGCCCGCGGTCCGTCGACCTGTCCTTCGAGCGCGGCCGGGATCATGATGTCGCAAGGCACGCCCCAGAAGTCTTCCTCGCCCACGGCCTCGGCGTCTTCGAAGCCGGCGATGCCGCCCGACTCCTTCACGTGCTCTATCAAGGCCGGCACATTGATGCCGGCGTCGTTACGCAACGAGCCGGTGTGGTCCTGGACCGCCACCACCTTCGCATGCGCCTGCGCCATCAACTCCGCCGCAATGCTCCCGACGTTGCCGAATCCCTGGACGGCGATGTGCGCTCCTTCGAGGGAGATGCCCAGGTTCTTTGCAGCCTCCCTCGCGGTCAGGAACACGCCGCGGCCGGTGGCCCTGACGCGGCCGAGCGAGCCGCCGAGTTCGATCGGCTTGCCGGTGACCACGCCGGTGACGGTGCCCCCCTGGTTTGCGGAGTATGTGTCCATCATCCAGGCCATCACCTGCGCGTTGGTGTTGACGTCAGGCGCAGGTATGTCCTTGGTCGGGCCGATGATGATGCCGATCTCGCTGGTGTAGCGCCGCGTCACCTTCTCGAGTTCGTTGAGCGACAGATGCTTCGGGTCGCAGCGCACGCCACCCTTGGCGCCCCCGTAGGGGATATTGACGGCGGCATTCTTGATCGTCATCCATGCCGAAAGCGCCAGCACCTCCTCGAGCGTGACGTCGGGGTGGTAGCGCACCCCCCCTTTGCCGGGTCCGCGCGACAGGTTGTGCTGCACCCGGTAGCCCTCGAAGTGGCGGACCTCACCGTTGTCCATCTCGATCGGGATGTCGACGATCAGCGCCCGCTTGGGGCGCTTGAGGGTTTCCACCCAGCGCGCCAGCTTGCCGAGATGCGGTGTCACCTGGTCGACCTGGGCCAGATAGGTGTCCCAGGGGCTGCCCGGGGTCGGGTTGAGATACGAGAGTGCACTCATCGGTTATCCTCCTTCACGACGCCTGCGGTCATGTTAGCCTTAGGGAATGGAGACATGGGCATGGAATTTGCAAGCGCCCGATCGACCCGGGCGACCATCTGGCCGAGGCTGATGGGATGACGGCCTCGAGGCTTGGGCGGGACCGGCAAGCGGTCGCTCGCCAAGGGTGCAGAAAACATTGAACCAGTTACTCGTACATGCCAGGAACATCAGTCGCAGGTTGATGGCGCAGCTGTCGGCCCACGGGCGTCCGGACGCGGCAAGCGGCCAGCCCGATGGCCGAGGGGGCCGAGACGGTGGAATCGACGGCTCGGCAGATGCCGACCTGGATGACCTGGATCGGCCAGGACGCAGCAGCGCCGGCCTGAAGCCGCTCGTTCGCGACCTGCAGCGGCTGCTGCGCGAGGTCGACGGGGCGCGCAGCGAGCAGGCCGAGGCGGTCACCCAATGGAGCCCGGAAGGGCTGCGCGCGCTGCTCAGGAACAATTTCCCTGCCGACGAGGTCATCGTCGTCTCCAATCGCGAGCCCTACATTCACCAGCAGGGTGACAACGGCATCACCTGCCACCGTCCCGCCAGCGGCCTGGTGACCGCCGTGGAACCGGTCATGCGAGCCTGTTCCGGCACCTGGATCGCCCAAGGCAGCGGCTCCGCGGACCGCGATGTCGTCGACGAGCATGATCGGGTGCAGGTGCCGCCCAGGTCGCCGAGCTACACGCTGCGGCGTATCTGGCTGAGCGAGGCGGAAGAGAAGGGCTACTACTACGGCTTCGCCAACGAAGGCCTCTGGCCGTTGTGCCACGTCGCCCACGTGCGGCCGGTGTTCCGGACCAGCGACTGGGTCTGCTATCGCGAGATCAACCAGCGTTTTGCCGATGCGGTGGTCAAGGAAGCGAAGACGCCGGACCCGATCGTCCTGATCCACGACTACCACTTCGCGCTGGCGCCGTCGATGATCCGCCGGCAGCTGCCGGATGCGACCATCATCACCTTCTGGCACATCCCCTGGCCGAACTTCGAATCCTTCAGCATCTGTCCGTGGAAGGAGGAGATCCTCGAGGGCATGCTGGGCAGCGACATCCTGGGCTTCCACACGTCGTACCACTGCAAGAACTTCATCGAGACGGTGGACCGCTTCCTGGAGGCGCGCATCGAGCACGAGACCGCCACCATCAGCATCGGCGGCAGCCTCACCCATGTGCATGCCTACCCGATCTCGGTGGCCTGGCCGGAGCCGATCGACCGCGCCGCCTATCCAGCGCTGCGGCGCCGGGTGCGCCAGAAGCACGGACTGCCGCCCGAGCACCGGATCGCCATCGGCGTCGACCGTCTCGACTACACCAAGGGCATCGTCGAGCGGATCCGGTCGGTCGAGCGGATGCTGGAGATGCATCCGGAGTGGGTCGGCAACTTCACCATGATCCAGGTGGCTGCGCCCACCCGCTCGTCGCTGCCGGAATACCAGCGCTTCGAGGCCGAGGTGCGCCAGGCGGCCGACGAGGTCAACCAGCGCTTCGGCGCGAGCGGCCAGCCGCCACCCATCCTCCTGCTGATCGAGCATCACGGCGATGGAAGCGGTGCTCGAATATTTCCGGGCCGCCGACATCTGCATGGTCACCAGCCTGCATGACGGCATGAACCTGGTGAGCAAGGAATTCGTCGCGGCACATGACGACGAGCGCGGCGTGCTGATCCTGAGCCAGTTCGCTGGTGCGTCCCGCGAACTGCTGGACGCGCTGATCGTCAACCCCTACCACATCGACCAGGTGGCAGAGGCGCTGTTCGAGGCGCTCGGCATGCCCGAGCACGAGCAGGAGGTGCGCATGCGTAGCCTGCGCCAGCTGGTGCGCGAGTTCAACGTCTATCGCTGGGCGGGCCGGATGCTGCTGGACGCCGGCAAGCTGCGGCGCCGGATCCGGGTGGAAGCCCGCATCAGCCGGGGCGCCAACGTCGTCGACCTGCCGCCGAAGGCCGCACGCGAGCTGCGCCGGCCGGCCTGATGATCGACCTGCAGAGCGCGGCCGGCGACGGCCTGCTGATCGACGCCCTGCGCCGGCAACCGTTGCTGGCCCTGGATTTCGACGGCACGCTGGCGCCGATCGTGCCGCGGCCGGCGGATGCCGCGATGGATCCGTCGGGTGCCGCCGCTGCTCGAGCCGCTCAAGGGCCGGCTGGCGGTGGCGATCGTCTCCGGCCGTGGACTCGAGGACCTGGCGCTGCGGGTCCCGGTCGACGGACTCGTCCTGATCGGCAACCATGGCAACGAATGGGGCGTCGATGTCGAGGCCGGCGCAGCGGGTGTGGCGGAGGCAGCCGGCGCCGGTGATCGTGCTGTCGACCGGCGTGCGCAGCAGCGCCAGGTGGTGCTCGACTGGGCCGGCGTGCTCGCGGCGCCACTGGCGTCGATGGGCCCCGGCATCGCGTTCGAGCGCAAGTCGGTCTCGCTGTCGATCCACTACCGGCAGATGCCCGATCCCGAGCGCGCGCGGCGCGAGTTGCTCGACCTGGTTGCCGGGCTGCGGCCCGAGCCGGAGATCATCGACGGCAAGTTCGTGTTGAACCTGATGGCGCCGGGGCTGGTGACGAAGTTCGAGGCGATCGACGAGCTCAGGCTGCGCCGCCGCGCCGGCACGGTGATCTTCGTCGGCGACGACGTCACCGACGAGCGCGTCTTCGAGCGTGCGCCGCCCGACTGGCTGACGGTGCGGGTCTGGGACGACGAAGCCGACGCCGGCGGCACGGCCAGTGCCGCGCGCGCCTTCGTGCAGCGGGTCGACGGCGTGATCGAGTTGCTGGAGCGGCTGGGGAGGCTGCTGCGGAACCTATAATCACCGGTTGATCAGTCCGGCGGTTCCTCCATGACCTTTCACCACGTATTGCCTGGCAGCAGCGCCCTCGGCCAGCACGGAGCGCGCAGGCTGCTGGAGCGGCTCCAGGGCATCGACGCCGCCGTGAGCCGTGTCGATGCGGACTACTTCTACCTCGTGGCCACCGGCGCCGAACTTGCCGGCGACGATCGGCGACGGCTGCAGGCGCTGCTCGACGAAGCCCCGCCCGCATCGTCCGCATCGGCCGCATCGTCCGCGGACCGGTCTTCCCTCTGCATCTTCGTGACCGCGCGGGTCGGCACCCTGTCTTCCTGGTCGACCAAGGCAACGGACATCGCCCACAACTGCGCGATGGCTCATGTCGAGCGGATCGAGCGCGGCATTCGCTACCGCATCGGTCGCAAGGCGGGCCTGTTCGGCTTCGGCAAGGAGCCCGGCGTCGCGCCCGACATGCTCGCGCGGCTGGCCGGGGTCCTTCACGACAGGATGACCGAAAGCTGGTTCGCGGACGCGCCGGATCCGGCACGCCTGTTCATGCCGCTGCAGGGCAGGCCGCTGTCGCGCGTGCCGCTGCTCGCCCAGGGCCGCGAAGCGCTGCTCGCGGCTGATCGGGAGCTCGGACTGGCCCTTTCGGCGGACGAGGTCGACTACCTGGTCGCGGCCTATTCGGCCATGGACCGCGACCCGACCGACGTCGAGCTGATGATGTTCGCGCAGGCGAACTCCGAACACTGCCGCCACAAGATCTTCAACGCCCGGTTCTCGATCGACGGCGTCGAGCAGCCGGCCTCGCTGTTCGCGATGATCAAGGCGACGCATGCGGCGCAACCGCGCGGCACGGCGGTCGCTTATTCGGATAACGCGGCGATCCTCGAAGGGCGCGAGATCGCGACCTGGGCGCCGGCGCATGCCGACGGCGGCAACGGCCGTTATCGCTGGGCGGTCAAGCCGGTGCAGAACCTGCTGAAGGTGGAGACCCACAACCATCCGACGGCGATCGCACCGCATCCCGGCGCCGCGACCGGCGCCGGCGGCGAGATCCGGGACGAGGGCGCGACCGGCCGCGGCGGCACGCCGCGCTATGGCCTGACCGGCTTCACCGTCTCCCACCTGCGGCTACCGGGCTGGGTGCAACCGTGGGAAGGCGGCGGTGCCGGCCACGAGCCTGCACCCGCCGCCATTGCGTCGCCGCTATCGATCATGATCGAAGGACCCCTCGGCGGGGCGGCCTTCAACAACGAGTTCGGCCGGCCGAACCTGCTGGGATATTTCCGCACCTTCGAGACGCGCCTGCAGGTGGACGACGCGGGCGTGCTCAGCGGCTTCGGCTACCACAAGCCGATCATGCTGGCCGGTGGTGTCGGATCGGTCAGTCGCGAGCACCAGGACAAGCGCGACCTGCCGGCGGGAACGCTGCTCGCGCAGATCGGCGGCCCGGGCATGCGAATCGGGCTCGGCGGCGGCGCCGCCTCCAGCATGGGCGTCGGCAGCAACAGCGCCGAGCTCGACTTCGCGTCGGTACAGCGGGCCAATGCCGAGATGGAACGGCGGGCGCAGGAGGTCATCGACGCCTGCCGCGGCCTGGGCGATGCAAACCCCATCCTTTCGATCCACGACGTCGGTGCCGGCGGTCTCTCCAATGCCCTCCCGGAGTTGGCCCACGGCTCCGGGCGCGGCGCCCGTTTTCACCTCGAACGCATCCCGGTTCTCGAATCCGGCATGTCGGCCGCGGAGATCTGGTGCAACGAGTCGCAGGAGCGATACGTCCTCGCGGTGGCGCCCGAACGGGTGGAACTGCTGCGCTACCTGTGCGAGCGCGAGCGTTGCCCGTTTCACGTGCTCGGAGAAGTGCTCGACGACCAGACGCTGCAGCTGACCGGCCCGGGCGACGACCGTGCGGTCGACATGTCGATGGACGTGCTGTTCGGCAAGGCGCCGCGGATGCATCGCGATGGGCGCACGCGCGCCTCGCGAGCGAGGACCGGCGCCGCCGCGCCTGCATGCGACCTCGGCGGGCTCGACCTGGCAGAGGTGGCGCTGTCGGTGCTGCGCCTGCCGGCGGTCGCGAGCAAGTCGTTCCTGATCACCATCGGCGACCGCACGGTCGGCGGGCTGACCGCGCGCGACCAGATGGTCGGGCCATGGCAGGTGCCGGTGGCCGACTGCGCACTCGGCCTGCTCGACTATCGGGGCCACGCGGGAGACGCGCTGGCGATCGGCGAGCGCACGCCGGTGGCCACCATCGATGCCGCCGGCTGCATCCCGGATGGCGATCGCGGAGGCGCTGACCAACCTGCTGTCGGCCTGCCCGGCAACGCTTGCCGACGTCAAGCTGTCGGCCAACTGGATGGCCAACTGCGGAACACCGGAGAACGACGCCGATCTCTTCGAGGCGGTCAGGGCCGCCTCGGAGTTCTGCATCGCGCTCGGCATCAGCATCCCGGTAGGCAAGGATTCGCTGTCGATGCGCACGCGCTGGGATGTCGACGGTCGTCCGGTTGAAGTGGGCTCGCCTGTCTCGCTGGTGGCCACCGCGCACGCGCCGGTCGCTGATGTCCGCGAGGCGCTCACGCCGCAGCTGGTGCCGCGCATCGACACCTCGCTGATCCTCGTCGACATCGGCGAAGGGCACCGGCGCCTGGGCGCCTCGGCGCTGGCGCAGGTGACCGGCCGCGACGGCGATCCGGCGCCCGACGTGGCGTCGCCGGAGCTACTTGTGAAGCTGCATGCCGCGATCCGAGCCGCATGCTCCCAGGGCCTGCTGCTCGCCTATCACGACCGCTCCGACGGCGGCCTGTTCGCGACGCTGTGCGAGATGGCGTTCGCCGGCCACTGCGGCGTGTCGGTGAATGTCGACATGCTGACCATCGACCCGCATTCATCCGACTGGGGCGATTTCAAGATCAGGCCGGAACAGGTCGCCATCCAGCGTGCCGAACTCGCCTTGCGGGCGCTCTTCAACGAGGAGGCCGGCGTGGTGGTGCAGGTGGCCCGAGCCGATCGCGACCGGATGCTCGGACTGCTGCGCGAGCACGGCTTGTCGGCGCATTCCCACGTGCTTGGCGCGCCCAACGATCGCGACGTCGTCGAGATCCATTCCGATGCCCGCTGCATCTTCACCATGCCGCGCGCGACGCTGTTGCGGGCCTGGTCGGAGACCAGCCAGCGGATCGCCGGGCTGCGCGACGATCCGGAGTCGGTGCAGGAGGCGGATGCCGTGCTGGCGGCGGACGGCGGGGCACCGGCGCCGCTGTCGCTGGTACTGTCCTTCGATGCAGCACTCGATGGGGCTGCGTCGGCGTCCTCGGCGCCGATGGTGGCACTCGGCGCACGTCCGCGGGTTGCAGTGCTGCGGGAGCAGGGCGTCAACAGCCAGCGCGAGATGGCGGCTGCATTCGACCTTGCAGGCTTCGATGCCGACGACGTCCACATGAGCGACCTGATGTCGGGCCGCCACCGTCTGCAGGACTACCAGGTGCTGGTGGCCTGTGGCGGCTTCTCCTATGGCGACGTGCTCGGCGCCGGCGTCGGCTGGGCCAAGAGCGTCCTGTTCAACGCGCGGCTGGCGGAAGCCTTCGGCATCTTCTTCGCTCGACCCGACACGCTGTCGCTTGGCGTCTGCAACGGCTGCCAGATGATGTCGCAGCTGAAGTCGCTGATTCCGGGGGCCGCGGCCTGGCCACGGTTCGTGCGGAACCGCTCGGAGCAGTACGAGGCGCGGTTTGCACAGGTGGAGGTGATGCAGTCGCCGTCACTGCTGCTGGCGGGAATGGCGGGCTCGCGGCTGCCGATCGCGGTCGCCCACGGCGAGGGCCGGGTGCTGTTCGATCGGGCCGCTGATGCCGGCGCCGCGGCCGACAGGGCTGTGCCGGTGCTGCGATTCGTCGACGGCAGCGGCGCGCCCACCGAGCGCTATCCGCTCAATCCGAACGGCTCCGCAGGCGGCCTCACCGGCTTCTGCAGCGAGGACGGCAGGGCCACCATCCTGATGCCGCATCCGGAGCGGGTGTTCAGGATCGCGCAATGGTCGTGGTGCCCGCCGGAGCTGCGCGCGAGCGGCCGCGACCATTCGCCGTGGATGCGCCTGTGGCACAACGCTAGGGCGCAGTTCGCCTAGGGAGCCTGGGCCGCAGAAGGACGGCCTCGCGCCGGGCCGAGACGGGGGGCCAAACGAGGCGCCGATGAGGCGGTGTGGTTGACCCACACAACGAATCGGCAACGACGGGTGGCCCCCCGTCTCGGCCCGGCCCTACGGGTTGGGTCAACGCGAGGCCGTCCTTCTGCGGCCCAGGCTCCACAGCCCGTTCATCTGAAGGCGCGCGACCGCAAGCTAGAATGGCGGCCTTTACACGGTGAGCGTCACGCGCGGGAAGTCATGGGCAAGAAAGACAAGATAGCTGCGGAAGAACCGACCAAGGTTCACTACGACTGCTCCAAGTGCCCGGGCTACTGCTGCAGCTATCCGCGCATCGAGGTCAAGCCATCGGACCTCAAGCGGCTGGCGAAGTATTTCAACGTGACGATCGAAGTTGCCGCGCGGCGCTTCACCCGCATCTACATGGATGACGGCAAGCCGGAGCGGATTCTTCGCCACCAGAAGGACACGGTCTACGAGACCATCTGCCGCTTCTTCGACACCGAGGAACGACGCTGCACGATCTACGAAGGGCGACCCGCCGTCTGCCGCGAGTATCCCAACGGCAAGACCTGCGGCTACTACACCTTCCTCAAGTTCGAGCGCAAGCATCAGGACGACAAGACGTTCATCCCGTCCGCCTGAGGCAACGAGCGGCGCAGGCTGCGCTTGAGGAAGCGCGCCGGGTCGACCGCATCCTCCAGTTCCGGCTCCACCACCGGCGGCTCGTCGTTCACCTGAGCCGCGATGATCTCCGCTCCGATCATCGACCAGAGCAGGCCCCTTCCGCCGAGCCCCGTCAGCAGGTGCAGCGACTCGCGACGCGGCAGCGGCAGGCGGTCGTTGCGCGCGTAGCGCGACCGACCGGCATCGATGGCTTCGGTGTCGGGTACCGACCCGATCATCGGCAGGTTGTCGCGCATCAGCAGGCGCTCACCGGGCTCGCTGAGGTGCCAGCGGTAGGCCGGATCTCCGATCGTCGGTGGCGGCAGGTCGATGTGATGCCGCTCCAGGCTGTCCACGCCCGGCTGCAGCGGCCCGATCACGCAGCAGTGGCCGCCATCCTCGAGGCGATAGCTGCTGCCGCCGAGAATCGACGGCCGGCGCGCCGCGGCTGCATCGGCGCTGCCGATTGCCACCTGGATGCGGCTGCGGCGAAGCCGGCCGGCGGCCTGCGGTGGCAACTTCGACAGGGCAATTGCGCCGGACTGGTTGGCGAGGATCAGGACGCAGGCCGAGGCGATCGCCTGCCCGCGTTTGTCCAACGCCCGCCAGCGATCTTCCTGCCGCAGGATGCCGGCCACCGGCTGCGAGAACCGCACCTCGACGAACGGCGACTGCCGGACCCGGCGCCACCAGCGCTGCGGGTCGGCCATCGCGCAGTCCGGGAACCAGATTCCCTGCAGACGGTCGACGCCATGTGCAGCAACCGTCGAACAAGCGACCGGCTCGGCCAGAGAGGGCGGGACGCCCTCGGTGCGCCGGCATGCTTCTTCGAACGGCATCGGCTGGAAGCGGCCGCACCAGCTCATGGCATCGCCGAACCGGTCGGCGTGGCGGCGGCTGGCGAGCAAGGCGGCGACCAGCAATCGCGAGCGGCGGTCGGCGCCCGGCGACAGGGCGGGGTATTGCGCGAGCAGCGGAATTCCGGCGACCGCGCCGCCGGTGCGATCGCCGCCTTCCAGAACGACCACCCGCCAGCCCCGCCGCGCCAGCGCGTCGGCCATTGCGCAGCCGGCGATCCCGGCGCCGACGACGATGGCGTCGCGCGCCGACGAAGGGGCCGACGAAGGGGCCACGAGGGCAGTCGCCGCAGCCGATCCCGGCGCACTGCGAGGCGGCGTTCGGCCGTGCGCTGCAGGCCGATCTCGATGCTCACCCAGGCCTCCCCAGGCACCAGTTCGATGCGGTGCAGCCCCGGCAGGCGATCCGGCCAGCCACGCAGCAGCGCGTCGTTCCATGCCTGGGGCAAGGGCGGCGACAACTCGGGGAGGGCTGCCGCCAGGACGGCGCGATCGAATAGGGCCTCGCCTGCATCGCCGGGTGCGGCTCCGATTTGCTGATGCCCTGCGCCGTGGCCCGGCGAGGGGCAGCGGATGCGATAGTGCAGCCGCGGGCGGGCTTCGGCGGTGCTGCCGCGCTCCCGACGTTGCGCCCACGCCTGCAGGCACGCCAGCAGACCGTCGGGCCGGCTCGGAGAGGCAGCTTCGTGCTCCGCGATCGATGCGTCGTGTGCAGGCGACGGATTGGCTGCTGCGGCCGGCTCAAATGCCGCAATTGGCGACTGGCGGTTGTCGTGGTGCAGGTTGAAGCGTTGCATTCGTGCTAGCTTACCAACGACATGGCGGATTGGCTGAGCAACAGGCGGGCGGTTGTCACCGGTGCGGCGCGCGGCATCGGGCTTGCGGCTGCCCAGTCGCTCGCCCTGCTCGGCGCAAAGGTGCTGATGGTCGATAACGGCTGCTCGGTCGACGGGTCGGCCGAGGATCCCGCCGTCACCGAGCTTGCCGCCGACCGGGTGCCCGGCGCCACGCCGCTGGTGCTCGACCTCGCGGCTCCCGGCAGCGGCGCGCAGGTCGTGGCCGCGGCGCAGGAAGCGATGGGCGGCATCGACCTGCTAATCCATGCTGCCGGCATCCTTGCGCCGCGCCGCGCGCTCACGAGCCGTCAGGCTTTCGAGCATGTCGCCGCGGTCGACCTGTTCGCGGCAATGGACCTGTTCGACGCGGCACTGCCGGTGATGCAGGGGCAGGTGGATGCGGGCCGGGTTCCGGGTGCGATCGTCACGCTGGTCTCGGCAGAAGCCGTCTACGGGGATCCGGAGCAGTGGGCGGAGGCGGCAAGCAAGGCCGCCTTGTTGAGCCTGACGCGTTCCCTCAGTCACCGGCTGGCCGGCTCCGGCATCGGCTGCAATGCGGTCATCCCGATGGCGGGGACGCGGCAGGTCGATTGCACGCTGCCGTACGGGCCCGACCGGCAGGCGCACCATCGCCTGATCAAGCCGCTTGCCCCGAGCCTCGTCGCCAACCTCGTCGCCTGGCTATGCACGCCGCTCGCTGCCGGAATCAGCGGCCAGCTGTTCATGGCGCGCGGCCGCGAGATCCTGCTGTTTTCGCAGGCGCGTCCCACCAACAGCTTCTTCCAGTCCCAGTTGTTCGAACCGGACGAGATTGCGCAATCGATGAAGGAAATGCGCCGCGACCTCACCGACGACTGGACCGCCATCGATGCCTTCGGCAACGATCCTGTTCCATGAACGGCGCGATCGGTCCGCGCGCGCAACCCGCCGCCGCCGTCGCAGCCAACTGATCAGCGTTCGCAGCTCACCATGACAGACAACCTCCTCAATCCTCTGGAGCGCGCTGCCGCAGCGGCGACTGCAGCGGCATCTGCAGCGGCAACTGCACCGGCGACCGCAGCGGTGGGCGCAGCGGCGGCGGCCCCCACCGATGCCGGCGGCCGGTCATCCGAGCGCCACATCCGGCTGACCTCGCATCCGTCCGGCGGCGCACCGGCGGCCGGGGCGACTCCCCCGGTTGCGTGGGGGGCATCGGCCGCAGCGGAGCGTGGGCCGATCGTCGGCACCACGTCGAACCGTTCCCACCGCAACGTGATCGGCACCCACTCCGGCTCCTACGGCATCTATCGGGCGCTCGCGGTGGCCGCCGGCTCGCTCAAGCGCGCCCACCGTGCCGACCTCACCGACACGTCGCCCACCGACATCATCGGGCCGCATCCGGCATGGTTCGATGCCGAGAAGATCGTCTCGCTCGATCCGTTCGGCGCCATCGTCGCCGAAGCCTTCCGCATGCAGATCGCCGCGGGGGTGGACATCCGTCCAACGATCGCGGTCACCAAGGCGCATATCGATCTGCCCGAGATCAAGTCGGCCATCCAGGCCGGACGGTTGAAGGCCGACGGCAAGGTGCTGCTGCAGAACGGATCGGCGGTGGTCACCAAGGCCGCCATCGAGCCGGTGTGGTGGCTGCCCGGCGTGGCGCGGCGCTTCGGCTGCAGCGAGGCCGCGCTGCGACGCAGCCTGTTCGAGGAAACCGGCGGCATGTATCCGGAGCTGGTCACGCGCAGCGACCTCGAAGTGTTCCTGCCGCCGATCGGTGGCCAGACCCTCTACATCCTCGGCGACCCGAAGCACCTGTCCGATCCCTCGATCACGCTGACCTGCCGGGTGCACGACGAATGCAACGGGTCGGACGTGTTCGGCTCCGACATCTGCACCTGCCGTCCCTATCTCACCCATGCGATCGAGGAATGCATCCATGGCGCGCAGCGCGGCGGCGTCGGCCTGATCGTCTACAGCCGCAAGGAGGGCAGGGCGCTCGGCGAGGTCACCAAGTTCCTGGTCTACAACGCCCGCAAGCGGCAGGTTGGCGGCGACTCGGCGGACAAGTACTTCCTGCGCACGGAATGCGTCGCGGGCGTGCAGGATATGCGCTTCCAGGAACTGATGCCGGACACGCTGCAGTGGCTGGGCATCCGCAAGATCCATCGGCTCGTGTCGATGAGCAACGTCAAGTACGACGCCATCACGCGCTCCGGCATCGAGGTGGTCGAGCGGGTCAGCATCCCGGAGGAACTCGTGCCCGCCGATGCGCGGGTGGAGATCGAGGCGAAGGTCGCCGCCGGCTACTTCACGCCGGGCGAGGTCCCCGGCGCCGAGAAGCTCGCCAACACCAAGGGACGTGGGCTGGGTGATTGATCCGCAGGCAGTGCAACCGGACGTGTTCGCGCGGTTGCGCTCGCCGGAGGTGATCCGCACCCGCTGCCGCCAGGTGCTCGCTGCCGTGGGCGCCGGCGAATCGGCGCATTTCGTGTTCCAGCCTGCGCAGCTTCCCGAGGCTGCCGACCGCGTCGCCGATATCACCCGTCGACGCTACCCGGACCTTGCGGTCCCGTACCACAGCCGCTGGCGCCATTTCGAGGCCGGCGGCGTCGACCGGCACGGTCCCCTGCGTGGGCAATTGCTGGAGCAGCGCGGCGGCGATCGCAGGGCGGCTGCACGCGCGCTCGTCGACCTCGCCGTGGTCAGCGTACTGCTCGATGCCGGCGCCGGTTCGGCATGGCGGTTTCGAGAGCCGGAAACCGGCATCGAGACCGGCCGGTCGGAAGGTCTCGCGCTTGCAAGTCTCGCCGGCTTTCGCGCCGGCGCCTTCTCTTCGGATCCGGACGAGCCGCTCAGGGTCGACGCAGCCGGCCTCGAGCGCCTGACGGAAGGGGACCTGGCCCGCATGTTCCAGGTCGATGCGGCCAATCCGCTGGTGGGGCTCACCGGGCGCACCCGCCTGATGAAGGCCCTGGGTGCGGCGCTCGCCGCGGATCCGGAGCGCTTCGGCAGCGAAGGCCGGCCGGGCGGGTTGATCGACAGCGTGGGCCGCGGCGCCGACACGGTGACCGCGCCCGCCATCCTGGAGGCGGTCCTGGTGGGCCTCGCCGGCATCTGGCCGAGCGGCCAGGCAGTCGCCGGCGTCGCCGTCGGCGACTGCTGGCGCCATCGGCTCGCGACACCCGCCGGCTACGACGCCATCGACGCCGGCTGGGTGCCGTTTCACAAGCTGTCGCAGTGGCTGACCTATTCGCTGCTCGAGCCCTTCGGCTGGGCAGGAACGGTGGTGATCGAACTCGAGCAACTCACCGGTCTGCCCGAGTACCGCAACGGCGGGCTGCTGCTGGACACCGGGGTGCTGGCCCTGAAGGATCCGGGCGTGGCCGCCCGGGAGCACGATGTCGGCAGCGAACTGGTGGTGGAGTGGAGAGCCCTGACGGTGGCGCTGATCGACGTGGTCGCCGACCTGGTGCGTTCGCGGCTGCAGTCGCCGCAACTGCCGCTCGCAGCCGTCCTCGAAGGCGGCACCTGGGCGGCGGGTCGTGAGCTCGCCTTCGCACGCCGCGGTGGCCAGCCGCCGCTTTCGATTGTCAGCGACGGCACCGTATTCTGATTCCTGGAGAGCACAACAGATGAACCAACCCAATGCGCCGGTCGCCGCGGCATCGGTCACCGTCGTCGACCACCCCCTCGTCCAGCACAAGCTGACCCTGCTGCGGCGGGTCGAGACCAGCACCAACAGTTTCCGGCGGCTGCTCAGCGAACTGAGCGCACTGCTCGCCTACGAAGTCTTGCGCGATGTGCCGATGCACGAGGTGACGATCAACACCCCGCTCGAGGCAATGACTTCGCGGCTCATCGACGGCAAGAAGGTCTGCCTGGTGTCGATCCTGCGTGCCGGCGCCGGCATTCTCGACGGCTTCCTGACAGTGGTACCCGGCGCCCGGGTCGGCCACGTCGGCTTGTATCGGGATCCGAAGACGCTGGTCGCGGTGGAGTACTACTTCAAGATGCCGCCGGCAATGAGCGAACGCGACGTGATCGTGCTCGACCCGATGCTCGCCACCGGCAACTCGGCGGTCGCCGCGGTGGACCGCCTCAAGGAGACGGGGCCGAAGTCGATCAAGTTCGTCTGCCTGCTGTGCGCCCCCGAGGGAATCAGAACCTTCCATGAAAGCCATCCGGACGTGCCGATCTTCACCGCAGCGATCGACCGGCAGCTGAACGACCACGGCTACATCCTGCCGGGACTGGGCGACGCCGGAGACCGCATCTTCGGCACCAAGTAGGATTCAGCGCATGGCGAAAGAGGATTTCGATCTTTTCGTGATCGGGGGCGGCTCGGGTGGCGTGAGGGCGGCCCGCATCGCCGCGAATCACGGCGCGCGCGTAGGCGTCGCGGAGGAGTACCGCTTTGGGGGCACCTGCGTGATCCGCGGCTGCGTGCCCAAGAAGCTGCTCGTCTACGCGTCGCGCTTCGCAGCGGACTTCGAGGACGCGGCAGGCTACGGCTGGACCGTCGGCAAGCCCACCTTCGACTGGCCGGCGCTGGTAGCGGCGAAGGACCGCGAGATCGCGCGTCTCGAAGGCATCTATGCCGACAACCTCAGGAAAGTCGATGCGGCCCTGTTCCCCGAGCGGGCAACCCTGCTCGGCCCGAACCGGGTGAAGCTTGCTTCCGGCCGCACCGTGTCCGCCGCGCGAATCCTGATCGCCACCGGCGGCAGGCCGACCATGCCGCATGAGTTGCCGGGCATCGAGCACGCAGTCAGCTCCAACGAGGCGTTCGACCTCGAGACCCTGCCGGGGTCGATCGCAATCGTCGGTGGCGGCTACATCGCGCTGGAGTTCGCCGGCATCTTCGCCGGCCTCGGCTCGCAGGTCACGCTGGTTCATCGGGGCAGCCACCTGCTGCGCGGGTTCGATGCCGACCTGTCGCTGCGCGTCGAGAACGCGTACCGGGCGCGTGGCATCCGGATCGAGCTGGAATCGACCTTCCTGCAGCTCGAGCGTGCCACCGGCGCCGATGCGCCGATCGTCGCGACGCTCAACAGCGGCAACCTGCTCGAGGTCGAGCAGGTGATGTTCGCAATCGGCCGCACGCCGAATGTCGAGGGGCTGGGCCTCGACCAGGCCGGGGTCAGGACCGACCGCAACGGCGCGATCATCGTCGACGAGTTGTCGCGGACCTCGGTGCCGTCGATCTATGCGATCGGCGACGTCACCGACCGGCTCAACCTGACCCCGGTCGCGATCCGCGAAGGCCATGCCTTCGCCGACACCGTCTTCGGCGATGCGCCCTGGCAGGCGGACTACGACAACGTGCCGACGGCGGTGTTCTCGACGCCGGAGATCGGCACGGTCGGCCTGACCGAGGAGGATGCGATGCGGCAGTACGCGGTCGTCGACATCTACCGCGCCGATTTCCGTACGCTCAAGGCGACGCTCTCGGGCAGCAACGAGCGGATGATGATGAAGCTGGTGGTGGACGGCAGCACCGACCGGGTTCTGGGTGCGCATCTGCTCGGACCGGATGCCGGCGAGCTGATCCAGGTGATCGCGACGTTGCTGCGGACGGGCGCCAGCAAGCGCGACTTCGACCAGACGATGCCGCTGCATCCCAGCAGCGCGGAGGAGCTGGTGACGATGCGCACGCGCACAGCCCGCCACATCCAGCACCACGACCCGCTGCACGGCCTGATGCCGTAGCCTTCGATAAGCAACGCCGATCAGACTGGCATCACGCAGTTCAGATCAAACAGTTCAGATCGGATAGATGAGCGAGTTCGGAATCAGGTCGTTGTCGAAGATGCACAGTCGCTCGGCGAACCGGTAGCCGTCGGTCGTATCGACGACCTTGTCCTGGTAGCGGCCGACGCTCAGGATCTCCGGCATCGAGTCGCGCCGCGTGCGAACAACCAGGTAGCTCGCCTCGCTGTGCGTGACGCCGCCCTCGACCTTCAGCACCAGCGGCGCGCCGATCAGGTGACGCTGGTAGTAGGGGTCGTGGAAGATGGTGTCGGTGGCGCCGATGACCCGGTCCTGCAGCATCGCCTTGCTTTCCAGCGCGATTGCCGCCAGGGGCAGGCCGCGGTCGAAATTCTCGCGCGACTGCACCTTGTAGACCGCATCGTCGACGAAGAACTCCGGCCACTTCATATACTCGCCGCTGTCGAGCACCCGGCCATAGGCTGCGTAGAAGGCCTGAAGCCGCGGCCAGTCCGCTGCGGTCATCGCAACGCCCGGATTCATAGCTCCATCACCTCGCGCCAGTAACCGTACATGCCGCGGATCAGCGTCTCGGTGACCATATGCTCGGTGGGTCTCGCATCGCGCCCGTCGAGCTCGCTGATGGTTCGGGCCTGCGGGTTGGCCTCGAAGGCCTGCTGCACGAACTCGATCACTTCGCCGTCGTCGGCGGACACGAAGCCGGCGGGTCCGAAGAGATTGGCCTGGCGCAGGCGGCGGCGCGTCATCTCGGGCGAATCGTCCGCAAAGCCGAAATGGGTCCAGACGAAGTCGAAGACGCCCGGCGCGACCGGCTGCAGATGGCGGGTGCTGAGCGAGTTGACCTGCTGCTGGATGATGACGCTCGGAAAAAGGGTGGTCATCACCACCGTCGGACCCTGCCACCAGTCCTCCGGCACCACGTCGAGCAGCCGATCGTCGTTGAGCTTCATCGCCTCGCGAAAACTGGTAACGCCTTTGGTGACGTCTCCGGCACCGCCTTCATTGCGTCGCGAAACCATCGCGGCATGGCGATGGCGCCTGTCCATCACCATCTGGCTGCGCTGGTCGGCCCGCCACAGGCCGAAAGTCACGAACCAGGTGTGCAGCAGCCCGGGATGGTAGGGATCCTTGATGTTCTCCTGCATCAGCTTCCAGTTGGCGGGGATGCGCTGGCGGTTGTAGCCGAGCAGCTTCAGCGGCCGATGGCCGAAGACGCGGTCGAAGTAGTGCAGGACCTCGGGGCCGATGAACTCCTCGAAGGGCTCGACCTCCGGGTCGAAGCTGGCGAAGACCGCGCCGCCGCGGCAAGCCACCTGCAGCCGGTTCAAGCCGTGTTCCGCCAGCTTGAAGTCGGGGGGCATGCCGCCGTGGATCTTGCCGTCCTGCTTGACACCGCGCCGGAACGGCAGACCGACCAGGTTGCCTTCCAGGTCGTAGTTCCACTGATGGTAGGGGCAGACGAAATCCTTCACCGTGCCATGGCGTTCGCGGCAGAAGGCGACGCCGCGGTGGGCGCAGCGGTTCTCCACCACCCGCACCGTCCCCTGCTGGTCGCGGACCATGATGACGCTGCGCTCGCCGACGGCAGTGCGCTTGAAGTTGCCGGGTTCGGGGATCTCGCATTCGAGGCCGACGTAGCACCAATGGCCGCGGTAGAAGAAGCGTTCCAGCTCCTGGCGGAAGATCTCCGGGTCGGTGTAGACCCAGCCGGGGACGCGGCTCGCCCCTTCGCTGCCCCAGCGCGACGCCGATTCCTCGAGGCGGGGTTGCTCGGGCGCGTTCATGCCTCATCCTCGGCCGTACGAAGAATGCCGGCCGCTTCCTGCAGCGGTGCGTCCGAAAAACTGAACAGCACGCATTCGCTCGCTGCGCAAACCTGGAGCCGTGCCCACGGGGGCACGACGAAGTGGTCTTTCGGACCGACCTGGTAGCGGATGGTGCCATCGGAGCCCTTTGCACCGTCGGCCTGCCCGGTGTCGGCGGCGGGTCCGGTTTCGCCTGGACCAGCGCACGGCGTGATGGCCACCTGCGCGCTGCCTTCTACCACCGAATAGACGGTGCCGGCGGTGGTGCGGCTGCCGCGGGTCGAGAAGCCGTCGGGCAGCAATTGCAGCCGGGTGGCGATGGTGGGGATGGCTGAGCCGCCCGTCAGCGGGTTGGCGTAGCGGAGCACGGCGCCGTGCGACGGGTCGAGGTCGCTGTGCGCGGCCAGGTGCGCTAGCGCTGCCCGGCTGCGCTCGTACGGGTAGCTGAAGATCGGGCTGGTCGCGCCGAACGGCGAGCGCGGTTGCAGCGGCAGCATGTTGGCGCCGAAGCGCGCGAGACTGGTGCCTTCGGCGCTGGTCACCTTCTGGCTGCGGGTGCTGTCGTTCTCCGCGAAGCCGGATTCGAAGAACGCGATCATCGGGATGTCGAGGCCGTCGAGCCATACGACCGGCTCGTCGCCCTCGTTGCCGTGGTCGTGCCATGTCCAGTGCGGCGTGATGATGAAGTCGCCCGGATGCATGACCGTGCGCTCGCCGTTGACCGCCGTGTATGCGCCGGTGCCGTCGACCACGAAGCGCAGCGCCGACTGCGTGTGGCGGTGGCTCGGGGCGACCTCGCCCGGCAGTATGAGCTGCAGGCCGGCATACAAGGTGCCGGTGGTGCGCGACTCGCCCCGCCAGCCCGGGTTCTCGAGGATCAGCACCCGCCGGACCGCTTCCTCCGCGGTGATCAGCCGGCCGGCGTCGTCGAGGAACGGCTTGACCTCGTTCCAGCGCCACAGCGCCGCTCGGGTGCGCACCGCAGGCTGCCGGGGCACCAGCGCGTGCAGCACTTCCCAGAGCGGGGTGAGCCCGGCAGGGAGCATGCTGTCGTACAGGGCCTGCCGCCGGCGGGCGGTGTCGTCGCAGGTCGCGGGAATCGCTTCAATCTTCATGTCCGTCACCGCTTGTGCCGGGGCCGCCGCGGCGTCCCGGACGTTGAGGAGAGCCTGCGGCCATTGTAGACAAGCGCGGGGGTGCCGGTGCAGGCGGCGCCGCGGGGGCTGGAGGCCGAAGTGGTATCGTACGAGGTCAGCCGACGGCGCCCGCCGGTGCGCCGCGCCTCATCCAGGAAAGGACGCCATGACCATCACCTCCGACCAGGTACATCTCGAGTCCGACCAGCTCGACAGCCTGTGGATGCCGTTCACCGCGAACCGGCAGTTCAAGTCCGCGCCACGGCTGCTGGCACGCGGCGAGGGCATGTACTACTGGGACGACAAGGGACGCAAGATCCTCGACGCGATCGCGGGCATGTGGTGCTCCAACCTGGGCCACAACCATCCGAAGGTGGTCGAGGCGATCCGCAACCAGGCATCGATCCTCGACTATGCGCCGCCGTTCCAGATGGCCAATCCGCTGCAGTTCGAACTCGCCAACCTGGTAAGCAGTATCACCCCGGCCGGGCTCAACCGGGTCTTCTTCACCAATTCCGGATCGGAAAGCGTAGATACCGCGCTCAAGATCGCGCTCGCCTACCACCGGGTGCGGGGCGAGGGCTCGCGGGTGCGCCTGATCGGGCGCGAGCGTGGCTATCACGGCGTGGGCTTCGGCGGCATCTCGGTGGGGGGCATGGGCGCCAACCGCAAGATGTTCGGCTCGTTGCTCACCGGCGTCGATCATCTGCCGCAGACCTGGAACCTGTCCGAACAGGCCTACAGCCACGGCCAGCCTGCCTGGGGCGCGCATCTCGCGGACGAGCTGGAGCGCATCGTCGCGCTGCACGACGCGTCCACCATCGCGGCCGTCATCGTCGAGCCCGTCGCGGGCAGTGCCGGCGTGCTGGTCCCGCCGGTCGGATACCTGGAGCGCCTGCGCGAGATCTGCACCCGCCACGGCATCCTCCTGATCTTCGACGAGGTCATCACCGGCTTCGGCCGGCTGGGCAAGGCGTTCGGCGCCGAATACTTCAAGGTCCAGCCCGACATCATGACGCTGGCGAAGGGCCTCACCGCCGGCGCGGTGCCGATGGGCGCGGTGGTGGCTCGCGACTCGATCTACGATGCGTTCATGAGCGGGCCGCAGCAAGCGATCGAGTTTTTCCATGGCTACACCTATTCCGGCCATCCGCTCGCCTGCGCCGCCGGCATCGCCGCGCAGCAGGTGTACCGGGACGAGAACCTGTTCGCGCGGGCGGCGGAAATGGCACCGCACTTCGAATCCGCGGTGCATTCGCTCAAGGGTTCGAAGCACGTCATCGACTGCCGCAACCTTGGGCTGATGGGTGCGATCGAGCTTGCGCCGCGCGACGGTGCGCCCACGGCGCGCGCCTTCGAAGCCTTCCTCAAGTGCTACGAGAAGGGCGTGCTGATCCGCACCACCGGCGACATCATCGCGCTGACCCCGTCGCTCATCGTCGAGAGGTCCGAGATCGACCGCATCGTCACCACCATCGCCGACGTGCTGAAGACGCTCGACTGACGAATGCCGGTACGGGCGTCTTCCGGCCGCAGGACGGATCGATCGACGTCCGAACCGCCGGCCGCCTGATGCGGCCTGCTGCCGCTGCCGCCGCAGCCACCGCAGCCACGCGCCTCCCATGAACACCCAGCGAGAAGGAAATCCATGACCCAGACTGCAACGCCCGAGCGAGCGACCACCACCGACGCCGCCTCCACCCCCTACGAAACGTTGGCGCTCTACATCGACGGCGAGTTCATCACCGGCGATCGCAAGACGCAGGACGTGCGCAATCCCGCCACCGGCGAGGTGGTCGGCAGGCTGCCGCATGCCACCCGGGCGGATCTCGACCGCGCGCTGGCTGCAGCGCAGCGCGCGTTCGGCACCTGGAAGCACAGTTCCCCGATGGAACGCAGCAAGATCCTGCGCAAGGTCGGCGAACTCTCGCGCCAGCGCGCCAAGGAGATCGGCCGGAACATCACGCTCGACATGGGCAAGACGCTGGTCGAGGCGACCGGCGAGGTGGTGGCGTGCGCGGAACATTGCGACTGGCATGCGGAGGAATGTCGCCGCATCTACGGCCGGGTGATTCCGCCACGGCTGCCCAACGTGCGGCAGATGGTCCTGCGCGAGCCGGTCGGCGTCTGCGCCGCCTTCACGCCGTGGAACTTTCCCTACAACCAGGCCATCCGCAAGATCGCGGCTGCCGTGGGCGCCGGCTGCACGATCATCATCAAAGGGCCGGAGGATGCGCCTAGCGCGGTAGTGGCCATCGCACGGATGTTCCATGAAGCCGGGCTTCCGCCCGGCGTGCTCAACGTCGTCTGGGGAGTCCCGTCGGAGATCTCCGAGTACCTGATCAAGTCACCGATCGTGCGCAAGATCTCGTTCACCGGATCCGTTCCCGTCGGCAAGCAGCTCGCCTCTCTCGCCGGCCTGCACATGAAGCGGGTCACCATGGAGCTCGGCGGCCACTCGCCGGCGATCGTGTTCGACGACGCCGACGTGGAGCGGGCAGCCAAGCTGCTGGCCGGCTTCAAGTTCCGCAACGCCGGCCAGGTCTGCGTCTCGCCGACCCGCTTCTACGTACAGGAAAAGGTCTACGACCGCTTCATGGCTGCGTTCCTCGAGAACACGCGCAAGGTCAAGGTGGGCAGCGGCCTCGATCCGGATTCGAGCATGGGGCCGCTTGCTCACGAGCGTCGGCTGCCGGCGATGGACCAGTTCATCTCCGATGCGAAGCAGCGCGGCGGGCGGATCGAGATCGGCGGCGAGCGTATCGGCAGCGTCGGCAACTTCTTCGCCCCGACGGTACTCACCAACGTGCCGGACGACAGCCTCGTCATGACCAGCGAGCCGTTCGGGCCGCTGGCGCCGTGCGCGCCGTTCAAGGAGCTGGAAGAGGTGCTCAAGCGCGCCAATTCGCTGCCTTACGGGCTGTCCTCGTACGTGTTCACCACCTCCACCAGGAACGCGCTGGCTGCGCAGAACGGCATCGAGGCGGGGATGGTCAACATCAACCACTTCGGCCAGGCGCTCGCGGAGACGCCTTTCGGCGGCGTGAAGGACAGCGGCATCGGGTCCGAGGGCGGGACCGAGACCTTCGAAGGGTACCTGACCACCAAGTTCGTGACGCAGATGGAGTAGGCTTTCCGACCGACGGTCGGCTCCATGGTGGCGCATGTGAGCTAGTGCGTGGCAAGCCGCGCCGGGCTGCGTATGCTGGTCGGGAACCATGGAACTGACCGCCATCCCGGCGCGGCCTGCCGCGCGTAGCGCAACCGACCTGCTCAACGAGATCCGGCAGCCGGTGCTGGTCGGCCTGAGCAAGACGCTGCGCCGCTCGCTGGCGGGCACTATCGACGATCTCCTGGAACGGCTGCTCAAGGAAACCGGTTCCTGGGAGCGCCGGCAGGCCATCGACGATGCGCTTGATCTCCTGCGCAACGGCCGCGAAGGCATCGAACTGCGCTTCGATCGGGCCTGCGCCGAGAGCTGGGCCGAACGGACCGGCTCCCGGACGGCGCCGGCGCCAGCCAGGAATTCCGCTCCTGCCGGTCCCGGCAATGCTCGCGGCGCAGCGACGCTGTCTCTGGTCGACGACGCGGCAATGGGCGACCAGCTTGCCGTCGGCCGTATCGCCGGCCGTTCAAGGCGACGGATGGACGAGGAGCAGGTCGACGGGCTTCGTGCCCGCTTCGGCGCGCTGCTCGGCCGCGAATGGTTCGCCGACAATGAGCATCCGGTGGCGCCGGACCTGGTCTTCGAATCGCTTCGCAAGGCGCTGGCCGAGTTCGGCCAGGCGAGGGTCGTGCAGTTCCTGCTCGAGGCTTTCGAGCCGCGGATCAGCGCCGATCTCAGCTCCCTCTACGCCGACCTGAACCAGCGCCTGGTCAGGATGGGGGTGCTGCCGGAGATCCGCTACCAGGTCAGCAAATCGGCTGCCCGGCAGGGAGGGGTGCAGCAGGCTCCCGCAGCAGGGGAGCAGCCGCTCGGACAGCAGTCGTTGCCCGCAGGCGCTGCGGGCCCTGCAAATGCGATGGCCATGACTTCGGCCCCCGTGCCGGGGGGAGCGACCCCCGGGGCTGGGGCAGGTGCCGATGGCGGCCAGGCCGGGTTCATCCCTGCCGAGGATGATTGCATGCGGCTCGCGCCGATGCGGCCGGCAGCGGTGGACGAGCTGATCCGGGACCTCGGCGAGCGGGTGCAGGCGGCACAGGGCACCGCGGTCCGCTACCTTGGCGATGCGAATCGGTTCGCCGGACCGGCGTCGGAGGCGCCGGTGCCGAGCGAACGCCTGCTGGCGGCGTTGACCACCCTTCAGGCGGCGCCGATCGGCGGCCAGGATGTCTCGGCCCAGGTGGTCACTGCCAAGGCAGTGTCGAGCGCAGTCGCCCGCGAGCACGGCTCGCCGCTCGAGCGGCTGATCATCGAGACCGTATCGCTGGTCTTCGAGCACGTTTACGAGGACGAGGCGATTTCGGATGCGATCAAGCAGCAGCTGTTGCGGCTGCAGGTGGCGGCGTTCAAGGCGGCGTTGATCGATCCGAGCTTCTTCGCCCGGCCGGAGCATCCGATGCGTCGGTTCATCGACTGCATCGCCGCCGTCGGGTCGGATGCGGACTTCGAGAATGAGGCCGGCAGCCCGCTGGTCGCCGACGTCGCCGAACTGGTGAGCTGGGTGCTGGCGACCTTCGAGCGTGACCTGGGCACGCTGGAGGAAGCGCTTGGCCGTATCGATGCGATCGTGGCCGCGGAGGTTGCGCGCCGCGAGGCCCGCCTGGCCCGGATCGCCGCCGCTGCTCAGAAGTCCGAAGAGCTCGAGCGCGCCCGCGCCCGGGTCCGCGAGGAGCTGTCCAGCGGATTCGGCCCGGAGACGCCCGAGTTCGCCTGCCGCTTCGTCTGCGAGCCGTGGGCGGAGGTGGTGTCGCGGATTGCGACCGGTGCCGAGTTCGCGCCGTTCGACGTGCAGCGGGCCCGGCGCACGGTCGACCTGCTGCTCTGGAGCGTGACGCCGAAGCTGCCCTCGGAGATACCGGCCCTGGCAGCAGAGCTGCCGCAGCTCATCGCCGATCTTTCGCGCGGCCTTTCCTTCGTCGCGCTGAGCGCTGCGGAGCGGGAGCTCTTCTTCAGCGAGCTGCTCGCCTGGCACGGCGCCACCATCGACGATGCCAAGCGTGGCCGCCCGGCCACTGCGCAGGCCGCAAGCGCTGCGGCGACGGGCACCGCCACGACCCCGGCGCGGCCCACGGCGTCCGCGCCGGGGCTCGCGGGAGCGGGATCGCAGGCAGCGCCCCGCTCGGTGCCGCACCCAGCGCCGCGCCTGATGTCGACGGCTGCGGCTTCACCCGCCGCGCGCCCCGCCGCCCCTCCCGCCATTCCCGCCATTCCCGCCATTCCCTTACCCGGCCCGGCGGCCGATTCTTCGCCAGTTCCGGTCGACGACGACGTGGCGCGGCTCGGCCTCACCAACGGCTCCGAAGTCGAAATTGCCGGGCCCAACGGCGACGTCAAGCGCTTCAAGGTAGGCTGGATGAGCCCCACCCGCAGCGTGTTCATCTTCTCGCGCTATCCGCGCGATCATTGGACGGCGCGCCGGCCGATTCTCAACGGCCTCCTGGCACAGGGGCGCATCCGCCTGGTGAGCCGCGGATCGCAGACCGGCGAGGCTATCGAAACGCTCAAGTCGCGCTGAGCTGGAGCATCACTTCATCATCTGCGGCAGCCAGAGCGACAGCGACGGCCAGTAGGTCACCAGCACCAGCGCCATCAGCAGCGGGACGTAGAACGGCAGCATAGCCCTCACGATCTCGCCGAAAGAGACCCTTGCGATGTCCTGCACGATGAACAACAGCACGCCGAAGGGCGGCGTCGTCGCGCCGATGAGCAGGTTGATGATGATGACCAGCCCGAACTGCACCGGATCGATGCCGAGCTGCAAGATCAACGGCAGCAGCGTGGGGACCGCGATCAGCAGGATCGCAGTGGTCTCCATGAAGCAGCCGGCGATCAGCAGGATGATGTTGATTATCATCAGCGCGGCCCACGGCTCCTGCGTGATCGACAGCAGCCAGCTGGCGAACAGCGCCGGCACGTTGTTGACCGCGATCGCCCAGCCGATCGGCACGGCCGCGGCCATGATGAACACCAGCACGCCGGTTGCGACGGCGGTCTCGGACATCGCGCGGATCAGGCTCTTCCAGGTCAGCTCGCGATAGATGAAGCCGAGGATCACCGCGTAGACCACCGTGATCGCACCAAGCTCGGTAGGCGTGGCGATTCCGGTCAACAGGCCGACCATCAGGATGATAGGCGCCATCAGCGGCGCAATGGCGGCGAGGAAGGTCCTGCGCAGTTCCCGGGCCGATGCCTGCGGCTGCACCGGCGCGTGGACCGCGCGGGTGACGACGAGCACGTAGACAGTGAGCATCAGCAGCAGGCCGATGACGACGCCGGGAACGATTCCGGCGAGGAACAGGTCGCCGACCGACACCTGGGCGAGGACACCGTAGATCACCATGATCACCGACGGCGGGATGATCGGTCCGATGATCGCCGACGAGGCGCTGACGGCCGCCGCGAAAGCCGGATCGAAGCCGGCACTCTTCATGGCCTTGATCTCGACGGTCCCGAGACCGGCCGCGTCGGCCTGCGCGACACCGGACATGCCCGAGAAGATCAGGCTCGCGAGGATGTTGACCTGGGCAAGTCCGCCGCGCATGTGGCCGATCAGCGCGATCGAGAAGTCGAACAGCCGCCGGGCGATGCCGCCGGAGTTGAGCAGGTTGCCCGCGAGCACGAACAAAGGGATCGCGAGCAGCGGGAAGCTGTCGATGCCGGTGGACATCCGCTGCACGACGATCGACGGCGGGATCTGCGTCCCGGTGTGCAGGTAGAAGAAGGCGGCGGCGATGAGCGCGAACGCAATGGGCAGTTCCAGCGCGATCAGCAGGAACATGACGCCGAACATCAGCAGGATCATGGGAGGGCCTGGGGAGCCGGCATCAATGGCTCGGCAGTTCTTCGTCGAGGCGGCGGCGCTCGAGCACCTCGAGCTCGGCGTCGATCGGACGCCCGGTGAGGGCACAGGCGACGTAGGCAACGACCAGATAGGCGCCGGTGAGGGCGATCGAGACGGTGCTCGCGAAGAGCGGCACCGAGTAGAAGAGGTGGCGCGGCAACTCGATCGGCAGGGCCATCGTGCTGCTGCGCGACTCGACGTCCATGATCTCCCACGCATAGTGGGCAACCATCAGCATCAGCCCGGTGCACAGCGCGTAGAGCGCTGCGCGCAGCAGATGCCGCGGCACCGGCCGCAGGCGGCCGATGAACGTTTCGATGCGGATGTGCCGCAGCTCCTTGAAGCCCGCCGCCGCGCCGAGAAATACCAGCCAGATGAACGAATAACCCGCTGACTCCTCGACCCAGACCAGCGGCTGGCCGAACAGGTAGCGGGTGACGATCTGGATCGTGATGGAGATCACGATGCCGCCAAGGAGCACCACGCAGGCGGCGCGCTCGATCATGCCGAGGCCGCGCAACAGCCGCCAGACGGCGGCGAGCCAATCAGTCATCAGTCGCGAAACGGGTCACTTGATGTCGCGGATCTTCTGCCACAAGCCCGGGCTCCAGGCGCCATCCTGCTCCATCTTCTCTACGGCGGCGATCGCCTTGTCGGCGAACGGGCCGCGGTCGGGCTTGATGACCTTGGCCCCTTCGGCGGCGATCTTCGCGGTCAGCTCTTCGGTCTCTTTCTCCGCTTCCTTGCGCCCCCATGCGACCGATTCCTGCGCAGCCTCGGTGACGATCTTCTGCAGGTCCGGTGACAGCGCCTGGTAGGCCTTCTCGTTGATGGTGATGTGCTGCGACGAGACCAGGTGGTCGGTGCGCATCATGTTGCTGACCGCGTTGTGGAACTTGGCCCCGTAGGCGGAAGAAATCGGACCCTCGGCGGCGTCGATCACGCCCGTCTTCAGGCCGAGGAATACCTCCGCCCAAGCCACGCGCGACGGCCGGGTGCCCAGGGTGCTCCAGAGGTTGAGATAAGTCTTGATCTCCGGCACGCGCATCTTGAGATCCTTGAGGTCGTCCGGCGAATTGACCGGACGCTTCGCGAACAGCACGCGCGGCTGGGTCGGCGCGCTGGCGAGGATCCGAACGCCTTGCTTCATGCGCAATTCCTCGGACATCTTCCTGAAGGTATCGGAATCGAGGAACTGCTGGAAATGGTCGTTGTCGCGGAAGGTGAAGCCCCAGGCAAAGATCGCGAAGTCCTTGACCCAGTTGGCGTACCAGTCCAGCACGTCGCCGTAGAGATGAACCGAGCCTTTCATCATCTGCTCGATCACCTGGACGTCGTTGCCCAGCTGCTCGCCCTGGATGAAGTTGACCTTCAACTTGCCGCCAGCCCGTTCATTGACCAGCTTTGCGAACATCGCATTGCCGCGATCGATGGTGGTGCCGATCGAATCCGACCCGCCCAGCGTCAGCGTCGTCTGCGCGGCAGCGGGCAGCGGAACAATCGGCAGCAGGCCGCAGGCCAGGATGGTCGCAGCGGCCAGGGTCTTCATGTTCGGGTGTCTCACGCCCAGTCTCCTCGTCAATTTTTGGATGCGGCAAACAATGCCGCGATCGATGCGCCGGCTGTGGACGGCGCGTCTGCTTCAGCGCTCACGCATTTACCGGCTCGAAGAAGCGGTTACCCAGTCCCTTCTGTGCCTGGTAGAGCGAGGAAGGATCGAGCGGCTTCGGCAGCGGGATGCGCACCGGCACAGCCTCCAGTCGCGGTTGCAGGGTGGGCTCGCCACAGAGGATCCGGCTGTTGAACTCCTCGAGGTCCGTGAAGGGCGCAAAGGTGCCCGCCAGCGGCCAGGCATCCGCAGCCATCGCTTCGTAGAGCAGGAAATTGCGCGACGCGCCCGACGTGTTCGGAGCCGAGCCGTGGACGGTGCGCGCGTGGTGCAGCGTGATGGAACCGGCCGGGGCGATCAGCTTGACCGCCTTGCTGAAATCGAAGCCGGTGCCGTCCGGATCCATTGCGCCGCAGAAACGCCCGTTGGAATGATGGTCGTACACCGGACCCAGGTGGCTGCCCGGCACCACCATCATCGCGCCGTTCTCTTCGGTGAAGTCGTCCAGCAGCACGCCCAGCGCCAGCACGTCCTGATTGGTGTAAGGGTAGTAGGCCCAATCCTGGTGCCACTCGACCGGAGCGCCGTAGCCGGCCGACTTGAGGTTGAGCTTCGAGGTCTGCAGCCGGATGCTGTCGCCGAGCAGCGGCCTGAGCAACCGAAGCAGGGACTCCGAGCGGATGAGTTCACCGAACGCCGCGTGGTTCCTGTGCGGCAGCTTGAGCCGCCGCACGCGCGGCGCCTCCGGTCGGTGGCTGTCCTCGAGGTCGTACAGGTCGGTATTGCCGGTCACGCCGCGGGCGCCCGCCAGGAGTTCGGCCACCGCGTCGCGCAGAACCTTGAGTTGCGCCGCATCCAGCACGTCCCTTACCACCAGGTAACCGTTCTGCCGATAGAAGGCGACGTCACTCTCGCCGATGGTCCTGCTCGCCTGCTGCATTGCTGTCGTCTCCCGCGCGGTGTTTGCGCTAACATCGATCGGGCGAAAATAATCTGGAGATGGAGGGGATGTCAAGGAACGACGCACCATCCGGAGGGCGTACACGCCTCTCGGATGTTGCCGCTGCGGCAGGCGTATCCGCGATGAGCGTCTCGCGCGCGCTGCGCGAGCCTCACCGCCTTCATCCCGGGACCCTGGCGCGCATCCAGGCGAAGGTCAGGGAGCTGGGCTACCTGCCGAACGCCAGCGCGCGTTCGCTCGTGTCCAAGCGCAGCGGGATCGTGGCGGCCGTCGTACCCACCCTCTCGTTTTCGGTCTATGCCGGCACCCTGCAGGGACTGTCGGACGGGCTGCGCGACGCCGGCTTCGAACTGATGCTCGGGGACAGCGGCTACGACATGCGCCGGGAGCGGTCGCTGGTCGAGAGCTTCATTGCCCGCGGCGTGGACGCCCTGGTGCTGACCGGCGTCGAGCACGATCCGGCGACTTGCGCACTGGCGGCTGCGCACGGACTTCCGGTCGCCGAGATCTGGGACATCGGCCGCGCGCCGCTCGACATCTGCGTCGGCTTCTCCAACCGGGCTGCGGGCAGGGCGGTCGGCGCGATCCTGGCCGCTGCCGGCAGGCGCCATTGGGCCTTCATCGGCAGCGGCCGGGAGCACCGCTCGCGAAAGCGGATGGAAGGCTTCCGGCGCGCCGGCCGGGAAGCCGGGCTGCCACCTCCGGCTGTCGCGCTCGTCGAGAACGCCATGATCATCGACCAGGCGCGGGACGCAGCCAGGCGTCTCTTCCGAGGCGGTCACCGCATCGACGCCGTCTTCTGTGCCAACGACCTGCTGGCCTGCGGGCTGCTGCAGGTTGCCCGGGAAGCGGGCCGGCGGGTGCCCGAGGAACTGGCGGTGGTCGGCTTCGGAGACTTCGACATCGCGTCGATCTCGACTCCTGCACTGACCACCGTGCGCATACCCGGCTACCGGATGGGCGTGGTGGCAGCCGGCCTGCTGCTGGCCAAGGCGGCCGGCCTCCAGGGCGATGTGCGCCGCCTCGATCTCGGCTTCGAGATCGTGCGACGCGAAACCGCATGATGGATCGAGCCGGGCCCGTTCCTTCACGCGCGCCGCCAACTGGATGCTGCCTATCCGCCGTGAGGCTGGCCGGAGTCTTGACAGCTGGTCCCATATTGGACTATGGTGTGGTATGAGTCCAAATCCGGATTTAGGCCGATAGCAAGGGGCCTGCCATCATGACCAGCCGGGTTGCAGAGGCCACCAAGGAGCCGGGCGTTGCGCAGATGAGCGCCGCCGGCATGCGCGCATTCACCCGTATCGCCACTCTCTGGGGACTCAGCATCGAGGAACAGCTTGCGCTGCTCGGGGAGCCGGCGCGGTCGACCTTCTTTGCCTGGCGCAAGCATCCGGAGCGTGCCGCCTTGCCGCGGGATACCCTTGAGCGGATCTCGAACCTGCTCGGGATCTACAAGGCGCTGCAGATCCTGCTGCCGGACCCGGCGGCGGCGGATGCGTGGGTCCGCAAGCCCAACTCGGCCCCCATGTTCGCCGGACGATCGGCGCTGGAACGCATGCTGGCCGGCAATGTCAGCGATCTCAACGCAGTACGCCGCTATCTCGATTCGGCGCGAGGCGGCGGCTGGTCATGACCGGACGACGCGCAGCGCGAGGGGCGCACGCATGAGCCGGGTGGTGCCGCAATCAGTAATCCGCCAGGATGCGGCCAATGGCGAGTTTGACTCGCCGGGGCTGGCGCGGGTGCCGGTGCGGCGCATCCGCTGGCAGCCGGCGTATCGGATCGTCCCGACGCGCTATCCGAGTGTCTTCCTCTTCGATCGGGTGGCGGATCCGGAGGATTTCGAGGCGCTGTACGCGCTCGAGGCGCTGACCGACGATCGGGTTCGCGACGAAGTCGGAAAGATCGAGCTGGTCGCGCCGGCGGACCGGCTGCTCGGTCCGGGCAGCGGGCCGATCATGGCGGCGTTCACCCATCTCAACCCGCAGGGCAGCCGGTTTTCGGACGGCAGCTACGGCGTTTTCTATGCGGGCAAGGAGCGCGCGACTGCGGTTGCTGAAACCCGCCATCACCACGGCCGCTTCCTGCGCGCGACCGGCGAAGGCTCCATGCACCTGCCGATGCGCCTCTATCACGTCGACATCGACTCGAAGCTGCACGACCTGCGGCTCGACGGCGTGGTCGACGCCAGGATCAACGACCAGCACAGCTACGATGTCTCGCGCGGGGTGGGCGCGGCCCTGCGCGCCGCCGGCTCCAACGGCGTCGTCTACCGCAGCGTCCGACATCCCGGCGGCCAATGCGCGGGGCTGTTCAAGCCGAAGGCTGCGCGCAACTGCGTGCATGCGGCGTATCTTCTCTATGCATGGGACGGAATGCGCTTCTCGGGCGTCTACGAGCAGACCGAATGAGCGAACAGGAATGAGCAAGGTTTCCTCCGATGCCATGCAAGGCGGCAGCGCAGCGCCTGCGCCGATCGACAAGCTGCCGCAGCTCATCGCTTCCCTGCGGGCCTTCGGGCTGGTCGCCCAGGGCGAAGTGCCGCGCTTCGTCGCCCTGGCGGGCGGGGTGTCCTCGGACATCCTTGTGGTCGAGATCGCGGACCGCCGCTTCTGCATCAAGCGCGCCTTGCCCAAGCTCAAGGTGGCGGCGTTGTGGGAGGCGCCTGTCGAGCGCAACGCAGCCGAGGCGGCCTGGCTCAGGACTGTCGGCGCATGGCTGCCGGACAGCGTTCCGCATCTGCTGGCCGAGGATCCGGTACTGGGCATGTTCGCCATGGAGTACCTGCCACCGCAGCGCTATCCGGTGTGGAAGAACCAGTTGCGCGACGGCGAGATCGACGCGGACTTCGCGGCCGAGGTCGGGGCGAAGCTGGCGCGGATCCACTGTCAAAGCGCAAACCGCACGGACCTTGCGGCACAGTTCGCTAACGACGCGACCTTCGAGCCGATCCGCATCGAGCCATACCTGCGCGCGACGGCGGCGCGTCATCCGGCGCTGGCGCCGCGCCTGGAGCAGCTTGCCGCCACCACGCTTGCGACCCGGCAGGCGCTGGTGCATGGCGACGTCAGCCCGAAGAACATCCTGCGCGGGCCGGCGGGGCCGGTCTTCCTGGATGCGGAATGCGCCTGGTACGGCGATCCGGCCTTCGATCTCGCCTTCTGTCTGAATCACCTGTTGCTCAAGGGCTCCTGGCAGCCACAATGGAAGACGCGGTACCTCGCCTGTTTCGAGCGGCTGTCGCAGTCCTACCTGGCGGCGATCGACTGGGAGCGCTCCGAGACGTTCGAGCAGCGCTGCGCGGCATTGTTGCCGGGGCTGTGGCTGGCCCGGATCGACGGCAAGTCGCCGGTCGAGTACCTGACGGACGAACCGCGCCGGCAGGCGGTGCGCGACGCGGCCTGCCGCCTCCTCGAGCGGCCGGTTTCGCGCCTTGAAGAAATCGCGGAATTCTGGAGTCGACAGCGTGATACGTAGCAGTGAAATCGTGGAAGTGTATGGACGGCGGATCTGGGATTCGCGGGGACGGCCGACGATCGAAGCGGAGGTCTGGCTCGACGACGGCAGTATCGGCCGCGGCATCGCACCGGCCGGCGCTTCGAAGGGCTCCAGGGAAGCGATCGACAAGCGTGACGGCGGAGACCGGCTGGGCGGCATGGACGTGAAGGAGGCGCTTGCCGGAATCGCCCGCGAGATCGCACCGGCGCTGATCGGCATGGATGCATCGGAGCAGTCTTTGGTCGACGAACGCCTCATCAACCTGGACGGAACGCCCGACAAGTCGCACCTCGGCGGCAACGCGATTGTGGCGGTATCGATGGCGACGCTGCATGCGGCGGCAGCCAGTGCCGGCGTGCCGCTCTGGCAGTACCTTGCCGCCGGCGCGCCGGTGAGCCTGCCGATGCCCGAGATCCAGATCTTCGGCGGTGGTGCCCATGCCGGACGGCGCATCGACATCCAGGACCTGATGGTGATCGCGACCGCCGCCACCTCGTTCGAGCAGGCTATCGAGATGACCGCCGAGGTGTACCTCGCCGCAGGACGCCTGATGGCCGAGTCCGGCCGGCGGCAGGGAGTCGCCGACGAGGGTGGCTATTGGCCGGTGTTCGACAGCAACGAGGAGGCGATCGAGACCCTGGTGAGGGCGATCGAGGCCGCGGGCTACGTGCCGGGCAGCGAAGTCGCGATATCGCTCGACATCGCGGCTTCGGAGTTCGGCGCCGATGGCCGCTACCGCCTCGGCCTCGAGTCGCGCGAGCTCGACAGCGACGGCCTGTGCGAACTGCTGGCGGGCTGGTGCGCGCGCTATCCCATCGTCTCGATCGAGGATCCGCTGGCCGAGGACGACCCCGGGGGCCTGCGCCGCTTCACCGCGGCGGTCGGCGGCAAGGTCCAGGTGATCGGCGATGACTTCCTCGTCACCAATGCGGACCGCATCGCCGAAGCCGCCGCCGCCCGTACGGTGAATGCCGTCCTGGTAAAGGTCAACCAGGCGGGCACGGTCAGCGAGGCCCAGGCGGCGCTGGCGGCAGCCAAGGCTGCGGGGATGGGCACCATCGTGTCCGCTCGCTCGGGCGAGACCGAGGACCTCACCATCGCCCATCTCGCAGTGGGCTGGAACGCGGGTCAACTCAAGGTGGGATCGTTCTCGCGCTCCGAGCGCATGGCCAAATGGAACGAGGCGATCCGGATCGAGCAGGCGCTGGGCAGCAACGCGCGGTTCGCGGGCTGCTCGTGGATGCCGGGTGCGCGAGGCCCACGCGGGACTTCAAGTGCTTGACCAGCGGACCACGATTGCCCGGCGCGGTCCGCAGGAGCTCGCACCTGAGCGCAGTGCGCCCCTCCGGCTCAGCGCGCGCTCTGCTCCTTCAACGCCGTGACCAGCGTTTTCGCGGCGCTGGTCAGCGTGCCGCGGCGACGGGCAGTGATGCCTACCAGGCGCTCCCAGGCCGGGGCATCCACCGCCAGCACGGTCAGCTGACCCGCCTGCTCTTCCCAGTGGATCAGTTCGCGCGGCAGAAAGCTCAGGTACTCGCCTTGCATCACCAGCGTCTTCAGCAGCACCGATGAGGTGGTTTCGATCTCCGCCTCCACCGGCTTGAAGCCGGCATCGAGGAACAACTCGTCGAGGGCGCGCCGCTCGAGTTCGCGGCGGCGGGCAAGGACCCAGCGCTGCCCAAGCAGGTCCGCCGGCACCAGCCGCCGGCGCTGCGCAAGCGGATGGTCGGGCCTGGCGATCACCGCGGCCGAATCGGCGTGCAGCACCTGGTGGGCAAGGTCCGGATCCGACGCCGTGCGAGGCACCGAGGACAGGGCGAACTCGATCTCGCCCTTCTTGACCATCGGCATCAGCGTTTCGTTCAGCCCGTAGAGGACGGTGACCCGGAGCTCGGGGTGGCTGCGTCTGACGGCTGCCAGGGTCTGCGGCAGCAGCCGGGTAGCCTCGGACGGGCCGCAGCCGATAGTCACGCGGACATGCGCCGAGCGGCGCATGGCGGCGATCTCCTCGGCGACGCTGCGGATCTCTGCCTCGATCACGCTGCCACGTGAGATCACCGCCTCGCCGTAGCGGGTGGCCCGAACCCCGAATCGGCCGCGCTCGAGCAGCGGCACGCCGAGCGCGCGCTCGAAGGCGCTGATGCTCTTCGAGAGGGCCGGCTGCGAAATGCCGAGCACCGCGGCGGCAGCGGTGAGGCTGCCGCTTCGCGCTGCGGTCGCGAGGTGCACGATGTGCCGGTAATCCATGCCTGATTATATAACCGACGGTTATGGAAAATGCTTCTCGCGGGAAGGGCGTGGCGCCGCCGGGTACTGTTCAGCCGCAGTCCTCTGGTCTACAGTCGGTCGTCCGGGCGCCGCCCGCAGACGCGCATTCCACCCGAGGCAGGAGCAATGGATCTCGATCAACTGGTTGAACCCGACCGCGTGCATCGCCGGTGCTATACCGATCCGGAAATTTTCGAGATGGAGATGCGCAACATTTTCGAGCGCATCTGGATCTACTGCGGGCACGTGTCGCAGGTGCCCAATCCGGGCGACTACCACGCCGTCACCATCGGCCGGCAGCCGATGCTGATGGTGCGCAACCGGGACAACGGCATCCACGTCCTGTACAACCGTTGTCCGCATCGCGGGGTACAGGTCTGCGGCAACCAGAAAGGCAACACCGGCAACGCCTTCGTCTGTTCGTACCACGCCTGGAGCTTCAACCTCGACGGGCGGGTGCGCGCCATCCCGCTCAAGCAGGGCTACGACGGCACGCGCATGACCACCGACAACCCCGACTGCAGCATGAAGGCAGCGGCGCGGGTCGACAGCTACCGTGGCTTCGTGTTCGCGAGCCTGGTGCCCGAGGGTCCTGGCCTGCTGGAGTTCCTCGGCGACGCGAAGGTTGCGTTCGACGACATGTGCGACCGCTCGCCGGTCGGCGAGGTGGAGGCGGTGCCGATCTGCCACCGTGTGATCCAGCGCTCCAACTGGAAATTTTTCATGGAGAACCAGCTGGACGCGCTGCATCCGTCGGTCACGCACCAGTCGACCGGCGTGCCGGCGCGGCGCGCCGAGCAGCGTGTCAAGGACAAGGAAGGCAAGGCGCCGCTCTACCTGCACTACCTGTCGAGCTTCGCGTCGAGCTTCTCGCAGTGGGATTCGGTGCAGACAATCAACCTGCCGCGCGGCCACGGCATCCTGCAGGCCTACATGGGGCTGCGGCCGACCGATCCTGACACGCTCGAGCACGAGGCGCTGCTCAAGCAGGCGTACGGCGAGAAGAGGGCCGAGGAATACCTGTCGCGCAGCATCCACCACGTGCTCGTCTACCCCTACCTGTCGGTGCAGTCGCCTCTGCAGCAGCTGCGCTGCCTGCGGCCGATCGCGCCGGACCGGACGCTGTCGGAGATCTGGCACTTTCGACTCAAGGGAGTTCCGGAGGCTATCTACCGGCGCTCGCTGTGGTACTTCAACCTCGTCAACTCGCCGGCGACGATGGTGAACGCCGACGACCTCGAGAACTGGACCCGGGGCCAGAACGGGCTTCAATCCAGGGGGAGCGACTGGGTGAGCTTTCATCGCAACATGGGCGGCGACACCGAAAAGGATGGCGTGCTCTATTCGAACAACGGCACGTCGGAAGTCGTGATGCGCAACCAGTTCCGCGCCTGGCGCGAGTACCTTTCAGCGGCTTGAGGCGGGGGCGACATGGAACGAAAACACGTGGACCAGGCTCTCGGCAAGAGCGTCGTGATCGAGGCTGTCGAGTCGCTTACCGGCGCCGACTCCATCGCTCCCAACCACCGGGGGCGCGGGAGCGAACTGCCGACGATGTACGTGCCGCGGCCATCGGTGGCCCTGGCCGAGGGCACCGGGGGGCGGCTGCGCGAGGAAGTCGAGGATTTGCTCTACCGGCAGGCGGCGTTGCTGGACGCGCGTCGCTGGCAGGAGTGGATCGACCTCTTCACCGACGACGGGATCTACTGGATGCCGGTGGTGCCGAGCCAGGAAGACTGGCTGGCGGAGCCTTCCATCTTCGCCGAGGACAAGCTGATGATGGAGATCCGGATGGGGCGGCTCAACCATCCCAACGCCTGGTCACAGGCAGCGTTGTGGGGCACCAACCACCTGGTGGGCAATCTCGTGATCGAGGCGGTCGAGATGGTGGAGTCGGCTGAGGCGGCCGAGGCGGCCGAGGCGGCCAGCCTGGCAGCCGGTGCGGGCAGTGCTCCTGCGGGCGGCCGGTCCGATCCATGCAGTCGATCACCGTCTACTCCCGATTCCAGATGATGGAGATGCGGCGCGACGAGGTCCGGCACTTCGGCGGCACCTATCGCCACCATCTCGTGCGGACGGCCGAGGGGTTGCGCATCCGCCTGCAGCGGGTCGACATGATGAACGGACAGGCGGCCTACGAATACGTGCTCCAGGCCTGGGTCTGAGCCAAGCACGCAAAAGGCTGTTGCACCTCGGGTGCGCGGCCGCATAATCTGCAGCACACGAATACAACCTCGGGGGGCTGGGAAATGCTTGCAAGGCTTGAAGGCTATCGGATCAAAGCGCTGCAGTTGACGGCGGTCACGGCAGCGCTGGTCGGCACGATCGGTCTGACGCAGCCGGCCGCGGCGGCCGATTCCGTCAAGGTAGGCTTCGTCAGCACGTTGTCCGGCCCGTCGGCGAGCCTCGGGGTCGACATCCGCGACGCATTCATGCTGGCGGTCAAGATGAACGGCGGCAAGCTCGGTGGACTGCCGGCGGAAGTTCTGATCAGCGACGACCAGTTCAAGCCGGACGTCGGCAAGCAGCTTTTCGAGAAGCACGTCAAGCGCGACAAGGTCGACTTCCTGACCGGCGTCGTCTTCTCCAATGTCCTGATGGCCGGCATCCCGGAAGCATTCCGCAGCGAGACCATCTACATCAGTCCCAACGCGGCGCCGTCGCCGCTTGCGGGCAAGAGCTGCAACCCGTACTTCTTCGCATCTGCCTGGCCCAACGACGCCTACCACGAGGCGGCCGGCCAGTACGCCACCGACAAGGGCTTCAAGAACGTCTACCTGCTTGCGCCGAACTATCAGGCCGGCAAGGATTCTCTCGCCGGCTTCAAGCGGATGTACAAGGGCACGGTGATCAACGAGGTCTACACCAACCTCGGCCAGCTCGACTATGCAGCCGAGATCGCGGCGATCCGCGCCGCCAAGCCGGAGGTGCTCTACATCTTCCTGCCGGGCGGCATGGGCATCAATTTCATCAAGCAGTTCGTCGGCGCAGGGTTGTCCAAGGACACCCAACTGCTGACCCCGGGCTTCGGCTCGGACCAGGACGTGATCCGCCCGGTCGGCGATGCGATGGCAGGCATCTTCGATACGGCTCACTGGGCGATGGACCTCAACAACGAAGCCAACCGCAAGTTCGTCGCCGCATTCGAGAAGGAGTACGCCAGGCTGCCGTCCGTGTTCGCCGCCCAGGGCTACGATACCGCGCTGATGATCGATGCGGCCGTGCGCGACGTCAAAGGCAACCTCGAGGACAAGAAGGCGCTGCGCCAGGCGCTGATGAAGGCCAACTTCAAGTCGGTGCGAGGCGACCTGAAGTTCAACACCAATCAGTTCCCGATCCAGAATTACTACCTGCGGGTGATCACCAAGGACGCGAAAGGCCGGCTGATCAACAAGACGCTCGGCGAGCCGATCCTGAAAATGCACGGCGACGCCTACGTGCAGGACTGCAAGATGAAGGGTTGAACGAAGGGCTGAACCCCTTCGCCCAGGCTCGTAGTGTGCCGCGGCAGCCGATGCCGCCGCGTGCTCAGCCGGTCAGCGGCAGGTGGTCGTCGAGCGGGCGAAGCCGTCGTTCAGGTCGAGCAGCTTGTCGAACCAGCCGCGCAGCACCGGATCGTCGGCCAGCAGGTCGAGCGGCGAGACGATCCGCGCCCACTGGTAGATCGAGAAGAGAGCGTAGTCGGCATAGCCCGGCGCTGTCCCGCTCAGGTATGCCTGGCGCTTGAGCGTGGCGCGTGCCGGGTCGACTGCCTTGGCAAGGCGCTTCGCGTTGCCGGGCTGCTGCTCGCGCAACTCGGCCGTGCCTGCACCGCACAGCCGCTCGATCAAGCCGGTGAAGTACGGCCGATCGGCCTGGTGCTGGACCGCCAGCGCATCGATCGACAAGAGAGGAAATGCCGCCGCCAGCACGGTGCGGTCGACCCAGTTGTTGGCCAGGCGAGCCAGCGCCTGGCCGGTGTCGCCGCCGAAGAGCGACGGTCGTTCCGGATAGGTCGCCTCCAGGTACTCCGCGATCGACCACGAGTCGCGCATGACGGTGTCGCCATCGCGGATCACCGGCACCGTCGTGCCGCCGGAGAATGCGATGCTCTCCTTGTCGGTCAGCAAAACCGGTCGGTATTGGACGTCGAGCTGCTTGTGCCGCAGCGCCATCCGGCTTCGCCATGAAAAGTTGCTGTAGCGCCGGTCATCTTCCCCGACGAGTTCCCACATCTCGATCATCTGCCTGCCTCTCCCGGTTCGTCCAGCAGGGCCGCCAGCCGGCCCCTCATGATCTTCTGCGTCGGCGTCATCGGCATCTGCTCGACCATCTGCAGCCGCTCCGGCCACTTGAAGCGCGCGATGCCGGCGGCATCCAGGGCCGCGGTCACTTGCGCGAGCGTCACCGGGGCCTGTGCCTCGACGAACGCGCAAGCCCGTTCGCCCAGAACCGGGTCCGGCATCGGCACCACGGCGCTGCGCACCACGCCCGCCAGACGATCGATCACCGCCTCGACATCGGCCGGATTGAATTTCACGCCGCCGCGGTTGATGATCTCCTTCACCCGCCCCGTCAGGACCAGCGCGCCGTCCTCCCGCAGGCAGGCAAGGTCGCCGGTGTCGAACCAGCCGCCTTGGAACGCGGCAGCGGTGGCAGCCGGGTTGTCGAGGTAGCCTTCGAAGAGCGACGGGCCACGCATCTGCAGGCGTCCGGGCCCGGCGATGGGAGTTCCGTCGTCGCCGACGACCCGCAATTCGGTGCCGGGGCTGGGCCTGCCGGCGGTCTGGTGACGAACGTCGGCCGGATCGTCCGGTCGTCCGTATGCACCGGCCTGCATTTCGCTCATGCCCCACAGCTGGATGACCTTGCCGCGAGGCAGGCGAGCCTCTACCGCCTCGGCCAGCGAAGGCGCGACTGCGGTGCCGGACAGGCATACCAGCCGCACGGTTCGCAGCGCGCCGGCTTGGACCTCGGGCATGCGCCAGCAGGGGCCGGAAGTGGGCAGGGCCGGCGAAGACCGCTGTGACCTGGTCCCGACCCAGCGTTGCCAGCAAGGCGTCCGGCGTGAACGCCGGCAACAGGGAGACGCCCGCGCCCGACAACAGAGCCATCTCGAGGACGAAGAGGCCGTAGAGGTGGGTCATCGGTGCCGCCGGCAGCAACACGTCGTCCGGGCCGACCTGCAGCGGACCGATCGCCGCTGCCGCATTGCCGAGGAACTGCCGGTGCGAGACGGGAACGCCTTTCGGCTCGGCGGTGGTGCCCGAGGTATGGAGCAGCACGTAGCGCGACGCCTCGTCCGTCGCCGCGAAGGCTGCGCCTTCGTCGCCCGCCTCGATCAGGGACGTCCAGGGGATGGCGCCGGCGGGCAGGTCGCTGCCGCCGGGCGATGCATTGCCGGCGAGCGCAGGCGCCTCGGCTGCGACCAGTCGCTGCCCAAGGCCCAGTCCGGCGACGGTGGCCAGTGGCGACTCCTCCTTGAAGCGCAGCAGCCCGACGAAGCATCGGGCACCGCCATGGCGCAGCAGGGTCGCCAGCTCCGCGCGACGATACGGCATGTGGAGCATCTGCACGCTGGCGCCGAGCGCGCCGGCGGCGAGCAGCACGACCACGAACGGCAGGGTATTGGGTAGCTGCACGGCAATGACGTCGCCGGCGCGAATGCCCTCTCGCCGGAAGCCGCTCGCCGCACGCCCGGCCAGCCGGTGAAGTTCCGCATAGGAGACCGCGCCGGCGGCCGTCCGCAGCGCGACTGCATCGGGCCGGCGCCGCGCATGCAGCGCGACCGCATCGTAGAGCGTGTTCGATTCCATCGGTGGCGTCCCCGGGAGCGCTGGCATTGTAGGCAGAAAGCGGCTGCGGCGCGTCGCACGCAAGCGGCGATGACAGCGTTGCAGCCAGCCGATACCATATTCGAATGTTTAGACTTGAAGCATCTCCCCGCCTGTCGATGCTGCCATGACCGCGGTCCTCGTTCTCGAGCAGGCACTCAACGGACTGCAGTTCGGCCTGATGTTGTTCCTGTTGGCGGCCGGCCTGACGCTGGTGTTCGGGATCATGGACATGATCAACCTGGCGCACGGCTCGCTCTACATGCTCGGCGCTTTCCTTGCCGCCTGGTTTGCCGAGATCAGCGGTTCCTTCCTGGCAGGCGTGCTATTGGCCATCCCGGCCACCGCGGTGCTCGGCATGCTGCTCGAGGCGACGCTGCTGCGCACACTCTACGCGCGCGACCACTTGTCACAGGTGCTTGCCACGTTCGCGCTGATCCTGATCATCAACGAGAGCGTGCGGATGATCTGGGGCACCGACATGGCTTTTTCGGCGCCGGCGATGCTGGCCGGCCCGGTGGAAATCGTGCCGGGACTGCTGTATCCGTCGTATCGGCTGGTGATCATCCTGGTGGGCGCCGCCCTCGCAGTGCTGCTGTACCTGCTGGTGGCGCGCACGCGGCTCGGCGCGCTGGTGCGCGCGGGCGCCTCCAATCGCGAAATGGCCATGGCCATGGGGGTTGACATCCGCAGACTCTTCACGGTGGTGTTCGGCATCGGCGCCGCCCTGTGCGCCGTAGCCGGCGCGTTGCTCGGGCCGCTTTTCGCGGTGCAGGTTGGCATGGGCGAGAGCATCCTCATCCTCGCGTTCGTCGTCATCGTGATCGGCGGTATCGGCTCGATCCGCGGCGCGCTGTTCGGATCGCTGCTGGTCGGCATGGTCGACACCTTCGGCCGGACGCTGCTTCCGGAGTTGTTCGGGCTCTTCCTGCCGCCGCAGATGGCCAGCGCCACCGGCCCGGCGATCTCCTCGGTCATCGTCTACCTCCTCATGGCAGTGGTTCTCTTCATCAAGCCGCAAGGGCTTTTTCCGGCACGCGGATGAAGGCCGGCTCTCGCACCGTGACGACGACCGCGCGCATCGCAATCGCGGCAGTCGCGCTCGTGCTGGTCGCCTTCCCATGGGTTGCACGGCTCCTGGACGCGGATTTCTACATCAGTACCGCCAGCCGGATCGGCGTCTTCGCCATTGCCGCCACCAGCCTCAACCTGATCCTCGGCTACGGCGGCCTGGTCTCCTTCGGCCATGCCGCCTTCGTCGGCGTCGGCGCCTACACCGTCGGTGTGATGATCGATGCCGGCATCGTCAACGGCTGGCTCGGCTTCGCTGCCGCGATGCTTGTGGCAGCGGCGCTGTCGGCCGTGATCGGTGCGGTCTCGCTGCGCACCCGGGGCGTCTACTTCATCATGATCACGCTCGCGTTCGCGCAGATGCTCTTCTATCTGGCCAACTCGGTGAAAGCCTACGGCGGCGACGAAGGCTTGAGCCTGCTGGCGCGCTCGGAGTTCGGACTCGGGCTGGACCTCCAGGACGACATCACGTTCTACTACCTCGTGGTGGCAATCCTGGCGCTGGTGATCCTGCTCGTGCATCGGCTGGTGCATTCGCGCTTCGGCAAGGTGGTGCAGGCCATGCGCGAGGACGACATCCGCGCGGAGGCGATCGGGTTTCCCACCTACCGCTACAAGCTGATCCTGTTCGTCATCGGCGGTGCACTCGGCGGGCTCGCCGGCGCCTTGATGGCGAACCAGCAGAACTACATCAGCCCGAACCTGCTGCACTGGACGCAGTCGGGCACCTTGATGGTGATGGTCATCATCGGCGGCGTCGGCACGCTTTTCGGCGGTGCGCTCGGCGCGCTGGCTCTGCTGGTGCTGGAGGAAGTGGCGGCCGACTACACCACCCACTGGCAGTTCTATGTCGGCTGGATCCTGCTGGCAGTTGTGCTGTTCGCGCCGCGCGGCCTGATGGCGCTTCGCCTGCGGCGCGACCGTCCGGAACCATCCCGATCCTCGCCGGGTGCTGCGCGATGAGCCTGTTGTCCGTGAGCGGGCTGTCCAAGCGCTTCGGCGGCGTCAACGCGACCGACGACGTCTCGCTCGAAGTGGCCCACGGGGAGGTGCATGCACTGCTTGGACCCAACGGCGCCGGCAAGACCAGTCTCATCAATCAGCTGTCCGGGGCGTTGCTGCCCGACCGTGGCCGGATCCTGTTCAAGGACGAGGACATCACGCGGCTGCCGACGCACCAGCGGGTTGCGCGCGGCCTGGCACGGTCGTACCAGATCACGCGCCTGTTCAAGTCCTTCTCCGCGCTGGACAATCTCGCGCTAGCGGTGCAGGCGCGCTGCGGCTCGAGCCTGTCGTTCTGGCGGCCGGTCCGACGCGAGCGGGCCCTCTTCGAGGAGGCGCAGGCGCTGCTCGCCGAAACCGGTCTGGAGGGGCAGGCGCAGGTCCGTGCGGACCGTCTGTCTCATGGCGAGCAGCGCGCGCTCGAGGTCGGGCTCGCCTTGGCGAGCCGGCCGAGCCTGCTGCTGCTCGACGAGCCGCTCGCCGGCACGGGCCCGGAGGAGTCGCAACGGATGGTGGCCCTCATCGAACGTCTTCGGTCGACCACCACCGTGCTCCTCGTCGAGCATGACGTCGAAGCGGTATTCCGGCTTGCCACCCGGGTGACGGTGCTGGTGAACGGACGCGTCATCGCTTCCGGTGAGCCGGCGGCCGTGCGCAGCGACCCCGCAGTGGTCGCCGCTTACCTCGGCGAGGAAGCGGCTGCAGAATGAGCATTGGTCCGCCCGCGCGAAGGAGGGTTTGCCGGCGCTCGTCGGGGCGCCTGGAAGGGACGAGGGGGCGCGGGTGACGAACCAGGGAGCGGCGCTGCTGCAGGTGGAACGGCTCGAGACGGCTTACGGGGCGAGCCAGGTGCTCTTCGGTATCGACCTGCAGGTCCAGGCCGGCGAAGTGGTAGGCCTGCTCGGTCGCAACGGTATGGGCAAGACAACACTGATCCGGTCGGTCTGCGGCCTTGCCCCGGCGCGCAGCGGCGCCGTCGTTTTCGGCGGCACGCCTCTCCTCGGGGTGCCTGCGGACCGCATCGCTCGGCTCGGTATCGGATTGGTGCCGGAGGGGCGGCAGATCTTTCCCAACCTGACGGTCGACGAGCATCTGGCTGCCTTCGCCGCCAACCGCAACGGTTCGCCAGAACCCTGGACGCCGGCTAAGGTGTACCGGCTCTTTCCTCGGCTTGCCGAGCGCAGCGACAACATGGGCAACCAGCTCTCCGGCGGCGAGCAGCAGATGCTCGCGATCGGGCGGGCGCTGGTGACCAACCCGAAGCTGCTGATCCTGGACGAAGCGACCGAAGGGCTCGCGCCGCTGATCCGCGAGGAGATCTGGCGTTGCCTCGACCAGTTGCGACGTGCCGGTCAGACCATCCTCATCGTCGACAAATACGTGAACCGACTGATCGACCTTGCCGATCGGCACGTCGTCATCGAACGCGGCAGGCTCGCATGGCGCGGCACGTCGAGCCAGCTCGCCGCCGACCGGTCGCTGTGGAGCCGCTACCTTGGCGCCTGAACGGGCGGGAGAACAACCAATGCAGTCAAACCCCGGTCCCTCCGCAGGCTCCGCCTGCTTCGCGACCAGCCACCGTGTCGCATTCGGCGACTGCGACCCGGCGAACATCGTCTATTTTCCGAACTTCTACCGCTGGCTCGATCAGGCGACACATGACCTGTGCGAGGCGGCGGGTTACGAGCTCACCGCCGTCCGGCGCGACCGGCGATGGGTTGGATTCCCGCTGGCCGAAGCCGGCGCGCGATTCCACCGTCCCGCCACCATCAACGACCTGCTGCGCATCGAGACGCGGGTGAAGGAATGGCGCCCGAAGATGTTCCTGCTCGAGCACAGGATCCTGCGCGAAGGGGTGCTCCTGGTGGAAGGCTGGCAGACCCGCTTCATCGGCGTGCATCTCGCGGAGCAGGGCGGGCGGCTCGCAGCCCTGCCGCTTCCGGCCGAGTTCATCGCTGCCGTCGACCGCGTCATTGGCTGATCCGCCCCGCTGGGGCTGTCGTTGTGCACTGCAATAGTGCGGCTCGTGGTCGGGCGGCCGCAGGTACGTCGTCGTCCGCCGTCGGGCGGAGACTGCTACGGCTGGCCTTCTTCGGACGTCAGAATCTGGCACGAAGCAGGTCCGGCAGTCCGCGGGAACAGGATCGGGGTACGGGGCATCGCGTGACCAGTGGTTCAGTCAGAGCAGGATTGGACGAAGTCGCGGAAGCGTCTTTCGTCGCTGCGGCCGTACCCGATCAACGTGCCCTGCGCTGGCGCAAGCATTCGCGCAATATGCAGGCATTCATCAGTGCTTCCTACTGCGTCGATGCCGCCTGCATGGCACTGCTCGCCTCGGCCCATGCGCTGCCGTGGAAGGTGCCGATGCTTTACCTGCTGCTGTTCGCGGCATGCAGCGCATTCTTCACTTCCGCACTGCTGCGCAGCCCGCACAAGCGTTTCAATGATCCGTACCTGACGATGCCGCAGATGCTGTTCGCGTCGGCGATCCAGTTCGGCTTCATGCTCTGGATGCCGCAGATCGGGATACCCGTGCTGACCGGCCTGTTCATCGTCGTCGGCTTCGCCGGTCTGCGGTTCAACCTGGCCCAGGCAGGCATGGCGTCGCTCTGGCTGACGGTGGGGGTCAGCACCGTCATGGGCCTGCGCGGAGAGGAATTGTCCATACCGCTCGCGACCGCGACCCAGCGCTTCATCAGCGGGCTGTGGATCTCGTCGGTGGTCGCCCGCGCCATCATGCTGGGTCAGTACGGTTCGCAGCTGCGCAAGGCGCTGGTCAGGCGCAACGAGGAACTCGCCCGCACGATGGAAATCGCCGAGCGCCTCGCGAGCCGTGACGGCCTGACGGGCGCACTGAATCGCGGCAGCATCCTCAAGGCCATCGACGCCGACCGGCTGCGAATGATGCGCAAGGGCCAGCCGTTCAGCGTCGTGCTGCTGGACCTGGATCACTTCAAGCGCATCAACGACGGCTTCGGACATCTGGTCGGCGACCAGGTGCTCAGGCGCGTCGTCGCGCAGGTGGGGGCGCAACTGCGGGCAACGGACCAGCTCGGCCGCTATGGTGGCGAGGAGTTCCTGCTGCTGCTGGGCGATTGCGGTGAAGAGGTACAGGGCGCCGAGGTGGTCGCTAGGATCCTCCAGTCCATCGAATGCTACGCTTGGGACGATATCGCGCGCGGCTTGAAGGTGACCTCCTCGGCCGGCCTGGCGACGGCGCGGTCCGGCGAGACCGTCAACCAGCTCCTCAGCCGCGCCGACCACGGCCTCTACCAGGCGAAGAACGCCGGCAGGAATCGTCTCTGCGTCGCCTGACTGCCCGACTTCCTGATGGACGAGTTCCGTCGAAAACGGTCGCTCGTCCCGATAAAAGCCCTTCCCGGCGGATAGTTACACCTTTAATTGCCGGTAACCTGTCATACTAGCGATTGCATTGAGAATGCAGTCCGGCCTCCGGTCGGAATAATCTTCGTTAGGAACGTAAGTGAGTACAGGTACAGTTAAGTGGTTCAATGATGCGAAAGGTTTCGGCTTCATCAGCCCGGATGGCGGTGGTGAAGACGTGTTCGCACATCACTCCGCAATTCAAGGGAGCGGATTCAAGTCCCTGCAAGAGAACCAGAAGGTCTCTTTTGACGTGGTCTCCGGCCCCAAAGGCAAACAGGCTGCGAACATCCAGATTTTGTAAGGCTGCGGCGGCACAGCCGCGCTGAAGTCTGGTTGTAGTGAAAGCCCCGGTACGCCGGGGCTTTTTTGTTGTGGGCCGGCCAAGGCCTCTGCGGCGGCATCTGGGCAGGAGGTTTGCTCCACAGCGGCCCATATTGCGCGGAGGATCTGGTTGGATCTCGTCGTGGCCCGTGCGGAAGGCCTCTATTGCCCGCCCGGCGGGTTCCATATCGATCCATGGGGCGCGGTCGACCGCGCGGTAGTGACCCATGCGCATAGCGACCATGCGCGGGCCGGCAGCAGGCACTACCTCGCTGCCGCCCCCTCCGAGAGGGTGCTGCGTGCACGCCTCGGCGACATCGACCTGCAACTGCTGCCTTATGGGGAAACCATCGAGCATCACGGCGTGCGCCTGAGCCTTCATCCCGCCGGCCATGTGCTCGGGTCCGCCCAGGTGCGGCTGGAGTACGGCGGCGAGGTCTGGGTCGTCTCCGGCGACTACAAGCTCGAGCACGACGGCACCTGCGCGGCGTTCGAGCCGGTTCGCTGCAACACCTTCATCACCGAATCGACCTTCGGGCTGCCGATCTACCGCTGGGAGCCGCAGGACAGGATCTTCGCCGACATCAACGACTGGTGGCGAGCCAATGCTGCCGCCGGGCGCGCGAGCGTGATGTTCTGCTATGCCTTCGGCAAGGCGCAACGCATTCTGCGCGGCCTCGAGCCGTCGATCGGGCCGATCCTGCTGCATGGTGCAGTCGCTCCATTGAACGACGCCTATCGGCGCGCCGGCGTGGCGCTGCCGGAGTCGGTCCGGGTGTCCGAGGTCAAGGACCCCGGCCTGATCCGCCAGGCGATGGTACTGGCGCCGCCGTCGGCGCAAAGCACACCATGGATGCGACGGCTAGGCGACCATGCCGATGGCTTCGCAAGCGGCTGGATGCAGCTGCGCGGCAACCGCCGCCGTCGCGGTGTGGACCGCGGCTTCATCCTTTCAGATCATGCCGACTGGCCCGGGCTGCAGACGGCGATACGAGCAACCGGCGCTGATCGGGTCATCGTCACCCACGGCAGCGTCTCGACGATGGTCCGCTGGCTGCAGGAGCAGGGCCTGCAGGCGCACGGCTTCGTCACCCACTACGGCGACGAGGACCAGGAACCGGCGTGAAGGCATTCTCCGGTCTCTACCTGCGGCTCGACGAGACGACCTCGAGCAATGCGAAGCTGGCGGCCATGGTCGCGTATTTCAGCAGCGCACCCGCCGCAGACGCCGCCTGGGCGGTCTACTTCCTCGCCGGCGGGAAGCCGCGGCAGTTGGTGCCGGCCAAGGTCCTGCGTGAGTTTGCGCAGCAGGCTTCCGGCGCGCCCGAATGGCTGTTCGACGAGTGCTACCAGGCGGTGGGCGATCTCGCGGAGACGATTGCGCTGGTGGTGCCGCCGGCGCCGGAGCAGGCCGCCTCCGCCGAACTCGGCCTGGCGCGCTGGATGGAGGAGCGCCTGCTGCCGTTGCGTGGCCTGTCACCGGCCGAGACGATCGGGCGGCTGCGCGACTACTGGCAGCACCTCGATGGGCGGGAGCGCTTCGTCTGCGGCAAGCTGATCACCGGAAATTTCCGCGTCGGCGTTTCGCGACTGTCTGTCACTCGCGCGCTTGCGGCTGTCAGCGGCGTCGATGCCAAGCGGATCGCACAGCGCCTGGTCGGTTACACAGACATCGGCAATCTCCCTCAGGCCCGGCACTTCCTGCGCCTGGTCGCCGCCGAATCGGACGAGGAAGGCGATCCGCTGAGCAGTATCCATCCTTATCCGTTCTTTCTTGCGCAATCGTTGCAGCTGCCGGTCGAAACCTTCGAGGCTCAGATCGGCCCGCCCGAGCAGTGGCAGGTGGAATGGAAATGGGACGGCATCCGGGCGCAGGTGGTTCGACGCGGCGGCGAGGTCGCGGTCTGGTCGCGCGGAGAGGAACTGGTGACCGAGCGCTTTCCGGAATTGGGCGCCATGGCCCTCTCGCTGCCCGACGGAACCGTACTCGACGGCGAGATCGTCGCCTGGCTCGATGGCGGCGTGCAACCATTCGCACGCCTGCAGCAGCGCCTCGGGCGCAAGAACCTCTCCGCAAAGCTGCTCGCGGAGATTCCGGTCTGTCTGCTTGCCTACGACCTGCTCGAGTGGCAAGGCGAGGATTGGCGAGGCCGCCCTCAGTTCGCGCGCCGAGCGCAACTGGAGCGGCTGGTTGCCGGGATCGGTCCTCATGCGCCGGCGCTGCAGCTGTCGCCGCTGCTGCATGGAAGCGACTGGATCGCGCTCGACCGGCAGCGGCAGGAATCTCGCAGCCGCGGCGTCGAAGGCATGATGCTGAAGTCGCGAACGTCCGGCTACGGCGTCGGGCGCACCAGCAGTGCGGGTGTCTGGTGGAAGTGGAAGGTGGATCCGTTCAGTGTCGACGCGGTGCTGGTCTATGCCCAGCGCGGACATGGCCGGCGTGCCGGGCTGTACACCGACTACACCTTTGCCGTCTGGGATGCGCCGCCGGATTCGCCCGCACGCGAACTGGTGCCGTTTGCAAAGGCGTATTCGGGACTCACCGATGCCGAGTTCAGGCAGACCGATGCGATCATCCGGCGCACGACGATCGAGAGATTCGGACCGGTGCGGGCGGTGCAGCCGACCCTGGTCTTCGAACTGGGGTTCGAAGGCATCGCCCGCAGCGTCCGCCACAAGAGCGGCATCGCCGTGCGCTTTCCGCGCATGCTGAGATGGCGCCAGGACAAGCCGATCGAGGAGGCGGATACGCTGGAGACACTGTCGGCGCTGCTCGGCGAAGCGGCTGCCTGAGCCGGTTGGCCGCGGGTTGCGGGGCCTCCGAACCCAGCGCCTGACTCTTTCGTTACTTTGCCGGAGTCTTGTTCGGCAAGGTGCCGTCCTTCGCAGCCTGGCGATCGATGACGCCGCAGGCGATGCGGGGTCCCGAGTTGCCCGCCGGCTGGCTCTTCAGGTCATCCGGGCCGCCGTGCACCACGACGGCCTTGCCGACCACGCTGGCCGGTCCCGATGTCAGGGTCAATTTTTCCGACGGTACGACCAGCGTCTTGGTGGCCTTGCCCTGTGCATCCGAGCTGAGATTGCCGAGGTCTCCGGCGTGATACTTGCCCCCTTCGTGCGGACCGTGCTCCTGGCCTTGCAGCGAGAAGTGCGGGCCTGCGCTGGTCGCATCCGGCGCGCTGCAGTCGCCTTTCTCGTGGACATGCAGGCCGTGTTCGGCATTGGGCTTGAGCCCGCTCACCTCGATGGTGATGCGAACCCCATCCTTGCCTGCGGACGAGAATGTAGCGGTCCCGGCGGCAGTCGAGCCCTTGGTGGGGGCAAGGCGCGCAACGGCCTCGCCGGATTCGTCGACGATAGCTGCGCCGGCCGCCGCGGGCAGTGCCAGCATCAGCGCCGCGGCCGCGGCGGCAGCGCAGGTCGTGGCGACGCTGGCTCGGGTGTGTCTCTCATGCATTTGCTCTTCCCCTCGATCGTTGTTCGCTGAACAGGTGCGCCGCATCGCCTGTGGAATCGGCGAGCGGCACGTGGGGCCATTCTGCCAGCACGCCGGCCGTCCCTGCGCGGATGACCCCTTGGAGGCGAGTCGCCCGTACTGCCCTAGCCCGGCCCGTCAGGCTTATTCGGCCTTCGCCGATCACTTCGGCGTCGGCGGCGGATACGAACGCGCACAGCAGCAGAGAAGTGGCCAATCAGTTGCTTTCGCCGGGCGGCCAGGGGCGCATCGGGCTCGGGTACTGACGCGGCGGTGTCGGGTAGGCCCGTGGCGGGTTCGGAAAGCCCCCCGGGCCTGGATCGAGGAGTTGGGGTTGCTGCCTCGGAGGATGCAGATGCGGCGGCGGGTAAGGATGCCGGACTGCCGGCGGCTGAGGATTCCAGCTGCCCGGAGGTTGTGGCGTGGCGGACCATTGGCCGGCATGCGCCGGCGGACCGACCGGCCGGCCCTGCGGTGCCGGCGAACCCGCCTGCTGCGAGGGTGCTCCCCTGACTTGAGCCAGGGCTGCCGGCGCCTGCCACCGCTCGTCGCGGTGAGTCGTCCAGAAGGCGGCGACCCCGCTCGCAGGCCTGGCGGAACTCGAGGCGGGAGCGCCGTCGGGCAAGGCAGCGCCAGCCGGCAAGGCCGCCGCGATCGGCAGCAGGAGCACGAGCAGCCGAAACATGCTGCCGGCGGAATTCGAAAGTGCAGAGCGGATCATCATGCGATCGTTCCTGTGGTCGGGGAGGCGGCGCGGCTTGCCCGCGGCAGGGGTCTGGCCGATACTCGACTGTCGCCGCTTCGGCGAGGCGGGGGCAGCCGCTCCCATCCTACAGGTTAACGCTTTCCTGCATCATGACCGACGACACGACCGCGACCTGGCAGATCGTTTCCCGCTCGAACGAGAGCATCTCGCGGCGCAACCTGCTCGTGTCCCGGCCCGATGGTGACGCTAGCCTGCCGTCGAGGCTGACGGCCGCCCGGGTCCGTTGATCGTGCCGTTGTCCGAAGGTCCCTTCTGGACGCTGTTCAGCGCGCTGCCGGTGGGCGCCGTGCTCTTCGACCTGGAAGGGGACGGCTTTGTCGAGTTCAACGACGCCGCCTGCGCGCAGCTGGGGTATTCGCGCGAGGCCTTCTCCCGGTTGCGGATCGGGGACATCGACGTCATGCGCAGCGGCGAGGAGATCACCCGCGCCCGGCGACAGATCAAGCCGGGATCGAAACCGCAGCAATTCCACACCCGACAGCGGGCCGCCGACGGCAGCTTGCGCGAGGTGGATGTAACTCTGCAGTGCATCGTGCTTGCTGGAAAGACGCTCGGCTATGCCGTCTGGCACGATGTGACGGAGCGGGTCAACGCCATTGACAAGCTCCGGGCCCGCGAAGCGGAGCTTGCCCGAGTGCAGCGGATCGGCCGGATCGGCGGCTTCGACGTCGACCTCCAGGCAGGCTTCGCCAACAACCGCTCGCCGGAATACCTCAGGCTTCACCAGCTGACCGACGAAGCGATCCACGAGCCGCATGAAGCCTGGGTGCAACGCCTGCATCCCGAGGACCGGGAACGGATGGTCCGCCGTTTTGCGGATGCCGTCGCCGGCCCGTCGTGTGACTATGCCGCCGAATACCGCGTCGTCACGCCCAAGGGTGAGGTCCGCTGGATATCGGCGGTGGCGGAGATCGAGCGCGACGCCGAGGGCAAGCCCCTGCGCATGGTTGGCGCCCATATCGACGTGAGTGCGCTGAGACAGGCGGAGAGCCAGCTTGCCAGCCACGCGGCGCGCCTCGAGGAGGCGGACCGGCGCAAGGATGAATTCCTGGCGATCCTCGGCCACGAACTGCGCAACCCGCTTGCACCTATCCTGTCGGTGAGCCATTGGCTGCGGCGCAAGGCCGGCAGCTTCGCGCCCGATGTCGTCGCGGCGCATGAGGTGATCGAACGCCAGGGGCGGCACCTGAAGGTGCTGGTCGACGAACTGCTCGACGTGGCGCGCATCACCACCGGCAGGATCACGCTCAACCGGGAGGTCGTCGATCTCGAAAGCGTGGTGCTGGCGGCGGTCGAGCAGGTCCAGGAGCTCATGTCGAGGCAGGGGCACCGGTTCGAGCTGACTCTGCCGCAATCCCACGAGGCGCGACGACGGATTCACGTGCATGGCGACCTCGCGCGCCTTATCCAGGTGGTCAGCAACCTGCTCAACAACGCGGCCAAGTACACCGACCCGGGCGGCCATGTGCAAGTCACGGTGACGACCGAAGGAGACCAGGCGCTGGTGGTGGTGCAGGACAGCGGCATCGGGATTCCGGCCGCTTCTCTGGCGCATATCTTCGATCCCCTTTCCAAGGGGGCAAGGTCCGACGATCCCGGCCGCGGCGGGCTTGGCATCGGGCTGAGCCTGGCAAGCCGCATTGCGGATCTGCACGGCGGCCGTCTGGTCGCCCGCAGTGAAGGTCCCGGCAAGGGCAGCCGCTTCACGCTGTCCCTGCCGCAAGTCCACCCGCCCGCGGCGATGCCGGCGCCGGACACGGAAGCGGCTCTGGCAGTGGCTCCTGCTGTTGCGTCCGCCAGCGGCGTCGCGCCGCGTTGCGAACAGCCGAGCCGCATCCTGATCGTGGACGACAACGTCGACGCGGCGGAGTCGATGGCGGTGCTGTTGCAGATGGACGGTCATGAGGTACTCGTGCTGCAAGACGGCAATGCTCTCGTCGAGCGTGCGCTTGCCTATCGGCCGAATGTCGTTCTCCTGGACCTGGGGCTGCCTGGTCGTGACGGCTTGCAGCTCGCCTGCGATCTTCGCGGGGTGCCGGCGTTGACGGGAATCAAGCTGATCGCCGTCACCGGCTATGGCCAAGCCGAGGATCGTCGCCGCACGCGCGAGAGCGGGTTCGACCACCACCTGATCAAGCCGGTCGACTATCGGCTTTTACGCGGCCTGGTGCAGGCGCAGGGGTCCTCTCAGGCATAGCCATTGCTTTGGCGCCGGCATGGCAACCGGCACCGTAGCGGCAGGAGGACAAGCTTCCCGGCAGCCCGACCCTGGCCGGCACGGGCGGTGGCGCCGGCGCTGGCCTCTCTGGCTGGTGCCGCTGATCCTGCTGCTGTTCGTCGTGCTCAGCGATCTCTTCGGCTGGGCATACCTGAGGAAGCCAGTTGCTGCCCTGCTCAGCGCGCAGTTGGAGCGCGAGGTGCAGATCGATCCTCCCTTCAGCATCCACCTGCGCCGCAGAATCCCGATCAAGGTTGGTGGCGTGCGCATTGCCGCGCCCGACTGGAGCAGCCAGCCTCATTTTGCCGTGGTCGAGGACATCGAAGCCGACGTCGGCTGGGGGGTGCTCGCCGGACGACAGCCGGTGCTGCACCGGTTGTCGGTGGCCAAGGCCGACGTTCGCGCGGAACGGGATGCCGAAGGACGCGCAACCTGGTCGATGGGCGCGAAGGAGGAGCCCAAGGCCGAGGATTCGGGCCCGATGCTCCCGATGGTCGAGCAGCTGTCGATCGGCGAAGCGAATATCGACTTCAAGGATGCCGCCAACCAGATCGACATGCAGATCCGGGCGTCGGCGAGTCACCGTGCAGCGTCCGCTGGTGCCGACTCGACGGAAGGCGGCCTGGTCGCGACCGGCGATGGAAAGTGGCGCAACGAGCCGGTGCAGTTCGAAGTGCGCACCAAGGGGCTTCAACCGGTACTCGAGGGTGGGGCGTTGAAGGATCTCGAGGTGAAGGCGAAGCTGAAGTCGACCGACGTTTCCTTCAATGGAAGCGTGTCCGCCCTCGCGGCAACAGGCGATGTTTCCGGCACTATCTCCGCCTCCGGCCCCTCCCTCGCAGAGCTGACGATCATTCCGGGCCTGACGCTGCCGTCGACGCCCTCCTACCGCCTCGAGGGCGACTTGCGCCGCTCGGGCTCGTCGGTAGACGTCGACGTGCGACGCGCCGAAGTCGGCTCGAGCAGCATGACGGCCAAGCTGGCCTACGACGGCAGCGGCGCGACACCGGTGCTGCGCGGCTCCCTCAGCGCAAGTCGGCTGCTGCTGCAGGACCTCGGCCCGACGATCGGTGGGACCGGCGAAGGTTCGGATTCGACCGGAGCCTCGAAGCGTCCGGGAAAGGGCGCAAGGCAGGGCCAGGAAGGCAAGGATGCCCAGGCCGCGAAGGCCGCAAAGGCCGCAACGGCCGCCAAAGGTGCCGGCAATGGCAAGAATGACAAAGCCGGCAAGGACGCCATTGACGGCAGCGGCAGGGATGCCAAAGGTGGCAAGAGTGCCAAGGGTGACAAGGGTGACAAGGGTGACAAGGGTGACAAGGCGGTCGCTGCCGCGGACCGGGTGCTGCCGACGAGGGAATTCAACCTGCCTTCGCTGCGTGCGATGAACGCGGATGTCATGGTGGACCTCCAGAGGCTCGACTTGGGCACCGACGCTTTGCGTCCGCTGCGCAGCCTCAAGACCAGGCTCCTCCTGGAGAATGGGGTGCTCAAGCTGCAGGACCTGAAGTCGAGCGTGGCCAACGGTACCGTCACCGGCGCGATCACGCTCGACGGCTCGGCGGACGACGCAATCCCGGTGTTCGATTCGAAGTTGAGATGGGATCGGGTCGACCTGAAGAACTGGGTGGCGGTATCGGATGAGCTGCTGGTGACCGGCCGGTTCAGCGGCGAGACCGTCCTGAAAGGCAGAGGCAAGTCCACAGCCGCCATCTTGCAGTCCCTCGGCGGCTCGGTGAAGGGCCGGATCCGCGAAGGCTCGATATCGCACCAGATCGTCGAACTGGCGGGACTGGATGTCGGCGAGGCGCTCGGCGTCCTCTTCAGCGGCGACAAACCGCTCGAGCTGAGCTGCGCGCTGGTGGACCTGGCCGCCGAGAAAGGCGTACTGAAGTCCAACCTGTTCCTGCTCAACACGAGCGACACGATCTTCTTCGTCCAGGGCGGGTTGAACTTTCGCACGGAGGAGCTCGATCTCCGCCTGGTGCAGTCGCCGAAGGACTGGAGTCCCTTGAGCCTCAGGACGCCCATCACGTTTCGAGGCACCCTCGGGGATCCCTCGGTAGGAGTCGAGCCGGTGCCCCTGGCGCTGAAGCTCCTTTCCACTATGGTGCTCGGCGCAGTCACACCGGTGGCGGCATTGCTGCCACTGATCGAAGGCGATGAGACCGAGGCCCGCGCCGGATGCGCACCGGCGGTAGAGCACGTGAAGAAGAAGGCGGCGGAGCTGGCCGAGAAGTCTGCACCGGCAGGCGGTGGCGAGGGCAAGGAGTCGAAGGCGCCTAGCGACGAGAAGGGCCAGACACGCCGCCTTGGTCGCGTGCCCGGCGAGCGACCCTAGGGATGGCCACCAGGGAACCGGCTGACCGGCCGGACAGGCCGGCTCATCCCTCGACGGGGGAATCCTTGAGGGAATACGCTCGCGGACTTGCGGGCGGCCTTTTATTCAGCCTGCCCATCCTGTACACGATGGAAATGTGGTGGACCGGATTTCTCGCTACGCCGCTTCGCCTGCTTGCAGGCGTCGTTGTGACCTTCTGCCTCCTCATCCTCTACAACCTGTTCGCAGGGCTTCGCGAGGACGCCAGCTTCTCCGAAGTCGCAATCGATTCGGTCGAGGAGATGGGGCTCGGCCTGGCGGCTGCCTCCCTCCTGCTCTTCCTTCTCGGCCGAATCAGCCTGTCGATGGAGCCGCTGGAAATCGTCGGCAAGATCGTTGCTGAAGGGCTGGTCATGTCGATTGGCGTCTCGATCGGCACCGCGCAGTTCGGAAAGCAGGTCAAGCCGGAGGAGGGTGGTCCGGGGTACCGGCGGCATGAGCCCTGGCGGCACCTGGGCCTTGCCGCCTGCGGGGCTGTGGTATTCGCGGCGAATGTGGCCCCTACCGAGGAGATCGTGATCCTTGGAGCGGAGTTGTCCCTGGCAGGGCTGCTGTGCGTACTTGTGCTGTCCCTTCTCATCGGTGCGGTGATCCTGCACTACAGCGATTTCACCTCCTCGGTCGCGGGCAATGAGGCAGGCATCCCAGCAGTGGTTCGGGGCACGACGCAGAGCTACGCGGTGGCACTGCTGGTGTCCGCCGCGTTGCTGTGGTTCTTCGGCCGTTTCGACGGAGAAACGTCGACGACGATCTCTGCCCAGACCGTCGTACTCGGATTTGCAGCGATGCTCGGCGCTTCGGCTGGCCGCCTTCTCCTGCAGCCGTCATGACTGCATGAGACGCCCGCACAAGAACCGGCTCGAATGGCTGGTGTTCGCCGCGAGCCTGCTGGTCATCGCCGGCGTCGTCGGCTTCCTCGTCTACGGTGCGCTCCTGACCAGAGACGCGCCCGCGCATCTGCAGGTGCTCCTCGGTGAACCGCGTCCGGAAGGTTCGCTTTTCGTGGTGCCGGTGGTAGTTGAAAATCGCGGTGGAGAGGCGGCAGCCGGCGTGCGAATCGAAGTTCTTCTCGAAACTGCGGGCAAAGTGGAGCGCGCCACCTTCGACCTGACCTATTCGCCGGGCGGATCGGTTCGCCGTGGGCAGGTCGCCTTTTCCTCGGATCCCCGGCAAGGTGCCGTGACCGGGCGAGCCGTGGGCTTCGAGATTCCGTGACGAGCCGTGCGACGGTACGAGGACCGGGTGGCTCGCCGCCCGGCGGGCACACGGGTTGCGCGCTCGTTCAGGCCGGGCGGACAGTCCCCCGTTCGGCAGTCTCCAATCTTTCGGCCCATTCGTTGGGCCGTCTTTTTCCCGGTCGCGGGCATCCTGTTTGCCTAGGGTGAGGGTGTCTGATCTGATCGATCCCCGAGCATCGACCGAAACTTCTGAGGAAAAACGAAATGCCTGAATCGAAGAAAACCGCCAGCAAGTCCACATCCGCCAAGTCGCAGGACGCTATTCAACTGCTGACTGCTGAACACAAGGAAGTGAACGGGATGTTCAAGGAGTACCAGAAGTTGGTCGATGGCGACAAGAGCGGCGAGGAGAAGGAAGCCTTGGCGAGGCAGATCTGCCTGATGCTCACTGTCCATGCCACCACGGAAGAGGAGATCTTCTATCCCGCCGCGCGGGATGCCATCGATGATGAAGATCTGCTCGACGAAGCCGAAGTCGAGCATGCCAGCGCCAAGGAACTGATCGCCCAGATCGAGTCGGGAAGCCCCAGCGATCCTCTGTACGACGCGAAGGTCAAGGTCTTGGGCGAATACGTCCAGCATCACGTCAAGGAAGAAGAGGAAGAATTGTTCCCGAAGGTGAAGAAGGCCAAGGTCGACCTCGTGGGCCTGGGCGAGCAGATTCTTGTCCGAAAGGAAGAACTGATGCCGGAGATGGCTGCGGAGTAGTTCGTGATCGGCAGTATCGGTGGCGGCCGGATCAGCGCGCAAGACGATCGGCCGCCCATCGACAGCGCACCTGCCGGTAAGGGCGCGGGCGCCGAACTCCTGGTTGCACTCAATGCGGCCGGCCGCTGGGAATGGATCCTGCAATTCGAGGACCAGGTCGTCCTCCCCAGCAAGCGCGTCTCCGATCTGGACTACGCATCGCAGGACGAGGCGCTCGCGGCAGGCGAATCGGCAAGGGCTCAATTCCTTCGACGCAGCCCCTGAAGCCAGACAGGATCCTGAAGCCAGACAGGCAACGCCTGGGCCAAGCCATCTCGTCCCCCGTCTCCGCCCACGACACCTTCGCAGCCGACCTCGCGGCGCTCAAGGCCGAGTCCCGCTGGAAGCAAGGCGACGTCGTCGCCGACGGAGCTACTGGCTCCGCGTCGGCAAGGCGTTGATCGGAATGCGCAAATAGGCGATGCCGTTCGCATCCGCCGGCGGCAGTCGCCCGGCGCGCACGTTAACCTGGATCGACGGCAGGATAAGTGTCGGGACTTCGAGAGTCGCGTCGCGGGCGGTTCGCATTGCGACGAACTGCTCTTCACTGACGCCGTCGCGGACGTGGATGTTGGAGGCACGTTGCTCGGCCACCGTCGACTGCCAGGCCGGCTGGCGCGGGGCCGGGGGATAGTCGTGGCAGACGAAGATCCGCGTGTCGTGCGGCAGTTCCAGCAGCCGCCGTATCGACCGGAACAGCAAACGGGCGTCCCCGCCCGGGAAGTCTGCTCGCGCCGTGCCGACGTCGGGCATGAAAAGCGTGTCGCCGACGAAGACCGCGTCGCCCACCAGGTACGCCATGTCGGCGGGAGTGTGCCCCGGCACCAGCAGTGCGCACGCTTCCAGTTCACCGATGCGGAAGGTCTCCTCGTCCCTGAACAGGTGGTCGAACTGGCTGCCGTCGGGCAGGAAGGTTCGTTCGAGGTTGTAGATCTTCTTGAACGTCGCCTGGACTGCGCGGATGTTCTCTCCGATGGCGATGAGTCCACCAACCTGCTCCTGCAGATACCGAGCGCCCGACAGGTGGTCTGCGTGGGCGTGCGTTTCGAGAATCCACTGTGCCTCCAAGTCCTCGGCGCGGAGGTAGGCGAGGACTTCGTCGGCCGCCCTCGTGTTGGTGTGCCCGGACTTGAAGTCGTAATCCAGCACCGGGTCGATGATGGCGGCGCGTCGGGTTACGGCGTCGGACACGACGTAGGAGATCGTCGCAGTGCGTGGATCGAAAAAAGCTTGGACGTGGCTGCTGGCGGTCATGTGCGGCTCCGGCGGATGGTTCCTCCGCTCCCGCAACTCTAACGCAGCACGCTCAGCCCGATGAACTTTCGAGCCGCAGGTCGCAGGACGACGTGTTCCGGGCACGCAGCAGCAGCCGGCGCGACTCGAAATAGGACTGGAAGTCGCTCCCGGCCGCTGCTCGCGGTGCTCCGCATGCAGGCTCGGCCGACACGATGGTGCCACCGGAGGGCCGGAAATGCCGACAGCCCCCGCACAGGGCGGGAAGTGCATTGATTGAGGGTGCAGCGGCTAGATCGGCCATGGCGCGAAACGGCAAATGACGTTCCCGGAGCGACCGACTTGGCCGGGCCGGTGGTGCGAGCGACGATGTGCCCGCATCCGAATCAATTCACGGGACCCTTGGTGCCGAGCCGCCCGAGGTCTACGACTGGACCTTCGCCGATGGCGCGACTGACCAGGACCGTGACGAGCCATAGCACTACGCCGATCCCGAGAAGGATGCCGGCAATCTGGTATTGAATCGGGTTCCTGCCGGTCCACGGGCCTGCGAGGAACGCGCAGGAGATCGCACCGAGTACGGGAAGAAAGGTCGGCGTGCGGAAGTGCTTATGCGCCACCGGATCACGCCGCAGGACCAGCACGGCGATGTTGACGATGGTGAACACGCCGAGCAGGAGCAAGGCGGTCGTGCCTCCCAGCGCAGGCACCTCGCCGACGAAGGTGATCAGCCCGAACGCGAGCAGGGTGGTGAAGGCGATGGCGAAGTAGGGCGTGCGCCTGGTGGGGTGCACCTTTCCCAGTGCCGCCGGCAGCACCTGTTCGCGGCTCATGCCGTACACGAGGCGGCTTGCCATGAGCATGTTGATCAAGGCGCTGTTGGCAACCGCAAACATCGTGATGATGCCGAAGATCCACAGTGGGAAGTTCGGCGCTCCCGCCTGCACGACCTTCAGCAGCGGCGTCTCGCCCTTGCCGAGTTCCTCAGGGGAGACGAGTGTGATCGACGAGATCGAGACCATGACGTAGATCACGCCCGTGATCAACAAGCCGGCGAGCAGCACCTTCGGGAAGTGGCGGATCGGGTCCTTGCATTCCTCGGCCATGTTCACCGAATCCTCGAACCCGACCATCGCGAAGAAGGCGAGAGTGGTTGCCGCGATCACAGGCCAGAAGACGCCGCCGTCTTCGCCGGTCTTGAACTCCATCACGCGGGATACGTCGCCCTGGCCGGCGCCGATCGCCCAAAGGCCGATGAAGATGATGATCAGCAGCCCAGTCAACTCGACGCAAGTGAGCACGACGTTGAACTTCACGCTTTCGCCGACGCCGCGGAAATTGATCACGGCGACCAGGGCCATGAACGCCAGGCCGATGAGCGTGATGCCGATTCCTGCGGACAGCCCCAGCCCGAAGGCGCTGGACATGTTCGCGGCGAACGCGCGGGAGGCCGTAGAAGCCGAGGTGATGCCCGAGCACATGACTGCAAAGGCGACGATGAAGGTCACGAAATGGATGCCGAAGGCCTTGTGCGCATAAAGAGCGGCACCGGCAGCCTTGGGGTACTTGGTGACCAGTTCCAGGTAGCTGAAAGCGGTAATCACCGCGACGACGAAGGCCACCACGAACGGCAGCCAGACGACGCCGCCAACCTGCTTGGCGACCTGGCCGGTGAGCGCATAGATGCCCGTGCCTAGAATGTCGCCGACGATGAAGAGCAGCAGCAGCCATGGACCCATGACACGTTGCAGGCTGGGCTCCGGGGCGGCAGCGGGCGGGCTGGTAGCTGCATTGTCCACGGAAGTATCCTTGCGGCAAGTAGCGTCGCGCAAGCATACATCCTGCGGTTCGGCATGTCAGCGTCTCGCGCGGACCATGCCGATTCATTCGGCCGGATTCGCCGCGCCAGGCAGACTCGTCCAGTCGGGGATCCCTCCCAACGTGTCGGCCCCTATCCCGAGACGGCTGGTGACGATCTATCGCCGCAGGAGCAACGAGACTTCCGCCATGGTGAAAGGCTTCAACAGGAACGGGAACTCCCCCGGCTCGCCGCCATGATCGCTCATGGCCCGGTCGGGGGAGCCGGACACCAGGACGACTCTTATGTCCGGAATCAGCTTTCGGGCTTCCCTTCCCAGCGATGCGCCGTCCATGCCCGGCATCAGGACATCGGCGAACAGCACCTGGATATCGTTGGTGAGTGAGATCAGTTCGAGCGCCTGCGCGCCCGAGGTTGCGGACAGCACCGAATATCCGGCGCTCTCGAAGACCGCAACAGCCGCTTCCAGCGCCTCGTGCTCGTCCTCCACTATCAGGACTCGACTGACCGGCGGACTTTCCTCTCTCCGCCATTGCGACGATGCCATTTCCCGCTGCCTCGCATGGCGTGACCCATCAAGCGACGGGGGTCCGGGCGGCGAATCGAGTTCAGGAGCATTCATTGCACTCTCCCGGGATGTGGCTCCAACCCGCTCCGATAGATCCCTCTCGCGCTTCGACGATCTCACCGCATGAGCGGCGGTGTGCAGGGGCGGAAGCGAAGCGCGAAAGCGAGGGAGGAAGGAGGAATCTCGCTTGCACTGCAAGGCGCTGAGCCCTGCGTTGTGATCCCCCGCCCGGAGGTCGTCCAGCGGGACGTGGGGGCAGTTCGGAGAAGTCTACGCCTCCCGCGTGTCGAGTCTGTAAACAACGATCAAATTGCAAAATCCGCGCTGGCAGGATGTCCGGTCAAGCCTGACCTGCCAGGGCGAGCAGCATCGGCGTCGGATCGAGCAGGGTCGCCGGCGGGTGGTTCACGTCCAGCCATTCGGCGGCTTGACGTACGCCGGGCGCATGCAATTCCAGATGCAGCAGGGACGTCGGCCGGCCGGCGGCGAACCGGACCATGGTGAGGATCTGGCCCAGATGCTCCGCCGCCCGAACCGTGTCGCCGATGCCGGCTGCCGGTTTCAAGCCGCTGTAGCCGAACACTCCCGAGTTTCCCTCGACCATGATCATCCAGGTGTTGAGCCACCAGGGCTTGCCGGCATGGGGACCGGTGACCGGCAGCACGGCAACCACCTCGCCTGCCTCCATCGCCACGACTGGAGTTCCTGTCGGGCAATAGAGGTCGACGCCTCCATGGATGTGACCCTTGCGGGTTGCTCCGAACGCGCCGGGATGAGGCGGCAGCGGCAGCCCGGTGGTCCCGTGAGGTAGGGTAGGACCGGAAGCTGCATCGGTTGTGGGAACCAGTCTGAGGGGTAGGGGGTTCGTAAGCCGCAAGGTGGCCACGGGCCTCTCCGTAGTGGTGGCAATCGAACAGCTTCGAGCAGTTAGCATGGCTCCCGTCGCTGGGCATGCCTACCGGGGCTTACCCGAACTTGCCGGATCGCGCAGTCGCTGGTGCAAAGTGCGGCGTGATGCGAGCGCCAGGGTGGCCCGCGTGCAGGCCGGGATGCGCTGGCGCGACCTTCAGGACGTCGTCGATCCCGTCGGCCTGGCCGTGCAGACGATGCAGAGCTACGCGAACTTCACGGTGGGGGGCGCCGTCTCCGTCAACGCGCATGGGCGATATGTCGGGCATGGTCCCGTCGGCAACTCGGTGCGCGCACTGCGAACTCAGCCTTCCCGGCGCCCTGCCTCAGCCTCGCGTTTCAGCGCAACGTTCATCGCGACAAAGCCTTGCTTGGTGGCGACATCCAGGGACCGCTTGAAGAATGGGACAAGTACTCCGGAGAACAACTCGCCTTGTTCAAAGAGGATCCCGCCGTCCGGACGAGGCACGAGCTTGAAGTAATGCTCGCCGTCGAAGATACCTGGGAGCAACAGCTTTCCCTTCCATCGCAATTCGCGGTGCTCCTCCACCGCCAATACTGTAGGGCGGAAGCGCATGGCTTTCGCCTCGACCGGTTGGATGAGAACCTCCAACGCCTTGCCAACTTCTGGCGAGCCCTCGAGGGAGACGATAAACGGGTTCCAACGCCGGTGCCCTGGGAAGTCGACTAGCAATGACCAGACTCGTTCGGCTGGCGCATTGATCGAAATTTGTGTCTGGAGGATATGCATGGGCGGGAGGGTAGGGCTGTGGCCCCATGCCAGTGGGGAGGAGGGCAGAAAATTTCAGGTGGCTGGGAACTATTGCGAATCTACGAACTCGGCGAATGCCCCGTCAAGCAGCGCCCGTGTGTGTTGGTCGTATACCGTGAGAACCATCGCGGGTACGCTCGCGTCAAGGGTGCAGCCTAACCGTTGCTTGGTCCGAGTTGGAAGAGAAACCAGTGAGTCTGGTGAGGAGCCAGGCTGTCAAGAGCAGGCGCGAGACTGCGGCACGGCCCCTTACCCAACCTCGACATGCCGTCCATGACCCTGGTGTTCACGGCCGCGAACCCCAAGTTGCTGGAAGGTCTGAAGCAGGGGTGACAAAGTGCGCTTCACCGCGGAAAAGCAGAACGGCGTCTACCTGATGATGGAAATCCAGATCGCCCAGTCAAGGGGAGTGGGCCCGGAAGGCCATACCACCACCAGTAACGCCCGGCACATCCCGGGGGTTTGGCTTGCTGGTCCTCTTTCAATCGAAGCAGTCCTAGAGGTATGCGATGCCCACAGCTGCGGCGTACAGGCCGGCCCCGAACGCTCCATGGTTCGCAAGACTGCGCAAGAAAGTCTTGAAGGGACTTGCGGTCTTCGAGCCGGCAAAGCCGGACCCCATGGCAGGCTGCATCACAAATAGGGGTACCACCACGGTGGCGAGTCCGAAGAGCAGGGCGGGCAGTAGGGTCGGCTGGCTTGTCCAACCGGCGCCCGCGAACGCAACGAGCGCGACCGCATAGGCGATACCGACCGCATAGTGGGTGAACCATCCGAGCGCGTGTTCGCCTCGTACCGGCGCTGCTTGGGCGATGGACGGGTGCGTGAAGCGCCCATTGCGCATCCGCCCAACCCACCTGCCAACGAGTCGCCAATTGGTAGTGGCTAGTCCGAGTCGCGACAGGACGAGGAGCCACACATCCATGATGGCCGTGGCTGCAACTCCGATGAGGATCACAAGGCCGATGCCGGGGATTGAGAGCATGTGGGTTCTTCCGGTGGTGGGAGGGACTTGTCGGGACACACTTTGGTGTGCCCGACACGATGTCGTTGAAGGTGCCTAGTGCCTCCAGCGACCTTTAGGCACATGCACAGCTGGCGCATCCGCAGCTCGCGCACCGGCAGTTGGCGCACTGGCAGCTGGCGGCGGCGCCGGTGCCGCAGGCGCAGTTCGCGCACTCGCAGCTGGCGCACTTGCAGCTGGCGCACTTGCAGCTGGCGCGCCGCAAAGCGACCCTTGGGTGGTCGGGGACGACGAACCGGCGGCTTGGATGTTGGTGGAAGAGGGGGTCATTTCAGGGCTCCAGAGGGGTTTGGTGAAGCCCTGATTCTTCGCGTTCGGACGGTTTTCGACTTGAACGCAGAGGCTGGATTTGCAGCCTTTCCGTTCAAGAAGCATGCTTGCCGGTGAGCTGTTCCAGATGTTCCAAGACGCCGCTGAGAAGGCCACGTTGAAGGGGGCCAGCCGCCGGGCGTAGACTGGCGGAAGAACTGCCGAAGAGGTGCCTGTGGACAAGCCTGCGGCCAACACTTACCGAGGTGACTTTGTCGCCTGGTCAGGCGTCTGCGGGTTCATCGGCGCCGGCGGCGGAGCTGCAATCTCTCCGCACTCCCACTATGCGATTCAGCTGGTGATGGGTCTGCCAACAGGTCTGCGGGTGCAGTTCGGCCAGCGGGGGGAGTGGGTGCCATGTGCCGCGGCGCTCGTTCCCTCACGTGCGACCCACAGCATCGACGTGAACGACTGCGACATCAGCGTCGTCCTCTTCATCGAGCCTGAGACCCCAGAAGGCCAGGCGTTGACCGCCCGCCTGCAGGGCAGGCTCGAGGTCCTGGATGCCGAGACGGTAGCGGCTGCTGCCAAGCGCCTGGAGCAGGCGTGGCGAGTGGAGCGGAGCCGCGAGGCAGTGAATGCGATTTGCGCGCAGCTCGTTCAGGACGTCTCGAAGACTGCTCCACGTGCGCCTTCGGACCCGCGGGTGCTTGCCGCGGTGGAGTACATCCGCCAGAGGGTCGACCAAGCCGTGTCGCTGCCGGAGGTCGCCAAGGTGGCGAACCTCTCGCCGGACCGATTCCGGCATCTGTTCGTCGAGGAGACCGGCATGCCGCTGCGAACCTACGTTCTTTGGCGTCGGCTCCTGCATGTCTGGACGCTGCTAAGCGCCGGCGAGAGCCTCTCGGGTGCCGCGCACGCGGCCGGCTTCGCAGACTCCGCACACCTGTCTCGGACGGCTCGGACCATGTTTGGCCTGCCGCCGTCCGTGTTGCAGGTCAAAGGCCCGCTCAGCGAGCGCGAACATCACTTCGCTTGAACGACGGGCCCGGTGAGCGTCCCGAGGAACGCAAGCAAACGTCCTGGACCTCCGCGGCTGTCTGGCGAATCGTCTGGCGTTCCGCGTGCTTTACGGCGCTGACCACTGTCGTTCCGGGGCGGCTGGTCGTTTGATTGACATAATACACATTATGCGAAGTTAGTGAGGAAGGGCTCAAGGCCTACCACCAACAACGATCGAACAGGCCGCTCGAGTATTCTCGCCTGCCCAGGCGCGTCGAACTGGCGATCTACCTTACCGGCATGACCATGCCATCGCCTGACAGTGCTGCAAGTTCGACTCTTCCCGTGCCGCCAACCGCTCGTTCTAGCGCTTGCTGGGCGTCACGCCGGATGCGCTGCTGCGGCTGCCGATGTATTTGTGCCCGACGCTGCCAGCATGCCCGCCGCCCGCATCGAGCTCCAGAACGTCTTGAGGATCTCCTGCTTGGCGGTCATGCGCCTGCGAGCCGGACAGGCAAACCGCAGCGTCAGGTGGTTCTGCTTGGCGTCGAGCGGCTCGAAGATGGCGAGCGGCTCGGCGCCCGGCAGGAAGATGAAGTCCGCGTTCTCGATGCGATGCATGTGCGCGCGCGCCTCGGCATGCCACGGCTCGCACACCGACCGGGCGGCGGCCAGGGCCAGCGCCTCGACCTCACGCAGGTCGAACTCAAATGGGATCGCCAGCTTCACCGTGTCCAGCACGTAGTGCCCGGTGGCGGAGAAGTTGCGCACCGGCTGGGTGAAGAAGCTGGCGTTGGGGACGCTGACCCGGCGGCCGTTGAACTGGTGCATCGATCCGGTCTCCAGCAGCGTCGTGGCGAACAGGTCGACGTCCAGCACCTGGCCGCTGGTCGATCCGGTCTCGATGTAGTCACCGACAGTGAATGAACGGCTGAAGGTGATGAACACGTACCCGAGGCCGCACAGCAGGAATTCCTTGCTGACGATCAGGATAGCGCCGGCCACCGCCGCCAATGACAAGGCGACGCCCGAGAGCTTGGAAGCCCAGATGGTGCAGGCCGCGAGGACGCAGGCGGTGCCGATGGCATGGCGTGCCCAGACGTAGCGCCGGCGCGCCTTGTCGCGTGAGCCTGGCGCCTCGTCGAGTTGCTGGCCCAGGTAGCGCTGCGCCGCGCGCAGGCCGGCGGCGCCGAGGACGAAGACGACCAGCGTGACGAGCATGCGCCCGGACTCGCCGGTGAAGGTGTCGCGAACGAGGTTGAACAAAGGATCAAGTTGCTGAACAAGCATGGGCCGGATTGACTCCCATTCGAGGCTCGATTGTCGCTTCGGACGGCGCGCCCCTAGCCGGCCCTGTCGAGACTGACCGGCTGGCGCCGCCCGATGATCGGGCCTTGTCGGCCGCATGCCGAAGGTCAACGGCGCGCGCGTGATCCCTGCAGGCGGCAGTCGCGGCCAGCCCGTTCGGACGCCACTGGCTGCGGCTAGACCGGCTCGAGGCGATGCCGCGGTCCTTCCGGCAGCCGCATGCACGGACTGCGCTACCCGCTGAGCCGGAAGATGGCTTTACCGCAATGGGCATCCCGCGCACGCAGGGGCCCGCCAGCAGCGTGCGCATCACCGTGCACGCAGAGGCCACCAGCAGCGTATGCTCAGGCAGGTGGCCTTGGAGAGAAATTGTGGCTGCGGCTGGCGGAGGATCGCGGCCACCGAAGCAGCCGCCGGTCCTGGCCTGGACATGGCCAGTCCGGCGTGGTCCATCGACCGGCAGCCGTAGCGTGAAGACGCTGCCCTTCCTTGACCGCGACTGCGAGCCTTCACGCCTCTATTGTACAGCATTGCAAGTTCCCTCACCCCGTGAGCCCGACGCCCATGCCGGGGGATGCGACCGACCGCATCGCCACGCGTGAACAGCTCGAAGATGTGCGGCAGGATCGCCTGTGCGATGCCCATCCCGCTGTCGGTGACGCGGACCACCCCCTCGCTGGATTCGACGGTAGCAGTCAGGTGGATCTCGCCCTCGGCCTGCGTGTACTTGCTGGCGTTGCCCAGCGGATTGAGGAGCATCTGCTGCACGCGGGCGGCATCCGCCGGATCACGATTGGGGTCGCCGGCACGGTCACGACCAGCGCCTGGCATTCTTGCTGGACCTCGGCGCGCATGCCGTCCGACGCAGCTCGAGGGCTTCCTGGATGACCACCGGCGCAATCCGCAACCGAGGGTGTGACGCGACCTCCGCCGATTGCTCGCCCGAGGTCGTCGAGTAGGGGGTCGCCATCGAGGCCAACTGCCTTTCAAGCAACTGCAAGGACTTCGACCGGATCGACTCGTCCGTGCTTCGCCCAAGCGCTAGCGCCGCGTTCTGCAGCGGCGCGAGCATGTTGCGCAGCTCATGCCCCAGAGAGGCGAGGAACTCCATGCGACGAGGGCCCTCCTCTTCCGCGAATGCAAGTCGGTTCTGCAAGGCATCGACTTGCGTCCTGACGTCGGTGCGGTCGCGCAGGACCTTGCAGAAAGCGCAAATGGCGCCGTCTTCTTCCCTGACCGCCTCGAGCACCCCGCTGCTGCCCAGAAGGGGCCGCCGTCCCTGCGCAGGTGCCAGCGATCGCCCTCCGATTGCACCGCGCCGGTGGGACCGGCGACGCCGGCGTTGTTGACCAGGCAGTCGAGGCCGCCCAGTTGCGCGATTGCGTCGACGAACAGCCGCTCGACCTGCTGCCGGTCGGCCACGTCGCAGACCGATGCCGACAGCGCCGGATGACTGCCGGCCATGGCGCCGATCGCGCTCTGGTCGATGTCGCACAGGTGGACCCGCGCTCCCTCGCGCAGGAACGCCTGCCGATCTCGAGGCCGATTCCGCCGGCGCCGGCGGTGACTAGGACTCTCAGGTTGTCGATGCCAAGATCCATGAGGCTCTCCTTGTTGCTTCCGCCCGGCCGCTGTTCATCGCCTGGCCGCTCGCGGCCTCGGCTTGGGCTGCGCCCTGCCCTGTGGCGACTTGAACAGCACGCCGCGGCTGTGGATGAACGCTGCCGCCATGCGAATGTCCTTCTCGAGCGCGGCCCGTGCCCTGACGGCCGAGCCCCGTCGCTGCTATCTCACCGCGAGCCTTCCCACATCATAAGGACCATGGCTTTCGAAAAGCTGAACCGCGTATCCGCCGGGTGCGGCGCCGGCGCGGATCTGCGGCGGGTCACCCTCCTCTGCAGGGCTTCGCCTTCCTTCGCGACCACCGCGCCGACAGGCGGCGAACTCGGATGCTGTCGATTCTGTAGGCAGTTCCGCATCGGCGTTGACCGAGGACTGCGACATCATGGCCAGTGCGATGGCAGCGCTGGTGAGCCAGGAACGGAGAATGGACGGCTTCATCTTGATTCCGGCGCCATTCTCATGAACCTGAGCACCGGAAAGCGCGACTCATCCTTGTATCGAACCAAGCGCGGGGTTGCCATGGCGGATACCGTCCGATCGACGCAGGCAGTGCGCACCGGCTTCCTGGCTGGAAACTGGTGCATGCCTCTGCTGTTTCGAGGGCAGCCGGCGAGGACTGCCTCGCGCCGTGAGGCGGGCAGCTGTCCGTCAACAGTCGTGAGCCTGGAAAGTCCTCGCGCCCAGGCTCGTGTCGAGCTCGGCAGGTATCGCGCGTGGTTCCCCGCAGAGGCCGGCTACCTGACGCCTTTGGAGATCCAGCTCGCGACCGAACAGGATGACGTGCTGAGCCGGCGAAACATGCGCGGACATATCACGACCAGTGCCTTCGTCCTGGACAGTTCGGCGAGGAAGGCGCTCCTCATCCACCACCGGCTTCAGAACCGTTGGCTGCAACCAGGCGGCCACTTCGCCGGCGGCACGCTCTGGGCTTCGGCAGTCGCGAAGGCCGTGGAGGAAACCGGCATCCGGGACCCGCGCCTGCATGGCTGGTCGGCGGTGCAAGGCTGTCCTCTCGATATCGCATCGGAAACCATCGCTGCAAGACCAGCCCGGGGCGAGCAGGCGCATGTTCACCACGACTTCGCCTATCTGATGTCGGGTCACTCGGGGCTGCCCCTGACGGAGCGATCCGAGAAGGCGTTCGATGCCAGGTGGGTCAGCCTCGCGGTCCTCGAGGAGCTGGGAGATCCGCGCCTGTGCCGCATTGTCGGCAAGCTTGAAACCCTGGGTATCGTACCGGCACGGACGCGCTTCTCGTGAGGCGTCGCCCTTTCCCGCAGCTACGCCTTCACGAGCAGGCTTTCCGGGGCCGACCCGGATGCCAGCGCTTCCTTGTACCAGTTAGGCGCCCGTCCGTGACCGGTCCATGTCTTTCCGTCGCCACTCTGGTACTTGGGTATACCGGCAGCCTTTTTCGCGGTCCGCCTGGCCCCTTTCTTGACCGTTGTTTTCCCGGCCGTCCCACGCCCCACACCGCGTGAACCCGACAGCCCGAGATCGCTCGATGTCAGTCCATAGTGGCCAATGGCTTCCTTTATGCGGGCAATGACGGCCTTCACCTCGCGTTCCTTCAGCGCCTTCGCTTCCCGTTGAAGTTTTTCAATCTGGGCTGTGACTTGAGACAGTGATTTCGGCACTTCTTTGTCCAATGGAATATGAGAGTACTGAAGAATATCGCAATCCTGTCTCACTCATTGCCATTCAATGTGAATCGCCCTCGTTCGAGAGGCCTGCGGCGAATCGTCGGGCGAATGGCAGGCAATATGCCGGGAAGGCCGACTGCCCCTGCTCGCCCTGCCGGCTATGCAATCGGCGGGGCCGCAGTGGCCGATGCAGCCGGCCCGGGTACGGGCAACAGCCCTGCCGAGCGCATCGAACTCCAGAACGTCTTGAGAATGTCCTGCTTGGCGGTCATCCGTCGCCGGGCGGGGCAGGCAAAGCGCAGCGTCAGGTAGTTCTGTTTTGCGTCCAGCGGCTCGAATATGGCGATCGGTTCGGCGCCAGGCAGGAATATCAGGTCGGCATTCTCGACGCGATGTATATGTTCACGCGCTTCGGCGTGCCAGCACTGACATACCGTCCGGGCCGCAGCGATTGCCAGTGTTTCGACTTCCCGCAGGTCGAACTCGAACGGAATGACCAGCTTCAATGTGTCGAGAACGTATTGGCCAGTCGCGGAATGGTTGCGCACCGACTGGGTGAAGAAGGCCGCATTAGGGATGCTCACCCGCTTGCCGTTGAACTGGTGCATGGATCCGGTTTCCATGAGCGTCGTCGCAAAGACATCGACGTCCAGCACCTGCCCGCTCAGGGATCCCGTCTCGATATAGTCGCCTACGGCGAACGACCGGCTGAAGGTGATGAACACGTAGCCCAGGCCGCAGAGCAGGAATTCCTTGCTCACGATAAGGATCGCACCGGCCACCGCGGCGAGTGACAGTGCGACACCCGACAGCTTGGATGCCCAGATGGTGCAGATGGTCAGGATGCAGGCGGCGCCAATTGCATTGCGCGCCCAGATATAGCGACGGCGCGCCTTGTCCCGTGAATTCGGCGCATCGTCGATCTGCTGGCCGAGGAAGCGCTGCGCAGCCCGCAGGCCTGAGGCGCCCAGGAACATCACGACCAGCGTGACCAGCATGCGCCCGGACTCGCCGGAAAAGGTGTCGCGGACGAGGCTGAACAAGGGGTCGAGCTGCTGAGCGAGCATTTGTGCCACGGAATTCGAGTCGGGCGATTGTCACGCGTTCCGTCGGTGCGCGGGCTCGCATGGGCATGGCTGACCGGTTGGCGCCGACCGATGGTCGGGCCGTGTCTGCGTTTCGCGACCTGCTACACGGGCCCGAGCGGGCGCAGCGGACCATCGGGCAGGCGCACTTCGATCGGATCACCCGGGTAGACGACGCCTTCCGCATCCACTACGCCCATTACCCCGGCTTTGCGGATCAGCCTGCCCTGCTGGTCCCGGTCCAGCACCGCGGCCATCAGCCCTGGCTGGAATCGATCGAGCTGGACGCACGGGTTTCGCAATCCGGTGAGCCGGACGACCGCGGACTCGCCGATGCACAGGCTGGTATCGCGTGGCAGACGGAGCAATGCAAGGCCCCGAGTGGTGATGTTCTCGCCGATCGCGCCGGGGCGGACCTGGAAGCCCTTGCATGACAGCTCGGCAAGCAGTTCGTCATGGATCAGGTGGACCTGACGCAGGTTCGGCTGGCTCGGGTCCCGTGTCACTCGCGAACGGTGGCGGACAGTCTTGCCGCAATGAGCATCGCCGCGCACGCCGAGTCCTGCCAGCAAGGTGATGCTCAGGCAGGCTGGTTTCGAGAAGGCGTGGCTCCGACCGGCATGGACTGCCACCACCAGAGGACCTGGAGCGTCGCCGCTCTTCACCGCCCGAGGTTCGATTGCCTGGGGCCGGCAACCGGCAGGCGCAGGGTGAAGACGCTTCCTTTGCCCGCTCCCGGACTTCGCGCTTCGACGCCACCGCCATGCAGGGCCGCCAGTTCCTTCACGACGGCCAGGCCCACACCCAGCCCGGCAATGTCCTCTGCGGGCTCGCCGCGGGTGAACAGGTCGAAAATGTGCGGCAGGACGTCATGGGGGATGCCGATGCCGTCGTCCGTGATGCGAATGACGACGTCCTGGGCTTCGACGGTGGCCGTGAGATGGATGTGGCCGCCGGCGGGCGTGTATTTGCTTGCGTTGCCCAACAGGTTCAACAGCATCTGTTGCACGCGGGCAGGGTCGGCCTGGATCGTGATTTTCACGGCAGGCACGGTGACCACGAGCTCCTGGCGTTTCTGCTCGACGCCTGGCCGGACGCCATGCGCCGCGAGATCCAGCGCCTCCTGGACGGCCAGGGGCTCGGTTCGCAGCCGGGGTTGTGCAAGTGTGGCGGCCGATTGTGCCGCGAGATCGTCCAGCAAGGCTGTCATCGACGCAAGCTGTCTCTGGAGAAGCTGGACGGATTTCGTCCTGACTGCTTCATCGGTGGTGGCCGCTATCGCATGACTCGCGTTCTGCAACGGCCCGAGCATGTTGCGCAGTTCATGCCCCAGCGAGATGAGGAACTTCGAGCTGCGATCGCCCTCCTCTTCCCTGAACGCAAGTCGATTCTGGAGCGATTCCACCTGGGTGCGGACATCGGTGCGGTCGCGCAGCACCTTGCAATAGGCGTGAACGGACCCGTCGGGCCCCTTGACCGCCTCGAGCAGTCCGCTGCCCCAGAAGCGGCTGCCGTCCTTGCGAGCATGCCAGCGATCATCTTCCGACCGATTGCTTGCAGCCGCAACGGCCAACTCCTGGCGATCGAGCCCCCGCTGGCGATCTTCCTCGGTAAACAGCACGCCGAAATCCAGCCCCACCGCTTCCTGCTTCGTATAGCCGAAGCGCCGTTGCGCACCGCCGAGCCACTCGACAATGGTGCCGGACCGGTCGAGGATGACGATGGCATTGTCCGAGCCGGCGCTCAGCAGGAAGTCGAGCCAGTTCATCTTGCCCCCGCACCGACGCGTGGAGCCGCCGCCAGCCCCACGATCGTCGCCACCAGTTCGAGCGGCGCGATCGGCTTCGAGAGATGGACCTGATAGCCCGCCATCAAGGCCTTCGTCCGGTCGTCCGGACGCGCGAATGCCGTCAGGGCGATGGCGGGGGTGCCGCCGCCGTCCGCTGCTTCAAGGCGCCGCACCTGTTTGATGAACTCGTAGCCGTCCTTGCCGGGCATGCCGATGTCGCTGACGATGATGTCCGGCCTGCGCTCGGCGACGGCCGCCAGCCCGTCGTCTGCGCTGCCTGCGGTTGCGACGGTGGCACCGCACTGGATGAGCACCTGCTCGACCAGGTGACGCGCATCAGGCTCATCGTCGATCACGAGGATCTTGACGCCCTCCAACCGAGCGGCATCGTCGCGAAAGCCCTGCCCGGCATCGCATGAATCCGTCGCTTTGCCGGCGAGGTCGGGCTGCACGGCAGCGACCGGAAGGCTGACGGTGAAGCTCGCGCCCTCATCCGCGCCGGCGCTGAAGGCGCGCACTGTCCCGCCATGCAGTTCGACCAGGTGCTTGACGATGGATAACCCGAGCCCGAGCCCGCCGTGCTGGCGCGTGCTCGACGAGTCCGACTGCCGGAACCGGTCGAACACCTGCGGCAGGAAGCCCGCACCGATGCCCATGCCGCTGTCGGCGATGGTCGCCTCGACGCAGGACTCCACACGGGCCAGCGTTACCGAGATTCTCCCGCCCTTGGGCGTGAATTTGATGGCGTTCGACAGCAGATTCCAGACGACCTGCTGCAACCGGTTGGGATCGCCTGCCACCGGACCGGCCCGTGGATCGAGGACCTGGACGAGGCGTATCTGTTTCGCATCGGCCGAAGGGCGCACCGATTCGACGGCTGCACTGATGACCGTAGCGAGGTCGAGGTACTGCACGTCCAGGCGGACCTTGCCGGACACGATCCGGTTCATGTCGAGCAGGTCTTCAATGAGCCGCGTCTGAGCCCGCGCGTTGCGTGCGATGGCTTCCAGCCCGCGGTTGAAGTCCTCGGGCTTGATCTTGCCTGACAGGAGGATATGCGACCAGCCGAGCATCGCGTTCAGCGGCGTGCGCAGCTCGTGGGAAAGCGTGGCAAGAAACTCATCCTTCATGCGTCCGATCCGCTCCGATTCCGACCGGGCCGCGCGTTCGGCCTCGACGAGTTGCTCACGCTCCAAGGCTACCCGGCGAACGTCGTCGTAGAGCCGGGCGTTGTCGATGGCGATTCCTGCCTGTGCGGCGACGCTCACGACGATGCGCTCCGTCCGGTCGCTGAACACGCCCGCGTCCCGATGCCCGAAGAGAAGCCCGCCGATGGTTTCTCCGCCGCGCGAGATGACCGGCACGGCCAGATAGCTGCGCACCGGGGGAGGTCCAGGCCTCCCGCCCTGATCAGGCGAGAGCGAGTGGTAGCGCGGATCCAGCAGGATGTCGTCGCTCCTGACCACGCACTTTCCGTGGAGGGTCGCGCCCAACAGCGAGGTGGCCGGCGGCTGGGCGAGTAGCTCGAACGACTGGCGCGGAGCGCCCGATAGCGTGAACAGCTCGAACGCATCGCCGCCCTCGCCCGCCACCCGGTAGAAGAATTCGCCGAACTCCGCCCCGCTCAGCTGGGTGGCTGCATCGGTGACCGCCTGCGCCAGCTGCCGCAGGTCCAGCGTCGATGCAAGGACGGTGCCGGTCTGGTTGAGCATTTCCAGCACACGGGTCTCGTCGCGCAAGGCCTCGTCGATGCGGCGCCGCTCCGTGATGTCCCGAAAGCTCCAGACCCGGCCGGCTTGCCGGTCGTCCGCCTTCTGAATGCGGGTGAGCCGCTCGAACACCCGGCCATCGTGCAACTCGATCGTGTCGAACGATTCTTCGGGCCAGGCGCTGTAGATCTCGGCAATTCTTTCCAGGTAATGGTCCGGCCGAAGGGCCTGCCGGCTCATCGCCTCGAGCAGCCGCTCGTTGCTGCCGCTCGCCAGCTCACGGGGAATTCGCCACATCCGGGTGAATTTCTCGTTGCAGTCGGTCACCTGCCCGGCTGCGTCGGTAACGAGAATACCGTCGGTAGTGGCATCGAGGGTCGCCCGCAGCGCCGCGACCGATCGGTCCAGTTCCTCCGTGCGCCGCTCCAGCGCTTCCTTGGCGCGGAACAGTTCGTCGTCGTGCCGCCGCCTGTAGGCGAGAATGCTTTCCGCGTTCTGTGACGCCACCGAACGGAGCAGGCCGTCCTCGTCTGCGATGTCTGCTTCCTCTTCGTTCACGATCCGAGCATCCGGGCTGCCATGGCTGTGCCCTCGACCCGCGAGCGGATCTTCGCGAAGGCCGTGTCGCGGCTGGTGGATGTGTCGTCGCAGAATGGCGAGAACCCGCAGTCGTCGGTCGTGCCGAGTTGGCTCGGTGCAATGTAGTTCGCCGCCATCAGGACGCGGTCGCAGACTTCCTCAGGCGATTCGATGCGCGGATCGATCGGCGATATGACACCGACGAAGACATGCTGGTCCGGACCGAGGCAGTCGCGGATGATGCCGAGGACCCGCTCCGGATCCTTCTCTCCGGCGAGCGCCACGTAGAAATGTCCGGCCCTCAGCTTGAACAGGCTGGGCAGGAGTTCGGCATAGTCGACATCTGCGCTGTGGGTCGAGTCGCGGTCGCCGCCCGGGCAGGTATGAACGCCGATGCGCCGGCGATCTGCCGCGGAGAAGCGGGAAAGCGCAAGGTTGTTGAGGTCGATGAAACTCTGCAGCAGCTTCCCGGACGGGTCGAGTTTCACCGCCAGTCGGCCCTCGGTGAAGTCGACCTGCACCTTGAAGGCCCCCTTGTGCAGGCAGCGGCGGATCTCGGTCTCGTGCTCGTTCAGCAGGTCCTCGATGAACTGGTCGCGCGAGTAGCCGGCGATGGCTTCGGCAGGATAGAGGAGGCTCAGCGCAGACGGCGAGATGACGGCCTGCTTGACCGGCACGGACGCAAGACGCACGGCGGCCTCGACGAAACTGTCGGCATAGCGGCGGTAGCGGAAGGGACCGGCGGTGAGCCGCGGCATCCGTCGGGTATGGCCGGCGGCGAACGGAATCCTGAAGCCGTTGGCGGCCATGTTCGGCAGGCCGTGCACGCAGTAGGTGAGGAAGTTGTGATACTTGCGCTGCTCGCCGTCGGTGATGACCGGCGACCCGGTCGCCTGGAACCTGTCGATCGTGTCCCTGACCGCCGCATCATAGTGAGTCTCGAGCGCCGGATGGTCGTCTCCGAGGCTGGCTATGGCCTCGATCAATTCCGGCGGCCGGGGGATGCTGCCGATCGGCTCGGTCGGGATCTTCATGACGGGTTTGCCCTGCCCTCCGTATGCTTCCTGCCCTTCGAGATCGGTTTGGCTGCGGCGGTCGCGCGGGCGCATTCGGCGCACTGGCCGTAGAAGGTCAGTTCATGACGCTCGACGGTGAAGCCTTCGGGCGCCATGTGTTTCAGGTCGCCCGGGCAGTCATGGACGTCGAAGACCCGCTGGCAAGCCGTGCATTGGAAGTGATGGTGGTGCATGCTCGCGGCATGGTTGGATTCATAGCGCGGGCTGTCGCCGGGAAGGGGCACCATCTGGATCGAGCCGTCCAGCAGAAGGGATTTGAGGTTGCGGTAAACGGTGGCGATGCTCAGCGCAGGCACTTGCCGGCGGGCTGCCTCGAGCACCTCGAGCGGCGTCAGGGGACGCCGGGCTGCGTCGATGACCATCCGGATCGCCGTCTTTTGCCTGGTGGCCCGCTCTCTGCCTGCAGTTTGCATGAGTCGAAGGTTACCAGAAGGCAGAAGGCGCCCTGCATGACAGGCGACCTGCGTGACTGGCGCCCGGCCCCGCTCAGGCAAGCATGTTGGTATCTCCGCATACCGACAGGGCCTGGCCGGAGATGGTGCGCGCCCGGGGGCTGGCGACGAAGACGGCGAGGTCGGCGAGTTGCTCGGCCGTCACGTATTCCTTGATGGAGGTGTTGGAGAACGCCATGCGTTCGATCTCGTCGAAGCTGATCCCGCGGGCCTCGGCCTTGGCCTCCAGCACCCTGCGCTGGCGCTCGCCGGCAACGATCCCGGGCAGCAAGGCATTGACGCGCACGCCGCCGGGCCCCAGCTCCAGCGCGAGCGACTTGGTGAAGCCGATCACGCCCCACTTGGAAGCCGCGTACGCGGCTCGCAGCGCGAAGCCGAACCTGCCCGCCAGCGACGAGACGTTCATGATGCTGCAATTGCGCCTGCCGACCGGGCCTGCGAGGAGCTGGGGAATGGCCAGCCGGGCACAGTTGAACTGGCCGGTCAGGTTGACCTGCAGGCAGCGGTCCCAGTCCTGCGGCTCGATATCCTGGACTGCTCCGGTAGGCCCGGCGACACCGGCATTGTTGACCAGGCAGTCGAGTCCACCGAGGCGGTCGATGACGTCGGCGAACAGACGGTCGACCTGGATGCGGTCGGCTACGTCGCACCTGGATAGCGAAAGTGCGGGATGGCTGCCCTCCAGCGCGGCGATGGCCCGCTCGTCGATATCGCAGACGTGAACTCGCGCCCCCTCCCGGAGGAACGTCTGCGCAATGCTGAGTCCTATGCCGCCCGCCCCGGCTGTCACCAGTACCTTCAGGTTGTCGATGCCAAGATCCATGTCGATCTCCTTTCAGGCTTTCGCTCCCGCACGCTTTGATGGGCAGGTTTGAACAGGACGCCGCGGCCCTGGATGAACGAGGCGGCGGTCCGGATGTCCTTCTCCAGCGCCGCGCGGGCCTTCACGGGCGAGTGTTCCTCGAGCCCGGACAGCATCAGGGCGTGGCACGCCTCTGCCAGGCCGATCTGAAGCCGCTGCGGGCTGGCCCGCATGTCGAGGTTCAATACCGGCCCGATGCGCAGCCACAGGCCTTCGATGATCGGCATGAGGGCGGGCATTCCGGCGGCGCGGTAGACGGCGAAGTGAAGGGCATGGTTGGCTCGTACCGCGCGCTCCGGATCCGGCGCCGCCGAGCGGCATTCGCGCCGGAAGGCCCGATCGAAGCTGCGGATCCTCGCAAGGTCGGCGGCGCTGCGTTCACGCGCGGCAATCTCGACTGCGAAGCCTTCGATGGCAAGGCGGATCGCCGTCAACTCGGCGAACTGGGCGGCGGTCATGAACGGCACCCGGACTGCGCGATTCGGCGCAACCTCGAGCGCCTCGTCGCCGATGAGCCTGGACACGGCATGCCGGACCGGCTGGACGGAAACGCCCAACTTCTGCGCCAGCGGGCGCAGCGAGAGCTTGTCGCCAGGCTGAAAAGCGCCGGCGATCAGCAATTCCCTCAGGAGCGCGTAGACCCTGCTTCCCAGCGTGCTGTCCGGTCCAGCCGGCGCGGCGTCAGGCACCTCGCCGTTCGAGGCGAGGCGCGACGCGTGGTGGATGGCGTGGGCCAAATCCCGGCTCCGGCAGATGGTGGACAAAGCCGCGTGCTTGGGGCACGATAACTGTGATCACAGTTTAGGGCAAATGCGCCGCGCCTTCCAGCGCGAGAGGCGGTTCCGAGGCATCAGACCGGCGAGCAGCCGGCATCAGCAACCAACGGAGGAGTCCCATGTCCGAGCAGTGCATCACTTCACGTCGTGCGGTTCTCAAGCAGGTGGGCGGCATCGCCGCCGTGGGCGCGTTGGGCGTTCCGCTTGTCGGCCGAAGCCAGGGCGATGCCATCGTCCTCGGACATCTGACCCCGCGAACGGGCTTCCTCGGCCCGCTCGGCGAGCTTGGTGTGATGGCCGCGGATCTTGCGGTGGAGCAGATCAACGCCGACGGCGGTGTCATGGGCCGCAAGCTGCAGTTGATCAAGGAGGATTCGGTCAATCCCCAGACAGCGTCCACCAAGGCGGAGCGGCTGATCGAGCGCGACAAGGTTGCGGCAATCGTCGGCGAAATCTCATCCGCCTCTTGCCTGACCATCGCGCAGGTCGCGCAGCGCACCCGCAATCTTTTCGTGAACACCGGCGGCAACTCCGACGCGCTGCGCGGCTCCAATTGCAACCGCTACATGTTCCATGTCGAGAGCCAGAACTCGATGTACGTGAAGACCTGCGGACAGTCGCTGCTCAGCCAGGGTCTGGTGAAGGACAAGCGCTGGTTCTCGCTCACGGCGGACTACGCGTTCGGCCACGATCTCCTGCGCGTCGCGAAGCTGTTCATGGAAGCCAACGGCGGCAAGTTCGCGGCGGACAAGCTGGTGCCAACCGACGCCACCGACTTCTCCGCCCTGCTGCTGGAGATCCGCAGCGCCAAGCCGGACCTGGTGATATCGAACCTCGCAGGCAACCAGATCACAAACTTCCTCAAGCAATACTCCGAGTTCGGGCTGACTTTCCCGGTGGCGGGCTTCGGCTTCGACACCGCAGTCGCGTGGGCTGCCGGCAAAGGCAACTTCGCCGGCACCTGGCCGTTGGTGTGGCACCACCTCCTGGACACGCCCGGAAGCAAGAAGTTCGTCGCAGACTTCACGAAGAAGTACGGCAAGCCGCCCGAGAACCAGGCCTGGGGCGACTACAACGCCATCCGGATCATCGCGCAGACCATGCAGGAGCTGAAGTCGATCGAGGCGCCGAAGATCATCGAGCACTGGGAGAAAGGCGCCAAGTTCGACGTCATGAAGACGCGCGAGGCGTACTTTCGCGCGGGCGACCACCAGATGATGCACGAGATGTACACGGTGACAGGCTTGCCGCCCGAGAAGATCAGGAACCAGTGGGACATCTTCACCGCCTCCGGCCCGGTGCCTCGCGCCGACCAGGCGCTGGAGACGATATCCTCGACGCCGGAAGAAAACGGCTGCAAGTTCACGGCTTGAACGAGGGCCGGCGGCAGGCACCTGGCGTTCGCGGACACGGCGATGACGGCGACGCTCTTCATCCAGCAGCTGGCCAACGGGCTGCTGGACGGGGTCTACTACCTGCTGATCGCGCTGGGGCTGTCGCTGATCTTCGCGCTCGGCGGCATCGTGAACCTTGCCCATGGCGCGTTCTATGCCATCGGCGCCTATCTCTCGGTCGTCCTGCTGCCGTATCTGGGTTTCGGACCGACGCTGGTGGCCGCGCCGGTGACGGTCGCGCTGCTGGGCATACTGATCGAACGCCTGCTGTTCCAGCGGTTCTACCGGGCCGATCCGATCCTGTCGCTGCTGCTCACGTTCGGCCTGGCGATGATCGCGGAGCAGGCCCTGCGGATGATTTTCGGCGCGCCCCCGATCTCCGCCGTCATCCCCGGCGCGCTGAAGGGCCAGGTCGTCGTCGGTGACTTCATCTATTCCTACTACCGCACGGTACTGTTGCTGATCGCGGTCGGATGCGTCGCCGGCCTATGGTTCCTGCTGCAGCGCACGTCGTTCGGCCGGGTGGTGCGTGCGGGAGTCCAGGATCCGGACATGGTCGGCGCGCTCGGCATTTCCCTGCGGCCGTACACGATGGGCGTGGCTGGGCTCGGCATCGGCCTTGCAGGCCTTGCCGGCGTCCTGCTCGCCCCCATCTACACGGTGCACCCTGCCATGGGCCAGGAGATCATCACCCCGGCGTTCGTCGTCTGCGTGATCGGCGGCCTCGGATCCTTCTGGGGCGTGGTGGTGGCGGCGCTGCTCGTCGGGCTGGTCAAGGGCGCGATCACTGCGCTTGGCTATCCTCACCTTTCGATCGCCGGCGTCTACCTGCTGATGCTTCTCGTGCTCGTGTTCCGGCCGCGGGGCCTGTTCGGCGAAAGGATCCTGCGCTTTGAATGAGGCACCCGCGCGGCCGGCCGAGGGAAATCCTGCTACCCGCCGGTTCCTGCCGCCGCCACCGCTGGCGACGGTAGCGGCCGCCCTGCTGCTGCTGCCGATCGTGCTGCCCGCCATCGGCCTGACGGTGACCTCGGCGACGGAAGTGGTCATTTTTGCCATCGCCTGCATGGCGCTCAACATCCTGGTGGGCTATACCGGCCTCGTCTCATTCGGCCATGGCGCCTGGTTCGGCCTTGCCGCGTACGCTGCCGCCCTGGTGCAGCGCCACTGGCTGCCTGGCGGCTTCATTGGCCCGGTACTGCTGTCCCTGGCACTGATCGCGGTCCTCGCGGGTGTCTTCGGGGCGTTGATCCTGCGCCGCCGTGGCGTCTATTTCGCGCTGTTGACGCTGGCGCTTTCCGCGATGCTCTACGTGATCGCCTTTCGCTGGACCGAACTGACCGGAGGCGAGGACGGTCTCGGCGGCATCACCCGGCCTGAGTGGTTCGGAATCAGTTTCGAGGCTCGGCTGCCGTACTACTGCCTGGTGGCAGTCGTCGCGATGATGGCGGCCGGCGTCCTGTGGCGGTTTCACCGGTCGCCCGCCGGCACGGTGCTGGTGGCAATTCGCGAGAACGAGCAACGAGCGCGCTTTCTCGGCTATGACACCGATAGGTACAAACTGCTCGCATTCGTGATGTCCGCGGTCGTCACCGGGCTTGCCGGCATCCTGCTGCTCTTCAACAACCGGATGACGTCGGCCGATCCGATCGGCGTTCCCTTCTCCGGCGAGTTGCTCGCCATGGTCGTCATCGGTGGCATGCGTTCGTTTCTCGGGCCCGCCCTGGGCGCGCTGTTCTTCGTGCTCTTTCGCGACTACCTCTCGAGCGTCACGCCGGACTGGCTCTTCTACTTCGGCTTGCTGTTCGTGCTGTTCATCGTCTTCTCGCCGAGCGGGCTGGTCGGCGTCTACGAGCGGATGACGCGGCCGTGGCGCAAGGTCACCATCGAATCCGCCGCGATGGCGAACCGCCGGACCCACGCGGTGGAGTTGCCGCCGTTCCTCGTGCCGCCGCGATCGGACGAGGGCCGCATCCTCGAGGTGCGCGACCTTGCCAAGAGCTTCGGCGGGATCCGGGCGGTCGCCGGCGCCAGCTTCGCGGTTTCCGACCGGTCGCTGCATGCGCTCATCGGTCCCAACGGCGCGGGCAAGACGACGGCCTTCAACCTCATTTGCGGAATGTTCGTTCCGGATGGCGGCACGGTTCTGCTGGAGGGGAAGCCGATCGGCGGGCTTTCGCCGGACCGGGCCACGCGCGCCGGTATCGGCCGTTCCTTCCAGATCACCAACCTCTTTGGCGGCCTGAGTGTCCAGGAGAACGTCCGGCTCGCGACCCAGGCACGCGACCCGCGCCGCTTCGGCATCTGGACACCGGCGCAGCGTCTCGCGAAGGTCAACGACGAAACCGCTCAGATCATCCGCGCGATGGGGCTCGAGGGCATCGAGGCGGCGGAGGCGAGCACGCTCTCCTATGGTGGCCAGCGCCTGCTGGACATGTCGCTCGCCCTCGCGGTGCGGCCGCGCCTGCTGCTGCTCGACGAGCCGCTCGCGGGCCTTTCGGCTGCAGAGCGCGAGCGCGTCGGCAACCTGGTCAGGAGCATCTCGACGCGGATCCCGGTGCTGCTGGTCGAGCACGACATCGACCGCGTGTTCCGGATCGCCGACGCGGTCACGGTGATGAACGACGGGCAGGTGCTGGTCGACGGGTCCGTCGAGGATGCGCGCGGTTCGGCGAAGGTGCAGGAGGTCTACATCGGCGCCGGTGCGCATGCGCTTGCCGCGAAGGTACGAGAATCGGCGGCTCAGCCTGAGGTGCTGCTGCGGGTTGCGGACGTGGATACCTTCTACGGCAAGAGCCACATCCTGCGCAGCGTGACGTTCGACGTGCAGCGCCACGAGATCGTCGCCCTGCTGGGGCGCAACGGCGCCGGCAAGTCCACGGTCCTCAAGACCATCGTCGGCATCGCGCCCCCGCAGCACGGCACGATCGCGCTGGGCGGGGTGTCCCTCGCCGGGCAAGGCTCGGCGCGGATCACGCGGCGCGGCGTTTCGTATGTCCCGCAGGGTCGTGGGCTCTTCGCCGGCATGAGCGTCGCCGAGAACATGGAACTGGGCCGCCTGCGCAGGCGCAATGGCGCGGGCGTGTTCTGGGACGAGGAGAAGATCTTCGCCTTCTTCCCGCGCATCAAGCAGCGCTGGCGCTCGCCGGCCGACTACCTCTCGGGTGGCGAACAGCAGATGGTCGCGGTGGCGCGGGCGCTTTCCGGCGACACCCAGGTGCTGCTGCTCGACGAACCCTTCGAGGGCCTGGCGCCGGCGGTGGTCGAGGAACTCTTCGAGGCCTTCGACAGGCTGCGCCACGAGGTGTCGATCCTCATCGTCGACCACCACCTCGATCTTGCGCTTGCCCTTTCGGACCGCACCGTCGCGCTCGAGCGCGGGCAGGTGATCCACGTTGGTCCGTCGCGCGAGTTGAGCGACAATCTCGACTTGAGACGCCGGATCCTCTGGCTCTGACCGTCACCAGATCATCGAGGAAGGAGCGGCCGATGCCGATCGTTGCCATTGTCGGTTGTGGACTCATCGGGCGGGCCTGGGCAAATGTCTTCGCCCGCGCCGGCTGGCAGGCAAGGCTTTGGGATCCCGAGCCGACGGTGCGTGCCACCGCGGCCGGCTACGTCGCGGACAGCCTTGCGGACCTGGCGCGCCATGGCCTGGTCGACGATCCGGCGGCGGCGGCGGGCCGGGTGTCAGCCTGCGACTCGCTGGAGGAAGCGGTCGATGGCGTCGATTTCGTGCAGGAGAACGGGCCGGAGGTGGTGCAGGCCAAGATCGAGACATTCGGCCGGCTCGATCGTGCCGCTCCGCCGGAATGCGTGCTGGCGTCTTCAACTTCCGCGATCGTCGCGTCTCGCTTCACCGGCGAGCTTGCCGGCCGTGCGCGGTGCATCGTCGGGCATCCGGTCAATCCTCCGCACCTCGTGCCGATCGTCGAGCTCTGCGGTGCCCCGTGGACTTCGGAGCAGACGCGGCGTCGGGCGCGCGAGGTCTACGAATCGGTCGGGCAGGTGCCGGTCGACGTGCTGCGCGAAGTCGATGGGTTTCTGCTCAACCGGCTCCAGGGTGCGCTGCTCGCCGAGGCATTCCGCCTGGTCGGAGAAGGCTACTGCTCGCCGCAGGATCTCGACAAGACGCTGTCGGAAGGCCTCGGCCGTCGCTGGTCGTTCATGGGCCCCTTTGAGACGATCGAGCTGAACGCGCCCGGGGGTATCCCGGACTACTGCACTCGCTACACCGGCTTCTACCGGCACCTGCAGGCACATCCTGCCCCGCCGGAAGTCTGGGACAGCGGGAACTGGTCGAAGGTGGTCGCGTCCTGGGGAAGCACGCCCGGGCCGCAGGCGATCGCCAGCAAGACCCAATGGCGCAACGAGCGGCTCGCCGCGCTCGCCGCGCACCTGAAGCATCAGCAACCCTGGAAGAAGTGAGAGCCCGACATGGCAGATGACAGCAAGAGCAACCGTCCGCAGCCCCGCAAGGTGATGATCACCTGCGCAGTCACCGGCGCCATCCACACGCCGTCGATGTCGCCTTACCTGCCGATCACGCCGGAGGAGATCGCCGAGGCGGCGATCGCCGCGGCCGAAGCCGGCGCCGCGCTCGTGCACCTGCACGCCCGCAATCCGAAGGACGGCCGGCCGGACCAGTCGCCGCAGGCCTTCGAGCCGTTTCTCAAGGAGATCAAGCGTCGCACCAATGCCGTCATCAACATCACCACCGGTGGCGCGCCGACGATGTCGGTCGAGGAACGCCTCGGGCCGTGCGCCTTTTTCAAGCCCGAGGTCGCCTCGCTGAACATGGGATCGATGAACTTCGGGCTCTACCCGATGCTGGAGCGGTTCAAGGAGTTCAAATTCGATTGGGAGCAGCCCTACCTCGCCGGCTCGGATGACCGGATCTTCAAGAACACGTTCAAGGACATCGCGAATATCCTGACCACCTGCGCGCGCAACGACACGCGGTTCGAGATCGAGTGCTACGACATCGGCCACCTCTACACGCTGCGCCATTTCGCCGATCGTGGACTGGTCAAGGCGCCGTTCTTCATCCAGTCGGTATTCGGGATCCTCGGCGGGATCGGTGGCCATCCCGAGGACGTCCTGCACATGAAGCGCACCGCTGATCGGCTCTTCGGCAAGGACTACCAGTGGAGCGTGCTCGGTGCCGGCAAGAATCAGCTGCCGATCGCCGCCATGTCCGCGGCCATGGGCGGCAACATCCGGGTCGGCCTCGAGGATTCTCTCTGGATCGGGCCCGGCAAGCTTGCCCGCAGCAACGCCGACCAGGTCCGCGCCGCGCGCGAGATCGTCGAGCAACTCGGGCTCGAAGTGGCGACGCCGGACGACGCGCGCCGGATCCTTGCGCTCAAGGGCGCGGACAAGGTCGGTTTCTGACCGCCGCGGGTATCTTCTCCCCGACAGCCGGCTAGCCGGCCAGCCGGCATCCGGCTAATGCCGCCGGTTGATCAACTCCTCGATCTGGCGCAGGCTGACCGGCTTCACCAGGTGGTAGTCGAAGCCGGCGGCGCTCGATGCCCGCCGATCTTCCGCCTGGCCATAGCCGGTCACCGCGACGAGCAGCGAGTGCCGCGTACACGGAATCTTGCGCAGCATGCGGGCGACCTCGAAGCCGTCGATGTCCGGCAGGCCGATATCGAGCAGGACGACTTCCGGCGCGAAGTCAGGAGCCATGTCGAGCGCCGCCCTGGGCTCGGTGACCGCCCTCGCCTCGTGCCCCTTGAGCGCCAGCAGTTCCGCAAGGCTTTCGGCAGCATCGACGTTGTCGTCGACCACCATCACCCGCCTGGCGTGCAGCGAAACCGGATCGGCAGCGACGGGTACTTGAGGTGCCACGCGGCGCGCGAGTAGCGGCAGCGTGACCACGAACGTGGCGCCGCGGCCGGGTCCCTCGCTGGCGGCGGTGACCGTGCCACCGTGCATCAGGCTCAGGTTCTTGACCAGCGACAGGCCGATGCCGAGCCCGCCCTGGCTGCGATCGAGCGAACGTGCACCCTGCGTGAAGAGATCGAACACGCGTGGCAGCAGATCCGCGTCGATTCCCTGGCCATCGTCGCTGACGCTCAATTGCGCCTCGCGTTGCCTGGCCGACAGCGTGACCTTGATGGCGCCGTCGGGATCGCTGAACTTCGAGGCGTTGCTGATCAGGCTGTCGATGATCTGCGTGAGCCGCACCGGGTCCGCATTCATCCACACCTGGCGCCGCGGTCGCGTCAGGATCATCTGCTGGCCGCGCGCATCTGTCAGCGTCCGGGCCCCCTCGAGCGCCTGTGCGAGCAGGCTGCCGAGTTCCACCGGCTCCAGGCTCAACGCGATCTTGCCTTGGTCGATGCGCGAGGCGTCGAGCAGATCGTCGAGCAGCCGTGACAGGTGGCCGACCTGCCGGTCGACGAGTGCGCTGATCGCCATGCGTTGGGGGTGCTGGTCGTCGCTCAGCCGCAGCATCGCTGCGGCATTGCGCAGCGGGGCGAGGGGGTTGCGCAGCTCGTGCGCCAGCATCGCGAGGAATTCGTCCTTGCGCCGGTAGCGTGCAAGCAAGTCGCTGTCTGCGGCGGCCTGGCCAAGAGAGTCCGCGGCGGAAGCAACCAGTTGCTGCAGATTCCCCTCGCCATCTCGGACCGGCGCGACGCTGAAGTCCACGACCCTCGGCGGTTCGGCGCTGGTGCGCATCGCCACATGCAGGCGAGCCGTTTCGCCGAGCGCCGCACGCGCGCACGCCAGCCGGATCTGGCCCTGCGCCTGCTGATCGAACTCCCACCATGGCGTCTGCCAAAGGGGCAGGCCCTCGACCTCGACTGGGGTTCGGGCGATCGCGGCGAGCGCGGGCGCATTCACGAAGCGTACGACGCCCTCCGGCGACAGTAAGGCAGTGAAGTGCGGCAGGGCATCGAGCATGGCCGCAGGCAGAGGGATCGAGAGGCGTGGTGCTCCCACGCCGGCTGCGGTCGCAACCGGACTACTGGTCCCAGGCCCAGCGGATGATGCCTGTGCGCGACGTGGCGACATGCTCCGATTCGGGCTCAGGCGTTGCCGGCGACCGGCAGGATGCTTTCAGGCACTCGGAAATCGATCAGATCAAGACACGACCTGCTCGGGCTGCGTCGTTCATCCGGCGTTCCCGATCAGAAGTGCGACCCCGGCACCGACCAGCCCGGCCAGCAGCGCCAATTCGGCGAAGCGGACAGCGAAGCGCTCCAGCGAGCCCGCGAACCTTTGATTGGTCCGCCGGCGTCCGGTGGCGCGGTGGTGATATGTCCCATCCTGCATGATCTTCTCTCTGTTGCTCGATACGTCATTGCCGCGCATTCGGAAGACACAGCAACGGACATGCCCGCCGCGCACGCTGGGGACTCCCCCGACGCCGCCGCGGGATGACCGGTAAAATCAGGGTGCGGACCGGCAGCCGCTCGCCGGGTGCGTTATCTGCCTGACCGATTCCCGCCTGGGCAACCAGGATCAGCCATTCGCTTAGCCATTCAGCGCAGCCATGCGCCACGAGGAGATGCCGTGCTTCCGACAACCGCGCCCAAAACTGCGACGAAATCCCGGCTGCCGGGCCCGAGCCCGCGGTTCCTGCAGGTGCATGCCGACAGCAGCCGGGCGGCGCCCCGTCAGGAGGTCATCGACGGGCTGCTGCGTCCGAAGGCGCAGCTGTCACCGAAATTCTTCTACGACGTACTGGGCTCGCATCTCTTCGAAGCGATCACAGAACTCGACGAGTACTATCCGACGCGAACCGAGGCTTCCATCCTTGCTTCCCGCGCCGCGGAGATCGCCGCCAGCGTGGGCGAAGGCGCCTCGCTGATCGACCTCGGAGCCGGCAACTGCGTCAAGGCCATGAGCCTGTTCGGGGACCTGCGACCGGCGCGCTATGTCGCGATCGATATCTCGGTCGAGTTCGTGAGGCGCGCAGTCGAGAAGCTCGCAACCGCCTATCCCGGTATAGCGATGGTGGGCGTGGGCATGGATTTTTCCACGGCGCTTGACCTGCCCGAGGAGCTGGCCGAGGAACTTGAAGGGGAGACCCCGCTCTTCTTCTATCCTGGATCGAGCATCGGCAACTTTCCGCCCGCGCAGGCGCTTGCATTCCTGAGGCGTATCCAGTCGCAGGCCCCGGGTGGCGGCCTGCTGATCGGGGTGGATCTGCTCAAGGATGCTGAAGTGCTGCGTCGCGCCTATGACGACGCGCTCGGCGTCACTGCCGCGTTCAATCGGAACATCCTGCGAAATGTCAATCGCCTCCTCGGCAGCGATTTCGATCCTGCGCAGTGGGACCATGTCGCGCTCTTCAACCAGGTGCTTTCGCGCGTCGAAATGCACTTGCAGGCAAGGCAGGACCTGGTGGTGCGCTGGGAGGGCGGCGAGCGGGCCTTTTCCGCAGGCGAAAGAATCCATACCGAGTCGGCTTGCAAATACACTTTGGAGCGTTTCGATGCGATGCTGCGCCAGGCGGGTTTTCGCGCGGTCCGCCAATGGACCGATGATGCAGGCCGGTATGCCGTCTTCCACGCGGTGAACTGATACATGAACGCACCCGACCGCTTTTCCTCCCGCATGCCTGTCGAATCCTCCACCGCGTCGGCCGGCTGCGAGCCGCAGCGGCTGGTCGACGACTACCGACGGGTGCGTACCGCCACGCTGGCGCTAGCCGCACCGCTGTCGCCGGAAGATTGCCAGGCCCAGTCGATGCCGGACGCAAGTCCGGTCAAGTGGCATCTCGCGCATACGACCTGGTTCTTCGAGACCTTCCTGCTCGGCGAGTTCGTCAGCGGCTATACGCCGCAGTCCGCACAGTACCGGATCCTTTTCAACTCCTACTACAACGCGGTCGGCGAGAAGCATCCACGCCCACAGCGCGGCCTGCTCACGCGTCCGACGCTGGCGGAGGTAATGGACTACCGCAGGCAGGTAGACGAAGCGATGGTCGCGGCCATCGGCGACGGCGCGATCGCCGGCCAGGCTTTTCGCGACCTTCTGGTGCTCGGCCTGAACCATGAGCAGCAGCATCAGGAGCTGATCCTTACCGACGTCAAGCACCTGCTGTCCTGCAACCCGGCCGGACCCGCCTACTCGTCACCCGTGCCGGCGTCGGGAAGAGGCGCCGGTCCTGCTGATTCGGCGAGCGCCCTTGGCGTGTTGGATGCGCCCGTGTCGTTCCGGCATTTCGATGGTGGGATCGTCGCCGTCGGTCACCAGGCTGATGGCTTCTGCTTCGACAACGAACTTCCCGCGCACCAGGCGCTACTGCAGCCGTTCGAGCTTGCGGATCGGTTGGTGACCTGCGCCGAGTACCTGGCCTTCGTGCGCGATGGCGGCTATCGGCGTCCGGAGTTCTGGTTGTCCCTCGGTTGGGATCGCGTCCAGGCGGAGGGTTGGTCCCTGCCGCTTTACTGGCGGAAGGCGGACGGCCCCCAGGCCGGCGCGCCTCAAGGTACCGGAGGAGCCCGCGATGCAGCCGCAGCAGGCGCGACAGATTCGCCGGGGCCCATCCAGGTGTTCACCCTGACCGGCTGGCAGCCGCTGGAGCCGGCCGCCCCGGTCGCGCACCTGAGCTTCTTCGAAGCCGATGCCTATGCGCGCTGGGCCGGCTGCCGGCTGCCGACCGAGGCGGAATGGGAGCATGCCGCGGCATGCACGCCGATCTCCGATCGCGACAACCTGCTCGAGCGCGGCCTGCTGCGCCCGCTGCCGGCCGCGTCCGTTCCGGCGGCGGCTGATTCGGCTGATGCGGAAGGTGGTCTTGGGCAGGTCTGGGGCGATCTCTGGGAGTGGACCGCAAGCGCCTACCTGCCCTACCCCGGTTTCCGGACGTCGCCCGGCGCCGTCGGCGAATACAACGGCAAGTTCATGTGCAACCAGTTCGTCCTGCGGGGCGGATCGTTTGCCACCTCGCGCACGCACATTCGCGCGACCTACCGGAACTTCTTCCCGCCGGAGGCCCGCTGGCAGTTCAGCGGCCTGCGCCTCGCGCGCGACAGTTCGGGTTGAGAGAGGAAGTCGGAAAAGTCAGTGCTTCAGGGCATTGACGCCGATCAGCCGGGATACCCGCACCGGCACGTCCTTGCGCTGCAGCTCGATCACCCGGTTCTGCAGCATGCGGTCGGCGACGGTCATGCGCATGCGCAGCCGCACGTATTCCGCCCAGGACGTGACTACGTAGCGTTCGACGAAGCGTTCGTCCTCGCTTACATCGCGAAATACCCGCCAGCTGGTGGCGCCATTGCGGCGGCGCGTGGCCTCCACCGCCTGGATTGCCTGCAGGAAAGCCGCTCGATGATCCTCCTCGATGCGATACTCGACCTGCACGAGCACCGGGCCGTCCGTCGGCATCGGCTCCACTGCGACCGCCAGGTCGGGCAGCTGGGCGAATGGCGTGACATCCGCCTCGTCGCCGAGTTTCACGTGGACCCGGTGGTTGATCCCGTAGAGCAGCAGCATGATCCCCGCGGACACGGCCATGGTGGCCCGGATCTCGATGATCGATGCGAGGGCGCCCCACAGGAAGCTGCCGACCGCAAGTCCCGACTGCAGCGCGAGCAGGTTGATCGACACCGCTCTCGCCCGTACCCATGCAGGTGCGGTGCTCTGGGTGCCTGCTGAAAGGCTCGCCAGGACACCGACCCAGGCTGCGCCGGCAAGCAGCGCGCCGACCAGCGCGACGACGGTGACGGTTGTCGCCGCGACCAGCAGGGTCGCGCCGGTCCAGAGCAGGATGCTGGCGCGAACGACGGTGTTGAGCGAGTACTTCTGCATCTGCCCCGGGATCGCGAGCGCGCAGACGACCGCGCCGGCGCCGAAGGTGCCGTAGAGCAACCCGTAGCCGCCGGGCCCCAACCCGAGCTGGTCGCGGGCGACCAGCGGGATCAAGGCCCAGAGGGCGCTGGCGCAGACGGTGAAGCTGACGTTGAGGATGACCAGCGATCGCATCGCCGGCGAATGGCGCGCAAAGCGCAGGCCGCTCTGCACACCGGCAAAAAGAGTTTCCGGCACCCCCGGCAGGTTTTTCTCCCGGGGCGCCAGGCTGCGCACGCCGAACATCATGATCAGGAAGAACAGCGAGCTTGCCAGCAGCGCGCTGCCGGAGCCGAGCCAGGCGGCAATCGCGCCTGCGATCGCCGGGCCGATGGCACGGGCGACGTTGAAGGCCACCGCGCCGAGTGCCACCGCCCGAGGCAGATCGTCGCGGCTGACGAGATCGTTGATGCTGGCCTGCTGCGCCGGCATGTAGAAAGTGAAGCCGGCGCCGCAGATGAACGTGAGCAGCAGCAGCGACGACGGACTGACCAGGCCGGTCACCGCAATCGCGCCGAGAACCGCGGTGGACAGCAGCATCACCATCTGCGTGACGATGATCAGCCGGCGCCGGTTCATGATGTCGGCGAGCGAGCCCGCGATCAGCCCGAAGAGCAGGAAAGGCAAGGTGCTCGCGGACTGCACCAGGGCGACCATCAAGGCCGACGGTGTCAGCGTCGCCATGACCCAGGCGGCCATGGCCGCCTGCATCGTGTAGCCAAGGGCGGTGCCGACCGAGCCGGTGTAGAAGAGGCGAAACGACGCGTCCCGAAGCGGGCTCGCCGCCATGAACTGCGCAATGCGTGAAGAGACGGTCGGGGCGGGCGTGAGCATTTTCCGCCAATATACCGCCGCCGCGTCGCGCGGCACCACCGACGCGGCGGCCGGCCGCGCGCCCGACGACGTCGCGAGCCCTACCTCAGTTCGGTGCAGTTGATCTCGACCGGGTCACCGACCGGCTCGACGTCGATCAGCCCGGAGCCGCCCGGGCGGCGAAATGCCTTGAGGCGCAGCCAGCTGCACGAGGCGCCCTTGAAGATGGCGGCCGCGTGTGCATGCTGTTGCACCACCCTGCCACGCTGGTCGGTGGTGCTGGTCCACTGTGAATCCAGGAAATAGGCTTCGCTCGGGCGGCGGCCAAGCAGTGCTGCGCTCAGGCTCTGAAGCTGCAGCTCCATGCGGCTGCCGCCGATGTCCTGCCGCGGGCCCGGCAGCGGCACGCTGTCGAGGGCCACCAGGGAGGAACTACGAATGGGCGTGGCAACCGCGGTTGGCGCCGGCACCGGCGACGCGAGCGCCGTCGGCGCGACGGCGGTGGCGGGCATGGGGGCATTGCTTGCCAGCAGGGTCGCGTTTCGCATCGGCGTGGCCCTGAGCATGGTCGCGTACTCGGCGGCGCCCGTCGAAAAATCGGTCGCGACCGGCGCAACCGCAAGCAGGTCGGGGACCGGCAGCCAGCTCTCGAACTTGCCGGCAAAGCCTGCCAACCGGACCTCGTAAGTGCGCTTGCCGCCGCGGGAGCCGGCAACCGTCGCGAGCCAGCAGTCGGCCGGGTTCTGGCCCGGCCGGTGAGTGAGGGGGGCAAGCGCCACGACCACCTCGCGTGCGCGGGCCTCTTCCGATGTCAGGGTGACGTAGCAGGTGGCGAGGATCCTCAGGCTCTCGTTATCGCCGATCTGCAGGAACAGGTGCGGATAGTCGCTGAACGTATAGGTCCCGCCCGGGTCGGCGGGATGGGCGAGATCGCCGAGCGGGCGGCTTGCGCGGATGTAGACGTAGAGCGGCGAGCCGTCCTGCAGGGAAACCACCGGATTCGCTCGGGCCTGCTCGAAAGTGGGCCAAGCCTGGTTGGTCAGCACCATGTCCGCGATGCCGGCGATGATTCGCTCCCCCGCAGGACTCGTGACGCGCGATGCCGGCGAGCCGGAAAACCCGTCGTCTTCCGTGCCGGTGGTTGCGCACCCGGCGCCGAGCAGGGCCGCCGCTGCCAACGCGGCGAGAGCCCTGCAGGCTGCCGGAGCCTTGCGAACGTCGGCGAATATCGTGTTCATGTCTGCTTCAAGCTGGGTTGTGGGCTGTCGAGCCGCCGGGCTGCGGGGCAGTTCCGCAGTATGTGATCGCAGCGGACCCGCGTCCCCAATCTACTTCCGAACGGTTCCTGTGGCCCTGTATCTGGCATCGTATTCCGTGGCTCTGGCGCGGAGCCAGTCGGCGAGCGCGGCATTGCCGTTGCGAGCCGCATAGTCCGCGGCGGACATGCCGGCATCATTGAGCAAGGAAGGGTCTGCGCCGGCAGCAATCAACCGCCGCCCCAGTGCTTCGTGCTTCTGACGCACCGCCAGCATCAGCGGCGTGCTGCGGTTGGGTGACTCCGCATCGATGAAGGCATGCTTGTCCAGGAGCAGGTCCACCATCCCCTCGTTGCCGCCGGTCGCTGCATAGTGCAACGGTGTCCAGCCCGGACGGTTGACCTGGGCGCCCTTCTGGATCAGCAGGATGGCAGTATCGACGCTGCCATGCAACGACGCGTACATCAACGCCGTCTCGTTCGCCCGGTTCGTCACCTCGACGTCGGTGCCGGGAATCGCCAGGAAGGTGCGCACCACCTTGAATGAGCGCTCGGCGGCCGCATGGACCAGAGCGGGCGTGCCGTCGCGGTTGCGGGCCGCGACCGGCACGCCCCGCAGCAGGTAGACCCTCACGTCGGCATCGTCGTCCCTGGCGATCGCATTGAAGAATCCCGGCGGGCCCTCCTGGGCAGACGCGGCCGCCGGCAGGGTCAGAACCAGGCCGGAAACCACCAGGCCGGAGATCGCGACGCCGGAAAGAGAGCCGTTGAAAAGCACGAGACTCAACAGCACGAGCCTCGGAAGCACCCTCCTCCCCGCCGCCTGCATCCGTGCCGGGGGCTCAGGCGACTCAGGCTGCATGTGCTGCGCCGAACAGTCGATGATAGTTCTCGGTGGTGAAGGCGGCAACGGCTTCCACCGGCAGATCGCGCAACGCCGCGATCGCGCTGGCCACGTGGACCACCCACGCCGGCTCGTTGGTCTTGCCGCGGTTCGGAACGGGCGCGAGGTACGGGGAGTCGGTCTCGATCAGCAGGCGCTCCTGTGGCACCCGCACGGCCACATCCCGCACCACCGCGGCGTTCTTGAAGGTGACGATACCGGAGATGGAAATGTGGAATCCCAGGTCGAGCGCCGCCTGCGCGACTTCCCAGTCCTCGGTGAAGCAGTGCATCACGCCGCCCGCTTCGCCGGCCCTCTCCTCATGCATGATGCGCAAGGTGTCCTGGCTGGCGGCGCGGGTGTGGATCACCAGCGGCTTGCCGGATTCGCGCGCGGCTCGGATGTGCGTGCGGAACCGCTCCTGCTGCCAGGTCATGTCGCCGGAGGCACGAAAGTAGTCGAGACCGGTCTCACCGATCGCGACGACCTTGTCGGCCCGGCTCAGCTCCACCAGCTGGCGCACCGAGGGCTCCCGGACGTTCGCGCTGTCGGGATGCACGCCGACGGAAGCGCTCAGCTGCGGATGATCCTGCGCCAGCGCCGCCACCCGCGGCCAGTCTTCCAGGGTTACGCTGATGCAGAGCGCATGCTCTACCCGGGCCGCCGCCATGTTGGCGAGCACCGCGGGCAGGCGGTCGGTCAGTTCGGGGAAGTCCAGATGGCAGTGCGAATCGACGAACATGGGAATCCAGGCTGACAGGTGTCGGCCAACAGCCGGCCCGCCGACCGGCTGGATTCTCAGCCGGGCTTCAGACCGTGTTGGATGGCCGGGATGATTTTAGCGTGGACCCGAGCAGGTCCTCGATCTTGGCGCGCGCCTGCATGCTGGCGTCGGTCTTGCTGAACTGGATGCCGATGCCCTGCTGGCGCCCGGTGGTGCCTGCCGGCGTGATCCAGGCGACCTTGCCCGGGATGGCTACCTTGGCCGGGTCGTCCATCAGGGTCAGGATGACATAGAGGTCGTCGCCGAGCTGAGCCGGACGCTGCGTCGGCACGAACAGACCGCCGTTCTCCACGAAAGGCATGTAGGCGGCGTAGAGCGCGCCCTTCTCCTTGATCGACAGGGAGATGACGCTGGGACGGGCCGCCATCTTGGCGGAGGTATCGGTGTCGGTGACTGGGTTGCTCATCTCGTTAACCGCTCCAGGTGCAGCAGCCGTCCGAGGCGGCGGCGTGCTGCGCCGCTGCTTCAACCACTGCGAGATCTGTCAAATGCATCCAGGTACAGGGCAAGCGCCTCCTCGGCGAACAGCCGCGGGTTCAGGGGATGCCGAACGAGAACCGCCTGGCGCTGCAGCCGCGCGGCCGCCTGCGTCAGCCCAGCGAGCGAGCAGCGCCGGGACAGTTGCTGCAGCCGGGGCGCAGAATCCGGAAAGAACCGAGGCGCCGCCCCCGCACCCACCCGCACCAGGTCCGCTACCCAGCGCTGCAGGAGCGCGTACCACTGTCCGACTTCGGCTCCCGCGACCACATCGGCCACGGCAACGGTTGCAGTGTCCGGCAGCGATCCGATCGCCTCCAGCAGGCTCCGATAGGCGGTCAGCGCCGCAGGGTCAGCGAGGTGGCATGCATGCAACGGCGCGCCGCCGGCGAATGCCAGAAGTCGCTCGGCTTCCGGCGCGGGAACGTTGCCTCGCGCGGCCAGCCATGCCCGTTGTTGCTCCGGCGTGGGCGTCGGCACGAGCACGCTGCGGCAACGCGACCGGACGGTTGCGGGCAGGCTGTCGGGCCGATGCGTCACCAGCAGGAACCAGGTCTTCTGGCCCGGTTCCTCGAGCATCTTGAGCAGCGCATTGGCTGCCGGCACGCTCATCGTCTCGGCCGGATCGATCACCACCACCCGGGCGCCGTCGCGAAATGCAGTCATCCCGACGAAGTCCTCCAGATCGCGGATCTGGTCGATCGATATCTCCCAGGCGGTCTTGCCCTCCTTGCTGATGAGCAGATCGACCACCCGCAAGTCGGGATGGTTGCCGGCGTCGAACCAGTGGCAGGAGGGGCAGGATCCGCAGGCCAGGTGCGACGGACGGTCGGCTGCAGCGGTCTCGCAGAGCAAGCCCCTGGCGAGCGACCCCGCCATCGCCCCTTTGCCGATGCCGCGAGCGCCGTACAGCAGCAGCGCATGGGCCAGACGGTCCCCGGCACTCAAGAGCCGACGCGCCACCGCCGCGTGGACCTCGAAGAGCGGCCTGCTCATTGCTTATCTGTCACCGAGAAACCCAGTCGCCACAACAAGTTAGGAGATCTTGTTCAAGCGATCTCCAGATCTGGTCGGGGTCTCCTGCGGCGTCGATCGGCAGAATCCTCGGCCGGGTGGCGGCAGCACGGACCGCGTCCGTCTCGACGCGGGCGCGGTAGGCGTCGCGGACCCGCTGGAAAAAGCCGACATCCTGTCCCTCGAAACGGTCGGCTGCCCTCGCTTTCGCGCGGCGTCGAGCCGCTTCCTCCGGTTGGAGGTCGAAGAGGTAGGTCCGGTCGGGCTGCAGGTCCGGATGCAGCCACTGCTCGATCTGTTCGACTCGCTCCCTGCCCAGTCCCCGTCCGCCACCCTGATAGGCTACGGTCGAATCGGTGAAGCGATCGCAGATGATCCACTTGCCCGCGGCGAGGGCCGGCCGGATGACGCGCGCCAGGTGGTCGCTGCGGGCGGCGAAGGCGAGCAGCACCTCGGTGTCCGCATCGGTGTCGTGTCGTAGGAACCAGTCACGGATCAGCTCCGCCAATTCGGTGCCGCCCGGCTCGCGGGTCACCAGCACCTCAAGCCCCTTGTCACGCAACAGTTCGGCACAGCGAGGCAGGTGAGTGCTCTTGCCGGCGCCGTCGATGCCCTCGAAGGTGATAAAGCGGCCCTTCATTGGGCCTTGCGCTGGTAGCGGTTGACTGCGCGGTTGTGGCTGCTCAGGTCGTTGGAAAATTCGCTGCTGCCGTCGCCGCGGGAGACGAAGTACAGCGCCTTCGACTGAGCAGGCCGCGCAGTGGCCAGCAGCGCGCCGTTGCCCGGCATCGAGATCGGCGTCGGCGTCAGCCCCGGCCGCACGTAGGTGTTGTAGGGCGTGTCCGCGCGCAGGTGATTTCGCCGCAGGTTGCCGTCGAAGGAGCTGCCGATGCCATAGATGGTCGTCGGGTCGCTCTGCAACATCATCCCCTGGCGCAGGCGGTTATGGAAGACCGCCGCGACCATGGCGCGATCCTCGTCGCGCGCAGACTCCTTCTCGACGATTGACGCGAGGACCAGCAGTTCGCGCTCGTTGCGCAGCTGCAGGCCCTCCGCACGGCTCTCCCAGGCCGCGGCCAGCCGCTGCATCTGCAGCCGGTAGGCGCGCGCGAGCAGCTCGACGTCGGAGCTCTCGGGCGGATAGGCATAGGTGTCCGGGGCGAACATCCCCTCCGGATGGCTCTGCGCCGGATCGATCTTCTGCATGACCTGCTCGTCGGGCAGTGCCTCGATCGTGTTGACCAGCTCGGGCGCCCTTGCCAGCGCTTCGCGAACCTGGCGGAAGGTCCAGCCTTCGATCAGCACGACCATCCGCTCCTTCACCGGTTGGCCGATCACCAGCTGGTCGAGCAGCGTCTTGAGCGTGACCGGCCCTTCCAGTTCATAGCGCCCAGCCTTGATCTGGTCGCTGTCGCCGCGCAGACGCCAGGCGAGCGCGAGTTCCCAATCCTGCACGGGAACTCCGGCTTTCTGCAGGATTGCCGCCAGCGGACGCCCTCCCTCGCCTCGGCGGACCTCGAACTGGACTTTACCGCCGGTGCCGACGAGCGAAGCATGCCCGTAGTGCCACCACTGGTAGGCGGCGACGAGGGTGCCGACCACCGCCAGCAGCAACAGCATCCGGAACAACAGGGCAACGCTCTTGCGCATCAGGGGGAAGTCAGCCACGTTCGACAAGGTTCCTATAATACCGACGCGGCCCGATGCTCGAATCGTGGCCATGTTTTCACGCGGGAAACCGCATTGGAGCAGCGGGTGTCCGAGGTATCGACAGGCGTATCGACAGGCGTTCCGACGGAATCGGCCGGCCGGGCCGCGGCAGCCGACGGCAGCACGGGCGGCGGATTCCGTTCGGGTGTCGTCAGATTGGACGAACTGGGCCTGCTCAAGGTCCACGGTGCGGACGCCGCTTCGTTCCTGCAGTCACAGCTGACCAACGACGTCGCCGGCCTTACGGATGGCGACGTGCGGCTCGCGGGCTACTGTTCCGCGAAGGGCCGTTTGATGGCGAGCTTCTGGCTATGGCGCGACACCGCCGTCGATACCTTCTGGCTTGCATGCAGCCGCGACCTCGCAGCTCCCATTGCCAGACGACTGTCGATGTTCGTGCTGCGGGCCAAGGCGAAGGTCGAGGATGCAAGCGACTCGATGGCGCTGCTCGGGATCCTGCAGGTTGAAGCAGGCGAGGCAGCCCCCGCTGCTGAAGGCGCAGTGGTGCTCCCCGCCGTTGCGGTGTCGGCGAAGCTCGCCGCCGCGCTGGATCCCGCTAGGCTGGAGACGGCCGAGGACCTGCGCGTCTTGCGTGCCTTGCGGCCGCTGCCGGCAGGCTCCCTCGACGAAACATTGCGTGCGTTGCAGGCAGCAGGCACGAGCCTGCTGCCGATGGCGGACTGGCGCCGGCTGGAAGTGCTCTCCGGGATTGCCCGGATAGAGGCAGCCAGTCAGGAACTTTTCGTACCGCAGATGATCAATTTCGAGCTCGTCGGCGGCGTCGACTTCAAGAAGGGCTGCTACCCCGGCCAGGAAGTGGTCGCCCGCAGCCAATACCTCGGCAAGCTCAAGCGCCGGACGTTCCTCGGCCTGGGTGCCGGGGAGGTGCCGGCATCCGGCAGTGATGTGCACGCGCCGGCGTCCGGTTCGGCCGAGCCGGTCGGCCAGGTGGTGCTGGCCGCCCCGATGGGCGACGGCAGCCGTTTCGTCGTGCTGTTCGAGAGCATGATCGGCGCGGTGGCTCCCGAGGGCGATGCGCAGCCGGCCCTGCAGATCGGCGCGAGTCCGATCGCACGGCTGCCGCTGCCCTATTCGCTGCCGGCCCCCGCTGCCGCCCCCGCGGCCCGCTCCGCGCCTGCGGCGCCGGTGCCGGATGCCGCTTCCTGAATCGCAGCTTCCCGGCTTGCAGGCGTGGGGCCGGGAGCGCCGCGTCGTCTTCGTCTATTACCGTATCCAGCCGGCCCGCGTGCCGGCCCTGCTGCTGGCTTTCGAGCGCGGGATGGCGGATGCGGGCGAGTGGAAAGCCAGGCTGATGCGCAGGATCGACGAAGAGGCGGGATTGCAGACCTGGATGGAGATCTACTCATTGCGCGATGAGGCGCCGTCGTCGAACGGTTCCCTTCAGGAATCGATCGAGCGCTGCGCGCGTGCCGCGGGAATCGTCGACCTCGTCGACGGTGCCCGGCACTACGAAATATTCGAGCCGTGTGCCTGATCGCCGTCGCGGTCGACATGCCGGGGCCGTGGCTGCTGCTCCTGGCTGCCAATCGCGATGAATTCCATGACCGGCATGCGGTGCCGGCAGCCTATTGGGATCGCGCGCCGTCAGGCGGCCTCCCATCGGAAGGATCGCCAGCGGGCATTCTTGCCGGCCGCGACCTGCAGGGCGGCGGTACGTGGCTCGGGGTCCGGCGATCGCCGGGCAACGGATCACTGCGCATGGGCGCGCTGACCAACCTGCGTCCGGGGCTGATGCCGCCGTCGCCGGCCATTGCTGATGTGGTGCCGCCGTCGCGCGGGCAACTGGTGGCCCGATATCTCGCAGCCGATCTCGAGCCATCGCGTTTCCTGGAGGCGCTCGAACCGCCGCCGGCTGCGTATGCAGGCTTCAACCTCCTGGCTATGCAGATTGCGCGCGGAGCAGAGGGTATCGATGCGGGTTATCTGAACAACCTGCAAGGCTCGAGACCACGGCAATTGCGGCCTGGGGTGCACGTCGTCTCCAACGCGACTCTGGACGTCGAATGGCCAAAGACGCGCCTCTTGCACACCGCGATGACCGAGGCGCTCGAGTCGCACTCGATTCGCGCCGCCCGTGCCGCCGGAGTCGAAGCGTTCCTGCTCGATGCGTTGGCCGACCGCACCCTCGCGCCGGCGGCGCAACTGCCCGCCACCGGCCTTGACCCAGCCCGCGAGAGTCTGCTGTCGGCCCCTTTCATCGTCGACGACCATTACGGCACCCGCTGCAGCACCGTTATCGGCGTCGATCGCAACGGCGCCGTCTTCTTCACCGAGCGCAGCTATGGGCCAGGGGGCCGGCCGCTGGGGACGGTGCGAGAGCGCTTCACGCTTGCCGGGCGCGACGACGCCCGCGACGCGTAGTCGAGCCGTAATTCAGAGCGGCGGGATCTTCTCGAAGCCATGGATGCGGCGCCGCAGGTCGTCGGGAATCGGCATCGACTTGGCGTCCTTCGCGTACACATAGATGCTCTGGCCGCTGATGAGATGTTCGCCGGTGCGATGGATCTCGAAGTCGACCGTCATGCTGGATCTGCCCAGGCGAGCGCAGCGCACCGCCACCTGCAACTCGTCGTCGAACCGTGCCGGGCGGTGAAATTCGACGGTTGCCTTGACCACGTACAGGTGCTCGAAGGCCTGCGCAAGCCAGTCCTGGTCACCCTTCGCAAGCACGCGCCAGTATTCGGTGATGGCAATGTCGAAGTAGGCAAGGTAGTGGGCGTTGAACACGACCCCCTGCATGTCCGCTTCCGCCCAGCGGACGCGCAATGGATGGACCAGCGAGAACTTCTCGATCGACATCGCCTTTGCCTCCATCATGGTGCCGGCTCCAGGTAACGCGCCAGGACGGCAGCAGCTTCCGCATGCGCTTTTCGGGCCGCAGCGACCAGGCCGCCGAACTGCATGAAGGAATGGATCATGCCCTCGAAGACCCGGCAATTGGCCTCGACCCCAGCTCGGCGCAGTTGCTCGCAGTAAAGCCGGCCTTCGTCGACCAGCGGATCGTACGGCGCCAGCACGAACCATGCCGGTGCGACGCCGCGCAGGTCCGGGTGGACCAGGGGCGCGAAGCGCCAATCGAACCGGTCCTGCTGCGTGCGCAGGTACTGCGCGAAGAACCAGTCGATGAGCCCCGACTCCAGGAGGTAGCCATTCCCGAGGTCGCGATGCGACGGCGTCGCCTGGTCGGGGCTGGTGCCAGGATAGATCAGCAATTGCAGGGCCAGCGGCCATCCCTGGTCGCGGGCATGGATCGCACAGGCGGCAGCCAGGGTACCGCCTGCGCTGTCGCCTCCAACCGCGATCCTGCTGCTGTCGATGCCCAGCGATGTGCCCTCCCGCATCAACCACGCGAGCGCTGCGAAGGCATCGTCGACCGCACTCGGAAACCGGTGCTCCGGCGCGAGCCGGTAGTCGACGGAGACGACCATGCAGCCCGAGAGGGCCGCGAGCCGGCGGCACAGGCGGTCATGCGTCTCGATGGAGCCGATGACGAAGCCTCCGCCGTGGAAGTACAGCAACGCCGGCTGCAGCACCGCCCAGCTCGGCGGCGTGGGACAGTAGCGGCGCACCCGCAGGCCAACGTCGGATTCCGCGCCCTGCTCGACAATCCAATCGTCCACCAGTACCAGCGGCACCGGCGTCACGTCGAGAATCGGCGCGGTCCGCTCGTAGAGTGCGCGCGCTGCCTGCGGGCCGATCTCCGGGTAGGCAGGAGCTCGCGAGCGGCTGGCGGCGTAGAGAACCTTCTGGATATCCGGGTCAACCAAGCTTCTTCGCGACCTCAGGCTTGTAGCTGTAGGGGTCGCTGGGATTGCGCATCTCGGCGATGTCCTGGTGACGAAGGGCGATGGAGCCGAGGATCTTCGGATGGGTGACGATGTAGAAGCGGTCGTCGCGGATGGCATCGAAAGTCATCCTCGCGACATCCTGCGGCGTCAGCCTGCCGGAAGTGACCGCCTTCTTGACCGACTCGCGAGCCGCGATCTGCGAGGCAGTGGGTTGCCCGTCGTCGTCCGCGCCCTTCGGCCGGTTGCGCTCGGATTCGTGGATGCCGGTGGGCACGAACGCCGGACAAAGCACGGAACAGCCGACCTGGGCCTTTGCGAGCTTGAGGTCGTGGTACAGCGTTTCGGTCAGGGTGACGACCGAATGCTTGCTGACGTTGTAGACGCCCATCAGCGGCGCGGACAGCAGGCCCGCCACCGATGCGGTGTTCACCACGTGGCCCGCACTGCCCTTGGCGATCATTGACGGCACGAACGCCCTGATGCCATGGATCACGCCCCACAGGTTGACCCCCAGCACCCACTGCCAGTCGCGCTCGGATGTCTCCCAGACCAGTCCGCCGGCGCCGACACCGGCGTTGTTGAACAGCAGGTCGACATCGCCGAACGCGCTGCGGGCGCGCCGGGCCAGGGATTCGACATCGCTGCCGACCGACACGTCCACCCGTTCGGCGATCAGCGTGGCGCCGGCGCTGCCCAGTTCAGTGGCGGTGGCGTCGAGGGCGTCCTGCTGGATGTCCGCCAGGACGAGCCGCATGCCCAGCTGGTGGCCGAGCCGGGCGAACTCGCGGCCGAAGCCGCTCCCGGCGCCGGTGACGACGGCCACCTTGTCTTGGAACTGGTCGAGCATCTCATCACTCCATGCGCTGCGTCAGTCGAGCTTCACCAGCTGCTTGCCGACGTTGCCGCCGGCTAGCAGGCCGATGAATGCCTGCGGCGCGTTCTCGAGGCCCTTGGCGACCGTCTCGCGATACTTGAGGGTGCCGCCGACGACACGCTCGCCGAGCTCCTTCAGCGCAAGCGGCCAATCCTCGGGATGATCGCTGACGATGAAGCCCTGGATCTTCAGCCGGTTGACCAGGATCGAGCGCACCCGTTTGAGGGCAATGTCCTCGCCGTTGTAGCCGGCGATCAGGCCGCAGACCGCCACTCGGCCGAACGTGTTCATGCGGGCGAGCACCGCGTCCATCAGCGCGCCGCCGACGTTCTCGAACAGCATGTGCACGCCCTCGGGCGTCGCCGCTTCGAGTTCCTCATCCACCCGACCGGCCTTGTAGTCGATGCAGGCGTCGAAGCCGAACTCGTCGCGCACGATGCGGCACTTCTGCGGTCCGCCGGCGATGCCGACCACGCGGCAGCCTGCCGCTTTCGCGAGCTGGCCGACCACCGAGCCGACCGCGCCGCTCGCTGCACTCACACAAAGCGTCTCGCCGGCCTTCGGCACCAGGATCCGGTTGAGCCCGTGCCAGGCGGTGACGCCAGGCATCCCGACGACGCCGAGCCACGCGGTCAAGGGCACGTCGGCCGACGCGAGCTTGCGCACGCCGCTGCCGTCGGTGATGGCGAACGACTGCCAGCCGAGCGGCCCGAGCACCCGGTCTCCCGGAGCGTAGCCGGGATGCAGCGATTCGACGACCTCGCCGACAGCACCGCCGCCCATCACCTCGCCTACGGCAACCGGCTTGGCGTAGGATTTGGCGTCGTCCATCCGGCCGCGCATGTAGGGATCGAGCGACAGGTAGAGGTTGCGCACCAGGAATTCGCCGTTCGCGAGCGGCGCGACCGGCACCTCCTCGAGCCTGAAATTCCCGGTGGAGACATTGCCCTTGGGCCGGCTGGCGAGGACGATGCGGCGGTTGGTCCGGGGCGTGCCGGTGCTGCTCATGGGTTCGACCTCATTGGGTGTTCTTCAGGAACTTGAAGGTGCCGGAGGCGCGGGCGATCGGCTGCCCATCGGCGCCGACGATCTCGCCTTCGCAGAAGCTCAGGTTGCGCCCCGCATGGATACAGGTTGCAGTCACCGTCAGTTCTCCGCTTCCGGGCCTGATGAAGGTGGTCTTCATCTCGACGGTCAGGTTGCCGCCGGCGCTTGCGCCCTCCCGAGCCAGTTCGGGACGCGCGGAACGGCCGGCCATCGCCATCACGAAATCCAGCAGCGTCATCAGCACGCCACCGTGCACCACCGCCCAGGAGTTCATGTGTTCGGCTCGCGGAGTCATGGTCGCCCGCGCGCGGCCGTCGGCCATCTCCAGCAGTTGCACGCCGAGGGCTTCGATGAAGGGTATCGGAAGAGGCAGGTTGCCGGCAACGGCGGTGACAGGATCGTGAGTGGATGGTTGCGTCATCGTCAGACCGCCGTCACGCCGCCGTCGATCGCGAGGATCTGGCCGGTAATATGCTTGCCCGCGGCAGAGCAGAACAGCAGCGCGGCGCCCTTGAGATCGTCGTCGTCGCCGATACGATGCAGTGGTGCGCGCCCGATGACCTTGTCCTGGATCGCATCGAGCGTGCCCGCCGTCATCTTCGACGGGAAGAAGCCCGGGGCGAGCGCGTTGACGGTGATGCCATGCGGCCCCCACTCGCCTGCAAGGGCACGCGTGAAGTTGACCAGCCCGCCTTTGGTGGTGTTGTACGCGAGAGTCTTCTGCGAACCCGGCGGGTTGCCGCGCAGTCCGGCGATCGAGGCCACGGTCAGGATCCTTCCATAGCCGCGCGGCAGCATCGAGCGCTTGCCGATGGCCTGGGTGAGGAGGAAGACGCCGGTCAGGTTGAGGTTGACCACCTTGAGCCATGCCTCCAGTGGATGGTCCTCCGCCGGGGCGCCCCAGGTGGCGCCGGCGTTGTTCACCAGGATATCGACGTGGCCGAGCGTGGCCAGCGCGCTGTCGACAAAGGCGGCGATCTGGTCGGGCTTGCTCTGGTCCGAAGCGATTCCATGGGCCGTGATGCCGAGGGCTTGAAGGTGCGCGACCGATTTCTCGAGCTCGTCGGCCTTGCGGGCGGTCAGCACCAGTTCCGCTCCCATCGCCCCCAGCGCTTCGGCGATCTGCAGCCCGAGGCCGCGGGATCCGCCGGTGATGATCGCCTTGCGGCCGCCGAGGTCGAACAGGTCCATGACGGGCTTTGCGCTCATTGTCAGGCGACCTCGAACAGGCCGGCCGCGCCCATGCCGCCGCCGACGCACATGGTGACCACCACGTATTTCGCCTTGCGCCGCTTGCCTTCGAGCAGCGCGTGGCCGGTGAGCCGCTGTCCGCTCATCCCGTAGGGATGGCCGACCGCGATCGCGCCGCCGTCGACGTTCAGCCGCTCGTCGGGAATGCCGAGGCGGTCGCGGCAGTAGAGCACCTGCACGGCGAACGCCTCGTTGAGCTCCCACAGGTCGATGTCTTCGACCTTGAGCCCGGCGCGCTGCAGCAGCTTCGGCACGGCGAACACCGGGCCGATGCCCATCTCGTCGGGCTCGCAGCCGGCGACGGCGAAGCCGCGAAAGAATCCAAGCGGCTGCAGGCCGCGCTTCTCGGCGAGGCTTGCTTCCATCACGACGCAGGCGCCGGCACCGTCGGAGAACTGGCTTGCATTGCCCGCCGAGATCACGCCGCCGTCGACTGCCGGGCGGATCGACGAAACGCCTTCGAGCGTCGTGTCGGGGCGCCGGCCTTCGTCGTCCGCGAGCGTGACCTCGCGCACACCCAGCAGGCCGCTTGCCTTGTCCGCCACCCCCATGTTGACCCTGATCGGCACGATCTCATCCTTGAAGCGACCTGCCTGCGCCGCAGCGGCTGCACGCTGCTGGCTGCGCACGCCGTACTCGTCCATCCGGTCGCGCCCGATCTGGTAGCGCTTGGCGACCATCTCGGCGGTCTGCAACATCGGCCAATAGATCTCAGGCTTCGACACGAGCAGGTTCTTGTCGCGAAGCATGTGGGTGTTCATTTCGTTCTGCACGCACGAGATGGACTCCAGCGCCGCCGGCGACAAAGACGTCGCCTTCGCCGGTCATCACCCGCTGCGAGGCCATCGCGATCGTCTGCAGGCCCGACGAGCAGAAGCGGTTGACCGTGGCGCCGCTGACGGTCACCGGGCAACCCGCCTCGATGGCGACCTGCCGCGCAATGTTGCTGCCGGTGGCGCCTTCAGGATTGGCGCAGCCCATCAGCACATCCTCGACTTCGGCGGGATCGATGCCGGCGCGCTCCATCGCCGCCTTCACCACGTGGCCGCCCATGGTGGCGCCGTGCGTCATGTTGAGGGCGCCGCGCCAGCTCTTCGCAAGACCGGTGCGGGCCGTCGAGACTATTACCGCTTCACGCATTCGTGCGCTCCTGAATTCGTCGGGTAGAGAAGAACAATCGAGGGAAATGGACAATCGAAGGAAATGAACGATCGAACTGGTTGAACAACTGACAAGCTCGCGCTCAGTCGTTGAAAGACTTGCCTTCGGCGGCCAGCTTCGCCAGCAAAGGCGCCGGCGTCCAGAAGCCGGGGTCGCCGTGGGGGTTCCCGGCGAACTGCCTCATCCGGTCGATCACGTTGTAGAGCCCCATCATGTCGGCGTAGAGCATCGGCCCGCCGCGGTGCAGCGGGAAGCCATAGCCGGTGAGATAGATCATGTCGATATCGGAGGCTCGCATTGCGATGCCCTCCTCCAGGATCTTGGCTCCCTCGTTGACCAGCGCCAGCAGCAGGCGATGGACGATCTCGTCGTCGCTGATCTTGCGGGGCTTGACGCCGATCTCGTCGCGGTGCCGGGCGATCAAATCGTCGATGAGGGGGTCGGGCAACGCGTTGCGCTTGCCTGGCTCGTAGCGGTAGATGCCGGCGCCGGTCTTCTGGCCGAATCGGCCGAGCTCGCAGACCTTGTCCATCAGCCGCGGATACTTCATGTCGGGGCGTTCCTGGTAGCGGCGCTTGCGGATGTACCAGCCGACATCGTTGCCGGCGAGGTCGCTCATCCGGAACGGGCCCATGGCGAAGCCCCACTTCTCGATCGCCTTGTCGACCTGCTGCGGGCTGGCGCCCTCCTCCACCAGGTAGCCCGCCTGGCGGGAGTACTGCTCGATCATCCGGTTGCCGATGAAGCCGTCGCAGACGCCGGAGACGACTCCTGTCTTGCGCAGTTTCTTCGACAGCTGCATCGTGGTGGCGAGCACATCCTTGCCCGTCTGATCGCCGCGCACGATCTCCAGCAGCTTCATCACGTTCGCAGGACTGAAGAAGTGGGTGCCGATCACGTCCTGCGGGCGGCCGGTGAAGGAGGCGATCCGGTTCACGTCCAGGGTCGAGGTGTTGCTGGCGAGAATCGCCCCGGGCTTCATCACCGCGTCCAGCTGCTTGAACACCTTCTCCTTCACTGCGAGGTCCTCGAACACCGCCTCGATGACGATGTCGGCGTCCTTGATGTCGTCGTAGGACAGCGTCGGCCTGAGCAGCCCCATCCGTTTCTCGACGTCCTCCGGTTTCAGGCGGCCCTTGCGCGCCGAGTTCTCGTAGTTCTTGCGGATGGTGCCGAGGCCCTTGTCCAGCGCCTCCTGCGAAGTCTCCAGCATGGTGACCGGGATGCCGGCGTTGGTGAAGTTCATGGCGATGCCGCCGCCCATCGTGCCTGCGCCGATGACCGCTGCCGACTTGATCTCCCGCAACGGCGTGTCGGCCGGTACGTCGGGGATCTTGCTTGCGGCCCGCTCGCCGAAAAAGGCGTGGCGCATCGCCCGCGATTCGGGCGACTGCAGCAGTTCGACGAACATCCGCCGCTCTTCCTTGAGCCCCTGTTCGAACGGCAGTTTCACCGCGCCGGCAATGGCATCGATGCACTTCGCCGGCGCCGGGAAGTTGGGAGCGACCGACTGCGCGGTATTGCGCGCGAAGCGCAGGAAGCCTTCCGCATCGGGGAAGTCGACCGTGCGGTCGCGCACCTTCGGCATCCCCTTCTTGCCGGCGACTACCTGCTTCGCAAAGGCGACGGCGTTGGCCAGCAGGTCGCTGTCGTAGATCGCGTCGAAGAGCGGCGTGCCCTTGAACTTCTCGGACGGCACCGGGTTGCCGCTGACGATCATGTTCACCGCCATGTCGAGCGGCACGATGCGCGGCAGCCGCTGCGTGCCGCCCGCTCCCGGCACGAGCCCGAGCTTCACCTCCGGCAGCGCGATCTGCGCACCCGGAGTGGCGACGCGATAGTGGCAGCCGAGGGCAAGCTCGAGTCCGCCGCCCATTGCCACCGAATGGATGGCCGCCACGACCGGCTTGGAGGCGCCCTCCACCGTTCGGATCACCGTGCCGAGATTGGGTTCGGCCAGGGCCTTGGGCGTGTTGAATTCACGGATGTCGGCGCCGCCGGAGAACGCCTTGCCGGCGCCGGTGAGAATGATCGCCGAGACTTCCGGATCGGCTTCTGCCTTGCGCACACCTTCCACGATCCCGGTGCGAAGCTCGTGGCCGAGTCCATTCACCGGCGGATTCGCCAGCGTGATGATCGCAATGCCGTCCTGGGTGCTGTACTGGGCCTGAGTCATGTCTCTCTCAAAAATAGAACGCTCGTGCGCTTTTTAGACGGAGGGGTACCGAGCCGGATCGTGTCCCGGGTCGGCGCGGTTTCGCCTGAGTTTACAGCCTTGGGGCAGTCGCCCGGCGGGTCAATCGCCGAAGACCTTGCCGATGCTCGCCCAGGACGTTCCATCGAAGCGGCGCAGTTCCTCGCGTTCCACGGGATAGAAATCGTTGGGACCGGTCTTGACGTTGATGCCGTCGATCAGCATCGGCAGGGTCATGTCGAGGTTGGCTGCCTGCGTCATCACGTTCGCCCGCGTCAGTACGTCACCGCATTGCTTCAGGACCTGCTCCAGCGTCTGAGCGACGGAGTACCCATAGACGTTGAAGTTGTCCTTCTTGTCGCCTCCGCGGTTGTACTTGTCCATCCAGGCTTCCCAGTCACCGTATCCCTTTGCCGCCTGGAAGGTGGGGTCGGTGGGGTCCATGAGGTAGAAGCCCGAGATGATGCCGATGCCGGCCTCTACGCCTGCAGGCTTCATCACCGAAGCGACCGAGTTCGAGACGCTGTTCAGGTAGTGCAGCGGTTTCCAATCCAGTTCGGCTGCCTTCTTGATCGCCTGCGCCGCAAACTTCGGGGTCGTCACGTTGAAGAAGACGTCTGCGCCGGACGACTTGAGCGACACCATCTGGCTGTCGATGGTGGCATCGGTGACCTCGTAGGAAGCCTTGGCGACGATCATCGTCTTCGCCTTGTCGCCGAGACCGGCTTCGAAGCCTTCCAGGTAGTCCTTGCCGTAATCGTCGTTCTGGTAGAGCACCGCCACCTTGCCATTCGGCTTTGCTTCCAACAGGTGCCTGGCGAAGATCTTCGCCTCCGACTGGTAGCTCGGCTGCCACCCCATCGTCCAGGGAAAGTTCTTCGGGTCGCCCCACTTGGTGGCTCCCGTCGCGACGAACAGTTGCGGCACCTTGCGCTGGTTCATGTACTTGTGGATGGCGCTGTTCGACGGCGTGCCGAGCGACTGAAACAGCAGCAGGACTTCCTCCTGCTCGACCAGCTTGCGTGCCTGCTCGACCGTCCTCGCCGGGTTGTAGCCGTCGTCGAGCGTGATGAGCGTGATCTTGCGCCCGTTGATGCCACCCTCGGCGTTGACCTTGTCGAAGTAGGCCTTGATGGCGTGGCCGATTCGTCCATAGGCGGACGCGGGTCCGGAGTACGGACCGATGTGGCCGACCTTGATCTCCTTGTCGCTCGCGCCCGGGTCGTATTTCTTCTGGGCCCCAGCCGGCGCAGTCGCCGCTGCCATTGCCAGCCCGACGATCGCAATTCCCATCCTGATGGTGCTCATGTCGTCCTCCTGTTGATCTCGATAGTCCGCCCGAAGGCTGCCGCCACTGCGAAGGTCACCGGCGCCGCAGGCGCTCGAGAGCCTCGCGCAGGATGCCCATGATGCCGGTCGGGGCCAGGTACATCAGCCCTATCAGGCAGATGCCGTAGATGGCCGCAGGTGCCGACTTCGAAATTTCTTCAGCGATGTTTGGCACGAACTGGAGGAAGATGGCGCCGAAAACTGCGCCCCAGATCGTGCCCAGCCCGCCGACCACCGCCCCCACCAGCAGGCTCAGCGACAGGAAGGCGGGAAAACTGTCCGGTGCCACGAAGGCCACGGTAATGCCGCCGAGCGCGCCGGCGACGCCGGTGTAGGCTGCCGAGATGCCGAACGTAAGAGACTTGAAAATCGGCAGGTTGATTCCCATGGCCGATGCCGCGATCGGATGGTCCCGGATCGCCACCAGCGCCCGGCCGACGCGGCCGCGCATGAGGTTGCCGGCGAGCCAGAACATCAGCGCCCCGATGCCGAGCGTGAAGATGAACAGCCATCGGTCGGCGCCAAGTTCCGCGCCGAACAGGCTGAATTGGAAGGGCGCATCGGGCTTCGCGAGGACGATGCCCTGCACGCCACCAGTCCATTGCTCGATGCCCTTCCACTTGAGCATCTGCGGCATTGCTACGGCGAGAGCGAATGTGGCGAGCGCGAGGTAGAGGCCTCCGAGCCGCAGCGCCGGGAAGCCCATCAGGAAGCCCAGTACCAGGCAGACGAGAAAGGCTACGGGTAAAGTGCCCCAGTACGGAATGCCGTAGCGGTCCATCAGGATTGCGGCAACGTATGCCCCGATCGCATAGAAGGCGCCGTGACCGAGCGAAATCTGCCCGTTGTAGCCGGTCAGTATGTTCAGGCCAAGCACTGCAATGGCGTAGATGAGGACCAGGGTCAGCTGGAACACCCGGTAGTCTTTCAGCAGGAACGGCAGCAGAACGAGCGCGAGCACGAGCAGTGCCGTTCCCGCCCATGCCGCCGTCGCCCGGCGCCGCGCGGGAGCGCTCCCCGACTCGACCGCGGCCTCGCTGCCGGCTATGGCGTCGGTGGGGGTGGTGGTGCTGCTCATACCCTGGTCACCACCGCTCGCCCGAAGAGGCCGTCGGGCTTGAAGGTCAATATGGCGACGATCAGCAGCAGAGCAACGGTCAGCTTGAGCTCGGTGCCGATGACGTAGGCGCCGAGCAGGTTCTCCAGCACTCCGACGATCAGCCCGCCGACGACGGCGCCCCAGGGATTGTCGATACCGCCAAGCAGTGCGCTGGCGAAGCCATAGAGCAGGATGCCGGCCATCATGCTCGGGTCGAGAAACACGATCGGCGCGACCATCATCCCGGCCACCGCACCGATCGCGGCCGCAAGCCCCCAGCCGATGGCCAGCATCCACGACACCCGGATTCCCACAAGCCGCGCCGACTCGGGGTTTTGCGCCGCCGCGCGCATGGCGAGGCCCAGGGTGGTGAAGCGGAAGAACAGATAGAGCGCGGCGAGCACGCAGAGCATCACCAGCATCGCGCCGACCTCGTGTGCCGAGAGGAAGCGGCTGGCGTAGAAGGCGTCCCGCGGAAACGGGCTCCTGAATGCCTTGAGCGTGTAGTCGAAGAACCAGCCTGAAAGCGCGTTGAAGATCACCAGCAGGCCGATGAACACGATCACGTTGGTCAGCACCGGCGCCTTCTCCAGCGGCCGCAGGAACAGCCGCTGCACCAGCACGCCGCCGGCAAAAGACACTGCGATCGTGAAGATGAAGACGCCCCAGTAAGGCCAGCCGGTCTCGATCAGCGACCAGGCGATGAAGGTGCTGAAGGTGGCCATCTCCCCTTGCGCAAAGTTGATGTGGTGAGTGGATCGGTAGATCATCACCAACGCCAGCCCCATCGATGCATAGATGCTGCCGCTGGCAAGTCCCGCGAAGATCTGGTGCAGCAGCGCCTCCATGTTGGCTCGCCTACCTGCCCGCCGCAGATGGCCGCGGCCCCGCACCCGGTTGCAGGCGCGGATCGGGCTGTGCCGGTCCGCGGGCTGGACCCACCAGTCGGGGGGCGGACCGGACAGGAATCGGGGCGCCCTTCATATTCCAAGGTAGATGCGGCGCACGTCTTCCTCCTTGCGGATGTGCGCGCTCGGCCCCGACCGTACCACCCGGCCGGTCTCCAACAGGTATGCCTCATGCGCAAGGTCGAGCGCCAGTTCCGCGTTCTGCTCGACCAGCAGCATGCTGACCCGGTCTTCCTGGTTGATCTGCCGCATGATTGCGAATATCTCCGCGACGATGCGCGGCGCAAGCCCGAACGACGGCTCATCGAGCAGGAGCAGCCGTGGCCGGAGCATCAGCGCGCGCGCAATCGCCAGCATCTGCTGCTCGCCCCCGGAGAGGGTGCCAGCCTGCTGGTGGCGGCGCACGCCGAGCCGCGGGAAACGCTCGTACATGCGCTGCGTGTCGGCGGTCACGGCAGACACGTCGCGCCGGGTGATCGCGCCCAGCCTGAGGTTGTCCTCGACCGTCAGCGCGACGAACGTGCCGCGGCCCTCGGGAACGTGCGCGATGCCGCGCCGAGCCACGATTTCGGTAGGCTTGCCGACGAGTTCCTCCCCGTCGAACACGATGCTGCCGCCCACCGGCACCATCTGGGAGATGGCGCGCAGAGTGGTCGTCTTCCCGGCGCCGTTGGCGCCGAGCAAGGCGGTGATCTCACCGATGGCGAGCCCGAAGTCAAGTCCGTAAAGGGCCTGGGTCGACCCGTAGAAGGCTTCCAGCGCCCGTACTTCAAGCAGCCTTGGCATGACTGGTGGCGCCCAGGTAGGCAGCGATCACTTCCGGATGCGACTGGACTTCGTGAGCCGTTCCCTCGGCTATGCAGCGGCCGAAGTTGAGAACCGTCAGGCGGTCGCAGGTGTTCATCACCAGGCTCATGTGATGCTCGACCAGGAGCACGCTGACGCCGAGGCGGTCCCGAATGTCGCGAATCAGCGCGCCGAGACCGGCAAGCTCTTCATGGCCAAGGCCGGCTGCCGGTTCGTCCAGCATCAGCAGCGCCGGCGCGCATGCCAGTGCGCGTCCGAGTTCCACCCGCTTTTGCACGCCGAACGGCAAATCGCGCGCCGGCATGTGCCGGACGGTCCCGAGACCGAGATAGTCGACGATCTCGTCGGCCCGCGCCAGCAGGCGCTTTTCCTCCTGGCGAGCCTGTCGGGTGGCAAGTGCCGTCGTGATGAACCCGCCGCTGGAGCGGCAGTGGGCGCCGACCAGGATGTTCTGTCGCACCGACAGCGTGCCGAACATCGCGAGGTTCTGGAAGGTGCGTCCGATTCCGAGTCGGGCGACGTCGTGGCTACTGCAGCCCCGCAGCGAAGCGCCTCGAAAGCGAATGTCGCCAGACTGCAGCGGGTAGAGCCGGCTGATGCAGTTGAACAGGGTCGTCTTACCCGCACCGTTGGGTCCGATCAGCCCGTGGATAGACCCGGAGCGCATATCGAAGCCGACCGCATCCAGCGCGACGATGCCGCCGAAACGCACGGTCACCTCACGGCAACTCAGCAGCGGCTCGTCCGGCATGCCTGTGTCCCCGTCTTGCCCGGGACGGTTATAACAGCCGCGGCCGGCTCCCGCAATAGAGTTATGGAGAGTTCACTTCGACGAGCTTCGAATTTCCCGGACTTCAGACTCCTGCGGGATTCAGACTTCCAGCCAGTTCCGCCGGATCGCCGCCGCTCCGGCAAGCTGGGCCGGAGTGCCCTCGAAGACGATGGCGCCATGGCCCATCACGTAGACGCGCTGCGAGATCTCGAGCGCGATGGCCAGCTTCTGCTCGATCAGCAGGACCGAGATGCCGCGTGCCTTCAGCTCCTGCAGGTAGCGAGCGACCAGCTCGACGATCTTCGGCGCAAGCCCTTCGGTCGGTTCGTCGATCATGATCATCTCAGGGTTGCCCAGCAGGCTGCGGCAGAGAGTCAGCATCTGCTGTTCGCCGCCCGAAAGGACACCGGCCGGGGTGTGCTGGCGCTCTTTCAGCCGCGGGAACATCCGGTACATGTCGTCGAGTTGCCAGGAGTCACCGGCGGCGTGGCGCGCCGGCTTCTGGCCGAGCTGGAGGTTCTGCTCGACCGTCAGCGTCGGAAAGATGTCGCGGCTCTCCGGTACGTAGCCGATGCCCTGGTTGGCGATCTCGAATGCCTTGCGGCCGACCATCTCCTCGCCGCGGAAACGAACCGAGCCCGTGCAGTTCACCAGGCCGATGATCGCTCGCGCGGTAGTCGATCGCCCGACGCCGTTGCGCCCCAGCAGGCTGACGATCTCGCCCTTGCGGATGCTCAGGTCCACGCCGTGCAGCACGTGGCTCTTGCCGTAGTAGGCATGCAGGTCCTTCACCGACAGCAGCGTGTCGCCGGCAACGGCTTCAGATGCGCCGGCGGCCGTGGCGTCGCTCGTCGTCACGACGGGCGTCACCGACCCGCTCCCTGCTCGACCGGCTTGCCGAGGTAGGCTTCCTGCACTGCCGGATTGCCGCGGATGGCGGTAGGCTTGTCGGTTGCGATGATCTGCCCATAGACCAGCACCGAGATCCGGTCGGCGAGGTCGAACACGACGCCCATGTCGTGCTCGACCATCACCAGCGTCTTGCCTTCGGTCATCCTGCGGATCAGCGCGACTGCCTGCTGGCTTTCGGCACGGCTCATGCCGGCGGTCGGCTCGTCGAGCAGGATGACGTCGGCGCCGCTCGCCACGGTGATGCCGATCTCGAGTGCACGCTGCTCCGCGTAGGTGAGGTTGGCCGCCAGCGTGTCGCGGCGATAACGCAGGCCGATCTGGTTCATGATGTCGCTCGCCCTGTCTGCCGCATCCCGCAGCCGCGACAGGCGGTGCCAGAACGAGTACCGGTAGCCAAGGGCGTAGAGCGTCGCGCAGCGGATGTTCTCGAACACCGACAGCCGCGGGAAGATGTTGGTGATCTGGAAGCTGCGCGACAACCCCATGCGGTTGATCCGGTACGGCGGCAGCCCGGTGATCGACTGGCCCTTCAGCGCGATCGTGCCGCTGCTGACGGCGAGCCGCGCGGAGATCAGGTGGAAGAGTGTCGACTTGCCGGCGCCGTTGGGACCGATGAGTGCGTGCCGCTCGCCCACCGGAATTTCCAGGTCCACGCCGCGAATGATCTCGGTCTTTCCGAACGACTTGCGCACGTCACTGAGCTTCAGGGCGACCGGTGCGCTGGCCATCGACGGGTTCGCGAGGGGTGCCTGCGCGGCGGGTGCGTTCACTGCAGGCGCTCCCGTTCCTCGATCACCTGGATCTCGCCCTGCACCATGTCCCACGCGCTGCGAAAGCGCCGCCGCATGAACTCGAACGCGAACGCCCCGGCAAGGGTGGTACCGACCGCCAGCACCCAGGTGCTGCCGGCGGCGGCGTCGAACGGCAACCCGAACAGCGACGCGACGGTCGAGCGCGCCGATTCGAGCGAGAGGTGGTAGCCGAACTCGATGATCATGATCACGCCGATCCCGAGCAGGAGCCCGCTCAGGAGGACGCCGGTGTAGGCGTCGCGCAGGCGGCCGAACATGCGGTGCTTCACGACCCGCAGGTTCATCAGGACCAACGAGGCGATCCCGCCCGGAGCGTACATCACCATCAGCACGAAGAACGCGCCGAGATAGAACTGCCAGGCCTTCGTGTAGTCCGACAGCGCCACTGCGAAGAAGATGAAGATCACCGCGCCGAGGATCGGGCCGAAGAAGAACATCGCGCCGCCGATGAACACTGCCAGCAGCACGCCGCCCGAGCGCAGCGCCGAGACGTTCTCCGCCGTCACCAGTTCGAAGTTGATGGCGGTGAGGCCGCCCGCGATGCCGGCGAAGAAGGCGGATACGATCACTACGATGAAGCGCACCTGACGCGTGCTGTAGCCGATGAACTCGACCCGTTCCGGATTGTCGCGAACCGCGTTGGAGATCCGCCCGAGCGGCGTGCGCGAAAAGGCGAACATAGCCAGCATGGAGACGAAGCACCAGGCGGCGATCAGGTAATAGACCTGCAGGCCGGGGCCGAAGGTGATGCCGGCCACCGGCTCGCCGATGACGCGGTTGGTCGAGACGCCGCCCTCGCCGCCGAAGAAGCCGGGGAACATCAGCGAGGCCGAATGGACCATTTCGCCGATGCCGAGGGTGATCATGGCGAACGGGGTGCCGGCGGTCTTGGTAGTGAGGTAGCCGAAGATCACCCCGAAGAAGGCCCCGGCGATGCCGCCGACCAGCGGCAGCAGCGCGACCGACCAGGGACTTACCAGGAACGATTCCGAGGCGCTGACCCAGTTGAGCGCGTGGATGGCGAAATAGGCGCCGAGTCCCGAATAGACGGCATGGCCGAAGGACAGCATGCCGCCCTGGCCGAAGATGATGTTGTAGGACAGGCAGAAGATGACGAAGACGCCCATCTGCGACAGCAGCGTGATCGCGAAACCGCCGGTGAACAACAGCGGCAGCACGAGCAGGACGAGTGCGGTGGCGAGCCACAACAGCCAGCGGCCGGCGTCCCAGGGGCGGTATCGGATGTTCGGCATCAGCCTTCCCTGGTGCCCATCAGCCCGCGCGGCCGGAAGATCAGCACCAGGACCAGCAGCAGGTAGGGCAGCACCGGCGCCACCTGCGAGAGCGTCAGGCTGAGCACCGGATAGGCGTAGTTCGTAGGCGGAACGATGATGCCGAAATTGGAGAGGCCGCTCGCCACCGACCAGTCGAGCGAGACCGCGAAGGTCTGCAGCAGGCCGATCAGCAGCGAGGCGACGAAGGCGCCGGTGAGCGAGCCCATGCCGCCGACGACGGTGACCACGAAGATGATCGAGCCGACCTGTCCGGCCATCGCCGGCTCGGTGACGAAGGCGTTGCCGCCGATCACGCCGGCCAATGCCGCCAGGGCGGCGCCGCCGCCGAAGACCAGCATGAACACCCGCGGCACGTTGTGGCCGAGCGCCTCCACCGTCTCCGGATGAGTAAGCGCCGCCTGGATGACGAGCCCGGTCCGGGTCCGGGTGAGCAGCAGCCACAGGCTCGCCATCATCACCAGCGCCACCAGCATCATGAAGCCGCGGTAGGTCGGGAACGAAGTACTGAACACGGTGAACAGCGGCCCGTCGAGACTTGCCGGAACCTGGTAGGGCACGGCCGCCCTGCCCCAGATCAGCTGCACCAGCTCGTAGACGATGTAGGTCAGTCCGAAGGTGAAGAGCAGCTCCGGCACGTGCCCGAAGCGGTGCACTCGCCTCAGTCCATAGCGCTCAACCATGGCGCCGAGCACGCCGACCACCAGCGGTGCCACCAGCAACGCCGGCCAGTAGCCCAGCCAGGTCATGACCTGGTAGGCGACATAGGCGCCGAGCATGTAGAAGGAGGCGTGCGCGAAGTTGAGCACGCCCATCATCGAGAAGATCAGGGTCAGGCCGGAGGAGAGCATGAACAGCAGCAGTCCGTAGGAAAGCCCGATCAGCAACTGGATGACGAAGAACTCCACGCGCGATCCCTACCGGTCGGCCGGCGCAGGCCGGCCGATCGCCGCAGTCATGGCGACGGTGCGGAAGATGGGATCGCCGTCGCTGCAGCAGGCATCACTTGGCAGCGGGGACCTTCATCTTGCAGGACGTCGGCTGCACGCCGACGAAGGCCGGCTGCAGCGACTCGGTGCGCCAGCCGTAGCCGGTCTTCTCGTCGTCGTACTTCACGTCGCCGCCCTTCTTCTGCCAGGACAGGACGACGAGCTGTTGCTGCAGCTGGTGATCCAGCGCGCGCATCTCGACGTCGCCATTGATCGACTGGAACTTGAGGCCGTGCATGGCAAGCGCCGTCTTGACCGGATCGGTGCTCTTCGCCTTCTTGATGCCCTCGGAGAGCATCTTGACGGCGGCGTAGCTCTGCGCCACGTAGAAATCGGCATCGAACTTCTTGGCGAAGTCTTCGCGGATGTCCTTGCCGGTAAAGGTCTTCTCGTTGGGCGACCACACCGCCACCTGCCGCACCTTGTCCTCGCCGGACGCGCCCATCGCGGTGGGCACGCCGGTGGTGCCGGCATAGTAGGTATAGAAGTTCGCGGCCAGCCCGGCCTCCTTGGCTGCCTTGATCAGCAACGCCAGGTCCGCGCCCCAGTTGCCAGTGATCACAGAATCGGCGCCGGATTGGTTGATCTTGGCGACGTACGGCGCGAAATCCTTGACCTGGCCGATCGGATGCAGGTCCTCGCCGACGATCTGGACGTCAGGACGCTTGCGGCCGAGCATCTCCTTCGCCGCCTTGGCCACCGCGACTCCGAACGAATAGTTCTGGTTGATCAGGTAGACCTTCTTGACGTCCTTGTTGTCCTTCAGGTAGGAGGTCAGCGCCTCCATTTTCTGGTCGGCGTTGGCGTCCAGGCGGAAGTGCCAGAAGCTGCACTTCTCGTTGGTCAGCGCAGGGTCGACGGCGGCATAGTTGAAGAACACCACCTCCTTGCCCGGGTTGCGCTCGTTGTGTTTGGTGATCGCATCCGACAGCGCCAGGGCGACCGCCGAACTGTTGCCCTGGGCGACATAGCGGATGCCCTGGTCGAGCACCGACTTCAGCTGGGTCAGGCTCTCCTGCGGGCTCGCCTTGCCGTCGAACGGCACCATCTCGAACTTGATGTCCTTGCCCGCCCAGCCCTTGCTGTTGGCGAGGTCGGCGACGTACTGGTATTCCTTGAGGATGTTCTGCCCGACGGGCGCGAACGGTCCCGACAGCCCCTCGATGAAGGCGATCTTCACCGTCTCGGCGCCCGCCGGCAGCGCTGCTCCGGAAAGGGCGACGGCGACCAGGGCGGCAGTGGCGGATCGAAACGACCCGAAGGAATTGCGCCGCTCATGCGGACGGTGGCCAGGTGATGTGGCTGAAACGGGACGTGCTGCCATGGGATGTCTCCTCCTGAAAGGCATGCGTGCGAAGTCTGCCGGATGCTGCGGATGGTATGTGCCGGCTAAATGTACTTCAGGCTGCGGCGGCGCAAACACTGGTGGAAACGCGTACGGAGCAAACCTCCTTCCCCGCGGCGCCTTCCACCATGCGGATGCCATCTTCCGGTGCCACCTCCCGGTCCCACCTCCCGTCATTTTGCTGCAGGCGTGCCAGCCGAGGCGATGCGCCTCAGGCGGTCGGCAGGCGGTAGTCCTTGAACTGCTCGCGCAGCCTGGTCTTGAGGATCTTGCCGGTGGCCCCGAGCGGAATCGCTTCCACGAACTGCACGTCGTCCGGCGTCCACCACTTGGCGATCCGGCCTTCGTAGACCGACAGGATGTCGGCAGCCGAAGCTTCGACCCCGGGCTTTCGTGCCACGATCAGCAGCGGGCGCTCGTCCCACTTGGGATGGAGAACGCCGATGACCGCCGCGTTCGCGACCGCCGGGTGGGCCATGGCGAGGTTCTCCAGCTCGATCGAGCTGATCCACTCGCCGCCCGACTTGATGACGTCCTTGCTGCGATCGGTGATGTGCATGAAGCCGTCCTCATCGATGGTCGCCACGTCGCCGGTGGGGAACCATCCTTCGCCCTTCGGGTCGTACTCCAGCGGATCGCTGTCCTCCTTGAAGTAGCTGCGGATCACCCAGGGCCCGCGGACCTGCAGGTTGCCGTAGGTTTCGCCGTCCCAGGGGAGGTCGTTGCCGGTGTCGTCGACGATCTTCATGTCGACGCCAAAGATGGTGTGGCCCTGCTTCTCCAGCAGCTTGCGCTGCTCGTCGGGCGCCAGCGAAAGGTGTTTGTTCTGCAGCCGTGACAGGGTACCCAGCGGTGACATCTCGGTCATGCCCCACGCATGGATCACGTCGACGCCGTATTTCTCCCTGAACGCCTGGATCATCGCCGGCGGGCAGGCGGAGCCGCCGATGACCGTCCGGTTCAGGCTCGAGAAGCGCAGCTTGTTCGCCTCCAGGTGGCCGAGCAGCCCGAGCCACACGGTAGGCACCCCGGCAGCGAAGGTGACGCCTTCGGCTTCGAACAGCTCGAAGAGCGACTTGCCGTCCAGCTGCGGGCCCGGCAGAACCAGTTTCGCACCCACCATCGGCGCAGCGAACGGGATCCCCCAGGCGTTGACGTGGAACATCGGCACCACCGGCAGGATCGAATCCCTGGCCGAGGCGGCCATCGCGTCCGGCAGCGCCGCCGCATAGGCATGAAGGACCGTCGAGCGGTTCGAATAGAGTGCGCCCTTGGGATGCCCGGTGGTGCCGGACGTATAGCAAAGCGCCACCGCCGTGTTCTCGTCGAAACTCGGCCAGGTCCAGCCGGTGTCGCCGGTGGCCAGGAACTGCTCGTAGTTCGCAAGACCTTCGATCTTGTCGCTCTTCGGCTGGCGGTCGGGATCGACCAGGGCCAGCCACTTCCTGACATTGGGGCACCGCGGCGCGATCGCCTCGATCAGCGGCAGGAACGTCGCGTCGAAGGCGACGATCCGATCCTCGGCGTGGTTGACGATCCAGGCGATCTGCTCCGGGTGCAGGCGCGGGTTGATCGTGTGGATGACCGAGCCCATCCCGCCGACACCGTAGTAGAGCTCCAGGTGGCGGTAGCCGTTCCAGGCGATGGTGGCGACCCGCTCGCCCTGTCCGATCCCGGCCTTCTGCAGAGCGCTCGCCAGCTGGCGCGAGCGCTGCTCGCAATGAGCGTAGGTGTAGCGGTGAATGTCACCCTCCACCCGCCGGGAAACGACCTCGGTCTGCCCGTAGTGCCGGGCGGCGTGCCGCAGAATCGACGACACCAGCAGGGGCATATCCATCATCTGGCCAAGCATTGCGAGTCTCCTTCCTCTTGCCGGAATATCCCGTATAGATCGCCATGGTGGAGAGCGCCTGATCGCCCGTCAAGGGAAAGGACATGAACCGCGCCATGGCCGCCCCTTCCGTACAATCGCCCGATGAATGCACCCTTGGCCAGACCGCTCGCACCGCGGCACGCTCAGCCTCCCCATCCCGACTCGCAATCCGGCTTGGCAACCGGCACCGAAACCGGCTCTGAAAACGATGTCGGCGCCCGCGCCGGGTCGCCGCAGGGCGCACCCGTGACCGGCCTGGCGCTCGGCGATCTGGCGCTGGCAGACGGCTTCGGCGCGCTCGGCGAGGACTTCTTCACCCGAGTCGAGCCTTCCCCACTCGCGGATCCTTACCTGGTGGCGGCTTCCGCGTCGGCCTGCAGGCTGGTGGGCATCGACCCGGACAGGCTGCGGACCGCGCAAGCCGCAGCCGCGCTGGCAGGCAATGCCCTGCTGCCGCAGAGCCGCCCGCTGGCGGCCGTCTATGCCGGACACCAATTCGGCGTCTGGGCCGGGCGCCTGGGAGATGGCCGCGCGCTGCTGCTTGGAGACGTCGCTGCCAAGGGCGCCTCCGGCTTCCGCGCCCTCGCCGGCTCGGACCAGCAACTGCTGGACTTCGAGCGCTGGGAGCTGCAGCTCAAGGGCTCCGGCATGACACCCTACTCGCGCATGGGAGACGGCCGCGCAGTATTGCGCTCCTCGGTCCGCGAGTTCCTCTGTTCGGAGGCGATGGCCGCGCTCGGCATTCCGACCACTCGCGCGATGGCGGTGGCCGGCTCGGACGTGCCGGTGTTCCGGGAGGACGTCGAGACCGCCGCAGTGTGCCTGCGGATGTCGCCGTCGTTCGTGCGCTTCGGCAGCTTTGAGTATTTTTATTACTTTCGCAAGCACGACCAGCTGCGGTTGCTGGCCGACCATGTGATCGGGCGGTTCTACCCCGACTGCGCCGCGCGCGAGCAACCCCATGCTGCGCTGCTTGCCGAGGTCACGGCGCGCACCGCGCGGCTGATCGCAAAGTGGCAGGCCGTGGGGTTTTGCCACGGCGTCATGAACACGGACAACATGTCGATCCTCGGCCTGACCATCGACTATGGACCGTTCGGATTCCTCGACGCCTTCCAGGCGGACCACATCTGCAATCATTCCGACGAGGGCGGACGCTACGCGTATTCGCGTCAGCCGGATATCGGCGAATGGAATTGCTACGCATTGGGCCAGTCGCTGGTGCCGCTGATCGGCAGCGCCAAGGAGACCGAAGATGCGCTGCAGGTCTACAAGACCGCCTACCGTGACGAGTTCCTGCTGCAGATGCGTGCCAAGCTCGGCCTCGCAGAACCGCGCCTGGATGACGCCGGCCTGATCGAGAGCCTGTTTGCCATGCTCGAGCGCAGCCGTGGAGACTTCACGCTCTTCTTTCGCAAGCTCGGCGGCGTGGCGCGCGACAGCGCGGGCGGCGACGGCCCGGTGCGCGACCTCTGCATCGATCGCGAGGACTGCGATCGCTGGCTGGCGCAGTACCGGGCGCGGCTGGCGGCCGAGACAGCCCCCGACGAGCAGCGGCGGGCGGCGATGAACCGCGTGAACCCCCGGTTTGTGCTGCGCAACTACCTCGCGGAAGCCGCGATCCGGCAGGCCACCGTCGCGCTTGGTGATCCGCCGGCGGAGCGGGAGTTCAGCGAGGTTGCCAGGCTTGCACAGATTCTCGAGAGGCCCTTTGACGAGCAGCCGCCAAATGAGCAATATGCGGCACTGCCGCCGGACTGGGCGAGCCACATCGAGGTGAGCTGCTCTTCATGAAGAAGCTCCTGTTCGACCTGTTCCCGATCATCCTGTTCTTCGTCGCGTTCAAGTTCGCGGATATCTATACCGCCACCGCTGTCGCGATCGGTGCGACCATCGTCCAGATCCTCTGGCTCAAGCTGCGCGGCAAGCATGTCGAGGTCATGCAGTGGATCAGCCTCGGCGTGATCGTGGTGTTCGGCGGCCTGACGTTGATGCTGCACGACGAGGCGTTCATCAAGTGGAAGCCCACCATCCTCTACTGGCTCTTCGCGGCAGGACTGCTCACCGCGCGGCTGATGGGGCGCAACCTGATGAAGACTTTCATGGGTACGCAGATGACGCTGCCGGACCCGGTCTGGGATCGGGTCAACCAGATGTGGATCCTCTACTTCCTGGTGATGGGGGCGCTGAACATCTGGGTCGCTTACTCCTGGAGCACCGACATCTGGGTCAACTTCAAGTTGTTCGGTACCCTGGCGATGACGCTCGTATTCGTCGTGCTCCAGGGGGTCTACCTGAGCCGCTTCCTCAAGGATTCCGGTGATGAAGCCAGCTCTTGACGAACTGCAACTGCGGCTCCAGCAACGTTTTCCGGATGCCCGCCTCCAGGTGGTCGACGACAGCCATTTACACGCGGGACACATCGGCGCATCCGGTGGCGCGGGACACTTCACGGTGCATATCCTGTCTGCCTCCTTCGCCGGTCTTGGGCGGGTGGCACGCCATCGGCTGGTGTATGATGCTGTTGCCGATTGGATGCCTCACAGGATCCATGCACTGGTCGTCAAGGCGGCCACCCCCGCAGAATCGGCAGCGGCCCCGCAGGTGCACGAACCGGTGCAGAAATAGGTGCCGAAGCAGGTGCCGAAGCCGGTGTACCACGCGCCGCTTCCAATTGCCGGGCCTGCTCCGGCATCAAACCTTTAACCAATCAATCGACTGGAACCTGACATGCAAACATCTGCGGATATGCACTCATCTGCATGCCTGCCCGCATCCGGCGGCAGGCAGGCGCGCATTACCGCCCGGCCACGTCCCTGGGCTCTTCTCTCGCCGCTGCTGGCGGCCGGAATCATCGCCGGATCGCTGCTTTCCGGCAATCCCGCTTTCGCCCAGAACGCGGCGGTAGTCAACGGCAAGCCCATCCCGAAGGCGCGCGTCGACGAGTTCGTCGAAGCGCTGGCTGCACAAGGCAGGCCCGACACGCCGCAGACCCGCGAACTGGTACGCGAGGAACTGATCGCCCGCGAGATCTTCGCGCAGGAAGCCGACAAGCGCGGCCTGTCGCGGTCGCCCGAGGTGCAGCGCCAGATCGAGAACACCCGGCAGGACATCCTGATCCGCGCGCTGATCCGCGACTACGTCACCAAGAATCCGGTGAAGGACGAGGACGTGCAGGCCGAGTACGACAAGTTCAAGCAGGAAGCGAGCGCGAGCGGCAAGGAGTACAAGGCGCGCCACATTCTGGTCGAGAAAGAGGACGAGGCGAAGAAGCTGATCGAGCAGCTGAAGAAGGGCGAATCGTTCGATACCCTCGCCAAGGACTCGAAGGATCCGGGCTCGGCGGGCACCGGCGGCGACCTCGGCTGGAACACCGCATCGACTTTCGTGAAGGAGTTCAGCGACGCGATGGTGTCGCTCGAGAAGGGCAAGACGGTGACCGAGCCGGTCAAGACACAGTTCGGCTATCACGTCATCCGGTTGGATGATGTGCGCGACGCGACGCCGCCCCCGCTGGACCAGGTCAAGCCGCAGATCCAGCAGCAGCTTGAACGCCAGAAGGTGCAGCAGCTCCAGCAGGAATTGCGCGCCGCCGCGAAAGTGGAATAGACTTCGGGCACAACGACAGCCGGACTAGGTATCGTCCGGCCGGTAGTCGAGAAACTCGACTTCAATGCCGCCCCCAGGGGCGGCATTGTTATTTGTGCCGTCGGCACGGCGGCGGCGGGTCGCGAAGAAATCGCGCAGCAGCCGGCCGCAATCGTCCGCAAGAAGTCCCGAATGCACTTGTGCGTGATGGTTGAGCCGCGGCTCCGCCATCAGGTCGACCACGCTGCCGCAGGCACCCGTCTTGGGGTCGCTCGCGCCGTAGTAGAGGCGCCGGATGCGGGCGTGGATCATCGCCCCGCAGCACATCGCGCAGGGCTCGAGCGTCACGTACAGTGAGCAGTCGGTCAGGCGGTAATTGCCCGCCTGCTCCGCGGCGGCTCGCAAGGCGCGGATCTCGGCATGCGCCGTCGGGTCGTGGCTGCCGATCGGATGGTTGTAGCCGGTGGCGATCACCTTGCGGTCGCGCACCAGGACCGCCCCCACCGGTACCTCGCCGACGGTCGCCGCGTTGTGTGCCTGGTCGATGGCGAGCCGCATCATCGCCAGGTCGAAGCTGTCATGGTTCATGTGGTTTCCTGTCGTGCCGCGCGCGTGGCGGCCCGGGCCGCATAGTCTATGACACCGGCGCTCCTGCCGTGGTCCGGGGCTATCATGCCTGCTCGCCCAGATCCGCCACCGGTTGAACAAGTGAACGAAAGTGCTTCGTCCGCGCCCCGCCCCGTCCTGGCGCGCCTGGCCCGCTACCTCGTCGTCGCCGTCGCCGTCTTCCTGCTGCTGTGCGGCCTGGCCGCGCTGGCCGTTCCGCTGGCCATCCAGCATGTTGCGCTCGAGCGCATCGGCGAGTCGATCGGCAGGCAGGTCAAGATCGAGCGTACCCGCTTCAATCCTTTCAAGCTGACCCTCACGGCACGGGGCGTGCGCATCGGCGAGCAGGACCCGTCTGCGGACTTCGTGACGATCGACCATGTGCTGGCCGACCTGTCCATTGCGAGCATCAGGCATCTCGCACCGGTGGTCGACGCGCTGAAGATCGAGGCACCGGTCGTGCGGCTGCAGCGGTCGGAGGCATCGCGGTTCAATTTCAGCGACCTCATCCAGCGGCTGGCGGCCGCGCCGGCCGAGCCCCAACCGAAAGGCGAGCCGACGCGATTCGCCCTGCACAACCTGGAGCTCACCGGCGGGAAGATCAGCATCGACGACAAGGTCCTGGAGCAGGTGCATCGTGTCACCGACTTGCAGGTCAGTATCCCCTTCATCTCCAACCTCGACTACGCCACCTCCATCACCGTCGAACCGGCGCTGTCGGCGCTCGTCAATGGCAGCCCGGTCCGGATCGGCGGCAGCTCGACGCCGTTCCGCGAAAGCCGCGAGACTACGCTCGACGTCGAGCTTCGGGACGTGGAGATCGCGACCTACCTGCGGATGGCTCCAGTGCCGCTCGGTGTCACCGTGCCGAAAGGAAGGCTGGGCACCGACCTGAAGGTGCACTTCGCGCGAGAAGCCGGCGCGGCGAAGCTCGGCATCACCGGCACCTCGTGGATCGACGACCTGCAGATCGACGCACGCGACGGCCCCCGCCTCGTGCTTGCCAGGCGCATCGCCCTCGGTATTGCCGGCTTGCAGCCGCTCGAGAATCGTTACGCGTTCGGTGACCTGGAGGTGGATGGCCTCGTCATCGACGTCACGCGCGGGCGCAATGGCGAGATGGCGCTGGTGCAGGCGTTCTCGGACGCGCAGGAAGGGAAGGCGCCGCGGCGACGGGTGGCCGCTCGCCCGACGGAGCCGCAGTTGAAGGATCCGGCGCCGACCGGCTCCACGGCGGGCGGTGCCGCGGCTCGCGAGAACGCGATCGTCTGGAGCGTGCGCAAGACCACGCTGCGCGACGGCCGGGTCGGGTATCGCGACGAGACAGTCGAGCCGGCGGTGGTCCTCGATCATGAGGCCATCTCGATCGACCTCGCCGAAATCGGCAATCGGCAGGCCGCGCCCGCCGCTGCCAGGCTGGCGTTGAAGCAGAACGGTGCATCGAGCCTGACGTGGAAGGGCGAGCTCGATCTGGCAAGGTCGCGGGCGGGAGGCCGGCTCGATGCAAAGGTCGCGAGCGTTGCGCCCTACCTGCCGTACATCGGTTCCGCACTTGCGGCCCGGCTCGAGACGGGCGCCATCGGCGTCAACGGCGATTTCGAGATGGGTTGGACCGGGGACTTCGGCCTCGACGTCGGCAATGCGCAGGCGAGCCTGGAGAAGGCGATCCTGACGCTGCCCGACGATAGCGAGCCGTCGATCGCGGTCGGCCGGCTTACGATCGACGGCGTCAAGCTCTCTCTTGCCGATCGCACGTTTCATGCGTCAGGGGCGAGGCTGAGCGAGGCCGACATCCAGGTGGAACGCGACGCCAAGGGAGATTTCAAGCTGCAACGGCTGCTTGCTCCGGCTCCGGCTGGTGAGGCTTCCGGCCGCGGCGATGGGGGCGCCGGCGCCCGGACCGGCGCTGCGCCCCCCGATGCGAACGGCCCGGATGGCAGCGGCACCAGGGCAGCTCGAGCCCCTTCGGCCGAAGCTGCCCCCTCCTGGAAGGTGAAGATCGACAAGCTGGAACTGGAGCGCAACCAGGTGGCGTGGCGCGACCTGGGGGCCCCCAAGCCGGTCAGCCTGCCGATCATCGAGCTCACCGGCAGCGTGGGGCCGGTGGGCACCGACCTGGACGCGAAGAGCAACGTCGACCTGCAGGCCCGGCTCGGCAAGGTCGGCACCTTGATCGGCACGTTGAAGGCAAGCGGCGGTTTCTCGGTGCGGCCGGTGTCGCTGCAGCTCGCCATTCAGTTGCAGCGGCTGGCGCTTGCGCCCTTCGACCCTTACCTCGCCCGGCAGCTTGCGCTCAGCATCGACGAGGGATCGGTGGACACCGCCGGCAAGCTGCGCTACGAGGGGGGCCGTGTCGCCTATACCGGCCGGCTCGAAGTCGCCGGCTTGCGCAGCCGGGAGCGCGACAGCGACAGGGAGACCATCCGCTGGAAGCGTCTGCTCCTCGACGGAATCGATGTCGAGGTCGATCCCGCGCAACTCGGGCCGAAGGATCGCATCGCTATCGGCGGGATCACCCTGAGCGACTTCTTTGCCAGGGTGCTGCTGAGCGAGGACGGCCGCTTCAACCTGCAGGAAATCGTCCGCACGGATGCGTCCGCGCAGGCAGGACAGCAAGCGCAGGCTGCCGCGAAGGACGGTTCCAAGGCCGACGCAAAGGCGGATCCGGCCGCCGCGCGCCGCGCACCGGCGCCAGGCGACAAAGCTGCCGGACCGGTCATTCGTCTGGGTGCGATCAAGCTCGAGCAGGGGCGCTCCAATTTCACCGACCGCTTCGTGAGGCCAAGCTATTCTGTGAACCTTACCGACCTCAACGGCGGCGTGTCGGCAATGGCCTCCGACCGGCGCGAGCCGTCGGACCTTGCGCTGACGGGGCGGGTCGACGGCAGCGCGCCGATCGACATCTCCGGCAGGATCGAGCCGCTCGGGCCTGCTCTCTATGCCGACGTCCGCGCCAAGGCGAACGGAATCGACCTGCCGACGCTGACGCCCTACTCGGCCAAGTACATCGGCTACACGATCGAGAAGGGCAAGCTGAACCTGGACGTCCATTACAAGATCGAGGACGATCGGCTCGAAGCGACGAACCGGGTGGTGCTCGACCAGCTGACGCTGGGCGAAAAGGTCGAGAGCCCGCAGGCAACCAATCTGCCGATCCAGTTCGCGCTGGGCCTGCTGAAGAACAGCAAGGGCGAGATCGATGTCAGCCTGCCAATCGCGGGCTCGCTCGACGATCCGCAGTTCTCGATCGGCGGCCTCATCGGCAACGCGATCGGGAACCTGCTTACCAGAGTGGTCACCGCTCCCTTCAGTGCGCTCGCCTCCGCCTTCGGCGGGGGCAAGGAGGAGTTGTCGTATGTGGAATTCCAGCCCGGCAGCTCCCGGCTCGCGCAGGAGTCGATTCGGCGCCTGCAGTTGATGGCCAAGGCGCTTGCCGAGCGGCCGGCCCTGAAGCTGGAGATCGCCGGCCGGGTGGATCCGAAGGCCGAGCAGGAGGCGATCCGGCGCGAGCGGCTCGATGCGCGGCTGCGGGCGCTCAAGCGGCGCGAGGCAGAGGCAGCCGGTGCGCAGCGCGAGTCGCAGGAGCGCCAGGAGGAGGCGGCGACCGCCGCCGGGGTCACCGTCTCGCCCGACGAATATCCGACTTTGCTGCAGAAGCTCTACGACGAGACCGAACTGCCTGACAAGCCCCGGAATCCGCTCGGCGTCGCCGGCCGGCTGGAGGCGCCGGAACTGGAGGAGCTGCTCATGGCGTCGATCGAGGTGGATGCGAATGCGGCGCGGCGGCTGGGCACCCGGCGCGCCCAGGCAGTGCAGCGCTGGCTGGCATCGCAGGGCAAGGTGCCCGAGGACCGGATGTTCACGCTGGCGCCGCGCATCAATCCCTCCCAGGCCGGGCCGAATCAGTCGAAGCCGCAGTGCACGGCCGCTTGCGCCGAGTTCTCGTTGCGTTGATGATGACGTCGATGGATGCGCGCCCGCTGCGCCACGCGCCGTTCTGGCCGCCGGGCCTGTCCCGGCATCTGACGCTGCCGCAGACCAACGTCTGGCACAACGCGCAGGTATCCGCCGAACGCTTCCCGGACAAGCCGTACATCGTCTTCTACGACACGACGATCACCTTCTCGGCGTTTCGCCGCGAGACCGAACGGATAGCCGGATACCTGCAGCACGAGTGCGGCGTCCGCGCCGATGACCGGGTCCTGCTGTACATGCAGAACAGCCCGCAGTGGATCCTCGCCTGCTACGGCATCCTGCGCGCCAATGCAGTGGTGGTGCCGGTGAACCCGATGAACCGCACCGAGGAGCTGCGTCACTGCGCCCGCGACAGCGGCGCGCGGGCCTGTTTCGTCGCACAAGACCTGTTCGCGCAGGCGCGTCCGCTGCTGGCGGCGGGTGACCTGGACCATGTGGTGATCGCCACCTACAGCGACTACCTGCAGCAGCCGACCGACCTGCCGGTGCCGTCGTTCGTGGCCGAGCCCAGGCTGGCGATCGATGCCGCCGACGCTACAGCCGGCGCCAGATCGTGGCACGACATGATGGCGGCTCATTGCGCGCCTGGGCCGCTCGTCGCCGGTCCCGACGACCTCTGCGTCATGCCGTACACCTCCGGCACCACCGGCGCCCCGAAAGGCTGCATGCACACCCACCGCAGCGTCATGAGCACGCTGGTCGGCGGTGCGCAGTGGTTCTCCCGCACGCAGGATTCGACCTACCTTGCGGTGCTGCCGTTCTTCCACGTCACCGGGATGTCGGGGAGCATGAATGGTCCGCTCTTCATCGGCGCCACCGTGGTGGTGCTGCCGCGCTGGGACCGTGACGCAGCGGCGCTGATGATGCAGCGCTATCGGGTGACCGTGTGGCAGACGATCTCGACGATGGTGGTCGACTTCCTCGCCAACCCGAACCTGCCGCAGTACGACCTGGCTTCGCTCCAGGCCGTGCGTGGCGGTGGTGCCGCCATGCCGGCCGCTGTCGCAGAAAAGTTCAAGAACCTGACCGGGCTCGACTACGTGGAAGGCTACGGCATGTCCGAGACGATGGCCGCCACGCACCTCAATCCGCCCCACCGCCCCCGACTGCAGAGCCTTGGCATCCCGGTGTTCGACGTCGACGCGCGTATTGTCGATCCCGAGACTCTAGAGGAACTGGGGATCGGCGAGGTCGGCGAGATTCTCGTACACGGCCCGCAGGTCATGAAGGGCTACTGGAACGATCCGACCGGTGATGCCGAAGCCTTTGTCGAGATCGGCGGCAAGCGATTCATGCGCACCGGCGACCTGGCGCAGGTCGATGCCGAAGGCTACTTCTTCATGGTCGACCGGCTCAAGCGGATGATCAATGCTTCCGGGTTCAAGGTGTGGCCAGCGGAAGTCGAGGCGATGATGTACCGCCATCCGGACATCCAGGAAGCCTGCGTGGTCGGCGCGCGGGATCCGCGGCGCGGCGAGACCGTGAAGGCGCTGGTCGTGCTCCTGCCGGGACGAGAGGGAACGGTGAGCGCGCAGGACATCATCGCCTGGGCGCACGAGCGAATGGCGCCCTACAAGAGCCCGAGGATCGTCGAGTTCGTGCCTTCCCTGCCGAAGTCGGCCTCCGGCAAGGTGCTGTGGCGCACGCTGCAGGAGGCCGAGAACGCCGCTACTGCCCTGCCAGGTCGCTCAGCTTGACCTCGCTGATCTCAGACGGCGCAGGCGGCCTTGCCGGTGGCATGCAACTGCAGGACCTGCGCCGCGATCCGGTCAGCTGCCTGCGCCACCACCCCCTGCACGGCCTGCACCAGGTCGTCCAGCCCCTTGCCGGCGGGCGCCTTCACCGCGACCTGGCAGATGGCGTTTCGGTTGTCATCCGAGCGGGTAATCGTCCAACCGAAGCGCGCGTCCACGCGCTGGTCCAGGATCGCTTCGTAGTACTGCAGCCGGATCGCGATCCGGTAGACCGGATGGCCGGGCAGGCGGCCGCCGCGGGTGACGTCGACCGCGCCGGCGCGCGCCGCGATTGCGCTGCCGAAGGCGTCGCGCAACTCGCTGTCGAAAGTGGACGACCAGCGCTGCTGCTCGAGCACCTGAATGCGGGCGCTGTCGCTGTCGCCACCGTTGCTGCGAATCACGATCTGCGGCTTGGCAAGACGCTCGGCGACGCCGACTGGCCCGACCTCGAGATGGACCTGCGCGCCGGCGCCGCAGGCCGCTCAGGGGCCGCGGCGGCCGAGGCGACCGGGGTAGCGGCGAGGCTGTAATAGCGCACCGGCGGCACCGCGCAGGCGGCCAGGGCCAGCACGGCCGCGATGCAAGCCAGCGACCGGATGCGTCTCATCGGGAATCCCTGGGTTTGCCTCGCAACAACGACTCCGGATGCTGTTCGAGGTAGTCAGTAAGGACACGCAGAGAGACAGCCGCTCGGCTCAATTCCTGCAGCGTATCGCGCAGGTCCTGCTGCAACGGCGAATCCTCGGCGACTGCACGGCCAGCGCTGGTCATCGCCTTGCCGGCGCTGTCGAGGGTCTTGTTGGCGGTGTCCAGGGTGCGGCGGACCTCTTTCATCGCCGCGGTGACCTGGGGCGACACGTCGTTGTTCAATGTCTTTACCAGCTTCTCCGCGCCGCCGAAGGTTCGGTCCAGGCTTGCCAGGGCCTTCTGCAGGTCGTTGCCGATCTGCTGGTACGGAATCTTGTTGAGCTTGACCGCGATCTCACCGATCTGCGACTGCAGTTCGTCGAGGCTGTTGGGCACGGTCGGCAGTTGCAGCGGGTCGTCGGCTGGCGGCGGGTCGACCGGCTCGGCATTGGGGAAGAAGTCGAGCGCCACGTAGAGTTGTCCGGTCAGCAGGTTGCCGATGCGCAGCTGGGCGCGCAGTCCGCGCTCGATCATCAGGCGCAGCTGGTCGCGGCCGTCCTGCGGATCCTCCTCGCCATTCGATCCCGCGGCGCAGGCGATCCGGATAGACATCCACCAGGACGGGCATGCGGAACTGCCGCTCCTTCGGATCGAAGTCGACGCCGATCGACTTGACCTCGCCGAGCACGACGCCACGAAAATCCACCTGCGCCCCCGGCACGAGGCCGCGAAGGGATTGGTTGAAGTACATCAGGACCGATCGGGCGGGCCCGTCGTCGGAGGCCATCGCCGTGCCCTCGTCCGCTACCAGCTTGAACTGCGTGTTCTCCTGAGCCGACGGGCCTGCCTTGTCGTCGGGCGCCTGGAAGGCGATGCCGCCGAGCACTACCGTGGCGATCGACTGCGTGCGCAGCCTGAACCCGCTGGCGTCGATCTGCATATCGAAGCCGCTTGCATGCCAGAAGCGGGTATTGGCGCCAACGAACTTCTCGTATGGCGAGTTGACGAAGACCCTGAGCGTGACGGCTTTGCCGTCCTCGTCGAGCGTATATGCGGCAACCTGGCCCGACCCTCATCCGCCGGTAGTACACCGGCGAGCCGATGTCGAGAGAGCCCAGGTCGTCGGCCCGCAGCGACGAACTGCCTGCCGGACTCGTCACGGGTGACGATGGGCGGCACCTCCAGACCTTCGAAAGTGCTCGCGGTCTGCGTCGACTCGCCGGCATCGGCACCGATGTAGGCGCCGGAGAAGAAAGTGCTCAGGCCGGAGACGCCGGTGGCCTCGGCCCGCGGTCGCACTACCCAGAACCTGGTATCGGCGGCGGTGAAGCTGCGCGCTTCCTGGAGCAGCTGGACCGTGGCGATGACGCGCGAGCGGTCTTCCGCAAGCCTCAGGCTCTTCACGGTCCCGATCTCCACCTCCTTGTACTTGAGCCGTGTCTTGCCCGCCTCGATGCCTTCCGCGGTGCGAAACGAGATGGTGATCGTAGGGCCACGCTCCACCAGCATCCGCACCACCAGAGTGATGCCGACCAGCGCGGCCACGATCGGGATCAGCCAGATCAGCGACGGCAGCCAGCGGCGCCGCTTCACCACCGACCGGTTTCACCTGCCCTGGCTCGCCCTCAGCCATGCGACGCTCCATTGACGGGGACTGCGCGGCCGGCGGTAGCGGCTCGCGAGCCTGCGGATGCGGGCGCATCCCATGCTAGGCGCGGATCGAAGCTGATCGAGGCGAGCATCGTCAGGACCACGACGCCGCCGAAGGAGGCAATACCGGGTCCGGCCGTGATCTCGGCGATCTGGTCCATCTTCACCAGACCCGCCAGCAGCGACACGACGAAGACGTCGAGCATCGACCAGCGTCCGATCACCTCGACGATGCGATAGAGGCGGGTGCGCTCGGCGCGTGCCCAGCCGCTGTGACGGCGGGCGGTGACCGCCATCAGCACCAGCGCAGCCAGTTTGAACAGCGGCACGAGGAAGCTCGCGATGAAGATGATCCCGGCCAGCGCCCAGTCGCCGGAGATCCAGAAATAGATCACGCCGCTGAGGATGGTGTCCTCCTGGGTGCCGAACAGCGAGCGGGTGGTCATGACCGGCAGCAGGTTCGCCGGCAGGTAAAGGATGCAGGCGGTGAGCAGCAGCGCCCAGGTGAGGTTGATGCTTTCCCGCTTGCGGGAATAGAGCCGCGCCCGGCAGCGACCGCAGCGCTCGCCGTCGCTGACGTCGCGCCAGACGGTGCCGCAGTGACGACAGGCGATCATGCCCAGCTGCCGTGCGCTCACGAAATGCAGATCCGCCATGGGCTGCCCCGGATCATCCTGCGCGGGGGACCCCGCCACCGAGTGTCATCGCGGCTGGCGGTCATGGCGCCTGCCGGATGCGGCGCCCGTCCGCCCACAGCATGCGCGGATCGAACGACAGGATGGCCGTCAGCAGCAGCGTCAGCGCGACGAACGCCCAAAGAGCCGGTCCCGGCACGATGACGGCCATGCTGGCGAGCTTGATGATCGCCACCAGCACCCCGAGCAGGAACACCTCGATCATTCCCCACGGGCGCACCGACTGGATGGCGCGTACCAGCCAGTCGAAGCCGGCGGGCGGTCCCGGATTGCGCGTCGGCACGAGCAGATAGAAGAGGACCGTGAGTTGCAGCAGCGGGAACAGGATGGTGGTCGCCAGCACGATCATCGACACCAGCGCCCTGCCCTCGCCGGCCAACGCGATCACCGCGCCGACGAGGGTGGTCTGGCTGCGGCTGCCGCCGAGCTCGATCTCGACGAGGGGGAAAACGTTGGCGATGGCGAAGAGCACCAGGCTCGCGATCGTCAAGGGCAGCATCCGTTCGGCCTTGCTGCCCGGATGCCGCTCCAGCTCAGTGTCGCAACGGGCGCAGCGGGCGATTTCCCCCCGCTGCAGGAACGGACTGGCGTAGAGAGCGTCGCATCCTTCGCAGGCGATCAGGTCGGGGACTTCTTGCATCGAGCGTGGCGGGAGGTCCGGGAGTGGGCGCCTGCCGATGGTACCTGCGTCGCGGCGGGCGCGTTGGGAAGGCGCACGGGAGCCGGGGCGGACCGTGCCGCGCAGGCCACGAAAACGGCGTCGGCCGTGAGAACATCGGGGCTCGACGGGGTGCAAGGGGGTGCGGGCGATGGCGATCAGGGTTGGCATCGGCGGCTGGAACTATGCGCCATGGCGGGGCGTCTTCTATCCCGCCGATCTGGCGCAGCGGCTCGAGCTGGAATATGCCAGCCGGCAGGTCACGGCTATCGAGATCAACGCGACCTACTACCGCACACAGAAGCCGGAGAGCTTCGCGCGCTGGCGCGACGAAACGCCCGATGGGTTCGTCTTTTCGCTGAAGGCCAACCGGTTCGCGACCAACCGCCGCGTCCTGGCCGAGGCGGGCGAATCGATTTCGTGGTTCGTGTCGAGCGGCATCACCGAACTGGGCGACAAGCTGGGCCCCCTCGTGTGGCAATTCGCACCGACCAAGAAGTTCGACGCGAGCGATTTCGGCGCTTTCCTGCAACTGCTTCCTGAGCGGCAGGACGGCATGGCCTTGCGCCACGTCCTGGAGGTGCGACACGAAAGCTTCCTCTGCGCCGAGTTCGTCGAACTCGCCCGCAAGAATCGCTGCGCGATCGTGTACACCGATTCGCCCGAGTTCCCGTCGTTGGCCGACCGCACCGCCGGTTTCGTGTACGCGCGGCTCATGAATGCGGACCTGCGCTACAAGGACGGCTATGCGCCCAAAGCCCTCGACCGGTGGGCAGAAGACTTCAAGGGCTGGGCGCAAGGACGCAGCCCCGTCGGTTTACACCTTGTCGTACCGGAAAGCACGACGCTGCCGCCGCCCGCGGAGGTCTTCGTGTTTTTCATCAACGGCGCAAAGGAGCGGGCGCCGGCTGCCGCAGTCGAGTTGCTGCGGCGGATTTGAGCGCAGAAATCCTGCCACGGACTTGTTTTTCGCCGCATCATCCCCATCTGCAAGGGCTGTAGCTTCCTGAGCAGTCTTTCCCGAAGCGCAACCACCCCCGGAGTCGGGCGCGCCGGCGGCCGGGCTTCTCAACGGAAGCCCTCCCTCTATGCGTTTTCCTGCACGAGTTCTCGGGCGCCCCGCTCTGCCCGGCCATTTGCTGGCGCGCCTGTTCCGACGTCTTGACATAGCCGCTCCCTGGGACGCGAAGGCGCCTGTCAGGGGAGACCTCTTCGGAATCGAGCGGCTCGAGCAGCATGCTCAGACCCTGGCCGCCGCACAAGCCATCACCCAGACGCTGCCCTCCGTGCTGCCGCTGCGGTCCCGGCTCGACGACAACGCCGCGGTCCTGTTGGCTGCTTACCGCGCCAGCGCCCTGGAACTGGAAAGCGGTCGCGGTGTGGTGCCGGCGGCAGAATGGCTCCTGGACAACTACCACCTGGTCGAAGAACAGATACGCGAGATTCGCGACGATCTGCCGCCCCGGTACTACCGCCAGCTGCCCAAGCTCGCCAACGGGCCGTTTGCGGGATACCCGCGCGTGTTCGGGTTAGCGTGGGCATTCGTTGCCCACACAGACAGTAATCTCGATCCGGAGATGCTCCGCAGGTTCATCGCCGCCTACCAACGGGTGCAGCCGCTGACGATCGGCGAATTGTGGGCGGTTGCGATCACGTTGCGTATCGTGCTCATCGAAAACCTGCGTCGGCTCGCCGACCAGATTTCCGTAGAACGGGCGGCGGGAGCGCAGGCGGATGCGCTCGCCGATCGCCTGCTGGCGGCGCGGGCAACCGGTGTGGCGCAGGAATCAGCCGACCCGAGCCTGCCGGCGGGTGCACCGTCCGGCGTCTTCGCGGCACGCCTGGCGAAGCGCCTTCGGGGCCACGATCCGCGGACCACACCGGCCCTCGGCTGGCTGGAAGAGCGCCTGTCGAGCCAGGGTACCTCGATCACGGACGTGGTCCAGGACGAGCAGCAGAGGCAGGGTGCGTCGAACGTCACCGTGCGCAACGTCATCACCAGCATGCGGCTGATGTCGGATGTCGATTGGGCGGACTTCTTCGAGAGCGTCAGCCTGGTCGATGCGAAGCTGCGGCCTGCAGGCGGGTTCGCCGCCATGGACTTCGCGACGCGCAACCTGTATCGCAGCGCTATCGAGCATCTTGCGCGGGGCTCCTCATCATCGGAACTCGAGATCACCGTGCGGGTGGTTGAGGAATCGCGGCATTCGGCTGCCGCGGCAGCCGATCCCATAGAGGCCGAGCGCGTTGGCGATCCTGGCTACCACCTGCTCGCGGAAGGCCGGCGCGCCCTGGAGCGCACCCTCGGCTTTCGGCCGCCGCCGCGGTTGCGTCTCGCGCGCCTGGGCATGCGCATGGGCATCGGGGGGTACGTCGGAGCGGTCCTGCTGGTGACGGTCGCGCTCCTGCTGGCGTCGCTGTGGGCGCTCGCACTGCCGGGCGTCGCCGTCCCCATGCTCGCTCTCGTAGCCCTCGTCGGGTTCCTGCCCGCCACGGAAGTCGCAACCACCCTCGTCAACCGGGTCATCGCCTGGACTGGGGGGGCAGCCATGCTTCCCGGCCTGGAACTTGCACGCGGCGTTCCCGAATCGTTGCGAACGATGATCGCGGTGCCGGCGCTGCTCAGCGACGAGGCCGGCGTTCTTGCCCAGGTGGAGCAACTCGAGGTTCACCATCTTGCCGGTGCCGGCGGTGACCTTGCGTTCGTTCTCCTCCTCGACGGCCTGGACGCCGACCAGGAAGTGATCGACGGCGATGCGCCGCTGCTCGCGCTCGCCGCGCAGGGGATTGCGGAACTGAACCGGCGCTACGGCCCCGCCCCGTGCGGAGCACGCTTCAACCTGTTGCATCGTCGCCGCGTGTTCAATGAAGCCGAGAACAAGTGGATGGGATGGGAGCGCAAGCGCGGCAAGCTTCATGAACTCAACCGGCTGCTGCGCGGGGCAACGGACACCACCTTCTGCGCCGTCGGAGGATGCGAGCCGTCCGTGCCGCCGGACGTGCGCTACGTCATCACGCTAGACGCCGACACGAGGCTGCCCAGGGATGCGGCGCTGCGCCTGATCGGCAAGATGGCTCATCCGCTGAACCGGCCACGGTTCAGCGATGACGAGCAGCGTGTGGTCGCGGGATACGGCATATTGCAGCCGCGGGTGACTGCGTCCCTGCCGGTGGGCAATGCCGGATCGATCTACCAGCGCGCTTTCTCGGGACCCGGCGGGATCGACCCGTATGCCGCCGCTGTCTCCGACGTCTATCAGGACCTGTTCGGCGAGGGCTCCTACACCGGCAAGGGCATCTATGACGTGGATGCGTTCGAGCTTTCCCTGCGTGGGCGGATACCGGACAACGCCCTGCTCAGCCACGATCTCTTCGAAGGGGTGTTTGCGCGTGCGGGTCTGGCGTCGGACGTCGAGGTCGTGGAGGATGCACCCGCACGCTACGACGTCATCGCCCGCCGGCAGCACCGCTGGGTCCGTGGAGACTGGCAACTTCTGCCCTGGTTGCTGAGAAGGGACGCAGGCGCAAAGGCGCTTCCCTGGCTGGGAGCCGGCAAGATGCTCGACAACCTGCGGCGCTCGCTGCTGGCGCCGCTGCACCTGCTCGCACTGGGCACATGCTGGCTCCTGCCGCCAGCCGCATCGTTGACGGGGACCCTGCTGCTGTTGGCTGCCATGGCCACTCCCGCGTTCCTGCCTGCGGTGCTGTCCCTGTTGCCCCGAGGCCGGACATCGCTGCGCAGCCATGTGCGCGTGCTCGGCTCGGATTTCCGGATCGCGAGCGCACAGGCCTTTCTTTCCGTGGCATTGTTGCCGGACCAGGCATGGCGCATGATCGATGCCGTCGGCAGGACCTTGTTTCGCCTGTTCGTGTCGCGGCGCCACCTTCTCGAATGGACCACTGCGGCGCAGGCTGGCAGCCGTCCGCGACTCGATTTGCTGGGCTTCCAGAGAGAGATGATCGGCGGTACGTTGCTCACCGTCGCCATGTCCGCAAGCGCGATCGCGCTCGCGCCGGCCTCGTGGCCGGTGATCCTGCCGTTCACGCTCCTGTGGCTTGCTTCGCCGGCGCTCGCCCTGTGGGCGAGCCGCGCACGGGCAGTCCCGCGCCAACTCGCGGTGTCGGAGGCGGATGCGGTTGCGCTGCGCCTGGTCGCACGTCGTACCTGGCGGTTCTTCGAGACCTTCGTGACACCGTCCGACGGCATGCTGCCGCCGGACAACTTCCAGGAGGAACCCAGGCCCGTAGTGGCCCATCGGACCTCGCCGACCAACATCGGGTTGTATCTTCTTGCCACGGTGGCAGCGCGCGATTTCGGCTGGGCCGGCACGTCCGGAACCGTGGAACGGCTTGAGACGACAATCGATGCGATGCGCAAGCTCGCGCGCTTCAAGGGGCACTTCTTCAACTGGTACGGAACCCGGGATCTCCAGGTACTGGCGCCGGCATACGTCTCCTCGGTGGACAGCGGCAATCTGGCGGGCCATTTGATCGCCGTGGCCAACGCCTGCGAGGAGTGGCGCTGCGATTTTGCGGCCCCGGACGCCCGCACGGGGATCGCAGACCAGGTGCGCCTGGCTCGCGAGGCGGTTGGTACGCTTGCCCCCGAGGGAACCGAGCGGGTGAAGCGCCTGGTTTCCATCCTGGATGAATTGGAAGCTCTGATCAGCGGCCCGCAGGGAACTGATTCGATGTGGCCGACCTTGGCGAGGCTCGCCGAGAAGGCGGTCCGCGCAGCCTACGAGCTTGTGCCCGCTGCCGCAGAGGACTCGGTACACGAGCTGGTCTTCTGGACCGAGGCATTGGCACGGTCCGTCGCCGACCATGGCCGGGACAGGGTCGAGTCCGCTGCACCGCAGGCGCTGGCAGGCCGGCTGCAGGCTCTCGCCGTTGCCGCCCGTGAAATGGCACTGGCGATGGATTTCGCGTTTCTGCTCAACCCCGAGCGCAAGCTGCTTTCGATCGGCTACAACGTCGCCGACAACCGGATGGATCCGAGTTGCTACGACCTGCTTGCCTCCGAAGCGCGGCTGGCGAGCCTGATCGCAATCGCGACGGGCGACGTCCCTTCGCGCCACTGGTTGCGGCTCGGCAGAACCGCCACGCCGCTCGGCACCGGGTCCGCGCTGGTTTCCTGGTCGGGCTCGATGTTCGAGTACCTGATGCCTTCGCTGGTGATGCGTGCGCCTGCCGGCAGCCTTCTCGAGCAGACCAATCGGCTGGTGGTTGATCGGCAGGTGGCGTATGGCCGGTCATTGGGAACTCCTTGGGGGATATCCGAGTCGGCCTACAACGCCCGCGATATCGAGTTCACCTACCAATACTCCAACTTTGGCGTGCCCGGCCTCGGCTTGAAGAGAGGACTCGGCGACAACCTCGTCATCGCTCCCTATGCCACCGGCCTTGCAGCCATGGTGGATCCGAACGCGGCGCGAGAGAACTTTTTCGATCTTGCGCAATTGGGCGCGAACGGCCGCTACGGCTTCTACGAGGCTCTCGACTACACGCCTTCGCGACTTCCCGACGGTCGCGAGCTTGCCATCGTGCGTAACTACATGGCTCACCACCAGGGTATGACCATCGTCGCGATCGCCAATGCCTTGCATGAAGGGCTGATGAGAGAGCGCTTTCATCGTGAGCCGATGATCCAGGCGTGCGAGCTGCTCCTCCAGGAACGCATGCCGCGCAACGTGGCGCTGGCGCATCCTCGCGCCGAGGAAGTGAAGGGGCGCGCGCCTGACGCAGACGCCGCGGCGCCGATGACCCGCCGGCGTGTCGTTCCCGGCGAGGGCGCTGCGGTCACGCACCTGCTGTCGAACGGCCGCTATGCCGTGATGCTGACGACGGCCGGCGCCGGCTACAGCCGCTGGCGCGACCTTGCCATCACCCGCTGGCGGGAGGACGTCACCTGCGACGACTGGGGATCCTTCGTCTTCCTGCGGGACACGCGGACCGGAAAATACTGGTCCGCCGGCTCGCGGCCGATCGGCGCCAAGGCGAGCTACCAGGAATGCATGTTCGACGAGGACCGCGCCGAAATGGTTCGCCACGACGGCAGCCTCACAACCACGCTGGATGTGCTGGTGTCGGGCGAGGATGACGGAGAAGTGCGCCGGGTCACCGTGTCGAACGGCGGGCGGCGCCCTTGCGAAATCGAGCTGACATCCTATGCGGAGATCGTTCTCACGACTGCCGCTGCCGACCAGGCCCACCCGGCCTTCGCCAAGCTGTTCGTCGTGACCGAGTATCTCCCCGAGTTCGGCGCGTTGCTCGCGACGCGGCGCCCGCGCTCGTCCGAAGAGCCCACTGTGTGGGCTGCGCACTTCGCCGTGGTGGAAGGCGAGGTCGTCGCCGATCCGCAATACGAATCGGACCGGGCCCGGTTCATCGGCCGAAGCCGCAGCGCCGCAACCTCCGACGCCATCGTGAAGGGCCGGGCGCTGACGAACACCGTCGGCACCGTTCTTGACCCGATCTTCTCGATCCGGCAGCGGCTGGCCATTCCTGAAGGCGGCCTCTGTCGGGTGGCGTTCTGGACCGTCGTTGCGTCGTCGCGCGCGGAACTGCTCGATCTCCTCGACAAGCATCACGACCGCAGCGCGTTCGACCGCGCCAAGACGCTCGCGTGGACGCAGGCTCAGGTCCAGCTTCGCTACCTCGATGTCGGCGCGGCGGAGGCCTTGGACTTCCAGCGGCTGGCTGCGCCCATCCTCTACGCCGATCCTCGCTTCAGGGCCTCGTCGGAGGCGATAGCGCGTGGTTGCGGCAGGCAGTCCAGCCTCTGGCCGCACGCGATCTCCGGGGATCTGCCGATCGTTCTCCTTCATATCGACGACCTCGAGGACATGGGGCAGCTCCGGCAGTTGCTGCGCGCCCACGAGTACTGGCGCATGAAACGACTCGCCGTCGACCTCGTCATCGTCAACGACCGCGCCGCATCTTACGTGCAGGACCTGCAGATCGCGATCGAGACTGCGGTGCGCAGCAGTCGTACCCGTGAACGCTCCGACGTCGAGCTCGCTCAGGGCGCAATCCACGTCTTGCGGGCAGATCTCGTCGACGCAGGGACGCGGGCCTTGTTGCAGTCGGTCGCCCGCGTCTCGTTGACCGCGCGCAACGGGCCGATCGCCTTGCAACTGGACCGGCTGAGGCGGCAACCGGCGGAACTCCTTCCGCCCCCCGCACAGGCGCGCCTGGTGCGGGCGCAGGCGGGAGCGCCCGTGCGCCCGGCCACGACCACCGTGCGCGAAGACCTGGAGTTCTTCAATGGCCTGGGGGGATTCGATGCCGACGGACGCGAGTACGTCACCATTCTCGAGGCCGGGCACACGACGCCGGCGCCGTGGATCAATGTGATCGCCAACCGCGGCTTCGGCTTCCAGGCATCCACCGAAGGCAGCGGATATACCTGGGCGGGAAACAGTCGCGAGAACCAGCTTACGCAGTGGTCGAACGATCCCGTCCTGGATCCGATGAGCGAAGCGCTGTACGTGCGGGACGAGGCGGACGGCAGCCTCTGGAGCGCGACGGCCAAGCCGATCCGCGACGACGGCAGGTACCTGGCAAGGCATGGCTTCGGCTACAGCCGCTTCGAGCATGAGGCACATGGCGTCGAGCTCGATCTCCTGCAGTACGTGCCGCTGAGCGATCCGATAAAGATATCCCGCCTGGTGCTGCGCAACCGATCCGGCACGCGGCGCCGCCTGTCCGTGACTGCCTACGTGGAGTGGGTGCTGGGGACGTCCCGTGGCGCCTGCGCCCCGTTCGTCACGACGCAAATCGACGAGGCTACCGGCGCGTTGATGGCGCGCAATCCGTGGAGCAACGTGTATGGAGGCCAGGTCTCCTTCGCGGACATGGCGGGGCTGCATAGCTCCTGGACCGCCGACCGGACCGAGTTCATCGGTCGCAGCGGCAGCCATGCCGCCCCGGCGTCGCTGCTGCCGGGCGTCGTGTTGTCGGGCAAGACCGGCGCCGGCTTCGATCCCTGTGCGGCACTCCAGGCTGGCGTCGACCTGGACGTGGGAGAGACCGCGGAAGTCGTCTTCTTCATGGGTCAATGCGGCTCGGTCGAGGATGTGCGCAGCCTGCTCATGCGCTACCGCGCCATCGATCTCGATGCCGTGTTCGGCGAGGTCACCGCGCACTGGCGCGAAACGCTGGGCGCAGTTCAGGTTCGAACGCCGGACCGCGCCATGGACATCATGCTCAACGGCTGGCTGCTCTACCAGACGCTGGCTTGCCGCGTGCGTGCCCGTTCCGCCTTCTATCAGGCGAGCGGCGCCTATGGCTTTCGTGATCAGCTGCAGGACGGCATGGCGCTCACCTTCTCGCACCCGGAGGAGACGCGCGGTCATCTGCTGGTGGCCGCATCGCGCCAGTTCGTGGAAGGCGATGTACAGCATTGGTGGCTGCCGCAGGACGGCCAGGGGGTGCGCACCAGGATATCGGATGATCGTGTCTGGCTCGCCTTCGCGACGGCAACCTACGTTGCCCGCTCCGGCGACGCGGCGGTGCTGAATGAAATGATCCCCTTCCTGGAAGGTGCCGCATTGCGTCCGCGCGAGCACGACAGGTTCTTCCGTCCGACGATTTCGGCCCAATCGGGCACCCTGTTCGAGCACTGCGCGCGCGGATTGGATCAATGCGTCGAGCTGACCGGGGAGCATGGTCTGCCGCTCATCGGGACCGGGGACTGGAACGACGGGATGAACCGGGTTGGAGAAGGCGGAGCGGGTGAAAGCGTCTGGCTTGGGTGGCTGCTGCTGAAGACCATCGAACTGTTCGCGCCGTTGGCGCAAGAGCGCATGACAGAGCGGGATGCGGAGCGCGCCAGGAGCTGGCGCAGCCATGCCGCACGCGTTCGTGAATCGATCGAGCGCAATGCCTGGGACGGCGAGTGGTATCGTCGTGCAACGTTCGACGATGGCACCTGGTTGGGTTCGAAGGAGTCGGAGGAATGCCGCATCGATTCGATCGCCCAGTCTTGGGCTGTACTGTCCGGCGCAGCCGATCCGGCACGCGCCGCCGCAGCCATGTCATCCGTGAAGAGGCTTCTCATCCGGGAGGATGATCGTCTTGCCTTGCTGTTCGCGCCGCCCTTCGATCACATCGGACGGGATCCCGGGTACATCAAGGGCTATCCGCCCGGACTGCGCGAGAATGGCGGGCAGTACAGCCATGCGGCGATGTGGGCGGTGCTTGCCTTTGCCAAGCTGGGCGCCGGAGACGAGGCAGGCGCCTTGTTCGCCCTGCTCAACCCGATCAGTCACGCCGACACCCCCCAGGCGACCGAGCGCTACAAGGTTGAGCCCTATGTGGTCGCAGCCGACGTGTACTCGGTGCCGCCCCATGCCGGCCGCGGGGGCTGGACCTGGTATACCGGCTCGGCAGGGTGGATGCATCGCGCCGGCGTCGAAGGCATCCTGGGCATCCGCCGCGAAGGCGAATTCCTGGTCTTCGACCCGTGCATCCCAAGCACCTGGCCGGGGTTCGAAGCCACGATCGTCCTGGCGGCCAGCCGCTACGACGTGCGCGTCAGGTCAAGTTCGCGGCGCTCGCGGCTCGTGTCGGCCGCCCTGCTCGATGGCCTGCCGATCGATTGCGCGGACGGGATCGCACGGGTGCGGCTCGATACAGGAGAACACCAGTTGATCCTGTCGCTGTAGGCCGTCGGCAATGCCGATCTCGCGCGAAGCCGCAGTCCCGGCAGCGGCGACTTGGCACACGCTGGGACCCGCTCGGGTATTCTTCATTTCATTCACAAGACCGGCAGATGAGTCAGAGAACAGTCAGGATCCCGGGGCCAGACCATCCGATCGCCATCAGCGAGAATCGGTTTCAGGTCGTGGTGCGCGCTGGCGGGCGGGTAATTGCCGACAGCCGCAGAGCGCTCACCCTGAAGGAGGCGCACTATCGGCCGGTGCAGTACCTCCCGCGCGACGATGTCGACATGTCGCAGCTGGTGCGCACCCACCACACCACCTGGTGTCCCTACAAGGGCGAGTGCTCGTACTACAGCATTGCCGCAGGCGCAGCCGGCTCGGTCAACGCCGTCTGGACCTACGAGGCTCCGCATCCCGCAGTCGAGCGGATCGGATCACATCTCGCCTTCTACCCGAGCCGGGTGGATTCAATCGAGGAACTCGCAGCCTGACCCGGCAGGTCGCACCAGTGCTGCGACCCTCGAGCGCCCCCTTTCTATCGCGACAAGGAGCACCGAAACAATGGCTGGACTTCACTTCGAGGAATTTGTCGTCGGGCACGTCTTCAAGCATGCGGTGACGCGCACCGTTACGGAGATGGACAACACGCTGTTCTCGGTCATGACCCTGAACATGCAGCCGCTGCACCTCGACGCCCACTTCTCGGAACAAACCGAGTTCGGTCAGCGGCTGGTCAACAGCATCTTCACGCTCGGCCTCGTCATCGGCATCAGCGTCACCGACACGACGCTCGGCACGACCATCGCCAACCTGGGCATGTCCGACATCCGCTTCCCGAAGCCGGTGTTCCATGGCGATACGATCAATGTCGAGACCGAGGTCAAGTCGGTGCGCGCGAGCAAGTCGCGGCCCGAAGCCGGTATCGTCGAGTTCGAACATCGCGGCTGGAACCAGCGCAAGGAGCTGGTGTGCGTTTGCGTCCGGTCGGCGTTCATGAAACGGCGACCGGACGGGGCCCCGCCGCCTCCGGCCTGAACAGTCGGCGCAGATGACCGCGCCCACGCCTGCGAAAGCGGCTGTCGCGGGTAGGGCAACGTCCCGCCAGGGTTCGAGACAGTCAGCGCGACGTGCCACCGGCGAACGCCTCATGCCCCGCGTCGATCAGCGCGCGACACAGGAACGCCAGCGGCCGGGCGTCTCCTTCGGTGCCGTAGGTCAGGACCGCGAACTTCATGCGATCCGTACCGTACTTGGGTCGGCATCGCTCATGCAAGCCAGAGAGAGGTCTTGGACTCGCTGATCGCCGCGTCCGCGCGGGCTCTCGCCGCCGGCGACGCGCTCGGCGCCCTCAAGCGCATCGCGCTGCGCGACGACCCGCCTGCCCTCGCTCTTCGCGGCATCGCGATGGCCCAGCTCGGCGACCTTCGTCGCGCCCGGGAACTCTTGCGGTCTGCCGCCCGCCGCTTCGGATCGCACGAAGAGCTGGCGCGCGCCCGCTGCATCGTCGCGGAAGCCGAGGTGGCGCTGGCGATGCGCGACTTTGCCACTTCGCCCCGCTCGCTGGTCTCGGCAACGGCGACGCTCGAGGCGCGCGCGGATCGCGCCAATGGACTGCATGCCCGACTGATCACGACGCGCCGGCTGCTGCTGCTCGGCCGGCTCGACGAGGCCGCAGCCGCATTGAACGGTTTCGATGCAAGCCGCCTGCCGCCGGCGCTGGCCACGGTCACGGAATTGGTCACGGCCGAGGTGGCGTTGCGCACGCTGCGCACGGCGGTCGCGCGAACGGCGCTCGACCGCGCGCAGGCGGCGGCGCAGCGGGCAGCGGTGCCGGCACTGCTGGCCGAGGTGGCAGAAGCACGGACTGCGCTCGATCGTCCAGCCGCCCGCTTGCTCGCCGGCGGAACCGATCAGGCGCTGCGGCTCGAGCAGGTCGAAGCGCTCCTGGGTTCGGGCGCCCTGGTGATCGATGCCTGCCGGCGGGGCGTGGCGGCCGGCCCGGCATGGCGTCCACTGGCCCGGCGCCCGCTGCTGTTCGCGCTCGCTCGCGCGCTTGCCGAGGCGTGGCCCGGCGACATCGGCCGGGACGTGTTGATCGGCCGCGCCTTTCGGATCCGGCGACCGGACGAGACGCACCGGGCGCGCCTGCGGGTTGAGATCGGCCGCCTGCGTGCCCTGCTCATCGCCCTTGCGCGCATCGAAGCCACCGCGCAAGGCTATGTCCTGAGGCCGCACGACGCGCGCGAGGTTGTCGTGCTCGCGCCACCCATCGACGGCGACAAGGCAGCGCTGGTGGCGCTGCTCTCGGACGGCGCGGCCTGGTCGACCTCGGCATTGGCGCTGGCGCTGGGAGCCAGCCAGCGCACAATCCAGCGCGCGCTGGTCGATCTCGAGCTAGGCGGCCGTGTCCGGTCGCTCGGGCGGGCACGGGCCCGCCGCTGGCTGGCGCCGCCGCTGGCCGGATTCACGACGATCTTGTTACTCCCCACGGCCTTGCCGCCCGGGTAGATTGGCGTCTCGGCGCCGATTGCGGGCGCGAATCCAGGAGCGAGACGATGAGCTTGAAGTCAGGAACCCGGCAACTCGAGGCGCCGGCGGCTGCCGCCGAGATCGTGCGTGAATACGGACCTTTTGCCGGTGCCGAGCGCGTGCATGGCGTAACCCACGACGGCAGGCGCGTGTGGGCTGCAACCGGCGAGAAGCTGATCGCCTTCGACCCGTTGAGCGGCGAGCTTACCGGTTCCCTGCAGCATGCCTGTGATGCCGGCACCACCTTCGACGGTGTCTATCTCTATCAAATCGCGGAGGCCCGCATCGACAAGATCGATCCCGAAACCGGGGAGGTCGTGGCGTCGATACCGGCGCCCGGCCATGGGTCCGATTCCGGCCTTGCCTGGGCCGAGGGGAGCCTCTGGGTCGGAGAGTACCGCGATCGAAAGATCCACCAGGTTGATCCCGAGACCGGCGCCGTCATCCGCACCGTCGAGTCCAACCGTTTCGTCACCGGCGTGACCTGGGTCGATGGCGAGCTGTGGCACGGGACATGGGAAGGCGACGAGAGCGATATTCGTCGGATCGATCCGCACAGCGGCACGCTGCTGGAGCGGCTGGAGATGCCGGCCGGCACCGGCGTGAGTGGGCTCGAGTCGGATGGCGCGGATCTCTTCTATTGCGGCGGCGGCGAAAGCGGCACCGTCCGCGCGGTGCGCCGTCCGAAGCGCCTGCGTGGCTGAACTGTCGCACCAACCAACCATCGACGGCTTCGAGCCGAGGGAGCAACGCCATGAGTAATGCCATCGCTGAATCGATCACCACCGGCCATCCCGTCCTGACCAGGGACCAATGGGTCGCCGAACGCAGGAAACTGCTGGCGCGGGAAAAGGAGCTGACGCGCCTGCGCGACTCGATCGCGCAGGCGCGCCGGGCGCTGCCATGGGTGCGCATCGACAAGAACTACGTGTTCCAATCGCCCGGTGGGCCACGCACGCTTGCAGGCCTGTTCGAGGGCCGGCGCCAGCTGTTGGTGCAACACTTCATGTTCGGCCCCGGCTGGGAACAGGGCTGTCAGAGCTGCTCGTTCATGGCCGATCACACCGACGGCATGACCGTCCACCTGGCGAACCGCGATGTCACGCTGGTGGCCGTCTCTCGTGCGCCGCTTACCGACATCGAGCGCTTTCGCCGGCGCATGGGCTGGCAGTTCCATTGGGTCTCGTCGAGCGGCAGCGACTTCAACTTCGACTTCCATGTCAGCTTCACGCCCGAGGAGCAGGCAAGCGGCGAGGTCGACTACAACTACTGCAAGCAGCCCCTCCCGAATACGGAGGCCCCCGGCATCAGCGTGTTCTGCCTGGACGATGACGGTCAGATCTTCCATACCTACTCCACTTACGGGCGGGGCGTGGAGGTGATGATGGGCACCTACGACATGCTGGACCTTACCCCCAAGGGCCGCGACGAGGAGGACGTGCCCTACAAGATGCAGTGGGTGCGCCACCACGACCGCTACGAGCCCGCCCGGTCCGCGCATGCTCCGTCGCTCTCCGGTTCATGCTGCGGCATGGTTCATGCCGCACCCTGATCGTCTGGACGCCGCCTCTCGATTCCCAACGGACCCGGCACGCGCCTGGCGCCACCGCTGGACGGCACTGTCCCGTAGGCGAGCATCCGGAGCCCTCCGGCCGGCGCCGATCGGCCCGGATGCAGGCTCGCGCCTTTGTCCGGCTTCGGCGCCGGGCGGTAGGCGCGTACCGCGCCGGTCACCGTCGTCTTGACCTTCACGTCGTCGCTGATGCGCCTGGTGCTATCGCCTGTGTCGAGCTTCGGGATGACGTTGCGGGTCACCTTCCCCGGATTGGGGTAGACGTTCTGCTCGACGACGGTGACGCTGCCGTCCTTGTGGACTTCCATCACGATGGCCGTGTGATGCGGCCGGGTCAGGGTCCGGGTCTCCGTCTCGTGCCACTTGCCGTTCACATGCGTCAATGTCTGGGTGTGCACGACGTGCTTGCGGAATTGCAGGATGTCGCCGGGCTGGATGGACTCGAGCATGATCCCGTCGCCCCAGTCGTAGTCAGCGGTGGCCGTGATGGGGACGTCACCATCCGCGGCCGTCTGAGCGCCAAGGCCCCGGAGCAGCTTGTCCACCAGGGCGAAGCAGTCGAGGCCGAACCTGCTGGTCAGCGCGTTCTTGCCCACCAGCCGCGCGGCAGCGGCCTTGAGCTTGGCGTTGAGATCTTCGTCGCTCATTGCGCTCTCCCTGATTTCCAGGCCACGCGGTGACGCCAGCGGCAATCGCCGATCGAACGTAGGATACCGCGACGTCCACCTTCATGCGAGCCGACGACGAACGATGATCGGTCACGATTTGACCAGATCCTGCTGCCGGGAAATACTCGCGGCGAGCCACGCGGCGACGGAGCCATTCCATGGGAAGCACACGGATCAGCAGTATTCAGTGCCTGCAACTCAGGCTGCCGTTTGACCACGGTGCAGCGCCGCCGCTGTTCGCCGGCAAGCCGCGTACCACTCTCGATAGCGCCCTTCTGCGGGTGGAGCTGGAGAACGGCGCGATTGGCTGGGGCGAAGCCTATGCTGCCGACCTGGATGCACTGTCGTCGATCGTCCGGAACCGGATCGCTCCCCTGGCAGTCGGACGCGATGCGCTCGACGAAGGACTCCTCGGATCGCTCGACCGCGCCTTACATTTGATGGGGCGATCAGGTCCGGTGGTGCATGCGGTGAGCGGCCTTGACATTGCCCTCTGGGATCTACGCGGCAAGCTGCAGGAGGTTCCGGTACATTCCCTTCTTGGCGGGGCGCGCCGGCAGCGAGTCCCCGCCTACGCTTCGCTGCTGCAGTACTACGGCGATCTCGAGGCCGTGCAGCGCAACGTCTCGCGCGCCGTCGAGGATGGCTATACGCAGGTCAAGCTCCACGAGAAGACGGCACAAGCCGTGGCCGCGGCGCGGAGTGCCATCGGCGAGAGCATGCCGCTGATGGTGGATGTCAACTGCGCCTGGTCGTTCGACGAGGCCGTCGACATGATGCTGCAGCTTGCGCCGTTCGATCCCGCATGGATCGAAGAGCCGATCTGGCCGCCGGAGGACACTGTTGCGCTCGCCAGCCTGCGCGAGAAAACCGGCATCCCCATCGCGGCCGGCGAGAATGCCAGCAGCGTGCACGAGTTGCTTGGCAGCGTCGCCGGCCGCGCGGTCGACTACGTTCAGCCGAGCGCCATCAAGTCAGGCGGAATCTCCACCCTTGTCAGCCTGTCGCGCGCCACCGCCGACGCGCCCGTCAGGCTGGCGCCGCATTGTGCCTATTTCGGCCCCGGGTTTCTTGCGACCCTGCACGTGCTCGCCGTTCACCCCGTCGACGAGCCGATCGAGCGGATCTACTGTTCACTCGGGCATGTCCCCTATTCGGCCGCGCTGCCGTTCGACCGCGGGTGGTTCCCCGTTCCCGATCGACCGGGACTCGGCGCGGACCCAGAGCCTGAACTCCTGAACGGCCCGTTCGTCCGCCGATAGGGGAAGCTCTCCCTCGAGGCACCGTGTTTCGACAAATGCAATCCAGGAGAGTCATGCGACATTCCAAGCGACGCGCATTCACTGCGCAGGCAGGCCTTCTCGCAGCTGCATTCGGATTTGGGGTGGGAGGGAAGACGTTCGGCCAGGCGTTTCCTTCCGGCACCGTCCGCATAATCGTGCCGTACGGTCCCGGGGCCGCAACCGATGCCATCGGCCGTCTCGTCGCAGGGCAACTGCAGGAGGCGCTAGGCGGCTCGTTCATCGTCGAGAACAAGGCCGGGGGCGGCTCGCAGATCGGCACCAAGGCAATTGCCGACGCGGCAGCGGACGGAATGACGCTGGGTTTCGTCGACACCGCATTCGTCATCAATCCCGGGCTGGTGCCGAACCTGCCATATGACACGCTGCGCGATTTCGCACCACTGTCGCTTGCGGCCACCGCGCAACTCGTACTCAATGTCCATCGGTCCGTGCCGGCGAAGACGGTACCGGAGTTCGTCGCCATTGCGAAATCGCAGCCCGGGAAGCTCGCATTCGCATCCGCCGGTGTCGGCAGCGCCCCGCACCTGGCGGGCGAGCAGTTTCGCATCGCGGCGGGGATCGACGTCGTCCACGTGCCCTACAAGGGAGGTGCCGCCGTTTTCACCGACCTCCTCGCCGGTCACATCCAGTTCGCCTTCACCACCGTTCCGTCGATGGTCGAGCACATCCGTGCCGGCAGCGTCCGGGCGCTTGCCGTCACCGGTGACAGCCGATCGCCGCTCCTGGCGGATGTGCCGACCATGGCGGAGGCGGGACTCGCCGAGGTGGACGCGGTGCCTCTTTTCGGGCTGATAGCACCGGCACGAGTGCCCGCCGCCATCCGCGACCGGCTCAGCAGGGCTGCGTCGGCCAGCGTGCGGGAGGGACCATTGAAGGCCCGGCTGACGGAGATGGGGTTCACCGCGGTCGGCAGTACCGATTCCGAATTCAGGGCGCGGGTGGAGAAGGAAATAGAAAAGTGGGCGCGGGTCGTCAAGACGGCAGGTATCCAGCCTGACCGCTAGCCTGGGCCGTGAGTGCCTCGATGGTGTTCCCCACGTCCGACACGGTGGCGCGATGCATGTCGCGCTTCCAGCGGTGTTCCTCGTAGCGCGTGCCGCGATGCATCGTGCAGCGATTGTCCCAGACCACCAGGTCATCCACACGCCAGCGATGGGAGTAGACGAACTGGCGCTGGGTTGCGTGGGTCATCAGGTCCTCGATGAGGCGCGTGCTGTCGGCCTCGGGAAGATCCATGATCCGGATCGCGTGAGAGGCGAGGTAGAGGGCGCGTCGCCCGGTCTCCGGGATCGTCCTGACCAGTACCTGCTTGGACGGCGGCAGGGATGCCCGCTCACGCTCGGTGAAAACGGTGGCGCCGACCTTGGCGCGTGAATGGAAGATCGAATGCTCGATGATGTAGCCGTCGATCTGCCGGCGCGTCGCCTCCGGTAGCGTGTCCCAGGCTGCGCGCATGTCGCTGAATTCGGTCAGGCCGCCGATCGGCGCGACGATGCGAGCGTAGAGCAGCGAGGCCCGGGCCGGGACATGACGGAAGATGCTGTCGGTGTGCCAGAGCCGATTGGCCAGGCCCGACATTCGCTTGCGGCTCTGCGCCGGCAGCAGGGCGTTCTCGTGGTCGAGATTCGATACGTCGGAGATCCGGCCGTCGATGCGTTCCGCCTTGACCTCGTCCTGGTACGTATTGATGTTGACCTCGAGCGGCCCGAACCGTTCCGCGAACGCGACGTGCTGGTCCGCGTTCAAATGCTGGCCCGGAAACACAAGCACCGCGTATTTCAGGAAGGCTGCCTGGATCGCCTCCGCGTCCTCCGGGCACAGCGGCTTCGACAGGTCTACGTCGCCGACCTCGGCCGCGAAATCCGGAGTCACCGGGAACAGATTGATTGCCATGCGCGCTACTCCGGCGTGATGCCGACGGTCTTGACCAGCCGGGTCCACTTTTCCAGGTCGCCGGCAATGTAGGCGGTAAAGTCCGCGACGGATCCGGACCTGCCGACCGCGCCGCGTGACTTCAGCCATTCCTGCGATTCGGGCTCGTGGACCACGGCGACGATCTCGCGATTGAGTCTCGCGATGATGTCGCCAGGCGTGCCGGCGGGCGCCAGGATACCGAACCAGTTGTAGGTCTCGTAGCCCTTGATGCCGAGCTCCGCCATCGTGGGCACCTCGGGAAGCTCGTCCCAGCGCTTGAGGCCGGTCACCGCCAGCGCCCTGAGCTTCTGCGCCTTGAGGTGCGGCAGCGACGTGTCGTTGAACATGAACTGGATCTGCCCGCCCAGCAGGTCCGTCAACGCGGGCCCCGTTCCCTTGTAGGGGATATGAACCGTCTTCACGCCCGTCGCGGTGTTGAACATCTCGCCGACCAGATGACTCAGCCCGCCCTGGCCGGTGGAACCGAAGTTGAGCTGGCCGGGCTTTTCCTTGGCAAGCGCCACCAGTTCTGGAACGGTATTGGCCGGCACCGACGGATGGACCACCAGCACCGTGTGGCTCTCGGCGTACTGCGCGATAGGCGCCAGGTCCTTCATCGGGTCGAAGGGCAGACTCTTGTAGACCAGCGTATTCAGTCCGACCGTGGCATTGTTACCGACATATAGCGTGTAGCCGTCCGGCGGCGACTTCGCAGCCTTGTCGGCGCCAATATTGCCGCCGCCGCCGGCGACGTTCTCCACGACGATGGTCTGGCCGAGCCGGGCCGAGAGACCTTTGGCGATCATGCGTGCGGAGCCATCGGTCAGTCCGCCCGGGGGATAAGGCACGATCAGCCGGATCGGCTTGTCGGGGTATGCGGCATGGGCGACTGTCCCTGGCGTAGGGATGACGCCCGCGGTCGATCCCAGAGTCAGCCCGAGGGTGGCAACCCATGCGGCGGTCCTGAACACACGCTTCGTCATCCATGTCTCCCGATTTCGGCCTCAACGTGAACACGTGATGGCCGTTTGGCGACATCATATTGGCGATTAGGGTGTCGGCACAACCGCGGTGAACAGGGGTTCGGGAAGGTGACGGTCAGGTTCTGGTGATCGACACGCCGCCATCGGCGAAGCGGAGCAATGCCGGTCATAAAGCTCGATGCGTCAGAAGCGGGATAAAGCGCATCAGCCCCGCTTTGCTGGCCGCATAGGCCGTCATGCCTGGCATGCCTGCATTTGCTTGCAGCGGCCGTCGAAATGCTCAACACTCGCGATCACCGGCCGGGCATCGAGCGATGCCAGGATCGGATCCCCCTCCTCGACCGAAAGGTGCATTCGATGATTCGCAACGGTCCCATCATCTCCAGGCGGCTGTGCATTGCCGCCCTGTGCAGCGCCGTGCTGCCTGTCGCGTCCTGGGCTGCCGACCGAGGCGACCTGGAACGCGATGCACGCGCTGCGCTGCAGAATCTGACGTCCATGGTCCCGGCGGCGAAGTCGCTGTCCGGGAAGGCAGTGGGGGTTCTGGTGTTCCCGAAGATCACCAAGGCCGGCCTGGGGGTCGGCGCGCAGTACGGCGACGGCGTGCTCTTCAAGGGCGGCAAGGCGGCCGGATACTTCAACACCAGCGGCGCCTCCTACGGGTTGCAGGCCGGCGCGCAGCAGTACGGCTACGCGATGTTCCTGATGAACGACAAGGCCGTCGGCGCGCTGGGTGCGAACGAGGGCTTCGAGGTCGGCGTCGGCCCGAGCGTCGTGGTCATGGACGAAGGCAAGGCCAAGACGACGACCACGACCACCGCCAAGGACGACATCTACGCCTTCATCTTCGGGCAGAAAGGTCTGATGGCCGGCCTGGGCGTCCAGGGCAACAAGATCACGCGACTGAAAGATTAGAGTCCTGTCGCAGGCACGCGCTTCGCGATTCGTTCGATCTCGAAACCTATTCCCACTCGATCGTCGCCGGCGGCTTCCCGGAAATGTCGTACACCACCCGGTTGATCCCTCGCACCTCGTTGATGATGCGGTTCGACAACCTGCCGAGCAGGACGTGCGGCAGCATCGCCCAGTGCGCGGTCATGAAGTCCTGGGTCTGCACCGCGCGCAGCGCGGTCACGTACTCATAGGTCCGCCCGTCGCCCATCACGCCGACCGACTTGACCGGCAGGAACACGGCGAACGCCTGCGACGTCAGCTCGTACCAGGACTTGCCGATGTCCTCCTCCGACGCGATGCCGGCGGCAACGTCCGACGCGGTGGCGGCGGTGGCGCGCAGCTCCTCGATGAAGATCGCATCCGCGCGTCGCAGCAGGTCCGCGTATTCGCGCTTGACCTCGCCGAGGATTCGCACCCCCAGGCCCGGACCGGGAAAGGGATGGCGATAGACCATGTCGCGAGGCAAGCCGAGCGCCACGCCGAGTTCGCGCACCTCGTCCTTGAAGAGGTCCCTGAGCGGCTCGAGAAGCTTCAGATTGAGCGTCTCCGGCAGTCCCCCAACGTTGTGATGCGACTTGATCGTCTTCGCCTTCTTGGTCTTGCTGCCGGCGGATTCGATGACGTCGGGATAGATGGTTCCCTGGGCCAGCCATTTCGCGTCGCTGACCTTGCCGGCCTCATGCTGGAACACGGTGACGAATTCGGCGCCGATGATTTTGCGCTTGGCTTCCGGATCCGAGACGCCGGCGAGCTTCGCGAGGAACACGTCGCTCGCGTCGACGTGGATGACGCGGGTGCCGAGGTTGTCGGCGAAGGTCTTCATCACCTGCTCCGCCTCGTTCAGCCGCAACAGGCCGTGGTCGACGAAGACGCAGGTCAGCTGCTCGCCGATCGCGCGATGGATCAGCGCGGCGGCCACCGACGAGTCGACGCCGCCGGACAGCCCGAGAATCACATGCTGGCCGCGAACCTGCTTCCTGATCGACGCGACCGCGTCGTCGATGAAGTTGGGCATGTCCCAGTCGCCGACGCAGCCGCAGATGTCGCGCACGAAGCGGCGCAGGATGGCCTTGCCCTGGCGGGTATGCGTCACTTCGGGATGAAACTGCACGCCGTAGAAACGCCGCGACTCGTCAGCCATGCCCGCGACCGGACAGCTGGCGGTGGATGCCATCAGCTTGAAGCCGGCAGGCAGCGCCGTGACCTTGTCGCCGTGGCTCATCCAGACGTCGAGCAAGCCGTGGCCTTCGGCATTGCGATGATCCTCGATGCCGTCGAAGAGCCGTGTATGACCCCGCGCCCTGACCTGCGCGTAGCCGAATTCCCGATGGTCGGAATATTCGACTTTGCCGCCGAGTTGCTCGGCCATCACCTGCATGCCGTAGCAGATGCCCAGTACCGGCACGCCGGTCTCGAAGACGATGGAAGCCGGGCGCAAGGCGTCCGCGTCATACGCGGACGCGTGGCTGCCCGACAGGATGATGCCGCGGGCGCCGAAGTCGCGGATGAACTCGGCGCTGACGTCGCCAGGGTGGATCTCGCAATAGACGCGCGACTCGCGCACGCGCCTCGCGATCAGCTGGGTGACCTGCGAACCGAAATCGAGAATGAGGATCTTCTGGTGTTGCACCGATGCAGTCCGTGGCTCGGGTGGACCCGATGGTCCGGAAGGCGGCCGGCGGCCGCCCGGTCAGTCGATTGCCGGTGACCGGCGGTCACTCGACTCGATAGTTCGGCGCTTCCTTGACGATCTGCACGTCGTGGACATGCGACTCGCGCATGCCGGCGGCGCTGATCTCCATGAACTGCGCGTTGGCGTGCAGGTCCTCGATGGTGCGGCAGCCGCAGTACCCCATGCTCGCTTTCACGCCGCCGCAGAGCTGGTAGATGATGGGGATCAGCGAGCCCTTGTAGGCCACCCTGCCCTCGATGCCTTCCGGCACCATCTTTTCCGCAGCGCTGGATGCGTCCTGGAAATAGCGGTCGGCTGCGCCGTCCTGCATTGCGCCGAGCGATCCCATGCCGCGATAGCTCTTGAACGACCGGCCCTGGAACAGCATGACCTCGCCGGGCGCCTCTTCCGTGCCGGCGAACATCGAGCCGAGCATCACGCAGTGCGCGCCGGCAGCAAGCGCCTTGGCAACGTCTCCGGAGTAGCGGATGCCGCCGTCGCCGATCAGCGGCACGTCCGTGCCCTTGAGCGCCTGTGCGACGTCGCTGATGGCGGTGATCTGCGGCACGCCGACCCCGGCGACGACGCGGGTGGTACAGATGGAACCGGGGCCGATGCCGACCTTGACCGCGTCGGCGCCCGCTTCCACCAGCGCCCTGGCGGCGCTTCCGGTGGCGATATTGCCGGCGATCACGTCGAGCTTCGGATACTGCCGCTTGATCGCCCGCACGCGGTCGATGACGCCGCGCGAATGGCCATGGGCGGTGTCGACCACGACCACGTCGACACCCGCCTGCACGAGGCGGTCGAGCCGTTCGTCGCTGTCGCCGCCTACGCCGATGGCTGCGCCCGCGCGAAGCTTGCCGGCGGAGTCCTTGGAGGCGTTGGGATGCTCGGTGGCCTTGAGAATGTCCTTGACGGTCATCAGGCCGCGCAGTTCGAAAGCCGCATTGACGACCAGTACCCGCTCCAGCCGGTGCTTGTGCATCAGCGCCTGGGCTTCGTCGAGGCTGGCGCCTTCGCGCACCGTGATCAGGCGCTCGCGCGGCGTCATGATGCTGCGCACTGGAGACTCCAGCCGCGTCTCGAAGCGCAGGTCGCGGTTGGTGACGATCCCCACCACCGTCTTGCCTTCCACGACCGGCAGGCCGGAGATGCGGTGCTCGCGGGTGATGGCGATCACCTCCCGCACCGTCATGTCCGGAGTGACCGTAATCGGGTCGCCCACCACGCCCGACTCGAAGCGCTTGACCTTGGCGACTTCGGCCGCCTGCAGGGCTGGGGTGAGATTCTTGTGGACGATGCCGATGCCGCCTTCCTGCGCCATCACGATCGCGAGCTCGCTTTCCGTGACGGTGTCCATCGCCGCCGAGACCAGCGGGATGTTCAGGTGGATCGACCGGGAGAGCCGCGTTCTGAGCGAGGTGTCGCGCGGGACCAGGTCAGAGTAGGCGGGGACGAGCAGGACGTCGTCGAACGTCAGAGCCTTCTTGGCCAGCTGCATGCAATTACCTATCCGGCAAAGTGACATTATAGCGAGTTGAGCGGGTTGTAGAGCCGGCCGCGATCAGACTTGCCGAGGTCCGTCCCTTCCCCCTCCATCACTCGAGCCTCACCGGCCGGGCTTGCGCCACCGGCCCCGCGCGGGGGCCCGCTCGTCAGCGGACCGGCAGCGCAACCACGCTCCTGGCGCCAGAATGGGTGGGACCTGCGCAGTTGCCCGGTCGTATCCTTGACGGCAGCGAAGCCCGGGGTGGCTGGGCGCCGAAGGATTCGCCCGACGTCCTGGCCAATTGCGCGCAAGGAATGCCTTCGAGCCAAAGGTTGCCGACATGAACACGCGATCCGCGAGATACCCGCTCCACCCGCCGCTGCTTCGACGCTGCATCGCCCTGGCAGCCGCAGGTCTGTTGACGGGAATCGCCGGCATGGCCGCCGCCGCGCAGTACCAGTGGCGCGACGACCGCGGCCGCATGGTGTATTCAGACCAGCCCCCGCCTGCCTCGGTGGCACCCGCTCGCATCATCAAGGCGCCCGAGCCGCCGCCCGCTGCGGCCATGGTGCGCGATCCGGTTGCGGCGGCTGCGCCTGCTGCCAAGCCAGGAATCGTCGCAGTGGACGCCGACCCTGCTCCCGCGACGGCGGCCGACCAGGAGCTCGCCTTTCGCAAGCGCATGGCCGAGCGCGCCGAGCAGGAGAAGAAGGCGGCGGAGGCGGCCGATCGCGAGTTGAAGTTGGCAAAGGCCTGTGCGGACGCGCAGGGCGACATCCGCTCGCTGGAGAGCGGCCAGCGGATCAGCCGGATCAACGCCGCCGGAGAGCGCGAATTTCTCTCCGAAGCGGAGCGCACGGAGCGCCTTCGGAACGCCCGCAAGAGCGTCAGCGACCGCTGCTGAGGCGTCAGCGACCGCTGCTGAGCCGGGACCGCCGCCGGCCGCGATCGGCGGCGGCGCGAGCCACCCGTGCCGCCTTCGCGTCCGCCTGGATCGGCGCGACCACCTCGATCCGGCTGCCGTCGACCAGGATGTCGTCGAGCCAGGCACGCTTTCCGTAGACCGACAGGCCGAGCCTGCCGTTCTCGATACCTTCGAGGACCTCGCTCAGGCCCGCCGCGCCGCCCAACAGGCCGCGGATGGTGGTGCCTTCGCTGACGCGATGCTGCTGGCGCAGCAGCAGTGGCGGCGGTTGCAGGTCGGTCGAGGCAGCGGCGATCATGCCGCCGCCGACAGCATCGGCCGCCGCTCCTCCAGTCGCGTCGCCGGCCGCGCCGCCCGGCGCAACGGCTTGCACGACCGTTTCCACGCTGATCATCTCGCGCGCAGCCATCGCAGCACTTGGCCGTGCGGCCCTGCCCTACAAGCCGGCCGCCAGCGCCTCGGCCCGATTGACGAAGGCGTCGACCATCGTCTGCGCGATCTGTTCGAAAACGGGCCCGAGCATCTGCGCGATGAGGCCGCTGCGCATTTCGTAGTCCATTTCCAGGTCCACGCGGCAGGCGGAATCGGTGAGCGGCTTGAAGGTCCAGACGCCGTGGAGACGGGAGAACGGCCCGTCTCGCAGCTTCATCTCGATGCGATGCGGCCGCTCGTGGCGATTCTCCGTCGTGAAGGACTGGGAGAGGCCCCGGTAGGCGATGCGGATGGTGGCGACCATGCCTTCGTCCGTGCGCTGGTGGACCTCCGCCCCGCCGCACCAGGGCAGGAACTCCGGATATTCCTCCACCGCAGCCACCAGATCGAACATGGCAGTAGCGGAGAACGGAACCAGGGCGCTTTTCTTGACTATTGGCATAGGACACCGGGCCGAGTGGCAGCCGACCATCGGCTGCTAGAATTCATGCCCCGCTTGACAGGCACGGCCGATGACAAGCATTGCAGAAAACCGGAAAGCCGGCTTCAACTATTTCATCGAGGAGCGGCTGGAGGCCGGGATCGTCCTCGAGGGGTGGGAAGTGAAGGCCATCCGCGCCGGCCGTGCCCAGTTGAACGAGGCGTACGTGATTGTAAGGGGTGCAGAACTTTTCCTGATCGGCGCCCATATCTCGCCTCTGCTCGCTGCCTCCACGCACGTCCAGCCGGATCCGGTGCGCACCCGCAAGCTGCTGATGCATGCCGGCGAGATCGAGAAGCTGATCGGCAAGGTCGAGCGGGCCGGCTATTCGCTGGTCCCGCTGGACCTGCACTACACCCGCGGGCGCATCAAGCTGCAGATGGGGCTCGCCAAGGGCAAGAAGCAGTTTGACAAGCGCGCGACCGAGAAGGACAAGGACTGGAAGCGCGAGAAGTCGCGGCTGCTGAAGACCACGTCGCGCTAGCCCACCCGCGGCATCGCCGGAGAACCGGGTCTGGCGCCATCCGCCGCGGACGACGATGCTTGACCACGGTCATCGCCGAAGCGACCAGCCCGCCGAGGTCCGCGAGGTTGGACGGGATGATCAGCGTGTTGCCGGTGCGGGCCAACTGCGCGAAGGCATCCACGTAGTGGTCGGCTACGCGCAGGTTGACCGCCTCCAGACCGCCGGGCTTCGATACCGCGGCCGCCACCCGTTCCACTGCGCGGGCGGTGGCGTCGGCCACGGCGGCGATCGCGGCAGCCTCACCCTGGGCCCGGTTGATCTCCGCCTGGCGTTCGCCTTCGGAGCGCTGGATCGATGCCTCGCGTTCGCCGGACGCGATATTGATCTGCTCCTGGCGGCGCCCCTCGCTGGTGGCGATCACCGCCCGCTTCTCGCGCTCGGCAGTGATCTGCGCCTGCATCGCGCGCAGGATCTCGGCCGGCGGCGTGAGGTCCTTGATCTCGTAGCGCAGCACCTTGACGCCCCAGTTGCCCGCTGCCTCGTCCAGCGACGTCGACGATGCTGGCATTGATGAGGTCGCGTTCCTCGAAGGTCTTGTCGAGCTCCATGCGGCCGATCACCGAGCGTAGCGTCGTCTGCGCGAGCTGCGTGATCGCCGACACGTAGTCGCTGGACCCGTAGGACGCCCGCATCGGATCGGTCACCTGGAAGTACAGCACGCCGTCGACCGTCAACTGGGTGTTGTCGCGGGTGATGCAGATCTGGCTCGGCACGTCCAGCGGGAACTCCTTCAGCACGTGCTTGTAGGCGACCCGGTCGATGAACGGGATGATGATGTTGAGCCCGGGCGAGAGCGTGCGGTCGTACTTGCCGAGGCGCTCGATGACCCAGGCGTGCTGCTGCGGCACGATCTTGAGCGTCTTGAAGGCAAAGACGATGGCCAGCACGAGCAGCGCGAAGGCGATGGTGGTTGCTTCGGGGAACATGGTGTTTCTCGCTCTGGTGGTCGTCTTGGGTCGGCGTTGTCCGCGCTGGCAATGCGGCGGCCGGTGCTGTCTCTCTCGGCCTCAATCCGCGGCCCGGGTGTCGGCGGACGCGGCGAGGAGCAGCCGGCTGCCGTCGATCTCGCGGATCAGGAAGCTGCCCGGCACGGCCGGCTCGCCCGGCAGCAGTTCGAGCGTCCCACATCGCGCCACGGTATGCGATGCGCGCGCGACGGTGGCGTCCCAGCGCTCCACCTGGACCGCCTGGCCGATGTCGAGGTTGACGTCCGGGTTGCGGGCGGCCGGCAATTCGTCGCCTCGCAGCGGGCGCAGGCGCCGCACCAGCGCCGCGCCGACCGCACTGATGACGGCGGCGCAGACGAACTGCACGGCGGGGCCGAAATCGAGCGCGGCGGCGACGCCGGCGCCGGCGGCACCGCCGGCCAGGACGAGCAGGTAGAAGCTGCCGGTGAACAGCTCGGCAACGCCCAGGGCGATTGCCGCCAACCACCACCAGTACTGGATTGCCATCACTCGAGATCCGGGCCGGGCACACGAAGAGCGCCATTCTGAGGCACCCGGTCGACACGTCAAGTGAGCGTGGCACGAAACACCGATCTGCGCGATCGAATCCCGAGACGGGGGTTTCCGGCCTGACGGGATCAGAGCGAGGGATGGCAGAGCTGGCCGAAGCGGCCCGGAAGCGGTGCCGAAACGGGGCGACGTCAGGCCGGAGTGCGCCAAGGTGGGCAAGGCGGGGCCAAATTCGTGGCGAACCAGGGCCAGAGCCGGGCCAAAGTTGGGCACCAAAAGGGCCCGCCGCGCAGCTATCGCGTCCGCAGATTACGACGCCGTATTCGGGGTTGCACTGCATTGCTGGGTGTTCGGATTCCGGCTAGCATCCGGCCACGTAGTGACGACTCGGGCCGCCGCATCCGAGCCGACCGGCTGGGTCCCGGTTGTTCGCGGTTGATCCGGTCATTCCGCAATCGCAGGTTTCTTCGCCTAACTCCAGGAGTGATGAATGAGATTCCAACAACACGTTATCGGGCTGGCGGTCGGCTCGCTGTTTGCCGTCTCGGCAGGCACCGCGGCTGCGCAGACCGTCGTCAGGATCGGACACGTCGGTCCCCTGACCGGCGCGATCGCTCACCTTGGCAAGGACAATGAGCTGGGCGCCAGGATGGCCATCGAGGAGCTGAACGCCAAGGGCATCAAGTTGGGCGGCCAGGCCGTGAAGTTCGAGCTGATGTCCGAGGACGACGGCGCCGATCCCAAGCAAGGCACGGCCGCGGCACAGAAGCTGGTGGACGCCAAGGTTGCGGGAGTCATCGGCCACCTCAATTCGGGCACCACCATCCCTGCCTCGAAGATCTACAGCGACGCGGGCGTCGCGCAGATCTCGCCGTCGGCCACCAATCCGAAGTACACGCAGCAAGGCTTCAAGACGGCTTTCCGCGTCGTCGCCAACGACGCCCAGCTAGGCGGTACGCTTGGCCGCTATGCGGTCAAGGAACTGAAGGCGAAGTCGATCGCGATCATCGACGACCGCACCGCCTACGGCCAGGGCGTTGCCGATGAATTCCGCAAGGCTGCCGTGGCGGCAGGCGGCAAGGTTGTCGGACGCGAGTTCACCAACGACAAGGCCACCGACTTCAACGCCATCCTGACCAAGCTCAAGGGCGCCAATCCGGACCTGGTGTTCTTCGGCGGCATGGACGCTGTGGCCGGCCCCATGCTGCGCCAGCTCAAGCAGCTCGGCATGAACGTCAAGTTCATGGGCGGTGACGGCATCTGCTCGCCCAAGCTTGCAGAACTGGCAGGCGGCGCAATGAGCGACGGCCAGGTGGTATGCGCCGAAGCCGGCGGTATCACGCCGGACAAGGAACCGGGCATGAAGGCCTGGCGGGAGAAGTTCAAGAAGGCCTACGGCACCGAGGTGCAGATCTACGCCCCGTACGTGTACGACGCCACCATGGCCATGGCGGCAGCCATGCAGAAAGCCGGTTCGGCCGATCCCAAGAAGTACCTTGCCGAGCTCGCCAAGATCAACCACGAAGGTGTGACCGGCAAGATCTCGTTCGACAACAAGGGCGACATCAAGGGCGGCAACCTGACCCTGTTCACCTACAAGGGCGGCAAACGCGACCAGATCGCGGTCGTGCAGTAAAAGTCGGCCAGGGCCGGCCCGCGCCGGTCCGACACAACGACAAGGGGCGCCTCGCGGCGCCCCTTCCTCGTCCTGCCATCACCATCTGCATCGATCCTGCCGCGGCGGAACGAATTAGCCCGGCCGCGACCTTCGCACTACTCATCGCCCCACACCCAGCAGCCGGCGCGGATCGGGCTCCGCCCGGCCGCTGCGCGGTCGCCTCGCCCTGCTTGCAGAGGGCGCGGAGGCGCCTCCGGCGCCTCGGGGAGGCTCTTCCTACTTTCCGAGCCGCTGCCAGGTCGGCACCACCGTATCCGGATTCAGCGAGATCGACGAGATCCCGCGCTCCATCAGCCACTGCGCCAGATCCGGATGGTCCGACGGTCCCTGGCCGCAGATCCCGACATACTTGCCCTGCGCCTTGCAGGCGCTGATGGCCCGCTCCAGGAGGGCCATCACCGCCGGGTCGCGCTCGTCGAAGCCGGCGGCGACCAGGCCGGAGTCCCGGTCGAGGCCGAGCGTGAGTTGCGTGAGGTCGTTGGAGCCGATTGAGAAGCCGTCGAAGTACTCGAGGAACTTCTCCGCCAGGATGGCGTTCGATGGCAGCTCGCACATCATGATCAGCCTGAGCGCGCCAGTTCCATCCTTGCCGGCGCCTTCGCCGCGGCGCAGCCCGTGGGCGGCCATCATGTCGACCACCTGTGCCGCTTCGTGCGTGGTCCGCACGAACGGCACCATCAGCTCGACGTTGGTCAGGCCCATGGTCTCACGGACCCGCTTCATCGCCTGGCACTCCAGCTCGAAGCATTCGCTGAAGTTGGGCGAGATGTAGCGCGAGGCGCCGCGAAAACCCAGCATCGGGTTTTCCTCGTCGGGCTCGTAGCGGGCGCCGCCGATGAGCTTGCGGTATTCGTTGCTCTTGAAGTCCGAGAGTCCGCACGATGACCGGCTTGGGCCAGAAGGCGGCCGCAATGGTGGCCACGCCTTCTGCCAGCTTCTCGACGTAGAAGGCGCGCGGGCTTGCGTAACCACGGGCGACGCTTTCCACCGCCTTCTTCAGGTCGGCGTCGATGGCCGGATAGTCCAGGATCGCTTTCGGGTGGATGCCGATGTTGTTGTTGATGATGAATTCGACCCGCGCCAGGCCGACGCCGTCGTTCGGCAGGCTGCTGAACTCGAAAGCCAGCTGCGGGTTGCCGACGTTCATCATGACCTTGACCGGAATCTTCGGCATGACGCCGTTCTCGACTTCGGTGATCTCGGTCTCGAGCATCCCGTCGTAAACGTAGCCGGTGTCACCCTGCGCGCAGGACACGGTGACGAGTTCGCCGTCCTTCAGCCGGTCGGTGGCGTCGCCGCAACCGACCACGGCCGGAATCCCGAGTTCGCGGGCGATGATCGCGGCATGGCAGGTGCGGCCGCCGCGGTTGGTGACGATGGCGGAAGCCAGCTTCATCACCGGCTCCCAGTTCGGGTCGGTCATGTCGGTGACCAGGACATCGCCGGCCTGCACCCGCTCCATTTCCGAAGCGTCGCCGACCACCCGCACCGGTCCCGCGCCGATCCGCTGGCCGATGGCGCGCCCGCTGATCAGGACGTCTGAAGTTCCCTTCAGCGTGAAACGCTGCTGGCGCCCTTCCCGGCTCTGCGACTTGACCGTCTCCGGCCGTGCCTGAAGGATGAAGATCTGGCCGTCGTTGCCGTCCTTGCCCCATTCGATGTCCATCGGCCGGCCGTAATGGTCCTCGATGATCATGGCGTAGCGCGCCAGTTCGATGACGTCGGCGTCGCTGAGCGAGAAGCGGGCACGCTGGTCGACTGGCGTGTCCACCGTCTGCACCGTCTTGCCCCCGTGCAGCCTGGTCGGCTGCGTATTGCATCTTGACCAGCTTCGATCCCAGCTGGCGGCGCACGATCGGGTACGTTGCCCGCCTTCAGCATCGGCTTGTGCACGTAGAACTCGTCCGGGTTCACCGCGCCCTGCACCACCGTTTCGCCCGAGGCCGTAGGCGCTGGTGATGAAGACCACGTCGCGAAAGCCCGACTCGGTGTCGAGCGTGAACATCACGCCGGCCGCCCCGAGGTCGCTGCGGCACATGCGCTGGATGCCGGCCGACAGTGCGACGCCTTCGTGGGCGAACCCCTGGTGTACCCGATAGGAGATGGCCCGGTCGTTGTAGAGCGACGCGAAGACCTCCAGGATGTGCTGCAGGATCGAATCGATGCCGACGACGTTGAGGACGGTCTCCTGCTGGCCGGCGAAGGACGCGTCGGGCAGATCTTCGGCTGTGGCGCTGGAGCGCACCGCGAACGACACGTCCCCTGCCGACCCGGCAGTCAAGGTCTCGAAGGACTTGCGTATCGCCTCTTCGAGCCGCGGCGGGAAGGCGGCCTCGCGCACCCAGGAGCGGATCTCGGCGCCCGCCTGCGCGAGCGCCTTGACGTCCTCGATGTTCAGGCCCGCCAGGCGGTCGGCAATCCGTTCGGTCAGCCGGTTGTGTGTCAGGAACTCACGGAAGGCGTGGGCCGTGGTGGCGAAACCGCCCGGTACCTTCACACCGGCTCCCGACAAGTTGGCTGATCATCTCCCCGAGCGAGGCATTCTTGCCGCCGACGATATCCACGTCGGTCATGCGCAAATCCTCGAAGGGGACGACGTGGCGTCCTTCGAATCTGTTCATGGTTGGTTTTGAGGATCATGGTTGGGAATCGGTGCATGCCGGCGATGGATGCTGCGCGGGCGGGCTGCGGCGCACGCGGGGCGCGCAGCGCCCGCCTCGGCGTCGGGCCGGCAGATGTGCTGTAGGCGAAGGACTGGTTAGACCCAATCGGGCGGCTGCAGCGCACCGGAACACGGCAAAGCAAGACCCGATCCTGCAGCGCGGTGGCCGCTGGTTCGACACGGGGTATTCTAGCGACTTGCCAGCCGCCAACGCCTCGCATTAATTCTCGAAAGCCGCCCGAAGCCCGCTTACGGATTCCCGGAAGTTACATGCTGAACACGCCCTCGCGCGCCGAACTGCCTGAGCGCACCGCCTTTTTCATCTCCGACGGCACCGGCATCACCGCGGAAACGTTCGGCTCTTCGCTGCTGAGCCAGTTCGAGGACCTGAAGCTGCGCTACGTCCGCCTATCCTTCATCGATGACGAGGTCAAAGCCTCCGAGGCGCTCAATCGGATCAACCAGCAGGGGCGGATCGATGGCAAGCGTCCGATCGTCTTCTCGACGCTGGTGAACGCCCGGATCAGCGATATCCTCCAGACAGCCGACGCGCTCTACCTGAACCTGATCGCGACCTTCGTCGAGCCGCTCGAAAAGGAACTCGGCGCCGTCTCCTCGCATGGGATCGGCCGCTTTCACCGCATCACCAGCCCCGACAAGTATCGCGAGCGCATCGAAGCGATCAATTTCGCGCTTGCCCATGACGACGGCCAGCTGCATGCCGAGCTCGACAAGGCGGACGTGATCCTGGTTGGCGTCTCGCGCTGCGGCAAGACGCCGACCAGCCTCTACCTGGCAATCCAGCACGGCATCAAGGCGGCCAACTATCCGCTGATTCCGGAGGACTTCGATCGCATGCGGCTGCCGGAGGTTCTCTACCGCTTCAAGGACAAGCTGTTCGGCCTCACCATCACGCCGGAACGGCTGCACGAGGTGCGCAGCGAGCGGCGGCCGGGCAGCAAGTACGCATCGATGGCGAGTTGCCGCGCCGAAGTCGCGCAGGCCGAGTCGATGATGCGTCGGGAGGGCATTGGCATGCTGTCGACGACCACCAAGTCGATCGAGGAGATCGCAGCGACGGTGCTCACCGTGATCCAGCTGGAGCGCCAGTAGAGGCGGGGACAGGGCCTGCGGCGAGCCGCTGGCGGCGCTGCTCGAACAGGCAGATTGCCGCGGCGGCGGCGACATTGAGCGACTCGACGCCACCCTCCTGGGGGATCGACAGCCGCCAATCCAGCCGGCGGTCGATTTCCGCTGCAATCCCTTCCCCTTCGTTGCCGAACACCCAGACGCAAGGTGTTCGCAGGTCGGCGGCATAGATCGAAACGCCGCCGTGCGCCAGCGCACCTGCAACCGGGATACGGATCAGCGCGTGCAGCAGCTCCCACGGCTGCGACTCGTGGATGCTCAGCCCAAAGTGACCGCCCATCGCGGCGCGGAGCACCTTGGGCGACCAGCACCAGGCAGTCTGCGGCGTGGTGATTACCCGCGGCACGCCGGCAGCAGCAGCGGTGCGCAGAATCGCCCCGACGTTGCCAGGGTCCTGGACCCGGTCGAGCACCACCGTGTCCTGCGAGATGCTCGGCGGTAGCGGCGGCTCGGGGGTGGTGACCACGGCAAGCACCGGTACCGGCGAAGGCATCGTGCCGAGGCTGTCGAAGAGGCGGTCCTGCATGACCAGCGGCGTGACGCGAGCCCGGCCGACGATGGACTGGACGTCCACGGCCCGCAGTCCGCGCTGCGCGACCACCAGTTCGAGGACAGGCTCGCCGGGCGGCGCACTGGCCAGCCAGCTTTCAACCAGGTGGATGCCTTCGAGGACGGAAGCACCCTGGCGGCGGCGCTCCCGGGCGGATTCGATCAGTCCCCGGATGCGCTTGTAGCGCGGGTTGGCGGACGATGCGATCGGCGCGGTCACGCCAGCGCGGAGGTGGCAGGGTCGTCGGAATCGAAGGCGTGCGCGGGGTCGTCGAGCATGGCGGGATCGACGACATGATCCGGCAGCGGCAGGTCCGGGAACAGCGACAGGCCGCGCAGCAGCGCAACCCGCACCGGTGCGAAGCTGCGCCGATGGATTTCGCAGGGCCCGTGCCGATCCAGTGCCGCCAGGTGATCCGGCGTGCTATAGCCCTTGTGACGGCCGAAGCCGTAGTCCGGGAAGCGCTCCTCGAAGCCCTCCATCACCCGGTCGCGGCTCGTCTTGGCCAGGATCGAGGCCGCCGATATCGACGCGTCCAGGTCGTCGCCGCCGATCAGCGTCTCGACGGGACACTTCAACGACGGCGCTCGATTGCCATCGACGCGAGCGAGGCAGGGCGTCATCGGCAGCATTGCCACTGCCCGCTCCATCGCAAGCATCGTCGCCTGGAGGATGTTGATGCGGTCGATCTCCTCGACGCTCGCGTACGCGATCGCAAAGGCAAGCGCCTTCGCCCGGATCTCGATCGCGAGCCGTTCGCGGTCGGCGGGCGTCAGCTTCTTCGAATCGCGCAGCCCTCGGATACGCCGCTTGTGCGGCAGGATCACGGCAGCGGCGAATACCGGCCCCGCCAGGGGGCCACGGCCGGCCTCGTCGACGCCGCAGACCACCATCGTCGCAGCGCTTCCGAGCGGCTTGCGGATCACGAGGCGGGCGCGCCGGGCAGCCGGCAGTCTGCGGCTCGGGTCGTCCAGTTCCTTCGCTGGTGCCGCGAAAGGCAGCAGGGCCTGTGGAACGACGACGCGGCTCATCAGGCGGCGTCCAGCTGCTCGGCGATCGCGTCCGCGACCCGTTCGGCGCAGCCGCACGCGAGCTGGCGGTGCATTTCCTCGAAGCGGGCAACCAGCCGCTCGTTGCCGGCCGTATCCTGGAGCTGGCGGCTGACCGCATCGGCCAACGCGACGGGCGTCGCCACATCCTGGATGTATTCCGGCACCAGGAACTCGCCGCCGAGGATGTTGGGCAGTCCCACGTACGGAAGGTAGCCGCGGCCCTTCATCAGTCGGTAGCTCAACGCGGCCATGCGATAGGCGATCACCATCGGCCGCTTGAAGAGCGCCGCCTCGAGCGTTGCCGTGCCGCTGGCGATCAGCGTCACGTCGCAGGCGGCGAGCGCGGCATGGGCCTGGCCCCGGATCAGCCGGACTTCGGCATCGAACTCCCGACCTGCGAGAAGCTCCTGCAGCTGCCGCTCGCGGTCCTCTCCGGCGGCCGGGATGACGAAGCGCCAGGTGGGGTTTTCCTGTGCAAGCAGCACGACCGCGTCCCTGAACACCGGTCCGATATGGGCGACCTCGCCGGCGCGGCTACCCGGCAGGACCGCGACGACGGTGTCGTCAAGCCCGAGGCCAAGTTGCCGGCGCGCGGCAGCCCGGTCGGGATGCAGCGGGATCTGGTCGGCGAGCGGGTGGCCGCAGTAGATCGCGGGTATGCCGGCCTCGCGGTATATGGCTTCCTCGAACGGGAACACCAGCAGCATCCGGTCGACGGCCTTGCGGATCTTCTCGATCCGTTCGCGGCGCCATGCCCAGATGGACGGGCTCACGAAGTGCAGTGTCTTCACGCCGGCGGCGCGTACCTGGGTCTCCAGGCCGAGGTTGAAGTCCGGCGCATCCACGCCGACGAACACCTTGGCGGGCCAGTCCCTGCAGCCGCCTCGACAGGCGGCTGCGGATGGCGAGCAGCTTCGGGTAGACCTTGATGGCGGCGGCGTAACCGTGCACGGCGAGCAGTTCGGACGGCCACCAGCAGTCGAAGCCCCGGGACGCCATTGCCGGACCGCCGATTCCTGCCATCTGCAACCGATTCCCCCCTGCCGGTCCTGAATCCCGCTTGCTCAAGGCCTCGAGCACCGATGCAGCCAGCATGTCGCCGGACGCCTCGCCGGCGACCATGCCGATGTTGCGGGGCGAGCCGATCTCAGCGGACGATACCACGCGTGACCGAGCCCAGGAAATCCAGCAGCGGCCCGAGGCAGCGTGCCGCGGCCGCATCGGCCGCGGCAGTCGCCGCGAGCGACTGTCGCGCCTCGTCAAGGCCGAGGTTGGAACGGTAGATCGTCCTGTAGGCCCGGCGGATGATCGCGATCTCCTCCGGCTGAAAAGCCGCGGCGCTTGAGGCCCTCGCTGTTGATGCCATGGGCCGAGGCCGAGTTGCCGGCTGCCATCACATAGGTGGGGATGTCCTGCAGGACCACGCTGCCCACGCCGGTCATGACATGCGCGCCGATCTTGCAGAACTGGTGCACGCCGGTGTATCCGCCCAGGATGGCCCAGTCTCCGATCGAGACGTGGCCTGCGAGATTCACGGTGTTGGCGAGGATAGTGTGGCTGCCCACCTGGCAGTCATGGGCGATGTGCACGTACGCCATGATCCAGTTGTCGTTGCCCACCCGCGTCGTGCCGATACTCCTGGGCGGTGCCACGATTGATCGTCACGTACTCACGAAAGGTGTTGTCGTTGCCGATCTCGAGCGCGGTGCGCTCGCCGGCGTATTTCTTGTCCTGCGGATCGCCGCCGATCGCGCAGAACGAATGGAAGCGGTTGTTGGAGCCGATCCGGGTCGGACCCTCGATCACCGCATGCGCTGCCACGGTCGAGCCGGCGCCGATGATCACGTCGGCACCGATGATCGCATACGGACCCACACGCACGCTCGGATCGAGCTCGGCCGCCGGATCGACGATGGCTGTCGGATGGATGCGGATCAATTGATCTCCCGTAGCGCGCACATGAGCTCCGCCTCCGCGACCACCTGCCCGTCGACGGTAGCGATACCCTTGAATTTCCACAGCATGCGCGACTTGCGCAGGATGTCGACCTCCAGCTTCAGCTGGTCGCCCGGCCCGACCGGCCGCTTGAAGCGCGCGCCGTCGATGCCGGCGAAGTAGAACACCGACTCGTCGTCGGATCGCCGTCCCATCGTGGCGAATGACAGGATGCCGGCCGCCTGCGCCATCGCCTCCAGGACCAGCACGCCCGGCATCACCGGCAGGTGCGGGAAATGGCCGGTGAAGAACGGTTCGTTGTAGGTCACGTTCTTGAGCGCGAGGATGCGCTTGTCCAGCTCCAGCTCCAGCACCCGGTCGATCAGCAGAAACGGATAGCGGTGCGGCAGATACTTCAGGATTTCGTTGATATCAACGGTCATCATCTGCGGCTTCATCGGGACCTTCCTCTGCACTCGCTGCTGGTTGTTCTGTTCGTTGCCGGGCGTGCTGCTCCAGCTGACGGATACGCTTGCGCAGCTCGGGCAACTGGCGCACGATCGCGGCCGCCCTCTCCCATTGCGCATTCTCCATCGATGGGAAGATGCCGCTGTAGAAGCCCGGCTTGGTGACCGAGCGCGAGATCAGCGTCATGGTCGAAATGATCGCATCGTCGCAGACGGTGATGTGCCCCGCGATGCCGGATGCGCCACCAATTTGCACCCGCTTGCCGATCACAGCGCTGCCGGCGATGCCGGCGCAGGCGGCGATGGCAGTGTACGCGCCGATCCGGACGTTGTGCGCGACCTGGATCAGGTTGTCGAGCTTGCAGCCTTCCTCGATGACGGTGTCGTCCAGAGCGCCGCGGTCGATGCAGCAGTTGGCGCCGATCTCGACGTCGTCGCCGATCACCACTCCACCGAGTTGGGCTATCTTCTGCCAGCCGCCGCCCTTGCGGGGTGCGAAGCCGAAGCCGTCGGCGCCGATGACGGTACCGGAATGGATGATCACCCGCTCGACCGACCTCGCAGTCCGACAGCAGGGTCACGTTGGGATGCAGGCGGCTGTTCGCGCCGACGCGGCAGTCGTCGCCGATGACGGTGCCGGCGCCGATCCAGGCGTCGTCACCGATGATGCTGCCGGCGCCGATGACCACGCCCTCCTCGATTGTCGCGCGGTCGCCGACGACGGCGCTAGGGTGGACGCGGGCGCTGGCGGCGACTGCCGGCTTGAGGCTTCGGGTTGACGCGGGCGTCGAGCAAAGCCGCCAACCGCGCGTAGTAGAGGTAAGGCTCGGGGTCGATCAGCAGGTTCGGCTTGGCTGCGAGCTCCGGCGCAAGCTTCGGCGACACGATGTAGGCGATCGCCGCACTCGCGAGCGCGGCCTCGCGCTGCTGCGGCCTCACCAGGAAGCTGATGCTGCGGTCGTCGGCATTGCGCAGGCTGGTCAGCCGGTTGACTTCGACCGTCGGATCGCCCCGCAGGCTGCCGCCCAGGCTCGCGACGATCTCACCGAGTTTCAGCGCCGGATTCAGAGGACGGCGCATGCCGGTCTTGGGGCTGGATCGACGACAGGCAAGGGGCCTATCAGCAAGGGCCTACTTGCTTCCGGAATTGAGCAGTTTGACGACCTGGTCTGTGATGTCGAGGCGCGGGCTCACGTAACACCGCTTCCTGCAGGATCAGGTCGAACTTCTCGCGCTCGGCGATCTCCTTGATCGCGCGGTTGGCCTTCTCCAGGACCGCAGACAGCTCTTCGTTGCGGCGCTGGTTGAGGTCCTCGCGGAATTCGCGCTGACGGCGCTGGAAGTCGCGTTCCATCTCCGCGATCTCGCGCTGGCGGCGGACCCGGTCCGGTTCCGCAAGCACCGCCGCCTCCTTGTCGAGCCTCTCCGAGGCGCTGCGCAACCGTGCATTCAGGTCCTGCAGTTCCTTGTCGCGCCGAGCGAAGTCCTTCTCGATCTTGGCCTGGGCGGCCTTGGCGGGATTGGCGTCCTTCATGATCTTCTCGGTGCTGACGAAGCCGATCTTCGCGCCGGCCTGCTGGGCCAGGGATGGACTCGGCAGCCATCCGATGCTCGCCACCGCGATGACGGCGCCGGTCAGGCGAAGCCTCGAGCGCAGGGTCGTGGAAGCCGGTGGGGTGCAAATTGCATTGTTCATGAGGTCGAATCTCTCCGTCTTGTGGGTCGTGCAAGGACGCCAGCCGGTGATTTTGTCACATCCCGCCCGCCAGCCCCCAAAGCGCTTCCGGCCGCGGCCGCCGGCCAGCCGCCGAAGGGCCGCGGGATCGGCGAAAGCCGGCCCGAGGATATTGCCGGCTGCAGGCTCGTCAGAAGCCTGCGCCGATCTGGAACTGGACCCTCTGGGTATCGTCACCAGGCTCCTTGGCGATCGGATAGCCGAGCGAGAGCTTCAGCGGCCCGATCGGCGACAGCCAGTTCAGGCCGAACCCGAAGGAGTAGCGCAGGTCCCCGAAGTTGATACTGTTCTCGAAGACATTGCCGCCGTCCAGGAAGAAGAACGTCCGGATAGTCCGGTCGTTGCCGGTGCCGGGCAGCGGAAACAGGAATTCGGCGCTGGCGGCGAAGAGCGCGCTGCCGCCGATCGGCAGATTGTCCACTGGATCCTTCGGTCCGAGGCTGTTGGGACTGAAGCCGCGCACGGAGTTGATGCCGCCGGCATAGAAGTTCTTGAATACCGGGTAACTCTTGTCGCTGAGGCTGCGACCGTAGCCGACATCCGCGTTGAGGGCGAGCGTGTAGTCCTTGGTGACCGGGATGTACCACTGGTGCTTGTAGGTCGCCTTGGCGTATTCGAGTTCCTGGCCAGGGAACGTCGCCTCGATGTTGAAACGCTGCAACCGGCCGCGGCTCGGCGTGAGCGCGCTGTCGCGCGAGTCGCGCACCCAGCCGGTGACGCCGAGGAACGAGCCGCTCGACTCACCGTACTCGGCGATATGGTCGACGTATCGCTGGGGCAGCTGCGTGTCACCGGGGAGGATCGTGTTCTGCTCGTAGACGGTGCCGATGTTGAGCCGATCGAGCTCGGTGTACGGTATGCCGAAGCGCAACCCGATGCCGTTGGAGCGCAGCCGGTAGTCACCCAGGCCGAGGTTCTCCGCATTGAACGTGCGCGAGTAGACGTCGAACGACCGACTGACGCCGCTCTGCGTGAAGTAGGGCTGCACGAACGAAAGCGATGCGGTGCGCTGCGTCTCGCCGGTATTGACCTCGATCGCCATGGTGTTGCCGGTGCCGAGGAAGTTGGGCTCGTTGATCGACGCCGAGATCAGGAACTTGTCGGTACTCGAGAATCCGACCCCGAAGGTGAAGTTGCCAGTCTGCTGTTCCATGACGTTCACCAGCAGGTCGACCTGGTCAGGCGTGCCCGGCACCGGCTCGGTGTTGATGGTGACGTTCTGGAAGTAGCCGAGCCGCTCGATGCGGTCGCGCGACAGCTTGATCCGCTCGGAGTCGAACCAGGCGCCTTCGAACTGGCGGATCTCGCGCCTGATCACTTCGTCGCGGGTGCGCTGGTTGCCGGAGATGATCACCCGCCGGACATACGCGCGCCGGCCGGGGTCGACGTTGACGGTGAAGGAGACCTCGCGGCTGCCGCGATCGATTTCCGGCACGGGAGTGGCGGCGGCGAACGCATAGCCGATCGCGCCGAGCGCTTCGGTGATCGCGCGAGTGGTTTCGGTGAGCCGCTCTCCGGAGAAGGTGTCTCCCGGCTGCAGCTTGACGAGCCTGCGGAACTGTTCTTCGCGCCCGAGCGTGTTGCCGCCGAGCCGGATGTCCTTCACCGTGAAACGTTCGCCTTCCTTGATGGTCAGCGTCACGTACACCCCTTCGCGATCCGGATCGATCGACACCTGGGTCGACTCGAGCGCGAACTCGAGATAGCCGCGGTTGAGGTAGAAAGAACGCAAGGTCTCGAGGTCGCCGGCGAGCTTCTCGCGCGAATACTGGTCGGTCTTGGTGTACCAGGAGAGCCAGGTCGGCGTGGTGAGTTTGAGCTGGTCGAGGAGCTCCGCCTCGCTGAAGGCTTTGTTGCCGATGATGCGGATCTGGGCGATGCGGGCGTCGCCGCCCTCCTCGATCGCGAGCGCGATGCCGACCCGGTTGCGTTCGAGCGGCGTGACGGTGGAGGTGATCTTCACCGAATACTTGCTTCGTGTCAGGTACTGGCGCTTGATCTCCTGCTCGGCGCGTTCGAGCAGCGACCGGTCGAAGATGCGTGCCTCCGCCAGCCCCGTGTCGCGCAGTGCCTTCTTGAGGGCTTCCTCCTCGAATTCCTTCGAGCCGCTGATGTCGACCGAGGCGATTGCCGGGCGCTCCTCGACCGATACGATCAGCACGTCGCCGTCGACGCTGAGGCGGACGTCCTTGAAGAACCCGGTGGCGAAGAGCGCCTTGACGGCCTCGGCCGCGTTGGCGTCGGTGACCCGGTCGCCTACCCTTATCGGCAGATAGCCGAAGACGCTTCCCGCCTCGGTACGTTGCAGGCCCTCGACGCGGATATCACGGACGACGAATGGTTCGAAGGCGTAAGCCTGGCCTGCCATGAAAAGAGCCGCCATGCTCAATACTCTGGCGGCTCCATGCAGGAGCGTTCCTAAGGTCGACGGCTTGATACGCGATGTCCCGGCGGCGCAGCGCCGGGGCGTGCACCGCGATCAATGAATAAGAACGCCAGGCTGGAGCATCATCAGCTGAGCAAACGACTGAGATCGTTGAACAGCGCGACAATCATCAAGCCGGCGACCATGGCAAGCCCCACTTTCTGGGTCACCTGCATGAAGCGTTCCGACAGAGGTCGGCCCTTGATCGCTTCGAGCGCGTAATATACCAAATGCCCACCGTCGAGAACCGGCACCGGTAACAAGTTCAGTACACCCAGGCTGACGCTGATCAGCGCGAGGAACGCGACGTAAGCGAACCAGCCGATCTTGACCGACTGTCCTGCAAAGTCGGCGATCGCCACCGGCCCCGACAGATTTTTCCAGGACAGGTCGCCGGTCACCATCTTGCCGAGCATCCGCAGGGAGAAGATCGACATCTCCCAGGTCTTCTGAGCACCGTGCACCACCGCGTCGACCGGTCCGAGGTCGACCGTCACCATCTCGACGCGCTGCTGAAGTGCCGCACCGATCTTGCCGACCCGTGCGCTCGATGCCTCCCCGGGCACCGGCTCGGTCTCGCCACGCGGCGTGACCTGCACCTGCATCTCCGTGGATCCGCGCCGGACCGTGAACTGCAGCGGCTTGTCGGCGCTGGCGCGCACGGCGTCGATCAGGTCTCGGGCACGGCGGATGGGCTGGTTGCCGATGCTCACGATCTCATCGCCGGCTTGCACGCCGGCAGCGGCGGCAGCACTGCCGCCGACGACGTTGCCGACCACGACCGCCCCGGCGCGCAGCTCCATGCCGAGGGTGCGGGTGAAGTCACGCTCGAGTTCGCCTTCCGGAAGCGAACTGGTGTCGATCGCGATGGTGCGCTCGCCGCTGCCGTCGCTGACGCGCAACTGGACCGGCCGCTTCTCGACGATACCGTCGATCATCCGCAGGCGCAGGTCGTTGAAGGTTGCCACTGGTGAGCCATCGACGGCGAGCACCCGATCGCCGTCGACGATGCCCGCCGCGCTCGCCGCGCTGCCCGCCGAAGGCGCGCCCAGCACCGGGGCCGGCTCCTGCAGCCCGGCCATGGCGAGTACTCCGTAGAGGGCGATCGCGAGCAGGAAGTTGGCGGCCGGGCCTGCGACGACGATGGCACTGCGCCTGGCGAGCGACTGCCGGTTGAACGCTCGATGGGCTTCCTTCGGGTCGACGCAGCCGTCCTCGCGTTCGTCGAGCATCTTCACGTAGCCGCCCAGCGGGATCGGGGAGAGGCTCCATTCGGTCCGGTCGGGACCGACACGCCAGGTCAGCAAGGGCTTGCCGAAGCCGATGGAGAAGCGCAGGACCTTGACGCCACACCAGCGCGCCACGCTGTAGTGCCCGAGTTCATGGATGAACACGAGCAGGGCCAGCGCGAAGAGGAAGGAAAGCAGGGTAGTCATGACAGACACCTTTCGAGCTGTTGCATCGCAAGCCGCCGCGACCTTTGGTCGAGATCCACGGCTTCTTCGAGAGAATCAGGCGCCCTGTTCAGAGGCATGGCATCGAGTACCGCCTGGTTGATCCTGGCAATATCGCTGAAGCGTACTCTGCCGGCGAGGAATTGCGCCACACCAACCTCATTGGCCGCATTGAGGACACATGGGGCTCCATCCCCGGCATCCAAGGCCTGGCGGGCGATCCGCAGGCAGGGAAAGCGCTCCTCGTCGGGCGCCTCGAATTCCAGCCGCCCCACCGTCGCCAGGTCCAGGAGCGACGCGCCGCTCGGAATACGGTCCGGATACCCCAGCGCATGGGCGATGGGCACCCGCATGTCCGGATTGCCCAGCTGCGCAAGCACCGACCCGTCGACATATTCGACCAGGGAATGCACGATGCTCTGCGGATGGATCAGCACGTCCAGGCGGGCGGCAGGCATGTCGAACAGGTAATGCGCCTCGATCAGTTCAAGCCCCTTGTTCATCATCGTCGCCGAGTCGACCGAGATCTTGCGCCCCATGCTCCACTTGGGATGGGCGCAAGCCTCGTCGGGGGTGACCGAATCCAGCTTCGCCACCGGGGTCGTCCTGAACGGGCCACCGGACGCGGTCAGGATCAGCCGCCGCACCGCCTGCCCGGGGGCCTGTGCACCCTCCCCCCGCGGCGGCGGCAGGCATTGGAACAAGGCATTGTGTTCGCTGTCGATCGGCAGCAAAGTCACTTGCGACTGGCGGCAGGTCTGGATGAACAGCCGGCCGGCCATGACGATCGCCTCCTTGTTGGCGAGCATCACCGCTTTGCTGTGCCGCGCTGCCGCCAGGGTCGGCGCCAGGCCCGCAGCGCCGACGATCGCCGCCATGACGCAGTCGACACCGGGTGTCGCCGCAACCGCCACCACCTCATCCGCGCCCACCGCCAGCCGCGTCGCCAGGCCAGCGGCCCGCAGGCGGGCTGCCACGCCGCCGGCCGCACGCGGGTCGGCAAGCGCAATCACTTCCGGCCGGTGACGCCCGGCCAGCTCCAGCAGCTTGTCGACGTTGCCGTTGGCCGTCAGCGCGTGCACCCGATACCGCTCCGGATTGCGCGCCACCACGTCGAGCGTGCTGTCGCCGATCGAACCCGTCGCGCCAAGGACAGTAATAGTCTTCATATCAGGTGTTCATCCCGGCAACCGCGGCGGAACGGGCTTTGCCCGGCCGCTCGCGGTGCCCCGCGTCCCTGGCATCGGATGCTGCTCTGGCGAACCCAGCCTCAACCTCCGCAGACCCTGCTGCCCCACACCCAGCAACCGCGGCGGAACGGGCTTTGCCCGGCCGCTCGCGGTGCCCCCCTCCCAGGGGGGAGGCGCCTCCGGCGCCTCGGGGGGGTCTCCTCTACTTCATCCATTGCCACAGCAGCAAGCACGCCGGCATCGTCGGGATCAGCGCGTCGATCCGATCCAGCACCCCGCCGTGACCAGGCAGCAACCTGCCGCTGTCCTTGACGCCCCGGCTGCGCTTGAGCAGCGACTCGAAGAGGTCGCCGATGATCGACAGCGCGACGATGAAGGTCAGGCCAAGCACGGCGAGGACCGGTCCGGCGTGTCCCGCCAGGATGCTGCTGAGCACCGGGGCCTGGGGGAAAAGCCACCAGGCGAGCGCGGCCACCAGGATCACCGTGGCCAGCCCGCCGATGGCGCCCTCCCATGACTTTCCAGGACTCACCCGCACCGCCAGCTTGCGCTTGCCGAATCTCCGGCCGAAAAAATACGCGCCGATGTCGGCGCACCAGATGATCGACATTGCCGAGAACACGAGAATCGGATGGATCAGCCTCATTTCGAAGATCGCCGCCCAGACGCAAAGCATCGACAGCACCGCGAACACCTCCGCCAGGATCGGCCCGGCGTTGCCAAGCCGCGCCGCCAGCACCGCCGGCAAGGCGACCCCGATCCACAGCAGCAGGTTCAGCACCAGCAGCCCGATCAGCCAGGGGCTTGCATGCCCCTCGTTGCTTCGCCAGGCGAGATACGCCAGACCTGCCAGCACGATGACCCCTGCAACACGCACCGCCCCGCGACGCGGCTGCGGGCCGCCCGCGAGGAGCATGCCCCATTCCCAGCCCGCGGCCGCCATCAGGCCGAGGGACAGCACCCCCCATACCCAGGGGCTCGCGAAAAACAGGGCCCACAGGATGACGACCAGCAGGATGACAGCCGTGATGACGCGCTGGCGCAACATGTCGGCGTCCTACCGAAGCGGGGCGACGAAGATCGGGCAGCGGCAATGCCGGCTGCTCCCCTTGCCGACCTGATCAGCCCGCGGCGGCTGCAAGCTGCCCGCCAGTGCGGCCGAAACGGCGCTCGCGCTGCCGGTACCAGGTGATGGCTTCTCCGAGCGCCTGCGCGTCGAAGTCCGGCCAGTAGCGCTCGCAGAAGAACAACTCGGTGTATGCGAGCTGCCAGAGCAGGAAGTTGCTGATCCGCTGTTCGCCGCCGGTGCGGATGAACAGGTCCGGCTCGGGGGCGAACGACAGCGACAGGTGTTGCGCGAGCTCGGGCTCAGTGACCGGGGCGGTCATGTCGGCGCCAGCCGCAGCGCGTGCCCGGATCAGCGCGCTGGTCGCCTGCAGGATGTCCCAACGCCCGCCGTAGTTGGCCGCGACCGTGAGCGTCATCCGGCGATTGCCGGCGGTGTTGCGCTCGGCATCCTCGATCAGGCGCTGCAGCCTGGGCTCGAAGCGGGTGAGATCCCCCGCCACCCGCAGCCGGATGCCATTGCGGTGCAGCTGGTCGACCTCGCGTTGCAAGGCCGAGATGAACAGCCGCATCAGCAGCGACACCTCGTCGGCCGGGCGGCGCCAGTTCTCGGAACTGAAGGCGAACAGGGTCAGGTATTCCACCCCAAGCCGTGCACACTGTTCGACCGTCGCCCGTACCGCCTCGACGCCCTTGCGGTGCCCGGCCGCCCGCGGCAGGTGCCGGTCGGTAGCCCAGCGGCCGTTGCCGTCGAGGATGATCGCGATGTGACGCGGCACTGCGCCGCCGCCTGGAATCGTCTGGGTCGAACTGATGAAAGTCATCCTTCAGCCAACTTCCCGGTCAGGAGGAGACAGGCGCGCATGTTGCAGCAGCAGGAAGCGTCCCGCGGGCATGCTCAAACCGTCATCACCTCCTGCTCCTTGGCGACAAGCAGCCTGTCGATCTCGGCCACGTGCCTGTCGGTCATCTTCTGGATGTCGTCCTGCGCCCGCCGCTCGTCATCTTCGGAGATTTCCTTGGCCTTGAACAGTTCCTTCAACTCGCCGTTGGCATCCCGCCGCAGGCTGCGGATCACGATCTTGGCGTTCTCGCCTTCGTGCTTGACGACCTTGACCATCTCGCGTCGGCGCTCCTCCGACAACGGCGGCATCGGCACCCGGATCACGGTTCCCTGGGATTGCGGATTGAGGCCGAGGTCCGAATCGCGGATCGCCTTGTCGACCACCGTCGCCATGTTCTTCTCCCAGACGGTCACACTGAGGGTGCGTGCGTCCAGCAGGGTGACGTTGGCGACCTGGTTGAGGGGTGTCGAAGTGCCGTAGTAGTCGACGTGGATGTGGTCCAGCACGCCGACGTGGGCGCGCCCGGTGCGGATTTTGGAGAGGCTGGACTTGCAGGCTTCCAGCGCCTTCTGCATCTTCCTGTCGGCCGATTCCTTGATTTCATTGATGGACATGCTTTTCCTCCGGATGGCATCGATCTTTGGCGCGAGCCTTCAGACGTGCACCAGCGTCCCTTCATCGGCGCCGCAAATGACGCGTACGAGGGCGCCGGGCTTGAATATCGAGAATACCTTGACCGGCAATTTCTGGTCGCGGCACAGGGCGAAGGCGGCGGCATCCATCACCTTCAGGTTGCGGCTGATGGCGTCGTCGAAGGAGATTTCCCGGTAGCGGGTCGCCGTCTTGTCCTTGACCGGGTCGGCGCTGTAGACGCCATCGACCTTGGTCGCCTTCAGTATCATTTCGGCGTCGATCTCTGCGCCGCGCAGGGCGGCCGCCGTGTCGGTGGTGAAGAACGGATTGCCGGTGCCGCCGGCGAAGATCACCACCTTGCCTTCTTCCAGGTAGCGCAGCGCCTTCGGCCGGATGTACGGCTCGACGATCTGCTCGATGTTTAGCGCCGACTGCACGCGGGAGGCGGCGCCGAGCTGGCGCAGCGCGTCCTGCAGCGCCAGCGCGTTCATCACCGTCGCCAGCATGCCCATGTAGTCGGCGGTGGCACGGTCCATGCCGGCGGCACCGGTGGAAACCCCCCGGAAGATATTGCCGCCGCCGATCACGATGGCCAGCTCCACGCCCAGTCGGGTGACCTCCACGATCTGGGTGCACATCTGCTCGATCGTGTGGCGGTTGATACCGTAGCTGTCCTCGCCCATCAGGGCTTCGCCGGACAGCTTGAGGAGGACCCGCCGATAAGCGGGGCCCGAACCGGTCGAGACGTCGGAAGCGGCCGGACCGGCGGAATCGGCGGAATCGGCGAGGCTGGCGGATCGTTCCGAACCCGCTGGCCGGGCCGTTGGCGAGACGTTGCTCATGGGCGGGGCGTCCCTGCGCTCAGCGGGCCGCCGAGACCTGGGCAGCCACCTCGGCAGCGAAATCGCTCTGCTTCTTCTCGATGCCCTCGCCCACCACGTAGAGGTGGAATACGTTGACCTTGGCCTGGCGCGATTTCAGCAGCTGCTCGACCGTCTGCTTCTCGTCTTTCACGAACGGCTGTCCGAGCAGCGTGACTTCCTTCAGGTACTTCTGGACCGAGCCCTCGACCATCTTGGCGACGATGTCGGCCGGCTTGCCGGATTCTGCAGCCTTCTGCTCGGCGATGGAACGCTCCCTGGCGATCAGATCCTCGGAGACCTGCTCGCGGCTGAGCGCAACCGGCTTGTGGGCGGCAATGTGCATGGCGAGATCCTTGGCCAGCGCTTCGTCGCCCCCGGAGAGGTCGACCAGCACCCCGATTCGCGCGCCGCCGTGGAGGTAGCTCGCGACCTTGCCGGTCGACTGGACGCGGTTGAAACGGCGGATCGAGAGGTTCTCGCCGATCTTGCCGACCAGCGTGGTGCGTACCTGCTCGACCGGCTTGCCGTCCAGCGTCAGCGCCGACAGCGCGGCGACGTCGGCCGGGGCCTGCTCGGCGACCAGTCGCGCCAGTTGTGCCGTGAAGGCGAGGAAATCGTCATTCTTGGCGACGAAATCGGTTTCGCAGTTGACTTCGATCATCGCCGCGCAGGTGGCATCGGGCGTGACGTGGATGCCGATCACGCCTTCGGCGGTGACCCGCGAAGCCGCCTTGCTCGCCTTGTTGCCGAGCTTGACGCGCAGGATCTCCTCCGCGCGCTGAAGGTCGCCGCCGGCCTCGGTCAGGGCCTTTTTGCATTCCATCATCGGCGCGTCCGTCTTCTCGCGCAGTTCCTTGACCATGCTCGCGGTGATTTCCGCCATGCTTGAAAATCCTCTCAAATATCTGGTGACTCCCCGGCGCCGACAGCTGCCGGGAACACGTGAAAGCCCCACGCCCGGCCACCAGGCCGTCGCGGGGCTCAGCAATCCTGCGGGGCGGCGTTGCCGCCCCGCCTGCGATCAGGCCTCTTCGGACTCGACCTCGACGAACTCATCTTCCTCGGCGCCCTTGACCACGTCCTGCAGCGCGGCGGCACGGCCTTCGAGGATTGCGTCGGCCATGCCGCGGGCATACAGGCGCACTGCCCGGCCGGAGTCGTCGTTGCCGGGGATCACGTAGTCGATACCATCCGGCGAGTGGTTGGTGTCCACGATCGCCACGATCGGCACACCGAGCTTCTTCGCCTCGGTGACCGCGATCTTGTGATAGCCGACGTCGATGATGAACAGGGCGTCGGGCAGGCCGGCCAGGTCCTTGATGCCGCCGAGGCTGCGGGTGAGCTTCTCGCGCTCGCGGGCGAACATCAGGCCTTCCTTCTTGGTCATGCGCTCGAGCGCGCCTTCTTCGGCCGCCTGCTCCATGTCCTTCAGGCGCTTGATCGAGCCCTTGACGGTCTTGAAGTTCGTCATCATGCCGCCGAGCCAGCGCTCGTCCACGTACGGCATGCTGCAGCGGCCGGCTTCCTCAGCGATGATCTCGCGCGACTGGCGCTTGGTACCGACGAACAGGACGGTGCCGCGGTTGGCCGCCAGCTGGCGCACGTATCGGGTAGCCGCCTGGTACTGGACCAGCGTCTTCTCGAGGTTGATGATGTGGATCTTGTTGCGGTGGCCGAAGATGAACGGAGCCATCTTGGGATTCCAGAATCGCGTCTGGTGGCCGAAGTGGACGCCGGCTTCCAGCATCTGGCGAATAGTGACGGACATGCATTGCTCCAGGTCAGGGTTGGTCAGATACCTGGACAGTCGGCGGATCAACCCGCATGCGGGCACCCCAATCCACGGCGACAGGTGGTCCGGCCATCCGCTCGAACCGAAAGCGGCACCAGCAGGAAATCGGACCTACCCAAGAGCCCAGGCGGCTTTGGGCGCAGGCCCGGCGGTTTGGACGGCGAGCTTGCGCAGTCCCGGGCACGCGCCCGGGACTAACCTATAATAGTAACAAGAATCCAACGCCCACGGGTCCGTGCCGGCCGCGCCCAGTTGCCGGCGGCCGGTTTTGGGCCGTCCGTAGCCGTCGTCTGCCCGGCGCGACGCATTCCACCCGTTCGAGAAGAGCCTGCCGACAGCATGACCGCCATCCCGAAGACTCCCGAAGAGATCCAGGCCATGCGCGTGGCCTGCCGCCTGGCCTCCGAAGTACTGGACTTCATCACCCCGCACGTCAAGGCGGGTGTGACCACTGGCGAACTCGACTCGATCTGCCACGACTTCATCGTCAACCGGAATCAGGCGATCCCCGCGCCGCTCAACTACGCGCCACCCGGCTACAAGCCTTTCCCGAAGTCGATCTGTACCTCGCTCAACCACCAAGTGTGCCACGGCATCCCGGGGGACCGGGTGCTGAAGAACGGCGACGTGATGAACATCGACGTCACCGTGATCAAGGACGGCTGGCATGGCGACAGCAGCCGGATGTACATCGTCGGACAGCCGTCGGTGGCTGCGCGGCGGCTCTGCGACATCGCCTACGAATGCATGTGGCTCGGCATCGAGCAGGTCCGTCCGGGCGCGACGCTCGGGGACATCGGCCAGGCAATCCAGCGCCATGCCGAAGCGGCCGGATTTTCGGTGGTGCGCGAGTTCTGCGGCCACGGCATCGGCCGGCGCTTCCACGAGGAACCGCAGGTGTTGCACTACGGTCGGGCGGGAACGGGCGAGCGGCTGGTCGAAGGCATGACCTTCACCATCGAGCCGATGATCAACGCCGGACGCCGGGAAGTCCGCGAACTGGCCGACGGCTGGACCATCGTGACCAAGGACCATTCGCTGTCGGCGCAGTGGGAGCATACGGTGGTGGTGACGGCCGACGGCTATGAGGTTCTTACCGTGTCGGAAGGGACGCCCGCAAAGCCGGCGATCAGCGCGGCGGCTGCCTGAACGGCCCCGGAGGGTGGTTTGACTGAACGGTTCGCGTCGCCCGGCGGCGAGGCAGCGGTGCTGAGCCCGAACTCAGCCGTTGCCCTGCCGGCCGGCACGCAGGATGCCCTCGGGCTCAAGACGGAGCTGCGGCAGCTGCGCGACGCGCACATCGACCGCTTCCGTGCCGATCAGCACGTGGGTCGGCTTCTCAAGGACCTTTCCCGTTCCACCGACTGGGTGCTGGGACGTCTCTGGGCGCGCAGCGGCTTTCCGCCGGACTGGACGCTCGCTGCGGTGGGCGGATATGGCAGGGGCGAGTTGCAGCCGCATTCGGACGTCGACCTCCTGCTGCTGACGGCGGTTGTGCCCGGTGCTCGGCAGGTGGGCCTGATCGAGCGCTTCATCGGGGCCTGCTGGGACATCGGCCTCGAGATCGGCCATAGCGTGCGCACGCCGGCGCAATGCGCGGAGGAGGCCCTGGCGGACGTCACGGTCATGACCAGCCTGCTCGAGCGACGCCGCATCGCGGGCAGCCGCAAGCTCTTCGCGGAGCTCGACCAGGTGATGCACGGACTGCTGGTGCCGGCCACCTTCCTGCGCGACAAGCTGCTGGAGATGCGCCAGCGGCACCAGAAGTACGAGGACACGCCCTACAGCCTCGAGCCGAATTGCAAGGAGAGCCCGGGCGCCCTGCGCGACTTGCAGGTGATCGGCTGGGTCACCCGTGCCGCCGGCCTCGGCCTGGGCTGGAACGCGCTGGTCCAGGCAGGCGTGATCGAGCCGCTCGAGGCTCGTCAGCTGCAGCGCCACGAGAGGCTGCTCAAGCGCGTCCGGGCCTGGCTGCATATCCTGTCGAAACGCCGCGAAGACCGGCTGGTCTTCGACCTGCAGCCGGCGGTCGCGCGGGAGATGGGCCTGGCGGCCAGCAGTTCGCGGGCGCTGTCGGAAGGGCTGATGCAGCGCTACTACCTGGCGGCGAAGGCGATCACGCAGCTTTCGACCATCCTGCTGCAGTCGCTGGAGCAGCGCCTCCTCGGACGTCCGCCGGCCCAGGCGGTGCCCATCGACGGCGATTTCGATCGGATCGACGACCTGCTCGACCTGCGTGATCCGGACGGCTTCGATCGCAACCCGCAGCTGCTGCTGCGAACGTTCCTGATCATGCAGAGCCATCCCGAGCTCTCCGGCATCACCGTGCGCACCTTGCGGACCTTGTGGCATGCGCGCTTTCGAATCGACGCGCGGTTTCGCGACGACCCGGTCAACCGGACGGCATTCCTGTCGCTGCTGCAGGCTCCCAGGGGCGTGACCCACGAGCTCAGGCGGATGAACAAATGGTCGGTGCTCGGCCGCTACCTGCCCTCCTTCCGGCGCATCGTCGGCCGGATGCAGCACGACCTGTTCCACGTCTACACCGTCGACCAGCACATCCTGATGGTGATCCGAAACCTGCGCCGCTTCCTGCAGGCCGAGCATGCCCACGAATACCCCTTGTGCAGCCAGCTGATCGTCAACTTCGACAAGCCCTGGCTGCTGGTGGTCGCTGCGCTGTTCCACGACATCGCCAAGGGCCGCGGCGGTGACCATTCGGTGCTCGGCGAGCGCGATGCCGATCGCTTCTGCCGCCGGCACGGCATCCTCGGCGAAGACCGCGCGCTGGTCCGCTTCCTGGTCCGACAGCACCTGAGCATGTCGACCACCGGGCAGAAGAAGGACCTCACCGATCCGGATGTGATCCGCGAATTCGCGGACCTGGTCGGCAACGAGCGCCGGCTGATCGCCCTCTACCTGCTCACCGTGGCCGACATCCGCGGCACCAGTTCCAAGGTCTGGAACGCCTGGAAGGGCAAGCTGCTGGAGGATCTCTACCGCGCCACCCTCGCCTGCCTGTCCGGCAACAACATCAAGCCGGGTGCGCGCATGGACACGCGCCGCAGCGAGGCTACCCGGTTGCTGCTGCTCTATGGCATCCAGGCCGAGCAGTACCAGGCGTTCTGGGAGAGCCTCGACATCGGCTATTTCCTGCGCCACGAGCCGCACGACATCGCCTGGCATACGCGCGTGCTGCACCGGATGCTGACGCCGATCTCACCGATCGTGAAGACCCGCCTCAGCCCCATCGGCGAAGGCTTCGAAGTGCTGGTCTTTACCGTGGACCAGCCAGGGCTGTTCGCGCGGATCTGCAGCTACTTCGACCGCAAGAACCTGTCGATCCTGGAGGCGCGGGTGCACACCACCCGCACCGGCCACGCGCTCGACAGCTTCATGGTGGTCGATCCCGACCTGCACCTGCCTTATCGCGACATGCTCGCGCTGGTCGAGGTGGAACTGGCGGAGCGCCTGCAGCAGCCGTATGCGGTGTCGCAGCTCAAGCCTGCCGCACCGGCGCGGCTGTCGCGCAGATCGCGGGCTTTTCCGCTGCCACCCAAAGTGGACCTGCGGTCCGACGATTCCGGCAGGCGCTACCACCTGTCGGTGACCTCCACCGACCGTACCGGGCTGCTCTACGACATCGCCCGGATCCTGGCGCAGAACGGAGTCGACATCTACGGCGCGCGCGTGGCAACGCTCGGCGAGCGGGCCGAGGACATCTTCACCGTCGACGGCGAGAAGCTGGGCGGGGAGAAGGATCGGCTCCGGCTGGAGCGCGAACTGCTGGCGGTGCTGTAGCGAGGGGTCGGCTGCCGAGGCGGCAAATCAATCCGGCTGCTTGACGACCTCGCCCAGGATCGCGAGCACGCGGCCCATCGCTTCCTCGAGCACTGCGCCGACGGTGTGCAGCGGAATCTCGTCCCGCGCATCGCGCTTGCCCGCGGCACTGTTGGCGACCACCGCCAACGCCGCATACGGCAGTTCGATCTCCCGCGCGAGCACCGTTTCCGGCATGCCGGTCATGCCGACCATGTCGCAGCCGTCGCGCTCCAGCCGCCGGATTTCGGCGCCGGTCTCGAGCCTCGGTCCACCGGTGCAGGCGTAGCAACCGCCGTCGACAATCGGCGTCCGCAGGTTGCGCGCCGCCGCGAGCAGGCGTTCGCGCAGCGCACGATCATAAGGATGGGTGAAATCGATGTGCACCACCGGCTGGTCCGGGCCGGTGTAGTAGGTGCTGGCGCGGCCGCTGGTGTAGTCGATCAGCTGGTCAGGCACTGCCAGCACGCCCGGCTCGAGATCCTTGCGGATGCCGCCGACGGTCGCGACCGACACCACGGCATGGACGCCGGCTTGCTTGAGGGCCGCAATGTTGGCGCGGTAGTTGATGTCCTGCGGCGCGATCGTGTGCCCGTAGCCGTGACGCGCCATGAACACCACCGGCACGCCGTTGAGGTCGCCGAAGCTCAGAGCGCTCGATGGCTGGCCCCACGCGGTGCGGGCGATCTCGCGGCGCACGTTCTGCAGGCCCACCAGCTTCGCAAGGCCGCTGCCGCCGATGATGCCGATCATGCGTGTCAGCCGATGTCGACGGTCTTCAGGAACTCCTTGAATTCCGCCCCGACCTCCGGATGCTGCAGGCCGAGCTCGACGGTCGCCTGGAGATAGCCGATCTTGGAACCACAGTCGTAGCGCCGCCCTTCGAAGTTGAAGGCGAGCACCGGCTGCTCGTTCACCAGTTTGGCGAGCGCGTCGGTCAGCTGGATTTCACCGCCCGCACCCGGCTTCAGGTTTGCGAGGTGCTCGAAGATCATCGGCGACAGGAGGTAGCGGCCGACCACCGCCAGCGTGGACGGCGCGTTCTCCGGCTTCGGCTTCTCGACGATCCCGGTGATGCGGCTGGTTCGCTCGGCCCACGGGGTGCTGGAGACGATTCCGTAGGAAGACGTCTCCTCGCGGCGTACTTCCTGGACCGCGAGCACGCTGGCATGCTGGCGCGCATGCAGGTCCACCATCTGCTTGAGCACCGGCACGCCGCTGGGACCAGGCTGCATCAGGTCGTCGGCGAGCAGGATCGCAAACGGCTCGTTGCCGACCACCTGCCGCGCGCACAGCACCGCATGGCCGAGGCCGAGTGGCTCGGCCTGTCGGATGTAGACGCAGTTGATGCCATTGGGCACGGCGTCCTTGACCGCCTCGAGCAGCGCTTTCTTGCCGCGTGCCTGCAGCTCGCTTTCCAGCTCGTAGGCCTTGTCGAAGTGATCCTCGATGCTGCGCTTGCCGCGGCCGGTGATGAAGATCATCTCGGTGATGCCGGCCGCTGCAGCCTCCTCGACTGCGTACTGGATCAGCGGCCGATCGACGACCGGCAGCATCTCCTTCGGCATGGCCTTGGTGGCGGGAAGAAAGCGGGTGCCGAGTCCGGCTACGGGGAATACTGCCTTACGTACGGTCTGAGCCATCGTTTTCGATCATCCTGAAGAAACTGTCCTCGTCCAGCACCCGGACACCGAGTGCACGTGCTCTCTCCAGTTTCGATCCGGCTGCTTCGCCGGCGACGACGAAGGCGGTCAGTTTCGAAACCGAGCCAGAAGCATGCCCGCCGAGCCGGCGGATCAGGTCCTGGGCTTCATCTCGGGAAATTCTTTTGAGCGTACCGGTGATGACGATGGTCTGACCAGCGAACACCTGACCGGCGGCATCAACCGTTGCATCTCCACCGGTATGCACCGCGGCGGGGCCAGGCGCCGCTGCACCGGTAGCGGCAGGGCCGGTACGGCTCTCCGCGCCCCAAGGGGCCGCTCCGACCGCAGCCTCCCGCGGCTCGACGCCCTGCTCGCGCAGGCCCGCGATCGCCTCGCGATTGTGCTCCTCGGCGAGGAAGTTTGAAATGCTCGCGACGATTTCCGGACCGACGCCTTCGAGTGGCACCGGCTGCAGCGGTTCGTTGCGGCCGCGGGCCTTGGCATTGTCCTTCATGACCGCTGCCTTGCGCGCGAGGAGCTCCTCCCAGTTCGCCTGCAACACCGCGTCCAGCGAACCGAACTCGCCGGCGATCACCCGCGCAACCTCCTCGCCGACATGGCGGATGCCGAGCCCGAACAGGAAGCGCGCCAGCGTCGGCCGCCGCGACCGATCGATCGCAGCCAGCAGGTTGCGGGCCGACTTCTCGCCGAAGCGCTCGAGCTCCACCAGCACCGGCAGCGTCAGGCGATAGACGTCGGCCGGGCTCTTGACGATGCCGCCGGTGACCAGCTGGTCGACCAGCTTCTCGCCGAGGCCGTCGATGTCCATGGCACGGCGCTGAGCGAAATGCAGCAGCGCCTGCTTGCGCTGCGCCGCGCAGAAGAGCCCGCCGACGCAGCGCCAGGCGGATTCGCCGGGCAGCCGCTCGACGTGCGAGCCGCAGACCGGGCAGGCATCCGGCATCCGGAACTCCCGGGCGTCCGGCGGGCGCTGCTCGATTATCGGCCCGACCACTTCCGGAATGACGTCGCCCGCGCGCCGCACGATCACCGTGTCGCCGATCATGAGCCCCTTGCGGGCGATCTCGTCCTCGTTGTGCAGGGTCGCATTGCTGACGGTGACGCCGCCGACGAAGACCGGCTTGAGCCGCGCCACCGGCGTGAGCGAGCCGGTGCGGCCGACCTGGATCTCGATGCCGACCAGTTCGGTGCGTGCTTCCTCGGCTGCGTACTTGTGCGCGACCGCGAACCGCGGCGCGCGCGCGACGAAGCCGATCGCGGCGTGCGCCGGCCGGTGGTCGACGGTGTAGACGACTCCATCGATCTCGTACGCAAGCCCGACGCGCCTGCTGCCGATATCGCGGTAGTACGCAAGCAGTGCGTCGACCCCACGCACGCGCCGGCGCTGGGGAGCGGCGGGCACGCCGCGGGCGGCGATCCAGTCGAGCAGGTCGAGCTGCGAATCCGGCAGTGCAGACGCCGGCACCACCTCGCCGACGCCGTAGCCGAAGAAGCGCAGGGAACGCGAAGCCGTGACCCGGGAATCGAGCAGGCGCAGGCTGCCGGCGGCCGCGTTGCGCGGATTCACGAAGACCTTCTCGCCGCGCGCCGCCTGTGACGCGTTGAGCTTCTCGAAGTCCTTGCGGTACATCAGCGCCTCGCCCCGCACTTCGAGCACCTCCGGAAACGGCGGCCGCAACACGGCCGGGATGCCCTTCACGGTGCGCAGGTTCAAGGTGATGTCCTCGCCGACGCTGCCGTCGCCACGCGTCGCGCCGAGCACCAGCCGGCCGCCCTCGTAGCGCAGGGTCGCGGCAAGCCCGTCGAATTTCGGCGACGCGCAATAGTCCACCTCGTCAACGCCAGGCATGGCTTCGCGGATGCGCTTGTCGAAGGCGCGGATCTCGTCGTCGCTGAAGGCATTGCCGAGCGAAAGCATCGGCACCCGGTGGGCCACGGTGCGGAAGGCTTCCTGCGGCGGTGCGCCTACGCGTGCCGTCGGCGAGTCGTCGCTTCGCAGCTCGGGATAGCGCGCTTCGAGCGCCTCGAGCTCGCGCATGAGGCCGTCGTAGACCGGATCATCGACCAGCGGATCGTCGAGAACGTAGTAGGCGTAGTTGTGGCGGTCGATTTCCTCGCGCAGCTGCGCTACCCGCGCGACGGTTTCGGGCGTTGCCGTCTGCACGGGCCGGCCTCAGTTGAAGACTCGCAGCGCCACCGGCGAGCCCGCCCGAAGGCCGGCATTCTCGAGTTCCTGGTAGCGCTTGCCGATCTGCAATCCGACGGTGTCGATCATTCCAACCGACATGCCGCGTCCGGCGCTGTCGACGACGCGGCCGCCGACCAGCTGCGCACAGCTGCTGGCGCAGGCGACCATGCTGCGCCACGGGTCGTGCTCCTTTGCGGTCCTGGGCACGTCGAGCAGGAAGGCAAGCATGTCCTCGGTCTGGCCCTTCGTCAGCGTGAAAAGCAGCTCGCCGCCTTCGGCGAAGCAGGCGTAGCGCCCGCCGCCCCGCTCGAGGAGATCGAGCTTGCGTGCCACCGCCGCGAGCTTCTGCGAAGGGATCGGGGCGGATGCCTCGACACCCAGGTCGACCTGGGTATCGAGCCGGGCTGCCAACGAATCGAGGTCGCGCGCCTGGCGAAGGACCTGGTTCAGGTCGGGCGGCACGAAGCGGGCGCCGATCTGGCCGGCAAGCGACTCCATCGCCGCCGTGAAGTCCGAGAGCTCGACCGCGTTCAACGGCCCCTGCCGGTTGGCCAGCAACACCGAGCAGCGCAGGCAGCCAACCATGGCGCCCGACTGCAACGGCACCCAGCTGCCCTGGCCGCCGTCGATCTCGATGCGGATCGCCTTGGATCCGACGTGACGCAGCGATGAAGTCAGCGCGATCAGGCGCTCGGCATTCACCGGCGCGCGCGGGATCAGCGTGACCACGTAGTCCGCATCGGCGGGCAGGTAGACCGGCAGGTTGTCCTGCGGCGCCGGATCGCCTTCGCCCGGGTCGCCCCGGCCGGTCGACCCCGCCGGGGCGCTGCGTGGCGACCCGGAGAGCGCTTCGACGACGCCAGCGTTCACGGCGGCGGGGGCGGCGACACCCTGGCCGGTATCGACCGAGCCGGGCCTGAACGGGCGCGTGTTCTCGAAGCCGCCGGATGCCGGGCGCGAGTCCTGTGACCGCGCCGTATCGAGACGTGCCGGGTCCAGCCGCGGCGCGCGCTGCAGCTTCTCCGACGGCAACGGCTCGAGGGGCACCGGGCCGAGCCGCGGTGCCTCGAACTGCGGCGGACCGAGGTCTTCGTCCGGATCCGGCAGCAGTTCCTCGTCCTCGCGCTCGACCAGCTCGCGGGCAGCCTCGTATTCGCGCTCTTCACGCTCGAGCGTGTGGTCGTCGTCGGCGGCAGACATGTAGCCTTCGGTGCCGTGCGGGCCTGACTGTTCGGCAAAGTCCGCCGCAGGTTCCGCAGCGGGCCGCGGCGGCGTCGCACGTGGCGCGTCGTCCGCGAGCAGCGTAGGCTCGCGTCGCTGTTTCGCCCAGGCGTTGCGGTCCACGGAAGCCGACCAGCGCCTGGCGGCCGGCCGGGCACGCGCCTCAGGGGCAGGGACAGCGCGATCCGCCTCGCCGCGGGGATGGCGGCCGCGGGAAGCGTCGGAGCCTCCGTCGAAGCGTTCGTCCTCCCGCAGCAGCCGGCGGCTGGCGCGCGCCTGCCAAAGGTTGAACGCCAGCACCAGGCCGACTACGACCACGACCAGTGCGATGATGCTGATGCTCAACGTGCTCACGCCGCTTCCGCCATCTTCGCCGCGGACATCAGGTCGACTGCGACCAGGCGCGAGACGCCACGCTCCTGCATGGTGACGCCGATGAGCTGTTCGGCCATCTCCATCGCAATCTTGTTGTGGGTGATGAACACGAACTGGGTTTCTCCCGCCATCGACCGCACCATGCGGGAATAGCGTTCGGTGTTGGCGTCGTCCAGCGGCGCGTCGACCTCGTCGAGAAGACAGAACGGCGCCGGGTTCAGCTTGAAGATCGCGAACACCAACGCGATGGCGGTGAGCGCCTTTTCGCCACCGGAGAGCAGGTGGATGGAAGCGTTCTTCTTGCCCGGCGGTTGTGCCACCACCTGCACCCCGGCATCGAGGATCTCGCCTCCGGTGAGCACGAGCCTGGCATCGCCCCCGCCGAACAGCATCGGGAACAGCCTGCCGAATTCGGTGTTGACCGTGTCGTAGGTCTGCTGCAGCAGCGCCCGCGACTCCTGGTCGATGGTGCGGATGGCATTCTCCAGCGTCGTCATCGCCTCGAACAGGTCGGCAGACTGGCTGGCAAGGAAGGTCTGCCGTTCGCGGGCGGAGACGACTTCGTCGAGCGCAGCGAGATTGACCGGGCCAAGCCTGGCAATCGCCTGGTTGAGCCGTGCCACCTCCGCCTGCAGCCAGCCCGGCTTCGGTCGGGCGGGCTGCTCGGCCAGACGCCGTGCGAGGTCGGCTTCGTCCGCAGCAGCCTCGACGAGCGACTGCGCCATCTGCTCCGCACTCAGCCGCGCCGCCTGCTCCTTGAGCTTGAGCTCGGTCAGCTGGCTGCGCAGCGGGTCCTGGCCGCGCTCGAGCCGGAGCCGTTCCTCGTCGAGGCGGCGCAGCATGCCGGAGAGCTCGTCAGCCCTGCCCCGCGCTTCGCTCAGCGCCTGCTCGGCCGTGATCCGCTCCTCCAGGCACTGCTCGAGCTGCATCCGCGCCTCCTCGTCGGAGAGCAGCGCGAACTCGTCCTGCAGGCGCCTCTGCTCCGCGAGCGCCTTGACGAGGTTCTCGTCGGCCATGGCAATCTGCTGCTTCAGGTTGGCGGCCTGCTGCTCCGCCGAACGCACCGCAAAGGCGCTCTCCTGCAGCGCGAGCTCGGCTGCCTGCGCCTCGCCGCGTGACGAGGCCAGTGACTCGGCGGCGATGCCGGCGTCCTCGCGCGTGCGCTCGAGTTCGACGGCCTGGCTGTCGCCCGCAGCCTCGAGTTGGGCAAGCTCGGCCTGTACCTCGTCGGCCGCTTCGGCACGGGTTTCCAGCTGCTGGGCGATCTCGGCAAGCTCCGTCGCCAGCCGGTCGTGCGAGGCGGCGCGCTGGCTCACCGCCTGCGCCATGCGGTCGTGCTCGATGGCGGCGGTGGAGGCCCGTCGCAAGGCGCGGGCATGCGCATCCCGGGCCTGTGTAAGCCGACCCAGCAGGGCAGCCGCCTCCGCCTCGATGCGATCCGCATGCTGGCGAGCCTCGTCGGTCAGCAGGCGCTGTGCGCGATGCTCGCGCGCGAGATTCTGCAATTCCTGCTGGCGTGCGAGCACGCCGTCCTCGTCCGAATCGAGCGCGAACAGCGAGACGTCGAAGCGACCGATCGCGTGGCCCGCCTTGACGACGAAGCGACTGCCCGGCGGCAGATCGCTGCGCGCGGCGAAAGCCTGCTCCGCCGTGTCCGCCGCGAAGAATCCGCCGAGCCATTCGCCCACCAGCCTGGCCAGCTGCTGGTCCTGGCACTTGACCATCGATGCGAGCGGCGTGAGCGCAGCGCCGGCGGCCGGCGCTGCCCGGGTGGCGGTGTCGATGCCCTCGCGCAGGAACAGTCCGACCTTGCCGGGCGGGCTGTCGTCGAGCATGCGCGCGAGTTGCGCGGGGTCGGTGACTTCAAGGCTGTGGACGCGTTCGCGCAGCGCCGCTTCCACCGCCAGTTCCCAGCCGGGCTCGATCGTGACCCGTTGCCAGATCCGCTGGACGTCCTCGCCGACGCCGTGGCGCTGCAGCCAGGGCTTCACCTTCTGCTCGCTGTGCATGCGCGCCTGCAGCTCCGATAGCGCGCTGATCCTGGCCTCGATGGTCGACGTCTTGCCCACGGCAGCGCGCAACTGCTGCTGCGCCGGCTCGCGCTGCGCGTCGACCTGGCGGCCATGGGCCTCGAGCGCTTCCTGCTCCTGCGCGGTTGCCGCCTCCTGCTCGCGGGCCGCTTCCAGTTCCATCGCGAGGCGGTCGAGTTCCTCGAGCGGCGCCGCGTCGAGCCGGTCGAGCTCCGACTGCAGTCGCGTCTGCCGCTGGGTAAGCGATGCCACTGCTTCCTCGATCGAATGACGGCGCACTTCCAGCACCTGGTGGGTGCGCTGCGCCTCGTTGAGCGCATGGCGTGCGTGGTCCACCGCTTCGCGCGCGTGCTCGTCGCGCTCGCGCGCCTGCCCGAGCCGCGCTTCCGCCTGCGCAACGCGCTCCTGCGCGGCAGCCGTGCGGGCCTGCGCTTCTTCGAGCTGCGCGCCGATCTCGCTCAGCTGTTGCGCACCGCTTCCGGACAAGCTGCGCGCGCTCTCGATCTGGCCTCCGAGCGCGGCGATTCGCTCGTTGAGCTGATTGCGGCTTTGGGTGACCAGCCGGATCTGGCTCTCGAGCGCCGAGATGCGGCTGTTGACCTCGTAGAAGGCGGCCTGACAGCGGCTGACGTCATCGGCCGACTGGTGCACGTCCTCGCGATGCTGCGCGAGCTGCGCCTCGATCGCGCGCAACTGCGCCTGCTGGGATTCGATGGCGAGGTCGATCTCGGCGGCTTCCTTTTCGATGCGCGACTGCTCGGCCAGCGAGTCGTCGCGCCGGATCAACCACAGCCACTGCTGCTTGTCGTTGCGCTCGCTTTCGAAGGCGCGGAACTGGCCGGCCACTTCCGCCTGCTGGTCGAGCTTCTCGATCTGGCCGTTGAGCTCGCGCAGGATATCTTCCACCCGGGTCAGGTTGTCGCGCGTATCGGCGAGCCGGTTCTCGGTTTCCTTGCGGCGCTCCTTGTACTTGGAGACTCCGGCAGCCTCCTCGAAGAAGACCCTCAGCTCGTCCGGCTTGGCCTCGATGATCCGCGAGATCGTGCCCTGCCCGATGATCGCGTACGCCCTGGGCCCGAGTCCGGTGCCGAGGAAGATGTCGTGCACGTCCTTGCGGCGCACGACCTGCTGGTTGATCAGGTAGGTCGACTGGCCGTCGCGGGTAAGCACCCGCTTGACCGAAATCTCGGCAAAGCCGCTCCACGCGCCACCCACGCGTCCCAGGGAATTGTCGAAGACCATCTCGACGCTGGCCCGGGAGGCCGGCTTGCGCTCACCCGAGCCGTTGAAGATGACATCCTGCATCGACTCGCCGCGCAACTCTGCTGCCCGCGACTCGCCCAGCACCCAGCGGGCCGCATCGATGATGTTGGACTTGCCGCAGCCATTGGGCCCGACCACGCCAACCAGTTGGCCGGGCAGATCGAAGGTGGTGGGATCGCAGAAGGACTTGAAACCGGCGAGCTTGACCTGCTTAAGGCGCACTGAAAGCCTCTGGAATAGTGGACATCGACCGATTCTTCCCGGCCGCCGGGATCGTCAAACCGGCTCGTATAATAACAACTACCCTTGCGGCGTCCCGACGGCCGCGGGTGGTAGTCCCCCATCGATTCCACAGCCACGCCGCCTGACGGCAGGCATTACCCCCCTGACATGCCGAGCAAACCGAGCACCGAACTGCCCGTCTTTCCCAATCCTGCGCCTGCCCGCGACTACCTCGTGCACATCGAATCCCCGGAGTTCACCTGCCTGTGCCCACTCACCGGACAGCCGGATTTCGCGACGCTGGTGCTCGACTACGTACCGGATAAGCTCAACCTCGAGTTGAAGGGATTGAAGCTCTACTTCTGGTCGTTCCGGGATCGCGGCGTCTTCCACGAGGCGGTGACCAACGAGATCGTCGACCAGATGGTGGCCCGCATCAAGCCGCGCTTCCTGCGCCTCACCGCCAAGTGGTACGTGCGGGGCGGCCTGTTCACCACGGTCATTGCGGAGCACCGCAAGCGCGGCTGGAAGCCCGCGCCGGGAACGCCACTCGGCGCCGCATCGGTGACCGAGTCGGGCAATCCCAGCGTCAGAGGTTGAGGAAGGATCAAGCAGGATGAAACCCGGATGAAACCCGAATGAACCCGCGCCTGGACCTCCTGCAGCCCTACCCGTTCGAGCGGCTGCGCGCCCTGCTTGCCCGCTCGGCCGGCGAAGCCGGTGCACCGCCGCCGGCGTCTGACCGCCCCCGGCCGCAGCGCTTCGTCAACCTGTCGATCGGCGAGCCGCGGCATGCGACCCCCGCCCCGATCAAGGCCGCGCTCAGCGGCGCGCTCGCCGGCCTGTCCGCCTATCCGGCCACCGCCGGCACGCCGGCATTGCGCGAAAGCATCGCCGCGTGGATCGAGCGTCGTCACCAGGTGTCGCTGGACCCCGCGACCGAGATCCTCCCGGTCAATGGCTCGCGCGAAGCGCTCTTCGCATTCGCGCAGACGGTGATCGATCCCCGTCCCGGCGCAGTCGTGGTGGCGCCGAATCCGTTCTACCAGATCTACGAAGGGGCTGCCCTGCTGGCAGGCGCGCAGGTGCACCTGGTTGACCAGTCGCCGGCCACCGGCCTGCGATGCGACTGGAATTCGGTTCCCGACCACGTCTGGGCTCGCACGCAGCTGGTCTTCGTCTGCTCACCGGGCAATCCGACTGGCGCAGTGATGCCGCTTGCAGAGTGGCGCCAGCTGTTCGAGCTTTCCGATCGCCATGGCTTCGTGATCGCGTCGGACGAGTGCTATTCGGAGATCTACCTCGACGAGGCGGTGCCTCCGCTCAGCGGTCTTGCTGCCGGCGCCCGCCTCGGCCGCCCGGGCCACCGGCGGCTGATCGTGTTCTCCAGCCTTTCCAAGCGCTCCAACGTGCCCGGCATGCGCTCGGGTTTCGTTGCAGGCGATGCCGGACTCGTTGCCGCGTTCCTCAAGTACCGGACCTACCACGGCAGCGCGATGAGCCCTGCGGTGCAAGTGGCCTCGATCGCCGCCTGGCAGGACGAGGAGCACGTCATCGACAACCGCCGCCTCTATCGGGAGAAGTTCGACGCGGTGGTGCCGATCATCGCGGCGGCTGCCCCGGTGCAGCGGCCGGAGGCGGGCTTCTACCTCTGGCTGCCGGTGCCGGGGGGCGACGACGCCCTGTTCACCTGGCGACTCAACCACGAGCTCAACACCCTGGTGCTGCCGGGCAGTTACCTCGGGCGTGGGGGGGCGTCCGCCGGGGGAAGATCCAATCCGGGCGCTGGCTTCGTGCGGATTGCGCTCGTCGAGGACCTCGAGGCCTGTATCGAGGGTGCCGAGCGGATCCGTGGGCTGCTCGAGGCCTGATTCGCGGCATCAGAATTGCGTCCTGTTGCCCGCAAGATGAGGGCCGTTGCCAGGACTTAGTTAACGGACCGGCGATCGCAAGTTCCGGACCTGGCCTCGCAGCCCAGGGCCAGGCTGGCGGTCCTGCGTCCGACCTGGACCGCTGGTCCCCTCCGGCCCTTACACTTCGGCCATACACTTCGATCAATGCCTGTGGAAGAACGACCGATGAGCGACGCACGAGAATCCGTAATCGAATCCGCGTGGGAGGATCGCGCCGGCCTGAATCCGAAGACTGCGCTTGCCGAGGTCCGGCACGCTGTCGAATCGGTCATCGAGGATCTCGATCAGGGGCGGCTGCGGGTCGCATCGAAACTTTCTTCGGGCGAAGACGGATCCCGCTGGACCGTGCATCAATGGATCAAGAAGGCCGTGCTGCTCTCCTTCCGGCTGGCGGACAACCAGGTCATGGCGGGTTGCGAACTGCAGTACTACGACAAGGTTCCGACCAAGTTCGCCGGCATGTCCGAGTCCGAATTCACCGCCGGCGGCTATCGGGTGGTGCCGCCTGCGGTCGCTCGTCGTGGTTCGTTCATCGGTCGCAATGTCGTGCTGATGCCCTCGTACGTCAATATCGGGGCGTATGTCGATGAGGGCACGATGGTCGATACCTGGGCCACCGTCGGCTCGTGCGCGCAGATCGGCAAGAACGTCCACCTCTCCGGCGGTGTCGGAATCGGCGGCGTCCTCGAGCCCCTGCAGGCGAACCCGACGATCATCGAAGACAACTGCTTCATCGGCGCCCGCTCCGAGGTCGTCGAGGGGGTGATCGTCGAAGAGAATTCGGTTCTTGCAATGGGCGTCTTTCTCAGTCAATCGACCAGGATCTATGAGCGCGCTACCGGCACCATCCATTACGGCAGAGTGCCGGCCGGATCGGTCGTCGTGCCGGGCAGCCTCCCGGCGCCGGATGGCAGCCACAGCCTGGCCTGCGCGGTCATCGTGAAGCGCGTCGACGCGAAGACCCGGGCGAAGACTGCGATCAACGAACTGCTGCGCGGAGACTGAGCCGCGGCGCAGCGGGCGCGACAGCAACGGAGAGGCCGACGATGGCGATGGACAAGATTCTGGAGTTGATGGCGGACAAGCGCGCCTCCGACCTGTTCATTTCCGTCGGCTCGCCGATCCAGGTCAAGCTCAACGGGATCACGGTCCCGATCAACCAGAACAAGCTCGACCAGGCCCAGGTCGAGGCGCTGCTGCGCGAGGTCGTCACCGACCGGCAGTGGCAGACCTTCCAGGACGAGCAGGAGCTCAACCTCGGCTACGGGCTGAAGAACGTCGGCAGCTTCCGCTTCTCGATCTTCCGGCAGCGGGGCAGCACGGCAGCCGTGGTGCGCTACATTCCCGGGGACGTGCCGGCATTCGACACCCTCGGGCTGCCCCCGGTGCTCGTCGACCTGATCCTGCAGAAGCGCGGCCTGATCCTGGTGGTAGGGGCCACCGGCTCGGGCAAGACCACCACCCTCGCCTCCCTGATCGACTACCGCAATGCCCAGCGCACCGGGCACATCCTGACTCTCGAGGATCCGATCGAGTTCGTCTTCAAGAACAAGCGCTCGATCGTCAACCAGCGCCAGATCGGCACCGATACCGTCAACCTGCGCACGGCGCTGAAGAACGCCCTGCGCCAGGCGCCCGACTGCATCCTGATCGGCGAGATCCGCGACGTCGAGACCATGGGCGCTGCGATCGCCTACGCCCAGTCGGGCCACCTGGTGCTGGCGACGATGCACGCCAACAGTTCGAGCCATGCGCTGAACCGGATCGTCAGCTTCTATTCGCCGGAGAACCGGCGGGTGCTTCTGTCGGACCTGGCGAGCACGCTGCGGGCCGTGGTGTCGCAGCGGCTGCTGAGATCGCTCGACGGCGGCCGGGTTCCGGCGGTCGAGGTCCTGCTCAACAACAACCACATGTCGGAGCTGATCGAGCAGGGCCGCATCTCCGAGATCAAGGAAGCGATGTCCAACAGCATGACGGCCGGCTCGCGCACCTTCGAGGACGCGCTGATCGAACTCATTCTCAGCGGCAAGGTGTCGCGCGACGACGCGCTGGCCAACAGCGACTCCCCCACCAACCTGCTGTGGCTGCTGGAGAACCGTGCCCAGCCCGCCGCCCAACCGGCTGCTACGGCAGCCACCGGTCTCGGCCTGCCGGATGTCCTGCAGGCACACGCCGACGAGTCCGCCAGGCAGCCGGCGGCCCAAACCGCACCCGAGAAGAGCCCCGCCAAGCCGGACGGCGCATCGTTCTCGGAGTTCCTGCTCAATATCTGATGGCTGTCACTGTCTACGGAATCAGCAACTGTGATCAGGTGCGCAAGACGCTTGGTTGGCTGCGGGAGAACGAAATCGAGTTCCGGTTTCACGACTTCCGGGCCGACGGCCTCGAGCGCGCCATGCTCGAGCGCTGGTGCAGCCACCTGCCCTGGAATTCGCTGCTCAACCGCCGTGGCCTGACCTGGCGCTCGCTCGACGACTCGCTGCGCGCCCAGGCAGTCGACCAGACCAGCGCGATCGACCTGATGCTCGCCCACCCGACCCTGATCAAGCGGCCGGTGGTAGAGATCGCCGACCGGCTCCTGCTCGGCTATTCCGCCGAGCGTCTTGCAGCCGCCCTCCTGCCGGCCGAGGCTCAGGGCAGCGGGAACTGACGCATGCAGAAGGCAGAGTCTGCGCCGCGCCGGGTCGTCGCCACCGGTGCCGACACGATCAACAGCGTTCGCCGGGTCCGCGACCTGGTCCGTCACGCGGTCAGCCGTCTCGACCAGAGCGGCGTCCGCTTCGGCCACGGCACCGACAATGCCTTCGACGAGGCGGTCTGGCTGGTGTCGTGGACGCTGCATCTGCCGGTCGAGCACTACGCCGACCTTGCCGAAGCGGCGGTCGCCTGGCCGGAGGCGCGGGCGGTGCTGGAGCTGATCGAGCTGCGCTGCTCGAGCCGCAAGCCGCTCGCCTACCTGGTCGGCGAAGCGTGGCTGGTGGGTCATCGATTCCGCTGTGACGAACGGGCCCTGGTGCCGAGGTCGCTGATCGCCGAGGCGCTGCGCGACGCAAGCCTTGCCGCGTTCCTGCCTGCGCTCGACCGGCATGCCGCCGGCGCCGGCGCGCAGGCCCGGCAGCTGCGGATCCTGGACCTGTGCACCGGAGGCGGCAGCCTCGCGATCATCGCGGCCTTGCTGTTCGAAGGCGCGGCGGTGGTGGCAAGCGACATCTCGACTGCAGCGCTGGAGCTTGCGGCGCTGAATCTTGCGGACTACCGGCTCGACAAGCGCATCAAGTTGGTCAACGCCGACCTGTTCGCCGGGATCGGCCGGCAGCGCTTCGACCTCATCGTCTGCAACCCGCCCTACGTCAATCGGCAGTCGATGGATGAGTTGCCTGCGGAATACCGGGCCGAGCCGCACGACGCGCTCGACGGCGGCGACGACGGGATGGAACTCGTCGCACGCATCGTCCGCGAGGCCGCCGAGCACCTCCGCCCCGACGGGTTGCTGGTGCTCGAGATCGGCCACGAGGCGCGCCATTTCGAGCGTCGCTTCCCGCAGCTCGAGTTCGCCTACGTGCCTGTCGCCCAGGGCGATGACCGCATTGTCGCGGCGACCCTCTCGGCATTGAAGGCCGCGGGCGATCCCGACACCGCGCCAGCCGGCCGGTGATACGCCTTGTCGACCTGACGATCGCGCGCGCCGGCAAGCAGCTCTTCTCCGGCGCCTCGCTGATCATCAATCCGAACGAGCGGATCGCGCTGGTCGGCCCCAACGGCAGCGGCAAGAGTTCGCTGATCGAGCTGCTGCGTGGGAACCTCCATCCGGAGGCCGGCGATGTCGCGATGCCGTCGTTGCGCATCGGCTGGCTGGCCCAGCACATGCCGCGGTCGCAAGCGACGCCGGTGCGCCACGTCATGGATGCCGACCTGGAGCTGGTCGCCGCGGAGCGCGCCGTGACTCAGGCCGAGGCTGCGGGCGACGGCGCCGCGATCGCGATCGCCTACGAGCGCTGGATCGAAGCCGGCGGGCCGTCGGCGCAGGCACGCGCCAGCGAACTGCTCGACGGGCTCGGCTTCACTGCCGACCTGCTGCAGCGTTCGGTCGACGAACTCTCGGGCGGCTGGAAGATGCGCCTCAACCTCGCCTGCGTGTTGATGGCGCCGGCCGACCTGCTGCTGCTCGACGAGCCGACCAATCACCTAGACCTCGATGCGGTGCTGTGGCTCGAGCGGCAGCTGCTGCGCCATCCTGCCATCCAGATCATCGTCTCGCACGATCGCGACTTCCTCGACCGGGTCGCGACCGCCTGCCTGGTCATCGAGGACGGCCATCTCAACCGCTATCCCGGCGGGTACTCCGCGAGCGAACTGATCCGTGCCGAACATGCGGCGCAGCGTGAGCGCGCCCGCAAGGCGCAGCAGCAGCGGGTGGAGCACCTGAGCGCCTACATCAACCGCTTTCGTGCGCAGGCGACGAAGGCACGCCAGGCGCAGAGCCGGCTCAAGGCCCTCGAGCGCATGCAGGTGCTGGCGCCGGTGCGCGCGATGCGCGGCATCGATTTCTCGTTCCACGAGCCGCCCCCGGGGCCGGACCCCCTGATCCGCGTGGCCGGCCTCGCCTGCGGCTACCAGCCCGCGGAGCCGGTGATCCGCGTGCCGGAACTGGTCGTGCGGCGCGGCGCGCGCATCGGCATCCTGGGGCGCAACGGCAGCGGCAAGACCACGCTGATCCGCACGCTGATCGGCGAGTTGCCTGCGCTCGCGGGGGAGCTGGTGCGGGCGAGCACCATGCAGGCGGGTTACCTGGCGCAGCAGCGGGTAGATGAGCTGCGGGCCGACGAGTCGCCGCTTCAGCAGATGGCGCGGCTCGCGCCGGCCGAGCGCGAGCAGGTCCTGCGCGGCTGGCTCGGCCAGTTCGGATTCAGTGGCGAGGATGCCGTTCGTCCAGTCGGCCCGATGTCCGGCGGCGAGAAGGCGCGGCTGGGCCTGGCAATGCTGGTCTGGGGCAGACCGGGCTTCCTGGTGCTCGACGAGCCGACCAACCATCTCGACGCGACCACCCGCGATGCACTGGCTGATGCGCTGGCCGATTTCGAGGGGCCGCTGCTGCTGGTGTCGCACGACCGTTACCTGCTGCGCGCGACAGTCGACGAGTTCTTCCTCGTCGACCAGGGTGTGCTGCGGCCATTCGACGGGGACCTCGACGACTATGCGCAGTGGCTGCAGCAGGATCGTCGCGACACCGCGCAGGCCGGCACCGCGCGCGCAGGCGCGGGTGACCGGAGCGCGAACGGCTCCGAAGGCGCAGGCGGTGAAGCGGCTCCGGGTATGGACACCGGGGCCTCGCGCGTCGACGCCCGCCGCGACCGGGCGCGCGCCCGCGCCGCCGCCAACGCACTGCGGCAGCCGCTCGAGAAGCGCATCCGCAAGATCGAGGACGAGTTGGCGCGCAATCAGGCGCGCGCAGCGGAGATCGACCGCAGCCTGGCGGCCCCGGATGCGTACGCCGATCGCGAGGCGGCAACCGATCTCGGGCGGGAGCGCGCCCGGCTGGGCAGCGACATCCGGCGCCTCGAGGACGAATGGCTGCAACTGCATGCCGACCTGGAGTCGATGGATCTGGCCGACCCGGGCTGAACCTGCAGCCTCCCGGGCCCGGACCGGCGCCTGACGCGGCCGGCGGCAAAATCACAGATAATGCCGCGATGGACCAGGACAGCTCCCCCAGCGGCATCTCCAGACCGGTTTCCGCGCCGGTGCGCAACTTCCGGATCGGCGTCGTCGGCGCCGGCGTGATGGGACGGGGCATCGCCCAGGTCATGGCGCAGGCCGGCTGCGCCGTGCTGCTCTACGACGCGGCGCCCCAGGCGGCGGGCCGCGCCATCGAGTCGGTCAAGCAGGCGTGGGACCGCATGGCGGAGAAAGGCCGCCTCGATGCAGCCGACGTGGCCGCGAACCTGTCGAGACTGGTCGCGGTCGGTGCCCTTGCCGACATGGTCGGATGCGACGTGGTGATCGAGGCGATCGTCGAACGGCTCGACGCCAAGCAGGCGCTGTTCGTCGAACTCGAGAGCGTGGTCGGCGCCGACACCATTCTCGCCACCAACACGTCCTCGCTGTCGGTCGCCGCCATCGCCTCCGCATGCAAGCATCCGGAGCGGGTCGCCGGGCTGCACTTCTTCAACCCGGTGCCGCTGATGCGCATCGTTGAGATCATCGGCGGCGCGCGTACCGCGCCGCAGATCCTGCAGAAGCTCAAGGCGTTGGTGGATACCACCAGCCACGCCGGCGTGGAGGTGCAGGACGCGCCGGGCTTCCTGATCAACCATGCCGGGCGCGGCTACACCACCGAGGCGTTGCGGGCGGTCCAGGAAGGCGTCGCAGGCTTTGCCGAAGTGGATGCGATCATGCGGGAGCAGGTCCGCTTTGCCACCGGCGGCTTCAAGCTCGGTCCGTTCGAGCTCCTCGACCTCACCGGGCTCGACGTGTCGCAGCCGGTCATGGAATCGATCTACCGCCAGTTCTACGACGAGCCCCGCTTCCGGCCGTCGGTCATCGGCGCGCAGCGCGCTGCGGCCGGCCTGTTCGGACGCAAGACCGGCGAAGGCTTCTACAGCTATCCGGCCGGCGGGTGCCGCCAGGCCCGCGGGCGGTGCGCCTGCATCGGCTGCCGCCCCGGGCGGCGCGGCGGCGAGCGCGGCGCAGGTGCCGGTCTTCGTCGTTGCCGAGGAACATGCGCCTGGCCTTGCTGCCCTGGTGCAGCGCCTCGGCGGACGGCTGGCAGCCGATGCCGCCGAGACGGCCGATGGCGGCTTCGTGCTGATCGCGCCGCTCGGCGACGACGCCAGCGGCTACGCGGCGCAGCGGGGCCTGCCGGCGCAGCGGACGGTGGCGATCGACACGCTCTTCGATCCGGCCGCCAGCGTCTGCCAACGCAGGAGCATCATGCCGACGGTCGCGACCGAGCCCGCCGCGCTGCAGGCGGCTGCCGCGCTGTTCGCCGTGGACGGCGTGGCGGTCAGTGTGCTGCGTGACAGCACCGGCTTCATCACCCAGCGCATCGTGGCGATGATCGTCTCGATCGGCACGGAGATCGCCCAGCAGCGCATCGCAAAGCCGGCCGACATCGACCTGGCGGTGCGGGCCGGGCTCGGCTATCCGGCCGGGCCGCTCGGCATGGGCGACGAGCTCGGGCCGCGCCGCATCCTGCGCATCCTCGAGGCGATGCACGCCAGCACCGGCGACCCGCGCTACCGGCCCGGCCTCTGGTTGCGCCGCCGCGCGCTGCTCGGGCTGTCTCTCCTGGTCGAAGACTGATGGGCCAGTTGCTGACGCAGCGGCGGGGTCAGGTGCTGGAACTGACCCTGTCCAATCCAGGCTTTCGCAACGCGCTCTCGCCCGAGATCTACCGCGCCGGGCGCACCGCCTTCGAGGAGGCGCACGAAGACCAGTCCGTGCGCGCGGTGCTCCTGCACGGCGCCGATGGCGTCTTCTGCGCCGGCGGCAATCTCAACCGCCTCGAGGCCAACCGGCAACTGGAACCCGAGGTGCAGCGGCAGTCGATCGACGGCCTGCACGCCTGGATCCTCGCCATGCGTCACTGCGCCAAGCCGATCGTCGCCGCCGTCGAAGGCCCCGCGGCCGGCGCCGGGTTCTCGGTCGTGCTGGCCTGCGACCTGGTGGTCGCCGCGGCCGACGCGAAGTTCGTGATGTCGTACGCGCGGGTCGGCCTGAGTCCCGATGGCGGCGCGATCGCCGCCCTGGCCGCCGCACTTCCGCCGCAGCGGGCGTTCGCCACGCTCGCCCTTGCCGAGCCGCTCGCTGCGCAGGCGCTGCAGCAGGCGGGTATCGTGCACCAGGTCTGCGAACCGGGGCAGACGCTCGCGGGCGCGCGGGAACTTTGCGACCGGCTGGCCAACGGACCCACCGCGGTCTATGGCCGGATCAAGCGGCTGCTCGACGGCGCGGCCGGCCGTGGCCTGCCGGAACATCTGACGCTCGAGCGCGATGCCTTTGTCGAGTCGCTCTTCGGTCATGACGGCGGCGAAGGCATCGCGGCATTCCTGGGCAAGCGCCCCGCCCGCTTCCAGGGGACATGATGAGCGACGATTCGATGACCGGCAGCGGCCCGGTGGCGAGCCGCCACCGCATAGACGCGGATGCACTTGCTGCCTGGCTCGAGCAGCAGGTGCCGGGCTTTCGGGGACCGCTGACGATCGAGCAGTTCAAGGGCGGCCAGTCCAATCCGACCTACAAGCTGATCACGCCCGAGCGCAGCTATGTGATGCGCGCCAAGCCCGGCCCGGCTGCGAAGCTGCTGCCGTCGGCGCATGCCATCGAGCGCGAGTACCGGGTGCTGTCGGCCCTCGCCGCAACCGACGTGCCGGTCGGCGAGGTGATCTGCCTCTGCCAGGATGAGGCAGTGATCGGCCGAGCCTTCTACCTGATGGCATTCGTCGACGGCCGAGTGCTGTGGCAACAATCGCTTCCCGGCATGGATCCGGCCGATCGCGCCCAGATCTACGATGAGATGAACCGGGTCATCAGCGCCCTGCACCAGGTGGACTACGAGGCCATCGGACTCGGCGACTTCGGCAAGCCGGGCAACTACTTCGCGCGCCAGATCGGCCGCTGGAGCAAGCAGTACCTGGCCTCGGAGACGGATCCCATCCCCGAGATGAATCGCCTGATCGACTGGCTGCCGGCGCATATCCCCGCCGGAGACGAGACCAGCATCGTGCACGGCGACTTCAGGCTCGACAACATGATCTTCGCAGCCGACCGGCCGAAGGTGATCGCGGTGCTGGACTGGGAGTTGTCGACGCTGGGGCATCCGCTCGCTGACTTTTCCTACCACTGCATGGGCTACCACATCCCGCCGGAGCAGTTCCGCGGTATTGCCGGCCTCGACCTCGCGGCGCTTGGCATCCCGTCCGAGGAAGCGTACAAGGCCAGCTACTGCCGGCGCACCGGCCGGGACCGGATCGACAACTGGGACTTCTATCTCGCGTACAACTGCTTCCGGCTTGCGGCAATCCTGCAGGGGATCATGAAGCGGGTCGTCGACGGCACGGCGGCGAGCACGGAGGCGGCTCAGGCAGGCTCGCGCGCACGGCCGCTGGCGGAGCTGGCCTGGAAATTCGCGCAACGCATCGGAGCTTGAGCATTGGATATCGGGACAGTTTCATCGCCACTCGGCCGGTCGCCGCAGACCGTGCCCGGACCCTCGGCCGCCCCCGCTGCCTCGGCTGCCTCGGCTGACGCACGTGGGGGCGCGTCTCGATGATCGACGTCTATACCTGGCCTACCCCTAATGGGCACAAGGTCCACATCATGCTGGAGGAGTGTGGCCTGCCGTATGCCGTGCATGCGATCGACATCGGCAACGGCGACCAGTTCGAGCCGGAGTTCCTCGCGATCAGCCCGAACAATCGCATCCCGGCCATCCTCGACCCCGACGGCCCCGACGGCGAGCCGATCTCGCTGTTCGAATCAGGCGCGATCCTGCTCTACCTCGCCGGCAAGACCGGCAAGTTCCTGCCGGATGCCGTGCGCGCCAAGTACGAGACGGCGCAGTGGCTGATGTGGCAGATGGGTGGGTTCGGTCCGATGCTGGGTCAGACCCATCACTTCCGGATCTATGCGCCGGAGAAGATCGGCTATGCGATCGATCGCTACACGCGCGAGGCGGCTCGGCTCTATGGCGTGCTCGACCGCCAGCTCGAGGGCAAGGAATACGTCGTCGGCGAATACAGTATCGCCGACATGGCGATCTTCCCGTGGACGCGGTCCCGCAAGAACCAGGGCGTCGACATGGCGGAGTTTCCGAACGTCGAGCGCTGGATCGAGCGGCTGCAGGAGCGGCCGGCGGTGCAGCGCGCCCTTCAGGTGCTTGCCGACCGGCGCAAGCCCCACACCAGCCCGAACGCCTTCTCCAACCTGTTCGGCGACAACCAGTTCAAGAAGCGGCGCTAGTCGTAATCGCCGCCGCGCTCTGCGCTGGCGACCATTATGTCTAACCGTAGCGCCGGGTGATCCAGCGCGCTGCCAGCACCGGCTTATGCCAGCCGGCCACCGCGTCGGCCTCGTCCGTCACCAGCGCATCCCAATGCAGCTGCGTGCCCCATGCGTGCGGATGCAGCTCGACCAGGGTGAAGCGGCCCCTGAGTGCGGCGCCGACCGCCGCCGGCCGCACGAAGCGGACGCGGTCGAGCCCGTAGTTGAGGCCCATGGTGCCGCCCTCGATCACCACGGTGCGCTCGAGAAACCAGGTCAACAGCGACAGGCTGAGGAAGCCGTGCGCGATGGTGGTTCCGAACGGCGATTCCTTTGCCGAGCGCTGCGCATCGACGTGGATCCACTGGAAGTCCTCGCTGGCGCGGGCGAACTGGTCGATGCGTTCCTGCGTCATCGTGAGCGTGCGCGGACAGTGCAGCTCGCGGCCGAGCAACTGCGGCATCGCCTCGAGCCCGGCGATGCGGATCAGGCCGTCGTCGTCCGCGTTCATGGCAGCCCCGTCATCGCGACGGTACTTTCATTGCAGCAAAACCTTCATTGCAGCGAACCCTTCAACGCGGCCGGCATCGGCAGCGCGAACACCTCGATGCCTTCCTCGCGCAGCGCGACGGCCTCCTCGCGGCTTGTGGAGCCGCGGATGGCCCGCTCGGGCGCCTCGTTGTAATGAATGCGCCGAGCCTCCTCGGCGAAGCGCTCGCCGACGTCCTCGGTGGATTCGATAATCCGCCGGGTCATCTTGATGAACATCGCCTGGAACTGCTCCTTGCTCAACGCCGGACGCTCGCCGCCGGCAGGAACGGGCGCGCTCCCGGCCCCGCGTGCCGGGAGCGCAGGTGCCTGCGCATTCGAAAGGTTGAGGCGGGGGGCCGCGGGCAGCCGCTTCACGGCGTGGCTGCCGCACATCGGGCATTCGATGAGCTTGCGCTGCTGCTGTTCGGCATATGCGTCGCTCGAGGCGAACCATCCTTCGAATCGGTGGTCGTGATCACAGGCCAGGTCAAAGACTTTCATGCTCATGTTGTTGTCGTCAGCCTGATTCAGGGTTGCGGGCGCAGGCTAAACTCGCAGATCGGGCAGACCCGTCCATTTCTCAAGTCTATTGCATAACGGCCTTTTGAAGACGCCACAAATCCTCTCCATCGACGAGTTCCTGAACGATCCGCAGGAGCAGTCGCGGCCGGTCATCGACGTCAGGACGCCCGCCGAGTACCAGGAGGACCACCTGCCCGGCGCGGTGAACCATCCGGTGCTGAGCAACGAGCAGCGGGTGCTGGTCGGCACCATCAACCGGCAGTTCGGCTCGTTCGAGGCCAATGTGAAGGGCGCGGCGCTGGTCAGCGCGAACATCGCCGCGTTGCTCGGGGGCCCCTTCAGGTGCATGCCGAAAGGCTGGGATCCCCTGCTCTATTGCTGGCGGGGCGGATCGCGCTCCTGGTCCTTGGCGACGGTGCTGGCCCGGATCGGCTGGCGAGCCGCGCTCCTCGACGGCGGCTACCGCAGCTACCGGCAACGGGTGGTTCACGATCTCGACACGCTGGCGTCGCAATTGCAGTTCGTGGTGCTGGCGGGGCCGACCGGTTCAGGCAAGACGAGGGTGCTGCAACTGGCTGAGGCGCAAGGCGCACAAATGCTCGACCTGGAGGCGTTGGCAAGGCATCGGGGTTCGGTCCTCGGCGCGGTGCCTGACGCCCCGCAGCCGTCGCAGAAGGCTTTTGATGCGCTCCTGTGGCGATCGCTGCGGGCGTTCGATCCGGCGCGGCCGGTGCTGGTCGAATCCGAGAGCCGCAAGATCGGCCAGCTGCATCTGCCCGAGTCGCTCATGCTGCGCATGAGGGCGTCGCCGTGTGTGAGCCTGCAAGTGCCGATCGAGGTCCGCATTCGCCTGCTGCGGGACCAGTACCCGCACTTCGAAGAGGATCGCGAAGGGCTGCACCAGCGGCTGGAGCGGCTGGTACCGCTCTACCAGGACAAACGGGTCGCCGCATGGCGATCGCTCGCGGATGCCGGCCGCTGGGACGAAATGGTCGAGCACCTGCTGCTCGAGCACTACGACCCGGCCTACCAGCGATCGATGGGACGCAACTACCGGCGGGTCGCCGACGGGGCGGTCATAGCCATCCCTTCGTGGAGCGAAAATGCCCTGGCGGAGGCGGCACAGGCGCTACTGCGGCAGATTCCGCTCGATCGAGAGGCGTGACTTCACCTCTTCCACGTAGGCCGCCAAGGCGGTCTGGGTCAGTACCTGCTCGACCTGCTGCCGATAGGCCTGGCGGCGTTCCTCCGCGGACGGGTCCGGGCCGCCGGCCTTTTCCAGCCTGACCAGCTGGAATCCGCGCGGGCCGAGGTCGATCCCGGCAAAGGCAGGCAGCGGTTCGGTCGGCAGCTTGAAAATCCCGTCGACGACCTGCGGGGCGAGCTCTCCCGGAGATGCGCGGGTCACGGTCGTCGCCTCGCCGAACTTCTCCAGCTGCGCCTTGTCGTCGGCCCTGTCGACTGCCTTCAACGACGCCAGCAGCTTCTCGCCTTCCTCTTTGGCACGCCGTGCCGCTTCGGCGGCGATCACCCGCGCCTTGACCTGGTCCCTGACCTCCTCGAACGGCCGGCGCTTGGCAGGATGGTGCTGCACCACCCGCGCCGAGACCAGCACGCCGGGCGATACTTCCATCGCTTCGGTGTTGCGCTTGTTCCTGAGCGTGTCTTCCCCGAACAGCAGGCCGAGCAGCCGGGGGTTGCGCAGGGGTGAGTCCGGCGGCACTGCCGGGCCGGGGTTGCGGGTGACGCCTTCGGCCTTCTTCAGTTCCAGCGAGAACTTGCTCACCGCCGGCTGCAGCGAGTCCGACTGCTCGTATACGGTGTTGGTGAACGAGTCGGCGAGTTCGGTGTATCGCGTGGCGGCCTGCTGCTGGCGATAGAGGGCTTCCAGCTCCGGCTTCGCTTCCTCGAACGGCTTCTCGCCGCTGCCCTTGGCGCCGGTCACCTTGATGATGTGAAAACCGTACTCGCTCTGCACGAGGTCGCTGATCTCGCCTTCCTTCATCGCGAACGCGGCCTCGGAGAACGGCGCGACCATCATGTCGCGCGAGAAGAAGCCGAGGTCGCCACCCTGCGCGGCCGATCCGGTATCGTCGGAGTTCGCCTTGGCCAGCTCGTCGAACTTTTCCGGCGCGGACTTCAGTTCGGCCAGCAGCTTCTGCGCCTTCTCCTTCGCCTGCGCCTTGGCGGCCGCGTCGGCGTCGGCGCCGGCTGCGATCAGGATATGGCTGGCGCGACGCTGCTCCGGATCGGTGAACTGCGCCTTGTTCTTCTCGTAGAAGGCCTTCAGCTCCTCGTCGGTAGCCTTGGCGGCGGCGGCGAGTCGGTTGCGATCGAGGAGCACGTATTCGACGTCCACCGATTCAGCCACCTGGAAGGCAGATGCATTCTCCTCGTAGTACTTGGCCAGCTGCTCGTCGGTCGGCCCGATGCCGCCCTCGAAGTCCTTCGCATCGATCAGCCGGGTGCGCACCGTCCGCTGCGACTCCTGCAGCTGGAAGATGTGGTCCACCACCGTCTTCGGCACGATGACGGAGTTCTGCACCGAATTGCCGAGTTGCTGCAAGGTGAGATCCTGCGCGATGCGCGCTTCGAACATCGCCGGCGTCATGTTCTGCTGGGCGAGCAGCGTCCGGTAGCGTTCGAAGTCGAACTTGCCGTCTTCTCCGACCAGGCCCTCGATCCCGAGGATCGCCTTCTGCACGTCGGTCGGCGACACCGCGATATGCCTGGACCGCGCCTGCGCGAGCATCGCCTGCTGCGTGATGAGTCCCTCGAGCGTCTGCGCGCGCGCAGCCGGCGTATCGAACAGCTTGACGTCGACCTGTCCGCCCAGCATCTGCTGGAGCCGCTCGACCTGCTGCCGATGCGCCTCCTCGAAAGCCTGCCGCGGGATCTTGGTGCCGTCGACGACGGCGATCTCGTCGCCCCCGCCGATCATCTGGTCGTAGCCGGACACGCCGAAGAACACGAACGCGGGAAGAATCAGCAGCAGGACCAGTCCCAGCATCACCCGCTGGTATTTGCGAACCGAATCAAACATGTCGTTGCGTGCCTGCGTTGAAACCGATAGTTTAGTTGAAGGCCGGAAAACTCCCGAATGAGCCGGCTGGCGGCGGCGCGGCGCTTTTGCCAGGCTCTCGCGAAGCGACACCCCCCGGCGCGCGCCTCAGCGGCGAGTCGCTTGCCGGTGCTGTCGGGCACCCGGTTCTACCGCTGGGATGTCAGGGTCAGGGAGCCCGTTCGCTGCACCTGACGAAAGACAGATCAGCCGGGCTTCTTGATCCAGGCACTGCACCACCCCGGCCCCGCGACCTGCTTGCCGGCGAAGAGGGCACATGGCGCCCATTCGTCCTGCGGCTTGCCTTGATACAGCTGGCAGTTGGCGCAGGTCTGCGAGTCGTCATGCTTCGGGAACTTGGCCTTGTCGACCTTCTTGGTGTCGTGCTTGTAGCCGAGCGCCGATGCCTGAGGATCGGATTCCTCGATCTTTGCCTGAGCCTGGGAGGCGGTCGTCGCGCCCGCCAGCAGTGAACCCGCAGCTGCCACCTTCAGGAAGAAGGTACGCCGATACATGTCCGTCATTTTTCGATCTCCTTTGCGTTGGAGGACTGGCTGCCGACCGCAGTTGCAGCTTACGCCAACTGGGCAAGGCCGGTGCCTGAAGCCGACTGCAACGAACCGGCGAAGGTCGGCGAGTGGAATGAGTATCGATCGCGGTGGTCACGTGGAAAGCAGCCGCCGCATCCATTCGAGCAGCACGGCCGGCAGCAGTTCCGGCCGCGGCAGCAGGCCGTACTGGCGCGCGCCGAAGATCGCAGGCAGGTAGCCGCTAGCCTGCCGGTCGACGGTCAGGCAGAACGGGAAGACGCCCTGCAACCGCGCCTCGGCGACGGCCTGACGCGTGTCCTGCACGCCGTAGCGCCCTTCGTATACGTCCACGTCGTTGGGCTTGCCGTCGGAGAGGAGCAGCAGCAGGCGATGGCCCACCGGCTGTTCCATCAGCTTCGCCGTCGCATGGCGGATCGCCGCGCCGGTGCGGGTGAAATATTCCGGCTCGAGCCCCGCGATGCGGCGGGCGACGAGGTCGCCGAAGGGCTCGTTGAAGCCCTTCACGACGCGCACATCCACCGCGTGAGCGCCTTCGCCGGAGAAGGCATGCACCGCATACGGCTCGGCCAGGCTCTGCAGCGCGAGGCACACCAGGAGCAGTGCTTCTCGTTCGACGTCGATCACGCGGCGGTTCCCGCTGATCCACGCATCGGTGCTGCCGCTCACGTCGATCAGCAGCATGATGGCCATATCCCTGCGTGCACGGCGCCGTGTCTGGTAGAAAGCCTGCGACAGCGCAAGCCCTGCATGAAAATCCGAATAGCCCTCGACGTATGCTTCCAGGTCGATCTCCTCGCCGTCGAGTTGCCGGCGCAGCCGCATCGGCTCCGCCTTCAGCATCTCGAACCGACGCCGGATCGAGTCGCGCAGCCCGCGGTGCCGCGCGAGCGTGGTGTCTACCCATTGCTGCGGGCCGAGCGCCGGCCGCAGCAGCCGCACCGTGGCGCCGTCCTGCCGATAGCCCGGAATGCGATGGTCCCATTCCGGATACACGAGACGCTCCTCGTCGGCCGCCGCGTCGACACGAGTCGACGCATACCGTTGCCGGTTCAGCTCGTCGGACGCTTCCTCCGAATGCAGGACTTCCGGCGCGCGCTGGGGTGTGCTCACCTGTCGCGCCGCCGGCAGATCCGCAAGTGATTCCGCGAGTTCATCCGCCGGTGTGTCCTGATCATGGTCGGGGGGGCGTTGCAGGCCGCCCGGATCCTCGGCGTGCTCATGGGGCTGGGCCGTCTGAACCATGAAGGCACCCTGCCTCGCCTCGTCCTCGTCCGGCTCGGCCTCGCGCACTCGCGGCACGCGCGCAAGCCGTGCGCTGCGCAGGGATCGAGCCTGCTCACTGTCCTTGTGCGCCGCAGGCTCGCGCGCGCTGTCAGCGCCGGGCTCGCCGACCGCCGCAGGTGGGCGCAGATCACCGGTCCACCAGTCGCGTAGCAGCAGCCCGCCGGACCTGCGTTCATGCGTGTCCCCTTCCCCGGCTCGAATGCCTGCGAGCAGGTCGTGTGCCGCCGCCAGCGAGGCGGCCGGCGTCTCGCGACGGGGCAAGTCGGAGGGCGGAATCCCGCACTTGGCCGACAGCAGCCTGCGCACGAAAAGCTCGAACGGCCGGCAGGCCGGCGCGAAGCGCATCAGGTCCGGGCGCGTCGCCAACGCGTAGCGGCGCAGCCGGTCGATGGCCGGCGCCATTCCCGGCAGGGTCCGAGCGATTGCCTCGTCGGCGGCATGGGCCTCCAGCACCAGGTAGACGTCGCGCAACTTCGGATCGGACGTCGGGGCGATTGCTGCCGCGCTGCCGCGGGCAGCACGCATGGCCTGCTGCAGCACCGTCGTCCGATAACGGTCTAGCGCCTCTGCCTCAGCACAGTGGTCAAGCGTCGACGGCAGCCAGATGCAGGCGCCATCGGTTGCCGGCACGGCCTGCCACGGGCGTGGCATTCCGGGCTTGCCGAACAGCCTCCCGAGCAGGCTGGGCGGCGGCGGAGGCTGGGCCGCCCGGATCGGGTACGAGATGCCGAAGACGGCGGTGACGAGCAGGTCGAGGCGGCGCGCGAAGTCCGTGAGCGCGGGTGGCTCGAGCTGGGCTCCCTTGCGCCGGGCGCGGCGATGCCGCCGCCAAAGTTCCTGCGCATAGAACGTCGCATGGCGGGCGACATCGGTGATGACGTCCTCGGCTTCGGCCACTGTGCGGGTCCTCAGGCGAAGGTGGCGCCAATCAGGTCATGCATCGCTCCTCGCAGCGCGTCGTCGTCCGACAGCGGCGAAACCATCGCGACGCCGCAGGCGGTCTGCGGCGCGATGCCGCCGGCGATCAGGCGTGCTGCCGCCACCAGCAGCCTCGTTCCGGGCACTTCCGCCAGCCCCTTGTCCTGCAGCGATCGCAGCCGCCGACCGAGTGCAACCAGCGATTGCGCCGTGCCATGATCGACGCCAGTTTCGCGCTCCACGATGGCGGCTTCGCGGTCAGGTGGCGGGAAGTCGAAATCCAGCGCGACGAAGCGCTGTCGGGTGCTCGGCTTCAGGTCCTTCAGCATGCGCTGGTAGCCCGGGTTATAGGAGACCACGAGCTGGAATGCCGGAGAGGCTTCGATCAACTCGCCGGTCTTGTCGAGCGGCAGCAGGCGGCGATGGTCAGTGAGCGGATGGAGCACCACCACCGTATCCTGCCGCGCCTCCACCACCTCGTCGAGATAACAGATGGCGCCCTCGCGCACCGCGCGCGTCAGCGGCCCGTCCTGCCAGGCAGTGCCGTCGTGACGGACCAGGAAACGACCGACCAGATCGCTCGCGGAGAGATCGTCGTGGCAGGCTATGGTCACCAGCGGCAGGCCCAGCCTCCAGGCCATGTACTCGATGAAGCGGGTCTTGCCGCAGCCGGTGGGACCTTTCAACATCACCGCAAGCCCGCGTGCATGGCATTGCTCGAAGATGGTGACTTCGTCGCCCGAAGGAAGATAGAAAGGCTCGGCTTCGCCGTTGCGCCCGGTTCCCGTTGCCAGGCTCGACTCCCGGCCCCGGCGATGCTCCTCGAACTGGCTCGAGCTTTCCGGCGCGTTCATCAGGCGCGGCCTGCTGCTTCGCTTCCGAAGGGAACCGGATCGCTGCGCATGTCGTCAGCAGGCTCGAAGCGCGGCGCGTGCCGGAAGAAGTCGTAGATGAACAGGCCCACGCCGACAGAAAAGAGCGATGCCGTCGCGACCAGCATCAGGAAATGGACCTGGATCTTCAGCTGGGTGTCGAGGTAGCCGAGGCCCAGTACGCGCTCGAGGTAGACCTGCCCGATGCCCGCAGTCGCGAATGACAAGGTCATGCCGAACATGCCCGAGATCTGCAGCCAGAATGCCCAGTAGCCGACGCTGCTGCCCCGTTCCGGCCGGCCATGTGTCATCGACGGCAGCGCGTAGGTGATCATGGCGAGGATGATCATCGCATAGGCGCCGTAGAACGCGGCGTGTCCGTGCATTGCGGTGATCAGCGTGCCGTGGGTCCACTTGTTGACGCTGGGGAAGGTGTGTGCAAGGCCCAGCAGGCCCGCACCGAACAGGGTGAAGACGGCGCTGCCGACGGTCCAATGCAGCGCCAGCGTGTTCGGATGGTTCATCCCCGAGCGCCGCATCGCCGAATAGGCGTAGATCGCCATGCCGACCAGGGCCACCGGCTCCAGTGCGCTGAAGAAGCCGCCGATGGGTAGCCAGTACGCCGGCACGCCCACCCAATAGTAGTGGTGGGCGGTTCCGAGGATTCCGGCGATGAAGACGAGGCCGACGATCACGTACAGCCACTTCTCCATCACCTCGCGATCGGCGCCGGACAGGCGGATCAGCAGGTAGGCGAGGAAGGCGCCCTGGATCATCTCCCATACGCCTTCGACCCACAGGTGGATCGTCCACCAGCGGTAGTAGATGGAGACCGTGTAGTTCTGGTAGTGGAACAGCGCCGGCAGGTAGAGCACCGCGGCGCTGCCGAGCCCGAGCAGCAGCACGCCCTCGGTGGTGGTGAACCGTCCGGACTTCCTGATGGTCATGCCGATGTTGTAGAGGAAGATCAACATCACCACGACGATCACCAGCTTGTGCGGCAAGGGTTGCTCCAGCAGCTTGTTGCCGGTGCCGTAGCGGAACAGGTAGCCGATGATTGCCGTGACTCCCATCAAGCTGAACAGGATCAGCTGCACGTAGGCGAGCCTGGTGCTGTAGAGCTCGGTGCGCGACTCCTCCGGTACCAGCCAGTAGGTCGCGCCCATGAAGCCGGTCAATACCCACACGATCAGGAGGTTGGTGTGGATCACCTTGGTCACGTCGAACGGCAGGATGTACAGCAGTGGGTCCGGTCCCAGGTACTTCGCTGCCGAGAGCAGGCCGAAGACCAGCTGCAGGCCGAACAGCACCATGGCAACGGCGAAGTACCAGTAGGCAACCGATTGAGTCTTGTAGCGCATTGCAGTTCCTGGATGATGAGCGGCAGGGTTCGAGCGGTTGATGCCGAGGCGGGAAGAAGCCACCTTGCGTAAGCTGCGACGAAAGTTCGGGGCGCTACTTGAAGGTCGAGAGATACGCGACCAGCTTGTCGACCTCATCGGGCTTCATGTCCTTGCCGTAGGTGTCGGGCATGAACGAGGTTCCACCCGCCGAGTACATCGCCCCCGGAATCACGTGCCGGCTCGGTTCGACGACGGACTCGCGTATATAGCCGGCGGCGTCCTTCGCCTCGCCCTTGTAGTCAGGCGAGCCGACAATCTGGGCGGCCCGGGTTGCGAGGCCGGCGAGCGTCGGTCCGGCGAGGTTCACGCCCGGCGCCACCGAATGGCAGGCAGTGCATGCGGGAGTCACCGAGCGGAACAGCGCCTGGCCAAGTGCCATCGGGTCCGACCCGCTGCTCACCGGCCGCGCGCCCGGCGGCAATTGCTCGCCGGCGGCGCCGCTCGGAGCCTGCGCCTGCTGCGCAGCCGAGAGGTCCATCCCCGGGATCGACGAGCCGGTCACGAGGATGGGGCGCGGCGGCCACCCCTGGTTGTCCACGTTGCTCACCCAGTCGAGGAAGGCAATCAGGTCGGTGATCTCTTCGGGCGACAGGTCCTGCTTGGGCATCAGGCGCCGATGCCGCTGTTCATCGTAGAACTGGGCCGGATCGCGCATATACGCCTGCAGGTACTGCTCCCCGCGATGCTTCGTGATCTTGGTCAGGTCCGGCGCATAGTAGGCGCCTTCGCCGAACAGCGTGTGGCAGTTGATGCAGTTGTACTTGTGCCAGACGTCCATGCCGTGCGACACCGCCGGCGTGATTTTTTCCGCATTGGTGAGCTTGGGAAACTGGCGATGGCTGTCGATGGTCAGTGCCAGGAATATCAGGCTGGCGATCGCGGTAGAGGCGATGGCGAAGAGCCGGGTCTGCTTCTTGTTCATCTTTCTTCTCCCGGACGCCTAGACGCCGATGCCGGCCCAGTACTTGATGCCGATGGCATTCGCGTAGACGATGCCCACCGCCATCAGGGCCAATACGATGTAACCGATGACCTTCAATGCTGTTTGCATCCTGTCCCTCCTGTTCGGGCCTGTGCCGGCCGCTCGCCGGCTTGCTGGTTATTCCGGGGCAATCTATCCTGGGCGCCCGTCGACGCGTGGCCTGCTGAGCACCGGCCAGTACGTCATCGCATACAGTGCGAAAGCCGCGCTCCACAACACCCCCGATGTCTGCACACTCAGAATGAAGGCGCCGGGAGCGAGCAGACCGCCGCCGACGCGCGCGAGTGCGGCAGCCTGCACCAACAGGAACATGGCGGTCTCTGAACTGCCTGCCTGCAACGGCCTGCCGGTATGGCCGCGGGCGGTGCGTGTCATCATGCCGATCGTCATGCCGCCGATCGCGCCGACCGTCAAGGCGTGGGTGGCGATTGACGGCGCGAGCCAGCCTGCATGCGACAGCATGCGCAGCAGCAGATGGATCACGATCCAACCGTAGGATGCGTGCAGGATCCAGACCAGCGGTGCATGCAGTGTCCGCCATGGCCGCCACAGGAAGAGGCGCGCCCCGTGCACGACCGCCGCCAGCCCCGCCAGTGCCGTCAACAGGACCGTGTCCGCCTGCAGCAGGTCCGCGACTAGCAGCGCCACGACCGCGAGCGGTGCCGCCCGCTCCACCAGGGGGTCCTGGGTTGCTCCGGCACCCGCAATGGCGTTGTTGGTGAACATGGGCAACACCCGGCCGGCAATGATGACGATCACCAGCAGCACTACGTCGAGCCCAGCGCGCAGGCCGAGCGCAACCGGCAGGTCCAGGATGCCGGCCGCTGACAGGTGCATGGCAGCGACCAGGCCGCCGAGCACGGCGAGCAGGCCGATGAAGAGCATGTTCCTGCGGTTGCCTGTGCGCACCAGCGGGATCGCGATGGCGGCGGCGACTGCGAGCGGAAACAACAGGTTGGCGAACGCAGCGGCCCCAGCCCACGGCGTCAGCACCAAGATGCGCCCCGCCAGCCACAGGGCCGCAAGCCACACCAGCGGCGGGCCGCGCAGCGGCGGCTGCTGCGTCCACGCGGCAACGGCGGTCAACAGGAAGCCGGCGATGACGGCCGTGGAAAAGCCGAACAGCATCTCGTGGCCGTGCCACAGCGGCCCGCCGAGGTAGGCGATCGGCAGCATGCCGGAGACCTGCGCCACCCACAGCAGCAGGCTTACGCAGGCGAAGAGGCTCGCCAGGAGGTAGAACGGCCGGAAGCCGTACTGCCAGATCGCGGGTCCCTGGGAAGGGGCTGCAGGCCGGGTGCCGTGTCGGGGCCTGAGAGGAATCTCCATCAGGCGCGTACCCTCCAGCCGGTAGTGACCGTTAAGATAAGAAAGATGTATTGTAGGTGCATGTTATCGGATCGGCTGTAGATTGCAACCTGCGTGCGGCAACCGCCTCGTCTGCTGCTGCGCAGCCCCACAATCCCGCAAGTGAACGACCCTTTGCCGCCATGCGCCTGACCGTCTATACCGACTATTCGCTTCGCCTGCTCATCTATGCCGCCCTCGAGCCGGGCGGCCTCGTCAATATCAGCGACGTGGCCGACGCCTACGGCATCTCCCGCAACCACCTCACCAAGGTGGTCCACCAGCTCGGCATCGCCGGATTCCTCGAAACCGTTCGCGGCAAAGGCGGTGGACTGCGGCTCGCGCGTTCGCCGGCCGAAATCCGGGTCGGCGATGTCGTGCGCTGCACCGAGCCCGACATGGCGCTGACGCCGTGCTTCAAGCCGATCGATGCCCGCTGCCCGATCGTCCCGTCATGCCTGCTTCGCTCGGCGCTGCAGGAGGCGCGCGACGCCTTCCTGAAAGTACTGGACGGCTATACGCTCGCGGATCTCGTCGCTGCAGGCCCGCGGCTGCGAAGCCTGCTTGGCATGGGAGAGATCGTCGCGCCGCCCCAGCCGCTGCGCCTGCGCAAGCGCGATCCCGCCTGAACTGGCGTCCGCATTCCCGCGGCGCCCCAGGGGCGGTTGCCGCCGATGCCCGTCCGCTCCGGCGTATAGTGATTCGCATGTCCAACAGGGAGTCGATCATGACCCGCTTACTGGCATTCGTGATGGCGTTGCTTCTTGCCGGCTGCGCCTCCTCGATGCGCCCGACAACGTCGGCCGGCACGCCGGGCTCACCGCGGCAACGCAGAGCAGGAAGTGCATCGCGGCCTGCTGACCAACCAGAAGTCCTCGCCGGATTCAGGACAATCGCCGGGCGGCGACGGCCGGGGCGGCGGCATGCCCTGACGCGCCTTGCGGCGACGGTTGGCGCGCCGCGGCATCGCTCGCTGTAAACTCGCCGTGTCCCCGGATCCGCCCGCCTGACGCCGGCGGAATTTGGTCGCGGTTGCCCTTGGCTCTGGTCATGGCGCCTCCGGCCTCACCTTCCAAAGGCAGACGAATGAATCGAAAGGTAGCGATCATCACGGCGGCCGGCAGCGGCATGGGCGCTGCCATAGCCCGCAAGCTGGCGCACGACGGTTTCGATGTCGGCATCCTCTCCTCCTCCGGGAAGGGGGAGATCCTTGCACGTGAACTCGGCGGCGTCGGCGTAACCGGCTCGAATCAATCGATCGACGACCTGCAGCGGCTGGTGGACCTGGCGATGGAGCGCTGGGGCCGCATCGACGCGCTCGTCAACAGCGCCGGGCATGGCCCGCGGGCGCCGGTGCTGGAACTCGGCGACGAAGATTGGCACAAGGGGCTCGACGTCTACTTCCTGGGCGCAGTCCGGCCGACCCGACTCGTGGTTCCGATCATGCAGCGTCAGAAAGGCGGCGCCATCGTCAACATCTCGACCTTCGCGGCATTCGAGCCGGATCCGGTCTTTCCGACCTCCGGCGTCTTCCGCGCCGGTCTTGCCGCCTTCGTCAAGCTGGTCGCAGACCGCTATGCCGCGGACAACATCCGGATCAACAACGTGCTGCCGGGATTCATCGATAGCCTGCCGGAGAAGCCGGAATTCCGGGGCCGCATCCCGATGCAGCGCTACGGCAAGGCTTCGGAGGTGGCGGAACTCGTCGCATTGCTGGCATCCGACCGGGCCGCCTACCTCACCGGCCAGAACATCCGCATCGACGGCGGCATCACCCGCTCGGTCTGAGCGGCCATTCACCTCATCTGTCGATCACATGATTTCCGCACACGAAGCATTGCAGCGCCTGCGCGAAGGCAACGGGCGGTTCGTTTCCGAGAATCGCAACGGCGACGACCGCGCCAGCCAGACCCGGCGACTCGAACTTGCAGTCGGACAGAATCCATTCGCCATCGTGCTCGGATGCTCGGACTCGCGCGTGCCGGCGGAGATCATCTTCGACCAGGGCCTCGGCGACCTGTTCGTCATCCGGGTCGCAGGCAACATCGTCGCGCCGTCGCAGGTCGACAGCGTGGAATTCGCGGCCGAGCGCTTCGGGACCCGGCTGGTGGTGGTGCTCGGCCACTCCAGCTGTGGCGCAATCCTGGCCACGCTCGAGGAGCTCGAGCGGCCGGCGCGGGCGCAGTCGCGCAACCTGCGATCGATCGTCGATCGGGTGCGCCCTTCGGTGGAGGCACTGCTGAATACGGAGTTGCGGCACCAGCCGCAGGCGCTGGTCCACCAGGCGGTGCGTGCCAACATCCGTGTCTCGGCGAGTCAGTTGAGGCATGGCTCGGACGTGCTGGAGCACCTGATCGAGAAGGACGGGCTGATGGTGGTCGGCGCCGAATACTCGCTCGAGACCGGCATCGTTGAATTCTTCGATGGCATTCCCGACGACGGCTGAGCCCGTCAGCCAGCGGCCCGCCGTGCAGTCCTCTGCACCACCGGCCCTGCCGGCCCTGCTTTGCCGCCCTACTTCCAGGCGCACCCGCGCCGCGGCCTCGCGACCGTCGCCATTCCCGTCAATCGACCTTCGCCAGATGGTCGAGCCGCAGGCGGTCGCGCCGATCCGTCACGCGCCACAGCGCCAGCCAGGTCGCGGCGATCGCGCCGAGCCCGGCACCGCCGGCGAGCAGGAACAGCACCAGTATCTGGTACTTGGCTGCCTCCAGCGGAGGCATGCCGGCGAGGATCTGGCCGGTCATCATGCCCGGCAAGGTGATGATGCCGGCGGCGGACATCTGATTGATGATCGGGATCATGCCGCTGCGCAAGGCGCTGCGCTGCATCGGCCGGAAGGCGCTGCGCCGGCTCGCACCGAGTGCTAGACGCGCTTCGATTGCCAGCCGCTCCTTGACGATACCGGTATTGAATGCGTTGAGGCTGATGCTCACGCCGTTCATGACATTGCCCAGCACGATGCCCACTACCGGTATCAGCACGTGCGGATCGAACCACGGGTCGGGGCGCAGGGCGGCCACTCCGAAGGTCGTCACGAACAGCGTGGCGAGCATGGTAGTGCCGGCGCCGATCCCGAATCCCCAGGCTCCTGCCAGCCGGCGCTGCTGCCGCGAATGGATCTCGTAGCTTGCCGCGGCGAGCATGACCAGGATGACCGCCGCCACCGTCAACGGCGACGCGAGCTCGAACACCGTCTTCAGCACCACGCCCACCAGCAGCAGTTGCACCACCACGCGCACTGCGGCCACGAGCAGGTCGCGGCCGATGCCGAGGTTGAGCATCAGCGACAGCGCGGCGTTGAGCAGGACCAGCACTGCGCCGATCGCCAGTTCCACATGACCGACGTCAGGCGTATTCACAGCGCCGCCGACCTCAGGAGCCCGTCTTCGAGCTCGTAGTGACGCGAGGCCATGCGCTGCGCCTGCTTCGGATCGTGGGTCACCAGCAGTATCGCAGTGCCATTGGCCATGCGCTTGCGAAGCAGCGCTTCGACCAGTCCGGTATTGTCGCGGTCGAGTCCCGAGGTGGGTTCGTCGAGCAGCAGGACCCGGTTCTCCGGGCAGAGAGCGCGCAGCAGTGCGAGGCGCTGGCGTTCACCGGTCGACAGCCGCGCCACCGGCCAAGCCGGCGCGTCGGGGTCGATCCCCACCTGCGGCAGCAGGGCTGTGAGGTCGACGGTAGCGGCGAAATGGTCTCCGACACGCTCGTCCCACCAACCCGATTCCGCTGCCACGTAGGTCACCATGCGCCGCCATGCAGGCGCCGGCATCCGGGAGCACGCATCCCCATCGAGCAGTGCGTCGCCGTCGTGCGGATCGAGGTCGGCGATCATGCGTAGCAGGATGCTCTTGCCGGAGCCGGAGCGGCCGGCGATCGACGCGCAGCAGCCGCGATCGATCTTCAGGTCGATCGGGCCGAGATGGAGCCGACGAAGGCCCTTGGTCTCTAGCATCGGATTGCTGATGTCGAGCGCTCCACGGACTCAACGGCGTCGCGCGCCGCTTAGTGGAATGCCGAGGCCGAGCAGGCCGGAAAGGTGGCAACGAAATGGGTGCCTTCTTCCGCCGACGAGCTGACGGTCAGTGTTCCGTCATGCGCACTGACGATCTGGCGGCAGATGTAGAGCCCCAGGCCGAGGCCCTGTGGTTGACCGCTGCCGTTGACTCCGCGGGCATAGGGCTCGAAGATCCGCTCGCGTTCCGACGGGGTGATCGGTGAGCCGGCGTTGCCGACGTCGATCACGAGGCGCTCGGCGTCGCCGTGCACGCGCACCGAAACCGGCGCATCCCTCCGGCCGTGCACCAGAGCATTCTTCACCAGGTTCGACAGCACCTGCTGCACGCGGCCTGGATCGCAGACAACCGGGGCCGTGATCCGGATATCCGAGTGGATCACGCGCTCGGGGCCGATCAGCTGGAGCTCCGAGAGGACGTTCGCCATCAGCACATCAAGGTTATGCTCCCGCGTCAGGGCGAGGCTCATGCCGGCGCCCATGCGCCCACGCGCGAAGTCGAGGATGTCGCCGATCATCGACGACATCCGGCGCGTGCTGTTCAGAAGGCGGCCCGACAGCTGACCGACCCGCGCGCTGCCAGGATCCCGCGCCAGCATCTCGCCGATGGCGGCAATTGCGGCGAGCGGGCTGCGCAGGTCATGTCCGAGGATGGCGATGAACTGCTCGCGCAGTTCCGCGGTGGCGCGTTCGCTGCTGAGCGCATTGTCGACCTCGAGGTAGCGCCGTTCGTCATCCAGCTGTCCGGCGATCATCTCCGCGAACAGCCGGAATGTTTCCCGCACCTGCGGCGACGCAATCGGAAACGGGCGCCTGTCGATAGCACAGAGGTTGCCGAAGTACTCGCCGTTGCGCAGCACGATCGGCACCGAGATGTAGCTCTCCAGGCCGTAGATTCTCGGCGTGTGGTGAGAGGCGTAGCGCTCGTCCTTGCTGGCATGCTCGATGACGATCGGACTGCGCTCGGAGCGGACCTCTCGGCACAGCGTGGTGGCGACATCGAGCTGGGCGCCGGGCACCAGGCCGAAGTCGATCTCGTCGCGAACGGCGCAGGCGGTCCAGCTGCCTTCGGTCACTCTCGCGACGGCGGCGAATCCCATGCCGGTCGACTGGCAGATCACCTGCAGGATCGACGGCACCGCTGTCAGGCGCACCACGGCCGCGACGTCGCGAGCGATCGCGTCGGGGGACTCTTCGCGCGCAGGCGGTGGGATGCCACGGGTGTCGATATCGTTCGGCATCTTGATCAGTCAGGTTTCTGGTTCATGTCCGGTCACAGCTGCAGCACCATCTGCAGGAGCACGGTCCGCGGGATCCGGCTGCGGGCGCCGATGGCGCCATATTCCGCATGGTCGGTTCCAAGCAGGTTCAGGCCGATGAGGGAAAGCTCGAGGTCGGGCTGCACCTGCCAGCCGAGGCGTGCGTCGAGCGCAGTGTAGGAGGGAACCTCCGGGTTCGACAGCGCAGCGGCATGGCGCAAGGCAATGTCGAACTCGCGGTCACCCGCGAGCGCCAGCGCAGAGCGCAGCTGCCAGGTGTGCGCCGGGTTCTTGCCGACCGTGAGCGGCGACTGCAGGTCGGTGCTGCCGGGCTTGAGCCGCAATCGGTCCTTCATCGCGGTGTAGCCGGCCGAGAGCCGCCAGCGGCTGCTCGCCTGGTAGGTGCCCCACATCTCCACGCCGGTGGTCTCACCTTCCATCTCGTTTGCAAACACCACCGAGGTGCCGCTCGGGGTCAGCTCCTGGGTGCGAAGGTGGTCGTATTCGGTGTGGAATGCCGTCGCCGACCAGGACAGGGACTGAGTCGGCTTGCCGCGATAACCGAGTTCGGCCACGTCGGCCACTTCGGAGCGCACCTGCGGTCCCCCCTCGAGCAGGAACGGCGGATCGCGCGGGATGAAGGCGTCGGCATCCAGCCGGGAGGCCGCACGCACGGCACGTGAAGCCGCGGCCCAGACGAGGTGATCGGACGCGAGCTTCCACGCCAGCCTCGCGTTCGGCAGCAGTTCGCCGCCGGTATATGGATTGCGTTCGAGACGTGCGCCCAGCGTGAGCCTCAGGTCGTCGCGTAGCGCGATCTCGTCCTGGGCGAATACGCTGCTCCACTGCTGGTCGACTTGCGCCGGCAGGAAGGCGAAGATGCTGCTGGTGTTCTCGACCCGATCCCAGCTGTAGCGGTAGTTGGCGCCCCAGGTGAGTTCGTGGCGGCCGATCGGTCGCAGGGAATGCTGCACCTGCAGGTCGACGATGTCGAGCGTTTCGGTGAACGTCGGTGGCACGGTCCGCTCGGTGCGGTCGTAGTAGGCCTGCCAATCGAGCCGGGATCCGTTGCCCAGCAGGTAGGACCAGCGGCTGGTCAGGTTGATGCCGGCGGCCTCGATGGTGCCGAGCGCCAGGTCGGTGCCGGAGATGGAGATCGCCCCCGGCCTCGGCTGGCCGATACGGGCGGTGTAGGCGTCGCCCTGGATCGAGAACCGGTCGCCTGCCTTGTCCCAGTCGGCGCGGAAACCCGCCTGCGTCTTGCGCCATGCGTCGTCCGTGGAGCTGCCGTCGTCGGTGGCGAAGTTGTCGTGCTGCGCATCTACGCTGGGCGACAGGGCGGTTGCATTGTTCTTCATCAGGCGAATCCGGCTGCGCTCGCGGCTGCTCCGGCCGCGAGTCCATGAATTTTCGACTACGCCGGCTCCAGTGGCGGCGGCAAAAGCCGCAAGCCCGGACCCGACATCGCACCCTCTCGTCCGTTAGCTTAGCCGATGTCAGCAGGACGCCGCGCAGACGGCGCCGCGGTCCGCGGCGCGAATGCAATGGGCGAGGAGAGTGCGGGCTCGAGGGGCCGCGCCACAGAGCGCCGAACGGCCGGCGAATGAACAACGAGCCGAGGGTCCGGCAAAAACGAAAAACGGGCCAAAGGCCCGTTTTGTTTCATCTGGCGGAGCGGACGGGACTCGAACCCGCGACCCCCGGCGTGACAGGCCGGTATTCTAACCAACTGAACTACCGCTCCAGATCCTGTGCTCTTGCTTGCCGCGGCATTCTGACGAATCGAAGAACCCTGGTGGGTGCTGAGAGGGTCGAACTCCCGACCTACGCCTTGTAAGGGCGCCGCTCTACCAACTGAGCTAAGCACCCTTCGATCCATCACTGCCGACAACAGCCCGACTAGTATAGCAGAGCAAAAACGGGTTGCTGCAAGCGATGCGGCAGCCACGCGTCGGCTAGCGCGAGGCCTGCCGACGCGAAGACCCGATGTCGGGCTTCAGTGGGCGACCACCTCGCCCGACTTGCCGCCCTTGGACGGCACCGCCGGTCGGGCCTCGACCTTCGCCTCTTCTTCTGGCAAGGGTTCCGGCATGCGCTCGAGCGCGAGTTCGAGCACGCGGTCGATCCACTTCACGGGGACGATCTCGAGCTTGTTTTTCACCGTATCCGGGATCTCCGTCAGATCCTTGACGTTCTCCTCCGGAATCAGCGCGATCTTGATGCCGCCGCGATGCGCCGCCAGCAGCTTCTCCTTCAGGCCACCGATGGGCAGCACCTCGCCACGCAGGGTGATCTCGCCGGTCATGGCGACATCCGCCCGCACCGGGATGTCCGTCAGCACCGAGACCAACGCGGTGGTCATGGCGATGCCGGCGCTCGGCCCGTCCTTGGGCGTGCCGCCTTCGGGGACGTGGATGTGGATGTCCTTCTTCTCGTGGAAGTCCGGCGCGATGCCGAGACGCTCGGCACGCCGGCGCACGACGGTGATGGCTGCCTTGATCGACTCCTGCATCACGTCGCCGAGCTTGCCGGTGAACGTGGTCTTGCCCTTGCCGGGCACGGCGACCGCTTCGATGGTGAGCAGCTCCCCGCCCACTTCCGTCCAGGCAAGGCCGGTCACCTGGCCGACCTGGTTCTCCTTCTCCGCGATGCCGAAGTTGAAGCGACGCACGCCGAGGTACTTGTCCAGGTTCTTGGGCGTGACCAGCACCTTCTTCTCGCTCTTCTTCAGGAGCAGCGTCTTGACCACCTTGCGGCAGATCTTCGACAACTCGCGCTCGAGCGAACGGACGCCCGCCTCACGGGTGTAGTAGCGCACGATGTCCCGCACCGCGGCTTCGTTGACGTTGATCTCGGTCGGCTTGAGCCCGTTCTGCTTCATCTGCTTCTGCAGCAGGTAGCGCAGGGCAATCGAGACCTTCTCGTCTTCGGTGTAGCCGGCCAGCCGGATCACTTCCATCCGGTCGAGCAGCGCCGGCGGAATGTTCAGCGAGTTGGCCGTGGCGACGAACATCACGTCCGACAGGTCGTAGTCGACCTCGACGTAGTGGTCGACGAAGGTATGGTTCTGCTCGGGATCGAGCACCTCCAGCAGCGCGCTGGACGGGTCTCCGCGGAAATCCATTCCCATCTTGTCGACTTCGTCGAGCAGGAACAGCGGATTGCGCACCCCGACCTTGGTCAGGTTCTGCAGCACCTTGCCCGGCATGGAGCCGATATAGGTGCGCCGGTGGCCGCGGATCTCGGCTTCGTCGCGCACGCCGCCGAGCGCCATGCGGATGAATTTGCGATTGGTCGCCCGGGCGATGGACTGGCCGAGCGAGGTCTTGCCCACCCCCGGAGGCCCCACGAGGCACAGGATCGGCGCCTTGACCTTGTCGACCCGCTGCTGGACCGCGAGATATTCGAGGATGCGCTCTTTGACCTTCTCGAGGCCGTAGTGGTCCTCGTGCAGGACCTTCTCGGCATTGCGCAGGTCATTGTTGATCTTGCTGCGCTTCTTCCAGGGCAGGTTGACCAGGACGTCGATATAGTTGCGCACGACAGTCGCTTCGGCCGACATCGGCGACATCAGCCGCAGCTTGCGGAATTCGGCATCGGCCTTCTTGCGCGCCTCGAGCGGCATGCGCGCGGCCTTGATCTTCTTCTCGAGCTCCTCGAAGTCCGCGCCGTCCTCGCCTTCGCCGAGCTCCTTCTGGATCGCCTTGACCTGTTCGTTCAGGTAGTACTCGCGCTGGCTCTTCTCCATCTGCCGCTTGACGCGGCCGCGGATCCGCTTCTCGACCTGCAGGATGTCGAGCTCGTTCTCGATCTGCGCAAGCAGCTTCTCGAGCCGCTCCGAGACCGGCAGCGTCTCCAGGATGCCCTGCTTCTGCTCGATCTTGATCGGCAGGTGTGCGGCAATGGTGTCGGCCAGGCGGCCGGCATCGTCGATGCCGTTGAGCGAGGTCAGGATCTCCGGCGGCACCTTCTTGTTCAGCTTCACGTACTGATCGAACTGGGCAAGGATGGCGCGGCGCAGTGCCTCCGCTTCCGGTGTCTCGGTCGGGTCGCTGTCGATCGGGTCGAGCGTGCACACGAAGTGCTCGCCCGCGTCGTCGATGGATTCGATACCGGCGCGATGGGTGCCTTCGATGAGAACCTTGACGGTGCCGTCGGGCAGCTTCAGCAGCTGCAGGATGTTCGATACGCAGCCGATGGTGTAGATGTCTTCGGCCGTCGGCTCATCCTTGGAGCCGTTCTTCTGGGCCACCAGCATGATGCTCTTGCCCGCTTCCATCGCGGCTTCGAGCGCCTTGATCGATTTGGGACGGCCCACGAAGAGCGGAATCACCATGTGTGGAAATACCACCACATCCCGCAACGGCAGGAGTGGCAGTGTCTGTGGAGTCGTCGTTGTCTGGCTCATCAAGTCCCCGGCAGAAGTGTCTGGATGTTCAGGCGAGAGGCCCATTCGGGGCAACCGTTCCCGGCAATCTGCTAGTACATGCGGTGCTAGCCGCGAAAGTCAAGCATGGTCAAGCAAGCTGAAAGCATACGCCGAATCCCACACGTTGATCGGGATGGAACCCCGAGCCACGTGGCGAATCATTTCGCAAAGGATCGTCGGTCGAAGGCGGCGGTCGGGTGGCTGCATCGGCCGTCTGCCGCGGCGCAAGACCCGCCTGGCCGGCGGGGCTTGCCGCTTCCGCTGGGCAGCCTTGCGCCGGACTACTTGCTGCCGGCGACCTTCGGCTTCTCGCCGTAGATGACCAGCGGCTTGCCCTCGCCGTTGATGGCGTTCTCCTCGATGACGACCTTCTCGGCGTCGCTCAGGCTGGGCAATTCGTACATGGTGTCGAGCAGCGCCTGCTCGAGGATGGAACGCAGGCCGCGAGCGCCGGCCTTGCGCTTGAGTGCCTTGCGCGCGATGGCGTTGAGTGCGCCGGGCCGGATCTCGAGCTCGGTGCCTTCCATCGAGAACAGTCGCTGGTACTGCTTGACCAGCGCATTCTTGGGCTCGGTGAGGATCTGCACCAGTGCGCGCTCGTCGAGCTCGTCCAGCGATGCGACCACGGGCAGCCGGCCGACCAGCTCCGGGATAAGGCCGAACTTGATCAGGTCGTCCGGCTCGACGTCCTTGAACAGGTCCGACAGCGTACGCTCCGACTGGCTCTTCACCTCGGCACCGAAGCCGATGCCGGAGCGCTCCGAACGGTTACGGATGACCTTGTCGAGGCCGTCGAACGCGCCGCCGCAGATGAACAGGATGTTGGTCGTGTCGATCTGCACGAAGTCCTGGTTCGGATGCTTGCGGCCGCCCTGCGGTGGCACCGAGGCGATGGTTCCCTCGATCAGCTTGAGCAGGGCCTGCTGCACCCCCTCGCCGGAGACGTCGCGGGTGATCGACGGGTTGTCGGACTTGCGCGAGATCTTGTCGATCTCGTCGATGTAGACGATGCCGTTCTGCGCCTTCTCGACTTCGTAGTTGCAGTTCTGGAGCAGCTTCTGGATGATGTTCTCCACGTCCTCGCCGACATAGCCTGCTTCGGTGAGGGTGGTGGCATCCGCGATCACGAACGGTACGTTCAGCAGTCGCGCCAGGGTCTGCGCGAGCAGCGTCTTGCCGGAGCCGGTGGGGCCGACCAGCAGGATGTTGCTCTTCGACAGCTCGACGTCGTCCTTCTTGCCCTTGTGGCGCAGCCGCTTGTAGTGGTTGTAGACGGCGACCGACAGGATCCGCTTGGCGCGGCTCTGGCCGATGACGTACTGGTCCAGGATCTGCGCGATCTCCGCCGGCGTGGGCAGCCCGGTGCGATTGGCGGACGCCGGTTCGGCCTGTGCCTCATCCCGGATGATGTCGTTGCACAGCTCGATGCACTCGTCGCAGATGAACACCGACGGGCCCGCGATCAGCTTGCGTACCTCGTGCTGGCTCTTGCCGCAGAACGAGCAGTAAAGCAGCTTTTCGCTAGAACCTTTCTTTTCCGACATCCGTTTCTCCGGGCTCCAGCGCGCGGTTCTTTTGCCTCTCAAGGGGGCGATCTCAACTGCCGTCCGCTCAGGCCTTCGGCGGCTTGCCGGCCGAATCCCTTGCCGCCAGAACCTTGTCGATCAATCCATACTTTACCGCATCTTCCGCGGACATGAAGTTGTCGCGCTCGGTGTCCTTTTCGATGCGTTCGATGGGCTGTCCGGTGCGTTCCGCGAGGATCGCGTTCAGCCGCTGGCGCAGGTAGAGGATCTCGCGCGCATGGATCTCGATGTCCGACGCCTGCCCCTGCGCGCCGCCCGAAGGCTGGTGGATCATGATCCGCGCGTTCGGCAGCGAGAAGCGCTTGCCTTTCTCGCCTGCCGCCATCAGGAAGGCGCCCATGCTCGCCGCGAACCCCATGCAGAGCGTGGACACGTCAGGCTTGATGAACTGCATGGTGTCGAAGATGCCGAGCCCCGCCGACACCGAACCGCCCGGCGAGTTGATGTAGAAGCTGATGTCCTTCTCCGGGTTCTCGCTCTCCAGGTACAGCATCTGGGCGATGGCCAGGTTGGCGGTCTGGTCCATGACCGGACCGACCAGGAAGATCACCCGCTCGCGCAGCAGGCGCGAGTAGATGTCATAGGCGCGCTCACCGCGGCCGCTCTGCTCGATCACGATCGGCACCATCCCGAGGCCCTTGGGCGCTGCCGCCGCCCATCGCCTGCGCCGAGGCGAAGACGTTCGGCAGCGGCGCATCCTGCGCGAGGTGCAGGTTGACCTGATCTTCGACCAGACTGTTGAAAGTCATGTTGGTTCCTCGATGCGATTGATGCGGATCAATGGACTGACTGGAAGGGCTGGGCCGACCGGGTGGGCGAGGCGGTTTCAGTTGCCGGCCATCAGTTCGTCGAACGTCAGCGCCTTGTCGGTTACCTGCCCGTTCTGCAGTACCCAGTCGACCACGTTCTGCTCGACGACCAGTGCCTCGACCTCGGCCAGGCGGTTCTTGTCGCTGAAATACCAGCGGATCACTTCCGCCGGGTTCTCGTAGGTCTGGGCGAACTCCTCGATCTGCTTGCGGATCTGGTCGGGCTTGGCCTGCAGGCCGTGCTTCTTGACGATCTCCGCGACCAGCAGCCCGAGGCGCACGCGCCGTTCGGCCTGTTCCTTGAAGGCGTCCGTCGGCACCGGGCAAGTCCTTCATGTCGACGCCACGGCCCTTGAGGTCCTCGCGCATGCGCTCGGAAAGCGCTTGCGATTCCTGGTCGACCAGCGTCTTGGGCAGGTCGATGCTGGCGAGCCCGCCGATCTTGTCCATCACCGAGCTCTTGGTACGCGCCTTGAGCCGCTGCGAGACCTCGCGCTCGAGATTGGCGCGGACGTCGCGCTTGAACTTCTCCAGGTCACCGTCCTTGACGCCCATCTGGGTCGCGAACTCGCTGTCGAGAGACGGCAACTCCGGCTCCTCGACCTTCTTGATCGTGACCTCGAAGCGCGCGGTCTTGCCGGCCAGTTCCTTGGCGTTGTAGTCCTCCGGGAAGGCGACGTCGAAGGAGCCGGTCTCGCCGGCCGCCTTGCCGCCGACCCCGGCCTCGAAGTCCGGCAGCATCCGGCCTTCGCCGATCACCATGGCGAAATCGGTGGCGCTGCCGCCTTCGAAGGCGACGTCGTCGATCTTGCCGACGAAGTCGACGGTCACCCGATCGCCGGCGGTGCCTGCGCGCTGCACTTCGTTCCAGCGCGTGCGCTGCTTGCGCAGGACGTCGATGGTCTTGTCGACCTCCGCGTCTCCCACTTCGCAGGAGAAGCGCTCCACCTGCAGGCCGGTCGGCTCGCCCAGATCGACTTCCGGATAGACCTCGAACGTGGCGGTGAAGTCGGCAGCGTCGCCGCCGTCACTCGCGTCGCCCGCGCGCGCCTTCGGTTCGATCGATGGCTGGCCGGCGACCCGCAGCTTGTGCTCGTCGACCGCGTCGCTGAATGCCTTGGAGACGGCGTCGCCGAGGATTTCCGCGGTGACCTGCGGACCGTACGACTGCTCGATCATCTTGAGCGGGACCTTGCCGGGCCGGAAGCCGGGCATGCGAACGGTACGCGCCAGGGAACGATAGCGCTCCTGAACTTTCTTGGAGATGTCGGCCCGTGGGCAGCGACAGGGTCAGCCTGCGTTCCAGGCTGCCGGTAGTTTCAAGCTGGGAAGCCATCCGTTCTCGTGTTCCGTTGAGGTTCTGATGTTGCTGGGGATATGGTGCGGCTGAAAGGACTTGAACCTTCACGCCTTGCGGCGCCAGAACCTAAATCTGGTGCGTCTACCAATTTCGCCACAGCCGCGCGGACCCAGCCGGTTTCAGCTGAGGATTACGCAATTCTATCCGAACGCTGCCGGCTCCCATCCTGCGCCAGCCTCACGGTGTGGTGACCTGTCGGTGGCCGGTTTTGCGGCCGTTCGGCGGCAGGCCTGATCCGGTACCAGGCCACGTAAAGCGCAGGCACCGCCAGCACCGTCAGCACGGTGGCGACCAGCAGGCCGCCCATGATCGCCAGCGCCATCGGACCCCACAGCACGTCCCGCGACAGCGGCACCATCGCGAAGATTGCCGCTGCCGCCGTCAGCACGATCGGGCGGAACCGGCGCACGGTCGATTCGAGCACCGCTTCCCAGGGATGCCGGCCCTCCTCGAGATCCTGCCGGATCTGGTCGATCAGGATCACCGTGTTGCGCATGATCATGCCGCCGAGCGCGATCGCCCCGAGCATGGCGACGAAGCCGAAGGGGCGGCCGGACACCAGCAGCGCAGCCGCCACGCCGATGATGCCGAGCGGCGCAGTGAGCAGCACCATCGCCGCGAGCGAGAACCGATGCAGCTGGATCATCAGCAGGCCCACCACCAGCGCGAGCATCAGCGGCATCCCCTGCGCAATCGACGCCTGAGCCTTCTTGTTCTCTTCGGTCGGCCCGCCCACCTCGATGCGGTAGCCGGGCGGCAGTTGCGCCGACAACTCGGCCACGCCGCCGGCCAGCTGGGTGCTGACATCCGGCGCCTGGATGCCGTCGACGAGGTCGGCTCGCACCGTCAGGTTGGGCATGCGGCTGCGGCGCCAGATGATCGGCTCCTCCATCACTTCGCGGATGGTCGCCACCTGCGAGAGCGGCACGCTGCGGCCGAGCGCGGTCTGGATCTGCAGGTTCGGCAGGTTGGACAGGCGCGCCCGCTCCGTCTCGGGCGCGCGAATCACCACGTCGATCAGCTCGTCGTCCTCGCGCAGCGTGCCGATGGTGGCGCCGTCGATCGCGCCGCCGATCACCCGCGCAACCTGCGCGCTGGACAGCCCGATAGCGCGCGCCTTGTCCTGGTCGACGTCGATACGGACCGCCGGCGAGCGCTGGCCCCAGTCCATGTGGACGTCCAGGGTATGGGGATTGGCGCGGACCACCTCTTCGAGGCGGGCGCCGATACGCTTGAGCTCGAGCGGGTCCTCGCCCAGCACGCGCAACTGGATCGGATAGGCGACCGGCGGGCCGAGCGGAGTGCGGAACACCCGGGACCGGATTCCCGGGAATGCCTCGACGAGGTGGTAGCGCAGATCCGCGAGCAGCCGCTCCCGGCTCGCCACGTCCTGCGTAAGGATCACGAACTGCGCGAAGTTGGGCCGGAACAGCTGCTGGTCGAGGGACAGGAAATAGCGCGGCGAACCGTTGCCCACGTAGCTCACGAAGGTGGCGACGTCGGGATTGCCGGCCAGATGGCGCTCGAGCGCCTCTGCCTGCGCATGGGTCGCGTCGAGACTGGCGCCTTCGGGGAGCCACATCTCGACCAGCACCTCCGCGCGGTCGGAATTGGGAAAGAACTGCTTCTCGGTCGCCTGCATGCCGATCACGCCCAGCACCATCAGCCCGATGGTTGCCAGCAGGGTCAGCCGGCGATGGCGCATGCATCGCTCGATCAACCCGCGCAGGCCGCGGTAGAAGCGCGTGTCGAAGACCTCGTGCCCCGCAGCCAGCTTCTCCTTGAGCAGGTAGCTGCCGATGAAGGGCGCGGCGGTGACGGCCATCACCCAGGAGATCAGCAGCGCAAGGGTGACGACCGCGAAGATGGCGAAGGTGTATTCGCCGGTGGTGGAGCGCGCGGTGGCGATCGGCAGGAAGCCGGCGGCTGTGATCAGCGTGCCGGTCAGCATCGGGAAAGCGGTACTGGTGTAGGCGAAGGTGGCGGCGTGGGACTTGTCCAGTCCCTCCTCGATCTTGCGGGCCATCATTTCGACCGCGATCATGGCGTCGTCGACCAGCAGGCCGAGTGCGATGACCAGCGCCCCGGTGGATACCCGATGCAGGTCGATGCCGAAGATCGCCATGCCCAGAAAGGTGGCCGCCAGCACCAGCGGGATCACCAGCGCGACGACGGCGCCGGCGCGCAGCCCGAGGCTGATGAAGCTCACGACCAGCACGATCGCCACCGCCTCGAATAGCGCCCTGACGAACACGCCGACCGCGCCGCGCACGATGCGCGGCTGGTCCGAGACTTTCGCGAACTCGATGCCGACCGGCAGGTCGGCCTTGATCCGCTGCATCGTCGCCGCGAGGTTGTCGCCGAGTCGCAGGACGTCGCCGGTCGCGGTCATCGACACGGCGATGCCGATCGCCTGCTCGCCGCCGAAGCGCATGGTGTAGACAGGCGGCTCGACCTGGCCGCGCCAGACCCGGGCAATGTCGCCCAGGCGGATGACGCGCCCGCCAACGGCGAGCCGCATCTCCTCGATCTCGCCGACGCTGTCGAACTGGCCGGTGACGCGCAACGGCACGCTGCGCTCGGTGGTGTGCACGGTGCCGGCGGGGGTCACGATGTTCTGCGCTGCCAGCTGCTCGGCGATGCGGTTCGGATCGATGCCGAAGCGACGCCAGCCGCGCCGGCGATACTTCCACGTAGATCCGCTCATCCTGGATACCGATCAGCTCAACCTTGGCGACGTCGGGAACCCGCAGCAGTTCCTGGCGGATCGCTTCGGTCTGGTCCTTCAGCTGGGCCATCGTGAAGCCGTCGCCGGTGAAGGCGTAGATGGTGCCGAAGACGTCGCCGAACTCGTCGTTGAAGAACGGGCCGGCGATCTCCGGCGGCAGCGTGCGGCGGATGTCGCCCACCTTCTTGCGCACCTGGTACCAGATCTCCGCGACCTCCTGCGGGGGCGCGGTGTCCTGCAGCTCGAGCACGATCAGCGACTCGCCGGGCTTGGAATAGCTGCGCGTCCACTTGAAGTACGGCACCTCCTGCAGCTTCTTCTCGAGGCGGTCCGTGACCTGCAGGTCGACCTGCTCGGTGGTCGCGCCAGGCCAGATCGTGCGGATCACCATCGCGCGGAAGGTGAAGTCCGGGTCCTCGCGCTGGCCGAGCCGCATGAAACCCATGGTGCCGGCGATCGCGATCACCAGCAGCAGGAACAGCGTCACCTGCGGATAGCGCAGGGCCGCCGCAGACAGGTTGAAACGCGACACCGGGGACCTCGGCTGTCGACCCGCCTGCGCGATCGCACCGGTGTCGCTGCCTCCGCCGCCTCCGCTGCCGCCGCTGCCACTCATCGCGCGGTCGCCTGGACCGGCGTCGGCGACCCGGACCTGCTGGCCTTCGCGCAGCAGATTGGCGCCGGCGGTGACGATGGTTTCGCCGCCCTGCAGTCCCTCCTGCACGACCACCGCGTCGTCGAGGATCGCGCCCGTCGTCACCGGTTGGGAGCGCACCCGCGAGGTGGCCTTGTCGACGATCCAGACCTTGGCCCGCCCTTCCCTGCTGTGCAGTGCCGTGAGCGGTACCTGGATCTTCGTATGGCTGCCGACGCTGGCCGTGGCGGTTGCGCTCATGCCCAGGGCGACGTCGGCAGTTTCGCCGGCGAGGGCGAGGCGCGCTGCATAGGTGCGGGAAGCAGGGTCGGCCGCCGGCGAAAGTTCCCGCAGCGTCGCCTGCCATTGCCGCCCCGGCAGCCCGGCGAGGGTCACCGTCCACGTTTGTGCCTCGCGCGCGCGGCCAAGGTCCTGCTCCGGAATGTTGACCTGAATCTCTGCGTCGCCCGTGCGGGCGATGCGAACGACCGTCTGCCCCAGCGCCACCACCTGCCCGGCTTCGACTTCCACGGCGGTGACGATACCGGCGGTGTCCGCCTTGAGCAGCTGGTAGCCGACCGTATTGCGCGCCTGGTCGACCAGCGCGGTGGCGGCCTGCAGCCGTGCGGCGGCCGCCTTCACCGTCGCGCGCTGCCGATCGACGTTGGCATCGCTCACGAAGTTGCCGGCGCGAAGCCGTTCGGCACGCGCGAGTTCGGCGCGCGCCAGCGCGAGCTCGGTGCGCAGCGCCTCCTGCTGAGCACGCTGAGTGTCGAGTGCCGGCGTCAGGTCCAGCGGATCGAGGCGCACGAGCACCTGCCCCGGCTCGATCCGGTCGCCCACTTCCACCTTGCGCTCGATCACGCGGCCGCCGACCCGAAACCCATAGCGCACCTCCACCCGGGGCTTCACCTCGCCGGCCAGGGACCATTGGGCGATTACCGGACTCGCAGCCACCGTCAGGCTGCGCACCGGGCGCGGAGCCTCTTCGGCAACTGGGGCGGATTGCCTGCCGCAGCCGCCAAGGACGACCAGGCAGAGCAGCAGGGCCGCTGCAGCGGCCCCCGAGGATTGGAACGGCTTGGGAGGCATGAGGGTCACCGATGGCGGAGGAAATAACTAACTAACGAGTCAGTAAGAAATTCTTCCATTGCCGTGCGCCGATGTCAAAGCAAATTTCCAGGCGCTTCTACAATCGGCCCGTGAATCCCCGTTTCGAGTCATCGGCCAGTCCTTCCGTGGCGGCATCCGGTCGCGCCTGGCATGGCGTCGACCACTATGAGAACTTTCCGGTGGCGTCCTGGCTGGTGCCGCGGCGGCTGCGGCCGGCCGTGGTGGCCATCTATCGCTTCGCGCGCCATGCCGACGACATCGCCGACGAGGGGCCGGCCGACGCGGACACGCGCGACCTGCAGTTGCTAGCTCTGCATCGTGCGCTGTCGACCGCGCAAGCCGGTCAGGCTTGCGGCGAGCCGGTGGTGGAAGCGCTCGCGCAGCACGCCGCAAGGCATCGGCTCGACTGGCGACATTTTCACGACCTGCTCGACGCGTTCCGGCAGGACCTGCGCAAGCGGCGCTATTCGGATGCGGCGGAAGTGGACGACTATTGCCGGCGCTCGGCCAATCCGGTCGGCCGGCTGATGCTAGAACTGTTCGAGGCGGCCGGCCCGGCCAACCTGGCCGCCTCGGACGCGATCTGCAGCGCGCTGCAGCGCGCCAACTTCCTGCAGGACATTGCCGTGGACTTTGCCAAGGACCGCATCTACCTGCCGCTGGCAACGCTTTCTGCCTGCGGCGTCGACGAGGCACGATTCGCCGCCGAGATCGGTCGTGGCGGGTTCTCGAGCGACACCCGCCGCGCAGTGGCGATCGAGGCGCAGCGCGCACGCGAACAGTTGCTCAGCGGCAGGCCCCTGCTCGGGCGAGTCCCCGCGCGGCTCGGCCTGGAGTTGCGCTTCGTGCTCGCCGGCGCGCTGCAGATCCTCGACCGGCTGCAGGAGCTCGACCATGACGTGGCAGCGGCGCGGCCGAAACTCGGCTGGCGCGACGGGCCTGCCCTTCTCCTGAAGGCGGCGAAGCTGCCGCAGCGGCAGGCGCCCCGCTCATGACGCCCGACGAGTATTGCCAGGACAAGGCGGCGCGCAGCGGCTCGAGCTTCTACTACAGCTTCCTGTTCCTGCCGCCCGAACGGCGCCGCGCCATCACCGCCTTGTACGCTTTCTGCCGCGAGGTCGACGACGTCGTCGACGAGATCCGTGACAAGACGGTGGCGGCCACCAAGCTCGCCTGGTGGCGGGTCGAGGTCGAGCGGCTCTTCGCCGGGGAGCCGTCGCATCCGGTGACCCAGGCGCTGCAGCCATGCCTCGCGCCGTTCGGCATCAGCCGCAAGCAGCTGGTCGAGATCATCGACGGCATGCAGATGGATCTCGACCAGACCCGCTACCTCGACTTCGCGGGACTGCGCCTCTACTGCCGGCGGGTCGCCGGTGTGGTGGGCGAACTGTCCGCCGCTATCTTCGGCTACCAGGACCCGCGCACGCTCCGGTTCGCCGACGAGTTGGGCCTCGCGTTCCAGTTGACCAACATCATCCGCGACATCGGCGAGGACGCGCGCGTCGGACGCGTCTACATTCCCGTCGAGGACCTGCAGCGCCACGGCCTTGCCGCCCATCAGCTGCTCGCCACGCGGGCGACCGACCAGGAAAGCGACGCGTTTCGGGCGATGATGCGCGAGCAGGTGGCGCGGGCGCGGACCCACTACCGCAATGCCTTCGAACTGCTGCCGGAGGTCGATCGTCGCGCCCAGCGACCGGGCCTCATCATGTCGGCGATCTACTCGGCACTGCTCGACGAGATCGAGCGCGATCAGTACCGGGTACTGACGCAGCGCATCGGACTCACCCCGCTGCGCAAGCTCTGGCTCGCCTGGCGCACCTGGGTCAGCGGCCGCCCACCCCGGATCACCAGCCCCTGATGACGTCGGCAAGCCGATGACGTCGCGCGACCGCGTCGAGGTGGCTGTCGTCGGCGCCGGCTGGGCCGGCCTTGCCGCTGCGATCCACCTAGTCCGCGCCGGCCGTCGGGTGCTGCTCGTCGACGCTGCTCCGCAGGCCGGCGGCCGTGCCCGGCGGATCACGCTGAACTGGAAGCATCCCCTTCACGGCGCCAATCCGATCGAGCTCGACAACGGGCAGCACCTGCTGCTCGGTGCCTACACCGAGGTATTGGCGCTGCTCGATCTGCTCGGGACACTCGACGACGCGCACATGGACCGCCGGCCGTTGCGCCTTGCCGGCAGCGACGGATTGCTGATGCAGCGGCCCAGCTTCGGCGCTTCCGGTCCCGGTGCACCCGGCCTCGGGTTGGCCGCAGCGTTGCTCACGCCGCTCTCGCCTCTGCTCGCCCTGGTCCGCGCGCAAGGTCTGTCCGCAGGCGCACGCTGGGCGATGGTGCGGGCGCTGGTCCAGCTGCGCCTGCGTGGCTGGCAGCCGCCGGCGGGGGTGCGGACGATTGCCGATTGGTATGTGCAGGCGCGGCAGCCGGCGGAGCTGATCGAGCGTGTCTGGCAGCCGCTCGCGATCAGTGCGCTGAACACACCTGCCGACAGCGCCTGTGCAGCCACCTTCATCCGGGTGCTGCGCGACAGCCTGGGCGGTCCGCCGAGTGCAAGCGACTTCTTGCTGCCGCGCCGCGACCTGAGCGACCTTTTCGTCGACCCTGCGCTTGGCTGGCTCCGGCAGCACGGGGCGCGGTTGATGCTGCGTACCGACGTGCGGCGCATCGAGCCCGGGATACGCCTTCGCTACCGCCTGGTGGGCGGCGTGCGCCATGCCGACGATGCTGCAACCGTCGAATGCGACGAGGTGGTGCTCGCGACGCCGCCCTATTCAAGCGCGCGGCTGCTGGAGGGCATGGCTGATCCGGCATTGCTCGCCGCGTTGAACGGCTTCCAGTACCTGCCGATCACAACCGCCTACCTGGGCTGGCCGCAGGACGCTGTCGCGAACCCCGCGGCCCAGGGCGCCACCCCCGGTCCGCTGCCCGTCCTGCCTTCCCCGGCCGGCTCGTCCAACCTGCCCGTCTTCCCGGCGCTGCTTGCCCTGCGCGAGTCGCCGGCACGACAGCGCCATGCACAGTGGTTCTTCGATCGCGGCCTGCATGCGCATTGGCACGTCGCGGCGCTGGTGTTGAGTGACAGTCGCGTTGCCCGCGAGCTGGGCGACACCAGGCTCGCCGCGGCGCTGGTGCGCCAGGTGGTCGAGGAAATCGGCCTGCCCGCACCGCTGCAGCTGAGCCTGATCCACGAGAAGCGGGCAACCCTCGCCTGCACGCCCGACCGGCCACGGCTGTCGGCGACCTCCCCTGGTGCACGGCTTGCGGGGCTCGTGCTGGCCGGCGACTATGCCTACAGCGACTATCCGGCCACCCTCGAGGGCGCGGTGCGCAGCGGTCGGGCGGCAGCACAGGCGCTCACCGGTGCGGCGGTGCCGGCGAGTGGCGGGCGCGGAAAATGATTGACCACCGGTGAGCCCGCCCGCTCGTGGAACCAGCCTAGTAGCACACGATCCGCGCCCACTCACGGCGATCGCCACTGCACCACCAACCCGTCAGCAGCCCGGATGTTGGCAGCGGTGGCGGCGGGTGTCGGGGGCGCGGACTGTTTGTGGTGGAGCCGTTCGCTGACGAAGGTAAGGTCGGGCACAGCTGGCCCTGAGGCAGGCGTTCGATCCCCGCAACAAAGGCGAGGAACGAAGCCGCCCCGGTGGACGCAGCCCGACCTGGACGAGGCAGGGACGGGCTCCGGGGCGGTCGCCGAGGCGACGCGGAGCACTGCTCCGCGTAGCCCGGAGCGGGATTGCGCCTGGCCAGCGCAATCCCGTAAAACCACTGTCAGTCCGCGCCCCCGACGCCCGCCGACACCGCCCGCGAACACCGCCAACCAACCGTCACCAGGCCGCCGCGAGCGCCTCCTCGATGCGATCCGCCGCCACGACCTCGAGCCCTTCGATGCCGCGCTTAGGGGCGTTGGCCCTGGGCGCGATGACCTTGCCGAAGCCGAGCTTGACTGCCTCGCGCAGGCGCTCCTGGCCGCGCGGCGACGGCCGGATCTCGCCGGTCAGGCCGATTTCGCCGAAGACCGCGAGGCCGGCCGGCAGTGCGCGATTCTTGAGCGACGACAGGATGGCCAGTACGACAGCCAGGTCGGCGGCCGGCTCGGTGATGCGCACGCCCCCGACCGCATTGACGAACACGTCCTGGTCGTACGCCTGGATGCCGGCATGTCGATGCAGCACCGCGAGCAGCAGCGCCAGCCGGGCGGCGTCGAGACCCACCGACAGCCGACGCGGCTGCGGCGCGTGCGCGGTGTCCACCAGGGCCTGCACTTCGACCAGCATCGGCCGGCTGCCCTCCTGCGTCACCAGTACGCAGGAGCCCGGCACCGGCTGCGCATGCTGCGACAGGAACAGCGCCGACGGGTTGCTGACGGCGCGCAGGCCGCGATCGGTCATCGCGAAGACGCCGAGCTCATTCACCGCCCCGAAGCGGTTCTTGATGGCGCGCACGAGGCGGAAGGTGGAGTGATTGTCGCCTTCGAAGTAGAGCACGGTGTCGACCATGTGCTCGAGCACGCGCGGCCCGGCGAGCGCGCCTTCCTTGGTGACGTGGCCGATCATCACGACGGTGATGCCCTGCTGCTTGGCCATGCGGGTCAGCTGGGCGGCGCAGTCACGCACCTGCGCGACCGAACCCGGCGCCGACTGCAGCTCGTCGGTGAACACGGTCTGGATCGAGTCGATCACCACCACGGCCGGCCGGTGCTGCTGGATGGTGGCGTTGATCCGCTCGAGCGAAATCTCGGCCAGCATCGGCAGCCGCGAGCCGTCGACGCCAAGCCGGCTCGCGCGCAGCGCGACCTGGCTGAGCGATTCCTCGCCCGAGACGTAGAGGACCTGGTGCGCCTGCGCCAGGCTCGCCAGCGCCTGCAGCAGCAGCGTCGACTTGCCGATGCCCGGATCGCCGCCGATCAGCACGACCGAGCCGGGAACCATGCCGCCGCCGAGTACGCGGTCGAATTCCTCGAGGCCGGTGGGAAAGCGCGGCGCCGATTCGACCGCGACATTGGAGAGGAACTCGACACTGCTCGGCGCTGCGAGCGATTCGAAGCGGTTGGCGGCCAGCCGCTCGACCTTCGTTTCCTCGAGCGTGTTCCAGGCATTGCACGACGGGCACTGGCCGAGCCATTTCGCGGCAGCGGCGCCGCATTCGCGGCAGATGTACTGCGTCCTGCCCTCGCCACGTCCGGCGCGTCCGGCAGCGCTGCGCGCGCCGAACGAACTCATGTCCGCACCTCGTCGAACGCCGGCACCACCGATCGCCGCACGCGCGCCGTCACTGCGCAGAGCAGGTCGTAGCCGATGGTTCCGGCGGACGCCGCCACCTCGTCGACGGCAACGACGTCGCCCCACAGCTGCACCGCGGAGCCGATTCGCGCCTCGGGAATCGCGTCGATGTCCACGGCGAGCATGTCCATCGAGACGCGGCCTACCGTCCGGGTGCGCACGCCGGCGACCGCGACCGGCGTACCGCTCGGCGCGAGGCGCGGATAACCATCGGCATAGCCGCAGTTGACGATGCCGATGCGCATGCTGCCGGCTGCCGTGAAGCTGGATCCGTAACCGACGGCATCGCCGCCGCGCAGCTCCTGCACGGCGATCAGGCTGCCCGTCAGCCTCATGGCTGGGCGAAAGCCGAAGAATGCGGCGCTGCGGTCGGAGAATGGAGTTGCGCCATAGAGGACGATGCCGGGGCGCACCCAGTCCCGCCTGCTTTGCGGCACGGTCAGCGCCGCCGCCGAGTTGGCGAGGCTGCGCTCGCCCTCGAGGCCGGCGGTCGCTTCGTCGAAGCACGCCAGCGCCGCCGACGCTCCGCCGGCAAGATCGGCATTGGCGAAATGCGTCATCAGGCCGACCCGGGCCACCATGCCGCAGCGGCCGAGCTGCTGGTGCATCCGGCGTGCGTGCGCCGGTGGCACGCCCAGGCGGTTCAGGCCCGTGTTGACCTTCAGGAATACCGGCACCGGCGAGCCGGTCTGGGCCTCGAGCCACTGCGCCTGCAGCTCGCTGTGGACCACGAGCGAGAGGCCGAATCTCGAGGCGAGGGGGACGTCGGCCGCTGCGAAGGCACCCTCGATCATCAGGATCGGCTTGGTCCAGCCGGCCTCGCGCAAGGCGACGGCGCCGTCGAACTCGAGAAGGGCGAGGCCGTCTGCCGATGCGAAGGCCTGCATCGCGGTCGCCAGCCCGTGCCCGTAGGCGTTCGCCTTCACGACCGCCCAGACCTTTGACCCTGGCGACGACTGTCGCACCTGCCACAGATTGTGTGCCAGCGCGCCGATCGACGTGGTGGCGGTAATGTCTCGACTCATCGGGGGAGGCTCGGCTGCGTTAAATATGGCCACACCGGGCCGGGAAGACCTTCATGTTATAACCACGCCGGTCCCGGCACGACCGAGCCCGGCGGCCGCCACTACCAGACGAGAGGAATGCGTCCAATCGCTCACGCCGAATTCACCGGCTCCTGCGGCCTGCGCTCCACGATCCGCAGCGAACCGCCAGCGCCCCGATGAAGCCCGGCTTCTACACCATCATGGCGGCGCAGTTCTTCTCGTCGCTCGCCGACAACGCCTTGCTGATTGCTGCAATGGCGCTGCTGGCCGAGGCGCACTCGCCCGAATGGATGGTCCCGCTCCTCAAGCTGTTCTTCACGATCTCCTACGTCATGCTCGCGCCTTTCGTCGGGGCGTTCGCCGATTCGATGCCGAAGGGCCGGGTGATGTTGATCACCAACGCGGTCAAGATGGGCGGCTGCGCCCTGCTCTTCTGGACGATCCATCCGCTGCTTGCCTATGCGATCGTCGGCTTCGGCGCCGCGGCATACGCCCCGGCGAAGTACGGCATTCTCACGGAACTGCTGCCGCCGGAGAAACTGGTTGCCGCCAATGGCTGGATCGAGGGAACCACGGTGGCATCGATCATCCTCGGCACCCTTCTTGGCGGCGCACTGATCGCGCCGCGGCTGTCGGCAACTCTGCTCGCGCTCGACGTGCCGCTGCTCGACACGGGCATCACAAGTCCTGCCGAGGCGGCCATCGCCGCCATCGCGGCGATCTACCTGCTGGCGGCGCTGGTGAACCTGCGCATTCCGGACACCGGCGCACGCTATCCGCATCAACAGCACAATCCGGTCAAGCTGCTGCGCGAGTTCGCCTACTGCAACCTGACCTTGTGGCGTGACAAGCTCGGGCAGATATCGCTGGCGGTCACCACCCTCTTCTGGGGGGCCGGCGCGACCCTCCAGTTCATCGTCCTGAAGTGGGCGCAGCTGCACCTCGGGCTGCGGCTGGACCAGGCAGCGGTGCTGCAGGGGATCTTCGCGGTCGGGGTCGCCGCGGGCGCAGTCGGTGCCGCGTCGCTGCTGCCGCTTCGAAAGTCCCTGCGCGTGCTTCCCTGCGGGGTCGCGATGGGCCTGATGGTGCCGATGATGACGATGGTGTCGTCCATTGCGACAGCCAACGTCATGCTGGTGGTCATCGGCACGCTCGCCGGCTTCTTCGTCGTGCCGATGAACGCGTTGTTGCAGCACCGCGGCTACGTGCTGATGAGTGCAGGGCACTCGATCGCCGTGCAGAATTTCAACGAGAACCTCAACATCCTGCTGATGCTGTCGATTTACGCGGTGCTGCTGAAGGTGAACCTGCACATCAACACGATCGTCCTTCTCTTCGGTTTCACGGTGGTCATTGCGATGCTGCTTGTGATCCGGCTGCACCGGGCAAACCAGCGCAAGTTCGACTCGGAAGCCTTGATCGGCAGGCGTCATCCTCCGGATGGCGAGCCCGCGGCGCGCTGAGTCCAGCCTGGCGGAACCAGCATCAGCCGCAGGGCTTCCTCGGTCTTCGCATCATGTGTGCGGCGGACTCCCGCGAGCATCAGCGGCCGCGCATGGCAGGTACCACGCTGCCGGGGTGCGGCGCCGGACGCGACGAATGCCGCCGCGGCGCCCAGGCCGTCGAAGATCTGCGCAACCGGTTCGTCGCCATGCACCGGACGCAGCCATCGCCGCTTCGGCAGCAGCCACCACTGTTCGACCTGCAGCGACTCGGCGCTCCGACCTGCGCCGGCGAGCGTCGCGTGGCCCGCTTCCGCCCAGATCGCGGGAATGCGCCCCGCTGGCGGTTCGTGACCTGGCGGCGGGTCATGCACTCGCGCGGGCGAAAGCAGCCAGCCGGCCAGCCACGCGCGGGCGGACCAGTCTCCGTGCCAGGCCGCGCGAAAGCCCGGCTGGTGGATCAGCCGCAATTGGTGATCGCGCATGCGCGCCAGCTTCGTCGCCAGCGAATCATTGAGTCCCGGACCGATCCAGCCACGGCCGGGCACGCCGAGGTAGAACTTGCACGCCAACTCCCACAGCTCGAGCGCGCCCTGTCCGCGCCCGTTGGCGACAGGGAGCCGACGTCCGCGCCGTTCGACGAGGAAGTCCGCCTCCCCTAGCGTCACGCGGCTGCTGCGCAGCGGCCAGTTCTGCGCCAGCAGCCGGATGCGGCAGGAATGGCCCAGCCAGGCACCGACCAGTCGCTCGGTGTAGAGCCCGAGGCGCAGATTGGGATCCACCGGCCCGAGCCAGCGGTCCTCCTCGTCGTCATCCCATTGCCGGAGCAGATCCAGGAACTCGGCCCGCTCTTCACCGTCCAGGATGACTGTAGTCAGCGCGCCGCTGCCGGCCGGCAACTCCAGCGCCCCGTCGAGCACCAGCCATGCGAGATCGCGGACCACTGGGCGACGATAGCGCCTGAAGAAGCCGGATGCCGGGACGTCCGAAGGCATGGTCAGCCGATTGCCCGTGCCGCGGGGCGCGATCGGCTCACTGTCCGTCGCCGGCGCCGCCATCGCCCGCGTCTGTCCTGCCGTCGCCGTTCGCGATTCGCAGCGCCTGCTGTCTTGCGGCCACGTCCATCGCGAGGCACAGGTCTTCCCAGCTCTTGCGCTTGTCGGGGAGGTTGCGCAGCAGGTAGGCCGGGTGATAGGTGCAGACGACCGGGATGTCGCGGCTGGCGGCGCGATAGGTGTGCACCTGCCGGCGCAGGCCGGCGAGGCTCGAATCGGTCTTGAGGACACTCTGCACGGCGAAGCGTCCGAGCAACAGGATCAGGTCCGGCTGCAGCAGCTCGATCTGGCGGTAGAGATAGCCGGAGCAGGTTTCCGCCTCGAGCGGCTCCGGATTGCGATTGCCGGGCGGACGGCACTTGAGCACGTTGGTGATGAAGACATCGTCCGTCCGCGACAGTCCGGCCGCGACCAGCATCTGGTCGAGCAGCCTTCCGGCCTGTCCGACGAAAGGTTCGCCGCGAGCATCCTCCTCGGCGCCGGGGGCTTCGCCGATCAGCATCCACCTCGCGCGCTCGGAGCCGACGCCGAAGACCGTCTGGCGGCGACTCTCGCATAGCCCGCAGCGGCGGCAACCGCTGACTTCGTCGCGCACCTGCCGCCACGAGTCGGACGCAAGCATCAGCTCGGCGGCTGGCTCTTCCCGTTCAGCGTCGGGCGATTCCTCGAGCACTGCCTCCCATCGGGAGGCACCGGATACGTCGTCCAGTGCCTCTGCAGGTTCCTCCGTCAAGCGGCCCCGAGGCACCGGGCTCGCGGCGCGCCTGATCCACACCGGTCCGAGCTCGAGTTCGTTCCAGGCCAGCCGTTGGCGCTCAGTCAGCATCGTGTCGCTCGAGGGAGTCGATATCGGATATCCGGTATGGGGGCGTGCATCGCATCGCTTGTGCTACGCCTGGTCGCATTCCGGCCGCAAAGCGGAGGCGGCCGGACAGGTCGTCGAGAATTTGGCCATGGGCAGCGCGCAGCGCATTACCAGCGCGTCTTCCCGTTCCCCCTCGAAGTATGGGTAGTAGCCGCGCCGCACGCCGATGCGCTGCATTCCGACGCGTTCGTAGAGCCGCAGGGCGCGATGGTTCGACGGCCTTACCTCGAGCAGGAGCGCCGGCGCACCGCGGCGATGGACCTCGTCGGCCAGCCATCCCAGAAAGCGTTCGCCAAGCCGGCGGCCCTGCGCAGGAAGATCGAGGCTCAGGTTCAACAGGTGAACTTCGTCGGGCGCCCACATCAACACCGCATAGCCGATCATCCGGCCGCGGTCGTCGTCGAAACGCCAGCAGTCATACCCGGCCCGCAGCGAGTCGTTGAAGTTGCCGCGAGTCCACGGAAATGGATAGATTGCCACCTCGATGCGCATCACCGCATCGAGATCCTGCAGGCTCATCGGCCTGATCTGCAGGGCCGGCAGATCGGTCATCGATGCGGCCGCCTCAGGCCCTTGTCCTCGCGGTACCGGACGCAGCGTGCCGCTGCGATCGCGCCACCGCATTCTCACGCTGCTCGGTCACGTCCAGGGCAATCTTGTCCCGGACGTAGACAGGCAGCGCCGTTCGGGCCGGCCCGGGCAGCGGCGCGCCTGCGCTGGCGGCTACCGCCAGCACGGCGGCCGCGGTCGGCGCTCGTTTGCCGGCTTCTTCCGGCTCCCGGCCGATCCGACGGGCCCAGCCGGCCAATTCCGGCAGCAACCTGAAGCCATTGCCGGCGAGAACCGGCCCCCCCGCCTCGCGCCGCTGCCGCAGCACTTCCTCGAAGGCCGCAATCGCGCGGGCCGGGGATCCGACGCTTGGCGCCACGACCGGCACCGGATGGCTGCCGCTGCGGCAGAGGTGCACGCCGAAATAGCATTCGCCCATCCGCGCGTCCAGAGCCGCCAGTTGCAGCCAGGACCGTTCGCCGCTGGCCTCTTCCTGCCACGCCGGCTCGTGCGCCGTCAACACGGCGAGCGAGCAGATGCCCGCGACCGGGATCGAGGTTGCCAGCGAAAGGCCCTGGACGAGGCCGGCTGCAACGCGCAACGAGGTGAAGGCTCCCGGGCCCCTGGCGAAGCAGATCTGGTCGACCGCGGAAAGCGTGGTCCCCGTCTTGAGCAGCAGGCGGTCGAGCAGCAGCAAGGCATCGCGCGATGCCACCGGGCTGCCGCCGGCATTGCGAGCAACCGCGGTCGGGTCGTGAGGATTGCTGCCTGGCTGGTCCGCCCCGCGTTCCGGCTGCGCCGACCAGACTTCGGTCTCGATGGACGCTTGGTTGCCGATGGCTACCGAGCAGTCGTCCCAATGCACCGCGAGTGCAAGCAGCAACGGTCGCGCGGGCGTCTGGTCGGACAATCGCGCAGCAGCTGAGCGCGATGTCCCGGGCGAGACCATGACGGCGCCGGCCCGAGGAGGAAGAGCGGGTTCAGGCGCAGCAGGGATGGACGCAGAGAAAGGGGATTGCATCCCCCGATTCTAGTGGCCGCGAGGCAAGGAGCCTGGGCGGCAGAAGGACGGCCTCGCGCCGGGCCGAGACGGGGGGCCAGCTCCTAGCGGCCGCCGACCGGTTCCTGCAGGCGCAGAACCTGACGCAACTGCTGCCGCAGCTGCCGGCGCTCGCGTTCGGTCAGCCGAGGATCCGCTTGATTGACGGCATCGACCATGCTGTTCGCATCCAGCGGGCCGGCCGAGGCCTGCACCGCTGCCGCATCGCGCGCAAGGGTTGCCGGCAGCGGCGGTACGACCGGATCGGCCAGGGCATCCGGTACCGCATTCGGCAGCGTCTTCGGCAGGCTGGACTGACTCTTGATAACGAGTGGCCGGACCGGCAGAACCTGGGCGGGCAGGTCCTGGACAGGCACGGCCCCGGAAGGGGTCGTTTTCTTGGCGCCGGGCAGCGGCGCGAGCGGGATGATCTTGTCGGCAACCACTGCAGGCGTGTCGGTGGGCTCGGGAATGGCCGCGCTACGGCGCAGCGCCGCATCACCTCGCCAGGTTTGGCTATGCTCGAGCAGGTGGCGCCGCAACTCGCGCAGCCGCTGCTGCCGCTCGATCTCGGCCCGGTGTTCCGAACGCGACACCGAGGACTCGACCACGGGAGCCACGGGGATGGAGGCGAGCGCCGTCGGGACGTTGTTGTCGGCCGCCCCGGCAACGGCCGTCCCGCACATCCAGAGAAGGGAACAGGCAAAGGCCAGCAGCGTAAAACCGAGACCTTGACGGTCGGACCGGTGCCTGCAGGGTTGCGGAAGTGTGGACATGGCCCGCTCAGGATAGCGCGAAACGGCTGAAAAACCAGTGATGGATTCGGCGTCAAAGGGACGGAAGCGCTACCGTCGGTCGGAGACCGCCGCTGCGCCCGGCCGGCGGCCATGAACCGGTGCCGACGCAGTCGCTTGACTCCGACACGAACCTGCCTGCATCTCCAGCCAGCCCGATTCTAGAGGCCATCCCCTACCCGAGACAGACGTTTGCCGTAAGTGCTGTAACAGCCGGTAAGCCGCAGCCGGCGGGCGTTCGCGGGCTCGGCCAATTTGTAACATGGCCTGGAGGAACCCGATATCATCCCCCGCATGAACCGTACCACCAAGAAACTGCTCGTAGTCGACGACGATGCAAAACTGCGCGAGTTGCTCCAGCGCTACCTGACAGAGCAACAATTCGAAGTAGCCCTTGCCGGCGATGCCACCGCGATGAACCGGTTGATGCAGCGAGAGGCCTACGACCTGATCATCCTGGACCAGATGCTTCCCGGGGAGGACGGTCTCTCCATCATCCGGCGCCTGCGCGCCTCCAGCGACCGCACGCCGATCATCATGCTCACTGCGAAGGGCGACGACGTGGACCGCATCATCGGGCTCGAGATGGGCGCCGACGACTACCTGCCCAAGCCCTTCAACCCGCGGGAACTGGTCGCACGCATCCACGCCGTCCTGCGCCGCCAGGGGCAGGTCGAGGCGCCGGGTGCGCCGTCGCAGGATGCCGGGATGGTCAGCTTCGGCTCGTTCAGCTTCGACCTCGCCACGCGCACCCTCTCGCGCGACGGCGAGCGGGTCAGCCTGACGACCGGCGAATTCTCGGTTCTGAAGGTCCTGGTTCGCCATCCCCGCGTACCCCTGTCGCGGGAGAAGCTGATGCTGCTCGCGCGTGGCCGCGAGTACGGCGCCTTCGATCGCAGCCTCGATGTCCAGATTTCGCGCCTGCGCAAGCTGATCGAGCCCGACGCCCAGAACCCGCGCTTCATCCAGACGGTGTGGGGCGTGGGCTACGTGTTCGTTCCCGAATAGGCTGCCGCCCGAGATACCGGGCCCGGCCTGACGGGCCGCCTCCTCTTGAACACAACGAGGTCAAGCCCTGAGACTCAGCCTGTTCTGGAGGACCTTCGCCCTGATCGGCCTGCTGATCGCGGTCAGCCTCGGCGCCTGGTACCAGCTGTACCGGGTCTTCGAGCGCGAGCCGCAGGCGGCACGCTTCGCCTGGGAGATCGCCTCCATCGTCAACCTGACGCGCGCCGGCCTGATCAGCGCCGCGGGCGACCGTCGCAGCGAGCTGCTGGTGGACCTGCAGCGCAACGAAGGTGTGCGCGTCTATCCGCTGGAGCCCCAGGACCAGATCGAGCCGTGGCCCAACCGGCAGATCGGGCAGATGGTGGAGGCCAAGCTCAAGGAACTGCTCGGCCCGCGCACTCTGGTCGCGAGCAAGGTCAACGGGGAGAAGGCGCTCTGGATCAGCTTCGACATCGAGGGCGACCAGTACTGGCTGATCACCGACCCGAAGCGCCTGGAGCGCCAGCTTGGCGGCAACTGGCTGGAGGTCTCGGCGACCGCAGTGCTGCTGGCACTGATCGGGGCGATCCTGATCAGCCGGCTGGTGAACCGCCCGCTCGCCAATCTGGCCCGTTCGATCGAGAAACTATCGCGCGGGGAGCGCCCGCAGCGCCTGCGTGAATCGGGCCCTACCGAGATATCCGAGTTGAACCGACGCTTCAACCAGCTCGCCGGCGACCTGCACGCGATGGAGGCGGACCGGGCGGTGGTGCTCGCTGGTGTTTCGCACGACATCCGTACGCCGCTCACGCGGCTGCGGCTCGAGATCGAGCTGAGCGGGCTCGACGAGGCAAGCAAGGAGTCGATGGTCGAGGAAATCGACCGCATCGATTCGATCGTGCGTCAGTTCATCGAATTCGCGCGGCCGCCCGAGTTCACGATCGAAGAGGTCGACGTCGACGACGTGCTCCAGCAGATGACGAGGGCCTACAGCCGCGAGAGGTCCGACGGGCTGCTCGAACTCCAGGCCCGGCTCGAGTCCGGGCTCAGCTGGCAGGGCAACACCATCATCCTGCAACGCATCCTGGCCAACCTTCTCGAGAACGCGATGAAGTACGGACGCTCACGCGAGGACGGCGTCGCGCGCGTCGACGTGCTGGGCCGGCGCCGCGGCAGGGGCATCGAACTGGTCGTCAGGGACCAGGGCCCCGGCGTGCCCGACGAAGCCCTCGAGCGCCTCGCACGCCCCTTCGCCCGCCTCGACCCCGAGCGCGGTGGCGTCGGCGGCTCCGGCCTGGGCCTCGCGGTGGTCTCACGTCTCGCCAGACGTGCCGGCGGCGAACTCACGCTCGAGAACGCATCCGTCGGCGGCCTGCTGGTACGGGTGAGCCTGCAGGACCAGGGTACCCAGGAGCTGCTGACACACCACGCCTCCGGGCGCCGGCCTGCGACTGCCGCGTGACGGGGCGATGTTCTGGCGATGTCGGCGGGCGGTGTCGGCGGGCGTCGGGGGCGCGGACTGACAGTGGCTCACGGGATTGCGCTTGCAGGCGCAATCCCGCTCCGGGGCTCGCAGAGCGGTGCTCTGCGTCGCCTGCGGCGAGCGCCCCGGAGCCCGTCCCTGCCTCGTTCAGGTCGGGCTGCGTCCGAGGGAGCGGCTTCGTTCCTCCGCTTGCTGCGGGGCTGAGCGCCTGCCTCAGGGGCGGCGGTGCCCGACCTTCCTTCGTCAGCGGACGGCTCCACCACAAACAGTCCGCGCCCCCGACACCCGCCGCCACCGCTGCCATCATCCGAGCGGCTGGGGGGCTGGGTGGTTGCAGTGGCGATCGCCGTGTGAAGCGCGGACCGGGTGCTCGACGAGCGGGCGGCTCCGGTGAATCCTTGCGCACGGGCGCTGAGACAGGGCCGCGCCAAGCGAAGGGGCCTGGGGCCGTTCGCGCTGCCCATCTGTCGGTGTTTCGGCCCATGTCCGCCGGCCGAACCGGTCGTCCTTGAGCCACTGTCAATCCGCACCGACGAGGCCCGTCGCCACCGCCACCGCGGTCGCCCCCGCAACCGCCGGCCCGGCCAGCAGCACTACGGCCTGGGCTTCGATCCCCTCTGCTCTCCCCAGATACCCCAGCCGTTCGTTCGTCTTCGCCTTCAGGTTCACCTGCCCCGCTTCGCACGAGAGTGCCTGCGCGATCTTCGCGATCATCGCCGGCAGGTGCCTGGCGAGCTTCGGCTCCTGCGCGATGATGGTCGCGTCGACGTTGCCGAGGCGGTAGCCGCGCCCTGCGGCGAGCCGCATCGCCTCCCGCAGCAGGATGGCGCTGTCGGCGCCGCTGAAGCGCGGGGTCGGTATCCGGGAAGAGTTGCCCGATGTCTCCGAGCCCGGCGGCACCGAGGATGGCGTCGGTGATCGCATGAAGCAGCACGTCGGCATCCGAATGGCCCAGCAGGCCGCGTGGATAGTCGATGTGCACGCCACCGATGACCAACGGCCGTCCCGGGCACCAGTGCATGCACGTCATAGCCCTGGCCGATCCGGAAGCCGCCGCCTGCATCGTTCCCGTTCCGGGGCTGCCCGGCGGACGGCAGGCTTTCGCGAGGGATGGCGGTCGCGGTCACTGACTGCCCTCCCTTCCGAGCATGACGCGCAGCATGATCAGGTCCTCGATGGTGGTGATCTTGAGATTGCGCCGCGAGCCGTTGACCATCAGCGGCCTGCCGCCTTCGGCCTCGATCGCACCGGCCTCGTCGGTCACGGTGGGATGCGCCAGGAGCGCACGCCGCAAGGCGCCGGCGCGAAATACCTGCGGCGTCTGCGCGAGCCACAGCCGGCTGCGGTCGACGGTGCCGCCGCTGCGGTATTCGGCGGAAGCTTCGAGCGACGACACCGGATCCACCCGCTTGACGGTATCGGCCATCGGAATGCACAACAACGCACCGCAGGTCTCGTGCTCGAGGCAGGCACTGAGGCGCAGCAGGCTGTCGCGCATCGATGCCGGGCCGCGCCGCATCGTGCACGTAGACCCAATCGTGCTGGTCGATCACACCGCGATGCGCGAGGTAGGTGAGGCCGTTGAGCACGGTGTCGCGGCGCGACTCGCCGCCGCGCGGAATCAGCCCCACCCGCGGCACCCGCAGCCCTTCGAGCCGCGGCGCGATGTCGTCGCCTGGCTGCACCACCACCGCGACATGGTCGAACCAGGCGTGGCACAGGAACTTGGAGACGGTGCACTCGAGCACGGTACGGCCGCCCAGCTCGAGATACTGCTTCGGCACCCGCGCGCCCATGCGCGTGCCGCTGCCGCCGGCGGGAATCAGCACGACGTGGCGCGGCCCGCCGGCATGCGAGGCGGTGTCGCGCGGCCTGCCGGCAAACGCAGTATCAGAGGCTTGCGACAAGGCTTTTCATCCCTATGTACATTGGCTGCGGATCGTCGATGGTTCGTACGCACGTGTCGTTAGAATCACGGCTAGCTGTCAATTACTGGATTACCTTGGCTTTTTCGCAAGATCCCGAAAGATCCGCAGATCGGTTGCCCCGGCAGCAGGCGGCGCGCGATCGCGCCATCTGCCGGCGCGACACGGCCGGTTCACCCGGCCCGCGCCGGCCGCGCGCGCGAGGCGCCTGCCCGCCGCCCTACGGTTCATCCGACGCGCTGCAACTGGCCGCCTGGTCGCAGCCCGGCGGCGTGCGGTGCACGTGATTGTATGCGCGCATACAACCGACTGCGTCCGCCTGATTGCCGAGATCGGCTACTTTGCGCCGACGCTGCAGGTCGCCGGCCTGCCGGACTGGGAGATCCTTCCGTACGATCACCTTTCGCCGCACCAGGACCTGTCTCCGATCGGCTCTCGGCGATGTACTCGCTGCTGAGCCGCAAGCTCGACGTCCTGGTGGTCGCGGCCACGACGGCTGCCCATCGGCTCGCTCCGCCGTCCTTCCTCGCGGCGCGCACCTTCGACTTCCGCAAGGGCCAGTCGCTCGACGAGCAGGGCCTGCGTTCGCAGCTGACGCTGGCCGGCTACGAGCACGTCTCGCAGGTGATCCGGCCCGGCGAGTACGGCGTGCGCGGCGGCCTGATCGACCTCTTCCCGATGGGCTCGGAGTTGCCGTATCGCATCGACCTGTTCGGCGACCAGATCGAGACGCTGCGGACCTTCGATCCCGACACCCAGCGAAGCCTCTATCCGGTCGACTCGGTGCGGCTGCTGCCGGGTCGCGAGTTTCCGCTCGACGACGACGCGCGCACCGCCTTTCGCGGCCGCTGGCGCGAGCGCTTCGAAGGAGATCCCTCGAAGGCCACGGTCTATCGCGACATCGGCAACGGCATCGCCGAGCAACGGCATCGAGTACTACCTGCCGCTCTTCTTCGACGAGATGGCGACGCTGTTCGACTACCTGCCCGAGGACGCGGTCGTCGTGATGCACGGCGAGGTGCAGGAGGCGCTGCTGGCGTTTCGCGACGACGCCGAGCAGCGCTTCCGCTTCATCGGCAACGATGCCGAGCGGCCGGCCCTCAAGCCGCAGGAGATCTTCCTCGGCGCGGAGGAGTTCTTCGTGCGCGCGCAGGCTTTCGCGCGCCTGTCGATCGCCGCCTCCGATGCAGCAGCGGCCGCGGCTGGCACGGCAGACGCCGACCCGACCCGGACGTCTGCAATCGCCGACACGCGGTCCGTCGCGTGCCGCCGGTCGCGATCAACCGGCGCCTGACCGATCCGCTGGCGATGCTCAAGGATGTGCTCGCGTGCGCCGCCAGCCGGTGTCGGGCACGACGCGAGCGGCGGGCGATCCTCGCGGAATCGGCAGGCCGGCGCGAGACGCTGTTGCGAGCTTTTCGCCGAAGGCGGCCTGCGGCTGCCGGTGTTCGAGCGCTGGGCCGATTTCACTCGCGAGCGACCAGCCGGTCATGCTCGGGATCGGCCCGGTCCATGCGCGGCTTTCGCCGCAGCGCCGGCGACCTGCTTGCTCATCACCGAAAGCGAGCTCTTTCCGGGCTTCGTGCGCCACACCGCACGCGGGCCGCAGCGGCCAGGCCACGCAGGTCGACAGCCTGATCCGCGACCTGTCGGAACTCAAGCCGGGCGATCCGGTCGTGCATGCGCAGCACGGCATCGGCCGCTACCAGGGCCTGGTCAACCTCGACCTCGGCGAGGGCATGACCGAGTTCCTGCATCTCGCCTACGCCGGCGACGCGACGCTCTACGTGCCGGTGTCGCAGCTGCACCAGATCGGCCGCTATTCCGGCGCCGCGCCGGAGAGCGCGCCGCTGCACTCGCTCGGCTCCGGGCAATGGGAAAAGGCGCGCCGCAAGGCGGCCGAGAAGGCGCGCGACACCGCGGCCGAACTGCTCGACCTCTATGCCCGGCGCGCTGCTCGCGAAGGCCATCCATTCCGCTTCAACGCCGCCGACTACGAGGCCTTCGTCGAAGGCTTCGGCTTCGAGGAGACGCCCGACCAGATCGCCGCCATCCATGCGGTCGTGCAGGACCTGGTTTCCGTCGCGGCCGATGGACCGGCTGGTGTGCGGCGACGTCGGCTTCGGCAAGACGGAGGTGGCTTTGCGCGCCGCCTTCATCGCGGCGGCCGGCGGACGCCAGGTGGCCGTGCTGACGCCCACCACGCTGCTCGCCGAGCAGCACTTCCAGACCTTCAGCGACCGCTTCGCCAACTGGCCGATCAGGCTGGCCGAACTGTCGCGCTTCAACAGCGGCAAGCAGACCAAGGCTGCCATCGAAGGCATCGCGGCGGGCACCGTGGACATCGTCATCGGCACGCACAAGCTGCTCTCCGGCCGACGTGAAGTTCAAGAACCTCGGCCTTGTGATCATCGACGAGGAGCACCGCTTCGGCGTGCGCCAGAAGGAGCGGCTCAAGGCGCTGCGAGCCGAGATCGACGTGCTGACGCTGACGGCCACGCCGATTCCGCGGACCCTGGCCATGAGCCTCGAGGGCATTCGCGACTTCTCGGTGATCGCTACCGCGCCGCAGAAGCGGCTCTCGATCAAGACCTTCGTGCGCAAGGAGATGGCCGGCACCATCCGCGAGGCGCTGCTGCGCGAGCTCAAGCGGGGCGGACAGGTCTACTTCCTGCACAACGAGGTCACCACCATCGAGAACCGGCGCCGCGAGCTGATCGAGCTGGTGCCGGAAGCGCAGATCCGCATCGCGCACGGGCAGATGCCCGAGCGCGAGCTCGAGCACGTGATGCGCGACTTCCACCAGCAGCGCTTCAACATCCTGCTGTGCACGACCATCATCGAGACCGGCATCGACGTGCCGAGCGCCAACACCATCGTGATCCATCGCGCCGACCGCTTCGGCCTGGCGCAGTTGCACCAGCTGCGCGGCCGCGTAGGACGCTCGCATCACCAGGCTTATGCATACCTGCTGATACCGGACGAGGAGGCGATCACCCGTGATGCAACCAAGCGCCTCGACGCCATCCAGATGATGGAGGAACTCGGCTCGGGCTTCTTCCTGTCGATGCACGACCTCGAGATCCGGGGCGCCGGCGAGGTGCTGGGCGAGACGCAGTCGGGCGAGATGCAGGAGGTCGGCTTCGCCCTCTACACGGACATGCTGCAGGCGGCGGTCAAGGCGCTCAAGGCCGGCAAGGAGCCGGACCTCGCGGCGACTCTGGCACGGATTCCCGAGATCAACCTGCACGCCCCGGCCCTGCTTCCGGCCGACTATTGCGAGGACGTGCACGAGCGGCTGATGCTCTACAAGCGGCTCGCCAACTGCACCGACGGCGACGAGGTGAGCCTGCTGCGCGAGGAGACTCGTGGACCGCTTCGGCAAGCTGCCGGAGCCTGCCCTGACGCTGGTCGATGTGCATCGCCTGCGGCTGCTCGCCCAGTCGATCGGCCTCGCGAAGGTGGACGCGACGCCGGATGCGATCACGCTTGCAGTTCGATGCGCAGCCGATCACGTCGCCGGCGGTGATCCTGAAGTTCGCCCAGTCGCGGCGTGATACCACCTTCGCCGGCCAGGACCGCCTGCGCATCAAGCTGGCCACCACGGACGTCACCACGCGGGCCCGCAAGCTGCGCGAGATCCTGATGGCGCTGCAGCCTGCAGTCGGGCAGATGTCCGACCGTCTAGTCACCGAACGCAGCTGACGACGCCTTCGCCTGCCTTTCTCCTGCCACTCTCTTCACAGGACTTCGACCTTGATCTCGCATCGCCGGCTGGTGGTCCAGCATCCTGTCCTGGAGCAAGAGGCAATCGCCGCCTTCCAGGCCCGGCTCGGTGTGCCACCGACGTCGTCATCGACAGCACAGGGCCCTGCCTCTCTTGGGTCTGCCGCGAGGGGCCCGGCCGCTCAAGGCGTGGCGGTCTGGGAAGATCCGGTCGACCTGTCCGCCTCCGAAGTCGAAGTCCTTGCCAACTCGCTGGAGGTCGATGCCGCGCTGGTGCCGGCGGATGCGCAGCTGGGGAACTACCGGCTGCTCGCATTCGACATGGATTCGACCCTCATCACCATCGAATGCATCGACGAGATCGCCGACTACGCCGGCTGCAAGCCGCAGGTTGCGGCGATCACCGAAGCGACCATGCGCGGCGAGATCGCGAATTTCGATGAGAGCCTGCGCCGCCGCGTGGCCCTGCTGGCGGGGCTGGACCACTCGGTCCTTGCCAGAGTGTTCGACGAGCGGCTGCGCCTTTCGCCCGGGGCCATCGAACTGCTAGCCGCGGCACGGGCGAATGGACTGGCGACGCTCCTTGTGTCCGGCGGCTTCACGTACTTCACGGAGCGACTCCAGGCACAGCTCGGGCTCGACCATGCCCGCGCCAACACGCTCGAAGTGGTGGACGGCAAGCTGACCGGTCGCGTACTGGGCAGCATCCTCAATGCCGACGGCAAGGCGCAGGCCGTGGCCGATACCTGCAGGGCGCTCGGCTGCACGACTACCGACGCCATCGCCATCGGCGATGGCGCGAACGACCTGAAGATGATGGCGCTCGCCGGCGTCTCGATCGCATATCACGCAAAGCCTGTCGTGCGTGCGGAGACGACCTTCGCGATCAGCTATTGCGGACTGGATGCCGTGCTGAACCTGCTGCCTGCGGGTGATCAGTCCCCGCGCGGGCCTGCAACCTCTGCGTGAAGGTCGTGATCGTCTGCAGCCGTGATCCGCACGTTGCGCGAACTCGCCGACCTTCAAGCCCCTGGCCGCTTTCAGGACGACCATCCCGTCGATCTCCGGCGCATCGGCGGGTGAGCGCGCCAGGAAGCACTTGCGGCCTTCGGGGGTGCGCGCTTCGTTGTCGATCAGGACCTGCATCGTGCGGCCGACATGACGCTGCAGCCGCTCGGAGCTGATGGCGGCCTGTAGTGCCATCAGGCGTTCGCGGCGCTCTTCGCGGACTTCCTCGGGTACGGGGTGGGCGAGCTGGTTGGCCGTCGCGCCTTCTACCGGCGAATACGCGAAGCAACCGACGCGGTCGAGCCGCGCTTCGGAAAGGAAATCCAGCAGGTACTGGAACTGTTCCTCGGTCTCGCCGGGGAAGCCGGCGATGAAGGTGCTGCGGATGGTGAGGTCGGGACAGATCGCGCGCCAGCCGGCAATGCGCTCGATGTTGAGCTCTCCGGACGCAGGCCGCTTCATTGCCTTGAGCACCGCCGGATGCGCATGCTGGAAAGGCACGTCGAGGTACGGCAGGATCGATCCCTCGGCCATCAGCGGCAGGATCTCGTCGACGGCCGGATAGGGGTAGACGTAGTGCAGCCGGACCCATGCCCCGTAGCTGCGCGCCAGCGCGCCGAGCTCGGTGCAGAGCTCCTTCATGCGCGTCTTCACCGGGCGGCCGGCGACGAAGTCGGTGCGATACCTCAGGTCGACGCCGTAGGCGCTGGTGTCCTGCGAGATGACCAGCAGTTCCTTCACGCCGCCCTTGAGCAGGTTCTCGGCCTCGCGCACGACCTCGCCGATCGGGCGGCTGTCGAGGTCGCCGCGCATCGAAGGGATGATGCAGAAGCTGCAGCGGTGGTTGCAGCCCTCCGAGATCTTGAGGTAGGCGTAGTGGCGGGGGTCAGCTTGATGCCGGCCGCCGGCACCAGGTCGGTGAAAGGGTCGTGCGGCTTGGGCAGGTGAGTGTGAACCTGGCTCATCACCTCGTCGAGCGCATGCGGCCCGGTCACCGCCAGCACCGACGGATGGATCTCCCGCACCAGGTTGCCGCCGTCGTTCGACCGGCTGCGCCCCGAGACAGCCGGTGACGATGACCTTGCCGTTCTCGTTGAGGGCCTCGCCGATGGCGTCGAGCGACTCGGCGACGGCATCGTCGATGAAGCCGCAGGTATTTACCACCACCAGGTCGGCACCCGCATATTCCGCCGCGATGTCGTAGCCTTCCGCGCGCAATTGCGTCACGATGCGTTCGGAATCGACCAGCGCCTTGGGACATCCCAGGCTGACCATCCCGATCTTCGGGGCAGACGCCCGCACGACTTCAACCACAGCACCCCCGTGCCAATTGCGAAAGGCGACTATTGTCTCATGAGGGGCGAATATCGACCGGCGACCGGCCAGGCCGACAGCCAGGGCAATGCAGGATTGCCGGCTCAGGACTTTTCGTTCTTCTTCTCGTCCGCCGCCGGTGCCGGGCGGAAATCCCGGCGCGGGGAAATTCGCCGGGAAGTTCTGGAAGACGTTGCGCGCCTGTTGCTGCATCTGCTCCTGCATCTGGAAGAACAGGTTCTTGCTCTGCTCGATGTAGTTGCTCATCATGTTCTGCATCATCGGCGCCTGCCCCTGCATGAACTGGGTCCAGAGTTCGGCATTCGGCACGCCGCGACCATCGTAGAGCGACTTGGATTGCTCCTGCATCCGGTTCTGCACCTCGACGAAGGTCTGCAGGGTCTTCTCCATGTACGCGCCCATCATCCCTTGCATCGCATGGCCGTAGAACCGGATCATGTGCGCAAGCATCTGCGAGGAGAAGAGCGGCGCACCGCCCGCCTCCTCGTCGAGGATGATCTGCAGGAGAATGCTGCGCGTCAGGTCTTCGGTCGACTTCGCGTCGATGACCTTGAAGATTTCTGAATCCAGCACGAGTTGCTTGACGTCGGCCAGCGTGATGTAGGCGCTGGTCTGGGTGTCGTACAGCCGGCGGTTCGGGTACTTCTTGATCAAGCGAGTCGTGGTTGCCATGTATCGGGATCTGGAGGGTTTGGGGAAGCCGGTCCGAACGTTCCGCAGCCGATCAGCCCATGTGCAACCCGCCATTCAGGGAGAAGTCGGCTCCCGTCGCGAACCCGGACTCCTCGCCGGCAAGCCAGGCGACCATGGCGCCGATTTCCTCGGGCGTGCCGAGCCGGCGCACGGGAATGGTCGCGATGATCTTGTCGAGGACATCCTGCCGGATGGCGCGGACCATCTCGGTGGCGATGTAGCCCGGGGAAACGGTGTTGACGGTGACCCCCTTGCTGGCCACCTCCTGGGCGAGCGCCATCGAGAAGCCGTGCAGGCCCGCCTTCGCGGTGGAGTAGTTGGTCTGGCCGAACTGGCCCTTCTGGCCGTTGACCGACGATATGTTGATGATCCGACCCCAGCCCTTCTCCAGCATGCCGTCGAGGACCTGCTTGGTGACGTTGAACATCGAGTTCAGGTTGGTATCGATGACCGCGCGCCAGTCGTCCAGCGACATCTTGCGGAACAGCCCGTCGCGGGTGATGCCGGCGTTGTTCACGACGATGTCCGGATTTCCGTGCTCCTCGCGAACCTTGTTGAACGCTTCCTTGGTCGAATCCCAATCGGCGACGTTGCCGACCGACGCATAGAAGGTGTAGCCCGCCTCCTTCTGCTCGTTCAACCACTTGTTGTAGTCCCTGCTCGGCCCGCAGCCGGCAATGACAAGATGGCCTTCCTTGGCCAGGCGCTGGCAGATCGATGTTCCGATGCCGCCCATTCCGCCGGTTACATATGCAATGCGCTGAACCATTTCGATCCCCTCTTCTGCCAGTGTCGCTGCAAAACGGACATTCGCTTGAGCCACCGCTTCGTTCACGCCTTCGACTGACCTGGCAGTCGGCAGCTTAACGCCGCGCCGCCGGAGCTGTCAGGTCTCGTTAGTACCTAGACCGCGCCTGCCGGGTCTTCTTTCGCAGAGCTGCTTCGCCTCATGCGGCCTTTTCCTTGACATAGCGCCCGGGCGCAGGCTCGATTGCCGAGTAGGGGCCGCCGCCGGGCGCCTTCGGCGCGCGCAGCTTCTGCCCCTGGTGTTTGGCTAGCCACGCGTCCCAGTCGGTCCACCAGCTGCCAGGCTGCTCGGCCGACTGCGCCAGCCAATCTTGCGGGGCGAGGCCGGTGATGTCGGGACCGGTACGGAAGTTGCGCTTCTTCTTGATGGGCGGATTGATCACGCCCGCGATGTGCCCGCTTGCGCCGACGACGAAGCGGCGCTCGCCGGCAAGCGCCTGCGCCGACGCGAAGCCTGCCTGCCAGGGGACGATGTGGTCCTCGCTGGTGCAAAGGACATAGGTGGGCACCTTGATGCTGCGCAGGTCGATGCGCTCGCCGAGCGACGTCAGCCGGCCCGGATCCCGCAGCTCGTTCTGCAGGTACATGTGTCGCAAGTACCAGCAGAACATCGGGCCCGGCAGGTTCGTGCTGTCCGCATTCCAGTACAGCAGGTCGAACGGCGGCGGCGACTCCCCCTTCAGGTAGTTATTGACCACGTAGTTCCACACCAGGTCATTGGGTCGAAGGGTGGTGAACGTCGTCGCCAGCTCGCCGCCCGGCATGATGCCCCGCTTGCCGATCGTCTGTTCGCGAAGCGCGACATGCATCTCGTCGATAAAGACGCCGAGGGTGCCGGGATCCTCGAAATCCAGCAGCGTCGTCAGCAGCGTGAGCGACTCCGCCGGCCGTTCGCCCTTGGCCGCGAGTGCGGCCAGTGCCGTGCACAGGATGGTGCCGCCGACGCAGAAGCCGAGTGCGTTGATGGTCTTCTGGCCGGTGATCTTCCTGACCACGTCGATGGTCTCCACCACGCCGAGCTGCAGGTAGTCGTCCCACGTCAAGCCCGCCTGTTCCTGCTTGACGTTGCGCCACGACACCACGAAGACGGTATTGCCCTGTGCGACGGAATGCGCGATGAAGGAGTTCTCCGGCTGCAGGTCGAGGATGTAGAACTTGTTGATGGACGGCGGCACTATCAGCAACGGCCGCGCACCGACGCTCTCGGTGGTCGGAGCGTATTGGATGAGCTGCACCAGCTCGTTCTCGAAGACGACGCTGCCGGACGATGTGCCGACGTTGCGGCCGACTTCGAAGGCATTCAGGTCGGTCTGCGAGATCCGTCCAAGGCCGATATCACCGAGCAGATTGGCAATGCCACTGCGCAGGCTCACCCCGCCGGTCTTGACCAGCTGCTCCTGGGCGTCCGGGTTGCTGGCAAGGAAGTTGGCGGGCGAGCAGGCGTCGATCCATTGCTGCGTCAGGAAGCGGATCCGGTTGCGCGTTTTCTGGTCGGCGTCGATGAGTTCCGCGGTCTTCTGCAGGTAATCCGCGTTGAGCAGATACCAGGCGGCCTGCCAGCCGAACTGGGGACGATCGTGCCACGCCTTGCCGCTGAAGCGCCTGTCGTTCAGCGCCGGGGGCTTACCGGCCGCGAACTGGCCGATGAGCTCGGTGGCTTGGTTGACGTAGTCGTTCTGCAGCTTGAACAGCGCCTGCTGGTCGAGCTTCCACGCAGCCATCGCCGGGACGGAGCCTGCGGCAGTCGCGGTGGCTTGCGCCGGCCCTCCGGGACGCTTGCGCCCGTCGGCTGGGCGGGCGGCCACCTGCTCCAGCGGCGCCGTGTCTGCGGCTGCAGGCGCACGGGCAGCCGGGCGGCTTTGGCCCTTTGACGGGGGTGGCTTCGCGGGGGATGCTGCAGCGTCCTTTCGTGGAGCAGCCGCCCTCGAGCGTTTGACCTCGGAAGCCACGCCCGCCGCGGACGCTCTATCGGTAGACCGACCATTCTTCAAGTTGCTGTCTCCTGCGCCATGGCGCCGGACCCATTGTCCTTGGCACCCACGTTGTCGCGACCAATTCTGCGCTGTGTGATTGGGGGCGTCAAACGAAGACCGGGCAGCGCGTCGTCGCCCCGGTCGCCGCCCTTCTTTTCCCTTCCTGCCGCCCCTCTATTCCCTTTCTTTCTCAATTCCCTCCTCTTTATCCGCCCGTTGACCCTGCGCCTCCCTGCGGTTTCCTGCCCTGGCCCTGCCCTTGCCCTATGCTCACGCAGCCATCGTCCGGCATAGCGATCGGCGACAATCGCTCCCATGTACATCGTCGCCATCGCCTGGATCTACGTCGTGCTGCTGATGTCCTTCACCGAGGCCTCCTTCGCGGCGGGGGCGGCCACGTTCATCTTCTACGGGCTAGCGCCGCTGTCGATCCTTCTCTACCTCATGGGGACCCCGCAGCGGCGGCGCAATCGCCGAAGGCGCGAGGCGTCTCAACGACAGGAAGCGGCTGCAGTCGCCGAAGCGCCCACCGACGCGGACAATCGTTCTTCCGTGGTCCCTTCTGCGGATCGTGCGCCAACGCCGCCTGACCGATGAATACGAGGCACTTCGTCGGCAGCGGGCGCCGGAGCGTGGCAGCCCGCTCCAGTCCGGATGCCGAAGGTCCGGCCGCCGGCGCTTCCTTCAGTTCTGCAGCCAGATGACGCCTGCCATGCGTCCGCAGACGCCGTCGCGGCGGTAGCTCCAGAAGCGTTCACCGTCTGAAACAGTACAGGCGTTCAAGGCCGACACTTCATCGATGCCGAGCGCCTGCAGCCTCTGCCTGGCAAGCGCACTCAGGTCCGCCAACCATTTCCCGGGCCGCACACCTGGCCTGAAATGCGCCCCTGCGCGCTCGTCCTGCGCAGCGAAGGCTGCCAGCACGTCGTCGCCGACCTCGAACGCGGTCGGCCCGATGCAAGGGCCGAGCCATGCGACCAGATCCGCGTCCCGATGACGCGAGCGCATCGACGCGACGGTATTCTCGAGTACGCCGGCGGCGAGGCCTCGCCAGCCGGCATGGGCTACGCCCACAGCCCTGCCCGAGCGATCGGCAAGGAGGACGGGCAGGCAGTCCGCAACCAGCACGCCCAGCGCAACGCCGGTACACCAGGTCACCTGCGCGTCCGCCTTTGCCGGCGCATCGACCGGTTCTTCATCGGCACGACCCGGGCCGGTCACTTGCACCACCCGCGCGCCGTGCACCTGGTCGAGCCAGTTGATCGGCATGCCGACAGCCTGAACCAGCCGCTCGCGATTGCTGGCGACCCGCGCGGGCTCGTCGCCGCAGTTGGCGCCGAGATTGAGTCCGCCAACTGCGCCGGCGGCGCCCCAGCAGCCGGTGCTGACACCGCCTGCCCGGGTCGTGAACAGCGACCCTACCCGTGCAGGGGCGGGCCAGGCGGGAGTAATGGCAGGGAGCTGCATCATCGGCGGGCCTTCTTCCGTGCTTCTGCCCGTTCTCCTGTCCGCTTTTCTATGCGCCTATCTGCGTGTTCTCCTGCCTGCTCTTCTGCCTCATGCGCCGGCGCACGCGATGCGAACGCCAGGCCAAGGCGTTCAGCCAGTTGCAGCAGGTCGGCCGGAGGTGGGCAGTCTACCGCCAGCAACTCGCCGCTCGCCGGATGCCGCAGGCTGAGCCGCCAGGCATGCAACGCCTGGCGATCGAAGCCCGGGGAGGCATCGCCGCCATAGGTTCGGTCCCCGACCAGCGGATGTCCGATGCTGGCGAGGTGCACGCGGATCTGATGGGTGCGGCCGGTGCGCAGGCGACAAGCCAGCGCAGCGTGCAGCTTCGGCGCCTCCGGCGCCGCGCGCGCGAGCACCTGGTAGTCGGTCTGCGCCGGCTTGCCCTGCGGCGGCGCGACGACCGCCATCCGCAGGCGATTGCGCGGATCCCGTCCGATGGGCGCGTCGACGGTGCCATGGTCCGGCGATCCGGGTGCCCGTTCCGGACACGATCGCCAGGTACTGGCGATGCATGGTCCGGTCGGCGAGCTGTTTCGACAAGGCGACGAATGCCCGCTCGGACTGCGCGCAGACCAGCACGCCGCTGGTATCGCGATCGAGGCGATGCACGATGCCGGCGCGCGGCAAGCGCGCACTCTTCGGATTGGCGAACAGCAGCCCGTTCATCAGCGTGCCGCGCCAGTTGCCGGGCGCGGGATGCGTCACCAGGCCCGGCAGGCTTGTTGATGATCACGAGGTCCGTCGTCGCGATGCAGGATGTCGAGCGGCACGGGGTCCGGGGCGAAGGCCTGCTCGCTTTCGAGCGGCTGCGGCTCGACCTCGATCTCCTCGTGCCCGTTGAGGCGGTAGCTCGGCAGGCGCAGGGCCTGGTCGACACGGACCGCGCCGAGGGCGATCCAGCGTTGTACTCGGCTCCTCGAGATCCCTCCAGGCTGCGCCGCCAGGAACTGGTCGAGCCGCAGCCCGCCTGCGCCGCGCGCCACCAATCGCACCGCCGGGGTGGCCGGCATGCCGTCTGCGTCTTGGTCCCCAGACGGCGGACCGGATGATGGCTCCGTGGCTGATGCGCACATGCTCGACGGCTCCGCATCTGGTGGCTGACTATAATCGGGCATCCGGGAGAACCATTTGAAGAATCAGGAAACATCTCTCATGACCGCGGGCCAGGTGCACGTCCGCGATGGTGCTGCCTCGGGCGGCTGGATCGGCGCGTCCGGACTCGTGTTGCGGGGTGCGCTGGCAGGCCTGTCGCGACGCTTCGCCCGCCTGGCTGCGTTGCTGGTCGCTGACGTCGGCGGCGGTGGGCATCGGCGGCTGCGCCTCCTCCGACTATGATCCGACCGCCAACTGGACTGCAGACCAATTATATGCGGACGCCAAGTCCGAACTCGACTCCGGCAACTGGAGCGCGGCTGTCAAGGCGCTGCAGAAGCTCGAGTCGCGCTATCCGTTCGGACGCTATGCACAACAGGCACAGCTCGACCTCGCGTGGGCCAGCTACAAGGAAGGTGAACGTGCCGAGGCGCTGGGCGCCGTCGACCGCTTCATCCGCCTGCATCCGACCCACGAGCGACTCGACTACGCCTTCTACCTCAAGGGCCTGATCAACTTCAACAACCGCGAGGGACTGATCGCGCGCATGGCAGGCCAGGATCTGTCGGAGCGGGACCAGCAAGCGTCGCGCGAGGCCTACGAGTCGTTCAAGCAGGTGATCACGCGCTTCCCGGAGAGTCGCTACGCGGAGGATTCGCTCGCCCGGATGAAGTTCCTCGTCAACGCGATGGCGCAGGGCGAAGTCCACATCGCGCGCTACTACTACAGTCGCGGCGCCTACGTCGCGGCTGCCAATCGTGCCCAGGACGTGGTCACCCTTTACAAGCAGACGCCGGCGATGGAGGAGGCCCTCAACCTGATGGTGGTCTCCTACGACAAGCTCGGCCTCGCGGAATTGCGCGACGATGCCCTGCGCGTGCTGGAGCGCACCTTCCCGCAGAGCCGCTTCCTGCCGGCTGCGCGACGCGCCGCGGCCGCCGGCAGCACGCCGGCCAAGACCGCCAGCAACTGATCCGGCGCCGGCAGGCGCAGAGGCGCACAGGCGCAGGCGCGCCGGCTCCGGCTCGTCTAGTTCGTCGCCGGGCCTCGATCAGGCGGGCAGGCAGCCCAGCGCCTCCTGCAGCGATCCGACCCGCCTGAACGGCGGGATGCTTGCCAGCAGTTGCCTGCCGTAGCTGCGGCTGGTCAGGCGCCCGTCGCAGATCACCAGGAGGCCACGATCGTGCTCCGAGCGAATCAGCCTGCCTGCGCCCTGTTTCAGCGACATCGCCGCCGCCGGCAGCGAGAGCTCGCCGAATGAGCTGCCGCCAGCTGCCTCGATGGCCCGGCTGCGGGCGCGCAGCACCGGGTCGTCGGGTGGAGCGAACGGGCAGCTTGTCGATGATGACCAGCGATAGCTGATCGCCGACCACGTCGACGCCTTCCCAGAAGCCCGCTGCGCCGACCAGCACCGCGGCGCGCGCATTGCGAAACCGCTGCAGCAGCTCGTGGCGGGGCGCGTCGCCCTGCGTCAGCACCAGCCAGCTCGTCTGCCGCCAGCACCCGTAACTCGTCGGCGATGATGCGCACCGCGCGCAGGGTCGTGCAGAGCACGAAGGCCCTCCCCTTGTTTGCCTGGATCAGCGGCCAGATGCGGCGGGCGACCCGGTTGGGGAAGTCCGGGGCGGCCACCGGTCCGGCCTGGTCCGCGACCCAGAGGCCCGCCTGGCGTTGGTAGTCGAACGGGCTCGGCAGGATCGCCTGGTCGGCCTCCGGCATGCCGACCGCCCGGGCGAAGTGCTGCAGGGAGTCGCCCACGGCGAGCGTCGCGGACACGAAGATCCAGCTGCCGCCTAGCAGCTGGCGCTGTTCGGCCAGGCGCTGCGCGACCGACAGCGGCGTCGACTTGAGCGCGGCGTGGTTATGGCGTGGTCTGCGCCCAGATGATCGACTGCCGCCGCCCCCAGTTCCTGGGGCTGCGCCGCGGCCTGCAGTTGCGACCACCATTGCGCGGCGCGGATCGCCAGCTCCTCCGACCGCAGCGCGCAGCGTGCGATGTCCGGCGAACGCTCCTCCTGCGAGCGCAACGCGGCGGCGGCCGCGTCGAGGGAGCCGGTCAGCGACTGCAGGGCCTCCTCGAGGCTGCCGTCGGGGCCTGGCGGCAGGCTGGTCAGCTGCTCGGCCCCCAGTCGCACCGCCTGCTCCGGCAGCGCCAGGCGCAGGCGGCGGGCCGCCGTCTCCAGCCCCGCCGCGACCGCTCGCCAGTCGGCAGCGCCTGGCGCGTCGGTCAGGCCGGCCCGCAGGCTGTCGCGGCCCAGCTCGACCAGTTGCCGGGTCGACACCGACTCGCCGAAGAATTCCGTCGCGATGTCGGGCAGCTGATGCGCCTCGTCGAAGATGAAGATGTCGGCGCGCGGCAGGAAGTCGCCGATGGCGTCCTCCTTCAGCGCGAGGTCGGCGCAGAACAGGTGGTGGTTGATCACCAGCAGGTCGGCCCGCTGCGCCTTCTGGCGGGCCTTCATCAGCGGACACTGGCGCAGCTCCGGGCAATCCTGCCCGAGGCAGTTGTCCTTGGTCGATGTCGCCAGCATCCAGACCGGATCATCCTCGGACAGCGCTGTGCAGCCGGCCCGGTCGCCGCTGGTATCGGTCGCGGCGAACCGCTCGATGATGCGCAGCTTGGCGGGTGCGTCGCGGTCGCGGAAGCGGCCGTCGGTGAGGTTGCGCTTGAGGTGCAGCGGACAGACGTAGTTGGCGCGGCCCTTGAGGATCGCCACCGATGCGTCCACGCCCAGCGCCCTGCGCACGACTTCGACGTCGCGCTGGAACAGCTGGTCCTGCAGCTGGCGAGTACCGGTTGCGATCAGGACCCGGCGCCGCGCGAGCAGCGCCGGCACCAGGTATGCGAAGGTCTTGCCGATGCCGGTGCCGGCCTCCGCGAGCAGGCTGCCGCCGGCGTCGATCGCAGCCGCGATCCGCAGTGCCAGTTCCGCCTGGGCTTCGCGACGCTGGTATTCCGGGCGCGCCGCAGCAAGACAGCCGGCCGTGCCGAAGGCGGCAACGGTGGCGGCCTGGAGGTCGGTCGTCATGATGATTCGCCGTGCGGCGCGCCTGCGGCCGGCACCGGATGGCAGCCGGTGCTGCGGCCTCGCCGGATGCTCACGCCGGCACGTCGGGCGTCAATTGCATCTGCAGCAGGACGATCGAATCCTTGATCTGGAGCTTGCGCTTCTTCAGCCGGCGCAGGAGGAGCTGGTCGGTGTCCGGCTCCTGCCCCATGCGCTCGATCATCTGGTTCAGGCCGCGGTGCTCCAGTTGCAGTTCTGCGATCCTCAGCTTGATGGAATCGACATCGTTCGGGTTCGGTGACACGTTGAGATCCTTGGCTGCGGCTGTCCCGCCCTGCTCTCATTCCGCCGCCGGCGGGCATCCCGGAATAATAAGGTGCCGCCCGGCGCGGTTCAAATCCGTTCGCCATCCGGATCGCCTCCTTGAAGCCGGCACTTCCTCGCACCCACCCTTCACCCGATCCGCTCGGCGCCGGTGCGACGCGGGGTGCCGAGATACTCGCTCGATTGCATTTCGGTGAGGCGGCTGGCCGTACGGACGAACTCATGCGCCATTGCACCGGCCAGGTACAGGTCGCTTGGTCCGACTGCGGCCGAGATCACCAGCTTCACGCGCAGGTCATAGAGGATGTCGATCAGCCAGGTGAAGCGTCTTGCTTCGGAGGACATGCCGGCGCCCATCTGAGGCACGTCCGACAGGATCGACCGTGTGGAACTGGTTCGCGATCTCGAGGTAGTCGTTCTGCGAACGAGGCCCGCCGCAGAGGGTGTCGAAGTCGAACCAGATCACGCCATTCGCGCGCCGCCTGGCCCGGATCTCGCGGTTCTCGATCCGCAGCGTAGGGTCCTCGTCGCTGCGCGGTGGCAAGCCGCTTGAAAATCTGCTCCTGGGCTGCGTCGGCGGCCGGGCCGAGCGGGGTCAGGTAGGTCTGCAGGCCGCGCATCGTGAGGCGCCGGTAGTCGGTACCGGCATCGACGCTCAACACGTCGAGCCGATCATTGAGAAGAGCAATCGCCGGCAGGACACTTTCGCGATGCAGGCCGTCAGGATAGAGTCCGTCCGGCGTATAGTTGCTCGTCATCACGAAGGTCACGCCGTTGCCGAACAGGCCGTGCAGCAACCGCTCCAGGATCATCGCATCGGCGATGTCGGAGAGATGGAACTCGTCGAAGCAGATCAGCCGGAAGCGCCGAGCGACCCGCCGGGCGACCTCGTCGAGCGGATCCTTGACGCTGCGCAGGTCGCGCAGCTCGCGATGCACGCCGCGCATGAACTCGTGGAAGTGCAGCCGGCCTTTGCGCCGGATGGCGACCGCCTCGTAGAAGCAGTCCATCAGAAAGCTCTTGCCGCGGCCGACGCCGCCGTGCAGCCAGACGCCGCGAGGGACTTCGGGCCGCAGTACCACGCGCTTCACCACGTTCTGGCGGATCACCCTGAAATGCTCGAGCTCGTCGGCGAGGCGCTGCAGGCGGGCGACCGCCACAAGCTGGGCCGGGTCCGGCTTGTAGCCGCGCTGAGCCAGTGCTGCCTGGTATCGCTCGGTGACGGTCAAGGCGCTACATGTTCAGCGAGCGCTTGTCCACCGCCAGCGCCGCTTCACGCATGACCTCCGACAATGACGGATGCGGATGGCAGATGCGGCCGATGTCTTCGGAGGCCGCCTTGAACTCCATCGCCACGACCGCTTCGGCGATCAGGTCCGAAGCCCCCGAGCCGATGATGTGCACGCCCAGGATCTCGTCGGTCTGCGCGTCGGCGATGAACTTGACGAACCCGTCGGATTCCGCCATGCCCAGCGCCCGGCCGTTGGCGACGAACGGGAACTGGCCGGTCTTGCAGGCTCGCCCTTCCTGCTTCAGCTGCTCCTCGGTCTTGCCTACCCAGGCGATCTCGGGTGCGGTGTAGATGACCCACGGGATGCAGTTGTAGTCGATGTGCGGCTTCTGTCCGGCGATCAACTCCGCCACCATGACACCCTCGTCCTCGGCCTTGTGCGCGAGCATCGGTCCTCGGACCACGTCGCCGATCGCCCAGACGTTCGGCAGGCTGGTTGCACAATGCTCGTCGACCGGGATGAAGCCGCGCTCGTCGACCTGCAACCCGATGGTGTCGAGCCCGAGGTCATCGGTATTGGGCACGCGGCCGACCGAAACGATGAGCCGGTCGGACTCGATCGATCGGGCTTCGCCGCCGGCATCGGTGTACTTCACGACGACGGCGGTGCCAGACGGTTGCGTTTCCCGCATTGGCGACCTCGCCGATCTTCACGCCCATCTCGATCTTGAGGCCCTGGCGCTTGAAGAGCTTGAGTGCCTCCTTGGCGATCCCCTGGTCGCAGGCGCCGAGGAAGGTGGGCAGTGCTTCCAGGAGCGTCACGTCGGCACCGAGGCGACGCCACACGGAGCCGAGTTCGAGCCCGATGACGCCTGCGCCGATCACCGTCAGCCGCTTCGGAACCGAGTCGAAGCTGAGGGCGCCCTCGTTGTCCGCGACCAGCACGTTGTCGACTGCCGCAAAGGGCAGGTGGCGGGCCTTGGAGCCGGTCGCGATGATGACGTGCCGGGCGGACACGGCCTCGCCTTCGGCGGTGGCAGTTGCGGCAGTGCCGGCTTGGCCGGCCGGCTGCACCTGCAGCAGGATGCGGTCGCCCTCCTTGCCGGCCAGGCGCCCGTGCCCCTTGAGCCAGGTGATCTTGTTCTTGCGGAACAGGAATTCGACGCCCTTGGTCATCTTGCTGACGATGGCGTCCTTGCGGCCCAGCATCTTGGCCAGGTCGACCTTCGCGCCCGATACCTCGATCCCATGCTGGCCGAGGTGATGCCCGACCTTCTCGAATTCCTCGCTGGAGGCGAGCAGCGCCTTGGAGGGGATGCAGCCGACGTTGAGGCAGGTACCTCCCAGCGCCATCTCGCCCTTCGGGTTCAGCCATTGCTCGACACAGGCGACCGAGAAACCCAATTGCGCCGCGCGCACGGCGGCAATGTATCCACCGGGGCCGGCGCCGATCACGACGACATCGAATTCCTTCGCCATGGCCGCGCTCACAGATCCAGGAGCAGGCGGGACGGATCTTCCAGCGCCTCCTTGATGGCCACCAGGAACAGCACGGCTTCCCGGCCGTCGATGATGCGGTGGTCATAGGACACCGCGAAGTAGTTCATCGGCCGCACCACGACCTGGCCGTTCTCCACGACCGCTCGCTCCTTGGTGGCGTGCACGCCGAGGATGGCGGACTGCGGCGGGTTGATGATCGGCGTCGAGAGCATCGACCCGAACACGCCGCCGTTGGAGATCGAGAAGGTGCCGCCGGTGAGTTCGTCCATGGTGAGCTTGCCATCCTGCGCCCGCTTGCCGAAATCGGCGATGGTCTTCTCGACCTGGTGAAAGCCCATCTGGTCTGCATTGCGGATGACAGGGACGACCAGGCCGCGAGGCGAACCGACCGCCACGCCGATGTCGAAGTAGCCGTGGTAGATGATGTCGGTGCCGTCGATCGACGCGTTGACCACCGGGTACTTCTTCAACGCATGGACGACCGCCTTAACGAAGAAGCTCATGAAACCCAGGCGCACGCCATGTTCCTTCTCGAAGCGGTCCTGGTACTTCTTGCGCAGCTCCATCACCGGCTGCATGTTGACTTCGTTGAAGGTGGTGAGGATGGCATTGGTGGCCTGCGACTGCAGCAGCCGCTCCGCCACCCGCTGGCGCAGGCGCGACATCGGCACCCGCTGCTCGGGCCGGCCTTCCAGCAACGCCCTGAGGTCGACCGGCGGCTTGACTTCCGGCAGCGACGAGGTCGGCCTGCCGGTGGGGATGTTGACTGCAGGTGCGGGAGCTGCGGCCGGCTGCGCAGGAGCCGGTGCGGGCTGCGCAGACGCTCCGGCGGGCTGCGCAGAGGCTCCGGCGGGCTGCGCAGCGGCTCCTCCAGCGGCCCCGAGGGCGTCGCCTTTGGTGATGCGGCCATCGCGGCCGCTGCCCGCCACTTGCGACGGGTCGATGCCCTTCTCCGCCAGCAGCTTGGCAGCCGAAGGCATGGCGATGCCGCCGGAGCCGGCGGGGGCGGCAGCAGCGGCTGAAGGCGTGCTGGCCGCGACCGGGGCGGCCGGCGTCGGCGCCGCGGGAGCGGCCGCGCTTGGCGCCGGCGCCGCCGGTGGCTGCGCCGCGCCGGCCTTGCCGTCGGGGTCGAGCACGGCAATGATCTCGCCGGCGACGACGGTCGCGCCGTCGGCCTTGCGAATCTCGGTGATGACGCCGGCCGACGGCGCCGGCAGTTCCAGCACGACCTTGTCGGTCTCGATGTCGATCAGGTTCTCGTCACGGGCGACCGTCTCGCCGACCTTCTTGTGCCATTGCAACAGGGTGGCTTCCGCAACCGATTCGGACAGTTGCGGAACCTTCACTTCGATGGAAGCCATTTTCTGGAAAACTCCGGATTCTTCGTTCTGGGTGCAGGTCAGTGGCGCCCGGCCGCCCGAAGCCACTGACACGCCCCCTCGGGGAGCAGCGAACGCAGTGAGCGTGGGGGTTGTTTCATCCTGTCGACGCTCAGCCGGCTTTGCGCACGCGCGCCCGGTTGACGCCCAGCGCTGCCTCGACCAGCTCCTTCTGCTGCGCGTAGTGCTTGTCGTAGTAGCCGACCGCCGGTGAAGCCGACGCGGGACGCCCCGCATAGGTCAGCTTCTGGGGGGCCTTCAGCGCCAGCTGGATGTGATGCTGAACGAAGAACCAGGCGCCCTGGTTCTGGGGCTCATCCTGGCACCAGACGACGTTGACGGCGTTCGGGAAACGCTTGATCTCGGTGTCGAAGGCCTTGTGCGGGAAGGGATAGAGCTGCTCCACCCGCACCAGTGCGACGTCGTCGAGCTCGCGGGTGCGCCGCTCCGTCATCAGGTCGTAATACACCCGGCCGCTGCAGAACACGACCCGCTTCACCTTCTTCGGATCCACCACGCTGTCGCCGATGACGGTCATGAAACGACCGTCCGAAAGCTCCTCGAGCCCGGAGACGGCGTCCTTGTTGCGCAGCAGGGACTTGGGCGTCATCAGGATCAGCGGCTTCCTGAACTGGCGGATCATCTGCCGGCGCAGGGCGTGGAAGATCTGAGCCGGCGTGGTCGGCTGCAGCACCTGCATGTTGTTCTCGGCGCAAAGCTGCAGGAAGCGCTCGAGGCGCGCGGAGGAGTGCTCCGGGCCCTGCCCTTCGTAGCCGTGCGGCAGCATCAGCGTCAAGCCGCATGAGCGGCCCCACTTCGTCTCGCCCGAGGAGATGAACTGGTCGATCACCACCTGGGCTCCATTGACGAAGTCGCCGAACTGCGCTTCCCAGATGACCAGCGCGTTGGGCTCGGCGGTTGCATACCCGTACTCGAAGGCAAGGACCGCCTCCTCGGAAAGAACCGAGTCGATGACGATGAACTGGCCCTGGTTGTCGGCGACGAACTGCAGCGGGATGTAGCTGCCCTGGTCCCACTTCTCGCGGTTCTGGTCATGCAGCACCGCATGCCGGTGCGAGAAGGTGCCGCGGCCGGAATCCTGCCCGGACAGCCGCACCGCGTAGCCGGAGGCGCACAGCGACGCCAGCGCGAGGTGCTCGCCCATGCCCCAGTCGAGCGGCAGGTCGCCCTTCGTCATGGCGCGGCGGTCTGCAATCACCTTCTGCACCAGCGGATGAAGCTTGAAGCCGTCCGGAACCGTCGTGATCCGCTCGCCGAGCCGGCGCAGCTCCGACAGCGGCACGCCGGTGTCCGCCGCATCCGTCCACTTGCGGTTCAGGAACGGCACCCAGTCGACGGCGAACTTGCTCTTGAAGTTGGTGATGACCGGATCGTAGGTGTGCTTGCCCTCGTCCATCGCATCGCGATAGCCGGCAACCAGCTCCTGGCCGTAGTTCTCCGGGATGACGCCTTGCGCGACCAGCTTGTCGGCGTAGAGGCTGCGGGTACCTGGGTGCTGCGCCACCTTCTTGTACATCAGCGGCTGGGTGACCGACGGCGTGTCCTGTTCGTTGTGCCCCAGCTTGCGGAAGCAGATGATGTCGACGACCGCGTCCTTGCGGAACTTCATCCGGTATTCCAGCGCAAGCTGCGTGGCGAAGACCACCGCCTCGGGATCGTCGCCGTTGACGTGGAAGACCGGCGCCTCGATCGACTTGACGACGTCGGTGCAGTAAAGCGTGGAGCGCGCGTCCCGGGCGTCGGACGTGGTGAACCCGATCTGGTTGTTGATGACGATGTGCACCGTGCCACGGGTGCCGTAGCCGCGCGTCTCGGTCAGGTTGAGCGTCTCCATCACCACGCCCTGGCCTGCGAAGGCCGCGTCGCCGTGCACCAGCACCGACAGCACCTGCGAGCCATCCTTGTCCCCGCGGCGCACCTGGCGCGCCTTGGCCGAGCCTTCCACCACCGGATTGACGATCTCGAGGTGCGACGGGTTGAAGGCGAGTGACAGGTGCACCGGCCCGCCCGGCGTCGAGACGTCGCTGGAGAAGCCGTTGTGATACTTGACGTCGCCGCTCGGCAGCTCCTCGGGGTGGTGCCCTTCGAACTCGGCGAACAGGTCCTTGGGCATCTTGCCCATCACGTTGACCAGCACGTTGAGCCGCCCGCGGTGGGCCATGCCGATCACCATCTCCTGGATGCCGACCGCGCCGGCCTGCTGCACCAGTTCGTCCATCGCGGCAATGAAGCTTTCGCTGCCTTCGAGCGAGAAGCGCTTCTGGCCGACGTACTTGGTGTGCAGGTAGCGCTCGAGACCCTCCGCTGCGGTCAGGCGCTCCAGGATGTGCTTCTTCTTGTCGGCTGCAAAGTTGAACCTGCCCCGGGTTGTCTCCAGCCGCTCCTGGATCCAGCGCTTGACGGCCGGATCCGTGATGTGCATGTATTCCGCCCCGATCGTGCCGCAGTAGGTGTCCCGCAAGGCTCGCAGGATGTCGCGCAGCGGCGCCGACTCGAAGCCGAAAAACGTGTTGGCGGCCGAGTAGATGTGCGCGTGGTCGCCTTCGGTGAAGTCGTAGAAGGCGGGCTCGAGCTCGGGGATCGTGGGACGCTCGCGGCGCTTGAGCGGATCGAGGTCCGCGTAGCGCGAGCCGAGGAAGCGGTAGGCGCCGATCAGCTGGATGACGAAGACCTGCTTGCGCGCCGACTGGATGTCGCCGCCCATGAGCTGCGGCTGGAGATGTCCTTCCTTGGCGCGCTCGGCGAACGACTTGACGATCGGGGCGTGGGCGATGTCGCGGGTGTCCGGACTGCCGTCAGCGGCCGGGACCGCCTGCATGCTGTCAAAATAGGCCCGCCAGGTGTCCGGCACCGAGCTGGGATTGTTCAGGTAGTTCTCGTAAAGCTCCTCGACATAAGGAGCGTTGCCGCCGAACAGATAGGAGTTCGCGCGAAACGACTTCATCATGATGCTTCACCTTTTCTAACGAGTTTCTCGTTAAAGATGCTCCGGCGCCTGCGCAGGAACGCAACGGCCAGCGGCTTACGCCAGCCGTTGCGGCATCTCCAGCGCCCTCGCAGGCGCCATCTTCAGGGCTCTGGCGAGCCCCAACCGATACCGATCTTCAGGTCGAAGATGGTAGCACCCGCCCCGCCACACCTGCTGGCGAGGGGGTTGAATACGACAAACCGGCCGCTTGACGGCCGGTCGGGATACCCTGAAGAGGCCGCGGCAAGGCGGCAGGCCCTACCTGCGGATGTCGCGGCGCGGCGAGCCGGTGTAGAGCTGGCGCGGCCGGCCGATCTTCTGGTCGGTTTCGCCGATCATCTCGTTCCACTGGGCGATCCAGCCGACCGTCCTCGCCAGTGCGAAGATGCAGGTGAACATGCTGGTCGGGATGCCCATGGCCTTCTGCACCACGCCGGAATAGAAGTCGACGTTCGGGTACAGCTTGCGGGATACGAAGTAGTCGTCCTCCAGGGCGATCTTCTCGAGCGCCATGGCGAGCTTGAAGATAGGGTCGTCCTGCAGTCCCAGTTCGCCCAGCACCTCGCGGCAGGTCTCCTGCATCAGCTTGGCCCGCGGATCGTAGTTCTTGTAGACGCGGTGCCCGAAGCCCATCAGCTTGACGCCGGAATTCTTGTCCTTGACCTTGGCGATGAACTCGCCGATCCTCTCGATCCCGCCGTCGCGCTGGATCTGGTCCAGCATGAGCAGGCAGGCCTCGTTGGCGCCGCCGTGAGCCGGGCCCCAGAGCGTGGCGATTCCGGCGGCGATGCAGGCGAAAGGATTTGCGCCGGAAGAGCCGGCGAGCCGGACGGTGGAGGTCGAGGCGTTCTGCTCGTGGTCGGCGTGCAGGATCAGGATCCGGTCGAGCGCACGCACCAGCACGTCGTTGGGCTCGTAGTCCTCGCACGGCGTGCCGAACATCATGTGCATCAGGTTCGCGCTGTACGACAGGCTGTTCTTGGGGTACATGGACGGCTGGCCGACCGAATACTTGTACGCCATCGCCACCATCGTCGGCATCTTGGCGATCAGCCGGATGGCGGAAATGTGGCGGTGCTCGGGATTGGTGATGTCGAGCGAGTCGTGATAGAAGGCGGACAGGGCGCCGACGCAGGCAACCAGGATCGCCATCGGGTGGGCATCGCGCCTGAAACCCGCGAAGAAGCGATTCATCTGCTCGTGGATCATCGTGTGGTGCGTGACGCGGAAGTCGAAGTCGGCCTTCTCTTCCGGCGTCGGCAGCTCGCCGTGCAGCAGCAGGTAGCAGGTCTCGAGGTAGTCGCAATTCACCGCGATCTGTTCGATCGGGTAGCCGCGGTAGAGCAACTCGCCCTCGTCACCGTCGATATAGGTGATCTCGGATTCGCAGGCCGCCGTCGACATGAAGCCCGGGTCGAAGGTGAACTTGCCGGTCGCGCCGTAGAGCTTCCTGATATCGATGACGTCCGGACCGGTGCTTCCCTGGTAGACCGGGAACTCGACCGCTGCATCGTCGTTCGAGAAGGACAGCGTGGCTTTGTAGGCGGATTTGCTCGTCATTGGTTGGTTCCCATTGGACCGCTCGTTGTTGAGAACGGTCGGTGAATCGTTGCGCCGTTGCCGCCAATGCTATCGCATCTGCAGCAAACGGCACGGGTCCTCCGGCGTGCGGAAAATGCAGAACCTGCTGCCGGCGACGTGCTCGTTCCGGCGGCTTCCGGTCAGCCGCAACTGCCGTGCCGCCGTCGCGGCCCGCGCGGCTTCAGGCTGCGCGAAGGTCCGCGAGGAGCAGGCGCACCTGCGGGGTGTCGAGCTCACCGGCGAGTTGCTCGCGCCCGAGGATCAGATCCAGCAGTTCCGGATCCGTCAGGTCCAGCAACCGGTCGAGGGCTTCGACGTCCTTTTCGGTCAGCGACTGCTCGCGGGCATCGAGGTAGCGCCCCAGCAGGATATCGTTCTCGAGCAGGCCGCGACGCGACCGCCACCTGATCCGCCGGATCCTTTCGCCACTGAGCATTGCGTCGCCCGCGCGGCTCGCTTCGGCCGGGTCTTCCTGGTCCGCAGGCAGCAATGCCAGGCTCAGACCGCGCGCCGGACCAGCAGGTCCTTGATCTTGCCGATCGCCCGCGTCGGGTTCAGGTTCTTCGGGCAGACGTCGACGCAGTTCATGATCGAGTGGCAGCGGAAGAGCCGGTACGGATCCTCCAGGTTGTCGAGCCGCTCGCTGGTCGCCTCGTCACGGCTGTCGGCGATGAAACGGTATGCCTGCAGCAGCCCGGCCGGGCCGACGAACTTGTCCGGATTCCACCAGAACGACGGGCAGGAGGTGGAGCAGCAGGCGCACAGGATGCATTCGTAGAGGCCGTTAAGTTCGTCGCGCTCCTCCGGCGACTGCAGGCGCTCTTTCTCCGGCGGCGGGTCGTCGTTGATCAGATAGGGCCTGATCGAGTCGTACTGCTTGAAGAACTGCGTCATGTCGACGATCAGGTCGCGGATCACCGGCAGCCCCGGCAGCGGCTTGAGCACCACCGGCTCCTTGAGCTCGAGCAGGTTGGCGATACAGGCCAGGCCGTTCTTGCCGTTGATGTTCATCGCGTCCGATCCGCAGACGCCCTCGCGGCAGGAACGCCGGAAGGAGACCGAGTCGTCGCCGTCCAATTTGATGCGCATCAGCGCATCCAGCAGCATCTTGTCGGTGGGCAGCAGCTCCACCTCCAGGTCCTGCATGTACGGCTTGGCGTCCTTGTCGGGATCGTAGCGGTAGATGGAGAACTTCATCCGGCGTGTACCAGTCATTGCTTCACCTCAGTCCTGCCGGCCCGCGCACCGCCGGCCGTTGTGATCGAATGCGCCCGCTCGCGGGCCGCCTTGCGAACAATAAGATCCCAGGCTCCGGAATGTCCTCGCCTGCGCGACGTCCCTGGCTTCAGAAGGTCCTCGCCTTCGGCTTGAACGACTCCACGGTCAGCGGCTTCAGGTTGACCGGCTTGTATGCCAGCCGGTTGCCCTGCGAATACCAGAGCGTGTGCTTCATCCAGTTGACGTCGTCGCGCTCCGGGTAGTCGCGGTGCGCATGGGCGCCGCGGCTTTCCTTGCGGGCCTCGGCCGACATGATCGTGGCCTTCGCGACCTCCACGAGATTGTCGAGTTCCAGCGCCTCGACCCGGGCCGTATTGAAGACCTGCGACTTGTCCTTGAGGTGCACGTTGCCGGCCCGCTCGGCGAGCGCCATGATCTTGCTCACGCCCTCGGTCAGCAGTTCCGACGTCCGGAATACGCCGCAATGCGACTGCATCTCGCGGCGGATGTCGTTGGCCACGTCCTGCGTGCGCTCACCGCTGGCCGAGCCGTCGAGGCGCGCAAGGCGCGCGAGCGACAGGTCGCCGGCCTGGCTGGGCAGCGACTTGTGGCTCGCCTTCTGGAAGTTGGCGGCGATGATGTGATCGCCCGCGGAGCGGCCGAACACCAGCAGGTCCAGCAACGAATTGGTGCCGAGTCGGTTCGCGCCGTGCACCGACACGCAGGCGCATTCGCCGATGGCGTAGAGGCCGTTGACGACGCGGTTCGGATCGTCCCCGGTCGGCGCCACCACCTGACCGTGGTAGTTGGTCGGGATGCCGCCCATCTGGTAGTGGATGGTGGGAACCACCGGGATCGGGTCCCGGACCGGATCGACGTTGGCGAACTTGATGGCGATCTCGCGGATCGACGGCAGCTTGTTGATGATCTTGTCGGCGCCCAGGTGGTCGAGCTTCAGCAGGATGTGGTCGCGCATCCGGCCCGCAGCCCCGCCCTTCCTTGATCTCCTGGTCCATCGAGCGCGAGACGAAATCGCGCGGTGCGAGGTCCTTCAAGGTGGGCGCATAGCGTTCCATGAAGCGCTCGCCGTCCTTGTTCAGCAGGATCCCGCCCTCGCCGCGGACGCCTTCGGTGATGAGCACGCCGGCATTGGCCACCCCGGTCGGGTGGAACTGCCAGAATTCCATGTCCTCCAGCGGCACCCCTGCCCGCGCGGCCATGCCCAGTCCGTCCCCGGTGTTGATGTAGGCGTTGGTCGAGGCGGCGAAGATGCGGCCGGCGCCGCCGGTGGCGAGCACAGTCACCTTCGACTCGAGCACCATCACCTCGCCGGTCTCCATCTCCAGCGCCACCACGCCCACCACGTCGCCTTCGGCGTCGCGGATCAGGTCGAGCGCCATCCATTCCACGAAGAACTGGGTGCGCGCCTGGACGTTGCGCTGGTAGAGCGTGTGCAGCAGCGCGTGGCCGGTGCGGTCGGCCGCAGCGCAGGCCCGCTGGACCGGCTTCTCGCCGAGGTTGGCGGTATGGCCCCCGAACGGGCGCTGGTAGATGGTGCCGTCGGCGTTCCGGTCGAACGGCATGCCGAAATGCTCGAGCTCGTACACGACCTCGGGTGCCAGCCGGCACATGAACTCGATCGCGTCCTGGTCGCCCAGGTAGTCCGAACCCTTGACGGTATCGAACATGTGCCAGTACCAGTTGTCCTCGCTCATGTTGCCCAGCGATGCGCCGATCCCGCCCTGGGCGGCGACCGTGTGCGAACGGGTAGGGAACACCTTGGAGAGGACGGCGACCGAATAGCCGGCCCGGGCCAGTTGCAGGGAGCAGCGCATACCGGAGCCGCCGGCGCCGACGATCACCGCGTCGAACTTGCGCCGCGGCAGGTTGTTGGCCAGATGGTTCAACACATCGGCCATGTCAGTTGGCCCTCGTGCCGCAGCGTAAGCCGCCGGGAGCGCAGATAGGCGGGGGGAGCTTCATCAAAGTCTCCAGAGGATGATGACGGTCCAGCAGGCGTAGCCGGCGAGGAGCGCGAATGTGAGGATCTCGAGCGACAGGCGCATCCAGGTGGGCTTCACGTAGTCCATCAGGACGTCGCGCATGCCGACCCAGGCGTGGTAGATCAGCGCCAGCATCGCCAGCAGCGTGGCCACCCGCATGAAGGGGCTGAGGAAGAGCCGGTACCAGCTGTCGTACCCCAGTTCCGGCGTGGTGAGCACCGCGAACAGCAGGTAGAGGGTGTAGAGGACGAGGGCTACGGCGGTGATGCGCTGGGCGAGCCAGTCGCGCAAGCCATAGTGGGCGCCCGTGACGATTCGCTTGGTGGTCATGCGACGGCCTTTGCTGAGGGAGCGGCAAGCACTCGAGGGGAAGGAATAGGAGGAAACGGCAAGCGGCGGTCCGCGTCAGAGCAGGCCGAAGAGCAGCAGCGCGCAGACCAGCGTGATCAGCAGGCTCATTCCCAGCACCACCCGGGCGGTGGTGGCGCCCTGCTCCCGTTCGCCGGCGATATGCAGGTCCAGCAGGAGAAATCGGATGCCCGCGAGCAGGTGGTGGATGAATGCCCAGATCAGCGCCAGAAGCACCAGCTTGCCAAGCCAGGAGGAGACGGCGCCGCGGTAGGTGTCGAAGCTGAGCTCGGATGTGAGGCTGTTCTGGAACAGGTAAAGAATGAACGGGATTCCCACGATGAACAGCAGCACGCCGCTGATCCGGTGCAGGATGGAGACGATGGCTGGTGGCGGCATGCGGTAGCGCAGGATCTCGCCCAAGCTCAGATTGCGGTATTCGGGCCGGGCGGCGCGCTGCCCCTTGTGGATTTCAGCCATGGGTACGGTTTCCAGATTCCTCGCTTGCAAAATCATGCCCCGCCTGCGAGCGCACGCTTCCCGCCGACAGAAGCATGCGCGGGCTGCAGCGGCACACGCGTCAACCAAGTATTGTTACGCATTTTAGACGGTGCAACAACGCAAACACCGGGCAGCGGCGCTCACGGCAATCGAGGGGCTCCTCAAAGTTCGTTCGCATAGTGATGCTGGTCGGTGCGGCAAAGGCCGCGCCGCAGCTCGACCGGGCGCCCATTGAAGGTCGACGTCACCCGCTCGACCAGCAGCAGCGGATGGCCGGCGGCGATCCCGAGCCTGTGCGCCTGGTCCGCCGTCGCGCACACCGCGCGCAGCTTTTCCCGGGCGTGGATCATCGTCGTGCCGAGCTCGGTTTCGAGCACGGCGTACAGCTGGCCGGAATGATCGGCGAGCCGCTCCGCCGTCAGCTGTCGGAATTCCTCCCCCGCCAGCCAGATGTCGTCGAGGACCACCGGCTCGTCCTCGAAGGTCAGCAACCTGCGGATGAAGAGCACGGATTCGCCGGCGCGGATCGACAGCGCGCGGCCGACATCGGCGGCGGCGCGCTGCCGCCGGCAATCGAGGATGCGACTCTCGGGTTGCGTCGCAGGTCCATGGTCCGGCCGCAGGCGCAGGAATCGGAACTGCGCCTTCGCCTCCTGATGCGAGCTCACGTAGGTGCCCTTGCCCTGGCGGCGCGCCAGCAGGTTCTCGGCCGCGAGCGCCTCGACCGCCTTGCGGACCGTACCCTGGCTCACCGAAAAACGCCGGGCCAGGTCCATTTCGCTGGGGATCATCTGGCCCGGCGCCCACTCGCCGGATTCGATGCCCTGCACGATCGCCACCTTGATCTGCTGGTACAGCGGCTGGAACCGCTGCGGCACCAAGCCGCCATCCGGATGTGTCTTCATGTCGGGCTTCATCTGAAGCTGCCAGGGTGGATCGGGGCCGCCGGACGCTCCGCCGCATTCGGCCGGACACCTTAAAGTTGTCTTATATAAGATAGCTTACCAGTTTGACGCGATGCAAGCGGCGGCCTTACCATCCGGATTGACAATCGACGGCTCGCCGGGCGACGAAATCGTCCGGGCCGAACCTCCCGACGAACCCGGCAGTGCCTCCTGCGAGCCATCCGACCATCCCGGCACTCCGCCCGAAGAATTCCGGCAACCAGACATCCCATCTTCCACGACATCCCAACCTAACCAACATCCCAATCCAGGACCACACCATGAAAGCTCCCAAGCGCATCGCAGTGACCGGCGCAGCCGGCCAGATCGGCTATTCCCTGCTGTTCCGGATCGCCAACGGCGACATGCTCGGCAAGGACCAGCCGGTCATCCTCCAGCTGCTCGACATCACCCCGGCGATGCCGGCTGTCAAGGGCGTGGTCATGGAGCTCGACGACTGCGCGTTTCCGCTGCTTGCGGGCGTCGTGGTCACCGATGATCCGGCCGTGGCATTCAAGGATGCGGACTATGCGCTGCTGGTGGGCGCCCGCCCCCGCAGCAAGGGCATGGAGCGGAAAGACCTGCTCGAGGCCAACGGCGCCATCTTCACGGTCCAGGGCAAGGCGCTCAACGATCACGCCAGCCGCGACTGCAAGATCCTGGTGGTCGGCAACCCGGCCAACACCAATGCGCTGATCGCGATGAAGTCGGCGCCCGACCTGCCGAAGAAGAACTTCACCGCCATGCTGCGCCTGGACCACAACCGCGCCCTGTCGCAGCTGGCGGCGAAAGCGGGAAAGCCGGTCGACTCGATCGAGAAGCTGATCGTCTGGGGCAACCACTCGCCCACGATGTACCCCGATTTCCGATTCGCCACCGCCGGCGGCCAGCCGCTCAAGGCCCTGATCAACGACGATGCCTGGAACAAGGACACCTTCATCCCTACCGTCGGCAAGCGCGGCGCGGCGATCATCGAAGCGCGCGGCCTGTCGTCTGCCGCGTCTGCGGCCAATGCGGCCATCGACCACATGCGCGACTGGGTGCTCGGCACCAAAGGCAAATGGGTGACCATGGGAATCGCGTCGGACGGCTCCTACGGAATTCCGGAGGACGTGATCTACGGCTTTCCGGTGACCTGCGACAGCGGCGAGTACAGCCTGGTCGGCGGGCTGGAGATCGATGAGTTCAGCCGCGAGCGGATGAAGGTCACGCTCGACGAACTGCTCGCCGAGCGCGATGGCGTCAAGCACCTGCTCAAGTAGGCAGCGCCCCGGCTGGCAGCTGCGTCGGGACGAGCCTGCGCGCGGTGCCTGCGGCGAAAGCTCGCGGCGCCGACAGCGCCAGGTACGCGCCGCTGCCCTCCTCAACCCTAGAAGGATTTCCCCATGAGTGCAGGAACGCTTTTCCGGCAGGCGGTGAAGGACGAGAAGCCGCTGCAGATACCGGGCACGATCAATGCGAATCATGCGCTGCTCGCCAGACAGGCGGGATATCGCGCCATCTACCTCTCCGGCGGCGGCGTTGCCGCCGGCTCGCTTGGCCTGCCCGATCTGGGAATCAGCAACCTCGACGACGTGCTGACGGACGTGCGCCGCATCACCGACGTGTGCGACCTGCCGCTGCTGGTGGACGTCGACACCGGCTTCGGCGCCTCGGCCTTCAACGTCGCCCGAACCACACGGAGCCTGATCAAGGCAGGTGCGGCTGCCATGCACATCGAAGACCAGGTGGGTGCCAAGCGTTGCGGCCATCGGCCGAACAAGGAGATCGTCTCGCGGCAGGAGATGGTCGATCGGATCAAGGCTGCCGCCGACGCGCGCACGGATCCGGGCTTCGTGATCATGGCGCGCACCGATTCCCTGGCCGTTGAAGGGCTCGATTCAGCCGTCGATCGCGCCATGGCCTGCGTCGAGGCGGGCGCCGATATGATATTTCCCGAAGCGATTACCGAGCTCGAGATGTACCGGCGGTTTGCGGATGCGGTGAAGGTCCCCATTCTTGCCAACATCACCGAATTCGGGCAGACGCCCCTCTTCACGGTGGAGCAACTGGGGAGCGTCAACGTCGCCATGGCTCTCTATCCGCTGTCCGCGTTCCGCGCCATGAACAAGGCCGCCCAGACCGTCTACCAATCGCTGCGCCAGAAAGGCACGCAGGCCGACGTCGTTGCGACGATGCAGACCCGTGCCGAGCTGTATGACGCGATCGGTTACTGGGAATATGAACGCAAGCTAGACGCGCTCTTTTCGCAACAGAAGTAGCGCGCCAGACACAGCCCGAGGAGAATCACGCATGGCGTCACCCCGCAGGTCAGCATCCAAGACAGCATTGCCGAATACATCGTCCGCAGCCGCCCTATCCAGCGTCACCCCGGCGGGCGCCACCCCTGCCGGCGGCCCGTCCGGCGCCTTCAAGCCCAAGAAGTCGGTCGCGCTCTCGGGTGTAACTGCCGGCAACACCGCGCTCTGTACCGTCGGGCGTACCGGCAACGACCTGCACTACCGCGGCTACGACATCCTCGATCTGGCCGAGAAGGCCGAATTCGAGGAAGTCGCCTACCTGCTCGTGCATGGCAAGCTGCCGAACCGCGCGGAACTGGCGGGCTACCGCAACAAGCTGCGCGCCTACCGCGGGGTGCCTGCCGGCGTCAGGGCGGCGCTCGAGTCGCTGCCGGCGAGTGCCCATCCGATGGACGTGATGCGCACCGGCGTGTCCGCGCTTGGCTGCCACCTGCCGGAAAGTGCGGCTCACAACGCCGCCGGCGCGCGCGACATCGCGGACCGGCTGATGGCAAGCCTGGGGTCCATGCTGCTTTACTGGTACCACTACAGCCATAACGGCAGGCGCATCGAGGTCGAGTCCGACGAGGACTCCATCGCCGGCCACTTCCTGCACCTATTGCATGGGCGCAAGCCGTCCGAGCCTTGGACCCGGGCAATGCACACGTCGCTGAACCTCTACGCCGAGCACGAGTTCAACGCCTCCACCTTCGCGGCGCGAGTCATCGCCGGCACCGGTTCCGACATGTACTCGGCCATTGCCGGCGCAATCGGCGCCCTGCGCGGCCCGAAGCACGGCGGTGCCAACGAGGTCGCCTTCGAGGTCCAGCAGCGCTATGCGGATCCCGATGAGGCTGAGGCCGACATCCGTCGGCGCGTCGAGAACAAGGAAGTGATCATCGGCTTCGGTCACCCGGTGTACACCATCAGTGACCCGCGCAACCAGGTGATCAAGAGCGTCGCCAAGAGGCTTGCCAAGGCAGCGAACGACATGCAGATGTTCGACATCGCCGAACGCCTCGAGCGGGTGATGTGGGACGTGAAGAAGATGTTCCCCAACCTGGACTGGTTCTCGGCGGTCAGCTACAACGCCATGGGCGTGCCGACTGCCATGTTCACCCCGCTCTTCGTCATCGCGCGCACGGCGGGATGGGCAGCGCACGTGATGGAGCAGCGGGTGGACAACAAGATCATCCGTCCGAGCGCCAATTATGTCGGCCCGGAAAACCTCAAGTTTCAGCCTCTCAAGGACCGCTGATGAGCACGTTGGATGCTCCGGCGGAGTTCGCGGCTTCAGCCCGTCCAGTGCCAGCCCTCTTGCGCGGCAGCCAGGGCCCTCAAAGGAGTATTCACCATGTTCCGTTCCGTTCCGTCCTGCCTGCCGATGCTCTCCCGTGCCGGCTCGGCGCTCTCCGCCCTCATCGGCGGCGCCGCGCTGGCGGCATTCATGACGATGGCTGGCCCGGCCTTCGCACAGGCGCCGTCCGCGCCGGCTGCCAAGCCAGCCACCCCCAAGCAGGCCAGCGCGGCCAAGGACACGTCGGCTGCCAAGAGCAGCAAGCGCCCGCCCAAGAAGGCGGTGGAGCCGCAGCCGGAGCCTGAAGTCGAGCTGACGGCCGCGGACGAGCAGCAGCTGGCCGCCGCGAAGGAAGTGCTCCTCGGCGAAAGCGGCTGCGAATTCAACCAGAAGATCCAGGTCGACGCCAATGCCCAGCATCCCGGCTACGTCGACATGAGCTTCAACAAGAAGAAGTACACGTTGAAGCCGGTACTTTCGTCCACCGGCGCAGTGCGGCTCGAGGACGTGCGTAGCGAGGCCCTGATGATCCAGATCGCCAGCAAGACCATGGTGATGAATCAGAAGACCGGCCAGCGCCTGGTCGACAACTGCGTGCATCCCGACCAGAGCACCGTTTCCGCCGACTCCGGAGCCCCGGTGCTGCTGAAGTAGGAACCGAGGCCGGTTACCGAATCGACTAGCAAGGCGGTGCTGCGCGAGCAAGCACCGCACGGCAGGTGCGGCGGCGGCTCCCGAGCGGGCAGTCGCGGCGCCTGGCCAGGAACAACGATCGCGGCGGGACCGGTAAACGGTCGATGCCGCGACGCTTTTTAACCGACCAGCGCTTTTGATTGATCAGCCAGAGGGAGATCCAACCGCATGTCCAGCCACATCTCGAACGTCCGCCCTGCACCCGACAAGGTACTGGTCGACATCGTCGACTACGTCGTCAAGTACAAGGTGTCCAGCAAGCTCGCGTACGACACGGCTCGCAACTGCCTGATCGACACCCTGGGCTGCGGCCTCGAGGCGCTCGAGTATCCAGCCTGCACCAAGCTGCTGGGCCCGATCGTGCCCGGCACGATGGTGCCGCATGGCGCCAAGGTTCCCGGCACCCAGTTCCAGCTCGATCCGGTGCAGGCCGCCTTCAACATCGGCACCATGATCCGCTGGCTGGACTTCAACGACACCTGGCTGGCCGCCGAATGGGGTCATCCGTCCGACAACCTCGGCGGCATCCTCGCGACCGCCGACTGGCTCAGCCGCAACGCGATCGCCGCCGGCAGGAAGCCGCTGCTGATGCGCGACGTGCTGACGGCAATGATCAAGGCCCACGAGATCCAGGGGTGCATCGCGCTGGAGAATTCCTTCAATCGCGTCGGGCTCGACCATGTGGTGCTGGTCAAGGTCGCCTCCACCGCCGTCGTCGCCCAGATGCTCGGCCTGTCGCGCGACGAGATCGTCAACGCCGTCTCGCTTGCCTGGGTCGACGGCCAGTCGTTGCGAACCTACCGGCATACCCCCAACACCGGCTCGAGGAAATCGTGGGCGGCCGGCGACGCCACCTCGCGGGCGGTGCGCCTTGCCCTCATCGCCAAGACCGGCGAAATGGGCTATCCGTCGGTGCTCACGGCCAAGACCTGGGGTTTCTACGACGTGCTCTTCAAGGGCAACGAGTTCAAGTTCCAGCGCCCGTACGGCAGCTATGTGATGGAGAACGTGCTCTTCAAGATCTCGTTCCCGGCCGAGTTCCATTCCCAGACTGCAGTGGAATGTGCGATGCAGATCCACGAGCAGATGAAGAAGCTGGGCAAGACCGAAGCCGACATCAGGAAGGTCACCATCCGCACCCACGAAGCCTGCATCCGGATCATCGACAAGAAGGGCCCGCTCGCCAACCCGGCCGACCGTGACCACTGCATCCAGTACATGGTGGCGGTGCCGATCATATTCGGCCGGCTCACTGCCGAGGATTACGAGGATTCGGTAGCAGCGGATCCGCGGATCGACAGGCTGCGCGACAAGATTGTCTGCGTCGAGGACAAGGGCTTCTCCGCCGACTACCATGATCCGAAGCTGCGCTCGATCGCCAATGCCCTGACGGTGGAGTTCAACGACGGCAAGAAGCTGAAGGAGGTCGTCTGCGAGTATCCGATCGGCCACAAGCGCCGCCGCAAGGAAGGCATCCCGCTGCTCGAGGCAAAGTTCCGGACCAACCTCGCGCGCCGGTTCCCGACCCGCCAGCAGCAGGTGATCGCCGCCGTGTCGCTCGACCAGAAGGCGTTGGAGGCGATGCCGGTCCACGAATACGTCGACCTCTACGTCATCTGACGGCAACCAGGATGTTCCTGCGCCCTGTCCGGCCGGCCGCCGCGGCAACCCGCCGGGTTGCCGCCGCGACGGCGCGGCTGCTCGGCGGCCGCGTCCTGCTCGCCGGCGCGGCCGCCCTCCTCGCCGCCGGGACGTCCTTCGCGCAGGATCTCCAGAGCACGACGATCGTTCCCGACATCAACCGGCCCCCCGGCTTCGCCCTCGACTATCCGCGGCGCAAGCCCGGCCTGTGGGAGATCCGCAATGCCGCGAGCGAGAACCTCGGCATGCCGCCCACCAGCTATTGCGTCGGCGAGCAGACGGATACCCCGGAGAATCATCTCGACCGGGTCGCAGGCGAGAAGGGCTCCTGCTCGATCGGCCCGTTCAAGCGGGTCGGCATCTCCTGGGTTGCGGAGTCGGTCTGCAAGGATTCGCGCAGCGTGATCGTCAGCCAATCGGTCGCTTCGGGTGATTTCCAGACCCAGTATCGAATCGATACACTGGTGTTCTATTCGCCTGCCGCTTGCCAACAACAAGCGCGAAGACAAGGAAGCGGTCGTCGCCCGATACCTCGGTGCCTGTACCGCCGGCCAGCGTCCGGGAGACCTGGTCGTGCCGGGCATGGGCGTTCTGAACATGGGCGACGGCACCCTGAGGCAGGCGCCCGCCAGGAGCAGCAGCGAAGGAAGGCGCTGAGGACAGACTGCAAGGCAAGGCGCGACCGGAACGACGCAGGGACCGGCAACCAGGACAAGATCAATACCAGAACCGAGAAGGAAAATGGCACACAACACGTTCAATACCCTCAAGCAGCTCAAACTCGAATCCGGCAAGGCCGGCTCGTTCTATTCGCTGCCCGCGCTCGCACGCAAGTTCCCCAACGTCTCGAAGCTGCCGGTGTCGATCCGGATCGTGCTCGAGTCGGTGCTGCGCAACTGCGACGGCAAGAAGATCACCGTGGATCACGTGACCCAGCTGGCCAACTGGCAGCCCAACGACAAGCGGGTCGACGAGATACCCTTCATCGTCGCGCGCGTGGTGCTGCAGGACTTCACCGGCGTGCCGCTGCTTGCGGACCTGGCAGCGATGCGTTCGGTCGCCGAGAAGCTGGGCAAGAGCCCGAAGCGGATCGAGCCGCTGGTGCCGGTCGACCTGGTGGTGGACCACTCGGTGATGATCGATCACTACGGCACGAAGGATTCGCTCGACCTGAACATGAAGCTGGAGTTCGCCCGCAACAAGGAGCGCTACCAGTTCATGAAGTGGGGCATGCAGGCATTCGACACCTTCAAGGTGGTCCCACCGGGCATCGGCATCGTGCACCAGGTCAATCTCGAGTACCTGGCTCGCGGCGTGCACCGCCGCAAGGACGGTAAGGAGAGCATCTACTATCCCGACACGCTGGTGGGTACCGACAGCCACACCACCATGATCAACGGCATCGGCGTGGTCGGCTGGGGCGTGGGCGGCATCGAAGCGGAAGCCGGCATGCTGGGCCAGCCCGTCTACTTCCTGACCCCGGACGTCGTCGGCGTGAACCTCAAGGGCCGGCTGCGCGAAGGCGTCACCGCTACGGACCTGGTGCTGCGGATCACCGAGTTGCTGCGCTCCGCCAAGGTGGTCGGCAAGTTCGTCGAGTTCTTCGGCGAGGGCACGGAGTCGCTGGCGCTGCCCGACCGGGCGACGATCGGCAACATGGCGCCCGAGTACGGGGCAACCATGGGCTTCTTCCCGGTCGACCAGAAGACCGTCGACTACTTCCAGGGTACCGGCCGCACCGCCGCCGAGATCGACGCTTTCGAGAGCTACTTCAGGGCCCAGGGCCTGTTCGGCGTGCCCAAGGCCGGCTCGGTGGACTACTCGCAGGTGATCGAGCTCGACCTCGGCACCGTGGCCCCGTCGCTCGCGGGACCGAAGCGTCCGCAGGACCGCATCGAACTCGGCAGCATGAAGCAGACCTTCGAGTCGCTGTTCAGCCTGCCGGTGCAGCAGAACGGCTTCAACAAGGACCGGCAAAGACCTGGGCCAGGTCGTACGAGGCCGGCGAAGGCGTCAGCCTCAAGAACGGCGACGTGCTGATCGCCGCCATCACCTCCTGCACCAACACCTCCAACCCGAGCGTGCTGCTGGCCGCCGGGCTGCTGGCCAAGAAGGCCGTGGAGCATGGCCTGAAGGTCAGGCCGCACATCAAGACCTCGCTGGCGCCCGGCTCCCGGGTGGTCACCGACTACCTGACCAAGACCGGCCTGCTGCCCGTACCTCGAGCAACTCGGCTTCGACGTAGCCGCCTACGGCTGCACCACCTGCATCGGCAACGCCGGCGACCTTCGTCCGGAGTTCAACCAGGCGATCATCGCCAACGACATGGTCTGCGCCGCGGTGCTGTCCGGCAACCGTAACTTCGAAGCCCGTATCCACCCGAACATCCGCGCCAACTTCCTCGCGTCGCCGCCGCTGGTGGTCGCCTACGCCATCGCCGGCACCGTGCAGGTGGACCTGATGACCGAGCCGGTCGGCAAGGGCAAGGACGGCCGCGACGTCTACCTGGGCGACATCTGGCCGAGCTCGGAGGAAGTGCATGCGCTGCTGCGGTATGCAATGGATCCGAAGACCTTCAAGCGGCTCTACAGCGACCTCACCAAGGACCACGTGCTCTGGAACAAGGTCCCGTCGTCGGATGGCCAGGTCTACGACTGGCCCGCCTCCACCTACATCGCCGAGCCGCCCTTCTTCGACGACTTCTCGATGTCGCCCGGCGTCCACGGCTTCCGTCAAGGAATGCGCGCATCCTCGGCCTGTTCGGCGATTCGATCACCACCGACCACATCTCGCCGGCGGGCTCGATCAAGGACACCTCGCCCGCCGGCAAGTACCTCATCGAGAACGGCGTGCTGAAGGCGGACTTCAACAGCTATGGCGCGCGCCGCGGCAACCATGAAGTGATGATGCGCGGCACCTTCGCCAACGTGCGCATCAAGAACCTGATGCTGCCGCCGAAGGACGACGGTTCGCGCGAGGAAGGCGGCGTGACTCTGTACCAGCCGGGCGGCGAAAAGATGCCGATCTACGATGCCGCCATGAAGTACATCCGCGAGGGCGTGCAGACGGTGATCCTGGCCGGCGAGGAGTACGGCACCGGCAGTTCCCGCGACTGGGCCGCCAAGGGCACGCAGTTGCTCGGCGTCAAGGCAGTGGTCGCGCGCAGCTTCGAGCGGATCCACCGCTCCAACCTGGTGGGCATGGGCGTGCTGCCGCTGCAATTCCTGGGGTCGGACTCCTGGGAGTCGCTCGGCATCAAGGGCGACGAGTCGATCGACATCGAGTTCCCGGACCAGCTCGTGCCGCAGCAGGAGATCGTCGATGACCGTGCGCCGAGCGGACGGCAGGACCTCCCAGGTCAAGCTGCTCTCGCGCATCGACACGCCGATCGAGGTGGACTACTTCAACGCACGGCGGAATTCTTCCGTACGTGCTGCGCGAGCTGATGGCGGCGTGATCAGCTCCCCCCGAAGCGATATAGGCGCCTCCCCCCCAGGGGGCGCCGCCTGCGGCAGGGCGAAGCCCGATCCGCGGCGGCAACTGGGTCGGCATTCTTGCGCACACTGTCTCGTCATTCGCGGCGGAGGTGCCCTCCCGCGCCCCCTCCGTGTCCAGCCATCGGCCGCTTCTCGATGAAAGTGCGTTTTCAGCCTAGTGTGTCGCTCGTGATGCGTTGCGCCTTGGATCAAGTCGATGGGTAGCACCCGGTTGTCCGCTTTCACCCGGGCCACGCTGGTGGCGGGCCTGGCGCTGCTGTTTTGCCTGCTTGCGCAGCTCGTGTCGGCTGGGCTGGGCAACCAGCTGCTGATCTGGCCGGCGTCGGGCGTGGCGTTCGCATTCGGCTGGCGCTATGGCCGCGCCTGGGCGCTGCCGGCTGCTGTCGGCGTCTTCGCCTGGGCGATGTTCGTCAGCCGAGACCTGCTCTTCTCGCTGACGGTGTCGCTGGCGAGCACGATCGGGCCGCTGGTCGCCATTCATTTCCTGCGGCGGATGGCCGACTGGAAGCCGCCCGAGTATCGGCTCGAGGCGATCGTCAGGTTCATCGTCGTGGCACTGACCGGCTCGGCGATCATCGCCGCCGCGATCGTCACCGTGGTTTTCGCGGGGAGCCCGCTTTCGGTGCCGGCCGGCGATGGCGGCTTCCTCGGCGACGGCCTGCACCCGGCCCACCTGTTCCTCAGCGTCTGGCTGATCGACGGCCTCGGCATGATGCTGGTGGCGCCGGCGCTGCTCGCCTGGATCGACGATGCGGTACCGGAGGCCGACGCCGGGCAGCAGTCCAGCGACATCTTCGACCTCTCCAGCCTGCTGATGACGCTGCTGGTCACCGGCACCAGCCTGTCGCTCGCCAACTGGGAGTTTCCGCAGTACAGCTACGTGGTGCTGTTCGCCTACTTCCCGATCCTGGCCTGGTCCGCCGTGCGCATGAGCGAGCGCGCCAATGCGCTGACCCTGCTGATCAGCGCCCTGCCCTTGCTGGCGGCTTGGGCCTACCAGGTCAGCACCCCGGAAGAGCCGCACTACGTGCAGGCGATCCAGGTGTCGGTGATCGCGTTCTGCGCGGTGCTGGTCGCGCTCGTGCTGCAGGCGATTGCCGCCGATCGCCGGCTTGCCATCCTGCGGGTCGCCCGCCAGTCGCGCCAGGACATGAGCACCGGGCTGCTGAACGACCGCGGCCTGCTGGCCGAACTCGGCGACCGCCTGGTGTCGCCGTCACGGGTCAACTACGGGCTGATCGGGCTGCACGTCACCAACTTCGATTCGATCAACGACCTGTGCGGCGCCATCGACGCGATCCAGCTCGAGCAATCGACCGCCGCGCTGCTGATGCGCCAGAACCAGGTGCAGTTCGCTGCCCGGCTGTCGGCGGGCCGGTATGCGATGGTGATCGGCGCCGACACCGTGGCGCAGGTCCGCGCGGTGGCGCGCGAGGTCTACTCGCAGCTCAACGGGCAGATCTTCCAGACCGAGCTCGGCAGCCTGCGGCTGCAGTGCTGCGTCGGCGGGCTGCTGCTCGACAGGCACACCCTGATCAGCAGCGAGGACTGCCTCTTCTCGCTCAGCGACGCGCTCGCCATCGCCGCCAGCGTGCGGGACCCGCAGCTCTTCGTCGAGCCGCTGTCGCAGATGATGATCGATGCCCGGCGTGCCCATCAAAGCAAGATCGAGCATATCCGCGAGGCGATCCGGGACAACCGCATCGAGCTGTTCGCCCAGCCGGTGATCGACCCCGACGCGCCTGCCGGCATGCACTCCTACGAGCTGCTGACGCGGCTGCGCGACCGCGACGGCGGACTGATCCAGCCGCCGGAATTCATGACGCTGGCGGTACAGGCCCAGATGTCGATCCCGCTGGACCGCGCGGTGATCCGCCGCGCCTTCGAATGGCTGGCCGACAACCCGGCGTCGCTCGCCAGGACCTGGAAGTGCTCGATCAACCTGGCGGGAGCCACCATGTGCGACGGCGCCATCGCCGAGTACATCCGCGAGAACCGCAGCCGCTGCGGCGATTCCGGCAGACAAGGTCGTCTTCGAGATCACCGAGAGCGAGGCCATCCGCAATCCGGCCGCCGCCTCCCGCCTGGTCGACGACCTCAAGCAGCAGGGCTTCGGCATTGCGCTGGACGACTTCGGCACCGGCCTGGCCACCTTCGAATACCTCAAGCGCTTCCCGCTCGACTACCTCAAGATCGACGGCTCCTTCATCCGCAACCTGATGTCCAACCCGATCGACGAGGAGATCGTCATCTCCACCATCCGGGTGGCGCAGCGCCTCAAGCTGCGCACGGTGGCCGAGCACGTGCACAGCGCCGCCGTCTACGAACGGCTGACGGAACTCGGCATCACCTTCCTCCAGGGCGACTACTTCGGCAAGGCGATCCCGATCCGGGAATTCTTCGGGCTCGACCAGAAGGCGCAGGTCGAGGCACAGCCGGCGCAGAGCTTCGCCGACTGATCCGATGACCGATTCAGCAGCCTGGGCGCGTACCGCCGGCAGGCTCGCCCGCTCAGTCCTGCGCGGCTGCGAGCCGCTTCACCAGCCAGTTGGCCGCCCGCAGCAGGCGTGCGTCATCGAAGCGGCGGCCGACCAGCTGCACCCCGATCGGCAGCCCGTTCTCGCCGACCAGCAGCGGCAGGCTGATCGCCGGCATCCCGAAGAGCGAGGCCATCGAGCAGAACAGCGGGTCGCCGGTCGACTTCGAGCCCGGCGGGCGCCGTGCCGATGGCAGCCGGCAGCATCATGCACGTCGCAGGAATCGAACAGTGATTCGACCTCCTCGTGCAGCCGCTGCAGCGACCTGCCGGGCCTGCTGGTACTCCACCGCGCCGACCTGCATGCCCGACTCGATCAGTTCCACCAGCCGGGCGCTCATCTTTGCCTTCCCGCGCCGGTATTCGCCGCCCAGGCTGAAGGCCATCTCGGCACGCATGACGGTCTGATGGGCACGGTTGATGTCGACGCGCTACCTCGCCGAGATCGAAGCGCTGGATCCCGCTGCCGAGTTCCTCCGACAGCTCATCGAAGCCCGCCAGGGTGTCTGCGGCGGCCTGCTCCCAGAGCTTCGAGCGCAACAGGCCGAATGCCGGATCGAGCGGCGGCTCCGACACCGCTACCGCGGCAAGCTGCTGCCAGGAGGCATTGACCGTGTCTGCATCCTCCGGATCGTGGCCGGCCAGGCATTGCGCGATGAGGGCCGCATCGCGCACGGATCGTGCGAACACGCCGACCTGGTCGAGGCTGCGGGAGGTCCGCAGCACGCCGTTGCGCGAGATGACACCGAAACTCGGCTTGTACCCCACCACGCCGCAGAACGACGCGGGCCGGATCACCGAGCCGTTGGTCTGGGTTCCCACGGCAAGCGGCACCATCCCGGCGGCCACCGCCGCCGCCGAACCGCTGGACGAACCGCCGGGGGTGTGGGCTGGAGCTGTGCGGGTTGCGAGTCTTGCCGGGGGTGAAGTAGGCGAATTCGGTGGTCACCGTCTTGCCAAGGATGACGGCGCCGGCGGTCAGCAACCGGGAGACCAGCGTCGCGTCCTTGAGCGGCCTGCGTCCCGCGTGCAGCACGGTGCCGTCCTCCGTCGGCAGGTCCTGCGGTATCGACGTTGTCCTTGATGGCGACCGGCACGCCGTGCAGCGGCCCGGTGAGGCGGCCGGAGCGGCGCAGGTCGTCGCGTGCCCGCGCCTGCTCGAGCGCATGGTTGCGGTCGAGCGTCTGCCAGGCCTGCACGTCGGCGTCGCGTGCATCGATGACCTGGAGGCAGGCCTCGACCATCTCCTCCGACAGCAACTCGCCGGCAGCGATGGCTCGGGCGGCCTCGGCAGCCGGCAGCGAGGTGATTTCTTCTCGATTCATGGTCGTCCCCGAAAGTCCCGAAAAGTGTAGCAGGCGGAAAAATACTTTAGCTGTCAACTAAATTGCTATAATGCGGCAACCTGATGGAGTGCGCATGAAAATCGTCTGCCTCGGCGGCGGCCCCGCCGGCCTCTACTTTGCCCTGCTGATGAAGCGGGCCAACCCGCAAAACGACATCACCGTCGTGGAGCGCAACCGACCGTACGACACCTTCGGTTGGGGGGTCGTGTTTTCCGACCAGACCCTCGGCAACCTGCAGGCGGCGGATCCGGTCACTGCATCGAAGATCCTCGACGCCTTCAATCATTGGGACGACATCGAAGTCAATATTCGCGGCCAGAAGATCGTGTCGAGCGGTCATGGCTTTTGCGGCATCGGCCGCAAGCGGCTGCTGAACATCCTTCAGGAGCGCTGCGAGGAACTCGGCGTGAAACTGGTTTTCGAAACCGACGTGCACGACGAAGAGGCGTATGCCGACGCCGACCTGGTGATCGCGAGCGACGGGCTCAACAGCCGCATCCGCACCCGCTACGCCGACACCTTCCGGCCCGACATCGACATGCGCGACTGCCGCTTCGTCTGGCTCGGTACCCACAAGCTGTTCGACGCCTTCACCTTCGCCTTCGAGGAAACCGAGCACGGCTGGTTCCAGGCGCATGCCTACCGCTTCGACGAGGAGGCCTCCACCTTCATCGTGGAGGTACCCGAGGCCGTCTGGCTCAAGGCCGGCATGGACAAGATGGAGAAGGAGGAGTCGATCGCGTACTGCGAGAAGCTGTTTGCGAAGTACCTGGATGGCCACCGGCTCATCTCCAACACCGCGCACCTGCGCGGATCCGCGCAATGGATCCAGTTCCCGCGGGTTGTCTGCCAGAACTGGGTGCACTACGGCGGTCGCGAAGGCAAGACGCCGATCGTGCTGATGGGCGATGCCGCCCACACTGCGCATTTCTCGATCGGCTCCGGCACCAAGCTCGCGCTGGAGGATGCGATCGAGCTCACCCGCAGCATCGCCAAGCATCCGAACGACCTGAGCGCAGCGCTCACGGACTACGAGGCGGTGCGCAGCGTCGAAGTGCTGCGCATCCAGAACGCAGCGCGCAATTCCACCGAATGGTTCGAGAACGTCAAGCGCTATGTGAACCTGCCGCCGCAGCAGTTCGCCTATTCGCTGCTGACCCGAAGCCAGCGCATCAGCCACGAGAACCTGCGGCTGCGCGACAAGGGCTATGTCGAGGTCCTACGAGGACTGGCTGGCCGAGCGCGCCGGCGTGCGCCGCAGCCCGCAGCAGAAGCCGATCCCGCCGATGTTCACGCCCTATACCGCCCGCGGCATCACGCTCAAGAATCGGGTGGTGGTCTCGCCGATGGCGCAGTACTCATGCGAAGACGGCATGCCGGCCGAGTACCACCTCGTGCACCTCGGCGCGCGCGCCATGGGCGGCGCCGGCATGGTGGTGGCCGAGATGACCTGCGTCACGCCGGATGCGCGCATCACCCCCGGCTGCCCGGGCCTGTGGGATGCCGGCCAGCGCGACGGATGGAAACGCATCGTCGACTACGTCCACCGCAACAGCAGCGCGAAGATCGCCATCCAGCTCGGCCACGCCGGCCCCAAGGGGTCGACCCGGCTCGCCTGGGAAGGCATCGACCTGCCCCTTGACGGCGCGGCTGGCGGTGGCGATCCTGCGGCTGAGCCCAACTGGCCGCTGATCTCGGCGTCGCCGCAGCAATACATCCCGAACGTCAGCCAGTGGACGCGCGAGATGACCCGGGACGACATGAACCGGGTGCGCGACGACTTCGTGCGCAGTACGCGTTGGGCGGCGGAGGCCGGTTTCGACTGGCTGGAGCTGCACTGCGCGCACGGCTACCTCCTGTCCACCTTCATCTCGCCGCTGACCAACCGGCGCACCGACGAGTACGGCGGCAGCCTCGAGAACCGCCTGCGCTATCCGCTCGAAGTGTTCCATGCGGTGCGCGAGGCGTGGCCCCAGGACCTGCCGATGTCGGTGCGGATCTCCGCGCATGATTGGGTCGAAGGCGGCATCACGCCGGACGACGCGGTCGAGATCGGCCGCATCTTCAAGGAGGCCGGCGCGGACATGATCGACTGCTCCTCGGGCCAGGTGAGCAAGGACGAGAAGCCGGTCTACGGCCGCATGTTCCAGACGCCGTTCGCGGACCGCATCCGCAACGAGGCGCTGATCCCGACGATCGCGGTCGGCGCCATTTCAGAGGCCGACCATGTCAACAGCATCATCGCCGCCGGCCGTGCCGACCTCTGCGCCGTAGCTCGGCCGCACCTCGCCAATCCGGCGTGGACATTGATGGAGGCGGCCAAGATCGGCTATCTGGACGTCGAATGGCCACGCCAGTACACCGCTGCCAAGGTTCAGCTCGAGCGCAACCTCGAGCGTGAGAAGACGATGGCTGCGCAGCTGGCGGGCCTCACCCCTCTCGAGCAGGCCAACCGCGCCGTGGGGGTCTGATGACCGGAGCTTCGACTGCACTCGCAGGCCGGCATGCGCTGGTGACCGGCGCCGCCCGCGGCATCGGCGCCGAGATCGCTCGCAACCTGGTGGCGGCGGGGGCGCGGGTGACGCTGCTTGGACGGCAGGCGGATGCGCTCGCCGCGCTGGCCGGCGAGCTTGGCGAGGCGGCCGATTTCGTCGTCGCCGACGTGGCCGACGCAGGCCAGGTGGACGCCGCGATGGCTGCCGCTCGACAGCGTTTCGGGCCGCTCGCGGTCCTCGTGAACAACGCCGGGCAGGCGCAGAGCGCCCCGTTCCAGAAGACCAGCCTCGAGCTCTGGAACCGCATGATCGCAGTCAACCTGACCGGCACCTTCGTCTGCGCGCAGGCGGCGCTGCCGCAGATGCTCGAAGCCGGCTGGGGTCGCATCGTGAACATCGCGAGCACGGCCGGCCAGCGCGGCTACGCCTATGTGTCCGCCTACACCGCGGCGAAGCATGGCGTGGTCGGGCTGACCCGTTCCCTGGCGCTGGAGCTCGCGCGCAAGAACATCACGGTCAATGCCGTCTGCCCGGGCTATACCGAGACCGACATCCTGCGCGAGAGCATCGCCAATGTCGTGTCGAAGACCGGTCGGAGCGAAGAAGAGGCGCGCGCCCAGTTCGCATCGGTGAATCCGCAGGGACGCATCATCCAGCCGGCGGAAGTTGCCGGCACGGTGCTGTGGCTCTGCACGGAAGGCGCTGCATCGGTGACCGGCCAGGCCATCTCGGTTTCAGGCGGCGAGGTAATGGCATGATCGCCAACTCGTCGCTGTCCCTGGTGCATGACGATACCAGCCACGACCTGCTGCATCGGGCGCAGGAACTTGGCCACGAGGCACGGGTGCGGCTCGGGGACCATGCCTCGCTCAAGCTGTGGCTGCGGCTGCTCGCCTGCACGACGCAGATCGAAACCGAAATCCGCCAGCGGCTGCGCCGGCGATTCGGCATCTCGCTGGCGCGGTTCGACTACATGTCGCAGCTCTACCGGCACCGCGCGGGCTTGAAGATGAAGGCGCTGTCGCGCTGCCTGATGGTCACCGGCGGCAACGTCACCGGCCTCACCGACGAGCTCGAGCGCGACGAACTGGTGATGCGCGAGCAGGACCCGGCAGACCGGCGCTCCTCGCTGGTGCGCCTGACGCCGAAGGGCCGGCGGGCGTTCGAGACGATGGCGAAGGAGCACGAGATCTGGATCCTGGAACTGCTGGGTAGCCTGGATGCCGACGCCGTGCAACAGCTCTATCACGCGCTGGGCAACCTGCGCGTGCAGATGGTCGGCAATTCCGCTTAGGAGCAGAAACGAGATGCAGGACATGCAGGTTCTACTTCCCCCCGGCTGGCCGCGGCCCAAGGGCTACTCCAACGGCGTCGCCGCCAACGGCCGGATGGTCTTCATCGCCGGGATGATCGGCTGGGACGAGCACGGCAACTTTCCAAGCGACGACTTCGCGGACCAGGTGCGCCAGGCGCTGCAGAACATCGCGGCGGTCCTGAAGGAGTCGGGCGGCAGCCCGGAGCACATCGTGCGCATGACGTGGTACGTGACCGACAAGCGCGAGTACCTCGCGGCCGGCAAGGCAGTCGGCGCCGCCTTTCGCGAGATCATCGGCTCGTACAATGCCGCCATGACCGCGGTGCAGGTCACCGCGTTGATCGAGGACCGGGCCAAGGTCGAGATCGAGGCAACGGCCGTGATCCCATCCTGACGCGTGCAAGCGGCTGCCAAGTGCAGGGGTTGGACCGCTTGTGGCGATGAGAGGAGTTTCCTTGAAGAAGCGCTACATCACCCTTCTGCTCGCGGCGACGCTTGCCGGCTGCGGAGCCGAACAGCTGTCCGTCGATTGCTCGTACCAGATGGACGATTTGCGCGACGAACTCGGGCCGCCGCAGGACATCGTAGGGGTCGACTATGGTCCATATCATAGCTATACCTACTGGTACTGGCGCGAGGGCTTTGCCAGGACGTTCACCTGGGACGGAGGGTACAACTCGTGCGAGACGGTCGACCAGAACTTCCCGCCGAGCGATCAGCGCCCCGAAACAATCCCCGCAGCGCCGGGGGCGTGACCTTCCCGCCGAGCGGAACGTGCTCGGCCGACTTCGGCCTTGAGGGTCGAGACCGACTGGCTTGCGAGCAGGAGCGCCGGTCGCAACTGCCAGCGCCCAGACCGGCGATTGGAAGGACTTATCCGATTGCGGAACCCAGTTCTCTCCCACACGCCGCTGGCGGCGCCTCAGGCGCGTCCAGGTTTTCAGCGCCCTCGAGCGTGTCCTTCCTTTGTACGTCCGACCTTCGCCCAGGACCGTTCAAGGAAGCCGACTGCGCGTTGCACCTGGAGCACAAGCCACACCGGCGACGAACGCCAATACGGTGAAAAGGGTCACCAGCACGAAAATAGCAAGGTAACAGGCGTTGCCGAGGTGCGACTCGTGCCACTGCTCGAGCTGGCTGTCACCCTCGTCCCCGTCACGGGTCTGAGATCCCGCCGCTCGCCGGATCCCAAGCCTATCCACCTGGACGCTGCGGCCCCACGTGCTTGAATTCATCTTCTTCTCCTGCGCGCCGGCGCCTGTGTTGCGTACCCGGCAAGGCGCAAGCGGGATGCCCGGGCTGGACGTGGTGCCCATCGTATAAGGTTTTCCGACGGCCGGGATAGGCGCGTGAAGCGTGGCGTCACAACGTGACAACATCTCGAGCAGAATGCGGCAGACTTTGCTCAAACAGTTACGTTGAGTGATTCCCGCGAGGTAATTCCGCGACTCGCGTCGATCCCGCCTTGCTCGGCGTTGCGAGCGCGAGTGGCCGGTAGGAACCGCCTATGCAGTGTGGGTTGCCCAGGTAGGGAGCCTGTCTTCCAGGAAGCCTCTCAGGCAATCAATGGCTTTAGGTACACTGAAGCATCGACAAACGCCGCTTGACGACAAGGGCACTCAGAAAGATTTCTGGATGCGGTTCTGAACGTGAAGCAACCCCGCCGTTTGACCGAGTTCGACGACCGGCACAGCCTCAAGATCGCATCCGGATGCCGGCAGGAGCCTTACCTGTCAGCACACCGCGAGGACGGCGACCGGTTCGTCCACGACCTGTTCGACGTCATATCCTGCCGACGATCGGCGGTGTGTCCCTGGAAGGCCTCACCGGATCGTCCAATGACCATTGACACCAGAAACGCGATTCCGATGCCCACGAAGGCAGTCGCGTGAACAGGCTGCCGCAGTCCCCCGAGCGCGACTGGGCAAAGCTGCTTGACGAAGTGACCGAAAACGACCGTTCGCTGACGCGGGAGCAGATGTCACTCTGGGAGCAAGGGCTGCATGACGGCGAGGCTGACGCGTGGGGGCGAGACTACGCCACGGCTATGCAGCTCGCGCTGGAACAGCGCGAAGCGGGAAGGCTGCTCAAAATGCTCGACGCCGGCCTGCCCATCCCGAGAATTCTGCTCCCTGTCCTGGCCGACATTCTTCGGACTGCTCACCACGGGAATGTCAGCGGTCGGGCGAGCAAGCTGACTCCCGGCGACGAGGCCGATATCCGATTCCTGTTCGACGTGATGACCGAGCGAGACCGGAAGAGTCCTGCCAATGCTCGCCGGTGGCTGCTCAAATCCTTCAGAGAGAAACTCAAGGATCCGAACCTTTCCATCTCGACCCTCAATCGCGCGCTTCGCAGCACCCGGCCCTCCTCTCTGCGCTTCGCGTTGCTCCCAACGCGTACAACATCTTCGAAAGCGTCAGGTTGGAGGATCCAGAGTGCGCGCAGCGAAGAAGTTGCCATTCGCTCCGACCAGGACTCGGTCGTCCAACCCTCGCTTGACTACAGCTCGAACAATTCCGGTTCATAGCCAACCCCAATCATGCTTCTCGATTGGCTTCCCTGGCTCAGTGGCTGACCGAAAGCCTCGGCCGGGGCGCTGGAGCACACGACCACACGCGCATGCCTCATCCTCCAGTCGCCGGTCGTGCCTTCGCCAATAGCAGTGCAACGAGCGCGTGCTCCACAACGGCCGGCCACAGCAGGATCCCCACAGGGCGCTGCGCGGCCCCGAGATAGGTGAGATACACCGCCGCCAGCAGGTTATGGGCAAGAACCGCGTGCAGGGCCGGCCTCGGGGCCGCATCCGCGCCCGGCCAGCAGGCGATCAATAGCGTGAGCAGGCTCAGCCCGAGCAGGCGGCCATACGCAGCGCCTACCCCGATGACATCGGAACCCAGGATCCACTGCGCGAGCAGCCCCGGTTTGGTGCAAGTGGTACCACAGCGGACGTAACTCATTCTTGGGCAGTGGCCGGAGTGCAGGCGGTGCCGCCCAGGTCCATTACTGACGCATTTCCCTGGGTCATCCGGCGCCTGCGCGCTGCGCGCGGGCGACGCTGTCGTGGTGCCGCGGGTCGACGACGTTCCATCCGAGGCCGGGGTCGACCAGGCATCATGGAAACGAGCGGGTGTGCAATCGAGCCTGACGATGCCTATGTCCGTTGCCGGCCAGGTCGTGGGTCCGATCGTCTTCGCCTGCCTGCGACATGAGCGCGCCTGGTCGGATGACCTCGTCGCCCGCGTCCGGGTCATGGCGGACGTCTTCGCAGGTGCGCTGGCGCGCAAGGGCGCACAAGAACAGCTCAACGACAGCGAGAGGCGCCTCGACACAATCGTTCGATCGGCGATGGACGCGCTCGTCACGATCGACGGAAATCAGCGGTCATCCTCTTCAACTGGCTATGTCGCCAGAACTAGGAGTGACGCCAACCCAAGCACCTTCACTGCTGAATGCGGGGCGATAGAGAAAAAAGACCTGAATAGCGGCTTCGCTAACTTCCCTTTCCAAGTAGTGGTACAGCCATCGTCGATCTCCCTACCCGACAGGGAAGTAGTTCAGATGCTAGCTCCATCACGTTCAGCAGCGACTGCTCGCGACACAAGGGATAACGAAAACCAGCTTGCTAAAGGTGAGGCGCGCGCCCTGACCCATGTTGGAGGACGGCTGATGTTCCTTCCTGGCGGCGCACCATGAGAGCGTCTTGGAAAAGCCGGGCGTACGTCGCCCGGCTTGCACTTCCCGAATTGTCAACGAGCGAGTTGAACTGATCGTCCAGCTTCGATATTGCTGGGGCGCGCGTCCGCTCTTTCTCGTTTCTGAACCGCCAGCACGTCGTCATCAGGAGGCACGAACGGCTTGTTGCGGCGGACCGAACCATTGCAGCAGGGCTCGCCTCTTCGCGACTTCCTTGGCGAGCGCGGCATCCGACCGGTGGTGCTTCGAAGCGTACTTCGGCCGCTAGTCCTCGATCAAATCGATCATCCGCTTCTCGGTCAGGTTGCCGCTGCGCTTGCACTGCGTGCCTCCTTGTAGGTACCTGTGCCGTCGCAGCGCGGGCAGCGTTTCAGTTTCAGTTTTTCCATGCAGCTCATCCCCTCTTTAGGTAGGCGAGGAGGTATGAAATCATCGCCTTCGCCGCAGCCAATCAGGGTGTGACGCGGTTCGCGCGGCGAGGCGATCTTCACGCCGACCACGGTGATGCCGCCGGAGCTTCTACTACGAGACCCACGCGGTGGCGCACTGGAACCAGGGGCGCGACGCACCGGCCTGCGATACCTATCTGGCGATGCCGACTCCGCCGCATATCAGGATCATGTTCATGCGCGCCATGCCGCTGGTGGCGGCATCTTCTCCTGGGCGTACAGCGTGATCCTGGCGGTGGCAGCGTCGCCCACCTTCAGCAGCAGCGAGCCCGAGCCACAGGTGGAAAACGTCGAAGTCTACTCATCCCTGGCGGTGAGTCTGTTTCGCGAAAGCGGCAACTTCACTGAACCCAAGGAGGTCCATGCAAACGAGCCGCCGATGCCTCAGCAAGCGGAAAGTAGTCACCACTAGCTTAGCCATGACCAGAAATCAAAACGGGCCGGCCCCTTGTGAGAGCCAACCCTTTGATTTGACTGGTCGGGACGGAGTGATTCGAACACTCGACCCCTTGCACCCCATGCAAGTGCGCTACCAGGCTGCGCTACGCCCCGACTGACGTGGAAGTATACCAGCGCGGCGTACGCCTTCGCTGCGGCGCTCGCTACTTCGACCGGTCGCGCAGGACGTCGAGCGCGGCCAGCAGGTCCACGCGAATGGCGGCGACGTCGGATTGACGGATGTCGATCGTCTCGTCGATCGGCTGGGTCAGCTCGGCCTCCTTGCGGCGGCCGGTCTGGACGGTCTCAGCGAGGCGATTGCGCGCGCCGCTGATAGTGAAGCCATGCTCGTAGAGGAGCTCGCGGATGCGTCGGATCAGCAGGACTTCATGATGCTGGTAATAGCGCCGGTTGCCACGCCGCTTCATCGGCCGCAGCTGCGTGAACTCCTGCTCCCAATAGCGCAGCACGTGCGGCTTCACGCCGCAAAGGTCACTGACCTCGCCGATGGTGAAGTAGCGCTTGGCTGGGATCGGCGGCAGGACGACGCGGACATCCGCCTTGTTGCTGGGACCGCTCATTTACCGCAGCTTGGTCGACACCAGCGTCGGCGGCAGGGCCTGCTCGTCGCGGGCTTGCCGGCGCGGCGCGTCGATCTGGGCCTTCAGCTTTTGCGAAGCATGGAAGGTCACCACCCGGCGCGCCGAGATCGGGATCTCTTCGCCGGTCTTCGGGTTGCGGCCGGGACGCTGCGGCTTGTCGCGCAGCAGGAAGTTGCCGAAGCCGGAGAGTTTGACGCTTTCGCCGCGAACCAGCGCCGCACTGATCTCGTCGAAGAACGTCTCCACCATGTCCTTTGCCTCGCGCTTGTTGAGGCCGACCTGGTCGAAGAGCATCTCGGCAAGTTCAGCCTTCGTGAGCGTGGATTGCTGCCGCGGCGGCGCGGCTGGCCCGGAGGCCGACGGCAGCGCCGCCGGCTCCGGCGCGTCTTCGCTGCCGTCCAACTCGGACGACTCGCTCGGTGAGGCGATGTTGGAAGGACTCATCACTGCTGGCTTGAATACGTTCTGGTCCATCCGGGATCTGCAGGCTCTTCTAGGAACGTATTGCCGCTGCGACCAGCCCCGCAGTCTGGTCAGGCGCGAAGACGAGCGCCATGTTCGGCTGACAAGATACTGGAGCACTGCAGCCACTGCCGCATCGACCTCGGCCTCGCCGAGCGTCCGCTCAGTATCTTGCATCCAGAATCGGAAGGCAAGGCTTTTCTCCTTATTTTCCAATCCCTTACCGCGGTATTCGTCGAACAGCTTGACGTTCCTGATACAAGCTGTTGTTGTCCCGATCTTAGCGTAATTCGTGATCTGCGTTAACAAAACCCCTGCAAGTACATGATCCGGCACGATTATCGCCAGATCCCGTATGGCCGGCGGATATTTGCTGGTTGGTTGAGGTGCGGGGATCTGCCGCTGCAGCAGCGGGTCCAAGTCGAATTCGCAAAGCACCACCGGCCTCGGCAGGTCCAGCGATGCTGCCAGCCGCGGGTGGAGCACGCCGATCCAGCCGAGCGAGGTGCCGGCGCCGCTGACGATGCGGGCCGACTGCCCCGGGTGAAGCGCCGGATGCTCGGCAGGCTGGAACTGCAGGTCCGCTCCCGCATGCGCCGCCACCAGGTCGCCCTTGAGATCGAAGAAATCGACCTGCCGAGCCGACACTGCCCACTGCTCCTCCTGTGCCGGCCCGTAGGCGAGCGCAGCGAGGCGCAACGGTTGCGCGACGCCGGCCACGGCAAGCGGCCCGTCGGGCTGTTCCGGGGCCCGCAGGTAGGCGCGCCCGAGCTCGAACAGTCGCACCCGATCCGCCTTGCGATTCAGGTTGTGCACGAGCGTCGCCAGCAGGCCGCTCCACAGCGTCGTGCGCATCACGTCGAGGTTTTCTGCAATGGGATTGACCACGTCGAGTGGGCGGGCGCCGCTGCCGAAGCGCTCGTCCTCGCGCCGCGACACGAAGCTGTAGTTGATCACCTCGTGATAGTCGCGCCCTGCCCAGCGACGCTTGATTTCAAGCAGCGACAGCCGCCCTTCCGGTGCCGGCCGCATCGTCGCCTTGGCGCGGGGGGCAGCTATGCCGATGCGCTCGAAACCATAGAGGCGCACCACTTCCTCGATGAGATCCTCCTCGATCGAAAGGTCGAAGCGTCGCGCAGGCGGAGTCACCTCGACGACCTCGCCGCTGGCGGAGGCGGAGGCACTGTCAGAAGCCGCCGGGGCGAGCACGACGTAGGACAAGCCAAGCCTGTCGAAGGCGCTCGTGCAGTCCGTGAGCGTCAGATCAAGGCCGCTCACTTTTCGCGCCCGCGCTACGCGCAGCTGCACCGGCTTGCGTTCAGGCAGCCCGGTGACGATGTCGTCCACCGGGCCGGCCTCGCCGCCGCAGATCGACAGGACCATGGAGGTCAGGTAGTCGAGGTGCTCGACGGTGGTGGTCGCGTCGACACCTCGCTCGAAGCGCTGCGCGGCGTCGGTCGAGAAGTTGTAGCGGCGCGAGCGGCCGGCAATCGAGGTGGGCCACCAGAAGGCAGCCTCGAGGTAGATGTTCATGGTCTCCAGCGTCACCGCGGTGGCCTCGCCGCCCATGATGCCGGCGAGACTCTCCACCCGCGTTTCATCCGCGATCACCCCGACCTTGAGACCGTCGCGTTCGCCCAGGTCCACCGTCTGCCCGCTGAGGAGTTCGAGCTGCTCGCCCGCCCTGCCCCAACGCACGTCGAGGCCGCCGCGGATCTTGTCGAGATCGAAGACGTGGGTCGGGCGGCCGAGCTCGAGCATCACGTAGTTGGAAATGTCCACCAGTGCGGAAATCGAACGCTGCCCCGCCCGCGCCAGCCGGTCGCGCATCCATGCCGGCGTTGCGGCCTTGGCGTCGACGCCACGCACGATGCGTCCGGAGAACCGGCCGCAGAGTTCGGGAGCGCTGATCGTCACCGGCAGCCGCTCGCTGAGCGTGGGCACCACCCGCACCGCTTGCGGGCCCTTGTAGGCAGCGCCGGTGATGGCGGCAACCTCCTGGGCAACACCGGTCACCGACATGCAGTGGGCAAGGTTGGGCGTGAGCTTGAGCAGGAACACGCTCTCGTCCAACGACAGCGCCTCGCGCAGATCGGTGCCAGGCTCGAGCGACGGCGCAAGCTCGACGATGCCTGCATGGTCGTCGGCGAGCGAAAGCTCCTTCGCCGAGCAGAGCATTCCCTGGCTTTCGACGCCGCGCATCCGTCCGACCTCGATCGCCACGCCTCCCGGCAGTCTCGCGCCCGGCAGCGCCAGCGCGGTGACCAGCCCCGGGCGAACGTTGGGCGCGCCGCAGACCACCTGCAGCGGCTTTGCGGGTTCCCCGGCATCGACATCGCAGACCGTGAGCCGGTCCGCATCCGGATGCTTTCGCGCAGCCAGCACACGGGCCACCACCACGTTGCTGAAAGGCGGCGCAACCGGCGTGCGCTCCTCGACTTCGAGCCCCGACATGGTCAGCCGGTGCTCGAGTTCTTCGGCACTGGCCGCGGGATCGCAATAGGCACGCAGCCAGCTCTCGGGAATCCTCATCTCCAAGCTCCGGTGTCCGCTGCGTCCTTGCGTGGGCTATCCGCTGCGGGCTCGATTCTCACTGTCGGTCTCATGCGAACTGGCGCAGGAAGCGCAGGTCGTTCTCGAAGAAGAGCCGCAGGTCGTCGACGCCATAGCGCAGCATTGCGAGTCGTTCGACGCCCGAACCGAAAGCGAAGCCGATGTACCGCTCCGGGTCGAGGCCGATGTTGCGCACGACGTTCGGATGGACCTGCCCCGAGCCGGATACTTCGAGCCAGCGGCCGCGCAACGGCCCCTCGCTGAAGCGCATGTCGATCTCGGCCGACGGCTCGGTGAAGGGAAAGTAGGACGGGCGAAATCGCACGTCGATGTCGTCGCGCTCGAAGAACTGGTGCAGGAAGTCTGCATAGACGCTCTTCAGGTCGGCGAAGCTCACGTCCTCGTCGATCCACATTCCTTCGAACTGATGGAACATCGGCGAGTGGGTGGCGTCCGAGTCGACGCGGTAGGTCTTGCCCGGCGCGATCACCTTGATCGGCGGCGGATGGCTGCGCGCGTAGCGGATCTGCATCGGGCTGGTGTGGGTGCGCAGCACCAGCGGCTCGGTGCGGCCGGACTCCTCGGGCGCTGCGACATAGAAGGTGTCGTGCATCGAGCGCGCCGGATGGTCCGAAGGCATGTTGAGCGCCGTGAAGTTGTAGAAATCCTGTTCGATCTCGGGCCCGTCGGCGACATCGAAGCCGATCGAGCGAAAGATGGCTTCGATGCGTTCGATGGTGAGGGTGATCGGATGCAGGCCGCCGGTGCCCATGCCCCGCCCGGGCAGCGTCACGTCGATGCGTTCGGCCGCAAGCTTCTGCTGAAGCAGCGCCTCGCGCAACTCCGCCTGGCGCTGGCCAAGCAGCGCTTCCACCTGTTGCTTGGCTCGATTGAGCGCCTGGCCACGCTGCGCCTTGGCATCGCCGCTCAGCGACGCCAGCGACTTCATCAGTCCGGTCAGCGCGCCGGCCTTGCCGAGGAAAGCCGCCTTGACGTCGGCCAGCTGCGGCTCCTCGTTGACCGCAGCGATCTTCTGCCGCGCCTCGCCGACGATCGATTCAAGATCGGCATCCATGTCGTGCGTACCTCGGTGTGAGACGCGCAACGAAACGGGGCCTGGCATGACCCCCGACGCGATCCTCCGATCGCTTCAAGGACTGCACAAGCCCCGCCAGGTCGACGCGGATCAGGCCGCCGAAGCGGGCGTCTCTCCGATCTTCGACTTGACCTGCTCGACGATGGCGCTGAATGCCTGCTTGTCGTTGACAGCCAAGTTCCGCAAGAACCTTGCGGTCGAGCTCGATCTCGGCCTTCATCAGACCATTCATGAACACGCTGTAGGTCAGGCCGTGCTCGCGAGCCGCTGCATTGATCCGCGTGATCCAGAGGGCGCGGAAAACGCGCTTGCGGTTGCGGCGGTCGCGGTAGGCATACTGCCCGGCGCGCATGACCGCTTCCTTGGCGATCCGGAAGACCGTACTGCGACGGCCGCGATAACCCTTCGCCTGGTCGAGGACCTTCTTGTGGCGGGCGCGGGCGGTTACACCTCTCTTGACTCTTGGCATCTCGTTCTCCCGTTCAGGCGTAAGGCATCATGGCGCGGATGCTGACCGTATCCGCCTCATGCACCTGCACGGCGCCACGCAAGTGACGCTTGTTCTTGGTCGTCTTCTTGGTCAGGATGTGGCGCTTGTACGCCTGCCCGCGCTTGACGGTGCCGCCGGGACGAACGCGAAACCGCTTGGCCGCGCTCTTCTTGGTCTTCATTTTTGCCATGACAATGCCTTGCACTACCCCCGCGCCCGATCAAGGTGCCGCATCCGGCCGCCGCTCACGAGTGAGCACGGACATTGGACCGTTGAATCGAAGCCTGTCGCCGTATTGACTGCCGGCAGCCGAAGACCGACGGCGGGCCCCGGGCAACCCTCAGGCGTCACCTTGCGGTGGCACTTCGAAGGATCGACTCAAGAGGCGTGGCGGTGGGCCAGGCTTCGATCAGGATGCGTACTTGGAGAACCCGCCCGACGTTCGGAAGGTAAGCCCTGATTATAGCAGGCAGCTGGTTCCTGGCGGCAGGCTGTTCCGGCGAGGATGCCAGCCGGGATCCAGGCAGCTTCTTCCTAGGCTACTTCTTCTTGCGAGGCGCGACCATCATGACCATCTGGCGGCCTTCCATGCGGGGCATGGACTCGACCACCGCGATCTCGTCGATGTCGTTCCGGACCCGCTCGAGCAGCCGGACGCCGAACTCCTGGTGAGCCATCTCGCGGCCCCGGAAACGCAGCGTGATCTTGACCTTGTCGCCCTCCGAGAGGAAGTTCAGCATGTTCCTGCACCTTGATGGCGTAGTCGCCTTCATCGGTGGCCGGCCGGAACTTGACTTCCTTGATCTGGACGATCTTCTGCTTGGCCTTGGCCTCGTTGGCGCGCTTCTGTTCCTGGTAACGGAACTTGCCGTAGTCCATCAACCGGCAGACCGGCGGGACTGCCGTCGGGGCGATCTCGACCAGGTCCACGTCCGACTCCTCCGCCATCCGCCGGGCGTCCCCGAGACGGACGATCCCGAGCGGTTCGTTGTTGATGCCGACCAGCCGGACTTCCGAAGCGGTGATCTCGCCGTTCAGGCGATGGGAACGTTCTGTAGCGATGCTGAGCTCTCCAAGAAATTAATCGAACGACTGTCTTGCTTGCGGTTCGGCTCCTGCCGGTCCGCGCACCCGCGCGGAGACAGCCGGTGCCGGGGAGCGGCAATCAACTGCCGTTTCCGAGGCCCTTGGCCAAGACGTCCGCGCCGATTGCTTTCTGAAAAGTCTCCAGCGTCATGACACCGAGGTCCTTGCCCCCGCGGGCTCGAACAGCCACTTGCCCGGCCTGCTTTTCCTTCTCCCCTACCACCAGGAGATAAGGAACCTTTTGTAGGCTGTGCTCTCTAATCTTATAGCCGATCTTGTCACCCCGCAAATCCCCCTGAGCCCTAAGCCCTTGTTTTTTCAAGGCTTGCGTAATGCTGTCGGCGTAGTCCGCCTGCTGGTCGGTGATGGAGAGGACCACCGACCTGAAGCGGCGCGAGCCAGGCGGGCAAGGCTCCGGCGCAGTTCTCCAGCAGGATGCCGATGAAGCGCTCCATCGACCCGACGATCGCGCGGTGCAGCATGACCGGGCGCTTGCGGGAGTTGTCCTCGGCCACGTATTCCGCATCGAGCCGCTCCGGCATCATGAAATCGACCTGCATGGTGCCGAGCTGCCAGGGGCGGCCGATGGAATCCTTGAGGTGGTACTCGATCTTCGGACCGTAGAAGGCGCCTTCGCCCGGCAGCTCCTGCCATTCGACACCGCAGGCCCTGCAGCGCCGCACGCAGCGACTCCTCGGCCCGGTCCCAGGTCTCGTCGCGTGCCGAGGCGTTTCTCCGGACGCAGCGCAAGCTTGAGCGAGACCTGGTCGAAGCCGAAGTCCGCGTACACCTTCATCGCCTGGCGATGGAACGCGGTCACTTCGGGCTCGATCTGCTCCTCGGTGCAGAAGACGTGGCCGTCGTCCTGCGTGAAGGCGCGCACCCGCATGATGCCGTGCAAGGCACCGGAAGGCTCGTTGCGGTGGCAGCCGCCGAACTCGCCGTAGCGCAGCGGCAGCTCGCGGTAGCTGCGCAGGTTGGAGTTGAAGATCTGCACATGTCCCGGACAGTTCATCGGCTTGACCGCGTAGTCGCGCTTCTCCGACGACGTGAAGAACATGTTCTCCTTGTAGTTGTCCCAGTGACCGGAGCGTTTCCACAGGCTCACGTCGAGGATCTGCGGGCAACGCACCTCCTGGTAGCCGCTCGCGACGTAGACCTCGCGCATGTACTGCTCGACCTGCTGCCAGATGACCCATCCCTTGGGATGCCAGAACACCATGCCCGGCGCTTCTTCCTGGGTGTGGAACAGATCGAGGTCCTTCGCGAGCCGCCGATGATCGCGCTTCTCGGCCTCCTCCAGCATGTGCAGGTAGGCTTCCTGGTCTTCCTTGCGGGTCCAGGCGGTGCCGTAGATGCGCTGGAGCATCTCGTTGCTGGAGTCGCCGCGCCAGTAGGCGCCGGCAAGCTTCATCAGCTTGAAGACCTTGAGCTTGCCGGTGGAAGGTACGTGCGGACCTCGGCACAGGTCGATGAACCGGCCTTCGCGATACAGGCCGATCGGCTCGTCGGCCGGGATGGCGGCGATGATTTGCGCCTTGTACTTCTCGCCGATGGATTCAAAGTAGCGCACCGCGTCGTCGCGGTTCCACTCTTCGCGGCTCACCTTCTCGTCGAGCCGCGCCAGCTCGCGCATCTTGGCCTCGATCGCTTCCAGGTCCTGCGGCGTGAAGGGGCGCTTGTACGAGAAGTCGTAGTAGAAACCGTCCGCGATCACCGGGCCGATGGTCACCTGCGCATCCGGGAACAGTTCCTTCACCGCGTAGGCGAGCAGGTGCGCCGCGGAATGGCGGATGACGTCGAGGCCTTCCGGATCCTTGTCGGTGACGATGGCGACGCGGCTGTCGTGCTCGATCCGGCAGGACAGGTCGACGACCTTGCCATCGACCTTTCCCGCAAGTGCCGCCTTGGCGAGACCCGGACCGATGGATGCCGCAACTTCAGCGACGGTGACCGGGTGGTCGAACGATCTCTGGGATCCGTCCGGAAGGGTGATGATTGGCACGGATGGTTGAGGCGGACTCGGCTTCTTGGAGGGGATTGTTTCCAAGGACGAGCGTGCGTGCCCTGGACGGAATTCTGGTAGGCGCGATTGGATTCGAACCAACGACCCCCACCATGTCAAGGTGGTGCTCTAACCAACTGAGCTACGCGCCTGCTGCGGCCCGCAGTATAGCAAAGGCGGCGCCCTTCCTGCGGCGCGCCTTCCCCTTTCCTTTTCAACTCACGCGGAAGACGCGCTTGCGCTCGGCGCGCTCCTTCAGTGCCGCGACGTGCCTCGACAGGATCAGGCGATCCGGGTGCTGGAGCAGCAGGACCACCGAACGGCGTTCGTTGATCCAAGCGACCTTGGCTAGGATCTTGCGCCCTTTGCTGGTGATCATCTCGAGCCATTGGCCCGGCTCGAGATCGCGCGCGAGCTCGTCCGGCGCAAGTTCCATCCGCACTGGACGCCGCGGCGCGTCCGCAAGCGAAGTCTCGTCGATCAGGCGGCGCAGTCTCAGCTCAGACGCGCTTTGCGCACCCGGGTCCACGCTGGCGGCCGAACGCTTGCGCGCGCTTGCAGGCACCGGTACGGGTACATCGGCCGCAGTGCCGCCCGATGCGGCGGCGGGCGCGCCGGCGGCCGGTGCCGTAGCGTGTCTCGCAGTGGCCCGTGCAACCGGGCCGGCCGGGGCTGCTGACGGCAAGGGTTGCGCCGGTGCGGACACCGTCCTGAATGCGGCGGGCGCGCGCTCGGCCGCGATCGCGCCCGACGCACGCTGCACCCGCGAGGGCGCAGGCGCAGGTGCCGCCACCGGCACGCGCTCGGCCGCCTGGCCGCTGGAAGGCAAAGGGTCTGGCGCCGGGCCCTCGCCGGCCGAGGATGCGACATCGCTCAGTACCGGCAAGTCCTCCGCGCTCATGGCGGTGCCGTCGGCCGATTTCCGGCGCTTCTGCATCCGTCGCAGGTGGATCAGGAACATCTCGTCGAAGAACGGCCGGTAGTCTTCCGGCTTCGCGCCGATGTCGCTGATCCCCTGGGTCAGGATCTTCAGCATCTCCGGGATCCGCTGGGCAAGTTCGCTGCGGCTGCGGCGCTGGCCTTCGCCGTCGATGGTCCAGAGAAGGTCGTCGACCACCTTCAGGGCCGCCTGGTAGCCGGCACTCTCCTCGCCGTCGCGCAGCACCGCCGTGCGCAGGTGTCGCAGCCAGACCCCCTTGAGGAACTCGGCAACCGACTCCGGCACTTCCCGATCGCGCAGGCGTTCGGCCAGCAGCTTCTCGATCTTGCCGCTGATCTCGAACTCGCGTTCGCGCGACGGCCGCCGGCGATAGTCGCGGCGATTGCGTCGTCCCGCATTGGATTCGAGCTCGCGCCTTTCCCGGCCGACCTTGGCGACCAGCTGGCCCATGCCGTAGACGGCACGCTGGTATTCGATCTTGACCTGCTCCGAAAGCACCTGGCTGCGCACCTGAAACGCATGGGCCACGACTTCCACTGCCCTCACCACCGTCTGCAGGCGGCCGTAAAGCTCGCTGCCTCGGGAAATGTCGTCGGGATAGGCGGTGGCGATCGCCGCGACATGCTCCACCAACCGGCGCACCGAACGCGGCTCGTCGCTCAAGTATCCGGGATCCAGGCAGGCCAGGGTCAGCGAAGGCAGCTGCAGGCGCCACAGGAGAGGACGGGCAGGATCCGGAATGCGTTCGTGATCAGCGGCGTAGTCGAACATGGCCGCAACCAGGTCCAGGGTCGCGAGGTGCGCCGCATCGACGCCGCCCTCCCTCATCTTCTGGCGCAGCTGGTTGAAGAACTCCTGGCGGGCGGCGGTGCTGAAGGGCTGGTGCCCCACCTGATGCGCGAAGGCGATCGCGTCACGCTCCAGCGTGTCATGGCCGGGAAGCATATCGGCCTTGCGAAACGACGAGCGAGGATCCTGCGAGCCGACCATCGGATGGGCGCCAAGGATCATCGAAGCCTTTGCGTCGCGCACGATCTTGCGCGCCGCCACGGCTATCGTGCCGCCAAAGCCGTTCTCCCCTTGCGGTTTGCCGGAAGGAGCGGACGCCTCGGCAGGTTGGGGTGATTCGAACGTCGCGGGCGAGCCGGAAGTGGCAGGCGAGCCCGAAGTAGCGGGAGCCGCCGGAGCACGGGCCGAGGCCGGGCTCGGGGCGGCGCGCGTGCCGTCTGCCGCCAGCGATGCCGGCGCGACGCGTACCGCTGCGGATGCCCGCGCGGATCGCGTCACCGCGCCCTCCACCGCCTTGCGCAGGCCGGGGAAGACGACGATGCGCGGCAGGTTGGAGAGAACGCCCTGCTCCGCCATCTTGCGGTCGGCGGCGGCGATGATCTCGCGGATGGGGATGACGGCGTGCTTCAGCAATGCGGCTTCGATGTGGTCGCGGGTCAATGGATCGGACGAGAAGGGCCGAACCGCGGTGACCAGCGCCATCGCCAGCGCCTTCGCGCCAAGCGGGCAGTGATCCTCGTCCGCGGGCGTGCCGGTGAGCTGGGCGAGACGGCCGAGATACGCCGGGTAGGCCTCCTCGAGCGCTTCGCGCGCGCGCCCAGCGAGGGTTTGCGCGACGATCTGGTCGGTCAGCGCGGCCTCGGTGATCAATTCGTAGGAGGCGGGCAACGGCCTCGGTGGCGGCGAGGATGCTCCGGCACGCCCGTTGCGGGGCGGCTCCTGCAGCGAGCGGAAGTGGAATTCATCGAGAGCGCCGGCGGCGGACTCGGAGCGGATGTCGATCTCCTCCAGCAGGACCTGCGCAGCCGTCGACAGGGCGGCCTCCACCTGCAGGGGCCGGGCGGTTGTGGGCCCGCTGATCAGTTCGTCCGCGATCCGGGGCAGCAGGTTGCCGACCACATCGCCGAGCCTGAGCCCCGCGACTTCCCGTATGTGGTCGAACAACGCGTAACGCTCCGGTACCGGCACCATCACCCCTTCAGGACGGATAACGTGCTCAAAGGCCCCGTGGCGCTCCGATCGTTCCGTTAAGCTGCTGAGGCGAATCTTAGGCGAGTACGCCATGAGGCTCTGTGAAGGAATTTGCGCAGGCACACAAATTGCCTAAGCCTCGCTCCGCTCAGGCGCGCCGGAATGGTGCGTGTACGACCGTAGTCAGCTTCAGGCGAGAGTGGTGCGCGCAGAATCTGGCCGCTCTGGTCCGTCGAAGCTGATGTGGGGTAGATGCAAACGACTGTTTTTGTTGAAGCTAATCTAGCATGATCGATATTTCCGACGCTCTCTTTGCGTCGGTTCGAGGATCTGCATGCCTCCCCTGGACAATCGACCGAACGTACGGATCCGTCGAGAAGCACCATCTCGAAAGCCCACTGGCTCGCAATGACGAACGACGCGAAGGAATGGGCCCGCCCTGGACAAATCAACGGTTACTGGCGATGCCCGCCTGGTGAGGCGCCGCCGTGAGCACCCGCCTGTCCATCCTCGACCAGTCGCCCGTCATCACCGGGCACACCGCCAGCGACGCCGTTGCAGCCACCATCGACCTCGCGCAGATGGCCGACGATCTCGGCTACAGCCGCTACTGGTGCGCCGAGCATCACGGCCTGCGCGGCGTCTGCAACCCTTGCCCGGAGGTGATGCTGGCCCGCCTTGGCAGCGTCACCCGTCGCATTCGACTGGGCACCGGCGGCGTGATGCTGCCGTACTACAGCCCGTTCAAGGTAGCCGAGCAGTTCCGCATGCTCGAAGCGATGTTCCCTGGGCGGATCGACCTTGGCGTTGGCCGCGCTCCCGGCGGCGAACAGCGCACGGCCCAACTGGTTGCTTGGGGACGGTACGACCCCGATGTCTTTCCGAGCCAGGTGATGGACCTGATTGCGCTGACCCGGGGCCCGCTGCCGCCGGGCCATGAAGCAAGCGGCATCCCGCTGCAGCCGATCGTCGACACCGCGCCGGAAATCTGGATGCTCGGCTCGAGCCGCTACGGCGGTGCGCTTGCCGCCCATCTCGGCATCCGCTTTGCTTTCGCCCATTTCATCAATGCCCAGGGCGGGCAGGAGGTGGCGCGGGACTATCGCAGCTCCTTCCGGCCTGGTGCCGATGCCGCCCCTTACTGCGCAGTTGCTGTTTTTGCGATCTGTGCGGAAACCGACGAGGAAGCGGCCAGCTACCTGAAAGCCGTCGACCTCAGGCGCGTCGAGATGGCGTACGGCGTCAACGCTCCGATCCCGTCGGTCGAGCAGGCGGCGCAGTGGCAGCCGGATGAGCAGGCAAAGGAGATCGCGCTCGCGGAGCGGCCGCGAAGCATCGTCGGCTCGCCGCAGCACGTGGCCGAACGGATGCTCCACCTGCGCGACCTCTATCAGGCTGACGAGCTCATAGTGCTCAGCGTTGCACCCAGCTATCAGGCACGTCAGCGGACCTACGAACTGCTGGCGCAGGCATTCGAGCTGCGCTGAGGCCTGGCGCACGAGTCCCGACCGCCCTCCCGGGCGGTAGATCCCAGACGGCCAACGTCCGGCAGGCGTCACAGACGTGCTGCCCGCGGCCCGAAGCGTGATCTATTTCACATTCCAATCCACGTCTGACGGCCAGCTTACGGTCAAGCGAGGCAATTTCGGGAATTTTCTGACGGGGCTCTTTACGATTGTGTCGGCGTTCTAGACTTTAGCCCGCGCAAAACCGGCCTCCGGACGCGTGCACCAACACGAACCAGACCCTGGAAGGACAATGCTTCAAAGAACTTCTCTCGCAGCCGTGATGATCTCGATGTCGATGGCAGCCTGTGGCGGCGGTGGCGGAGGCGAGGAGACCGCGGTATCGGCCAGCCCGGGCGCGCCTGGCGCAACGCCCGCCCCAGCCCCCGCCCCGTCCTCCCGCCCCGGCGCCTGGCGGCGGCGCCTCCGCTCCCGTCCCGGCGCCGATCGTGCCAGGCGTCGCACCGGCGCCTGCACCGGCACCGACGGCGGCGACACCCGCACCCGCACCCTCACCCTCACCCTCACCCGCACCCTCCGGGGGAGCCCCCTCGCCTTCGGCACCTGCTCCTGTCACGGCCCCTCCTGCTCCGGTGGCGGCTCCGAGCGTCCGCGGGCCGGCCGTGCTCGCTGCGCTGACCGCGGGTGTGTCGCCGGATCCGGCGCCGGGTACTCCCTACAGCAACTACCGCAAGGTCGTGTCCGGCAACGATTCGTACTATCTCGGCGGATCGCTGACCAGCTACACCGTCACAGCCGGATTCCCAGGCGCAAGTGGCATCGGCCTCAACCATATCGTCGAGGTCCAACCGCAGTTCAACGGTGGCGTGATCACTTCCGTCAAAGCAAACGGCCTGACGCTGGAGGGCGCGCCGCTCGACCTGCGCAACGCGACCGTGACACTCGATCAGGGTGCCGGGACCTGGAGGAGCGGCGACTCGTTCGCTGCCTTGGTGGTGCAAAGCGTGAGCGGACAGCCCGATCTCATGCGTGTCTGCTGGAACGCCCACCTGCCGCCGCCGGCCCCGGTCACCGGCCCGCCGGGGTACGAGCCGATGGTTCGGAGCGCACCATTCAAGCGCCTGATGTGCGGCGTGTACAGCAAGCAGGGTGGTCCTTCCGTCGGCGGTTACCTGGCTGACGATTTCAACGGCACCGTGCGCAACTACAGCGGCAGCTGGTAACCCGCTTTTCTGCCCAATTCGTTTGTCTTGACGGCTCTCTCGCTCCCTTCCGGGGAGCGCGGGCGCGAGATTGCCGGCAGGGCCCTGTAGACTCGTTGCCTGGGGCGCTTCATCGGGCGCCGTGACAGGATCGGGAGCAGCGGATGTCGGACGGCAAGCGGGACGAGGGGAAGGAGAAGCAGGAGGAGAGGCAGGAGCAGCAGGAGAAGCAAAAGCAGGCCCCTGGGACTGCGGCCCCGCCGGCCGACGGGCTGCGAAAGGGCCTCACCAACTACGGCGACAGCGGCTTCTCCATGTTCCTGCGCCGCGCCTTCATCAAGGGCGCGGGCTTCACCGACGAGGCGCTCGACCGGCCGGTCGTGGGCATCGTCAATACCGGCAGCGCCTACAACCCCTGCCACGGCAATGCGCCGCAACTGATCGACGCGATCAAGCGCGGCGTCATGCTGGCCGGTGGACTGCCGCTCGAATTCCCGACGATCTCGATCGCCGAGAGTTTCTCCCAGCCGACCAGCATGTACCTGCGCAACCTCATGTCGATGGACACCGAGGAGATGATCCGCGCACAGCCGATGGACTCGGTAGTGCTGATCGGCGGCTGTGACAAGACGGTGCCCGCTCAGTTGATGGGGGCCGCATCCGCGGGCATTCCCGCCATCCAGTTGGTTACGGGCGCCATGCTCACCGGTTCGCATCGATCCGAAAGGGTCGGCGCCTGCACCGACTGCCGGCGGTACTGGGGCAAGTTCCGCGCGGAGGAGATCGACGAGCAGGAGATCTCGGCGGTCAACAACCAACTCGTCGCCAGCGTCGGCACCTGCTCGGTCATGGGCACCGCGAGCACGATGGCCTGCATCGCCGAGGCGCTTGGCATGATGGTGCCCGGCGGCGCGTCGGCGCCGGCCGTCACGGCAGACCGTATCCGCGTCGCCGAAGAAACCGGGCGCCTCGCCGTCGCGATGATCGGTTCAAAACTGAGCATCGACCGGATCCTGACGGCGGATGCATTCGAGAATGCCCTGCGGGTGCTGCTCGCCATCGGCGGTTCGACCAATGGCCTGGTGCATCTGGCAGCGATCGCCGGGCGCATGGGGTTCGAGCTCGACCTGCCGGCGCTCGACCGGATGGGCCGGGAGACGCCGGTGCTGATCGACCTCAAGCCCTCCGGCCAGCACTACATGGAGGACTTCCACAAGGCGGGCGGCATGCCGGCGCTGTTGCGCGAGCTGCGTCCCCTTCTCCACCTCGAGGCCCTGACCGTCACCGGCCGTAGCCTCGGCGAGGAACTCGACCGGGCACCTGCGCCTTTCGAGCAGGACGTGATCCGGCCGATCAAGCAACCGATCTACCCGCAGGGCGGTATCGCCGTGCTGACCAGCAACCTCGCGCCCGGCGGCGCCATCATCAAGCAGTCGGCAGCAACGCCGGCGCTGATGGAGCACGAGGGCCGCGCAGTGGTGTTCGAGAACGCGCAAGACCTTGCAGCGAGGGTCGACGACGAGACACTCGACGTGAACGCCGACGACATCCTGGTGCTGAAGAACATCGGTCCCGCCGGCGCCCCGGGGATGCCGGAGGCCGGTTACCTGCCGATTCCGAAGAAGCTCGCCCGCGCCGGCGTGAAGGACATGGTCCGGATCTCCGACGGCCGCATGAGCGGCACTGCCGCCGGCACCATCGTGCTGCACGTCACGCCGGAGTCGGCCGTCGGCGGCCCGCTCGCCTGGGTGCGCACCGGCGACCGCATACGCCTGAGTGTCTCCCGGCGGCAGCTGCAGTGGCTGGTGTCGGACGAGGAGATCGCCCGCCGGCGCGAGCAGGAACCGGTCGAGCCGCCGACGGCATCGCGTGGCTACCGCAAGCTTTTCCTGGAGTCCATCACCCAGGCGGACCAGGGGGTGGACTTCGACTTCCTGCGGTCCGATAGGCCCGCGAAGAAGATCCCGCGCTGCTGACGGCAAACCGGATCGAAACCTTCATCTGCGCCAACCGATAGAGCGGGTTTCGCCGGCGCGCGACCGGGCAGCCTGCGGCGCCTCAATCTCGTGTGGCCCCGGGAGCAGCTCGCGATCGCCGCCGGCCCAGTCGATGTCCCGCAGTTCCGAAAGGTCGATGAGACCTCACCAGCGGGTCTTGAAAACTGCACGGGGTGAACCTATTTTGGAATCAGCGGGTGCCGATAACGGGCCCGCCAAACCCATATCGCTTAACTTGAGGATATTGCAAGCATGAACTCACTGGATTTCGCTCCCCTTTACCGCTCCGCGATCGGCTTCGATCGCCTGGCGCAGCTGATGGACAACTCGCTTCGCGGCGATGCCCAGCCCAGCTATCCACCGTACAACATCGAGCTGGTCGAGCAGGACAAGTACAAGATCACGATGGCGGTGGCCGGCTTCGAACAGTCCGAGCTCGACATCGAAGTCGAGCAGGACGCGCTGAAGATCACCGGTCGCAAGCAGCGTCCGGCGACGCAAGCCACCTACCTGCATCGAGGCATCGCAGCCCGTGATTTCGAGCATCGCTTCCAGCTTGCCGAACACGTCAAGGTGGTCGGCGCGAAGCTGGAGAACGGCCTGCTCGGCATCGACCTGGTCCGCGAGATTCCGGAGGCCATGAAGCCGCGCCGGATCTCGATCAACGGCGACAACGTGCAGGTACTCGCGCGCGAGCGTCAAGCGGCTTGAGTCGTTCGTCCGCCCCCTGACCGGCTAGGCGCGGAACCGCGGGAGCGGTTTCAGCCTGCGGTCGAAGGAGCCCGGTGCTGCGCGAGTGTGGCACCGGGCTCTCGCGCTTGGAAGGTTGCAGTTCTGGCTATAATGTCCGGCTAGACTGCGATGTATCCGGCACGGAGAGGTGGCAGAGTGGTCGAATGTACCTGACTCGAAATCAGGCGTACGGGTAACCGTACCGTGGGTTCGAATCCCACCCTCTCCGCCAGATCATTAGTAAACACGGGCCTCTCGGGCCTGTTTTTCTATCTACCCCACAAACCACCCCTCCTCCGTTCATGTGGTGGAGCCCCGGCCCGGCAGGTAAGCACCTGGTAGCGTGCGGAGACTGTCATGCGGTTTATCAAAGACCTCCTACGCCTCCGCCCATGGAGCCCGGAGAAGCCCCCGACCGCAATCGCTACGGCCCCTCCCCCAAGCGATGATGCCAAAGATGCCATGGACGTAACCCAGGCACTCCGTGATGCTGAGAACGCGGTCAGTGACCTGATCGCCTATGAACTCTCGCGCAAACTCGGCGAGGACTGGATCGAGAAATGCGGCATCGACCCCTCTGTGTTGAAAGGGTGGAGGAGCAAAAAGAAGACGGAGGACAGCCAACAACAAGGATGTACTCCCTGATCAATTCAGGCGGCAATCTGATCGACACCAACGGGGTAGATCCTTTGCCCGTGGCTGCGGCGGTCAATGTGGGATCGTTGCCGGCGCTGGCAGTTGGCTCCTTTGGTAGCTCGTTTAGTCGGTCAAGCTCCCGGAAATCGCTGTCGTCCGGAAACCGCAAGGGTATGTCCAGATCAGGCGGGGCTGGCAGAGAGGCCTCCATGTGTCAACGGCAACTCAGAACTGACACAGTTTTGCCCGGCATCGGCAACTCACTTTTGATACACCGCCTTGCTCGGGAATCGCTTCCCTGCGATCACAGATGGCGCAGGGCGTAGCCCGAAGCCGTCTGTGATCGCGCGCCTCTCCTCAGGAGGTCGCCTTCGCCTCCTTGGCCGTTTTGGCCTGCAGCAGTCCCGCTTTTCGCTTGTCCTTAAGCCGATAGCTCTCGCCCTGGATGGGGACCACGTGAGCATGGTGAAGCAACCGATCCAGAAGCGCCGCGGTCAGCGTCGCGTCGTCGGCGAAGGTTTTGTCCCACTGTCCGAACGGCAGGTTGCTGGTGACGATGACGCTGCCGCGCTCGTATCGCTTGGCAATCACCTGGAAGAACAGATTCGCCTGCTCGCGGCTCATCGGCAAGTATCCGATCTCATCGATGATCAGCAAACGGTACGGGTTGACGAATCGCCGCAGGGCATCGGCCAGCTGGTTCTGCCGGTGCGCCGTCGTCAGGATCAGCAACAGGTCGGCCGCCGTGATGAAGCGCGTTCTGATGCCGGCCTGCGTGGCGTTGTAGCCCAGGCTTACTGCAAGATGGCTTTTGCCGACGCCGCTTGGCCCCAGCAGCACCACGTTCTCGTTGCGTTCGATGAAGGCGAGGTTCGCCAACTCCTGAACTTGGCCTTTCGGCACGCCGGTTGCGACGTCGAAGCTGAACCCGTCCAGCGTCTTGATTGCCGGGAAGCCGGCGAGCTTGGTCAAGGTGCTGCGTTGCCGGGTGAGCCGTACCGCCACCTCAGCTCTGAGCACCGACTCCAGGAACTCGGTCAGGCTCGTGTCGCTGGCAGCTGCCTTCTGGGCTAAGTGTGGAAGGCTCTCGGCAACGGTCGTCAGCCGCAGTTGCTCACACAGCTCGGCGATCCGTTCATGCGCCAGGTTCATGTCGCCACCTTGGAGTTGCCCCGGTTCCGCAGACAGGTTAGCGCTTGATTCTCAAGCGTTCGCTACTGCAGGGTTGTCCACCGGCGGCGTGGCGCCTGCCACGCCTGAGCCGACGGTGGTCAACCCGGTGTCGGGACGGGGCGGTTGCTGTTCGCTTCGGGCGGCATGGCTCCTTTCGTAGTTGATCGGCGAGAGATAGGTGAGTGCCGAGTGTCGGCGCCGCGGGTTGTACCAGCCTTCGATCCAGGTGAACAACGCGATGCGGGCCTCGGTGTGGCTCTGGAAGCTGCGGCGCTCGATCAGTTCGCACTCCAGGCTAGCGAAGAAGCTCTCTGCCATCGCATTGTCGTAGGCGTCGCCGACCGATCCCATCGATGGCCGAACCCCCATCTGACGGCAGCGCGTGCCGAACGTAATGCTGGTGTATTGGCTGCCTTGGTCGCTGTGGTGAATGACGTCATCCGGTCGTCGCTGCGACAGCGCCATGTTCAGCGCAGCAAGAACGAGATCGGACGTCATGGACTGACCAATCGACCAGCCGATGACTCGACGGCTCCAGACGTCGAGCACAACGGCCAGGTAGACGAACCCCGCCCAGGTCGGCACGTACGTCATGTCGGCGACCCAGAGTTCGTTCGGGCCGTTGGCCACGAACTTGCGATTGACCAGATCGGGCGCCGGCCGCTGACGCGGGTCGCGCTGCGTCGTCACCACGAATCCGCGGCGGCGGCTGATGCCGCGGAGGCGAGCGAGCCGCATCAGCCTAGCCACCCGCTTGCGGCTGGCGCGATGACCTTGCTCAAGGAGTTCTGCCCGCACCCGTGGCATCCCGTAGCTTTCGTTGGACTGCCGGTGAATCTCCCGGATCCGCTCCGTGAGCACCGCATTGGCGAGGCATCGCGGGCTCGGTGCCCGGTCCCGCCATCCGTAGTATCCAGCGGCCGAGACCTTCAGGACCCGGCACATCGTTCGCACATTGAAGTCGGCCTGGTTCGCCATCACGAGCTCGAAGACGGCGTGGATGTCGGATCGCCTTTCTTGGCGAACCAGGCCGTAGCCTTTGCCAAGATATCGCGCTCCATCTTGAGCTGTCGATTCTCACGTCGCAGGCGGTTCAGTTCGTCGCGCTCAGCGCTGCTCAGGCCATCCTTGCCTGGCAGCGGCCTGCCGCGATCGATTGCCTCCTGGCCTACCCAGTTGGCGATGGTTTGCGCAGTGCACTCGAACTCCCGGGCTAACTCCGCCGGTGTCTTGCCGGCTCGCACCAGCTCGATCATCTGCTGGCGGAACTCCGCCGGGTATGGGGGTCGGGTCTTGGCCATTGCGGACTCCTACTTCCGTAAGGATCAGGTGTCCGCGAAACCGGGTCAACTCCACCTCGAGCAGCCGGTCATAGACACTCAGCGGATGCTGCAACGGGTCGTTCCAGTCGCTGTAGCGTTCCTTCAGTTCCGCCGCCGATGCCAGTTGCGCGGGTTTCGGGGCGCCGTACGGCATCGCCAATGCCATCAGGCTAGGGCGCTCCTTGATCCAGTTGCACCGCCGGAACACACTTGGTCGTGCCGTGAACTCGCTGTTCGGCAACTTCGCGCAGCCATCGCCACACCTCGGTGTTGGCCGTGATCACGTCAAGCTCCAGCCCCACTGCCTTCAGCTTGGCCATCAGCGGCACATAGAAGCTGCGACGCAGATTGCCGTTCATTCGCTCTACTTTTCCCTTCGTTCTGGCCCGATAGGGCCGGCAAAGCCGCGGCGCAAAGCCGTAGTGCTTGGCGAAGTCCAGGAACTTCGGGGTAAACCGGTGCTGCTTCGGACCGTAGGCATCACGCTCCAGCACCACCGTCTTCATGTTGTCGTAGAGCACCTGCTTCGGCACGCCACCGAACCAGGCAAAGCAGTTCGCATGGCACGACAGCAATGTCTCGAGCTTCATGTCGCTGACGAACTCGACATAGCTCGATCGGCTGTACCCGAGCGTCGCGACGAAGGCGAACAGGTTCGAGCCCTTCTTGCGTCGGAACTCGATCCAATCCACCTGCATCTGCACGCCAGGCTCCGTCTCGAAGCGGATCAGCGCCTCAGCCGGTGCGGCTGGAGTTTGCTGTGTTCCATCATCATCGGATCGAGTGGGCCGCCAGTCTGTTGCCCGATACAGCGTGATAGTTGAAGTAGCCCTGAACTACGCGCCTAAGCCAGCGACCGACCACGGAGATGGGCTCGTGCTTTCGGCGCTTAAGCGTCTGTCGCAACGCCTTGAGGGTGGCACGCATCCGCTTGCTCGATGTCAGCCGCATCACGGTGAACCGACCGTTCGTTCTCGTGACCCCGCAGATGTGCGTGAACCCCAAGAAGTCGAACGTCTGTGGCCTTCTCAGGCCACGTTGCGCGCAGTGTTGGGCCGCAAACGGCCGAACTCCAAGACACGCGTCTTTTCTTGGTTCAGCAACAGCCCGAACTCGGCGAACCGTCCTTTGAGTGCCTCAAGAAACCGCCAAACATCGACCTTGTCGCGCACTGCATAAGTTGACTTCACCAGCTGAAGGTGTGACGTCACTCGCCGCTGTCTGTCGGGCCCAAATGAACAAGGTCTCGAAGCGCTGTGCTGGTCAAGTCGGGCGCTAGTCACCAATACGACGCTTGCAGCTCGGGGGCCAAGAAACTTACCCCGCCTCAGCAGCAGGTAGGACGTAACAGGCTTGAGCACATAGCTGAGATCAAGCGCGCCAAGCTTTCGATCGACCCTCGCGTTAAATGCAACATTGTGGATGATCGCGACTCCGAGGCCGAGCGCGACGTAGGCCTTCATCACGTCTGAGTCCATTGCAGTGATAGTCGTTTGGAGGGACAATCCCGCCCGCTTGAACTCCCTCAGAAGGTTAGACGTGTTGCCTAGGCGGGCATCATAAGTGACCTGCGGATAGCGGCTGATCTGGCGCAGGCTCGGCCTACCGATCAGGAGCAGTTCATGGCCGCGGGGCGCAATCAACAGTCGCCGCGTTTGGAGAAATGGAATCCTGATGACTTGGGAGTCATCCTCATGGATGTTCGGCGAGATGCCAAGATCCGCATGCCCCCCGGCCACATGACTGTCCACTTCTTCGGCGAGCAGCTGAACTAAGCTCAGACGTACCGCTGGAAATCGCTTCAAGTCCGCAACAACGGGAGGAAGGGTATAGCGAGCATGCAGGTGCGTCGTCGCCACGCCTCAGCGGTCTACCGGTGCCGCCAGAGAAGGCCTTGCCGATTTCATGCAGCTGCGTGCTGTCCAAGATCATGCGGCGGGCGGTAGCAACCATTGCCTCGCCAGCATCCGTTATCAAAGAATCTTGTTCTTATCACGAACGGAAACCGCCGTACCTAGCTCTTCTTCTAGTAGCCGAATTTGCTTGCTAACTCCTGACTGTGACGTGAACAGGGCAGTAGCAGCCTGAGAGACATTCAAGGTCTCAGCAACCTTGCACAGGAACCGCAGTTGTTGTAGCTTCATCCGGGCTATATCGGAAAGTGATAACAGCAAGACTACCAATTCCTATCCAGATCCGACTGATTTGCTTCAATATGATCAGGGTCAGCCCGCCCGAGGGATGTACCCACGGGCTCGTGGCATTCCGCACTTTTGCAGCAGCTTGGCGCCCACTGGAAGCACCCTTGAACTAGTAGATCCTGAAGGAAAGAGTCCCAGGCGCCAGGGCGCTGACCAGATTTCATACAGGAGACAAAGAGGAACAGCATGAAGATACCTCGATCAATTTCGGCAACCAGCACCCAGTTCAACGCCTGGGACTTCGGCAGACGATCGCGCCATTTGGCAGTCCAGGCGACGTTGATGCTTGCGGTTACGTCAGGCGGTGCGGTCGCTCAATCCGCAGCCGACAAGCCGTATCCCAGCGAGCCCATCCGGTTCCTTGTGGGCTTTGCGCCTGGCGCCGGCACCGACTCAATCGCTCGTGGGATCAGCGATGGCCTCTCCGAGGTTCTCAAGGTGCCAGTACAATCGACTACAAGGCCGGCGCGAGCGGCACGATCGCGACTACGCTCGGCGCGAACGCGAAGCCCGACGGATACACCATCACCCTTGGCACGTCGGCCGCGATGTTCACAGCGCCGACCCTGATGGGTAATCTTCCTTATGACCTAGGGAGGGATCTCAGAGCTGTAGGTCTGCTGGGTAACTTCCCGAACGTCTACTTCGTCCCCAGTGCCTCGCCCTTCAAAACCATAGGCGATATCGTGGCCGCTGCGAAGCGCAACCCGGGCACAATGACCTACGGTTCAGCTGGCGTGGGTAGCACTCACCATCTCGCATCGCTCCTGCTGGAGCAGCAGGCTGGGATAAAAATGGTTCACGTACCGTACAACGGAACAGGGCCGCTGGTCACTGACCTCAGGGAGGGACGAATCAGTACATCGTGGTCCCCACCATCGATGGCACCAATGGTCTCGAACGGATCGGTGCGCGCAATCGCTTCCACCGGTGATGAACGCGCATACAGCTTTCCTGATGTGCCGACTGTTGCTGAACAAGGCTTTCAAGGTTATCGAGTCGTTAATTGGTACGCGCTGTTACCAGCCAAGACACCCGATGCGGTTGTCGACCGACTCAACGAGGCACTTGAGATCGTGCTCAACCGTAAGGATCTCCAGGAGCGGCTGGCTCAACAAACCGGATTCAGTACGAAGACGGCAAAGCTGGCGGACGCTCAAGCCTTCCTTCTCGAGGAGCGTTCGCGATCGACCGACGTGCTGACCAAGTCGCCAATCGATCGAAAGTGAGTTGAATCTACAGGAACCAGTTCATGAACAACCGAGTTGCACCCGCGTCATCCCTCCCGATTGTTACCCCGATTGCCTCACGCGACTTCTTCGCGCGTGTTGATGGGGTGGACCTGTCACGTCCGACCGATCGGCGACACTTGCAGCAATCGTGGCTGCGTTGACCGCTACGCCATCTTGCACTTCCCCGGGCAGCAACTGACCCAGGAGCAGCAGGTGGCCTTCGCGAGCCGCTTCGGCCCGCTTGAAGTGATTAACCTATCGTTGGCGATCGATGGTGGTCCGCGACCGGTGCTTCCCGAGCTGACGCGGGTCTCAAACCTCACGCGGGACGGCTCACGGATTCGGGACGAAGACGACCTGGTTCTCAAGTTCTCCAGAGGCAATCTGCTCTTTCACACCGACAGCTCGTACCAGCATGTTCAGTCCAAGTGCTCGCTGCTCTACGCAATCAAGGTTCCCAGCGAAGGCGGCAATACCGAATACGCGGACCTGCGCGCCGCCTATGATGACTTGCCAACTGAAACTAAGCAGCAGATCGAGGTATTCATCGTAGAGCACTCGGTGTTTCACTTCCGGTCAAAAATTGGATTCTCCGATTTCCCGGAGTCGGTAAAGGCGGAGCATCCCCGGGCGCATCAAGTTATGGTTCGGCTCCTTGAGGGCTCAGGTCGAAAGTGGCTGTACGCTGATAACGAGAAGCTCCCACGTGGTCGGTTGGCCAGTCGAGCGCAGGTTGATCTCGGACATGATTGCTCATGCGACCCAGCCGCGATATGTCCATTCGCATCGTTGGTCACCCGGTGATCTGGTCATGTGGGACAACCCGTTGCACGATGCATCGAGGGACGCCGATCGCTAATCGGAACGAGCCGCGGCTGCTGCACCGCGCGACCGTCCGCGACATCGGCAACTCCGTTGAACTGGCTAAGCGGCGCGCCGGGGCCTCATCGCTCGATCAGGCCAGCGCATGAGCGTGAACTCTTGCCGGATGACCCCGCTGCGCATGGGAGTCTTGAACTTGCCGGGCTGATAGTGCGAAGACGCCGCCTCTCCCCGCATGCGGTCACGAGCAATGAGAGTAAGGTGACGGATACTGTTTTCCTGTGAGCCTGCACACCAGGTGTAAGAACGGCCATCTGATCCCAGCGGGTAAGGAATCGCCGTTGCCGTCGAGATGAATGGGCCGCTGGTCGGCCAGAGACTCTCGCGGCTCCAGCAGAGCGACCGCGGGCTGCCACCACTGGCCGCGGAAAGGTCCCTGGAACGTTTCGGTCTACGTTTCTGGAGCGGTAGAGGAACCGTTGAACCTGCGTCCCTCGGCCCGTGTCAGTGGAGCCCTTGCCTCGGTCCGACTTTCGGAGCAGCTGCTTGGTTAGGTGGGCCTGC
>CAWJNC010000009.1:0-59808 GCA_963844195.1 uncultured Pseudomonadota bacterium | reverse complement strand
CGTTCCCTTAGTGTCCACGTGTCCACCTATTTCTTGATCTGACCCCCGGAAGTTGGACAGTTTGTCAGACCACGCTTCGCTGCTGTCTGTACTCGACTGGGCTCATGCCGCCCAGGCCCAATTTGATTCGCTTGTTGTTGTAGTAGTCGATGTATGCCCCCAAGCCGCGCTGCAGTGCCTCTATGCTCACGAATTTACCTGGATAGAAGAACTCGGCCTTTAGTGCTCCAAAGAAGCTTTCAGCGGGTGCGTTGTCATAGCAGTTCCCCTTGCGCGACATGCTGATCGTTAGCCGATTCTCTACTAGCAATTGACGGTACACCGGCATTGTGTATTGCCAGCCCTGATCCGAGTGCAGCAACGGGGCGTCGCTCTTGCCTAGTCGTGCAAATGCCTTTCGCAGCATCGCGTCGATCATCGGGAACAGCGGTCTTCTTGATGCTTCATACGAAACGACCTCTCCGTTAAACAGATCCACGATCGGGGAGAGGTAAAGCTTCTCGCCCTTGATCCGAAACTCCGTCACGTCGGTCACCCATTTCTCATTTGGCTTGCTCGCCTTGAACTTGCGGTTCAGAAGGTTTGGGGCAAACAGGTTTTGCTCGCCTCGGAACGCTCGGTACTTCTTGACCCTGGCGATGGACCTGAGATCCATCTCGTTCATCCGACGTTGTACCGACTTGTGGTTGACCAGGGTTCCGGTACGCCGAATCGCAGCCGTCACGCGCCGGTACCCGTATCGCCCTTTGTGCTCGTTGTAGACCCGCTGGATCGTTTGCTTCAACGTTGCGTGTCGATGCTCAGTACCTTTAGCCTTCATCTGATAGTAGAACGTGCTGCGCGACAGGCCAGCAACCTTGAGAAGCCCTGAAAGGGGGAAGCTTTGCCTCAGCTCAGCCACGATCACCGCTTTTTCCTTCGCACTCATCGCGTTCTCGACTGAACCAAGGCGTCGAGCTTTTTTAAGTAGGCGTTCTCCATCTGAAGACGCTGTATTTCCTCGAGCAGTTCTTCTCGAGACTTCGTCTGATTGAGGCGTGACTTCGGAGGTGGCTTGTCAGGTGGCAGCATAGGTGCACGGCGGGGTTGCCCTGACGCGGCAAAGGCGCCGGGACCGCCTTCATCATAAAGGCGTTGCCATTCAGTAATCACATCAAACCTGCGAATGCCAAATATTGCAGATGCTCGCCGACGCGACAAACCTTCCTGCTTGATCCGCATCAGGACCGCCAGCTTGAATTCCGCCGTGTACCGCGGCCGGCTGAGGCGAGCGGCAATACCCGAAGAGCCATGCTCCCGGTATGCCGCCACCCAGTTTCTGAGCGACGTCGTTTCTACTCCATGACGTTGCGCAACTTCTCTCTGCCCACCGTTCCCGGACAAGTAGTCCTTGACGACTGCCAGTTTCAGCTTTTCTGTGTACCGCATCAGTTCATCCCCGAAAAGTCGTCCAACTTTCGGGGGTCAGATCACTATTACGCGGACACGAGCATCCTTCTCTTTACCGCCTCAGGGAAACGACTTGCCCGGTTGCTTACGTTTCACCGGGGGCTGCTGACCTTGTCCGGCAACCGCCGCATCCAGCAGGTCGGGCTCGGGCTGCGCGACTACGCCCAGCGGGCACACATCGTCGCGTCGCGGCTGCGGCCTATTCCGGCGGCTTCGGAGCACGCGCACGGGGAGCTGATCGACCTGATCGCCGCCGGGAAGGTGGAGGCTGCGAGGAAGCGCCATTCGGTTCAACGAAGGAGCGGGGAAGTGGCGCTGATCGGGGCGATGGAGCGGGTGGGGATCCGGGCGTTGTAGCGTCAGTTTCCCCGAGGCTGCGGCGCGATCGCCAGCCGCCTGACTGGTTGCCGAAGAGCCGTGCTACTTCGCTGGGAGGCGGTCCGTCGCCATCCTCGATCTCGACGCCGGTATTTTCCAGCACTTGCGCGAGCATCCTGTAGGTGCCGATCAGCACCAGCAGTTCCATCGTCTGCTCGAGTCCGAGCGCCTCGACGATGCGGTCCCTCAGGTCCGGATCAGCCCGGGTTTGCCGCACCACCTGTTCGACGAATTTCAGGACCAGGATCTCTTTCTCCGAATAGCCTGCCTGGGTCGCTACGTCTGCTTCCACTGCGGTGCCTTCGATGCGAGCGGGATCAAGTCCGACTGCCGCCGCGATCTTCCGGTGGTGGTGGATTTCGTAGGAAGAGCCGCAGAGATGACTGACCCGCAGGATCGCAAGTTCGCGAAGAGTCGGCGGCATTCGGCTGTCGTGCAGGAGCGCGCCTGTCAGCGCCAGCACGCTTGGCAACGTGGAGGGCGCATGCGCGAACATCCGATAGATGTTGCGCGTCGGACGCGCTGCAAGCAGCATTTTCATGTCCCGGGAAAGTGCTTGCGGATCAGGGTACGGAAGGCTCGATGGCAAATCCATCTGCTTTTCCGACCTTTTTCCTGCCGTTCTTCCGAAATCGTAGCGCTTGGTATTGACTGAATGTACTCCTTATGTTGAGTTCATTATTCAGTTTCTCTTCATGAGAACCCTCACTTCTTCACCGTCCCGCCGTCATGACCTCCCCGTTCCAGAAGACCGTGCTCGCAGCAGCGCTGTTGGCCGCCGCACAGCAAGCCTTCGCCCAGCCCGCCAACTCGCCTGCCGACCAATGCGCCAGGGCACGCCCCAGGCTCTGAGCAGACCCTTCCCGCGGTGAAAGCCAGGCGCCCGCCTTGCTGGAGTACGGCGACCGGTCCGGCTCCGGGCTACGTGGCCGAACGCAGCTGCGACCGGCACCAAGACGATGCGCTGCTGATGGAGACGCCGCAGTCGGTGTCGGTCGTTACCCGCGACCAGATGGACGCTCAGCAGGTCCAGAACGCCAGCGAGGCGGTGCGCTACAGCGCCGGCGCCGCGTCCGCAGGCTTCGGCGCCGACCCCCGCGCCGACTGGATCAAGCTGCGCGGTTTCTACGTTCCCGATTTCCTCGACGGTTTGCCGATGCCCCGCGGCACCTATGCCTGGGCCCGCACCGACCCTTACCATGCTCGAGCGCTTCGAACTCCTGCGCGGTCCGGCCTCCACGCTCTACGGCCAAAGCCCGCCGGGCGGGCTGGTCAACATGGTCAGCAAACGCCCCAACGGCGAGCCGCTGCGCGAAGTGCAGCTGCAACTGGGCGACCCGCAACGGTTGCAGGGCGCGCTGGACCTCGGCGGGTCCATCGGCGATGGCGACCGGCTCTCCTACCGGTTGGTGGCCGTTGCGCGTGCCGCGAACACCCATGTGGATCATGTGAATGACGACCATCTGCTGCTGGCGCCCAGCCTCACGTGGAAGCTCGGCGAGGCGACCTCGCTGACGCTGCTGGCGCACTATTCCGCAACGATTCCAAGTCGCTGCAGTTCCTGCCGTCGCAAGGCACGCTGACTGCCAATCCGAACGGCCGCATTCCGCGCGACACTTTTCTCGGCAATACTGACTGGGACGATTTCGACCTGGAGCAGTCCGGCCTCGGATACGCGTTCGAACACCGCTTCAACGGCGGCCTGACGTTTCGCCAGAACCTGCGCCGTTCAGAGGTGGACTACGATCTCCAGGTCGTGCGCGGCTTCGGCTTCGCCGGCAGCGAACGGCGCCCTGGTGACGACGCGGCCGGTGCTGATCCAGGATCGCGTCCGTACCCTCGGCGTGGATAACCAACTGGAGTACAAGACGATCACCGGAAGGGTGTCGCATACCGTGTTGGCGGGATTGGACTACCAGAAGCAGCAGGCCGACTACAACTTCGGTGTCGGCACGCCTCGCACCATCGACATCTACCAGCCTACGAACACCGAGATCGGCCCGATCTCGAATACGGCGAGCACCGATCAGGATCAGCGGCAGGTCGGCTTCTACCTGCAGGACCAGGCGCGCATCGATCGCCTGACGCTGCTGCTCAGCGCGCGCCACGTTCGGCTGCAGGGCGATTCGCCGACCCGGCGTCAACACGCGTCTCGATACCAACGAGACGACCGGCCGGGTCGGCGCGATCTACGACATCGGCAACGGCCTGGCGCCCTACCTCTCCTACGCCACCTCGTTTCAGCCCAACCTCGGCGTCGACTATACGGGCCGCACGCTCGATCCGACCACCGGCAAGCAGCTGGAGGCGGGCGTGAAGTATCAGCCGGCCGCATGGGGGCGGAGCATGGCCACCCTGGCGGTCTACGACCTGAAGCAGGACGACATCGTCGCCAGCAATCCGGCGCTCGGTGGCAGCCAGCAGATCGGGCAGGCGCAGGTGCGCGGCGCGGAACTGGAGGTCAAGGCCCGGGTTTCCCGCGCCCTGGCGGTGCTGGGCGCGCTGACCTTCACCGACGCCAGTGTCACCCGCAGCGTCAATGAGGCGGCAATCGGCAAGGACCTGCCGCTCACGCCGGGCAGGAGCGCATCGCTCTGGCTCGACTACACCTTCGGCAACGAGAGCCTGCTCGGCTTGAGTGCCGCGCTCGGCGTGCGGCACATCGGCAGCAGCTATGCCGACGACGTCAACAGCTTCTCCATTCCTTCGACGACGCTGCTGGACCTCGCGTTGCGCTACCGGCTGCGCCGCCTCAGCCCGAGCCTGGCAGGCACGACCCTGGCGCTCAACATCGCGAACCTTGCCGACCGGGAGTGCGTCCCGGTCTGCAACGACACCAACAGCTGCTACTGGGGTGCAGGCCGCACGATGCGCCTGACCATGACGCACCGTTTCTAAAGCGGCGGTTTCAAGCATGTCGAAGGCACGCCGCGTCAGCCGGCTTGAAGTCGCCGGCCGCACCCTGGCGGCGGCCGCCGGCGGCTATGCGGCAACCTATGCGCTGACCGGCGCCCTCGGCGTGCTGTTGCCGCTGTCGCCGTCCGAAGCCGTCTACCTGTCGGCGATGCTCGCCTTCGCCTTCCATACTTCATTCGTGCTGTGGGCGTTCCCGGCTTCAAGCCAGCGGATGGCGTGGGGCGTGCCGCTGGCCGTCGTCGTGCTGGCCCGGGTGCCCTGGCTGTGGCTTGGAGGCTTGAGATGAAAGGGCGGCTGCGTCAGTCGATGGCCTGGCTTCACACCTGGGGCGGGCTGCTGGCGAGGCTGGCTATTGTTCGCCGTCCTCTGGAGCGGGACGCTCGCCGTATTCGAGCCGGAGATCAGCCACTGGATGCAGCCGGAACGCCAGCGGGTGCAGGTGACCCCGACGCAGGCGATGAACGCGACCAATGCGCAGGCAGCGGTGAGTTATCTGCAGCAAGCCGCGCCGGATGCGGCGAGCTGGCGCATCGAGCTCCCCGGTCCGCGGGCGAACGTTCTTACAGTGGCCTGGCCACAGAAGCCGCCGGCCGATGCCGGCGGACTACCGGTCGCGCAGCCGATCAAATGGATGCATCGGATCATCGATCCCGTCACCGGCACGGGCATCGAGGCCCGCGACAGCGAGGGCGGTGAACACTTCGCCGACTTCCACCGCAACCTGCACGCCGGCACGTTGGGCATCTGGCTGGTGGCGGTTGCCGGACTGATGATGCTGGTGGCTGCCGTGAGCGGCATCATCATCCACAAGCGGATCTTCCGCGACTTCTTCACCTTCCGGCCGCGCGCCGCGGCCCAGCGCAGCTGGCTCGACGGGCACAACGCCACGGGCGTCGTCCTGCTGCCGTTTCACCTGATGATCGCCTACACCGGCCTGGCCTGCTATTTCGCCTACACCATGCCGGCAGCCCTGAACCAGCACTTCGACGGGGACGCCAACGCGCTGCGATCGCAGGTGGTGCGGCGCGTTCGCGCTTCGCCGGCCGGCCGTCGCGGGGAACTCGCTCCGGTGGCTCCGCTTTTCGAGCGGGCGGAGGCCATCGTAGGCTCAGGCAACGGTGAACCTGATCGTCGTGCGCCAGCCGGGGGATGCGAACGCCACCATCCAGTTCTACCGCGGCGTGCATGACCGGCTGGCGCTGGTTGCAGACCATGCCAACTTCAATGCCGTCACCGGAACTGTTGGCAGCGAGACCAGCTGAAATCCCATGGGTCGCGCTTACCGCGCCATGGTCAGCCTGCACTTCGCGCAGTTCGGCGGCTGGGCAATGCAATGGCTCTACTTCTTCGCCGGGCTCGTCAGCTGTGCGATGGTCGCGGCAGGGCTGGTGTTGTTCAGTGGCAAGCGGCGCGGCAGAAGCTCACCATCGCGACGCCGAAGGAATGACGACCTTTCACCAGGTCGTGGAGCGGCTCAACATCGTCTCGGTGGCCGGACTGATTGCCGCCAGTGCCGCCTATCTCTGGGCGAACAGGCTGCTACCGGTGGCGCAGGACGGCCGCGCGGTGGCGGGGATGGCCGTATTCTTCGGCGCCTGGCTGGCCACGGGGGTGCATGCCGCAGCGCGACCGGTGGCCGCAGGGTGGCGCGAGCAGCTATGGGTGGCCGCGCTGCTCTGCCTGGCCTTGCCGCTGCTGGATGCAATCAGCGGCGAGGGGCGCTCTGGGCCGCGCTTGCGAGAGGCGACCGGTTGCTGCTGGCCGTGGACCTCACTGCCGCGCTGATCGGCATCGTGCTCGCCGCCGTCGCCCTCGCCCTGCATCGTCGATTGGCCGGGTCTTCTGCCTCGCTGCCGGACGCGCGAATGGCGCCGGCCGCCCAGCAGGCGCGCGCTGTCCGATGACGGTAGCCACGGCCTCCGTTACCGCCCTGCTGCTGTGTCACGTCGCTGCGGCGTGCCTGGCGCATGCGATGGCGCGGCACGACCTGAACCGGCGCGGGGCCGGGGAAAGGCGAACGGTGAGGGTGGTCCTCGGGATCGGAGGTGGCGCTGCGCTGGCGGCGGCGCTGGCCACTTGCATGTTCGCATGGGGACCCTGGGTCGGCGTGGTGGGATGGTTCGGGATGGTCGGCGCCGGCTGCCTCGCATGGATCGGGCTCTCCGCGTTTTTGCCGCGGACTGCACTGTGGCTGGCGCCGGTCGGCACCGTGTTGCTGGTGGTCAGCCAGATGCTGCCGTCGTGAGAGAGCTCGTCGCGATGATGCACCGGCAGGCGCTGGCCGACCGAAGCGGAATAGCTCACTCCAACTTCGCACCCGATGCCTCCACCACCTTTCCCCACTTCACATAGTCGGCTTGGATGCGCGTCGCGAATTCCTCCGGACTGGCATTCATCGGCTCCGCACCTTCAGCAATCAGGCGCTTCTGAACATCCGGAAGCGCGGTGATACGACGTACCTCGGCATTGAGCTTGTCGACGATAGCCGCGGGCGTTCCCTTTGGCGCGAACAGCCCGTACCAGACGATCACCTCGAAGCCCGGCAGGCCGGATTCCGATACCGTCTTGTACTCCGGAAACTGAGCCGAGCGCTCCAAGCTGGTCACGGCGATCGGCTTTATGCGTCCACCCTCGATGGCCGGCATCAGAGAAGGCGCGTTGGCGATAAGGATCTGCACGTCCCCCCGGGTAAGGCCCATCAGGGCCGGCGCGGACCCGCCGTACGGCACATGCGTTGCCTCGATCCCTGCTTGCATCTTGAACAGCTCGCCGGCCAGGTGGTGCGACGTGCCCTGGCCAGCGGAGCCGAAGTTGATACTCCCCGGACTTTTCTTGGCTAGCGCGATCAGGTCCTGGACGGAGGTGACCGGCAAGTCCTTCGGCACTGCCAGGAGACTAGGGGTTGACGCCACCGGGCTTACCGGCGTCAGGTCCCGCAGCGGATTGATCGCGGATTTCTTGTAGAGGCTTGGATTGATGCTGATCGTGCTGACCGAGCCGATCATCAACGTGTATCCATCCGGCTCAGCCCTCGCCGCCAGTTCGGTTCCGATGGTTCCGCCGGCTCCGGGCTTGTTGCTGACGACTACCGGCTTGCCCAGGCTTTGTCCAAGCTTCTCCGCCAGCATCCGGCCCATGATGTCGGTGCCCCCACCTGGGGTGAACGGAATGATCAGCGTAATCGGCCGGCTGGGGAAGTCGTCCGACGCCACAGCAAACATGCCGATGCAGCAGGAAACGGCTCCGACCAATAGCTTGCTCTTCATGTCTCCACCTTTAATGTCTTCTTCATGTCGTGACGGTGAAGCGCCCAGCTTACAGCCGGAGCGCTTCGCTCCACCAAGCGTAGTCCTGGCCGCGGCCGGCCTCCATCGCTCTGATCCAAGGGTAGTCGCCCGCTTGCTTGAATCCATGAACGGGATGACTGCCTGACCGCAACGCTTCAAGGTAGCCTAGCTCTTCCAATCGCGCGTTGCCGATGTTCACTTCCGTTCCGAACAGCGATATCAGCCAGAATTGCAGGACGCGCCTGTTGAGAACTGGCCTCAGAGATGAGACTTCGAACATGATTCGTTCGGGTCCCACTGCCTTTGCCACGCGCAGAACTTGCTCGGTTCCGGATGCTCGCTTCGATAGAAGCTCGTCGGGATGTTCACCCATGACGCGACGTAGAAGGTGCCCCTCCCAATAGACCCGCTCGGCTCCCGCAGCAAGAAGAGCGCGGAATTCATTGATCGTTGCCTCTTCGTTTACTTCCTCTTCGTTCTTACGCGTGGAGTCGTTCTCTGCGAACTTCTTTCCAACTTCTCCGAACACGGCAAATCCCAGGCTCTTGGCATCCTGGATCATGCGGGTCTCGTGCTCGAGATTCCGCTCGGCGGTGGTGGCAGTGCTCGAGATCTCGATGACATTGAATCCCAGCTCCGCCAGACGAGGCATCACCTCATGCTCTTTCTTCTGTATCCGAGCAACTTCCATGAAGATGCCGCCGGGCTGGACGCGGACATCGTGGTCGCGATAGATCGCGATTTTCTTGCGCACCTCGCGTTCCGGCGCTCGCAGGTGTGGATCCCAGATCTTCACCACATCGAGGTATTCGCCGTACTGGTCCATCATGCCCTCCACGAAAGAGACGGGCCAGCCGTTGTCCATCACCATCGTCAGGCCGCGACTTCGCGGCTTGGTGGTTCGCTCCGGCCATGCGATTCCGAGGTACTGCTGGAGGGTTTGTTCCATAGGTGCTCCTGGCAAAGATCCGACGATAGATGCGCTGGTCGATGCGGTCAAAGAATTTGCTAGCATCTGGCCATGCGAAAATTGAATGGCCCGTCCTCGTGAAGCTGCATGAACTTCGGTCGGTTCGCGCGGTGGTGGCTTCGGGATTTCGCGTGACGGCGGCCGGTGAGGCTGTTCACTCCTCACAGCCCGGAATCAGCCGGCACCTTCAGCAGGTCGAGCAGTCGCTGGGTGTCGAGCTATTCGAGCGGCGCAAAGGCCGCCTGGTTGGACTGACTCCTGCCGGCCAAGCGCTGGTGCCGATGATCGATCGCACCTTGGATCAGCTGGAAGGCATCAGAAGGGTCGCCGAGCAATTCAAGGAAGGAGCGGTAGGCAGCCTCACCGTGGCTACGTCGCATACCCACGCCCGCTATCTGCTGCCGCCGGTCATCGAGTCGTTCATCCGCAGCTTTCCCGCAGTGCGTCTTACGCTGAAGCAGGGCTACGTCGGCCAGATCGTCGATTGGCTCAGCTCCGGCCAAGCAGACATCTCGGTCTCCACCATGCCGAACAGGCATCCGGCGTCGCTGTCCTTCAACGCGTTCCGTCAGCTGCACCGCGTTCTTCTGACGCCCCGGAGGCACCCGCTGCTGAAGATCGAGCGCCCGACGCTGCGGGATTTGTCCGAGTATCCGATCATCACGTATGGCCCGGAGTACGCGGCATACTCGCAGATCATGAACGCCTTCGAGGTGCAGGGACTTCGGCCGATAGTGGCCATGAGCGCCAGCGACACCGATACGATCAAGACCTATGCAATGTGCCGGCTAGGGGTAGCGATCGTGGCGGACTCGGCTTTCGATCCGCGTCGGGATCAGGGCTTGCGCTCGATCGATGCGCGGCACCTGTTCCCGTCAAGCGCCATCACGATCGGGATGAACAATGAGCGGCCACTCAATGTGCACGCGCTGAGCCTGGTTGAACTGCTCGCTCCCTCGCTCGGGGGACGAAGCTGGCAACCGAGTCCTGAGGATCGCCCTTAGAGCCGTACGTTCCACCGAATCGCGAAACAGGCGCAGACAAAGGAGATGTAGCGTTGAACGAAGTGGTTCTGATCACTGGTGCGGGTGGAAACCTGGGCAGGGAGGCGTCGAGGGTGTTCGCCCAGCGCGGCTGCAAGTTGGTCTTGATCGAGAAGGACGCTTCTTCCGCTGAACGCCTTCAGGCCGAGTTTGGCGAGGACGCGTTGACCCTTCTGGCGGACCTCCGGGACCAGGCGCAGGTCGATGAGGCCCTGCAACGCGCGCTGGCGCGCTTTGGGCGGATCCACGTCCTTTGCAACTTGGCCGGAGGATTCAGGGCCGGATTTGCGGTGCACGAGACCTCCAATGAGGACTGGGACTATCTGTTCGATCTCAATGTCCGAAGCATCCTCCACACGGCTCGCGCGGTCGTGCCACACATGATCGAGGCAGGTGGCGGGAAGATCGTGAACGTCGCCGCCGGCGCGGCTGAATCGGGCGGATCCGGGATGGGTGCATATTCCGCTGCCAAGAGCGCGGTCGTGCGACTGACGGAAGCGATGTCCAAGGAACTGCGTGACCAGGGGATCAACGTGAACTGCGTTCTGCCGTCGATTATCGATACGCCTCAGAACCGTTCAGCTATGCCGGAAGCGGACCCGTCGCGTTGGGTTGCACCGACAGAGCTCGCTCAAGTCGTCGCCTTCCTGGCGTCCGAACATGCCGTTGCCATACATGGTGCGGCGATCCCGGTACGGGGGCTGTCCTGAACTGAAACCATTCAGTCCAAATGCCGGTTGAGCGATCCTGGCTTCCCCCGGATCATCGCCACCCCCGCCACCGCCGGCAGCGCCGCCAGCACGAGATAACTCGTGCTGTACGACAGCCCGTGCCGGATGAGCTCCCCGTACACCACCGGTCCCGTCATGCTCCCGAAGAACGTGACGAACTGGGTTGCACCGGCGACGGTCGCCATCTCGCCCGGCGCGGCACGCCGCGCGAGCTCGGCGAAGAACACGCCGTTCCATCCCATTGCCGTCATTGCGCAGGCCATCGCAACCGTCACCGACAGGACCATCGGCAACATGCCGCCGGAGGCGGAAACGGAGGCGGAGGTGGCCGTGCCGGTGGCCGGCACCCAGGCCAGCAGGCCGAGCGCGACGAAAGCGCCGCCCGCGCCGACCCCGAGCCATCCCAGCAGCACGCCGGGATCGAACCAACGGTCACCGGCATAGCCCCATCCGACCCGTGCCGCCGTGCTCACCGCCTGCGATGCCGCCAGCACGCCGGCGGCGAGCGCGAGCGATTGCCCCAGTTGCAGGTGGAGGTAGGACACCAGGAACGTCATGAACGTCAGCTGGGAGAAGGCGAAGGCGAAGGACGCGATGCTCAGGCGGCGCAGGCCCGGATCCTTGAGTACCCGCCAGAGCGCCGGGGTCCGCTCCTTGGACACTCTGCCGACGGCGGCGGCGCGCGGCTCGAGTCCGCGGCGCGCGGCGAGCAGAAGCAGCGCGTAGGCGCCGCAGACGACGGCAAGGCTCGTCAGGCTCGGCCGCCAGCCGATCGTCACCAGCCCCCACGGCATGAGCAGGCCGGCCGCGGCCACGCCCAGCGGCACGCCCGCCTGCTTCATCGAGAAGAACAGCCCGCGCCGCGACTTCGGCGAATGATGGTTGAGCAGGCTGGCTGCCGACGGATTCAGCACGCCGTAGCCGGTGCCCACCACCAGCGCCGCGCCGATCAGCGCGAGCGGATGACCGGCGGTGACTGCCAGCATGCCGATGCCGAAGCAGAGCAGGGCCAGCTGGCTCACCGCCACCGCGCCGATGCGCGCCACCCAGCCGCCGCTCATGAGGCCGGATGCCATGGCGGCCAGATAGGCGATGCCGATGAAGAGGCCGACCCGGTCGGCCGCGTAGCCGAGGCTCGGCGCGACCGCCGGCGCCAGCACCGACGGCACCGACAGGCAAAGACTGCCGACGACCTGCGCCAGCAGGGTGACGGCCAGGGCGAGGCCCGGGCGCGTCGCCTCAGGCGTTGGCACCCAGGCCGCCTTCCAGTCCGCGCGTGGGGGCGCCGGCGAGTCCCGGGCCGGCTCCGGGTGCGAGCACATCAGGCGTGCCGCCAGGCGGATGGTCGCGCCGGCTGGCATCCCCGCCGCCGCCCCCGCCGGGCATGCCGCCGCCGGCCGCCTGGGCCTTGAACTGCTTCTCGAAGGCATTCAGCCGCTTGTAGATGCTGATCAGCTCGACGATCGTGCTCCAGCTGTTGACCAGGAACTGGAACGAGACCTCGACCCGGTCGAACGCCCGCATGATCTGCTGCATCACGCCCAGCGTGATGGCTCCCGAGGCGATGGTCGGGCCCATGGCGATGTACGGGATCAGCACGCCGAACTGCAGGTAGCTCCACTTCGCGATGTCGAAGTAGAGGTAGTGCTTGTAGAGCGTGAAGTAGTTGGCTCGCACGTGGCGGAAGAGGGCGGCCAAGGTCGGCGGCTGGGCGCGATCCTCGTATTCCTCGCCGAAGACCAGCTCCTTGCGGTAGGCGGCCTCCACCTTCTGGTTGTTGAACTCCAGCCCCGGCAGCTTGATGCCCACCACGGCCAGCAGTCCGGTGCCGAACAGCGACCAGGCGAGCGCCACCCAGACCAGCGAATGCGGAATCGCACCGATCCAGGGCAGCTCCGAGACCTTGTCCGACATCACCCATAGCATCGGCAGGAAGGCGAACAGCGTCATCAGCGACTGCAGCAGCGCGGTGCCCAGGGTCTGCATGATGGTCGAGAAGCGCATCGTGTCTTCCTGGATCCGCTGCGACGCGCCCTCGATATGCCGCACCTCCGGCCAGTGGCTGGTGTAGTAGTCGTTCATCGCCGTGCGCCAGCGGAACACGTAGTGGCGCAGGAAGAATTCGAGGATCACCGCCGTGATGATGGCGATGCCGGCGATGCCGGCGAAGGTCCAGAGGTAGCCCAGGATCTGCTCGAACGTCACGGCGCCCGGTGTTCCCAGCGCCTTCTGGATGGTGTCGTAGAAGCCGCCGAACCATTCGTTGATCTTGACGTCCAGTTGCACCCGGAAGTACGTCACGCCGATGATGAACAGGGTCCCGATCACCGACCACAGCATCCAGCGACGGCTCAGGAAGAAGCTTCTGAACATGAGGTATCCCGTTGAAGAGGCAGTAGTGGATTGTGCAGGAACCGGGCCAGCCGCCGGGCCGGGGCGGGGAGGGCGGCAGGGGGTCTTCAGCCAGGCTTCAGGCATCGGGGATAGGCCGTGAACCGGGCCCTTCGGGCAACAGGGTCTGATGCTGGGTGGCCCTCATAGGGCGGGGCCGACCGTTTGTCGTGACAAGCCGTAAGGGATGGTCGGTTTTTACCATAGTTCCTCGTTCGCATTTGAAAGTTGCCTTAGCATCGGGACCTCCGCTCGCCTTTGGCCCGCCTGCATGCTTTTTTCCGCCATCTCGGATCTCAAGGACGTCCTCGAAGCCACGCTGCACCTGTCGCGTGATGCCCTGCACGTCCACATCGGCCTGGTGATCTTCATCGCCGCGGCAGCCGTCCTGCGCGGCGAGCGCCGCTTCCTGGTCGCCTTCGTGGCCCTGTTCGCCGCCTGCCTGCTGGGCGAGATGGCCGATTTCTACTACGCGACTGAACCGCAATATCGGTTTCAACTGGCTTGCCAGCGCCAAGGACGTCGTCAACACGATGTTCTGGCCCGCCATCGGCCTGGTGGCCGGACCCCAGATCCTGCGTCTGCTGCGCCTGAGTCGCCAGGCGCAGGCGATGGATGCGCAGCCATCCGGGCGGGGATCGATCCGCCAAGCCTGATAGTCCCAGGCTTCAGATCGGCCTGCCGCACCCGTCCGACCTTTCCGACCCGCCCCAGATGCCCCAGCCCCTCCTGGTCTTCCTCGCCCCGTTCCTGCGACCGGCCGAGCGCACGCGCTGGCTCAGCCTGCTGCTCCTGGTGACGCTGGTGACGGTGATGCTCTTCATCGGGTCGAGGCCCGGCGTCGAGGTGATCATCCCGAATCCGCCGTGGGACAAGCTGGCCCACCTGATCGCCTACGGCGGCTTCGCAACCCTGGCCTGGATCTTCCTCGGAGGGGTCTCGACATTCGGCCCGCTGGCCGTGGTCGCCACGATCGGCCTCATGGACGAGGCGATGCAGTACTACTCGCCCGGCCGGTCGGCCGACTTCCGGGACATCATCGCCGACCTGAGCGGCGCCCTGCTGGCTGTCCTGGTCCTGCGCGTCCTGCAGGCGGCCGCGGAGCGGCGCGAGCAGTTGACCCGGGCGAGAAGCTAGCGGCGCTTTCCGGACCGCAGCCTGCGCCTGCCGCTCCCGGCGGACCCGGGGCAAACCAGCGCTGGCGCTAAAATCCGCCGACTCGGCGGCAAGGGTGGCCGCACCGGTCCTCCTCTCGTCTCCTTCATGGCGGGCTTCCGCCGAACTCCACCCGGCATCAACAGCAAGGAAGCGGCAATGACCGACAGTCTCGCGCCAGGCATCAAGGCGGAAATCCTCTCCGAGGCGCTGCCCTACATCCGGCGTTTCCACGGCAAGACGATCGTCGTCAAGTACGGCGGCAACGCCATGACCGACGAGCGGCTCAAGCGCAGCTTCGCCCATGACGTGGTGATGCTCAAGCTGGTCGGCCTGAACCCGGTGGTGGTGCACGGCGGCGGCCCGCAGATCGAGCAGGCCCTGGCGCGGCTCGGCAAGAAGGGCGAGTTCGTGCAGGGCATGCGGGTCACCGACGAGGAGACCATGGCCATCGTCGAGATGGTGCTGGCCGGCCAGGTCAACAAGGAGATCGTCGAGCTGATCAATCATGCCGGCGGCAAGGCCGTCGGCCTGACCGGCCAGGACGGCAACCTGATCCGCGCGCAGAAGATGCTGATCCCCAGCAAGGAGAAGCCGGGCGAGATGATCGACATCGGGATGGTCGGGCAGATCGAGTCGGTCGATCCGAGCATCATCCAGACGCTGACGCAGAGCGGCTTCGTGCCGGTGATCGCGCCGATCGGATCGGGAGAAGAGGGCGAGACCTACAACATCAATGCGGATGTCGTGGCGGGGAAGGTGGCGGAGATCCTGCGGGCCGAGAAGCTGGTGCTGCTGACGAATATCGCGGGGGTGCTGGACAAGAGCGGGAAGCTGCTGACGGGGCTGACGTCACGCGAGATCGACGAGCTGTTTGCGGACGGGACGATTTCGGGGGGAATGCTGCCGAAGATTGCTTCTGCGCTGGAGGCGGCTAAGGCGGGGGTTAATGCGGTGCACATCATCGATGGGCGGGTGGATCACTGCCTGCTGCTGGAGATTCTGACGGCGCAGGGCGTGGGGACGATGATCCGGAGTCGGTAGCGCCGCTGGTCCGTGCATCCATGCACTGCACGGTCCGTACGTGCAGTGTCACAATGGCTACAATCCGGGCTTGCCGGGTTAGTGGTCGCTAGCCTTCAGAACGGTGGCCACTGACGCCGCTACCAGCCAGCAGATGATGAATAAGCAGTCCAACGATCGACGAGGCAGACACCACTGTGACCGAGCGCGAGGCGAGGCCGGCCGTCGGCCTCCGGCGACGCTGGGCGAGGGCGAGCTCCGGAGCCGTCGATCAGCAACCGGCTGCTCGACAGCCGTCGCGCCGGAGTCTGCGGAGGCCGATGGATCCGCGGAGGTCGCCGGACGCCGACGGAAGCGGCCGGAGGCGAGATGAGGACCTGCCCCAGCAGACCGGTCCGCAAGCGCCCCAAGCCCGGCGAGCGCCGCCTGCAGATCCTCCAGACCCTCGCGGAGATGCTGGAGACCCCCAAGGGCGACCGCATCACCACCGCCGCGCTGGCAGGCAAGCTGAAGGTCTCCGAAGCCGCGCTCTACCGCCACTTCGCCAGCAAGGCCCAGATGTTCGAGGGCCTGATCGAGTTCATCGAGTCGACCCTGTTCGGCCTGATCAACCAGATCACGACCCAGGAAGAAGACGGCTTCAAGCAGCTGCGCCAGATCCTCACCATGCTGCTCTCGTTCGCCGAGCGCAATCCGGGCATGACGCGGGTCCTCATCGGCGATGCGCTGGTCACCGAGGACGATCGCCTGCAGGTGCGCATCAACCAGCTGATCGACCGGCTGGAACTCTCGATCAAGCAGAGCTTCCGGACGGCGGTGGCGCAGGGCCGACTGCCGCAGGAGACGGATCCGGGCGCGCGCGCAAACTTGCTGCTGTCCTACGTGCAGGGGCGCTGGCTGCGGTTCGCCAAGGGCGGCTTCAAGCGCTCGCCGATGGAAGGGCTGGACGCGCAGATCCTGTTGCTGATCATGTGATCAGCTGATCTCGTGGCATTGGGCTGTGCTGCGCTAACGGCTCACACGTCTCGGATGACTGTCACCTTACGGTTCTGATCTTCCTCGTCTATTTGGTCTCGACGGCGACGCAGGGGCGAGCGAAAGCGGGCGGAATGCACGTTGGCTGTCTGAAATAGTTTGACACCCGCGCCGTCAGGCGGAAATACTAGGCATCCCGCAGCGCATCTTCCGCTTGCGGATCAGCGCAGTTCACTTTCACATCCCGAGACCACCAGCATCGCCGGCCTGTCCACGCGGCGGGAAGCTCGTCTCTGCTTTCAGCCCGGGCTAACAAGAAGTCGATGAAGAGGGTTCTGCTGGTCGCACAGGAGTCTCCCTTTCCGGCTCGGCATGGCGGGACCATCGACATGAGCAGGCGCTTGCTGGCCATGCTCGATGGGGGCGCCCACGTTTTCCTCGTCTCTTGGGCGGAGGATCCGGCTGCGGCGCGAGAAGCCTGTCTCGCTTCCGTCCGAACCGCCTTGGGCGCAGGCGCGCTGGAACGCATGAAGCTGGACGTGCTTCCCTACGAGCGCTCGCTCGCCACCCGCCTGCGCAACGCCGCTTCGCTCACTCGCCTTCCGGCGCCGGTCGGGATGACCCGGCATCTCGATGCCTCGCGCTACCAGGCATTGCTCGGCGAGGCACGGCGCTTCGTGCCGGAAACCGTCTTCATCGACGGCATCTTCGCCGGCGGCCTCGGCCGCTCCCTCGCGGAGGATCTCCGGCTCCCGTACCTCTATCGCTCCCACAACCGCGAGCACGGCTACTACCTGCGCCAGATCGCCGCGGCGCCTTCGCTGCAGGCTCGCCTCAAGTTGCAGGCGCGTGCGCTTTCCATCGGCCCGTTCGAACGGGCGCTGGTGCGCGACGCAGCGACCTTCTTCGATATCTCCATGTCGGACCTCGAGGCCTGGTGCGCGGAAGGTTGCACCAACGGCCGCTGGCTGCCGCCGCTCGCGGACTGGAAGGGCGCGCAATGCGTCGCCCTCGGCGGCGCAGGGAGTCTCGCAGTCGGCGACCGCACCGCAGGCATCGCCGCCTCGCTTCGACATCGCCTTCGTCGGCAACCTCTACATGCCGAACAACGTGCAGGGCGTGGTGTGGCTGCTCGAGGAAGTCCTCCCGCTGCTTCGCCGCGAGCATCCGCAGGCGACGGTGGTGGTTGCCGGCTCGAAACCGGTATCGGCCGTCACCGACGCCGTCTCCCGCGCCGACGGCGTCACGTTGCTCGCCGACGTCCCGGACCCCGCCGCGGTGCTCGCCTCCGCCCGCGTCCTCGTCAACCCGGTCCTGGTCGGCAGCGGCGTGATGCTGAAGCTGATCGACATGCTGATGACCGACAAGCCGATCGTCACCACGCCGCAAGGCGCGGCCGGCCTTCCTGACGACGTGCTGACGACGCTTCGCGTCGCGGCGGATGCGCCGGCCTTTGCCGGGCAACTTGCCGCTGCCTTGAAGGACGACCACATCGACGCAGCCTTGCGCAGAAAATCACGCGCGCATTTCTCGCCTGAGGCCATCCTAGCGGTCCTGGAATCCGTACCCCCGGCAGCCGCCGGACGGACAACCCCGGCACCCTGAACGGCACGATGAGCGACCGATGAGCCCCACCCGCTTTCTCACCATCCTGCGCCGCCATGTCTGGCACATCCTGCTGGCCGCCCTGGTCTGCGGCGGCACGACCGCATTCCTGGTGAAGGACCTGCCGGCGCAGTACAAGGCCACCTCGCAGGTGATCATCGACATCAATGCGTCGACCTCGGGAACGGGCGCGGACCTGAGCCCGTTCATCATCGACAAGTACATCGCGACCCAGGTGGATATCCTCTCCAGCCAGGCGGTGGCGCTGCGGGTAGTGGACAAGCTGAACCTCGCCGGCGCGCCGCCGGCAACGGATGCCGGCGCCCAGTCGAAGGCGGATGCGAAGGCGCAGCGGGAGAAGATCGCCTCGGCCCTGCGTGAACTCATCTCGGTCAAGCCGGGACGCGACTCGAGCGTCCTCACCATCACGGCCACCGCCAACGATCCGGTGGATGCTCGCGACCTCGCCAACGCCTGGGCGATGCAGTACCTGGCCGAGACGATCGACATGCGCGTGAACCCGGCCAAGCAGTCGTCGGCCTTCCTGCGCGAAGAAGCGGAGAAGCTGCGCAAGACGCTGGAGCTGGCGCAGGCGAAGGTCGCGGATTTCCAGCGCCAGTACGGCCTCACCTCGTCGGACGAGCGGCTCGACGTGGAAAGCGTGCGGCTCGCCGAGCTGACCTCCGAACTCACCCGCACCGAAGCCCTGCGCATCGAGGCCTCCAACCGGCGCAGCGTCGCCGACGATGCCGGGCGCCGCCTGGCGGGGGCCGACCTGCCGTCGGTTCAGCAGGATGCGCTGATCGGGACGCTGCGCTCGACCATCGCCACGCTCGAGGGCCGTCGCCGGGAGCGTGCGTCGGTGCTGGGCGAGAACCATCCGGAGCTGGTCAAGATCGGCGAGGAGCTGGAGAGCGCACAGGCGCAGCTCAGGGAGGCGACGGCGTCGCTGACCCGCGGCATCAGGCTGACGCAGCGGATGACCACGCAGCGCGAAACCGAACTGGCGGCCGCCGTCGAGCGCCAGCGCGCCAAGGTGGTGGAGCTGCGCGAGGTGCCGCGACCGGCTGGCGCTGCTGCAGCGGGACCAGGACATTGCCCGCAAGTCCTATGACGACCTGCGCGAGCGGATGAATGCCCAGACGCTGGAAAGCCGCTCCACCCTGACCAGTGCGTCGCTGCTGTCCGAGGCGACCCTGCCGCCGGAGCCGTTGAAGCTGATGAGCGTGCTGAAGGTCGTGGCGGCGGCGATGCTGGCGGTGATCCTGACCGGCGGCCTCGCCATCCTCTGGGACCTGGTGGCGCCCCGCGTGCAGGGGCGCAGCGACCTGGAGAGCCTGATGGACGAAGGACCGGTGATCCGGGTGCGTCGCGCCGGCCGCGCAGCATTTCCGCAGTCCCGTCGGCTCCGGATCCGACGACGCCGGTAGGCCGGCCGCTGGGCATTGCCTTCAGCGGCAGCGCCGGCGCCAAGGGGTAGCGGCGCACATGAAGAAGTCAGTCGAGGAAGACCAGGTCATGTCGCGCCGGCGGGTCGCCAAGGTGGGGTCGAAGCGTGACCTCATACCCGAGTTCAAGAGCCCGTTCCTGGTTCCGTCCACCAGCCAGGTCAGCGGGGAGGTCGTCGTCGCCTTCGGCAAGCCCGAGGATGTCGCCGACGACATCCGCCAGGTCCGCAACGAGATCGACCTGCGCTGGCTGCAGGCCGAAGGCGCCGTCGACAAGACTTTGGCGGTGGTCAGTCCGGATCGCGAGGAAGGGCGCACTTTCGTCGCCGCGAACCTGGCGGCGCCTTTTCCCAGGTTGGCAAGCGGGTGCTGCTGATCGACGCGGACCTGCGGCGCGGGCGGATCCACGAGCTTTTCGGCCTGCCCAATACCGGCGGGCTGTCGATCGTCCTGACGGGAAACACGGAGGTCGAGGCGCTCTACTCGATTCCTGGACTGCCCGGACTCACAATCATCCCGTCGGGGCCTCGGCCACCGAATCCCTCCGACCTGCTGTCGATGCCCGGCCTTCGCAACCTGCTGGAAATGGCCCGGCGCAGTTTCGATCTGGTCGTCCTGGATACCCCCGATTGGCGGCAGTGCCCGGACGTGCCCGCGATTGCAGCGGCGGCGCGCGGCGTGGTGATCACCACCCGCCTTGCGCAGAGCCGGACGCGGCATGTCGGTGCGCTGCGCAAGGGCATGAAGAAGATCGGCGTGTCGGTGGCGGCATCGCTGGTCATGGAATTCTGACGGGAAGATCATGGGCGACCTCGCAGCGCGCGCTTTCGTAGCGAACGGCATCCCCTCCGTGGAGGAGACGGTGCGGCGCGAGCGTTGCGACGTGCTCGGCTCGCGCGATCGACGTCGTCGGCTGGACGGAAGCGGTCGACCGCATCGCCGGCTGGGCCAAGCTGCGCCAGTCCCGCCTGGTGGTCATCTGCAACGTGCATTCGGTGGTGACCGCGATGCGCAACCTGCACTTCGCGGCGATCATCGAGCGCGCCGACATGGTCACGCCCGACGGCTGGCCGATCGCCTGGCGCCTGCGCCGTCGCGGCCACCAGTCCCAGGAGCGCATCGACGGCCCCGGCCTGATGCTGCTCTGCTGCGCGCGGGCGGCGGCCGAAGGCATACCGATCTTCCTGATGGGCTCGACCCCGCCGACCCTCGAGAGGCTGCAGGAGCGGCTGCTCAAGGACTATCCGGGCCTGCAGATCGCCGGCGCCGTCTCGCCGCCGTTCTTCGACAACCCGGAGATGCGGCAGGAGTCGGCCCTGGTCGAGCGGATCAGGAACTCCGGCGCCGGCATCCTGTTCGTCGGGCTGGGCTGTCCGAAGCAGGAGCACTGGATGTCGCGCAACGCCGCCTCGCTGGACATGGTGATGCTCGGCGTCGGCGCCGCATTCGATTTCCACGCCGGCATCATCCGGCGCGCGCCGCCCTGGATGCGCAACCGCGGCCTGGAATGGCTGCACCGGTTGTTCCAGGACCCGCGCCGCCTGTGGCGGCGCTACCTGCTCACCAATTCCCGTTTCCTCTACGAACTGGTCCAGCAGCGCCTGCAGCGCGTGCGAGGCACCGGCAACGATGTGGCCGCTTCCCGGAGGGGCGGGCGATGAGAGCAGCCGTGCTGAAGCCGGCCCCGCCCCGCGTGGCGCTGGGCATTCCCGCCTACAAGGCGGGCAAGTGGATCTCGAGCTGCCTGGACTCGATCCTGGCGCAGACGGTCGGCGATTTCGAGGTGGTGATCTCGGACAACTGCTCGCCCGACGACACCTTCGACATCTGCCAGGCGTATGCGATGCGCGACGCGCGCATCCGGGTGGTGCGCCAGCCGGAGAACGTCGGCATCGCGGTCAACCACAACGTCACCTTCCAGCAGACGACGTGCGCCGTACTTCTGCTGGGTGTCGGCCAACGACATCTACGAGCCGACCTTCCTCGAGCGCTGCCTGGCGGTGCTGGAGGCCGAGCCGGACGTGGTGCTGGTGTCGCCGCGGGCGAGCGCGTTCATGGAGACGCCCGGCGACGGCGAGATGCTGGCGGAGACGCGCCTGCCGGATGTGCGCGACGGCCGCACGCGGCTCTACACGGTGATGTCGTCGATGACGTCGTCGCGCGCGTTCCGGGGCGTGTACCGCCGCGCGGCCTTCGATACCCGCGATCCGCTGATCCCGATGTTCGGCACCGACCACCTGATCGTGGTGGGCCTGGCCACCGTCGGGCGCATCGTGCAGATCGACGAGCCGCTCTACTTCGAGCGCGTCAGCCCGGGCGCGCGGACCTCGGCGGTGCCGATGCACCTGCGCGCGCGCCACTACGAGCCGCAGACCGGTGTCGCCTGCCTGCTGTTCCATCGCGCGCGGGTGATCGCGCGCTATTGGGGCATTGCGATGCGCCACGCGAAGGGCGGCATGGGCGCAGCGCCTGGCGGTGGTGCCGGCGATGGTGCGGGTGATGCTCGACCTGCGCTGGATGCTGGTGGGCGATCTGCGCGAATTCGGCGGGCTGATGAAAGGGCTGCTGCGTAAAAGGCAGTCCACGTGAGCAAGGCCGAATCCACGTGAAGAAGGTCAAGAGCAGCGGCGATGCCGAGGTCGTGGTTCGCCGGCCGGGCAAGCCGCTCTACCTTTCCTGGATCCGCTTCCAGCGCCGGCCGGTGTCGATGCAGGCCTGCTTCGATTTCGACGTCCATTTCATGCCGATCCGCTGGCGCGGCAAGGCCGGCCTGGCGTTGTCCTACCTCGCCAACTTCGGCGCGTCGCTGAAGCTGCTCTGGTCGCAGCGCCCCGACACCGTCTGGGTGCAGGTTCCCCAGTACCCCGCGCTCTGGGCGGCGATGATCTATCGCCGGTTCTCGTCGCGGCGGATCACGTTGGTGGCCGACTGCCACAACTCGATCGTCTGGAAGCCCTGGAACCGCTTTCCGCTCGGTCCCAGCCTGCTGCCGTCCTGCGACCTGGTCCTGGTCCACAACGCGGAAGTCGCGGTCGATGCGGCCGCGCTCGGCGTGCCCGCGGAGAAGATGCTGGTGCTGGAGGACGCCCCCGGCGAGTCGACGCGGGCCGCATCGCCACCCGCCGACGACTCGCCGCGCCCCTGGCTGGTGTTCCCGGCCTCGTGGGCGGCGGACGAACCGATCGCGCAGGTGCTCGAGGCGGCACGGCGGATGCCGGAAGCGACCTTCTTCATCACCGGCAATCCGACGCGCGCCAATCCGCTGCCGCCGGCCGAGCAGATCCCGCGCAACGTGAAGCTGCTGGGCTTCCTGCCGCTGGCGGATTTCGACGCCTACCTTTCGCATGCAGACCTGGTGCTCGCGCTCACGCTCGAGGAGGGCATCCAGTTGAGCGTCTGCAACGAGGCGGTCGGACTGGGGTTGCCGATGGTCTGCAGCGGCACCCGGATCCTGCGGCAGATCTTCCGCCAGGGCACGGTGTTCGTCGACGCGAGCGATCCGGATTCGATCGTTGCCGGCTGTCGCGAGGCGCTCGCGCAGCGCGAAGACCTTGCGCTCCAGATGCAGGCGTTCAGGCTCGAGCGCCGGCAGCAGTGGCTGCAGGGCCAGGCGCTGCCGGTGTCGCAGCGGCTTCAGGCCGCCGGGGATGCGGTGCTGCCCGGCGCCGAGGATGTGCCGGCCGGCTGACGTCTGCTTTCGGCACGAGCCTCTCGCGGCCGTGCGTCCAACGTTTTCGGCTTTCTACCGGCTCGGCTCTTCCAACGGACGGTCCTGCTCGATCCGCCGGCTCCGCTTTCGCCGGATCGCGCCGCCGCTGCTGCTTCTTCCGTGCAATCGGTAGGCATGCCCGCGCGCCGCGGCGAGATGGATGAGGCGCACGCCAGCCCGGTCGTCGGCCCGAACTCGACCCACACCGGCGACGTGATCGCATTGACGCAGAAGGCGATCACGCAGGCCATCGCCGCCTGTGAACGCCAGAACCACGGATCCTCCGGCGGCGTCAGCCGCTGCACGGTTCGCGTGACCACGGCAACCGTACCGAGCAGGAGCAGCAGCGCGACGGTGCCGAAGATGCCGTACTTGAGCTGGATGTAGAGATAGCCGTTGTGGATGTACATCGCCTGCTCGACGAACTTGGGATCCGGGTCGAGCCGCTTCTTGTATTCCCCGCCGTGGCCGAGGCCGAGCACGAAGTTGTCCATGATCGGCTCGATCGCCTCGCGGTTCTCGTGGTACCGCGCACCCATCGATGATTCTTCGCCGCCTTCCTCCTCCACCGACAGTGCGCGGGTGACCACCGCCTCCGCGAACTCGTTGCCGCTGTTGGCGAGGCCGATGACGAGCGCCGTGGCCACCGCGGCGACGATGCCCAGCCGCAGCGCCGAGACGCATCCGCAGCGCGCCGCCGAACAATGCCAGGCCGACGAGGCCGGCAGCCGTGCCGAACCAGATGCCGCGGGTGAAGGTGCAGAGCACGCCGGCGACGTTGAGCAGGAGCAGCCCCAGGAACATCAGCCGGCCCGGCTCCTTCGACTGCGACCAGCTTCTGCGCGCAGTAGTAGATGACGTACATCATCAGGTACTCGCCGCCCCAGGAGTAGCCGCGCGGCACCGAGGATCCCTCGGCTGCTTGTGCCTGCACATCGTGGATCTGCGACAGGAAGTACTCGCCGGAGAGCGCCTGCAGGAGCATCTCCGCCGACAGCACCGACGCGACCGCCATCACGATCGTGTGCAGCCGCCACCGGTGCTGTCCTTCCACGAATGCGGCCGCCACGATCATCGCCCAGCCGAAGTGCTTGCGCGCGTCCGGGATGGCGAGCTCGTAGTGGGCGACGAAGTAGCCCTGGATGAACGCGAGGATCCAGAGGCAGCCCCACAGCACGAGGAACGGCACCCAGGGGAGGACCAGGTACTGGATCCGGATCCTCGGGTCCAGATAGGCGCGCAGCGCGAGCAGGCCGGCCATGCCGAGCAGGCCGACCTCCACCAGGTTGCGCATCTTGTCGTGCAGGGCATCCGGCAGCAGGAACGCGGGCAGCATGCCGAACGAGAGGACGAAGAGGAGGACCAGCGCAGCCGACGGATAGGAGAGCACCAGCGCAGCGGCGGCGGTCGCCCCGCCGAGGGCCGCGAGGCGGAGGTCGCCCAGGCTGATTGCAAGCAGAGCAAGGACCAGGCCGGAGGCGATCAGGCCCCAGCTGATCGCCGGCGGCAGCATGAACACGCGATTGCCGCCGGCACCACCTCGTTGCCCTCCTTCGATCGGGCAGGTTTCGCAGCGCCCACCGGTCCGGTTGCTGCGACGCCGTCGCGGTGGCGCCGCTTCCGACTCGGTTGTCACTTCGCCTGCAGCGCAACTGCGGCATCCCGATGTGGCTGCAGATGTCGTCGAAGACGTGGCGGATGTGCGCGTCCCAGCGCAGCTCCTCGGCGCGGCGCACTGCGCCCGCCTGAAGGGACTGCCACAGATCCGGGTCGTCTGGCGAGCCGCGCGACGGCCGCGCCGAGCCGCTCCAGCAAGCTTCGGCTTCATCGGCGTCCAACGGTGGAGACGACGATGCCGCAGCTCTCGTCGACGAAGCAGGGCGGGCCGCCGAGATCGAGGCAGATCACCGGCAGGCCGACGGCAAGCGATTCCAGCACCACGTTGCCGCCGGAATCGTGCAGGCTCGGAAACAGCAGCGCATCGTGTTCCGACATGTACCGGAAAAGTGCATCCTGCGGCATGGATTCGGCGAAGGCGACGCGTCCATCGAGGCCGATTTCTTCACGAGCCGCTCCATGCGGCCGGGCCAACGGCCCGCAGCCGACGATGTCCAGGCGCACGTCCGCGCCGCTGCTCGACCGCATGGCGCACGGCGCGGATGGCGAAGTGGATGCCTTTCCAGACCGACGAGCCGGCCGGCGAACAGCAGCTTCAAGCGGTCTGGCCGCGACGCGCGCTGCCGGCATGTGCGGTACGGGGGCTGGGGCAGCCGATCTCCTGGCGGATGATTGTCCGCGCCTGGATATGCCGCGGCAGGCAGGCCTTTGTTTCCGGCGTCCGGGCGAGGACCAGCGCGGCTCTGCCGATGGCGAAATGCAGCAGCGGATTGTTGCGTCCGATCAGGTTCAGCGCGCTGCGGGTGATCTCACGCGCCTTCTCGACCAGGGGCAGGCTGCGCTTGAGCCGCCAGGGCGCGTCCTCGCCGCCGCCCGACCGGACCGAAGACGAACGGCGGCCCGACGAAGCCGAGCCACGACGTCTGGCGAAAGACGCCGTAGGAGAGGTGCAGGATCAGGTCGAACTCGCTGCTCGGCGTGCAGCCTGCGCGCCACCTTCACGGCGCCGATCTGCCAGGCGCCGTAGACGAAGTAGGAGGACGTGGCCGTCAGCGGCACCGCGTGCAGGAATCGCGGCCGGTAGAAGACGAACGGCACATCCGCGATCTCGCCCTTGCCGAGATACGGCTGCAGCATCTCCTCGCGCAGCGTGTCCGTCAGCACCGTCACCCGATGCTGCCTGGCGAGCTCCACCACCCAGCGCCAGGCGCCGCCGCCTTCGCTGCCGACACCCGGGCGCGCAGTCGAATGCGGACACGAGGATGTTCAACACCTCGGCGGCCCTTGTCACTGGCATCGGTGCCTCGAGCCCGCTCATCCCCGCAGGCTCCACCGCCGCGCACCCAGCAGCCGCCGCGGAACGGGCTTTGCCCGGCCGCTGGCGGCGCCCCCCTTGAAGCGCGAGCGCTTCGAGGGGGGAGCGCCGAAGGCGCTCGGGGGGATCATGACGATGAAGTAAAAGTTGCGCGCCTGGCGGAATTCGTCGCCGAAAGCCTTGCGGCTGAACACCTTGTCGCGCCGCCCGGCGAGCCAGTCGCCCATCAGCCCGATCGATAGGCCGTAGCCGGTCAGCAGGTCGTGGATGTGCTCGGGCTCGGTGCCGTAGTGATCCGCCGCGCCAAGGCCGTGCTCGAACACGATCACCGGCTTGCAGCGGCGGACGAGCCGCTCGGCGCCGCGCAGCACCTGCAGTTCCGCGCCTTCGACGTCGATCTTGATGAGGTCGATGCGCTGATTCGTCGGGGATCAGCTCGTCGAGCCGCGCCATGCGCACCTGGATCTCCACGGTGCGCGTCTCGGCGAGTCGTAGCGGCGCTTGCGAAAGCCGCTGTAGCCGGGCTGGTCGACGACATGCTGGAAGGTTGTCGAACCCTCGGCGTCGCTCAACGCCTCGGCGCGCAGGTGCACCCGCGGATTGTCCTTGAACTTCTCGACCAGGCCGGTGAACAGGTCCGGCAACGGCTCGAATCCCCAATGCTCGCCTTTCGGGGCCAGCGCCAGCATCTCCTTCATGATCGCGCCGCGATGGCAGCCGACGTCGATGCAGCAGGAATCGGCTTTCAGCAGCTTCTGCATCACCTGCAGCGTCTGCAGGTCGTAGAGGCGGCTCTTGTCGCCGAGGCGCGCCTGCAGGTGCGCGACGATCGGCTGGCTGCCGACGTAGCCGTGGACCCGCCGCAGCAGCGGCTCCAGCGGCGTGCCGGAGATCGAGCGCTTCAGCATTGCCTTCATGTCGTTTCCAGGGGAAGTGCTGCAGGGCGTGCGTGCGCGGCCGCTGCGAGATGCGTGAGGGCGCAGGCGAGGCCCATGGTCGGACCGAATTCGAGCCATACGGGCGACGACACGGCGTTGACCGCGAAGGCGAACATGCAGCCCATGCCCGCCTGCGAGCGCCAGAACCAGGGATCCTCGCGGCGGTATGCGCCTGTCGCACGAACGCGCTCACCCAGATCACCAGGCCGATCAGCAGGAGCAGCGGACAGGATGCCCAGGATGCCGTACTTGAGCTGGATGTAGAAGTAGCCGTTGTGGATGTAGATCGCCTGCTCGACGAACTCGTCTTCCGGATTGAGGTACGTCTTGTACTCGCCCCCGTGCCCCAGGCCGGTCCAGAAGTTCTGCTGCATCGGCTTGAGCGCCTGCCGGTTCTCGTCCAGGCGCGCGCCGACCGACGTGCCGCGGCCGCCTTCCTCCTTGTAGGACAGCACCCGCCCGACCACCGCATCCGCCAGCTTGTTGCCGGTGGCGGCCAGGCCCGATCAAGAGGCCGACGGCGATGGCATGGTGGCGATGCCGAGGCGCACGGCGAGGCGGATCCTCAGCGGACCGCTGAACAGCACCAGGAAGAACAGGCCGGCGATGGCCGCGGCCCAGATGCCGCGGGTGAATGTGCAGAGAAGTCCCGCCATGTTCAACAGCAGCAGCGGCAGCGCCTTGCGCAGCCGGTCCGGCTCCTGCGAGGCGGTGAGCCGCTGCACGCTGTAGTAGACGACGTACATCATCAGGTACTCGGCGCCCCAGGTCGTTCCGCGCGGAATCGAGGAGCCTTCCGAAGCCTCGGCCTTGAACTCGTAGATCTGCGCAAGGATCAGGCGGCCGGATGCGGCCTGGATCAGCATCTCCACCGACAGGATGCTGGCGATGGCGACGACGATGGAATGCAGGCGCCATGGCCGCTGGCGCTCGACGAACGCGGCGACGACCAGCATCAACCAGCCGAAGTGCTTGCGCGCGTCGGGAATCGCGAGCGTGTAGTGCTCGATGAAGTAGCCCCGCGACTGAATGCGACGATCCAGAGCACCAGCCAGGCGCGCGAGGAACGCCGCCCACGGCAGGATCAGGTCGGAGATGCGGATCTTCTCGTCGAAGAAGGCGCGCGCCGCGAGCAGGCCGGCCATGCCGAGCAGGCCGACCTCGATCAGGTTGCGCATCTGCGTCCTGCACCGGCCCGGGACCAGCACCGCCGGCAGCATGCCGAACGACAGGATCCACAGGCCGACGAGCGACAGCGCCGGAAAGGCGAGCACGATGGCGGCGCCGATGATGGCGATGCCGAGCCCAGCAACCAGGATCACGTTGAGCTTGGCGCCGACGATGCCGACCACGACCGCGGCAAGCAGCAGGCCGGACCAGAGCAGGGTCTGGCGCAGCAGCGGCCCCATCGTCCCGGTCCGCGCTCAGGTGGAACTGCGCGTCGACGTCAGCGCCTGGCTCATCCGCGCGCACGTCAGTTCCGCAGCCATGCGGCTCTATCCCTTCGCAGCCGCCATGCGCGGCAGCAGCGAATCCAGCCGCGTCTGCAACGGCGACGACAGCAGGCCGCGCATCGACAGCACGCCACCCACGGTCAACAAGGCAGCGACGATGCCGACGATCACCAGGCGCAGCCAGGCAGGTACCCCTTCATAAGTCATCAGCCAGTCGAGCGAGCCGCAGGCGACCGCCGGCGCGACCGCCACCAGCAGGCCGGGCCGCATGGCCCGGAGGAGGTCGGTGCGGCGGCGCACCCGCAGGTAATGCGCTGCCACCAGCGTGAGGTAGAGGCTGCGGGCGGCATACGCGGCGGCCATCAGCCAGGCGGTGGTGGCGATGCCGTAATGCGTTCCGATCCAGGTCAGCAGCACCACCACGATGGCGGTCGCGATATGGCCGATGGTGTCGGCGCGCCCGCGGCCGAACCCCCACAGGAACGGCGAGGAGATTTCGGTGAAGCTCATCGCCAGCATGGCGAAGGCCGCCGCGCGGATGACGGCGCCTGCCGGTTCCCAGCCTGGCCCGTAGAGCGCGAGGATCAGGGTGTCGGCGACGACGGCCATGACCAGGTAGAGGGGCGCGAAGATCAGCGTCGATACTTCGATGGTGGCGAGCAGCGGCTGGGCGCCGCCGGAATCGTCGTCGTTGAGGCGGCTGGAATACGAGAAGGCGACACCCTGCAACGTCCCGAGCAATCGCCCGACCGGATGCGATGCCAGATTGATGGACGTCGCATAGAAGGCGAGGTGGGCCGCGTCGGTCAGGCGGCCGACGATGGCGCGGTCGATCGAATTGGCGAAGTAGCGGGCGATCAATGCGACGGTGCTGAGGCCGCCGAAGCGCAGCAGCCCTTTTCCTTCCGGATAGCGAAAGAGCGGGCGGATGGGGTGCGGATAGTAGCGCCAGATGTAGAGCCCGCCGATGATCGATTGGGCGACCCAGCCCACCGCCATCGAGAGGGCGCCGAATCCGGCAAGCGCCATCGGCACGGCGATCACGAAGTTGCCGATCACGTACGCGATGACTTGCGCGATGCTCTGGTGACGGAAGCCGAAGTCGCGATGCAGCAGCGAGCCCGAGATCGCGAAGGTCGACATGACCAGGATCACCAGCGACAGCAGCTGGACGACCGGCTCGGATTCCGGGATGTCGATCAGGCGGCTGATCACGCCGGCGCTCAGGAACATGGTGCCCGCGAGGACGATGCCGATGATCAGTTGCACCGTGAACGCGAAGCGGATGTCTTCGGGAAGCAGGTCCTTCTTCGCCACCAGCGCGCTGCCGATGCCGAAGTCGGCGAGATAGCCGGCGAAAGACACCACCAGGATGCCGACCGCGAAGGCGCCGAAATCCGCCGGCCCGACGATACGGGCGAGGATGGCCTGGGCGCCGATCGTCAGGACCAGCATCGTCATGGAGCCTGCATAGCCCCATGCGGCCCCGGACATGGCGTTCCTGAACAGCGACATTCGCGGCGAAGCTCCAATGGAATCGGGCGTCGAAGCGACGCTGGACTACGATTCTAGGGGCTGCCGCAGGGGCTTCGCGTGAATTGGTGGGCATCTGCGTCGCGAAAAGCGACGCCGATGCCGCCGCGATCGATGCTCAGGGATTCGGAGCGAGCGTGCCGTCGAACAGGTTGTCGGGGATCAGCAGGGTCCTGCCGTCCTCGCGGGTCACCTTCAGCTTGTTGTTGCCGAGCTGGGCGATCCGGCCGATCGGGGCAGCCCGCCACCAGTTGGTGTAGGCCACCCACCAGTTGCGCGCGGCCTCGCCCTTGGCGCTGTTGTCGTTGAAGTACGAGTTGGGACCGGCGCTGCCCCATTCGAAGTTGGTGCTGTGCTCGACGCCGGTGGCCACTTCCGCCGCATGGCGGCGCACGATCTGCTCGACGATCGTGTTCCAGGGCGTGTTGAACAGGTCGCCGCCGGCAGCTGCGCATGAACTCGGTCTGCCAGATCGGGCCCCTGAAGCCGATCTTCGCGAGTTCGGACTTGAGCGCGTTGATCAGCGTGAAGCCGCCGTCCACGGGCGCGAACGTCCCGCCGGTGTAGTGGTAGCCGTGGAAGCCGAAGATGTCGATCCAGTCCTTCATCTTCGTGCCGCTGCCGTTGCCGTAGCCGACGTCGGGACCGGCTGCGCTGGTCTCCATCGCCGCCATGGCCGAGGACACGCGGAACGAATCCAGCGACATGATCTCCGGGCCGATCACCTTGATGCTCGGATCATGCGCGGCGCTGAGCTGCTTGATGACCCGGGCGTACTGGGCGTAGAGCGATGCCGACCGCGAAGGCCAGCCAGGCGATGTCGCCTCGCCCGGATTGTCGCCGGGCGTGCCGGAGAAGAGCGGCTCGTTCGCCAGCAGCACGTACTTGACCCGGCCGGCAGCCCTGGTGAGGAACTGCTGGTACTTCGTCTTCACGAAGTCCCACTGCGCCGTGCTCAGGGTGGTCGCCGAGCCGAAGCTGTTGATGTAGACCTGCACCATCACGTCGGCGCCGCGGGTGCGGTGATGTTCCACCCACGAGTTGAAATCGTCGTAGCTGGCAGCGCCCGACGCGAGATGGGTGAGCTCGGTGGCCGCGTTGGGCACGTTCGCGTTGTAGGCGCAGTAGCGGGCGATGCCGTAGCTGCCTTGGGGCGCGCCGATGGCTCCGGAATAGAAGGGCGTGTCCCAGGCGGAGATGCCGAAGAACTTGGTGCTGACCCTGCGCGCGGAGCTCAGCATGACGCGCGATTCGGCCGGGTCGGCCGCGATGGCCACGGTCGAGGGCACGCTGACGTTGCCGGAGGATGACGGGGAGGGAGCCGGCGCCGGGGTCGGAACGGGTGCCGGGGTGGGTGCCGGGCTCGGGGCGGGCTGCGGCGCGGGCGCCGGGGCCGGGGTGGGGCTCGGCGTCGGCGCGGGGGCCGGCGATGGGCTCGGTTTCGGGGCGGGTGCGGGGCTCGGCGATGGCCTCGGGCTCGGCGACGGCGCGGAAGAGGGGTGATGGCGAGGGCGCGAAGAGGGCGAGGGCGAAGGCGACGGTGCCGCGGCGACCGGCGCGGGCGCGGCCGCCTTTTCGGGCGAATCGGTCGGTTCGGGCGAGAGGCCGCCGAGGTCGGAAGTGTTTGCGGGAGCGGCTGCGAGCAGCTCGCCGTCGGGAGAAATAGCAATCCCGGAATCGGCAGAGTCCGAACTCGAGGCCAAGTCGCCGCAGGCCGCGGCGCATAGCGTCAGGCCTAGCAGGGTGGCAATCATGGTCGGGCGGAACATTAGCATCTCCTGTTGCTTAATAGCAACTTAGCTGTTCCGCTTTTGCTCCGCCTAACGAGAATCGTCCAGGCGACCGACGCCGTCCGACAAACGGCAGGGATCGGGTGATCCGGGGAATTCCTCCCGAGACTTTTTTCCTGTGTAGGCCGATACTTCGCGGCGCCGGTCTCGTGAAGGCAATGCCCCCGGCCACGCGCGCACTAGTTCATATCAAAGCTTCACGCCGGGTGCGATATTCGGCGACCAGTAGTCGACCAACGCAGGGGCTGACGGATCTCGCTCGGATCTTCGCTCTCCCGCCGCCGTCGAGGAGAGTCGGATGAAACGAGACGTGATGACTATTCAATCGGATATTGCTTCGCAGGGCATTTTGGCGAAGCCGCTTGCCCCGCGCTCGGCCACGATCCGCGGATTCCGCCTGGACCTCGGCCAGGTGGAAGCCGCGGTGGGCGCTTGCCCGGGCGTGACTGCTGTCGCCGCGGTGGCGGTTGCGTCCGCCGGCCGGGAACCCGCGCTTGCCTGCTACGTGACCCCTTCCGGCATCGATCGTGCCGACCTGCGCCGCCGGCTGCAGCTGCTCCTGCCGGACTACATGGTGCCGTCCGCCATCGTCGCGCTGGATGAACTGCCGCGGCTTCCCGAAGCTGACGTCGATTTCCACGCGCTGCCGGCGCCTGACTGGCAGGATCCCGTCGTCGGCTTCGAGCCGCCGGCGAATGCCGGCGAAGAGCGCATCGCGCAGGTCTGGCGGTCGTTGCTCGGCGTGGAGGAAATCGGCCGCGGCGACGACTTCTTCGAGCTCGGCGGCAATTCCGCAATGGCTGTGCAGATGGTTGCGCTGCTGCGGCGGGCAGGACTGACCGTCGACGTGAATACGGTGTTCGAGAAGCCGCGGCTGGGGGAGCTGGCGGCGGCGATCCATGGGGTCGATGGGGGTGAGGGGCCGGCAGCGGGCGGGCCGGCGCCGAGCGGGCCGGCGTCCAGCGTGGAGGCGTCTGGCGTGCAGGCGTCTGGCCTGCAGGTGTCACCGGGTGCAGCGGCTCTGTCTGTGGCGCCCGAGGCGCCGGGCTTCGAAGACCTTGCCGTGCTGCTCTCACGCTCTGCCGCTACGCGGCCCCATTCGCTCGCGCTCGTGCAGGGCGAGGCGTCGATCACCTATCTCGAGCTCGAGGGCAGCGCGAATCGCCTTGCCAACGAACTTGCGGCGCGCGGCATTCGACGCGGCGACCTGGTCGGGTTGTGCCTGGACCGTACGCCACGGATGCTGGCTGCCGTGCTCGCGGTGCTGAAGGCGGGTGCCGCCTATGTGCCGCTCGATCCTTCCTATCCGCGAGACCGGCTGATGGTCATGGCCGAGGATGCGCAGATCGCGCTGCTGGTCGCAGAGACCGATACCGCGAAGGAACTCGACTGGGATCCGACGAAGACGCTGCTGCTCGATCGCGAATGGCAGTCCGTCGAGGCGCGGCCGGACACGGCGCCTCTCAGCGAGGCCACCGGCGACGATCCTGCCTATGTGATCTACACCTCCGGTTCCACCGGCAAGCCGAAAGGCGTCGTGGTGCATCGCGCGGGGGTGGTCAACTTCCTGCTCAGCATGCTGACCGAGCCGGGGCTGTCGCCGCAGGACCGGATCCTCGCGGTCACCACGCTCTCCTTCGACATTTGCTGTCCTCGAGCTGATGCTGCCGATGGTTTGCGGCACGCCGATCGTGCTGGCGACCCGCGAGCAGGCGTTCGATCCGATCGCCCTGCGCGAGCTGGTCGAGACCGCCGGCGTGACCGTGATGCAGGCGACGCCGGCGACATGGCGGCTGCTGATCGACGCCGGCTGGCAGGGCGGGCCTCACATCAAGGCGATGACCGGCGGTGAGGCGCTGCGACCGGACATGGCTGCGGAGCTGATGACGCGCACCGGTGAGTTGTGGAATCTCTATGGCCCGACCGAGACCACGGTGTGGTCGACCTGCTGGAAGGTGCAATCGCCGGAGAAGGGCATCTACGATCGGCCTTCCGGTCGCGAACACCACCATCAGCATCCGCGACGAACAGGGGCGCGAAGTGGCGGCGGGCGCGGAGGGCGAGATCTGCATCGGCGGCGCGGGCGTCACCACCGGCTATCTCAACCGGCCGGAGCTCACCGCCGACCGGTTCGTCCGCGATACCGCGCCGGCCGCGAACGGCGCTCGTTACTACCGCACCGGGGATCTCGGGCGGCTGCTGCCCGACGGCCAGCTCCAGCATCTCGGCCGGATGGACTTCCAGGTCAAGGTGCGCGGCTTTCGCATCGAGCTGGGCGAGATCGAGGCGTGCCTCGCCTTGCATCCGCAAGTGGGCTCTCCGGTCGCGATCACCATCGAGCCCAAGCCGAGCGACGTGCGGATCGTTGCCTTCTTCGTGCCGCGCGGCGGCAGGGAGATGGACGTGGCGGAGCTGCGCGCACATCTCGCTACGCGGCTGCCGGACTACATGGTGCCGCAGCGGTTCATCCCGATCGACGTCGTGCCGCTGATGCCCAACGGCAAGGTGGACCGCAAGCAGCTCGCGGCGATCGCGCTCGCGGACAAGACTGCGCCGGTCACCACCGCGGACTTCGAGCCACCGCAGGGCGAACTCGAGCAGGCGTTGGCAAAGGTGTGGTCCGAAGTCCTGGGTGTCGAGCGGGTCGGCCGCAACGACGATTTCGTCGCACTCGGCGGCCATTCGCTGCTGGCGCTGCGGCTGATTTCCGGGATCAAGCGGGCGACCGCGCTGACCCTGCCGTTGACCGCGATGCTCGCTGCGCCCACGGTCCGCGCGCAGGCGGCGCTGCTCAGCGGCGACAACCCCGATGCCGCCCCGACCGGATTCGCATTGCCGGTGAGCACGTCCGGCACCCAGGCGCCGATCTTCCTGGTGAACGGCTACGGCGGCACGGTCGTGCCGTTCAGGGCGCTGGCCAAGGAGCTCGGTCCGGACCAGCCGCTCTATGTCGTCGACACCGCGCTCGACAAGACGCGTTATCCCAATGTCAAGTCGATAGAGGACTTGGCCGCAGTCATGCTGGCCGAGCTGCGCCAGATCCAGCCGCACGGTCCGTATCGCCTTTGCGGCTATTCGCTGGGCGGCGACGTGGCGTGGGAAATCGTACGACAGATCGAGGCCAGCGGCGAACCGGCCGGAACGCTGGTGCTGCTGGACTGCGACGCACCCGGACATCCGAAGCCGCCGTCGATGCCGGCGCGCCTGCGGTATTGGGTGCAGCGGATCGTGGGCGCGATCGGCCGTGGTCCCGGCTTCATCAGGCAGCGGCTGTCGGTCAGATGGAGGATGGCGATGGACAGGATGCTCAAGCGCCCGCCCGAGCTTGCGCTGCTGCAGGACGAGGCGCTTGGCGAAGCGGGGCGCGGGCTCGCGGAGGCGGCGGCGGCGACCTACAAGCTCTCGTTCAGCTACCGGATGAAGCCGGTGCGCAGCCGGGTCCACCTGATCCGTGCCCTGCTGTCGCGGCCGGCACCGGGCACTTCCAACCAGGTTCTCGACCATGGCTGGGGGCGCTTCGCGGGTGGGGGCGTGTCGATCCTCTCGATGGACAGCGAGCACGAGGACATGTGCCGGCCGAAGTTTGCGCCGGTGCTGGCGGAGAGGTTGCGGGAGTGTATTGCGGAGGGGGAGGGGGTGGCGCGGTGAGGTTGGGGGGTGTTTGAGGCAATCGCGTGCAGTTGGGTGATGGGCGCGGTCGTTTAGCGCGGTACGCGGTTGGCTGCGCTGACTTGCGCGTTTCCGCGGAAATTTCGCTTAGGTCTATCGGCTGAGCGGTTGAGCTTTGTCGGGTTGCGTTGGCGTAAGGGCTTTTCTTGGATAGCGAGCTGAAGCTGAGACGTCGCTCGCCTCGGGAGCGAACTTCTCCAGTTGCAGCTTATCGCATCGGCTACCGTGATGACACGGGTTGCCCACCGCGGCGCCCGGCCGGTCGTCGCAGGCGCCGACCGGGCGCCGCCGTGGACAACCCTGGGCTTTGGTCTTGGAAGTTGCAGTCCAGGGGTGACGGAGCGGGTGCTGCGCGTTTCCGCGGAAACGCGTTTAGATCGTTTGGCTGAGTCGCCTTGACCGACAGCAGTCCCCAGCCCTTTTCAACGCGCCGAATACGTGACGGCCTCGATCTTGTTGCCGTCCGGGTCCCGTACGAACGCACCGTAGTAGTTCGCGTCGTACGCCGGGCGCAGGCCAGGCGCGCCGTCGCTGCTCCCGCCATGCGCGATCGCCTTGGCATAGAACCGGTCGACCATGTCCCGGTTCTCGGCGGCAAAGGCGACGTGGCTGCCGTTGCCGACCGTCGCCGGCAGACCGTCGATCGGCACCTGAACGCTGAAGTGGAACTGGCCACTGGCATAGCCCAGGCCCGTTTCATCCTCGCTGAGCGGCGTGATGCCGATGATCGGGAGGACCGCATCGTAGAACCGCTTGGAGCGCGGCAGATCGTTGGTGCCGACCGAGACATGGTGGATCATCTGGTTCTCCGCGTTGCGGCAACAGGCGCCGCCCGGAGTCGATCTTCCTGCACGATGACGCCCGAAGCGGTGCGTCTCCACACCTCGATGAGGGGTTGGTCTTGCCTGAGCGGCGCTGTGCGTCCTGGGTGCCGCCCGCGGTTCGAGCTAGACCCCCTTCTCGTCCAGCTTCGCCTCCACGAACCTTTGCAGGCTCCCGAAGCTGTCGAAGATGTCCGCGCTGACTTCGTCGTCGGCGATTGGCACCCCGAAGGCCTGCTCGATACCGGTCAGCACCGCGAGCACGGCCATCGAATCGAGGGAGGGGATCTCGCCCAGCAGCGGCGTCGAGGCGTCCAGGTGCTGCGGCAAGGCCTGCTTGCCGACGGCGCTTTCGAGGATGGACTTGAGGCGGGTGTCGGTGGCTTCGTTCATGCCGGAAATCCTAGTCGGATTCCAGCGCGAGGGGTGCTACGCCGACAGCGGCCTGGGGCTTTCCGATGCGGTCAAACCAGCACCTCGGCGGCCGCCGGATGCGAGAGAAACGCAGCGGGGCTCGCGGTGGGACCGTACGCGCCCGCCATGAAGACGACGACGAGATCGCCGGCGCTGCGCAGCGTGGCAGCTCGACCCGGTCGGCGAGCAGGTCGAGCGGCGTGCACAGCGGGCCGACGACCGACTGCACTTCTCGCGGTTCGATGCCGTCGCAGGCGGTTGCCGATGGCCACCGGATAGTTCTTGCGGATCACCTGGCCGAAGTTGCCGGACGCCGCGAGGTTGTGGTGCAGGCCGCCGTCGGCCATCAGGAAGGTCTGGCCGCGCGAGACCTTGCGGTCGATGACGCGGCAGACGTAGATGCCGGCCTCGGCGACCAGGTAGCGGCCGAGTTCGAGCGACCAGCGGCGCGCCGAGTCGTCCTCGCGCGCCTGCGGCAGAGCGGCTCCAGTGCTGCGCCGATCGGCGCGAGGTCGAGCGGCTTTTCGCCGGGGAAGTAGGGGACGCCGAAGCCGCCGCCGATGTTGAGCCACGCAGCGGCTGCGCTCGCAGTCCTGCGCAAGCTCGCATCGCCAGAGCGACGGCTCTTCTGCTGCGCCTCGACGATCGCCGCGGCGTTCAGGTTCTGCGAGCCGCTGTAGATGTGGAAGCCGATCGAGATCGATGCCGTCGGCGCGCATCCGCGCGATCAGCGTCGGGACACGCGCCTGGTCGATGCCGAACGGCTTGGCGCCCCCGCCCATCTTCATGCCCGAGGACTTGAGCTCGAACGCAGGGTTGACCCGCACCGCAAGCGCGCGGGCGCGATGCCGAGTCGCTGGCCGGCTCGGCAACGCGCTTTCGTACTGGCGCTCGATTCGAGATTGATGATGATGCCGGCAGCGACCGCCTGCGCAATCTCCGCCGTCGCTCTTGCCCGGTCCGGCGAAGCTGATGTGCGCGGGCGCGACGCCTGCGTTCAGCGCGATCCTGCATTTCGCCGCGCGGACGCCACGTCGATGCCCGTCGACGAGCGCGCGCCAGATGGCCGACCAGTGCCGGCATCGGATTGGCCTTCATCGCATAGTGCAGCTTCACGCGCGGGCGGCAGCGCGCGCCGCAGCTGGGCGACGCGCTCGGCAATGGCCGCGCGGTCGTAGGCATAGAAGGGCGTCCGGCCGACGCGGGCAGCCAGCCGCGGCGAGCGGCATGCCGCCGATGGCCAGCTCGGCGCCGACGACGCCGAAGCGTCGATCGGCGCGTGGCGGCGAAAGTGATCATCGTTCATGCCGTCTGCATCGCCAGATGCGCGAACAAACCGGCACGTGCGTCGCGAGCAGCTTGCGGTCGATCTTGCCGTTGGCATTGCGCGGCAGGCTGCCTTCGGAGCCATTCGACCCGCGCAGGCATCATGAAGCCGGGCAGGAAGGTCGCGGCAGGCGGCGAGCAGCTCGTCGGTATCGGGCTGCCGCCCGGCCGCGGCATGTGCGACCAGCACGATTGCCTGGCCGAGCGTCGGATGCTCGATGCCCAAGGCGGCGGCTTCGGCGACCAGGCCGCGTGCGCGTAGACGACTTCCTCGATCTCGGTCGGGCTGATGCGGTAGCCGGACGTCTTGATCATCTCGTCGCGCCGGCCGACGAAATAAAGGAAGCCTTCCTCGTCGCGCCTGACGGTGTCGCCCGAGACAGACCGCCATCTCGGGCGGCACGATGCCGGGCGCTGCGGCGCGGCAGCGGCTTGAACCGCTCGGCGGTGCGCTCGGGATCGTTCCAGTAGCCCAGCGACACCAGCGCGCCACGATGCACCAGTTCGCCGGGCTCGTTGGCGGCGCACGGCGTGCCGTCCTCGCGCAGCACCAGGATCTCGGCGTTGGGTATCGCCTTGCCCATCGACGTGGGGCGGCGGTCGACTCTCCTCCGGCGGCAGGTAGGTGGAGCGGAACGCCTCGGTCAGGCCGTACATCAGGTACGGCCTCGCCGCCGGCGCGCGCTCGCGCAGCGCGGCGAGCGTCGCCGTCGGCATTCGCGCCGCCGGAGTTGGTGAAATAGCGCAGGTGCTGGCCGATCGCTTCGGGCCAGGTCGAGCGCGGCCAGCTGCATGCCACAGCGGCGGCACGGCGGCGAGCCCGGTGATCCGCTCGCGAGCCATGCGCGCGCAGCACATCGTTGGCGAGCAGGTAGTTGTGCAGCACCACGGTGGCGCCGCTGAGAAACGCGGTGGTCAGCTGCGACAACCCGTAGTCGAACGACAGCGGCAGGACCGCGAGGATGCGGTCGGCCGGTCGGTTCTCGAGATACTGCGCGACGCTTTGCGCGCCGGCCATCATGTTGCGATGCGACAGCACCACGCCCTTCGGCTGGCCGGTGCTGCCGGAGGTATAGAGGATGGCCGCCATGTCGGCATCGATCACGCGATGCGGGCGCCGCGGCTCGCCGCCGCTGGTGAACGCACGGTACGACTGCGCGACGATGCCACCGGCCGAGCGTCGATTCCGGTGCCTCCGAGTTCAGCACGACGACCAGCCGCAGGTCGTGGCATTGCGGAAGCACCAGCGCCAGCGTCGCGAGCCGCTGCTCGGTGGTGACCAGCACGGCGACGTTGCAGTCGCGCAGGATGTAGCCCACCTGCTCGGCCTTCAGCAGCGGGTTGACCGGCACCATCACGCCGCCGGCGCGGCAGGTGCCGAACATCGCGGTGACCAGGTCGATGGACTTGTCGGCATAGAGCGCGACCCGCTCCTGCGCGGCGAGGCCGAAGCCGAGCAGGCTGCCGGCGAAGCGCTGCACGCCGCGCTCGAGCTCGGCGTAGGTGCAGGATGCGCTTCCTGCCTTGAGCGCCTCGGCTTCCGGCCGGGCGCCGGCCGACGCGGCCGTGAGATCCGAGATCAGCGAGACCATGGCGTTGCTCCCGTTCATGGCTTGGCTCTCGTCGGCGAGAAGGGTTGGTTCATGCCTTGGACGTCCCGGTCACTGCGGCGGGTTCCGCTGCCGGCAGCTCGCCGATCAGCATGCCCGGCGCCTGCGCGGCCGCCAGCATCAGGTCCCGATACCCGTCCAGCCAGCGTTCGACGGTTGCGGCGTCGAATAGGTCGGTGCGGAAGTCCCAGTCCATGATAAGCCGGCTGTCGGATTCGACGGCGTGAAGAAACATGTCGAAGAACATTGCGCGCCGGCTGTTCTCGTGGGCGACGACGCTGCAGCCGTCGAGCTGCAGGTTCGCCAGGAAGCCGCTGAAGTTGAACATGACCTCGGCGAGCGGCAGCCGCGCGCGCGAGCCCGGCAGGCGCAGCGAGCGGATGATCGCGCCGAGATTGGCGTCCTGGTGATCGAGCGCATCGAGGACTGCCCGCTGAGTCTCGCGGGCATGCTCCGCGAAGGTCTTGGCGCGGGCGGGACGGGAGCGGATCGGCAGCGTCGAGACGCAGTAGCCGACGGTGTCCAGCTCGAGGTGAGCCTGCCCCGCGGCCGGGATCGCGATCACGACATCCTCCTGCCTGGCGAGCCGCCCGAGCAGCGCCTCGAAGCCGGCGAGAAGCACCGAGAACAGCGTGGTGCCCTGTGCCTTGGCGAGCGCCTTGACGGCCTGCAGGACCTCCGGCCCCCACTCGCGGTGCACGGTGGCCGCGGCCGGGCGCCGTACCGGACCGCGCGGGCGATCGGTGGGCAGGTCGAGCGGTATCGCCGGGTTGTTGGCGTAGAGCGATTGCCAATAGGCGAGCGACCGGTTGGTGCTGTCCTTGCTGGTGCGCGCCTGCGACTGGTAGACGTAGACGCTGTAGGGCGCTGCCTGTGACGGCTTCGGTTCCTCGCCGCGCCGGCGCGCGTTGTAGGCGTCGGCGATCTCCTCCATCACCAGCTGCCCCGAATAGCCGTCGAAGGCGATGTGATGGAAGTACATGAGCAGGACGTGCACATTGCCCGGCATCTTCAGCAGGTTCACGCGGGCGAGCGGGCCGTTCTGCAGGTCGAAGGGGGTCAGCGCCTCTTTCGCGACCAGGCCGGCGAGTTGCGCGTCGGCGCGGGCAGGATCGAGCTGCGACAGGTCGGACTGCTGCACCGGAAAGGCTGCATCCGGATCGACGGTCTGCGCTTCGCCGAAGGCGTCGAAGCGCATGCGCAAGCCTTCGTGACGGGCCAGCGTCTGCCCGATCGCCTGGATCAGGAGCGGCGCGTCAAGCGGCCCGGCGATGCGGATGGCGTCCGATTCGTTGTAGGCGCAGGAGGCGAGGTCGCCGAGCTGCGACGCGAAGAAGAGCTCGCGCTGGCTGTTCGTCAGCGGCACGATGCGGCGCCAGCCGGCTGCGCCCGCCGATGCCGCGCGCGCGATGACCCCGTCGTCCTGCAGGTCCTGGACGCTGTCCTCGACGGCGGCGAGCACCTTGGCGATGTCGTCGTCGTCGTGCGCGGTCGACAGGTACAGGGGCGAGGCCGCCGCGGCATGCACGCCGCGCACGCGCAGGTGCCAGTACAACAGCGCGGCGAGAGGAGAATCGCCAGGGTGAAGAGTGACTTGCGACCCGAGCCGCTGCGCCTGGAAGGGGGCGGCATGCGAAGCGAAGATGCGGTTGAGCCCGTCGCACAGGCCGGCGGCCGCGTCGGCCAGTCGCTCCTGCAGCGCCGGGCCCTGGGTCTTCAGGTGATCCAGGAGCGCATGCGCGCACGACATTGCAAGCACCAGTCCGGGCCCGGCGTCGTCATGCGCGCTGGCGCCGATGGTGCCGGGGCGCAGCGCGCCGGTCGGCCAGGAAGCCGCATCGGTCGGGTCGACCAGCGGCATCGAACCGGCCAGCGCACCGAGCGGCTGGATCGTCTCCAGCAGCCCGCCGTAGGCAGCCAGGTCCGCCTGCACGCCGAGCCAGCCCTGGGCGCCGCGGGGATGCAGCCGGAAGCCGCTCACCCTTTCGTCGAAGACCAGGAGGATTCCGAGTTCGGTAGTCACCTTGCGCAGGTTCTGCGCGAAGGCGCGGGCAGCGTCGTCCTGGAGGTTCTCTGCCGAGCCGTCGCGCATGATGTCGACGACGACCGCGGCAATATCTCCCGCGTGGCGGCGGAGCACGGCGAGCGCATCTTCGTCACCGAAGCGCAGCACGATGTCCTGTGTCGCATGCGGCGCTTCGTCGGTTGTCGCGCGAAGCGACTCGTCCTCTGTCGCACGCAGCGCGCCGTCGCCGGTCGAGCCCGCCCCAAAGCGCGCGATCCGGTGGCGGCCGGTCCTGCGCTTCGCCGTCTCGACCGCGGCCTCGAGCGCCTGTGAACCCGATCGCATCCAGACGACGTGGTCGAGGCCGGTGAGGCCGCGCAGCAGCTGCGTCGACTCCTTCACCAGCGTCGCGAGCGGCCGGGTCTCGGCGCCGGTCACGCAGCGGCCGATCGCGCCGCTCACGATGCTCGACGCGTGGCCGAGCAGCAGCGCGCCGCCGCCGAGCACGAGATCGATGTAGCGGTTCTCGTCCGCGTCCCAGACATGCGCGCCGAGCGATCTGGCGACGACGATGGGATAGTCCATGTCGCGCCAGGCCGCCGCACCGTCGGCGGGGGCCGCCGCGAGAAGGGCGTGCGACGGCATCGGCATGGCGGGCGTCGCTTGCCGTGCGGACGTCGGAGTCTGCGCGCGCAGCCGCGCGGCGAGGCGGGCGAGGTGGTGCTTGTGCCTGGTCGGTAGCGGTTCGCTGCTGCGGGAGTGGGTTGCGAGCTGGGCGGATTCGGGTTGACCTGTTCCGCTCAAAGCGGGTCCGCTCGGCGCCTGGCGGATGTCGACGCGCGCGGGCGCAGGCTGCGAGCCGGTCACCCGCCGCAGTTGCTCGATCTGCAGGTCCATCAGCTGGAGCTGCCGCTGGATCACCGACTCGAGCAGCGCTGCCGCGTCGGGGGATGCGCCCTGGAGCGGCGTCGGCTCTGCGCAGCCGACTGCGCCGCCGCCGGCGCAGCCTGTGGCAGCCGTGGCCCGATGTAGTCCGCGAGCGCGCCGAGCGAAGGGTACTCGTCGATCAATTGGCGGAAGGTCAGCCCGATGCCGAAGGCCTGCTTGTAGGTCGACGCGAGCTGCGTCATGAACAGCGAGTCGAAACCCAGCTGCAGGAAGGTGGCCGTCTCGGTCAAGTCTTCCTGCCGGCACCCGGAGAGGTCGGCGGCAATTGCCCGCAGGCGCGCGAGGGCGTCTGCCCGACGTGGATCGCTTCCAGATGTCATCCGCTAGTCCTCGATTGCCTGCGCACCGGCAGGTGCGCACGCCGCCCGCGATGCGTCGACATCCAATGCCTTCAGTTGCTCGGTCATCAGCGTCAGTTGACGATGGATCAACGCGCCGATGTCGCCCGGGTCCGCGGCCGGTGCCTCGCTCGTCGCAGCAGCCGCCGCCTCGCCAAACGCACTCGCGCCATCGCGCCCGCGCCAAACGCACCCCCGGCATCTCCCGCCTGGGCTCCCTTCATGGGCTCGACCCAGAATCGCTTGCGCTCGAAGGGATAGGTCGGCAGCGGCACGCGCCGCGGCTTGACCTCGTGCAGCGCCGTCCAGTCCGGCCGAGCGCCCGCTACCCAGAGCTTGCCGATCGCGGCGAGCAGGTGCTCCGATTCGGATTGCTGCGCCATGGTTTGCCCTTGCGCCGGGACCACCGCGAGGAAGTCCTTGGCGGCCAGGGTCTCGCCGGCGAACGTCGTCAGCGTCCGGCGGGGTCCCACTTCCAGGAAGATGCGCCGGCCGGCACCTGCGGCGGCGACGAGCGCGTCGGCGAACAGCACCGGCTTCAGGATCTGGCTGCCCCAGTAGCCGGGATCGACGAAGGTCTGGGGGCTCACGTTGGCGCCGAGCGCGGTGGAGATCATCGGGATCGACGGCTCCTGCCGCGCCGTGGCGGCGACCCGCGCGACCAGCGGCGCGACCGCCGGCTCCATCATGGCCGAATGGAAAGCGTGCGACGTCTTCAGCTCCGACACGTGCATGCCCTCGTCCTTCAGGAGCGCCCCGAAGCCGTCGACCTGCGGCGACGGACCGCTCACCACCGTCATGCCGGGCGCGTTGACCGCGGCGATGCCAAGCCCTGCCGGCAGCCGTGGCTGCAGCGACTGCGCAGGCGCGCGCACCGCGATCATCCTGCCGGGCGGCTGCGCCTGCATCAGCCGGCCGCGCGCGGCGACCAGGCGGACCGCGTCCTCCAGCTCGAAGACGCCGGCAAGCGCAGCGGCGGCGAACTCGCCGACGCTGTGTCCGAGCAGCGCGGATGGCTTCAGCCCCCAGCTCACCAGCAGCTTTGCGAGCGCGATCTCGAACGTGAAGATCGCCGGCTGCGCCACCTGCGTCTGCGCCATCTGGTGCGCCATCTCGCGCGCCATCCGCTCGTCGAGCGCAGGATCGGCGCCCCCGGGCTCGAACAGCATGAAGGCGCGCAGGTCGATGCCGCTATCGGCGTCGCCCGCCAGCGCGTCGGCACAGCGGTCCACGACCTCGCGAAAGACCGGCTGGTCCCGGTAGAGCTCCGCGCCCCATCCCGGGGTACTGGGCGCCCTGGCCGGGAAACATGAAGACGATCTGCGGCCGCAGCGCCGTCATCATTCCGCTGTCGCCGGGCAGGGCAGGTCGCCGGAGCCGATCGACAAGGGTTGCATGGTCGCTCGCCGACCACGATGCGGCGATGCTCGAATTCGCGCCGGCCGGCCTGCAGCGTGAAGGCCAGGTCGGCGAGCGCCACTTCCGCATGGGCCTCGACATGGTCCGCGAGCCGTCGTGCGCTCTGCTCGAGCGCGTCCGCGCTGCGGGCCGACAGGACGACCAGCTGCTGGCATGCGACAAGACGTTCGGCTGCGGCAGCCTGAACTTGCGCCCGCGGCGGCGCCTGTTCGAGCACGACGTGCGCGTTGGTGCCGCCGACGCCGAAGGCGCTGACGCGCGGCGCGGCGCGGCCAGTCGGCCGCGGGCCACGCGGCGCGGGCGGTACGGATGCGGAACGGACTGGCGTCGAAATCGATCCGGGGATTCGGCCGGCTGTAGTTGATCGATGGGGGCAGGACCGCCGTCTCGACGGCCAGTGCGGCCTTGATCAGTCCGGCCACGCCGGCGGCGACGTCGAGGTGGCCGATGTTCGCCTTCACCGAGCCGATGGTGCAGTAGCCGCTGTCCTGGGTGCGAGTGCGGTAGGCTGCGGTCAGCGCGGAGACCTCGATCGGATCGCCGACCGGCGTCGCGGTGCCGTGCGCCTCCACGTAGCCGATGGTGCGCGGGTCCACATCCGCCATGTCCATCGCCCGCGTGATCACCTCGCTCTGGCCGGCGATGCTCGGCGCCGTGAAGTTGACCTTGCGATTGCCGTCGTTGTTGGTCGCATAGCCGCGGATCACGGCATGGATGGTGTCGCCGTCGGCCAGCGCATCGGCCAGCCGCTTGAGCAGCACGACGCCGGCGCCGTTGCTGAAGACGGTGCCGGCGCCGTCTTCATCGAAGCTGCGGCACTTGCCGTCGGGAGACAGGATGCTGCCCGGGGTGAAGCGGTAGCCGCGCTTCTGCGGCAGGACGATGGTGACGCCGCCGGCAAGCGCCATGTCGCATTGCCCCGCGTCCAGGCTCTGGCAGGCGGTCGCCACGGCGACCAGCGAGGTCGAGCAGGCGGTCTGCACCGCCATGCGCGGGACCGCGCAGCCCGAGCTTGAAGGCGACATGCGTCGCCAGGTAGTCCTTGTCGTTGCCGAGCTCCTCCTTCAAGGCCTCCGACTGGAAGGATTCGACCAGCTGGGCGAGAAAGCGCGGGTTCGAGCAGAGGTTGGCGAGCAGGTAGCTGTTCATGAAGCTGCCCGCGAACACGCCGATTGCGCCGGGATAGCGCTGGGTGTCGTAGCCGGCGCGCTCGATCGCCTCCCAGCAGATCTCCAGGAAGATCCGCTGCTGCGGGTCCATCAGCTCGGCGTCGCGCGGCAGGTAGCCGAAAAAGCGCGCGTCGAACCGGTCGACGTCGTCGAGCACCCCCCGGGCACAGACGTATCCCGCCCGATCGAACCCCTCACGCTTCACCGAATCCAGTTCGAGCTCGTCGAAAGGAAAGCGCGAAACACTCTCGCGGCCTTCCTCGATATTTCGCCAATAGGTGTCGATGTCGGGGGCGTCGGGAAAACGGCCGGACATTCCGACAATGGCAATGCCATCCGTCTTCATCATGGAGGGTGCCTTGTTACTCAGATGTACAAGTTACTACGCAATGGGCGCAGCACGGAAGCGCGCGGTGACCGCGAACGTGACCGATTGCCGGCACCGCGGATATCCCCGCTCAGCGGCTTGGATCGTTGGCCGGGAGGCCTGCGTCAGTCAGTGCGGCCGCCGGGCACCCGGCCTGGCGCGCGACGATCTCGACCAGGTTCGCCCGGAACCCGGCATCGAGCGCCTGGCGGGGCAGCTCGATCGGGCGACCGACCTTGTACAGCAGCCCGCTGCTTTCCGACAGGATCGGATCGGCGATCATGCGCCCGAGCAGCTCCCCGCCTGGCTTGCCGGCATGCCGCGGTAGTCGAGCGCGAAGCCTGCGAACATTGGCGTGTCGATGCCACCGGGATCGAGCGCGTTCACCATGATGCCGTGCGCGCGCAATTGGTCGGCCAGCGCTACGGTCAGGACGATCAGCGCCTGCTTCGAGCGCGCGTAGGCGTGGACGGATCCCAGCTGCGCTCGAGCATGAGGTCATCGCCGATCTCGTGCTTGAGGCTGCTGACCAGGTTGAGGATGCGCGGCGCATGGCCGCGCTCGAGCGTTCCCGAGAGCCCCTGGCCAGCTGCCAAGGCGCCACCACGTTGACGGCCCAGACCCATTCCAGGCCACGCGCGTCGATCCGGCGGTCCGGCACGATGCCGACGCCGGCGTTGTTGATGAGGCCGTCGAGATGCGGATGGTCCTCGCGGACCCGATGCAGGAGCTGGTCGACCTGCAGGGGATCGTCGAGGGCGGCGCGGTAGCTCCAGATGCGAGCGCCATGGCGGGCCTGGGCGCGGAGCCGTTCGAGCGGTCTGCGACAGGCCCTGCTCCGAGCGGCCGTGGATCAGCACCGAGGCGCCGCAGCGCACCAGTTCGGCGGCCGCCGCTTCGCCGATCGCGCCGGTCGCACCGGTGATCAGGTACTTCCTTCCACGGGCTGCGCGACGCGCGCGCAGGATGAATCTCGAATCGAAGCCGATCGCGCCAGCCCTTGAGCCGGCGGCGGATGGTGCGGGAGGCAGCCCTGATCGTTGGCATCGGGGCCGATCCTAGCAGACGCCAGGGATGCGGCCGCCCCAGTTCGCCATGCCCTGGCTCACCTCGGCGTTGGCGCCAGCGTGCCGTCGGTGAGATTGTCCGGGATCAGCAGCGACCGGCCGTCTTCCCGGGTGACCTTGATCTTGCCGTCCTTCAACTGCGCGATGCGCGCGATCGGCGCAGCCTTCCACCAGTTGACGTAGGCGGACCACCAGGTCCTCGCCGCTTCGCCACGGGCATTGTTGTCGTTGAAGAAGGAGTTCGGCCCGTAGCTGCCCCATTCGAAGTTGGTGCTGTGGCCGACGCCGGTGGCGACTTCCGCCGCGTGGCGACGCGCGAGCTGCTCGACGATCGTTGCCCACGAGTCGTTGTACATGCCCGCATAGGTCCGCATGTACTCGGTCTGCCAGATCGGACCCTTGAAGCCGATCCTGCCCAGCTCCGCTTTCACCGCGTTGATCAGCGAGAAGCCGCCGTCGCTTGGTGCAAACGTGCCGCCGGTGTAGTGGTAGGCGTGGAAGCTGAAGATGTCGATCCAGTCCTTCATCTTCGTGCCCGCGCCGTTGCCGAAGCCGACATCCGGGCCTTCGGCACCGGTCTCCATCGCCGCCATTGCCGACGAGACGCGGAACGAGTCGAGCGACATGATCTCGGGCCCGATCACCTTGATGCTGTCGTCGTGCGCCCTGGTGATCTGCTTGATGATCCGCGCGTACTGGGCGTAGAGCTTCGCCGAGCGCGAAGGCCAGCCGTGCGACGTCGCCTCGTTGGGGTTGTCGCCCGGCGTGCCGGCGAAGAGCGGCTCGTTCGCCAGCAGCACGTACTTGACGCGGCCGGCGGACTTGTCGAGGAACTCCTCGTACTTCGCCTTGACCTCGTTCCATTGCGCCTGGTTGAGCGACGTGGCCGATCCGAACTTGTTGATGTAGACCTGCACCATCAGGTCGGCGCCGCGGTTGCGGTGATAGTCGACCCAGGTGTTGAAGGTCGAGTAGCTGGCTGCTCCGGAAGCCAGGTGCGTGAGCTCGGTGGCGGCGTTGGCGGCGTTGGCGTCGTATGCGCAGTAGCGGGCGATGCCGTAGCTGCCCTGCGGCGCGCCGATGTTGCCGGGCTTGAAGGGCGTGTCCCACGAGGAGATGCCGAAGAATTTCGTGCTGACCGCGCGCGGCGTGCTGGACATCAGCAGCGATTCGTTCGGATCCGCCTTGATCTGCACCTTGGGCGGGACGACGATGTTGCCGCCCTGCGTCCCGGCGGAAGAGTCTTCCGCCGACGAACCATCGTTCGATCCGGTCCCCCCGGTGCCTGGAGCCTCGGACTCGGCGATCGCGATCGCCGACCCCAGCGGATCGTTGACTGCCTGCGCGTCGGCGCCTGTGGACGAGCCTCCGCCACAGGCAGCTACACAGACGGTGAGTCCGAGCAAGGTCGCAATCATGGTTGGTCTGAACATAACTTCTCCTATGGCCGAGGCGCAACACTGAATGCCGTCAAGGTCCAAGCCTGTTGCAGACTTGTAGGCGAGCCGCTCGATCCGACGAGCGGTCGAATTGCCACGAGCCGCTGGAGCGGGTGGCGTGATCTGATTCCTGGCGCCCCGCACTTCGATGCCAGGGCTTGCCTGCGAACGGGTGATCGTCGGGATCTTCGACAGGGTTCACGAAGGCCGCGGAGGAGGACGCAGGCAGGGGTCTGATCTGCTGGTCGGTGCGTTCGCCGAAGGTGCTGCGCCGATCGTGCAATACCTAACGCTGCTTCGCCACCCACGCATCCAGCGGCGGCGAGTCCCAGATCTCCAGGTCGTCGAAAAGCATCTCGCCCAGCTGCGAGTTGCCGCTGTTGAACATCATCGTGCGCAGCAGCTGGATGCGGCTGGCGCTGTCGCCCGGAAGGCCATTGGCATGGTCGACCAGCACCTGCCCGTCGATGGCCACCTTGAAGCGGCCATTGGGGCGATCCATCCACACTTCGACGCGGTGCCAGCCGGAAGCGGAATCGGCGGCGGCGAGCACGATCGGCGCGGTTTTCAGGTCGGCCTGCCATGCAGGCGCCGCGCCATCCATCCGGTCGGCGACCGCATGCCAGTAGAGGCTGCCCTTGGCGTCGTAGCGCACCTTGAGCTGCATGCGGTAGTCCGGGGCACTGGCCTCCCAGAAGGTCTGCTGGAATTCGGCCGCGCCGGTGCTCTTCGCGCGGCTGGCGAGGGTGCTGTCGAACTTCACCCACATGCGCTGGTACATGACCGCTTCGCTGGCCATGCCCTTCTCCTGCACAGCCATGTACTGGTTGCCGCCGCCCGCACTGCGCACCAGGCTGTTCAGTGAGAGCGCGGTGGTGAAGCCGCCGTTGCGGCCGGCGACGTTCTTCAGCGATACGGTCAGGAAGTCGGTGACCGGAGCCGGCGTCTCGGGCCCGACCAGCGACAGCACCCAGCTGCTCCAGCCGGCCGGGGGCGACCAGAGGTTCATCGGAAATGCATGTCCGTCGCTGTCGCCGCCCGACAGGTGCCGGTCGCCGTTGCGAAAGCCGGTGGGCCGGGTCAGCGTGACGCCGCTGCCGAAGCCGCTCGCGAACTCTGCGCGTCGCCGTTTCCGGCACGGGCACGGCGCCATCGATCGGCGCCTTGGGGAGGTCGAGGACGCTGCCCGGATCCGGCATGCTGTCCAGCGGCGCCTCGACCCCGGGCCGCACGGCAGGATCGACCTTGCTGGTCGCGCCCTTGACGTCGAGGAGCTCCTGGCCAGGCTGGAAGCCGGGTCCGGTGGCGCTGACCGCGGTCGCGCCCTCGATCGCGACGGCATGCTCGCCGCCGTCGCTACTGGAGCCGCAAGCGGCGGAAAGATACGCTGCGGCAGAAACCAACCCGAGCAACAGCAACCGGGTTCTTGAGTGATGCATGGAGTTCCCTGAGATTGCCCTGGCCGGGAACGATTCGATATTGGTATGGACGAATCATAGCCACGCAGCGCTGCCCAGGCACCCGGCGCGGCGACCGGTGGACGGCAGGATGCCACCGCTGGTCGTCGGCTTCGAAAATGGTGAGCGGTTTGGTGAGTTTTTGCCTTGTCGGGTTCGCTCTCCGGGATCCGGAAGGGGCTTCAAAGCCGCACGCTGTCCTGTCTCGGGGCACCCAGGGGATCCTTCGCCACATACCAACCCAGCGCCGACCCGCAGGCCTTCCTCCAGCGTATGGGTCGGGGCGTAGCCGATCAGCCGCCTCGCCTTCTCGATGCTCGCCAGCGAATGCCGGACGTCGCCCGACCTGAACTCGCGGAAAGTCGGCTCCATGTCGACCACGAACGAACGGTATTCCTGCAGCAGGTCCTTCAGTATCCCGAACAGCCCGAGCAGCGTGACCTGCTCGCCGACGGCGATGTTGAGCGCCGTGCCGTTGACGTCCGGGCGAGCGAACAGCGCCGCCTTGATGTTCGCCTGCACGACGTTGTCGATGAAGCAGAAGTCGCGGCTGCTCTGGCCATCGCCGTTGATGTAGATCCGTTCGCCGCGCAGCATCGCGGCGATCCACCTGGGGATCACTGCCGCATGCGGCCCGTCCGGGTCCTGGCGCGCGCCGAAGACGTTGAAATAGCGCAGGCCGACAGTGCGCATGCCATAGCAGCGCGAATAGACCGCGGCGAGAAGCTCGTCCGCGGCCTTGGTTGCCGCCGACGGCGAAAGCGGCCGGCCCGTTTTGGCTTCGCGCTTCGGCAGCCCTGGGTTGTCGCCGTAGACCGAACTGGAGGACGCATAGACAAACGCCTTGACCTTCTCGAGCCGGGCGGCCTCGAGCATGCGGATGAAGCCGTCGACGTTGGACACGAAGCTGAGCAGCGGCTCGTCGATGGAGCGCTGCAGGCTGCCGATGGCAGCCTGGTGGAGGACGTAGTCGACGCCGCGCGTCAGCTTGCCGGCGATTGCCGGATCGCAGATATCGCCTTCCACGAACTTGAGGTCGATGCCGCGCCGCGCCAGGACGGTTCCGACGATCTCGATGTTTTCGCGCTTGCCGGTCACGAAGTTGTCGACGCCGACCACGGCCTGGCCGGCCAGCGCCAGCGTCTCGAGGAGATGGGAGCCGATGAAGCCTGCGGCGCCGGTGACCAGCCAGCGAGCTCGCGTTCCTTTCAGCAGAGTCGATGCATCCATGAATCACCCCGGATGATGCAGCGAGCGATGGTCTCATCCCGGCCGGGTGCCTGCGCAATGGGGCAGCCAGGGGTGTTGCGTTCTTTTGCGTTGATCGCTTAACCATTGTCAATCGCTGTTGCGGTGGTTGACGTCGATCGTCAAGGTCACAAGAGATTGCACTCGCGCACAAGTCCGATTTGACGGCCTGCAACGTTGGCACGTAAACCCGCCGTGCATACTGGTTTCGACACGAGTGTTTCCAGCCACATGCGACTGGCCGGCCGATGCTTTCATATGCTTCACTGTTGATCGCCTTCTTCGCAACCGCCGGAGCCATCCCCCTGTTCGGAGCCCTGGCTGCGAAGATGAGCAAGGATGCGCCGCGCGAGCAAACCGCCGCGGCCACGCCGCGGGTGGCCGGCGCCGGCATCCTGGCGGGCGCGTTCCTGTCCTTCTTCTACCTGCAGCCCGGTGCCGCCGGCGGATCATGCCGCTGCTTGCCGGCATCGCCGCCATCGTCGCGGCAACCTGGCTGCACCGTCGGTACGTCGTGCGCACCTTCCAGGACGGCTACTATCCGCGCGCATTTGCCGCTTCCATGCTGGTCACGATGATGGTCCTGCTCCCGGAAGCGGGAGCGCTGCAACTGGATCTACGTGGGGGATATCGCACTGGCCTCGGCCGCGTTCCTGACCCCGCTGGCCATCGCCGTGCTGGGCCGGCATGGCCCTACCAACCGCGGCTTGCCGCTGTCGATCGTGCTGGTGCAGCTCGTGCTGCTGCTTGCGCTGAGCCTCGATCGCCCTTCCGTCGCCGGCGGCCCACGCGGGCGAGGAGAGCCTGTTCCAGGTGGTGCTGCCCATCATCGGGGCGCTGGCAGCAGCGCTCGTCTACCTCTGCCGCACGCCATGGCGTGCCGCCGGTGTGATCTGCGCCGGCACCGGCACCCGGCTTTCGCTCGGCCTGGTGGTCGCCTGGGGCGCCATGGGGTTGCGCGCGGAGGATGGGCCGCAGGTGGTCGCGTTGCTGTGGATCCTTGCCATACCCATCTTCGAGTTGTTGCGCCGCTGCGGCGTCGTCGTCGTGAACCGCATCAAGGCCGGGTCCGGCCGGCTGGTATACGCCAGGCGGACGGCCACCGTTCCCTCGCCTTCCGTGATCCTCGTTTCCACGCTCGCGGCGGGAAGCCTCGGCATCCTTCTCGAGTACCTGCAGCTGCCGTCAGCCTGGTCCATTCATGCCCTCGTCGCCGTCATGCTGACCTACTGGATTTCGGCAGTGGTGATGCAGCCGTGGGCGAGGCCGGACCAGGCCCACGTGGTCAACCTGCCGAGATGAACAGTTCCTGACGCGCCCGACGTGGCCGGCGCAGGGATCCATGTCGATCCTGCTCCGGCGGCGGTTGCATCCCGACCGTCATCGGGCGCAGGTGATGCCTTCGCCGTGCAGTTCTTTCTGCTCCCTTTTCAGCGGTCTCCTCCAATTCTCGTCGCGGTGGTGCTGCGAGGTCCCATGCACGCTTTGCGTCACTATCTCAGAGTGCGGTTCACGATGCTTCCGGTCCTGGAGGCGTTGGTGCTCGCGCAGTCGATGGTCGTCGGCTTCGAGCTCGGCGCAACCGGGGATGTTCGATTTCGCGCCCGGACATGGATCCGGTCGCTTCAACGGGCGTCTACGCCGTCCTCTACGCCATCCTCATGCTGCTGGTGATGACGGCTTTCGGCCTGTACGACAAGCAGACCGACCCGTTCAGGCTGACCGTGCGGCGGGTCTTCTCCGCCTACCTGGTGACGCTGGTCCTGATCGCGGCCACCTTCGCCTCTTTCCCGCAGTCGGCATCGAACGGGGCGTCTTCGCTGTCGCCACCGTCTTCGCCCTGTTCGGGCTTGTCGTCATCCGCTACTCGGCGCACCGCGCCCGCAACGTGCGCATCCCCACCTCGCGCGTGCTGGTGGTGGGCTCGGCGCATGCGTGCGAAGAGGTGGCGCGGTTGCTGCGCATGCCCTGCAACGGCCGCGCTGCGCGGCTGAAGGGGCAGGTGCACGATGGGATGCGCGACGAGCGACGATCACCCGATGCGGATGTGACCTTCGCGCAGTCGCCAGGGAGAAGCGCATCTCGGAGATCGTCGTCGCCCTCGACGAGCGCCGCGGCGGCCAGGAGCCGCTCGCGCAGCTGCTCGCCTGCCGGCTGATGGGCGTGCGGGTCATCGACCTGCTGACCTTCCACGAGCGCGAGCAGGGGCTCATCAAGCTCGAGCACCTGCGGACCAGCTGGCTGATCTATGGCGCCGGCTTCGACCAGAGCCACCTGCGCGCGACGGTGAAGCGGGCCTTCGACATCGTGGCGGCGACCGCTCCTGGTCGTTGCCGCGTCGCCCGCCATGCTTGCCGCGGCCGCAGCCATCCGGCTCGAGTCGAAGGGTCCGGTGCTCTTTCGCCAGGAGCGGGTGCGCGACGGTGGCGCTTCGTTCATGATGCTCAAGTTCCGCTCCATGCGCCAGGATGCCGAGAGCGACGGCACGCCCCGGTGGGCCAGCACCTGCGGACGACAGGATCACGCGAGTGGGCAGGATCATCAGGCGCCTGCGCATCGACGAGCTGCCGCAGCTGCTCAACGTCGTCAAGGGCGACATGAGCTTCGTCGGACCGCGCCCCGAGCGGCCGTACTTCGTCGCCCAGCTGTGCGAGAAGATTCCCTACTACGAGCTGCGCCACAACGTGCGCCCCGGCATCACCGGCTGGGCGCAGGTCCGGATGCAGTACGGCGCGTCGGTGGAGGATTCGAAGGCCAAGCTCGAGTACGACCTCTACTACGTGAAGAACCACTCCCTCTTCCTGGACCTGATGATCCTGCTGGAGACGGTGCAGGTGGTGTTGCTGGGAAAGGGGGCGCGGTGAGGTGGCGCCGCGGCAGGATGGCATGCAAGCGCAATCTTCTATCGGCGGGCCGGTGGCTTCGGTGATCGTCGACGGCCGCAGCTGCCATTCGGGCGAAGTCGTCGTCGGCGATGTCTGCATCGTCGGCGGCGGGCCTGCCGGGCATCACCCTCGCGCACGAGCTCATCGGGTCGGGGATGAAGGTCGTCCTGGTGGAGTCCGGCAGCACGCGCAAGAAATCCGCGGCCGAAGCGCTGAACGCGGGCGGAGAGGTACCGGCCGGCTTCGCTCCGCTGTCGCTGTTCCGGCGCCGCATGCTCGGCGGCGCATCCGTCGTCTGGGGAGGGCGATGCGTGCCGCTCGACCCGATCGACTTCGAGGTCCGCGAGCACGTTCCGTTGAGCGGCTGGCCCATCTCCTACGACGAGGTTGCAGCCCACTACCCGCGGGCCGCGCAGTACTGCGAGGTCGGCGGTGCGACGACGGGCGCCGATCTGGCGGGATCTTCTGCGCCTTTCCTCGACGGATTCTCCAGCGAGGAAGTGCTGACCTCTTCCTACGAGAGGTTCAGCGCGCCCACCAACTTCGGCCGGAAGTACGGACCGGCCTTGCGGGCGGCGGGTTCGGTGGTCGTGCTCGTCAACACCACCTGCACGCAGCTGCTCTGCGCCGGCGATGGCCGCATCGTCGAGGCATCCTGTGCGACGCTGACGGATGTGCGCCTGCGGGTGCGGGCGCAAGATGTTCGTGATCGCCGGCGGAAGCGTGGAGACCTTCCGGCTGCTCGCCAGTTCCCCTTCACCTGCCGGACACGCCCTGGGCGATGCCGGCGGCATGCTCGGGCGCTGCCTCATGAACCACATCGAAGGGACCGTCGGCAGGCTGGTGCTGGACCGGCCGGATCGGCGGATCGCCTGGGGCTTCGAGCGGTCCGACGAAGGGGTCTACTGCCGTCGCAGGATCACCATCCATCCGTCGGCACAGCGCCGGCGCCGGACACTCAACTTCGTGGCGCGGCTGCACCACGAGCTGGTTGCGGACCCGCGCCACAACGATGCAATCCTTTCGGCGATGTTCTTCGCCAAACGGATGCTGCTTCCGGAGTACCGCGCCAAGTTGTCGATGGTGCACGACCTGAGCACGGTTCCGAAGGGCGCCAGGTTCTGGAGCTCGCATGCGCGCAACATCCTGATGGGGGCTCCGGCGCTCGCGGGATTCTCCGCCGGATGGCTGTGGAAGCGCCACCTCCTCTACCGGCGGATTCCGTACGTGGTGCTGGAGAGCCGGCGGGGCGTCTATCCGCTGGACATCAACGCCGAGGACAGCCCCCATCCCGACAATCACGTGTACCTGACCTCCACGCGTGACCGGTTCGGCACCCGCCAGGTCGGCGTCAAGTGGAGGCCGTCGGCGCGCGACTTCGATTCCATCGCTGCCAGCTGCCGGCTGCTGCGCGACGCCTTCAAGGCGTCAGGCGCGGGCGAATACCGGTTCGACGACGCGAAGCTGGACGACGAGGTCCGCAAGTTCACCCCGATCGGCGGGCATCACATCGGCGTCACCCGGATGAGCCGTTCCCCACGGGATGGCGTGGTAGACCCCAACTGCCGGGTCCACGGCACCTCCAATCTCTACGTGGCCAGCGCGTCGGTCTTTCCGACGTCGGGATTCGCAAGCCCGACGCTCACCATCGTCGCGCTGAGCGTGAGACTGGCCGAACACCTGAGGCAATTCGCGGGGATAGCATGAGCAAGGCAAGGATTGCGCACGGATCCGGACGCCCCGAGGCCGGTGCCGTGCACGCGCGCTCGGTGTGGCATCGTCCGCATGGAGAGGTGGGAAGCCGGCTGGCGCCCGCGCCCGTCAACCAGGCGATCGCCCTCGTCCTGCAGGGGCCGTTGGACGCGCTGCAGTTGACCGCCGCGCTCGAGGAACTGACGATCCGGTATCCGCTGCTCAGTCGCGGGACGTTGTCGGTGGTCACGTCGGAGGAAGGCGGCGTCGCCCGCAAAATGCCGGTGGCGTTCGCGGATCTATCCGATGCGGATGAACCGGAGCGGCCTGTACTGGCGCGGTGCCGCGACTATCTGCGTTTCGGTGCCGGCTTCGACAACCGCAGCCAGCCGCTGGCACGAGCCAGCCTGGTGCGGCTCGCAGCCGAGCGGCATCTCCTGACGGTGGTGGCTGCCGCGTCGACCTGCGATCCTGCCACCCTGGGCGTCTTGATGAGGGACCTGGGGCGCTCCTATTCGGCGCGGCTGCGCGGCGAGCAACCGGCTGCGCCCCTGCCGGTGCGGTCGCGGGAGCGGGAGCGGGAGCGGGAATGCAGGACCGGATGCAGGAGCGGGTGCAGGACCGGATGCAGGAAGCCGGTTTCCCGCGACGCCGGCACGAGCGCGATGACGACGCGGTGCAATTCCGGATCCCGGAAAGCCTGTCTGTTGCGGTCGCGCGGCTTGCGGCAAGGTTGCAGGTCAGCGAGATGGCCATCTATCTGGCGGCATACGTCCTGTTGCTCGCGCGGGTGACGGGAAGACCGGCCGTCCAGGTGGCACTGGACCGCGCCGACCTCGCCGCGGCGGCGCTGCCGCTGCTTCTCGGCACGCTCGGAGAAGCCTCGCTTGCGCCCATCGCCATCGATACCAGAATTTCCGGGGACCGGCTCCTGTCGGACGTGCATTCCCTCGCCCGCAGCATTGCCGGACCGGGCAGGGCAGCCGATGCGTTGCCCCCGCAGGCGAGCCTGCCTGCGGCGTCGGACCGGGTAGCAGGGTTCCGATGCGGTGTCCGCCTGACGCCGGAGACCATCGAATTCGACGGCCTCGCGGTCGAGTCGGTTCCGGTGGCGGCGGATCGTCGCTTCGACACCGGGCAGTCGGAGACCGACCTGGCGCTGGCTTACGAAGAGCCGGGCTTGTCGGGCGAATGGCGGTTCGACCGGCGGCAACTCGACGAGGCTACCGTCCGCGGCTGGATCGCCTGCTACCAGACCTTGCTGCGCAGCCTCGCCTCGGAAAGCGATTCGCCGCTGGCCTTGCTGGAGCTGTTGCCGGACGAGCAGTTGCAGTTGATGACCGGCTGGAACGCTGCGGCGGGGCCGGGCGGCGCTCCATCGTTGCAGGAGCGCGTTGCGCAGGAAGCGGCGCGGACGCCGGAGCGTATCGCGCTGCACGACGGTACGACGTCGGTCTCCTGGCGCGACCTCGAGGCACGGTCCAATCGGCTCGCCCGCCACCTCCAGTTGCGAGGCGCGTTGCCCGGCGTGCGTGTCGGCATCCTGATGAAGGCCGGCATCGAGCGGATGATCGCGCAGCTTGCCGTCCTGAAGACTGGAGCAGCCTGCTTGCCGCTGGATGCCGGCTGGCGGGACCGGTCGCCGCGGCAACTGCTTCGGCCCGACATCCTCAATCTCGCGATCGCAGCCTCGCGAATCGACGGCGACGCGTCCGTGCCGCTGGTCCTGCTGGACGAAGAAGCCGGGGTCATCGCCCGGCAGCCGGAGGACGCGTTCGAGTTGCCCGTGGCAGCTGCCTTCGACGAGGAGCCGGCTTTCGTCGTCAGGAAGCCGGCAGATGATTCCACGCGCCTGGTGGTGCTGCCGCGGCGCGCGGTGGCGTCCGCTGCCCGATGCCTCGGCTCCGTCATGGAGCTGGGGGCGGGGGACACCCTTCTCGCCGTCACGCAGATCGGCGACGACGGGCTCTCGCTGGATGTCCTGGCTGCACTGGCCGCCGGTGCCCAGGTGCGCCTGGCCGTGCGTGAGTCGACCCGCGCCTCCCGATCGTTGAGGCCGCTGCTCGAGCAAGGCGGAGTCACCGCCATGGTGGCGCCTGCTTCGGTCTGGCAGGCGCTGCTCGACGACGGGTGGCCCGGCAGGCCCGGCTTCAAGGCTGCGTTGCCGGCGATCGAGGCCAGTGCCCCGCTCGCTGCCGCGCTGCTTGCCGGCGGCGTGCACGTCTGGTGCCTTTACGGGTCCATCGAGGCGACCGGCATGGCCGCGGCGATGAAGATCGATGATCCGGACCAGCTTGGTCGCGTGGAAGAAGGCGAGTCCGACAGGGCGGGGCGGATCATCGGCAGACCGCATGGGATCTCGGCTGTCTGGGTCTGCGATGCGCATGGCCAGCCGTGCCCGATCGGGGTCGCCGGAGAGTTGTATGTCGGCGGCGAATGCCTTGCGAGCGGCTATCTCGGCGAGCGCCCCCTGAGCGCCGATCGCTTCGTGCCCGACGCGCTGGGCGCGAAGGCTGGCCGCAAGCTGTTCCGCACGTTGGAGCGCGGCCGGTGGCGGCACGACGGCTTGCTCGAGTACCTCGGTGCATGCGAAGTACCTGCAGCGCCGACCGTTTCGGTCACGATGGCCTCGGCGGCCACGATGGCCACGATGGCCACGATGGCTGCGGAGGCTACGCCCACTACCGCTCGCTACGCCCACTCTGCCCGCCACGCCCGCCACGCCCGCCACGGCGGATAGCGTCCGCCCGGGTGAGCGAGCCGCGGCGTCGCCGGCTCTGGAACCTGCGGCGGTCACCGTTTCCAGTCCGCTTTCGCCGGCCGCGGCTGTGGTCTCGGCTGTGGTCCCCGCCGACAAGGGTGGAGCGGCCGAACCGCTATACGCCTTCGACAGCAGCGACGGCTTCTTCCCGGAAGCACCCATCCGGGCGCCGGACGATCCGGTCATGCGCACCGCATGGCAGCAGGAACGGCCGCAAGCAGAGGTCGACGAGGATGAAGCTGCCAGGCGGACCGCGTCGCGTCGTGCCACCGTCATGCAATTTGCGGTGGCGGTGGCTGCCGGCCTGGTCGTCGGTCTCATCGTCACACTCGCAATCCATGGTGAGCGCCTGATGGAGATCGCGTTCCTGGCAGGCGTTGAATCCGTTGTGGGCAGCGATACAACCGAATCCCTTCGCCGGCCGCCGGACGAGGTGCCGATCGCCGACGCCGCGCCCGCTGCAGCGCCCGCTGCAACGCCTGGGAACCGGATCTACGAGTTGCCCAACCCCGCTCCGGTCCGTGAGGTCACCAGCACGGCAGGAGCGGGGACGACCGGGCCCGCCCCGGCGAAGGAGGCTGGGGGAGCGAAGGTTGAGGGGCCGGCGAGGGGTGTAGAGGCGGCGAAGGCTGTCGAGCCGGCAAAGGTCGTCGAGCCGGCGAAGGATCGTGGAGTGGCGAAGGATGTAGTGGCGAAGGATGTAGTGGCGAAGGATGGTCGATGTGAGCCGGCGAAGGTCGTGGAGCCGGCGAAGGTCGTGGAGCCGGCAAAGGTTGCGGGGCCGGCGAAGGCCACGGAGCCAACGATTGTCGAGCCTCCCAAGGTCGTCGAGCGGGTCAAGGCGGTAGAGCCTGCGAAGCCGGCTGTCTTGCCGAACGCGGCAGTGTCTGCCAGCCCGCTCCAGGCATCGGCCACAGCGGAGGCTCCGAAGGCTGCAACTGCCTCGCAAGCGGCGGACGCTCCGAAGCCGGCGGATGCGCCGATGCCGATCAAAGCCGATACGCCGATCAAAGCGGATGCTGCATCGGACTCTCCGAAGACAGCGGATGCCGCGCCGGGGCCGACGGAGGGGCCGCAGCGTGACGTCGGCGCTGCCGTGGCGACGGCAGCACCGGCCGCGCCGACGACCGCGCCACCGGTCCCGGCCTCGACATCGGGTGCGGCGCCTGGCGCATCGACTGCCACTCCGTCGGACGCATTCACGACCTCCGCGCCGGTCGCATCCACGACCACACCGCCGATTGAACCGGCTGCGGCGATATCGATTCCAGCGGCGGTGAACGCCACTGCACCAACTGCCGCAATAACCACTGCACCCATTTCCGCACCAACCACTGCACCGACGCACGCACCGGCGATCGCACCCGCGATCGCCCCAACGATCACACCAACGATCACACCAACGATCACACCAACGATCACACCAACGATCACACCAGCGATCAC
>CAWJNC010000008.1:0-275311 GCA_963844195.1 uncultured Pseudomonadota bacterium | reverse complement strand
ACCCTGTGCGCGTGCTCCGAAGTCGCAGGGATAGGCCTTAGTCGCGACGGGTGGCTCAGGAGCCATGCTTGAAGCGCGCATCGCCAAACGCGATCACGCTGCGGGCCGGACTCCTTCTCCCGCCGCGCTGGCGAACGCAGATTCCCGGAGCCAGGCCTGGGCCATTGCTTCGTGTCCGTGGCGCCCCATCCGTTCCCGGACGCCGATAACATCTCGCCGCTTCGCTGCTCCACGTACACCCATAGGGCATCAGCAGCCAGGGACAGGGTCCGGCCCCGCCGCTTCACCAGGTACAGCGGTCGCACCACCGTACGGCTCCTTGATCGGAATCGCCACGGTGCCCGGCCTCACACAAAGCGCGAGCGCCAGCTGCGGCACCACGCCGATGCCAAATCCGGCCAGCACCAGGCCGGCACTGTCCCGAACTGCTCCACTTCGAGGCCCGTGTCTCGCACGCCGGCACGCGTCAGGATCGGCTGTAGCTGTCGCCAACGCTGGTCGTCTTGATGTAGTCGCGGCCCTGCAGTTCGCGAACGTTGATTCGGCCGCAACGGCGAGCGGATCATCCTGTCGGCAGATCACGTAGTACCGCTCGTGAAAGAGAAAGCTGGACGCGTACTCGAGCTCGTTGCCGGGCTGGCTGTTCACGCACAGATCGGCTTGGCCATTGAGCACGAATTCCAGGCAGCGGTCGGGGATGACGTCGCGCAGTTTCAAGACGATGCTTGGATGCTGAAACGAAAATCGCCCAGCAGTTCCGGCAGCCAAGCCAGGAACGCTTCCAGGAGTCGCGCCGATAGCCTCATGAAGGAACTGAATAATGAACTCAACATAAGGAGTACATTCAGTCAATACCAAACGCTACGATTTCGGAAGAACGGCAGGAAAAAGGTCGGAAAAGCATGAATTTGCCATCGAGTCTTCCGTACCCTGATCCGCAAGCCCTTTCCCGGGACATGAAAATGCTGCTTGCAGCGCGTCCGGCGCGCAACATCTATCGGATGTTCGCGCATGCGCCCTCCACGTTGCCAGGCGTGCTGGCGCTGACAGGCGCGCTCCTGTACGACAGCCGAATGCCGCCGACGCTTCGCGAACTTGCGATCCTGCGGGTCAGTCATCTCTGCGGCTCTTCATACGAAATCCACCACCACCGGAAGATCGCGGCGGCAGTCGGACTTGATCCCGCTCGCATCGATGGCACCGCAGTGGATGCAGACGTAGCGACCCAGGCAGGCTATTCGGAGAAGGAGATCCTGGTCCTTGAATTCGTCGAACAGGTGGTGCGGCAAACCCGGGCTGATCCGGACCTGAGGGACCGCATCGTCGAGGCGCTCGGACTCGAGCAGACGATGGAACTGCTGGTGCTGATCGGCACCTACAGGATGCTCGCGCAAGTGCTGGAAAATACCGGCGTCGAGATCGAGGATGGCAACGGACCGCCTCCCAGCGAAGTAGCACGGCTCTTCGGCAACCAGTCAGGCGGCTGGCAATCGCGCCGCAGCACTTTCGAATTTGACGCTATAACGCCCGGCTCCCCGCCCGCTCCATCGCCCGATCAGCGCCTTCCCCGCTCCTTCGTTGAACCGAATGGCGCTTCCTCGCAGCCTACACCTTCCCGGCGGCGATCAGGTCGATCAGCTCCCCGTGCGCGTGCGCCGAAGCCGCCGGAATAGGCCGCAGCCGCGACGCGACGATGTGTGCGCGCTGGGCCCAGTCCGCAGCCCGATCCCGACCTTCTGTGCGGCGGTTGCTTGAATTTCAGCCGGGAGCGGCACCGCGGCTAACCGTTTGATCCCGACGCCACGCCGATGCGCGCTGGGACCCAGCCGGGCGCAAGCTCCTGCCGCTCGCGGCTGCCAATGCTATCTCACCGCTTCGCTGCGCCACGTGCGCCCATAGGGCACCCGCAGCCAGCGACAGGGTCCGGCTCCGACGCTTCACCAGGTACAGCGGTCGCACCACCGCACGCTCCTTGATCGCGAGCTGCCACGATGCCCGGCCTCACACACAGCGCCGCCAGCTGCGGTACCACGCCGATGCCGAATCCGGCCAGCACCAGGCCGGCGACTGTACCGAACTGCTCCACTTCCAGGCCCGTGTCGCGCACGCCGGCACGCGTCAGGACCGGCTGAAGCTGTCGCCAGACGCTGGTCGTCCTGATGTAGTCGCGGCCCTGCAGTTTTCGAACGTTGATCTCGGCCGCAACGGCGAGCGGATCATCCCGCCGGCAGACAACGTAGTACCGCTCGTGAAAGAGAAAGCTGGATTCGTACTCCAGCTCGTTGCCGGGCTGGCTGTTCACGCACAGATCGGCTTGGCCATTGAGCACGAATTCCAGGCAGCGGTCGGGGACGACGTCGCGCAGTTTCAACACGATGCTTGGATGCTGCAAACGAAAATCGCCCAGCAGCTCCGGCAGCCAAGCCAGCGCTTCCAGGAGTCGCGCCGATAGCCTCATGAAGGAACTGAATAATGAATTCAACATAAGGAGTACATTCAGTCAATACCAAGCGCTACGATTTCGGAAGAACGGCAGGAAAAAGGTCGGAAAAGCATGCATTTGCCATCGAGTCTTCCGTACCCTGATCCGCAAGCCCTTTCCCGAGACATGAAAATGCTGCTTGCAGCGCGTCCGACGCGCAACATCTATCGGATGCTCGCGCATGCGCCCTCCACGTTGCCAGGCGTTCTGGCGCTGACAGGCGCGCTCCTGCACGAGAGCCGAATGCCGCCGACGCTTCGCGAACTTGCGATCCTGCGCGTCAGTCATCTCTGCGGCTCTTCCTACGAAATCCACCACCACCGGAAGATTGCGGCGGCGATCGGACTCGATCCCGCTCGCATCGATGGCACCGCAGAGGAAGCAGGCGCAGCGACCCAGGCAGGCTATTCGGAGAAGGAGATCCTGGTCCTTGAATTCGTCGAACAGGTGGTGCGGCAAACCCGGGCTGATCCGGACCTGAGGGCCCGCATCGTCGAGGCGCTCGGACTCGAGCAGACGATGGAACTGCTGGTGCTGATCGGCACCTACAGGATGCTCGCGCAAGTGCTGGAAAATACCGGCGTCGAGATCGAGGATGGCGACGGACCGCCTCTCAATGAAGTAGCAAAGCTCTTCGGCTGCCAATCCGGCGGCCGGCAGTCGCGCCGCAGCCTTCCTGAAACCGACGCTACAACGCCCGGATCCCCGCCCTCTCCATCGCCCCGATCAGCGCCACTTCCCCGCTCCTTCTCTGCTCCGAATGGCGCTTCCTCGCCGCCTCCACCTTCCCGGCGGCGATCAGGTCGATCAGTTCGCCGTGCGCCTGCTCCGAAGCCACCGGAATAGGCCGCAGCCGCGACGCCACGATGTGTGCCCGCTGGGCATAGTCGCGCAGGCCGAGGCCGACCTGCTGGATGCGGCGGTTGCCGGACAGGATCAGCAGCCCCCGGTGGAAGCGCTCGTCGCACTTGATCCATGGGGTGGGATCGGGCCCCGGGCGTGCCCCGGTCATGTCGGCCACCGCCTGTCGCAGCGGCGCGAGTTCGCGCTCGCCGGGCTTGCGCGCTGCCGCCAGCACCACCGACTCCACCTCCAGCGCGGTGATCGCCTGGTAGACCTCGCGCAGATCCTCGAGGGTGATGTGTGCGACCCGGGTGCCCTTGCGGGGCATGACCTCGACGAAGCCTTCGACGCGCAGCATCTGGATGGCCTCGCGCACCGGCGTGCGGCTCAAGCCCAATTGCACCGCGATCTCGCGGTCGTCGATGGTCTGCCCGGCAGCGAGGCGATCGGACATGATCTCGTCCTTCAGCCAGTCGTAGGCTCGCGCGACGAGCGATCCGGTGAAGCCGGGCGCCGACAGGTACGTTGGCGCGGCAGCTCCAACCGTTGCAGCTCCCGCCGCCGCAGCTCCCGCCGCCGCAGGCTCCGCTGTTGCAGCCCGTTCCACGGCCGCCTTCCCCACCGACGGTCGTTTGCCCGTCGTGGCCCCGGCCCTGCCCTTTCTGGCGGTAGCCGGCGCCGTCTCAATGCCCCTTGCCGGCGGGCACCGGCGCATCGGGGCGCAGCAGCCCCGCATGCTTGAGCTCTGCCCATAGATCGGCCGGAATGTACGCGCGCATCCAGGCGAGGTTGCTGCGCACCTGCTCGGCCGAATTCGGGCCCGGGATCACCATCTTCACGCTCGGGTGTCCGAACGGGAACTGCAGCGCGGCCGCGCCGAGCGGCACCTGGTGGCGCTCGCAGATCTGTCGGATCGCGCCGACCTTGGCGGTGGCACGCTCGTCCGCCGGCTGGTAGCCGTAGCGCGCGACGGTTGCCGCGACGGTTGCCGCGCCGGATGTCTTGTCCGGAGCGCTTGCGCCGGCCGCCGCCATCAGTCCCGTCGCCAGGATCCCGCTCGCGAACGGCGCCCCGATGACCACCGATGCCCCCTTCTCCTCGCAGAGCGGCAGTTCCTCGTCCAGCGCATCCTGGTCCATGAGGCTGTACGGCATGGCGACCAGGAAGAAGTCGATGTCGAAGCGCGCCAGGAAGCGCGGGATCATGCCGACATGGTTGATGCCGACGCCGATCGCATCGATGTCGCCGTTGCGCTTGAGCTCCAGCAGCGCGGCATGGCCGCCGCCTTCGTCGAGCCGCGACAGGTGCTGCGCCACCGCTTCCTCGATCTTGTGGTGCTTGAAGTCGAGGTCGTGCACGACCAGCGCATCGACCTTGTTCAGGCCCATGCGCAGCAGGCTCTGCTCGTACGAGCGGAGAACGCCGTCGCGGCTGTAGTCGAAGCGCAGGTCGAACGGCAGGCCGCCGAGCCAGCGCGACTGGCTGAAGGTGCGGACGTCGTCGGGGCGGCGATAGACGCGGCCGACCTTGGTCGAGACCTTGAAGGCGCCGCGCGGCTTGGTCTGCAGCACGCGGCCCACCCGCTGCTCGCTCTTGCCGTTGCCGTACCAGGGGGCGGTGTCGAAGTAGTCGATGCCGGCGGCGTACGCGCCCTCGAGCGCCAGGTCGGCCTGGTGCTCGGCGATGACGTCGAACGGATCGCCTAGCGTGCCGGCGCCGAAGCCGAGGCGCGGCGCCATCAGCCGGGTGCGGCCGATCGGCCGCTTCTCGAATGGATCCATGTTTTCCTAGTGAATCGTCAACGCCGGAAGATAGCTCATCATCGCGAGCACCAGCAGCCCCACCGCGTAGAACGGCAGCAGCTCGCGCACCGTGTGGCCGATCGGGGCCCTGGAGATCATGCTGCCGATGATGAGCGTCGCACCCACCGGCGGCGTGTAGAGGCCGATGGCGAGGTTGACCACCATCACGATGCCGAGCTGCACCAGGTCGATGCCGTAGGCCTGCGCGAGCGGCACGAACAGCGGCCCGAGCAGCAGGATCGCCGCCGGCAGGTCGATGAACATGCCGACCACCAGCATCACGATGTTCATCAGCATCAGCACCGAGAACTGGGTGGTGAAGCTGCCCTGCGCCCATTCGAGGAAGCGCGCGGGTACCTGCTCGAGCGTCAGCATCCAGCCGACCGCGGTCGACGCCATGATCAGCAGCATGACCACGCCGGTCGCCATCCCCGCGGACCGCAGCGATGACTTGACCCGGCTCCAGGTCAGGTCGCGATAGACGAAGGCCGAGGCGAGCAGCGCGTAGATCACCGCGAGCGTGCTGATCTCGGTCGGGGTTGCGACGCCGAATCGCAGCCCGATCAGCACGAACACCGGCATCAGCAGCGCCGGCATCGCATACAGCGCCCGGCCTGCGAGCTTCGACCACGACATCGGCTGCCGGTCGTAGGGAAAGCCGCGCAGCCGCGCGCTGATGTTGCAGACGGCGAGAAACCCGACCGCCAGCAGCAGTCCCGGCACGATGCCGGCCAGGAACAGCGCGCCGATGGAGGCGTCCGACACCAGCGCGAACAGGATCAGCGGAATCGACGGCGGGATCAGGATGTCGATGGTCGAGGCGGCGGCGATGGTGGCGCCGCAGAAGGCCCGGGGGTAGCCCATGCGGATCTGCCACGGGATCAGCACGCCGCCGAGCGCGGTCGCGTCGGCGACCGCCGAGCCGGAGACGCCGCCGAACAGCGTCGAGCCGAGCACGCTCACCTGCGCATGGCCGCCGCGAAAGCGCGACACGAGATCGGTCGCGAAGGCGATCAGGTAGTTGCCGAGCTTGCCGCTCATCATCAGGTGGCCGGCGATCACGAACATCGGGATCGCGATCATCGGGTAGCTCTGCGTCGGCAGGTAGAGCTGCTGGATGATGCCGAACGGCGAGAGGTGGTCCGAGCTCAGCACGGCGACGGTCGCGCCGATGACCAGCGCGTGCGCGACCGGAAACGACAGCGCCAGCAGGACCGCGAACACGGCTCCCAGTACGAGGCTCATATCGCCCCTCCATCCAACTCGGCCGCTTCCAGCGGCACTTCCGCCCCGCCCAGCGTCAGCTTGACGATCGCGACCAGGCTGCTGAGGCTGATCAGCACCAGGCCCACGGCCAGGGTGCCGTAGCCGACGCTGTAGGGGATCTCGAGCACGGGCGTGTGCTGGTCATGCGCGATCAGGGCGTTCTGCCAGGTGTACCAGGCGAGGAGCAGGTACACCGCCACCGTCGCCGCATGGATGAACAGGGCAAGCGCGAGGCGCGCGCGCCCCTGCAGCAGGGTCAAGGAGAGACGGGTGGTGACATGGGCGCCATGCCTCGCGGCCAGCGCGATACCGGCCATCACGAAGACCGCGAACGAAAGCTCGGTGATCTCCACGCTCGCGGCGATGCCGGATTCGAAGCCGTAGCGCAGCACCACCACCGTCGCCAGGATCGCCGTCAACGCGATCCCGCCCGCCGCGACGAGGAAGCCGCAGACCGCCTCGATGCTGCGCTCGATCGCATCCGCCGCCTTCACCAGCATACGCCCCGCCCTTCATCAAGCGCGCGTGGATCGCAAACGCTTGACGAAATCTCCTACCGGTTTTTTCTCCCACGCATCCCACACTCCCTCGGTCGCCTTGCGGAACGGCTCGAGGTCCACCTCGTTGAGCGCGATCGACGGCATCTTCTTGAACTCCTCGAGGAACTTCTGCTCGGAGTCGAAGCTCGCCTTGCGCTGGAAGTCGGTCGCTTCCTTGGCCGCGGCCTTGAGGATGTCGTGGTCCGCGGGCTTGAGCCGCTTCCAGGAGGAGGCGCTCATGATCAGGCCGGTGGGCTCGTACTTGTGGTTGGTGAACGAGATGAACTTCTGGACCTCGTACAGCTTGGCGGTGTAGATGTTGGCGAGCGGATTCTCCTGCCCGTCGACCACGCCCTGCTGCAGGGCCATGTAGAGCTCGCCGTAGCTGATCTGCTGCGGGCTCGCACCCATCGCCGCGAAGGTGTCGACGGTGGTGGGATCGAGCGGCGTGCGGATCTTGAGGCCCTTGAAGTCCTCCGGCCGGGTGATCGGCCGCTTGCTGTTGCTGGTCTGGCGGATGCCGTTGCACCACCAGCCGAGGAACACCAGGCCCTTGTCGTCCATCTTCTTCGCGAGTTCCTGGCCGATCGGACCGTCGAGGGATTCCCACGCCTTCTGGAAGGTCGAATAGAGGAACGGCAGGCCCAGCACCGCGACCTCCGGCACGATCGACAGCATCGCGCCCTGGCCGAGGCTGCCCAGGTCCTGCGAGCCCACCCGCAGCGCGCCCATCTGCGAATTCTCGTTGCCGAGCTGCTCGGACGGCGAAACCTGCACCGCGATCCGGCCGTTCGACTTCGCACCGACGAGTTCCGCGAACTTGCTTGCGCCCATGCCCTTCGGGCTCGACGGCGGCGAGTTGTGCCCGAGGCTCAGCTTGATCGGCGCCTGGGCGCGGGCGAAGGGAATGCCGGCGATGCCGGCCGTGCTTGCCGCCCCGGCCGCGGCCATACCGAGGGTGATGCGGCGACGTGTCTGGTCCATGATGCTGTCTCCTGTTGATTGAGCGGATCCGGGTCTACTGCGTGCCGATGCGATAGATCCGGGCGGCCGTGTCGTGGAACAGGGCCGCGCGCTCCGTCGCGCCGAAGGAAGCGGTGATCTCGTCGTACGCCTGCCAGAGCCCGGCGTAGCCGCGCATCAGCTTGTCCACCGGGAAGTTGCTGGCGAACATGCAGCGCGCCGGCCCGAAGCAGTCGATCGCCGTCAGGATCAGCGGCCGCAGGCTCGCCACCGTCCAGTCGATGTCGAACATGCCGAAGCCGGAGAGCTTGATCGAGACGTTGGGCGCCTGCGCGAGGCGGCGCAGTGCCGTGCGCCAGGCATCGAAGCCATCGGCGCCCTGCTCGCGCGGCTGGCCCGAATGCACGAGCACGAAGTCCAGTTCCGGATGCTGTGCGGCCAGGCGGGCGGCGGCATCGGCCTGCGGCGGCAGGATCTGCAGGTCGAACGACAGCCGGTGGCGCGCCAGCAGGCCGACATTCGCGCGCCACTGCTCGTCGGCGAGATAGTCGGTCGGCAGGCCCATCGCCGGCACCAGGCACTGGTGCACCATCTGGCGGATGCCGCGCAGGTTGCGCGCCTGCGCGTGCTCCGCGATCAGCGCCGCGACCGGCTCCGGCGGGCCGGACAGGTCCGCGAATGCGACGATCGCCTGCGGAAAGCCGCCGCTGCCGGGCGCATCCGCCACCGACTGCAGCCAGCGCGTCTCGCGCACCGGATCGGTATGGTCGTGTTCGGCCTGAACGTGGACCGACGCCACCACCGGCAGGTCGCCGATGTCGGCCTTGAAGTCGTCGAGCAGGTAGTTCCTGCGGATCGCCGCATAGTCCCCGTACATGCGCGGCCCGACCCGGTCGCTCAACCACGGGTAGTAGTTCAGCCCCAGGTCCCACAGATGGTGATGCGCGTCGATGATGCGCGCGATCGGAACGCTCATCCCTGCTCCTCAGTCGACCTGGGCGCCCGATTGCTTCACGATCTTCGCCCACCGCGCCATGTCTTCCTTCAGCAGGTCCGCGAGCTGCTGCGGCGAGCCGTTCGCGATCTCCACCCCCGCGGCGGTCAGCTTCTCGCGCACGTCCGGCGACTCGAGCACCTGCTTCGCCGCGGCCTGGAGCTTCTGGTCGATCTCCGCCGGCAGACCCTTCGGCGCAAAGAGCGCGACCCAGAGCGTGCCGCCGAAGCCGGGCAGGACGTCGGCGATAGGCGGTACATCCGGCAGGCTCGGGGTGCGGCCGGCGCTGCTCACCCCCAGCGGCACCAGGCGGTTCGTCTTGATGTACTGGATGACGGCGGCCGGGGTGGCAAACGCCATCGAGATCTCGCCGCTGATCACATCGGTGAGCGCCGCGGCGATCGCGCGATACGGGATGTGCTGCACATCGATTCCCGCATACGAGTTGAGCATCTCGCCCATCAAGTGCGGCAGCGTGCCGTTGCCGGCCGAGCCGAACTGGTAGCCCTTCGGCTTCGCCTTGGCCGCTTCGATCAGCTCCTTCAGCGACTTCGCCGGGAACGACGGGCTCACCACCAGGACGTTCGGCACCGACCCCACCAGCGAGATCGGCGTGAAGTCCTTCACCGGGTCGAATCCCGGGGACTTGTACAGCGCGGGGTTGATGGCCATCGCGCTGGAAATGTTCATCACCAGCGTGTAGCCGTCCGGCTGCGCCTTGGCCGCGGCGACCGTGCCGATGTTGCCGCCGGCCCCCGGCCGATTCTCCACCACCACCGCGCCCTGCAGGACCTCGCCGAGCTTCTGCGCGACGATCCGGCCGACGGCATCATTGGTGCCGCCGGCACCGGCGGGTATGAGCATCGTGATCGGCCGTTCAGGATAGCCGGCGGCGAGCGCAGCTGGCGCCCATGCCGAAGTGAATGCCAGGACCAGACTACCCGCGACCAGGCCGCGTCGAACTACTGAAACCATGTCTCCTCCACCCTCATCTTCTGTCGAAATCCAGGCTGTCTAAATCTAGCCTGTCGACATTAGCCTGTCGAAATTTAGCCTGTCGAAATTCGTCGTGCAGCGCCGCCCGCAGGCTGCGGGCGCCTCACGACGCGTCAGGTCAACGCGTTGCAGACCGCCGTCGTGATCTCGGTCGTCGACGACTTGCCGCCGACGTCGCGCGGCAGCACCCGGCCCTCGCCCATCACCGTCTCGACCGCCCGCTCGATGCGCGTCGACGCCTCCGCCAGGGACGCATCGCCCTTGCGGTCCCCGAGCCACTTCAACATCATCGCGCCGGCGAGGATGGTGCCGATCGGGTTGGCGACATTCTGGCCGGCGATGTCCGGCGCCGACCCGTGCGCCGCCTGGAAGAAGCCGTTGTTGTCGCCGAGTTCCGCCGACGGCGACATCCCCATGCCGCCGACGCTGACCGCGCCGAGGTCGGAGATGATGTCGCCGAACATGTTCTCGGTGACGATCACGTCGTAGAAGTCCGGCCGCTTGACCATGTGGACCATGATCGCGTCGGCATAGGCGTAGTCGGTCTCGATGTCCGGATAGTCCTTGGCGACGTCGTCGAACACCTTGCGGAAGAACGCATAGCTGCGCAGCACGTTGGCCTTGTCGCAGCAGGTGACGCGGCGCTTGCCGTCCTTGAGCGCGCCGTTGCGCTTGCGCGAGAGCTCGAAGGCCTGGCGCACGATGCGCTCGGTCCCCTTGCGGGTGATGACCATCGTGTCGGTGGCGATCTCGTCGTGCAGCAGGTTGCCGCCGCCGCGCGCCGCGTAGAGGCCCTCGGTGTTCTCGCGCAGGATCACGTAGTCGATCGAGCCGGCGTCGCGGCCGCGCAGCGGCGAGATCACGTTCGGATAGAGCTTGATCGGGCGCACGTTGGCATAGATGTCGAGCCGGAAGCGCAGCTTGAGCCCGAACTCGATGCCGGCCTCGGTGCCGTCCGGATAGACCACGCCCGGAATGCCGGCGGCGCCGTGCAGGATCGCATCCGCCTTGGCGCACGCCTGGAAGGTCTCCTCCGGCAGCGCGGTGCCGGTCTTCTGGTAATGCACGGCGCCGGCCGGCAGGTCGACCAGGTCGAAGCGGCTCGCGCCGGCCGCCTGCGTCACCACCTGGACGGCGGAATCGCAAACCTCGGGGCCGATGCCGTCACCCCTCACAACTGCAATCTGGTACTTGGACAATTTGCTTCTCTATTCGGTTCAGGACCGGGTTCAGGACCGTTTCCCGCCGGCGCTGACGCCGGGGACCCGGCGGCAGCAACCCGGCGAGGCGCGGATTGGTTGAGACGACACTCGTGGGACTGCGGGCTCTTGCTACGGCCCTTTTCATATGCTCCGGATCGGCTCGGATCCTTTCCGGCTTCTTGATGTTTCAGCTAATATATCAGAACTTGTGGACGGAGCAACAGCTTCTTTTGTGCGGCCCACCCTGGGATCAGAGACTACCTTGGCCTTGACACCGGCCTTCCGGATGACGTCCCGACTACTCCACCATCATCCCTGACGCCTTCACGATCTCCGCATAGCGCTTGCGCTCGGCGTCGATGAACTCGGCGAATTCCTTCGACGAACCGGCCACCAGGTCGCCGCCCTGCGATTCGATGATCTTCTTCACGCCGTCGGTGTGCGCGGCCTTGGCGACTTCGTCGCTGATCTTCTTCAGGACGGCGGGCGGCATGTCCTTCGGGCCGACCAGGCCGTACCACGCCACCGACTGGTAGCCCGGCACGCCCGCCTCGTCCACCGTCGGCACGTCCGGATAGCTGCGGCTGCGCGACTTCGACGACACCGCCAGCGCCTTGAGCTGGCCGGAGGTGATCTGGTCCTTCGACGTCGGCTGCACGATCATCATGTTGACGTTGCCGCCGAGCACGTCCATCAGCGCCGGCGCACCGCCCTTGTAGGGAATGTGGATCATGTCGATGCCGGCCATGTGCGTGAAGAGCGCGCCGGCAAGATGCTGCGACGAGCCGTTGCCGCCGGACGCGTAGGTCAGCCCCTTGGGCGATCTTCTTCGCCAGCTCGATCAGCTCCTTCAGGCTGTTGGCGGGCACCGACGGATGGGTGAGCACCAGCTGCGGAAAGGTCGCGATCAGGCTGATCGGGGTGAAGTCCTTGTCCGCGTCGAACGGGATCTTCTTGTAGATCAGCGGATTGATCGCATGGCCCATCGCGACCAGGTGCAGCGTGTAGCCGTCGCCAGGCGACTTGGCCACCAGGTCGGCGGCGATGATGCCGTTGGCGCCGACACGGTTCTCGCTCACCACCGGCTGGCCCCATGCCTGCGACAGATGCTGGCCGATCGCGCGGGCCAGCAGGTCGGTGGTTCCACCGGCCGCGAACGGAATGATCATGCGGATCGGCTTGTCCGGGTACTCGGCCCGGGCAGCGAGCGGCGACAGCGCGAGCGCGCAGGCGGCGACGGCGCCCAGCGCCAGCTTCGCCAGACAGTCGCGGCGCGTCGATTCAAGGAATGGTGCAACCCGCTTCATCGTCGTCACCTTCATTGCGCCTGCTCCTCCTTGAGGTGATAACCCGAAGGCGTGCCCATCACCGTGGTGCGTTCCAGGTGCCTGCGTTCGCCTTCCTCGTAGTCGCCCAGCGCGACGTGCATCGTGCAGCGGTTGTCCCACAGCACGATGTCATTGGCGCGCCACTGGTGCCGGTAGACGAAGCGCGGCCGGGTGGCGTGGCGGCAGAGATATTCGATCAGCGGCTTGCTCTCCTCCTCCGTCATGTCGACGAAGCGAGAGACCTTCTCGCCGATGTAGAGCGCCTTCCTGCCGGTCTCGGGATGCACGCGAACCACCGGCTGCGCGATGGGCGGGATCAGCCGCTTCGTCTCCTCGACCCGGTCGGCGCTGAGGTCGACGATCTTGCGCTGGCCGACATGCACGCCGTGCAGGTCCGCGATCATCCGCTTCATCCCGTCCGAGAGCGTGTCGTAGGCCATCGTCATGTTGGCGAACATGGTGTCGCCGCCCACCGGCGGGATCTCGATGCCCCGCAGCAGTGAACCGAGCGCCGGCACGAGCGTGAACGACATGTCCGAATGCCAGAGCTGGCCGGTGTATTTCGAGTCCGAAGGCTTGCCATTGGCCTTCGGGATGTTCGTCACCAGCAGCAGCTCCGGATACTCCGGATGCCGGTCGCGCGGCAGCGTGTCGTGCCGGTCGAGTTCGCCGAAGCGGCGGCTGAAGGCGATGTGCTGCTCGCGGGTGATCTTCTGGTCCCGGAACAGCAGGATGCCGCTGCCGAGAAAGGCCTTGTGGATCTGCGCGAACTGGTCGTCGTCGATCGGCCTGGAGAGGTCGACACCCTGCACTTCCGTGCCAAGCGCGTAGGAAAGAGGCCTGAAGCTGATGGCCATGGGAAGCTGTCTCCTCTGTATGCTACTGATATATTACCTGGAAAGATAGCAGGCGATCAGAAGACAAGCATGCCGTCCTCGCTGACTCGCTGGTCCACGAGGACGACCAGTCCTACGCGCCGCTCGACAAGTCGACGACGGCGCCATCAAGCGCGCTGGACTGAGCTTCGCGGACGAGCAGGACGAGCACTTCGCCAGGGCGGTATTTCGTGCCGAAAGTCGGCGCATAGCCAGGAGCCAAGCAAGCTTGCCCTCGTCGGCTCGCCCGTCTCCCGGCACACAGAACGAGAGTTCTGCTACCGAGCAAGCTGACCAGCCAAGAAAGTTGGCGGGCAATAGGACATTGTTTGGTCAACGTTAACTTTCGTCTAAGTAGGTTGTCGCGACCGACGTCGAAAGCAACAATGCGTTCCTGTCCGCACGACGCACGTCATGCGCCGATCAGCGAATAATCCCGCAGGAAGCTGCCGTGCTACCCGTCGACGAAAGGCTGTGGTCAGCGATCAGTAGTGGAGTGGGTGAGGCACTGCTTGACGTCGAACGCACTTTCCTCAATCTTGTCGATCGGCAGTCTATTGGCGTTGCTTCCAACAGCCCTGCGATTCGGGAGTATCTCGAACGAGTACCTGGAGGCTTGGGTGATGCTTGACCAAGCGCACTTGCAGTTGGTACGGATTCTTCAGGCCCATGTCACTGACCCAGCCCCGGCTCCCGTAGTGTCGTCTCGCACAAGGCATTAGAAGATCTGGTCCAACCGGTGCTGGCGCGCGTAGGCGGGAAGGTCCCCCATCTTGCCCAGCAGCAGCAACTCGCCGTCGGGCCGAGCTGCTCCGCGGCTCGATCCTCGAAGGACCCGATCACCTCGGAATCAACTAATGGGTTTGGGTCCAGCGCCCTCGCGAGCCCATCGCGATCGGATTGGCGTGCCGATGCTTGTCCGGGCGCAAGGCTTCCCGCGCAGCTGTGCCCCAGGACAGGAGATGTGAATCTCCGATGCTGCAGGCCGGCAAAGTCGCCCTGCGCGATAGCCGCTGGCGAGCAGACAGAGGGGTCGCGCAGCCGTTAAGATTAAAGCACACCAAGATGAGGACGAGGAGACAACATGATTGCGCGAACGCTACTTCCTGCCGCCGGCGCGGCCTTCCTTGCGGCCTTGATAGCGACCGGGCCCGCAGCCGCGCAGCAGTGGCCCGAGAACGCCGGTGACGCTGATCGTGCCGTTTCCCCCGGCGGTTCCGTCGATCCGCTGGCGCGCCTGATCGGCGCGAAGCTGTCGGAATCCCTGAAGCAGCAGTTCATCGTCGAGAACAAGGGGGGCGCCGGAGGCTCGATCGGCACCGGCGCAGCAGCCAAGGCGACGCCTGATGGCTATACCTGGCTGTTCGTCTTCGACACGCACGCGGTCAATCCGTCGCTGATTCCGAACCTGCCGTTCAACACCGAGAAGGATCTTGTGCCGGTCACGCTGGTGGGCACGGCGCCGATGGCGATCGCGACGGCGCCGAACAAGCCCTACAAGAGCTTTGCCGATGTCGTGCAGGCGTCGAAGGCCAAGCCGAAGAGCGTCAGCTACGGCACGGTCGGCAGCGGAAGCCTGGGCCACCTGACGATGACTCTTGTAGGTCAGTCCGCCGGAGTCGATCTCGTCCACGTGCCTTATCGCGGCGGCGGCCCGATGGTGCAGGATGCGATCGGCGGGCATACCGAGCTCGCGATCGGATCGGTTGCCGTCCTGTCGCCGCATGTGCGAAGCGAGAAGCTGCGCCCGGTGGCGATCACCGGCGACAAGCGCACCCATGTGATGCCCGACGTGCCGACCCTTGCCGAGCAGGGCTTCCCCGGCTTCTCGGCGCTGGCGTGGTGGGGAATCTTCGCACCCACCGGCACGCCGCAGCCGATCCTCGACAAGTTCCACGCCGAAGTCATGAAGGCGCTCAAGCTGCCCGACGTCCAGAAGACGTTGACGCAAACCCTCGGCATGGACATCGTGGCGTCTTCGCCCGAAGAGCTGCGCACGTTCCTTGGCAAGGAGATGGCGCGCTGGAGCGACGTGGTGCGCAAGAACGGCATCAAGCCGGACTGAGGCGCCGCGCTGGCGCTTGCGGCCTCCCCCGTGTCGCCGCCTGCGCGACGGGACGCGCCGGATGACTACGCTATCCCACCACGACCCGTCCAAGGCGCGAATATTGACTACGATCCTCGCCGGCGGGCTGGTTCACAGCACGCGACAGGCGAATGCAGATCAATTGCCTTTATCACAAAGATTCAGCGCTCGCAGCTGCGACTTGCATGAGCCGGCTGACGACTCGGTACGATGGAGACGTCGTCGTGAGTGGTGAAGATATAGGCGCGGAGGTGACTGATGCAGCACCTGTCGCAGAAGAAGCGGCGTGCGGTGGTTCCCCCACTCCAGATATCACAAGCTCTTCGTTCGTCGCGGGGACATCACACAGATTCAGCGCTCGAAGTTCCGAATTGCATTTGCCAATCGGTTTCCCTGGTGATATCCGCGCCGTTGAGAGGTGGCGAGGGGGTGAGAGGTTTGCTTGGCGCTGAAGCGGGCAAAGCCGCTCCACCGCGCTCCAGCAGGGGAGAAATCGCCGGTGGCTGAACGCCAACTTGCAATGGTGCTATCCGCTCGTCAGGAGGTGCAGCACGGCCAACTGACGCTTGGCGGAATCTGCAGCCGGATGGGGGACTTAGACATAAGCCTTCGGTAAGTCACGTTCGGGCTGCGCCTGCACATTCTCCGTTGAGGGTTCGTCCGCCTCGGCAGCATGGGTCAGGGCGTCCATGGACTTGTGCTCCACAGATCCGACCATCTTCGCAGACGTGTCTGGCCCACCCCGATCGAATCGCACCAGCCACCGAAGCGCATCCTCTCCGGAGTTATCGCCACCAATCCGTACAGGGTACCCACCGAGTAGAACCGCTCCTAGCACGATCACCCCGAGGACCAGTGACCGGCTCAACCATCGAACCGCCCCCGCATCGGCCCGACGCTCAGTCGGCAATGATCGCTGCGATGTCCCTCCCTCTACCCATCGCAATCCGGCACTCGCCGGATTGGGCGAGACTGTCGACAGCGATTCACGTAATGGGTCACGTCGAGAAGTGGCGATCGGATCGACGCCATGCGCTTCGATCAGTTCTACCACATCGCCTTGCCCGCCTCGGCATTCCTCGGACGGGAGATTCTGCAAAGGGACAAGGCGGATTTCCTCCAGCAGGCGGCGAGATTCCGAAAGCGAAAGGGTCTGCGGAACGTCGATGTCAAAGATTCGTCTGGGAGCGAATTCCTTAGAACAAGCGGGGCAGCGCGACGCATGGAGGAGAGCCCTCACGCCACATTCTCGACACTGTTTTACAAATAGTTCTGCGCCGCAGTCGTTGCAGTAGGGAATGTCAAGCCTAGTCAAACGATCGCAATAGGGACAGGTATGAAACTGCATCGTACTGGGGCGCGCTGGTAGATGAATCACGCTCATTGACGATAGTAGTCAACATCGGCCGATTCCGTCTTTCCTGCCATCTCAACTCCATCGCGCGTTGTCGATTGCCCTTTAGCAACTCCACCAATCTACATCAAGTAGAAGCACAACGCCGAAACCAACTATGCAGGGACAAGTTGGCGCTCACAGAGCGCCATGCTCGGATTCAATTTACCGATCAGGTGAGCCTGGTGCAGGCTCCGCGGGCTGGGCACCGTCCTCAGCTGGAATCGCGCAGCCATCGCCGGCCGGCGGGCGATCCGCTGCGGCGCGCTTCTGCAACGTGATCCACCGCCGGCTAAAGCGCCTGCCTACTGAAGTAGACCATCGTAGGTGAACTTGTCAAGGGGCCGGAACCGGATTGAAAGCAACGTCGCCGCCCACCGGCGAGTCATGGCGCCGGTAGCCCTTGAATACTTGTCCGGACATCGAGTCGAAGTTGTCTTGCGTGTTTGTGCGGACGGCGCTCATGCCGTGACGCTCCTGAACCTGCAGCGGCGTGCTGCAATGAATCGGTGAGGTGGTGCGGGAGGTGATGGGACTGCCGCCGCCGGGAGTGCTGCCCGCTACACGCCGACGCTTAGGGCAACGGTCTCGACAACGATCGCGAAGGCTCGCATCAGGAAAGACTGGCCGCGTCCGCTTAGCCCGCGCGCTGCATTGGATCCCAACAGGGAGTGCGGCGAGCTTCAGCCAGCGCTCGTCCCCGGCTGGCGGCGTCGACTACTTACTGGCGGTATCTGCGGAACCAGTCGCAGAACGCAGCCAGTCCTTCCTCGAGCGGCGTCACCGGTGCGAATCCGGTGGCCGCCTGGAGCCGTTCGATGCTGGCGCAGGTCACCGGCACGTCGCCCGCCTGGATGGGCATTTCGTTGCGGATCGCCTTCCTGTCGAGAATCCGTTCGAGCGTCGCGATGAAGTCGTTGACCGTCGTGGGCCGGTTGTTGCCGATGTTGAAGATCGCGGTGCTCGCTTCTGCGCCGCCGGCATCCGCGCCGGCATCCGCGCCGGCATCGCCTCTCGGCGGCAGCTCGAGTACGCGGCAGACGCCCTCGACGATGTCGTCGACATAGGTGAAGTCGCGCAGCAGCTTGCCGTAGCCGAACACCTTGATCGGTTCGCCCTTCAGGATCGCTTCGGTGAACAGCCAGGGCGCCATGTCGGGCCGGCCCCAGGGTCCGTAGACGGTAAAGAAACGCAACCCGGTGCACGGAATGCCATAGAGGTGGCTGTAGCTTGCCGCCATCGCCTCGTTGGCCGCCTTGGTCGCGGCGTAGAAGCTCGCCGGCTTGTCGATGCGGTCGCCTTCCGCGAACGGCGTGCTGTGCCGGCCGCCGTAGACGCTCGAGCTGCTGGCATAGACCAGGTGCGAGGACTTGCGCGCCCGCGCAAGCTCGAGCATATTGGCCATGCCGACGAGGTTCGACCTGACGTAGACGTCCGGCCGCTCGATCGAATAGCGCACCCCCGCTTGCGCGGCAAGGTGAACGATGCGATCGAAGCGGCTCTCGAGCATCGCCGGCACGAAACCGGTTTCGGCGATGTCGAGCCTGCGGAATTCGAAGCGGCCGCAGCGGTTGCCCGGGCCCGCCTGGCTCGCGAGCATTGCAGCCCGGCGCTCGATCTCCTTCAGGCGATCGAGGCGCAGCGGCTCCAGGATCTCGAGGTTGCCGGCGCCGAGGGCATCGATGCCGACCACGTCGACGCCGGCACGCAGCAGGAAGATGCAGACGTGCATGCCGATGAAGCCGGCCGCGCCGGTGACGAGGACGGGTTCGCGGTCGCTATCGCGGTTGTTCATGTTGTGATTGTCGCACCGTTCATTTCCTGCCGATGGCGCGCACAAGCCGCCTGTCGGTCGCCACGGCCCGCCGCCGCGGCACGGCTGGGCGATCGCCGCCCGCCGCCACGCCACCTTTGCTATCCTGATCCGCTTTGCTGCTGTCACCAGGAAGAAAAGCTTGAAAGTCACGATCATCGGCACCGGCTATGTAGGCCTCGTCACCGGCGCCTGCCTCGCGGACGTGGGCCACGAGGTGCTCTGCGTCGACCTCGACCAGCGCAAGGTCGACCGCCTGAACCAGGGCGAGATTCCTATCCATGAACCGGGCCTGGAAGCCGTGGTCCGGCGCAACGCCGCCGAGAAGCGGCTGTCCTTCACCACCTCGCCGGCCGAAGGCGCCGTGTACGGCGAGGTGCTGATGATCGCGGTGGGCACCCCGCCCGACGAGGACGGCTCGGCCGACTTGTCGCACGTGCTGGCTGCGGCCAGATCCATCGGCCAGCACCTGCAGCGCTACGTGGTCATCGTCAACAAGAGCACGGTCCCGGTGGGCACCGGCGACCTGGTCGAGAAGGCGGTCGGCGAGACGCTCGCGGCTCGCGGCGCCAATATTGAATTCTCCGTCGTCTCGAACCCCGAGTTCCTGAAGGAAGGCGCCGCGGTCGAGGACTTCCAGAAGCCGGACCGCATCATCCTCGGCACCGAGGATGCGCGCGCCGAGAAGGTGATGCGCGAGCTCTACGCGCCCTTCCAGCGCAATCACGACCGGGTGCTGGTGATGTCGCGTCGTTCGGCCGAGCTCACCAAGTACGCGGCCAATGCCATGCTCGCCACGCGCATCTCGTTCATGAACGAGTTGGCCAACCTCGCGGAATCGCTCGGCGGCGACATCGAGCAGGTGCGTCGCGGCATCGGCTCCGATACCCGCATCGGCTATTCGTTCCTCTATGCGGGCACCGGCTACGGCGGGTCGTGCTTTCCGAAGGACGTGAAGGCGATCCTGCACAGCGCCAGGACCGCTGGCCAGCCGCTCAAGCTGCTCGACGCCGTCGAGGCGGTCAACGAGCAGCAGAAGCTGGTGCTGGTGCGCAAGGCGCTCAAGCACTTCGATGGATCGCTCAAGGGCAAGCGCTTCGCGCTCTGGGGCCTCGCGTTCAAGCCCGATACCGACGACATGCGCGAAGCCCCCGCACGCGCCATCCTCGAGGCGCTGTGGGAGGCCGGCGCGACCGTCCAGGCTTACGACCCGCTCGCGATGAACGACTGCCGCCGAATCTACGGCAACCGTCGCGACCTGGTCCTGACGGCCTCGCCGATGGAAGCGGTGGTAGGCGTCGATGCGCTGTTCATCGCGACCGAAGCCAAGCCGTATCGCGCGCCCAACTTCAGCGACATGATGGCCAGCATGAACGCGCCGGTCATCTTCGACGGCCGCAATCTCTACGAACCGGGGTCGGTTGCAAAGCTGGGCTTCACCTACTACGGCGTCGGCCGCTGAGGCGGCGCTCGAAGAACCCGCCATGCCGGCCGGCCAGACGCGACTGAAGATTGCACTGGCGGACGGCGGCTCCATCTCCGGCCTCCTCGACACGCCTGCCGACCCGCAGGCCTGCTACGTCTTCGCCCACGGCGCCGGCGCAGGGATGGAGCATGCGTTCATGGCGGCATTCGCCACCGGCCTCGCCGCCCGCGGCATCGCGGTGCTGCGCTTCCAGTTCCCGTACATGGAGCAGGGCTCGAAGCGGCCCGACGCACCGAAGGTGGCGCAGGCCGCCGTGCGGGCGGCGGTCGATGAAGCCCGGCGCCGGTTGCCGGCCGTGCCGATCTATGCCGGCGGCAAGTCCTTCGGCGGGCGCATGACCACGCAGGCGCAGGCGGCCGAGCCCCTGCCGGAGGTCCGGGGGATCGCGCTGGTGGGGTTTCCGCTTCACCCCGCCGGCAAGCCCGGCACCGAACGGGCCGCGCATCTCTCGGACGTGAAGCTGCCGATGCTGTTCCTGCAGGGAACCCGCGATGCGCTCGCGGACCTGAGCCTCATCCGCGAGGTGTGCGGTGAGCTCGGCCGGCGCGCCACCCTCCATGTCGTCGACGGCGGCGACCATTCGTTCCATGTGCTCGTCCGCTCCGGCCGCACCGATGAGCAGGTCCGCGACGAGTTGCTGGATGCACTGTCGGGATGGATGTTGGGTCATGAGCAGCACCCCGCCGCCACGTACTAGCCTCGTTCTCAGACAGCCTCGACGAGTTCGACAGCCTCTTCCGCAAGCTTGCGAAGTAGGTTCCACCGCCTGAGGCCGTGCGCCTGAGGCCGTGCGCCGGACTCCTCCATCGATCAGCTCGGGAGCTGACCATCCTTGGCATGCGCCCCTGCTCGCCATCGGGCGATGGCTGTGCCGGCGTCATCGAGCCTCGACAAGACCAGCACCCCTTCCTGGGCGGGCACCTTGCGCACGCCCGCGCCGCCGACCCACAGCTCACGCGGCGGCGGCAGCATCGAGCGCAACTGCTTCAACAGCCCCGGAATCTGGCGGGCAGGGAAGGCGCCGGAAAAGGACAGCGCCACGACGTCCGCCCGGTGAGCCTGCGCCGCCTGGACGATCTCCAGCAGCGGCATCTGCGTACCCAGCGAGATGCAGTGCGCGCCCTCGAGCGCCAGCAGCGCCTCCACCATCAGCAGCCCCAGGCCGTGCTGCTCATTGGGCAGGCTGGTCAGCAGGATCCGCGGCTCGCTGCCGCCGGGCACCGCCGCGATCGCCTGCCGCAGCACCCGTGACGTGACTTCGGTGAACAGGTGTTCCTCGAACACCTGCAGGCTGCCTTCCTCCCAGGCCCGGCCGACTGCTATCGTCACCGGAACAACCGTGTCCTGGACAAACATCCTCAGACCCTGCCGCGCGAGCCGTTGCTGCGCCGCCTGTAGATAGCCTTCAGCGTCATGCCGGCGCACGAGGGCGAGCAGGTCCTCGAGTTCGCCGGTACCCGCCTCCTGCGTTGTCCCCGGGACCGCCCCCGCAGAGGCCGCGACGTCCGCCGGGGCGTCCGTCGTCGACGCCTGCCCCCGCCTCGCGGCCAGCGCCTCCAGTTCCGCCCCCGGAGCGGCCAGCAGCCGCCCCGGCCGGAACCCCTGGTCCATCAGGCGCTTCACCAGTCTCAGCCTCTGCACCTGGTCCGCAGGATACAAGCGCTCGCCGTGCTCGTCCCGGGTCGGCGCGGGAAAGCCGTAGCGCCGCTCCCAGACCCGGAGCACGTCCTTGGAGAGTCCGACCTCCCGTTCCACCGCCGCAATCGTTAACTGAAAGTCGCTCATTTTGTCCTAGACAAACGCTTGACAAGAAAGAATACCGCCCCTATGCTCCACCTTCCGATTCTAATTGTCCTGGACAAAACGTCCAGCTACTCGACCAAAAGGAGGACGAGATGTTCCGCTGGTTCAAAGTGCTTGCCACTGCTTCCATTCTCGCTACCGTCGCCGCCTGCGGCAGCGACAACGACAACGATTCCCTGGACCGCAACGTCGTGCAGCAGGCGCAGGCGGACCCGAGGTTCTCGATCCTGGTTGAAGCGGTCGTGGCGGCCGACCTGGCGCCGACGCTGTCCGGCGCCGGACCCTTCACCGTCTTCGCGCCGACCAACGAAGCGTTCGCCGCGCTGCTGGTCGAACTTGGCGTGAGCAAGGAGCAACTGCTCGCCAACAAGGCGCTGCTCACCCAGGTGCTGACGTATCACGTCGTCGCCGGCAGCGTGCTGAAAGCGGACGTGCCGGTGGGCGTGCCGATCACGACCGTGCAGGGCGGCACCTTCACGGTCGACAGTTCTCTCGTCATCACCGACGCGCGCGGGCGAACCTCCCGCATCGTCGAGACCGACGTGGTGGTCAACAACGGGGTCATCCATGCCATCGACAGGGTGCTCCTGCCGGCGCCGTGAGCTCGCGCCTTCGTGTCCCGGATCAGCTTTCGCCAGTTCACTGATTGCGCGACCGGTTCCTTCTGCATTTTTTCGCTCTTGTTTCCCCTGCAGCCCCTTTTTCCTTCCCTAGTCGTGAACAACCAAGGAGTACCTCCATGAAGAAAGCCATCATCGTCACCGCCCTCGCCTTTGCCGCCACTGCGGCCCAGGCCAAGGACATCGTCGAGACCGCCGTCGCCGCCGGCGACTTCAAGACCCTGGCGGTCGCGCTGGAGAAGGCAGACCTGATCAAGACGCTGAAAGGCAAGGGTCCCTTCACCGTCTTCGCGCCGACCGACGCCGCATTCGCCAAGGTTCCGAAAGCGGATCTCGACGCCCTGCTGGCGGACAAGTCGAAGCTCGCCGCCGTGCTGACGTACCACGTGGTGCCCGGCAACGTCATGGCCAAGGACGTCAAGGCCGGCAAGGTCAAGACCGTGCAAGGCAGCGACCTCACGCTGTCCACCGCCAACGGGGTCAAGGTCGACAATGCCAACGTGGTCAAGACCGACATCGTGGCCGACAACGGCGTCATCCACGTGATCGACAGCGTGGTGCTGCCCCGCTAGGCGGCGTCCGCTTCGCGCCGGGGCCTGGACGCAGGCATCCGGCCGGATTTGCTGTCCGATCATCGCTGCGGGCCCGGGAGACTGGGCCCGCAGTTTGCTTTGCGGCCTCGCTCCGAGCGTTTCGGACACGAAAGGTGAAAAATGTCGGCAACTGCAGCAGCTTCGCATCCCCTTGGCCGGGATGCCCATAAACCCACGGACATCCCGGCACGCGGCTGGAAGGAAATTGCCACCCGGGTCTACAAGGAGTTCTCCAAGGACCGGGTGATGCTGATCGCTGCCGGCGCCACCTTCTACCTCCTGCTGGCGATGGTGCCGGCCATGACGGCGTTCATCTCGCTCTACGGCCTGTTCGCCGACCCGGGCACGGTGAAGGAGCACATTTCCTTCATCAACGACTACATGCCCAGCGGCGGCCAGGAGATCATCAGCGAGCAGCTGACCCGCCTCTCGGAGCAGCCCAATGCCGGCCTCGGCTTCGCCCTGGCCATCTCGCTCGGTATCGCGCTGTGGAGCGCCAATGCGGGCATGAAGGCATTGTTCGAGTCGATGAACGTCGCCTACGACGAGGCCGAGAAGCGCGGCTTCGTGAAGCTCACCATGATCTCGCTCGGCTTCACGCTCGGCGCGATCGTGCTGCTTCTCGCGATGATCGGGGTGGTGGTGGTGATGCCGATCGTCGTCGAGAGCCTGGGGCTCGGCGCAATGACGGAACTGCTCGTCAAGATCGGCAGCGCGATCGTGCTGATCGTGGCGGCGCTGCTCGGCCTGTCGGCTCTCTATCGCTGGGGACCAAGCCGCTCCGAAGCCAAGTGGAAGTGGATCACGCCCGGCGCCATCGTCGCGGTCGTGATCGCGATGATCGGATCGCTGGCCTTCTCCTGGTACGTCGCCAACTTCGGCTCCTACAACGAGACCTACGGCTCGCTCGGCGCCATCATCGGCTTCATGACCTGGCTCTGGATCATGGTGGCCTTCGTGATCACCGGCGGAGAGCTCAACGCCGAGATGGAACACCAGACCCGCAAGGACACCACCACCGGGCCGGAGCAGCCGCTCGGCACGCGAGGCGCCGAGATGGCGGACACGGTTGCGCAAGGTCCCCACGACACCGGAGACGATTCGAAGGGCGCGGCCCATGGCGCGCCTTCGCGCAAGGACGCGAGCCACGGCAGCGGCGCGACACCCGATGGCATCGGCAGGCACCACCGTCGGGACCCAGGTTCCGCCAGCGGCGCTGCCCACGCGATCGGCCGCGACCCGGCCGCCGCTCGCACCAGCCCTGCCCTGCGCCCGGCAGCGGATCACCGCGCCGGAGGATCCGGGCAGCGGGGGCGGTCGTACGACGGCAAGCAGGAGCCGATCGGCGTGGTCGGCGGGCTGATGCTGCTGGGAGCAGTGGCGTTGGCGGTGGCGGCGGGGAAAAGCGGGCGCAAGACGGCAGCCCAGCCGCGCGATCCGGAACCGCTGCAGCGATAGGAGCCTGGGCCGACGCGGCTGCTGGCGCCGCGCGGCGGCATCGCGGGCAACGCCCGTAATACTCGGCGGCTAGGCGGACGATATCGCGCGAACCGCGGCGCGGCGCGCTTGCCTCGGGATCCGAATCCCGCGATCATCCTGGCTCCGCGACGATGGGGATTTCTCCCCGACTCTCGTCGCTCGATTCACATCCTGGTTGTCGACGCAACAGCGGCGGATAGCACTCGTCGAATGCGCGCCAAGGCTGCGGCGCGAGCCGGAGGATCTGATCCATGGTGACACCCGACGAAGTCCGCGCCGTGCCGCTGTTCGCGAGCCTTGCCGACCCCGAACTGGACCGGCTGGTTCGAACCTGTGCCGACATCCGGCTCAATGCCGGCGAGTTCGCCGTGCACGAGGGCGGGGAGCGCGCGCTGTACGCCGTGCTGTCCGGCCGGATCGAGGTGGTCAAGCGATTCGACGGCGTCGAGCGCACGCTCGGCTGGCGCCTGCCCGGAGCCATCTTCGGCGAGGTGCCGCTGGCCTTCGCCACGCCGTTTCCCGGCGGCTATCGCGCATCGGAACCGTCGCGGGTCATGCGCCTGGAGCCGCACCATTACTTCGCCATCGCATCGGCGGCACCCGAGGTCGCCGAGCAGGTCGGCTCCCTGGCGCGAGAGCGCATCGGCGGGTTGCAAGGCATCGCCATGCAGCCGCCCAAGGCACAGATCATCGTCTACGGGGAGCGCTGGGATCCGGTCTGCGGCGACCTGCGCCGCTTCCTGTCGCGCAACCAGATCGTCCACGACTGGCTGTCGCCCGAGTCTCCGGACCTGACCCGTTCATGGTCCGGCAGCCTGCCCGACGCAGTCGATTGCCCGGTGGTGCGACTGGCCGACGGCACGCTGGTGCGCAAGCCGACGATGCGCGAACTGGCCGTGCACCTGGGCCTGCAGACCCGCCCCAGCGAGGACGTCTACGACACGCTGATCATCGGCGCCGGGCCCGCCGGCCTTGCCGCCGCCGTGTACGGTTCCAGCGAAGGCCTGCGCACGCTGGTCATCGAGCGCGAAGCGCCTGGCGGACAAGCCGGCACCTCCTCGCGCATCGAGAACTACCTGGGCTTTCCCAACGGCGTGTCCGGCGACGAACTGGCCAGCCGCGCCCTGCAGCAGGCGCGGCGCCTCGGCGCCGAGATCCTCGTCACGCGTGGCGTCGAAAGCATCGATCCGGCGACTCGCGAGGTGGTCCTCGACGGCGGCGAGCGGGTACGCGCGCGCAGCGTCATCGTGGCCACCGGCGTCTCGTGGCGCCAGCTGGTCATCGACGGCTTCGACCTTCTCATCGGCAAGGGCATCTACTACGGTGCTTCGCGCAGCGAGGCGCCGTCGACGCAGGGAAAGGACGTGTACCTGATCGGTGCCGGCAACTCCGCGGGCCAGGCCGCCCTGCACTTCGCCAATCATGCACGCCAGGTGACCCTGCTGGTGCGTGGCGACTCGCTCGAGAAGAGCATGTCGCGCTATCTGGTTGCGCAGATTGCCGGCAAGCCCAACATCGCCGTCCGCCTGCACAGCGAGGTGAAGGCAGCGCACGGTCAGGCGCATCTCGAGGCGATCGACGTCGTCGATCGCCGGGAACAGGCGGTGACACGCCATGACTGCGGCGGCCTGTTCGTCTTCATCGGCGCCAACGCCGATACGAGTTGGCTGCCGCAGGAAGTGGCGCGCGACGGCAACGGCTACCTGCTGACCGGCGACGAGGTGCTCAAGTCCGGCCGCTGGTCGCACAGTCGCGACCCGTTCCTGCTCGAGTCGAGCCTGCCGGGCGTCTTCGCTTGTGGCGACGTGCGGCTCAGCCCCGTGAAGCGGGTCGCCGCAGCCGTGGGCGAAGGCAGCATGGCGATTGCCTTCGTGCACCAGTATCTTGCCCGCGACGGTGCGAAGGGCCAGGTACGTTAGTAGTCAGGCTAAGGAGCCTGCCACCAGCAGCCGGAAGGCATACCAGGCGATGAAACTCGTGACGACCAGCTCGCCACCGTCTTCCAGGATGACGAGCGCGTTGTCGATCCAGCTGACCGGATCCAGGGCGATATGCACCATGTCCACCATCACCCCGAAGAACACGAGCGCCAGCAGCAGCACCAGCAGGTCCCGAGACGATCGCCGGAACTCGCCGGCCCCGCGGAGATACGCCCAGCCGATCGCCACGGCCAGCACCGCGCCGGCGGTGGCCGACACCAGCAACTCGCCGAAGTCGATCGCGCGCAGGCCGAACGCGTCCTGCAACGCCAGCCGGTCCGCAAGCGTCCTGCCGAAGTTCTCGTGCAGGCTGAACGAGTCGTCGACGAGGAGGTAGAGGAACAACAGTGCCCAGGCCAGATAGCCCCAGCGGCGTGTCCGCAGGCACAGGCAGGTCAGCAGCAAGCCGGTCCACAGCAACTTCAGGTACTGGAAGAACTCGGCATAGCCACGGTCCACGTCCAGTGCCGCGAGCGGACTGTGCAGCAGCGTGGTCTCGGTCCACACCAGGTGGATGGCGATGTAGACCAGGTCGCCGACGAGCAGGAGCGCCAGGAACACGGCAGCGCCGGCGGCTGGACTCGCTGGACTCGGCTTATCGGTGGATGGGGCTTCGCCAGCTCGTTGAGTCAATGCCGCTTCTCCCCAGATCAGAACGAGCCCCTGCCGCCATGGCGACCGGATGCTCGATGATGATACGGGCAGTCAGCGGCGGGGAGCGTTCAGATGCCGGGCCGGCAGCGCCGACGCCCCTAGGAATCTGGGCTCTAGAGCACGTACCGCGACAGGTCCTCGTCCGCCGCCACCTCGCCGAGTCGCTCGCTCCACGAACGCGGCATCCACGACCACCGTCTGTCCGGTCTGGCGGGTCGCCTTGAACGAAACCTCTTCCAGCAGCCGCTCCAGCACCGTATGCAGGCGGCGCGCGCCGATGTTCTCCGTCGTCTCGTTGACGCGGAATGCGATCTCCGCGAGTCGCCGGATCCCGTCCTGGCGGAAATCGAGCGTCACGTCCTCGGTGGCGAGCAGCGCCTGGTACTGCTTGGTCAGGCTCGCGTCCGTCTCCGTCAGGATGCGCTCGAAGTCCTCGACCGAGAGCGAGGCCAGTTCCACGCGGATCGGGAAGCGGCCCTGCATCTCGGGGATCAGGTCCGACGGCTTCGCGAGGTGGAAGGCGCCCGAGGCGATGAACAGGATGTGGTCGGTCTTCACCATGCCGTAGCGGGTGCTGACGGTGGTGCCTTCCACCAGCGGCAGCAGGTCGCGCTGCACGCCCTGGCGCGAGACGTCGGCGCCGTGCACCTCGCTGCGCGCGGCGATCTTGTCGATCTCGTCCAGGAAGACGATGCCGTTCTGCTCGACGTTGGCGAGCGCCTGGGTCTTGATCTCCTCGTCGTTGACCATCTTGCCGGCCTCCTCGTCGACCAGCAGCTTCAACGCTTCCTTGATCTTGAGCTTGCGCGACTTCTTCTTGCCCTGCAGCCCCTGGAACATGCCCTGCAACTGCTGGGTGAGTTCCTCCATGCCCGATGGTCCCATCAGCTCGACCGCAGGGACCGGCTGCGCAGAGTTCGATCTCGATCTCCTTGTCGTCCAGGTCGCCCTCGCGCAAACGCTTGCGGAACTTCTGCCGGGTGGCGGACTCTTCGCCCCGCTCCGCAGGCTCGCCCTGGGTGAAGCCGATCGCGCCGGATGAGGCGCCGCTGCGCGATGTGGTCGGCAGCAGCACGTCGAGGACGCGCTCCTCGGCGGCGTCGCGCGCCCGCGAGTCCATCCGCCGCTTCTCGAGATCGCGCTGCTGCTTGATGGCCGCTTCTACCAGGTCGCGGATGATGGAGTCGACGTCCTTGCCGACGTAGCCGACCTCGGTGAACTTGGTCGCCTCGACCTTGATGAACGGCGCGTTCGCGAGCCGGGCCAGACGGCGCGCGATCTCGGTCTTGCCGACCCCGGTGGGTCCGATCATCAGGATGTTCTTCGGGCGTGATCTCCTGGCGCAGCGGCTCCGCCACCTGCTGTCGGCGCCAGCGATTGCGAAGCGCTATCGACACCGCGCGCTTGGCCTTGTCCTGGCCGATGATGTGCTTGTCGAGCTCGGAGACGATCTCCTGCGGTGTCATCTGGGTCATCACAAGGTCTCTATGGTGTGTTGCTGGTTCGAGTAGATGCAGATGTCACCGGCGATGGTCAGTGCCTTGGTGATGATCGCCTCCGGCTCGAGGTCGGTGTTGTCCAGCAGCGCCCGGGCAGCGGCCTGGGCGTAGGGGCCGCCGGAGCCGATCGACAGCAGCCCGTCCTCGGGCTCGAGCACGTCCCCGTTGCCGGTGATGATCAGCGAATGGTCCTTGTCCGCCACGGCCAGCATGGCCTCCAGGCGGCGCAGCATCCGGTCGGTGCGCCAGTCCTTGGCGAGTTCGACCGCGGCACGCATCAGGTTGGCGGGGTACTTCTCGAGCTTGCTCTCGAAGCGCTCGAAGAGGGTGAAGGCATCGGCCGTGCCGCCGGCGAAACCGGCGATGACCTTGCCGCCGTGCAGCCGGCGCACCTTGCGTGCGCTGGCCTTGATCACGATGTTGCCCAGGGTTACCTGGCCGTCACCACCGAGCGCGACCTTGTCGCCGCGCCGAACCGAAACGATCGTCGTCATTGGATTCCCAGTAGTCCCATCGGGATGACTTGGGGATCATAAGGCGCGAATCAATAGGGCCAATTCTTCTGGGAACTATAGTGCCGACAGGGCACGGGCCAGCCGTTTGGCCGATACCGAGCAGCAGGTACAGGTGATAGAGTTTCGGTTAGAAGGGGGAGAAGGGATGACAGCTTCCGCGAAAAGGCTTGGTATCGACCGTCTTGCTGTAGAGGATCGGCTTGCTCTAATTGAAGAAATCTGGGCAACCATTTATGCCGACTCGGCGGTTTTCCCAAGGTGCTACCCTGGTAACCTCAGCGGCGGCGATACGCCGTCGGATCGAGCCAGGACCCGGCGCCTAGTGCGTGCGCAGGTTCAGCTCCGCCAGGTCGTGGATGCCCATGACCATCATCAGGCAGGCTACCAGGTAGGTCAGGTCCTTGAAGACCAGGAACTTGCCGGCGCTGCGCAGCGCGGCGACTTCGTTGAGCATTTCGCCGGCACACACGAAGTCCATGCGGCGAAGGCGGCGGCAATCGATCACCACCTCGGCGTGCGCCTGCGAGTAGGCGCGCAATGACTTGAAGGTCGCCTCGGGACGGCCGTCGATCTCGCCTTCCAGCGGAAACGCTTCATCGGAGGAGCTCGCGCGAGGCGCCTCGCTCACGGTGGACGCCGCCGCGTTGTGCAGCCGGATCGACTTCGGCATCGGCTCCCACGACGGCGGCGAGACCTCGTAGGTCACGCAGTATTCGATGGCCAGGTCCTCGAACTGCTGCTGCTCGCCCAGGAAGCGCAGGGTCTCGAGCTTGAGCAGCCAGCAGGCGTCGGACGGATCGCGCCGACCGCTCTGGATGGAGGATGCGAGCGCTCTGCGCAGCTCTTCGACGCCCGACAGCGTCATCTGCCGGCCGTTCTTGCGAAAATCCACCAGCACGCGCAGCAGCAGGTCCGCGCCGACCGCGTCGACGCTGCTCACCTTGCTGAAGTCGACTTCGGCCGGCCGGTTGCGCTGCGCTGCACGCTGCATCTGCTCGACCTGCTTGACCGCCTGCGCGTCGAGCTTGATGGGGAAGACAATGGTGGAGGCAGCGAGCTGACGAGCTTCGACAGCGGCCGGCGGCGACAGGTCGTCGCTCCATGCGGGCGGCGAACTTTCGAAGCGCGACGCGTAGTCGATGGCGAGGCTTTCGAATTCGGGACGCCGGCCGGCTGCCTGGTAGAGCTCGAACAACATCTTCCAGGCCTGCTCGGTGTGCTGGCCGAGCTGGTTCTCCTTGATGGCCTGCCACAGGATCATGGCCGCCTCGTTGGACTGGCCATTGGAGTACAGGACGGAAGCTTCCTCGAAGACCGGCAGCAGTCCCGAGCTGAGCACTTCCACCGAATGCTTCGCACCGGTGTCGCCGAGGATGATCGACGTGCTCGGGTCGTTGATCGGCACGAGCGAGAGCTTGGCTCCGGCCGCCGGCCCCTGCTGGGCGGAAGGGAAACGAACCAGGCCGCCTTCCTCGATGCCGGCGGGCAGGGGACGCTGCGGCGCCGTGGGCGGCAGCGAATCGGAACGCTGCGGGCGTACGGCATCCGGCTTCGACACTCTCGCAGGGATGGCGAGATCCATCTGCGATTCGATCAGGTCGATCTTTTCGGCGGTGCGCCGGGCGATTTCGCGCTGGTTGACCGGGGTTGTCGAGGCAGTGGTCGTCGTCGGGTTGGTGCTGGGTCCATTGCGCTGCGCCGCCGTATCGTTCTCACGGCGCCGCGCAGTTGCCTTCTCCCTTTTGCCGAAGATAGAAAAAATCACTTGCCTTCGCCCTCGATTTCTGAAATCCAGTTTAGCATCGCAGGTCTCGCACGTAACCGAGTGTTTCCACCGTCAATCGGTTGACCAAGCCCGGTCGGCAGGCAGGCGGAAGGTTCTTCGCATAGCAGCAAAAAGGGGCCTCGAGGGCCCCTTTCGCATCGCGCCGGCTCAGTCGCCGTACAACTTCTGTCGCAGCTCTCGGCGCTGCTGGGCCTCGAGCGACAGCGTCGCGGTCGGCCGCGCCAGCAGGCGAGGAATGCCGATCGGATCGCCGGTCTCTTCGCACCAGCCGTAGTCGCCGGACTCGATCCGGTCGAGCGACTGCTTGATCTTCTTGAGCAGCTTGCGTTCGCGGTCGCGCGTGCGCAGCTCCAGCGCGTGCTCCTCCTCGATGGTGGCGCGATCCGCCGGATCCGGCACGATCACCGTCTCGCGCAGGTGCTCGGTGGTTTCGTCCGCGTTGGTGCGGATGTCGCGTTCCATCGTCAGCAGGCGCTCACGGAAGAACTCCAACTGCGCCTGATTCATGTAGTCGGACTCCGGCATCTTCAGGAGCTCGGCTTCGGTCAGCGCTTTCACCTGCTTGGTAGCAACCATTTTCTTATCCTTCCCTGATCCTGCAATGCCGCCAGGCGGCATGATTTGCGGTGAACTCGAAGAAGCGAGCGCCAGAGACTAAGCCAGGCACTGCCCCAGACCCTGCATGAAGATGTCCTTCGGCAGGTTTCGGCCGATGAACACCATCTTGCTCGACGGCTTTTCGCCACGCTCCCACTTACGGCCCGAATCGGCGCCCATCAGCATGTGCACGCCCTGGAACACCATCCGCCGATCCGATCCCTTCACATACAGAACGCCCTTGTAACGCAGCAGGTCCGGGCCATAGACCTGGACGATGCCGCTCAGGAACTCCTCCAGCTTCAGTCCGTCGAACGGCCTGGTCGACTTGAAAATGAACGACGAAACCTCGTCGTCATGGGTGTGTTCGTCACTCTCCAGGAAATCCGGGTCGATCTCCAGGATGGCATTGAGATTGAACCCCTTGATGTCAAGAATCTCGGCAACCTCGGCATTGCCGAACTGCACCGGCTTGATGCTGGCCCGCGGATTGATGCGGCCAAGCCGCTGGCGCAGGGATTCCTGCTCCTCCTTGCTCACCAGGTCGGTCTTGGACATCAGGATGCGGTCCGCGAAACCCACCTGGGCCTGGGCTTCCCTGTGCTCGTCGAGTTGCTGGTTGCCATGCTTGGAGTCGACCACGGTGATCACCGCATCCAGCAGGTAGTTGTCCGCGATGTCGTCGTCCATGAAGAAGGTCTGGGCGACGGGTCCCGGATCCGCGAGGCCGGTGGTCTCGATCACCACCCGGTCGAACTTGATCTCGCCTTCGTCGCGTCGCGCCTTCAGGTCCCCGAGAATGCGCACCAGGTCGCCGCGCACGGTGCAGCAGATGCAGCCGTTGTTCATCTCCACGATCTGCTCGTCGGGATTCTGCAGCAGGAGCTCGTTGTCGATGCCTTCTTCGCCGAACTCGTTCTCGATCACCGCGATCTTCAGGCCGTGGTTCTCGTGCAGGATCTTGTTCAGCAGCGTGGTCTTGCCGCTGCCGAGGAACCCGGTGAGGATCGTCGCCGGGATGTGCTTCTCGACCGGCTTCTCAACCTGCTTCTGGGCCTGCTTTTGAACCTGCTTTTGAACCTGCTTTTGATTTTTCCTGCTTTTGATCCTGATTCTCTACCATGCTTGTCCTGACTCCACGCGACCGGAAGATGCCCCGGGCCGGCTGGCGCTAGCCCGGTGCCGGCCCGAAAAAGGCCGCCATCCCGGCCAAAGGAGGCCGGATTGTACGCGGTTTGACGCACGCGATCCTGCCCCAAAAACGAACAATGGTTAACCCTGGTTCACAGTCCTTTCGACGCCGCCGGGCGGCGCAGAAAGGTCCGGAAACCACCGCGCAAACCGCTGCGGGAACCAGGCCCGAGCCGGGACAGGTGGGGACGATCGTCCTCGAATCAAGGGCCGCGGCAGGCAGCGGCCCGGATCAGGAGCCTGGTCGGAAACCTGCTCAGGGGCCGGTCAGGCGCGCCGGCGGGCGCGGGGATGAGCCGCGTCGTAGACGGCGGCGAGGCGCTGGAAGTCGAGCGCGGTATAGATCTGGGTGGTGGCGATGTTGGCGTGACCGAGCAGTTCCTGCACGGCCCTCAGGTCGCCACTCGACTGCAGCAGGTGGCTCGCGAACGAGTGACGCAGGACGTGCGGATGCACCGAAGCCGGCGCGCTGCGCCGGATGGCGAGCTGCTTGAGCCGCAGCTGCACCGAGCGGTTGGACAGCCGGGTGCCGCGCCGCGTGATGAAGAGCGCGGGCGTATGACGGCCGGGATGCTGAAGCAGCCAGTCGCGCCGGGTCCCGCACCAGGCTTCGAGGGCCGCCATCGCCGGTGCGCCCACCGGCACCGACCGCTTCTTGCCGCCCTTGCCTTCCACCGTCACTTCCGCGCCTTGCGCATCGAACCAGCTGAAGGAGCGATAGCCCGCGCGCCCGCCATGCACGTACTCCGCATCGAGCGACGTCAGCTCCGACAGGCGCAGCCCACTGGAGTAGAGAAGCTCGATGATCGCCTGGTCGCGAACCCGCTCGAAGCCGGTGTCGCCTGCGACCTCTTCGGGTCCGGCGACCAGTTGCATCGCCTGGTCCACCGACAGTGCCTTCGGCAGTCGCCGCGGCGCTTTCGGCGCACGCACCGCCCGCACCGGGTTGATGTCGACCTTGCCTTCCTCAGCCATCGCGTCGAAGAAGCCGCGCCATGCGGAGAGCATGCGGGCGAGCGACTTGGGACCAAGCCCCTGGCGCGACAGCTGCGCCACCCAACGGCGGATGTGCGCGTCGACGACGAGACGCCATTCCTGCTGCGCCCCCCCGGCCTGCTTGTGCAGGTCGATCAGGGTGGTCAGGTCACGACGGTAGCCCGCAATGGTGTGGGGAGAGTAGCCGCGCTCGGTCTCGAGTCGCGCCAGGTAGGCCTTGACGTCTGCCGCCTTGTCCACCCTGTCCATCTACCGCCGCCCTCCAGCCGGTGCCGCCTGCGCAACGCCTGCCTTCAGGGAAGGAGGCGCGACAGCGAAGCGCTCGCGATCTCCGCGATGCGCTCGAGGAATGCCGTGCCCATGCCCGCCTGGAACCGCGCGGCGTCGTCGCTGCCAAGCACGACCAGGCCGAAGGCGTCGCCGCGGGTTGCCACCAGCGGCTGCGGACCTTGCGCATCCGGCCCCGGGCCCCGGGTCCCGGTCCGGCGCAACGCGAGCATCGCCATCGAAGCAGTCTGCTCGCCGCCCGCAGGCAACCACGCCGCCGCTTCGGGGTAGGAATTGGGACCGCAGTATGGCTTGTCCAGCTCGTCGATCCGACGGCGGATCTCGGGCGACACTTCTTCGCCGAAGGGTGCGTCGAGGCCGTCGATGCCCCACAGGCGCACCGCCACCTGCGGCACCGCGAATCCGTGCAGCAGGCCCTCGACCAGCAGCGACGGCAGCCGGGCTGCGTCGGTTGCCTGCAGCAGGTCCTCGGTCAACTGCTGCAGCCGCCGGCCGATGCCGTCGTTCTCCTGGCCGATGCGGATCAGTTCCGCCATCCTGGATTCGAGCGCCTTGTTGCGCTCCCTCAGCACCAGCACCTGGCGCTCGACCAGCGAGATGGCGCGGCCCCCGTGCGGCTGGCGCAGCTTGACCTCGGAAAGCACGTCGGCATGCCGCTCGAAGAAATCAGGATGGGCGTGAAGCCAGTCGGCGACCACCTCGTCGTCCAGCAAGGCGGGCGCGGCCTGGAATGCCGGGACCGGGGCGCCTGGGTTCGGCGTCGCTGCGGCCGGTGCCTGCGGCCGGTTCTGCGAGCGGTTCGGTGCCGAGCCGATTCGGCGATCGGAGCGGCGGGGGTGGCGTCCTCGGCGGCGGCCTGCGTGACTGGACTCATCTGACCCTTGTCGTTGGTTATTCGATCGAAGCAGGCGGCGATCTCATTCGGGAAGCACCGGATGGTCCGGCACGTCGACGTCCGCGGCGAAAACCGTGGTCGCCGGGCCGATCATCATGACCGGCGCCTGCCCACCGTCCCAACGGATAGTAAGCCGTCCACCCCGGGTGTCGACGTCGACGACGCTGTCGAGCAGGCCGCAGTGTATCCCGCTTACAACAGCGGCGCATGCCCCGGTGCCGCAGGCGAGGGTCTCGCCGGCGCCCCTTTCGTAGACCCGCAGCCGGATGTGGCTGCGCGACACGATCTCCATATATCCCGCGTTGACGCGCGCGCGGAAACCGCGGGTGCCGCTCGATCCACGGCCCTTCCGACAGTCACCGGCGCGGCCTTCACCGAGTCGACGACCTGCACCGCATGCGGATTGCCCATCGATACCGCCTCGATCCAGCGCACCGCTTCCGGCCGGCCAGGAACGGTCGACCGCGAGCGGCCACAGCTGCGCCTCGCCCAAGCGGCGCGATGCCAGCCCGCCCGCGGAGAACGGCACCCGGGCGATGTCGAAGATCGGCGGGCCCATGTCCACCTCGATGCGGCCATCTTCGTGCAGCCGCGGCTCGATGATCCCGGAGCGGGTCCGCACCCGGATCGACCGCTTGTCGGTAAGGCCGCGGTCGCGCACGAACTTCACGAAGCAGCGCGCGCCGTTGCCGCACTGCTCGACCTCGCCGCCGTCGGCGTTGAAGATCCGGTAGACGAAGTCGACCGACGAGTCGCCCGGCGCCGGCGACTCGACGACCAGGATCTGGTCGGCGCCGACCCCGAACTGGCGGTGCGCGACCCAGCGCCATTGCTCGGCGCCGAGTTCGACTTTGCCGCCGGTCGCATCGACGACGACGAAGTCGTTGCCGGCCCCCTGCATCTTGGTGAAGGAGAGCTTCATTCGATGGCCTCCTGCCCGGCCATCATCGAGGTGTCGGTCGAGCGCCCGTAGAAATCGGGCTCGCCCGGTGGCCGCGTCTTGAAGCGCTTGTGCGTCCAGAGATACTGGGCCGGCATCTCGAGGGCACGGTCCTCGATGAACTGGTTCATCCGGGCGGTTGCCGCCACCAGATCGTCGCCCGGATAATGGGTCCAAGGCCGGATAGAGGCGTGCGACATAGCCGTCGTCGGTCATCTCGGTTACGCAGGGCACGACCACCGCGTTGGTCATCTGGGCGAGCCGGGCGACCGACGTGACGGTGGCAGCCGACACCCCGAAGAACGGCACGAACACCGAATCCCGCGCACCCAGGTCCATGTCGGGCAGGAAGTAGAACGGCACGCCACTGCGCATCATGCGGATCGCCGTGCGCAGGCCCTCCTGGCGCGACAGCAGCACCGCATCGTTGAAGCGGCTGCGCCCCTCGCGCATCGCCGCGTTGAAGACCTGGTTCTTCTGGTTCGCGAACATCGAGATGACCTGGCGGTCCAGGGTCAGGCGAGTGCCGCCGGCGTCGAGGCCCACGAAATGCGGGCGCCAGCAGGATCACCGGCCGGCCCGCCGCATGGTCGAGGTGCTCGATCCCGCGCACCTGCACCAGTTCCCGGATCCGTTCGGCCGGCTGGTACCAGAGCACGAAGCGGTCGAAGAAGCTGCGGGCGAAATAGCGGAAGTGGGCCCTGGAGATCCGGTTGCGTTCGGCTTCGGTCAGGTCGGGAAAACACAGCCGCAAGTTGGTGCGGGCGATACGGCGGCGCGGCGCGGCGAGCCAGTAAAGCAGGTCGCCCAGGATATTGCCGAGCACCACCAGCCAGCGGTGGGGAACGGCCGAAAGTGTCCGCAGCAGCTTGAGAACGATCTCAGACATCATCGGCCGGGCCGCCTGTCGACCGCCGGCGGCGCTGCTTCGCCGGCGGCTCCTTGTACCGGTTGTAGCTCCAGACGTACTGCTCCGGCCGCCGCCGGATGAAGGCCTCGAGTTCCTGGTTGATCGCCTCGGGCGTCGGCCGCCTGCTCCAGCCGGGTGAACTCCAAGTCCCAACCCCGGCCGAACGGGCGACGCCAGGTAGCCAGGACGTAGACCGGGGCGCCGGTCTTCTCCGCAAGACGCGCCGGCAGCGTCATGGTGAAGGCCGGCCGGCCGAAGAACGGCGCCCAGACCCCGTCGCCCGCCGACGGCACCTGGTCCGGCAGGATTCCGATCGCCTCGCCGCGCTTGAGCGCACGCAGCAGCGCCCGCACGCCGCCGGTATCGGCAGGAACGGGCGTCATGTTGGGGTGGGTGCGCGCCACCTTGAGGAGCTGGTGCAAGTCGTCGCGGCGCGGCGCCTTGTAGAGGACGGTGATCGGCGCCATCGCGCGCATAGGCACGAGCGCTCATCTCGAAGCTGCCGATGTGCGGACGTCAGGATGATGATCCCCAGCCGGGAGCCGCGAACCCGCGCCTCCTCTGTTGCTTCTGCGAGACGCGCGAAGGTCGTTCAGCTGGCACTTCCGCAACAAACCATCGAGAGATCGAAACCAGATGTAACACGTTTCCAGGGCCGCCTTGCCCGCCGCGGCTGCACTCGCCCATGCGAGATGCGGAGTGTAAAGGCCGGCGGTGCGCAGATTGTCCACCGTTTTGCGGCGAAACCCGCCGCTCAGGGCATAAGCGGCCCATCCGCCGGCAGCTCCGACCGCCTGAAGGAGCCACAGCGGAAGCAGCGCCAGGGAACGAAGCAGCCACATCAACATGCCTGCATTTTGCGATACGTGACCTAGTTCCGCCGATCGGGGGTTTTGCCGTTCGATATAATTGCAACGCCACTGAGTTAAAGGGACAACTTGCGGAGTGGCAGAAGTACAGGGTCGCGCTGCCGGTTCAATCCAGGGTCCAACTCGAGTTCGGCGCCCGCACCCGCAAACATCCGCTAAAGCGTCGCGGCTTCTCCGAAGCTGGCAACGCCGGCTGACGTGCCGTCCGGTACCAGCCTGTGCCCACGGCCTGTCACACTTCATGGAGAAGCAATGAGCGACTATCTGTTCACGTCCGAATCTGTTTCGGAAGGTCATCCCGACAAGGTTGCCGACCAGGTATCGGACGCCATCCTGGATGCCCTGCTTGCGCAGGATCCCAAATCGCGGGTCGCCGCGGAAACCCTCTGCACCACCGGACTGGTGCTGCTGGCGGGCGAGATCACCTCGACCGCCAACGTCGACTACATCCAGATCGTGCGCGACACCATCAAGCGCATCGGCTACGACAACACCGAGTACGGCATCGACTACAAGGGCTGCTCGGTGCAGGTCTGCTATGACCGCCAGAGCCCGGACATCGCCCAGGGCGTGGACAAGGCCGAGGACAACAACCTCGACCAGGGTGCCGGCGACCAGGGCCTGATGTTCGGCTACGCCTGCGACGAGACGCCGGTCCTGATGCCGGCCGCCATCTACTATGCGCATCGGCTGGTCGAGCGCCAGGCCCAGCTGCGCCGCGACGGCCGCCTTGCCTGGCTGCGTCCGGACGCCAAATCGCAGATCACCCTGCGCTACGTCGACGGCAGGCCGCATTCCATCGACACCGTCGTGCTCTCGACGCAGCACGCGCCGGACATCGAGCAAGGCCGGCTGAGGGAAGCGGTGATCGAGGAAGTGATCAAGCCGGTGCTGCCCAAGGAACTCGATCAAGGGCGAGATCAAGTATCTGATCAATCCCACCGGCCGTTTCGTCGTCGGCGGCCCGCAAGGCGACTGCGGCCTGACCGGTCGCAAGATCATCGTCGACACCTACGGAGGTGCAGCACCCCACGGCGGCGGCGCCTTCTCCGGCAAGGATCCTTCCAAGGTCGACCGTTCCGCAGCCTATGCCGCCCGCTATGTCGCCAAGAACATCGTCGCGGCCGGCCTCGCCAGCAAATGCCTGGTGCAGGTGAGCTACGCCATCGGCGTCGCCCGCCCGACCTCGGTCTTCGTGACCACGCAAGGCACCGGCAAGATCTCGGACGAGGCTTTGTCGGAGCTGGTCGGCGCCAATTTCGACCTGCGTCCCGAAAGGCATCGTCCAGATGCTGGACCTGCTGCGCCCGATCTACGGCAAGATCCGCCGCCTACGGCCATTTCGGCCGCGAAGAGCCCGAGTTCACCTGGGAGAAGACGGACAAGAGCCCAAGTGCTGAAGGCCGCCGCCGGCCTTTGAGGCCGCGACGGCGGGCTTCAGCGGCCGGGCCGCGCCCGGGCCGGCCGCTAGCCACAAGCTGTCGCGCCGGCATTACACTACCCAACCTGTCGAGAAGCGTTGCGACTGTCCGGGACCTCTCCCGCACAGCCAGGCTCGACAGGCCGAGATTCAAACGACGCTTGCTTCCCTCAACGGTTGCAAGCGTCTTTTTTTTCGTCCGATCACTTTCGATCTCGGTCTTCCGCATCTCGATCGCAGCCTCGGAACCATTGCAAGTTGCAACCGCATCCGATCAATACCTATCAAGACCTGGAGTGCCAACGTACATGAACGCGCCCGCCAAACCCGAAACGCTCACCGGCGGCAACGACTACCGGATCGCCGACATCAAGCTGGCCGACTGGGGCCGCAAGGAAATCCGCATCGCGGAAACCGAGATGCCCGGCCTGATGGCGATCCGCAAGGAATTCGCCGCCAGCCAGCCGCTGAAAGGCGCGCGCATCACCGGTTCGCTGCACATGACCATCCAGACCGCGGTGCTGATCGAGACGCTGGCCGCGCTCGGCGCCCAGGTGCGTTGGGCCTCGTGCAACATCTTCTCGACGCAGGATCATGCCGCGGCTGCGATCGCCGCTGCCGGCGTGCCGGTCTTCGCCGTCAAGGGCGAGACGCTGGAGGACTACTGGACCTACACCCACAACATCTTCGAATGGCCGGACGGCAAACCGTCCAACATGATCCTCGACGACGGCGGAGACGCGACGCTGCTGCTGCACCTGGGCGCCCGGGCGGCCGAGCGACGCGAGCCTGATTGCGAACCCGAAGAGCGAAGAAGAGAAATTCCTGTTCGCGGCGATCAAGGCGAAGCTGGCGAAGGATCCGACCTGGTACCAGAAGCAACTCGATGCGATCGTCGGCGTCACCGAAGAGACGACGACCGGCGTGCACCGGCTGCAGCAGATGTCGGTGCGCGGCGAGCTGAAGATGCGCGCCATCAACGTCAATGATTCGGTCACCAAGAGCAAGTTCGACAACCTCTACGGCTGCCGCGAATCGCTGGTCGACGGCATCAAGCGTGCAACCGACGTGATGATCGCCGGCAAGGTCGCAGTGGTAGCCGGCTACGGCGACGTGGGCAAGGGTTCCGCGCAAGCGCTGCGGGCGCTGTCGGCGCAGGTCTGGGTCACCGAGATCGACCCGATCTGCGCGCTGCAGGCCGCGATGGAAGGTTATCGCGTGGTGACGATGGAATACGCCGCCGACAAGGCGGACATCTTCGTGACGACCACCGGCAACAAGGATGTCATCCGCCACGAGCACATGGCGAAGATGAAGGACCAGGCCATCGTCTGCAACATCGGCCACTTCGACAACGAGATCGACGTCGCGTCGCTGTCGAAGTACAAGTGGGAGAACATCAAGCCGCAGGTGGACCACATCGAGTTCCCCGACGGCAAGCGGATCATCCTGCTGGCCGAAGGCCGCCTGGTGAACCTCGGCTGCGGCACGGGCCATCCGTCGTACGTGATGAGCTCGTCCTTCGCCAACCAGACGATCGCCCAGATCGAACTGTGGACGCGCAAGGAGCAGTACGAAGTCGGCAAGGTCTACGTGCTGCCCAAGCACCTCGACGAGAAGGTCGCGCGGCTGCAGCTGGCCAAGCTCAACGCGATGCTGACCGAGCTGACGGCCGACCAGGCCGCCTACATCGGCGTGCCGACTCGAGGGGCCGTACAAGCCGGACACCTACCGCTACTGATCGAGCGAGCCGGCTCCGAGCGGCCGAAAGGCGGGCGGGCCGGTGTGCCGGACCGGCAAGGGCTGAGGACTACGATCATGACCAGGGCCGGCGGCTCGGTTCGTGCAGACGTGGCGCTGGTCGGCCGCGGCATGGTGCGCTCGCGTGCACTGGCGCAGCGACTGATCGACGCCGGGGCGGTCGATATCGTCGTCGGCGGCAAGGCGGCCGCCGTCAGCCGCGCCTCCCAGCCGGTCTTTCCGGAGCAGGAGCTGCGGGTGAAGGAGTCGCCCGAATCGCGATTCGTATCCCGGGGCGGCGCCAAGCTGGCGCATGCATTGGCCGAATGCGGCATCGACTGCAGCGGCGTCAGGGCGCTGGACGTCGGCATGTCCACCGGCGGCTTCACCGACTGCCTGCTGCAGCACGGCGCCGCGGCGGTGGTCGGCATCGAAGTCGGGCATGGACAGCTCGATGCGCGGCTCGCCGCCGACGCCCGCGTGACTTGCTTCGAGAAGACTCATGTGCGCGACGTAAGCCCTGCCTGGCTGGCGGAGCACGGCATCGGAGCCGGCTTCGACCTGATCGTCGTCGACCTCTCCTTCATCTCGACGGTAGCCCTGCTCGGCCATCTTGCCGAGCTCGCCGGCCTCGCCGGCGTCGAGACGCGGTTGGTCGCGCTGATCAAGCCGCAGTTCGAGCTCGGCCCGGATGCGCGCAATTCGAAGGGCATCGTCCGCGCAGATGCGGACATCGAAGGCCTGCGCGAGCAGGCCTGGGCTGCGGCACGGGACAGCGGCTGGCAGCCCACCGCCTGGTTTGCCTGCAGCCTGCCGGGCACCGACGGAAACCAGGAGTATTTCCTCGCGGCACGGCGGGAGCCGTTGCAAAGTAGCCGGTCATCGACTGCCCCAGGGGCACGACGGCCGCCCGATCCCATTTGAACAGCCATGACCGACATGAACGACAGCAGCAGCGGCACCCACCTGAGCTTCGAGTTCTTTCCACCGAATACGCCGGAGGGCGTCGCCAAGCTGCGCCAGGCTCGCCGGCTGTTGAGCGAACTGAGCCCCGAATTCTTCAGCGTGACCTACGGAGCGGGCGGCAGTACGCAGGAGAAGACCGTCGGGATCATCGGCGAGATTGCCGCCGAGGGACTGCAGGTCGCGCCCCACCTGTCCTGCATCGGCGCGACCCGCACCAGCATCGCGGAGTTGCTGGATCACTATCGGGAGAAGGGCATCCGCCGCCTGGTCGCGCTGCGCGGCGACCTGCCTTCAGGCATGGTCGATCGCGGCGAGTTCCGCTATGCATCCGACCTGGTCGCCTTCATCCGCGAGCACAGCGGCGACTGGTTCCACATCGAGGTGGCCGCGTATCCGGAGATGCACCCCCAGGCGGCGACGCCGGAGCAGGACCTCGACAATTTCATCCGCAAGGTCGATGCCGGCGCCGACAGCGCGATCACCCAGTACTTCTATAACGCCTCCGCCTTCTTCGACTTCGTCGAGCGGGCGCGGGCGCGCAACGTGACCATCCCGATCGTGCCCGGCATCATGCCGATCACCAACTTCACCCAGCTGGCCCGTTTCTCCGACAACTGCGGCGCCGAAATCCCGCGCTGGATCCGCCTGCGCCTCGCCGCCTTCCACGACGACGTCGATTCGCTGCGAGCGTTCGGTCACGAGGTGGTGACGTCGCTTTGCCAGACGCTGGTGGATGCGAAGGTGCCGGGGATTCACTTCTATACGTTGAACCAGGCGGGGCCCAGTTCGGCGATCTGGACGGCCTTGCGAAGGTAGGTCAGCGCAGTCGCGCAGCGGCCTTTCCGCGGGCCGACTCACAATTCCTGAGGGATGCGAGCATCGTGTACAGTCCACCGTATACCGCTTTGGCGGAACCTGCGGGCCGGCCACGACCGGCGTTCAAAGTGCCGTGCTTGGGTTCGAGGCCCGACGCCGGCCGAGACCAAAAAGGGGGGACAAGCCGTGTCTATAGTTCACAAGAGGTTGGTTGGCCTGGCATTGAGTTTGAGTTTGGGCGTCTGCGCGCTGGCTGCCGTGGCACCGGCCACGGCCCAGGACTATCCCAACCGACCCATCACGGTGATCGTGCCCTACCCGCCAGGTGGCGGCACCGATATCGGCGCGCGGACCTGGGGCGTGCTGCTTGAAAAGGAACTGGGCGTTCCGATCAATGTGATCAACCGCGCCGGCGGCGCCGGCATTCCCGGCCATACAGCCATCGCAAATGCGAAGCCGGATGGCTACACGATCGGCGTGATGACGAACGACATCAGCCTGTACAAGCCGCAGGGGCTGGCCGAGCTGACCCATATGGACCTGCGTCCGTTGGGCCGGGCGACTCGCATCGCCGCCGGCGTCAACGTGATTGCGGGATCGCCATACAAGACCATCAAGGATCTTGCCGATGCGATCAGGACATCGAAGCCGCGGCAATTCCAGGCAACCGGCGCCGCCCACGGCGTCAACTGGCACATCGCCTTCCTGGGCCTGATGCTGGACCTCGGCGTGCCGGTCGACAAGGTCGTCTGGGTGCCGACCCAGGGAGGCACCGCGGGCCATCTCGATGTGGCCTCAGGTAACTCGACGTTTTCCACTGCCTCGATGGCCGAGGCGACCTCGCTGATCGCCGCCGGAAAGCTGCAGCCGCTTGCCGTCATGTCGTCGGAGCGACTCAAAGGGTTTCCCGATACGCCCACGTTGAAGGAATCCATCGGGTCGGACTGGACCTATTCGGTCGAGCACGGGGTCGCGGCACCCAAGGACCTTCCGGACGACATCGCGAGACGGCTGATTGCGGCGCTCGGCAAGGTGATCCAGAGCGACGAGTTCCGCGACGCCATGGCAAAACGTTCGATCGAGGTAGCGTGGCAACCCGGCGACGACTATCGCAAGACGATGGCCAAGGATCTGGAAGAAACCGCGCGGATCCTGAAGCAGGTCAAACCCTGAAGAAGCGCGCGCCTGCCCGCGCCGCGTGAACACGCCGAACCGGCGTGGGCGGTCAGGTCACCGGCGCCGGATTGAAGAGCACCAGCGCGTTGTGCAGCTTCCAATGCTCGGCCCAGGTCTTCTTGCGACCGCTGGCCACGTCGAGCATCAGGCGGAACATCTCCCAGCCGACGTCCTCGATCGTCGCGGCGCCGGCCGCGATACGCCCGGCATCGACGTCCATCAGGTCGTGCCAGCGCCGTGCGAGGTCGCTTCTCGTGGCTACCTTGATGACGGGCACCTGGGCAAGTCCGTACGGCGTGCCGCGGCCGGTGGTGAAGACATGCAGGTTCATCCCGGCGGCCAACTGCAACGTGCCGCAGATGAAGTCACTGGCCGGCGTGGCGGCATAGAGGAGACCCTTCTGCCTCGCCTTCTCGCCGGGTGACAGCACGCCCGAGATCGGCGCACTGCCCGATTTGACGATCGAACCCATCGCCTTCTCGACGATGTTGGACAGCCCGCCCTTCTTGTTGCCGGGGGTCGTGTTCGCGCTGCGATCGACCTTGCCCTTGTCCAGATAGGCGTCGTACCAGGCCATTTCGCGGATCATCGCCTGCGCGACTTCGGGTGTCGACGCCCGCGCGGTGAGCTGGTCGATGCCGTCCCTGACCTCGGTGACTTCCGAGAACATGACGGTGGCCCCGGCGCGCACCAGCAAGTCGCTGCAGAACCCCACCGCAGGGTTTGCGGTCACTCCCGAGAAGGCGTCGCTGCCGCCGCACTGCACGCCGACCACCAGCTCCGAGGCCGGCACCGTCTCGCGTCGCCGGCTGTCGAGCCGCTCCAGGTGAAGCAGGGCGGCGTCCATGATCGATTCGATCATCGACATGAACCCGACATGGTGCTCCGACTGCAGGCACACCACGTCGAGTCCGGCTTCGGCCGTGACGCCGATATCGGCCACGTTGCGCTCATCGACCAGGGCGATCGTGCCGGGCGGCATCAGCCGCTCGGGCTGGAGCTTCTCGCAGCCCAGGCTGACCACCATCACCTCGCCGCCGAAGTTGGGGTTGAGGGAGATGTTGCGCAGCGTGCGGATGGGAATCTCCGCACCGGGTGCGTCGATGGCCACGCCGCAGCCATAGCCGTGCTCGAGCCCGACCACGTCGTCGACGTTGGGGAACCGCGGCAGCAGCTCGTCCTTGATGCGCCTGACCGCGAAGTCGACGACGCCGGCCACGCACTGCACGGTGGTGGTGATGGCCAGGATGTTGCGCGTACCGACCGAGCCGTCGGCGTTGCGGTATCCCTCGAAGGTGTAGCCCTCGAGGGCCGGCAGCGGCTCCGGCTTGACGGTAGCGATCGGCAGGCTGTCGTCCAGCTCGCGCGCCGTCGGCATCTTCAGGAGTCGCTCATGCACCCAGCTGCCGGCGGCAATGGCCTTGAGCGCATAGCCGATGGGCACGCCGTAGCGGCGCACGGCAACGCCCTCGGCGAAGTCCTGCAGCGCCACCTTGTGGCCCTGCGGCACGTGGTCGCGCAGCACCAGGCCCGAGGGCAGCACGGTTCCAGCGGCCAAGCCGCCGTCGTTGCCGACGATCGCGACATTGTCGCGCTCGTCCATGGAGATGATCACCGGCGTCTTCATCGGCTGGACGCGCTGTCAATTCGCCGTGATGTTGCGCGACTGGATCAGCTGCTTCCAGCGGTCGAACTCGGCCTTCTGGAAGGCTTCGAACTGCTCGGGTGTGTTCGCCACCAGCTCGAAGCCCACCGAGAGGAATTTCTCCTTGACCTGGGGATCGTTCAGCGCCGAGACGAGGGCGGCGTGCAACTTGCTCTTGACGTCCGCCGGCAGGCCCTTGGGCGCCGCCACCGCCTGCCAGGAATAGACGTCCACGTCCTTGACCCCCAATTCGTCGAGCGTAGGTACGTCCGGCAGCAGGGACGAACGCTTCGCGGACGTGATGGCCAACGCGCGAAGCTTGCCGCCGCGCACGTGCTGGATGATGGCGTTGATGTTCTGGAACGAAGCATCCACCTGACCGCCCAGCAGGTCCGTGATGGCCGGGGCACCGCCCTTGTAGGGCACATGGACGCCCTTGGTCCCGGACTGCTGCCAGAAGAGCTCGGCCGTCAGGTGGTCCGATGAGCCGCTGCCGGAGGATGCGAAAGTCATCTTGTCGGGCTGGGACTTGAGGTGGGCGATCAGCTCGGCAACGGACTTGTGGGGTGAGCTTTCGGGCACCACGAGCACGTTCGGCGCCTGCACTGCCACCGTCAGCAGGTCGAAATCCCGGGTGGGATCGTAGGGCACGCTCTTGTAGAGGTGAGGGGCGATCACAAACGGGCCGAGCGACGACACAAAGAGCGTGTAGCCGTCGGCCGGCGCGCGCTTGACCAGTGCGGCGCCGACAGTGCCGGTCGCCCCGGGCTTGTTGTCGACGATGAAGCTCTGGCCGAATTGCGCCTGCAGTCCGGCGGCGATCGCACGCGCGAGCGTGTCCGTCGATCCGCCGGGAGGAAACGGTACCACCAGCGTCACCGGCTTCGAAGGCCAGGACTGCGCGTGCGCCGCGGAAACGGCGGCGAGGCCGAGGGAGAGGGAAATCAGCAGCTTCTTGATCATCGGGTTGTCTCCAATGAAAGTCCGGAAGAATCCTGCAGGGAATGGGGCGATGCCTACTGGGGACCGAGCTTCGCAATCAATCGACCGAGCTGCTCCACTTCGGCCGCGGTGAGTTCCGACAAGGGAGGGCGCACCGGGCCGGCATCATGGCCGACGATCCTGGCGCCTGCCTTGACGATGCTCACGGCGTACCCCGGCACCCGGTTGCGCAGATCGAGATACGGCATGAAGAAATCCTTGAGCAGCCGGTGCTGCGTCTTCAGGTCGTCGGCCGCGACCGCACGATAGAAATCCATCGCGGTCCTGGGAATGAAGTTGAAGACCGCCGACGAGTAAACCGGCGTGCCCATCGCCTTGTAGGCCGCCGCGTAGACCTCTGCGGTCGGCAAGCCGCCCAGGTAGGCAAGGCGATCCCCCATGCGTTGGTAGATCGCCACCATGGCCTCGATGTCGCCGACGCCGTCCTTGAAGCCGACGAGGTTGGGGTTGCGCTCGGCAAGGCCGGCCAGCGTGTCGGGCTTGAGGCGGCTGGTCGCGCGGTTATAGACGATCACGCCGAACTTCACGCTCTTGCAGACGGCCTCGACGTGAGCGGCGAGGCCTTCCTGCCCGGCTTCGGTCAGGTAGTGCGGCAGGAGCAGGATGCCATGCGCACCCGCCTTTTCGGCCGCCTGCGCGCACTGGATCGCGAACCGGGTCGGACCGCCGGCGCCGGCGATGATCGGCATCACGCCGCGGCAGGTGTCGACGGCGGTCTTGATGATGCCGGGGTACTCGTCGCCGGTCAGCGAAAAGAACTCGCCCGTGCCGCCCGCGGCAAACAGCGCGCTTGCGCCGTAGGGGACCAGCCATTGGAGGCGTCTTTCGTATCCCTTCTTGTCGAAGTCGCCGTTGCCGTCGAAGTCGGTCAGCGGGAACGAGAGCAGGCCGGAGCCCATGATGGTCTTGAGTTCTTGCGGGTTCATTGGCAGTGGCCTTCCTGGAAAGATGGATGGATGAGGGCTGTATCGGGCAGGATCGATGAGGTGAGGATGGCGCGAGTCGCCTCAGGCGCGCCTTCCGATCTCGACTTCTTCCCGGGTCCAGCCTGCGCATTGGTCGCTCAGGCTCAGCCCGAGGCCCGGCCTCGTCGGCACCAGCATCCGGCCCTTGCTGATCTCCAGCCTTTCGTTGAAGAGCGGCTCGAGCCAGTCGAAGTGCTCCACCCACGGCTCCGTCGGATAGATCGCACCGAGGTGTACGTGAAGCTCCATGGCGAAATGCGGGGCGAGGCTCAGGCCGGCCTGTTCGGCCTGGGCGGCGATCTTCAGGAACGGGGTGATGCCACCGACGCGCGGCCCATCCGGCATGAGGTAATCGGCGGCGCGATGACGTATGAGTTCGCCGTGCTCGGCGGCGCTGGTCAGCATCTCGCCGGTCGCGATCGGCGTGTCGAAGCCGGCGGCCAAGGCGGCATGGCCTTCGAAGTCGTAGGCGTCGAGCGGCTCCTCGATCCAGACCAGGTTGAACTGCTCGAAGATGCGGCACATTCGCTGGGCGGTGGGCCGATCCCATTGCTGATTGGCGTCGATCATGATCGGGGTTTCGTCGCCCAGGTGCTTGCGCACCGCTTCCACGCGCTTGACATCGAGGGCGCGGTCCGGCTGGCCCACCTTGAGCTTGATGCCACCGATGCCCCGATCGCGCGACGAGGCCGCGTTCACCAGCAATTGATCGAGGGGAGTGTGCAGGAACCCGCCCGACGTGTTGTAGCACTGCACGGAATCGCGCTGCGCGCCGAGCAGCTTGGAAAGCGGCAGCCCGGCGCGACGCGCCTTCAGGTCGTACAGCGCAACGTCGAAGGCGCCGATCGCCTGCACGGCCAAGCCGCTGCGGCCCACGGATGCGCCCGCCCAGCAGAGCTTGGTCCAGATCCGCGAGATGTCGCTCGGGTCTTCGCCGATCAACGCCGGCGCAATCTCCCTGGCATGAGCGAACTGGCCCGGACCGCCGGCGCGCTTGGAGTAGCTGAACCCCAGGCCGCGATGGCCGTCCTTCGACTCGATCTCGACGAAGAGCATCGCGATCTCGGTCATCGGCTTCTGCCGGCCGGTGAGTACTTTGGCGTCGCTGATCGGGTTGGCAAGCGGCAGGTATACGGACTGGACGCGAACCCAGGAAATCGCGTCGCCGACGGCGCTGGTCGTAGTGGGCATGAAGCGGATCTTGGCTACTCGAACTTTGCGCCCGATTCCTTCACCACCTTCGCAAATCGCTCCTTTTCACTGCGGATGAAGTTTCCGAACTCAGCCGGCGAGCCGGGACGCGACTCGGCACCGAGCTTCGCCAGCCGCTCCTGGGTCTCCGGCTCGGCGAGGATCTTCGTGACGGCTCCGTGCAGGGTGGTCACCGCGTTGGCCGGCGTCCCCGCGGGCGCCACGATGCCCTGGAAGGATCCGGTCTCGAACCCTGGCAGACCCGCGGATTCCGCGACCGTGGGGATTTCGGGCGCGCCGGCGAAGCGCTTCGCACTCGAGATCGCGAGCGCCTTCAGCTTGCCGCTCTTGACCGCAGGATAGGTTGCCACCATGCCGTTGAACAGCACATCCGCCTGTCCCGCCATCACGTCGGCGATCGCCTGGGAGCCGCCCTTGTAGGGGATATAGCTCCAGACGATGCCGGTGCGCAACGCGAACTCGATGCCGGCAAGGTGGTTCGCGCCACCCAGACCCGAGATTGCGAAATTGAGGGAGTCCGGTTTCGCCTTGGCGAGCGCGACCAGTTCCTTCGCATCGTTCGCTGCGAGCGAGGGGTGCGCCGCCAGGAGGTGCGGGGAGTAGGCCACCATGATCACCGGCGCGAAGTCCTTTGCCGGATCGAACGGCAGCGTCGGGAACACGCTGGGCGCGATCGCGAGCGAACCGATGTCGGTGAGCAGGAGCGTGAAGCCGTCCGGGCGCGACTTTGCCACCATGTCCGAGCCGAGGTTCCCGGTGGCCCCGGGCTTGTTCTCGATGACGACGGTCGACCCGAGCGCCTCGCCGATCTTCGGTGCCAGCATCCGGGCGAGGATGTCGGAGGTTCCGCCGGCCGGGTTGGGCACGACGATCCTGATGGTCTTGCCGGCGAAGTACTCCGCTCCGGCATCGGCGGCGCCGGCCCCGAGTGGGGCGGCCGTGGCCGCTGCCACGGCGGACAGGAAAGCAAGACGCGCGAACTGGCGGCGGCTGGATCTGGTCTGGTTCAAGCTTGTCTCCAAGGTACTTGCCTGCGCAATAATGGTAACGTTGTCATCCGGGGCGGAGTTTATCCCAGCCGCTTCGACGTCGACATCAATTTTTCCTGATGAGATCGTTGTCGTTATAGGCCGCTGTTGTCAGTTGAGTCACCTCTCCCCTGGATTTCAGTGAGTTCGCTCCATGGACGCGCCGCCTCCCTTCAAAGTCGCCACGCTGCACGATGTCGCTCGCGAAGCCGGCGTCTCGCTGATCACCGCGTCCCGCGCGCTGAGCAATCCCGGCGTGGTAGCGAAAGGGACCATAGCCCGGGTCCAGGCGGCGGTCCAAGCCACTGGCTACATTCCGAACCTGCTTGCAGGAAGCCTGAAGAGCAAGCGCAGCCTGATGGTGGCCAGCCTTGTTCCGGCCATTTCGGTCGCCCAGTTCCTGCCCACCGTCCAGGCGCTGACGGAAGCACTGGAAGCGTCGGGCTACCAGCTGATCCTGGGACAGACCGGCTACGATCATGCGCGCGAGGATGCGCTTTTGAACGCCATGATCAGCCGCCGGGCGGACGGCATCGTCGTCACCGGCCTCGTGCACTCCACGACTGCCCGAAACCGCCTGCGTCAGCTGGGCATTCCGGTGGTGGAGACCTGGGACCTGAGCGACCACCCGGTAGACATGCTGGTGGGCTTCTCGCACACCGACGTAGGGTGCGCGATCGCAGGCTACTTCCTTGAAAGGGGATGGCAGCGGGTCGGCATCGCAACCGGCGACGACCATCGCGGGTCCTTGCGCCGGTTGGGGTTCGCCAGGACCATAGGTCATGATGTTCCGACGGCCGTCGTCTCGGCGCCCAGCAGCCTGGCGCTCGGCCGGCGCGCGCTGGGCGAACTGCTCATCAAGGAGCCCGCGCTCCAGGCCGTCTACTGCAGCTCGGATTCGCTTGCCCAGGGGGTCCTGGCAGAAGCCCAGGCCCGCGGGCTGAAGGTGCCGCAAGACCTGGCGGTCTGCGGCTTCGGCAATGCCGACTTCGCCGCGCACACCTTCCCGTCGCTCACCACCGTGCACGTCGACGGCGCCGCGATCGGGAGGATCGCAGCACAACTCATCGTCGATCGATGCCAAGGGATCCCGATCGGTGAGCCGATCGTCGACGTCGGCTTTCGCATCATCGAACGCCGGTCGACATCGTTGACCGAGCTCTGATCCAGGGCGGCCAGTCCGCCCGCGCCCCGCGAGACCCCGTCCTTCGGCCGTCCGTCGGCTACCCCGTTCACCGCCCGTCCGACGGTCGCCTGACGGCTTTCCCCGGTCCGGGGCGCTCGCTACTATGGTCTGTGCGGACAGTCCGGGCAGCGGTCGGTCCGGTCAGCGGTCGGTCCGGTCATCAGGATCCGGCTGGCTTGCAGCCGGCCTGCAGCTGGCTCTGGCCGGCCATCGGCCAATCGCGCGCCCACATCAGGTTTCAGGAGGAAGTGGTTTTGCAATCCGTTCTCGATCAGACAACCCGACCTGGCCCGTCGATGACTGCCAATCGTCGCTACCAGGTGGCGGTCGAGGACCTGCGCCTGGGAATGTTCGTGGTCGAGTTGGATCGTCCCTGGCTCGACACACCGTTCCTCCTGCAGGGGTTCCTGGTCGACAGCAAGGTGGAACTGGATACGCTGGTCAAGTACTGCGACTACGTGTACGTCGATCTCGAGATGTCCTCGCCTGCGGTGGCCGACCTGATCCGCCGCGTGGAGATCCGCGCCGCGACGCTCGAGCCGCAGACCCTGCCGATGACGCAACGCGCCTGCGTCATGAGCGCGCAGACGTCGAAGCTACACGGTGTACCCGCATCGGCCCCCTCCGCCGAGAAGAGCAAGCCTCGGCCCGACGTTCCGGCGAGCACCGCCGCCGTCGGCGGCGTCGATGAGATCGTCGCCCGGGCGGCGACGCCGACGGCAGACTCGCGACGCCGCTTCCGGCCGCGTGCCGACGTCAAGATCAGCCAGCTCACGCGCCAGCGCTTTCGCAACTTCGTGCGCCAGACGGCAGACGCCAGCAAGAGCGACGAGCCTTCCTTCCTCGAGCGCATGTTCGGCCCGCTGTTCGACCTGTTCGGAAGCGAGCGCGCCGTCGGCTCGGCCGGATCGGCACCGGCAATCACGGCGGACCTGCTGCCGGCAGGCGTGATCCAGACCTTCCACGAGCAACGCCGTGCGATGCTCGAGGAACTGCCGCGGGCCCGCAAGGCCTTCAGCCAGGGCGAAGAGACGCTGGCGGAGGTGATGGTCGACATCCGCAGCGGCAAGGCGCCGCAGCTCGAGGCGATCGCGGGCGCGGTCGACGGCATGGTCGAGAGCATGCTCGACAACCCCGACGCGCTGATGTGGATCGCGCGGCTGCGCGAAGAGGACATCAACACCTACAACCACGGCGTCAAGGTCGCGCTCTACCTGGTTGCGCTCGGCCGCCACCTGGGCTTCCCGAAGCAGGAGCTTGCCTACCTGGGCCAGGTCGGCATGCTCGCCGACATCGGCAAGACCAAGCTGCCGCGAGCGATCCTCGAAAAGCCGGGCATGCTTTCGCCGGCCGAGTTCACGCTGGTGAAGGAGCACGTCGATCTGGCAATGGACGTCCTGGCCAACGGCCCGAAGCTGCCCGAAGCGGTGACTGCCGGGATCGCCCAGCACCACGAGCGTATCGACGGCTCGGGCTATCCGAAGGGCCTCAAAGGCAGCGAGATCGGCATCTACGGCAAGATGGCCGCAATCGCCGACTCCTTCGCAGCCCTGATCACGCCGCGCGCCTACGCCAATGCGTCCGCGCCGCAGGATGCGCTGATGAACCTGTACGAATGGAGCGGCACGTCCTTCCACGAGCCGATGGTGGAGCAGTTCGTCCAGGCCATCGGCGTGTTCCCGGTGGGCAGCATGATCGAACTGACCACGGGCGAGGTCGGCGTGGTGGTGGCTCACAACCGCATCCGCCGCCTCGAGCCGAAGGTGCTCGTCCTCAGCAATCCGGACAAATCGCCGCTGGCGCAACCGCTCGAGCGAGACCTCTTCAAGGAAGGCAAGGCCAAGGGCAGCAAGCCGCTGCGCATCACTCGCGGACTCCCGTCCGGCGCCTACGGCTTCAAGCTGCGCGACTACTACCTCGACGAAATCGCCAAGCAAAACGGAATCGCTGCCTGATGGAATCGTTGCCGAAGTGCCGCCTGACCCCGAACGAACTGCTTGCCTTCGGCCAGCAGCTGCTGGGGCGAAAGTTTGCCGGCCGGCCGCTGCTGCTGGCGGTGCGCCTGAACCGCTCCGATCACCTGCAAGCCCTGGCCCGCGACCCGCATGCCAGCCTGGTGCTGTCGGCGGTGCAGGACCGGGTCGAGAAGCGGCTGCGCCCCGAGGACCGCTATGCGGTGGCATCGCACGACGAGATCTGGGTGCTGCTGGCCGACGTCGCCAACGAAGCGGTCGCCCAGACGATCGCCACCGCCTTTCGCGAGACGCTCTATCCGCCGGTGGTCATCGACCTGCCGGACGGCCGCACCACCTCCGCCCAGCTGCAGCCGGTGATCGGCGGCGCCTGGAGCCGCAGCGACGCCGTCGGCATGGGCGGCCTGCTGCAAGGCGCCTGGGATGGCCGCCTGCTCGCATCCGAGCATGAGGACCGGCTCGACGTGCGTCACATCGGCGCCGACGACAGCGCCGCACGCCTGGTCGAGATCGAGCATGCGCTGCGTCGCAATCTCTACGCCAACGAGCTGGAGGTGCACTTCCAGCCGCAGATCGACCTGGCCACCAACCAGTGCTTCGCTGCCGAAGCGCTGATCCGCTGGCCACGCGAGCACCCGCTGCAGGTGACGCCCACCCTGATCGCCTCGATCTGCGACGATCGCGGCATGATCGGCCAGCTGACCCAGTTCGTCATCAACACGGTGCTGCGCCAGCAGCTGGGCTGGCAGGCCCAGGGCCTCGACCTGAGCATCGGCATCAACCTGTCGGCCAAGACGGCCAACGATCCGGGCTTCGCGTCGCAGGTCGCGCAGTCGTGCGAAACCTGGGGCTTGTCCCCCGGCCGGCTGCTGTTCGAGTTGACCGAGGATTCGATCGTGCGCAACGAGCACGCCACGATCGAATGCATGCGCGCGCTGCGCAACATCGGCTGCGAGCTGTCGATCGACGACTTCGGCACCGGCTATTCGTCGTTCGCGTACCTGCGCCAGTTCCCGGTCCACGAGCTGAAGATCGACCGTGTCTTCATCCAGAACCTGGTCAACGACCGCGGCGACCAGCAGATCGTGAAGGCGCTGATCGACCTAGCCCATGCGTTCAACCTGCGCGCCTTGGCAGAAGGCGTCGACAACCCGGCGGCGGTCCACCTGCTGCGCGAATTCGGCTGCGATCGGGTGCAGGGGTTCCTGTATGCGCGCGCCATGCCGGCCGAAGAGTTCGCCGACTGGGTGCGCCGCTTCAATCAGGGCGAGGCAATGGAGCTGATGACGCGCGATGGCGTGACCAGCACCGACAGCGGCGCGTCCGTCGCATTGGGCTCGAACTGATCGGTTGAGGCCTCGTCGTAGGCGATGCCGACCGCCGGCACCGGCCGGTGCGCCAGCGTCTTGTCGTAGTACCCGGCTCCGTATCCGAGCCGCCACGGCTTGCCGCGGGCGATGGTGAACGCCACGCACGGCATCACCAGGCAGTCGGGCTCGAGCGGCGTGCGATCCACCGGCACCGGAATGCCGAACGGTCCCATCACCAGGCCGGCGTCGTCATGCCAGGCGCAGAAGAACAGACCACCGTTGGGCCCGCCCATCACCGGCAGAGCGAGCGTCTTGCCGGCGGCGCGCCAGCCGGCGGCCAGCGGGCGCAAATCCGGCTCGCCCTGGATCGGCCAGTAAACCGCGAGCACCTCTGCCTGCTGCACCGGCTGCTGCTCCCGGACCGCGTGGCTGATGGCATGGTCGTAGGCGCTGCGGATTTCGCCACCAATCTGAGCCCTGCGCGCGAGCATCAGCTTGCGCAACTGGGCGCGTGGTATCCTCGATTCGACGTTCTCATCCATATGGACATTCTAGGCTTCACGCGTCCTGGACTACCGGCAGCAGGCAGCGGACGCGACCGCGGCATGGTTTCGGCAGCCGTCATTCTTGCGCTCGTGGCAGGGTTCATCTCCGCCTCGCCCGCGGATCTTCACGCCCAGTCGAAACGCCCCCTTCCGGACAGGTCCGCAGCGTCGCAACCGGCCGGCGGCGAGCGGCAGGCGCTGCCGGACCTGCCGGCCAATTCACCACCCAAGTCGCCCGCCGAGGCGGCCGCGGGCGGGGTCGCCGGCGGCGCCGCAGGAGATGCACCCGCGGCCGATTCGCCTGCAACCGATGCATCTGCCGATACACCTGCGGCCGATGCGCCCGGTACTGAACAGGCGACCGGCCTGGGCGCCATCCCCGGCACCGAGGCGGCTGCCGCAGAGACGGCGCCGCTGCCCCCTTCCGCCACGCTCGTCGACGAAGCCTTCGTCGCCGCACGCAAGGCGATGCTCGCCAACGATCTCGAGCGTTACGATCAGGCGATACTGCCGATCCCGCGCGACCACCTCCTCTACGGCTACGTCGAGTACTGGCGGCTGCGCATCCAGCTCGGCGCGAGGCGTCTCGAGGCGCTGACGGGATACGTCGACGCGCCGGTGCGCGGCTATCTTGCGCGCCACCAGGGTACGCTGGCAGCCGATCTCCTGCGCCGCGACTGGCTGCTGGCATTGGGCCGCCGCGCCGACTGGCAGACCTTCGACGAGCAGTATCCGCAATGGCTGCTGCGCGACGAGAGTTCGCCCGATTGCTATGCGCAGCTTTCCGGCCTCGCACGGCTCGCTCCCGGGCAGTTGCTGAACGCAAAGGCCCGCAAGGAGATCGGCGCGCTGCTGATGCGCCCGGTCGCGCTCAATCGTGCCTGCGCCGAACTGTTCGAGGCGCTGGCGGCCGCCGGCGCGCTCAAGGCCGGCGGAGATCCGCGAACGCTTCATGTTCGCGCTCGAGGCCAACGCGGCCAACGACATCCGCTTCACCGCTTCGCTGCTCGGGTCGGCACTGAACGAAAAAGGCCTGGAGCAGGCGCTGCGCCGCCCCGCCACTGCCCTGAAGTCGCCGCAGTCGAACGACCTGATGCTGATCGCCATCGTCCGGCTCGCGCGCAGCGATCCGGCGGCCGCGGCAACCCACCTGCAGGCGGCCGGCAAGGCGCTGCCGGCGGCCGAACGGCGCTTCGCCTGGTCCCAGGTCGCTGCCGCCGGCATGCGCCGCCTGGCGCCCGAGGCGCTTCAGTGGACCAGGGAGGCGGGCGACGCCAAGGTCAGCGACGAGACCCGCGGCTGGATGGCACGGGCGGCGCTGCGCGAGCAGGACTGGGGCCTGCTGCGCACCATCATCCTCTCGATGAGCGAAGCGGAGCGCGCCGAGCCCACCTGGACCTACTGGATGGGCCGCGCCCGCAAGGCACAGGGCCATCCACGCGAAGCGGCCGCGCTGTTCGCGTCGCTGGCCGATCGGCACGACTTCTACGGCAAGCTTGCCAACGAGGAGTTGGACCGGCTCATCGCCCTGCCGCCGCGACCGGCGGCGCCGGAGCCGGCGGCGCTGGCGGCGCTCGACAGCAACCCGGGGCTGGCGCGCGCCCTCGCCTTCTATGCGCTGGGAATGCGCTTCGAGGGCAACCGCGAATGGAACTTCCAGCTGCGCGGCCGCTCCGAAAGCGACCTGCGCGCGGTGGCGCATTGGGCCGCGCAGCGCAACCTGCTCGACCGCGCCATCAACACCGACGAACGCATCCGCGGCACGCCGGACGTCGCGCTGCGGTTCCCGACCCCGTTCGCCGACCAGCTGGTGCCGATCACCCGCGCGATGGACATCGACGCTGCCTGGGTCTACGGCCTGATCCGCCAGGAATCGCGCTTCATCATGGACGCCCGCTCCCATGTCGGCGCCTCGGGACTGATGCAGATCATGCCCGCAACCGGCCGCTGGATCGCCCGCAAGCTGGGGCGGCGCGACTTCCATCCGCGCGAGCTCAACGAACTGCAGACCAACCTCGAGTTCGGAACCTTCTACCTGAAGCAGGCGCTCGACGATCTCGACGGTTCGGCCGTGCTCGCCTCGGCCGGCTACAACGCCGGCCCGGGAAGGGCCCGCACCTGGCGGGCATCGCTCGCGTCGCCGCTGGAGGGTGCGATCTTCGCGGAGATCATCCCGTTCTCCGAAACCCGCGGCTATGTCAAGAACGTGCTGTCGAACGCAACCGACTATTCCGCACTCTTCACCGGCAAGCCGCAGTCGTTGAAGGCGCGGCTTGGTACGATCGAGCCGAAGGCTGCCGGTACGACCGCGCTGCCTTGAGGCCAATTCCGGATCGCACATCTCTTGCAGGTGCCATGAGCGTAGCAAATATCCTCGTCCTGGGCGGTGCCGGTTTCGTCGGCCGTTTCCTGGTGCCGCGACTGGACGCGGCCGGCTACAGCATCACCGTGCCGACGCGCAACCGCGAACGCGCGCGCCACCTGATCCTGCTGCCACAGACCGACGTGGTTCAGATGAACATCAAAGACGACGGTGACCTCGACCGACTCATGTCGGACAAGGACGTGGTCATCAACCTGGTCGGCATCCTGCACGGCAGGCTCGGCGAAGCCAACGATCCCTACGGTCCTGATTTCCGGGCGATGCATGTGCAGCTGGCCGAACGGGTGGTCGCGAGCGCCCGGCGCTGCAATGTGCGGCGCCTGGTCCAGGTGAGCGCGCTCGGCGTGACCGACAACGATCCGGCGACTCTGCCGTCGCGCTACCTGCGCTCCAAGGCCGCAGCGGAGAAGATCGTGCGCGAATCGGGCATCGATTGGGTCGTCTTCCGGCCGTCGGTCATGTTCGGCCCCGGCGACAGCTTCCTCAGCCTCTTCGCCCGCCTGCAGCGCCTGCTGCCGGTGATGGCGGTACCCAATGCCGACGCGCGGTTCCAACCCGTCTACGTGGGAGACGTCGCCACCGCGGTCCTCAAAGGCGTGCGCGATCCGCTGATGGTCGGCAAGACCTACGAGCTGGCCGGGCCCGATGTCTTCACGCTGCGGGAGTTGATCCGGCTCGCCGGGCGCTGTGCGGGCCACGAGCGGCCGGTCTTCAACCTGCCGCTGTCGCTCGGGCACCTGCAGGCGATGGTGATGGAGAAGATGCCCGGGCGGACCCTGATGTCGCGCGACAACCTGCTGTCGATGAAGGTCGACAACGTCGCCAGCAGTTCGATGGCGCCGGAGCTCGGCATCGTTCCCTCGCCCATCAGCACGATCGCCCCCACCTATCTCGCGCCGATCGACTCTGCCTTCAACGCGCAACGGCGGGCGCGTCCTTGATCTGCTGATGCAGGCCTATCGCGTCGGCGGCTCGGTAAGGGACCAGTTGCTGGGGCTGGCGGTGGCGGACCGCGACTGGGTCGTGGTCGGGGCGACGCCGCAGGACATGATCGACAGGGGTTTTCGTCCGGTCGGCAAGGACTTCCCCGTCTTCCTGCATCCCCAGACCAAGGAGGAATACGCGCTGGCGCGCACCGAGCGCAAGACCGGGCCGGGATACAAGGGCTTCGCCGTCCACTTCGCGCCCGGTGTCACCCTCGAGGAGGACCTCGCGCGGCGCGACCTGACCATCAACGCAATCGCCCTTGCCGAGGACGGCACCATCACCGATCCTTTCGACGGACGCCGTGACCTCGAGGGCAAGCTCCTGCGCCACGTCAGCGAATCGTTCGCCGAGGATCCGGTGCGGATCCTGCGCGTCGCGCGATTCGCCGCCCGCTTCGCCGATTTCCGGGTCGCGCCGGAAACGATGGCGCTGATGCAGCGGATGACGGCAGCCGGCGAAGTCGATGCGCTGGTCGCCGAGCGCGTCTGGCAGGAACTGGCGCGCGGCCTGCAGGAAACGCGGCCGTCGCGGATGATCGAGGTGCTGCGGGATTCCGGGGCGTTGCGGGTGCTGCTGCCGGAGCTGCTGCCGAAGCTGGCGGGCGAGAACGGGGCGGCGGGCGATCAGGCTGCGCTCGAGCGGGGCTGGCTCGACGCCGTCGATCGCTGCGCAGCCTGGCGCGCGCCGCTGCCGGTCAGCTACGCCGTTTTCCTCGCCCGCGCCTGGTGGCGCGCGGGGTGGCGCGCGAGGGGGCAGGAGGCGCCGAAGGAGCGCGGTCCAGCTGCAGCGGCCTCCGCGCCGGCAGCGCCGCCGGCGGATGACGTCGTGCTCCGCGTTTCGCAGCGTCTGCGCGCGCCGACCGAGTGTCGCGATCTCGCGGCCCTGCTCGCCCGTGAAACGCAGGCTGCCTGGCAGGCCGGCGCAGATGGCCTGCTGCAGTCGGCGGCGCACCTGCCGGCGCAGGAACTCCTGCGGCTGCTCGAGCGCTGCGATGCCTGGCGTCGCGGCGAACGGGTCACGGCGTTGCTGGCGGCGGCGGCGGCGCTAGCCGGCGCAGATCCCGCGGAAGATGCCGGCGCCCGCCGCCTGCGCCGCGCCCTGGAGTCGGCGAACCGGGTCGAGCAGGCCGCGATCGCCCGCCGCCATCGCGGCCAGCCCACGAAGATCCGCGAGGCCATCGCGGCCGAGCGGCTCAAGCTGATCGCCGAGGCTACCTGAGGACCTCCGGCATGCTCTTCGGTCTTCTCGGGGTGCTGATCTTCTCGGCGACGCTGCCGATGACGCGCCTCGCCGTGGTCGACCTGCATCCGGTGTTCATCGGCATCGGCCGCGCGGCGGTCGCAGGCGTTGCGGCGGCGCTGCTGCTCGCGCTGCGCCGGCCGCCGCGGCCGACGGCACGCCAGTGGCGGCTGCTGGCGGAGACCTCGCTGGGCGTGGTGATCGGCTTTCCGCTCTTCTCGTCGCTGGCGATGAAGCACCTGCCCGCGTCGCACGGCGCGATCGTCACCGGCCTGCTGCCGCTGGCGACGGCGGTCGCGGCAGTCGTGTTCGCGCGCGAACGCCCGTCGCTCGGCTTCTGGCTCTGCGCGTTGGCCGGTACCGGGCTGGTGGTCGCGTATGCGGTCGGCGAAGGCGGCGGCCTCACCTGGGGCGACGCGGCGATGGTCGCAGCCGTCGTGCTCGGCGCCCTCGGCTACGCGCGCGGCGGAATGCTGTCGCGCGACATGGACGGCGACCTCGTGATCAGCTGGGCGCTGGTGCTCTCCCTGCCCCTGACGCTAGGCGTCTTCGCCTGGTCGCTGCTGGACGGCTGGGCCACCTCGGTCGCGCCGGCGGACGTGCAGGCGAGTTCGTGGCTCGGCTTTCTCTACGTCAGCCTGTTCTCGATGTGGATCGGCTTCTTCTTCTGGTACCGCGGCCTCGCCGCCGGCGGCGTGGCGCGCGTCGGCCAGGTCCAGTTGCTGCAGCCGTTCTTCACGGTGCTGATCGCCGCGCTGATGCTGGGCGAATCACTGACCCTGAGGACCGTCGGGTTCGCCGTGGCCGTCATCGGCACGGTTGCGATCGGTCGCAGGATGCAAGTGAGGTCACGATGACGCCGTCCGGCAAGGCCCTGCCACCGAAGCGCTATTGGGCGGAGCTGACCGCCCGCGAGTTCCAGTCGATCGATGCCGCAGGAACGATCGCGGTGCTGCCGGTCGCCGCGGTCGAGCAGCACGGGCCGCACCTGCCGCTCGGCGTCGACACGATCATCGTCGACGGCCTCGTCGAGGCCGTGATCCCGCGGCTGCCGCCGGACCTCGGCGTGCTGTTCCTGCCGACCATGGCCATCGGCAAGAGCAACGAGCACGGCCGATTCGCCGGGACGCTGAGCCTGACGGCGCACACGTTGATCGACGCCTGGATGGAGATCGGCGCCAGCGTGGCTCGCGCCGGCGTGCGCAAACTGGTGCTGTTCAATTCGCATGGCGGGCAATCGGCGGTGCTCGACGTCGTGAGCCACGACCTGCGCGAGCGCCACGACCTGCTCGTGTTCGCGGTGAACTGGTATCGGCTCGGGCTGCCGCAGGGTCTCATCGACGACGACGAGATCCGCTTCGGTATCCACGGCGGGGAGGTCGAAACGTCGATGCTGCTCGCGCTTGCGCCGCACCTCGTCGAGATGGAACGGGCGGCATCGTTCGACTCCGCCTTGCGCCGCCATGCCGCCGACTACCCGGTCCTCGGCAACGGCGTCGCCGCCCGGCTCGGCTGGCAGACCCAGGACCTCAATCCCACCGGCGCGATCGGCAACGCAGCGGCGGCCACGGCTGAGAAAGGCGCCGCGATCATCGATCACGCCGCCGGCCGGTTCGCGCAGCTGCTGCAGGAACTCGGCCGGATGCCGCTATCGCACCTGGTCGCCGGGCCGGGCGGCCGTCCCGGCTAGACTCTCGCCATTTCCGGAGATCATCTTGCGTCGACTTCCGCTCGCTTTCTTCCTGGTTGGCGCCATCTTCTCGATCGGAGCCGGCGTGCGCGAGTTCCTCGCGCTGGAATGGGTGTCCGGAGGCGGCTTCCTCGGCTGCGGAATCGTGCTGTCGTGGCTGCTGATTCCCGCCAGGCGCGGTGAAGCCTGGGCTGCCTGGGCCACGCTCAGCACCGCCGCCGCGGTCTGGGTTCCGCCGCTCCTCGCGGTGGTGGTCGGCCCGCCGGCGGCGGCCGCACCGGGAGAGGCTCGCCTGGTGGCAGCAGCGATCATCCTGTTGGCGGTGACGGTCGGCGCTGCCGGCCTTCTCCTCAAGTCGCGGCTGGCGCGGCTGCTGCCCGGTATTGGCGGCGGCCCGGGCCGCTCCGTCCTCCGCGACCAGGCGAGCGACGGTCCCGGCCGATTGGGCGGCAAGGTAGCCCTCGTGACCGGCGGTTCCCGGGGCATCGGCGCCGCTATCGCGACGCGGCTGGCCGAGGACGGCGCCGACGTGGCGTTGACCTACAAGGGTTCGCAGGAAGAGGCTGAAAGGCTGGTCCGCCGGATCGAGCAGATGGGAAGGAAGGCGTTGGCGATCCAGGCCGACTCGGCGGATCCTGCCGCCGTGAAAGCGGCGGTCGAACGCACGGTCCAAGGCCTCGGAGCGCTCGACATCCTGGTCAACAACGCCGGCATGGCGCTGGGCAGGAAGCTCGGCGAAATCACCGCGGACGACTTCGACCGCATGATCGCGGTCAACGTCAGGAGCTGCGTCGTCGCGACGCAGGAGGCGGCGCGGCAGATGGCCAGCGGCGGCCGGATCATCAACATCGGCAGCATCAACAGCCAGTATGCGTCGCATGCTGGCAGCAGCCTCTATGTCATGACGAAGGCGGCGATCGCCGGGCTCACCCGCTCGCTCGCCCGCGAACTCGCGCCGCGGGCAATCACCGTCAACAACGTCATGCCGGGCCCCACCGACACGGCGATGAATCCGGCCGACGGCAGCCATTCCGACGCCGTGCGCGCAGCGATCGCACTGCGCCGCTATGCAGAGCCGCACGAGATCGCCGACCTGGTCGCCTATATCGCCACGCCGGGGGCGAGCTTCATCACCGGCGCGAGCCTGGCGGTCGATGGCGGCTACTCCGCCTGACCCTCAGATGAACCGCGCCACCAGCATCGCCAGCAGCGACAGCAGCACGGTCGAAGCGATCGGCAGGCTGTAGTCCTTGCCCCGCAGGCGGATCTGCAGGTCGCCGGGAAGGCGGCCGAGCCCCATGCGCCTCAGCAGCGGAGTCAGCCCGGCGAACAGGACCAGCGCGAGGACCACGGTGACGAGCCACTTGATCATCGCGTCCCACCGCCGCCACCGCTTCCGGGCGAGTCGCTCGCGAAAGCCTGCAGGAAGCCGACGATCCGTTGCGGATCCAGGGTCGGCTCGCGCGGGTCGTTGTTGCTGCCGACCACCCGGTTCATCCACTCGATGTTGGCCTGCATCCGTTGCACGACCGCCGGCCATTGCGCGGCGCTGAGGGCGCGCGGATCGGGCAGCTCGTGGCACTGGTTGCAGGCGCCGACGAACATCCTGCCGTCCTCGCCGGCCAGCGCCGCCGTCAGCTGAGGGCGGCCGGGCACGCTGAGCGGCGCGCGCAGGTCGCGCGGGTCGGGCTGGAGGCGGTCCTGCTGGCCCACCGGCAACGGCTGCCGCCCGTGGCGGGCGAGGTAGTCGACGATGGTGCGCACCTGCGCCTCGTCGGGCGCCTGCAGGCCCTGCATCATTTCATGCATCAACCGCCCCTGGTTGCCCTCGCCGCGCATGCGCGGAAGCATGCGCCGCACCACCTGCTCCCACCGCTGCGGCCCATGCATGGCCGGCGACGGCAGCGCATGGCACTGCACGCAATAGCGCGCCGTCAGTCGCGCTCCCTCGCCCTGTGCCTGAGGCAGTTCCGACGGCTTGATGCGAACCGGCAGGATGCGCAGCAGCCACTGGCCATGCGGATGCCGCTCCCAATACTCGCGGTAGTCGCTCGCGATGCGGTCGAGTTCCGCCGGTGTCGGCAGCGCGGACTGGGCGGCCGCGGCGCCAGGCAGCACGAGGGCGCCCGCGACGATCAAGGAAACAACCAGCGCACCAGACAGCGCACCAACCAGCGCCTTCAGGCGCTTCGCCACTCGATTCATCGTCAGCAGAGCTCGCGCGCTCGGCACGCAGTGAACCGGATCACTCCAGGCTCCCGAGCCTGTCGCCGTCGACGAAGCCAGGCAGCGAGGCGGTGGCGGGCATGCCTTTGCCGAAGGCGATCGCCTTGAAGAGTTCGCCCATCTCCGCTTCCGACAACAGCCGCTGGACCGCCTGCGCCTGCGAGAACCAGAGGCGCTGCTCGTCGCGCGGCAAGGCGTCGAGCTCGTCGAGAAGGCCGCAGTTGAGCAGGAATCTCGCCTGCGAGGCATAGCCCAGCGGCTGCAGCCCGGCCGCCTTGCCCGCCGCGAGCAGGCGGCTGAAGTCGACATGGGACGTGATGTCCTGCAGCCCCGGCCAGAGAAAGGGATCGCTGAGCGAGCGGTGCCGGTAGTGGCTCATGAGCGTGCCGCCGACCCGCTGCGGGTGGTAGTACTCGGCGGCCGGAAAGCCATAATCGAGCAGCAGGATCGCGCCCGCCTGCATGGCCGCAGCCACGGTCGCGAGCCAGGCGGACTGCTGCTGGCAGACCTCGGAGCGATACGGCAGGTGCCAGGTCGAGCGATCGACGCCCAGCTGCGCAACCAGCTGCTCCAGGCCGGCATCCGCAGGGCGCGCGGCCCAGCCGAGCCGCCCGTCCTCGATGCCGACGCCGACTTCCAGCAACCGTTCGCCGTCCCATTCGAAGGTCCGCACCGGCATCGCGTCCAGGACCTCGTTGCCGATGACCACGCCGCGGAAGTCGCCGGGCATGGCATCCAGCCACTCGACCCGCTCGACCATCTGCGGCAGCCGCGCGGCAATGGTATTGCGCTGCAGGCGACGCAGGTCGCCGGACAACTCCACGATCTGGTAGCGCAGGTTGCCGAAACCCTGCCGGTCGAGGGCGTTCAGCAGATGCGAAGCCAGCGTACCGCTGCCGGCGCCGAACTCGATGACCAGAGGCTGGTCGGCGCCGCAGCCCGCCAGCCAGGAGCCGACCTGGCGCGACAGCGCGGCGCCGAACAGCGGCGTGAGCTCCGGGGCGGTCACGAAATCGCCGCCCGGTCCGAACACCGGCTTGCCGCTGCTGTAGTAGCCGAGCCCCGGCTCGTAGAGCGCCATCGCCATGTAGCGGTCGAAGCCGATCCATCCGCCGGCCGCGTCGATTGCGGCGGCAATCCGGCTGATCAGGGCCTGGCTCGCGGCGGCCGCTTCCGGCGCCGGACGAGGCAAGCCGCCGGCCGAGCCGGCGGGACGCGGGACGCCCGAGGGCAGGTTCTGGAAATCATCCATTCGGCATTTTCTCACGCCCGCACCTCCCAGTCGGGGCGGAAGCGACCCGGGACCCGGCGCGGATGCGGCGGCGTGGCATGCTAAAGTGCCCGCCATGCACCCCCCTACCGCAGCCGGAGCGCCCGATACCGGCGAGCAGCCGGCCGGCTCGCGCGGGGTCGCGCTGGTGACCGGCGCAGGCCGGCGCCTCGGGCGCCAGATCGCGCTCGCGCTGGCGCGGGATGGCTGGGACATCGGGGTGCACTATGCCACCTCCGAGGAATCGGCGCGCGAGACAGCCAACGAGATCCGGCAGCTCGGCAGGAAGGCCGTCTGCCTGAAGGCGCAGCTGGAGGACGAACGGGCGGCCGCGGGGCTGGTCGGGCAGCTGGCCGAGCAACTGGGTCCGGTTCGCGGGCTGGTCAACAATGCCTCGCGTTTCGTCCATGACGACATCGAGACCCTGACTGCCGGCTCGCTGACGGCGCACCTGCTGCCGAACCTGGTCGCCCCCCTGCTGCTTTCGCAGGCGTTCTTCCGGGCGCTGCGCGACGATGCCGCCGGCGGCGTCATCGTCAACCTGCTCGACCAGAAGCTCCGCAACCTGAACCCGGACTTTCTTTCCTACACTGTGGCCAAGGCAGGCCTGGCGGCGGCAACGACCATGCTGGCGCAGGCGCTGGCACCGCGGGTGCGGGTGGTCGGCATCGCCCCGGGACTGACCTTTCCAAGCTACCTGCAGGACGACGACGCGTTCGCGCGTGCACATGCGCGCTTTTCTCCGCTCGGGCGCTCCAGCACGCCGGAGGATGTCGCCGGCGCGGTCGTCTTCGCGATGAGCAACGGCTCGATCACCGGGACGGTGATCCAGGTCGATGGCGGGCAGCACCTGCAGCGGATGCCGCGCGATGCGAGCCTGATGCCGCTGAACGACTGATACCCGAAAACCGCTACCGGCGGCGCCGGTCCGGGGATTGCCGTTGCCCGGATCGTCGCCCGGGCCATGCTACAGTGCCCGCCATGCAAGTTCCGGACGCTGCCTGCGCGCAGCAGGTGGCCTGCGTCCAGCAACTGCAGCCGCTGTCGGGCAAGCCGCCCCGGGTCCGCCCCGCCGACAGCGGGACTTCGACCGCAGGATGAATGATGAACGAGATGCAGGTAGTGCACCTGGTGCGCCATCGGCCCCGCAGCGCTGCCCCCGAAGCAACCCCTGACCCGGCCCCCGCCGCACGGGCCGTGCTCGACACGCGGCGGGTGGCCTATGAAGACAACAAGCTGTCCAAGCGGCTTCATCGGCTGGCAGGCCAGGCGATCGCCGACTTCGAGATGATCGGCGCAGGCGACCGGGTGATGGTCTGCCTCTCCGGCGGCAAGGACAGCTACGCGATGCTGGACATCCTGCTGGCATTACGCGAGCGGGCGCCGGTTCCGTTCGAACTGGTGGCTGTGAACCTGGACCAGCGCCAGCCGGACTTCCCGGCCGACGTGCTTCCCCGATACCTCGAAGCGCTCGGCGTGCCGTTCCACATCGAGACGCAGGACACCTACAGCACGGTCAAGCGGGTCATCCCGGAGGGCAAGACGATGTGCTCGCTGTGCTCGCGGCTGCGCCGGGGTATCCTCTACCGGGTTGCCGACGAGCTCGGGGCGACGCGCATCGCACTCGGCCACCACCGCGACGACATCCTCGAGACGTTCTTCCTCAACCTCTTCTACGGCGGCCAGCTGAAGGCGATGCCGCCCAAGCTGGTCTCGGACGACGGCCGCCACGTGGTGATCCGCCCGCTTGCCTATGTGGAGGAGCGCGACCTGGTCGAATGGGCAAAACTGCGCGCCTATCCGATCATCCCCTGCAACCTGTGCGGCTCGCAGGCGAACCTCAAGCGCCGGGAAGCCAAGGAGCTGATGCGCGACTGGGAGAAGCGCTTCCCGGGACGCATCGACACCATCTTCGCCGCCCTCGGGCGCGTGACGCCGTCGCACCTGCTCGACCGTTCGCGTTTCGATTTCGGCGCCATCGGCGCGCAGCCGGCGGCCGGGCGGCGCTGATGGAACGACCCCCACGCTCACTACGTTCGCTGCGCGCCCCCGAGGGGGCGCCTCAGCGCCTTCGGGCGGCCGGGCGGCGCTGAGTGGCCAGCGCCGCATCGGTCACCTCCCGTGCATTCCGGCTGGCGCGGATCCTCTGGGTAATCAGGCGTTTCGGCCTCGACGAACTGGTCGCTACCGGGGCCGCCAGCACCGTCGGCTCACGCTTCGCGATCCGCCTCACCCGGCTGCTGCGCTTCGGCACCCGCAAGGAGCCGCGGGGCGCCCGGCTGCGCATGGCGTTCGAAAGCCTCGGGCCGATCTTCGTGAAATTCGGCCAGGTACTCTCGACGCGCCGCGACCTGATGCCGCCGGACATCGCCGACGAACTCGCGATGCTCCAGGACCAGGTGCCGCCCTTCCCCGCGGCGCTGGCCATGGCGGAAATCGAGCGGGGCCTCGGCCTGAAGATTTCCGACGTGTTCGCCGAGTTCATGGAGACGCCGGTCGCGTCGGCGTCGATCGCGCAGGTGCACCTGGCGAGGCTGCACGACGGCAAGCAGGTCGCAGTCAAGGTGCTGCGCCCGGGGATGGCCGAGGTGATGGAGAAGGATCTCGGCCTGCTGCGCACCGCCGGCGCCTTTGCCGTGCGCGTCTCCGCCGACGCCCGGCGGCTGCGCCCGATCGAAGTGATCGACGAGTTCGACCACTACCTGCACGACGAACTGGACCTGATCCGGGAAGCGGCCAATGCGAACCAGTTGCGCCGCAACTTCAGCGACTCGAACCTGCTGCGCATTCCCCACATGTACTGGGACCTGTGCCGGCAGAACGTGATCGTCATGGAGTGGGTGAGCGGCATTCCGATCAGCCAGATCGAGCGGATGCGGGAGGCAGGCATCGACCTGCGCAAGCTCTCCCGCGACGGGGTCGAGATCTTCTTCACCCAGGTGTTCCGCCACGGCTTCTTCCACGGCGACATGCACCCCGGCAACATCCTGGTGGGCAACGAAGGCCCGGACTTCAACCGCTACATCGCGCTCGACTTCGGCATCGTCGGCACCCTGTCGGACTTCGACAAGAGCTACCTCGCCCAGAACTTCCTCGCCTTCTTCCAGCGCGATTATCGCCGGGTCGCCGAGTTGCACGTCGAGTCCGGCTGGGTGCCGCGAACGACCCGGGTGGAGGAGCTCGAGGGTGCGATCAGAGCCTGCTGCGAACCGGTCTTCGACCGTCCTCTCAAGGAGATCTCGCTGGGGCTGGTGCTGATGCGGCTATTCCAGGCTTCGCGCCGCTTCAACGTCGAGATCCAGCCGCAGCTGGTGCTGCTGCAGAAGACGCTGCTGAACATCGAGGGGCTCGGGCGCCAGCTCGATCCCGACCTCGACCTCTGGGTCACGGCCAGTCCGATCCTGGAGGTGTTCATGAGCGAGCAGTTCGGCGTCAAGGGCCTGCTCGACCGCCTGAAGCGGGAGTCACCGCGCTGGGCGCAGATCGTTCCGCAGTTGCCGAGGCTGGCCCATGCCGCCCTCTCGCAGCAGGCACGGCCGCAGCAGGACCCGGCCCAGGAATTGCTCCTGACCCGGCTCATTGTGGAGCAGAGGCGAACCCAGCGTTGGATCCGGGTCTTCGCGGTTCTGTTCCTGGCATTCGTGCTGGTACAGTCTTGGCCGTGGCTTGCCGGCTGGTTCGGCAATGGACTGACTCGATAATGAACCGACGATGAGTAAAGGGCCCCGTCGATGCTGATCGTGCTTGTTGGGTTGTACTTTGCCGTGACGGTCGGCATCGGTCTCTACGCCTCCCGCTTCGTCAAGAGTTCCGGCGACTACCTGGTCGCCGGGCGCAGCCTGCCGCTGTACATGAACGTGGCCACGGTATTCGCCACCTGGTTCGGCGCCGAGACGGTGCTGGCGGTGTCGTCCACGTTCATGAAGGATGGGCTGGGCGCCGTGGTCGGGGACCCGTTCGGCGCAGCATCCTGCCTGATCCTGGTCGCGATCTTCTTCGCGCGCCCGTTCTACCGCCTGCGGCTGGTGACGATCGGCGACTTCTACCGCAAGCGCTACAACCAGACGGTGGAAATCGGCACCGGTATCGCGATCACCCTGTCGTACCTGGGCTGGACGTCCGCGCAGCTGGTCGCGCTGGGCATCGTCCTCAACACCGTCACCGGCGGCGCGGTGTCCCTTGCGCAGGGCACCGTCATCGGGGCCCTCATCGTCATGGGCTACACGATGTCGGGCGGCATGTGGTCGATCGCACTGACGGACATCTTCCAGACGGTGATCATCGTGCTCGGGCTGCTCTATATCGCCTGGCTGCTCGGCGACATGGCCGGCGGCTTCAACAAGGTGGTCGGCACGGCGGCTGCCGAGGGCAAGTTCGACTTCTGGCCTTCCGCATCGCTGCGCGACTGGCTTGCCTTCGTCGCCGCCTGGGCGACCATGGCGGTAGGCTCGATCGCCCAGCAGGATGTCTTCCAGCGGGTCACTTCCGCCAAGGACGAGAAGACTGCGATGCGCGGCACGCTCCTCGGCGGCAGTTTCTACCTGATCTTTGCCTTCGTGCCGATGTTCATCGCCGTGTCGGCGCTGCTGATCGACCCAGCCAAGGTACAGGCCACCCTAGCGGCCGACGGCACCGACTTCCAGCTGGTCCTGCCGCAGCTGATCCTGGAGCGCACGCCGCTGTTCGCGCAGGTGTTGTTCTTCGGCGCCCTGCTGTCGGCGATCCTGTCCACCGCCAGCGGCGCATTGCTCGCGCCCACGGCAGTGCTCACCGAGAACGTCCTCAAGCCGCTGGTCGGCGCGCGGATCAGCGACCGGCAGGAACTGCGGCTGCTGCGGGTGATCCTGCTGCTGTTCACCATCGGCGTGACGACGTTCGCGCTGCTGAGCGAATCATCGATGTACCAGATGGTCCAGAACGCCTACAAGGTGACGCTGGTGGCGGCGTTCACCCCGCTCGCCTTCGGCATGTTCTGGACGCGCGCCAAGCCGCAGGGTGCCCTGCTGTCGATCGTCTTCGGCCTGGCCGGCTGGATCCTCGCCGAAGTGACGTCCCCCGAGGCGCTGCTGCCGCCGCAGCTGGTCGGGCTCTTCTCGGCGATGACTGCGATGGTGGTGGGCTCGCTGCTCCCGACGATGTTCGGCGGCCGTGGCCATCCCGAGGTCGTGGCAGCCGCCGCTGCGGTTCAGGATGTCAGCGTGCAGCCAGCAGATGGAAATCCTGGCGGTAGCCGTCCAGTCGCTTGACCACCGAACGACGCTGCTCCGGGGTGGCGAGTGCCAGCAGTCGGACGGTGAGTTCGTCGCCCGCCGAGTCGATGGTCGAACCGGCGCGGTGGTGGTTGAAGAGCCCCGACAAGACCACGCGCACCCGATGCGTTGCTGCGTCGATCGGCGGTTGCTCCTTCGAGATACCCGCGAGCAGATCGACAATCGCCTTCTGCCGCGCGAGCCGTGACTTCCACCAGGCGTCCTCGGTACCGGCCATCGCCGCCGCGGCGGTGCGGATCTGCTCCTTCTGGGCGTCGTTGACCTCGCCCATGAACGTTTCCGTGCGCTCGACCAGCCGCTTGTAGCGGGCCTCGACGCGCTTGGCCGGGTCAGCCGGACGATATTCGTCCGCCGTCTTGCGATTCGCCTTCTCGATCGCCTTCACGAGGTGGTCGATCTGTTGCGGACGAAGTGTCAGCGCCAGTTCGGCAACCGCCGGCGACACCCTTTCCGCGATGGGCGTCCAGCCGTCGACGGCCGCCTGGCGCCATCCCGCAACCTGCGCAACGGAGACGGGAGTGCGCAATTCTTCCTCCACCCGCTGCAGGAATTCGGCATAAACTGGCAGCAAATTCTGTCGATGCCAGCGCTGCAGCGACTTGGCGTGCCGGTTGACGAGCGCCTCCTGTTCGTTGTCCAGGGACAGGTAGCGATCCGCCTGCCACTCGATCAGGCGAGGCAGGTTCTCATAGCCCAGCTTGATCGCGTTGCAGGCGGTCACCAGGAACGACATCGCCAGCAGCGCGATAATCCGTGCCACCAGGGTCTTGCGCGCCGGCGGCTGCCGGTGCGTTGTGATCGCAGAGTTCCTCAAGGTTTCCTTCTCGACTTCCGTTCCAACGTTGCCACCGATCTTGTCTTCCGACGCCATCCACACCCCTTCCGAAGCCGTCCGGCGCAGTCGTCCCCGAGCGGCCAGGGTTCCGGCGACCATCACAGCATGAACATCGTCATTCTCGCCGCGGGTATGGGCAAGCGGATGCATTCCGACCTGCCCAAGGTGCTGCATCCTCTGGCCGGCAAACCGCTGCTGGGCCACGTCCTGGATGCCGCCCACAGTCTAAAGCCAGCCAATCTGGTCGTGGTCTACGGCCACGGCGGCGAAAAGGTGCGCGCCGCATTCGGAACGCCGGACGGCGGCGGATCGCCCGCCGACGGCTCGCCGTCCATCGACTGGGTGTTGCAAATGCCACAGCTCGGCACCGGCCACGCGGTTGCCCAGGCGGCGCCGTTCCTGGAAGACGGCGAGCCTACGCTGGTCCTGTACGGCGACGTGCCCCTCGTGACCCCGGCAACGCTCCGGCGCCTGGCCGAAGCCACCGACGGCGGCCGCAGCGTCGCGTTGCTCACCCAGGTGATGCCGGATCCCACCGGCCTCGGCCGCATCATCCGGGCCGACGGCCGCGTGATGAAGATCGTCGAGCACAAGGATGCCGATCCCGAGACGCTGCGCATCCAGGAGATCAACACCGGCATACTGATTGCGCCGACCTCCCGCCTGAAAACCTGGCTGGCAGCGCTCGGCAACGACAATGCCCAGGGCGAGTACTACCTGACCGATATCGTCGCTGCGGCCGTGCGCGACGGCGTCGCCGTCAACGCCGTGCATCCCACCGCGTTATGGGAGACGTTGGGCGTCAACAGCAAGACGCAACTGGCGGAACTCGAGCGCCGGCACCAGCTCAATCTGGCGCACGAGCTCACCGAGGCCGGTGTGACCCTGGCGGATCCCGCCCGGATCGACATCCGCGGCAGCCTCGCCTGCGGCCGCGATGTCGCCATCGATGTCGGGTGCGTGTTCGAAGGCAAGGTGACGATGGGCGACCGGGTGAAGATCGGAGCGAACTGCGTGATACGGAATGCAGTCATTGCAGCGGACGCCGAGATCCTGCCGATGAGTCATGTCGAGGATGCCCAGGTCGGGCCCCGCTCCCGCGTCGGGCCGTTCGCGCGGCTGCGACCGGGCACCGTGCTTGGCGAGGACAATCACGTCGGCAACTTCGTGGAGTTCAAGAACGCGCGGATGGCGGCCGGATCCAAGGCCAATCATCTCGCCTATGTCGGCGACGCGGAAATCGGCGCGCGGGTCAACATCGGCGCCGGCACCATCACCTGCAACTACGACGGCGCCAACAAGCACAAGACGGTGATCGAGGACGACGTGTTCATCGGCAGCGACTCGCAACTGGTCGCGCCGGTGACGGTCCGGCGCGGCGCCACGCTGGGCGCCGGCACGACGCTGACCCGGGATGCGCCCGCGGATACGCTTACCATCAGCCGTGCGAAGCAGACGTCGGTGCCCGGCTGGCAGAGGCCGGTGAAGAAGAAGTCGGCGAAGTGAAGAATGCAGGCGTGGTCAAAAGCAGCGAAGTGAAGAAGCAGTGAAGTGAAGAAGCCGCCGCGGCAAGAAAGGCAAGAATAGCGAGAATGTCATGTGTGGAATCGTTGGCGCGGCAGCGCGCAGGAACATCGTCCCGATACTGATCGAAGGGCTCAAGAAACTCGAGTACCGCGGCTACGACTCCGCGGGCATCGCCATCATGAATGGTTCGATGACCCGCGTGCGCGCCGTCGGCCGCGTCTCGGAACTCGATGCCCGCGCGCGTGAATCCCACGCGGACGCGCCGGTCGGCATCGCGCATACCCGCTGGGCCACCCACGGCGGGGTCACCGAAGGCAACGCCCATCCGCACATCTCCAGCCAAGGCGACCTGGACGTATCGGTGGTGCACAATGGCATCATCGAGAACCACGAAGCCCTGCGCGCGCGACTGCGCAACCTCGGCTACGAGTTCCAGTCGCAGACCGACACCGAAGTCGTCGCGCACCTCGTCCATTCCCTGGTTCGCGGCGGCTCGGATCTGTTCGAAGCCGTCACCAACGCAGTCAGCCAGCTCGAGGGCGCCTATGCCCTGGCGGTCATCAGCAGCCGTGAGCCGGAGCTCGTGGTCGGATCGCGGCGCGGCTCGCCGCTGCTGCTGGGCATCGGCATGCAGGGAACCGGCCAAGGCGAGAACTTCCTCGCCTCCGACACCTCGGCGCTGCTGCAGGTCACCAAGTTCGTCAGTTATCTCGAGGAAGGCGACGTCGTCGAGATCAGGGCCGACGGCTACCGGATCGCGGATGCGCAAGGCAAGCCGGTCGAGCGGCCCATCGTGGAAAGCCAGCTGACGTCGGATGCGGTAGAGCTCGGCAACTACGAGCACTACATGCAGAAGGAGATCTTCGAGCAGCCGGGCGCCATCGCCAACACGCTCGAGATGGTCCAGCATGCACGGTCGCTGTCGCCCGGCCTGTTCGGTGCCGATGCGCAGGAGATCTTCGCGCGCATGAAGCAGGTGCTGATTCTCGCCTGCGGCACCAGCTACCACTCGGGTCTGGTCGCCAAGTACTGGCTGGAGTCGATCGCCGCCGTGCCCGTCAGCGTCGAGATCGCAAGCGAATACCGCTACCGCGATTCGGTAGCCCTTCCGGACACGCTGGTCATCACCATCTCGCAGTCCGGTGAAACCGCCGATACGCTGGCCGCCCTGCAGCACGCCAAGGCGCACGGCCTGCACGACACGCTGACCATCTGCAACGTGCCGGAATCGGCGCTGATCCGCCAGAGCAAGCTGCGCTTCCTGACCCGCGCCGGCCCCGAGATCGGCGTCGCCTCCACCAAGGCGTTCACGACGCAGCTCGCGGCGCTGTTCGTGCTGACGCTGGTGGTAGCCAAGATGCGTGACCGCCTCACCCCCGGGCGCGAAGCCGAGCTGCTGACGCAGCTGCGCCACCTGCCGGCCGCCATGAACAACGTGCTCGAGATCGAGCCCGCGGTGAAGGAGTGGGCACTCAAGTTCGCCACCAAGCACCATGCCCTGTTCCTCGGCCGCGGCGTGCACTTCCCGATCGCCATGGAAGGCGCGCTCAAGCTCAAGGAGATCACCTACATACATGCCGAGGCCTATGCCGCCGGCGAACTGAAGCACGGCCCGCTGGCGCTGGTCGATGCCGCCATGCCGGTGGTCGTCGTGGCGCCCAAGGACTCGCTGATCGAGAAGCTCAAGTCCAACCTGCAGGAAGTCCGCGCCCGCGGAGGCGAGCTCTTCGTCTTCGCCGATCGCGACACCCAGATCGACGAAACCGACGGCATCCACGTCATCAACCTCGTCGACCACGCGGGGCCCCTCTCGCCGATCCTGCATGTGGTGCCGCTGCAGTTGCTGGCGTATCACGCAGCGCTGGCCAAGGGGACGGATGTGGACAAGCCGCGCAACCTGGCCAAGAGTGTCACCGTCGAATGACGGTGACACTCTTGGCGCGCCGCGTAGGCAGGGTCTCCTGGGGGCAACTGCGTAGCTGAGCAGCGCCTGGGGTGGTCCACAGAGGCGGCCATACACGCAATCTTGCCTGCTTCCAGGCAGCAGGAGGCAAACGATAGATCGTGGCGACCCAGCCGATTCGCCCCTGAACTGGTGGACAGCGCGCTCCACGCCCGACCGAGGTCGCGCTCAAGCCGAATGCTCGAGCAGCCGGCGGTCCTGAAGGCCTGGGCGGGGGAAGCATCTGCTAGGACCCGGAAGCTACGGCCAAAAGGCTGAGGTCAGCCTCAGCCTGAGCCAGCCTGCGGGCGCGGTCGCGGATGTCGTACCACTCGTCTTCGATATACGAACTGTACGGTGGACTGCAACGCTTCAACGCCTCCACCCCTGAGGTGAGCTTGGCCTGGATCGGCTGGCGCTGAGCGGCGAAGCGCACCTTGACCTTGTTGACCTCCGATATGGGGACGGCCGATGCTGGATCGAACCGGAAGTTCCCCTCGCATTGCTTGCGCCAAGCGCAAAGCGTACTCGTTATTGCATCGCCGAAGCCCCGAATGCTGCGCACCACGTCGTCCTCGACCTCGGCAGCCGTCTCGATACCGTAGGCAGCCAGCACAGCTCGCTTGGCAGCATCAAGGCCCTCGATGTTGGCCCTATCGAGAAAGAAGCGCTCGAGATGGGCCGTCAGCTGACGCTCCTTGGCCATGTCCTTGATCTTTTTTAGTTCCTCAGTCTCTGCGATGTTGAGCCGCTCGAGCTGCTGCTTGTCCGCGAGCAGCCCCGATTTGAGAGCGGCGAAGGCATCCGGGCCGACAGCGCGCTGCGTTCGAGATTTCGCCTCCTCGTAGGCCTGGAGGGCAACCCTACGCTGCTGCTGGCGCGCAAGCAGCTGTGGCTCGAGTTTTGACTTCAAGTGTCTCACTGTGAACCAGTTGATAATCAAGGCGAGAATCGCCATCGCTACCCACCCCTGAGGCCAAGCGACCGAGGCGACGATGAAGAACAGGAACGAAAGGACGCGCACGCACCAATGCGACCCCCTGCCTGGCGTTCCACGAGGCAGCGGCGCCGGCGTGGCCTTCCGGACCAGGTCGCCGATGTTCGGAAACTGAAGCGGCTGGGGGCTGGGCACGGCTTCAATCTGTGCCCAGGCTTGGGCAAGCACGAATGAATCCGTGCTCGTGGAGTAATCGACGTTGAGGCCGACGAAGTAGACGATGCCGCGACTTTCGAGCTCGCACCAGGGGCACCCGTTCAGGTGGTTCGGATATCGGTGCATCGAAGACGAAGCGCAGCTCGTAACCTGCTGGAGCAGCGCATCCAGCGAACTCACCCATTGGGCCGCCGTTGGCCGGCCGCCACGTGCCCCGGCCTCTGTGAAGGCGATGTGGAACATGGTCTCCATGGCCTCGGGCAGTATGGACACTGGTACCGTGCGGGGCGGCGGAGAAGAGCCCCGCGCTTGGGAGTCGCGGGCGTAGGCGTATCGGAAGGTCTTGATGTGGTCCACGATTTCCGCCCCGACGCGGTCGTGCAGCAGTACGCCAGCAAACGGGTGCCTGCCGCCGAAGAGCAGGTGAAAAAGCAGCAGTGCCAGGCCAAAGTTATCGTGATTGACCGTGCGGGGGACCTGATTGAGGGTCGTGTTCCCCTGCAGTTCGGGCGGCGTGAAATGGGCTACCCCCACTTCGCGCAGGTGCAAGGTCCCGTCGGCATTGACCTGAAAGGAGTCGCAGCCAATCAGGCGCACTTGAGTGTTCGTGCTGACCAAGACCTTGCCATGGTCTACGTCACCCATCACATGTCCCTGCGCATGCAGCACCTGAAATGCCGCCGCCGTATTTCGCGCGGTGTACACCAGGAAGTCCCACGTCCTCTTGGGGTGGTCCTGGCGCCGGTGCATTGGACTGTAGACATCGTGGATGGCTTCACGACCGACTACCTTGTCCATCAGGAAGCCCACCACCGGACCATCGCGACCCCGATGCAGGACCTGCTTGGGCCACGCGGTGTATTCGAGCAGCTTGACGTCCGAATGGGACGCCATGTAGACCAGCTTCGACTGCTTTGCCCGGGTAAGGTGCTCGATGTAGACCTTGGCGACTAAGGCCGGCTCGGCCGGTACTTCGAAGACGGCGCCCGCGCCGCCTCCGCCGAGCTTATTGCCCAGCACGAGCGGCGTGCCAGCTGACGTAAACAGGTCAGGGGAGGCGTCGCCCACGGGTGTACTTGGCTCGCCTAGGCTACCAGCACCGCGACCGCGAGGGTCTCGTCGTCATCGGTTCGCTCATGACTGGTTCGCTCGCCAGAAAGCCGGCCAGCGACAAGCCGAGCTGCTCCTGCTGGGCTTCCGTCGCAGCGGCGAGTATCCGGAAGAACGGCGCGAAGAATGGCTCAGAAGCGGGTATGGAAGGCAAGATTGACGGCAAGCCGCTGCAGGGAGCCAATTCGTGGCAACCACCTCAACTAAAGGGGTAAAAGGGCGCTGCCTGCGCGGCGCGCCTCAGCTCGATGATACTGCCAACGCCAGATGGTCTGCGCGACCTTAGAATCGCTGTTTCCAAGCCCGACGCTCGAAGCCGGGGCTCGGTTCACGGCGAGTGCCTCATGAAGTGGCTCCTGGTGTTTCTGATGGTCCTATACGGCAGTTCACCGGCGCTGGCACAGGCAGCCTCAGCGCCTCGAGAGGAGCGCCAGGTCCCCCTGACGTCCTCGCAGGTTGCGGCCAACGCCGGCCTGGATGAGGAAATCCAGCGTGCGAAGGCCGCCTACCCACGCCAGAGGGCGGAAGTCGAAGAACGGGTTCGCCAGCGCCAGGTCGAGCTGGTCGACCAGACCATCCGCTCCGAGCTGCTGCCGTGCACCGCTCGCGTAGAAGCAATGAGCAAGGAGTTGGACACACTCGAGGCACAGCGCAGGCAGCAACAGCGCTCTTGGCAGGCACGCCCCGATGCGCGAGCGGCACCCATGTCCGAGGTGGACAAGCGAAGGGCCTACCTGCTGTGGGAGCTGGACCCGATTCGGGCCGATTGCGAAGCGCTGCGCCAGCGGCTCGAGGCCGGGCGAGACCGAAGCGTTCTCGAAGCCACCCGCATGGCTCTTCCCGAGGAGCTGCGGAAGCTCAGGCGCGAGCAGGAACGGCTTCTGACCTCACTTGAACAACGTCGGCAAAAGCCGCAAAGCCTGCCGCGCGAAAATGCGGAGTTCCGCAAACCGGCCGAAGCTTCGCACTTGCCCAGCCCTGTCGCACCGTCGCATGGCTATGAAGCCTCGTTCGGATGTGCCAATGCGACAACGCGCGTTCAGAAAACGATTTGCACCTCAGCTGAGCTCGCGAGACTCGATCGGGAGGTCGATGCAACCTTCCGGCGGCAGCTGGCGGCAAATGCCCCGCAGGCGCAAGCCCTGCGCGGCCAGCACCAGCGCTGGTTGGATGGGCGAAGCAAGGCATGCCCAGGCGTCGACGTTGCCTGCCTTTCGAACATCTACGTCGACCGGTTGGCCACGCTAAGCAGGAAGGCCGACGGCAGTTCTGCTTCTCAGGAATCGATTGCTAAGAAGCCGGACCTTCCCACTAAGGCAGCGGAGACTCCTGCGCGCGCCGTGGCTCGGCCACGAACCGACGCGCCTGCGCCCGACACATCGTCTTCGCCCGGGCTAACGTCCTCGCGCGAGCAACCGTCCCCGGCCGAGCCAACGCCAACATCCCCCAACACGACTGCAAGCGCCCCTCCTCCAGCGGCCCCGGACTCGCCGACCATCGAATGTCAACGCAGAGCGCTCGGCGCTCCTCCGAGCAGTGGCAAGTGTCACGGCCAAGTTTCAAAGCGCCCAAGACGCTGTGGTTGGCCTCGTGACCGAGAGTGTGTTCGACAAGCTCAGGGCCTGCTCCACGGGCAAGCGCAGTTGCTCATCCTCCGTCTACACCGACTTGCTGCCCGGAATGAAACGAGCCGACGTGCTCAAATCCATTGGGCCGCCCATCAAGACGTCAGGGACCGACCCGGACCTGTGGTCCTACGGACTGCCGTCGAATGATTCATCGTCGGCAAAGGGCTTCACGTTCACCATGGGCTTCCAGAACGACCGGGTCTTCGAAATCAGGGCGGTCAAGCTCGATTAAGCGCTTACCCCCTCGCGCCGAAGGCCGCCGGGTTAGGCAGAAAAAACGTCTGCACGCCGTAGTGATCGATGCCTGCTGTCGCTCGCCACCTCACTCCAGACGGCAACAGTATCGGACTATCGACTTGCAGCCGAAAAGGCTCTTCCTTGCCCACGCTGGCCTCGTTGACCCAGCGCCTGAGAATGTTCGCGTTCAAGCCGTTCTGCAGCGCCACCGCCGCGATCGAGACGCCCGGCACCGAACACGGAACCTAGCCCGGCGCTGGCTTCCGCCGGATTACGGAGAAGGCTGCGGAGATCAGGCAGGTGTGTGGATTGCCTGGAGTGTCCCCAATCGGAATAACATGGCCCGAAAAGGCGTCTCGGAACCCCCAATCGAGCACTCGTAACGACAACGGAGACCTGCAATGCCTTTTTCCCCTGGCCAGACCGTCATCCGCGAAACCCACGTCGCCGGCTTCATCACCCGTGGCATCTCCACCGTCAACGCCGTCGACGAAAAGAAGGTCATGGTCGACAACACCGCAACCTCCACCGGGCCGAAGGTGTTCAGTGCGAAGGACGGATGGCAGGTTGAGCACAGCACCGGCGCCCGCTCTTGCATTGTTAGCGTTCCCGAGAAGCCGCAGGACCTCTGGGGAGAGCGCAGCGGCTGGCTCTCGACCGAGCAGCCGCCTGCGCGCGAAGGCTGGTATGAGTTCCGGCGCGCCGTCGATGAGGCAGTCGACCTCGCGTTCTTCATTGACGGGAACTGGCTGGCTGGTGAGTCGGTTGAGACGGTGGCTCCGCTAAGCCTTGACGGCGGCGAGCAGTGGCAGGGACTGTCCGAGGACCCTGTGCAAACGCAGCTGGATGAAGCTGACGCAGCGGCGGACGAAGATGAAGTGGTTGGGGAGGCTGATGCCGGACCGCCCGTGGCCGAGCCGGCCTGAGCGTTGTCCCAGTCATGGCGCCATGGCGCTCGGGCGACGTCCAGACCATGCCTTCGGACCACTGGGCTAGCGACCGCAGCTCCTGCACCTTGATATGCGTGTCCGGCGCATCGTCCGGAAGGGGCAAGCCGTGAGGGTCGAAAATCTTCACCTCGCCACCCATCGCCTCGAGCAGCCGAGCGGCTTCGAACGTCAGCAGGCGGCTGAAGGAGCGCTCGCGCAGCGACCCGTACAACATCAAGAACCGCGGGCGGTGCTGCGAAGTTGCCCTGGCGGCGAGGCGATCCTGCGTCGGGACGTCGAAGAGGTCGGGCTCGAGTGCCGGAAAGGGCGCGTCTTCAAGCACGGCGGACACCGTCATCGACGATCACTTCGCCGTCCTCCTTAATGAAGGGTGCGACCTGCCCGACCGGCAGGATTTCCAGCACCGCCTCGGACGGCCGGCACAACTTGATGCCGAGCGATGTCGCAACGATCGGCCGATTCATGAGGATGGGATGCTGCACCATGAAGTCGAGCAGTTCATCATCGGACCACCTCGGGTCGGCGAGGCCCAGTTCCGCATACGGCGTCCCCTTCTCCCTCAGCAGGGCCCGTACCGGGATGCGCATCGCAGCGAGGAATTCCTCCAATCGCTGCCGGGACGGCGGCGTCTTCAGGTACTCGATGACGTGGGGCTCGATCCCGCTATGGCGAATCATCGCAAGCGTGTTGCGGGAGGTACCGCAGTCGGGATTGTGGTAGATGGTGACGCTAGGCATGTTCTTGACTCACCTGATGAAGGGATCGGCGCTCAGGCCTGCTTGATGCCGGCCTCGTACCAGCCCTGAGACCGGTTCACGATGGAGACCACCGCCAGCATGACCGGGACCTCGATGAGCACGCCGACGACGGTTGCGAGGGCGGCGCCCGATTGCAGCCCGAAGAGGCTGATGGCGGTTGCCACGGCAAGCTCGAAGAAGTTGCTGGCCCCGATGAGCGCGGAAGGCCCGGCCACGCAATGGGCGACGCCAAGCTTCCGGTTCAGGAGATAGGCCAGCCCGGAGTTCAATATGACCTGGATGAGGATGGGTACCGCCAGCAAGGCGATGATGAGCGGCTGACTGAGGATGGACTCGCCCTGGAAGGCGAACAGCAACACCAGTGTGAGCAGCAAGGCGCTGATCGACAACGGCCCGAGCTTTCCGGTGACCTTCTGGAAATACGCTTCGCCCTTGCCCAGCAACTGCTTGCGCCAGAGCTGCGCCAGGATGACAGGCACGATGATGTAGAGGCCGACCGAGGTCAGCAGCGTATCCCAGGGGACGGTGATGGACGAGAGGCCCAGCAGCAGCGCGACGATGGGAGCGAAGGCGACGACCATGATCGCGTCGTTGAGCGCCACCTGCGAAAGGGTGAAGTACGGGTCGCCCCGGCACAATTGGCTCCAGACGAACACCATGGCCGTACAGGGAGCGGCCGCCAGAAGGATCAGGCCGGCGATGTAGCTGTCGAGTTGCTCGGCCGGCAGCATCGGGGCGAACAGGTGACGGATGAATATCCATCCCAGCAACGCCATCGAGAACGGCTTGACCGCCCAGTTGATGAACAGCGTCACGCCGATGCCGCGCCAGTGCGATTTCACCTGCCCCAACGCGCCGAAGTCGATCTTCATGAGCATCGGGATGATCATCACCCAGATGAGCACGCCGACAGGCACGTTGACCTTGGCCACCTCCATGGCGGAGATGGCCTGAAAGGCGCCTGGCAGCAACTGGCCGAGGCCGATTCCCGCAACGATGCATAGCGCGACCCATATCGTCAGGTAGCGTTCGAAGAAGCCGATGGCGGGCGGCGGTGACGCCTGGATCGCCACGTTGATTGAAGAGGTCGTCATGCGCAAAGCCTCATTGCTTGCCGATGTCTCGTACCTGGCGCTCCAGCGCAATCGCATCCAGGCGCTGTACCGGCAGCGCCAGCATCAACTCGATGCGGCGCTTGAGCGTGATGGCGACGTTCATGAACTCCTGGCTCCGCTTCTCGCCTGGCCCTGCGTAAGCGGCAGGGTCGGGCACGCCCCAGTGGGCGGTCATCGGCTGCCCCGGCCATACCGGGCACATCTCGCCGGCGGCCTGGTCGCAGACGGTGAAGACGAAGTCGAGGTGCGGCGAATCGGGCCGGGCAAACTCCTCCCAACTCTTGCTGCGGTAGCCCGCGGTCGGCAGTCTCATCTTCTCCAGGGTCTGCAGCGTCAGAGGGTTCACTTCCCCGCTCGGGTGACTTCCGGCAGACCAGCCCTCTGAATCGACCTCTTCCGAGGTGGTTCAGCAATGCCTCAGCGAGGATGGACCGGGCTGAATTGCCCGTGCAAACGAACAGCACGTTGTAGGTCTTCTCGTTCACGAAAGTGCCTTCAGGTCGGATGTCGAGACCGGCGCGTACTCGAGCGCGCGGAAAAGCGGCCGGTGGGGTCAGCAGTCGCAAGCCACCGCAATGGGCTCCAGACACGCCTGGCCTTCGCAACAGTTCTCGGTCAGGTAGCCCAGAAGACCGTTCACCCGGTCGTAAGCCGCACGGTAGATGAGGTTCCTGCTTGCCCGTTCCTGGGTCACCAGCCCGGCGTGCCCCAGCTCCTTGAGGTGGAACGACAGAGTGGCAGCTGGAATTCCCAGCAAGTCCGCCAGCATGCCGGGGGTGCGCCCAGCCTGGCCCGCGGCCACGAGCGCCCTGAAGATCTTGAGACGCTGCGGTTGGCCCAGCGCTGCCAAGGCACGTATGACTTCCTTTTCTTCCATCTTTCGATAATAGTGGAACAAAAGAATCGAAGCAACCCGACCCTCGAATGAACTTTGGTTGCTATTGACAACTTAGTCCACCAAGCCTAGATTTGTCCAAATGGTTGCTAAGCACAACGAAAAGGCGGCGTCTGGCGCTTCCGGCCAGCCGGCGGTGGGCCCGGGTGAGCTCCTGCGGGAGGTGACCCGGATGTACACGCGCGCCCAACGGGTCGTCGCGGACTGCTGCAAGACCACGAATACGCAGTGCCACCTCCTGACAGAACTCGCGCGGTCGGGTCCCCTGTCTCTTTCCGAACTCGGTACGCGCGTCATCCTCGAGAAGAGCTGGATCTCCAGGGCGGTCGACGCCATGGTTGCCCGAGGGCTGGTCATGAAGGAGCCCAACCCGGCCGATGCACGCAGCTGGCTCGTCACGCTGACCGACGACGGCCTGCGCACCGCCCGGGAACTGGACCGCAGCCTGGACGTACATGCCGAAGGCTTGCTGGGCTCCCTCGATGGGCAGGACCGGCGTGCGGTCGAGGAAGCCTTGTCTCTCCTGATGAAGCTGCTGCGAGAAGACTCAGCGGCAAATTGCTGCCTTCCTCCCACTCATCGAAAGGAATCGACATGCTGAACACGACATCCATGTCCGAGCTTCCGGTCGCCGTCCTGGGCGGCGGACCCGTTGGCCTGGCTGCGGCCGCCAACCTCCTGGAGCGAGGTATGCCAACTGTCGTCCTCGAAGCAGGTCCAAGCGTCGGCGCAAATCTACTCGCATATGGGCATGTCCGGCTCTTCTCGCCGTGGCGCTATAACGTCGACCCGGCGATGGCTCGTCATCTGAGACAGTCAGGATGGATGGCGCCACCGCCGGATTCGCTGCCGCTGGCGTCGGAAGTCGTCGAGCGGGTTCTCGTACCTTTCGCCAAGCTACCCGAGGTCTCGAGAGCGCTGCATCTCGACACCACGGTCGTCTCGCTGTCCCGCGATGGATTCGACAAGGTGAAGACGACCGGAAGGGAGAACGCTCCCTTCGTGGTGAACGCTGTCCGCGATGGCGCGCCCTGGCAACTTCGCGCGCGTGCGGTGATCGACGCCACGGGTACCTGGAGCCACCCCAACCCCATCGGAGCGAACGGCCTGCCGGCGATCGGCGAGCAAGCGCACGCGGCTCATATCTTCTACGGCATCCCGGATGTGCTTGGCGCGCACCGGGCGCGCTATTTCGGGCAGGCGAACACTTGTAGTCGGAGGTGGGCACTCAGCCGCCAACGCCCTGCTGGCGCTTGCCGAACTCGCGGACACCGAGCCGGCGACCAAGCTCGTGTGGGCGGTTCGCTCGACGTCGCTCGAGCGGATATTCGGAGGGGGTACGGCGGACGCGCTGCCGGCGCGTGGTCAGCTCGGCCTGTCCCTCCAGTTGCTGCGCGAAAGCGGCGCGCTGGAATTCCACAGTGGTCTGCGCATCAACGAGCTACGCAGGCAGGGCGACCGGCTCGTTGCCGGTCGGTCTGGACGCGGAGGATCGGCCGGTGGAAGTCGGAGGCATCGACGAAATCATCTGTGCTACCGGGCAACGCCCTGACCTGGGTCTCACGACCGAGCTTCGTGTGCGGCTGGACCCTGCGCTCGAATCCACCGAAGCGCTGGGACCTCTCATCGACCCCAACGTCCACAGCTGTGGCACTGTTCGCCCCCACGGTCACAGAGAACTCGCGCACCCCGAGCCCGGGTTGTACACGGTCGGCGTCAAGTCATACGGTCGTGCTCCGACCTTCCTGATGGCAACCGGCTTCGAGCAGGTACGCTCCGTGGTAGCCGCGCTGTCCGGGGACATCGAGGCTGCCGACCGGATCGAACTGCTGCTGCCGGAGACAGGCGTCTGCAGCACAGCCCCTTCTTCGAGCCCGGAGAAGCCGGGCAGTTGCTGCGCAGCCGAAGCGCCCGCCGATCATGCGATCACCTGCTGCGGTGCGAAACCGGCCGCGTCGGCAGGCGGTGGTACGCCGGAGCCATGCTGCACGCCGGCCGTGAAGGCTACGGCCATCGCGACAACCGCCTGCTGCACCTGACATCGGGAGACGTGGTCACCTCCTCGGCACGGCAACCGGGCGCAACACCCTCTTGGGTGCGCAAAAAGCTAGTCCTCCAGGCGTACCGTACGCAACCGAAGGGAGTTGGCGATAACGCTGACAGAGGACATTGCCATCGCGGCAGCGGCAACCACCGGCGAGAGCAGCAACCCGAAGAACGGGTACAGCACACCGGCGGCGAGCGGGATACCCGCGACGTTATAGACGAACGCGAAGAAAAGGTTCTGCCGGATGTTCCGCATCGTTGCCTGCGATACCCGCCTGGCGCGGACGATGCCCATGAGATCGCCCTTCAGCAGCGTGACGCCGGAACTCTCCATGGCCACGTCCGTGCCGGTGCCCATCGCGATGCCCACTTCGGCCGCCGCCAACGCAGGAGCATCGTTGACTCCATCGCCCGCCATCGCAACGACCCGACCTTCGGACTTCAAGCGCTGGACCACCGCGCTCTTTTCCTCAGGCAGCACATCCGCAATGACCTCGTCGATTCCGAGATCCCTGGCGACTGCCTCAGCGGTAGTCTTCCCGTCCCCCGTCAACATCACGACCCGGATGTGCTCGCTCCGCAGCGCCTTGATTGCTCGCGGGGTGCTGGCCTTGACCGGGTCGGCGATGCCGACGAAACCTGCAGGCTTGCCATCCAGGGCTACGAAGATGACTGTTGCTGCCTTTGCGCGAGCGAATTCTGCCTTCGGCTCCATATCCGAGACGTCTACCCCATGTTCAGCGAGGAACTTCGCGCTACCGCAGACGACTTTGACACCGTTGACCGTTCCGAGGACTCCCTTGCCTACGGGGGAATCGAAGTCCGTGACCTGCGCCAACTGAAGCTTGCGCTCCTGCGCAGCCGCGACGATTGCGGCCGCCAAAGGGTGCTCGCTGGCGCGCTCTACGCTTGCGAGTTGCTGCAGCACGACTGAGGCATCGAAGCCTGGCGCCGGTTCGACATGCACGACCTTGGGACGTCCCTCAGTCAAGGTGCCGGTCTTGTCCACCACCAGCGTATCTACCTTCTCCATCCGCTCGAGCGCCTCGGCGTCCCGAATCAAGACGCCCAGCTGGGCCCCCCGGCCGACGCCAACCATGATGGACATCGGCGTGGCGAGTCCCAGGGCACACGGACAGGCGATGATGAGCACGGCAACGGCTGCAACGAGTGCGTAGGAAAGGGCCGGGGAAGGACCCCATGCCAGCCACGCGGCAAAGGCCAAAGCTGCGACCAGAATGACGACCGGCACGAACCAGCCCGCCACTTGGTCCGCCATGCGCTGAATAGGCGCGCGACTGCGTTGAGCAGACGCAACCATGTGCACGATCTGAGCAAGCAGGGTGTCGGAGCCGACTTTCTCCGCGCGCATGACGAAGCCGCCCGTCTGGTTCAACGTTCCCGCCGTGACCTTCGAACCAGTAGCCTTGGCCACAGGCATGGGCTCACCGGTCACCATGGATTCGTCCACGTTCCCCTTGCCCTCCGTGATTTCGCCGTCCACGGGGACCTTCTCTCCCGGGCGCACGCGAAGCAGTTCGCCCACCACGACTGACTCCAGCGGAACCGTCTCATCCGTACCGTCGGGGCTCACCCGAACCGCCGTCTTCGGCGCAAGGTCAAGCAGTGCACGGATAGCTCCCGACGTCTTCTCGCGAGCTCGAAGCTCGAGCACCTGGCCGAGCAGGACCAGCACAGTGATGACAGCCGCTGCCTCGAAGTAGATCGGCACCGCCCCATCCATCGCCCGCAGCTCTGCCGGAAACAGTTGGGGGGCAAGCGTTCCGACAATGCTGTAGATCCAGGCCGCGCCGGTGCCCAGGGCGATGAGGGTAAACATGTTCAGGCTCCGGTTCCTGACGGACTGCCACCCCCTGACGAAGAAGGGCCAGCCCGCCCAGAGCACTACCGGGGTCCCGAACAGGAGCTGCAGCCAGTTCGAAGTCTGCAGACTCATGAAACGGTGCAGGTCAATCAGGTGACCACCCATCTCCAGGGCTGCCACAGGAATAGTGAGCGCCAAGCCAATCCAGAACCGCCGCGACATGTCACGCAGTTCGGGGCTTTCGCCGGAATCCGATGCGGCTACGACCGGCTCGAGTGCCATCCCGCAGATGGGGCAGCTACCAGGTCCCATCTGACGAATCTGAGGGTGCATCGGGCAGGTGTATTCCACCTCCCTGGTATTCACGAATCTCTCCAAAGACGGATAAGGCGCGGCCACCGGCCGCGCCTTGGACCTTTCACACTTCAACCGGCGTATAGCCGGCCTCCGAGATAGCCTCCCGCAGCACCTTCGCATCGCACGCCCCAGGCTCGATTTCCACCAGGTGCGCCCCGACGTCGACGCGTACCTGTGCCTCCTTGTCTACCTCTTTGACGGCACGCGTGATGACACTTGCACAGTGTCCGCAGGTCATGTCCTCTACTTTGAAAGCAATCATCGTCCGCTCCTTGAGAAGTTTGCGACTAGGTTGAGGCTTCCAACGATGGAAGAGTCAAGCCGGTCGTCAAGAGACCATCCGTTTCGCATGGTCGTTCTGGATTTGCTTGACCTTCCCACGATGGCATACCTCAAGGTGTCGGTCATTGACGGGGCCCTGGGTCCCCCTTGAGGAGCAAGAATGAGCGCGTCAGCAAAGCCCGCCACTGTTGGCGAAGCATCATCCGAACTGCAGATTGGAGGTATGACGTGCGCCTCCTGCGTATCCAGGGTTGAGAAGGCTCTGAACCGCGTGCCTGGCGTAAGGCTGGCCAGCGTCAACTTGGCGACGCAGAAGGCCTCCGTGACGGCAGACGCATCCGTTAGTGCAGACGTCCTTGCCACGGCAGTTCGAAAAGCCGGCTACGAGGTGGAGACGGCCGAAGTGGTTTTGCAAGTGCAGGGGATGACCTGCGCCTCCTGCGTCTCCCGGGTCGAGAAGGCGCTGGCAAAGGTGCCAGGCGTGGTTTCAGCGTCTGTCAACCTGGCAACCGAGCGTGCGAACGTACAAGTCCTCGCGGGTGTGCCAGTGGCTCAGCTCACAGCCGCCCTCGAAAGGGCCGGCTATACGACCGCCCTGGCCGCCGACGAACCCACCACGTCCCGAGCAGGCAGCCAGCTTCCGGAGTGGTGGCCGGTCGCCTTGAGCGCCGCACTGACCATTCCGCTGGTTGCGCCAATGCTGCTGTCGCTTTTCGGCGTTGATTGGATGCTGGACGGATGGGCCCAGCTGGCTCTCGCAACCCCGGTACAGTTCTGGCTCGGCTGGCGCTTCTACGTGTCCGGGGCCAAGGCTGTCCGCGCAGGGACGGGAAACATGGACCTGCTGGTAGCTCTCGGGACATCGGCGGCCTACGGGCTTTCCGTCTACCTCCTGCTCCAGCACGCCGGCCATGGCACCTCCCACCTCTACTTCGAGGCGTCCGCCGCCGTCATCACCTTGGTGCTCCTCGGCAAGTGGCTCGAAGCCCGCGCCAAGCGCCAGACAGCCGATGCCATCCGCGCGCTGAACGCGCTTCGGCCCACGACTGCTCGCGTTCGACGCGACGGAGCCGAGGTCGAAGTCCCGGTCGAGGAGGTTGTGGTCGGGAATGTCGTCGTGGTCCGACCTGGGGAACGGATACCGGTCGATGGGGAGGTCGTGGAAGGCCAAAGTCACGTCGATGAATCCCTCATCACCGGCGAGAGCCTCCCGCTGCCGAAGAAGCTCGGGGATCGCGTCACGGGCGGGTCCATCAACGCAGAAGGCGCGCTGGCGATAACCACCGTCGCGGTGGGCGCAGAGACCACTCTTGCACGCATCATCCGGCTGGTCGAGTCCGCGCAGGCAGCAAAGGCTCCGATCCAGCGCATCGTCGACCGTGTCAGCGCGGTGTTCGTACCGGTGGTTCTGGTTATCGCCCTGGTGACGCTGGTTGCCTGGATACTGGTGACCGGCGACTGGGAGCAGGCCCTCATCAATGCAGTCGCAGTGCTGGTCATCGCGTGCCCCTGCGCGCTCGGGCTGGCAACGCCTACAGCCGTCCTGGCCGGCACGGGTGTCGCGGCGTCCCACGGCATTCTCATCAAGGATGCGCAGGCTCTGGAGATTGCCCATTCGGTAACGGCGGTCGCCTTCGACAAGACCGGCACTCTCACGGAGGGGCGGCCTTCACTGGTCGCGGTCCAGCCCGCGCCGGGGCAGACGGTCGAGGACATTCTGCAACTGGCGGCGGCCTTGCAGCAGCACAGCGAGCACCCGCTTGCCCGCGCGGTGATGGAGAAGGCACGCGGCCAAGGCATCGCGGTCGCCGAGGCGCGCAATGCCAAGGCCTTGCCGGGCCGTGGCATCCAAGGGGAAGTCGGCGACCGAACTTTCACTCTCGGCAGCAGCCGCCTGCTTGGCGAGCTCGATCTGGCGCCGGGAGAGCCTGGCCGCCGAGGCTGACAGGCTGCAGGCGGAGGGGCGCACACTGTCCTGGCTCATCCAGGAGGATGACAAGCAGCCCGCCGTTCTGATGGGACTGCTGGCGTTCGGCGATGCGGTGAAGCCGTCCGCCCGGCAGGCTGTCGCAAAGCTTCAACGACTGGGCATCGAAACCGTGATGTTGACGGGTGACAACTGGGGTAGCGCTCGGGCTGTTGCCCGGCAGATGGGCATCGCCAAGGTTCGGGCTGAAGTGCTGCCCGCCGACAAGGCCACCGCCATCAACGAACTGCGGCAGGCTGGCGCTATCGTGGCCATGGTGGGCGATGGCATCAATGACGCGCCAGCACTGGCATCGGCCGACGTCGGCATCGCGATGTCCACCGGCACCGACGTCGCCATGGAGACGGCTGGCATCACGCTCATGCGGGGGGACCCGGGACTGGTCGCCGATGCCATCGACATCTCCCGCAAGACCTACGCGAAGATCAAGCAGAACCTGTTCTGGGCTTTTGCCTACAACGCCCTGGGAATTCCCCTGGCAGCTTTCGGCCTCCTCAGTCCCGTCTTCGCGGGCGCAGCCATGGCCTTCAGCAGCGTCAGTGTGGTCAGCAACGCCCTGTTGCTGCGTCGGTGGCGGCCGACCGTGGATGTGCCTCGTCCGGATGAGCCGCTCTCCCTCACTCCGGCGCAACCTGTCAAAGCTTGAGAAGGAAGAGTGCGAACCATCGAAGGCAGGCGGAGGGTCGACTGGCGAACTGCCTTGGCTTGGCCTGGCTTCCATGCGAGGGTGGGCAGCACCGAGGCCTACACCTTCCAGGTTCTTCGCGATAAACTGAAGCTGTGAAACACCTGCGCCTCTTGCTGATGTTGCTGCTGCTGGTCGTGCTCCCTATCCGAGGCGCGATGGCTGCTGCCATGCTATGTATGCCGCATGACGGGGCTCAGAGCCAAGAGGTCATGGTGCACCACCTCGGCGGCGACTCGTCGGAATCCCATGACCACGCAGAGCACGGCCACGGCCATCATAGCCAGGGCGACGTTACTCAGGCAGGGCATGACGATGAAGTGGCGTCGGGGACCGCTGACGACTGCAACCTGTGCGCAAGTTTCTGTTCGCTGACGCCCCTTGCGTCTACCGCGCCCGAATTGCGCCATCCTTGGGCGCAGGCCGCTTTGAACCCTGCTCCTTCCGTACCCGCCCCGAGCTTCGTCTCGGACAGCGAGGACCGACCACCCCGAACCATCTGACCCAGTAAGGCCTCTGCGTGAGGCCTGATGGCGCTCGTGCGTATGCACGAGTAATTGCTGCGTCGGCGCTTGCCACCAGCTCCCAGATGATTCGGAAATCGATGAAGACCCTCCAGACCATGGCATGCGCCATCGCGTTCGCGGTGCCGCATGTGGTAGCCGCGCAGGCGAATCCGCCTGAGGACCGCTCCGCTGCCACGACAACATCACAGCTGACCTACAAGTCAGCCTTCCAGGACTACAGGCCCTACGAAGACGTACCCGTGGCCGATTGGCGCCAGGTCAATGACACCGTTCGAGATGCCGCCGCCAAAGGAGGTGGGCATGGGGGTCACGGGGCCCAGGACTCCGAAGGCTTCAGAAGGCTCCGCTGCAAGCAAAGAAGCTGCTCCCCCGCCCGCACCTGCTCGGCAGCACATGGGCCATGGAATGCACGGGGGCCAGCGATGATCAGGCTTGCCCTGACCGGCCGCAGCCCTGGTTCTTCTAGCTGGTTGCGCGAGCTTCTCCGCCGATGGAGGTTTCGACTCCGTCGGACAACTAGCGCAGGAACGTGCCGGAGTGACCCCAGTCTGGCAGCGGACCGACAACCAAGTCGAATCCGCTCAGGCGCGCACGGCGGAACTGCTTGGGCAGCCCCTGACGCCTGATCAGCGCTGTCGAACTCGCAATCCTGAACAACCGGGGCCTCCAAGCGAGCTTTCAAGAGCTTGGTATCGCCGAGTCAGACCTCGTGCGGGCGGGACGCCTGAGCAACCCCTCCTTCAGCTTTGCACGGCTTTCCGGCGGCGGGCACGTTGAAATCGAGCGGGCCGTCGGATTCAACATCCTTGGCCTGTTCACGATGCCGTTGGCAAGACAGGTGGAAGAGCAGCGCTTCGCACGCGCGAGGCTGCAGGCGGCTGCCGATACCGTTCGCCTCTCCGCCGACACGCGACGTGCCTACTTCGAGGCTGTGGCCGCTCAGGAGCTCGTCAGCTACTTTCAGCAGGTCAAGGAAGCAGCTGAGGCCTCCCGGGAGCTTGCAAGCCGCATGGCAGCCGCTGGCAACTTCAGCAAGCTGGCGCATCTGCGCGAGCAGGCTTTCTACGCCGACGCGACCGCGAACCTGGCAAGGGCGCAGCACCATGTCCGTCAGCGCCCGGGAGCAGCTGACACGCCGGCTCGGACTCTCAGGCGAACAGGTCGGCTTCGCACTGCCGAAGCGCCTTCCAGACCTGCCGAAACGGGCCCTCGAGCCGAAGGACGCCGAGCAGACCGCCATGGACACGCGGCTGGACGTCATGATGGCCAAGCAAACCACCCAGTCGGTTGCCCGCTCACTCGGTCTGACCAGGGCGACGCGGATGGTCAACGTGCTGCATCTTGGCTACGCCAACGTCAGCGAAACCGGGGAGGAGCGCAAGGACGGCTACGAGATCGAGGTTGAACTGCCTCTTTTCGACTTCGGCTCGACTCGAGTTGCACGGGCGGAGGCAACGTACATGCAGGCGATGCATCGCGCTGCGCAGACCGCCATCGACGCTCGCTCGGAGGTGCGGGAGTCGTACTCGGCCTACCGGACCGCCTACGACCTCGCCAGGCACTACCGGGACGAGGTTGTGCCGCTCAGGAAGCGCATCTCCGAAGAAAACCTCCTTCGCTACAACGGCATGCTCATCGGCGTGTTTGAACTCCTCGCGGACTCCAGAGACCAGGTAGCCAGCGTCACCGCTTCGGTGGAAGCGCTGCGCGACTACTGGATGGCCGAGACCAACCTCCAAACGGCCATGACGACCGGCTCACCCGGTTCAGCCGCATCTCCCCAGTCACCGACGGCTGCCGCCAGCGGCGGCCAGGCTGCCCATTAAGGCCCCACCATGCAAAGTCGCAGAAATTTCTTCCGCACCGCCGGTGCCGCGCTTGGCGTGGCCGCTGCGAGCCGGGTCGGTGCCGCATCACTGCCCGAGGCACCGTACACAGGCTTCGCCAGATATGCAGCCGTTGCTCGTGCCCGAGAACGGTCGGCCGTACAACCCTGTCGCCACCCTCAACGGCTGGTCGCTGCCGTGGCGCATGAAGGGCAACGTCAAGGAGTTCCACCTGGTTGCAGAACCGGTCGTGCGGGAATTGGCACCGGGCATGAAGGCGAACCTCTGGGGCTACAACGGCCAGAGCCCGGGACCCACCATCGAAGCGGTGGAGGGCGACCGGGTTCGCATCTTCGTGACCAACAAGCTTCCCGAGCACACGACCATCCACTGGCACGGCATGCTCCTGCCCTCGGGAATGGACGGCGTGGGCGGCCTCACCCAGCCGCACATCCCGCCGGGCAAGACATTCGTCTACGAGTTCGACCTCAAGAAGTCCGGCACCTTCATGTACCACCCTCACGCCGACGAAATGGTCCAGATGGCGATGGGCCTCATGGGCATGTTCATCGTCCACCCGAAGGACATCCGACAGCACCGGGTAGACCGGGACTACGTGTTCCTGCTGTCCGCCTTCGATATCGATCCCGGAAGCTTCACGCCTCGCGTGAACACGATGCTCGACTTCAACCTCTGGACGTTCAACAGCCGCGTCTTCCCGGCCATCGACCACCTGGTGGCCCGGACGGGCGACCGGGTGCGGGTTCGGGTCGGAAACCTGACGATGACCAACCATCCGATCCACCTGCACGGACATGACTTCGAAGTGACCGGGACCGACGGCGGCTGGGTTCCGAAAGGCGCCCGTTGGCCGGAGGTCAGTATCGACGTCGCGGTCGGCCAGATGCGTGCGTTCGAGTTTCGGGCGACGGAGGGCGATTGGGCGCTTCACTGCCACAAGTCCCACCACACCATGAACGCGATGGGTCATGAAGTCCCCACCATGATTGGCGTCGACCACCGAGGCGTCGCCGAGAAGATCGCCAGGCTGGTGCCCGACTACATGGTGATGGGAGAACGCGGGATGGCGGACATGGGGTCGATGGAGATGCCGCTGCCGGACAACACGCTGCCGATGATGAGCGGCGGCGGTCCTTTCGGTCCGATGGAGATGGGAGGCATGTTCACCGTCTTGAAGGTTCGGAATGACCAGAAGCCGGGCGACTACACGAACCCAGGCTGGTTCAAGCATCCAACGGGCACCGTCGCCCGGGAATGGGATGGGGATATGCCAGAACCGGCCCGTGCGTCGGCCCCACAAGCAGACGCCAGGACGCTACGCGTACAGAAGCCCACGACACACAACCACTGAGGAGTCCGGGAATTGAAGCTACTTGCAATTACAGCCCCCAAATGACAGAGAGAATGCAGATGAACTCCGCCAAGAAGCTTGCAGCCCTGGTCTTGATGCTCGCCACAGCCGCGGTGGCTGCACGGACGACGCCACCCGAGGACCATTCAAGCCATCATTCGGGAACAAGCGCAGCGGCCAGTGCCGACGTGGCCAAGGCCGAAGGTGAGGTGAGGAAAGTCGACAAGGAGGGCAAGAAGCTCACGTTACGACACGGCCCTATTCCGAACCTCGAGATGCCGGACATGACGATGGTCTTCCGAGTTGCGGACCCGAAGATGCTCGACGGGCTTGAAGCGAAGCAGAAGGTTCGTTTCACTGCCGACAGGATTGAAGGTCAGCTTACCGTGACATCCCTTGAGGTTGTCCAGTAGGCCACAGCGGTTGACTGAAGAGCCGAGCCGTTCTGCCATTCACGGTGACGGCGAATCGACCACCTTGCGCACGGCCAGTCCTTCGGCCCAAGTGGTTCACGACGCCGGCCATCTGCTCGAGATACTGTTCGGTTGGGAGGGCAAATCCACTCGGTTCGTGACTCCGTCCGTCTATACACTAGGAGTGATGACCAAGCGCGACAATCTCCGATGCGGTCGTGAGTCATACAGCAGGCGGGCGTGGAGCGAAGCCTATCGATTGCTCTCGCTCGCCGATCAAGCGGCCCCGCTACGAGCTGATGATCTCGAAATGCTGGCGAACGCGGCGTGCCTGTCGGGACGGGACGCGGAGTACGTGCTGCTGCTCGGACGTGCCCATCACGTCAAGCTGGACGATGGCGAGGATGTGGGCGCCGCCCGCTGCGCCTTCTGGCTGGGACTCACCCTGATGCTTCAAGGCAATCTCGGTCCCGCCTCGGGATGGCTCTCCCGTGCAAGTCGGCTGCTGGAAGGCGTGGGTGGCGATTGCGCAGAGCGGGGATACCTCCTCCTGCCGGTCGCGGAGCGACATCTCGCCGCCGGTGACGCCGGAATGGCCCATAGCGCCTCGGCCGGCGCCGCCGAGATCGGCAACCGGTTCCAGGACCGTGACCTGATCGCATGCGCGCGTCACGTACAGGGCCGCGCCCTGCTGCTCCAGCGGAAGGTCGAAGAAGGGCTGGCGCTCCTCGACGAAGCGATGGTGGCTGTCACCGAGGGTGAGCTGTCGCCCATCATGACAGGCTTGATCTATTGCAGCGTCATCGATGCTTGCCACCAGGTCTATGCGTTGGACCGCGCCCGCGAGTGGACCGCGGCACTGGCTCGCTGGTGCGACGAGCAACCGGAGATGGTCGCCTTCGCAGGACTTTGCAGGGTACATCGCGCCGAAATCATGCAGATGCACGGAGCATGGCCTGAGGCGCTCGAGGAAGCTCGCCACGCCTGCGAACGTAGCCTGGGCAACAACCGGCAGGCCATGGCAGCGTCCCTCAACCGCCAAGCCGAGGTTCACCGCTTGCGAGGGGAGTTTTCCGCGGCCGAGGAGGCGTACCGTGGCGCGAGTCGATCAGGGGCCGAGCCCCAGCCGGGCCTGGCCCTGTTGCGGCTGGCCCAGGGCCGCATCGAAGAGGGGGCAGCGGCGATCGGGCGCACTCTGGGCGGGATGACCGACCCTCTGCAGCGCACGAGGCTGCTGCCGGCCTGCATCGAAATCATGCTGGCAAAGGGAGAGCTCCAGCATGCAAGCGATGCCTGTTCCGAGCTGGAGAATATCGCGCAGGGCTTCGACAGGCCGGTATTGCGGGCGATGGCCGCCGAAGCCCGCGGCGCGGTCGAGCTGGCGCAAGGTCATGAACGGCAAGCGCTCGAGTTCCTGAGTCGTGCCGGGCGGGAGTGGCAGCAGATCGAGGCGCCCTACCAACTTGCGCGGGTACGTGTCCTCGCAGGGCTGGCCTGTCGCGCCCTCGGCGACGACGACGGTGCCGCGCTGGAGATCGCAGCGGCTCGAACGGTGTTCCGGAAACTGCAGGCCATCCCGGACCTTGCGCGCCTCGATGCGCTCGTTCAACGTCCGGCGCCGGGCCGTCGCGGCATCCTCACGTCGCGCGAGCTGCAGGTGCTCCGCCTGGTGAGTACCGGCAAGACCAACAAGGCCATCGCAGCCGAATTGTCGCTGAGCAGGAAGACAGTGGACCGGCATCTGAGCAACATCCTGACGAAGCTGGATGTCCATTCGCGGGCTGGCGCGACCGCGTACGCATACCGGCACAAGCTCATCTAGCTCGCTCGCCATGGAGGATTCCACCCATCATCCGACCCCTGTGTCTGGGTGATTCTGCCGATGCGGCAGCGTTGCCGGCTGCGTAACGTGTGGCGTATTCAGTCACATGGAGGCGACGATGAACACTCTAAACGCAGTGGCGGACCCGGGCGGAAACCCTGTCCGCCACGCGACTCACCTGGAGGAGCACGACCTCGACGATACGCGCCGCGAATGGAACACCATTGCGCAAGGCTACGACAGGACTAACACGCCGACGCAGATGTGGTTGGGCAATGAAGGTCTGCGACGTGCCGGGCTTCGTGCGGGCATGCGGTTCGTGGATGTCGCGGCCGGTAGCGGCGCCCTGAGCATCCCGGCCGCGCGGATTGGCGCCAAGGTGCTGGCGACGGATCTTTCTCCGGTCATGCTGGCGTTGCTCGAGCAGCGAGCGCGCACGGAAGGGCTCGACATCGAAGTCCGCGCGATGGACGGCCACGCACTCGACCTGCCCGACGACAGCTTCGACTTGGCGGGATCGCAGTTTGGGGTCATGCTGTTTCCCGACATGCCGAAGGGCATCAGCGAGATGATGCGGGTCGTCAGGCCTGGGGGTCGCGTTCTGATGAACGTGTATGGCGATCCGCACAGGATCGACTTCCTCCAGTTCTTCGTGGAGTCGGTCGGCTCGGTCCGGCCCGGCTTCGAAGGCCCCCCGATGGATCCTCTCCCGCTTCCATTTCAGCTCCACGATCCGCAAAGGCTGCGCCACGAGCTTGCTGCCGCGGGATTGCAGCAGGTCGAGGTGGAGACGATCACCGAAGTTACCGAGTTCCGAAGCGGAAACCAGCTATGGGAGTGGATCGCATCGAGCAATCCCATCGTCGACATGATCCTGAGCGAGCTGAGCGTCAACGGCGACGAGAAGGACGCGATCCGGCAGGCGCTCCAGAGGATGGTTCGGGATCGAGCCGGCGGCCGCGCCGCGGCCCGACTGGCCAACCCGATCAACATCGGCATCGGGACGAAGCCAAAGGTGTAGGGTGTAAACCTGCTGCGGGAGCTGCGGCTACTGGTCTCCTGAGAGCCTGCTACGCCGAGAACAGGATCTCCCGGCACTTGCGACAGTCGTACCGCCGGGCAGCCTCGCTTTCAGGCAGGGTAGCCCCGAGGCCGCCGCAGTGAATGCAGCGCAGGCGGCCGTTGCGCGACCGGGCGTGCGGAAGGGCAAGGTACTCGGCCCGCGTCAGGCCGCGCTGCCGCGGCCAGGACAGGCAGCAGACGATCACAAGAAGCGGAACCACGGCCGATGCAAGGATGCTCCCGCTTCTGCCGACGATGCCGAAGGCAACCAGTCCGAGCATCCCGACCGATGCGACACCGGTCAGGGTGCTGAGCGTCTTGCCTCGCCCGGTGCCGATGCGGCTTGCCAACGCACGCCCCGCCGCCTGCGATTCGGCCTGCTTTGCTGCCCGATTCGCTGCCCGCTTCGCTGCCCGATTCGCAGACCGATTGGCCTCCCGCTTTGCGTTCCGGTCCGAGTTCTCATTCGCGGGCGGCGCCGCCGGCGCGCCGCATTCCGGACAGGATTCGGGGTCCCCGGCCAAGGGGTGGCCGCATGTGCATGCTCTTGAATCGGATTCGGGAGTAACGACGGAGATGGAGACCATGACGTTGCTGGCACTGCGCGAGCCGGAATTCTAGTGCAGCACGTGCAGCCGTCCGCCGGGATAACGGAGCCCCTGCACCGCTCGCCGGAGAAGCCTCCTTCCGTCTCGCGCGACCGAGCCGTTCGACTTCAGGACTCGTTGAATGCCAGGGCCATGCGCCTGACGCAATCGCGCATGCCGCGCTTCAGCGCGTCGATCGGCGTGCTGTCGCCCAGCGAAGCCTTGCCGGTCGTGAAGAACATGAACTTGCTCCACGGCTCGCGCGAGGCAAGCCCGGGAATGACGAATTCGAGGTCGTCGCGAGCCACCCCAGGCTCGGCAAAGAAGACCGGAAAGAAGACCCGTTCTCCGACCGGCACCGAAAATAGGCGCCCGGCCCAAACCGAATCGGTGATCGACTCGTGGGTCGTCCTCATTCGCTGCGCGAGCACTTCCAGGGGCACCAGTTCGCCTCGAGCAACGCAGTCCCGCGCCCGCTCCTCTGCGCGGCGGTAAGCGGCGGCGAGAATCTCGTCAGGGGTCGAGGGCTGCTGCGGTTGTCGGCTCATGGCGGCGCTCTGGGAATGTCGCCGCGAATGTAGCCTGGGACGATGAGACCGGGAACCACCCAGATGGGTGGTTGACGCGAAGCCTCAATTCCATCTGCTGCCGCTGCTCTGAACGCTGAACCGTCCCGGCCCGAGCAGTACGACCGCCAGCGCGCCGAACAGGAACAGCGCCTGCAGTTCGATTCCCCAGCCGCCGGTCGTTGTCAGCGTGAACACCTCGCCCATGTGAGCGAGGCCGATGGCGAACAGCATGTTGACCAGCACTATCGCGGCGCTGATGCGCGTGAAGACGCCGAGGATAAGTCCCAGAGGCGCAAGGATCTCGCCGACGTACACCAGATACGCCAAAGCACCAGGCAGCCCATTCGAAGTCAACATCCCCTCGATGCCCCCAACCCCGCTCTTCAACTTGGCTATGCCATGCAGCAGCAATAGAACCCCGATCGCCACCCGCAACACCAGCTTGCCACCATCATCCGAACGCAACACATTCATGCCTGTACTCCCGCCTCGCCCCGACATCGACGATCACTTCCCCCCGCAGTATGCCAGCCCCGAACGATGAAGGACCGATGAGGATCGGCGCCAGCAGGGCAATGTTGCGGAGCTCCGGCCTCTGATCGAGCCGGCCGTGTCAGGCTCCGACCACTTGCTATTGCAACTACCCGGCTCGGCCGCTAAAGTCCGCACATGATTGCCGAAGCCAACGCTGCGACGCCGGATGACATGCCCGAAGTGGAACTAGACTCAGCCGCCACCTGCTGCAGCTGACATCGTGCAGGAGCGTGCGCGGACGGTCTGCGTCCTCGGTGCGGCCCAGACCCTTGCCTGGGCTTCGTCCTACTACCTGCCGGCAATGCTCGCGGCGCCGATGGCCCGGGACCTCGGCATTGCGGTGCCGACCGTGTTTGCGGCGTTCTCTGCCGCTCTCCTCGTGTCGGCGCTGCTCGGGCCCTACGCCGGCCGCGCCATCGATCGATGGGGCGGGCGGCCGGTGCTCATGGGCACGAACGTCGTGTTCGCCGTCGGGTTGCTGGGCCTCGCGATGGCACAGGAAGCGGTGGCCCTGTTCGCCGGGTTCCTGGTACTCGGCATCGGCATGGGCAGCGGGCTGTACGAGGCTGCCTTCGCAGCCCTGGTGCGTCTCTACGGCCGCGATTCGCGCAGCGTGATCACCGGCATCACCTTGATCGCAGGGTTTGCGAGCACGGTGGGATGGCCGCTTTCGACGATGCTCGAGGCGAACGTCGGCTGGCGCGGTGCCTGCGTGACTTGGGCCGGCCTGCACGTGTTCCTGGGGCTTCCGTTGAACTGGTCGATCCCGCGCGTACCGCCGGCTGTCGACCCCGCCGGCAACGCGCCGTCGTCGTCGATGCGCGGCGAGGCGGGCGGAACGACCCGCACGGCGGTCCTGCTCGCCTTCGTCTTCGCCGTGACCTGGTTCACCAGCACCGCGATGGCCGCGCACCTGCCGCAGCTGCTGGTTGCCAGCGGCGCCACGGTCGCCGCGGCGGTTGCAGCCGGCGCATTGATCGGCCCGGCGCAGGTAGCGGCGCGCCTGCTGGAATTCGGCCTCCTCCGCCGCCTGCACCCGCTGTTGTCCGCCAGGCTCGCCACGTTGATGCATCCCCTCGGCGCGATGGTGCTCCTCGTTGCCGGCGCACCGGCCGCGGCGGCGTTTGCATTGCTGCACGGCGCAGGCAATGGCATCCTGACGATCGCGAAGGGCACCCTGCCGCTGGTCCTGTTCGGCCCGCAGGCCTACGGCGAGCGCCAGGGACTGCTGATGGTTCCGGCACGCGTCGCCCAAGCCCTTTCGCCATGGCTCTTCGGCGTTTGCCTGGCGAAGTGGGGCTCCGGCGCGCTGTGGCTGTCGGCTGCCCTGGGCCTTGCCGCCTTCGGCGCGCTGCTACTGCTGCGGCAGAACCCGGCGGGGGCCGGCGCCGCTTCGGCGCCGGTCGTCAGCGGCCGCTAGCAAGCGTCGCGATGCCCGCCTGCGTGACGGCCGTTGTCGACGAGGACGGCACACTCGACCCGGCGTCGTCCGATGCCATCGTCGCCTGGTGGAGCTTCACCAAGACCTTGCTCGCCGCCTGCGTGCTGCTGCTTTCGGAGCGGCGGCTGATCGCGCTCGACGAGCCCCTCGCAGGACTTCCCTACACGCCTCGGCAACTGCTTCAGCACCGGGCGGGCGTCGGCGACTACGGCGGGCTTGCTGCTTATCACGCGGCGGTCGAACGTGGCGATACGCCGTGGTCGGAAGAGGAACTGCTGCGCAGCATTCCGCCGCACGAGCTCGTGTTCGAGCCTGAGGAAGGATGGGCCTATTCGAATGTCGGCTACCTTCTGCTGCGGCGGGAAGTGGAACGCAAGGCCGATACCTCGCTAGCCGACGCGATGGCGCGCCTGGTGCTGCGGCCACTAGGCCTTCAGGCCGCGAGGATCGCGGAATCGGCAGAGCAGATGCAAGGCATCGCTCATCCTCCGAGGCGCAGCTACGACCCTGGGTGGGTCTACCATGGCTGCGTCGTCGGCCCGGTCTGCGAAGCAGCTCTCGCGCTGCACCGCCTGCTGGCAAGCGACTTGCTCGCGCCTGCTTCGCGCGACGCGTTACTGCGCAGCCATCCGATCGGGGGCAGCCTGCCCGGTCGACCGTGGATCAGTACCGGCTACGGACTCGGCGTCATGATGGGCGTCATGGGGTCCGAGCTTCAGGCGCCGATGGAAGTGGTCGGGCACAGCGCCGGCGGTCCCGGAAGCGTGGGCGCCGTCTTCAGCGGGCGTGTCGGCGGCGTTGCCGGGCACCGGAGCGCAGCCTGCTTCACGGCGGGAGACGATGCTGGCGCCGCGGAATTTGCGGTATTGCGACTGCTTCAGGCGTGAGTTCCGGAGCCTGATGACGAGGTAACGGATCGCGCCGGCCTGCCGGCCGACTCGCCGGGCAGGGATCTTGCCGAGGCAGCCACTCTCAAGGAGCGCATCAACGTGCCAAAGTCACTAGCCAGGATCGAAAAGGAAATCGAAGCGCTCGAACGCGAGGCGGACGCAATCCGCAAGAAGGAAGCTGCCGGCGTCGTTGCTCGTATCAAGGAAGCGATCGCGCATTACAACCTTTCCGCGCAGGACCTCGGGCTGGCCACGGAGCCGCGCGGCCGTCGCGGCGTCGCGCGCGCGAGCCGCAGGGTCCGGCCTGACGACAAGCCGCTGACGAACGGCTTTGCCAAGGCCGCTGGTGCCCGCGGCAGGCGGCCGGCAGGTGGGGCCGCGCAGTTCAGGGACGACGCGGGCAACACCTGGTCGGGACGGGGCCGCCGCCCGGAGTGGATCAAGGAGGCCCTGCGAAGTGGAAAGACGCTCGACGACTTGCGGACGTGACGGCTGAAGACGGCTCAGGGATGCCCCTCCGCTCGAGGAACGGGAGCTTCAACCGCCTCGATCCCTGAGGGCTTGCCCTGCGCCAACGCAGCCGGGGGTGCGCCCGTGTGAGCCTCACCAGGTGCACCATCCAGCGCGGTGACCGGTCTCTCGACTATGATCCGCACGAACAGCACCGTCATCGCCACCGCGAGAAACACGCCCGCTACCAGGACGATGACGTAGAGGGTGCCGACCACTCCTTGCCTGGGCTGGGGCGCGAAATACCTCTCGACGGCCAGGTCGACCGCCAGCCTTTCGACACTGACCTCGCTTTTCATGGCGTCTCCTCTCGATAGGGCAGGCCGACCCGGGCATAGCGCGCGAGAAGGAACCTGCCGGCAAGAGTCTAGGAGGCATCGGGGAGCGAGGTAATACCGGAAACAGGGTATTCGCCGGGCCCGCGCGACATGGGTGGCGCCCCTGGCGCGTGCGCATGTTCCGCCGCTGCCGGGAATGACGCGCCTTGTTTCGTTGCCGATGACCGGCTCGCCATCGCAGCCAGCGGAACGCTCACGACGATCGTGGTGCCGTGCGACGAGGTGTCGATTCCCAGGTCGCCGCCGAGCGCGTGGGCACGTTTGCGCAGGCCGGTGATGCCGTGGCCCGGCAGCGGCCGGCGGACGGAAGATCCCGCGCCCGCGGTGCCCGCAGCCGTGGCTTCAGCTACACCGGCAGTTGCACCGGCGGATCCGGCGCCGAATCCACAGCCGTCGTCGGCGGCGATGATCCGCAGGTAAGACTGGTCCGCTTCAAAGCGCATACGCACTTCGGTTGCGCCGCTGTGCTTGATCGCGTTGGAAAGCGCTTCCTGGACGATACGAAGCAGTTGCAGTGCGCAGTGCTCGTCCGGCTGCAACGCGCCGAATGCATCGTCCATCGACCATAGAAGGGAGATGCCGGCGGCATGGAAGCGAGGCTCCATACGGTGGCGCAGGCTGGCCAACGCGCCGACGAGGTCGACCTCGACCTGTCCGAAAGCATCGATGGCGAGCCGCATCTCGTCGAGCGCCTCGCGCAGCAGCGTGGCGATCTCGGACGGCCGGGCCGCGCCGTGCTCGACCATCACCAGCGACGACACGAGTTGCGCGCCCAGGCCATCGTGCATGTCCTGCATGATCCGCTGGCGCTCGGCGGCACTCCCGGTGCGCTGCTCGATCAACCTCATTCGATCGAACTGCTCGGCGAGCTCGCGCTCCTTCTGGGCAAGCCTTTCTGCCAGCACGGCATTCGCATTCTCGCTGGAGCGCAGCGCGCGCACGAACCTGATCGTCAGCAGCGCGCCGATCGTCAGCAGCAGCACCGGCAAAGCGAAATGCAGCGTGTAGACGCGCGTGTGCTCGAGCACTCCGATCATGGTGGCATAGTCGTTGGCGGCCAACGCGGTGGCGAGGATCACGCCTGTCGTGATCAGCAGCACCTCGACCGAACGGTGGTGGTAGCCCCACCAGGCGAAGCGCGCGAGGGTGGCAATGATCATCAGGAAAAGCGGCCCCTGCCACCAGACGTATACCGCATCGTGCAGGTGGCCGTTGCTCGCGATCACTGCAATCGGTCCCAGCACCGCATAGATGGCGAAGGCGATCCCCCACCTGCGCATCTTCAGGCCCGCAAAGCTGAGGAAGAAGCCCGCCAGGGTGCCGGTCGCTGCCGCAACCACCAGGAAATGCAGGGCCCGCCACCACCACCAGTTCGCCGTCGGCATCACCTCCACGCTGTAGTTGAGCGTCCTCACGGCCCACAGAAGGCTGCTGAGGCCGAACAGCAGGTAGTAGCGCTCGTCGCGCCTGAACCACCAGATGCAAAGGATGAAGGCACCGATGATCAGAGCGGTGATGCCGGCGAACTGCGATCCATACTGGTCCAGCCACTGGCGGTTCTCGACTTGAGCCTGCAGATCGTCCTGCGGGCCGAGGAGCAGGTACGGAAAGCTGACGGTGAAGTCGCGGCTGATTACCTTGGCCGTCAGCACGTTCTCCTCGGCCTGCAAGGCCTGCGCCGGCAGCACGAAGGCTCGTGCCCTGCGCCAGCGCACGCGCTTCAACGCGTCGGATCCGGGGACCCGCAGCACCGGCGTGCCGTTCAGGTAGAAGGTGACGCCGTCGGTGAGCCGCGGCAGGAAGATCGCCGGCGACTGGGGCATGGCGGCCAGCGGGGGCAGATCGAAGCGGTACCAGAAGACGCCTGGAGTATTGCCGTCCAGGCGCCTGAAGCGATGCGGCAGCTTGACCCGCTCGGGCTGCTCGGCCAGCGGCGGCCTGTCCGCCGACATGTCCACCGGACTGGCAGGATCCAGCCGCGCGACCAGCGTCGCCGCATCGACGACCGCAGCAGGAGCGGACTGTGCGACGGCCGGTTGATTCCACGAAAGCACCAGGAGCGAAAGCAACAACGCGAACCGCAGTGCGGGAAGGCGAGTGCAAGACCACGGGGAAGTCTGCAGCCCCGCCATCAATCACCCCCGCAACAGCCCCATGCCGCGCGCCTCGAATACCGCTTCGGCTCGCGAATGCACCGACAGCTTGCGATAGATGTTCTTCACGTGCGTGCCGACCGTGTGCGGCGAGACCGCCAGCAGGCTGCCGATCTCCCGAACGCTCAGTCCCTTCGCAACCAGTTCCAGGATCTCCACCTCGCGCGTTGACAGTGATTCGTCGCTGTCGCGCACGGCCGGCGAAGCGCGCCGGGCGGCCGCAGCGTCCGGCGACACACGCCTGGAACCGGCGGAAGGCCCGAGGCGGGCCAACAGCCGGCGAGCGATCGAGGGGCTGACGGGCGAGCCCCCGGACAGCAGCATCCGCACGCTGCCGACGATGCCGGAGGGGATCTCGTCCTTCAGGATGTAGCCGGTCGCGCCCGCCTCGAGGCAGGCGAAAACATTGTCGCTGTCGGCGAACATGGTCACCACGGCAATTTCGCACGCGGGCTGGAGACGCACGCTCAGTCGGATGAGCTCGATGCCGTTGCCATCCGGAAGCCCCAGGTCTACCAGCAGGACATCGGCGGGATTGGCCAGCAGCCACGCTCTGCCGCTGCCGACATCGCCGAACGCGCCGGCGATCTCGAAGTCCTGTTCAACCCCCAGCAGCTGCGCAAAGCGTTCGCGAACCTCCGGGTCATCTTCGACCAGCACGATCCGGGTTGCCGACATTGCGCCTCTCCCTCCGGGTCCGGCGCATGCGGGCTCCCGTGAAGCAGCCCTTGGAATGCCGCATGCTTCACGGCGCACCCGCAGGCGAACAGCCGCGACGTCGACTGGCGGGCCCGCAGGATGCAAGCATGCTACCGAACCGGTCGCCAGCGCAAGCCCTGGCCGAAGTTGCACGCTTCCTTGCATGTAAGGCTCAGCATGCAACGGCTCAACGGCTCAGCAAGTCCGGCTCAGCAGGTAACGGTCTCCGGCATGCTCCAGCAAGTCTCCATTCCTCCGATCGAAGGCAGCGGATCCATGCCGGACGCAGTCCCGCCCGGAGTAGACGCATCGGCAGCAGCCGCCGATGGCGAAGGCACGGCGAAATGGTCCGGAAATGCCTGCCGCCTCGCCACGAGACCGTCCGGGAGTATCGCGTCGTTCATCGTCGCCGGCGCCGACGCCGCCCAATCTGGCGTGACCCGCTCCAGCAGCGACGCCGATGACATCGAAGATGGCGAGGCCGCGAGTCCGAGAATGAAACCGATGAGCACCCCCAGCCCGCAGACGCCTGCTCCCCGCAGCCAGGAGCCCATGTATCCCTGCTCCGGTTCCCGCAGGCCCGCCCCGCCGGGGAATTGATCGCCGCCATTCTTTTCGCTCGTGTCCATTGATGACCTCCTGCAATGCGAAGATCAGAGCGTAAGGGGGCAACGCACCCTTTCACATACCGCATTCGCGGTAGCGTCGGCAGGAGCCCGGCGGTCCGCTTCCTGTCGTCAGCCTGGGCCGTCGCCCGCCGACTGCGTCGCGCGCACCTTGGCGCGATCGTCATCGTCCTGCGCCGCCGATCCACCGCCTTCGCGCGCGTTCTCGATCTTCCGGAAACGCTTCATCACCGCTTCCCAATCCGGGAATTCGGCGGACCCGAAGTGGATGAAGGTCCCCGGGAAGAAACTCGCATCCGCCTTGTGCGCGCGATCGTCGACCAGGAAGTCGTTCGCCGTGCCCAGGCATGCCTTGTTCGGCGTGATGATGATGCGCTCGCCGAGCCCCGGCAGGTGCTCGTTGAGCCAGAGGATCTTCTCGGTCGCCGCGTGGGCATTGCTGTCCGGGATCTTCGTGGCGACGAATACGTGCAGGTGGTGAAAGCCGAGCAACTCCTCCACCGCCTCCTTCGCGCCCGGCGTGAGCGGCAGGCCGCGATAGAAGCCGCGCAGCATCTTGGCCTGTTTCGGCTCGAGGCCGGCGGCGTCCGCGGCGCCCTGGAAATCCGCCAGCGGCCCGTCCTGGTCCAGGTAGATGGTGATGGGCCTGTCGTACCGGCGGGTGTACCCGCGGCTGCTTCGCTTGCTCATGCGGTCGATGTTAGCTCAGCCGTACCGACCGCCGGCAGCAAGACAGCTCGGGAGCCTGAGCTCCTAGAGCATCTTGCTGACGAAGGACTTGACCCCGCAGGTGCCGGCGCGCTGCACCTTGATGAAGTTGAGCTCGATGCCGATTCCGTGACGGGCAAACCATTGGGTCTCGACGATGCCATCCGCACCTTCCGGCCGGCGATCGCGACGCAGGTAATTCCAGCCGAGTGCAGCGAGTTCGCGGCGATGCCCGGCGGAAGGCGAGGCCATTTCGTCGAAGTGGGCGCAGTCGAAGCGGGTCGCGTATGACTCGACCATCAGCAGGCCGTCGCGCGCGGTCGCGTAGTAGGCGCGCGCAAAGCCGTTGCCGGTGATCGGCACGAAGGCGGTGCAGTCGGCGCGCTCGGCCGAAGCGATGTCGGCCGAGCACCTCGCCGAGAAACCGGCGCTCGGGCGCACCTGCTTGCTCGATGCCAGGGCAGTGACCGGACTGCCCCAGCGGAAACCGGCGATCTCGCGTTCGCTCGTCTGGACCATGACGTCGCCCACCGCCTTGGCCACCGGTTCCGGCGTCGTCGCATCGGCGGCGGTTGTGATTGTTGGTGCGGAGCTTGCCAGCGCGGCCACGAGAATGCCACCGGCGATGCTGCTGGATTTTCTCATCCGTCCTCACGCGGTTTGGAGCAGGCTTGCAGTCTAGGAGCGCCAGACCCGCAGGCGAGAATCGACTGGTCGGGCGGGAACCGACGGCTTGCGGCGACCGATGGACGGCGGCCCGGCGAGCATCCCAGCAACGATGCGTTAATATGGGCGCGCGTTCGATGTCGGCGACGACCTCTGCTTCATCGGCGCACCAACCGGACGACCTGCGCCACCATTGCAGTTGCCGGACCCTCAACCGGGGCGCAAGACACGATCGAGCGCGGAGCACAGAAGAATGAAGAGGCAAGACCAGTCGCAAGCGGCGCAACCCCTGCGCCTGCACGTGCCGGAGCCCACCGGGCGCCCTGGCCATCCCACCGATTTCTCCTACCTGCACCTGGCCAAGGCCGGTGAGGTCAGGCGTCCTTCCATCGACGTCGCGCCGGTTGCGACCGAAGACCTCGCCTACACGCTGATCCGGGTGCTCGACGACGACGGCGGCGCAACAGGCCCATGGAACCCGGAGCTGCCGCCGGAACTCCTGCGCAAGGGCCTGCTGGCGATGCTGAAGACGCGCCTCTTCGATTCCCGCATGCTGACCGCGCAGCGCCAGAAGAAGATGTCGTTCTACATCCAGAGCCTCGGCGAGGAAGCGATCGGCTCGGCTCATGCCATGGCGATCAATGCGGACGACATGTGCTTTCCCACATACCGGCAGCAGAGCATCCTGATGGTGCGCGATGTGCCGCTGGTGGAGCTGATCTGCCAGCTGATGTCCAACGAGCGCGACCCGCTCAAGGGCCGCCAGCTGCCTACCCTGTACTCCGTGCGGCGTGCCGGCTACTTCACCATCTCCGGCAATCTCGCCACGCAGTTCATCCAGGCGGTGGGCTGGGCCATGGCCAGCGCCATCAAGGGCGACACGCGGATCGCTTCGGCCTGGATCGGCGACGGCGCCACCGCCGAGGCAGATTTCCACACCGCGCTCACCTTCGCCCACGTCTATCGCGCGCCGGTGATCCTGAACGTGGTCAACAATCAGTGGGCCATCTCCACCTTCCAGGCGATCGCCGGGGGCGAGGCGACCACCTTCGCAGCGCGGGGCGTGGGCTGCGGCATCGCCTCGCTGCGCGTGGACGGCAACGATTTCCTTGCTGTCTACGCAGCATCGAGCTGGGCCGCCGAACGCGCCCGTCGCAATCTCGGCCCGACGCTTATCGAATGGGTCACCTACCGTGGCGGCCCCCACTCCACCTCGGACGATCCGTCCAAGTACCGCCCGGCCGACGACTGGGCGCGCTTTCCGCTCGGCGATCCGGTCGAGCGACTGAAGAAGCACCTGATCCGCATCGGCGAGTGGTCGCATGAACGGCATGACGCCGCCTACAAGGAAACCGAGGCGATGATTTCCGCTGCCCAGAAGGAGGCCGAACGCTACGGCACGCTCGCGAGCGGCTACGCGCCGAGCGCGGCCGACATGTTCGAAGACGTCTACAAGGACATGCCTCCGCATCTGCGCCGGCAGCGCCAGGAACTGGGAGTGTGACCATGACGAGCCAACCGGCCCGCATCCCCGCCGACGCGATCCGCGCCGCCAAAGAGCGCGATGACGGCGCATCGGCCCGGCCGCACGCCGCATCGCAGACGCAGCAGGGAGGTTCGACGCCGGTACAGGCCACCTCCCGGATGACGATGGTCCAGGCGCTGCGTTCCGCAATGGACGTCATGCTCGGGCGCGACGACAACGTGGTCGTGTTCGGCCAGGACGTCGGCTACTTCGGCGGCGTGTTCCGAGCCACCGAGGGACTGCAGGCCAAGTACGGCAAGTCGCGGGTGTTCGATGCGCCGATTTCCGAAGGCGGAATCGTCGGCGCCGCGGTCGGGATGAGCGCCTACGGATTGCGGCCGGTGGTGGAGATCCAGTTCGCCGACTACTTCTATCCCGCCTCCGACCAGATCGTCTCGGAAGCGGCGCGGCTGCGCTACCGCTCGGTCAACGAGTTCACCGCGCAGATGGTCATCCGCATGCCCTGCGGCGGCGGCATCTACGGCGGCCAGACCCACAGCCAGAGCCCGGAGGCGCTGTTCACCCACGTCTGCGGCCTGCGCACGGTGATGCCGTCCAACCCCTACGACGCCAAGGGCCTGCTGATCGCATCGATCGAGAACGACGATCCCGTCATCTTCCTCGAGCCCAAGCGGCTCTACAACGGCCCCTTCGATGGCCACCATGAGAGTCCGGTCGTGCCGTGGTCGAGGCATCCCCTCGGCGAGGTCCCGGATGGCTACTACACGGTGCCGCTGGAGTCGGCGTCGATCTTCCGGCCAGGCTCGGAACTGACCGTCATCGCGTACGGCACGATGGTGTTCGTCGCTGAAGCCGCGGCCAGGGAGACCGGCATCGACGCCGAGATCATCGACCTGCGCAGCCTGTGGCCGCTCGACCTCGAGCCGCTGCTGGCGTCGGTGAAGAAGACCGGGCGCTGCGTCATCGTGCACGAGGCCACCCGCACCTGCGGCTTCGGCGCGGAACTCCTGTCGCTGGTCCAGGAGAACTGCTTCTATCACCTCGAAGCACCGATCGAGCGGGTCACCGGCTGGGACACGCCCTATCCGCATGCACAGGAATGGGCCTATTTCCCCGGCCCCGAGCGCGTGGGCGCAGCCTTCAAGCGCGCGATGAAAGGGATGCGATCGTGAGGCGCCGGCAGGCCGGGCGGGTCGCAAAAGCGGCTGGGAGATGCTGATGGGCGAGCACGTCATCAAGATGCCGGACATCGGCGAGGGAATCGCGGAAGTCGAGGTCGTCGCCTGGCACGTCAAGCCCGGTGATGTGATTGCCGAGGACCAACTGCTCGCCGAGGTGATGACCGACAAAGCGACCGTCGAGATACCGTCGCCGGTGGTGGGCAAGGTCGTCTCGCTGGGGGGCAACGTCGGCGAGGTCATGGCCGTCGGCACGGAGCTGGTGCGCATCGAAGTCGAAGGCGAAGGCAACGTGAAGGCAGCGACGCCGAAGACGGTGTCGACGACGTCAGCGCCGGGGCAAGCGGCGGCGGCGCAACGCACTGCGCCGCAAATGCGGGCGCCGCAGGAGCCGGCGCCGCAAATGGAAACGCCGGACCGGGATGGCGCGGCATCGAGTGCGACCGCGTCCGCGGATGCGCAGGCACCAGCGGCCGCATCGAACGCCGCCGCCGCGCGCGGCACGGCGCGCGGCGGCGGAAAGCGCGCCACCGCGCAGCCGGCGCGGTCGGCGGGCGAGAAGCCGCTGGCATCGCCGGCAGTGCGCCGGCGGGCCTGGGACCTCGGCATCGAGCTGCGGTTCGTCCACGGCAGCGGCGAAGGCGGCGTGATCCTTCAAGGAGACCTGGACGCGTGGCTTGCCGCGCGGGACAAGACAGCCGGCACGCGCGCACGGTCCGCCGGGTACGAGGCAAGGGATGAAGAGGAGGCGATCCCGATCATCGGCCTGCGGCGCCGCATCGCGCAGAAGATGCAGGAAGCCAAGCGCCGCATCCCGCACTACAGCTACGTCGAGGAAGTCGACGTCACCGAGCTGGAGGCGCTACGCGCGCGGCTCAATGCACGCTGGGGTCAGAGCCGCGGCAAGCTGACCGTCCTGCCGCTGCTTCTGAGGGCGGTGGTGCTGGCGGTGCGCGAGTATCCGCAGGTCAACGCGCGCTTCGACGACGAGGCCGGAATCGTCACCCGTCATGGCGCGGTGCATGCCGGCATTGCCACCCAGACAGCGAACGGACTGATGGTGCCGGTGCTGCGGCATGCGGAGGCCCATGACTTGTGGACGGCGGCTGCCGAGATCGGGCGGTTGGCGGATGCCGCGCGCACGGCCAAGGCATCCCGCGAGGAACTGAGCGGCTCCACCATCACCATCACCAGCCTGGGTCCGCTCGGCGGCATCGTCACCACGCCGGTCATCAATCACCCCGAGGTGGCGATCGTCGGCGTGAACCGCATCGTCGAGCGGCCGATGGTTCGCGACGGCGCCGTCGTGATCCGAAAGATGATGAACCTGTCGTCGTCATTCGACCATCGCGTGGTCGACGGCATGGACGCGGCCCAGTTCATCCAGGCGATCCGGGCTCTGCTGGAGTGCCCCGCCATGCTGTTCGTGGAGTAGCCGATGCAGTCTGCCACCTCTCGACTCCTGGTGATCGGCGGCGGTCCGGGCGGCTACGTCGCCGCGATCCGGGCTGCGCAACTCGGCGTGCAGGTCACGCTGGTGGAAGCCGAGCGGCTCGGCGGCACCTGCCTGAATGTCGGCTGCATTCCGTCGAAGGCCCTGATCCATGCAGCAGAGCAATTCCACAAGGTCGCGCGCTATGCGGAGGCACCGGCACACGGCAGTGGATCGGCGGCGGCATCGGACATCGGGATTCGCGTGCAGTCGCCGAAGATGGACCTGGCGCAGACCGTGCGCTGGAAGGACGGTATCGTCTCCCGACTCACCGGCGGCGTGGGCACGCTGCTCAAGAAGCATGGCGTGACGGTGGTGCACGGCTCGGCCCGCATTCTCGACGGCAAGACCGTCGAGGTGAAGACGCGGCAGGACAGCCATCCGGATGCCACCGACATCCGCATCCGCTGCGAGCATCTCCTTCTCGCTACCGGATCGGAAGCCGTCGCGCTGCCCGGCCTGCCCTTCGGCGGCCCGGTCGTGTCGGCCACCGAAGCGCTGTCGCCTGACGCCATTCCACCACGTCTGGTGGTGGTCGGTGCGGGCTACATCGGACTCGAGCTCGGCATCGTCTACCGCAAGCTCGGCTCCCACGTCACCGTCGTGGAAGCGATGGACCGCCTCCTGCCGACCTACGATGAGGAACTGACCCGTCCGGTGGCGGCATCCCTGCGTCGGCTGGGCATCGATCTGCGCCTCGGGTGCAGCGTGCAAGGGTTGGTCGAGGGCAGCCCGGCGGCGGCATCGGCGCCGCGCGCCGCAGTACCGCTGATGCTGCAGGTGCGCGATGCGGAGGGCCGCGAATCGAGCCTGCAGGCTGATCGCGTGCTGGTTGCCGTCGGCCGCCGTCCCCGAACGTCAGGCACCGGCATCGAATCGCTGATGCTGGACATGGAAGGCCGTGCGGTGAAGGTGGACGACCAGTGCCGTACGTCGATGCACAACGTGTGGGCCATCGGCGATCTGACCGGCGAGCCGATGCTGGCGCACCGTGCCATGGCGCAAGGCGAGACGGTGGCAGAGATCATCGCCGGCAAGCGCCGGCACTTCACGCCGGCGGTCATTCCGGCCGTGTGCTTCACCGACCCGGAACTGGTCACCGCCGGCCTCTCGCCGGCGGACGCGCACAAGGCTCGACTCGAAATCGTCAGTGCGCAGTTTCCCTTCGCGGCCAACGGCCGGGCCATGACGCTCGAATCGAGCGACGGCTTCGTGCGTGTGGTGGCGCGCCAGGACAACCACCTGATCGTCGGCTGGCAGGCGGTAGGTACCGGCGTGTCGGAGCTGGCGACGGCGTTTTCGCAGTCGATCGAGATGGGTGCGCGACTGGAAGACGTGGCGCACACGATCCATGCGCATCCAACGCTGGGCGAAGCGGTGCAGGAGGCGGCGCTGAGGGCGCTGGGGCAGGCGCTGCATATCTGATCCTTGACATGAAAAAGCGATGAAACTATGCTTTCTTCATGTCGACCGTCATGGTTCAGATCAGGAACGTGCCGCCCGAGTTCCACCGCCGGCTGAAGGCGCGGGCGGCCTTGGAAGGCATGTCCATGTCTGACTACATCATGCGTGAGGTCGGCAAAGCGCTGGAACGTCCGACGCGGCAGGAGGTGCTTGATCGGCTTCGCTCAAGGCCCCTGAGGCGTCTGCCCATCAGCGCGGCTGATGCGGTTCGAGAGGAACGCACCGTACGGTGATGGTGCTGGATGCCTCTGTTCTGGTGGAACTGCTCCTGCACACGCCGACGGGCGCAGGAATCGCCCCGCGCGTTGCCGACCCGGCAGTCGGACTGCACATTCCTCACCTTGCGGACATCGAAGTTGCCCAGGTCATGCGACGATATGTCCGCGACGGTGGCATCGATGCCATCGGCGCGGCCACCGCGCTGCAGGATCTGCGTGATCTTGATCTGCAGCGCCACGCACACGAGCCGCTGCTGCCCCGAGTGTGGCAACTGCGTGAGAACCTCACAGCCTACGATGCCGTCTACGTCGCCCTCGCGGAGGTTCTGGACAGCCCACTGCTGACCTGCGATGCCAGGCTGGCACGGGCGCCGGGCTTGAAATGCCGAGTGGAATTGATCCAGTCTTCCTGACATCAGTATCCTGAGCCAGCCCCTGGACAGGCGTCGCGCCGGTGCGGCTGAGCGGACGGCACCGCCTTCGCCACCACCCGCTGGTAGAACGTCATGTTCTTGCCGCCGAGCTTGACGTCGAGCTTGCCGCTAAGCTGCTCCGGTTCGATCTGCCATTGCGCGCTGCCGGTGGTGCCGTGGCCGCCGTCGCAGCGCAGGTCATAGCGCGCGCCGTCCTGTGCCTGGGCCTTCTTTTCAAGACGGCAATCCCGCAGCGATACATCGTCGAGCATCCAGAACGCACGCGAGAGATCGGCCGGGTCCAGGCAGCGCCGCTGCCGCACGGTCGCGTAGCGCAGACTCTCCTCGAGGTGAGGCATGCCGGTCTCGGTCGTGATGTCGTAGAGTCGCGCCTTCGACGGCGTCACCTTCGGCACCTGGTCTCCGGTACCGTTTGCGGGCACCACGGGCAGCACCGTCGCGAGCAGGAGCGCCGCCTGCATGCGCCACTTCCGCCACGGCCCGAAGCCATGCCTGCCCATTCAGTTGCCTCCCGCCACTCGCTACCTGCGCGGATCGTCGCGTGCGCGCCGTCTTCCTCGAGTCTATCTCCGGAGTCTGATTCCCGACAGGCCGCGCCACATCCCGGATCTTGCGTCCGAAATGCTCGGCCTCATCTTCGGCGACCGCTCGGCGGCAGACGCTGAGCCAGGAAGCCGAGGATCGGATCCAGGCACGGCCGACCGATCCGCCGCCAGAGCCCCATCGCAACGCATCTCTTCGTTCCGGAAATCCGCATCGCTTCCTTCCCAGGCGACGATTGGTGCCTTATCTGGTTGACTTGCTAATGCGAATCACTATCATTCGTCCTCGTAATTCTATTACCAACTTCCGAAACCTCACGCGAAGTCGCACGGCCGCCGGATCCGTCCGCTGCCGCGCCCCGCCCCAGCGTGACCCCTCACCAGTCCTGGAGCCGAGCACCATGTCCCACATCCGCAGCCGCAAGCATCCGAGCATCCAGCAACCGCGGATGCAGCGGGCCATGGCCGCCGCCATCGCCACCCTCGCGGTACCGGGCCTTCCAGGCCCGGCGCACGCCCAGACCCCCGGGCAGGCGACACTGCCGGAGATCAAGGTCGAGGCCGCGCCGGTGAACGACTACAAGACGGACACCGTCGCCAATCCCAAGTACACGCGACCGATCTCGGAGACGCCGCAGACCATCAGCGTGATCCGCAGGGAGATCCTGCAGGAGCAGTCGGCAACCACGCTTGCCGAGGCGCTGCGCAACACGCCCGGCGTCACGATGCTGATGGGCGAGAACGGCAACACCTCGACCGGGGATTCGATCTTCATGCGCGGCTTCGACACCCAGGGCAGCATCTTCATCGACGGCGTGCGAGACGTCGGCACCTATTCGCGCGATACGTTCAACGTCGAGCAGATCGAGGTGGTGAAGGGGCCGGCAGGTACGGACATCGGCCGCGGCTCGCCGAACGGCTACATCAACCTGGTCAGCAAGGTGCCGCTGTCAGAGAACTTCGCCACCGGTTCCGTCGGCCTCAGCAGCGAGTCGTGGGGGCGGGCCACGGCGGACCTCAACCGCACGTTGCCGGGCATGGGCAGCGGCGCTGCGCTGCGGCTCAACGTGATGAAGCAGGAAGGCGACGTGCCCGGCCGTGACCGTGTCACCAACGACGCCTGGGCGGTTGCTCCGTCCCTGGCGCTGGGCCTGGGGACACCGACCCGGGTCTACCTGTCGGCGATGCACCTCGAACGCGATGTGGTTCCCGACGGCGGCCTGCCGACGGTGGGGCTGAGCGGCTACTACAGCGCCGACCTCGCCCGCGCCGGTGTGAACCCGGCGCGCGTCGATACCAGCAACTTCTACGGCTCGCGCACAGACCGCGACAAGGTCGAGGTCGACATGCTCACCGTCCGCATCGAGCACGACCTGGCCTCCGGCGCGAAGCTGCGCAACATCTCGCGTTACGGCCGCAGCCGGCAGGATTTCCTGGTGACGGGCGTATCCAACGCGGCCTTTCCTGATACGGCCGATCCTTCGACCTGGACCGTCGCCCTCCTGCCGCACGGCAAGGATCAGCGCAACGAGATCATCGCCAACCAGACCAACATCAGCACCAGCTTCGCGACCGGAACGCTGAAGCATACGGTGAGCGGCGGAATCGAATTCCTCTACGAGAAGCAGACGAACAACACGCTCGCTCGTGTCGGCGACCAGACGCCGAACAACCTCTACAACCCGAGCTCGGACATTCCGTTCGCGCCGGTCCTGCCCAACGGCGGCTCGTCCAGCGGCAATACCACCACGATCGGCGTGTACGCCAGCGACACCCTGGCCATCACCGACCGCTTCGAGGTGACCGGCGGCCTGCGCTTCGACAAATACCGCACGGAAACGACCAGCATTCCGGCGGCCGCCTCAGTCGATCCGGCGACCTCGCTTGCCAAGTCCGACCTCCTGAAGTCCTGGAAGCTCGGCGCACTGTACAAGGTCGCGCCCAACGGCAACGTTTACGCCGCCTATGCCTATTCCGAGAAGCCGCCCGGCAGCGACACCTTCACCCTCAACGCAGGCGCACCCAATGCGACCACCGGCCTCGTCAACGCCAACACGTTCAACCTCGATCCGCAGGAAGCAGACGGCGTCGAGATCGGCACCAAGTGGAACCTGCTGGGCAATCGCCTGGCGTTCACCGCCGCGCTGTTCCGCACCGAGAACCGCAACGACCTCGCGCAGCAGGACGCGGTGAGCGGCGAGATCACGCAGTTCGGCAAGCGGCGGGTACAGGGGATCGAGCTCGGCGCGGTGGGACAGTTGAGTGCCAACTGGCTGATCAGCGCGGGCGTGGCGCGGATGGATACCGAGGTGACCGAAGCGGCCTCGACCCAGCCGACGCAGCAGGGTGCGGCCGTCAACTGGTCGCCCGAGCTGGCGATGACCGCCTGGACCACCTACCGTTTGCCGTTCGGGCTGACCGTTGGCGGCGGTGCGCGCTACCTGTCGACACAGCAGCGGCAGGTCAACAACGCCGTCACGCCCACCACCAGCATGCCGGAGATCGACAGCTACGTGGTGTTCGATGCGATGGCCGCTTACGAGGTGAACCGCAACTTCTCGCTGCAGCTCAACGTCTACAATCTCGGCGACAAGTTCTACGTCGCCTCGATGAACAATGCCGGCAACCGCTACACGCTGGGCACGCCCCGCTATGCGCTGCTGTCGGCCAACCTCAAGTTCTGACCATCGCCCGGCCGCCGCGCGAACGGAGGTCCTGCCGTGCTGCTGCACATTCCCGAAGTCGTCTCGCGCGAGCAGGTGCTGCAATTCCAACGCGAGCTGGATGGTGCGGACTGGGTCGACGGCCGCGCCACCGTCGGCCCCCAGGGCGCACAGGTCAAGCAGAACCGGCAGCTGCCGGAGTCATCGCCGGTGGGGCAGCGACTCGGCCGCGAGATCCTCGAGGCGTTGGGACGAAACCCGCTGTTCGTGTCCGCGGTGCTTCCCCTGCGCACGTCGCCGCCGCTGTTCAACCGCTATGAGGGAGGCGAGCATTACGGCCTGCATATCGACGGCGCGATGCGCGCCATCGCCGGTTCCGACCGTGTCCTGCGCACCGATGTATCCTCGACGCTTTTCCTCACCGATCCCGACGACTACGAAGGCGGCGAACTGGTGGTGGTCGACACCTATGGGACCCACGAGGTCAAGCTGCCGGCCGGCGACCTGATCCTCTATCCGGCAACCAGCCTGCATCGTGTCGAGCCGGTGACGCGCGGGGTGCGGACCTGTTCGTTCTTCTGGACCCAGAGCATGGTGTCCGACGACGGCCGCCGGACCATGCTCTTCGAACTCGACCAGAATATCCAGACGCTGCGAGCGCGCGTCGGGGATTGCCAGGAGATCATCGCCCTTACCGGGCATTTCCACAACCTGGTGAGGCAGTGGGCCAACGTCGGCTGAGGGCGGCGGCCCCGGCTGCCAGGCAGCGCCGCCCTGTGGCCGATCAATAGACGTCGCGGCGATAGCGGCCCGTCTGCGTCAACTCATCGAGTTCGCTGCGGCCGAGCATGGCCAGCAGAGCTTCGTCGACCCCGGCAGCCATCCCGATGAGACTGCCGCAGACGTAGATGGCGGCATCGGCCCGAAGCCACCGCCGGACCTCTTCCGCCGAGGCCGCGAGCTGGTGCTGGACGTAGCGGCGTGCCGGCTGGTCGCGCGAGAACACGATGTCGGCACGCTCGAGCACGCCGTCGCGCTGCCATTGCGTGATCAGGTCGCGATGGTGGAAATCGCTGGCGGCATTGCGCTCGCCGTAGAGCAGCCAGTTTCGGCCTACACCCGCGGCCGCGCGCGCCCGGATCAACCCCAGCAACCCGGCGAGGCCGGTGCCGTTGCCGATCAGGATGAGCGGCCGGGCGGTATTGTCGCCGAGCCTGAAGTTCTCGTGCACGCGAACGCGCGCGAGGATGGTCGAGCCGGCTGCGGCCCGTTCGGTGAGCCAGCCCGAGGCTTGACCGATGCTGCCGTCCGCGCGCCGCTCCTGGCGGACCAGCAGGTGGATGCTGCCCTCGGCGGGCAGCGACGCGATCGAATACTCGCGCGGCCGGGTGGCCTCGCCCGGCGGCACGACCTGGAACAGGTCGCCCGCCTCCCATTGAGGCGCCATCGTCGGCGGCCCCGCCAGCTCGACATGAAAGACAGGGCCGCCTGCGCTGCCCGGGTTCAGGTGCCGGCGCGACACGAGCCGCCATTGCGCGAAGTCGGGCGCCTGCCAGTCGGGCAGGTCGCCGGTGCCGGCGATGCGGCCCAGTCGGTGCTGCCAGTCACGCAGCGCTGCCTCGTCGCAGTCGTCGACGTCGACACGCTCGAACATCGGCTTTGCGCCTTGCCGCGCCAGCCATTGCTCGAGTGCGATGCCGAAGCCGCGATAGTTGGCATACGCACGATCACCCATGGCCAACAGGCCGTAGTGCAACTGCTGCAACGGCAGTCGTGCCGCCATCAGCCGGCGCGCGAACAGCGCCGCGTTGTCCGGCGGGTCGCCTTCGCCATAGGTGCTGACCAGGAACAGCACCCGCTGCGCGCTGCTCAGGTCATCGGCTGCCACCTCCGACAGCGCGAGGACCCGCGACGGGACGCCCGCGACATGCAGGGACCGCGCGGTCTGCCATGCGAGTGACTGGGCAGTGCCGGTCTGGCTGGCGAAGGCGACCAGCACGGGGCTCGCGTCACGAGCCCCAGGCAGCAGCGCGGCCGCCTCGCGCCCGGCGGCCTGCCGCTTGCGCCGCTCGGCAACGAAGATTGCAGCGCACAGCGCGGCATACGCAGCGACGACCGCGGCGGCGGCCACGAGCCGGTCGATGTCGTCGACGATCGTCATTGCAGGAGGTCGGCGAACCGCGCCGTCATGCGCTCGGCCAGCAGCGGGCTACGTCGTCCGGCGGCGTCGCCCGGCGGCTCCCGCAGCCGGAAAAGCGCCGCCACACCGCGCCGCTCCGCCCAGTCGATGCCCTGCTCCGGTCCCATCACCATCAGCGCAGTCGACAGTGCATCGGCTGCCATGCAGTCCTCATGCAGGACGGTGACCGACGCCACGCCGTGCGGCACCGGGTAGCCGGTGCGCGGATCGATGGCGTGGCAATAGTGGATACCGTCGCGGTCGACAAAGCGGCGGTAGTCGCCGGAGGTCGCAATCGACAGGCCGTACAGTGCGACGACGGTCTCGGCGCCGCCATCGATGTCAGCGGCGTCATGCCCGTCCCGACAGCTCGGCCCCTGCACGGCCGGTGCTTCCAGCATGACCCACCAGGGCTGCCCGTCGGGCTTGACCCCCGTGCCGCGCAGCTCCCCGCCGACCTCGACCAGGTAGCTGGCGATGCCCTGCGACTGCAGGTAGCGCGCGACCTGGTCGACACCGAATCCCTTGGCGATGGCCGACAGGTCGAGCCGCAGGCCACCCGGCTGCACGACCGTGCCGCCAGCCGGGTCGAAGTGCAGACGGCGCCAGCCGCTCGCCTGGCGCGCCGCCGCCAGCACCGCCTCGGTCGGCACCTGGAAGCCGCCATCGCGAAACGGGCTGCCGGCGCCGAAGCCCCATGCATCGACCAGTGCGCCTGCGGTCGCATCGAAGGCACCGTTGCTGTCGCCGGCGACGGCGAGCGCATGATCGAGCACCCGGCCGAATCCGCAGGGCAGCCGGAAGGAGGTGCCCGCCGTCGCGCGGTTGAAGCGGCTCAGGTCGGAGTCAGGCTCCCAGCTGCTCATCTGCGCCACTACCTCGTCCAGGCACGCCTGGATTCCCGCCTGCATGGCTGCCACCTCGCACCCGGGTTCCCGGCCCGCGGCTGCGCCCGTCGGATCCGCCAACCAGCGGGCCTCCCAGGAAGTTCCCATCGTGTGCCCCTTCACCCGCAGCAGGCGCGCGCCCACCGGCGGCCTGACCGGCGCCTGCGCCAGCTGCGGTACGAGCACGCGCCTCGCCATGCGCGCGCCGGGCTTCATCGGCGCAGCCATCGATCACTACTGGGGCAGGACCTCCAGGGTCGCGGCGTAGCCCGCGCGGCGCAGCGGCTTCTCGAAGGTCCCGCCTCGCTCGCCTTCGCCCCGGCCTTCGCCGTGGCGCGTGCTGACCCAGTACATGCCCGGTGTCGGCCAGTCGATGGCGACGATTCCTTCGGCGTCGGTCTTCAACTTCATCTCGCCGAGCTGGTCGCGGTAGCGGATGCCGCCGGGTATCACGCTGACCTCGAGGCCTGCCGCCGGCTTGCCGTCGAGCAGGAATCGGAAGCGTGCCACGTCCCCGACGAAGATGTCGTTGGGATGGGTGACCGGCAACATCTCCAGCCCCGCTCCGGTCGGCCTCAGCACCTCCTCGGTAGGCTTGCCGGCCGTGACGAAGGCTTCGGTCCGGCTCTGGTTGCGCGTGACCTGCAGGTCCTGCGCGTCGGCGGGCAATTCCTTGCGGATCGAGGCTTCGGTGCCGCGCAATCGTTTCGCCTGGCCGTTCACCTTGAAGCTGGCGAGAAGCGTGTCGCCCGTCACCGCGATCCGGTAGGTGCCGCTCTTCGCCAGTCGCACGTCGAAGGTGCTGCGGTAACGCCCGGTGCTGCGGTTCTCGGCAGTCGCCGCCGCGCCGTCGGGTGCCATAACCTGCAACCCGTCGAGGCGCATCGGATGATGCTCGAAGTAGAAGAGGTCATTGGAGATGGCTGCATCGATCGTCACCCAGGCGTCCTCGCCGGAGAGCACCGTCGCAGAAGGAAGCAACCAGGCGCGATGCGCCTGGGCGGCCTGCGGCACGGCCGCCGCAAGGCAGAGGGTCAAGAGCGCAGCGCTCCAGCCGATCTTTCGTTTCATTGGTAGCTCCCTCAAGGCTTACGGTTTCAGCTCGAGCGCGACCACGCCGAGTTCATGCTGTCCCTTGACCTGCAGCGACTGGACATTCGCAGGTGGCCACTGGAACGGAAGTCTGAGCAACTCCCGTCCGCCGACTTCGCGCGCCGCTTCAACGACCAGCTGGTACTCACCCGCAGGCAGTTCGCCGAGCGGCGGCTTGGCCGATGCGAATCGCAGCTCGTGTTCGCCCGGTGCCCGCGTGGCGCCGCTCAGGCCATCGACCGGCATGTCGAGCTCGCGGCCCGACTTGCGCCACCACTGCCGCATGTCCTTCAGCCACTTGGTGCCCTCGTTATCCTTCAGCTTCAGGTCGTACCACACCGACAGGTTGCGCACGAACTTCTGGTCCTTCCCCTCCAGCCAAACCGCCACGTAGGGGCGGTGGTACTCGGCCACCTGCAGGCGCGGAATCTCGACCTTCATGGCAAGGTCGGCGGCGAGGGCGGGCGCAGCGACCAGGGCGGCGAGCGGGGCAGCGATGACGACGGAATAACGGATGCGCATGGCGAAGGGATGTGGGCGGTGAGGTGAAGGGGAGCGGCAAGTCAGTGGATGAACAGGATCGCGAGCAACACCGGAACCACCAGGCCAAGCCCGACGATCGGCCAGGTACTCGGGCGGTTGGCGGCGTGCATCTTCAGGATCAGCAGACCGGTGAACGAGAACACCAGGCAGGCAACCGCGAATGCGTCGATGAACCAGCTCCAGGCGATGCCGCTGTGGCGGCCCTTGTGGAGATCGTTCAGGTAGGAGATCCAGCCGCGGTCCGTCGATTCGTATTCGACGACGCCGTCCAGCAGCCCGATCCGCAACCAGGCGTCGCCACCGGGCCGCGGCAGCGCGACGTAGACCTCGTCCTGCGACCATTCGGCCTCCTCGCCGCGGAGCCGGATGCCGAGCTCGCTTCGCAGCCATTGACGGACTTCGGCTGGAAGGCCGGCAGCCTTGCGCGCCGCGCTGCCGCTCGAGGATGGCGCGGCGCTCGAAGCGACAACGACCTCCGCCAGGCGGGCCTGTAGCGGCGTCGGCAGTTCGCGTTCCAGGGTCTCGACAACCGGCCGCGCCTCGATCTGCGCAGCATGGTTGAGCGTGATGCCGGTGAGGCTGAACAGCAGCATGCCCAGCAGGCACAGGCCGGAGCTGATCCAGTGCCATTCATGCAATGTCTTGAGCCACCACGCCCGGTTGGCACCTGTGCGTGCAGCGCCCATCGGCGCAACGTCGTCCCGTCCCATCGGCGATCAACACCCTTCGCACCCGGCGCGATGCCGGAATCCGACGAGTATACATGTAAATGCGAATCACTCTCGATTCAACAGGAGGCCGGTCGCGATGCCCATGTCGCCGAGGGCAGTCGGCGCCTGCGGAATCAGTCGCTGCCGCCGGCCCGCGCGAGGAGCAATTCCCGCTCGCGGCGATTCCGGGTCAGCTGCGCTGCCCGCCGGAATTCCGCTCGCGCCTCCGCCTTCCGGCCCAGCCGTGCGAGCAGGTCGCCACGTACCGCCGGCAGCAGGTGGTAGGCGGCGAGCGCACCGCCTGCGACCAGTGCATCGACGATGTCGAGCGCCGCTTCGGGCCCGAAGGCGAACGCCACTGCCACCGCCCGATTGAGTTCCACCACCGGCGACGGAGCAAGCTGCGAGAGCGCGTCGTAGATGGCCGCGATCCGCAGCCAATCGGTCTGGTCCGCGGTTGCTGCGCGTGCATGGCAGGCGGCGATGGCGGCCTGCAGCGCATAGGGCCCCAGGGCGACTCCCAGCGATTCCGCCCGCGCCAGCGCGGCCAGGCCGCGGTTGATGAGGAGCCGGTCCCAGCGTGCACGATTCTGCTCGAGCAGCAGGATCGGCTCGCCGCCCGGCCTGGTGCGGGCGGCGGCACGAGACGCCTGTATCTCCATCAGCGCCACCAGGCCATGAACCTCTGCCTGTGCCGGTACGAGTTCGGCCAGGATGCGGCCCATCCTCAGCGCCTCCTCGCACAGCGCCGGCCGCATCCAGTCGTCGCCGGCGGTTGCGGAGTAGCCTTCGTTGAACACCAGGTAGACCACTTCCAGCACCGACGAGAGCCGCGCCTCGAGATCGTCGCGGCCCGGAACCTCGAACGGCACCCGCGCTTCCTTGAGCGTCCTCTTGGCGCGCACGATGCGCTGGGCGATGGTCGCCTCCGGAACCAGGAAGGCGCGCGCGATCTCGTCGGTGGTGAGACCCCCGAGCAGGCGCAAGGTCAGCGCAACCCGCGCCTCCCGCGACAGCACCGGGTGACAGGCGGTGAACACCAGCCGCAGGAGGTCGTCCCCGACGTCGTCATCGAGAGCGGCGTCGCGAGCCGCTTCGGCATCGGCGAGCGCGACTTCCTGCGCCACTTCCAGCTCCCGGCCGAGTTCCTCGTGCTTGCGCTCGAGCAGCCGGGCGCGTCGCAGCCAGTCGAGCGCGCGGTTCTTCGACGTCGCCATCAGCCAGGCGCCGGCGTTGTCCGGCACGCCGGAGATCGGCCACTGCTCGAGCGCCGTCACCAGCGCGTCCTGGGCGAGTTCCTCCGCCAGCCCGACATCGCGCACCATCCGGGCCAGCACCGCGATGATGCGTGCGGACTCGATGCGCCACACCGCCTCGATGGTGCGGTCGACGGTTGCGGCCATGCCGCTTCTGCGCGTTTCAGCTGCCCTGCTTCTTCGCGAAGCCGGCACTGGGCGAAAGGTCCGGAAACTCCTTGACGATCTCCTGGATGTCCTGGGGGTAGTCGTCGAACTCCGCGACCTGGCGCACCTCGATGACCTCGTTCGTCGAGGCCGGGCAGCGCGTAGCCCATTCGATGGCCTCCTCCTTCGACTTCACGTCGATCATCCAGTAGCCGCCGAGCACTTCCTTCGCCTCTGCAAAGGGGCCGTCGGTGACCTTCGGCTTGCCGTCTTCGAACGACACCCGCGCACCCATCGACGGCGGGTGCAGCCCGTCGAGCGCGACCAGCACGCCCGCCTTCTTCAGCTCGTCGTTGTATTTCATCATCGCCGCCACCGCGTCCGTTTCCGGCATGGTGCCCGGCGCAGCGGATTCGTAGCCCTTCGGGATCATCAGCATCATGAATCGCATCTTTCTTCTCCTTGTCGAGTGAGTTGCTCGTCGCTACTTGCGTTGCGCGATCGCGGCGCGCTGGCGCTCTTCCTGCTCCCTCAGCTGCGGAGTGAACTCGTCGCCGAAGTCCTCCGCTTCGAAGACCTGCCGGATCTCGATCTCCGACTCCTGCATCGGCGCGCGCCTGACCCATTCGATCGCCTCCTCGATCGACTTGACCTGGATCAGCCAGAAGCCTGCAATCAGCTCCTTCGTCTCGGCGAACGGGCCGTCGATCACCGTGCGCTTGCTGCCTTCGAAGCGCACGCGAGCGCCCTTCGAACTGGGATGCAGGCCTTCGCCCGCGAGCATCACTCCTGCTCTGACAAGTTCCTCGTTGTAGGCACCCATTGCCGCCAGCATCTGCTGGCTGGGCATCACACCCGCTTCGGTGTCCTTGTCCGCCTTCACGATCAGCATGAACCGCATTTCCTGCTCCTTGTACCTGGTTAACGGTGGCGAGGTCGGGAGGCCGGTGTCGAATCTCCCGCTCATTCATACGACGATCGGCGCCGGTCCGGATCGACATGCATTGTTTCGACAAATGGAAACCGGCTGCCGCAGCCCCGGATTGGTTGGGTTGATCTGGAAGAACAGCTGCCAAGTGCCTGATCCGGCAGGCAACCGACCCGCCCAGGCCGGCTGAAGCCGCGTCAGGTGGAAACCGCTGCCGGGGGTCGAGCGACGGGAAACGTGATGAGAAGCGTGATGAGAAGCGCGGTGAAAAACGCGATGAAAAGCGCGATGAGGCGAGCGGTCAGCGCAGCGACTGGTTGATGGCGTGCAGCGCGGCCGAGCCCGGGCACAGGTCGGGCGTCTGCAGCTGGTTGAACGGTGTCGACACCGTGCCGAGATGGCTGTGCAGGTCTTCCGGGTGGGTGTCCACGTACAGCAGTCCGGTGACCACTTCGCCGGCGGCTTGGCGCTGCTGGATGTACGTCATCGCCGCTACCCGGTCGGTGGGATCGTAGAGGGCGTGCAGCTTGCGCAGGCGCAGGATCGAGCCGTCGTGCTGGATCACCTCCAGCACCTCGCCCTCGCCCCCTCCTTCCACCGTGATCTCGCGGCGGCGCGGGATGAAGTCGATACGGTTGACCGCCTCGTTGTGCTCGCGGACGTAGTCGTAGCTCCGGGTGCTGCCGGGATGGTTGTTGAATGCCACGCAGGGGCTGATCACGTCGATGAAGGCTGCGCCCCGATGCTCGATGCCAGCCTTGATCAACGGCACCAGCTGCTGCTTGTCGCCCGAGAAGCTGCGGGCGACGAAGGTCGCGCCGAGCTGCAGCGCCATCGACACCAGGTCGATCGGCGCGTCGCGGTTGGCCGCGCCCTTCTTCGACTTGGAGCCGGCGTCGGCGGTAGCCGAGAACTGGCCCTTGGTCAGTCCATAGACGCCGTTGTTCTCCACCAGGTAGAGCATGTTGACGCCACGACGCATGACATGCGCAAACTGCCCGAGACCGATCGAGGCGGAATCGCCGTCGCCCGACACGCCCAGGTAGAGCAAGTCCCGATTGGCCAGGTTGGCGCCGGTCAGCACCGACGGCATGCGCCCATGCACGGTGTTGAAGCCATGGGAATTGCCGAGGAAGTAGTCCGGCGTCTTGGACGAGCAGCCGATCCCCGACAGCTTCGCCACCCGGTGCGGCTGGATCTCCAGCTCCCAGCACGCCTGCACGATCGCCGCCGAAATCGAGTCGTGCCCGCACCCCGCACAAAGCGTCGAGATCGCCCCCTCATAGTCCCGGCGCGTATAGCCGACGCTGTTCTGCTCCAGCGAAGGATGTCGAAGCTTCGGTTTCTTCAGATAAGTCATTCCGTCTCACCTATTCCAAGTGCCGCCACTCACCCTGCAGCAGCCGCCGCGGATCCTCAGCGAAGAACCCCCAGCTGCCGCCGCGGATCGGGCTCCGCCCGGCCGCAGGCGGCGCCCCTGGGGGAGGCGGCCGCAGGCCGCTTCGGGGGATTTTCTACGCCACCTTCTTGATAGGAGTCACCTTCGCCCGATTGATCCTTGCACTGATCATCTCGTGGATGAACCGCGCAGTGATCGGTGTCCCGTCGTAATGCAGCACCGCGACCAGTCGCGCCGGATCGATGCCGAGTTCGTTGATCAGCAGCGCACGCATCTGCGCGTCGCGATTCTGCTCGATGACGAACACCGCTTCATGGGCGCCGATGAATTCCCGCACGGAGTCCGGGAACGGAAATGCGCGCACGCGCATGACGTCGATGGCGATGCCGTCGTCTTCCAGCGCGTCGTGCGCCTCGCTCATCGCCGGCGAGGTCGAACCGAACTGCAGCGCGCCGAATCGGGCGCGGCCGCTTGGACTTGGCCCGCACCGCGTCGCTCGCGTGCCGTACGATGGGCTGCGGCACCAGCGCCTTGGCGGTGTCGAATTTGCGCAGCAAGCGCTCCATGTTGTAGATGTAGTCCGGCCCGGCCTCGCTGTACTTGGCATAGGCGTTGCGGGTCGTGCCCCGGGTGAAATAGGCGCCGCGAGTCGGATGGGTGCCCGGAAGCGTTCGATAAGGGATGCCGTCGCCGTCGACGTCGAGGTAGCGGCCGAAGTCGGCCCCGGCCTCCAGCGCCTCGTGGGTCATCAGCTTGCCGCGGTCCAGCGTGCGGCTGTCGTCCCATCGCAGCGGCGCGCTAAGGCGCCGGTTCATGCCGATGTCGAGGTCCGTCATCACGAAGATCGGCGTCTGCAGGCGGTCTGCCAGGTCCAGTGCCTGCGCGGTGAAGTCGAAGCATTCGGCGGGATCCTCGGGGAACAGCAGAACATGCTTGGTGTCGCCGTGGCCGGCGTAGGCGCACGCCAGGATGTCGGCCTGCTGGGTGCGGGTGGGCATCCCGGTGGAGGGGCCGCCGCGCTGCACGTTGATGATGGTGGCCGGAATCTCCGCGAAATAGGCGAGGCCGAGGAACTCGGTCATCAACGAGATGCCGGGTCCCGAGGTCGCCGTGAAGGCGCGCGCGCCGTTCCAGCCGGCGCCGATCACCATGCCGATCGAGGCGAGTTCGTCCTCTGCCTGCACGATGGCGTACCTGGCTTCACCCGTTTGAGGATCGTGGCGCAGCTTGCGGCACCACCCTTCGAAGGCTTCGGCTACCGACGACGAAGGCGTGATCGGATACCAGGCGCAGACGGTGGCGCCGCCATAGACGGCGCCGAGCGCGGCCGCGGAGTTGCCTTCGATGAACACCAGGTCGCCCACCCGGTCGCGCCGCTCCACCGACAGGCCGATGGCCGGCAGCGACTGCTGGGCGTGCGAACGCCCGAGGTGCAGCGCCTTGACGTTGGAATCCAGCAGCCGCTCCTTGCCCTTGTACATCTCGCCGAACAGCTTCTCGATGACATTCGGGTCCAGCCCGAGCAGCGCCGACAGCGCACCCAGGTAGACGATGTTCTTCATCAGCTGCCGCTGCCGCGGGTCGCTGTAGTGGGAGTTGGTGAGTTCCGTGAGCGGCATGCCGACGACCTGGACGTCTTTGCGGAACTTCTCCACCGGCAGCGGCCGGGTGCTGTCGTAGAAGAGATAGCCGCCCGGGGACAGCTCCTGGAGGTCGCGGTCCCAGGTCTGCGGGTTCATCGCCACCAGCATGTCGACGCCGCCGCGGCGAGCCAGATAGCCCTTCTCGCTCACGCGCACCTCGTACCAGGTGGGCAGGCCCTGGATGTTCGACGGGAAGATGTTGCGCGGGCTGACCGGCACGCCCATGCGCAGGATCGACTTGGCGAAGAGCTCGTTGGCAGACGCGGAGCCGGAACCGTTGACGTTGGCGAACTTGATGACGAAATCGTTGACGGCGCGGATCGGCGCCTGCAGGGGGTTCATTGGCGATCGGTCTCCTCGTGCCTGTCGTCGTGCCTGTCGTCGTGCCTGTGGTGCTGACTGCCCCGGTGCCTGTGGTCCATCGCCTCGATCCCCGGGCCCGTGCGGCTGCAACTACGCCGCGGTGGGCAGCGGGACCGCGGGGCGCGAAGGCGTGCCGCGCCGGCAACCGGCGTGGGTCATCTCGATCAGGAACTTCTGCATGTCCCAGGCGCCGGTAGGACAGCGCTCGGCGCACAGTCCGCAGTGCAGGCAGACGTCCTCATCCTTCACCATCACCCGTTCGGTCTTCAAGGGCGCCGAGACATAGAGGTCCTGCTCGCGGTTCAGCGCCGGCGCCGTGAGCCGCTTGCGCAGGTCCTCCTCCTCGCCGTTGGCGGTGAAGGTGATGCAGTCCATCGGGCAGATGTCGACGCAGGCGTCGCATTCGATGCACTTGTCGCCGGAGAATACGGTCTGGACGTCGCAGTTGAGGCAGCGCTGCGCCTCCCGGAGCCCCGCCTGAAGGTCGAAGCCGAGCTCCACCTCGACGCGGATGTTCTTCAGCGCGATCTGCGCGTCGGCCCACGGCACCTTGCGCCGCTGCTCGATCGAGATCTCGTTGTCATAGCTCCACTCATGGATGCCCATCTTCTGCGAGAACACGGTCACCCCCGGCGCCGGCCGCGTCGCGAGCGGCGCGCCTTCGAGGAAGCGATCGATGGAGATGGCGGCATCGTGCCCATGGGCCACCGCCCAGATGATGTTCTTGGGCCCGAACGCGGCATCGCCGCCGAAGAACACCTGCGGCAGGCTCGACTGGAGGGTCACCTTGTCGAGCATCGGCATGCCCGACTCGTCGAATTCGACGCCGCTGTCGGGTTCGATCCAGGGGAACGCGTTCTCCTGGCCGATGGCGACCAGCACGTCGTCGCATTCGATCAGCTGATCCGGCTCTCCGGTGGGCACGAGCTTGCGCCGCCCCTTCGCGTCGTACTGCGCCTGCACCTTCTGGAACCAGACACCGGTCAGCCGCCCGCCCTCATGCTCGACCGCCTTGGGCACCAGATAGTTGAGGATCGGGATGCCCTCGTGCTGGGCATCTTCCTTCTCCCACGGCGACGCCTTCATCTCGTCGAAGCCGGAGCGCACCACCACCTTCACGTCCTCGCCGCCGAGACGGCGCGCCGAACGGCAGCAGTCCATGGCGGTGTTGCCGCCGCCCAGCACCACGACGCGCCGGCCGATCGAGGTGGTATGCCCGAACGCGACCGATGCGAGCCAGTCGATGCCGATGTGCACGCGCGCGGCTGCTTCCGCGGCGCCGGGCACGTCCAGAGGCCGGCCGCGAGGCGCGCCCGAACCCACGAAGATGGCGTCGTAGCCTTCCGTGAGCAGCTGGCGCATGGAGTCCACGGCGCGCTGGCGGAACTGCACGCCGCCAAGGCCCATGATGTAGCCGACCTCCTCGTCGATCACCGACTCCGGCAACCGGAAGCGCGGAATCTGGCTGCGGATCATGCCCGCCATCCCGGGGTCGCGGTCGAACAGGGTGATCTCGTAGCCCAGCACCGCGAGGTCCCTTGCCACCGTCAGCGACGCGGGACCTGCGCCGACGCAGGCGATCCGGCGACCATTGCGCTTGGCAGCCGGCTTTGGCAGCAATGGCCTGATGTCGTCCTTGAAGTCCGCCGCCAGCCGCTTCAGACGGCAGATGGCGACCGGCTCCGGCTTGTCGGTGTTCTCCTCCTCGACGCGGCCTCGCCGGCAGGCAGGCTCGCAAGGCCGGTCACAGGTCCTTCCGAGAATGCCCGGAAAGACGTTGGACTTCCAGTTCACCAGGTAAGCGTCTGAATAGCGCCCGGCGGAGATGAGTCTGATGTATTCGGGGACAGGGGTATGCGCGGGGCAAGCCCATTGGCAATCGACTACCTTGTGGAAGTAGTCGGGTGCCAGCACATCGGTCGGCCGCAAAGTCTGCTCCAGGCGTCTACTGCCGCTGGGGTCTCCGTGCTGTGCTCATCCGGGAGAAATGCCCGAGGAAGCTGAATCCAGCGCGTGCCTCTTTGCTCGACGGAAACCAGCGGCAATTCGCGCCGAAGGAGAGGCTCTCTATTTCGATTGTCAATGAGATTAACACGTTGCTCGCTGGGGGTAACCGGCACGTGGCGCTGCCGGGACAGGATGTGACAACATTCCTGACGAGTCGAACGGGACAAGAAATACAACCGGAAACGTCGTCAGGACGTCGTCGAAAGGGAGCGGATCGATGGGCATGGGCAAGCGCTGGATCAAGCGCGTCGGTGTCGGCATCGCGGGTCTGGTCGTGGTGGCGGGCGCGGCCCTGGTCATCGCCGCGCAATTGGGCGAGCGCAAGATGCAGCGCCGCATCGACGTGCAGGTGTCAGCGGCCGCCGCCCGCACCGACCCGGCGTCGATCGAGAGGGGGCGCTATCTCTACCTGTCGCGCGGCTGCATGGACTGTCACGGCGCCGATGGCGGCGGCCGGGTGGTCGTCGACGACGGCAACGGGCTGCTGGTCAAGGGACCGGACATCAGCCCCGGTCCCGGCGGGGTGGTGAAGGACTACAGCGACCTCGACTGGACGCGCGCCATCCGGCACGGCATCAAGCCCGACGGCCGGCCGGTGATGATCATGCCGAGCGAGGACTACAACCGCCTCACGGACCAGGACCTCGGCGGCCTGATCGGCTATGTCCGCCAGATGCCGCCGGCGCAGGGCGGGCCGGCAGTCGTGCAACTGCCGATGCCGTTGAAGGCGCTCTATGCGATCGGCGTGATTCCCGATGCGGCGAGCAAGATCGATCATCGGCTGCCGCCGGCGCAGCCGGTGCCGGAGGGGGTGACCGTCGAGCACGGCACCTATGTCGCCAACGCCTGCATCGGCTGCCACGGGCCGCGGCTGGAAGGCGGCCGCATCCCCGGCTCCCCGCCGGACTGGCCGCCGGCAGCCAACCTGCGTCCGACCGCCGACGGACCGATGCGCGCCTACGCGGATGCCAAGGCTTTCGGCGAGATGTTCAAGACCGGCAAGCGGCCCGACGGCAGCGAGATCAAGGTGATGCCCTTCCTGTCGCTGAGGGAGATGAAGGACACCGACGTGCAGGCGCTGTTCCTCTACCTGCGGAGCCTGCGCTAGCCGACGCGCTTCTCCTGGCCGACGCGAGCTTCTACTGGCCGACGCGAGCCTGCCCTGGCGGACTCGGCGCTGCGCCTCAGGCCGCCACGTCCTCGGCGAGGGACGCGACTGCGCGGTCGAGCGCGCCACGGCCGTGCGGGACCTGCAGCACGTCGAGCGCCGCTTCGACGCCGGCGAGACAGCCGAGGATCATCGGCTCGTTCATGTCGCCGAGGTGGCCGATCCGGAAGACCCGCCCGGTCAGCGAGCCGAGCCCGCCGGCCATGGCGACCTGGAAGCGCTCGCGCGCGACCCGGCGGATCGCCTCCGGATCGATGCCGGTCGCCGTCTGTACCGCGGTGACCGACACGGAACGTGCCTGCGGCACCTTGCAGTAGAACTGCAGCGCCCCTTCCTCCGCCCAGCAGCCGACCGCCGCGTGGACGGCACGGGCCAGCCGCGCATGGCGGGCGATGACATTGCCCAGGCCTTCCGCGTCGAGCAACTCGAGCGCAGCGCGCAGGCCCATCAGCAGGTGCAGCGGCGCCGTGCCGCAGAACTTGCGATAGCCGTGCTCGCTTCTGCGCCGGCGCCAGTCCCAGTAGAAGCGAGGCACCGGGTTGGCTTCCCCGACTTCGCTTGCGCGAGCGTTCACGGCCACGAAGCCGAGGCCCGGCGGCACCATCAGCCCCTTCTGCGACGCGCCCACTGCGACGTCGATGCCGAACTCGTCCATCGCGAACGGCGCGGCAGCCAGCGACGCGACCACGTCGGCGACCAGCAGCGCCGGATGGCCGACAGCATCGATCGCGGCGCGCATGGCACGCAGGTCGCTGGTGATGGCACCCGCGGTGTCGGTCTGGACGAAGAAGACCGCCGCGATCTCGTGCCGGCTGTCCGCCGCCAATACCTCGCGCACCGCATCGATATCGATCGGCAGGCCGTCGCGGATCGGCGTGCGCACCACCTTCAGGCCGAGCCCCTCGGCCTGGACCGCCCAGGACTCCGAGAAATGTCCGATGCCCGGCACGAGCGCCGCCCTGCCGGGCGCGATCAGGTTGACGATGGCCGCCTCCCAGGCGCCATGGCCGTTGCAGGCATAGAGGTAGACCTCTGCTGCCTGCGTGCGCAGCACCCGCCTGAGACCGGTTTCGCAGACGGCGATCAGTTCGTCGACCCGCGGGTCGCCAAGGTCCATCGGCTGGCGATGCATGGCGTCGAGCACCGCATCCGGCAGATGCGTGGGGCCGGGCGAATGCAGGAATCGGATGCCGGGAATGCGGCCGGAGGGTGGGCTCACTTTGCGTCGATCTCCGTTGTCGTCACGAATGCCAGTTCGCGCGGGAGGCCGCCCGCAGGCGGCGCAGCCGTCAGCGCGCGCACGTCGCGGGCGGCCGTACCGAGATCTTCCCAGCGCTCGGGATGGCAGCTGAACAGCAGGACCTGGTGGCGGGTGGCAGCATCATAGAGGATGCGCTTCATCTGCGACATCCGCGCCGCGTCGGTGTTGACGAGGCAGTCGTCGAGGATGATCAGCGTGGGCCGATTCGCTTCCTTGAGCAGGTCCGCGTAGGCGAGCCGGCTGATCAGGCTGAGCTGCTCGCGAGTGCCGAAGCTGAGTTCGTCGAAAGGACCTCGGGCCCCGGCGAGGTCCTCAGCGCCGCATGCACCGGCCGCGACGCGGTCGGGTGCGTTGAAGGCGATCGGCTTGAGCGTATCGTCGAGGGTGACGCTTGCGCCGGGCATCAGCAATTGCAGATAGTGGTTCAGGTGCTTGAGCAGCGGCGCCTGCAGCCGCCGGGTGAGAGCCTGGCGCTTGGCGGTGAGCATTCCGGCGAGCAGCTCGAGCGCCTGCGCGCGCCGCTGCAGTTCCTGGTGGCGGCATTGCGCGCGCTCCAGCTCGCCGCGCGCCCCCGCGAGCTGCTCCTCCAGCCCGTCGGCACCCGCCGCCTCGAGCTGCGACTGCAGCCGGATCAGTTCGCCGCGGCGGTGGTCGTGCGACTCGAGCACCTGCTTCGCGCTGCGCTCCAGCCGCTCCACGTCCTGGCGCAGCAACTCCGGCCGCTCGGCGTCGATTCTCGCCTGCGCTTCGTCGACGCGCGCCGCCAACGCCGAGTAGCGCAGCCGGGCTGCCTGGAGTTCGCCCTCGTTCTGCTCGACGCGCCGCCGGTGGGCCTCGTCCTGCTCGGCCGCCTGCAGCTCGGCGAGTTCGCCTTCCGCATGCGCCAACGTACTGCGGGCCGCGCTCCAGGCGGCCCGTGCCGCCTGCTCCGCGGCCTGCGCAAGGCGCAGTTGCTGCGCCGCTTCGACATGGGCCTGCCCCGCCTCGCCCACCGCAGGCAGGCCGACGTCCTCGGCCGGCGCCTGCGCCAGTCGCGCGTCGGCGTCCGCCAGTTCGCCGGCGACGGCGGCGATCTCGGCGGCGAGGGTCTCAGGGCCCTTCGGGGCCAGCTCCGCGAGCAGTGCCTGCGCGACCTGCGCGTCATGCTCTGCCGCCCTGCGCTGCTGCAGGCGGTGCTCGGCGGCGCCGAGGCTGTCGATCCCCAGCGACCGCAGCAGCGACGCCTGCGCAGTCTCCGCGCTTTCGCGCGCCGCCGCCAGCTTGGCAAGGTCGTCGCCGCCGGGTTCGATGATCAGGGTGCCGACCTTGGGAATGGTCAGCACCGTACGCCTCACCAGCCGCGACTCGCCGGCTCTCTCGAGGACCACGCCATCGCTCTCGATCGACTGCCCGGGTTCAAGGCGCCAGCTCAGGCCGGTTGCCACCGATTCCAACCGGATGCGGGCGGCCTGGACGTCGCGCTCCTGGCGACGCAGGGTCTGCAGTTGCTCCTCGCCGATGCGATGCGAGGCGATCTCCTGCCGATGCCGGTTGAGCCGGTCGGCGATTTCGCGTGCCTGGCGATGCGCGACGCCGAGCCGGGCATGGTGCGCCCGCAACTCGCCGATGAGTGCCACCAGCCTGCGCCGATGTTGCTGGCCTTCGGCGGCGAGCAGGCGCGCCTGCGCCCGGTCATGCGTCGCCTGGGCCGACTCCAGTCGGCAAGCACGGGGCTCGAGTCCCAGCTCGGCGTCGGCAAGCCTTGCGCGCGCCTGTGCCACCGCCTTGCGCCGCTGCTCGAGCCTTGCGGCCTGCTCGCCGAACGCCGTCTGCTGCTGCTCGAGTAGGCGGATGTGGACTCCCGTCTGCGACAGCAGCTGCCGGTCGGCCGCTACCGCCTCGGCGAGCTTGGCGATGCCCGCGAGCCGCTCCTGCGCGAGCCGCGCCTGCGCCTCGATACGCCGCCAAGGCCGTTCGCGGGTCTCTGCCTCGACAAGCGCCGTGATACTGCCGAACCGGTCGACCTGGTCGCGATACGCCGCCAGCTGCGCTTCCAGTGAAGCCACCCGCTCGCGCGCAGACGCGCTGGCCGCGGCAGCGTCCCTCAGTTCGCCGGTGGGCTGGCCGGTCCGGGTAAGCAACCGGTCGCGCTCGCTGCGCACGCGCTCGTGGACATCGTCGCCGCCGGTACTCGCCACCTCCCCGAGCGACCGGTCGAGCGCCTTGCGCAGGTGATCGGTGGCATGCTCGACCGGGCCGTGAAGATCCTGGCCGTTGCCTTGCTGGATCCACAACAGGCCGGGAACGCCCCAGTGCTCCGGCTTGCTCGCGCCCTTGGCGGCGTACTGGAAACCGAGCAGTTGCGCGAGGCGCGCCTCCGCGTCCGCATTCTCGAGCGTCCGGCCGTCGACCTCGAGCGTGCAGCGCTTGCGCGTCAGGAAGCGCTTGCGCAGACGGAAGCGGCTGCCGACGGCAAGAAAATCGACCTCGACGCTCGGACCGGCGCCCGATTCGCCCCACGGCAACAGGTCGGCCACGCTGCTCGACCCGTAGCGCTCGAAGAACGCAGCCCGGATCGCCCGGACGATGGTGCTCTTGCCTGCGCCGTTGGGCCCGACGAAGAGGTTGATGCCCTCATGCAGGTCGATCTCCACCGGCTCGCGATACCGGCGCAGGGCCTCGATCCGCAGCCGCGACAACCTCAAGGCTGCCGCTCCAGCAGGATGCCGGCAAGCAGGTCGAGCGCATCGGCACCCTCCTCCTCGCCCGCCTCGGCAAGCTCGCGCAGTTCCGCGAGCACGTCGCCGACATAGCCGTCGGCTGCCAGCGATGCGATGTCCGCATCGGTCGGCTTGATCCTCAGCTGCGCCAGATCCGCCTCGAGGGCCCGTGCCCGGCCCTGGGCCACACCAAGCAGCCGGCGGATGCGGCGCTGCTGTTCCAGATCGACCTGGCCGCAAAGCCTCAAGGCCACGACGTCGTTCGCGCCGACGGCCGCCAGCCGGACTTCCAGTTCGTCGATGTCGCTGGCCACCGCGACCCGGCGCTCCCATTCCTGCCACCGGTAGATCGCGACCGGCACGACCTCGATGGCGGGCTCGGCGCCGGCGTGCGGGATGTCCACCTGCAGGACGTTGCCCGGCTCATTGCCGCGGAAGCGGTCCGGTTCCGGGGTACCGCTGTACCAGGTCCTGGCGTCGACGCGCCGGGCGCCGTGCCAGTCCCCGAGGGCCAGGTAGTCGAGGCGGGCAGTTGCCGCACGGTCGGCCGCGATCGGATTGGTCGCGTCGACCTTGTCCGGGAGGATGCCCGCCACGCTGCCGTGTGCAAGGCCGATCCGGATCAGCGCAGGATCCGAGGGCTGGTCGTCGAACCAGGCGGTCAGGTCGCTGTGCGTCTGGCGCTGGGTGAGCGGTGCAGCCATCACGATGCAGCCGAGGTCGTCGAAGACGGTGGCACCCGGCTGCTCGAACAGGTGGACGTTGGCCGGCAGGCAATCCAGGCGACGAGCCCTGGTCCAGACGCCGGCTGCGAGCGCCGCGTCATGATTGCCGGGAATCATCAGCCACCGGCCCTGGTAAGGTGCCATCGCATGGAAGAGCCGTCGCACCGTCCGGTCCGACACCGTCTGCGCATCGAACACGTCGCCAGCCACCAGCACCGCATCCGCATGCCTCTGCGCAGCCAGCCGCGCGATCCTTTCGACGGTCTCCAGCCTGGCTTCTGCGATCAACGCGGCGTCTTCTGCGCCGAAGCGGAGGTACGAGCGGCCGATTTGCCAGTCTGCGGTATGAATGAAACGGGGCATCGCGACTATTGGATGGATAAACAGTCCTTCAGACGCAAGCATACCGCTTCGCGACGCGTCCCGGCTCCCGGCAGAAGCGGTTTCGACGCAAACAGCCCCCACAAGTTAATGAAAACCATTCTCATTTGGGTATCATTGGCGCTCTTTGCTAACGCGAGGGAAATCGAATGGACGCATGGAAACGACTGATCTGCCGGGGAAACCGCAGCTTCGAGCGCGCCCGGTTCGACGACGCGGTCGAGCAGTACCAGATGGCCCTCCACGAGGCGAACCGATGCATCGACTGCCTGGCGCGCGAATGCGCGCATGAATGCATGGAGGCGGAGGGGCGGGGCGAATGCCGCTACCTCGATGCAGTCGCAGCCGTGGCCGCGTACGTGGTCACCCGGCTCAACCTCGCGGACCTTTGCATCGCGCTCGACCGTACCGAGGAAGCCGCGGTCCATCTTCGCGACATGCAGGCACGCCTCGACGGCATCGTCGACGATGGCAGGCAACCCTGGACGCTGCGGGCCGCAGCCCTGCGCAACAGCAGGCGGGCACAGGACGCGGTGCTAAGCTTCGTGGAGGAGCATGGCATTGCGGGCGCGTCTTGTGCTTGCGAGCGGCCGATCACGCACCTGCCGCCGAGCGCGGCGCTGCATTGACGTCCTCGACCGCATCGGCCAGCCGCTCCCCACCCTTTGAAACCGTCCCCAGCACCTATGAATCCCCCCGCCCGCTTCTCTTTCGACCATCCGGTAACCAGATCATGAACTGGCGAGCGGTAGGCACGCAAATGCCGCGTCCGAGGCGACTCTTCGGCGCGCTCATCGCCTTTGCCGGACTGCTGATCCTGACGCAGGACGCGTGGGAAGCCGTCGTGTTCCACGACCCGCGCGTCGCCCAGGCGCTGCTGGCAGGGATGATGGCGGCCGGGGCCACCGCGCTCGGCACCGTGCCGATGCTCGTCTCGCGGCCGCTGTCGGAGAAGGTGCAGGACACGCTCCTCGGCTTCGGCGCCGGCGTGATGCTCGCCGCCTGCGCTTTCTCGCTGATCATTCCCGGCCTGCAAGCGGCAGCCTCCCAGGGGGCAGGACCGTGGCAGAGCGGCGCTATCGTCGGCGGCGGCATCCTGATCGGCGCGGCAATCCTCCTGTTCATCGACTATGCACTGCCCCACGAACATTTCATCAAGGGGGTGGAAGGAACTCAGGCAAAGGCGATCAAGCGTGCCTGGCTGTTCGTGTTCGCGATCTGCCTGCACAACTTGCCGGAAGGGCTGGCGATCGGCGTGGCGTTCGGTGGGTCCGATCCTGTCCAGGCAACCGCCCTCGCCACCGGCATCGCCATCCAGGACGTGCCGGAAGGACTGGTGGTTGCACTTGCCCTGCGTGCGGTCGGCTTCACCCGGATGTTGTCCATCGGGATGGGGGTTGCGTCCGGCCTCATCGAGCCTGTCGGCGCGGTGCTGGGAGCTTCCGTGGTCACCATGTCCGCGCCGCTGCTTCCCTGGGGGCTGGCATTCGCCGCGGGTGCGATGCTCTTCGTGGTCAGCCACGAAATCATTCCCGAATCGCATCGCAAGGGACACGAACGATTTGCCACCGCCGGGTTGATGGTGGGCTTCGTGCTGATGATGCTGCTGGACACGTCCCTGGGCTGAGCGCAGGGGCCCGACCCGACGCCCGTCTGAACGCGGAGATCGCCACCGCGCTGTCGCAGCCCGAACTGCTTGCCACCATGGCGCAATGGGGTATCGAACCCAGCCCGGGCACGCCCGGCGAGTTCAGCGCCTACGTGGCGGCGGAGGCGGCCAAGTGGCGGGACCGGGTCGAGCGCTTCGGTATCAAGCCGGAGTGACCCTGCCGACGGGCCGGCGACCTCATCCTTGACCGCGCCACCGGGACGGGATGACACCCGCCCGAGCGGCGCCTGCACGCTAGAATCGGCACTCCTAGTGCGAGTACGGCGCAGCGCCCCCGCGTCCGCGCGCCTCCGCGCAACCAGCCCCGAAGCCGAAGCATGTCCGAGACGTCCACGCCGCCCGACCCTGCCCCGGCCCGCCAGCCGGCCGACGCTGCGGGTGCATCAATCGACAGGCCGGCCCGCGAGAAGCTCAGGCTGCCGGACGGGCAGGAGAAGCTGCTGCTGCACTCCTGCTGCGCGCCGTGCTCGGGCGAGCCGATGGAGGCCATTCTCGACTCGGGCATCGACTTCACCATCTTCTTCTACAACCCGAACATCCACCCGTTGAAGGAATACGAGTTGCGCAAGGAGGAGAACATCCGCTTCGCGCAGAAGCACGGCGTGCCCTTCATCGACGCCGACTACGACACGGAGAACTGGTTCGAGCGCGCCAAGGGGCTGGAGAACGAGCCCGAGCGCGGCGCGCGCTGCACGGCCTGCTTCGACATGCGCTTCGAACGCACCGCGCTCTACGCCCACGAGCATGGGTTCAGGGTGATGACGAGTTCGCTGGGGATCTCGCGCTGGAAGGACATGGCGCAGATCAACGGCTGCGGCATCCGCGCCGCATCGCGTTATCCCGACCTCGTCTACTGGGACTACAACTGGCGCAAGAAGGGCGGATCCGCCCGGATGATCGAGATCTCCAAGCGCGAGACCTTCTACCAGCAGGAATACTGCGGCTGCGTCTATTCGCTGCGCGACACCAACCGCCATCGCCGTGCCCAGGGCCGCGACCGCATCCGGCTCGGCGTGCTCTACTACGGCAAGCCGGAATCCGAATCGCAACCATGAGCCGGCGCCGCACCACAAGGAACCGATGAGCACCAAGCTCGAAGTCATCGAACTCGAATCCGGCAAGAACCCGACCGTCAGCATCATCGTCCTGCACGGCCTCGGCGCCGACGGGACCGACTTCGTGCCGATCGCGCAGGAGTTCAGGCTCGATCCGATCGGCGAAGTCCGCTACGTCTTCCCGCATGCGCCGGTGATGCCGGTCACGATCAACGGCGGCATGTCGATGCGCGCGTGGTACGACATCCTGGGTACCGAGGTGGAGCGGCGCGAGGACGAACGCGGCTTGCGCAGTTCGCAGGCGATGGTCGAGGCGCTGATCGAACGCGAGATCGAGCGCGGCACCGATGCGGCGCGCATCGTGCTGATGGGTTTCTCCCAGGGCTGCGCCATGACGTTGATGACCGGCTTGCGCTACGGCCAACGCCTGGCGGGGCTGGTCGGACTTTCCGGCTACCTGCCCCTCGCCGCGGTCACCGAAGCCGAGCGTCATTCGGCCAACCACGACACACCGATCTTCCTCGCCCACGGCAGCGCGGACCAGGTCATCCCGATCGCCCGCGCCACTGCATCGCGCGACGCGCTGCGTGCGCTCGGGCATCCGGTGCAATGGCACGAATACCCGATGCCGCATTCCGTCTGCGCGGAAGAGATCGCCGACCTCAACCGCTGGCTGCTGAAGACGCTCGCCTGACACCGGCGGCGCCCCGGGTTGCAGCCGCCCGCGTTGGTCCGGCGGTCAGGCGCCGACCTTGCCGCCGTCCTCCTTCCACACCACGACCGTCGCCGAGCGCGGACGCCCGCCCTCCGCCTCCGGCCATTTCGAGAACGCCAGCGCATCGACTTCCGGCTCCACCTCCGGCTTGCGCGGATGGTTGCCGTACTCCCCCGGATGCTGCACGTTCACGAACACGTACTTCTGGTCCGGCGTGAAGGTGATGCCGGTGATTTCGCAGCCCGAAGGACCAACCAGGAAGCGTCGGATCTCTCCGGTCGACGGATCTGCCACCAGCATCTGGTTGTTGCCCTGGCCTTCGTACGGGCCGGTGTTGGAGAAGTTGCCGTCGGTCTGGATCCACAGGCGGCCATCGGCATCGAAGGCGAGTCCATCCGGGCTGTTGAAGGTATTCGCCGCATCGATGCTGGCGCTGCCCGCCTGCAGGTCTCCCTTCGGATGCACCAGCGGATTGCCGGCAAGCACGAACAGATCCCATTCGAAGCGGGTGGCGCCGGCGTCGCCGCCGGCCTCGCGCCAGCGCACGATCTGGCCGTAGACGTTGGCCGCGCGGGGGTTGGCATCGTCCGTCTCTTTGCGGCTGCTGTTGTTGGTCAGCGTGCAGTAGCCCTCGCCGGTGGCCGGGTGCACCGTCACCCATTCGGGCCGGTCCATCTTGGTCGCCCCGACTGCATCGGCCGCGAGCCGCGTGTCGATCAGCAGCGCGCCGATGTCCGGGAAGATGTCGCCGAGGGTGCCGCCTTGCACGGTCGGCGTGTCGAGCTTCAGCGCCACCCATTCGCCGTCGCCCATCATGTCCCCGGTCGCCGCGCCGGCGGTGAACCTCGCCACGTAGAGCGTGCCGGACTCGAGCAGATGGCGGTTCAAGCCCGGGATGTCAGGACTGTACCTGCCTTCAGAGACGAACTTGTAGATGTAGTCATTGGCCTGGTCATCGCCCATGTAGACGACGACCCGGTTGTCCTTCGCGAGCGTCTGGGCGGCGTTCTCGTGCTTGAAGCGGCCGAGCGCGGTGCGCTTGCGCGGGGGCGCGCCCGGGTCGAACGGGTCGATCTCCACGATCCAGCCCATCCGGTTCGATTCGTTGGGCTCCTTCACGTAGTCGAAGCGCTCGTCATGCTCCTCCCAGCGATAGATCGACTGCAGCGCCGAAATGCCGTAACGCTTCATGCTCGCGTTGCGCAGGTCGCTGGCGCCGGTGGTGCCGAAGTAGCCGTTGAAGTTCTCCTCGCAGGTGAGGAACGTGTTCCAGAGGGTGTAGCCGTTGCCGCAGTTGTTGATGGTCCCGCGCGACATCACGCCTGCCGGATCCGCTTTCGTCTTCATCGACTCGTGGCCCTTGGCCGGGCCGGTGATCAGCATCCGGCTGTTGGCGTGGATCCTGCGGTTGAAGCGAGAGCCGGTCACCACCTTCCAGTTGCCGTCCTCCAGCTTGACGTGGGCAACCGAGACGCCGTGGGCATGCTGCCCCTTGAGGACATTGTCCCTGGTCCACGGCGCTTCGCCCGAGAGAATGTCGGGGGTGAAGAAGTACTCGGCGTTGATGTATTCGTGGTTCATCACCAGCAGCCCTTCGGACGGGTCGCCGGGATAGAGCGCGAAGAAGTGCATGCCGTCGTGGTTGTCGCCGAACTGCAGCCGCTGTGCCTCGGCGTCTTCGGAGGCATCGCCCTTCCACTGCGGCGAGCTTTGAAACAGCGGGTCGCCCCACCGGCAAAGCACGGCGGACCGATAGCCCTCGGGCACGGTAATCGTGTCCAGCGAGTTGGCAGGAACCGCCTTGAAGCGGAGCAGCGAGCGCGTCTTTTCTTTCAATGGCGCGCCCATGGGCGTGCCGGCAGGATCCCCGGACGGCGACGGCGAGTTGGCGGTGGCTGCCGGCTGGCTGCCGCTGTCGCCGCATGCGGACACACCGGCGCCGAGGAAGCCGACGGCGCCGAGGCCGAGACCCGACTTGATGAAGCGACGGCGAGAGCGCACCCGCTCGACGAGATCGTTGAAATGCTGGTTGCCCGTGGTGTTGGTCGGCAGGTCGTCGAGGTCGAGGTTGCTCATCAGGTGTGTCCGTCCGTTGAAGGTGATCGCTGGCCGATCGGTGATCGGGGTCGCAGCGATGATCGGGACGGCACATGACGGGAGAATGAAGCGCAGGCTACAGGACGATGACTGTGCCCGGCAGGACGATGACCCCGCTCAGCTTTGGGCGTCCCTGCGGGCGGCGCGCATCAGCCACGTCCTGAACGCCGTGACCTCGGCGCGGCTGGAGGCATGCCGGGCAACCACCAGGTAGTAGCCACGTGGCGACGACGACTTCTGCTCGAAGGGTGCGACCAGCCGGCCCTGGCGCAGGTGACGCTTGACGAGCGCACCGATACCGAGGGCCACCCCCTGCCCTTCGATGGCGGCCTGGATCAGCTGGTCGTATTGGTCGAAGCGAAGGGCGCCGGCGGGCTCGAGGTTCGGAAGCTGCACGGCCTCGAGCCAGGCCGACCACGATCCGGTCGGCCAGTGCTGGTCGGCGCCCTCGTGATGGAGCAGCACATGGCGCTGGAGGTCGAGCGGTGATCGCAGCGGCTTGCCGCGCCGCTCGAGCAGGTTGGGACTGCACACCGGAAACACCTCCTCGCCGAACAGGCGCGGGGTACCAGGCGGCACCATGTCGGCGGTGCAGTAGCGCACGGCGACTTCCATGCGCTCGCGCTCGATGTCGACGATCTTGTTGTTGGCGGCGATACGGACATCGATATCCGGATGCCGCTCGCGGAAATCCATCAGCCGCGGCACCAGCCACAGCGAAGCGAAACCGAAGGTGCACGAGACAGTGACCGATCGATGCGAGCCCTCCTGGCGGATGCGCGCGGCCGTGTCGGTCAGCAGCAGCAAGGCCTGGCTGGCTGCGCGGTAGAGAAGTTCGCCGGCGTGCGTCAGGCGGATGACGCGGTGGTGCCGCTCGAATAGCGCGGTGCCGAGGTGCTCCTCGAGCGACTGAACCTGCCGGCTCACCGCGGACTGGGTGATGAACAGCTCCTCGGCAGCGCGGGTGAAGCTCGACAGCCGCGCCGCCGCCTCGAAGCCGCGGATCAGTTCGAGCGACGGCAAGGTCCGGGGCATCGATTCTCTCCCTCTTTGGAGGCATCCGAGCGCCACCCGGACAGGGCAATGCATTCCTTCAGCGCATGCAAGACATTCGCAATCGTCGCTTGAAGTTCCTCTGCCCGAAGCGCAGGATGGCCATACCGTTTGATGAACGCAGATCATGCAAGGAACCATCATGAGAGTCAATGCGCCACCCTTCAGGGTTTCTCTTCGGTGGGGTCAGCCGCTCACCGTCTCGGACGGCAAGGGCACCTGCATCACCGCCCGCCGGGGCGCGGTGTGGATCACGCTGGACAACGATCTGCGCGACTTCGTGCTGTCGAGCGGCGAGAGCTTCATCCTCGAGAAGCCGGAACTGGCGATCGTGCAGGCGTTCGATACCGCCGAGGTGGTGATCAGCCCGCCGCCGAGGGTGCGCCCGCCTGCCCTGACGCCGACGCTGCCGCAACGCCTCGCACAGGCCTTTCGTCGCGCGACGGGGCAATCGGCCGCCGCCATGGGGTGACGCCATGCGGTACGAGCACGTGTCTTATCCGCACCATCTGAGCGCCGAGCACCGGCTTGCGGACGGATTCATCCTGAGAATCCGGCCCATCTCCCCGCAGGATCGGCGGCGCCACTGGCGGTTCCTCTGCTCGCTGTCGCTGCAGACGAGGTACCAGCGGTTGCTGTCGGCTCGCGGCCTGCTGCCTGGCGAGTTGCAGCGGATGGTCCGGATCGACTACCGGCGTGAAATGGCGCTGGTCGCGGTCGCGGATTTCGACGGCGAGGAACGGGAACTGGGTGTGGCGCGATATGTGCGCGGGGATGCCGACGATCCCGGGGCGGCGCTCGCGCCGGCTGCCGAGTTCGCGATCGTCGTCGCCGACGCCTGGCAGCGGCGCGGCATCGGAGCACTGCTCCTTCACGCGCTCAGGCAAGTCGCCGAGGATGCAGGCATCCGGCAGTTGGCCGGCCTCACACTCGCCACGAACACGGGGATGATCAGACTGGCGCGGCGGATGGGCTTCGAAATATCTCGCGAGCGGGACGACTGGACCGTGAAGCGCGTGACCTGGCGTCAGCCGGTCGACGGCGACGGCATTGCACGTTCTGTGCTGGGCGAAGTGGGCGATCGATCGATCGAACGATCCATCAGCGCCCAGTGATTGTCGAGGCGGATCGCATCGTCGAGTCGCAATCGTTCGATTGCTTCGCCGCCGCCATCCGCATGGACGACCGCGCCGGCCCCACCGAGCCAGCCCGCAGCGATCGGACATGCTTGCGCCAACTGTACCGGCGCCAGCCAGCGAGGCTCGCCGCCGGCAAGATCCCAGCGCACGACCAGGCCTGCCCGCGGGCAACTGACCGCGATGCCGCCGCCCAGCGGCGCCACGGAGCCGCCATAGCCGGCAAGCATGACACCCGACGGCAGCGGCACCGGGCGCAGGCCGCGGCGGCGATCCCATAGCCCCAGTACCGGCGCGACCTGGCGCGCGCCATCGTCGTCATGCTCCGATTGCAGCGCGATGCCGATCGTGCCGTCGCTCGCTACCGCAAGATGCCGCAAGCCCAGGCGGCCATCGTCGAGCCGCCATTGTCCTGTGAGCCGGCCGGTGACCGGGTCGAGCCGCACCAGCGACGAGTCCATCTGCTCGAGACGGTGCTTGATCCTGCCGGTTTCGGGCCGGGTCTCGATGCCGCCATTGGCGACCCACAGCCCGCCGTCGGGCCCGAGCACGACTTCGTGCGGATCGATCCCGCCGGTCGCCCATCGCGCCAGCAGCGCCAGACTGCGCGCATCGCGCACGCCGATGCTGCCTGCGCCGCTTTCCAGCGACGTCTCGGTCGTGAAGAGCCGTCGGCCGTCCGCCGAGCGGATCACGTGGCCGTTGTAGACGTGGTCGCCTTCGCTCCAGTCCCATTCGACGATCGCACCGGCGATCGGATCGAAGCGCAACAGCCAGTCTCCGGGGCGGCGTGCCACCAGCAGGATCGAACCCTGCGGCTCCACCGCGATTCCGTGCGCCCGCGTCGGCACCTCGCGGCGGCGAAGCGGCCTCACGCCATCCGGTCCAGCGCCGAGAACGCCGACGAAATAGCGACTGCCCTCCTGCCAGGAAGCGGCGAATTCGGGATCGGACCGTTGCGCACGCGCAGCCTGCCGCCCCTGCACAGGCGCGCCATCGCCGGCACCGCATGAGGAGCGCACGGAGGCCGCGGTCAGCGCACCCGGCGCGGCTGCGCCGGCGAGCCACGCGGTCGCATCAGCCAGGAAATGCCGACGGGACCTAGTCGCCGTCCGCATCCGAAAATCCGAGCGTGACCTGGAGCGACGGCGCGACGGTTTCCCGCATCAAACGCTTCACCGCGTCGAGCGCCACGACCGCGCGCTGCATGTCGGCGGCCGGCGGCAGCTGCGTGGCAATCGGCGGCAGGGCCGCCAGTTCCTGTCCGGTGGTTGCCGGCGCGGCGCCGGCCTCGGTCAGCGCCTGCATCGCCTGATCGGCGGCCATGACCGCCTGGGCCCAGGCGTCGGCGTCGTTGTTGCGACCGCGGCCACGCAGCATCGCCTCGAGGCTCACGACCGAGGGCGGCACTGCCGGCTGCGGGCCGAATCCATCCGTGGGCGCCGGACCGATGGCAATGGTGCGCAGGCTGTCCCAACGCGCCTGCCAGGCGTCGCGATGGCTGGCACTGGGCGGTCGCGGCCACATGTCGTCATGAGGGTCGGGCGCGGCGGCCGCGGGGGACGAGGATGGGGACGGGGCGGCAAGCGGGGATGCAGCCGGCGGTGCAGCAATGCCGGGCATCGTCGGGTTGGCCGCCCCGGGCGCTGAGCTCTTGCTCGCCAGCACCGCGAGCGGCTTGCCCAGCTGGCGCCAGCGCAGCGCCTCCAGTCCGGCGAGCCACTGGTTGACCGCCTCGGCAGCCCGTTCCGCGGCAGCCTCGCCCTCCTCCCGCCAATCCCGCCCGGCATCGGCCGCATGCGCCTGAGCCAGGGCGGACGCCTCGCGTCGGACCTCCTGGGCAAGCCCGGTGGCGTACCGGCAGGCGGTCGAAGTGCGCGGAGCCGCGGAATCCCATAACAGCCACTCGATCGCGGGCAGCCCCTTCGCCGGCGTGCCGACCCGCTCGAGCGCCTTGGCATCCGGTGGCTCCTTGCCGCGGCCATGGGTGGCGACCGCGCGCTTGATCAACGGCGGGCGCGCCGGCCGGAAGTCGATGCTACGGGCGCTGCGCCGTTCGATCGTCGCGCCGACCGACAACGCCTGCAGCCGCTCCCACGCATCTGCGGCCGCCAGCCACGCCTCACGCGCCTGCAAGCGTGGCGAGCCGGGCTGCTCGTCGGGATCCTCCGCCTCGCCGGACGCCGAATCGGTGGCGGCGTGGGCTGCTGCCTTGGCCGCCTTCGCAGCCTCGCGTGACGACACTTTGGGAGCCGCACAAAGCGCCTCGATCGCTTCCACCAATGCGCCGGCAGCGACGTCGAACTGTTGCGCGTGCGGCGCCTGGAAACGTGCCTGCAGTGCAGCCACGAAAGCCTCGGGGCCGTAGTACGGCACCGCCACCTGCCCCGATGCCGGCGCAGCGATGCCGGCAGCGACCGCGAGCGCCAGCACCAGCGCCGGAATCCGCAGTCCGCAAACCCAGCCGCCTGTCATGGCGCCTCCTCTGTCACAGCGAGTTCACGAACCGCACCAGCGCCTCGCGGTCCACAGCCGACAAGCCGCGCACCTGCTCCCGGCTATCCCGCGCCTCGCCTCCGTGCCACATGATCGCCTCCAGCACGCCGCGCGCCCGCCCGTCGTGCAGCAGCCGCTGATGGCCGTTGACCTCCGGGATCATGCCGACTCCCCACAACGGCGGCGTGCGCCACTGCCGGCCGGTGGCGCGATGGTCGGGACGGCCGTCGGCCAGTTCCTCGCCCATGTCGTGCAGCAGGAGGTCGGTGTAGGGCTGGATCACCTGCCCGACCAGCGCCGGGCTGCTGAACTGCGGAAAGCGCTCGGCCAGCGGCGGCCGGCCGGTGACATAGCTGGGCCGGTGGCAGGTTGCGCATTGCGCCTCGTGGAACACCCGCTCGCCTCGCCCCACCACCGGATCGTCGACTGCCCGACGCGCCGGCGGGGCGACCGTGGCGGTGTAGAAGACTACCTGGGCGAAGGTGGCGTCGTCGATCTCGTACGTCGCACCGTCGCCGCCTCCCATGGGCGCCGCCCGGCAGTCGGCCTGCGCCCGCGTGCAGGCTTCGTCGGTGAAGCGGCTCGACGTGATGCCGATGTCGCCGACGAAGGCCGCGGCGCTCTGGTGGGCAAGGGTCGCGACATTGGCTTTCCAGCCGAACCGGCCCAGCATCCGGCGCTCGCCGAAGACGTCCCACGCGTGATTCGGCATGCCCTTGATCGGGCCGGGGGCACGCGCCTGCCGCGCAGCGTTGGCAAGGATCTCGGATTCGTCGATCGCCTCGAGCAGGCCGACGCCGATCAGCTGCGGCGCCAGACGCGGACTGGTCATGACGTCGTCGCGCATGGCGCCGTAACCGAGATCGGTGAAGCCGTAAGATGGCGCCTGCAACTCGTAGGTGGTGCCGTCTGCGAACGAACCGGTGATCGGGCGGGTGCGGATGGTGACCTTGCCTTCCGGCTTGATGCCTTGCACGGCCGCGTTGTTGAGCTGGTCTCCGTAGACCGGCTCGGGATTCGGCCCGCCGTCGGTGGTCGTGCCGGGGATCGACAAGCGCATCAGCAGCGCCACCGGCTCCTCCACATTCACGCCGTCGACGATCCTCGGCGGCGGGCCACGGCCGTCCTGCACATGGCAGCCGCCGCAGGAACGGGCGATGAAGTGGGGTCCCAGTCCGTCGCGTGCCTTGGTCGATGCCGGCGCCTGGACCCAGTTGCGGCGAAAGAACGAGTTGCCGATGACGAAGCGGGTCCGCTCCTCCTCCGCCAGGTTGGCGGCGGGAAAGGAGAAGGCAGTGCGGCCGTTGGCGAATACGGTGGTGGCGCCGCCGCTGTATTCCGGACCTGCGGCGCGATGCTGCTCGGCACGCGAAGGTCCGGCGCCGGCCACCGCGGCCGTCATCGCTGCGACGGCGAGCAACCAGGCCGTGCAGGCGGCGGCGACCTGCCGCCGCATCACGGTTGCTGCAGTGTCAAGCGGGTGATGCCGATGGCGGCCGCGGACTCGACCAGATCCTTCGACTGCTGCACGAGGTCGTCGATCAGCTTGCGCAGCCGCTTGCGTCCGGGAGCCTCATCGTCGCCGATGATTTCCTGGTCGAAGGGAGGCTGGATCGCCTCGGCGGCCGCCACCGATGCGGCAATCCGCGAGCCGGTGCGCCTGGCGAGCGCAGGGTCGGCGGCGGCGACCATGGCCTGCAGCGATGCCCCTTCGAGGACGCTGCCGTCGCGCCGTCGGTAGCGGCCTTGCCAGGCGCTGGCGATGCCGACTGCGTTGGCCACCACATCGCGGTGCGTGTTGTCGGAGAAGCAGGAATGCTCGTCCTCCTGGTCCTGCGTATTGGCCGCCACTTCGAGCCGTTCGCCCGCGAGTTCGCCGCGCGAAAGCGAGCCAAGGCCGACGATGATCCTGCGCACCGATTCGAGGCCTTCCTTCTCGAAAGCCGCGCGATAGTTGTCGCGGCCGGGCGTCCACGCGTCGACCAGCGACTGGAGGTCGTCGACCAGCAACGCGGTGACCGTCTCGAGATACTGCCGGCGGCGATCCGCATTCGGCCGCTGCCCGTCGACGAAATCCGTGAACGGTCGCGCGCCGGGGCCGTCGTCGGCGAGGTCCCGCCCCCAGAGCAGGAACTCGATCGCATGCCAGCCGGTCGCGACGTTCTCTTCGCCGCCGCGTTCGTTCGCGTCGATCAGCAGGTCGCGGGTGATCGGCAAGTTGCGGTCGTTGATGATGCCGGCATCGGGCTGGTCCTCGACGCCGTCGACATACGCCTCGTCCATCGGCCAGGCGTTGATGCGGCCCTCGGGGCCGTTGTCATCGTCGATCGGGCCCCCGTAGAAGCGGAACGCCTCCGTCTGACCGTACCATTCGCGCGCCGCCAGCCACGACTTGCGCGCCTGTGCCAGCGCCCGCTCCGATGGGCTTGCGAGCAGGCGCGCGATGCTCGCCTGCATTTCTCGCGCGGCGGCGAGCGTGTCTTCGTAGCTGGCGTGGACGACGGCAGCGTAGTGGGACACCACCCTCGCCACCGCATCCATGCTCGGCGCAGCCGCGGACGCTCCGGCTGCATCCGGCCCGGCAGCGGCCGGCTTTGCGGTAGGCGCCTGGGCGGGCGACCAGCCGGATGCCGGCAGCAGGACCGCCAGAGGGGCGAGCCTCGTCATGAATGAGCGTCTGTCCAACAGCAACCTCCCCGGCGCCGGTCGCAGCGGGCGGCGGCGTCAATCGACCAGCAATGAACAAAGATAATGACGACTAATGAGAATTATTCGCATTGTATCGCCGAAGGCGAGGGGCGTCCTGCGAGGGTGCGGCGACCGTGCAGGCGCCGATGCCGAGGATCAGCCGGCCGCCAGCCGCTCCGGCGCCAATCGCGCGCCGGCGACCGCCAGCTTCACCCGCGGCAGCTGCGTAGGCGCCACCGACAAGGTGCGCAGCCCCGATGCGAGCAGCGCGGCGATCTCGTCCGGGTCGCTCGCGGCATCGCCACACAGGCTCGTCTCGATGCCGCGACGCCTGCCGGCCTCGACCACCTCGCCGATCAGGCGCAGCATCGCCGGCTGGGTCGGGCTGGCAAGGTCGGCAAGCGAACCCACGTCCCGGCCAACCGCGGAGACATACTGCGCAAGGTCGTTGGAGCCGATCGAAAAAAAGTCGGCGTCGAACGTTGCCGCCATGAGCGCGGCGGCGGGCACCTCGACCATCATGCCGACCAGCGGCCTTGCCGCCCGAACTCCCGCCCGGGCCAGCTCCTCCAGTTCCTCCTCCAGCATCCGCCGAACCTGCACGAGCTCGTGCGGCACCGTCACCATCGGCACCATCATCCGGACTTCGCCATGGCAGGCGGCCCGCGCCAGCGCCCGCAGCTGAACCCGGAAGACGTCCTCGCGAGCGAATGACAGGCGCAGGCCGCGCACGCCGAGGAACGGATTCAGCTCCCCTTCCATGGTCAGGCCGGCAATGGGCTTATCGCCCCCGGCGTCGAGCGTGCGGATGGTGACGATGCGCCCGCCCGCCCATCCGAGCATGCGCCGGTACGCGAGGTACTGGGTCTGCTCGTCCGGCAAACCGCCGTGACCCTGGAAGAGGAATTCAGTGCGGGCCAGGCCGATGCCGTCGCAGGAGGCGGGATCGATGCCGTCGAGTTCGTCGAGATGCGAGAGGTTGATGCAGATGCGGATCGGCACGCCGTCGGCGGTGCGGGCGGACTTGAGCCGCAGGTTCTCGGCCGCCGCGTCGATCGCGGCTTCACGGCGCAGGCAGGCGGCGTGCGCCGCAAGCGTCTGCGCGCCCGGGCGAAGCACCACCTCGCCGCGGTTGGCATCGACCGTTGCGTCGAGCCCCTGCCATTCCCGAGGCGGAACCCCGTCCTGGCCGAGGGCGACGATCATGGGCAGCCCGCGGGCGCGCGCAAGCATCGCGACATGGCTCGCCGGACTGCCCTGCAGGAGCAGCAGGGCGCCCAACCGGCGCGGCTCGATCGCCAGGAACCGCGACGGCGGCAGGTCCCGCGCCACCAGCAGCGCGCCCTGCGGTACTGCCGCGAGCCAGTCGTCCGCATCCGAAGAGCCCCCCGTTGCAGGCAAGCCAGCACGCGGTCGCGAATATCGCCGAGGTCGCTCGCGCGGGCGCGGAAGTATTCGTCTTCGGCTGTCTGGTACCAGCGGATCTGATCGTTGAGGGCGGTGCGCCATGCCTCGACCGCGGAGCGGCCGCCCGCGATGGCCTGCAAGGCCGGTGCAGCGAGTGCTTCGTCCTGCATGAAGGCGAGCTGGAAGCCCAATATGCCGATCGCGTCCCGATTGAGCGTTGCATCAACGTCGAGCAGGGCGATCAGCGCGCGCACCTCGTCGACGGCGACCTGCATCGCGCCGACCAGCAGGTCGGCCTCCGCTGTCGGATTCCTCGTTGCCGGTTCCCCTGCCGGCTGCCTTGATGCAGCGTCCCTTGATGCCGGAACTTTTGCCTCCGGACTCCCTGTCGTCGGATCCCCGACGGCCGGCTCCAGCGGGATGTCCGGGGCCTGGTCTCCCTCCGGATCCGGATAAATCTGCGTGCCGGCCTGTGTCAGCAGGTCGAGCAGGTGGATGCGGCCCGCCGCGTAGCCCGGCGACGCGGTTCGACCCGTGATGCGCTCGTCCATCGCTACTCCATTCGGCCCCTGCGCTCAGCGGGCCTGGAGATGCACTGGGCATCCCCCGCGCCAGCTGCGCGCGGCCCATTCATCTGTGGCAGTCATGCCCGGACCTGCATCAGCCTTCCCGCAGCACGCCGCACACCGCGGCCACCATGACCTGAGCCGAGCGCGCACCCGGATCCATGTGCCCGATGGAGCGATCGCCGAGGAATGCCGCCCGGCCGCGCGTGGCCTTCATCGACACCGTCGCCTGGGCCGCGGCGGCGGCAGCGGCCTCGATGCGCGCCGGCAGTTCGGCGCCGCCCTGCTCGAGCAGCCGCTGCACCGGCGCAAGGACATCGAGCATCGTCTTGCAGCCCGGCTTCGACTTGCCTATCCGTTCAACCGCAGCAATCGCCCCCTGCAGCGCAGCTGCGACAGGCTGCGGCGGTTCCTGCGCGAGTCCCTTGCCGAGGCTGACGAACAAGGTGCCGAAGAGCGGACCGGATGCGCCGCCGACTTTCATCTGCAGAATGTTGCCGACAGCGCGCAGCGCGTCCGGCAGCGATCGCGAAGAGAGCTGTTCGATCTGCGCGTGCACGGCCTCGAAGCCCAGCTTCATGTTGTCACCGTGGTCGCCGTCTCCCGTCAGCCGATCGAGCGCCGTCAATTCGTCGGCCGCGGCAATCATTCGTGTTGCGACGGCCTCGATCAGACGACGGGTAGGTGCTTCGGTCATCGGCACGAAGCGATCGACGCTTCTCCTCATGGTGGTCTCGGCCTGCTTGCGGGCGCCAGGAAATTCTATGAGCGGCAGGCCGCTTCTCCAAATGGCGGGCGCAGTGCTTGCCACCTCGCACCGTCGACCAATCAAGTCCAAGGAGCATGACATGACCGCACCGCCCCACGGGCCGCAGACCGAGTTGCAGGCGCACCAGACGCCGAATCCCGATCCCGCCCCGGACCCGATCGGCGATCCGCCGCCGATGCCGGTGGGAGATCCGCCGTTGCCGATCTCGCCGGATCCCCAACCGCAGCCCGTCCCCGGGCCCGAACAGATCCCGCCGCCACCGCCGATGCCGGGCTGACCGGTCGCCGCGGCGATGCCGCGGCCGACAGACGCTGCAGGCCCGTTTGCCAAGCAGTATGAGGCTGCCTCGCCCCGGGCAGTTTGCCGTCGCACCCGAAACGTGCGAGTCTCGCCTGCCATGTCCCATCCCGTACCGCGCCGCGCTCTCGCCCTCCTCGTCATCCTCACGCTCGTCTGGGGTACCAACTGGCCCCTCTTTCCGATGGCGGTCCGGGAGATATCGGTGTGGACCTTCCGGGCGGTTTCGGTCGCGGTGGCCGGTGTCGTCCTGCTGCTGATCGCCAAGGCGCGGGGTCAATCGCTCGTCATCGGGCGGCAACACTGGTCGACCATCGGCCTGGCGACGACTTTCTACCTGGTCATCTGGAACATCGCCAGCACCTACTCGGCGATCCTGATCCCGTCCGGGCAGTCGGCGGTGCTCGGCTTCACGATGCCACTGTGGGCCGGCCTGCTGTCATGGCTGGTTCTGCGCCAGCGTCCGTCGGCGCGTCTGCTCGCCGCAATCGGGCTCGGGACCATCGCGGTGACGCTGCTGATGATCCCCAACTTCGGCACGTATGCAGATGCACCGTTGGGGCTGGCCCTCGGCCTGATGGCCGGCATCGGCTGGGCGATCGGCACGCTCATTCTCAAGCGGCGAGTCATCGACGTGCCGATCACCGTGCTCACCGGGTGGCAGTTGCTCCTGACTGCCGTGCCCATCACCATCGGCGCACTGATCCTTGGCGACCACGACTGGTTCATCCCCAGCTGGCAGTCGATCGCGGTGATCGCCTGGATCACCCTGGTACCGATGTGCATCGGCAACGTCTGCTGGTTCGCAATCGTCGGCCTGCTCCCCGCCAACGTCGCCGGCCTGTCGTCGATCATGGTGCCCGTCGTGGCAATGGTCTCGGGCGCGATCGTGCACGGGGAGCCGCTCGGTGCGCTGCAGCTGATTGCGATGGGGTGCAGCGTGGGCGCGCTGTCCCTCGCGTTGCTGAAGCCCAGGCCGAAACAGCCTATCGCCCGGTGACAGCGCCTGGGAGGGTCACTCTTCGCGCGGGCGATACCTCCCATGGAGATTGTTCTGCTTCCAGGTCCCGCTTTCGCTGAACTCCACGATCTCCAGCGACAGGGCCAGGCCCTGCGAGTCGTACTCGCGCACGAAGTGCGACTTCAACGCCTCGAAAACGGCGTCGCCGGTCGCCTTTCTCACTGCTTCGCCGCGCCCTGCACCCACCTGCAGCCGGGCATGAACGAACGCCGCATCGCCGATGCTGCCGTCGCCGATGCACCAGTATTCGGCGACGATGGCCCGCACCCGGATGCCGCCGATGGGGTAAACCGGCTTGCCCTCGGCCTGCTGGTCGACCAGGACCTTGGCCAATTCTCTGCATAGCTTGGACAAGCCACCGAAGTTGCGCAGGTTGGCCGAATACTCGATGGTGAGGTGGGGCATGGCGGCAGTCTCCTGTTCGCGCTCGCGGCGCTTGATGCGCTGCTGCGTTTGCTGCGACTATCCGGCCGCCGCTTCGGTCATAGCGGCGTGACCGGGAACACGGCGTTGATCTGCCCGGTGCCCGAACTGCCGAAGTATGGCGTGATGATCTCCACGCCGCTGCGGTAGCCGCGCCCACCCAGCAGCCCGAGCAGCATGGCGGTATCGTGCATGCCGCCTTCGCCCCAGCACTTCTCGGCGTACATCGGCAGCATGTCGATGAAGGTCGGCCACTGCCCGCGTTCCCACAGGTCGACGACGCCGCGATCGACCTGCTCGAGAAACGGATCATAGACCTTGTGCATGAACTCGGACGCCGTACCGTTATCCGCGAAATGGTGTGACAGGGAGCCGCTCGCGAACACCGCGACCTTGCCGTCGTAGGAATGTTCGATCGCATCCCGCACCGCGCGGCCGAAGCGCATGCTCTCCGCGAGCTTGTGCCACATGCACCAGGCGGAAACCGACACCACCTTGAAATGCTGGTCTGCGTTCATGTAGCGCATCGGCACCAGCGTCCCGTACTCGAGCTCCAGCGTCGTATCGTCATGCGCGCGGGTGGCGACGCCGGCCTTCACGGCGGCTTGCGCAAGCAGCTTGCCAAGGGCCGGGTTGCCGGGATACGCGTACGGCATGTTCTTGATGAAGTGCGGCAGCTCGTTGCTGGTGTAGACGCCCTGGAACGACGGCCCGCAGTTGATGTGATAGTCCGCGTTCACCAGCCAGTGGACATCGAAGACGACGATGGTGTCGACGCCCAGCTCGCGGCAGCGCCGGCCGATCTCGATGTGGCCGTCGATGGCAGCCTGGCGGCAGCCCTTGTGCGGCCCGTCGAGCTCGGACAGGTACAGCGACGGCACATGGGTGATCTTTGCTGCCAGCGACAAGGTGCCCATCGGCGCCTCCTGTTGGTCCGGTCAGAGTCCCCAGCGCGGGATCGGATGCTGGTCGATGGAAACGCAGACGTTCTTCGGCTCGAGGAATACCTCGAAGCTCCAGGTACCGCCCTCGCGGCCGGTGCCGGACGCCTTGGTGCCACCGAAGGGCTGGCGCAAGTCCCGCACGTTCTGGCTGTTCACGAAGCACATGCCGGCCTCGACCGCGGCCGCCACCCGGTGGGCACGGCCCAGGTTCTGCGTCCAGACGTAGGATGACAAGCCGTAGCGGGTGTCGTTGGCAAGGCGGATGGCGTCGGCCTCGTCCTCGAAAGGGATCAGGCAGGCCACCGGCCCGAAGATCTCGTCCTGGGCAATCTTCATGTCATTGCGGACATTGCCGAAGACCGTTGCCTGCACGAAGTTGCCCGCCGCCAGGTTCCCCGGCAGGTCCGGCGCGCTGGCGCCGCCGGCGAGCAGGTCGGCCCCTTCCTGCTCGCCGAGCCCGATGTAATGGCGGACCTTGGCGAGATGCTCCCGCGAGATCATCGGCCCGATGATGGTCGACTGGTCGAGCGGGTCGCCGACCTTGATGCGCGCCGCGCGTGCGGCGAAGGACGCGGCGAACCCCTCGTAGACCGAGCGCTGCACGAGGATGCGCGATCCGGCAGTGCAGCGCTCACCGTTGTTGGAGAAGATCATGAACAAGGCGGCATCGAGCGCCCGTTCCTGATCCGCATCCTCGAAGACGATGAAAGGGCTCTTGCCGCCGAGTTCCATCGAGAACTTCTTCAGCCCCGCGACCTGGCAGATGCGGTTGCCGGTGGCGGTGGAGCCGGTGAAGGAGACAGCCCGCACATCCGCGTGCCGGACCAGCGCTTCGCCCGCCGTCCTGCCATAGCCATGCACGAGGTTCAGGACGCCCGGCGGCACGCCGGCCTCGAGGGCGATTTCGCCGAGCATCGAGGCGCTGATCGGCGACAACTCGCTCATCTTCAGGACCGCCGTGTTGCCGAAGGCAAGGCAAGGCGCCGTCTTCCAGGTTGCGGTCATGAACGGCACGTTCCAGGGCGAGATCAACGCACAGACCCCAACCGGATGGAACAGCGTGTAATTCAGCATCACGTTGTCCACCGGATACGTGTGCCCGTCGGTACGGGTGCACATTTCGGCGAAGTAGTGGAAGTTGTCCGCCGCTCGCGGCACGAGCGCCTTGCCGGTCTGGCCGATCACCTGGCCGGTGTCGCGGGTCTCGGCCGCCGCGAGTTCCGGGACTCGAGCCGCGATCAGGTCGCCGAGGCGATGCATGATCTTCGCCCGCTGGACCTGCGGCGTTGCCGCCCACCGGGGAAAAGCGTCCTTGGCTGCGGCCACGGCGGCCGCCACCTCGGCCTCGCCACCGGAGGCGACCTCCGCCAGCACCTGCTGGTTCGCAGGATCGACGGTCTCGAATACGGCCTTGCTGGCGACGGGCTTGCCGTCGATCAGGTGCTTGATCATCTGCTGCCTTCCTGGTCGCTGCGCCTGTGACATGATGCGCCCGTGAACTGACGCGCCGGGTTGGATGATGCGCCCGTGAAGGATGCGCCTCTGGAGGATGCCACTGCCGGGGCCCCGGCTGCATGCACCTTGCCGTGGATGGCACGATTACTTAACATGTTAAGAATAGAGTGGCCCGGTCACCCCTGTCAATTGAACGATCGAATCGAGTTGCGGACCTTCTCGCGGTCGCTGCCGATGGCGCTGCTGCGCTGCCGGGAGGCGGTGATGGCCCGCTTCCGGCCGATGCTGCGGCAGCATGGACTGTCGGAGCAGCAGTGGCGCATCCTGCGCGCGCTCAGCGCCGCCGCGCCGCTGCGCGCCGGCGACCTCGCGCAGAATACGCTTCTCAGCTCGCCGAGCGTTTCCAGGCTCCTGAAGTCGCTGGGAGAGCGCGGGTTGATCAGACGGACCTCGAGTGCACTCGATGCGCGCGCGGCCACCATCACGATCACGGCGAAGGGCCGTCGCCTGGTCGAACAGATCGCACCCTTGTCCGAGGCGATCTATGCGGACATCGGGGACGCCATCGGTATCCGCGACCTCGACGACCTGTACGGATTGCTGGACAACGCCACCCGGCGCCTGGGGCTCGGATTGCTGGCGGATGAAGACCCTTGAACACTCATCGGCGGCTGCTGCATGCGCTTGGGCCGCGACGCCCGGCCACCACGCTCACGCCGCTACGCCTTGGCTGCCTCGCCTGCAGCGCGCCGATCTCCGTTCGAGCCGCCGACTTGCGCCTGCCGGCGCTTGTTGCGCAGGTATAGCCACTGTCCGGTCATCGCGACGAACAGCAGCATCACATTGCTGGTGACGAACACCCAGTTGCCGAGCAGGTAGCTGTAGATCACGAATCCGGTGGAAGTGGCCAGCTGGCCGATGAAGAGCCAGGAGGACACGCCCTGCGTGCTGCCGGATTTCCATTGGGTGAGCACCTGCTTGCTCATCGTCATCAGCAGGAGCAGGTTGCTCAGCCAGCCGATCGCTTCGGTTTCCATTCGCGCGACGCTGCAAACGATATGCCTGCGGGAGCCGACTGCCGGCGCGACCATGGCGGGCGCATCCTGGCCAGGGCTCCGCCGGCACCCGCGGCGCCGAACCCGCCGGCGCCGCTCAACGTCCGGCCAGGAAGAACGCTGCCATGGCGGCGGATGCATCCGGCCCCGCTCGATCGGTGTAGGAGCCGCTTGGCCGGCCGCCGGACCATGCATGGCCCGCGCCCTGCACTTCCCAGTGCTCGACCATCGGCAGGCCGCGGTCGTCCGCATGGACCGTGCGCACGAACGAGCGTCCGCCGGGGGATCGCCCGCTCTCCTGGCGCGCGGACAGGGCATCCTTCGGAAACGCGGAGAGGGCCGCCTCGACCACTTGCTTGCCGTTGGCGGGATGCACCGTGCGGTCCTGCCGGCCATGAAAGACGATGGTCCTTACCGGCCGGAGCGCCGCCTCGGCGGAGCGCGGACCGCCGCCACCGGCCGACTGCGGCGAGGCGCCACGCTTCATGGCCGCCAGCGCTGATTGCAGATCGCTGGCAGCGCCTGTCGGCAGGCCACTGTGCACAGCGACCGCGGAAAAGAGCTCCGGGTAGGCGGCGCCCAGGATCGCGGCCATGGCACCGCCGGCGGACAGGCCGGCCACGGAGACCCGCTCCGGAGCGATCGGGTGACGGCCGATCACATCGCGTACCATGCCCGCGAGGATCGACGGCTCGCCATGGCCCGCACGCTGGTCGCGCGGCTCGAACCAGTTCCAGCAGGCGGAGTGGTTGGCGGCCTTGCTTTGCCCCGGGTAGAGGACGACGAAACCGTGCCGGTCGGCCAGCTCGTTCATCGCCGTGCCGGTCGCAAAATCCGCAGGCGTCTGGGTGCAGCCATGCAGCATCACCACCAGCGGCATCGGTCCAGCCGACCCCGCTCGAGCTTGCGCAGGCACGTACAGGAGGTAGTCCCTGCTGCCGGCGGCCGCGGTGAAGCGGCCGGCTTGCATCTGCTCCGCTCCAGATCTCTCCGAAGGCGATGCGTCGGCCGCCGGTCTCTCCTGCCCCGCTTCGCGCAGCATGCCCGCGCCGAACGCAGACTGAGCGCCGCGGGCGACCTCCGACAATCGAGCCTGCAGGTCATCCACCCAGCGGGCTTCCACATCGATCACCCGGTCGGGTTCAGCGGCGCGAGTTGCCCCCGCGAATGGCGAGGACGCACTGGCCGACGGCAGGTCGCCGCCGAGGGCGCGCTGGATCGCCTGGGTGGCCGCGTTCAGGTTGCCGGCGGCGGTCAGTTGCGCGGCGGCCAGCATCGCGGACTTCAGGTTCGGGTTCATGCATTTCCTTCTGGTTCGTTCATTCTGGTTGGTTCATTCTGGTTGGTTCATGCTGGTTGTTGCGTTCTTGTGTCCCGATTCGCAGCTGGCAGTCAGTCCAGCCGTCCCGCGAGCGCCTTGCGGACGGCAGCGCTGGCCTGAAGCGATCCGAGCACGGAGAGCCGGGCGATGGTTTGCTGTGCGAGATCGGCTGGGACATCGTCGTCGATGACAGCGAGACCGACCACCCCGATGCGCGCGCGTTGCCCCGCATCGCGCAGCGCCTCCAGTTCCGCCCTTGTGATACGTCGCAACCCCAGCGTCCGCTCCTGTCGAGCAAGCGCCCCGTTGATGGTGTCGCGGTGTTCTGCAAGCAGATTGCGCACCGCGGTCCTGATCAGGTCCGAACGGTTGGAGAAGAACCCTTCCGCGACCAGCAGGTCGATGCTGCCGAGGTCGACCGCACCAAGGTTGATGGTGAGCTTCTCGCTTTCCGAAACGCGAGCGCGGCCGGCGGCAGGCGCGGCCGCATCCACTACCACCTCCGCGGCCGGCTTGACAGCCGGTACCGAAGCAGACACGGCACCGGCGGCCCTGGACGGCTTCGATGCTTTCGATGCTTTCGATGCCTTGGCCTGCGGCCGCGCGGTGCGGTGGGCGGATCCTGGATGTTTCATCGCGTCGAGCCTTGGTTGACCATCCATGAATCATAACACGTTCCATCCGTACGCCATCCGTAGGCCATCCCATGGACATCCACACGCCATCCAAGCGCCATAACAGAGCAATCCAGGAGCCCATTCAGAGGCCAACCAGGCGACAGACGAAACCCTTGCCCGCGCCACCCTCGGCACAGCTGGAAATGCATCCGACGAGAACGATCCTCCGAAGTTGAATGGCAGCGTGCTGCGCCCCGAAACCGCCCTCCTGATCCTCAGGCATGCCCGTTGCCAAGGCCGAGCGCACCGCGCTGCGGATCGGGCGCACCTGACGGAGACGCGACGGGAAAATGGATCGACTGGCCGAGGAACTCGAAGCGCTGCTTGCGGCTCATCGGATCCGCTACGTCAGCGCCAACGACCTCAACGTCTATCGCCATCGGCGCGGGCGCGGCTTTGTTTACCGTGATGCACAGGGTCGGCCGGTCCGCGAGGCGCAGGCCCTGCTGCGTTTCAAGAGCCTGGCGATCCCGCCGGCATGGCGCGAAGTCCGCCTGGCGCCCGAGCCGGCGTGGCACCTGCAGGCGCTCGGTTGCGATGCGCTGGGACGTCTTCAGCGGCGCTACCACGAAGCATGGGAACAGATCCGTCATGCAGACAAGCTCGTGCGCCTCAGGAGATTCTCGAAGGCGCTGCCGCGCGTGCGTGCGCAGGTGATGCAGGACCTGCGCAAGCCGCTCTCGGATCCCGATGCGATCTGCGCGCTCGCAGTGCGGCTTATCGATCTCGCTCGGCTTCGGCCCGGCAGCGAAGCGGCGCTCAAGGAGATCGGGTCGCGCGGAGCCACGACACTATCGCCTTCCAACGTTGATATCGAGGGAGACGAGGTCCGTCTGTCGTTTCGTGGCAAGTCGGGAATGTGGGTGGAAACTGCGGTGAACGACCCGCTGCTCTCGCGTCGGCTGGCGCGTCTCAAGGAAAACAACCGCCGGCGCCTTTTCAGGATCGGCGGCCGAGAAGGAAGCTACGAGTTGTCATGCGCGGACCTCAACAACTATCTCCAACGGGTTTCGGGCGCCGCCATCTCGGCAAAGGATTTCCGCACCTATGATGCAACCGCAACCGCACTCTGGCGCCTGGCGGGCGAACCGCTGCCGGCGGCTCACCACAAGCGCCAGCGGGTGCTGGCGGCGGTGTCACGCGAAGTGAGCCAACGCCTGCACAACACGCCGGCGATCGCCCGCAAGAGCTATATCCATCCGACCGTCATCGACGCCTGGCTGGCGGGTGAATTCGAAGACGGCGTCGGAGACAAGCTTCGGCGGTCGGTGCGAGAGACGCCATTCAGCTCCAAGCAGGAGACCGCGCTGCGCCGGTTCGTTTCGCGGCGCACTTCCTGAAAGACGCAGCCTCTCACTGCAGGTACCACCCGCGGGTGCGCCTTTCCGGTTGCTCCTGCGCGCGCTGCATGCCTGCTTCCCTTGCTTTCCTTGCTCCCGTCATTTCCCCGCCGGAGCGCCCACCGCCGGCGTAGAGCCAGGTTCAGCCGGCGCAGCGCCGGCAGCCGGAGTGGAGCGGTCTCCCGAAGCACCTGTCGCCGCGCCAGCGGCCGCGCCGCCGCCGCCGGCACCGCCCGCAGCCTGCATCCACGGCTGGGTGCCGAGGTCGACCTTGTCGAGCCGCGATTTCTCGATGCTGGGTTTCTGCGCCACGGTTTCCTTGCTGACATCGAGCGCGAGCTTTTTGCCGTCCTTGTCACGCCGCAGGTCGGTCATCGGAAAAGCGACCAGCTTGTCGCCCACCGACCAATCCTTCTCGAACTCGACCAGCGCTATCCGGGCCTCGCCTGCCTGGAGGTCCACGATCAGATCCTCGATCTCGCCGGCGTCCTTGCCGCTGCTGTCGTTGATATCGCTGCCGATCAGCTTGGTGCCCAGCACATACGGCGAATCCTTGTCGAGCGGCTTGGCGGACGTGAGGCTTTCCGGAGCGGCACCGAGCTCTACCTTCATCGGCACGCCGTCCTCAGCCGAGCGGCTGAACACCTTCAGCTGCTTCGTCGGGACCATGTACTGCTTGTCACCCACGCCCATCACGCCACCGATCGAAATCAGCGCGTGGAGGATGCGACCCGAGGATGGATCCAGGACGAGATCCTCGACCTCGCCGATCTTCTTCGAGTTGCTGTCGTAGATGTTCACGCCTTCGAGCTTCGAAAGCCTGACCGCCTTGAGTTCGTGGGTCGCAGCCGCAGACGGAGCCGCGCCCGAGGCTGCGCCGCCCGTGGGGGAAGTGATCGCCGGCGATGCAGTGCCGCGGGAACCGTCGGCTCCGCCGGCCGCGCCGGTCTGGGCCACGGCCGCCGTCATCGATCCCATCGCTATCGAAACTGCCAGGGCCAGGACGTGTGTAGTGCCTTTCATCATTCTCTCCTGTTCCGCACCGGGCGCGACAAGCCGTCGCGCAGGGCCGAGTCCAGGAGTTCGCAAACGGCATGCCCAAACAGGGCGTGGGTCGGCCCCCTTCCGGCAAACAGCCGCTTCTCAGTGCACGTCGGCAACGCGTTGCAAAGCGCAATAGAGAGCGCGCGGCGACACTGGCTTGGGCAGGAAGTAGTCGAAGCCGGCGGCGCGGCACTCGAGCTCCATTTCCTTGGTGACGTGCGCGGTCAGCGCGATGACCGGCAGGCGCCCCGGCTGCCGCGCTTCCCATTGCCTCAGGCGGCTCAGAAGCGTCAATCCGTCCTCATCGGGCATCGAGATGTCGAATACCGCGGCGTCCAGATTCTCGCCGCTGACAATGACCTCATACGCCTTCGCTCGCCGACTCGCAGCCGATCACCTCAGCGCCCTGCAATTCGAGCAGGAGCGTCAACAGGTCACGCAGATCCGGATGGTCTTCGACCGCCAGTATCCGCATTCCCTCGAGGGCAGGTTTTCGAGACGGCTGCATGATGCCGGCCTACGCAATGGCTGTGCCCAAACTGCAAATTGTTGCCAAACGACGCGTCGGAAGGCAATGCAGCGGGAGCGGCCCGTGCTCCGCTGGGTGCTGATGCCAAGGGAGGGCAGCGCATGCAACAGCGCCCACGTGAACAGAAAGCCCCGTGGCCGGACACGCCGCATCGGAAGTTCGAGCGCCATCGGCTGGCCGGGCAGGACGAAAACCGGCCAAAACGGGACAAGGCGCCGCCGGACCACCCGCCCGGGGATGAGCCGAAGCCCGCCGCCCCGGACAGGGCCGCTGCGGACGCAGGCACTACAGCGAAGGCGGCGGTCTACTCCGAACCGTAGGCTCGCAGGCGGTTGTAGAGTGTCTTGAGGCTGATGCCGAGCATGTCGGCGGTACGCTCCTTCGCCCCGTCGCAGTAGGCGAGGGTCGCGATGATGAGGTCGCGCTCGGCGTCGGCGATGGTGGAACCCACCCGCACCGGTACCACCGGCATCTCATTGCCGTTGACATCGCCATGTCCGGCACTCGCCGGCACCGGCTTCCTCGACGTCATCCACCCGGATGGCGCCGCCCGCTTCCGCAGCCGCTGGATGCGCGCCGCCCGGCTGCGCCGACGAAACGGACGGAGGAGCCTCCGCCGGCGTGACCGGGTAGCGTTCGGCCACCGTCCCGGCGCCCACCACGTTCTGGGCGTCGAAAGGCGGCAGCGAATCGACGTCGATCGCCTTGTCGTCCACCATGATGGCCGTGCGATGGATGAAGTTGCGCAACTCGCGCACGTTGCCTGGCCAGCGATAGGAACGCAGGACGTCGAGGGCTGCATCGGTGATCGACAGCTTGCGCCCCTCGCGCTTCGCATACTGCGCCAGGAAGTGGCGGGCGATCAGCGGCAGGTCCTCCAGGCGCTCGCGCAAGCGGTGGCAGGCCGATCTGGAACACGTTCAGGCGGTAGTAGAGGTCCTCGCGCAGCTTGCCGTCACGCACCGCGGTGATCGGTTGACGATTGGTCGCCGCCACCACCCGGACGTCGCTGCGCAGCGGCGAGTCGGACCCGACGCGGCTGAAAGTGCCGGTCTCCAGCACCCTCAGCAGCTTGACCTGCAGGTCCAGCGGCATCTCGGTGATCTCGTCGAGGAAAAGCGTGCCGCCGCTCGCGCGCTCGAAAAAGCCCTTGTGCTGCTTGATCGCGCCGGTGAAGCTGCCCTTCTCGTGTCCGAACAGCTCGCTCTCGATCAGCTGCGCGGAGATGGCGCCGCAATTGACCGCCTCGAACGGCCCGTTCTTGCGATGGCTGAAGCGGTGGATGGATTCCGCGACCAGTTCCTTGCCGGTACCGCTCTCGCCGACGATGAAGACGCTGACGGAAGTGCGTGCAACCCGCTCGATCTGGGTAAAGACGTCGCGCATAGACCGCGACACGCCCCACATGCCGCCAAAATTGTCGCTCCTCCCGCTCGCATCGGCGCCGGTCTCTGCAGCCCCGCCCTCGCCGCTCGAAGCGACGGCATCGCCCTCCGCAGGCGCACCGGCAAGCGCGGGCGCCGACGCCCCGCGCGGCGGCGCGTCGGCGAGCCGCGTCAATACCGTGCGCAGGAGCTTCAGCGAGACCGGCTTGATCAGGTAATCGGCCGCTCCGAGGCGCAAGGCTTGCACCGAGGTCTCCACACTGGCATTGCCGGTGATCAATACGATCTCGGCATCGCCCCTGAGGTTCTCGTCCGAAAAGAGATCCATGCCGGATCCGTCCGGCAGGCCGAGATCGAGCAGAACAATGCCCGGTTTATGCACGACCAGTTGCTGCCGCGCCTCGGCCAGGCTGCTCGCGATGCTCGCAACGAAACCTTCCGACCTGGCAAAGGTCGACAGCAGATCCGCCGAATTGTCGTCGTCCTCGACGACAAGTACGCTTTTGCTACGCATCGGTAAAAACCGGAAAATGTTGGACCAGTCCAGAGGTCGACTATAGCCTACCGACCCCGCCGGCCGTCATCATGCCGCCGGCCCACAAAGTCGGGGGAACGGCCGAAAGCATAGAACGTGATTATGAACCCACCGACAGGGTGGGCAAAATCCAGCGGCGCTCAGGCCTGTGCCGACCTGCTGATCAGGAGATTGAAGCCGCCCCCGACCGCCGGGCTCATCTGCAGAGTCAGGCCGCACCGTCGGAACATCGATCGTGCCAGCCAGATCGCCTGGGCGCGGATCTCCGGCCGGCGGGTGGGATAGCCGGCGAGACCGATGCAGAGGCTGCGAAGGGCGGTGGGATCGCCATTGCCTCCCGGCAAGGTGAGGAGCACCTTCTCCTGGTTCGCGGAAACGGACAGGGGCGGGTCGGCCGGACCCTGCGCCGCCAGCAGGGCGCGCAGCAGCACTCCACAGGCTTCGACCAGCGAACTCCCCGCATCCCGGCAGGTCAGGGAGCCGGCCGCGTCGAGCGACCGGAAAGGTTCGAGCCGGTTCGACAGGGCTTGATCCACCGGCGGTTCCGGATTGCCGTCCATCTCCTGCAACGCCAGTTGCATGCGCTCGAGCAGGATGCACTCGCCCTGGCCGGGCAGGTCGATGCGCTGCTTCATCAGAACGTCGGACAGGCCGCTCAATCCCTGGGTCTGGCTGTCGACGCCCCGGCGGAGGCCGAGCAGCGCGCGTCCGACGATGCCGTCGGCCTCGCCGAAGTGCGTCTCCAGGACTTCGAGCCAGCCCGACATGGCGCTAAGGGGCGTACGCAGGTCGTGGATGATGGAATCCAGCAGGATGGCAGTTTCGAAAGCGCAATCCCGGGCCGTTACCGAGATGCCGGCCGCCGTATCGGCGGTTTGCGGCTGCGCCATCGGCGCGCTTCCGTGCATGCCATCCGGACCGGCCGCGTCCACGCCGGCCGTCCTGCCGGGGGTCCCGACGGCCGTCCGCCCAGCGATATCCCGGCGAAGCGATCGCCTTCTGAGTCTTCGGCGACTTCTCCGACTTGGACACCGACTTGGCTAGCGAACTGCCTCCCGACTTGGCAGTCACCCCGCCACCTGCGCCGCCCCCCGACCTGGGCGCCGAAACTGACGACCTCGCCCCTGCCTTGGCTGTCTTTACCGCCGTGTCACCATTTCGCATCGCAACCCTTGGGGTCTCTGATTCAGGCGCTGGACCCATCGACCGCCCGGTGACATGGACGCGTCCATCATCGCCGTAAAGCAACTGACCTGCCAACAAACAGGCAAGTCTCCCGGCACGCCTGTCCCGCGCACCAACCTGCCCGCGGCCCTCGGGGCACGCGGTTGAATGTTGCAGCAATTCGTGCTCCCGCATCCGCATGGGTCGGACGTGCAACCAGACGTTCGCTCCGAGCCTGGGTCGCCGCGGCGCCGAGTGATCGGCGCTTCTGGAGCACGCTCCGCGGAATGGATCTTGCTTGACCCTTGCCGCATTCGCCGACCAGATCGCCCGGCGCATCGTGCAACTGGGAGAGATCCAACCACAAAGCGTATTGTCGAGGGTATCCTTTGCCCAGGAGGAAGAGCAGCCGACGAGTTGTCGGACCTCCTCCAGAAGAGCCAGTTCTGATCCATGCGGGGTTGCCGGCGGCGGCTCCAAGCGCGGCGCACTGGCCCCTACACGCCGGAGACCGGATCATCATATGAGAGACATTCCCACTGACCAGATCGCGGCGCGACTGGAGGAAGCAGCTGCAGCCATTGAACGCTCGCTCAGAAGAGCGAGAGAGGGGCTTGGCAGCGCGGCGGCCAACCTGTCGGACGAGTCCCGCTCGACTCTCGAGCGGGAGTGGTCGGCGCTCAAGAGCGACCTCGCGGACCTGATGGACCGGGGAGACATTGCCGAATCGCCTGAAGTCCAGGCAGCTCTGGCGCGCATCCGAAACACCATGGGCAGGGTGACTGACACGGTCTCGACCGTCAGCCAGGAGGCGCAGCATCGGGCACGCGAGGGAGCCGACCGGGTGGCGCATTTCGCGCATGCATCGCCTTGGCAGGCGGCCGGCATCGCCGCGGTGGCCGGTTTCGTCATCGGCGTCCTGCTGTCGCGCAAGTAGCGGCCCGCCCTCCGAATGCTGCTGCGGCGACTGCTCGATGCGCGTCTGGCCGGCGTGCGCGAGATTGCTCACGAACTGCTGGAAGGTCTCGACGACCGGTCGAGACTCCTGGCGCTGGAGCTGGCCGCGGAACGCCGGCGGCTGCTGTCCCTGGTCGTGGCCGTCCTGGCCGCCCTGTTCGTGGCCGCCATTGCTCTCGTCTGGGGAGCGGCCACGCTCGTCGCGTTCACCTGGGATACGCCCTGGCGCAACGCAACTCTCCTCACTCTGCTGGTCTTCTGGATCGCCGGGGCAGCCGCGCTGGTTTTTTGGGCCCGCAGCCTTCTCAAGGGCGGCCATCACGCCTTCCGTCTCAGCCGCGAGGTGGTGAGGGAAGACGTGGCGCGACTGCGCGAGGTGCTGCGGTGAACCAGCCGGAGGAAACGCCCGAGGAACTCTTCGAGAGAATCAAGCGCCGGCGGGCGCGCCTCGAACGAGGAGCGGCCGACGAACCCATCCCCGCGGTCATGCCCCTCGAATCGCAAGGTAGTGCAGGATCGCCAGCCACAGGCGCAGCCGATGGGCGTCCGCCCGCCCTGCCGCCCGTAGCAGCACCAGCAGCAGGTAGTCCCGGCGACGTGTTTCCTCGCAGCGCCACCATGCGGCTCCTTCTCAGGCACCCCGAACTCGCCCTGGGTGTCGGGCTGCCGGCCGCGGGCCTTCTACTACGCTCGCCCACATCCCGGCGACTGCTTGGCGCGGCGCTTCGCCTGGGAACCCGTCCGGAGATTCAACAGGCGGTGCAGCTCACCAGCGCCCTGCGCCAGCGGGGACGCCGCTCCCGTCCCGACCCGGACTCGACGGGTTGACGCCCGCCCAGGCACCTGAAAAAAAAAGCCCCGTGAGGGGCCAAAATCAGGGAGGAAACTTCAAAGAGAGCACGTCTAGCAGCAACCCTCATGCCCAAGGTCGCGAGTTGCGTCGTCGCGCTGCAATGCAACGGACGAATCAGGGACGCGCTGGGCAACTCCAGCCGGCTATTCGAAGCGCCCGCGCGCGGCCTGCGGGGTACAGAATGGCCACCGCCGATACAGTCGATCGCACCGAATATCGGAAAATTACACCTGCAAGAATTACCACGCAGCCACATTTTTCCGCGGCTGCACGACCCTCCCCGGAGGTACCCGCCGATACGCTTCGGGACCAGGCCCCGCCACTCCTTCTGTCGCGTGGCAGCAAAATGCAGGCCCGCCTGGGTTCACTCCCCGCGTGGTCTGCCAGCCTGAGGACCGCGTATTTGCTCGCTGCGCAGGCGGTCAAGCGTCGCTTTTCGCCACCTCTTGGTTCGGTTCGTAGCGACGGAAACGCAGAGGCAGGGGCTATCGGGCTCAATCTGTCGATAACTGCTACCTGCGTGAAGAAACCCCGGCCGCACGATGGCACGCTTCCTGCGTTTACCTCTCCAAAGAACGAATCTGCCAAGGAGAGTACCAATGGGCCAGTCGATTTCCCTCCAGCTCAACCGCACCCTGAGTATCGCGCCGGCATTGCAACGATCGCTGCAATTGCTGCAGATGAACGCGCTGGAATTCGAGCAGGAAATCAGTCAGGCGCTGGACAGCAACCCGCTGCTCGAGATGGAGGAAAGCGCTGACGCTTCCGAGCCGCTCGAGGTCGGCGAAGCGCCCGTCGATTCGGACCTGCAAGCCGCTGCCGAGGACGCGGAATACCTGGATGCGCCGGTGGCGGACAGCTATGACGACATTGCCGGGGACGACCTGGTCACATACGACGACATCGACGCGGGCGCCCCGGCCGATTCCGCGGCGGTCATGGATTCCGACGGCGTCGGAGAGATCACCACGGAGCACAGCGAAGCTGCCGGCGACGAATTCAACGAGCATCTCTCCGACTGGAGTACGAACAGCAAGTCGGGAACGGGCGAGGGACTTTCCGCGCTGGACATGGCGCCGGCCTATGGCTCGCTGCGCGACCACCTGCTGCAGCAGCTCGGCAGCCTGCGACTCAGCGATACCGAGCAGCACCTGTGCATGCTGATCATCGACAGCCTCGATCCCGCCGGATACCTGCGCGAGGACCTGGAAGAGCTGGCGGAACTCAGCAGCCGCTTCGTCGAAGGCAATGTCCGCGGCAAGCCGGCGATCGGCGTCGACGACGTCCAGATTGCCCTGCGGCGGGTCCAGAGCTTCGATCCCGCCGGCGTTGCAGCCAGGACCATCGAGGAATGCCTGACCCTGCAGCTGCGCAGCGTGCCGGAAGGCGCTGCCGGTCGCAGCGTCGCCATCGATATCGTCAAGAACCACCTGCAGCTCCTTGCTCATAACGACTTCCGCGGGATCACCGCCGCGACCGGCGCGAGCGAGGCCGACCTGTCGGCGGCGACCCGCCTGATCCGCTCGCTCGACCCCAAGCCGGGACTTGGATTCGGCAAGGATCGAGTCGTGTTCGCAGTGCCGGAAGTCATCGTCAAGAAGGTCAAGGGCGTCTGGACGGCAGCCTTGCACCCGGCGGCGACGCCGCGGATCAGGCTCAACGCCCAGTACGCCAGCATCGTGTCGCGCAACGAAGGCGGCCAGTGCAACGGCCTGACATCGCAGCTGCAGGAGGCCAAATGGCTGATGCGCAGCATCGAGCAGCGCGCCAACACAATCGAGAAAACCGCGGCCGCGATCGTCGCCCGGCAACAAGCCTTCTTCGAACACGGCGACATCGGGCTGCAGCCGCTCAAGCTCGCCGACATCGCAGCCGATGTCGGCATCCATGAATCCACCGTTTCGCGCGTGGTCAACAGCAAGTACCTGCAGTGCCCCGCCGGCCTCATCCCGATGCGCAAGTTCTTCACGAGTCACGTGGAGACGTCGGCAGGCGATGCCTGCTCGGCGACCGCGGTGAAGGCAATGATCCGCCAGTTGGTGGAGAGCGAGGCTGCCGGCGAGCCGCTGTCGGACCACCGTCTCGCAAAAATGCTGGCGCAGCGGGGCATCCGGATCGCACGCAGGACCGTCACCAAGTACCGGGACGCACTCGGCATCGAAGCCGCGGACCTGCGCCGTCAACTCAACCAGCCGGTCGACGGCACCAGCTCGGCGACCCGCAAGGCCGCCAAGATGTCCGCTCCCGCCCGGCGCCGCGCGGCACCGGCAGCGCAGTCGCTGCACGCCTGAGCGCCGGAGAGAGATCATGGCAATCCAGGACCAATCCAACATGAACCGGCCATCGGGCGCAAAGGGCGGCGACAGCCCAGGCAGGTCGCTCGACCATCTCTATGCCACCTCCCTCGATGGATCCGAGGATCGATTCAACCGCCGCAACGGTGTGTTCTATCCTTCGGGCTACGCCCTTCTCGCCCTGCCCGGCGACAAGGTGGCCGGGGCAGTGGAACTGGTCATCGGAGAAGGCCTGGCGGAGCAGGAGGTCACGCTGCTGCGGCCGGAACAGATGCATCAATTGACCGACCAGTCCCAGCACGATGCCGGCCTGCTGTCGCGGATCGTGTCCGCCGAGCTCAAGCAGATGACCGTGCTCGAGCAACTCGCGGAAGCCGGCAACCACTTCATGATCATCAAGAGCACCGACGAGACTTCCGCGCTGCTGCAGACCATCGGCGCGAAGGCAGGGGTGAGCAAGGGGCTCGTCTTCCATGCGCTTGCCGTCGAGGAACTGCCGGTGAACAAGGAAACCATTCCGGGAACCAGCCCCTTCGGCGTCAACGAGGTGATCCGGACGCAGGATTCCGATGCCGACGTGGACAGTGAACATCGGCCGCCGGACGGCGGTTCGCGCTGAAGGCATTTGCACACGGGCCTTTCCTTGCAGGCATAGCCCTTGCCAATGAAGCTCGGAACAACCAAGAAAGCAGGAGGATCGTCATGTTGTACTGGGCTGCAGTATTTCTGGTCATCGGTCTTGTCGCAATGCTTCTGGGAGCCGGTGGAATTGCCGGTGTCTCGATGAACATCGCCTGGATCCTGTTCGTCGTCGGAATCGTGATGGCGATCGTCTTCTTCGTACTCGGCCGTCGTCCGAAGCTTTAGCCGCCGCCAGCCGCAAGCAGTGCCTGGGGCGCTGCCGGCGATGCCGGCGGCGCCCCTTTCACATCGGGCACGATATCGCGGTCATCGCGCGCTGCGTCGATGGACAAGGCTCATTCGCCACTCCTGTCCGCCGCCCAACCAGATTCACTCCATCGAACTCCAGCCGCCGTGCCAATCCGCGTCTCACTGACTATTCTCGCGATCGCCGCCTCGATCTGGATCCTGGATCGCGGCAAGGAGTTCTTCGTGCCGGTGATCGTCGCCGCGCTGCTCGCGTTCACGCTGATGCCGCTGGTGCGGCTGGGCCAGCGTTTCCGGGTGCCTCCCGCGGCAGTGGCGACGCTGATCCTGGTCGGCGCGGGGGTCGGTGGCGGCGCACTGGTGTCCAGCAACGCCGACGACGCCGCACGCCTCATCGGCCAGATGCCGGAGTTGACCCAGTTCATTGTGACCAAGGTGCGGCGCCTGCTGCTCGTCTCGCGCGACGACCAGACCCTGGTTGCGCAACGCGAGCCTCAGCACGACTCGCACCGGCCGCCAGGCACACCCGGCTCCAGCGCAGCGGCGCCGCCCCGCCCCGATGCCAGTGCGCCGCTGGGAATGCTTTCCGGCGGCGCGACCGATCCTGGCCCGGCGATCGAGACCATTGCCGATCCCGTGAGCATGCGAGACCTCGCCACGAAGGCCGCGACCGGTCTCGCGACCGGCGCGGGCAAGGCGTTCGTGATCGCGTTGCTGACATTCTTCCTGCTTATCTCTGCTGACAGCATGAAGACGAAGCTCTTCAATCTTGCCGGCAGCCGGCTGTCGCAGAAGAAAAACGTGTTGCGCGCGCTCGAGGAGTCGGGCAGGCAGATCCAGCTCTACCTTCTGATCACCATCACGGCCAACCTCATCATCGCGCTGCTTGCATGGCTGTTGCTCTACACCATCGGCGTGGAATCGGCGGCATCCTGGGCGATCGCACTGGGGATCGCCCACACCATCCCCTACCTCGGCGCGATTGCCGGCACCTTGCTGATCTCGATGGCCGCCGTATTCCAGTTCGAAAGCTGGGAGGTTGGCTTGTATGTTCTCAGCGGCCTCGGCGTCATCTGCGCGGTGATCGGAACGCTGATCATGACGCTGATGCAAGGGCGTGCGGCCAAGATGGATCCGGCGGTCCTTTTCATCGGGCTGCTGCTATTCACCTGGCTCTGGGGCGGCTGGGGCCTGCTGCTCGGAGCGCCGATACTGGCAGTGGCGAAGACCGTCATGAGCTACGGCGGCGGGGGACGGATCAACGACGTTCTCGAGGGCTAGTCAGCCTTCAGGCATGGACCTTGCGTCACGCGTGAATCGACGCGGGCGTCACTACCCCCGTCTCCCAGATGCCTCTTCCCGGCCTGGATCACCTTCAGAGGGACCACCATGAACTCATCCGCCATCCCCTTCTCTTCGCGCTCGGCGAGCGCTTCCACGCTGCGCGTGCCCTTGATCGCCGCATCATTGCTCGGCGCGATCCTTCTCGCCGGCTGCAATCGCGCCGAGGCGCCCGAAACGGCACCGCCTGCGCCGGCCTCCTCCACTCCCGCGACCTCGACGCCTTCGGGTGCACCAGCTTCACCGCCGCCGGCTGCAACTCCCGCGCCTTCGTCCTCCGCGACGACTCCCGGCACGCCGGAAGGCGCGCGCGCCACCCTGCCATCGAGCGGCGACACCGCTGCGGCGAAGCGGTCCGAAGACACGGCAGTGGATGGCAAGGAAACGGCACCGAAAGGCGAGCTGACCAAGCAGGAAGAATCCAAGGGCATGCCTGAAGCCCTGCAGGGGAACAACCATTCGAGCCCGGCATTGGATACCGAGCCCAAGAAGCCCTGAGCGCGGAACCCGCCGCAGCGTGCAGGACCCGATCTCGGAGCCGGATCGCCGCCTGCCCTACCGTCCCTTCGCTCGGACCCTCAGAGGTCCGAGTCTCTCCTCATTCCCTTTTCACCGAAACAAGAACGATGACCGAGATCCTATCCGGCCACTGGCGGCGCATGGCCGCCATCGGGATGGCCAGTGCCGCGCTCCTTGCCGGCTGCGGCAGCAGCAACGACGACGATGCCTCGACGCCGCCGCCGATCGCCACGCCGGCGCCGGCGCCGGCTCCTGTTCCGGCCTCCTCCAACCTCAAGGCAGCGGCGGATGTCGGGCCGCCGCTGTCGAGCGTCGACCTGGATGCGGTAGTGTCCGCAACCACCGCGGCCGGCTTCGCGGGTGCGGCGCGGTGCGACGTGCAGATGGTCGACGTGACCTACACCACGAGGGCGCCGGATGGCGTGACGCCGGTCGACGCATCGGGCGTGGTCATGCTCCCCATCGGGGCCGCCTGTCCCGGACCTTTCCCGCTGGTCGCCTATTCGCGCGGCACGGACCTCGACAAGGCCCGGACGCTTGCCGAGCCCGGGGATGAAGAAGCACAACTGGTCGCTGCGATGGTGGCCGCGCAAGGTTTCGTGGTGGCTGCCACCGACTATCTGGGCTATGGGCGATCGACGTGGCCCGAACATCCCTACCTGCATGCGGACAGCCAGGCAAGTGCCAACGTCGACGCCATGCGCGCAGCCCGAGCCCTCGCCGCCCAGCGCGGAATCGTGCTCGACGGGAAGGTGTTCGTGACCGGCTATTCGCAGGGGGGCCACGCATCGATGGCAACGCAGAAAGCGATCGAAACGAGCCTCGCCGGCGAATTCGCGCTGGCGGGCGCCGCGCACATGTCCGGTCCCTACGACCTGGTCGGCACGGTGCGGGACGCGCTCGCGAAGCTGCCGGTGGGAGACCTCGGCTCGACCTACTACCTCCCGTTTGCGGTCACGTCGCTGCAGAAGGTCTACAAGGACCTCTACACGACGCCCGGTCAGTTCTTCAAGTCGCCCTACGATGCCGCGATCGAAAACACTGTTCCCGGGCCCGTCCGACGTATCCCTGCAGGACTTGATCGTGCAGGACAAGATGCCGCTCCTGCTGAGCAGCCTGGTCACCGCCGACTTCATCAAGGCTGCCATCGACCCGGCGTCCGCGCTCTACCGCGCCCTGTCGTCGAATTCGCCGACCGGCTTTGCGCCGAAGGCGAAGACGCTGCTGTGCGGCGGCTCACGAGATCCGGTGGTGACGTTCTCCAACGCGGAACAGGCGGCCGCCGCTTTCCAGGGCGCGGGCTCGGCCGCCGTCAGTCTCTACGATGTCGAAGACGAGCCTGCCTACGCGCCTCTGCTGCGCGACGACCTGGTGCCGGTGGACATCCATGCCGGCTACCATGCGTCGCAGGTACCGCCACTGTGCCTGCTGCAGGTCAGGAACCTGTTCCTGACCTTGTGATCGCGATCCAGTTCTCGCGCCGCGCTCAGCTGTCGGAACCGTCTTCGATCCCGGAACGCCTGGTGGGCGACCCGGGCGGGGCCTTGCTCCGCTGCTCGTCCCTGCCCGCCTGATCGGTGTCCTTCCTGCCGCTGCGCAGGTCATCGAGCCCGCGCTTGCCGACACCGCGCACCTCGTCGCCCTCGGTCGGCATGACGTGCGGACGCGGCTGCTCTTCCGGGGCAAGGGCGTCCGGCTCATTGAGGACATCTGATCCCGGCTTGCTTTTCGTGGTCATGCAGTTCTCCATCCTTGTGGCTGCCTGCCACTGTAGCAGCCGACGCGCCCGGGCCAGCGCAGGACCGGGTCGGCGGAGGTGGCAACCGCGGCTCCTTCGCCGCATGCCCTCCTACCCGTCCGAGCCGTGCTCATAGGCATAGCCCTTGCCAACCGCGCTCGAGTGCAGCCGCTTCGGCGCTTGCGCCAGCGACGGATTACGACGGACAACGACAGACAACGACGGATAGCGGCCGATAACGAACAGGACCACGACATGAGCCATGACGACAGGCCGCGGGACGCGGTGCAACCGACCAACCACCTGCATGCCGATGACCTTGAAGCTAACGGACAACCTGACTCCGATCCGGAACTCGACGACCTGCAGGTCGAGGCTTCGGCGGCTCCGGGCGGCGCAGGGAAGCCGAGGACCGAGGACAGCAACAATCCGCGCACGCGCAGCCCTGCAGACCAGGTGAAGGTCTGGGAAGAGGAAGGCGGCAGCCCGCCGGGGCAGATCGGCGCGACGGTATCCGTCAAGCCGAAGCGCGGGACCAAGGCCGGCTCGATGGGAGCCGCCTAAGGATTGACTGCCCGGCGCATCAGCCGGCTAGACTGTCCCAGAGGAGCTTGACCCCGGTCACGACCAGCGACAGGTTGATGAACGTGTAGAACGGTTTCTCCGGGATCCAGCGGGTGAAACGCCAGCCGATCCAGTAGCCGACGGGTATCGCCGGCGCGAGCAGCAGCGAAGTGCCGAGGTTGGCCTTCTCGAGCAGCCCGAGCCATGCATAGGGAAACAGCTTCATGTAGTTCACGACGGTGAAGAAGTAGACTGTCGTCGCGACCAGCAGGGCTTTCGGCAATTTCAGCGGCAGCAGGTACTGCAGGATCGGCGGCCCGCCGGCATGCGCCAGCGTGCTGGTAAAGCCGGAAATGGCGGACCAGAATCCGGCTCGTGCTGCGTCCGGCTCCCGGGCGGCGGCGGCCCCGAAGTGACGGCTGCCTGCAATGCGATGGAGCGCGAAAACCAGGCATTCGGCGCCGAGCAGCCCCTTTACCCAGCGGACGTCGACCGCCTTGAACACCAGCGCGCCGATGATGATGCCGAGGATCGCTCCCGGCACGAGCTGGCGCAGCAGGCGCAGGTCGTACTGGCCGCGCCACGCCCACAGGCCGAGCAGGTCGAGCGCGCACAGGATCGGCAGCATGATGGCGGCTGCATGCTGGGGTGCTATCGCAATCGACATCAGCGGCACGGCCATCAGCCCGACCCCACCGGCTGCGGATGCTTTCGAGAAGCCGGCCAGCAGCACGGCGAGGACCGCCAGCGCATAGAACAGGGTAGGGTCGGTGAGCTGCGCGACGTTCAATCAGCGCTCATTTCCGCATCAACCTGATGCCTGTACCGAAGCGGCCGGCAGGACCCGACCGGACCCGCCGGGCGGATCACGGAGACCTCAGACGCGCTCGATCAGGGTAGCGATGCCCTGGCCGACACCGATGCACATGGTGGCCACTGCGTAGCGGCCGCCACTGCGCTGCAGCTGATGCGCGGCGGTGAGCACCAGCCGGGCGCCCGACATGCCGAGCGGATGGCCCAGCGCGATGGCGCCGCCGTTCGGATTGACGATGGGGGAATCGTCGGGCACGCCGAGTTCGCGCAGCACCGCAAGCCCCTGCGCCGCGAACGCCTCGTTGAGTTCGATCAGGTCGATCGCGCTGATCGGCGACGCCGGCCTTCTCCAGCAGCCGCTTGGTGGCCGGCGCCGGCCCGATGCCCATGATCCGCGGCGGCACGCCCGCGGTTGTCATCGCCACCAGCCGCGCCCGCGGCGTCAGGCCGAAGCGCTTCGCCGCCTTCTCCGAGGCGATGATCAGAGCCGCTGCGCCGTCGTTGACGCCGGATGCATTGCCCGCGGTGACGGTACCGTCGGATCGAACGATCGGCTTGAGCTTGGCGAGCGCCTCGATGCGTCGTCTCGCGCGGATGCTCGTCCTGCTTGACGACCACCGGATCGCCCTTGCGCTGCAGCGAATCTCCACCGGCACGATCTCCTCGGCGAAGAAACCGGACTTCTGCGCGGCCGCCGCGCGCTGCTGGCTGCGCAGCGCGAACGCATCCTGGTCCTCGCGGCTCACCTTGAAGTCGACGGCGACGTTCTCGGCGGTCTCGGGCATCTGGTCGACGCCGTACTTGGCCTTCATCTGCGGGTTGACGAAGCGCCAGCCGATGGTGGTGTCGTAGATGGCTGCTGGCAGCGGGAGAAGGCGCGTCTCGGCCTTCGGCATGACGAACGGCGCGCGCGACATGCTCTCGACGCCGCCGGCAATGCCGAGTTCGATCTCGCCGGCGCGGATGGCGCGCGCGATGGTGCCGACCGCGTCCATGCCCGAACCGCACAGGCGGTTGATGGTGGCAGCCGGCACTTCCTGCGGCAGACCCGGCCAGCAGCAGCGCCATCCGTGCGACGTTGCGGTTGTCCTCGCCGGCCTGGTTGGCGCAGCCGTACAGCACTTCCTCGATCGCCGCCGGATCGAGCTTCGGGTTGCGCGCCAGCAGCGCGCGCAGCGGGATCGCGCCCGAGGTCGTCGGTCCGGACGCCGGACAGCGCGCCGCCGTAGCGGCCGATGGGCGTGCGCACGGCATCGCAGATGAAGGCTTCGGTCATGCCAATCTCCAGTGGATTCAGGCCGGCGGGCGCAGCGGCGCGCCGCACAGCTTGCGCAAGTTCGTCGAAGCTCAGGCCCTGCACCCACTCCAGCGCCACCAGTCCTTCGGGCGGTGACGTCGATGACCGCATGATCGGTGTAGATCCGGCTGACGCAGCCGATGCCGGTGAGCGGATAGGTGCAGCGCTCGACGATCTTCGGCTCGTTCTGCCGCGTCAGCAGTTCCATCATCACGAAGGTCTTCTTCGCGCCGATGGCCAGGTCCATGGCGCCGCCGACCGCCGGAATCGCATCGGGCGCGCCGGTGTGCCAGTTGGCCAGGTCGCCGGTCATCGGAGACCTGGAACGCGCCGAGCACGCAGAAGTCCAGGTGGCCGCCGCGCATCATGCCGAAGGAGTCGGCATGATGGAAGTAGGCCCCGCCCGGCAGCAGCGTCACCGGCTGCTTGCCGGCGTTGATCAGGTCTTCGTCTTCCTCGCCCTTCGCGGGCGCCGGACCCATGCCCAGCACGCCGTTCTCGGAATGCAGGATGATCTCGCGGTCCTTCGGCAGGTGGTTCGCCACCAGCGTCGGCAGGCCGATGCCGAGGTTGACGATGGCGCCGTCGGGAATGTCCTGCGCCAGGCGCGCCGCCATCTGGTCGCGGCTGAGTTTCTTGTAGCCGTCGGCGCTCATTTGGCTACCCTCCTGTCGCGTGCGCGACATCCGGCCCGTGCGCAGCCGGTCGCGGCCCGGCGCTCGCGGGCGGCATCGCGGGCGGCGTCGCGCTCCATGCCGTCCGGCGCGGCGGAAGCCGCCGCGCCGTCGCTACCCGCACCACCCGCTGCACGTGGATGCCCGGCGTGACGATGCACTCCGGGTCGAGCGCGCCGAGCGGCACGACCTCGTCGACCTGCACCACGGCGCAACGCGCCGCCGACGCCATGATCGGGCCGAAGTTGCGCGCCGTCATGCGATAGACCAGGTTGCCCCAGCGGTCCGCCTTCAGCGCCTTGACGAGCGCGAAGTCGGCCTTGATCGGATACTCCAGCACGTAGTCGCGGCCGTCGATGTGGCGCGTTTCCTTGCCCTTCGGCGAGGTCGGTGCCGAAGCCGGTTGGCGTGAAGAAGCCGCCGATACCCGCCCCGGCGGCCCGGATCCGCTCCGCGAGGTTGCCCTGCGGCACCAGCTCGAGCTCGAGTTCGCCGGCCTGATAGAGGGCGTCGAAGACATACGAGTCCGACTGGCGGGGAAACGAGCAGATGACCTTGCGCACGCGCCTCGCCTTGAGCAGAGCCGCCAGTCCGGTGTCGCCGTTGCCGGCATTGTTGGCAGACGATGGTCAGGTCCTTGGCGCCCTGCGCGATCAGGCCGTCGATCAGCGCCGATGGCATGCCGGCCATGCCGAAACCGCCGACCATCACGGTCGCCCCGTCGCGGACGCCGGCGACCGCCGCCTCCACGTCCGCCACGATCTTGTCGATCATCTTCTTTCAGCCTGTTCTACCGGCCCTGCGGGCTGCCGGCATGAGAGTGGCAGCCGGGCGTGCAGAGGGCATTACAGCCGCCGGCGTTGCCGCTGTCAAATCGCGACACCTCTGCCGGCCGTAGAATGACCAACCCCCGGGCCCGCCCCGCCGCCTCCCCGTCGATGCCTCCCGAATCCCGCCATCGCCTGGCGCAGATACTGCTGTTCGTCACGCCGCTGCTCTGGAGCGCCAACTACATCGGCGCTCGCGCGGCCGTCGACGTCATCGGGCCGCACCAGCTCGCGCTGGCGCGCTGGCTGATCGCCTTCCTGGTGATGCTGCCGCTCGCGCTGCCGGCGCTGCGGCGTGACTGGCCGCGCTGGCGCAGCGAATGGCGGACATCGCTGGTCCTCGGCGCACTCGGCATGTGGATCTGCGGCGCCTTCGTCTACATCGGCGCGCAGACCAGCCCCGCGGTCAACATCGGGCTGATCTATGCGCTCGCGCCGGTACTGATCGCCGTGCTGTCGATCCGCCTGCTGGGCGAGCGGCTGCGGGCGGTGCAGGTGGCCGGTGCTGCGGTTGCGCTCGGCGGCGTCGCCGTGATCCTGTTCAAAGGCTCTGTCGACAACCTGCGCGCGATCGAACTCACCCGCGGCGACATCTGGATCGCAGTGGCGGTGCTCGCGTGGACGGCCTACTCGCTGATCCTGAAGCGCAGGCACAGCGTGCTGGATCCGCTGGCGCGCCTTGCCGTCATCACCTTCGCCGGCATCCTGGTGCTGCTGCCCTTCACCATCGCCGAGACAGTGATGATCGGGTTGCCGCAGCCGAGCTGGAACGTGCTGGGATTGATCCTGCTGGTCGCGTTGCTGCCTGGTTTCGGCGCCTATCAATCCTACGCCTACGTGCAGAAGGAGCTGGGCGCGGCCCGCACCGGGCTTATCCTCTACCTCGGCCCGATCTATGCAGCGTTGGTCGCCTGGGCGCTGCTGGGCGAGCAGCCGCAGTGGTTCCACGCGCTCGGCGCGGCGCTCATCCTGCCGGGCATCTACCTCGCGACGCGCACCGACTCGAAGTTGGCAGCTGCCTGAGCCGCACGCGCCGGGAGCAGCGGCGGAGCCACCTCCGCCCGCGCCGCCCGCACCGGCTCGAAGAGCTGGTCGCGCACGATCTTCAGGCACAGCGGAGCCACTGTCGCGCCGTGATACGCGGCGAGCTGCGCGGGTGAAAGCGTCGCGGGAAACTGTGGCGCGAAGGCCGGCACCTGCTCGACGTCGACCACGGTGACGCTCGCGCCCCGCGCCTGGAACGTCGCCTGTGCCTGCAGCGTATTGCGGAAATCCACCACCGGGTCGCGGGCGCCGCCGCAGAGCAGGGTCGGCGCGAGCGGCGCCCAGTCGAGCAGCGTGTTGCGCTCGAGCGCCTGGCGCAGTCCCGACCCGGGGGTCTGCAGGTCGGTCACCAGCCGCGGCGTGATCAGGTCTCCGAGCAGGATCGGCAGTCGACCGGTAGCGACCAGCTGGCCGATCGAAAGCGTGCCCGGCAGCAGCCCCTCGATCCAGCTGTCGTAGGGCGGCTTGAAGTAGTCCGAGGGCGCCGCGTAGAGATTGCCGTAGGTCTTCTGGTAGCCGGTGACCGCGTAGGGCACGAAGACAGTGGAGCCGCCGCTGCCCGCGGGCAGCAGCGAGATGCCGGCGAGGAACGAGCCGCCGAGGTCGTACGGTCCCGACGAATGTCCGGCCGCGGCGACTTCGATCCGGTCCGGACGGTCGCGTTCGACAACGCGCTGCGACGCCATGCTTGCATGGCCGCCCTGCGAATAGCCGGCGAGGAAGACGCCATTCTCGAGGATCACACCGTCTTCGAGCAGCGCGGTGCGGGCGGCGCGCACGGCGTCGAGATTGGTCGAAGCCTCGGAGGCCGCTTGGAGATAGGGATGGTAGGGATAATCCGAGCGGGCGAAGCCGATGGTGTCCGCCGCCACCACCGCATATCCTCGCGCTGCGAACATGCCTACGAGCGTCGCCGTCTCCGGATCGCCAGGATTGGCAAGCGTGCGTGCCCGGATCAGATCGGTGCCTTTTGAATAGGCGATCAAGGGATACGGGCCCTTGCAATCGGCCCCACTCGGCACCAGCAAGGCCGCGGAGACGAGAATGACGTCCTCGCCGCGCGGCCCGCTGGTCCGGTAGGCGAGCTCGCGAACAGAGACGTCGCATCGCGCGGGGCCCGACAGCGCCTGCAGGCCGTTCGCGGCGGTCGACCGGTCGATCTCCGCCTTCGGCAGGCTGGCGACTTCGGTCATGTCGACCGGCTGGCCGCTGGCGGGGCCGCCGTCGCTGCCGCAGGCGGAGGATAGCGCCAGCAGGAATGCGCACGCGCCGCGGCGCAACGGCTGACGAGGCAAGGTCGGGACCATGTCTTCCTCCGGAATGCTCCCGAGCATCCTACACCTGCGGCAGCGAGCCTAATCGTCGACAGCCGCTCCAAGCTTGACCGAACCGAGCGCGCGGACGTCGGCACGCAACCACCACAGCAGCACCAGGCCCGGCAGCGCGGTGATGACGGTCAGCATGAAGAACGTGGGCCAGCCGAAGCTTTCGACCATCACGCCCGAGGCAGGGCCGACGTAGACGCGGCCGACTGCCGCCAGTGCCGACAGCAGCGCATACTGCGCAGCCGAATATCGCATGTCGGTCAGCGCCATCAGGAAAGCGACGAAGGCGGCCGTGCCGAGCCCGCCGCACAGGTTCTCGACGCCGATCGCCGCCGCCATCAAGCCATAGCTCTTGGGCAGCACGGCCAGCAGCCAGTAGCCGAAGTTCGACACCGCCTGGAGGATGCCGAACAGCATCAGCGCGTTGTAGAGCGGCCGGCTCGACAGCCACGCTCCGCCGGCGAGCGCGCCGACGATGGTGGCGACCAGGCCCAGGCCCTTGTTGATGGCGCCGACCTCGGTCTGGGTGAAGCCGACGCCGCGCAGCAGGAACGACGTGGTCAGGCTGCCGGCGAATGCATCGCCGAGCTTGTAGAGCACGATCAGCAGCAGCAGCAGGACTGCATTGCGCCGCGAGAAGAAGGCGTCCCATGGTGCGAGGAACGACGGAAAGCCGACGCGCCGGGCGGCGAGGATCGCCGCGAGACCGGTCAGCACCATCGCCGCCGTGTCGAGAGCGAGCGTGGCAAAGCGCGACGCATTGTCGAGCGGCAGCGATTGCACCAGCCTCGACAGGCCGAACCAGGCGCCGATGCCGACCACCACCATCACCACGAAACCGAGCCACTCCGCCCGCGCCGAGCTCAGCAGCCGCTCGACGTCGGGCGCCCTCGGGCACAGCAGCGTGACGCATGCAAGCAGCAGCAGCAGGCCACCCATCAGGCGATAGGTCGCCGGCCAGCCCAGCCACTGGTCGGCAATGATCAGTGCGGCGCCGCCGGACACCAGCATGGCGAGCCGGTAGCCGAGCACCGAGACGGCTGCACCGGCGCCGCGTTCTTCCGCGTCGAGCACGTCGGCGCGGTAGGCATCGAAGACGACATCCTGGGACGCGGAAAGGAAGGCGATTGCGACCGCCAGCACCGCCATCGCGTTGATCGACGTCAGCGGATCGAAGCGCGCCATCAGGAAGCAGGCCCCGGCAAGCAGCACCTGGAAAGCGAAGATCCAGGCGCGCCGCCGGCCGAGCCAGCGCGGCTCGAAGCGGTCGAGCAGCGGCGCCCAGACGAACTTGAAGGTATAGGGCAGCCCGACCAGCGCGAAATAGCCGATCGTCTTGATGCTGATGCCTTCGACCGTCAGCCAGGCCTGCAGCGCGCCGGCGGTCAGCGCGAGCGGCAGGCCGCTGGAGAAGCCCAGCAGCAGCATGGCGGCGATGCGGCGCGACGCGAACACCTGGCCGTAGGTACGCCAGAAGCCGCCGACGGACGCCGCCGCTTGCACCCGTGCAGGGTTCGCGCTTGCCGCGGCGTGGGAATTTGCCATCGCGCGCAGTGTAGCAGCGGGCCCGCGCAGCAATCCCCTGCCTGCTGACGTACGGCAGACGAGCGCCGAGCAGGGAAGGTACGATAGCCCTCATGAACCGCAATCGTTGCAGCGACCGAACGGATCCGGAGGGTCCTCCGGGCGGCGAATCGACCGATTGCCGCAGCCGGCGATGCCGCTGCCAGGATCCACTTCCGGCGGCCTGGGACGAGTGCTGCTGGCGGTCGCCGCTGAGCCTGCCGCTGGGTGTCCATGCGCAACGGGATCCGTCGGCGCCTCCGCCTCCACGGCCACCTCGGCAGCATCCGCAACCTCGGACGGCATACCGGTCGGCCGAACCAGTCGCGCGCTCGGCCTCGCGTCGGCCTACGAGGTGGAACAGTCGGCGACGCTGCAGTACGGCCAGCTGATCCGCCAGGCCGCGGCGCAGAAGGCGCTGGCACCGCCGGACCACCCCGAGACAGTCCGCCTGCGCCGCATCGCGGCGCGACTGGTGGAGCAGTCGACGCGATTCAATCCGCGCGCCGCCGAGTGGCAGTGGGAAGTCAACCTGATCGGGTCGCGGCAAATCAATGCCTTCTGCATGCCCGGCGGCAAGATCGCGTTCTTCAGCGGCATCCTCGACACCCTCAAGCTGACCGACGACGAGGTCGCGATCGTGATGGGGCACGAGATGGCGCATGCGCTGCGCGAACACGGACGCGAACGGGTGGGCAAGATGCGGTTGGCCCAGATCGGCACCGTCATCGCGTCGATCGGCGGGGCGCTGCTCGGCTTCGGCGACCTCGGCGGGCAGGTGGCATCCGGCGCCGCCCAACTCACCCTGCTCAAGTACGGCCGCGACGACGAGACCGAAGCGGACCTGGTCGGCCTCGAACTGGCGGCACGTGCCGGTTTCGATCCGCGCGCCGGCGTGATCGTGTGGCAGAAGATGGCGGCCGTCGCCAAGGCGCAGCCGCCGCAGTGGCTCTCCAGCCATCCTTCGCATGGCACCCGCGTCACCGAGATCACCCGCAACCTCGACCGCGTCATGCCGCTCTACGCCCAGGCCCGCGGCATCCCGCCGGCTGAGCTTGGCTCCTATCGCTCCAACGTCGGCAAGCCCGTGCCCTGGCCGGCCGCCACGGCAAAAGCGCTGACCCACCCACCTTCTGGAGATCCGCACCTTGAATGGAGCCGACATCCTCTGCGAGACGCTGCTCGCCAACGAGATCGACACCTGCTTCGCCAACCCCGGCACGTCCGAGATGCATTTCGTGGCGGCGCTCGATCGCAAGCCGCAGATGCGTTGCGTGCTCGGCCTCTCCGAGGGCGTGGTGACCGGCGCGGCCGATGGCTACGCGCGCATGGCCGACAAGCCTGCCGCGACGCTGCTGCACCTCGGCCCGGGCCTTGCCAACGGGCTGGCCAACATCCACAACGCCCGCCGCGCGAACACGCCGATGGTCAACATCGTCGGCGATCACGCCACCTACCATCTCGTGCACGACGCTCCGCTGACTACCGATATCGAGAGCCTGGCGCAAGCCCATGTCGCACCGGGTCAGGCGCATCGCCAACGCGGCCGATGTGTCGAGGGCCTGCTGCGGAGGCGGTGTCGGTGGCCAAGACGCCGCCCGGCCAGATCGCGACGCTGATCCTGCCGGCAGACGCCGCGTGGGACGAGGCACCGGCGACGATCTCGACGGTCCGAGCCGGTGCCGGCCTGGCGCGCCGGGCGAAGGCCGGATCCGCGAGGCAGCCGACGCGATCCGCAGCGGGATGCAATCCGGCACGGGAACCGTCATGCTGCTGTCCGGCAAGGCGCTGCGGGGCAAGGCGCTCGAGTTCGCCGGCAGGATCGCGCAGGCGACCGGCATTCGCGATCATGGCGCAGCAGTCGAACGCGCGGGTCGAGCGCGGCGCCGGCCGGGTGGTCATCGACCGCGTGCCCTATTCGGTCGATCGCGCCCTTGCCTGCTTCGCCGACACCGCGCCAGGTCATCCTGGTCGGCGCCAGGGCTCCGGTCGCTTTCTTCGCCTATCCCGGCAAGCCGTCGAGCGTACTGCCCGAACAATGCCGGGTGCTCGAGGCTGGCGCGGTCCGGGCGACGACCTGCAGAGTGCCCTCGAGGCGCTCGCCGACCTGCTTCATGTCGGCCGCGACGTGACCGCCGTGGTCGGGCGAGCGCAGCCGGCCCGAGCTTTCCGGCGGCACGCTGACCACCGCCACCATCGCGCGCGCGCTGGCCGTGCTGAGCCCGGAAGGCGCGATCCTGTGCGACGAATCGGTCAGTTCCGGCCGCGAATTCTTCCCGGCCACCTACGGCGCCGCGCCGCATGACTTCCTGCAGCTGACCGGCGGAGCGATCGGGCTCGGGCTGCCGACTGGCGACCGGCGCCGCCGATCGCCTGCCCGGACCGCAAGGTGATCGGCCTGCAGGCCGACGGCAGCGCCATGTACACCGTGCAGGCGCTGTGGACGCAGGCCCGCGAGTCGCTCGACGTGGTGACGATCATCTTCGCCAACCGCAGCTACAACATCCTGCACAACGAACTGCAGATGGTCGGCGCAGGCGAGCCTGGACGCAACGCCCGGCGCATGCTCGACCTGGTCGAGCCCGCGCTGGACTGGGTTCACCTTGCCATGGGCCTAGGCGTCGAGAGCGGCAAGAGCGGGCCAACGATGCCGCACAATTCAACGACCTGCTTCGACGCGATGCGGTGGCCTCGGCGCGGGCCTTCCTGATCGAAGCGGTCACTCAATGACCATCAAGAGGAGAGACGCATGAACAGCAGCACCATCGAACTGGTTGCCCAGGACGGGCACCGCTTCAAGGCCTACAAGGCGATGCCCGACGGCAGGCCGAAGGGCGCCATCGTCGTCGGACCCGAGATCTTCGGCGTCAACAGCCACATCCGCAGCGTCGCCGACGGCTTCGCGGCCGACGGCTACGTCGCCATCGCCCCGCAATTGTTCGATCGCGCCGAGCGTGACTTCGAGACCGGCTACAGCCAGGACGACATCGCGGCCGGCCGGGCGGTGATGGCGAAGCTCGAATGGTCGAACACGATGAAGGACGTCGCGGCTACGATCGAGCATGCCCGTCCGTACGGCAAGATCGCGATCGTCGGCTATTGCTGGGGCGGCACGATCGCCTGGGTGGCGGCAGCGAGGTTATCCGGCCTCGCCTGCACGGTTGCCTATTACGGCGGCAGCATTCCCAGTTTCATCGAGGAAGCGCCCAAGTGTCCGGTGATGCTGCACTTCGGCGAACAGGATGCATCGCTGCCGGTGGAGAAGGCCCGCGAAGTGGCGCGGCGCTATCCGGCAGCCGAAGCCTTCTTCTATCCGGCGCAACACGGCTTCAACTGCGACCAGCGGGGCTCGTACGATCCGGATTCGGCGGCACTTGCGCGGCAGAGAACGATGCAGTTCCTGGCACGGCACTTGTAGGAGACTGCGCCCTTTCCTCGGCCTCGATCTGCGCCGCCTTTGCGGCCCTGGCGTCGGCCTTGGCGTCGGCCTTGGCCTGAGCCTCCAGGGCCCTCTGCATGCGCCTTCTCCTCGGCCTCGATCACGGCCTGGGCCTCGACAGCGGCGTCCTGCGCCTCCTCGGCTGCAACCTTCTCCGGCGCCGCGAACAGGTCCCATGCAGCGATGAACATTGCGGCGATCAGCGGCCCGATGACGAAGCCGTTGATGCCGAAGAGCGACAGGCCGCCAAGCGTGGTGATCAGGACCACGTAGTCCGGCATCTTGGTGTCCTTGCCCACCAGGATGGGACGCAGGACGTTGTCGACCAGACCGATGACCAGGATGCCCCAGGCGGTCAGGATGACTCCCTGCCAGACGGCGCCGGTGGCGAAGAAGTAGAGGGCGATCGGGCCCCAGATGAGACCGGCGCCGACGGCCGGCAGCAGCGACAGGAAGGCCATCACCACCGCCCAGAGCACGGCGCCCTGGATCCCGAGTGCCCACAGGATCAGTCCGCCGAGAGCGCCCTGGGTCGCGGCCACCGCGATGTTGCCTTTCACCGTTGCCTTGATTACCGTGGCGAACTTCTTGAGCAGGTGATCCTTCTGACTTTCGGCCAGCGGGATGGCGTCGCGGATCTGCCGGGCGAGCCCCTTGCCGTCGCGCAGAAGGAAGAAGAGCAGATACATCATGACGCCGAAGCTCACCAGGAAGCTCAAGCGTGTTCTGGCCGATGTTGATCGCCTGCGGCGCAAGGTACTGGCCGAGCTGCGATGCACTCTCGCCGAGCCTGCTCCTGCAGCCCGGACGAGGTCGAGCATTCCCGGACTGCTCGAGCTGCCCGCGCAGCCAGTCCGGCAGCAGGCCGAGCACCTGCTCGAGGTAGCGGCCGAAGTCGATCTCCCGCGAACGGATCCTGCCGTAGACGAGGGTAGCCTGGCGCACCAGCGACGCCGAGATCAGCGTGACCGGCAGGATGACCAGGAAGAGGATGAACAACAGGGTGCAGAGCGCCGCCAGGTTGCGCCGCCCCGGCATCCGGCGCAGCAGCAGGCGCTGCAGTGGAGCGAACAGGAGCGCCAGGATGCCTGCCCAGAACACCGCCCCGTAGAAGGGAAGCAGGACCGCCATCGAAGGCGATCGTCACCAGGATCAGGATGAACAGGAAAGTCTTGCGCTGCAGGCCTTGGTCGTTCTTCAGATGTATCACCGATTGCTTTTCCCTGGGCTGATCCGGCAGTTTGCCTGATTTGCGGGCCATGGCCCGGAGGTCTCGCCGCCTGCCGCGGCCAGAGTGCGCGGCAGAGACGGCCTCGCGCCGGGCCGAGCGGGGGAAACGAGGCGCCGATGAGGCGTGGTTGACCCATCAACGATCGCACGTATGGCCCGGCCTACGGGTTGGGTCAAAGGGGCGCAGGCGGCGTTCTGAACCCGGTCGATAGCCCAGCTATCGACCGGAACCCGCGCCTTGCCTGCGCCCCTTTCAGTTCCCAACGCGAGGCCGTCCTTCTGCCGCGCAGGCTCCTAGCGGACCCGCAGTCAGTTCCGCCTTCAGGACCTGGTGCCAGTACGGATACGGCAGCGGCACCGCGCTCGCCTCGTCCAGCCGCCTTACCTGCTCAGGCTCCAGGCTCCAGCCGATCGCGCCCAGGTTCTGCTTCAGCTGCTCCTCGTTGCGCGCGCCGACGATCACGCTGGATACGGTGGGCCGCTGCAGCAGCCAGTTGAGCGCCACCTGCGTGATCGTCCGGCCGGTTTCCTTCGCCAGTTCATCCAATGCATCGACGACCTTGAAAAGGTGCTCGTCCGCGACCTGTGGCGCCGCGTCCTTGGTCACGTGCAGCCGGCTGTCCTGGTGCAGCGGTTGCCCACGGCGGATCTTGCCGGTGAGGCGGCCCCAGCCCAGCGGACTCCACACGATGGCACCCACCCCCTGGTCGAGCCCCAGCGGCATCAGTTCCCATTCATAGTCGCGGCCGATCAGCGAATAGTAGGTCTGGTTCGCGACGTATCGCGTGTAGCCGTGACGGTCGGCGGCGGCGAGTGATTTCATCAGGTGCCAGCCCGAGAAGTTGGAGCAGCCGATGTAACGGATCTTGCCTGAGCGCACCAGGTCGTCGAGCGTAGCCATCGTCTCTTCCACCGGCGTATTGGCATCCATGCCGTGAAGCTGGAAGAGGTCGATGTAGTCGGTGCCGAGCCGCTTCAGGGCCGAGTGACAGGCGTCCACCAGGTGATGCCGCGAGGAGCCGATCTGGTTCGGACCGGCGCCCGAGCGGAAACTCGCCTTGGTCGAGATCAGGACCTTGTCGCGCCGGCCGGCGATCGCCGCGCCGAGAACCTCCTCCGACGCGCCGTTCGAATAGGTGTCGGCGCTGTCGAACAGGTTGACGCCGGCGTCCAGGCAGATGTCGACCAGGCGCTTGGCCTGCTTCACGTCCGTGTCACCCCAGGCCTTGAAGAAATCCGTCGTGCCGCCGAAGGTGGCGGTGCCGAAGCTCAGGGCGGGAACCATGAGTCCGGATGCGCCTAGTCGTCTGTATTGCACTTGCAGTTACTCCTGTAGGGATGTTGGCGGCCGGGCGACCGCAAGTCGCAGGAGTCCGGCCATTTGCGCAGGCTGGGCCGATCGTTGTGCTCCTGATTCCTGTACCTGCGCGCGGCCTCCCGGCGACGCTGCTCGGGGGCCATCACGCGTCAGCCGCGCCGGGCCGCTTCGATCGCGGCGATGTCGATCTTTCTCATCCCCATCATGGCGTCGAAGGCGCGCTTCGCCGCTGCTCGATCGGGGTCGGCGATCGCGGCCGTCAGGAGGCGCGGTGTGATCTGCCACGACAGACCCCACTTATCCTTGCACCAGCCGCAGGCGCTTTCCTGGCCGCCGTTTGCAACGATCGCGTTCCACAAGCGGTCCGTTTCCGCCTGATCGTCGGTCGCAACCTGGAACGAGAAGGCCTCGTTGTGCTTGAACGTGGGGCCGCCGTTCAAGCCGAGGCAAGGGATGCCCATCACCGTGAACTCGACCGTCAGGACATTTCCCTGCGTCCCCGCGGGATAGTCGCCAGGCGCGAGATTGACCGCTCCCACCGCGCTGTCGGGGAACGTCTCGGCGTAGAACGTGGCGGCGTCCAGCGCAGTACCGTCGTACCAGAGACAGATCGTGTTCTTGCTGACCATGGTTTGGTTCTCCTGAATCGGGAACGATACGCGCATTCAGGCGGCGGCGGCAACCGTGCTGCGGCTCACTTCCTAGCCAGCTCTATTCTCGCGGCCAACAGCCCGCGGCGCCGGATTGCATCGAGCCCTGAGTCGAGCCGACCCAGGCGGACGAGGCGTCCGCAGGGCGGCCACGACGTACTCCATGACGGCCGACGGCACCCGTGCCCGACACGCGAGCTGTCACGAATCCGGCTGATGCTTCGTCTAAGCTTTACCGGAGTCGGAGATCCCCATGTCCCATGATCCAACCTTGACCGGCGTGTTCGACGACCTGCGCCCGCGCCTGTTCGGCATTGCCTACCGAATGCTCGGCGTGCGCGCGGACGCCGAGGATGTGCTGCAGGATGCCTGGCTGCGCTGGAGCCACGCCGATCACGCGGCGCTGCAGTCCGCCGACGCCTGGCTGGTCACCGTGGTGACGCGGCTCGCCATCGACCGGCTGCGCGTGGCCCGCACCGAGCGCGAAATGTACACCGGCTCCTGGTTGCCCGAGCCGATCGTGCAGGTGGAAGAGCGTTCGCCCGAGACGGCGGCGGAACTGGCTAGCGACCTGTCGGTGGCCTTCCTGCACCTGCTGGAGCGACTGGGTCCGGAGGAGCGCGCTGCTTTCCTGCTGCGCGAGGTGTTCGACTACGACTACAGCGAGATCGCCGGGATCATGGGCAAGCAGGAGCCCGCCGTGCGTCAGATGGTGCATCGCGCCGGAGTGCGCGTAAGGCAGGAGCGGCCGCGCTTCAACGTTCCGCCGCAGACCCACCGCCGCCTGCTTGAAAAGTTCGTGCTCGCCGCACAGAGCGGGGAGCGCGCCGCCATTCGCGGGCTGCTGGCCGACGACGTATGGACCATCGGCGACGGTGGCGGCAAGGTCCCGTCCGTCGCCGGCGGCATGCATGGCGGCGAACGCGTGACGAACCTGTTCTGGGCCCACGCGCTACGGTTCGGCGCGCGCCTGCGCTACCGGATCGCGACGATCAACGGCGAGCCCGGCATCCTGCGCTACATCGACGGCCGGCTCGAATCCGCCAACGCGGTGGTGACCGACGGCCGGCGCATCGTCGCGATCTATGCAATCCGCAATCCTGACAAGCTGGCGAACGTCGCCGCCTGACGCGTCGCGACACGCTGTCACAAGGCGCGGCATTGGCGCGTCTAAGCAGCAGGAACATCAATCCCGCGTTCCACGACCGTTCATCGTACGACCAGGAGCCTTCATTCATGACGCCTCGCCTCGACTATCACGCACTTGCCCCCAAATCCGCCAAGGCCCTCGCACAATTCTCGTTCGCCGCCGGTAATCGGCTCGACAGGCGCCTGAGAGAGCTCGTCAGCCTGCGCATCAGCCAGATCAACGGCTGCGCGTTCTGCATCGACATGCATTGGGCGGCGCTCGTGCAGGGCGGCATGGAACCGCGCGAGCTGAATGCGCTGGCCGGCTGGCGCGAGGCGCACCGCTTCTTCGACGAGAAACATCGCGCCGCGCTGCGCTGGGCTGAAGCCGCAAACGCCATTCCGCACCGCCTCCCGAGCGATTCGGATTTCGAAGAGGTGAAGCGATACTTCAGCGACGCCGATATCGCCGAACTCACGTTCTCGGTGACGGCAATCCGGGCGTGGAACGCGCTGAATGCGAGCTTCCACACACCAGTCCCGGAATCGCCGCACATCGCCGGCTGAAGGTTCGCCGCCGCCCGCGCAGGTTCGCGCGAAACGTTCTGGCTACGCCCGGACAGCTAGTCCGCGATCAACGCCGCATCATCCGAGAACCGCTGCGCCTAGTGGATCTCGACATGCGGCGCCCTGTTACCCAGATGTCGGTGCTCCAGGAGTAAGCGACCCAGATGTTCAGCGCCCCCCATCACCAGGAAGTAGAGGAACCACATCTGGCGGCGTTGGTGGGCGTGGCGATCTGGGAGTCGCTTCGACTGCTTTCGACCCGAAGCCGAATTTGGTGACCCAACAACCGTGTGCACGAAGCAGTCGCTGAGAAGCTCGAGCTAGCTTCGTTGCGCTCAGCAACATCGCTGCCGGGATCAGCGTCTGCCGCCATGCTCCGCAGAAGAATCTTCGCGGAGCATTTGGGTTGGCGTTCGGTCTTGCAGGCGCGCGCAAGAACCCTACTCGTTACTGCTGCGCGCACGCAAGCGATCGAAGAGCACCGCTACGACGATGAATCCGCCAACGAAGGTGCCCTGCCAGAAGGTGCTGATGCCGAGCAGAATCAGGCTGTTGCGGATAACCTCGATCAGCGCCGCGCCAACCACCGCACCGAGGGCGGTGCCGGCGCCGCCGCTCAAGTTGGCACCGCCGATCACCGCTGCGGCGATCACCGTCAGCTCCATGCCCTGGCCGAGGCCCGTGGTGATCGTGCCGAGCCAGCCGACCTCGAGGATGCCGGCGATGCCTGCGCACAGGCTGCAGAACATGTACACGCTGACCTTGGTCGCCTTGACCGGCACGCCGGTGAGCATCGCCGCGCGCTCGTTGCCACCGATGGCGAACAGGTGCCGGCCCCAGCGTGTCCAGCGCAGCGCAAGCCCGGTGATGACCAGCATCGCGAGCAGGAAGAGCACCGGGTTCGGCACGCGCACGGCGGTGTCGACGAAGGGCAGCGGCAGGTTGACGGCGCCCCCGCCGAGCATGAGCAGGTGCGGCTGGTCGGGCCCGAACTGATAGACCATGCGGTTGTCCGACAGCACCATCGCCAGGCTGCGCGCGATCGACAGCGTGCCCAGCGTGACGACGAACGATGGCACACCGACGTAGGCGATCAGCACGCCGTTGAAGGCGCCGACGGCCAGCGCCGTGCCGAGCGCCAGCGGCACCGCCACCCAGATCGACATGCCGGCGTTCATGGTCATGCCGATGACCATGCCCGACAGCACCAGCACGGCACCGACCGACAGGTCGATGCCCCCGGTGATGATGACCGCCGTCATGCCGATGGCGATGATCGCCACAAATGCGAAGTTGCGTGTCACGTTGAACAGGTTCTGCTGCGTGGCGAAGACATCGCTGGCGAAGGACAGCACGACGAAGGCAACGAGCGCCGCCATCGACACCCAGAAGGTCTGCTTGCTGGTGAGCCAGGCGAACCAGCTGCGGTGCTCGCGTGCAGCGATCGTCTCTTCCAGGCTGGCAAATCGCGGCGCGGTCTCGGCCGGGCCGGCAGCGGGTGGCGTGGGCGTGTCAATGCTCATGCAGTCTCGATGGCGCCGGTGATCAGCCCGGTCACTTGCTCGGGGGAACTCTCGGAAACCGCTTTGTCCGCCACCTTGCTGCCGCGGCGCATCACGACGATGCGGTCGGCGACGGCGAAGACATCGGGCATGCGGTGGCTGATCAGCACCACCGCGATGCCGTGCTCACGCAGGCGCCGGATCAGGTTCAGCACCTCGGCCACCTGGCGCACGCTGATGGCCGCGGTCGGCTCGTCCATCAGCACGATCTTCGGATCGGCCAGCCGCGTGCGCGCGATCGCCACCGCCTGGCGCTGGCCGCCCGACATGCGCCGCACCAGGTCGCGCGGGCGCGTTTCCGACTTCAGTTCGGCGAACAGCTCGCCGGCGCGGCGGAACATTGCCGCGTAGTTCAGCACCTGCAGCGGCCCGATGCGGCGCACCAGTTCGCGGCCGAGGAAGACGTTCTCGGCGGCGCTGAGGTTGTCGCACAGCGCCAGATCCTGGTAGACGATCTCGATGCCGGCCTTGCGCGCATCGGTTGGCCGATGGAAGGCGACCGGCCGGCCCTCCATCGTCATCGCGCCGCCGCTGGGCGGGTAGTTGCCGGCGATGATGCGCACCAGCGTCGACTTGCCGGCGCCGTTGTCGCCCATCAGGCCGACCACCTCACCCGCCTGCAGGACGAGCGATACCTGCGCCAGCGCCTGGATGGCGCCGAAGTGCTTCGAGATCGCGTTCAGTTCGAGCAGCGCCATGTTTGCAGCGTACGCAAAGGGAGGGCGCCGGCGGCGCCCTCAGGTCGCTTTCAGCCGGCGACTACTTCGCCGGGCACTTGCCGATGTTCGCCGGCGTGCACTCGTCCAGGCCGGTGTACAGCGGGTCGGCGACCTTCTTGCCGTTGATCAGGTCGATCATCACGGCCGGCGCGCGCAGGCCCATCTCGTAGGGGCGCTGGCCGATCTGCGCGTGGCTGCGTCCGGCCTTCAGTGCATCCAGTTGCGGCGGCAGCGTGTCGCCGGCGATGATGATCAGCTCCTTCGACTTCAACTTGGCCATCACCTGGTCGGTGACCTGCGCGTAGGCCTGCGGGCCGAACTGCGCCCAGCCGCCGACGAGGATGAAGGCGTCGAGCTTCGGGTTCTTGGTGAACACGTCGGCCATCTGCTGGTTCGCCAGGTCGATCTGGTCGTTGGTGAACAGCGGGCAGCCGGCGATCTCGGTCCAGCCGCCTTCGCCCTTCAACTGGCCCGCGCCTTTCTTGCCGGCGATCGTGTCGCGGAACCCGGCAGCGCGTGCGTTGATGTTGTCGGCTGCGACGTTGCCGAGCTGCAGGCACACGGTGCCGCCCTTGGGCTTGAGCCCCTCCAGGTGCTTGGCCATCAGTACGCCCATGTCGTAGTTGTTGGTGCCCAGGTAGGTCTTGCGCAACCCCGCATCCGCGGCGCCGAGGTCGGCGTCGATGGTCATGATCGGCATCTTCGGCGCCTTGGCCTTGAGCATGTTGGCCATCGCCGGCGCATTCGACGGCGAGATCGCGATTGCCGCCACGCCCTTGTTGATCAGGTCCTCGACCAGCTGGATCTCACCGGCCTCGTCGGCGCTGGACGCCGGGCCGGTGTACAGGCAGGTGTACTCGGACGTCGGGTTGCTCTTGTTCCACTGCGCACAGCCATCGCCGAGCACCGTGAAGAACGGGTTGTCGAGGCCTTTCACGACGACGGCAAGCGTCTTCTTCTGCTGCGCCGCGGCGGGGACGGATACGGCCAGCGCGACGATTGCCGCTGCGGCCATCAGGGTTGACTTCTTCACCGTTTGTCTCCTTCTGCGTTTCAGGCCCAAGAGGCCGGGGGTCTGCGGTGTCGATCGGCCTCGATCGGCACGCAGGTCGGGAAAGGCTCGCGTTTCATCCCAGGTCGAGCCGCTTGTGCAGGATCGCCCACAGGTCGTCGCGTGTTTCCTTCAGCTGCACCAGCGAGGCCTGATGCGCCGCCAGTGGGTCGCGCGCCAGCAGCGCGGTCAGGATGGCCTTGTGCCGCGGCAGCGACAGCTCGTGTGTGTTCGGATGCTGGCTGCTCAGCTTGATCGATTCGCGCAGCGCCAGCGACAGCATGTTGCCGATGTAGGCGAGCAGGTCGTTGTTCGTCGCCTCGGCGATGCGCCGATGGAAGGCCAGGTCGGGCTCGAGCAGCTCGTCCGGCGTGCGTGCCGCTTCCATGTCGGCATAGGCCGCGGCAATGCCGTGCAACGCCTCGTCGCTGGCCACGCGCGCGGCCACCGCTGCTGCCGCCGGTTCGAAGATGCGGCGCACCGTCAGCAGCGTCTCGACGAACTCGCCCTGCGGCAGGCCCTGGATCAGCCAGTACAGCACGTCGGGGTCGAGCAAATGCCATTCGTTGCGTGGCCGCACGATGGCACCGGCGCGCTGGCGCGACAGCACCAGCCCCTTGGCACCAAGCACGCGCACGGCCTCTCGCAGCACCGGCCGGCTGACCTCGAACTCGGCCAGCAGCGTGGCCTCCGCGGGCAGGCGGTCGCCCGGCTTCAGCACGCCGGTGACGATGCGCATGCCCAGGTCGCGCACGATGCGCGCGTGCATGCTGCGACGCTGCGGCGGCTGTCGGTAGTCCCGATGGCGCTGGTGCGGGATCGGCGCCGTGGTCTCGACCATGGGTGGGTACGCTCATCGTGCCCAGCGCAGCACGAGCGGATCGAGCCGGCGGGCGATCTCGATCAGCCCGGCGCGTGAATCCGGGTGCAATGGTGGGAAGGGGTGGCGCGGCGCATCGCAAGCGATCACGCCGCCCTCCTGCAGCGGTGCCTTCGCCGCGAGCAGGCCGCACTGCCGGTTCTCATGGTTGATCAGCGGCAGCCAGCGCTGGTAGTGCGCAAAGGCCTGGTCGCGCCGCCCGGCGGCGTGTGCATCGACGATGGCGCGCATTGCGTCGGGGAAGCCGGCACCGGTCATCGCGCCGGTAGCGCCGGCGTCCAGATCGGCGAGCAGCGTGATGCCTTCCTCGCCGTCCCAGGGTCCTTCGACTGCATCGCCGCGGAGGCGGATCAGCTCGCGCAGCTTGGCCGCCGCACCCGTGCTCTCGATCTTGAAATAGGCGACCTGCTCGACCTCACGCGCCAGCCGGGCCAGCAGCGCCGGCGTCAGCACGGTGCCGCTGACCGGTGCGTCCTGGATCATGATCGGGATCGAGATCGCGTCCGACAGGCGCGCGAAGTATTCGACCACCTGGCCTCCGGCGCGCAAATCGTCGCGCCATGGTAGGGCGGCATCACCATCACCATCGCCGCGCCGAGTGCCTGGGCGTGCTGCGAGCGATCGGCGGTAATCTGGCTGCTGAAGTGGCTGGTGGTGACGATGACGTCGATCACGAAATCGACGCAGCACTTCTGACCGTCCAGGTCGAGCCTGCCGTCGGCGGTGAAGACCGTCGGCACGACCGGAAAGACGCCTCGGTAACGCAGCCTCGCTGTCAAAGGAACCACCTTCTTCATCGGCGCTGCAATATTAAAGTATACCTTTATAGATTGTGGTTCGGTAATTTCCCTAACGAACGCCCCGGACGATCTCTTTAGTATGACTAGAAGGAAACCCCTTGGTCTTGCCATGTCCCAGCCTGCACGCTATCCCAGCCTGGTCGGGCGCACCGTGCTCGTCACCGGTGGTGCCACCGGCATCGGCGCGGAATTGGTCGCTCAGTTCGTCGCGCAGGGTGCACGAGTCGGATTCATCGACATCGACGTGGCGGCCGGCGAGGCGCTGGCGCAAAGCATCGGTGTCGGCTCGGTGGTGCCACCGCTGTTCGTCGCCGCCGACCTGCGAGACATCGCGGCGCTGGAGGCGGCGATCGACAGCATCGCCGCACGCCTGGGCACGATCACCGTGCTGGTCAACAACGCCGCCAACGACCAACGCCACCAGATCGAGGCGACGACGTCAGAAAGCTGGGACGCGGGTGTCGCCGTGAACCTGAAGCACCAGTTCTTCGCCGCGAAGAAGGTGGCCCAGGGCATGAAGGCGGCCGGCGGCGGTTCGATCATCAACTTCGGCTCGATCAGCTGGATGCTCAAGCAAGGCGGCATGCCGGTGTACACCACCTCCAAGTCGGCGGTGCAGGGGCTGACGCGCAGCTTGGCGCGCGACTTCGGCCCCTTCGACATCCGCGTCAACACGGTCGTGCCCGGCTGGGTGATGACCGAGAAGCAGAAGCGCCTGTGGCTGGACGATGCCGGTCGCGCCGACATCGCGCGCGGCCAGTGCCTGGCGCACGAACTGCTGCCGATCCACATCGCCAGCATGGTGCTGTTCCTCGCCGCCGACGACAGTGCGATGTGCAGCGCGCAGGATTTTGTCGTCGACGGCGGTTGGACCTGAACCTGACGCGCCGCGCCTTCGGCCGTCTGCCGGACGGCCAAGAGGTCGACGAGTTCACGCTCGACAACGGCCGCGGCCTGCAGCTGTCGCTGATCCCGCTGGGCGGTATCGTCACCGCGCTGCGCTGCCCGGACCGCGCGGGACGCAGCGCGAACATCGTGCTCGGCCTACCGACGCTCAATGACTACCTGCAACGCAACCAGGCGCACTTCGGCACGCTGGTCGGCCGCGTCGCCAACCGCATCGCCGGTGGACGTTTCGTGCTCGACGGCCGCGCGCACCAGCTGGCGTGCAACGAGGGCCACAACACACTGCACGGCGGGCCGGGCGGATTCGGCAGCCGCTGGTGGCAGGTGACGCCCTTGCCCGCAGGCGGCGAAGTGGCGGTGGAACTGAAGCTCGTCAGCGAAGACGGCGACCAGGGCTTTCCGGGCCGGCTCGAGCTGAACGTGCGCTACACGCTGACAGCGCGCAACGAGTGGCGCATCGACTACCTTGCCAGCACCGACCGGCCGACGGTGCTGAACCTGACGCATCACGCCTACTGGAACTTGTCCGGCGGCGGCAGCGCGTTCGACCACCGGCTATGGCTGCCGGCGAGCCGCTTCCTGGCCGTCGACGACTTGCTGATCCCCGAGCGCATCGCCGCGGTCGACGGCACGCCTTTCGACTTCAGACAGCCGACGCCGATCGGCGAGCGCATCCGCGCGGCCAATACGCAGCTGCAGCGCGCACGCGGCTACGACCACCATTGGTTGCTGGACGGCCACGACGGCCGACTCGCACCCGCGGCGCGCCTGGAAGATCCTCTGTCGGGCCGGGTGCTGGAGATCGAGACCTCCGAACCCGGGATCCAGTTCTACTCCGGCAACTTCCTCGACGGCAGCCTGCTCGGCCGCCACGGCCAGGCGCTGCGCCAAGGCGACGGACTGTGCCTGGAGACGCAACACGCGCCGGACTCACCGAACCGCCGCGGCTGGCCGAGCACCGTGCTGCGCCCCGGCCAGACGTTTTGCAGCACCACCGTGTACCGCCTCGGCACGATCGACTGATGCCGCGGCCTCAGCCAAAGCGGCAGGGCGGCAAGCCGCGCACGCCCGGCGTTAGCGTGAAGGTCCGGCCCGCCATCGGCTGCGCGTGCAAAGCCTCGGGCGACAGGCCCTCGCGTGCACTGGTGACGATCAGCGTCGCGTAGTCGTCGCCGCCAAAAGCCACGCTGGAGATCTGCCGTGGCGGCAGTTCGATCTGCACCAGCAGCGTGCCGTCGAGCGCGAAGCGGCGCACGCAGCCCGCGCCCCAGAAGGCGATCCACAGACCGGCCTCGACATCGAAGCACATGCCGTCGGGCGCGCCGTCGGCGGTGTCGAAGTGCTTCCATAGGCTCTTGTCGGCCAGATTGCCGTCCGGCCGCAGACGGTAGCGGTGGATTGTGCGGAGGAAGCTGTCGGTATGAAACAGCCATTCGCCGTCGGGTGTGATCGCCGGCCCGTTGCAGATGTGCATGCCACGCTCGACGATGTGGATGCTGCCGTCGACATCGAGCCGCGCCAGCCGGCCGTCGCTGCGCGTGTAGTCTTCGTTGTGCATCGAGCCGGCCCAGATGCGGCCCTGGCGGTCGGCCTTGGCATCGTTCAGCCGCAGCGCTGGCTCGCCAGGGTGCGGGCTGCCGATGGGCTGGATGCGCAGCGCGGGCTCCAGCCACAGCCGCACGAAGCCCGATTGCAAGCCGGCCACGAACCCGTCACCGTCGGCGCGCGGGATCAGCCAACCGATGCGCTCGGGAACATCCCAGCGCTGCGTCGCGCCACTGGCGGGCGACCAGGCATGCACCGCGCGGCCGTGGACGTCGACCAGCAGGAAGCGCCTCGCAGTCTCGTCCCACAGCGGGCCTTCGCCCAGTTCGAGATCGGGCAGTTGTAGTTCGACGGGCTGCATGCGGTTCTCAGCGCGACCAGCCGGCTACGGTTGCAACCGCAGGGAAGCAGCCGCAGCCGTTTCCATCGCGGCAACGAAAACGAACCTCAGGCCCGCCCGATCCTTCGTCCGGAAGCAACCGCGGCCTTGTGCCCTGTAGAACCTCCTATTGCTCATTGCTAGCATCGTACGCGAGCGTGTGCGACAAGAGCTGAAGCTCCCACTTGCAGGGATCGGCTCATGTTCCTTCGCGCAGCGGGGGCGCGCGCCTCAATTCGCGCCGCCTTCGGGCGGCCGCTCCGTGCCGCCCGTTTCCCGCCAGCGCCCCGGCGCCACGCCGGTGAGCCGCTTGAAGGCGCGGCTGAACGCCGCCTCGCTGTCGTAGCCGACGCTCGCGGCGACGCGCGGCACGTTCTCGCTGCCGCCGCGCAAGCGTTCGGCCGCGAGCTGTATGCGCCAGGCGGCGAGGTAGTCGATCGGCGGGCGGCCGAGCAATGCCTTGAAGCGCTCGCCGAGCACCGAGCGAGACGAGCCGACGCAGTGCGCGATCGCGTCCACCGTCCAGCGCTCGGCCGGCTGCGTGTGCATCAGGTGCAGGGCTTGCGCGACGACCGGGTCGTTGAGCGCGGCGAACCAGCCGGTCGCTCCGGCCGGCGCGCGCGCCACCTGTCGGCGCAGCAGCTCGACGAAGAGCAGTTCCATCAGGCGCCCGAGCAGGAGCTGGCTGCCCGGCGCCGCGGCGTCGACGCCGGCCACGATCTCGCCCACCGTCGAGGCGATCATCGCGCCGACGCGGTCCTCGGTCGCGCGCTCGACGATCATCGCGGGCAGCCCGCGGAACACCGGCGCGAACAGGAAGTCGGCCGACTCGATGAAGCCGCAGACCAGACGCACAGCCGGCCCGCCGCCACCATGGTCGGCGATCCAGACGCCGGGGATGGTGCCCGGCCGGACGACTTCGCTCGTCTCGGCCATGCGCTCGGGCGTGCCGCTCCAGAGGCGATAGACGTCGGGCTTGGGCATGAAGATCAGGTCGCCCGCCTCGACGCGACAGTGCTGGCCCGCCGATTCGAATTCGCAGGTGCCTTCGACGATGAGGTGGAACACGCACACGTGGCGCAGCCGTGCCATCGGCAGGCGCTGGTCGTAGTGGGTCGGGTCGACGACGCCGAACGGCGTCGTGAAGCAGCCATTGAGGAAGACCGCGCCGCTGAGCCGCACCGCTCGCAGCACCTCCGACAGCAAGTCCGATTCGACCGGGCCCGGCGGCGGCGTTTCGGCAACAAGACGAGGCGTTCCGGTCATGGCTCCTCCGCACCGGGTGGCGCATGCTGGCGCATCCCCACTCGACAGGAGCACGATGATGAACTCTTCGGTCGACGTCGTCATCATCGGCGCCGGCGCCGCCGGCTGCGTGCTGGCAGCGCGCCTGAGCGAAGTGCGCCAGCGCTCGGTCCTGCTGCTGGAGGCCGGCCCGGACTATCCGACGCCCGCGCAGCTGCCGCCCGAAATCCGCGCCAGCCACAACCCCACGCCGAGCCACGATTGGGGCTACGCCAGCGAGCCCGGCGGCGGCGTGCCAGCGATCGCCTTGTGGCGCGGCAAGCTGGTGGGCGGCTGTTCGGCCACGAACGGCGTGTTCGCGCTGCGCGGCAGCCCGGCCGATTTCGACGAGTGGGCGGCGCTCGGCAACCCCGGCTGGTCTTTCGACGAGTTGTTTCCCAGCTTCCGCCGGCTCGAAAACGACCTCGACTTCGCCGACCGCTGGCACGGCCGCGAAGGCCCGGTGGCGATCCGTCGCCACCGGCGCGACGAACTCGGCCCCGGCGCGGCAGCCTTCCTCGACGCCTGCGCCACGCTCGGCTTCGCGTCGGTCGCCGACCACAATGCGCCGGGCGCGGTCGGCGCCGGGCCGGTGCCCTTGAACCAGATCGGCGGCGTGCGCCAGAGCACCGCGCTCACCTACCTGGCAGCAGCGCGCGAGCGCAAGAACCTGAGCGTGCGCGCCGGCTGCGCGATCGACCGCGTGCTGTTCGCCGGGCAGCGGGCCATCGGTGTGCGGCTGGCCGACGGCGAGACGATCTCCGCCGCCCGCGTGATCCTCGCCGCCGGCGCGTTCGGCAGCCCGGCGATCCTGCTGCGGTCCGGCGTCGGGCCGGCGGACGACCTTTGCGCCCTGGGCATCCCGGTGCAGGCCGACCGGCCCGGTGTCGGCCGCGACCTCGTCGACCACCCGCGTTTCGGCCTGCGCTACGCGACGCCGCCGGGCGCGGTGCGGCCCGCGCTCCAAGGCTGCCAGGCGCTGCTGACCCTGCGCAGCTCCGACGCCCAGCCCGGACACGACCTGCACATCTTCCCCTGGGCGGCGTTCCCGTTCGACACGTCGGAAAGCCCGACGGGCGCCCGGATGGTCCTGCATGCCGCGCTGATGAAGCCGCGTTCGCGCGGCAGCGTGCGGCTGCGCTCGGCCGACCCGGCCGCCGCACCCCTCATTGCCCCCGGCTGGTTCGCCGACCGCGACGACCTGCCGCGCCTGCGGCTGGCCGTGCGCACCGCGCGCCGGCTGGCGGCCACGGCGCCGCTGTCGGACGTGGCGCACGACGAGCTGTTCCCGGGCCCGGCGATCGAAAGCGACACCGAGTTGGACGGCGCGATCCGCACCGGCCTGGGCACCTACTTTCACCCCGTCGGCAGTTGCCGCATGGGCCCGGCCTCGGACCCGGGCGCCGTGGTCGACGCGCGCGGCGCGGTGCACGGCATCGAGCAGTTGTCGGTCATCGACGCCTCGATCATGCCCAGCATCCCGGCGGCGAACACGCACCTGCCGACCATCGCGGTGGCCGAGCGTTGCGCGGCCTGGCTTGCCGACGCGATGTGAACGCGTTCCCCCCGGGCCTTGTGGTTCTTCACTGCCAAGGAGATGTTCCATGAAGCTCTACTACAGCCCCGGCACCAGCTCGCTGTCGGCCCACATCGCACTGCGTGAAGCCGGCCTGCCCTTCACGCCGGTGCTCGCCAGTACCCGGACCCACCGGCTGGCCGACGGCACCGACTACCACACGATCAACCCCCGGGGCCACGTGCCACTGCTCGAGCTCGACGACGGCGAGCGCCTCGCCGAGGGGGCGGCCATCGTCCAGTAGATCGCCGACCAGGCGCCGGCCCGCAGGCTCGCCCCGGCACCCGGCACGCTGGCGCGCTACCACCTGGCCGAATGGCTGAATTTCATCTCCAGCGAGCTGTACCGGAACTACACGCCGCTGTTCGACGAGGCGATGCCCGAGGCGGCAAAGGCGATCCACCGCCGGACGCTGAGCGCGCGCTACGCCTGGGTCGAGTCGCAGCTCGCGGGCAAGGACTACCTGATGGGCAGCGACTTCACGGTGGCCGACGCCAGCCTGTTCGTCGTCACGGGCTGGGCCGGCTTCGTCGACGTGGACCTCGGTGCGTGCGACAACGTCCGGGCCTTGATGGCACGCGTGGCCCCCCGGCCCGCGGTGCAGGAAGCGATGAAGGCCGAGGGGTTGCTCCAGTAGCCGCTCCTACGCGGCGGGGAGGATCGGGCACGGCCTGGACATCGCGCCGCGCCTCGAACCCCTCAGGTTGCACCTAGCCAGTCGGCCTGCGGGGCATCCTTCGGGTGCTGAACGGGTCCGAGCGGCCCGCGCGAGCGACTGCTTCGCGGGGGGCCAATCTCGGCAGTCGGATGCCCGGTTAGGGTCGATAGGCCCCGTTCGCCGACAGCGGAAGCAGTCGCTGGCCAAATCTCGTTTGCGAGTTGCTGAGCCGCCTGAGCGCCCCGCCGCTCTCGAGCGTCGGGTTCCGAGGCAGAGCGGACAACCGCCCGAGGAACGGACCAACGTCAGGTATCGGCGCCCGCCGACACTCGCCGGCCGAATCTGATCGACCGCTTTCAGTCTAAAGCTGCCGTTCGCCTAACGTGCCGGCTCAGGTGGATGCCGTTCGCGTCCACGGCGGCGACACGTAGACGCACAACACGTAACTGCCTCACTGCACGCGAACCACCTGGCTTCCTAAATGAAACGCTCTCCAGGAGAACCAGTATTCGTCCGATAGCGCCAGCATTTGAAGATCCGAGCTGATCCCTCCACTTTTGAACTTCCCGCGCATATCCCAGATCGTCCCGCTGGCGGCATCGCAAAGAATGCCGTCCGCCTTGTTCAAGGCAAGTTCGATGGGCTTGCCGGCAACAGTGCCCTTGAATCCATTCACGTTATCGCCCAACGCCACAAGAAATGCGTTCAAGGCCTTGATCCTCACGACGCCCTGCTCCATCAGCTCGCGCTTGAGGTAGACCACTTGCGGCTTGGCAATGGGGTCGATCACGCCGACGACGCAGGGGTTCGAGGCGCTTCACCTCGACCCACGGCAGGATCTGGAACGGAATCATCTCGAGCGCGTGCGGATGCAGCCGCCCGATGATCGAATTGAACGTAGCCTGCTGGAAAAAAGTCCTGGTGCGCCGGTCGGCCACGATCATGTTCGCGTCCTTGAACGCGCCGACGAACAGTGGCCCGATGTCGGTGACGTCGAAAGGAATGACACTGCGGCACATGGCGCGCCCGCGCCCGCGAGTCAGCTTACTCTTGGTCGCGTTGCAACGGCAGGTGCCGCGCGAGATCCATGCTGTCGTGCAGGATGCCGACGATCCTGTCCTCCTCGCCGGCCGCAAACAGGATCACATGACTGCAACGCCGCCCTCGCCGCGCAACGTGCAGGGACCTCAAATTCCTGCCGAGTTCGGCACGATCCCGACTCGCCGCTCTGCAGCGGAGCGCCTGCTTGAGGCCGAAGTGCTCGACCGTCTGGTTGCCGCCCCAGTCCTTGAGGTCGATCTCCTTGTGGGCAACCTTCCGGTCGCCGCACAGGATAGAGGCCGACACCGCTGTAAGATTCCGGGTGCTCACCCGCAACATCCGGAAGCTTACATGACGCAGTCGCACGAGTTCATCCGATTCGCCGTCGAGTCAGGCGTGCTGAAGTTCGGCGACTTCAAGACCAAGGCAGGCCGGATCTCGCCCTACTTCTTCAACGCCGGGCTATTCAACGACGGCCGCTCCCTCGGCCGCCTGGCCGCCTTCTACGCCGAGCGGCTGCTGCAGGCGGAACTCGAGAAAGGGACGGCGCCCTTCGACATGCTGTACGGCCCGGCCTACAAGGGAATCGCGCTGGCCTCGTCGATGGCGGTGGCGCTGGCCGCGCGCGGCCGCAACCTACCCTTCGCTTTCAACCGCAAGGAGGCGAAGGACCATGGAGAAGGCGGCAGCGTCATCGGCGCACCGTTGGCCGGCCGGGTGATGATCGTCGACGACGTTATTTCCGCCGGCACGTCGGTCGGGGAATCGGTCGCGGTCATCAAGGCGCACGGCGCGACGCCGGCAGCCGTGCTGATCGCCCTCGATCGGATGGAACGCGGCGGCGACGCGCTCAACCCGAGCGGCCTGTCCGCGGTACAGCAGGTTCGGGAAACCTGGGGACTTCCGGTCTACGCGATCGCCACCCTCGACGACTTGCTGGCCTTTTTGGACGATCCGCAACAATGTGATCAAAGTCACACCGCTCATCGCACGCGGATCGCCGACTATCGCAGCCGCTTTGGTACCTGAGGAGCAGCCTGTCTAACCTTCCGGAATGAAGCCTGAAGGATCCCGCTGGTTGCCGGTCACCTGCCTTGGGGCTGCGCTCGCGCTTGCCGCCTTGGAGGCTGGAGCCCAGCCGGTGATCAGTGCGCCCCCTGCAATCTACAGTTGCACCGACGAGGACGGCCGGACCATCACCTCCGACCGTCCGATCCCCGCCTGCGCCCGTCGGCCGATGCGCGAACTGAATCCGGATGGCTCGCTGCGCCGCATCATCCAGCCGCCTCTCAGCAAGGACCAGGAGCGGGAGCGGGCCGCCCGCGAGAAGCAGCGCCAGGAAGAAGTTTGGGCACGCAAGGTCCAGCAGGCGCGTGACCGCAACCTGCTGCTGACCTTCGAGGACGAGCGATCGCTTGAATCCATGCGCCGCCGCGGCCTCGCCGATATCGACCACGAGATCCGGCTGGCGACCCAGCGGATCCTGTCGCTCGACAAGGAACTGAAGATTGCGCAGGAAGCGGCGCAGACCTGGAAGGCCGCCAATCCGCACAAGCAGTTGCCGTTCTCCTACCAGCAGCGCATTACCGACGCCGCCAACGCCATCCTTGCCGAGGACGCGCTGATTGCCGACAGGAATGCCGAGCGCGAGCGGGTGAACAGCCGCTTCGACGCCGACGCCCAGCGACTGCGCGAGTTGCTCGGCAACCCGGCCGCCAGCCAGGAGCGTTCGCGCTCGCCGAGCGGCTGATTGCGGACGCCGATCCAGGGAGCCTGGGCCGCAGAAGGACGGCCTCTAGCCGGCGTCCAGTTTCGCGCGCAACAGCTCGTTCACCTGCTGCGGGTTGGCCTTGCCGCGGCTCGCCTTCATCACCTGGCCCACCAGCGCGTTGAAGGCCTTCTCCTTGCCCGCGCGGTATTCCAGCACCGACTTCTCATTCTCCGCCAGTACCCGCTCCACCAGCGGCTCGAGCGCCGAGCTGTCGCTGATCTGGCGCAGGCCCTTCTCGTCGATGATGCGGTCGACCGCATCCGGCGATCGCCTGCGTCCGGCCCGGCATCGCCGCGCCGGCATTCCCGCCATCAGCCGCTTGCGCCCACAGCGACTGGAAGATGTCGCGCGCAATCTTGCCGGAGATGGTGCCGTCGGTGATCCGGGTCACGAGTCGCGCCAGCTGCGCCGGGGCGACCCCTGCTGCGGCGATGTCGAGGCCGTCCCGGTTCAGCTGCGCGGCCATCTCCACCATGATCCAGTTGGCGAGCTGCTTCAACGCGCCGGCCTCGGCAGGCTTGCCCGGAAGCGTGCAGCGCAGCGACGGCCGCCTCGAAATAGCCGGCAGTCTCGCGGGTGGCGGTGAGCGCCAGGCTGTCGTATTCGCTCAGGCCGAAATCCGCGGCATAGCGGCGGCGCTTTCCGGCCGGCAGTTCCGGCATCGCCGCCCGCACCGCTTCGATCCGCTCGGGCTCGATGACCAGTGCCGGCAGGTCCGGGTCAGGGAAGTACCGATAGTCGTGCGCATCTTCCTTGCTGCGCATGGAACGCGTCTCGTCGGCGTCCGGATCGTACAGCCGGGTCTCCTGCACGACCTTGCCGCCGTCTCCGATCAGCTCGATCTGCCGCCGGACCTCGAAGTTGATGGCGCGCTCCAGGAAGCGGAACGAGTTGAGGTTCTTGATCTCGCAGCGGGTGCCGAATGCCTCCTGCCCGAGCGGTCGCACCGAGACGTTCGCGTCGACCCGGAACGATCCTTCCTGCATGTTGCCGTCGCAGATGCCGAGCCACATGACCAGGCCGTGCAAGGTACGCGCATAGGCAACCGCTTCGGCAGCGGAACGCATGTCCGGCTCGCTGACGATCTCCAGCAGCGGCGTGCCCGCCCGGTTGAGGTCGATGCCTGACTGGCCGGCATAGTCCTCGTGCAGCGACTTGCCGGCATCCTCCTCGAGGTGAGCCCGCGTCAACCGCACGGTCTTGATCACCGGCTTCGCCGCCCTTGGAACCCGGCACGATGATGTCGAGGCTGCCGCCCGCGACCACCGGCGTCTCGTACTGGCTGATCTGGTAGCCCTTCGGCAGGTCCGGGTAGAAGTAGTTCTTGCGCGCAAAGACTGATGTGGGTGCGATGCTCGCGCCAACGGCAAGGCCCAGGCGGATGGCGCAATCCACCACCGCGCGATTGAGCACCGGCAGCACGCCGGGCAGCGCCAGGTCGACGGCGCTCGCCTGGGTGTTGGGCGCGGCGCCGAAAGCGGTCGATGCGCCCGAGAAGATCTTCGAGCGCGTCGCCAGTTGGGTATGAGTTTCCAGCCCGATGACCACTTCCCACTGCATGCTCTTCAGCTCCTCCCGGCGTCAGCGATTCAGGTTGGCGCAGCCGCCGCTGCGCGGATCGAACATCACCGGCCATGCCTCTTCATGGACGCCATTGGTGCAACGCTGGTCACAGCCGGCATGACCCAGGGTCACCCGGCGTGGGTCCTGGTAGACCACCAGCTTGCAGCCGCTGCGGTCGCGCGCCTGCAGTTCGATGTGCGGCCGGGACTTCGTCTGCCGGAACTCGTCCAGGCGAAAGCTGCAGGTGCCCTTGCGCCCGACCCAGATCTGCCAGTCGAGTGCCTGGACCGCGTCGCGCTGCACGTCCAGCAGCGCCTGCTCCCGAAAGCCGTCGTCGTCGGCCTGCGAGCAGCTGCCCTGCAGCGTGAGCGGCCCGCTCGCCGGCACCGGAGTCTTGCGGGCGGCGCTGCAGGCTGCCAGCGCCGCCACCACCGCCAGGCCCGCCGCCAGCCGCGCCTGCCGTGCGAACCGCGGCCGCCGCGGCAGGCGCGCCCGCTGCGCTGCCATCAGCCCTGCTCCCGCGCCGCCGGCGGATGCTCCAGGTGCCAGGCGGTCGCGCGCTGCAGGGCGCCGGCCGTGGCGAGGAGCCTGGCGTCGTGCAGGTACGGCGCGATCAGCTGAAGCCCCACCGGCAGGCGTCCGGCCCCGAAGCCGCAGGGCACCGACATCGCCGGCAGGCCCGCCAGCGATGCGGGCAGCGTGAAGATATCGGACAGGTAGTTCTTGACCGGGTCGTCGGTCTGCTCGCCGATGCGCCAGGCCGTGGTCGGCGACACCGGGCCGGCGATCAGGTCGACCTCGCCGAAGACGCGGGCGAAGTCGTCGGCGATCATCCGGCGCAACTGCTGCGCCTTCACGTAGTAGGCGTCGTAGTAGCCGTGCGAGAGCACGTAGGTGCCGACCATGATGCGGCGCTTCACCTCGGCGCCGAAGCCTTCGGCGCGGGTGCGCATGTACATGTCGCGCAGGTCCGAGTAGGCAGCTGCCCTATGGCCATAGCGCACGCCGTCGAAGCGGGACAGGTTGCTCGACGCCTCCGCAGGCGCGATCACGTAGTAGGCAGGGATCGACAACTCGGTCCTGCGGCAGCGACACCGGGACGGCGACCGCGCCGAGGCGCGACGAGCGCGGCGACGCCGGCATCCACCGCCTGGCGCACGTCCGCCGCCAGGCCTTCGCCGAAGAACTCCCGTGGCAGGCCGATGCGCAGCCCCGCCAGCGGCGCCGACTCGCTTGCCCTGCGGCATGGCCGCCGAGCGGCAGGCCGCCACGAAGTCCTCGTGCGGCAGTTGCAGGCTGGTGGAATCGCGCGCGTCGAAGCCCGCCATCGCCTGCAGCAGCAGCGCGCAGTCCTCGGCGCTGCGGGCGATGACGCCGCCCTGGTCGAGGCTGCTCGCGTAGGCGATCATGCCGTAGCGCGATACGCGGCCGTAGGTGGGCTTGATCCCGGTGACGCCGCACATCGCCGCAGGCTGGCGGACCGAGCCGCCGGTATCGGTACCGGTGGCGAATGGCGCCAGGCCGGCGGCAACCGCGGCAGCGGAGCCGCCCGACGAGCCGCCGGCGATGCGCTCGAGATCCCAGGGGTTGCGTACCGCCCCGAAGACCGGGTTCTCGTTGGCCGAGCCCATGGCGAATTCGTCGCAGTTGAGCTTGCCGAGGCACACTGCGCCGGCACCGGCGACCCGCTCCACCACCGCCGCATCGAACGGACTGCTGTAGCCCGCCAGCATGCGCGAGCCGGCCGTCGACTTCCAGCCTCGCGTCACGAAGATGTCCTTGTGAGCGACCGGCAGCCCGAGCAGGGGCGACGTTGCGCCGACGCGTCCAGCGCCCGGCGAGCCCGCGGCGGAGGACGCGACCGCCAGGGCGGCGTCGGCATCGCGCGCCTGTGCGCGGGTCAGCTCCGGCTGGATGTCCAGGAATGCATTCAGCTTGCTGGCGGCAGCCGCCTCGAGATAAGCATCGGCGATCTCGAGCGCCGACAGTTCGCGCGAACGCAGCGCCTGCCGAAGTTCGCCGACGGACAGGGAAATGGCTGTCATGGCGCAACCATGACGATTGCGAGGCTGGTCATTCGACGACCCTCGGCACGAGGTACAGCCCGTTCTCGACCGCCGGCGCGCTTGCCTGGTTTTCCTGCCGATGGTCGGCCTCGGTGACCACGTCGTCGCGCTGGCGCAGCGCGCCCGCCTGCGGATGCGTCATCGGGACCACGCCGGTGGTGTCGACCGCGCGCAGCTGCTCGATGATGTCGAACACCTGGTTGAGCTTCGCCAGCAGGGCCGCCTGCTCCGTCTCGTCGAAGCGGATCCGGGCCAGCTCGCCGAGCCGGCGTATGTCTTGGGGAGTGAGGGACATGAGGCTTCAGCAATCAGTCGAATGGGCCGTCTGGAGCCGGCCAGCCGCCGCTGGTACCTGCCGGCCGACGCCGCCGATTTCGCCGCTGTCTGTTTTGGGCATCGGCCGCACCGAATACAACGCCACTTGCAACCGTTCAGCGGTCCCCGGGCGTCGAAGCACCAGGGAATCTGAAGAGTATACGGTATGATTCAAACGACTTATTGGCTATGAAAAGCGGCGACTTCCCATGCTGGGATTCATCAAAAAATACTTCTCCAACGACCTCGCAATCGACCTCGGGACAGCGAATACGCTGATCTACGTGCGCGGCAAGGGAGTCGTCCTGAACGAGCCCTCCGTCGTGGCCATCCGCACCGAAGGCGGCCCGAGCGGCAAGCGCACCATTGCCGCGGTCGGCAAGGAAGCCAAGCAGATGCTGGGCAAGGTGCCCGGCAACATCCAGGCGATCCGCCCGATGAAGGACGGCGTCATCGCCGACTTCACCGTCACCGAGCAGATGCTCAAGCAGTTCATCCGGATGGTGCATCCGGGTTCGGTGTTCGCGCCGAATCCGCGGATCATCATCTGCGTGCCCTGCGGCTCCACCCAGGTGGAGCGCCGCGCCATCCGCGAATCGGCGCTCGGCGCCGGCGCGTCCAATGTCTACCTGATCGAGGAGCCGATGGCGGCGGCGATCGGCGCCGGACTGCCGGTCTCGGAAGCGACCGGCTCGATGGTGGTGGACGTCGGCGGCGGCACCACCGAGGTGGGCGTCATCTCGCTGGGCGGCATGGTCCACGCCAGCTCCATCCGTGTCGGCGGCGACAAGTTCGATGAAGCGATCATCAACTACATCCGTCGCAACTACGGCATGCTGATCGGCGAGACCACTGCCGAGAGCATCAAGAAGGACATCGGCTCCGCTTTCCCGGGCGCCGAGGTCAAGGAAATCGAGGTCAAGGGCCGCAACCTTTCAGAAGGCATCCCGCGCGCCTTCAGGATCTCGTCCAACGAGATCCTCGAATCGCTCACGGATCCCCTGAACCAGATCGTGTCGGCGGTGAAGATCGCGCTCGAGCAGACGCCGCCGGAAATCGGCGCCGACATCACCGAGCGCGGGATCATGCTGACCGGCGGTGGCGCCCTGTTGCGGGACCTGGACCGCCTGCTGATCGAGGAAACCGGCCTGCCGGTGCTCGTCGCCGACGATCCGCTCACCTGCGTCGTTCGTGGTTGCGGTCTCGCACTCGAGCGAATGGACAAGCTTGGCACGATCTTCGCGAGCGAGTGATACTCGACGCCGTGAAACTCTGCTGAACATCAGACACGGTACCGGCAGCGGCGGGACCGACCCGGTCCGGTGGTACGAATGGACAGAAGCCCGCCCCCCTTCTTCAGGCAAGGACCATCCGCAAACGCCCGGCTGCTGTTCTTCGGGCTGCTGTCGCTCGGCCTGCTGATCGCCGACGCCCGTTTCGACGCGCTCGGCGGCCTGCGCCAGGGCATCGGCAACGTCCTCTATCCGGTGCAGCGGGTGCTGCTGGTCCCGCGCGACGCGATAGCCCTCGCCGGCACCTATGCCACCGAGATCACCGGCTTGCGGCAGGAGAACGCCGAGCTCAAGCGCATCGAAGCGCTCAATGCCAAGGCGCTGCTGCAGATCGAGCAGCTGGCCAACGAAAACAAGCGGCTGCGCGACCTCGCCGGCGCGCGCGAGCGCGCAGCGGTGCAGTCGGTCCTGGCCGAAGTCCTCTATGAGACGCGCGATCCGTTCACCCGCAAGCTGGTTCTCGACAAGGGCGCGCAGCAGCAGGTCTCCATCGGGCAGCCGGTCATCGACGCCAAGGGACTCATCGGCCAGGTCACCCGCGTGTTCCAGTTCAGCAGCGAGATGACCCTGGTGACCGACCGCAACATGACGGTGCCGGTGGTCCTGCAGCGCACCGGCATGCGCTCGGTCGCATTCGGCGGCGCCGCGCCGGGCCGCCTGGAGCTCCGTTACCTCGCGTCGAGCGCCGATCTGCGCGAAGGCGACCTGCTGACCACGTCCGGCCTCGACGCCCTCTACCCGCCGGGGCTGCCGGTCGGACGCATCGAGCGCATCGAGCGCGGCGGCGACAACGACTTCGTCAAGGTGCTGGTCGCCCCCACCGCCGAAATCCAGAACAACCACCTGCTGGTGATCCTGCAGGTCGACACCAGCGCGATCCCGCCGGCCCCGCCGGTCGAAAGCATCGACCCTGCGCGCAAGCGCAGGCGGAGCATGTAAGGGAGCATGCAAGGATGACGTCGCGCGACGAATACCTCCTGCTGCCGGCAAGCCGCGCCTACATCGCGTTCACCATCCTGCTCGCGGTGGTGCTCAATATCATGCCGTGGGGCCGCGACTACGGCATTCCCGATTTCGTCGCCCTGGTGCTCGTGTTCTGGAACGTCCACCAGCCGCGCAAGGTCGGCATCGGCATCGGCTTCCTGCTCGGGCTGCTGATGGACGTCCACAGTTCGTCGGCGCTCGGCGAGCGCGCGCTGCTCTACAGCCTGCTCTGCTACGGCGCGTGGTTCATGCACCGCCGCGTCCCATGGTTCCGCATCGGCGGCCAGATGCTGCACGTCCTGCCGCTCTTCCTGCTCGCGCAGCTGGTGGTGGTGCTGGTGCGGGTCGCGACCGGCGCGCCGATGCCCGCTGGTGGGCTGTTCCTGCAGTGGATCAGCACCATGCTGCTGTGGCCGATCGCGGACCTGCTGCTGCTCGCGCCGCAGCGGCGCGCGGCCGAACGCGACGAGAACCGGCCGCTGTGAAGACGGCACACCGCGCCATGGAGGTCCGCGACCCGGGAGTCGACCTGCGCCGGATGCGGATCCGGCTCGGCGTCGCCATGGCGCTCGCGGTCGTCTGCTTCGGCCTGCTGGCCGCGCGCTTCTACTACCTGCAGGTCGTGCGCTTCAACGACTTCCATTCGCAGGCCGAGGACAACCGGATCACGCTGATCCCGGTGCCGCCGCAGCGCGGCCAGATCACCGACCGCAACGGCATCGTGCTCGCCGAGAACGTCTTTTCCTACGCGCTCGAGCTTGCCCCGGGCCGCATCGGCGACCTGAACGCGCTGATCGACGAGCTGGCGACGGTCGTGGACATCTCGCAGACCGACCGGCGCCGCTTTCGCCGGCTGATGGCGGAGATGAAGTTCACCGACACCGTGCCGCTGAAGACCCGCCTCACCGACGAGGAAGTCGCCAAGATCGCGGCCATGCGGTTCCGTTTCCCGGGCGTCGAGGTCAAGGCGCGGCCGTACCGCAACTATCCGCTCGGTCCCACGGCCGCCCACGTGATCGGGCACATCGGGCGGATCTCCACCGAGGACAACGAGCGGATCGCGGAGGCCGGCAAGGCGTTCCGACTATGCCGGCACCACGCACATGGGCAAGCTCGGCGTCGAGGCAAGCTACGAGAACGAGCTGCACGGCGATGCCGGCATCGAGGAAGTGGAGGTGACGGCCGGCGGCCGCGCAATCCGTTCCCTGTCGCGCAAGCCCGCCCATTCCGGGCAAGAACCTGGTGCTGTCGCTCGATATCCGCCTGCAGAAGCTGGTCGAGAACTGGTATGGCGACCGGCGCGGCGCGTTGGTGGCGATCGAGCCGGAGAGCGGCGACGTCCTCGCCTTCGTGTCGATGCCGACCTTCGATCCGAACCTGTTCGTCGACGGCATCGACGTGCAGAGCTGGCAGGAGCTGAACACCAATCCCGACAAGCCGCTGCTCAACCGGCCGCTGCGCGGTACCTACCCGCCCGGGTCGACCTACAAGCCGTTCATGGCGCTGGCGGTGTCCAAGTCGGGCGTGCGCAAGCCGAAGGAAACGATCTTCGACCCGGGCTACTTCGCGCTCGGCAAGCACCGCTTCCGCGACTCCAAGCCGACGGGCCAGGGCCATGTCGACCTGTATCGCTCGATCGTGGTCTCTTCCGATACCTACTACTACGGCGCCGCCTACGAGATGGGCGTGGACTACATCCACGACTTCATGAAGCCGTGGGGCTTCGGCCAGTTGACCGGCATCGACCTGCGCGACGAGGCACCCGGCATCCTGCCGTCGTCCGCGTGGAAGAAGCGCCGCTTCAAGCAGCCGTGGTATCCGGGCGAGACACCGTCGATCGGCATCGGCCAGGGCTACAACAGCTTCACCATCCTGCAGCTTGCGCATGCCACCGCCACCCTCGCCAACAACGGCTCGTGATGCGCCCGCACGTGGTGAGGACCGTCGAGGACGCCGCCACCGGCTCGCTGCGCGAGACCGTCGCCAAGGAAGTCGGCCGCATCGAGGTGAAGCCGGAAGCCCTGGAACTGGTGAAGAATGCAATGGTCGCGGTCAACAAGGTCGGTACCGGCCGGATCCCGTTCCAGAATACCGAATACGTCGCCGCCGGCAAGACCGGTACCGCTCAGGTGATCGGCATCAAGCAGAACGAGAAGTACGACGCCGCCAAGATCGCCGAGCGCCATCGCGACCACTCGCTGTTCGTCGCCTTCGCTCCGGTCGACAAGCCGAAGATCGCCGTCGCGCTGATCGTCGAGAACGGCGGCTTCGGCGCCCAGGCCGCGGCGCCGATCGCCCGGAAGTTGTTCGACTATTACCTCCTCGGCAAGCTGCCGAAGGACCAGGACCTGCCGTTCCCCGAGCGCCAGGACGAGGAAGAGATGCGCGATGTTCCCGCATCGATCGAGCCGGAGCTAGCGCCGGATGAGGCCGCGACGCCGTCGACGCCGGAACCCTCCCCGCCCCGGCAGCCCGCACCGTCGCAGGTAGCTGCCGCGCCGCGCGAGGTGGTGGCCGCTCCGCAAGGGTCGGCCACGGCCCGAGGCCCACGCCCGCCGCGAAGTGCAGCTGCGGTGCCAGCGGGCTCCGGCCCGCCGGCCGAGGCTGCCACCGCGGCAAAGGCAGCAGCCGCCAATCCGAAGAGGCCGCCGGCCCCCTCGACGGCACCGGCACCGGCGCCGGCAGCGGACCCGGCTGCCCGTGGCGACGTTTCCCAAGCGCCCGCCGGCGCAGCCGAGGCGCAAAGACGGCCGGCGCCGGAACCGAAGGCCGCCAGCCGGCAGGCGAAGCCGCCCAGGCCAGCTGCCAGATCCGTGGACGAAGGAGCGCCGCAACGATGAACGGCCATTTCTTTCGCGTGCTGCTGCGCCGCTACGTCTTCGTCTTCGATCCGATCCTGCTGCTGGCGCTGCTGATGGTCGTCACGATCAGCTGCGTGACCATGTACTCGGCATCGTACGAAACGCCGGACCGCCTGGTCGATCACCTGCGCAACCTCGCCATCTCGTTCGCCGTCATGTGGGCGGTCGCCAATCCTGTCGCCCACGATGATGATGCGCGGCGCGATCCCGCTCTACCTGCTCGGAGTCGCACTGCTGATCGGGGTGGCGCTGTTCGGCGACGTGTCAAAGGGCGCGCGCCGCTGGCTGGACATCGGCGTCACCAGGATCCAGCCGTCGGAATTGCTCAAGATCGCGATGCCGCTGATGCTGGCCTGGTACTTCCACCGCTACGAAGGCATCGCCAAGTGGCATCACTACCTGATTGCGATCGTGCTGCTGGCGGTGCCGGTGGTGCTGGTCGCGCGCCAGCCCGACCTCGGTACGTCGATCCTGGTCTTCGCGGCCGGCGCCTACGTGATCTTCTTTGCCGGCCTCAGCTGGAAGGTGATTGCCGGCGCGCTGATCAGCGGGGTCGCCGCGCTACCCCTGCTCTGGTCGGTGATGAAGGAATACCAGAAGCAGCGGGTGATGACGATGATCGACCCGACCAGCGACCCGCTGGGCAAGGGCTTCCACATCATCCAGTCGATGATCGCCGTCGGCTCCGGCGGCCCCTCCGGCAAGGGGCTGCTGCAGGGAACGCAGACGCACCTGGAATTCGTGCCCGAGCGCACCACCGACTTCATCTTCGCCGTATTCGCCGAAGAGTTCGGTTTCATCGGTGCAGCCGTGCTGCTGCTGGTCTACCTGCTGCTGATCGGCCGGGGCCTGATGATCTCGGGCAGCGCAGGCAGCCCGTTCTCGCGCCTGCTGGCCGGCGCGATCACCATGATCTTCTTCACCTACGCCTTCGTGAACATGGGGATGGTCACCGGCATCCTGCCGGTGGTTGGCGTGCCGTTGCCGATGATGTCCTACGGCGGCACCGCCATGGTGACGCTCGGCTTCGGGGCGGGCATCCTGATGTCGATTGCACGCCACGGGAAGTCCCTGCGCTGACGCGCTGCCGCATCTGCCTATTTCGGGCGATGCGCGCCGCCGCCCACCCCCCGTACCATGGTCCCCTGCGTCGGGCAGGCCGGCCCGCCGCGTCTGATGGTTCGAAGGCAACCAGACCATGGACCTGTTCCTGCAACTGCTCGGGCAGTACGGACTGCCGATCGTGTTCGTGGCCGTCCTGCTGGAGCAGGGCGGGTTGCCCCTGCCTGCCTATCCGGTCGTCATCGTCGCCTCCTCGCTTGCCGTCGCGGCAGGCGAACCGGCATGGCCGATCGTGCTGGTGACCGCGATCGCGGCGTTGATCGCGGACTTCGCCTGGTTCGCAGGCGGGCGCCGGTTCGGCGGGCGCATGCTCCGCCTGATGTGCAGCCTCTCGTTGTCGCGCGATTCCTGTGTCGGCAACACGCGCGAGACCTACCTGCGCTGGGGCCTGCCCTCGCTCGTGATCGCCAAGTTCGTGCCGGGCCTGGCCGCGGTGGCAACCACCATGGCGGGTCAGATGCGCGTCGAGCCGCGGCGCTTTCTGCTCTACGACGGTGCCGGGGCGCTGCTCTGGGCAGCGGTCGCGGTGATGCTTGGGGTCATGTTCCACGACATCGTCTACGACGTGCTTCTGCATCTCGATGCCTGGGGTGGCTATGGCCTGCTGGTGGTCGCAGTCCTCGCCGGCGCCTTCATCGCCCGCAAGGCCTGGCAGCGCCGGCAATTCCGCCGTCAGCACCGGATGGCGCGCATCACCGTCGGGCAGTTGAAGGACCTGCTGGACAGCGACCTCGCGCCGACCCTCGTGGATGCGCGATCGACCGCCGACCGCGCCGGAGGCTGGATCCCCGGCGCGGTGCTGCCCGCCGGGCTCACCGACTCGGTCGCCGCGACCGAGGTCGTCGTGTATTGCGACTGCCCGGACGAAGTCTCGGCCGCCAGACTCTGCCGACAGCTGGCGTCGGAAGGCTTCAGGTCGGTGCGGCCGCTGGTGGGGGGCTTCAAGGCCTGGAAGGACGCGGGCCTGCCGGTGCAGCATGCCCAGGCGCTCGAGCCGCCGGCGGCGCGGTCGATGCCCGAATCGGGCCCGAGGAACCCAATGTCGGAAGACCATGCGTATGCCGGTGGAGAATAGGAAGTCAGTCGTCCTCGCCCCCGGCCATGGAAGATCCTATCCCATGGGCCGCCTCAGCGCGGTCTTCAAGGCCGACGGCGCCGAAACAGCCGGCGCCTACTCGATCTCCGAATGGTGGCTCGAGCCGCACACCCAAGGACCCGGCGCGCATTCGCATCCGGAGGACGACGTCTTCTATGTCATCGCGGGGGTCATGAGCTTCTACCTCGAGGACCGCTGGATCGACGCGCCTCGCGGAAGCTTCGTCCTGGTGCCGGGCGGAACGACGCACGACTTCGAGAACCGCAGCGCCCTGCAGGCCGGCGTGCTCAACTTCTCGGCGCCTGGAAACTTCGAGCCGCACATGCCTGCCATCGCCGAATGGTTCCATGCCCATCCGCCCGGGCAGGCCGGCGAATAATGGGCCGGCGTCGTGGCTTGCCCTGCGCCAGTCGCTCCGGCTGAATCAGCGCATGCCGGCAGGAATCGTCAGGATCCATACGCTCGGCGCCGGCGATGCCGGTCCGATGAAGGCGCTTCTGCGCCTCTTCGGCGAGGTCTTCGGGGAGCCCGCGACATACACAGGTGCACAGCCCGACGATGGCTACCTGGAGCGCCTGCTCGCGAGTGACACATTCATCGCGATCGGCGCCTGGAAGGACGACCGGCCGGTCGGCGCGCTCGCGGCCTATGTGCTTCCCAAGTTCGAGCAGCGGCGCAGCGAAATATACATCTACGACCTGGCAGTGGCCGAGGCATGTCGTCGGCAAGGCATTGCCACGGCGCTGATCATGGAACTGAAGCGCATCGCCCCGTCGCGCGACGCCTACGTCATCTTCGTGCAGGCCGATCGGGGCGACGATCCTGCCATCGCGCTTTATTCGAAGCTGGGCAGGCGTGAAGATGTGCTGCATTTCGATATTGCACCGGAAACCTGATTAACCAGAACAACCTCGAAGGCATGCCATGCTCGACCTCGTGATCGAATCCCGTACCCATGACCTCGGCGGCTTTCAGGTCGGCAGGGTGCTGCCGTTTCACAAGCGGCGGATGGTGGGGCCGTTCATTTTTTTCGACCGCATGGGGCCGCACGCCATGGCTGCGCCGATTCCGCGAACCACGGACGTCCGGCCGCATCCCCACATCGGGTTGTCGACGGTCACCTACCTGTTCGACGGCGAGATGACCCACCGCGACAGTACCGGTGTCGAGCAGGTGATCCGGCCAGGCGAACTCAACTGGATGACTGCGGGTGCCGGCATCTCCCACTCCGAGCGCTTCGACGGCATGCGCGCCCACGGCGGACACATGGATGGCATCCAGGCGTGGGTCGCCGTTCCGGAATCGAACGAGGAGGACGGGCCTTCCTTCGCCCACTTCGACGCCGGATCGCTGCCTGGAGTGCAGGACGGCGGCGTGCAGGCACGCATCATCGCGGGCAGTGCCTACGGCCTCACCAGTCCAGCCGCGACCCGTTCGCCGCTCTTCTACCTGCATGCGGAACTGAAACCCGGTGCTCGCCTGCCACTGCCGGACGGGTACCCTGAGCGCGCCGTCTTCGTCGCCCGAGGCAGCATCAGGGTCGAGGGCAGCCGCTACGGCGAAGGTCAGATGGCTGTCTTCTCCGGGTCGGATGCGGCGAGCATCGAAGCGGTCGAGCCTGCGCGCCTCATGCTGCTGGGCGGCGAGCCGCTGGGCGCCCGGCACATCTGGTGGAACTTCGTGTCCTCGAGAAAGGAACGCATCGAACAGGCAAAGGCCGACTGGCTCGCCGGCAGGATTGCCTTGCCGCCGATGGACAATGAGGAGTTCATTCCGCTGCCGGCGCCGCCAAAGCCCGAGCCGGAGCCGATGTCCTGAGACCGGGCCGCACTCAGGAGCCTGTCGGGGCTCCTCTAGCGAATCCGCTCCGACAGCACCCTGGCGAACATATCGCTGTCGATGTTGCCGCCGGTCACCACGACGCCCACGGACCGGCCGGCGAGGCGCCCGCGCTGCTGCATGGCTGCGGCGAGCCCAGCGGCGCCGGCCCCTTCGGCGACATTGTGAGTATCCGAGAAGAGCGCGCGCATGGCCTGGGCCACCTCGTCGTCGCTCACCGCGACCACGTCCTCGGCCTCGCGCCGCACCACCTCCAGTGCCTCTTGCTCCGCTACGCGACAAGCCATGCCGTCGGCGAGCACCGTAGTCACCGGCGCCGCGATGACCCGGCCGGCGCGGAAAGAGTCGAGATACGAGGTCGCATGCGTCGAGACGACGCCCACCAGTGCACTGGAGACGCCGGTATGGGCCCGCGCCGCTGCCGCGGCTGAAAAACCCGAACCCAGTCCGATGGGCACGTACACCACGTCAGGTGCCTTGCCTGGCGAAAAACTTTCGAAGAACTCCACCCAATACGTCATCACGCCCCGCACCAGGTCGCGATGGAACGAAGGCACCATCTGCAGTCCCTGCTGCGCCGCCAGCGCGGTGGCGTGTTCGCGAGCCGCCTGGAAATCGTCGCCGTGCACCACGAGCGTGGCGCCGAGTGCGCGCATGGCAGCATTCTTCTCCACGGAGTTGCCGTGCGGCACGACGATGGTGGCGTCCAGGCCAGCACGGCGCGCCGCCAATGCCACCGACTGCCCGTGGTTGCCGCGGGTGGCGCTGATCACGCCGCGCAAACCCGGCTGCCGGCGCGCCGAGGCCCTCGAAGTAGGTGAGCCCGCCGCGGATCTTGAAGGCGCCGGTCGGCGTGTGGTTCTCGTGCTTGACCCACACCGGCAGGCCCAGCCGCTCGCGCAGCAGCGGCCAGGCATATTGCGGCGTAGGCGACATGGCGCCATAGACCGTCTGCCGCGATGACTCCACTTCCTCGCGAGAAAAATTCATCCACCTGCCCTCCATGTCGCGCAAGGCATCCGAGACCGGCATGAGGGAGCGACCGGATCGCCGGGGAGAGCTCCGGCCGCTGACCCGACCACTGGCTGGTCGATGCCCTGTCGAGGCCCCGCTTGCGCGACGGTATCATGGACAGGCACCACCGCCGGTGCGACGGACGCCGCAGGCGGCGGCAAGTCAACGATGCGAGGTTGCGCGATGGAGGTTCCCGCAGCGGTCGTCTTCTGGCGCAAGCTGCACGTGGACCTGCGCATCCGGGTGACTTCCGGCGGGCGCTGGAAGGTGCCCGCCGGCATTGCAAATCTGCAATAGTCTTGCGCCGCAACGGTGGTTTATCCCTGCGGTCGCCGGCCTTACATTGTCCTTATGCCGCGGCCGAAGCCTCGATGTCTCCGGACCGCACCAGGCCAAACTTGAATCAGGAGAACCGTCATGATCGAACTTCGATCGCTCGCCTCGCTCGGCGGCGAGAACATGGGCTGGCTCGACACGAAGCATCATTTCTCGTTCGCGAACTACCACGACCCGGCGCGCATGAACTGGGGAAACCTGCGCGTGTGGAACGACGACACCATCGCTCCGAAGACCGGCTTTCCGCCGCACTCGCACCGCGACATGGAAATCATCACCTACGTCCGCGAAGGCGCCATCACCCACCAGGACAGCCTGGGCAACAAGGGTCGCACCGAGGCCGGCGACGTCCAGGTCATGTCGGCTGGCACCGGCATCACGCACTCTGAATACAACATGGAAGACGTCACCACACGGATCTTCCAGATCTGGATTGTTCCCACCCGCCAGGGCGAGAAGCCCAGCTGGGGCGCGCGCCCGTTCCCGAAGGGCGGTAGGGTGGGCCAGTTCGTCGTGCTCGCCAGTGGGTTCGAAGGCGATGGCGATGCATTGCCGATCCGAACCGATGCCCGGGTGGTTGGCGCCACCCTCAAGGCGGGCGAAACGGCGAAGTATCCGCTCGGTGCCGATCGTCGCGGCTACCTGGTGCCGGCGTCAGGCGCCGTCGAGGTCAACGGCGTGAAGGTTCAGGCCCGCGACGGCGTTGCGGTCGAAGATATCGACACGCTTGAGGTGAAGGCATTGGAGGACTCCGAGATCGTCCTCGTGGACGCGGCCTGACCGATGCAAGCGGCCTGACCGATGCAAGCGGCCTGACCGGTGAACGCGGCCTGACCGGTGAACGCGGCTTGATCGCGCACGCCGGTCAAGCCGATCCTCGTCGCCGGCATTCCGATCCGAACCAGGCTAGGCTGAAGCGCTAGGTCACCTTCAGCATGATCTTGCCGATGTGCTCGGACGTCTCCATCAGCCGGTGCGCACCGGCCGCATCGGCCAGCGCAAACTCCCGGTAGATCACCGGCGCCATCTTCTTCTGCTCGAGCAGCGGCCAGATGTGCATGCGCAGTTCGGCTGCGAGACGTGCTTTCTCCGCGCCCGAGCGGGGCCGCAAGGTCGAACCGGTGAAGGTGAGCCGCTTGAGCATCAGCGGCATCCAGTCGACTTCGACGCGCGACGGCTGCAGGAACGCAATCTGCACGAGCCTGCCTGCGAGCGCGAGGCAGCGCAGGTTGCGCTCGATGTAGGAGCCCCCGACCATGTCGAGGATCATGTTGACGCCTCGCCCTTCGGTGAGTTTCGAGATCTCCGTCACGAAATCCTGCGAACGGTAGTTGATGGCCGCATCCGCGCCCACCTCGCGGGCAGCGGCGACCTTCTCCGGCGTGCCCACAGTGCAGAATGCGCGAGCGCCCCAGGCCTTGGCCATCTGGATGGCAGTGATGCCGATCCCGGATGTGCCGCCGTGGATGAGCGCCGTCTCGCCGCTCTTCAGCCGGCCACCCTCGATCAGGTTGGCCCAGACGGTGAAGTAGTTCTCCGGCAGCGCTGCAGCCTGCACCATGCTCAGGCCCTCCGGCACCGGCAGGACCTGGCCCGCCGGTGCGGTGGCGAACTCCGCATAGCCGCCGCCGTTGGTCAGTGCGCAGACCGGATCACCCTTCTTCCACTCGTCCACGCCCTGGCCGACCGCGGCAATCTCGCCGGCAACCTCGAGGCCGATATGCGGCGATGCATCCGCCGGCGGCGGATAGCGGCCGCTGCGCTGCAGGACGTCCGGCCGGTTGACGCCGGCGTAGGCAACCTTGATCAGCACCTCGCCGGCACCCACTTCAGGCATCGGCCCATCCTTCAAGACCATCACATCCGGGGAACCGCCGCTGCCGTGATCGATATATTTCATTGCTGCCTTCAACGAATGAACTGCTTGACGTGGTCGCTGCCCAAGCCGACCTTCTCGAAATGCTCCCGATACTTCTCGATCCGGGTGAACACGTCATCGTAGCCGGTGCTCTTGCCGTCGACGTCGACATACATCAAGGCGCCGTGCACTGTGAACAGCGTCACCATCTCATCGCAGTCGTCCGGCACGACCAGGGTGTGGGTCTCTCCCGGCGGCTCGAAGACATAGCTGTTCTCGCGCGCGATCCAGTCGTGCTCGAGGTAATACCAGCTGCCTTTCATGACCAGCGCATGCACCTGGCCGGAATGCCGATGACGCTGGAGCACGCCGGAGCGCCGCACGCGCAGCAGGTGGACATAGAAGCCGCCGGTCACGTTCAGGTGGATCGGCCGAGACCAGGTGTCCGGCCCGACCGGCGCCCAGAGCCGCTCGTCCGCGGTGTCGACGTCCGCCAGCATCATGTCGGGCGCCATGCCCCAGGGCTGGGGTTTCGAGTAAGGCTGCAACCCGGAAGGCGGATTGGCCGGCTTCAGGTGCGTAGGGGGGATATTCATTTTCATTGCCGACTCCTGCTCCGGGGGCCTGCTGCCAGGCTCCTCACGATGCCGTTGATGGTGCTTCATGGTCCAATACCGGCCCAACCTCCACTCTACTATCGATCCGCATGACCCGACGCATCGCCGCCGTTGCCGGCATGGACCCGGCGCCCGAAGACAGCGTGGCGCGACTCCTCGCTGCGGCGCGAACGCTGGGAGACGAGGTGGCGAAGCTGCACTTCTCGCCGCCGGTCACCCATGTCTACAACCCGCTGGATTATGCATGGGAGGGCCACCGGCAGTACCTCGAGCGCTTCGGCCGCGGGCCCAAGCGCATCGTCTTCCTGGGCATGAACCCGGGGCCGTTCGGGATGATGCAGACCGGCGTGCCGTTCGGAGAAGTGGCGGCAGTCCGTGACTGGATGGGTTTGCGCGCGAAGATTCCGGCGCCGCAGGCGCAGCATCCGAAGCGGCCGATCCAGGGATTCGAATGCCTGCGCTCGGAAGTCAGCGGGCGGCGCCTGTGGGGCTGGGCAGCGATGCGCTACGGCAGCGCACAGGCGTTCTTCGCCGACGCCTTCGTGATCAATTACTGCCCGCTGGTGTTCCTCGAGGCGTCCTGCCGGAATCGCACCCCCGAGCAACTGCCGGCCGCGGAATTGCGCCCTTTGTACGCGGCCTGCGACCGACATCTTGCCGCCTCGGTGGCCGCCTTGCGGCCTGCCTGGCTGATCGGCATCGGCGGGTTTGCCGAGAAACGCCTCAAGCGGCTGGTCGAGGGCGAACTGCTCGACAGCAGCCTGGCGCGGCAACTGCAGGTCGGCCAGATCCTGCATCCGAGCCCGGCGTCGCCGGCCGCCAACCGCGGCTGGATCGAGGCGGTCGACGCGCGGATGAGAGAGTATGGGCTGCTGCCCGTGTAGGACTGCGAAGCTCCCGCCCCCTCAGGCCGCCTGCGCCGCCCCGAAACGCACTACCTCGTCGCCGCCCAGCGACCGGCTGGCCTCGCCGGCATACCAGAGCGCATGCAGGTGCGCGAGCGCTTCGCCGAGGGCGAAGGTCATCTGGTGGGTGTCGAAGTTGCGGTTGAACATCAGCGGCACTGCCTGCGCGGCGCTGATCGAGCGTTCCCTGCAGGCCGACAGCAGCATCGACAGCCGCTCCTGGTGATGGTCGTCGAGCTGGCGAAGCCGCACGTGCAGCTTGCGAAAGGGCCGCCCGTGCGACGGCAGGACCAGGGTGTCCTCGGCGCAGGACTCGAACTTCCTGAGGGAATCGAGGAACCACTGGACCGGGTTGCTGAGCGGCTCGATGTCCCACACCGAGACATTGGTCGATATCCGCGGCAGCACCATGTCGCCGGCGATCAGCAGCCGGTCTTCGTCGCAGTAGAAGGACGCATGCTCCGGCGAGTGTCCGAGCCCGATGATGACCCGCCAGTTCCGACCGCCGATGCGAACGGCCTCCCCGCCGATGATGCGCGTGAAGGCGAGCGGCATCGCCGGTACGAGGCTCGCGAAGTATCCCTGGTTGCGGTTGCGGACCTCCTCGACGAAGGACGCCGCCATCCCGTGCCGGCGGAAGTGCGCAGCCGCCGAATCGCCGTTGGCACCCGGCATCGTCGCCGACAGGACCCTGCCGAAGGCGTATTCGCCGAGGGTCATCCACAGGGGCGCCGAGAACCTTTCGGTCAGCATGGCGGCCAGTCCGACGTGATCGGGATGGGTGTGGGTGCAGATCACTCGCACGACCGGCAGGCCGTCGAGCTGGTCGGCGATCACCCGCTCCCAAAGGCCGCGAATCACCTTGTCGGAGATACCGCAGTCGACCACGGTCCAACCTTCGCGACCGTCGAACGAGTCCCGCAGGAGCCAGATGTTGATGTGATCGAGAGCGAACGGCAGCGGCATACGGATCCAGAAGACACCGGGCGCCACCTCGATGCGCGCCGCCGGAGCCGGAAGCTGCTCGCCAAAGGGATAGTCGAGTTGCAATTCGAGAGGATTCAACGCTGTCCTTGTGTGGCCTACCTACCGCTCTTGACGTTTACGTCAACGTCAAGGCAAACGGTACTATAAGCGAGAAATGACGTTCGGCCGAACCGGGCCTCGGATACCGATTGCGGCCGGGCCGGCGCATCCGATCGAAACGTACGCCCGATGCCCGCGACCAAAGCGACTTCCGTAATGACAGAAAACACCACCTTCGGCATCAGCCAGCTCGCCCGTGAATTCAGCATTACGGCGCGGGCGATCCGCTTCTACGAGGACCAGGGCATGATTACGCCGGTACGCACCGGCAGCGGCGGGCGTATCCGGGTCTACTCGCAGCGCGACCGGGCTCGCCTCAAACTGCTCCTGCGTGGCAAGCGATTGGGGCTGAGCCTGCTGGAGATCAGGAGCCTGCTCGACATGTACGAGACCCCCGCCGACACTGTGCCGCAGCTGACGCGGTTTCTCGAGGTCCTCGATGCGCGGCGCGATTCGCTGCAGCAGCAGCTCGCCGACCTCACCCAGCTGCTGGACGACATCGACCGGCAGCGCGCAGATGCCGAAGCTATGCTCCAGGCACTGCGGGCCGGCATGCGGGCCTCCGTCCTGGAGACGGCAACGGACAGCGTCGGCCGCGTAACGCAGGATCCTGAATCGCGACGGCCCCAATTTGGCCGGCAGGCATGACATGAATCCATGAATCGAGACAGAGCAGGAGCGAGGCAGATGAGCATGATCGACCTACCCGGCATCCGGTTCGACCTCGGCGAGGACATCGCGCTGCTGCGCGAGGCCCTGCAGCAGTTTGTTGCGCGCGAAATCGCGCCCCGCGCCGCCGAGATCGACCGCAGCGACCAGTTCCCGATGGACCTCTGGCAGAAGCTGGGCGAAATCGGGGTACACGGCCTGACCGTCTCGGAGGACTACGGCGGCACCAGCCTCGGTTACCTGGCGCACATCGTCGCCATGGAGGAAATCTCACGGGGTTCGGCCTCGGTCGGCCTGTCCTACGGGGCGCATTCCAATCTCTGCGTCAACCAGATCCACCGCAACGGCAGCCGCAGCCAGAAGGAGCGATACCTGCCCCGCCTGATTTCGGGGGAGGCGGTCGGCGCGCTGGCGATGTCGGAGCCGAATGCCGGCTCGGACGTGGTGTCGATGAAGACCCGCGCGGAATTCAAGGGCGACCGCTGGATCCTCAACGGCAGCAAGATGTGGATCACCAACGGCCCGGACGCCGACGTGATGGTGATCTACGCCAAGAACGACGTCCATGCCGGGCCGCGCGGCATCACTGCATTCCTGGTGGAGAAGGACTTCACGGGATTCCGGGTGGCCCAGAAGCTGGACAAGCTCGGCATGCGAGGCAGCCACACCGGCGAACTGGTATTCGAGGACTGCGAAGTGCCGGCTGAAAACATCCTCGGCGGCATCGGCGAGGATCCGATGACCGGTGTCGGACGCGGTGTCAACGTGCTGATGAGCGGCCTCGACTTCGAGCGGGCGGTGCTCTCTGGCGGCCCGCTGGGCATCATGGCGGCCTGCATGGACGTGGCCATCCCGTACATCCACGAGCGCAAGCAGTTCGGGCAGCCGATCGGCGAGTTCCAGCTCATGCAGGGCAAGCTCGCCGACATGTACACGACCATGATGGCCTGCCGCGCCTATGTCTACGAGGTGGGGCGGCAGTGCGACCGTTCGCACGCCGGTCAGGTCGACCAGCGCAGCCTGCGCAAGGATGCCGCAGGCGCCATTCTCTATGCCGCAGAGAAGGCGACCTGGATGGCCGGCGAAGCCATCCAGTGCCTGGGCGGGAACGGCTACATCAACGACTATCCCACCGGCCGCCTCTGGCGCGATGCCAAGCTGTACGAGATCGGGGCTGGCACGTCGGAGATCCGCAGGATGCTGATCGGGCGCGAACTGTATATGAGTACGTGATCCCCCCTTGGGCCTTCGGCCCTACCCCCTTCCAGAGGAAGGGGGGCGCCGGCAGCGGCCGGGCGAAGCCCGTTCCGCGCCGGCTGCTGGGTGTGGGGCGCTGAGTGGCGCGAGAGGATGAGGCTGGGTGAGGGGCGGTGGGTCAGCGGGCGTGACATGGAAGGGCTCCAGTGAAGGCAGCTATGGATCAGGCGGGGGTGGACGGGCCGGCTAGGGGGTCGGACGACGCGGCGTCGTCGGAACGGCCGGCCGATTCCCTGCCGGATGCGATCGCCGGGACGATGCTCGCGGGGTTCGACCGCCACTACGCGGTTTTTCGCTACAACGCGCAACAGGCCAAGGCCTCGTTCGAAGCCGGCGACTGGCACGGCATCCGCCGGCTGGCGCGCGAACGGATCACCTTCTACGACCAGCGCGTGCGTGAGGCGGTCCAGACGCTGCGCCGGCAGTTCAGCGAGGGCGACCTGCGCGACGCGATGTGGTCGACGGTCAAGCGGCGCTACGTGGCCCTGCTCGCCGAGCACAAGCAGCCGGAACTGGCGGAGACCTTCTTCAATACCGTCAGCACCAAGATCCTGGATCGGCGCTACTTCCACAACGACTTCATCTTCGTGCGGCCGGGCGTGGCGACCGACTACCTGGATTCCTCCCCGCCATCGTTTCGTTCCTACTACCCGGCCGACGTCGGCTGGGAGAAGGCGTTCCGCCAGATCATCATCGACCTCGGCCTCGCCTGCGCCTACCAGGACGTCGACCGCGACCTCGGCTTCGTGCTCGCCGCCGGGCGCCGGCACCTCAGTTCCGAGTTCGCCCCGGCAAGCGACTGCCAGATCAACGTCCTGCGCTCGCTGTTTTTCAGGAACAAGGCCGCATACCTGGTCGGGCGGCTGGTCAACGACGGCGAGGTGGAACCGTTCGCAATCCCGATCCTGCGCGATGAGCGCGGGCAGCTCTATCTGGACACGGTGCTGTTCGGGACCGAACGCATCGAGGCCCTGTTCAACTTCTCCCGCGCCTACTTCATGGTCGACATGGAAACGCCGTCGGCATATGTCCGGTTCCTGCAGACCCTGATGGCGACCAAGCCACAGTCCGAGCTCTACACCATGCTCGGGCTCCACAAGCAGGGCAAGACCCTCTTCTACCGCGACCTGCTGCAGCACCTGAGTCATTCCACCGACCGCTTCATCGTCGCCCCCGGCATCAAGGGACTGGTGATGGGTGTGTTCACCCTGCCGTCATTTCCATTCGTCTTCAAGTTCATCAAGGACCTGCGCGGCAAGGATGTGAGCCGGGAATACGTGGAAGGCCGCTACCAGCTGGTCAAGGCCCACGACCGGGTCGGCCGGATGGCGGACTCCTGGGAATATTCCGATGTCCCGTTTCCCAAGGACCGGCTGGATCCGGCGCTGCTCGAGGAATTGCGCCAGACGGCGCCTTCGCTGCTCGAGGACGAGGGCGATCGGCTGGTCCTGCGCCACCTCTACATCGAGCGTCGCATGGTCCCGCTGAACATCTTCCTCGAGGAAGCCGACGAGGACGAGCGCGAGCGCGCGCTGCGTGAGTACGGCCAGGCCATCAAGGAGATGGTCGCCGCCAACATCTTTCCGGGCGACATGCTCTACAAGAACTTCGGCGTCACGCGACAGGGCCGGGTCGTCTTCTACGACTACGACGAGGTCGTCTACCTGACCGAATGCAACTTCCGGAAGGTGCCGCAGGCACGCACGCCGGAAGACGAACTCGCTTCCGAGCCGTGGTATCCGGTCGGGCCGCACGACGTGTTCCCCGAGGAATTCGGCACCTTCCTGCTGGGGAACGCCAAGGTTCGCGGCCCGTTCCTGCGCTATCACGCCGACCTGCTGCGAGTCGAATACTGGCAGTCCCGCCAGGATCGGATCCGCGCCGGGCAATTCGAGGATGTCTTTCCCTACCCCGAGGCCCTGCGCTTCAAGGCAGGCTCCGCGGCCGTGGCGTTAACATGAAAGCCTGAACACGGCGCAGCGGGCGGCCTGGCCGAGTCCTGCTCCCGCAACACCTGCACACTGGGAGTCCTGCTCCCGCAACACCTGCACACTGGAGAATCGCAAATGGAAGATCCGATCGTCATCGTCTCGGTTGCCCGCACGCCGGTCGGCGGCATGATGGGCGAACTCTCCGGCCTCGCCGCCACCGACCTCGGCTCGACCGCGATCCGCGCGGCCGTCGAGCGCGCCGGCATCCAGCCCGCCCAGGTCCAGGAGGTGATCATGGGTTGCGTCCTGCCGGCCGGTCTCGGCCAGGCGCCGGCTCGCCAGGCGCTGCTGAAGGCAGGGCTGCCGCCCGCCACCGGCGCAACCACCATCAACAAGGTGTGCGGCTCCGGCATGAAGGCAGCGATGCTGGGCCACGACCTGATCCTCGCCGGCAGCCAGGACATCGTCGTCGCAGGCGGCATGGAGAGCATGAGCAATGCACCCTACCTGATGCTCAAGGGCCGCGGCGGCTACCGCTACGGTCATTCCACCCTCTTCGACCACATGGCGTACGACGGACTCGAAGACGCCTACGACAAGATGCCCAACGGCGGCGGCAAGTCGATGGGCAACTTCGCCGAAGACTGCGCCGGCAAGTACGAATTCAGCCGCGAGGCGCAGGACAAATACGCGATCGAGTCGTCGCGTCGCGCCCGCGTCGCCAACGAGGACGGCTCGTTCAAGTGGGAGATGGCAGCAGTCACCGTCCCCGGCCGCAAGGGCGATACGGTGATCGAGCGCGACGAGGCGCCGTTCAAGGCCAACCCGGAAAAGATCCCTACCCTCAAGCCGGCCTTCCGCAAGGACGGTACGGTGACCGCGGCGAGTTCGTCGTCCATTTCCGATGGCGCGGCGGCGATGGTGCTGATGCGTCGGTCGATGGCCGACAAGCTCGGCATCAAGCCGATCGCCACCCTCGCCGGCCACGCGACCCATTCGCAGGAGCCGCAGTGGTTCACCACCGCGCCGGTCGGAGCGATCGAGAAGCTCTACCGCAAGACCGGCTGGAGCACCGGCAGCGTCGACCTCTTCGAGATCAACGAGGCATTCGCGGTGGTCGCGATGGCGGCAATGAAGGAGCACGACATCCCGCACGACAAGATCAATATCCACGGCGGCGCGGTCGCGCTCGGCCATCCCATCGGCGCCTCCGGCGCGCGTCTGATCGTGACCCTGCTCGGCGCGCTTCGCAAGACCGGCGGCAAGCGGGGCATCGCATCGCTGTGCATCGGCGGGGGCGAAGCCACTGCAATCGCCGTCGAGATGGCCTGAGCCAAAGGTCGTCGGCATGCCAACCGCCCTGATCGTCGGCGCCTCCCGGGGCATCGGCCTCGAATTCACCCGCCAGTACCTCGCCGAAGGCTGGCGGGTGTTCGCCACGTTCCGCAGCGAAGCCGACCGGATCCGGCTGCGCGACATGGGCGCGCAGACCCTGAAGCTGGACGTGCTCGAGCCCGGCGACCTGGCAGGCATGAGCTGGCAGCTCGACGGCGAGACCGTCGACGTCATGGTGATGAACGCCGGCATCTACGGGCCGCGCACCAGCCACATCCAGAAGCCGCCGACGGACCAGGAGTTCGACCAGGTGATGCGCACCAACCTGCTGTCGGCGATGCGGCTGATGCCGCTGGTCGGGCCGCTGCTCAACCGGACGCGCGGCACCCTTGCCTTCGTCTCCAGCCGCATGGGCTCGATCGCGGAAACCAGCGCAAGCTACGGGATGCTCTACCGGGTGTCCAAGGCTGCGGTCAACATGGTAGGCAGGCTCGCGCACACCGATCTGTCGCCCCAGGGCATCCGCGTGATCAGCCTGCATCCTGGCTGGGTGCGCACCGACATGGGCGGGCCGAACGCGGACGTGGATGTCGACGCGAGCGTCGCCGGCATGCGCCGGGTGATCGGCGAGGTCGTCGCCTTTCCGAGCGGCGGCTTCTACGACTACCGTGGCCAGTCGCTCGCCTGGTAGCAGACATCCTATGCAGCCCGGCCACGACCTCGAGATGGTGCGCGACGCGATCCGCGCGTTCGTCGTCGACAACATCGCGCCGCATGCGCCCGCCTGGGACCGCGACCGCACCTTTCCGGCGCAGGCGCTGAAGGGGCTTGCAACGCTCGGCTGCTTCGGCATCGCGGTCCCGGAGGAGTACGAAGGCGCGGGCCTCGACTACACCGCGATGGCGGTGATCCTTGAGGAGATTGCGGCCGGTGACGGCGCGACCTCGACCATTATCTCGGTCAACAACTGCCCGGTCTGCTCCATCCTGATGGCCTGGGGCAGCGAGGGGCAGAAGGAGCGCTGGCTCAAGCCGCTTGCGAGCGGCCGGATGCTCGGCGCGTTCTGCCTGACCGAGCCCCAGGTGGGATCGGACGCGTCGGCGCTGCGCACTACCGCAACCCCGAAGGCCGATGGCAGCGGCTACGTCATCAACGGCGTGAAGCAGTTCATCACCTCGGGCAAGAACGGCGACGTCGCCATTGTCATGGCGGTCACCGACCGGGCCGCCGGCAAGCGCGGCATCTCGGCGTTCCTGGTGCCGACCGATTCTCCCGGCTATACGGTGACGCGGCTGGAGGCCAAGCTCGGCCAGCACGCTTCCGACACCGCGCAGATCCTCTTCGAGGATTGCTTCGTGCCGGCGGAAAACCTGATCGGCGATCCGGGCGCGGGCTACCGCATCGCACTCTCGGGGCTCGAAGGCGGCCGCATCGGGATCGCCTCGCAGGCGGTGGGGATGGCCCGCGCCGCTTTCGACGCCGCCCTCCTCTATGCGCGCCAGCGCGAGGCGTTCGGCCAGCCGATCTTCGGCCACCAGGCGGTGCAGTTCCGCCTGGCGGAGATGGCGACGCAGATCGAAGCCGCGCGCCAGCTCATCGCGCATGCCGCACGCCTCAAGGATGCCGGGCGACCCTGCCTGAAGGAAGCCGCAATGGCCAAGCTGTTCGCATCGGAAATGGCCGAGCGGGTGTGCTCGGATGCGATCCAGGTCCACGGCGGCTACGGCTACGTGAGCGACTTCCCGGTGGAGCGCATCTACCGCGACGTACGCGTCTGCCAGATCTACGAAGGCACCAGCGACATTCAGAAGATATTGATCGGCCGCGCCCTGGCGGCAGGCTGAGCGCCAACCGAGGAGTCCCACACATGACAAGCACGCCCGACAGGCAGGTCGACTTCTTCTTCGACTTCAGCTCGCCCTATTCCTACCTTGCCGCGGAATCGATCGACGCGCTCGCCGCGCGCCACGGCCACACCGTCAACTGGATACCGATGATGCTCGGCGTCATCTTCAAGTCGACCGGCTCGGCGCCGCTCACCGAGCAGCATCCCTGGCGGGCGAGCTATTCGGTGATGGACTTCAAGCGCAGCGCCGAGATGGTCAACCTGCCGTTTCGCTATCCGTCGCGTTTTCCGCAGGCAAGCCACAACGCGTCGCGGGTCCTGCTGTGGCTGCAGCAGACGGCGCCGTCGAAGGCCGCGCCGTTCGCCCTGGCCGTCTTTCGCAGCATCTTCGTGCATGACGGCGACATCCAGGATGCCGACACGCTTGCCGCCATCGGCAGGACGCTCGACATCGACGAAGCGAAGCTGCGGGCGTCGATCCAGGACCCTGCCGTCAAGCAGCGGCTGGCGCAGAACAACGAAGCTGCCACGTCGCGGCAAGTCTTCGGTGCGCCGACCTTCTTCGTCGGCGACGAGCAGTTCTGGGGGCACGACCGGATGCCGCAGCTCGAACGCCGGCTGCAGCAGTTGAACGCGGCGTGAGGGCGCCGGTCATACAGCCCGTTTCGGCCGATACGCTCGCCCGTCCGGACGCCGTCGTGTTCGACTGCGACGGCGTGCTGGTCGACAGCGAGCCCATCACCTGCGGCGTGCTTGCCGAGATGCTGGTCGAGCTCGGCCTCGACTTCGACGTCGACCGGACCATCAAGACCTTCATGGGCAAGTCGGTCAAGGACGAACTGATCGCGATCGAGGCCATGATCGGCCGCAAACTGGAAGCGGATTGGCATCCGCAGTTCTGCCGGCGGCGCGACGAGGCGCTGGCGGTGCGGGTTCGGGAGGTTGCCGGCGTCCGTACGGTAGTGGAGCGGCTGGCGGAGGTCGGCATTCCGTTTGCCGTCGCCTCGGGGGCGGACTGCGCCAAGATGCGCCTGACGCTGGGGTCCTGCGGGCTGCTGCCGCATTTCAATGCGCAGATGTTCGGCTCTGACATGGTTGCCCGCGCCAAGCCGGCGCCCGATGTCTACCTGCTCGCGATGAAGTCGCTGGGCGTCGATCCAAAGCGGACCGTGGTCATCGAGGACACGCCCACCGGCACGCGGGCCGGGGTGGCGGCCGGGGCCGTGGTCTACGGCCTGGCCACGTTGAACACGCCGGCTGCTCTGATGGAGGCCGGGGCGAGCCTGACCTTCGAGCACATGGACCATTTGCCCGCGTTGCTGGGGCTGGATCGAGCGTGACTACTGCCTGACGGCAGGACACAACCATTCGCGTCGTTGCGCAGTTCCGCGCAAGCCCACCTCGTGATCCGCTAATTCCCTAATCCCCTAACCCCCTCAGGTACCGGTGTCCTCGATCACGACGGCATCGGCCCTGCCGGGATCGGCCGGTTGCGGCGCGACGGTGACCCGGATCCCCGGAACGAGATCCGCTGCGGTCGCCGCGGCGCCGGAGCGTCGCTGGATGGTGGCCATGGTGATGACGATGGCGCGGTCGCCAACGAGCAGGCAACCGTCGGCCAGCGCCCGCACCAGGCCGGTGTATGGATCCGAGCTGGCCGCCAGCGGCGCGGTGCAGCCCGGCGGCGGAGCCGCGGGCCCGAGGGCGTCCGGTGACGGCGCTTCGATCGGCGCGGGAGACGGCGCCGGAGCCTCGGCTCCGGCGGTGGGACCGGGGATCCCGGTCCCACCGGTACCGGGATCGGAGCAGGCGGCGAGCAGCAGCGCGAGCCACAGCGCCGCCTGGCAGGTCGGCGCCCGGCAAGTTCGCTTCGCGTGTGCCTTCGCTGCCGGCAAGGGCTGTTTCATCGCTTTCCTCGCGTCGGTACCGCCAGGCTGTACATGCCGAGCCGCACACGGTGGTCGCGCGGCTGCGCGGCCGCGCGGTCGGATTCATACAGGGCACGCAGGCGCGGCATCAGGCTCGCGAATGCTGCCTCCCATGCCGCCAGCGTGTCGCGATTGAACGCGTGGGCGGACTCTGCCGTCAGTCCGTCGGAGAAGATCGCCTGCTCGAGGAAACGGCGGCCTTCGCCGGAGAGGTTGGCAGCAACCGCGGCGCAGTGGTCGGCGAGATTGTCGTGGGCGAGTTGGATCATCTGCGTCGAATCGTTCGCCGGCACGTAGGTCGAATGCAACAGCCGGACGCGGCCCTCGCCGGCACCGACCGTCTCGACAAGCCCCAGGCGCAAAAGTTCGTCCAGCACCGGCCGCGGATGGACGTCGCGTGTGATGCCGGCCACCAGTTGCTCGAAGCTCGGCTGCGCAGGGTCATCCGAGCGTCGGCTCAGGACCCGTGGACGACCACGGGTCGTGAGGAACCGCGGGTCGGACTGCCAGCGCGCAAATACTTCGGCGGCAATCGAACGACTATGGGTGCGGGCCGCCGAGCCGGTGGTGCGGATCCGCCGCAGGTCCTTGCGGTGAACGCCGGTCATTACCGCCAGCCGCGAGTCGGACCGCAGTGGGGTCCGACCCGATCGGGCCGGCGGTGCCTCTGCGCGCGCCGACGCGGCCGGCGACTGGCGGGACGATTCCGCGTCGGAAGCGATTGTCGCCGACCGTACCAGGGCGAGCTTCAGGCTGTCGATCAGCGCCGGAAGCTTGACGCCGCGGTCGACGGCGAGGCCTGCGAGCGGTTCGAACAGGCCGGCGAACCACTCGATTGCCTCCTCGGACGATGCCGACCAGCCCGGCGCAACCGACGCAGACGCGCCAGGTGGCGCAATCTTGGGCGGTGCACGGCGCCTTCGGGACGGCGGGGTGGGCGGAGCAGGCATCGATATGAAGCGGCGGATTGGCTACGACCGTTCTGGAAACTGGCGGAATCTGAAGCACGTCCGATGACTGGTCGGGATTCTATCCCATTTGTTGCTAATCAGATACACATGGGATAATATCCCAACTCAGCCGCCCTCGCTGAGGCTCGACTGATCGTACGAACCGAGTCCCTGCCCTCGAAAGGAAATGCCGATGCGCGCCACACCGTCCTCTTCGACCGCTCAGCGCTCCGGTAGCGAGCCCGGCCCGGCGCATCTGCTGTCCGGGGGCCGCAGCCGTGCAGCCCTCTCGATCGCCCTGTCGAGCGCGCTGGTCGCGTTCGCTGCCGGCTGTGGTGGCGACCAGTCCGACCCGCCGACCGACCCCGGCAACCAGACGACTCATTCGCCGCAGTTGAAGTTCTTCGTCGGCGACGATGCCTGTGCGCAGCTCGAGAGCCACATCGAGACGTCGGTGGAGACCACGCTGCGCAAGCAGTTCGAGGGCTGGCGTCGCAGCCGCTCGGACGCTGCGTCGGGCGTCGCTGCCCCCGTCGAGTCGCCCGCTCAGTCAGCCCCGCCGCCCGCGTCCGCGGCGCCGGCAGCCGAAAGCTTCTCGTCGACGACGGTGCGCAGCGCGGGCGTCGACGAGCCTGACCCGGTCAAGAACGATGGTCGTCGCGTGTTCACGCTCAAGCGCACCAGCGACGCGGTCGTGCTGAGCCGCGTCGATCTCGGCGCGGCCGGCGCGATGACCCTCGGCTCCCAGGTCCGCTGGCCGTCGCCGGCATCCGAAGGCGCCGATCCGTTCGAATCACCGAGCGGCCTCTATCTGCTCGACGAGGCAAGGGTGGTGGCGCTGACCACGAGCGGAGCCCACTGGGGTCCGTGGACCGATGGGCCCTGGATGCCGGTTCCTGCTGCCACCGCAGTCCCCCAGATAGCGGCGAAGACCTCGTTGTGCCAGGGCGCATGTGGCGACGCCGATGCCACGCCACCTTCGGTGCACTTGCGACTGGTGGACGCCGCGGGCACCGGACTGCCGACGCGCTGGGAGGTCCGCCTCGACGGTTCACTGGTCGGCAGCCGCCGTATCGGCGACAAGGTCCATCTCGTCACCCGCTCGGAACTGCAGCTCCCCGATGGCATCAAACGCTGGCCGGCCGTCGATTGGACCCTAGACGACAGGCAATGGAATGCCGACCTCGATCGCGAGATCGAGGACAACGCCCGGCTGATCCGGACAACCGCCCTGTCCACCTGGCTTGCTCCGCTCGCCGCCGGCTCCGCGACCGCGCTGTCGCAGCCGCCGACGTCGGCCGAGTGCGCTAGCTTCGGGCGCATCGACGGGCCGACGCGACCGGCGTGGCTGCACGTCGCGACCGTCGACCTGGCCACCCGGACGGTGTCACGACATACGGCGCTCGCCGATGCATCCGGCCTGTACATGTCGGCGCACTCGCTGATCTTGTCGACGCCGCGGTGGAACCCCGGCGAGCGCGTCGGCGAGACCTACCTCCACCGCTTCGTTCCCGACGCCGACGGCCGCTTCCAGTACCACGGCAGCGGTCGCATCGAAGGCACATTGATCAACGACTATGCGATCGACGAGTCGTCGCCGGGGCTGGTCCGCGTGGCGGCCTCGTCATTCTCCCCGAACGACCTGCGAACGTTCACCTATCTAGCGACCCTCGAGCCGGCTGCGGCTCCGCAGACCATGCGCCAGCTGGGTCGGACCGGCCCCATTGCCAGCGGCGAGACATTGCGCTCGGCACGGTTCCTTGGCGATCGGGCCTACCTGGTCACGTTCCGCCAGATCGATCCGTTCTTCGTCTATGACCTCTCAGATCCGGCGCAACCGACCGCGCTCGGTGAACTGAAGATTCCGGGCTTCTCGACCTTCCTGTTCCCGGCCGGTTCCAACCACGTGCTCGGCATCGGCTATGACGGCGGCGGCTGGCCGCGGCGCGTCAAGGCTTCGCTGTTCGATGTCACCGAACCGACCCGCCCGTTGGAGCAGTCGACGCTACTGCTCGGTGACAGCTATACCGAATCGGACGCCCTCTGGGACCCGCATGCCTTCACGTGGTATTCGCCGCCGACTATGACCGGCGAACTGCCGGGCGGCGGCAGCGAAGGGACCATGGCGATTCCGCTGCGCAGCTACGCCTCCTGGTACGGGACCCAAGCGACATCGGGCATCCGCGTCGTCTCGGTCAGGCCTTCACGAGGCGCCTCTGCGCTGTCGTCGAACGGAACACTGTCAATGGACGATCTGCTCGACGCCGGAGAACGCGGCTATGCCGGCTGGCGCAATGGCGATGCGCGCCGGGCGGTGTTCGTCGGCAGCCACGTCTATGCGATCGCCGACGCTGCCGTGCGCTCCGCGCCGGTCGCGACGCCGGCCTCGCCGATCGCGACGGTCAGCGTGCCGTGAGTGCGGTCTACCTGCAGTCGCCCGCCGTCGCGCCTCGGGGATCCTGAACGCACGCGAGCGCATCGACCACCTCGCCGACCCCGGCTCGTTCACCAAGTTCGGCCTGTTCGCGCAGTCGGCCCGCGAGCCCGATCGCAGCCGCTCCCTGCAGACGGCAAGATCTCGGGGCTGATCCGCGTCGACGGCCGCTCTCGATGCCTTCAAGGAAGCTGACCCCGCATGGCGCTTACCGCGCCCGACGACCTCGCTGCTCGATGCACCCGACGGTGCCCGGATCCGCAAGCTGTTGCCGCTCGAGCGCACGAAGGTGTACGACATGCGAAAGGTCATCGAATGCATCGTCGACCGGGTCGCCGCCGGCGACGAGATCATGCTGATCGAATCGATGAAGATGGAAATTCCGGTCCTGGCCGAGGAAGACGCCACCGTCGCCGAACTGCACGTGGCCGATACGGACGCAGTCCGGGAAGGACAGGTCGTCTCGACGCTCAAGGCAGGCTGAGGGCGGCGCCGCCAAAGGCCGCCGCTACTTCGACGGCTCCAACACCACCACCGCCTCGCCCGACACCGGGTCGGTCTTGCCAAGGCCGCCGCCCAGGTCCTCGAGCGCATCGCGGAAGGAATCCAGCATGCCGATCATCTTCTCGCGGGCTCCGGCGAGATGCTCCATGCTTTCCCATTCGCCGACGAAGCAATACGCCCGCTCGCCGGTCTTGACCAACGCTCCGCCCCTGAATCCCTTGAAGTCCGGATCGATTCGGTGAGCCGCGATGAACCTTTCCTCCTGCCCCGGCTTGACCTTGAATCTCACGACGTTGTATGAGCGCATATCGACCTCCGTGGGTGATCGGGTGCCATTGCGCGGCTGGCCGGACTGATTTCCGGCTGTCGCAGCTCCAATCTAGGCCGAAGCTTGCGGGCGCACAAGCCCCCGACGCCGGCCGGATCCGGCCTTCGCAGCCGTCGATGCGCTCAACCGTCGATCCGCTTCAATCCACCGGCTTGCCCCTCAGGCTCTTGATCCGGCCACGCTGGATCTTCTCGTCGACGCGGCGCAGCTGCGAAGCGCGGGTCGGCCGCGTCGGTCGCCGCGGCTTCGGCGGCCTGGCGACGCTGTCCACCAGCGCCTGGAGCCGGTCGAATGCCGCCATGCGATTCTGCTCCTGGGTCCGCGCCGTCTGCGCCTTGATCACGATGACCCCGTCCTTGGAGATCCGCTGGTCGCCGAGAGCGAGCAGGCGCGCCTTGACCTCCTCGGGCAGGGACGAGGCGGCGACGTCGAAGCGCAGGTGGATCGCGGTGGCCACCTTGTTCACGTTCTGGCCGCCTGCGCCCTGGGAGCGAACCGCGCTCCATTCGACCTCCTCACTGCGTACCGGAACCAGCACCACCCGTTTCATCGTCATCACCACGAAATCGGCAAGCAGACATGATATGTTGCCAGCCGTTGCCGAACGGCACCTGCATGCCTTGCCGGATCCCATGCCTTGCCAAACCCGAACCTCGCTGCGACGCCCTGAGCTTTCCCAAGCATGCTGAACGCGATCTGGGCGAGCTTCTTCATCATCGCGGCCATCTCGGCGATGACGCGCTGGCTGGTCGGCGGCGACGCGGGCGTCTTCGCGGCGATGGTGGAGTCGCTGTTTGCAATGGCGAAGCTGTCGGTCGAGCTGATGGTGATCATGTTCGGCACGCTCACGCTCTGGCTGGGCCTGCTGAAGATCGCCGAGGCCGCCGGGCTCGTCGAGGCGCTCGCGCGCCTGCTGGCGCCGCTGTTCGCGCGGCTGATGCCGGGCGTGCCGCGCGGCCATCCGGCCATCGGACTGATCACGATGAACTTTGCAGCCAACGGCATCGGCCTCGACAACGCCGCCACGCCGATCGGCCTGAAGGCGATGCGCGAATTGCAGACGCTGAACGACCGGCCGGACACCGCCACCGACGCGCAGATCCTGTTCCTTGCGTTGAACGCCTCGTCGCTGACGCTGCTGCCGGTGTCGATCTTCGTGTACCGCGTCCAGCAGGGCGCAGCCGACCCGACCCTGGTGTTCCTGCCGATCCTGCTCGCAACCAGCGCGTCGACGCTGGCCGCACTGCTGTCGGTCGCCTTCATGCAGCGGCTGAAGCTTCACGATCCGGTGGTGCTCGCGTGGCTGGCGGGCGTCGCGTTGCTCCTCGGCGGCCTGATGGCGCTGCTCGCGGGATTGTCGGCGACGGCGCTGGCGGCATTCTCGTCGCTGCTCGGCAATCTTGCGCTGTTCGCCACCATCCTGCTGTTCGTGCTCGCCGGACTGGTGCGCCGCGTGCCGGTGTACGAGGCATTCATCGATGGCGCGCGGCAGGGGTTCGAGGTGGCACGGGACATCCTGCCGTACCTGGTTGCGATGCTGTGCGCAATCGGCCTGCTGCGTGCCTCCGGTGCGCTCGAAGCCGCCCTGTCCCTGGTCCGCGGCGCAGTCGACCTGCTCGGCATCGACGACCGCTTCGTCGATGCGCTGCCGACGGCGCTGGTCAAGCCGTTCTCCGGCAGCGCTGCCCGGGCGATGCTGATCGAAACGATGCAGACCTTCGGCGTCGACAGCTTTCCCGCGCTGCTCGCGGCAACCGTGCAGGGCAGCACCGAGACCACCTTCTACGTGCTGGCAGTCTATTTCGGATCGGTCGGCATCCAGCGCGCGCGCCACGCGGTCGGATGTGCGCTGCTGGCGGATTTCGCCGGTGTCTGCGCCGCCATCGCCGTCTGCTACTGGTTCTTCGGCTGACCCGACATAGCGCACCGCCCGGCGGCATGCCCGACACGGGTACCATCGTCTGCACGCAGGGCCGACGATTTGAGGATCAACCTCGACGGGCCGCGGCGAGTGAGGGAGAAGACCATGGACCAGACCACCAGGGAGCGGCTCAAGGGCGTCAGCACCGCGACGCTTTGCACCGCCCTCTTCAAGCGCGGACTGCGCAACCAGTTCATCCAGGATGTCAGGCCGCTGAACCCGAGCCTTCCCAACATGGTCGGCGAGGCCTTCACCCTGCGCTACATCCCGGCGCGCGAGGACCTCAACCCGATCTCCGTGTTCCAGGACCGCGCCCATCCGCAGCGCAAGGCAGTTGAGGAATGTCCGCCGGGGGCGGTGTTGGTCATCGACAGCCGCAAGGACGCCCGCGCGGCGTCGGCGGGCGGCATCCTGGTGACGCGGTTGATGAAGCGCGGTGTCGCCGGCGTCGTGACCGACGGCGGCTTTCGCGACTCGCCGGAAATCGCCGGACTCGCCATTCCCGCGTACCACAACCGGCCGAGCGCACCTACCAATCTCACGCTGCATCAGGCGCTCGACATCAACATGCCGATCGGCTGCGGCGACGTCGCGGTCTGGCCGGGCGACGTGGTGGTCGGCGATGGCGAAGGCGTTATCGTGATCCCGGCGGCAATCGCCGGCGAGGTCGCGGCCGAAGCCGTCGAGATGACCGTGTTCGAAGACTTCGTCATCGAGAAGGTTCAGGAAGGCCGCTCGATCCTCGGCCTCTATCCGCCTACCGACGAAGCCAGCCGCAAGGATTTCGAGGCCTGGCGCAAGGAAAAGGGCCGCTAGTCAAGTTCGCCGCGGCCGGCGTCGGCGATGCGGGACTTCGCCAAGGCGAAAGCCCCGCAGGTGCCGGATCAGGCGGCCACCGCGGGATGGTCGCCCGAGGACCGGGTTCAGACCATGGGGGTCGCATCCGTCGGATGGACGGTGGCCTCCGCCAGCTTCGGCACATACCCGTAGTAGGCGTTGTTGCGCTGGATTCCTTCGCGCTGGTACTCCGCCTTCATCCGCGCGATCTGGTCGGCCGAGAAGTCGCCCATCGCCGTCCTCACCGGATGCCGATAGAGCCGCGCGGAGTTCTCACCGAGGATCTTGCGCTTGATCGGGCTGTCGGGCCCGCCGAGCCTGGTCTCCCACTTCATTTTCGTCATCAGGTCATCCGGAATCTCGAGGCGGCGCATCGCCTCGATCTGCCATTGCGGCGAACCATACCAGACCGAATCCGAGCCATAGACGACGTGGTCGGCGCCAAGCATGTTCACCATCTGGCCGATGAAAGCGGCAGCAAAGCGAGGATGGGTCACGGCCGAGTTTGCGAACGACGTGCCGATCTCCGCGTAGACGTTCTTGAGCCCCTTCTCGCTGACCATGCGCCCGATGTCGGTGGACCACTTCATGTGGCCGGTCTTCTCGAACTCGGCCAGGTCCTCCGCCGGTGAATCCGTGAATGGGCGCAGCGCCGTGTGATAGATGATGAAGTTGATCTCCGGCCAGTCGCGGGCCGCTTTTTCCAGGTCCCACACGGTGTTGTACCGCCAGATGTCCTTCCAGGATTTCTCGTAGTCCGCCGGCAGCAGGCCCTTGTGGATGCAGACGTTGCGGACGTCGGTCTTCATGATCCGTTCATAGAACGGGTACACCAGCTTCTCGTCGTCCAGCCGCCAGTAGGTGCCCTTGGTGCTCGGCGAAAGCGGATCGCCGACGGTGTAGCCTTTCCAGCCGTCGGGCGCGAGTTCGGCGATACCGCGCTCCACCTCTTCCATCCAGTTCGGATACCTGGGCGTGAACACGAAGTGCCCATACATCCGGCGCGTTCCCGCAATTTTGTTCACCGAGTCGCGCACCGCGGCGATCTGGTCGTTCGACATCAGCCACCAGCTGGGGTCGTCGAATGGCGCCCCGGTCAGCAGCGCCACCTTGGTATCGCTGTCGAGGAAGATCTCCTTGAGGTAATTCTGCATCTTGTAGCGCGCGAGCGTCATCGGCACGCCGCCCTGCTTCGGATCGACCATCGCCGGATTCCAGTGTTCGGCGGCGTACTTTCCGAGGCCGAGCAGACCTTCCTTGTCGAAGTCGTCACGCACCATGTGCGTCTGGTCATCGAAGATGAACTGCTTCGAGAGCTCTCCGGCGCGCTCGGCGGCACGCTCAGGGTCCGCTGCCTCGGCCTCGCTCACCAGCCATACCGGACCGAACACCGCATTCGATGCCAGGAAACCTGCCGCCATGCCTGATGCCGAACGCAGGAACCGGCGTCGGTCGAGCCCAAGCTTTCGTCCGTACTTGTCCGCATAGTCGTTGATGAGGCCGGCCACCTGTCGCTGCTGCTCGGTCTGCGGCAGCGGATTGAACTCCCCGTTCGAGATGATCTGCGTCGGCATGGGCATGCCGGATGCCGATTGCTCCGCGCCGATGACGCGTTCCATCTCGGCCTCGCTCAGATGAACCCCCTTCTGTCGCGCTCTCGTCATTGCTCCGCTCCCAGGTAGGTCATGCCGCCTGGTACACCCGGGCATCGGTCCTCGGCGGTTCAAGACCGATTCCATCGATCGCGAGGTTGTTCGAAGCAACTCTATTCCTGCGACCTGGCAGCGTCAATCGGACGCCACTTCCGCCCTTGCACCCTTGTATCGTAAGTCGGTTTGTCCTACACTTTGACTTACACTTTTCTCAGACCAGTCGTCGTCCTCCAGGAAACAGCGCTGATCGAGGCAGGATGGGAAACCATCATCGTCCTGCCGCTATCGACTCGAGCGCACCCTGCCGAGGCAACACTGCGTATTCACATCCCGGCCCGAGGCGATCTCCGGCAGGACTGCTTCATTCTGGTGGATCAGCCGCGCACGCTCGATCGCAGGCGCTTCGGTGACAAACCACTTACGATGCTCACGGCCGACGAGCTCGGTCGGCTCGAACGCTCTCTGCGCGCGGTCATCGGCCTCCATCCCTAGACATCATGGTCGCCCGCGCAGAGCGCGGCCCCGGCTGCTAAATCTGCCGCAGCCGGATCTGGTCCACCGTATGGTCGGCGCGCTTGCGGATCACCAGGTTGGCGCGCTCGCGGGTCGGCAGGATGTTGTCGCGCAGGTTGCGCAGGTTGATGTCGCGCCAGATCTTGGCCGCAGTCTTGTTCGCCTCGGACAGGGTCAGGTCCTTGTAGTGGTGGAAGTAGGACCCCGGATTGCGGAACACCGTCTGCTGCAGGGACAGGAAGCGGGTCACGTACCAGGCCTCGATGAACGACTCCTGTGCGTCGACGAAGATCGAGAAATCGAAGAAGTCCGACACCACCACGCTCGGCACGGGTGTGCCGGTGGACTCGACGGTGCCGGTCTGCAGCACGTTCAGCCCCTCGAAGATCAGCACGTCCGGCTGCTCGACCCGCTCCATCGCGCCGGGCACAATGTCGTAGGCCTGGTGCGAATAGACCGGCGCATCCACCACCTCCTCGCCCGCCTTCAGCGCGGCCAGGAACTGGACCATCCGCTTGCGGTCGTAGCTCTCCGGGAACCCCTTGCGGCTCATCAGGCCGCGCTCCTCCAGCACCTTGTTCGGATGCAGGAAACCGTCCGTGGTGACCAGCGATACCCGGGGATGGTCGGGCCAGCGCGCGAGCAAAGCGCGCAGCACCCGGGCGAAGGTGCTTTTGCCGACTGCGACGCTGCCGGCGATGGCGACGACGTAGGGCCGGTGGCCGACCAGGCGGCCGAGGAATTCGTCGCGAACCCCGTTCAGCGTGCGGGCGGAACGGAAATGCAGGTTGAGCAGCCGCGACAGCGGCAGGTAGATCTCCTCGACGTCCTTGAGCGACAGCTGCTCGTTGACGCCGCGCAACGACTCGAGGTCGTCCTCGGACAGGGTCAGCGGCGTGTTCGAACGCAGTGCCGCCCATTCGCTGCGGGTGAATGCCTCGTAGGCGGAGAACTCGTCAGAGCTGTCTTGCCTGATACCGCCGCTGCGGCGATCCGGCCGATGGCGCCGCCCCGACGACGACCGGCTCCTGCGTTCGTCCTGCCTCTCGTTGCCGTTGGCGGTGCCGCCGGCGCCCACGCCGTCGCCCCCGCCAATCGCGCCCGGGTCGCCCGATGCTTCATCTGCGACCATGGCCGCCCTCCCGAAAACCGCAATAGTGCCAGATGGAGGACCCGGCCGCCTCGCGCAAGCCAGCCTGCGCGAGGCGCCTGCGGCCCAGGCTCCTACAGCAGCTTGCGCGCCGCAAGGCTGCGCATCAGGTGGCTCGCGCCGAAGTTCCACGGCGGGCAGTCCTCGCAGTAGCGCACCTGGTTGACCAGTCGGCCAAGGGCGGGCGTTTCGATGGCGACCACGTCGCCGATGCGATGGGTGAAGCCCTGGCCCGGCGTGTCGCGGTCCTGGATCGGCGCGAACATGGTCCCGAGGAACAGCACGAAGCCGTCCGGATACTGGTGGTGGACACCGGCTGCCGCCGCGACCAGTTGCTCGGGGTGGCGGCTGATGCGATTCATCGAGCTCGCGCCCTCGAGCCGGTAGCCTTCGGGACCCTCGACCGTCAGACGTATTTCCGCCTGCTCGACGTCCGCGAGCGTGAAGCCATCGTCGAACAGGCGGATGAACGGACCGAGCGCGCAGGAGGCGTTGTTGTCCTTGGCCTTTCCGAGCAGCAGCGCTGAACGCCCTTCGATGTCGCGCAGGTTGACGTCGTTGCCAAGCGTCGCGCCGACGATGCGTCCGTGGCTCGAGACGACGACCGCGATCTCCGGCTCCGGATTGTTCCAGGTGGAGGTGGAGAGAATGCCGATGTCCGCACCCGGGCCGACGGCCGACATTGGCTGGGCCTTGGTGAAGATCTCCGGATCCGTGCCGATACCGACCTCCAGGTACTGCGACCAGACGCCCTTGGCGATGAGCGCCTGCTTCACCTGCAGCGCCTGCGGCGATCCGGGCACCAGCTTCGAAAGGTCCTCGCCGATCAACTGGTCGATGTCCTTGCGGATCGCGGCGGCCTTCTCCGGCGAGCCCTTCGCCTGCTCCTCGATCACACGCTCGAGCAGGCTGACCACGAAGGTGACGCCGGACGCCTTGATCGCCTGCAGGTCGATCGGCGCCAGCAGCCAGGGGCGCTGGCGCTGGCCGGCCGCGTCGACCGGATTGGTCGACGCCGTGCCGATCGCCGAATCCTCCAGTACCTCCTGCAGCTGGCCGACAGGCTTGCCGGGCGCCGAAGCGACATAGCCTGCCGGATCGGGCATCTCGCAGACGTCGCGCACGGTCGGCCCCTGGCGCGAGGTGATGTCGATGACCACGCCGTCGCGTACCGTCACCACGCTGGGGCCGTCGAGCGCCGGCAGCCAGGCCCTTCCCAGCAGCAACGGCGGGCGTTCGCCCTGCCGGGTCGCAGGCGCCGCCGACGCGGGTATGTCGTCCATCCGGGTCTCCTCTTCTTCGTCGCGAGAATGTGATTTCGTCGCAGCCATGATACCGGCGGCAGCCGGAACCGGCCGAGGCGGCATAATCGCCGGCACGGACAGGATGCCACAGCAGGAGAGGCCATGAGGATCGAGAGCAAGCTGAACCCGCGCGACGCGCAGTTCCACGCGAACGCGCAGGCGATGCAGGCGCAGGTGGACGACCTGCGCAAGCAACTCGGTCGTGCGGCGCTCGGTGGCGGCGAAACCGCCCGCGAACGCCACCTGTCGCGCGGCAAGCTGCTGCCCCGCGACCGGGTCGACATGCTGCTCGATCCCGGCACGCCGTTCCTCGAATGCTCGCCGCTTGCGGCACACGGCATGTACGGCGGCGACGCGCCCTGCGCCGGCCTGATCACCGGTATCGGCCGGGTGAGCGGCGTCGAATGCATGGTGGTCTGCAACGATGCGACGGTCAAGGGCGGCACCTACTATCCGATGACGGTGAAAAAGCACCTGCGCGCGCAGGAAATCGCCCGCGAGAACAACCTGCCCTGCATCTACCTCGTCGATTCGGGCGGGGCGAACCTGCCGAACCAGGACGACGTCTTCCCGGACCGCGAGCATTTCGGCCGCATCTTCTACAACCAGGCCACGATGTCGGCCATGGGCATCGCGCAGATCGCGGTGGTGATGGGTTCGTGCACCGCCGGCGGCGCCTACATGCCGGCGATGAGCGACGAGTCCATCATCGTGAAGAACCAGGGCACGATCTTCCTCGGCGGTCCGCCGCTGGTGAAGGCCGCCATCGGCGAGATCGTGTCCGCCGAAGACCTCGGCGGCGGCGACGTGCACACGCGACTCTCGGGCGTAGCCGACCACCTTGCGCAGAACGATGAGCACGCGCTGGCGATCGCACGGCGGATCGTCGCCAACCTCAACCGTCGCAAGCTCGCACAGGGCCACGCGGCGAACCTGGGACTGGAGATTGCGCCGGCCGACGCCAAGCCGCCGCGCCACGACCCGCGCGAGCTCTACGGCGTCATCCCCTCCGACACCCGCAAGCCTTACGACATCCGTGAGGTGATCGCGCGCATCGTCGACGAGTCCTGGTTCGACGAGTGGAAGTCCCGCTACGGCACGACCCTGATCACCGGCTTCGCGCGGATCAGCGGCATGCCGATCGGCATCATTGCCAACAACGGCATCCTGTTCTCGGAATCCGCCCAGAAGGGCACCCACTTCATCGAACTGTGCTGCCAGCGCAAGATCCCGCTGCTCTTCCTGCAGAACATCACCGGCTTCATGGTCGGGCGCAAGTACGAGAACGAGGGCATCGCCCGCCACGGCGCAAAGATGGTGACCGCAGTGGCCTGCGCGCAGGTGCCCAAGTTCACCGTCATCATCGGCGGCTCCTTCGGGGCAGGCAACTACGGCATGTGCGGACGCGCCTATTCGCCGCGCTTTCTCTGGATGTGGCCCAACGCACGGATCAGCGTGATGGGCGGCGAGCAGGCCGCATCGGTGCTCGCCACCGTCCGGCGCGACGGCCTCGAGGCCAAGGGCAAGACCTGGAGCGTGGAGGAGGAGGCGGCGTTCAAGGCGCCGATCCTCGCGCAGTACGACGTCCAGGGACACCCCTACTATGCCACTGCCCGGCTCTGGGACGACGGCGTGATCGACCCGGCCGACACCCGCAAGGTGCTGTCGCTCGCCATGTCGGCAACCTTGAACGCTCCCATCGCGGAAACGCGCTTCGGCGTGTTCCGGATGTAGCAGGCGGAGGGGACCGATGTGGCCGCGGATGCGGGCGCCGGCCACTCCTCACCCGCCACCGACCATTCACCGCGCCGTGCTTTCTTGGCGGGCGCCATCGGACGGATGATCCCCCGGAAGTGCGCACGGCGCGTGGAGATTCCGATGGTCGACTCGATGGTTTGCAGGGCGGGGCTTGCTGCCCTGGTGGCATTGACTTTGAGCGCTTGCGCCAGCAACCAGCCGGCGAACCAGGAGGTTGCGCTGCGGGTGACCGACGGCGGCGAACGCGCGGAAGCCAGCTGCGACGTCAGCAATGACCGGGCAAGCTGGACGGTGGTGGCGCCGGCGACCTTCGGCGTCACCCGCTCAGACCAGCCGCTGACGGTGGAATGCCGCACCGCCGACGGCGGCAAGGCGGTCCGCATGTTCGACGCCATCAAGTACAGCGAGATTCCCGGCGCCGGCGTCTCCAACTATCACTACCCCGGCATGCTGGAATTGACGCTGTTGCGCGGCGGCTCGCGGTCGGTGCTGGCCGGTGCGCCCGCCTTCGCGCCGATCGACGACATCAGCAAGCTTCCGTGGGTCGGCGACGATGGCCGCGAAGGCTACCGCCGCTTTCTCGCCGGCGACTCGCCGCGAGCGTTCGCGATCTCTGACAAGGGCCGCTGGGTGAGGGTCAATGCCGTTCGTGGCGCCGCCCGCCTCGCCATGGACCGCTGCCAGTCCTATGGCGGCCGTTGCCGTCTCTATGCAGTGGACGACTCGGTGGTCTGGGACGAGAAGCGTTCGGTGGATCTGACGGCGCTCAATTGACGCAGCTCAATTGAGGGCGCTCAGTCGACGGCGCTCCATTGACGGCGCTCAGTTGACGGCGAGCGGCTGGCCGCGGGGCCGTCAGCAAGGGGCCTCTGCCACTCAGGCTCGGCCGCCGTCGATGACGGGCACGCCGACGGCCTCCGACGCCCTGGCGAGCCCTCCATCGAAGGTTGCCAAAGGACAGCCGCGCGCAACCGCGAGTTCGAGATAGCAGCCGTCATAGAGGCTGAGGGACTGCTCTGCAGCCAGTTCGCCAGCCCGGAGCATGGAGTCGGCGGAGATTGGTTCCAGCATGATCGGGAGGCTCGTAAACGAGCCGAGCAACTCCAGGCGGATAGCGGCAGCGATACGTCGCCTGCGCTGGGCCTGCAAGAGTGCATTCCCGACCTCCAACAGCAGGAGCGACGGTGCGAAGATCCGGTCCTCCGCCACGCGCTTGATGATCCCGTCCGCAATCTCGCTCTTTTCATCCGGCAACAGCCATGCGAGGACCACCGAAGCATCCAGAATGAAAGGCATGGAGCGGCGGTATCCGGCAGGTTGGGTCAATAGCGGTGCCCGGCGTGCGCCAGCGTTCGGGCCGTCTCGTTCTTCTCCAACACGTCCTTCAATGTAACCCCTTTCCTGGCAAGCTTGGCGCGGACGGAGGCCACCGTCTCGATGGCCTTGTAGATGGACGCGGCATCACCTCCTTCAAAGGGGATGAGTTGCGCCACCGGCTTTCCATGGCGGGTGATGACGAAGCGTTCGCCATTCTCCGCACGCTCCAGCAAACTGGGCAGATGCGTCTTGGCATCGTAGGCGCTGACCGGTTCGGCTGCGATGAGAGTCGGCTTCTTCATGTAGACCAGTCTGGACTGGTCTGAGATCGATGTCAATCACTGCCTGCCTTGCGTCGGCCAGCCAGTCCCTGCACATCCCCGTGTGGCGGCGAAGCGCAGCCGGTGATTGCCCAGGGCGCGTCTTTCCGTGCCTCCTCGACGGCCCTCGACACAACCTCCTCCAGCACCCTGCCGACGATCAGGATCGCAGGGCTGGCGACGCGATGCTCGGCCGCAAGCGCGAGCAGGTCCTGCAAGCTGCCGGACACCTGGCGCCCCGCCGCCTGACTGGCGCGCTCGACCAGCGCGGCCGGCGTCGACGGCGGCAGTGCAGCCAGAAGGCCGTCGCGCACCTGCTCGAGCCGCGCCAGGCCCATGTAGACCACCAGCGTGACGCCGCCGGCTGCCGTTCTCGACACCTGCTGCCAATCGACCGCTTCGGCGCTGACGCCATCCTGCCGCCCATGGCCGGTGATGAACATCACGCCCTTCGCGCAGTCGCGATGGGTCAGCGAGATGCCAAGGTCGGATGCCGCCGCGAGGCCCGAGGTGATGCCGTTGATCACTTCGACTGCGACGCCGGCGGAGGCGAGCGCCGCGATCTCCTCGCCTGCCCGGCCGAAGACCAGCGGGTCGCCTCCCTTGAGCCGCACCACCCGTTCGCCGCGCAGGGCCTCGCGGACCATCAGCTTCTCGATGAAGGCCTGCGGCGTGCTGCTGCAGCCGCCGCGCTTGCCGACGTCGACAATGCGCGCGGACCGCCGCGTCCAGCGCAGCACCCTCCGATCGACCAGGTCGTCGACCAGCACCACCGTCGCCTTGCGCAATGCCTTGACCGCCTTGATGGTGAGCAGGTCCGGGTCACCCGGACCCGCGCCGACAAGCACGCAACGGGGGCCTTGCCCGGAGCCCGACAGCTTTCCGGGCGCAGGAGCGAAGGTCATGGCGACACCTCCACGGTTACCGGCAGGTTCTCCCGCAACAGGCGGCGTACTTCCGGCAGGCACGAGCCGCAGCTGGTGCCGCAGTGCAGATGCCCCTGCAACCGCGCGAGCCGTTGTTCCTCGTCGCCGGCTGCCACCCGGGCGGCGGCGCGGATGCTGGCCTCGCACACGTCGAAGCAGGCACAGACCTGACGGCCTCGCACGCCGACCTCCGCCGGTGCCACCGCACCAGGCCGCAGCAGTTGCCTGCCGAAGGCCTGCGCCGGCAGTTGCTCCTGGAGCAGCGTCCGCACCCAGCTCTCGGCGCTGGTGTCGCCGGCGAGCAGGAATGCCTGCAGCGTGGCGTTCGCCTGGCCGGTCGTGGTGCGACCGTCGATGGCCAGCAGCATCGCCCGATGCTGGCCGCGCGCGGGATCGACGTATCGCAGAGCGTTGGCATGGGCAAGTCCGAGGATTCCTTCCAATGCCTGCAGCAGGCGCGCCGGCGGCGGTTGCAGGTCCGCTGCCCTGAACATCACACCGAGCAGACCGGCTGAGCTGTCGGCACCGGCTTCGTCCGAGCAATCGAGCGGCTCGCGGCCGAACGGAACGCAAACCGAGAAGGCGAACTCCCCCATCAGTCGACGCAGCGGTTGCAGCGCCGCCAACCCGTCGGCGCGCGGCAGCCAGGCGGCGCCGAGGAGCGACCAAGGCAGGCTGGCCTTCTCGATCTTCACTGCGCTGTGCTTGAGCTCCGGCTGGCGCGACTGCGGGCAGTTGGCAGGATTGGTGAGTTCGTTGACGCCGGCGTGGCGCCCGCCGCCGGCCAGCCTGCCCGACAGGAATTCACCGCCCCAGTGCATCGGGATCCATGCCTGCATGCGGCCGACCTCCCCGCCCGTTGCGACCGGCAGCACGATCGAGCCGCGCCGGGAGGTCACCCGCACCAGGTCTCCCGCCGCAAGGCCGCGCCGCGCGAGGTCGATCGGATTCATCGCCACCGCAGGCTCGGCCGCCTGGCCGAACAGCCGGCCGAGCGTGCCGGTGCGGCTCATGCCGTGCCACTGGTCGCGCAGCCTCCCGGTGCCAAGGCTGAAGGGAAATCGCGCATCCACCGGCTCGGCGAGGGGGGTGTGTGCGACATCCGCGAATCTCGCGCGGCCGTCGGTGGTGGCGAACACCCCGTCCTCGTAGAGCCTCGCCCGGCCGCCGGCCTGCCCGGCGGCATACGGCCAATGCTGCGGCGACTGCTCCAGCAACGCATAGCTCAGCCCGGTGATGTCCAGGTCACGGCCGCGGGTCGATTCTCGATGCTCGTTCCAGACTTCCTCGGGGGTCTCGTAGGGAAAGAGCGTCTGCCCTGGCCGTGCAACCCGCGGCAGGCCGCACAAGGCAAGCTCCCGCTCCAGCCGGCGCGCGAAGTCCACGACGATCCGCCAGTCGGCCCAGGCCTCGCCGGCGGGCGTCACCGCGGCGCGCACGCGGCTGATCCGGCGTTCGCTGTTGGTGACGGTGCCCTCCTTCTCTGCCCAGGTACTCGCCGGCAGCAGCAGGTCGGCGTAGGCGCAGGTCGCCGTCGTCGCGAATGCCTCCTGCACCACCACGTATTCCGCCCGCTGCAAGGCGCGCCTGACGGTCGCCTGGTCGGGCAGCGACTGCGCCGGATTCGTGCAGGCGATCCAGAGCGCGCGGATCTCGCCGTCGGCTGCCGCCTGGAACATCTCCACTGCCGTGCGGCCGGGCTGCGCCGGTACCCGCGGCACGCCCCACAGCCGCGCGACCTCGGCGCGATCCTCAGGATCGGCCAGATCGCGATGGCCGCTCAGCAGGTTGGCCATGCCGCCGACCTCGCGTCCACCCATCGCGTTCGGCTGCCCGGTCAGCGACAGCGGTCCGGCGCCAGGCCTGCCGATCTGCCCGGTAGCGAGATGCAGGTTGATCAGAGCCGCGTTCTTGTCGGTGCCACTGCTGCTCTGGTTCAGGCCCTGGCAATAGAGCGACAGGACCGGGCCGGAGCTTGCGAACCAGTTCGCCGCCTGTGCCAGCGCCTCCGGGCCGATGCCGCACAGCCGCGCGACCTGTTGCGGGTGGTATGACGTCAGCCGCCGGCGCAGCGCTTCGAAGCCTGCCGTGTGCTCGGCGACAAAGCGGCTATCGATGCGGCCCTCCCACACCAGCAGGTGCAGGATGCCATGGAATAGGGCAACGTCGCTGCCGGGCAGGATCGGCAGGTGCAGGTCCGCCACTTCAGCGGTCTCGGTGCGCCGCGGGTCGACCACTATCACCTTCAGGCCAGGCCGGGCACGTCGGGCCGCCTCGATGCGCCGGAACAGGATCGGATGGGCAATCGCCGGATTGGCGCCGGCGATGAAAATCAAGCCGGCCTGCTCGATGTCGTCGTAGCAGGCCGGCGGCGCATCGGCGCCGAGCGTTCGCTTGTAGCCCGCGACCGCGCTGCTCATGCACAAGCGGGAGTTGGTGTCGATGTTGTTGGTGCCGACCAGGCCCTTGGCGAGCTTGTTGAAGACGTAGTAATCCTCGGTCAGCAACTGGCCCGACACATAGAACCCCACGGCATCCGGCCCGTGCGCGGCGATGATCGACGCGAAGCGCTCGCCTGCCTGGCCGAGCGCCTCTTCCCAGGACAGCGGCTGCGGCTCGTCGCTGCGCGCCGCCCGGCTCATCGGCCGCAGCAGCCGCGTCATCCTCGTCACCGGCTCGGCGGCGGTGAGATGGAGCGTGCTGCCCTTGGTGCAAAGGCGCCCGGCGTTGGCCGGGTGCGCCGGATCGCCGCGCACGCCGACGATCCGGTTGCCCTGCGACTCGATGACGACGCCGCAGCCGACGCCGCAATAGGGGCAGGTCGAACGCGTCTGCGCAACTGCCGAGGGACTCATCGCGGGACGACCGCAATCCGGTTGCCGGGCGCGATCGGTGCCGGCTCGTCGAGCGCGCGGGTGGCAAGTTCGTCCGCGTCGAGCTGCACCACGGAGCCCTGGACCCGGACGCTGAAGCGGGGCGTGCAGCCGCTGTCGGGCTCGCGGGCCCGACCGTCGTCGAGGCCGATGGTCCAGTTGTGCAACGGGCAGGCGACGCCGTCGCCGAACACGATGCCCTGCGACAGCGGCCCGCCACGATGAGGGCAACGATCGAGCAGCGCGAAAACCCTGCCTTCGGCGTTGCGGAACAACGCCACCGGCAGTCCCTGCGGCCGCGCCACGCGGCGCGCGCCGGGCATCGGTATGTCCGCGACGGCGCAAACCGTCCTCCAGGTGCGAACGTCCGTCACCAGGCTGGGTGCACCCTTGGCGCTGCGCGCCTTCCCGCCAAGCGGGCTCTCCTTCGGGCGGCCGAGCGGAGGGCTCATGCCGGCAGCGGCTGGAATTGCCGCAGGTCCACTTTCGCGCGGGACAGCTCGAACCAGGGGTCGGGCTCGCCGTCGAGCGCGAACTGCAGGCGCTCCCAGAGCTCGCGCCGGCCTCGGGCATCGTCGAGCACCCGTTGCTTCACATGATCCAGCCCGACCCGCCCGACATAGTGGACGGTTCGCTCGAGATACCAGCCCTCCTCGCGGTAAAGCTGCAGGAATGCGCCGCTGTACTCCATCACTTCCTCCGCTGTCCTCACTTTGACCAGAAACTGCGCGACCTCGGTCTTGATCCCGCCGTTGCCGGCCACATGGATTTCCCAGCCCGAGTCGACACCGATCACGCCGACGTCCTTGATGCCTGATTCGGCGCAGTTGCGCGGACAGCCGCTGACGGCGATCTTGACCTTGTGCGGCGCGTACATCCGCCACAACGCCCGTTCCAGGTCCTGTCCCATGCGGGTGCTGTCCTGCGTGCCGAACCGGCACCAGTCGGAGCCGACGCAGGTCTTCACGGTGCGCAGCGCCTTGGCATACGCATGCCCGCTGGGCATCCCGATGTCGCGCCAGACATTGACCAGGTCCTCCTTCTTCACGCCGAGCAGGTCGATCCGCTGGCCGCCGGTGACCTTCACGGTCGGAATGCCGTACTTGTCGACAACGTCGGCGATGCGGCGCAACTCCGACGCATTGGTCTCGCCGCCGAACATCCGCGGGATCACCGAGTAGGTCCCGTCCTTCTGGATATTGGCGTGGCTTCGTTCGTTGATGAACCGGCTCTGCGGATCGTCCTGCGCCTCCTTCGGCCAGGTGCTCAGCAGGTAGTAGTTGATCGCGGGCCGGCAGGTGGCACAGCCGTCGGGCGTGCGCCAACCGGCGGCCTGGAAGACGTCCGGGATCGCCAGCAGGTGGCGTTGGCGGATCAGGTCGCGAAGCTCCTGGTGGCCGGCGTCGGTGCAGCCGCAGATCGCCTTCCTGCCCGGTGCCGCGCTGTAGTCGCCGCCGGCGGTGGCCATCAGCAGCTGCTCGACGAGCCCGGTGCATGAGCCGCAGCTGGCGCTGGCCTTGGTCCGTTTGCGCACGTCCTCCAGCGTGAACAGGCCCTGGTCGCGGATCGCCTTGCAGATCGTGCCCTTGGACACGCCGTTGCAGCCGCAGACCTCGTCGGAATCGGCCATGGCCGCAGCCCGATTCTGGCCGTGGTGGCCGGCGTCGCCGATGTTCGACTCGCCGAACATCAGCTTGTCGCGGATCTCGCCGATCGCCCGCCCCTCGCGCAGCAGCTTGAAATACCAGGCGCCGTCGACGGTGTCGCCATAGAGGCAGGCGCCCACCAGGCGATCCTCCTTGATCACCAGCTTCTTGTAGACCCCGTTGGACGGGTCGCTCATCACGATCTCTTCGCAGCCTTCGCCGCCGCTGAAGTCGCCGGCCGAGAACAGGTCGATGCCGGTCACCTTCAGCTTGGTGCTCATCTGCGAGCCGGTGTAGCGGCCGATGCCGAATTCCGCGAGATGCGTCGCGCAGACCCGCGCCTGCTCGAAGAGAGGCGCCACCAGGCCGTAGGCGATGCCGCGATGGGCGGCGCATTCGCCGACCGCATAGATGCGCGCATCGGTGACCGTCTGCAGCGTGTCGCTGACGACGATGCCGCGGCTGCAATGCAATCCGATCCGTTCGGCGAGCGCGGTGTTCGGGCCGGATGCCGGCGGCCACCACGACCAGCTGCGCCGGCAGTTCCCGCCCATCGGAGATCTGCACCGCCCGCACGCGCCCGGAGGGCGCCCCGGCTTCCCGCCCGGCATCCGCGTCGCCCAGCAGTCCGGTCGTGTTGGCACCGAGCACGAAGCGCAGCCCGCGCTGCTCGAGCGACGTCTGCAGCAGCCGCGCCGCGGTCCCGTCGAGCTGGCGCTCCATCAACCAGGATGCGAGATGCACCACGGTGACCTCCATGCCCCGGCGCATGAGGCCGTTGGCAGCTTCGAGCCCAAGCAGGCCGCCACCGATCACCACCGCGTGCCGATGCGCTACCGAAGCGGCGATCATCGTCTCGGTATCGTCGATGTCGCGATAGGAGACCACGCCGTCCAGCCCGGTGCCCGGGATCGGCGGCACGAACGGCGTCGATCCGGTCGCGACGAGTAGCCGGTCGTAGCAGGCCTCGGTGCCGTCGTCGGCCGTCACGATACGCCGACGGCGGTTGACGTCGACCACGCGCCGGCCGGCGTGCAGCCGGATGCCGTTGTCGTGGTACCAGGAGAGCGGATTGAGCACAATCTGGTCGATCGTCTGCTCGCCCGCGAGCACCGGGCTCAGCAGGATCCGGTTGTAGTTCGGATGCGGCTCGGCGCCGAACACGGTGATCTCGTAGAGGTCCGGTGCGATTCTCAGCAGTTCCTCGAGGGTGCGCACGCCGGCCATGCCGTTGCCCACCATCACCAGCTTCATCTTCTTCATGCCTGCCCCTTCATGCCTGGCCCTTCATCCTGTCTTCCTTCCGCTCGCTCTTCCCTGCTGCGGCCATCGTCGCTGCCGCTTCCCGTGAGCGCACCTCAGCCCTGGCGGCCGCAATCTTCCAGGAACCCGATCAACGTCTCGCGCAGCTCGTAGTACCGCGGATGCGCCAGCAGCGCCTCGCGGGTACGCGGCCGCGGCAAGGGCACGTCCATGACTTGTCCGATGCGCGCGCGCGGGCCGTTGCCCATCATCACGACCCGGTCTGCCAGCAGGATTGCTTCGTCGACGTCGTGGGTGACCATGATCGCGGTCAGCCGGCTGCGCGCCCACACTTCCATCAGGACCGCCTGCAGCTCCCAACGGGTCAGCGAATCGAGCATGCCGAAGGGCTCGTCGAGCAGCAGCAGCTTGGGGTCGAGCGCGAAGGCGCGCGCGATGCCGACCCGCTGCTTCATGCCGCTGGAAAGCTCGTCGGCGCGCTTGTGCATGCAACCGCCGAGGCCGACGCGCCCGAGGTAGTAGGCGACCACGTTCTGCCGCTCTGTCTTCGTCGCCTGGGGGAACACCCGCTCCACCCCGAGCATCACGTTCTGGTGCACAGTGAGCCATGGCACCAGGCTGGGCGCCTGGAATACCAGCCCGCGGTCCGGGCCCGCGCGGTCGATCTCGCGGCCGTCGAGCACGATGACGCCGTCGCTGATGCCGGTCAGCCCGGCGATCATCGACAGCACGGTCGACTTGCCGCAGCCGGAGTGACCGATCACCGAGATGAACTCGCCGCGCGCGATCCTGAGGTCGAAGCCGTCGACAACCGTGTGCGGCCCTTTCGCTCCCGGATAGGCCTTCACCACCTGCGAGAATTCGACGAAGCGGTTGTCGCCGCTGCGCGCGGCCGGCGGCCCGTTGCTGCGCGCAGGTTGCTCGGGCAGGCGGGCCGCGGAGCCCGCGTCGCCAGCCTCGTCCTCGAGCGCCTGCACCTGTGCCGCGTGACGCAGCCGCATCAGGCTCGCCAGCGACGGCCGGCCGGGCCTGCTCAGGTCGCGCGGCGTCAGCGCCGGCAACGGGATGACCTCGGCACCCTTGCCCGCGTCGCGCCGATGCGCGAGTCCGAGAAGGTGCCGGGTGATGTCGCGGCGCAATTGCTGGAAGCGCCGGTCGTGGTTCATGGCGCGGCGATCGCGCGGGCGGGCGATGTCGACCGTGAACGCCGGGCCAAGGCCGGCACCCGGACCGATGTCGAGCGCGACGATGCGGTCGGCCATCATCAGCGCCTCGTCGACGTCATTGGTGATCATCAGCACGCTCCTGCGATCCTCCTCCCAGATCCGCACGATCTCGTCCTGGAGCGTCGTGCGGGTCAAGGCGTCGAGCGCGGACAACGGCTCGTCGAGAAGCAGCACGTCGGGCTCGCCGGCGAGCGCGCGCGCCACCGCCACCCGCTGGCGCATCCCGCCGGACAATTGCGCCGGCAGCTTGTCGATGGCGGCGCTCAAGCCCACCATCTTCACGTAGTGCGCGACCCGCGCGGCGCGCGCCGCGGCCGGTTCGCCGGCAAAGACCCGGTCGACTGCCAGCGCGACATTGCCGCGCACCGTCAGCCACGGCATCAGCGAATAGCTCTGGAAAACGATGCCGCGGTCGGTTCCAGGACCGACGACCGGGCGGCCGTCTTTCAATACTTCGCCGCCGTCGGGGCGGATCAGCCCGGCAAGCAGGCTCACCAGCGTGGTCTTGCCGCTGCCGGAGAAGCCGACGATGGCGACGAACTCGCCGCGGCCGACGCTCAGGTTCAGGTCCTGCAGGACCATCGACCGGGTTGCGCCGCTGCCGTAGGACTTGCACACGCCGCGCAGTTCGAGCGCGGCTACTTGTCCAAGGTCATGAGGCGCAAGATCCGGATGCGAACCGCGCGCGCCGGAGGCTGGGAGCACGGCGCCAGCCGCACCCGCTGCGACAGAAGCCTCGCTGGGTACAGACTTGAAGATTGCGCTCATTGCCCTACTCCGGCGCACGCGGCGAAGCCAGTCCCTGGAGCAACAGCATCAGCCGGTCGAGCACGAAGCCGATGATCCCGATGGTGAGGACCGCCACCATGATCCGACTCAGGGAGTCCGAGCCGCCGTTCTGGAACTCGTCCCACACGAACTTGCCCAGGCCCGGGTTCTGCGCCAGCATTTCGGCCGCGATCAGCACCATCCAGCCCACGCCGAGCGACAGTCGCATGCCGGTGAAGATGTACGGCAATGCCGACGGCAGCACGATCCTGCGCACCCGTGTCGCAAGTGGCAGCTGCAACGCCCTCGCGACGTTGATCAGGTCCTTGTCCACTGACTTGACGCCGATCGCGGTGTTGATCAGCGTCGTCCAGAGCGAGCAGAGCGTCACCGTGATCGCGGACACCAGGAAGGCCTTCTCGAACATCGGCTTGCCGCTGGTGACGTAGACCGCGCTGACGATGAGCGTGACGATCGGCAGCCATGCCAGCGGCGACACCGGCCTGAAGATCTGCACGATCGGGTTGATCGCCGCCTGGACGGTCCGCGAAGAGCCGGCGAGGATGCCCAGCGGCACGGCCACGACAGTGGCCAGCAGGAAGCCGGTGAACACGGTCAGCAGGCTGGTCGCGATCTGGTCGAGGTAGGTAGGCTTGCCGGTCCACTCGAAGCGGCGCGGCTGGGCTGCCGGGTCGGCCGCGAGCCGCTGCTGGTTGCGCGCCGCCTGGCGCTCGTAGAACGAGGCGCGCTTCTCCCGCTCGATGCGATGGTCGCGATAGAGGGCGTGCGCCTGCTCCAGCACCTGCGCGGGGCCGGGAACGGCGCCCAGGCTGGTCTGGATTCTCGGTGCGACCGCTGCCCAGAGGGCGAGGAACAGCACGAGCGCGGCGGTCGGGACCACGACCGACAGCCAGAGGGCGCGTGCGATGTCGCGCGGATCGGCGGTTGCGCCGAGAAGTCTCATCACCATTGCCATACGGAATCGTCCTTGTCGAAACGGGGTGGGGTCTTGCGCCGGATTGCCGGCTCGAGGCCAGGCTGTGCGCGATCAGGCGGCCGCATCCCCTTTGAGGCCGATCCTGAACTTCTCGAGATACTCGTTGGGCTTGCGGCCGTCGTACACGATGTCGTCGATGAAACCGTCCTGCGGACCCTTGAAGCCGTCGGTAACCGGAAAGTCCGCCGCCTTGGCGAGCCCCTCGGACACCAGCTCCGTCGCGGCCGCGCGATAGACATCGGGCAGGTACACCTGCCTGGCGATGTCCATGTACCAGCTGTCGGGTTTCGCCTGCCCGATCTGGCCCCAGCGCCTCATCTGGGTCAGGTACCAGACCGCATCGCTGTAGAAGGGATAGGTGGCGAAGTAGCGGAAGAAAACGTTGAAGTCCGGCATCGGCCGCTTGTCGCCCTTCTCGTACTCGAAAGTGCCGGTCATGCTGTTGCCGATCACGGCCTCGTCGGCGCCGACATAGTTGGAGCGCGACAGCATCTTCACCGCCTCCACGCGGTTGGCCGAGCTCGCATCGAGCCACATGCAGGCGCGGATCAGCGCCTTTACCACCGCGACATGCGTCGCCGGATACTGCTCGGCCCATTGACGAGTGACGCCGAACACCTTCTCCGGGTTGTTGCGCCAGATCTCGTGGTCGGTGATCACCGGCACGCCGATACCCTTGAATACCGCCTGCTGGTTCCAGGGCTCGCCGACACAGTAGCCGTGGATGGTGCCGGCTTCCATCGTCGCGGGCATCTGCGGCGGCGGCGTCACGGAGAGCTGAACGTCGGCACCCTTCGTGCCGCTGATGTCCGCCGCCGAATAGAAGCCCGGATGCAGGCCGCCGGCCGCGAGCCAGTAACGCAGCTCGTAGTTGTGGGTCGACACCGGGAACACCATGCCCATCTTGAATGCCTTGCCCTGCGCCTTCCAGCGGTCGACGACAGTCTTCAGCGCATCGGCCTTGATCGGATGGCGGACCTTGCCGTTCTCGGTCGGCAACAGCGGCTTGAGCTCCTGCCACACCTCGTTGGAGACCGTGATGCCGTTGCCGTTCAGGTCCATGCTGAAGGCGGTCACGATATCGGCCTTCGTGCCGAAGCCGATGGTCGCGCCGAGCGGCTGGCCGGCGAGCATGTGCGCACCGTCGAGCTGGCCGTCGATAACCCGATCCAGCAGCACCTTCCAGTTGGCCTGGGCCTCGAGGCTGACGTTCAGTCCCTCGTCCTCGAAGAAGTGTTTCTCGTAGGCGACCACCAGCGGCGCACAGTCGGTCAGCTTGATGAAGCCGAACTTGAGCGCCTCCTTCTCCGGCAGCGCGGCTGCGGCAGTACGCAGCCCGAGCGCGGAGGCGCCTGCCAACGTGCCGGCGCCGGCAAGGAAGCGGCGGCGCGGCAGGCTGTTCTCGGGACGAGGCATGACGGTGATCTCCTGGCGGATTGCGAATGGAACGAGCGAAACGAAACAACGGCAAAGAGCGAGGGCCACAAATTGGGGAACGATCTTTCGAGCCCGAGCGCGACGCAACGCGGGCGGACCTGCAACGCCATGGGCATCGATCGACAGCCATCGTCGACAGGTCGCGCGGACGGGTTCGAATGGATCGGGAAGAATGAATCGTCGAGCGGGGGCGTCGCGCAGCTTCCGAATGCGACGGGGCTTGCTCCGCAGTGACTTCGATGGATCCATCCGGCGCACTGCTGCGTGCGCTGGCCGAGGAGCGTGCCCCACGGCGGGGTGCTTCATTGCACCCTGCTTGTTGTCATGCAACATGCATGCCACCATCGGCATGCCGCCGCATCGGCATCCATCCGGCGCGTCCCGGATGCCTACCGGGGTGGCACCCTAACTGCTTGATCCCGCTATGATCTCCGTCCTCATACTCACCGATGCCCCCGAGCACGCGGGCCGCATGCAGTCCGACTTGGCGCGCGTCGGCATTCACTGCGTTGGTGCGGTCGACAGCGATGATCTGGTGCGCGCGGCGGTGCAGAAGGCACCGGACGCGATCCTCGTCGACGAGACCAATCCCGACCCGAGGACCTACGCTGCGCTGTCGGCGATGCAGGCGAGCGCACCGCGGCCGGTGCTGATGTTCGCCGCCGCGATCGAAGGCAACGGCATCGATCGTGCGGTCGATGCGGGCGTGCACGCACTGGTGCTGGGCAGCTACGATGGCCGGCGCCTGCGCCCGCTGATCCAGCTCGCGCAGGTGCGCTTCCGACACGAGCAGCAATTGCGCCGCACGCTCGCCGACCTGAATCGTCGCTACGACGAGCGCAAGCTGGTCGATCGCGCCAAGGGCATCCTCATGCGCGCGACCCAGCTGCCTGAAGAGGAGGCCTTCAGGATCCTGCGCAGCGCCTCGATGCGCGGCAACCGTCGCGTCGGGCAGGTTTCGCGCGAAGTGATCGACGCAGCCCGCGACGCGGAAGCCGTCAATCGCGCCGGGCAGCTTCGCATGCTCTCGCAGCGCCTCGTCAAGCTGCATGCCTTGCTAGCCACCGGCACCGATGCCGCCGGCACCGGCGCCCTCCTGGCGCAGACCGTCGATCGCACGGATGCCAACCTGGCGCGACTCGCGGAGACCCTGTCGCCGCAGACGTACGGCGATCTGCTGCAGCCGATCCAGGCGGCGTGGAAGCTGCTGCGCAAGCCCCTGACCCGGGCGCCCGATGCCGCGCGCCTCGGCTCGCTCGACGCCGCCGCAGAGAAGCTGCTGCAGCTGGCCGAGCAACTCACGGCGAGCCTCGAGCTCGACGGCACGGGTACGCCGCTGCATCTCGTCAATGTCTCGGGACGCCAGCGGATGCTTTCGCAGCGGGTCGTAAAGCTTGCGCTCCTGGCAGCGCTGCCGCCGGACGGCGCCGCCAACATCGCACGCAACCGGATAGCCCCGGCGATCGAGGAATTCGACGCTTCGCTGCAGTACCTCGTTTCCATACCGCTCGTGACGCAGGAGACCGGCGGACTGCTCGCGAACGCCCGTACGGAATGGTCGACAGTGGTCGCCAGCATCGACGGCGGCGGCTCCCCCGACGGCCGGCTCGCACTCGCGGGCGCGAGCGAGGCGCTGCTCGCCACCTTCGATCGCCTCACCGCCATCTACGAACGCAGCATGGCCGTCCTGACCGATCCGCAGGCGGTCGGCTGAGGCGGCCCGGCAGCCCCGGTAGAATCCCTCAAAACCTGGAGGCAGCGTGTTCGACAAGATCCTGATCGCCAACCGGGGCGAAATCGCCTGCCGGGTCGCCACCACCGCAAGGCGGCTCGGCGTGCGCACCGTCGCCGTCTATTCGGATGCCGACGCGGGTGCGCGCCATGTGGCCTTCTGCGACGAGGCCTGGCGCGTCGGACCGGCGCCGGCCCGCGAGTCCTACCTGCGATCCGACGAGATCATCCGCATCACCAAGGCATGCGGCGCCCAGGCGGTGCATCCCGGCTACGGCTTTCTCTCGGAGAACGAGTCTTTCGCACAAGCCTGCGACGAAGCCGGGGTGACCTTCATCGGGCCACCGCCTGCGGCGATCCGCGCGATGGGCTTGAAGGCCGAGTCGAAGCGTCTGATGGCGGCCGCCGGCGTGCCCCTGGTACCGGGCTACCATGATGCGGACCAGGATCCCGTACGCCTCAGGCAGCAGGCGGACCGGATCGGCTATCCGGTGCTGATCAAGGCAAGCGCCGGCGGCGGCGGCAAGGGGATGCGCATCGTGCCGGCGTCGAAGGAGTTCGACGCGATGCTGGCCTCCTGCAAGCGTGAAGCCGCCGCCAGCTTCGGCAACGACGCGGTGCTGATCGAGCGCTACCTGACCAAGCCGCGGCATGTGGAGATCCAGGTTTTCGCCGATCGCCACGGCAATTGCATGCATCTGTTCGAACGCGATTGCTCAGTGCAGCGGCGCCACCAGAAGGTCGTCGAGGAAGCGCCGGCGCCGGGCATGACTGCGGTGCGGCGGCAGGCGATGGGCGAGGCGGCGGTCGCCGCCGCCAAGGCGGTCGGCTATGTCGGCGCCGGCACGGTCGAGTTCATCGTCGATGCCGGCGGCGACTTCTTCTTCATGGAGATGAACACCCGCCTGCAGGTCGAGCACCCGGTGACCGAGATGATCACCGGCTTCGACCTGGTCGAATGGCAGCTGCGGGTCGCCGCCGGCGAGCCGCTGCCCGCGGACCAGGCGTCGCTGCGCATCCAGGGTCATTCGATCGAGGCCCGGATCTACGCCGAGAACCCGGAGAAGGGGTTCCTGCCGTCCACCGGCGTGCTGAAGCGCCTGGCGCTGCCGGCGGCCACTGAATTCAGCGTCGGCGAGCCGGCCGCGGACGGCGCGCCCTCTGCGGCCAGGGCGCGGGTTCGCATCGACGCCGGCGTTCGCGAGGGCGATGCGATCACGCCGCACTACGACCCGATGATCGCCAAGCTGATCGTCTGGGGAGAGGACCGCACCGTCGCGCGGCGCACGATGGCGCAGGCGCTTGCCCGCTTCCAGGTGGTCGGTCCTGCCACCAACGTCGACTTCCTGCGTCGCCTGATGGTCAATCCGGCTTTCGCCGACGCCGACCTCGACACCGGCCTGATCGAGCGCGAGCGCGACGCGCTGCTGCCGCTGCCGCAGCCCGCCGGCGCCACGGACCTGGCGCTGGCGGCCGCAGCGGTACTGGCCGTCGAGCGCGACGGCGAGGATCCCTGGTCGGTGCTCGACGGCTGGCGGATCGGCTCGCCCCTGCAGCGCCGGCTCGCCTTCGCGGACAGCAGCGGCCCGCGCGAAGTCGTGCTGACGTACGTTGCGGGCGGCTGCCAGGCGCAACCGGATGGGACGCAGGGCGAGGCGCCTGCGGTGTTCGTGCCGCGCGAGCCGGCGCGCCGCGAACCCGGGGAGGGTGATCCTGCAGGTGGGCGAGCAGCGGGTGGAGGCGGATGTGGTCCTGGAGGAAGAGACGCTGCACCTGTTCACCGCCGGACGCCACCTGCGGCTCGGCTACATCGACCGGCTTGCGCATGCCGGCGAGGCCGCCGAGGAAGGCGGCAGGCTGACTGCGCCGATGCCGGGCAAGGTCATCTCGGTGCTGGTCGAGGCGGGCGCCACCGTCAGCAAAGGCGAGCCTCTGCTGGTGATGGAGGCGATGAAGATGGAGCACACCATCACCGCACCGGCGGACGGCACCGTCGAGTCGATCCACTATGGTGTCGGCGACCAGGTGGACGAAGGCGAAGCGCTGGTGGCGATCCGCGCAGCCGGACTAGGAACCTGCCGTTGAAACCTTCGGTCTTCGGGCGCGCCGTCCGCTCGCCGTGCATATCGGTGTGCCGCATTGACGAGGCCACCGGCTATTGCGCGGGCTGCTATCGCACCATCGACGAGATTGCCGGCTGGGGCATGATGAACGACGATCGCAAAGCTTCCGTATGGGAGGAACTGCGCCGCCGGCGGTCGACGCTGGATCCGGTCATGCCCACCGAACCGCCGGGCGATACCGGGCCGCTGCCATCGACGCTGCCCGCCGCGACACCGGCATTGACGCCCCCGCCACGGCGTGACGATTGACCCTCCTGTCGCGTCGCCCGCAGGCGACGAATCCGCCGTTCGTCGGCCCGCCGACACCATCCGACACCACCGCCTGCCGACCATAGGTGCCGTGCGACCGTCGGTCCCGACGGCTTAAGCTAGTATCGGTGCCTGTCCGAAGCGCCTTTCTGTGGAGCCACTCATGACCATCAACGCAGACACTGCGCTGCTGCTGATCACGGTCGGCGTCGAGCTGGTCGCCGCGGTGGCCTTCCTGTGCGTGCCGCTCGCGATCGCCATCATGCGGCGCCGCCGTCCCGACCTGCGGGAGCCGAAGCTGCTGCTGGCTGCTCGGCCTGTTCGTCGGCCTGGTCGGCCTCATCTACCTGCTGGACGCGCTCGGCCAGTTCGGTCCGCAGCAGGCGCTCGGCCGCTGGGTGAAGGTCGCGACCATCTTCACGTCGCTCGCTGCGCTCGTGCTGATCTATCCGGCGGCGCGGCGGCTGCTGTCGCTGCCGTCGCGGCAATCTCCTCGAGACCGCCAACCGCGAGCTGGCGGCACAGGTGGAACGGGCGCAGCGCGCCAACGAGGTGGTCGCCCTGTCCGAGGCGCGCTACCGCCTCCTGGTCGACACCGCCTCCGAAGGCATCTGGATCCTGGACCGCATCGGACGCATCACCTTCACCAATCCGCGGATCACCGAGATGCTCGGCTTCAGCCCGGAGCAGCTCAAGGGCATGACCCTGCTCGACCTGGTGCCCGAGGGCGACCGTTCGGCAATCGTCGACTCGCTGCAGCGCCACCGCCGCGGCCTGTCGGTGCGCGGCACGCGCCAGCTCCTGAACTCCAAGGGCGGACTGGTGCCGGTGCAGATGTCGAGCAGCCCGCTGATGGACAAGGGCGAGGTGGCCAGCATCCTCGGCGTGGTGACGGACCTATCCGAGCAGATGGTGGCCCACGAGGAGCTGCAGCGGCTCGCGACCGAACTGGAGGACCGCGTCACGCAGCGCACCCAGGCGTACCGCGAGACCGCGGTGCAGCTCGCGGCGACGCTCGAGGTCAGCCGCTTCCAGTCGCGCAACTACGGGATGCTCCAGGAGATGGCCGACATGCTCCAGTCGTGCACCTCCGCCGCCGAGGCTGCGCGGGTTGCCGGCGAATTCGCAGTCAAGCTCTTCGACGCCGACGCCGGCACCATCTATACCCTCAACCCGGAAACCGGCGGCTTCACCGCGCTGCACGGCTGGGGAGCCACCAACGAGTCGGCCGAGCAGATCGTCATCGACGACTGCTGGGCGCTGCGCCAGAACAAGCCGTATCCGCATTCCATCAACCAGTTCACCCTGCGCTGCAACCACCTGCGGCTCGGGCCTTCGCGCAACACCTGCTGCCTGCCGATGTCGGCCCACGGCCAGGTCGCCGGCCTGATCAACCTGCGCCGCGGCGCGCCGTTCATGACCGCGGATGTCGAGGCGTCGGCGGATTTCGAGAAGATCGCCCAGCTGTTCGCGGCCAACATCGCGCAGTTCCTCTCCAACCTCGCCCTGCGGCGCAGCCTGGAGCAGCAGTCGCTGCGCGATCCGCTCACCAACCTCTTCAACCGCCGCTACTTCAACGAGCAGCTGGCGATCGAGTTCGAGCGCGCCAACCGTTCGCGGGCGCCGCTCGCGCTGCAGATGGTCGACATCGACCACTTCAAGCGCATCAACGACCGCTTCGGCCACGACGCCGGCGACCGGGTCCTGCGGATGGTGTCCGACATCCTCGCGCAGAACGCGCGGTCGGGCGACATCGTCTGCCGCTGGGGCGGCGAGGAGTTCCTGATCCTGATGCCGGGTTCGAACGCGGCCGCCGCCAAGCGGCGGGCGGACGAGATCCGCAGCCGCATCAACGACCAGATCGAGATCGTCGGCGGCACCCGGGTCAGTGTCTCGATCGGCGTCGCCTCCTATCCCGAGCACGCGTCCGATCCCGACGGCCTGATCGAAGTCAGCGACCGCGCGCTCTATGCGGCGAAGGGCGCAGGCCGCAACCGGGTGACGGTGGCGGTAGCGGTGCTGTGAGCTCCATTCCCGGGCAGGCCCGTTTGCGGCCGGTGGGATACTTGCGGTCATGGACAACGACATCGTCTTGCCGCCGTCGCTGCGCTTCATCGAGCGCGACTGGCTCAGCTCCAACCACCTGCTCGGGCTCGGCGGCGACGGCAACGTGCTGGTCGACAGCGGCTACTGCTCCCGGCGCGACCTGACCCTGCAGCTGGTCGGCCACGCGCTCGGACGGCCGCAGCGCTGCACCGCATCGTCAACACCCACACCCATTCCGACCATGTCGGCGGCAACGCCGCGCTCAAGGCGCGCTACGGCTGCCGCATCGCCATCCCGCTGCACGAGCGCGAAGCGATCGAAGACTGGCAGGAGGAGAAGCTGCACTACGCCACGCTCGGCCAGGCCTGCGACCGGTTTCGCGCGCGACGACTACTACGACCACGGCGACACCCTGGAGATCGGCGGGCTCGCTTGGCAGGCCATCGGCTCGCCCGGGCACGACATGGATTCGCTGCTGCTCTACCAGCCCGAGCATCGCATCCTCGTGTCTGCCGATGCGCTCTGGGAGCAGGGCTTCGGCATCGTCTTCCCGGAGTTCTTCGACGAGCCCGGCTTCGCCGCGCAGGAGGCGACGCTGCGGGCGATCGAAGCGCTTGCGGTCGACGTCGTCATCCCCGGCCACGGTCGGATGTTCCGCGACTTCCATCCGGCGCTCGAGCGCGCGCGCCAGCGGCTTGCCTACTTCCGCGCCAACCCCGAGCGTCACGCGTTCCTCGGGATGAAGGTCGGGCTCTCGTTCATGCTGCTCGACCGCGGCCGGCTCCGCCTCGACGAGCTCGAGACGACCTACGGCGAACTGCCGCTGATCCAGCGCATCAATCGCAAGTACTTCGGCAAGGACACGCCGCAGCTGACCCGCGAGGTGCTCGAATCGCTGCTGACGTCGCGCGTCGCCGCGCGCGGAGGCCGGCTGGCTGGTGCCGGCAGCCTGAATCGCTGCCCGGTCAGGCGCCGAGCACGACGTCCGAGGAGGCCGCGGCTGCGCCGGTCACGCGCAAGGGCCTGGTCTCGAGCGGCGGCGCCGGCGGCAGGCCGGTGACCTCCAGGATCTCCTTTTCGTCGAGCGTTTCCTTCTCGAGCAGGGCGGCTACCAGCGCGTCGAGCTGGTTGCGATGCTGGCGCAGCAGCCGCAGCGCTTCGCCATGGCTGTCGCCGATGATCCGCAGCACCTCCGAGTCGATGATCCGCGCGGTCTCCTCGCTGAAGGGCTTGTCGCTGCCGTAGCCGGCCTGGCCACCGAGGTAGGGATTCTGCCGCGGCGCCAGCTGCACCATGCCGAGCTCGTCGCTCATGCCCCAGCGGGTGACCATGCTGCGCGCCAGGTTCGTTGCCTGCTCGATGTCGCTCTCTGCGCCGGTGGTCCGGGTGCCGTAGACCACCTCTTCCGCCGCCCGGCCGCCGAGCATGCCGATGATCCGCGCGCGCAGGTAGGCCTCGGGATAGTTGTACCGGTCCGCGTCCGGCCGCTGGTAGGTCACGCCCAGCGCCCGTCCCCGCGGCACGATGGTCACGCGGTTGACGGGATCCGCTCCCGGCACCACCAGGCCGAGGATGGCATGCCCGCTCTCGTGATAGGCGATGCGCTCGCGGTCCTCGGGGCTGAGCAGCAGCGCCCGTTCGGGGCCGAGGACGATCTTCTCCAGCGAGTCGATGAAGTCCTTCATCCGCACGTCGTCCTGGCCACGGCGCGCCGCCAGCAGCGCCGCCTCGTTGACGAGGTTCCTCAGGTCTGCTCCGGACAGACCGGGCGTGGTCGACGCCACCTCCAGCAGCACGACATCCTTCGAGAGCGGCACCTTGCGGGTATGGACCTTGAGGATCGCCTCGCGGCCGTTCTTGTCCGGCAGGTTGACCACCACCTGCCGGTCGAAGCGGCCCGGCCGCAGCAGCGCCTTGTCGAGCACGTCCGGCTGGTTGGTCGCCGCCAGTACGATGATGCCCTGCTCGCTGGAGAAGCCATCCATCTCCGTGAGGATCTGGTTGAGCGTCTGCTCCTGTTCGCTCGAGCCGCCGATCGAGACCTGGCCACGTGCTCGGCCGATGGAATCGAGCTCGTCGATGAAGATGATCGCCGGCGCATGCTCGCGAGCCTGCTTGAACAGGTCGCGCACCCGGGCCGCGCCGACGCCGACGATCATCTCGACGAACTCCGACGCACTCATCGAGAAGAACGGCACCCCGGCCTCCCCCGCCACCGCGCGGGCAAGCAAGGTCTTGCCGGTGCCCGGCGCGCCCACCAGCAGCACGCCCTTCGGGGCGCTCCCGCCCAGGCGGCTGTACTTGGCGGGATCGCGCAGGAAGTCGACGATCTCCACCAGTTCGTTCTCCGCCTCGTCGATGCCGGCGACGTCGTCGAAGGTGACCCTCTTCTCAGTCTCCTGGTCGTAGCGACGCGCCTTGCTCTTGCCGATGCCCATCATGCCGCCCATGCCGCCGGCACCCTGCGCCCGCCTGAACAGCCAGACGTAGAACGCAATCAGCAGGATGGCGGGGCCGAAGCCGAACAGCAGCGTCGACAGCGCGCCGCCGCCTGACTGGATCGGCACCGCACTGATCTCGACCTTGTGCTCGATCAGGAAGGTCTCGAGGTTGGGGCCGACGAACAGCGGCAGCGTGGTGGTGAACGTGGAGGCGGTGCGCGGCGGCCCCTGGTTCAGACGGTCGGCACGCGAGCTGGCCTCGCCGCGCCGCGCCGGCGGCACCTCGCCGCCCGCCGGCGGCCAGGTCACCGCAGCGGCGAAACGACCTTCGATGCTCTCGCCCTTGGCGTAGATCGACTCGACGTTGCCCTTCGCGACCTCCTCCTTGAAAGCGGTGTACGGCACCACGATCGGTGCATCCGGGCCGGGAAACAGATAGCGCACCAGCATGTAGTTGGCGAGCAGGACGATCAGGAAGGTGACCCAAGCGCGCCGGGGCGGCATGTTCATCTGCGGGCTCGGCAGGCCGGCGCCGGTCTTGCCGGTGCTGCCGGGCGCCGGCGAGCCGGCGGCCTGGTTGTTGCCCTTGGTGCGTTGATCGAACCAGCTCATGTCGGCATCCTCCCCGGCCATGATAGTCAAGCCGGCGTGTCCCGGCACGAGAAGTCCAGCCTCTCGGGCAGTGGCCGCGTCGGTATCATGTCGCCCTGAGCTGCAGGAGCGTGACGATGAGAGTTGCGGTGATGGGAGCAGGCGCAGTCGGCTGCTACTACGGCGGGATGCTGGCGCGGGAGGGCAATCCGGTGACGCTGATCGGTCGCCCGGCTCATGTGGAGGCCGTCCGGCGCGACGGCCTGTTGCTCGACACCCAGTCGTTCCAGGTGCACCTGCCGATGGGGGCCAACACCGACCCGGTGGGCATCGAAGGCGCGAAGCTGGTCCTCTTCTGCGTGAAATCGACCGACACTGAAGCAGCCGCTCGGCAGATCGCGCCGCACCTGGGCGAGCAGACGGTGCTGCTCAGTCTGCAGAACGGCGTCGACAACACCGAGCGCCTGCAGGCGGCCTTGCAGCACGAGGTGATTCCGGCGGTGGTGTACGTCGCAACGGAAATGGCCGGGCCAGGCCACGTCAGGCATCACGGCCGCGGCGACCTGGTGATCGGCGCCTCCGCGTCGAGCGCAGAGGTCGCCGCACTGTTCTCCGCAGCAGGGGTGCCGGTGACGGTTTCCGACAACGTGCACGGCGACTTGTGGGTCAAGCTCATCGTCAACTGTGCCTACAACGCGATCTCGGCGATTTCGCGCATGCCCTACGGCACGATGGTGGCCGGCGAAGGCGTGCCGGCCGTCATGGACGACGTCGTCTCGGAATGCCTTGCAGTCGCGCGGGCCGCGGGCGTCACGGTGCCCGGCGACGTGCGGGCATCGGTGCCCGGGATCGCGCGCGCCATGGCCGGGCAGTTCTCGTCGACCGCGCAGGACCTGATGCGCGGCAAGCCCAGCGAGATCGACCACCTCAATGGCTACGTCGTGCGCAAGGGCGAATCGCTGGGTGTTCCGACACCCGTCAATCGGGTCCTGCACAGCCTGGTCAGGCTGCTGGAGTCGAAGGCCGCTTCTGCAGTCTGCCCACCTTCTTGACCTGGCGTCGTCGCGCCGGAGCATCGACCGCCGGCTCCTTGCCCAATGCATAGAGCGCATCGAGGAACAGCCGCACCCGCGCCGGCATCAGGCGGTTGGCGGGTATCACCGCCTGGATCGGCGTTGCCGGCGGCCGGTGCTTGCGCAGCAGTTCGACCAGTCGGCCCTTCTCGATCTCCTCGTCGACCATGTAGTGCGGCAGCTGCGCGATGCCCAGCCCGAGCCGGGCCGCCTCGACCATTGCCTCCCCGTCGTTGAATCGCAGCCGCGCCGGTGGAAGCAGCGTGACCGCTTTTCCTTGCACGCTCAACTGCCACGGCCGCTCGCGCCCGCTGCTGGGACGGCGAAACAGGATGGGGCTGTGCGCGGCGAGCTCGTCCACCCGGCGCGGCGTGCCGCTGTGGGCGAGATAGCAGGGGGAAGCACACAGGATCATCTCCTGGCTGGCGAAGCGCCGCGCGACCAGACCTGAGTCGTCCAGTTCGCCGACACGGACCGCAACGTCGATGCCGTCCCGGAACAGGTCCGCGTAGGCGTCGGAGAGCCGCACGTCGAGCTCGAGCGCAGGATGCTCGCTCGCCAGCCGCGCGAGCAGCGGCAGCAGGATCTTCCGGCCGTAGACGATCGGCACGGCGACCCGCAGCAGCCCGACCGGTTCCGTACGCACGTCCGATGCATCGGATTCCAGCGCCTCGAGCTCGGCGAGCACCCGCTGGCAGCGCTCGAACAGCCGCTCGCCGTCGACGGTGAGACAGACCTGGCGGGTGGTGCGGTGAAACAGGCGCAGTCCGAGCGCTTCTTCCAGGCGCGCCACCGACTTGGCCAGGGTCGAGGCGCCGGTGCCGAGCTCGCGCGCGGCTGCAGCAAAGCTGCCGCGCTTGGCGGTCTCGGAGAAGGCCAGCAGCGATTGCAGCCCGTGCATCGGCGCACCCGATTGAGGACAATTTGTCCTCGATGTTACGCCATTGACGCGCGTTCTCTTTTGCCGGCACGTCGCTCAAACTTCCTTCCCATCCGAAGCAGCTTCGGACCGTGCCAACCAGAAACCCGCAAGGAGACCAGGATGTACGTCATCGACCAGCCGCGCCCCGAGCCGACCCCGATCCCCGGCATCGCCCATGCCACCTGGGCCGGCAGCGCCGAAGGCCTCGAGCAGATCAGCCTCTGGCGCCAGTCGCTCGCGCCAGGCGCTGCCACGCCACCGCACAGTCACGATTGCGACGAAGTCGTCATGTGCGAATCCGGCGAGGGCGAGGTCCGCATCGACGGCCAGGCGCATCGATTCGGCCCGCGCTCGACGCTGATCCTGCGCAAGAACCAGTTGCACCAGATCGTCAACACCGGCGCGGGCGCGCTGGAGATACTCGGCGTCTTCGGCTCAACGCCGGTCAACGTCTACCTTCCCGACAACCAGAGGCTCGATCTTCCCTGGCGCAGCTAGAACCGGTAGCCCGACCAGTCGTTGCGACGGCGCTCGGGCTCGACCTTCCTCAACGCCACCGCCGGCCGCAGCCCCGCCAGGCTGCGCCGCGCCAGGTCCTTGTACATCTGCGTGCCGTTCTGCTTGCCGGCGATGTTCGCTTCCGTCAGCTCGCGCACGAAACGCGCGGGAATTCCGGCGACCAGCGTGCGCGGCGCAACCACGTCGCGGATCTTGACGAACGACATTGCCGCGACCACCGCCTGCTCGCCGACTTGGGCCATGTCCATCACCACCGCATTCATGCCGACCAGGCTGTCGCGTCCGATGCGGCAGGCATGGATCACCGCACCATGGCCGATGTGGCTGTCCTCCTCCATGACGCAGTCGACATCGCCACGGGAATGCACGACGCAGTTGTCCTGCAGGTTCGCGCCGCGCTCGAGCACGATGCGGCCGAAGTCGCCGCGCATCACCGCGCCGGGGCCTACATAGCAGCCGGGGCCGACGATGACGTCGCCGATCAGGACCGCGGTCGGATGGATATATGCCGACGGATCGACCACCGGTGTGATCCCTTCGAAGGCATAGATGCAGGGAGCCGCCGCGCTGTCGCGCGCCGGTGCCTGCGAGCTCGGATCCTGCTTGCTGTTCATCGCTTCGCTTCTGTTCCCGTCGAAAAGCCGCCAGTATCGCAGGGACCCCGGCCGGGTAGGACCGCGTTCCTGCGCCGGCGGCGCTGCAACGGACGAACCGGGAGGCGCTCGAGCTCAGGCCTTGCGGCGCGCGGCATCGACGCTCCAGGGGCCGGGGCCTGCTGCAAAGATGTAGAGGAACACGAAGCAGAAGAGGTAGGCCGCTTCGCCGCCGTTGAGCATCGGCGAAAGGAACGGGTCGTTGTGGGCCATGAAGTAGGCAACCGCCATCGTGCCGGAGAGGATGAAGGCGACGGGCCGCGTGAACAGGCCGATCAGCAGCAGGATGCCGCCGACCAGTTCGAGGATTCCAGCGGCGCCGTAGATGGAGGCGAGCTGCAGGTTCGCGAACATCTCGACCTGAGGGAAGCCGAGCAGCTTGGCGCTGCCGTGCTGAAGGAAGGTGAAGGCGGCGGTAATCCGCAAGACGGAGAGCAGGCGCGGGGCCCAGGTGGAAAGCGGATTGGCGGACAAGGTGGCTTCGTTGGCGGTCATAGGGACGCTCCTGGTTGTGGACAATGAGAAAAGGGGTGAGCAAGAAGGTTTGAAGCAGGCGACGGCCTTCGGCTGACCTTGCGGCGCGGCCTGGCCGAAGCTTCAGCCGAAGCGGAACGCGGACACGGTGACGTTCGGGATCCTGCCCTGGAAGATCTTGGTGCCCGGATCGTCGATGCCGGCGCCGGCGGCCACCATCAGCGGGATCAGGTGTTCCTCGCGCGGATGGCAGATGCGAGCGTAGGGTGCTTCCTGCCAGCGGCTCAGCGCCGCAGCCCGGTTGACGGCATCGGCCCCGGTGACGGCGTCGGTCAGCCAGTCGTCGAATCCTTCCGATGCCGCCTCGAAGCCGGGGCCGAAGCCGCGCATGTTGTGGTAGCTCATGCCGCTGCCGACGATCAGCACGCCCTCGTCGCGCAATGGCGCGAGCGCCCGGCCGGCTGCAAGGTGCAGGGCCGGATCCAGGCTGCGCTGCAGCGACACCTGCAGCACCGGGATGCCGGCCTGCGGATCGACCAGCAGCATAGGCACGAAAACCCCGTGGTCGAAGCCGCGGGCGCCGTCTTCCTGTGACTGGAGCCCAGCCGCGCCGAGCAGCTCGCGCACCCGCTGCGCCAAGGCCGGCGCGCCCGGGGCTGGATAGTTCAGGCGATAGGTGTGCTCCGGGAAACCGTAGTAGTCGTAGAGCAGCGGCGGCGCTTCGCCCGTATTCACTGCGAAGTTCGGCGCTTCCCAGTGGCCGGATACCACCAGGATCGCGCGTGGCCGCTCGGGCAGGGTCCGCGGCAGGTTGCGCAGAAAGTCGCCCATCTCGGCCCACGGGTCACGCCCCGGCGGATATTCCATGAAAAAGCAGGGGCCGCCTCCGTGCGGGAGGTACAAGGCGGGCTGGCGCTGCGGATGCGAAGGGTTGACGGTCATCGTCGGCTCCTTGAGCGGGTCTTCGATGTCGACAGGATAACCATTTACCATCCGTTGATCGACCCCCGATTTGTTGACGCAAGATTGCCTATTTGGAAACGATGAGGCGTCGGCAAGGAGAGTTCATGGACACGCTGACCAGCTTGAGGATCTTCAGACACGTCGTGGAGAGTGGCAGCTTCACCGCTGCGGCCGAGCGCATGGGCATTTCGCCCGCCATGGCGAGCAAGCATGTGGCGCATCTCGAGCGCGAGATGCGCGCCCGGTTGCTGAACCGCAGCAGCAGGCACGTCAGCCTCACGGAGGCGGGCGCAGTCTATTTCGAGCACTGCTGCGACGCACTCGATACCCTCGACGGGGCAGCGGCCGCCCTGCGGGAGGGCCACGAGGAACCGCGCGGATCGCTGCGACTCACCGCGCCGATCTGGTGCGCCACCGGCTATTTCGCCGGCCTGCTGGCCGGCTATCGGCAGCGTTATCCGCAGGTCATCCTCGACCTGCACCTGTCGAATCGCAAGGTCGACCTGGCGAAGGAGGCCTTCGACCTCGCGCTGCGGGTGACCAACGAGCCCTCCCCCAGCCTGATCGTGCGGCCTCTTTGCGACATTCGCTTCCACGCCGTGGCCACCCCCGGCCTGCTCGCGCAGTACCGCCGCAACCAGCGCCTGCCGGAGGACGCCCCGACGGGTCCTGCCGACTTCTCCCGGCTGAATGCGATCATCGCCTCCTATCTGCCACCTTCCAGCACGCTTGGCGCCGCCGGCCCGTCCGGCCAGATCGGCATACGCGTGACCACCGTCATGAAGTCCGACAACACCGGCCTCACCTACGAATGCGTCCTCGCGGGCGTCGGTTCGGCGCTGCTGCCGGAGTGGCTGGTCGCCCAGGACCTGGCCACTGGCCGACTGGTCCCGCTGATGCCCCAGCTCGAACCGATCAGCGTCAAGCTCTTCGCCGCCTACACCAACCGGATGTACCTGACCCCGAAGGTGCGCAGCTTCATCGACTACCTGGCGGCGGCGCTGGCCTGATCCGCAGGGAACGGAGGCGGCCCACGCAGCCCTGGGATTAACATTCTCAGGACAGTCCAGGAGATGCACCCATGAAAGCACTGCTCTGCAAGCAGCACGGCCTCCCCGAAACCCTGGTGGTGGAGGAGACGCCGGACCCGGTGGCCGGCCCCGGCGAGGTGGTGGTTGCCATGAAGGCAGCGGGCGTCAACTTCCCGGATGTGCTGATCATCCAGAACAAGTACCAGTTCAAGCCGCCCCTGCCGTTCTCGCCGGGCGCCGAACTGGCGGGCGTGGTCTGTGCAGTCGGCCAAGGCGTGGACCGGTTCAAGGTCGGGGACCGGGTGATCGGGTCCTGCGGACACGGCGCCTTTGCCGAGAAGGTCAAGGTACCGGCCGCGCGCCTTGTTCCGCTGCCTGCCGGCGTCGATTTCGAGACCGGGGCCGCATTCACCCTCACCTACGGGACCTCCTGGCATGCCGTCAAGGACCGGGCGGCTTTGCAGCCGGGCGAAACCCTGCTGGTGCTCGGGGCCGCCGGCGGCGTCGGCCTGGCAGCCATCGAGATCGGCAAGGCGCTTGGCGCGCGGGTCATCGCGGCCGCCTCGTCGGAGGAAAAGCTCCAGGTGTGCCTGGACCATGGCGCGGATGCCACCATCAACTATTCGGACCAGGACCTGCGCGAGCGGATCAAGGCGCTCACCGACGGCAAGGGGCCAGACGTGATCTACGACCCGGTCGGTGGCCAGTTCACCGAGCCCGCCTTCCGCTCGATTGCCTGGCGCGGCCGTTACCTGGTCGTCGGCTTTGCCAACGGGGAGATTCCGAAGCTGCCCCTCAATCTCGCCCTGCTCAAGGGCGCGTCGATCGTCGGCGTCTTCTGGGGCGACCATGTCGCGCGCGAACCGGCCGATTTCGTCGCGGAGCTGGCTGCCTTGTTCGATCTGGTCGCTGCAAAGCGCCTCCGCCCCCACATCTCGGCGCGCTATCCGCTTGAACGCGGCGCCCAGGCGATTGCGGACATGATGAACCGCAAGGTTATCGGCAAGGTCGTCATTACCAACTGAGTCTGCACGGCGACGGGCTTGAACCAGCCGACCGTCGGCTGCGACCCAGGGATGGAAGGCGGCCGCGACTCCCCAAGAAAGGCCATGTTGTGGTCGGCTCGTAAGGCTTGCCGCCGGTCGGCGGCGGACGACGCACGTCAGCGAAGGGTAGAGCAGCGTAGCGGGAGGCGAGAGCATGATGGCCAGACATCTTGAAACAATTCGACCGCAAATGAAGCTTCTTGGCCTCGACTTTCCGTTACCTTCACACTCTGCCGCTGCGCAGCATGTGCTCGGCGCCGTCGCAATGACCATCGGCTTCGGCCTCGGCAGCTGGCTCCTTGGCACCCCCCTCGACCGGCCAAGCGCCATCGCCCTGTTTGTCGGCTGTCTTTACATCAAGCTGGCGGACCCGTTCCTCGCGGCGAAGGACGAAAAAGGTAAACGTTATGCAGTTGCGGCGGCCGGTGCGGGCATATTGATTGCGTCGGCAGCGCTAGTGGAACAGTTCGCCATTTTCTGAGGCTTGCATGATCAGTCGCTCGTCACCCGCCACTCTGCTTTCAGGCATCACGTCGCTGCTCGCGGCCTGCCTGATGGCCGGCTGTGCCAGTACGTTGCCCACCAGCAGCGAAGACGACGAGTCCCTGTCGGCCCGGAATGTCGGCGGCAAGCGCCTGGACCAGCTGCCGTCTGAAGCGTTGCGCCAGCGCTCACTGGCAGTGCGCACCGGGAGCACGCCCAGCTTCTATGCCGACACCCCAGGGCGCCGGATGTTCGGCATCCTCGGCGCCGTTGCGATGATGCATGAAGGCAACCGCCTGGTAGAGGACTACGACCTCCAGGATCCCGCCGGCCAGCTATCGGAAGATCTGTTGAATGCGCTCGCCAGCCGCAACGACATGCGCACCAGCACGCACGATGCCGCCGACCTGCTCCTCGACGTCAAGACCATCAACTGGGACTTCCGACCCTACCGCAATGACCCGGAGAAATTGTTCGTGGTCTATTCGGCACGAATCAGCCTGGTCGACCGCCGCGACGGGACCGTCCTCGCCTCCGGCAAGTGCCGCAGCCGGCGCGATCGCGAAGGCGATTCGGCTACCCTGGACCAATTGCTGGCCGACGGAGCCAAGCGCCTGCAGACGGAATTGCGCGAGGCGGCCCACGAATGCGCGCAACGGACGAAGGACGACACCCTGAGCGCCTTCCTGCCGAACGCTGCGCCGGTCGCGCAGCAAAGCCCACCTGCGCGGACTTCCGCCTCTGTCAGGTAAACCCGGGCAGCTATAAAGGTTCGAAACGTTATTCGAGCTTGCGGGTGTCTTCGATGACCTTGCCGTCGTTGGGCAGGCTCGATAACGGCACCAGTTGCACCTCGGCGCGCAGGTTGGTGGCCTCCCTGATGCTCTGGCCGATGCGGTCGGTCAAAGCGCTTGCGGCATGCTCGTCCGGCGCTCCGGGAACTTCGCACAGCAACGTCATGCGGTCGTTCGCCATTTCGCCGGATACCACCAGCCGCGCCCGCCGGACCTCCGGGTGTCGGGCAATGGCCGCCGCCACCTGCTGCGGATGCACGAACATCCCGCGTACCTTGGTGACCTGATCGGCGCGCCCAAGCCAGCCCCGGATCCGCACGTTGGTCCGCCCACACGGCGACACCCCCTCCAGCACGGCGGAAAGATCCCCGGTGCCGAAGCGGATCATCGGATACTGGGGATTGAAGCTCGTGACGACGATCTCCCCGACCTCGCCGTCGGGCACCGGTTCGCCCGTGCCGGGCCGCACGATCTCCAGCAGCACATCCTCCTCCAGGATCATGCCTTCCATCGCCTCCGACTCGTAGGCGATGCAGCCGAGATCCGCCGTGCCGTACCACTGCAGTACCGTATCCACGCCCTGCTCCTGGAACCAGCTGCCGCAGGCTTCGCAGGCAGCGCTTCCGCCGCTAGCAAGCGCCCGCTTCAGGTTGGAGATGTCGAGCCCGTTCGCTGCGCCTTCTCGATGATGATGCGCAGGAAGCTGGGCGTGCCGACGTAGGCGTCGGGTCGCAGCATCCGGATCACCTCGATCTGCTGCTCGGTCTGGCCGGTGCCGGCGGGGATGACCGCGCAGCCGAGCTTGCGGGCGGCATGGTCCACCATCCAGGCGCCGGGCGTCAGGTGGTAGCCGAAGCAGTTCTGCAGCACCTGCCCCGGCCGCACGCCGGCCGCCCATAGCGCGCGCACCACCCGCCAGGGATCGGGACCGGCACCTTCCGGATCGAAGATCGGCCCGGGCGACATGAAGAGATGGCCCAGCCTGCCCGGCGCCACGTCGTCAGCCCGCCGAACGGGGGATCCGCCTGCCTGCAGGTCCTTCAACTCGCCCTTGCGCAGCACCGGCAGCGCCGCCAGCGCCTTGCGCGAATTGACGCTGCGCGGATCCACGCCCCCAAGCTGGCGGGCCCATCCGGGCGCCTGGCGATCGCATGCGCCAGGAGTTCCGGCAGGCGCGCGAGCAGGGCGCCTTCGCGGGCCTCAGGAGCACGGGTCTCGAGGTCGTCAAAGTATTGAGTCATGCCATCGCCCGGTGTCTGGTCGTCCGCTTCTTCTGGTGGTCCGTTTCTCATTGATGCGCCGGCGCGTCGATCTGGCCCCATTGTCGCGATCAGAGCCAGCGCTTGCGGCGCTTGTAGGACTTGAGGTTCTTGAAGGACTTGCGCGCCTCGCCGCCGCCGCCGAGGTAGAACTCC
>CAWJNC010000007.1:0-13219 GCA_963844195.1 uncultured Pseudomonadota bacterium | reverse complement strand
ATCAGCTTGCCGAAGATCGCCTAGCAGGAACACCGGGAAGTACTGGATCAGGTACTTGCCAAGCGCGGGCATGAAGATCTGGGTGTAGGTGGCGAAACAGCGGCGCTCGCCGCTTAGCAGCACCGCGAGGAGCGCCAGCAACGGCGCCAGGACCAGGACGCTGATCCCGCGGTAGGCCAGGTACATCAGCAGGACCAGTGAGACGATGATTCCTGCCAGTCCCATATGAGCGCACACCTCGACTTGCTCCCGGCTGAGTCGGCAACGCGTGACTGATTCTACGGCGCATCGTCAAGCCTCATCGGGCTTGCAGGCACCGTTCCTTCGCGCGCCGGTGTCCGACATTCCCTGCGGCTGGTGATCGCCCGCTTCCCTTTGGTACATTCCTTGCATATCCGATCCCGCCCCGCTTTATCCGGCCCAGCTCATCGAGACTAGCAGCATGTCGACCGAAGCCATCCCCATCGTGGACCTGGGCCACAGCCTCGACGCCGGCGAGCACCGCGGCGGCGCAGGCGGCGCGGCAGCTGCACCATGCGCTGGCGATCCATCGGCTTCGCCTACATCGCCAACCACACGTGTCGGACGAGGCGCTGGCAGGCGCGTTCGACGCATCGCGGCAGTTCCATGCGTCGAGCCTGGAACAGAAGCAGTCCATTGCGATCAACGGCTTCCATCGCGGCTACATGGGGCTGGCCACGTCGACCATCGTCACCTCGAGCGTCGCGCGGGTCACCCGCCCGAACCTCAGCGAGTCGCTGATGCTGATGCACGAACTGCCGCCGGATGATCCCGACCTGCTCGCCGGCAAGCCGCTGCAGGGCCCCAACCAGTGGCCGGACTGGCTGCCGACCTTCCGGCCGGCGATCGAGCGCTACCTGCGCGAGATCGACGCGCTGGCGCGCCACGTGATCCGGCTGATCGCCATGTCGCTGGACATGCCGGCCGATTCGCTCGACCCCTTCTTCCGCAAGCCGACCACCTTCCTGCGCCTGCTGCACTATCCGCCGCAGCCGCCGCAGTCGGACGCGGAACAGTTCGGCTCCGCGCCGCACACCGACTACGGCATCATCACGCTGCTGGCCCAGGACGATACCGGCGGACTGCAGGTGCGCCCGCGGGTGGGAGAATGGATCGACGCGCCGCCGCTGCCGGGCACCTTCGTGCTCAACGTCGCCGACATGCTGGCGCGCTGGACCAACAACCGCTACGTCTCGACGCCGCATCGCGTGATCAACCGCTCCGGCGGCGACCGCTATTCGCTGCCGTATTTCTTCGACGCCGGCATGGACGAGATCATCGAATGCCTGCCGGCCTGCACCGGATGCCGCCAACCCGCCGCGCTATCCGCCGGTGCGCTACGGCGACTACCTGATGGAGCGGCTGGACCGGAACTACAACTACCGCAACCCCACCCCGACGAGAGAGCCGACATGAAACGCCCGGACGTGAACAGTGCTGCTATGGTCGAAGCTCGAGGCATCGTCGAAGCCCACGGCCGCGGGCGCCGCCGCATCCTTGCCGGCCTCGGTGCCGGCAGCCTGCCGTCGCCGGCGCTTCGCTGGGCGTCGGCGCGGCCGGCATCGCCCTGCCGCGCCTGGTCGCCGCGCAGCAGAAGCTGGTGATCAACACCTACGGCGGCCGGTGGGAGAAGTTCTGGCGCAGCGACCTGCTGCCGATGTTCACGAAGTCGGCATCGGTCGACGCCGACGCTGGACGTGGGCCTGGGCAAGAACTTCATCGCCAACCTGCGCGCCGCGGGCGTCGAGAAGCCGCCCTACAGCGTGCTGATGGTCAACGAGAACATCGCCAGCGTGGTGCGCGAGCGAAGGCTTCTTCGAGCCGATCCCGGTCGACAAGGTGCCCAACCTCGCGAACGTCTATCCCAACCTGCGCAACGCCCAGGACAACGGCGTGCGCGGCATCGTCTCCACCATCGGCATCGGCTATCGCAAGGACCTGGTCAAGAAGCCGCCCACCTCCTGGACCGACCTCTGGACCAACCCGGAGTTCAAGGGCAAGATCGGCCTCTACCAGATCGGCAACACCGCGGCCATGCTGTTCCTGCTGATGAGCGGCCGGATCCACGGCGGCTCGCAGGACGCCATCGACACCGCCTTCACCGAGATCAAGAAGCTGCATGCCGTTCCAGCAGGCCGACTGGAGCGGCACGCTCGCCACCATGCTGACGCGCGGCGACGTGAACGTCGCGGTCATCGACTTCCCCGAGATCGTCGCCCTGAAGAAGAAGGGCGTGCCGGTCGAGATGGTGGTGCCCAAGGAGGGCGTGGTCGCCTTCGAGCAGTCCTTCAACATCCTCAAGCACGCGCCTTCCAAGGAGGCGGCCTACCAGTACCTGAACTTCATCCTCGGGCCGCAGGTGCAGGAGATGATGGCCAAGGAGTTCTACACGTCGCCCAGCAACGTGAAATCGCAGGTGCCGGCCGAGCTGCAGGCGGACATCCCGGTCAACGGGCCGGCAACATGTCGTCCATCGTCCAGTTCGACTGGGCCAAGGTCAACCCGCAGCTGCAGGCGATCACCGACCGCTGGAACCGGGAGATGAAGTGAACGCCCGGCGCATTGCAGCGAGCGCCGCTGAATGACGCGGCTGGTACTCGACGGGCTCAGGAAGACCTTCAACGGCGTTGCGGCGGTCCACCACCTCGACCTCGCCACGGCCGAAGGCGAGTTCATCTCGCTGCTCGGGCCCGAGCGGCTGCGGCAAGACGACGACGCTGCGCTGCGTCGCCGGCTTCGAATATCCGGATGCCGGGCGGGTGCTGCTCGACGGCGAGGAAGTCACCGGCCAGCCGCCCGAGCGCCGCGACATCGGCATGGTGTTCCAGAACTACGCGCTGTTCCCGCACCTGACGGTCCAGCGCAACCTGGCCTTCGGCCTGGAGATGCGCGGCATCGGCAAGGCCGAGATCCGCCAGCGGGTCGACGCGGTGCTGGGCATGGTGCAGCTGAGCGAGCATGCTGGATCGCTATCCGCGGCAGCTCTCCGGCGGCCAGCAGCAGCGGGTGGCGCTCGCCCGGGCGCTGGTCATCGAGCCGCGGCTGCTGCTGCTCGACGAGCCGCTGGCCAACCTCGATGCGGTGCTGCGCGACGAGATGCGGGTCTTCATCCGCGAACTGCAGAAGCGCGTCGGCATCACCACCCTCTACGTGACCCACGACCAGGCCGAGGCGATGGTGATGTCGGACCGCATCGCGGTGATGCTCGAGGGCAAGCTCGCCCAGCTCGGGCCGCCGGAGGACATCTACCTGCGCCCGCGCAGCGTGCAGGTCGCCCGCTTCATCGGCCGCTCGAACCTGGTTGAGGGCTCGGTCGTCGGCACCGCCACCGCTACCCAGGGCAGCGCCGGCCCCGCCGGCGACGACGGCGGGTGCCTGGCGATCCGCGTGCAGACGCCGATCGGCATCGTCAATGCGCGCCACGATCGGCCGCTGCAGCCGGGCGAGCCGGTGCATCTCGCGATCCGCCCGGAGGCGATCGGCTTCGCCGGCGGGCCCGGCGGCGAGGGGCACCAAGGTCATCCCGCCGCAAGCGGCGCCCAGGCTCGCGGCACGGTGCCAGGGCGGCAACCAGCCTGCACGAGTGCACCGTCAGCCGCGTCTACTTCCTCGGCGCCGCCGTCGAACATGTCGTGCAGTGCACCGGTGACGTCTCGCTGGTGGTGCAGACCGCCCATGCGCAGCGGGTTGCCGGAAGGCGCCGCGCCGCCGTCGTGCTCGGCCCTGACAGCGCCTGGGTCATTCCCAGGTCCGCATGACCCAGGCCGCCGTCACCCCCACTCCCACGCCCCGGCCGCGCCTGCCGCTCGGGGAACGCGCCTTCTGGCTGATCGCACCGGCGCTGGTGCTGATCGGCGTGTTCCTGGTCCTGCCGTACCTCAACATCGTCGTGATGAGCCTGCGCGAGCCGGCGGTCGGCGCGCCCTATGGCGCCGGCCTCACCGTCGGCAACTACACGCGGATCCTCGGCGACGGCTACTTCCTCGGCGTGCTGGCGGACACGCTGCTGCTCGGCGTCACCACCACCGTCATCTGCCTGGTGCTCGGCTATCCCCTCGCCTACCACCTCGCGCGCACCAGGTCGCGCTACCAGAGCCTGCTCTATGTGCTGGTGCTGTCGCCGCTGCTGGTCGGCGTGGTGGTGCGCAGCTTCGGCTGGCTGATCCTGCTGTCGGGCAACGGCGTCGTCAACCGCGTCGCTGATCGACCTGGGCCTGCTCGAGACCGGCCTGCAGCTGATGAACAACCGGCTCGGCGTCACCATCGCGCTGGTGCACGTGTTCCTGCCGTTCATGATCCTGCCGCTGATCGGCGTCATCCAGAGCATCGATCCGGTGCTGGAGACGGCCGGCCAGTCGCTCGGCGCCTCGCGGCTGCATGGTGTTCTGGCGCCTCGTCCTGCCGCTGAGCTGGCCGGGCATCCAGGCGGGTTCCATCCTGGTCTTCGTGCTCACGCTGAGCGCCTACGTGACGCCGGTGATGCTCGGCGGGGCGCAGATGAAGACCATGTCGGTGCTGGTCGTGCAGAACCTGATCGACAACTTCCAGTGGCCGGCCGGCGCGGCGCTGGCGCTGGTGCTCGCCGTCTGCGGGCTGGTCGCCGTGGCCGTCTATGCCAAGCTGTCGGGCCTGCTCATGAAGGGGCGTGCAGTGAAGGAGAGTACGAAGGGGCCGTCGAAGGGGGCGGCGAGGGATGCGATTCCGCAGCCCCGCCTCGCGGGCCGGCGGCGCCTCGGCGGCGGCGGGTTCCTCGCCCGGGCCTGGATCGCCGGCGTCTACGCCTTCCTGATGCTGCCGATCGTGCTGATCGTGCTCATGTCGCTCAACGCCGGCGAAATCCTGGCCTTTCCGCCGCAGGGCCTGTCGCTGCGCTGGTTCGTCGCGCTGTTCAACAACGAGGCGTTCATGCGCGCGATCGGAACGTCGATCACGTCGCGACCATCGCCACGCTGGTGTCCACCGTCGATCGGCACCGCCGCCGCGCTCTACGTGGTGCGCCACGCCGGCCGGCTGCGCGAGACGTCTGCGCCTGGTGCTGCTGCTGCCGCTGATGCTGCCGGAGATCCTGACCGCGATCGCGCTGCTGTTCTTCCTCTATGCCACCGGCATCGGCACCACCACCATGTTCGGCCTGGTGGTCGGCCACATCCTGGTGACCCTGCCCTACGTCTTCACCAACGTCGCCTCGTCGCTCTTCAACTACGACGCGTCGATCGAGCAGGCGGCGCGCAGCCTCGGCGCGACGCCGGCCACCACCTTCCGCCGCATCACCCTGCCGCTCATCAAGCCCGGGATCATCACCGGCGCCCTGTTCGCCTTCGTGATCTCGTTCGACCTGTTCAACATGTCGCTGCTCCTGAAGGGCATCGGCATGACCACGCTGCCGCTGCAGCTCTTCGACTACCTGCGCTGGGACTTCGACCCGACGGCCGCCGCGGTATCGACGGTGAGCATCCTGCTGACCTTCGGGGTGGTGTTCTGGATCGACCGGGTGGTAGGGCTGCGGTCGCTGCGGTTCGGATAGGCCGGGCTCAAGCGGGCAGGTGCCGCCGGAGAAAAGCCGCGGTTCGCTCATAGTGATCGCTCAGCAATCCGGTGGCCCGTGCGACATCGCGGTCCAGGGCTGCCTTGGCGATTGCCTCATGCTCGCCATCGATGTCACGCGGCCCGTGCTCTACGGCCAGCGACAGTCGCCGGTAGCGATCCGCCCGGTCGTAGAATCGATCTCAGAGAGTCTAAAGTACACTCCCTCACGTCCGAAGGAAAATGCGGGAGGCATCATGGGACTTACCTCGTCGGTCCGTTCGTTTTTCATCGCGACCTGCCTTTCGGCTGCTCCTCTGGTCGTCGGCGCGGCGGAAGTCACGATCCGTTTTCCGGTAGAGTACTCCGCGGAAATTGCGCCGGGGCTAGCCAATCGCGAGTTCAAGCGACTCGTCGAGGAGCGTACCAAGGGGCGGGTCGAGGTCAAGCTCTTTCCCAGCGGCAGCCTCTATAAGGGGCTTGATTTGGTCCAGGCCATCCTGCGCGGCGACGCCGAGATGAGCACCCTCACATCGGCATACTGGACTGCCGTTTCGCCCAAGCTGTCCGTCTTCGAGCTGCCATACGCATTCCCCGATCGGAGGGCCTTCTACAAGGCGGTCGACGACAAGGGCTTCATGGAGAAGACCTACGAGGAGGTCGAGGCGAAGGGCGCAAAGATCATCGGCGTTCTTCCGTACGATCATTTCGGCTTCGCCACCCGTGATAAGCCGCTGCGGACTCCGCAGGACATCAAGGGATTGAAAATCCGGGGCCTTGGCAAGACGAATTCCGCCATGCTTTCGGCCCTTGGTGCCTCAGCGGTGTCGTTGAATCTGGTGGAGTTGTCGCCGGCGCTGCAGCAGGGGGTCATCGACGGCCTCAACGCCCCGATCGACATCGTTCTCGCCTACAAATGGTACGAGTCGGTCAAGCATGTCACCTACGCGCCTGCCTATCTCGCCTTCTATCCCTGGATGGTGAACGCGAAGTGGTGGAAAGGCCTGGACGAGAGCCTTCGCGCCACCATCCAGGATACTGCGCTGGAAGTCGCGATGCGTCACAGGGCACGCTCGGAGGCGGAAACGCAGAAAGCCATTGATGCGCTGCGAAGCCATGGCGTGGACGTACACGTCCAGACCGAGGCCGAACGCGAAGCCTGGGCCGATGCCACGGCGAGGGTGTGGTCGGATTTCGAGCCTCAAGTCGGCAAGGATCTGATCGAGCGCGTCAAGGGCTACAGTCGTTGACCACGGCGCAGCGCGCCGCCCGATCTCGCCCGCCACTACCCACTTTTCCACCTCTACGCCCGGCGCACGGTGCATCGGGCGGCCTCTCTGGAGTATTCGATGAGAAAGACACTCATTGCTCTTGGCTCGATGCTTGCCGCTGCGCTCGTGACACCAGCCCCCGCGTCCGCTGCAGAGGTCACGATACGTTTCCCAATCGAGTATTCGCTCGAAATCACCCCTGGCTTGGCAAACCAGGAGTTCAAGAAGCTGGTGGAGGAGCGAAGCAAGGGACGCATCGAGGTCAAGCTGTTCCCGAGCGGCAGTCTCTACAAGGGCTTGGACCTGCTGCAGGCACTGCTGCGCGGCGACGCGGAGATGAGCACCTTGATATCCGCGTACTGGAGCTCCCTGTCTCCGCGCCTTGCGGTATCGGAGCTCCCCTATGCATTCCCGACCCAGCAGTCCTTCTACAAGGCAATCGACGACGGCTTCTTCCAGCAAGCATACGCTGACGTCGAATCGAAGGGCGCCAAGCTGATCGGCGTGCTGCCCTTCGACTACCTAGTGCCGGGCACCAAGAATACCCCGATCCGCGGTCCCCGCGACATGGCAGGTTTGAAGATCCGCGGCCTCGGCAAGGTGAACCTGGCCACGCTCCAGGCGCTGGGTGCGACGCCGGTGTCGCTGAACTTCGTCGAGCTGTCGCCCGCCATCCAGCAGGGGGTCATTGATGGGCTGAACGTCCCGACCGACAACTTCCTGATCTACAAGTGGCAGGAAAGCATCCGGCACGTCAACTACGCCACCTACTACATCGCCTTCTATCCCTGGATGGTCAATGCCAAGTGGTGGAACGGTCTCGCTCCCGAGTTGCGCGACGTCATCCAAGGCGCCGCAACCGAGGTAGCCATGCGCCATCGTGAACGCGCCGCCGCGGAATCCCGGAAGGCCATCGAAGGGATGAAGGCACAAGGCGTGGATGTACACATCCAGACGGATGCCGAGCGCGCCGCGTGGATCGAAGCAACCCGTCCCGTCTGGAAGCAGTTCGAATCCCAGATCGGGCCGGACCTGCTGGAGAAGGTGCGCAGCTACTCGAAGTAAGCAAGGAAAGCGGGCAAATGAATCGCGGTCTCATGCGCGCTGCGCGTCTACTCGGACAAGTGGAAGACGCGCTCGCCGGCCTTACCTTGACGGCGGTGCTCATCATCGTCGTGTACGAACTGGTGGCAAGAGGCATCTTCGGGCACTCCAATCTCTGGACGGACGAACTCGCGCGCCTCCTCCTCATCTTGATGACGTACATCGCTGCCGTCGGGTTGGCGCGCGATGGCGCGAACGTACGGGTTGAACTGTTCGTGTCCCACCTTCCGCCGACGGGGCAGTCGATCCTGGAGCGCTTGGCAGACGTCCTGTGCCTCGCCTTTGCGGCCACGGCGACGTGGCTGGGTACGAAGTACGTGATCGAATCCGCCACCTTCGGCCTCTCGTTCGCGCATTCCGATCTTCCGTTTCCGATCTGGGTCGCGCAGGCTACGGTGCCGGTCTGCTTCGGACTGATGAGCCTTCGCCTCCTCCTGCGTCTCCTCGGGATCCGGCCCGCAACTCCCGCTGCCAGCGTAGAAGCCTGACGATGGCGATCTTCCTGATAGTGTCCCTTGTTGCGCTGCTGGCGCTCGGCGTCCCGGTCGCATTCAGCCTGTGGCTCACCGGACTCGCGGCTGTCGTGGTCTTCCAGGTCACATCGCTGACTCAGATTGCGCAATCCATCTATTCCGGCCTGGACAGCTTCGTGCTGCTGGCAATCCCATTCTTCATCCTGGCCGGCAACATCATGCTGCGGTCAGGCTTCGCGAAGTACCTCTTCGATCTCATGCAGAGCCTCGTCGGCGGCATCTCGGGTGGTGCTTCGGTCGGAGCGAGCGGCGCATCAGCCATCTTCGGTGCCATGACCGGTTCATCCGTCGCCTCTGCAGCTGCGTTGGGTCGGGTCATGATCCCGGTGATGGGTACGCTGGGCTATCCACGCCAGTTCAGCGCCGGTCTGATGGCCGCGGGCGGCACCTTGGGGATCCTGATTCCACCGAGCGTGACCTTCATCATCTATGCGGAAATGGCGCAACAGTCGGTGAAGGACTTGTTCATCGCCGGCGTGCTGCCCGGGCTCGTCGCCGCCAGCGCGATCGGCTTAGTGGCTTTCCTCCTGGCCCGGCGCCATGGCTACGGAAAACGTACCGAAGCATTTTCCGTCTCCAGGGTCTGGTCGGCCTTCCAGCGTGCAGGCCCTGCGCTGCTCATGCCGGCTATCGTCCTGGGCGGCATCTACCTCGGGTTCTTCACGCCAACCGAAGCTGCCGCGGTATCCGTCGCCTACGGCATCATCGTCGGCGTCTTCTTCTATCGCACCATCGGCTTTGGAGACCTGCCGGCCATCCTGGTTGAAAGCGCGCGTTCGACTGGCGCCATCCTCTTCATCCTGTCGGGTGCCCTGTTCGTCGGCATGGTAGCCACGCTGGCCGGCATTCCGGACGCCATCGTCAACGCCATCAATGCCCTCAACCTTTCACCAATCCAATTCCTGCTACTGGTCAACTGCGTCCTGCTTGTGCTTGGGTGCTTTCTGGATGGCTTCACGTTGCTCACGGTCGTCACGCCCCTGCTGCTGCCCACTGTGAAGGCGCTGGGAATCGATCCCATTCACTTCGCCATCGTGCTTACTCTGAACATCGAGATCGCGGCGATCACCCCGCCAATCGGCTTGAACCTCTTCGTCATCGCGGGCATCTCCGGAACGTCGATGAAGGAAGTGGTCGTTGGCGCGATCCCCTTTGTCTTCGCCCTGTTGGCAGTGCTATTGCTGTTGACCTTCTTTCCAGCCATCGCGCTCATTCTGATATGACCAACTCATCCTCCGCTACCAAGCCTCGCGTGGTTGATGCTCACCATCACGTCTGGCGCCGCGCCGACCAGCCATGGTTGCAGGGCCCAACTGTTCCCCGGATCTTCGGCGACTACGAAGCCATCAAGCGCGACTACCCGATCGAGGAGTACCTGTCGGATGTCGCTGGATGCGACGTCGCGGCTTCGGTGTACGTACAGACCAATTGGGCTAAGGAACGCGCCGTCGAGGAAGTCCAATGGGTGCAATCGGTCGCCGACCGCAGCGGCTGGCCGCATGCGATAGTCGGCTTCGTCGACCTTCTGGCCGATGACGCGGCTACCATCCTGCAAGCCCAGGCAAGGGCACCGCTGATGCGAGGCGTGCGGCAGCAATTGCACTGGCATGAGAACCCGATGTACAGGTTCGCATCCCGGCCGGACGAGATGAACGCAGTGGCTTTCCGTCGGAATTTCGCGAAGCTCGAGGCGCATGATTGGCTCTTCGAGCTTCAGGTCTTCTCCTCGCAGATGAAGGATGGCGCGGCGCTGGCGGCGGCGTTTCCTCGAATTACGCTCGTCCTGGAGCATGCCGGCATGGCAGAGGACCGCTCCCAGGCCGGGCGCCTCGCCTGGCGCGATGGCATGAAGCGGCTGGCGGATCAGCCCAATGTCCATACCAAGCTTTCGGGGCTCGGCACCTTTATTCATCGCAACGATCCCGCACACATCGCCGAGATCATTGGCGAGACAATCGAGATCTTCGGTCCGCGACGCTGCATGTGGGGTTCGAACTTTCCGATCGAGAAGCTCTGGACCGACTACGCCTCTATCTTGGCTGCCGTCAAGGATGCAATACGGGGACTCAATGCAGCCGATCAGGCAGCCGTTCTCGGCGACAACGCCAGAAGGCTTTACCGCATCGATTGAACCAGGCGGAGCGATTCAGCCCATCGCCTTCCGGAAAGCGGGGCGTTCCGCGCAGCGGGCGGTGTACTCCCCGATCACCTTGCTCTCCTGCACCGGCTTCACGCCGCACTGCGCCGCCCAGCCGAGCTCCGCGCCGACATAGACGTCGGCCGCGCTGAAGCGCTCGCCGAGCAGCCACGGGCCCGGACGCAGGCCGGCCTCGATCGCCGTGACCACATCGTCGATGCTGCCCCAGCCGATCGCGCTCCTGCGCGCCACCGGCGGGCGCTTGAACATCTCCTCGGCCACCGCCGGCTCGATGCAGCTGCCGCCGAAGAACAGCCAGCGGTACCAGGTGCCGCGTTCGGTCGAGCCCACCAGCGGCGCGAGCCCGGCAGCAGGATAGGCATCGGCCAGCCACGCGATGATCGCGGGAACTTCGGTGATCACCGTGCCGTCGACGACGATGGCCGGGATCTTGCCCATCGGATTGACGGCGAGGTAAGCCGGTTGCCGGTTCTCGCCCTTTTTCAGGTCGACATGCCGGATCTCGTAGTCGGCATCGCACTCCTCCAGCATCCAGCGCACCATGGCCGCGCGACTCTGGGGGTTGTGGTAGAAGACGATCCTCCTCGCGCTCTTCTCTGGCATTGCCGGCTCCTGAAGTGTTCGGCAGGCCATTCTAGGGCGGATCAGCCAACGCGCGGGCGCTCCACCTACTGCCTCGCAAAGCCAGCCAGAGAGCCAGCCGGAGCGCCGTTTGAGATCCCATCAGCCTCAGGATCATCGGCGTGAAGATCAGCTGCATCGCGAGGCCCATCTTGCCGCACGGCACCACCACGTTGTTCGGCCGACTCATCCACGAGACGTGCAGCATCGACAGCAGGTAGCCGGGATCGATCCCAAGATGGTTCCCGACAATCTCGAACCCTTCGTCCTTGATTGACCATGCCCGCACTTGGTCAAGCTCCCTGATGCCGCGTGACGGCGCCGGCCACCGGCGGTAGCATCACGCGGGTACATCTATTCCGGAACAGCCAGCCCCGCTGAACTTGGTTCGACCTGCACGAAATGCTGGAGCCTGCGATGAATGGTGTAATCCCGCTGCTTTCCGCCGCCGTGGCTTGTTCGATTGCAGCGTTCGCCCCGCCGGCTGCCGGTCAGGCGCGGGGCGAACTGTTATACGCCACGAACTGCCAGCTCTGCCATAGCCAGCAGGTTCACTGGCGCGACAACCGCCTTGCGACTGACTGGGGCAGCCTCGTGGCCCAGGTCCGTCGATGGCAGGAGACCGGCCGGCTCGGCTGGAGCGACGAAGACATCCGCTTCGTCGCCCGATACCTGAACGACACCATCTACAAGTTCCCGGAGACCTCGGACTCGCTGACTCTGGCACCCCGGACCTCCGTCATGCCGGACATCCCGGCTCGCCTGGCAGCAGGTTCTTCAGCCGCTGCTCACGAATCCCCTCAATCACCCTGATCAACCAGCCCCCACGGCCCCCCGCGCAGCAGGCTCTCCAGCCGCTGCTCGCGGATCCCGTAGAAGGACTTGATCTCCTCGATCTGCGCGAGGATCGGCCCCGGCGGCCGGGGCGTGCGCCGCTTCACCGCGAGGATCATCTTGTTCTTGCTGGTGTGTTCGAGCGAGATGAACTCGAAGACCTGCGTCTCGTAGCCGCAGGCTTCGAGCAGCATCGCGCGCAGGCCGTCGGTCACCATCTCCGCCTGCTGGCCGAGGTGGATGCCGTGCTGCAGGATCGGCCGCAGCGGATGCGGGCTGAGCAGCTGCGGGCGCAACTGCTTGTGGCAGCACGGCGCGCACATGATGATGGCGGCCCCGGCCCGCATGCCCTGGTAGATGGCGTCGTCCGTGGCAGTGTCGCAGGCGTGCAGGGCGATCATGACGTCGTAGGCAGGATTGCCCGGCGCGCCTTGCAGGTCTGCGCGCAGTAGCTGGCGATGTCCCCCTGGCTGAAGGCCAGCCCCTCGATGCCGAGCTCGGTAACCGCATCGCTGCAGGTCTTCACCAGATCGCCGCGCAACTCCACCCCCGGGTCGCGAGCGACTCCCATTGTTCGCGCAGGTAGTCGTGCAGCGCGAAAGTCAGGTATCCCTTGCCCGAGCCGAAATCGATCAAGCGCAGCGGGGCCTCCGCTGTGCAGGCCGGAGGATCGCCACGCGTCGGCGAACACCTCGATGAACCGGTTGATCTGCTTCCACTTGCGGGCCATCGACGGGATCAGGTGCCCCGGCTGTCGGTCACCCCGAGGGCCTGCAGGAACGGCCGGTCGAGAGACAGCAGGCGCTGCTTCTCGCGGTTGTGCGCGACCGTGGCCGGCACGGCCGGGGTGTCGCCGCAATCATCGGTGGCCCCGCCATGGCCCTCGGTGTCGACCTCGTCCTGCTTCCCGCTCCTGCCCTTGGTCTCGCCCTCGGCGGCGTCGGCGGCAGGCCGCCCAGCGCCACGGCTCGTGCGCAAGAGCGCCTTGCCACGCTTGCTGAAGCCGAGTTGCGCCTCCAATGCGCCAGATTGCAGGTTCGCCTGCCGGAAACTGCCGCCTAGAAGCTCATCCACCCGCCGCAGCGCCTGCGGCAGCGGCAGGTTCGTGGTCACGTCGCGGCTGCGATAGCGATAGACGAAGCTCAGGCAAGCCG
>CAWJNC010000006.1:0-1094469 GCA_963844195.1 uncultured Pseudomonadota bacterium | reverse complement strand
CCTCGCGCGGCGCGAATGCCGCTTCGGCTGCCGCCAGGGCTGCGGCCTCCTGGGCTTCCACCGATTCCTTCTCGTAGCGGGCCTTGTGGTAAGCGAGGCCGGTGCCGGCAGGAATCAGCCGGCCGACGATGACGTTCTCCTTCAGCCCGCGCAGGTCGTCCCGCTTGCCCATGATCGCGGCTTCCGTCAGCACGCGAGTGGTCTCCTGGAACGATGCGGCGGAGATGAACGAGTCGGTCGACAGCGATGCCTTGGTGATACCGAGCAGGATGTTCTCGTAGACCGGGGGCAACTTGTCCTCGGCCACCATCTTGTCGGTCGCGTCCAGGATTTCGCTGCGCTCGACCTGCTCGCCGACGATGAAGCCGGTGCCGCCGGGAATGGTGACGACAACCCGACGCAGCATCTGGCGAACGATCACCTCGATGTGCTTGTCGTTGATCTTCACGCCCTGCAGGCGATAGACATCCTGCACTTCATCGACGATATAGCGCGACAGCGCCTCGATGCCGAGAAGGCGCAGGATGTCGTGCGGATCGGCAGGCCCGTCGACGATCATCTCGCCCTTGTTGACCACCTGGCCATCGTGCACCAGCACGTGCTTCTCTTTCGGGATCAGGAACTCGTGGGCGTTGCCGTCCAGGTCGGTGATGACCAGTCGCTGCTTGCCCTTGGTGTCCTTGCCGAACGAGACCGTACCGGTCACTTCCGCCAGCATGCCGGCGTCCTTCGGCGAGCGCGCCTCGAACAGTTCCGCCACCCGCGGCAGGCCGCCGGTGATGTCCCGGTTCTTCTGCGTCTCCTGCGGGATCCGTGCCAGCACGTCTCCGACAGCAACCGACTGCCCGTCGCGAACCGTGATCAGCGCGCCGACCGGGAAGCCGATCTGCACCGAGTGGTCGGTGGCAGCGATCTTCACTTCCTCGCCGACCTCGTTGATCAGCTTCATCGTCGGGCGGACGTTGCGGGCGCTGCTCGCGCTGCGCCGTTTCGCATCGATGACGACCTGGGTCGAGAGGCCGGTGACCTCGTCGATCTGCTTGGCAACGGTGACGCCCTCTTCCACGTTCTCGAACTTCACGGTACCCGCGTACTCGGTGATGATCGGACGCGTCAGCGGATCCCAGCTGGCGAGCTGCACGCCGGCCTTGACGGTGGTGCCGTCCCGGACCAGCAGGGTCGCCCCGTACGGAATCTTGTGGCGCTCGCGTTCCCGGCCGTTGTCGTCGGTGATCATCACCTCGCCGGAGCGCGAGATGACGATCAGGTCGCCCTTGCTGCTGGTGATGTAGCGCATGGTCGCGGTGAAGCGGGCCACGCCGTTCGACTTGGCCTCGACCGAGCTCGACACCGCCGCCCGCGACGCCGCGCCGCCGATGTGGAAGGTCCGCATCGTCAGCTGGGTACCCGGCTCGCCGATGGACTGGGCGGCGATGACGCCGACGGCCTCACCGACGTTGACCAGCGAACCACGACCGAGGTCGCGACCGTAGCACTTGGCGCACAAGCCATAGCGGGTGTCGCAGGTGAGCGGGGTGCGCACGCGCACCTCGTCGATGCCGATCTGCTCGATCGCCTCGACCGTATCCTCGTCCAGCAGCGTGCCGGCCTCGAACAGGGTCTCCTGCGACTCGGGGCTGATGACGTCCACCGCCGCGACCCGACCCAGGACCCGGTCGCGCAGCGCTTCGATGATCTCGCCGCCTTCAACCAGCGCCCGCATCGCGACGCCGTTGGAGGTGCCGCAATCGACCTCGGTGACCACCAGGTCCTGCGTCACGTCGACCAGCCGGCGGGTGAGGTAGCCGGAGTTGGCCGTCTTGAGCGCCGTGTCCGCGAGACCCTTCCGGGCGCCGTGGGTGGAGATGAAGTACTGCAGGACGTTGAGGCCTTCGCGGAAGTTCGCGGTGATCGGCGTCTCGATGATCGAGCCGTCCGGCTTTGCCATCAGGCCGCGCATCCCCGCCAGCTGGCGGATCTGGGCCGCGGAGCCACGCGCGCCGGAGTCCGCCATCATGTAGATGGCGTTGAACGACTCCTGCTTGACCGTGTTGCCCTTTGCGTCGACCACGTTCTCGGTCGCAAGCTGGTCCATCATCGCCTTGCCGACCTGGTCGCCGGCCTTGGACCAGATGTCCACCACCTTGTTGTAGCGCTCGCCCTGGGTAACCAGGCCCGAAGTGTACTGCTGCTCGATCTCTTTGACCTCCTTCTCGGCGGCCCCGAGGATCGCCGGCTTGCTGGGAGGAACCAGCATGTCGTCGATCGCGATCGAGATGCCGCCGCGCGTGGCCAGCCTGAAGCCGTTCTGCATCAGCTGGTCGGCGAAGATCACGGTGGCGCGCAGGCCGCAGCGCCGGAACGACGCGTTGATCAGGCGCGAGATCTCCTTCTTCTTCAGCGCCTTGTTCATCAGGTCGAACGGCAGGCCCTTCGGCAGGATCTCGGACAACAGCGCCCGGCCGACGGTGGTCTGCACCAGCCGCTTGACCGGCCGGAAGTCATCGCCTTCCCTGGCGTACTCCACCAGCCGCACCGAGATGCGGGTGGCGAGCTCGACTTCCTTGTTGTCGTAGGCGCGCTGCACTTCCTTGACGTCGGCGAACATCATGCCTTCGCCCTTGCCGTTGATCTTCTCGCGGGTGGTGTAGTAGAGGCCCAGCACGATGTCCTGCGACGGCACGATCGACGGCTCGCCGTTGGACGGGAACAGCACGTTGTTGGACGCGAGCATGAGCGTGCGCGCTTCCATCTGCGCCTCGAGCGACAGCGGCACGTGCACGGCCATCTGGTCGCCGTCGAAGTCGGCGTTGAACGCCGCGCAGACCAGCGGATGCAGCTGGATCGCCTTGCCTTCGATCAGCACCGGCTCGAATGCCTGGATGCCCAGGCGATGCAGCGTCGGCGCGCGGTTGAGCATGACCGGGTGCTCGCGGATCACTTCCTCGAGGATGTCCCAGACGATCGGCTCCTGGTTCTCGACGAACTTCTTGGCCTGCTTGATGGTCGTCGCGACGCCCATCGTCTCCAGCTTGTTGAAGATGAACGGCTTGAACAGCTCGAGGGCCATCAGCTTGGGCAAGCCGCACTGGTGCAGCTTCAGCTGCGGACCGACCACGATGACCGAGCGGCCCGAGTAGTCCACCCGCTTGCCGAGCAGGTTCTGGCGGAAGCGCCCGCCTTTGCCCTTGATCATGTCGGCCAGCGACTTGAGGGCGCGCTTGTTGGCGCCGGTCATCGCTTTGCCGCGACGGCCGTTGTCGAGCAGCGAATCCACCGATTCCTGCAGCATCCGCTTTTCGTTACGGACGATGATTTCCGGCGCCTTCAGCTCGAGCAGCCGCTTCAGCCGGTTGTTCCGGTTGATGACGCGGCGATAGAGGTCGTTCAGGTCGGAGGTCGCGAAGCGGCCGCCGTCCAGCGGCACCAGCGGGCGCAGCTCCGGCGGCAGCACCGGCAGCACTTCCATCACCATCCATTCCGGCTTGATGCCGGAGCGCTGGAAGCCTTCCAGCACCTTCAGCCGCTTGGCGATCTTCTTGATCTTGGCTTCGGAGGTAGTCACCTGCAGCTCGTCGCGCAGCGTCTCGACGACGCGATCGACATTGATCGACTTGAGCAGGTGGCGGATACCCTCGGCACCCATCGATGCCTCGAACTCGTCGCCGAACTCGTCGGTCTTGGCGAGGAAATCGTCCTCGGTCAGCAGCTGGTTGCGCTTGAGTGGCGTCATGCCCGGCTCGACGACGACGTACGCCTCGAAGTACAGCACGCGCTCGATGTCGCGCAGCGTCATGTCCAGGACCATGCCCAGGCGCGACGGCAGCGACTTCAGGAACCAGATGTGCGCAGTCGGGCTGGCCAGCTCGATGTGGCCCATCCGCTCACGGCGCACCTTGGCCAGCGTCACCTCGACGCCGCACTTCTCGCAGATCACGCCGCGATGCTTCAGCCGCTTGTACTTGCCGCACAGGCACTCGTAGTCCTTGATCGGCCCGAAGATCTTGGCGCAGAACAGCCCATCCCGCTCCGGCTTGAAGGTGCGGTAGTTGATGGTCTCGGGTTTCTTGACTTCGCCGAACGACCAGGAGCGGATCTTCTCAGGCGAGGCGAGCCCGATCTTGATCGCGTCGAAGTGCTCTTCTTCCTCAACCTGCTTAAACAAATCAAGCAATGCTTTCATTGGTCATTTCTCCCGGTACTACAAATTTTCGAATCCATTCGCCGCCGCAACTGCCGGCGCCGGAAAATCCAGCTGCAGCCGCGGATCTGGCTTTGCCAGGCCGCTGGCTGCGCCCCCAGCGGGGGAAGCGCCGCAGGCGCTTCGGGGGCGTCCTGCTACCAGCCGCGGATCCGGCTTCGCCGGGCCGCTGGCTGCGCCCCCAGTGGGGGAGGCGGCCGAGGGCCGCTTCGGGGGCGTCTTCATCGTTCCAGGTCGATGTCGATGCCGAGGGAGCGGATCTCCTTCACGAGCACATTGAACGACTCCGGCATGCCGGCGTCGATGGTGTGCTCGCCCTTGACCAGGTTCTCGTAGACCTTGGTCCGCCCGTTCACGTCGTCCGACTTGACCGTCAGCATCTCCTGCAGCGTGTAGGAGGCGCCGTAGGCTTCGAGCGCCCAGACCTCCATCTCGCCGAAGCGCTGGCCGCCGAACTGGGCCTTGCCGCCCAGAGGCTGCTGGGTAACCAGGCTGTACGGCCCGGTCGAGCGGGCGTGCATCTTGTCGTCGACCAGGTGGTGCAGCTTCAGCACGTGCATATAGCCCACCGTGACCAGCCGGTCGAAGGCATCGCCGGTGCGTCCGTCATAGAGCGTGACCTGGGTCTTGCTCGGCCGGAAACCCAGCTTCGCGGTCTTCGGATCGTCGCTCGGGAAGGCCACGTCGAGTGCAGCCCGGATCTCTTCCTCCGAAGCGCCGTCGAACACCGGCGTCGCGAACGGCACGCCCTGGCGCAGGTTGACCGCCAGCTCCCGCACTTCGTCGTCGCCCATGGCGGACAGGTCCGCCTTCTCGCCGCTGGTGTTGTAGACGACGTCCAGGTAGCGCCGCAGTTCGGACGCCTTGACGTGGCGATCAAGCATCTCGCCGATGCGCAGGCCGATGCCCTTGGCCGCCCAGCCAAGGTGGGTCTCGAGGATCTGGCCCACGTTCATCCGCGAGGGCACGCCCAGCGGATTCAGCACGATGTCCGCCGGCGTGCCGTCGGCCATGTAGGGCATGTCCTCGATCGGGACGATGCGCGACACGACGCCCTTGTTGCCGTGCCGGCCGGCCATCTTGTCGCCCGGCTGCAGGCGGCGCTTGACGGCCAGGTAGACCTTGACCATCTTCAGCACGCCCGGCGGCAGCTCGTCGCCCTGCGTGAGCTTCTTGCGCTTCTCCTCGAAGGCCAGATCGAACTGGTGGCGCTTCTGCTCCACCGACTCCTTCAGGGCCTCGAGCTGGTTGGCCGCAGTCTCGTCAGCCAGCCGGACTTCGAACCAGTGGTAACGGTCCAGGTCCTGCAGGTACTCGGCCGTCACCACCGCGCCCTTGGCCAGCTTCTTGGGACCGCCGTTGGCCGGCTTGCCGACCAGCAGCCGCTCGATCCGGCTGAAGGTGTCGTTCTCGACGATACGCAGCTGGTCGTTGAGGTCCAGGCGATAGCGCTTGAGTTCGTCATCGATGATCGACTGGGCGCGCTTGTCGCGAGTAATGCCCTCGCGGGTGAAGACCTGCACGTCGATGACCGTGCCGCTCATGCCCGAGGGCACCCGCAGGCTGGTGTCCTTCACGTCCGACGCCTTCTCGCCGAAGATCGCGCGCAGCAGCTTCTCTTCCGGCGTCAGCTGGGTCTCGCCCTTCGGCGTCACCTTGCCGACCAGCACGTCGCCGGCGTTGACTTCGGCACCGATGTAGACGATGCCGGAATCGTCCAGGCGGCCGAGCTGGCCTTCCGAGAGATTGGAGATGTCGCGCGAGATCTCTTCCGGTCCGAGCTTGGTGTCGCGGGCGAGCACCGACAGCTCCTCGATGTGGATCGAGGTGTAGCGGTCGTCCGAAACCACCTTCTCCGAGATCAGGATCGAGTCCTCGAAGTTGTAGCCGTTCCACGGCATGAACGCGACCAGCATGTTCTGGCCGAGCGCGAGCTCGCCCAGGTCGGTGGACGCGCCGTCCGCGATCACATCACCGGCCACCAGCCGGTCGCCCTTCTTGACGATGGGGCGCTGGTTGATGTTGGTGTTCTGGTTGCTGCGCGTGTACTTGATGAGGTTGTAGATGTCCACGCCGACTTCGCCGGACGCGGCTTCCTCGTCGTTGACCCGCACCACCACCCGGTTGGCGTCGACGTAGTCCACCAGGCCGCCGCGCAAGGCGGTGACCACGGTGCCGGAGTCGACCGCGCAGGTCCGCTCGATCCCGGTGCCGACCAGCGGTTTCTCGGGACGCAGGCAAGGCACCGCCTGGCGCTGCATGTTCGAGCCCATCAAAGCGCGGTTGGCGTCGTCGTGCTCCAGGAACGGGATCAGCGATGCCGCCACGGACACGATCTGCGACGGGGCGACGTCGATGTACTCGACCCGGTCCGGCGCTACCAGCTGAGTCTCGCCGTTGATCCGCACCGACACCAGGTCGCCGGTCAGCTTGCCGTTGTCATCCACCGCCGCATTGGCCTGGGCGATGACGTAGCGGCCCTCCTCGATGGCGGACAGGAAGTCGATCTGGTTGGTGAGCTTGTTGTCGGTGACCTTGCGGTACGGCGTCTCGAGGAAGCCGAACTCGTTCAGCCTCGCGTACAGGGCGAGCGAGTTGATCAGGCCGATGTTCGGGCCCTCCGGCGTCTCGATCGGACACACCCGGCCGTAGTGGGTGGGGTGCACGTCGCGGACCTCGAAGCCGGCACGCTCGCGGGTCAGGCCGCCGGGCCCGAGCGCGGAGACGCGCCGCTTGTGGGTGATCTCCGACAGCGGGTTGGTCTGGTCCATGAACTGCGACAGCTGCGAGCTGCCGAAGAACTCGCGGATCGCGGCGCTGATCGGTTTGCTGTTGATCAGGTCGTGCGGCAGCAGGTTCTCGGTCTCGGCCTGCCCGAGCCGCTCGCGCACCGCGCGCTCGACCCGCACCAGGCCGGCACGGAACTGGTTCTCTGCCAGTTCGCCGACGCAACGGACCCGGCGGTTGCCCAGGTGGTCGATGTCGTCGATTTCGCCCTTGCCGTTACGCAGGTCGACCAGGATCTTGATCACCGAGACGATGTCGTCGTTCTCGAGCGTCATCGGGCCGGTGGGATCCTCGCGCTCGACGCGGCGGTTGAACTTCATCCGCCCGACGCGTGACAGGTCGTAGGTGTCCGGGTTGTAGAACAGCCGGTTGAACAAGGCCTCGACCGCGTCCTCCGTCGGCGGCTCGCCCGGACGCATCATCCGGTAGATGGCGATGCGCGCGGAAATCTGGTCGGCGGAATCGTCCAGGCGCAGCGTCTGCGAGATGTACGGGCCGGAATCCAGGTCGTTGGTGTAGATGGTGCGGAAAGTGCGCACGCCGGCCTCACGGAGCTTGGCGACGACTTCGTCGGTGAGCTCGTCGTTGGCCTTCGCAAGGATTTCGCCGGTGTCGGGGTCGACGACGTTGTGTGCCAGCGTGCGGCCGACCAGGAAGTCCTCGGGCACCGAGATCAGCTTGAGACCCGCGTTGTCCATGTCGCGGATGTGCTTGGCGTTGATGCGCTTGTCCTTCGCGACGATGACCTTGCCGTCGCGGTCGAGGATGTCGAACCGCGCGGTCTCGCCCTTGAGCCGTTCCGGCACGAGCTCCATCTGCGCACCCTCGTCCATCATCTTGAAGGTGTCGAAGACGAAGAAGTGCGCCAGGATCTGCTCCGGCGTCATCCCGATCGCCTTCAGCAGGATCGTGACCGGCATCTTGCGGCGGCGGTCGACGCGGAAGTACAGCACGTCCTTGGCGTCGAACTCGAAGTCCAGCCAGGAGCCACGGTAGGGAATGATCCGGGCCGAGAAGAGCAGCTTGCCCGAGCTGTGGGTCTTGCCACGGTCGTGCTCGAAGAACACGCCCGGCGAGCGGTGCAGCTGCGAGACGATCACCCGCTCGGTGCCGTTCACCACGAAGGAACCGGTGGTGGTCATCAGGGGGATCTCGCCCATGTAGACCTCCTGCTCCTTGACCTCCTTGATGGTGGGCTTGCTGGCCTCACGATCCATGATCACGAGGCGCACCTTGGCGCGCAGTGGCGCGCAATAGGTGAGGCCGCGCTGCTGGCACTCCTTCACGTCGAAAGCCGGATGCCCCAGCACGTAGCTGACGAACTCCAGCCGCGCCATGTCGTTGTGCGACGAGATCGGGAAGATCGACTTGAAGGCAGCCTGCAGGCCGTCTTCCTTGCGGCGGTCAGGCGGCGAGCCCGCCTGCAGGAAGGCGGAGTACGACTCCAGCTGGGTCGCGAGCAGGTACGGCACCTCCTGCACGACACGGCGCTTGCCGTAACTCTTGCGGATACGCTTCTTTTCGGTGAACGAGTAAGTCATGGACTCTCCGTGAGACGTCGGGGTCACAAAGCAAATGGAAGAACGGGTGCAGGCAACGGGGCCGGGGCGGAATGGTGAGCGAACGCGGCACAAGCCGCGAGAAAGAGACATTCCTGCGGCGGTAAAAGACCGGGGCCGCAAAAGGGGATTCCGCGCAACTCAGGCTGGACGCGGGCGACGGAACACCCGCGACGGTTTGCATGGGGACGACGCAAACCTCTGCAGGACCGGACTCCGGGGAGTCGGGTCTTGCAGAGGCTCGTGGCTTCGAGGCCGCGACCGTTCCCGGCTGCCGTCGAAGGACTGCAGATGGGACCGGTTGCCGCCGCATTCAAGCCCGCACCGTCATGCGCGATACAGGCGATACCTGCGCGCGCAGTCGTCGATGGACGGGACCGGAACGCGGTGGCTGGCGGCCTCGAATGACGGCTCAAGACCTTACTTGACCTCTACCTTGGCGCCGGCATCCTCGAGCTGCTTCTTCAGTGCGGCGGCGTCGGCCTTGGAAATTCCTTCCTTGACCGCCTTCGGAGCACCGTCGACCAGGTCCTTGGCTTCTTTCAGCCCCAGACCGGTAGCTGCGCGGACGACCTTGATCGCTTCCACCTTCTTCTCGCCTGCAGCAAGAAGCATGACCGTGAATTCGGTCTGCTCTTCGGCAGGCGCGGCGGCGGCACCACCGCCACCGGCAGGCGCGGCGACCGAGACGGCAGCTGCGGCAGCCGAGACGCCGAACTTCTCTTCCATCATCTTGATCAGTTCGGATAGTTCCAGAACCGTCAAACCTGCGACTGCGTCGAGGATTTCTTCTTTATTGAGGGCCATTGCTATTACTCCAGTCCGATTGCTGTTTGCGTAGATGTCTGTAAATCGAGTCGATGTCGGGGTCCCGGCGAGCCGGACCCCGGTGCATTGCTGCTCAGGCAGCTGCTTCGCCCGCGGCTTCGGCTTGCGGTGCGCCCGCGTCGCCCTTGTCGCGAACTGCCGCCAGGCCGCGCACGAACTTCGACGGCACCTCGTTGAGGGTGCGTACGAAGGTCGCGACCGGCGCCTGCATGGTGCCCATCAGCTTGGCCAGCAGCTCCTCACGGCTGGGCATCGTGGCGAGCGCTTGCACGCCGCTGGCATCCATGACCGAATTCGGCATGGAGCCCGCCTTGATGACCAGCTGCTCGTTGCCCTTGGCAAAGCCGGACAGCAGCTTGGCGGCCGCCACCGGGTCGGTGGAGATGCCATAGAGCAGCGGCCCGACCATCTGGTCGGAAAGCTTCTCGTAGGGCGTTCCCTCGACGGCGCGACGCACCAGCGTGTTCTTCAACACGCGCAGATACACACCTGACTCCCGTGCCTGCCTGCGCAGGACGGTAATCTTCTCGACTGCCAGACCACGGTACTCGGCCAGCACGATCGAGCCCGCTTGCGCCACCTGGGCGCTCACTTCCTCGACGACTGCCGCTTTCTCTTCACGATTGAGAGCCACGGTCTTACTCCAAATTGACGTCCGCATCGGAATGCTCGCGTCGTCCATAACACGGCGACCAGGTGTGAAGCGTCCACCGACATCGACCTTCGGGCCTTCGCAGCCCTCCCGCACGACGCAATCGAATACTTCCCTTCAGGACCGCCATCTGCGTATGGCGCCGGCGCCGCGGGCACGACTGCGTGCTTCCGGAACCGGCAATCAAGGCCTTGCGGCCCCATACGGTCTTTGACAACCTGCACCGGGTGGTGCAGCCCAAAGCTCTTTGCCGGCACTTCCCTCACCTCGGTGAGGGAAGTGCCCTACTCAATTCAATGCCGGGGCACGGCTGGCCACGCCCCGGCGTCGACTCAAGCCGAAATGGTGGTGGCGTCGACGCGCACGCCGATACCCATCGTGCTCGAAACCGCCACCTTGCGCAGGTAGATTCCCTTCGATCCGGCGGGCTTGGCCTTCTGCAGCGCGTCGATCAGCGAATGCAGGTTCTTCTGCAGCGATTCAACCCCGAAAGAGGCCCGGCCAATGGTGCAGTGGATGATCCCGCCCTTGTCGGTGCGGTACTGGACCTGGCCGGTCTTGGCGTTCTTCACCGCTTCGGCGACGTTGGGCGTGACCGTGCCGACCTTCGGGTTCGGCATCAGGCCGCGCGGGCCGAGGATCTGGCCCAGCGAGCCGACCACCCGCATCGCATCCGGAGAGGCGATGACGACATCGAAGTTCAGGTTGCCGGCCTTGACCTGCTCGGCCAGGTCTTCCATGCCGACGATATCCGCGCCGGCGGCCCTGGCCTCGTCGGCCTTGGGACCTTGCGTGAAGACGGCCACGCGAACGGTCTTGCCCGTGCCTTCCGGCAGGACCACCGAACCCCGGACCAGCTGGTCCGATTTGCGCGCGTCGATGCCGAGCTGGACAGCGACGTCCACCGACTCATCGAACTTGGCGGTGGCGCATTCCTTGACGAGGCCGAGTGCATCGGCGGCGCCGTAGAGCTTGCGCGGCTCGACCTTGGAACGGATCGCCTTGACTCGTTTGGACAGCTTCGCCATTTACACGCCCTCCACGACGATGCCCATGCTGCGAGCGGAACCGGCTATGGTCCGCACGGCCGCATCCAGATCCGCAGCCGTCAGGTCGGGCTGCTTGGTCTTGGCGATCTGCTCGGCTTGCTCGCGCGTGATGGTGCCGACCTTGTCGGTATGCGGCACCTTGGAACCCTTCTCGATCTTGGCAGCCTTCTTGATGAGGATGGTCGCCGGCGGCGTCTTCATCACGAAGGTGAAGCTCTTGTCGGCGAAAGCGGTGATCACCACGGGAATCGGCAGGCCCGGTTCCATGCCCTGCGTCTGGGCATTGAACTGCTTGCAGAACTCCATGATGTTCAGGCCGCGCTGGCCGAGCGCCGGCCCGATAGGCGGCGATGGATTTGCCTTGCCTGCAGGAACCTGCAGTTTGACGAAACCTACGATTTTCTTTGCCATTCCTGGCTTGCTCCCGATGTGAGTGCTATCGCCCGTTCGCCGCGATCGCCGACATGGCGATCACCCTACTGGAGCTCCTCATGAACCCAGCCGGCTGCCTCGGCAGCCGGCGACTACAACTTCTCTACCTGCCCGAATTCCAGCTCCACCGGGGTCGCCCTGCCGAAGATGGTGACCGACACGCTCAGCCGGCTCTTCTCGTAGTTGACGTCCTCGACGTTGCCGTTGAAGTCGGTGAACGGACCTTCGCGCACGCGCACCATCTCGCCCACTTCGAACAGCGTCTTCGGCTTCGGCTTTTCGACGCCCTCGGCCATCTGGCTCATGATCTTGTCGACCTCCTTCTGGGAGATCGGCGCCGGCTTGTTGCCCGAGCCGCCGACGAATCCGGTCACCTTGTTGGTGTTCTTCACCAGGTGCCAGGTGTCGTCGTTCATTTCCATCTCGACCAGGACGTAGCCGGGGAAGAAGCGGCGCTCGCTGATGGTGCGCTGGCCGTTCTTCATCTCCACGACTTCCTCGGTCGGGACGAGGATCCTGCCGAACATGTCCTGCATGCCGGAGCGTTCGACGCGCTCCTGCAGTGCCCGGCCCACGCTCTTTTCCATGCCCGAGTAGGCATGGACCACATACCATCGCTTTGTCATTTCAGTTCTTCCAACCCAGTACCAGGTCGTACAGGGTCCACTCGAGCCCCTTGTCGACGAGCCAAAGGAACAGTGCCATCACGACGACGAACAGGAACACATATAGCGTGATCGTCCAGGTTTCCTTCTTGGTCGGCCAGACGACCCGCTTGACCTCGCTCCAGGACTCCTTGCCGAAAGCAAGGAACCGGCGCCCGGGCTCGGAAAACCAGGCGACGACGCCGCCAAGCGCCAGTCCGCCGAGCAGCACGAGGATGCGCAGCACCATCGGCTGCGTCGACATCACGTAGTAGCCGACCACTCCGGCCACCACGATAGCGATTGCCGCCGCCAGCTTGAGCCGGTCGCCGGCGCTTGTCACATCCTGAACGTTCTGCTGGGTCGCCATAGATCCAATGCACCAGAACCTGGCGCCTTTCGTTTCGCTTGCCGTCGACCGATTGCCGTTCGACTAGATGGCAGGGGCAGAGGGAATCGAACCCCCAACCTTCGGTTTTGGAGACCGACGCTCTGCCAGTTGAGCTATGCCCCTGCTGTACTGCACTGATACCACCAATTCCTGACAAGGCGCTTCGGGGGGCGCCGTCAGGCGATCACCTTGGCAACGACGCCGGCGCCCACGGTACGGCCGCCTTCGCGGATCGCGAACCGCAGCCCCTGCTCCATCGCGATCGGCGCAATCAACTGCACCGTCATCTTCACGTTGTCGCCCGGCATCACCATCTCCGTGCCTTCGGGCAACGTCACCGACCCCGTCACGTCCGTCGTGCGGAAGTAGAACTGCGGCCGGTAGTTGTTGAAGAACGGCGTGTGCCGGCCTCCCTCATCCTTGCTCAGCACATACACCTCGCACTCGAACTTCGTGTGCGGCAGGATGCTCCCGGGCTTGGCCAGCACCTGGCCCCGCTCCACATCCTCGCGCTTCGTGCCGCGCAGCAAAATACCCACGTTGTCGCCCGCCTGCCCCTGGTCCAGCAGCTTGCGGAACATCTCCACGCCCGTGCACGTCGTCTTCACCGTCGGCTTGATCCCGATGATCTCGATCTCTTCGCCGACCTTCACCACCCCACGCTCGATCCGGCCCGTCACCACCGTGCCCCGGCCCGAGATCGAGAACACGTCCTCGATCGGCATCAGGAACGTGCCGTCGATCGCCCGCTCCGGCGTCGGTATGTACGTGTCCAGCGCCTCGGCCAGCTTCATGATCGCCTGCTCGCCCAGCTCGCCCGCATCACCTTCGAGCGCCTTCAGCGCGCTGCCCTTGATGATCGGAATGTCGTCGCCCGGGAACTCGTACTTCGACAGCAGCTCGCGAACCTCCATCTCCACCAGCTCGAGCAGCTCCTCGTCATCCACCATGTCGCACTTGTTCATGAACACGATGATGTAAGGAACTCCCACCTGCCTCGCCAGCAGGATGTGCTCGCGCGTCTGCGGCATCGGGCCGTCGGCCGCGCTCACCACCAGGATCGCGCCGTCCATCTGCGCCGCTCCCGTGATCATGTTCTTCACATAGTCCGCGTGACCCGGGCAGTCCACGTGCGCATAGTGCCGCGCCTTCGTCTCGTACTCCACGTGCGACGTGTTGATCGTGATCCCGCGCGCCTTCTCTTCCGGCGCGTTGTCGATCTGGTCGTAGCCCCTCGCCTCGCCTCCAAACTGCTTCGACAGCACCGTCGTGATCGCCGCCGTCAGCGTCGTCTTGCCATGGTCCACGTGACCGATCGTGCCCACGTTCACGTGGGGCTTGGTCCGCTCAAACTTGCCTTTTGCCATGATCCCGGGACTCCTGCTGACTGTATGGATGACGTTGCCGGACGGTGCCGTGGCGGCCGCCTCGTGCCTGCCGCCGCCGATTCTGCCGGCCGCCGCATCGGCGGCTGCCGTCCTGAAAACTGGTGCCCATGACGCGGATCGAACGCGTGACCTCTCCCTTACCAAGGGAGTGCTCTACCACTGAGCCACATGGGCGGTGTACTGCCGCGTACCGCGCATCAACGCACGCCGTACCCTGAAATGCCACCGGTACTACGCTGCCACCGGTCCTGACTTCTACCCTTACTCTACCGCCTTGGCGCCGCGCAACCTTCAGGTCCCGCGCCGACCGCTCCCATCCGAGTTCCAGCCGATGGAGCGGGTGAAGGGAATCGAACCCTCGTCATAAGCTTGGAAGGCTTCTGCTCTACCATTGAGCTACACCCGCGCGTTCGAGTACCGATCCCCGTCATTCGCCCCAGCCGCACCTGCTTCGCCACTCCGTGGCCTCGCTCGCATTTCCCGCATCGAGACTGCCGCGGTGGTGGAGGAGGTTGGATTCGAACCAACGTAGGCGTAAGCCAACAGATTTACAGTCTGCCCCCTTTAGCCACTCGGGCACCCCTCCAGGGAACCGCAAATTATGGCCCGCCTGAAAATCCGTGTCAAATCAGCACCAGGACCGGAAGGCTCGCGCCGACGGGGCACGTCCCGCAGGCGTGAACCTTGCTAGCAAATTGAAGAGGATCAGCTTGCCCCAGGGCCGGACCTTTTTCGAAGCAATCGTTACCCTGCCAGGCAGGAGATCAGACATGCATCCCACCCGTCGCGCATTCAAGAGCAGTCTGCTGCTCCTTGGCACCGTCCTGGTGCTCGCCGCCTCCCGCTCCCCTGCCCAGGGCCCCCCACCCGGTCATGGCGAACGAACCCTGCCGCAAACGCCTGGGATGCCGGCTGTGCCGATGCCATTTCCGCAGGTTCCGCCGGCTGCACGACCGGGGGCACGGCAGGTGCCGCAGCAGGTTCCCTACCTCCTCGAGACGGTGGTGCGGGTTGAGGTAAAGGCCGCCCCAGGGGCCGAATCGGCCGGCACATTGGGTGCGCATCGCAGCGGCACCGGCGTGCTGATCGACAATTCCACCGTGCTCACTATCGGCTACCTGCTCCTGGAGGCCGACGAACTCGAACTGGTGACGTCGGCGGGCAAGCGCGTTCCGGCGAGCGTGGCGGGTTATGACGCGGTGTCGGGCTTCGGGCTGATCCGAAGCGTGCTGCCGCTCGACGGGCAACCGCTGGAGCTGGGGGATTCGGATGAGATCCGGGAGATGCAGAAGGTCCTGACGCTCGGACACGGCGAGGGACTGCCGACCGAGCTCCTGGTGGTGTCGCGCAAGTCATTTGCAGGCAGCTGGGAGTACGTCCTGGACAGCGGAATCTTCACCTACCCGCCGGTCAACAACTGGAGCGGTGCCGCCCTGGTCGGTCAGGACGGCAAGCTGGTCGGAATCGGCTCGTTGCTGGTCAACGATGCCGCCACCGACCGGTCGGGCATTCCCGGCAACCTTTACGTCCCCGTCAACCTGCTGAAGCCGATCTTGAAGGACCTGCTCGCCACCGGGCGCCGGTCGGGACCGCCGCAACCCTGGGTCGGCGTGTCGACCGAGGTGGTCAAGGGCAACCTGATCGTCAGCCGGGTGACGCCCGGCGGCCCGGCCGACCTGGCCGGGCTGACCACAGGGGACGTCATCGTGAGCGTCGGCTCGACCCGGGTCGACAACCAGACCGACTTCTATCGCGCCATCTGGCAAGCGGGGCCGGCCGGCGTGACCGTGCCCCTTCGGGTGTTGAAAGCGGGCGACGTGCGCGACATGCCGGTCAAGACCGTCGACCGGATGACCCTGTTGCGCAAGCCTCAGGGAATCTGACGTCTGACCGTCAGACGAAGGCAGCCGGCGGCAGGCACGCCAGGCCTTCTGACGCACGGCTCGGCCACCCGGGCCGCCCCGGCGCCCGCTCAGGCAGCTGCGCGGTGGGTCTCGACGCGAATCTCTTCCGTCAGTCTCGCCTTGTGCTCGGTGAACCGGGCTTCCGTCTTCAGGCGGTAGTCGCGGGGATGGCCGAAGTCGATGCGCTCCTCGTGCTTGATGCGCCCGGGACGCGCCGACATCACCACCACCCGGTTGGCCATGAAGATGGCCTCGTCGATGTCATGGGTCACGAAGAGCACGGTCTTGTTGTGCCTCTCCCAGATCGACAGCAGGAGTTCCTGCATCAGCTCCCGGGTCTGATGGTCGAGCGCGCCGAACGGCTCGTCCATGAGGAGGACCTTCGGGTCGTTGGCCAGAGCCCGGGCAAGCGCGGTCCGCTGCTGCATGCCGCCCGACAGCATCTTCGGATAGTGCGCGTCGAAGCCGCCCAGTCCGACCTGCTGGATGAAGTAATCGCTGACTTCCCTTTGCCGGGCCGCCGGGATGCCCTTCTCGCGTAACCCGAAGCAGATATTCTCGCGCACGGTAAGCCACGGGAAGAGCGTATAGCTCTGGAACACCATGCCGCGGTCAGCGCCCGGGCCGACGACCGTGTTGCCGTCGATCATCACCTTCCCGGTGCTCGCGAAGTCGAGGCCCGCGACGATACGCAGCAAGGTCGACTTGCCGCAGCCGGAAGGGCCGAGGATGGTGATGAAGTCGTTGTCCTCGACCTGCAGCGAGGTCCGCAGCAGTGCAACCGTCTCCGGCTGGCTGCGCCGCCCCGGGAACGTACGCGACACATCCTCGATACAGACCCGAGCCATCAGCGCCTCCGCCCCGGGCATTGCAACCGGGCGAAGCCGTCGACGATCCCTGCCATCGCCGCGGTCCATCCAGCAACCGCGGCGGAACGGGCTTTGCCCGACCGCCCGCGGCGCCCCTCGTCCCTGGCATCGGATGCTGCTCTCGCGAACCCAGCCTCAACCTCCGCAGACCCCACTGCGCCACACCCAGCAACCGCGGCGGAACGGGCTTTGCCCAACCGCCCGCGGCGCCCCTCGTCCCTGGCATCGGCTGCCGCTCTGGCGAACCCAGCCTCAACCTCCGCAGACCCCCCTGCGCCACACCCAGCAACCGCGGCGGAACGGGCTTTGCCCGGCCGCTCGCGGTGCCCCCCCTCCCAGGGGGGGAGGCGCCTCCGGCGCCTCGGGGGGGTCATCTTATACCCCGCCCAAGGGAACAACCCCCTATTGCCGGCCTTGAACACGAAATCGGTCACCAGGCCGATCAGCCCGATCACGATGATGCCGAAGATGATCTGGCCGGTTGCCAGCAGCGATTGGCTGTCGGTGATCATGTGGCCGATGCCGGACGAGGCACCGATCAGCTCCGCCACGATGACATAGGTCCAGGCCCAGCCCAGCACCAGTCGCAGGATCTCGGCGATCTCCGGTCCGGCGTTGGGCAGCAGCACCCGGTTGACCAGCGACCGGTCGCTCGCCCCCAGCGTATACGCGGCCTCGACCAGGTCGCGGCGGGTGTTGCCGACGACCACCGCAACCATCAGCACCACCTGGAAGAAGGTGCCGATGAAGATCACCAGCAGCTTCTGCAACTCGCCGATGCCGGCCCACAGGATCAGCAGGGGGATGAAGGCCGACGCCGGCAGGTACCGGGCGAACGAGACGAAGGGCTCGAAGAACGCCTCGATCGGCTTGTAGGCGCCCATCAGCACGCCGAGCGGCACGGCGAGCACTGCCGCCATCAGGAAGCCGCCGACAACCCGGGCGATGGTGATGCCGATGTCGGCAGAGAAGCCATGGACCGTCAACAGTTCCCAGCCATCCTTCAGCATGGTCAACGGATCCGCGAGGAACGTGCGGCTCACGAAGCCGCCGAGCGTGGCGATGGCCCAACCGGCGGTGAACAGCACGAAGAACGAGATTCCCAGCACGACCCGCGCGCCGTTGCCGACCGGCTGCAGGGGTCTCACCCGCCGCTCCCGAACCGGAGGCCCGGCGAACCGCGATCCCTTCTCACTTCACGAAGGACGAGTCGATGATGGAATCGAGGTTCGGGATGCTTTTGATGATGCCGGCTTCGAGGAGCAGGTCCGCGGCCTCTTTCGAGAACGCCTGGATTTCGCCCGAGAAAAACTTGCGGTTGGCATCGCGGTCCTGCCAGCGCAGGAACGAGGCGGATTTGCCGAATTGCTCGCCGCTCTGCTTGACGTCCGCGCCCATGATCTCGTACGCCTTGTCCTTGTTGGCGGCGATGTAGTCGAGCGCCTCGAAGTAGCTGTCTGCGAGCGCCTTGACCACCTTCGGGTTGTCCTGGATGAACTTGGGCGTGCAGCCGACCGTATCCATGATCATCGGATAGTCGAGCGTGGTGGCAATGATCTTGCCGGCTTCCGGCTTGTCCCGCACCAGCGACAGGTAGGGCTCGTACGTCAGCGCCGCGTCGATGCCGCTCTGGCCGGCGATGAATGCCTGCGCGGCCGGGTTCGGCTCCATGTTGACCACCCTGACGTCCTTCACCGACAGGCCGTTCTTCTTCAGGAACCAGGCCATGGTGAAGTAGGGGGCGGTGCCCGGCGCCGAGGCGGCAATGGTCTTGCCCTTGAGGTCGGCGATCCTGGCGATGTCGTTGCGCACGACCATGCCGTCGGCGCCGTAGCTCTTGTCGAGCTGGAACAGCTGCTTGCTGGCCACGCCGGCGGCATTCCAGACAATCCAGGTCTCGACGGTGGTTGCCGCACACTGGATATCGCCAGAGGCCAGGGCGAGGTGGCGATCCTTCTGCGGCACCTTCTTGAGCGATACGTCCAGTCCGTGCTTCTTGAAGATGCCGGCCTCCTTGGCCAGGGTCAGCGGCGCAAAGCCGGTCCAGCCCGACAGGCCCAACGCGACCTTCGTCTCCTGCGCGAGCGCCGGCTGCGCCAGCAACAGCAGCGTGGCGGCGGCCGCCGCGACCAATCCTGTCTTCATCGAGTGCTCCCTGAACGTGTGTGTGCCGAGGAATCAAGCTGGATTCGACGCTCGCAACATCCATGCCAGTCGTCGCGTCATGCCGGTCGCGGCGTCATGCCGGAAGTATGCCCTGCGGACCGGGACGGCGGCACCCCACAATCGGCTGCCGCGATTCCGTCGGGTGCGCTGCCTGGCTGCGGCGGCACTTTCACGGCGGTCAGCGCACCCGCTTAGCAAGTCACGCGGCGACTTCGCCAGCGGATGCGGGGGGCGGATGCGGGAGCAGTCGGAAGGGAGTGGGAAGGGAGTCGGAAGGGAGTGGGAAGGAGGCGGGAAGGAGGCGGGAAGGGGACGGGAGGGGGACGGGCGGCGTAACATGACCGCCATTCATGCATCTCCGCCAGCAACGAACCGGAGCAAACAATGAACGCGCCCACCGCCGATTCGCAGCTCGTCCGCACGATCCGCGCGCCGCGCGGCACGACGCTCAGCGCGCGCAGCTGGCTCACCGAGGCGCCGCTGCGGATGCTGATGAACAACCTCGACCCCGAGGTAGCGGAGAATCCCAACGAGCTGGTGGTCTATGGCGGGATCGGCAAGGCGGCACGCAACTGGCAGGCGTTCGACGCCATCGTCGCGGCGCTGCGCCGGCTCGGCGACAACGAGAGCCTCCTGATCCAGTCCGGCAAGCCGGTTGGCGTCTTCAAGACGCACGCCGATGCGCCGCGGGTGCTGATCGCCAACTCCAACCTCGTCGGCAAGTGGGCGACCTGGGAACACTTCCACGAGCTGGACCGCAAGGGCCTGATGATGTACGGCCAGATGACCGCCGGCTCCTGGATCTACATCGGCTCGCAGGGCATCGTGCAGGGGACCTACGAGACGTTCGTCGAGCTCGCCCGCAAGCACTACGACAACGACTGGAAGGGCCGCTGGATCCTGACGGCCGGGCTCGGCGGGATGGGCGGGGCGCAGCCGCTGGCCGCGGTGCTGGCCGGTGCCTCCTGCGTGGTCGTCGAATGCCAGCAATCGCGCATCGACATGCGGCTCAGGACCCGGTACCTCGACCGCCAGGCGGCCGACATCGACGAGGCCTTGAAGATCATCGAGGCTGCTCATGCCGAAGGCAAGGCGCTGTCGGTCGGCATCCGCGGCAACATCGCCGAACTCCTGCCGCAGTACGTGGCCCGCGGGATCCGTCCCGACGCAGTCACCGACCAGACCAGCGCGCACGACCTGGTCAACGGCTACCTGCCGCTCGGCTGGAGCGTCGAGCAGTGGCTGGCGGTGCGCCAATCGGGCAGCGACGCGGAACGCCGTCGCCTGGTCGAAGAAGCCCAGGCTTCGGCCGCTCGGCACGTGCAGGCGATGCTGGCCTACCACCGGATGGGGCTGCCGGTGATCGACTACGGCAACAACCTGCGCCAGGTGGCCTTGGACGCCGGCGTTGCCGACGCCTTCGACTACCCCGGCTTCGTGCCCGCATGCATCCGGCCGCTGTTCTGCCAGGGCAAGGGGCCGTTCCGCTGGGTCGCCCTATCCGGCGATCCCGAGGACATCTATCGCACCGACGCGAAGGTCAAGCAGCTGTTCCCCGATGACAAAGCGCTGCATCGCTGGCTCGACCAGGCCCGCGAACGCATCGCCTTCCAGGGACTGCCGGCGCGCATCTGCTGGCTCGGGCTCGGTCAGCGGCACCTGGCCGGCCTCGCCTTCAACGAAATGGTGCGCACCGGCGAACTGAAGGCGCCGATCGTGATCGGCCGCGACCACCTCGACACCGGTTCGGTCGCAAGCCCGAACCGTGAGACCGAGTCGATGGCCGATGGCAGCGACGCGGTCGCCGACTGGCCGCTGCTCAATGCGATGCTCAACGTCGCCGGCGGCGCCACCTGGGTCTCCATCCACCACGGCGGCGGCGTCGGCATCGGCTATTCGCAGCATGCCGGCGTCGTGATCGTCTGCGACGGCACCGCCGCCGCGGCCCGGCGCATCGAAAGGGTGCTGTGGAACGACCCGGCCACCGGCGTGATGCGGCATGCCGATGCCGGCTACGACGAGGCCATCGCCTGTGCCGACGCCAAGGGGCTGGACCTTCCGATGGTGGGCGACTGAGCGAGGCCGCAGAAAGCGGCGATGGCGGCCGCGGCCTGCTGCTGCTCGAGCGCGCCTCCTACCGGCTCCGGCCCTGGCGCAACGGACAGGGTATCAGCCGCGACATCGCTTCGGGAGATGGCTGGCAGCTGAGCCTTGCCGACATCGAGAAATCCGGCCGCTTCTCGGGCTACGCCGGCTGGCAGCGTCACTTCGCCATTGTCGCCGGTGCGGTCGTCCTGCGCATGCCCGGCGCCATCGCCTGCAACCCGTCCTCGCCGGTCGCAGTCTTCGACGGCGGCGAGCCGCCGGACTGCCAGGTCCTCGACGGCCCGGCGGGTGCATTGAACCTGTTCCTGGCGACCGGCAGGCACGATGCGCGGCTCGAGCGGCTCGCGCTGGGGCACGGACCCACAGCAATCGAAGGCAGCGCAGGCGGCGGCGTGGCTGTCGTGTTCGTCCAGTCGGGCCGCGTCGAATGTCGGCTGCAGACAGGGCACGGCGGCTGCGTCGGCGTCGGGACGATGGCGAAGGCCGGCGACTCGGTGCTCGCCCTGGACCTGGAGCCGGACGCCCACCTGGTGCTGCATGCGGGCGGGCGGTCGAGGACGATCGTCCTGGTCGCGAGCATCGGCGCCACTGCCCCGGCCGGAAAGGCGGCTGGGGAGGCTGGTTAGGATATGCCCTCCGGAATCATCAACCCACAGGTCCGTCATGCCTCATCTCGACCCGCTTCCCTGGGACGCCGTCCCGCAATTTCGCGACCGCTTCGAACACTACCAGTCCACGCGGGGCTTCGTGCCCAACAGCATCCTCACGATGTCGCGGCGACCCGCCATTGCCGAGGCCTTCATGGACCTCAACCGTGCCGTCCTCTACCAAGGCACGGTGCCGGAGGAACTGAAGATGCTGGTCAGCCTGGTGACCAGCCAGGCAAGCGGCTGCAGGTACTGCCAGGCGCACATGACCAACCTGTCGAGCATCTACGAGGCCTCCGACGACAAGATCCGCGCGGTCTGGGACTTCGAGACGAGCCCGCTGTTCTCGCCCGCCGAACGGGCGGCGCTGCGCCTCGGCTACCACGCCGCCCTGGTGCCGAACGAGGTGACGGCGGCGGACTTCGACGAACTGAAGCGCCACTTCGACGAGGGCGAGATCGTCGAGATCGTCGGCACCATCGCCCTGTTCGGCTACCTGAATCGCTGGAACGACACGATGGCGACCCAGCTGGAAGCGAAGGCAGTGGACGTGGCGCAGCGCGCCATCGGCGCGGTCGGCTGGACGCCCGGCAAGCACGGGCAGCCCGAGTCCGAGCGCTAACCCTGATTGCAAGCCGCGGGCAGGCGCTTAACATAGGCGCCCCGCCCCCCTGCAGCAGCGCACCAATTCCATGCCGCAACTCTCGGGCTTGACCAATGGGCCCTTGACGCCGGAAGGGGCTCCTGCCTACCTGCTGCGGCGCGGAGGCAGCGCACTGATGGTATCGATGCCGCACGTCGGCACCATCGTGCCTGCCGATCTCGCCGCCCGCATGACGCCCGCGGCGCTGCAGCTCGCCGATACCGATTGGCACCTGCCGCTGGTCTACGAACTGGAAGCCCTGGATGCGACCATCCTGGTGGCTACCCACTCACGTCTGGTGGTCGATCTCAATCGCCCGCCCACCGGCGAGAATCTCTATCCGGGCCGCGACACCACCGGCCTGATCCCGATCGATACCTTCCACAAGGAGCCGGTGTACCGGGGCGAGCCGCCGGACGAGACGGAGACCGGCCACCGGCGCCAGACGTACTGGCGGCCGTACCACCAGGCGCTGCAAGCCGAGCTGGCGAGGCTGCGGCAGAGCCACGAGCGCGTGGTGCTGTGGGATGCGCACTCGATCGCGTCGGTGCTGCCCAGGTTCTTCGATGGCCGTCTCACCGACCTCAATTTCGGCACGGCCGACGGCAAGAGCTGCGACGCCGGGTTGATCGATGCCATCCTCGCTCCGGTCAGGGCGCAGGACCGCTACTCCTGGGTGTTGAACGGCCGCTTCAAGGGCGGCTACATCACCCGCAGCTTCGGCAATCCCACCGCCGGCGTGCATGCAGTCCAGCTGGAGATGACGCAGGCCATCTACATGGACGAGAACCCGCCGTTCGCGCTGCTGCCGGACCTCTGCAGCCGGCTCGCGCCACTGCTGCAAAGCTGCGTGACAGCCGCCGCCGACTGGTCCCGTGCCGGACCGCGCCCGGTTTGATCCTAGAATCACGTCCAGTCCGCACCGCAGGCTCGCAAAAGCCCGTGGTGCGACGCGCATGCGCGATCCGGGCATTCCCGGACTCGATGTCCGGGTTCATGAACCGTCCAGGACTGCATGCCGATCCAGCTTTCCACCGTTCGATTCCACGATCCCGAGGAGACAACCCGATGAGTTCGAAGTACGTTCCGATCAAGTCCCTGCTGCAGGTATTCGCCGTCACCGCCGTGGTCGGCCTGACGGCCCCGGCCCAGGCCCAGACGGTCCTGAAGTTCGGATACGCCGTCGCGAAGGACTCGCATTATGGCGTCGGCGCCGGTGTGTTCTGCACCGAGATCGAGAAGAACACCAAGGGCCGCTACAAGTGCCAGGAGTTCCCCAGCGGCTCGCTCGGCGGCGAGCGCGAGATGATCGAGTCGGTCCAGCTCGGCACCCTCGACCTGGTGAACACCTCCTCCGGCCCGCTCGGCAACTTCGTGCCCGAAGTCAAGATCTTCGACATCCCGTTCCTGTTCCGCGACTACGACCACGCCCGGAAGGTGCTCGACGGCCAGATCGGCCAGGACATCCTGAAGAAGTTCGAGTCCAAGGGCCTGGTCGGCCTGACCTGGGCGGAGAACGGTTTCCGGCACATGACCAACAGCAAGCATGAGATCAAGACCCCTGCGGACGCCGCCGGCCTGAAGATGCGCACCATGGAGAACAAGGTGCATATGGAAGGCTACAAGTCGTTCGGCATCCTGCCGACACCGATGGCGTTCACCGAGTTGTTCACGGCCCTGCAACAGGGCACGGTGGATGGCCAGGAGAACCCGATCCCGGTGATCCTCGCCGCGAAGTTCAGCCAGGTCCAGAAGTACCTGTCGCTGACCGGGCATGTGTACTCGCCGGCGTCGATCATCATGAACCCGGGCGTGTTCAACAAGCTCTCCGCCGATGACAAGAAGGTCTTCCTCGCGGCCGCCAAGGAGGCCACCGCGGCCCAGCGCAAGCGCATCAACGACGACGAGGCGCGCGGCCTCGACCAGTTGCGCAAGGAGGGCGTGAAGGTGACCGAGAAGGTGGATGGCGACGCATTCCGCAAAGCCATCGCCCCGGCCTACCAGGGCTACGCCAAGGAATTCGGCGCCGACAAGATCGCCGCCATCCAGGCAGTGAAGTAAGACAGCCGGGGGCGACCGGGCGGGTCGTCCCCCTCCCTTGGCGGCGTTCGCCACCACTAGAAAGCCCGGAGCATCGAATGAGAAACTTCATACTGGCGCTCGACCGACGGGTCACGGGCACCGCCTTCTTCCTGGCCTGCGTTCTGCTCGCCATCGTCTCGCTTCTCGGCATCTGGCAGGTGGGCACCCGATTCCTGTTCTCGCAGCCGTCCACCTGGACCGAGGAATTGATGCGGCGGCTGCTGGTGTGGATGGTGATGCTGGGCGCCGCGGTGGCCTTCCGTCACGGCGCGCTGATTTCGGTCGACCTCATGCTGAAGTCGGCGCGCGGCCGTTGGCGGACCTTCGTCAACGGCGTGATCACCGTCACTTCGCTCGCCCTGCTGGGCATCCTGATCTGGTACGGCATCGACCTGGTGTGGCGGATCCGCTTCCAGACCTGGGCGAGCCTGGACTTCCTGTCGATGGGCTGGGCATACGCAGCCATCCCGGTAGGCGCGGCGGTCAGCGTCATCGGGTTGCTCGCGCACCAGCTCGATCCGATCGACGAGCAACTCGACACGGCGCAGTAGCGGCCGCAAGAAAAGCCTGCAAGAACGGCCGCCCGGCCTCGAGGCCGGCGCGGCTCCAGATCCCACTCCGTGCGCGCATGACGCGCCCTCTGCGACAGGAAGCACCATGTCCATCACCATGCTGATCACGATGCTGGTCTGCTTTGCGTTCAGCGTCTCGGTCGCGGTTTCGATCGGGCTCGCGGCATCGATCGGCCTCGCGATCTCCGACCCCGAGCGGATGGTGCTGCTGCCCAAGGAGATGTTCAGCGCGCTCGACAAGTTCCCACTGGCCGCAATCCCTTTCTTCATTCTCGCCGGCAACCTCATGGAGACCGGCGGCATCTCGCAGCGCCTGGTGGACTTCGCGCGGTCGGTGGTGGGCGGCGTCCAGGGTGGCTTGCCGATGACCTGCGTGCTGACCTGCATGATCTTCGCAGCCGTGTCGGGCTCGTCGGTGGCGACCACCTTTGCAATCGGCGCCATCCTCATCCCGGCGCTGATCCGGCAGGGCTATCCGGTGTCGTATGCCGCGGCGCTGCAGGCGACGTCGGCCGAGCTCGGGGTCATCATCCCGCCGTCGATTCCGATGATCCTGTTCGGCGTCGCCGCCGAGGTGTCGATCGGCGAGCTGTTCATCGCCGGTGTCATTCCCGGCCTGTTCATCGGGCTGTCGCTGATGCTGTTCGTGCACATCTACTGCCGCATCAAGGGATGGGGCAAGAACGACGGAATCGGTCGGGGATCGCTGATGTCGAGCACCGTCAAGGCGGGTTGGGCGCTGCTGATGCCGGTGATCATCCTCGGCGGCATCTATGGCGGGATCTTCACTCCGACCGAGGCGGCGGCGGTGGCCGTGTTCTACGCGCTGCTGGTGGGCATGTTCCTGCACCGCGAGCTGAAGCCTGCGGACCTGCCGAGGATCCTGCGCAAGTCGGTCATCTCCAGCGGCGTGATCATGTTCATCATCGCCAACGCCGGCGTCTTCGCCTACATGATCACCCGGGCCGGCATTCCCGATGCGATCGGCGTCTACCTTACCGAGATCCTCCAATCGCCCGGCTGGTTCCTGCTGGGTGTCAATGCCGCCCTGTTCCTGATCGGCATGTTCATCGAGACGTCGGCCGCCATCATCGTGCTCGCGCCGATCCTCGTGCCGGTGGCAAGGCACTTCGACATCGATCCGGTGCATTTCGGCATCATCATGGTCGTCAACCTCGCGCTCGGCATGATCACGCCGCCCTTCGGCGTCAATCTGTTCGCCGCCTGCGCGGTCGCGCGGATATCGCTCGACCGGATCATCAAGCACCTGCTGGCCTTCGTGCTGGTGATCATCGCGTGCCTGGGCGTGATCACCTACGTGCCGTCGATGTCGCTGTACCTGCGGGACGCGGTCTACAAAGCGGCGCCCGGGCCGGGCGACACGGTGCCGGCGCCCGGGCCGTCCGGCGCCGCGCCGGTCGGTCCGTCCGGGATAGGTCCTTCGGGGGTGGGCCCGTCGGGGATCGGGCCTTCGGGCGTTGGTCCGTCGGGGATCGGCCCGGTGGGACCTTCGCCGGAGGGCGCCCCGTCCATCGGGCCTTCGCCGGTGGGGCCATCGCCTGAGCCGGCCCCGAAGAACTAAGCGGCGGCCGCGGGCGGTGTCGGAAGGCGGTGTCGGCAGCCGCCGCGGGCGCTGTCGGCGGGCGCCCGCCGCAGGCGGTGTCGGCGGGTGGCGGGGGTGGGGAATGACAGTGGCTCACGGGATTGCGCTTGCAGGCGCAATCCCGCTCCGGGGCTCGCGGCGCATGCGCCGCGTCGCCTGACGGCGACCGCCCCGGAGCCCGTCGCTGCCTCGTCCAGGTCGGGCTGCGTCCACCGTGACGGCTTCGTTCCTCGCCGTTTGTTGCGGGCTGGAACGCCTGCCTCAGGATGGGCGGTGCCCGACCTTCCCTTCGTCAGCCGACGGCTCCACCACAAACATTCCCCACCCCCGCCACCCGCCGCCACCGCTCGTGGCAGCCGAGCTGGCCAAGGTATAAGGCGAAACAGCTCGTTGTCGCCGCGACTCCGTGTGGCGGGACAGGCGCTTGCGCTACAAGTCGGCGCGCTACAGGTCGCCACGGACCGGCCAATGAACGGCCTCTGTTGAACCTTCGGAGCGCCTGACCACTAGACCCGCCCGCCGCCATCGTCGCTCGTCGAGCAACACGATCGGCGCCTTCACACGGCGATCGCCACTGCAACCCCCACCCCCCCAGCCGCTCGGATGATGGCAGCGGTGGCGGCGGGTGTCGGGGGCGCGGACTGTTTGTGGTGGAGCCGTCCGCTGACGAAGGGAAGGTCGGGCACGGCCGCCCCCGAGGCAGGCGACCGAGTTCGCAACGACGCGACGAGCGAAGCCGTCACGGTGGACGCAGCCCGACCTGGACGAGGCAGGGGCGGGCTCCGGGGCGCTCGCCGGAACGGCGACGCGGAGCACCGCTCCGCGAGCCCCGGAGCGGGATTGCGCCTGCAAGCGCAATCCCGTAAGACCACTGTCAGTCCGCGCCCCCGACACCCGTCGCCACCGCCCGCCCGTCACCGCCCGCCCCGTCGCGGTACAGGAAATCGTTGAAGAATTCGGTCCGCACCAGCTCCGCCTGAGGCATCACCTCGGCAACCAGAGTCGGCCCGCGGCGTTCCTGCAGCTTGCGGGTGATCGGGTCGTGGTACTGGTAGTAGGCCTCGTAGGTCTCGAGATTCTTCGGGCACATGTTGAGGGCCACACGCCCCTCGAACGCGCCGCTCGCGTGGTTCCAGACGTAGGATGCGTAGTGGTCGGCATCCAGCAGATCCAGCAGCTGCCGGCCGATGCGGCTGCGGATTTCATCCTCACCGTGAGGCTCCGCGAGCGTGACCAGCAACTCCGACAGGATCTTCACCTTGGCGCCAGACAGATACATCTGCATGCTCTCCTGAACGGCCATCCTCATTGATGAGGATGGTACAGCGACCGCATCGGCCTCATGCTTCGGCTCCGAGGCACCCTCACGTGGAGGAACGCAAGATGACGCGATTGCACGAGTTGACCGCCAGCGAGGCCCGGGCGGCGCTGGCCCGAGGCGACTTCAGCTGCACCGACTACGTGCGCGCCCTGCTCGAGCGAACCGACGCCGCCGCCTCGCTGAATGCGCTGGTCGCGCAGGATCGCGAAGGCCTTGTAGACGCGGCCGCCGAGGTCGACCGCAGCGGCGCCGCCCGCGACAGCGCCCGGCCGCTGGCCGGCATCCCGATCGCACTGAAGGACAACATCGACACGGTGGCACTGCCGACCACCGGCGGCACCGGCGCACTGCAAGGACACCGACCCCGTCGCAATGCTCCGGTCGCCCAGGCTCTCTTCGACAGTGGCGCGCTGCTGGCGGGCAAGGCGAACATGCATGAACTCGCCTTCGGCATCACCAACAACAATGCGGTCACCGGCGCCACGCGCAATCCCTGGGACCCGCGCATGATCCCGGGCGGCAGCAGCGGGGGCTCGGCCGCGGCGGTGGCCGCGCGCACGGTGCCGCTGGCGATCGGAACCGACACCGGCGCATCGGTGCGCCTGCCCGCGGCGCTGTGCGGCGTCATCGGCTTTCGGCCCACGGTGGGGCGCTATCCGAAAGGCGGGATCGTGCCGATCAGCCACACCCGCGACACGCCCGGACCGATCGCGCGCAGCATGGCCGACATCCGCCTCGTCGATCGCATACTGGCTCGCGACAGCCTGCCGGACGAACCCGTCTCCCCGCGCGGTCTGCGGCTTGGCATCGCGCGCCGCTACTTCTTCGACGGCGCCGATCCGCAGGTCGCGAGGGTCGTGGACGAAGCGCTGGCGCGGTTGCGGGATGCGGGAGTCGACCTGGTCGAGGCGGAGATCCCGGCACTTCGGGATCTGAACGACGCGGTCGGCTTCGCGGTGGCCCTCTTCGAACTGGTGCAGGACATGCCCGGCTATCTCGAGGAGGCCGGCTACCCGATGACGCTCGCAGAGTTGGCGGCGGGGATCCGCAGCCCCGACGTCGCCGGCATCGTCGCCTCGCAACTGGGCGATCAGGCGGTGACGCGCCCGGCCTACGAGGCGGCGCTGCAGACCCGGGTGCGGCTGCAGGCGGCCTACGCCGACTACTTCGCAGGCAACCGACTGGACGCGATGATCTTCCCGACCGCCATCCTGCCGGCCCGGCCGATCGGGCACGACCTGACGGTGGAGCTGAACGGCGAGCAGGTGCCGACCTTCTTCACCTTCATCCGGAACACGGACCCCGGCAGCAACGCCGCCATCCCGGGAATCAGCCTGCCGGCCGGCTTGACGTCCGACGGGCTGCCGGTCGGCATCGAGATCGACGGGCCGGCGGGCAAAGACCGCCGCCTGCTTGCCATCGCGTCGGCATTCGAGGCGCTCCTGCCGCGCATGCCGGGGCCGCCGGGGCTCTAGTGCCGGGGCGGCAACGCCACGTCGCCAGTCGAGACATCGCAATCGCAGCATCGCCAACAAGCAGGACAACGAGGCATCGCCGCCAAGAGCATCGCCGTCAAGCAGTCGAACCCGGACAAGGAGATCCAGATGAAGCGTCGCGAATTTCTAGAACAGGGAGTGCGGGCAAGCGCGCTGGCGAGCCTGCTGCCGCTCGGCACGGCCGCCGCGGCCGCGCCGCTGAAGGTCGCCATGATGATCCCGCTCAGCGGGCCGGCAGGCCTGTTCGGCCCTTCCAGCCGCAATTGCTCCGAGCTTGCCGTGGACGAGATCAATTCCGGCGGCGGCATCGCGGGTCGGCCGGTCGAGCTGCTGGTCGGCGACGCCGGCCTGCCGCCGGCAGAAGCTACGCAGGCGGCGCTCAAGCTATGGAAAGGCAGCCGCGCCGAAGCCTTCATCGGCATGCACGATTCGGCGGTGCGCAGCGCACTGGTCGGCCTGTTCAAGGGCGCCGTGCCGTACATCTACACACCGACCTACGAGGGCGGCGAGTGCGCGAAGGGTACCTATGTCTTCGGCGAGACACCGTCGCAGCAGCTCGAGCCGGTGATTCCATGGATCGCGCGCGAGCGCGGCGTCAAGCGCTGGTATCTCATCGGCAACGACTACAACTGGCCGCGCGACACCAACAAGGCGGCGCGCGGCTACATCACCGCCTCCGGCGGACAGGTCGTCGGCGAGGAATACCTGCCGTTCACCGTCGACAACTTCGATGCCAACCTTGCGAAGATCCGCGAGAGTGGAGCCGACGCGGTGCTGGTGACGCTGGTCGGCGGCGCCTCCGTCGGCTTCAACCGCGCGTTCGCGAGCTTCGGCCTTGCCGAACGTGTGGTGCGCCTGGGCACGCTGATCGAGGAGAACACCCTCGCCGGCATCGGCGCGCAGAACTCGTCCAATCTCTTTGCGTCCGCCGGCTACTTCGCAAGCATCGAGACGCCACCGGCGCGGGCGTTCGCGGCCCGCTACGCAGCCAGATTCGGCGACAAGGCGCCGGTCCTGAACGCCCTCGCCGAATCCTGCGTCGAGGGCCTGCTCCTGCTGCAGGCGCTCGCGGCGCGCGCCGGCGGTGTCGGCGTCGCCGGTTTCGAGAAGGTCGCCGAAGGTACCAGCTACGAGGGTCCCCGGGGCCGAGTCCTCCTGCAGTCGCGCCATTCCAGCAAGGACATCTATCTTGCGAAGGCCGAGGGTGCTTCCTTCAAGGTGGTGAACACGTTCGCGAACGTGAGCTCAGGAGCTCGATGTTGAGCCCTCCGGAGGGGGTCGCCACTGTCCGGCGTGGGAGCGCGCCGGGCTAGGACGATGGATCCGCTGCTGGTCACCTACGCGTTGAACCTGGCCTATCAGCTGGCGGTACTCGCCCTGGTCGTACTGGGCCTGGGCATCGTGTTCGGCTTGCTCGGGATCATGAACATGGCGCACGGCGAGTTCGTCATGCTGGGCGCGTACAGCGCGGTGGCGGTCCAGGAGGCGGGACTGCCGCTGCTGCTCGCGCTGCCCCTTGCAGTCCTGGTCTGCGGCGCGACCGGCTGGCTCGCCGAACGGCTCCTGATCCGGCCTCTGGCCAACCGGCCATTCGACACCCTGCTGGCGACCTGGGGCCTCAGCATCCTGATCCGCAAGGCGGTCGAGGCAGGTTTCGGCCGGGGCTACAAGAGCATCGAGCATGGCCTGACCGGGACCAGCCAGGTGCTCGGTGCGGACTATCCGACCTACCGGCTTGCCCTGCTGGCCTCGATCGTCGTCGCGCTCGTCGCGCTGGCGCTGTGGTACCGCCGCAGCCCGGCCGGGGCACGTGTGCAGGCGATGGTGGCCAACCCGGGGCTGGCGCAGGCGCTGGGCCTGGATACCCGGGCCATGGCACGCAACACGTTCGTCATCGGCGTGGCGAGCGCAGGCATCGCGGGCGTCATGCTCGCACCGCTGGTGCGGATCGAGCCCTACATGGGACTGGACTACCTGCTCAACGGCTTCTTCGTGCTGGTGGTGGGCGGGCTCGGCAGCCTCGGCGGACTGTTCGCCGGCAGCGGCGTCATCGGCGGCACCCAGGTCGTGGTCTCGAGCCTGCTCGACCAGACCTTCGGCTACCTCGCGGTGCTGCTGGTGGCGATCGGCTTTCTCTGGCTCAAGCCCCATGGCCTCGTTGCCCGGACCTGACGCGCTGCGAGCGAGCGGGCAAGCGAGCGGGCAAGCGGCCCCGCTCGCGGCCACGCAGCGCCACGGCCAGGGCAACGGCGTGCGCGCTGCCCGGATATTCGCGCCCGTGGCCGCACTGGCCGTGGTCCTGCTCCTGGTGCCAGTCATCGGCGGCGAGTTTGCCGCCTATCAGATCGGCCTGTACCTGATCTATGCGATGGTGGCGCAGGGCATCGCGCTCACCTGGGGCCGCGCAGGCTTCCTGCCGCTCGGCCAGTCGCTCTTCTTCGGTCTCGGCGCCTACCTGGGGGGCTTCGGGCTCAAGGCGATCGGTGCGGCTTTTCCCGACGCCTCGGCGCCGCTCGCGCCAATGGCCGGCGCCGTGCCGGCCTTCGCCGGTGCGTTTCCGGCCGTACTGGCCACCGCCGTGCTGCTGACGGCGGCGGCGCTGCTGCCTGCCGCACTGGCATGGCTGGTCGGGCGGCTGGTATTCGCCCGTCGCCACGAAAGCGGCCCCTACTTCTCACTCATCACCCTTGCACTGGCGATGCTGGGCTTCCAGCTCGCCAACCAATGGAGCGGCCTCACCGGCGGCTTCAACGGCCTCGGCGGCATACCGGACATCCCGCTGCTCGATCGCTACGGCAGCCTCTATTTCCTGATTGCGGGCGTGAGCGTGGCAATGACCGGCGCGTTCGTGTGGCTGGCCGGCACGCCGCTGGGCACGCTCTGGTCGGCCATCGCGCAGAACGAGAACCGGCTGCAGTTGTTCGGCTTCCCGACCGATCGCCTCAAGGCCGTCGCTTTCGCGGTGAGCGCCGCTGCAGCCGGCCTCGCCGGAGCCTTGTACGCCGCCCATCAGGGCCTGGTGACGCCGCAGGCGACCGGGTTCCTGCTGTCGGCGGAGTTCGTGATCTGGACCGCGGTCGGCGGCCGCTCGAGTCCTTATGGAGCCTTGCTCGGCGCGGTCGGCATCGGTCTGCTTTCCGCCGAATTGCGGGACCAGGTCGCCTGGTGGGAGGCGGTCGTGGCGCTGGTCTTCATCGGGGTGGTGCTGCGCTTTCCGGGCGGGCTCGTGGGCGGGCTGCAGGCAGCTTTCGGCGCGCTGCTCGCTCGGCTCCGACGACCGCCGGCCGGGCCCGATGCGCCTTCGCCGGCGACGGCCCCGGCCACGAGCGCAGCCGCGACGGGCACGGAGGCGCCGGCGTTGCGAACCGCCGCCGCGCGGGCGGCCGCGGCCGCCGGCGCTTCGACACCCGCACCGTCGGCGCGGCTTCGTTATCGCGACGTCCACGTCCGCAGCCACGGTGTCGGCATCCTCGCCGGCCTCGAGCTCGATGTCAGCGGCGGCGGCATTCACTGCCTGATCGGCCCCAACGGCGCCGGCAAGACGTCGACCTTCAATGTCCTCACCGGCCGCCTGCCGCTGACGGCGGGGCAGATCCTGCTCGACGACCACGGCGTCTCCAACCTGCGCGCGGACGTGGTGGCGCGGCTCGGCGTCGGCCGCAAGCTGCAGATACCGTCGGTCTTCGCGGCGCTCAGCGTCGCCGACAATCTTCGAATCGCGTTGTGGGCCAACCGCCTCGGCGGCAGGCAGTTGCTGCAGAGCGGCCCGCGGCGCTGGGAGTCGGCGCTGCTGCGGTCCCTGCGCGGGCAACTGGATTTTCTCGAGCCCGCGGCAGAGCGGCCTGCGGGCGAATTGTCGCAGGGTCAGCGCCAGATGCTCGAGCTGGCCATGACGCTCCTGTCGGAGCCGCGCCTGCTGCTGCTCGACGAGCCGTGCGCCGGCCTGTCGCGGCAGGAGACCCGGCGACAGATCGGGATCATCGCCGCCGGCGTCCAGGCGCTCGGTGCCACTGCGCTGATCGTCGAGCACGACATGGCAGCAGTCGAGGCGCTTGCATCGCGGGTGCACGTATTGCACCAGGGACGCCTGCTCGCGAGCGGCACGCTCGCCGAAATCCAGGCCGACGCGGCGGTGCGGGCGGTCTATGCAGGCGGACGGAAATGACACCGCTGCTCGCGTTCGATGGGCTCGCCGGCGGCTACGGCGACACCGTCGTGCTGCGCGACGTCAGCGGCGAGGTGCGCGCGGGCGAAGCAATGGGCGTGCTGGGGCGCAACGGCGTCGGCAAGACGACTCTGCTGCGGCTGCTGATGGGTTACCTGCAGCCACGCGCAGGCAGCCTCCGCTGGCAAGGCAGACCGCTGGCGCCGCTGCCGGTGCATTCGCGACGCCGCGCCGGCATCAGCTACGCGCCGCAGGAAGGCCTGGTGTTCGACCAGCTTTCAGTACAGGACAATCTCACCCTGCATCGCCCCGACCGGCGCCTGGACGCGTACGAGGAACTGTTCGCCGCTTTTCCGCGGGTGGCCGAACGCCTGCGCCAGCCGGCCGGCAAGCTGAGCGGCGGCGAGAAGAAACTGGTGTCCTTCTGCCGCGTGCTGGCCGAAGCGTCGCCGCTGACGCTGCTCGACGAGCCTTCCGAAGGCGTGCAGCAGGAGAATCTCGATCACATGATCCGGCTGCTGCAGGGCCGCCGCGCCGCGGGCGCCGCGTTCATCATCGTCGAGCAGAACCTCGGCTTCCTGCTCGCGACGATGCAGCAGGTGCTGGCGCTCGATCACGGTGAATGCGTGCTCACCGGCCCGGTCGGGCAACTGTCGCACGAGACACTCGAGCGCTGCCTGGCGGTGTGACGCGGCTTCAGCCGTGCCCGTCCGGCTCCCCGACCGCGCAGCCGCACGTCTATCCGATTCTGCCCTGCTTCGGTGCGCCCCGACGAATGGATGGCGCGAACGGTACAGGCGATTAGTAATTCGCTGCGCATCGGGTGAAAATGCCGGTTTGCCTTGTCAGGCAGAGGCACGCCCAGAAAATGCCCAATCGCGTCATCGCCGAGAACTTCCGCTTCGATCCAGTCAACCAGAACGACCCGGAATCGCTGCGCCACTACGTGGCCAACCGCCTGCTCTACTCGGTGGGCAAGGATCCCGCTACCGCCACCCAGGCGGACTGGTACACGGCACTCGCACAGGTCGCCCGCGACCGGCTGGTCGAACGCTGGATGCAGACCACGCGCAAGCAGTACGAGCAGAAGACCAAGCGGGTCTACTACCTGTCGATGGAATTCCTGATCGGCCGGTCTCTGACCAACGCGCTGATGTCGATCGGGCTCTACGAAGACCTCTCCAAGACCCTGTTGGAATCAGGGATTGATGTGGAAGAGACACGTGACCAGGAGCCGGATCCGGGCCTCGGCAACGGCGGCCTCGGCCGACTTGCCGCCTGCTTCCTGGACTCGATGGCGACGGTCGCCTTGCCCAGCTTCGGCTACGGCATCCGCTACGACTACGGGATGTTCGCGCAGCATATCCACAACGGCTACCAGGTCGAGCAGCCCGATGACTGGCTGAAGAACGGCAACCCGTGGGAGTTTCCGCGCCCCCAGGTCACGTTCCCGATTCACTTCGGCGGCATCGTGCAGCACGACGGCGACGACGGGGCCCGCTGGATCGACACCGAGCAGGTGCTGGCGATGGCCTACGACATGATCATCCCAGGCTATGGCACCCGGGCGGTGAACACGCTGCGGTTGTGGCATGCGAAGGCGTCGCAGAGCCTGGACCTGGCGATGTTCAACCAGGGCGACTACATGCGCGCAGTCGCGAGCAAGAACCAGTCGGAGAACGTCACCCGCGTACTGTATCCCGACGACTCGAGCCACCAGGGACGCGAGCTGCGCCTGCGCCAGGAATATTTCTTCGTCAGTGCGTCGCTGCAGGACATCCTGCGGCGCTACATGCACAACCATGCGCGCTTCAATGAGCTGTCGGAGCAGGTGGCGATCCACCTGAACGATACCCATCCGGCCATCGCGGTGCCGGAGCTGATGCGGCTGCTGGTGGACGTGCACCGCATCCCGTGGGACGACGCCTGGTCCCAGTGCACCCGTGTCTTCTCCTACACCAACCATACCTTGATGCCGGAGGCGCTCGAAACCTGGCCCGTGGTCATGATGCGCAGCGTGCTGCCGCGCCACATGGAGATCATCCTCGAGATCAACCGCCGCTTCCTCGACGACGTGCGAACTCAATTCGGCCAGGACCCGGACCTGCTGCGCCGCGTGTCGCTGATCGATGAGACCGGCGAGCGCCGGGTTCGCATGGCGTACCTCAGCGTCGTCGCCAGCCACAAGGTCAACGGCGTCTCGCAGCTGCACAGCAACCTGATCGTCGAGACGATCTTTGCCGACTTCGCGCGAATCTTCCCGGGCCGCTTCTGCAACATGACCAACGGCATCACGCCGCGGCGCTGGCTGGCCAATGCCAACCGCGACCTGTCGGCGCTGATCGATTCGCGCATCGGCCCGGACTGGCGCATCGACCTGGACCGCCTCGCGGGGCTGCGCGAGCACGTCGACGATCCATCCTTCATCCGCGCTTTCTCCGAGGCCAAGGCGCGCAACAAGAGCAGGTTCGCCGACTGGGTGCACGAGCGCGGCGGCGTGCGCATCGACCCCGCCTCGATGTACGACGTGCAGGTCAAGCGTTTCCACGAATACAAGCGCCAGCTGCTGAACCTGCTGCACATCGTGCACCGCTACAACGCGATGATCGCGCAGCCCGATCGCGACTGGACGCCGCGCACGTTCATTTTCTCCGGCAAGGCGGCGTCGGCCTACCGCATGGCCAAGCTGGTCATCAAGCTGATCAACGACGTCGCCACGAAGGTCAACCACGATCCGCGCCTCAACGGCCGGTTGAAGGTCGTGTTCGTCCCCAACTACAGCGTGACCGCGGCCGAGATCATCATGCCGGCTGCAAACCTGTCCGAGCAGATCTCCACCGCCGGCACCGAGGCATCGGGCACCGGCAACATGAAGCTCGCGCTCAACGGCGCGCTCACCATCGGCACGATGGACGGCGCCAACATCGAGATCCTCGACAACGTCGGTGCCGAGAACATCTTCATCTTCGGCCACCGCACGCCGGAGGTCGCGAAGATCAAGGCGAACGGCTACGACCCGATGCGCCACTATGAAGAGAACCGCAGCCTGCGTCAGTTGATCGACCAGATCGGCAACGGCTTCTTCTCGCCGGACGACACCGGGCGCTTCCGGCCGATCGTCGATTCGCTGCTGAAGCAGGATACCTACCTGCTGCTCGCCGACTTCGCCGACTACGTCGCCACGCAGGCGAAGGTCGACGAGCTGTACGCAAGGCCGCAAGCCTGGAACCGCTGCGCCGCGCTCAATGTCGCCGGCATGGGCCCGTTCTCCAGCGACCGCACGATCCGCGAGTACGCCGAGAAGATCTGGAACGTGAAGCCGCTGGCGATATGACGGCGGCTTCGTCTCACTCGCAGGAGTGGCTGCTGCCGGAAGGTGCCGCCGAGCTCGAGCCGGGCTTCGCCTATCCGCTCGGCGCCAGCTGCACCGGCCGCGGGGTCAACTTCGCGGTCTTCTCCGAGCACGCCCGCCGCGTCCTGCTCTGCACCTACGACGCAAGCGGAACCCTCGAGACCGGCCGCCACGAACTGGTCGAGCACACCGACGGCGTGTGGCACGGCCACCTGCCCGGCGCCGCCGCCGGCCTGGTCTACGGCTATCGGGTCTGGGGCGCGGTCGATCACGAGAAGGGCCTGCGCTTCAACCCATGCAAGCTGCTGCTCGATCCCTACGCGCGCCGCTTCACCGGCGAGCTTCCGCTGGACCGATGCGCATCTCGACAGCGGCGAGCATGCCGCCGAGGACAATGCCCGGGACATCTTCAAGTCGGTCGTGACTGCCGGCGACGGGTCTGCAGGATCGCAGCCGTTCGACTGGCAGGACGACGCGCCGCCGGCGATACCGCTCGACCGGTCCGTGCTCTACGAGGTCCACGTCAAGGGCTTCACGCGCCTGCATCCCGAAGTGCCGCAGGCATTGCGCGGCACCTACGAAGGATTCTCCTCGCCGCCGGCCATCGCGCATCTCAAGCGGCTGGGTGTGACGGCAGTCAACCTGCTGCCGGTGCACCAATCGGTGAGCGAGCAGCCGCTGGTGCGCAAGGGCCTCGCCAACTACTGGGGCTACAGCACGATCGGCTTCTTCGCCCCCGACAGCCGGTTTGCGCGCCATGACCCGGTCATGGAATTCAAGACGATGGTGCGCGAGCTGCACCGTGCCGGCATCGAGGTGATCCTCGACGTGGTCTATAACCACACTGCCGAGGGCGACCACCGCGGGCCGACCCTGTCGATGCGCGGCCTCGACAACCGCTCCTACTACCACCTGCGCCGCAACCTGGCCGGTCACTACGAGAACTATGCCGGCACCGGCAACGCGCTCAACCTCGGCCACCCGCGGGTGCTGCAGATGGTGATGGATTCGCTGCGCTACTGGGTGACGGAGATGCATGTCGACGGCTTCCGCTTCGACCTGGCGGCCACGCTCGGCCGCTACAGCCATGCCGAGGGCGGCAGCGACGGCGGCTTCGACCGTCACGCGGCCTTCTTCCATGCGATGCGGCAGGATCCGGTGCTCGCGCGCGTCAAGCTGATCGCGGAGCCTTGGGATGCGGGCATCGGCGGCTACCAGCTCGGGCAGTTCCCGCCAGGCTGGTCGGAATGGAACGACCGCTTTCGCGACAGCGTGCGCTCCTTCTGGGTCAGCAAGGGTTCGTACCGAGGCGACCTGGCCCGACGGCTCGAGGGATCGAGCGACCTCTTCCGTCATGCCGGCCGACGGCCCCAGGCGAGCCTGAACTACGTGACCGCTCACGACGGGTTCACGCTCGAAGACCTGGTCAGCTATTCGCACAAGCACAACGAGGCGAACGGCGAGGACAACCGCGACGGCAGCTCCGACAACCGGAGCTGGAATTGCGGGCATGAAGGACCCACCGACCTGCTGATGGTCACCGCGCTGCGCGCCCGGCTGAAGCGCGCGCTGCTGGCGTCGCTGCTGCTGTCGCAGGGGGTCCCGATGCTTCTCGGCGGCGACGAACTCGGGCGCACCCAGCGGGGCAACAACAACGCCTACAACCAGGACAACGACATCAGCTGGTTCGACTGGAGTTCGGCCGACGACGACCTGATCGAATACACCCGCTGGCTGATCGCCCTGCGCGCGCAGTATCCGCAGCTGCGCCGCACCCACTGGCTGCATCATCGAAGTCCAGGCAGCGGCGAGCACGTGCCCGGCGATGCCATCTGGCTGCATCGGCTCGGCAGGGAGATGACGCCGGCGCAGTGGGAAGAAAGCGGCCGCTATGTATTCGGCCTCCGGCTGAGCCCGCGCGAGGCCCACGATGCGGACCTGCTGATGCTGCTCAACGCGGAAGCCTCGGATGCGATGTTCCACCTCCCGGGCGGCGGCTGGCAACTGGTGCTCGACACCGGCCAGCGCGACGGCCGCCCCGAGAGACAGGCGCTCGCCGAGGAGCGGATCCTGCTGAAGTCGAGGAGCCTGACCTTGCTCGAGCGCGCTGCGAGCCTGTCGGCGCAATGAGGCCGGACTCTCACCGCGCCAGCGGCATCCTGCTGCACCCCACTTCGCTGCCCGACGCAGCCACCCCGGACGCGAGCGCCACCGGGTCGACCGGTCCCAGCCTGTTCTCTCCCGGCTCGGGCGATTTCGGCGCCTCCGCCTACCACTTCGTCGATTGGCTCTCGGCGGCCGGCCAGCAGTTGTGGCAGATCCTGCCGCTCGGACCGGTCGGGCCCGGTCATTCGCCCTACATGAGCCCGTCGGCGTTCGCGCTGAACCCGCTGCTGATCGATCTTCACGAACTGGTCGGGCACGGCTGGCTCGACGAGGCGGCGGCGGAACAGGCAGCCGGCGCAGCGATGGCTGCGACCGCAGCGACTGCGCCACCCGATCCGGAGGACGGTGGCGATCCACCGGAGGACGGTGGCGATCCGGACGCCCGTGCCGCTCCTGCTGCAGGTCGCGTCGAAGCAGCCGCGCAGCATGAGCCCGCCGTGCGGATCGATCATGGCGTGACGACCCGCTTCCGGATGGCTTGCCTAGCCGCCGCCGCGCGGCGCTTTTTCGCCGGCGACGCCCCGCGCGATGACTACAACCTGTTCTGCGCCCGCGAGGCCGCCTGGCTCGACGACTACGCGTTGTTCATGGCGATCGGCGAGCGGCATCCGGGCATGGCCTGGCCGGATTGGCCGGCAGCACTGGCTGCGCGCGAGCACGAGGCGCTTGCGCAGGCCCGCAAATGCTTCGACGAGGACATCCACTTCTGGCGCTTCGTGCAGTGGACCGCCTGCCGGCAGTGGGCAAGCCTGAAGCGCTACGCCAACGAGCGGCAGGTGCGCATCATCGGCGACCTGCCGATTTTCGTCGCATTGCACAGCGCCGACGTATGGGCGCACCCGACCCTGTTCGACCTCGACCATGACCTGCGACCGCGCGTGGTCGCCGGCGTGCCGCCCGACTACTTCAGTGCCACCGGGCAGTTGTGGGGCAACCCGCTCTACCGCTGGGACCGGCATGCCGACGAGGGCTACGGCTGGTGGATCCGGCGCGTGAAGGCGGCGCTGGCCGTGGCCGACGTGGTCCGGATCGACCATTTCCGCGGTTTCGCCGCCTACTGGGAGGTAGCGGCAGGCGCGCCCGATGCGATCGACGGGCGGTGGGTGCCAGGCCCGGGGGCGGCATTCTTCGACGCGATCAAGGCGGCGCTCGACGCCGCACCGGTCGCGGAGGCAGGCCACGCCGACCGGCCGGTGAGCGACCCGATGCCTGGGCCGCTGCCGATCATTGCGGAGGACCTCGGAGTGGTCACGCCGGATGTGACCGAGCTGCGTGAAGGGGTCGGGCTACCCGGCATGCGGGTGCTGCAGTTCGCCTTCGGTGACGACGCGCGCAACCCCTACCTGCCGCACAACTTCACCCGCGACACGGTGGCCTACAGCGGCACCCACGACAACGACACCAGCCGCGGCTGGTTCGCCGCGGCGCCGGCAGCGGAACGCGCGCGCGCTCAGGTATACCTCAAAACGGACGGCCGTGAGATCAATTGGGATCTCATCCACGCGGCTTCGCAGTCGGTGGCGACGCTGGCGATCTATCCTTTGCAGGATGTGCTGGGCCTGGACAGCGACGCGCGGATGAACCGGCCCGGCGATGCCGAAGGCTGCTGGGGCTGGCGCTTCCAGTGGAGCCAGGTGCAGTCCTGGCATGCGCAGCGGCTGCGGCAGGTTTCAGCGGCGCACGGCAGGAACGGCTTGGCGTAGCGCCGCGCCGGTGCACAGGCTCCCCGGCGCAGAGCCGCCACCGACGGTGGGCATGAGCCATGGTCTGGTTCGGCGCGCCGCCGTGGGATCGTGGCCGAGGCTGCCGTTCCCATGGTGGATAATCGTCCGAACAGAAGGGGACGCGAGTGAGCGACGACGACACCATCCGCACCGGCGTGCAGATCCGGCGCGACATGTTCGGCAGCGAGGCGACCGATCGCCAGATCGATGAGGCCAGCACCTTCACCCGGCCGATGCAGGACGTCGTCAGCCGCTACTGCTTCGGCGAGACCTGGAGCCGCGAGGGTCTCGGCCGCCGCGAACGAAGCATGATCACGCTGGCGATCCTCTGCACCCTTGGGCGGCCGCAGGAGCTCAAGACGCACGTGGCCGGCGCACTCGGCAACGGCGTCACCCCGCTCGAGATCCGGGAGGTGCTCTTGCATTCGATGGTCTACTGCGGTGTGCCGCTGGGGGTCGACGCGTTTCGCAACGCCGCCGAGGCGCTCGCGCAGCACGGCATCGACCTCGACAACCTGTAGGCCGCCACGATGCCGGCACCATTGCAGATCGGCTTCATCGGCATCGGCAACATGGGCTGGCCAATGGCGGCCAACCTGGTCAAGGCCGGCCATGCGGTGAGCGTGCACGATTCGGAACCCGGGCGCGCGGCCCGCTTCGCGGCCGAGCATGCGGCGCGGGCGGCCGACGACCTGGCGTCGCTGGGCCGCACGGCGGACGTGGTCATCACGATGCTGCCCAACGGCCGGCTGGTGCGCGACGTGGTGCTGGGCACCGGCCCCGCCTTGCTGCCCGGGCTGCGCCGGGGTGCCGTGGTAGTCGACATGAGCTCGTCGGATCCCAGCGGCACTCGCGCGCTCGGGCAGGAGCTGCGGGCCGCGGGCGTGGCGCTGGTCGATGCGCCGGTTTCGGGCCTGGTCGACCGCGCCCGCACAGGCTCGCTCACCATCATGATCGGTGCCGACGACGAGGCGGCGTTGCAGAGGATCCAGCCGGTGCTGGAGTGCCTGGGCGAGCGGCTGTTCCGTACGGGCGGGCTCGGCTGCGGCCACGCGATGAAGGCGCTCAACAACGTGGTAGCGGCAACCGCATTCACCGCCACCGCGGAAGCCCTCATCATCGGCCGCCGCTTCGGCCTCGACCCCAAGGTCATGACCGAGATCCTCAACGTCTCGACCGGCCGCAGCTTTCACTCCGACGTGAGCTTCCCCGGCCACGTCCTGACCCGCAAGTTCGCCACCGGCTTCAGCCTCGGCCTGCTCGCCAAGGACGTCGGCATCGCTGCGGACCTTGGCGCGACGGTCGAGGCGGATGCGCCGCTGGTGCAGCTGGTCAGCAGGTTGTGGGCGGAGGGATGCAGCGAGATCGGTGCCGGCCAGGACAATTCTGCGATCGTGAAGCGCTGGGAGCGACTCAACGGCGTGATCCTGGAATCTCCGGCGCCGCCCGCTCCCGCGCAGTAGCAAGCGGCTGCGGTTCAGGCGTTGGCAGCGTCTGCGCTGTAGCGTGCGCCGGGCACATTCACTTTGAAGGAGTTGTCCGCGAGCCGCCCCACCGCGCTGCGCAACCAGCCATGCGCCGGCGACGTTTGGTGGCGCCGATGCCACAACATGTCCACCTGGAGCAACGGGACCTGAACAGGCAACGGTTGCCAGGCGAGCAGATCGGCAATCCCGGTAGAGGGTATGAAGTCCCGCGGCAGGATTGTCAGCAGGTCCGACTGCAGCACGACCTGCGCCGCCGTGAAGAACTGGTTCACGGTCAGGACCACGCGTCGGGTCCGCTTGATGACCGCCAGAGCCTCGTCGACGAACCCGAAGGGCCGTCCGGAAAAACTCACCAGAAGGTGCCGCGCGGCGCAGTAGGCGTCGAGTGAGATCGGCGACGCCGCCAAGGGGTGATCCCGCCGCATGGCGCAAACGTACTGGCCGCTGTAGACAGGCGCATGGCCGAACGTATCAGGCGTGTCCTCCTGCATCTCACCGAGCGTGATCGCGGCGACCACCGCCGGGAAGTAGCCCACCGCCATCTGCACCTCGTCACCCTCGAGCAGCACGCGCGGATCCCTGGTAGTGAGTGGTCGCACTCGCATCGAGGCGCGTGGTGCCTCGGCTTCCATGATCTTCAGCAGTCGGGGAATCAGGATTGCCGCGGTGGCGTCGGCCATGACGAGCACGAAAGTGTCGCGGGTGGTGGAGGGATCGAAATCGATCGGCGCGATCGCCGCCCGCAGGTTGGCGAGCGCCTCGCGGACTGCGGGCCAGATGGAGAGGGCGAACGGCGTGGGCACCACCCCGTAGCCGGCCCGCGTGACGAGTTCGTCCCCAAGCGTGTCGCGCAGGCGACGCAGGGCGTTGCTGGCTGCCGGCTGCGTGATGGCCAGGTTGCGGGCCGCCCGGGTCAGGTTTCGCTCGGCCATCACCTCATCGAATACTCTCAGGAGGTTCAGGTCCAGGGTCAGGAAATTCATGTCGCGCCGCCGTTCCGTGCGGATTCGCATGTATCACGGCTGAACATGATAGTCATACCAAAGATAAATTTGCAAAATGATATCTCCGGCCGCACAGTAGCTTAAACCCAACAGGAATTTCCCAGGTTTTTCAGCAGGAGCACCACATGAACAACCCAGTCACCCACCAGGGCCTTGAACGCGTTCTCACCATCTCCGCCTTCCTCGGGCGCTTGCTCCGGTCGGTAGCCGGGTCGCTCGCGATCAACCCGAAGCAGCGCTGAGCGCCGCCGGCGGCCGCCCCAGCAGGCCGGCGTAGAGGTCCTGGTACTGGGCTGCCGCGGCAGCCCAGGAATAGTCCCGAGCCATCGCATCGAGCATCATCCGGTGCCAGCGCGGCTTGTCGGCGAACACGCCGACTGCCCGCGCGACGGAAGCCTCAAGCGCGGCCGGCGTAGCCCGGTCGAACACGAATCCGGTGGGCGCCGCGCCGCCCGAGGCGCCCATCGACGGCGCTGCATCCGCATCGACCACCGTATCGGCGAGGCCGCCGACCCGCCGCACCAGCGGCAGGGTGCCGTAGCGCAGGCCGTACATCTGCGTGAGCCCGCATGGCTCGAAGCGCGACGGCACCAGGATGCTGTCGGCTGCGGCAACCATGCGATGGGCCATTGCCTCGTCGTATCCCAGCTGCACCCAGATCGATTCCGGATGCGCTCTCGCCGCCGCCGAGAATCCTTCCTCCAGGTACCGGTCGCCGGTGCCCAGCAGGATCAGCTGCCCACCCAGGCGCAGCAGCGCCGGCAGCGCCGCGAGCACCAGGTCCGTCCCTTTCTGGTCGGCAAGCCGGCTTACGACCGCGAACAGCGGCGCGTCCGGGCGGACGTCCAGGCCGGCAGCAGCCTGCATCGCCGCCTTGCAGACGGCCTTGCCTTCGAGCTGGTCGGGCGAATAATGAGCCGGCAGCCACGGATCGCGGGCCGGATTCCAGACGTCGTAGTCGACGCCGTTGAGGATGCCGACCAGGCGGCTGCGGCGCGCGCTCAGCACGCCATCCAGTCCCGAGCCGAATTCGGGCGTGCGGATCTCCTGGGCGTAGCGCGGGCTCACCGTGGTGAGGCAGTCGCCGAAGACGAGACCGGACTTCATGAAATTGCCTTGGCCGTGAAATTCGAGCCCCTCCGCGCTCAGCAGCGACGCCGGCAGCCCCAGCTCGCGGAACTCGCCAAGCGGAAACTGCCCCTGGTAGGCCAGGTTGTGGATGGTGAACACGGTACGCACCGGAGAAGCCGGATGCTGGTGCAGGTAGGCGGGCGCAAGGCCGGTGTGCCAGTCGTGGCAGTGCAGGATGTCGGCGCGCCAGAGGGGGTCGAACTCCCCGAAGGCCAGGTGCGCAGCCGCCCACCCGAAGGCCGCGAAGCGCCGGTCGTTGTCACGCCACTCCACGCCCGTCGGCCCGAGATACGGGTTTCCCGGCCGGTCGAAAAGCCACGGCGCATCGAGCAGGTAGGCGATCAGGTCGCTGCCAGGCATCCGGCCGCGCCGGATCACGAGTTGCGCAGCACCGAAGGCCGGACCGACGCACGCGACCGCCTGCAGGCCGACCAGCCCGTCGCGGATCGCGGGAACGCCCGGCAGCATCAGCCGCACGTCGAGTCCCTGGGCAGCGAGAACGGCCGGCAGCGCACCCACCACGTCGGCGAGGCCACCGGTCTTCAGGAGCGGGAATACCTCCGCGGCCGCGTGAAGGACTCTCATCAGGCCGGTGACAGGCCCTTCGAATGGCCGTGCGGAATACTCATAGCTTCTCCAGCATCGCGCGCGTGATCAAGGTGACGCCGTTGGCGCTGCGATGGAAACGCGAGGCGTCGTGCTCGGGATCCTCGCCGACCACCAGGCCGTCCGGAATGCGGCAGCGGTGGTCGACGATGGTCCGCGTCAGCCGGGAATGGCGGCCGATCTCGACCTCGGGCAGGAGAACCGAACTCTCCACCCGCGCATACGAATGCACCCGGCAACTGGAGAACAGCAGCGACCGGTTGAGCGAGCCGGAGATGATGCAGCCGCCGGACACCGTCGATTCGATCGCCATGCCGCGTCGGTCGCCGGCGTTGTGGACGAACTTGGCCGGCGGCAGCTGCTCCTGGAAGGTCCAGATCGGCCAGTCGCGGTCGTACAGGTTCAGTTCCGGCGACGTCGCGGTGAGATCGATGTTGGCCTCGAAGTAGGCGTCGACCGTGCCGACGTCGCGCCAGTAGTGCGTCTTGCCGGGACTGTTGAAGACGCAACTCATCTCGAACGGATGCGCGAGCACGTGGCCCGCCTTGACCGCCCGCGGCAACACGTCCTTGCCGAAGTCGTGGCTCGACGACTCGTCGAGCATGTCCTGCTGCAGGGCATCGTAGAGATAGTCGGCCGAGAAGATGTAGATCCCCATCGACGCGAGCGACCGGTCCGGCTTGCCGGGCAGGTGCGGCGGGTCCGCCGGCTTCTCCACGAAGGCGGTCACCCGGCGGCTCTCATCGATGGCGATGACGCCGAAGTCGGAAGCCTCGCGCCGGGACACTTCGATGCAGGCGACGCTGCACGGCGCGCCCTCCTCCACGTGGTCGGCCAGCATCCGCGCATAGTCCATCTTGTAGATGTGATCGCCGGCGAGCACGACGACATAGTCGGGGCTGTTGGCGCGCACGATGTCCAGGCTCTGGTACACCGCATCTGCGGTGCCCCGGTACCAGGAATGCTCGTCGATGCGCTGCTGCGCCGGTATCAGGTCGATGAACTCGTTCATCTCCGACTTGAGGAAGTTCCAGCCGCGCTGAAGGTGACGCAGCAGGCTGTGCGACTTGTACTGGGTCAGCACGCCGATTCGGCGCATGCCCGAGTTCATGCAGTTGGAGAGCACGAAGTCGACGATCCGGAACTTGCCGCCGAAGTACACCGCCGGCTTGCAGCGGATGTCCGTCAGCTGCATCAGGCGGCTGCCACGGCCGCCCGCCAGCACCAGCGCCATCGCCCTTTTCGGAAGGCGTCTTTCCATCGAGCGGTAGGCCATGTCGATCACTCGTCGTTGATGTGGGCATTATGCCCCGGCAGGCTGCGGGCGGATCACGGTGAGCAGCGGATTCGGTCCGATCATGTAAGCGAGTTCGGCAGGGCGCTCGACGTTCCAGAGGGCGAGCTCCGCCCGGAGGCCGGCCACGATTCGGCCGATCTCACCGCCGAGCCCGAGGGCGGCGGCGGCATTGACGGTGAAGCCGGCAAGCGCCTCGGCCGGCGTGAGCCGGAACAACGTGCAGGCCATGTTCATGATCAGCCGCGGCGAGAGCAACGGCGACGAACCCGGGTTGAAGTCGGTGGCGAGCGCCATGCGCACGCCGTGGCGGCGCAGCGCCTCGATCGGCGGCAGCTGCTTCTCGCGCAGGAAATAGAACGCGCCCGGCAGCAGCACCGCGACCGTGCCGGCCGCGCCGAGCGCGGCGGCCCCTGCCTCGTCCGCATATTCGATGTGGTCCGCCGACAAGCCCGCCATGACGCGCGACCAGCGCTGCGCCGCCGAGGTTGGAGAGCTGGTCGGCGTGCAGCTTGACCGGCAGCCGACAGCGCTTCGCCGCCTGCAGCACCCGCTCGCATTGCGCAGGCGAGAAGGCGATGCCCTCGCAGAAGGCGTCGACCGCATCGGCCAGTCCTTCGGCTGCCGCCGCGGGGATCATCGATTTGCAGACTTCGTCGACGTAGGCGTCGGCTCGGCCCGCATACTCGGGCGGCAGCGCGTGAGCCGCCAGCAACGTCGTCACCACCCGGATGGCGCCGGCCTGATCCTCGCCGAGGCGCCGCGCCACCCGCAGCATCTTCAGCTCGTTGGCGGTGTCGAGTCCGTAGCCGGACTTGATCTCGACGGTGGTCACCCCCTCCTGGGCAAGCGCGGCAAGCCGCGGCCGCGACGAGTCGAGCAGTTGCGCCTCGGTGGCCTGCCGCGTCGCGTTCACCGTCGACAGGATGCCGCCACCAGCGCGGGCGATCTCCTCGTAGCTTGCGCCCTGCAGGCGCATCTCGAACTCCGCGGCGCGATTGCCTCCGTGAACCAGATGGGTATGGCAATCCACCAGGCCGGGAGTGAGCCAGCCGCCGCCGCCGTCGATGCGGTCGCGGACCTGGAAAGCCGGCGCGGCGGCGCGCGCACCCGCCCAGGCGATGCGCCCCTCGCGCACCGCCACCACGCCGTCCTCGACCGCGCCGTACTGCGGACCATCCATGGTCGCCAGGTTGCAGTTCTCCACGACCAGATCCACTTGCATGCGCACTCCCGCCGATTCGTGGACGGAGTCTGGCATATTTGCCCCGCCGATGGGATCATGCAACGCCCCCCGAGGAGATCAGGCGAAGGATGAAGAGCGACCAGCCGGCGAGCGGCATCACCAGGACGATCCATGCCCGCTGGGCGCTGCTCGAGGACGGCTGGAAGGCAGCGGTCAACATCGCCATCGGCGCCGACGGACGGATCGCAGGCATCGGCGGCGGCGACCCGACGTCCGGCGCGGACCGCATCGACGTACTGGTGCCCGGCATGCCCGATGCACATTGCCACGCCTTCCAGCGCGGCATTGCCGGCCGCACCGAGCGTGCAAGCGGGACGCCGGGCGACAGCTTCTGGACCTGGCGAGAGCGGATGTACGAGGCGATCCGCACGCTCGATGCGCGCGCGCTGCGGATGACCGCGTTCGAACTCTACCGGTCATTGCGCGCTCGTGGCTATTCCTCGGTGGCGGAATTCCACTACGTGCATCGGCTCGGCGGCAGCAGCGCCGAGGAGACCGCCGACGCGCTGATAGACGCGGCGCAGGAAGCCGGGCTGCGCCTGCTGCTGCTGCCGGTGCTGTATCGGCGCGGTGGCCTCGACGGCACGCCGCTGTCGGCGCGCCAGCAGGGCTTCGGCCTCGACCTCGACGAATACGGCGAGCTGCTGCAGACGCTGGCCGCGACCGCCCGCCGGCGGAGTCACCTGTTGCTCGGCATCGCGCCGCATTCGATACGCGCCGTCGGTGCCGACGATCTCGTCGAAGTGCTGAAGCTGCGCGACGCGATCCTGCCGGATTGCCCGGTGCACATCCATGTCAGCGAGCAGATGGCCGAGGTGGAGGCGGCCCGCGAGATCCTAGGCGCAACGCCCATCGACTGGCTATGCGCGAACGCCCCCGTGGACCGGCGCTGGGTCCTGGTTCATGCCACGCACGCAAGCGCGCAGGAGCTGGAGCTCGCAAGGGACCGGCAGGCGGTCGTCTGCGTCTGCACCACCACCGAAGCGAACCTCGGCGATGGCCTGTTCGACATCGAGCGCTGGTGGCGGCTGGGCGGCGCACTCGCCATCGGCAGCGACAGCAACGTCGGGCTGGATCCTGCCGAGGAACTGCGCTGGCTCGAGTACCAGGCACGATTGCGGCGGCAGCGTCGCACGTTGCTGGTCGACGAGGGATCGGCGCATCCCGGCACCAGCCTGTGGCGCCGGGCGGTGGCCGGCGGACGCCAGGCCTTCGGTCACGCGCATGCCGGCATTGCCGTCGGCGCTCCGGCCGAGCTGCTCGAGATCCGGCTCAGCGACAGCGCGCTGACACCCGATGAAGCTCTGGACGACCTCATATTCGCGCAGCGCGCGAGTTCGTGCGTGCCGGTGGCCTGAGGCCTAGGCCTGATCCGTCACCTTGTTCTGCGCCAGATCCTCGCCCTGCTCCGCGCCTTGGCCTGCATCCTGTTCCGAGACCGTCTCGGCCGGATCGGCGCCTTGGTCGCCAGCGGTATTCTCCCCACCCTCGGGCGTCCCGCTCGCCTTGCGCAACTTCTTCTCTTCCTTCTTCTGCTTCTTGGCCAGATCCCGCTGGCGCTTGGCGAATGCATAGTTCGGTTTGGCCATTCCCGCTCCTGTTCAGCCCTCCTGGCGATGGATTCCGCCGGCCGGGTCTGATGACATGGTAAGCGGTTTGGCCTGCAAACGTTCCGCGGATGCCGGCACGTCGCCGACACCGATGCGCAGGATCAGGCGAGCGGCAGAGTCAGGACCTGACGCGCCGCCGGGCGGTTCATGATCCTTTCGTACCACTTGTCGACATTTGGCCGCGGAATCCGCTCGGTCGGCAGGCCGAGCCAGCGGTGCACCGTGCAGCCCGCTGGAATGTCAGCCATTGTGAAGCTATCGCCCACCAGAAAAGGCCTGTGGGCGAGCGCCTCGTCGAGAATGGCCAGCATCGGCTCGCTGCGCCTGATGGAATCCTCGATCAGCGCCGGCTGCCGCTTCGCCACCGGCGTGCGGATCAGCTGCCAGAAAGCATCGCGCAGGATCGGCGAGAACTCCGTTGCCTGCCAGTCCATCCAACGGTCGCATTCCGCGCGCGCGGTGAGCGAGCCGGGCATGAGCACGGAGGGCTCGCCCCCGCTCGGCGCGAGGCTGCGAAGCGGCGAGGACGCGACCGTGGACCCATGCTTCGCGCAAAGGTAGCGCACGATCGCATTGGATTCCCACAGCACGAAGCCGTCGTCCTCGATCACCGGCACCTTGCGGTTCGGATTGAGACGGCCATACGCCGGAGTGTCCACGACACCGAAGTCGCCGCCGGCCTCGATCCGCTCGAACTCGCAGCCGAGCTCGAGGGCGCACCAGACCACCTTCTGGACATTGATCGAGCTGATCCTTCCCCAGATCCTGAGCATGCATTCCTCCACGGGTGACGCGATGATAGCCAAAGGGCGATGGCCGCGCCCCCGGCCGGGTCGCGGGCGCGCAGCCTGCCGGCATCGACTACCATCGCACCTCGCCGGCAATCCCAGCGAGCCCGCCCCCCGGCGCCGGCCCGCCCCGGGCCTGTAGCTGCCAGCAGGCGATGCCCGCTCATGATGGACCCCGGCGATGCTTCCCGGTGACGCCCGGCCCTGATGTCGGCCGGATTCTGCCGGTACCGGTGAACTACCCCCCTCCTGAACCTTAGCGCACAACGACTTGAAGATCCCCACACGCCTGCAACCCCTGCTCGAAGACGGCCTCATCGATGGCGTGGTGCGCCAGCTGACCAGCGGCAAGGAAGCGATGGTCTTCGTCGTCAGCTGCGGCGACGAGGTCCGCTGCGCGAAGGTCTACAAGGAGGCGAACAAGCGCGCGTTCCGCCAGAGCGTCGACTACACCGAGAACCGCAAGGTCAGGAACAGCCGGCAAGCCCGCGCGATGGCGAAGGGCACGCGATTCGGCAGGGAAGCGCAGGAATCGGCCTGGCAGAATGCCGAGGTCGATGCGCTGTTCCGCCTCGCGGCGGCCGGCGTGCGCGTGCCGAAGCCGTACAACTTCCACGAAGGCGTGCTGCTGATGGAGCTGGTCACCGGCGACGATGGCCTTGCCGCGCCCCGGCTCAACGACGTGACGTTGGACGCCGAAGAGGCCCGACTGCACCACCGCTTCCTGATCGACCAGGTGGTTCGCATGCTGCGCGCCGGTGTCGTGCACGGTGACCTGTCCGAATTCAATATTCTCATCGGCAGCGCCGGCCCGGTCATCATCGACCTTCCGCAGGCGGTCGACGCAGCTGGCAACAACCACGCGCACCGCATGCTCGAGCGCGATGTCGCCAACCTGCGCAACCATTTCGGCCGCTATGCGCCGGAACTGCTCGACACCGACTATGGCAGCGAGATCTGGTCGCTGTACGAAGGAGGCGCCTTGCGCAGCGGCGAAGATTTGACGGGCCACTACCAGCACGAAGAAGGCGCCGTCGATCTGCGCGGCGTCATGCGCGAGATTTCGGATGCGCAGAAGGAAGAAGCCGCCCGGCTGATGCGGCTGCAGGAGCGATCATGAGCGACTCGAACAGCGATATCGTCATCGCCCGCACGCGCGACTGGGTGGCACAGGTGGTGATCGGCCTCGACCTCTGCCCGTTCGCGAAGGCGGCGCAAGTGCGCGAGCAGATCCGCTATGTGGTGTCGGAGGCGACCAATGCCGACGACCTGCTGCAATCCCTGTCGGAGGAACTGCATCGGCTCGCCGCCACCGACCCCGGCGCGGTGGAGACCACGCTGCTGATCCACCCGCGGGCGATGAACGACTTCCTCGACTACAACGACTTCCTCGAGGCGGCGGACGCGGCCGTCGAAGCGCTCGGCTACAGCGGCATGCTGCAGGTGGCGAGCTTTCACCCCCGCTACCAGTTCGAAGGCACCGAGCCCCACGACGTCACCAACGCCACCAACCGCTCGCCCTATCCCACCCTGCATCTGCTGCGCGAGGCGAGCGTCCAGCGCGCAGTCGAGGCGTTCGGCGATACCGACGAGATCTATCGCAAGAACATCCGCACGCTGCAGGCCCTCGGCGGCGACGGGTGGTCGCGGATCCAGGAGCGGCTCGCGGGCGGCGGGGCGGTGTAGCGCCGCAGGCGCTGCCGCAGCCGCCGCGGGCGCTGTCGGCGGGCGGCGCCGCAGGCGGTGTCGGCGGGCAGCGGGGGTGGGGAATGACAGTGGCTCACGGGATGCGCTTGCAAGCGCATCCCGCTCCGGGGCTCGCGGAGCGGTGCTCCGCGTCGCCGTCCCGGCGACCGCCCCGGAGCCCGTCGCTGCCTCGTTCAGGTCGGGCTGCGTCCGCCCGCACGGCTTCGTTCCTCGCCTTCGTTGCGGGCTTGAGCGCCTGCCTCAGGACCTGCCGTGCCCGACCTTCCTTCGTCAGCCGACGGCTCCGCCACAAACATTCCCCACCCCCGCCACCCGCCGCCACCGCTCGGGGCAGCCGAGCTGGCGAAGACTCAAGGCGAAGCCGCTCGCTCGTCCCGCGACTCGGCTTGGCGGGACCAGGCGCTTGCGCTGGACAGTCCGACGCGCTACATGTCGCCTACGAACCGGCCAATGAACGACGCTGATGCGCCTTCGGACCGCCTGGCTAGCGGGCGCGGCCTCCCGCCACCGTAGCTCGTCGAGCAACACGATCGGGCCTTCACACGGCGATCGCCACTGCAACCACCCACCCCCCAGCCGCTCGGATGATGGCAGCGGTGGCGGCGGGTGTCGGGGGCGCGGACTGTTTGTGGCGGAGCCGTCCGCTGACGAAGGGAAGGTCGGGCACCGCGCGTACCTGAGGCAGGCGTCCAAGCCCGCAACAAAGGCGAGGAACGAAGCCGTCCTGGTGGACGTAGCCCGACCTGGACGAGGCAGGGACGGGCTCCGGGCATGCGGAGCACTGCTCCGCGTGCCCGGAGCGGGATTGCGCTTGCAAGCGCAATCCCGTGAGCCACTGTCAGTCCGCGCCCCCGACGCCCGTCGCCACCGCCCGCGGTCAGCCCGCAGCACCGCCGGCCAGATGTTATCCTCGACCGACGCCTGCCGGAGCCCCTGATCGATGTATCCCTTCACCTACCATCGGCCGCGCACCCTGCCGGATGCGCTGGCCCGCCTCGCTGCCGATCCGGAAGCGAAGCTGCTCGCGGGCGGCATGACGCTGCTGCCGTCGATGAAGCATCGCCTGGCGGCGCCTTCCCAGCTCATCGACATCGCGCGGCTGCCGGAACTGCACGGCATCGCGCGCAGCGGCCAGTCGCTGGCGATCGGCGCCGCCTCGCGCTATGCGGAGATCGCGCGCCATCCGCTGGTCGAACAGCACCTGCCGGCATTGGCGCAGGTAGCAGATGCGATCGGCGATCCCCAGGTGCGCACGCGCGGCACCATCGGCGGCTCGATCGCCAACAACGATCCTGCCGCGGACTTCCCGGCGGCGGTGCTCGCGCTGGCAGCGGTGATCCGAACCGACCGCCGGGAGATCGCCGCCGACGACTTCTTCCAGGCAATGTTCACCACCGCACTGGCGCCGGACGAGATGATCTGCGAGATCCGCTTCGCCATTCCACGCCGCGCCGCCTACGCCAAGTTCCACCATCCCGCGTCGGGCTATGCAATGTGCGGCGTGTTCGTCGCAGACTTCGGCGAGAGCGTACGCGTCGGCGTGACCGGCGCGGCACCGGTGGTCTTTCGCTGGCATGAAGCGGAGGCCGCCCTGACACGCACGTTTGCCCCGGAAGCGGTTCGAGGCCTGGCATTGTCGCCGGACGGCCTCAACGCCGACCTGCACGCGCCGGCGAGCTATCGCGCCAACCTGGCGGCGGTGCTGCTGCAGAAAGCAGCCGGGCAGATCCATTCGAGGAAGAACGCATGACCCGCATGACCCTGACAGTCAACGGCAGCCACCACGCGCTCGACGTCGAGGACCGCACCCTGCTGGTGGACCTGCTGCGCGACCAGCTCAGGCTCACCGGCACGCACGTCGGCTGCGACACCAGCCAATGCGGCTGCTGCACCATCCATCTCGACGGCGTCGCAGTCAAGTCCTGCACCACGCTGGCGCTGCAGGCGGACGGAGGCGAGGTCGTCACCATCGAAGGCCTGGCCGGCGCGGGGCGTCTGCATCCGGTGCAGCAGGCGTTTTCCGCCTGCCACGGCCTGCAATGCGGCTATTGCACTCCAGGAATGATCATGGCGGTCACCGATCTGCTGGCGCGGCATCCTGAGCCGACCGACGAGCAGATCCGCGACGGGCTGGCCGGCAATCTCTGCCGCTGCACCGGCTATATCAACATCGAGGCTGCGGTGCGCTCGGCAGCCGCGGCCATGCGGGGCTGAGGTGGCGATGGCGACGAAGCTCCTGCGCCACGAAGACCTGCGACTGATCACCGGCCGCGGCCGTTTCACCGCCGATGTCGACCTGCCGGGGCAGTTGCACGCGGCGATGGTCCGTTCCGACCGCGCCCATGCCCGCATCCTGTCTCTCGATGTCGCAGCCGCTTCCGGCGGCGACGGCGTCGTCGCAGTCCTCACCGCGGCCGACGTCGAGGCGGCGGGCTTCAAACCGCTGCCGACCGGCGCTGTACTCAAGGGGCCCGACGGCGAGCCGCATCGGACCGCGCCGATGCCGGTGCTCGCGCGCGATCGGGTGAGGTTTGTCGGCCAGCCGATCGCAATGGTGATCGCGACGACGGCGCTGCAGGCCCGGGACGCGGCGGAGCTGGTCGTCGTCGACTACGAGGAGCTCCCGGTTGCAGCCACCGTGGCTGCAGCGCTGGCGGCAGACTCGGTGCAACTGCACGACGCCGTGCCAGGCAACCTCGCGCTGGTCTTCGAGGACGGCGACCGCGAGGCGGTGGACCGCGCGTTCGAAAGGGCGGCGATGACATCGACGCTGCGGATCCACAGCCAGCGGCTGGTGGGATCGCCGCTGGAGCTGCGCGCCTGCGTTGCTGCGCACGATACCGCTCGCGACGTCACCGTCGTCTACACGCCGACCCAGGGCATGCTCGGGATGCGCTCGAGCCTGCATGCTGTCACGGGGTGGCCTACCGAGACCATCGAGGTGGTGGCGCAGGACGTCGGCGGCAGCTTCGGCATCCGCGGCGGCACCTTCTCCGAGCAGGTGCTCGTGATGCTCGCGGCCCGCCGCCTCGGCCGGCCGGTCAAGTGGGTAGCCACCCGCTCCGAGCTCTTCGTCGGGGAATGGCATGGCCGGGCGCTGACACTGCAGGGGGCGGTCGCGCTCGACGCCGACGGCAACATGCTCGCGCTGCGCTTCGAGCACGAGGCCGACCTCGGCGCCTACAGCTGCTACTGGAGCAGTCTGATCGGCACTCGCAACCTGTCCGTCACCATGGGCGGCGTCTACCGGGTGCCCGCCCTGCACATGCGCTCGCGCCTGGTGTACACCAGCACAGTGCCGGTGTCGGCCTATCGCGGAGCGGGCCGTCCCGATATCGCATTCATCATCGAGCGGCTGATCGACCACGCCGCCGCCGAGCATGGCATCGACCGGGTGGCGCTTCGCAGCCGCAACTTCGTGCCGGGCGGGGCTTTTCCCTATCGGACTGCCAACGGCACGGTCTACGACTGCGGCGACTTCGAAGGCGTCATGCGCCATGCACTGGACCTCGCCGACTATGAAGGCTTCGCCGCGCGCCGAAGCGAGGCGGCCGCGCGTGGCCGCCTGCGCGGCATCGGCTTCGCCTGCTACCTGGAGGCATCCGGCGGCGGCGCCGCCCCCAGCGACCAGGTGGCAGGCCGATTCGATGCGGACGGCACGCTCACGCTGTTCGCAATGACCGGTCCCTCCGGACAGGGCCACGAGACGTCCTTTGCCCAGATCGTTGCCGACGGCCTCGGCATTCCCCTTGATGGGATCGCCTACCGGGCGAGCGATCCCGCGAGCGGCCTGGTCGGCAACGGCACCGGCGGCTCGCGGTCGCTGCTCGGCGCCGGTTCGGCATTCAAGAAGCTGGTGCCGGCGATCGTCGAGAAGGCGCGTCCGCATGCGGCCGAGGCGCTCGGCGCGCCATCCGGTTCGCTGCGCTTTGCCGACGGCAGGTTTGTCCGCGACGAGGGGGCAGGCGGAGCTGGTGGAGCAGGCGGAGCTGGGGAGCCCGGCGATGCGAGCGGCGGCATAGGACTGATCGAACTCGCCCGTCGTCTGGCGCAGCCGGGCGCTACGGTCCACCCTCTGGACAGCACGGCCGACAGCATCGCCGGCGTCACTTTCCCCAACGGCTGTCACGTCGCCGAGATCGAAATCGACCCGGACACCGGCACGACCCAGGTCGAAGCGTATGTGGCGGTGGACGACCTGGGCAACATCGTCTCGCCGCAACTGGTACGCGGCCAGGTTCATGGCGGCGTCGTCCAGGGAGCAGGTCAGGCTTTCGGTGAAGCCGCCATCTACGATCCCGACACCGGACAGCTGCTGAGCGGCACCTTTACCGACTACCCGATGCCACGAGCGGGGCTGATCGGCAGCATCGTCAGCGAGTCGCATCCGGTGCCGACGGAGCTCAATGCGCTGGGAGCCAAGGGCGTCGGCGAATCCGGCTGCTCGGGTTCGCTGCCGGCGCTGGGCAACGCGATGGCGGATGCGCTGCGCGGCAACGGCATCGCGCCCGAGGTGCCTCTCGACATGCCTTACACGCCGCCGCGCGTCTGGCAGGCGATCAGGTCAGCGCGGCGGCCGGCCTGACCGGGGCCGACAGCAGCACCGCTTCGGCCTTGGCCGCCGGCATCGGCTTGCCGTAGAGATAGCCCTGTCCCAGCAGGCAGCCTTCGGCGAGCAATGCTTCATGCTGGCTGCGCGTTTCGATGCCCTCGGCGATGACCGCGAGGCCCATGCCGCGGGCAAGCGCGATGATCGTTCGCACCAGCGCCAGATTTTCGCCATTCTGCGGTATGCCGCTGGTGAAGGTCCGGTCGATCTTGAGCACGTCGACCGGAAAGCGCCTCAGGCTGCCCAGCGACGAGTAGCCGATGCCGAAGTCGTCGATGGCGAGCTGCAAGCCGAGTTCACCGAGTCGCCTGAGGGTTTCCTCGGCACCCTCCTGACCCATGATCGTGCCCTCGGTGATCTCGAGGCACAGCAGCTGCGCCGGCCAGCCGGTCTCCTCGAGCACACTGGCCACGCGCCGGGGCAGCTCGGGGTCCCAGAAGTTGCGCGGCGACAGGTTGACCGCCAGCGTGATGTCGACGATGCCTCGCGAGCGCCATTGCATCCCCTGCCGGCAGGCGGTCCGCAGCACCCAGTCGCTGATCGCATCGATGACGCCGATCTCCTCGGCCAGCGGAATGAAATGGCACGGCGAGACCGCTCCGAGCTCGGGATGGTTCCAGCGCAGCAGCGCCTCGAAGCCGAGAATGCGGCCGCTGGCCAGGTCGGTGTGCGGCTGGTAGTGCAGCTCAAGCTGATTCAATTCGATCGCATGGCGCAACCCGGTCACCAGCGAGAGCCGGGTGGACATCGCGAGCGAGATCTGCCGCGAGAACACCTGGAAGTTGTTGCGTCCGCGACTCTTGGCCTCGTACATCGCCATGTCCGCATGCGTGACGAGTTCGTCGACTTCCGACGCATCCTCCGGATAGAAGCTGATGCCGATACTGGCCGACAGCGCGATCGACTGGCCGTCCACCTCGACCGGCTCGCCGATCGTCGCCAGCAGTGTCCGCGCGACACGGGCGGCATCCTTCTCGCTGCCGACGTCGTCGAGCAGGACGTTGAATTCGTCGCCGCCGACGCGCGCAACCGCGTCGCCCGACCGCAAGCATCGCCTGATCCGCTGTCCCAGTGTCCTCAGCAGCGTGTCGCCGGCCGCATGGCCGTAGGTGTCGTTGACGCTCTTGAAGCCGTCGAGGTCGACGAAGAGCAGCGCAAGCCGCCCCCCATTGGCCTTGGACCGGCGGATCGCCGCGCCCACCGCTTCCTCGAAGGAGCTCCGGTTGGGCAAGGCGGTCAGCATGTCGTGGCTCGCCAGGTGCTTCAGCTGGTTCTCGTAGTCGCGGAAGGCGGAGTTGTCGCTGAAGATGGCGACATAGTGGGTGACGGTCCCGTCCGCCTCCGGGATGGCGGCGACGCTGAGACGCATCGGATAGGACTCGCCGTTCTTGCGCAGGTTCTGCACCTCGCCCTGCCAGCGCCCGTCGCGCCGCAACGATTGCACGATCCGGCGCAGGTTGCGGCGGTCGGCGCCGCGCGCCCCCAGGTGGCCGGGCGCGCGGCCCAGCACCTCCGCCTCGGCGAAGCCGGTGATACCGGTGAACGCGCTATTGACCGAGATGACCCGGAAGCGGCCATCGGTGATCACCACGGCCTCGCTCGCGTTGGCCATCGCATTGGTCGCGACGCGCAGCATCCGCTCGGTCCTCAGACGCCGCCGGACGTCGCGGACGATCGCCAGCTGCGCCTCCCGGTGGTTCCAGCGGGCGGCGCTGAACTTGACCTCGACCTCGATCGGCTCGCCGGACGCCTGCTTCAGGAAGGCGAGTTGTGGACCGCTGTGGTCCGCCTCCGAGCCGGGCTTCGAATCCGGGCCATCGAACAGGCTTGCATAAGGCACGTCCACGAGTTCGGCGGCGGGCCTGCCGATCATGTGCTGGGCGCACTCATTGATCTCGAGAATGCGGCCGGTTGCCCGATCCACGACGAACAGGCCATCGCTGGCGAAATGCATCAGCGCGCGATATTGCTCTTCCGAACCGCGGATGCCGTGGATGATGCGCAGGGACAGGTAGGCACCGAGGGCGAGCAGCAGGAGGATGATGGACGCGGTGACGTACTTCAGGCGCGTCGAGATCTGCCGTGCCGTCTTGCCGAGTTCCTCGGAGAAGGCCCGCTCGAGCGGGTGAACCGCCTCGTGCACCGCCTCGATGTCGCGCAGGAGGTCGTTGCTCACGATCGCGGACGGCCAGCCGGCCTCCATGTGCGCCTGCAGCTGCCTGCGGAGTTGCTGCAGCCACTCGATATTGACGTCACCCTGCTCCCACAGCGACACCACCCGCTTCATCTGCGAGACCTCGCTGCAGCATCGGAACAGGAAGATGAGCGACGGCACGTCGTCCGGATGATGTCCGCTGGCGAGAAGATGGCGCGTCGCCAGCGCCTCATCCATCACAGGCTTCTGCATTTCCTCGCGGGCCGCCCGGTCGCGCAGCGGTACGACGAGAGCCTCGTCGAAGCGGCGCAGATAGTCTGGGTCGCCGCTCTGGCCGTAGCGATAGAGCAGGAAGGCCGCATCGTGCCGTGCCTTGGACCACTGGCCTTCGCCGGCGACAAAGCTGCGTACGGCCGACTGCACCGCGATGGCACCGAAGGTGATCGCGACCGAAATAGCAGTGATGCCAATGAAGATGAAGGCGACGGCCAGCAGCTTCCAGGGGAGCGGCGCGCGTCTTGCCGGATTGAACGTCATCGGGTCGAAAGTCGCGATGCCTGGGTCAGTGTGGGACTGTACGACCGCATAGATTGCCTTACTTGAGTGCCCGCCACGACCGTGGACGACGAGCGGGCCGAAGCGGTTGATGACCGGGGCGGAGTTGCAGCCGGTCAGCTTCGGGGCTCCGGATCGCCGGCCTGTAGCCACAGGTCGCGGGCGATGCGCACCCCGTCCTCCACGCCCTGATAGTAGCCGCGCACCATCGCGACCTCGTGATAGCCGAGCTTCCGGTACAACGCGCGTGCCTCGACATTGCGGCAGCGCGCCTCGAGGTAGACCGTGCCGATGCCTGCCGTGAGGGCGCAGCGCTCCAGCCAGGCCACGAGCGCCGTGGCGACACCGGCGCGGCGGCAGCCAGGCGTCCACCGCCAGCAGGACCAGGTGGGCCTCGTCGTCCTTGTACTGCATCAGTCCGAAGCCGACGACACGATCGCTCCGGCAGGCAACGGCGAGATTGGTGTCGGGTGCGCGGATCGCGGCAAGTATTCGCGAGGGAGTCCAGCGCCAGCCGAGCCCAGACTCGATGAAGTCGCGGGACATCTCCGCGATCCGGCGGACGTCGGCCGGCAGTCCCAGCCGGATCTGGCAGTCGGCAATCATGACCGCCAAGCTTACGCGCCTGGCGGTCGTCCTGCCCGGGTTCCCCTCCGCGGCTACTTGCCCCCGGAGAGCTTCTTCACCTCGGCGCGGTATTCGGCAAGGATCGCCTTGCCGTCAAGCCCCTTGGAATCGACCATCTTGACCCATTCCTGCTCGAAATGGGCCGTCTTCTGTGCAACTGACTTCACCAGCGCATCGTCCGCGGGCACGACTTCACCGCCACCCGCCTTGAAGGCGGCGAAGCCGGCACCGGCGTTGTCGTCCCAGGCCTTGCCGACGCCGCGCGAGAACGCCTCGTTGGAGATCTTCTCGATCGCCGCCTGGTCGGCCTTGGAGATCTTGTTCCAGCGATCCACGTTCATGATGACGCTGTGGCTGTCGGAATAGAGCCCGCCGGGAAACTGCGTCGCGTACTTGAGGAGCTTGTCCAGCTTGAACGACACGATGCTCTCGCCGGGAAACATCACGCCGTCGACGACGCCGGTGGAGAGCAGCTCGTAGGACTCCGGCGCGGGCTTGGAGATGGTGTTGACCCCCAGCGCGTTGGCGACGTCCGCCGCGATGCCGCCGCCGACGCGGATCTTGAGCCCGGCGAAGTCGTCGACGGTCTTGATCGGCCGCTTCGCGTTCCAGAAGATGCCGGGGCCGTGGGTGTAGATGGTCAGCAGCTTGACGCCCTTGTGCTCATCCTGCTTGAGGAAGTGCTTCGAATAGATCCGCCACAGCGCGACTGAATTCACCTCGGCGTTGTCGCCGGAGAACGGCAGCACGCCCACGCGTACCAGCTGGAAGCGCGCCGGCGTATAGGCATGCGACACGAAGGCCACGTCCGCAAGCCCGTCCCTGACGGCATCGAAGTGGTTGATCGGGTTGGTCACCGGCTTGGGCAGCAGCTTGACCTTGACCCGGCCTTCGGTGACGCGTTCGACCTCCTTCATCCACGGCATCATGCCGTCCTTGACCAGCATGTGCGACGGTGGCACCCACGCCGACATGCTCAATTCCACCTGCGCGCTCGCCGGCAGCGGCGCCGCGCCCAGGCCCAGCCCGACCAGGCACAGCCCGACTGGCAGAAGGGCGGCCCTTGTCCAAGATCTCATTGCGACGGTCTCCTCACGGTGTTGGCAACTTTATCGACGACGTCCATCGCATCGCGCGACGACGGGAAATGGCGGCCGGGGCGCTACCAGCGACTCCGGCCGGCAGAGATTAGCATGGCGCGGCACGATGGCGAACGATGCCGGTGGCCCGCGCCGGCGCCGGCGCCGCCTCGGCAGCGGCTCACCGGAAGAGCAGGTTCGGCAGCCAGGTGGACAGGATCGGCAGCGAGATCAGGATGGCGAGCCGCACGATGTCGGCAACCACGAACGGCATGACGCCGCGGTAGATGGTGCCGGTCGAGACGTTGGGCAGCAGGGTGCGCAACACGAATATGTTCATGCCCACCGGCGGGCTGATCAGCCCGATCTCCACCACCACGACCACCAGCACGCCGAACCACAGCGGATCGAAGCCAAGGTGGACTACCAGCGGAAACAGCACCGGCACCGTCAGCAGGATCATCGACAGTTCCTCCATCGCGGTGCCGAGCAGCACGTAGATGGCGCAGATCAGGAATATCACGGTCATCGGATGGAGCTGGAACTGCTCCACGTAGTCCTTCAGGTCCTGCGGCATCGACGTGAAGTTGACGAAATTCGCGAAGATCAGCGCACCGATCAGGATGGTGAAGAGCATCGCGGTGGTGCGGGCGCTCTCCACGAGCACCTGGGCAAGCAGCGCCCAGGTGAGCGAGCGACGTGCAAGGGCGAAGACGAAGGCGCCGAAGGCGCCGATGGCCGCGCCCTCGGTGACGGTGAATGCGCCGCCATAGATGCCGCCCATCACCAGCACGAAGAGCACGACCACGCCCCAGATCCCGCGCAGCGCGCGCCAGCGATCCGGCCAGGGTGTGCGATCGCCGCGCGGGCCCGATGCCGGATCGCGCCAGGTCTGCCAGGCCACGGCCACCATCAGCAACAGAGTCGCGATGATGCCCGGGATCACTCCGGCCGCGAACATCTCGCCGATGTTCGTCTCGGTCATCAGGCTGTAGATCACCATGATCACCGATGGCGGGATCAGGATTCCGAGCGTACCGCCGGCGGCGATCGAACCGGTGGCGAGCGCATCGCTGTAGCCGTAGCGCTTCATCGAAGGGTAGGCAACCTTGGACATCGTCGCCGCGGTCGCGATGGACGAGCCGCAGATCGAGCCGAAGCCGGCGCAGGCCACGATGGTGGACATGGCCAGCCCGCCCCGCCAGTGGCCGAGGAAGGCGTAGGCGGCGCGGAACAACTCCTGCGACAAGCCTGCGCGGCTCACGAAGTTGCCCATCAGGATGAAGAGCGGCACGACCGACAGGGTGTAGGAGAAGCCGGTCTCGTACATCAGGGTGCCGGCGGAAGCCAGGGCCGGATTCCAGCCGCGCAACAGCGCGAGGCCGAAGAAACCCACGATGCCCATCGCGAAGGCGATCGGCACGCGGATCACCGTGAGGACGAACATCGCCAGCAGGCCGAGCAGGGCTTCAGTCATCGGAAGGCTTTCAGAGGGGAGCGGCGCCGCTGCCGACGGCAGCCTGGTCGACGGGCGGCTTGCCGAAGGCGGCCGCCACGTGGACGAGCGATGTGGCCAGGGTCAACGCGGCCATCAGGTAGACGAAGGGTGCGATCGGGAACTTGAGCGTCTGGGTGATGTCGCCGATCTCGGCGAAGTTGCCGGCCTTGCGATAGAGCAGCCAGGCCATGCCGACCAGGGTGGCGGCGCACACCAGGTGGATCAGCACATGCAGGACGCGGCGGACGGCGGCCGGGAAGAAGCGGTCGAACGCGTCGATGGTGACGTGCTCGTTCTTGCGCGACACCAGCGGCAGGCCCGCGAAGATCAGGACCGCCATCATCATCTCCGTGACTTCGAAACCGCCCTTGATCGGAGCGTTGAAGAAGTAGCGCATCACGACGTCGATGAAGGTCAGCGTCATCATCGCGAACAGCAGGAAACCCGCCACCGAGGCAAGCGCGATGTCGCAGGCTGTCGCAAGACGGTGGCGAAGGCCCCGGCTGTTGTCGTTCATCGATGGGACGGCTGTCGAGTGCGCCGGACGAGCTGCCACGGCTTTCGGCTAATCTACCGGATTCGCCCGCAGCCGGCCAATCCGGGGTTTCCGGCGATGCGCGGCGTTCCCGGAGGACGGAGATGGCAAGCAAGGCAACCGGCACCGCCGGTGGCGCAACCGGCACCGCCGGTAGCGCGTCGGATGGCTCGAAAGGCGCATCGAACGGCTCGGAGGGTTCAGCGGGTCGCGCGCAACGCGAGCGCAAGCCGCTTCGCTCCCGCATCACCGTCGACGGTGCAGATCGCGCGCCGCATCGCACCTTCCTGCGCGCGATGGGGCTCGACGACGAAGCGATCGCCAAGCCCTTCGTCGGCGTGATGAGCACGCATGGCGAGAACACGCCGTGCTCGCTGTCGCTGCGACCGCAGGCCGAAGCCGCCAAGATGGGCGTCGCCATCGCCGGCGGCACGCCGTTCGAGTTCACTACCGTCTCGGTATCGGACGGCGTCTCGATGAACCATCGCGGCATGCGCATGAGCCTCATGTCGCGCGAGCTGATCGCCGATTCCATCGAGCTGGTGATGCGCGGACATGCCTACGATGCGCTGGTCGGCTTCGCCGGCTGCGACAAGACCCTTCCGGCCATCATGATGGCGATGGTCCGGCTGAATTGCCCGTCGGTGTTCATGTACGGCGGCGCCATGCTGCCGGGCCAGTTCGAAGGCCGGCCCGCCAGCACGGTCAACGCTTACGAGGCAGTCGGCGGCCTCTACGCAGGCACCGTCAGCGAGCAGACCCTGATTGCGATGGAGCAGGAATGCTCGCCGACGGTCGGCTCCTGCCCCGGCCAGTTCACCGCCAACACGATGGCGATGGTCTCGGAAGTGATAGGCCTGGCGCTGCCCGGTACCGCCATGCTGCCGGCCGTATTCTCGCAGCGGCTTGCGCTTGCGCGGCGCTCCGGCGCGGCGGTGATGCGCATCCTCCGCGATGGCGGGCCGCTGCCGCGCGACCTCGTCACGCGCGACAGCATCGAGAATGCCTGCGCAGCGGTCGCGGCCACCGGCGGCTCCACCAATGCCGGGCTCCATCTGCCGGCAATCGCACACGAAGCCGGCATCCGCTTCACGCTCGACGATGTCGCCGAGGTATTTGCGCGCACGCCGCTGATCGGCGACCTGCAGCCCGGCGGCCGCTACCTCGCGCGCGATCTCCACTATGCAGGCGGCGTGTCCGCGGTGATCCGCGCACTGCTCGACGGCGGCTATCTGCATGCGCGACGCGCTGACCCTGTCCGGCGAGACGCTTGCGCAGGCGCATGCCGACACGCCCGGTCCGGACGGCGTGGTCGTCCGAGCACTTGCCGAGCCGCTGCATCCCAGCGGTGGCGTCGTCGTACTCAAGGGCAGCTTGTGCCCCGACGGCGCGCTGATCAAGATCGCCGGCCTGCGGCAGCTGGTCATGCGCGGCACCGCGCGCGTCTTCGAGTGCGAGGAGGACTGCACCGAGGCCGTGCGCGAGCGCCGATACCAGCGAAGGCGAGGTACTGATCATCCGCAACGAAGGCCCCAGGGGTGGGCCGGGCATGCGCGAGATGCTCGGCACCACCGCCCTCATCTACGGGCAGGGGATGGGCGAGAAGGTGGCGCTGCTCACCGACGGCCGCTTCTCCGGAGCCACCCGCGGCATGTGTATCGGCTATGCCTGTCCGGAGGCAGCCGAAGGTGGCCCCATCGCGCTCGTTCGCGACGGCGACCCGATCCTGATCGACTGCGAGCAGCGGCGCATCGACCTGCTGGTCGACGAGCAGGAGATGGCGAAGCGCAGGGCCGCGTGGCGGCCACGGCAGGCGGAGAGACTCGCGGGCGCGATGGAGAAGTATGCGCGGCTGGTTGGGCCGGCGAATCTCGGGGCGGTGACGCACAGCGGGAATGCGGATTGGCCACGCGAATGACGGGCGGGGTCGGCGATGTCGGCGGGCGGTGTCGGCGGGCGTCGGGGGCGCGGACTGACAGTGGCTCACGGGATTGCGCTTGCAGGCGCAATCCCGCTCCGGGGCTCGCGGAGCGGTGCTCCGCGTCGCCGTTCCGGCGAGCGCCCCGGAGCCCGTCCCTGCCTCGTCCAGGTCGGGCCGCGTCCACGGGGGCGGCTTCGCTCGTCGCCGTTGTTGCGGGCTCGATCGCCTGCCTCAGGGGCCGCCGTGCCCGACCTTCCCTTCGTCAGCGGACGGCTCCACCACAAACAGTCCGCGCCCCCGACACCCGCCGCCACCGCTGCCATCATCCGAGCGGCTGGGGGGTGGGTGGTTGCAGTGGCGATCGCCGTGTGAAGGCGCCGATCGTGTTGCTCGACGAGCCGCGGTGGCGGCGGGCGCGTCCGCTGATCAGGCGGTCCGCGGGCTCAACAGCGTCGTTCATTGGCCGGTCCGTGGCGACATGTAGCGCGTCGACTGTACAGCGCAAGCGCCTGGTCCCGCCACGCGGAGTCGCGGCGACAACGAGCTGCTTCGCCTTGAACCTTCGCCAGCTCGGCTGCCACGAGCGGTGGCGGCGGGTGGCGGGGGTGGGGAATGTTTGTGGTGGAGCCGTCGGCTGACGAAGGGAAGGTCGGGCACGGCCGGTCCCGAGGCAGGCGCTCAAGCCCGCAACAACGGCGAGGAACGAAGCCGTCACTGGTGGACGCAGCCCGACCTGGACGAGGCAGCGACGGGCTCCGGGGCGGTCGCCGGAAGGCGACGCGGAGCACCGCTCCGCGAGCCCCGGAGCGGGATTGCGCTTGCAAGCGCAATCCCGTGAGCCACTGTCATTCCCCACCCCCGCCGCCCGCCGACACCGCCCGCGGGCGCCCGCCGCGCCCGCGGCCACCGCAGCGCGCCGCAGGGTCAGTCGTCCAGAGCCCCCTGGCCCGGAAGCAGCTCTTCCGTGAAGCCGAAACGGCTGAAGTCCCGCACCCTCATCGGATACAGGATCCCGTCAAGGTGATCGCACTCGTGCTGAACCACGCGGGCGTGGAAGCCGTCGACGGTGCGGTCGATCGGATTGCCGTGCTGGTCGAAGCCGCGGTAGCGCAGGGCGCGAAAGCGCGGGACGATGCCCCTCAGGCCGGGCACGCTGAGGCAGCCCTCCCAGTCCTCCTCCTGCTCCGGCCCGAGCGGCTCGATCAGCGGATTGACCAGCACCGTGCGCGGCACCGGCGGGGCATCGGGGTAGCGCGCGATGGGTTCGCCGGTGCCGAAGATCACGACCCGCAGGTTCACGCCGATCTGCGGCGCCGCCAGGCCTGCACCGTCGGCGGCGCGCATCGTGTCGAGCATGTCGTCGATCAGCGAGAAGAGTTCGGGCGTGCCGAAGTGCGTTACCGGCTCGGCACGGCGCAGAAGGCGAGGGTCGCCCATTCGGAGGATCTGGCGGATGGACACTTGGCTTTGCAGGTCGTTGCTGTCACGGATAGCGTAACAGGTGCCTTCGATACCGGCTTTGCCGGCCGTGGCATCATCGGCGGATGGACTCCAACATCTCGGTTGCGGTTGCGCTCGGCGCGTTCCTTGTCTGGGCGCTGGTGATCTGGAATCGGCTGGTCAGGCTGAAGGGCGAGGTGACGGCGCAACTGGCGAAGGTGGATGCGGAGTCACGGCGGCTTTGCGACCTGGTGCCCGGCCTCGAGGAGACGACGCGCGCGAGCGTGGCTCACGAACGAGAAACGCTGCAGGCAGTCGTGGCGGCGCGAGAAGCCGTCCTTGCGGAGGCCGCGACCACGCCGGATCCGTTTGCCGATCCCGGATTGCTGGCCGCCCGCGCAGGCGCAGGGGCGGCGCTGTCGTCGGCAGTCAATCGTCTGCTGGCCCAGGCCGAAGCACATCCCGACCTGAAGGCCAACGAGTCCCTGCACCGCCTGGCTCGCGAGGCAACGGTCGGCGGCGACCGGCTGGCGGCCGCGCGCCGTTCCTACAACCAGGCGGTAGCGAGTTACAACGCCGCGCTTCAGGCGTTCCCGGCGGTGATGTTCGCAAGTTCGCTGGGGTTCAGGGCGGCGGCGCCGTTGGGATGACGCGAACCCTTCGGCGTTGGCGGGGGGCGTTTGACGTCATCGTCGGCGTCGGGGACACTGCGTCTGGCTCACCGCCCGGCGACTTGCGCATGAACCGACCGCCCAGCCATTGCCGACGGACGCTGCTGCTTGGCGTATCCGCCGCCGGCGCCGCCATCGTCGCGCCGTCGATGGGACGCGCCTCTGCGTTGCTGCCGCCGCGCGACGGAACCGATGTGTGCGCGGTGCGCCTTGTTCACCTGCACACCCACGAGAAGCTGGAACTGCCGCTGGCGCCGGCGCCGGCCGAGCACCCGCACCTGCTGGCAACGGTCAACCGCTTCCTGCGCGACCACTACTCCGGGGCGCAGGGCCGGATGGATCCAGGCCTGCTCGACCAGTTGAGGAGCCTCCAGCTGGTGTTGGCCACGGGAAGCGGCACGTTCGAGGTGATATCCGGCTTCCGCTCGGCCGAAACCAATGAGCGGCTTCGCCGTCGCGGCGGGGGCGGCGTCGCCAGCCGCAGCCTGCATCTCGAAGGTCGGGCACTGGACCTGCGCGTGCCGGGCGTGCCGCTCGCGGTGCTGCGCGACGCGGCGCTCGAACTGCGCGCCGGCGGCGTCGGCTTCTATCCGGCGTCGGACTTCGTCCATATCGATACCGGCAGGGTCCGCCGCTGGGGTTGAATCCGCCGGCCCGGGAGCAGCGATTGCTTTCCGGGCCGGAGCCCTCCGGCCGGAGGACGATGCCCTGCCTGCTCAGTCGGCGACAGGCATGAAGGCGTCCAGCTTGCTGTCGTAGCCATAGATGTCCGGCAGGAATCGCAGCGTGCCGTCGATTTCGACCGTGGCGGTGGTGTAGAAGACCACTACCGGAATCGGTTTCGTGCAGTCGCACGACCTGCAATCGATCGCCCGCCATGGCCTGGCGGATCGACGCTCCGTCCCAGCCTGGGTCCCCGGCCAGCGCGTATTGCGCAAGCAGCGCAGGCTGCTCGACCCGGATGCAGCCGTGGCTGAAGTCGCGCCGGGACTGCGAGAACAGCGAGCGCGACGACGTGTCGTGGAGGTAGATGTTCATCGAATTCGGCATGGAGAACTTCACTTTGCCGAGCGCATTCTCGGCCCCGGGACGCTGGCGGATCCGCATCGTCCCGGCCGCGACGGCCGCCAGGTTGGCCGGCGAAACCTGTCGCGACAGGGTGTGGCCGTCGCTGGCGACGAATTCCATCTGCTGACGCTCCAGATAGCCTGGGTCACGCTGCAATCGAGGCAGGATTTCGCCGCGTGCGATCGAGATCGGCACATTCCAGTAAGGGAGGAAGTCGAGCTGGTTCATCTCGGCAATGAACACCGGCGTCGGCGTCCGCCCCTGCTTGCCGACCACCACGTTGCTTTCGAGCACGAGCGACATCCGCCCACGGTGCAGCGGATCGCGGGCATAGGCCCGAAGCCGGAAATCCGGGATGTTGACGCCGATGACCCGATCCGCCGACAACGGCGGCAACCAGCGCAGACGTTCCAGCGACAGGTCGATCTGGCGCAGGCGCTGTCGGTTCGGCGTCTGCAGCGCCGCCAGCGTACCCTTGCCGATCACGCCGTCGGCGGCCAGCCCGTGCCGAAGCTGGAAGCGCTTGACGGCATCGACGAGTTCGCCTTCATGGCGCTGCGGCAAGACCGCCGCCGCGGGGAGATCGCCCAACTCGACCAGCCTCGATGCGATCACCGGCAGCAAGGTGGACGTGCCACCCGGCTCGACCTTGCCCGCCGATGCGACGGCCGGCGCCTCGCGATCGGCCGCGATCAGCGCCTCGTATGCCGCGCGCGCCTTCAGCAGACCCGCATACATCGGATAGGCCGGCGGGGCTTCGTCGAGCAGCCGCTGCAGCCGGGCAGGATCCGGCAATGCGTCGAGCCACGCCTTCGGCTCCGGATAGCCCGGCGCCGGTTTCCAGACGCCGGAGATCTGCCGGACCGACGAGCGGCCTTGTCGCACGTCCGCAAGATAGCGCAGCAGCGCAAGCGTGAGCGCGACGTCGGCCTGCGCAACGTCCTCGGCGCTGGCTGGCTGCATCGCGTCGCGCAGGGCAGCCAGGCGTTCGCCGAGCCACGCCGCCCGATAGTCCTCGGCTCGAAGCCCATGGATGCTCGCCGCCGAAAGCCGCGCGTGCACAATGGCGGCTGCTGCACCCGGCTTGCCGTCGCTCAGCCACAGCGGCCGGCCGCCGTTGCCGCGGTAGAGGGCCAGGAGCAACTCGACCTGCGACTCGCTGCGAGGCACCAGCCGGGCCGCCTCCCGCGGCTTCATCGCAGCCGACAGAGCACCGGGCGTCCCGACCCCGCGCGTGGCAATCGTCAATTCGTCGCCAGGCTGCATCGCCGGCGCTCCCTGCGTCGCTCCAGGCCCCGCCGGCTTCGACTGCGCCTGGGCCGGCACCTGGAGCAGCACAGCTAGGCCGAGCGTCAACAGCCGTGCGATGGGGTGGATTTCCGGCGGGCTCAATGCGACATCAGCACCGGCACAGTCATCGCTTCGAGAACCGAGCGGGTAGCACCACCCAGCACCCACTCGCGGGCCCGACTGTGGCCATAACCGCCCATCACCAGCATGTCGACCCCGAGGTCGGCTACCGCGGACAGGATGTAGGCGCCGATGTCGCCGTCCTCTGCGCCGTACTCATGGGCAGTCGCGCCGACACCGTGCCGGCCCAGGTAAGCCACCAGGTCATTGTGTCCGCTGTCGCGCACCTTTCCCCAGGTGGCGACCTGCACCCGCTCGGCCTTCTTCAGCAGCGGCAGCGCTGCAGACACGGCGCGAGCGGCCTCCCGGCTTTCCTTCCACGCGATCATGATGCTGCGGCCGAAGCCACCCTCGGTGCCGATGTAAGGCACCAGCAGCACCGGTTTGCCGCTGTCGATCAGCACGGATTCGGCGAAATCGCCGGGCACCCCGGTATCCGCCGAATCGTCGCGCTGGCGCTGCCCGACGACAACCAGGTCCGCATAGAGCGCACGGCCCGAGAAGCCGCGCATCGAAAGATCCTCGATCGGCTCGAGCCATCTCGCGCGCTGCAGCCCGCCGGCCACCGCCTGGTCGAAAAGCGCGCGCGCATCGGTGCGGCGAGCATCGTCGAGCGAACTGAGTTCGCCGATCAACTGGGCGCTCATCCCTTCCGCATACGGAAACTGCAGCGCGCGGGGCACTGAGGCGTAGAGCGCCAGCACCTCGGCGTCGTGCTGCTGCGCCAGCAACTGCGTCGCCTGCAGGCGGGCAGCACACCGGGACGATGCATCCACATGCACCAGAATGGACTTGATTTCGCTCATGAAGCTTCCTTCCTTTGGGATGCCGAAGCCGATGATCGCACCGCAAGCGCCTCGATCTATTGATGTTCGTCAACCGATCCGAGGCGCCGGCGTCGACCGCTCACGGGAGGCCCGCCCCATGCCCCTGCGCGCATTCATTCCGGCACGGCACAAGCCTGCAATGCTTGCTCCGCGGTACGCTACCGATCACTGGTCGGATCCTCAATGCACTTTGGGATCCAGTTCTCCTTTTTCATACCGCATCACCATCGCCTCGAGCGAGATCGGCTTGATCTTCGATGCATTTCCGGCGCAGCCGAACGCCTCGTAGCGAGCCTTGCAGATCTCCCGCATCGCCCTGGTCGAGGCGGCCAGCCACCTTCGGGGGTCGAACTCCTCTCTATTGTCGGCAAAGAATTTGCGCACGGCTCCGGTGGCGGCCATGCGCAGATCCGTGTCGATATTCACCTTGCACACGCCGTTCTTGATGCCTACCTGTATTTCCTCGACCGGCACCCCATAGGTCTCACCCATGTCGCCGCCGTAGGTGTTGATGATTTTTAGCCAGTCCTGCGGTACTGAACTCGAGCCGTGCATGACGAGGTGGGTACCGGGAATGCGCTGATGGATCTCCTTGATGCGCCCGATAGCAAGGACGTCACCGGTCGGCGGAGGGAAGTCCTTGCGCCGCTCTCAACTCAACAGTGCCTCCAGGACGACCACACTGCGCGGCTTGGCGACGTACTGATTGACTGTGACGCCTCTCTGGCCAGGCGGTGTGATGTCTTCGGGCGAATCGAGGCCGGTATCGGCCGCTCGCCGCCACAGGTAACGCGAAAGAACGGGGAGGTCCACCGTGCGCGGCTCGTCCGACATGTTCAGGATGATATGCAGTGGCACCTCCTCAGCGTTCACACCGGCGAGCGTGTAGGCGAGGAACCGGGCGTTGCCGTCGAACCAGGGCGGCGCGTCCAGGCGTTCGCCGTGCCACGTTATATCCGGCAGCGCCGCCCCGACCGCCGGACGTCCGGTAAGGAAGCGCCTTCCGTGCAGATTCGGGTGGCGCCTGCGCAGGGCGATCATCTCGCGCGTGAAACGCAACATGTCGCGGTTGGTATCGACCAGGCTCCAGTCGAACCACGAAATCTCGTTGTCCTGACAGTAGGCATTGTTGTTGCCGCCCTGGGTGCGCAGGACCTCATCGCCTGCGAGAATCATCGGTGTTCCTTGACTCAGAAGCAGGATAGCCATGAAGTTCTTCGCTTGGCGTCGCCGTAAGGCGAGTACGGTGCCATCGGAGGTCTCGCCTTCCGCGCCGCAATTCCACGACAGGTTGTCGTTGTTGCCGTCGCGGTTGTCCTCGCCGTTGGCCTCATTGTGCTTGTAGCCGTGACTCACGAGATCGTACAGCGTGAAACCGTCGTGGCAGGTCACGAAGTTCACGCCGTGCTGCGGCGTGCGGTTGCCATACATGTCCTGTGAGCCGGCGAGCCGCGTCGCTACCTCACCGACCAACCCCGGATCGCCGCGCACGAACCGCCGCAGCGTATCGCGATACCGGCCGTTCCATTCGGCCCAGCGCATGCCCGGGAAAGCGCCGACCTGATAGAGACCGGCCGCATCCCACGCTTCGGCGATTACCGGCAGCTGTACCAGCGCGTGGGACAGCTCGATACCCCAAGTGAGCGGCGGATTTGCGAGTGGCACGCCGTCTTCGCCGCGCGCGAACACACTTGCGAGGTCGAACCGAAAGCCGTCAACGCCGAGCTCTTGCGCCCAATATTCGAGACTGTGAACGATGAAGTTCGTGACCAGCGGATGGTTGCAGTTGACGGTGTTGCCGCAGCCCGTGTAGTCGCGATAGCGGCTGGGATCGTTCGCTTCATGATGGTAGAAGACCTCGTTAGCGAGCGCCTTGAAATTGATCGTCGGTCCCGTTGCTCCGCCTTCGGCGGTGTGGTTGAACACCACGTCGAGCAGTACACCGATCCCGGCATCGTGCAGCGCGCGCACGCAGGCGGCGAATTCGCGCGGTGCGTTCCGGGGATCCACGCAGTAGCGGGGATGCGGAGCGAAGAAGCCGTAGGAGCTGTACCCCCAATAGTTCCGCAAGCCGCGCGCTATCGCGCCCGGCGGGACGTCCTGTTCGTCGAAAGCCATCACCGGCATCAGCTCGACATGCGTAACGCCGAGCTCCTTGAGGTAGGGGATCTTCTCGATCAAGCCGTCGAAGCTGCCGGGGTAGCGTACGCCGGAGGAAGGATGGCGCGTGAAGCCGCCGACGTGCATCTCATAGATGACCAGATCGGTCCAGCTGCGTGTGGCCGGTGACGCATCAACCGAACGTTCAGCGCATGGCATGACGATTCCACGCAGGCTCTTGCCCGTCGTCGCGCCGGCCTGGGTGGCACCACGATCCCAACAGCTGTCGCTCGCGGCTCGCGCCCATGGATCGAGCAGTTCGGTGGCCGTGTCCAGGTTCTGGCCCGGGCCGGCAACGCGCCAGGTGTAATAGGTACCGGGCGGCAAACCTTCGACGTAAACGTGCCAGAAGAGGAAGGTGCGGTACTCCGCGGAAGCCAGGCGAATGATCTGGAAAGGTTCGCCGCTCTGCGCCCCTTCGTACAGGCGCAGTTCGGCCACAACAGCGTCCCGAGAAACGATGGAGAAGTTGACGCCATTTCCGTCTGCCGCTGCGCCAGGCGGATAATGCGTGCCGGGACGCGTCGAGTAGGCGTATGGCGCCGTGAAAGACTCCCTTTCCCGAACCGCAGCTTCAGCCTCAGTGGGCATCGTCGTCAATTTGCTGCTCCCCGCAGACTGCGATAACGGCGTATCAGCTCACCTGTCGAGCTGTCGTGAGGCAGACTCTGCTCTTCCTTCGCAGAAAGCTCCGGGACAATGCGCCCAGCCAGCACTTTGCCGAGCTCGACGCCCCATTGATCGAACGGGTTGACGCGCCAGATCGCACCCTTTTCGCCGCGGAACATTGCCTCGATGCGCTCCTGCAGCTCGCATTCCTCGGCGAGCCGTCGCAATAGCTGCAGCGTTTCGTCAGTGACGCGGTTCTTGGAGTAATCGAGATAGATGCCGACCGCCTCGAGCGACAGGCGTTCTCCGCGCGCCCCATCGTCGACAAACAATGCGCGAAGGTGCTGCTGACGCAAAATCTCGAAATGGGCCGTCAGCGCCTTCCAGGCCGGGCGTTGGATGAGCGGCAGTTCGGAGGATGGCACTTTCGTCTCGGTCGAAGCGTGCTCTTCCTTTGCCCGCGATGCGCTCGCGGGGACGCGATTGCGCTTCTTCGAGGAGGACACTGAACCGCCTCCAGGCGCGCGGGGCATGGTTCAGTCGCTCAACCCGATCGGCACGGGTTTGACCCGCCAGATCGTATCGCAGTACTCGCGAATCGACCGATCGGACGAAAACTTGCCGGCACGTGCCACGTTCACGATCGACATCTGCGTCCAGCGGCTCCGATCCAGGAATGCGCGGTCGACCTCGGCTTGTGTGTCCACGTAGGCGCGGTAGTCCGCCAGCAGCAAGAAGGTATCGTCGTTGAGCAGGTGATCGATCAGCGGGCGGAACAGTCCGGTATCCCCGCCTCCGAACGCGCCACTGGCGATCAGGTCGATCGCCGCGCGCAGCTCGGCGTCCCGCTCGTAACAATCGCGCGGCCGGTAGCCGCGGGACCGAAGCTGGTTTACCTCCTCGATGGTGAGTCCGAACAGGAAAAAGTTGTCTGCGCCGACCTCTTCGCGGATTTCGACGTTGGCGCCGTCCAGCGTGCCGATCGTAAGCGCGCCATTCAGCGTGAACTTCATGTTGCCAGTACCAGAAGCTTCCTTGCCCGCGGTTGAAATCTGCTCGGACAGATCGGCGGCCGGGTAGATGGCGTGCGCGTTCTTCACGTTGAAGTCGGGAAAGAAGACAACCTTGAGCCTGCCGTTTACCAGAGGATCGTTGTTCACCACTGCGGCGACGCCATTGATGAGGCGGATCATAAGCTTCGCCATGTGGTAGCCCGGGGCCGCCTTGCCGCCGAAGATGAAGCAGCGCGGTGTCACGGCGAGGTTTGGATTCCCCCGCAGGCGCTGATAAAGAGTGACGATGTGCAGCACGTTCAGGTGCTGGCGCTTGTACTCGTGGATGCGCTTCACCTGGATGTCAAAGAGGGCTTCCGGGTCGACCTCAGTGCCGGTGCGCTCACGGATCAGATGGGCGAGCGCCTCCTTGTTCAAGCGTTTGACGCGCCACCATTTTTCCTGGAACGCCTTGTCGCCGGCGAGCGCTTCGAGGACCGAAAGTCGCGGCAGGTCGGTAACCCAGTCGTCGCCGCCCACGGTCTCGTTCAGCAAGCCTGTGAGCCCGGGGTTGCTCAAAACCATGAAGCGGCGCGGGGTCACGCCGTTGGTGACGTTGCAGAAGCGATCTGGCCATCGCTCCGCGAAGTCCCGCAGCACAGTCTGCTGCAGGAGCGTCGAATGGAGCGCAGCAACCCCGTTTATGGCATGGCTGCCGACTGTGGCGAGGTGCGCCATGCGTACGCGCTTCTCGCCGGCGTCATCGATGAGTGACATCCGCGCCACGCGCGCTTCGTCGCCCGGATAGCGTTCGCGCAGTTCGTCCAGGAAGCGGCGGTTGATCTCGTAGATGATCTCGAGCAGACGCGGCAGGAGGCTGTGGAATAGAGGCACTCCCCAGGTTTCGAGCGCCTCGGGTAATAGCGTGTGGTTCGTATACGCGATTGCGCGCTGGGTGATGTCCCACGCCCGCTCCCAAGGCAACGAGCGCTCGTCGACGAGCAAGCGCATCAGTTCGGCGACCGCGATGGAAGGATGCGTGTCATTCAACTGCACCGCAACGAACTCCGGAAGCTCCTCGATTGGCTTGCGCTTCAAATCGAGCAGGCGCAGCATGTCCTGCAGCGAGCAAGAGACGAAGAAGTATTGCTGTGCGAGGCGCAGGCGCTTGCCGATCTCCGGCTCGTCGTTCGGGTAGAGAACCTTGGACAGCGTCTCGGAGATCGTCTTCTTCTCGACTGCCCCGTAGTAGTCGCCGATGTTGAAGTCCTGGAAATCGAAAGACTCGGCCGCCTCACTCTTCCAGAGGCGGAGCGTATTGCAGGTGTTGACGCGGTAGCCAAGCACCGGTGTGTCACAGGCGATCCCCTTTACCTGGTTGGCCGGTACCCAACGTACCCGGGGATGGCTCCGTTCATCGGTGTACGTCTCGGTGTGACCCCCGAAGTTGACGTAGAAGTTGATTTCCGGGCGCTGCAACTCCCAGGGGTTTCCCTTCTGCAGCCACTTGTCCGTGATCTCGACTTGCCGGCCGTCCTCGATTGCCTGATCGAAGATGCCGAACTCGTAGCGGATACCGTAGCCCACGGCGGGAACCTGGATAGTCGCGAGCGAATCGAGATAGCAGGCTGCGAGCCGGCCCAGGCCGCCGTTGCCAAGACCCGGCTCTTCTTCGAGCGCGGCCAGCTTGTCGAGATCCTGCCCAAGCGCTTGCATTGCCTCGCGTGCCTCGGCCTCGATTCCGAGGTTCACGAGATTGTTGCAAAGCTGCGGGCCAATCAGGAACTCTGCCGAGAGATAGCATGCGACCTTCACTTCGTGCCCGGCATGGGTCCGCGCGGTCTCGACCCACCGCGCGAGCAATATGTCGCGCACGGTGTACGCGAGCGCCATGTACCAGTCATGTGGCGTCGCTACGTCACGGAAGCGCGCCTGCATGCGTGCGAGATTATCGACGACGGCGCGCTGCAGTGCATCGGCCGAGCGCGCGGTCCGGGTACGTTCGGGAGCGCGCACGGCTTTGACGGGCAATTGCTTTGTGCTCATGGTTGCGCGTCCTTCATCGTTCGGTTCAAATGTCCGGCCGGGACGGACCGTCCCTCCACCGCAAGTCTGCGCTCGTGATGCTCGAGCGCGCCTTTGCTGGTGGCCTGCATGAGGTTGACGCCGCCGCCGGCGGCATGTTCCAGCATTCCACGGCGCCGATCCCGTGGTAGTAGCTCAGGACGTCAGGCTGTTGCGGTATCGCTCCTTCGTACTCGCCGTAATTCCATTCCAGGAGATTCGTATCCGCCGTCACCTGCGCGCATAGACCGGCCAGCTCGCAGGTTTCACGCGCGCGCTGCAATGGACTGGTCAGCACCACTTCGAAGCGTTCCTTTCCCAACGCCGGGCCAAGCGCTTCGCAACCGCGCGACCGTTATCAGTCAGCGCAATATCGGTCTTGCCGGTGTGCTGTCCGCTCAAGCTCCACGCTGTTTCACCATGGCGCAGCAGGTAGACACGCTGTCGGACATAACGCATGGCTCACCCCGTATCCCGAACCGCCTCAACTCAGTATGGCCACACCCAGTTGGTGATCTCTTCGCGATCTGTACCGTGCGTATGCGCGTAGTTCGAATTGTGGATTATGTTGTTGCGCATCTCCTCCTTGAGATGCGCAGCCCGCACACCGAGTCCCGGCACGCGGTCAATGACATCGATGACCAGATCGAACCGATCGATCTGATTGAGAATGGCGAGCTCGAGCGGGGTGTTGATGTTGCCTTTCTCCTTGTACCCCCGCACGTGCAGGTTCTCGCTATTCGCAAAACGATAGGCAAGCTTGTGGATCAGCCATGGGTAGCCATGAAAATTGAAGATGACGGGCTTGCTGGTGGTGAAAAGCCCATCGAAATCGCTCTTGGTCGAACCGTGCGGATGCTCGGATCGTGGCTGCATCTTGTAGAGGTCCACCACGTTGACGAAGCGCACTTTCAGCTCCGGCAGCTGCTCGCGCAGAATCGCGACTGCCGCGAGTGCCTCCAGCGTTGCGACGTCGCCGCACGACGCCATGACGACGTCCGGCTCGACGCCCATGTCGTTACTGGCGCGGCCCCAGATCCCGATCCCCTTCTCGCAGTGAACGATCGCTTCGTCGATCGTTGTGAACTGCAGATGCTTCTGCTTGTCGGCGACGATTACGTTGATGCAGTCGGTAGAACGCAGGCAATGATCGGCGACAACGAGCAGCGTGTTGGCGTCGGGCGGCAGGTAGATCCGTGTAACCGACGGCGCCTTGTTGGTCACGAGGTCGATAAACCCGGGGTCCTGGTGCGAGAAGCCGTTGTGATCCTGCCGCCACACAGTCGACGACAGCAGGATATTCTGCGACGCGACCGACGCGCGCCACGGTACGTGATTCTTCGATATATCGAGCCACTTGGCATGCTGGTTGAACATCGAATCGATGACATGCGCGAACGCTTCGTACGTGTGGAAGAAGCCGTGCCGTCCGGAAAGCAGGTACCCCTCGAGCCATCCGAGCAGGGTATGCTCGGAGAGCATCTCCATCACACGGCCGTCGCGCGCGAGCTCGCCGCCGTCCGCGTCTTCGGGCAGCAGGTCCGCCATCCAGGTTTTCTTCGTTACTTCGTACAGCGCCTGGAGACGGTTGGATGCAGTCTCGTCCGGACCGAAGACGCGGAAGGTCGTCATGTTGTTGCGCATGGTGTCGCGCAGGAATGCGCCGAGCGGCCTTGTGTTCTCGTGCCGGTTCGTGCCACCTTGCGGCATTTGCAAGGCGTAGTCGCGAAAGTCGGGAAGCTTCAGGTCCTTGCGTAGCAGCCCGCCATTGGCGTGCGGGCTTGCACTCATGCGACGCGTGCCCGAAGGGGCAAGCTCGCGCAGCTCCGGAATGAGCCGGCCCTTCTCATCGAACAGATCCTCCGGCTTGTAGCTCTTCAGCCAGGTCTGGAGCAGCTCAAGGCTCTCGGGGTTCTCGCGCACATCGGAGAACGGCACCTGGTGCGACCGCCAAGAGCCTTCGGCTTTGTGGCCTTTTATCTCCTTTGGACCGGTCCAGCCTTTGGGTGAACGCAGCACGATCATCGGCCAGCGCGGACGCTCCGCCTTATTGCTGTTGCGCGCTTCCCGCTGGAAACTGCGGATTTTTCCGATTGCCTCGTCGAGTGTCGCTGCCATCTGTTGGTGCATGGCTTCGGGGTCGTCGCCCTCGACGAAGTAGGGCGTATAGCCGTAGCCGACGAATAGCGCCTGCAACTCCTCGTGACTGATGCGTGCGAGGATCGTCGGGTTGGCGATCTTGTAGCCGTTCAGATTGAGAATCGGCAGCACAACGCCGTCATGTATCGGGTTGATGAATTTGTTGGAATGCCAGGCCGTTGCGAGCGGTCCAGTCTCCGCTTCGCCGTCGCCGACCACGCAAGCCACGATCAGCCCGGGATTGTCGAGCGCCGCGCCGTAGGCATGCGACAAGCTGTAGCCGAGTTCACCGCCCTCGTGGATTGATCCCGGCGTCTCCGGGGTTACGTGGCTGCCGATATGGCCGGGAAACGAGAATTGCTTGAAGAACTTCTGCATTCCCTCGATATCTTCGCTCTTGTCCGGGTAGATCTCCGAATAGCGCCCCTCGAGGTACGTCGGTCCGAGCACCCCAGGTGCGCCATGGCCGGGTCCGGCAATGAAGATCACGTCCAATTCGTCGCGTTTGATCACGCGATTCAGATGTGTCCAGACGAAAGAGAGTGCCGGGCTGGCACCCCAATGGCCTAGCAGCCTGTGCTTGACATGCTCGATGGTGAGGGGCTCGCGCAACAGCGGATTGTCGCGCAGGTAGATCATGCCGACGGAAAGGTAGTTGCACGCCCGCCACCAGGCGTTCATGCGGCGAATTTCCTCGTCGCTCAAGGGGCCATCTGCGGAACCGGCGTTGGGTCTGGCCTCGATTTTGGCGTCGGGCATCGAAGCCTCCTTTTTGTTGAGCAAATGGTCCTGCGAGTACGTCGGGGACAGGAGCACGCTGCATACGAAAGTGCCAGTTTGCCTGGTGCAATGCCGCAAGCGGTTTCATTCGCTCCGCAGGAGCGGAACCTTGGGCACTAATCGGCGGGTTGCTTGTTGGACTCGCGTGGCAGCAATGCGTACGGGGTTCACGTACGGGGTTCACATTACTCATCCGTGCAACGAAACCCTACCGGATAGCCTGTGGGGGCGGTATTGGACCTAGGTCTCATGCCATGCACGTTCCTGAATAGATCCTGAAGCTGCGAGGGCGTCACGCCGTCCTGGAGGTACTGGTCGGGCTGCGGCAGGCTTGCCAAACGATTCAGCGACGTCATGATGAGTTCAGGGCGATAGGTGCGCCTGAACTTGCCTTGGCATCGAGTTACTCCTGAGCAAAGAAACCAGGTCGATTACCGATGGCGTTCACCGTCGGACGCGTCCTGGTAAAGTGCGCCGCCGGGGCCGATAGCGCGGCCGCTGGCGCAGGTTGTAGAGGTTGACCTCCGGCTCAAATCGGTCTATGGTTTAGTCAACGCACGGTTTCCACGATGGTCCGGTCACCCGTTGCACTTCTCGAAACGAGGAGTCCACTTCGACACCGGGTCCGCTCTGGAGGAAGCAGCCGCTACTCGCGGCTCATCACAGGGGCGCGGTTGATCCGCGCCCCTTTCCTTTGCGCGTCGATCCGCGCCCGTGTGCCTCGATCCGCACCTGCTCCTTGTGCCATCGATGCGCATCAGTGCCCTTCGCTCGGCTCCTGGGCGAGCAATCCGCCAGCCGCTGCGCTCGAAGAGAGAGTCCTCCCCTGCTCCATCGCCTGTCCCGGCTCGGGGTTTTCCCGCGTTCTGGCGGCGGTTCTTCAACCGTGGCCAAACGGCCGACGTGTCTTGATTTACGATCCCGACTGCTGCCGCCTTGGTGCGGCACCACCCATGCCGTCTGGGGCCGGCAGGACCGCCCCGGTGCACCACCGGCACTTCCAGATCAAAGCAACGAGGCAAACACGATGGATCGTCGATCCGTACTCAAGAAGAGCCTGACGGCGGGAGCCGCTGTCGGCGCCGTGACGCTTGGCACCCCGGCACTCTCGCAGAACAAGCAGCAATGGCGGATGGTCACCACCTGGCCCAAGAACTTTCCGGGGCTCGGAGTCGGGGCGGAAAACCTGGCCAAGCGCATCAACGAGATGTCCGGCGGCCGCCTGACCATCCGCGTCTATTCGGCCGGCGAGATGGTCCCGCCCCTGCAGGCGCTGGACGCCGTCATCAACGGCACCGCCGAGATGAGCCACGGCGCAGCCTACTACTGGCAGAACAAGAACCCGGGCCTTTCGTTCTTCACCGGTGTTCCCTTCGGCATGACCGCGGGCGAGCACGCCGGCTGGGTGCGCCACCTTGGCGGCCAGCAGATCTGGGATGAGATCTACGACCAGTTCGGCGTGCAGGGCTTCATGTCCGGCAACACCAACATCCAGGCCGGGGGCTGGTTCCGCAACGAGCTCAAGGGCGTCGAGGACGTCAAGGGCATGCGCTTTCGCACCCCCGGGCTCGGCGGCCAGGTGTGGCAGAAGATGGGCGCATCCGTGACCAACCTGGCTGCCGGCGAGATCTTCCAGGCCCTGCAGAGCGGAACGCTGGACGCCGCCGAATTCGTGGGCCCGTACAACGACCTCGCGCTCGGCTTCTATCAGATCTGCAAGAACTACTACTTCCCGAGCTTCATCGAGCCGGGACTGGCCACCGAGGCCGTGGTCAACAAATCGAAGTACACCGCACTGCCCAAGGACCTGCAGGAGATCATCCGCTCGGCCTGCCAGGCGGAGTACGACAACGTCGGCGCCGACTTCATCGCCAACGACCCGCGCGCGCTGCAGACCCTGGTATCGAAGCACGGCGTCAAGGTGCTGAAGTTCCCGGATTCGATCCTGGAAGCGGGCGCCAAGGCCTCGCTCGAGGTGCTCAATGGCCTGCGCACCGGTGACAACGCGCTCGCGAAGAAGACCGCGGACAGCTTCGTGTCGGCGCTGAACCTGATGCGCACCCGCACCGAAGGCACCGACACGCCGTTCCTGCAGGCGCGCGAGAAATACTTCAAGATCAGCTGATCGATGGCAGGCGCGCGGGCGGCAGCCGGAGCGCTGCGCGCCCGCGGACGGCGCGGCGCGTGATCGTGTCCGGTCACGCAGGCACGGCGCGCTGCCGCCGGACTTCGTTCTATCATCGATCCTTTTGCCGGAATCCCTAATCATGCGTCTGCTGGCCGGCTATGTGACGGCGATCAGCTGGCTGAATTCCGTGGTCGGGCGCGCCTTCTCCTGGCTCTCCCTTGCGACTGTGCTCGCCTGTTTCTGGGTCGTCGTGGAGCGATACGTCTTCTCCACGACCCAGCTCTGGATACAGGACCTCTACGTCTGGCTGGGCGGCGCCATGTTCATGGCGGTCGGCGGATTCGCCCTGATGCGCGACGACCATGTCCGCGTCGACATCTTCTACCGGCCGGCGCCGCTGCGCAGCAAGGCCATCCGCGATCTGGTCGGCGTCGTCCTGTTCCTGATCCCGTACTGCGTCGTCGCCTGGATCTACTCGTTTCCCTACGTGCGGCGCTCGTGGGCGCTGCTCGAGCCGTCCTCGAACCCGGGCGGCATGCCGGGGCTCTACATCCTCAAGTCCTTCATCCTGGTCTTCATCGCGCTCGTTGCCCTGCAGGGCATCGCCATGGCCTTCCGCAGCATCCTCGTGCTCGCCGGGCGGGAGGATCTCCTGCCGCCGCAGTACCGCTACCAACAGCAGGCCTAGAATGAATCGACCCCCGCGCTCGCTGGGTTCGCGCCAGGCCCCGGCCGGGGCGCGGAGCCGCTCCGCAGGTGCGCTCGCTCCGCAGGGACCGATCGTCTCCGGCTGCGCTCCCGAAAGGGACGAGGTCCGCGGCTCCAGGCCCGCCTGCGCGCGGCTGGACGGACCGCAAGAGGCGCCACTGACATGGACACCGTACTGATCGGCGAGATCCTCGCCGCGCTGATGTTCTTCGGCGTCATCTTCGTGCTGCTGATCGGGTTCCCGGTCGCCTTCTCCCTCGCTGGCGTATCGCTGTTCTTCGCCCTCGCCGGCTGGCTGGTAGGCTCCTTCGATCCGTCCAATTTCGGCGCGCTGGCATCGCGGTACATCGGCTTCATGACCAACGAAGTCCTGGTCGCCGTGCCGCTCTTCATCTTCATGGGCGTCATCCTCGAGCGGTCCGGCATTGCGGAATCCCTGCTCATCACGATGGGCAAGGTGTTCGGCAAGATGCGGGGCGGCCTGGGCCTGTCGGTGATCATCGTCGGCGCGCTGCTGGCCGCCTCCACCGGCGTGGTCGGTGCGACCGTCGTGACCATGGGCCTGATCAGCCTGCCGGCCATGCTGAGGGCGGGCTACGATCCGAAGCTCGCCTGCGGCGTGATCTGCGCTTCCGGAACCCTTGGACAGATCGTGCCGCCGTCGACGGTGCTGATCTTCATGGGCGACATGCTGGGTGGCATCAACTCCCAGGTGCAGATGGCCAAGGGCAACTTCGCGCCGTCGCCGGTGTCGGTGGGCGACCTGTTCGTCGGCGCGCTGCTGCCCAGCATGGTGCTGATCGGCCTCTATATGGCGTACATGATCGGCAAGGCGATCTTCGAACCGAAGAGTTGCCCGGCTGCACCGGGCACCGCGGAGGAGCGGGCAGCGTTGCTCGGGGAAGTCTTCACGGCGCTGCTCCCGCCGCTGCTGCTGATCGTGGCAGTCCTCGGCTCCATCCTCGGCGGGTTCGCCACCCCGACCGAAGCCGCATCCGTCGGCGCCGTCGGCGCGATGCTGCTGGTCTTGTTCAAGGGCAGATTCAACTTCGACATCATCCGGCAGGCCTGCATCTCGACCGCGTCCATCACCTCGATGGTGTTCGTCCTGCTGCTCGGCGCGTCGGTGTTCTCGATCGTCTTCCGCATGCTGGGCGGCGACGACCTGGTCCACGAACTCCTGACCGACCTCCCTGGCGGCGCCATGGGCGCGCTGATCGTGGTGATGGCGGTGATGTTCGTGCTCGGCTTCATCCTCGACACGTTCGAGATCATCTTCATCATCATTCCGATCACCGCGCCGGTGCTGCTCAACCTGGACGTCGATCCGGTCTGGCTGGGGGTGCTGGTCGGCGTCAACCTGCAGACCAGCTTCATGACCCCCCCGTTCGGCTTCTCCCTCTTCTACCTGCGTGGCGTCGCCCCGGGCTCGGTCTCCACCGGCACCATCTACCGCGGCATCGTACCGTTCGTCGCGCTGCAGATCATCGCGCTGGCGATCCTGCTGACGTTCCCCGAACTGGCGACCTGGCTGCCGCGGTGGATCTTCAGCTGACGTCCGGACTGCCGCATGCAAGAGGAGGCTCCATTGCCAGCAGCCCCGGCAGTGCCGCCGCGGGATAGGCGCGTGTGTCTTCTGCTACGCTTACGCCTCCCGAATCCGCCGGAGCTCGCTTGAGCCGCCCGAAGTCCCGCCCGACAGCCCGCCTCGCGGACCGCCTTGCCCGCCTCGACCCCGCCAGTTTGCGCGGCCTGCAGCGCGGGCTCGAGAAGGAGGGCCTGCGCGCGAATCCCGACGGGACGCTGGCGCTGACGCCGCATGCGGCAGGACTCGGCTCGGCTTTGCTGCATCCGGCAATCACCACGGACTTCAGCGAAAGCCAGCTGGAGCTGATCACGGGCGTGCATGCGGACATCGACGCCTGCCTCCAGCAACTGAAGGAAGTCCACCAGGTCGTCTACCGGCAGATCGGCGAGGAAGTCATGTGGTGCGCAAGCATGCCATGCAGCCTGCCGGCCGACGATGTCATTCCGATCGGCCACTACGGCACCTCCAACGTCGGGCGGGCGAAGACGGTATACCGCACCGGCCTCAAGCACCGCTACGGCAGCCGGATGCAGACTATTTCGGGACTGCACTACAACTTCTCGCTGCCGGCGTCGGCGTGGCCGGGCCTACAGGCCGCCAGTGACCACCAGGGGGACCCGCGCGCCCATCGCGACGACAGCTACTTCTCCCTGATCCGCAACTTCAGGCGCGACTCCTGGCTGCTCCTGTACCTGTTCGGGGCCTCGCCGGTGGTCTGCGACACCTTTGTCGCCGGCAGCGATCATCGGCTGCAACCGCTGAACGAGAACACGATGTACCTGCCGCATGCGACGTCGCTGCGGATGGGTCCGCTGGGCTATCAGAGCAACGCGCAGTCGAAGCTCGGCGTCAGCTACAACTGCCTGCGCAGCTACGCCGACTCGTTGCGCGAAGCCTTGACCACTCCATATCCGCCTTACGAGGCGATCGGCCTGCAGGACGAGAACGGCGAGTATCGCCAGCTCAGCACGTCGTTGCTGCAGATCGAGAACGAGTTCTACGGCACGATCAGGCCCAAGCAACCGGTGCAGCCCGGCGAACGGCCGCTGCGGGCGCTGGCCTCGCGTGGGGTGGAGTACGTCGAGGTCCGCCTGATGGATCTCGACCCCTTCAGTCCGATCGGCATCACCGCGGAGACGATCCGCTTCCTCGACATCTTCCTGCTGCATTGCCTGCTGCACGACAGTCCCAAGGACAGTCCGGCAAGCATCGCCACCTTGTCGCGCAACCGGCACGCCGTCGCGCAGCGAGGCCGCGAGCCGGGGCTCGAACTCGAGAAGGACGACGGCAGCACCGTCCGCCTGCCGGACTGGGGACGGGAACTGCTCGATGAGTGCGTGCCGGTGGCTGCCGCCCTGGACGCCGCGCACGGCGGCACCGGCTATGCGCAGGTGCTCGAACGGGCCCGCCGGCTGCTCGAGGATCCGGCGTTGACGCCGTCGGCCCGCGTGCTCGAGCGCGTGCGGACCGACGACACCGCATCCTGCACCGGCTTCGCCTTGCAGGAATCCCTGCGGCACCGCCGGGCATTGCTGGCCGAGCCGCTTTCGCCCGATGTGATTGCGCGCTACGAAAAGATCGCCGTCGACTCGGTGGCGGCACAGCGCGCCGCGGAGGCTGCCGACCAGCTGCCCTTCGAAGCGTTCCGGCGGCAGTACCTCTCGCAACCGCTCGTCGAGGACATCCGGGTAACGAGCCGCAGGGCCGGCTGACAGCCTGAATGAACGAAGCCGATGCACGCAACGCGCTGCTGATCCGGGCGTTCGAGACCGCACCGCCGACCCCGCATTGGGACGAAGAAGACCGGGAGTGGGCGAGCCGCAGCGCCGCCCAGATCGAAGGGGAAAGAGCCACCCCGGAAGCCTTCGTGTCGCGCCGGGCCGCGCTTGCCGCGGAACGGCTCGCGAGCCGGGTGCCGGCAGTCGCGCATGCGTTGGCTGCGGTGCAGTGGCGCCCACAAGCCGGCTGGCTGGTCGTGGCCGGGGCCCTGCTCTGCGGCCTGCTGCTGGATGCAGTCAGCGCCGAGAAGCGCATCAACATCCTCGCGCCGCCGATCTTCGCAATCCTGATCTGGAACCTTGCCGTCTACCTGGTGATCGCAGCCCAGGCGTTATTGGCCAGCCAGGGGGCGTCGCGGCCACCCGCAGGGCCACCCGGCCCGCCGGGGCCGATGCAGCGACTGCTCGCGCGCCTGGCGATGGGCCTGCCCAGGTCGCTGCTCAAGCCGGACGCCACCTCGCCGCTCGCGCTGTTCGTGCGCCAATGGCTGCAGTTGAGCAGCGCCGCCAACGCCTCGCGCGCAGCCTCGATCCTGCATGGCGCGGCCGCCGCCTTCGCCGTCGGCGCGGTGGCCGGCCTCTACATCCGGGGACTCGCCTTCGAGTACCTCGCCGGATGGGAGAGCACCTTCCTCGACGTCGGCACGGTCGGCAACCTGCTGCGGGGGGTCCTCGGACCGGCCAGCTTCCTGACCGGCATCACGCTGCCGGATGCGGCGCGGCTGACGGCGATGCGGCTGCCGGGCGGCATCGGGGAGAATGCCGCCGGCTGGATCCACCTTTATGCAGTGACGGTACTGCTGGCAGTGGTCGTGCCGCGAATCGCGCTCGGATGGTTCCAATCGCTGAGGGCACGCCGCCTGGCCGCCAACCTGCCGGTCCCGCTGACCGATGGCTACTTCCAGGGCCTGCGCCGGCTGCAGAGCGGCGACGCGGCGCGGGTGCGGGTGCTGCCCTACAGCTACCAGCCTGCGCCCGAGGCGCTCGACGGGCTCCGGCGCCTCATGCAGCAGATCTACGGCAAGGAGGTGCAGCTGGCGATCCTGCCTTCGGTGCCGCTCGGTGGCGAGGACCAGCTGGGTCCGCTTGCAAGGGACCCGACGCCGTTCGCCGTCACCCTTGCCCTCTTCTCGCTGTCGGCAACGCCGGAGTACGAGAACCACGCTGCCTTCGTCGCGGCGCTGGTTGCCGCGCTGCCTGCGGATGCGGCGGTGGTCGCGCTGGTGGATGAGTCGGCCTTCATGCGGCGGTTCGGCGCATTGTCCGACCGCCTCGACGATCGCCGTGCGACCTGGAAGCGGATTCTCGCCAGCCGGGTCGACATCGAGCCGGTGTTCATATCGCTGGAACACGAAGACGTGGGTGACGCACGTCGCAAGCTATCGGAAACACTCGATGAGATTTCCGGCCGGCTGGTGCAAAATGCCAGGTTCAGGGCGGGCGCCAAAGCATCTGCATGAAAGACAACAGCAAATCCATTTCGCTTAGCCTCGTGTCGCATACCAATGTCGGCAAGACGACGCTGGCGAGGACGATGCTGAGCCGCAATGTCGGGGTGGTGAAGGACGAGCCGCACGTCACGGACAGCGCGGATCGCTTCGTGCTCCTCGAGACGCCCGAGGGCGACGTCCTGACGTTGTGGGATACGCCGGGATTCGGCGACAGCGCGCGCCTCGCGGATCGGCTGCAGAAAGCCGAGCGGCCGATCGGCTGGTTTGTCAGCCAGGTCTGGGACCGCTTCACCGACCGCGCCCTGTGGTCGAGCCAGCAGGCGGTGCGCAATGCCCGCGAGGAAGCGGACGTGGTCCTGTACCTCGTCAACGCCGCCGAGAATCCCGAGGATGCCGGCTATGTCGAGCCGGAGATGCGGATCCTGCAGTGGATCGGCAAGCCGATCATCGTGCTCGTCAACCAGATGGGCCCGCCGAGCGGGCCGATCGACGAGGCGGCGGAGATCGAGCGCTGGCGCGCCCACCTCGCCTACGCACCGGCGGTACGCAAGGTGCTTGCGCTCGACGCCTTCGCACGCTGCTGGGTACAGGAAGGCGCGCTGCTCAAGGAGGTCGCGCGCCTGGTGCCGGAAGCCAAGCGCGACTCCTTCGGCAGGCTGCACCGCGCCTGGCAGACGCAACGGCGGGAAGCATTCGACGCCGCGATGAACGTGCTTGCGACCCGGCTCGCGCGTGCGGCACTGGACAAGGAAAAGGTCGCGCACGGCGGCATCAAGGGCCGACTGCGCGACGTCGGCACAGCGCTGGGCGTGACTCGCGACAAGGAGGACTCCGCCAAGCAGAAGGCCATGCGCGACCTCGCCGAGCGGCTCAACCGCGACATCCATGAATCGACCAACCGCCTGATCGAGCTGCACGGGCTCGAGGGAAAAGCAGGCGACGACGTTCTCACGCGGCTCGCCGACCACTACATCGTCACCAAGCACGTCGACGAGGGGCGCGCCGCGGTCGTCGGCGGCCTGGTCACCGGCGCCCTCGCGGGCCTCAAGGCAGACGTGATCACCGGCGGCTTCACGCTCGGCGGCGGCATGATCGCCGGCGGCGTCCTGGGCGCGCTCGGCGCGGCCGGCCTCGCCAGGGGCTACAACATGGTCCGGGGCACCGAGACGGTAACCGTCACCTGGACCGATGAGGTCATGAACCGGCTGGTCGCCTCGTCGCTGCTGGCCTACCTCGCGGTTGCACACTACGGGCGCGGCCGCGGGCAGTGGGCGCAATCCGAGCATCCGGCGTTCTGGGAAAACACCGTGCGCGACGTGCTGGTCCAGCAGTCCACGAACTTCAGCGGATTCTGGCGCCGGCGCGGCAGCTACAACCTGCAGACACTGACCGCCGGGGTGCAGACCGAGCTCACGCTGGCGGCCGAGCGCGTGCTGATCAGGCTTTACCCGGAGGCCGTATCGGCAGCTGCCATCGGAACCGAGAACACGCGCCTGGGTATGGAAGCGCGCGCCGATGCGGAGCGCCTGCAGGCCGCGCAGGCCAGGGAAGCCGAGCGGCAGGCAACGCAGGCGGAGCAGGTTCGGCGCGCGGCAGCGGCCATGGCGGCGGCCGACGCCGAGGCCGAAGCGCAGGCTCGGATCGAGGCTCGGATCGAGGCTCAAGCGGAGGCGAGCGCACGAGCGCTGGCGGGCAGGCGCAGGCGCAAGCGGACGCGGCGCCGCGCTCCGGGGAAGCGGCTCGAGGCGATGCGCCTGCACCCCCGCCCGCTGGAGGCAAGGCCGAAGCACCCGCAGCACCGGGAGACGGACGCATCGAGGCGGGTGCCCAGGACCCGTCGGCGCCGCGCGACGCGGACGGGAAGCCGGCCGCGATGCCGGCTGCCGTGCCGGTTTCAAAGCCTTCCGCAATGGCGGTGGCAATGCCGCTTGCGATCCCGGCCAGCGGCGTTGCGCCGGAGGCGGTGCACAAGGCGGGGCCGCCTGCAGCCACTCGCCCGCCCAAGCGCAACAACCGCTCGGTGCGACGCCGGCGCTCGGGGGCAGCCGGCACGGCCGACGTCGCCGGCCTGCCGCCGCGGGGCGCGGTCCGTTCGTCGTCCTGACCGGAGCGCCCGTGGCGGAAGATGTCCTGCGTCCGGTCGACGACCCGGCGCGGGCACTCGCGAAGCGGCTCCTCCGCGGCGCCGTCCGCGCCGCGCTGGCGACCAGCGAAGCCGGAACCGGCTGGCCGTACGCCAGCCTGGTCACGGTTGCAACCGCGCTGGACGGCGCGCCATTGCTGCTGGTCTCGGACCTGTCTGTGCACGCCAGGTCGCTACGGGCGGCGCCCCGTTGCAGCCTGCTGTTCGACACGACCGGCGCGGGCGACCCGCTCGCGCATCCGCGCCTGACGGTGCTCGGCGAGGCCCGCTTCCTCGACCGCGACAGCGACCAAGGCAGGCAGGCGCGCCGCCGCTTTCTCGCGCGCCATCCCAAGTCCGCGCGGTACGCGGACTTCGGCGACTTCGCCTTCGTGCTGGTGCAGCCGCAGCGTGCCTTCCTCAACGCCGGCTTCGGCCGCGCAAGCGAACTCGCCGCCGCCGATTTCATGACGCCGCTCGGCGAGCGGTTGCAGCCCTTGCAGCATTCCGAAGCCTCGGCCATTGCCCACATGAACACCGACCATGCCGACGCCGTGCGGCTGATCGCCACCCGCCTGGGCGGCGGTCCCGAGGGTGCCTGGGAGCTGGTTGGATTGGACCCCGAGGGTCTCGACCTGCGCCTCGATGGCGCCGTGCTGCGCTACCCGTTCGCGCAGCCGCTGGACGATGCAGCGGAACTGCGAGGGTGGCTGGTAGCGCTCACGCGCATAGCCCGCGAACGCGGCGGGTAAGGCAGCCCGCCTCAGTCCGGTGCGCCGGCACGCGCCTGCGCCGCGAGGTAGTCCGCGTGAGTGACGTGGAGCAGGTCGGCGATCTTGCGGATCAGGTGGCGCTCATGGGCATGGATATGGTCGTCGGCAAGTGCGGCCCGCCACATCAGCTCGATGATCCGGTTCTTCTGGTCGACCGAAAAGTGCCGGTTCACCAGCGAGGTGAACTGGTAGAAGTCGGTGGCGAGGGCGACCTCCTGCTCCGCGAGGGCCACCAGCTCCGTCGCGGCGGCATCGTCCAGCGCGAATTTGTCGGCCACCGCACGCTGCACGATCGCCCGCTCGCCGTCGTCGATCGATTGATCGGCGCGCACCGTCTCGAGCAGCAGCGCTGCGGTCGCGAGCTGCAGCGCGCGCGCCGGATCATCGCCGCCCCGATCGCCGGCGATGCGGCTTTCGAAGAATTCCTTGATGGCCTTGAGCATCGCTGCATTGTAGGTGCCATCTGCTACCCTCGCGGCTTAGACAACGAGCAGCGTGAGGAACAGGCGATGAAGGATCTCGAAGGCAAGGTCGTCCTGGTGACGGGTGGCTCCACCGGCATCGGCGCGGCAGCCGCGCGCGCCTTTGCGCGCCAGGGCGCCCGGACCATGATCCACTACAACGCCAGCCGGGATGCCGCGGCGGCAGTCATGGCCGACATCACCGCCGCCGGCGGCGAGGCGCAGATGGTCGGGGGCGACGTCACCGACCTCGGCAACGTCAGCCGGGTGGTGCGCGAGACCGCCGAAAAGATGGGACGCATCGACGTCCTCGTCAACAACGTCGGCAGCCTCGTCAGGCGCACCCGCGTCGGGGACTACAGCATCGAGCTGCTCGACGAGGTGCTCTCGGTCAACGTCCGCCAGCTGGTCTGGTTCGTGCGCGAAGCGACCCTTGTAATGCGCACCCAGGGCGGCGGCAACATCATCAATACCACGTCGATCGCCGCCCGCAACGGCGGCGGACCCGGCTCGGTGCTCTATGCGGCTTCGAAGGGGTTCGTGTCGACCGCCACCCGCGGCTGGGCGCGCGAGCTTGCGCCCGACCGCATCCGCGTGAACGCGGTCTCGCCCGGCGTCATCCTGACGCCCTTTCACGAGCGCTTCACCACCGCCGAGCAATTGACGGCCATGCAGGCGACGGTGCCGATGGGTCGGCTGGGCGAGGCGGACGAATGCGCCGGCACCTTCCTCTACCTGGCATCGGACGAGCTGAGCGGCTACGTCACCGGCCAGACCGTCGAAGTCAACGGCGGGCAGTGGATGGCCTGACCCGCGTCCGTGGCGCCGGTACCGGCGCAGTCCCTTCGAAGACGCTTGCAATCGACGGCTGCGCGCTCCACCATGGCCTGATGACCTGGCGGGTCTGCTGCGGCGTGCGCAGCGGCCCGGCGTGCTTTCATCGTTCCTGGTGCCGCCTGAAAAGGGATCCAGATGGCGCTATCGAGTCAGCAGATCCGCTTCTGCAAGAGCAGGGACGGAACGCGAATCGCATTCGCCACTTCGGGAAGCGGCCCCCCGCTCGTCAAGACACTCCACCTGGCGAGTCATCTGGAATCGGATCCCGAGAACCCGATCTGGGGCCCCTGGATGTCCGAACTCGCACGCGGGCGTATGCTCGTCCGCTACGATCCTCGCGGCTTCGGACTCTCAGACCGCAGCGTGGACGACTTCTCGCTGGAAAGGCACGTCGAGGATCTCGAAGCGGTTATCGGCGCCGCAGAATTGGATCGCTTCGCATTGATCGGCTTTGCGGGCGGGGCAGCGTTGAGCGTGCATTACGCCGCCCGCGCGCCTGCGCGGGTTACGCACCTCGTGCTCCAGGGCGCATTTCTGCTCGGACGGCTTGTCCGCAGCGCAACCGCCGCACAGGTCGCCGAAGCAGAGATGCTGCTGCAGCTCATCTCGGTGGGCTGGGGTCAGGACGACCCGGCCTTCCGCCAGTTCTACACGTCCCAGTACATCCCCGACGCATCGATGGAGCAGTGCCGCACCTTCAACGAATCACTGCGCCGCGCGGCGTCGCCGGAGAATGCGTCGCGACTCATGCGCACGCTCCAGTCCTGCGACCTGCGCAACGCCGCGCCCATGGTGAGCTGTCCAACCCTCGTCCTGCATTCGATCGACGATCGGCGAGTGCCGATGGAGCAGGGGCGAGCACTCGCAGCAGCTATTGCCGGTGCGCGGTTCATTCCGCTCAAGAGCCGCAACCACTACCCATTGCCCCATGAGCCGGCCTGGACGAACTTCATCGAGGAGCTCAACGCATTCCTGCCGCCTGCCCCCGCGCCCTCGAGGCACGAGCTGGCCCTGCTCGACGGCTTGACCCGGCGTCAACTGCAGGTCCTGGAGCTGATCGCGCAGGGAATTGGCAATGTGCTGATCGGCGAGCGACTTGGCATCGGCGAGAAGACCGTGCGCAACAACGTCTCGGCGATTCTCGGCAAGATGGACGTGCATTCGCGCGCCGAGGCCATCGTCAGGGCGCGCGAGGCCGGCTTCGGCCTGGAAGCGCGCACCTGACCGGCAACCGGGCCATCCGTCCCGGTCCCTGGGCCGCTATTTTTCTGTGTCCCGCCTGGCCGCGGGACGTCTGGCTCAAGACAGGCTCAAGCCCGCTCGTGACAATCGACGGGTGGAGGCCAGAGGCTCCGCAGGCTCCCGGCCACGATCGGCCTCATCTCTGGGACAGGAGTTTTCATGAGCATGAACCTGGCGCCGAGGGCACCTGCGCTTCTTGTTGCCGCTTGCCTGCTGGCCGTCGCACCAGGCCCGGCAGCACAGGCTGAGCATCCGAAGAAGGCCGTCCACATCATCGTGCCCTTTCCCGCCGGCACGGTCGCCGACCTGTTTCCCCGGATCGTGGCCGGCAAGCTTGCCGAACGATGGAAGCAGCCCGTGCTGGTCGAGAATCGCGTCGGCGCAAGCGGGAACGTGGCGGCCGAGGCGCTTTCCCATTCCGAGCCCGATGGCCACGTCCTGCTCGCGTCGCCACCCCCGCCGCTGGTCGTGAACCGGAGCCTGTTCGCCAAGCTCGCCTTCGATCCGGCGACGTTCGTACCGATCACCGTGCTGTGCCGCGTGCCCAATGTGCTCGTCGTCCATCCTTCGGTCGCGGCTGCAACCGCAGAAGAGCTGCTGGCCTTCGCCCGAGCCAACCCCGGCCGGCTCAGCTACGCTTCGACCGGCAATGGCGGAACGCCCCACCTGACCGGCGAGATGTTCAAGTCCGCCGGCGGCGTGCGGATCGTCCACGTGCCGTACAGCGGCCTTTCCCAGGCCGTCGTCGACCTGCTCGGAGGCCAGGTACACCTCATGTTCGCCCCGCTTCCTGGCGTGGCGCAGCACATCAAGGCAGGAAAGCTGAAGGCGCTTGCGGTCGCCAGTCCGGAACGGATTGCGGAACTCCCGGATGTGCCCGCCCTCCAGGAGAGCCTATCCGGCTTCGTCTCCGACACCTGGTACGCGCTGGTAGCGCCGGCTGGAACCCCGGCGCACGTTGCCGCGCGGATCCAATCGGATATCCACGCGGTCCTGAAGATGCCGGACGTCGTCGAGAAGTATCGCCAGCTATCGGCGGTTCCCGACGGAAGCTCCCCGCAGGCGACTGCCGACCTTCTGAAGCGGGAATCGGGTCGCTGGGCCGAAGTCATCCGCGCCAACGGCATCAGACCCGACTGACCGCCACCGGGATCTGGAGATCACATGCCTACACTCGCCAATTCACTGCCCGATGGCGGCCTGCTCGGATTCCGGGATGTCGATTCGGCCCCTGACCCCCTGGCTTACGCAAGCTTCCTGGATCATTTCGCCGCCTCGTTCTGCGAGATGATCGCGACCGGTCTCGACCTTCTTCGATTGCAGGACGGGGCATCGGTCCTGGATCTCGGCTGCGGCCACGGCGCCGCCTTCCCGGCGCTCGCGGCGCGTGTAGGGGCCGGCGGGCGAATCGTGGGGCTCGACGCCAGCCGCACCCTGCTTGCCGAGGCGGCGAAGCGGTTCGGGGAGAGCGGATTGCCGGTCCACTGCAATCTCGGCGATGCCCATGCATTGCCCTTTCCTGCCGGCATCTTCGACGCAGCCCGGGCCGATCGCGTCTTCCTCTTTCTTCGCGATCCTGCGGTTGCCTTGGCCGAGCTCATCCGGGTCACGAAGCCTGGCGGGCGCCTAGTCGTCAGCGAATCCGATCTCGAGACGGCGGCCGTGGATGCCGCGGATGACCGGACGACGCGAGAAATGCTGGCCACGATGGCAGGACGGCTGCCGAACGGGCGGATCGGTCGCCGGCTGCGCGCCATGTTCATCGACGCGGGGCTGGAGGACGTCGGGCTTCGACTGTTCCCGATCCATAGCACCAGCTATGCGGAATGGACCCGTCGAGTGGACGCAGCCGGCGCCCTGCAACTCGCCGTGACTCTTGGACGCGTCACGGAAGCAGCGGCGTCCGCCTGGACGGAGGAATTGCGGGAACGAGAAGCCGCCGGCCGATTTCTCGCCACCGGCACCTTCTTCATGGTTTCCGGCACCAAACCTGTGCGGAGGGACCGTGCTTCAAGCCCTTGAGCCAGACCGACGGCTACTGAACCGCGCAGGCGGGAGCCTGCAGCCGTTACCAACGGGCGTGATCGAACGCCCGGAAGCGCATCGCGGTAAAGCCGATGCTCGCGATCAGCAACGCCACCAGCACCATCGTCGACAGGGTAAAGCAGGCGCCGGAGATCAGCGGCGAGGACGCCATGACGTCGGAGGCGGTGCCGGCGGTGACGAGCGCGACCAGCATGCGCAGGTAGCGCGCCATGTAGACCGGCAGGAAGCGCAGCCCGCGTTCGCGATTGCTGCGCACGATGGCTGCCCGCTGCAACGTACAGGCGCGCACGGGGATCTCATCGAACAACCAGACGAAGGTCAGGTAGCGCCACAGCAAGTTGATCGATGACGTAGTCTGCATGCTGGCCATCCAAGTCGGACATCGCATTGCCGGGCCCGGCTCGCAATCGGCATCAGGCTCCCGGCAAGTCTACGCGCCACCACCGGCGTCGCGCCACATGCCCGTCCTCGCGATGGGTGAAGGAACCGACGAGCGGTGCAGGGTGTTGCGGCCGGAGCCGGCCCGGCCGCAACAGGAGCCGCCCGAGCCCCGCTATTCGGCGGCGGCCGTGCGCCGCTGGGTGGCTTCGGCACGCTCGATGCCGGACACGATCGCCCGCAGCGACGCGGTGACGATGTTCGCATCCATGCCGACGCCGAACACCGTCTGCCGGTCATCCACCCGCAGCTCGAGATACGCCACCGCCTGGGCGTTGGCGCCCTCGCCGACGGCATGCTCGTGGTAATCCAGCACCCGCACCGAGCGGCCGGTGGTGGCGTTGAAGCCGTTGATGAAGGCATCGATCGGGCCCGAGCCGGAGCCCTGCACCCTGATCGACTCGCCCAGGCACTGCACCTCGGCGTCCAGCACCAGCGTCCGGTTGGCGCCACGGCTCTCGTCGACGATGTGGTGAGCCGGCGCAGGAACCCGGCTGATGCCGTACTCCCGGTCGAAAAGCTGCCAGATGTCCTGGGCCGTGAGCTCCTTGCCTTCGAAGTCCATCACCGCCTGCACGACCTGGCTGAATTCGATCTGCAGGCGGCGCGGCAGCTCGAGCCCGTACTCGCTCTCGAGCAGGTAGGAGATGCCGCCCTTGCCGGACTGGCTGTTGACGCGGATGACCGCCTCATAGCTGCGGCCCAGGTCCTTCGGATCGATGGGCAGGTAGGGCATGACCCAGATGTCGTCCTCCTTGCGGGCGGCGAACGCCTTCTTGATCGCATCCTGGTGCGAACCGGAGAACGAGGTGTAGACCAGGTCGCCGGCATAGGGATGGCGCGGATGCACCGGCAGCTGGTTGCAATGCTCCACCGTGCGGCGGATCTCGTCGATGTCCGAGAAATCCAGCCCCGGGGCGACGCCCTGGGTGTAGAGGTTGAGCGCGATGTTGACCAGGTCGACGTTGCCGGTGCGCTCGCCGTTGCCGAACAGGCAGCCTTCGATCCGGTCGGCGCCGGCCATCAGGGCAAACTCGCCGGCGGCCGTGCCGGTGCCGCGATCGTTGTGCGGATGCACCGACAGCACCACCGAATCACGCCGCTCGATGTGCCGATGCATCCACTCGATCATGTCGGCGAAGATGTTGGGCGTGGAATGCTCCACCGTCGACGGCAGGTTGATGATGCACTTGCGTGCCGGAGTCGGTTCCCAGATCGCAGTCACCGCGTCCACCACCCGCTTGGAGAAGGCGAGCTCGGTGCCGGAGAACATCTCCGGCGAATACTCGAAGGTCCAGTCGGTCTGCGGCTGCTTCTGCGCCATCTGCCGGATCAGGCGGGCGTTGGAGACTGCGAGCTCGACGATCTCGTCCTCGTTCATGCCGAGCACGACCTTGCGCATGATCGGCGCCGTGGCGTTGTACAGGTGCATGACGACCCGCTTCGCACCCTTCATGGCCTCGAAGGTGCGGGCGATCAGCGGCTCGCGCGCCTGGGTCAGCACCTGGATCGACACGTCGTCCGGCACCAGGTCCTCCTCGATCAACCGGCGCACGAAATCGAATTCGGTCTGGGACGCGGACGGAAAGCCGACTTCGATCTCCTTGAAGCCGATGCGCACCAGGAGCTGGAACATCCGCAGCTTGCGGGCCACGTCCATCGGTTCGATCAGTGCCTGGTTGCCGTCGCGCAGGTCGACGCTGCACCAGAGCGGCGCCTTCGTGAGGACGGTGTCGGGCCAGCTGCGATCGGTCAGGCCGACCGGCGCGAACGAGCGGTACTTGGTGGCGGGTTGCTTCAGCATGATGGTCTTCCGTGTCTTGTTTCAGGAACCAGCAACCCCAGAATGCAAAACGGCCCGTTGCTGGTGCAGACGGGCCGTTTCGTGAGAGATTGCGCGCGCGCTACCGTCTCCGCCCGTTGAGCGTGAGTAGTAGGAGTGCTAGCGAAATGCGGATCATGCGACCGAATGTAGCACGGAATGCGCCGCAGGGAAATCACCGCCGCTTCGCAGGCGCCCGGTATAAGATTGGCGCAATCTTGCGGGGGCGGCGCCGTCCGGCAGCCTGCGCAGGTTCGTGGACCGACAAGGCACATCATGTCCAGGCAGAGAGAACTCAGCCGCTACCGCAATATCGGCATCATCGCCCACATCGACGCGGGCAAGACCACGACCACCGAACGCGTCCTGTACTACACCGGCCGCAAGCACCAGATGATCGAGGTGCACGACACCAAGGACGGCAGGGGCAGCACCACCACCGATTACATGGAGCAGGAGCGCAAGCGCGGGATCACGATCCAGAGCGCGGCGGTCTCCACCGAATGGAAGGGGCACCAGATCAACCTGATCGACACCCCAGGCCACGTCGACTTCACCATCGAGGTCAACCGCAGCCTGCGGGTGCTGGACGGAGCCATCGTCGTCTTCGATGGCGTTGCCGGCGTGGAACCTCAGACCGAGACCAACTGGCGGCTGGCCAACCAGTACAACGTCTCGCGCATGTGCTATGTGAACAAGATGGACCGGATGGGCGCCAATTTCGGCCATTGCCTCACCGGAATCCGCGAGCGGCTCGGCGCCAACGCGCTGGTGTGCCAGGTGCCGCTGGGCAGCCACGACGAATTCGTCGGCATGGTCGACCTGGTGGCAGGCGCGGCCTACGTCTGGAGCGCGGAGGACAAGGACGCCGCCTGGGAAACGCTGCCGCTGGACGCGCTCGAGGGCCGCTTCAGCTTCTCGGCGAGCCGCGACAACGACTGGATCCGGCAGGTTCCGAAACTGCGGCAGGACCTGCTGGAGACCGCGCTGGCGCAGGACGAGGACGCCTTCCTGTCGTTCGTCGAGACCGGCCACTTCGACCCGGAAACCCTCAGGAGATGCATCCGCAAGGGCACCGTCAGCGGCGAACTCGTGCCGGTGTTCTGCGGCTCGTCCTTCAAGAACAAGGGCGTGCAGCAGCTGCTCGACGCGGTCGTGGACTACCTGCCCTACCCCGGCGAGAGCGGCGGCATACACCTGGTGGATCCGGATGGCAGGACGATCGGCGAGCAGGAGATCCGCGACGACGCGCCGGTCCGCGCGCTGGCATTCAAGATCATCAACGACCAGTTCGGCAGCCTGACCTTCATCCGCATGTACTCCGGCGTGGTGAAGAAAGGGGACAGCCTGCTCAACGTCACCCGCGGGCGCAAGGAGCGCATCGGGCGGATCGTGGAGGTCCAGGCCAACCACGTGAAGGACATCGACGAGGCGCGCGCCGGCGACATCTGCGCCTTCGTCTCGCTCAAGGACACCGAGACCGGGGATTCGCTCTGCGACCCGGACCGGCCGGCGCTGCTCGAGCGGCTGCGCTTCCCGGATCCGGTGATCAGCGTGTCGATCGAACCCAAGGCCCGCGACGACGTCGACCGGATGACGGCCGCTCTGATCAAGATGGCGCGTGCCGATCCGTCGCTGCGGCTGGAGGTGGATCAGGAGACCGGCCAGACCGTGCTGCGCGGCATGGGCGAGCTGCACCTGGAGATCACCGTCGACCGCATGCGCACCGAGCTGGGCGTCGAAGCCAACATGGGCAAGCCGAAGGTGAGCTTTCGCGAGGCCTTCGGCCTGCCGGTCGAGCGCACCTACACGCACAAGAAGCAGACCGGCGGCTCCGGCCAGTTCGCCGAGGTCAAGATGGTGTTCGAGCCGCTCGAACAAGGCGCGGGCATCGAGTTCAAGGACGAGATCGTCGGCGGCCGCATCCCGCGCGAGTTCATCCCGGCAGTCGAGCATGCGATCCGCACCGAGAGCAAGCAGGGCCAGGTGTCGGGCTACGAGGTGGTGGACTTCCGCGCGCGGCTGGTGGACGGCAAGTTCCACGACGTCGACAGCTCGGCGCTTGCCTTCGAGATCGCCGGCCGCTACTGCTTTCGCGAGTCGCACAAGGCGAGCAAGCCGAAGCTGCTCGAGCCGATCATGAAGGTCGAGGTGGTCACCGAGGACACCTATCTCGGCGACGTGATCGGCGACATCAACCGGCGCCGCGGCCAGATCACCGATCAGGGGCAGAAGGGTCCGCAGGCATACGTGCAGGGGTTCGTGCCGCTCGCCGAGATGTTCGGCTACATCAACTTCCTGCGCTCCGCCACCAGCGGCCGCGGCACCTACACGATGGAATTCGACCATTACGCGCAGGTGCCGGCCGGGATGGTGGACAAGCTGCTCGAGAAGGAGCGGTAGCCGGCCGGGCAGGACGGTGGCCGACCTCCGCAGCCTCGAGGCTTTCGTCTGGATCGCCCATTTCGGCGGCTTCCGGGCGGCCGCCGAGAGGCTTCACACCACGCAGCCGGCGGTCTCGCAGCGCATCGCGCTGCTCGAGCGCGAGCTCGGCGTGCGGCTCTTCGATCGCGAGCCGCGGGGCGTCGCGCTCATTGAGCGCGAGCTTGCCGAAGGCCGCCTGCGCCTGGTCCGCGCGGAGCACGAAATTCCAGAGCTCGAGTTCTATGCGGCGTATCCGTCGAAGCCGGACAGCCACCGGGCAGAGGCGATCGCCGCCATGGCGCAGGAACTGTCCCGGGCGGAACTGCCTGGAACGGCATGACCGCAGGGCCGGCAGAACAGGTGAGGGGACGGAAAGGCGGGGACAAAAGGGCGGGAAAAAAGGCGGGGACAAGGGGGAAGGGGCAATAAGCGCCGCTTATGGATGCCGATCCAGACTGTCGATTGGACGAATCGGCCGACGCATGCTTCGATAGCGCTTCGGCGAGGGAGCAAAGTGCAATGGACGTCGTGGCCGGGGATCAGGGCGGGAAAGAGCAGGATCGGGTCAAGCAGGATCGGGGCACCTACGCCAGCGGCCGCGAGGCGCGCGCCGCCATCCGCAGCGGCGGCCATCGCGGGCCCACCAGCGGGATCGCCCCCGGCTTCGTCCAGGGCAACCTCGCGATCCTGCCGCAGTCGCTCGCCGACGATTTCTTCCGCTTTTGCCAATACAACCCCAAGCCCTGCCCGTTGCTCTGCGCGTCGGAACCGGGCGACCCGCGGCTGCCGGCGTTGGGCGAGGATCTGGACATCCGCACGGACTTGCCCCGGTACCGCATCTGGCGGGACGGCACGCTCATCGAGGAGGTCGACGACCTCCGCCAGGCCTGGCAGGACGACCTGGTCGCCTTCGTGATCGGTTGCTCCTTCTCCTTCGAGGAGGCCCTCCTGGAAGACGGGATCCCGCTGCGCCATATCGAGCGCAACACCAATGTGCCGATGTACCGGACCAGCGTGCCGACGCGCGCAGCCGGGCCCTTCCACGGCCCGCTGGTGGTGTCGATGCGGCCGCTGCGGCCGGCCGACGCCATCCGCGCGGTGCAGATCACCTCCCGCTTCCCTTCGGTGCACGGCGCGCCGGTCCATATCGGCAAGCCGGAGATGCTCGGCATCGCCGATATCGCCAAGCCCGACTACGGCGACCCCGTCGAGGTGGCGGACGATGAACTGCCGGTCTTCTGGGCATGCGGGGTGACGCCGCAAGCGGTGATCGCGGCGGCTCGCCCCGCCCTGTGCATCACCCACGCTCCCGGCCACATGCTGGTGACCGACCTCAAGAACAGCCGGCTCGCAATCCTCTGAACGCGACCCGGTCTGCAGCATCAACCCAATCGTCAACGAGCAGGAGGATCAGCATGATGAAGCAAAGCGCGAATCGTGGCCCCAAATGGGGCGTCCGTGGGGTGATCGCGGCGGCCATCGCGGCGGTCGCGGGGGTCGCGGGAATGGCCGCACCAGCCGGCGTCGCGGCGCAGGATCTGCCGAAGACCCAGCTCAAGGTGGTCGGCGCCTGGGGCAACCTGCTGCAGTACAAGGAGTTCGAGAAGCCGTTCTGGACCGAGGAACTCCCGAAGAAGTCGGGCGGGGCGATCACCGCGGAGATCACGCCGTTCAACGAAATGGGACTCAAGGGAGCGGAGATCTTTCGCCTGATGCGCACCGGGGTGATCGACTTCGGCTCCACCGTGCTCGGCTATGTCGCCGCGGACGACGCGCGCAACGAGGCTGTCGACCTGGCCGGGCTCGCGCCGGATATCGCCACCGCCCGCAAGGTCTCCGATGCCTACAAGCCGGTATACGACAAGTTCTACGGCGAGCGCTTCGGCATCAAGGTGCTCGGGATCTGGCCGTACTCGGCACAGGTGCTGTTCTGCAACGGCGAGGTCAAGCAGCTTGCCGACCTCAAGGGCAAGAAGGTGCGCACCGGCAACCGCACCTTGGCCGAGTTCGTCGAGGCATTCGGCGGCACCGGCGTCACCCTCGCCTTCAACGAGGTGGTGCCGGCGCTGCAGAACAAGGTGGTCGACTGCGCGATCACCGGCACGCTTTCGGGCAACTCGGCGAAATGGCACGAGGTGGCGACGCATGTCTATGCCCTGCCGCTCGGCTGGAGCCATGTGATGCATGCGGTCAACCTCAAGCGCTGGAACTCGCTCGACCCGAAGGTGCGCGGCTTCCTCGAGAAGGAGATCGCCGGGCTCGAGGATCGCATCTGGAAGGCTGCCGCCGTGGAGACCGAGCAGGGCTACCTGTGCAACGCGGGCAAGGACGGCTGCACCATGGGCACCAAGGCGAAGATGACGATCGCGTCCGTTTCGGATGCCGACCGCAAGCTGCTTGCCGACAAGCTCACCGAGGTCGTCCTGCCGAAGTGGGCCGCCCGTTGTCCCGGCGACTGCGTCGAGGCATGGAACGATTCCGTCGGCAAGGCCGTCGGCATGACGGCGAAGAAGTGATCGCGCCGTGAGATTCCTGGACCGCTGGCTTGCGCTCGCCGAGCGGCTCTCCCGGCACGCCGTCTGGTATGGCGGCGGCCTGATGCTCGCATCGGCGTTCGTCGTGGCGGTCGACGTGCTGCTGCGCAAGCTGCTGCTGGTGTCGCTTGGCGGCGCCGACGAACTGTCCGGCTACGCATTCGCCATCGGCACCGCCTGGGCGCTGGCGTTCACCCTGCTGCAACGGGCCAACGTGCGGGTGGACGCGCTCTACATGCACCTGCCGGGCGCAGCGCGGGGATGGCTCGACCTGCTGGCGATGATCGCGCTCGGCATCTTCGTCGGCGCACTCACCTGGCAGGCCTGGGAGGTCCTGCGCACCTCGATCGCGTTCGAGGCGCAGGCGACGACGCCGTTGCAGACACCGCTCTGGATACCGCAGGGGCTCTGGCTGGCCGGCCTGCTGCTGTTCGCCTTCACCTGGCTGCCGCTGTTCCTGCGCGCGTCGGCCGCCCTGCTGCAGGGCGATCGCGGCCGCGCGAGCCGGCTGGTGGGAGCGCCGTCGATGGAAGAAAGCGCTGCCGCCGAAACCGCCCACACCCGGCACATCGAGGCGACCTGACCATGCTCGCCACCACCCTCGCGCTGCTGCTGGGCCTGCTGGCGCTGGCGCTGCCGGTGGCCGCAGCGCTCGGCGTCCTGGGCATGCTGCTCGACAAGATCTATTCTTCGCTGCCGCTCACGCTGGCGCTCGGCGAAGTGGCCTGGTCCACCTCGAAGGACTTCCTGCTCGTCACGATCCCGATGTTCATCCTGCTCGGGGAGATCCTGCTGCGTGCCGGCGTCGCGGAACGGATGTATGGAGCGATGGCCAGCTGGATGTCGTGGATCCCGGGCGGCCTGATGCACTCCAACATCGGCGCCTGCACCCTCTTCGCCGCAACCTCCGGATCGTCGGTGGCCACCGCGGCGACGGTCGGCACCGTCGCCTTGCCGCTGGTGCAGCGCTATGGCTACAACGAACGCCTGTTTCTCGGCACCCTGGCCGCCGGCGGCACGCTCGGCATCCTGATCCCGCCGTCGATCAACCTGATCATCTATGCGGTCCTGACCGACACGTCGATCCCCAGGCTCTACCTCGCGGGCATCATTCCCGGACTGGGCATGGCGCTGCTGTTCATCGCCATGGTGCTGCTCATCTGCCTGGTTCGGCCGGCGTGGGGCGGGCGGCCGCTGCGGGCTAGCTGGGCGGAGCGATTCCGCAGCCTGGTGCATCTGCTGCCGCCGCTGGGCATCTTCCTCGTCGTGGTCGGCTCCATCTATGCCGGCCTGGCCACCCCCACCGAAGCGGCGGCGCTGGGGGTGGTCGCCGCCCTCGGACTCGCCTGGGCGTACCGCCGGCTGTCGCTGGCGATGCTCAAGGAAGTGTTCGAGAACTCGATGCGGACCAATGCGATGGTGATGCTGATCATCGTCGCGGCCTACTTCCTCAACTTCGTCATCTCGGCCATCGGGCTCACCACCGTGTTGACCGACTACATCTCGGGGCTCGGCCTGTCCAAGGCCCAGATGCTGGTCGCGGTCGTGCTGTTCTACCTGGTGCTCGGCTGCTTCATGGAAACGCTGTCGATGATGATCACGACCATCCCGATCGTGGCGCCGGTGATGTTCGCACTCGGTTTCGATCCGATCTGGTTCGGCATCGTGCTGGTGATCCTGATCGAGATGGCGCTGATCACGCCGCCGGTGGGCCTGAACCTGTTCGTCGTGCAGTCGCTGCGCAGCAGCGGCTCGCTCAACGACGTGATGGCCGGATCGGCGCCGTTCGTGCTCGCGATGCTGGCGATGATCGCGCTGCTGGCCTGGTTCCCGGGGCTGGCGCTCTGGTTGCCGGCGCAGCTCGACTGATCCGTTCGCATCGCGCCTGCGGACGCAAGACGATTGCCCGGCACACGACTTCAGAGGTGGCCCTATGCCCGACCTTCCCCGCAATTCCATGAGCGATCGGCCTTGCACCCCGATGCTCGACTTCGAACGCTCCTGGCAGGACCGCGATGACCGCATCGCCATGCGGGCCGATGCGCTGGTCATCGCCGGTTGGACCGGGCGCGACAGCGCCGCCATTCGTCATCACATCGAGGAACTCGGCCGGCTGGGCGTGCCGGCGCCGTCGACGGTGCCGCTCTTCTACCGGCTCTCGGTCACGCAGTTGACGCAGTCGGCGCACCTGCAGGTGCTCGGGCCCGATACGTCCGGCGAGGTCGAACCGGTGGTCGTCTCCCTTGCCGACGGGCTCTGGATCGGACTGGGATCGGACCACACCGACCGCAAGGCCGAGGCCATCGGCGTCGCGCTGTCGAAGCAGCTGTGCCCGAAGGCTATCGGCCGGCAGCTGTGGCGCCTGGGGGAGGTGGCGCCGCACTGGGATCGGCTGATGCTGCGCGCCTGGGCGGTCATCGACGGCCAGCGCGTGCTCTACCAGGAGGGCGCCGTCGCGGGCATCCGGCCACCGCAGGATCTGATCGGCATGTACGGCGGAGCGGCAGGCCTCGCCCCCGGCACCGTGATGTTCTGCGGCACGCTCGGCGCGATCGGCGGTGTGCGGCCGGGCAGCCGCTTCGAGATGGAGCTGGAAGATCCGGTGCTGGGGCGGCGGCTGACGCATGCCTACGACGTGCAAGCCCTGCCGGTGGTGAGCTGAGCGTCAGCAGGCGCCGGCGGCGGGGACGTCGTACGCCTCGCTCAGCGGATACGGTCGAGCGCTTGCCTCAGCGAGCCCACGGTCCGATCCACGTGATGCAGCTTCTCCAAGCCGAAGAGGCCGATGCGGAAGGTGCGGAAGTCGGCCGGCTCGTCGCATTGCAGCGGGACGCCGGCGGCGGTCTGCAGGCCGACGTCGGCGAACTTCCTGCCCGACTGGATGTCGGGGTCGTCGGTGTAGCTGACAACGACACCGGGCGCCTCGAAGCCCCTGGCGGCGACGCTGCGAAAACCCCGTTCGGCGAGCAGGGCACGGACCTCGTCGCCAAGCCGCTGCTGCTCCGCCTTGACCTTGTCGAAGCCGTAAGCCTCGGTCTCCTTCATCACGTCGCGCAGCCTCGCCAGCGAATCGGTGGGCAGGGTGGCGTGGTACAGGTGCCCGCCCTTTTCGTAGGCTTCCATGATCTGCAGCCACTTGCGCAGGTCACAGGAATAGCTGGAGCTGGTGGTGTTCTCGATGCGCTCGCGCGCCTGCTTGCCGAGCATCACCAGGCCGCAGCAGGGCGACGAGCTCCAGCCCTTCTGCGGAGCGCTGATCAGGATGTCGACGCCGACAGCCTCCATGTCCACCCAGATCGTGCCCGAAGCCACGCAGTCGAGGACGAACAGTCCCCCGACCTCATGAACTGCCGCCGCCACCGCGCGCAGATAGTCGTCGGGCAGGATCATCCCGGACGCGGTTTCCACATGCGGGGCGAAGACGACGGCGGGCTCCTGCCTGCGGATCGCCGCGACCACTTCCTCGATCGGAGCCGGCGCGAATGGTGCCTGCCGTCCCTCGGCCACGGGACGGGCCTTGAGCACGACAGTCTCGGCCGTGACCTGCCCCATTTCGAAAATCTGCGACCAGCGGTAGCTGAACCAGCCGTTGCGGATGACCAGGACCTTGCTGCCGGTGGCGAACTGGCGGGCCACCGACTCCATGCCGAACGTGCCGCTGCCCGGGACGACGATGGCCGAATGCGCCCGATAGACGGACTTCAGCACGGCAGAGATGTCCTTCATCACGTCCTGGAACTTGCGGGACATGTGGTTGAGCGCACGGTCGGTGTAGACGACCGAATACTCCAGCAGTCCGTCAGGATCGACGTCCGGTAGCAGTGCAGGCATTGTTCCTCTCCGAGACAGCGGCAACCGGGTTGCCGAAACGGCGAGACTAGCATGTCCGGGGCCCCCGCCTGCGCCGGAAACAACGATTGAAGATGCGCGGGGCGGTCGCCCCGCGATCTGGTGCGCTGGGCGAAGCTCGTCAAAGATGCGAACATCAGCTTCAAGTGAAAGGATGATGCGAAGGTGGACAGGACGATGACGGACCGAACCGATGAACGCGCTGCCGTCATCAGGCTTGCGACGCCGGCGGACCACCAGGCCTGGCGCGAGCTCTGGCTCGGCTACCAGACCTTCTACAAGGTCGTGATCGACGAGCCGACCACGGCGATGACCTGGCAGCGGCTGATGAACGATGCCGAGCCGATGTGGTGTGCGGTCGCGGAGATGGGCAACAAGCCGGTCGGCATCGTGCACTACCTGAGTCATCGCAGCACCTGGACTTCCGGCAACTACTGCTACCTGCAGGACCTGTTCGTGGACCAGGGCCTGCGCGGCAAGGGGATCGGCCGCGCATTGATCGAGCACGTCTATGCCAGAGCCAGGGAAATGGATTGCTCGAGAGTCTGGTGGCTGACGCACGAGACCAACGTCGAAGCGATGAAGCTCTACGACAAGATCGCCGATCGCAGCGGCTTCGTGCAGTACCGCAAGCTGTTCGACCAGGCGCGCTGACTGACGCGGCACGCGCACCGGCGTCAGGGCGAGCGCGATCTCCGCGGAATCGACTCGGGTAACATGATCCGCATCGGGACGATCCGCGGGAGAACAGCATGAGCGCAACATTCGCTTCCAAGGCCGACATGACGGCCAAGAAGATCACCTTCAGCAAGCTCTCCGACAACGCCTATGCGTATACGGCGGAGGGAGATCCGAACTCCGGCGTCATCATCGGCGACGACTCCTGCATGGTCATCGACACCACCGCGACGCCGGTGATGGCCCAGGACCTGATCTCGCGCATCCGCGAGGTCACCGACAAGCCGATCAAGTACGTGATGCTCACCCACTACCACGCGGTGCGGGTGCTCGGCGCCTCCGCGTACTTCAAGGAGGGGGCGCAGGCAGTGGTCGCCAGCACCGGCACCTACGAGTTGATCAAGGAGCGCGGCGCGGCGGACATGAAGAGCGAGATCGAGCGCTTTCCGCGGCTTTTCCAGGCGGTGGAATCGATTCCCGGCCTGACCTGGCCGGAGATCACCTTCGACACCGGCATGTCGCTCTTCCTGGGAGAGCTCGAGGTGCAGCTCAAGCACATCGGGCCCGGGCACACCCGCGGCGACGCGATCGCCTGGATCCCGTCGCAGAAGATCTGCTTCTCCGGTGACCTGGTCGAATACAACGCAGGCGTCTACACCGGCGATGCGCAACTCGAGGAATGGCCGACCACTCTCGAAGCGCTGCGTGCCCTCGGCGCCGAAAAGCTCGTGCCCGGCCGCGGCCCCGCACTGGAGAATCCGGCCGACGTCAACAAGGGCATCGACTACACCAAGAAGTGGGTCACGGACCTTTACCAGACCGCCAAGGCGGGTGTAGCTGCGAAGAAGACGCTCAAGCAGGTGTTCGAGGACACGCGCAAGGTGATGGATCCGGTGTTCGGCCATGTCTTCATCTACGAACATTGCCTGCCCTTCGACGTGTCCCGCGCGTATGATGAAGCGAGCGGGATCAAGACGCCGCGTGTCTGGACCGCCGAACGCGACATGGAGATGTGGCATTCCCTGCAGAGCTGAGCGGTCATGCGAGGCGGGACTGCAGTAGCCGTACCCTATCGGCTGCATTGATGATTTGCATTGGCTTGCCAGCGGGTGATTTGCTACGGTGGCAGACCGGATGGTCGTCGCGGACTTCCGCTGGCGGCACGACTACCAGGAGGAGATCATGAGCTTGAAGGGTTCGAAGACCGAGCAAAACCTGAAGGACGCGTTCGCAGGCGAGTCGCAGGCGAACCGCCGCTACCTGTACTTCGCGAACAAGGCGGATATCGAGGGCCAGAACGACGTCGCGGCGCTGTTCCGGTCCACCGCCGAAGGCGAGACCGGCCATGCGCACGGCCACCTGGAGTTTCTGGAAGAAGTGGGGGATCCGGCAACCGGACTGCCCATCGGCAACAGCCGCCAGAACCTGATGGCTGCGGTGGCGGGCGAGACTCACGAGTACACCGACATGTACCCGGGCATGGCCAAGACCGCGCGCGACGAGGGCCACGACGAGATCGCGGACTGGTTCGAAACGCTCGCCAAGGCCGAGCGGTCCCACGCCAATCGCTACCAGAAGGCGCTGGACGCACTGACAGACTAGCCGCATTCCACGCGGCCGGCTATAAGGCAGCGGGCGCCGCCGACCCGGTCGGCGGATGCCTCCTGGCTCCATGCCGCGTCGATGCATCAGCTATCGCACAGTCCCCCGCACCGGCCCCGGCCCAGTCCCGAAGGAGCGCTCCCGATGAGCCAGGAGGGCAATCTCCAGGCGCCTACGCGCCATCCGATCGAATGGCGCAACCCCGACTTCTATGATGAAGCGGCCGCATTCGCGGAGATGGAGCGCGTCTTCGATATCTGCCACGGCTGCCGTCGCTGCGTAAGCCTGTGCCAGTCGTTCCCCACGCTGTTCGATCTGGTCGACGCAACCGACGACGGCGAAGTGCATGCGGTCGCCAAGCAGGCCTATTGGGAAGTGGTCGACCAGTGCTACCTGTGCGACCTCTGCTACATGACCAAGTGCCCGTACGTGCCGCCGCATCCATGGAACCTCGACTTCCCGCACCTGATGCTGCGCGCCAAGGCCATCAAGCATCGCCAGGGCGGCGTCGGCGCCGGTGAGAAGTTCCTCGCCTCGACCGACGTCCACGGGCAGTTCGCCGGCATCCCGATCGTCGTCCAGGCCGTCAACGCGGTCAACCGCAGCCGGCCGATGCGCAAGCTGATGGACAAGGCGCTGGGCGTTCATCCCGACGCCTGGATGCCCGCCCTCGCCAGCCGGCGCTTCCGCTGGAGCGCGCCCGGCAAAGGCCGTGCCGTGGAAGTGACCGACGGTGAACGCACGCCGGGGAAGGTGGCTATCTTCTCGACCTGCTACGTCAACTACAACGAGCCCGGCATCGGGCACGACCTGCTCAAGGTCCTCGAGCACAATGCCATTCCGTACGTCATCGTCCAGAAGGAGCGTTGCTGCGGGATGCCCAAGCTCGAGCTCGGCGACCTGGATGCAGTGGCCCGGCACAAGGAGGCCAACATTCCGGTGCTGGCCCGCTACGCACGGGAGGGCTATGCCATCCTGAGCGCCATCCCGAGTTGCACGCTGATGTTCAAGCAGGAACTGCCGCTGATGTTCCCGGAATGTGCGGAAACGGAGGCGGTCAAGGCGGCAATGTTCGACCCGTTCGAATACCTGGTCGCCCGTCACAAGGACGGGCTGCTCAAGCTCGATTTCAAGACTTCGCTGGGCAAGGTCAGCTACCACATCCCATGTCACGGCCGCGTCCAGAAGATCGGCCGCAAAACCGAGGAGATGTTCAAGCTGATTGCGCAGACGGTGCCGCTGTCGCTCAACACGGTCGAGCGCTGTTCCGGCCATGCCGGTACCTACGGCGTGAAGAAGAAGACCCATCCGAACGCGATGAAGATCGGCCGGCCGGTGTTCAAGTCGATGGCCAAGGACGAGCCCGATTACATCAGCAGCGACTGCGCCCTCGCCGGCCATCACATCGCGCAGGGGATGGAGCAGGCGGGAACGCCGGCCAAGGCGCTGAGCCATCCGCTGAGCCTGGTGCGACTCGCCTATGGTCTCGAGTAGGGAAGCGGCGGACAGAAGGGAGCAGAACATGGCGATCACCCGCGACAGCCTGATGACCCTGGAGGCCTATTCGAAGTTTCGCAAGACCAACAAGGCGCAGCACATCGCGCACCGCCGCCTGCGCAGCGTGCGGCTGGGCGAGCATCTGAACCTGCAGTTCGAGGACGAGCAGACGGTGCGCATCCAGATCCAGGAGATGCTGCGCATCGAGAAGATCTTCGAGGAAGAGGCGATCCAGGACGAGATCGACGCCTACGCCCCGCTGGTACCGGACGGCGGCAACTGGAAGGCGACCGTGCTGATCGAGTTCCCGGATCCGAATGAACGCCACCGGGAACTACGGCGCCTGATCGGCATCGAGGACCGGCTGTTCGTCGAAGTCGAGGGTTATCCCCGCGTCTACGCCATTGCCGACGAAGACCTCGATCGCGAGAACGAGGAAAAGACCTCGGCGGTGCACTTCGTGCGCTTCGAGTTCGGGGAGGCGAGCCGCAAGGCGGTCCTGGCTGGAGCCGGCGTCAAGGTCGGCTGCGACCACACCAACTACCCTGCCCATGTCACGATCCCGGCGGAGACGCTGGCTTCACTGGCAGGCGACCTGAAGCCCTGACACTTCTGCGGCGGAGGCCGCAGGGCCGCGACGCGCGCCTGCCCCGGCTTGCCAGACGGCAGTCCGGCCCCATCTGAAGGTCACATGTCTCCCACGGCGGAGGGCTTGCCACGGGCCTGCACGCGCCTCGATGCTTGATAGCCATCACCAATATTCCGCATATATTTAATTCATTTTACGAATCGTATTGTGCAAGGCATCATTCGTCTACCAACCCGATCTCTTCAATCACTGCAACCTACAGGAATAGCCAGATGTCCCTGATCAACACCGAAATCAAACCTTTCAAAGCCAACGCCTACAAGGGCGGCAAGTTCATCGAAGTGAGTGACCAGACGCTGAAAGGCAAGTGGTCGGTGGTCGTGTTCTACCCGGCTGACTTCACATTCGTGTGCCCGACCGAGCTGGAAGACCTGGCCGACAACTACGAGGCATTCAAGAAGCTCGGCGTCGAGATCTACAGCGTCTCCACCGACACGCATTTCGCCCACAAGGCATGGCACGACACCTCGCCGGCGATCGGCAAGGTCGAGTACACGATGATCGGCGATCCGACCACGACCCTCGCCCGCAACTTCGACGTCCTGATCGAGGAAGAAGGCCTGGCACTGCGCGGCACCTTCGTGATCAACCCCGAAGGCCAGATCAAGTTGTGCGAGATCCATGACAACGGCATCGGCCGCGACGCATCGGAACTGCTGCGCAAGGTCAAGGCGGCCCAGTACGTCGCTGCTCACCCGGGCGAAGTCTGCCCTGCCAAGTGGAGCGAGGGCGAAGAAACGCTGACCCCGTCGCTGGACCTGGTCGGCAAGATCTGATCTGCCTGATCCGGACCTGATTCCGGGATCCTGATCGCAGGATCCTGATCCCGGGATCCTGCACCACGTCCGGTCCTCGGATCGGACGACAAACAAGAAGCGAAGCGGTACCGGCCGGGCGCCAGTTGCCCGCCCGGTGGGTACCGTCACGCCCTGCAAACTTCACGAAATCGGGAACCATCATGTTGGACGCGAAGCTCAAGACACAGCTGAAAGCCTATCTGGAAAAGATCACGCAGCCGATCGAGATCGTCGCGACCCTGGATGACGGCGCCAAATCCCGTGAGATGCGCAGCCTCCTGCAGGAAATCGAATCCCTGTCGGACCGGATCACCCTGGTCGAACGAGCGGATGCAGGCGTTCGCGCGCCCTCTTTCGCGATCAACCGGCCCGGTTCGGACATCGGCGTGCGCTTCGCCGCGATTCCGCTCGGGCATGAGTTCACCTCGCTGGTCCTCGCGCTGCTGCAAGTCGGCGGTCACCCGGTCAAGCTGGATGCCGAGGTCGTCGCGCAGATCCGCGACCTCGACGGCGAATACGACTTCGAGACCTACGTCTCCCTGTCCTGCCAGAACTGCCCCGACGTCGTCCAGGCGCTCAATGTCATGTCGGTCATCAACCCGAAGATCCGGATGGTGACGATCGACGGCGCGCTCTTCCAGGATGAAGTGGAGAAGCGCCAGATCATGGCGGTGCCGACCACCTTCCTCAACGGCGAGGTGTTCGGACAGGGGCGCACCAGCGTCGAGGAAATCCTCGCTCGCCTCGACAGCAAGGCCGGCAAGCGCAAGGCCGAGCAGCTCAACGCGAAGGAAGCGTTCGACATGCTCATCGTCGGTGGCGGCCCTGCCGGCGCCGCGGCGGCGGTGTATGCCGCCCGCAAGGGCATCCGTACCGGCGTAGTGGCAGAGCGCTTCGGCGGACAGGTGTTGGATACCCTCGGCATCGAGAACTACATCTCGGTGCTGCACACCGAAGGCCCGCAGTTCGCCACTGCCCTCGAGCAGCACGTGAAGGCCTACGACGTCGACATCATGAACCTGCAGCGCGCCGACAAGCTGGTCGCGGCCGACGAGCCCGGCGGCCTGCACGAGGTGCATCTCGCCAGCGGCGCGGTGCTCAGGAGCCGCTCCGTGATCCTGGCCACCGGCGCTCGCTGGCGCGAAATCAACGTGCCGGGCGAGCGCGAGTACCGCAACCGCGGCGTCGCCTACTGTCCGCACTGCGACGGCCCGCTCTTCAAGGGCAAGCGAGTGGCGGTGATCGGCGGCGGCAACTCAGGAGTCGAAGCAGCCATCGACCTGGCCGGCGTGGTGGCCCATGTGACCCTGGTGGAGTTCGCACCCGAACTGCGCGCCGACGCGGTGCTCCAGCGCAAGCTGCACAGCCTGAAGAACGTGACGGTGATCGCCAACGCGCAGACGACCGAGGTGACTGGCGACGGCAACAAGGTCAACGGCCTGACCTACAAGGAGCGCGCTTCCGGCGAGGAGCGCCACGTCGAACTCGAGGGTGTGTTCGTGCAGATCGGCCTGGTGCCCAACACCGAATTCCTCAAGGGAACGCTCGCGCTGTCGAAGTTCGGCGAGATCGAGATCGATGCCCGCGGCCAGACCTCGATTCCCGGCGTGTTCGCTGCCGGCGATGCCACCACGGTGCCGTACAAGCAGATCGTGATCGCGGCCGGAGACGGCGCCAAGTCGGCCCTGGGTGCGTTCGACTACCTGATCCGCACGCCGGCGCCGGCGCCGGCCGCGGAGAAGGAACCGGTCGCTGCCTGACATCGGATAGCGTCGCGCGGGGTGAGGTTTTCTGCCCACACCTGCGACCCGGCGGGCGGAGAGTAACGCGCGGTGGCAGGACGAAGCGCCCGTTGATCCCCTGATCGCGGCCGTCCGTCCAGCCGGCAAGTTATCGCGACGTATCAAACGTATGCAAGGGTACAGGCAGGAAATGGCCTGTCGAGCGGAACACACCGGGCGGTAAACTCGCGCGCTGTGTCGCCTACACCTCCTTGCACCCCGGCAGCCGCCAGCGCGGGCTCTCCGCGCCCCCGATCGCATCGCCTTCTTGCGGCGGCCGCAGGCCTGCTGCTGGCCCTAGCCCCGCTCGTCGCGCGGGGCGCGGACAAGCCAGCTGCACCCGCACCTGCCACCGCACCCGCCGTTGCACCCGCCCCTGCGGCCGTTCCACCACCGGCCGCACCGGCGCCCGCCGAGCCGAAGCCGATACCGGTCGCCAACATTTCCGCGAGCGCCGAGGCAGCCGACTCCACGCTGCGCGCCATGGAAGAGTCGATCGCGATGCCGGTCGGCATCTCCGGCATCGCCGCTGCCCTCGGTCCCTTCAACCGGGAAATCGACGAGGCGCTGCGCGCCAGCCGCGTCGCGCTGGCCGGCAGGGAACAACGCGGCCGCCTGGACGACAGCGACGCAGAACTGCAGGCGCTGCAAGGGCGCCTGTCCGGTTGGGAGAGGACCCTCACCCGGCGCTCCGAGGAACTGGAAGCGAATCTCGCCCGCCTCGCCGAGATGCGCAAGACCTGGCAGGCCACCGAAGAACTGGCAAAGACGGGCGACCTGCCGAAGCCGGTCAGCGAACGGACCGCCGCCGTGCTTGCGCGCATCGACCAGGCGCGCACGCGGGTCGATGAAGCGCGCGAGGACATCTTCACGCTGCAGGACCGGGTCAGCCGCTTCCAGGCGCGCGCCGCCGAGCAGCGCGAGGCGATCAAGCAGGCGATGGCGCTGGCGGTCGGCGGCCTGCTGACTCGCGACAAGGCGCCACTCTGGGACGCCGCGGACGTTTCCGCCGAGGAGACGCCTGCCCTGTCGATCACCCGCGCAGTCGGCAGCAACCTCTCCGCGTCCTATGCCAATGCGGCGGAATACGTACGCGTCTACCAGGCGCGGCTCGCGCTGCTGCCGGTCATCATGCTCGTGTTCCTCGTCGGCCTGTGGGTGGCGCGCCAGCAGCTGCGGTTGCGCATCGCGGAAGAGCCGGACCTCAGGGCGGCGACCTGGCTGTTCGAGCGGCCGCTGGCGGCGACACTGCTCGCCACCGTTCTCTGCAGCCCCTGGGTACTGGTCTACGCGCCGCGCGAGATCAACCTGCTGCTCCTCGCCGTCGCGCTCCCGCCCACCATCCTGATCCTGCGCCGAGCGATCGATCCGCGGCTTGCGCCGTTCCTCTACGCGCTGGTCATCGTCTACGCGCTCAGCCGCCTGCTGGAGTTGCTCGACAAGGTGCCGGCGCTCGAGCGGCTGCTGTTCCAGTTGCAGATGCTCGCAACCGTATGCCTGCTGGCCTGGCTGCTGCGCAAGCACTACCTGGTGCGGCGCGAATCCGAGGCGGCGGTCACTCGCAGCGTCAACTGGACCATCCGCGGGATCCGCGCCGCCACCGCTCTCTTCAGCGCGGCATTGGTCGCCGACCTGCTTGGCTACACCGGGCTCGGCCGCTTCGTCGCCGACGGCACGCTCGGCTGCATCTACACCGCGGTGATCCTCTACGCCGGCGTGCAGGTCGTCTACGGGCTGATCCGGCTCGCGCTCAACGTCTGGCCGCTGCAGAACCTGTGGATGGTCAGGAACCTGAAGGATACGGTCGAGCGGCGGGCACGACTGGCAACCCGCTGGGTGGCGATCGTCCTATGGGTCCTCGGCGCGCTCGACCTCGCGGCGCTGCTCGAGCCGGCGCGCGAAGCAATCGGCAGCGCGCTCGGCGCCCAGTACATGGTCGGCGAGATCGGCGTGTCGCTGGGGGCCGCCCTTACCTTCGTCGTCACCATCTGGGGCGCCGTGCTGCTGTCGCGACTGCTGCGCTTCGTGCTCGACCAGGAGATCTTTTCACGCCTGTCGATGCCACGCGGAATTCCATATGCGCTGACGACGATCCTTCACTACATCCTGCTGGTCGGCGGCGTGCTGATCGCCATCGTCGCCACCGGCATCAACCTCGACCGCTTCACCATCATCGCCGGTGCGGTCGGTGTCGGTGTCGGTTTCGGCCTGCAGGGCATCGTCAACAACTTCGTCTCCGGCCTGATACTCCTGTTCGAGCGCCCCATCAAGGTTGGCGACTCGGTGGAAATGGCCAACCGCGGCGGCCAGATCCAGCGCATCGGCATCCGCTCCTGCGTGATGCGCACCGGCGAGGGCGCTGAAATCATCGTGCCGAATTCGATGCTGATCGCGGGCGAGGTCACCAACTGGACGCTCAGCGACCGGCAGCGGCGCATCGAGATCCCGCTCGGCGTCGCCTACGGCAACGATCCGGAACACGTGATGGCGCTGCTCACGCAAGTGGCGGAGGAGCATGAGGACATCCTTGCGCATCCTGCTCCCGATGCGCAGTTCACCGGGTTCGGCCAGCATGCGCTCGAGTTCAAGCTCGGCGCCTGGACCGGACTGCCGGAGCGGGGCGGCAGCATCCGCAGCGAGATGTGCGTGCGGATCTACAAGATGCTGAGAGCGGAGAACATCGAGATCCCGTATCCGCAGTCGACGCTGCACGTGCGCAGCGTCGACGCCGGCGCGGCGCAAGCCCTGCGCGGCGAGTCGCAGCAGCGCCGGCCGAGGTATGCGCAGGCGGACCTGGAGGGCTGAGGGCCCGCCGGGGCCGATCGGGCGGTGCGCGCCCGCAGGACGCGGCCCGCTGAACCGCCGACGCCTGAAGGAGGACAGGAGGACAGGAGGACAGGAGGACATGATGGACGAAGTTGCCCGCGCCGGCCTCGGTGAGATTGCCACCGCGATCCGGGGGCGTCAGGTGTCGTGCCGGGAGGTCATGCAGGCTTTCCTCGACCGGATTGCCGAGGTGAACCCTCTCCACAACGCGATCGTCGCCCTGCAGCCCGCGGACGAATTGCTCGCCCAGGCCGACTCGCACGACCGGCTGCTTGCAGAAGGCCGCTGGCTCGGCGTGCTGCACGGCATACCCCAGGCGATCAAGGACCTGGCCTACACCCGCGGGCTGGTCACGACGCACGGCTCGCGGATCCTGCGCGCGAACGTTCCAGCCGCCGACTCGCTCTTCGTCGAGCGGATGCGGGCGGCCGGCGCGCTGATCATCGGCAAGACCAATACGCCGGAGTTCGGGCTGGGATCGCAGACCTACAACGACGTCTACGGCACCACCCGCAACGCCCACGATCCGGCGCTCACGGCCGGCGGCTCCAGCGGCGGCGCCGCGGTGGCCGTCGCGCTCGGCATGCTGCCCGCCGCCGACGGCAGCGACATGATGGGATCGCTGCGCAACCCTGCCGCGTTCAACCGGATCGTGGGGCTGCGGCCCTCGCGCGGGCGCGTGCCCGTCTGGCCGGCCATCGACCAGTTCATTGCGCAACTCGGCACCGCCGGGCCGATGGCGCGCAGTGTGCGCGATTGCGCGCTGCTGCTGTCGGTCCAGGCCGGCTACGACGTGCGTGACCCGCTGTCGCTCGACGGCAGCGGCGAACCCTTCGCCGCCTGGGCGGCCGCAACCCGGGGCGATGCAGCCGATGCGCGCGGCAAGCGCATCGGCTGGTTCGGCAGCCTGGACGGTCACCTGGCGATGCAGCCGGGCGTGCTCGACAGCTGCCAGCGCGCACTGCGCCGTCTCGAGAATCTTGGCTGCCATATCGAGCCGGTGGCGCCGCAGGCGCTCGGCGTCCCGCTGCAGGCGCTGTGGGAATGCTGGCTGGTGCTGCGCACCTTGGCCGCGGCCCCGCCGCTTTTCGGTCACCTGCGCAAGGCGCGCGAGCTGATGAAGCCGGAGGCGATCTGGGAAGCCGAGCGGTGCCTTGCGATGTCGGCCCGCGAGCTGGCAGAGGCCTCACAGGTGCGCACGACGTTCTACCAGTCCTGGCTGCAGCTGTTCAAACGCTACGACTACCTGGCAATGCCGAGTGCGCAGGTATTTCCCTTCGACGCTGCCCTGCACTGGCCGGCGGAGGTCGGCGGGCGCAGCATGGACACCTACCACCGCTGGATGGAAGTGGTGATCTACGCGACCCTGACCGGAAGCCCCGCCATCAGCATGCCGGTGCCGCTCGCCGATCCCGCACGCCCGCCGGCGCTGGGCGACCTGACCGGCATCCAGCTGGTGGGCGCGCCGCACGACGACCTGGGCGTTCTGACGATCGCCGCCGCCTACGAAGCCGCGGTCGCCGCGTCCCCGGCGCCGCGCTAAGGCGTCACCAACCCGTCCATCCGCACGACCTCGAAGTGCGCCCCCTTCACCTGGGCGAGTTCGGACTTGAGCGCGGCATTGTTCCAGCGCGGATCCGGTGCCCCGCTCAGGTACCAGTTGGAGCCGTTGTCGGCGAGGATCATCCCGTAGGTCTTCAGCGCCTGCAGGATCGCGCGCGTCGGCGCGGAAAAAGTCGCCGGGATGACATAGCTCGACTTGAGGCGCACGCGCATGCCCATCGGCGGCCGGTTCGGATCGGTGGAGGACGAGGCGGCATGGTTGGCCGGCGGCACCCAGGCCTTGCGGGTCTGCGCCGCGGTAAAGCGCAGGGCGTGGCGGATGGCCCCGGCAGCGGCTTCTTCATAGCGGGCCAGGCCGGGAAAGATCGGCAAGCCTGCGGCGTCCGCGCTGGTCCATCCAGGCTGGCCGCCGGGGCGCACGTTGTTCGAATCGAGGTGGAACAGCGCGGCGGACTCCGCATTCCAGCTGCCATCGCTGTTGCGGAACGCGCGGTAGAGTTCATACAGCCGGTTGTTGTCGCGGTCGATCACCAGCACGTGCCGGTCGCCGCCGGATCCCGGCACCGCGGGATCCTCTCCTTCCACCTTCGCATCGGCCGGAATCGGATAGGGACCGGGATCGTTCTCGTTCCACGGCTGCGTGAACGTGAGGGTCACCCGCGGCTGCGAGCCGGGGACCACGACGTAAGGAATGCCGATCGGCGCGCCGTTCCAGGTGCCGCTGCCGAAGTCGGGGAAGAGACCGGTCGCGGCGCCGATCGACGCGATCAGATTGCTCGAATTCGGGTCGACCGGCGCCGCGCTGATGTCGGTATTCCATGCGTTGTCGGCCGGGAAGGCGACTGCGCCGTTGAGGTTGGCGCCGTGACCCAGCGCCGCCGTGCGCATCGACCCATAGGTGGGTGGGGACTGGCCGGTAGGCGAGGTGGAGCCGGCCGAGGACGTGTCCGGGACGGTCGAACTGCCTGCGGCATCGTCGGTGCCCGCTGCGGGCGCGTGCCGGCTGCCGCCGGTTTCGGACAGGGTGGCGTCGTTGCCGGCGGCGGCGTCGCTGCCGCCGCCGCCACAGGCGCCGATGGCCAGTGCAACGGCCAGCGCCAGGAGCGCCAGGCGGCGCGGCCGCAGGCCGGCATCCGATGGGCATTCGCGGGTTCGATTCATCGCCATGGGCTGCAATCCGGGGAAGGGATGGCGCCACTCTAGTCCAGCGAGGGCGCGCCGAATGACCGCTCATGCCTTCGCATCAACCGTCCGACCCGCACATCCCGGGCCGGCCTGCTTTCGGCCTGCTCTTCGGCCTCTTTTCCGCTGATTCCCGGCCGGTTTCCCTACTTCTCCACCTTGACGCCCGCGTCCTTGATCAGCTTGCCGAAGCGGTCGTAGTCGGCGCGATTGAAGGCGGCGAATTCGTCGATGCCGAGGTTGCCGATCTCGCCGCCGAGCCCCTTCAGCTTGGCCTGCACCTCCGGCGTCGCGAGCGCGCGCTTCAGCTCGGCGTGGAGCTGCTCGACGACCGGCCGCGGCGTGCCCGCGGTCGCGAAGAGCCCGTACCAGGTGGTCATCTCCACGCCCTTGTAGCCCGCCTCGGCCAACGTCGGAACGTCGGGAAGCTGCTCGGAACGCTTCTCCGACATCACCGCCAGCGGCTTGAGCTTGCCCGACTTGATGTGCGGCATCGACGAAGAGGTCGTGTCGAACATCATCTCGACCTGGCCGCCGATCAGGTCGAGATGGGCCTGGCTGCTTCCCTTGTAGGGGATGTGGATGCTCCTGGTCCCGGCCACGAGGTCGAATGCCTCGCCGGCGAGATGCTGGGTGCTGCCCACGCCCGAGGATGCGTACCGGAACGATCCCGGCTTCTGCTTCATGAGCTTCACCAGCTCGTCGGCATTGGCCGCCGCCACCGACTGGTTCACCAGCAGCACGTTCGGCACGACGACGACCAGGCCGACCGCCTGAAGGTCGGTCAGCGGATCGAAGCCGAGCTTGAGGATGTGCGGCGCGATCGCCTGTCCGGTGTTGGTGGCGAGCAGGAGCGTATGACCATCGGGCGGCGCCTTGGCGGTCAGGTCCGCGGCTATGGTGTTGGACGCGCCGGGCCGATTCTCGACCACGAAGGTCTGCTTCAGGCTCTCGCCGAAGCGCTCGGCGAGCATCCGCGCGATGACGTCCGTGCCGCCGCCTGCGGAGGCGCCGACCATGATCCGCACCGGCTTGGAAGGCCATGCCTGCGCAACCGCCGTACCGGGCGGCAGGGCCAGGGCGGCAAGGACGGCGGAGCCGGCGACGAAGGCCACAGCGACAGCCAGGCTCGCGATCCGGCGTCCGGCGCCAGCCCGCGGGAACGAGGAGCTGGCGCGCGAATGGCAGGCAGTCTGTCGGTTCGGCTGGCTGCGTGAGGGGCTGCTCGTGCGGCAGTCGGCTGAAGGCATCGTCGTCTCCTGTGGTCCGTTGCGTGCCTGCGTCGACCGCCGCAGGTGCGTACCCGATGGTGCCACACGCGGGCCGGGCGCGTCCCTTTCAAACGCCCTGGGCAAGACGTGCCGTCAGTCGCGGCGCGAGAGCGCTCACCTCCAGCAAGATCGGGAAATCGGCGCAGCCGAATTGCGGATCGACATGCGGCTCCCCGAGGATGCGGGCGCCGGCGCGCAGGTAGCCCCTGAGCAGCGGCGGCACCTCGACTTCCTGCGCCATGTGACGCCCGGCCAGCGCCTCGATCGGCAGGCGGTTGCGCGGCCAGACCCGCTGGTTGGGCGGCGCCAGGTGGTCGGCCGCGAGCTGCCGGTATAGGCGAGCCGCCGTCACGCCACCGTCACGGAGGGTCACGCTGCAGCAGCCGATCACGTACTGGTGCCCATGGCAGGCGACGAGCTCGCGCATGGCTCGCCACAGCATCATCAGCACCACCCCGTTGCGATAGCGTGGCTCGATGCACGCCCGCCCCATCTCGACCAGATCGTGCCGGATGGGGTTGAGCCAGGACAGGTGGAACTCGCGGTCTGCATAGAGGAAGCCGAGTTGCCGCGCCTGCTCGGGAAGCAGCACGCGGTAGGTGCCCACCACCCGGCCGGAGCCGGTGTCGACGGCGATCAGGTGGCGGCAGTGGGCGTCGAACACGTCCCTGTCCACCGCCTGCGCGCCGGCGTCGCAGTCGGAAGGCCCGTGGGAGTCGCTCAGCCGGGCGCCGAACTCACCGGCGAACACCCGATGGCGCAGCCGCAGCGCCTCGTCGACTTCCTGCGGCCGATCGGCCACCCTGACTTCGAGGTGACCGGCACGGGCGAGACAGGTGGCCCGCGATGCCGGCCTGCTGATGACATCGTGCATCTTCCACTCCAGGTTGCAGGCTGTGCCGCTACCTTGCAGGGGATGCATTGCGCCGCCATGACCGCGCGATGAAGAATCGGTGACGCGGCGCACAGCCCCGACGCCTGCGCAAGCGCATGCGCGGCCGCCCGCACGCGCCGGCTGCCCATTCGTCCGCCGCCGTGGCCGCGCCGTTCGGGGGACCGGCTAGATTGCGCGAGATGAACGGTCAGTACGATTTGTCACTGGTCGCGCTCTCCGTCCTGGTTGCGGTGGTCGCCTCCTACACCGCATTCGGCTTGTCCGAACGGATCACCCGCAGCAGCGGCCGCACGGCACTGCTCTGGCTGGGCGGCGGCTCGCTCGCGATGGGCATCGGCATCTGGTCGATGCACTTCATCGGCATGCTGGCTTTCAGCCTTCCCATACCCATTGTCTACGACCTGTGGATCACCGGCGGATCGCTGCTGGTCGCCGTTCTGGTGTCCGCGCTGGCGTTGTATGTGGCCGCCGCGACAGCAGACCTGACCCGGCCGCGGATGATCGCCGGCGCCGCCCTGATGGCCATCGGCATCAGCCTGATGCACTACAGCGGCATGGCAGCGATTGCGATCGCGCCCGGCATCGACTACGACCCGCTTCTGTTCACCGCGTCGGTGACGATCGCCTTCGTCGCCTCGCTCGCGGCCCTCTGGATCATCTCGACGCTGCTGCACGGCGGCAGCGCCCGCGGCGGGCCCGCCATCCGACTGGCTGCGGCGCTCGTCATGGGCGCAGCCGTCAGCGGCATGCACTTTACCGGCATGGCGGCGGCACACTTCGCGCCCGATGCGGTGTGCCTCTTTCCTGCGGGCAGCGTCGACCAGTTCTGGCTGGCGGTGACCATCGCCGTCGGCACGCTGGCGTTGCTCGCGCTGACCATGCTCGGGTCGCTGTTCCAGGCCCATCTGGATTCGCGCACCTCCCTGCTCAACGCCTCGCTGCGAGCAGCCAACGAGGAGCTGGTCCACCTTGCAACTCACGATCCCCTGACCGGCCTGCCCAACCGTACGCTGCTCGGCGACCGCATCGAACGCGCGCTCGTCGATGCCGATCGCAGCGGTGGCTGCTTTGCCATCCTTTTCCTGGATCTTGACCGTTTCAAGGTGGTCAACGACTCTGCCGGCCATCATGTGGGCGACGCGCTGCTGCGGGCGATGGCCCATCGCATTCACGGCTGCCTGCGGCGCAGCGACACCCTGTCGCGCCTGGGGGGTGACGAGTTCGTGGTCCTGCTGAAGGACCTCGACCGGCCGGAAGCCGCCGCCGACCTGGCCCGCAAGATCCTCGCCGCCCTCAGGCCGGCGTTCCGGATCGAGCCGCACGAGCTGCATATGTCGGCAACCGTCGGCATCAGCGTCTATCCGGGCGACGGCACCTCGGCGGACGCCCTGCTCGCCAACGCCGACGCGGCGATGTACCACGCCAAGCAGAGCGGCCGCAACGCCTACAAGTTTTTTGCGCCGGCGATGAACGCCTTCGCCCACGAGCGCCTGGAGCTGGAGACCGGCCTGCGCCGGGCGCTGCAGGAAAACGAGCTCGAGCTGCACTACCAGCCCAAGGTCGACATCGACAGCGGCGAGGTCGTGTCTCTCGAGGCGCTGGCGCGCTGGCGGCATCCCACCCGTGGCCTGGTTCCGCCGTCGGCCTTCATCCCCATCGCGGAAGATTGCGGACTGATCGGTCCACTCGGCGAGTGGGTGCTGCGCACCGCCTGCGCCCAGAACCGGGCCTGGCAGGATGCGGGGCTCAAGCCCATGCGGGTCGCGGTCAACGTGTCGGCAAAGCAGTTCCGCCAGACCAAGCTGCTCGAGTTCGTGCGCTCGGTGCTCGAGGAGACCGGTCTGCAGGCACGCTACCTGGAGATCGAGCTCACCGAGAGCACCGTCATGTCGAACGCGGAGGAATCGGTCAGGCTCCTGAAGAGCCTGAGCGAAATGGGTGTGCACATCGCGATCGACGACTTCGGCACCGGCTACTCGAGCCTTGCCTACCTCAAGCGGCTGCCGCTCAACGTCCTCAAGGTCGACCGGTCCTTCGTCACCGACCTTGCCCGCAGTCCGGACGACGCCTCGATCGTGCAGGCCGTGATCTCGATGGCCCATAGCCTGCGCCTGAAGGTCATCGCCGAAGGCGTCGAGACCCGCGAACAGCTGGAACTGCTCAAGGCGCTCGGCTGCGACCAGTTCCAGGGCTTCTACTACAGCACCGCGGTGGATGCCGCCGGTGCGGCGGGCTTCATGGCGCAGCTGGAGCGCATGCCCGAACCCGAGGCGGCGGAACAGCCCTGAGCCGGCCGGCGGCGCTGGAGCTCTCCTCCTGCGTCGTCACGCGGTGCCCGACGCGCCGGCCCCCACCGCCCCGGCAAGCGCCTGGTCGACGTCCCAGAGGATATCGTCGATGTGCTCGAGGCCGACAGACATCCGGATCATCTCCGGCGTCACACCCGCGGCAACGAGTTGCGCAGGATCGAGCTGGCGGTGAGTAGTGCTTGCCGGATGGCTGATCAGGGTACGGGTGTCGCCGATGTTCACCAGGTGACTCATGAACTGCGCGCCCTCGATGAAGCGAACGCCGGCCCGCTCGCCGCCTCTGACGCCGAACGCAAGCAGCCCCGACGCCCCCCGCATCTGGCGCTTCATCAGTTCGTGTTGCGGATGGTCCTCGAGCCCGGGGTAGTTGACGAAGCTCACGCGCGGGTCGTCTCTCAGGAATTTCGCGACTGCCAGCGCGTTGGCGCAGTGACGCTCCATGCGCAGGGGCAGCGTCTCGACGCCCTGGAGGATCTGCCAGGCGCTGGCCGGCGCGAGCGCGGCCCCGAATACGCGCAGGGTCTCCATCCGGCAGCGCATGGTGAAGCCGAAGTCGCCGAACGTCTCGTACCACCGCACTCCGTGATAGCCGGCGGAAGGTTCCGTCATGCCCGGAAACCTGCCGTTGTCCCACGGGAACCTACCCGACTCGACCACCAACCCGCCCAGCGTCGTGCCGTGCCCCCCGAGGTACTTGGTGGCACTGTGCACGACGATGTCGGCGCCCAGGGCGAAAGGGTTGCAAAGGTAGGGGCTGGGGACGGTGTTGTCGACCACGAGCGGCACGCCGTGCGCGCGGGCGATATCGGCGAGCGCCGGCAGGTCCGCGACCGCAAGACCGGGGTTGCCCAGGCTCTCGACGAACAGCGCTCGGGTGTCGTCCCGGATGGCGGCTGCGAACTCTTCGGGACGCGTCACATCCACGAAGCTCGTCTCGATGCCGAACTTGCGCAGGTTCACAGCCAGCATCGTGACGCTGCCGCCGTAGAGGGCGCCGGCGGCGACGACATGGTCGCCCCCTTGGAGAATGGTCATCAGCGCCATCGCCTCGGCGGCCATTCCGCTGGCACTCGCGACCGCTGCCCTGCCGCCTTCCAGTGCAGCAACCCGCTCCTCGAGCGCGGATACGGTCGGATTCGACAGCCTCGAGTAGACGTTGCCGAAAGTCTGCAGGTTGAACAGGCTTGCCGCATGATCGGCGCTGTCGAAGACAAAGCTGGTCGTCTGGTAGATCGGCAGGGCGCGCGCGCCGGTTGCCGCGTCCGGTGCCTGTCCGCCATGGATTGCCAGCGTTTCCTGCCGAAAGACATGGTCAGCCATCGCGTGTCACCTGTTCGAGATCGACTGGCCGATTGTCGCCGATCCGGCGCGTCGATCCGCCGACCCTGACCGCCCATCCGCCATGCTGCCGCCGGCGCTCAACTTTTTCGGCACGCTGCCGAGACGAAGACATGGCGCTCCTTTTCCTGCACGCCGCCGGCGAGCGGGAGCCGCACCCGATTGGAAGTCGAGCACATCGTGAACCAGATCCTTTTCGTCGACAGTAACCCGAACGCCCTCGAAGCGCTCAAGACGGCGCTCGAAGGCCAGGAAACCGGATGGAACGCCACCTTCGTCACTTCCGGCCAGGCGGCGTTGAACCTGCTGTCGAACCGCTGGTTCGATGTGATCTTCACCGAGCTGCGCCTGCCCGGCATGGACGGCGCGCAGCTGCTCGAGCACGTCAAGCTGCACCACCCCTCGATCATCCGTGTGCTGCTGGCCGAACCGCTGGAAGATGCGCAACTCGACCGGGCGATAGCGGTCGCGCAGCGTTTCGTCGCCAAGCCCTGGGACATGCAGACGCTGGTCGCCAACCTCGAGAGCGTGCTCGGCGCCTGGCCGCGGACGGACAACCCGCTGGTGCGCACGATCGTCGGCCGGCTCGCCTCTCTGCCGTCAGCGTCGTCGACGTACCCGCGCCTGGTCAACGTGATGGCGCAGCCGAACGCCACCATCGACCAGATCTCGACCGTCATCGGCAGCGATCCGGCGTTGTCGGCCAAGCTGCTGCAGGTGGTCAACTCGGCCTTCTTCGGCCTGCCGTTCAAGGTGGCGTCGGTGCCGCAGGCAGTGAGCTACCTGGGCCTGACGTCGCTGCGCGCGCTGGTGCTGATGTCGACGGTGTTCGCCGCCGCCGACAGCTGCGCGACGGTAGACGGCTTCTCGCCGTCGCGTCTGCAGCGTCATTCGCTGCTCTGCGCCCGGCTGGCCCGCACACTGGTCTCCGAGAAGCGCAGCCGCGACGACGCCTTCACCGGTGGGCTGCTTCACGACATCGGCATGCTTGCCCTCGCGGTGGGCATGAACAAGCGCTATGCGCTCGCGCTGCGCCACGCCGAGCGCAGCGGCCGCCCGCTTGCCGAGGTCGAAACCAGCTTCCTCGGCACCAGCCATGTCGCGGTAGGCGCCTATCTTGCCGATGTGTGGGGACTGCCCGACGTCGTGGTCAGCTCGATCGAACTCCATCACGACACGCAGCAGCCGGCAGAGGCGCATGAGGCAGTCGTCACGGCGGTGCGGCTCGCACAGGCGGCCGCCGAATGCCTCGAGAAAGGCGACCATCAGTTCACCGGCGCCGGGCTGACGCCGGAGCAGATCGAGGCGATCGCGGACGAGTTCGCGCTCACGGGCATGATGGCGGAGAGCCGGGAGCCGCTGCTGGCCATATAGGCAGTGCCGACGCCTCAGGCGAGCTCCCACTTGAGGCTGATATCCGCATTGAGCAGCTTCGAAACCGGGCAGCCGCTCTTGGCGCGCTCGGCGATCTGGCCGAAGGCTTCGCGCTCGATGCCTGGCACCTTGGCCTGCAGCGTCAGGTCGGAACGGGTGATGGCGAATCCGTCGCCGATCTTCTCGAGTGTCACCGCCGCGCTCGTCTCGAGGCGCTCGGCGGTGAAGCCTGCCTGCTCGAGTTGCACGGCGAGCGCCATCGAGAAGCAGCCGGAGTGGGCGGCGGCGATGATCTCTTCCGGATTGGTGCCTTTCTCGCCTTCGAAGCGCTTGCCGAACGAGATGGCGGCATCGTTGAGCACGCCGCTCGGCGTGTTGAAGGTGCCCTTGCCCTTCTTGCCCGAACCTTCCCAGACGGTGGTGGCCTTGTTGGTGGTCTTCATCCGTTTCTCCTTTAACCTTGCTGAAGTCGCTACAGTACGCGCGCCCGCCCCTGACCGGAAGCCCCATTTCGGGTGACACCCGTGCAAGCGCGCCAAGGGGCGCGTCCACTCTCGACCGGCGCTCGTCGAAACCGGCAGTCACGCCAAAGCCGGGACTACTTCTCCTTCCTGGCCAGCTCTGCTTCGTCGAGTCCGGTACCGAGGCCGGCATCGGCCGCATCGACCACCTGGTCGAAGCCGACATCCTCGCCAGCGGCTTCCTCGGGACCGACGCCGGCCCGATCACCCGTGCCCGACCTGTCTGAATCGCTGAGGAGCTCCTCCGGCGAAGTGGCCGATCCCGCCGCCACGTCCGAACCGGAATCGGTGCTGTCGCTCGGTCCGAGTGACCCGGTGTCGCTGCCTCTGCTCACGCCGCTGCCCCCGCCCTCCGGCAGGTTGTCCGGATCGAGGGTACTTCCTCCTGCCATGTCGGTCTCCGTTGTTGCAATGAACCTCCTGGCGGGCAAAGCCCATGCCTCCGGCATCGGGTGCTCCCGCAAAGCCGGGTCGAGAAGCAGGTCCGCAAGAGGCCGCTTGTTGCGGCGCGCTATGATTGGGCATCGAATATCCATGCGAGGAACCGACATGGCAAGTCAGCCTGTGCGCGGGCGGCTGTTGCCGGCCATGACATTGGCGATGCTGCTGACGGGGTGTGCCGTGCAGCTGCCGACCCTGACCGAGCCGCCCCCGCCACCGAGAGAACCGACCCCGGCGGAGAAAGGAATGAAGCCGATGTCCGGCAACGAAGTGAGGGCGATCCTCAACAAGGCCCGCTACCGCTGGCAGGCCGCGCAAGGCGCAACCGGCACCGCCGTCACGTCCGGCGACGGCCGAGTCAGGGTCATCTGGGAAACCGGCGCCGCCAATGGCCGGATCCGCTTCACCGACACCGGCTACTGCTCGCGCTTCGAGGGCGTGCGCAACGGCATCGAGGACTGCTACCGGCTCTACCGCACCGGCCCGCGCGACTTCACCGTCGTCAGGCAGGACGGCACGCCAAGCGGCACGATCGCGCTGCTCGAATGAACAGCCCTCCGATGTCTGAACCGCAACCGATGTCTCGCCGGCTCCTGCACACGCGCGCGATCGAATTGCAGGGATTCATTCGCGACGACGGGCGCTTCGAGCTCGAGGCGCGCCTGACCGACAGCAAGTCCTACGACAGCCGACGTTTTCCGGACTCGACCCTGCCGGCAGGCGAGCCGCTGCACGACATGGTCGTGCACATGAGCTTCGACGAGGAACTGCTGATCCACGCCTTCGATGCGACGATGGCCGCCACACCCTACGACGGTTGCAGGGAGGCCGAGCCGAACTTCGGCGCGCTGGTCGGCATGCGCATCCAGCCAGGCTTTCTGCGCGAGGCCAATCGGCGCCTGGGCGGGGTCAAGGGCTGCACCCACATCCGCGAGTTGCTGCAGCAGATCGCCACCACCGCCTACCAGACAGTCGTCGGCGTGCGGCTGCAAAAGCAGGCGGAGGCGGGGGCGCAACCTGCCGAAAAACCGAAGCTGCTCGACACCTGCGCCGGCTACCGCGCCGACGGCGAATGGGTACGGATCCGCTGGCCCGAGTACTACCGTCCGGCAGGCATCGCTGCCGAGAACCCCGCGCATGCCGACGCGGCGACCCGATCGTCGATGCCCGCCGAAGGCTCCTGAAGAGGGTGCATCCCCTTGCGGAGGCATGGCGCTTGCCAAACACGTTGCATGACAGGAATGCCACCGCCCCCTCCCCGGACTGAGACCCGGACTGAGACCCGGACCGAGACCCGGACCGAGACCCGGACTGAGATCCCCACTGGGGCCCGAGCAGCGACCGATACCGTGACCAGGCCCGCCGACCACCCCGCGCCCGATGCGGCGCCGGGGCCGGTGGTGTTCCTTCACTGCGCCGGTAACGAGCGCCCCGATGGCCATGAAATCGCCAGCAAGGTCGCGCTGGCGCAGGCTGTCGCCCGGCTCCTCGGCCGCTCCTATGACGGTCATTTCCGCACCGGGCTGTCTTATCCTGATATGCCCTTCTTCGTGCCCAGCGATACGCTGGTCGCGGCCGAGGCCGTGCGAATCGGCATCCGCGGCGCCGGGGATCTGTTCGGTGGCGTGGTGCCGCAGGCATTCGTTGCCAGCAAGGCCATCACCCACCGCCTGGCATATCCGGAAGCGGTCGCTCCGGATGGCTGGAAGCCGCAATTCGGCGAGCGGGTGGCAGACGCGGTGCTTCCCGGCTTCACCGCGTTCGCCCGTGCCGACGCGCTGCGAGCCGGAGACCTGCTCCTTGAATCGGGAGCGGTGCGGCTGAAGCGGCCAGATGGCGTCGGAGGCCGCGGCCAGAGCGTGGTCCGGGATCGTCGGCGGCTGCAGGAAGAGCTCGCTGCCATCGACGACGCACAGATTGCGGCCGCAGGGGTGGTGCTCGAAGCGAATCTGGTCGACGTGCGTACGTTCAGTGTCGGCCAGTCCCGCCTCGGCGGGCTGCTCGTCAGCTACTGCGGAACCCAGCGGCTGACCCCCGCCAACGATGGCAGCCAGGTCTACGGCGGCTCCGAACTGCTGGTCGCACGCGGCGACTGGGATGACCTTCTCGCGCTCGAGCTGGCGCCGCAGACGCGCATCGCAATCGCACAGGCGAGGGTGTATCACGACGCGGCTCTTGCCTGCTTCGACGGCATGTTCGCCTCGCGCAGCAACTACGACGTCGCGCAAGGCTATGACGACGAGGGAACCGGTCGCTCCGGAGTGCTCGAGCAGTCCTGGCGAATAGGCGGCGCCACCGGCGCGGAGGTCGCCGCGATCGGCGCGTTCCTCGCGCAGCCGGAACTGCAATCGATCGGCGCATCGACCACCGAGATCTACGGCGACTGCGGCGATCTGCCCGCCGACGCCGTCGTCTACTTCCACGACACCGACGAGATCGCCGGGCCGCTCGTCAAGTACGCGCGACTCCATCCGCATGGCCATACGTGAAAAGCGCACGACGCTCGATGTGCGCGGCGACCAGATCTGCGCGACCATCGTCGCGCCGCAGACGCTGCTGCCCGGCATCCTGTTCGTCCACGGCTGGGGTGGCAGCCAGGAGCGCTACCTGGCGCGGGCGCGCGAAATCGCCGAGCTCGGCTGCGTCTGCCTGACCTTCGACCTCACCGGCCATGCGGGCACCAGCCTGCGCTTTGAAACCGTGACTCGCGAGAACAACCTGCAGGACGTGCTGGCGGCCTACGACCTGCTGGTTGCTCAACCCAACGTCGATCCTGCGCAGATTGCGGTCATCGGCAGCAGCTACGGCGGCTACCTGGCCGCGCTGCTGACCGCGCAGCGGCCGGTGCAATGGCTGGCGCTGCGCGTGCCGGCACTCTATGTGGACTCGGGCTGGGAGATCCCGAAGCTGCGCCTGCGCAAGGAACAGGACCTCGACGCCTACCGGCAGACGATCGTGCCTGCGGAGCAGAACCGGGCATTGCTCGCGTGCTCGAGGTTCGCGGGCGACGTCCTGCTGGTGCAGTCCGAATCCGACCACCTGATCCCGCCCGCGGTCATCTCCAACTACCGCGAGGCTTGCGTGCATGCGAGGTCGCTGACCTACCGGATGATGCGCGGCGCAGACCATGGCCTGACCGAGGACTCGATGCGGCAGGCCTACACCGCGCTACTCCTCAACTGGCTAAGAGAGATGGTCTTCGGCGCCCAGAAGGCAATCGCCGCGGCGCCAATGGCAGCGGGTACGAGCGGGCAGGAATAGCAACCGCCGGCCCAGGCTGCGGCCGAGGTCGGCGCCTGGACGACCGAACTCGGCCGACCCGGTCAACCGGCAGGATAGAGGAACGCAGCCGACTCCTCCTCCGGCCGCGAACGGGCGACTGCCGCCGCGGCAAGTCCGAGACCGAAGGCGACGAAGCCGGCTGCCATGGCGGGCCTGGAAAGGCGTAGCTCGAAGCCCGGCGTCAGCCGTCGCGGCGTGACCGTGTAGTCGACGGTACAGGCCACCGCGGCGGTACCCAGCCCGGCAACGATTGCGGCAGTGGGCGAGGTTTCCGCCCAGTCGCCCACCAGACGTTCATGCAGCACCGCCCACATGTAGGCCGACGCGTGATGGGTAGCGAAGCCGACGCCCGTGTGCCTGATCGACACTTCGTCGGTGATCGCCTCCCTGTCCCCCCACAGCCAGTGGCTGGTGCTGTTGAGGGCTGCAGGCGCATGGCCCGCTTCGAGCTTCGACGCAATGCCGAGGGCAAGCGTCGATATGAAACTCGCCGCGCCGCCGCTCACGACGGCATCTCTCAATGCCTGGTCCCAGGGTTTCATCCGTTCCTCCAGAGGCTGGCTGCGAAAGTCGAAACTTCCGGCCGCAACGCCCATGCCCGCCGGCCGGTTAGCATTGGCAGTCTGCTCGATCCCTGCGCGAGCTCCCCGTGCGCGCCCCCTCTCACTCCCGCCGAGCATGCGTCCCCTGGACAATCGAGCACCAAAATCCGCAGCGACGCCGGCGCCGCTGCCGCCGCTTACCGGCGTGCTGCTGCTGCTCCTGACGGCGACCGTGTTCGCGAGCAACCATGTTGCCGCGCGGGTGGCCTTCGACCACGGCACCAGCGTCGCCACCGCGGTCGCCGTGCGCTCGGCAACCACCGTCATCGTGGTGCTGTGCCTGCTGCGAGCAACCGGCACCTCGCTGCGGCTGCCGCGGGCAACGTTGGGACGCGCCGTGATGATCGGCCTGCTGCTGAGCGTGCAGAGCTATTGCCTGTACGCGGCAGTCGCGCGGCTGCCGGTGGCGCTCGCGCTCCTGACTTTCAATACCTTCCCGATCCTGCTGGCGACGATCTCCTGGCTGCTGGGCGGACAGCGACCGGGCCGGCGCACGCTGATTGCGATGCCGGTGATCCTGGTCGGCTTGACGCTGGCGCTGAACGTGCTCGGCATCGGCGTCGAGCCGCCTGTGACACCAGGCGACCCGGGCAGCGCGGCGGGTGCGGCTGCGACCATCGGCTCGCGCTGGTCTGAACTGTCCGCGGGAGTGGGCTTCGCGCTGGCCGCGTCGAGCACCTTCGCGCTGGCTCTCTACCTCACCACGCGATGGCTTGGCGGCGTCGACGGGCGCCTGCGGGCACTGCTGACGATGGCGACCGTCGGCGTGGTGGTGCTGGTGGCCGGCGCGCTCGCGGGCCTCGCGGGACTGGCGGGCGATGCGGCGCGCGAAGCTTCGGGTGGCGCGGCGGGCGGGGCGGGATCGGCCTTCGCGCTGCCCGACGCCCCGCTCGGCTGGCTGGGGCTCGTGCTGCTCAGCCTGCTCTACACGGCGGCCTTCACCACCCTCTTCGCGATCCTGCCGCGGCTTGGCGCGGTGAACAACGCGCCGATCCTGAACTTCGAGCCGATCGCGGCGCTCGTGCTGGCCTCGCAAATACTGGGTCAGACGGTGCTGCCGATCCAGATCGCCGGTGCCCTGCTGGTGATCGGCGCCATCGTGTTCCTGACCACAGGCCCCCGTCGCTGATCCCCGCCGGGGTATAATGCGGGCTTCCGGACACTGCCAATCGGTCCGGATTGCGTTGTCTTGTGTTCGGTTCCGGTTGCGAAAGCCCTTTCGCGAGTCGTCTGGTTCTCTGCCACTGCCGGCGCATCACCCTCCCTCCCTGATTCGACTGCCATGATTGGTGTCACTCTGCTTGATCGCGGCTCGCGCCGTGCGATCGAGGGACGGGCTGTCGCTGGAGCATTACAACTTGACCTCCGAAGTTTCCCGATTTGCCGGGCTTGGCCTGGCCGATATCCTGCTGCGCGCGATTGCCGACGCCGGCTACACCACACCCACTCCGATCCAGGAGAAGGCCATCCCGGTGGTCCTCACCGGCCGTGACCTGCTCGCCGCCGCCCAGACCGGCACCGGCAAGACCGCCGGCTTCACGCTGCCCATCCTGCAGCTGCTGATGAGCCGCCAGCCCGCTACCCGCAAGCCCGGACAGCCGCGCTGCCTGATCCTCACCCCCACTCGCGAACTCACCGCCCAGGTGGCGGAGTCGGTCGAGAAGTACGGCAAGGGCGCCCGCATCCGCTCGCTGGTCGTGTTCGGCGGGGTCAACATCAATCCGCAGATCCAGGCGCTGCGCTCGCCGCTCGACATCCTGGTGGCGACACCGGGCCGCCTGCTCGACCACGTCTCGCAGCGCACGGTGGACCTGTCCGCGGTCGAGATCTTCGTGCTCGACGAGGCCGACCGGATGCTGGACATGGGCTTCATTCCCGACATCCGCCGGGTGATCAAGCTGCTGCCTGCCAAGCGCCAGAACCTGCTCTTTTCCGCGACCTTCTCCGGCGAGATCCGCACGCTCGCGAAAGGGATGCTCGACAACCCGGCGGAGGTCGAGGTCGCGCCCCGCAACACGGCTTCGGAGCTGGTGACGCAGTCGGTCCACCTGGTCGCCAAGGCGCGCAAGCGTGCCCTGCTGTCCTACCTGATCGGCTCGAACCGCTGGCAGCAGGTGCTGGTCTTCACCAAGACCAAGCACGGCGCCAACCGGCTTGCCGAGCAGCTCGGCAAGGACGGCATCGAGGCGATGGCCATCCATGGCAACAAGAGCCAGGGCGCACGAACCCGGGCACTGGCGCAGTTCAAGGACGGTTCGCTGCCGGTGCTGGTCGCAACCGACATTGCGGCTCGCGGGCTCGACATCGACGAGCTGCCGCACGTCGTCAATTACGAGCTGCCGCATGTGCCGGAGGACTACGTCCACCGCATCGGGCGTACCGGCCGGGCAGGTCGTGAAGGCTTTGCCGTGTCGCTCGTCGACCGCGAGGAAGTCAAGCTGCTGACGGCGATCGAGCGGCTCATCAAGCGCCCGATCCAGCGGATCGAGATCGACGGCTTTACCGGCCTCGACGCCCGGCCAGGCGACGCCGAGCTGGCGCATCAGGACCGCGACGACCGTCCGCCGCTCAACCACCGCGGCAATTCGCGCAGCGCACCGCGCGCAGGCAACGGCCGCAGCTATGCGCCGCGACAGGCGGCTGCACCGGCTCCGCAGTCACATGCACAGCGTGCCGGCCAGCCGCAGCCGGCGCGCGCAGCGGCACCGCAGCAGCAGCCGCGTCAGGGTCGAAGCCAGGCGGCGCAACCGGTCCAGTCGACTCAACCAGCGCGCCAGCCTCAAAGCCACCCTCAGCGCCAGCCCTCCGCCAACCGCTCCGCCCTGACCGGCGGCACGGGCTACAGGGGCACCACCGGCGGGAAATGAGCTCTGCGCACGGCCGCCCGAAGGAGGGCTCCGTTGTCCCGCTCGGCGGGAGGCCGCAAGGCGGCGAGGATCTGCCAATGCCGCCCGTGGGCGACCGGCAGAGCCAGGGTGGACTGCCGGCGCCCCCTGAGCCGCCGCCCGACGGCCTGTCGCCGCCCACGCTGTATTGGGCGATGCTGGTCATCGCCAGCGGCATCTGCCTGTCGGTGCTCGATGCCACGCTGATCAGCGTGGCCCTGCCCAGCATCGCGCGCGACCTGCAGGTCGCCTCTTCCACCTCGGTCTGGGTGATCAATGCCTATCAGATCGCGATCGTGGTCGCCATCCTGCCGCTGGCCACGCTTGGCGACAAGGTGGGCTATCGACGGGTCTACCGGATCGGCATGGTGGTGTTCGTGCTCGCGTCGGTCTGCTGCACCCTCTCCGAAACCATCGCCGAACTGGGCATCTCGCGGGCCATCCAGGGCCTGGGCGCCGCCGGCGTGATGAGCGTCAACGCTGCGCTGGTCCGGCTGATCTACCCGCGCGCGCGGCTCGGCCGCGGCATTGCGCTCAACGCTTTCGTGGTGGCCGGCGCCTCGGCGGCCGGGCCCAGCATCGCGGCCGGCATCCTCGCCATCGCCGACTGGCGCTGGCTCTTCATCATCAACATCCCCCTGGGGCTCGCGACGCTGGCCGGCGCGATGAAGTACCTGCCGCCGAGCGCCAAGTCGCCGCGGCCGTTCGACCTGCTCAGCGCCCTGCTGAACGTGCTGACCTTCGGCCTGGTCTTCGTCGGTGTCGACTCGCTCGGCCATCTCGATTTCAGCGTGTCGACCTTCGTCATCCTCGCGGCCGGCATCGGCATCGGCGTCGTCTTCGTGCGCCGCCAGATTCGCCTGCCGCTGCCGCTGCTGCCGGTGGACCTGCTGCGCATCCCGGTGTTTGCGCTGTCGATGGGCACGTCGATCTGCTCGTTCGCGGCGCAGATGATCGCCTTCGTGTCGCTGCCGTTCTTCCTGCAGCACACGCTCGGCCATAGCGCCGTCGAGACCGGCCTGCTGATGACGCCGTGGCCCTTGGCGCTGATGGTGGCCGCACCTATCGCCGGCAGGCTGCTCGACCACTACCCGGCCGGACTGCTGGGCGGAATCGGCCTCGGTATCTTCGCCGCCGGGCTGCTCGCGCTCGCGTTCCTGCCGGCGGCGCCGAGCGCGCTCGACGTCTCCTGGCGCATGGCGTTGTGCGGCATCGGCTTCGGGCTCTTCCAGTCGCCCAACAATCACACCATCCTCACCACCGCCCCGGCAAACCGCAGCGGCGGGGCGAGCGGGATGCTCGGCACCGCGCGGCTGACCGGCCAGACGATCGGCGCGACCATCGTCGCGCTGACTTTCGCGCTGGCGCCGGACAGGAGCTGGATCGCGATGATCATCGCCGCCGTGCTCGCCGGCGGCGGCGCCGCCTTCAGCTCGCTGCGGGTGGGTGCCAGCGCACGCGCTCGTTCGTCCCAGCAGGCGTCCCAGCAGGAGCCCCATCCGGTACCGAAGGGCAAGGACGCCAGCGCCGGCTGAAGGAGGGCCGGCCTTCCTCAGCCCTCGCTCACGCCTTTTGTCTCCAACGCCTCCCGTTGGTCCAGGCGGACCGGCGGCCGCACCTCGATGCCGGCCGCGGCAAGCTCTGCACGAATCCGCCCGACGAAAGCCAACGCGCCCGGCTGATCGCCATGCACGCACAGGGTGTCGGCCTTCACCGGCACCTCCTTGCCGCTGGATGAACGTACGACACCATCGAGGGCCATCCGCTTCACCTGCGACGCGGAAACCTCGGCATCCTCGATCATTGCACCGGCAAGTCGACGGGGCGTGAGCGAGCCGTCATCCTGGTAAGTGCGATCGCCGAAGACCTCCGAGGCGCAGCGCAAGCCGAGCCGCTCGGCCGCGCCGATCATCTCGCTGCCCGCAAGACCGAACATCACCAGGCCACGATCGACGTCGTGAACCGCCTGCGCGATCGCCTCCGCCAGCGGACGGTCCCGGGCAGCCATGTTGTACAGCGCGCCATGCGCCTTGACGTGATTCAGCCGCCCGCCTGCGGCAGCGGTGAAGGCGGCAAGGGCGCCCACCTGGTAGACCACCATTGCATAGGCCTCCTCGGGCGTGACCTGCAGGTTGCGCCGTCCGAAACCGACCAGGTCCGGGAACCCGGGATGGGCGCCCACCATCACCCCCTTGTCCAGCGCCGCCCGCACCACAGCGCGCATCGTCTGTGGATCGCCGGCATGAAAGCCGCAGGCGATGTTGGCCGAGGTGACGTGGTCGAGGATCGCGAAGTCGTTGCCCATCTTCCATGGCCCGAAACTTTCGCCCATGTCGCAATTGAGATCGATGTGCGCGGTCATATCCGCTCCTTCAAAGCCTGCCTGAGGCGACTGTACTCGTCTTCGCGCGCGGCCTGGATGCGCTGCGCCTCGGCCAGCGTGATCAGGGTGAAGCGCAGGGCCTCCGGCGCCGTCATCTGGGCGAGGATGGCGAGGTCGGCGCTCGCGACGCTGGCGATCTTGGGGTAGCCGCCTGTCGTCTGGCGATCGGCCATCAGGATGATCGGCTTGCCATCCGGCGGCACCTGGACGGTGCCGAAGGTGACCGACTCGGAAATCATCTCGATCGGCCGGGCGCGCGCGAGTTCCGGGCCCTCCAGCCGGTATCCCATCCGGTCGGACTGGGCGCCGATGCGAAACTCCGTTGCGAGGAGAAGCCGCCGCGCCTCGGCGGTGAAGACGTCCCAATGACGGCCGGCAGTGATGCGGATGGTCTGCACAGCGGCCGGCTGCGGCACCGGCACGATCACCGGCGACGCCGGCACCGACAGGGTCAGCGAGGCGAGGGCCGAGGCCGAGTTCTCGGTGGCGGCTCCGGCCCTGCCCCTGGAGGTGCCCCCGGGTGTGCGCCCGGGCAGGGACGGGGCGGAGTTGGCGCGCACGGCGCAGCACGTCGCCCTTGCGCAATGCCCGGCCTTCGAGTCCGCCGAAACCGCCGCGCACGAAAGTGCTGCGGCTGCCCATCACCAACGGCACGTCGAAGCCGCCGGCGACGGCGAGATACGCGCGGGCGCCTGCTACGCGGGCGCCGAAGCGCAGCTGGCTGCCGGCAGCGACGTCCACCGGGCGGCCATAGGGCAGCGAATGCGTGCCGCCGGCGCCGTCGACCCGGGCGGAAAGGTCGGCGCCGCAGACGGCGATCCGCGCCGGCGTATCGAAGCGCAGGGTCGGGCCGGTCAGGGTGATCTCGAGGCTCGCCTCGTCCTCGTCGTTGCCGACCAGCGCGTTCGCCACGCGATGCGCCCATTCGTCCATGGCGCCGCCGACCACCACGCCGTAGCGCTGGTAGCCGTAGCGGCCCAGGTCCTGAAGCTGCGACAGCGCCCCGGGCTTGAGGACGGTGATGGTCATGCGTAAACCGGCGAGTCGAACTCTTCCGGCGGGATCGGGAAGAAGCGGATATGGTCGCCGGCCTGCAATCGGCAGGGCGGCTCGGCGAGCGGGTCGAACAGCTTCATCGGCGTGCGCCCGATCAGGTTCCAGCCCCCCGGGGTCTCGAAGGAATAGATGGCCGTCTGGTCGCGGGCGATCGCGATCGTGCCGGCCGGTATGCGGGTTCGCGGCGTCGGCCGCCGCGGCAGCGACAGGCGCGGATCGAGCCCGCCGATGTACGGGAAGCCCGGCGAGAAACCGAGCATGAAGACGACGTGCTCGGAGGCGATGTGGGCGCGCACGACCTCGTCGCCGGCCATGCCGCAGGCGGCGGCCACCTCGTCGAGGTCGGGGCCGTGCTGACCGCCATAGCAGACCGGCACCCGCACCACGCGCTCATGTCCCTCCGGCGAAGCGATGTCCGCCTCGAGCACCGCCTCGATCATCAGCCGCAACTGCGTGAACGGCGACGGCTCCGGCGCGAACTGGTCCGGCCGGTAGAAGACCGCGACGGTGCAGAACGCCGGCACGACATCCACCACCCCGTGCGGAGGCCGCGCGAGCAGCGCATTCGCCAAGGCGCGCGCCTTGCGATTGATCCCCGCATCCACACGCTGCTCGAACTCGACCACCAGGCAACGGTCGCCGAGCGGGACGATGCGCCACTCGACCTGCGGGGCGGCTATGGCCATGGGTGCGATCCACCCTTGGCGCTGCGCGCCTTCCCGCCGAGCGGGATTTCCTTCGGGTGGCGGGGCACAGCGCTCACGCCACCTCCAGCTCTGCGCCGAGAAAACCGCCGGACTGGCGGTGCCACAGGCCCGCATACATGCCGTTGCGCGCGAGCAGCTGCGCATGGCTGCCCTGCTCGACGATGCGCCCCTGGTCGATGACGACCAGCCGGTCGAGCCGGGCGATGGTGCTGAGCCGATGCGCGATGGCGATGACCGTCTTGCCGCGCATCAGCGTGTCGAGTTGCTCCTGGATCGCCGCCTCGATCTCGGAATCGAGCGCCGACGTCGCCTCGTCGAGGACCAGGATCGGCGCGTCCTTGAGCATCACCCGCGCGAGCGCGACCCGCTGGCGCTGGCCGCCGGAGAGCTTCACACCGCGCTCGCCCGCATGCGCATCGTAGCCCGCCCGTCCCAGCCAATCGCGCAGCGGCCGGATGAACTCGTCGGCGTGGGCCTGCCCGGCCGCCGCCCGCACCTGTGCGTCGGTTGCGAGCGGGCGGCCGTAGCGGATGTTGTCGGCGATCGAACGATGCAGCAGCGACGTGTCCTGCGTCACCACCCCGATCGCGGCGCGCAGGCTCTCCTGCGTCACAGCGGCGATGTCCTGGCCGTCGACGAGAATCGCCCCGCCGTCGGGGTCGTGGAACCGCAGCAGCAGGTTCACCAGCGTCGACTTGCCCGCACCCGAGCGGCCGACCAGGCCGATGCGCTCCCCGGGCCGGATCGTCAGGTTGAAGTCGCGCAGCACCGGAGCATTGCTGTTGGGGTAGGTGAAATCGACGGCGCGGAACACGACCTCGCCACGCGTCACCTCGAGGCGCTTCGCATCCTCGCGATCGACCAGCAGGTGCGGCACGGCGATCGACTGCATGCCTTCCTGGACCGTGCCCACGTTCTCGAAGATGCTGGCGATCTCCCACGATACCCAGCCGGCCATGTTGGAGATCTGCCAGGCGAGCGGCAACGCCGTCGCGACCGCGCCCGCGTCGACCTCGCCCACCACCCACAGTCCGATGCCGGTGACGGCGGTGGCGACCACCAGCAGCGAGTTCATCATCGCCAGGGTGACCATGAAGCCGGTGGTGAGGCGCATGTGGTCGCCGACCCGGCGACGCTGGTCCTCGATGGCCTCGCCGACGTAGGCATCCTCGTCGGCGGCGCGCGAGAACAGCTTCACGGTCAGGATGTTGGCGTAGCTGTCGACGATGCGCCCGGTGAGCGCCGAACTGCCTTCGGCGCTGCGGCGGGCCCGTTCCCGCATGCGCGGCACGAACCAGCACAGGAACAGGATGTAGGCAAGCCACCACACGAGCGTCGGCATGGCGAGGCGCCAATCGGCAACTGCCATGATGCCGAACGAGACCGCGCCGAAGGAGACGATGTACCAGACGGAGCGGATCAGCGAGGTGACGGTCTCGCGCACCGCGTAGCCGGTCTGCATGACGCGGCTGGCGATGCGCCCGGCGAAGTCGTTCTGGAAGAACGGCCAGCTCTGGCGCACCACGTGCCAGTGACTTTGCCAGCGGACCATCTGCGTGAAGCCGGGGGTGACAACCCGATGGCGCACGAGGCTGTCCAGAAGGATGACCAGCGGGCGGCCGATGAGGATGGCGATGGCGATGCCGACCAGCACCGGCCATGCATCGGCCAGCGCCGCCTGCCGGTCCGGCGCCTCGACCAGCGCGACCAGCCGGCCGATCAGCACCGGCAACATGGTGTCGAGCAGCGCAATGCCAAGCGACGTGGCGAACATGGCCGCGAACACCGGCTTGGCCTGGCGGATGAAGTGCCAGTAGAAGGCGAGCAGGCCGGCAGGCGGTCCGCTGCGCCGCGCCTGTTGCGGCGGCGGCACGGCGCCCGGCAGCAGCGTTTCGAAGTAGCGGAGCATCAGCCAATCATACGGCAGCGTCATCGGCGGCCGGCGACCGCCCTGCGTCCGATTGCATCCACAAGCAGTCGATCGCGTTCAATACAATCGGCGACCGCGGAGGCCGCCATCAGACTCACCGACAATCCCTCGTTCATGCGCTTCCTGGTCGCACGGCTCGCCGGCGGCTTCGCGATGCAGTTCCAGGTGGTGGCCGTCGGCTGGCAGATGTACGACCTGACCGGCGATCCGCTCGACCTCGGGCTCGTCGGCCTGGTGCAGTTCGCGCCGAGCCTCGCGCTGATGTTCGTGACCGGCTCGATCATCGACCGCTTCGACCGGCGACTGGTGATCGTTGTGTTCCGCTCCCTCGAGGCCGCAGCTTCCGCCAGCCTCGCTTACGCCGCCTGGACCGGCGCGATGACGCCGGGCTGGATCTTCGCAGCGGTATTCGTGATCGGCTGCGCTCGCGCCTTCGAGCAGCCGGCCGGACAGGCGCTGCTGCCGCGGCTGGTCGCGCCCGAGCTGCTGTCGCGCGCCATTGCCACGTCGAGCAGCACGATGCAGGTGGCCATGATCGCAGGACCGGCCCTTGGCGGGCTGCTCTACCTGGCCGGCTCCGGTACCGTCTACGCGTGCAGCACGATGCTGTTCCTGCTCGGCTCGCTGCTGATGCTGTGGGTCAAGAAGGAACCGGTCGATGCCCCGCTGGCGCCGTTCTCGCTGGACTACCTGTTCGCCGGGATCGGGTTCATACGCCGCAGCCCGGTGCTCCTCGGGGCGATCTCGCTCGACATGGTGGCGGTGCTGCTCGGCGGCGCCACGGCGTTGTTGCCGATCTACGCCCGGGACATCCTGCACACCGGTCCGGAAGGCCTGGGGCTGCTGCGCTGCGCCCCCGCCATCGGCGCGATCGTGAGCGCGGTCTGGCTCGCGCGCAGGCCGCTGCAGTCGCGGGTCGGCCGCAAGATGCTGGTCGCGGTCGCCTGCTTCGGCGCCGCGATGCTGGTGTTCGCGGTGTCGACCTCCCTGGTGCTGTCGGTGCTGGCCCTGGCGGTGACCGGAGCAGCGGACATGGTCAGCGTCGTCATCCGGCAGACGCTGGTGCAGCTCGAAACGCCCGACGCGATGCGCGGCCGCGTCAGCGCCGTGAACGCCGTGTTCATCGGCGCGTCCAACCAGATCGGCGAATTCGAGAGCGGCGTCACTGCAGCCTGGTTCGGGCCGGTGGGGTCGGTCCTGCTGGGCGGAATCGGAACCCTTGCCGTGGTCGCCATCTGGGCGCGCAACTTCCCGGCACTCCGTGATCGGGAGCGTCTCGCTCCACTTCCCGCGCGAGGCGATTGAGCGCCGCGGCAGCTGGAAAGGTAATTCTCGCGGGCAGTGCCTGTGCGCCGACCACCGGCCGAGCCGCCGATCGGGTAGCTGCGCATGCCTCTTTCGGGAGAGGTTTCGGCTGCGCCATCGGCGGAGTGACCTGGAGACGCTCCGATGCCGCCTCGAGGACGCCCCGAGGACGCCCCAGGCGGCCCCGCCCGCCGGTCCGAAGCGCCGCCCCCAGGGGATTCGGCGCCGCGCAGAGCCTTCTCTCCAAAGAGACATCCCTCCTTGGCCTTTCATGGCGATTACATCGCTGCGTCGCATCCGTACAGTCATGGCATCCCCCCGGCATAGGGCCGCGGTGGGGCCGGGGCCGGTAACGACTGGGCCCACCATGCAAAGGAAGAGGAAATGAAAACGCGCACCACCCTGATAGCAGCGGCCATCGCTGCAATCGTTGCGATCGGCGCCTCTGCCGCCTTCATCGATCCCGATCTCGTCTTGCGGATGCACGGCGACGCGATCGCGCTGAAGGCCGACGAGGGAGTGCCCCATAACCTGGTCACGGCAATGAAGGCCGACGAAGGCGTGCCCCACAATCTGGTCACTGCCATGAAGGCCGACGAGGGCGTACCCCACAACCTGGTCACCGCCATGAAGGCCGACGAAGGCGTGCCCCACAACCTGGTCACCGCCTGAACGCTCGGGCTGCCACATGAATCGGCGCACATCGGGGCGGCGCGGCAACCCAGGGACAGGCGGCACCGGCGGCGGCCGCCGCCGACCGGGGCGGTTGCTAGTCGCCGATGCCGGCGACCGTGGCCGGCATCTCGGTGCCGGCAGGCTCCGGCACGATCAGGTTGAGTTCGACGGCGGCGAGCCCGCCCTGAAGGATGCCGAGGTGCCGGGCCGCTTCCTTGGACAGGTCGATGACGCGGTCGGGGGCGAAGGGACCCCGGTCGTTGACGCGGACGATGACGCTGGTGCCGCTCTTGAGGTTGGTGACCCGGACATAGGACGGCAGGGGCAAGGTCGGATGCGCCGCCGACATCGAGTTCATGTCGTAGCGCTCGCCGGTAGCGGTGCGCCGACCGTGGAACGGACGCCCGTACCAGGACGCGACGCCTCGCTGCTTGAAGGGCTGCAGTTCGGTCATCGGCCGGTACTTGCGTCCCCGCAGGCGGTACGGCCGATTGGCGTGGCGCGCCAGCGGCTCGAGCTTCGGCACCGGCCCGGCCACCGGGGGCTTCGCTTCAGCGGCATTCTCGGCCGCACTGTCGATAAGGGCCTGCAGCTCCGGATCCGGTGGGACGGCGCCGCTCTCTGCGAAGGGTTCCAGCGGCAGCACCGGCAGGCTCCCGGTGCCGGCACCGGGCTTGGCAACGGCGGATCGGCGGTTGCGCTGCCGGGGCGTGGATGGCGCCGACGGCAGCACCGCTGTCGCGGGTTCGGCTTCGGCCTCCGCCGCCACCGCAAGGGCGTTCTCTCCGGCTGCAGTCGCCGGACCGGTATCGGACGGCAGGCTGAAGGTGGAGCAGGCGGAGACCAGCAGCAGTAGCCCGGCACTCGCACCGAAGGAAAACCGGCGATCGGCGGGACGGGTGTTGTGTGGCTTCATAGCCGCATTCCAGCCCTCTGCGGCCGATCAAACCACTCGATTCAGCGCCGACGGCGCTTTGCGCCGGACGGACGGAGGGTACGCCTCCGTTTCGGCGGCGGACGAACGGATTGCGACGGCCGCCGGATTGCGACGCACCGCGAAATCGTTCCTTCGACCGAAATGAAGAAGCCGGCATCGAGCCGGCCCCTTTCGTCGTCGTGAATGCCCGGCCTGGGATGCCGGGGCGGCTTGGCTACGACTACTTCTTCTTCGAAGTGGCGGCCTTGGTCGCCCCGGCGATGTTCGCTTCGATCATGTCCAGCACCTGCTTGGTCGCAACGTTGACCTGCTCGTAGGCAGCGTTGGCTGTGATGACACTCTGCCGCAAGGCGTTCACCGCACCTTCGGATCCCGCGGGCGCATTCTTCGAGAGCGCTTCGACTGCCTCGAGCAACTGTTTCTGGCTGGTCGAGACCTGCTTGTCGATCAGCGCGGTCACTTCACTGCCGGTGGAAGACGTGATGTCGTACACCTGCCTGACATAGGCGACCGCCTTGCTGGGGTCGGGCTTGCTGTACTGCGTGAACAGGTCCGTGAGCATGTCGTTGAGGGTCTTGACGTCCTTCGCGGCAATCAGCGCCTTGAGCTGCGCATTGGATTCCTCCATGCCGGCGCGGGCGGCCTGGACGTTGAGCTCGAGCAACTTCTTGGCGCCTTCGAACGCCGTGGTTGCCACCGTGTTCGACGCCTTGAAGGCGTCGGCCTGGGCTTTCATCAGATCTTCAATCGAGGGAAACATGTAGCGGCTCCTGGTTGAGGCGCCTTCGCGGCGCGGTGGGTCAACGGCTTGAATCCGCTGCCCTTACCGACGGTGGCCTGTTCGGGTCATTCGTCGATTGTGCAGCGCACCATCACATTCTGGGGCCAGTCGGGAATAAATTCAAGCACTTTATTGTGCAACGCAACAAATGAGCGATTCCATGGTGTTTGCAGAGGCTCTGGTCGAATCCCTCAGTTGACCGGTTGGCCCAGCAACTCCCTGCGCAGCCGGCGTAGTGCCTGCTTGAGTTGCGTCGCGTTGTCGGGGCCGATCCGGATCATGATCTTCTGGCCGGCAGACAGGTTCTGCAGTTCCGGATCGACGAAGCGGTACAGGATCTTCGGCTGGTGGAGCTCGATCGGCCCTTTCGGCTGCGGCGCCGCCAGCATGTCGTCGATGGCAACGATGACCCGATCATGGAAGCGCCCGGTCGGATGGCCGATCTGCTTGTAGGTCTGGTCGAGCAGCGGATAGAAGCGCAGGTACAGGCTCACCAGCAGGCGCGGATCGAGCGACTGCGCGAACGTCACGAAACCATCGTAGCGGGCGTAGTTGCGCCGGCTCAGGGTGACCACGTCGCCCACCTGCTCCACCTCGAGCAAGCCAGGAATCCGCTGCACCATGCTCATCTGGCTGGGCACCAGTTCCCGCGGCAGGTTGTCCACGGTGATCACCAGCCGCCGGACGTAGTCCTGCATATTGATGAATTCGGCGAGTCCGTCGGCGCGGAAGTTGCCCACGAGCGCCTCGAGGATAGGACCGTCGCTGTTCTCGACCGGCGGCAACGGCTTGGCCTTGTCCTTCTCCGGCAATTCCGGCATCGGGTACTCCGGCAGGGGCTGTTCGACGACCGGCGGTGACGGCGGCGCCTGCGCGAGCGGCGGACGCTCCATCCGGGAAGCAGAATCGCTGCCTGTGAAGGAATCCCAGAATGGCACCATGCCGCTCTGCCACCAGTAGAAGACGGCCGCCAGCACGAGCGCAAGCAGGAAGATCAGTCCCATCGAGGGACCGCCTGAGCTCTTCGGAGGGCCTTTGGGACGTGCCATGGATGGGGCTGGAGGGGCTTGGTTGGAGTGAAGAGGCAGAGGCAGGAAAGGCTGGAGGGCTGGAGGGGCTGGAGGGGCTGCTCAGGTCGTCGCGGCCGCAAAGCCGTGGCTGGATTCGCAAGACGGCAGAGACCCGGAAAACGACCCCGAAAGCGACTCAGAGAGCGACTCAGGCCGGATCAGCGACGACGGCCGGCCCGGTTTTCTCGAGCCGGGAACATATCGGCGATCACGCTCTGCTGCCATTCTACAGATGCGCCGCTGCCGGCCCCTGGCGTTGACCATGACCCTATCCTATGGATGGACTAGGGATGAACCCGCGGCCGCTTCGCCGAAACGATCCCGGTGTTCACGCCGGCCCAGCCGAGCCCGCCGAAGAGTCGGGCATGCTCGATCTTGACGCAACGGTCCATCACCGACGCGAGCCCATGCCGGCGTGCAAGCTCGTCCGCCTCCAGGTTCATCACGCCGATCTGCTGCCACAGCACCTTGGCTCCGATCCCAACCGCTTCCTCGGCAATCGGCATGATGTCGGCGCTGCGCCGGAAGCAGTCGACGATGCCGACGGTCGCAGCCAGTTCCTCCGGCAGCGCGCGCAGCGCCGGATAGCAGGTCTCGCCGAGGATTTTCTGGTATTTCGGGTTGACCGGAATGATCCGGTAGCCATGCTCCTGCATGTACTTGGCGGCGAAGAAACTGGGCCGGTTCCACTCCGCCGACAGCCCCACCACCGCGATGACGCGGTTGGTCGCGAGTATCCGTCTCAACGTCTCGATGTCGTTCATTCGTCCCCGGTGGCTGTTCGCTCGCGTCGAAAGGGTGAGTATCGTCGCTTTTCGTTGCGTCGCGCGCAGCTCGTACACCGTCCGCGCCTTTGCGCGAATGGGAGCGGCATGCGCAGTGGCATGCGGCACGGCCGGTTCGGGTTTGGTATTCTGTGACGGTTACCTCCGAGCCGCCGCCTTCATGAAGCTAGCCACCCTCAAAGACGGTACCCGCGATGGCCAACTGGCCGTGGTTTCGCAGGATCTCAAGACTGCGGCGATTGCGGACGGCATTGCCGGCACCCTGCAGCGAGCACTCGACGACTGGTCGTTTCATGCGCCGCAACTCCAGGACCTCTACGACGCGCTCAATCAGGGCAAGGCCAAGCACGTCTTCGAATTCGATCCCCATCGATGCATGGCGCCGCTGCCGCGCGCCTTCCAGTGGGCGGACGGGTCTGCGTACGTCAACCATGTGGAGCTGGTGCGCAAGGCGCGCAATGCGCAGATGCCGGAGACCTTCTGGACCGACCCGCTGATGTATCAGGGCGGCTCGGACGATTTCCTGGGGCCCACCGACGACGCCGTGTTCGGTTCCGAGGAATGGGGCATCGATTTCGAGGCCGAGGTCGCCGTTGTCGTCGAAGACGTCGAGGCGGGCGTCAAGCCGGCTGAAGCGGGCGAGCGGATCAGGCTGCTGATGCTGGTCAACGACTGGAGTTTGCGCAACCTGGTGCCGGCGGAGCTTGCCAAGGGCTTCGGCTTCTTCCAGTCGAAGCCGGCAACCGCATTCGCACCGGTCGCGGTGACACCGGACGAACTGGGCGAGGCGTGGCACGACAACCGGGTGAATCTGCCGATCCAGTGCTTCTGGAACGGCCGCCAGGTCGGCCAGGCCGAGGCCGGCGAAGACATGGTCTTCGACTTCGCGCAGCTGATCGCGCATGTCGCAAAGACCCGGCGTGCACGCGCCGGATCGATCATCGGCTCCGGCACCGTCTCGAACAAGGACGCCAGCCGCGGCTACTCGTGCATTGCCGAGGTGCGCGCGCTGGAGATGATCGCCGACGGCAAGAGCAGCACATCGTTCATGAAATTTGGCGACCGCATCCGCATCGAGATGCTGGACAAGGCCGGCAAGTCGATTTTCGGCGCTATCGAGCAGGAAGTCGTTGCCAGCGAGACCTGACGCCGCGCCGCGTCCGGGCCGAGCGACCGCAAGGAGGAATCAGCATGGCGAACACCTCTCAAGGCCTGGATGTCGGGAAGATGGCACTGGAGGGCTTCGGCCAGGTGATGGACAGCATGGATCTCGTCAAGCGCGCGTGGTCGAACTTCAGCCTGGCGACGCCGTTCACGCCGACGCTCAGCGTCGAGGAACTCGACAAGCGGATCACCGAGCTGCGCGCGGTCGAGCAATGGCTCGCGCTCAACCAGAACATGCTGCGCAACACGATCCAGGGCCTCGAAGTCCAGCGCGGCACGCTCAACGCAGTCAAGACGATGTCGGAGTCTTTCGGCAAGATGACCAAGCCGGCGGACGATACGATGGCGCAGGCGGTGGCGCGATTCGCGGCGGCCGCCGCCCAGAAGGCTGCCGCCACCCCGGCCGAGCCGGCCGCTGATCGGTCCTCGCCCGGCGGCGCCTTCGACTGGTCCCCGTTCGCCATGCCCTCGTCGTTCTTCAACCAGCCGACTGCCGCATCGAAAGCTGCCGGCACGGAATCGAAGGCCCCGGAAGCGGACGACTTGGAAGAGGAAGATCCGGACGGCATCGAGACCGACGGCGAGGCCCCCGATGCGGAGAATGATGCGCAGGAGGGCGACACTGTCGAGACGACCGCCGCTCCCAGCGATGAAGCCGCGGCATCGCCGGCGGCGATGAACCCGATGGCATGGTGGGACATGCTCCAATCCAACTTCCGGCAGATCGCACAGGCAGCGGTCGGCGACGCCGCGGCTCCCGGCGCGTCGGGAGCCGTACCAGGCAAAGGCGCAGCGGACAGCACGGGCCGCGCTGCCCAGCGCTCGCAGAGAGGCAAGGCAGCGGGCAGCAAGTCGGCAGGCGGCAAGTCCGCAGGCGAAGTCGCGGCGCAAGTCCGCAGGCAGCAAGTCCGCGGGCAGCAAGTCCGCAGGCAGCAAGTCCGCAGGGGGCAAGGCGGCGGGGGCCCGGACAGCCGGAGCACGCACGGCCAACGCGGCTGCGAACCGCGCCAGGCGGGGCAAGACCGGCGGCACGGGAGAGCCGGAATGACCGGACTGTTCCGCTACGGCCACGCTACCCATCCGCAGTGGCGCATGTGCACCGAACTCGCGCTGGCGCAGGTCGAAGGCCAGGCGTCGGATTCGAACTACAGCAGCCGCGGCAACCTTGGTTTCGTCTACATCAGCGCGGCGCTGCAGGCATTCGCCAGCGAGATCCTGCTGCTGCTGAAGACGCGTACTGCGGTCATCGACTGGGTCGGCACCGTCGGTGGCGCGGTCCTGTCGAGCGGCGTCGAGTACCGCGACGAACCGGCGGTCGTCATCATGATCGCGACGCTCCCCCAGGGAAGCTTCAGCGTCTTCTCCGGCACCGCGCGGCTGCCGGCGCCCGGCAGCAAGACCGGCACCGGCGACGAGGCGGCTTGGGCGGCGCTGGTCCATGCCGACCCCGGGCTGGTGGATGTCGAGGGGCTCATTCGTGAACTCTCCGGCAAAGTCACGGCCGGCTACCTCTTCGGCGGACTGTCGAGCGGCGGCGTGCCCCCGATTCCGCAGATCGCCAACCAGACCTTCTCGGGCGGACTCTCCGGTGTCGCGTTCGCCAGCAACGTCGGCATGCGCACCCGCGTCACGCAGGGCTGCTCGCCGCTCGCGGCCGATCACCTCATCACCGCCTGCGAGGGCAACCTGATCACATCGCTCGACGACGAGCCCGCACTCGATACGCTGCTCGAGGACCTCGACGTGTCCTCCGAGATCCGGGTGAGCCGGGACGGCGAGCGGCTGCTGGACGCGCTGCCTGCCGGCCGGCTGCGCAACGGACTGTTCGCCGGGATCGCCGCTGCCAACATGCAGCGCGGCTTCGGATTTGCGGACTACCGGGTGCGCAATGTGGTCGGCATCGATCCGCTCAACCGCCTGGTCGCGATCGCCGAACAGCCCGAGGTCGGCGAGCGCCTGATCTTCTGCACCCGCGACGCGAAGGCCGCCCGCCAGGATCTGATCAGGATGACCACCGAACTGCGCGAGGAGATCGAATCCGAAGGCCAGCGGATCCGCGGCGGCATCTACGTTTCCTGCGTCGCCCGCGGCGAGGCGCTGTTTGGCGACGCGGGGCTGGAGATGGAGCTCATCAAGGCCAACCTCGGCGAGTTCCCGCTGGTCGGCTTCTACGCCAACGGCGAGATCGCCCGGGACACCCTCTACGGCTATACCGGTGTCCTGACGCTGTTTGTTTGAGCGGCGGCGTCGGCACTGCCGCCTCAAGGGAGCAGCCTCAAGGGAGCAGCCTGGAGGGCGCAGCATCATTGGGTGCAGCACCACCAAGCGCGGCACCAGCACCAAGGCAACAGGACAACAGCAGCACCCGGAACTGCAGCACCCGGAATTGCGGCAACGACAACCGGCAAGGAGCCGACCTGTGCAGATCGAAGAAACGACGCCGGCCGACCAGCCGCCTGGCCGGCGCATCGCGCTGGTCGCAGGCGCCACCGGCATGGTGGGTACCGAATTGTGCCGCCAGCTGCGCCAGGATCCGGCCTTCTCGCAGGTGGTGGTGCTGGCGCGGCGACAGCCGCAGGTGACCGAGCCGCCGCTGCAGGTCGAGATCGTCGACTTCGCCCGACTCGGAGAGTGGAACCCCGGCGTGCCGATCGACACGGTGTTCTGCGCCCTCGGGACCACCATCAGGAAGGCCGGAAGCGAAGCCGCCTTCAGGGCCGTCGACCACGACCTGGTGCTGGAGATGGCCCGGCTCGCACAGCGGGGCAACGCACGTCACTTCATTTTCGTCAGCAGCCTCGGCGCGGATCCGCAGTCGAAGGTGTTCTACCTCAGGGTCAAGGGCGAAGCGGAAGAGGCGGTGAAGGCGCTTGGCCTGCCGCATGTCGTCGCGCTGCGGCCGTCGTTCCTCGAGGGCGAGCGGGACGAGAAGCGGCCAGGGGAGAAGGCGGTGCGCGCGCTCGGCAAGGTGTTGAAACCCCTGTTGCTCGGGCGGCTGGAGAAATATCGTCCGACATCGGCGCAGAAGGTCGCCGAGGCCATGCGCCACGTCGCACAGGCGGGTCGCGAGGGATTCGAGGTGCTCGATCCGGTGGCGATCATGCGCTGGGAAGAAACCGCCAGCCTGCTGTCCTGAGCACCGGAGCGACGGCTCAGGAACGCCGAACGCGGGCCGGAGGGTAGGTGCGCAGGAAGCGCTCGATTCGATCACGTTCGAACTCCGCCGGATCCCACTCGGCGGGCTCGACCTTGGCGCGGGCGACGAAGAGGTAGGTCTGGGCGAGCAGCGTCGGGCCACCGGATGCGGCGCCGGCCTGCCGGTCGCACACGGTCACCGGTACTTCGATGCGGCAGTAGTCCGCCCCTTCGAATGCGTCGAGCGAGGCGATATCGGCGGGGGCCACGTCCAGGTAGAGCACGCCCATGACCTGGCCGTGATCACCGCCATCGCCCGTGTTGCCGCCATCTCCGCAATGTCCGCCATCGCCGCCATCGTCGCCATTTCCATCCTCTCCCGCCGACCGTTCGAGGCACGGATAGTCCTCACCCCGCACTCGCCGGCGGCGGAAGCCGGCCAGGCAGGCGCCCGTCGATCGGTAGCAGCCGGCAACGACGCGAGTCCATACGGCCGGGAACATCAACGAGCCGTAGGTGAAGATGTGCATGCGCGGAGCGTTCAGGGCCGCCCGGCAGTGGCCGCGGACTGCGGCGGCGGCACGATCCGGAGTTGCTCCGGGTTCACCTGGCGCGAGATCCGGCCAGGGTCCGGTATGTCGCCGACCAGCCCCGGCAGCCAGCCCATCGCGCGGCCGAACAGGACCAGGTTGATGACGATCAGCGCCGGGATCAGGAAGCGCAGCATGGCGAACCTCCGCTGGTTTGGCCGCTCTTGTGGACACTCTCGTCCGGCATACCCATCACCGGCCGCCGGGCATGCCATGGCAGCCATCGCTCCAGGTCCGCACAGAGCTCAAGCAACTCCGCGTCGCCACCCATCCGCCCGATCAACTGGATGCCGACCGGCAGACCGTCGGCCATCGCCAGCGGCAACGATACCGCCGGCTGCCCGGTGAGGTTCGCCAGCGGCGCGAACGGCGAATAGTGGATGAGGCCGCGTGCACCGAGGCGATAGTCGAGGTAGTCGGGATTCGTCATCGCGAACCGGCCGAGCGCAGCCGGAGGCTCGGCCAGCACCGGCATCACCACGACGTCGAAGGCTTCGAAGGCCGAGCCGATCGACCGCGCGATCCGGTTGGTTCGCGCGAGCAGCGCGATGTATTCGGCGGAATCGGCCTGCCGGCCGGCCCGCAGCGCGCCCCAGGTCGATGGCTCAAGGGCGTCTTCCGGCAGCCCCGCCGGGTCGAGTCCCGCCTGCCGGCAGAAGGCGACGATGCCGGCCGCGGTCCAGCAGGTCATCGTGCGGATCACCGTCTCCACGATGTCCTGCGTCTGCACCGGCACCTGCACCGGCTGCACCTCGTGGCCGCCCTTCTCCCGCAGCGCGGCGACAGCCTGGCGGATAGCCTGCGCCACCCGCGGATCGATGGCATCCCCTTCGAAGGTGGTGTCCACGAAGCCTATCCGCAGCCGTTCACCGCGATGGCTCTGGGCGGCCCCGGAGGCGATTTCCCTGAGCCGCGCGAGCGAGACCGGTGGCGAAGCATAAGCCGCACCGACGTCGGCACCGGCGCTGATCGCCAACGCAAGGGCGCAGTCACGCACCGACTGAGTGAGCACATGCTCCGTCGCAAAGCCGCCCCAGCCCTCGCCGGCAAGCGGGCCGTTGGGTATCAGCGCGCGGCTTGGCTTGAGCCCGACCAGGCCGCAGCAGCTGGCTGGAATGCGGATCGAGCCGGCGCCGTCGGAGGCGTGTGCGATCGGCACGAGGCGGGCGGCGACTGCCGCGCCGGCGCCACCGCTCGAGCCGCCCGCGCTGCGCGACAGGTCCCATGGGTTGCGGGTCGGGCGGCCATAGGCTCTCGCCTCGGTGCTGGCGCTGATCCCGAGTTCCGGCGTGGTGGTGCGTCCGAAGATGACCAGCCCCGCGGATCGGTAGCGCCGCACCAGTTCGGCATCGATCTGCCAGTGCACCGGCGCACCCGTCAGCGATCCGAACAGCCGCGATCCCATCTGCGACGGCAGGCCCCGGGCCGCCAGGCCGAGGTCCTTGAGCAGGAACGGGACGCCGGCGAACGGCCGCCGGCGCAGCAGTTCCCGCTGGCCGTCCCGCCGGCCGGCCACGGCGGCGACTTCCTGGTCGACGGCCCGCGCCGCCTCCCGGCCGACATCGGCATCGATCCAGCAGACGGCGCCAAGGCGGTCGTCGAGCGCCTCGATCCGGGCGAGCGACGCATCGAGGAGCGCCTCGGCCTGCAGTTCGCCGGTCACCACCCGGGCGGCTATGCCGGTCGCATCGTTCTGCACGAGGGCACGCGTGGCCGCCTCGACCGCCTCGGTTGCAGGCCCGCCGGCTTGCATCCCGCCTTTCATCCTGCCGATCCTCCCGCCCTCATCCGACATCTGCTCCGACGCATCACTGGCCGGCGGCCGGCGCAAAGGCCGGACCCAGTGGCCGCAGGCGCAGCCCGGGCCGCAGCCGCTTCCAGGGAAAATCGGCGGGATCGGCGAGTGCGGGACCGGGCGAGCGGACCACCAGAACCTCGCGTGCGATCGGCTGGAAGTCGGCCCGAAAATGCACCGAACTCTTGACCGCCACCTGCCGCTGCCGGATCGGCTCGATACCGACGTGACGGAACATTTCCTGATCGGCCGCCTGGCACTTGACCGAGGCGAGCACGACCCGCACGCCCGACCGCTCCTCGCGCAGGAGTGCCATCGAGCCGAGGTTCATCCGGAAGCCCTTGAACATCGGGCCGGTGCAGGTGAAGCGGCCGTCGCCGAGCCGCTCGACCACAAATCGCGCCGCCACCGGCTGGTGGCCGGCGACACCCGAGATCGCGCCGAGGCGGAACTCGGCGGCAGCGCCGGTGCCCATGCGATGGGCCTGATCGGCCGATGCCGGGTCGATCAGCAGCCCCAGCACCGACTCCGGCGCGCGAGCGGCAATCATGGCGGCGAGCAGGCCGGTGGTGTCCCCGTTACCGCCGGCACCCGGATTGTCCTGGGTGTCCGCCAGCACGATGGGCGCGCCCGGTGCGCCATGGCGCACCGCATAAGCCACCGCGTCCGCCGGCGTCCACAACGTCAGCGCGAAGGCGGGTTCGGCATCCGCGACCGCCTTTGCCAGTCGCGCAAGGGCCGGCTCGGCCGCTGCTGGATCCGGGGCGTAGCAGACCGCAGTCATCTGGCATTCGGGGAAATCGGCCATCGGAAAGCAAGGGGCCATGTCGAGCCAGACGCCGTCCTCGCGCTCGATCCTGGCAAGCAGCTCGTAGAGGCCGCGCAAAGGTTCCATCAGCGTGCACTGCGACGGCAACGGTGTGAGGAAGTCGAACACGTGCAGCGCCTTGGCCGGAAAGCGGCCGCTGTGCGCGATCGTCATCAGCCGCTGTGCCGCCCGCGCGCCGGTGGCCGCCATGTCGACATGCGGATAGGTCCGGTAGATGGCGAGCGCATCGGCTGCCTGCACCATGCGGCGGGTCACGTTCGCATGCAGGTCGAGGCTCGCCACCACCGGCACTTTCGGTCCCACCACCTGGCGCACCCGCGCGATGATCTCGCCCTCGCCGTCGTCCACGTGCTCGCAGACCATCGCGCCGTGCAGGTCGAGGTAGACGCCGTCGACCGGCAGGGCCTCCTGCAGCCGGTGCACCAGTTCGCCGACGATCGTCTCGAAGGCCTCGCGGGTGACATGCGCAGACGGCGACGCCGCCGCCCAGGCGAGCGGCACGACCTGATGATTGGCGGCCCGCAGCGCGTCGATCGCGCCGGCAACCGGCAGGTTCGCCCCGGCGACAGCGTCGAACAGGGAGGCGCCGTACTGGATCGTCGGCCAGCCGCCGCCCTTGACGAAGGCGTCGAGATCGGCGCGTGCCGGCGCAAAGGTGTTCGTCTCGTGCTGCATGCCTCCGACGGCAATCTTCATCGCGCAATCCGCCCGTGCAAAGCGGGCGATTGTATTCGCTGCATGGATTGCCAATGCGCCGGCAACGAGGAAGGGCCGTCCGCGCCGGTCGCCTGCGGGTATTCCATGAGGCTAGTTGGGGCAACGGGAGAATGCCGTGGGTTACCCTCGGCATCGGGAAGCACGAGTCGAGGAGCGTACGATGACGGACAAGCCACCTGCCGCAGCGGCCGGCGCCGCCGGCGCCGGCGACATCTGCTTGCTCGATGCGATCGAGCTGGCGCAGCAATACCGTCGTCGCAGCCTCTCTCCGGTCGAGGTGACGCAGGCGACGCTGGCCCGGATCGACGCTCTCGATCCCTTGCTCAATGCCTACTGCGTGGTGGACCACGAGGCGGCAATGGCGTCGGCGCGCGACGCCGAGCGGCGCTGGCTGGCTGGCGAGCCGCTGAGCCGCATCGACGGCGTGCCCACGTCGATCAAGGACCTGATCCTCACCCGCGGCCAGCCGACGCTGCGCGGCTCGCGTACCGTCGATGCGGCGCAGCCATGGGCCACCGACGCACCGGCCACCGCCCGGCTTCGCGAAGCCGGTGCGGTGCTGCTCGGCAAGACCACCACGCCGGAATTCGGCTGGCGCGCGAGCACCGACTCGCCGCTGTGCGGCATCACCCGCAATCCGTGGGATCTCGCCCGCACGCCTGGCGGCTCGTCAGGCGGGGCGGCGGCATCCGTAGCTGCAGGCATGGGCGTGCTCGCCGTCGGAACCGACGGCGGCGGCTCGGTTCGCATTCCGGCGGCGTTCACCGGCACGGTGGGCCTGAAGCCGCAGTTCGGCCGCATTCCCGCCTGGCCCGCCTCGCCGATGGGCACCGTCGCCCACCTCGGCCCGCACGCCCGCCGCGTCGCGGACGTGGCGGTGATGCTGGACATCCTGGCGCGGCCCGACCCGCGCGACGGTTTCTCGCTGCCGCCCCCGACGCGGGAGTACCTGCGCGATGCCTTCGGCGACGACGCGTGCACCGCGCCTCCCGACCTGCGCGGCATGAAGATCGCCTACAGCCCGAGGCTCGGTTACGTCGACTGCCTCGACCCCGAGATCGAACGCTCGCTCGACGCAGCCGCCGCCACCTTTGCCGCGCTCGGCGCGATCGTCGAACGCAAGGATCCCGGCATCCGCGATTGCCACGACGCGTTCCTCGCGCACTGGATGGGCAGCGCCCGCAACGTGGTGATGAAGCTGCCGCCGGAGAAGCAGGAACTGCTCGATCCCGCGCTGCGCGACGCAGTCGCGGATGCTGCGCGCTACACGCTCGCCGATTTCCTGCGCGCGCACGACGAGCGGCTCGAGATCGCCATCGCGATGCGCCACCTCGCGCTCTGCCATGACCTGCTGCTGACGCCGGCCGTTGCGGTGCTGCCTTTCGGCGCGGGCCTGGTGTCGCCGTGCGCGAGCGGATCCGGATGCGATCTGCCTGCCGTGATCGTCGAAGCGAGCCGCCGGCATGCCTCGTTCGACTGGACCTGGTGGACCCCGTACACGACGCCGTTCAACCTCAGCCAGCAGCCCGCGATCGTGCTCGCCTGCGGCCGAAGCACCAGCGGATTGCCGATCGCACTGCAACTGGTCGCACCGCACCATCAGGAGGCGGCATGCATCAAGGCGGCCGCGGCGTATGAGGCGGCGACAGCCTGGCATCGGGACTTCCCGCCCTGTTGACAGGGTGTGGTTCGGCTGCACAATAGCCGCTCGACAGCAACACCGCGCAGTACCCCACCACATCGACGTCCGTGCGCGGTTCATGCGGACAACCAGCAAAGAGGATCGGAGAGAACATGGGCATTGTTGGAACAATGAAGGGCCGCATGGCCGCCGTGGCGACTGCGCGCAGCACGCTTGCTGCCGCGATCGCGGCGACGGTGCTCGCCGCCGGCACGTTGATCGCGCAGCCGCTGCAGGCCCAGACCACGCTGCGCGTGGTGATGCACTCGGACCTCAAGATCGTGGACCCGATCTTCACCACCGCGTACATCACCCGCAACCACGGGTACATGATCTACGACACGCTGTTCTCGACCGACGCGAACGGCGAGGTCAAGCCGCAGATGGTGGACAAATACACCGTCTCCGACGACAAGCTGAAATGGACCTTCACGCTGCGCGACGGCCTGCTCTTCCATGACGGCGCCCCGGTCACCAGCGAGGACGTGATCGCCTCGCTGCAGCGCTGGGGCAGCAAGGACGCCACCGGCCAGAAGCTGCTGAGCTTCGTGACGGAAATGAAGGCGGTCGACCAGAAGACGTTTCAGATGACGCTCAACTCGCCGACCGGCCTGATGCTGCTCGCCCTCGGCAAGCCGTCGTCGAACGTGCCCTTCATCATGCCGAAGCGCATCGCCCAGACGCCGGGCGGCGATCAGATCAAGGAGTACATCGGCTCGGGTCCGTTCGTCTTCAAGACCGACGAGTGGAAGCCGGGCGACCGGGCGGTCTACGTCAAGTTCGACAAGTACAAGCCGCGCAGCGAACCGCCTTCGGGCCTGGCCGGCAGCCATGAGGTCAAGGTCGACCGCGTCGAATGGATCGCCATGCCGGAGCAGCAGACCGCCGTCAACGCGCTGGTGGCCGGCGAGATCGACGTGATCGAACAACCCCGCCACGATCTCCTCCCGACCCTGGAGAAGGCCAAGGACGTGAAGCTGCTCGAGCAGAACCCGCTCGGCAACCAGTATGCATTGCGCTTCAACGTCCAGCACAAGCCGTTCGACAATCCGAAGATCCGCGCCGCCCTCTACGAGGCGTTCAACCAGGAGGATTTCCTGCAGGCCGCCATCGGCGACCCGAAGTACTACAAGGTCTGCAAGGCGATGTTCATCTGCGGCACTCCCCTGGCTTCCGAAGACGGCATGAAGGACAAGCTCGAGTCCAACGTCAACAAGGCAAAGGCTCTGCTGAAGGAAGGCGGCTACGACGGCACCCCGGTGGTGCTGCTGCATTCCACCGACCTGCAGGTCCTGACCAACCTCGCGCCGGTGGCCAAGTCGCTGATGGAGCGCGCCGGCTTCAAGGTCGACATGCAGTCGAGCGACTGGCAGACGGTGGTCGCGCGGCGGGTGAAGAAGGATCCGCCATCGGCCGGCGGCTGGAACGTGATGCTCACCTCGTGGGTGTCCGCGGACGTGCTGAATCCGGTGTCGACTTCGTTCGTCAACGCATCCTGCGACAAGGCCAACTTCGGCTGGCCCTGCGACGAGAAGCTGGAGAAACTGCGTGATGACTTCTCACGCGAAACCGATCCGGCCAAGCAGAAGCAAATCGCCATCGCGGTACAGCAGCGGGTGGTGAACGAGTACCCGACGCATATCTACCTCGGCCAGTGGTACCAGCCGATGGCGCACCGGTCCAACGTCTCCGGCCTGATCGTTGCGCCGGCCCAGGTCTTCTGGAACGTCGAGAAGAAGAAGTAGCCTGTGTGGGTTTACATTGCACGGCGGGTTGCCGCCGTGATCCCGGTGCTGCTGGTGGTGGCGTTGATCGTGTTCCTGATGCTGCGATTGACTCCCGGGGATCCGGCCGCCGTGATCGGAGGAGATTCGGCCACCAGCGCGGATCTCGCACAGATCCGCCAGAGCCTCGGGCTGGACAGGCCGATCGTTTCGCAGTTCGTCATCTGGGTCGGCAACATGCTGACCGGCGATTTCGGCGAGTCCTTCTTCTACAAGCGACCGGTGGCGATGCTGATCGCCGACCGCCTCGAGCCGACCATCGCGCTGACCGTCAGCACCATCACCCTGGCCACACTGCTCGCGGTGCCGCTGGGCACGCTCGCCGCCTATCGCCAAGGTTCCTGGATCGACCGAGGCGTGATGGCCTTCTCGGTGCTGAGTTTCTCGGTGCCGGTGTTCGTGATCGGCTACTGCCTGATCTGGCTGCTGTCGGTGAAGCTCGGCTGGTTCCCGGTGCAGGGGTACCAGTCGATCGCCGACGGCTTCGGCGGCTTCATCCACCGGCTGATCCTGCCGACGATATCACTGGCCACGATCTACATCGCGTTGATCGCGCGGATGACCCGCACCAGCGTGCTCGAGGTGCTCAATGAAGACTATGTTCGCACCGCTCGTGCCAAGGGGCTGCCGGAGCTGAAGGTCGTGCTCGGGCATGCCTTGCGCAATGCCGCGGTGCCGATCGTCACCGTCATCGGCGTCGGCATCGCGCTGCTGATCGGCGGCGTCGTCGTCACCGAAAGCGTGTTCAACATTCCCGGGCTCGGGCGCCTGACGGTGGACGCAGTGCTGGCGCGGGACTATCCGACGGTCCAGGCGGTCATCATGTTGTTCTCGGTCGCCTACGTGCTGATCAACCTTGGCATCGACCTGCTCTACACCGTGCTCGATCCGCGGATCCGGTACTGACGGGGGCAACGATGAAGAGCAGCACTCATCTCGACACACCCGGTCATTCCCTCACCGATGCACTGCTCGCCGCCGATCCGATCGGCGCCGATCCCGAAGCCTCGGGCCTGCGCAGGGCGCGGTCCCAGGTGCCGTTGTGGCGGCGGCTGTCGCGCAACCTGTCGGTCATGATCGGCGCGCTGCTGATCCTGGCGGTCGCCCTGGTCGGCATTGCCGCCCCGATGATCACCAAGGACGATCCCACCGCCATCAATCCCGCAGGTCGCAACAAGGCGCCTGGCGAGGAAATCACCTTCCGCAACGACGACGGCCAGCGGGTGAAGAAGACGGTCCTGATGGGCACCGACGGCCTGGGTCGCGACATCTTCGCCCGCGTCGTCTACGGCGCGCGCGTCTCGCTGATCGTCGGCATCCTGGTTGCGGCGGTGTCGGTGGCGGTCGGCCTGTTCATCGGCCTCGTCTCCGGCTACTACCGCTGGCTCGACGGCATCGTGATGCGGATCATGGACGGCCTGATGGCGATACCGTCGATCCTGCTCGCGATCGCGCTGGTGTCGCTGTCGGGTGCAAGCCTGATCGCGGTCGTGGTGGCCATCGCGATACCGGAGATACCGCGCGTGGTGCGGCTGGTGCGGTCGATCGTGCTGTCGATCCGCGAGGAGCCGTACGTGGAAGCGGCGGTGTCGGTGGGCACGCCGACGCCGAAGATCCTCTACCGGCACGTGCTGCCCAACACGATCGCGCCGCTGATCGTGCAGGCCACCTACATCTGCGCCTCCGCGATCCTGCTCGAGGCGATCCTCAGCTTCCTCGGCGTCGGCATCCCGCCGGAGACGCCGACCTGGGGCAACATCATGGCGGAAGGCCGCGGCGTATTCCAGCTCCTGCCGCACAACATCCTGATCCCCGGCGTATTCCTCACGATCACGGTGCTCGCGGTGAACATGCTGGGGGACGGGCTGCGGGACACGCTTGATCCCCGGATGTCGAAGAAGATATGACGATGATGAGGTCCCCCCTTGGTGCCTTCGTCACCTACAGCCAGCGGCCGGAGGCCGATGGCGTTCGGCAGGCACGAACAGTCCGCAGGGACTGTTCGTGTCCGGCCTCACTCCCTTCTTCGAAGGCGGGCGCCGCGAGCGGCCGGGCTGAGCCCGTTCCGCCGCGGCTGCCGGGTGTGAGACGGTGAGTCGTGCAACGGGTCAGGCTGGGCTCGCCAGCAGCTCGCAGGGTAAACGCGAAGGCGTCGTGCTGGAGGTCGAGGGGCTGTCGGTGGCGCTGCCGGAGGATGCGGACCGCAGCCACGCGCTGAAGGACTTCTCGATCACGGTCGCGGCGGGCGAGATCGTCTGCCTGGTCGGCGAATCGGGATCGGGAAAATCGGTGTCCGCCTTCTCGACGATGGGGCTGCTGCCGAAGGCACTGCCGATCACCGGCGGCTCGATCAAGCTTGCGGGCGAGGAACTCGTAGGCATTCCGTTGCGCCGGTTGCGCGACCTTCGCGGAAACCAGATGGGCATGATCTTCCAGGAGCCTATGACGGCGCTGAATCCGGTCATGCGTTGCGGCGAACAGATCGACGAGGTGCTCCGCGAGCATACCGACCTGGGCTCAGAGCAGCGGCGCCGACGCATCCGTGCGATGATCGAGCAGGTCCACCTGCCCGAGCCGGACCGGATCATCGCCTCGTTCCCGCACCAGCTTTCGGGCGGCCAGCGCCAGCGGATCATGATCGCGATGGCCCTGATCCTCGAGCCGGCGCTGCTGATCGCCGACGAGCCGACCACTGCGCTCGACGTCACCACCCAGGCGCAGATCCTGCGCCTGATCCGCGAGCTGCAGCGCGACCGTGGCACCGGCGTGCTGTTCATCACCCACGACTTCGGCGTGGTCGCCGAAGTCGCGGATCGGGTCGCCGTTCTGCGCTATGGCGAGTTGGTCGAAGTCGGTCCGACCGCCGAGATCCTGCGCGCGCCGAAGCATCCGTACACCCGCATGCTGATCGACTCGGTGCCTTCGCACACGCCGCCGTCGGTCGCAGCGGAGACGATGCGCGCACTGCAGGAGGCACCCCTGGTGCTCGACGTGCGCGGGCTCGAGAAAACCTACACCAGCATGTCGCTGTTCTCCGGCGGGCGCTCGGTAAAGGCGGCGCAGGATATCTCCATCGCCATCCGCAAGGGCGAGACGCTGGGCATCGTCGGCGAATCCGGCTCGGGCAAATCGACCGTGGCACGCTGCGTCGCGCGCCTGATCGATCCGACCGGCGGCCAGATCCTGCTCGGCAGCGACGACATCGCGCGCATGCCGGCGGGTCGCCTGCGCGAACTGCGCCGCAAGGTCCAGATCGTCTTCCAGGATCCGTACCGGTCGCTGAATCCGCGCCGCACGGTCGGCCTGTCCATCATCGAAGGGCCAATGAACTATGGCATCTCGCGCGAGGAAGCATGGCAGCACGCACGCGACCTGATGCAACTGGTGCGTCTTGATCCGGACGCGCTCGATCGCTATCCGCACCAGTTTTCCGGCGGCCAGCGCCAGCGCATCTGCCTCGCGCGCGCCCTTGCGATGGACCCGGAATTGCTGATCGCCGACGAGGCAGTCTCCGCGCTCGACGTATCGGTGCAGGCGCAGGTGATGAGGCTGCTGGAAGAGATCCAGGGACGGCTCAACCTTGCGATCCTGTTCATCACCCACGACCTGCGCGTCGCAGCGCAGATCTGCGATACCGTTGCCGTGATGCAGAAGGGCCGCATCGTCGAATGCGGACCGGCCGCGACGCTGTTCGGAAATCCGACGCACCCCTACACGCGAGAGCTCTTCGCCGCGGCGCCGGGTCGCGAAGCGCTCGCGGCATTGCGACCCACGCCCGCCGTCGCACCGGTTGCCTGATCCCCGACCGGCGCCGTTCGTCGAACGCCAGACGCGGCCCGCTGATCGGAACTACCGAGGGGACCGACATGATGTGCGGTCCGGTCAGAGGAATCGCTCCGCCTGCGCGAGCAAATTCTCCTTCGGAGCAAGCTCTTCGCGCGGGATGCGCACGAGCGCGACGGTGGCGCGCAGCCCCTCGCCGATGTAGAGCTCGGTGAGCTCGAGCTCGTTCGCCGGTTCGTCGCTCGTCGATGCATCGACCTTGAAACCCATCATGTTGACGCGCATGTGGACACGCTTCATGCCGACCTGTTGCTCGGGTTCCGTCAGCACGGCGTTGATGTGGTCAATGTAGCCGTCGAGCAGGGACAAGCTGCTCTTCGCTTCGAGATAGCTTTCGGTCGTCTCCTTGAGCGCCCGATCGACATCAGCGATCTGCAGCTCAATGCCTGCCGGGTCGCTGATCAAACCCTGCATGCCATCGCGTCCGCGCTGCAGCATGCGCTGCTTCATGACGAGATAGGCCTGCTGCAGGGCCAAGTCCTTTACACGCTGATCGACGGCGACGATCCGCGCCAGCACCAGTTGCGCAAGGCGCTGCACAATGCGACGCCCGACGTCCAGCCGATTCAGCGCTTCATCAGCGGCAGGAGCGAGCAGCCGATGTTCCGAGAAGCTCACCGTCGTCTGCGCGACGTCCTGGCGCACCACGCCGTTTTCCATGCGCGGCGCCAGTACCCGGCGCTCGGTGCACTTCATGCCAAGCAACGCATAAGCCTCACTGCAGTCAGGATGCTGCTCGAAGAAGCTCCGCACGTCACGACTGCGCGAAATGCAGTCCGTGACATCGGCCGCGTTGGCAAAAAAGGCACGGACGTACGGATCGGTACCCCACGCGGCTCGGCAAAGGACGATCGGAGCGAGCGGGATGCGCCCCAGGTCGCGCAGGTGCGCGACCGTGATGCGCGAGCCCTCGGCGAGCTTGGCGCGGTAGCCAGCTCGCAAGCGCACTCGCGGCTCCACCGCGTCGACGATCACCTCGATCAACTCGTCGATCACCTTCCGATCGGCGGCGCTCGTCTTGTTCGAGGAGCCACCGAACAACGCCAGAACCACACGGTCGATCAACGACATACTTCTCCTCGCTTCGGCCGCCGGTCGGATTCAGGGAGGCCGTGACCTGCGCGCGCTCAGCGGGTCAGCGCCTGAACATTCAGCTTGCGCTCCTTCCAGTACATCCCGTGCAGGCGCGTGATAATCGTCTCGACCGAGCCGCCGAACTCGATCACCGCGGCGGGACGCGAGCCATCGCCATCGACTCGCTCGATGCTCATGCACTCCGCGTTCGCCACGTATCGCTTCAAAAATTCGCGGATTTCGTCGTCCGACGTTCCGGGCGCGATATTGCCGATCAGTAGCTTCATGTCATGTGCGCTCCAAGATGCCGCTTGAATAGTCTGAACGAGGAGCCTTGGCTAGCCAATTGGACCTTGGCCCAACGCGACCCGGCACAAGTCGCGGGTGGATTCGATCTGCCTTGCAGTTCTTCACACATCGCATTCGGCCGTGGACCTATCTGCTCGAGAAGCCTGGGCCAGGCTCCTAGAGCGCCATCCGGCAAATGCGGACGGAGGCGTCGCCGGGCTCGATCTCGATGCGGAACCCGAGGCGCCTCGCCAAGCGAAGCATCGGCTGATTCTGCGCCAGCACGAACCCTTCCATCTGCTTCAGCCCGCGACGCCGCGCCTCGTCGATGACGCTGGTCATCAGCGCGGTCGCGAGTCCGACGCCGCCGAAATCGGAGGCGACGGTGATCGCGAACTCGCAACTCACCCGATCGCTGGCAAAGACGGCGATCGCGCTGCCGACAATGTCGATCCCATCAGCTGCCGGGACGGTCGCCACGACCCCGATACCGGCTTCGGGAAAAGAGGCAATCCCGCTGTGCAGGCGCTGCGAGTCCGGCTCGCGCACCACGCGCATGAATCGCATGTACCGGGCATGGTCGCTCAGGCGCTCGAATGCCTGGAGGAACTCGGCCTCGTCAGCAGGGGTAACGGCGCGCACATGCACGACACGGCCGTCGCGAAGGGTAAGGTCCGAGCCGATCGTGGTCATCGCGGGCCGCCGCGTCAATAGGTCTGGTCGATGTACTTGATCGGGTGGTCCGGCTCGACATAGTCGCCCGGCTTCTGCCGACTTGGCAGCTTCACCTTGTCGCGCGGCAGTACCTTGTACGGCACCCTCTTCAGAATGTCGCCGATGATGTTCAGGCGAACGTTCTTCTTGCGGTCCGACGGCGCAACCCTCCATGGCGCGTGGATAGTGTCGGTCGCGGCGAACATCGCGTCGCGGGCGCGCGAATAGTCGTACCACCGACCGTACGACTTGAGGTCCATCGGCGAGAGCTTCCAGACCTTGCGACCGTCCTCGAAGCGTGCCTTCAGCCGGCGTGTCTGTTCCTCCGGGCTGACCTCCAGCCAGTACTTCAGCAGGATGATTCCCGAATTGACGATGGCTTTCTCGACCAGCGGAACGATCTGCAGGAATCGATCAGCCTGGCTGGAGGTGCAAAAGCCCATGACGCGCTCGACGCCGGCGCGGTTGTACCAGCTCCGGTCGAAGATGACGACCTCACCGGCGGCCGGAAAGTGCTGCATGTAGCGCTGTATGTACATCTGGGACTTCTCGCGCTCGGTCGGCGCGGGTAATGCGATGACGCGGAAGACGCGTGGACTGACGCGCTCGGTGAGCGCCTTGATCGTGCCCCCTTTGCCGGCACCATCGCGACCTTCAAAGACGATGCAAACCTTTGCTCCGGTGTGCGCCACCCACAACTGCAGATTGACCAGCTCGACCTGCAACTTCTTGAGCGCCTTGGCGTATTGCTTGTCCGACATCTCGGCGCCCGGATCCAGGCCTGGATCGACCTCTACCGGCATGGCGCTGTCTTCGGCATCCGGCTTGTCTGCTGAAGCGTCTTGCACATCGGCCGCCGTACTGCGCTTCGTATGCTTCTTCATCGTCGATCTCCTTCGACTTGACAATGCCATAAGGCGGGAAGCCGTTCTTCCATCAGCGCTCCAGAGGGGGAACCGGGAGCGGACGCAATCAATCGCCGTGCCGCCTGCGCAAGGTCTCCCGGGGTCTGAAGGTCAGGAAGGCTTTCGCGCCGCCTTGCTGATGGTCTTTCTGGTTGCGCTGGGATTTGCCTTGGCGGTGGTCTTTCTGGTTGCGCTGGGATTTGCCTTGGCGGATGCCTTGCGGCGCGGAACGATGGACAGGCCCGCGCCGAACAGCTTTTCGACCTGCGCCAGCCGTTCCGCGCTTTCGCCAGTGACGTCTCCGGTGGCCCGGACGGTCCGGTGCAGCACCTCCAGCATGCGCGCGCGCCGGGCCAGGTCGGTCGACAGCATCGTCGGAATGGCCGCGAGCGCTGCCTCGGGGTCGAGCTGAAGCTTGAAATACTGTTCGCGCACGGTCTGCTTGAACGCCTGCAGGGTCAGCCCTTCGTTTTCGGCGCGAAGCTGGCGCAATATATTGAACATGCGTTCGTCGGCGCCGGCCCCCGCCTGGGCGATATAGAGCATGGCGCGGATCGAGGCCTCGCGAGGGCCACCCTCGGCGATGCTCGCCTTCAGCTCGGCGATGCGCTCCTGGACGAGCGCGACGTGCTCCCTGTTCAGCCCCGGCTTGCTGCGTGCGGGCTCGTCAGAGGCGCCCAGCCCGACCATCGCCTGCAGAGCCGGCGAGCTGTAGATGGCCAGGAAAGTCTTCTCCATGATGCTGTCGCGCTGATCGCGATAGCCGTCGAGGGCGGCGATGATCCAGTCCGACATCTGGGCTTGCCACGCCAGGAAGGGGTTGCCGGGCGCAATGGGTCGGCGCTGCTGGCGCACCTGCTCCGCCAGCTGGGCCACCTGTTTCATCAGCGGGTTGCGCTTGGAGAAGATCTCGAACGGCAGCTCGGCGTGGCTCAACTTCTTCATCCACGCCGCCGTCTGTTCGTTGACCGACGCCTTCACGAACGGCTGGAACAGGGTGCGGTACAGGCCGAGGTTGATCTCGGAAACCCGTCGAACGGTGGCGAAGCGACGTTCGTTCTCGGAGTTGGGCCGCACGATGTCGCGCACATCGTCCAGGGTCCGGCGCTCGAAACGAACGATCCAGTCCCCGACGACCCCTTCCTGATGGGCCGCATCTGCTGTCTTCCGGGTCATCACGGCCTCGTACAGGCCGGGGGGCAGGACATCGATCAGATCGACGTTGGAGGCGAATTCCTGGTGTTCCTTCTTGGCGATGCCGCCCGAGACGAAGATACCGAGATGGCCGACGGTTTCGTGCACGGCATAGATGATGGTCTGGCCGCAGGCCTGGAGGTCGTTGTCGCTGCTGTAAAGGTCGACGATCCACCCCAGAGCCTGCTGCGGTGGGGTGATGTTGTCGCCCTTGGAACAGAAGCAGACAACGGGCGAGCGGATGCGGCGCAGGTCGATCCGCTCGCCCTTGCCGGTGACGATCTCGCCGGTGGCCAGGCGGTTGCCGACGAACAACTGGTCGACGATCCACTGGATTTCCTCGCCGGTGAGGTTGACGTGCCCGCCCCACCATTTCTCGAACTCGATGAAGCGTTCCCCCTCGGTATCCACCTTGGACCACAGGTTGTAGTTCTTGGTCCACAGCGTGTTGGCGGGATTCAGGTTCTCGAAATTCTCGACCAGGTGCCCGCCGTCGAATTTGCCGTTGCCCAGGTCGCTGGTCAGCGCCGTCATCCAGGTTCCGCCTGCCAGGCCGCCGCTGTAGCGCATGGGGTTCTCGCCTTCCACCCCCGCCCAGTACGACAGGGGCGAACCGGCGATGATGATGGGGCCGAACAGCTCGGGCCGGATGGCGGCCACGAGCATCACGGCCCAGCCCCCCTGGCAGTTGCCGATGACACAGGGCTTGCCCTCTGCCTGTGGGTGCATCTCGATGACGCGTTCCAGGAACACCGCCTCGGCGTTCATGATGTCCTCGATGGTCTGGCCGGGCATCGGATCAGGTGTGAAACCGACGAAGTAGCAGGGATGGCCGGCATGCATGGCCACGCCGATTTCGCTGTCGGCCTTGAAGCCGCCGATGCCGGGCCCGTGCCCGGCACGCGGATCGACCACCACGAACGGCCGCTTCAACGGGTCGATCACCACGCCTTGCGCCGGCTTGATGCGCACGAGCAGATAGTTGACCGGCCTGGCGAAAGTCCGGGCGTCCAGCACCAGTTCGGCATCGAAGCTCAACACATGGGGGATGTCCTTGTCCTTCTGCTCGTAGTACTGGGCGCTGCGTTGGCGCATCACGTCCCAGAACAGAATGGTGCGCTGCGTCGCGTCATTCATGTACTCGCCCAACGGCCCCCACGCCTGCAGGGCCGCCGCCATGGCGGCCATCGATGGCTGGATGTCAGGCTTCGGATCTGTGGTCGCAGTTCGTCTTGTGGTGCTGTTTGCGTTGGGCATCTTGCGCTCTCTCGGATGTTGGCTCTCGCCGCAGGGCTGCCGATGGGAGGCCGCTGCTGCAGGAGCGAGTCTGGCTAAGTTGTGAGCGTGGGCGCTGTTGTGCTACGCCATGATGTGCACGCCACCGTCGGCGTAGACCGTCTCACCCGACAGCCGCCGCGCGTAAGGCGTGAGGTGAGTGATGGCCAAGCCCGCCGGAGCGGATAGTCTGCACGAGGAGCCCCGATCGGGCCATTGGACCTTGGCCCAACGCGACCCGGCGCAAGCTCACTGGAGGAATCGATGTGCTCCCAGGACGCGAGCCTGACACCGCCTCGTGGCAGTAGGTCGTGACCGACGTGCGGGCGACGTCGACGCGGCAGGATGACTCGGGGCGAGCGTCATTTCTAGAACGCTGTGCCGATCGAAACGACGAGGACCTGATCCGACGATCCCGGGTTGAACCAGAAGCCACCGAGGGTCACGCGGCGCCAGGTGACCTGCGCGAACGGCCCGCGCTGGATGTCGCGCTCGCCGCCGTAGGCTCGGGTCCGCTGGGCCGCCAAGCCGGCCCGAAGCCACTCGGCCGGCCGAAAGCCGAGCTCGCTCCAGGCATAGAGGTAGCTGCTGTTCCGGTCCCCGCTATCGCGGACATATTCCCCTTCGATGTAGAAATCGAAGCGCCCCGACGCCAAGCTCGCTTCCAGTCCCGGCACAAATGCCCGGGTCGAGCCCCAGGCGCCGCCGAGCAGGGGCGTCAGCTCCCAGGTGATTTCGTTTCCGCCGGAAAAGGTCCAGCCGACGAAAGCGGACCGCGCGCCCACGGACTCGTAGTTGAATCGAGCCTCGAGATGCAGAGGGCCGCGATCGGCGGCCACGATCGCGGAAGTGTAGTTGTCGCCGCCGCGAACGATCGTGGGAAATACGGTAGCCGCGAACTCCCACGAGGGCTTCATTGCCGGCGCCGCGGCGCGCCCGTTGCCCACGTCCTCGCTGGCGAAAGCGCTCGTCGCGACCGCAGCTGCCAGCATGGAAAGCGCTCGGGGCGCGCCCTTCATCCTCCGAGCACCTTGATCGCCCCCACCAGCAAGACACCCAGGGCCGTCATCATGAGACCGGCGCGCCAGGAGCCGTAGCCTGCGTAATGCCCCAGGCCGAAACCGCCGAGAAACAGCATCACCAGCGCGATCACGCGGGAAGCGTTATTGGCCATACCGACATCCTGCATCACTGCGAACGGCAGAACGACGGGAAAAGTGGCGAGCACGACCAGCAGGAAGATGGCCAGGGCGGCAAGCAGGTCGCTGCCGTTCAGGCGGGCTCGCGCGGGCACGGCTGGCAGTGCGGCGATGCGTCCTCGGATCGCTTCGACCTCCGTCGGCGAGACCATGCCCGCCACGCCCCGTGACAGCGAGCCCTCGACCAGCGCGCGGCCGGCCTCCGCATCCCGAGCGCTCCGGACGGAACGCACCAGCGTGAGAGATCGGCCTCGATCCACCACGGTGCGAATCAGGTACATCACGGCGTCGACGAGGCCCCAGGCGAGATTGCACCCCAGGGCCGCGATGAACATTTCTCGAAGTTCCTCCCGCCCGGATTCGGCCACCGAGACGGCGCCAGTGAAGCTGAGCGCCATGAGAAGCCCAAAAAGCATTTCCATGATCCGATCCACGGGATTGAGGATCGGATCACGGAGGCGCCCGCCGGCGGCCGTCTGCTCGCTCGTCTGCGGGGCTGTCACCCGACGGCCTTGGCGTTCTCGCGACGCGCCCTGGCGACCAGCACCGCGACCGCGCAGGAGGCGAGACGGGTCAACAGCGAGTCGGCGCGGCTGGTCAGGATGATCGGCACCCGGGCCCCGAGGACAATGCCCGCCGCGTCTGCCCCGGCGAGGAAGCTCAGGCTCTTGGCGAGCATGTTGCCCGCTTCGAGATCGGGCACCAGCAGCACGTTGGCGCGGCCGGCCACCGGTGAATCGATCTTCTTGATCCGCGCAGCTTCGGGATCGATGGCGTTGTCCAGCGCCAAGGGACCGTCGACCAGCGCGCCGGTGACCTGGTGGCGGTCCACCATCTTGCACAGCGCCGCCGCTTCGATGGTGGACGGCACTTTCGGATTGACCGTCTCCATCGCCGAGAGAATCGCCACCCGCACTTCGGGCGTGCCCATCGCGTGCGCAAGATCGATCGCGTTCTGCAGGATGTCGACCTTCTCCTCCAGCGTCGGCGCGATGTTGACCGCCGCGTCCGTGATGATCAGGGCATCGTCGTGGCCGGGCACGTCCATCACGAAGCAGTGGCTGACCCGTCGTGCCGTGCGCAGGCCCGTCTCCCGCCGGACCACGGCCGCCATCAGCTCGTCGGTGTGGAGGCTGCCCTTCATCAGCGCCTCGGCCTTGCCCTCGCGCACCAACTGCACTGCCGCGGCGGCGGACGCTTCGCTGTGGGGCGCATCAACGATCTCGACGCCGGAAAGATCGATCCCGCTCGAGGCTGCGACCGCAAGGATGCGAGCACGCGGGCCGACCAGCGTCGGCACGATAAGGCCGAGCCGGGCCGCCTCCATCGCACCTTCCAGCGACGAGGCGTCGCACGGATGTGCCACGGCCGTCGGCGTCGGCGGAATGGACTTGCACTTGTCGATCAGGCGCTGGTACTTCTCGTGCTTCACGGTAGACATTTCATTTCCTCGTTCGTCACCGGGAGGACCCCGGGCGTTGTCCAAACAGGATTCTCGATCTTCCGTTTCGGCCTCTGATGCGACCTGCTGTCAAGCCATCCTTATCTCATTGGAAAGCGGTAGCATTTCTGGCGAATTCGGACGCGCTGCGGAGGGTCGTCTCGCTGATGGTCGTGATCGCCTCCCGGGTAAAGAAGGCCTGGTGACCGGTCACGATCACGTTCGGGAAAGCGATCAGGCGCTGCAGCACGTCGTCGGTGACGATGGTGCTTGACAGATCGCGGAAGAACAACCCGGCTTCCTGCTCATAGACGTCCAGCGCCAGGCCACCCAGTTGCCCGCTCTTGAGCGCTTCGATGGCTGCCTCCGTGTCCACCAGACCACCGCGACTGGTATTCACCAGCAAGGCACCGCGTTTCACTCTCGCCAAGGACTCGGCGTTGACGATATGGTGGGTGTCCGGCGTCAGCGGACAGTGCAGGGAAATGATGTCCGCGTCGGCACCGATTTCCCCCCGCGCCGCATACCGTGCACCCAGCGCCTCAAAGTCCGCGGACGGAAACTTGTCGTATCCGATGACGTTGCATCCGAAGCCCAGCATGATGCGGGTGAATACGCGGCCAATCTTGCCGGTACCCACCACGGCCGCGGTCTTGCCGTGGAGGTCGAAGCCCATCAAGCCCTCGAGGGAGAAATTGGAGTCGCGCGTGCGGTTGTAGGCTCGATGCGTCTTCCGATTGACGGCCAGGAGCAGCGCAACGGCATGCTCTGCAACCGAATAGGGCGAGTAGTCCACCACCCGGACAACCTTGACGCCCAGGCGCGCTGCGGCTTCCAGGTCGACGTTGTTGAAACCGGTGCACCGAAGAGCCACCAGTCCCGTCCCTCCGGCCCGGAGTGCTTCGAGGACACCTGCGTTGGCGACATCATTGACGAAAATGCATACCGCCTCATGGCCCGCGGCGAGAGCGACAGATTCAGGGCCGAGCGCCGCTTCGAAATACTGCAACTCGTGGCCCTCGGCAGCGTTCGCCGCACCGAGAAACTGTCGGTCATAGGGCTTGGCGCTGAACACGGCAATCTTCATCTGGTTCTCTCAGGTGGCTTCGGGATAGGCGCTCGAGGGACGCCGTCTTCAGGTAAGCAGGGTCGCCGCAATCTGAACAAACAGGATCTTCCCGATCGTCATGGATGGAAAGATCATGGCGTAGCCGATGTCGGGTCGATCCGTAGGCGCAGTCCGGCTCGCGAAGGCAAGGATAGCCGGGTTGCCGGTCGCACCGGAGATCACTCCGATCGATAGATCGAAGGGCATCCGGAAGATCCACATGCACAAGACCGCCGTGACCACCACCAGTATCAGCGTGATCACGACGGCGTACATCAGGAAGGTGAGTCCGGTGGCACCGACCGTGGCAAAGAATTTCGGTCCGGAAGCAATGCCGACCTGGGCAAGGAACAGGGTAAGCCCGAGATTCCTGAGGACCAGATTGGCAGAGAACGGCATGGTCCAGACAAACGGCCCCGAACGGCGCAGCTTCCCGAGGAACAGGGCGAACAGGAGCAGCCCGGCCAGGCCGAGTGTCATCTTCCCGCCACCCGGGATCGGCAGTGCAATCATCCCAAGCAGGAGGCCAAGCGCGGCACCGATGCCGATGGAAATGAAGCTCAGCTCCGCCGTGCCCCTGATCGAGTCCCCGAACAGCTTCCGGATGGCCTTCGTATGGATGCGGTCGACCAGTACTCCAACCCGGTCTCCGACTTCGAGAATGAGATCGGGACGAGGCAGCAAGTCGCCATCGCCTCTGCGGACATGGGCGATCGAGCAGACGACCCCCTCCGGAAAGCGGATATCTGCCAGCGCCTGCCCGACCACTGCGCGGCTCGAGGCGAAAACCCGGCGGTAGACGAGACCGCTTTCGGTGTGACTGGTCATTCTTCCGGGCTGGGCCTCTCCGAACAACGCCACCGCCGTCGCCAGCGCTTCGGGAGTGGTGGCGGTAGCCAGCAAGACATCATCGGCCCTGAGGACCAGCGCATCCGTGGGAACCTGGTTCTGATGTTCGCGGCGGATGGCAGGGATCCCGACACCCGCGGGCAGCCTCGAGCGCAGGTCCGAAAAGCTCATCCCGACGAACGAGGGATTGCGCAGGGCGATCTCGGCCGCTTCCATCGTCTGGGCCCCCGATTGGTCGATGGGCGGCTTGAGCCAGGAGTTCAGGAGATGGATGCAAAGGATCGGGATGGCGACTCCGAACGGATAGGCGACACCGTACCCGACCGCTGCGCCTTCACCTTGCAACGCCGCCAGGATCGCCTGCAGCGTCGCAGTGCTCGTGCCGGCACCCGCAAACAGTCCCAATGCTTCGTCCAGCTTGACTCCGAAGAGCGGAACCAGCGCCAGGGCCAGGAAGCCCGAAGCAAGAACGCCCAGAACCGCGGCTGCATTCGCCTTGAGTCCCTCGGCGCTGGTCAGCCCCTTGAAGAACTGCGCGCCGTACTGGATGCCCACGCCATAGAGGAAGAGCAGCAGGCCCAGTGTGCCGATGAGCGCAGGCGGGGCGGCCTTCGGTGCGAAGCCGCCGATGGCCAGGCCGACGAAGAGCACGGCGCCCGCCCCCAGCGAGAATCCCCGGATGCTGATTTCGCCGACCAGATAACCCAGTGCTATCGTCAGAAACAGCGTGAAGAGAAGCTGTGATTCGAGCAGTGTCCTGATGACATCCATGATTCGCGTTTTCCTATTGACTGGATCGGAGCCGGGTGTTGAAGCCGGAGGGAGACGGGAACGCTGGCTCGCCAGGGGGCGAGGCGAGCCATTCGAGGAAGCACCGGAAGGCCTCGTCGACGTCCTCCTGCCGGTCCTGGATGATCTGTTCACGATCGTCGAGCGGCAGCTTGCTGGTGCCGTCCTTGAGCAGACGGATCTGCGCCTGGATCATGCGGCCGCTTTCCTGCTCTATGCGGCGCAACGCGACGACGAAAGGATCCATCTCGTCGGTGTCGTCGGGCAGCAGCGGCGCTGTTCGGACCCGCGCGAGCAGCGCATGTCCGAGCGCAAGCGCCGAGTAGGCGGCTCGCACGTCGAGGGCGGGTCCGAGCGGCAGCTGAATCTGCCACCACTGGCTCCACAGCGACGCCGTGAGCCTGTTGGCCTGGACATAGATCCCCCAGTTCGCGGACCAGCGAGTGACCCGCGCCAGGAGCACTGCGAACTCGACCTCGCGGAAGTACTGACCATGGACGAAGGGGTAGACGATGGTGACCTGCGGCTGCAGTTCGACCGCCCCGAGGATCGCGGCGTTGACCGACTTCGCCGCGCCGAGGAAGAGCGAAATCCTGGTCTGCATGTCGGCGCCGAGGCCGTGGGCGGCAATGACGGCGCGCGCCTTGTCGTAGTGCTCCTGCGTAAGGCTCATGCCGGGCGCCTCCTGCCCGCCGCACGCCCGCCGGTGCCGACGCGCGCGGACTTCAGCCTGGTCGGCCGGCCGGCGGCGGGGGCGCGCCGCCGCGGCGCGGGCGCCGCGGGCGCCACGGGCAGTGGTAGCGCACGCATGTGATCGCCAGGACACGGAAAGGCATGGCGTTCGGCATCGGCACGGTCGCTCGCGATCCAGACCGAGCGGTCGCCGTCCCAGGTGCCGTCATCCACCGCCCGGAAGAATTCATGCAGCTGCCGCAGCGTGATGTCGGGCAGCTCCAGCGTGAAGGCGTGGTAGGCGTGCTGGATCAGCATCAGCCGGCAGTTTGGCAGTTCGCGCCGCAACAGCTCATGGCACTCCCGGGGCGTGAAGAAGTCGTACTCGCCATTCATGAGCAGCACCGGGCTGCGGATCTCCTTCAGGCGCGGCGTCAGCGGCTTGAAGGTGACGAGCGATTCCATCAGGTTCTGCAAGGCGTACAGGTCGTTGCCGATGTAGCCGGACCGCATCATCGCGGGTATGCGAGCCCGGTTGGCAGCAAGCCACGCCGAACTCATGTTCATCGGATACAGGATGCTCTGCAGGTAGGGCAGGCCGACCTGGGTCAGCCCTTCGTACAGCACGTTGCCCAGGAGCTCGAGCTGCGGCGTGAGCTCGGCGAAACCGCTCATCACCGCCAACCCCGCCAGCCGCTCGCCGTGGCGGACGGCGAAGTCGAGCGCAACCACGGCGCCGAAGCTGATGCCGGCAAGGTGGGTACGCTCGATCTCCAGGTGACCCAGCAGGTCGGCGAGGAGGTCGGCATGCTCGGCCAGGTCGACGCCCAGCACCGGCTTGGCCGACTGCCCCTGGCCGAGCATGTCGTAGGCAAGCACCCGATAGCCGCACTCCGCAAGCCGCGCGGCGTAGGCCGTCCACAGGTCCGCGTTCTGAGTCAAGCCGTTCGCGAACGTGACGAGCGGCAGGTGCGCATCGCCCGCCAATGCGTAGCGGATGCGTTGCCCATGAATGTCCGCGAACTGCGCGGTCGAGACGCCCGGCGCTGCCATAGTGCAATGGCCGCCGGCTAGAACACGACCCGCCATTGCAGATCGAAGCGCACGTCCGACTGCTGCTGGCTGATATTCTGGATCGTTCCGCCGGAAGACTGGTTGCCGGACTCCCATACCCGCGCCCAGCGCGCGCGCATGCGTAGGCCGCTAGCGAAGCCGAACTCCTTGCCCAGCGTATAGATGAGGTCGGTGGCAAGCTCCTCCCAGTCGGCGAGCGGCTGGCCCTCGTCACCTTTCAGGTGCCGTTGGGTGCGCCGGCCGTAGCTCACGTCGAAAGCCAGGCCGCGCAAGCCGAAGGTCGAGAAGTCGAAAGTCGTGCCGAGGATCCACGTCCTTTCCCCTGCCTTCGCATTCTCGCCGATGCGCTGCACCAGGTACGACGGCCCGAGGCTGAACGGCGAGCGCAATTCGTCGCCATGGGAATTCCAGCCGAAGGCGGCATACGGTATGAGCCACGGCACAAAGCGCGCCTCGAGGTATGCCGCCTTGTTGTTCATGGAGAAGTCGCCGAGATTCTGGTCGCCGATGCCCGACTCGCGGATGTACTGGACATCCAACCGCAGGTATCGGTTCTTGTCGAAACGATAGACCATGTCGAGATCCACCCAGCCCATGTCGAGCAGATCGTCGGCGCGGTTATACGCACCCTGCAGCATCATGCTGTTGTTGATCTTCCATTGCGCGCCGCCGTACCCCATGCCGTCGGATTCCCCGGGCAGGAAAGCCGCCTCGGCGAGGTCCGTGAAATGCGTGTCGTTGACCTGCTTCATCTTGTTGACAAAGCCACCGTAGTAGCGAACGGTATCGCTCGCGACCTTGCCGGTCACCGATGCGCCCTGGTACGAGAGCGGGATCATGGCGCGCACATCGCGCCGGCCGATGAAGGCGCCGTCGAGTCGGTTGTAGAAGCGATAGATGTTGTCCAGGTTCCAGGCGTATTGCGGTGAAATGCGCCCGGCAGTGAGCGCATGAGCTTCATGGCGCAGACGCGCAAACGCGACGCCCACGGTCGCGTAACCCTCCTGATCCGGATCCTTCAGGATGAAATTGCCGCCGTGACCGTCGGGCCCATGAATCTTCGCGACGTAGGCCAAGGCGCCGCCGAAGGACAGCGTGTCCCGCCATTCGCCGGTTTCGCCAAACAGCCAGCCGCCGAGACCGGTTGCCTCGGCGGAGGGGCCACTGTCGTTCGGCTTGGTGCGCGAGAAATTGGAGAAACGCAGCATCGTGCCGACGGTTGCACCCGTGGTGAGTGAGTCGACAAATCCGCCGCTGCGCGGGTCCTGGTAGTCAAGGGACTCCGGAGCTGCTTGCGCGACCGCGCGTCCGGGAGCCAAGGCACCGCTGACCGCGGCGGCGATAGCCATCGCCGCGCTCCATCCGCGGCTTCTCTTCTTGTGCGTCATTCGTTCCTCCATTTGTCTGGATTTACTTCGCCAGGCCGGCGGGTTTCGCAGGAGCGGCAGCGCCGCCACGGGTGCCCCCGCCGGTGCCCGGTAGCGACGTCGAGAAACTGTCGTCGACGAATGACTTGATCGTGTCCTTCAGGACGTTGGGCGCCTTGAACACGCCGTAGTGCGCGGTCGCGTCCGACAACGTGGCGATCGATGCGCCCGGAACGGCCGCTGCCGCCTTGCGCGCGTTGTCCACCATCAGCCACATGTCGGTCTCGACGTGAACGACCAGCGTGCGGGCCTTGATGCGCTTGAGCTCCGCGTTGTAGTTGTGGTTGAAGCCGGCGTTGTTGCGGTACCAGTAGTCGACCGCGTCCTCGTTCTTGACGCGGGCGATCCACGTGGCCGTCTCGTCACCCTTGGGCTGCCAGTAGAAGACCTCGCGCTGCAACGTCTTCCACGGCGTGGCCGAGCGCACCGGGAAGGTGTAGCCGGTGAGCTGCAGCACCGACCACATCATCTGCATGCCCTGGTTCGGGTGTTTCTCCTTCGGCAGGTGGTAATAGTTGCCGTCTGTCGCGCGCCAGTTGGGGTCGCTCTCGATCGCCGCCTGGCCCAGCCTGAAGGTCCACTGGCCGACAGGGTCGTCGCCGTCGGAGGCTGTGGCGCCTCCGATGGGCATGATCGCCTTCACGTAGCCGCTGGGCGAATACATCACGCCCCAGACCCAGGTCTGGGTCGCGCCCATCGACGTGCCGGTGGCCAGGTGGACCTGCGCGACGTTCAGGTGATCGCGCAACAGCCGCTGGTTGGCGACCACCATGTCCTGGTAGTTGTACTGCGGGAACTTCTTTCCGAGCCCATGCGACGGCTTGGATGCGCCCCAGAGCCCGATGGCATCGAGGAACACCACGTAGTACTTGTCGGTGTCTATCGCCCGGCCCGGACCGACGACCGCCCCGCCGGAGAACGCGTTGTTCGGCTGGCCCTCGTACCAGGTGTTGTACATGTAGGTCGAGTCACCGGAGTAGAAGGTGCTGACGATGACGGCGTTGACGATCCCGCCCTTGTCGTTGCGCTTGGGCGTGCCGACCGCGATGTACGCCACCTGCAGCGGGCCCGAGCCAAGCGACTCGAGCGTCGTGCCGCCCGCACCGCCGTCACGCCAGGTGTCGGGCTGCGCATCGAGGTCGTACGTGCCGCCGAGGCGGAAGTTCGGGATCGTGTAGTAGCGCTTCTGGTTGTCCTGGGCCGGCACGTTGGAGTTGGGGGTCACCACCACCTTGGCCGGGCTCTCGGTGATTTCCTCGACCGCCGCTGCGGGTGGCGAGGCCGGTTGCGGTGTGGCGCATCCGGCGGACAGGCCCGCCGCCGCGCAGAGCACGATCGAGTGCAGCGTCTTCATCGCGAAAGTTCTTGTCTGATTCATGGCGTGCCCCTTACTTGGCCAGTCCGGTGGGCTTGGCGGCGGCGGAGGCGTCTCCGCCGGCAGCGGGAGCGCCCCTGATGAGGGTTTCGACCACCTCGGGCGACATTGCGTCGACGCGGCCGCTGCGCATGAAGTCCACCGTGTCGCGAGCGAACTCGTACGGCACGTCGGTGTGGATGAAGTGACCGACGCCCGGGTAGACCTTCAGTACCGGCTTGTTGCCGGCAGCCGTCATCCGCTTCATGAACGGGTTGATGATGTCGTTGCCCAGATCCTGCAAGCCATTGAGGGCCGTGCCGGGAATGAACGGCTCCTGCGCGCCGAAGGCGACGAACATCGGAGCCTTGATCTTCGGCAGTTGCTTGTACATGCTGGCCGGATCGTCGGCGGCGACCTCCGAGCAGATCGAGTACAGGTCGTAGATGAACATGAAGACCCACTGATCGAGTTCGCGCTTGTTCCCGCTGATCATCGCGATCCGCTGGTCCGTGTGCAGCCGGGCGTACTCGGTGTCGACCTTGAAGTAGCCGTTGTAGCTGGCGTGACTGCGTCCGTTTTCGGATCGCGCTGCTTGAAGTAGAAGAAATCGCGCACGCCCTGCTCGGTGCGCTTGCCTTCGGCTTCCACCATGCCGGTCGGACCGTAGGCCTCCTCCCAGCGCTTGCGGTCATAGGCGAAGGACTTGTCGCACAGCGCCATCTCCTTGTCGCCGAGCTTGATGTTCTTCGGATACTCCTCGAGCCCCGCCGGCCCCTCGAGGATCAGGCCGCGAACTGCATCCGGATAGCGCAGCGTGTAGCCGATCGCGGTGGCACCGCCGAGCGAGTGGCCGTGATAGAAGGCTTTCTTGACGCCCAACCTGCCGACGATCAGCGCATGGAACGCGTCGCGCACGTCGTCGAGCGTGCGGGTCATCGGCTTGTCGAGGTTTCCCGGCCCCGACATGCCCCACTGCGGCATGTCGGGTGCGATCACGCGGTAGCCGCGCTCGACCGCGTACTTGATCAGGTATCCATAGTGCGCGGCAAAGGCCCCCTTGCCATGCACGACGACGAGCACCGGCGGATTCTTGTCCTTGCCGCAGTACTCGTCGAAGTAGCCGATCTCCCATTCGACGCCGCGCCTGTCCTTGACCTTGGCGTATTTCGCCGGGAACGGCGTCACCATCTCGTCCTTCCAGAACGACTTGGCCGGGTCCGGCTTCATGTTGACGCGCGGGTTGCGGTAGTTGCTGGCATCGCACACCTTGGTCTTGTCCTCGACGATGCCGATGTCGCGCACGAAGGTGTTGAGCATCGGGTCGTCGGCCAGCGTGTTCAGCGCGCTGAACACCGCGTAATGCGCGATCGGGCTGGAGAGCCCCGCGTACTGCGCACCGGGAATCGCCTGCGCCGCAGCACGCGCCTTGTCGGAAATCAGCCACTGGTCGTTGTCGACGTGCACGACCAAGGTGCGCGGCTTCATGCCGGGCAGCAGCGCGTTGATGTTATGGATCTCGCCGACGGTGTCGCGGTACCAGAGGTCGACGGCGTCGAAGATCCTGGCCAGGTTGGCGAGGTTGGCGCCGGCGTTCTTGCCCATCCGCGGATCGGACTGCCAGCTGAACACTTCCTTCGATACTGCGTCCCAGCCCTGGCTCTGCCGGTGCCCGAGATCGTAGCCGGTCAGCGAAAGCATCGACCAGTGGAACTCCACGCCCTTGTTGGGATGCTTGTCCTTGGGCAGGTGGTAGTAGTTGCCCTGGGTCTCGACCCACACCGGGTCGGCCTCGAGCGCCGCCTTGGCCAGCTGGAAGGTCCAGGCGGCGACCTGCCCCTCGCCGTCGGTGGCCGTCGCACCGCCGACCGGCATCACCGCCTGCACGAAGTCCGGGTACATCAGGCCCCAGTAGTACGCCTGCGTCGCCCCCATCGACACGCCGGTAGCGAGCACCACCTTGCCGACCTTCAGATGATCGCGCAGCAGCCGATAGTTGAGGTGCACGACGTCGTAGTAGCTGTAGACGGGGAACTTGCGTCCCAGCCCGTCGGAGGGTTTGGACGCGCCGAACAACCCGAGCGCATCGACGAATACGACATAGAAGCGGTCGGTGTCGAACAGCAGCCCTGGCCCGACGAGCGCACCGCCGGAGAAGCCGTTGCCCGCCTGTCCCGCTACCCAGTTGCTGTACATCGCCGTCGCGTCGCCCGAGTAGTACGAGTTGATGACGATCGCGTTGACGATCTCGCCCTTGGCGTCGCGGCGCGGCGTGCCCATGGCGATGTAGCCGGTGCGGGCCGGCTTGGCGCCGAGCGACTCGAGCGTGGTGCCACCCACCCCGCCCGCCGCCCACCCGGCCGGTTGCGCGAGGTCGTACTTGCCGCCGATACGAAAGTTGGGCACCTCGTAGCTGAGCTTACGGCCGTCCAGCGCTGCCACCACCGAGCGAGGTGTCACCGGCTGCTGCGCACCGGCGCTGCCGGCGGCGAGCAAGGCGGCGAGGGCGATGGCGCCGCCGAGTGCCTTGAACATCGACTTCATCATGATGTCTCCTTGATCGTTTTTCGTCGGGGCCCGCTGATGAGACACGGCATCGGGTGTCAGCCGGTTTTCAAGTAGTAGTCCGCGAAGATGCGCGCGAACAGGGTGGGAGCCTCGAGATTCATCGAGTGGCCGATGAAGGGGAACACCTCGAGGCTGATCCTGGGCAGGCGGCGGGCCATCTCGTCGAAGTGCTCGCGCGGCACCCAGTAGTCGAGCTTCCCGCACAGCACCAGGTGCTCGTGCGTCATGGCCGGCATCTGTGCCGCGAGTGCCTTCGAGTCCCACTCCTCGGCCAGGTTGCGGGGCGTGCCGTACCAGATGCCGTCGGACAGCACCGTGGTGCGTTCGATGATCCGCTCGAAGAGCTCGCGCTGCGGCGCCGAGGTCGTGGCGGCGTACTGCGGCTGCTGGCCGGCGGCAAGCGTCTCGGGGCGGAACAGGGTCGGCGCGGCGCTCGCCATGCCTGCGAAGCAGGTGCCGCGGTCGTTCTTCATCTGCGTCAGCACGTCGATCTGGCCGGCCGCGAGCGCCAGCCCGAGCGGCGTGACCGGGTCCAGCATCAGCACCTTGCCGAAGCGCTCGGGCTGCTTGACCAGCATGTACGAGCAGATGATCCCGCCGGTCGAGTGCCCGTAGAGATGGCACTTGCGGATGCCCAGCGCGTCGAGCAGCGCGAGCATGTCCTGCGCATGCGTCGTCATCGAGTAGTTCGAATAGTCGCTCGTCGGCTCCGGTTTGTCGGAGTCGCCGCAGCCCCGCCACTCGGCCGCGATCACGCGCAGATCGGGTGGCAGCTGCGGCAGCACCAGCCCGAGCCAGTCGGCGCAGCCGAGGTTGCCGTGAACGGCCAGAACGACGTTGTCGCCGCTGCCGTGCTCGACGTAGTTGATCGAAAGCTCTCCTGTGCGTATCCGGGGCATTTCTGTCGCCTCTCTCCAGCTTGTTGAGCGGGTCCTACATTCGTCTGGATGCGGGTGGTTTCACTCCGCCGATGCCTGCCGGCACCGCCACATCAGATTGCCATCTCCGTCACGTTGTCCGGCACGACGAGCTCCGCTTCGGTCACCTCGAGCACCTGCTGTACCGACACCCCCGGGGCAGTTTCCAATAATGTCGCCCGACCCTCCGGAAATGCGATCACGGCAAGCTCGGTCACCAGCAAGTCGATCGGCCGCGCCGACGTGAGCGGCAGCGTGCAGGCCTTCACGAGCTTCGACTTGCCCTTGGCGCTATGCTGCATGGCGATCACCACGCGCTTCGCGCCCGAGGCGAGGTCCATTGCGCCGCCCATCCCCGGAACCATCTTGCCGGGAATCATCCAGTTGGCGAGGTGACCGGACTGATCGACCTGCAGCCCGCCGAGCACCGTCATGGCGAGGTGGCCGCCGCGGATCAGGCCGAACGACATGGCGCTGTCGAAGGTGCAGGCGCCCGGCAGCGCGGTGACCGGTCTGCCGCCGGCGTCGGTCAGCAGCCGGTGATGCATGCCTTCCTCGGGGACCGCGCCGGTGCCGATCAGTCCGTTCTCGGACTGGAAGTACACCTTGATGCCGGCCGGAACATAGTTCGCGACCCGGGTCGGAATCCCGATGCCGAGGTTGACGAGCATGCCGTCGCGCAGCTCCAGCGCGATGCGCTTGGCGATGATGGTCTGTGCGTCCATGGTGTCAGCTCTGCGCGATGAGGTAGTCGACGAGTGGGGCGGGCGTGATCACGTGGTCCGGCGCGATCAGGCCCACCGGTACGATGTTGTCGACGGCGACGATCACGGTATCCGCCGCCATCGCGATCACCGGGTTGAAGTTCCGGCCGGTCAATGCGTAGGCGAGGTTGCCGAGGTAATCGGCCATGAAGGCGTGGACGAGCGCGAAGTCGGCCCGCAGCGCGGGCTCGACCAGGTAGTCCTTGCCCGCCACGGCGATCTTCTGCTTTCCCTCCTCGACCACCGTGCCGACGCCGGTTGCGGTGAGGATCCCGCCGAGGCCGAAGCCGCCGGCGCGGATACGTTCGATCAGCGTGCCCTGCGGCACCAGGTCGACCTCCATCTCGCCGGCGATCATCTGCGCCTGCGTCTCGGGATTCAGGCCGATGTGGCTGACGATCGCCTTCTTCACCAGGCGAGCGCGCACCAGCTTGCCGATGCCCACGCCGGGCATCGCCGTGTCGTTGCCGATCACGGTGAGATCACGCTTGCGCTGGCGCACCAGTTCGTCGACCACGGATTCCGGCGTACCCACGGCCATGAAGCCGCCGATCATCAGGCTGGCGCCGTCCGGGATCATTGCCACCGCATCGGCAACGGAGAGGGTTTTCATCTTACGTTCCTCCAGGGATCGTCACTGCGCCAGCCAGCCGCCATCCACCGGCAGCGCCGCCCCGCGGATCTGGGCGGCGGCCTCGGTGCAGAGGAACACGCACAGAGCGCCGATCTGCTCGGGGGTGGCGAATTCACCGGACGGCTGCTTCTCGGCCAGCAGATCTCGCTTCGCCTGCTCGATCGGAATCGCATCGCGCGCGGCCCGTGCATCGATCTGCTTCTGCACCAGCGGGGTCAGGACCCAGCCGGGGCAGATGGCGTTGCAGGTGATGCCCGTCCTCGCCGTCTCCAGCGCCACCGTCTTGGTAAGCCCCAGCACGCCGTGCTTGGCCGCCACGTAGGCGGACTTCTCGACCGATGCGATCAGGCCGTGGGTCGAGGCGATGTTGACGATGCGGCCCCAGTTGCGCCGCTTCATCTCCGGCAGCGCCGCCTGGATGGCGTGGAAAGCCGAGGACAGGTTGATCGCGATCACCGCATCCCAGCGTTCGCGGGGGAAGGCCTCCACCGGCGCCGTATGCTGGATGCCGGCGTTGTTCACGAGGATGTCGACCGAACCGAGCTTTTCTCCGGCCGCCTTCACCATCTCGTGGATCTGGTCCGGCTTGGACATGTCGGCACCGCTGTACGCGACCTCGACGCCGAACTCCTTGGAGATCGCAGCGCGCAGCGCCTCGATCTCCGCCGCGTCGCCGAAGCCGTTGAGCATGATGTTGGCACCCGCTCCGCCCAGCGCCCGCGCGATGCCCAAGCCGATGCCGCTCGTCGAACCAGTGACCACGGCGGTCTTGCCTCTCAACATGTCGGTGTCTCCGTGATGGGTGGTGTGGCCTGGGGGCGCTGCGCTTCAACCTGACCTGGACTTGCGCAGATAGACGAACCAGTAGACCGCCCCGACAAGCACCGACCCTCCGATGATGTTGCCGGCCGTTACGGGTATCAGGTTTCCGAGGAAGTTGGTCCAGGTCAAAGCCGGGAAATCCGCGGCCGTCCTGCCGATCGATTCCCAGAAGTGCTCGCCCGCACCCGTCTTGATGAATAGCCCCATCGGGATGAAGAAGGCGTTCGCAATGCTGTGCTCGAAGCCGGCGGTGACGAACGCGGCGATCGGCGGAATGATGATGACCACCCGGTCCACGGTCGTGCGGGCGCTGTAGCACATCCAGACAGCAAGGCAGACGAGCGCGTTGCACATCATGCCGAGCGTCAACGCGGGAACGAATCCGAGCGCCGCCTTGCTGTTGGCGGTTGTCAACGCAGCCAATCCCACCGCCCCGGCGCCAAAGGAATACTGCGTGGTGAAGAACATGAGGCCGGCCGTCGCCACCGCGCCGGCACAGTTACCCACGAAGCTGACGAGCCAGTTCAGCAGCAGGCTCCGCGTCTTCACCTTGCCGCCCGCCCACGCCATCACGATCAGGTTGTTCCCGGTGAAGAGCTCGGCGCCGGCGACGATGACCGTGATGAGCCCCGTCGTGAAGGCGATCCCGGTCAACAGCCTTGCAATGCCATAGGGAAGCGCGCCGGTCCCGGCGCTCACCGTCGTCGCAAAGATGGCACCAAACGAGATGAACGCACCCCCCATGACGCTCAGCACGAGGAGGGTGAGCAGGTCCATCGATGCGCGACGCACCCCGGCCTGCTCCGCGCGCAGGGCCATGTCGGACGGCAGGATGGTCTCGATGGAGACCGCCTGCGGGGTCCCCTGCGTCATGCTGGCGGGCTTGTTCATCGGGTTGCGTCGGCGTAGTCGGTCGGCTCTCGCACTAGGCCATGATGTGCACGCCGCCGTCCACGTACAGCGTCTCGCCCGACAGCCGCCGTGCATACGGCGTCGCCAGGAACGCGCAGGTGAATCCCACGTCCATGATGTCGACCAGCTCGCCGAGCGGCGCACGCTGGGCGGCGTCGTTGAGCAGGAGGTCGAAGTCCTTGAGGCCGGAGGCCGCGCGGGTCTTCAGGGGTCCCGGCGAGATGGGGTGGACGCGGATGCCTTTCGGCCCCAGCTCGAAGGCCAGGTAGCGCGCCGATGCTTCCAGCGCCGCCTTGACCGGCCCCATCACGTTGTAGTTCGCGACCACCTTGTTGGCGCCGTAATAGCTCATGGCGAACATGGTGCCGCCGTTCGTCATCAGCGGCGCCGCCAGGCGTGCCATTCGGATGAAGGAATGACAGGAGACATCCATCGCCTTCGCGAAGCCCTCAGCCGAACAATCCAGCAAGCCGCCCTGCAGATCATCCTTGGGCGCCCAGGCAATGGAGTGCACGAGGACATCGAGCTGCCCCCACTGCTTTTCGACCGCCGCGAAGACGGCCTCGAGTTCCCCCGGCCGCGAGACATCGAGCGGGACGAACAGTGACGCCTTCATATCGCGGGCGAGGGGTTCCACATATTCCTTGGACTTCTCGTTGAGATATGTGATGGCCAGATCCGCTCCGAGCTCGTGAAATGCCTTGGCGCAGCCATAGGCGATCGAATGCTTATTGGCAATGCCGCAGACCAGCACCTTGGCACCCTTCAGGATCGGACTAGGAATCTGTATGCTCACGTCGGAACTCCGGTTATCGATCAGCCTCGATGTTGGTCATGAACCGCGGTCAGTCAATCGCTGCAGTCGCCTGCGTTCACGACCTCCCGGCGCTTCGCGCGGTATGGCGGGCGATCATCACCTCTTCATTGGTGGGTATGACCCACACCGGCACCTTGCTCCCGGTGGCGCTGATGCGCGGCCCTCCCGCCTGGTTCGCTGCCGAGTCGAGTTCCACGCCCAGCCAGGCAGCGTCGCGGCACACGCTCTCGCGTATCGACGGCGCGTGCTCGCCGATACCCGCAGTGAAGACCAACGCGTCGATGCCCCCGGCTGCCGCGGCGAGCGAGCCGATCTCACGGCTGCTGCGGTAGACGAACAGCTCGACCGCGAAGCGTGCACGCTCGTTGTCGCTGGCGAGCAGCGCACGCATGTCGCTCGAGATCCCCGAGACGCCCAGCAGCCCGGACTGCTTGTAGATCAGATCCTCGATGGCACGCGCATCCATGCCGAGTTCGTCCATCAGGTAGAGGATCACGCCGGGGTCGAGACTGCCGCTACGCGTTCCCATCGGCAGCCCGTCCACCGCGGTGAAGCCCATCGTGCTGGCCACGCTGCGGCCGCCGACCAGGGCGCACATGCTGCTGCCGTTGCCCAGGTGTGCAACGACGGTGCGGCCCGAAGCTGCCCGAGCATCAAACTCTGCCAGCACGCCTGCAATGTACTCGTAGGAGAGTCCGTGAAATCCGTAGCGCCGCACGCCGCGGTCCGTTATCGACGGCGGTAAAGCGAAAGCCTGCGCCACCTCCGGCTGGGTACGATGGAACGCGGTATCGAAGCAAGCCACCTGGGGAAGGTCCGGGCGGAGCTTTGCCACGACCTCGATGGGCTTCAGATTGTGGGGCTGGTGCAGCGGTGCAAGCGGGCTCAACGTCGCGAGCTCCGCGATCACCTCCGGGCTCACCCGTACAGCGGTCGTGAACTTCAAGCCGCCATGCACGACGCGATGGCCGACGGCAACGAGTTGGTGATGGGCGCGCTGTCCCCGCATGAACTCGATCAGATGAGCGACAGCGCCGCCATGACCCAGCTCGACGTTGTCTCCCCAGGCCTTGGCGCCAAGCTCGGCGCCTTGTGCGTCCTTGGCCACGAAACGCGGCGACGTGTAGAGACCTTCGACCTGACCTTTCATCAGCACCTGGAGCGACTGGCTGCCGGCGTCGAACAAGCTGAACTTGATGCTGGACGAGCCGGCGTTGAGCACGAGAATGACGTCGCTCATAAGATCATCCTGCTACCTTGATCTGCTCACGCCGGGCCTTGGCCACCAAGGCGGCGACGGCACACGATGCCAGGCGCGTCAGCACCGAGTCGGCCCTGCTGGTAAGGATGACGGGCACGCGGGCGCCGAGAACGATCCCAGCCGCGTCCGCCCCGGCCAGGAAGGTCAGGCTCTTGGCAAGCATGTTGCCGGCTTCAAGGTCGGGCACCAGCAGCACGTTTGCGCGGCCCGCCACCGGAGAATCGATCTTCTTGATCTTCGCGGCCTGGATGCTGATGGCGTTATCCAATGCCAGCGGCCCATCGATCAGCGCCCCCGTGATCTGGTGACGATCCATCATCTTGCACAGGGCCGCGGCTTCGATGGTCGACAGCAACTTCGGGTTGACGGTTTCCATCGCGGAGAGAACTGCCACCCGCACCTCCGTCATACCCATGGCATGTGCCAGGTCGATCGCGTTCTGCACGATGTCGACCTTTTCCTCCAGCGTCGGCGCGATGTTGATCGCCGCGTCGGTGATGATCAGCGCATCCTCGTGGCCCGGCACGTCCATCACGAAACAATGGCTGACGCGTCGGCCTGTGCGCAATCCGATGTCGCGCTTGACGACCGCCGCCATCAACTCGTCGGTGTGCAGACTGCCCTTCATCAGGGCTTCGGCCTTGCCCTCGCGAACCAGCGCCACTGCCGCAGCCGCGGCCGCATTGCTGTGCGGCGCGTCGACGATCTGCACGTCGGCAAGGTTGATGCCGCCCGACGCGGCGACCTCCAGGATCCGCTGGCGCGGGCCGACCAGGATCGGGGTGATGAGCCCGAGCCGTCCCGCCTCGATCGCACCCTCCAGCGAACCCTGGTCGCATGGATGCGCGACGGCCGTCGGGGTGGGGGGAAGCGTCCGGCAGGTATCGATCAGTCGCTGGTACTTGACGTGCATGTTTTCCATGGGGCTCCACTCATGTTGTCGCGATTTCCGTCTTGAAAGGTCCGCGTACCAGCGCGTAGCAGCGTGTCCGATCCGCCAACACCGCTAGAAGACGGTCAACCCGCGACTTCGGAACTGTTCGCGCACGCGCTCGCTGAGCTCCGCGCTCGGCGCCTCGCAATTCTTCAGTGGGTACTCGAGACCCAGCTTGGTCCACTTGTCGCTGCCCAGCTGGTGAAAGCGCAGGATCTCGACCCGCTCGACCGACTTCAGGCCGGCGCAGATGTCTGCCACCTTCTCGACGTTGTCGAAGCCGTCCGTGAGGTCGGGGACGAGCACGTACCGGATCCACATCGGCCGCCCCAGCGCCGACAGCCGGTGTGCATAGTCGAGCGTCGGCTGGAGCGGCTGGTGCGTAACCTTCTTATAGATCGCCGGGTCGCCGGACTTGATGTCGAGCAGGTGCAGGTCGATGTCCATGATGTCCCGATCGGTCATCCGATCGCCCATGCGGCCGGAAGTGTCGAGGCAGGTGTGCAAACCGAGTTCCTTGCACCGGCGGAAGATCCGCGTCATGAAGGGCCGCTGCACCATCGGCTCGCCACCCGACAAGGTGATGCCTCCCTTGGCGATGTTGAGCACCTTCACGTACTTGCCGATCTCCTGCATCGCGCGCGAAAGGGTGACCGGATGGCCATTGCGCTTGTGCCAGGTGTCCGGGTTGTGGCAGTACTGGCAGCGGAGCAGGCAACCGGAGAGGAAGGCGACGAAGCGCAGGCCCGGCCCGTCGACCGTGCTGCCGACCTCGTAAGAGTGCACATAGCCGATGAGATCGTCCTCCTCCGCGATCTCCTCGACGTCGGCCGAATGGATGGCGAAATAGTCGCGCTCGCCCTTGCTCTCCTTCGCGCCGGCACGGTCGATCTGCATCTCGTAGCGGCTGCCGACGCGAGGTTCGGTCATGGCTAACTCCAATCCGGGGGGAAGGTCCCCGGATCCAGGACGGATGGACGCGCCCGGCAACTCACGCAGCCGCCTCCAGCGACCCGTGGAAGGTGCGGTTGATGACATCCAGCTGCTGCTCCCTGGTCAGCTTGACGAAGTTCACCGCATAGCCCGACACCCGGATCGTGAGCTGCGGGTACTTCTCGGGATGTTTCATCGCGTCCTGCAGCGTCTCACGGTTGAGAACGTTGATGTTGACGTGGAAGCCGCCGCTCCCGAAATACGCATCCAGTGCACCGACGCCGCGATCCAGGCGATTCGCCTCGTCTCCAAGCGCTGCCGGCACGACAGAGAGCGTGAGCGAGATGCCGTCCTCGGCATCGTTGTACGGGATCTTGGCGACGGACATCAGCGCCGCGAGCGCGCCGTGCGTGTCGCGGCCGTTCGACGGGTTGGCCCCGGGTGCGAAAGCCTCGCCCTTCTTGCGGCCGTCCGGCGTGCTGCCGGTCTTCTTCCCGTACACGACGTTGGAGGTGATGGTGAGCACCGACTGGGTGTGCACCGAGTTGCGATACGACGGGTACTTCCGGATCTTGCCCATCATCATCGACACCAGCATCTTTGCAATGTCGTCGGCGCGATCGTCGTTGTTGCCGAAGCACGGGAACTCGCCTTCGGTCTCGAATTCCGTGATCAGTCCGCGCTCGTCGCGCACCGCCTTCACTTTGGCGTACTTGATCGCCGACAGGCTGTCGGCCGCGTGCGAAAGCCCGGCGATGCCGCAGGCGAGCGTGCGCAGCACATCTCGGTCGTGCAGCGCCATCTCGACCGCCTCGTAGCAGTACTTGTCGTGCATGAAGTGGATGACGTTGAGCGCGTTGACGTAGGTCTTGGCGAGCCAGTCGAGCATCGGGTCGAGGCGGCCGAGAACCTCGTCGTAGTCCAGCACATCAGCGGTGATCGGCTCGAGCTTCGGCCCGATCTGCTTGCCGCTCACCTCGTCGCGGCCGCCGTTCAGGGCGTACAGCAGCGTCTTCGGAAGGTTCACCCGGGCGCCGAAGAACTGCATCTGCTTGCCGACCCGCATGGCCGAGACGCAGCAGGCGATGGCGCAGTCGTCGCCCCACTTCGGCCGCATCAGGTCGTCGGACTCGTACTGGATCGCGCTGGTGTCGATCGACGTCTTGACCGCGAAGCGCTTGAATCCGTCGGGCAGGCTGGGCGACCAGAAGACGGTGAGGTTCGGTTCCGGAGCCGGACCAAGGTTGTTCAAGGTGTGGAGCATGCGGAACGCGCTCTTCGTGACGAGCGTCCGGCCGTCCTCGGCCATCCCGCCCACCACCTCGGTCACCCAGACCGGGTCGCCGGAGAAGAGTTCGTTGTACTCCGGCGCGCGCAGAAAGCGGACGATGCGCCACTTGATGATCAGATCGTCGATGATCTCCTGGGCCTGCGACTCGCTCAGGGTGCCCTCGCGGAAGTCGCGCTCGAAGTAGACATCCCAGAACGTCGACAGCCGGCCCGCCGACATGGCCGCGCCGTTCTGTTGCTTGATGGCTGCGAGATAGCCGAAATAGGTCCACTGCACTGCTTCCCGGGCATTGCTGGCCGGCCGCGAAATGTCGTGACCGTAGGTCGCCGCCATCTCCTTGAGTTCCCCGAGCGAGCGGATCTGCTCGGCGAGCTCCTCTCGCACGCGGATCACTTCCTCGGTCGAGTGGCGGTCGTCGAGCTCGTTCTTCTCACGCTCCTTGTCGGCGAGGAGGAAGTCGACACCGTAGAGCGCAACCCGGCGATAGTCGCCGATGATGCGGCCGCGACCGTACGCGTCGGGCAGGCCCGTCACGATCCCGGATGAACGGGCGGCCCTGATGTCCGCCGTGTAGGCGTCGAAGACGCCGTCGTTGTGGGTCTTGCGGTACTTGGTGAAGATTTCGCCGACCCGGTCGTCCGGCTTGTAGCCGTAGGACTCGAGGCTGGCAGCGACCACGCGCCACCCGCCGTAAGGCATGATCGCGCGCTTGAGCGGCGCGTCGGTCTGCAGGCCGACGATGATTTCGTTGGCCTTGTCGATGTAGCCCGGTGCGTGCGCGAGGATGGACGACGGAACCTGCGAGACATCAAGGATGCCTTTCTCGCGTTCCGCATCGAGCAGGGGGCGCAGCGTGCGCCAGAGGCCGGTGGTGCGTTCGGTGGGACCTTCCAGGAACGCCCCGTCGCCTTCGTAAGGGGTGTAGTTCCTCTGGATGAAGTCGCGGACGTCGACCTGCCTATCCCAGCTGCCCGGTGCGAAGCCACGCCAGGCGCTTTCCCGGTGCTCGTCCTGGGGTCCGGGGTCCATCGCCGAGTCACTGCGTAAGACCGCACTCTCGACACTTTCAAGTTTACGTCCCATTTGCTCCCCCTGCGTTGCAAAATTTTGTGCAGCCTCGTCGGCGAATCGTCGTACCGATAGACAAGCTGCTGGAGCCGGCATCGTCACTGACGCCAGAATCATGCGTCAACGGCTTGTAGTGCCTCACGGCGTGGAGTTCGTGTCCGGACACCACATACGATGGCATACATGGAACGCAGCGCATAGTGCACCAAAGGCCAATGGCACTGGATGCCGGCGATCGTTCTAATACCCAGCTAGGCAGTCGAATGTGCGACGTCCCGGCTCGAATCGGGATAGGCTTGCCTCGCTTGGACTGCGGCGGCGCCGCGCGGCTGTGCTTGCGTGAGGACCATCCTTCAGCGAGGGAATGGTTCAAGGGAGGCAACGACATGAGACGCCGAGAGCCCGCATCCTCCGACACGATGGCCGCGTCGGATCCGGACGCGGCCCCCTCCACCTACCAGGAGGAACTGCGCACCTTCCTCTTCCTGACGGTGGTGACTGCACCCGTGCTGGCGGTGGCGATCGTCGGCGGCTACGGCTTCCTGGTGTGGATGTACCAGCTCTTCACCGGAGACCTTCCCGGATGAGGGCCGGCGAACCGGCTGCCGGAGCCACCCGGTCGGGATCCGACCGTCCCCCGGTCGAGGACGGCGTCGAGGCGGAAGAGATCCACATTGCCGGCGTGCTGGTCCAATGCCGCCCCCTGGACCTGATGCGCGTCATCGCGTGCGGTGGATGCGATCGAGGCGGCCGAAGTCTTCCAGAGCAGCGCCGAGGGCAAGCTGGTGGTGGTCATCGAGGCGCCGGCTGCGCGCGACGTGCTTGCGGTCATCGACGAGATCCGCGCGTTGCCGGGCGTATTGAATGTTGCGCTGGTCTACCAGCATGCCGAGCCGGCGGCTGCGATGCGGGCGTCTATGGAACTGCCGACTGGTGGATCGCAGCCGGATGGATTGGAGGAGAACTCGTGAGCATCACCCGAAGAGACTTCTTCCGGCAATCGGCCGGCAGTGCAACCGCCATCGCGGCCGGGCTGCCGGCGATTGCCGGCGCCGCCAACGTCGTGACCGACGCGGCGCGCACCGAGCTCAAGTGGTCGAAGGCGCCCTGCCGCTTCTGCGGCGTCGGTTGCGGCGTCAACGTCGCGGTCAAGGACAACCGGGTGGTCGCGACCCACGGCGACATCAACGCGGAAGTCAATCGCGGCATCAACTGCGTCAAGGGCTACTTCCTTTCCAAGATCATGTACGGCGCCGACCGGCTTACCCAGCCGCTGCTGCGCATGAAGGACGGACGCTACGACAAGGAAGGCGAGTTCCAGCCGATCTCCTGGACCCAGGCGTTCGACGTCATGGCCGAGCAGTTCAAGCGCGCGCTGGCCAAGAACGGGCCGAGCGGCGTCGGCATGTTCGGCTCCGGCCAGTGGACCATCTGGGAAGGCTATGCCGCGCTGAAGATCTTCAAGGCGGGCTTTCGTTCCAACAACATCGATCCCAACGCACGCCATTGCATGGCTTCCGCGGTGGCCGGCTTCATGCGAACCTTCGGCATGGATGAGCCGATGGGCTGCTACGACGACATCGAGGCCGCCGACGCGTTCGTGCTGTGGGGCTCCAACATGGCCGAGATGCACCCCATCCTGTGGACGCGGGTGACGGACCGGCGCCTGTCGGCGCCGCATGTGAAGGTGGCGGTGCTGTCGGTGTACGAGCATCGCAGCCACGACCTGTCGGACCTGACGCTCACCTTCCGGCCGCAGACCGACCTGGCGATGCTCAACTACATCGCCAACTACATCATCCAGAACGACAAGGTCGACAAGGCGTTCCTGGACCGGCATGCCCGCTTCGTGATCGGCAATCCCGACATCGGCTACGGGTTGCGCCCGGAGCATCCGCTGCAGCAGAAGGCGAAGAACTGGGCCGACGCCGGCGGTGCCAAACCGGCCACGTTCGAGGAGTATGCGAAGTTCGTCAGCCAGTACGACCTCGAGTCGGTTGCCCAGCTTGCCAACGTACCGAAGGAGCGGCTCGAGCGGCTCGCCGAGTTGTATGCCGACCCGAAGACCAAGGTGATGTCGTTCTTCACCATGGGCTTCAACCAGCACACCCGCGGCACCTGGTGCAGCAACCTGCTCTACAACCTGCACCTGCTGACCGGCAAGATCTCCTCGCCCGGCAACAGCCCCTTCTCGTTGACCGGACAGCCTTCGGCCTGCGGCACGGCGCGCGAGGTCGGCACCTTCTCGCATCGTCTGCCGGCGGACATGGTGGTCACCAATCCCAAGCACCGGGCGGAAGCCGAGCGGATCTGGAAGCTGCCGGCGGGAACCATCCCCGAGAAGCCGGGTTATCACGCCGTGCTGCAGAACCGGATGCTCAAGGACGGCAAGCTCAACGCCTACTGGGTGCAGGTCAACAACAACATGCAGGCTGCGCCGAACATCCTGCAGGAGGCCTACCCGGGTTACCGCAATCCCGAGAACTTCATCGTGGTGTCGGACGCCTATCCCACCGTCACCACCATGGCCGCGGACCTGATCCTGCCCACGGCCATGTGGGTGGAGAAGGAAGGCGCCTACGGCAATGCCGAACGACGCACCCAGTTCTGGCACCAGCTGGTCGACGCGCCCGGCGAGGCGCGCTCCGACCTCTGGCAGCTGATGGAGTTCTCCAAGCGCTTCAGGATGGAGGAGGTCTGGTCGGCGGAGTTGCTCGACGCCAAGCCCGAGTACCAGGGCAAGACCATGTACGACGTGCTGTTCCGCAACGGCCAGGTCGATGCCTACCCGCTGTCGCAGATGGAAGCCGGCTACGAGAACGTCGAGGCCAAGGCCGCCGGCTTCTATGTGCAGAAGGGCCTGTTCGAGGAATATGCGGAGTTCGGCCGCGGCCACGCCCACGACCTCGCGACCTTCGACACCTACCACCAGGTGACCGGCCTGCGCTGGCCGGTGGTCGACGGCAAGGAAACCCGCTGGCGCTACCGCGAGGGCTACGACCCCTACGTCAAGAAGGGCGAGGGCGTGCGCTTCTACGGCCATCCCGACGGCAAGGCGGTCCTCTACGCGCTGCCCTACGAGCCGGCAGCCGAGGAGCCGGACAAGGAGTTCCCGTACTGGCTTTGCACCGGCCGCGTGCTCGAGCATTGGCATTCCGGCTCGATGACGCGGCGGGTGCCCGAGCTCTATCGCGCCTTCCCGAATGCAGTCGCCTTCCTCCATCCCGAGGATGCCCGCGAACTCGGCATGCGCCGCGGCGAGATCGTGGAACTGGTGTCGCGCCGCGGCACCATGCGCACCCGGGTCGAGACCCGGGGGAGGGTCAAGCCGCCGCGCGGCCTGGTCTACGTTCCCTGGTTCGACGCCAGCCAGCTCATCAACAAGCTCACGCTCGACGCCACCTGCCCGATCTCGCTGCAGACCGACTTCAAGAAGTGCGCCATCTCCATGCGCAAGGTGCAGGGAGGAATGACATGACTGTGCAGAGATGGGCGTCGTCGGCGCGCTCGCGCGTCGCCATGGTCGGCTCGGCGCTTGCGGTGGATGTCCAGGACAGCATGCGCAAGGCGCCGATCCTCGACACCACCCGTCCGCCGCCGCTGCAGAACAGCGACAACAGCGACGTGCGCCGCAGCCGCAACTATGCCATGCAGCCGCCGGTGGTGCCGCACAAGATCGACGGCTACCAGCTCGACAAGAACGCCAATCGCTGCATGTTCTGTCATTCGCGCTCGCGCACCCAGGAAAGCCAGGCGCCGATGATCAGCGTCACCCACTTCATCGGCCGGGACGGCAACTTCCTGGCAGAGCTCTCGCCGCGCCGCTACTTCTGCCTGCAGTGCCACGTCCCGCAGGTTCCGCAGGAGCCGCTGATCGAGAACCGCTTCATCGACGTCGACCAGCTGCTCTACGGCAGCGTCCGCGCGGGCTCGCCGGACACGCCGCAGGTCAAGCGCTGAGCGGCGCCATGTTCGAGCTCCTGCGCCGTTACTGGACCGTGCTGTGGCGGCCGAGCCGCTTCTTCAGCCTCGGCTTCCTCACCATCGTCGGCTTCATCGCCGGCGTCATCTTCTGGGGCGGCTTCAACACCGCGCTCGAGGCCACCAACACCGAGACGTTCTGCATCGGCTGCCACGAGATGCGCGACAATGTCTACGCCGAACTGCAGGGTACGATCCACTTCACCAACCGCAGCGGCGTGCGCGCCAAATGCCCGGACTGCCACGTGCCGCACGAATGGACCTCGAAGATCGCGCGCAAGATGCAGGCTTCCAAGGAGGTGTGGGGCAAGATCTTCGGCACCATCAACACGCCGGAGAAGTTCGAGGCGATGCGGCTGACTCTCGCGCAGCACGAGTGGGAGCGGTTCAAGGCCAACGATTCACTGGAATGCCGCAACTGCCACGACTACGACTACATGGACTTCACCCGGCAGAGCAAGCGGGCATCGGAAGCCCATTCAACCTTCCTGGCCGACGGGGGCAAGACCTGCATCGACTGTCACAAGGGCATCGCCCACCGGCTGCCCGACATGACCGGGCTGGGGGTGAAGCAGGCGCCGCCCTGATCACCGACAGGCAGACATGAGCGACGCCGACCTGCGCCGTTACTTCGCCAGAGTCGAGCCGAGCCCGGCAGACCGTTGAATCACGAAACGCGGATCCCGGAGCGGCTCGACCGCCTGCCGTGGAGCAACTTCCACACGCGCCTGGTGGTTGCACTGGGCATCACCTGGGTGCTCGACGGGCTCGAGGTCACGCTGGCAGGCTCCGTTGCCGGCGCCCTGCGCGAAAGTCCCGCACTGCAGCTGAGCGAAGCGCAGGTCGGTCTCTCCGCGAGTGCCTACCTGCTAGGCGCGGTGCTCGGCGCGCTCGGCTTTGGCTGGCTCGCGGACCGATGGGGGCGAAAGCGCCTGTTCTGGATCACCCTGGCGGTGTACGCGCTGGCCACCGGCGCGACCGCATTCACCAATGACTTCACCCTGTTCGCCCTCTGCCGCTTCGCCACCGGCGCCGGCATTGGCGGCGAGTACGCGGCCATCAACTCGGCGATACAGGAATGGATACCGGCTCGCCATCGCGGTCGCACCGACCTCATCGTCAACGGCAGCTTCTGGGTGGGCGCCGGCGCAGGGGCGGTCGGCGCGGTGATCCTGCTGCAACCCGGTTTCCTGCCGCCCGACATGGGCTGGCGGGCGGCCTTCGGCATCGGCGCCTTGCTTGCGATCGGCATCATCTTCATGCGACGGCACATTCCCGAGAGCCCGCGCTGGCTGATGACCCACGGGCGCGCGGAGGAAGCCGAGGCGCTGGTCGACGCGCTGGAGGAACGCTGCCGGCTCGAAGGCCTGGTGGCGGCGCACGCGCCACCGACGGCAGTGGCGCAGGCGGCCGCCGACGCCGCGCGGGCAGCGGACGTCGCCCGTGCCGTGCACGTCGGATCCGGCCTGCGTCCTGGCCAGGAGCGCCCGGTCGCGCCGCCACCCCTCAGGCTGAGGCGCGACCATCGCACGACGCCGCTGATCGAAGTGGCGCGCACGCTGCTGCGCCGCTATCCTCAGCGCACGCTGGTCGGCATGGCATTGATGACTTCGCAGGCCTTCTGCTACAACGCGATCTTCTTCACCTTCGCGCTAGTGCTCGGCAGCTTCTTCGGCGTGCGTGCGGAGAACGTGGGCCTATACCTGCTGCCGTTCGCGGCCGGCAACTTCCTCGGACCGGTGCTGCTGGGCAAGCTCTTCGACACGGTCGGCCGGCGGGTGATGATCACCGCCACCTACGGCACCTCCGGGCTGCTCCTGCTCGGGACGGCGTTCCTGTTCGCGCAGGGGATGATCGGCCTCATCGGCCAGACAGTGGCCTGGTCGATGGTGTTCTTCTTCGCCTCTGCAGCCGCGAGTTCGGCCTATCTCACGGTCGGCGAGAGCTTTCCGATCGAGATCCGGGCGCTTGCCATCGCCCTCTTCTACGCGTTCGGAACCGGCCTCGGCGGCGTCGCCGGCCCATGGCTGTTCGGCGAGCTGATCGGCACCGGAGAACGGGTCCATATCGCCTGGGGCTACGCGTTCGGCGCGGCGCTGATGCTCGGCGCGGCGGCGATCCAGTGGCGCTGGGGCCTGGTTGCCGAGCGCCGCTCGCTGGAGGACATCGCCGCGCCGCTGTCCCGGGCGGACTGAACCGGATGGGGCTCGGCAACCAGCGTCCCGCAGGCGCATCCGGTGCTCGGACGAGTTCGGCCGACAGCGCGCGAGGGTCGGACTGATGGAGGCCATGCTGGCCATCGTCGTGCTGGCCGCGCTCTACGTCGGCTGGCTGCTCACGGCACCGCGTCGCGCGCGGAGCCGTCGCGAGCGGCTGCGCAGGCGGCAGTTCCCGGAGGCCTGGCAGCGCATCCTGCGCCGGCGGGTGAAGAGCTATCGCCGCCTGCCGGCGCAGCTGCAGCAGCAGCTGAAGGAGCACATGCAGGTGTTCCTCGCGGAAAAGGACTTCATCGGGTGCGACGGCCTGGTCGTGACCGACGAGATGCGGGTCACGATTGCCGCGCTCGCCTGCCTGCTGATCCTCAATCGCGAGACCGACTATTACCCGAACCTGCGCCAGGTGCTCGTCTACCCGGGTGCGTTCGTGGTCGACATGGAGGAGAGCGACGAAGCAGGCGTGGTGCGCAACGACAGCCACGTCCTCTCGGGTGAGTCCTGGTCGCAGTCGCAGGTGATCCTGTCCTGGGAGGACGTCGTCGAAGGCGCCGCTGTCGACGACGATGGCTACAACGTCGTCATCCATGAATTCGCCCACCAGCTCGACCAGGAAGCCGGATATGCGAATGGCGCACCGGAACTCGCCACCCGAGGCCAGTACGCTCGGTGGTCCAGGGTGCTGGGCGAGGAATACGAGCGCTTGCGGTCGAGCGTCGAGGCAGGGGAGCAGTCCCTGCTGGACGACTACGGCGCCACGGATCCGGCGGAGTTCTTCGCGGTGCTGGCCGAGGTCTTCTTCGAGCAACCGCTGCCGTTGCGCGAGGAGAACCCGGTGTTGTACGACGAGCTCAGCCGCTTCTTCAGCGTCGACCCCGCCAACTGGCCGGCGCCGGTCGCCCGGCCCTGATGTCCGGAAAGAGTACCGGCTGCAGGACTACTCGAGCGTGAAGCCCACCTTGATGGAAACCTGCCAATGGGCGATCTTGCCGTCGGCCACGTGGCCGCGGGTCTCGGTCACCTGGAACCAGTGGATGTTGCGCACCGTCTCATGCGCCTTGGCAATGGCCTTCTGCACCGCATCTTCGATTCCGGTCGTGGAGGACCCGGTCAACTCGAGCAGCTTGTAGATGTGATCGCTCATGTTTCGTCTCCTTCGAAAAGCCAAGCGTAGACGCTCGCCGGGCCCGCCACAACAGACGGCCCGTCAACCGGGTCCGGTATCCCGGGTATTGGTGCTATTGCGGGTGCTGCGGGCGCGGCGTGCATCGCCGGCGCGGCCGCCGTCGCCGGTGGGGCGTGACCGGCTCTCCTTCCGGCGTCGTCGGCGCGATCCGGGTCGGCGATCTTGTCGTCCTCCTCCTTCGCGTCCGCCACACCTCCCGGCTCGAGCCTTTCAGCGGTGACGTTGCACCTCACGAAAAAGCCCCAGGCGGCCAGCAGCGCAGCGCCGGCAAGGCCGACGGTGGCGGCATGGGGCAGCTTCTCCGGCGCATCGTGGATGAACTGGAACACCGCCACCAGGCATTCGATCGACAGCGCCACCACCACGACCACGATGAACCGGGAGAGGAAGCGGCGCACCCGGGTCGGCGCACTGATCGGCGACGAGCGCTGGACCTCCTCCTCGAGAATCGTCTGGCCCAGTTCGAGCGACGCGACCGCAATGGTCAGCAGGCCGATGCATTCAAGCACCTGCACGAACCGCTGGTGCATCGACACGTCGCCGCTCGGCCTGATGGCCCCCCATAACTCCCCGAACGCGAAGACCACCAGCGTGACCGCGCTGACGAAAAACATGACGACGATCAGGACGTGTGCCGACTCGAACAGCCTCTGGAAGATCTTCATCTTGCCGGCGCCGCCCGCTGCAGGAACCGGTCCAGCTTGCGGAACGTGCCCGACCAGCCGCGCTCGTGGTTGTCGCGCGCGACCTGATCGAAGAACTGCTCATGACAGAACACGAGCCGGGTACCGGAGTCGGAGGGCTCGATCCGGATCGTCACCAGCGATTCGCGCTCGGGCGTGCTGCGCCAGGCCCAGGTAAACGACAACAGTCGCGGGAACTGCACCTCGCGATAGACGCCGCCGACGTCGTGGCGCTCACCGTCGTCGGTGACGAAGGCGATGTGGTACCTGCCGCCGACCCTGACATCCATCTCGACCTCGAGGACCGACTGCGTCTCCTCGGGCCCGAACCACTTGGTCAGCGCCTGCGGGTCGGTCCAGGCTTGCCAGACCGCTTCCGCGGGGGCGTCGTAGGTGCGCTCGATGACGAGGCTTGGCCGTTCAGGCTGCCCGGCGGCGGCGGCGGATGCCATGTCTGCTTCAACTCCTGCTGGTGGTACAGGTAACGGCCAAGCGCATCCAGCCGCTCGCCCCAGAACCTCTCGTAGCGGGACAACCACATCGCGGCCTCCTGCATGGGTTCCGCCGCCAGGGTGCAGCGTACCACCCGACCTTCCTTCAGGCGGGCGATCAGACCTGCGCTTTCCAGGACCCTCAGGTGCTTCATGAAGCCCGGCAAGGACATGCCATGCGACTGCGCGAGGATCGACACCGATTGGCTGCCCTGGCCCAGGGCCTCCAGCACCCGTCGCCGGGTCGGATCCGAAAGCGCCGCGAACACCTGGTCAAGCAGTTCGTCGTCACATTTAACCATGCGGTTCAGTATAGCCCCAGCCGTTCGGGACGTCAAAAACTACCTCTTTCGAGAGATCCCGAGGGTCAGGACGATTTTCGCGCGTCCGGGCCGCCGGCCACCGGCCCGACCCGCTTCTCCGATTCCGCCCGCTTCTCGAGGACCGACTTGAGCCGGTCCAGGTCCTGCACGACCCACTGTCCATCCTCCTGAAACTTCGCGTCGTCCATCGACGGCTGGCGATACAGGGTCAGCGTGACCTCGGTGCCGTCGCCGTTGGCGACGGCGCGAAACGGCACGTAGACGGTGGTGCCGTCAGGCAGGAAGACCCAGTGGTCGGCAACACCGAAATCGTTGTTGCCGCTGAAGCGCACGGTCACCTCGCCCTGCGGCGACTGCGCGGTCCACAGCGTCGGGTCCGAACCGGGGGAGCCGTCGTCGGCGATCGGGGCGAGCCCCCCGGCCAGGCCCGACGCCCACTGCGCGAAATTCAAGGGGTCGGCCAGGTAGGCGCGGACTTCCGCGACCGGACGTTGCACCGTGATCGAAACCACTCGTGACTCTTGTGTCATCTCTTCCTCCTTGCGAGCGGTGGCCGCGGCCGGACATCGGCCGAGCCACTTGCATCCGCGGCAGGCGCCACGGGAGAATGCGCCGTGCCCACCTCCGTGTGTCGCCTTGCCCTTCTCCTGGTGGGCGCAGCCTCCTTCAGCCAAGTGCAGGCCGGGCCGGCAGATGCCTGCGCGCGCCATGCCGCAGCGTCGAAGCCGGCGGTCAACATTCGCCTCGACAATGATGTCTTCGGCGCGCAGGATCAAGGGTACAGCAGCGGGATCCAGTTGATGCTGGTGTCGTCCGATCTCGGCGCCGGCGGTACGGGTGACGACGGCATCCGCGGGGACTCCTCCGGCAATGACGGATTCGGCGATGGCGATCCGGAGGATAGCCGGCCCGGCCCTCTCAGCCGTGCCGGCGACGGCTGCCGGTGGCCGCTTACCGACTGGCTCGGCCGGCACCTGCGCTTTCTCGCGCCCGCCGGATCGGTACAGCGCAACCTCACCTTCTCCTTCGCCCAGGCGATCTTCACTCCGTCCAACGCGAAGCGCACCGACCTGATCCCGGACGACCGTCCCTATGCGGCAGCGCTGCTGGTCGGGCTCGGCCACAACGCGCGGCGGGATGGCCGGCTGCATGCAAGCCTGGTGCAGGTGGGAATCGTCGGGCCGTCGGCACGAGGCGAGCAGGCGCAGAACCAGATCCACAAGGTGACGGGCGACCTTCCGTTCCTCGGCTGGGAGCACCAGCTGCGCGACGAAGCCGTGTTCCGGCTCGTGCACGAGCGGCTGCAGCGCCACCTGCCGCGCCCTACCGCGGCAGCCGACAAGAGTTGGCGATGGGACGCGGTCAGCCACTGGGGAGCGAGCCTGGGCAATCTGCTGACGCATGCCAATGTCGGCGGCGAGTTTCGCTGGGGCCCGCAGCTGCCGGATGACTTCGGCAGCAGCCCGACCCGGCCCGCGGGAGAACGGACCATCGGCCGGCGCGGCGAGGGCGACAGCGCCTTCGCCACCGCGCCGACGGGCCACGCCTTTGTCGCAGCCGACGCCCGCTGGGTGCTGTGGGACATCTCGCTCGACGGCAACGCCTTCAATTCCAGCCACAGCGTCGACAAGGAATCCTTCGTCGTCGATCTCGGCTACGGTTTCGCGTTCACCCGCGGCCCTTGGAAGATCGTCGTCGCGCGTTTCCACCGCAGCCGCGAATTCCGCGGCCAGAAGGACATGCCGGTATTCGGGAGTATCAGCGTCAGCCGCTCTTTTTGACTGCCCCCACGGCGGGGCTGCGCCCCAGCCTGCCGCCCGCGGGGGTCAGGCCTTCGCGAGGGGCGACTGCGCCGCACGAAAACGGCGCGACATGAATGCCCACACCAGGCGCGATGCGTCCGGCCCGCGCGGGTCGCTGAATCGCTCGGTCGCAGGTCCGCCGCTCCATGCGTGGCCAAGACCGTCGATCTCGCACAGCGTCGCCGCCGGACGATTGCGCAACCCGAAGTCGGTCACCGTCATCGGATAGCGCGCGCCGCGCTGCACCCGTCGCACGGTCTCGTCGACGACACCGGCTGCAGCAGCCCACAATCGTGCGGCCGCGGCGGCGTTGCTGGCCGACACCACGCGGTCCATGCTGCCATGGATCACCAGCAACGGCGGCCATCCTGCCGTTGCGGCGGCAGTGGGCGCCGCCGGATCGGCGGCGGGGGCAGGAGCGCGCCCGCGCATCGCACGGATCGCGGATGCCGTCGAATCCGCGATTCCCGGCGGCACGCCCGAATGCATCGCCACTGCCTTGAAGCGGTCGGGATAGCGCGTCGCAAGCAGCGCCGCCATGCCGGCGCCGGCCGACAACCCCGCGATGCCGACCCTGTGCGGGTCGACGGGATAGAGCAGGCAGGCCTGGTCGATGGCCGCGCGGATGATCGCGGCTTCGCCGTAAGCGCGTCGCGAGCGGATCTCGTACCAGTTCCAGCACAGTTGCGGATTGGCAAGGCGGTCCTGCTCGGGATACAGGACCAGGAAGCGCTCGCGCGCGGCGATGCGATTCATGCGAGTGCTGATCGCGAACGCGTTGGCATCCTGGCCGCAGCCGTGCAACATCACCACCAGCGGCAGCCGCTCGAAAAGCGTCATGTCGGGCGGCTTGAAGAGATGGTAACGGCGCGCGCCGGCCGCCGCGAACGCGATGCCGGAAACGCAGCCGACCAATCCGCGCCGGTCGGAGCCATCCTTGAGCAGGTTGCCGGCGAGCAGGTTGCCGGCGGCCCCCTTCACGGCCGCTTTCACGGCCAGCTTTTGCGCCCGGGAGGTGGCGGCCTTCGTCTGCTTCAGGGACGCGGCGCTCGCCTGCTTCAACGCCCGCGTGCTCGCCCGCATGCCGGCGTCGAGGCTGTTTCGCGTCATCGCGCCGATGGCCCGCTGCATCGAGCGGACCCAGGGGGATTGGCGGCTGCGCCTCACCATTGTCGATGCGCCGCGCGCGGGAGACCGCCGCGCAGCCGCTCAGGCCTGCAGCGCGGTCCAGGCCGACATGAAGGCGTCGGCGTCGCGGGCAATGTCGGCTAGCGCCTTGCCGGGCTTGTAGAGCGCACTGCCGATGCCGAAGCCTGCGGCTCCCGCCTCGAAGTACGGCGCCATCCGCGCCGGCGTGACGCCGCCGACCGGCAGCAGCCGGCACTCGGCCGGCAGCACCGCCCGCCACGCCTTGAGCACTTCCGGCGCCAGCTGTTCCGCGGGGAAGAGCTTGAGCGCGTCCGCTCCGGCCGCCAGCGCGGCGAAAGCCTCGGTCACGGTGGCGACGCCGGGCAGGCAGAGGCAACCGGCGGCCTTCGCCGCCAGGATGACCGCTACGTCCGAATGCGGCATCACCACCAGCCGGCCGCCCGCGGCAGCGACGTCGCGCGCGGCGCTTTCGCTGAGCACGGTGCCTGCGCCCACCAGCGCCGAACCGCCGAAGCGCCGCGCCAGCAAGGCGATGCTCTGCAGCGGCTGCGGCGAATTGAGCGGAACCTCGAGGGAGCGAAAGCCTCTCTCGAGCAGGACCTCGCACACGGCGACGACCTCGTCGGGACGGACGCCGCGCAGGATCGCGACCAGCGGATGCATTGGCTCGTTCATCTTCGCAAGGATACACGGCAGCGATGAACGAGCGTGCTACGATCCCTGCGCACCGCAACGCCAGACGGCGCATCGATGAAAGACGAAGATCCGCAGGACCGCGCCGCTTCGCCCGCGCAGGACGCGCCGACGGCGCCTGCAGTCACCGCGCAGGCCATCCGCCAGGCGCAAGCGGCGATCGCAGATCACGTCTCGCTGACGCCGTGCCTCGAGGCGAAGACGCTCTCCGACATGCTCGGCTGCCGGCTCTTCCTGAAGTTCGAGAACCTGCAGTTCACGGCGTCCTTCAAGGAGCGCGGCGCGCTCAACTTCCTGCTGTCGATGGACGCTTCGGCGCAGGCTCGCGGCGTGGTGGCGATGAGCGCCGGCAACCATGCACAGGGGGTCGCCTATCACGCCGGCCGCCTCGGCATCGCGGCCACCATCTTCATGCCGCGCGACACGCCGTTCACCAAGGTGGGTCGCACGCGCGCGCTCGGCGCCGACGTGCGGATCGAAGGAGCGAGCCTGTCGCAGGCGACAGCTGCGGCGCGCGAGCATGCCCAGCGCACCGGCGCGGTGTTCCTGCATCCGTTCGACGACCCGCTGGTGATCGCGGGCCAGGGAACGGTGGCGCTCGAGATGCTGCAGCAGGTGCCGGAACTCGACACGCTGGTCGTGCCGGTGGGCGGCGGCGGACTGCTCGCGGGAATGGCGATCGCGGCGCGGGACCTGAAGCCCGACATCGCGCTGTTCGGTGCCGAACCGGAGCACTACTGCGCGATGCACCAGCACCTCGGCGGTCTGCCGATCGCCGTCGGCGGCGACACGGTGGCCGAGGGACTGGCGGTGGGCGACGTCGGCCGGCTCACGGCGCAGATCCTTCGCGATCTCGTCGAGGCGGTGCTGCTGGTCGACGAAGCGGAGATCGAACGCGCGGTCTGCTGGCTGGTCGACGTCGAGAAGACGGTTGTCGAAGGCGCCGGCGCGACCGGTCTCGCCGCGCTCGCGCGTCATCGGGAGCGCTTCGCGGGACGCTGTGTCGGCGTGCCCTTGACCGGCGGCAACATCGACGTGCGCCTGCTTGCTTCGACCCTGCTGCGCGGCCTGGCCCGCGACGGCCGCCTGGTGGCACTATCGGTGTCGGTGCCGGACGCCGTCGGCAGCCTGTCGGCGATCACCACCTCGATCGCCAGGTCCGGCGGCAATATCGTCGAGATCCGCCATGACCGGCTGTTCGCGCGCGAATCGGCGCGACGTGCGACCGTCGAGCTCGTGGTGGAGGCGCAGGACCGGGCACAGGTCGCGACGATCGTGCGCGACCTGAGCACAGCCGGCTTCCCGGTCGCGGAGAACCCGATCCACAAATAGCGATGCGCGAGAAGGTACAGCGCCGGCCGACGAACGGTCGCCCCGATGCCACTGGCGGCGGGGCTGCGACCCCCCTTCTTCCAGCATGCACGGCAACCAGCCGAAGTGGCGACGACAGCGCCTGCCGAGGTATTCGCGCGGCCCAAAGCCCAATATCATCTCTCGCCATTCCTTGGGACCCTACCTTGCACGCAAATCACCCGCCCGTGTCGACACGCTTGAACCCATGGCTCGTCGCAGTCGTGGCAGCCTGCGCGGGCATGCTGCTGCGGATGGCGCTGATTCCGTACCTTGGGTCCACGCTGCCGTATTTCAGCGCCTTCCCCGCGGTCCTCATCGCCGCCTGGTACGGCGGCTTCTGGCCGGGCGCGCTGGCGATAGCGATCTGCGCCCTCTGGTCGGTGGCGCTGCCGCAGGATATGCCGCCGCTCTCGGGCGACCTGTCGATTGCGATCCGCATCGCGCTGCTGCTGCCGGCCGGGCTTCTGATGTGCCTGCTGGCAGAGCAGCTGCATCGCAAGCGTCGCGAGGCGGACCGGCGGCTCGAGGCAATGCAGCGGCTTGCCAAGCCGAGCCAGCGCCTGCAGGCGGCACTGGAACTGGCTGCCATCGCCGCCTTCGACGTCGATCTCGACCTGCGCTACGTCTGGGCGCAGAAGCCGCCGGTTGGACTGCGCGAGGCGGACATGCTCGGCAGGACGGCGGAAGAGATCTACGAGCCCGCCACCGCGGCGAAGCTGACGCAGGCGCGCCGTCGCATCCTCTCCGATGGCACCGCCTACCGCACCGAGATGCAGGTGAGCCGCGACGGCGTCGTCGAATGGGTCGACTGGATCGGCGGGCCGCTGCGCGACGCCGAGGGCAAGATCGTCGGCGTCACCAACCTCGCGATCGACATCACCGATCGCAAGCTCTCCGAGATGGCCTTGAGGCGCAGCAGCGAAGAGCAGCGGATGCTGGTCCGGTTGCAGGATGCGACCCGCAACCTGACCACGGCATCGGAGATCAAGGCTGTCTTGCTGAGCGAGATCGGCCGCCATTTCGGCGCGAACCGCTGCGTGTTCGCGGACATCAGCACCGCCGACGTAACGGTGGACGTGTTCGCCGACCACGCCGACCTGCTGCGCAGCGTCGTCGGCCGCCATCGCCTCGCGCCCGCCGAGAGCCCGCTGCTCAGGCAGCTGCTGGCCGGCAAGACGATCGCCATCGAGGACATCGCCGCCGCTTCGAAAGACGACCAAGCCGCCGCGTCGATTGCCGGCGAGCCCTGGATGGTCGTGGGCTACTGGGAGGTCGAGGCGGGCGCCATGCTCTGTGTGCCGGTGATGCAGGAGGGCGACCTGGTCGCTGCGATGTCGCTGCGCCACGCCGCTGCGCATGCCTGGAGTGTCGACGAGATCCGGCTCGCCGAGCAGATCACCCAGCGCCTCTGGACCGTGCTCGGGACGGCGCGTGCCCAGGAGGCCCTGCGCGAAAGCCGTGACGTGCTCGCACTGGCGATGAGGGGCGGAAGGATGGGGGCCTGGTCGCGCGAGTACGAGACCGACAGGGCGTGGTGGAGCCGCGAACTCGAGGAGATCTTCGGTCTCGAAGACACCGGCTTCCAGGGCAACCGGCAAGACTTTCTCGACATGCTCCATCCGGACGACCGCGAGCGCGTGCGCGACGCCCTCGATCAGGCGCTGCAGAACCATCGCGACTTCATCGTCGAATATCGCTTTCGCCACCGTTCCGGCGAATGGCGATGGATGGAGGGCCGCGGCCGCTCGTTCTATCGCCACGATGGCCGGCCCGCGATCACCTACGGGCTGGGCATCGACATCACCGAGCGCAAGCGGTCGGAAGAGGAGCGCCGGCGCCTCAACGCCGAGCTCGCCCAGTCCCTGCGCCGCAAGGACGAGTTCCTTGCCACGTTGGCGCACGAGCTGCGCAACCCGCTGGCCCCGATCGTGACCGCGCTGGAGGTGCTGCGCATCAAGGCGCCGGCCGATCCGCAGATGCGCTGGTCGCGCGACGTGATCGAACGGCAGGTCCGGCACATGACCCGGCTGGTCGACGACCTCCTCGACGTCGCGCGCATCTCCACCGGCAAGGCACAGCTGCGCATCGAACGGGTGGAGGTGGCGGGCGTCGTGCACCATGCGGTCGAGGCCACCCGGTCGCTGATCGACACCGCCGGCCATCGCTTCAGCCTGACCTTGCCGCATCGGCCGCTGGTACTCGATGCCGATCCGACCCGCTTGAGCCAGGTCCTTGCCAACCTGCTGAGCAATGCCGCCAAGTACACGCCGCAGGGCGGGCACATCAGGCTTGCCGCCGACCGCGATGGCGACGAGGCGGTGATCGTGGTCGAGGACAACGGCGTCGGCCTTTCGGATTCCGACCTCGAGAGCATCTTCAGCATGTTCGCGCAGGTCACACCGGCAATCGACCGATCCCAGGGAGGCCTTGGAATCGGACTTTCCCTGTCACGCGGACTGGTGGAGTTGCACGGCGGCACGATCACCGCGTCGAGCGCCGGACTCAATCAGGGCGCGAAGTTCACCGTGCGGCTGCCGCTTGCGACGGTGAACGAAACGGGCCGGGACGACGCGGCGCCGGCAGCGCCGCGCGAGCTGCAGCCGCAACGCGTGCTGGTGGTCGATGACAACCTCGATGCCGCGGAGTCGCTTGCGATGCTGCTGCAGATCGACGGGCACGAGACCGCGCTCGCCCACGACGGCCAGCGTGCGCTCGAGCTTGCGCAGAGCTTCAATCCGGAAGTGATCCTGCTCGATATCGGCCTGCCCCTGATCAACGGCTACGAGGTCGCGAGACGGGTGCGGGAGCAGCCATGGGGACGGCGGATCAAGCTGATCGCGGTGACCGGCTGGGGCCAGGAGCAGGATCGCCGGCAGGCAGTGGCCGCCGGCTTCGACCACCACCTGACCAAGCCACTCGATCCGGGACACCTTGCGGTGCTGCTCGAGGAGACGTCGCAGCGCCGCGAGACCGGCGACGTACCAGGCCTGGCGCCGGTCAATCGAACAGGCCCTGCTCCCTGCTGAACCTGGCACCTTCCGTCTGCAGCATCCGCAGCTTGGTCACGATGCCGCCGCCGGCGGAGAAACCGCCGGAGCGGAAGTTGCCGGAAGCAGTCGCCGCCGCCAGCACGCGGTGGCACGGCACGACCGGTGCGAACGGATTGCGGGCCAGCGCCTGGCCCACCGCACGCGCCGCTGACGGCTCGCCCAGGCGCTCCGCGACCTCGCCATAGGTCATCGTCTCGCCGGGACCGATGCCGCGCACGAGGCGATAGACCCGCACATGAAATGCCGGCACATCCGACATGTCGAGCGCCAGATCCTGCAGGTCGTCCTTGTACCCTCGCAGCAGTCCACGTATCCGCGCGGCCGCTTCGCGGGCGATCGGTGCTGCATTCGCCTCGTCGCTTTCGGTCACTGCCGGATGAAGCTGCTGCATACGCCGGCGAGTCTCCTGCTGGTTGTCCTCCGGCAGCAGCACGCCGGTGATGCCGCGCTCGCCCCAGGCGAGGCCGCAATGGCCGACGGCCGTGTCGAAGAGCAGGTATCCGTGCGAGGGCGGTCGGTGCTGACCCATGATGCCCATGCTACAGTTTCCGTCCCGGCCTGCAAGAGCCGAGCACACCGACGAGGAGACTTGGAAATGGGCTGGTTCCCGATGCAATGGTTCCGTCGTTCACGCCGTTCCTTCCCATCCACCGCCGCGGCGACGATTGCCGGCGCGGTGCTGCTATCCGGCGCGGCCCCGATCGGCGACGCGCTCGCCGCCTACCCCGAAAAGCCGATCCGCGTCGTCGTGCCCTATCCGCCCGGCGGCGGCACCGACGTCATCGCGCGCATCGTGCAGGACCGCCTGCGGCAGGAGCTCGGCCAGCCGCTCGTGATCGAGAACCGCGGCGGCGCCGCCGGCTCCATCGGCACCGAACTGGTCGCGAAGGCGGACCCGGACGGCTACACCGTGCTCTTCACGCTCAATTCCCACACCATCAATCCAGCGATCTATTCGAAGCTGCCGTTCGACACCGCGAAGGACTTCGAACCGGTGGCCACCGTCGCGTCGCTGCCGCAGATCCTGGTGGCGCATCCGGACTTCCCGGCGAAGACGGTCAAGGAGTTGGTCGAGCTTGCCAAGGCGAAGCCCGACAGCATCTCCTACGCATCGGTCGGCAACGGCTCGCCGGGACATCTGGCCGGCGAGCTGTTCAAATTGCGTACCGGCACGCAGATGACCCACATCCCGTACCGCGGCGGCGGACCGGCAGTGATCGACGTGATGGGCGGGCAGGTGCCGCTGCTGTGGGTGTCGATCCCGGCGGCTGCCAACCACGTCAAGCAGGGAAAGCTGCGCGCACTTGCGGTTTCCACGTTGAAGCGCAGCAAGGCCTTCCCGGACGTCCCCACGGTGGTTGAAGCCGGCGTGCCCGACTTCGAGGTGGATTCCTGGTACGCGGTATTCGTGCCGGCGAAGACGCCCAAGCCGGTCATCGACAAGTGGAATGCGGCGATCAACGCCGCGGTGCGCGAGCCGGACATCCAGGAGAAGCTGCTGCAGCAGGGCAGCGAAGGCGTCGGCGGCACGCCGGCAGAACTGGGCAGGCAGGTCAGTACCGAGCTGGTCAAGTGGAAGAAGCTGGCCACCGACGCCGGCATCAAGGTCGATTAGTCGCCTGCGCACCAGCGGGCCGCGCAACGGGCAGGACATCAGCGTAGAACAGCGGGAGTGAGTCGGCGATGGGCAATGGCACTGCGGCAGCGCGATCGGCAGCCGCTCAGGACGTGGATACGGCGATCGCGCGTGAAGTCGGCGAACTGGTCGCTCGAGCGCGCGCCGCACAACGGGTAGCCGACGGGTACGACCAGGCGCGCATCAACGATCTGGTCTGCGCAGCTGCCTGGGCCATCCTCGAGCCGGGACGCAACCGCGCCCTTGCAGAGCGGGCGGTGGCGGACACCGGCATCGGGCTCGTCGACGACAAGATCCGCAAGAACCACCGCAAGACGCTCGGACTGTTACGGGACCTGCAGGCGACCCGGACCGTCGGCGTCATCGCCGAGGATCCCGCCGCGGGTATCGTCGAGATCGCGCGGCCGGTCGGCGTCGTCTGCGCAGTGACGCCTTCCACCAATCCCGCGGCGACGCCGATCAACAAGATCCTCAACGCGCTCGCAGCCCGCAACGCGGTGATCGTGGCCCCGAGCCCCAAGGGCTGGAGCACCTGCGCCCTGCTGCTGCAGTACGTGCACGAGCAGCTCGACAAGGTCGGTGCGCCGCGCGACCTGGTGCAGATGCTGCCGGCACCGATTTCGAAGGAATCCACCGCCGAATTGATGCGCCGGTGCGACCTGGTAGTGGCCACCGGTTCCCAGGCCAACGTGCGGGCCGCCTACCGCAGCGGCACGCCGGCATTCGGCGTCGGTGCCGGCAACGTCGCCAGCATCATCGACGAGACTGCCGACCTCGCCGACGCGGCTCGAAAGATCGCCAGTTCGAAGACGTTCGACAACGCCACCAGTTGCTCCTCGGAGAACAGCGTGATCATCGTCGGCGCCGTCTTCGACCAGGCAATGGCGGCACTGACGACCGAAGGCGCGGTCATGCTCGACGACCGGCAGAAGCAGCGCCTGCAGCAGGTGATGTGGCCGGACGGCAAGCTGTCTGCGCAGGCGATCGGCCAGTCGGCGCAGCGGGTCGCGGCATCGGCCGGCCTCGACGACATCGCGGCGCGGGCGCCGCGGATGCTGATGGTCGAAGAGGACGGCGTCGGCGAGGCGCACCCGTTCTCGGGCGAGAAGCTGTCGCCGGTGCTCACGGTGTATCGGGCCCGCGATTTCGCCGACGCCTGCGACATCGTCGGTCGGATCTACGCGTTCCAGGGCGCCGGCCACTCGGTGAGCCTGCACAGCCGGTTGGCGGAGCGCGCCCTGCACCTCGGGCTGACCGCGCCGGTCTCGCGGGTCATCGTCGATCAGGCTCACTGCTTCGCCACCGGCGGCAGCTTCGACAACGGCCTGCCGTTTTCGCTGTCGATGGGTTGCGGCACCTGGGGCCGCAACAACTTCAGCGACAACATGGGCGTGCGCCATTACATGAACATCACCCGCATCTCGCGTCCGATACCGGAGCGGGTGCCGACCGAGGAGTCGCTGCTCGGGCAGTTCTTCGAGCGCTATGGCCGCTGAAGGAACTGGCGAGCCGCCGCGCGGTGGCGCGTCCATCGCGACCTCGGGCGCGGCGGTTCATGCGGGTGACGCCATGGTGCCGGGGGCCGGCTGGCCGTTGGCGTCGGTGCGAAAGCTGATCGACCGCCAGGTCCAGGCACGCCCGGATGCGCTCTATGCGATTGCTACCGGCGGTGGCGCAATCACCTATCGACAGCTCGCCGCCTCGTGCCGCGAGGTGGTGCGCCGGCTCGAGGCACTCGGCTCGCTCCCCGGTGACCACATCTCCCTGGTGATGCCCAATGGGCTCGGGACGCTCGCCCTGCTGCTCGGCGCGCTCTACGGGGGCCGCTGCGTCAATCCGGTCAACCTGTTGTCGCAGCCGGACCAGATGCGCTACGTCCTCGAGCATGCGGATGCTCGGATCGTGCTCGTCGCGCCCGACTGGGAGGAGCGGGTGCGCGGCGATGGTTGCGTCGATGCCGCGCACGATCGAGGTGGTGGTGGTCGATGCGGACCGGCCGCCTGCGCCGCCGGACGCCAGGAACGACGCGCCGGGGGCCGCGTCGACGCCGGCGCCCGACCGTATCCCGCCCGATTCGCTCGCGCTGCTGATGTACACCTCCGGCACGACCGGCAAGCCCAAGGGCGTGATGCTGACGCAGGCGAACCTGGCCGCCAGTGCGCAGGCGATCTCTTGCGAGCACGCCTTGGCGGCGCGAGACCGCGTGCTGGCGGTGCTGCCGCTGTATCACATCAACGCCTTCGCGGTGACGATGCTCGCGCCGCTCTCCCACGGCGGCAGCCTGGTGATGCCGCCGCGTTTTTCTGCTGCCGCTTTCTGGCAGCAGGCGATCGAGCACCGCTGCACCTGGATCAACGTGGTTCCGACCATCATCTCCTACCTGCTGGAAGGCGAGTCGCCGCCGCCGGAGGCCCTGCGCGAGATCCAGTTCTGCCGGTCGGCGTCGGCCGCACTGCCGCCGGAACACCACCGCGCCTTCGAGCAGAAGTTCGGCATCGGCATCGTCGAGACCATGGGGCTCACCGAAACCGTCGCGCCCTCCTTCTCCAATCCGATGCAGGCCGGGGCGCGCCGCATCGGCTCGGTCGGGCGAGCCTCAGGCTGCGAGGCCCGCGTCGCCGATGCGACGGGCAGGAGCCTGCCCGACGGCGAGACCGGCGAGATCCTGCTGCGTGGACCGCAGGTGATGAAGGGCTACTACAAGGACGAGGCGGCGACCCGGGCCTCCTTCCATGCCGACGGCTGGCTGCGCACCGGCGACCTTGGCCATCGCGACCGGGACGGCTTCTTCTTCGTCACCGGCCGCATCAAGGAGCTGATCATCAAGGGCGGCGAGAACATCGCGCCGCGGGAGATCGACGAGGCCTTGCTCGCGCATCCGGCGGTTCTCGACGCCGCGTCGGTCGGGATCCCGGACCGGCACTATGGCCAGGACATCATGGTCTGCATCGTGCTGCGCGAAGGCCAGGCGTGCAGCGAGGATGACCTGCGCGACTTCTGCCTGCAGGCGCTCGGGCGCTACAAGTCGCCGCGCATCATCCGCTTCGTATCGGAGTTGCCGCGCGGGCCGTCCGGCAAGGTGCAGAGGCTGAAGCTGCTGGAATTGCTGGAGTCGACGGGATAGGAGCCAGGCTCCCTAGCCCTTCTGCCTCGACCCGCGACCGCCGGGCGCAAAAATCACGACAGTGGGCGCACGCTCACTTCTTCCGCGAGCAGGCGCCTGAGCACGCCCGGCTCCCCCTCCGGTTCCACGAGCAGCGCGCCGTCGCCGTCGATCCCTCGCGCCACCGCCGCCGAACGGCCCTCGTAATCATGAATCAGGATCGGACGGCCCAGGAGCAGGTCGCGTTCCGACCAGGCCTGCCGGAACGGCGCGAAGCCTTCGGCCAGGAGCCGATCGGTTGCGCCGAGCAGCGCCATGCCGATCGCCAATACCAGCTCGCTACGGTCCGGCATCGCGGCAGTCGCGAACAGGCCTGCCGCCGGCTGCCCGACCTGCGCCTGCGGTGCCAGCAGGTTGAGCCCGCAACCGATCACCAGCCGGCTCACGTCGCCGCGCGCACGGGCTTCGCAAAGGATGCCGCCTGCCTTGCCGGCGTCGACGTGGAGATCGTTGGGCCACTTGAGGCGCACCCGCACGCCGAATGCATCGAGCGCCTGCGCGACGGCGAGGCCGGCCACGAGCGACAGCCCTCCGAGGTGCAAGGGGCGCTCGGCCTCGCATGCGAACGACCCGGTCAGCGACCCGTCGGCGGTCGACACCCAGCTGCGCTCCCGCCGCCCGCGCCCGGCCGTCTGCCGATTCGCGACCAGCCAGATGGCTTCGGCGGGCGAGCCGGAAGGCAGCAGCGGCTCGCGGCGCAGCAGCTCGCTGTTGGTGGAATCGACCACGTCGACCGCCTCGACGAGCAGCCGTGGCGTGATCGGCCGGGAACTGCTGGTTCTACCGTGCATCGAGCGCAGTCTAGCCGCAATCGTCGCTGCTTCCCCACCGCGCTCCTTCCATCTTTCCGGAAGGCCTGCTCTCCCGGTCCACGGTCGCCGGCTTCGCTTGCCAGTGCAAAACTGCGGCCCTTTGCGTATCCTCATGCCGGTGATCGACGGCCTCTATCCGCGGCGACGCCCCCCTGCCCTCATTCGCCTGCTGTGGCTCGCCGTCACGGCCGCGATCGCCTACCTGTCGCTCTATCCGCTGACCGGTTGGCGGCTGCGGCAGCCGTCGGTGTTCGCGTTCCTGTCACAGGGCTTTCCGCGTTACTACAGCCAGGCAGACCTGGTCAGCAACGTCGCCGCTTATGTCATCTTCGGCCTGCTGTTCGCGCTCGGTTGGTCGAGCCGCCGGCATCCCTGGCTGCCCGCGCTGCTGGCGGCGAGCACCGGCATCCTGCTGTCGCTGGGTCTCGAGGCGATGCAGAGCTACCTGCCGACTCGCGTACCGTCGATGCTCGATCTCTCCGCGAACGCGGCCGGTGCCGCGCTTGGCGGCGTGATCGGGGCGGTTGTCGGCCACTACCGGATCCGTCAGCGGGCGGGCCCGACGCCAGCCAGCCGGCAGTGGTACGAGCAGGGCCCGGCGATCGGCTGGGCGCTGATCGTCATCTGGGTGATCAGCCAGCTGCCCACCCAGCGCCTGCTGTTCGCGACCGGCAACCTGCAGGCATGGCTACCCCAGACGCTGCCGCGCCTGGTCGGGCTGCTCCCGGAGTCGCTGCTGCATCTCGACGAGTTGCTGCCGGAGTCCCTGCGTTCCGTCCATGAAACCGCGGTAGTGGCCACCATGATGTGCGTCCTCGGCGTGCTGGTGATGGACCTGGTGCGCTCCGCCGGCTGGCGCATGGTCTGGATCGGCGGCCTGATGGGCGCGGCTGTCGGCCTGCGCGTCCTTTCGTCGCCGACTTTCCAGTCGGCCCAGCGGCTGCTGGTCTGGCTGACTTCGGGCGCTCAAGCCGGGCTGGTCATCGGTGCCCTCGTCCTCTACCTGATAGGCGCCTTCCATCGCACGACCCGGCTGCGCATCGGCGTCGCGCTGGTCATCCTCGGCCTCGTCCTGGTCAACGTTTCGCCGGCCGACCCATTCTTCCAGACCACGCAGTCGGCCGCGCCCGGAGTACTCTCGCCGTCGATGACGCCGAGCCTGCGCAGCCTGATCAGCACCATCGGCGCATGTTGGCCGCTGATGACGATGATCTACTTCGTCGTCCGACTGGCCGCGACTTCTGGCAGCACGGCGGCGCGTGTCGCGCGGAAACGCGCTGATACACTTCACACGCTTTGATACGTCTTGGAACCGCAACACCGGGCACGGTATGGGCGCCTCGGAGTCGCCCTGAGGCGAGAATCAGGGAGACAATCCCGTTTCCAGACCACGAAGCAAAATGCATGTCCGCCCCCTCTTTCTATAAACACCACATCTTCTTCTGCCTCAACAAGCGGGACGGCGGCCGGGAATGCTGCCACGACAAGAACGCGGAAGAGATGCAGGGCTACGCCAAGAAGCGCGTGAAGCAGCTGGGCCTGGCCGGGCCAGGGCAGGTGCGTGTCAACAAGGCCGGTTGCCTCGATCGCTGCGAGCTGGGCCCGGTCGTGGTCGTCTACCCCGACAATGTCTGGTACACCTATGTCGACGAGAGCGACATCGACGAGATCGTCGAATCGCACCTGCGGGACGGCAAGCCGGTGGAGCGGCTGCGCCTGCCGGACGCCTGAGCCGGATGAACTCCGCCACCCGATTGCTGACGGTAGCCGGCCCGGTCGGTCCGATCGATGTGGCGCTCGACCTGCCGAACCCAGGCAGCCGCGCCGACGGTGCCGCCGAGCCGGTCGCTGCGATCGCCGTGATCGCCCATCCGCACCCGCTGCACGGCGGTACCCGCGACAACAAGGTGGTGCAGACCATCGCGCGCGCTCTCCTCGCTGCCGGCTGCGCCTGCTGGCGGCCGAACTTCCGCGGCATCGGCGGCACGGCAGGGATCTTCGACGAGGGCCGCGGCGAGGCGCAGGACCTGCTGGCGGTGATCGACCACGCGGCAGCTCACGAGACGGCCGCCGGGCTCGCCGCGCCGATCCCGCTTTATCTCGCCGGTTTCTCCTTCGGCAGCTACGTGCAGACCGTGGTGTCCGAAACGATCGACCCGCAGCGCTTCGCACTGGCGCCGATGATCATGCTGGGCACGGCTGCTTCGCGATTCGACGTCCGGCGGGTGCCGGAGAACAGCATCGTCATCCACGGCGAGACGGACGACGTGGTACCGCTGCAATCGGTGATGGACTGGGCGCGACCGCAGGGCCTGCCCGTCATCGTGCTGCCCGGTAGCGGGCACTTCTTCCATGGCCAGTTGAACCGGGTCAAGTCCCTGATCCTGCGGAACCTGGGAGTCAGCAATGCCTGATGCAGCCGCAGCCGTTCCCCCGGAGGGCGACAGCGCCGCCTCCGTCAATCCGGCGGCCGCATCGGCCGCATTGGCGGCGATGCCGGCGGCGGCGTCCCGCATCAGCCTCTGCTTTGCGCGCACCGAACTCGGCGACCAGCAGGTCAGGCGCGGCCAGGCCGTGCTGCCGCTGCACGTCGCGCGGCTGTTGCTGCTCTTCGAGGGGCCGCAGACGGTCGAAGACCTGCGGCGAATGATCGACGAGCCGTGGCTGCCGGAGGCGCTCATCGAACTCGAACGGCGGCGCCTGATCCACCGGATCGCGCCCGCGCTGCCGGCACAGGACCTGTCGCTGGCCGGGATGCAGATGCCTCGGTCGCCGGCCGTGCCGCTGGCGCCGCCGCAAGCCGACTCGCCGCTTCGGGCCGAACCCTTCCCGTCGACACCGGCACTCCGCCAGGGCACCGGCAATGCCGCCCTCGACCGCCGCCGTGCCATGACGCGCGTGATGTTCCTGCGCCTGCTGGGCTCGCTCGGCAGCGACATGGCACGACGCATCGATCAGTGTCGATCGGACACCGAGCTCGACGAGCTGATGCCCCAGGTCGATGCGCTGATCGAGGCGATCGCGGGCCATGATGCGCTCGGCTTGTTCCGCCAGCAGACCCCCCGCAGCAGCTGACGCGCGAGCGGCTCGAGCAGTCGCGCCGGCTTCCCGAGATTTCGTGCAAACGCGCACCCTGCCCTCGAGGCCCGACAGCGAACCCGCCACCCGGACGCTTGCGCGCGCTGCGTCGGATACCACCCAGCCGGATCCTCGGATGGTGTTCGCCAAGACCATCGCCGGCAGCGAAGCCGTCCGCGCGCCGACACAGCGGCTGTCGCTGCCGGCGCGCCGGCTGCTGATGCTTCTCGACGGTCGCCGCTCGCTATCGCAGTTGCCCAGCATCGTGCGGCCCGACGACGTGCCGACCTTGCTGCGAGAGCTGGAGGCCCAGGGCATGATCACCCTCACCGGCATGATCGAAAGCGATGGGTCGCCGAGCGGCGTGCATCCGGACATCAAGATGGCGCAGATCAAGCGCTCGCTCTCCGGCGTGTTCGAGAAGGAACTGGGCCAGCAGGCGAGCGTGCTGGAGGCCAGGGTGCAGGATTGCGTCAACCTGCTGGTCCTGCGCGGCGTGCTGCGCGAGGTGATCACGCTCGTGGCGCAACGCAAGGACGCCGACGCCGCCGATCGCATCGCCGCCATGGTGAAGAAGCACGGCCCGTTCTGAACGCCACGCATCGGCGGCCGCCGGTCGGGTGACGTTGTCCAGGAGGCACTCGGGCCGCGCCACAGCGGGAAACCGACCTGGACCGGGTGGCATAATGCCCAGCGGGATCTTCCCCCGCGTGCCAAGAAGATTCGATGACCACATTCATTTTCCCCCTCGGCTCCGATTGCGCGAGTCCGCTCACGGACCCCGCCACCTGTCCTGCCTCGGCTGCGCAACCGCGCAGGCTTTGTCGCAGGTCGCGCACAATCCGCGCGCCGCGCACGCTCCGCACCCTGCTGCTGCCGCTGCTGACCGCAGTCGCGTTGCTGTCCGGCGCGGTTGCTCCCGCGCAGGCGCAGGTTCCCGCGCCGGAAGTCGCCGCCCGATCGTGGCTGCTGATGGACATGACGACGCACACCGTCCTCTACAGCCAGTTGCCGGACGAACGCGTCGAGCCCGCCTCGCTGACCAAGCTGATGACGGCCTACGTGGTGTTCGACTACCTCAAGCAGAAGCGTCTCACGATGACGCAGCGCCCGCCGGTGTCGATGCTCGCCTACAAGGCGATCGGCTCGCGGATGTTCGTGGAGCCCAAGTCGCCGGCGACCATCGAGGAACTGCTCAACGGCCTGATCGTCCAGTCGGGCAACGACGCCGCCATCATCCTGGCGGAGGCGGTGGGCGGATCCGAAGCGCAGTTCGCCGAGATCATGAATGCCGAGGCGAAGCGCATGGGGATGAGCAATACCCGCTTCACGAACGCCTCGGGGCTGCCCAATCCGGAGCACTACTCGACCGCACGCGACCTCTCGATCCTGGCGATGCGGGTGATCGAGGACCATCCCGACTACTACCGGATGTATTCTCAGAAGGAGTACACCTACAACAACATCAAGCAGCCCAATCGCAACCGGCTGCTGTTCACCGACCCGTCGGTCGACGGCTTCAAGACCGGCCACACGGATGCCGCGGGCTACTGCCTGGTCTCGTCCGCCAAGCGCGAACAGCCCGGCAGCGGCTTCTCGCGCCGTCTCCTGTCGGTGCTGATGGGCGCGTCGTCGGAGAACACCCGGGCGATCGAGTCGCAGAAGCTGCTCAACTATGGCTTCCAGAATTTCGACGCGGTGCAGTTGTACAAGAAGGCAGACGCCGTCGGCAGCTATCAGGTCTGGAAGGGCCAGCGGCCGGAGATCAAGGCCGGCTTCGCGGAAGACGTGATGGTGACGGTGCCGAAGACGCAGGCCACCGGCAGTCAAGGGTGAGATCGAGCGCATGGAGCCACTGGTCGCCCCCATCACCGCAGGTCAGAAGATCGGCACGCTGCGCGTGCGCCTCGGCAACAACGTGCTGACCGAGCGGCCGGTTATCGCCCTTGAGTCAGTGGAGCCTGCCGGGTGGTTCGGGCGCGCGTGGGATACGATCAGGTTGTGGATTAAGTAGGCTCACCCCGAAGCGCCTTCGGCGCCTCCCCTCAAGGGGCGCCGCCTGCGGCCCGGCGGAGCCGGATCCGCGGCGGCAGCTGGAATGGGCCGCGTCGTTTAAGTGACGCCTATACCAACTCGTATGACATCGCAGGAGCGGACCGTCGCATGACCGAGCAGGAACAGACCGTTTATCTCAATGGCGAGTTCATGCCGCTGTCGCAGGCGAAGGTGCCGGTGCTGGATCGCGGCTTCATCTTCGGCGACGGCGTCTATGAGGTGGTGCCGGTTTACCAGGGAGTGCCGTTTCGGTGGCAGCAGCATCTCGCGCGGCTCAAGCGCAGCCTGGGCAAGGTGCGGATCGCCAATCCGATGGACGATCGCGGCTGGACGGGGCTGGTGACGGAACTGCTGTCGCGCCACCCCTGGCGCGACCAGTTCGTGTACCTGCATGTGACCCGGGGCGTGGCGCGGCGCGATCATGTCTTTCCGGCGGACGCGACACCGACGGTATTTGCGATGTCGAGCGAGTTCAAGCCCGTGTCGCGCGAAGCGGTCGAAAAGGGTGTCGGTGCGATCACCTTGCCCGACGAGCGCTGGCTGCACTGTGACATCAAGTCGATCTCGCTGCTGGGCAATGTGCTCGCGCGCCAGGCTGCGTTCGACGCCGGCGCCCTCGAATGCCTGATGTTCCGCGACGGCTACCTGACCGAAGGCTCGGCCAGCAACATCTGGGTGGTTAGCGGCGGCGTGCTCCTCGCGCCGCCTCGCAATTCGCTGATCCTCGAAGGCATCCGCTACGGCCTGCTGGAGGAACTGGCGAGTTCCCGGCAAGTGCCGTTCGAAGTCCGGCGGATCCCCCGCGAGGAGGTGCTGAAGGCCGACGAGCTGATGGTGACCTCGGCCACCAAGGAGATCCTGCCGATCACCTCGCTCGACGGCAAGCCGGTCGGCAAAGGCCAGGGGCCCGGGCCGATCTACCGCAAGCTCCTGGATGCTTATCAGGCGGCCAAGTCGGCGTCGATCGCGCAAGGCTGGCCGCGAGCCTGAACCCGGCGAAAGCGCGCGCGCCGGCATGAACGACGACGAAGCCCCCCCGCCGGCACCCTCCCCGGCAGGCGCAGCGGCGGCCGGGGACGAGCTGATGCAGTTCCCCATGGATTTCCCGATCAAGGTCATGGGCAAGCGGGTGGACAACTTCGCCGATGAAGTGGTCGCCGTCGTCCTGGCGCATGCGCCTGGCTTCGACCCGGCTACGCTCGAGATGCGCGCCTCCCGCAACGGCAACTACCTGTCCTTGACGGCGACCATCCGGGCGGAATCCCGGCCGCAACTCGATGCCCTCTACCGCGAGTTGAGCAGCCATCCGCTGGTGAAGGTCGTCCTCTAGGCCCGGGAAGGCCCGGTAAGACGTGGGATGATCAGGGTCGAAAAGCTCGGCATCACCGACTATCCGGACGCCCTCGCGCGGATGCGGGCCTACGTTTCGCGGCGCGCGGATGCGCGCCGCAAGGCGGACGACGAATCCTGGAACGACGAACTCTGGCTGACCGAGCATCCGCCTGTCTACACCCTCGGCTTCGCCTCGCGCCCGGAGCACCTGCGGGCAACCGGCGCTATCCCGATCGTCACGACCGAGCGCGGCGGGCAGGTTACTTACCATGGCCCCGGGCAGGCCATCGCCTACCTCCTGCTCGACTTGCGCCGGCGCAAGCTGGGTGTGCGCGATCTGGTTTGCCGCATCGAAGACGGGATCGTGCACTGCCTCGCGCTGTACGGCCTGGAAGGCCTTCGCAAGCCGGGCGCGCCCGGCATCTACGTCCGCCCGAAATCGGCGCCGACCGACGGCCCACTGGCCAAGATCGCGTCGGTCGGCCTCAAGGTGTCGCGCGGGCTCACCTGGCACGGCGTCGCCCTCAACGGCTGCATGGACCTGGAACCGTTCGAACGAATCGACCCTTGTGGGTATCCGGGCCTGCGCATGACGGACGTCTGCAGCGAAGCGAGCACTCACGTTGAGAGAATCGGGGAGCACCTGCCGGACCACCTCGCCGCCGCGTTGATAGCGGCAATTGATGGATAATCGGCCGATGGATACACCACCTCTCGTGCCGCGCTCCGTCGGCGCTGGCGGCGACAGCGTCGCTGCAACCGCCCTCGCCCCCTCGGTCGATCCGCGCCTCAAGCAGAAGGGTCAGACCAAGACGGCGCGCATCCCGATCAAGATCGTGCCGATCGAGCAGGTCCTGAAGAAGCCGACCTGGATCCGATCCAAGCCGCCCCTGATATCGAGCCGCTTCTACGAGATCAAGCGGATCCTGCGGGAGCAGAAGCTGCACACCGTCTGCGAGGAAGCGTCCTGCCCGAACATCGGCGAATGCTTTGGCAAGGGCACTGCCACCTTCATGATCATGGGCGACAAGTGCACCCGCCGCTGCCCGTTCTGCGATGTCGGCCACGGCCGGCCGGATCCGCTCGATGCGGATGAGCCGCTGAACCTCGCGCGCACGATCGCGGCCCTGCGCCTGAACTACGTGGTCATCACTTCGGTCGACCGGGATGACCTTCGCGACGGAGGGGCGGGGCATTTCGTCGACTGCATCCGCAAGACCCGGGAGTTGAGCCCCCAGACCCGGATCGAGGTGCTGGTGCCGGATTTCCGCGGTCGTGTCGAGCGCGCGCTGCAGATCCTGGAGGCGGCCCCGCCGGACGTCATGAACCACAACCTCGAGACGGTGCCCCGTCTCTACCGCGAGGCGCGACCCGGCTCCGATTACCAGCACTCGCTGAGGCTGCTGTCGGCGTTCAAGGACCGCGTGCCCGGCGTGCCGACCAAGTCCGGCCTGATGGTCGGTCTCGGCGAGTCCGACGAGGAGATCGTCGAGGTGATGCGCGACATGCGCGCCCACCGTATCGACCGGATAACCATCGGCCAGTATCTTGCCCCGTCGAACCACCACCTGCCGGTGCGGCGTTACGTCGAACCGGAGATCTTCAGCCGATTCGAAACGATCGCCTACGAGTTGGGCTTCGAGCATGCAGCGGTCGGCGCCATGGTGCGGTCTTCCTATCATGCCGACGAGCAGGCGCATGCTGCAGAGCAGCGAGCCGCGGACAGGGCGATCTGAAGCGATTGCATTTTCGGGCACATACCTTGCGACCTTGATGCACCGGGCCGGGCGCACTGCGATCTGGCAGTACGCCGTTATGCCCGAACCACAAGGAGATGAGCATGAACAAAGATCAGGTCAAGGGATCGGTGAAGGACGTCGTCGGCAAGGTCCAGGAAAAAGTGGGCCAGCAAACCGGCGATCGCGACCAGGAATCTCGCGGTCTGGGCAACCAGGCTGAAGGCAAGGTCCAGAAGACGGTCGGCGACGTCAAGGACGCCGTCCACAACCTCAAGAAGTAACAGTCCGCAGGCAGTCACCTGAAGGACTGGTTCCGCAGCAGGTCCCTCGGCGAACCGCCGAGGACCCGCCGGAACATGGCGGTAAACGCGCTGGGACTGCGATAGCCCAGTTCCAGCGCCACCCGCGTCACCGATTCTCCCGCGCCCAGGCGCTGAAGGGCGGCCAGCAGCCGCGCCTTCTGGCGCCAGTGCAGGAAACCCATGCCTGTCTGCAGCTGAAAGAGTCGTGTCAGTGAACGGCAGCTGATGCCGACCTTCGAGGCGTAGTATTCGCGCGAATGACTGGCGGCGAGGTCGTCGGTCACCAGTTTGCACAGCTTGAGCAGACGGCGGTCCCTCGGCATCGGCAGATGCAGCGGCAGTGCCGGCAGCTGTTGGACTTCCGACAGGATGAGGCTCATCAAGGCGCCGTCGGGCCCTCTCTCGTCGTAGAGGACCGGCAGCTGCGTCGCCCGCACAACCAGCTCGCGCAAGAGCGGCGTAACCGCCAGAACCTGGCATCCGGACGGTAAGTGGGTGCTCGCGTCCGACCTCACGTAGAGGGTCCTCATCTCCAGCTGTCCTGCCACCCGTATCTCATGGGCCACGCCAGCCGGGATCCACAGCGCCCGGTCGGGCGGCACCAGCCAGGCGCCGTCATCGGTGCCGATGGTCATCACCCCGCTCACCGCGTACAGCAGTTGGGCGCGGACATGCTGGTGTCTCGCGATCAGGAAGCCGTCGGGATACGACTTGGCCATGGCGGCAAGCGGCCGGGGAACCTGCTGGTAGTCCTCTGCCACAACGCTGCGGTGGGAGGCACCGGCAAACGCTCCCTCCGCGGCGCCAGGACGACCTTCGAGACGGATAGTTCGGTTTCGGGTTCGGTCCACGTGCAACGCCTGGCCTTTTCTCGACGAATACTGACCTTATCGAGCAGGACTGTCACGCGGCGATGCGCCAGAATGTCGCTTCAGCCACTTCGCCTGCCATGAACACAGCCGCCAATCCTCCCATCGAGCCAGCCACGAGCGCGGCCGCGAACGCCGCTGCGGGTGCAGTCGACGCGACTTCCGCACCCTCCTCCACCACCCGCCCTTGGGCAGCCGACACCCATCTGCCGACGGCGCTGCTGCTCAACATCGGACATGCGTTCGACCACATGTTCCTCCTGATCTTCGCGACGGCGGTAGCCACCATCGCGGCGGACTTCGGGTTCGCGAGCTGGGAATCGCTGATGCCGTACAGCGTCGGCGCGTTCTTCCTGTTCGGCATCGGCTCGCTGCCGGCCGGGCGGCTCGGCGACCTGTGGGGCCGGCGGGTGATGATGATCATCTTCTTCATCGGCATCGGTTGCGCGTCGCTCGTTGCGAGCCTCGCCAACGGGCCTTGGCAGCTGGCTGCGGGGCTGATGGGCATCGGGCTGTTTGCGTCCATCTACCACCCGGTCGGCATTCCGATGCTGGTGCAGAACGCAGCGCGGCCGGGATGGACCATCGGAATCAACGGCCTTGCCGGCAATCTCGGCATCGCAGTTGCGGCGCTGGTGACCGGCCTGCTCGTCAAATACTTCGGCTGGCGGGCCGCATTCGCGGTGCCGGGCGCAATCGCAATCGGCTGCGGCGTGGCGTTCGCGCTGCTGGTGCCCAAGGAAGTGGAAGCGCCGGCGAAGCGCAAGTCGAAGCGGCTCGACCTCCCGCCGGGCCTGCTGGCCCGGGTGTTCCTGGTCATGACCGCTACCGCCATCACCAGCAGCCTGCTGTTCAACTTCACCACCAACGGCAACGGTCAGCTGCTGCAGGAGCGGATGCGTAATATCGTGCAGGACCCGGCTACGCTTGGCGCCCTGCTCGCGGTGGTGTATGCCGTCGCCTCCCTCGCTCAGCTGGTGGTGGGCAAGCTGATCGATCGCTATCCGCTCAAGCGGATTTACCTGTCGGTCGTCGTCCTGCAGGCGCCGCTGTTCGCATTGGCGGCGCTTTCCGAGGGCTGGGGCGCCTATGTCGTGGTGCTCGGGTTCATGATCCTGATCTTCGGCGCCATCCCGTTCACCGACGCGATCATCGTGCGCTTCGTGGACGACCAGATGCGGTCACGCGTCAGCGGCGTGCGGCTGGCCGTTTCCTTCGGCGTCAGCTCGCTGGCCGTGTGGCTGCTGGGGCCGATCGTGAAGGCCGCCGGCTTCGACATGCTGCTGTGGCTGATGGCCGGCATCGCGGTCTGCACCACCCTGCTGGTGCTCCTGCTGCCGAGCCACGAGCCCGGCCGAGCCTGAGTCTGCAACACCGGACCACGATACCGCGCCTGTAGCACCGGCCGTCATTACCGGCTGCTACGCGGGACGCAGCGAGCGCTTCATCAGCTTGCCATTGGCGTTTCGCGGCAGCGGATCCGCCTGGATGACCCAGGTCTCGGGGACCTTGTAGTCCGCCAGGCGCGCCGCGCACCAGGCGTGCAGTCGTGCTGCGCAGGCGGCAGGATCGGCGGCGGCCAGCGGCGACACCGACACCACCGCATGGACGCGCTCGCCCAGCACCGGGCAGGGGCGTCCGACCACCGCAGCCTCGCGCACGTCATCGCAACCGGCCAGTGCGTTCTCGACTTCGACCGAGTAGATCTTGTAGCCGCCGCGGTTGATCATGTCCTTTTTGCGGTCGAAGACCTGCACGAAGCCATCGCCGTCGATCGAGCCGATGTCGCCCGAGCGCCAGTAGCCACCGGTGAAGGACGCCGCGGTCGCCTCCTGGTTGTCCCAATACCCGCGCACGACCATCGGGCCGCCGATCCACAGCTCACCGCTGTTGCCCGGACCGACTTCGCGGCCGGCATCGTCCATGACACGAATGTCGGCGGCGGGCACCGGCCGACCGACGCTTACCAGGTGATCGGCCTGCAGTCCCGGCGGCATGATGGTGGCGGGCGAGGTGGTCTCGGTGGCTCCGTAGGCGTTCATCAGCGTCAGCCGCGGCAGCCTCGCGGCGAGCGCCTCGATGGTCGCCCGGGGCATCGGCGCCCCGCCGTAGGCGCCGACGCGCCAGGCCGTCAGGTCGAACGTGCCGAAATCGCGCTCGAGCAGGCACAACTGGTACATCGCCGGCACGAGGATCGTGTGCGTAATTCTTTGTACAGCCGCAAGTTCGAGAAAATTACGAGCCTTGAAGCTGCCCACGATCACCAGCGCGCCGCCGACCCGCAGCATTGCCAGGATCATCGCGACCAGCCCGGTGACATGGCTCGCCGGCACCGCCATGATCGACCGGTCTTCGCAGGTCAGGTCCATGCAATGCTCGTAGTGCATGGCCGAATGGATGATGTTGAGATGACTCAACATCGCGCCCTTGGGCCGGCCGGTGGTGCCGGAGGTGTAGAGGATGACCGCGGTGTCTTCCTCGGTGCCGTCATCGCGGGTCGGGAGCGATGGCGCAGTCGCCGGCGACTGTGGCGACCCCTGCTGCCATTGCCGCCATCCTGGCGCATCGATGCTGAGGCAGCGCAGCCGTGGCGGCAATGCATCCGGTTGCGGCAGCCGGTCGGCGAGATCGTCCTGGTGGAGCAGGAGGCTCGCGCCGCATTGGCCGAGCGCATAGGCGATCCCCGGCGCCTGCTCGCGGATACTGATCGGCACCGCGATCGCGCCGAGACGCTGGATAGCGAGCAGTGCGAAGACGAACTCGGGACGATTGCCGATCAGCATGCCGATCCGGTCGCCACGCTCGACCCCTTCGGCCCGCAACCCCGACGCGATCCGCCCGACGACGTCGGCAAGCTGGTTCCAGGACCAGCAGGCGCCATCGTGCACGACCGCGTCACGCGGGCCGTGGCGGGCGACCGTCTCGCGCAACATCTGGTCGATGCTTGCGGGACGGGCCGCAAAGCAGCGCACGACCCGGTCGTCGAAGTGCGCCTCGTGGCGCATCGCGGGCAATGCGCGCGGCTCGTTCTCGCTCATCGACAGGACCTCCTTGGAGCCTGGGCCGCAAGCTTACCGCAGAGAGGGCAGAGGACTGCGGTCTGTGCCGCTCAGGCGGCGCTCGCCATCGCCGTGCCGGGCTCGGTTGCGCGTTCCTCGGTCAGCATCGCCTGGGTGTCCGGCGAGACCAGCACCACCGGGCGGAACTCCGGCATCGGGCAGTCGATGATCAGGGCCAGCACCCGCAGGAAGTCCCGCGTTTCGATTGGCGCCTCGGGGGGAAGGAACTTGACGAAGCGCTTGAGCAGCAGCGGACGCTGCAGCATCGGCAGGTGCCGCAGGCTGGCCACGGCCGACTGCAGCCCGCCGACGTCGAGCGGTGGGTACGACTGGCCGGTTCGCGACAGGCCGAAGCGCTGGATGATCTCGTTCGAGATGCGTTGTGCGCGCAGGTCCGGCTCGCCGACGCAACGCGCCAGCAGCGCCATCACCCAGCGTACTGCTTCGGCGGCATTCGCCTCGCCCTCGTCGCCGCGCCAGGCCTCGGCATCCGGCGGCAGCAGGCGCGCACGCAGCAGCATGTAGTAGATCCATTCCGCCAGGGTCACCCGCTGGTCGACCTCGATCTGCCCACGCAGCATGCGCAGCAGGTCCTCCTGCCAGGGCCTCGCCAGTGGCTTGATCGACGCGGCGCAGAGCTCGAGCAGGGGCCAGCGCAGGCCTTCGACCGCCTGCGGGCCGAGCCGGCGTAGACGGGCCGCGAGCTCCGCCTGACGATTCATCGCCGCGCGCCAGCGCATCGGCCAGATCTCGGCCTCGACCGCGCTGCCCACCACCAGAAGGGCCGCCATCGCCGCAGCGCTGTTGCTGTTGTGGCTCGCGGCCACCAGCGCAACCAGGTCGTCGTTGCGCTGCTGGGCAGCCACGCGGGCGGCCGCCGCGCCGCTGCGGGTCGACGGCTCGCCCGGCAGCGCGCCTTCGGCCACGTAGACCAGCGCAGGCAGGGCGCTCAAGGCAAGCCAGGCCGCCGCCCGCGACTGGTCGAGCGACAGCGAAGCCTGGTCGTCGTTGCCGCGCTCGGCGACCATCGGGCCGGCAGCCTCGCCGAGCAGGCGCTCGATGCGGGCGGCGAGCGGCGGATGCGTCGCGAACCAGCGCGAGCGCCAGCTGCCGGGATGCCGATCCGACTGGAACAGCGCATGGTCGAGGCCGACCGGGCAGGCGGCCCGGCCCAGCGTCGCGGACGCCGGATCGTGCACGCCCATCCAGCTGATCTTTCGCAGCGCGTTGCCGAGCCCCTTGGGATTGCGCGTCAGCCGCACGGCGAGCGCATCGGCATGAAATTCGCGGGTGCGCCCGATCGCCGCCGTCAGCAGGCGCGCAGCGAGGTGTCCGACCCAGCCGATCGTGAGCAGCAGGGCGCCCGGAACCAGCATCACGATGCCCGGCCCGAGGCGTGACGGATGCCCGGCGCTGCCCGAAGGGAACGCAGTGTCCAGCGCGCGGCGGCCGGCATTGGCCACGAGCTCGAGGCCGAAGTTCATTGCCGCGAGTTGCGAGTTGACGGCGACGTCGCCGCTGGCGAGGTGCGCCACTTCATGAGCGATCACCCCCTGCAGTTCGTCGCGGCTGAGCCGTTCGATCGCGCCGCGGGTGAGGATCACCGCCGCGTCCTCGCGGGTCATGCCGATCGCCAGCGCGTTGATCGACGGCTCGTGCTCCATCACGTGCAGCCTGGGAATCGGCTGGTGCGCCGCCAGCGACATTTCCTCGACGACGTTGATCACCCGCCGCTCGAGCAGCGACAGGCCCGCCGCGCCGCCATGCAGGGGACGCGCCCTCAGCCGCTCGGCCACCGCCGCCGCATCGTCGTGCAGGCGCTGGCGCTCGATGAAGGTCCCGCCCAGCACCAGTCCGCCGGTGGCGAGCGTGTTGACGAGCAGGAACCCATAGGGCAGCGGCGCGGATCCGAAGATCAGGCGCCACGCCAGAAAGACGGCCGCGTTGAACGCCACCACGACCCCTACGACCGCGAGGACGTAGGCAAACCTGAGACGGCGGGTGGTGCGGGCGGCTTCTAGCTGGTAGCGGCTGAAGTCCACGTCACGAAAGGTTGACCATCACCGGCGCGCGTTCGCTGGCTTTGGTGGTGCTGCGCAGATGGCCGGCCGCGGAGAATCCGGAGGCTGTCGCCACCAGCGAGTCCGGGAACTGCCCGATCGTGTCGTTGTGACTGTTGACCGCGTCGTTGTATGCCTGGCGCGCGAAGCTGATCCGGTTCTCGGTCGAGGTCAGCTCTTCGGTCAGCTGCATGATGCTATGGTCGGCCTTCAACTCGGGATAGGCTTCGACCACCATGGAGAACTTGCCGAGGGCGGTGTTGAGGCCGGCTTCGGCTCGGTCGAGCGCCTCGAGGAGTTCGACCTTGCCGGAACCCGCGGCGCCGCGCTTTTCGAACGAGCCGGCAACGGCCTGGCGAGCATCGCTGGCGCGCTGTCTTGCGAGGGTCACCCCTTCAAGCGTCTGGCGCTCATGCTGCAGGTAGCCGCGCGCCGTGTTGACCAGATTGGGCACCAGGTCGTGACGGCGCTTGAGCTGCACGTCGATCTGCGCAAAGGCGTTGTTCATCCGGTTGCGGCTGCGAACCAGCCGGTTGAACACGGAGACCGTCCAGCCGGCGGCAACAGCCATCAGGACCAGGAGAGCGATGAGCCCGTTCGACACCAGAAACCTCCAACGCAGGATGGAGATAGGTTAGTGCCAAACCGCCACGCGAAGCAGGCCGTCCGTCAGCCCTGCACGTCGTTCAATCGATGCGCCCGAAGCATGCCGCGAGGGCAGTGCCATCTGCCCGTCGCCGCCAACCGTTGGTAGGCAGCGGCCGGTCGCGCCTCAGCGTGGCTTGTCGGTGCCGAGGATCTTGGCGAGCTCTTCGGCGGTGATGTATTCGAACAGCGTCACCACTCTCGTGACACCGGAGACGCGCGAGGAGATGATGGCGGCGCGCTCGGCCTCCTCGTTAGTGACCACCCCCAGCAGGTAGACGGTGGAGCGTTCGGTGACGACCTTGATGGCGTTGGCCGAGACGTGGCGCTCGCGCACCAGCCCAGCCTTGACCTGGGCAGTGAGGCTGGTGTCCTTCGTCCTGGTGGCGAAGTCCGCAGCGCCGACCACCTCGACCTCGTTGAAGATGTCCTTGATGTTCGGCACCCGTGTGCGGACGACCTCTTCCGCCTTCTGGCGCGTCTGCGCCGTGTCGGCCTGGCCGCTGAGCAGCACGCGGCGGTTGAAGGCGGTGATGGAGATCGAACCGGTCCCGCCGTTGTTGATCTCCTGGTTGAGTTCGCGCAGCCCGCTCAATTCGATCGACTGGTCGTCGGTCTGCGCACCCAGCGAACGGCGATCAAGAACCGCCATGGTTCCGACAGCGGCACCGGTCACGGCGAGACCGAAGCATCCGGCAAGGCCGGCGGTCGAGACGAGCAGCATCGAAAGAACGAAGCGGCGACCGGCTGATGCTGCGTTGACACTCATATGGGAACTCCCTGGGCTTGGCTTCCCGAGGGGAAGCAGATTTTTGTGGCGCATTATAGAGAGTTCACGAGGCGTCGAAGGCAGCCCTGATCCAATTCGGCCGGCCCGCTTCGAACGCGACGACATCGAAGCGACAGGCCGGCCAGCGCTGCTGGCCGAAGCGCTCGAGCAGAAAGCGATTGGCTGCGCGATGCAGCCGTAGTTGCTTGCGATGATCGACGCTGGCCGCCGCGCCACCGAATCCAAGCGACCGGCGCGTGCGCACTTCGATGAAGACGAGGGCACTGCCGTCGCGCATGACCAGGTCGAGCTCGCCGACCTTGTAGCGCACGTTGGCTGCAACATGCACCAGCCCTGCCGATTCCAGCAGGCGCCGCGCGGCCTGCTCGGCGTCGCTGCCCGAAGACGCCCGATCAGAGCGGGGCAGGCGCGCCGTCGCGGTACTCCGCCATGAACGGCACGCGCTCGACAGCCGGCTGAGTTCCGTCGTAGCGCAGCCTGCCGGTCATGCCGTCGATGTCGAAGGAAGGGCGGCCGGAGAACATGGCCCTGGCGATGCGGAAGGCGTCGATGCCGAGTGCGTACAGGCGCTGCATTTCCAGCGAGAACTCGACCGGCGCCTGCGGATACCCGAGCGACGCCGCGTAGTTGGGCTGGATCACGCCGGGCATCTCCAGCAGCCGCACGCCGTCGAGCTCCGGCGCGCGGGCAGTCGCTTCGACGCCGCCCACCGACAGCAGCGAGGTGCCGTACACCGGCAGGCTGCGGCCGATGATGGTCCTCACCGGGCGGGCGAGGTCGGATCCCATGGAGAGGAAGTACAGGTCGCCCTTCTCCTGTTTGACTGCGGCGCGGAACTTGTAGAGCGCGCTGTGGTCGAGTTCCAGCGGCGCCTGCGCTTCGCCTCCAAGGCCGCGCCAGCGCTCGAGGAAGGCGCCCGCGCCGCGCCTTCCGAGCGGGCTCGCGGCGGTGACGATGATGGCGGTCGGGCTCCGGCCGCTGACCGCCGGGCGGATGTCGGCCATGGCAGCGGCAGCGATCATGTGCGCCTCGCTCTCGACGCCGACCGTGAAGACGATGACGTTCCACGGCACGGCGGCCTCGCCGTCCGCCTGGTTCAGAGCGACGGTGGTGATCGGAATGTCACCGAGCTGCAGCAGCGCGGTGGCGCCGTCGCGGGTGAGCGGCCCGAGCACGAGCGCGGTGCCCAGCTCGAGCATGCCGCGATAGGCAGCGGCGAGCGCGGCAGGCGTGTCGTCGATCTCGTAGATGTCGACCGCGAGGCCGCGACCATCACGGCGGTAGCCCGCCTCCACGCCGGCACGGACCGCGGTGCTGGCGCGGGCGAAGGGGCCGGCGGATCTGGGTAACAATAGCCCGACGCGGTCCACCGCACCGACGCCCGTTTGCGCATGCAAGGGTTGCGGTGCCAGCGCCGATGTGGCGGCGGCCATCATTGCGAACAGGACTTCACGACGCTGCATCATGCCCCCATCAACGAGCGCCGGAACCAGCCCAGCCGCAGAGTCACGACCAGACGACCTGCCCGTGAGCTTGTCGGCTGCATTATATGTAGTGGCAACGCCCATCGGGAATCTGGAGGATATAGGCCGACGGGCCGCGCGCATCCTTCGTTCGGTATCGGTCGTCGCCGCCGAGGATACGCGCAGCAGCCAGCCGCTGCTGAAGAGCGTCGGCTCCGGCGCCCGCTGCGTCGCGCTGCACGCCCACAATGAGGCAGAGGCGGCCGGCGATATCGTCGCTCGGATCCTGCAAGGCCAGGCCGTAGCACTGATCAGCGACGCCGGCACGCCAGGCATCAGCGACCCCGGAGCGAGGCTGGTAGCCGCTGCCCATCGGGCCGGGGCGCGGGTGGTGCCGATACCCGGTGCCAGCGCTACCACAGCGCTGGTCAGCGCGGCCGGGCTGCCCGACGGACGCTTCCTGTTCGAAGGGTTCCTGCCGTCGCGGCCGAAGCAGCGCCGTCAGCGGTTAGCCGAACTCGACGCGTTGTCGTGCCCGTTCCTGATCTTCGAAGCGCCGCATCGCATCGAGGAAACTGCCGCGGACCTCGAGGCGGCGTTCGAGCCGCAGCGCGAACTGGTGGTGGGGCGTGAGCTGACCAAGCAGTTCGAGCAGGTGGTACGCATCGGCATCGGGGAATTTCCGGCATGGCTCGCCGCCGATCCCAATCGCCGCCGCGGCGAGTTCGCCCTGCTGGTCTTTGCGGCGGCGAGGCGCGATGCCGACGAGGAAGACGCGCAGCGCCGACTGGTGTCGGAGGTCGGCGCCCGGGCGATGGCGGTGCTGTCCGAAACCATGCCCCCACGTCAGGCCGCGCGGACCGCGGCGCGCATCAGCGGCGACGCGGCGGACGCGCTCTATCGTCGCGCGGTCGACGACCGCAAGGGCAGGCCCGGACCGCAGGCCGCGGCTGGGGATGAGGATGGTCCTTGAGGGCCAGCATTCCTAAAACTCGCGCCCGGCGCGAGCAGTGGCGGCGACTTGAGAAGATTAGGATCCTGGGCCGCAGAAGGACGGCCTCGCGCTAGCGCGGCAACAGCAGCGGCCGCAGCCCGGTGCGCGTGGCGACTTCGGCGCCCGCACGCGCCGCCTCCTCGCGCAAGGGGTACGGCCCCGCCTGCACCCGATAGAGATCACCCGCAGGCTGCACCTCGATCGGAACCTGCAGCCAGTTCACTTGCCGGCGCAGGTGCGCGAGGGCGGCTTCGGCGTTGGCGGCGGAGCTGAAGGCGCCGAGCTGCAGGTAATGCGCCTGGGCACGGGTTTCCGATGCGGCTGTCGATGAGGCTGTCGATCCCGGGCGGTGCCGGTGCCGGTGCCGACGCCGGTGCCGACGCCGGTGCCGACGCAGGTGCCGGCGAGCCGGTGTCGACGCAGGCGTCGGAGGTCGAGGTCGAGGTCGAGGTCGAGGTCGAGGTCGAAACTATGGCCGAGACAGTAGCCGGAGCCGCGGCCGGAGTCGGAGCCGGGGCAGCCATCGATGCCGGGGCCGTAGGATCGAGCAACTCCACCCGCACCCGGGCGCTGCCGTTCTGGACATAGCCGAGCTTGTGGGCGGCGAGGTAGGAGAGGTCGATCGCCCGGCCATGCAGGAACGGGCCGCGATCGTTGATCCGGACCACCACGGTCTTGCCGTTCTCGAGGCTGGTGACCCGGGCGTAGCTCGGCAGGGGCAGCGTCGGATGCGCCGCGGTCATGCCGTACATGTCGTAGCGCTCGCCGGTCGACGTCTGCCGGCCGTGAAACTTGCGGCCATACCAGGAGGCGATGCCCTGCTGCACGAACGGCACGCGCTGCGTCATCGGCCGGTAGTCGTTGCCCAGCACACGGTAGGGTCGGTTCGCCCAGGTATGCAGCGGCTCGACCACCGGCACCGGATCGGGCAGGGCCGCGAGCGCCTCGATTTCCTGCGGCGTGCGCACGCCGGGGCCGTCGTCGAGGTAGTAGCCGCCGCGCCGGCTTTCTACAGCCGGCGCACGCTCGTTGCCATCGGCGGGGGCGCCGACGGGGCCACCGGTGGACCCCTGCGGCGTGCTCGCACAGCCGGACAGAGCCATGACGGCAACGAGCATCGCGCAGCCGCCTAGGAGCCTGGGCGCAGAAGCCTGCCGGCCGAGACGGATGGCGAACGAGCGCGCGAGCGTGGCCACGCTGTTCCGGATCTGCACCGCGGAAATCATTCTGACCGGTCCCCGCGCGCCTCGTCCGTGCCCGGTTCGTCACTGCGCGCCGCAGCGGTCGTGTCCGGCCCCGCCGCCGCTGCCTGCCAGACCCGGATCGCGCGCCTTGCGGGGCGCATTCGCAAAGGCGCGGTCGTAGACCCAGTTGGGCAGCAGCCTCAGGAGCCGCGCCACCCAGCCCATCTGCCAAGGGATCGTGACGTATGCGCGCCGCGCGAGGATCGCATCGACCGCGCGACGGGCGAAATCCTCGGCTGGCATCAGGAACGGCATGGGGTACCGGTTGCGGGCGGTCATTTCGGTGCGAATGTAACCCGGCGCGAGGGTGACCACCGCGATGCCGTCGCGTCCGAACCCCACCCGCAGGCTTTCGAGATAGGCGTGAACCGCCGCCTTGCTGGCGCTATAGGCCTCCGCGCCCGGGCAGCCCGCGTATGCCGGCGACGCTGCCGATACCCACCAGGGTGCCGCCGCCGGCAGCCCGCATCGGCGCGATGAAGGGGTCGAAGGTCTCGACCATCGCCAGCAGGTTGACGTCGACGATCCGCCGGAACACGGCCCGGTCGTCGCCGGTGCCGGTCACGGTACCGGCGCTGATGCCGGCGTTGGCGATCACGATGTCGGGTGCGCCATGGCGCGCGACGAAGTCATGACAGGCAGCGCGCAGCGCGCTCGAATCTGCGACGTCGAGGGCTACGCATTCGCACGAGGCACCCGGCAGCTGCGCCGCCAGTTCGGTAAGCCGGTCGGCGCGCCGGGCCACCAGCATCATCCGCAGGCCCGGATGGCGCCGGGCCAGTTCCACCGCGAACGCGCGGCCCAGACCGCTGGATGCGCCGGTGATGACCACGCGCATCGGCTGCCCGGGCAACGCCATCCCGGCGACGTCAGGCGCCCTTGCGTTCCCGGGCAATCAGCTCGTCGACCACGCGCAGCGCGGCTTCGTTGGAGCCGGCCAGCGAAGGCGCGGTAATGTACTTGCCGTTGACGCCGATGGCGGGCACGCCGTCGAGGTCGTAGGCGTCGGCGAGCTTGTTGGCGCGCTGCTGGCGGGTACGCACTCCGAACGAGTTGAAGGCATCGTTGAACGCCTTGGCATCGACTCCCATCGGCGCGAGCACCTCGACCATCTCCTTGGGATCGAGCATCCGCTTGCGTTGCTGGTGGATCGCGGCGAACACCGCGCCCAGCACCTTCTCGTTGTCCTGGCCCAGGGCCTGCAGCGTGAAGTACAGCTGCTGGTGCTTGACCTCGCGGAACGGCACATGCTGACGCCGGAAGACGACATCCGACGGCTGCTTCTTCGCCCAAGCGTTGATGATCGGCTCGAGGGAATAGCAATGCGGGCAGCCGAACCAGAAGAATTCCACCACCTCGATCTTGCCGGCCTCGGCATCGGTCGGGGCCGGTGCCTTAAGGGTGCGGAACTTGGCTTCCTGCGCGTGCACCGACAGCCCCGGCACGGTGGCAGCAGTCATGGCGACCGCGGCGAGGGAAAGGAATTGCTTGCGATTCATCTGGATCATCCTTGGCAAAAGGGCGCTGCGGGAGAACGGCTGCGCCAGCAGGTCAACGCGCCGGGGGCGGCGCCGGCTGACGGGGGCCGATCAACGCTGACGCAAGACCGTGGCCTCGACGCCGTTCTCGGCGAGGCGGGTGCGGGCCCGGGTCATTGCATCCAGGCCGGTATAGGGACCGACGCGGACACGGTAGAGGGTGGTGCCGCTGATTTCGGCGGTGACGATCTGCGCCTCCAGGCCCATCAGCGCGAGGCGCAGTTTCATCGCGTCGGCGTCCTCGGCGCCGCGGAAGGCCCCCGCCTGCAGCAGGTAGGTGGCGCCCTTGTCGGTCGCCGCCGCCGCGGCCTGCGGAGCCGGCACCGGACCGGCGGCCGGAGCCGGCACGGACGGGGTGGCGGCCCGGATCGGCGCCTGTCCCGGCGCAGCGGGCAGGGCCGGCGGTGCGGCTGGCGATGCGGCGGGCGATGCGCTGCTCACCACCTGGCCGGTTTGCGGGGCCGGCGCCAGAGGAGATTCCGGCGGCGGGTTGGCGGTGACCGTGGGGATGTCGCGACGCTCCATCGGCGCCGCCCCGGGGGCGGAACGCGGCTTGGCAGCGGCCGTACGATTCGGATCGGGAAGGGCGCCGGCAGCGACCGGCACCTGCGGCTTCGGCGCCTCGGGCACGGCCGCCGTCGCCGGCGCACTGGCGGTTGCCTTCTCGCCGGACTTGCTCGACGTACCGACGAACGGCAGAGTGGTCCGGGTCACGAAGAGGGCCGTGACCACCGCAATGGCAAGCCCGATCACGATGCCGATCAGGATGCCGAGCGTCGTGCCGCCGGCTTGGAACCTGAAGTAAAGGCTTGTAGAAAAAGGCGATTTCAAGAAGCGTGCGCTCACATTAGAGGAATTTAGCGAACCGGAGAGGCAGCATCGGCGGCAGCATTCGCAATGGCAGCCTCGACCCGGAAACGACACCCGTGGCCCCTGTGGCATAGGAAGCCGAAACCGAGGATCGGTTGGCCTTCACATCTTTTCCGGCGCGCTGACACCGATCAGGGATAGCCCTCGCTGCAGGACGGTGCGGACCGCGAGGAGCAGCGACAGCCGGGCGCGACGCAGCGCAGGATCGTCGACCAGCACCCGGTCCGAATTATAGTAAGCGTGGAAATCGGCGGCGAGATCCTTAAGGTAGTAGGCGAGGTGATGAGGCGACAGTTCGTCGGCCGCAGCGCCCAGTGTCGCCGGGAAGGCCGCCAACCGCGCCATCAGCGCGAACTCGTGCGGGGTGCCGAGAAGGTCCAGGGGCAGGTCGGAGACAGTGCCGGCGATGGCGCCTGTTGCCGGCGGCGACGGATCCGCCGCGATGATCGAACTGATCCGGGCATGGGCATACTGGACGTAGTAGACCGGATTCTCGTCCGACCGCGCGAGCGCCAGGTCGACGTCGAAGGTGAATTCGCTGTCACCCTTGCGTGAGACCAGGAAGAACCGGACGGCGTCGCGGCCGCGCACCCTGTCGCCGGCGCCGGACCATTCGATCAGGTCGCGCAGCGTGACGTAGCTGCCCGCGCGCTTGGAGATCTTGACCTCCTCGCCGCCACGCATCACCCGCACCATCTTGTGCAGGACGTAGTCCGGGAAGCCCGGCGGGATGCCGCAATCCAGCGCCTGCAATCCGGCGCGCACCCTCGCGATCGTGCCGTGGTGGTCCGAGCCCTGGATGTTGATCGCCTTCGCGAAGCCGCGGCCCCATTTGGTGGTGTGGTACGCAACGTCCGGCACGAAGTAGGTGTAGGTGCCGTCCGACTTGCGCATCACCCGGTCCTTGTCGTCACCGTATTCGGTGGTGCGCAGCCACAGCGCGCCTTCCTGCTCGTAGGTCTTGCCGGCGGTGACCAGGCGGGCGACCGTCTTCTCCACCAGCCCATCGTCGTACAGGGATGACTCGAGGTAGTAGCGGTCGAAGCCGACCCCGAAGGCCTGGAGGTCGAGGTCCTGCTCGTGGCGCAGGCTGGCTACGGCGAAGCGGCGGATCGCATCGACGTCGTCGGGATCGCCTTTGCCGACCACCGCGGCAACCGACGCGGCGCTCACCGAGGTTCCGGCCATGTAGGCCTGGGCGATGTCGTTGATGTATTCGCCGCGATAGCCGTCGACGGGAAACGCGGGGTCCTCCGGGCCGAGCCCGCGGCAGCGCGCCTGCACCGACAGCGCAAGGTTGTTGATCTGCGCTCCGGCGTCGTTGTAGTAGAACTCGCGCTTGACCCTCCAACCTCGGGTGGCGAGGATGTTGCCGAGGACATCGCCGAGGGCGCCCTGGCGGCCGTGACCGACGTGCAAGGGTCCCGTCGGATTGGCGGAAACGAACTCCAGCAGTACCGCCTGATCGCGGTGGACGGCCTGGTCGCCGAACCGTTCGCCTTCGCGCAGGATGGCGGCTACCACCGCCTGCTTGGTGCCGGCAGTGAGCCAGAGGTTGATGAAACCGGGGCCGGCCACTTCACCCCGTTCGATCATCCTGCCTCCGTCGACGCGCAGGAGCGCGTCGAGCAGCGACTGGGCGACCGCCCGCGGTTGCTGCTTCAGCGGCCGCGCCAGCTGCATCGCCAGGTTGCTGGCGATGTCGCCATGACCGGCCTGGCGCGGGCGATCCAGTGCTATGCTGGTCTTGGAGGAAGTGAGCGCATCGACACCGATCGCGGCCATCGCGCCGCGAAAACTCTCGGATAGAGCGTCTAGTTGAGACTGAAGCATGGCCTCCATTCTATCGACAGCGGCGCCCAAGCCTTCCCTGCCACTAGCGCTCGACCATCCGGTCGTTGCAGCCAGGTCACTCGACGAAGGCGAGGCGTGGCTGAAGGCACGCCTGCGACGCGACCTGGTAGCGGGCGGTGCGCATCCCGGCTTCGGCACCACAACCGCCTGCTGCGGCTGGGCGACGAGTGCTACCTCGAGCTGATCGCTGCGGACCCCGCGCAGTCGACGCCCCATCTGCTGTTCGGCCTACTCCCGGGCAGGCCGCGTCCGTCAGACGATCGCGGCTGCCTCCAGCAATAAGATTTACGCGGAATTCCTGGTCGACGGCACCAAGGTAATTATAGAATCACGCCTGCCGCTCAGGGACTTGGCGTAGTTTGCTGGAATCCATCTCAGGTTCTCGCGCGGCAGAGAACGCCGCGCAAACAGCGGCGATCACGGAGTCCAGGCCTCGTGATCACAAATTACCCAGGGCCAACCCAGAGAGGATCAACCGCCGATGGATCTCAACGAGAGGATTTCGCGTTCGTCTTTGCATATCGAAGTGGCCGACCGCGTGCGCGAAATGATCTTCGACCGCACCCTGCCCGCCGGCTACCGGATCGATGAACTCGACCTGTCCGCCAAGCTCGGAACCTCGCGCACACCGCTGCGCGAGGCCCTGAAGGTGCTCGCCAACGAGGGGTTGGTGCGGCTTGCTCCCGGCCGCGGTGCCTTCGTGACCGAACTCAGTACGCAGGAAGTCGACTCGCTGTTCCCGGTCCTGGCCATGCTCGAGGCGCGCTGCGCCGGCGAGGCCGTTCGTCGCCAGACGCCCGGGGACGTGCGACGGCTCGAGGCGATCCACCAGAGGATGGAAGAGCATGTCGCTGCCGGGGACGGCGACGCCTATCACCAGGCCACCGACGAGTTGCACCACCTGCTGCACAACATCGCGGGCAACCCGTGGTTGCTGCGCGCCATCAGCGACCTGCGGCGCTTCCTGCGCCTCGCACGCACCATGGCGACCCATCCCGACGGCCGCCTGCTCCACTCGCTGGCCGAGCACCGCACGCTGATGAAGACCATCGTGCGCGCCGACGCCGACAGCGCCGAGCAGGTCATGCACCACCACCTGCTCGCCCAGCAGAAGGCATGGCGGGCGGGATGGCTGGCGCAGCAGCACCCGGTTGCACACGCCGCCGCTGCGGCCGGTGAAGAGGGTACTGCCGGCGAGGCAGTAGCCGCGCCGGCCACAGAGGCGACATCCATGCCTGCGGCTCCTGCTCGTCCGCCGGTGGCGACGGTCCCGCGCCAACCCGCGCGGGCCGCCCAGGAGCAGGAAGAGGCGGAATCGCTCGGTGTTTGAACGGTTCCTGCAGGCGCGCCAGCACGAGCGCGACCGCGGCGAACTGGGCCTGCTCCTCAAGGATTGTCGCCAGCTGCTGACGGAGCAGGGAGAAGCCAACAGCCTTGCCATTGCGGCGCGCGCCGTCGGGCGCTACCGGAATCTGTCCGCCCCGGGCAGGCAGCAGTTCTTCGAAGTGCTGGCGAGCGATTTCGATCCCGACCCCGGCGATGTGCTCCTGCTGGCCGAGCGCTACGCGGTCAGCCGGTCCGCCGAAAGCCTCATCAAACTGACGCGTGCTGCCGAGCCGCCGCGGCAGGAGCTGCTGCGCAGGCTCAACCAGGTGCCGGGCGGCACCGAGACCATCGTGAGCATGCGCGAGTTCGTACTCGAGCGGCTGCGCGCCAACCGCAAGCTGCTCGCCGTCGATGCCGACCTCTCGCACCTGCTGTCGTCGTGGTTCAGCCCCGGCTTCCTCACGCTGGTGCGCGTCGACTGGAACTCTCCGGCTGCGTTGCTCGAGCGACTGATCCAGCACGAGGCGGTGCACGCCATCGACGGCTGGAACGACCTGCGCCGGCGCCTCGAGCCCGACCGCCGCTGCTTCGCCTTCGTTCATCCGGTGCTGCCCGGGGAGCCGCTGATCTTTGTCGAGGTGGCGCTGCTCAAAGAGGCGCCGACGGCGATCGCGCCGCTGCTCGACCGCAGCGCGCCACAGGCCGCCGAAGCGGCCTCGAAGTTCAAGGTTGCCGCGTTCTATTCGATTTCGAACTGCCAGCCGGGACTGCGCGGCATCAACCTCGGCAACTTCCTGATCAAGCGGGTGGCCGAGCAACTGCAGTCGGAGTTTCCCACGCTCAAGACCTTCTGCACGCTGTCGCCGGTGCCGGGCTTTGCCGGCTGGCTCGGCCGCACGACCCAGGTCGAGCTCGACACGCTGTCCGCGGAGAAGCTGCGGCGGATCAACGAGACGCTGGCCGCGCTGCGCAAGCGCCATCAGGCCGACCTGGCCGGCCTGCCGCAAGCCATCGCGGCCGGGCAGCTCAAGCCGGCGGACGAGGAAGCGCTTCGGGCGCTCTGCGCCTGCTACCTGCTGCACTCCAGCCACCAGCCGAACGGGGGAGGCGATCCGGTGGCGCGCTTTCACCTCAACAACGGCGCACGGCTCGAGCGAATCAACGGCCAGGCGGACCTGTCGCGAAAGGGCGTGCGCGAGTCGTACGGCCTGATGGTGAACTACTTGTATGATCTCGACGAAATCGAGAACAACCATCAGGCCTTCGTCAACGGCAGGGTCAGCGCGGCCCGCGCCGTCACCTCGCTGATCTGACGGCGACGGCCTGACCTCGACGGCCTGACCTCGTCGATCTGATCGCCGATGGAGAAAATTTCGCGATGGGCAACCCGATGTGCAACCTGTACTCCTTCCTGTCGCGCGGCTTTCCTGCCGACCGCTCGGCCTGCGCGATCGAGTCGGTCCGGCCCGGAAAGGCCCCGCTCTACTACAGCTGGAGCGACATCGACCAGGCCAGCGGCAAGCTGGCGAACCTGCTCGTCTCGCTGGGGCTGCGGCAGGGAGACCGGGTGGCGGTGCAAGTGGAGAAGTCGCCGGAAGCGCTCCTGCTCTACCTCGCCTGCCTGCGTGCGGGCTGCGCCTATCTGCCGCTCAACAACGCGTACCAGCAGGGCGAGGTCGACTACTTCGTCGACGACGCGACGCCGTCGCTGCTGGTATGCGCGCCGCGCAATCGGGAATGGGTTGAGCCCATCGCGCGGCGGCGCAAGGTCGCGCACCTGCTGACGCTCGGCGAAGACCGCGACGGCAGCCTGCTCGATGCAGCCGCGGCGCAGCCGTCGGCCTTCGAGACCACGCCGATGCGCGACGACCAGCTGGCGGCGATCCTCTACACCTCCGGCACCACCGGGCGCAGCAAGGGCGCGATGCTCACGCACGGCAACCTGGCCTCCAACGCGCAGACGCTGCATTCCTACTGGCGTTGGCGCCGCGGCGACGTGCTGCTGCATGCGCTGCCGATCTTCCACGTCCACGGCCTCTTCGTTGCCGCCCACGGCGCGCTGCGTTCGGGCAGCAAGATGATCTGGCTGCCGCGCTTCGAGCCCGCCGCGGTCATCGCGCAGCTGCCGCGCGCCACTGTCTTCATGGGTGTGCCGACCATGTACGTGCGCCTGCTCGACGAAGCCGGCTTCGACCGCAGCGCCTGCTCCGGCATGCGGCTGTTCGTCTCCGGCTCCGCGCCTTTGCTGACCGACACCTTCCGCCAATTCGAGGAGCGTACCAGCCACCGGATCCTCGAGCGCTACGGCATGAGCGAGACGGCCATGCTGACCTCGAACCCCTACGACGGCAACCGGGTCGCCGGCACCGTCGGCCTGCCGCTGCCGGGCGTGGACGTGCGGGTGGTCGACGACCAGCGCCGCCCCTGCGCCAGCGGTGAGGTCGGTGCGATCGAGGTGAAGGGGCCCAACGTCTTCGCCGGCTACTGGTGCATGCCGCAGAAGACCCGCGAGGAGTTCACCGCCGACGGCTACTTCCGCACCGGCGACGTCGGCCGCTTCGACAGCAACGGCTACCTGTCGATCGTCGGGCGCAGCAAGGACCTCATCATCTCCGGCGGCTACAACGTCTATCCGAAGGAGATCGAGTCCTATCTCGACGACATGCCCGGCGTGCTGGAATCTGCGGTCGTCGGCATCCCCGACCGCGATTTCGGCGAAAGCGTCGCCGCGGTGGTCGTCGCGAAGCCGGGCGAGAAGCTCGACGGCGCCGAACTGATCGCAGGGTTGAAGTCGCGCATCGCCGGCTTCAAGGTACCCAAGCGGGTGCTGCTGGTGGAAGAACTGCCCCGCAACCAGATGGGCAAGGTGCAGAAGAACCTGCTGCGCGAGCGCTTTGCCTGATCCCGCGCGAAGGCGCAGGCGCGATGGCACAGACGGCGCGCCCACCGTCTTGAAACCGACCCCGGCAAGCCCCAGCTGAGTCTTACGGCGGACGACGGTCGTCCGCGCCGGCAGGAGCAATCGATGATCGAGGTGACCCGACAGAATTTCGAAGACGAAGTGATCGCGGCATCCCACGGCGTCCCGGTGCTGGTGGACTTCTGGGCCCCCTGGTGCGCCCCGTGCCGCGCCCTGACGCCGGTGCTGGAGCGCATCGAGCAGGAACTTGCCGGCCGGATGGTGCTGGTGAAGGTCAATTCGGACGAGAACCCGGAGATCACCGCCGCCCTCGGGGTGCGCGGCATCCCCAACGTGATCCTGTTCAAGGAAGGCAAGCCGGTCGACGGCTTCGTCGGCGCACTGCCCGAAGCTCGCATCCGCGCCTTCCTCGCCCGTCACCTCGAAGACCCGGTGGCGCGGCAGCAGGAAGTCGCACACGAGGCAATGAAGGAGAAGCGCTACGGCGCCGCCGCGGACGCCCTCGGCATGCTCCTTGCGGTCAACCCCGCCGACCAGCAGGCGCGGGCCGACTATGTCGTGGCGCTTGCCCGGCTTGGCCGATTCGAGCAGGCCCGCAAGATCTTCGAGCCGCTCGGCGCGCCGGCGCGGTCGGACCTGCGCCTCGCGGCAGTGGCGCGACTGTTGGATGCCTGCGAAGGCTCGGCGCTCGACGGCGAAACCGGCCTGAGGGCGGCAGTCGAGCACGCGCCCGAAGACAACGACGCCAGGCTTGCCTTGGCGCAATGGCTGATGGCGCAAAGCCGCTGGGCCGGCGCGATGGACGAGTTGCTGGTGATTGCCGGCCGGGACCGCCAGTTCGGCGACGACATCGCGCGCCGGACCATGCTCGCGATCTTCGAGCTCTGCCCGGACGCGGCGCTGGTCTCGAACTACAGACGAAAGCTGAGCGCGAGCCTATACTGACCGGCTCCTGAAGGAGCCGAAGACTTGCCCGTCCTGATCCTCGGCCTGGTCGTATTCCTGGGCCTGCATTCGACACGCGTCTTCGCCGACGACTGGCGGTCGGCCCGCATCGCGGCGCTCGGCGAACGCAAGTGGAAGCTCTTCTACTCGATCGCCTCGGGCATCGGCCTCGCCCTGATCGTGTGGGGCTATGGGATGGCGCGCAGCGAGCCGGTGGTGCTCTGGAATCCCCCGCTCTGGACGCGGCACCTGGCGTCATTGCTGGTCCTGGTGGCCTTCGTCCTGCTCGTGGCGGCGTACGTGCCGCGCAATCACCTCAAGGCGGCGTTCGGCCATCCGATGTTCGCCGGCGTCAAGACCTGGGCGTTCGCGCACCTGCTGTCCAACGGCACCCTGGCAGACCTGCTGCTGTTCGGCGGCTTCCTGGCGTGGTCGGTGCTGGGCTTTCGCGCCGCCCGCCGCCGGGACCGCAAGGCACAGGTGACCTATCCTGCCGGAACCGCGCGCGGCACGATCGTCTGCGTCGCGATCGGCATCGTCGCGTGGGCAATCTTTGCCTTCTTCCTGCACGGCCCGCTGATCGGCGTGCGGCCGCTCGCCTGACACGCAGCCGGGTGCGGCGGTCCGCCATGGGGCGCGCATGAGCGAGCATGCGCCGGCGCCGGCGATGCGCAGCGAGGACGCCATGCGTCATACGCTGGCAACGGTGCTGCTGGTGGTCGACGACGCCGAGACCCTGGCGCAGACGCGCGAGCGCCTGGAGGCCGCCGGTTACCGGGACGTCCTCTCATGCGGTGACTCTTCGCGCACCGAAGAACTCCTGGCTGCCCACGAGCCCGACCTGCTGCTGCTCGGTTCAGGCAGGGGCACCGGAATACTCGAGCAGCTGCGCGCGAACGAGATGTGGCGGCAGTTGCCGGTGATCGTGCTGGTGCCGGAACATGACAGCGACGCCAAGCGGGTTGCACTGGCCGCCGGCGCCACCGACATTCTCGTCACGCCACCGGACGCGAGCGAGCTGGTCCTGCGGCTGCGCAACGCGCTTGCCTTCAAGGCCTACGAAGATCGCCTGCTCAAGCGCGATCCGCTGACCGGCCTCGCGAATCGCACCGAATTCATGCGCCGCGTCCAGGCGGTGCTGGCAAGGGAGAAGGCCGGCGCGTCCTCGTGCAGCCTGGTGCTGCTCGATGTCGATCGCTTCAAGCAGATCAACGACAGCCTCGGCCATGCCGGCGGCGACGCGCTGCTCAGGCTGATCGCCGAGCGGCTCGGCGCGCTGATCGCGCGGCATGCGGGCGGCAACCGCCGCGCCGACAGCGACGTGCCGACGCCTTGGCTGGCGCGGCTGGAGAGCGACCGGTTCATGGCGCTGCTACCAGCGTCGCCCGGCGACGACCGCCATGACCAGGCGATGCACCAGCTGGTCGAGAGCCTGGCCAGGCCGTTCCATCTCGCTCGCCGCGAGTTCCATGTCAGCGCCAGCATCGGCGTCGCCTCCTCCCCCGACCACGGGTCGGACGTCGAGACGCTCAACCGGCACGCCGAGCTCGCGCTGATCCAGGCGAAGAAGCGCGGCGGCAATGCAGTCGAATACTTCAGCGCCGAGATGCAGACACGGGCAACGGAACGGCTCGACTTCGAGAACCACCTGCGCTACGCCATCCGGCGCGGCGAGTTGCGGCTGTTCTACCAGCCGAAAGTCGACTGCGCGTCGCTGCACATGGTCGGCGTCGAGGCGCTGATCCGCTGGCAGCATCCGGTGCATGGACTGATCCCCCCGCAGCGCTTCATACCGGTCGCCGAGGAGGCGGGCCTGATCGACGAGATCGGCGCCTGGGCGTTGCAAGCCGCCTGCCGGCAGGGTGCGCGCTGGCTGCAGTCCGGCCTGCCGGCGATCCAGATCGCGGTGAACCTGTCGGCGGCGCAGCTGCTGCAGCCCGGCCTGGCCGGCGAGCTCGCCGTCATCCTGCGCGACACCGGCTTTCCGCCGGCGCGGCTGACCCTCGAGCTGACCGAGAGCATGCTGATGACCGCGGGCGAAGAAGCGGGGCGCACGATCGATTCGCTCAAGGCGCTCGGCGTCGCCTTGTCGCTCGACGACTTCGGCACCGGCTATTCACCGCTCACCTACCTGCGGCGGCTGCCGATCGACGAGATCAAGATCGACCGGTCGTTCGTGCATGGTCTTCCTGCACAGCAGGAGAGCGCCGCGATCGCCGGGGCGATCATCGCGCTGGCGGGCGCACTGGGCCTGCAGGTGGTCGCCGAAGGCGTCGAAACCGCGGCCGAACTCGAGTTCCTGCGCAGCTTCCCCCATTGCCGATTCCAGGGCTACCTCTTCAGCCGGCCGGTTCCCGGCGACGCGCTGACCGCCATGCTGCAGGAAATGCGGGACGCGACCACAAGCGCCCGCGCAAACCCGCTGCGCGACGCCTGACGGCCCATCCGTGCCGGTCCACCGCAGGGCAGTCCTGCCCGTTTCATAAGCAGTGCAAGGCAGCGTTTCCTCGGGGATAGCGAGGGGGTGGACGCACTAGGCAACGCTGTCGTGATTGAGTAGCCTTCCAACAGGATTGACAGGAGGTTGATCATGTACAGACATGTCCTGATCGCGACGGATGGCTCGACTCTCGCGGAGAAGGCGGTGGACTGCGGCACCAAACTCGCCGCGGCGCTCGCTGCCAAGCTCACCGTGGCCCATGTCGGCGCACCTTACGCGCCGCCGCTGTACGCTGGTGACTTCGTGCCGAGCACTTTCCTGTCGTCCGAAGAGCACGAGGCCCGGGTGCGGGAGGCCGCCGACGAGATCCTCAAGCGGGCGGCCGCGCACGCGGAAAAGGAGCATGTCTCCTGCAACACCGATTTCGCGGTCGCCGATCATCCGTACGAAGGCGTGCTGGAAATCGCCCGGCGCAACCAGTGCGACCTGATCGTGATGGCCTCGCACGGCCGCAGCGGCTGGAGCGCGGTCCTGCTCGGCAGCGAAACTCAGAAGATGCTGGCTCACAGCCCGATCGCCGTGCTGGTGATTCGCTAGCCCATCCAGTCGAAGCCTGGCTGAACGGGCCGGTACGGCTGCCTAGGGCATCCGCCGGGCAGCCGCTGGCGCTGCCCCGTAAAGCTGCCCCGGAACCTCGCCCGAACGTTACCGCCGCCGTCGGGCCGGCAGGTGGAGCACCTCATCAGATCTTCAGGTGCATCCATTCGGCGTCTTCGCGCATAGGGTCGAATGCGGCATACCTTGCCGCCTGGATTCGCATCCCTCAATCATGCCGGAGCACACCGAATGAACAAGACCTTCGCATTTCCATTCCTCCTTGCCGCCCTCGGCGGGTGTTCCGGCATGCCCGGGACGATGTCCACCGCTGGCCCATCGATGCCCGCCGAGGCGCGCACCGCCACTCAGGACTCGCTGCCTCAGGCGGTGCGGGTGCCGCCCGGAAACCGGATCGCCATGGAAACCGTAGGCGCGGGCGAGATCAGCTACCAGTGTCAGGCGAAACAAGGAGCGGCAGGGACCTACGAATGGGTCTTCGGCGGGCCGAAGGCGACCCTCTCCTCCCGGGACGGTGCCATGGTCGGCTCCTACTACGGTCCTCCCGCAACCTGGGAGAGCAAGGACGGCTCCAAGCTGACCGGCACCCAGGTTGCCGTCGCCCCGGCCGGCTCCGGGAACATCCCCTACCAGCTTGTCAAAGCCAACCCGGCCATGGGGAAGGGAGCGATGACGGGAGTCACGTATATCCAGCGCGTCGCGACCCGGGGCGGCGTGGCACCTATGCTTCCGTGCTCGGCAGCCACAGCCGGCGGCATCGAGATGGTCAAGTACCAGGCCGACTACATCTTCTGGTCAGGCATGTAAGGAAGAGCCGAGACCGAGCGGACGCCCTTGGCCCGTTCGTCACGCGACTGCAATGTCGATACCATGCCAGGAGCCCTGGGAGTTTGCCGTAGTGAGGAACAGTCATCGAGTTCGCGGACGCGTCCATGACCGGCATTGACGGGGGCTTCGACTATGAGGCGACCCTGGCCGCCTGTGCGGAGGGAAGCCGCACCGCATTGCGTGCTCTCTACGAGCGGGAAGCGCGCTGGTTGCTGGGCGTGGCGATGCGCATCGTCCGCAACCGCGAACTTGCCGAGGAGGTCCTCCAGGAATCCTTCCTGCAGATCTGGCGGGGAGCCCGCACGTTCGATCGCAACCGCGGCTCCGGGCGAGGCTGGATCTACACGGTCGTCCGGCACCGGGCGCTCCAGGAAGTGCGCCGTGCCACGCCCACGATCAGTACCGAGGCGCCCGACGTCGAGGATCTGGCGGGCGAGGAGCCGGCAGCCGACGAATCCTTGCAGGGGGTCGACTCCGAAGCGTTGGAACGTTGCCTGGAGCAGCTCGAGCCGCAGCGCAGGGAGTGCATCGTCCAGGCGTTCGTCGAGGGCTACTCGCATGCACAGATCGCCGCCAGGGTCGGCAAGCCGGTGGGTACCGTGAAGTCCTGGGTGCGCCGGGGGTTGTTATCCCTGAAGGAATGCCTGTCATGAACCTCGGCACCCCGGAAGAACGGACGGTGGCTTGCGCCGAGTACGTGCTCGGGACGCTCGACGATATCGAACTCGCCGAGTTCACTGAAGCCCTGAGGCTTGACGAATCGCTCCAGCTCGAAGTCGGATTCTGGCAGGACCGGCTGCTGGGACTGTCCCGCGGTGTCCGGCCCGTCGAGCCGTCGGCCGAGGTCTGGCTGGGTATCGACGCCGCCCTCGCGAACGAGCCGGCCGGCACCAGCCGATCGGAGGCGGCACGGCGGCGCGATCCTCCGCAGACCGGCGCGGCGACGCGCCTCTGGGATCGGCTCGCGTTCTGGCAGGGGCTCAGCGGCCTTGCCGCAGCGGCGGCCTTGGTACTCGCGCTCCTGTTCATCATCCGTCCCGCCGGCCCTCCGCAAGCGAGCTATGTCGCCGTTCTGCAGACCGGCGACAGGCAGGTCGCCTGGATCGTGAAGGCGGATCCCACCGGACCGGTCCGGGTCGTGCCGGTGGGCGATCCCGGCTCCGTGCCGCAGGGTAAGGCGTGGGAACTCTGGACCAAGGGCAAGGATGCCGCCGTGCCGACCTCGCTTGGCCTGCTGCGGGCCGGCCCCGCCGAGATCCCGCGCGAGGCGCTGCCTTACCTCGGCGAGGAGCAACTGTTCGAGGTGTCGCTGGAGCCCGAAGGTGGATCACCGACAGGGCGGCCCACCGGACAGATCCTTTCCCTCGGGAAGACGCAGCGGATATGACAACCATCAGCCACCCGACCGGTTCGCCGCCATGAAACTTGCAACGCACCGGCATGCTCCGACGCACTTCCTGGCGGGGCTGCTCTTCACTCTCGCGAGTGCCATCGCCGGTGCCGCGGAGATGCCTTTCGAGCAGAAGACATTCGACGAGCTCCGCGCATCCGGCCGACCGGTTGTGGTGCACGTCCACGCAGTGTGGTGCGGCACGTGCAAGGTACAGGCGAGCATCGTCACGCCACTGCTTGCCGAGCCGGAGTTCGCGTCGCTGACCGTGCTGAGGGCGGACTTCGATCAGGAGAAGGCGTTGCTTCGTGCTTTCGACGTTGCGGATCGAAGCACCTTCCTCGCCTTCCGGCGCGGGAAGGAAGTCGCGCGCTCAGTCGCGGATATGAACCGGGAGAGCATCGCGAACCTCATGCGCAAGGCGCTCGAGTAATTTTCGCCTCGGCGTCACGACCGGATGCCGGTTGCGTCACCGGCGGCCAGCAGCGCCATCACTTCCTGCCGCGACGGCAGGGCTGTGCGGCCACCGCTGCGGGTGCAGCGCAACGCAGCAGCCGCCGCCGCGAAGCGCAGGGCCGCAGCGATGGGCAAGCCTTCAGCCAGCGCGAGCGCGAACGCGCCATGGAAGGTGTCGCCGGCGCCGAGGGTCTCGACGGCGGTGACCGGGAAAGCCGGCAGGTGGATCACTCCACACCCGTCAGTGCCGGCGGTGCCGGCGCCGACGCAGTTGCCGGCCGCGGCATAGACGAGACCGCGTTCGCCGAGCGTGACCGCGGCCAGCGTCGCGCCGGCGCCAACCAGGCCCTGCAGCGCCGCGCCGGTCTCGGCAGGAGCGGGTGGATGCCCGAGCCACTCGAGCCAGCCGTTCTCTGAGAAGATCACGTGGTCGGCCAGCGGGACCAGAGCGCGCACGAGTTCGACATTGCCCATCTCCGCATCGAGCACGATCGGGATGCCGAGCCGCTTCGCGCGCGTGCCGCCATGCAGCGCGCCCCGGCCGGCCAGCGCACGTCGATCATCACCACGTCCGCATCGATCGGACGCTCGCCGACCAGCTCCGCCGGCGCCGCGAGCGTGTCGCCCCGATAGCTGACGATCAGCCGCTCGCCGCTGCCCTCGACGATGATCGCCGAATGCGATGAGCGCGCACCCGGCACGATGAACGCCGGGTCCACCGCAACGCCGGCGCCATGCAGTTCGGCCGCGATGTGCCGCCCGATCTCGTCGTCTCCGATCGGGCTCCACAGGGACACTTCTCCGCCCAGCGCGGCCACGGCGCAGGCGGCGTTGGCTGCCATGCCACCGACGCTGCGGTCGTGGCGGGAGGCGGCTACCTTGGTCGGTCGCGCCGGAAAGGCGTCGATCCGGTAAACCGAATCGAAGCGCGGCGTGCCCGACGCAGACGACGCGTCCGATGCGATCCACCGCGATCAGCGATCCAGGATCTGGCTCAGGAACTGGCGGCTGCGTTCGTTCTGCGGATTGTCGAAGAACTCCTGCGGCGTGTTCGTCTCCACGATCTCGCCCTTGTCCATGAAGATCACCCGGTCCGCCACCGCCCGCGCGAAGCCCATCTCGTGCGTCACGCACAGCATGGTCATGCCTTCGCGCGCAAGCAAAATCATCGTGTCGAGCACTTCCTTCACCATCTCGGGGTCCAGTGCCGAAGTCGGCTCGTCGAACAGCATGATCGACGGGTTCATGCACAGTGCACGCGCGATCGCCACCCTCTGCTGCTGCCCTCCGGAAAGCTGGCCTGGGAACTTCCTCGCCTGCTCGACGATGCGCACCCGTTCGAGGTACTTCATCGCGGTGGCCTCGGCCTGGGACTTGGACTGCTTGCGGACCCAGATCGGCGCGAGCGTGCAGTTCTCCAGCACCGACAGATGCGGGAAGAGGTTGAAGTGCTGGAACACCATGCCGACCTCGCTGCGGATCTGGTCGATGTGCTTGAGATTGTCGGTGAGCTCGACGCCGTTGACCGTGATGCGGCCCTTCTGGTGCTCCTCGAGCCGATTGATGCAGCGGATCAGCGTCGACTTGCCGGACCCGGACGGGCCGCATACGACGATCCTCTCGCCCTTGGCCGACATTGAGGTTGATGTTCTTCAGCACCTGGAACTCGCCGTACCACTTGTTCGAGGCCTTCGATGGCGATGGCCGGCATGCTGCCGACCAGCTCGCCGCGGCGTTCGCGTTCGGCGAGCCCGGCGCTGGCTTCGGGGAGCGGCGGCGGGAAGGGCGGTTTCGGTGCGCATCATGTCATCCTGTCGTTACCGTGCATGGCCTCTGGCGAGGTCCCTTTCCAGCCATTGGCTGTACTTCGACATGGCGAAGCAGAAGATCCAGTAGATGACGTATCGAGAACAGCAGGGCCTCGATGAAATACTTCTTCCAGGCGAAGTCGGCCTCCACCGACTTCTTCACCGCATAGGCGAAGTCGTAGATGGCGATGATCACCACCAGCGACGTGTCCTTGAAGAGCGAGATGAAGCTGTTGACGATCGGCGGGATCGATATCTTGAGCGCCTGCGGCAGGATCACCAGCCGCACCGATTGCCAGTACGACAGGCCCAGTGCCTCGGCTGCCTCGTACTGCCCCTTGGGCACCGCCTGCATGCCGCCGCGAACCGCCTCGGCCAGGTATGCGGCGACGAAAAGGATGATCGCGACCTGAGCGCGCAACAGCTGGTCGATCTGCCAGCCGACCGGCAGGAACAGCGCCAGCATGACGCTCGCCATGAACAGCACCGTGATCAGCGGAACGCCGCGTACCACCTCGATGTAGATCACCGACAGCGAACGGATGATCGGCAGGTGCGAGCGTCTACCGAGCGCGAGCAGGATGCCGAGCGGGAAGGCGAAGGCGATGCCGAAGATGGCGAGGATCAGCGTGACCGGCAGCCCGCCCCACTGGCCGGTACGCACCGGCGGGAGGCCGAGGCCGCCCGCCATCAGCCAGTAGGAAAGGCCGATGCCTGCCGTCCAGAAGACGAACAGCTTGCGGTTCCAGAAGCGCTTGAAGCCGGAAACCACCAGCAGCGAGACCAGGAGTGACGATCACGATCGCCGGTCGCCACTGCTGCTCGTAGGGATAGGTGCCGAACATCATGAAGCGGAACTTCTCGGAGACCACCGCCCAGCAAGCCCCCTTGCCGCGCACCGCTTCGCAGGCCTCGACCGGCTGGCGGCCCCAGACCGCATTGATGAAGAGCCAGTCGATGGCAGGAGGCAGGGCCCAGGCAAGGAAGAGCGGCGCAGAGCAGCGTCAGCAGCGTGTTGAACGGCGACGAGAAGAGGTTGTCGCGCGCCCATCGCACGACGCCGGCGGCGTTGCCGTTGCGGGATGGCGGGACGATGACTGCGCTCATGGCCTGCTGCCCTCCTGTCGCGAAGCGCGACATCCTCCCCGAGGGAGGTGATCGCTCCCTTCGGGCGGCCGTGCGGGAGCGCTCATCGAAGGCCCTTCATCGTTCGACCAGCCGCACGCGGCTGTTGTAGATGTTCATGAACAGCGCGATCAGCAGGCTGATGACCAGGTACACCGCCATCAGGATCGCGATCGCTTCGATGGCCTGCCCGGTCTGGTTCATCGTCGTGTTCGCCACCGACACCAGGTCGGGATAACCGATCGCCACGGCGAGCGACGAGTTCTTGGTCAGATTGAGGTACTGGCTGGTCATCGGCGGGATGATCACCCGCAGCGCCTGCGGCAGGGTGACCAGACGCAGCCGCTGCCCGGGCAAGAGGCCGAGCGCTTCGGCGGCTTCGGTCTGGCCCTTGTCGACCGCGAGGATGCCGCCGCGCACGACTTCGGCAATGAACGCTGCCGTGTAAGTGGTGAGGCCGATCAGCAGCGCGGTGAACTCGGGAGAGACGTTGACACCACCGCGCATGTCGAAGCCGCGTTGCACCGGCACGTCCAGGTCCATCGGCGCGCCGCCCACCAGCCAGGCGACCAGCGGCAGGCCTATGATCAGCGCTGCAGCCGGCCAGGCGATCGGCAGCTGCAGGCCGGTTTCCTGTTGCCGCTTGCGGGCATACGAGCGGTAGAAGACGAAGGCGACGATGCCGGCGACCAAGGCGACGCCCGCGTAGGCGTACGCCGGGTGCGCAACCGGCCAGGCGAAGCGCAGGCCCCGCTGGCTGAGGAAGACCAGGCCACCCACGTTGATCGCCTGCCGCACGCCGGGCAGCAGTTCGGTGAAGAAGGTATACCAGACCAGCAGTTGCAACAGAAGCGGCACGTTGCGCATGACCTCGACGTAGGCGGATGCAAGCTTGCGCACCAGCCAGTTGCGCGACAGGCGCGCAATGCCCACGATCGTGCCCAGGATGGTGGCGAGAACGATGCCGATCAGCGCCACGAACAGGGTGTTGCCGATGCCGACCAGGAAGGCGCGCGCGTAGGTGCGGGTGGCATCGTAGGGAATCAGCGATTCCGCAATCTCGAAGCCGGCTTCCCTGCCGAGAAAGTCGAAGCCGACCTGGATGTTGCTACGGGCGAGGTTCTCCTGCGTGTTGTTGAACAGGTACCAGCCGCCCGCCACCACCGCAGCGAGCAGCAGCACCTGCCACAGCAAACCGCGAATCTTCTCGCTTGCAAACATGGCTGGTCAACGCCGCCGGCCGGGCGCTCCAGGCGAAGGAGGCATCCCGGCGTGCGCCATGGCTGCTACGATCAGCGGATCGGTGGCGCGTACATGGCGCCGCCCTTGGTCCACTGCTCGTTGACCCCACGCGGGATGGCAAGCGGACCGATGTTGCGCTGGTACAGCTCGCCGTAGTTGCCGACCGCCTTGATCGCCCGCACCAGCCAGTCGTTGTCGAGGCCGAGGCCCTTGCCGACGTCGCCGCTGGTCCCGACGATGCGCTGCACCTTCGGATCCTTCGACTCCGCCTTCAACTTGTCGACGTTGGCGGCAGTGACGCCCATCTCTTCCGCCTCGATCAGGCCGAACAGGACCCACTTCGCGATGGCGAAGTACTCCCAATCGCCACGGCGGATCATCGGGCCGAGCGGTTCCTTCGAGATCGCTTCCGGCAGGATGACGTAGTCGTCGGGTTTGTCGGCTTTCTGGCGGGTGGAGGCGAGGCCGGAGATGTCGGTGGTGAAGACGTCGCAACGGCCGCCGAAGAAAGCCTGCTGCACGGCAGCGAGATCGTTGATGACCACCGGCTTGAAGCTCATCTTCTGCGCGCGGAAGTAGTCGGAAAGGTTCTGCTCGGTGGTCGTGCCGGGCTGCACGCAGACGGTTGCGCCGTCGAGCTCCTTGGCGCTCTTGAGGTTCAGGTCCTTGCGCACCATGAAACCCTGGCCGTCGTAGAAGATCGTGCCCACGAAGACGCCGCCGAGGGTGGCGTCGCGGCTCGACGTCCAGGTGGTGTTGCGCGACAGGATGTCGACCTCGCCGGACTGCAGCAGCGTGAAGCGGTTCTGCGTGTTGCTGGGGACGAACTCGACCTTGTTGGCGTCACCGAGGATGGCTGCGGCCAGGGCCTTGCAGTATTCGGCGTCGATGCCGGTCCACTTGCCCTGGCTGTCGGGAGCGGAAAAGCCCTGCAGGCCGGTGTTGACCGCGCAGCGCAGCGCGCCCTTGGACTTGATGTTGTCGAGGATCGGCCCGGCGACTGCCGCCTCGGGTGCCCAGGCGACGGCGGAGAGGACAGCGGCGGCAGCGGCGGTCGATGCGAATCGACGGCCCAACGTCTTGAACATGGTGACTCCCTGGAGATGATCTGGTTGTTGCATGAAGGATTACCAGCAATAGTCGAGCCAGCTGCGGTGGCCGCCTGGGCCGCACCTTGCCGGTGCAGCCGATCTCTGGTCGAACCGGATCAAGTCTACGGGGTGTGGTTCGAGTCCCACAAGCCGAACGGCGCCAACCGGGGGTTTATCCCGATGCGCAAGGATGGTGCTGGCGCCGGAAGCAGCGCGCCCGTGGTCGATGGGGCTGCCCGGTGCGCCGGTCGCGCAGACCACCGGGGGCTTGTATGGACCTGCCGGTTACCTTCCGACCTCTCGGCCCGGGACAGCGACCTGACCGCGGGCGAGAGCTGTCGGGTCAGCGGCTGAGCGACAGCCCGATGCCGCTGTAGCGCGGCAGGGCATCGCGATCGATCAGGCGGCGCCCGTCGATCAAGGGCACGTCCGCGCCGGCGCGCTTCAGCAGCGCCGGGACTTCGCGATACTGCGGCCAGCTGGTCACCAGCACGACCGCCTCGCTCCCCCCGAGAGCCGCCGGCAGGTCCGGCTCGAGCTCGACCTGGGCCAGGTCGACGCCGAAATCGGCCAGGCCTTTGCGGCCGGTGTCGATCGCGATCGGATCGTGCGCCACCACCTTCGCGCCTTCGCGCAGCAGCGCGGCAATGATCGGCAGCGACGGCGACTCGCGCACGTCGTCGGTGCCCGGCTTGAAGGCAATCCCGAGCACGGTCACCCGCTTGCCGCGGATATCGCCCACCTGGTCCTTCAGCATCGCCAGCATCCGGTCCGGCTGGGTGCGGTTGGTCTCGAGCACCGCGTCCAGCAACGGTGTGGCGACGCCGCGGTGGCCGGCGTGGGCGGCGATCGCCTTCACGTCCTTCGGGAAGCAGCTGCCGCCGAAGCCGCAGCCGGCCCAGAGAAACGACGAAGCCGATGCGGTCCTGAGCTGTCCGTCGCTGTCCCGCCGCGTGAGATGCTTCATCAGGTGCAGTCCCTTGAACACCTCGGCTGCGTCGAGCTCGCCGATGCCGTCGCAGATGCGCGCGATCTCGTTCGAAAACGAAATCATGGTCGCCATGAACGCGTTCGACGTGTACTTGATCATCTCGGCGGTGCGCGTGGTCGTGCGGATGACCGGCGTGTCCTTGAACATCGCGTACATCCGCGCCAGGACCTCGGTGCTGCGGTCGTCGATGCCACCGACCACGATACGGTCCGGGTACATGAAGTCCTTGACGGCCACGCCTTCGGCCAGGAATTCCGGGTTCATGCCGAGGCCGAAGTCGACGCCTGCCTTCCTGCCGCAGGCACGTTCGAGTTCCTCGCGCACCACCGTGTCGGTGGTGCCCGGCACGACCGTGCTCTTGACCGTGACCACGCAATAGCCTGGCTGGGTCTTCAGGACCGCGCCGATGTCGCGCGACACCTGGCGCACGTAGCCGAGATCGATGGTCTTGCCGTCGAAAGGCGTGCCGACGCAGATCAGCGCGACCTCCGCGCCTGCCATCGCCTGCGACAGCGACGTGGTTGCGGTGAGCCGGTTGCCGGCGTTCTTCTTGAGCAGCGCCTCGAGGCCGTCCTCGTGGATCGGCGGATCGCCGCGGTTGATACGCTCGACCTTGGACGCGTCGAGATCGACGCAGACCACCTCATGCCCCACTTCCGCAAGGCAGGTACCGGACACCAGGCCGACATAGCCGGTGCCAACGACGCAGATCTTCATCAGGCGAGTTCCCCTTCGCGATTGAAGTGATACCAGTTCAGCATCCGCCGGATGCCGGTCTCGGCATCGACTTCGGGGGCGTAGCCGATTTCCCTGCGCGCCTTCTCGATGATCGGGCAGCGGCGGTTCGGGTTATCCGTGAGGTAGGCCTGTTCCTTCGACGGCTGGTGGATCACCTTGCCCTCATAACCCCACAGTTCGCCGGCAACCTTCTGGACCCGCTCGGCGAGCTCGCGCATCGAGATCTCGGGTGTCTCGATGCCGATGTTGTAGGGCTCGCCGCGGCGGCCGTTGACCAGCACCCGCAGGTAGCCGGACAGGGCATCGGTGATGTAGCAGAAGGTACGGGTCGGCGAACCGTCGGAGAGCATGACGATGTCACGGCCGGCCAGAGCATCGCGCGCAAAATCCGGCAACACGCGGCCATCGGTGATCTTCAGCCCGGGACCGTAGTTGTTGAAGGGTCGCGCGATCGACACCGGCACGTCACGGGTCTGGGCGTAGATCACGCAGATCGTCTCGCCCAGGCGCTTCGACTCGTCGTAGCACGCGCGCGGGCCGGTGCAGGAAACCAGGCCGCGGTAGGTCTCCGGCGTCGGAATCGCATCCGGCGACGGATCCCCGTAGATCTCGCTGGTCGAGAAGAACAGCATGCCCTTGAACGAACCGGGCGCCTTCCTGTTGCGCTCGGCTGCATAGTCGAGCATGTAGCGCAGGCCGTTGACGTTGGCGTCGATGGTCTCCAGCGGGAACTTGCGGTAGTACATCGGCGAAGCGATCGACGCCGCGTGGATGATGTAGTCCGCATCGCCGATGCTGGCGGGAATCGGATGGGTCACGTCGTGCTTGACCAGGACGATGTCGTCGCCCTTCATGCTCTCGAGCCAGGTCGGCACGCCGCGGACGTAATTGTCCAGCACCGTCAGGCGGATGCGGTCGCGCGGCGCCGCCGACTTGTTCCAGTGGGCGATGGAAAGGACCAGGTAGTAGCCGAGGAAGCCCGCGCCGCCGGTGAGCCAGAGCCGCTTGCCTGCCAGCTCCTCGAACTGCGGGCGGGCCTTGCGGATCAGGTCCTCGAGGTCGCTGGTGATCAGCTGGTCGAGCGGAATCAGGTTGGTGCTGGTCATCTGAGAATGAAACCTCTAGTGGATGGGAAGCGGCGCGGCCGGCTCGAAAAGGCCCTGCCCACGCAGCACTGGCGCGCCGCACAATGAATTATCGCCAAGCGTTACGCCGGCGTCCGGAAATACTGCTCACTCGCGGCAATGACGCAACCGGCCGCCCCTGCCTCAGCCGGCCGCCTTCATCGCACCCATCCCGTCCTCGAGATCGGCGATCAGGTCCCGGGCGTCCTCGAGGCCGCAGTGGATCCGGATCAGCGGCCCGCCCTGCCAGCGGGTAACCGTGCGCGAAGACCCGAGCAACGCCGGCATGATGAGGCTTTCGAAGCCCCCCCAGGAATAGCCGATCGAGAAGTGCCGGCGGCCGTTGCAAAGGGCGGCAACCTGCTGCGGGGTGGCGGGGTGCAACTCGAAGGACAGCAGCCCGCAGGAGCCGAGGAAGTCGCGCCGGAAGATGTCGTGGCGCGGATGCTCCGGCAACGCCGGATGCAGCACGCGCCGGACTTCCGGCCGCTGCTGCAGCCAGCGGGCGACCGCCAGGCCGGTCTGCTCGTGGCGTCGCATCCGGACCTCGACCGTGCGCATCCCACGCAACACCAGCCAGGCGTCGTCGCCGCCGACGCAAAGGCCCGTCTGCTTCACCGCCGACCAGAGCTTTGCAAAGTGCTCCTCGCGGATGACAACCGCTCCCATCAGCACGTCGGCGTGGCCCGCCCAGTACTTGGTCAGCGCGAGCAGGGTCATGTCGACGCCCCAATCGAACGGCCGGGCCAGGCAGGGAGAGGCATAGGTGTTGTCGAGCATCGTCAGGATGCCGCGGCTGCGGGCCAGCGCGCAGATCGCCGGTACGTCCTGCAACTCGAAGGTGTAGCTGCCTGGGCTTTCCAGGTAGATGACGCGCGTCCCGGGCTCGATGAGCTCCGCCAGCCCGCCGGGACCCTGGGCGGAGATCTCGGGATCGAAAAAGGTGGTCCGCACGCCGAAGCGGGCGAGCATGGTGTTGACGAAGACACGAGCAGGGCCATAGACCGAGTCGCTCATCAGGACATGGTCGCCCGGCTGGGTGAAGGCGAGCAGCGCGGTGCTGATGGCCGACAAGCCGGACGGCATCAGCGCCGCGCGGCAGGCATGGGGTTGCCCTTCCAGGCTGGCCAGCGCATCCATCAGCGCAAAGGTGGTTTCGGTGCCGGAGGTCGCGTAGGTCGCCCGGTGCCGTTCGCCGACGGTCGCCGGGGGGCCTTCCGCCAGTGCGGCCTCGACGGAATCGAACAGAACCGTCGAAGCCCGCGCCACCGGCACACTGACCACGTCGATCTTGCGACCGATGCCGCGGCCGGCGCCGATGATGTCCGCCGCGGTGATCGGGGCGGATTTTCCTGCGGCGCCGGGCCTGGGCTCGACTGGGGGGCGGGGACTCTTGTCTTGGGTCATCTGATGGTGGCGCAAAGGCGGGCGGAAGGCGAACGCCGGCAAGCTTCCGGCTCGCCATTATCCCGCGCAGCCATCCGGGACGAGTCGGCGGCCGCCGCCGAGGGCTCGTCTCGATTCGAGAAGTGAGCGCAAGCTCCCAGCAAAAGCGCGGTAGTTACTGGCTTGCCCAGCGAAAGACCAGCGGATCCAGGCGCTTGGCCGTCTCGATCAGCCCGGCTCGGGTATCCGGGTGGACACCCGCAAAAGGATGGCGGGGCGCATCGCTGGCGATGATGCCGCCTTCCTGCATCAGGATCTTGCAGGCCAACGGCCCGCATTGGCGGTTCTCGTAGTTGATCAGCGGGAGCCAGCGCTGGTACTCCGCGACGGCCTCCTCGCGCCGTCCGCCCCGGTACGCGTCGATGATGGGGCGCAATCCGTCAGGGTATCCGCCGCCGGTCATCGAGCCGTTGGCCCCGGCATCGAGGTCCGGCAGCAAGGTGATCGCCTCCTCCCCATCCCAAGGACCTTCGACTGCGTCTCCGCCGAGCCGGATCAGCTCACGGAGCTTGGAAGCCGCACCCGGGGTCTCGATCTTGAAGTAGGAAACCTGTTCGATTTCGCGCGCCATGCGCGCCAGGAAGGAGGCGCTCAGCGGAGTGCCGCTGACCGGGGCGTCCTGGATCATGATCGGGATGTCGATCGCATCCGACAGCCGGGCGAAGAATTCGAAGCATCGTTCCTCGCCGACCCGGATGGTCGCACCGTGGTACGGCGGCATCGCCATGACCATGGCGGCACCCGCCTGCTGCGCCCGGCGGCTCCGCTCGCCGCAGATCCGGCTGCTGAAGTGGGTCGTCGTCACGATCACCGGCACCCGGCCGGCGACATGATCGAGGATCGTCCGCGTGAGCAGTTCCCGCTCGTCGTCCCCTAGCGAGAACTGCTCGGAAAAATTCGCCAGGATGCTGAGGCCGTTGGAACCGGCATCGATCATGAAGTCGAGGCAGCGCTTCTGGCTGGGAAGGTCGAGTTCGCCGCTATCGGTGAAGGTCGTCGGCACGACCGGGAAAATGCCCGTGTAGCGGGCTGGCCGGCGTCCGCCGCTGTCGCCGCCGGGGATGGCCCCGGGGCTGTACTCGGCTGCTGTCATCGTTCCCTCCTGCTGTGGTGCTTCATGGTAGCGGCTGATTCCCGATGACGCAGCGAGCCTGCGGCCCGCAAACCGGGATCGGCTGTCACCATACGGAAAGACCCTCCGGGCTCCGCTCGCGCCGCGACGCGGGTGACAATCCAGTTCCAGCAGACGATTGCGGTTCACCCCTGCCACGAGCCGGCGTGGGCGCGCCGGTTGCATGTCAGTTGCCGATTGCATGACTTATGTCGCAACGCGACGATCGCGGCCGTGGCACCTTTGCATTTCGCACCAGTTGAGGCCGGCCGTGACCCCGTCCGCCTCCGGGCGCCGCCTTCCCCGCGGGTAAGATTGAGCCGTTGCGGCGCAGCCTGCGCATGCCGGCAGCGCAGCGTCTTCGTACGGCGGCCTGAGTGGCTGCCCCGCTTGACGGGCGAGATGATTGATCAGTACTGGAGAGTTGGATGCTACAAACGAACAAGGCCATCGGGCGGGAGACGCTCGAAGCGCCCCCCCAAGTGAAGAGTCAGGCGGTTCTCGATTGGGTGGCCGGCATCGTCGGGCTCACCAAGCCCGACCATGTCTACTGGGCGGACGGCTCGAAGGAAGAGTACGACCGGCTCTGCGACGAGATGGTCAAGGCTGGTACGTTGCGGCGGCTGAACCCGGCCAAGCGGCCGGATTCGTACCTGGCGTGGTCGGACCCGGGTGACGTCGCCCGCGTCGAGGATCGCACCTTCATCTGCTCCGAACAGGCAGCCGACGCCGGCCCCACCAACAACTGGACGGCCCCGGCGGAAATGCGGCGGACGCTGGACGGTCTCTTCGAAGGCTGCATGCGCGGCCGTACGATGTATGTCATTCCGTTCTCGATGGGCCCGCTGGGGAGCCCGATCGCACAGATTGGCATCCAATTGTCGGATTCGCCTTATGTCGTGACCAACATGCGGCTGATGACCCGCATGGGCTCGGCGGTCTGGGAAGTGCTCGGCAAGGACGGCGAGTTCGTGCCCTGCGTCCACTCCGTCGGCATGCCGTTGGAGGCCGGCCGCAAGGACGTGCCCTGGCCCTGCAACAAGAAGAAGTACATCGTGCACTTTCCCGAGAGCCGCGAGATCTGGTCGTTCGGCTCCGGCTATGGCGGCAATGCGCTGCTGGGCAAGAAGTGCTTCGCGTTGCGGATCGCATCGGCCATGGGACACAACGCCGCCGAGGGCGACGGCAAGGGCTGGCTCGCCGAGCACATGCTCATCCTCGGCGTGACCTCGCCCGAAGGGCGCAAATACCATGTGGCGGCGGCCTTCCCGTCGGCCTGCGGAAAGACCAACTTCGCGATGCTGATCCCGCCCAAGGCACTGGAGGGCTGGAAGGTCACCACCATCGGCGACGACATCGCCTGGATCAAGCCGGGCAAGGACGGCCGCCTCTACGCCATCAATCCCGAAGCCGGGTACTTCGGCGTCGCGCCCGGCACCAACGACAAGAGCAACCACAATTGCATGGCCTCGCTCGGGGGCGGTGTCATCTTCACCAATGTCGCGCTGACCGACGACGGCGACGTCTGGTGGGAAGGCATGTCCGAGCCGCCGGCGCACCTGATCGACTGGCAAGGCCGCGACTGGACGCCCGCAGACGGCAAGGCTGGCCGCAAGGCGGCTCATCCCAATGCCCGCTTCACCGTCGCCGCCACCCAGAACCCGGCCATCGACCCCCAGTGGGACGATCCCGCCGGCGTCGCCATCGACGCCTTCATCTTTGGCGGACGCCGCTCCACCACCGTGCCGCTGGTTACCCAGGCACGCAACTGGGTTGAAGGCGTATACATGGCCGCGACGATGGGGTCGGAGACGACCGCAGCCGCAGCCGGCAAGCAGGGAGTGGTGCGCCGGGACCCGTTCGCGATGCTGCCCTTCTGCGGCTACAACATGAGCGACTACTTCTCGCATTGGCTGAGGCTTGGCGAGAAGATGCAGGCGGCCGGCGCGAAGCTGCCGCCAATCTTCTGCGTCAACTGGTTCCGCACCGACGAGAAGGGCAAGTTCGTGTGGCCGGGCTTCGGCGAGAACATGCGCGTGCTGAAGTGGATGCTCGAACGGGTGGAAGGAAAAGGCACCGGCGAGGAGCACGTCTTCGGCGTGACGCCTGCGTACGAGGACCTGACCTGGGACGGACTCGACTTCACCCGCGACCAGTTCCGCACCATCACCGCGATCGAACCGGAGCAGTGGCGGCAGGAGTTCAAGCTGCACGACGAACTGTTCGAGAAGCTGAAGGCGCGGCTTCCGCAGGAATTGCTCTCGACCAAGGCGGCACTGGAAGGGAAGCTGAAGGCAGAAGCCTGAGCTCCACGGCGCGGTCCCCGCCAGGGCACCGCGTTGCCGCCGGCTCCTCCCCAACGAACCGGCGGCCGGGGATCGGGCGCCGCAGTGGTTCAGCCGCGATAGGCGGCGACGATCTCCAGCGCTCTCTCCACATCCGCGGCGTCGACGTCCAGATGCGTGACCCAGCGCTGGCGCAGGCCGCCGTGATAACTCCCGCCGGTCACGGCGACACCCGCCTCGGCCAGGAATGTCTGGAAGGCCTCACCCACGCCGCGATCGACGTCGACGAACAGGATGTTCGTCGCCGGCTCGCCGACATTCAGCCGCCCCTGCAGCGGACCTGGCCGTTCATTGATCGCGCGCAGCCCGCCCGCCAGGCGACGCGCGTTGGCATGGTCGTCCGCCAGCCGCTCCAGGTGGTGCTCGAGCGCGTGCAGGCCAGCCGCCGCAATCACGCCGGCCTGGCGCATCGCGCCGCCGAGCATCTTGCGCACGCGCTTCGCCCTGGCGATCGTGTCGGCCGAGCCCAGCACCAGCGAACCCACCGGAGCCCCCAGGCCCTTGGAGAGGCAGACCGATACCGTGTCGAAATTCCCGCAGATGGCGCGAGCGGTGGCAGCGATCGCCGCATGGTCGGGTCCGGAAGCCTGCGAGACCGCGGCTCCGCCAAGCCCCGCTACACCTCGGTTTGGTGGTAAGTGATCGCTAACTTCTGACCAGTGGCCCGCGTCCCGCCTCGTACCATCAGCCTTGCCGCTCCTCGCGATCTCGACGGCGGCATTGAACAACCGTGCGCCGTCGAGATGCATCTGCAGTCCCCGGGAGCGCGCCAGCTCGGACACCTGCCGCAGGTAGTCGAGAGACAGTACTTTTCCCCCGGTTGTGTTCTCCAGCGCGATCAGCCGGGTGCGGGCGAAGTGCGGATCGTCCGGCTTGATTGCTGCCTCGATGTCCTGCAGCCGGAGCGTCCCGTCCGGCTGGTTCTCTACCGGCTGCGGCTGGATCGAGCCCAGCACCGCCATGCCGCCAGCCTCCCAGCGGTAGGTGTGCCACATCTGGCCAACGATGGCCTCTTCCCCCCGCTGGCACTGGCTCATCAGCGCGATCAGGTTGGTCTGGGTACCCGACGGCGCGTAGAGCGCGGCATCGAAACCCAGCAGCCCGGCCGCATGCTCCTGGAGACGGTTGACGGTCGGATCATCGCCGAACACGTCGTCGCCGAGCTCGGCCCGCGCCATCGCCTCGCGCATCGCATCGGTGGGCCTGGTGACAGTATCGCTTCTGAAGTCGATCATGGTGAACGTTCCGTTGCTGCCCCGCGCGGGGTCGAGGTCGTTGCCGAGGCTGAACCCGAGGCTGAACCCGGGGCTGAACCCGGGGCTGAACCCGAGGAAGTAGCCGGGTACGTAGATGAAGGACGGCTGCCGCGACTCATTTCGTCGGCCATACGGATGGCTGCAGCCAGGCTGCGGGTATCTGCGATGCCCTTGCCTGCGATGTCGAATGCCGTGCCGTGGTCCGGGCTGGTCCGCACGAAGGGCAGCCCGACGGTGATGTTGACCCCGTCCTCGAGGCCGAGGTATTTCACCGGGATCAGTCCCTGGTCGTGATACATGGCAATCACGACGTCGAACTGCGCAAAGCCGCGGGCACGCATGAAGACGGTGTCCGGGGCATGAGGGCCGGTCGCATTGACCCCCTCCTGGCGGGCGGCGGCAATCGCCGGCTCGATGATCTCGATCTCCTCGCGCCCGATCAGCCCGCCCTCGCCCGCATGCGGATTCAGGCCCGCGACTGCAATCCGCGGTCGGACGATGCCGATGCCGAGCAGGTGCCGATGGGTGAGCCGGATGGTTTCGAGGACGGAACCGATCGTCAGCAGCTCGATCGCCTGCCGCAGGGGCGTATGGATGGTGACCAGCACCGTGCGTAGCTCTTGATTGGCCAGCATCATTCGCACCGGCACACCACCTGCCAGCTCGGCAAGGATCTCGGTGTGGCCCGGATAGCGATACCCTGCGGCGTTCATCGCCTCCTTGTTGAGAGGCGCGGTCACGATAGCTCGTACTTGTCCGGCAAGCGCGTCGAGAGTCGCCTGCCGGACCGCCAGGAAAGCAGCCTCGCCGGCGCGGGGATCCAGGCGACCGACCGCCAGGTCCGGCGGCAGCGTCGAACAGGCCTTGATCGGCAGCCGTTCCGTATTCAGCCCCAAGCGGTACGCCTCGCGCGCAAGCAGGATCGGATCGCCGTAGACTACAAAAGTGGACCCGCTAGCGCCATCGCCCGGCCCGATCGATCCGACGGAACCGACCAGCAGCTTTAGGATTATCTCGGGGCCGATGCCGGCGGGATCACCCATGGTGACCGCGATCGGCGCGAGCGTGCCACCTGCGTCTCCTGCCGGCGCGGCAAGTGGAAGGTGGCGGTCATGTGCAGGCGGCTGTGCAGGCGGCTGCGTTGTGGAACCCATGGACGGATTCTAGAGGGATTGCAGGACGAGGCACTTTCACGGCCGCTGCCGCTGCGAATCGAGGATAGAGACCGAGCTCTTGCGTTTCCTCGGGTTCAGTCATGGGGAGAGCAGCTGATGAGAGCAGCGGCTCGGCACATGCGCGCTGGCGCCCCATTGATGGATGGGGCAGATTCCTGCGCCTACGCCGAACCTCGCGTTAGTGTGCGCCCACTCTTGATGCCGTGCCGCCTACTTCTCGCTCGTCGCCTCGGGGCTGGAAGCTGCATGTTTAATCATCTGACCTCCAGGCCGCCCAGGGACTGCCGCAGGTCTCGACCTGAAGATCGGAGGCTTTGGGAAGCAAACTGATCCGCTCTCGCCTCGACTGGACGAAGTGGACGCTTACTTAGACTGACTACAACTACTGGAGATGCAATTGGCATTGAATCTGAAGGATCCATCGCTGCTCAAGCAGGATGGCTATATCGACGGCAGCTGGATCGCGAGCAATTCCGGCAAGCGATTCCCGGTCAGCGATCCTGCCAATGGGCGGCGGCTGGCTGACGTTGCCGACTGCGGCTTGGAGGAAACGCGCCGGGCGATCGTCAGCGCCAGCAAGGCCCTTCCCGGCTGGAGGGCAAAGACTGCGAAGGAGCGCGCGGCGGTCCTGCGCCGGTGGTTCGACCTGATGATCTCGCACACGGAGGACCTCGCCCAGATCCTGACGGCCGAGCAGGGCAAGCCGCTGGCCGAAGCGCGCGGCGAGATCGCATATGGAGCCTCGTTCATCGAATGGTTTGCGGAGGAAGGCAAACGTCTTTACGGAGACGTCATCCCGACGGTCGCGGCCGACCGTCGCCTTCTCACCCTGCGCCAGCCGATTGGTGTCTGCGCCGCGATCACGCCGTGGAACTTCCCCAATGCAATGATCACCAGGAAGGTGGGTCCGGCCCTGGCTGCCGGCTGCACCATCGTGCTCAAGCCGGCGGAAGCCACGCCGCTGTCCGCCCTGGCGATGGTCGAGCTCGGCGAGCGGGCCGGACTGCCTGCCGGGGTGTTCAACGTCGTTACCGGCCTGGATGCTGCAGCGATCGGTCTGGAGATGTGCACGAATCCATCGGTTCGCAAGCTGTCGTTTACGGGTTCGACCGAGGTAGGACGCATCCTGCTCAGGCAGTCCGCGGACACCGTCAAGAAGCTGTCGCTCGAGTTGGGCGGGAATGCGCCTTTCATCGTCTTCGACGATGCGGACATCGACGCTGCAGTCGAAGGAGCGATCGTCTCGAAATACCGTAATGCCGGCCAGACCTGTGTTTGCGCGAACCGGATCTATGTCCAGGACTCGGTCTACGATGCTTTCGCTTCCAGGCTCGCCGCCAAAGTCCAGGCGATGCGGGTCGGTGCGGGAACCGAGGAGGGCGTCACCATCGGTCCGTTGATCGAGGAAGCTGCCATCGCGAAGGTCAAGGAGCATGTCGCAGACGCGCGCAGCAAAGGCGCCAGGATTCTCGTCGGCGGCGAGCCGCACTCTCTCGGGGGGCTTTTCTTCCAGCCGACAGTCCTCACCGAAGTAACCGGCCAGATGCGGATCGCGTCCGAAGAGACTTTCGGTCCCGTCGCCCCGCTATTCCGGTTCCGGACCGAAGAAGAAGTCATCGGCATGGCCAACGATACCGAGTTCGGCTTGGCTTCGTACTTCTACTCCCGCGACATCGGCAGGATCTTTCGGGTTGCAGAAGCAATCGAGACGGGGATGGTGTGCGTCAATTCGGGCTTGCTGTCCAATGAGGTGGTGCCTTTCGGCGGGATCAAGCAATCGGGACTCGGACGGGAAGGCGGGCGTCAAGGCATCGAGGACTACGTCGAGACCAAGTACCTGTGCCTGGGCGGCATCTGACGAATTTGCGCGGATTCAACGCGGTACTGGACTCACTACAAGGAGAGCGATTTGAGGACAATGGCAGCAGTGCTACGAGAGATCGGGCTTCCGGCGCCCTACGCAGAAAGCCGTCCGCTCAGCATCGAGGAGGTTGAACTCGATCCGCCAGGACCGGGCGAGGTGCTGGTGAAGATACGCGCAGCGGGTCTTTGCCATTCGGATCTCTCGGCAATCAACGGGGACAGGCCCTGGCCGATGCCGATCGTCGTGGGGCATGAGGCCGCCGGAGAGGTGGTCGAGACTGGCAGCGCGGTTACCGATCTGAAGGCTGGCGACCATGTTGTCATGGTGTTCCGGCCGATGTGCGGCGTCTGCGAGAGCTGCCAGGTCGGCCGGCCTGCCCTTTGCGCGCCCGGGGGGGAAAGCAATGCCAGCGGATCGCTCCTCGGTGGCTATAAACGGTTGCGCGGCGTCGGCGGCTCGGTGATGAACCATCACCTCGGCGTCTCGGCCTTCGCGCATTACACGGTTGCGTCACGACGGTCGATGGTTAAAATAGATGAGCTCTTCCGTTTGATGAAGCAGCGCTATTTGGATGTGCAGTGATGACAGGCGCCGGTGCCGTCCTGAACACCGCCCGTTGCGAAGCGGGCGCTCACATCGCTGTCGTTGGCTTGGGTGGGGTTGGGTTTTCTTCCCTCCTTGCGGCGAAGGCAATAGGCGCCAGAAGTCTGATCGCCATCGACATGCTTGATGCCAAGCTTGACATGGCGCGGAAACTCGGCGCTACCGCCTGCCTCCGCGCGGATCAGCCCGAAGTGATCGCAGAGGTCAAGGCTTTGACTGGCGGCGGCGTGGACTACGCCTTTGAGATGGCCGGGAGCGTGCAGGCGTTGGAACTGGCCTATCGCGTCACTCGGCGTGGCGGGACGACTGTTACGGCTGGTCTGCCTCATCCGGAGAAGATGTGGCCGCTTCAGGCCGTCAGCCTGATCGCGGAGGAACGCACGGTGAAGGGGAGCTACGTGGGCTCCTGCGTTCCCTCGCGCGACATTCCCCGGTTCATCACGATGTATCAGCAGGGACACCTCCCGGTGAAGGAGCTCCTCAGTGAGCACCTGCAGTTAAGTGAGATCAACGAAGGCTTCGATCGATTGGCGCGGGGCGAGGCAATCCGGCAGGTTGTGATGATGTAGGAGTTGTTCACGTGTGTCGGCGGGCTCGGCTTCGCATCTATGTTCCACGTGGAACGCTCGGAGGACGTTATCTGCGTAGGAGGTTCAGAGACGGACGGCGAATGAGCCTGGACCGCCGGCTGCATGGGTGCCCCGTAGGCCACGCGACCAAGAGTCGGGCAGCCTGGGAGACGGCATGATCGTCGGAATCGGGTGACATTGAAATAGAGGGATGCGACTGGTCGCTGTTGCGCCGACTCTGGGCGATCAAATGCATCGGCGCGCCTTGGCCAACAGCTGCGAAGCCGCCCAATGCACCGTGCTTTTGGCCTAGAAGCGCACAGGGAAGCCGCCAAGCAACCGGCGAGGACCGAAGACGGGAATGAACCCAGGATCCCAGGTCACGCCCCTATCGAGACGCAGTTGCCGCGGAAAGATGCCGCTTCACCTGGACGACGCTAAACCCCAGCGCCTATTTGTCATACTGAAACACTGATAACGTAATGGCGCCAACAACCATGTATAAATGTCCAATGGTGTGTCGGTGGATCCCGCCATCGTCAAAAGGCGCCAGCATCCAATAGATTTTGCGTCACAGGACGATCTGCTGGCAAGCGTGGGCCATGTACTGCCTCTTGCAACTCTCCTCCAGCCGCGGAGGCACGAAGAGCGCGCGGGCCCACGGGCTGTCATCCAATCGGACGGCCTTCGCCTAGACAAGAGATCTGGCGCCTTGCGCGGGAGTTTGACGATCGAACGCAATATGATTGGCTGATACACACCTACCTGCTCCATTCAAGTTGGCGGCTGCACCCTCCTCTAGGTCGCGTCATAGAATTCGAACTCGGATGTCGCCTGGTCGGAGAATTGCGGCCCGTTCCGCCTCCCAAAGGCAATACCAGAGCATTCCCGGCGCTCAGGTGCCATCCGACAACTTTAATCGTGTAGCCCAGATTGAGGTCGCTCCTTGAAAGGGGGCATGGGAAGATTGACGTACGCGCCTTTGCGCCGCCCGCCCCTGGAGGTTCGCGTCGAACCGCTGAGCATCAGATTCTGCGTCGGCAGGTTTCACGTGGAACAACTCGAGATAGGCCGCGCCGTCGCGTTTCACGTGAAACAGTTCCACGTTCAGCCTGGGGGCTGAGGCCGACTTCGCTCCTTTGTTCCCCATGGTTACCCCGCTCCAGTTTGCGCTGCTAGGTCACCCCCGTTGCACCCATTGCGCAACTGTGTGGGGACAGATACTGGGCGATTTCTGCAAGAAGGCCGGGCAGTCAAGAGCTCATGGTTCCAGCGAAATGCGGCAGATACCCGCCTCCGTCGAATAGTAAAGGCGTGCGCCTTTCTTGTTCAGTTCAGGACTGGGGCACGATCCACGTGAAAGAGCCACTCAGTGCGGCGGCAGGCTCAGCCTACAATCCTTGCTACCGATCTGGTTCGGCTCCCTCTACTGTCAACGTTTCACGTGAAACAGAGCAGGGGCGACGCATTGGAACTAGCCGTGCACAAAGAAGACGATCGAAACAACGGCCGAAATTTGTCCCAGGCCGCACCAGAAACAAACCGTGCAAGCTCTATAATCCAGGCAATGATTCATCACCCAGATCATTTCGACGTCATCGTCGTCGGAGGCGGCCACGCCGGGACGGAGGCGAGTTTGGCTGCAGCCCGAATGGGTATGCGCACGCTCCTCCTGACCCACAATATCGAAACCCTCGGCCAGATGTCGTGCAACCCCTCGATCGGAGGCATAGGCAAGGGGCACCTGGTAAGAGAAATTGATGCGCTAGGCGGGGCCATGGCGGCCGCCACAGATGAAGCCGGCATCCAGTTCCGGATCCTCAATTCCAGCAAAGGGCCGGCGGTCCGGGCAACGCGTGCCCAGGCCGACCGAGTTCTCTACCGGCAGGCCATCCGCCGCCGCCTCGAAAACCAGCCCAACCTTTCGATCTTCCAGCAACCAGTCGATGATCTGCTCCTCGAAGGCGACCGCGTGACTGGCGCGATTACTCAGTTGGGCATTGCCTTCCTGCGGGAAGACCATCATCCTGACGGCCGGCACCTTCCTCAACGGGCGCATCCACGTCGGCTTGCACAATTACGAGGCTGGAAGGGCAGGCGATCCGCCCGCGAAGACCCTGGGTGATCGACTGCGGGAACTAAAGCTGCCTCAAGGCCGCCTCAAGACAGGCACGCCGCCACGTCTAGATGGCAAGACCATTGACTTTTCCCGCCTCGAAATCCAACCCGGCGATTCCGATCCCATACCGGTATTTTCGTTTCTCGGGACAACCGAGCAGCATCCGAAGCAGTTACCTTGCTGGATCACGCACACCAACGGCAGGACCCACGAGATCATTCGCTCGGCACTCGACCGATCGCCTCTCTATAGCGGCGTGATTGAAGGTATAGGGCCGCGCTATTGCCCATCTATTGAAGATAAAATCCATCGATTCTCGGGCAAGGACTCGCACCAGATCTTCCTCGAACCGGAGGGGCTGACCACTAGCGAGATTTATCCCAACGGCATATCGACGAGCCTGCCGTTCGACGTACAGTTCGACCTGGTGCGCTCAATGAAGGGACTGGAACGCGCGCACATACTGCGACCCGGCTATGCGATCGAATACGACTACTTCGACCCGCGAGCCTTGGAGCCATCCCTCCAAACTCGCCAGATCCGAGGGCCTGTTCTTCGCGGGACAGATCAATGGCACGACCGGCTACGAGGAAGCGGCAGCCCAGGGCCTGCTTGCCGGCATCAACGCCGCCCGGCTTGTACTGGGCGAATCCGCCTGGACGCCGGCTCGCCACGAGGCCTACCTGGGCGTCCTGGTCGACGACCTCACCACCACCGGCGTCATGGAGCCGTACCGTATGTTCACCAGCCGGGCGGAGTATCGCCTGAGTCTTCGGGAAGACAATGCGGACCGCCGGCTGACCGAAATCGGCCGCAAGCTTGGCGTGGTCGACGACGAGCGCTGGGAGCACTACTGCCGAAAACGCGACGCGGTCGACAGCGAAATCAGTCGCTTTCGCTCGACCTGGCTCAATCCGCGCCGCGTCGATCAGGAAGCGATGACGGCTCTGCTCGGGCGCCCGCTCGATAGTGAGCAGTCACTCCATTCGATCCTGAAGCGTCCGGAGGTCACGTTGTCCGCCATGACTCGGTATATACCCGAGGCGGCGAGCCCTACGCTCGCGGAGCCGCAAGTGGCCGAGCAGCTCGAAATCCAGACCAAGTACCAGGGCTACGTCGACCGACAGCGGCTCGAAGTGGATCGCGCCGCAGGCCAGGAGGCACTGGAGATCCCTGCGGACTTCGATTACGGAGCAGTCGGGAGCCTGTCACACGAGGTGCTGCAGAAGCTGCAGGCCCTCAGGCCGCAGACGATCGGGCAGGCAAGCCGCATCTCCGGTGTCACGCCAGCCGCCATCTCGCTGCTGCTCGTCAGTCTGAAGCGCGGGGGCAAGCCGTCGCGAGGGCCGGCGCATCCCAAGGCTCATGAAGCCCGCGTGAGAAAGGCGAGTGCGCACCCGACCGTGACCAAGGCCGGTGGACCTGCCGCGGCATGACCTTGGTCCGCCAGGCTCCGGGACACAAGCGCGCCGACTGGGGCAGCGAACAAACACTGACGCTCGAACGGGGCTTGCGCGAACTGCAGCTGGATGCAACGCCAGAGCAGCGGGCCGCGCTGCGCCGCTATGGCGAACTGCTGCTGAAATGGAACCGCACCTACAACCTGCTTGGTGCAACCACCGCCGATACCCTCGTCGAGGAGCATTTGCTCGACTCCCTTGCGGTACTGCCCGCCCTCGACTCATGGCTGCCCGAAGGAACTCCTTCCTCGCTTGTCGATGTCGGCAGCGGCGCGGGACTGCCCGGCCTTGTGATCGCGATCATGCGGCCCTGGCTGGCGATCGTCCTGGTCGAGCCGGTAGGCAAGAAGGCGGCGTTCCTGAGGCAAACGGTCGCCGAATGCCGCTTGCCGCGGGTCAAGGTCCTGGAAGCCCGCATCGAGGACGCCGCCAGTCCCGAACTCGTGCCGCCGGCAAGCGATCCTGGTCCAGCGGGCACGGGGCAGGGGATCCGCCCGCACTTCATCTGTCGCGCATTCAGCTCCCTGGATCGCTTCGCCGCGGTCTGCGCGGCGCACCTGCAGGAAGACTCGCTCCTGTTCGCGATGAAGGCAGTCAAGTTCCCGGAAGAGTTGAGAGAGTTGAGTAGATCGATCGAGGTGCTGGCGGTGGAACCGCTGCGCACCGTCGAGAAAGATGTCCAACGGAACCTGGTCGTCATGCGTTCCCTCGAAGCGCATCCGGCTTCGGACCCAACAGGGCCGGTTCGGTGAATCCGACCGGCCGCAGGAGGCTTGTTTGGCTATTACCCTGACCATCGCCAACCAGAAGGGCGGCGTCGGCAAGACCACGACCTCGGTCAACCTGGCGGCGGCTCTTTCCCAGCTCGGCAAACGTGTCCTGCTGGTCGACCTTGATCCCCAGGGCAACGCCACCATGGGGAGCGGCATCGACAAGCGTCGCCTGACTCGATCGGTCTACCACGTCATGATCGGCATGTCAGATGTCGTGGAAACGCGGCAGACCTGCGAAGCGGGTGGTTACTCACTTTTGCCGGCGAACCGCGAATTAGCGGGCGCGGAGATCGAACTGGTGGAGTTCGAGGAGCGGGAGACGCGCCTGAAGGATGCCCTTCACGCAGTCCGCGACCAGTACGACTTTATCCTGATCGACGCCCCTCCCTCGCTGTCGCTGCTGACACTGAACGGCCTGTGCGCGGCCCATGGGGTCATCATCCCCATGCAGTGCGAGTACTACGCGCTGGAAGGGCTCACCGACCTAGTCAATACGATCAGGAAAGTGCACGCTAACTTCAACACCAGCATCCGGATCATCGGCATCCTCAGGGTCATGTTCGACAGCCGCATCACCCTCGCCCAACAGGTCTCGGCCCAGCTCGAGGAGCACTTCAAGGACAAGGTCTTCAAGTCGATCATCCCGCGCAACATCCGTCTGGCGGAGGCGCCGAGCCACGGGATGCCGGGGGTGAACTTCGACCCGTCGTCCCGTGGCGCGATGGGCTACGTCGAGTTCGCGAACGAACTCATCGAGCGAATGCCGCAATTCCGGGTGGCTGGCGGCGCGGCGGTGGCCGCCGGTACAGCCGTCAGCCCGGCCGCCGCTGGAGCCCCGCCCGAAACGGCCACGGCGGGCACCAGCTCCGCTGCGGCGCAGGCCCGACCGCCTGTTGCCGGGAACGCATCATCCGCCGGCACGGCTGGTCAGCCCCAGCCGCCGGAGCGGCCCGCCCCCCTGGTGGCCGCTTCATCGGCTCCGCAACCGGTCGCAGGCGCACGCGAGATGTCAGCACCCACTTACGCACGAAGCCGCCTGGGAGCGGGCTACCCCGCTTCGGATTCGAATCCCGCAAGCCACCAGGAGGCAGTGCGACCCTGGGCCGATCAGCAGCAGCGTCCGTCCGCCGAAGCCTCGATTGCCGTTCGCACCGAGCCCGAGGGCGATCTCGGCGCGATGCCCACGACGCCCTCCCACGGAGAACAGCAGCGATGACCCGCAAACACAAGGGCGGCCTCGGCCGTGGTCTGAATGCCTTGCTTGGCGGCGACGCCGACTTCACCCAGCAGGATCCTCCGCCGCGGGCCGAGCCCGCGGCCGACGCGCCGATCCATGAGCTTCCGCTCAACCGACTCCAGGCCGGGCGCTACCAGCCCAGGACCCGGATGGACGAGACGGCTTTGCAGGAACTGGCGGATTCGATCCGTGAGCACGGCCTGCTGCAGCCGATCGTGGTGCGCGGTATCGAAGGCGACCGCTACGAGATCATCGCGGGCGAACGCCGCTTCCGGGCAGCGGCCTTGGCGCAGCTCCAGCAGGTACCGGTTATCGTCAAGGAGGTGTCGGACGAGAACGCGCTGGCGATCGCCCTGATCGAAAACATCCAGCGCGAAGACCTCAACCCGCTGGAAGAGGCGACGGCCATCCGTCGGCTCCTGGACGAGTTCAGCTACACCCATGAGCAGGCGGCGCAGGCCATCGGCCGATCGCGCAGCGCCACTTCGAACCTGCTGCGCCTGCTGAACCTGGCCGACCCCGTCCAGACCATGCTGCTTGCCGGCGACATCGAGATGGGCCACGCACGTTGCCTGTTGTCGCTCGACCGGGCGCAGCAGATCCTGATCGCCCACCAGATCGTGCAGCGGCGCCTGTCGGTGCGTGAGGCCGAGAAACTGGTCAACCAGACGATCGTCGCCGCGGAACGCAGCAGCAGCTTCGGGCAGGGTGCCAACTTGTCGTCTGCTGCCAGCCGCCGCTTCAATGGCCTTGCGGATCGCGACGTCGCACGGCTGCGCGAGCGCATCGCCGACCAGCTCGGCACCGAGGTGGAGATCGTCAGCAAGCCCAGCGGCAAGGGCAAGCTGGTCATCTACTTTTCCAACAACGACTCCTTCAATGGCCTGCTCGGGCGCCTGCAGCTGACGACCGCCCTCGACGAAGAGTCGGTGTAGGCGAGGGCGAGCGCTCGCCCGTGCGCCGGAGTGCCCCTGCCGGCCAGCTACTCCGGCCGATTCCGGGTGCGGGGCGATCGGATCGCGGTCGAACGTCCAGCCGTCGTGACGCGCAGCGATCCGCGATCGGTTCGACCTGTAATCACGGGTCGGTCGGCGGCGCGACCCACCTCGCCCGTCCGATTTCCCGATCGCCAGGTGCGCAATTCCGCCGCGGTCCATTGGTCGACCGGCGGACTTTCTTTTGACCCATTAGGTAGTTCCCCTTATACTCCATAGGCTTTGTCTGCCGCGGTTGAGCGGCGGGCGGAAGTCGATTCGGGCGACTTCGATTCGCCTGATTGCTTCGGGCGACGCTTCGGTCGAGCGCCGCGGGCATGGACAGTTTGCTGTCAAATGCGCGGGCGGGAAAGACTGGCCCCAGGAGGATCGCGTCGCCATCCAAGACAGGCTGCCTCGGAGTGTCGAGGCCGCAAGTCACCACCGTCCGCGGCGAGCGATGGATGGTGCGGGACCAGAGCAAGCAGGGGAGTGTCAGGGGAGTCAGGTTTTACCGTGTTGATGGCCGTCTTGCTGCAGATCGGGTCGGTGCTGGCCTTGGCCTTGGGCGCAGCCCTGGTGTCCGGGTGGTCGAGTGCCTGGTATGTGGTGTTGGGCGGGTCGGCGGCGATCATCCCGAACAGCCTCTTCGCATTGCGCCTGGCGTTGCATCGGGGCCGGTCGCCGGAATCGTATCCGGTGGTCTTCTTCCTCGGTCAGTTCGCCAAGATCGGCCTGACGGCCTTTCTTCTGGTCGCGATTCACAAGTGGTTGGGACCGCTGCAATGGTTGCCGCTGCTGCTCGGCCTGATCGTGGCACTGAAGGCGCCGCTGTTCGCACTGCTGTATGTACGGTCGCTGACCGGGCGGGACGACGCGAAACCGGTCGACGCAACACGGGCCGCCGATTCGTCAGGCGCTGACGCCGGCGGCGGCACCCGGCCCAGCCTCGAAGGAATGGACAAGGGTTTTTCGAGTACGAGCAGTATCGGAACGAGCAGTAGAGAAATCGCTACCAGCGACAATTCACTCTAACCAGAAGAAGCACCGATCCAGATGGCGACAGAAGGTTCACACGGCCCCGCAAATGCTTCCGAGTACATCGTCCACCATCTCGGACACCTGAACACGTCGGGGCATCCGCAGAAATCGATCGTCGATTTCAGCATCATCAACCTGGACACGGTCTTCTGGTCCGTGGCCATGGCGCTGCTGACAGGCTTCCTGCTTTACCGCGGCGCGCGCCTGATCACCAGCAGCGTGCCCGGACGCTTCGTCGGCGCCATCGAATCGGTCGTCGAGTTCGTGCACGAGCAGGCGCGCTCGATCGTCCATGGCAACGTGTCGTACATTGCGCCGCTGGCGTTGACGGCCTTCGTGTGGATCTTCTTCATGAACGCCATGGACCTGTTGCCGGTGGACCTGATCCCCTGGCTGGCCGGGCTGGTGGGCATCTCCTACCAACGGGTGGTCCCGACCGCGGACCTCAATGGCTCGATGGCGCTGTCGCTGGTGGTGCTGGCTACTTCGCTCTACTACGGCGTCAAGATCAAGGGCGGTGGCGGCTTCGTGCACGAGCTGTTCACGGCGCCTTTCGGCGCCGGTCCGTCCTCGGGCATCGGCGTCATCTTCAAGCCGGTGCTCTGGGTCGTCAACTTCGGGATGCAGATCATCGAATATCTCGCCAAGACGGTATCGCTTGGCATGCGGTTGTTCGGCAACATGTTTGCCGGCGAGCTGGTGTTCATGCTGATCGCCCTGCTGGGCGCAACGGCAACGGCCTGGGGCTTCGGCCTGCATTTCATGACCGGTCTGGCGTGGGCCATCTTCCACATCCTGATCATCACCCTCCAGGCGTTCATCTTCATGATGCTGACGCTGGTCTACATCGGCCAGGCGCATGAACATCATTAGGCGCCGGCGGACTGCAGACTCGGCCGCATGAGAGCCTGCGCCAGCGTCGCCTTTCGCACCACCGTTCCTTCCTTCATGTCATTCACGTTTCTGTTTGAGGAGTCATCATGACCAATGTAGCGTTCGTAGCAATTGCATGCGGTTTGATCATCGGCCTGGGCGCAATGGGCGCCTGTATCGGCATCGGCAACATGGGTGGCAAATACATCGAAGGTGCAGCCCGCCAGCCCGAACTGATGGACAAGCTGCAGACAAAAATGTTCCTGCTGGCCGGTCTGATCGATGCTGCATTCCTGATCGGCGTCGGTATCGCCATGATGTTCGCTTTCGCCAACCCGTTCCAGGGCTGAGAGTTCCAACCTGTCACGGAGTAATCCAGCGTGAATATCAACGCGACGCTGCTCGTACAGATCGTGGTCTTCGCCGCGCTCTGGTGGTTTACCGCCAGGTTCGTGTGGCCGCCGATCACCTCGGCACTCGATGAGCGCAGCAAGAAGATCGCCGACGGCCTGGCCGCCGCCGACAAGGCGAAGGCCGACCTGCAGGCCGCGGAGCAGCGGGTCGAAGCGGAGCTGAAGAAGGCTCGCGAAAGTGCCTCCGAAGTCCGCGCAATGGCCGAGAAGCAAGCCTCCGGCATGACGGAAGAGGCTCGCACCGAAGCGGCACGCATCCTCAGTGCGGCCAAGAAGGCGGCTGAAGAGGAGGCAGAGCTCGCTGCCCAGCGCGCCAAGGAGCAGTTGCGCGACCAGGTCGCCCTGCTGGCGGTCGCGGGTGCGGAACGCATCCTGCGCCGCGAGATCGATGCGGGCAAGCACGCCGACATCCTTTCCAACCTTAAGAACGAACTGCGCTAGGCGGCCATGGCGGAATCGCAGACCATCGCGCGCCCGTACGCGGACGCCGCCTTCAAGCTGGCCTTGGAGATGAATACCCTCGCGGACTGGTCGGATGCGTTCGACCGGCTGTCGGCGATCATGCGTTCCGACGAGGCGCAGACTCTGGTCGGCAATCCGCGTCTGACGGCAGCCAGCATCGGCGCGGTCATCGGAGATGCCGCCGGCCAGTTGAGCAAGGAGCAACGCAACTTCGTGCAGATCCTCGCGGAGAACGACCGCCTGGCCGTGCTGCCGGAGATTGCGAGCCAGTTCGAGGTCAAACGCAATCAGCATGAGCAAGTGCTGGACGCCAAGGTGACATCGGCCTATCCCCTTACCGAACAGCAGATCGCGGACATCGTCGCCACCCTGCAGCAGCGCTATGGCTGTAAGGTCAAGGCAGAGGCAGACGTCGACGACAACCTGATCGGCGGCGTGTCGATCCGTATCGGCGATGAAGTGATCGACGCATCCGTGCGCGGCAAGCTGGCCCAGCTCGCCGCCACTCTGAAATGAACTAAGGAGTCCCCATTCATGCAGCTCAATCCCGCTGAAATCAGCGAACTGCTCAAGAGCAAGATTCAGAACCTGGACGTCGGCGTGGATACCCGTAACCAGGGCACTGTGGTGTCGGTGACGGATGGCATCTGCCGCATTCACGGCCTGTCGGACGTGATGCAGGGAGAGATGGTCGAGTTCCCCGGCAACACCTTCGGCCTCGCGCTGAACCTCGAGCGCGACTCGGTCGGCGTGGTGGTACTTGGCGAGTACGAGCATATCTCCGAAGGTGACGTCGTCAAGACCACCGGCCGTATCCTGGAAGTACCCGTCGGGCCCGAACTGCTCGGTCGCGTTGTCAACTCGCTGGGCCAGCCGATCGACGGCAAGGGCCCGATCAACGCCAAGATGACCGACGTCATCGAAAAGGTCGCACCCGGCGTCATCGCCCGCAAGTCGGTGTCGCAGCCCGTGCAGACCGGCCTGAAACCGATCGACGCGATGGTTCCGATCGGCCGTGGCCAGCGCGAGCTGATCATCGGCGACCGCCAGACCGGGAAAACCGCGGTGGCCATGGACACGATCATCAACCAGAAGGGCAAGAACCTCTTCTGCATCTATGTCGCGATCGGCCAGAAGGCGTCGACCATCGCCAACGTCGTGCGCAAGCTCGAGGAGCACGGCGCGTTGGCCTACACGACCATCGTCGCAGCCTCAGCTTCCGAAACGGCCGCGATGCAGTACATCGCCGCCTACTCCGGCTGCACGATGGGCGAGTACTTCCGTGATCGCGGCGAAGACGCCCTGATCATCTACGACGACCTCTCCAAGCAGGCGGTCGCCTACCGCCAGGTCTCGCTGCTGCTGCGCCGTCCGCCCGGCCGAGAAGCCTACCCCGGCGACGTCTTCTACCTGCACTCACGCCTGCTCGAGCGTGCCGCCCGCGTGAACGAAGACGTACGTCGAGAACTTCACCAAAGGCGCGGTCAAGGGCAAGACCGGCTCGCTCACCGCGCTGCCGATCATCGAGACCCAGGCAGGGGACGTCTCCGCCTTCGTGCCGACCAACGTGATCTCGATCACCGACGGCCAGATCTTCCTGGAGACCGACCTGTTCAACGCCGGCATCCGCCCCGCCATCAACGCCGGTATCTCGGTGTCGCGAGTCGGCGGCGCGGCGCAGACCGACATCATCAAGAAGCTCGGCGGCGGTATCCGCCTGGCGCTCGCCCAGTTCCGTGAACTGGCTGCTTTCGCGCAGTTCGCCTCGGACCTGGACGAAGCCACCCGCCGCCAGCTCGACCGCGGCCGCATGGTCACCGAACTGATGAAGCAGCCGCAGTACCAGCCGCTGCAGGTGTGGGAAATGGCGCTGACCCTGTTCGGCGCCAACAACGGCTACTTCGACGACATCGCCGAGGCCAAGGCGCTGGCTGTGGACAAGGCCCTGCGCGAATTCGCCAAGTCCAAGTATGGCGCGCTGGTCGAAGAGATCGAGCGCGACAAGAAGTTCAGCAAGGACATCGAAGCCAAGCTGCACGAGCTGCTCAAGGACTTCAAGAAAGCGGGCGCCTACTGATCGTTGCAAGCGAATCGCCGCCCGCCACCGCCGGTCTCAGTCGCAGCCGGCGATGACCGCAAGGACACGGCGCGGCGATCGGAATCTGCCTGACCCAGGACATTCGAATGGCTAGCTCCAAAGAGATCAGAACCAAGATCAAGAGCGTGCAGGGCACGCGCAAGATCACCAAGGCGATGGAAATGGTCGCCGCGGCCAAGATGCGCAAGGCGCAGGAGCGCATGCGCATGGCCCGCCCATACGGCGACAAGATCCGCAACATCGCGGCGCACCTGGCGCGGGCCAATCCGGAGTACCGGCACCCGTTCCTGGTCCCGCGCGACAACCTGAGGCGTGCCGGCATCATCACCGTCACTACCGACAAGGGGTTGTGCGGCGGCCTCAACACCAACATCCTGCGCGCCCTCACGATCAAGCTGCGCGAGCTCGAGACCGAGGGCGTCGAGGCGCAGCTGACGGCAATCGGCACCAAGGGGCTGGTGTTCATGCAGCGCCTTGGCGCCAACATCGTTTCGCAGGTCACGCACCTCGGAGACCGGCCGCACATGGACAAGCTGATCGGCCCGGTCAAGATCCAGCTCGACGCTTACGCAAGCGGCGAGATCGATGCGGTCTACCTCGCCTACACCACCTTCATCAACACGATGAAGCAGGAGCCGGTGATCGAGCAGCTGCTGCCGCTGCCGGCTGATCGTCTGGACGAGGACTCGCGCGACTACTCCTGGGACTATCTGTACGAGCCGGACCCGCAGAGCGTGCTCGACGAGCTGCTGATCCGCTATGTCGAAACGATCGTGTTCCAGGCGGTGGCCGAGAACATGGCGTCGGAACAGTCGGCGAAGATGGTCGCGATGAAGGCGGCCTCCGACAACGCCAAGAAACTGATCGACGATCTCCAGCTGTCCTACAACAAGGCCCGCCAGGCCTCGATCACTCAGGAACTGTCCGAGATCGTCGCCGGCGCTGCAGCACTCTAGCCGAAGCACCGGAGCCCGGGAACTTAGGGCCGATCGCCCGCAGCGCGCGTCCGGCCGGACGAACAGCAAGTATTCAAGAACTCCAGAAACAGGAACGCGAGTCATGTCACAAGGTCAAATCGTTCAGTGCGTCGGCGCGGTGGTGGACATCCAGTTTCCCCGCGACCAGATGCCGAGAATCTACGAGGCTCTGAAGCTGGAGCCGAGCCAGGGCAAGTCGCTGGCCGAGGAAGGGCTGACCTTCGAGGTGCAGCAGCAGTTGGGCGACGGTATCGTCCGCACCATCGCAATGGGTTCATCCGACGGCCTGCGCCGCGGCATGCCTGTGACCAGCACCGGCAAGGGCATCACCGTGCCGGTCGGTCCCGGCGTGGTCGGTCGGGTGATGGACGTCCTGGGCCGTCCGATCGACGAGCGCGGTCCGATCGACGCCACCGAGTTTCGCGAGATCCACCAGCTCGCACCGAAGTTCGATGAGCTGTCGCCGTCGCAGGAACTGCTGGAGACCGGCATCAAGGTCATCGACCTCATCTGCCCGTTCGCCAAGGGCGGCAAGGTCGGCCTGTTCGGCGGCGCCGGCGTCGGCAAGACGGTCGCCATGCTGGAGTTGATCAACAACATCGCCAAGGCGCATTCGGGCCTGTCGGTGTTTGCCGGCGTCGGCGAGCGCACGCGCGAAGGCAACGACTTCTATCACGAGATGTCGGACGCCAAGGTCATCGTGCAGGACGACCTGAAGCAATCCAAGGTCGCCATGGTCTTCGGACAGATGAACGAACCGCCGGGCAACCGCCTGCGCGTCGCCTTGAGCGGGCTCGTGATGGCGGAGCGCTTTCGCGACGAAGGCCGGGACATCCTGTTCTTTGTCGACAACATCTACCGCTACACCCTGGCCGGTACCGAGGTCTCGGCGCTGCTCGGCCGGATGCCGTCGGCGGTGGGCTACCAGCCCACGCTGGCCGAAGAGATGGGCCGCCTGCAGGAGCGCATTACCTCCACCAAGACCGGTTCCATCACCTCGGTCCAGGCCGTTTACGTGCCGGCGGACGACCTGACCGACCCGTCGCCCGCCACCACTTTCGCCCACCTCGACGCCACCGTCGTGCTGTCGCGGGACATCGCCTCGCTGGGTATCTACCCGGCCGTCGACCCGCTCGACTCGACTTCGCGCCAGATCGATCCCAACGTGATCGGCGAAGAGCACTACAACACCACCCGCGCGGTGCAGGCCACGCTGCAGCGCTACAAGGAACTGCGTGACATCATTGCCATTCTCGGGATGGACGAACTGTCGCCGGAGGACAAACTGGCGGTGGCTCGTGCTCGCAAGATCCAGCGCTTCCTGTCGCAGCCGTTCCACGTCGCCGAGGTATTCACCGGCTCGCCCGGCAAGTACGTGCCGCTCGCGGAGACCATCCGCGGCTTCAAGATGATCGTCAACGGCGAATGCGATGCATTGCCGGAGCAGGCGTTCTACATGGTGGGCGGCATCGACGAGGCGTTCGAGAAGGCAAAATCTCTGAAGTAGGGGGAGATCCCCCCTTGGCGCCTTCGGCGCCTACCCCCTTGCAAGCAAGGGGGGCGCCGCCGGCGGCCGGGCGAAGCCCGCTCCGCGGCGGCTGCTGGGGTTTCTTCGTTCGTGGTGTTCGCCTATTCCAGCGTTGTGACGCAGCGCCCTGGAAGTGGGCGGACACTTCCGCTTCGAATCGGTAACTACGTACCAGGGGCAATCCATGAATACCATCCACGTAGACGTGGTCAGCGCCGAGGAGTCGATCTTCGACGGCGAGGCGGAATTCGTCGCCTTGCCGGGCGAAGCGGGCGAACTCGGCATCTATCCCCAGCATATCCCGCTGATCACCCGGATCAGGGCCGGGGCGGTGCGCATCAAGATGCCGGAGCGCAAGGAGGAAGAGTTCGTCTTCGTGGCCGGCGGCATCCTCGAAGTACAGCCCAACCGGGTCACGGTGCTGGCCGATACCGCCATTCGCGGTGCCGACCTCGACGAGGCGAAGGCGGCGGATGCCCATCGCAAGGCGCAGGAAGCGATGGCCAACGCCAAGAGCGACATCGACCTCGCCCGCGCCACCTCCGAATTCGCGATGATGGCCGCCCAACTGGCCGCGATCCGCAAGCTACGCAAGAAGTAATCGACAAGGTCCGGGCTGCGCTCGCGCAGCCGTCGTTTCCGCCGCCGCCCGCGCCGCGGCGCGATGCGCTGGTCGCCGGTGCTGCGGGGCGCCTCGGAGAGGCCGTCCTCGCCGAAGTCCTCGCCTCGCCTCGCTATCGCTCGACCGAAGTGCTCACCACAGCGCCCCTCGGCTCGACGCTTGCCGGCCTCAAGGGCGTCGCCCTTCAGGAACTCCAGGACACTGCCGGCGCGCAGGATGCCGCCATCCGGCAAGGTCTGGCGCGCGACCTTCGCGAGCCGGAGCTCGACGTCTTCGTCTGCTGGGGCGATGCCGCCGATCCTTTCGCCCGGTCACACAACCGTCGCGATGCGGTTTACGCCGAGATCCAGACCACCGAACGGCTGCGCGCAGTCGCGGCCACCGCAGCCGCCCTGCGGGCGCGGCGGCTGCTCCTGATCGCGCCGCTGCTCGCCTGGCAGCAGGTATCCGCGGCCGGGAGGATGCTGCCGGAGGCGATGGAGATGGAACTTGCCCGCCTGTCGATCCCGACGATCGTCATCATGCGTCCCACGACCGAACGCGTCGCGAGCAGTGCATCGGGCGGTAGCCGCCTGCAGCGCTTCGCCCGCTTCTACCTTTCGCAGTTGCGCTTCATGCTGCCCGCGGTGACCCAGACGCTGCGTTCCACCGAGATCGCGCGCGCCGCGTTGTCGGTCGTCGCCGAGGCGGAGGCACCAGGGTTGATCGTGGTGCCGCTGGAGGAAATCCGGCAACATGCCGGCAAGCCGCGGGCGCGGTATGGCACGCCCTGGCGCAAGCCGTGAAGAAGCCGATGCGCGACACGTAACACGCTCGAACGCCTGACGTCGATGCTGGCGCCGATCTCGTCGACGACCACCCCACCTTCCTGGACCGACCCATGAACGACGTATTTCTGCGCGCCTTGCGCCGCGAGGAAACTCCCTACACACCCGTCTGGCTGATGCGCCAGGCCGGCCGCTATCTGCCGGAGTACAACGCCACCCGGGCGCGGGCGGGCGATTTCCTTACGCTGTGCAAGACACCGGAGCTCGCGTGCGAGGTAACCCTGCAGCCACTGGCCCGCTTCGCGCTCGACGCGGCGATTCTTTTCTCCGACATCCTCACCATCCCGGATGCGATGGGACTCGGTCTGCACTTCGTTCACGGCGAAGGGCCGAAACTCAGCCGCCCGCTGCGCAACGAGGCAGATGTGGCGCGGCTCGCCGTCCCCGATCCGACAGCAGAGCTGCGTTACGTCCTCGACGCGGTTCGGACCATCCGCGACGCCCTCGGCAATCGTGTTCCGCTGATCGGGTTCTCCGGCAGCCCCTGGACCCTCGCCTGCTACATGGTCGAAGGCGGCGGCAGCAGCGACTTCCGCCAGGTCAAGACGCTGCTCTACAAGCGCCCGGACCTGATGCACCGGATCCTCGAGGTCAACACCCAAGCCGTCACCGCTTACCTGAACGCGCAGATCGAAGCGGGCGCACAGGCCGTGATGTTGTTCGACACGTGGGGAGGCAACCTGGCCGATGGCCACTTTCAGGCCTTCTCACTGGCCTACATGAAGCGGATCATCGCGGGTCTCGCTACCCATCGCAGGGAACTGCAACCTGACGGCTCGACGGCCGACGTGGCGGTGCCCAGCATCGTGTTCACGAAGGGCGGCGGCGAATGGCTGGAGCTGCTGGCCGACACCGGCGCCGCCGCCGTGGGCGTCGACTGGACCGTCAACCTCGGCCAGGCTCGGCAGCGGATCGGCGAACGCTGCGCCATCCAGGGGAACCTCGATCCCATGGCACTGATGGCCGACCCCGACCAGGTGCAGGCGGAAGTGCTGCGCACCCTGCAGAGCTATGGGGAACCGGCCCCCGGCAGCGCCCATGTCTTCAACCTCGGCCACGGCATCAACCAGTTCACCCCACCAGACAATGTTCTAGCCCTGGTCGAAAGCGTGCATCAATACAGCCGAAAGATGCGGAAGCGGGGGTGAGTGGCTCCTCACTTTAAAAAAGTGTGGCCGATTGACTTATGCACAAATTTTTGTTTGGCTGCAGCAATCGGGATCTTTGCCCGCCGAGTGTTACAGCACGCGGTAAGTCTTTGATTTACAAGGACGTAATTATGACAAAATCTTGAGCAGACGACCGGACTAGGCCTAATTACGGGGGTTCGCGGCCCATTTCCGGGACATCTGCACAGAGTTATCCACAGTTTTTGTGTAGAACCGAAAAACCTGTGCAAAGTCGGATGGTTGGGACTCTTTCTTCCGAACCACTTTAAGAGTTCAGTCCGCCTGGGACGTTGAAAGTGACGCCTGGCGCGCTTCTCGGGAGCGCTTTTGGCCGTTGGCGACACGCCGAAGGGGGTCGCGCCTGCCGAAATGTCAGCAACCGCCGTGCCCACGCAGGACACGAGATCGCCCCGAACTTCCGCTTTCACCTATAGCGGCTATTGGTGCGCGCTTCAAGCTCGCCTATATTTAATGCCTGTAGTTGCACCACCTTCCTGACTGGCGCACGCGCCGGAGGTTGTTGGATGGACGTGGCCAGACGAGGATTCGTTGGGCTGTGCTGCACCGGCCTCGCCGGCTGCACAGCCACGCGTCAGACGCTGTCGGACGCGACCGGCTGGGTGGCGAAGAAGCTCGACCCGGCCCCTCCGCCACCTCCTCCGCCGCCACCGGCGGCCAAGGCTGAACCGCCGCCCCCGCCCCCGCCCCCCAAGCCCATCCTGGTCGTGCCCGCCCGCGAATTGCAGCTGGCGGTCCGGGCCGGCGACCAGCTCAATCCGGATTTCCAGGGTCGTCCCTCTCCGGTGATCGTCAGGGTCTATCTACTGCGGGCGGAGATCACATTCGGCGCCGCCGACTTCTTCTCCCTGTTCGAGCGCGATGCGGCGACACTCGGCACCGACCTCCTCGCGCGCGAGGAGATCCAGCTCCGCCCAGGGCGCGCCGTGTCGATCAGCCGAGACTTCCCGGCGGACGCACGCTTCCTCGGCGTGGTGGTCGCCTTCCGCGACATCGAGCGCTCGAGCTGGCGGGCCTTGTCGAGCCTGCCGGTGCCACCTCCGGCCATGGAAAAGCCGCCCGACCGGCCGATCAAGGTTCCAGTGCGGGTCGCCATCGACGGCGGCGAGATCGCGGTATCGATCGGTTGACGGCAACCCGGGAGGATCCTTCCTGATGTGGCGCAGAAAATAATGTGGCGCAGAAAAGTCCTCTGGTCCGAAGGCCTCTTTCTAAGGCCCCAGCACTTCCAGCAGCAGGAGCGATATCTCGAGAACCTGATCGAGCGGCGCGCCCGGGCCGTTCGCTCGTATAGCTGGGGCTTCGAAGCGCTGGAGATCGATGAGGCGGCAGGCGCCATCGGCAGCATTGCGCTGCGCCAGGCGAGCGGCATCCTGCCTGACGGCACGCCGTTCAATCTCCCGGCGGACGACCCTCCCCCGGCGCCGCTGATCATCCGCCCGGATCATCCGAAGGATTCGCTCGTCTATCTCGGCGTGGTCGCCGACCGGCCGGGTGTTGCATCCGCATCCCTCGACGAGAACGAGCGCCTCGCCGCCCTGCGCTACGGCAGTGGCGCCATCGACGTGGTCGACAGCAACCAGGGCTTCCCGGATCCGGCGCCGATGCAGGTCGGTGGGTTGCGCCTGCAGCTTCTCGCGGCTGCGGAGCTGAGCGGCGCCTACTGCGCGATGCCGATCGCCCGAGTCGTGGAGCGACGGGCCGACGGCCAGGTGATCCTCGACCGGCAGTTCGTCGGCCCATTTCTTTCGGTCAACGACTGCGGGCTGTTGCGCGGCTACCTCGCCGAACTGCGCGGGCTGCTATCGCAGCGGGTCGATGCGTTGGCAGGCCGCATGGCACAGCCCGGTCGCGGCGGCGTTGCAGAGATCGCGGACTTCCTGCTGCTGCAGACGGTGAACCGTGCGAGCGCGCTCTTCGAACATCTCTGCAGCCTGCCGCGCCTGCATCCGGAGAGCTTCTACGCCGACTGCGTGCAGCTAGCCGGCGAGCTGGCGGCATTCGGGCCGGAGCGGCGCATGAGCCGGCCGTTTCCCGCCTACGACCATGACGACCACGGCCTGACCTTCAAGCCGGTGATGGCCCAGCTGCGTCTTGCGCTGTCGATGGTGCTGGAGCAGAGCGCCATCCCGATCGAGCTGCACGACCGCAAGTATGGTGTACGCGTCGCCGTCATCCCCGACAAGGGCCTGCTCAACACCGCCAGCTTCGTCCTGGCCGTGGCGGCGCAGGTGCCATCGGAGACCCTGCGGCAGCGCTTTCCCGGTCAGCTCAAGGTAGGCCCGGTCGAAAAGATCCGGGACCTGGTGAATCTGCAACTGCCTGGCATCGGCTTGCGCGCCCTGCCGGTCGCGCCGCGGCAGATCCCGTATCACGCAGGCTTCAACTATTTCGAGCTCGATACCCGGCACGAACTGTGGGAACTGCTCAGGACTTCCGGCGGCCTGGCCATGCACCTGGCCGGCGAATTCCCCGGCCTGGAACTGGAATTCTGGGCGGTGCGAGGCTGATGCCATGTGCCGGCCCGACGTCCGCCACCCGCAACGGAGGTAGCCAGCATGGGCAAGGATGCGCCCCCGCAGCGGCCCGACCGCACCGTGGTGAGGCCGCGTCCCGGGGCCCGCGGCGCCGGGGCGGCCGGGCTGGGCGGAGGCAGCGGCATGGCTGGTGCCGGAGCAGGCGGTGGTTCGCCTGATCCGTTCGGCGATATCTTCGGGGATCCCTTCGCGGGCGCGGCGGCCCCCTCGCGCAGCGACCCGTTCGACAACCGTCCGGCACGCCGAGATCATGATGCCGATCACGATGACGCCTACAGCAGCGGCGCCGACCTGCCGCCGGCATGGGCGGCGCTCGACAACCCGCTGATCGATGCCGCGCACCCGCTGCTCACCGTCATCACCCAGTTGCGCGGCAGCGCGCACCACCCGGATCCGTCGGGTCTGCGCGACGACCTTGCCCGTGCGGTGACCAGCTTCGAGCAGGCGGCGGCAGCCGCCGGTGCGCCGCGCGACTCGATCATCGCGGCGCGCTACCTGCTGTGTACCTTCCTCGACGAGACCGCCGCCAGCACGCCGTGGGGAGGGCAGGGCGCCTGGGCCAGCGACACGCTGCTGGTGCGCTTCCACAACGAGACATGGGGCGGCGAAAAATCCTTCCAGCTGCTGTCGCGCCTTTCGGAAAGCCCGCAGAAGAACCGCCACCTGCTCGAGCTCTTCCACCTCTGCCTGGCGCTCGGCTTCGAGGGCCGCTACCGTGTGCTGCCCAACGGCCGCGCGCAGCTGGAACAACTGCGCGAGCGCCTCTTCCAGATGATCCGCCAGGACCGGCCGCCGGCGGAGCCGAGCCTGTCGCCGCACTGGACGCCGGCGCGGGTCAGTCGGCGCCGGTGGTTCTCGGCTGCACCGGTATGGGCCTTCTGCATCCTCGCGGGCGCTGCCGCCATCGGCAGCTACCTCTACTACGCGTCCTCGCTGGCGGCGCAGTCGGACGCTGCCTTTGCCGCCGTCAACTCGCTGCGCCTCGGCGAGCCGCCGCCCAAGCCGTCGGCATCGGTCGCGGCCGCACCGGCAGTCCGGCCAAGGCTTTCGGTCCTGCTCGCGGATGAAGCCCGCCAAGGCCTGCTCAACGTCGTCGACACCGCCACCCGCAGTGTCGTGGTGCTGAAGGGCGACCTTTCCTTCGATCCCGGCAGCGCTCAGGTGTCGTCGCGGATGCAACCGGTGCTGGACAAGGTCGGCAGGTCGCTGGCGAGCACCCCCGGCTCGGTGCTGATCGGCGGCCATACCGATTCGGTCCCGATCCGCAGCGCCCGCTTCCCGTCCAACTGGCACCTGTCGCGCGATCGCGCCGACGCGGTGCTCGCCTACCTGTCGCGCACGGTGCCGCGCAGCCGGATGCAGGCCGAAGGCCGCGCCGAAACGGAACCCATCGCGTCCAACGAGACGCCACAGGGACGCGCCGACAACCGCCGGGTCGAGATCAACCTTTTCGTCACCCAATGAAAGCCATCCTGCGGCTGCTGTTCGGCGGCTTCATGTTGCGATTCGCGGGCGCTATCGCGCTCGGCCTCGTGATCTGGCATGCGGGGCCGCTGCTCGCCTTCGCCGACTGGCATCCGCTGGAAAGTGCCAACGCCCGCTTCGCCACCATCGCCATCGTGCTGGTGCTGTGGCTCGGCAAACGACTCCTCGGCGCCCTGCGGCAGAAGGTCTTCAATCGCAAGCTTCTCGACGCGCTGGCGCCGGCTCCGGCAGGACAGGCCGCCGTCGAAGAGGATGCGGAGGACCTGCGCGTGGTGCGCGAACGTTTCGCGCAAGCGCTCGGCATCATGCGCCACACCAGCCTCGGCGCGAAGGCACCGTCGGCCTGGGCGCGACTGACGGGCAAGCAGCAATACGTCTACCAGCTGCCCTGGTACATCTTCATCGGCCCACCCGGATCCGGCAAGACCACCGCCCTGCTCAATTCCGGCCTCAAGTTCCCGCTCGCGGACCGCATCGGGGAGCAGCCGGTGCGCGGCATCGCCGGCACGCGCAACTGCGACTGGTGGTTCACCGACGAAGCGGTGATGATCGACACGGCCGGGCGCTATGTGACCCAGGACAGCCACGCGCAAATCGATGCGCGGGAGTGGCAGGAATTCATGGCGCTGTTGCGCCGATACCGACCCCGGCAGCCGATCAATGGGGCGCTGGTCACGGTGAGCGTCTCCGACCTCCTGCAGCTGTCTGCCGCAGAGCGCGAGGACCAGGCGGCGGCGGTGCGAAACCGTGTGCAGGAACTGCTCAAGACGCTTGATACGCGCTTTCCGGTCTACCTGCTGGTCACGAAGGCCGACCTGCTGCCGGGTTTCATGGAGTTTTTCGGTGACCTCGGCAGGGAAGAGCGCGAACAGGTCTGGGGGACCACGTTCGATTTCAACGAGAAGCAGCCGGTGGTGCCGTCGGCCGCGCTCTTCGAGGCCCGCTTCGACGAACTCGTCGAGCGCATTGCGGCTCTCGTCCCGGAGCGCCTGCAGCGCGAGCGCGACGTCAACCGGCGCGCGCTGATCTACGGCTTCGCCCATCAGCTTGCCACCATTCGCGCGGCGCTGATGGACTTCATCGGCAATGCCTTTCCTCAGAGCACGCTCACCGGCAAGGTGTTCGTGCGTGGCTTCTACCTCACCAGCGGTACGCAGGAAGGCAACCCGATCGATCGGGTCATGGGTACGCTCGCCCGGCAGTTCGGCCTGAGCCAGCAGTTGCTGCCTTCCGCGAAGCCATCCGGCAAGTCGTTCTTCCTCACCCGGCTCCTGCACGGCGTGATCTTTCCTGAAGCGCCGATCGCCGGGACCAACCTCAAGTACGAGCGCCGCATCGCCAGCCTCCGATGGGGCGCCGCGCTCGGCGCCACGGCGGTGGCACTGCTTGCCTTCGCCGGCTGGACCACCAGCTACCTCAACAACCGCCAATACGTGCAGGCGGTAAAGGACAAGGCGGGCGAACTCGGCCGCGTCATGTCGAAGAGCGGCGTGCCGAAGGACATCAGGTCGCTGCTGCCCCTCTACCGGACGCTGGCCGGCTTCGCCGCCACCGACAAGGTCGATCCGTCGGATCCGCGCCTGTCCCATTCGCTCGGCCTCTTTCAAGGCGAGAAGCTGGAGGAAGCAGCGACGCTTGCGTATCACCGCGTGCTGGCCCAGACGCTGGCGCCGGCCCTCGCGCAACGGCTCGCCTGGGTGCTGCGCCAGGGCGCACCCAATCCGGAGCTGCAGTACGAGACCCTGAAGACCTACGTCATGCTGGCATCGGCCGAGCATCTCGACCGCGATGCCGTCAAGGGCTGGGTCGCCTTCGACCTCGAAACCAACCGCGGCGCCGACCTCAGTGTCGAGGAGCGCCGCGAATTGCTCGGGCATATCGATGCCCTGCTGTCGCGCAACGCGCTGCAGGAGAGCATCGAGATCGACCAGCCGCTGCTGGCGCGCACCCGCGCGGCGCTCGCTGCGACGCCGTTCCCGCAGCGGGTCTACCGCCGCCTGGTGCGCCAGGGCGTCGGCGGCCAGTTCCCGTCCTTCCGGATCGACAGCGCCGGCGGGCCGTCCGCCGCCCTGGTATTCCAGCGTCGCAGCGGCCGCCCGCTGAGCGAGGGCGTGCCCGGGCTCTACACCTACGACGGCTACCACAAGGGCTTCGCACAAGCTGCCGATGCCGTCATCAGCGATCTCGCCGGCGAGGAGGTCTGGGTGCTCGGCATCGCCGATTCCACCAATGCCAGGCGCGCGGCAGACCCGCAGGCGCGCGGCGCGCTGGCCGACGAGGTCAAGCGGCTCTACCTGCGCGACTACGCCACCACGTGGGAGCAGTTCGTCGCGGATATCGGGGTGATCCAGGGCAGCAGCCTCGCGCAGACCATCCAGACCACCCGCATCCTGTCGGAGGCGGATTCACCGCTGGTGCGGCTGCTGAAGGGGATCGTTCGCGAGGTGTCGCTGACCGAGGTCGAGGGCAAGCCGGCAGGCGGCACGCTGCTCGACAAGGCCAATGAGACGGTTCAGGGAACCAAGCAGCAGCTGGAGACGCTGCTTGGCAGGCCGCAGGCGGCGCAGCCGGCAGCGCCGCGCATCGCCCGCATCGAGGCCGTGGTCGACGATCGCTTCGAGAACCTGCGCCGCTTCGTGCGCCCCGGCCCCGGAGGCGCGCCGGCGCAGATCGAGAAGACCACGGCGCTGGTCGGGGAGATCTACCAGTTGATGAGCAGCACCGAAACCGCGGTGAAGAGCGGCGCCGCCCCGCCCAAGAGCGACGTCCCCGACCGCGTCAAGGCCGATGCCGCGCGGCTGCCCGATCCGATCCGTTCGATGGTCCGTGACCTCGCCGCCGCGGGTGCGGGACAGGCGCTTGGCGCAACCCGCAGCAACATCGGCCAGGATCTCGTCACCAGCATCACCTCCACCTGCAATGCCGCCATCAACGGCCGCTATCCGTTCACGCCGGGAAGCCAGGTCGACGTGACACCCGACGACTTCGCGCGGCTGTTCGCGCCCGGCGGCCTGCTCGATGACTTCTTCCAGAAGAAGCTCGCACCCTACGTCGACACCACGGTCAAGCCCTGGCAGTTCAGGCAGCTGGGTGACGCGTCGCTCGGCGACAGCGCGAGCCTGATCCAGTTTCAACGGGCGGCGGAAATCCGCAGCGTCTTCTTCGGCGGCGGCGCGACAGGCCCATCCGTGCGGCTCGAGATGAGGCCGCTGCAGATGGACCCGTCGCTGCTGCAGTTCAACCTCGACATGGACGGCCAGTTGCTGCGCTATGCCCACGGTCCGTCGGTGCCGCAGCAGATGCGCTGGCCGGGTACCCGCGGCACCAACCAGATCCGTGTGCAGGTCTCGCCCAGCGGCGCGAGCGGCGCATCCGGATTGCTGTTCGAAGGCCCGTGGGCGATCTTCAGGATGTTCGACCGCGCACAGGTGCAGCCTTCCGCGCAACCGGAGCGCTTCCGCTCCACCTTCTTCATCGATGGCCGGCCGGTCGTCTTCGACGTCATCACCAGCAGCGTCCAGAATCCGTTCCGCCTCGACGCATTGAGGTCGTTCCGATGCCCCAGCCGGTTGTGAGCCCCCCCGGCAAAGAAGACGCGGACGGCGCGCAAAGCCCGGTTGCGGGCCGTCCCGGCGATTCCCAACCGCCCTCATCGGAACCGGAGTCACCGGAACCGGAGGCAAGCGGATCGGGGGCAAGCAGAAGAGAGGCTAGCGGATCGGAGACCCCGCAGCGGCAGATCGATGCCGACGTCGCCGCTGCTGCCGTGACCGGCATCCCGCAATCGACCGATGACGGCTTCGCGCCGACGGTGATCCTGCCGGCTTCGCCTGCCAGGCAGGCACAGCCCGCGCCCGACATCGCGTGCTGGTTCGGCAAGCTGCCATTCCTCGGCGACTTCGCGTCGCGCCGGCTGCCGGAATCGTTCATCAAGCCGTGGGACGATTGGCTGCAGCCCGGCCTTGCGGCTGCCCGTGAGAGCATCGGCGACCGCTGGCTCGACCTCTACCTCACCTTTCCGGTCTGGCGCTTCGTCGTACCAGCCGGCTTGCTTGGAGATGCCAACTGGATCGGCGTGCTGCTGCCGTCGATCGACCGCGTCGGCCGCTGCTTTCCGCTCACCATCTGCGAGCCGGTGGCTCGCGCCGCGCTGGAGGAGGCGGGACTGATCGGCATCGACCTGCGGCTCGCGGCACTGGCGGATGCCGGCATCGAGGCGCTCGATGCCGACACCGTCGATTTCCTCGAACAGCGGCTGGCCGGGCTCGGTCCGCTGCGTCTCGGCGCGGCGCCCGAGCCGGGCGCGCCGGCCGTCGGCGCGACGCTGGCCGCGCAACGGCCGGCCTTCATTCCGCTCGAGGCATGGTTGCAGCGGTCCCGCCCCGGTCACGATCCGCTGGCGGCCGCCTGGCCGCTGTCCGGAACCGTACCGGCGGTGCTGGCCGGTTCCGCCAGCCGCTTCGTCGTCGCCGCGCTGAGGGATCGGGTGTTGTGGTGGTCGCCGGCGGACGAGGCCGGCGGCGCCGGCGCACTGCTCCTGGAACCCTTCCCATTTTCCGCCGGCCTGCTCGGCCGGCTGATAGGAACCAGCTGATGGCCAGCGACGAACGCCGCCAACCGGACCCCCTGCCGCCCAGCGCCCATGGCATGGTGATGACCTTGCCGCCGGGCGCCCTCGCCCCGGACGGCTCGCTGAGGACAGCCGAAGCGGCGCTGCCGATCGGCACCCGCCTGGGCGAGTTCGAGATCACAGGCCTGGTCGGTGAGGGCGGCTTCGGCATCGTCTACCTGGCCGACGACCATCTGCTCGGCCGCCAGGTCGCGCTCAAGGAGTACATGCCGTCGGCCCTCGCCACCCGCGGCGCGCGTGCGCAGGTGAACGTCCGGTCCGAGCGGCACGCCGAGACGTTCGAGGCCGGGCGGCGCAGTTTCGTCAACGAGGCCCGCCTGCTCGCGCAGTTCGACCATCCGGCGCTGGTGAAGGTGTTCCGATTCTGGGAGGCGAACGGCACCGCCTACATGGTGATGCCGTACTACCGCGGTCGCACGCTGCGGCAGGCGCTCGCCGACATGGGCGAGCCGCCGTCGCAGCAGTGGCTGGAGCAGGTACTCCGACCGCTGATCGACGCGCTCGGCACCATGCACTCGGCGCAGTGCTACCACCGCGATATCGCGCCGGACAACATCCTGCTCCTCGACGACGGCCGGCCGGTGCTGCTGGATTTCGGCGCAGCCCGGCGCGTCATCGGCGATATCACGCAGGCGCTGACGGTGATCCTAAAGCCGGGCTTCGCGCCGCTCGAACAGTATGCCAACGGGCCCGAGATGAAGCAGGGTCCCTGGACCGATGTCTACGCGCTTGCCGCGGTGGTGTACTACTGTGCGACGCTGAAAACGCCGGTGCCGTCGGTGTCGCGGATGATGAAGGACACGCTCGAGCCGTTGCAGGCGGTCGCCGGCGACCGCTACGACGAACGCTTTTGCGGCGCAGTGGATCGCGGCCTCGCCGTGGCCATCGACGATCGTATCCAGGACATGGCGCAGTTCCGCGAAGCCCTCGGACTGGACGCCAGCACCGCGCCGGCGACGATTGCGCAGTCGCGCGTCGTCGAACCGGGGTTGGCGGCTGGAGACTTCGACAAGACGATCCTCGATCCAGGCAGCCTGCAAGTCGCAGGCGGCTGGGCTCCTGATCGTGCGCACGGTCCGCTGCCTCGGCGCGGCGGGGAATTCATCGAGGAGAAGGTCATGCGCCCGTCCGCTTCGTCTCCGTCCGCTTCGTCGTCCGTCGCCGCGCTCGTCCGCCTCGACTAAAAGCGAGAAACCCTGGACGCCGAACGCCGACGTGCAGCTCGAGCATCTGGCCGCCCAGGCGGAGGAAAGCCGCCGGTCATCGCGAGTTCTTCCGGCGATCGCACTCGGCGTCCTGGTCGCAGCCGGCGCCGCCGGCTACTGGTTCTGGAACCAGCCGGCGGAAGAACCGGCGCCAGTCGCCAAGTCGACGCCAGCACCGGCAGCTGGAGGCCCCGCTTCCGCGGATCCGCCTGCCGGAGCCGGCACACCGCCGGCACCAGCAGCGACCGCACCGCCGGCCCCTTCGCCCCCGCCGGCTTCCTCCGCCCTGCCGTCGCTCGTGCCGTTACCGACACCCTCGCAGGTGCCGTCCCTGGTACCGGAGCCGAGCCCTGCACCCGGTGCATTCGCCAGCAGCCCGCCGACGCTCGACAGCGGCGGTGCGCTGCCGGTTGGCCAGATTATCGACCTGCTGCACCAGCAGCGCGATCCCGCGTGGACCGTCGACGTGCAGGTGACTACCGACCGCGTGAAGATCGGCAAGGACCGCCTCCGGTTCCGGCTGCGCTCCGAGCGCGACGGTTATGTCTACCTGCTGATGCAGGGCACCGACCGCTCGCACTTCTACCAGCTGTTCCCTAACGGTCTCGACAAGAACAACCGCATGCGCGCGAAGACCGAGCTGGCGCTGCCGCGGTCCAACTGGGAGATGGTCGCCGGCGGACCTCCCGGCGTGAACCGCTTCATCGCACTGGTGACGCCATCGCCGCGCAGCTTCAGTGGCGTCGGCCTCGATGACGCACAGCCGTTCAGCGAATTCGACATGCAACGAGCCAGCCGAGTCTTCGCGGAGAAAGGCGCAGCGCCGTTCGCGGGTGAACCTGCGGGCTGCCGGCAGGGCGAGGCAGCCTGCGCTGCCTATGGCGCCGCGCTGTTCGAGATCGAGGAGTACTGACCGCGGATCCGTGCAGTCGCGTCAGGAAGGCGCCGTGCGACCGCCGTACCATGCCGCCAGCGCGGAATAGTTGTCCTGCCCCACCAGGGCCTTGCGTGCGATCAGCGCTTCGAGCGCGTCGAGCCATGCCTGCACGCCGGACGCCGCCTGCAGCGCCGCTTCCATCTGTCCCTCGTCGAGCGGCTCCCAGAATCCGTCGCTGCACAGCAGGAAGGCATCGCCCGACTGCAGGGGCACGCCCTGCGCGAGGACATCGGCTTCGAAATGCTCGACGCTGCCAAGGCATGCGGTAAGGACGTTGCGCTGCGCACTGCCGCGCAGCGAACCGGCCTCGGCGAGGCCCGCTTCGATCATCGACTGGTACAGGCTGTGATCGCGGGTGCGAGCGAACTGCCTGCCGTTGCGGAAGCAGTAGAGACGCGAATCGCCGCTGTGTCCCCACGTCGCCAGCACCCGCGCCGGATCGCACAGCAACACCACCAGCGTCGAGCGCATGTCGCGGGTCGCTTCCGATGCGGCCTGGCCTGCCACCACCGCCCGGTTGGCAAGGTCGATGAGCTCCCGCACCCGGGCCGGCTCGCAGACAGGCCTTGCCGCGAAGGACCGGAGGACGGTCGACACCGCCGTCTGCGACGCGACATCGCCCGCGCCATGGCCGCCCGCGCCGTCGGCGAGCACGCAGCAGACCGGCCCCTCCTGCCCGGCGTTGCCCGCGCCCCAGTGGCCGCACGCGTCCTCGTTGCGCTCGCGCCCGCCGCGACGGGAGACCATCGCGACAGTCAGCGCGCCAGCGGCGTCAGCGCCGTGCCGCTTCACCGCCTTCCCGTCGCTGCGAACCCGCCTCGATGCGCGCGATCTGCTCCTCGTAGGCCTTGACGAAGGCACGCCCGAAAAGCCGCTCGAAATCGTCCTCCGCCTCGCGCGAGACCTCGGAATAGAGACCGTTGAAGAGCTCCCACAGGCGAGCCTTGCGCGCGGCCGGCAGCATTGCGTCGAGCACCGATTTGCCCGCAAGCCGGTCTTCGAGCACCTTCGGGTCGAACCGTGCGATCAGCCCCTGCATGGCAGCGCGCATGCCGGCAACGAACCCGATCTGATGCGCGAGGAGATCGTCGTAGGCATCGCGCATCGCCCGGCGCGGCTCCATGAAGCCCCGCACTGCCTGCGCCGCCAGCAGCTGGGCGAGTGCAGTTTCGCCGTCGGGCACGAACTTCAGCGGGTTGTTGTCGCGCGGACCGATCATCGTGACGTCGGCGCGAAGCTCCTGCTTCAGCGTCGCCCGCGCCTGCAACAGCTCCACGGTGCCCTCGCAGGCGACGGCGACGAGCCCGCCAAGCCTGCGCATCAGCTCCGGCGTCAGCGGCTCTGCGGCCGCTCCGCGATGACCGGCAGCACGAGGCAGTTCCGCAAGTCCCAGCCCTTCCAGCAAAGCCTGCAGGAGCACGCCGGCATCGGCAGGGAGCGCGGCGTCGGCGCGGAACGCGTCGTCGACGAACCGGCCGGCAGCGGCCGGCGGGTGCGACGCAGGGTCCAGCGTCATGGCCGGCAGCTCGCCGTCCTGCGTGCGCACCGGGGGCGACTCGAAGAACTGCTCCGTCAGCGCCTTGATTTCATCGACATTGCCGCTGGGCGCGGGCGGAAGAATCGCTTCCTGCGCCGCATCGCTCTCCTTCCAGGACAGCACCGGGTCCTCCGGCAAGCCGAACTCCGTCGGCGGAATCTCCTGCGGCAACCGGAAGCTGCCGGATAGCACCGAAGCATGGTCGGCGACCGGATCCGCAAACCGCTGCGAAGCTTCGTGCGCTGCCCGCTGCTGCGCACTACGAGCGGGTTCGCCGGCAGGTTGCCCCAGCGGCGAGCCGGGTGCGAGCGGGTCCAGGCCAGGACCGAGGTCGAACAGCGCGTCGATGCTGTCGCCCCGTCCCGCCGGCAGTTCGACCCGCGAATCGGCCGGCAGCCCCAGCCCCAGTGGATCCGAACCCTCCGGCGACGCCGAGGCGGCAGCATGCAGCGGCGCCGCAGGCTCGCTGAAAGGATCGAAAGCGCTCGGAATCGCGGGATCGGCGAACGGGTCCTCCGGAATGAGGGCCGCGGCTGCGCCAGGCTCGGCCGGCCCCGAGCCGTCCTCGAATCTCAATTCGTAGCCGGCGACGTCGATGCGATCGCCATGGGCCAGTGGCCGTACCTGGCCCTGATGAAGTTCCTGTCCGTTGATGATCAGCGGATTGGCGACGCTCAGGCAGGTGATCGAACTGCGGTTGCCGAGGACCTCGATTCGCGCCTGCTGCCGCGAGATGTGACGCGCCTCGTCCGGCAAGGAGAGGGTGCAGTCCGGCGCGCGGCCCAGGGTCCCGCTGCCCGGGCCGAAGGTGGCGAACATCGGCACTGCAGGCGGCCTTCCCATCCGACTGACGACCCGAATCACTGGCATTGGTTATCCGGTTGCGTATGCCTGTCCCTGAAACCGCGGCGGGTGCAGGCCAACTATAGCGCCTGGCTTCCAGTGCTGCCACCCTCGATTGCGGTGAACCGTCTGCCGCGCGGTTGCGACTCACGCTGGTCCCACCGCAGCTTGTCGGACGCCGGTCGCACGGCTATGCTCTGCATGCAACCGGTCTTCGCACCGCGCTGGCATCTCGTTCACTGGTCGAGGGCATCGAGATGAACCGTATTGCCGCACACCTCCTTCTCGGCGCCGCCGGCGCATGCTTCATGGCAATCCTGCTGCCGGACGTTCGTGCACAGGGGGTCATCTTCAAGGTCAACGAAGTCGATGAGGCCGCCCTGATCGACGCGCTCACCCCGCCCCCGCCCGGTGTCAGGACCCGTAGCATCCTCGTCCAGCCGAAGGCCAAGGGCTCCCCCGGCGAGAACCCGCGCGCCGGCGCCGCGTCGATCACCATCACCTTCGCCACCGGTTCGGCCGAGATCACACCGGACTCGCAGGCGGCGCTCGACGTGATTGCCCGCGCCCTGACCTCCGAGCGACTGACCGACTTCAGCTTCGCAGTCGAAGGGCATGCCGATCCACGCGGCGACGACGACTTCAACCTGCGGTTGTCGCAGGCCCGGGCCGAAAGCGTGGTGGCTTACCTGGTGAACAAGCACAGCCTGCCGACGGGGCGGCTGCATCCGATCGGCAAGGGTGAGACCGAACTGGCTCGGCCGGATGTGCCGACTGCGCCGGAGAACCGGCGAGTGACGTTCAAGACCGAGAGGCGCTGACGCGAGAGCGAAATCGGGACGGTTGCAAGTCCCCGTACCGACGCTGCGTGTGCATAGCCTCGCTGCAGGGTCCTACCTGCCGCCGGTGACCTCCACCAGGTTGATGGTTCCCCCGCCCAGCGCGCCACTCGTGTAGATGTCGATGCGGGGAAACCGGCCACGCAGCCGCAACCCGCCGGGTATCGCGCCGCTGCACCAGGCGCTGACGTTGAGCCGCTCGTCGAGGTCGATCTTGTTGCTGAACATGCCGCAGCGCAGTTCCGCTCCGTTGAAGCGACCCGTAGTCATCCTGAACGCTTCGACGACCAGGCCGCCATCACGCGCCTCGACGGTCAGATCGAACTGCCCGTCGACGCCGCGGTAGCGTTTACCCGGGATCGGCGCCCCCGAAGAACGCTCGTTGTCGGAGGCCGCAGCGGCAGCGACCACCGGAGGCGCCTGGGGCGGTCCGGCGGCTGGTGCAACTGCAGTGGGCTGGACCGGTCTTTCGGCCGGCGCAGGCACCGCAGAGGGCGAAGCACCTGCCGCCTCGGCACCAGGTCTGGCGCTACCCGCCCCGCCCACCGAAGCCGCAGCCGGCCGATCCACCTGTCCCAGCACCTCCAGTTGCACGCGCGCGGCCGCGGCGTAGCGGCCGGCCGGATACTCCCGCAGGTAGGCGGCATAGCCCCCGCGTGAGTTGCTGCCGGAAAAGGTGGCCCACAGCTCATCCTCGATCTGCTCCGCCGATTTCCCGCGGCCGGCCGCAGCCGCAGCCGCACCGGGCGCGGCAGCAGCATCGGTTCCGGCGGCCGCGGTGGCGGGTGCGTCGCGCGAGGCAGCCGAAGCCCCTGCAACGCCCGCCGACTTTGATGCCGCCGCCAACGGCGGCGCATCGTGGAAGACGAACCGGCCCCTCGACTCGTCGTAGATCGCCGGGCGCTGGGCATGGTTCACCGACGAGGCCAGCCGCTCGACCGATTCGCGCACCGTCAGCATCATCTCGCGCACATCGATGCCTGGCGTGCGCATCTCGCGTGCGAACTCGCGTGCAAACACCCCGTTCCTGATCGGGTCACGATCGCCCAGCCCGTCGAGCGCCACCTGGCCGCTGCCGGCGGAATAGACCACCATCTGGCCCGTCGCCGGGGACATAGGGGCGAGCCCGGGGCCTGTGCGCAAGTTGCGGCCGCGCCGGCTCGGCAGCGGGTTGTTCCTGCACGCGTCGATGATGAGCAAGCTGAAGCGCGTCTTCGCGTCGAGCAACTGATTGCCGACCTCGGTGAGGCTCACGGCTTCGAACGGGAGCATTGCTTCGTCGGCACCGTCGAAGTCAATCGGCAGCAGGTAGTTGGTGTTGGCCACCTGCACGCCATGACCCGCGAAATAAACCACCGCCTCGCCGCCGGCTTCCGCCCGCCGCGCCAGCTCGATCACCTCGCGCAGCATCGTGCGACGATCCGCGTCCCTGATTGCTGCGACCTCGAAACCGGCACGCTTCAGTTCCCCGGCGATCAGGCCGGCATCGGCGACCGCGTTGCGCAGCGGCTCGACCTTGGCGTAGGCATCGTTGCCGATGACGAGGGCCCAGCGGCCCGGTGCGGCAATTGCCGACGGCGGCGCCATCGCCGCCAGGCATAAGCCCGCCAGCAACGCCCGAGCCAGACGAGGCCACAGCGAAAGCAACGCTGCCGCCGTCATTCGAGACAATACTCCGCGTCGGGCATGACGCATTCCGCCGCCTGTGCACCACCCAGGCTGCGCGTGCGGGAGGCAGATGCCGGCGGCGAGAAGTCCTTCGGCAGCAGCACCCACATCGCCAGGTCGTCGCGCGTTCGAACCGCCTGGGCGCCTGCCTTCGGCCCCGTGCCCCAGAAGAAGTCGGCGCGGACTGCGCCGCGGATGGCGCCGCCGGTATCCTGCGCAATCACCAGCCGGCGCAGCGGCTCGGCGCTGTCGTCGCGTTCGGCCTCGATGAACACCGGCGAACCGAGAGGCGTCGAACGGGGATCGACCGCGATCGAACGGGTCGCGGTGAGCGGCACGCCGAGAGCGCCGACCGGGCCGCTGCCATCTCCGCCTGCCGCCTGGAAGAACACGTAGCTCGGATCGTTCTCGCGCGCCGACACCAGGTAGCTCAAGTCGGTGAGTGTGCGTGCAGCACCATCGTCGCCCCCCGGGGAAGCCCGGCGCGCAGCGGCCGCTGCGCGGTCCGCCTTCGACTGCGGCGGCTGCGCGAGCAGCGCATCGACGATACGGTCGACATCCTGCTCGGTCGCCTGAGGGCTGCCTCGCCGGCGCGTGGCGCCGATCACCTCGAGCGTGCGCGCCGACACCGGCGTCGCAATCGCCACTGGGGTTGCAATCGCCTCCGGCTCCGCGCCGGAGGCGCCCGGCAGGCTTCTCGTGCGGCTCGGGGGCTGCGCGCCGCGCGGACGGAACGGGTGACCGTTCTGGTCCGCATAGGCGAGGCGGACGGTCTTCCCGTCCGGCATGCGGATGCGTCCCGACCCCTGGACCTGCATCAGGTAGAGCGCCTGCGCGTCGTCGACCCATGCGATCGGCCGCAGCCCCGCCGCCTGCCCGGCCTCGATTTCCTGACGAGTCCAGTACGGCACGATCCGGTTGCCGTCGCGGCGCACGCGATAGCGGCGGTCGAGGGGCTCGCTGCCGAAGACGGACGGGTCTACCTGCAGCGTTGCCGCGGGAACACCGGGTGAGGCCGCGCCGGCAGGCGCAGGCAAGATCTGGTTGCCGTCGAGCGTGGCGAGGAGGTTGGCGGCGCGAAGGTTGCTGCCCTGCCACCGGCGCGCATCCAGGAAGAGCAGGTCCGCCGGCGGGCCATAGACCGGGACGGTGAAGGCCGAGCGGCTGACCGGGGACCCCTGGAGCACCGGTTCGAAGTAGCCGGTCAGCAAGCCCTCCTTGCCACGGTCCGCGGAACTCACGAGGTAGGGGATGAACTCGCGCTCGAAGAAGGCGCGGGCTAAAGCCGGGTCGTCGCTGGTCGAACGCGCCGCTGCACAGGCTGCACGCCAGGTGGCACGACGCTCGAGGTTTGCGCAGGTCCTGCGAAAGACAGCAAGCGCCTCACCGTGCTCGTCGTTCGGCCAGCCGGTGACGGCAGACCACGCCTGGGGGACGAAAGTGCCGGACCGGGTAGCGAAGCCGGCGGGCTTGATGGATGGGAGGATCGATGCGGGAGCGAGCGCGGCGGGCGCGGGAGGGGCCGTCTGCGCAGCGGGCGCCGCGACGCCTGGCGCGGACGCCGCGAGCAGCCACAGCCCGGCCGCTGCGGCGCGAACAGGGCGCCATCCGGAACTGCCCGGCAGGCGCCTTGTTCCGCTCGGTGGGACGGAAGGAGCAGTCGAGGTTGAACTCACCGTTGATCGTCCAGTGAACGAGCAGGCCGTCACTCCCAGGAAGATCGGCCTGGGGCGCGATGCGCGGCCGTCCTTCCCTGGCAACAGCAATGGCGAAGAGCAGTATCGGCTCAAAAGCGGACACCGGCAACCCGCCCGAAAGGACTACCGAATTCCGCCGCGCGTGAGCCCGAGAAGCCGCCTTGGGCCGTTCCACGGCAGCTGCTGCCGTTCCACGTTCGACGCGACTTGCCGAACTTGCGCTTCCCATGCAACCGGGATAGTGTCCTGCTGGCTCGAAGACCTCACAGCCCTGGAGAGCGTTCGATGACAACGATTCTGCAGCAAGGTTCATCGGGACCGGCCGTCAAGGCCTTGCAGGAGAAGCTCAACGCCACGCTGGTGCCGAATCCGATGCTCGCGCCGGACGGCCAGTACGGCAACCTGACACGAGCCGCGGTCATGCGCTTCCAGCAATCGAAGTGGCTGGTCGTCGACGGTATCGCCGGGCAGTGCACCCAGAACGCGTTGTTCGGCAAGGAGACCTACCCGCCGATCCTGCACACGGTCGACTTCATCAGCCAGCCCACTGGCTCGACCTGCTGGGCAGCGAGTACGGCCATGATGATCCATTCAACGGTTCCGCCCGTGATCGCCAACACCCCGTCGGACCTCATCCTGCCGGATGGCTCGTTGCGGAACGATTCGGAGACAGACGACGCGGTCACCAATTCGCGCCGCTTCGCCACCGCCCATCATCTTCGCCCCGAGCCGCCGATGTCATGGATGGTGTCGCGCCTGCGCTCGGCGCTCGGATACGGGCCGCTGATGTTCGACATGCTGTGGGACGTAGGCCAGTACACCGCCGGCGTCGGCAGTCCCGGCCACATGATCGTGGTGGTGGGGATGCGCGGCGACGACGACGAATCCGGCATCGGCACGACGCTGCGGATCCACGATCCCTGGCCTCCGCTCAAGGGCGACAAGTATTCGGTCGGCTACCTGCGCTGGATGCGCGAAGTGCCGACCCGCACCTACCGGGTATTTCACCGCGCCTGAATGAACTCGGCGCGGCTCGCCCCGCCGCGTCAGATCTTGACGTTGCCCTTCAGGTCCCATCCCGCCTTCGTCGGCGCATCCAGCGTACCGTCGGGCTTCTGGGCCTTGTACTCCATCTCGATCTTGGAGAAGTTGATCGAGACCTGGTCGACCGGCAACACGTCGCCTTGCGACCCGCCCGTCTGGTAACTGCTGACGAGCACGTCCGAGAACTTGATCTTCAGGTATTCCTGCTGATCCTTGCCGGCCTTGCGGCATACCAGGTCCACCGTCTTGATGTGCTGTCCGCTTGCGCAAGCGAGCAGCAGCGGCGCAGAGGCCTTGTCCACCTTCTTCGTGAAATGGAAGTCCTGCATCGAAACCTTGCCCGCACCGCCGCCGCCGCCGCTCGCGCTGGCGCCCTGCTGCGTCTCGCCCCAGCTCCAGCTCAGCACGTCGATCTCGTCCTTGTGCTTGCTGTCGTTGGATTCGCCCTTGATGCCATCGATCTTCAGGAAATAGTCGACACTCGCCATGACCACCGCTCCTTGTAATTGAAGTACAGGAAAGTGCATCCGCGGGCATTCGCCCGCGGCAGTTATCGATGCCCCGACTCGCCAACTTCAGCCGCCCTGCCGTCAAGCAGAATCAACTCCCGGACCGCGCCACGAATGTATGCCCAGTCATTGCCAGCGACAATCCCCGGCGCGTGCGCAGGTCCTGCCGGTAAGTCGTGCATCGGGCACAGACGGTTCAACCCGTGGCGCTCGCGGATGCATCCGAAGTGGACCTCGCGGGTTCATCCAAAACCTTGAGGGCACAGACCAGCCAGCCCTGCACCGCCAGGCCAGCTTCGCGCCTCAACACGTCCTGGAGCAGATCCTCGACCTGGAAGCCGGCAGCGCGCAGCACTTGCCCAACATAGTCGCGGGAATGGGCATAGCGTCCGTGCGGCTGCAGGCGGAACGGCTCAGCCACGGCAGCGGCGCCTGCGGCCCCGTCGACATCGGCATTGGCATTGACAGGAGAAGCGACGACGGCTTCCACCGTGAACATCAGCCGCCCCCCGGGCCGCAGCGCCGTGCGCGCAGCCTCGGCGAATTCCCGAAGGTCGCCGAAGTAGCACAGCGTGTCCGCGGAGATCAACAGATCAAACCCTTCCGGGTTGCGACGCAGGTAGTCGACCAGCTCCGCCTTGTGCAGCCGATCATAGACACCGCGCTGCTCCGCCAGCGCGAGCATGCCAGCAGAGAGGTCGAAGCCGACGAGAGTGGCCGCCCAGTCCCGCATCAGCGGTCCGCAAAGTCCGGTACCGCAACCCGCGTCCCCCAGCACCAGATCCCGAGCCGGTGGCGGCAGGCGCTTCGACGCCAAAGACGCGATGAGCTGCGGCGCGCGGTAGCCAAGGCTGGCCAGCTTGGCATCGAAGCTGGCCGCAAAACCGTCGAAGACTGTTTCCACGTAGTCGTCCGGCGCCCTGCCGTACCGATCGCTACCCTCGCAGGCGGCGAGATGATGCAGCACCACCGGATTGTCCGGCTCCTCGCCAAGCCATTCTCGATAAACCTCGGCTGCCTGGCCGATTTCGCCCAGAGTCACCAGCGCCCGCGCCACCTGCTGCCGGCCCGTCTGATGCTTCGGCGCGAGCAGGATCGCCTTGCTGTTCGCAAGCAAGCCTTCGTGAACCAGCCCCTGCTCGATCAGCACCTGAGCAAGGTTGAACCATCCCAATGCGAAGTCGGGTTTCAAGGACACCGCGCGACGACATGAGTCTTCGGACTGCTCGAGACGTCCAGCCTTGCGATGCAACGCGCCGAGGTTGCTCCATGCATCCGCGGCCTGCGGATCCAGCGTCACGCATTCCTCGTAAGCCCCAAGCGCCTCGTCAACCCGTTGCTGCTCGAGCAGCACGTTGCCGAGGTTGTTCCACATCCAGGCATGACCGGGCGCGAGGGCCAGGGAGTTCCGGACCAGTTGCAGGCCTTCCTCGCCGCGGCCGGACCGATGGCGGATCACGCCGAGGTAATGCGTCGCATCCGGTTGCTGCGGAAAGTGGGCGAGCAGGCTGGCGTAGACCTGCTCGGCGGCTTCGAGGTGGTTCTGGCGCAGGAGGTCGCGGGCGACGTCGAGGGCCTGCGGGATCGTGAGTTCGATCTCGCGGTCGGGCGGCTCGGTCGTGGAACCGGGTGCCTCGGCGGACGCGGGATCTTCCTCCGGTGCGGAGTCGTTCGGGCTGCGCGATGATGGTTCAGGCTGCATGAGCGAATCCGCCTGCGTTCATCTCATTGTTGCGATGAAGCTCCGAGAGCTTTCTCATGGCAATCGCTCCGCAACCGCGGTCGAGGCTTCCGGTTCGCCCGGATGCATCCTCGGCAGTCGCTGCAACTCGGGCCTAGGACAAGCAGGATCAGACCCCGGCACGCGCGTCATCCTTCGATCCTCTCATCGACAGCAGCCTGCAATCTATGCCCTGCGGACGAACCATGCAACCGTGCCGAAGTACTATCAGAACCGTACAGACTTGTGCACCCGTCGAAGCTATCCCGACAAGTCGATCTCTACGGGATGCGATGCCCCCAAAAATACCGGACGCCGGACTCGTAGTCGGCACCCTCTCCTGAGTCCAAGAACTCCTCCGCCAAGGCGGCCGCGTTCAAGGGTCGAGGCGCTTTATTCTCAAACACATCTGAAAAATCCCAGCCAGTGAACGCCTCTAGGACCAGTCTGAGCGGAGCGAACATCTGGTGATTGCCCGATAGGAGTTGCTTCGCAAGATACTGCGGATCCACCTTCTCGCCCAGAAAGACGGCAACTTGCGCCGAGCCGAAACGGTCGACAAGTTCCCGATATCGCGACAGAGCGTTGCCTGCAAAGACTTCTACTGAATGGCTGTCATCGAGTTCATTTCGCGGATCACCAAGCCTGCTTCTGAGCTCCACCGGTATCATTTCCAGTTCCAGCATGCCCTGTCGAGACAGTCGCACATACGTTTCAATCGCGGCTGGCAAGTAAGCCAGGCAGCCCGACATGACAAGGGATTTGCAGAAATCAATGTGGGAGAGGAGATACGGCGGTTGGAGGATGCGCCGGCGAAGCCGCTCAAGGCATGATTCCGAACCGGCAAACGCCAGCAAGTAGCGGCACGCAGCCTGCAGGGTTGGATCGCCACGGTCGTAGACGTCGATCAGCTCGGGGGTTCGCTCAAAATCTCCCCGCTTCGCACGTTCGAAGATCTCTTCCCACCGCAACCATCCAGCCGCTCCATGGTCTGCGCGAAATCCCGGATCGTCCCTTGGAACGGGATCTGCGTGAAAACCGGAGCCAAAGGGATTGATACCTACGTCATAGAAACTGTTCCGCATGGAGATCCCGTGTGTTGCACTCACCACTTCTTACCCCTACGGTTACCCCTAGGGGTTCAACGGCCTCGAGCTCTGCCAACTTGTGAATTGATCCTCAATATCCTTGCACCCGGCGCATAAGCTATCGTGAGGTGCGAGGTTTTGATCGCCGATAGGACAGCCGCTAGCCGATCTCGGAGTCAGGTGGTTGACCTGTCGACGCTTCTGAACATGCTGAGCATGAGGGACCGTTCCCGGCGCAAGTCCCGCAGCAGCTGCTGATGCATTGACGGCTGCCATTGGGGGCACGCCTAGAATCTGCTCTCGATACCCCCTCACATCTTTTAACTGCTCGTACTTGCGGTTGATTTCGTCCCGCTCGATCTGCGTCGTTTCACGGAAGACATTGCATGGCGCCTCCGGAAAGACACGACAACTGCAACGCCTCGCGTCCTTCGCCCGTACCATTTCTCGGTATTTTTCCCGCTTCGCCTTGGCGTCACTCGTCAGCCTTCCATCGGGCCCTTTCTTGTTGAAGCCATACCATCCGGCCATCGTCATCGGCTTGCCAGTCGAGTGACGCGGTGTCTCGCCGCAGCAAGCGCACTGATTCTGTTCCGCCTCCAACTGCGCCCACGTCATCGCATCGAGATTTGGATTAGGTACAGCGACGCCTGCAGGATGACTCCCATGATTGGACGTCGTAAGATCGATATGACGGTCCACATTCAGGCCCTCGATCTTAACGTCCATCGACCACGCGACGAAGTAAGTCTTCCCCGTGATCACGTGCGAGAGAATGTTGCCCCCGAAGGTTCGTGTAGCTGCTTCATCACCGAGCGGTGCGGTCTTGTAAAAGGATTCGTCCTTCAGCATGACCTCGTTCCCGCTGATGACGACAGTCTTGCTGCCATTCTGTGCATCTTTGGAGAAGGAGGTATTCGGATAAGGTACAGGGATAGGGCCCGCCGGAGGGGAAGGAGGGCTCAAGCAAACGTCCGGAAACGATGCAATGACCTTGCCGTCCCCACGCTTGCAGGCTATCTCGTTTCCGTTTCCATAGACTTCGTTACTCATACGCGCCGCCTCGAGGTTGCGACCCGGTTGTCCTACTACCGCTCGAGAGCACGCACTATGGCAACCGCTCGGTCACCGGGTACTGCCGAGGTGAAACAGACTGCCTGTTCTCCAGGGGCATAGGCTTTCTTCACCGCATGCCAGAACATGGCCAACTGGGACGTTCCAGAAGCAGCCCCTATGTCTCCAGCACAATCGGAAGAATGCCAGATCGGGAACTTCTCTCGTCTCGATCTCAGAACCTGTGCGAGCGTCAACGCTTGCTCGCGAAAGCCATAGCTCTCTCCCGTCACATCCGAAATACGGAAATCAGCGACATGCAGCTGGATTCCCGCTTCCCTGAGCGCCGCTCTTGTGGCCTCTGTCAAGCCAGATCCCCGAAGGGGCTCTTCAGTCATGACCGTCGCCGTCTCGGATGCGAACCCCAGACCGGTGATCTGGACGAGGATGGCGGACCCCAAGGACCGTCGATCCGTAACCAGCACCGCACTCGCCCCCTCTCCTGGAATGACCCCGTCCGAGTTGTCGGGGGTCTTTAGCCTTTGATGGCGGTCCAGCCAGAGGAGACTGCTCGCGTTGAGATATGAGTCCACGCCGCAAACGACACAGGCAGAAACACCGGTTTGTGCCAGGAGTTGGCGAGCGACGCGCAAGCCCTCGAAGCCTGCGGTGTGACCTTTCGCAACCACCCGAGATAGCTTGGGGTGGAATCGCATTCCGGTCCTCCTGGTCAACAGATCTGAGATTGCCTTGGCAAGGCCGCCCCCGCCGCCGGGCCTTTCAGCTTCCGCCAGCCCGATGATCAGTGGGATTTGCTCCAGCGGCTCGCTAAGCGAATCTTGAAGACAATCGGTCAGTGCAACCGCAAGCAAGCTTGCCAGGCGTTCCTTACGCATGAGATCAAGCGCCAAGCCCGGAACCATGGCTCCGATGATCGGCTCGCCCTCGTTATCGCGGTAAGTCGTCTCCTGAAAGTTCGCTACACCCGCGCGCATCGCGGCGCAAGCGGCTTCGGCTGACAAACCGACCGAACACACCATGCCGGTCGATTTAATGAACATGGCTCCTCCGTTCAATCGTCATCGACCGTGTAGCCCAATTTCCGATGCCAAGCGATTGCTTCGTTGATCGACTCGAAATGCGGCTTCCGGCTTGCAGTAAGCCGCTTAACGCTGGATCTCAATCTCCCCACGGTAACTTCACGCAGGGAATGGATCTTCCGGCCAAGAGGAATCGTCGCGCGCCATGTGGCAATGAAGCGGCGTAGACCGGGCTCGAGAATCAACGTATCCAAGTTGGGCTCGGTCGCAATACTTCGATCGCGAAAGCGATAGTTGATAGGGATCTCGATCCTCGGAACAGCGAAACTCACCTCGCCGAGAGGCGACATATTCACGCAACGGATGATCTCCCCGCCCTTCAGATAGGGGAACTGCTGACCCGACGGCGCTGATTGGAAGAACTGTTGATCAAAATCTTCCGGAAGGAACGGAAAGCGCTGGTCGAGCCACTGCTGGTCATACGTGCCGGCGTACTGGACCCTAGGTTGCCAGCCTCGGGCCAGCACGCCGAACGAGGTGGGAGGCGGTCTGTCAGACCAGGAGCTTATTGCTGTACGCGCATCTTCGAGATTGGGCAGCGGCTTGCCCACGACCCTACCTGGGTCTGTTCCAATATAGAAACCAACTCCGACCAGATTTCGCAGATCGGAGCCCCATTCCTCCGGATTCTCATGGGATTGATCAGAACCGCCGTAGGCACGCTCATAGACCAGTGGCATCTGGACAAAAGGCATTGGATCCGACGGTCGTAGGCCAGTGAGACCTCGGTCCCAAAAGCGGTCACCTGTGATCCTGACGATCTTCCTGGAGGACCCCACCTGCAACCCTACCAACATCTCCCGGACCGGTGATCCGTTCGGTGAGAAAGCGACACCGTTGACAACCACGTCGGCTCGCGGCTTGAAGGGCGCGAAGTCGCACTCGTACTGAATGCTAGTACTCCCAGGATCGCCATAGTGCTGGTCGGCATACACAATGGCCTGCTGATCCTCCGCCAGCCTACTGGTACCTCCCTGGTGAACGGAAAACGTTCCCTTGACGACGACCACGCAATGATCGCGTCCGTCCCGGTCGCTGGCGACTGCCAGACCTGCCAACATGCCGCTAGTGTTAGCTGTTATCTGCATCGAGATTGCTTTCCGTCGGGCGGGTATTCCCAGACAAGGGCCGAGACGGTGAGGCAGCCGCCGCGGCCGGAGAGGAAGTGGCTTTCGAAGCGAAGATCGTCACTGCATCTGCTCGAGCCAACGCTGCTGACGCCAGGCAGGAGCTTCACAGTTGAAGACAAAGGTGCCTGGGCGCGACAGCGTCAGGTACTCGGCTGCGGCCATGCGTTGACGCTGATATCCGTTCTTCAACACCCGAAGGCAGTGCTCCGACGTCGGTGCTGCGCCAAGAAAATACCGTACGCCGGGCTTGAACCGTTCCAGGTTGGCGGACCACCATGCTTGCACTTTCTCGGGATCCGGCCAGGGAAGTCCGTAGTCTTCGTCCATGGCGACATCCCCATCCTCCGCGCTCTCTGTCGGCTGTGATTCCAGGGCGTGCGGCGCCTGTCGTTCCAGGTACTGCACCGCGAGATCGATTCCGTGATCAGGCTGAAGGATTCGCCGGCCAAACGTGAAAGGCGGTGGTCAGCCATCCGGTCGATCAGCCAAGGCACGAAGCGCGCGTCGCCGGTCACGCCCATACCCTTGATCAGCTGCGAACGCGAGCTCGCTCTTTGGACAACGCCTTGAGGATGACAGCAGCTTGCGCATGGGTCACAACTTTCAGAAGCAAATCAAGCGCAGCTTGGACTGTGGCCTCCGGCCCGACCAACCCATTGCGTAGGCTATCCAGCGCAGCACCTCGATCGCCCAACCGGATAGCCGACCGGGCCGCCAAAGAACGACAACCCGCGTCATCGTCTGAAAGGCTTCGGGTGCATGAGCTGCGCAAAGCCAGCTGACCACAGACACCCGCCGCGCGAAGCCCACAGGCACGCACCTGCGGGTCCGGGTCCTGCAATGCAAGCATCAGGGCTGGTCCGGGGTCAATTCCGTGTGACGCGCAGGCGCTGATCGCAAGCCGCCGCTTCAACATGGAAGGAGACCGGAACATGCCGGGCATCAGGCCCCGCAATGATTCCGGGGACGCCCAGTTGAAGGCTGCCGCCGCCCCAGCCTGGACGTCGGGGACAGCCTCGGCAACAGCCAGGATCTTGTCCAGGCGCAGCGTTTTCCTGTCCTCGATAGCCCGGATCGTCGCGACGAAGATCTCGCCCGCGCCGAGCGACGCGAGAGCCGCTGTGCACATTGCCGTGCCAGCTTCCCCGGCAACCGCCACGCCGTCGAGATGTGCTGCCAGGCGCTCGTCGCATCGCTTCAGGTGGTCAAGTTTGACGTGCGCGGATGTCACCAGGCTCACCCGGAGCTCGGAGAGAACTGCGCTTTCGTCGACGTGCTGCTGGATGACGGCGCGCAACGGTTGGTCAGCGAGCATTGGCGTTTTCCACCAGCGTGTTCACACGTTCGTACACACAAACCTTCTTGACGGGACTGGCTTGGCACCAGGGCTGCTCGTCGACCTCAGTTGAACTGCACCGAACCTCCCTTGATCCGGTTGACCCCGGTGGAACGGCTCGAGACATAGCTTCCCTGGATCAAGACCTTGCCCGCCCTGGTCAGCGTGATGCTGGCCTTGCCGCAACGCAGGACCAATTGCTCCTTGGCATCGACCACCAAGCGCTCACCGTCTGCATCTACCTCGACCTGCGCCGGCTGCGTGCGCAAGCGGCCAGCCGTTCTCTTCCCGGATCACGCCCATGACGATCGGGCAGCAAAGGGTCCCCGCGCTCGAACATCAGCACCACCGGCTCGCCGATGTGATATGCCGTGCAGATCGACCACAGTCCGCGCCCGCAGTGCGGCCGTGCACGGCTGCCCCGGATACAGCACCAGCGGAGCTCTGCCGTTGTCGCTCATACCGACGAGCTCCCCGGTCACCACGGCAGGCAGCGAGTTCCTGCCTTGCACTGCGCGTGTCGCCGCTCGCGGCCTCGACATCTCCGAGCTGCCCCTCGACCAAATCTCGTCCGCTCATCGATCACCCTCACAGTTGAGAACTCAGTTCTGCAGAATCTTCGACCCCTTCATCACGATGTCCCTGCTCGCCTTCACATTGATCTTGCCCGCGCCGTCCACCGTGATGTCCTTGCCCTTGATCACGATCGTGCCGTCCTTCTTCATCGTGATGCTGGCGCTCCCCGGTCGTCAGCGTGATCGAATCCGCCGCCGTGATCGACAGGTTCTTGCCGACCGCCAGCGAATCGTCCTTGCCGACGCTCGTCGTTCGTCCTTCGCCCACCTTCACCGCGCTCGTCTTCGATATCGACACGGTCTCGGCGCCGCCGATCGTCACATCCTGATTCTTCGAGACCTTGGTCGTCTGGTTCCCGCCGACATCCACGCTCTGGTTCGATCCCACCGACACGGAATGGTTTCGCCCGATCGTCGTCGTCTGGTTCACCCCGACTGCGAGCACCCGCATCGCTCCGACTGCGATCTCCTGCGCCGCCCCGATGGCGACCGTCTCGTTGATGCCGACCGCGCGCGTACGCTGCATAGCGACCGTCCAGGTCTCGCTCGCACCTACGGTATGCGTGCGATTCGCGCCGATGCTCACCGACTCGTTGTTGCCGACCGACTCGGTACGATCGACGCCGATGGTGATGGTCTCGTTGTTGCCGACCGTTTCGGTCCGATCGTGGCCAACGACAGTCGTCTCGTCATGGTCGACGTTCTTCCTGCGATCGTGCCCGACCCAGTGCGTCTCGTCGTTCTCGACCTCGATGTCCTGGTTCTTCTCGGCGTGGATCCAGACCTGCTCCTCGCCGATCTTGTCCTCGAAGCGGATCGCGTTGGCATTGGCATCGCTACCGCCGAGCGATGAACGGCTCAGCAGCCCCGACTGGGTCTTGTTGGCCGGCAACGCCCACGGCGGCAGGTTGTCGCCGTTGTAGACGACGCCGGTCACCAACGGCCGGTCGGGATCTCCCTCGAGGAAATCGACGACCACCTCGTGGCCGATGCGCGGGATCGACACGAAACCGAAGCGTGGCCCGGCAGCCAGGAACGCCACGCGCAGCCAGCACGACGACTGCTCGTTCTTCTCATCGGCGCGATCCCAGTGGAACTTGACCTTGATGCGGCCGAACTGGTCGGTGTGGATCTCCTCGCCCGCCGGGCCGGTGACCACTGCGGTCTGGATGCCCTGGACCACGGGACGCGGCGTAGCGCGTGGCGGCCTGAACTGCTGCTTGAGCGGGATGGCCGAGAAGCGGCAATGAAAGCTCGAACCCTCGCCCTCGCGCGTCTCGAGCGGCGGGTCGATGTAGTCGTAGTCCACCGACACGATCAGGTACTCGTCGTTCTGGTCCTTGCGCGGATGGTCGACGAGCTTGAACTTGCGACCGGCATGAAACTGGCGCAGGACACCCGAGCCTTCGAACACCAGCGACTGGTCGTGCAGCTCCTCGATGCGGCTGGCGACGTACGCCTCGCCTTCGCCGTGGGTGTCGTACTCGCCGGGATAGTCGAACACCTCGTAGTCCGACTTGGAGTTTTCGGGTGGGTTCTCCGGCCGCCGCACCACCTGCAGGTCGTTGCCGGGCGCCTTGAAGTCGTAGTCGTCGATGACGTACTGGCCGGGTTGGATCTCCTGCACTGCGGTCCAGCTCGTCACATGGTCGCCGGCCTGCGTCTGCGGCGACGAATCCGGCACGAAGCGGATGCTCGCGTCGCCGGCCACCGCCGCAATCTCCTTGCTGTCGGCCAGCACCAGCTTGTGCGCACCGTCGGCATGCTCGAAAAAGTACTGGATGCCTTCCTGCTCCATCAGCCGCGACACGAAGTTGAGGTCGGTCTCGCGGTACTGCACGCAGTACTCCCAGCGCTGGTACTTGCTGGCGTCCGACAGGCGGTCGTCGACCGCCTTGGTCGGTTCGTCGGAGAACACCGCGTCGACGATCTTCGGAACCGTCATGTCCTGGAAGATCCGGCAGTCGGCCGTGCGCGACAGGAACCACAGCCAGGGGTGCAGCGTCAGCTGGTAGATGTAGTGCCGGCCGTCGCTATCGCCCGCGGAGAATCGGGACACGTAGCCGTTGTAGTGACGCACGGCGCCGTCGTCGTATTCGACCTTCACCGACAGCGACTTGCCGAGCAGCGCAGACGGCTTGATGTCGCCCTTCAGGCTGTACGTCTGCAGCTGGATCACGAACAGGTTCGACAGCCGCTCGCTGACATGCATGCGCGAGAACAGCAGCGTGTCGCCGAGCGGACTGGTCAGCGTGCAGAGCCGCGCCATTCAGCAACCACCCATCCAAACACGTCCCGCACGCATACGCGTCGGACCATCCGCCACACAGCCACTCAAGCAATGACCCGCGCGTCCCTCACCCAGCTGCAGCCGCACAGCGGGCTCGTGTGTCGAGGAGTTCAACCGTCCCCGGCATGCGGCCGTCACTCTGCAGGCCCCGGCCTCAACCCCCGCACGAAACCAACGCCACTCACCCAGCTGCAGCCGCGGATCCGGCTCCGCCGGGCCGCTGGCTGCGCCCCCTGGGGGGGAGAGCGCCGGACTAGCTGGCGCTCTCGGGGGGTTACTCAAACTCATACGCGAAGTCCCCGCCGTTCACGCCGATCCTAATCGACTCCAGCGCCTTGCCCTGCGCCAGCCGCGTCAAGTACTCCTCGCTGATCCGCGGCAGCACCGTGTTGGTCAGGATGGCATCGATCATCCGCCCGCCCGATTCGAGCTCGCTGCAACGGCTGATGATCAGCCTCACCACCTCGTCGTCGTATGCGAGCGGCACTGCATGGTTCTCCTTCACCCGTCTCACGATGCGGTCGAGCTGCAGGCGCACGATGCTCGCCAGCATCTCGTCGCTGAGCGGGAAGTACGGGATCGACACGATGCGACCGAGCAGCGCCGCCGGGAAGACCTTCAGGAGCGGCTCGCGCAGCGCCTTGCCGATCGCCTCGGGCGCCGGTATCAACTCCGGGTCCTTGCAGAGGTTCATGATCAGGTCGCTGCCGGCGTTGGATGTCAGCAGGATGATCGTGTTCTTGAAATCGATGAAGCGACCCTCGCCGTCCTCCATCCAGCCCTTGTCGAAAACCTGGAAGAAGATCTCATGAACGTCGGGATGTGCCTTCTCGACTTCGTCGAGCAGCACCACCGAATACGGCCTGCGACGCACCGCCTCCGTCAGCACGCCGCCTTCCCCGTAGCCGACATAGCCCGGCGGCGCTCCCTTCAGGGTGGAAACGGTGTGCGCTTCCTGGTACTCGCTCATGTTGATCGTGATCAGGTTCTGCTCGCCGCCGTAGAGCGTCTCCGCAAGCGCGAGCGCCGTCTCGGTCTTGCCGACGCCGGATGGCCCGACCAGCATGAACACGCCGATCGGCTTGCTGGGGTTGTCGAGCTTCGCCCGCGAGGTCTGTATCCGCCGCGCGATCTGCTCGAGTCCATGGCGCTGGCCGATGACCCGCCCCGACAGCGTGTCGGCCAGCCGCAGCACCGCCTCCACCTCGTTCTTCACCATCCGGCCGACCGGCACGCCTGTCCAGTCGGCGACCACGCTGGCCACCGCCTGCTCGTCGACCGATGGCAGTATCAGCGGCGACTCGCCCTGCAGCTCCGCCAGCTTGCGCTGCAGGTTGCCGAGATCCGCGAGCATCGCTTCGCGATCGGCGGGCGAAACAACGGCAGCGGCAGCCGATGCAGGCGCGCCCGTCGATGCACCCGCAAAGGATGCCGATCCGGGAACCGGCCCTGTCCCGGCGGCTCCGCCCGTGACTGCGGCTCCTTCATCCACCGGGGCAGCCCCGGCCCGCAGTTGCGCCCGCAGCGCGAGCACCCGGTCCACCAGCGCCTTCTCCTCCTGCCACTTCGCCTGCAGCACCGCGAGGCGATCCCGCGCCTGCTGAAGCTTCGCCTCGACGTCCGTCTTGCGGCTGCCGATCAGCTCGCCGACGGCGGATTCCTTGTCGATGATGCGCGCCTCGGTCTCGAGGCCTTCGATGAGGCGCATGCAGTCCTCGACCTCCGGCGGCGTTGCATGCTGGCTGACGGCGACCCGCGCGCAGGCGGTGTCCAGCAAGCTGACCGCCTTGTCGGGCAGCTGCCGCGCGGGAATGTAGCGGTGCGACAGTCTCACGGCAGCCTCGATGGCACGGTCGAGCAGTTGCACGCGATGGTGGTTCTCCAGCGTGCTCGCGACGCCGCGCAGCATCAGGATCGCCTTGGCCTCGTCCGGCTCCAGCACCTGGACCACCTGGAAGCGCCGCGTCAGCGCGGGATCCTTCTCGATGTACTTCTTGTATTCGGCCCAGGTCGTGGCGCCGATGGTGCGCAGGTTGCCGCGTGCCAGCGCCGGCTTGAGCAGGTTGGCCGCGTCCCCGGTGCCGGCTGCGCCGCCGGCACCGACCAGCGTGTGGATCTCGTCGATGAAGAGGATGATCGGCTTGGGACTTGCCTGGACCTCGTCGATCACCTGCCGCAGGCGCTGCTCGAACTCGCCCTTCATGCTGGCGCCTGCCTGCAACAGGCCGATGTCGAGGGTCAGCAGCGATACGTCCTTCAACTGCGGCGGCACGTCGCCCCGCGCGAGCCGCACGGCGAAGCCCTCGACCACCGCGGTCTTGCCGACGCCCGCCTCGCCGGTGAGGATGGGGTTGTTCTGCCGGCGTCGCATCAGGATGTCGACGATCTGGCGGATCTCCTCGTCGCGACCGGTAACGGGATCGATCTCGTCCTTGCGCGCCTTCTCGGTGAGGTCGACCGCGAAGCGCTTGAGCGCATCCTGCCTGCCCATCTGCGCCGGCGCCATCGAACCGCTCGCCTCCCCGGGCGCAGCGGCACTGAAGCCATCGCTCGCGCGCAGGCCCGCTTCAGGCGAGCCGGCGGTGATGCGGGAGAAGTCGTCGCATAGCGACTCGAGCTTGATGCGCTCGAACTGCCGTGAGATCGAACCGAGCGCGTTGCGCAGCGATGACGTCTTCAACATGCCGACCAGAAGGTGACCGCTGCGGACCTGGCTTTCACCGAACAGCAGAGTGCCGTACACCCAGCCGCGCTCGACCCCATCCTCGATGTGCGGCGACAGGTCCGACAGCGCCGTGGCACCGCGCGGCAGGCGGTCGATCGCATCGGTCACGTCCTTCGCGAGTACAGCGGCATCCGCCTCGAAATGGCGGAGGATTCGATGCAGGTCGGAATCCTGCAGCTGCAGGATCTGGTTGAGCCAATGGACGAACTCGACATACGGGTTGCCGCGCAGCTTGGCAAACACCGTCGCGCCTTCGATCGCCTTGTATAGCACCGGGTTGAGCTTGCCAAAGAGCTGTACGCGACTGATTTCGGACATGATCCCCTCCCCTGCGCTCAGATGCCGGCCGGCACCGTCGCGACCGGCAACGTAAGGTCGTTCGCCGGAGCGTCGCTGCGCCGGCAACCGATCCAGCTGTTCCAGCCCAGGCGACCCGAGCGGCCCAGCTTCGTGGCCGGCACGGCACGCGCCTCCAGATGCGGCACCAGGCGCACACCGAACTCTTCGCCGCAGTACTCCCGCACCCACTCGCGAGCCTTGACGAGCCAGTCGCCATCCGGCAGCAACCGCTCGTACGCCTCGACGCCGAGAGGTCCGACATGGATATCGAAGTGGTGCTGAGCATCCAGCACCCGCGAGCCGATCACCGCGCTCTGACCGAGGATGGCGCTGTCGTTGCCCCGGAAGCCTGCACCGCCACCGCGCAGGCCGTTGGCGCCCGCCGCCGGCCCGACCGCGCCGCCGAGTGACGACTGCTGGGAGCTCGGCAACCGCATCCAGCGGGCGCTGAACGTCTGCACCCGCACCGGCACCCCGAAGTAGCCCTCCATGATCGCAGCCAGCGCTTCCGGATGGCGGGCGGCGCGGCCGAGGTGGCCGGCGAAGTGCCGCTTCGATTGCGCGAGCTCGAGCGCCGGTCGCTGCCATTGAGCCGAGCCGTGACCGAAGAGCGCGCCGATGTAGGTCCGGTAGCGATCCTCCGCCGGCCGGTCGTGCGTCGCCGCGGGCTGTGCCTGCCTCCAGGCGCGGTAGAACATCAGCAGCAGGCGGTGGTGGAAGATGTCGGCGAAGCGGGCAAAAGAGGCGTCGCCATGATTGCGCTCGCGGTCGCGCACGAACTCGGTCAGGTGCAACGGCAGCGGCCCTTGCGGACCGAAGAGGCCGAGGAAGCGCACCGACACCCGCGGCAATCCGCTGCGGGTCTGGTCGACGCGGGTGACGTTGACGACCGGAAACGCCAGCTCGGCCTCCTGCGCGAGGCGCAGCGGCTCAGCCGAAGGCCGCCGCGCTTCGCCCAGCCGCGGCAACGCCGGATTGCCTGCTTCCATGCGGCGCATGGCCTGATAGAAATCGAAGCGTTCCGGCACGCGCCGCAGCGCCTCCAGGAACATCAGGCGACGATCCGCGTTCCCGTCCGTGCCGGCCACCTGGCTACCTCCCCTCGGCTCTCCGAATTGAGCACCGTCTGCGTGAACGAGTTGATCGAAACGTGCCTGGCCAGGAACTTCTCCAGGACCGAACCGAAGAGGAAACTGCCGGCGCCGCCGAACGCATCCTCGTTCACCTGCAGCGCGACCGAGAGGCCGCGACCGAATGTGATCGGGCCCGCAAGCGGCAGCCGCCTCACGACGGGCTTGGCGTCGACGCCGAACAAGGCCTCGATGCGCTTGCGATGCGCAGCATCGCCTGTGTCCGCATAGAGCGCGAGCAGCTCCCGCAGCGCAGCCGCGGCCTTGCGCGGATCGCCGCCGGGGTCAAGCAGCGACAGGTAGTTCAGCGAGAGGTGGCTCACCAGCCGCCACGCATAGTCGCCCTCGGCGAGCCCCGCACGGGGACGGCTGGGCCCCTTCAGGACGCGGATCCCAGCCACCGGCTTCGCGTCCTGCAGCATCAGGGCATTGAGCGAGCCGATCGGCAGGAGCAACGGCAGGTCGCGATTGGTGGCCAGAACCTCGGCCGCGAGCTGCCTCATGGTGGACGGGTACGGTGCCTCCCGCTGATCCACCAGCGCCAGGTAGACCTCGCTGCCGACGTAGCCGCTGCGTGCGCCATGCCGACGTTGGCGCTCCGACAGCTGGCGCGGCTCGCGCCGCATCGTGTAGTACGCGCCGGCGCCGCCGCCGTCGTGATGCACGAGGTCGCCGTAGAAGGGCCGGAACTCGGTCGCGTCGCCGGCATCGTCCCCCATGCCCTTGAGGCCGGTGATCGAGAAGACCTCGAAATCCAGCGGACGCGCCCGGTCGACAACCAGCTGATGCTCGAAGCGCTCCTCCGACAGGTGGATCCGGTCGGCGCGCCGCGCGAACAGGTTGACCACTGGCGTGGCATAGAGCGACAGGCTGTCCGGCGACACGATCGACTCGAGCCGCGGCTGGCTGGCGTCGAACAGCAGCACCAGCTCGCATTCCGAGGATTTGTGTCCCGCGAAGGCCGCCTGCAATCCACGCACGCCGAAGAAGTGGAAGCGTTCGGCAAAGGCGAAGTACTCACGCAGCAGCCGGTAGCCCTGGAACGAACGGCGATCGTAGGGCAGGAGCGCCTGCGAGTCTTCGAAGCCGACCTCGTGGATGTTCGCGGGCGGCAGGTTGCCGATGATCTGCGCGGGCTTGGCCTTGCTCAGCACCAGCGCGCCGATGCAGTGTCCGTGCACCAGCTCGTAGAGCGGACCGCTGAGATCGTCGGCGCCGTTGATGAAGAACTGCAGCGCGTCGCAGCGGATTCGGGAGAAATCGAGCCCACCCTGTGCACGCAGCGAGACGCGCAACCCGCTGCGGACCCGGTTTGCCAGCCCCAGCTGACCGAGCGGCAGGTCCGGCGCGTAGCTGAAGTACTCCGCGCCGCCAAGTTCGATCGGCCACAGTGTCACGTCGTGGGCGGTGCGGAATTCGCAGGCTGTCTGCTCGCCTTTGGGAATCACGCTGCGCAACGCGCTGCCGCGCGGCAGCGCGACGCCGTTGGCGAGTGCGGGATCGCCTGCACGGGGCTGGAAACCGGCGATCATCATCGCCGGGGTCGGCGCAAGGTAGTGCGGATAGACGATTTCGAGCAGGTGCTGCGTGAAGCGCGGGAACTCGGCGTCGATCTTCAGCTGGGTCCGGCTCGCAACAAATGCAAAGCCCTCCAGCAGCCGCTCCACGTAGGGGTCGGCCACCTCCAGGCCTTCCATGCTCAGGCGCGCGGCGATCTTGGGAAACTCGCGGGCGAACTCCGCGCCCATCTCGCGGACGTGGCCGAGCTCCTGGTTGTAGTACTCGAGCAGTCGCGGATGCATGGATCGGATCGGGCCCCGGCGGGCTATTGGCCCACGATGGTGTTGCCGCTGCGATCCTTCAGCTCGACCATGCCCGTCTCCAGGTCGAGGTCGGTCTTGAGCAGCAGCTCCAGGGGATAGGGCTGAGCCCACAGTCGCGCGGTGATCTCGAAGGTCAGCGCGTTGTGGTGGCCCAGAGGATCGGTCGGCACGATGCCGCGGACCGACACGCTGTCGGGCAGCAGGCGAGGCTCGAAGTCGATGATTGCCTGGCGCAGCATCTGCTCGAGATCGCCGAGATCGAGCTTGGAGACCAGAACGCCGGACAGCGGCGCAATGCCATAGTTGATGGTCGAATGCAGCGCATGCGGGAAGACGTCGCCGTCGATGGTGCCTGTCACCGCCGCCTGCGAATTGAACAGCCAGGCGAGGTCGCGCAAGACGCTCTGGCGCAACCCGGCCTTGCTCAGCACCCGGGACTCGGTCGACTCGGTCGTCTGGTGAGGACGCTCGTCGATCAGGCGATCGAGCAGGGCCGGCAGCAGCCTGTCGCGGGAGAATTGCTCGGCCATGGCTGTGCGCCGGCGCTATCCGGCCGAGGCCTCGGGGGCCTCGGGGGCCTCGGGGGCAGCAGGTGCGGCTGCCGCCGACATCACCAGGTGGCGCACGTCCATCAGCGCCGTCTCGCCGGCATCGGTGATCCATTCGCGCTGGCCCAGCCCGCGGAAGCCGGTTTCCTCGGATCCGATCCAGTCGGTGCGCCGGGCGGTGCGAATCGAATCGTCATCGCTGGACTCGGAGGCGGGATAGCGCGTCGGCACGAGCACTGCCTTGCTGCCGCCGTTGTCGAGCACCAGCTCTGCCCGGGTCCAGACGAGGTCGATCAGGTCGTCGGGCGGCTCGACGTCGAGCGCGGCGATCCGATCGAACGGCAGCCAATAGTACTTGCCGTCGATGAACGCCTCGCAGACCGGCCCCAGGCGCGGATCCGCGTCCGCCAGCCATTCGAAGGCCGCGCCATTGAGGCTGCCGGGGCAGGCTTGCGCAGCCGCCATCGCCTGCTCGCGCAACGCCCGCGCGCGCACCGGACCCGCCTTGAGCGCCTCGATCATCCAGCCGAGCCAGGGCTGCGGCTGGCCCACCACCACCGGCGTGCGGGTGCCTGCAAAGACCTCGGCCCGGAAGCGCTCGCAGGCGATCGCCTGCTTGTAGACCAGGCTGGTCATCGCGAGGCCGGCATCCATGCCGCTCGCGGTGTCGAGCTGGATCACGGCGCGATCCCACTGTCCGGTGAGGCAGAAGACCCGGAACAGCTTCATCCGCGCCGACACATCGGCCGGCGCCGACTTGACCGCGCCGAGCGCGCCCGACAGCATTCCCGCTACCGGCTCCATCGCCCGCACCCCTTCAGGCGGTCGCGTGCGGCGGGATGCGGCGCCTGAGCCGGCATCGTCGTCATCGCGCGCTGCCTGCTATCCAGTTGAAGCTGTGGCGCCCGCTCTGCGCACCACCGATCGCCGCCTGCGGCGTGTAGTCCAGGGTGACCGATTCGAAGGCGAACGACACGGTCTCCAGCGGGATCTGGTTCTCCTCCGACATCACCACCGCCACGTCCACGATGCGCACCTGCTTGAAGCGGATCTCGAGAAAGCGTTGCGACGCCTGCCCGCCGGCGCGGCGCTGCGTCAGCAGCCCGTTGGGAATCAGCAGGTTGGTGGCGCAGCGCGACCAAAGGCCGGCGGTGGCCGAATCCACCAGGTGGCGGAAGGTGAAGTGGTGCACGTCGGCCGCCGCCCGCGGCCCGGATCCCATGACCTGGTCGCCTCGGGAGCTGACGCCCCAGTTCCAGCCGACCACCTCGATGGTCCCGGCAAATGCCGAGTCATGCGCCTCGCCCGGCACCTGGTCGAGGCTCAGGAAGCAGTCGCAGGCTCCACCAGTGGCGGGTGCCCGCGGCACGTCACGCCGCCTTCGCCGACGGCAGCTTCGACACCAGCCGCAACGACACGGTGAGGCCCTCGAGCTGGTAGTGCGGGCGCAGGTAGAACTTGGAGGTGTAGTAGCCAGGGTTGCCTTCCACGTCCTCCACGACCACCTCGGCGGCGGCCAGCGGGCGCTTGGCCTTGGTCTCGTCCGACGAGATCGACGGGTCCCCGTCGACGTAATTCATGATCCAGTCGTTGAGCCAGCGCTGCATGTCGGAGCGTTCCTTGAACGAGCCGATCTTGTCGCGCACGATGCACTTCAGGTAGTGGGCGAAGCGGCAGGTCGCGAACAGGTACGGCAGGCGGGCCCCGAGATTGGCGTTGGCGGTGGCATCCGGATCATCGTACTCGGCCGGCTTGTGCAGCGACTGTGCGCCGATGAAGGCCGCGAAGTCGGAGTTTTTCTTGTGGATCAGCGGCATCAGGCCAGCCTTGGCAAGCTCTGCCTCGCGCCGATCCGACACGGCGATCTCGGTCGGGCACTTCATGTCGACCCCGCCGTCGTCGGTCGGGAAGGTATGCACCGGCAGGTTCGCCACCGCGCCGCCCGACTCCACGCCGCGGATGCGCGAGCACCAGCCGTACATCTTGAAGGCGCGGGTGATGTTGGTTGCCATCGCGTAGGCCGAGTTGGCCCAGCCGTACTTGTTGTGGTCCGTGCCGGCGGTGTCTTCCTCGAAGGCGAACTCGTCCACCGGATTGGTCTTCGCACCGTAAGGCAGGCGGGCGAGGAAGCGAGGCATCGCGAGCCCGAGGTACTGCGCCTCCTCGCTCTCGCGAAGCGAGCGCCAGGACGCATACTCGGGCGTCGTGAAAATCTTGGTCAGGTCGCGCGGATTGGACAGCTCCTGCCACGAATCCATCTGCATCAGCGACGGCGCCGCGCCGGCGATGAACGGGCAGTGGGCAGCCGCCGATATCTTCGCCATCTCGGAAAGCATCTCGACGTCAACCGGCCCGTGGTCGAAGTGATAGTCGCCCACGAGGCAGCCGAACGGCTCACCGCCGAACTGACCGTATTCCGCTTCGTAGACCTGCTTGAAGAGGGGGCTCTGGTCCCAGTTGGTGCCCTTGTAGCGCTTGAGAGTCTTGTGGAGCTCGTCCTTGCGGATGTTGACCACCCGGATCTTGAGCATCTCGTCGGTTTCGGTGTTGTTCACCAGGTAGTGCAGGCCGCGCCAGGCGCTCTCGAGTTTCTGGAACTCGTCCTTGTGCAGGATCGCATTCACCTGGGCGGTGAGCTTGCGGTCGAGTTCGGCGATGATCGACTGGATGGAGGCGATGACGTCGTCGCCGATCAGCTTGGTCTGGTCCAGCGCCTGCGCCGCCAGGGTCCTGACGGCCTGCTCCACCGCCGTGCGGGCGTCGTCGCTCTTCGGCCGGAATTCCTTCTGCAGCAACTTGCTGAATTCGTCGTATTGCAGCGCGCCTTGCGCCGACTGGAGTTCGGTCTCTGCCATCTTCGTCTCCTGAAATTACTTGTCGGCCTTGGCCGGATCGGCGGCTGCGGCGCCGTCGGCGCCCTCACCCTCCGCAGGCTTCGCCTGGGCCGCGAGTGATTTCAACAGTTCCGGGTCGCCCATGATCCGCTCGACCAGCTGCTCGGCGCCGGTCTTGCCGTCCATGTAGGTGATCAGGTTGGAAAGCTGCTGGCGCGCCTCGAGCAGCTTGCGCAGCGGCTCGACCTTGTTCGCGATGGCGGCCGGAGAGAAGTCGTCCATGCTCTCGAACGTCATCTCGACCGCCATGTTGCCCTCCCCGGTGAGCGTGTTCGGCACGGTGAACTGCACGCGCGGCTTCATCGCTTTCATCCGGGCGTCGAAGTTGTCGACATCGATGTCCAGGAACTTGCGCTCCGCCACCGGCGCCAGCGGATCGGCCGGCTTGCCCGAGAGGTCCGCCATCACCCCCATCACGAACGGCAGCTGCACTTTCTTCTCGGCGCCGTAAAGCTCCACGTCGTATTCGATCTGGACGCGGGGCGCACGGTTGCGCGCAATGAACTTCTGACTACCAGCCATGGTTGCATCTCCTGGGAGTTACTCGGCCGGCGGAAGTCCGGCAATCTTCTCGATCGACGACATGCCTTCGGGCGCGAGGTCCCGCAGGATATCGATGAAATTCATCTGCAGCAGCCGCTGCGCCCTTCGGATCAGCAGCGGCGCCGGGTTGGCGGGCTCGTGCCGATCCAGCCAGGCGCAGACGCGTTCCAGCTCGCGGATGGCGTCTTCCCGGCTGTGGATGGGGGCGGGGCCGCCTGCCGAAGGTACGCCGCCAGGACCGCCGTAGGTACCGTCGGCGTTTTCACCTTGCCAGCCGGCGGACGCCGCGCCGGGATCGGCCATGTACTGCGCCGAGTTGGCGGCTTGGCCGGGGTCGCCGCCGAGGCCCTTGGCCTGTGCCAGGGACGCGGATTCGCCGGCCGCTTCGGCATGGAACGCAGCCAGCGGCTTCAGCTTCTGCAGCAGCGGACCGAAGTCCAGCGCATGATGATGGCCGGCCTTCTCCAGCAACATCGCACTGAGCGCAGCAACGGTCTCGCTGGCGCGCAATGCCTCGTTGCGCCCCCCGGCCGCCGCATGCGCGCGAACCAGGCCGGTCAGCTGAGCGCGCGTCATTGGCGGCGGCTGGTCATCAGGCAATCGCGTGATCCCAAGTGCGAGCTCTGCATCGCGGATGCTGCAGGCGCCGGCCGCAGACCGGACAAAGGGCACCGTCCTCAGGTCGCGAAGCAGGCCGCCAGGATGAACCAGCACCGCGAGCGCGTTCATCCGCAGGATCGGAGCGAGGTCATCGTCGGGATCGAGCTGGGGGTGGACGTGGTCCCACTGCCGCACGATCAGCTGGCGGATCAGCTCCAGCGATTCCGTCAATCCCGGCAGGCCCTCCAGGACCGTCTGAGCGCGCGCCAGCAGGACAGCGATCCGCAGGTCCCGCGTTCGCGCCATCAGTGCGAGCGCCTTCTCGTGGACCTGCCGCCAGTCAGGCTCCTGGGCCGGCACCAGCGTATTGCCGAAGTGCTGCTCCGGCTTGCCGCGTGCGGCGATCTCGAGCTCGGCGAACGCAGGATCGTATTCCAGGCTGTCGCCGCAAGGCGAGTCAGCCGATACACCCAGCGTCATTGATTCGACATCGACCAAGGCCTCCTCCCGGAGGAAGGCACGCGCCAAGGCGCGACCCGACGAAGACGACCGACTGCAAGCGTTTACGGGATAATCTGTCACCGCCTGCGAAATGTAAACAGGCAACCCCGCCTAGCGGTTTCCCGGTTCCGGCACCGGATTGCGCCTGATTCTGCGCGGCATCCGGTCCCTGCGGTATCACCCGGATGTACGTCTCTACTCCTTTTCGACTACCGCCCACCGCGCCGCGCCCTTGCCCTCAGCCTTGCCCTCAGCCTTGCCCTCAGCCTTCGCCCACGTCCTTCTCGACGGCCCGCTTGCGGGCAGCTACGCCTACCGGATTCCTGCCGCGATGGATCTCGCGGTGGGCCAATGGGCGGTCGTGCCATGGGGCAAGTCGCGGCGCGTCGGTATTGTGGAATCGCTCTCGGACACCTGCGAGCTTGCCCCGGAAAAGCTGCGCGACGTCGAGCAGCTGCTGCCGGAACTGCCGCCGCTCGCGCCCCAATGGCTCGAGTTCATCCGCTTCGCCGCCGGCTACTACCAGGGCGAAGCGGCGGAGCTGGGGCTGGGCAGCGTGCCGAAACTGCTGCGGGTGCCGCCGTCGCCGCGCACCCGCAAGCGGGCGGACGCCCGCCTGGCTGCGTTCGATCCCGCGCCAGTCGATCCCCTCGGCCTCGCCCATGCGGAGCCGGCGCAGGCCACGCCCGAGCAGCAGGCGCTGCTGGAGATGCTGATGGCCGACACCGATGCCCGCGCCCCGGCCGCTGCCTCGTCGGGCGCCGATGCCTTTGGAGGCGCTGCTGCAACCCCTACCGTGGACAAGCCCGCGCCGCGGCCCTGGCTGTTGCATGGCGTCACCGGCAGTGGCAAGACCGAGGTCTATGTCCGCTGGTTCCGGTACCTGCTCGATCGCGCTCCGGAAGCCCAGGTGCTGCTGCTGGTGCCGGAGATCGGCCTGACACCCTCGCTGCTTGGTCAGCTGCGCCGGCGCTTTCCCGGCGACCCGATCGCGGTCCTGCACAGCGAGATGCCCGACGCGATGCGGGCCAGCAACTGGATGGCCGCGGCCACCGGCCATGCCCGCATCGTCCTGGGTACCCGCCTCGCGGTGCTCGCGCAGGTTCCCCGCTTGGCAGCGATCGTCGTCGACGAGGAACACGACCCGTCGTTCAAGCAGCAGGAGGGCATCCGCTATTCGGCGCGCGACATGGCGATCGCGCGTGCGTCCCTCGCGCGGTTGCCGATCCTGCTCGGCTCGGCGACGCCGTCGCTGGAGAGCTGGAGCAACGCCAGGACCGGCCGCTACCGGTTGCTGCAGCTGACCGCCCGCGCCCGCGGAACCGCCCTGCCGACGGTGCGGATTGCGCCGCTGCGCGGCGCCCGGCTGAAGCATGGCCTGACGGATGCCGCGGTGGAGGCGATCCGCGACACCATCGGCCGCGGCGAGCAGGCGCTGGTATTCCTGAACCGCCGCGGCTATGCGCCGGTCATCTCCTGCGATGCCTGCGGCTGGCTCTCGCGCTGCGACCATTGCGACGCCTACCGCGTGCTGCATCGGCTGGGCAGCGCCGAGGACGCCCGCCTCGGGCCGTCGCGCTACCGGCTCGTCTGCCACCACTGCGCGGCGGAAGCGGCGGCCCCGCGCGCCTGTCCGGAATGCGGCAACCAGGATCTCGCGGCGCTCGGCCGGGGCACCCAGCGGCTGGAGGAAGGCCTGGCGGGCCTCTTCCCCGACGCCCGCATCGGCCGGCTCGACCGCGACGTCGCCAGCCGCCGCGGCGCCACCGAACGCTTTCTGGCAGCCGCCCACGCGGGCGAGGTCGACTTGCTGATCGGCACCCAGATGCTCGCCAAGGGCCATGACTTCAGCCGCCTGACCTTGGTGGTCGTGGTCGATGCGGACGCCGGCCTGTTCGCGGCCGACTTCCGGGCGCCGGAACGGCTGTTCGCGACCTTGATGCAGGTGGCCGGTCGCGCCGGCCGCCACAGCCTGGCAGCCGCCACGACCCTGATCCAGACCCGCTACCCGGAGCATCCACTGTTCGCGTCGCTCAAGGCGCATGACTATCCCGGCTTCGCCGAGGCGGAGTTGCAGGCGCGCGAGGCGAGCGGGCTGCCGCCGTATACCCATCAGGCACTGCTGCTCGCACAGGCCCGGGTCATGGAGACGACTCTCGGCTTCCTCCAGGGCGCACGTGAGCGCTTACTCTCCCTTGATCCGCCGCCGGACCTCAATGTCTGCGACCCGGTACCGATGCCGCTGGCCAGGCTACGGGACGTTTCGCGCGCCCAGCTGCTGGTCGAGTCCAGTTCGCGAAGGCTCCTGCACCGCCTCCTCTCGGCCTGGCGGGACGAACTCGACCCCCTCGCCGGTACCATCCGGGGCACGATCCGTTGGCAACTCGTCATCGATCCGATCGAAATTTGAAGCGGCTTCGACTGTTGCCCGGCAGGAACTGGATTGGCTGACCTGAACCCCTCGCAGGACGAGGCGGTCCGTTATCCTCGACGGGCCCTGCCTCGTCATCGCCGGCGCCGGCTCGGGCAAGACCCGCGTCATCACGGCGAAGCTCGCGCACCTGATCGATTCCGGCTTCGCGTCGCGGGCGATCGCGGCGATCACCTTCACCAACAAGGCGGCGAGCGAGATGGCCGAGCGCTTCGCCGGCGCGGTCAAGCTCACCGCCGCCGACCGGCCGACCATCTGCACCTTCCACTCGCTGGGCATGCGCATCCTGCGCGCGAACGGCAAGGCGATCGGGCTCAAGTCGACGTTCTCGATCTTCGACGCCGACGACTGCGCCAACCTCCTGACCCAGCTCCTCGCGACCACCGATCGCAAGCTGGTGCGCACGGCGGTGGCACGGATCTCGCTGTGGAAGAACGCCCTGCTGGATCCGGACACAGCGTTACGGCAGAGCCATGGCGAGTACGAGTTGCGGATCGCCCGTGCCTACCGCGACTACCAGGCGACCCTGGAGGGCTACCAGGCGGTCGACTTCGATGACCTGATCGGACTGCCGCTCAAGTTGCTGCGCAGCGACGCCGCTGCCGCGGAGCTATGGCGCGAGCGGCTGCGCTACTTCCTGGTCGACGAATACCAGGACACCAACGCCGCCCAGTACCAGCTGCTGCGGGAGCTGGTCGGCGACCGGCACGGCTTCACCGCCGTGGGCGACGACGACCAGTCGATCTACGGCTGGCGCGGCGCAACCCTGGAGAACCTGCGACGCCTCGCCGACGACTATCCGCGGCTGAAGGTCGTCAAGCTCGAGCAGAACTACCGCTCCTCCCGGACGATCCTCACCGCCGCCAACGCCCTGATCGACCACAACCCCAAGCTGCACGCCAAGCGGCTGTGGTCCGCGCTCGGCCTGGGCGATCCCATCAAGGTGGTCGCCTGCGACGACGACGAGCACGAGGCCGAGACGGTGGTGATGCGCCTGCAGGCCGCCAAGTTCGAGAAGCGCAGCGCTTTTGCCGACTTCGCCATCCTCTACCGCGGCAACCACCAGGCGCGCGTCATCGAGCAGATGCTGCGCAAGGAGAAGATCCCGTACCAGATCTCCGGCGGCCAGTCGTTCTTCGACAAGGCCGAGATCAAGGATCTGTGCGCCTACCTGCGGGTGCTGGCCAACGAGGACGACGACCCGGCGTTCATCCGGGCCGCCACCACCCCCCGCCGCGGTATCGGCGCCGCAGACGCCTGAAGGCGCTCGGCGAATATGCCGGCGAACGGGAGATCAGCCTCTACGAGGCGGTGTTCGAGACCGGGCTCGACGACCGCATCGCCGACCGCCAGCTGGCGACCCTGCGCGAGTTCGGCGATTTCATCAACCGCATCCGGTGGCGCGCCGGCCGGGAGCCGGCGCCAGCGGTGCTGGCCGACCTGATCAAGGCGATCGACTACCAGGCCTACCTCGCCGAGCAGGGCGACGAACGCAGCGCCACCACCCGCTGGCAGAACGTCAACGAGTTCTGCGACTGGCTGAACAAGCGCGCGGAGGAAGACGACAAGAACCTGATCGACATGGCCCAGCACATCTCGCTGGTCACGCGGCTCGAGGGCCGCGAGAGCGAGGGCGATGCGGTGCGGCTGTCGACCATCCATGCCGCCAAGGGCCTGGAATACCCGCACGTCTTCCTGATCGGCGTGGAGGAAGGGCTGCTGCCGCATGCCGGGCGAGAGGACGAGGATGCCGCCAGCCGCGGCGAATCGCCGCAGGCCGCCGTCGACGCCGAGAAGCTGCTGGGGGAACGGCTGGAGGAGGAACGCCGGCTGATGTACGTCGCGGTCACCCGTGCCAAGCGCTCGCTCACCCTGACCTGGTGCCGCCAGCGCAAGCGTGCCCGCGCGCAGGTCGAATGCCAGCCTTCGCGCTTCATCACCGAGATGCAGCTCGACCTCGAAGGCACCGGCAACAAGCCGGTATCGTCCGAAGATGCAAAAAAGCGCCTCGCGGCGCTTCGGGAGATGTTCCGGAAGGATTGACGGCGGAGGCGATCGGCGCCCCCGCGCAGCCGGTTACTTCCCTTCGGCCTTGGCTTCGGCCTTCCCTTCGGCCTTCGCCTCGCCCTGGCCCTGGGCCTGGTCGCCATTCGCCGGTGTCTTCGGCTCCTCGAACTTGGCGCCGGAAGCGTTGGCCATGTAGACCACCGCCTTGGCGACCTCGACGTCGGAGAATTCCCCACCGCCCTGGGGCGGCATTGCGCCCTTGCCCTTGAGCGCCGAATTCACCAGCGACTCGAGGCCGTTTGCGATCCTTGCCGACCATGAGCCGTTGTCCGCGTGCTTCGGCGCACCGGCGACGCCGGCTGCATGACAGGCGCCGCAGGCGGCCTTGTAGACGTCCTCGCCGGAGCGCGCCACCTGCGGCGCGCTGGCATCGCGCAGTTCAAAGCCGGCGACCGGCCGGATGCGGGCTTCAATCGACTCGGGCATCATCGAGTCGGAACCGGCGCCGATCCGGGATTCGTTCACCACGTAGCTGGCAAGCAGCACGATGATCACGATCGGCACCAGCAACGCCAGCAACACCACGATGATCAGCTGACGAGGCGTCTTGATGAAGCTGGTGTGGCCTTCTTCGTCACCGTGCGATTGCTGTTCTGCCTGCGCCTGCGCGATCGGATGGTTTGCTGTGTCTGAATGTGCTGCCATGGCTCCGCTATCCATTGATTCGCCGTCGGCGAAATGTCCCGAGATTGTCGCAGACGCGGCTGCCGGGACGACAGCGCTCGGGGATTGTCCGCAAAACCCTAGATTTTAGCCGGGAACCGGCGAACCTGCTAAGAAGGGATGCGGCGGCGGGTTGCGTGGCGAGGTCGTCATCCGTTCATGCAGACCCATGGCGCCGCGGTGCGGCCCGGGCGGCGCCGGGCGCGCGGTCCGCGAAGAGCACCTGCCAAAACCAGTACAATCGCGGCCTGTGCGCCCGTAGCTCAACGGATAGAGTACTGCCCTCCGAAGGCAGGGGTTGCAGGTTCGATTCCTGCCGGGCGCGCCACTTCCGCAATGAAGGCGCTATTCTTGCGCCATGCTCCCTTCACCGACGCGTGCACTCTGGCTGCTCGGGGGATGGCTGGCAGTGGTCATCGGCCTGATCGGCATCTTCCTTCCCCTGCTCCCCACCACGCCGTTCGTCCTGGTGGCCGCGTGGTGCTTCTCGCGCGGCAGCCCCAGGGTTGAACGCTGGCTGCTCGAGCACCCGACCCTCGGCCCTCCGGTCCGCGACTGGCGCGAACATCGTGCGGTACCGTTGGCTGCCAAGCAACTGGCCACTGCCATGATGGCGATCAGCTCGGTCGGATCGGTCTTCGTGCTGCCGACTCCCTGGTGCTGGCTGCCCGCCATCGTCTGCACCGGAGCGGCGATCGTCCTGTGGCGGATGCCGACGCGGCGGGTGGGCTGATCCGCCTGACGCAGGGGTCAGCCTTCGCGATCGGGAAGAGCGCCCAGGTCCGCGGTTCCGAGGATGCGGCGCACGAGCCGCTCCCGCCCTGGAGACGCCGGCCTTGCCTCGTCCGCGAGACGCAGCGCGGCCTGCTCGGGCGGCATATCGCGCAGCGGCACCTGGCGGATGACCCGACCATCCTCGTAGATGCAGGCCACGTCCGCCAGTTCCAGCACGTCGTCGATGTCATGGGTGATCATCACAGCCGGCACGCCCCAGCGCCGCCGGGCGGCGGCAAGGTCCTGCCGCAACGAACGGCGCAGCTGGCTGTTAAGGGAGGCGAACGGCTCGTCGAGCAACAGGATACCTGGACGGCATGCCAGGGCGCGGGCCAGCGCCACCCGCTGCTGCTGTCCACCCGACAAGGTATGCGGCCGGCTGTCCGCCAGACCGGCCAGGTCGAAGCTCTCGAGCAGCGACTGCACCTGCTCGCGATCGGCTTCGCCGAGGCGGCGCCGATACCAGGAACGCAGTCCGAAGGCGACGTTGTCGCGGACGGAAAGATGCGGAAAAAGCGCGAAATTCTGGAACAGGTACCCGGTCGCCCGATCCGCCGCCCCCAGATCGATGCCGCGCGCCGAATCGAACAGCGTGCGCCCGGCCACATGGATGTGCCCCGAATCCGGCCGGATCAGACCGGCGATCGCGCGCAGCGTCAGGGTCTTGCCGGCGCCTGAAGGACCGAAGAGGGCGACGAAGGCAGCGTCGGTGGCAAAGCGCGCCGCAAGGTCGAAACGCCGGCGCCCGTCGGATACGCTGAGCGAGATGTCGACGTCGATCACGGGGTGCCGAAGCCGTGCCGCTCGAGGATCCGGCGGGCTGCGGGGCTCGCCAGGAAGGCGACGAACCGGCCGGCCAGCTCTTTCACGCGGCTGTCTTTGGTCACTGCAACCGGATAGGAGACGCGCAACCCGGTCGCCGCCTCCATCACGATCCTGACCTTGTCCTTCATGATCGCGGCGTCGGTGCGGTAGACGAAGCCGGCCTCGACCTCGCCTCGGGCCACATAGTCCAGCACCTGCCGGACGCTGTCCGCCTGGACCAGCTTCGGCTCGAGCCGGGGCCACAGGTTCTCCCGTTCGAGCAGTTCCCGGGCATAGCGGCCGGCGGGCACGGTCAGCGGCTTGCCAACCGCGATCCGGCGCACCTGAGGCGCGTCGAGATCCTGCAACGAGCCGAGCCCAATGCCCCCCACCGCCGGCTCGACCAGCACCAGCACGTTGGTCGCGAAATCGACGCGGGTGGCTTCGTCGATGAGAGAGCGCTGTGCGGCACGATCCATCGTCTCCTGATCGGCACTGGCAAGGACGTCCACCGGCGCGCCTTGCGCCAGCTGCTGCAGCAGCACGCCGGAGGCTCCCAGGTTGAGACGCACCGAGACGCCGGCCATCTCCGCCTCGAAGGCCCGGCCGAGTTCGCCGAAGGCATTGGTCAGGCTCGCGGCCGCAGAAACGGTCAGCTGCCCGGCCGAGGCACCCAGCGGCAGCAACAGGCCGAGTGAGACGAGAGCCTGCATGAGCTTCGCGAAGAAGCGGCTCGTGACAGGGTGGCCGGCGCAGGGAAGTGTCATCGCCGCGGCTACCGGAGGCTGAACAGTCGGTTGGAGAAAACGAGGATCCCGATCGATACGAGCGAGGTCACCAGGACGAGCAGCAATGCGCGGTGGTCGTCGCCCGCCTGCACCGAATCGTAGATGGCCATCGAAAGCGTCTGGGTTTGCCCGGGAATGGAACCGGCGACCATCAGCGAGGCGCCGAACTCGCCCATGGCGCGGGCGAATGCGAGCAGGGTGCCGGCCAGGATGCCTGGCCAGGCCAGCGGCAAGGTCACCCGCAGGAACACCGACAGCCGCGACTGCCGCAGCGTGCTCGCGGCCGCCTCCAGGTCGCGATCGACGCCGTCGAAGGCCGCACCGGCGGCCTTCATGACGAGGGGTAAGGCGACGATCGCCGATGCGACGACAGCGCCATGCCAGCTGAAGATGATCGTGTAGTCGAAATACTCGTGCAGCCAGGCGCCCAACGGGCTGCGCCGGCCGGCGACCATCAGGATCGCATAGCCGATGACGGTCGGCGGCAGCACCAGGGGGAGCATGAAGACCGGCTCGAGCACCGACCTGCCGGGCAGCCGCGTGCGTGCGAACAGCCAGCCGAGGGCGAGCCCGGCGACGAGCGCGATCAGCGTCGCCGCCGTCGCCACCTTCAACGACAGGAACAGCGGAAACCAGTCGGTCCGGGCGAGGACCGCGGTGGTCGAATCCATGGAGGCTGGCTCGAGGTGTGGCGGCGGAGGTGGCGGCGGCCGTAGCGGCGGTGACGGAGGTGGCACATGCGATGGCAGAGCACGCCGGTTGCGGGGCCCCGGCGAAGCGCCGGAGCCCTATATTCCAGGAAATATAACGATGATGCAACGGCCGGCCTGGGGTCGCGGTGGTGCCGCTCAGCTGCGCAGCGGCGGGTCAGGTTCCTCGGCATGCGTCACGGCGCGAGCATGCGCGTCAGCGACGCGAGATCGGCGGCGGCTGCCTTGCGGGCAGTGGCATCGATCGCCCGATAGCACCTCACCAGCTCCTTCCCCTCCGCGGTCAGCGAGGCGCCACCGCCGTGTCTGCCGCCGGCGACCCCGATGACTGCCGGCTTCCTGAGCGCCCGGTTGAGTTCGTCGACCAGCAGCCAGGCGCGCCGGTAGGACATGCCGAGCCGGCGGGCGGCGGCCGAGATCGATCCGGTCTCTTCGATCGCCTCCACCAGCGCGACCTTGCCGGGACCGATGGCGATGCCTTCGTCGCGATAGACGCGCAGGCGGAATTGCACGTTGAACGTCATGCGGGCGGCGGCAAACGGGTAGCTCCCGAGGGTGACGCGGGGCAGCAACGGCTAGCGCATCCGTGGGATGGTGAGAACGCGCCGAAAGGGAGATTCTAAGTGCGTGGCCTCAGCCTTACAGCGCGCGTGTCGCGCTCCGCTCGTCCGGACGCGGCAACCGTCATTCCGATTGAACCCAATCCTGCCGCGCGACGACCTAAGGTGGACCCCGAAGTCGATTCAAAGCAGGGAGGCTTCCATGAACACGATGGACACGGTGCGGCGGTTCTTCGACAGGGCTCCGAGATTCATGCACCTCGGCAAGGCCATGGCCGAATTCGCCCAGAACGATTTCCGCCAGCCGCTCGAGGCCCGGAATTTCCTCGGCTTCGTCGAGCGCGAGGCGGGTGACCTGGACGAGGAAAGCATGCTGGAGTACTGCCGCATGCACCTGGAGTTCGCCGGGCTGTGGAACCTCGGGCTGGAACTGGAAGTGCGCGCCTGCTGGCGCATGGCGAGCATGCTCGACTACTGGAAGGGCATGGCCGCCGACCTGGCGACGCCGGCCGACGCTCTCGCCGCCTGAACCGGACCGCCGGCCTAGCCGGCGAACCCTGCTCCGGCGACCCGACGCCGGGCTCCTGCTCCGGGCTCCTGCTCCGGCCACCCACGCCGCAAATCCCCGACGCCTGGTACCTCACGGCCCGCCCGAAGCGCCGGTCGTGCAAGCATTTCCGCAGGCCGGTTACCATCCGGCCATGCTGACCCCCGAACTCCTACTCGATTCGATGGACCGCGCACAGCCCGCCGTGCCGGCCGAACGCGAACGTCTCCAGGACCTTGGCGTCGCCCGCGAACTCCAGGCGGCGGTGAACGCGCTGCGGATGGCGCGTGGCGACCGGCCGATGGGCTTCAAGATCGGCTTCACCAACCGCAGTCTCTGGCCGCTCTACAACGTCTTCCACCCGATCTGGGCGCCGATCTGGGACCGCACCGTCTACCAGTCCGATGCCGGCCCCTCCGTGCAGATCGCCGACATCGACATGAATGCGATCGGCAAGCCGCTCGGCATGTTCCTGCTGCCGCGGCTCGAACCGGAGATCGTTCTCGGCCTGCGTCACCCGCCCGCCAGCAGCTCGCTGAAGGACGTTGCCGACTCGGTCGAATGGGTTGCACACGGCTTCGAGATCGTGCAAAGCGCGTTTCCGGAATGGAGCTTCACCGCCGCCGAGTCGTTTGCCGCACAGAGCCTGCACGGAGCGTTGCTCGTGGGCCCGCGGCGCAAGGTCCTGCGGCACGGGCAACTGGCCGAGTTGCTGGCCGCGGTGCGCCTGAACATGACCTGCAACGGGAGCGTGATTGCGGACGGCGACGGCACGGCGGTCCTCGACGGCCCGATCCAGGCGTTCGCGCACCTGGTGGAGATGCTCGCGGCCCAGCCGCCGCTGGCCGGGCCTTTGCAGCTTCGCGCCGGCTCGATCATCACCACCGGCACGCTGACGGACGCGCAGCCGCTGTTGCCGCGCCAGCATTGGCAGACCGGAATCAGTTCGGCAGCGAGCCACGAGATCGCCACCAGCACGCTCGAGGCCCCGCTGGTGGACCTGCGTCTGATTACCTGACGCATCCGGTTGAAATCGGCCGGCACATGCTTCCGGGCATGCCAATCCACCGCCTGGCGGGTGGGGGCTTGTGCGTGGCAGCTACGATCGGCGTAGTATTGGACAGTGCCGCCGGTTGTCCAGTTGAAACTCGTCGAGTCGATCATGTCGGAACTTTCACCCGCCCAACGCACTGCCACCACGGCCAAGATCATCCTCGGCACCGGGATCGTGGCCTGGCCACCGGCTTTCATGCACGGTTCGGTCACCGCCTCGCTGCTCGCGGCGCTGTTGATGGCTTTCGGCGGTGGCCTGCTGGTCGCCGCGCGCCGCGCCGACTGAGGCGCGCGCAGCGCAGCTTCGCCTGCCCGCCGTTGCGACCGTCCGCACCAATGACGATGCCTTGCAGCGCAACACCTGCCGCGTCGCGGTCCTGACCCGATGACCTTCACTGCCCTGCGTATCGACGATCTGCCGCTGGACCAGGACCTCACCGACGATGCCACCGTCGGTCCGGACCTCGCCAATGCGGCACACGCCTACCGCTCGACGCCGCGCGCCCTGATCTGGCGCAATCCTTCGTCCGACTGGCAGCTGCTGATCGTGCTGCTGCCGCTGGCGACGCGCCTGTCGCTGATGACCAATCCGATCTTCGGACGCCTGGTGCGCGACTGGGGAATGGGCATCCGCTTCATCGGCGTCGACGCCGAGCAGTCGGTCTACGATTTCCGCGAATTGCTGAGCCGCTCGGCGTTGACGAAGCTCGTCAACGCGCTCGCCCGCTTCATCGAACAGGCGCCACCCGCCGGTTCGAGCGCCGCTGCCGCCGACCATCCGGCGCTCGACACGCTGTTCTCGGTGCTCGCGGACGACATGCTCACGATCCTGCAGGAGCGGCGCGACGACTGGCGCCGGCACCTGGCGCGTGAGGACCGCCTGATGATCGATCGGGTCGGCACCGACCAGGCGCTCGGGGGGCGCAGCCTGTTCGACCGCCGCTCGCGGTTCCCGGAGTTCATTGCGCAGTTGCGGCAGGCCCTGCGGCTGCAGATGATCGACGTCGAGTTCTACGGCCGGGTCCTGCGCTCGGTGGACCTGCGCGAGGACAGCGCCGAGTCACGCATCCTCGCCATCGTGGAAGGTGCGCTGGATCCGATCACGCTGGCCAAGCTCGCCCGCACCCGCATCGGCGCCCACCTCGGCTGCTACAACTGGCTGCGACTGGAACCGCGCACCGCGTCGCACCGCGCATCGGTGCTGCACAAGCTGCCGGTACTGGCGCAGTTCCTGGCCGACCGGCTGGTCTGCGGGCCTACGCCGAATCGCCGCGCCGAGTTCGCCGCCCATGTCGCCTCCCAGCCGGCAGTGCGTGGATTGCCGGCCGCGGGCGACGCGGTTGCGGCCGCCACGGCGCGCCTCGAGGAGGTGAACCTGCGCCTGCTGGTGCGCGCAATCGATTCGGGACAGGACCGCTGGGTGGTGGAGGCGGTGGCGCGCTACTTCAGGGTGTCCGACAACGTGATCCGCGCCCTCTGGCGCAACTGCCCGGAGGCGCTGGGCGCTCCGCCCGAGTGGCACCTGCGTCAGGTATTGCTGGCTCTCAACGAGCGGCCGGAACGCACCTGGCCGTCGGACGCAGCCGGATGGCTGGCCCTCAAGTCCTCTGCCATCCCGGCGTCCGTCGGCTCCCTGTAGGCTGCAAGCTTTGCGCTGACATCCAGCACGCCGCCGTCGTCGCGATCGGCGTCGTCGGTCGCATGCATCGGTGCAAAGAGATCGCCGTCCGACCCTGTGTCGGCACGCGAACGTGAAGCCACGATTGGAGCAGCCGCGGCGCGGGGCACGGCCAGCCGACCCTTCGCGACCGCAGGCTCGTCGCCGAGCTCGGCTGCCGCAGCAGGCCTCGAAAGCGCCTCGATGCGAGCCGCCTCCTCAGCCGTGCCCGCTTCACTCGCGCCCGCTTCACCCGCATGTTTTACGTCCGCAGCCTTTGCGCCCTCAGCCTTCGCGCCTGCAGCCATTTCTCCCGCTGCCTCCATGCGCCGCGCCTGCTCCCCGGCCACGCCGTCGCCGGCTGCATCGGCGCGACCCACAGGGGGGCCGGCCGGCCCGGTGACCTCGGCTGCCGGGTGCGAAGCCGCGTCCTCACGTGACTCGCTTGCGCCGATTGGGGATTCGGTCGCCACCGGCGCCACCAGGCGAAGGCCGGCATCGTAGTATTGCCCCAGCGCGAACGTCTTGAGGAACGCCTTGCCGTCGCGACGGCCCAGGTCGTAGGCCTTCTGGAAGCGCGCTGCGGACGTGTGGTCCCAGCTTTCCACCGGAACTCTCTCGCTCGGCTGCACGTAGACGAAGCCGTCGCGCGCAGACACCGGCGCAAGCGACGGATCCCTGCGGGTGACTAGCACCAGCGTCTGCCCGGGCACGTCGGCAACCGCGCCGACCGGAATTTCATCGACCAGCCCCGCGTCCACGCACGGTGAACCGTCGAAGACTTCGATCGGGCTGAACGGCGGCGCGCAGTTGGCCGCGGCCAGCAGGTCCACCAGTTCTCGTTCGCTGCGGCAATCCTGGATGCGTTTCACCTCGAGTGTCATCCCCGCGCGCCGGACGGCATTCGCTCCCGGCGCGCCGGGCGGCGCGCGATGCAGGCGCCGTGCGAGCAGTGCGCCGAGCACCGCCCGGGAGGGACTTGCGCCCTCCGGCAGCCGCGCGTACTGCACGCGGATTTCCGGCGCACGCCACATCAGCTGGCGGAAGCTGTCGCCGCCGAGCAGCGCGCGCAACGCCTTGCGCTGGATGGCAGCATGCGGCATCAGTCGCCGGTCGCGGCGCGCCAGGTTCAGCCAGTTGAAGTTGCTGCGGACCGTCTTGAGCTCGCGCTCGTACCAGGTGAGTGCGCGCCTGCTGTCTGCCGCATGGAGCAGGCAGGCAACGACGGCACCGAAGGAAACAGCGGCGATCACGCGGGGATGCAGCTCGATCTCGCCGCTCACCTCGTCCCAGAATCCGGCCTGCCACCAGCATCGATGGCCGCCACCGGCGAACACCACCTTGTCAAACATTCGAGCGCCTCTGCAGGCTTGCCGGTATCCGTGCCATCACGCCCGAATTCTACCCGCCCCGATGCTTGCTTCGGCGCCTGCCACCGTCGGCGCAGGCGTCATAACATCGCATAGGTGGTGGTGGCATGCGCCGCCAGCTTGCCGTCGCCGACACCGATCAGTTGGACCTCGCCGAAGAACAGGCTTCGCCCCGGCTTGAGCACACGCGCGAGCACGCGCACGTCGCCTGCCGCGACGGGGCGCATGAAGCTCATGTTCTGGCTGACGGTGGTCATCGGACGGAACTCGCCAAGCTGGCTCGCGATCGCGAACACCATCGCGGTGTCGGCTGCCGCCATCAACGCCTGGCCGCAGATGGTGCCGCCGACCCGGCACAGCGAGGCGTCGAACGGCAGGAGCAACTCGGACTCGCCGCCGGCCACCTTGACGGGCCTCAGGCCGAGCGCTTGCACCCACGGTGCGAACAACTCCTTCATCCAGCCTTGCGCCTGATCGAGCACCACTTCTCCCATCACGACCTCCGCCTCGTTTGAACGTCCGGCTGCCCGCCCGCATCCATGCCGCACCCGCGGTTCAACCCTTCGCAGCCTGGGCGGCGGCCGCCTCGGCGGCGAGCACCGGGTTGAAGCGCGGGTCGTTGTACATCTTGAACTGGCGGTAGACCTTGAAGTAAGCGCGGCCGCGCCGCGAATCGGCGAGCAGGTCGTCGAGGCAGGCGGCGAGGTCGTCGCGCTGCGCCTGCAGGCGCTCGAGCTTGACTGCGGCTCGCCTGCCGATGCGCCTCGTCGACATCCGCGCGCTGCGTCTGCAGGCGCATCGCATGGACCTTCAGCGACATGATCGACAGCCGGTCGATCATGCTGCCGGCCGTCTCGCTGTTGAGCCGCGCGCCGGCAGCCGCCGTGCTGCGCGGGGCGTCGCCGGCCGCCGAAGCCGCGCTCGACCAACCCGAGCGCGACCAGCAGCACCTCGTCGACCCGCTCGGTCGCATCGTTGCGCGCCTGGTTGTAGCGGTCGATGTTGCGCTTGTTGGCGGCGATCTCGGCATCGGAGACGCGGCGTGCGGCGGGCAAGATCCTCCTCGGCCCAGAGCAGGCTGTTGAAGCGATGGTTCGCTTCGATCCATTGCCATGCGCCGGCCCGCGTCGGACCGGCGCCACCGCCCGCCCGCAGGATCCTCGTCGCCTGCGGCCGATCCGGCCAACCCGGCCGCGCCAGGCAAGCCTGGTGAAAGGCCACGACATCCGCTCCCGTCAGGCAGCGACCCATCCATGTCCGCTTCATCGCCCATCTCTGGTTCGCTCCATAATGACCCCATGCGCCGCCCCGATTATCGCTAATGCGCCCGATCATCGTCCGGCTGCCCAATTGGGTGGGCGATGTCGTGATGGCACTGCCGGCGCTTTCGCACCTCTGGCACAGCGGCTTCACGCCCTTGCTGGTCGGGCGGGCCTGGGCGCAGCCGCTGCTGGCCGGCTACGGCTGGGAACTCCATGCGCGCGCGGCGACGCTGGCGGGCCCGGGTGGCGCAATTGCAGGCAGCTGCGCCGCCGCGCGGCGCAGCGGGACGCAGCACTTCTGCGATCCCGCCTCAACACCCTGCTGCTCACCAACTCGTTCTCCAGCGCGCTCGATGCCTGGCTTGCGCGGCTGCGAGCCGGTCGGCTATCGCCAGGACGGCCGCGGCTGGCTGCTGTCCGGCGTCGGTGCCGCCAGCCGCGCGAGCCGGTGCACGAGTCGACGCGCTTCTGGCGCCTGGCGACGCTGCTGACGCAGCTCGGGACGCCGCAGCCGCGCCCAGGTCCGCCTGCGGATCGCGCCGCTCGGCGCAGCAGGCAGCCGACGCCCTGCTCGCGCAGCATGCGATCGGCGGCGACTTCGCCTGCATCGTTCCCTTCGCCACCGGCACGATGCAGGGCCAGGACAAGGCATGGCCCGGGTTCGCAGCTTCGCCGCGCTGGCTACGGCAGAAGTTGCCGGTGGTGGTCGTGCCCGGGCCCGGCGAAGCGCGAGCCGCGCGACAGCGAGTATCCCGGGCGATCTGCCTGGTCGAGCCATCGACCTCGGCGTCTACGCAGGCATCCTCAAGCGGGCGCGGCTGGTGGTCGCGAACGACACCGGCCCCGGCCACATCGCCTCCTCGGTCGGCGCGCCGCTGATCTCCGTCCTCGGCCCCACCGACGCGACCCGCTACCGGCCCTGGGGCAGCCAGGTCAGCGTCCTCCAGGGCAGCCCCTGGCCGACGCTCGAGCAGGTCAGCGCCGAAGCGCTGCAGACTCAGCTGGCGATGTGATGCCGCGGCCCTGAGGCTGCCCGCCCGCCGACGGTTGGCTCGCTATACTTGCGCCACTCACGGTGCCCGCCGGGCCGCCAATCGGCCCGGCAGTTAAACGGGAAGCAGTGAGGCCCTCCCGACGGAGGGTCCAAACTGCGCTGCCCCCGCAACGGTAAGCAGGTATGCCGCCCTCATCGGCGGCAACGGGATTCAGATTGCCACTGGCCGGTTGTCGCGTTCCTCACGAACGCGGCAGCGCCGGGAAGGCGAATCCTCATGCGCCTGCCAGCCCGGATACCGGCCGCGAGCTGCCCGGCGCGCTGCAGCCGCGGTCGCCCGCTGGCGCCCGCCAGACGCAGCGTCCGGATCGACTGGTTGTCCCGCGGGGTATGCGGGACCAGTCGGAGTTCGCATGCCATCCCCTAGACCCTCGACTTCCGGCCAGGGACAACCCCTGCGCGGCTTTATTCTCGCTTTCGCGTCCCGCTTTTATTCCCGCTTTTCTTCCCACTTCTCTCTCACCTGTTCCTTCAGCTCTTTTGACCGCGCGCTCTGCCACTTCCGCTTGCGCGCGCTCCTGGAGGTTCCGCTCGGCTCTGCATCCTCTGCCTCGGCATGTTCACCGGGGTTCGGCGCAGCCTGCAAGGCCGGATCCTGCGCCTGCAGCCGACACTGCCCCGGCAACCGAAACGATGGTCGCCGATTCCGGTGGCGGCGCGCCGGCGGGCCGCCTGCCGAGCATCGTCGTCACCGCCACCCGCTCCCCGGAGCGCATCGAGGACCTGGTGGCCGACGTCAGCGTCATCGACGGCGATCTCGGCCGCCGCGGACTCAACCTGCAGGAGGTCCTGCGTTTCGGCGGCGGTCGTGCAGCTGACTTCCTACGGCGGGCCGGCAGCGACCAGCAACGTGCTGATCCGCGGCGCCAATGCCGGCCACACGCTGACGCTGTTCGAAGGCTTCCGGGTCTCGTCCGCGCCTGCTCGGCCAGACGACGTTCGAGACCCTGCCGCTCGCCCACATCCAGCCGCATCGAACTCCTGCGCGGGCCGGCCTCCGCGCCTCTACGGCGCCGACGCGCTCGGCGGCGTCGTGCAGCTCTTCGCGCCGACGGCGCGCCCGGGCCTGCAGGTCACGGCGAAGCGGCCGCCGGGCAGGAGGGCACCCGTCAGCTGCAAGGCCGGCCTCTCCGGCGGTTCGCGACGACGCTTTCCGGCGGCATCCTGCTGAGCCGCGACAGCAGCGACGGCTTCAATGCCACGACGCCCGCACAACTTCGCCTACAACCCCGACCGCGACGGCTACCGAGCGCGAGGGCGTCTCGGCCTACGGCGATGCCCGGCTCGGCGCCGGCACGCGCCTGCGCGGCATCGTGCTGCAGAACCGGCTGGATCAGCCGACTACGACGACGGCGCCTTTCGCCGGTGCCCGGGTGAGGGCCCGCATCGAACTGGTCGGACTGACGCGGCACGCACGACATCGACCCGCTGACCCAGGTCGCTTTCCGGATCGGCCAGAGCACCGACAGCTCCGACAACCTCTCGTCCTTCCCGGGCAGCTTCACCAGCCGGCAGCTGCAGTACGGCGTCAGCGGCACGCGGCAGCTGAGCCCGGCATCGCGGCTGCAGCTGCTGCTCGAGCGCCTCGAGGAGCGCGCGCTCGAGCACCTCGTACGACGGCGACGGGACGATCAGGCGCACCACCGATTCCGTCGGGCTCGTGCTGCTCGGCGGACCAGGGGCCGCACCTGCTGCAGGCCAGCGTGCGCCTCGACCACAGCGACCAGTACGGCAGCCAGACCAACTACAGCCTCGCCTACGGCTACCGCCTCGGCGGCGGCATGCGCGCCGGCGCCAGCTACGCCACCGGCTTCCATGCGCCCGGCTTCAACGACCTCTATTTCCCCAACTACGGCCGCAGCGTCATCCGGCCGGAGCGCTCGCGATCGGCCGAGGTCGGCCTGTACTGGAACCAGCCGAGTCCGCGGGACACGGCTTCATCGCCGGCTGACGCCGGCCGATCGTCCGGCACCGGTGCGGCCGGGACGGCGACCGGCGGTCGTGACAGCCGGATCGGACATCGGCTCGCCGGGCGGTCGCAGGTGGCATGCCAAGGCGGTCCTGTTCCAGTCCCGCGTGCGCGACCTGATCACCTTCGCCGCCGTCTGCCCCGACCCCTCGCCGCAGTTCGCCTTCGGCTGCGCGAGCAACGTCGACCGGGCGCGGATCGAAGGGCTCAGCCTGAGCGTCGGGCAGGACACGCGGGCGCCGGATGCACGACAGGACACCTCGGGCTTCGGCTGGTACCTCAACCTCGACTTCCTCGACCCGCGCGACGTCGGACACCGGAACCCGCCTCGCGCGGCGCGCGGCCAAGCGCCAGCTGACCGCCGGCCCGGACTACGGCAGCGGCCGGCTCACGGCTCGGCGCGGACCTGGTGGTCGCGAGCCGCCGTTTCGACGACGCGGCCAACCTGCAACGAGCTCGGCGGCTATGCGGTGCTGAACCTGCGCGCGGGCTATCGCCTGAGCCGGGAATGGGAGGGCTTCGCCACCGTCATCAATGCCGGCGACCGCGACTATGCGACCGCGCTGGACTACGTGCAGCAGGGCCGGCTGGTGATGCTGGGCGTGCGCTACCGCAGCCGCTGAGGTCCGCTGAGCCGCTAGCGCGGCGCGGCGCGGACCCGGTCGAGGTGTCCGGCAGATCGCCTCGCCGGCATCCAGCATCCGCGGGCGTCGGCCGCGAGATCGATCGCCGTCGACCAGGAACAGGAATCCCCGCGCAACTGCCGGGATGGCGCCGATAGCGCCGCCAGTGCTCGAGCGCGTCGACCGCGTCCGGCTTCGCCCGCGCCAGCTGCCCCCCGAGGCGATGATCGCCTCCGGCGCCGCCGCAATCGCGGCCTCGATGCCGATCTGCGGCACCAGCGCCGACTCCGCCGCGAAGACGTTGACGCCGCCGCAGCGCTCGATCAGGTCGCTGATGACATGCCGGCCGTTGATCGTCATCAGCGGCTGCGCCCACACCTGGTAGAGCACCCTTACCGGCTGGCGACGCTGGGCCGCGGGCGCTGCCGGGCCGAGCCGGGCCAGCCGTCGGCGGAAGCTCGTCGGCGGCTGCCTTCGGCCGGTGTACCCAGCAGCACGCCGAGGCGCTCGAGGGTCGTGGCCACGTCCTCCAGCCGGCCGATGTGGCTGTAGTAGATCGGCACGCCCAGCGCCGCCAGCCGCTCGAGCTGGCGCGGATTGTTGCCCCGCTGCCAGGCCAGGATCAGGTCCGGCTGCAACGCCAGGATCTGTCTCCAGCTGGAACGTCAGCGCATCGCCGATGCGGGGCAGCGTCCGGCCGCCGCCGGATAGTCGCTGTGCTCGGCCACGCCGACCAGCCGGGCGCCGCCGCCGGCTGCGAACACCATTCGGTCAAGGACGGCGACAAGGCGATGACCCGGCGCGCCGGCGCCGGCAGGACGACCCGCCGGCCGGCGTCGTCGGTCACCGCCACCGCCTGCGCATCCGCCGCCGGTCCAGCCAATGCCGGCCCCTGGGAGACTCGCCCCGTCTGCGCCGGTTGCCGCCGCCTGCCCGGGCAAGCCGACCACCCCGCCGATCGCGAGAAGCCAGCCGGCCAGCCAGCCAGGGACCCTGTCGTGACAAAGGTACTTGCAAACCCGGCACATATCTGATCAAATGCTAATCGTTCGTATTTGCTTTAGCTATCAGCAGTGCTCAGCTATCAGCAGTGGCCGGGAAGGCAGCGGCAGGCGCCGCGGCGAAGCACCGGCGTGTGGCTCACATTTCGGGAACCGAATCGCACCATGGTCGTCTGCAACTGCTTCAATGTCCGGGAACGTGATCTCGCCGAGCTGGCCAACGAAGGGCGCTGCTGCCTGAAGTCGGTCAGGCAGGCGACCGGGCTCGGCACCAACTGCGGCAAGTGTATTCCGCAGGCGCGCGCGGTCATCAGGCGCAGAAGCCGGCGCTGCTGACCACTTTGAGCTTCGGCCCGGCACTCGAAGTCCGCGCCTGACGCTCTCCGGCAGGAGACGGTGAAGTTGCTCCGCTGCCGCTCGTTTCGGCGCCGGACGCAGCGGGACCTTCCACCGCAGCGTCCCGTGACCGCGCCGGACGCGCAATAGCTGCGTCCTCGTCCTGGACATCCCCGCTGGCTACAATCGACAGTCCGGTCAAATCGACAGTCCGGTCATTCGCAATGGCCCAGACCGAAGCGAGGTACTCCATGCGCGGCGACAAGAAGATCATCGACCTGCTCAACAAGCAGCTCACCAATGAACTGACCGCAATCAACCAGTACTTCCTCCATGCGCGAATGTCGCGCCACTGGGGTCTCGAGCGGCTGGGCTCCAAGATCTACGACGAATCGATCGGCGAAATGAAGCACGCCGACAGGCTCATCGCCCGCATCCTGCTGCTCGACGGCCTGCCCAACCTGCAGGCATTGAACAAGCTGCAGATCGGCGAGAACGTGCCTGAACTCCTGCAGGCGGACCTGGCGCTGGAGAAGTCCGCCCACCAGCACGTCCGGCATTCGATCCCAATTTGCGAGACGGCCGGAGACTTCGTGTCCCGCGAGCTGCTGGTCGACATCCTGGATGACACCGAGGAGCACATCGACTGGCTGGAGACGCAGTTGCAGCTGATCGACAAGGTCGGCCTGCAGAACTACCAGCAGTCGATGATGGGCGACGCGGACGGCGGCGCGAGCTGACCTCGGCGCGCCTGCCGGCGCGTCGTGATCGTTACTTGCGGTGAACCGGCGAAGCCGCAGTCCGATGGTTGTTGACAGGCCGCCTCGCTGCGGCCGATGATCGTCCTCGCCCGTCTCCGCCCTGGTCATGGGCAGGTCCGCCTTGATGCCGCGGCAGGTTCAACCCGCCGCACGGGGTACAGGCGCCAGCGCCGGCCGGAACGATGCGGTCGCGCTATCAAGAAGAACTCAACAGGAGATGGTCGATGATCCGCAACCTGGTCCTCAGCACCCCTTCATTCGCAATCCTCGCAGCCGCGTCGCTTGCGCTGGCCCAACTGCCGACCGCCACAGCCCAGCAGGCGGCGTCGCCACCGGCGCAGGCCGGCGGCAACTGGTTCCCTTCCAAATGGGGGCCCGAGGACGAGAAGGGCGCGGCCAACCTCATGACGCCGCAGCGCGTCGCGGAAGCGGCTAAGCTGGTGAAGACCGGCAAGGTCTATGAACTCGGCATCGTCGTAGCTTCGAACACGCCGGCGTTCCCGCCGCGCGAGTGCAAGGTCTACGTGGTCCAGCCGGGCCAGCAGGCCGGCGGCTCGCTCGGGCCGACCAAGACCACCTACAACGACGACATTCTCAACTGCTGGGTCGGGATCGGCAGCCAGCTGGACGGGCTCGGCCACCTCGGGATCGACAATGTCTACTACAACGGCCACAAGGCCGCGGATTTCGCGCAGCCCACCGGCTTGACCAAGCTCGGCATCGAGAAGGTCCCGGCGATGGTCGCGCGCGGCGTGCTGCTCGACATGGCGGCCTTCTTCGGCAGCGATGTCGTGAAGGAGGGCACCGCCTACAACCGCGAGCAGATCGACGGCGCGGCGAAGAAGCAGGGCATCGAGATCCGCGAAGGCGACGTGGTGATCTTTCACTCGGGCTGGCTGAGCCTCATCGAATCCGATCCCAAGCGCTACGGCAGCGTCGAGCCGGGACTGGGCAAGGAGGGCGCGCTCTACCTTGCCTCGAAGAACGTGATGGCCGTCGGCGCCGACACCTGGGGCCTCGAAACCATCCCCTTCGAGCAGGGGACCGGCGTCTTCGAGATCCACCAGATCCTTCTGGCAAGGAACGGCATCTACATCCTCGAGAACATGAACACCGGGGCGCTGGCGAAGGACAGGGTCTACGAGTTCATGTTCGTGCTGGGACACAACAAGTACAAGGGTGGCGTGCAGTCGATGATCAACCCGGTTGCCATCCACTGACGGGTCGCCAGCAGCTCAGAGCATCCAGTCGATCGGCAGCAGCGACAGGAACCACACCCCGGCACGCAGCCAGATGCTCGTGCCGGGCTCCACATCGTGGCGGATCAGCTTTCCGTCGCGCTGCTCGAGCCAATACACCGCACCTTCCTCCGACAGCAGCACCTGATAGGCATGCTCGGGCATGTGCTGCTCGAGCCTCGTGCGGATCTCCTGCGCGATCGGCGGGCTGTCGATGACGAAACCGAGCTCGGTGTTGAGATGGATCGAGCGCGGATCGAAATTGAACGAGCCGACGAATACCCGCTCCGAGTCGATCGAGAAGGTCTTCGCGTGCAGGCTCGATCCCGAACTGCCTCCGGCCAGCATCGAGAGCTCGCGATCGGCGGAAGATCCCTGCTGAAGCCGCAGTTCGTAGAGCTTCACGCCCGCCTGCAGCAGGCGCTTGCGGTGCTTGGCATAGCCGGCATGCACGACTGCCACGTCGGTCGCCTCGAGCGCGTTGGTCAGGATTCCGATCTCGACGCCGCGTCGGGCATGGACGGCGAAGGCCTCGACACCCGCTGCCGTCGGCACGAAATACGCCGACACCAGGTCGATCGTCTCGCGTGGATCGCCGACGATCTGCCGCAGCTTGTGGGGCAGGCTGCCTTCGCGGTCGGCCATGCCGAGCCCCTTCGCAGGATCGTCGCTCACCATGCGCACCGGTGCCCACTCCATCGCCAGTCGGCCTTCGATGAGGTCGTTGAGGAAGGACGACTGGCTCACGCGCTGCAGGTAAGCCTGTGCGGCCGGATCATCTGCCAGCCGGTGGGCGGAAGCGGCCAGCGCGTCGCTCTGCTCGGGCGTGGCGGCGGCCAGAATCCGATCGACGGGATAGGACGAGCCGCTCGACCAGTAGCGGTCGAAATCAGACGATACGTCCGTTACAACCGGACCCACCGCCAGCACGTCGAGGTCCCTGAACAGGATCCCATCGGTCGCGCCGAAATACTCGTCGCCGATATTGCGGCCACCGACGATCGTCGCCCGGCCGTCCGCGGTGAACGACTTGTTGTGCATGCGCCGGTTGGCGCGCGAGAAGTCGGTGAGAAAGCCGATGGCCCTCGGCTTGCGGGGAACGAACGGGTTGAAGAGCCGCACCTCGACGTTGGGATGGGCGTCGAGCGCGGCCAGCGTCCCGTCGATGCCACGGGTGCCGCCGTCATCCAGCAGCAAGCGCACCCGCACCCCTCGCCCGGCGGCCTCGCGCAGGGCAGCGAAGAGCAACGCGCCGGTGGTATCTTCGTGCCAGATGTAGTACTGGACGTCGAGCGTCCGATCCGCAGCCCGGGCGAGGAGCGCACGAGCCGCGAAGGCATCCAGGGAATCCGCCAGCAGGTGGACCCCGGACTTTCCAGGATGGGCCGCCACCCTGGTAGACAACGCGCGGCCGAGGCGGGTGCCATCGGTGTCGATCGCCGGCGATTGTGTCCTGCCCCCCAGCGACGGCAGCCCTGCACAGCCGCCAGCCATGCCCAAGGCGACGGCCAGCGGGACGGCCGCGGAGACGAATCGGCCGGAGACCGATCGGCGTTCGGCATGCAGTCGCCTGCGGCGATGAGGGTGTTGCGGTCCTGACAACATATGATGGAGCTTACCGCCAAGGGAAAGCTCCGCATACTCGCATCTGCGCGAACGCAGCGGCGATCCGACATTCCGACGCACCCATGGACGAGCGACGAGCTCGTCAGCTTCCCGGTGGAAGGCTTCGACGGCGGATCGATCTCGATGCTGGCGGTTCAGCCGGGTTGACGCTGCGCCGGCGGCCTGCCCATCGCGAGCAGCAGCAACGCACCAACCGCCAGCACGCCTACGCCGATCCAGGCGGCGTTGAGGCCGCCGAGCTCCTGGCTGTAGACGTACGACAGGCTCGCCCACAGCATGTAGGCGCACACCAGGCAGAACACGATCGGCAGCAGCGGATAGAGCGGCACGCGAAACGGCCGCGGCACGTGCGGCTCGCGCACGCGCAGCACGAACAGCGAAAGCCCCGACAGCAGGAAGAACAGCCAGAAGACCGGCGCGGTGAACTCCACCATCGACTTGAAGCCGCCGCCGGCGACCGCCCCGATCGCCACCAGCACCAGCGCCGCCACCGTCTGCCAGACCAGGGCGGTCACCGGCGTGCCCCGGGTTTCGTCCCACTGCCCGAGTCGCGACAGCAGCGGCCAATCACGCCCGACCGCGTAGTTGGTGCGCGACCCGACGATCATGGTCGCGTTGATCGACGTCAGGGCAGCGATGGCAACCATCGCCGAGATCATGGTGGCACCGATCGGGCCGAAAGCGGCCTTCAGCAGGTCCGCCGCGATGGCGTCGGACTTGGCCATTCCCTCGATGCCGAGCCCACGCCAGTACGCCCAATTGACCGCCAGGTAGAGCGCCGTGATGAGGCAGATCGACAAGACCAGCGCCTTCACCATGTTGTGGCTCTCATCCTTGAGTTCCGCGCTGATGTAGGCCGCCTCGTTCCAGCCACCGAAGGTCAACAGGACGAACACCATGGCCATGCCGAAGGCAGCGATCGTCGGCGCAGCGCTCGCTGCGGTCGCCGGTGCCGCACCAGCCGCAGCCCCTGCCCCGGCCGCGCCGCCAGCCGCGGCAGGCTCGAGTCCGTTGGTCGCAGCCCACAAGCCGGCCACCACGATCAGCAGCAATCCGGTGACTTCCAGCAGCGTAAGCCAGGTCTGGGTGGCTGCGCCGCTGCGGATGCCGCGAAGATTGATCCAGGCGAGTACCAGCACCGATGCGGCTGCATAAAGGGAGGCACTGGCGGGGCCGAGCGGCAGCACCTGCGTCATGTAGTCGCCGAACACGAAAGCGAGCAGCGCGATCGAGCCGGTCGTGATCACGGAGAACCTCGCCCAGGCGAACAGGAACGAGAGCCGCCGGCCATAGGCGAGCCGCAGGAAGTGGTAGTCGCCGCCCGCATGCGGGAAGGCGGTGGCGAGCTCCGCGTAGCACAAGGCACCGATCAGCGAGACGAGCCCGCCGAGCGCCCACGCAGCGAGCATCCAGCCGGTGCTTCCAGCCATGCCCGCAACCAGCGAAGGCGCCTTGAAGATGCCGGCGCCGATCACGATCCCGACGATGATCGCCACTGCCTCCTTCAAGCCCAGCACCGCGTGCGGCCCCGGCGTCGAACGGGTGTGCGCCACGTCCTCACGGGCCATCGCACCGGCCCGTTCCTTCTCACTCAGCGGAATGCTGGTCGTCATAAACGCTCCAAAAGGACCCCAAGGGAAACTTCAAACGGCGCGGCAGTCGGGCAGGCTCGTACGGCGGAGCCGACCGCGCATACGGCGGAGCCGCCCCAGCGGGCGGCTCCGGGAGACAGGCAGTCCGCGGATCAGAGCATGCCGACGGTCGAAGTGCGAGCCGCATCGAAAGGCTGCGCCTTGCCGTCCGGGCCGGTGACGGTGCCGGACATGCGGCCGTCATGTCCAGCCTTGCCGGTGAACTTGTGCGCGCGACCGCGGCTGTCGGAGACGGTGAAGGTGATGTCTCCACCTACCAGCTTGAGATCGCTGACCTGTACCTGGTCCGAACCCCAGCGCGCATTGCCCTCGACCTCCTGGAATTCCTGCTTGAGCTCGAGACGCAGATCACCGGGCGACTGGGCTGGCGAATAGGTCACTTGCCAGCTGCCGCCAACCTTGGCCGGCACGATCCAGAACAGCGCGTCGTGGCCGCCGATCCGTTGCCGCGCATCCGGCTTCCAGTTGCCCATCGGGAACTGGTGAGACGCCAGCCGGGTCCCCGGCTTCATGTCGAGCAGTTGCGGACGCAAGCGCTCGTTCAGCACCGGCAGCAGGTACATGGTAACGACGTCGGCATCGCTGAAATCGGATGCAAAGATGTCACCCTGGACGAACTTGACGTTGTTGACGCCGGCGCGGCTTGCGTTGCGCTGTGACAAGGCGACCATGTCGGGGTTGTACTCGATGCCCGTCGCCTGCGCGCCGCGCTTGGCGGCCGCAATCGCGATCCGGCCGTCACCGGCGCCGAGGTCGACGAGCTTGTCGCCCGCCTTCACGGAAGCCATGTCGAGCATCGCTTCGACGACCTCATTGGGCGTCGGCACCCAGATGACGTCCTTGCCCGCCTGCCCGGACTGCGGTTCGAACGATTCCTTTGCCGCGGGGGGAGAGCCGTCGTTGCCGCCCTTCTGTGCATGCGCATCCGGGGCCTGCGGCAACAGCAATGCCGCAAACGCCAGCGCAAGCGCAGGCCGCGTGATCTTCAAAACCGGAGCCGTGACCCTCGTCATGCTTGTTACTCCTCTGTAACGGTGTTTATCGGTTTCTTGCAGGGCGTCGCCCTCGCCGGGCGGCGACACCTCGAACCATGCCTCCCAGTCCCACACTTGCACGCTGAACGCCGCCTTTCGCCGCAGTCGGCGGGGCCGGATGCGAGCAATTTGCGCACCCAGCCACCACACATCGCTATGGCACCATAGCTGCCCATGAACGTACTCGAGACAGCAAGGGACCGCGTCCGCGGCCGCGGCCTTCGCGTGGTCTTCCCCGAATCCAGCGACGACCGGATCATCGCGGCCGCCCGCCGTCTTCGCGATGAAGGCCTGGCGATCCCGTTGATGTTGAGGGAAGCAGGCGAAGAGGACAAGGGGGCGGATCTCGATGCCTATGCAGCCGCGTATCTCGAGCTGCGTCCCGGCTCCGGCGAGCGGGTGGCGCGCAGGATGGCAGCGAGGCCGCTTTACCGCGCCGGCCTCATGCTGCGCGCCGGCGATGCCGACGCGATGGTGGCAGGCGCGGTAACCACCACCGCCAAGGTGATCGAGGCCGGACTGCTCACGGTCGGGCTGTCGCCCGGCATCGCGACGCCATCGAGCTTCTTCCTGATGGTGCTTGGCGAACGCGTGCTGGTCTTCGCCGACTGCGCGGTCAATCCGGACCCGGACGCCGCACAGCTTGCGGACATCGCGATCGCCTCCGCCCGGAGTTGCCGCACGCTGCTGCAGCAGGAGCCGCGCGTCGCGCTGCTGTCTTTCTCGACCAAGGGCAGCGCGAGGCACCCGCATGTCGACAAGGTGCTCCAGGCGCTCGCTATCGCCCGCGAACGCGCGCCGCAACTCGCCATCGATGGCGAATTGCAGGCCGATGCGGCGCTGTCGCCGATGATTGCCGGTCGCAAGATGAAGGAGACGGGCGAAGTCGCGGGCAGGGCGAATGTGCTCGTGTTCCCGGACCTGGATGCCGGCAACATCGCCTACAAGCTGATGCAGCACCTGGGCGGCGCCCAGGCCATCGGACCGGTCCTGCAAGGCTTCGCCCAGCCGGTCAGCGACCTCTCCCGCGGCGCCGGCATCGAGGACATCGTCGCCGCGGCGGTCATCGCATTGGCGCAGGCCTGAGCAAGGCCTGACGGACTCAGCCGGAACGCGACTCCTTTTCGCGAACGAAGTCGCCGTCGATGATGTCATCTGCCCGGCGCGCCGCTTCGGCGGGGCGTGGCGATGGCTCCCACCCAGCCGACGCTGCGGGCCCCTGCCCGGATTGCATCTGCTGCATCTGCGCCAGCCGCTCGCGGATCTCGCGGCGCAAGCCGCGCGTCTTCCACCAGAACCAGCCGCCGGCAACCGCGCCGACTACCAGCAAGACGGAGAAGACGATGGCCGAAACGAACAGCGCTGCCACGAGCACCAGGGAGCCGGCGACCACGGCGAGTACGCGGCCGATCGGACCGGCGGCACGCGCGCGCAGCGAGTCGAACAGACCGCCGCGGCCGGAAGGCGAACCGGACGCGGTATAGCGGATTCGTGTGTGACGGTAGTTCATGGCCCAGTATGACTTGCGGGCAGCATCTCTGTGCGCAAGTCCACGCCGCCCGCAGTGGCCGCTTGAGGTCAGCGCGACTCGACGGGCAGGTAGTCCCGCGGCGCCGGGCCGTTGTAGAGCGTCAGCGGTCGGATGAGAATGTTGTTCTCCATCTGCTCCAGGACCTGGACCGTCCAGCCCGGCACCCGGCCGATCGCGAAGATCGGCACGAACAGGTCTTCGGCGATCCCGTTGAGGAAGTACACGACGCCGGCATAGAAGTCGACGTTCACGTTCACCCCGAGCCGCGCATAGGGCCGCATCGCCTCGACCAGTGCCGCCAGGATCTGGTACCAGTGCGGCTGTCCCATCTGCTTCGACAGCTGCTCGACGCCGGCGCGCATGTGCCGGGCGCGCGGATCCTCGGCGCGATAGACGCGATGACCGAAGCCCATCACCGCTTCCTTGTTGGCGCGCTTGCGCTTCACGAAATCCGCCGCGTTGGCCGGATCACCGATCTCCTGCGCCATGCGCATCACGTTCTCGGCGGCGCCGCCGTGCGCGGGCCCGGACAGCGCGGCGATGGCCGACGTCATGGCCGCATGCAGGTTGGCATCGGTGCCGGCCACCACCCGAGCGCTGAACGCCGATGCGTTCGAGCCGTGTTCCGCGTGCAGGATCATGTCCATGTCCATCAGCCGGGACGCCTCCGGCGTCGGCGCGCGGCCCTGCAGCATGTACAGAAAGTTCGCGGCATGCGGCAGCTGCAGATCGGGCGCCACCGGCTCCCGGCCGTTGCGGATGTGATCGTGTGCCGCCACGATGATCGGCACCTGCGACGTGAGGCGGATTCCCTTGCGCAGGGTCGCGGCGGGGGAATTGTCGGCGACCTCGTCGTCGAACGCGGCCAGCGCCGAAACCGCGGTACGCAACACGTCCATCGGATGCGCTTTCCGGACACTGTGCACGATGTCGTAGATGGGTGCCGGCAGTCTGCGCGCTTCCTTGAGTTCGGCATCGAACGCCTTCAGCTCGGCCGCCGTCGGCAACTCACCCCTGAGCAGGAGGTAGCAGGTCTCCTCGAAGGTCGAGCGCTCGGCCAGGTCGTGGATTGAATAGCCGCGATAGCGCAGTTCGCCCGCACGGCCGTCGATGAAACAGACCTTGGAGCGGTCGAAGTTCACGCCCTTGAGGCCCCGATGAATCTCGATCTTCTCTGTCTCTTCGCTCACCCGGCGTTCCTTCGATGGATACCTTGCCCGACGTCGGCGGCAACCCAAGATTGCAGGCACGTGGCATGCTAGCGGCTGCCACCCAAGCGCCAGCCACTAGTTTGCCAGATCTTCTTCCGCTTCCTTTCGTCGCCCGCCGCGCCGTCTGCCTTGTCCTGCTGTCGCTCATCGCCGCCTGCGCAACACCGGACGTCGATACGGCAAAATCCGCGGACGGGCAGGCTGCCGACGCTCGCGGTGGATTCAGCGTCAGCCGCAAGCCGAACTACGCATTCGAGATCGACGCCCCGAGGGCATTCGTCGAGGAGATCGAACGCCACACCCTGGTCGGCCGCTGGCAGCGCCGCGAAGACTACGACCCGATCCAGTTCGACGGCCTGGTCGCGCGCCTGCAAGACGAGGTGCAGGCGATCCTGCGCGCCCAGGGCTACTTCCGCGGCAAGGCGACGGTGAGCAGCTCGCCCGGCCGTGTGCGGCTGGCGGTGGAACCAGGGCCACAGGCGAAGGTCGCCGGGATCGACCTGCGGATTACCGGACCGGCGCGTGACGATCGGGAGACGATGGAGCTGATCCAGGGAATTCCAGGACTCGAGGCGGGCTCGCCCTTCTTGACGCCGTCCTGGCAGGGGGGCAAGCAGGCAGTCCTCGACACGCTCAATCGCCAGGGATACCTGCGCGCCGAGGCCGCCTCGAGCGAGGCTCGGGTGAACGTCGAAGCCGGCACCGTCTCGCTCGAGCTCGCTGTCGCCTCCGGTCCCCGCATCGCGTTCGGCGACCTCGTGATCGAGGGGCTGCAACGCTACGACCGTCGCATCGTCGAGGACCTGCGGCCATTCGCGCCCGGCGAGCCTTACCACGACGACAAGTTGCAGGCCTTCCAGCTGCGCCTTCGAAGTTCCGGCTACTTTTCGAGCGTTGCCGCATTGCCCGACCTGATCACCTTGCAGGAGGACGAGAAGGCGGACAAGGTCCGCATCCTGGTGACCCTCGCCGAGCTCGAACGCCGCCGCGTTGTCTTCGGACTCGGTTACAGCACCGATGAGGGCGTGCGCGGGCAGGTCGGCTTCGAACACCGCGACCTGTTGGGCCGCAACCTGCAGCTGGCATCGGGACTCGTGGTCTCAACGAAGCGCCAGAGGGCCTTCGCGGATTTCCGGACGCCCTTCGACGACGACAATACCTACATCGGCTTCGGCCAGCGGTTCGAGCGCGAGGACATCGAAAACGTGCTGACCTCGCGCAGCAACACCTACGCCGGCGTCGGCAAGCGCGAGGGGGACATCGATTCCTTCACCTCGCTGCAGTACCAGCTTGAAAATGAGAAGATCCGGGCCAGCGCGAGCCTTCCCGAGGAGCGCAATACGCAGCAGGCGCTTGTGCTCGGCAAAGTCTGGAACCTGCGCCGCGTGGACTCGACGGTCGACCCGCGCGACGGCTATGCGATCAGCGCCCAGCTCTCCGGCGCCCACTCCGGCCTCCTCTCCGACCGCAGCTTCGTTCGAATGCACACCCGGGCAACCCGATTCCAACCGTTGCCCGCGAAGAGCGTGTTCAGGAATGGCACCCTCGTCGGCCTCCTCGAACTGGGCGTCGTCGCGGCGAGCACGCGCGATGACGTCCCGAGCGAGAACCTGTTCCGGGCCGGGGGCGTCCAGTCGATCCGCGGCTACTCCTACCAGTCGCTCGGCGTCAGGGTCGGGGACGCCATCGTTGGCGGCCGCTACCTCGCGCTCACCAGCCTCGAGTACCAGCACCGGATCACCGACGCCTACTCCGCGGCCGCCTTCTTCGATTACGGCAACGCGGGCGATTCCTGGTCCGATTTCGACCCGGTTGCCGGCTATGGCGTCGGGCTGCGCTGGCGCACGCCGGTCGGTCCCGTCAACCTCGACCTGGCGTACGGCCAGGCGGTGTCGGAGTTCCGGATTCATTTCTCCATCGGGTACACCTTCTGATGCTGCGCCGGCTGCTCATCGCCTTGGCTGCCCTGTCCGTGCTGCTGGCCGTTGCCGCGGCCGGCGGGCTCTGGTGGCTGGGCTCGGAAAGCGGCTTGCGCTTCGTAGTCGCGCGGCTGCAGGACACGATGAATGCCGGGCCCAACGAATTGCGGATCGAAGGCGCGAGCGGCAACCTCTACCGAGGCGTCCGCATCGGGAAGCTCTCGTGGCACGGCGAGGGCCTGCAGGTCGACGCCACCGGCGTACTGGCGCGCTGGTCGCTGCCGGCGTTGCTGCGGCGGCAGATCCTGATTCCGGAGCTGTCCGCGTCGAACCTGACGGTCGCGTTGGCCCGGGGGCAGCCGGATCAGGCGCCGCGCGAGCGGATAGAGATGCCGGGCGTGATCGGCCTGCCGGTGTCGGTCGAGCTTCAACGCCTCGCGGTGGGCGAATTGCGCGTCATACCCGCGCCGGCAGCCGAGGACCCCACGCCGCAGCCGCTCATCGTCACCGACATCGGCGCACGGCTCGCCTACCGCGACGGCCGGTTCGTGGTGGCCGACCTCGGCGCGGCCACGCCTTGGGGCGAGGCCACCGATGTGCAGATCGAATTCGGCGACCGGCCGCCGCACCCGCTGCGGGCATCCCTGCGCTGGCAGGGCGAGCTGGTCGAGGTGCCCCTCGACCTGCGGCTCGACGCGGCCGGCAACCTCGAGCACCTGGAAGCGAAGCTGGCCGGGTCGGTCGCGGACGCCAGCGTCGCGCTCGCCGCCAAGCTCGCGCCGCTCGAGCCGATGCCGCTTTCCTCCGCCCAGGCCAACCTCGCCCGCCTGGATCTGCGACGCCTGCACGAGGCCGCGCCGCAGACGCTGATCGACGCGGAGCTGAGCCTGGCGCCTGCGGCCGCAGGTGGCTGGGCGGGACGGCTCGCGCTGCGCAACCAGAGCAGCGGCGTCCTGGCGGAAGGCAAGCTGCCGCTGCTCGCGCTCGACACCCTGCTCTCGGTCACCAGTCTCGAGGATCCCGCTACCCGCCGGTTGCAACTGCAGCAACTGCAGCTGACGCTGCCCACGCAGCCGGAGATGACGGCGCAGGGCAGCATCAGCGGCTCGGTGGACGTGCAGCCCGGCCGGACAATCACGGTTGCCGGCACATCAATTCCCGAAGTGCAGGCAGCGCTCGACTTCCGGGCCATCGACCTGGCCCAGTTCGGCGCGCAGCTGCCAGCGACCGCACTGGACGGCAAGCTCCGCCTGCTGGGCAGCACTTTTGCGCTCGACCTGGCGCAACCGGCTGAGCGCATTCGGGCCCTGATGCCGAAGTCCCTGGCCGGCGCCGCCGGCGCAGCCGAAGTTGCGCTGCGCGGGCGCCTCGAGGCGTCGTTGCTCCATCTGGAAGAGGCTCGCCTGCAACTCGGCGAGACCAGCCTGCACACGAGCGGTCAGGTGGGCCTCGAGGGGCCGCACAGGATCGCGCTGAAGGGCGGTGTCCGCAAATTCGACCTTGCGCGGTGGCTGCCCCGGAACGACGCCATCGACGAGCGCTGGCGCAAGGGCCGCATCAGCGGCGACTGGTCGATCGATGGCACCGTGCTTCCGGGTCTCGACGCCTGGCTTACTTTGGTCCTCGCCCAGAGCACGCTTGCCGGCGAACCACTGGCCGCCGACGTCAAGAGCCGTATCCTGCTTTCGGAGCAATGGGCGCCGGTTCGGTTCGAGAGGATGGCGCTCGACCTTCGGCTCGGCAGGAACCGGGCTCAAGCGACCGGATCGCTCGGCCAAGGCGGCGACAAGCTCGGGCTCGATCTATCGCTGCCGGAGCCCGGCCTGCTGGATCCGCGCCTCGCCGGGCGCATCACGCTGGCCGGCGAGCTCAGAGGCGCTTTCGACCGCCTGCAGGCACGCCTGGTGATGAATGGTGAGCGCCTGGCGTTCGATGCGCCGGGTGGCCCGTTGCGTGCGGGGTCGGTGCGGATCGAGGCGCAGGCGCCGATCACCGCCTCGATGCCGCCGCAGGCGCCGATCGACGTCACGGTCAGGCTGCGCGGGCTCGAGGCGGCACGCAAGATCGAGTCGCTCGATCTGGCGGTGAACGGCAAGCTCGACGCGCATCGTTTCGACCTGCAGGCGGTTTCAGAGGGCCAGGCCTTGAAGATGAACGGCACCGCGCAGGCCGCGCTCGGGAACGACCCCTCCTGGCAGGCGCGGCTCGCCGCGGCGAGGCTCGACGGCAAGGTACCGATCCGCCTGACCGCCCCTGCAGAGATCCGCCTGAATGCCGGCAGCCTGCGCGTCGCCGGATTCAAGGTGGCTGTCGCCGGCGGCTCCGCCGCCCTCGAGCACCTGCTGGTGGGCTGGGGCTCGGCGACCTCGTTCGACACCCGCGGCGGGGTGAAGGACGTGCCGATCGTCCGACTGCTGGCCTTGGCCGGCACGGATCCTGGCTACGACTTCCTGGGCCAGTTGCGTCTCGATGCGGACTGGAACCTAAAGGGCAGCAGCCCCGAGGATCTGAGCGGGACGGCGCGTGTCGACTTGCGCGAGGACAACGGCGCCGGCGCTGCCGGCAAGTCGGCGGCGGTCGCAAGCCTGGGTCTCGAGGGCAGCAACGGCGCACGCTTGACGTTCGACAAGGGACGGCTGGACGGTCGCTTCGACCTCAGGCTACCCTCCCTCGCCTTTACCCAGCCGCTCACCGCCCCGGACCTGGTCATCGACGGCCGCATGCGGCTGGCGGGGTCGGTAGCCGGCACACTCGCGCAACCGTCGTTCAATGCCGACCTCACCGGCGAGAACCTGTCGCTGCTGCAACGGTCGGTGGGCTGGCGGCTCAGCAAGGGAGTGCTGGCGGCACGTTTCGACGGACGCACCGTGCAGTTGCAGAAGCTGGAATTCGCATCCGGCGAGGGCTCGGTGGCGTTGCAGGGCCAGGCCAGTCTGCTGGACAAGCCGCGCGAGCCGCGAGCCGTGGCGACGGCGGCCGCGACTGCGGGCAAGGCGACCGACGGGCGCGGCGCGGCGAAGGATCAGGAGCGGGACAGGAAGACAGGACCTGCCTCGGTGGCGCCCTTCAACGGCCGCTTCGAGTTGACCGCCTCGCGGCTCGAGGTACCGCTCGGCCCGGGTCAGCGCGTCACTGTGTCCGGCGCCACCCGACTCGAGAGTGGCCCCGAAGGCCTGAGCCTGCGTGGCAAGCTGCGTGCAGACCAAGGCACCATCGAGATCCAGGGCTCGTCTGCGCCGGCCCTGCCGGACGATGTCAAGCTGGTCTACGACGGACCGCAGGGCAAGCGGATCGTCGACGGCCGGGGAAAGACCGTGTCGGCCACCCCCGGCGCAGCCGAGCCGGAGACGCCGACGAGCAGGATCCGCATTCTGACCGACCTCGCCGTCGACCTCGGGGACCGGCTGCGCGTCGTCGGCAACGGCGTCGCCGCCCGGCTCGGCGGCCAGCTGCAGGTGCTCGGCACGCTGCCGGACCAGCCGCGGCTGGTCGGCGTGGTCAACATCATCGAAGGCTCCTACCAGGCCTATGGCCAGAATCTGCGCATCGAGAAAGGGGCTGCCATCCGCTTCAACGGCCCGGTCGACAATCCGGCGCTGGACCTGGTCGCGAAGCGCCCTTTCCTGCCGGTCGAGGTCGGCGTTGCGATCAGCGGCACGGTGCGGGACCCGGTCATCACGCTGGTGTCCGACCAGGACATGTCGGACACCGACAAACTGTCGTGGCTGGTGCTCGGCACGGACCCGAAGAACGCCCCCAACGCGGCGCAGTCGCTGGCCCTGCGCCAGGCGGGCCGATCCCTGCTTCTCAAGGACGACGGCCGCCACAAGCCCGGTGTCGCCGAGCGCCTCGGTTTCGACGTGATGAACTTCGGCTACGGCTCGGACACCGGCGCGCCCCAGGGCATCACCGCGAGCAAGAATCCGACCGGCCTGCCCGGCATGCAAAGCGGCACATCCGCCTCGTCCACGCAGCAGGAGGTGGTCACGCTCGGCAAGCGGATCGGCACGCGTCTCTTCGTCAGCTACGAACGAGGCGTCGACGGCGTCTACGACCTGCTGCGGATCCAGTACGCGCTGTCGCAGCGGCTGGCGCTGCGCGCGCAGAGCGGCAGCGACAATGCGGTCGACCTGCTGTATTCCTATTCGTTCGATTGAAGGTCGGACCGAACGGTCGACTCGCCGCTATCGCGAATCCGCGAGCGACTGCGCGAGCGCGAGGTCGAAAGCCGAGGCATCCTCGTACTGCACCCAATGGCCGGCATCCGCAATGAAGTGCAGGCCGCGGAACTGCGGCGCCTGGCGCAGCGCCGGCTCGAGCTGCTCCTGCACGCCGCGGTACAGCGCATCCTCCGCTCCCCAGATGCCGTGGACCGGGCAGCCGATCTGCGGCAGGGTGCGCCTGAGGATATCGGTGCGCGACAGGCGGCGCAGCTTCATGCGGTCCCGTTTCAGGTTGGTCGCATGGATCGCCAGGGCAAGCTCGTCGACCGATCCAGGCCTCGCCAGCATCAGCTTGCGCAGGTTCGAGCGCTGCACCGCGTCCAGTTCCTCGCCCGGCTCGAGATGGCTCCACGGCCGCAGCACGATCGGCTGCGGCGGCTTGATGCCCAGCGCCGGCGCACCGACCAGGACCAGCCGGCGAACCCGCGCCGGCCTCTGCGCGGCAAGCAAGGCGGCGACCATGCCGCCGAAGGAGAAGCCGACCAGGTCCACGCTGGCATCGCCAAGCAGCGTCTGCAGCGCGTCCTCGAGCGGCGCCGGCACCGCGTCGGCGTCGCCCCCGCCCGGCGGCCGCGCGGAATCGCCGAAGCCCGGCAGGTCCGGCACCCAGACCCGGCGCCCGGCGCGCACCAGCGCGGCGATGTTGCGGGCCCAGTGGTTCCAGCTGCCGGAGCCGCCGTGGAGCAGCACGACCGGCGCAGCCGCAGGTCCGCCATCCGCACCGCGTTCCGATTCGACAGGGTCGTCGCCCCATGCGTGCCAGACCATGGCACCGTCGCCGCTGGTCACCTGATGGCGTCGAGCCGCCCGGCCCACGGTGTCGAGATCGGCCCTCGTGAGGACCTGTTCGGGAAGCGCCGGCGACGTCGCGGCAGGAACTCTCGGTGTCATCCGCCAATCATAGCCAATCCTCGGCGGCCGCCCGTAACGCCGGCGGCATGCCAGGCGGGGGCGGATTCAGGCGTTGGACCGGATCACCGTCGTCTTGCCATTGGTTCTTGTCGCCTCGATGCCGCCGTCGCGCGCCTGCGCGCTGGCGTACATCTGGCTGGTGCCGATCACCTGATGGTTCGCAGCCTTGAGGACGAAGTAGAACTTGCCGTTCTTCGACTCTTTCTTCTCGTAGCGGGAGTCCTCGCCGCAGTTCGCCTGTATCGAGGCGATTCCGCTTTCGGCCGAAGCCTTCGATGTGTAGCCTTCGCTGCTGAGAACCGTCTCCCCGTTGGAGGCCTTGAGGACGAACCTGAACTGGTTGTCGCTACCCTTGCTCAACTCGAACGATCCCGCCATCTTGTTCTCCTCGCGGTGAAAGCCTGTCGACGCGGACGCGTCGCAGCGAGGATAGATCAAACCGGAACTGGCGACGACCCCTCCCGCCCACCGCCATCAAGCAGGTCGACGTAGGCGACCTCGACGAGTTGCGTGGCGTCGATGCCGAGCCGGCCCATCAGGCCAAGCGCCTCGGCCTCAGCCTCGGCCTCATCCTCCGCCAAGGCCGCACCATCCACCTCCCCCATCACCACCTCGAGTTCCAGGAAGTCACCAAGGCCTTCCACGCAATCCAGATGGATCCGGGTCCGCCCGGACATGAACAGCGTGCGCTTCTTGCGCACGTGGCCGATCTCTCCATAGGCCAGCGACAGCGATTCGCGCAGGATGCGCGGTGCCGTCGTGGGCGAGCGCAGGTAGAACGATTCCTTCGGGCCCGCCCGGTCGACTCGTCGATAGAAGATCAGCTCGCCCGCGTCCTCCGAGAACATCCGCAGCTTGAGTCGTCCCGCCTCGCAACGGAAGAACGTGTCCTCCTGCAGGATCTCGACCGGCCCGGCGTCGGCGATGGCGGCCGCCTTGGGAAGAAGGGCGGCTACGCTGCCGATGCGCGCCTTGATCTCGATGTTGCGGGACAAGGGTTCTCCACCATTGAATGCATCACGCCGCAGGCGGCTGCCCGCAGGGAACTCAGGCCGCCCGGTTCACGGTAGCGCCTGCCAGAGACGGAGCATACCGAGTCCCAATACTTGACTGCCCCAGGGGTCACTCGATCCGGAGTTCCTGCCGCCCCCCCTACCATCGCTATCCCCCGCTCTCCAACATTGAGGATCGAGACATGGCGCGCAAAGACATCCCCCCAACGACGAACGGCGCCGAATCAGGCAAAGGCGCGAATGCGGGCAACAGCGCGGGCAACCGCGCGGGCACCCGCGCCGGCAATGGGGGCGAGACCCACCAGACCGCCTCGACACCGGAAACGCGGATCACCACCAACCATGGCGTACCGGTGGGCGACAACCAGAATTCTCTCAAGGCCGGCAGGCGGGGCCCGACCCTGCTCGAGGATTTCATCCTTCGCGAGAAGATCCAGCATTTCGATCATGAGCGGATCCCCGAGCGAATCGTGCACGCACGCGGCTCGGCCGCGCACGGCCACTTCGAGCTCACCGAGTCGCTCGCCGAATACAGCCGGGCGCGGATCCTGACCGCGGTCGGCGAGAAGACGGAGGTGTTCGTGCGCTTCTCGACGGTGGCAGGCGGTGCCGGCTCGGTGGACACGCCGCGCGACGTGCGCGGCTTCGCCGTCAAGTTCTACACCCGGGAGGGCAACTGGGACCTCGTCGGCAACAACATTCCGGTCTTCTTCATCCAGGACGCGATCAAGTTCCCGGACCTCGTCCATGCCGTGAAGATGGAGGCCGATCGCGGCTACCCGCAGGCCGCAAGCGCGCACGACACTTTCTGGGACTTCATCAGCCTGATGCCCGAGTCCACCCACATGATCATGTGGGCGATGTCGGATCGGGCAATCCCGCGCTCGCTGCGCATGATGGAGGGCTTCGGCGTCAACACCTTCCGCCTGCTCAACGACAAGGACGAGGCGACCTTCGTCAAGTTCCACTGGCGCCCGAAACTCGGCCTGCAGTCCACCTGCTGGGACGAGGCGGTGAAGATCGCCGGGGCCGATCCCGACTACCACCGCCGCGACCTCTTCGAGTCGATAGCCGCCGGCGACTTTCCGGAATGGGAGTTCGGCGTGCAGCTGCTCAGCCAGAAGGAAGCGGACGCACTGCCGTTCGACATCCTCGACGCGACCAAGGTGATCCCAGAGGAACTGGCGCCGATCCGCATCATCGGGCGCATGGTCTTGAACCGCAATCCCGACAATTTCTTCGCGGAAACCGAGCAGGCGGCCTTCCTGCCCACCAACATGCCGCCCGGCATCGACGTTTCGGAGGATCCGCTGCTCCAGGGCCGCCTTTTCTCCTACCAGGACACGCAGTTGTCGCGCCTCGGCACCGTCAACTTCCACCAGATCCCGATCAACCGCGCCAAGGGGTGTCCTTTCCAGAACCTGCAGCGCGACGGCCAGATGCAGACCCAGGTTTTCAAGGGACGCGCCAACTTCGAACCCAACAGCCTCGCCGAGGCGGGCGAGGAGGGCGGCCCGCGGGAAGATCCGGCCGGCGGCTTCCGCAGCTTCAAGCTGCCCATCGAAGCGGAAAAAGTCCGCCTGCGCGCCGAGACCTTCGCCGATCACTACAGTCATGCCCGCCTCTTCTTCCGCTCGCAGACGGAGATCGAGCAGGCGCACCTCGCCAGCGCGCTCGTGTTCGAACTCTCCAAGGTCGAGCTGCTGCATGTGCGCAAGCGGATGCTCGCCAACCTTCGCAACGTCGACGAGCAGCTCGCCGCCCGCGTCGCGGACGGACTCGCCATGGAGCTGCCGCCGAAGTCGCAAGCGGCCGCCGAGCCGATCGACATGAAGCCGTCGCCGGCGCTGCGCATCGTCGGCAAGTATCCGCCGACGCTCAAGGGCCGCATGGTCGGCGTGCTCGTCAGCGACGGTGCCGACGGGGCATTGATCCAGGCCATCAAAGCTGCGGTGGAGGGCGAAGGCGCCAAGGTCAAGATCGTGGCGCCGAAAGTCGGCGGGGTCACCCTGGCCGACGGCAGCAAGCTTGCGGCGGACGGGCAGCTGCAGGGCTCGCCATCGGTCCTCTTCGACGCCGTCGCGCTGGTCCTGTCGCAGGAAGGCTGCGCCATGCTGCTCAAGGAGAGCGCCGCGATCGACTTCGCGAGCTTCGCCTTCGCGCACCTGAAGGCGATCGGCTTCACCGCCGAGTCCAAGCCGCTGCTCGACAAGGCCGGGGTCATGCTCGATGCCGGGGTGATCGACCTGGCCGGCGGTCCCGCCGGCTTCCTGGAGCCGGCACGCACGCGTCAATGGGATCGCGAACCGAAGGTGCGGATACTCGCCTGAGGAGCTGCCGGCCGCGGCCGGCGCGTCGCCGTACGGACGGCGACGCGACCCGTCAGGGGTGGAAGTGCTCGTCCAGGAAATCGAGGAACGCCCGCACCCTCGGTGCCAGGTTCTGCCGGTGCGGGTAGAGCACGTACATCAGGTCATCCACCGGATCGCGATACTCGGCCAGCAGCTCGATCAGCCGGCCTTCCCGGACATCGTGGCCGATGTGGAAGTCGGCCAGCCGCACCACGCCCAGCCCCTGGATCGCGAGCGTTCGCAGAAGCTCGCCCTGGTCCGCACCGACGTAGCTCGGGACGTCGATGGTCTTGAAGGCGCCGTTCTGCCGGAAGCCCCAGGAGTTCCAGTTGGTGCGCACGGTGAAGTTGAGGCAGCGATGCGCGCGCAGCTCCTCGGGCAGGGTGGGCGCGCCGTGCCGGCGGACATACGACGGCGCCGCCGCGATCAGCCAGCGGCGGCGGGCAATCGGCCGCGCGATCAGCGGCAGCTCCTTCGGATGCCCGCTGTGGATGGCGACGTCGATGCCCTCCTTGAGGAAGTCGCCGCGCGCCGTGCCGAGGATGAACTCCATGCGCAGCTGCGGATGCCGCTCGAGGAACTGCGGCAGCAGCGGCGCCAGCACGTACTTCGCGAACGTCAGCGGCGTATGCACGTGGAGCACCCCGGAGACGTCGTGGTCGCTCGCGGCCACCGCATTCTCGGCTTCCGTCATGGCCTCGACCACGCGAGCGCCATGCACTCTGAAGCGCTCGCCTTCCTGGGTCAGCCTGATCGATCCGCCGATGCGATCGAACAGGCGCGCACCGAGCCGCGCCTCCAGGCGCGCCACCAGCTTGCTGACGGCGGAAGGCGACATCGCAAGCGCCCGTGCCGCCCCCGAGAAGCTGCTGGTCTCGACCACGCGCAGGAACACCGTCAGTTCGTCGAATCGGTCCATGTACTGTGAAGGTACTTCACACCCCTTGTGACGATCCAGATCTTGCGGCCGATCGAGCCGCGCGACCAGAATCCGCCCCAAGGCGAGGCAAAGCTCATGGGCGAAACTATAGTGCAGTTCATCCGCTCCTCACCCGCGTCGCGCCGGCGAACGGTTTCCACCGGCCGGTTCGCCTGACGAAACCAAGCACGCACAAGCATGCCGCCGGTGGCGGCGGAGGAGACACATGAAGGTTCGAGCACCAGCCATGCTGGCGGGCATCCTCGTCGGAGCCACGCTCTCACTGCTCGGCAGCGCAGCCGTCGCCCAGCCCATCAAGATCGGCTGGCTGTCGTCGCTGACCGGGCCGCTGTCCTCCGCGGCGCTGGCCGAGAACGAAGGGGTGCAGCTGGCCGTCGAGGAGATCAACGCCGCCGGCGGAATCCTCGGCCGCAAGATCGAGTTGTTGACGCGTGACACGGCAGGCGATCCCACCAAGGCGGTCAATTTCGCCCAGCAGCTTGCCTTCAGCGACAAGGTCCACTTCGTCATCGGACCCGGTCAACTCCGGCGAAGGCCTCGCAACCACCCCGATCCTGGCGCGGGCCGGCATACCGAACCTGGTGATCGGCTCCATCGACCAGCTGACCGACCCGAAGAAGTATCCGCGCGCCTTCCGGGTCATCAACACCAACATGCAGTGGATCAGCTCGGCCAACGACTATGCGCTGAAGACGCTCAAGCGCACCAAGGTAGCGGTGATCGGCGACACCACCGGCTACGGCACCTCCAGCGCCAAGACCGCGCAGGAGCTGCTCGAGAAGGCCGGCGTCAAGCCGGTGTACAGCGTGCTGATCGATCCCAACAAGACCGACCTGACGGACGAGATGTCGAAGGCGAAGGCGGCTGGCGCCGACGTCGTGATGCCCTGGTCGGCCGCCACCGGCCTGCAGGCGCGCCTGCTGAACGCGCGCGGGGACATGGGCTGGGACGTGCCGGTGGTGGGTCATCCGGCCCTCATGGCGTCGCAGATCCGAGCGCTGCTGAACAAGCCGCAGTACTGGGAGAACACCTTCGCCGCCGGTTACGTCAGCACCACCTACGACGAATCCGGCAAGCTTCCTCCCCGCACCCAGACGCTGGTCGACAAGATGCGCCCGCGCCTCGGCGACAAGCCGGAGCTCGACATCCTGTTCTGGTGGGTTGCGATGGGCTATGACTGCGTCAAGATCATCGAACATGCGGTCAAGGCGGCAGGCTCCACCGATCCGGCTGCCGTGCAGAAAGCGCTCGAGAACACGTCGCGCTACGAAGGCATCTACGCCACCTACAGCTGGGGACCGGAGCAGCGCAACGGCTTTCCCGACGACAACATGGCGGTGAACATCGCCAACACGTTCAAGGACGGCAGCTTCAAGCGCGCGCCACGCTGAGGCTGCGCGCCGATGTGGTCCGTACTTGTCTCCGGCCTCGCCACCGGCGCCCTGTTCGCCGCCACGGCGCTGGTCTACAACGTGATGTTCTCCACGTCGAAGGTGCTGTCGATCACCACCGGGCACATCGCCATGCTCGGCGGCGTGTTCGGCGCGTTCTTCATCACCGGCATGGGATGGCCGTGGATCGTGGGCCTGATCGGCGCGGTGGCCGTGGGTGCAGCCTTCGGCTGGCTCACCGACATCCTGGCGATCCGTCGCGTCCTGGCGCGCAGCGACGAGCACCTCTGGCTGCTCAGCACGCTGGCGCTGGCAACCATGGTCCAGCAGGCGGTCGGCCTGTGGTGGGGCACGGAGCCCCGGCCCTTTCCGCGCCTGATCCCGCAGGACTTCAGCGCCGGCATCGCCGACCAGAAGTTCTGGCTGCCGATCGGCATTGCCATCGTGATGGCGCTCGGCCTGGAGCTCTTCTATCGCCGGACGATGTACGGCAAGCTGTTCCTGGCAATGTCGGAGGACGCGTTCGCGGCGCGGGCGCGGGGCGTTCCCACCGACCGGATCCGCTCGCTGTCCTACGTGATCGCCGGCGCCATGGGCGCGCTGGCGGGCTTTGCCGCCGGCCAGCTGACTTTCGCGTACTTCGCCCTGGGACTCACGCTGACGCTCAACGGCTTCATCGCCCTGGCGGTCGGCGGGCTGGGCAGCAACCTCGGCGCCCTGATCGGCGGCGCGGCGCTGGGACTGCTCAACGCCTATTCCAGCTACTTCGTCGGCGGCGAGTTCCAGCAGACGATATCGGTCGGCCTGTTGCTGCTCGTGCTGCTCCTGAAGCCCGAGGGACTGCTCGGCTCCAGCACCACGAGGCCGGTGTGAAGAAGCCGGCAGCACTGGTGGCGGCAGGCGCCCTCGCCATCTCCTTCCCGTCGTGGGCCGGCGACCAGTATCAGTTGCACCTGGCCGCGCTGATCGCGGTGTTCTGGGTACTGATCGGCGGCCTGAACCTGGTCGTCGGCTATACCGGCCAGCTGTCCATCGGCCATGTCGGGCTGCTCGCGGTCGGCGCCTACACCTTCTCCATCCTCGCCGGCACGCAGGGGGTGCATCCGGCGCTGGCGACCGCGGCTGCCGGCGCGCTGTGCGGGCTCTTCGGCCTCGCTGCTCGGCCTGCCTTCCCTGCGCTTGCCGGGATTCTATTTCGCGATGGCGACCATGGCCGTCGCCCTCATCGTCGGCGAATTCATCATGGCCAACGACGAGTTGACCGGCGGCGGCATCGGCTTGCCCGCGCCGACCTTTCCCGCGCCATTCGACACGCCGGCCGGCTTCTATTACCTGGTGCTGGCGCTGGCGGTCATCGTCACCTGGCTCACCTGGAACGTCGCCCGCCGGATGTGGGGGCGCGGCCTGGTCGCGATCCGCGACCAGCCGGTCACGGCGCAGGCGGTCGGGGTGCCGGTGTTCCGGGCGAAGCTGAAGGTCTTCGTCTTCAGCGGCATCACCGCCGGTATCGCCGGCGCGGTGTTCGCCTCGCTGCAGAGCTACATCACGCCCGACACTTTCGTGTTCGAGCTCAGCCTGTTCTTCTTCGTCTGCATCATCATCGGCGGCCGCGGCAGCATCGTCGGGCCGCTGATCGGGACGGTGATCCTGACCGCGCTGCCGGAGCTGGTGGCGCCGCTGGCCAAGCTCGGCAACTTCTTCTATGGCCTGCTGTTGCTGGCGGTGGTCCTGCTGGTGCCCGAAGGCATCGGCCGCGTCTTCGAAGTCATCGCCGAGCGCCTGCGCCCGCGCCGGATCGCCAGCGTGCCGGTGTCGCCGGACCTGCCGCGGCTGGCGCGTGCCCTTGGGGCCCGGCGATGAGTCGCGGCCAGGCCGCCTTCGACGTCGACGCCGCCGCGACGGCCGCCGCGCCACCGGCTGCGCAGGCAGTCTCGCAGGCAGCCCCGGCGACATCCGGCGAACACCACCAGCTCGTCGCCGCCAGGGTGACCAAGCGCTTCGGCGGCCTGACGGCGCTCGACGACGTCTCCCTGACGCTTCGGCCGGGCGAGATCCACGGCCTCATCGGTCCCAACGGCAGCGGCAAGACGACGATGCTGAACCTGCTGTCGGGCTACTACGAGCCGTCCGCAGGCGCGATCCGCTACCTCGGGCACGAGCTCGGGCAGGCGACGGTGCAGCGCCGGGCGGTGCTCGGCATCGCTCGAACCTTCCAGAAGCCGCGCCTGCTCGGCGCGCTGACCGTGCTCGACAACGCCGTTCTCGGTGGCTGGACCCACAGCCGGTCCGGCTTCGTCGCCACGCTCTTCGGGCTGCCGTCGGTCGCCTCGAACGATCGGACCTTGCGCGAGGAGGCAGCGGAGCTGCTGCACGGCGTCGGCCTCGGCCACGCGGTGCATCGCCGCGCCAATCTCCTCGAGCATGCGGAGCAGCGCTTCCTGGAGATTGCACGGGGCCTCGCCCTGCGGCCGCGCTTCATCCTCCTCGACGAACCGGCCGGTGGCCTGACCGCTGCGGAGATCGAGCATCTCGGCGGGCTGCTGCACACCATCCGCGATGCGGGCATCGGCGTGCTGCTGGTCGAGCATCACACCGATTTCGTCTTTCGCGTCTGCGACCGCGTCACGACGCTCGACGTCGGGCGGATGATCAAGCACGGAACACCGTCCGAAGTGCGCACGGATCCGGAAGTCATCCGCATCTACCTGGGGGCATGATGACGCCCCCCGAAGCGGCCGTTTACGAATGACTTGGACGTCATGAACAACGTCAGCGAACGCAATCCGCAGGTGCTGTTGCAGGTCGAGGACCTGCATGTCGCCTACGGCAAGGCCGAGGTGGTGCACGGCGTCTCGTTCGATGTCCGGGTCGGCGAGTTCGTGGTGCTCCTGGGACGCAATGGCGCGGGCAAGAGCACCATGCTGCACGCGATCTCCGGCCTCATCCCCAAGCGCCGCGGCACCGTCGTCTTCGAAGGTGTCGACCTCAGCGCGGCGACGCCGCGCCAGATCGTGCAGGCCGGCGTCGTGCAGGTGCTCGAAGGCCACCGGGTCTTCCACACCCTCACGGTGGAGGACAACCTCCTGATCGGCACCTACGCCCGCCACCCTCGGGGCGACCGCAGCCGCCTCGAGGCGATCTACGCGCTCTTCCCGGAACTGGCGGATCGCCGGCAGCAGGCGGCGTCGCGGCTCTCGGGCGGCCAGCAGCAGATCCTTGCGGTCGCGCAGGGCGTCATCGGCGAGCCCCGCCTGCTGATCCTGGACGAGCCTTCCGGCGGCCTCGCGCCGATCGTCATCGACCGCATCCTGGAAGTGGCCTCGCGCCTGTGTGCCGACGGCCTTGCCATCCTGCTGGTCGAGCAACTGGTGGAGAAGGCGCTGCGGCATGCGAACCATGGCTACCTGATCGAGACCGGCCGCGTCGCCGCCTCCGCCAACGCGCAGGCGCTGCGCGAGGGCGACCTGATCGAGCGCATCTACCTCGGCCACGGGCCTTCGTCCGCTTCATGCGACGTGGGTGCATCCACGCGCCGTTGACAAGTCGAATGACACACACCAGGAGCGTGACATGAGCCAACGCTGGACGCGCCGGCCCGAAGGCTCGAACTGGGGCGACTTCGGCCCCGACGACCAGGCGGGGCGCCTGAACCTGATCACCGCGGAGAAGGTGCGCCAGGGCATCGCCGAGGTGCACGAAGGCCGGACGTTCTGCCTGAGCCTGCCGCTCGACTATCCCGGCGGCAATGTGCTCAATCCGCGCCGCCACCCGCCGGTACTGAGGCCGACGCTGCGCAACGGCCGTCCCAACATGAACTACCGCCTGTTCCGGGACGACGAGAACCAGACCGACGTCATCAGCGACGATCTGGCGATCCTGCACCTGCAGTACTCGACGCAGTGGGACAGCCTGGCGCATGTGGGCCAGCTGTTCGATGCCAACGGCGACGGCATCCCCGAAGCGGTGTACTACAACGGCTATCGCGCCGGGCAGGACATCGTCGGGCCCGAGTCGGCCGCAGATGCCGGCGCCGGCGAGGCCGGCGCCGCCGGCGCCGCTGCGCTCCACCTCCGCCGCGCACGCCCTGGGCATCGAGAACATGGCGCAACGTTGCGTGCAGGGCAGGGCGGTGATGATCGACCTTCACGCGCACTTCGGCGACGAGCGCGTCGCGGTCGGCTATCGAGCAGTTGATGGCAGTCCTCGATGCCGACAAGGTCGTGGTCGAGCCCGGCGACATGGTGTGCCTGCACACCGGCTTTGCCGACCGCCTGCTGGAGATGCGCGGCAAGCCCGATGCCGCCGCGCTCGACCGGCTCTGCGCAGTGCTGGACGGCCGCGACCCGCGGCTGCTGCAATGGATCACCGACAGCGGCCTGGCGGTGCTGGCGGCAGACAACTATGCGGTCGAGGCGCACCCGGCGCTCACGCATCAAGGCTGCTGCGCCGCCTTGCCGCTGCACGAGCATTGCCTGTTCAAGCTCGGCGTGCACCTGGGCGAGATCTGGCACCTGGGACCGCTGGCGGCCTGGCTGCGCGCGCACGGCCGCTCGCGCTTCCTGCTGACGGCTCCGCCGCTGCGGCTGCCCGGCGCCGTCGGTTCGCCGGTGACGCCGGTCGGGACGGTGTAGTTGCCTGAAGGGATCTGCATGAGGAATCGATCTTGAGCCATGTATCCGGCGTTGGCCTTACCCGCTACGGCCGGCATGAGGGCCAGGGCACGCTCGACCTGATGAGCGAAGCGGCAGCGCTCGCGCTGGCGGACGCGGCGCTCGAGCGCAAAGACGTCGACGGGCTCATCTGCGGCTATTCGACGACGATGCCGCACATCATGCTGGCCACCGTCTTCGCCGAACATTTCGGCCTGCACCCGTCCTACGCGCATGCGATGCAGATGGGCGGCGCGACCGGCTTCGGCCTGGTCATGCTCGCGCACCTGCTGGTCGAGGCGGGAGCAGCCCAGCGGATCCTCGTCGTCGGCGGCGAGAATCGCATGACCGGTCAGAGCCGCGACTCCGCGATCCAGGTGCTGGCCCAGACCGGACACCCGGTCTACGAGGTGCCGCTGGGCCCGACGATCCCGGCCTACTACGGGCTCGTGGCCTCCCGCTACATGCACGAGTTCGGTACCGACGAAGCCGGCCTGGCCGAGCTGGCGGTGCTGATGCGCCGCCATGCAGCGGCGCATCCGGGTGCGCAGTTCCGGGAGGCGATCACGGTGCCGGACGTGCTGGCCTCGCGGCCGATCGCCTCGCCGCTGAAGATCCTCGATTGCTGTCCCGTCTCCGACGGCGCCTGCGCGGTGGTCGTCTCGCGCGAGGCCACCGGCAGCCACGGCGTGGTCATCCGCTCGGCGGCGCAGTTCCACACGGCGCAGCACGTCAGCGCCACGCCCTCGCTCATCGAGTTCGGCGCCGGCCGCTGCGCCCGCCGCGCCCTCGACATCGCCGGCCGCAGCCTCGCCGACGTCGAGCTCGCCGCGATCTACGACAGCTTCACCATCACCCTGACCATCCTGCTGGAGGAGATCGGCCTGGCGCCGCGCGGGCAGGCCGGTCGCCTGGCAGCCGAAGGCCATTTCGGACGCGACGGCGCGCTGCCGCTGAACCTGCACGGCGGGCTGCTGTCCTACGGCCACTGCGGCGTCGCCGGCGCCATGGCGCACCTGGCCGAGACGCACCTGCAGATGACCGGCCGCGCCGGCGAGCGCCAGGTCCAGCGCGCCGGGACCGCGCTGCTGCATGGCGACGGCGGCGTGCTCTCCTCGCACGTGAGCCTGTTCCTGGAGGCGCTCCCATGAAAGCCAAAGACACGCCGGCCACCGGCGTCATCGGCACCTCCGGATCGCCGCACCGATCGCCGCCACCTCCGGCATCGCCGCAACCCCGCCCGACTGGACCCGCGGGGGCACCGGCATCGTGTACCAGGCATGCGCCGCCTGCTCGCAGGTCTGGTACTTCCGCCGTGCCTTCTGCCCCGGATGCGGCGCTGCCGGGCCGCGCGACCTGCGCTCCGAAGGCCGCGGCACCATCCACGCCGGCACCCTGGTCCACCGTGCCCCCACCGACGAATTCCGGGCGCTCGCGCCCTACCGCATCGTGCTCGTCGACGTCGACGAGGGCTTTCGCATGATGGGCCACGGCGATCCCGGCCTCGCCATCGGCGACCGCGTGCAGTGCGGCTTCAAGCCGCTCGGCGACCGGCTGCTGCCGTACTTCGAGAAGGAAACCGAATGAGCCTCGATGATGCCAAGGACGCGCTGCGCGTCGCACTCGCTCCCCGCTCGATCGCCGTGATCGGCGCCTCGGAAAATTCCGAACAAGATCGGCGGCCGGCCGCTCGCCTACCTGTCGCGCTTCGGCTTCCAGGGCGCGATCTACCCGATCAACCCGAGCCGCGAGCGAGGTGCAGGGCATCCGCTGCTTTCCCGGCCTGGCCGCGCTGCCCGAGACGCCGGACGTCGCCATCGTCGCCGTGGCCGGCGACCGCGCGGTTGCCGCCGTGGACGAATGCGCCGCCGCCGGCGTGAAGCTGGCCATCGTGATGAGCTCCGGCTTCGGCGAATCCGATGCCGAGGGCAAGCGCAAGGAGACGGCCATGGCCGCCCGCGCGCGTGCCAAGGGCATGCGGGTGGTCGGGCCCAACTCGCAGGGGCTCGCCAACTTCGGCACCGGCGCGGTGGCCAGCTTCTCCACCATGTTCATCGAGGCGCCGCCGCAGGACGGGCCGATCGGCATCATCAGCCAGAGCGGCGCGATGAGCGTGATTCCCTACGGCCTGCTGCGCGCGCGCGGCATCGGCGTGCGGCATTCGCATGCCACCGGCAACGATTGCGACGTGACGGTGTGCGAACTCGCCACGGTCGTGGCCGAGGATCCGGCGCTCAGGCTGCTGATGCTCTACCTCGAAGGCATACCGGATCCCTGGAACCTCGCCGAAGCAGCGCGCGTGGCGCGCGACCGCGACCTGCCGGTGGTGGTGCTGAAGTCGGGCCGCTCGCCGGCGGGGCAGGAAGCGGCGCGCTCGCACACCGGATCGCTGGCAAGCGAGGACCGCCTGGTCGACGTCTTCCTGCGCGACCACGGCATCCTGCGCGTCGACACCATGGCCGACCTGGTCGGCGCCGCCGAGCTCTACCTGAAGGGCTGGCGCCCTCGCGGCCGGCGCCTGGTTGCCGTCAGCAACTCCGGCGCGGTCTGCGTCCTGACCGCCGACGCCGCCAGCGCGGCCGGCATGCCGATGGAACCGCTGTCGGCCGCCACGCAGGCGGAACTGCAGGGCATCCTGCCGGGTTTCGCCACCACCACCAATCCGGTGGACATCACCGCGGCCCTGCTGACCAACAGCAGCCTGCTGGGCGCGATCCTGCCGGCGATCGCGCGCGATCCCGCCGCCGACGCCTTCCTGGTCGGCATACCGGTCGCCGGCGCCGGCTACGACGTCGAAGCCTTCGCCCGCGATTCGGCGGGCTTCGCCGAGCTCACCGGCAAGCCGCTGGTGGTGGCGGCGCCGCAGGAAAGCGTCGCGGCGCGATTCAAGGCCCAGGGCCTGGCCGTGTTCCCCACCGAGAGCGAAGCCATCCGGGCCTTGTCCCAGTTCCTGGCGCATGCGGAGCTGCGCGAGGCTGCTCGGGCGCGGCCGCCCGCCATGCACGCGCTGGGAAGCCGCGCGACGTCGTCGGCGCAGGCATGCTGGACGAGGCCGCCAGCCTGCAGCTGCTGGGGGCGCACGGCGTACCGGTCGTCGGACCATGTCGACCTGCCACGACGAGGCGGACGCGCTGGCCGCCTTCGACAACCTCGGTGGCGCAAGCGGTCGTGCTCAAGGGCTGCTCCGCCGACGTGGTCCACAAGTCCGAGCTCGGCATGGTCCGGGTCGGCCTCGAAGATCGCGAGGCTGTCGCGCGAGCCTATCGCGAGATCGTCGCCGCCGCGGCAGCCGCCGGGATCGCGCTGTCATCGGTGATCGTCGCCCGCATGGCCAAGGGACAACGGGAGCTGATGATCGGCGCCCGCGCCGACCCGGTGTTCGGACCGGTGCTGCTGGTCGGCGACGGCGGCAAGTATGTCGAGGCCATGCCCGACTCGCAGGTCCTGCTGGCGCCGTTCGACCTGGCGTCGATCGAGGCGGCCTTGCGCCGGCTGCGGATCGCCCCGCTGCTCGACGGCGTCCGCGGTGAACCGGCGCTCGACGTCGCGGCCTTCTGCGCCGCGGCGCTCCAGGTCGGCCGCCTGATGCTCGACGATCGCCTGGCGATCACCAACCTGGACATCAATCCCGTGATCGTCGGCGCCCGCGGCGACGGCTGCGTCGCCGTCGACGCAGTCGTCTATCGCGCCGGCGAAGCAAGCTAGCCGGACCGGCACGACCCCGCCGATCAGCCAACCCCGGCGCATCCGCATCCACTGCGCCCGTCATAAGGAAGACCGAATGAATCCGATCCGCAGGACACTGCTCAAGAGCGCCGGCATCGCGGCAGGCATGACCACCGGCGTCCAACAGCTCGCCTTCGCCGAGTCGTACCCGGCGAAGCCGGTGCGCATCGTCGTTCCCTATCCGCCGGGCGGGCCCACCGACATCGTCGCGCGGCTGGCCGGCAGCAAGCTCGAGGAGCGCTTCAAGCAGCCCTTCATCATCGACAACAAGCCGGGCGCGGGCGGCAACGTCGGCGCCGAGATCGTGGCACGGGCGGCGCCCGACGGCTACAGCGCTGGTGGTCGGCACCACCGCCCATGCCATCAATCCCGGCATCTTCAAGCAGATGAGCTACGACCTGCTGCGCGACTTGACGCCGGTGGCGCTGCTGACCCAGGTGCCGCTGGTGCTGGTGGTCCATCCGTCGGTGCCGGCCCGCACGGTGGCGGAGTTTATCGCGCATGCGAAGAAGTCCGACGGCGCGCTCGCCTACGCCTCCTCCGGCAACGGCCAGTCGACCCACCTGGCGGCGGAGTTGTTCAAATCGATGACCGGCGTGAAGATGACCCACGTGCCGTACAAAGGCAGTGCGCCCGCGCTGGTGGACGTCGCCGGCGGACAGGTCGCGGCGATGTTCGACACCATGCTGTCCGCCATGCCGCAGGTCAAGGCCGGGCGTCTGCGCGCATTGGCGGTCACCAGCGAGCGTCGCTCGGCCGCCGCGCCGGACTTGCCGACGATCGCCGAGTCGGGCGTGGCGGGCTACGAAGCGACGGCCTGGAACGGCCTGCTCGCGCCGGCGGGCACGCCGCCTGGCATCGTCGAGCAGCTGAACAAGGCCGTCAACCAGCTCCTGGCGCAGCCGGACGTGGCGCAACGACTCGCGGCCGACGGGGCAGAACCGGGCACCGGTACGGTGGCGGAGTTCGACAAGTTCATCCGCGCCGAGCTCGACAAGTGGGCCCGCGCAGTCAAGAGCTCCGGCGCAGTGATGAACTGAGGCAGCGCGCGATGAAGGCCAAGCACAGGATCCTGATCGCCGGCGCCGGCGGCGTGGTCGGTGCCGCGGCAGTGGAGCACTTCGCCGGGCTGCCGGACTGGCGAGTGACCGGATTGTCGCGACGCCCCCTGCAGTTGCCGCAAGGCGTCCGCCACCTGTCCGTCGACCTCACCGATGCCGGCGCTTGCCGCGACGCCATGCGCACGCATGGCCGACACCACCCATCTGCTGTACGCCGCGCTCTACGAGAAGCCCGACCTGATCGCAGGCTGGCGCGACCCCGAGCAGATGGCGGTGAACGAAGCAATGCTGCGCAACCTGCTGGACGCGCTGCAGGCGGCGCCCGGACTGCGCCACGTCACGATCCTGCAAGGCACCAAGGCCTACGGCGGCCATGTGGAGCCGGCGCCCGTGCCATGCAAGGAGCGCTGGCCGCGCCATTGGCACGAGAACTTCTACTGGCTGCAGGAGGATCTGCTGCGCGAGCGGCAACCGCGAAGCGCCTGGACCTTCTCGATCCTGCGGCCGCAGCTGGTCCTTGGCCATGCGGTCTCGAGCCCGATGAACATCGTGGCAGCGCTCGGCGCCTATGCCGCGGTGATGCGCGAGCTCGGCCGGCCGTTGGCGTTCCCCGGTGGCGGGCGCTACATCAACGCGGCGAGCGACAGCCGCCTGATCGCGCGCGCCGCCGAATTCACCGCAACCCACGAGGTCGCCGCGAACGAGACCTACAACGTGGTCAACGGCGACATGCTGGTGTGGCAGGACATCTGGGCGTCGCTTGCCGCGCGCTTCGGCATGCAGGCTGGCGAGCCCCAGCCGATGAAGCTCGCCGCGGAAATGCCGGCCATGGAACCTGTCTGGGCACGCGTCGTGAAGAAGCACGGCTCTGCGGCAGATGACCCTGGCCGGGTTGATCGGAAGCTCATGGCAGTTCACCGACCGCGCGTTCGCGCACGGCATCGACGATCCCGCCCGACTCGGTCCTGAGCGGCCTCAAGCTGCGCCAGCACGGGCTGGCCGACTGCTTCGACACCGAAGATGCCCTCCACTACTGGCTCGAGCGGATGCAGCAGCAGCGATTGCTGCCGCTGTGAACCCCTGGCACAGCGGATGTGCCGGGCGGTGCCTTGTGCGGTGTCGCGCCGCGCGCCGAGAATGCCGTTACAGCGATGACGCGAGAATAGGGAGGAGTGGAGATGAGCAAGACCATCCGCATCGGCTCGGGCGCCGCCTGGTGGGGAGACCGGGTCGAACCGGCGGCACTCAACGCCGAGCGCGGCCAGCTCGACTACCTGTGCTTCGAGACGATGGCCGAAGCGACCGTTTCGGCGGCGCAGGTGCGGGCGCGGCGTGATCCGGGCTTTCCCGGCTACGACACCTACCTGGACGACCGCATGCGCGCGGTGCTGCCGGCGTGCATGCGCCACGGCACGCGCATCGTCTCGAACCAGGGGTGGATCAATCCGGATGGCGCGGCCCAGCGCATCGTGCACTGGCTGCGCGAAATGGGCTTCAAGGGCGTCAAGGTGGCGGCCGTCAACGGCAGCCTGATCACCGACCGGGTGCTGCAGCTGACCGACCGGATCCTCGAGAACGGTGCCGCCACCAGCACGCTGGCGCCGACGCTGATCTCGGCGGAGGCCTATCTCGGCGCCGAGAAGATCGTCGAGGCCCTGCGCCAGGATGCGCGTATCGTGGTCACCGGCCGGGTCGCCGATCCGTCGATCTTCATGGCGCCGATGATGCATGAATTCGGCTGGGATCCGCTCGACCATCAGCGGCTTGGTGCCGGCAACGGCATCGGTCATCTGCTGGAGTGCGGCGCACAGGTCACCGGCGGCTACTTCTCGGATCCCGGCTTCAAGGACGTGCCGGAGCCCTGGAATTTCGGCTTTCCGATCGCCGAGGTGCAAAGCGACGGCAGCGCCGTCATCACCAAGGTGGCTGGCACCGGCGGCGCCGTGACGCTGCAGACCGTGCGCGAACAGATGCTCTACGAGGTGCACGACCCGGCCAACTACATCACGCCGGACGTGGTGGTGGACTTCACCACTGCGACGCTCGAGCAGGTGGGCCCGGACCGGGTGCGGGTCGGCAACATCGGCGGCAAGCCGCGCACGCCCACCCTCAAGGTCTCCATCGGCTGCACCGAGGGCTTCATCGGCGAGGACTCTTCTTCTATGCCGGTCCCGGCGCGTTGCGCCGCGCCAGGCTGGCCAAGCGCATCCTCGAGGAGCGCTTCAAGATCGTGAAGCTGCAAGCCGAGGAGATCCGCATCGACTTCCTCGGCCTGAACGCCATCCACGGCGACGCGACGCCGGCGGACGCGCCGGAGCCTTATGAGGTGGCGGTCCGCGTCGCAGCCCGCACCAGGACCCGCGAGGAGGCGATCAAGGTCGGCCGCGAGGTCGACGGCATGGCGGTGTCGGGGATTGCGCATACCGGCAAGCGGGTTCCGCACCAGGACCGCACGCGCGAGGTGATCGGCGTGTGGTCGGCGCTGGTGCCGCGCGAGAAGGTTCCCGCCACCATCAACTACTTCGAGAGCTAGATGCTCGCGGCGAGCGCCTGCGGCGTCACAGCCACCAAGGAGAAACCGGCATGAAAGTCATGCTCCAGCACGTCGCCCATGCACGCTCGGGCGACAAGGGCGACACCTCCAACATCGCGGTGTTCGCCTATACCCCGGCACTGTATCCGCTGCTCAAGGAGCAGCTCACCGCGGCGCGTTTCAAGGCGCACTACAAGTCCGCCATCAAGGGCGAGGTCCTGCGCTACGAGGTGGACAACCTCGACGCGCTCAACTTCGTCTGCCATGGCGCGCTCGGCGGCGGCGTGTCGCGCAGCCTGTGCCTGGACAACTACGGCAAGGCCCTGTCGGCCGCGATCCTTGGATTCGAGATCGAGGTGCCGGAGAAATTTCGCGATCAGTTGCGCGGGATGGACGCGGCCTAGCGGCCCGGCAAGCCCGGAAAGCCCGCCCGGCCGCCGACGCAGCGCCGGCAGCCAACGAAGCAATCGAGGAGACGCACACATGAAGACGACATCCATGCTGGCGAGGGCGCTGCTGGCGCTCGGCATCGTCGCAATGGCATCGGCAGCCGGGGCGCAGCACGCCTATCCCGATCGCCCCGTGAAGATCGTGGTGCCCTATCCGCCGGGCGGAACCACCGATCTGCTGGCGCGCGCGGTCGCGGCTCGGCTGACCGATTCGCTCAAGCAGACCTTCATCGTCGAGAACCGCGGCGGGGCCAGCGGCTCGATAGGCACCGATGCGGTGGCGCGCGCGGCCCCGGATGGGTACACGCTTCTGATGGGCACCATCTCCACGCACGGCATCAACCCGGCCATCGGCAAGGTACCTTACGATCCGATCAAGGACTTCCAGCCGGTCACCGATGTCGCCGACACGCCCAACGTGTTGACGGTCAATCCGGATACGCCGTTCAAGACCTTGGAGGACGTACTCAAGGCCGCGCGTGCAAAGCCGGGGTCGATCACTTTCGGATCGACCAGCCCGGGCGGCTCGCCGCACATGAGCGGGGAACTGCTGAAGGCGCTCACCGGCACCGACCTGCTGCATGTCCCGTACAAAGGCGGCGGGCCGATGCTGATCGACCTCATGGGCGGGCAGATCCAGCTCGGCTTCGACAACCTGCCTTCGTCAATGCCGCACATCAAGGCCGGCAAGATCCGGCCGATCGCCGTCACCACCACCGAGCGCTGGCCGCAGGCGCCGGAGATTCCGACGATCGCCGAAAGCGGCGTGCCGGGCTACGAAGTCAGCGCGTGGTTCGGGCTGCTTGCGCCGGCAGGCACGCCCAAGCCGATCGTCGACCAGCTGCAGCAAGCGGTGGCCGGGATTCTGAAGATGCCGCAGGTCAACGCACAGCTGCTCGAACTCGGCGCCAAGCCGGTCGGCAATACTCCGGAACAGTTCGCCGCGATGATCGACGCGGAGCTGCAGAAATGGCGTAAAGTCGCCCAGAGCAACAAGCTGAATTGACGCTCAAGCAGAACCGACGGGCAAGTAGAACACCGGCATGATCGATCCTGCAAGCATTCAGGAGCGCCTTGCCCCGCTGTTCCCGGGGCTGATGGGCGTGAAGGTCGTATCCGCGGACCCGGAGCGGATCGTCGCGACGCTCGAGGTGCGGCCCGAGCTCTGCACCGCCGGCAAGATCCTCCACGGCGGCGCCATCATGGCATTCGCCGACACGCTCGGCGCGGTCGGCACGGTCCTCAACCTGCCGGCCGGCGCGCGCACCGCCACCACCGACTCCAGCACCAAGTTCATCGCTGGCGCGCCGGTGGGCACCACCGTGACCGGCGAAGCAATCGCCTTGCACCGCGGCCGGACCACCATGGTCTGGCAGACCATGATCCGCACGGAAGCGGGCAAGCTTTGCGCGGTCGTGACGCAGACGCAGCTGGTGATGAGCGCGGCATGATCTAGCGCAAGGCGCCGCCCGCAGGTCAGGCCCACAATTTAATAAAAGGAGAGGGTCGATGCCGACTACACTGACCAGCGGCCAGAGGGCCATGATCGAAGCAGACCTGCGGGCGCGGCTGGCTGAGGTCGAACGCCGGCTGGCCGCCCGCCAGGAAGGCGGCTCCCGAACCGAGCATGCCAGCGCCTTCCTGGAACAGGATGCCGACGACGCTCCGCAGAGAAGCGCCGATCGCGAGGTGGACCTCGCGCTTTCGGATGCGGGCATGCAGGAGCTCGGCGAGCTCAGCAGCGCGCTGCAGCGACTGCACGACGACGATTTCGGCTTCTGCAGGCAATGCGGGGTGCAGATCCCCTTCGACCGTCTGAAGATCGAGCCGCAGGCATTGCGCTGCGTCGCCTGCGAATCGGCCGCCGAAGCGGCGGCCGGCGTCTCGACGCGTTCGACCCTTTGATGGCGGGCCGGCAATGCGCCGGCGGAGCCGACGATCCCGAACCTCCAACCGAGAGTACCTCATGACGATGTCCCACGCCGTGGTCTGGCTCGACCACCACAACGCCAAGGTGATGCAGTTCGACTCCGCCGACGCGCAGACCACGAAGATCAAGGCTGCCTCCCACGTCACCAAGCAGCACGGCAGCACCGTCCGCACAGAGCACGAATTCTTCGGCGAGGTCAGCGACGCGCTCGGCGGCATCGCCGAGGTGCTGGTCACCGGCTCGCAAACGGCGCTGGTCGACCTGCGCCACTACGTGGACAAGCACCGACCGCTTGTGGCTGCGCAGATCGTCAGCTACGAAACGGTCGACCATCCTACCGACAACCAGCTGCTCGCCCTGGCGCGACGGTACTTCCTCAAGCACGACCGGATGACTGGCAAGCCTGCGCCGAGTTGACCGTCCGCGGTGGCGCAGCGGCGGCGAACTTCCCTGGCGAGGCCTGCCGATGAAGTCTTGCAGAAGCGGGCGCTGGTGCAGCCTCACGCCGCCTTGGCCGAGGCGCCGGGCTTTTCGAGCGCAAGGCCGAGTGCCTCCCACGCCGTGATGCCGCCAAGCAGGTTGCATGGATCGGCAAAGCCGTTCTTCTTCAGGATGCTCACGGCCAGCCCGGAGCGGTGGCCGACGCTGCAATGCACGACGATCCGGTCGCCCTTCGGAAGCTGCGGCAGGTTGTCCTGCAGCGAGCCGACATAGCGATGGACCGCGCCGGGAATGTGCTTCTCGTTCCACTCGTAGAAGTCGCGAACGTCGAGGATGTGGACGGCTTTCTCATCGAGCCATTTCGCTGCTTCGGCGGCGCTGGTCGTGGCGATGCGCTCGATCGGCAGGCCCTGCTCGCGCCAGGTCTCGACCCCGCTGGTGAGGACACCGGCGACGCCGTCGATGCCGATCCGTGCCAGCGACAGCACCGCCTGCTCCAGCGCCGAAGGGCTGTCGACCACCAGGAAGACCGGCGTGCTTTCGTCGGCCATCCAGCCGCCGAAGGCGGGAATGCCTTGCAGCCAGATGTTCAGCGAACCTGGGATGTGAGCGCCGGCGAATGCCTCGGGCGGCCGGGTGTCGATGACCACCCCTTCCTTCATCCGGCTTTGGAACTCCTTCGGCTGCAGCACCCTGTAATCCGTCGCCTTGAGCGGCCGCCCGGGAAGGAGGTTGACTTTCTCCATGTGCGCAAAATAGGGCGGGCGAGCCATCTTCTCCGCAACCTTGTGTTCGACGAACTCTTCGCGGCTCTTGCGGAAGACGGCATTCGTGGCCTTCTCGATGCCGAGGGTGGAGTCGTCGCGATCCGAGATGTTGCCGCCGCATGCGGAACCCGAGCCGTGGGCCGGAAAGAGCAACGCCTGGTCGCCCAGCGGGGCAATCTTCCGGTGTACCGAGTCGTGCAGGATTCCTGCGTTCTCGCCCGTCTTCTTCGGATCGGGCAGGTCGGTGCGGCCGGTATCGCCGACGAAGAGCGCATCCCCGGTAAACACGCCCCAGCACTTCTCGCCCGAGTCCTTCACGTAGACCGCATAGCTGACGCTCTCTGGCGTGTGCCCCGGTGTATGCAGCGCCACGAACCGGGTGCTGCCTACCGCCAGTTCCTCCCCGTCCTTCAGCTTCACGTCGATGCTGCCAAACAACTCGTGCGCGCCGCCGACGATCTTCGCGCCCGTCGCCTGCGCGAGCGCACGCGAGCCGAATTCGAAATCCTCCTGACGATGGGATTCGAGAACGTAGGCGATCGTCAGATCGTTCTCGCGCGCCGCGCGCAGATAGGTTTCGACATCACGACGAGGGTCGACAACGACGGCAAGGCCGGCCCCACAGCCGAGCAGGTAGGCGTTGTGCCCGAGTCCCGGGGTCTTGATGCGCTGGAAGAACATTGCGGGCCTCTCGTTCAGGGAGACGGTCGCTGCCGGCCCGAATCGCCCGGCAGATCAAGGCCACCGGGACCGACAGCGTGGTGCTTCCACGGAACGGGCTCAGCCCGGCCCGTTGCGGCGCCCCCGTCCCTGGCATCGGATGCCGCTCCGGCGAACCCGGCCTCAACCCCTGCACCCACGCACTGCCCCACACCCAGCAGCCGCCGCGGAACGGGCTTGGCCCGGCCGCTGCCGGCGCCCCCCTTGCTCTGCAAGGGGGGAGGCGCCCGAAGGGCGCCAAGGGGGGATCCCCCTACTCCTACCCGCACTCCCCCTGGTGCCCGCAAGCCGTGCAGAACATGCACCCGTCGCGCTTGATGTAGGCACGCACGCCGCAGGCTGGACAAGCCTGGCCGGCAATGAGCGGCGCCGCAGTTCCCACCGGCGCAGGCGCAGCACCCGGCAGCGCGAGCGCTCCCGCGCCACCGATGGCATTGCCCTGGTCGTCGAGCAGCCCCAGCACCTTGAAGCGGTGCAGTATCAGCGCCGCGACATAGCCGACGGTGCTCGGCCAAACCTGCTGGCGGTTCTCGCCGGGCACCGGCGCCCAGAAGGAGCCGTTGAGCTCGCCGAAGGTGAGCAGCTTGCGCAGCTTGAGTCCGATCCAGTTGACGTCGATCACATGCATGTCGATCGACAGCAGCTTGCACAGGCCGTCGAGCACGCGCGGGTAATCGCCGGACAGCCAGATCGAGAACGGCCGTCGGGCGCCGTCGGGCAGCTGCAGCTCCTTCACGCCGAGCACGAAGTCGTCGCCGGTGGCGGCGTTGCTGATGTCCGCGGTCCATGACAGCGTGCCGAGCGGGCCGGTCTTGGGCTCCTTGCGAAACAGCATCGCATCGAGCATCGGCGTGGGCTGCGAATCGAGCGCCTCGAAGATGCCGAGCGCCTCGCAGCGCTGGCGCACCACTTCGGCGAAGGCGGCGACCATGCCGGGCGACCAGCGCACCTCGCCGTCGGGCGGAAACGGCATCTGCAGCGGCTGTTCGTCGCGGGTGCGCGCGAGTGCGTCGAGCTTGAGCTTGAGCCAGCCCCGGTCGTTGGAGCGCATGTCCATCGACAGCGCCTTGGCGATCGCGCCGAGGCCGCGCGGCTGCTCGTTGCCGTTGACCCAGGTCTCGAAGGGTACGCTGCGCAGTCCCTGCGTGCCGTCGGCGCGCAGGTAGGCCTCCTCGGTCTGGCCGATGAAGATGCAGAACGAAGCCCGCTTGTCGAGCGGCTCGACCATGTACGAATACGCCATGTTCCCGGCGGCCAGCTTCGGGCGGCTCGGCCAGCGCAGCGACGACAGCGCCGGCTGCGGGATCCGCTCGAGGCGCAGGCGCCGGTCGGGCTCGACGCGCAGGTCATGCGGCTGCTGTGCGCTCGCCGCCGGGGTGCCGCCCGCTGCGGCCGATGCACCGGCGGAAGGGGCGCTCAGCACCGAGCCGATCACCGAGTTGGGCCGGTAGGTGGTGATGCCCTTGAGTCCCGCACGCCAGGCTTCGAGGTACAACGACTTGAAGTCCTCGTAGGGGTAGTCCTCGTCGACGTTGACGGTCTTGCTGATCGCCGAGTCGATGAAAGGCTGCACCGTCGCGCTCATCCGCATGTGGTCGATCGCCGCGATCTGCATCGCCGACACGAAGTAGTCGGGCAGCGCATCGACGTCGCCGCCGAGGTGGCGCCAGAGGCGGTAGGCAAAATCCTCGACCTGGTACTCGTGCTTGCTGCCGTCGGGCATGCGCTTGCGGCGGGTGTAGGTCCACGAGAAGGCCGGCTCGATACCGCCGGACGCGTTGCCGGCGAACGCGATCGAGATGGTGCCGGTTGGCGCGATCGACAGCAGGTGCGAGTTGCGGATGCCGTGCTCGCGGATGCGCTGGCGCAGGGCTTCCGGAAGTCGCGAGGCGGCATGCGGCTCGGCGAGGTAGGCGTCGGCATCGAAGAGCGGGAAGGCACCCCGCTCCTGCGCCAGTCCGACCGACGCCTCGTAGGCGACGTCGCGCATGGTGCGCGCGATGTTCGCCGCGAAGCTGCGCCCTTGCTCGCTGTCGTAGCGCAGCTTCAGCATGGTCAGCGCGTTGCCGAGTCCGGTGAATCCCAGGCCGACGCGGCGCTTGGATTGCGCCTCCCGCTCCTGTGCCTCGAGCGGCCACAGCGTCAAATCCAGCACGTTGTCGAGCGCGCGAACGGCGAGGGCGACGGCGCGTCGGAAGCGCTCGTGGTCGAAAGAAGGCGCGTCGCCGAACGGATCCGAGATGTAGCGGGTCAGGTTCATGCTGCCGAGGTCGCAGCAGCCATAGGGCGGCAGGAACTGCTCGCCGCACGGGTTGCTGGCGACGATCGACTCGCAGTACGACAGGTTGTTGTCCTGGTTGACCCGGTCGATGAAGATCACGCCGGGCTCGGCATGGTCGTAGGTGGAGTGCATCACCTGGTCCCAGAGATCCCGCGCCCGCACGGTCTTGTAGACCCACTTGCCGTCGCTGCGATGGGCCCTGCCCGCACCGGTGAACGGCTCCTCGGCATGCACCAGGTCGAAATCGCTGTCGGCCTCGACCGCGCGCATGAACTCGTCGGTCACCGCCACCGACATGTTGAAGTTGCTGAGCGAGCCGTCGTTCTTGGCGTTGATGAACTCCTCCACGTCGGGATGGTCCACCCGCATCACACCCATCTGCGCGCCGCGCCGCGAGCCGGCCGATTCAAGCGTCTCGCACGACTTGTCGAAGACGCGCATGTAGGACACAGGCCCCGACGCCCGCGACAAGGTGCCCTTGACCAGGGCGCCGCGCGGCCGGATGGTCGAGAAGTCGTAGCCGACACCGCCGCCGCGGCGCATCGTCTCGGCCGCCTCCTGCAGCGCCAGGTAGATGCCGGGGCCGCCCTTCGCATCGCGCCCGGAGATGGCATCGCCGATCGGCTGCACGAAGCAGTTGATCAGAGTGGCATGGATGTCGGTGCCGGCAGCCGAGTTGATACGGCCGGCCGGCACGAAGCCGTTCTCCATCGCCCACAGGAATTCCGTCTCCCAGTGCTGCCGCCGTGACGCCGGCTCCACCGACGCCAACGCCCTTGCTACGCGCGCCCTGATGTCGCGTGCCGTTTTCTCATCGCCTTTGGCGTACTTCTCCCGAAGCACGTCGAGGGTCACTTCCTGTTCCGGCAGAGCTGCGAGCAGATCGTCTATCTTCATCGATGGTCCTGGCTGCAGGGATGAGCGGGCGCGCAGTGCCTTCCCGAAGTGCCTTTCCGCGGTGCCTACCTCCAGGCGCCCCGGGCCACCATTCTATTCCTCCGGCGCTGCCCGTCGACTCCCCACGATCCGCCCGTCCACCAGATCGATGATGCGGTCGCAGCCGTCGGCAAGGCGCGTATCGTGGGTCACGATGAGACAGGCGCTGCCGTGGTCCCGGTTGAACGCGCGCAGCAAGGCGAAGATCTCGTCCGCGGTGACCGTGTCGAGGTTGCCGGTCGGCTCGTCGGCGAGGATGAGGCGCGGCTTGAGCGAAAGCGCGCGAGCGATCGCGACGCGTTGCTGCATGCCGCCGGAGAGCTCGCCCGGGCGCTTGTGCTCCGCCCCCCGCAGCCCGACGCGGGCGAGGAGATCGAACGCCAGCGCTTCCGCCTCGGCCGTCGCGGTGCCCTGCGCGATGATCGACGGCAGCAGCACGTTCTCGACGGCAGTGAAGGCCGGCAGCAGGTGGTGGAACTGGAAGACGAAGCCGATGGTGGCGCCGCGCAAACCGGTCAGTTCGCGGTCGTCGAGGGTGCGCGTCTGTCGCCCCGCCAGTTCGAGCGATCCGGAGGTCGGCCGCTCCAGCAGGCCGATGATGTTGAGAAGCGTGCTCTTGCCGGAGCCCGACGGGCCCTTGAGCGCGACGAATTCCGCCTGCTGCAGCGAAAGGTCGATGCCGTGCAGCACCTCCGCCTCGACCGGTGTGCCGATGTTGTAGCGCTTGCGGATGTCCGCAAGCAGAAGGATCGGCGCAGAGGGACCTGCCCAGGCCGCCATCAGGCGCGGATCGCCTGCACCGGATCCATACGGGCGGCACGCCGCGCCGGAATCACCGCCGCCAGCAGTCCGACGGCGCATGCCAGCAGCGTAGCCTGCAGCGCCAGCGCCGGCGCCAGTTGGGCGGCGAACATGGGTCCCCCGTCAGGGCTGCGGAAGATCTGCGAGAAGACCACCAGCAGCGCGTAGGCGAGGGCGATGCCCAGCAGCGAGCCGGCCAGCCCCACCAGGCCGCCCTGAAGCAGGAACACCGTCAGGATGTGGCGTCGGCCCGCGCCCATCGCGCGCAGGATGCCGATCTCGCGCTGCTTCTGGACCACGCTGACCACCAGCACGCTGGAGATGCCGAGCGCCACGATGATCACCACGAAGCTGCGGATCAGGTTGTTGGAGACGCTCTGGTTGGCCAGCGCGTTGAGCAGGCCGGCGTTGGTCTGCATCCAGCTGTCCACCGTCAGCCCGGTTTCGGCGCGCAGTCCATCGGCGACGCGATTGGCATCGAAGAGGCGGGTGACGGTCAGGTCGATGTTGGAGACGCCCCCGGGCAGGTCGAGCAGGGTCTGCGCAAGCTTCAGGGTGACGAAGACCCAGCGCCGGTTCAGGTCGCGGTTGCCCATGTCGAAGAGCCCGTCGATGTCGAGGGTTTCGCTGCGGCCCTCGGCAGTCGTGACCCGCAGCTTGTCGCCGACGCCGACGCCGAGATCGCGCGCCAGTTCGATGCCGATCAGCGTGCCGGTGCCGGCGAGCTCGAAGCTGCCCTGGGTCATGTACTCGTCCATCCGCACGACCCGACGGTAGGCGTCCGCCTGCACGCCCAACAGCGCTACGCTGCGGTTGCTGCTGCCGCGCGACGCGAAGGCGGGGCCGCTCGCCACCGGCGAAACCGCGACGACGCCCGGCGTCGCCGCCGCCAGGGTCGCGATCCGTTCCCACTGGTCTACCGAGCGCAGCCGCTGCTCACGCGGCTGCACCACCGCCGCGACCGCACGGTCGGGATCGCCCTGCACCACCCGGCGCGTCACCTCTTCCAGCGGCCGGATGACCACGTGCGCCTGAGATCCCATCGAGCGGTCGATGATGGTCGCCTGCAGCTGGTTGATCAGCTGCGTCAGGAAGATGATGACCGCGACGCCGCCGGTGACGCCGGCGAGGATCAGCAGGCTCTGCATCCGGCCTTCGCGCAGGTAGCGAAGGGCTACCAGCAGCTCGAAGGGCATCCAACGGGCCCATCTCGAGACGGCAGGGCGGCGACGGCTGAAGCGCATCTCCCGTCCTCAGCCCGAAATGAAGGACGGGACCTCGAAGCCCCGGCCGCGCGCGCTCGCGCCGCTGCGCCTCACCCGATCGCCGTCCACCGCTTTCTCGGTCTGCGGGATAGCCTCGTCGCCTTCCTGGAGGCCGGCCACGATCTCGACCGCGCCGACACCGCGCAGGCCCAGCGTCACCGGCGTGCGCACCGCGCGACCGGCGCGCAGCGCGAGGACCCAGGGCGCAGGGCGGTCGGCGTCGCGAACCGCGCCGGCGGGCAGCACCAGGGTGTCCAACTTCTCGCCGCCCAGCAGCTCGACCGACACCGTCATGTCCGGTCGCAGGAAGTCCGGCGCCTGCGGCACCGCGAGACGGACTTCGACAGTGCCGCGCTGGGGGTCGACCGCCGGCGCGATGTAGGTCAGCTTCGCGTCGAACGGCAGGCCGGGAAAGGCATCCGCCACCGCCCTCGCCGGCATGCCTTGCTTGAGCAGCCGCAGGTGCTTTTCGTCGATTCCGGCATCGATGCGCATCTCGCCCTGCGCCGCCAGTGCCAGCAGCACGCGCCCCGGCTGCGCCATGCTGCCGGGCTCCGAGTGCCGCGCCAGCACGATGGCATCGACCGGGCTGACGATGCGCAGCCGCGCGAGCCGCGCCTGTGCGACCTCGAGCGCTGCCGCGGCCTGTTCGACCCGGGACAGCGCCAGCGCCTGCTCGACGCCGCTGTCCTCGTTGGCCCGCGCCTGCACTCGGGCCGACTCGAGCACGCTGCGCGCAGTGTCCCGCAGCCGTCGCGCTTCATCCAGGCGCTGCCGGGAATAGAAGCCGCGCGCCACCAGGTCCCGCGCGCGCTGGTATTCACGATCCGCGGCGTCGACTGTCGCCTGCGCCTGCGCGACCGCCTGGCTCGCCATCGGCGCCGCCACCGATGCCTGCTGCTCGGCACGGTTGCGTGCTTCCGCCAAGGCCGCCTGCGCCTGCTGCAACGCGGCCCGCGCCTCCCCATCCGACAGCTGGATCAACAGGTCGCCTGCCTGGACCCGGACGCCTTCGCGCACCCGCACCTCCTGCACCACGGCGGTCACTTCGGAACCGATGTCGATGCGGGCGGGCGCATTGAATCGCCCGGTGGCGACCACCGATTGCACGATGCGCGCGCGTACCACCGGTACCACCTGCACCGGCGTGGCGCGAGCGCCGACCAGCAAGGCGGTGGCCGTCGTGGCCACGACGAGCATCAGGCCGACGCCCCACTTCACGACCGGTTTCATCCGATTAGCGTAGCAGCAGGCGCGGCCGGCACGGCGTCATTTCGCCTGGCCCACCACCTCACCCGCGGCGTCCCGGACCGCGACGGTGATTGGAATCGCGTCGCCTATGCTGCGGGTAACCGTACAAAACTGCTCGAACTGGCGCACCGCGCGTTCGACGTGCTCGAGCCGCTGCCCCGCGACGCCGAGCGTCAGCACCACCTTCATCCCGAGCACGCGCAACCGGCCCTCGGGGTTGCGGCCAACAGTCGCGGCGACGGTGCAGCTCAGAGGCTCGGGCTCTTGCTTGTACTTGCGCAGGGCAAACAGCAGCGAGTCCGAGAGGCAGCTGCCGACCGAAGCGGCGAGCAACTGCACCGGCGACGGCCCCCGGCCGCCACCCAGCGGCGGCGGTTCATCACCCGTCAGCACCGGCACCGCGTCACCGAACTCGATCCTGAATCGGTAATCCTCCTCTTGCGCAAGATTGACCACCACCTGTTCACCGCTGTCGTCCGTCACCATCCACTCCTTTGTCAGTTGTCCACGTCCCGGCCTCGCATCGAACGGGCCGGACCCCGCAGCCGCCGCGGAACGGGCTTCGCCCCAGCGACCGCTGTCGACGCCCCCTCGTCCCTGGCATCGGATGCTGCTCTCCTCGAACCCAGCCGCACCCTCCGCACTGAAACACCGCCCCTCACCCAGCAGCCGCCGCGGAACGGGCTTGGCCCGGCCGCTGGCGGCGCCCCCCCTTTCCAAGGGGGGGAGCGCCGAAGGCGCTCGGGGGGGTTGCCCTAGACCGCGTTGATCGGAATCTTCAAGTACGACACGCCGTTGTCCTCCTGCGGCGGCAGCTCGCCGGCCCGGATGTTGACCTGCACCGACGGCAGGATCAGCGTCGGCATCTCCAGCGTCGCGTCGCGCCGGGTGCGCATCTGCACGAACGCCGCTTCGCTCACGCCGTCATGCACGTGGACGTTTTCGGCGCGCTGCGCGGCCACCGTCGTCTCCCAAGCAGCCTCGCGCCCCTGCGGCGGATAGTCGTGGCACATGAACAGGCGGGTCTGGGCCGGCAGGCTGAGCAGCTTGCGTATCGAGCGGTACAGCTTGTGGGCGTCGCCGCCCGGGAAGTCGCAACGGGCCGTGCCGACGTCAGGCATGAAGAGGGTGTCGCCGAGGAAGACCGCGTCGCCGATCTTGTACGCCATGCAGGCCGGCGTGTGCCCAGGCACCGACATCGCCTCGGCGCGCAAGCCGCCGATCTCGAAGGACTCGCCATCCCGCAGCAGGTAGTCGAACTGGCTGCCGTCGGGACGGAATTCCGGCTCGAGGTTGAAGATGCCCTTGAAGACGTTCTGGACGTCGGCAATGGCAGCGCCGATGGCGATCTTCCCGCCGACGTGCTTGCGCAGGTAATGGGCGGCCGAAAGGTGATCGGCATGGGCGTGGGTCTCCAGCAGCCACTCGACCTTGAGGTCCTTTTCCCGGATGAAGCCGATCAGCCGGTCCGCCGATGTGGTCCGGGCGCGCCCGGATTTCGGGTCGTAGTCGAGCACCGAGTCGACGACGGCGCAGGTGCCGCCGGGACGGTCGTAGACGACGTAGCTGACGGTCCAAGTCGCCTTGTCGAAGAACGCTTCCACGGTTGGTGTCATCAGGAACCTCCAAGGTGCCGAGTTGACGCAAACAGTTTATTGACTCATATTTTGTCTGTCAATATAATGTTTTTAGCTTAATCAACCATTCACGATCCGATGTCAGCAGAAATCGATCTCCCCGCCCTGCGCGGCGCCGCCGATACGGCGTGCCGGCTGATGAAGGCCCTTTCCAACCCTGACCGACTGATGCTCCTGTGCCAGCTGTCGCAGGGCGAGAGACGGGTTGGAGAGCTGCAGGAGCTGGTCGGCGTCGGCCAGCCGACCTTGTCGCAGCAGTTGGGCGTGCTTCGGGAGGAGGGACTCGTCGCCACCCGCCGCGAAGGAAAGCAGATCCATTACCGCATCGACAGCCCGCAGGCGCTGGCGGTCCTGCAGGTGTTATACGAGCAGTTCTGTGATCAACCGAAGGGATAACTGACGTGCTGATCGACTGGAACCACTTTACCCCCTGGGCGTCGCTGACCGGCGGCATTCTGCTGGGCCTGGCCTCCGCCCTGTTCATCCTCGTCAATGGGCGCATCCTCGGGATCAGCGGGATCGTCGGCGGCCTTCTCAGGCCCCGAGCCGGCGACATCGGTTGGCGCCTGTCCTTCGTGCTCGGCATGTTGGTCGCACCGCTGCTCTACGCCGCCGTCGTCGCGCTTCCAGCGGTTCGCATCGACGCCGGCTGGGGGACGCTGCTGGTCGCCGGGACAATGGTGGGCTTCGGGACGCGGTATGGCTCCGGCTGCACCAGCGGCCATGGCGTGTGCGGCTTGTCGCGCCTTTCGCCACGTTCGGTGGTGGCGACGCTGGCCTTCATGGCCGCCGGCTTCGTCACTGTCTACCTGGTGCGCCACGCAATGGCCTGAATCCGGAAAAACGACAATATCAAGGGGCACCGATGAATCGCATCACCGAATTCCTGGTCGGGTTGCTGTTCGGCACCGGCCTGATCCTTTCCGGCATGACCGATCCGGGGAAGGTGCTCGGCTTCCTGGACGTGACCGGCAGCTGGGACCCCTCGCTCGCCCTGGTCATGGGCGGCGCCATCCTGGTCGCCATCTTCGCGTTTGCCGTCGCCAGGAAGCGCACCACCAGCTTCCTTGGCGGCACCATGCACCTGCCGACCGCCCGTGACATCGACAAGCGCCTCCTCATCGGCGGGCTGGTGTTCGGCGCCGGCTGGGGACTGGCCGGTTTCTGTCCGGGGCCGGCCATCGTCTCCCTCGGCGCGGGCCAGCCCAAGGCTGCAGCCTTCGTCCTGGCCATGCTGGCAGGCATGCTGGTCTATGAACTCGTAGACCGGCGCTCGCAACCTTCGACACCCCAAGGAGCCCACTGAATGGCCGCCCCCATCCGCGACCTCAGCACCGCATGCGCCGTGACCGGGCAGCTTGCCAGCCCCGCCGATGCCGACAATACACCCCGTCAGGCCGAAGGCGCGCCCCCCGCGGGCGCGTTCCTGAACCGCACCTGGTCGGGCGACGTGGTGCCGGCAGTCATCACGAAGGTCATCGCCTCTTCCACGGTCCAGTCGGTCAGCACCACGTCCTCGATCGGCACGATCTCGATGTAGCCGGAAGTCGGGTTTGGCGCGGTCGGCACGTAGATCACTGCCAGTTCGCCGCTGCCGGATGTGTCCGTGATGACCTTGGTGATGAAGCCGATGGTCTTCATCTGGTCATTCGGGAAACTGATCAACGCGACCCGCTGTCCGGTGGCCGGAGGCTTCTGCAGCGACAGAAGCAGCCGCTTGGTAGCACCGTAGATGGTCTGCACCAGCGGCAGCCGGTTGAGCTGGCCCTCCATGAATGCGATCAGGCGCCGCCCCACGACCATCGAGGTGAACAGGCCGATGAAGTGCAGCGCCAGCAGCGTCGCCAGCGCAGCCAGCACGTACTGGACGTTCGGATTGATGAGCCATTCGGCCAGGTTCTTGGAGAACGGACTCACACCCCGCGAGGCGCCCCACAGCAGCGGCGCGCCGGTGCTGGCAAGCAGGCTGAAAAGAAAATTGAAAACCAGCCACGTCACCCATAGCGGCGCAACGGTGAAGAAGCCGATCAGGATGTAGCGCCAGAACGGCCGCGAGCCTCCCGCCGGACGGGGGGGGCCGGCGGCGGGCTCGGGTTTGGTTTTGGGCTTGGGATCGTTCATGTCCGTCCGTTCGATGGGCCGATGATAGGGCCGGCGACGGGCCGGGCGCACCACGGACTGCCGCCAAGCGGGCCGCAACAGACCCGTCCCTGCTGCGGCGCATCCAATAAGACACGCATTTTCTGTTGTCTTTCGCCGCGCCAGGGAGTTAACTCGCAACCTGTTGCCGGCGGTTATCGCGATGCCGTTCGTCTCGTTACCCCTGGTGATGAGGCTCCTGGCGGAGCCTGCCACCTATCGATCCAGGAGAAACGGATGAAGCTGCTCAGATTCGCCGCCGTGCTCGCCATGGTCCTTGGCATCGCCATGACGCCCGCAGCCGCCCAGGAGAAGAAAGTGAGGGCCCAGATGGGCTGGGCGTTCCCCAGCACGACCGGGTTGCTCGGCCCGACCCAGACGCGCCTCGTCGAATTGATCCGCGCGATGTCGGGCGGCAGCATCGACGTCAGGGGCTTCGAGCCCGGCGCCCTGGTCCCGGCCAGCCAGTACCTGGATGCGGTCGGCAGCGGCTCGCTCGACATGGCCTTCACCGTCTCCGCCTTCTGGACCGGGAAGGACATCGCCTTCGCGCTGTACGGCGCCGTCCCCTTCGGCCCGGGCGTCGGCGAATACCTCGCCTGGTTGAAGCACGGCGGCGGCGAGAAGCTCATGAAGGACCTGCACGCCAAGTACAACGTCGAAGTAATCCCCTGCGGCGTGATCTCGCCGGAGGCATCCGGCTGGTTCCGCAAGGAGATCAAGTCGCTGGACGATCTGAAGGGCCTCAAGATGCGCTTCCTGGGCTTGGGAGCGTCGGTCATGCAGAAGCTTGGCGTCTCGACGCAACTGCTGCAGGCCGGCGAGATCTTCCAGGCGCTGCAACTCGGCACGATCGACGCAGCCGAATTCTCGATGCCGGTCATGGACCTCACCCTCGGCTTCCACCAGGTGGCCAAGCATTACTACTTCCCCGGCTGGCATCAGCAGGCAACGCTCAACGAACTGATCATCTCCAAGAACAAGTGGGCCGAGTTCAGCCCCACCCAGAAGGCGATCCTCCAGGGCGCCTGCGACGCGACGATGCTCAACCAGTTCGCGCAGGGAGAGGCGGAGCAGTTCCAGGCGATCAAGGACATCCAGGCCAAGGGCGTGACGGTCCACAAGTGGCCGAAGGAGATCCTCGACGCGTTCGAGAAGACATGGCAGGAGGTCGCCGCCGAAGAGGCGCAGAAGAGTCCCGAATTCAAGAAGGGATGGGAGTCGTACAGCGCCTTTCGCAGCAACTACAAGATCTGGAAAGACTACGGCTACCTGAACTAGCGCGTTCATGAACTTCCTGCTGCGGGTCGCCGATGTCCTGGAACGAATCCTCCGGTTCATCGCCGAGGTGGGGGCCTGGGCCTTCATCGGCTGCATCGCCATCATCACGCTCGACGTGGTCACCCGCAAGGCGGGTTTCCAGGTCCCGGGCCTCGGATCCACCCGCCTGCAGGAACTCGAATGGCACCTGCATGCGGTGCTGTTCTGCACCTGGATCGGCTACACCTACCTCCTGAACGGCCACGTCCGCATCGACGTCTTCATCACGCGGACGAAGCCCGTCACCCGCCTCTGGCTCGAGCTGGCGGGATGCCTGCTGTTCGCACTGCCTTACCTGTGGGTTGCCCTACCGCACGCCCATGACTTCTTCTGGATCTCCTTCATGCAGGGGGAGTCGTCGGAGGCACCGAACGGCCTGGGCGCGCGCTGGATCGTCAAGCTCTTTCTGTACGGCGCCTTCGTCACTGCCCTGATGGCAGTCATCGCCGTGCTGCTGCGCTGCCTGGTCGCGCTCTTCGGCAGCCCGGAGCAGGCGGCGAGGGCGCACACGCCATTCGCCAAGGCCGCCCCCATCCCTACGCCGTGAGCGCCCCATGGACTGGCTGACCGAGCACCTCGCGGTGATCATGTTCGTGGCCCTGGTGTTCATCATGTTCCTGGGCTATCCGGTCGCCTTCCTCCTGGGCGCGATCGGCATCGGCTTCGGCTTCCTCGGCACCGCCCTCGGCGTCTTCAGCCTCGGCCAGTTCGCGACGCTGCTGCCGCGGATCTTCGGACAGGCCGTGCAGAACCCGGTGCTCGTCGCGGTCCCGATGTTCATCTTCATGGGCACCATGCTCGAGCGCAGCGGCATCGCCGAGGACCTGCTGCACATCCTGCAGCTGATGCTGCGCCGGATCCCGGGCGGGCTGGCGGTTGCGGTCACCGCCCTCGGCACGATCATGGCTGCAACCACCGGCATCGTCGGCGCCTCGGTGATCATGCTCACCCTGATCGCCCTGCCGGTCATGCTGGAGAAAGGCTACGAGAAGTCGCTCGCCGTCGGCACGATCGCCTCCGCCGGCACGCTCGGCATCCTGATACCGCCCAGCATCATGCTCGTCATCATGGGCGACCTGATCGGTATTCCCGTGGGCACGCTGTTCACCGGCGCGATCCTCCCCGGGCTGCTGCTCAGCGTGCTTTACGTCGCCTTCCTGCTGCTGGCCTGCTGGCTCAAGCCAAGCCTCGCGCCACGGCTCACCGGACCGCTCAAGGCTAGTGACGAGCGGCTCAGCGTCAGGATGGTGGTGCGCGGCTTCGTGCCTCCTGCCGCGCTGGTGGTGCTGGTGCTCGGCTCGATCTTCGGCGGCTGGGCCACACCGACCGAGGCCTCCGGTATCGGCGCGTTGGGCGCCATCATCCTGGCGGCTGCGAACCGGCGCTTCAGCATGGCTTCGCTGCGCGCAGTGATGGCTTCCTCGGCGGCGACCAATGCCCTCGTGTTCTTCATCATCTTCGGGGCCACGCTGTTCGCCTACGTGTTTCGCGCCCTCGGCGGCGATCACCTGGTGGTGGAACTGCTTCAGGCGATGGGCATCGAGACCGCCTGGGAAGTGATGATCTTCGTGATGGCCCTGGTCTTCTTCATGGGCTTCTTCTTCGACTGGATCGAGATCTGCCTGATCGTGCTGCCGATCTTCGCCCCGATCGTGGCCAAGCTGGATTTCGGCACATTCATCGAAGGCAAGGCGCTGGTGCTGGCCTGGTTCGCCATTCTCATGGCGGTCAACATGCAAACCGCTTTCCTGACGCCGCCGTTCGGTTTCGCGCTTTTCTACATGAAAGGATGCGTCCCGCCAAGCGTGACGATGGCCGATATCTATCGGGGGATCGTGCCCTTCGTGGCGGTCCAACTGTTCGCACTCGGACTGTGCATGGTCTTCCCGGAGATCGTCCTCTACCTGCCGCGGTACTTCGGTTTTCTCTGACGGGGCCCGCTCAAGGCGCAGGAAAGGACGCCGACTCTTCCGCCGGGACGAAGATCCAAAGCAGCACGTAAACAAAGGCGGTGACACCGCCGAAGACCAGTCCGGCTGTGAAGAGCAGGCGCCAGATCCACGTCTCGCTGTTGGTGAGGCGCGCAATGCCGCCACAGACGCCGCCGAGCCAACGGTCGGTGAGCGAACGCCGCAGCAGGCGCGAGCGCGGCCCCAGCATGCGGGCCGACTCGAGCGGTGCCTGCGGATCCAGCACCCGTGCCTTGGCCTGGTCGTACTCCGCGTCGGTGATGGCGCCTTTGTCGCGCAATGCAGAAAGGCGCTCGAGATCATCGATCAATGCCATGACGGTCTCCTGTCATGCGTCCGCTGGTGATCGATCGATTATACAAACGCGCTACAAAGCGACGCCGGGATGAAACCGCAGGAATACCGGCGGCGTCGATGATCAACAACGCCACCACCTGAGCACCACCAACAACAGGATTGCATCAAGGAAGCTGCCATGAGAATCGACATTTTCGACCAGGCCGTCGAGCTGGACGTCAACCGCAGCATCGTGCTGCACGACGCCAGGCACGCCGAGATCGTCTGCACACGCGGACGGATCTGGATCACCGAGGACCCGCTGCGCAACGACATCCTGATCGACGCCGGCAAGTCGCACGTCGTCGCCGTCGACGGCCTCGCATTCATCACCGGCATGACTGCCAGCACCGTCTGGCTGCGCGAACCGATGCACGCGTCGGCGCCCCGGCGCACACAGGCGAAGGGATTGCTCGCCGCCGCAGCTTCGGCCGTTGCCCGTATGGCTTCGCGCGCACGCCGGCGAGCGGCCGTCGACGGCGCGGCCGCATGACCGTTGATGCTTTGCGGCCCGGACTCCCATTGCCGATGGCGGTGTCCACCGCCGGTGGCGGCGCCCGGGCCTGGGTGCGATCCGTGTGCACCAGGTCCGCCACGCAACCTGTGCGGAATCTCGAAGAAGCTCGCTACCATCGCCTCCATGAACGAGACCATCATCTACCGGGCTGCCCGCATCCTGACGATGAACCCGGCACGCCCTTTCGCCACCCACGTGGCGGTTCGCGACGGCCGGATCCTCGGCGCAGGCTCCCTCGAGGAGCTTGCAGGCTGGGGCGCCTACCGGCTCGACGAGCAGTTCGCCGCCAGGTTTCTGCTGCCGGGCTTCGTCGAAGGGCACAGCCACCTGATGGAGGGTGCGTTGTGGCGCTTCGTCTACGTCGGCTTTCACGACCGGATGGATCCAGACGGCCGCAACTGGACCGGCGCGAAGTCGATCGACGAAGTCATCGCCCGGCTGGCCGAGGAGGGCGCGAAGCTTGGCGATCCCCAGCAGCCGCTGGTGGGCTGGGGCTTCGATCCGATCTACTTCGGCGGGCGCCGCTGCGACCGCCACGACCTCGACCGCATCTCGGCAACGCGGCGGGTAGCCGTCGTGCACGCGAGCCTGCACATCATGAATGCCAACACGCCGGCGCTGGCCGCAGCCGGTTATCTTCGCGACGGCATCGCCCATCCCGGCCTGCCACTCGCCGCCGACGGACTGCCCACCGGCGAGTGCAAGGGCCCGGACGCGATGGCGGCGGTCGCCGCGGAGGTCGGCATGGATCGCGGGCTGCTGGCGGCAGACACTGCGGCAATGCGGGCCTTCTCGCGGCTGTGTGTGCGCAAGGGCGTCACTACCGCCACCGACCTTGCCGCGCCGCTCACGCCGGAGTCGGTTGCGGGCATGCTGCAAGTCACCGGCGAGCCGGGCTTTCCGACCCGCATCGTCGCGCTGCTGCGCCAGCTCGCGCAGACGCCTCGGCAGCTCATCGATCGCGCGCTGGAGTTGCGCGGCTCGAGCACCGACCGCCTGCGCCTTGGCATGGTCAAGCTGGTTGCCGACGGCTCGATCCAGGGATTCTCGGCACGGCTGCGCTGGCCGGGCTACTACAACGGGCTGCCGAACGGGCTCTGGTACACGGCGCCCGAGCAGGTGCGCGAGATCCTGGCGCTTGCTCTGCGGCAGGGTGTGCAGGTCCACACCCATACCAACGGCGACGAGGCGACCGACATGGTGCTCGACGCCATGGAGGTGGCGCTGGCGGACCAGCCCGTTCCCGACCATCGATTCACCCTGCAGCACTGCCAGCTTGCGGATGCAGCGCAGTTCCGGCGCATCCGCACGCTCGGCATGTGCGTGAACCTGTTCGCCAATCACACGTTCTACTGGGGCGACGCGCATTACGAGCAGACGGTGGGGCCGGAGCGCGCCGAGCGCATGAACGCCTGCGCCACCGCGATTGCGACCGGCGTGCCGTTCGCGATCCATTCGGACGCACCGGTGACACCCCTGGGGCCGCTCTTCACCGCCTGGTGCGCGGTCAACCGGAGAACCGCCGGCGGCCGCCTTCTTGGCGAGCGCCAACGCATCGACATCGGCGAAGCACTTCGCGCAGTCACGCTCGGGGCGGCGTACACGCTCAGGCTGGATGCGGAGATCGGCTCGATCGAGACCGGCAAGCGTGCCGACTTCGCAGTACTCGAGGCTGATCCGTTGGCAGCGGCACCCGAGGACCTCAAGGACATCGGCATCTGGGGCGTCGTGGCCGGCGGACGACCGGTGGCGGCCGGCAGCGCATGAACCCGGCGAAGGCGCCACGCGTGACGGTGCTCGGCGGCTATCTCGGCGCCGGCAAGACGACGCTGCTCAACCACCTGCTGCGCAACGCCGGCGGGCGGCGCATCGCGGTGCTGGTCAACGACTTCGGCGACATCGGCATCGACGCCGCGCTCATCGAGGCGCGTGCCGCAGACGTCCTCGAACTTGCCGGCGGCTGCATCTGCTGCAGCTTCGGCAGTGACCTGGTCGGCGCGCTGCGCACGATCGCGCAGCGGCAGCCGCAGCCGGATCATGTCGTGATCGAGACCAGCGGCGTCGCGCTGCCGGCGGCGGTGGCGCAGGCGGTCGGACTGGTGCCCAGCCTCCGCCTCGACGCGACGGTCGTCGTCTGCGACGCCGAGACAGTGCGCGCGCGGATCGCCGATCGCTATGTCGGCGACACCGTGGCCGCGCAACTCGCACAAGCCGACCTGATCGTGCTCAACAAGCTGGACCTGGTCGCCGCGCAGATGCGACCGGTGCTGCAGGCGTGGCTGAGCGGCCTGTGTCCTGGCGCCGACCTCGTCGCGGCAGTGCGCGCGGCGGCGCCGGTGGAGCTCCTGCTGGGATGGCCCGACGCGCAGGCGGGAACGTTCGAGCATTCGGGGCTGTTCGCCGTGGGCTCCGACGCAGGAACCTGGCGCAGCCGGCACGCCGCAGGTACCGCCGGCGCCTTCGTCAGCGCCAGCCTCGCGATCAAGGAGCCGATCGACGTCCGGCGGCTGGCGCAGGGACTGACCGACCGCGGCCTTGGCCTGCTGCGCGCGAAAGGCGTGATGCACGACAGCAGCGGCAGCGTCATGGTGCTGCAGCTGGTCGGCTCCCGAGTCGACGTGCACGACTGGCATCAGGCAGGGCGCGAGCCGCCAGCCGCCGTTCTAGTCTGCGTCGGGCTGCGCCACAGCCTCGATCGCGACGCCATTGCCAAGTTGCTGGATTCGGCAAGGCTCAAGGCTGTGACACCGGCGGCACGAGCGTGAACTGACCGGCCTGCCTCCGCCGGCTCGTCCGCAACACCCGCCACATCATGCGCGGCGTCATCAGCGACGAAGGCTTGCGCAGCATGTGCATCACGTGCAGGAAGGCAGCCGCGACCTGCGGATCGTCGGCCGCTGCCTCGAACACACGGCCGATGTAGGCGTTGACCAGGCGCACCGGAAGCGGCCGCGGGCCCGGGACCATCGGCAAGGCGAGGTCGCCGCCCACCGCCGTCTGCCACGGGATGTCGATCACTTTCGCTGCGGCCTTGAAGAAGCGTCGCGCGAGGCCGTCGAGCCCGCGGTGCAGCGCTCTGCGCAGCTCGAGCGCCTCGCAGGCCGCCACCGTCATCCCCTGCCCGTAGATCGGATTGAAGCTCGCCAGCGCGTCGCCCATCACCAGGTAGCCGGCCGGAAAGCGCGACAGCCTCTCATAGTGCCGGCGCTGGCTGTGCGGAAAGCGGTACCTCAGAATCTGCCCGAGCATCTGCTGGCGCTCGACCACCTCGACCAGATCGCTCGTGCCCATCGCCTGCGCCCGCTGCCGAAGGCCGGCGAGAGATTCGTCCGGCTGATCGGCGCCGTAGCCGCCGAAGCCGAGCACCCAGCGCCTACGCCCCTGCGCATCCGGCTCCTGTGCCAGCAGCACGGCGGGCCGCGGGAGGCCGGGGGTCGCTGTGCTGATGACGCCCAGGACGTCGGCAGGCGGCTGCGGGTCGCGCTCGAAATAGGCGCTGGTGTAGGCGAGGTCGATCCGCACTCGCTGCTCGCGCGCCCGCTCGTAACCCCAGATGTCGAGCCAGGTCGGCGATCGCGACCCGCGCCCGGTGCAGTCGACCACCAGGTCCGCCGCTGCCGTTTCCGCATCGGCGTCGAGCCCGGAATTGCTGCCTGGCCCGCGCCGGACCATGCGCACGCCGCTCACCCTGCCCGCGGCAGGATCGAAGACCGGCTCGATGACATCGACCCCTGCGAGCATCGTCACCCCCCGCAGCCTGCGGGTCCGCCTGCGCAGTTCGGCTTCGATCGTGAGCCGGCTGGCGAGCAGGCCGGTCCGGCCCGTGCGCATCCGCTGAAAGCGCCGCCGGTCGGCATCGAAGACGACTTCGAGGCCGATGTCGCCTCTGCAGCGCACCCTGCGCCACCAGCGAGTCGGTGAAGCCGGGAAAGAGTTCTTCCATGACCTCCAGCCCCCGCGCCAGCAGGCCGTGCGGCTGGAGCGCGTGCGGCGTGCCCTTGCGTGGGGCGGCGGCATCGGGCAACGGGTCGCGCTCCAGCAACCACACCTCGTCGAAGCGTTCGCTCAGGATTCGCGCGGCGAACAGGCCGGCGATGCTGGCGCCGATCACGATCGCACGCTTGCCGGCGGACGCAGGGCCGGGATCAACTTCGGGATCAACTTCGGGACCGGCTTTGGGATCGCGTTCAGGAACGAGATCGAGATTCGCTGGTCGGCTCGGTTTCATGACGGAACTCCTGTCGGTTGGTTTTCGATGTCGATTGCGCGGAACCTGGCGGGCCGCGATGAAGCGGCTGCCGGCGAGGCCGGGTCCACGACCGGTCCACGATGGCGCCCAGGCGTTTCGCGAACGTTGGGGAGGCGTTAATCTTGCGTTTATCCGGCGTAGCCGGTCCGGGGGCTCAGTGCGGCGAGATCAGCAGGACGGATCGATCACGCGGTTGCGGGGCCTGCAGATCCGGATGCTCGGGCGGCCGCGACTGGAGATCGACGGCCAGCCGCTGGGTCGGCTGATCGGTGCGAAGCAGCAGGCGCTGGTCTTCTTTCTCGCCGGCGAGGAGCGAGCGGTGACGCGCGCGCGGCTCGCCACGCTGTTTTGGGGCCGCCTCGAAGCGGCCGCCGCGCGATCGAATCTCCGGGTGGCCTTGAGCCGCCTGCGCAAGCTGCTGCCGCAGATGCTCGCCATCGACGACGCCGAAGTCGGGCTCTCTCCCGGCGCGACCATCCGCATCGACTTCCGCGAGCTCGAAGCCATCGCCCGCGATCCGTCCGCCTTCTCCGGGGAGCGGATAGCCGCGGCCGCCCGATCCTGGCGCGGCCATTTCCTCGAGGGCTTCGAGCTTGGCGATGCGGACGAATTCGACGACTGGGTCCGCACCGTCAGGCCGCGGGCTTCCCGGTCGGCGATCATGCTGCGCCGGCACCTGGCCGGGGCCAGCGAAGCAGCGGGCGACCCGGAGGCGGCGATCGGCCACCTGCGTGCCTGGCTCGACATCGACGACGCGGACGAGGAGGCGCACATGGCGCTGATCCGGCTGCAGGCTGGATGTGGCCGCCGCACGGCGGCGATCGCGCAGTACGAGGCCTGTCGCGCGGCGCTTCTCGAGCGGCTTGGCGCGAGGCCCTCGGCCGTCTGCTTCGCGCTCTACCGGCGGATCCACGCCGATGCGCCGCAAGCCGATGCGCCGCAACCTGAACCGCCGCCTGCGGTTGCCGAAGACATGCTCGTCGGGCGCGCCTCCGAACTCCGGACACTACGCGAGCGGCTGCTGGATCCCCAATGCCGCTGGCTGACGATCGTCGGCCCGGGCGGCATCGGCAAGACGCGCCTGGCACAGGCAGTCGCAGCACACCTGTTCGCCGGCTTCGCCGACGGCCATGTCTGGTTCAGCGGGCGCGAGCTCGGCGACCCCGGCGGCGGAGCGGATGGGCGCCGGCTTGCCGCGACGATCGTGCAGTCGGTCATGCCCGCCAGGGACCTGCTGGTGGTCCTCGACAACCTCGAGACCGTTCCCGACGCTCGGGGTCTCGCGGACGAGTTGCTTGCGCGATTGCCCGGAGCGACCCTGCTCGCCACTTCCAGGCTTCGGATCGGCGGCAGCCGCGAATGGCTGCTGGAACTCGCCGGCCTCGACCTCGCGCGCAACCCGGCAGGAGAGCCGGGCTCCTCGGCGGCTGCCCTGCTTTTTCGGGACTGCCTGCACCGAGTCGATCCCCGCTTCGATCCGCACCATCACACCGACGCGATCGAGCGGATCTGCAGCCAGGTGGGCGGGCTGCCGCTCGCCATCGAGCTCGCCGCGCAGGGCGCGGGAAGGGTGGGCATCGCAGCAATGGCGGCGCGCATCGAGGCCGGCCTCGATCTTGCCGATCCGGAACGACCACCCGACGACCCTCACCGCAGCCTCGACGTCGTGCTCGAGGATTCATGGACCCTGCTGCCCGAGCAGACTCGCGTACCAGCCTCGCTGCTGGCAGCGCTACCGGATGAATTCGACGTCGACATGGCCGCTTCGGCAGGCGTGACGCTCGATGCAATCGAAGTCCTGCGCAAGCACTCGTGGCTCGGCCGCACGGCGGACGGCCAGCGGCTGACAATGCACCCGTTGCAGCGTCAGTACCTGCGACGACAAGAGGGCGCAGAGGAGGCCCGCGAACAGTCGGCCGCACGGCTGGCCGACGCGCTGCGCGTCCGCCTGCCGGCGGTGGCGCCGTTCGGCGATCTGCCCGCGAGGGAGGAAGACACGGACGCAATCTCGGCTCCCGAGCACCGAGCGACCGGCGCTCCGCCGCAGACCGCAATCCTCGATCCGCCCGCGGTCCGCATGGCGAGCGATCACGTCCTGCGGGCATGGCCGGAAGAAGCCCTCGCGGCCTTTGTCGACGGCCTCGCCGCCACGCTTGTCGCGCAGGACCAGCATCGGGAGGCCGCGGCGCTGCTGGAGCGGGCCGGCAGGAGCAGCGGCTCGCCAGGCTGGCAGCGCATCGGCTGGCTGCTCCGGTGCGCCGAGGTGGCCAATGAATGCGGCGAAACGGTGGTTGCACTGCGCGCCTGGCGCATCGGCTTCGGACAAATGGGCTTGGGCGACCTGGAGGCGCAGGCGCTGTTGCCGCAGCTGTCGGGCGGGGTGCAACGGCTGGCCAGCCTGCGCGACTGGCCGCAGGAGGAACCGCAGCGCAGTGCCTTCAGTCGCGTCGTGGCGCGGGGACTCATGCAGTTTGGACAGCATGTGGCATTGACCTCACGGCCGATGCCGTTGTTCGTCTGCGGCGCGCTTCAGTGGCTGGTGGCCATTCGCGTCCTCGGCAGGCCCGAACGCGCCTGCGCGGGATCAGGCACGGCCTATGGCAACCTGCTGCTGGGCTGGCCGAAGCTGTCGCGCATCTTCGCAAGGCGCTGCGAGCGGCATGGACTGCATCCGCAGGACGAACGGATGCGGCTGCTCGCCGCGGAAACGGTGCTGGTATGCAAGGTCGCGCAGGGCCAATGGCCGGGCCTGCTGCCGCAGATCGACGAGCTCGTTGCGCAGTGGCAGGCACGCCACTGCACGCGCCACGAGATGGAATGCCGTTCGCTCGCCGCGAAGCTCGCCTATTACCAAGGGCTGCTCACACAGGCCGAGCGCCGCTTCGGCGAGCTGACGCTCCATGCCGACAGCGTCGGGCCGCAGCCCGGACGCTTCTGGGGTCCGATGGGCGAAGCAGAAGCGGCCATGGCGCTGGGCAGCATGAGCCATGACGAACTGCGCCGCCTGTTCGACCGCAGCCGCCAGGCCATGGCCGAGAGCGAGAACATGGATAGCGCCTACACCCTGCGCTGGTTCGGGCTGCGCGCGCGGTTCGCCATCCAGGGAGGCGACATCGAGGCGCTGCGCGAGACCACGATGGCAGGCGCCGCGGCCGCCTCGCGAATTCCGTTCTGCGGCTTCTGGGCGCACGAAGGCTTTGCCGGTGTGGGTGAAGGCCTGATCCGGCTGCGCCGCCACGAAGGGGAACATGGTGGCAGCGTCTCTTCGCTTGCGGACGCCTGGCGGGCGTTTCGCAAGCCGCTGCGCGCGCACTGCCGGCGCTTCCCGCCTGCCCGCGGCCTCTGGCACTACCTCCATGCGCTCGATGCCGCCGAGCGGGACCGGCGGGCCGAGGCATGCGAGCATCTGCGCCGGGCCGTGCGGGTTGCCGAAGCGCAGGGCATGCGGCTCGAACTGGCCCGAGCCTGCAGGATGCTCGGCCTGCTCGAAAATGACGCGGCGTGGGCGACACGCGCCGGGCACCTCTTCCAGGACATGGGCGCAGCCGGAGAGGCCGGCAGCCCGCCGCCGATCCTGCCGCGCACGGCGCCTGCACGACTCGCCCGCGTCTGAAACGTTGCCTGCGTCTGAAACGTTGCCTGCGTCTGAAGGGTCGTCGGCGCCTGTGCTAAGGTGGCCTGTACCAGAGGAGGCCAGGATGCAGACATTCACTCAAGTCGAGCTCTACACCGGCGACGACGGCCGCGCGCACTTTCGCGAGACCGCCATCCCGCTCACCCAGGGCACCCCGGCCGCGGTCCTCTCCGGCATCCTGCCGGCCACCGGCATCCAGTTTCGCCGCAGCCCCGTCGGCTTCAGGTCCGAATTCCATTGCACCGGCGCGCCGCAGTGGCTGTTCGTGCTGGCAGGCACGATGGAGATCGGCCTGCAGGATGGCACGCTGCGACGCTTCGGCCCCGGCGAGCACTTCCTTTCCGCCGACACGCTGCCGCAGGGTGCCGTGTTCGATTCGTCGCTGCACGGCCATCGCAGCGCCCAGGTGGGAGACTCGCCGCTGGTGACGTTGTTCGTCAAGCTTTGACGAACAGGAACGCGACCAGCAGCAGCAGCGGCGTTCCCGGCACCGTCAGCCATATCGACCGGGCGATGAAGCGCTTGCACGCCTCCTTGTCGCCGACTGGATGGGAGCTCACGCGGTCGACTCGCTCGCAGGCCTGGCCGGATCCTTCAGGTCGCCGTGCCGGCCGCCGCTGCGCGCGATCGTTGCCGCAACCGCCTGCGCCTGCAAGCCGATCGTTCGCAGCAGCCCGCCCGGCTGACGGATGTCGAAGCCGATGAAGTACAGGCCAGCCAGCGCGCCGGTGCCGATCGGCGCCGTCGGCAGTCCCCGCTCGTCCAGCGGCAGTCGCGTGCCCGGGAACAACTGCTGCAGCCCTGCGCGATAGCCGGTTGCGAGGATGATCGCATCGAAAGGCTCCTCGCTGCCGTCGACGAAACGGGCGCCGGCGGGGGTCAGGGTTGCGATGTCCGGCCGGACCCGGATGTCGCCGGCCTTGATGCGGGCGACGGTGCCGACGTCGATCACCGGTGTCCGGCCGAAGCGTCGCAAGTCGCGCAGCGGCGATTGCGGCGAGGTCCTCAGGCCCCACCGGCCGAGGTCGCCGATCGTCAGGTCGCGAAACGCCCGCGCGATGGCATCGCCCCAGGCTTCCGGCAGCCGCGCGAGCAGGATCGACGTCAGCTGCGTCGGCCGGCCGAGCACGTCCCGGCGGACGATGTTGACCGGCGATCGCACCGACAACGTCGCATCGACGCCGTGCTCGACCAGGTCGAGCGCGATCTCGGCGCCGGTATTGCCCATGCCGACCACCAGCAGCCGCCGGCCCTGCCAGGCGGATGCCTCGCGGTAGTCCCGGCTGTGGGTGATCGTCCCGGCGAAGCGGTCGCGGCCGCCGAGCTCGGGAACCACCGGTTGCGCGTTGGCGCCGGTGGCCAGCACCACGGCGCGGGAGACGAAGGTCTCGCCGGTGCGGGTTTGCGTCCGCCATTCGCCGCCGCCTGCAGGTGAAATGCTCGCCACCTCGCAGTCGAACCGTGTCGCGATGTCGAACCGCGCGGCATAGGCGCACAGGTAGTCGACCATCTGCTTGCGCGTGACGTAGCGGGGGTACTGCTTCGGGAAGGGCATGCCCGGAAGCGCCGACTCCTGCTTCACCGTGTGCAGGCGAAGACGCTCGTAGTGCCCGCGCCAGGACGCGCCGATGGCGCCGGCCTTCTCGATGATCGTCGCCGGCAGGCCGTGGGCGGCGAGGCTGCCGGCGACCGCGAGGCCGGCCGGGCCGGCTCCGATGATGAGGATGTCGGTGTTCACGTCGCGGCCGGGACCGACCCCTGCACGGCCCAGGCCCTTGCCGTCATCCTGAGCGAGCCGTCGGGCTCCGCCACGATCCGTGCCTCCAGCGCGTCCCTGATGGCCGCCTGCAGGTCGTCCGGCAGTGACGCAAGGTACGCGGGCGCTGCGCCCTGGCGGCTCAGGAAGGGCTGCCAGTAGTCGTCGAAATCCCGGAAAACAGTGGGAATCTCGATGCCCCGGACCGCGATCGACTCGAAGCCGGTGCGTTCGAAGAGGGCCTGCAGCGGCGCCGGCTTGCACAAGGGAAAGCGTTCCGCCTCGTCCAGGCCCGCAGCGGCCGGGACCTGATCGAATGCGACATCCCAGAAGTGGCGCATCATCTGCATGCCCTGCGCATAGTCCCAGACATAGAGAGCTACCTTCCCGCCCGGACGGGTGACGCGCCGCATCTCGTTGGCCATCCCGTCGGCATCGGCCACGAAGTTCAGCACCAGCCCGGACACCGCGACGTCGACAGCGCCCGCCTCCCAGGGAAGGGCGCAGGCGTCACCGATCTCGAACTGGACGCGGCCATCCGGCAGCTGCGCCCGCGCTAGCGCGAGATAGGCGTCGGACTTGTCGATGGCACGCACCGATGCGGGTGCGGCCTTCTGCAGGATGCATCCGGTCATGGCGCCGGTCCCGCAGCCGACGTCGGCCCATGCCAGCCCCGGTTCGACGGCCAGCCAATCGATGAATTCCGCAGCCACCGGCCGGCTCCAGCGCCCCACGTAGCCTTCATAGGCGCTACCCGAACTCCAGTTTTCCTTTGCAGCCTCGCTCATAGGCAACCTCTTCTTCGTCGGAACCTGAAGTACATCGGGACCTGTTGCCACGCCGGATAGCAAGCATGCCTGCGTGGCCGCAACTTCTCAATGGTCGCCAAGCGACTTGCGCGTGGTCGACGCGGTGCGGGAGGCCGTGTTCGGGCGCAAGTAGCGGTGCAGCGAACAAACCAGGCATCAGTGCCCGTGAGAAAGGCGCCCCGGCGGCATGTCCCTTCGCCATGCCGTAGACTCAGGTCATGGGATCAGGGGACGATTCGATCACGCTGCAGATCGGCGACCGCGACGTCGTCGTCACGCACCCGTCGAAGCTGCTGATCGCGGACGCCAAGGTCCGCAAGCTCGACCTCGTGAACTACTACCTCGCCGTCGCCGAAGGTGCCCTGCGCGGCGCAGGCGGCCGGCCCTGCATGCTGGTCCGCTATCCCAACGGCGTCGGCGAGGAGTTCTTCTTCCAGAAGCGCGCACCGGCGAAGCGGCCCGACTGGCTGGAGGTTGCCTCGATCCGCTTCCCGTCAGGCCGCAGCGCCGACGAAGTCGTGCCGCGCCATCCTTCAGACCTGGCCTGGATGGCCAACCTCGCCTGTCTCGAACTGCACCCGCACCCCGTGCGCGCCGACGACCTGGAGCATCCCGACGAGCTGCGCATCGACCTCGATCCGGTACCGGGCGTCGACTGGCCCCAGATCCGGAAGGTCGCAAGCGTCGTGCACGAGGCGCTCGCGGAAATCGGGCTCACCGGATGGCTCAAGACCTCCGGCTCGCGCGGGCTGCACGTGCTGGTCCGCATCGAGCGGCGCTGGACGTTCGACCAGGTGCGGCGTGCCGCGCTGGCACTGGCGCGAGACGTCGAGCGACGCGCGCCGGAGCTGGCGACGAGCGCCTGGTGGAAGGAGGAGCGCCGCGGCGTTTTCATCGACTACAACCAGAACGCCAAGGATCGCACCGTCGCTTCCGCCTATTCGGTGCGGCCCAAGCCGGACGCCCGTGTTTCCACGCCGGTGAGCTGGCAGGAGCTGGAAGCGTGCGATCCTGCCGACTTCACGTTATGGACGGTGCCGAAGCGCCTGCAGTCGGGCGGCGATCCGCATGCCGCCATCGATGATCGCGCCGACTCGCTGGAGCCGCTGCTCGATCTGTCGGCACGGCACGAGGCCGACGGCCACGGCGATGCGCCGTGGCCACCGCACTATCGCAAGGCGGCCGGCGAACCGAACCGTGCCGCGCCGTCCAGATCCCGCAGCAAGGCGCCGCTGATCGAGATCGCGCGCGCGGATCGCGAGGACGAGGCGATCGCGGCCGCCGAGGCGTGGAAGGCGAGCCATCCGAAGGCCGCCGCTCACCTCGAGCCGGCGGACGTCCTGATGGACCGCATGCGCGGCAGCTCGTCCCTGTGGTATCGCGTGCGGATCAACCTGACGCGCGTGCCGTCGCGGCTGTGGCCGAAAGCGCCGAAGCCGTAGCCCGGCACCACGAGTGCCGCCACCACGAGCCCTTCAGGCTCCGAACACCTTCGCCAACTCGTACGGCGTCGTCACCTCGAGCTGGTCATAGCGGCAGTCCTGCGGCGGCTTGTCCGGGCGCCAGCGCAGGAATGTCGTGGCATGCCGGAAGCGGTCGTTCTGCAGGTGGTCGTAGCGGACTTCGCAGACTCGCTCCGGCCGCAGCGGCTCCCAGCTCAGGTCCTTGCCGCCGCTCCAACGGCTCTGGGCGCCGGGCATGCGCTGCGCATCACCAACCGTGGCATTTCCCCAGTCGCGCCACGGATGCGACGCCAACGCTCCCTCTCGCAAGGCAGCCAGCTCGTGCAACAGCTGCTGCCGTATCACCATCTTGAACGACGACGTGATGCCGACGTGATGCAGGATGCCGGCGTCGTCGTAGAGGCCCAGCAGAAGCGAGCCGACCGCATCGTCGCGATCCTTGTAGAAGCGGAACCCCGCGACGACGCAGTCGGCGGTGCGCACATGCTTGATCTTGAGCATGGCCCGCTTGCCGGGCTGGTAGATGGCCGATTCGAGCTTCGCGATCACGCCGTCGAGGCCCGCGCCTTCGAACTGGGCAAGCCAGCGAGCGGCCTCCGCCCGATCGCCGGTGATCGGCGTGAGGTGCAGGGGCGCCTTGGCGCCGCCGAGCAGGCGCTCCAGCCGGGCGCGCCGCTCCGCCTGTGGCAGCGCCATCGTCGAGCGCCCGCCGGCACCCAGCAGGTCGAACGCGACGAACCGCGCCGGTGTCTCCTGCGCCAGTTTCGCGATCCGCGACGCGGCCGGGTGGATGCGCTGCTGGAGCGCATCGAAGTCCAGCCCGCGCGAGGAGGCGACCACGATTTCGCCGTCGACCACGCATCCCGGCGGCAGGATGTCCTTCAGCGCCTTCTCGAGTTCGGGGAAGTATCGATTCAGCGGCTTCAGGTCCCGGCTCTGCAGGAGCGTCTGCTCGGCGGTGTTGAAGACGATGGCCCTGAAGCCATCCCACTTGGGCTCGAAGAGAAACCCGGGCTCGGCCGGCAGCTCGGCGGCGATCCTGGCCAGCATCGGCTGGACCGGTGCGGAGGGAAGCGCGAGGGAAGCGTTCTTCCCGAGCTCTTCTGGAGGCTGGGACATTGCTCAGAAGAAGCGCGAGTCCTGCGCCATGCGCAACCGGAGCAGCACGCTGCTGCCGTCGACGTCGACGTCGCCACCCAGCAGCTGCGCGCCACGGCGGACGCGCCTGCGCACGCGACCACCAACTGCCAGGTAATACGGCAGCGGCGCATCCTCCCCCAGAGGTTGCGCCGGCAGCAGCGCATGGTCCAGGCCGGGCACGGCGTGGCGCGCGCCCATCTCCAGCAATTCGCCGGGCTCCATGTCCCTTTGTGCAACGGCGACCAGGTCCACCAGCGGGCGCACCTCCGCGCCACCGGTTGAACAGCCGAGCTGCACGGTCGACAACATGGACATGGCCGCCTCCGCGCCGAGCAGGTGCACCGGGTTGTGCAGCAGGACGTGGCGATGCTGCGCACAGGTGGGGATACCCTTGGCGGCAAAGAGCCGCCCGGTCGCCGCATCGGGCGCCTCGACGACGACGAACACGCCGCCTGCAAAGCTGAGCTCGTCGGGCCTGCGCAGGCAGTTGAACATGTCGACACGACCGCTGCCGCTCAGCAGCCCGCCAAGCTCGCGCGGCCTGAATAGCGAAGGCAGCTCGACCGTGCGAGCGATCGGCGCGTGCAGGCCGGGGCAGTCCGGCAGCAGCCCGGTGTGGTTGGCGACGATGCCCATTTCGCAGAGATCGGGGACTGTCGTGCGGGCGAAGGGGACTCGATTCCTCGACGTGAGCGTCGACATGTCCTCGAGGTGGAAAGCATCGCCGTAGTACGGCGCCGGTTCCGAGCGACCCCAGGCGGTGACCTCGCGGCCTTCCGGATCCCAGATGAAATCCGACTCGCTCGACTTGCCCGCGCAAACCACCGGCAGTCCCAGCAGGCGCGCCCAGCCGACCAGCCCGATCAGCAGGCTCGGTTGATCGCCGTCGACAGGCGAGTAGGCCACGCCGCGTTCCGACGCGCGCCTGGCCAGTTCCGCACCGACGACGACCTCCGCCTCCTTGGTGGCAATGACGACATGGCGACCCGCCTCGATCGCAGCCAGGGCGGTTGCCGCCGCGCCTTCGGGGTCGCCGGTCGCCTCCAGCACCGCCACCAGCGGCAGTTGAACCATCATCTGCGCCGATTCCACGATGACGACAGCGCCGGCTGCCACCGCCGCCTGCGCGGCGGGCAGGTCCCTGCAGATCCTGATCCGTTCCGCAGCATGGCCGCCGGCCAGGGCGGCAGAATGGGCGCGTGCGGTGTCGCGGTCGCAGATCGCGATCACCCGAAGACCCTCCATGCGGGCCGCCTGAGCCACGAACGTGGCGCCGAATTCACCGGCGCCCACCAGTCCGACCGGCAGCGCACCCGATTCCGCGGGCGCGAACCGGCGGAAGATCTGCTGAAGATTCATGCCGAATCTTGCATACAAGCCTTCGGTTCTGTCAAGATCGTCCGATACGACCCAGGAGCGTCCATGCGACCGCCGTCCTCGCGAGCGCCCGTCCCGGCGCCTCAAAAACCTGGAAAACCGCCCCCGGCGGTGACCGGCGTGAGGCATGCGACACCGCTCGAAGCGTTACTGGCCAACGGCCGTCCGGAGACGCCACATCGCAAAGGCGAGTTGCATGGAGCCGCGACATCGGTACTGAGGAACATGATCATCACCGGTGTGCTGGCGCCGGGCTCGCGGCTCAACGAGCGCGAACTCTGCGAGCGGCTCGAGGTGTCGCGCACGCCGGTTCGCGAAGCCATCAGGACGCTGGCCCAGGAAGGGCTGCTGCAGTCGCTGCCGAATCGTTCACCGGTGGTTGCGCCGCTGGATTCGGCACAGACTTCAGCCCTGATCGACGTCGTGGCAACGATCGAAGCGCTTGCCGGGGAGCTGGCCGCAGCACGGATCTCCGATGCGCAGGTCGCCGAGCTGGGCATCCTTCACTACACGATGCTGCGGCATCACGCCGGCGACGAACTGCCCGGCTACTTCGAGGCCAACAAGGCGTTCCACCGCCGGATCGTCGAGTTCGCGGAGAACCCGGTCCTCCTGTGGGTCTGGGATCTCCTGGCATTGCGGGTCGACCGCGCCCGCTATGCGTCCAACCTCTGGCCGACGCGCTGGCAGAAGGCGATCGAAGAGCATGCCGGAATCCTCGATCGGCTTGCGGCGAGGGACGCTGAAGGCGTCGCGCTGCGAATGCGGCAACACGTCCGCAACGGCTTGTCGCTGGTTGCGGCCGCGCCCGGCAGCGAAGCCGTCGTGACACAGGCCGCGCCGCGCAGGAAAATCCCCACTTGACCGTGCCCGATCTTGCATGCAAGATTCCTCCGACAAGAAATCAACACGAGATCGAGGAGACCCGATGACATCCCGCGCCCCGAAGCTGCACGCCGCGTCCCCGTCGTGCGCGTCATCCGCCGGACTCACCCCTGCATCCGGCGGCCGTCGCGCACTGCTCAAGTCGGTGGCCGCTGTCGCCTGTGCGCCTTACGTCGGCAACGCGCGTGCGGCGGTGGAACTCAGGCTCACCCATCCGGCCGACACCTCCCACCCGGTGCACATCGAAGCCGAGAAGATGGCCGCGCGGATTGCGGATCGCACCAGCGGCGCGGTGAAGATCACGCTCTTCCCGAACAATGCGCTGGGCTCGCCGGTCGAAACCGCACAGCAGACGCGGCTGGGGGCGATCGACATGATCCTGATGAACCCCGCCAATATCGAAGCCATATCCAAGACCATCGGTGTCATCAACATACCGTACCAGTTCGACGGCTACGAGCATGCGCACCGCACGCTTGACGTAGCCGCGCGCTCCTGGATCGAGCAGCAGCTGGCTACCGCGGGCTTCAGCTGGATCGCCAACTTCGAGTGGGGCTTTCGCGCCCTGACGAACAGCCGCCGCCCGGTCAATACGCCGGAAGATGTCGCCGGCCTGAAGATCCGCGTCCCGCCGGAGCTCGCAATCAAGGCGGCCTTCGAGGCGCTCGGTGCGAACACCCAGACGGTTGCCTTCCAGGAGGTCTACCTGGCCCTGGCAAACAAGACGGTGGACGGACAGGACAACCCGGTCGGGACCACCTTCGCCGCCAAGTTCTTCGAGGTGCAGAGCCATATCGCGCTGACCCGGCACATCTACGCGTCGATCATGTTTGCGGCCAATCCGCGCACCTGGAAGAACAAGCTGGACGAGGCGCAACGCAAGATCATCATCGAAGAGGCCACCACCGCCGGCACCGCTGCCCGGAAGGAAGTGCGCGACCAGGAAGAAGCCTATCTGGCCAGGATGCAGAAGGCAGGCGTGGCCGTGACACGGCCGGACGTCGCCCCCTTCCGCGCCAAGATGGACCCCGCCTACGACGTCCTTCGCAAGAATCTCGGCGACGAAACCTGGAACACCTGGACCAAGCTGGTCGCCGCCGCCCGTAGCTGAGTCCGGCGGGGCGCGTCGGTGCTGATCGGCGCCATTCTGCTTTCCGTCTGCGTCACGATCCTCGCAGGCGTGCCGATCGCCGCCGGGCTTGCGCTGGTGGCCGCAGTGACGATGGTGGCTACCACCGGGCCCGACCTCCTCGTCATTTTCATCCAGCGCGCCTACGCAGCCACCACCTCGTTTCCGCTGTTGGCAATCCCGTTCTTCATCCTTGCCGGCAACCTGATGAATGTCGGCGGAACCACCGAGCGGATTTTCGCGGTGGCCAACCTGCTGGTCGGCAGGATCCGCGGCGGCCTTGCGCACGTCAACGTGATCGGCAGCATGATCTTCGCGGGCATGTCGGGTTCCGCGGTAGCCGATGCCGCGGGCCTGGGCGTGATCGAGATCCGGGCAATGGTGAGGGAGGGCTACACCGCCCGCTACGCCGCCACGATCAGCGCCGTCTCGGCCACGATCGGTCCGATCATCCCGCCGAGCATCCCGTTCGTGATCTATGGCAGCCTGGCCAACGTCTCCGTCGGAGCGCTCTTCCTCGCCGGCATCGTCCCGGGCCTGCTCATGGGCCTGGGCCTGATGGCTGCCATCGCCCTGGCGGCGAAGCGGCTGGACCTGCCGCGGTCCGCCGGCATGCCGCCGCTGCGCGAGGCCCTCAGGACGTTGCTGACGGCGGCACCGGCGCTGGCCTTGCCGCCGCTGATCCTCGCCGTGATCTTCTCCGGCATCGCGACGCCAACCGAAGCGGCGGTTATTGCTGCCGCCGCAGCCTTCGTCCTCGGCCGCTTCGTCTATCGCGAACTCTCGCTTGCCGGGCTGATGGATACCTTGTGGGAAACCGGCAAGCAAACCGCCCAGGTGATGCTGATCATCGCAATGTCCGCTCCCTTCGGCTGGGTGCTCATCCAGCAGCAGGTTCCGAACGCGATTCTCAAGTCGCTGATGACCCTGTCGAGCGACCCGTGGGTGATCCTGCTGATCGTCAACCTCGTGCTGCTGCTTCTCGGGATGTTCCTGGAGGCGATCGCGATCCTGATCATCGCCTACCCGATCCTGGCCCCGGTGATGACCGCTATCGGCGTGGATCCGGTCCACTTCGGTGTCATCATGGTGCTCAACCTGATGATCGGCCTGGTCACGCCCCCGGTCGGCCTGTGCCTCTACGTCGTGTCGGGCATCGCGAAGGTGCCGATCGCCGACATCATCCGCGAACTGGCGCCCTACCTGCTTGCGCTGATCGCAGTGCTGGCACTGGTCACCTACGTGCCGGCCCTGTCCATCTGGTTGCCCAACGCACTTGGCTACGGGGTGATCCGGTGACGGCGTTGCGCGAGGCGCTCGGCCGGCTCGACCGGGCCGTGGCACAGGCCTGCCGCTGGATCGTGACCGGCTGTTTCATCGGCCTCTTCCTGCTGCTGTCGCTTGGAATCCTGCAGCGCCTGTTGCCGCTCTTCAAGCTCCCGGGATACGATGAGCTGATCGAGCTCCTGTTCATCTGGCTGACGTTCATCGGGTCGGTCGCTTTATGGCGGGAGGGCGCGCTTTACCGTGTGGAGGCGATCGACCGCCTGCTGGCGCCGCGTGCACGCCAAGCGCTGGCGATACTCGTCAATCTGGCGATGCTCACGCTCGCGGTGATCCTCGCCTGGAAAGGCTGGGGCTTCATGCGCGACGCCGCCGAAACGACCCCGTTCCTTCAGATCGACAAGGTCTACTGGTACGCGGCCATTCCGGTGAGCGGCATCCTGATGTCGGTCTACAGCGTTGCAGGGCTATGGCGGACCATGCGCGGAGAACTGCGCAGGCCCGACGATGTCGTCACGCTGGGCTGATGCGATTCCGAATGGCAGGGCCAGCGCCGCTTGCGGCAATCCAAGGAGGGTGGAGATGGGAAGACTCGAGAACAAGGTTGCGCTGATCACCGGTGGCGCCGGCGGGATTGGTGCCGCCACGGCGCAACTGTTCTGCGAAGAGGGCGCGGCTGTCGCACTGGTCGACCTCGAGGCCGCCCCGCTCGGCGAAGTCGGCAAGGAAATCCGGACGCGAGTTTCCGGTGCGCGGGTGCTGGAGATTGCGGCAGACGTCGGCCTGGAGGCCTCCGCTGCCAGCATCGTGACCCGCGTCCTGTCGGAATTCGGCGCGCTCGACATCCTGGTGAATCTTGCCGGCATCCGCTCCTACGAGCCGCTCGCCGAGGCGAAGTCGGAAACCTGGCAGAAGATCCTCGCGGTCAACCTGCTCAGCTACGCCTACCTGGCGAAGGAAGCGCTGCCGGCGCTGCGGCGCTCCGGCCGCGGGGCGATCGTCAACGTCTCCTCCACCCACGCGGTCAACCCGCGCGTCGGGATGGGTCAGTACGACGTCACCAAGGCCGGCATCCTGTCCATGACGCGCACCCTCGCATTCGAGGAGGCGCCGAACAAGGTCAGGGTCAACGCGGTCTGCCCCGGCCTGACGCTGACACCGTTTCACGTGCGCCGGGCGATGAAGGACGGGCGCAGCGAGCATGATCTGCGGACCGAGCAGGTCGACCACAACCTGCAGCGCCGGTGGGCCGATGCCCGAGAAGTTGCCTTCCCCATCCTGTGGCTCGCCTCCGACGAGGCGTCGTTCGTCACCGCATCGACGGTGATGGTGGATGGGGGCACGCGGGTATGAACAACCAGCCTCCGCGAACGATCCATGACCAGTGGATCGACGACGGCGACGCGGTGACCTTGATCGACGCCCATCATCACCTCTGGGATCTGGACCGGCACTACTACCCCTGGCTGGCGGATCGGCCGGAGCATCATTTCTTTCTCGGCAACTACGAGCCGCTCAAACGCAACTACATGCCGCGGGACTACCGCCGGGATGCCTGCCGGCACAACGTCCTCGCTACCGTCCACTGCGAAGCCGAATGGGACCGCGCCGACCAGGTGGGCGAAACCGCATGGCTCACCCGGATTCACGAGGCGGAGGGAATACCTGCCGCGATCGTCGCCCATGCATGGTTCCACACCGAAGACGCCGCCGAAGTGCTTGCCCGGCAGGCTTCGTTCCCACTGGTGCGCGGTATCCGCTCGAAGCCGGTCACCTCGCTGTCGCCCGGCGCGATGACACCCGGCGCACCCGGCACGATGCAGGACCCGAAGTGGCTGCAAGGATTCGCAAGGCTCGAGCAGCACGGCCTGTCGTGGGACCTGCGGGTGCCGTACTGGCACCTGCAGGAGGCGGCGGAGGTGGCGGCGGCTTTTCCAGGCACATCGATCGTCCTGAATCACACCGGATTCCCATGGGACCGCTCCCCGGAGGGGCTTGCAGCCTGGCGGCGCGCCATGGAGGCGATCGCACGTCAACCCAACGTGCACCTCAAGGTGTCCGAGTTCGGCCTGAAGGACCAGCCCTGGGACTATGAATCCAATCGAAACGTCGTGCGGACTGCCATCGCGATCTTCGGAATCGATCGCTGCATGTTCGCCAGCAATTTCCCGGTAGCCGGCCTGCGGATCGACTATGACACGCTGGTGAAGTCGATGTCGCGGATGCTGGAGGACTTTCCGGCGAGCGACCGGCAAAGGTTTTTCGTCGGCAACGCCGCCAGTTTCTATCGCCTCGGCGCGATCGGCGGACTCAGCGGGAACAACTGATCACCGGCCGACGAAAACCGGTTGCGTCTTGTTGCGGAACGCTTCGGTGCCGATCTGGAAGTCTTCCGTATCGAAGCAGTGGTAGCTCTGGTCGAGCTCTTCCGGCTTCAGGGGCGCCGGATCTGCCAGCCGGTCGATGAACTGCTTGTGCCAGCGAGCCACCAGCGGCGCGCCCTCGGCGATCGACGAGGCAATCGCGGCGATGGCGGTATCGAATCCCGCGTCCGGCAGGACCCGGTTGACCAGGCCCATTTCACGGGCGCGGCCGCTGCCGAACACCTGGCCCTCCAGGAGAATTTCCTTGGCATTGGCCGGACCGACCAGCCGCACCAGCGGCAGCAGTTCCGCGTAGGCAACCACCAGCCCGAGCCGCTTCACCGGCACGCCGAAGCGCGAGCTCTCGGTGCAGAAGCGCATGTCGCAGGTGGAGGAGAGCTCGAGTCCCCCGCCGACGCACAGGCCCTGGACCGCCGCGATCACCGGATGGCGGCAGCGCGCCATCGCATCCATCGCCCCATGCGCGAGCTTGCCGTACTCCCGGGCCTGCGCGGCGTTGCTGCGGACCTGCGGGAACTCCGCAATATCGGCTCCCACCGAGAACGCCTTGCCACCGGCGCCGGCGAGCACGATGCAGCGCAGACTTTCATCGGCGTCGAAGCCTTCGAAGAGCGCCCTCAGCTCGCGCCACATGCCGGTGCTCACGCAGTTGTGCTTGTCGGGCCGGTTGAGCGTCACGCGCACCACCTGAGCCTGCCTCGAGACGAGGATCTGATCCGTCATTGCACCACTCCGGTTGAACGCAGCTCCGAGATCCGCTCAGGTGCGATGCCGAGCCCGCGCAGCACCTCATCGGTGTGCTGCCCGAGCGTCGGGGCCGCGGTATCCACCGAGCCGGGCGTGCGGGAAAACTTGGTGGGTATGCCCAGCATCTTCATCCGGCCCAGCACCGGATGCTCCACTTCCTGCACCATGCCGCGTGCCAGGAAATGAGGATCCTCCAACGCCTGGCCGAAGTCGTTGATCGGCCCGCACGGAACACCGCTCTCCTCGCAGCGGGCTATCCAGGTGGCTGCGTCGGCCTTGGCGAACATCTCCTCGAGGAGGACTTCCAGTTCCTCGACATGCGCGAGGCGCGAGGAATTGGTGGCGAAGCGCGGATCCTGGATGAGGTCGGGCCTGTTCAGCACGCCGTTGCACAGGCGCTCCCAGGAGCGCTGGTTGGCCGCGCCGATCACGATGTAGCCGCTGCCGGTGCGGAATGCCTGGTAGGGAGCGGAGACACGGTGCCGGCTGCCGGTCGCCGTGGGCACGATGCCGGTGGTGAAATAGGCTGCCGCCTCCCAGATGAACCAGGGCAGGCCGCATTCCGCCAGCGATATGTCGATGTGCTGGCCCTCGCCGGTATTCATCTGGTGGATGCGCGCGGCAAGGATCGCGTAGACGGCGGTGATGCCGGCGCCGATGTCGTAGATCGCGATGCCTGCCTTGAGCGGACGGCCACCTGTCTCGCCGGTCATGCTCATCATGCCGGTCATGCCTTGTGCCACCAGGTCGAACCCACCTTTGTGGGAATAGGGGCCTGTCTGGCCGAAGCCGGAGATCGAGCAGTAGACGAGTCGCGGATTGATCCTGCTCAGCGTCTCGTAGTCCACGCCGAGCGACTTGGTCACGCCGACCCGGAAGTTCTCGACGACCACGTCCGCCCAGCGCGCGAGCTCGTACAACACCTCGCGACCCTTCGGATCCTTGAGGTTGATGACGATGCCCTTCTTGTTGCGGTTGATGTGCGCGAACGAAGCCGACTCCTCGTTCACGTAGGGGCCCATCTCCCGCGAATCGTCGCCCTTGCCCGCCTTCTCGACCTTGATGACCTCGGCTCCCAGATCCGCGAGCACCATGGTGCAGTAAGGCCCCGCCATGATCTGGGACAAGTCGAGCACCTTGAGGCCGGCCAGGGGAGAGGGCACGTTTTTCATCTTCATCGATCCTTCGGATTCAGCGTTCATGGTCCGCCCATCGCCAGCCGGGGCAGCCAGGTCGTCAATGCAGGAACATAGGTGATCAGCAGCAGCGTGATGGCGAGCGGGACATAGTAGGGAAGCATCTCCTTCAACACGGCCCTCATCGATACCTTGGCGATGTCGGCCACGAGAAAGAGCGCGAGACCCATCGGCGGCGTGAGCAAGCCAACCATCAGGTTGAAGACGACAACCATGCCGAGGTGAACCGGGTCGACGCCCGCCATGACCAGCGGCTTGGCGATGATCGGCGCGATCACCAGGATCGCGGTCGTGCTGTCGAGGAACATGCCGACCAGGATGAGCAGGGCGTTGACGATCAGCAGAAGGATGTACGGGTCGGTGGAGATCGACAGCATGGCCCCGCTCAACAGCTGCGGCACCTGCTCGACCGAAAGGATCCAGCCGAACAGCGCGGCTACCGCGACGATCAGCAGGATTCCGGCGGAGGCATGGATCGTCTCGAAGGCCGCTCGGAACAGTCCTTCCCAGGTCAGCTCGCGGTAGAAGAGGGCACTCACGAGGACCGTGTAGAGGACCGTGACCGCGGCGATTTCGGTCGGCGTGAAGAAGCCGGCCAGCATGCCGCTGATCAGGATCACCGGCGCGAGCAGTGCCGGCAACGCGGGCTTCAGGTCACGCCAGAGCTCCGCGGCGGTGGGCCAGCGTGCCGCCCGCGGGTAATTGCGGCGCACGGCGAGCAGCGCCGTCATCAGCATCAGCATCAGCACGCACAGCAGGCCGGGGATGATCCCGCCCAGCAGCAACTGGATCACCGAAACGCCGGTGACGGTACCGTAGATGATCAGCGGTATCGACGGCGGGAAGATCGGCCCGATGATGGCGGAGGAACTGGTGACGGCGGCTGCAAACCCGCCGCTGAACCCTTTCGAGCGCATGGCGTCGATCTCGATCCGCCCGAGACCGCCGATGTCGGCCAGCGCCGAGCCCGACATGCCGGCGAAGATCAGGCTGCCGAAGATGTTGACCTGCGCAAGGCCGCCCGGCAGGCGGCCGGATGCGGTATCGGCGAACCGGTAGATGTGGCGCGAGATACCGGCGCTGTTCATCAGGCTGCCGACGAACAGGAACACCGGCACGGCGACCAGCGGGAACGAATCGAGCGCGTAGAGCGTGCGCTGTGCAATGAGGTCGACGGGAAAGTCGTTCAGGAAGACGTAGGCGATGCACGGGATGCCGATCGCCAGGACGACCGGAAAGCCGAGCATGAACAATGCAAGGAAAGCGCCGATGAGCAGGAAGCCGTTCAAGAGGAGACCTCAGGAGCCTAGGTGAGAACCGTGTGTTTTTCTTCCGGCCGGCGCCGCTTCAGCGTGTGCAGGAACTGCATCGCCGTTTCCAGCATCAGCAGCAGTGACCCGACCAGAAGCGGCGCCATGAACAGCCAGAAAGGCATTTCCAGCGTCGGCGTCTGGTTCTCGAGGTTCTCGGCAATGGTGATCGCCGACGCCAGGAAGATCACACCGAACATCGCGATGCCGGCCAGCTCGATGAACATCTGCAGATACCAGCGCGGCCGCGGCGGCAGCGCCCCCTGGAACTCTTCCATCCGGATCTGGCCCCCTTCCAGCGTCACGTACGAGGCGGCGAGGAAGGTCAGGCAGATGAGGAAGTAGCGGGCGAGCTCTTCGGCCGACGCCATCGGCGCGTTGAACACCCCCCGCACGATGATCTGCGCGAGCGGGGTGACGATCAGCAGCGCGAGCAGCGCGAGGCTGGTCCAGCGCACGCCCGTTCTGATAGCCCGGATGACGATCGTCAGCATGGTGTGCCGCTACCGGAGGAGGCTTATTTCACCGCCCGGACCTGCTCGATGTACGGCGGCCATTCCGGGAAGTCCTTGCCGACCTGCGCCAGGACCGAGGTGCGGAATCCGTCGATGTCCAGGCCGTCCTTCTTCTCGATGAAAGTCATGCCCTTGGCCTGCAGGTCGCTGCGACACTTGTCGGTGGTGTCGCGGTCCCACTGCAGGGTCGCCTGGCCCACCTCGGCCATCGTATCCTCCAGGATCTTCCGATCGGCGGCCGGGATCGCCTTCCAGGCGCGCTCGTTCGCGAATACCGCCAGCGTCGACATCATGTGGCCGGTCATCATCACGTACTTCTGCACCTCATAGAGCTTGAGCGAATAGAGGTTGCACAGCGGATTTTCCTGGCCCACCACCAACCCGGTCGCCAGCGCGGTGGCGAGCTCCGACACCTCCACCGGGGTGGCGACGGCGCCCATGCCGGTCAGCATCGAAGACCACAGCTTGATCGGCACGCCGCGATACTTCTTGCCCTGCATATCCTTCGAGGAGAGCACCTTCTCGTTCGACGTCAGGTGCCGGGTGCCGGCGTAGAAGCTGCCGACGATGCGCATGCTGCCCTTCTTGACCAGTTCCTCGTTGAGCTCCTTGAGCGCCGGCGACGTCTTCTCGTTGGTCGCGCGCAGGCTGTGCTCGGCATCGCGGTAGACGAAAGGCGTGTTGAATACCGCCAGGTTGGGGACGATCTTCGCCAGCGAGGCGAACTCGTGGTGACCCATGGAGATGGCACCGGACTTGATGCCGTCGACCATCTCTCCGGCATTGCCCAGTTGCGAGTTCGGATAGACCTGGATCAGCACCCGGCCGTCGGTGCGCTCCTTCACCAGCTTGGCGACTTCGTCCGCATAGATGGTCTGCGGGGCATTGGCGGTGCCCACGTGCGCCCACCTCAGCTTGACCTGCGCCTGCGCATCCGACGCCGCACCCAATGCTGCACCCACCATCAAGACCGCCGCCGGCATCAATGCTTTGAGCTTCCAGTTCATCCGATATCTCCTCGTTGTGTGGGCAGCGCTTTTTCGGTGGGCGCTAGAACCCGTTGCAATGCGTAGCCTGCCTGTCAATCCCCGGTATTGCAGCCTTCTCGTCTCAGCCCTTTGCGGCCGGTTCGTAGAGCTTGAAAATCGCAGCGGTGTCCAGTTCCGAAAAGCCGAGGTGCACCAGCATCCTGTAGAGCGACAGCGCCTGTCCCGCCATCGGCAGCGGGGATTTCAATCCGCCGGCGAAATCGTTCAGCATCTCCAGGTCCTTGAGCATCTGCCGGGCATACCCCTGCGGCGCGAAGTCACGCTCGACGATGCGCGGATAGAGCTTCTGCAGCATCGAACTGTCGGCGTAGCCCCCGGCCAGGCACTGCGGAATGCGCGCTGCATCGATACCGGCCGCTTCGGCAAGCACCACGGCCTCCGCCATTACCGCATGCCCGCAGCCGACGATCAGCTGGTTGATCATCTTGGCGGTCGACCCCGCCCCCGATGGGCCCATCGGCGTGTACTGGCCCGCGATGTCCGCCATCAGCGGGCGGATGCGTTCGAGTTCAGCCGGTTCGCCACCCGCCATGACGGTCAGCGTGCCGGCCGCACAAGCCGGCGGTCCGCCCGACACCGGTGCGTCGACCCAACCGCAACCGGTCTTCTGCCGCAGCTTGGCGGCCAGCGATCGCCCCTTCTCGACCTTCACCGTCGAAAAGTCGACGAGCAGTTGTGACGGCTCGATGGCGGAAGCGACCCCCTCGTCACCGAAAACCACCAGTTCGACCGCATCGGTGGTCGGCAGGTTGAGCAGCACCAGGTCGGCGCCGCGGACCGCGTCGGCGGGACTCGCGGCCACCCGCGCGCCGGCGGCCCGAGCCAGCTCCGTGCGCTCCGAGACTATATCGAAGACCGAAACCGTGTAGCCGCGCTCGAGCAGCCGGCGTGTCATCGGCAGTCCCATCAGGCCGATACCGACATAGCCGATCCGCGGCTTGTCGTTCGCGTTGCTGCCGGGGGTGGTACCTGCTGCTTGCATGCCTATTCCATCCTGTAGATGCGGACAGCGTTGTCGTGGAAGAGGGCCCGCTGTTCATGAGACGAGAAATCGCGAACGATCTGCCGGAAGCCCGAGAAGATCGTATCGAAGGTGGCGCAGAGGCTGTCGACGGGAAAGTTGCTCGCGAACATCGACCGCGCGGCGCCGAACGTCTCTATCGCGGTCAGCACGACGTCGCGATTCGCTTCCACCGTCCACTCCACGCCAGGTTGTCCCAGTCCGGAGATCTTGATCATCGCGTTCGGGCACTCGGCAAGTTTCGCGATCGCCTTCTTCCACGCGACCAGCCCATCGGCACTGCGGTCGCTCGGCAAGCCGGTGTGATTGAGGATGATGGTCGTTTCCGGGAACTGCCGCGCAAGCGCTGCCGCCTCCGTCAGATGCCACCACGGGGTCTGCAGGTCGAAGCACAGGCCCGCGGGCGCCAGCCGCGCGAACCCGGCGCGCCAGGCCGCGTCGGTCATCCCGCCGGGTGCGCCCGCGGCAGCGGAAGCACGGGCGCGCGGCTTGTGGCGGATGCTACGCACGAAGTCGAATGCCCGCTGCTGCTCCAGCACTGCCGCGCAGTCCTCGCGGTCCAGCCATGCCTGCGCGACCATCGCCGTCGGGAAACCGGTCTGCGCCCGCAGGCGCTCGATGTAGCGGGTCTCGCCGATCGGATCGGCAGGGTCCCATTCGGCTTCGACGTAGACGGTCTTGACCACCTGATGAGGGGCGGCGTCGGCCAGGTAATCGGCGGGCAGGTACCGGCGCCGGATTGCACGGTAGTCCCCGTAGCGAAATGGAATCGGCGGTTCGTCCCGCAACCACGGGTGGTAGTTGAGTTCGATGTCCCAGAAGTGCTGGTGCGCGTCGGCAATCGGGAAATCCGCATTCATCGGGAGGCGGCGGCTTCGATTGCGGACGCAGCCATCCGCTTGCTGATCGCCAGTGCGTTCTTGAGCCCGTCGACGTTGGCGACACCCTGTCCCACGATGTCGAAGGCGGTGCCGCTGGCGCAGGTGGTGATCGGAACCGGCAGCCCGCCCAATACCGTGACTCCGCCTTCGAAGCCGAGCAGCTTCATCGCGATCTGGCCCTGATCGTGATACATCGAGACGACGGCGTCGAATGCTCCTTTGCGGGCGGCCACGAAGACCGTATCCGACGGGAGCGGCCCGCGAACCTCGATGCCACGCTGCTGCATGGTCTTGACTGCCGGAGCGATGATCTCGATCTCCTCCCGGCCGATCGTGCCGCTGTCGCCCGCATGCGGGTTGAGCGCCGCGACGCCGATTCGCGGCCTCGAGATACCCGCCGCCTTCAGGCTGCGGTCGATGATCGCCACGGCTTCGCAGACACCGTCGGTCGTGATCGCGTCGGCGACGTCGCGCAACGGGATGTGCGACGTCACCCGCGACGTCCAGAGCGGGCCCGTGACATTGAATTCGCAGACGAACCCGTCTATTCCGAAGACATCCGCCAGGTAACGCTGTTCGTCCTCATGCTCCAGGCCGCCGAGGCGCATCGCAGCCTTGTTCAGCGGCGCGAAGACGATCCCGTCGAGCTGCCCCGCCATCGCAGCCTGCGCGGCCATGCCCAGCATGCCGAAGGCATAGCTGCCGGAAGCCTTGGTCACCTTGCCGGGCTCGATATCCGCTGCCGCCAGAGATGGCACCGCGAGGAACGAGGCACGGCCTGCGAGGAACGTGGCGGATTCGATGGCGTCGACCTTGTTCAGCGACAGCTTCCTGCCCGCGACCGCCTCTCCGTGCGCAAGGACATTGGGGTCTCCGATCAGGAGGATGTTTGCGCCTTCACAGGAAGCCGGGTCGGCGAGCAGCTTGACGGCGAGCTCCGGACCGATCCCCGAGGGGTCGCCGAAGAGGACGCCGATTGTCGGCAGTCTGTTCATATCATGTCCCTATGAGCGGAGGAGGCGGGGCGTTCCGCGAAAGCTTTCCCGGGGCGTGCGGCGATCCGCCGACGGATCGCACAGCGGCGACTTCGCCGCAGAAAGCAGACGTCGGTGGAGCTGGTTGCGGTTGCGTTGCAGGCCTGCCGGTGATGGCGAGCGCCTTCTTTGCGAGCACATGCTCGCGCAGCATGGCTTCAACCCGGGCAGCATCGCGGGACATCAAGGCCGCGACGAAATGCTCGTGATCATGGATGCTCCTTGCCCAATTGCCTTCATCGAGGTTGGCCTGGTAGCGCAGCTTCTGGACCTGTGCGTTCAGGCGGAGGTAGATCCCCCGCAGCGTCGGATTGTCGGCAGCCGCATTGATTGCATCGTGCGTGCCCTTGGCGGCGATGGCATAGCTCGCCATGTCGCGCTTTTGATAGGCCGACATCATCTCCCGGTGCAGAAGCGCAATCTGGTCCAGCTGAGCCTGCGTGGCCTTCACGGCGGCAAGGCGACCTGCCAATCCTTCATTGACCGCAAGGACGTCGAAGATGTTTGCTACGTCGTCCTCCGAGAGCTCGGTAACACGAGCGCCGTGTTTTGGCGTCAGCTCAACCAGCCCCTCGGCCGACAGGATCCGGTACGCCTCGCGCAGCGGCGTGCGCGACACCTTGAGTCTGGCGCAGAGCTGCCGCTCGTTCAGCCGGCCCCCGGGGGCGAGCCCGCCAGCTGCGATAAGCCTTCGCAGGCTGTCGGCCACCACCACCGGCAATGTCGGGTGGTCGATGGCGATCGTTGTCGGCAGGTCTGTCTGGGGCGCGATTTGCAGGAGTGGCAGGATTCGTCTCGTTTCATCCGCGCGGCACTTCTGAACCGTCGCAGGGGTTGATTACAGTCCGATGCCCAGGAGGATGCGTTCGGCTGTGCGAGATGGTATACCGTACACCAGGCTGAAGCCAGTAGTAGCGAGCGGACCGCAGCGGCGGTGGTTCACCAGCGAAACGTCGCGCCGATCATCGGGCCGTTGAAGCTCAGGCTTTCCAGGCCGTTCCCCGCCTTCATCTCGTAGGCGAGGTGGCGCCACATCGCGGTGAGCTCGCCCCAGTTGAATGCGTAGGTGATGCCGCCAGCCACCTGCCAGGTCAGATCCGATTCGCCAGTCCCGATGTCCAGATAGAAAGGCAGGGACCAGCGGCCCATCTCTCCCAATGTCGCTCGTCCCTTGAGGCCGACGATGCCGTCCCAGAGCTCGATCTTGGCCTCGGAGGAGCCGCTGCGGCCCTCCGGCTGGATCGGGCCAAGGTCGCCTGAGATATCCCAGCTCTGCGTCTGGCGCAAGTTGAGCAGGCGAGCACCCGCGAGCACGTCCAGGTTGAAACGGGGCTTGGATGGCAGTCGGTACTCGCCGGCCAGCGTCCAGGCAAGACCCTTCAGTTCCAGGCCGAGGTTGGCGGTGGCGCTGGCCGGGGGCGCCGCGTTGCCGATCGTGAAGTCGCGGCTCTGCTGCTTGCTGCCCTCGAGGGACAGGTAAATCACATCGGTGAACACGCCCCAGCGCCCGTTGTGGGCGTCGAACGATCCCATGAACATCGTGTCTATCGAGTCGAGGATCCTCTCGGCGCTCAAGTTGATCGGCGTCCCGCCGGAATCGGCCGGCCTGCTGCTTGTGCCGTCGATTGACGGAAAGTAACCGTACAACGAAGCACGGAAGCGCCAAGGCCCCGGTTCTCCAGGCGCCGGCGCGGACTGAGCCGTTGCCAGTGCGGGCAGGAGTGCGGCAAGTACCAGTGCCGTACCGAGACGGCTTGCTGTCCGAGTGACCCATTCAGGCATTGTGTACCCCGTTGGTGATCGTTGATCGGCCAAGTGTTCAAGTTCAACACAGGACCTGTTGGACATAGACCGATCGCCGGCCATCGTGCCCGGCGCTAGTAGTCTCGCCCTATTTCCTGACTACCTGACCGAGTAGCCGCGCCCTTCGAGGCAAGCCTGGCGTGCCCTGCCGTAAGCCTCCTGACCGGCGCTCATGGACTGCTGCTGCTGGGCGGTGGCCTGCTGCTGCTGCGCGGCGTTCTGCCGCCGGCTCACGCCCCGGCCGGCGACGGCCCCGGCCGCCGCTCCGGCGCCGGCATCATCCGCAACGATCTCGCCGACGATCGCACCGCGCGTTGCGCCACGAGCACCTGCGCCCGGAGTGGTGCCGGTTGCGGTGGTAGGGGCGGTCGCCGTTGCCGGCGGCGGAGGCGGCCTGGCCGGATCGAACTTGCTCTGATCGACGGCCCAGGTGTGGCAGGCAGATTCGTCCTTCTTCTGCTGATCGGGCGTCTGCCCTTTCGCCGGATACACATATGACTGCGCCGCTGCGCCGCTCGCAGACAGCAAGCCGGCAACGGTCGCAAGCGTGACAAGCCAGACGCGGCCGCTTCTGGCGAAGGCCCTCGCCGCTTGAGTTCGCACAAGTTTCATCTTGCTTCCTTTGCATGAGTACTGGTCATTACATCGACTTCGGCGCACGCGCGGTAAAAGGTCGCCATCGCCTCGCGGTCCCCATCAACTCCAGACGATCGAATGCGTCGACGATGTCGGCCCCGGAATCATCAGTACGACGCAGGCTGCCTATCGCGGCTTTGGTGCGCATGAGTCCGGACGTCGAGCGGCAACGAGAACAGTCATTCATTGTGGACGCACAAGGCAGCATGTCTACTGCCCTTTAGGGAAGGTGGGTCCTGCCGCCGTCAAGCCACAGCCTAGCGCCAAAGCCTAGCGGGAACGCAGAGGGGAACGCAAAGGTCTCAGGTTGGCTTCCCTGCGGAGGCGGAACATCGAGCGGCACTGAGGTTGAGTCCGCCGTTCGCGCCCGCACGATTGCCGACGACCCGAAGGCCGCTGAGATCGTTGGACCAAGGTCTAATACCCCGGCCCGCTGAGCGCGTCCTAAACTTTCCGGAGAATGCGGAGGGTCGATGACTATTGCATGCGACTTGTCAGTGAGCGCACCAGCATGAAGCCGGCCATCATCATTGCTGCCGCGATACTGGCAGGGACCGCCCTGCAAGTGGCCGCTTCCGACTTCGACGGCTCGAAGCTGCTGGTCTGCGCCAACATGGAAGCCGCGTACTGCAGCTCGGGTCAGTCCTGCGATTCAGGACGGCCTGCCGATATCGGCGCGCCGAACTTCATGCGCATCGATCTCGCCAACAAGAACATCGTCGGTCCTGAGCGGACAACACCCATCATGAACGTCGAGAAGAGCTCCGATCAGCTCCTGCTCCAGGGTACGGAGTTCGGCTACGCGTGGACCCTGGCGCTGGACGTTCAGGAAGGTACACTGGCCGCAACGATCGTCAACCGGGACCAGGTCGTAGTTCTCTTCGGGGCATGCACCCCACACTAGGCCGTCCGGCCAGCCGCAAGGCCTAGCGAGCAGGGAGTTGCGAAGAGGTCTTCAACTCGCGATCGGCCTAATCGCGGCGATGACCGCTCCGGTCCTCGGACTGGTTGTCTCCTCCGCGAAGATCTCCTTCGACACGACGACTGCGACTGTCAAGAACGGCGCCGCAACATTGCTGGTCCCGGAAGGTTGAAACACCTGGGTCACGCTGGTGATTCCGCTCGAGGGACGGAAATAAGTTCGCGCGAAGCACGGCAGGACTCTCTCGCGACGGTGCGGGCCACGCGTGGGAATGCGCACCGTCGCGGACACGTGATCGGCGTCGTGCCGCTATGATGGGATCGACACACCGGAAAGATCCGCGACAACCCGGTCGCATCCTCTCGGGACCCACTGGAGAATCGCGTATGGACACGCTCCCAACCGCTTCGATCGCCCGGTGCCGGCGCGCTGGTTTCGCCGGCCTGTTACTCGCAATCGCTGCCTTCGCCGGCATTTCCGGACCGGCTGCTGCCGGTCCGCGCCTCGACCGCATCAATGAAAGCAAGGTGCTCCGGGTCGGCACGCCCGGCGACTATCGCCCGTTCGCCATCAAGTCGGCCGACGGCTACAGCGGCCACGATATCGATCTGATCGAGCAGATCGCCAAGGAACTCGGCGCGAAGATCGAATACGTGCCGACGACCTGGAAGACCTTGCTGCCCGATCTGCAGGCCGACCGGTTCGACATCGCGCTGGGCGGCATCACCCGCAACGTGGCCCGCATCGGCGTCGCGGACATGCTGCCGGGCTACGCACCGTTCGGCAAGGTCGCCCTCATCCGGGCCGAGCACAGGACCCGCTTCACGACACTCGACAGCCTGAACCAGCCGGACGTGCGGGTCATCAAGAACCCGGGCGGCACCAACGAGCAGTTCGTGATGGCCAATCTCGGGAAGGCCCAGATCGCCACGCACGACAAGAACGCCGAGATCCCGGCGCTCATCGCCGAAGGCAAGGGCGACGTGATGATCACCGAAACCTACGAAGCGCTGCACTACGCCAGGATCGATCCGCGCCTGGCCGCCGCGTTCATCGATGCGCCGTTGACGCCGCCGAGCACGCTCGGCTTCCTGCTGCCGAAGGACGATGCCGACTACGGTCGGGTCATGCACTTCGTCTGGGAGTTGCTGGCGCAGCGCGGGGTGGTGAAGCAGGCAGGGGAGAGGTGGTTGAAGTGAGGATTGACCGGTAGGGTGCAAGTCTGGCTACAGAGTTGTAGCAAGCACCCCCGCTATGGCGAGCCCTTCCGCGCGGGTCTCCCCGCTCGCGACCGGCCTGCCGGCGCGGCCGTACCAGTAGCGCGCGTTCGCAAGGTCGCCTTCGACACGATGCAGCCAGGCGTGAACCCACGCGCCGTCCCGATCGTCCTCGGCCTGCACGATCTCGTGTGCAGCCTGCCACTCGCCGCGCAGACCGTGCCAGAGCGCGCGCAGCGGCGGGGTGGCATCGGGCGGCGGGGCCGTGGCGTCCAGCCCGGACTCGAAGTCGTTGCAAGCGGATGCTGTCATTGCCTGGGCTCCCTTGTTGCCGGAGGACTGAGGCCAACCGTTCAGCCTTGCGCCGCGGCGATCCGACGCATCGTATCCCGCGTGTCCGCCTCGTCCGCCGACTTGTCCTCGCGATAGCGCTTGACCCGTGCGAGCCGCAGCGCAAGTCCGACAGCCCGCCAGGATAGCGCGAACTCGTCTGCAGATCGCTGAACTGCGATCTCGACGAGAGCCGAGACGGACATGGACGGTCGCTTCGATCGCGATGCGTCTCGCGTTCGAGCAGCGCCTGCGTCTGCCAGTCGAGCATTGCGTCGGTGAGGCCCTTGAACGTCTTGCCGAGCAGAGAGGCGAGACTGGTGGTGTTCATGGGTGAAAGAATCACGCCGGGTCGTGTCGGGTTCTTGGACGCTGCAAGAGTCCGGAGGATCCTGGCGGTTCAGGCCTCCGCGGCAGGAGGCCGTTGATGTCCCCAGGGCGCACGCCGCTCGAGCCTCGCGCCGATATCCAGCAGCGCCGGATCGCTCCACCAGCGACCGACCAACTGCACGCCGATCGGCAGGCCGCTACCCGCGAAGCCCGCCGGCAGCGTGAGGGCTGGATGGCCCGTGAGATTGAACGGGTACACGAGCGCGGACCACCCCTGGCGGGTGCTGGTGGTCGTCCAGTCGCCGATCGTGATCCGGTCGATGCCGACCTTGAAATCGGCCGCGAGGCCCGGGATCGGCAAGGTCGGGGAGACCAGCAGGTCGTAGCGATCGAACAGGGCCTCGACCGTGCGGTAGAGCCGGGTTCTCGCGAACTGGGCCTGCCGCAGCTCGACGGCCGAATAGCCGCGGCCCTCGGCGATGAAACGGCGGATACTCGGATCCATCCGATCGCCCCACTCGGCCTCGTAGGGGCCGTAGGCGGCAGCCTGGCCGGCCATGTAGACGATCCGTCCCGGTGCGTCGACCCAATCGATCGCGTCGTCGCAGTCCTCGACCACAGCCCCTTCGTCGCGCAGCAGGTTCAGCATGCGGGTGGTCGCGGCAGCCACCTCGGGGTCGACCGCCGGATTGGCCATCCGCGCAATGTGCCCGATCCGCAGGCCGGCCAACCGGGCTGGTGACGGCGGCGAGGTGAAGTCGAGCAGCGCATGCTGGCGCGTCCACGGATCGCTCGCGGCCGGCCCCTGGATGACCTGCATCATCAGCGCTGCATCGGCCACGGTGCGGGTCAGCGGCCCGGCATAGCCGTAGTTCGCGAAGGCGTCGCCGGCCTGTTCGAAGGGCACCAGCCCCAGGGTCGGCTTGAATCCGACGACGCCGCAGGTGGCGGCGGGAATGCGGATCGAGCCGGCACCGTCGGTGCCCAGCCCAAGCGGACCGAGGCCGGCCGCCACGGCAGCGGCCGCGCCACCGCTCGAGCCGCCGGCTGCGAAGTCCGGCTTCCAGGGGTTGCGGGTGATGCCGAACACCGGGCTGTCGGTGATGCCCTTGTGGCCGAACTCCGGCGTGGTCGACTTGCCGATCATGATGGCGCCGGCGTCCTTCAGTCGCTGGACCAGGACGTTGTCGCGGACCGGCACGTGGTGCTCGAAGACCGCCGAGCCGTGGGCGGTGCGGATGCCGGCAGTATCGAAGAGGTCCTTGATGTTGACCGCGACACCGGCCAGCAGGCCGACCGGCTCGCCGCGTCGCACGCGGGCGTCCAGCACGGCGGCGGCCTCGCGCGCCGGGGCGTCTGTGACGGTCGCGAAGCAGTTCAGCGTCGGCTGCCATTGCGCGATGCGGCCGAGGATCGCATCGATGTAGTCGACTGAGGACAGCCGGCCGTCACGGATGCGGGCGGCGATTTCGGTTGCGGGAAGCCAGTGCAGGGCGTCGTCGTTCATCGGGCGTTGGCAGGAGTCTTGGCAATTGCGCCGGCGCCCGGCGCACGCGTTTCGGGAATCAGATGACAGGCCACCTGGCGACCGGGACCGGCAACGCGAGGCAAAGGCGACTCGACGCGGCAGCGGTCCATCGCATGCGGGCAACGCGGCGCGAAGGTGCAGCCTTCGGGCGGGTTCACCAGGCTGGGCAGCTCGCCCTTGACGCTTGCGACCAGCCGTCGCCGCGGATCGGGCCGCGGCACGGCGTCGAGCAGGGTGCGGGTGTAGGGGTGCAGTGGCTCGGCGTAGAGGACATCGCGCGGTGCGGTCTCGACGATCTCGCCGGCATACATCACCGCCACACGATCGGAAATGTTGCGCACCACTGCCAGATCGTGCGCAATGAAGAGATAGCTCAGGCCGAAGGCCTGCTGCAGGTCCAGCAGCAGGTTCACCACCTGCGCCTGCAGCGACACGTCCAGCGCCGACACCGGTTCGTCGCAGACGATGAATTCCGGCTTCAGGGCCAGCGCACGGGCGATGCCGATCCGCTGGCGCTGGCCGCCCGAGAACTCATGCGGAAAACGCTCACCGCAGGATCGCGGCAGGCCGACGATGTCGAGCAGTTCCTCGACGCGTCGTTGTCGATCGCGCCGGCTCAGCGTGCCCGCCACGTCGATCGGCTCGGCGATGGCATCGCCGACCCGCATGCGCGGGTTCAGCGAACTCTGCGGATCCTGGAAGACAAACTGGACCCGGCTGCGCAGGCGCGCGAATGCGCCGCCGGCACCGGGACCGGTCAGCGTTTCGCCGAACAGGCGCACCGTCCCGGAGGTGGCAGGGATCAGTCCGACCAGCATCCGGCCTGTCGTGGACTTGCCGGAGCCGGATTCGCCGACAAGACCGAGTGTCTCGCCACGGGCGATGTCGAAGTCCACGCGGCGGACGGCATGCAGGAGGCGCGCCGGCTGGCCGACCCGGCGCTTCAGCGCGAAGGTCTTGGACAGCTCGCGCACCGCGACGATCGGCTCGGCATCAGGGGCTGCAAGGGCATCAGGGGCCGCAGGGGCTTCAAGGGCCTGCGGCGGCCGTTGCTCGCGGCTCATCGCTGCGCCCCTGCGAGCGCGATCGGGACGGTCCTGATGGCAGCGGCGACCCGCGGCGGGCAACGGCTCGCACGCGCCTCGTCGAGGCTCAGCAACGGCGGCGGCCGCTCGCGGCAGGCCGGCAGGGCCTCGGGACAGCGCGGGCTGAATCGACAGCCCGGGATGTGGAGCGCCGGGTCGGGGATGCTCCCCGGGATCGCCTGCAGCCGGCCGGCCGGTCCTTCCAGGCGAGGAATGGCGGCCAGCAGCCCGTCGGTGTACGGATGCATCGGCGAGTCGAACAGGCTTTCGGCGGGCGCGGTCTCGATCACCTGGCCGGCATACATCACTGCGACCCGGTCGGCGAACTGGGCGATCACGCCGAGATCGTGGGTGATCAGGATCACGGACATGCCGAGCTCCGCCTGCAGGTCCTTCAGGAGCTGCAGGATCTGCGACTGGATCGTGACGTCCAGCGCCGTCGTCGGCTCGTCCGCGATCAGCAGCTTCGGCTCGCAGGCGATTGCGATGGCGATCATCACCCGCTGCCGCATTCCCCCCGACAAGCGGTGCGGGTGCTCGTCCACCCGCCGGGCCGCATCCGGAATGCGGACCAGGTCGAGCAGTTCGATCGCCCTCCTGCGGGCAGCCGCGCGGTCCAGGCCCTGGTGCAACCGCAGCGGCTCCATGATCTGGTCGGCGATCGTCAGCACCGGGTTCAGGGACGACATCGGATCCTGGAAGATCATCGCGATCTGGGCGCCTCGGATGCGTCGCATCTCGCGCTCCGGCTCGGTCAGCAGGTCTCGCCCGCCGAAGCGGATGCGGCCCGTGGGCATCCGGGAGCTCCCCTTGGCATGCAGCCGCAGGATGGACAGCGCGCTGACGCTCTTGCCGCTGCCCGACTCGCCGACGATGCCGAGGCATTCGTTCGGCCCGACCGTGAAACCGACATCGCGGACTGCCGTGACCCAGCCGGAATCGCCGCGGAACTCGACGGTCAGGTCCTCGACGGACAGGACCGGTTCCTGGAGATCTGTCACGACTCCACCTTCAGGCGCGGGTCGAGCACGTCGCGCAGGCCGTCGCCGAGCAGGTTCATGCCGAGCGCGGCAAGGCTGATGGCGATGCCGGGAAAGAGCATGATCCACCAGGCCTCGATCGAATAGTCGCGGCCTTCGGCGATGATGTTGCCCCAGCTCGGCGCCGGCGGCGGCGGGCCGATGCCGAGGAAGCTGAGCGCGGCCTCGGCGAGGATGGCATAGGCGAAGACGAACGTCAGCTGCACCACCAGCGGCCCCATGCAGTTGGGCAGGATGTGGCGGAAGATCATCCGCAGATGGCTGCCGCCGGCCAGTCGCGCGGCCTCCATGTATTCCATCTCGCGGATGACGAGGGTGGAGGCGCGGGTGATCCGCGCGGTGCGCGGCACGTAGGCGACGCTGAGCGCGACGATCACGCTGGTGGTCTGCGGACCGAGGGCGGCGCTGATGCCGATCGCCAGCAGGATGGCGGGAAAGGCGAGCAACGCATCCATGCAGCGCATCAGCAGCGAGTCGAGGCGGCGGAAGTAGCCGGCGGCGATCCCGATCGCCGAGCCGACCAGCCCGGACAGCATGGCCACCGACAAGCCGATCGCGAGCGACAGCCGCGCACCATGCAGCACCCGAGTCAGCACGTCGCGCCCGAACTGGTCGGTACCGAACAGAAAGGCCTCCGATGGCGGCTTGAAGCGATTGCGGATCCGCATGGACGTCGGATCCACGCCGGTCAGCATCGGCCCGATGATGGCGGCGAGGACGAGCAGCAGGACAACGGCAAGGCCGATCACGAACGAGCGGTGACGAAACAGCTTGCGGACCGTGCGGAAGCGCCGGCGCGGAGCGAGCAACGCGTCGGCGTCCGCCACAGCCGAAGTGCCCGCGGAGCCGCCGGTCAGCGCATGCGAAGAGGCAGTGGCCTCAGTCATAGCGGACCCTGGGGTCGACCAGCGTATAGATCAGGTCGACGGCGATGTTGACCAGCACGAAGGCGAAGCCGAGCAGAGCATCGTGCCCTGCACCAGTGGATAGTCGCGGGCCATGATGCCCTGCACGACCAGCCGGCCGATGCCGGGCAGCGCGAAGACCTGTTCGATGACGACCGAACCGCCGATCAGCAGGCTGAGGATGATGCCGCTGACGGTGACCACCGACATCAGCGCATTGCGGAAGGCATGCTTGCCGATCGTCGACCAGGCGTTCAGGCCCTTGGCACGCGCGGTACGGATGTAGTCCTGGTCGAGAACGTCGAGCATCGACGAGCGGGTCATGCGGGCCAGGTAGCCGATCTGGAAAAGCGCGAGGATGATGGCCGGCTGGATCATCGACAGGAACCACGGACCCAGGCCGTCGGCGAGCGGCGCGTAGCCGGAGGACGGCAGCCAGCGCAGCTCGACCGAGAACAGGATGACCGAGACGATCGCGATCCAGAAGCTCGGGATCGATACCCCGACCAGCGCCACCCCCATCACGGCCGAGTCGATCCAGGTGTTGCGGTTGCATGCCGCCAGCATGCCCAGCGCGACCCCGACGGGGATCGTGATGGCGAAGGCTAGCAGCGCGAGCGACAGCGTCACCGGCAGCCGGTCGATGACCGCCGAGACGACGCTCTGGTTCAGCATCAGCGACTGGCCGAAGTCGCCTTGCACCAGATGGCCGAGCCAGGTGCCGAGCTGGACCAGGATCGGGCCGGTCCAGCCCCAGCTGATGGCGCAGTCGATCGATCGCCTCGGCCGAGGCATCCGGCCCGGCGATGACGACCGCCGGATCGCCGGGCAACAGGTGCATCAGCACGAAGGCGAACGTCGCGACCAGCAGCAGGACCGGTACCGACTGGGCGATGCGAAGGGCGGTAAGGCGCAGCACGAAACCGGATCTTCCTCTTACTTCGCGAAGCCCACGTTCCAGTAACGGATCAGCGTGAACGGCTTCATGCCCTCGACCTTCTTGGTGTAGGCATTGACGACCCCGACATCGGCGATCTTGATCATGTAGGCCTGTTCGAGCACCTGCTTCTCGATCGTATCCCAGGCGGCCTTGCGGTCCTTCTGGTCGAGCGAGGTGTAGAACTTGTCATAGGCGTCGTCCATGGTCTTGTCGTTCTTCACCTGCGGGAAGGTGTAGAGCATCGTCCGCCACTGCTGCGGGCCCAGCAGCGGGTTCGAGCAGAAGCTGGTCGTCGACACGTTCCAGGTGCCGGTGCCGCGCTGCATGTTGCTGGCGTTGGTCGTCCAGTCGACGATGTCGACCTTCACGTTCATGCCGGCCGCCTTCATCATTTCGGACAGCACCAGGATGGCGGCGCGGAAGTTCGGATAGTTGGACGTGCTCTGCAGCGTGATCGTCTCGCCCTTGTAGCCGGCCTCGGCAAGCAGCTTCTTCGCCTTCTCCGGATTGGCCTGGCTGTAGTAGCCCTTCATCGCGTCGCCCTGGTAATAAGGGCTGAAGGAATAGACCAGCGAATGGTTCGGCTTCGCGACGCTGCCGGTCGCGTCCGAGATCTCCTCGGCGTCGACCACCGCATTGATCGCCTGGCGGATCTTGGGGTTGGCGGTTGGCCCCTGGCTGCTGTTGACGACGAAGACCTGCATGCAGTACGGGAACACGGTCTGGACGACGATGTTCGGGTTGCCGTCGAAGCGTTTGGCGAGGTCGGGCGGAATCGACTGGGCCACGTCGACATCGCCGGCCTGCAGTGCGGCAACCCGGGCGTTCGCCTCCGGGATGAAGCGGTAGCGGATCTCGTCGAGCAGCGCGACCCGATCCCCCGCGTAGCCGTCGGTTCCCTTGCCCTGGTAGGCCGGATTGCGGGCGTAGCCGTCGAAGCGCTGCAGCACCAGGTGGCTGTCCTTCGCCCACTCGCCCAGCTTGTAGGGTCCGGTGCCGACGATGTCGATGCCGCGGGCGGGCTTGTCCTTCTGAGCGGCCGGAAGAATCACGAACGGATAGACGGGGCTCTTCAGGATGTCGACGAAGACCGCGTTCGTCTTGTTCAGCTTGACGACGAAAGTCTCGGCATCCGGGGCTTCGACGGCCGCGACGTCGTTGAAGATCACTGCGTTCGGGCTGATCTTGCGATACCGCTCGAACGAGGCGACGGCATCGGCCGAGGTGAGCGGCGTGCCGTCATGGAACTTGACATCGGTACGCAGCTTGAAGGTGTAGGTCTTGCCCTCGTCGGCGATGTCGATGCTTTTCGCGATCATCGGCCGGGTCTCGTACTGCTCGCCGACCGCGACCAGCGAATCGTAGAGGTGATGGATGATCTCGAGCTCCACGGCACTGCTCGAGACATACGGATCGAGGGTGCCGGGCCCGGACTGGTTCGCGTAGCGCAAAACCCCGCCCTTCTGCGGCTCGGCCAGCGCGGCGGTCGAGGCCATGGTCGAGCAGGCCATCGCCACGGCGGCTGCGCCGATCCACTTGCGGAACTTCGTCGATTCGATCATGTGTCCTCCTGGGTCTGGTTTGAGGTCGCTTCCGACGCTGCGCCGGTGAAGCGGTCGAGCACCGTACGGGTGATGCGGCAGGTATAGAACTCGTTGCGCGTGAGGCCCATCACCCATTCGCAAGTCCCGGCAGTGACGACCTCGCCGCGACCTCTAGGCATGTGCACCAGCATTCCCGAACCGTAGCGCACCTTGTCGAGGGTTTCAGGATCCTGGTTGCCGTACAAGGACTGCGCCGCGCCGCGCATGTCGTTCTCGCCCAGATAGTAGCGATAGCCTTCCACCGGGAACATCGCTTCGGCCTTGCCCGCCGGCGCCATCGCCAGGATGGTCACGCTCTCGGGCGCGCCGTCGGCATGGGTGGGGTAGGGCAAACCGTGACGGAAGGTGTAGTCCAGGCCGTCGACCTCGTACGAGAAGATGTTCGCTTCGGCACCGAACACATCGGCGTAGCCGAGGCGGGTGCCGTCGAAGACCCAGTGGTCGGGCCGGTAGACCGTGAAGCCCTTCGAGCCGCGTGGCGAGAAGGCGCCCCAAGAGGCATAGACGCCCTGAAGGCCGTTGACGCCGACGGTGGTGGCGCCGGGCCAGTTCACCGCCCGGCTTTCCCAGGCACCGGTCAGCAGATGGCGGTCCTCGGTGTCGCGTACCGGATCGGCGCTGGAAGCCATGGATTTGTAGCAGACCTGGCGGGCGCCGTTCTCCTCCAGGCGGACCTGCCACATGAAGTTGCCGCCGAAGCGCGCGAACTTGCCGCCTTCCTCCACGAAGCGGTCGATGCGCGTACGCATGTCGTGGCTCCAGTATTCGTCATGGCCCACGATCACCACAGCTTGGTATCGATCGAGGATCTCCGGGCGGTAGTGCAGGTCGGTCTGGGTGATCATGTCGAAGGCAACGCCCTCGCGCTCGGCCCAGCAGACGAAGTGGCGGTCGTACATCGCCCATCCCGAAGCCGCATAGAAGTAGCCGAAGCCATGGCTCCAGGCCCAGTCCTTCGGGTGGTAGCGCGGGGCCGTCAGCGGGTCGGGCAACGGCGCGGCGCAGATACGAGGCGCCCCATCAGGCACCCATACGATGCCGCGCGTCCAGGGGCGCTGCACGCTCAGCACCGGCGAGGCCGAGTTGCCGTCGGGACCGTGGACGCCGATGTAGCTGCTCGCGCCGCCCCAGTCGTTGTAGGCCAGCCAGGTCGAGGTCGGCAGGATCATCAGCAGCTTCGCGGTCTGCGTCGCCGCGGTCGGCCGGACCACGAAGAAATGATGCTGGACATAGCGCCCGCCGTCAGGGCGGATACAGGTCGAGACCACCTTGTAGAAACCGGAGCGGGCGTCGGCCGGGATCGTCCAGGCCATGCTCTCCGGCCAGCGACAGCCGGCTTCGTAGGCATCCTTCGGCGCCGGGTGGAAGACGCCCGGCAGGTCGTCCTTCCGGAACACCGTCTGCGGCCTCAGTCCGTCGAGCACGATTTCGAGAGACCAGGTTCCGGCATGGGTGCTGCTGTGGAACCGGACCGTATCGCCCGGATCGTAGGAGATCGCGTCGGTGTAGGTGTGCACCTCGTGCCAGACCGGATCCTCGCGCGGCGCGTCGTACCAGCGCCGGTCCTGCCAGCCGCCGTCGGCATGCATCGGCCCGATCGACGCCGGGCCGACATTGATCGCCTTCAGGCTGCGCGGGTCGCCCGGGGCGCGCTGGCCGAACGAATTGAGAGGGCGCGCCGCCGGCGAATCAGGGGCGGCGCCGGCGGCGCGCGCGTCTTTGGAGTCACTCACGGGAAATGGCCTCTCCGTTCAGTTAGCGGGTATAGGATATATCAACAATCGGGCACGTCTCCCTCAAGCGGACGCTGGTACCAGGCATAGGCAGCGGCCCCCCTGCGTGATCACCTGCCAGTCGTAATGCATGGGGACAAGCTCGACCCGAGGCCCAGAGCGGGTGCTGGTCCACGTAGTGCGGACTGTCGGGGTCGCCGGAGACGCCGTCGAAGACGATCCAGCGCGACGCCTCCCAATTGCCGACATCGAAGACGTAGCGGGCGACCGCGCCATAGACCGCTTTCAGGGCCTGCGGCGGATGCCGCCCACCGCTGCCCGCCGGCGCATTGCCCGCGAGGCAGCCGTTGGCCCAGACGGTGTCGTTGTCGCCGCCGACCGTGGCCCCGGCTGGTTGCAGCCGAGCCGCAGCCTCGGGATAGCGCGCCGCCAGCGGATGCGCGAAGGCGACCCGGTGGATCGAGCCCCAGGTGGCTGGTTCGTCTGCCTCGCCGACCGCCCGCTCGAGCGCAACGGCGAAGGCATCGGGCCAGTCGAGTCCGCCGAGCAGCCGGCGGTCGTCATCCAGAACCAGCCGCGGCAGCGTCCACCAGAGCTGATGGGTCGCAACCACGCCCGGCGGCAGGCGCATCAGGGGGTCCTGCCCGGTGGCAGCAAGTCCCGAGCGCTCATGGACCAGCGCCGCCAGCGCCCAGCGCCAGCGCGAGTAGCCGGCCGCGACGGTCGAATCGGACGCCATCCGGCCGTCCCATCGCAGCAGTTCCTCGTGCAGTCGACGGGCGGCCGGACGCAGACCGGCGAGCGCCGCTTCCGACAGCCGGGCCAGGCCAGGCTGGAAGACTGCGGCGGCCAGGCTGACGTCGTCCAGGTGGAGCGCCGAAATATCGTCGATGGTGGCGGCCGGCAACGCGGCCAGCCGCTCCTCGAGGCGCCGTGCGCGCCAGGGCGGGTGACAATCGGTGCAGAAGTAGTAGCGGTCGCCCGGCGCCTCGGCGACGAAGCGGTTGTTGGCCGTGACCAGGAAGCCGCGTGCCGGGTCGGTGACCGTTGGCATGTCCTCCCACGGGATCATGCCGCGCCAGTCGTAGTCGCCGGTCCAGCCCGGCACCGGCAACCAGCCGTTCAGTCGCGGCCGGTCCGGCACGATGGCGCGGATGCGGTGCCCGATCCGGCCGGCGGTATCGGCGGCGACCAGGTTGTGGTCGATCAGGCCCCAGCCACGGGACGCGGCAAACAGATCGCCGACCGACTTCGCCCCGAGCATTGCCGGCAGGCAGTCGAAGGAACGGTCGACGACTGCGAACTGGACCGACTGCAGTGCCAGGCCGTAGCTCCGACCCGTCTTCCCGGGCGATGATCGGGCCGTGGCCGGTCTCGACGATCCGGACCGTTACCGGCGCCGCACCTCGCACCAGGATCTGCTCCTCCCGGATGCGGCTCGGCGCCCAGCCATCGCGGGTCAGGTGCCGACCCTGGTCGTCGAAGCGCTCGACGAAGAGATCATGGATGTCGGCGAAGGCGTGGGTGACACACCAGGCGACCTTGCCGTTGTGGCCGAAATGCGGGAAGCCCGGAACGCCCGGCACGGTCAGGCCGATGGCGTCGAAGCGGTCCGCGCAGAGATGGGCTTGCAGGTACATGCCCGGCATCTCGAAGGCTCGATGCGGGTCACCAGCCAGCAGCGGACGACCGCTTGCGGTGCGGCTGCCGGCCACCGCCCAGTTGTTGCTGCCGCCGCCGGTGGCGTCGACGGCGCCCAGTTCCGCCAGCGCCGAAATGGCCGGTGCGAGATCCTGCAGGCTGGCCATCCAGCGCTCCGACTGCTCACCGGGCGGGATCGTCAGCAGGTCCTTGCCGCCATCGTGATAGCGCAGCGTGCCGATGGCATCCTGGCCGACCGCCCGCAGCGCCGCGGCCCGCCACAGCTTGAACCACACCGAGCCCATCAGGAAGCCGCGGTAGCGCATTGCGGCGATCGCGTGCCAATCCTCCCACGGCTCCGGCCGCGTCTCGAGCAGCCGGTATTCGAGCGGCAGCGGATGGCCCTCGCCGAGCCAGGCATTGACGCCCTCGGTGTAGGCCGCCAGCATCGCCCGGGCTTCGGCCCCGAGGGAGGCAAGGTCGCGCCGCGAGGCCGCTTCGCCGCCGAGGCGGCGCGACAGCCGGTCGGCCGCCACGCCGTCCGAGCCAACCCATTCCGACCACCGCCCCGCCATCCGGCGCCGGGTCGCATCCATCTGCCAGATCCGGTCGGTGGCATGCACATAGCCGAGCCCGAACCAGCCGTCATGGACATTGCGGGCACGGATGTGAGCGATACCCCAGGCGTCGCGGTGGACCTCGACAGGCGACTCGAGCCCCTTCAGGCGATGCGTCGCGCTCACCGTCGATCCTCCGGCGGCCGGGCCGGATTGGCCGGCATTGCGCTCGGTTTGGTGCATGATACGGACCTGCTCCATGTCCAAGGCACAGATCGTTTCGAATGGCCCCTTCCGCTTCCCCGCCGCATGACGGGCGCACCCCGCAGCTGCACTCCGTCACCCGCGAAAGCCTGACCAGCAAGGTCTACGAGGAACTTCGGACCGGCCTGATGGAAGGGCGCTTCTGGCCCGGCTACCGCTTCAAGGTGCGCGAGCTGGCCGCTGCGATGAAGGTGTCGGAAACGCCGTGTCGCGAGGCGCTGATGCAGCTGGTGCGCGAGCGGGTGCTGGTGATGGATGCCGGCCGCTCGATCGCGGCCGCGCCGCTGTCGCTGTCCCAGTACCTGGAATTGAGAGGGATCAGGCTGCTGCTCGAGGGCATGGCCGGCGAGGCGGCTGCCCGCCATGTGACCCCGTCCCAGATGCGCCGGATCGAGGAGTATCACCGGGCCCTGATGAAGGCCACCAACGAAGCCGACTGGCCGGCCGCGGTGCGCACCAACTGGCAGTTCCACCATGCCGTCTACAGCGCCGCCGGCATGCCCGAGCTGCTGGCGCTGATCGAGGGCATCTGGCTGCGCAACGGGCCGATGCTGAACCTGCAGTACCCGGACGCTGCGCCGACCTATCCGGGACGTCACCAGCACCTGGCCGTCATCGAAGGGCTGCGCGAGCGCAACCCGGCCAAGGTCCGCCAGGCCATCATCGACGACACCATCGAAGGCGGGGCGCGTTTCGTGGCGCTGCTCGAGCGGATCGACCGCGGTGAGGTGACTCTGCCGAAGCATCCGCCGCCATTGCGCGAGCGCGTGCGGCGCGCGCGGGCAGACTTGCGCGGCTGAACTAACCACGCCGCTCCCGCGCACGGCGGTAGGCTGAGACGATCGCGTCGGCGTCGAGCCCGTACTTCGACAGCAGGTACTGGGTGCTGGCGCCCTCGGCAAACCGGTCACGCACCCCGACCCGGGCGAAGCCGACCGGCAGTCCGGATTCCGCAATGACCTCGGCCACCGCCGAGCCGAGGCCGCCGATGATCGAATGATTCTCGGCGGTCACCACCGTCGCCATCCGCCCGGCCAGCGCAAGGACCGTGGCCTCGTCGAGCGGCTTCAGCGTCGACACATTGGCCACTGCCACCGCAAGGCCTTCGGCAGCAAGCCGGTCGGCGGCGGCCTCGGCGGCTGCGCACATCAGGCCGCAGGCGAAGATCACGCCGTCCTTGCCGTCGCGCAGCAGGTCGATGCGACCGCGCACGAGCGGCAGCGGCAGGAAATCGTCCGACGGCGGCGACTCGGGACGCCGGATGCGGATATAGACCGGCCCGTCATGGGCGACGGCGGCATCGACGGCGGCCGCGACCTGGCGCGGATCGACAGGCTCGAAGATCGTCATGCCGGGCAGCGCCCGCATCAGCGCGATGTCGTCGGTGGCCTGGTGGCTGGGCCCCAGCATCGTCGTCAGTCCGGGGATGAAGCCGACCAGCTTGATCGGCAGCGCCGGATAGGCGGCCTGCATCGCGATCTGGTCATAGCAGCGCCGCGTGGCGAAGACGCTGAAGCTGTGGACGAACGGCACGTCGCCCTGACGCGCCATGCCGCCGGCGATGCCGATCATGTTGGCCTCGGCGATGCCGACCTGGAAGAAGCGCTCCGGCAGGGCATCCCGGAACAGATCGGTCTCCGTTGCCGAGGTCAGGTCGGCGCTCAGCGCGACGATGCGCGGATCACGGCGAGCCGCGGCGAGCAGGGCCTCGCCATAGACCTTGCGGATCGGTGCACGCGCGTTGCGGGTGTTGAAGTCGCCGACCTTCAGCGATTCGGCGGCGGTCACGGTCTTCGTCATCGGTGCTCCCGGGGTTCTGGCGGCTCAGGCGTTCGCCGGGCCGCTTTCAACTTCGGCCTTGGCTTCGGCCTTGGCTTCGGCCGTCGCTCCGTCGGCGCCATCGGCCACGGCGTCGACGTCGAGTTCGGCCAGCGCGCGCTCCGCCATCTCGGGCGGCAGCTTCATCGTGTGGCCGAGCACGCCTTCCAGGCTTGGCGCGCCCTTGCCGGCCAGGGTCCGGGCAATCAGGCAGGTGGGCCGGTCGGGGTGGGCGCGGGCCCGGGCACAGGCGGCCAATAACGCCGGGATGTCGTGGCCGTCGACGGTCTCGACGCGCCAGTTGAAGGCGCGCCATTTGGCATCGACCGGCTCCATCGCGAGCACCTCGTCGACATGGCCCTCGACCTGCATCGCGTTGTAGTCGATGACCAGCAGCAGGTTGCCGAGGCGATAGCTGCCGGCCGCCATGGCCGCTTCCCAGACCTGGCCTTCCTGCAGTTCGCCATCGCCGAGCATCACGACAACGCGGCTGTCGCGCTCACGGCGCCGTGCCGCGAGCGCCATGCCGACGCCGACCGACAGGCCTTGCCCGAGGGAACCGCAGGTGGCCTCGACCATCGGCCCGACCCGCTCGGAAGCGTTGATCTCCAGGGGCGAGCCGTCTTGGCAGTAGGTCCCCAGGCTCGCCGGATCGATCAATTCGCGGGCAGCCAGCGTCGCATAGAAGATCGCGGTGTTGTGGGCGGTAGAGAGCAGGAAGCGGTCGCGCTCCGGCCAGTCCGGCTGCGCCGCCCGCATCCGCAGCTCGGCGAAGTAGAGGGTCGCGAAGAGGTCGGCAGCGCCAAGTCCCTGCTGCACATACCCCTGGCCGGTCGGCGCAACCATGTGGATCACCTGGCGGCGCAGGTCGCGGGCGATTCGACGCAGGGCGGCCGGGTCGGTGATCCGGGGATCGGCGCCGGGCGCCTCGACCGCGCCGTCTGAGACCGCGCAGTGTGCGACCGCTCTGTCGCTCGGGGCCCGGGGCGTGGTGGTGTCGTGGCTCAAGATTCGTTTCCGTCAGTGATTTCGCGTCAGCCCTGCATCCTGGCGCGACCGTAGTCGCGGTAACGGAGATGGACCTCGGCCATCTCCGCATCGGAAAGCAGGGTCGGTGGTCCGACCTGCAGGGTCATCCAGTAATGCCTCGCCAGCGTCTCGAGCTTGATCGTGGTGCCGACCGCGGCCTTGAGGTCGGGTCCGCGAGCAAGCATGCCGTGGTTGGCAAGCAGGCACGCCGTGCGGTCGCGCAGGGCATCGACGGCCGCGCGCGCCAGGGCTGCCGAACCGAAAGTTTCGTAGGGCGCACAGCGGATGTCGTTGCCGCCGTAGCCGGCCACCATGTAGTGGAAAGCCGGTATGCCGCGCCGCTGGCAGGCGAGGGCGACGCAGGCATCGGCATGGGTATGCACGACGGCCTTCGTCTCCGGAAAGGCGCGATAGATCTCGGCATGCATCTGCCATTCGCTCGAGGGAATGCCGTCGCCGCGGGCGCTGCCGTCGAGCCCCATCGCGACGATGCCGGCGGCCGTGATCCGCGCCGCATCGATGCCGGTCGGCGAGATCAGCATGCCGTCGTCGCCGACCCGGACGCTGACATTGCCGCTGCTGCCGCGGTTCAGGCCTTCCCGGTCGAGCCGGACGTAGGCGTCGACGATCGCGTCGCGCGGACCCGAGGGCATATCGTTCATCGCTGGTCTCCTGATGCTGCTGCAGCATCGCCCGGCCGGATGCCCCGCCTCATGGCGTCCAGCGCCACGTCGAAGGCGTCGAGTCCGGCCAGCTTGCCCGACTTCAGGCAAAGGATCACCGGCGGCCGATCGTCCGTGTCATCGAGGGCGAGCGGCAGCGACGGGGCGGCGAATGGGCCGACGGTGGCCCTTTCGACGCGCAGGTGCTGCAGCACCGCGCCCGAGGTTTCGCCGCCGGCGATCACGAAGCGGCGGACCCCGGCTTCGCGCAGGCCCGCTGCGATTCGGCCGAGCAGATCCTCGCAACAGGCCGCGACCCGCGCCACGCCCCATTTCGACTGCAGGCGCTCGACCACTTCGGGTGTGGCCGACGTGGCGAACCCGACAGGACCGCGCGGCAGGCGCTCGCCGGCCCAGGCGATGGCCGGTCCGATCACGTCACGGCCCTGCAATGCCGCTTCGATGTCGAGGTCGAGCAGCGGATGCGACGCGGCGAAGTACCGCAGTTGTGCGCGGGTCTGGTCGGCGCAGGAACCGGCCAGCACGATGCCCGGCCCTTCCACCGGTGGCAGGCCGTGGTCAGCGGCGGCCGGCCCGAGCCAACGGAGCTCGCGCCAGAGCGCCGGGTAATGGGCCGCAACCGACGAGCCGCCGGTCATCAACGGCCAATCCACGGTGGCGCGCGCCAGATTCTGAAGGTCCTCGTGCATGACGGCGTCGGCGATGGCGCAGCCGACGCCGGACACACGCAGGTCGGCGCAGTGACGCTGGATCGCCTCCGCGCCGGACCGCACCGTTTCCAGGCCGATCAGGCCGACGCGACGCGCGGTCTGAGGTTGCAGGACCCGGACCAGGTCGGCGTCGGTCATCGGCGTCACCGGATCGAGCCGCTTCGGCGATTCGGACATCAACCGGTCGCCGACGAAGAGGTGGCCCTGGTAGACGGTGCGCCGGTACTCGGGGAAGGTGGGGCAGCAGGCGGTGAAGTCGCTGCCGGTCAGGTCCAGCAACTCATCGATACAGGGCCCGATGTTGCCGATCGGGGTGGAATCGAAGGTGGCGCAGTACTTGAAGAACAGCCGGCGGGCACCGGCGTCGCGCAGCGCGCGAGCGCCCGCCGCGACCAGGGCCCGTGCCTCGGCAACCGGGGCGATCCGGGTCTTCTGGGCGATGACGACGGCGCCGCCGGAAGCGACCGGGCCGATCGCCTCGGCCGAAGTCGAGAGCCGGGTCGGAACACCTTCGGCCGCCAGCATGGCAGCCAGCTCCAGTCCGCCGGTCAGGTCATCTGCGAGTGCACCCAGGATCATCGGGAGCTTCACTTCCTCTCAGTTGAATTCGTCTCGTGTGGGGGCGCCCCCGACGACTCGTCGCCGGACGCAAATGGTGCCAAACGCAAAGGGATCGCCAAGCGCAAAGGGATCGCCAAACGCAAAGTCCGATATATCATATAACTCTAAAGGAGCCAGCGCAATGCGATCACCCGAGCCCCACGTCCAACCGCACCCGACCTCCACCGACCCGCTGCCGCGTGCACGTGACACGGCACTGCGCGGGCGCGCGGCGCGCGTCCTGCCGGGCGGCATGTTCGGCCACATGAATGCCGCGCTCCTGCCGCAGGCCTACCCGCAGTTCTTCCTGTCGGGCGACGGATGCCGCCTCACCGACGTCGACGGCAACGAGTACATCGATTTCATGTGCAGCTGGGGCCCGATCATCGCGGGTTACCGCCATCCGGTGGTCGACGCTGCCTATGCGCAGCGGGTTGCTGCCGGCGACTTGATGAACGGGCCGGGCGAGGTCATGGTCGATCTGGCAGAACGCCTGGTCGATCGTGTCGGCCATGCCGACTGGGTGCTCTTCCAGAAGAGCGGCACCGATGCCACCACGCTGTGCGTGACCATCGCCAGGGCGGCCACCGGGCGACGCAAGGTGCTGGCCGCCCAGGGCGCGTATCACGGCGCAGTGCCCTGGTGCACGCCCTATCCCGCCGGTGTCACCGCGGAGGACCGGGCCAACCTGGTCCACTATCGCTTCAACGACATCGCCAGCATCGAGGCCGCACTCGCTTCGGCGGAGGGCGATGTCGCCGCAGTCATCGTCTCCGCCTTTCGCCACGATTTCGCGAAAGACCAGGAACTGACCGACCCCGCCTTCGCTGCGCGCGTCCGCCGGCTCTGCGACGAGAAGGGCGCGGTCCTGATCCTCGACGACGTCCGCGCAGGCCTGCGGCTGCACCGGGGCGGGAGCTGGGAAACGGTGGGCGTCCGGCCGGACCTCAGCGCCTGGAGCAAGGCCATCGCCAACGGCTACCCCCTCGCCTTCATCGCGGGTGTCGATGCGCTAGGCGATGCCGCCCGCAGCGTCTACTCGACCGGCTCCTTCTGGTGCGGCAGCGCCAGCATGGCGGCGGCGCTTGCCACGCTCGAGGTGCTCGACGCCGGCGATGCAGTGAATCACCTGGCGAGGATGGGCGATCGCCTGCGCGCAGGCCTGGCGCGCCAGGCGGACAGCCATGGGGTCGGCATCCGCCAGACCGGGCCGTCACAGATGCCGCAGGTGCTCTTCGACGAAGACACCGACTTTGCCAAGGGCTTCCGCTTCACCTCCGAAGCGCTGCGCCGCGGGGTCTACCTGCACCCGAAGCACAACATGTTCCTCTCGCTCGCCCATACCGAGGCCGATATCGATCGCGCGCTCGAGGCGACGGAGGAGGCGATGCGGATGGTGGGGAAGGGCTGAACTCCGTCCCGGTGGCCGGAGAGGGGATCATGCCGCTCCCGGCTCCGACTCCTCGCGCCGCCCGACCTGCCCGGCCTGCTTCACAGGAAACCGCAGCGCATTGATCGCCAGCTTCTCTCGCGCCGCTTCAACCGGATCGATGCCGAGCGAACTGCAGAACTGCACCAGGTAGATCAGCACATCGCCTACTTCCCCCCGCACCGCCGCAAGCTTGTCCAGCGGCAGGCTGCGGCTCTCCGCCTCCGATATCCACTGGAAGTTCTCCAGCAGCTCAGCGGCTTCGACGATCAACGCGGCGGCCAGGTTCTTTGGCGCGTGGTACTGCTGCCAATCACGCTCCGCGGCGAACTCCCGGAGTTGCCGTGCAATGTCGATCAAGGAATCGGGCATGGTTCGGAAACTTCCATCGGTCTGGTGGTCACTCGCGTCTTAGCGCGGCTGGCCGAACCGGCTGATCATATCGTCTCCTCCGTCGCTGCCGGGAGTGGAAGCCGCGGGCGCATGCGGCGGATCGCGCAGTACATCGCCAATTCGACCTGGAGATTCATAGCAGGCAGAATCACTATAGCAGCCTCCGAAGCTTCGTCGTGACGGCATGGCAAGCCGGTGGGCGTGAAGCTGGTCGATCCGTTCGCAGCGCATTCGCACGGCCTGTTGAACACGACGCTCGAACTCTGACGAACCGTGCCCGCCCGCCCCATCCTTTCCTACCCAGACGCTCGCCTGCGCCAGCCCGCGGCGCCGGTCGACGTCTTCGACGAGGCCCTCCGGGCCCTTGGCGCCGACCTGCTCGATACCCTGCGCCACGCCGAGGCGCTTGGCATCACGGCTCCCCATATCGGCGTACCGCTGCAGTTGGTCGTGATCCAGCTGGGCGAAGAGGCGGGCGCCCGCTTCTACGTGAATCCCCACATCGCCTCCGCCTCCGCCGAGCATGCCCGACATGAGGAAGGCAGCGTCTCCATGCCTGGATTCATCGAAACGCTGGAGCGCCCGGCGCGCATCCGTGTCGCATATCAGGACCTCAAGGGCGAACTACACACCGAGGACGCCGAAGGGCTCCTCGCGGCCTGCCACCAGCATGAGATCGACCAGCTCGGCGGAATTTTCTGGATCGACCGGCTTTCGCGGCTGAAGCGGGAGCGGTTGCTGAAACGTTACTCGAAGCGTTGATCGGAAGAGTGACGTCGGCTGCGCGCGGGAGAGGGTGCGCCGGGATCGGCCGCCGCCGAAAGACCAGGTTGCCGCTGCCCTAGCGCTCATCGGTCACGTCGACGAGCGGCACTCGCCGGAAGGCCATGAATAGCACCACGTCGTACGCGATCTTGAGCGTGCCACACGCCACCAGCGGCGCAGCCAGATCGCCGCTCGCAAACCACGCCCCCGCGAGCAGCGGACCCAGCGCGGAAGCAAGACTGCGGGCCACCGACGTCACACTCGCGGCCGCGGCACGCTCGGGCGGCGTCACCACCGACATGACGTACGCGCTGCGCGCCGGCACGTCCATCTGGGACAGCAGGCTGCGGGTCAGCAGCAGCCCCACGGCCAGCTCGAGAGTCGGCGCGAAGGCAGCGGCGACCAGGCACAAGCTCGACGGGATATGCGTGAACACCATGGTGTTGACCAGGCCGATACGCCGCGAGAGCGCCGGCGCCGCGAGCTGCGATACGGCGCTCAAGAGTCCGGTCCAGAACAGCAGCGCTCCCGCGGCGGTCAGCGATATGCCGAACCGCTCGAAGAGCCAGAGCGCGAGCAATGCATTGATGACCAGTCCGCCGGCAAAGGCATCGACCGCGAACAGCCCCGCAAGCCTGGCCACGATCGCCCGTGACGGTCCGATCGCGACGGCGTCCTCCTTCTTTACGACCCGTGAGCGGGGAAGGCGCGAGTAGAGCACCCAGACCAGGAGGCCGATCGCCGCGTAGAGGACGAACATCGCCCGCAGTGCCTCCGCCACCTGCCATCCACCTCGGCCGGAAAGCCAATCCGGCAACGCCACCGCCAAGGCACCGCAAGCGCCCGACATCGAGCCGACGAAGCTGTAACGCGCGAACATCCTCGTCCGGACGTGCACGCCACCCGAAGTCGCGAGGAGGCTGTGCTCCAGCGGCAGGAAGACGCTGACATCGCCGCCACCCAGGTTGATGGGCCCCATGAAGCCGACCAGGAGCAGCGGCCACAAGGATGTCACGCTCGCAAAGCCGAGCCCGCTGGCCGCCATCACCACCGCCGAGGCCATCAGCAGCCGACGCAGATCGAAGCGATCACCCCAATGCCCGACGACAAGGGTCGCAGCAGCCGACCCCAGGAGCGTGACCGTGCCAAGCAGTCCGATCGCGAGCTGGTCGTGACCAATGGCAAGCAGGTACGCCGGCAGCAGCACGGCCACGTATCCATCGCCGAAGGCGCGCAATGAGCGGGCGGCGAGCACCAGGCGGGCAACCGTCGTCGCGCGCGGGGGCGATACCGGTACGCGCTTCCACTGGTCGAGCATGACTCCCTCCCGGTACGGGATCGGAGCAGTGCTTGAGACGGAAGCGTCCTTACCGGGTGGCCGCAATGACCCGGGTTTCAGCGATCGAATGCAGCAACACTACACCGCCAGGGGCGGCACAGGCAAGAACGAAAATTCGAAAGGTCAACCCACCTGCGACAGCAACTGGAGCAGACGCTCCGGATCAGCCGGCTTCGTGAGGTGGATATCGAAACCGGCGATGCGTGCCTTCGCCCTGTCTTCCGCCTGGCCGTACCCCGACAGGGCGACCAGGTAGGTGGCGCAGCCGGAGGAGCGCACCCGCCTCGCGATCTCGTAACCATCCAATCCCGGCAGGCCGATGTCGACGACGGCCACGTCGGGTACCCACTCCAGGATCGCGGCGACGCCGGCGATGCCGTCGGCAGCCGTGCGTACGCTGTGCCCGCCGCCTTCGACGATGTGGCAAAGGCTCAGCAGTCCATCGATCTCGTCGTCGACGAGGACGACCCGTCGCTTCGTGCCGTCTGCTGCCGAGGGCGACCCCATGGCGCCGGCTGGACCGGGCGCGATGACGCCCGGCAACCGTATCGTCGACGTCGTGCCCTTGCCGCGGCCGGCGCTCTCTATTCCGACGACGCCGCCATGCAATTCGACGATCCTGCGCACGAGTGTCAGCCCGATGCCCAAGCCGCCCCTGCCGCGATCGAGGCCCTGCTCCGCCTGGTAGAACAGCTCGAAGGCCTGGGCACAGGTCTCCGCGTCCATTCCTTCGCCGTCGTCGGTAACGATCAGCTTCACGGCGCGCTCGTCCTGGACGACCCGGATCTCGATCGAGCCGCCCGCCCGGGTGTGCTGGACCGCATTCCTCACGAGATTGGTCACGACCTGCTCGATCCTGGTCCGGTCGCCATTGATCCATGCAGCCGCACACCGGCAGTCGACGCGCCGGTCGGCGAGCGTTCCGGCGGTCCGTAGCGCAGCCACCGCCGCCTCCACCGCTGGGCCCAGTTCCATCGGCTGCATGCTCAAGGACATCTTGCCGGAGGCGGCGCGACCGACGTCGAGCAGGTCATCGACGATGCGTGACAGGTGCGCTGCCTGGCGGCCGATGATGTCCCGCGCCGACTTCGCCTTGGGGGATGCGGGATCGATGCGATCGAGCAGGTAGACGGCGTTGCAGATCGACGCGAGCGGGTTGCGCAGCTCGTGCCCCAGCATTGCCAGGAAGACGTCCTTGGCGCGGCTGCTTTGCTGCTCCTCGGCCAGCGAGGCATGGATCTGGGCGGAGTGCTTCGCCGCCCGGGCTTCGAGATAGGACAGGAGCAGGCTGGCAATCAGCACGAGGACCGATAGGGTCGCGACCCCGCTTGCGAGCCACTGCTTGTCGATGAACCCGACCGTGTCCACCGTGGCATCGGCGGGAAACCGGGCCGCCGCCATTCCGGCGTAGTGCATGCCCGCTATGGCCAGTCCCATGCCGACCGCGCCGAAGATGCGGCGGTGGCGAGACCATCTAGCATCGGTCCGGTGCGTGAAGACGATCCAGGTCGCGGCGAATGAGGCGGCGACGGCGATGAGGACCGAGGCGACGACCCAGACCGGCTCGTAGGTGATGCCCGGCGAGATCCGGATCGCCGCCATGCCGATGTAGTGCATCGAGGAGATGCCGATCCCCATCGCGATCCCCGACATGACCAGGGCGGACCGGGCTGCCGTCGGCCTGCTCGCAAGGCCCAAGGCGCATGTGGACACCACGATGACGACGACCAGCGACAGCAAGGTGGTCGCAAGATCGTAGGTGATCGGCACCGGCAGCGACAGCGCGAGCATGCCGACGAAATGCATGGCCCAGATCCCGAGCCCCATGGCGAAGCCGCCGCCCAGCAGCCAGCCTCGTGTTGTCCAGCCGGTCGAATGCCGGATCCGGATGGCAAGCGTCAGCGCCGCATAGGACGCCAGGATGGCTACCAGGAGCGACAGGATGACCAGGCCGTGATGGTAGTGCTGAGCCATGCGCTTTTACTTCCCGATGCAGAACCCGAATACCTTGCAAGCGAAGCCGGCGGATAGTATCTCAAGCTGCCGCTCGAGGATTTCGTCCGCAAGTCTCCGTTGCGCAGGCCCCGCAGCGGGTTAAGGCGCCAGGAGCCTCTTCAGGGTGTTCCCTGACCTCGATCTCCGGGCTCCAGCACCGGGCTCCAGCAGTGATCGCCGCCAGTTCAGGCGCAGCGGTTGAACGGGGATGGCGGGGCGGCTACCGGCTCGGGATCATGCGCAGTACTGCCGCAGCATGAGGGGACCTGCGCCCGCCCCTCGAGCGACGCCGGAAGGCCAAGAGCGAACCCTCATCCCCTTCCCTGACATGGGACTCGCTCGCTCCGGCTCAGCGCTCTGCACCGCTCGATCGCCTGCAGGAGAACCGATTCGTCGAGCGGCTTCTGCAGGTAGTCGAAGCAGCCTGCCGAAAGGGCTTCGGCACGAGTCGCTACATCGTCGCTCCCCGTCACCATGACGATCGGAACTCTACTGTTTGCAGCCTTGAGCCGATGGACCAAGTCGATGCCGCTTCCCCCTTCAAGGTGCAGGTCGAGAACGAGAGCAATGGCATCATCAACCGCCTCGCTCTCGAGCAATTCCTCTGCGCTCGAGAAACTGGTCGTCGCATAGCCGCAGGCCCGGAGAAGGCGTTCGATGGATCTACGAATGGCTGCGTCATCATCGACGATAGCAACCAGATCCGCCTTGAGCTTCATCGGTTGCCAGCCCTGAACATCAGACGCGTTGCTTTCATCGAACGTCTCCCAGCGAGCCACTGGCGGGCAATAGGCGTGCCGGGAATCAGTCCACGAGGCGGCCTTCCTCTGCGGCGACCTCAACACTGCACAGGCGACCTCAACACGGCACAGCGGGTACGTTGCTGATCGCGTAGTCCATGAAGCCATTCGCATTGATGTAGATGTCGACGAGTAGCAGTGATCTTTCTTCAGCCATTACGGTTACACATCCGCCAAACCTGCCGGGGTGACTGACGAGCACCACGAAATAGCCTCCGAAATCCAGCCGGCTTCCGGATCCCACCAGGCACCAATCGGTTACGAACCCGTACTCGTCGCTCCACAAGCATCCTTCACGCTCCGTCACACGGAATACTTGGTTGTCAGCATCCAGGACGATTTCGCCGTCGGGCGCATTGGTGAAGTTGACAAAACCCGACCTCCGTTCGCCGCCGTCTCCGCCCCCACCGCAACCGGCCAGCGCTAGAGCCGACACCAGGATGAATGTCAGAAGAATGCGCAACGAGAGGGCGCTGGACTTGGCGCTTGCCGTTGCGGGCCGGGTATGTAGTGTGGGCTGCATGGTTGCTTCCGGTACTTGCAAAGGTCGAAGGCCGCTTCGTCGGCCTCAGAAACCGGGCGTGCGCCTGACGGTCGGGCGCGTGATGCATGGCACTCGGTCAATCAACTACGGAGTCGTACCCGCCGCTGCGCTTGCTGCCCCGTCTCCACTGCCTGATCAGTTGTCGGGGTTGAGGCTGCGAGAGCGGCCCCACCCGACGCGAATAGCAGGACACCGGCATTGAAGCCAATGTCATAGCGAGGCAGATGGCTCCCCGGGCTGACGAGCACGACATCCAGGAAGGGACTGACCAGGAGCTTCGGCAGGCTCAGAAGTCCGTGCACGAGCCCCTCCCAGAATCCCGGCGCCGTCGAATCCACGGCAACCGAGGTCAAGAGGGACAGGGAGGACCCCGGCCCCGAAAAGGCGGACAGCAGCAGCAAGCAGATCACCAGGATCCGGGCTGCGGGCGCAAGAGGCATTTCAACTCCGCTCAAATGTGCAATTTGCACATGCCAGCAAGCGGGGTGCCCAGGGAAGCCCCGCGATTCGAGCACTACAGACGTCAGGTCCCTCGCTCCGGGGAACGTTATGGGCCGTTTGGAGGGGTGGATTTGACGTCTGCATCGGAGAAGCGGACAGTTGGTATTTGAACGGGCGGTTTGGGCAACTTTCACCGGCTCGCAAGAGTCGGCTGATAGCAACCAGCCTAGGTTGAAGGGAGCGGTTCGCATGACCCAAGAGCCTGACTTCGAAGCGCTCTTCGATGCCTGCCCCTACCCGAGCCTTCTGTCTGTCGCCTTCGGACCTGACCATCGTCAGGGCCAATCCAGCCTACCTGCAGACCGTAGGAATGGCGGCCGAGGTTATCGTAGGCCGGACGCCTTTCGAAGTGTTCCCGCCCAACCCGGCCCGTCCGGACCTGACGAACGCGGAAGTCGTTCGGGCGTCGATCGCGAGTGCCGTGGCATCGCGGCACCCGATGAACACCCCAGTCTTCCGATACGACGTCAGGCGTGGAACCCCGGCGGGAGGCTACGAGGAACGCTTCTGGAGCACCGTGCACACGCCCGTGCTCGACCCCAGTGGCGAAGTCGCTTTTGTGCTCCAGAACGCAATCGACGTGACACCCCTCTATGCGTCCGACGAACGTTTGCACGCCGCCAGTCCCAAGGAAGAATCGCCGGCAGAAGCGCAAGCCGGCTCCTTCAGCCCGGCCCTCCTGCAGGCGGCGATGATCGCCATCCTGCGGGGTGAGCGAAGCTATCTGGAAAGTCTCTTCAGGCAGGCACCGGGATTCATTGCAGTTCTGAAGGGCGAGGAACACCTCTACGAACTGGCGAACGACGCGTACTTTGAACTCATCGGCCGTTCCGACGTCATCGGAAGCCCGCTGCTGGAAGCCTCCCCCCACTTGGAGGGGCACGAGCTCAAGGACATCCTGGACAAGGTCTTCCGCAACGGCGCGCCTTACGTGGGGTACGGCATCAAGGTGTCTGACCCGAGCGACCCGGAGTGTCAGGTTCAACCCAAGTACATCGATCTCCTGCTGCAGCCCATTGTCGATTCAGAGGAAGCAGTGACCGCCGTATTCGTCCAGGGGCATGACGTTTCACAGACGTACAAGGCGAAGCAGCAATTGACCGAGAAGGTGACGCAACTGGAGGCCGCAAAGGCCCGGCAAACGCTGCGGCTTCAGCTGTCCGATGGGCTGCGAAAGCTCTCGGACCCCTATGAGATTTTCGCCAGGTCCAGCGAACTCATCGCCAAGCACCTGGAAGTCGACCGCATTCTCTATGGAGACTACGACACCCAGAGCCGGCTGGTGACGTATCACTCCAACTATACGCACGGCGTGCAGGGCGAGTTCCTTGGCACCTATCCAACATCTCGCTACGGCGCTGCAAACTTCGCTGCGCTTGAGGACGGCACGACCTGGATCTCCCAGGATTTGGAGCATGACCCGCGCACCTCGGCGCCCGATATCTGGCTGTCGCTCCGAATTCTCGGCATCTACTCCACGGTGGTGGTTCCCGCCAATCGGAAGGGCACTTCGATCGGTTGTCTTTTTGTCTGCGACAGCAAGCCGCATAAGTGGTCGAAAGATGAGGTCGCGTTGATCGAAGACTTCGCGGAACGCACTTGGACGGTGGTCGATCGCGTCCGCGCGGAAGAGGCGCTGAGGGAACAGAACCGCCGCAAGGACGAGTTTCTTGCGGAGCTCGCTCACGAGTTGCGCAATCCGATTGCACCGATCACGGCGGCCGCTCAACTGCTGGAAAGGACGCCTACTGATCCTGAACAGGTCAAACGCTGCAGTCAACTGATCATCCGCCAGGTCAGTCACATGACTGCCATAGTCGATGACCTCCTCGACGTCTCCCGCCTCGTCAGCGGGCTGGCCGAGTTGGCCAAGGAGGTGGTGGATGTTCGCGACATCGTTACGGACGCCATCGAACAAGTTCGCCCGCTCCTGACCAATCGGCGACAGCATTTCTCCGTATCACGCTCACAAACTCCAATCTACGTCCTCGGCAATCACAAGCGGCTAGTCCAGGTGCTCACCAACCTGCTTATCAACGCCTCCAAGTACACCCCCGAGGACGGCAAGATACTCCTGCGGGTGGACACCACCGCCGAGCATGTTGAACTGCACGTCTGGGACAACGGCATCGGCATGTCGAAGGACCTGCTGCCAAAGATTTTCGAACTCTTCTCACAAGGCGAGCGCACGGCGGACCGATCGCACGGTGGCTTGGGTTTGGGGCTTTCCATCGTCAAGAAGCTGGTGACGTTGCACGGCGGAGGAGTCAGCGCCTACAGCAAGGGACCGAACTCAGGCAGCGAGTTCACGGTGTGGCTGCCGCGTCTGATCAATCCGAGAGCGGAAAAGCCCTCGGGCGAGGAAAGCGACCAACAAAAGCCAGCGCGAACCGAAGCCCTGCGTGTCCTGTTGGTCGACGACAACGTCGATGCCGCGCACATTCTTGCCCATGTGCTGGAAAGTGCCGGGCATCAGGTCGCGCTGGAGGGCGACTCGCGCGCGGCGTTGCAACGGGCGGAGCGCGAGTCTTTCGACGCCTTCGTGCTTGACATCGGTCTGCCCGGCATCGACGGCAACGAACTGGTCACAAAGCTTCGCGCGCTGCCTGCGGCCAAAGAGGCCTTCATCGTCGCCTTGAGCGGAAAGGGGCAGCAGGCGGGCGAGAGAGCCGCTTTAAACGTCGGGTTCGACCAGTATCTCGTCAAGCCGATGGACACGAAGAAGCTGCTGACCCTTCTTGCGCAGGTGCGTCGCCGGCCTTCTGTTAGCGGCTCCTGATCCTCGCCCGCAAAACAAGACCCTTTGCGCTTCAGCAAGTCGAATGCAGACGCAGCGGCCGAACTCGCGCGCTAGATCGCGCACCAGTCATACCAGTCGCTCGGCAGTGACCGGAATCCACACCCACGTAGCAACGCCTGTATCGGGCACAGTCGCGGCGAAGGCAACAGACGCTTCAGTCTGTTCTTCGGTCAAGCTGAAAGGCGCGTCTCCTGTGCTGCAGAGCGCGCAGGTAGCGACGAAAGGGCGAAAGGGAAGGCCGCAGCTTCTGCAACCTTGACGCGCCTAGGATTTGGGCGAGGGAAGTTCCCGAGATGTACGAGGCCAGCCGGACTTCAGGTCTGAACTCTTGCGCCTCCCCCGATTCGGTGCCGGATCGCCGTTTCATTCATAGAGCAGTGCCCATGAAAGTAAACAATTTTTGCGGTCAGGACGTTGCCGCCTCGAAGAGGCTGGCAGTACGATGGGTCAACAGCGTTTGGCAGGTACCTCTCGGGTGTGCAGCAGCCCAGTTAATTTCGCGTCAGTGCTTTGGGGCCAGGACAGCCTGGAGCTTTCTGACACTCATCTCGTTGAAGCTCTCTATCAGGAGGCCGATACCGACTACTCCGCAGACAGTCATCGGCTGGAGGCGGTGGTAGGTCGTGCGGGCGCTGTGATTCAAGCGGTTGCTGATGACCAGAGAGTCGGCCCGCCGGGATTTCCGCAGCTCAAGCAGCCCCCACTGACCAACAGGCTCTTCAAGGCGCTTTTGGGACTGCAGCTTCCAGCGGTGCTGAACCTACACCCGGAGACACGGCCAGAGCGCCTTGTGGCTCTGCGCGTTCGCCTTGAACGCTTTAGCCGATACACGCTGGTCTGGTGCCTCGACGGGTACAGCGTCTACGGCGACCATCGGCTAGATGGCGTGGTCATAGGTCGGTGCGTTGCAGATTGGACGGCAATCCTGGTGCGAGGTCTCGACGCACGATGGCGCGCCTTAAGCTACGACAGGCTTGTGCCGGCTGAGGAGGGACAGCCTCAGTCGAGGCGAAACTTCATCCTGGGGCGAGACGGCATCTACGCCTCAAGCGGCGAACTGCTGCGAGAGGTGCGGCTTTGACCATCCTATTAAGGGCGGGCCCCCTGAGCTATGGGGTGCACCCGCAGTTGCTGCGTGCAGCAGCGCGGAATCTGCTGGCCATTCATTCGGCTGAGGTTTACGACCTATGCGTTGTCCTGGGCGTCTCATGGGAGATCGGTGAGCCGATCTGGAGGGCAATGGAGGCTGATGGGTACATGGAGATGGATGCGTCAGCTCGTTGGCGGCCCTCGGGGCGTATGCGCCTTCTCGCCACTGCACGAATCGGTCACCCCCTGACGCGTACGACAGCGGAAAGACTTCTTCATCAGACAATTGAGAACGCTAGAGCCATCAATGCGCTGCCACCCGAGGCGCCCTACTTCTACGTAGCCTCCCTGGCCGTCTTTGGCGCGTTCCTGGACCTTGGCAACGATGAGCTTGAGAACCTGGACCTGGCTTGGACGATGCGTGGTCGTCCAGGAGTTGACTTCCTTCTTCAGAAAAGGGTCTCACCAGTTCGGGACCCAGCGAAATCGACCCGTGGAAGGCTCCGTCCCCGGAGCGCATTCGTTCGCCTGACCTCGATGAACAATCTAGTTGCGCAAGACATCACCTTCCGCCTTGTCTACCAACTTGACGTGCCAGTAGGACAGCCGAGCCTAATGGAGAAGGATGAGGAATCGCTGCTGGACGCAAACCAACCGCAGCAGGCCAGGCAGTTATCCTCAGACGCTGCGCAACGAGCTGGGGTAGACCGTGCGCGGACGGAGCCCGTGCAAACAGTTCCCCCTGATTGGCGTCAGTTGCGTGCCCGCAAGAAAGGAGGCTCACGAGAATCGTCGTAAGCAAGAGCTATATTCCGCACCTCTTACTGTATCGGTTGAGGTTGGCAAGTCAAGCACCTGGAAGGCTTCGCAAGGAGTTGGAAGTCCTTGCTCCTACGAAAGGATCGGCAGACTATCCAAGCAGCGCCTGAAGGCGCCCTCGGCACGAGTGGCGCACGGCCTAATCTTGATCCGCTACTGTGAATCCTGACCGATCGAGGCAGCGAGTACTGCGGCAATCGCGAATTACACGAATTCTCGCTTTACCTGGACCTGGAAAACTTCGAACAACGCGGATGAAAATGAAGAGCCCTGACCAACTGCATCTGCGAGGGGTCCCACCAGACGATCAACAACGAGTTCTATGCCAGCGCATCCCGAGTTGCGAGTCCCTGAGTTCTTATCGCACGCTGGCATTGCAACAGGCGGGCTGCTTGCGATTATGACGGGTGTGCCCGGCCGGCTGCTCCCTTCAGACCGGGAGCGGTCGGCCAGCAGCGCGCTGTCCGGGCCTAACGATTCGAGCAGGCCATCTATGCAACGGAACGGGCGGTCCCCAAGGCAGCGCTTGCGAACCGTCAGGCCACCTGCGCACGCGTCAGCAGGTAGTCCTGACGCATCACGTTGTCGAAGTGATACGGCGCGGCGAGCGTCTCCACTCAGCCTGGAATCGTTCAAGCCTCTGGGGATCAGTGGTCATGCTTGCGACAAGCTTCTGTATCGGCCGACGGAACGCTCCATGAACAGCCGGAAGTGCGGGACGCTGAGCGCGGAGACTTCCATGACGCCACGCTCGAAGAACGGTGGGCCAAACCTGTCGCCCAGGCGCTCGGCGACTAGCGCCGGGTTCCCCCACAGTTGCGGCCAACGAACGCGAAGATGCGGCCCACGAGGTGCTCGGGCGGCCAGGTTGCGAAGGCAACACGCCCCCGGGGCTTCAGCACGCGCCGCATTTCGGCCACGACAACGTCGGGACGCGGAGCGAACATATGGCCGAACTGACTGACAATGACATCGAAAGACTCGTCGGGATAAGGCAGTTCCTCAGCATCGCCCTGCTGCCAGACGATCTCGGGAAGGCGGGCGATGGCAGCGTTCTCGCGCGCTTGCTCGATTAACTCTGGGGTCAGATCGAGCCCGCAGACCTTCGCACCCAGGCGCGCCGCGCTGATGGCCAACACGCCCGTGCCGGTTCCGACGTCGAGCACGGTGTCGCCTGCCACGATGCCCGCGAAACGGACGACATGGCCCGCTACCGGCGTGGTGAACAGCGCGGCGGGCCCGAAAGAAGCCCACATCTCGCGCTGGCGCTGCTTGAGTTCGGCAAACGGATCTTGGCTCATCGTGCCTCCCAATAAGTCGACCCGTCGAGTCGGCGGGGTCTATCGGCCCGGAGCACGCCGCGGCTGTGCCAGTCGATGCAGGTGTCCCGGTAGATCACTGTCGATCTTCGACGCCCTGCGGCTCGATTGAAACAGCACAACCGCAGCCCCGAACATCCCGAATGCATCTTTAACAATGGGTCGCAAGCAGTCCCAATTTTGAGAACCTTCAATGCCGCGCTGACACCTTCAGGCGGATTCACGGACTCGCTGCTGCTATGGACTACGCCGCCGCAATCCCATAGGATGAGCCAACATGACATCCCCATGACCGATGCTTCGGTGAACAGGCAGGCGCTACGAGGGCTCGAGCGCGGGCTCATCGCGCTAGCACTGCTGACGTCGTTGCTCCTGTCGGTTGCGCACGCGGCAGAGCCCAAGCGGGTCCTGATCATTCACTCCTTCGGCCGCGATTTCGCCCCCTACAACATTGTCTCGACGATCCTGCGCACCGACCTCACGCAGCTGATGCGCGAGTCGGTGGCCCTGCAAGAGGCCTCGCTCGACCTGGAGCGTGGGGGAACCCCGGAGGACGAGCGCCTGTTCCTCGATTACCTCGTGCGCCGCAACCGTGGCGTGTCACCCGATTTGGTGATCGCGATCGCCAACCCGGCGATGCTCTTCTGCCTTCGTTATCGCGACGAGCTCTTTCCGGGTCGGCCCCTCCTTGTGACCGGCCTCGATCGTCGCCGGTTGGAAACGGTGCGGCTCGAACCAACCGATCGCGCCGTCACCGTGACGCTGGATTTCCCGGCCGTCGCCCGAACCATTCTCGAGCTGGTGCCCGAAACCAGCACGCTCGCGCTCGTGCTGGGCGGCTCGCAGCTCGAGCAGTTCTGGGGCAAGGCGATCGAGCGTGAGCTGGCGCCCCTCGCCGAGCGCCTGCGGGTGCTGCCGGCGGACAACCTGAACCTCGATCAGATGCGCAAGCGCGTCGCCGCGCTGCCACCGCGCTCCGCCGTGTTCTATTACATGTTCGCCGTCGGCTCGAACGGCGCATTGCACGAGGACGAGCGCGCGCTCCCCGCGATTCGAGAATCGTCGAGCGCACCCGTCTACGGGATTTTCAGCGACCAGCTCGGCAGGGGCATCGTGGGAGGACCGCTCGTCGACTCGCGGACCATGGGCGCCGTGACGGCTAAGCTGGCCGCGAGCATGCTCACGGGTGGATCGATCGGCGACAAAGTGGAGCTGCCGATCCCAGTGCCGGCACCGAGCTTCGACTGGCGGGAGCTCCAGCGCTGGGGCATTCCCGAGTCGCGGTTGCCGCCCGGAGCCGATGTGCGCTTCCGGCCCCCCTCGGTGTGGGAAGAGCGCCGGCAGCTGATACTTGCCGGCATCGCCATCGTCCTGCTCCAGGCCATCCTCATCGCATCGCTGCTCCTTCAAAGGTCGTGGCGCAAGCGTGCCGAGACGGAGGCCCTCGGCATGAGCGGCCGCCTGCTCACCGCGCACGAAGACGAGCGCCGCCGTCTCGCACGCGAACTGCACGACGACCTGACGCAACGCCTGGCACGCTTGGCCGTCGAGGCGGGCCGCCTTGAGCGCACCGCCGGTGCTGATGCGGCCGCCATGCGCAAGGACCTGGCGCATCTCAGCGAAGACGTGCACGCGATGTCGTACCGGCTGCATCCATCGGTGCTGGATGATCTGGGGCTGGTGGAGGCGCTGCGCGCGGAATGCGATCGTGTGGAGCACAGCGGCGACGTCAGAGTGGAGGTAGAGGCCCACGGAGTGCCCAAGGCCGTGCCCAGCGAAACGTCGCTCTGCCTGTTCCGCATTGCCCAGGAAGCGCTGAGCAACGCCACCCGACACGGGCGCGCGAGCGCGGTGACGGTGTTGCTGACGCTCCGTGACCACGGGCTGCAACTGGCGGTGGCCGACAACGGCAGCGGGTTCGATCCGGCCCAGTCGCGCGAGCGCGCGAGCCTGGGCCTGGCCAGCATGCGCGAGCGGGTGCGCCTGCTGCGCGGCGCTCTGGACATCGAGAGCACGCCCGGGCGGGGCACCACGGTGATCGCGTGGGTGCCGACGTGAGCTTCTCGCCCGTGGCGGCTCCTGACCCGATGGCGAGCGGGAAGGACAGGCCATGACCGACATAGCCAAGCCTCGCGTGCTGCTGGCGGATGACCATCGCATGTTCACCGAGGCCCTGAAGGCCGTGCTTGCCGACGAGTTCGAGCTCGCCGGTGTGGTCGAGGACGGCCGTGCGATGGTGAAGGCCGCTCGCGAGTTGCACCCGGATGTGATCGTGGCCGATATCTCGATGCCGCTGCTCAACGGCATCGACGCACTGATCGAGTTGAAGGAACATCGGCCGGACGTGCGCATCGTGTTCCTGACCATGCATCGCAATGTCGCCTATGCGCGGCGGGCGCTCGAGCTGGGTGCCGCCGGCTTCGTGCTGAAGCACTCGGCAAGTGCCGAGCTGGTGATGGCTCTGCGAGTGGCGCTGCAGGGACGGACCTTCGTCACGCCCGACCTTGCCGCCGACCTGATGCGCTCGCCGAGGTCGGGAGCGCAGCCCGGGGCAGATTCGGAAGCGCTGACGGCGCGCCAGCGCGAGGTACTGCAGTTCCTCGTCGAAGGCAAGTCGGCCAAGGAGATCGCCGCGGTCCTGGGCCTGTCGACACGTACGGTCGAGGATCACAAGTACCGGATGATGGAGGCGCTGGGCATCTCGAACAGCGTCGAGCTGATCCACTTCGCGATCAAGCACGGACTCGTGCGGTAGAACTAGCGCGCGAGCCTCCCGGTCGGTCCACGCCGGGCCGGTTCCGTAGTTTTCCGGTGTGCCGGCCCGAGTGTTTCCGGGCTGCGCCGCGCCGCTTCGCGGTCTATCTTCCGCGTCAGGATGAGCACCAAGCGCAACTGTGTGTTGCTGGCAGACCGTCACCACGGCCTGCGGGACAGCGTGCGCGGCTTGCTTGAAGCGCAGTTCGACACGGTGTTCATGGTGGCCACCGAAGCAGCCCTGTTGGAGGGTGCCGAGCGATTGCAGCCCGCTGTCGTGATCTTCGACCTGTCGATGAGCCACGGCGACCTGAGCGGCCTGGTCGCGCGCATCCGCACCGGCGCCGCGGACGCAAAGGTGCTGCTGCTATCGGTGCACGACGAGCGCACGGTCGCCGAGTCGGCACTGCTCGCGGGCGCCGACGCGGTCGTGCTCAAGCGCTCCCTCGCCTCCGATCTGATGCCCGCGGTCGATGCGGTTCTCGCGGGTGATCGTTTCACCTCACCGGATATCGGGCGGTGACTTGAAGCCTTGGCAACAACCGACGAAGTCAGCCCGGGCGGCCCAGGAGAGTGTCGTATTCCTGACGATGCACTGCGACCTCGCATACGTCGCTCGGCATCGAGGAGAACGCAGAGCTGATCCATTCGCCATCAGCACGCCCGCGTCCCGTAGTTTCCTGGCGACCAACCCGTAGTTTTTCGGAATGCGGGCCGCCCTGGCTGCAACCACAATGCTGGCGTGACCAGCAAGAAGAGCAGTGCAGTTACCTGCGGCTGGCGGACCGGCATCACGGTCTGCGCGGCAGCGTGCGAGGGCTGCTCGATGCGGAGTTCGAAGCCGTGTCGCCCCGCTCCAGTGCCTCAACGAAATCGTCTCGAAGGGAGACACCAATGAAGCGAGGAACGCTACTTGCAGTTCTGGGCGTGGCGATGGCAATCGCCGGCGCGCCGCTTTCGGCGCAGGAAAAGCCTGATCGCACGGTCCTGCCGATCGCGGAGCCCGAGCGACCGACCTACACCGAGCTCGATGCGCGTAAGGTCGCGCCGCCGGCGCGCTTCGAGGTCAAGGCGCCCAAGGACGCGCCCAATGTCGTGATCGTGCTGATCGATGACATCGGCTTCGGCGGTCCCAGCACGTTCGGCGGTCCCATCCGCACGCCGACCTTGGAACAGCTCGCCGCGTCCGGCCTGCGCTTCAACAACTTCCACACCACGGCGTTGTGCTCGCCGACTCGCGTCGCGCTGAAGTCCGGCCGCAACCACCACACCGCCAATGCGGGCTCGATCATGGAGACCGCGACGGCCTACCCAGGCAACACCGGGCAGATCCCGAACAGCGTCGCGCCGCTGGCCGAGATGCTGCGGCGGAACGGCTACAGCACAGGTGCCTTCGGCAAGTGGCACGAGACCGCGGCCTGGGAAACCAGCGTGTCGGGTCCGTTCGACCGCTGGCCCACGCACCAGGGCTTCGACAAGTTCTACGGCTTCATCGGCGGCGAGACCGACCAGTGGTACCCGCTGATCTACGACGGCGTGATCAAGGTCGAGCCGCCGAAGATGAAGGACTACCACTTCAGCGTCGACATGACGAACCAGGCGATCAACTGGATCAAGGCCCAGCAGTCGATCACGCCGGACAAGCCTTTCTTCGTCTACTACGCCACCGGCGCCGTGCATGCGCCCCACCACGTGCCCAAGGAGTGGGCCGACAAGTACAAGGGCCAGTTCGACAAGGGCTGGGACCAAACGCGCCTCGAGACGATCGATCGTCAGAAGAAGATGGGCGTGGTTCCGGCGAACACCCAGTTGGGTGAGCGGCCAAAGGACCTGAAGGCCTGGGACACGCTGCCGGCCGACCAGCGGCGCCTGTTCGCGCGCCAGGCCGAGGTGTTCGCGGGCTTCCTCGAGCACACCGACGACCAGATCGGGCGTCTGCGCAAGTCGCTCGAGGACATCGGCGAACTGGACAACACGCTGTTCATCTACATCGCCGGCGACAACGGCACGAGCGCCGAAGGCGGCTTCGTCGGCATGTACAACGAGATGCACCGTCGGCATCGGTCAAGTCGCCGGGAAGGATCGAGCCGCGCATAAGCAACGAGATGGTTTCGGTGCATGACTGGCTCCCGACCCTCGCCAGGATCATCAACTCATCGGCCAGGCGATCGCGATCGATGCGCGACGATGGTTCCGCAGCCCGATCGAAGCCGATTCGATGCCGATCACCCGCGCAATCCATGCGAGGTCGCGGCCTCGTCTTGACATCGCATGCAGTGCAACAGCTTTCCGTCCATCTATCACATCGAGGCTGACCCGAGAGAAGAGGTCAACATCCTCGGCACCAACGCCTGGGTGATCGGGCCGTACTTGAAGGTGATCGGCGAGTATCTGAAGACGCTGGAGAAGCATCCCGAATCCGAAGGCGGTCAACATGACGGAGTTCGACAGATGACTGCAAAAATGAACAAGCTCGCATTTCGGGCAGCATTTCCGCTGGTCGGGTGGTTGTTTGCGGCGCACCCGGCCGCCGCAGACGAAGGCGGCGTGAGTTTCTGGCTGCCGGGCCAGTACGGCAGTTTTGCCGCGGTTCCAGGCGAGCCCGGTTGGACGCTGCCGCTGGTCTACTACCACTCCTCGACGGATGCAGGGTCCAGTAGAGCGTTCCGGCGCGGCGGCGCTGTCGTGGGAGGGCTCGACGTGCGGGCGGACCTGTTGCTGGCGGTCCCCACGTACGTGTTCAGCACGCCCGTTGCCGGTGGACAGGCCTCCGTCGCGGTTGCGGCAATCCTCGGCCGGGCGGAAGTCGGAACCAGCGCGACACTGACAGGACCATTGGGCAGCGTGCTGTCCGGCGGCCGCAGCGACACGCGCCAAGGCGTCGGGGACCTGTACCCCAGCGCATCGCTCAAGTGGAACCGGGGGAACTCCAATTTCATGGCCTACACCATGGCCGGCGTCCCGGTGGGCGACTATGACGCCAGCCGCCTCGCCAACCTGGGAACCAATCACTGGTCGCTCGATGCAGGCGGGGGGTACACGTATCTCGATCCGAAGAAGGGCCACGAATTCTCCGCAGTGCTCGGCTTCACGCACAACTGGGAAAACCACGATACCGATTACAGGAACGGCACGAGCGCGCACCTGGACTGGGCGGCCTCACAGTTCTTCTCCGAACAGTTCCACGCAGGTCTCGTCGGTTACTTCTATGACCAGATAAACGGCGACAGCGGCGCGGGTGCGGTGCTGGGTGATTTCAAGTCCCGGGTTTACGCCATCGGGCCGCAGATGGGCTACTTCTTCCCGGTCGGCGGGCATAAGTGGTACCTGAACCTCAAGGGTTACTACGAGTTCGAAGCGAAGAATCGCCCGGAGGGCTGGAACGCGTGGGTGACACTAGCGATTCCCTTTGGGACGGCCAAGTAATAGCAGTGGCGGGCGTCTCCAGACCCCCAGCCGGTTCCGGTCCCGTAGTCGGAGGAGAAGGAACGCGTAATGGGAGGGGCGTGCCTCCGGCTGCTCGATCCCGCTGGCTGCGTCGCCTGGCGGTAGCCGGCGCGGCCCCGGCAGCGATCTTCGTGTGCGTCATCGGCGTCGCCCCGTTGCTCGTGGATAGCGACAGCGTGAAACGCGCCGTTGAACGCCAGTTCGCACAGTCGGCCGGTGGCGAAGTCGCTTACGAGTCGGCTTCGCTCGACCTCTTTCCGCATCCTCGCGTGGAGCTTTCCGGCATTACGGTTCGCGTCCCCGGTGCGATGAGCGGACGGATTGCCGCCCTCCAAGTCCGGGTCGCGTGGCTGCCCCTGCTTTTCGGCGAGGTACGTCCGACCGCGGTCCGAATCGAACGGCCCGTTCTCGAAGCGCGGATCGCGCCCGGCACAACGGCGGACCCATTCGCCGCATATCGCCTAGCGCTCGGCCCGATAACGGCTGCGCCGACACGCGACGCAGCGGGTATGTCGCTAGCGATCGAGGGCGGGGAGCTCGCCGTCGACTACGGCGAGCGGCGACTGGTGTCGCTGACGAAGCTGGAAGTGGCGACGGAGATTTCCGGGGAGGCGATCAGCGCGACGGTGAGCGCTGCGGCTGACATCTGGCGCGCCGCGCAGGGCAGGGTGAGGCTGATCCGGGCTCGCTCGCGGCCACCGCGCAGCTGGAGTTGAGCGGGGTGCAAACGGCACGGCTTCGACGCGCCCCCTCCGATCCTGCGCTTCTCTGCGCCTCGACCCGGTGGATCTCACGCTCGACGCGGCGACCGACGGCCGAAGCCATTCGGACTTCCATCAGGGGCTCGGCGCCTCGGCGGCCGTCGCGCGCGCCGGCGAATGGTCGAATTGGGAGCGGTCGGTTTCTCGCTAGATGCCATCCGCGACGGCGACGCGATGGAGTTCGGGCTCCGCGATTTTCGGACCGGCGACCTGCTTGCGGGCGCGGCGGGCACATTGCGGGTAAAGGCGGACGGCTCTGCCGCGGTGCTCGACCTGCGGGTGCCGATGCTCGACCTGGAGCAAGCCGGCGCCGCCGCGCTGGCGCTCGCAGGCGATCTCGATCCAGTGCGCGAGGCGGTCACCGGCCTGCAGCGCGGAACATTGCGAGACCTGACGCTCAATTCCGAAGCCCGCGATCTCGCCCTGTTGGCGGACCTGTCCTCACTGCGGGTCGCGGCGCGGGTGGATGCGGCAACGGTCACGGTGCCGACAGCTGGCATCGTCGTGAAAGGCGGAAGCGGCCGCCTATCGATGGCGGACGGGGTGCTGCGGGGGAGCGAGCTTGCGGGCGAGATCGGCCGCTCGTCGTTCAGTTCCGGCTCGCTCGCCTTAGCACTCGCGCCGCCGGCGTCCCTGCGTAGCCTCCAGGGAATCTTCGAGGCGGATCTCGCCGACGCTCTCGAGATCACCAAGCGCTTGCTGGGCGGGCATGCCGAGGCGCTGGCGGGCATCGAGGCGCTCCAGGGGCGCGCCTCGACGACTATCGACTATGAAGCCGGGCGCGGGGGGTCACCGTTGGTCGTGGAGCTCAAGGGGATAGAGGCGCAGGGGCGCTACCGGGGCGTACCGGTTCCGCTCGCGGTGAACCGCGGCGATCTGCGCTATGCGGGTGACGAATTGTCCGTGAGCGGCCTTGCAGGCAGCGCGGGCGGGTCCAGGCTGACTCAGGGGACCATCGACTTGCTGCTCGGAAAAGAGCCCGCCATCCGCGCGGCGAAGGGCGATGCGACGGTCGTGCTGGATGAGATCTATCCGTTGATCGCATCGCTCATCGCTCCGCGCCCCATGCTGGGAGAGATCAGGAGCATGACGGGCACGGCGGCGGTGCACTTCACCCGGCTGTCCGGCCTTCTTTCGAGGCCGGAAGCACTCGAGTTCGATGTCGCCGTGGCCCCGAGGCAGGTAAAGCTGATGAGCGCGGCACTGCCCGGCCCCCTGACACTGGCTGCCGGCTCGGTAAGCGCGACTCCTCGCGCGTTGCGGCTGAAGGGGCTGCAGGTTTCGCTGCTGGACGCGCGGGTCACCGTATCTGGAACGGTGGCAAACTACGCGGCGCCCCAGCGGCGCATGAACCTGGCCCTGACGCAGGGATCGTCCGGCGCGAGGGCGATCACCTGGGCAGGCAAGCAATGGAAGCTCCCGCCTGAGGGGCTGCCGCGGACGCCGGTCGCATTGTCTGACGGTCGCGTCGAATGGACCGAGGACGCCGTTGCCATGCGGGGAACTGCCAGCATCGGCGCAGGCGTGCAAGCGGAATTCGATCTTGCCTGGCGGCCCGGACGCTTCGATTTGCGGCGGCTGGCGCTACATGACGTCGACAGCGATGCCGCGTTGCGCCTGCAATGGGCGCCGATGGCCGCCGAACTCGGGTTCATCGGGCGCCTCCATCACCAAACGCTCGAGCGAAGTCTCGCGCGGCCGCCGCGGACGCAGGTCAGGCTCGAGGGGGACCTCCGTGCATCCATCGACCTCGCGGAGTTGCACCGCTCGAGCGCCGACGGGAAGCTCGGGATCGAAGCGCTCGACCTGGGCGAATACGCAGGTGTGCCGCTCATGATCGATCGGCTGAATCTCGGCGCCACGGGCCGGACCCTGCGCGTGCACGACAGCGCCCTGCGCCTCGCAGGTGAGCGCCTGGCGTTGAGCGGCACCGTCGAAGGCGGACCGGAGCGGCTGGTAGTCGATGCGCGCATAGCCGCGGAGGCGCTCGACGCCGCCCCGCTCCTGCGCGCCTTCTCGCCGGAGCAGCCAGGCAACACTCCGGCACGCGCCGCATGGAATTTCCCCGTTGAGGGGCGTGTTGCTATCGTCGCGGCGTCGGTCGCCTACGGCGGACATGTCTTCAAGCCGATGGCCGCTACCGCGCGGCTTGCTCCGAATCGCGTAGTGGTGGACGCGACGGATGTTCGTCTGTGCGGCATCTCAATTCCTTTTGCCACCACCCTGACTCCGGGCAACGTGGCCGTCAGCGCGCGGGGCACGGCACGCAACCAGGCGCTCGCGGATGCGGTACCCTGCCTGGGAGGTGACGATTTCGCCGCTACCGGGACCTACGACGTGGATGCGGAGTTCTCAGCGAACGCCCCGCCTGCAGGGCTCCTTCGCGCAGCGCGCGGCAGCTTTCGCGTCGAGGCGCGCTCCGGGCGGATCTACCGCTCGACCGCATTGAGCCGCGCCCTCGCTGTGCAGGAAGTGGCGGCGCGCACGCCCTCCAGCCCTGCGGACATGCTGGCCAGCGGCCTCGAGTACCAGAAGATCACCGGTGCCGGTGCGCTCGAGGCCAGCCGCGTGCGCCTGGATCGCGGGATGCTGGACAGTCCTTTGCTGGGTATCACCGTGAGCGGCGAGGTCGACGTCGGCGGTGGAAGTCTCGCGCTGCAAGGGTTGGTGGCACCGCTCGACGGCGTTCACCGGGTCATGCGCGGCATTCCCGTCTTGGGCAAGATACTTCGCACGCCCCTCGTCGTCGTTCCGGTCAGCATCACCGGCCGCCTCACGGATCCCGAAGTGAAGGTTCTCCCCGCCGGCGCGGTCGGCGCTACGCTGGTCAACTTGATGTCCGCCACGTTTCTGGCGCCCGTCCGCCTGTTCGACTCGGCGGCCGGAAGGGCGCAAGGCGGACCCTGACTGGCAGGCACTATGCACGGCTCCCCGTCGTTTGCTTTCGATGTCGAGAAAGGACGCGGGGTATCTCGCGCCTGCTGCACCTCAACCGTCTTGACGAGGCAGAGCATGAACCAACGTTATCTGAGAACGGTTCGTCATTTCGCGATGCTTGGGGCAGCTGCGCTCTTCACCGGCTGCGCCACCACCTATCCGCTGATGCCCGCTCCGACACTGTACGTCGGGTCACAGGGCAAGCTGCTGTTTGCCGATGTTCCGGCCGCCGACCAGAAGGCCTCGGTCGATCTGCTGTACGTCACCGATCGTGCGCCCGGTACCGAGGCGGCCAAGACGCTGCCCTACAGTGCCGAGCGCTCGCATTCGATGGCGTTCGGCTCCGTAACGGTCGAGTTCGGGGACGGAGTCCCCTGGGACACCCTGGTTGCTCAAAGCACCCTGAGCAAGCGCTCGGTGTCCCTCGACTTGAAGCTCGGGCCGACGAAGGAGCTCGGGCGGTTTCCGGACATTCCCTACGGCGTCGAGCCCAGCGCCACGGGCCTCGTGCGGGCGCCCGCTGCGATGGACGCGCACGAGAAGGCGGCGGCCCTGCTTCAGGACGAGGTCGCGCGCCGCCTCGCCGCCGCGCCCCGCAAGGAAGTCGTGATGTTCGTCCATGGTTACGCCAATACGTTTCAAGGACGCGTCGTTCACGATGGGCGAGCTGTGCCACTTCCTCGGCCGCGAGTTCGTCTGCGCGATCTTCACCTGGCCCGCGGGCGGCTCGCGCGGCCTGTTCATGGGCTACAACGTCGATCGCGAGTCGGGCGAGTTCGCCGTGCATCACCTCAAGCAGGCCATTCGCCTGATCGCCGACACGCCCGGCGTGGAGAAGCTGCACCTCCTTGCCCACAGTCGCGGCACCGACGTGCTGGTGACGGCCTTGCGCGAACTCGAGATCGAGGCCTACATTGGCGGCCGCTTCCTCGACAGCAGATTCAAGATCCAGAACATCGTGCTGATGTCGCCCGACCTGGATCTGGATGTGGGAGTCGCCAAGCTGTTCAGCATCGAATCCGATCCCGCCTTGCCCTTCGGTCCGGCGCCGAATCCGCGGCTCGTCCTTCCTCCCCCGAAGCTGCGGCTGACCGTCTACACGTCGGAAGGCGACAAGGCGCTCGGCATGTCCGAGTGGTTGATGGGCAGCCTGCACCGGATGGGGCGAATCGATGAGGCGATGCTCAGCAAAGAACAGCTGACCAAGGCGCGGCCGCTCGCCGGCTTCGCCGCCTTTGTCCAGGTTACCCAGACCGCCGGCTTCATTGGCCACAGCTATTTCGTGTCCGACCCCGCGGTAAGTGCCGACCTGGTTTCGCTCGTTCGCTACGGGCTCGAGCCAGGAGTTCCGGGCCGCCCGCTCGACGAGATCTCGCGACCCTTCTGGAGGATCTCACCGGGTACTGGTCCCGCCGGCAAGTAGCGAGGCGGCGGCTCGCTCCTGGGCGAAAGCGCCAATTTCCCGTCCCGTCAGGGGTCGGATTCCGCTATCGCCCGGCACCGATGCTTACTTCCCGATGCAGAACCTGCTGATCTGCGAATCTGCCGATACCCGCAGCCCGACTGGCGCTTCGGGCGAAAGCCTCGCCAGGTGTACTCGGTTGTGTACTCGTCGAAGCGCCGCGCTCGACATCCGCATTGTCGCGTTTCCGATCGTTCGCGGAATGCGGTTAAATGGCAGTCTAAGCTCGAGGTTGCGTTTTGTAGACCGGGGAGAGCATGGGCATGAGCAGAAGTTTCCAATGCCGACTTCCTGCGCGATGGCGGCGAAATGGGCGCTTGCATGCGCCGGTTCCCCTGGCACGAGACGCCCCTCGGCGAACCCGCGGGTTGGCCGCAGTCGCTCAAGACGGCCGTCAGCCTGATGCTGCGCGCCCGCCAGCCGATGTTCATCGGCTGGGGCCCACAGCACATCTCCCTCTACAACGACGGCTACATCCCGATCTGCGGCGCGAAGCACCCGCAGGCCCTCGGCCGTCCCATGGCCCAGGTGTGGAGCGAGATTTGGGATCAGCTGTCGGTGCTGAACGACGCGGTCATGCGAGGCGAGGCGCAGTTCTACGAGAACAGGGCGTTCGAGCTGGACGGCGGCAGCGAGAGGGCGCTCCGCTACTTCAGCTTCTCGTACACGCCGCTGCTGGATGACAGCGGCGCGATCGGCGGCCTCTTCTGTTCGGCCGTGGAGACCACCGCGGCCATGGGCCTGGCGCAGAGCCATGCCGACGAGATGCAGCGGCTGCAGCGCATGTTCGAGCAGGCTCCAGGCTTCATCGCCATCCTGGGCGGGCCGCTGCATGTGTTCGAGTTCGTCAACGACGCCCATCGGCGGGCGTTCCCGCGCGGGGACATCATCGGTAAAACGGTGCGCGAGGCCTTCCCCGACATCAAGAACCAGGACATCTTCGAGTGGCTCGACGAGGTGTACCGCACCGGCGTCCGGCACGTGGAGCACGGCATGCGCACGCGGCTGCGCGATGCGCCCGACGCGCCCGAGCGGGAGGTGGTGCTGGATTTCGTCTTCGCCCCCATGTTCGACGCAGCCGGGCGTGTCACCGGCATCTTCTGCGAAGGCCAGGACGTCACCAGCGCCGAAGCGGCGCAGCAGGCCATGCGGGAGACGCAGGCCCGGCTGGAGGTGCGCGAAAGCGAGCTGCGCTCGCTCGCCGACAACTCGCCGGACCTCATCCGCCGCTTCGACCCGCGCTGCGCCATGTCTTCGTCAACGCCGCGGTGGAACGGGTGACCGGCATCGCGTCGCAACAGTTCCTGGGGCGCACGAACGAAGAGGCTGGGCATGCGAGCGGCGCTGTGCGAGCAGTGGAACCATGCGCTGCGCCGGGTGTTCGAGGAGGGGCAGCCGCTCAGCATGCAGTTCGACCTGGAGCAGGAAGGGGAGCAACGGCACTACTCGTCGCGCCTGGTGCCGGAGCCGGCGGCGGATGGGACGGTGGGCCACGTGCTGGCCGTCACGCGCGACATCACCGACCTGTGGGAGGCGCAGGAGGCGCTGCGGCGCGCCGACCGGCAGAAGGACGATTTCCTCGGAACGCTGGCGCACGAACTGCGCAATCCGCTCGCGCCCCTGCGCACCGGCTTGCACGTCCTGCAGCGCGGCAGCAGCACTCCGGAAGAGCAGCGTGTGTGCAAGATCATGGCGCGGCAACTCGATCACATGGTGCGCCTCGTCGACGAACTGCTGGACATCGCGCGCATCAGCCAGGGCAAGATCGTCCTCGCTCGCGAGACGCTGCCACTTCAGTCGGTGCTGGAGCACGCGGTGGACGCGTGCCGGCCCCTGCTGGATGCGCAGGGCCACACGCTGGTGTGGCAAGGGGTGGATCGGCAATGGCACGTGCACGGCGATCTCACGCGGTTGGTGCAGGTGGTTAGCAACCTCCTGAACAACGCGGCCAAGTACACGCCCGCCGGTGGCCATGTCAGCTTGCGCGCAGTGGAGGACGGCGAGGGACTGGCGGTCATCGTCGAGGACGACGGCATCGGCATCCCCAAGGATGTGCTGGGTCGCCTGTTCGACCGCTTCGTGCAGGTGGACCAGCACTTGGAGCGCGCTCAAGGTGGGCTGGGCATCGGCCTCAGCGTGGTCAAGTCGCTGGTGGAGATGCACGGTGGCCGGGTCAGTGTGGAGAGTGCCGGGCCGGGCACAGGTAGCCGCTTCGTGGTGTGGCTGCCGCGCGCCCACGCACCGCAGGCCGAGCCTGCCACCTGCGCGCCGCTTCAGGCGTCCGTGGCGGTGCCGCGCAAGAAGGTGCTGATCGTGGACGATTACGTGGACGCCGCCGAAACGCTGGCCATGGCGGTGGAGATGGGCGGGCACGAGGTGCACTTGGCGCACGACGGTGCCAGCGCGCTGCGCGTCGCCGTGGCGCAGCAGCCGGCGGTGATCTTTCTCGACATCGGCATGCCGGGCATGAGCGGCTATGAGACGGCAACCAAACTGCGAGCCCTTCCTGGGTGGCAGAGCCGCATTCTGGTGGCCCTCACCGGCTGGGGCAGCGAGGAGGATCGCGCCCGGAGCTTGGCGGCGGGCTTCGACGTGCATCTCACCAAGCCGGTGGACCTGAGTGAGGTGCAGCGAATACTGAGCCAGGATGGGAGGCAGCCGGCGGATGTCGCCGCATTCAACGGAACGGCACACGAAGGATGACCCGACCGGTCGTGGAAATGGCGATGAGGCACCTGGGTCTGTTCAAGAAGGACAACCGGCAAGCAGGTAACGCTGTCAGCTATAGGTCTCGATACACCCCGGCGCTGTCGGGTGCGGGTTGATCCGCCGAGATTGATGCCGCTGAAAGGCAAATCCACGGTGTCTCCTGATTCACTCGGGTTAGAACTGATCGTCTTCCATCGCGAATGCGCCAGTAGCGCCGTGCAGGACAGTGTAGGCTAGCCCCGGCGCACGTGCGAGCACATGGTCGGCATAGAAACGGGCAGTGGCGAGCTTGCCGCGAAGAAAGCCCGGATCGCCTGCGTGGTCACGCAGTCCGCGATGCGCGATCAGCGCGGCGCGGGCCATCTGCCAGCCTCCGGCCACGATTCCGAGCAACTCCAGGAAGGGGACGGCACCGACCAAAGGCTTCTTCGGATCGCTGCCATAACTGCCGACGATGAAGCGCACCGCCTGCTCGACCGCGTCGACGCCGGCGCGCAGTGGTGCTTCCATTTTAGAAATCCGCTCATCGCCGGCGCGCGACAGCTGGCCCAGCACTGCGCGCATCTGTTCGATCAGGTCATCGATCGCGACAGCGCCGTCGCGCGCAATCTTGCGTCCGATCAGGTCGGCCGCCTGGATCCCAGTCGTGCCTTCGTAGATCGTCGTGACGCGGGCATCACGCAGGTGCTGTGCGGCGCCGGTCTCCTCGATGAAGCCCATACCGCCGTGGATCTGCACGCCGAGCGAGGCGATGTCGATGGCGCTCTCGGTACTCCAACCCTTGACAACCGGAATCATCAGATCGACGAAGGCCTGGCTGCGTGAGCGCTCGGCGGCATCGGCATGGCAGCGGGCTCGGTCCATGGCGGCCGCCACGACGCAGGCCACCGCACGCAGCGCTTCGGTCCGCGACTTCATCAGCATCAGCATGCGCCGCACATCGGGATGGCGAATGATCGTAACCCTGCCGCAGCCGCCGGTCTCCACGCCCTGGACGCGCTCTCGGGCATAGGCCAAGGCCCGCTGGTACGCACGTTCGGCGAGTCCGATGCCTTGTAGGCCGACGGAGAATCGAGCCTCGTTCATCATGATGAGCATGGTCTCCAGGCCGTGGTTTTCCTCGCCGACTAGCCAGCCGATCGCGCCTTCGTTGTCGCCGAATGCCAGCACAGCTGTCGGACTTGCATTGATGCCTAATTTGTGCTCGATTGACACGCAGCGCACATCATTGCGCGGGCCCACGCTGCCGTCGACCTCGACCAGGAACTTGGGCACGACAAAGAGCGAGATGCCCCTGACGCCCTCGGGCGCTTCCGGTGTTCGAGCCAGCACGAGGTGCACGATGTTCTCGGTCAGGTCGTGTTCGCCGTAGGTGATGAAGATCTTCTGGCCGTGCACGCGATAGCTGCGATCCGGCTGCGGAACCGCGCGCGTTCGCACCGCGGACAGGTCCGAGCCGGCCTGCGGCTCGGTGAGGTTCATCGTGCCGGTCCACTCGCCGCTGACCATTTTCGGCAGGTAGGCCTGCTTCAGGGCGTCCGACCCCCGCAGTTCCAGCGCCTCGATCGCCCCGTGCGTCAGCATCGGGCACAAGGCGAACGAGGTGTTGGCGGCATTCCACATTTCCTCGACCAATGCCGAGACCAGGCGCGGTAAGCGCTGGCCACCGTGCGCTGGATCGCAGGACAGCGCATTCCAGCCGCCGTCGACGAATTGCCGGTACGCTCGCTTCCAGCCTGCGGCCGTGAAGACCTCTCCGTCTTGCCAGCGGGCGCCTTCATGGTCGCCGCTGGTATTGATCGGCGACAGCACGCCGCCGGCGAACTTGCCGGCTTCCTCGAGTATGGCTTCGGCAAGGTCCAGCGTCGCCTCACCGCAGCCAGGCATCTCGGCCACCTGCTCGAGCGGGGCGAGTTCTCGCAGGACGAACTGCATGTCGCGCAGGGGGGCAGTGTATCCATTCATCTGTTCTCTCTCTATGGCGCTTCTCGGCGCGCTTGACTCACGTACTCTGATAAGAAGCTCGACTACCTGTCGTGGCGCAGCTGATGCATAGAGCCGTCTCGTGCGACGTTGCCACCTAGAGCAACGGAGGCGCTGCAGTGCGAGCACCAGCGCCACGAGAACCACCGACTCGCCGAGCATCAGCGGGATCGGCTTGACTCCCACCGTCGCCAGCTCCTTGAGTTGCGTCTTCATGCCGATCGCTGCGATCGATGCCACCAGGCACCAGCGGGACAGGTCGCAGCCCAAGACCTGCACGGCAGGCGGATTGCGGCGTTCTCCTGGGGTGATCGTTGCCGGTTGCCTGTCTGCAACCGAATGGAGAACGCAATTGTTGAGGACGGGGAAATGTGCCGATTGACTAAAGGTGACAGCCATTTATCCTATGGTGACAACCAGGGGACGACTCATGTCGAATCTCGTCCGCAGCGCCAGCTTGACCAATTTCGCCGAAGTGGCCCAGACAGCGGGGCTGGATCCACAGGCTTTGCTGGCTCAGGCGGGGCTGAGCCCGAGTTGCCTGAACGATCCCGACCTGCGGATTCCGGCCGAAGCGGTGCGCAGCCTGCTCGAGGCATCGGCGCAAGCCAGCAGCCTGGACACCTTCGGGCTGCGCATGGCCCAGACGCGCCGCCTGTCTAACCTCGGGCCAGTCGCACTGGTGATGCGCGAGGAGCCCACGGTGCGAGGCGTCGTGCAGGCGCTGATGCGCTATAGCCATCTGCTCAACGAGGCGCTTTTCCTGAAGCTCGACGAGGCCGAGGGCATCGCCGTCATTCGGGAAGAACTGCTCCTCGGCCAGAGCGGCTCATCGCGCCAAGCGACTGAACTGCTGGTCGGCGTGACGTTCCGCAACCTGAAGTTCTTTTTGGGTGCGGCTTGGAACCCGTTGCGGGTGTGTTTCACGCACCAGCCGCCGCGGGACCTGAGCCAGCACTTCCGTGTCTTTGGCTACGCTGTCGAGTTCGGGCAGGATTTCAATGGGCTGGTCTGTACCACGCGCGATATGGATGCGCCGAACCCTTTGGCCGACCTGGTGATGGCGCGTTATGCACGGCGAATCCTCGAGGCCTCCGGCGGCTCGGGCCGCATGGGCACGGTCGATCAGGTTCGCCATATCCTGTTCGTCCTGCTGCCATCGGGCGACTGTTCAATCGACAGGGTGGCGCAGCAACTCGGCGTCGACCGGCGTACGCTGCAGCGGCGACTTGAGCACGAGGGCAGGACTTTTTCCGATGTGAGGAACGCCATCCGGCGTGAACTGGCGGGGCATTACCTCGACGACGGCAAGAGGCCGATGTCGCAGATCGCGGAGCTCCTGGGCTTCTCGGCGCTGAGCGCTTTCTCGCGCTGGTACAAGCAGCAGTTTGGCGCAATAGCCCGGCGGCGGCGCGATGTAGGCTCCCGGACATAGGACCGATCCAGGTCGCTCGGCAACGCGCGCCAACATCAGCTTCGAATGCTCCTGGGGGCGACTACAGGTCTAAGGCGCCCTAGAGCGCGGGCAACTCGCGAACTCCTGCGCCGGAAACTTGCGCATGAACTGCGCAGGAACAACCGCCTTCAGCCATTCCTCGGGTCAATCGGCTGGCCCGACCCCCGGCAAACCATCGGAGGAGCCTCATGGCGGCTATGCCTCGAGCCGCTTCCCTGTTTCCATCACCCAGAACCAGTGTGACCGGCCCAATGCTTTACAGCGCTCGATCGCCCGCAAGAGGGCAATTGAATCGAGCGGCTTTTGCAGGTAGTCGATGCAGCCTAGCGACAAGGCTTCGGCACGTATTGCCACATCGTCGCTCCCCGTGACAAATATGATCGGAAGCCATCTGTCCGAAGACTTGAGCTGACGGCACAAGTCGAGGCCGGACATCCCTTTGAGATCCACGTCGAGAACAAGAGCAATGGTGGGGGACACATTCCGGCTCCCGAGAAACTCCTCCGCACCTGAAAATGTGGTCGTCGCATAGCCGAAGGCCTGAAGGAGCCGCTGGGTGGATCTGCGGATGGCTGCGTCGTCATCGACAATGACAACCACCTCCAGGGTTGATTTCAGCGCAGGCCCACAGGCGAAAAAGACGGGCCCACTATCAGCCGCCGGCCGGTACGACAGACGAAAGGTGTCGTCCCGACAAATATAGATCCCCGCCTTCTCGCCACGAACGATCCAATCACCCACTGCGCACTCAATGGGCCCTTGAAGACTATTCATCACACACGGGCCGCCGGTTAACCTAATCGCCGGCATCAGCTCATCCGGCAGCAAGTCGATGTCGCCCGTGTACTGCCACGCCTCACGCCGCTCCGGGATCCGTTCAAACCCCATGCATCACCTGTGCCTCACCCCGTCGGCGGCTTTGAAGGTCTGTTGGGCCTGCGATCGGCGCTCGGCTCGCGGCTGCCGCGGCAATGATGCACTTTTCCATGGGAGACCTCTGGAGAAACGGGTTCGTCAAGGTTTCAGGTGCTCGCCTGAGCCGCCGCCACTCGCCACAGCCGGCCCGGGTCGGTGCGGCAATCTATCACGCATGGGCGGCAGGCCCCCATTCTCTTGAGGCCCGTCTTATCAAGTTGCATCTTTACGCTCCAAACCGTCTTTGCGACATGCAATCGTACTATCCGTCACGCGGATCATTCTCGGGTTGATGCGGCAGATGGATGGCGGCTTTCGAACGAAGCTGGTGTGCACAGAGGGTCTGTGGCGTTCGTCTGCAGCCGCTGGTCGATGCCCTCAAAGCCGTGCTGCTCGAACGCCCGGTGCTGCATGCCGACGAGACGCCGGTGGCGATGTTGAAGCCCCGGCAACGGCAAGACACACAAGGCTTACCTGTGGAGCTGCGGAGCTGGTGCTCGACGCATATGACGACACCAAGGGCGTTGTCTATGACATCGCCGAACCCGCGGCGGGCGCCACGCGAAAGCGTTTCGTCGGCGACTGGAAAGGCAAGCTGGTCTGCGACGACTATTGCCGGCTACAAGGCTTTGTTCGAAAAAGGGATCATAGAAGCCGGCTGCATGACGCACGCCAGGCGCAAGTTCCAGGACCTCTGGGCCAACCACAGCAGCCAGATCGCCGGCGAGGCGTTGGCGCTTCACGGCGCGCTCTACGACATCGAGCGAGACGTTGCCGAGCTCACTCCAAGCGAGCGGCATCGGATCCGACAGGAGCGCGCCGCAGATCCTTCATAGGTGCCTGTAAGCATTGGGATCTGGTTCGCCGAATCTCTGCGACACGGGCTGCCCTTCCGGGCGATGGCATCGCCAACGGCTGCGTTGCTGAGGTCAGTGGCTCGAATCTGGTATGGTGCGATTCCGGACGATTCCGCGAGCGCTGCGTGTGAGAGAGTTAACCTTGCAGCAGTGATCTCCTAAGCGTAGATTGTATCGACGGGGTGGTCTGCCCGAAGGTCTAGCAGGAGATATTCGTGAGAAGAGTAAGCGCGCATCTGGCAGTAGCTTCAATCCTTCCTCTCGCTATCGGGTCCGCGTATGCAGCTGATCCATCCACCTCTGCCAAGGCAAGCATTCCCCAGCAAGACGTCACTGCAGACGCATGGAAGACGTGGGTATTGTCCTCAGGTAAGGAGATGCGACTGCCGCCGCCTCCTGATGCGGCCGCGTCTGCCAGCGAGTTGGAAGAGGTGCGTAATCTTCTAGCGAAGGTCGACCCTGCAATGCGGGAGAAGATCGAGCAGTGGGACTTCTGGTCGCCCTCACATCGATGGAACGAGATGATGGTAGACCTCAACACTGCCACTCCTCTTGCCGGCAGCGGTATCAATCGAGCATTTACGATGCTGAACGTTGCTTTGCATGACGCAATGATTGCAGCGTGGGATTCCAAATACGCTTATCAGCGTCAACGGCCAGCGCAGGTAGACCCGTCCCTCAAGACGGCAGTACCGAGTCCCTCGAATCCTTCGTACCCGTGTGAACACTCAGTAGCCGCAGGCGTTGCCAGTGCGGTGATAGCTCATCTGTACCCTTCAGCAGCTGAAAAAGTGAATGCCACTGCTGAAGAGGCTATGCGTTCTCGCATACAAGCCGGCGTGTCTTTCCCCAGTGACACCAAGGTAGGATTCGATCTCGGGAAGCAGGTTGCCGGCCGTGTGATTGAGTACATGAAACTTTCCGGTGAGAAGCCGACTGCGTCCATCCCCTCAGGTCTCGGGATCTGGAAAGGCCCTAACAATCCGCAAGGGTTGGAGGACGTTGCTTGGAAACCGTTTGTCCTGACCTCTCCGAATCAATTCCGTCCGCCGCCTCCTCCTGCTCATGATTCCCCAGAACGAGCTGCGGAACTTGCCGAGGTAAAGAACTTCAAACGCACCCCATTCACCAACAACAAGGCGTTCTACTGGCAGTATGGCCAGAATGGCGGGCCTGGGCTCGTGTACACCTATGTTGCCGAGATAGGGAAGAGGCTAGCAGAAGAAGGGGCACATGTAAGTCCGCCTCGTGCAGCGCGTGCCTATGCGTTGACGTATGTGGCCCATTATGAAGGCTGGATTGCCTCTCAAGATGCTAAGTTCCATTACTGGACTGCCCGACCCAACCAGTTTGATCCAGGCATCACGACTGTGATCAACACCCCGGTTTTCCCCACTTATCCTTCAAATGCCGCAACCCTGGGAGAGGCGCCGGCGGTGGTTCTCAGCTATCTGTTCCCCAGAGAAAAACAGCGGTATGAGGGATGGTCCAAAGAGTGGAGTGAATCAAGGTTTTGGGCAGGTATTCACTTCCGCAGTGACCTTACATCGGGGACTCAGATTGGCCGGAAAGTCGGCGAGTCGGTAGTGGCCAGGGCCCAGGCTGACGGATCTGACAAGTAGCAAGAATCGGATAAATGGCTGCCTACGTGATCTTCGACGTTGAAATCCGCGACATGACTCGGTCGCGGGCTGAAGCCCATCCGGGATGCGTGCAGTTCCGCTCGCCTGGTCTCGGTAGAAGGAATCGATTGACCGGATCGCGACGGAGCGCGCGACTGCCTACGCTGCACCTCCCTCGCTGACCTGCAATCGACACGCCGGACTGCTGGCATGCTTGGATCACCGCAGACTTGAACCCCCCGCAGTGCCACGTCCGCCGCCGCCCGACTGTCGCTACGCTTGAAGTGTCCATCTGTCCGCCTAATCTTACGCGGACACGAGCATCGTTCTCTTTGACGCTTCAGGGAAGATGATGTGCCCGGTTGCTTACACCGCATCGCTCAACTCCCGGCTAGATCAGCTGCTCGCCTGCTCGCCGCCTGGCAAGATGGCAAGAGGACTTGCCCGGGCGATTACGTCATACCAGCCCGCAGCTTCTGTGGAACTCATTATCGGGCCGGCCATGAGCGAGTGGGCCGCGACCAGCGTTAACGATAGGCCGGCGAACCAGCGGACTATCTTTCTCACGGCCGTGCTCCCATTGGCTGCGCTGGCTCTCCCGGATCTCCCACTCCCCTCATCCGGGTGATCGAGAGGTCGAGATGGCGATACTGACCAAGCCTTCGGCCCTCGGGCTACGCGTTATCAGGCTCCTCGAGGGTCTTCCCGAAGAGCGCCTGCAATCGCTGGCACTGCAATGCAAGTGGCGGCACTACGAGCCAGAGCAGCAGATCATCTCCCGGGACGGCACGGACCGCGATGTGCACCTGATCGTTTCCGGCACCGTCCGCATCACGATCTACTCCGTGACCGGCCGCCAGATTACGTTCAACGACGAGAAGGCCGGGGCAGCCTTCGGAGAGTTAGCCGCCATAGACGGCAGGCTCCGGACAGCCGATGCGGTCGTGTTAGAGAGCGTCCTCATCGCCTCGATGCCGCCCGCAGTGTTCAAGCAGCTGCTACGGGATGAGCCGGTAGTCCTGGACCGCGTCCTGCTCCAGTTGACCATGCTCGTCAGGCGCTTGTCTGATCGGGTGATCGACCTCAGCACGCTAGGAGTGCAGAATCGCGTTCACGCCGAAGTCCTCCGCCTTGCACGCGAGGCCGGTGTCGTGGACAACCGTGCGCGGATCGATCCAGCGCCCAGGCATTCGGACATCGCAAGCCGGGTCAGTACCTATCGCGAGCAGGTTACGCGAGAGCTCTCGCTCTTGGCCAAATCCGGGATCCTCGCCAAGGACGCCGGTGCGCTCGTCGTCCGAGACGTCGGCCGGCTTGAACAACTGGTTAAGGATGTCCATTGACAAGACGTGCCAGAGACACCAGCTATGCCACACGGAATCTTTGCGTTGCCCGTCTCCATTGCCAAGAGCACCAGTCAGATGCTTTGCCGGGGGCTCCCGGTGCTCTGGAAGACGTTCGGTGCCATCTGCCGAGGCAGTCAGGGAGTGCGGCAACGCTTTGAGGGTCTTCAGCGTTGCGATACGACAAGCTTCAGCAATCCTTGAATCCCCCAGGCAGGCCCCGGAGGCACCTGCAGCGAAGTTGGCAATGATAGCGGCTGCGATGAGTAAGCAATTCCTGCATTCCATAATCGTTCCCCTGCCAGTTGACGAAGACTACAGTCCCACTTTAGGGACAGACCGACCGAAGGGAAGTGCGTTCACGCACTGTGCCGTAGGGGGGCCGGGGAGCCCAAAGCATGACTCCGGCCTGCGTGTCTCAGGCCCGCTCTTCCATCGCTGTGTCCGCCTGATCCGGCCAACACCGCATTCCCATTCCCATCTCGCGGTACATCGTTGCGGCGGTGGTCAAAGTGCTCCTGTGCGTTGGCTTTGTCTTGGGTGCGGCAAAAAGAGCTTGCCGAGGCCGGTGGCAGTGAGCGACGAGGGGGCGTATCTCCAAGCTCGTTCGCCAGTGCGAGTGCCGCCCCTTGTGGCCCTTCGCCGTCTCAGTGTCGGGCGGATCGGAACAGGCGGCGATCATGCCAAGCAGGCGGACTGCCCATGCCCCGCTCGAATAGGAGCGAAAGGACAGAAGGCGCAACCGGCGCGCGAGCGATTCGAAGCCTGCCGGGGAAAGGCTCCAAAAAACAACGGGATCGCGCGCAGGTCGCTCATTGGGAATCAACGATGCGAAACCGCGCGCGTTTGCGATAAGCGGTGGCGTACCCAAGTGGATTGCTGTTGCCACCTGCCGCGACCACGACTATCGCGGGATCCGAGAATTCAGGTGCGTAAGCGCACTTTCAGCGGCCAAGGCCCTCCGTAGAGTGGGAACCGTCGTACCTGATCAACCACCTGCCAGGAAAATCGTCATGAAATCGAATCGATCCATTATCGTCGCCGCCGTCGTCGCACTCTTTGCTGCGGGCGCCTTCGCTACCTATCCGACAAGTCAGAAGCCGGCGAGCGGAATCGCTGTCACGGCGATGAAAGCCGATGAGGGTGTGCCGCAGAACCTGATCGCGCAGCACAGGTCCGATGAAGGAGTGCCCCAGAATCTGATCACGGCGATGAAGTCAGACGAGGGCGTTCCCCAGAACCTGATCACGGCGATGACGGCCGATGAGGGCGTTCCGCAGAACCTGGTGACCACGGCGTAGGCTGCCGCTGGCCGATGGCGAGACCTGGCAGGCAGCACGCGTGCCGTTGCACGCGTGCCGCCTGACCGCATTGCGCGCCTCCTTCGTTTTCATCGCTGCCCTGCAGTCGATCAAGAGGGACCCTCGCCCAAGAAGCGGCCGTTCTCGGAGTCATGTATGTCGAGACAAAGCAGGTTGACCAGCATCGGGGTGCAGGAAGGGGAACCGGTGGCGCTGACAGTAGGCCCGGCTCGCCCAGGCTGGTGACGGAGAGAGCAGTTTCGCGCCGGTGGTACTACTCCGGAGGTCGAAAGCGGTTTTCTGCGTTCCAAGCAGATGAAGACCTTGAACATGAAGCACCGGAGCCGTCGTAACCAAGACCTGACCTCGCAGCCAGTGTCAGATCAGCGAAGACCACTCGCTGGCGTCCGCCATCTGAGCGTCAGGAACAGACTTGCAAGCCCTCCTTGGTTTGCAGCGAGTGACAGGCACCCCACGCCCCTGAACGGATCTACACTAGAGAGAAAGCAGTCGATCCAGCGGCGCCTGGTCGTCCTGTTGAGAAAATATCCAGAGCGCGAACCACACACCGCGCATCTCTACGCCAATCGACCATCTGTCTTTGGAAACGCACAGAATCCTGCCCGATGAGCCGTTATCTAACGTTACGTACACGACCGGTATCGGCAAGAGTGAAAGCATGAGTAGCCTTGACATGCGCCGTCGCCTCATGGCCATCCTGGCCGCAGACGCGGTGGGTTATTCGCGCCTGATGTCTGTCGACGACCGCGCCACCGTAGACGCGCTCGAATCAGCGCGCGGTGTGTTTCGAGCCCACACCTTTTCCAATGACGGACGCGTGATCGACACGGCTGGAGACTCGGTGCTCGCAGTGTTCGAGACCGCCGCGGGCGCAGTAACTGCCGCACTCGAGGCCCAGCAGGAATTCAGTGCCGCCTCGAGCGCGCTACCTGAAGACCGCCGCATGCGCTTTCGCATTGGCGTGCACCTGGGCGACGTGATCGAGAAGGCGGACGGCACGGTTTATGGCGACGGCGTCAACATCGCTGCGCGGCTGCAGGGCCTCGCCGAACCGGGAGGCATCACGGTCTCCAACTCGATCCGCAGCGCCGTCAAGGGCAAGATCAGCGCCACGTTTCATGACTTGGGCGAGCAGACCGTCAAGAACATTGCCGACCCAGTGCGGGCGTATGCGGTCAGGAGCGCGCAAGCGACGCTCGCCGCCGCCACGGGAATCAATGTCTCCGCGCCGGTGCCGGGGTTTGGCGGTCGGCCGGCAATTGCGGTGCTGCGGTTCTCCAACCTGTCGGGCGACCCGGAACAGGAATATTTCGCCGACGGGCTCGCCGAGGACATTCTCACCCGGCTGGCAATGTGGCGCTGGGTGCCGGTAATCGCGCGCAACTCAAGCTTCACCTACATGGGGAGCGCGGTCGATGTGAAGGCGGTGGGGCGCGCGCTTGGCGCGCGCTACGTGCTCGAGGGCAGCGTGCGCAAGGCCGGCAACCGGGTGCGTGTGACTGGCCAGCTGATCGACACCGAGACTGGCCACCACGTCTGGGCAGAGCGCTACGACCGCGTGCTTGAGGATCTGTTCGCGATTCAGGACGAGATCACTGACGGTATCGTCGGCGCGCTCGAAGCCGCAGTGGGCCGCGCCGAGACCGAGCGCGCTCGCCTCAAGCAGCCAGGCAACCTTGACGCCTGGGACACCTGCCAGCGCGGTCTATGGCACCTGCAGCGTTTCACGCGCGAGGATTTCGCCGCAGCGGAGGCGCTGTTCCTCCGCGCCACGCAACTTGATCCCAACCTCGCGCAGCCGCATACAGCATTTGCGTTGTTGCGAGGGAAAGAGGCGGCCTTTCTTTGGACCGCGAAGCCGGCCGAGGCCCTTGGTGAGTCCATGATGAGCGCGCGCGCCGCGCTCGCAGCCGATGGCCTGGATCCCGCGGCGCACTCGCAACTGGGCATTGCCCTTGCCTTCGCCGGCAAGCACGACGATGCGCTTGCCATGGGCCAGAAGGGTGTCGAACTCAATCCGAGCAATGCTTTCGGATACTGGGGCCTCGGTCTCATATACATGTTGCGTGGCGAGCCTGAGCAGGGCATCAGGGCGATGGAGACAGCCATACGCATCAGCCCCAACGATGTGCTGCTGCCCCTATGGCTCACGACGCTTTCCACACTCCACTACTTGGCGCGCAGCTACGAAAGATCCGCGGAAGTCGCGCGGCTCGCCGTGCAGCGCGCGCCACCCTATCCCCTTGGATGGCGCAGCCTCGCCAACGCGCTCGGCCACCTCGGCAGGTTAAACGAGGCGCGTGAAGCCCTTGCCCAGTTCCTCACGCTGATGCCTAGCTACACCACCGAGCAGGCGGCACGCGCATCGATCAGGTTTCGCGACGAGCCGGTGTTCCAGCACTACCTTGAAGGCCTGCGCAAGGCTGGCTGGGAGGGTTGATCGACATGCGGGCGCGCGGGCGAGTCGGGGCTGTATGACCGGATGCGTCCTCCTTGGGACGCAGAGCCCGGATTGCCGTGTCACTTAGCGCCACTGTCGTGTCTCCACCTTGAGCCAGTTTATTTTCCGATGCAGAATCTGCTGAATATCACTCCCAGCAGATCATCGGCCGTCACCTCTCCGGTGATCTGCCCGAGCGCATGATGTGCGAGGCGCAGTTCCTCGGCGAACAGATCCAGCGCCCGATCCCCCTGCTGTCCGTGCCCCCGAGCGGCACCCAAATGCTCCAGCGCATCGCGCAGCGCCTGCAGGTGCCGCTCGCGTGCAGTGAACACGTCCTCCGCGCCGGGCTGGAAGCCCGCCGCTCCGAGCAGTGCCTCCCGCATCAGGTCGATTCCCTCGCCGGTCAGCGCCGAAAGCCGCACCTGTCCATCGCCCGTTCCGGGACCCTCGCCCGCCAGGTCGATCTTGTTGAACACGGTGATCCTCGCCGCACCGACCGGCGCGCGCGCATCGATCAGCCCGTACAACTCCTCGTCCACGTGCCGCGCCTGCTCGCTCACCGGCGATCCGACGGAAGCATCGACCAGGTGCACCACCACGTCCGCGCGCTCGACCTCTGCCCAGGTCCGCTCGATGCCGATGCGCTCGATGGGATCGTCGGTCTCCCTCAGTCCCGCGGTATCGATGATGTTGAGCGGCACGCCGCCGATGGCAACGGCCTGAGTCACCCGATCGCGGGTAGTGCCGGCGATCGGCGTCACGATGGCGACCTCCGCGCCGGCAAGCGCATTCAGGAGACTCGACTTGCCGACGTTGGGCGCGCCCACGAGCACCACACTGAGTCCCTGGCGCAGCAGCGCCCCCTGCCGTGCGGTAACCAGCACCTTCTGCAGTTGTGCCTCGATCTGCGCGAGACGGCCCAGTGCATTGGCACTTTCGAGGAACTCGATCTCCTCCTCGGGAAAGTCCAGCGTCGCTTCGACCAGCATTCTCAATGCCAGCAACTGCTCCGCAAGCTCGCCGATCTGCCGTGAGAAGAGCCCTTGCAGCGACCGCGTGGCCGACCGCGCCGCCTGCTCGGTGCTCGCCTCGATCAGGTCCGACACGGCCTCGGCCTGCGCCAGGTCCATCTTGTCGTTGAGGAAAGCGCGCTCGGTGAACTCTCCAGGGCGCGCCAGCCGAACGCCGGCTTGCGCGCCGGCCTGGAGCACGCGCTGCTGGAGCAGCTGCATGACAACCGGCCCGCCGTGCCCCTGCAACTCGAGCACGGTCTCGCCGGTGTAGGAATGCGGCGCGGGGAACAGCAGCGCCAGGCCGTAGTCGATGACGCTGCCGTCGCGAGCCAGGAAGGGGCCGTAGGCGGCCAAGCGCGGCTGCAGCCGTTTGCCGACGACCGCAGCGACGATCGTGTCGATTTCCTCGGCGCGCGGCCCGGACACCCTGACCACGCCGATTGCGCCCTTGCCGGGCGCAGTGGCTATCGCACAGATCGCCCTGTCATCGAGGCGCACGGCCGAAGACCGGTTTACCTTCGATGCGGCGGGTGATCACCCACTGCTGGACGATGGAGAACAGGTTGCTGACCACCCAGTACAGCACCAGGCCGGAGGGGAAGAAGAAAAACATCACCGAAAAGATCAGCGGCATCCACAGCATCATCTTTGCCTGCAGCGGATCCGGCGGCGTGGGATTCAGCTTGGTCTGGACGAACATCGTCGCAGCCATCACCACCGGCAGGATGTACCAGGGATCGGGCGTCGAAAGATCCTGGATCCAGCCGATCCACGGCGCATTGCGAATCTCCACCGCCGCGAGCAACACCCAGTACAGCGCGATGAACACCGGGATCTGGACGACGATGGGCAGGCAGCCGCCGAGCGGGTTGATCTTCTCGGTCTTGTACAGCTCCATCATGGCCTGGTTGAGCTTGACCCGGTCGTCGCCAAAGCGCTCGCGCAGCGCCATCAGCTTGGGCGTGACCTTGCGCATCTTGGCCATCGACCGATAGCTCGCGGCCTGCAGCGGAAAGAAGGCGAGCTTGACCAGGATGGTCAGCAGCACGATCGCCCAGCCCCAGTTGCCGACCATGCCATGGAGTGCGTCGAGCAGCCAGAAGAGCGGCTTGGCGATCGCGGTGAGCCAGCCGTAGTCCACCACCAGGCCCATCCCTGGGGCGACCTCCTCGAGAATCTGCTGGTCCTGCGGCCCCGCGAACAGGGTCGCCGTCGTCGTGACCGTCTGGCCGGGTGCAATCGTCCCGAGCGGCTCGAGCGCGCCGGCCGAATAGAGGTTGTTCTCGATGCGCCGGGTGTAGAAATCGCGCGGCTTGCCCTGCTCGGGGACCCAGGCGGTTGCGAAGTAATGCTGGATGATGCCGACCCAGCCATTGTCGGACTTGGTCGCGTGCCTTGCCTTGCCGCTTTCGACGTCGCTGAAATCGATCTTCTGGAACTTCTCCGCCTCGGTATAGATCACCGGACCGGTAAAGGTGCTGTACATGCCGGATGTGCCGGGAGCCGGGTTGCCGTCACGGGTCAGCTGCATGTAGAGAGTGGGCGCGACCGGCTTGTCGGTGAGGTTGGTCACCCGGTTCTCGACCTGGATCTCGTAGGAGCCGGGCAGCAGCCGGTAGCGCCGTTCGAGCCTGACGCCGCCGCCTTCCGATGCCAATACCAGGTCGACCGCTCCGGCCGGCGCTCCAGGTTCCGGCGACTGGCTGACCACCGTCATCGGAGCGTTGTGGTTGGGCACGCCCTCCGCACCGACGAGGCCGGTCTGGGCGAGGAACACGCGGCCCGGATCGCTCGAGAGCAGCACGAAGTTGCCGCTGTCGTTACGATCCGATTCCGCGCGATGCTTCAGCAGTTCGACCCGGCGGACCTGCCCGCCTACGGAATCGACGTCCACCTGCAGCACGTCGTTCTGGATCCTGACCATCTGGCCGCTGGCCGCCACCGACGCGGGCGCCGCCGCTGCCGGTTGCGCAGGGGCGCCCGCAGTGACCGCAGGCGCCGACGGAATCGATGCGTCGCCCGCCGAGCCCTTTGCGCCCTGGCTGGCGCCGGGCGCCTCATGTCCCGGCGCGGCCTGCTGACTCGCCGGCGGACCGCCGAACAGCGATGGCTGGCCGTTGTACTTCTGCCAGGCGTCCCAGAGGAACAGCAGGGACATCACGAAAATGACCCAGAGGATCGTTCTTTGCGTCTGCATCATGGGGAAGGGGAGTCCGAAGTGTTGCGGCGGCTGTCGCCTCGATAGGCGCGCCACGGATTGTTTGAATTCGTCGATCCTGCGAACCCGCCGGCAGTCGAGCCGGCGGCAGGTACTTCGTCAACGCCGCCGGCCGACCACGGATGACAGCGACACAGTCGCTTCGCAGCCAGCCAGCTGCCCCGGCCTGCTCCATGCCGGCGCAGCGCCTCGATGGCGTATTCGGAGCAGCTCGGCCAGTAGCGGCAACTCGGTGCCAGCACCGGGCTGACGGCAAGGCGATAACCCTGGACCAGGCCGATCAGCAGGCGTCCGGGCAAACCCCTCACCTGCAGTCCCGGAATCCGGGGTCGGGTCCGGGGTTTCATCGTCTATGGGATCCGCGCAGGTACGCCGCAAACAACTCGTCGGCATCCTTGCGCAAGATGTGCTTGATCACGGCGAGACTCGGCGCAGGTTCGGCTCCGGTGCCCGGAAAGCGCTTGAGCCGTACCAGGCAGGGCCGGGATGTCGCCCGCGCGGCAACGGTATTGCCGTCGGTGCCGGTAGCCTGGTCGGCCGTTCCTTCGCTTCGTTGCCCGGCTTCCTGTGAGCGTTGTTCTGCAATGCCTTTTCCCGTCCCTCGCGGAGTGGAGTACTGGTTGCCGCGGCCGAGCGCGTCCCGGGTTGCTGCGCGCCACGCCTCCCGGACGATCCGCTTGACGGTGTTGCGCCGGACGGCGGAACGGACCGTTCGTTTGGCGACGCTGATCAGGAGGTCGCTGCGCTGACCGACGAGATCCCGCCGTTCAGCTGGAGCTGTGCCGGATGCCCGGCCCGTCGGACGGCTGGAAATACGGTCCGTCAGTTCGAAATAGGAGCCGGTCAGCCGCAAGCGTTGTCAACCCCGTAGCCCTTGCCAGCCGCTCATGCCGCCGAAGCGAGCCGCCCATCATCAACCTGCCGCAACTCCGGGCCCGGCCGGACAGGGCACCAGATACCCCTCTCTTCGGAGCCCGGGACTATGGCACCGATCGCGCTGCTATCGAAGCCTCTGGACCAGTGAAGCCCATCGACCATTCGCCGGCAGGTTCGGGCCAGGCCGATCCGACCGATCCGGCCGTCAGACCGCGAGGCGCTTGCGACCCTTGGCGCGACGGGCACGGATCACAGCCTGCCCCCCGCGCGTCTTCTGGCGAACCAGGAAGCCGTGGGTTCTCTTGCGACGGCAAACGGATGGCTGATAAGTGCGTTTCATGACTGACTTCTATAGGGAGTGATTTTTTCGGAAAAGCCTTCTATTCGACTCGATCGGCAGCTTCCTGTCAATCGTGGTCGCCGACGCCTCTGTGGATAAGTTAGAATCGGGGGTCGCTTCGACAGCGTCCGATTGTCTTCCATCAGGACCGCCCGCAGCCCCCGAGAAGGTGGACGCGGTTGCGGCCCCGGCAGGCTTTTTTCGCCCAAGAACAGAGAGATCGCTGGCCCAACATGCAGGAACGATGGCAGGAATGCGCTGAGTTGCTTTCAACGAAGCTGTCCGAGCAGGCATTCCGCACCTGGATCAAACCGCTGGTTTTCCTCGGCTTCGACCCCGCCGATAGGGTCGTGCGCCTGGGCGCACCGACGCAGATCAAGGTGGACGTCGTGCGCAAGCAGTACCTGCGGCTCATCAGCGCCAGCCTCCAGGAGCAGTTCGATACCGATGTCTCGGTACAGTTCGAGGTCCTGAACCGTCCCCAAAAGGAAGACACGCCGCCGGACGGTGGGTTTGCCGCCGGTCTGGCCGCGCCGGAACACCAGGATACCGGGGCGACCCAGGCCCTTGCGGGCGATCCTGCCGCCGGGCCGTCCGCCGGTGTCGACGCCGCTGATGGCGGGCACGCCCGCGCCGTCTTCTCGGCTCTCGGATCGAGGCCGCCGGACGAGCGCACCAAGCTCAATCCGGACTTGACCTTCACCAGTTTCGTGACCGGCAAGGCCAACGACCTCGCGCGGGCGGCCGCACTGCAGGTGGCGGATCGCCCCGGCGGCGCCTACAACCCGCTCTTCATCCACGGGGGGGTCGGCCTCGGCAAGACCCACCTGATGCATGCGGTCGGCAACGCCATCCTCGATCGCGAGCCGACGGCCACCATCCGCTACGTCACCGCCAACCAGTTCTTCCAGGACATGGTGTCGGCGGTGCGGCGCGAGGCGGTCGATTCCTTCAAGCGCTACTACCAGTCGCTTGACCTGCTGCTGATCGACGACATCCAGTTCCTCTCGGAGAAGAAGCGCTCGCAGGAAGAATTCTTCTACGTCTTCGAATCGCTGGTCGCGGATCACCGGCAGATCCTGATCACCAGCGACACCTATCCCAAGGAACTGGCCAACATCGATGACCGGCTGGTCTCGCGCTTCAATTCCGGCCTGATCGTCGCCATCGAACCCCCGGAGCTCGAGATGCGGGTGGCCATCCTGCTGCGCAAGGCGGAGCAGGGCCGCATCAAGCTGCCTGAAGAGGTCGCCTACTTCGTGGCCAAGCACATCCGCCAGAACGTGCGCGAACTGGAAGGCGCCCTGCAGCGGATCGTGCACTTCGCCGGCTTTCGCAATCAGCCTATCGAGCTCGAGCTGGTCAAGGAGGCCTTGAAGGACATCCTGTCGTTCAACCGCGGCCAGATCTCCATCGAACTGATCCAGCGCACCGTCGCGGACTACTACAAGCTCAAGCTCGCGGACATGTATTCCAAGCGCAAGCCGGCCAAGATCGCCCTGCCACGCCAAGTCGCCATGTACCTGGCCAAGGAACTGACGCAGAAGAGCCTTCCGGAAATCGGCGAGGCCTTCGGCGGCAAGGACCACACCACCGTCCTCTATGCGGTTCGCAAGATCAGCGAGCTGCGCAGCCACAAGCCCGAACTGAACCACCAGATCCACGTGCTCGACCAGACGCTGCGGGAGTATCTGTGAGACCTCCGCACGGCCGCCCGAAGGAGGGGGGCTCGCCTGTGAACAACCTGCCTGCAACCCTGGGGAAAAGCAGTCGCGATGGTGTGGACAGAATGGGCAAAACCGCCGTTCGTCGGATCTCTCCACAACGGCGCGCCACCCCGGTCACCGATTCCGCACAAGGCTGTCCACCGCGCCGAAGCCTGCAAACGCTGGCTCGGCGCGGGCTATCCACAGCAGGTCGCCGAGCATCAACAACAACATCTTCTTTATTTATAGAAAGATAAGAGAACCAGGGAAAGCGCATGCAGATCATCAAAGCTTCGCGAGACGCCATCCTGAAACCCCTGCAGACGGTGGCGGGGATTGTGGAAAAGCGCCATACCTTGCCGATCCTGGCCAATGTGCTGATCCGCAAGACCGGCGAGGTCGTGTCCTTCACCGGTACCGACATCGAGATGCAGGTGCAGACCCGGGCGTCGATCGGGTCCGGCGGCGAGAACGCGGCCGTGACCGTCTCGGCTCGCAAGCTGATGGATATCCTGCGGGCACTGCCGGAATCGGAAGTCACGGTCACGCTCAACGGCACGAAGCTCGCGGTGAGTGCAGGCAAGAGCCGCTTCGCGCTGCAGACGCTGCCGGCGGCGGACTTCCCGACGCTTGCGGTCGGCACCGAGGTGACGTCGGAGGCGACGCTGCCGCAGAAGCAGCTGAAGAACCTGCTGCAGATGGTCCACTTCGCGATGGCGCAGCAGGACATCCGCTTCTACCTCAACGGGCTGCTGCTGGTCATGAGCCCGCAAGGCATACGCAGCGTCGCCACCGACGGTCACCGGCTTGCGTTTTGCGCGCATGCGGGAGAGACCGCCTCGGCGCCGGCGGAGGTGATCATGCCGAGGAAGACCGTCACCGAGCTGCTGCGGCTGCTCGGCGACAACGAGGAACCGGTGCTGGTGCAGGTGATCAGCCACCAGATCCGCATCAGCTTCGGCGAGGTCGAGTTCGTCACCAAGCTGGTGGAGGGCAAGTTCCCCGACTACCAGCGAGTGATCCCGACCGGCTACAGCAAGGCGATTGCGATCAACCGCGAACAGTTCGCCAGCGCGCTCAGCCGCGCGTCCATCCTCACCAACGAGAAGTTCAAGGGAGTGCGCCTGAGCCTCGGGCCGTCGCTGCTGAAGATCCAGAGCAGCAACGCAGAGCAGGAGGAAGCGACCGAGGAACTCGACGTCGACTACAACGACACGCCGCTCGAGATCGGCTTCAACGTGTCCTACCTGCTGGACGTGCTCGCCAACCTGAAGGTCGACCTGATCAAGGCGGAGTTCGGCGACTCCAACTCGAGCGCGCTGATCAGCCTGCCGGGCGACGAGACCTTCAAGTACGTGATCATGCCCATGAGGATCTAGCCACTCGAACGAGCATCCGCCCCGGTCACAGCATGACAGTGCACCGGACGACGCGCCGCGCATTCAAAGAGGTTGCCACAGCAAATCGATGACTGATACGAATTCAACCGCAGGTTCCCTTCCCATCGACCCGACCCACGACAAGCTCCTGCCGACGGCGCCGAAGCCGCTCCGACTACGACTCCACCTCCATCCAGATCCTGGAAGGACTGGAGGCGGTGCGCAAGCGCCCGGGCATGTACATCGGCGATACCTCCGACGGCACCGGACTGCACCATCTGGTGTTCGAGGCGGTTGACAATCGGTCGACGAATCGCTGGCCGGGCCATTGCGACGAGATCATCGTCACCATCCACACCGACAACTCGATCTCGGTGCTGGACAACGGCCGCGGCATCCCTACCGACATCAAGTGGAACGACAAGCACGATCCCAAGCGCAGTGCCGCGGAGATCGTGATGACCGAACTGCACGCCGGCGGCAAGTTCGACCAGAACAGCTACAAGGTCTCGGGCGGCCTGCACGGCGTCGGCGTGTCCTGCGTGAACGGCCTGTCGCAGTGGCTGCGCCTGACCATCAAGCGCGACGGCAAGGTCGCACTTCATGGAGTTCGAGCGCGGCGTGCCCAAGGATCGGATCGTCGTCGAGGAGCGCGGCGTGAAGGTGTCGCCCATCAAGGTCATCGGCACCACCGAGAAGCGCGGCACCGAAGTCCACTTCCTGCCCGACGACCAGATCTTCGACAACATCGACTACCACTACGAGATCCTCTCGAAGCGGCTGCGCGAGCTCTCCTTCCTCAACAACGGCGTGAAGATCAAGCTGATCGACCAGCGCGAGAACAAGGAGGAGGACTTCGCCTTCGAAGGCGGCGTCCGGGGCTTCGTCGAATACGCCAACCGCGCGAAGACTGTCCTTCATCCCACCATCTTCCACGTCCGCGCCGAGAAGGACGGCATCACCGTCGAAGCCGCGATGCAGTGGAACGACGGCTACAACGAGCAGGTGCTCTGCTTCACCAACAACATTCCCCAGCGCGACGGCGGCACGCACCTGACCGGGCTGCGGGCGGCGATGACGCGAGTCATCAACAAGTACATCGAGGAAAGCGAGATCGCCAAGAAGGCGAAGATCGAGACCAGCGGCGACGACATGCGCGAGGGACTCACCTGCGTGCTGTCGGTCAAGGTACCCGAGCCGAAGTTCTCGTCGCAGACCAAGGACAAGCTGGTATCGAGCGAAGTGCGCGGGCCGGTCGAGGAACTGGTGGCCAAGGGCCTCGAGGCCTACCTGCAGGAGCGGCCCATCGACGCGAAGATCATCTGCGGCAAGATCGTCGAAGCTGCCCGGGCGCGCGATGCGGCCCGCAAGGCGCGCGACATGACCCGCCGCAAGGGCGTGCTGGACGGCGTCGGCCTTCCCGGCAAGCTCGCCGACTGCCAGGAGCGCGATCCCTCCAAGTGCGAGCTGTTCATCGTCGAGGGTGACTCCGCGGGCGGCTCGGCCAAGCAGGGCCGTGACCGCAAGTACCAGGCGATCCTGCCGCTGCGTGGCAAGGTGCTCAACGTCGAGAAGGCTCGCTTCGACAAGCTGATCTCGTCGGAGCAGATATCCACCCTGATCACCGTGCTCGGCACCGGCATCGGCGCCGGCATGGGCAGCGACGATTTCAAGGTCGAGAAGCTGCGCTACCACCGCATCATCATCATGACCGATGCGGACGTCGACGGATCACGTCTTCGTGCGTGACGGCGAGCAGGGCGTGCGCATGGTGCGCATCGGCCGGTTTATCGACGATGCGCTGGCGCGTGCCGGCGTGACCGAGGATGCCAACGGCGTCGCCAAGCTGAAGACAACAAGGTGCGCAGTTGGGCGAGGTGCTGTGCTTCGGCATCGACAGCCGCGAGGTGCGCTTTCGCCCCATCAAGGCGGTGATCCGCCATCCGCTCGACGAGACCCTGTTCCGCGTTCGGACCAGCCTACGGCCGCACCGTGAGGGTGACGTCCAGCCACAGCGTATTCGTTCACGAGGCGGGCGAGGTTGCGGCTCAAGCGCGGCGACGAGCTGCGCATCGGCGACAGGGTCGTCGCGCCTGCGCAGCTGCGCCTGCCGGCGAAACGCACCCGGCCACATCGACCTGCTCGACAGCCTCTGGCGGACGCCGGAAGCCGCGCGACCAGATCTGGATCCGTGGTCCAGCGGTCATCGACTGGTTCAAGTCGCAGCTGCGCGCGCGACATGCCAGCAACGACCAGTTCGTCGGCAGCCGCGGGTGGATGTGCCGGTGGAAGTGGGCAAGGAGCTTGCCGAGCGCACGGCGGGCCAGCGAGCACCACGCAGGCAGCCCTCTGCGCAGCGGTCGGCATCCGGCAGCCGGTGACGTTCTATGCCTGGGAGAAGGGCACGCTACGGCCGACCGTCCAGCATTTCGAGGCCTGGCTGCGCGCCATCGGCGCGGATGTCGTCGAGTACCGCGAGAAAGTGGCCGTGGGCGGCAGCCGGCTCGAACGGATGTGGCAGCAGTTCGAGAAGCCGTCAGGCCGCAACGGTCTTCGCGACCGCGTGCGCCTGTCCGACCTCGCCGAGGAAGACCTCGCTTTCTTCGCCGGCCGGGAGGATCTGGAGCTGACGCCCGAGCACTATGCCGACCAGGGCCTGCGCCGGCACATGCAGGTGAACGCGTCGCTGATGACGCTGCTCGGCTTCTACCTGGCGGAAGGGTCCTGCTCGGACCGGGGCGGCGTTCGGGTTGCCATCGGCAACGGCAACGCGCCATTTCGCCGACGAGATGCTCGGCTACTTCAAGACGGTGTTCGGGATCGAGGCGAAGCGTTACGCCCAGCGCGAGCGCATCGATGAGATCAAGCTCGTCAACCGCGTGGCTGCGCTCGCCTGGCAGCATGTGTTCGGCTTCTGCGGCAGCGACAGCTGCACCAAGCGCATCCCGGACATCGTGTTCAACGTGAACGACGACCTGCGGATGGCGTTCCTGCGCGGTTACTTGCTGGGCGACGGGACGACTTCCCAAGGCGTGGTTCGCTTTGCAAGCTCGTCCTACGACATCGCCAGCGGCCTCATGTACCTGCTCGGGTCGTTCGGCGTGGTGGCGTCGTTGAGCCGCGTCGAGCCCGATGGTGTGGTGCGCGAGATCAACGGGAAGCCGTGCATCACTCGCCAGCCGCACTGGTCCATCAGCGTCTGCGCCAAGGAAGACCTGCGGCGCATCCAGGCGGCGTGGGCAGACCACGCCGGTGCCGGCACCGTCCTGCGCAAGCTGGAGGATCCGGCCACCAACGAGAAGAACCGCCGGCTCACCCGCATCGGCGGTGACCTGATGGCGCTGCCGATCGTGGCCATCGATCCGGTGGAGGCCAGCAACGGCAACGTCTACGACTTCTCGGTGGAGACCGACGAGAACTTCGTCGCCGGCATGGGCGGCCTCTGTTGCCACAACACGGATGCGGACGTCGACGGCGCCCACATCCGGACGCTGCTGCTCACGTTGTTCTACCGGCAGCTACCGGAGCTGGTGGAACGCGGCCACATCTACATCGCCCAACCGCCGCTCTACAAGGTGAAGCACGGCCGCGAGGAGCGCTACCTCAAGGACGACCACGAGCTCAACCAGTACATGCTGAGGCTGGCGCTGGATGAGTCGTTGCTGGTGCCGGCTGCCGGCCAGGAGCCGATCCGCGGCGATACGCTCGGCGAGCTGGCGCGGAAGTACCTGGTGGCGGAAGCGGTCATCGACCGGCTCGGCAAGGTGATCGATGCGGATGCGTTGCGGTCGATCATGGACGGCGTGGAACTGGACCTGGCCGAGGAGGCCGGTGCTCGTGCCAGTGCGGAGCGGCTGCAGAAGGCGATGGAGGCTCGGGTCCCGCCTGGGCGGTCACGGCTCATGCCGACCGTGACGGTGGAGTTCGATGAGCCCGAGGAGGAGTGGCGGCTCAAGATCAGCCGGCGGGTGCATGGGAATACGCGAGTGTCCACCATTGGTGCGCATTTCCTGTTGACTGCGGATTACGGCAGTTTGGTTGATTGCGCCCGGATCATCGGTGGGCTGGTTGGGGAGGGTGCGGAGATTCGCCGTGGTGAGGGCGAGAAGGCGAGGTCGAAGCCGGTGAAGGATTTCCGCGAGGCGATGCAGTGGCTGCTTGCGGATGCGGAGCGCAATGTCTCACGCCAGCGTTACAAGGGGCTGGGGGAAATGAATGCGATCCAGCTGTGGGAGACGACGATGGATCCGGCGAATCGGCGGTTGTTGAAGGTGCAGATCGAGGATGCTATTGCGGCGGATCAGATCTTTACGACGCTGATGGGGGAGGCGGTTGAGGCGCGGAGGACGTTTATTGAGGAGAATGCGTTGGTGGCGCGGAATATTGATGTTTAGGATTTCCCAGCAGGGTTCCAGACGGGAGCCTTTATGATGGCCGCCCGCGGTGCCACGGGCGGTTTCGCGGTCACATCGGGGGCGTTTCACCGAAGACGCAGCCAAGTTTGCGAGTGGCCGCACCGTGGCGCTGCTTGAGCAGGCCAAGGCGACGACCGTTCGTTCATCTGCGCGACCTGCCGCAGACTCCTGCTGTGCAAGCCAATGTGGCGGCGGGGCGGCGGCCGGCAAACTCTCCGTTGCATGCCAAGACCATGGTGCGACGTACCGCCAAGCGAGGGGTGAATGCTGGCGGTGCGTTCTGGGGCTGCAGCGGCTATCCGGCTTGCCGCGGCACGCGACTTATCGCCTGACGCCAAAGGAACAATGGCGTTGCCCGATGGCCTGTATGACCTGTTGCTGACCGAGGGCCTGGCAAGATCGCTCGCCGCCATTGACTCCAGCAGTGCAGACTTGTTGGCGCTCAAAGGAGGCGCCACCGAGTTCCTGGCCGATGTCTTCACCCGCCAGCTAGCGACCATACTTGACGATGTTTCGGGTGAAGACTCCGACAAGGTCAAGCAGCAACTCGAACTGGTCAATGACCTGTTAGTGACGCTGCGTCAGCGGCTCAAACCCAGCACCGATTCAAATGGGGACATTCCATCTGCCGAAGTCGTCGACCTGGTGGCGTCGCCGCTGCGCGTTCTCAGAGCCATCCAGCGCGACCAGCAGTTCCCAGCGTCGCCAGAGGTTGCATTGGCTGTGCCCTGGCTCTTCACCGCCGGCAAAGGCTCGCCATCATTGCTTCAGGAAATTCGCCGCGAGTTGGCCTCTGCCGATCAGGTCGACATCCTGGTTAGTTTCATCACGGTGTCTGGAGTCCGCAAGCTGCAAGACGTGCTGCAGCAGATTACGGCCACAGGTGCGCAGGGCCGCGGCGCGACGCGGCTGCGCATCCTCACCACTACCTACACCGGCGCTACGGAGGCGCGCGCGCTCGATGAGCTGGCGCGCCTGCCGGGGTGCGAGGTTCGCGTGTCGCTCGATGGCCGCCGTACACGCCTGCACGCCAAGGCCTGGCTGTTCCAGCGCAAGACGGGCTTCGGCTCGGCATACGTGGGCAGTGCAAATCTGTCGGGCGCGGCGTTGACGGGCGGGTTGGAGTGGACCGTCAAGCTGACCCAGCGTGCGCCAGGAGGCGCTGTTTACCCGCGCGATCGCCCACTTCGAGACACTCTGGCCCGACAGCGAGTTCCAACGATACGACCCGGACAACGCCGAGCACCGCGTGGCGCTGGCCGTTGCGCTCGGCCGGGAGTCTTTCGGCGGTGAGCCCACCGGCGCGATCAGCTTCTTCGACCTGCAGCCGAAGACCTACCAGCACGACATGCTCGAACAGCTGGCGACCGAGCGCGCTCACGGTCGGCACCGCAACCTGCTGGTCGCGGCGACCGGCACCGGCAAGACGGTGGTAGCGGCATTCGACTACCGGGACACGTGTCGCAGCGAAGGCGGGCGCCCCCGGCTTCTCTTCGTCGCGCACCGCGAGGAGATCCTGCGCCAGGCCCTGCGTACCTATCGCGAGGTGCTGCGCGACCCCGAGTTCGGTGATGTGCTGACCGGCGGCCACCAGCCAGAACGCTGGGACCACCTCTTCGCCACCATCGACAGCGTGACAAGCCGCGACCTGGTGGCGACGCGTGGGCGCCGACCATTGGCACACCGTCGTCGTGGATGAATGCCACCGGCTAGCCGCGGACCGCTTCGATGCCTTCCTCAAAGCCGTTCGCCCACGCGTCTTGCTCGGGCCTGACCGCGACGCCGGAGCGCAGCGACGGGCAGCCGATCACACCGTATTTCGATGCGAGCCCCGACGGCAGCCCAGCCGTCGAGCTGCGCCTGTGGCATGCACTCGACCTGCAGCTCCTCGCGCCGTTCGAGTACTACGCCTGCGACGATGCCACCGACTTTTCGTCGGTGCCGTGGGATAGGCCCGGTGAGCGCGAGGCGGTCGACAAACTCGTCACGGGCAACGATGTGCGCGCCCGGCTGGTGGTCAATGAATGGCGGCGCCTGGCGTCCGACGCGGCGCGGTCGCGCGCCGTCGTGTTCTGCGTATCGGTCGCGCACGCCGAATTCATGACCGATTGGCTCAACCGCGCCGGGCTGCCGGCGGCTTGCGTCGTGGGTACGACGAGCGCCGAGGACCGCCGTCGGGCGCCGCAGCGCCTGCTCGATGGCGAGCTGTGTGCGCTGGTGACCGTCGATCTCTACAACGAAGGCGTCGACCTGCCGATGGTCGACACGCTGTTGCTGCTGCGGCCGACGCAGAGCCCGGTGCTGTTCCAGCAGCAGATCGGCCGCGGCCTGCGCCTGGCGCCGGGCAAGGAGAGCTGCCTGGTGCTCGACTTCGTCGGCCAGCATCGCGCCGAGTTCCGGTTCGATCGCCTGCTGTCGAGCCTGACCGGGCTGTCTCGCCGTGAACTGGTAGATGGCGTCGAGAACGGTTTCGGCAGCCTGCCGCCCGGCTGCCACATCCACCTGCAACGCCAGACGCGAGAGCAGGTGCTTCAAGGCCTGCGCGCGCTGACGACACAGAACTGGCGCCGCCTGAAGACAGAGCTGCAGACGTATGCGGCGCTGAGCGGCCGTGCCGCGATTAGGCTGGCCGACTTTCTCCATGACCAGGCGCTCGAGCTCGACGACGTCTATCGCGCAGGCACCGGCCAGGGCCGCAGCGGCTGGACGGCGCTGAAGCGCGATGCCGGCCTGATCGCTCACGGAGCCCGGGCCCGAAGAGGACTACTTCAGCCGCCGCTTTGGCTGACCTGTTGCACGTGAACGATGCGCCGCCGGCTCGACGTGATGGCCGCGGTCGGCACAGGGCAAGGCCACCCGTCTGCGCTCGATGCGAGGGATGCACTGGGCGTGCAGATGTTGGCCTACCAGATCGACGGCCGGCACGAGCAGGCGGCGGGACCCGGAGCCTTCATCGAGCGCATGCAGCGCCACCCCTCGATCGCCGCTGAGCTGGTCGAGTTCACAGCCCTCCTGCAGGCGCGTACCACGCTCGCTGCAAACCCGTCCCTGGGCTGGAAGACACGCCGTTGTGCCTGCATGCTGCCTATGGCGCGCGCGAGGTGCTCACGGCGGTGGGCTGGTTGACCGCGGCGCGGCGCGCGCCGTTCCAGGCGGGCGTACTGCCGCTGATCCACCGCAATACCGAGCTGCTGTTCGTCACGCTCGACAAGAGCGAGGGCTATCACGACCGCATCTCGTACCACGACTACGCGATCAACGCCGAGCGCTTTCATTGGCAGACGCAGAACAACGCGGGACCGGACACGCCCGGCGGTCGGCGTTATCTGGAGAGCTCAACAATGGGTGGCAATTCCAGCTCTTCGTGCGGCCGCGCAAAGGCGCTCGATATCGCGCCTGCGGACGTGTGACGCTGGAGTCCGCCGAAGGCGACCGACCGATGAGCATCGTGTGGAAGCTCGAAACACCGCTGCCCGTGCAGCTGTTCCGGGAGTTCAGCGTGTTGCGCGGGGTGTAGCGGTGGTGAAGCGAGCACAACGACAGGCGGTTGGTCTCGATGTCCGGCCTGCCGACGTGGTGCCACTGGATGTGTGCTGCCTTCAGCCCGGCGGGGGCGAGGCCTATGCGAAGGTCAAACCCGCTGACTGGGTATGCATCGCGAAGGGCGATCGGCGAGTCGTTGCGCAACAGCACGCGCGTCAGAGCCAACTCGCGGGAGGGAACGGGCTGCTGTCCTCCAGGCAGCAACGGTGCAGTAGCCGCTGCGAGCGTACGCACCTCTGGCTGAACTTCAATAGGGCTAAGTGTCTAATTTACGACTGAAGGCGCCCGGCCGAGTTGCCTGAGATCAGAGCCGCACTATGCGGCATAATCGCTGACGACGTCTGTTCCTGGAGCCCGTGTTGCTATCGTCAGGTAGGTTCCTGACTCCATAGGCTACCCGGTGCCCTCTTGCCTTCGGGCACCCAAGAGACAATAACGCGTCTGTTCCGGGCCTGATCTAGTTGCCGCGAGCTCGTCGATCGCGGTCCAGTGCCAATTGTCGCTGCAACTTAATCCCAAGCTCTTCGCAAAGGCGCTGCTTGTCCTTGTAGGACACCTTGAACAGGTGGATGATGCTTCAGCGCCATCGAGCTCAGAAGCGCCTGAGAAAAAGACATTATTCTCGACCGACTTGATCAGTTTCTTCAGTCGAGCAAATGGGATGGCTTCGGGCAGATCGAGCTGGTAGCTCATTTCAATGAGATCGTATCCAAGAGAGTCGCTTTTCCCAACGACCGACGTAAGATTTGTCTTTCAGGTACGTCGAGCCAACCGTCGAGCCGGCCTTCTGGACAAATGCAAAGGTGATCATACCGATGATGTCAAAGACGATGCGTTTCGCATTGGCTTTGACTACGTCCGATGCAAGGTCGGGGCGCCCCTCGGCGAGGATCCGCTCAATGTGAGCGGCCAGGGATACGGCGTCCTCCCGTATCATCAGCGTCGCCCCATGTAGACCGCGGAGCGCGCTCTTCAGCACCTTGTCGATCCGTTCATCCTTAACGGGATTCTTCGTCGTGCCGTAGTGGTTCTTCAAGAACTGACCGAGAATTTCCATGCCTCGAAAGAGCCGCGTGATGGCGGACGCAATCTCCGCCATGTCATCCTCCGACTCCGCGAAAACCTCTTCCGATCGGTCCTGACGCTCGCGAATACTTGCACGTGAGCGACGCGTTGAGTCTTCCTCGTAGATCAGGCTTGGAGCCGAGTCGACAAGCCTGTTGAGCAACTCGGCGTCACGCTGGAAGTCGAAAACAGGCTCGTCAGCAAAGCACTTGTCAAGGGCTGCTGCAATCCGCTCATATATCACCGGGCTCTTGGTGTGGTGGCTCGTGAACAGCAGCACGTTCGCATTGTCCCGCAGATGAAGGTCACCACAAAGCTGCACGATGACCCGCGTTATCTCCTCCTCATGGATGCGATCGGCGAGATACTGACCCAGAAAGTAGTAGTAAAGATAGGGATATTTAAACTCCAACTCCCCTTCGACCGTGGCCAGGATGTTGGCTTGCATCAAGTGTCGTTTGCGCTGACCAAACGCGACTGGCGTGAACTCCTTGCTGAATGCAGAATTGAAGTTTTCAAACTCTGTTTCCGAGAACTGCTTTTGCCCCGAGGAGTGGACGAACCACGCGAGGTTGGCGCAGTAGTTCATCACTTCACTCCACTGCTCCCTCTCAATGCCCACGTTCTGGAGTGAGGAGGTCACCAAGAACTGGTAGTAATGGCCGAAGGCACTGTTCTGAAGATCTGCAGTCCTCCCAGACTCAATGCTTTGGAGTAGGGTGAGCAGATAGATTGGGACGGCGGGGACGAACTGTCTACCCACAGCAGTCGTTAGGTCCTTTTCCCATTTGTCGATCGTCTGCGACCATGTCACCGAGTCCTCGGATTCACCGCCGATTTCCGCCCATTTGCACACAAGCTCAAAGCGCTTTTTGTGCCCGAACTCCCTAATCTCGTACTGCTGAAAGCCGTGGAGCGCCTCAACTCTCTCAAGCGCCAGCACGTCCATCGCCGCCGTTCCATCGCGGGCGGTTACGATCACGCCGGAAAAATATTCGAAGAGGCCAGTAGGCATTCTCCTAGAGCTTCAGGCGGCAGCGTGCATCCATCGATGTCATCGAGAAGAAGGACACGCTGATCCTTTGACTCCTGGAGCCACGCCTCACGGTCCGCCTTGCGGTACTGGCGGTCGAGTGCATGCTTCAAAGCCCTCAATGGCTCGGTGCGATGACTCTTCGTCAACCAAGAAGCACGGAAGTACAAAGGTAGGAAGCCCCTGTTGTAGTAGCTCTTGAAGTATTGCCGCAGCAGCGTGCTCTTTCCGCTCTTCTCTCGTCACCCCGCAGGAAAATGCCTCCGTTGAGATTCTCGACATCCTCCAAGTACGCGCCCGACACTTGCTTCTTGATCGGCGCCGGATCGTCAAGCAAACGGAGTTCGGGCCAGATGAAGACATCATCGATGTCGAGGTCCTTCTTCGCGCTGTGGCTGAAGTTTGCCCCAGGGTCGGTCAGCGACTTGGCGAACTCGCTCTGCCAGGTCGTAGGTAGGCCGGCCTTTTGTCGGGAGGGCCCTAAGGGAGCCCCACTCCCCGTCGTCCACTTGCGGTAGGTAGTGCGACCCGTTCCAGGTCAAAAGCTCCATCAAATATTGTTTGGTGGCTAGGTCAACAATAACAATGTTGAAAGTAGAATCAGTGTCTCGCGTCGAATTCTCGTACAGGACACCGCCCTCAATCGAGACGCCGGATGAGCTTCGAAGATCGTGGGTTTCGAGGACGTTCTGGAAATGCTCGTGTCCCGTGAAGATGAGATGGCTCTCGCGTCGCACAGCCGCCTGGAACGGCCGGTAGGTGGACTGCCCAAGCCAATTGAAAGGGTGATGGAGCAAGGTGATCGCAAGATCGGTCTTTGCATCAAAGCCAAAAGGCTGAATGGCTGACGGTGGATAGACGAGTGTTCCTTGCTTTTCTCGCAACTCAGACATCCAAGCAACATTCAGGCAACGGAATCCCACGCGATGATTCCCAATGCCAATGGAGGTCTGCCAAAAGAGCCGGCGGTCATGACTCCAGTTGTAGTCGGAGACCTGAGCGCGGAAAGCGAAGAATGCGTCTTCGACTGAGGACGCTGTCTTAATCAGGGATTCGGATGGATCCACGCCCTCCAGGGTCCGTATCTTGGCCAAGACCGCATCGCGTGTGTCGTCGTGAAGGCTGAAATCACAATCATGGTTTCCCGGGCACACGAAGACCTCGATCCGGACGCGCGGCGCCTCGTTTCCGATCGCTGCCTTGATCTGCTCGATGAATGTGATCGCCAACCCATACTGATCGGTTGTACCGCTGAAGGCGATGTCACCCGATACCACCAGTGCCAGGGTATGAACTTCGGGAAGGCGGGAGAATGTCGCTGAAGCAATGCTTGCCGCCCTAGCCAATATCCGCGTCCCCCGATGATGCTTTAATGTGAATGTCGCTGAGATGAAGAAGCATCAGTTTTTCAGTCATAGGTCGAACGGCTGAGTTGTGGAAAAGGATGCCACTGGGGGGTGAGACGGAAGGTCAGCAGAAATGAGACCTTTTGTGACTTGGAAGCATTTGGCAGATCGGCGCCTTACCGGTGGATTTCCTGACGGCGGACAGGAGCATAAAAAGCCCCGCAGAACCAATCGCCATTCCGAGCATAGTCTCCGAGATGAGGGCTTGCGCTGCTCCATGTTCCGGATGCGGAGGTCACTACTTTGGCCCGCTTCGACACAGTAGGCCAAGCCGCCACCCAGAAACACGCTACGCCATTCCCAAGGCGTACCGAGGCCGTGGCGCGCCCTACCCCTGCAGGAACTCGAACGGCTGATCATCCAGCGAGCACGAGTCCCCGACCCCGTCGACGAGGACGGGCGCCAGTTTGTCAGCACGCTTGACGAAATCATCTAGACAGCGACTCCGGCGATGTAGACTGTCGGCTTTTTCTGTCGAGAGCGGGACGCGACCAAGGCCAGGCGAATGACTGCTAGCGCTGCATTGCAGTCAGTCAGCCGTCCACCATTGTCAAGACAGTAAGCATCTCGGCAACGACCAAGAGGCTGTCTTCACTCTCGTGCACACTGATCTCGATCGGCTCGAATCCAGGTCGGTCCGAATCCGGGTGCAGGGTGATGCGTTCGTGCCGCCAGCCGCCGTCTTCTGCAGTCACCTTCTCGCTCGTGTAAAGCTTGACCGTATATCTCCCCCCGGTCTCCGGGTCCTCGATGCTGCGGTGCTGAACGACCACCACCTTGCCCTGGCGCGTGCCCGCCGGCTTCGCCCGGAAGAGGCACCACGCGCCGTTCGGGATGCGGCGGTTCATCGACTCGCCCACCACCTGAGCCACGAACAAGCCGGGCTGGGGACGCACCCAGTCGGGTAGAGCCACCCATTCGTCTGCGCCGTCCTCCAGGGTCTGCGTATCCGAGAAGCCGCCGGCCGCGAACCGTAGGTCGACAACCGGTGCGGCCGCCACTCCCGCGTCGCGTTCTTCTTTCGTGACGTGCCGCAGGGGGATGACATTGGACCGCGCACTGGCCGTTGCGGAAGGGGTGACTTTCACGCCGGCGGCCTCCGCGACTCCAGGAGCCGCGCTTAGGCGAGACCGAATGTATTCAGCCAGGGGCTCGTCGGTGCAGTAGACGTAGCAGCCCTTCATTCCCCGGGTCATCAGCGTCCGATACGTGTTCTTGACGATGGCATCCGCCAGGGCCCGGGCGCGCGCAGGCTCTTCCTTCAGCATCCTCTTCAGGCCCTTGACCGACTGGTCCGACGATGCACGCTTAGTCGCGTCGGTCACGATGCGCCCCTCGCGGTAGGCGAGATCCGGGCCGATGATGACGCCCACGTAGTCGAGTTCTAGCCCTGGCAGGTGTGGATGCAGCCCACTTGCTCCACCGACCCCGGCGTCACGATCCACAGGCTACCGTCCTTGTCCAGGTTCCATCGTCGCTGATAACCGAACGCGGGTATCTCGATGTCCCAGGCCTGTGCGACCTTCTTGCTTGGCCACTTCCAGCAGTAGCCGGCGACGACCCGCGACCGGTTGTTGGTACGGTTCTTCAGCTCGATTAGCGCGTGCAGGTCGGCTGGGTTGTCGAAGACGCGAAAGTCGTACTCGGCCGTGTCGAGGGTCGGGTTCGCTGTCTCGCGAATGTCCAGCGTGTAGTCCAGCCAGGCAAGATAACCATCCGAGCCGTTGCAACGGAACTGCGACGATAGCTCCAGTTCGGTCACCTCGGCCCCCAGCTCGCGGGCGTGGCGCCGAAGCTCTTCGGTGTGGCCGATGTCGAGCAGCGTCACCCGCTGATCGTCGTCGACAAAGAACACGGTGCACCGGGCGGCCCGAATCAGCTCCTTCACCTGATTGTCGCCAAGGTTGCGGTACAGGCCGCTCTTCTCGTTGAGGCGGTGCGCCTCGTCGACGAGCAAGGTGTCATAGGTGTCGGCTTCATCATTGACGAAGGCGCCGGAGCCACAGAACAGGTTGCTGATGCGAGTCTTCGTGAACGTGCCGGCCAGCTTGGCCTCATAGACGGCCCGCGGCGCCGCGTTTTTGGAGACGTAGCGTACATTCCGCTCGCGGGCGATAAGCGCCCCGAGCAGATTGATGGCGATCACCGACTTGCCGGTGCCCGGTCCGCCCTGGACGATGACGACCTGCTTCTGCTGTGCCGCGCGCGCATCGGCCTCGAGGATGCACTCGTGGGCCACCTTCTGGTCGTCGATCAACACGAACTCGGGCTTGCCCTGCAGCGGCCGGCGACGCTATCGATCAGCAGCTTCGACGGGCGGATGCGACCGTTCTCGATGGCGTAGAGGGCACCCTTGCGGTCGCCGTGGCGCACGTGTTCGCGGATGAAGGCCTGCAGCTTGGCGCGTTCGCGGGCGAGAAACAGCGGCGCGCGCTCGAGATGGGCGCGGTAGTGCGGATGGTCGATCTCGCCGTCGCGCGGGTGGTTGTGCAGGTACGCGCAGGGCTGCAGCGACATGGCACCGTCCTGGACGGCGGCATTGAAGTCTTGCAGGTAGGCGGCATAGGACCAGGCCTGGTACGAAGGGTGCGTTCCCTCGCGTTCGCCTGCGCGACCGCCCCTGCGCGCCCACACGATGGCGTCCTTCTCGCTGCGGCGGGACTCCGACCACTGTTTGAGCTCAACGATGATTACCTTGGTCCGCGCCGAGGCGTCCTCGCCGGTGATCACGAAGTCGATGCGCTTGGAACTCTGCGGTAGCTGGTACTCGATAGCGACTCCGGCGTCGCCGGGGATCTCGTCATCGCCCAGCACCTTGGCCATCTCCAGCAGTGAGTGCTTCCATGACTGGATCTCTGACGGGCCGGCCCCATATCCCGTCGCGCTTCGGTATTGCCGCGACACGACGTCTTCGATGTCGTCGCGCAGCGCGTGATGCAGGAAGTGGCTCTTGCTGGCCTGGTAGATGATCACCGTGCAGCGGCGCTCAGAGTTCGTCGTACTTCTTGCTGCTGCCGCGCGCCAAGTCGACCGGATACTTCTGCGCGTTGAGCTTCAGCTTCGCCTGCGCCGCCGCGATCGGGTCGATCCCGAGCGCACCCGCAAGCAGGATCAAGTACAGCAGGACGTCTGCCACTTCGGCGCCCACGGCGTCTCGCTTCTCGGGCGACAGGACGCGGCTTTGTTCTTCCGTCAGCCATTGGAAGTGCTCCAGCAGTTCCCCTGCTTCGACGATCAGCGCCGAGGCAAGGTTCTTGGGCGAATGGAATTGCTGCCAGTCCCGGTCCTTAGCGAACTGGTCGACCTGCGATGTCAAGGCGTTGAGAGAGTCAGTCATATGCTCATCACTTTGCGCTGTCACAGAGCTGGTAAATGCATGTCAGTTCGTTGATACCGTGCGGCTGGAAGTCGATCAACTCGTCTCCGAGCTGTCCAAGCGCCAAATGCCGCCGTGCATTTGCTGCCTCGGCTAAGTGAAGCAAGCCCGCGCGGAGAACCGCTGAGTCTAGGTCAATGCGCAGCCTTGGCCCGTCGAGCTCGTCCCCTAACCCTCATCTGCGTCGCTGTCGTACAACATGGGGGGCCTCATCCGCGGACTCACTCGAACTTCTTGGGCTGAGCGACCTCGCCGTCAACTCTGAGCCCATTAGCACAATCGTCGAGCGAGAAAACCATCAGCCGCTCAGCCTCTGCCGGCGGCTAGGTCACGATGATCGGAGACGTGGCGGCTCATAACCTGGCCCGCCGGCCTCTCTGCTGCCTGAGCAACGTCAAGCGAGGCGGCAGGGGGTTGACCGTCATACTGCGCGAGTGGCTTCTGAGTGGTCAGCTCGGCCTAGCTCGCGCAGCCGAATAGGGCGGCCTGCAGTCGTGGACGTGGGAGCGCTTGAGATTGATGCCGTGGACCTGTAGCAGGCGGTACCGGACTTTGAACGCGAACCTCTCGATGGTCCCTTGGCGACGCTCCATGGTGTGCGAAGCACCTCGGACAAGCCCACGCGTTCGAAGCCCGACGTCCTTCGGACGAGGGCTCGTCAACGACATGACGATGAGGAGTGCCTGTTCTCGACTTGGAGACATGGCAGCCGCCGTGCGGCAAGACCCGTGTGACACGCTCAAGGCTCAGATCGCCGCCCATCGGGCGCTTCTTGTGCACACGCGCTACGACAGCCCACATGAATGCGGGGCTAGCAATGTATTTCCGGGATGCGACATCATGTGCGCACGAGGCGCCGGTTTTGGCGCATGTGAACGAAATCCTCATGCACAAGAGAAGCCGCAAACCGGCTGGTTACCGGGTCGAAAGCCTTGGCGGTTAACCCGAGGCTTCTAACATGTGCATGGTTCGACCGCCTGAGGCGGTTCGGGGGCACCTTCCTTGCGCGTAGTCGACCTCACCCCACCACCACCCGATGCGTCACCGCATTGAAATGCACCACCGGACTAGCCGCCCCGCAAGCCACCTTCCGAATCTTCCCCACCACCATCCGGTGCGTCCCGATCAACTGCGTAAACACGATCTCGCACTCCAGACTAGCCAGCGCGTCAGCTAGTACCGGCAAGCTCGCATACCCCTCCCGCCAGTTCCCCACCGTGAACCGCTCCGGCCCCTGCGGCCGCTTGAGGAACGACGTCATCACCTCGCTGTGCTCTTCCCCGATCACATTAGCCACGAAGCGCCCGCTCTCCAGCAGCACCGGATAGCAAGACGACGTCTGGTTGATGAAGAACCCGACCAAGGGTGGCTCGGCCGAGATTGAAGTCAGGCTCGACACAACGATCCCGGAAGCAGCCTCGCCGGTCCCGGTGGTGATCACGCTGATCCCCGCCGGCAGCGCCCGCATCGCAGTCCGGAACTCGTCCACCGTGACGACCTCCTCCGCCTCGTTCGGCGTGATGTGCGCCCCCAGCGCTCCTGCTCGTCCACCCACCCAGCCTTCTCCGCATACGCCAGCATCCGCGCGAACCCCGCCTCCCACAGCGCCTCTCCCGCATGATGGAATGACAGGAACCGCAGCACCGCCGGCGCGATCCACACATGCCCCTCGTCGGCGCGCCGCCCGATGCGGGCGATGGAGCGGGTGAGCTGGTCTTCTGACTGCGCGTCGACCAGGACGTCGAGCCACCCGCCGGAAGTCGGTGGGTTCCCGCATCGCGACGTTGCCGGAGCTGGTAAGATGAAGGCGCATGACGTTTCCTGGTGCTCGTTGTTTGGGGGATGTTTGAGCCGACGACCGTCAGGCGGCCACCGCCATCGCTTCACTTCCTTCCGGATGGCCGGGATGATCCGCTCACCCCACAGCTCGATCTGCTTCAGCATGGTCTTCTGGTCGAAGTCGCCCAGCTGGGTCTGCAGCGCGATGTGCTTGGGGCGCAGGATGCTGATCTCCTCCAGCATCTTGTCGATCACCTGGTTCACCGAGCCCACGGGCAGGTTCTTGCGCAGCTGCTCCATCGTCGGGTCGGTCGCCGACGGCACTTCCTTGATCATGTAGCCGTCGTCGGACTGCGCGCGGCGGAACTTCAGGCTCTCGGAGATGCGGCGCTGGAAGCGGGCGCAGTCCAGGTAGGCGTCGATCTCCGCCTTGTTGTCGGACGCGTAGGCGCAGCGCAGGAAGCCGAACTTGACGTCGCGATCCAGGTCCTTGCCGTTGTCGCCGGCCACTTTCACCAGCCGCTCGCGCAGGTCTGGCGATGCCCTCGTTGCCCTTCAGCAGCGCCGTGACGAACAGGTTGTGGTTCTCGCGCACGCCGCGTCCCAGCGCAGCGGGTTGCCCGAAGTGATCCAGACCGGCGGCATGCGGCTCCTGCACGCAGCGCACGGCGATCGAGCTGGGGGGCATCTTGAGGAACCTGCCTTCGTACTCGAAGTCCTCTGGGTCAGCCCCTGTTCAGGATGTCCAGGAACTCGTTGTAGATCGCGCCGGCGTCGGCGATCTTGACGCCGAAGCGCGCGAACTCGAACTCCTGGTAGCCCGAGCCCACGCCGAGGTCCAGCCGGCCGTTGGAGACCGTGTCGACGAAGCCCACCTCGGCCAGGAAACGCGCGGGTTGGTAGAGGGGGAGGATGCAGACGGCAGTGCCCAGGCGGATCGCTGCGTCTTGCCCGCCATGTGCGCCACCATCATCAGCGGAGACGGCGACAGCGAGTAGTTGTTGAAATGGTGCTCGGCATACCAGGCATTGTTGAATCCTGCCTGCTCGGCCGCGACGGTCTGCTCGATCGAGTTCTGGATGACCTGCTGCGAGGTCTGGTGATAGCCGCGCTGCTGGGCCAGAATGAATACGCCGAATTCCATGTGCCGTCTCCGTAAAATCGCTGCCGAGGGGTGGCTCACGGTTGGTCGCTGACGTCCGTCGCTGACGTTGGCAATTACCGAAATTCGTTGACCGGCGCCAGGCCGGGCTTGAAACCATTCTAGATTGGCTACTATCAGCCGGAATAGCAGCAATCTGCAGATATGAACTGCAATAACCGGAGGATTCGTGGACAGATTGCGTGCGATGGAACTCTTTCTATCGATCTCGCGGACCCGGAACTTCTCGGAAACCGCCGCTTCGGCATATCGGCCACGCGGTGTCGCGCATGATCACGGACATCGAGGAGGAGCTGAAGGTCAAGCTGCTGCTGCGCTCCACGCGCCAGGTCGCGCTGACCGAGTCGGGCCAGGAGTACGCACGGCAGCTGGAAGACATCCTGTGGCGCATCAACGAGCTCCAGGACAACATCACCGCCATCAGCACCGCGCCGCAGGGTCTGTTGCGTGTGCATTCGCGGGTGATGTTCGGCCTGGGCGTGCTGCCGCCGCTGGTCGCGGCGTTCCGCAAGCTCTATCCGGAGATCCACATCGAGCTCACGCTGACCGAGAGCCCTGCGGATCTGCGTCGCAACCAGATCGATATCGACTTCCGCATCTCGCCGCCGGTGGAGGCCGGCGTGAAGCGCCGGATGCTCTTCCAGAGCGAGCGCTCCTCGTGGCCACCCCCGGGTACCTCGGGAAGATGCCGCCCTGGAGTTGCCACGAAAGCATCCTGGCACGATTGCCTGGCCTACCAGTTCCCGGCGACCAGTACACCTGGCTGTTCAAGCAGCAGGAGGCACGGAGCCGCTCTCGAAGCGAGGATATCGCCTTCGCGCCACGGCATGCCAGCAACAACGGCATCGTCCTGCTGGAACTTGCCCGCCTGGGTGAAGGCCTGGCCCTGCTCGACGACTATACGGTGCACAAGACATCGTCGCGGCGGCTGGTACGGCTGATGCCGACTATCGCATCAGCAACAAGGGTTTCGACGAGGGCATGTACGCCACCATCCTGGACACGCCCATCATTCCGGCCAAGATCCGCTGTTCCTGGACTTCGTGGCGGAGCACGTGGCCGGCCCGAGCTGCGCTTCGCGGCGACTACAACCGGCAGCCGGCATCGCGGCGGGGCGTTGCCCCGAAAGCCGAGCCCGGGCAGGCGCAGCACGCCACCATCCCGGGGGCCGCGCACGGAGCCGGCCGCTGTCGCTGATCCTCGTGACGAACAGGTCCCTCATGTCCGGGCCGCCGAAGCACAAGGCGCTCGGGTGGGTCACCGGCAGGTCGATCCGGTGAGTGAGCCGGCCCTCGTGTCGAAGCGGCCAGCGCGCCGACCCGCACCAGCGCCGTCCACAGCCCCCCGTCCTCGTCGAAGGCGCAGCCATCGGGCCCCGATCCCAGGGCATCGGTGACGACGAAGTGCGCGTCGGCGAGCCCCCGTCGCCGTGAGCGTATGAGAAGATGTCCGGCGGCGCTGTCGCCCACGTGCAGGCGGCCGTCGAGCGGGTTGACGCAGGGTCCGTTGGTGACCCCGAAGCCGTCGTCGAGCTTGCGCAGCTCGGCGGGATCCAGCCGATACAAGCCGCCGAGCGGCGGCTCGTCGGGCGCGCGCGAGGGTGCATCGTGCCGACCACGAAGCTGCCGTCGGCGAGCGCGGTGCCGTCGTTCAGCCGCAGGTGGGATGGCTTTCATCGATGCGCGCGATGCGCGCCAGCGCAGCGCTAGCCGGATCGACCAGCGCCAGCTCCTCCTTCAGGGCCACGACCAGACGGCCATCCGCGTTGAAGGCGAAGGAGCCGGCGGGTGGCGGTACCGCCACTTGCGCATCGGGCGCCGCCGTCCGGATCCATCCGATGGATCAGGCCGCGGCGGCAATCCATGAACCACAGCAGGCCGGCTGCCTCGTCCCACAGCGGGCATTCCCCCAGGTCCGTGGCGACCTCGCCGACCCGCTCGATCCGAGCAGGAAGCCGAGAGTGGGAATCGCGGGCTCATCGCGCCGGTCATCGTACTCAGACGCTCACGACCATGTTGTGTTCCTTGATCATCCGCCCCCATGAACTGCTGGTCGTGCTTCAGTTGCGCGTCGAGCGTCTCCGGGCCCGCCGGCCTTCAGGATCTGGCCGTTGGTCGCGAGCATCTCCTTGAAGGCCGCCGACTGGATCGCCTTCAGCGCCGCTTCCGCGATGGCTTCCACGTCCATCGGCGTGCCCTGGCGCTGCAGCGCGTCCAGTAGGAGGACTCCAGTCCGCGATAGCACCAGCTCCGCGATGCTCCGGATGTCCGGGAACGTCGGTAGCGCTTTCGGTGTGAGCGCCAGGATGTTCATGTCGCCGCCTTCTGGAGCCGTTGAGCGAGATCGGCGTGGCCACGCTGAAGTCGCCGTTGCCCCCGACCAGGTCCATCAGCGCCGCCGCGTTGCTCTTGTAGGGCACCGAGTCAGCGGCAGGCCGAGCCTCTTGGTCGCGCCGTACACCTCGCTGCGCTGCCCGGGTCGAAGGTACCATAGATCAGGGCCCTTCTTGGCGTAATCGACCAGCCGGGGATGCTGTTGATGCCAGCCGGGTGGCGGCCTCAGGTGAGCATGCCGTCGAACAGCATCGCCACCGACTGGAAGCTCTCGAGGCTGTAGGCCAGGTTCGGCCGCATCATGACATTGAGCGACACCGGGCCGGTGCCGCCGAGGAGCAGCGTCGAGCCATCCGGCGCGGCCCGGCAGACTGGGTGCAGGCGATGATGCCGTTGCCGCCCGGCTTGTTCTCCACGATCACGTTGCGCTTCAGGTCCGCTTGCATGCTGGCGGCCATCATCCGTGCGAAAGCGTCGCTGGCCGTGCCGCCGGGGGCATACGGAACCACGATGGAAAGGGTCTTGCCCGGGCGCGACCCGGCTCGACAGGCTGGCCGTGCCCAGGGCAGCGGCTGCGCCGGCAATGCCGGCAAGTACTCGACGACGCACGATACAGGCCAGGTGTCTCCTCGACTGCGGTTGCTATCGGTTGCAGTTTATTGAGGAAGGGATCGCCGGAATACCGGCTTTTTCGCAAAACTTAGCAGTGGAAATCGCAGGAATCGCCCGCGGGTCGCTGCCTAGAATGGCGGAACCCAACGCAGGAGACTCCCCGTATGAGCGATCCGATCGTTCGTCTGGACGTCACCGACGGCGTGGGTCTGGTCACCATGGACCGCCGCCGGTCAACGCGCTGAGCCGGGACATGCGCCGCCACTTGGTCGCCACGTTCGACGAGATCTCCGAGCGCGAGGACATCCGCTGCGCCGTGCTGACTGGCGCCGGCAACATTTCTGCGCCGGCGCCGACCTGAAGGACCGGCCCGACCCGGACACGCCGGGGACTTCCTCGAGCACAACCGCATCACCCGCGAAACCGGCAACTCCATCCGCGAGTGCGCCAAGCCGGTCATCGCCGCCGTCAATGGCGCGGCGCTGGGCGCCGGCTTCGGCCTGATGGCCGCCTGCGACATCCTCTATGCCTCGGAGGACGCCACCTTCGGCATGCCCGAGATCAACGTCGGCCTGGCCGGCGGCGCCTCGATGCTGCGCAACCTTGTTCGGCCGCTCCACGCTGCGCCGCATGTTCTTCACCGGCCAGCGCCTGACGCGCGCGAGCTGCTCAACCGCAACGTGCTGGAGGACGTGCTGCCGGCCGGGAGCTGCTGCCGGCGACGATGCGCTGGCGCAGGAGATCGCCTGCAAGGCACCGCTGGCCATCGCCTACGCCAAGCGTGCCGCCAACATGGTGGACCTGATGCCGCAGCGCGACGCCTACCGCTTCGAGCAGGAGTTCACGATGGCGCTGTCGAAGACCGAGGATGCGAAGGAGGCGCGCGTGGCCTTCCTCGAGAAGCGCGAGCCGGTCTTCAAGGGGCGCTGAGCATGAGTCGAGACCATCACGGCAATTCCCACGAAGCCGATGACGAATCCCCGCACGCGGCCGGCGGTGCGCGCGCGATTTCAGCCGCCGTCGAACCCGGCGCCGGCCTGGACGCCTTCTTCGAGGCCGGCAGCATCGCCATCTTCGGCGCCTCCGACGACGTCCACAAGATCGGCGGCCGTCCGGTGCACCTGCTGCAGAAGTACGGCTACCGCGGCACGATCTAGCCGATCAATCCGCGGGCGGCAGATCCAGGGTCTGCCGGCCTATCCGTCGCTGCGCGAGGCGCCGACGGCACCGGAGCTGGCGGTGCTGGCCGTGCCGGCGCAGGCGACGCTGGAGGCCGTGCGCGACTGTGCGCGCCCGCGGCGTGCGCGCGGTCGTCGTGCTGTCCTCCGGCTTTGCCGAGGCCGGCGACGCGGGCGCGCGGCTGCAGGCAGAACTGGTCGACATCGCCCGGCGCTGCCGGCATCCGGCTGCTCGGGCCCAACTGCCTCGGCACCGTCAGCGTGCCGAACGCCACGATCGCCTCGTTCTCCATCGCGCTGGAGGAGCACCTGCCGCCGGCGGGGCATGTCGGCATCGTCTCCCAGTCGGGCAACATCGGCAGCTTCACTCATGCAGAACGTCGCCGAGCGCGGCCTCGGCGTGAGCCGCTTCATCGCCACCGGCAACGAGGCCGACGTCGATGTCGCCGACGGCATCGCCGCGCTGGCCAGGGATCCCGCAGACCCGCGTCATCCTGTGCTGCATGGAGACCTGCCGCGACGCCGACCGGCTGTTCGCGGCGCTCGCCATGGCGCGCGAGGCGGGCAAGCCGGTGATCGTGCTGAAGATCGGCGCCACCGAAAGCGGCCAGGCCGCGGCCGCCTCCCACACCGGCGCGCTGCCGGGTTCGGACGCGGTCTTCGATGCCGTCTTTCGCCGCCACGGCGCGCTGCGGGTGCATTCGGTCGAGAGCCTGCTCGACGTCGGCCATGCCGCCTCCCGGCTGGGCCCGGGCCGCCTGCCCCAGGGCGACCGGGTGACGCTGGTCGCCGCTTCCGGCGGCTTCGGCATCCTGATGGCGGATGCGATGAGCCGCCGCGGCTTGTCGCTGCCGCCGCTGTCGCCGCAGACCAGCGAGCGCATCCACGCGGTGCTGCCGCTGGCGAGCACGGCCAATCCGGTGGACGCCACCGCCCAGGTATCGAGCCGGCCCGATGTCCTGCTGCAGGTGCTGTCGGCGCTGCTGGACGATTCCGGCAGCGATGCCACCGTGCTGTTCCTGTCGCTGTCGCTCTACAACCGCCGGCTGCGCGGCATATACCTGGACGCGCTCGCCCAGGCCCGCGCGGCCCGCCCGGATCGGCTGCTGGTGGTGATCAGCCGCGGGCCGGAAGATGCCGTGCGCGAGATCGACGCGCTGGGCATCCCGGTGTTCCCGACCATCGATGCGGCGGCCGAGGGCATGCAAGGCCTGGTCCGCTCTGGGCCGACTCCTCGGCGAGACCGCCGAGCGGCCGAAGCCCGCGTCCCATGCGGGCGTCGCGACCAGTGCGGCACCACTGGCGCGCGAGGTGTTCCGCAACGAATACCGGGCGAAGAAGGCGCTGGCCGAAGCCGGCCTGCCGGTTCTCCCCGAGGCGATTGCCGTCGACGCCGACGACGCGGTGGCTCACGCCGAGCGCCTTGGCTATCCGGTGGTGATGAAGATCGTCTCCGAAGACATCGCGCACAAGACGGAAATCGGCGGGGTGGCGCTGGATCTTGCCGATGCCACGGCAGTGCGCGATGCCTATCGGCGAATCCTGGCCAATGCCGCCGCCAAGGCCCCGTCGGCGCGAATCGACGGCGTGCTGGTCGCACCAATGGCCAAGGGCGGCACCGAACTGATTCTCGGCATCTCCCGCGATCCGATCTTCGGGCCGGTGGTGATGGTCGGGCTCGGCGGGATCTATGCCGAGGTGCTGCAGGACGTCGCTGTGCAGGTGGCGCCGGTGACCCAGGCGGAGGCGGCGGAGATGATCCGTGGATTGAAGCTCTTCCCGCTGCTCGACGGCGCACGCGGACAGCCGAAGGCCGACATCGATGCCGCGGCCGACGCGGTTGCGCGGCTGTCGGCGTTCGCCGTGCGGCATCGCGATACGGTGGCGGAAGTCGACATGAATCCGGTGCTGGTGAAGCCGCGCGGGCAAGGCGTGGTGGTGCTGGATGCGCTGATCATCCCGGTCGCCGAGGCGGCCGGCACCGCGTGACGCAGCCGCAAGCCAAGCCTGGCGCGGGGCTCGATGCGCGGACCACTTCGTCGGGTCGCATGCCCGCCATCCGCATTCGTGAGGAAAGCAATGCTCATTGAAACGACCGTTCCTTCCGCTGCCATCACCGGTGGTGAACCGCGCGGCGATCCCGCTGCCGGACAGGGCGCCGCCAAGGGGTCGGCGACGCCCGCCGCGATCGCTCAGGCACCCTCGATGCGCAGCGCCAACTACCGGCAATACGCTCGCGACTGGCTCGCGGCAAACCTGCCGTCGCACATGAGGTCCGACGCGGCCGACTACCGCACGCCGACGCTGGCCGAATGCCAGGCGTGGGAAGCGGCGATCCATGCGCGCCGGGCTGGCCGGCATGACCTGGCCCAAGGCCTACGGCGGCCATGGGCTGACGATTGCGGAACACCTGGCGGTGAACAAGGAGATCGGCCGGCTGCTGATGCCGGAGAGCGTCAGCTCCATCGGCAAGGAGCTGGCCGGCCCGATCATCATGACGGTCGGCACGGAGGAGCAGAAGCAATGCTTCCTGCCGCCGATCCTCGCGATGGAGCAGTTCTGGTGCCAGGGCTTCTCGGAGCCCGACGCCGGATCGGACCTGGCGCGGCTGCGTACCCGCGCCATCCAGGAAGGCGACAGCTGGCGGATCTCGGGCCAAAAGATCTGGACCAGCGGCGCGGCCAAGGCCCACTACTGCCTGCTCCTGACCCGCACCGGCGTGGTCGCCGACCGGCATCGCGGCATGTTGATGTTCGCCGTGCCGATGGACACGCCGGGCATCCGAGTCGTGCCGATCCGGTCGATCGACGGCAAGGAGTCGTTTGCCGAAGTCTTCCTCGACGACGTCGTCGTGCCGGATGCCGCGCGCCTGGGTGCGCCGGACGAAGGCTGGAGCGCGGCCACGCGCGTGCTGGCCATCGAGCGGGCGACCAACCGGATGTACCGCGCCTGGCGGTTCGAGGCCGAGCTCGCCTTCCTCGTGCGCGCCGCCAAGTCAGACCCGCGGCTGTCGAGGCTGCTCGATGGCGGGCTCGCTGGCCGCATCGGCGAGGTGGTGGCGCAGATCGACGGGCTCAAGGGTCTCGTCGAGCGCAGTGTCGACATGCTCGAGGCAGGGCAGGGCATCGGGTCGCGCGGCTCGTTGACCAAGCTCTACTGGTCGGAATGCCACCAGGCCTTCGCCGGTCTCGCGAGATCGGTGGTTGCGCATGTGCGGCCCGATTCGAGCCCGCTGGCGCGACGCGCCCGCGACTACTTCACCCATGCCTACCTTTTCTCCCGCGCCGAGACCATCTACGCCGGCACGTCCGAGGTGCAACTGGACGTGATCGCCCGGCGCATCCTGCAGCTGCCCAAGGAATGAGCATGAGCACCAGCATGAGCACCCACGATAGCAGCACGGCCGAGCCTGGCCTGCGACCCGAGGAATTCGCCGAAGCGGCGGATGCGCCGATCGAAGCCGCCAAGGCCTGCGAGCTGCGCGATGCCGCGCGCGTGCTCGCCGAGGCAGGACTGATCGGCGTCGCCGCTGCGGAGGCCGATGGCGGACTCGGCCTGCCGATCGACTTCGCGCTGCCGATCGCGGAAGCGGCCGGCCGGTTGCAGCTGCGCATGCCGCTCGTCGAGCAGATCCTGCTGGCCAAGGCGTTCGGCAATGCATCTTCGGCCGACGACGGCGCCGAAGGCACTGCGCGCAGTGCGATCGCTACCGCTCTCGCGGCAGGCGAGCGCCTGGGATGCATCGCCTGGCAGGGAAGCCTGTCCGAAGGCATGGCCGGCCATGCCCGCCAGGCAGCGCAATGCGATTGGGTGCTGGTGGCCGACGAACCGTCCGCCGCCGGGGAATCGATCCTCCTGGACCCGGAATCTCGCGGTGGCGCGTCCCTGCTCGAGGTGGCAAGCCTGGCGGTCGAGGTTGATACCGCGCTCGATCCGGACGTGCCCGCCACCTGGCTGCAGCTCGCTGAACGCGTCGGGTGGTGGCACGGTTGCGCCGGCGGCCTTCGCACAACTGCGCGAGGATGCCAGCATCCTGCTCGCGGGCTTCGTCACCGGCGCGGCTCAAGGCGCCATCGCACGCACCGCCACCTACGTCGCGACTCGTGTGCAGTTCGGCCGGCCGTTGTCGGCCAAGCAGGCGGTACGCCATTGCTGGCAAGGATGCAGCTCGTGGCCGAAGCATCGGCCGCCGCGACTCGCCGCGCCTTGGCTGCCGACGAGTATGGCCTTGGGCGCGATGCCCGGCCGATGCTTGCGGGCGCCATCGCCAACGCGGCTTTCGTGCTGGAGAAGGCGATACACCTGCACGGCGGCATGGGGTTCACCTGGGAGATGCCGCTGCATCGATCGCTGCGCGAGATCCGCGCGATCGACGCGTTCTGCGGCAGCGGCTATGCCTATAAGCAGATCGGGCAGCTCTTCATCGAATCGGCATGACGCACGAGGAAACCAGCATGAACCAGATGAAAGACCTGACCGGGCGCGTGGCGCTGATCACCGGTGCCGGCAACGGCATCGGCCGCGACACCGCCCTGCATCTCGCGGCACGCGGTGCCGTGGTTGCGGTGAACGATCTCAAGCAAGAATTCGTCGCGGCCGCCGTGGCCGCGATCCGCGAAGCGGGCGGGCAGGCCTTCGGCGTCGTCCAGAACGTCTCCACGCGCGACGGCATCCAGGCAGCCATCGGCCAGGCCCGCGAGCAAGGCGGCCGCTTCGACATCCTCGTCAACAACGCGGCGTGGGTCCGCTACCAGGCGGTGCCCGACATCATGCCGGAGACGGTCGAGCGGATGCTCAACGTCGGCTTCAAGCCGCGTCATCTGGAGCATCCAGGCCGCGGCCGCGGTGATGGACCCCGAGCGGGGTGGCGCATCGTCAACGTCGCCTCCGTCGCTGCCCTGCGGTCGGCCAGCAACTCGGTGGTCTATTCCGGCATCAAAGCCGGCATCCTGGGCATCACCCGCGCCGCGGCAGCCGAACTCGGCGCGCGGAACATCCGCGTCAATGCCGTCTGCCCGTCGGCCGTTCCGACCGAAGGCACGCAGCGCAACCGGGATGCCGAGCGCGACGCCAGTCGCATCGCCCGACACCGCTCGGGCGCCTCGGCACCGTCGAAGACATCGCCAACGGCATCGGCTTCCTGGTCAGCGACGCGGCCGGCTTCATGACCGCGCAGGCGCTGGTGCTGGATGGCGGCATCACCTTCACCAATCTCTGAGGGGTTGCGGTCTTGCCGACGGTTCTGGTCACCGGCGCTGCCTCCGGCATCGGCCGCGCGACTGCCGTCCACTTCGCCGCGAAGGGCTGGCAGTGCCTGCTGGTCGATCGCGATGGCAAGGCTTTGGACGCGCTCGGCTCCGAGCTGCCAGGTCGCCATCAGGCGTTGCGCATCGACTTGACCGACCCCGCGCAGGTGCGCAGCCTCGGCGCCGCGGGTAGTTCCGTGGGTCCGATCGACGCGGTCGTCAACAACGCCGGTATGTCCGATCCGAGCGGCACTCCGCTCGCGGACCAGTCGCCGGCGCAGCAGGCATCGCTGGCGCTGCTCAACCTGGCGGCGCCGGCCGCTGTCGTGTCGGCGGTCGATGCGCGGCTCGTACCCGGCGCGCGCGTCGTGAACGTGGCGTCGGGTGCCGGGCTGCGGGCGATACCGTTTCGCGGCTACTACAGCGCCAGCAAGGCAGGCCTGATCGCCCAGACCCGGGCGCTCGCTCGTGCGCGGCCGGACCTGGCGGTGACTGTGCTATGCCCTGGCTTCGTCCGCACCGAACTGGTCGATGGACTGATTGCGGCTGGCCGACTCGATCCGCGCCAGGCCGTGGCCAAGACGCCGCTGGGCCGCATGGCGGACCCCGTCGAGATGGCGCAAATGATCGGGTTCCTCGCTAGTCCAGGCGCGGCAGCGATCAGCGGCCAGGCGGTTGCGCTGTGCGGCGGCTCCTCCGTCTACGGCGGCAGCCGTGCCTGCGAGCCGGCGACGCGTGCGCCGCTGCCGATGGATCTGCGGACGGCTTTGCTGGTCGAGCCCGCCGGGGCCGTTGAGTGGCAAGAGCTTGCCGGCGAAGGGACTGACTTGAGCTGGATTGATCCGGGTGCAGATGCAAATCGGGGCATCGGTGCAGGCGGCGGCGGACGCTCCGGCGTTGGGTGCTACCAGGCGATCATCGACGCCTCGCCGCTTGCCGTGCGTGGCAAGGGCGGACAGGACCGTGCAGTCACCGACCTGGTCGCCACCGTGCACGAGGCTACGCGGCGCTTCGCAAGCCGCCATGCCGCGGATGCCAGCCTGACACTCTTGCTGCCGCCCGATGATGCCGAAGAGCTTCCATGGCAAGACGCGGGTGACGGGGCGGCCGCCCGCATGCTGGTTGCCACGCTTGCCTGCGAGCTGGCATCGCGGGCGCTGCGGGTGAACGCGATCGAAATGGCGCCACGGCAATCGCTACGCGAGCTGGCACCGCTGCTGCGGTTCGTCGCCGGCGCGCGCGCCCAGTTCTTCACCGGGCAGACGCTGCAAGCCCATCGCTCGCGGAGCGCGTGAGGCTGCTGGAGCGATCTTCCATGCCACCCGAGGATCCAGACATGTCGGATGACACCATCGATCGCGAGGCCATCAAAGCCCGCTTCATCGCCGAACGAGGCTACTGGCGGCCATGGACGGACACGCTGCTTCGCCACAACCCGCGGTTCCTGGAACGCTATGCAGCCTATGCGGGGCATCCGGCGCGGGTCGGGCCCTTGTCCGCGAAACAGGTCGAGCTCGTCTACGTCGCCCTCGATGCCTCGTCGACGCACCTGTTCGCGTCCGGCCTGAAGACCCACATGGAGAAGGCGCTGGCCGCCGGTGCCACGCCGCGAGAGATCCTCGACGTGCTGCACCTGGTGGCGGCGCAGGGCCTGGACAGCGTCTCCCAGGCCGTGGCCATCCTGGCCGAGGAGCGCGATCGGGTGACGGCCGAACGTTGCGCGGGCCCCCGGCGGGATGATGCGTCCGGCATCGCGGCGCCGTCGCCCAGCCCGACGCTTCTTGCGCGGATCAGGCAGTTGAACCTGCCCGTCGCACCGGCGGCCTTGAGCCTGATGCTCGAGCTCGACCCCGGCTATCTGCCGGTGCTGCTCGACTTCCTCGAACATGGCCGTCCCGAGGAAGGACTGGTCGACGCCGATCGATCATTGATCGAGGTGGCTCTCTTCGCCTGTTTCACCGGGCATGATCCGCAGGCGCTGAGGCAGCGGATTCGCGCCGCGTTGGAAGCGGGTTGCCTGGCCGAGTCGTTGCTGCAGGCGATCCAGCTGGGCGCGCATCTGTCGGTGCACGGCACGGCGCTGGGGGCGGAGACGATGGCGGCGCTGTTGGCGCGACGCGATCCCAGCTGAGGGGTGCGGCGCGCTTCCGGGTAAGCGCGCAAGGGCTGCGTGGCGGTCGCGATGACCACGTCAGGGCCCGCCGCACTATTGGCCCACTCCGCCTTTGCCGGAGCCGGGAGACAGCCGCCTGGTGCATGCTCAGCGGGCGAGTCGGAACGAAACTGCCGCTGACTCCTCTCCGCGGCCTCAAGGTCTTGCTGGCTTTCCATGGACGCAGTGGGATTGTGAATTTCAAAGCACGGGGCGGCTGAGGCCTTTCGGCTTGGCCATGCGGCGCTTCGTCGCAGCGTGCCTCAGGCAGAGCTCGACGACACGGCGCTGATGGCCTGTACTGGAAGCACCGGCACGCGCTCGAGTCCCATGGCTGGCGCATGCGTCCGTCTGCAAGGGCTACGACCGTGCCTTCGCCTTGACGTTCGTTGCACTGCGCTCCGCCGACGGCCGATTCCAGGGGGGCTCCGATCCCCGCGGCGGCGGTGGGATAGCGATCGCCTGACAGAGTCCGTACAACAGCAACCATCAATCGAGCCGAGGCAAACGTATGCGGAAGACCGGAGTGTTCGCCACCATTCTGCTGTGCAGCGTGATATCGAGCGCACCGCAGCCTGCTCGAGGACAGGAATGGCCGACCAAGCCGATCAGCTGGGTGGTGCCTTTCCCACCTGGCGGGACGGCAGACCTGATGGCCCGGACCATCGCTCCCGAGCTTGCGAAGGCGGTCGGCCAGCCGGTCATCGTGGAGAATCGCGCTGGCGCATCCGCGCGCATCGCCGCGGAATATGTTGCCAACGCTGCGCCGGATGGCTATACCCTCCTGCAGTGCGGTGTCGGGCAGTTCGCGATCAATCCCAGCCTGTACGCGAAGCTCTCCTACGATCCCATCAAGGACTTCGCGCCCATCACGGTTCTCGCTGCGGTCGACAACGTCATGGTCGTGACGCCGTCGCTGCCGGTTAAGACGGTGCAGGACTTCGTTCGCTACGCGAAGGAGCGGCCGGGCCAGGTGAACTTCACGTCGAGCGGCGTCGGATCGATCACGCACCTGACGGGAGAGCTGATGAAGCGACGGGCCGGCTTCGAGATGACGCACGTCAGCTACAAGGGCAGCGCCCCGGCTGCGATCGATACCATCTCCGGTGTGGTGCAGGCGATGTTCGACAACCTGCCAGGCAGCCTGGCGAACATCAAGGCAGGCAAGCTCAAGCCGCTCGCCACTCTTAGCCGCGAGCGCTCGGCCGCCCTGCCGGATGTTGCGACCCTGCATGAATCAGGCTTCCCTGATTTCGATATGGTGGCCTGGCAATGCGTGGCGGCGCCTGACGGCACTCCCAAAGCCGTCGTGGATCGATCGAACCGCGAGGTCGTGGCAATCCTCAAATCCGAGGCTGTGACCGAGAAGTTCCGGGGCTGGGGGGCTCGGGTCGTCGGGAACTCGCCTGAGGCATTCGGAGAGTGCTTGCGCGCGGAGACCGCGAAATGGTCGGCCGCGGCGGCGGATGCCGGGATAGAGCCTCAGTGACTCCTGGAGCAGAACGACGAGTCGCTCAGGGGTAGGATGTTTCGGCGCCGCGGAACCAATGTCGCGGTGCCATCCTTGACGCGATACTTCAATGACTCTAGCATCGACTCGACAGACGCGCGCATCAGCGCGATCGATCTGGCCACCGCACACCACCCAGGAGACATGAGATGACGCGGCCCAGAGACGTGGGAGTCCAGCCCGCCCAGCGCCGGTTTGCAGCAGGCGCCGCAGTGGCGGCAGCGACACCGAACCTCTTCTGGATCCGCAAGGCTTCGGCCGCCGAGCAGGTGATCGTGCGCACGCCGGGCGGTGTGTTCGACGACATCAAGCGCGAGACGATCTACGAACCGTTCCGCAAGGAAACCGGAATCGAGGTGGTGCCGGTTGCGGCGACCGCGGCAAGCTGATGGCCATGATGAAGTCCGGCCAGAACGAGCTGGACGTGATCGATACGGGCGACAGCACGCTGCTCGAGCTCGAGAGGACAACTACCTGCAGCCGATCGACTACGACGAGTTCAAGTACACCGACCCGGCCGACATCGATCCGGTCGTCAAGCGGAAGTTCCAGGTCGGCTGCTTCATCTACGCGATGGTCCTCGGCTTCAACACCAAGGCCATCCCGGTCGGGAGCGAGCCGAAGTCGTGGGCCGAGTTCTGGGATCTGAAGAAGTTTCCCGCAGCGCGCACGCTTGCCCGACATGGCCTCGGGAACCCCGAGTCTCGAGTTTGCGCTGATCGCCGACGGCGTCCCGATGGACAAGCTCTACCCGCTGACATCGACCGCGCCTTCAAGTCGATGTCGCGGATACGTTCGGCGATCCCGAAGTTCTGGGACACCGGCGCCCTGTCCTCGACCATGGTGGCCGACAACGAGGTCGCGATGGGTGCCCTCTGGAGCACCCGGGTTTCGGCGGCGATCGATCAGGGCGCGCCGCTCGGCATCCAGTGGAACCAGAATGCGCTGCTGGCGCAGGCCTACGGCATCCCGGTGGGCGCGAAGAACCTCGCCAACGCCAAGAAGTACATCGACTACAGCTCCAGCGCCGAATCGCAGTCTCGTTGGCTCGCCAAGTACAAGGCGATTCCCGTCAACACCAAGGCCTACGGCGCGACCTCCAAGGACCTGATCGATCCCCAGACCAACACGCCGTGGACGCGATCGAAGGGATTCGTCCTCGATATCGACTGGTGGGCGGAGAACCGGCCGAAGGTCGGCAAGTACTGGTCGAAGTGGATCATGGGTTGAGGGCGTCGCTCGCAACGGCCGCCGAGGAGCAAGCCGCCGGACCACCGCGCATATGACCGGGCTTCGCGGGGGAGCAGGGAAGGGCGCGATAGAATTGCGGCAGGTCACCAAGCGCTACGGCAAGGATCCTGTCGTCGACGGGGTCAGCGCCGGATCGCGCCGGGCGAGTTCTTCTCGCTGCTCGGGCCTTCCGGCTCCGGGCAAGACGACGACGCTGATGATGATCGCCGGCTTCGCCGAGGTGGACGAAGGCAGCATCCTGGTCGACGGCGTCGACATCGCCGCTGTGCCGCCCCAGCGGCGCGGCTTCGGCATGGTGTTCCAGAACTACGCGATCTTTCCGCACCTGAACGTGTTCGACAACGTCGCGTTTCCGCTGCGCGCCCGCAAGCTCCCGGACGAGCAGATCCGGACGCGGGTGAAGGAGGCGCTGGAGCTGGTGCGTCTCGAGCGCTTCGCCGATCGCTTCCGCGCCAGCTCTCCGGCGGCCAGCAGCAGCGGGTGGCCATCGCCCGCGCCATCGTCTTCCAGCCCGAGCGTCGTGCTGATGGACGAGCCGCTCGGCGCGCTGGACAAGAACCTGCGCTATCAGATGCAGGTGGAGATCAAGGAGATCCAGCAGCGGCTCGGGATGACCGTCGTCTACGTGACGCACGACCAGGAAGAGGCGATGAACATGTCGGACCGGATCGCGATCATGAACAGCGGCCGGGTCGAGCAGGTCGGGCGGCCGGTCGAGATCTACAACAGCCCGGCGAGCAACTTCATCGCCCGCTTCCTCGGCGAGGCCAATCTCATCGAAGGCACGGTGGAGACGATCCGGGACGGCCAGGCAACGTTGCGCACCGCCGGCGGCTTGCAGCTCCGTGCGCGAGCGCGACGACGACGTGACGGCCGGCGCGCGGGCCAACCTGTTCGTGCGGCCGGAGCGGGTGGCGATTGCGCCGGCGAGCGGCGATGCCGGCGTCGATCCGGCGTTGAATCGCGTCGACGGACGCCTGGCGGACACGTCGTTCCTCGGGAACATCCTGCGCCATGCCGTCGACATCGCGCCGGGCGTCCGGATCACCGTGGATGTCCAGAACACGAGCGGCGGATTCGATCATGCCGGCGACCAGCCGTCCGCCTGTCGTGGCGGCCGGCTGACGGCGTGATCCTGCCGCGTTGACCTATGCGACAGGGCAGGGGCACCTTGCGCGAGGGAACCGTGCTCATCATGCCGGCCGTGTTCCTACTCGCGCTGGTCTTCGTTGCCCCTCTCATCTGGTTCTTTGTCACGACCCTGGCCGACATCGGAACGCCGGCGGAGATCGTTTCGCATGCGTGGGCGGTCATCACGTCGAAGGCGGTGGTCACGGCGCTCGCGAACACCAACTGGATCTCGCTTCTGGTGACGCTGCTCGTCCTGCTGATCAGCTACCCGCTGGCGTTCTACCTGGCCAACAGCCGGGGAATGCGGTTCACGCTGGTGCTGTTCTGCATCGTGATGCCGTACTTCACCAGTGTCATCGTCCGCACCTATTCCTGGATGGTCCTGTTGGGACGCAACGGCATCATCAACCAGTCGCTGCTGCAGCTCGGCGTGATCGACCAGCCCCTGGAGCTGCTGTACACCCAGACGGGGGTGCTGATCGGCATGGTCTATGTGCTGTTGCCTTACATGGTGCTGACTCTGTTCGCCACCATGAAAGGGATCGACCCGAGCCTGATGCGGGCGGCACGTGGATTGGGCGCGAGCGGGTTCTACGCATTCACCCGGATCTATTTCCCGCTGAGCCTGCACGGTGTCGTGTCCGGCTCGCTCATCGTCTTCATCCTCTCGATCGGCTTCTTCATCACGCCGGCCCTGATGGGCGGCCCGACGGACGTGATGATCGCGATGCTGATCGAACGGTCGGTCGAGATCCTTTTCGACTGGACCAGCGCGGCGATCATGTCGCTGCTGCTGCTTGCTGCCACCCTGGTGCTGTACGCGATTTACTACCGGCTCACCGACGTGCGCCGGATGATGGGAGCCTGAAGGGTGAGCGATACCGGTACGTTGCGCGGGCTGTCCTTCTACGTCACCGTTGCCTGCCTCGTACTGGTCGTCCCGATCGCCATCCTCATCATCCTGGCATTCGGCGACCAGGGCTATCTCCGGTTTCCGCCGGAATCCTACTCACTGCGCTGGTTCGAGAGCTTCTTCGGGAACTCGCGCTGGCGCAGCGCCCTGTGGTCGAGCGTGGTGATCGCGCTCATCGCGTGCGCGGTCGCCACGGTGCTGGGCTTCTTCGCCGCGTACGCCTTCGTGCGGGGCGACATGCGCGCGAAGAAGCTCCTGCTGTCGTTCATGCTCCTTCCGATCATCATCCCGCACGTGATCACGGCGATCGCGATGTATTTCGTGTCCGGCCCGCTCGGCCTGGTGGGCAATGTGGTCTGGATCGGCATCTGCCACGCGACGATCGCCCTGCCGATCGTGCTGCTGATCCTGCTTTCTTCGTTGCAGGGTGTCGACGTGAACCTGGAGCGGGCGGCACTCAGCCTCGGCAGCAGCCGGTTGGGCGTCTTTACCAAGGTCGTCGTCCCGATCGCCTTTCCGGGCATCCTCTCGGCGGCCCTTTTCGCCTTCCTGGCTTCGTTCGACGAGCTGATCATCTCGCTCTTTCTCGCCGGGGTGCGCTCGGAGACACTGCCGGTGCGGATCTGGAACAGCCTGCACCTGCAGGTGGAGCCGGTCATCGCCGCGGTGAGCGCCTTCCTGATCGCCGTGACAGGCGTCATCCTCCTGATGGATGCCTACATGCGGCAGTTGCGGCGCCGTTCCGCTGCTCCACCCGCAGGATGAGACGGGCTTGAGCACGACGAGTCGCGGGCATCCGCACTTCGATCCGGCCGAGTTCAGCAGCCGGATCGACGCTTTGCGCAATCGCATGCGGAATGCCGGGGTGGACGTCGCCCTCTTCGACGAGATCGAAGCGATGACCTGGCTGTCCGGCTTCGGGAACACCGAGAATCGTTGGCGTTGCGTCGGCATACCGCTCGAAGCCGAGCCGTTCTTCCTGATCCGTGCGCTCGATGCGAATCCGTGCCGCCAACGCAGCTGGATCACGGACGTCCCCAGCTTTCGCGACTGGGAAGATCCGATGGTCGTGCTCGCATCCGCGCTCGATCGCAGGGGCCTGCGTCGCGCGACGATCGGACTGGACTTCGGTTCCTACGGCATGCCGCTTTCCCGATTCGCCCGGATGAAGGAAGCCTTGCCTGAGGCGCGTTTCATCGATCTGGGCAATGCGGTGTGGGAGCTTCGGCTGAGCAAGTCGCCGGCCGAGCTGGAGCTCCTCAGGCAGGCGGCCCGTGTCGCGGACGAGGCCATGATCTGCGCCGCCAAGGCCTGTGTGCGGGGCGCTTCCCAACGCGATGCGGCCAAGGCGGCCATGGTCGCATTCGTGGAACTCGGGGCGGACCCTGGTCCGCCCGGCCCGATCTCCGCCGGCCGCGGATGGGACTTCCTGCACGGGCATTCGGACGATACACCGCTGGCCGAGGGCGATGTGGTTCACATCGAGCTGACGCCCCGGGTCGGCGGCTACAGTGCGCGCCTGATGCGCTGCGCGGTGGTGGGATCGCCGCCCGACGGGCTGGAAGCCGCAGCGCTGCTGCTTCGCGAGCTGCAGGACCGGCAGATCGCGGCGATGCGGCCGGGCGCCGTCGCGGAGGATGTCGACGCGATCCTGCGCGAGGGATTGATCGCCTCGGGCCTGCGTTCGTCCTTCGACAACATCAGCGGCTATACCCTCGGCTTCTATGCGAGCGCCGGCCCGCGGACCAGCGACTTCACCCGCATCTTCCATCCGGGCGCCCGATGGCGGCTCGAGCCGCGGATGGTGTTTCACATGTATGCCTCCGCGCAGGGGGCATCGCTGAGCGAAACCGTTTTTGTCACGGAGCAGGGTCCGGAGCGCCTCACGCAGCTTCCCCGCACTTTGATCGTCAATCACTGAGGAACCGCAGGCCATGGACGCCACCAAACCCTCGACCATCGTGCTCGGCGCCGGGGTCGCCGGCCTGTCCACCGCGCTCTACCTGCAGCGGTCCGGGCACGCGGTAACCGTCATCGATCCGCTCCCGCCGGCCGGGGGCACCTCCTATGGCAACTCCGGATTGATCAGCAGCGATACGGCCGTGCCGATCGCGCTCCCCGGGATGCTTAGAAAGGTTCCCGGTTGGCTCGCCAACAGCGAGGGGCCATTGACCGTGAGGCGCGCCTACCTTCCCCGCCTGATGCCCTGGCTGATTAGGTGGGTGGATGCGAGCCGCATGGCCCGCGTGCTCCGGATCTCGGACGCGATGCGCGCCTTGCACAAGGACTCCCTGGATTGCTGGCGCGAGCTGCTGGGGCCGGAGCATTTCTCCGACCTCATCAAGACGGTCGGCCAGGTCCGGATCTGGGAGGGTGAAGGCGCCGAATCCGAGATCGAACTGGCTGTTGCAAAGCGCCATGGCATCCGCGCGGAGCCGCTGGATGCCGATGCCTTGCGGCAGATCTACCCTGAGATCTCGCCTGGCGTGAGCCATGGCCTGCTGATCCCCGGCAATGCGTTCACGGTCAGCCCCCAGCGCTTGGTGCGGACGCTCGGCAGGCTTCTCGTCGATGCCGGCGGAGACATCATCGCGGAACGAGCACTGAAGGTCATTCCGCGCGGTGGCGTCGACGGCTTCCTCATCATGACCAACGTCGCCAACCACATCGCCAAACGCATCGTGCTGGCGACGGGTGCCTGGACCCGGGAGCTGCTGGATCCGCTCGGCATCAAGGTGCCGCTGGAAACGGAGCGGGGCTACCACGCGATGATGCCAGCGCCGAACATCACGCTGAAGATTCCGATGTCGATCAAGAACCGGGGCTTCGGGCTGACGTCCATGGAGGAGGGCCTGCGCGCCGGTGGCACCGTCGAGTTCGGCGGCTTGCGGGCCGAGCCGGACGAGCGAAGGGCGATGCTGCTGGTGACCCATGCCAAGCGCATCTTTCCCACCTTGCAGACGGATGAGCCGCGCTACTGGATGGGCCACCGGCCATCGACGCCGGACAGTCTGCCGGTCCTTGGGGAAGTGCCGGGCCGCAGCCGACTCTACCTCGCCTTCGGCCACGGCCACTTCGGCATGACGGGCGGCCCGCCTAGCGGTCGCCTGGTGTCCCAGCTGATCAACGGCCAACAGCCGAGCATCGATCCGGCCCCCTACGCCTGTACCCGGTTCCAGTAGTCCGATATTCAAGGAGAAGCACATGGACATCCAACGAATCGGCCGCAATCCCGCCGGCGGCGACCAGCAACGGTCGCGGGCCAGCCAGATCTCGGTCCACAACGGCACCGTCTACTTCGCCGCGACGCCGGACCGGCCGTTCGATTCCGGCGCGTCGGTCGGCGTGCAGACCCGGCAGATGCTCGCCCGCGTAGAGGAGCGACTGGCCCTGGCCGGCAGCGACAAATCGCGGATCCTGATGGCGCATGTGATGCTTGCGGACATGCGCTACTTCGCGGAAATGAACGAGGTGTGGGACGCCTGGGTGGACCAGGACAGCCCGCCGGCCCGGGCCTGCGGTGCCTGCGATTTGGGCAGCCCGGACATGAAGGTCGAGATCATTATCACGGCGACCGTGAAGTAGCCGCCGGTCGCGGTCTCCTCGCGGGCGCACGAAGCTGCCCGATCTCCACGGGATGATCTACATCCGGAATCAGTTCCTCGAGCCGGAACACTTCGTGACCTTCAGCGGCCGGCTCGGGAATCTGAAGCGTCATGTCTTCGACCAGTTCCTGTTGAAGGAGCACCCCGAGATGCTGGTGATCTCGAACGTCGTCCAGAACGGACGCCAGATCGGGGTGGCGGACGCGGGGCAGTACTGGCATACGGACGGCGCTTTCGAGGCCGCGCCCCACATCTACTCGCTGCTCGATTCCCAGGAGATCCCCATCGAGTCCGCCGGCCCGTCACTGGGTGACACCATGTTCGTCAGCACGGCGCACGCCTTCAGGACGCTACCGCCGGAGATGCAGGCGCGGCTCAGGGGGATGAAAGGCTTCCACAGCCTCATCATCCAGTACGAGAAGAAGAAGAGGACCGGGATCGGCAAGCACGTCCCGTTGACGCCGGAGCAGAAGTCACGCAATCCGGATCGCTATCATCCGGTCGTCTGGCCTCACCCGCGCACCGGCGTCGACTGCCTCTACGTCAACGAGGGCACGACGTTTGGCATCGAGGGGATGGACGATGCGGAGGCGACGGCTCTGATCAAGCAGCTCTGCGACCACATTGTCCGGCCGGAATTCGTGTATCACCACAAGTGGCGAGTCGGCGACGTCCTCGTCTGGGACAACTATTCAACCCAGCACAAGGTCAACTTCAACTATGGCCCGCAGCATCGGCGAAAGATGCATCGGACGACAGTGGCCTGAGACAGTGGCTCGAGATCGTCCGCCGCGGACTTGCCTCCCTTCTCGTCGCGCCCGTCAGACGGCCTCTGAGCCGGGGTGCGAGTGCAGGGGAGTCTTCGAGCCGTCTTCGATGAATAGCGAGAAGCAGGAGCTTTCGCGGATCCGCTTCCCGTCCAGCGAACAGAACGGACAATTCGTCCTTCGTATGGCCGCATCATCGTGGTAACAGCATGCGGGACTATGCGGCGGGGATGGCGAAGCCGAGCAGCGACGCCGAAACATCAGCCTTCCTTTCTGGAGGTCAGCCTCCTTTGTGCTCCTTCATCCGCCGCTCCATCTCCTCCGCCGACACATCCTCGACATGCGTCGCAATTGACCACACATGCCCGTACGGGTCCTTCAGCGTTGCCATCCGATCCCCGTAGAACTGATCCGCCGGCGGCCGCTGCACCGTAGCCCCCGCCGCCTCCGCCTGCTTGACGAACGCATCGACATCCGCCACGTAAAGCAGCAGGTTCACCGGACTACCGCCCAGCGTCTTCGGGCTGCGAAAGCCCATCTCCGGGAACTCGTCGGCGAGCATGATCACGGCGTCGCCGATGCGGAACTCGGCATGGCCGATGCGCCCGTCGGGCTGGGCCATGCGCATGGTTTCCCTGGCGCCGAAGGCGCGCTGGTAGAACTCCAGCGCGCGCTTCCCATCGTGGACGCAAATGTAGGGCGTGGCGCCGCGATAGTCGGCGGGAATGGGATCGGGACGCTTCGCTGCAGGCGCGGCTCGCTCGGACATTAGGTGCTCCTCATAAGGACGGTTGCTGATGATGCGGGATGAAGCGGGCCGGCCTACGGTAGGAGGGCTTGATCAGGCCCGTTCGTGAACCCCTTCGGACACTTCTTCGACGATCTTGCCGACGAACGCCTCCAGGTCGTCCGGCTTGCGGCTGGTGATGATGTCGCGGTCGGGCACCACTGGAACATCGACGTGTGATTCCTGCAAACTGCGCTGCATCTTCGGCATGATGCAGGCGCGCTGCGGCCCCTGCTGTCTAGGGATTTACCGGCTTGTACGCCACGGCCTTGATCTCGATCAGCAGGAGTGGATGCGGCAACTGGTGCACCGCCACAGTGGTGCGGGCCGGGCCATCGAAGCCGAAGAATTCACCATACACCTCGTTGTAGCCCCCGAAGTCGTTCATGTTCACGAGATAGCTGCTGACCTCTACCACGTCCGAGAGGTCGGCGCCGACCGCATGGAGGATGTCCCGGATATTCTCGATGACGGCACGCGTCTGCACGCGGATGTCGAGCCGGGCCGTCCCCATGCCGTCTACCTCGGCGCCCGCGAAGGTGTTGTCCGGCCGACGTGAACTGGTCCCGGAAACGAAGAGGAAGTCCCCCGCTCTCTTCACGTGAGGGAACTTGCCGCGGGGGGTGGCCTTGCCCAGGACAAGCTTTGCAGAGCGTTCATCTTTTGCGGTCATTGCCTAGCCTCGTCGATCCAAGAAGTGGTGTTGATGCTGGATGCGCCCAGTCGCTGGCGCTCATAGCAACCTGACGATCGCCGCGCCGTTGCCGTACTGCGGGCCGTAGCCCAGGACCTTGACATTGCCAAGCCGCCCTCCCAGCGCACCGAGCGCGAACGCGAAATGCTTGAAGCCCATGTCCACCTTGGCATGGGCGACGTAATCGGGCAACTGCCGGGCCAGCTCTTCCAGGTTGCGCTGCGACATCAAGCCGAGAATCCGGCGATTCCATTCATCATCGGTGGCCGATGCCACCTTGTCGTCTTGGAGCGGCCGGTCGTCGCGAAAGGCGGTGCCGGAGAGTTCCCCCACCGCAAGCACCACCACCCGCTTGCCTTGCGCCGCGGCCTGACTGGCGACCAGTTCGCCCAGGCCTCGCGTGCCTTCGGAATCGAGGTAGAGGTTGTTGGCGAGCATCACCATCGGAATCGGGCTGTGCGAGTTGACCAGCGCATTGACCGACAAGGTGCCGGAGTCGATCGGGAAATTGGCGTAGTCCACCAGCTTCGAGCGCATGCCGGCCTTGCCGGCCGCCTTGACGCACGCGCGCGCGAGCGATACGTCGGTGGTGATGTCGTAACGTATCTCGCCGAACTGATGCCAGTCCTCGTCCACATGCAACCCCGTGATTCGCGCGCGACCTTGCCAGAGCTGGTCGAGCACGGCGAGCCAGCGGGTGGAATAGACGACCAGCGTGTCGGGCTGCAGCGCCTCGATCTCGCGCGCGACCTGCTCCATTCCCGACCGCAACCCGGCGTAGGCGGGAACATCGGGTTGAAGGGTCAGAAGCGGACTGCCGGGCAGGAGGTAGACGCCGACCACGCCGGGTTGGTCGGCCAGGATTTCACGGTCGGCATGCGGGTCGTGGCCGAGAAGGAGACGTTTGAACCGCTTCCAGGCGGACGGACCCCGCTGCAGCGGATGAGGGTGGCGCAGGTCGTGGACAACCCCCATCAGGCCGCGCGGCAGCAGCAGCATCAGCAGGATCGACAGCGCGCCGAGCACCAGCAGTCCCTGGCCTGCGACCGCGCCGAGCAGACGGTCCACGATGATGAACAGCACGGCGCCGATGATCGGGCCGGCCACCGTGCCCATGCCGCCTGCCACCACCACGAAGACGATGTACGACGCCCAGGAGATGGCGAAGGCGGAGGGTGGGGTGATGATCACCACGTCCATGAAGTACAGACCGGATGCGAGGCCGGTGACGAGCGCGCTGAAGAGGAACACGCTCGCCTTGACCTTGCTCACGTCGACGCCGCTGCTGCGCGCGGCGTCCTCGTCGTCGCGCACGGCGGTCAGCGCAAGTCCGTAGGCAGAGCGCATCCAGCGCCAGATGACCGCGGTGGTGACGACGAGCAGAACTAGGGCCACGTAGTACAGCTCGCGCGGGCGGACGTCGGACTTCAGCTGCATGCCGCCGCCTGCACCGGCGACGTTCCAGCCGTTGAACACCGTCGCGACCGATTCGGCGATTAGCCAGGTCGCGATCGCGAAGTAGGCCCCCTGCAGTCGCATCAGAGGCAGGGCGCCCAGGAAGATCAGCAGCAGGATGGCAACCCGGCGCACGTAGTCGCTCTTGAACACATCGGCCGCAGGCTGCACTGCGATTATCCACTCGTACAGGATCCACGCGGCGACAGCGACGGCGACGCCGATCCACATCCGGCGCTTGCTGCCGCTTTCGCGGAGCGGCAGGCACAGCAGCCAGGCGAACAGCAGCGACACGATGCCGGACACCGGCCACGCCGCCCAGATCGGCGTCTCTGCGTAGTAGAAGACGAGAGCCTGCGAGAAGCCCCCGAGGCCGATGAAGACCTGCTGGCCGAAGCTGAGCAGGCCGGCATAACCGGCCATGAGATTCCACGCATGCCCCAGCAGCGCGAAGATGAACACCGAGAACAGCAGGTGGAGGGTATAGCTGTCGCGCGCAAGGGCAAGCGGCAGGATCAGCAAGGCGAGGGTGACGACAAGCAGCCAGAGGGCGCCGCGACTACCTTCGAAGCTGGAAGCCAGGATGTGCAAGGGCCGCCGCGGCGCGCTTGGGCGCGGCGTGGGTTCAGTGGAGGCGAGCGGTTCCTTGGTCACTTCGAGAACAGCCCCTGCGGTCTCACCGCCAGCACCAGCAGGATCAGGAGGTAGCCCGCCACCTGCTGCGCGGCCGGGCCGAAGTAGGTGCCGGCCAGGACCTGCACGATGCCGAGCAGGATGCCGCCAACGAAGCTGCCCGCGAGCGAGCCGAGCCCGCCGAGGATGACCACGCCGAACGCCATCAGAAGGAACGGCGGCCCGTCGAAGGGCTGAAAGGAGCGCGACATGCCGACCATGAAGCCGGCGACCGACGCCGACGCCAGCGCGACGCCGCTGGCAACTGCGTAGACGTGCGGCGTGCGCATACCCATCAGCGCCGCAGTCTCAGGATCGTCGGATGCGGCGCGGATGGCGCGGCCGGTATGCGTCGAGCGCATCCAGATCGAGAGGCCGCCCAGCAGCACCGCGGCCGCGACGAAGAAGCCGAGCCGCAGGGTCGACACGCTGAGGTCCTCGCTCAGGCGGATCGCCGAGAACGACAGATCGTTCCGGATGGTGGCCGCGTTGGAATCGAAGATCAGCAGCATGCCTTGGCTGAGCACGATCGACAGTCCGAAGGTCACCAGCAGCGGCAGCATGAGACCGAACAACGGCGACATGCCGCGGCGCTCGGCCGCCTGGACGGATACGTGATTGAGCAGCCCCCGCTGGACGGCGTAGCCGATCCCGTACATCACCGGCACGACTACCACCAGCGACCAGAAAGGCACGATCGGGATCGCGCTCAGCAGCGTGACGCACAGGTAGGCCGCGACGATGAGCCAGTCGCCATGCGACAGATTCACCAGCCGCATGACGCCGAAGTTGAGCGCCAGGCCGACGCTGATCAGCGCGTAGTAGCCGCCCAGCATCGCGCCGGAGAGGATGCCGTTGGCGAGATCGACGCCCAGCCAGTACAAGTCGACCTCATCCATGCATCGCTCCCGCGGCGTGGCCGGTGTCGACGCCGGCTCCGACGCCGGTTCCAAAGTAGGCGGCAGTGATCGCCTCTACGCTCACCTCTCCCGGACGGCCCTCGAGGACGATCCCGCCCTCCAGCATCACGACGAAGCGGGTGCAGTTGGCGAGGGCACGCTTCAGATCCTGCTCGACGACGATGGTGGTGGTGCCGCCGGCCACGATCCGCGCGAAGTTCCTGTAGATCTCGTCGACCATCGCCGGAGAGAGGCCGAGCGATAGCTCGTCGAAGATCACGAGTTGGGGCGACGACATCAGCGCTCGGCCGATCGCCACCATCTGCTGCTCGCCGCCCGACATCTGCGACACCACCTGGCGGCGGCGTTCGCGCAGGCGCGGGAATAGCGTGTACACCTCCTCGAGCTTGGCGCCCATGAAGGGGCGGCAGCGTGGGAGGAAAGCGCCCGCGAGCAGATTGTCCTCGACCGACATGCGCGCGAACAACCGACGTCCTTCAGGGACGAGCGCGACGCCGGCGTTGACGATGCGGTCGGGGCTGAGCGCATCGAGCCGCTCGCCGTTGAACTCGATGGTGCCGCGGATGCGCGTGCGGCTGCCATGGCCCATCAGTCCGACCAGCGAGCGCAACAGGGTCGACTTGCCGGCGCCGTTGGCGCCGATGACCGCCAGCACCTCGCCGCGCTGCAGTTCGAGCGAGATGTCGTAGATGGCACGCAGCTCGCCATAGTAGGCTGAGAGGCTGGCGACCCGCAGCACCGGTGCCGCCGCCGGCGCTTCAGACGCCGAGATAGACACGCTTGACCTGCGGGAGTTGGATGACCTCTTGCGGGCGGCCGATTGCCAGCACCTTGCCGCCAGCCAGCGCCATCAAACGGTCGGTGGCGGTGAGCATGGTGCGGATCACGTGCTCGATCCAGACGATGGTGGTGCCCATGGCGCGGATGCGGCGCACGAGATCGATGAACTCGCTGACTTCCGACTCAGTGAGGCCGGCGGCCACCTCGTCGATCAGCAGCAGCTTGGGCTGCATGGCCAGCGCGCGCGCCAGCTCATGGCGCTTGCGGACCAGCAGCGGCAGACGCCCGGCCAGCGTGTCGGCGTAACGTGTGAGGCCGGTCGTGGCGAGCGTGCGCTCGATCCACGCAGTTGCATCGGCGCCTTTCAGGCCGCCGGCGAAGGTGGCGGCGACGCGCAGGTTGTCGAGGACGGTCATCTGCCCGAAGGGGCGGGGCACCTGGAACGTGCGGGCGATCCCTAGGCGGGCCCGGTCATGCGTGACCAGCCCGGTGATGTCGGTACCGCGGAACATCAGCGTTCCCGCCGATGGAGTCACATGGCCGGACAGCATGCCGAAGAGCGAGGTCTTGCCGGCGCCATTGGGGCCGATCACCCCGAGAATCTCTCCTTCGGCGACGCTGAAGCCGATCTCGCTAGCGACCTGGATGGCGCCGAAGGACTTGCTGAGCCCGTGGACGCGGAGGATGTCCGGCATCTGATCAGACGCGGGCGGTGTTCGCCGCCTGCAGTACCCATTGGCAGAGTGGACTCCTGGGATCCTCGAAACCGTAGATGGCAGTGAAGTGGTTGGCTTCCGGCTGTTCCCAGGATTTGGCGCGGTTGCCGACCTCCCTCCACCGTTCGAGGAAGCGCACGGATTGCCGCCGAAACTCGTCCGGCTCCGCGCCGCCCCAGGTCACGAGCGCGGGCGTGGGCGTGGGCCGCACGTGAAAGAGGGGTGAATTGCGCTGGATGATGCCGTCGTCCAGTTGGATCATCGGCTGCATGTTGCTGTAGCGCAGGGGACGTAGATCATAGAGGCCGCTCACCATCACGGCACCGCGAAGCGGGTCCTGTGGCAGCCCGTATTCATCGGCCCAGGACGTCTGCAGGCACATCGCCGTGAGGTGACCTCCGGCCGAATGCCCGCCCACCACGACCCTTTCCGGGTCGCCGCCGTGGCGACTGATTCGACGCAGCACCCACGCCACCGCCGCCCGCGCCTGCCGGCTGATCTCGTCGATCGACACCTTAGGTGTCAGCGAGTAGTTCACCACCACGGTGGTGATGCCCAGGCGGTTCAGCCCAAGGGCCACGCAGCTGAACTCCTTGGACGACAGCATTCGCCAATAGCCGCCGTGGATGAACACGAATACCGGTGCATCGCGTTCTGTGGCCGGGAAGATGTCCAGAGTCTCATCAAGGGTCGGGCCATAGGGGACGTCGAGCACAGCTTCGAGCCGGTGGCGCGCCAGCCGGCTTTCCTCGATGTAATGGCGCGCGTAGACCGTGAAATCCGGCACCGAGACTTCGACGTCGTACTGCGCGTCGATCTCGGCGGGGGTGGTGAACTGTCGATACAGGGAGACCATCCGGCGGCGGGGTGACGAACGGACCCGCAGTTTACTTGTACAGGACCATCTCGCCCGTCTTCTTCACGTTCGGATAGACCACGTTGTAGACATTCTCCTTGACCAGGCGCTTTGTCTTGTCGTCATAGCGCCATTGCGCTCCGCCAAGCGGCTGGACCGAGAACTGCTGCTCATTGAACTTCACCGGACCGGCAACCGTATCGAGGTTGGTCGAGGCCAGGGCCCTCAGCACGGCGGCGCGGTCGGTGCTGCCGGCACGCTGGATGGCGTCGAACAGGACATCGTAGGACGCGTCGTCGTAGCCCAGCGGCGGGATGTACTGCTTTCCTGTCTGGCTTTCATAGGCGTCCACGAGCGCCTGGCCGTCATAGCCACCAAACTTGGATTTGCCCGGATACGCCGGTGACCAGAAGTTCACCGACAGCAGCCCGTAGCCAGCCTTGCCCAATGCATTCATCGGCTCCGGGTAACCGGTGCCCTTGTCGATCACATACATCTTCGGTGCGTAGCCGGCCTGTGCCGCCTGCTGCAGGTAGTTCTGCATGTCGGGTGGGGCCAGCACCCCCGTCACCACTTCAACGCGGTTGCGCTTGAACTGATTGATGATCGCGGAGAAGTCGGGCAGGCCCTGCTGAAAGCGGCCCGGGTCGGTCGGCTTCCAGCCTTCCTTCTTGTACACCGGGTCGAAAATCTGGGCGAACACGGTTCCGTCAGGATCGTTCGGATAGAGGTAGCCAATGTTGCCGTTGAAGCCGCCCGGCAACGCCTTGATCATGCCTACATGGTTCTTCACGAGGTCCGGAACCGAGAAGAAGAAGTGGAAGGTGTGCTTGTAGGTCTTGGGCTTGCCGTCCGGGCCGAACAGCCAGGCTTCCACCGGCGTATTGGTGGTGATGCAGGGAATCTGGTTGCGTTCGCACAGGTCGGCCGGCGCATTGGTGGTGTCCGGCGTGCCCTGGGCCAGCAGGAAATCGACCCGGTCCTGCAGGATCGCGCGCGTCGCGGCCTCCGCCGAGCCTGCGACGGTGCTCTTGCTGTCGTAGATCTTGTAGTCGATCGTGCATTGCTGGTTTCCCACCTTGAGGCCGCCCGCCTTGTTGATGGGTCCGACCTTGTTCTCGTCCACCCAGGGGGTGTCCTTGCCGACGTCGGCGAGCGGTCCGGTGACGGGAACGATGCGCGCGACCTTGATGGAGCACGACTGCGCGTTGGCGCCTGTGCTCAGGGCGGCAGCGAGGCTGCCCGCAGCAATGGCTGCAATCTTAGACAACTTCATGGTGGCTCCAGGGGTGAGAGTACTGAGAGTGTGACGCGACAAAGGAAGACGACGCAGTAAGCCCGGCGGGCGGGCTCAGGGAACGAACTCGACCACGGCGCCACCGCTGCCATACAGCGGGCCGTAGCCATGAAGGCGGGCACTGGCGTAGCGGCCGCCGAGGCTGCCGAGAATCCAATGCAAGTGCTTGAACCCCATCTCGGGCTTCGCTTGCGCCACATATTCGGGCAGCAGCGCGCGCAGTTGCCCCACGTCGCCGGACTCCAGCAGGCGCAGCACGCTCTGGTTCCACCGGTCGTCGGCCGGGCTGTGCAGGCGGTCGTCCCGGATGTCGATCTGCTCGCGGAACATCGTGTTGGACATGCCGCCGATGCCGACCACTGCCACGCGAGAGACTTTCTCCAGCGCGCATTGCACTGCCATCGCGCCCAGCTTCTCCGTTTGCGCGGGGCCGTGATACAGGTTGTTTGACGCGACCACGACCGGCAGTGCCTCGTTACCCATCTCCATCTGCGCGCACGCGGTGATGGTCCCGCTGTCGATGGGAAAGGCGTCGTAGTTGACGCCGCGCGCATGCACGCCGACCCGGGGCGATGCGGCCGCGCAGGCGTGACCCAACTCGGTGTCGGCGATGATGTCGAACGGCAGTTCGCCGTATTCGTGCCAGTTCTCGTCGACGTGCACGCCCTGGCTGCGCCGCCGTGTGAGCCACTGCTGGTCCAGCACTGCCATCCATTGGGCTGAATAGACCAGCACTACCTCGGGACGCGACGCGGCCAGCGCGCGGCTTGCGCGCCGGTAGGCCGATCCGATCCGGCCCCAGGGGAGGTTGTCGGGTTTCAGCTGCGGCAGCGGACATCCGGGGACCAGGAATGCGGAGACCACGGGCATCGCGCTGGTCCTCAGTCCACGAGGCTGGTGGTGAAGCCGCCCTCCGAGGCTGCGCCCCGCGCGCGGTCAAAACGCGAGTCGGCTCCGGGAGAGGCGGAGTCGCCGTCTAGCCGTGAGAGCCCGGCCCTTTGCAGCGGCCATTCCATGACCGCGTTGCCGGTGCCGATCACCGTGCCGTAGCCGTACAGTTCTGCCGGGATCTCCGGGTACTGCATGGCCGAGAACATCCAGGTGAACGCGCCCGACTTGACCTCCGCAAACGCTTCGTCGATGAACTGCGGCAGCAGCTTGAAGACCTCTTTGGTCCTGCCCTTTCGCATGAGCTCGATCATGCGCATGTCCCACTTGTAGCCTTCGTAGTTCTGCGGGTGCTCCTGCGACATGTCTTCTGGAATCGCCGGCTCCTCATGGAAGTGCCAGTGCGACAGCGTATTGGACGCCAGCAGCACCGCGCGCTTGCCGCTCTTACGGATGGCCTCGCGCGTGCCCTTGCCCAGCAGATCCATCTCGCCCATCCCTTCCTTCGTGTTCAGGTAGTACGGCGAGTTGTTGGCCGAGATGCAGACGATTGGAATGTCCCATTCGGGGCGAATCATGTGCAGGGTGGTGATGGTTCCGTAATCCACCCGGAAGTTCGGGTTGCGCATCATCTTGGTAACCAGCCCCAGCTTGCGGCCTTCCTCGGCGCAGGCCTCGGCCAGCTCCACATCCACCTCCAGCGAGAACTGGTAGCGGAAGAGGTTGGGAAAAATCGGATCCACCGACTTGCCGCTCATCTGGCGCACGCCGAGGAAGTGGTGACCGACCTGAGTGATCCAGTGTGGCGTGTGGATCAGCAGCACATCCGGCTTGAGTGCGGCCAGGCTGGCGCGGGCGCGTTCATAGGCCCAGCGCAGCGGCTCCCAGCCGCCTTGCGAACGGGGCTCGTTCTGAGGCGGGTTTTCGCCATACACCAGGTGAGGTGGGTGCGGCGCGAGAAAGCCGGAGAGAATTTCGCCTTGTGCCATGAAAAGTCCTTTCGATCACAAGCGACGGCTGCAAATCATTCGGCACCATTTCGGCGAATGTGTCGGCTCCCGCATATGGCCGGTCAAATAGCTCGTATACGGACGAGTTTGAGTGAGTCTAGGAACCCAGCAGATCAAAGTCAAGATACCGCTTCAAGTACGCTCCATAGCACTCTTCCGTACAAGAATGTCCCCTACGGAACGGCGGTGATTGACCGTACCGGGCGCCCGGCGTATAACCCGCAGATCGAGGCCGTGATCGCGCCGATTAATGCGACGTGTACGCGCATCTGATGCACAATCCCGGCGTTCGAGCTCCAATCCATGACCGACAAACGAAAGCGTAAGCGCACCGTCGCAACTCGGAAGAATGAGGCGCTGGCCGATGCGCGCGTCTCCATTTCAGCAGAGGCACGTGAAGTGCTCGACAACTTCAGGCTTGAAGACGTTGCCTCTCATCTGCTTCGCCGCGCTCATTTCACGGCCGAGGAACTGTTCGCTCATGAGTTCGCTGAAGAGTCCATTACGCCGCGGCAGAAGGCAGCGCTCGTGATGCTTTACCAGAACCCCGGTATCAGCCAGAATGCCTTGGCCGACAGGCTCTTCATGGACCGCAACACCGTGGCTGAGATGGTCAAGCGAATGGCTGCGAGCGGCTTGATGAGCCGCTGCGCTTCGTCCAGCGACCGGCGCGCCTATAAGCTGTTCCTCGCCCCGGACGGCGCTGCGCTGCTCGACCGCGTCATGCCGCGAGATGTATTGCTGGAACAAAAGGTCCTGGAGCGCTTGCCGGCCGAGTACCGCCCGCTGTTCATCAAGTGCGTTAGGCTCATTATCGGACCGGCGTCTCGAGACAGCGCTGCCCGGCCGCTCGTCAAGGCCGGCGACGCCGCGCCCGAGTGGGGCGTCCACACCGCCTGAACGGCAGCATCCTCCAGCGATCAAAGATACCTTCACGCCATGCTAGCCAACTTCGGAATCGTCATCCTGACCATTGTTGCAGTCGTCGTTGCCGTTGCCGTTCTCTGGTGGGTGCTTTCCAAGCTCTACCAGCGCTCCACGACCGAGCGTGCCTTTGTTCGCACCGGCTTCCTCGGCCAGCGGGTGGCGATCTCCGGCGGCGCCCTGGTGATCCCCGTGTTGCACGAGGTTGCCTGGGTCAACATGAACACGCTGCGTATTAGTCTGTCTCATCACAACGAGAACGCACTGATCACACAGGACCGACTGCGGATGAACGTGGATGCGGATTTTTACGTGCGTGTAAGGGCGGACGCCGCATCGGTGACCGCCGCCGCGCGGTCACTGGGGATCAGAACCGCCTCGGCGGAGGCGATGCGCGAACTGCTCGAGGCACGTTTCAACGACGCCCTGCGCACCGCGGCCGCTGAATCGACAATGGAGCATCTGCACGAGCACCGGAGCGAGTATTCGGCCCGCGTACGGGCGCTGGCTTCTGCCGGCATCGACACCAGCGGCTTGGAGATCGACAGCGTTTCCATCTCGAAGCTCGACCAGGCGTCGCGCGAGTTCTTCAACCCGAACAATGCATTCGACGCTGCGGGACTGACCATCCTCACCGCCGAGATCGAAGAACGCCGCCGCCGCCGCAATGAGATCGAGCGCGACTCGGCGGTGGCGATACAGCGCAAGAACCTGGCTGCCGAGCAGCAGATGCTGGAACTGCAGAAGGAGGAGGAATACGCACGCTTGCAGCAGGAACGCGAGATCGCCATTCGCCGCGCCCAGCAGCAGTCGCAGATCACGGTCGAGAAGGCGGAAATGCAGCGCTTCTCCCAGGTTGCCGAGGTGAGCGCAGGCGAGGAAGTCGAGAAGGCGAGGCTTGCGTCGGACCGCACGCTGCGCGAACAGCGCGTGCGCCTGGACCAGCAGATCCGCGAGATCGAGATCGACAGGTCCGTCAAGCTCGAGATTGCCGAAACCCAGCGGCGCAGGACGCTGGAGGTGGCGCAGCAGCAGACCGAGATCGAGGTCGCGCAACATTCGAAGCTGCGCAGCCTGGCGCTGGCCGAATCCGAGGCGGTTCGGGCTACCGCGATCCGTGCCGAGGAATCGGTGATCACTGCACGTGAACTCGAGCGCGCCGAACGCGAGAAATCGCTGTCGCTGGTGCATGCCGCTCGCGAGATCGAGGCCAAGGGCCTGGCAGCGGTCAGCCAGGCGACGTCGGAGCGCGAGGCAGCCGAACAGCGCGCTCAATCCCTGCGGGTGATTGCGAATGCCGAGGCCGACGTGGAGCGCTTGCGCGCACAGTCGGCAGATCTGCACCACGATACTGAAGCCCGCGGGCGGCGCGCCTTGAACGAGGCAGAGAACATAGCCACGCCGGAGACTGCGGCGCTGCGCACGCGATTGGCCGCGCTCGCGCAAATCGAAACCGTGGTACGCGAGAGCTCTAAACCCCTGGAGCACATCAGCGACATCAGAATCGTGCACTTCGATGGCCTGGGCAGTGCCGGGCCGGGCGGCGACGGCGAGATCTCCGGCCCGGGCGGGAGCGTCTCCGATCAGGTGATGAGTAGCGCTCTGAAGTACCGGCTGCAGGCCCCGCTCGTGGATTCGCTGCTTAAGTCGGCGGGTATTGATCCGGCGGATGCGACAGGGCTGCTGAAACCATAAGATCCATTACCTGTCGGGTAATCGACGTCGCTGCCAGGGCCGGTGACACTGTTGCTCCTTTCACACTAGACAGGAGCAACAGATGCAATCGATCCTCCCCTCCAGGCTGCTCAGGCTCGCGCTTGTCGTCGACGCCGCCGCGACCGGCGCCTTGGCCGTGCTGCAACTCGCCCTGCCGGACGCCCTCAGCCGGCTGCTGATGCTGCCTCGCGGCCTGCTGCTGGAAACCGGTGCCTTCCTCGTCGGCTATGTGATTCTGCTGGTGGTGATGGCGCGTAGCCAGCGCCTCTGGTCCTGGCTCGTCAGGACCGTCGTGGTTGGCAATCTCCTTTGGGCAGTGGGTTGCGTTGCCCTGCTCGCCACCGGCGCCGTTCAACCGGGCGCGTTGGGCATGGCGTACATGGCGATGCAGGCGCTGGCGGTCATGGTGTTTGCCGGCGCCCAGTATCTGGGCCTGCGGCGGTCGGCGCCGGCGGCCAGCCGTGCAGGAAGTGGCTGGCAGCCCGGGGCCTAGCAATTCCGGGTGACCGGCGGCTGTCCGGGCACCCGATGTCCACCGGGTATCCTTCCTCAGGAAACCAGCGCCCCGAGGTAGCTGCGCACCCGCTGGTCCCGCAGGAGCGCATCGAAGTCGGGCGCCTGGCTGACGACGCCCTTCTCGACGAAGATGAAGCGCTCGCAGCACTGCCGCAGGATGTCGATGTGGTAGTGCTCGTTGGGGTGCAGGCAGAGGAACACCAGCCTGCCGTCGGCTCGCAGCTTGCGGAAGAACGCCAGCATGAAGCCGATGTAGCCGTCCTGGGTGTTGAACTGGGGCTCGTCGAACAGGTGCACCCGCGGCGCCGGCCCGTTGGCATGCGCCAGCATGAAGTCGGGGCGGTTGCGCTGGAAGGAGCGCACCTGGTACGACTGATGGTAGTGGATTGCCAGCCGGTCCCGCTCCCGGGTCTTCACGGCATGGATGTCCTGCCCCGCCACCAGCACCCGGCCTGCGCTCGGCAGGTTGCTGCCGGTGATGAGCTCGAACAGCGTCGTCTTTCCGGAGCCGTTGGGCCCCATGACGCCGACGATGGCGGGCTCGGCGATGACGAAGTCGGCCGCGAGGGAGAACGTCACCTGCCGCTTGAGGAGGCCGCGTGTGTAGCGCTTGGCCAGCTTGTCGACGAGCAGCAGGGGCGGTGGCATCAGACTCCCAGGAGGCGACGGCGCAAGCCGGGATCCTCGCGCAGTTGCGCGGCCCTGCCGTGGTGGACGATGACGCCGCCGTTCATGACGTAGGTGCGGTCGGCGACGGCCAGTGCACTTTGCACATTCTGCTCGACCAGCAGCACCGCGATGCCTTCCGCGCGCAGCCGCGCGATCGTCTTCATCACGTCCTGCACCACCTTCGGCGCGAGCCCCTGGCTCGGCTCGTCGAAGAGAACCAGGCCGGGCGCGCCGATCAGCGCGCGCGAGATCGCGACCATCTGCATTTCGCCGCCGGACAGGTTCTCGCATTCCCGGTGCATCAGGTACTCCAGCGCGCTGAAGATCTCGAAGCAATCCTTCTCCGACCAGGCCCGGAACCGCGTGCGTTTGCGCGCGATGGCGAGGTTGCGCGCCACCGTCAGGGTCGGGAAGATGCGCCGGTCGTCCGGCACCCAGCCGATGCCGCTGCGGGCGATCTCATGGGTGCTTTGCCGCGTCACGTCGCGGCCGTCGAAGCGGACGACGCCCGAGCGCGCCGGGGTCAGGCCGAGGATCGAGCGCAAGGTGGTCGTCTTGCCGGCACCGCTGGGACCGAGCAGTGCGACCACCTCGCCGGCCGCGACCTCGAGCGAAACGTCGAAGAGCACCTGGGTCTCGCCGTGGAAGGTCCTGATCCGCTCGACCGTCAGCATCGGCTCGTGGCGCGCGGCCGGGGCGGGCGGTACGCCGCCAGCGGCGATCGCGACGGTGGCGGGGATCGCGGGGGTGGCGGGCAGTGCGGCAGTGGTGCTCATGTGGCGAGCGCGCCGAGGTTGGAGCGACGGACCCATTCGTTCTGCTGCAACTCCTCTGGCGTTCCCTCCGCGATGACCTGGCCCCAGTGGATGACCGACACCTTGTCGGCCAGCCTGAAGAGGAACTGCATGTCGTGCTCGATGATCACGATGGTGAGCTGCCGCTTGAGCTCCGCCACCAGCTCCGCCAGTCGCGCCGTGCCTTCGGTGCCGAGACCGGCCGTCGGCTCGTCCAGGAACAGCATGCGGGGCTGCGCCGCCAGCGCCACCCCGATCTCCAGCGCGCGCCGCTCGCCGTAGGACAGGCTGCGCGCCTTCGACTGCTCCTTGCCGGCCAGGCCGACGCGCGCCAGCACCTGCGCAGCCGCCTCCTGCGCGGCGCCGTCCGCGCCGAGGTCGCGCCAGCAGTCGAAGCCGCGCCTGCGGACCCGCGGCGTGGCCACCAGCACGTTGTCCAGCGCCGAATAATCGTTGAACAGGTTCATGATCTGGAACGAGCGCGAGATACCCTTGCGGGCGATGGCCCGCGGCGCGAGGCCGGTGATGTCCTCGCCGGCGAAGCGCACCCTGCCGCGGTCCGGCCGGTGCAGCCCGGTCAGCACGTTGAAGCAGGTGGTCTTGCCCGCGCCGTTGGGGCCCATGATGCCGGAGAGCTTCGACTCCTCGAACGACAGGGTGATGTCCTCCAGCACGACCTGGTCGCCGAAGCGCTTGGCCAGGCCCGTGGCTTCGAACAGTGCCATGGTCACCCCTGCCTCTGTTGCGCCGGCAGCACCGCGACGCGCGATCCGGGGCGCCGTGCCCGCCAGCCTTGCCAGATGCCGGCCACGCCCTCGGGCTTGAACAGGACCAGCACCATGAAGATCAGTCCGTACCAGAGCAGCCAGGCCTCCGTGTACGCGCCCAGCAGGTCCCTCGACAGGATGAAGATGGTGGTGCCGATCACCGGCCCCCAGAAGCTCACCATGCCGCCGCCGACCAGCACCATCATCACGACGAAGCCGGAGGCGTGCAGGCTCATCACGTTGGGGTAGGCGGACTGCTGCGCCATCGCGAACATGCCGCCGGCCAGCCCCGCCACGGCCGCGGAGACGACGAACGCCAGGAACTTGTAGAGCCAGACGTTATAGCCGACGAACGCAGCCCGGGTTTCGTTCTGCCGGATCGCGCTGAGGATGCGGCCGAACGGCGAATGGACCAGGCGCCACAGGAACACGAGGGCGGCGGCGAACACGGCGAGGCAGAAGTAGAACAAGGCTTCGTTGCTGCCGAGATCGAATCTGGCGAAGCCGAAGTCGGCCGGCAGCCGCTTGATGCCGAGCAAGCCGTCCTCGCCGCCGGTGAGGCCGTGCCACTTGATCGACAGGAACCAGAACACCTGCCCGAAGGCGATGGTGAGCAGCGCGTAGTAGATGCCCCGGCGATGCGAGATGAACGCTGCGACCAGCGCGCCGAGCAGCGCGGCGGCCAGCATCGCGCCGAGCAGGTCGAACCACAGGTTGGCCCAGAGCCGTTGCTGCAGCAACCCGAAGGCATAGGCGCCGATGCCGAAGAACGCGCCGTGGCCGAAGGAAGGCAAGCCGGTGTAGCCGAGCAGCAGGTTGTACCCGAGCGCGAACAGCATCCAGATCATGATCTCCAGCGCCAGGTACTGGTACAGGCCGACGCCGCTGAGCCACAGCGGCGTCGACAGCAGCACCGCCAGGGTGATCACCATCGGAAGCGGCAGGCGGGCGGCCCGGCCCGGGTTGGATTGCATGACGACGGCGTCCCTCACTAAGGCATGCTTGTCAAGTCTGGAGCTGCCTAGCAGAATGTACGTGCCGAAGGCGGACCAGGCAAGAATCCGCATTCCCGGCGCGCCTGCTTCGCCCGGTTTCGCATCACCCGAGTCTTCCCCGTCGTTCCTCGTTCCGTTCCCTCGTCACGTTCTCTCGTTTCTTACCCGGACGTCCGCTTTCGGGGCAAACAACCACCATGGCACGCAAGCCAGAGGAGACACAGATGAGTACCAAAAGGAAGGAGCCAGTCGGCGACGCAAGGCTGCAGCAGATGTCGATGCCGCGCCGTTCGCTGCTGAAGGGATCGGCGCTCGCGATGGCCGGCACCGGCCTCTATGGTGCCGCGCCGTTCTTCGGACCCTGGAAGCACCATCACGCCTGGGCGCAGGCCGGCCAGAAGAAGCCGCTGGTGATCGGCCTCACCATGGATGCATCGGGCCAGTATGGCGCATCGGGCGGCGAGGAGCGGCTGGGCGCGACGATGGCTATCAAGGAGTTCAACGACAAGGGCGGCGTGCTCGGGCGGCGCATCGAAGCCCTGCACATGGACACCGAGACCACCCCCGCCACCGGTTCGCGGGTCGCCGAGCGCATGATCACCCGCAACGACGCCGCCTTCCTGATCGGCGCACTGCACTCCGGCGTTGCGAACGCGATCTCCCAGGTGGCGCAGAAGTACGGCACCGTCTTCCTCAACACCAACTCGAGCTCGCCCACCGAGGCCGGCAAGGACTGCCATCGGGTCAAGTTCGTCTGGGACGGCAACGGCACGAACTTCTCCCATGCCATCGTCAAGAACGCGATCAGGACCAGCGGCAGGAACTGGGTGCTCCTCACCAACGACTATGTGTGGGGCCACAACACCTCCAAGGCCACGCGGGAGCAGGTCGAGGCGAACGGCGGCAAGATCGTGGAAGAGCTGCTGGTTCCGCAGAACACGCGCGACTTCTCCCCCTACCTGCTCAAGCTGCAGCAGCTCAAGCCGGACGTGGTGGCCGCAGCCGTCGGCGGCGACGACATCAAGGCGCTGCGCCAGCAGGTGGTGCAGGTGAAATTGAACAAGGCCATGGCATGGATCAACAACCAGCAGGACTGGCCGGACGTCTACGGGCTTGGGGCGGACGCCATCTTCGGCGTGTTCGGCACCACCTGGTACTACCGCCTCGACCTGCCCGGGGTGAAGGAGTTCGTTGCCGCCTACCAGAAGCAGTTCCCTGGAATGGCCATCCGCGTGCCCGGCAACGTCTACCACAACGCCTACATGGCGACGCGCGAGCTGCTGCGCTGCGTGGAGGAAGCGGATACCACCAACAACATCGCGATCATCAAGAAGCTGGAAGGTCGCAAGATGAGCGCGGCGGGCCGGCTGCAGCATCACGACGCCTGGATCGACCCGGTCACGCACCACTGCCAGCAGACGATCTACATGGCCACCTACAACGACGAGCCGAAGGAGAAGGACGACATCTTCCGGATCCTGTCGCAGGCGGACCCGAAGGACGTGGTCGACCAGGCCGCCGCCGGCGCCTGCAAGCTGGAGAGCTACGAGGCGACGCCGAGCTACGAAGCCTGACAGAGCCTGACGGAGCCTGACGGAGCCGGCGTGCCGATGGACTGGCTGCTGCAGATCCTGCCGCACGTCGTCAACGGCCTCACGTTGGGGTTGCTGTTCGCGCTGATCGCGCTGGGCTTCATGCTCATCGTCGGCGTGATGGAGGCGATCAATCTCGCCCACGGCTCGCTGTTCGCGCTGGGCATGTACGTCGCGCTGTTCTTCATCACGCCGCAGCTGGGCCTGTTCCCCGGGCTGCAGGCCTGGTACCTCGGCCTGCCGATCGGTACGCGCTACGGCCTCGCCCTGCTGCTCGCGCCGGTGGTGGTGGGCCTGTTCGGCATGCTGCTGGAGATGTGCATGCGGCGCACCTACGGGCGCGACCCGCTCTACGGCCTGCTGCTCACGTTCGGCGCGGCCCTGGTGATCGAGGAGCTGATCCGCCTCGTCTGGGGCTCCAACGAGCAGCAGCTGCAGTTGCCGCCTGCGATCTCCGGCGCCATGCTGTTGGGCGACCTGATCTATTCCAAGTACCGCTTCTTCGCCAGCGGATTCGCGGTGCTGATGATCGTCGCGCTCTGGCTGTTCCTGGAGAAGACACCCTACGGTGCGATCATCAAGGCAGGCGCCCATGACAGCGAGATGGTGCGGGCGCTCGGGATCAACCTGTCGCGGCTGCGGCTGCTGGTATTCGCCATCGGCGTCGCCCTGGCGGCCATCGCCGGGGTGGTGATGGCGCCCATCTGGGGCATCCGTCCGCACGTGGGTGTCGACGCGGTCGTGCCCGCCTTCCTCATCATCGTGCTTGGCGGCGTCGGCTCGCTGTGGGGCGCGGTGGTCGCCGGTCTCATGGTGGGGATGGTGGTTGGGATCACCGGTGCCTATGCGTCGGAGTGGTCGCTGATGTCGATGTACCTGCTGTTCATCGCCATCGTCACCTTCCGCTCCCGCGGATTGTTCGGCAAGAAGAGCGTGCTCGACGTCTGACGCAGGAGCGGACCAGGCGATGCCGAAGCTCAAGCCCACATCCTGGCGTCCGGGTCGGGCAGCAGCGATCGTCCTGGCCACCTTGCCAGGCCTCGTCCCTTGCGCCACCGCTCAAGCGGTGCTCGACGGTGACGACGACGAGGGCAGCGCCAGTGCCCACTACCTGCGCACCGGCGCGGCAGACTTCGGCGCCGGCGCGCAAGTGCGTGAGCGACAGTCCGGCTTGCGTGCCTGGTCGCCCTCGTTGCGAGACGGGCCCGTCGACTTCCGGATCGGCGCCGACTATGCCTACACCCGCTACGCGTTCGAGGGCGTGACCACGCGGGCGCGCGACCTTCACCACCTGTTCGTGCCGCTGCAGTGGCGCGCCCGCGATGATCGCTGGCTCGCGGCGCTGACGCCGGTGGTCGCCACGTCGTCCAATGTCTTCAAGGACCTGGTCAACCGTGGCGGGCGGGATGATTTCGACCTGCACTTGCGCCTGCAGGTGAAAGACTGGATCGATCCGTCGATCGGCTGGCGCGCAGGCATCGTGCGCGACAGGGCTTTCGGCGCGGCGCGCTTCTATCCCGACGTGGCGCTCCTGTGGAAGAGGGACCGGGTGCAGGCCGAGCTCGGCTTGCCGTCGTCACGCATCGATTGGCAGGTGCGAGACCGCCTGGCGCTCGGGGCGGCCGTCTTCCCCAACGGCGGCTCGTGGCATGTGATCAGCGACGAGCGCGGCGGCGCGGAATTCGACTATATCGCCCGCGCCTGGCGAAGCGCGTTGACCGCCGAATGGCGGCCATGGCGCTGGCTGCGCGCGAGCGCGCAGGCGGGAGTGGAGTTTCGCCGCCGCTACCAGTTCGAAGACGACACGGGCGCGGCGATCGATCGCGAGGCGGGATCGGCGGGGTATTGGCGGGTGGAGTTGCAGGTGGTGGTTGGCGGCTGACCGATGCTCGCAAGCCGTGACTGGCCCGCGCGGGGTTGCTGCTCCATACCGGCAAGATGGTGGAGTGGCTGGCGCCGAACGTGTTCGCGGCGCCGTGGTGGAAGGTGCTGTAGCAGCCGGCTACTTCAGGTGCACCGTCACCAGGACCTTCATCGCCACTTCCGCCGGCAGCTCCGTCACGACCCGCAGCCAGTTCCCGAAATGCGCAACTCGTGCAGAGGTATCCTGCTCCGTGGATTGCGGCATCGGCATGGTCGTCCCTTCGTCGATCCAGCGCATGCCGTCGGCCGAGATCTGCACCCGCGCCGTGGGCGGCAGCACGTCGGCGGCGGCATCCCGGCCACGCTCAATCGCCAGGGCGCGCACGAAGATTACGGCTTCGGTTGCCCAGCCGGCCTCGTAGGGTTCGGTGGCGGCAGTGCCGGTCCAGCGCTCGTTGCGGGCAATCACTGCGGTGAGGTTCTCGCGGATCATGTCGCGGCCTCCTCAGAAATCGCCGGACAGGCAGACGCTGTCCAGGTACAGGAACGCCCGCTTGTCGACGTCGGTCTCGACGAAGAAGCACAGGTTCAGCATGCACCAGAGGTTGCGCATGGCGGGGATGCGGATCGGTTCGAAACCGGACATGTCGAAGCGGCGATCGTTGCATCGAAAGGCGGTCGCCTTCATCGTTGCAAGGTCGAAGTCGAGGCAGGCGTAGTGCCAGTTAACCTTGGTCGGTATTTCGTTGTAGCAGAGCCGCTGCTGCCCGCCCGGCAGGTCTTCCCAGTCCTCCGGCGACAGGTGGTAATGGCTCACCGTCTTGTTCTCGGAGCCGATCGGATGGAAGGTCCTGGTACGTCGCTTGAACTGCCACTTCTGCAGGTGATCGCCGTCGAGCGCGTTCAGGAAACGCAGGTGCGGCATCACCCGGTCGGCCGCGCTTCCTTCGTCCTGGTCTCCGCCTTGCAGGTCGTAGAGGAAGCCGATCGAGCGCACGTCCGTCTCGGAGAGGCGCATCTCGCTCGCCTCCGGCTTGAAGGTGAAGTAGAACTCCACCCGGATGGGACCGCGCTCGCGAAACGTCAGCCGCTTGAGTGTCACGTTCTGCGCACCCTTGCGCGGCCGGCTCGCGAGCTTCAGCGCATAGCTGCCGTCGACAGACCCGTGGCTGCCGAAGTCCCAGGTCGGCAAGGTCGAAAGCATCGCCTGGGTGTGCTGCGCATAGCCCGGCAACATCGCGTCCAGCGAATGCTCGTAGTTGCCGACCAGCTGCGTCCACCCGCAGAAGCCGCGGTCGAAATCGTCGAAGGCGATGATCCGTCTCAAGGGGTCGAATCTGGAGAGCCGCGGGTCGGCGAGTCTCAGGGCCTGCAGAAGTTCGGCATTCATGGGGCTGGTCTCCACTGAAATGATTGTGTTTGAAAGAGATGGCGGTGGCGATTGCAGGGGCTTGCTGGCCCGGGTCAGTCTTTCATGTTCCCGATCACCACCAACGTGGCAGGATACGGATCAAGGCGCCTTCGACCCTGGCATCGGATGCTGCTCTGCAGACCCAGCCTCAACCTCCGCAAGCCCCACCGCCCCACACCCAGCAGCCGCGGCGGAACGGGCTCTGCCCGGCCGCTCGCGGCGCCCCCCTTGCTTGCAAGGGGGGTAGGCGCCGAAGGCGCCATGGGGGGTTGTTTCACTTGATCGCCCCAGCGGTCAGCCCCTCCACCAGGTGTCGCTGGGCAAGCACGACAAATGCGAGCACCGGCAGCAGGTGCAGCGATGCGGCGGCGAACAGAACGCCCCAGTCGACGCCGTCCACCGCGCCCGTCATCTCGGCGAGCACCAGCGGCGCGGTCTTGGCTGCCTTGGTGGTGAAGATGAAGGCGAACAGGAACTCGTTCCACGCGAAGACGATGACGAAAACCGCGACCGCGATCATGCCCTGCGCCGCGAGCGGCAGCATGATGCGGCCGATCAGCTGGACGTGGCTGGCGCCGTCGACCAGCGCCGCCTCGTCGACCTCCACCGGGATCTGGTCCATGAAGGTGCGCATGACCATCGTGCCCAGCGACACGAAGAACGTCGCGTAGAGCAGGATCAGGATGAGGTGAGTGTCGTTGAGCCGCAGCCAATTGACGATTGGGAACAGCGGCAGCGTGATGACGATCGGAGGGATCAGCCGCAGGAAGACCAGGCCGAACGCCGACAGCGCCATCGCGCGGGTGCGCAGCCGCGAATAGGCGTAGCCCGCCAGGGTGCTCGCCAGCACCGCGAGCGCGGTCGCGAACACGGTGACGATGCCGCTGTTGGCCATTCCGGCGAAGAAGTCGGGCCATTGCGCGAGCAGCGCCCGGTAGCTGTCGAGCGAGGGTGTGAACAGCACCGGCGCGGCGGGATCGAAGATCTCCCGCGGCGGTCGCAGCGACGCGAGGAACATCGCGACGATCGGTCCGACCGACCAGGCAACGACCAGTGCGACCATGAGCGCCTTGAAGAGGCGCCAGCCGATGGGCACGCGGATCCGGGTCGTGCTCATGAGTGCACCCTTGGCGCTGCGCGCCTTCGGACGGCCGGGCGGCGTGCGCATGCGGCCATCACCCCGGCCCTTCGCCGCGGGCCGCGAACATCCCCCGGTAGACGCGGCGCAGGTAGACGAGCGCCACCAGCGCGGAGGCCAGCACCATGATCCAGCCGGTGGCGGTCGCGATCCCGAAGCGGTTGTAGCGGAAGGCTTCCACGTAGAGGTAGAGCGCGACCACCTCCGTCGACCGCGCCGGCCCGCCTTGCGTCATCAGCCACACCTCGGAGAACAGCCGGAACGCAAAGATGTATCGAAACAGCATGGCGACAGCGATGGCCGGCTTGAGCAGCGGCAGCGTGATCCGGCGCAGCTGTTGCCAGCGGGTCGCACCGTCCACCCGTGCGGCCTCGTACACCTCGGTCGGCAGCGCCAGGCGGGCGGCGTAGAGGATCACGAAGGTGAACGGCAGGTGCAGCCAGATCGAGATCAGCGACACGACCGCAAGCCCGTGCCACGGGTTGACGCCCCATTCGATCGGCCCGAGGCCGAAGACCTCGAGCAGCTTGGTGAGCGAGCCGATTTCCGGGTCGACCAGATAGCGCCAGATGACCACCGCGCCGACCTCGCTCACTGCATACGGCGCCAGCATCGCCGCCATCAGGACCGGCTTCCAGGGCACGCCGTCGGCGAACAGCAGCGCGATGCCCAGGCCGAGCAGCATCTCCACGTGCACGACCACCGCGACGATGATCAGCGTGTTGACCATCGCGCGCCAGAAGTAGCGGTCCGACAGGACCGCGACGTAGTTGTCGACGCCGACGAAACCGGGCGACTGCCCGAAGCTCGACTGGTGCAGCGACAGCCAGAACACGTAGCACGCCGGCAGCACGAGCAGCGCGAGCATCAGCATCCAGGTCGGCGCGAGCAATACGGCCGCGCCGCGCGTGCCAAGCAGCGGGGTGGCGCCGATGCCGGCCGACAAGACGCCGCCGGCGGAAGCTGTCATCTGCGGTCGCCGACCCGCAGCGCTGCCAGACGGTCGCGGTCGATCTCGACGCCGAGCCCTGGGCCGTCCGGTACCGGCAGTTCGCCGTCGGCCAGCAGGCTCGACTCGCCGGCCGGGCTTGCCGTCAGGTCCTGCCGCAGCGGGTTCTCGCAGACCATGCATTCGAACGACCAGAACGATTCGGCCGCGGCGGCGAGTTGCAGGCTGGCGGCGACGCAGAGCGCGCCGGACCAGCCGACATGCGGCGCGTAGCGCACCCGGTGCAGCGCTGCCAGCTCGGCGATGCGCCAGGTCTCGCTGATGCCGCCGGCGCGGGCGACGTCCGGCTGGATCAGGCCGATGCTGCGATCCGCCAGTGATTCGAGCGCATCGCCGGCGGTGTAGTCGCTTTCGCCGGCAGCCAGGCGCAGCGGCACCGCCCGCGACAGCCGCCGGTAGCCCTGCCGATCCTCCGGTGGCAGCGGCTCCTCGAAGAAGTCGTAGCCGAGGTCGGCGAGCGCGCGGCCGACGATGATCGCGTCGTCCAGGTCATAGGCCCAGTTCGCGTCCACGCCCAGCACGATGGAGTCGCCGCCGAGGTCGCGCACCAGCCGGGCCCGCCGGATCGCATCCGGCACCGGCCGGCCGAGCTTCACCTTGACTTGCGTGAAGCCCGCGCGCAGGACCGTCTCGATTTCCTCGCGCACGGTGTCGTCGTCGAGCCAGTTGATCGAGGACGCATAGGCGGCAACGCGGCTGCGCCCGACCCCGCCCAGCAGCTTCGCGACCGGCAGGCCCGCCAGGCGCCCGGCGAGATCCCACAAGGCGATGTCGAGGCCTGCGATCGCCTCGACCAGCATGCCGCCGGTGCGGCCGGTAAGCGGGGCGCGAAGCCGGTTCCACAAGCGGCGCCGGTCGAGCGGGTCTTCGCCGACCAGCAGCGGCGCAAGCACCGCCTCGATGAACGAAGCATAGGCGGTGCAACCTCGCCTGGCCAGGCACTCGCCCCAGCCCACCAGGCCGTCGACGGTCCGGATCTCGATCACGACGATCTCGATCGAGGCGAAGGTTGCCTGGGACGTGCGCTGGGGTGTGGGAAGAGCCGCGCGCAGCGGATGGGCGATGACCGCTTCGATGCGGCGGCCGGACGCGCCGGCGCCCGAGGTCGGGAGCGTCTCGAGTGCAGGGGGAACAGCGGCGTGCGGCGGCTTGTCGATCATGCGCGAGGCAAGGTTGGGCGGCCGCGTGGGCGGGCGCCCGATGCAGCGGCCCGGGACAACATAGCAGTTAAGTTGCTACGTTGCAATCATGACGCGCCGCCCTCATACTCGGCCGATGGACGACCGCGCGCTCCTGCTCGAGGCCGACGGCCTGGTCCCCACTCGCCTCGGCGACACGGTGCTGGCACGGCTCGCCGGCGCGATCGCCGACGGCCGCCTCAAGCCGGGCGATCCGATGCCATCCGAAGGGAGCATTGCCGCGTCGTTCGGCGTCTCCAAGCAGATTGCCCGCGAGGCCATCCGCGAACTTGCCGCCATGGGGGTGGTGCACGTCCAGCAGGGCAAGATCTCGCGAGTGCGGGCGATGGATGGCGCGCCGCTCGGGCGGTTCTTCAGGCTGGCGGTCGGCGACGGTATCGAAGGCCTGACACAGGCGGTGGAATTGCGCCGCATCCTCGAGCCGGGCATCGCCGCGCTCGCAGCCGTGCGTCGCACGGAGGAGGACATCGTTGCACTGCGCGCGATCCTCGAGCGGATGCAGCAGGCGGCCGGCGATCCCGGCCGCTGGATCGAGGCGGATCTCGACTTCCATCGCGCCATCGCCAGGATCAGCGGCAACCGGCTGATCGAACTGCAGCTGGAGGCGCTCGAGCCGGTGATCCGCGGCATGATGGAGCGCTTCAACCATCGCACCCGGCGAACCCTGGACGACTGGCGCCAGACGTGGCTGCGTCACGACCGGGTCGCGCGGGCAATCGACAAGGGCAACACCGCGGGCGGCGCACGCCGCGCCGCGGCCGCGATGGCGGCGCATTTCGAGGAAGCGCCGCTTGCGATCAGCCAGGTCACCGAAGCGGACCTGGCGCCGGGCCGGCCTGCCGCGCCTGGCCGGCGCAGAAGCTCGAACTCGCACTGAAAACACGAGGAGACGAGGATGGACGCGACACGCAGGACAATGATCGGTGCGGCGGCAGCCGCTTTTGGACTTCGCTTCACGCCGCAGGCGCTTGCGCAGGCGGGCGGCGCGCCGCTGCAGGTATTCGCGCACCGGGTGATGAAGACCGTGTCGGTCGGCGGCGCCGGCGATGCGACCGCCGACTTCACCAAGGCGAGCGGCGTGGCGGTCGAGTGGACCACCTTCGACACCGGACCGCTGCAGGAGCGGCTGTTTCGCGAGGCGTCTCTCGGCGACACGGCCGTCGATGTCGGCTTCATCCTCAATACCCAGGCGGTGCCGCGGGTCGCCAGCCTGTTCGAGCCGCTCGGCCCGTACCAGGCGAAGCAGCCGGTCGAGGCATTCGACGACATCTTCCCCGGCCTGATCGAGGGCATGACCGTCGGCGGCAACCTCGTCGCCATGCCGTTTCGCCATGCCTCGTCGGGCTTTCACTACAACGAGGAAATCCTCGCCGAGCGCGGCTTCAAGAATCCGCCGCAGACGATCGAAGAGGTGGCGGAGATGGCGAAGGCCTGCACCTACCGGAGGGCGGATGGCACCCCCTGCGTCGGCCTTTGCATGCCTGGCGTGACCTACCCCAACGTGATCGACATCGCGCGCGCGTGGGATGGCGACTTCATCACCTCCGACTTCAAGGTCGTTGCCGACCAGCCGCCGATGCTCAATGCGATCCGGATGCTGCGCACCCTGTTCGAGGCCGGTGCGTTCCCGCGCAACTTCGCAACACTGTCCACAGAGGACGTCAACACCTGGATGCAGACCGGCCGCGCAGCAATGAGCCTGCAAAGCATGGGCCGCAACCGCATCTACAACGATCCGGCCAAGAGCAAATTCCCGGGGCGGATCAAGACGATCGCCCTGCCGGCATCGAAGACGATGGCCGACAGGTTCACGGTCGCGCCGGCCAAGGTCGAGTTCTGGGGCATGGTCATCCCGAGGAACGCGAAGCGCAAGGACCTCTCCTGGACATTCATCCGCGAGATGCTGTCGAAGCAGGCGACGTTGACCGCCGCGCTCAACGGCAACGGCCCGGTGCGCAACTCCACCTATGACGACGACCGCATGCGCAAGCTTGTCTCGTATGCGGAAGAGGAACGGCGCGTGCTGAAGGTGGCGCGCGTGCCGCTGCCGGCATTCGACGACGCTGCCCGCGCCGGCGATGTCTTCAAGGAGGAGGCCGAGGCGGCGGTGCTCGGAATGAAATCGCCGGAGGAGGCGATGAAATCGGTGGTGGCTCGGGTCAGGCCGATGCTGCCAGCCTGAGGCTGCGCCCACTGCCTCACGCGGCAGGCCCTGCGGTGGCGGGTCTCGCGCGGCTCGAGGGATCAGCTTGCCCGCCTGCGCATGCGCGCCATGTACACTCGGTCGCATGACCTGGTCCATCCTCGCCCGCGACGGCGAAGGCAGTTTCGGCGCCGCCGTTGCCAGCCGCTTCTTTGCGGTCGGCGCGCTCTGCATTCATACGCGCCGCGCCGTCGGTGCGCTGTCCACCCAGGCCTTGATGAATCCGCTCTACGGCCAGGCCGGCATCGACCGGCTGGCGGCGGGCGCAGCGCCGGAGGCTGTGCTGCAGTCGCTGGTGGCAGCGGACCCCGGGCGGGATCATCGCCAGTTGCACCTGCTCGGTGCCCGGGGCGAGCCGGCGGCCTTCACCGGCGCGGCCTGCATCGGCTGGTGCGGGCACCGGGTCGAAGCGGACTTCTCGGTGGCGGGGAACATGCTGGCCGGCCCCCAGGTGATCGATGAGACCGCCCGCGCGTTCCGGCAGTCGTCGGGACGGCCGCTCGCGGAGCGGCTTCTCGTGGCAATGGCGGCAGGCCAGGACGCTGGTGGTGACAAGCGTGGACAGCAGGCTGCGGCGCTTCGGATCCACGCGAGGGAAGACTACCCGGCACTCGACCTGCGCGTCGACGATCACCCCGCAGCCATCGACGAGCTCCACCGCCTCTACCGCAAGAGCCTCGAGCGATTTCAGGCATTCGTCGCCTGCCTGCCGCGGCGCGACGACCCGGTCGGAGTGACGGATCGCGACGAGATCGAGCGGCGTATCGGGCAGTGGCTGAAGCGGCTGCACGCGGGCCGCGAATGAGCGTCGCGCCGCCGTTGCTGGAAGTGCGGGGTCTGCGCACCGTCTTCGCCACCGACCGCGGCGATTTCGCGGCGGTCGACGGCGTCGACTTCAGCGTCGAGGCCGGCCGGACGCTGGCCATCGTCGGCGAATCCGGATGCGGCAAGAGCGTCACCTCGCTGTCGATCATGGGGCTGCTGTCGCCGCCAGGGCGGATCGCGGGAGGCTCGATCCGACTGGAGGGCAGGGAGCTGGTGGGACTGGACGACGAGCGCCTGCGCGAGCTGCGAGGCGACCGCATGGCGATGATCTTCCAGGAGCCGATGACGTCGCTCAACCCGGCGTTCACCATCGGCGCGCAGATCGTCGAAGCCTTGATCTGTCACCGGCCGGCGAGCCGCAGCGACGCGCGCGCGGCGGCCATCGAAGCGCTGCGCCAGGTGCGCATGCCGGATGCCGAGCGGCGCTTCGACGAGTATCCGCACCGGCTCTCCGGCGGCATGCGCCAGCGGGCGATGATCGCGATGGCGTTGGTATGCAGGCCACGCCTGCTGATCGCGGACGAACCGACCACCGCCCTCGACGTGACCATCCAGGCCCAGATCCTCAAGCTGATGGGCGATCTGCAGCGTGCTACCGGCACGGCAATCATCCTCATCACCCACGACCTCGGCGTCGTCGCCGAACTCGCCGACGACGTCGCCGTCATGTATGCGGGCCGGGTGGTGGAGCGCGCGCCTGCCCGGCGCCTCTTTGCCGAGCCGGAGCATCCCTACACGATCGGGCTGCTCGGCTCGATGCCGCGCCTCGAAGGCGTGGCGCGGCGCCTGCCGACGATCGAGGGCCAGGTGCCGGGATCGCACCGCCGGCTCGTCGGCTGCCGCTTCGCCGACCGGTGTCCGTTTGCCGAGGCCGCCTGCCGCCGGCAGGATCCGAAACTGCTGCCGGTCGGCGGCGATGCCGGCGAGCACTGCGCTGCCTGCATCCGGGCGCCGCTCGATCCGGACCGTCTCTTCGGCAAGGCTGCATGAGTCCCAAGGGTGCGCCGGCGACGGCCCCTCTGCTCCAGGTGGAGAGCCTGGTGCGTCATTTCGCCATCTCGCGGCACCTCTTCGGCCGCGGCGGCAGCGTGGTTCGCGCGGTGGACGGCGTCGACCTGGAGGTGGCCGCCGGGGAGACGCTGGGCGTGGTCGGCGAATCCGGGTGCGGCAAGTCGACGCTCGGGCGGCTGATGCTCCGGCTCATCGAGCCGACTGCCGGGCGGGTACTGTTCGAAGGGGAGGATCTCGGCCGGCTCGATGCGGCGGCGCTGCGCGCCCGGCGGCGCTCGCTGCAGATGATCTTCCAGGATCCGTACTCGTCGCTGAATCCGACCATGACGGTGGGCGAAGTCCTGGCCGAGCCGTTGCGGCTGCACCGGCTCGCCCGGTCCGGGGCAGGCATCGGCGAGCGGGTGGCGGAGCTGCTGCGCACGGTCGGCCTCGACCCGGGGCATGCGCGCCGCTATCCGCACGAATTCTCGGGTGGCCAGCGCCAGCGGATCGGCATCGCCCGCGCGCTCGCGGTCGAGCCGCGCCTGATCGTCTGCGACGAGGCGGTGTCGGCGCTCGACGTTTCGGTGCAGGCGCAGGTCATCAACCTGATGATGGATCTGCAGAACCGCTTCGGGCTTGCCTACGTCTTCATCGCCCACGACCTCGCGGTGGTCCGGCACATCGCGAGCCGGGTCGCGGTGATGTACCTCGGGCGGATCGTCGAGATCGGCGACAAGGAGGCGATCTTCGCGCGGCCGCGCCATCCCTACACGCGCGCGCTGCTCGACGCGGTGCCCCGCCCGGTGCCCCGGGCCGCGAACCCCAGCGCCGGCGGCGAGCCGACGCGCCTGGTCCTCGAGGGCGACATCCCGAACCCGTCGGCGCCGCCCTCCGGCTGCCGGTTCCACACCCGCTGCCCCTACGTCCGGCAGCGATGCCGGACCGAGGAGCCGGTGCTTGCGTCCGCTGCCGCGGCAAGCGAACATCGGGCCGCCTGCCACTTCGCCGACGATATCGCCGCGTCCTCGCCCAGGTTGGCCCCTGGTCCGGAGCAGGCCGATCCGCAACTGGCATGGCGATTGCATCGACTGCAGCAGGCTTTCGTGCAGAGACCGCCACCCACCGAGGAACACCGAACATGATGAAGCCCGCTTTCCTGCAGTCGAAGTTCGCCCTGCTGTCGCTGCTCCTTCTCGGTGCCGCCGGACTCGGTGCCCCGGCCGCGCCGGTGCAGGCGCAGACCCTGCGCGTCGGGCTCGCGGAGGACCCGGACCTGCTCGATCCCACCCGCGCTCGTACCTTCGTCGGGCGCATCGTCTTCTCGGCCCTGTGCGACAAGCTCTTCGACATCGACGAGAAGCTGGGCTACATCCCGCAGCTGGCTACCGGCTACGAATGGTCGTCGGACAACAAGGCGCTGACCATCAAGCTGCGCCAGGGCGTGACCTTCCACGACGGAGAGCGCTTCGACGCGGAGGCGGTGAAGTACAACATCGAACGCCACAAGACGATGAAAGGCTCCAACCGCAGCGGCGAGCTGAAGCCGGTGGCGAGCGTGGACGTCGTCGATCCGGGCACCGTCCGGCTCAACCTCGATGCACCGTTCTCGCCGTTGCTTGCCGCGCTGGCGGACCGGGCAGGAATGATGGTCTCGCCTAAGGCGGCCAAGGCGTCCGGCGAGAACTTCAGCAACCAGCCGGTGTGTTCCGGCCCCTTCAAGTTCGTCGAGCGGGTGGCGCAGGATCGCATCGTCCTCGAGCGCTACGACGGCTACTGGAACAAGGCGAACATCCACTTCGACAAGGTGATCTACACGCCGATACCGGACGCCACCGTGAGGCTCGCCAACCTCAAGTCGGGCCAGTTCGACTTCATCGAGCGGGCGGCATCCTCCGACATGGCCGCGCTGCGCAAGGACAGCCGGTTCAAGACGGCGGCCATCACCGAGATCGGCTACCAGGGCATCACCATCAACATCGGCAAGAGCGATCGGGCCAAGCAGAATGCCCTCGGCAAGGATGTCGCGCGTGCGCGAGGCGTTCGAGCTTTCGCTCGATCGGGACGGCATCGTGCAAGTGGTAATGGATGGCGAGGCGACGGCCGGCAACCAGTGGGTCGCGCCGGGCAATCCCTACTATGCGAAGAACGTGCCGATCCCGAAGCGCGACGTGGCCAAGGCCAAGGCGCTGCTCAAGGAGGCGGGCGTGTCCAATCCGACCTTCACGATGATGACCGCCACCACGTCGGATGCGCAGAAGATCGCCCAGGTGGTGCAGGCCATGGCGAAGGAGGCGGGCTTCGACGTCAAGATCCAGTCCACCGAGTTCGCCACCTCGCTCAACCTCGCCGACAAGGGCGATTTCGACGCGTACGTCCTGGCATGGAGCGGTCGTGCCGATCCGGACGGCAACCTCTACAGCTTCGACGCCTGCAAGCAGCCTCTCAACTATGCCGGGTTGTGCGATCCGAAGGTGGATGAGCTGCTGAACCTGTCGCGCACGCAATCCGACCCGGCCGCGCGCCGCAAGACCTTCGAGGAGATCGCGGCCATCGTGCTGAAGGAGCGGCCGATCGTCTACCTGTACCACCGCAAGTGGCTGTGGGCGTACACCAGCAAGCTCTCCGGCGTGCGTGAACTGCCCGACGGGCTGCTGCGGCTCGACGGCCTGAAGATGGCGCCTTGAGGCGCAGGGATGCCGAGCCTTGCCGTGCCTGCCGGTTCTGACGGTCCGGGCCGTCCTGTCACGCCCGGCGGCTGCTGACCTGCGGTGACCGCCTACCTCGCCAGGCGTATCGCCACCATCCTGCCGACGCTGGTCTTCGTGACCATGCTGATCTTCGGCCTGCAGCAGCTGCTGCCCGGCGATCCGGCGGTGGTGCTCGCCGGGGAGGAGCAGGATCCGCAGGTCATCGCCTACCTGCGCGAGAAGATGCACCTGGACGAGCCGTTGCCGATGCGCTACCTCTATTGGGTGGGTGGCGTGCTGCAGGGCGATCTCGGCGAGTCCATCCGCAACCAGCAGCCGGTGCTCGAACTCGTGCTGCAGAAGCTGCCGGTGACCATCGAGCTTGCCGTGCTGGCCATGCTGATCGCGCTGCTCATCGGCATCCCCACCGGCATCGTATCGGCGGTGCGCCAAGGTACGGCCTGGGACTTCGGCGCCAATGCGTTTGCGCTCTGGGGCTTGTCCACGCCGAACTTCTGGCTTGGCATCCTCATGATCCTGTTCTTCTCGGTCGAACTCGGCTGGCTGCCCGCCTCGGGGTACGTGCCGCTGTCGGAGGATCCGGTCGGCAATCTCAAGGCGATGCTGATGCCTGCGTTCGTGCTCGGAACGAACATCGCGGCCGTGCTGATGCGCCATACCCGCAGCGCCATGCTGCAGGTGATGAGTGCCGACTACGTGCGGACCGCGCGCGCCAAGGGTCTCAGCCGGCGCGTGGTGATTCTCAGGCATGGCCTGCGCAACGCGCTCACGCCGGTGATCACGCTCGGCGCGCTCGAATTCGGCACGCTGTTGTCGGGGGCGGTGCTGACCGAGCAGGTCTTCACGATCCCGGGATTCGGAAAGCTCATCGTCGATGCCGTCTTCAACCGCGACTATGCTGTCGTGCAGGGTGTCGTGCTGGTGACCGGGACAGCCTACATCCTGCTCAACCTGCTTGCCGACATCGCCTATGTGATCGTCAACCCGAGGCTGCGAGCGTGAGCGCCCCCGCACGGCCGCCCGAAGGGGTGCGCTCCGCCTCCCCGCAGGGCAGCCGATGTCGCGCTTCGCGACAGGAGGGTGGTCCAATGAGCGCCATTGATGCTGCGCAAGCGCTGGACGATGCTTCGCTGCTCGACGAGGCAGCTCCCGCCGCCGGTCGTTGGCGGCAGGCGGCGCGCAAGCTGAAGCGCCGGCCCGCCGCGCTGTTCGGACTGGCGGTCGTGGTCTTCTTCGTGTTGCTGGCGCTGCTTGCCCCGTGGCTGTCGCCCTATGATCCGCTCGCGACCAGCTGGAGCGCGATCCGCAAGCCGCCGTCCGGCGAGCACTGGTTCGGCACCGACGAGATCGGCCGCGACGTGCTGGCTCGCGTCGTCTGGGGCACGCGTGCGTCGCTGGCGGCGGGCGTCATATCGGTATCGATTTCGCTCGCGATCGGCGTGCCGATCGGGCTTGCTGCGGGCTTCGTCGGCGGCCTCGTCGACGGCCTCATCTCGCGCCTCACCGACGCCTTCCTGGCCTGCCCCTTCCTCATCCTTGCGATTGCCATGGCGGCGTTTCTCGGCCCCAGCCTGACCAACGCGATGATCGCGATCGGCGTGTCGGCCACACCGATCTTCGTGCGGCTGACCCGGGCGCAGGTCATCAACGTCAAGGTGGAGGACTATGTCGAGGCGGCGCGCGCGCTCGGCAATCCGCCGTGGCGGATCGCCATCCGGCATGTACTGCCCAACGTGGTCCCGCCGCTGATCGTGCAGACCACGCTGGCCATTGCCGCGGCCATCATTGCCGAGGCGAGCCTGTCGTTTCTCGGACTGGGCCAGCAGCCACCGGCGCCGAGCTGGGGCAGCATGCTCAACACCGCCAAGAACTACATGGACCAGGCGCCGTGGATGGCGATCTGGCCGGGCGCCGCGATCTTCCTGCTGGTGCTGGCGTTCAACCTGCTGGGGGACGGGCTGCGGGATGCGCTGGATCCGCGGCGGCGGTAAGCCGGTGCAACCGGTTAGCCAAAGACACGGGCCGTCTGCCCATCCTGCTACGCTAGCGCCTCGCATCAAACCGAAGGAGATCTCTGCGATGCTCTACGACGTCCGCACCTATGTCTGCCGGCCCGGCACCATCAAGGCCCACCTCGCGCTCTACGAGCAGTACGGCTTCGAGGTCCAGAAGAAGCACCTCGGCGAGCCCTGTCCTCTACGCGCAGACGGAAACCGGCAACGTCAACAGCTACATCCACGTCTGGGCCTACAAGGATGCAGCGGACCGCGCCCAGCGGCGGGCAGCGATGCAGGCAGACCCGGGCTGGATCGATTACGTCAAGCGCAGCGGCGAGGCGGGCTACCTGCAATCGCAGCACAACCAGCTGATGACGCCGGTGTCGTTCTTCAAGCCGAACTGAGCTGCAGGCGCCTGGGCTGCAGGCGGCCGACGTCGATAGATTGGAGCCGGCGCCTGGCAGCGGGGGCTTCAGGGCGGCTCGGGGCGTTCCCGCGGAAACGCCTCGATCCGCGTAGTCCGTCGATCGGGCGGACGGGATCGGCTGACGGCGATCGATGCAGCCGAGGTCCGGCTCGAGGAGCGCCCGCGCGGTGGCGACCCCATTGCATTATTGTCGACAATACGATAATCTCTCCGGCATTCGATGCAGGAGGAGACGATGGCACTGCTGGACCAGATGATCGATGGGCCCTCCGTGTGGAGGGGGGCCGAGCTGCGGCAGCGCGGTGACTGGTTGGGCCATCTCGGACCGGCCGACGTTGCCGAGATCGAGGCCGCGGTGCAGTCCGTCAGGAGCCGCGGCGTGCCGCTCTTCGAGATCACCGCGGAGGACTTCCCTCTCCCGTCGCTTGGCCAGCGGATGGCGGCGATCGCCCGGGTGCTGGAGGGCGGGCGCGGTTTTGCCATCCTGCGCGGCCTGCCGATCGCATGCTACGACATCGACGTCGCCCGCCAGATCGTCTGGGGCCTGGCGACGCACCTGGGAACGCCCGAGCCGCAGGACGGCAAGGGCAGCCTCATGCACAGCGTCACCGACACCGGCAAGGAGGTCGAGGTCAACGAGTCGAATCGGGGCTACGAGACCGACGACGAGCTGAAGTTCCACAACGACGGCGGCGACGTCTTCATGCTGCTGTGCCTGCGCACCGGGATGTCCGGCGGCGTCAGCAAGCTGGTCAGCGTCGGCGCGCTGTTCAATGAGATCCTCCATCGACGCCCCGACCTGGCAGCCGTCCTCCAGGAGCCGTTCCACTTCGACGCCCGCTCGCAGAATCCCCTGGGGATCCGGGTGCAGAGCGTTCCGGTCTTCAACTACCACGCGGGCCGCCTGAGCGCGCTCTACAAGCGCCGGCACATCACCCTGGCGCAGCGCTTCCCCGAGGTGGCGCGACTGACGGAGCTGCAGGTGCAGGCGCTGGACCTGCTCGATGAACTGTGCAACGACCCGGACATGCATCTCGCCTTCTCGATGGAGCCGGGCGACATCCAGATCGGCAACAACTATTCGATCCTCCACTCGCGCACCAAGTACAACGATCATGCCGAGCCGGAGCGCAAGCGCCATCTGCTGCGCGTGTGGCTGAGCCTGCTGGACGGCCGGCCGCTGCCCGAGGTGTTCGAGAAGACCCGCGAGTTCGGGCCGACCTACGCGAGACGGGTCAGGGATGGCAAGGTGAACGCCGCGGCCACGTCGTCAGTGGGAGTCTGAGCTCCGATGAGTGCGAACGACGGTCTTGCGCCGGTCCAGACCTTCTCGCTGGTCGACCAGGTGGTCGCACGCCTCTCCGAGGAGATCGTCACCGGCCAGTACCTGCCGGGTGCACGCCTGAAAGAACAGGAACTGGCCCTTCGCTTCGGCACCAGTCGCGCGCCGCTGCGCGAGGCGTTCCGGGTCCTGGAGAGGGAAGGGCTCGTTGAGATCCTGCCCTGGCGCGGCGTGCAGGTGTCGCGCCCCACGCTCGACGAGATCAAGGAACTGTTCGAGGTCCGGGCGGAGATCTTCGGACTTTGCGCGCGGCGGCTGGCAAGGCATGGAGATGCTGCGGATATCGCCCGCGTCGAGGGGGAGATCGAGGCGCTAGTCGTCGCCACGGAAGAGGGCTGCGACGAGAAGGCCTACAAGATCCGCACCAACGCGATCAGCGTGATGATGTCGTCGATGGTCGGAAACCGCTATCTGCACGAGATCATGGCCGATCTTCGCAGGAAGATGTTCTGGTACTACTGCTTCCTCGGCACGTCCACCCTCGAGCGCCGTAGGGAGTCGAACACCGCCTGGCGGCGCCTGTCGCAGGCGATTCATGATCGCGATGCGACGGCGGCCGAAAGTGCCGCCAGCAGCGTGATCTCCGCGTCGGGTGACTTCGCCTTGAGGATGCTCGAGGCAATGAACTCCCATCCGCAATCTCGTCCAGGGCCGGCGCAAGGCAAATAGCCGCCGGCAGCATCCGCTTGCCCCATACCGATCTAATCGGAGGAGACCTCATCATGAAATGGCTTGTCCAGGCACTCGGCTTGTCTACGGCCGTGGCGTTTGCCTTACCCGTTACCGCCCAGGAGGCGAATTGGCCCGAGCGGCCGGTCCGGATCATCGTTCCCTATCCGGCGGGCGGCGCGGTAGACGTGATGGTGCGCGCGCTATCGGTGCAGATGTCGAACCGGCTGGGACAGCCGATCGTCGTCGAGGCAAGACCCGGCGGCAATTCGAACATCGGCGCCGACGTGGTGGCCAGCGCGCCGCCCGATGGCTATACGCTGCTGGCCAGCAGCCCATGGTTCACGATCAACCAGCTGGTCGACAACGGGCGTCGCTGGAAGTCATCCGACTTCGCGCCGATCGCACAGTTCGCGACGTCGCCGAACTACATGGTCGTGGGCGCGGACTCTCCGGCCAAGACGGTGGCGGACTACGTGACCATGGCCAAGAAGTCGCCCGGCATGCTCTATGGCAGCACCGGGATCGGCTCGACGCAGGACATGGCGGTGGCCATGTTCGCCTCTTCCGCCGGGATCAAGCTCGAGCCGGTTCCCTACAAGGGTGCGCCGCCCATCCTGCCGGATCTCGCCAGTGGCCAATTGTCCATGGCGATCGTGGCGGGAGGCAACGCGACGGCGCAGATCAAGGCGGGGCGGCTGCGTGCCTTGGCCAGTACGGCAAGCGCCCGCAGTCCCTCCACACCCGACATACCGACCCTGGTCGAGTCCGGCTTCCCGGTGACCGTCGTCTCCTGGTACGGCTTCCATGCGCCGGCGGGGACGCCGAAGCCGGTGATCGAGAAGATCGCATCGGCCGTGGAGGCCGCTGCCCAAGCCCGTGAGACGCAGGAGCGCTTCGCTGCTGCCAATGCGGAAGTCGCGTACCTCGGAACGGCGGATTTCGACAAGGCACTGGAGGATGAGCGCAGCAGTTGGGCGAAGGTCGTTCCGCTGCTCGAGAAGAAGTGATGCAACCCGACTGTATCGTCGAATCGAAGAACATCCTCGGGGAGGTGCCGCTCTGGTCCGCAACGGAAGAGGTGCTCTACTGGATCGATGTCCGCCGTCCTGCACTGTATGCCTATCGTCCCCCGGACGCTTCCGTGCAAAGCTGGGCGCTGCCGGAGCCGATCGGCAGTTACTGCCTGCGCGCCCAGGGCGGCATGATGCTGGCCTTGAAGTCCGGCTTGTTCGCTTTCAACCTGGCCACCAGCAGCATGCAGCGACTGCTTGATCCGGAGCCCGATCTTCCGAACAATCGGCTCAACGACGGCAAGTGTGACCGGCAGGGCCGGTTCTGGGTCGGCAGCATGAACGACGGCGACAGGCTGCCGAGCGGTTCCCTGTACATGATCGGCCAGGAACTCGGCTGCCGGCGCGCATTGCAGGGAATCACCATTCCCAACTCCCTGGCCTGGAGCCCGGATGGCCGGACCATGTACTTCAGCGACACCCCGACCTTGAGGATCATGGCGTACGACTACGACCCGGCCAGCGGGAGCCTCTCGCGGGAGCGCCAGTTCGCCGATCTCTCGAACCATCCCGGCCGACCCGATGGCTCGACCGTCGACGTCGACGGATGTCTCTGGAATGCGGAAGTCCGCGGCTCCCGGGTGGTGCGCTATACGCCGGACGGCAGGATCGACCGCGTCGTCGAGCTTCCAGTCAGTGGCGTGACCTCCTGTGCCTTCGGTGGCGTCGACATGAGGACGCTCTACATCACCACCGCGACGCAGCGGTTGAGCGAGCAGGAGTTGGCCAGGGAGCCGCTGGCAGGTGGGCTGTTTGCAGTCGATGTTGGCGTGGCCGGCCTGGCTGAAACGCCGTTCATGGGATGAGAGCGATGACAGATTCGATGACCGGCGGCCGTTTCATCGCCGAGGCCCTACGCGCGCACGGCGTCACGCACGTGTTCTTCATGGACGCCATCCTGCGGCGGGCGCTCGTCGAGATGGAGAAGATCGGCATCCGCCGCATCCTTTCCCATTCCGAGAAGGGAGCCGCCTACATGGCCGACGGTTATGCGCGGGTCGCGCGCCGGCCGGCGGTGTGCATGTCGCAGTCGGTGGGAGCGGCCAATCTTGCAGCCGGCCTGCAGGACGCGTTTCTCGGCGATGCGCCCGTCATCGCCCTGACGGGGCGCCAGCCGGCGCCGATGCAGTATCGGCATGCCTATCAGGAGGTCCCGCATGAACCCCTGTTCGCTTCGGTCACCAAAGCAAGCATGCGGGTCGACCAGCCTGAGCAGCTCCCCCTGCTCCTGAACCAGGCGTTTCGCTGCGCCACCACCGGTCGACCAGGCCCGGTGCATGTCGATATCGCCGGCCACACCGGCGACGCCATTGCCGCGGCCTTGCTGCCGCCAGGCCCCGCGCTTGGTGGCGCCCCTTATGACCAGGTACCGGCATTTCGCCTTTCGCCGCCCAATGCGCTGCTTCAGCACGCCGGCGAATTGATCGCCAGCGCCGCGCGTCCCGTGTTCGTGGCGGACATGGGGGTGATGACCTCGCATGCCGAGGATGCGCTGGCACGGCTGGCGGAGAACCTGTCAATACCGGTGGTCGGTTCGCTCGACGCCAAGCCGGTGCTGCTGGAAGAGCATCCGCTAAATGCCGGCATCGTCGGCACGTACTCCAGGACCAGCGCCAACCGCGTGGTCGCCGAGGCGGATCTCGTGGTCTTCGTCGGCAGCCGTACCGGTGACCAGGTCACCAACAACTGGACCTTGCCGCTGCCGTCGGTGCGCGTGATCCAGATCAATGCCGAGGCCGAGGACCTGGGTCGCAACTATCCCGCCGCCCTGGGCGTGCCGGGCGATCCGCGGAACATTCTCGAGGCGCTGCTGGTGCTGTGTCCGACGCAGCGGCGCGAGGAATGGGTTGGTCGCGTCCGGACGCTGGTGGCAGCCTGGCGAGCGGAGGTGGCCGAAGATCGCGATTCAGATGCGGTGCCGATCCGTCCAGAACGGCTCTGCAAGGAAGTGGGCGAGCATCTGCCCGACGATGCGATCCTGGTGTCCGACACCGGCTATTCGTCGCAGTGGTCAGGAACGCTGGTGGCACTGCGCTCGCCCAGGCAGCGTTACCTGCGCGCTGCGGGATCACTCGGCTGGGCGTTCCCGGCCGCGATCGGCGCGAAATGCGCCGCGCCGGACAGGCCGGTGGTCTGCTTTGCCGGGGATGGCGCCTTCATGTATCACCTGACGGAGCTGGAGACGGCGCGCCGCTATGGCATCCCGGTGATCGTCGTGGTCAACAACAACAGCTGCCTGGCCCAGGGGGCGCGCGCGATCAGCGAAGCGTACGAGAACCAGCCGGGCAACCCCGGGGAGATCCACAACTTCCGCCACAGCAACTTCGCAGCCATCGCCAAGGCGATGGACTGCAACGGGATCCGTGTGGAACATGCCTCGGAATACGCAGCGGCCATGAAGCGGGCGCTTCAGTCCGACATCCCCACCGTCATCGATGTCGTGACCGATCCGGAGGTGCTGGCGCCGCTTCCATGGGGACCGGGCTGAGGGGCTGGTGACTGGCGCAGGGCCTGCAGTGGAAGCTGATCGACGCGGCGACGCAAGGCCGCTTCAGCCTCTGGCGCCCATCACCGCCAGCACCTCCTCATGCAACGCCCCCGCCGTGGCGATCAGCGACAGCCCCGCCAGCGGATCGCCGCCATCCCAGGCGCTGACCCGGCCGCCGGCACCCTCCACCACCGGCACGATGGCGGCCACGTCCCAGTAGGACAGCGTCGGATCCAGCATGATGTCGGCCCCGCCGGTAGCGAGGGCGAAATAGCCGAAGCAGTCGCCCCACGTCCGATAGAGCCTGGCGCGCCGGATCAGCGGCTCCACCGCCGGTCCGCCGGCCTGCTCGCCGGTGGTCCAGTGGCTGGTGACCAGAAGGGTCGCGTCCTCGATACGTCGGCAGGTCCGAACGCGGACGCGTCGCTGGCTGCCATCCGCGGCATACAGGCGGCTCTCCCGGCCATGGCCGATCAGCGCCTGGCCCGCCGCCGCGTGCGCGATGCAGCCGAGCACAGGTCGGAACCCTTCACCATCGTCGCGCTCGAGCGCGATCAACGTGCCGAACAGGAAGCAGTTGCTGATGAAGGCACGCGTGCCGTCGACAGGATCCAGGATCCAGCGATAGCGGCCGCGGCCTGAATGGCTGCCGTACTCCTCTCCCAGCACACCGTGCTCCGGGTAGCGGCGCCGGATCAGCGAACGCAGGGCCTTTTCCGCACCGCGATCGGCAGCCGTGACCGGTGACGCGTCGGCCTTGGTCATGACGCGCGTGCCGGTGAGAAACCGCGGCCGCACGACGCCGAAGGCGATACCGATCAGCTCGTGCATGAACGGCGTGAACTCCCGGATCTCGGCAGGAGAAAGTGGCGCACTGAAGCGCGGCGCGGGACTGGCCATGCCAGCAAGTATAGGTCGGCTGCGGCAGGGTCGAGGCCCGTCCGGTCGCGGGCCGCGCGGTCTTCATGACGTGTTTCATCCGCCCGCCTCGCAACGGTCCGGTTCGTATACCGGCGCACCCATTGCGAGTCGCATCGGGCGGCAGTGGACCCCCGGCGGGTCCTCATAGACGGCTGCGCGCGACATCAACGGGGCTGGTTCGCACGCGTGCGCGAAGTGCTCGTCCAAGGCGCAACCAAAGGCGAGCGCCGCCGCCGGCTCCCGAAAGACGCCGTAGTAGATGGGCGCGTCGTCGCCGCCGCCGAAGCCGTGTGCAACGTAACGGACATGCGCCTCGGCGGACACGCCGGCCAGCAGGTCCCGAGGCACTGCGGCAGCGATGCGCTCGATGCGCTCGACAAGCGCGCGATCCGTTATCCGCTCGCCATTGATGGAGTCGCCGGCGAGAACGAAGGCGCGGGCGGTGACGGAACGCGCGGCAGACGCGCCAGACGCGCAGCGAGACAGCGAGGACAGCGAGGACAGCGAGATATCGGACCGCGCGTTTTCAGGGGGCGCGGCGAGCTGCCGCCCGCCCTGCCCCGCAGCCTGCTCGCCAACCCGCTCCACGGACGGCTCTCCAGCGGCGGCTCCTGTGGGGGCTGGAGCAACGAAGCGCTCCTGCGGTCCCCAGACCCGCAGCATCGCGAGCAGGACGACGAGCAGCAGGGCGAGCAGCAGGTGGGACACGAGCGGCTTGCGCACCGGCAGGTGCGGGATCATTCCTTGAAGCCGTGCTGTGGGATGCCCGTCCATAGTCACCTTCCTCAGCTTGTTCGGATGCGGTGTGATGATCTTGCGCCGGATCGGGCTTCGACGCACTCGACCAGATGGCCTATCCCTTGCGGGCTACCCGTGTCGCTACAATCGGACGATGCGGCAGGTTCTCACGACGCTCAGGATCGGCACTCGCGGACGCGGCCTGGTCGAGATCACGCCGCAGGTCCGGGCCTGGATCGGCGCGAGCAGCATCGATGACGGCCTGTTGACGCTGTTCGTGCGGCACACGTCGGCAAGCCTCCTGATCCAGGAGAACGCGGATCCGGACGTGCAGGCGGATCTGGAGCGCTTCTTCGCAAGGCTGGTTCCGGATGGCGACCCGCTCTTCGAGCACGATGAGGAAGGGCCCGACGACATGCCGGCCCATGTCCGCGCCGCGCTGACGCAGGTTCACCTGGCTGTCCCGGTGCAGGACGGCGAACCGATGCTGGGCACCTGGCAGGGCATCTACCTCTACGAGCACCGTCACCGCGGCCACCCTCGCGAGGTCGTGCTCCATCTCCTGGGCGAGCAACGCAATACCGTCTGATCGCGCCGGCGAACGGCGCCGCAGGGGTGCGAGGCGGTTGAATGGAAGCGATGGCTACGATGGGTGACCTGCAACCGATGGACGAACCGCGTCGGCGGTTCCTCGACCTCCTGACGCAGGCGAGCGGCACGGCGGCGCCCATGACGCTGGTGCTGTCGAAGTACCTGGGCGACGAGCACGAGCTGCTGCGCGTGCAGGCACGGCCGGTGGTCATCCGCGGCGAGACATGCCTGAGCTTCGTCTATCGCTACCGCAGCCGCGACGTGACCACGAACCTGCCGCTGCCGCAGGCGCTGCGGCGGGTGGATGAGCTTCTAGGCGGCAGTTTCCGGCAGGCGAACCTGCAATCTGGCGCATTGGAGGCGCAACTCGGCTTCAGCAAGCGTGGCAAGGCCCTCTTGCGCACGAGCCGTGGCGCTGGGCGGCCTGCCGCCGACGCCGCCGAGGGCGAGACCAAGGGCAGGAGCGGGAAGCAGGACGAGGTCGACACCGAGGGCCATGGCGGGGCCTCCGACGATTGCGGCGACACCCCGGCCGTGCCGGCCACCGTCGCGCACAACCGCGAGAAGCATCGCCTGCTGTCTCTCGAAAGGCCGTTCCTGCGGGCGCTCGGCGTGACCGACAGCCGTGGGCACCTGATCCCGTCGATGGCCCGCAAGTGGAAGCAGATCAACCGCTTCATCGAGGTCTTCGCCGACGCGTGGCGCTCCTCCGGCTTGCAGCAGCGCGAGGCGCCGCTGCGCCTGATCGATTTCGGCGCCGGCAAGGGCTACCTGACTTTCGCGCTGCACGACTACCTGCGTAGTACGCTGGGAGTCGCCTCCCGCACCCATGGCGTCGAGTTGCGCGGCGATCTGGTGAAGACCTGCAACGATGCGGTTACCGAGCTCGGCATCGAGGGGCTGACCTTCAGCCAGGGGGACATTGCCAGCTATTGCGCGCAGACCTTGCAAGGCGCGCCGGGCAATCCTGCCTACGACGTCATGATCGCCCTGCACGCCTGCGACACTGCCACGGACGACGCCATCCACCAGGGCATCCGGGCCGGGGCCGCCATCATCATGTGCGCGCCGTGCTGCCACAAGCAGTTGCGCCCGCAGCTGCTCAGCCCGCATCCGCTGCGCCCGATCCTGCAGCACGGCATCCACCTCGGCCAGCAGGCGGAGATGGTGACCGACGGCCTGCGCGCGATGCTGCTCGAGGCCTGCGGCTACGAGACGCGGGTCTTCGAGTTCATCTCGCTCGAGCACACCAGCAAGAACAAGATGATCCTCGCGGTGAAGCGGGGCACGCCGCGCTCGCCGGGGCCGATCCTCGCGCAGATCGAGGAGATCAAGTCCTTCTACGGGATCCGCGAGCAGCGGCTGGAGAGCCTGCTGCGCGGGGCGCCGTGGGGCCTGGTTGATCAGGGTGATTGACGAGATCCGTGAGCAGCGGCTGAAGAAACTGCTGCCAGGCGAGCCGGGATGTCCGGCATGACGGAGCTCCCGGGTGCCAGAGTCAGCGAGTCCGAGGTCTCCGGGAACTTGTAGATGGTGTCGTTCAGGTATCGGGCGACGAAGCGAATGTCTTCGTCGCTCCAGCCGAGCCGGCCGGTCTCCTGCCATCGCCGGACCTGGGCCACGAGGCTGCCCCAGTCGGTCGCAAGGCGGTTGGCGCGCCAGTGAACCTGCTGGCTATGGCAGAGCTGGCAGTTCGTGGTGTACAGCAGTTCACCGCGCGCCTGAGCGGCAGCCGGCGGGCCGAACGCGGCAATCGAACAAGCCACGGCGGCGGGAATCAGCAGGATTGCATTGCTCATCGCAGGCTCCACCGGTTTCGTGCAGGTCGAACCAGTTTAGCGGGCTTGGCTGTGCCGGCAAAGATGTGCCCGGGTGCACGACCTCGCCACGGATGCGGTGCGGTTGTTGACGCTCCGGCGATCGGTCGATGTGCGCATGAGTTGCGGATCGTGGCTCAGGTCGTCAGAGTCAAGTCCTCCTGCGGGATCCGGGAACGGCGGCTGCAGAGCCTGCCGCGGCGCTGCGGGCTGATCGCCGCCGCGGTCGCGGCGCTGCCGCCCGCTCTTCCGGATCCTGCGCCGCCGCACCCGCTGCCGCCGCGCCGGCCAAAGCCCTCCCGCGGGCTGCCGCAGGCGCGAGCTCGTGCGGGAAGTGCTTCGCGAGAAACCGCTCGCCGCGCTCGAGGATGAAGTAGCGAAACGCCTCCGCGGCCGGCGACAGCGTCTTGCCGAGGTTGTTGACCACATGCCATCTCCGTATCACCGGCATGCCCTCGACCTCCGGCGTCGCGATGAGGCGATGGCGCTGCTCCAGGCCGATGGTGTGCAGCGACAGCAGGCTGACGCCCATGCCGGCCATGACCGCCTGCTTGATCGCCTCGTTGCTCGACATCTCCATCACCATGCGCGGCATGATCCGCCGGGCGTGCATGTAGTCGTCGAGCGCCGCGCGGGTGCCGGAGCCGGGCTCGCGCATGATGAATCCTTCCTCGGCGAGCGCCGCGGCGGGAACCTGTTCGAGCCGCGTGAAGGGATGGTCTACCGCCGTCACCAGGACGTGCGGATGCAGCGCGAACGGTTCGGCCCGGGTTGCAGCCTGGGTGGGCGGCCGCCCCATGATCGCCAGCTCGACTTCGGCCTGCTGCATGAGCGCCACCAGCTGGCTGCGATTGCTTGCGACCTGCAGCCGGATCTCGATGCCCGGATGCTCGCGGCGGAAGTCGGCGAGCAGGCGCGGCAGGAAATACTCCGCGGTGCCGACCATGCCGACATCGAGCCGGCCACCCTGCAGGCCGCGCAGATTGGCAACCATGTCCTCCGCGTCTCGGATTACCGCAAGTACGCGGCGGGCATGCGCCAGCACGTACTCGCCGACGGTGGTGAGCGCGACATTGCGCTTCGACCGGTCGAACAGCGGCAGCCCCACCTGCGCCTCCAGCTCCTTGACCTGCATCGACACCGCCGGCGGCGTGAGGCTGAGCTCCTCGGCTGCCCGCGCGAAGCTCTCATGCCGAGCCACCGAGGCGAACACCCGGAGCTGGCGCAGCGTGACGTTCCTCATGCGAGCAGCTCCTTGGAAGGTCTGATTAAGCGTTTCTTACTTCTGCAGTCATTACTCGTGAATTTACTTGAAGATCTGGCTTGCCTAGGCTGTTGACCATGGTGCCGCCCGGTGCTCCGCCCGCCAGGTGGGATCACCGCCCGACCGCCATCCGAGCAACGCACACGAGACGCCACGGGAGCAAGTCATGAACAAGCCGGTCGACGAGGGCATCATCACCGACGCGAAGCAGCGCTACCGCGCCGGCGTCCTGAAGTACCGCCAGATGGGGTACTGGAACCCGGACTACCTGCCGAAGGACACCGACGTGGTCTGCCTGTTCCGCATCACGCCGCAGGATGGTGTCGACCCGATCGAAGCGGCCGCCGCGGTGGCCGGGGAGTCGAGCACCGCGACCTGGACGGTGGTCTGGACCGACCGCCTCACCGCCTGCGACAGCTATCGCGCCAAAGCCTTCAAGGTCGAGCCGGTGCCTGCCGGCGACGGCCAGTACTTCGCCTGGGTGGCTTACGACCTGATCCTCTTCGAGGAAGGCTCGATCGCCAACATGACAGCGAGCCTGATCGGCAACGTCTTCAGCTTCAAGCCGCTGAAAGCGATCCGGCTCGAGGACATCCGCATTCCGGTGGCCTATGTGAAGACCTTCAAGGGGCCGCCCACCGGGCTGGTGGTCGAGCGCGAGCGCCTCGACAAATTCGGAAGGCCGCTGCTCGGCGCGACCACCAAGCCGAAGCTCGGCCTGTCGGGGCGCAACTACGGCCGCGTCATCTACGAAGGGCTGAAGGGCGGCCTGGACTTCCTCAAGGACGACGAGAACATCAACTCGCAGCCGTTCATGCACTGGCGCGACCGCTTCCTGTACGTGATGGACGCGGTCAACAAGGCGAGTGCGGCGACGGGGGAGGTCAAGGGCAGCTACCTGAACGTGACGGCCGCGACCATGGAGGACATGTACGAGCGCGCCGAGCTCGCGCACGAGCTCGGATCGGTGGTGATCATGCTCGACCTGGTGGTGGGCTGGACAGCGATCCAGTCGATGGCCGCCTGGGCCCGTCGACACGACATGATCGTGCACATGCACCGCGCCGGCCACGGCACCTATACCCGCCAGAAGAACCATGGCGTGAGTTTCCGAGTGATTGCCAAGTGGCTGCGGCTGGCGGGCGTCGACCACCTGCATGCCGGCACCGCCGTCGGCAAGCTCGAAGGCGATCCGATGACCGTGCAGGGCTACTACAGCGTCTGCCGCGACAGCTTCACACGGCAGGACCTGCCACGCGGATTGTTCTTCGACCAGGACTGGGCCGACTTGCGCAAGGTGATGCCGGTCGCTTCCGGTGGCATCCACGCAGGCCAGATGCACCAGCTGCTCGACCTGTTCGGCGACGACGTCATCCTGCAGTTCGGCGGCGGCACCATCGGCCATCCGGCCGGCATCCAGGCGGGCGCAGTGGCCAACCGGGTCGCGCTCGAGACGATGGTCAAGGCGCGCAACGAAGGCCGCGACATCCGCAACGAGGGCCCGCAGATCCTGCGCGAAGCGGCGAGCTTCTGCACGCCGCTCAAGCAGGCGCTCGATACCTGGGGCGACATCACCTTCAACTACGCCTCGACCGATACCAGCGACTACGCGGTCACGCCCGCATTGGCCAACTGAGTCGCCAACCGAGTCGCCAACCGAGTCGCCAAGTGAGTCGTCAAATTCAGTCGCCAACTGACGGAGAAAGGACATGTTGAGCAATCCGACCGGCCGCATCACCCAGGGCCAATTCAGTTTCCTGCCCGACCTGCGCGACGAGGAGATCGCCCGCCAGGTCGACTACGGGCTCGCCAGGGGCTATGCCTGGAGCGTCGAGTACACCGACGACCCGCATCCGCGCAACACCTTCTGGGAGATGTTCGGCATGCCGATGTTCGACCTGCAGGATGCAGCGGGCGCGATGATGGAGCTGCAGGCCTGCCGGCAGACCTTCCCGGACCACTGGATCCGCCTGATGGCCTTCGATTCCACGCGCGGCGTCGAGTCGATCGCGATGAGCTTCATCGTCAATCGTCCGCCGCACGAGCGGGAATCCAGGCTGGTGCGCCAGGAGGTCGACGGTCGACGGATGCGCTACCAGCTGCGCGATGTCGAGCCTGCCGACAGGGCGCAAGCGCCGGGCCGCGCTTTCCGGCAGGGATGAAACGATGAGCATGCCGCTCTACAGGTTGCCGGGCGCCCCACAGGAAGCACCCCGTTCAACCCGCCCCGCCGCGCAGTTGCCGGTCCAGGTCGGGCCGGCCGAACCGGAAAGCCGCGCTGCCACCGGGGAGGGCGGGGCCGGCGATGGGCCTGCGGAGCGGCCGCCTGCCCGCACGATCGGCGAGGTGCTTGCGCAAAGCCAGGTCGAATCGGTGCTGGCCGAACTCGAGCGCGAACTGGTCGGTCTCGCCCCGGTCAAGCAGCGGATCCACGACATCGCCGCGCTGCTGGTGATCGACAAGCTGCGGGCGAACCTCGGCTTGAGCGCGCAGTCGCCGTCGCTGCACATGTGCTTCACCGGCAATCCCGGCACCGGCAAGACGACGGTCGCGTTGCGGATGGCGGAGATACTTCACCGGCTCGGCTACGTACGCAAGGGCCACCTGGTGGCGGTGACCCGGGACGACCTGGTGGGCCAGTACATCGGACATACGGCGCCGAAGACCCGCGAGGTGCTGAAGAAGGCCATGGGCGGCGTGCTCTTCATCGACGAGGCGTACTACCTGTACCGCCCGGAGAACGAGCGCGACTACGGCCAGGAAGCGATCGAGATCCTCCTGCAGGTGATGGAGAACCAGCGCGATGACCTGGTGGTGATCCTGGCCGGGTATCGCGACCGGATGGACACGTTCTTCCGCTCCAACCCCGGCATGAGCTCGCGGATCGCGCACCACCTGGACTTCCCCGACTACACGCCGCCGGAGCTGCTGCGGATTGCCGAGATCCTGCTCGCCGCCCAGCACTACCGCTTCGATGCCGAGGCGCGCGACGCGTTCGGGGACTACCTGGCGCTCCGCATCGCGCAGCCCAACTTCGCCAATGCGCGCAGCGTGCGCAACGCGCTCGACCGCGCACGGCTTCGGCAGGCGAGCCGGCTGTTTGCGCAGCGCACGCGGATCTTCGAACGCCGCGATCTCGACACCATCACCGCCGCAGACATCCGCGCCAGCCGTGTCTTCGCGCAGGCAACGAACTGACGGAGACACGCCATGCACCTCGGCAGGACTACGCTATCGAAGTTTCTGATCCAGCAGCTCGAAGGGTTCGAGGATTCGCGCGCCCTCGGGGCGCTGCTGGTCGATGTCGCAGCCGCCATCAAGGCGATCGCGGCCATGACCGCCAAGGGCGCGCTCGGCGGCTACCTCGGCTCGGCCGACAGCCGCAATGCGCAGGGCGAGACGCAGAAGCAACTCGACCTGCTCGCCAACGAGGCGATGCTGCGCGGCTGCGAATGGGGCGGGCTGGTGGCCGGGATGGTGTCGGAAGAACTGGACGAGCCGTATCCGGTGCCCGCCGCCTACGCCGGAGACCGCTACCTGCTGGTGTTCGACCCGCTCGACGGATCGTCGAACACCGACGTCAACGTCTCGATCGGCACGATCTTCTCGATCCTGCGCCACGGCGCCTTCCGGCCGCCGTGCGCGGGCGACTTCCTGAAGCCGGGCAACGAACAGGTGGCGGCGGGGTATGCCATCTACGGCCCCGCCACGATGCTGGTGCTGACGGTCGGCAAGGGGGTGCACGGCTTCACCCTCGATCGCGAAATCGGCAACTTCATCCTCACCCATCCGGAGCTTGTCGATCGCGCCCAGGTCCAGCGAGTTCGCGATCAACGCCAGCAATGCACGCTTCTGGGAGCCGCCGGTGCATCGCTACGTCACCGAATGCCAGGCGGGCCGCGCGGGAGCGCGCGGCTGCGACTTCAACATGCGCTGGAACGCCTGCATGGTGGCGGATGTCCACCGCATCCTGATGCGCGGCGGTGTCTACCTGTATCCGCGCGACACCAAGGATCCCGCGAAGCCGGGCCGCCTGCGCCTGCTCTACGAGGCGAACCCGATGGGCATGCTGGTCGAGCAGGCCGGCGGACGGGCGAGCACGGGCCGCATGCCGCTGCTGGACCTGCGGCCCGAGGCGGTGCACCAGCGGGTGCCGGTGATCCTGGGCTCTCGCGACGAAGTCGAGCGCATCGAGCGCTACCACGCGCAGCACGACGCCGGCGAGGACGCGGCCTACGTGTCGCCGCTTTTCAACGAACGTTCGCTCTACCGGCCGGAAGCGCGGGTCTGAGCGCGGAGGCTGCCATGTCCATCCGACATCCCGTGATCGCGGTGACCGGTTCGTCCGGTGCCGGCACCAGCACCGTCATGCAGAGCTTCGCGCATATCTTCCGTCGCGAAGGGATCAGCGCCCAGGTCATCGAGGGCGACGCCTTCCATCGCTTCGACCGCGTCGCGATGCGCGAGCGCATCCGCCAGGCGGACGCCGGCGAAGAGGCGGCGATCAGCCATTTCGGACCCGCATCCAACCTGCTGGCGGAGCTGGAGGGAACCTTCGCGCAATACGGCGAGAGCGGCAACGGCCGGGTGCGCCGATACATCCACGACGAACCGGAGGCGTGCGAACTCGGCGGCGTGCCCGGCACCTTCACCGCCTGGGGGCCGATGCAGCCGGACACCGACCTGTTGTTCTACGAGGGCCTGCATGGCGCCTACGTGGGTCCCGAAGCCGACGTGGCGCGTCATGTCGACCTGCTGGTCGGCGTCGTGCCGATCATCAACCTCGAGTGGATCCAGAAGCTGCATCGCGACAAGAACATGCGCGGCTACAGCCAGGAAGCGGTGGTCGACACCATCCTGCGGCGTATGCCCGACTACGTGAACCACATCTGCCCGCAGTTCAGCCGCACGCACGTCAACTTCCAGCGCGTGCCGACGGTGGACACGTCGAATCCGTTCATCGCCAAGGATATTCCGGCGGCGGACGAATCGATGGTGGTGATCCGTTTCGCCAATCCCAAGGGGATCGATTTCGGCTACCTGATGTCGATGCTGCACGACTCGTGGATGAGTCGGCCGAACAACGTCGTGGTGCCGGGCGGCAAGATGGGCCTGGCGATGCAGCTGATCTTCACGCCGATGATCCTGCGGCTGATGGACCTCAAGCGGCGCGCGCATTGAGCAGGAAGCAGAAGAAACGCATGGACGCGGTCGCACATTGTGTCAGGCCTTGGGCGCCTGGCCTGATCTCGATCAGTTCGTGCCGCTCTCGTACGCATCGTGTTCAAGTCGGGCTTCTTCGAGAGCAAAAGATGGCCCGTGAGCCGCGTCGAAAGGAAGTTCGGATGCCATCGGCTTGAGGATGGAGCGCTAGTGGTCCAGGTGATCCTGACGACTAGAATTGGCACTGGAACACCTTCAGGAGCCGGCAATGCCAAAGAGCGCGAGCAGGATCGTCTTCTACCACAACCCCCAGAGCCGGGCAGCGATCGTGCGCTGGATGCTGGAGGAGTGCGGCGCCGACTACGAGCTTCGGCACGTCGACCTCCAGAAAGGCGAGAACAGGCAGCCGGAATTCCTCGCCATCAACCCGATGGGCAAGATCCCGACGATCGTGGTCGAGGGGACCGTCATCACCGAGGCCCCGGCAATCATCGCATGGCTCGCGGACGCGCATCCCGATGCCGGGCTGGCGCCACCGGTGGGCTCGACCGAGCGCGGCAGCTGGTATCGATGGCTGTTCTTCGGCGGCAGCTGCATCGAGCCCGCGGTGGCCGAGGAAATGTTCAAGCGCCCGCCGGTGCCGCGCAAGGGCGCGATCGGCTGGGGCAGCGTGGAGGACGTGGTCGCCGCGATCGAGGCTGCCCTGCAGCCGGGACCGTGGCTGCTCGGCGAGCGCTTCAGCGCGGCCGATCTCTACGTCGGTGCGGAGCTCGGCTGGGCGGCGCAATGCGGCGTGAAGCAGGTGCAGGCGAGCCAGGTGATCGGGGAGTACATCGCACGGTGTCGCGCGCGGCCGGCGTTTTCGAAAGCGATGGGATAGCGCCTGTTGTGCACCGGCGATCAGCCGGCGTCGCGCGCCTGCGCGGCAATCTCGTAGGACCGCAACCGCGCCTGGTGATCGAAGATCTGCGCGGTGATCATCAGCTCGTCGGCACCGGTGCGCTCGACGAACTCCTTCATCTGCTGCCGGACAGTGTCCGGCGAGCCGATTGCAGAGCAGGACAGCACCTGGTCGAGCATTTCCTTCTGCGGCGGCGACAGGTGCGCCTCGTAGCCCTTCACCGGCGGCGGCAGCTTCGAGGGCCGGCCGGTGCGCAGGTTCACGAACGCCTGCTGCATCGACGTGGCGAGGTAGCGTGCCTGCTCGTCGGTATCCGCCGCAAAGACGTTGAAGCCGAGCATCACGTACGGTTGCTGCAGCCGCTCCGACGCCTTGAAGCGGGCGCGATAGAGCGAGACTGCCTGCATCATCATGGCCGGCGCGAAATGCGATGCGAAGGCGAATGGCAGGCCCAGCGCCGCCGCCAATTGCGCTCCGAAGAGGCTCGAGCCGAGGATCCAGATCGGAACGTCGAGGCCCGCGCCCGGCACCGCCTGGACCTGCTGGCCGGGCTCCGGTTCCTCGAGATAGTGCATGAGCTCGACCACGTCCTGCGGGAACTGGTCGGCATCGCTTGCGAGGTTCCTGCGCAATGCGCGGGCAGTAGCCATGTCCGAGCCGGGTGCCCGTCCCAGGCCCAGGTCGATACGCCCCGGGAAGAGCGAGGCCAGCGTCCCGAACTGTTCGGCGATCACCAGCGGCGAATGATTCGGCAGCATGATGCCGCCGGCGCCGACCCGGATGGTGGATGTGCCGGCCGCCACATGACCGATCACCACCGAGGTGGCGGCGCTGGCGATACCCGGCATGCTGTGGTGCTCGGCGAGCCAGAAGCGCTGGTAGCCGAGCCTCTCGGCATGGCGCGCGAGGTCCAGCGAATTGCGAAACGACTGCGAGGCGTCGCTGCCTTCGAGAATCGGCGAGAGGTCGAGGACGGAAAGTCGGGTCATGGCGGTTGATGGTATCAACCGGCCATGGCGGGCGAGCGAAGCCCCTCCGGGCGTCTTTACCGGCGTCCCGGCGCAGCCGCGGTCTAGGCGGGCGGCTGAGTGAACATCGCCTCGTATTCTGCCGTCGGCGGGATCGGCTTGATCACGTCGATCAGCACTCCGTTGGGGTCGGAGGTGATGAAGTGGCGCTGGCCGAAGGGTTCGTTGCGCAACGGGATGTGGACCGGAAGCCCCGCCGCCGCCACTTCCCGATACACCGCATCCGGATCGTCGACCTCGAAGTTCAGGATCAGGCCGCTTGCACTGCCGGTGCGGGCATGGGCGGGGATGCTTTCGTGGCTGCCGTCGAGGATCGCCAGGTTGACGGACGGATCTTCGCGCGACTGCAGGTGCACGTACCAGTCGCTTGCGAAGAGGGGCGTGAAGCGGAAATGGCGCTGGTAGAAGGTGGCGGTTCGGGCCACCTCGCTGGTCATGATCACCGGGTAGTAGCTGTTCGCCTTCATCGGTAGCTCCCATTCTGTGCAGCCCGGGCTCGGATAACATACAGGCTGCATGTTTCAATATAACGTACAGGCTGTATGTATGCAAATAGAGGCTTCCCGCCGTTCCAATCCGGATCGCACCCGCGCGACGCGCGAGGCGTTGCTCGCCGCGGCCCGCGAATCGTTCGTCCGCAAGGGCTTCGCTGCCACCTCCACGCCGGAGATCGTCGCGATGGCCGGTGTGACCCGGGGCGCGCTCTACCACCACTTCAAGGACAAGAGCGAGTTGTTCCGGGCGCTGCTGGAGGAGGAGGCCGGGGCAGTGGCGCTGGAGATCGAGGCCGCGGCCGATGCCACGCTGTCTGCGCGCGAGGCGCTGATGGCGGGCGCTCTCGCCTACCTCGACGCCATGACGGTGATGGGCCGGACCCGGCTGCTGCTGATCGAGGGACCGGCCGTGCTGGGCATCGCCGCGATGCGCGTCCTGGACGAGGCCAACGCGGAGCGGACACTGGTGCAAGGACTGGCGGCCGCGATGGCCGAGCGGGCGGGGCCCCGCCGGACCGAACCGCGGAGGACGACGGTCCGGGCGGCGGGCACCAGGGCGGCCGGCAAGGCGACAGGTATCGACGCGACAGGCACCAGGGCGGCAGGTACTGGGCCGAACGGCACGGCGCACGAGGACGCGGTGCCTCGCGACCAGGACGTGGCGGCGCAAGCCGTGTTGCTGTCGGCCGCCTTCGATCGCGCGGCGCTGGCCATCGACGAAGGCGGGGATTCAGGCCGCTACCGCGCGGCCATGCTGGCCCTGCTCGAGGCGGTGGTGGGCAAAGCGACCGACGCGATGTGATTGCCCCGGAGCCGGTGAACCGGCGATCGGCTCCCGCCGACTCACTGGCACCGGACGCCGCGTCGAAGCGTCCCTACCAGCGGGAGCGGCAAATGGACATCGCGGTCTCGAGCGAAGCAGCGCTAGCCATCGGCTGGTTCTATGCGGCGACCAGTCTCATGCGCGTCGCTGCCTACGCGCCGCAGGTGTGGCTGGTCTGGCGCTGCGCCGACGGCGCCCGCTCGGTGTCCCTGATGACGTGGGGCAGCGCGGCGCTTTCCCACCTGGCGGCCACCGTCTATGGCATGGTCGTCGTGGGCGATAGCTGCTTCACCGCGATCGGCATCGGCAACTTCGTCGGTAGCGTCGCCATCGTCTGGGTCGCCGGCGCGCAGCGCGCCAGGCTCCTTAGCCGTAGGCGATCAGCCGCCCCAGCGTACCCGTGGCTAGCCAGCACAAGGCGGACAGCGCCGCTTGCAGTCGTCCCGCGCGCGGCCGCACCAGGTCCCATTCGTCCAGCCGATCCGACCACAACAGACGGAACAGCAGCGCATTGGCGATGCCAAGCGCTATCAGCAGCAGCTTGACCTGGAGCACCGGGTTGTCGAGCAGCGGTCCGGCGTCGGCCGCGAACATCAGAGCGCCGCTGGGCAGGAGCAGGAGCAGGCCGACGATGGCCCAGGACGTAAGGGTGGCGGAGACGGCGGGCAGCGGATAGTGCCGGGCCGCGCCAAGCAGCCTGAGGTCGAGCAGGAGCATCGGCCCGACCAGCAGCACCAATCCCAGCAGGTGCACCAGGTTGGCGACCGGATACGCGCGGTCGGAGCCGCGCATCCATGCGCCCAGGCTGGACCCTTCCAGGTCCGCAGCCAGCGCGGCGAGGTTCAGCCAGCCGGCCGGATCCATGTCGCCTGCGCGGTCAGCGCAGCTCGATCACCTTGCCGTCGACAATGATCCGCTCGATGCGCATCTCCGGCGTGCCGTCCTTGCGCGGATAACCTTCGAGAGTCACAGTCTTGCCGGGTTTGAGCGAATCCTTGGGCAGTCCGCGGGATTCCATGCGGCTGGTGGGCGCGAGGATCACCTGCCAGCGCTGGCCCTGGTAGTCGACCTCGACTTCTGCATGGGGATTGCGATAACGCACCTCGGCCAGCGGCACCTCTGCCTTGATCGTCTTCTCTGCGTCATAGGAACTCCAGCCGTGGTGCGCCCACGCCGAGGCGCAGAAGACCAGGGAGATCAGGACAGCGGACAGCAGGCGAAACGGCGAGCGGACCTTCATTACGTTCTCCTTCTCAGCGGTTGGCAGGGAGCGCGGCTGGAAGCGAGGTGCCCGGGTCTTGTGCGGCGCAATCCAGCGTCTCCAGATCCCGGGCGACGGCGGCCAGGCCGGCGTCTTCTATTCCCCATTCGCGCAGGGCGTGCCAGGTGTTGATGGCGTACTCGCGATTGTGGCCGCGCCCGCCGCGACATGATGACAGACGACGCAGGATCTCGTCACGGGACAGCCTCAGGTAGCTGGGGTGATCGCGCCGGGCGACGAAAGCGATGGCCTCGATGCGGCGGTCCCCGGGCAGGCGAACCGGCAGCATCTTCGGTGTGTAGACGAGGTTCGGCATCTCCCTCTGGTAGAGCCTCTCGACGATCTCGCCTTCCTGGCCCGACTTCATGCGATACACGACGCCGTGGCAGGAGCCGCCTCGATCGAGGCCGAGCACCACCCCCGGCAGTTCCGGCGTCCCGCGATAGCGCGTCGAACTGATGCAGAAGGCACGGTGATAGCCATGAATCCGCACGAGATGGCGCTCGCTGAACTCGAAGTCGGGATGCCAGATGAGCGAACCGTAGGCGAACACCCAATGCGCAGGCAGGCGTGCAATGCCGTTGAGCAGGTCCGCGCCCGGGCCTTCTGCCGCTTGCGGGGAGGGCGGCGGCGCGGCGGGAAGTGGATCCGCGGCAGCCCCTCCGGTCGGTTCCCCCCCGGTTGGCTTCCTGCATGCCTTCCCAGTGGCGTCTTCGATGCTCAAGGCGCTGCGAATGCTCCGGCGATCGATGCGGCCTGCCGGTGAGGCTGGCCAACGGGCCAAAGGATACATGAGACGCAGCGCATCATGATGCGCTGCGGCGACCACAAATCTCAGGCCGATTTCTTGGCCGGCGGCGGTTCCTGGCTGGCTGCCGCGGTGGTGCCAGCGGACTTGGTCGCTGCAGGCTTCTTCGCGGCTTTCTTGCCGGAGGCCGGCCGCTTGGCTGCAGTTCTTCGGGCCGCGGCCGTCGTCGCCGGCTTCTTCGCGGCAGCACGCTTGGCCGCGGGCTTGGCTGCCGGCTTCGTCGCACCGGCAGTCGGGGACGCCTTCCTGCCCCGGCCGGCCGCGGCCGTTGTCGCCGGTGCCGGTACGTCGGCTCCGGCGCCGCCCGCCGGTTCGGAGGCGCCGGCCGCGCCGCCCGCCGCAGCGGACTTGCCGTTGGCTGCCGCCTTGCCGGCCTTGCCTGGTCTGGCTTTGCTGTTGTCGAACTCGAAGCTGATCTTGCCGTCCGGCTGCCTGACCAGGAATGCCTTGAACTTGCGCCGCGTACGCGACGACACGAAGCCGGTGAGCAAGTCGGTCTTGCCGTCTCTGAGCAGTTTGGTCATCTGCTCCGGCTCGATCGGCTGCTGCAGGATCTCGCGGCCGGAGCGGAAGTCGCAGGATTTCTGGGGTCCCACCGACCTCTCGCAGACGTAGCTCATGCCATGCGCGAAGATGCGGCCGCCGCATTTCGGGCAGGCGCCGAGCGGCTGCTGGTCGCCGAAGTCCACCGGCTCGGCGTTCTCGTCGTCCTCGTTGCTCTGGCCGAAGTCGAATTCGAGCTTGTGCTCGTCGGTGATCTTGATGATGGCCGAGAAGGGCCGCCCCATCTTGCTGCGAAAGCCGCTCAACGGCCCGATCACCTTGTCGCGCAGCAGCGTCTCGACCTCGGGCAGTTCGAACTGGCGCCCGCCCGGGATCTTGGTGATGGAAAAGTCGCAGTTGGTGCAGGCGAATCGCTTGTAGTTCTCCTTGACCACGCTGCCGCACTTGGGACAAGGCGTCGCAAGGGTGGCGTAATCCCCCGGGACCGTGTCTGATTCATAATTACGCGCCCGTTCGACGATCTGGCGGGTCATCGCCGCGATCTCGGTCATGAACGTGTCGCGATCGGTCCGCCCGTGTTCGAGCTGGTTGAGCTTGTACTCCCAGCCGCCGGTGAGTTCCGGCATGGTCAACTCCGCAACGCCCGAGGCCGCGCAGCAGCGTGACCAGCTGGAAGGCCTTGGCGGTCGGAATCAGCTCGCGGCCTTCGCGCACCACGTATCGCTCGGCGATCAGGCCTTCGATGATGGCGGCCCGGGTAGCCGGCGTGCCGAGGCCCTTGCCCGCCATCGCCTCTCGTAATTCATCATCATCGATGCGTCTTGCCGGCACCTTCCATGGCCGACAGCATGGTCGCTTCCGTGAAACGCGCAGGTGGCCGGGTCTGCAAGGCGATGGTTGCAATTTCCTCGACCGGAACCCGCTCGTCCCGCTCCACCAGCGGCAGGTTGGGGCTGTTGCCCTCGGGAATGCCCTCGCGGCCGTAGATGGCCAGCCAGCCCGCGCTGACCAGCACCCGGCCTTCGGTACGGAAGGTGTGCTGGTCGATCGTGGTGGTGCGGGTGGTGACCAGGAATTCTGCCGAGGGAAAGAACACGGCCATGAAGCGTCGCACCACCAGGTCGTAGATCTTCTGCTCTGCATCCGAGAGGTTCTTCGGCGGCTGCAGGGTCGGAATGATCGCGAAGTGGTCCGAGATCTTGGCGTTGTCGAAGATGCGGCGGTTGGGCTTGACCCAGTCCTTCTCCAGGATCTGCCGTGCGAACGGCGCATGCTGCTGGACTCCGGTCAAGGCGCTGAAGGTCTGCGTCACGGTCGGGAGGTAGTCCTCCGGCAGGAAGCGCGAGTCGGTCCGGGGGTAGGTCAGCACCTTGTGCCGTTCATACAGCGCCTGGGCGATCGACAGGGTCGTCTTGGCGGAGAAGCCGAAGCGGCCGTTGGCCTCGCGCTGCAGCGTGGTCAGGTCGAAAAGCCCGGGCGCGAGCTGGGTGGCCGGCTTGGCTTCGTCGACGACGGTGCCTTCGCGCCCTTCGCATTCGGCGACGATTGCATCGGCCTTGGCCCGATCCCACAGCCGATCGGCCCGGGCTTCCGGCTCCTCGCCCTTCTTGAAGCTGCCGTCGAACCATTTGCCGTCGTAGCTGCCCGCCTTGGCCTGGAAGGTGGCCTTGACCTCGAAGTAGTCACGCGGCACGAACTTGCGGATCTTCTCCTCGCGCTCGACGATGAGGCTCAGGGTCGGGGTCTGCACGCGGCCGACGGTGGTGAGATAGAAGCCGCCGTCGCGCGAGTTGAACGCCGTCATGGCCCGGGTGCCGTTGATGCCCACCAGCCAGTCGGCTTCCGACCGGCAGCGCGCCGCCTCCGACAGCGGGATCATTTCTTCGTTGCTGCGCAGCCGCTCGAAGCCTTCGCGGATTGCATTGGGCGTCATCGATTGCAGCCACAGGCGCTGCACCGGCTGCTTCGCCTTGGCATGCTGGGCGATCAGCCGGAAAATCAACTCGCCCTCGCGGCCCGCGTCGCAGGCATTGATGAGGCGGTCAACGTCCTTGCGCTTGATCAGGCGGGTCAGCAGCTTGAGCCGATCCTCCGTGCGCTCGATCGGTCGCAGGTCGAAATGCGGCGGGATCACCGGCAGGTTGGCGAATGACCACTTGCCGCGCTTGACCTCGTATTGCTCGGGCGCGGCGATTTCCACCAGATGGCCGATGGCCGAGCTGACGATGTACTCGTCGCTCTCGAAGTAGTCGCCGTGACGCGTGAAGCCGCCCAGGACACGTGCGATGTCGTTGGCGACCGACGGCTTCTCGGCAATGATCAGTGCTTTACCCATGAAGGGGGCCAATAGTAAGAGGCTGTCTGCCGATCGTGCAAGCGATCCCTGCAGGCAAGCGGGTTTCAGGGGAACCCGCCTTCGGAGCCATTCCGAGCGGCCGGTTCAAGTAATCCAGGTCATCGACAGCGAACGTAGGAGCCGTCCAGCTGGCGCTGGACCAGCCCGAGCAACTCCAGGGTCTGCAGTGCGGCGAGTGCGGCGGACAGCGGCAGTCGCTGCCGCTGCGCGATGGTCTCCAGCATGACCGGGTCTGCGGACATCACCGCCAGCAGCCGTGCCTGCTCTTCAGGCAGCCCTTCATGCATCCCGTCAGGAATCCCCTCAGGCACGGTCCGAGGCCGCCCACAACTTGTCGCCGGATCTTCCCCGGTCGCAGGCTCGCCTAAGGGATGGGGGGCCGGCGAAGCCGTTTCAAGTCCCGGCGAGCCCACCATCGGTGCGATTCCAGGCGGCCATCTTAACCCGAGCCGGGAGATGGGCGGGAGTTCCGCCAGGATGTCGTCCGCGCAATCGACCAGTTTCGCCCCCTGCCGGATCAGGGCGTTGCAGCCCCGGGCGAGGGGAGAATGGATGGAGCCCGGCACCGCCATCACCTCCCGGCCGATGTCGGCGGCCAGCCGCGCGGTGATCAGCGAACCGCTGCGCGGCGCCGCTTCCACCACCAGGACCGCCCGCGCCAATGCCGCAATCAGCCGGTTGCGGCGCGGGAAGTTCGCCGGCACAGGTGGCGTGCCGAGGGGCTGCTCGCTGATCAGGGCGCCGCTCGCAGCGATGCGCCTCGCGAGGTCGCCGGCGCGCGCCGGGTAGACCTGCGCGATGCCGGTACCGAGCGCAGCGACGGTGCTGCCGCGTGCGTCCAGCGCGCCCCGGTGGGCCGCCTGGTCGATGCCTTCGGCCAGGCCGCTGGTGACGGTCCAGCCGGCCGCCGCGATCGCCGCGCCAAGCGCCCGCGCCGTGCCGGCGCCGTGCAGCGACGGCGTTGCGGCTACCGACGATGGCGACCTGGGGCCGCCCGAGCCACTGACAGTCGCCGACGCAGTAGAGGACCAGCGGCGGATCCGCCAGGTCCAGCAGGCGTGGCGGGTAGCGTGGATCCGCGAGCGTGAGGATCCGGCGCGGGGGGTCTCCGCCCGCCGGGTCGGCGTTGCGGAGCCATCGAAGCGCGGCGGCGATGCGCTTGTCGCGCGCCGGGTCGGACCGGAAGAGGCGGCCGGCGAGTTCGGGGGAGCCGAGCACCCGCGCCACCTGCGCAGGCCCCGCCTCGAGGATCGGCTTCCGGCGGCCCCAGGTGCTCCAGCAGCGCCCGCCCACGAACTGCGCCGATGCCGTGGGTGTGCCCGAGGCGCAGCCAGGCAAGAAGTTCGGCGGTGGACGGCGGGGAACCTTCCTCGATCATGCCGGCTCGTGTGGCGCCCCGGTGCGGGCGCCGCCGGCACGAGGACGGTTATCTAGGGGTTGACGACTCCATCGCCGACGGTGATCGACTGGGAGGCATCGACGATCAGGCCGTAGGAGATGTTGTCAAAGGTGCGGAAGACCAGCAATTGGCCGATCGGCTCATTCGGAAGTTTGATCAGCTCGTTCTTCTCGCGGTCCTTGGCGAGCTTGCCGGTCTGCTGCACCGTCAGCACGTGGCCGACCTCGAGCCCCTGGCTGCGACCCACGTTGAGCGCAACGACGCTGTTGCGCCCGACCTGGGTAATGCCGCGGTAGACCGACACGATCTTGCCGGACGATGTCGCGCTCTGGTGCGCGGGGTGCGAAATTCACCGTGCGGGCGGCTTCCGCCGGCACCAGCCGGTCGCCTTCGCCGATTTCCTCGGCGTTGCCGACGATGCGGATGGTGGTCGGATCGCCCTTGCGCACCACTTGCGCGGTCCCGAGGTAGAGCGCCTCGTAGGCGAGCGGCTTGCGGGTGTCGGGATCGAGCAGTGGCTTGGCCGGGCGGTAGATGTGCCAGTCGCTGACGCCGTCTTCCTTGATGCCGCGCACGTAGGCACGGTCGCCACGGCCTAGATAGACCCGGCCCTCCTGGGTCGCGATGATGCGCGGCGACTCCACCAGCCCCTTCTCGTCGACGATCAGCGGCCGGTTGATGAACGCTTCGATCGCCGCCATCGAAACGGTGGAGATGGCGTCCTTGTCCAGTTGCTCGGCCCGCACGACCGGCTCGAGGCGCTGGACGCCGTCCCCGCCGCGGCCGTTGGCGGCGATGCTGCCGCCCAGGGACTTCCCAAGCCGCAGGCGGGGCGTCGTGCCGGAGGTGTCGAGGTAGACGATGTCGCCGGGATAGATCCAGTGCGGATCGGCGATCTGTTCCTTGTTGAGCTGCCAGACTTCCGGCCAGCGCCACGGCGACTTGAGGAAGGTCGCCGAGATGTCCCAGAGCGTATCGCCCCTTGACGACGATGTGCTTGTCGGGCGCGCCCGGGGCGAGTTCGATCGGGGGCGTCGCCTGCTGGGCCGAGGCCGGCGACGGCGACAGCCCGGTGATCGCACTCACGGCCATCCCGGCACCGATGGCTAGTGTGGTCAAGCGGCGGGTGCTAAACTTTTTCAGCGACATTGGGTCGATCCTTGAAAAACCTCGGACGCGCGCCCAACTGCCTTGCTTGGCAGTCCTGCCGATGGATCGCGTCTTCGAGCTTCGCCGTGGATTGTTCTCTATTCAGTTCTCGCGCGGCAAGCTGGTTTGGTTTAGTGGTGGTTTTCGACCGATGGCCGTTCTTGACATACTTCGCTACCCCGATTCGCGCCTGCACACGGTCGCCAAGCCCGTTGATGTCGTGGATGATGCCGTTCGTCGTCTGGTCGCCGACATGGCCGAAACCATGTACGAGGCACCCGGCATCGGGCTCGCAGCAACCCAGGTGAACGTCCACAAACGGATCATCGTCATCGACGTCTCCGATGCCCGGGACGACCTCAAGGTGTTCATCAATCCCGAGATCGTCGCGAGCAGCGAGGAATCGAAGGTCTACGAAGAGGGCTGCCTGTCGGTGCCGGGCATCTACGACGAGGTCGAGCGGCCGGACCGGGTGACGGTGAAGGCGCTGGACCTGCGACGGCAACGAGTTCGTGACCGACGCGGACGGGGTGCTTGCGGTCTGCCTGCAGCACGAGATCGACCATCTCAACGGCAAGGTGTTCGTCCAGTACCTCTCGCGGCTCAAGCAGTCGCGTATCAAGAGCAAGCTCAGCAAGCAGGATCGGGCCGCAGCCTGATTTCTGCATCCTGACGCCCACCTTTCTTCCCCCCGTGCCTGCCGCCGCGCCGCCGCGGGTCGTCTTCGCCGGCACCCCGGCTTTCGCCGAGCGGGCTCTCGACGCGATCCTCGCCGCCGGCCATCGGGTAGTCGGCGTCCTGACCCAGCCGGACCGGCCCGCCGGGCGCGGGCAGAAGCTGACTGCCTCCCCGGTCAAGGTGCGTGCGCAAGCAGCGGGCGTGCCGGTCCTGCAGCCGCCGACCCTGCGCGATCCCGATGCCGTCAGGCGCTGATGGCGCTTCGGCCGGATGTCATGGTCGTTGCTGCATACGGCCTGATCCTGCCGCAGGCGGTGCTGGACGTGCCGCCGCTGGGCTGCCTCAACATCCACGCTTCGCTGCTGCCAAGGTGGCGCGGGGCTGCGCCGATCGTGCGCGCGATCCAGGCGGGCGACCGTGAAACCGGAGTCTGCATCATGAAGATGGAAGCCGGCCTGGACACCGGCCCGGTTGCGATCCGGCGCGTCACCCCCATCGACCATGCCGATACCGCCGCCAGCTTGCACGATCGGCTGGCGACGCTGGGCGCCGAAGCGATCGTTGATGCGTTGCGTGCATTGGCGCCGCGACCCGGCGAAGTGGGCGCCAACATCGGCTTGCAGTTCGTGGCGCAGGCGGAGACGGGCATCACCTACGCGCGCAAGGTCGAGAAGGCCGAGGCGCGCATCGACTGGCGGCTCGACGCCGACGCGCTCTCCTGCCACATCCGGGCCTTCGACCCGCATCCGGGCGCGACCTCGGCGCTGGCGCGGCAGCCCGACGAGGCCATCCGCTTGTTCGCGCCGAGCGTCGTTTCCTCGGCTGCCGGCGGATCCGGCGATGGCGAAGCCGCGCCGCGGCCGGGCGAGGTGCTGGCGGTCGATCGTGACGGGGTACGGATCGCCGCGGGCAAGGGCGCCGTCGTCGTCGCCCAGCTTCAGCGGGCCGGCGGTCGACGCCTCGCGGTGGCTGACTTCATCCGAGGGCACCGGATAGAGCCGGGGGACCTGCTGTCCTGACGGCCTCCAGCGCCGCGATTGCAGGGCTCGCTGCCGCTGCAGATGCCGTTGCCGATGTCCTTGCCGCTTGCCGGCGGCGCGGCAGGCTTGATTCGCGCACAATCCGCCTCAATGTCGGGGTTGCGGAGGTTGGACAATTCCGCCTGCGCGACAGCTGTGCAACGGATTCACTGCCGCTTCGGTATCGCGCCGGAGTCGACCCTGCTGGAGGTTGAAAATGATTGCCTGGTTGAAGACCGGTATCCTGATGGCCGCGATCACCGCGTTGTTCGGTGCGATCGGCGGCGCGATCGGCGGCCAGTCCGGCATGATGATGGCGCTCGGCTTCGCCGTGGTGACCAACTTCTTCGCCTACTGGTTCTCCGACAAGATGATCCTGCGCATGTACAACGCGCAGGAGGTCGATGAGTCGTCGGCGCCGCAGTACTACAACATGGTGCGGGAGCTCGCGCAGCGGGCCGAGCTGCCGATGCCGCGCGTCTACCTGATCCAGGAAGACGCCCCCAACGCGTTCGCCACCGGCCGCAATCCCGCCAACGCTGCCGTGGCAGCCACGACCGGGCTGCTCCGGGTCCTGTCCGCGCGCGAACTGCGCGGGGTGATGGCGCATGAACTCGCCCATGTGAAGCACCGGGACATCCTTATCTCCACCATCTCGGCGACGATGGCAGGGGCCATATCGGCGCTTGCCAATTTCGCGATGTTCTTCGGCGGCCGCAGCGACGACGGCCGGCCATCCAATCCGATCGCGACGATCGCGGTTGCCTTGCTTGCTCCGATTGCCGGCTCGCTGATCCAGATGGCGATATCGCGAGCCCGCGAGTTCGAGGCCGACCGCATGGGCGCCGACATCAGCGGCGATCCGCAGGCGCTGGCTGCAGCGCTGGAAAAAATTCATCATTACGCACAGGGCATTCCGTTGCACGTCACCGAGCGGCATCCGGAAACCGCGCAGATGATGATCATGAACCCGCTGAGCGGCGGCGGCCTGCGGGGGCTGTTCTCCACGCACCCCAGCACCGAGGAGCGAATCCAGCGCCTGCTGGCGATGGCCGGCGTTGGTCAGACCGTCTGACGCTGCACCCGTCGGCAAGCGCGCAGTCGCTCGCCGACGAACTGACCTCCTGCGCCGTCGCCCTCAGGGACACGCTCGGCGGCACTCACCTGGATGCGGCGCTCGCGCGCCTGCTGGACGCGGACCCGCGTCACGTGGCGCGGGACTCAGCGCGCGCAATCTCCGACATGGCCTACGCCGCCATCCGCGAAATGGGTCGCCTTCGGTTCCTCGCCGCGCGGCTCAATGCCCGCCGGCCGCTGCCGCTGCTCGGGGCGCTGCAGATGGCGGCGCTATCGCAACTGCTCGATGCGCGCCGGCCGGCGGCGACCGTCGTCGACCAGGCAGTCGCGGCGGCCCGCCGGCTGCCGGAGGCGCTCGGCAATCGCTTCAGTGCCGGCTTCATCAACGCCACCCTGCGCCGCTTCGAACGCGAGCGCGATGCGCTGCTGGCCGCGGCGGGCAGCGATCCGGAAGCGACTTTCAACCATCCCGCTTGGTGGATCGAGGCAGTTCGCCAGGCATGGCCGGGCGAATGGCAGCAGGTGCTGACGGCCTCGCTGGTGCAGGCCCCGCTGACCCTGCGGATCAACCCGCGCTTCGACTACGGCGCCGGTGCCGGCGCGGTCGCGGACGGCGCGTCGCACGCTGCCGCCAGCCGCTATCTCGACGTTGCGCAGTTGCCGCATCGGGCAGTTGGCGAATCTGCCCTGGTGCTCGAGCGGGCGGTGCCGGTCGATCGGATTCCCGGCTTCGCCGAAGGCTCGTTCACCGTGCAGGATGCGGGCGCGCAGCTGGCAGCCGCGCTGCTCGCGCCGCGCACGGGGGAGCGGATCCTCGATGCCTGCGCCGCCCCCGGCGGCAAGACGACCCACCTTCTGCAGCTTGCCGACTGCCAGGTGCTGGCCATCGACCAGGATCCGCAACGCATCGAGCGGGTGCGGGCGAACCTTGCCCGCGAACGGCTGCCGAGCCACGAGCTTTGGCCGCCGCCAGGCTGGGGAGCGGTGGTGCGCACCGCAGATGCACGCCGTCCCGGGGACTGGTGGGACCGCGAGCCATTCGACCGCATCCTGCTGGATGCGCCCTGCAGCGCGTCGGGCATCGTCCGCCGGCATCCCGATGTGCCGTGGCATCGCAAACGTGGCGACATCGCAACATTGGCGGCGCAGCAGCGGCTGCTCCTGCAGGCGCTTTGGCCGCTGCTCAGGCCGGGTGGTACATTGCTTTACGTCACCTGTTCCATCTTCCCGGAAGAGGGCGAGGCGGTGATAGCAGCCTTCTGCTCGCATCAGGCCGACTGCGTTCGCCAGCCGGTCTCGACATCCTGGTTGGACGGCCAGGCGACCCTTACGCAGTTGTTGCCAACCAGCACCGGCGCGCGCGAGCACGATGGATTCTTCTACGCGTTACTGAGCAAGCAACTTTGAACCGGCGTCCTTTCCTGGCGGCGCTGGGTTGCGCGGTGCTGCTGACCTGGATGCGGCCGGCGCAGTCCAGTGGCACGATCCAAGTGGAGCAGGTACGGCTGGATGTATCGCATCCGGACGACCTGGTCCTGCTTTCCGCCGATTTCGTCCTCTCGCTCACCGCGACGCTGCAGGACGCGGTCAACCGGGGTCTCGCGCTTTATTTCCTGACCGAGGTGCTCGTCGAGCGCGGCCGCTGGTACTGGTTCGACGAGACCGTGGTCGAGACGCAGATCGAATGGCGGCTGTCCTATCATGCGCTGACACGCCAGTTCAGGGTGGCCACCAATGGACGCAGCGACTCGTTCGGATCCCTGGAGGAGGCGCTGGCCGCGATGAGCAGCGTCAAGCGCTGGCCGGTCGCCCGGGTGTCCCGGCTCGGCACCGGGACCGCCTATGAGGTGTGGGTGCGCATGCGCCTCGACACCACCCGTTTGCCCAAGCCGTTCCAGATGACCGCGCTCACCGACCGCGACTGGAATCCCCAATCCGAATGGAAGCGGTTCGACTTCACCGTCCCGACCCCGACAAGCGCTCGGTAACGCGGGCGCTGCGTCTTTCGCTCGTGCTGTCGGTCGCGCTGGCAGCCGTGCTGCTGTCGCTGCTCGCCGTAGCCAGCGGCAACAACGAACTGCTGCAGCGTCACTACGGGCTGCTGCTGTGGCTCAACGTCGGCATCGCGATCGGCCTGGCGATCCTCGCGATCGAGCTGGCCCGCCGTCTCTACATCCGCTACCGGCGCGGGCTGTTCGGCACCCGTTTGATGGCGCGCCTGGCGATGGCCTTCATCCTCATGACGGTCGTCCCGGTGCTGCTGATCTACCTCGTCGCGGTGCAGTTTCTCGGCCGGTCGATCGAGTCATGGTTCGACGTGCCGATGGAGCGGGCGCTCGATTCGGGCCTGACACTGGGCCGCACGACGCTCGACTCGATGCTGGTGGACCTCAATGCCAAGGCGCGGGTCGCGGCGAGCGAGCTCGAATCGACGCCGCAAACTGCAGTGGGCCGAGAGGCTGCAGGAGCTGCGCGAGCGCGCCGGCGTGCAGGAGGCGCTGATCATCACCAGTTCCGGCCGGATCCTGCAGGCGAGCGGCTCACGGTTCTCCTCGCTCGTGCCCGACATGCCGTCCGCGGCGGCGCTGCGCCAAGCCCGCGTCACCCGCTCCTATGCCGCCATCGAACCGCTGGAAACGGCTGCGGGCAGATTCGCCGCCGCCGGCCTTGCCCGGGCTGAAGATGCGCTCGATCGTCGCGCTGAGCTCGCCTTCGCTCGGCGAGGAGAACCGGCTGCTGCAGCTCGTGCATCCGGTGCCGGCCGCGTTGTCGGACAACGCCGAGGCGGTGCAAGCGGGATTTCGCGACTACCAGGAGCTGTCGCTGTCGCGGATCGGGTTGAAGCGCATCTTCCGCGTGACCCTGACGGTCACCGTGCTGCTCACGGTGTTTTCCGCCATCGCAGCCGCCTTCCTGCTCGCCGGCTGGATGACCGGCCCGCTGTCGATGCTCGCTGCCGGCACGCGGGCGGTGGCCGAAGGCGACTTCCGGCCGGTCAAGGACTACGTCGGCCGCGACGAACTCGGCGTACTGACGCAATCCTTCAACGCGATGACCCGCCAGCTGGAAGATGCCAGGGCGCAGGTCCAACGCAACCGGATAGAGCTCGAGCTGGCCAACGCCCGCCTGGCCAGCGTGCTGTCGAACCTCACCGCGGGCGTGATCGTGCTCGATCGCGATTTCCGCGTGTCGCTCGCCAACGCCGGTGCCGAGAAGATCCTGGGCGAGCCGGCGCAGCGCATGGTGGGCCAGCCGTTCGCGTCGCTGCCGGGCCTGGCCGCCTTCCAGGCGGAAATTTCGAAGGCGTTCGAGGAAGCCGGCGATACCGAGACCCAGAGCTGGCAGCGCCAAGTGGCAATCGCTGCGCCGAGCGGCGACACCGACCACCGTGGCACCGGCAAGACGCTGTTGTTGCGCGGTGCGTTGCTGCCGGAGGCGCACGGCGACCACCTGTTGGTCATCGACGACATCACCGACGTGGTCTCGGCGCAGCGGGCGATCGCCTGGAGCGAAGTCGCGCGGCGCCTGGCCCACGAGATCAAGAACCCGCTTACGCCGATCCAGCTCGCTGCCGAGCGCATGGACTTCAAGCTCGGCAGCAAGCTCGCCGGTACCGACCGCGAGCTGCTCGCCCGCAACACGCGGACCATCGTCAACCAGGTCGGCGCGCTCAAGCTGATGGTCGACGAATTCCGTGACTATGCGCGGTTGCCGACGGCCCGCCTCGCGCCCCTGAACCTGAATGACCTGGTCACCGAGATCCTGTCGCTCTATGCCGATACCGATCCCAACCGCATTGTCCGCGTCCACCTCACCCCGGGCCTGCCCCGCATCCTCGGCGACGCCGGGCAGCTGCGGCAGGTGATCCACAACCTTTTCAAGAATGCGATCGAGGCTACCGAGAAGCAGCCCGTGCGCCTGCTCGAGGTGTTCACCGACGCCGCCCACAACAACGCCGGGCACATCAACGGCGTGCGGCTGGTGGTGCGCGACAACGGGCCGGGCTTCGAGCCGGCGATGATGGCGCGGGTCTTCGAGCCCTATGTCAGCAGCAAGGCCAAAGGCACCGGACTTGGCCTGGTGATCGTGAAGAAGATCGTCCAGGACCATGGCGGGCGCGTGGAGGTCGGCAACCGCCCGGAGCCCTTCCCGCTGCCTGCGATGGCTCCGTTGGACTACGCGATTGCTACCGGAGCGGGGGGTGGTTCAGAAGCTGGTCCAGGCATGGCCAAGGCGGCCGCAGCGGCGGCAACCGATGTGCCTGGGGCCTACGTGAACGTCCTCTTTGCGAAATTGGAAAAAAGCGACGACAATTTCAGCGTGCCCGCAACACAAAAAGAAAATCGTATCGATAACGCACCGACGCCGGGACGCGTCGGTACTTGAACCGACCCGCTGGGGAAACCATGGCTGAAATTCTTGTTGTTGACGATGAAATGGGGATCCGGGAGCTGCTTTCGGAGATCCTCGGCGACGAAGGGCATTCGGTCACCTTGGCAGACAATGCCCAGCGGGCGCGCGAAGCGATGCAGGCGAACAAGGTGGATCTGGTGTTGCTGGACATCTGGATGCCGGACACCGACGGCGTGACCTTGCTCAAGGAATGGGCCGCTGCCGGTCAGTTGACGATGCCGGTGATCATGATGTCCGGACATGCGACGATCGAGACGGCGGTCGAGGCCACCCGCATCGGCGCGCTCGATTTCCTCGAAAAGCCGATTGCGCTGCAGAAGTTGCTGAAGGCAGTCGAACAGGGCCTCAGCAAGGGAAAGAACGGTGCGGTCCCGGTCAGGGCGATGCCGAGCTACCAGCCAAGCCAGGCGAACTCGATCCCCTTGTCGATGCTGCAGGTGCCGGGACCGCAGAACAGCAGCCACATGATTCCCCTGTCGTCGCCCACCGCGCACTTCATGGCGGCGCCGGCGGGGGGGATTCCGGCGCAGCACCTGCATCCGTCGATCATGGCGCGGGACTTGCCGCTGGACGTGCCACTGAGGGAGGCGCGTGAAGCCTTCGAACGGGCTTACTTCGAGCACCACCTGCATCGCGAGCACGGCAGCATGACGCGCGTGGCCGAGCGCACGGGGCTCGAGCGCACGCACCTCTACCGCAAGCTCAAGCAGCTCGGCATCGACCTTTCCAAAGGCAACTACCGGCGCGGAGCCAGCCAGTCGCTTTAGCGACTGCCGGCAGGCAGGCAGCAGGAGGATGAGGAAGCGCAGGCGGCAATTCCTCGTCGGAGCAGCCACCGCAGGCGCGCTGCTCGGCGCCCCGGCCGTCGCGAACCGGCCGCAGCACCGGCTGCGCTTCCAGAGCACCTGGCCCGCCAAGGATATCTTCCACGAGTTCGCCAACGATTTCGCGCGCAAGGTGAACGACATGTCGAGCGGCAGGCTGCGCATCGACATGCTGCCCGCCGGTGCGATCGTCAAGCCGTTCAATGTGCTCGACGCCGTCGACAGCGGTGTCCTCGACGGCGCGCACGGCTCACTTGCCTACGGCGCCTCGAAGAATTCAGCGATGGCGCTGTGGGGATCGGGACCGGCGCTCGGGATGGGCCCCAACATGGTCCTGGCCTGGCATGCGTACGGCGGTGGGCGCGAACTGCTCGAGGAGATCTACCGCTCGCTGAACCTCGAGGTCGAGTCGTTCGTCTACGGCCCGATGCCTACCCAGCCGCTCGGCTGGTTCAAGACGCCGATCACCAGGCCGGAGGACTTGCGCGGGCTCCGGTTTCGCACCGTGGGTCTGTCGATCGACATGTTCACCGAGATGGGCGCGGTGGTACACGCCTTGCCGGCCGCGGAAATCGCTGCCGCCATGGATCGCGGCCTGCTCGACGCCGCAGAGTTCAACAACCCGACCTCCGACCGGATCCTCGGCCTCACCGACGTCGCCAGGGTGTGCATGCTGCGCAGCTTCCACCAAAGCGCGGAGAACTTCGAGTTGCTCTTCAACGGCCGTGTCTTCAGCCAGTTGTCGGATGACCTCAAGGCGATCGTCGGCTACGCGGTGCAGGCCGCGTCCGCCGACATGAGCTGGAAGGCGATCGACCGTTACTCCAGCGACTACCAGCAGATGTCGAGGCGCCAGGGCGTGCGCTTCGAGAAGACACCAGACAGCGTGTTGCAGGCGCAACTCGATGCCTGGGACATCGTGACCGAGAGGAAGTCGCGCCAGAACCCGATGTTCAGGCGGGTCGAGGAGTCGATGCGGGTGTTCGCCGAGCGGGCGACCCAGTGGCACGTCGAGACGATGGTGGACCACCGGATGGCGTGGGACCATTTCTTCGGTCGCGGCAAGACCTGACAGTCTCCCGGGTGGGCCGCAGGCTGCGCCTGTGACCAAAGGCACAGTGCCGGTCCGGCGTGCGGCCTACACTGGCGGCACCCGACAAACCGGTCCTGCGATCCAGCCGGGACCATCCTCCATCCTCAACCAAATGCAGAGCAGCAGCCCCGGTAGCTGGTCCAAGACCCTCAACGCGCTCATCAACAACGCGGTCGGGGAAATTCCTGCGGACGAGGTTTTCATGCAGACGCCGCAGGGCGCCCTGGTCGCCACCTCAATGCCGGCGCACCTGCCCGACCGATTGCGCATGCTGCTGTTCCTGGTCAACGGACGCCGCCGGATGTCCGAATACCGGGACCTGCTGCCGCGCTACCGCAACCTCGACGATGCCTTCGACATGCTGGCCAAGAAGGGCTTCATCAAGCGGGTTGCGGCCGACTAACGGCGATGACCGTGCCGCGGTCCGCGATAGTCGTAGCCGCGATGATGATGATGATGCGATCCGGGATGGAAATGGCGCGGCCTCACGACCGGCGCCGGGTAAAAATGCGGCCGTGCCGCCGGCACCCAGCTGCGATGCGGAAGGCCCCAGGCGTCGTGGCCGTGATGCCAGTAGCCGTAGCCGCGATGCGGCACATACACGACGACCGGCGGTGGCACGACGTAGACCGGCGGTGGCAACGGCCGGTACACCGGCGGCGGCACATACGCATAGCCGGGAGCATAGTGGACCGAGACGCCGGCATGGCGATGGGAGGCCGCAGCGCCGGTCACCGCGCCGATGACGCCACCGACGGCGGCTGCGTCCGGGCCGCCGAGCGCATGCCCGATGATCGCGCCCGCACCTGCGCCGATCAAGGCGCCACCCACCGCATCGTGCGCGACAGCGGCGCCGCCCGCGCCGAATGCAGCCAGCCCGATCAACCCGCGGGCCAGCGTCCTTGCAATGGTTGCAGCCATGACGACTCCGATCGCTTATCCGGTGATCAGATAACGTCGAAGGCACACCGCCGGTTTGCTTCGGACGAGAAAATTCTTGTAACGCTCTGCTGCGGCAAGTGAAAGTAAGGCCGCGGCGCAGGCGCAGCCGGCAAAGCGGCGGCGCTGCGGCGCCTGTTCGGCGGGCCGGGCGGTGCAGTTGTTGCCGGCCTATCTCGGCGCCGCTCGCGATCCTGCCGCGTGTCCGCTGCCGGTCCGGGCGAGCCCCGGTGAGACACCGCGGCTGCGCGATGCGGCGGCGATCAGCTGGCGATAGCGGAGCTCGCGCTCGCTGCTGGCGCAGCGCGCGAGCAGGTCGAAGCTGGCCCTTGGCAGGTCGACATACTTGCGGCGATCGCGGGCGAAGGTGACCTCGCGCCAGCCCTGCAGCGAAAAGAAGTACCAGAGCTCGTCCGGCGGCGTCGAGGTGACGAACATCCGCATGCCCGACAACGTGATCTTGCTGCCCATCCTCGGCTTGGTGCCGATTTCGGGCGATTCGCGCTTGACCCGGATGTTCAACAGGGTCCGCAGTTTGTCCTTGATCACTCGTCGCTGCTCCGCTTGCTGCGTGGGCCCGGTTCCTGCCGAGGCTGGTTCCCTCCGAGGATATGCGGGTAAGCTTCGGACCGCGGTGAAGGATGTCTCGCACGGCCGGCAAACCATGACGGGCGGCCGTGCCCGGCCACCTTCGACAGTGCACGAAGGCGGGCGGAGGCCCTGCGTGGCGACAGGCAAGGCGGTAGTGACGGTGGTGACAGGCGGCAGGCGGTCAGGCAAGAGCCACCTGATCGCGCAGCTGCGCGCGGCTCGTCCCGCGGGCGAGCGCTGGGGCTGGTTGAGCAACAGCGTCGCGACCGACGAGGCGGCCGCCCTGGCGCAGCGCCCGGCCGCGGACCTGCCTGGCGCCGCATACGGCGAGGCGGCTTCGGCAGGCGAGCTTTTCCTGGTGGCGGGGGGTTGTGCCTGCTGCCTTGCAGGCCCGGCCTTTCGCACGACACTGGTGCGTCTGCTGCGCAGCGGCCCGTGGCAGCGCCTGCACATCGAGGTCGATGCAGCCGGCCATGCCCCGACACTGGTGGACCAGTTGCGCGGCCCGCCGTTCGACCAGTACCTCGAGGTGACGCAGCTGCTGCTGACCTTGAACGGAAGCGAGCCGCTGACGGCGCGGGCGGCCAGCGACTTGCTTGCACCGGAGAGCCGACTCGGCGTTGCCACCGACTTCCTGCTGCGTTCGTCGCCCGCGGCTGCTCCCTCTTACGCGGCGCTGCTGGAGGCGGCGCCGCCATGGCCGCGGCTGGAGCGGACCGCCAGCGGGCGCCATCTCCGGGCGCAATCCGGTATCGGACCGGCGCTCGACGGCTGGCAGATCTTCAGCGCGCTGCTGCCGGCGGACGCACCCCAGGACGTCGACATCCTGCGCCAATGGCCGGCCCGGACGACCGCGCTTCGCCGGCCCTTCAAGGACCTGCTGTCGAGCCTGGCGGCGGATCCGGGCATCACCGGTTTTCAGGCGCTGATGCGCACCGAGCGGGCCTGGTACCGGTGGGCCTATGGCCGCAGCCGCGGCAACGGCGCACTTGCCTTCGATGAAGGATCCACGGTGGTGGAAGCCGAAACCGCCTGGCGCTTCGACAACCGCATCTGCATCTGGCTTGGGGCGGGCGCGCGCAAACCGGTGGTGGAGGCACGGGTGCGCGGGCTGGACCTGGCCCTGCGCGACGGCGAGAGCCTGATCGATGCGGCCGGCGCCTGAAGCCTCGGCCGGCGCCGCGCAAGACCCATTTCCTCCGTTCGAGCCGCCGATACCGCCGCACAAGCAATCGGTCACGCCGCTTTCGTAAGGCCCGCCGACAGCCGCAGGCGCTCGTGCGGCGGGGTTCCATTCCGCCAACTTTCCCGGCGACGCTTATCGGTGCCGGTAGCACGCTTATCGGGCCTCGCTACTGGCAAGGGTTCCGATGGCCAACACTTGCGCCTGACGCCGAGGAACCCTATGAACATGATTTACAACAGTCCGAACTTCTGCATCGTTGAATTCAGAAGTGATGAGCCCGCAGCCTTCCCGGGTGGCTACGAGATCATGGACAAGGCATGCAAGCGCGAGATCTTTCTCGGCGGCGTGATGGCGGAGAAGTTCCGCCAGGACGTCAGCATGCTGATCGCGGGCGAGCCTTCCATCGAGGAAGTGGACGACTTCCTGGCCGGCTTCCAGGGCCTGATGCAACAGCCCCTGGTCCTGCACTGAGCAGCGACTGCCCGCACCGACAAGACGCCGGCGCACTTCGAGCGACCAATACCGCCGTCCCGCGTTCCGCCGTACGGACGTCAATCCGCAACGCTATACCGCTGTACCGCTGTACGTCACGCTGTACGCTGCACCGCAACCGCTGCACTGCTACTTCTGCCGCTGCGCCAGGCTGCGCTTCAAGTGGGCGAAGCCGGTGTTCCCGGCCGGCACCCCTGCGTAGACCGCAGTCTGCAGCAGCAGCTCCTTGACCTCGGTCAGCTGCAACTCCGCATCCAGCCCGGCGCCGATGTGCAGGTCGAATTCCTCCCAGCGCCCGAGCGCCGCGGTGATTGCCAGCACCAGCAGGCGCCGCGTGCGGGGGTCGAGCCCCGGCCGGTTCCAGATCTCGTCCCATGCATAGCGCGTGATCATCTGCTGGAAATCATCTGTCAGCGGATCCGATTCCGCCACCCGCTTGTCCACATGCGCCGCGCCCAGCGTCTGGCGCCGGCGCGCCAGTCCGCGCTCGAGGGCTTCAGCCAGCGTCTCGTCCGAGCGCGGTGACGCTGCGTTCAGTGGTCCGTTGCAGTTGGGCAGCGTCTCGCCGAGCAGGAAGGGAACCGCAAGATCGATAAAGGCGGCGGGTTGCTCGGGATGCGTGAGATGCGCGACCGGCAGGCAGGCCACCCGCGCGCCCTTGATCGCAGCCGCGATCGCACGGCCCTTCTCCGGCGGCGTCGACTGGTCGTGTTCGCCAACCAGCACCAGCGTGGGCGTGCTGATCGAGCCGAGCGAGCCTTCGAAGTTCGAGTCGCGCACCGCCGCGCAGCAGCCGATGTAGCCGACCGGATCGAGTCGCAGCAGGGTACTTCGCACGCTGGCGAGCACGGCGGAGTTGCGGGCGCGAAAGCCGTCGGTGAAGAATCGCTGAAGCACACCGTCGACGACCGCGGCCATGCCTCCTTCCTTCACTGCGGCAATGCGCTGGTCGAAGACAGCGGCCGGGAAGGAGGCCGCGGTATTCGACAGCAGCAGCCGCGAAATCCGCGCCGGGTGGTGGATCGCCAGGTGCATGCCGATTGCGCCGCCCATCGAGACGCCGGCAAAGGCGAATTGCTGCAGGCCGGCGGCGTCGGCCACGGCGAGGGCGTCGTCGGCGAGCATCGGCATGGTGTACGGGCCGGCGGGAGCATCCGAAGCGCCGTGCCCGCGCGTGTCCATGCGGATCACGCTGAAGTATTCGACGAGCCGGGGCATGACCGGATCCCAGAAGGCGCAGTCGGTTCCCAACGAGTTCGACAGCAGCAGGGGCGGCGCGGTCGGATGGCCGTCGCTGCGCCAGTGGATGCGCACGCCGGCGCGGTCAACGAAAGGCATTGCTGGTCTCCTCGATCGTCATCGATGGGTGGGATTGGGCGGCATATGCCGCGCTCCGATTCTCGTTCGCGGCAGGGCCGGCGATCGGTGGCAACGGCAACTGCGTCAGCGGCTGGAGCGCCACGCCGCGAGCACCTGATCGATCATCGGGCCGGACACACCGAGCTGCGACTCGGGGTCGAACAGCCGCTCGAGGTCGCCCAGGTTCATCACCGCCGAGATCCGCGCATCACGCCCGAGGACCTGGCGCAGCGACATTCCCTTGGCCAGGGCCGTCTCGCACAGCTCCGACACCAGCGCCTGCGCCTGGTCCTTGCCGAGCTTGGGCGCGATGTGCGCTGCCACGGACTCCGAATAGACGAAGCCGTGCATGCGGTCGATGTTGGCCTGCATGCCCTTGGCGTTGACCTGCAAGCCGCCGAGCACTTCCTCGGCCGCCGCGAGCGCGCTGGCGGCGCCGCCGAACAGGGTGCGCATGGTCCACCATGTCGATTGCCATTGGCCCAGACCACGCTCGTGCTCGATGTCCAGGTCGCCTACCAGCGTGGCGACGAGCCCGGGCGCGCGTAGCGCTGCTTCGCGCATCAGCAGGGCGCCCACCGGGTTGCGCTTGTGCGGCATCGCCGAGGAGCCGCCCCGGCCGAGCCCGGCCGGCTCGAAAGCTTCGGCCACTTCCGACTGCATCATCAGGGCGACGTCGCCGCCGATCTTGCCGAGGCAGCCGCACAGGATGGCGATCTCGCTGCCGAGGCGCGCGAAGCGGTCGCGCGACGTGTGCCAGGAGGCAGCCGGCTTCAACAGGCCGAGGGCGTCCGCGAGGCGCTGCGCGACCGCGTGGGACTGTTCGGGCGAGAGGTTCTGCCCGGAAAGCGTGCCGACGGCGCCGCCGAATTGCAGCACCGCGCTGTCGAGCAATGCGGTGCGCAGGTGGCGGCGGCTGCGCGTGAGCGGCTCGAGCCAGCCGGCTGCCTTCCAGCCGAACGGAATGGGAGCGGCCGGCTGCAGCAGCGTGCGGCCGACCATCATCGTGCCGCGATGCGCTTGCGCAAGCACGCACAAGGCGGCGCCGGTGCGCTCGAGCGCGTCGAGCAGGCGCCTGCCGGCCTCCTTGCATTGCATCGCCAGCGCCGAGTCGATCACGTCCTGGCTGGTGCTGCCGTGATGAAGGAAGCGCACCGCCTCCGGATCCACCGTCGCGACCTGCTCGCGGAGAGCCTTGAGAAACGGGATGACGAGCGTGCCGCTGTTGCGGGCGGCGGGGTAGAGCTTGGCGGGATCGAACCGGCCACCGGCAAGGACGTCGCTGTCGTCGGTGGCGGAAGGATCGCCCAGCTCGTTGCAGGCCCTGCCGATCGCCTGGGCGGCGCTGTCCGGGACCAGCCCGATCGATGCCTGTGCCTGCGCCAGGGCCCGTTCGAAGCGTGCCATTGCAGCCAGCATGGCTGCGTCCGAGAACAGCGAATCCACCGACGCCGGTGCAAATATCCTTTCAAGCATTCTGTCGCATGCCGCTGGCTCCTCAGGGTGGAAAATACCACCACGGCAACGCGTCGCACGCCCCTGGGCGCCAATGCCGGGCCGCCGGCAGGGAAACCGGCGCGGCTTGTGCGGCCATCTGCGACAGTGCAGGTTGAGGTCAATCACATCATGCGAGGAATCATCCGGTGCCCAAGGCAGTATTCGTTCTCAACGACGACAGCGAGCAGGAAGTGGAGGTGGCGCGCTTCGAAAGTCTCATGCGCGCGGCAGTCCGCAACAACGTCGATGGCATTGCCGGCGACTGCGGCGGTGGCCTGACCTGCGCCACCTGCCACGTCTATGTCGATCCGGAGTGGGCGGGGCGCTTGAAGCCGCCGGAGGCGAGCGAGGAGGAGATGCTGCAGTTCACCGCGTCGGAGCGACGCCCCAACAGCCGCCTCTCTTGCCAGCTGCGCATGGCCGACGAGCTTGCGGGCATCCGGGTATCGGTGCCGGAATTCCAGTACTAGCCCGGATCGGCGGCCGTCGAGTCTGCAATCGGCTTCGGCAGGGGCATGTTCCGCTGCGCCATCAGCCATGCGGCGAAGCCGACCCGCCGGATGCCGATCGTCTTCACCCCCGCGGCGAGTAGACGTCGACGGCGTCGGTGACCACCATGTCGACGCCGGCGGCCCGCACCCGATCGACGTCGGGCACGTCGTTCGGCGTGTAGACGCCGACTCGAAGCCGTGCCGCACGCGCCCTGGCGACCAGCGCCGCATCCACCAGCGTGTGCTTCAGGACGACCGCTGCGCAGTCCAGCTGTCGCGCAGTCTCGAGCCACCCCTGCCACAGCTCGTTGACCAGCAGGCCGCGCGGCAGTCCCGGGGCGCTGGACCGCGCCGCCTCCAGCGACTTCGGCTGGAAGGATGTGAGGAACGGCGGCACGTCGGCGTCATGCCAGTGGTCGAGGCACGCCTTGGCGACCGCATGCCCGGTCTCGACTTCGGTCCCGGTGGTCGGCTTGATCTCCACGTCGAGCATGAGCCGGTTGGCCCGGACCCATGCGGCCAGCGCAGCGAAGCGCGCGATCGGTTCGCCGGCATAGGCCGCGCCGTGCCAGCTGCCCGCGTCAAGGCAGCTCAGCTGCGCCCATGCAAGTGCGCCGGCGAGTCCGGTGCCGTCGGTGGTGCGGTCGAGCCTGTCGTCGTGAAGCAGGAACGGCGTGCCGTCCGCGCTCATCTTGACGTCGCATTCGAACATCCGGTATCCGTGACGCGCGCCAAGCCTGAAGGCCGCCAGCGTGTTCTCCGGCGCGAGCTTGCCCGCGCCGCGGTGGGCGACCCAGGCCGGATAGGGCCAGTGGTCGAAGTCGACGGTGATCATGGCTGCAACGCCAGTCAGGCGGCGATGCGCTTGCCGCTGTCGGCGTCGAACCAGTGCAGCTTGCCGGACTGTGGCCGGACTTTCAGCTGCGTACCGGGTTCCGGGCGTACCGTGGAATCGTCGGTGCGCACCACCAGCGGCCTGTTCGCCCAGCTTGGAGTAGAGGATCCGTTCGTTGCCGAGGACTTCCACCAGCTCGACGGTGATCGGCCAACCGTCCTCCGCAAGCCGCAGATGCTCCGGCCTTACGCCCAGTTGCACGTTCTCGGCATGGCCGGGGCCGGGTTCGCCGGAAAGTTCGACGCCGACCCCTGCCATCTCGAAGCGGCTGCCCTGCCTGCGGCCGAGTACGAGATTCATCGGCGGCGAGCCGATGAAGCCGGCGACGAAGGTCGTGGCCGGGCGCGCGTAGACTTCGTCGGGGGTGCCGAACTGCTCCATGTTGCCGGCATTCATGACGATCATGCGCTGTGCGAGCGTCATCGCCTCGACCTGGTCGTGGGTGACGAACAGCGAGGTGATGCCGAGTTCGCGGTGCAGCTTCTGGATCTCGAGCCGGGTCTGGACGCGCAGCTTGGCGTCGAGGTTCGACAGCGGCTCGTCGAACAGGAAGACCTGCGGCTCGCGCACGATGGCGCGGCCCATGGCCACGCGCTGGCGCTGGCCGCCGGAGAGCTCGCGCGGCTTGCGGGCGAGCAGGTGCGGAGAGCTCCAGGATGCCCGCAGCCTTGTCGACGCGGCGGCTGATTTCGTCGCGCGGCAGTTTCTTGATCTTCAGGCCGTAGGCCATGTTGTCGAACACGCTCATGTGCGGGTAGAGCGCGTAGTTCTGGAACACCATCGCGATGTCGCGATCGGCCGGCTCGAGCTCGTTGACCACCCGCGGCCCGATGGCGATCTCGCCGCCGGTGATTTCCTCGAGTCCCGCCACCATCCTCAGCAGCGTCGACTTGCCGCAACCGGACGGCCCGACGATCACGACGAATTCGCCGTCGAGGATCTCGGCGTTGACTCCGTGGATGACCTCCAGGGCTTTGGCGCCCGTGCCGTAGGTCTTGGTGACGTTGCGAAGCGATATGGATGCCATGAGCTACTTCTCGGTGTCCACCAGGCCGCGGACGAACCACTTCTGCATGGCGAGGACGATGATGGTCGGGGGAACCATGGCGAGGATTGCGGTGGCCATGACGATGTTCCACTCGTTGCCGGAGTCGCCGCCGCTGATCATGCGCTTGATGCCGATCACCACCGGGTACATGCTCTCGTCGGTGGCCATCAGCAGCGGCCAGAGGTACTGGTTCCAGCCGTAGATGAACTGGATCACGAACAGGGCGGCGATGCTGTTCACCGACAGCGGCACCAGCACGTCCTTGAAGAAGCGCATCGGCCCTGCGCCGTCCATCCGCGCCGCCTCGACGAGTTCGTCGGGCACCGTGAGGAAGAACTGCCGGAACAGGAAGGTAGCCGTGGCCGAGGCGATCAGCGGTATGGTGAGACCGGCATACGAGTTGAGCATGCCGAGGTCCGACACCACCTTGTAGGTCGGCCCGATCCGTACCTCCACCGGCAGCATCAGCGTCACGAAGATGGCCCAGAAGCAGAGCATGCGGAACGGGAACCGGAAGTAGACCACCGCGAACGCGGACAGCAGCGAGATCGAGATCTTGCCGACGGTGATCACGAGCGCCGTCACCAGGCTCACCCACATCATCCGCGCAACCGGCGCATTCGAACCCGGCCCGCTGCCGCCACCCTGCAGGGCGGTCGCGTAGTTCTCGAAGAAGTGCGGCCCCGGCAGCAGCGGCATCGGCGCCTGCACGATCTCCTGCGCCGTGTGCGTCGACGCCACGAAGGTCAGGTAGATAGGAAACGCAACGATCGCAATCCCGATCAGCACGACCGCATGCGATACAAAGTCCAGCACCGGCCGCCGCTCGATCAAGCGAAGATCTCCGCATCGACACGCGCCCCCCGCGGACCGGCATCGGGTGTCGCGCTGGCGAACCCGGCCTCAACCGCCGAACAGCCCACCGCCCCACACCCAGCAGCCGCCGCGGAGCGGGCTCCGCCCGGCCGCAGGCGGCGCCCCTTCTTTAGAAGGGGGGTAGGCGCCGAAGGCGCCATGGGGGGATCTCCTAGTACTTAACTTTCTTCTCGACATACCGAAACTGAATCACCGTCAGCGTGATCACGATCACCATCAGCACCACCGACTGCGCCGCCGAACTCCCGGCGTCCATCCCCTTGAAGCCGTCGTAGAAGACCTTGTAGACGAGGATCTTGGTGTCCTGGCCGGGGCCGCCCTGGGTGGTGGCATCGATGATCGCGAACGTGTCGAAGAACGCGTAGACGATGTTGATCACCAGCAGGAAGAAGGTGGTCGGCGACAGCAGCGGGAACACGATCGTACGGAAACGGTGCCAGAAGCTCGCGCCGTCGATGGCGGCGGCCTCGATCAGCGACTTCGGGATCGACTGCAGGCCGGCGAGGAAGAACAGGAAGTTGTAGGAGATCTGCTTCCAGACGGCAGCCATGACGATCAGCGTCATCGCATGGTCGCTGTTCAGGAGGTGGTTCCAGTCCAGGCCGATCCGACGCAGCCAGTAGGCGAGTACGCCGACGCTGGGCGAGAACATGAACAGCCACAGCACGCCGGCGACCGCAGGGGCGACCGCATACGGCACCACGAGGATCGTCTTGTAGAAGGCGGCGCCCCGGACCACCCGGTCGGCGAAGACCGCCAGCAGCAGCGAGATCCCCAGTCCGAAAGCCTGCGACCAGGATCGAGAAGATTGCGGTGATCCGAGAACGAGTCCACGTAGCTCGAGTCGTTGAACAGCGCGACGAAGTTCGCCAGTCCGATGAACTCGGTGCTGAATCCGAACGCGTCCTCCCGCTGCACCGACTGCAGCAACGCCTGGCCGGCCGGCAGGAAGAAGAAGATCAGGATGACCACGAGCTGCGGCGCGAGCAGCAGCCATGGCAGCAGCTTCGACTTGAACCGGACACGCTTTTCCATGCAGCCCGGATGCTACACGGAACGACCCGGCGCGCGCGCTGCGACGGCAGCCGCGCGACGCTGCGGGCGGGGGACCGGCTGCCGCACGATCGCCGGAGCTACCTACTTGTTGGCCTGCTGGAAACGGGCCAGCTGCTCGTTGCCGCGCTTGACGATCGTCTCGAGCGCTTCCTTCGGCTCCTTCTTGCCGGCCCACACCTGCTCGAGCTCCTCGTCGATGATGGCACGCACCTGGAGGAAGTTGCCGATGCGGATGCCGCGCGACTTGTCGGTGGTCTTGCGGATCATCTGCGTGACCGCGACGTCGGTGCCGGGATTCTCCTTGTAGAAGCCCGACTTCTCGGTCATCTGGTACGCCGCGGTCGTCACCGGCAGGTAGCCGGTGCGCATGTGATTGTCGGCGGCGACCTTGTCGCTCGAGAGGTAGTTGAGGAACGCTGCGACACCCTTGTATTCCTCGGGCGACTTGCCGGCCATCGTCCAGAGGCTCGCGCCACCGATGACCGTGTTCTGCGGCGCGCCCTGGACGTCCGGATAGTAGGGCAGGGTGGACATGCCGTGGGTGAACTTTCCTTCCTTCTTGACCCGCGCATAAAGCGCGGACGTCTGCCGGTGGTCATGGCGCATTCGCCGGCCGAGAACACCGCGTCGGCCGCGTTGCCGCGGCCACGGTAGTGGAACAGGCCCTGCTTGGCCATGTTGGCTGAGGTTCTCGATGTGGCGCACATGCAGCGGCGAATCGACCACCAGGCGTGTGCCGGTTCCGCCGAAGCCGTTGCCCTGCGTCGAGAACTCGACGTTGTGCCAGGTGGAGAAGCTTTCCAGCTGCGTCCAGCTTGCCCAGCTGGTGGTGAAGCGGGCACTCGTGGCCGGAAGCCTTGAGCTTGGCGGCGGCGGACACGACTTCCGGCCAGGTCTTCGGCGGATTCTCCGGATCCAGGCCGGCGGCCTTGAACGCATCCTTGTTGTAATGGAAGATCGTCGTCGAACTGTTGAACGGGAAGCTCAGCATCTGCCCGTCCGAAGCGGTGTAGTAGCCTGCCACTGCCGGTACGTAGCGGGTCGGATCGAACTTCAGGCCCGCCTCCTTCATCACCTGGGTCACCGGTACGATGGCCTTGCGCGAGGCCATCATCGTGGCCGTGCCCACTTCGAACACCTGCAGGAGATGGGGCGCGTTTCCGGCGCGGAAGGCGGCGATCGCGGCCGCCATCGACTCGTCGTAGCTGCCCTTGAAGGTCGGCACCACCTTGTATTCGCTCTGGCTTTCGTTGAATCCCTTGGCCAGGTCGTTGACCCAGTCACCAAGCGCGGCCGACATCGCGTGCCACCACTGGATTTCGGTCTGGGCCTGCGCGGGGGCGGCCAGGGAAGCGGCCAGCGCAACGCCTGCCAGTTTGAAGTAGGTTGCTCTCACTAGGATCTCCTGTGTTCTTGACTCGCGCCGTGCGAGTGCAGCGCGGACGTTATTGCCTCTACATGACAGGCGGATGATGAGGCCCAAATCATTCTGTCACAATTCCGGCAAACCCGATATTTTGCAGGGCTGTGGGCGCCGCGCTCCAGTCGGCAGATGCTGCCGGCAGGCCCCCGGCAGCCGAGCGCCTGCCGGCGCCCGGGTTGCAGCCTCACGCAAGGCCGGCATTGCCGGCCGGTTGTTTGACACACGCAGGAACAACAAAGACACTCCCCGCTCCCCATACAAGAACAGCGACCGATCGATGCAGTTGTCTCTTCGGAAGGCGGCCGTCGGGCTCCTCGTGCTCTGCCCCGCAGTCGCGGCCGCAGCCGACTTCGACGGTTCCCGCCTCTCAGGCTGGTGGTCGATCCCCTTCGTCGGCATCCTGCTGTCGATCGCGCTGATGCCGCTGCTGGCGCCGATCTTCTGGCATCACCATTTCGGCAAGATTTCGGCGGCGTGGGCGCTGGCGTTCCTGGTGCCGTTCGCTGCCGTGTTCGGCACGGGGCTCGCGTTCGAGAACCTGGTGCACGCGCTGGTCGCGGAGTACATCCCGTTCATCCTGCTGCTGACCGCGCTGTTCACGGTAGCGGGCGGCATCCATATCAGCGGCAACCTGCATGGTGCGCCGGCGCTGAACACGCTGATCCTGGCCATCGGGACGTTCCTTGCGAGCCTGATGGGAACCACCGGCGCTTCGATGCTGCTGATCCGGCCGCTGATCCGCGCCAACGACAACCGCCGCCACCAGGCGCACGTCGTCGTCTTCTTCATCTTCCTGGTCTCCAATATCGGCGGCTCGCTCACTCCGCTCGGCGACCCGCCGCTGTTCCTTGGATTCCTGAAGGGCGTGGAGTTCTTCTGGACCCTGCAGAACATTTTCCCCGAGACGCTCTTCATGACGGCGGCCCTGCTGGCCATCTTCTTCCTGCTCGACAGGTGGCTGTACCAGAAGGAGGGCGTGCTGCCGTTGGATCCGACCCCGGATTCGGCAAAGCTGGGCGTCCAGGGCAAGTGGAATTTCCTGCTGCTGCTGGCGATCGTCGGGTTGGTGCTGATGAGCGGCGTGTGGGAGTCGACGGTGGCGTTCGACGTCTTCGGCACCCCGGCAGGCCTGCCCGGCATCTTGCGCGATGTCGGCCTGATCGCGGTGACGCTGGTGTCGCTGCGGATCACTGCCGCTTCGGTGCACGAGGACAATCAGTTTTCCTGGGGCCCGATGGCGGAGGTCGCCAAGCTCTTCGCGGGCATCTTCCTGACCATCATTCCGGTGATCGCCATGTTGCGCGCGGGCGTGGACGGGCCTTTCGGCGTGGTCGTTACCGCGGTTACCGGGCCGGACGGCCAGCCGAACCCGGCGATGTACTTCTGGGCGACGGGCGTGCTGAGTTCGTTCCTCGACAACGCACCGACCTACCTCGTGTTCTTCAATACGGCCGGCGGCGATCCCGCAGCGCTGATGACGACGTTCGCGCCGACACTCGCGGCGATCTCGGCAGGCGCGGTCTTCATGGGCGCGAACAGCTACATCGGCAATGCGCCTAATCTGATGGTCAAGGCCATCGCCGAGGACCGCGGTGTCAGGATGCCGAGCTTCTTCGGCTACATGGCCTGGTCGTGCGCGGTGCTGGTTCCGCTCTTCCTGATCCTGACGGTGATCTTCTTCGCGTGACGCCCGCGCGGGTGCTGCCGGAAGGGCCGCCTCGCTCACGATTGATCCGCGTGCCCCTGCTTCTTGCGCAGTTTCCACAGTGTCGTCCGCGAGATGCCGAGGTGGCGTGCCGCATCCGACACCCGTCCGCCGGCGAGGATCATCGCGCGCTCGATCTGGTCGAGGTCGGCGCGCTCACGCGCCCCGGCCAGCGACGGCGCCTGCGGCTGGTCCAGCCGGCGTTCCGGGAAGAGGTCGGCTTCCGCAAGGGTCGCCGAGTCGGCCAGCGCAGCGGCGCGTTCGATACGGTTCCTGAGTTCGCGGACGTTTCCGGGCCAGCCGTGGACCAGGAGTGCGGCAGCGGCGGACTCGTCGAGCGTCAGGCCGGGGCGCCCGATGCGCCCGGCAGCTTCCTGAACGAAGCGACGCGCCAGCACCGTGATTTCCTCGGGACGGTCGCGCAGCGGCGGCAGCCTGATCTCCACGACCGCGAGTCGATAGTAGAGGTCCTCGCGGAACGCCTTGCTGGCGACGAGGGCGCCAAGGTCGGCATTGGTGGCCGCGATGATGCGACCGCTGAAGCGCAGGTCCTGCCGGCCGCCAACCCGGCGGAAGGTGCCGTCGTTCAGCACGCGCAGCATCGCAGTCTGCAGGCGGGCGTCGAGTTCGCCGATCTCGTCCAGGAACAAGGTGCCCTCGCCGGCTTCCTCGAAAAAGCCCGCGTGGGCGCTTCGCGCGCCGGTAAAGGCGCCGCGCTCGTGCCCGAAGAACTGGCTCTCCATCAGTTCCTGCACGATGGCACCGCAGTTGACCGCTACGAACGGCGATCCGGCACGTGGCGATCGCGCGTGCAGCATCCGCGCCGCAACCTCCTTGCCGACCCCGGTTTCTCCCAGCAGCAGGACCGGCAGGTCAGTGGGGGCGACCCGCTGCAGGTCGCCGGCAACGGCAGCGGTCGCCGGCGACAGCCCGAACGGCTGCAGCGCCGGTTGCCCCGCGGCCGCCGGGCCTGCATCGCCCTTGGCTGCGGCGACCAGCCGCAGTCGCTCCACCAGAGCGTCGACGTCGTACGGTTTGGTGAGGTAGTCGTCGGCCCCTGCCCGTACCAGCCGCACCGCTTGCTCGATGTCGGCAAATGCGGTCGCGAAGACGATCGGCGTGTCTCCCAGATGCGGCATGGTCTCGCGGTAGAGTTCCTCGCCGGAACCATCCGGCAGGCGGATGTCGGCCAGCACGAAGTCCGGTCGTCGTCGGCGGAGCTCTGTCAGCGCCTGCCTGCAGGTTTCGCACCATCGCACGGCGATGCCTTCCAGCTTGAGGCGTTGCACCACCGCCCCGCCCAGGACCTGATCGTCCTCGATCAGCAGGACTTCAAACGGAGGGGATGCCACCGCCGCCACCTCCTGCACGGGTTGTCTCGCCGGCGAGCGGCAGCTGTAGCGTGATGTGGGTGCCGCCCGGGAAGCGGGCGGCGACCGAGACCTGGCCACGAAGACGCTCTACAAGCCGGACGACTACCGCGACGCCGAGGCCGGGGTTGCCCGGCGGTGCGATTCCCGAGGCGATTCCGCGTGCGACGTCGGCGGTGAGGCCGGAACCCTCGTCGATGACCTCGAGCAGCAGCGTGTCCACCTGCAAGCGGGCGCGCAGGATCACGCTGCCGCCCGCGGAGCTCGCCCGGACGGCATTCAACAACAGATTGAGCAGAAGCTGCCTGACCTCGGTGGCCGGCACGGGAACCTCCGGTGGCAGGTTCAGATCGAGATCGAGGCTGACGCCGCGCTGGCCGGCATCGGCGCCGACCAGCAGGCGCACGTCGTGCAGATCCTGCAGTCGCAGCCGTCGGGTGACTTCGGCGGGGCGATGGGTCTTCAGCGTGGCGTCCGTCACTTCCTGAAGCGCGACCACGCCGCGTTCGATGAAATCGACCGCTTCGCCGCGCGCCCCTTCCTGGTGACCGAACTTGCGCAGCGTCTGGATCGCAGCCGACATCCCGCCGAGGGGATTGCGAATCTCATGCGCCAGTGTTGCCGCCATCCGTCCAAGCACTGCATCTCGCTCCTGGTCCACCAGCCGCCCGAGCATTGCCTCGCGCTGCGACGCATTGGATGCCATCCGGTTGAAGGCATTGATGAGATTCGCGATCTGCGGGTCATGAGGCGGGATCAGCTCGGGAGCCACCGGCTGCGGCACCTCTCCCTCCGCGAGGGCGAGGTGTTCGGTCAGAAGCGTCACCGGCCGCTGCATCTGGCGCGCAAGAAGAAGCCGATCCCGGCACATGCGGAACTCAGCGCGAGGTCGAACAGCAGCAGCGACTGGCGAAGTCGCCGCCGCTCCTTGAGGAAGCTGGCGACGTCCAGATTGGCGACAATGGTGCCCGGTCCGGCCGTAGTCGTCGCAGGTGGGAGCGGGCGCCAGACCCAGACGCTGCTCCCGTCGTCATCGAAGATCATGCCCGCGACCGCGGAGCGCACCTGCGCCGGCAGCGTTGCCCCGTGCGGCGCGAGGTCGATCGGTCCGTCATGCCCGGCCAGCTCGCCCTGCGCTTCGTGAAGCACCGACCTGCGTGCACGCGCGATGATGTCGCCGGCTGCATCGAGGATCGCCAGCTCGCGGTCCTGCACGCCGACATGCACCGTCAGCGCTCTTTGCAGCACGGCGGTCATGGCCGGGACGTTGCGTTCCGCGACCGCCGGCACGACCGCCGCCGCCAGGCCGTCGAGGTAGACTTGGCCAATCCGTTCGATCTGTTGTTCGAACTGCGCCGATGTGCTCCGGATTGCCAGCTGGGTGGTCGCGACTGCCGCCACGAAGATCATCGCCGCAACCAGCAGCGGCAGGCGGAGCGTGAGAGGCAGTCGGCTGAACCACAGGAGCATCGGCGCGCCACGTCGGCATGTTCAGCCGACAACGGTATCAGGTCGCGCCCCCAGTACCACAATGTCCCTGCGCAAGCCGGACCATCGCAGGCGGCGTCTCACATCCACCTCGAGCTCCAGCACGCCCTGGTCGAACCAGCCGCCCGGTGCGACCGCGAGTACACAGCCCGGTTGCGCAACCTTCGCCAGGATCTTCGACGGCCGTCCCTCCTCCAGGCGAACCGCCCAGCGCAGGCCCGATGCGCGGGCCATCGTCTCGAAGCGTTCGATGACGTCTGCGGCCGCCTGGCGTGCCAGTCGGATCCGCCGCTCCCGCATCTGCTGAGCATGCCAGCCCGCCCCGATCGGTACCGGCCCGACATTGCACAGGCGCGGGACGTCGATGATGGCCAGGCCGCAAAGCTCAGTGCTGCGTTCGCGGGCCAGCACGATGGCTTGCCTGACGGCGGCTTCCATGTGCGGACCCTGGGCGAGCGCCAGGATGACGCTGTCGCTGCCGACGCTCCTGGGGTCGGTGTCCCGCGCCGCGCGAACGCCGGCTCCGAACTGTCCGCGGGGCAACACGGTGCGCAGGTCGTCGCTGGCGGTGCCCTGCCATAGCGGAGCACCGCCGACGTAGGCAGCGCGCCCGAGCAGGTGGCCTGCCACCGGAGTGGTCAGCAACAGGAAGACGAGCGCGATGCCGACCTTGACCCAGGTGCCGGTCGTGCCGTCGGCACAGGCGGCGCCGATCAGGACCAGGCCGCAGCCGACGACACCGGCCTTGGTGGCGGCATGCATGCGCATGAAGAAGTCCGGCAGGCGCAGCACGCCGGCGGCGGCAAGCAGGCAGAGGGTCGCGCCGCCGACGAGGAACAACGAACTCAGCCACGGCATCATGATCGATCCTCCTCGCGGATCGAACCGCGCTCGATGAAGGCGGCGAAGGCAACGGTAGCGAGAAAGCCCACCAGGGCCACGCCGAGCGCCACGTCGACGAATACCATCGCATCCGATACGACCGCCGCCAGGGCCGCCGCGGCGACGCCGAGCAGCGACAACATGTCCAGTGCCACCACGCGATCGGCGACGTGCGGGCCTCGTACGATGCGCACGCCGGCGAGCAGCATCGCTCCGACGAGCAGCAGCGCGCAGATCACGGTGGCCGCTTCAGGGACGCCTTGGATTTCCATGCTTCATACCTCCCATGTCTGCCGTGACGATGTCATGCCAGCACGTCCAGGACACGCCGCTCGAACCCGCCCTTGATCGCGGCGACCGAGTCATCGGACAGATTCATCACGTGCACGTACAGCACCTTGCGGTCCTCGGAGACGTGCAGGCTGGTCGTTCCGGGAGTCAACGTGATCATGTTGGCCAGCAGGGCAATGCCGGCCTCGCTCTGCACATCCAGCGGCACCGCCACGATGCCGCTGCGCTCGGCTCGCGACGGACGCAGGATGGTCAGCACCACCTCCTTCACCGAAATCAGCAGTTCCCGCAGGAACAGCCATCCGAGGGCGAACCAGGCGAGGATTCCGTTGATCAGTCTCATGGCGCTATCTCCTTCATCAGGGGTGGCGAGGCGGCGTCCGGCGCCGGCGCCGCGCCCAGTACCGCCTGCACGTAGGCGTGCGGATCGAGAAGCTGGTTGGCCGCGCGGATCGAGAACTCCACGAACGGCTCCGCCGCGATGCCGATGGTCAGCGTGATCGATTGCGAGGGCGCCGATCGGCACCAGCATGGCGCGGCGGGCGGCCGGCCTGCCATCGCCGCTGAGGATCACCCGATGCGTCCGGCGGTGCCTTCCAGAACGCTTCGTTCCAGATCTTCAGCATCGAGTAGAGTGTCAGCAGGCCGACGACGAGGGCCACGACCGCCAGCGTCACATGGCCCGCGTCGAGGCTGGACTTTATGACGATGAACTTGGCCCAGAAGCCGGACAGCGGCGGAACGCCCGCAAGCGACATTGCCGGCACCAGGAAGAGCACCGCGAGCAGCGGCGCACTGCGGTGCAGGCCGCCGCTGCGCCGGACGTCGAAAGAGCCGCCGGCCAGTCGCATGGCGCCTGCTATCAGGAAGAGGTTCGCCTTGACCACGATGTGGTGCAGCACGTAGAGGATCGAGCCCGCGAGTGCCAGCGGCGTGGCGACCGCCAGTCCGATCAGCATGTAGCCGATCTGGCTGATGATGTGAAACGACAGGATGCGCCGCACGTCGTAGTGCGACGCCGCGCCGAGCACGCCGGTGATCATCGTCAGCGCCGCAATCACGCCGATGATCGCGCCGGTGTAGCCGCTTTCGCCCGGAAACACCAGGGTGAAGACGCGGATGATGCGCGTAGACGCCGACCTTGGTCAGCAGGGCAGCGAAGATCGCCGCCACCGGCGCGCTCGTCGTGTGGTAGGAGGCGGGCAGCCAGAAGAACAGCGGGAATACCGCTGCCTTCGAGCCGAAAGCGATCAGCAGCAGCACGGCGAGCGTCGTGACCAGACCCGGGTTGCCGGTGGCGGGCAGCGTCCTGCCGAGATCCGCCATGTTGAGCGTGCCGGTGACGCCGTAGAGCATGCCCACGGCAACCAGGAACAAGGTGGTTGCCACCAGGTTGAGCGTGACGTACTTGACGCCGGCATCGAGCTGCTCCCGGCTGCCGCCTACCACCAGCAGGCCGAACGAAGCGATCAGCATCACCTCGAACCAGACGTAGAGGTTGAACAGGTCGCCGGTGAGGAAGGCGCCGCTCACTCCCAGCAACAGGCCGTGGTAGAGGGGGTGATAGGACGCCCGTTCCCGGTCGCGCGCGCCGTCGACCAGCCCGAAGATTGAGACGGCCACGGCCATGATCCCGGTGATGACGACCATTGCGGCCGAGAAGAGATCCGCCACCAGGCTGATGCCGAAGGGCGCGCGCCAGGCGCCGACGTCGGTGGCGATGACCGAGCCGTCGTGCACCCGAGCGAGCAGCGCGATCGCCGCTGTCAGCAGGAGCAGGCTGCCTGCGAGGCTTGCGAGCCGCTGCGCCCTTGCTTGGCGGCGGAGTACTGTGCAGGCGACCAGCGTCAGCAACGGGATGGCGATCGGCAGGCTCAGCAGCAGGTGCCCGTTCATGGCCTTTCCTTCTGCCGCCCGCCGGGGCGCGGCTCCGCCGCGCGCATGGCATCGGTGTCCGTGGTGCCGAGGCTGCGATGAGCGTTCTGGAACAGCACCATCGCGAAGACGATCAGAGCGAACGAGATGACGATGGCTGTCAGGATCAGAGCCTGCGGCAACGGGTTCGCGCTGAGGGCGATCGTCATCTGCCCCTCGGGCACGATCGGCGGCTGGGCCGAACCGAGCCGGCCCGCGATGAAGATTCCAAGATTCGCAGCATTACCCAGCACCAGCAGTCCAAGCAGCATCCGCAGCAGGTTGCGCGACATCAGCAGATAGGCGGCCACTGCCACCATCAGGCCGAACGCGAAGGCAAGTGAAAGCTCCATCATTCCTCCAGGTACGGCGCGAGGAACGCGAGCACGGAGCCGGCCACCGCCAGGTAGACGCCGCAGTCGAAGAGCAGCGCAGTGCCGACGGCCAGCCCGCCCGGCGCGGTGACCCATTGGTGGGTCAGGAAGGAGCATGCGACAACAGCGCCGGCACGCCGGAGAACGTCGCCAGTAGAAGACCCCCGGCTGCGATGGTGGCCGGATGGAGCCCGAGCAGGCGGGCCATCGAGCGGCGGCCACGCGGCAGCGAATGGACGGCCACGCCGGCTGCCGCCACCAGCCCGCCGACGAAACCGCCGCCCGGTTCGTTGTGGCCCCGCCAGAGCAGCCAGAGCGAGAATGCGAGCGACACCGGCAGAAGCAGCCGGCCGACCGCGCCGAGGATCATGGAATTCAAGGATGTTCCTCCGCCTCGTCTCGTGATGGCTGGCCGCGCCGGGACATGCCGCCGGCAAGGACTGCCGCCGCCGCCAGCGCCGACAGCGCGAGCACCGTTATTTCGCCGAGCGTGTCGAGCGCCCGGAAGTCGACGATGATGACGTTGACCAGGTTGCGGCCATGGGCCTGCGCCACGCTGAACTGGCGGAAGTAGTCGGACACCCGCGGGTCGAAAGGACCTGCCAGGACAGCGACCATGACCGAAGCCGCCGCGATGCCGAGGATCGCCGCCAGAACCGCATCCCGGCTGCGTTGCGACCGGTCGCGGCTGTCGACCTCATGGAAAGGCATCCGGCCGATGATCGCGAGCAACAGGACGATCGACAGTGCTTCGACCGAGAACTGCGTGAAGGCCAGGTCCGGGGCGCCGTTGAAGAGAAAGGTCAGGGCCAGCCCGAAGCCGACCATCCCGGCTGAGACGATGCCCGCAGTGAACGAGCCTGCGCGGGCGACCGCCATCGCCCCGAGAATCAGGAGCGCGGACAGGACCGCTCCGCCGACGCTCGACCCTTCGGTCCGTGGCCAGGCGAATCCGTCTGCCAGGAACATGGTCGCTAACACGGCCACTGCCACTACGCCGAAGGTGGCGCGAAGGTAGCCGCGCAGACTGCCGTGCTGGATGAGGTCGGCCTGCCAGGTGGAGAACTGCTGCAGTCCTGCGACGAGCCGGTCGTAGGCGGCGTCGGGTCCGAACCGGTCGATCCCCGAAAGGCCCGCCAGGAAACGGCGCAACGGGTGCCAGTGCCTGAGGAGCAGCACGCCCAGGAGGAGCGTTCCGATACTCAGCGCGAGCATCGGCGTGAAGCCGTGCCACAGGCTCAGCGCGGGCTCGATCAGTTGGCCGGCTACGGCGCTGGCTGCCGGAGCCAGCAGGCCGTGCGCGAGCGCGGGATGAAGGCCGAACAGCAGCCCCAGCACCGCCAGGACGGTTGGCCCCGCCAGCATCGCCACCGGAGGATCCTCGGGCGTGCCGTGGGGGGCCGCCGGAGTCGGTACCAACGCGCCGAAGAAGCAGCGCACGGTGACCACGCCCGCAACCACCACCATGCAGGCATTGGCCAGCAGCGCGATCGCGACCGCGAGGGTCGGCGAGGCGGCGGTCAGGCCTGCCTCGTAGATGAGTTCCTTGCCGACGAAGCCGACGAAGGGCGGCAATCCTGCCATCGACAATCCCGCCAGCAGCGCCACCGCGGCGGTCACCGGCATTGCCCGGGCGAGGCCGCCAAGGCGGGTGGCATCCCGCGTGCCGGTTTCGTGATCGATGATGCCCGCGATCATGAACAGGCAGGCCTTGTAGAGCGCGTGCACGACGAGGAAGGTCACCATTGCCGAGGCAGCAATCTTGGCGGGCAGTCCGATCAGGGTGATCAAGGTGCCCAGGGACACCACTGTCGAGTAGGCCAGCACCCGCTTGAGGTCAGACTCGCGCAAGGCAAGCAAGGTGCCGGTCAGCATCGTGGTCAGGCCTGCACCCATCAGGAGAGGCGTCCACCAGTCGTGCTCCCCATACACCGGGTTCAGGCGTGCGAGCAGGTACACGCCCAGCTTGACCATGGTTGCCGAGTGCAGGAAGGCCGAGACCGGCGTGGGTGCCACCATCGCGTTGGGCAGCCAGGCGTGCAGCGGCGCCTGGGCGGACTTCGCGAAAGCGCCGGCCGCTATCAGGACGATGACCGCCGGAGCGTACGGATGCGCCGCCAGGGCCGAGCCCTGCGTAGACGATCTCCGCAGATGCGATAGCGTGCCGGCGGCGTCGCCGAGCAGGATGATGCCTCCGAGCATGGCCAGTCCGCCGGCGACCGTGACCAGCAGCCCCTGCTGCGCCGAGCGCCGGGCTTTCGGTGCCTCGGGCTTATAGCCGATCAGCAGGAAGGAGGTGAAGCTGGTGAGCTCCCAGAACACCAGCATCGTGATCAGGTCGTCGGCCAGCACGGCGCCGAGCATCGCGCCGGTGAACAGGCTCAGGAAGGCGAAGAACCTGGGCTGGTCCGGGTCCCCGGTGAGGTAGCGCGACGGCGTAGAGAAAGATGCAGGAACCGATTCCGGTGATCAGCAATGCGAACAGCAGCGACAGCCCGTCGGCACGGAATGCGAGGTCGATGCCGAGGCTGCCGATCCACGTGAGTCTGCTCCAGGCGCTCCCCGCCGGCGACGATCTCGGGAAGCAGTGTGGCAAGCGCAGCGAACATCGCGGCCGGCCAGATCGCGATCGCCATGGCCAGTCCCGCACGTGCCAGCCGTCAGGGCAAGCGGCGCGGCGACCAGGGAGGACAGGACGATGATGGTGAGCAGCATGCCCCGCTGTCATTGCAATCCGCATGCCATCCTCGCCGCGCCAAGAAAACCCTTGCGGATCAAGGCAGGTCGCGGGCGTGCTCGGCCGCGACGTTCACGCCCGAAACCCCGGCCAGGCCAACGTTCAGCAAAGTGAACGCTGCCTGAACGGCAGGGGCGCTAGCGGGAACCCGGGGGCGCATGAACGGCGACGCTTGCGCAGGAGCACCGCCGCAGCAGCAACGCGGAGAGCCGTCGGGGGAAACCCTAGTTCGCGGGCTGCGTGCGCGCAGGCCGCGCAATTGCCATCGGAGCCGACAGGGTTCCGATGTAATCTTCCGGAAACGCCCGCCGCCCCTTCCGGGAGGCATGGGCTTATCCCGACATGCAACGGAGACTTCGATGGCAATGATGCGATGGGCAGTCCATGCGGCAACGGCAGTGACGTTGGCGATTTCGGCCGGAGCCGCTTCGGCGCAGGAGGTCGTGCTGAAGTTCTCGACCTTCATGGCGCCCCAGTCGAACGTCTGGCTGGACATGCACGAAGGCTGGATGAAGAAGGTCGAAGCGGATTCGAAGGGCCGGATCAAGTTCGAACGCTATCCGGCAATGCAGCTCGGCGGCACGCCCGGGCAGCTCTACGACCAGGTCAAGGACGGCGTCGCCGACGTCACCTGGACGCTGCCCGGCACCACCGCCGGCCGCTTCCCCCGGGTCGAGGTATTCGAGCTGCCGTTCATGATGACCAACGCCGAAGCGACCTCGAAGGCGTACTGGGAGTACGTCCAGACCTACGCCAAGGATGAATTCAAGGACGTCCACCTGATCGCCTTGAACGTCCACGGCCCAGGCATGTTCCACACGGCGAACAAGCCGATCAAGACGGTCGGCGATCTGCGCGGCCTGAAGGTTCGAGGTCCGACGCGGCAGGTGACCAAGCTGCTCGCCTCGCTGGGCGCGACGCCGGTAGGCATGCCGCTGCCGGGCATCCCGGATGCGCATGAGCAAGGGCGTGATCGACGGCGCGGTGATCCCGTGGGAAGTGGTGCCGTCGGTGAAGGTCAACGAACTCGCCAAGTATCACTCCGAGTTCGACCCGACCCTGCCGGCGTTCTACACCACGACGTTCGTCATGGCGATGAACAAGGCCAAGTACGAGTCGCTGCCGCCCGAGCTCAAGAAGGTGATCGACGCCAACAGCGGCATCGAGACCTCCGGCTGGCTCGGCAAGGTGCAGCAGGGCAACGACGACAAGGGCCGCAAGAGCGTGGAAGGCCGCAGCAATGTGGTCCATCGCTTCAGCAAGGACGACTACGAGCAATTCAAGAAGGTCTCGAGCAAGGTCGACGAGGCCTGGGCCAAGGAAATGGACGGCAAGGGCTTCAAGGGCCAGGAACTGCTCGACGGCGCGAAGGCGCTGATCACGAAGCACACCAAGTAGCGGCTGCCGTTGGTTGATCCGGCAATCACGCACCCGTCGGCAATGCAGGCCGGTGCGGATTCGACGCCTCGCTCGGCTTTCGCTCGGGGCCTGGACGCCGCGGCCCGCCTGTTCGCGCTCCTCGGCGGCGCGGTCTTCACCGCGCTCACGCTGCTGTCGCTGTACAGCATCATGATGCGCAATCTTGTCGGCAGCCCCATCATGGGGGACTGGGAGCTGGTCCAGATGGGCTGCGCGATCGCCATCGCGGCCTGCTTCCCGATGTGCCAGTTGCGCGGCGCCCATATCATCGTGGACTTCTTCACCCAGCGCACCAGCCGCGCGACCAGCAAGCGGCTGGACGGCATCGGAGCGCTGGTGCTGGCGGCGATGATGGCACTGCTCGCGTGGCGCACGGCGGCAGGAGCGATGGACGCCCGCGCCCACAACGAAACCAGCATGCTCATGGAATTGCCGACCTGGATCGGCTACGCACTGATGGTGCCGTCGTTCGCGCTTGCTTCGGTGGCCGCGCTCTACGTCGCCAGCCGGCACTTCCGGCTGCTGGACATCTGATGGACCGCCGCGCCGGAGCACGCGCGTGAGCGGCGTGACCATTGCGCTGCTGCTGTTCGGCGGCATGCTGCTGCTGATGGCCATCCGCGTGCCGATCGCGATGGCGATGATGGTGCCGGGTGTGATCGGCTACGTCGCCATTGCCGGCTGGCCTTCGCTGCTCAACGCGATGAAAGGGCTCGCGTTTGCGCGCCTCGCCAACTACGACCTGACGGTCATCCCGCTGTTCCTGCTGATGGGCGCATTCGCCTCGCAGGGCGGGCTGTCGCGCAGCCTGTTCCTGGCGGCCAATGCGGTCATCGGCCATCTGCGCGGCGGGTTGGCGATGGCTGCCGTACTGGCGTGTGCGGCGTTCGGCTCGATTTGCGGCTCCTCGATCGCGACGGCGGCCACCATGGCGAAGGTCGCGCTGCCGGAGATGCGGGCGATGAGGTATTCCGGCCGGCTGTCCACCGGCGCGCTGGCCGCCGGCGGCACGCTGGGGATCATGATCCCGCCGTCGGTGATCCTGGTGCTCTACGCCATCCTGGCCGAGCAGAACATCGCCAAGCTGTTCGCCGCGGCGCTCATACCGGGCCTGATCGCCACCGTCGGCTACTGCATCGCCATCGCCGTCTACGTCCGCTTCCGCCCGCAGGAAGGCCCGGCGAGCGAGCGCCGCAGCAAGGCCCAGCTGCTGGCCGCCTTGAAGGACGTCTGGCCGGTGGCCGCGGTCTTCCTGCTCGTCTTCGGAGGCATCTATACCGGCTGGTTCACGCCCACGGAGGCCGCCGCCATCGGCGCGGCGGCCACCTTCGTCGTCGCCATCCTGCGCGGCGAGCTCGACCTGGCCGGCATCAAGGACTGCTTCTACGACACCGCGATGACCTCGGGCATGATCTTCATGCTGTTCCTGGGCGCGGACATCCTCAACTCGACGCTCGCGCTGTCGCAGTTTCCGGCGGCGCTGGCGGGCGTCATCGAGAACAGCGGCCTGCCGCCGCTGGCGGTGATCGCGGGCATCCTGATCTTCTATGTCGTCCTCGGCTGCGTGATGGACGAGATCTCGATGATCCTGCTGACGTTGCCGATCTTCCTGCCCACCGTCGCCGGCCTGGAGTTGTTCGGGCTGAACCCGACCGACAAGATCATCTGGTTCGGCATCCTGGTGCTGATGGTGGTCGAGATCGGGCTGATCATGCCGCCGGTCGGCCTCAACGTATACGTGATCAACGGACTCGCGCGCGACATCCCGATCCGCGAGACCTATCTGGGCGTGATGCCCTTCATCGCGTCCGACTTCATCCGCACCGGCTTGCTGCTCGCGTTCCCGGCGCTGAGCCTGTGGCTGGTCAAGATCCTGGTTCCCTGAACCTGCAAGATTGATGCTGCGTGCAGCCGTGCGCACTCAGGCTGTCGTGCCCACCGACGCGGCTGCAAGCTCCGCCGACGGATGTATCGCGGCCATGGGTGAAGTCGCGCGCGACCTTGGGTGCAGCGGTCATTCAGGGTAATGTCTGCGCACCGACTGATTCGTCAAGGGCTGCAACGTGCGCTGGCTGAAGACCGTAACCTCCTCCGCGAGGATCGCGCTGGCTGCCGGATTGCTCGCCTGCATCCCGCCGCCGGCGCTTGCCGGCGGCAGCGGTCCTGCAGCCCAGGTGCCGGCCACCGCCAAGCCGGCGTCCACGGCCGATCGCGAGGCCAGCCTGAAGCGAATCGAGCGGCTCAAGCGTTCGGGCAAGCTCGCGGACGCGAGGCGCCTGATGCCGATGCTGAAGGATCCCGACGAGCTGGTCAGCCGCGAAGCCGAGCAGGCGATCTGGCTGCTGTGGGGGCGCTCGGGCAATCCCGGTGTCGACCGGCTGTTCCGCGCGGGCGTCAGCCAGATCGGCAACGACGAGGTCGAACGGGCGATCGAGACCTTCAGCCGCGTCATCGACAACCAGCCGACGTTCGCCGAGGCCTGGAACAAGCGCGCGACTGCCCGCTTCCTTGCCGGAGATCTGATCGGTGCGATGGACGACTGCGAACGGACCCTGTCGCTGGTGCCCGATCATTTCGGCTCGCTCGCCGGATACGGGCATATCTACTTCCGCCTCGACGACCTCGACATGGCGATCCTCTACTGGCAGCGCGCGCTGGAGGTCAATCCGAACCTGCACAGCGTCGCGCGCAGCATCGGGGCAGCGGAGAAGCTCCTCGCGAGGCGCGGCCGCCTGCGGACCTGATCGACGCTGCTTCAACACGGTGCAGCGTCGCTGCGTGCCGGCACCGGCGTGGGCAAAGGCGCAGCGCCCATGCACTGTCGGAGGCCTTGCGGCGCGCGCGTGGAATGACCTACTCAGGCGCGGAAGTTGCTAACCTCTCGGCATGTCCGAGACGCCTGCCCAACCCGGATCGTCTCCGGTCGTCGATGCCGCCGGGATGGATCACGGCGAGGCTGTGGGCAATGTGGCCGGTGAGACCGCAGGCGCCGAGGGTGCGAAGCCGTTGGCAGCCGGGCCATACCTGAAGCGGGTGGGACGCGGCAACGTCGGCGCGAGGAGCCTTACGCGCGAGGAGATGCAACGGCTGTACGGCGCGATGCTGGACGGCGAGCTTGCCGACCTCGAGCTTGGTGGCCTCCTGATCGCGTTTCGCATGAAGGGCGAATCGCTGGACGAGATCGCCGGCGCGCTGGCAGCGCTGCAAGCGCGGATCGCGCCCGTGCCGATCGACCCGAACCGGCCGGTCGTCTCGATCCCGTCGTACAACGGGGCACGCAATTCCGCGAACCTGACGCCGCTGCTCGGCGCGTTGCTCGCGGATGCGGGCGTCCAGGTCATCATCCACGGCGTCAGGAGCGACCCGAACCGGATCACCACTTGCGAGGTGTTCCAGGCGATGGGCCATTCGCCCGCCGCGTCGATATCGGATGCGGGCCTGGCGCTCGAGCGCGGCAATCCCGCGTTCGTGCCGATCGACGTCCTGAGCCCCGCCTTCGCAGGTATGCTGCAGTTGCGCGAGCGGCTGGGCGTGCGCCATGTCGGCCACACGCTGGCCAAGCTGATCGCACCGGTCGACGTGGGCCGCCATGGCATCGACCGTTGCGTGCGACTGATGAGCTTTACCCATCCCGAATTCAACAGGCTGCAGCACGCGGTGATGGAGGAACTGGGCGCGCGGGCGGTGGTGATGCGCGGCAGCGAAGGCGAGGCAGTCGCCGGCACGAAGCGGATGGTCCAGGTCGACTGGATCGAAGGCGGGCAGACCCGCATGCTGGCGCCGGTCGACGCCCGGCCGATGGGACGGCCGGTGATGCTGCCGCCGGCACGGGACCCGGTCGCGACCGCTGCCTGGATCCAGGCAGCGCGGTCGGGTGAGCAGCCGGTGCCGGAAAACGTGGCGCGTCAGGTGGCGCTGATCCTGGGCGCCATCGAGGGTGGCGAAGCCGCCGGCGGTGCGGGCCGGGCAGCCGATGCAGCCCACGCAGGCTCCGAAGCGGTCGTCCGCCAAGCCGATGCGATCGCCAGTGCGAGGCCGCACGCAAGCCCCCAGTAGTGGCTCTGCGGCGCGAGCGGCTCGGACAGCCAGCTCGCGCTGCGGCCCTGGTCCAGGGCGACATTGACCATCAGCAACAGCAGCAGCCAAAGGCCGCGCGGCATCGGCAGGCGACTCGCGCCCCAGGCCAGCAATCCGTAGAGGGCGCCCGAGGCGCCGACGTACCAGTCGAGCGAGGTCCCCAGGTAGATGCCGGTGGTCGAGCCGATTGCGCACAGCGCGAGCGTGCCCAGCAGTTCCACGGGGCGAACCACTTCGCGCAGCAGGGCCACTGCCGCTGCGAACACCGCCAGGTTCGACGCCAGGTGCGGCCAGGACAGGTGCGCCGCGTTGGCGCCGGCAAGCCGCCACAGGTCGCCTGCGGCGATCGCCTCGCGCGAGAACGCCCATGAGTCTCCGATCATCCAAGCCTCATGGCGTGCGTCGCAAAGTTCGATGCAGTTCAGAAGTCCGGTTCATGACGGTAGGGTAGAGCGACAGCCGGACGATTGCCTGCGACAGGTGGTCCGCAAGCGGAACAACGTCACATCGCGGGGTCGTCGGCGGCCCGAAACTCGGAGGCTGTCCCCCTCCTGTGCCATTTCCTGTGTCCCGGATGACGCGTTTGCCCGCTTTCGCTGCTGTACTGCTTTCGTCGCTACTGTCGTTGCTGCCGTCGCCCGGAAGCGGCGCTTTCGCCAACGAGCCGAAGGGGAGTGCCGACCTCGGCGGCGCTCGGGGCGCGGCAGCATTCACGCAGCGCCTGGTCGTGCAGTTCCGCGACCCGCCAGCGCTGGCCCGCGCTGCGCCGGCGCTCAAGGAACAAGTGCAGGCGGACAGCGTGCGCGCGCTCGGATTGCGCAAGTCGCTGCCTCTCGCGAGGATCCGCGAAACCGGCCGTGGCGCAGTCGTGGTCGCGCTGCCACGGGCGATGACGACGGACGACGCGCGCCTCGCGGCGCGCCTGCTCGCCGACGACCCGGCGGTGGCGCATGCGGAAGTCGACGTGCGTGTCTTCGCGATGCAGGCTGTTGACCCTCTCTTCGGGTCGCAGTGGAACCTGACGGGGCCGGTGGATGCCGGCGGCAGCGTCGGCGGCATCAACGTGACCTCGGTGTGGCCGCTCACCAGCGGGCAGGGCGTTACCGTCGCGGTGATCGACACCGGCGCCACCCGTCACGCCGAACTCGATGCCGTCTGGCTGCCGGGTCACGATTTCATCAGCCTGGACGCCTCCGGCACGCTCGAGACTGCGAACGACGGCGACGGCCGCGACGACGATGCGAGCGATCCCGGTGACTGGTGCACTTCAAACGGTGTCGATCAGCCCAGCTCCTGGCACGGCACCGCCGTCGCCGGCATCATCGCGGCGCAGGTCAACGGCTATGGGGGCGTCGGCATCGCCCCCGGCGTGCGCATCCTGCCGGTGCGGGCGATCGGCCGCTGCGGCGGCTACATGAGCGATGTCGTCGATGCGATGCGCTGGGCAGCTGGATTGCCGGTGGCCGGAACGCCGACCAACCCGAATCCGGCGCGGGTGCTGAACCTCAGCCTGGGCTCGGCCGCCGACAGCCCGTGCTCGCTCCTGCAGCAGCAGGCGGTCGACGAGATCGTGGCCGCCAACGTGATGATCGTGGCTGCGTCGGGCAACGAAGGCGTGACCGGGATGGGCGCGCCAGCCAACTGCAACCAGGTGATCGCGGTGGCGGCGCATACCCGCCAGGGGGAACTGGCGTCGTACTCGAACTTCCATGCCGGCATCACGCTCACCGCCCCGGGCGGCGCCGGCTCGTCCGCCGTGAGCGCGATCCTCGCGGCCAGCAATGCGGGCGTCACCGGGCCCGGCCTGCCGGAGGCGGCGCGGGCCTTCGCCGGCACCAGCGCCGCGACGCCCCATGTCGCCGCTGCCGCGGCGTTGCTGTGGTCGCTGGACCCGGGGAGGCCGCTCGCCGAGATCCGCAACGCCCTCACCGGTGCCGCGCGCCCGTGGACCGCCAACAGTGCCTGCGTGGCGGGTGCCGCGCGCGGCCGGTGCGGCGCCGGGATGCTCGACGTCGCGGGTGCGATCGGCAGGCTAGGCAGCCAGGTCTCATTGGACATCGCGGCGCCGGGCGCGACCTTGCCCGGAAATACGGTCGTCAACGTCACCGCGACCGCACGATCCGGCTACGCGCCTTCGCAACTCGCCTGGCGCTGGACCCAGACCAGCGGCATGCCGGCGCTCATAGACCAGGCCGACCTGCCGACGGCGCGGATCACGCTGCCGCCGCATCGGTCCACCGTCGGGCTGCGCGTGACGGTGACCGACCCCGCCGGCGCGCAGACCATCGACGAGACCACCATCGAGGTCAACAATCCGCCGGTCGCGGCCGAGGTCGCGCCGGTCTTCGCGAATCCTGGCGACCCGGTCACGCGCATGATCGTGGCCGCCGATCCTGACGGCGATGCGGTCCGCTTCACGCTGTTGCAGGGCCCGGACAGCATGACCGTCGGCCGGCACGACGGCAGGCTTGCATGGGTGGCGGATCGGCCCGGCAGCCAGCTGATTCGTATCGGTATCGAGGATGCCTTCGGGCTGCGTGGCGAGGACCTGGGCATCACCCTGGAGGTCGGCGACCGCGACCAGGCCTTCACTGCCATGCCGCTCGGCACCCAGGGATCGGGCGGCGGCGGCTCCATCGGCTGGGCCGGGTTGGCGGTGATCGGGCTCGCGTTGGCTTCGCTGGGGCCCGGGCGGCGGTAGCTGCGGCGGAGCATGTGACAATCGCCTCTGGCCGAGGGCGCGCCCCGGGGGGCGTGCCGGCCGAGGAGACTGGATGCGCAACATGTCAACGAGTCCGCCGCTGCTCGACGGCGTCAAGGTCGTCGAGTTCTGCCAGATCGCCGCCGGGCCCTTCTGCGGGATGCTGCTCGCGGACTACGGCGCCGACGTGACCAAGATCGAACCACCCGAAGGCGACGGCCTGCGGCAGTGGCCGCCGATCACCGACGGCTACAGCGAGAACTTTGCCTCGCTCAACCGCGGCAAGCGGTCGCTGGCGCTGGACTTGAAGCAACCCGCAGACCTCGAGCGCGCGCGGGCGCTCGCGATGCAGGCGGACGTGCTGGTGGAGAACAGCCGCCCGGGTGCGCTGCGTCGCCTGGGCCTGGGCTGGGACTGGTTCGGCCCGCGCCGGCCATCGCTGGTCTACTGCTCGATCTCCGCCTTCGGCCAGACGGGTCCGAAGGCGACGGCAGGCGGCTTCGACGTGACCATCCAGGCGGCGGCGGGGGTCATGAGCGTCACCGGCGAGCCCGGCGGGGCGCCGGTGAAGTGCGGTGTGCCGATCGCCGATTTCACCGCCGGCCTCTACGCCGCCTTCTCGATCGCCGCCATGATCGCGCGCGTGCGCAACGGCGGGCGCGGCGGGCACATCGACGTGCCGATGTTCGGGACGACCCTGGCCATCGCCGCGCTGCAGACCAGCGAATACTTCGGCACCGGCCGCAACCCGCGCAAGCTCGGCTCCGCGCATCCGCGCAACGCGCCGTACCAGGCATTCAAGGCGCGCGACGACTGGTTCGTCATCGCCGCCGGCAACAACCGCCTCTGGGCAGCCGTATGCGACGTGGCCGGCGTGCCGGAACTTCTCGACGACGAGCGCTTCCTGACGCCGACGCTGCGGGCGTCCAACCAGCTGGCGCTGAAGGACCTGCTGGAGCGGCGCTTCGCCGCGGCGGACGCCGCCGACTGGCTGGCACGATTCGACGCGGCGGGAGTGCCGAGCGCGCCGATCAACGGCTATGCCGAGGCGCTGTCGGATCCGCAGGCGCAGCACCTGCAGCTGGTGCGGGAGGTCTCGCTGCCATCGGGCCGGCGCACCCGCACCGTCGTCTGCCCGGTGTGGATCGATGGTGCGCCGGTGGCGGTCGACGCCGGCTATCCGCTGCTCGGCGATGCCGTCGGCGGCTAATCGGCACGACTGAGCGGCACGACTGAGCGGCACGACTGAGCGGCACGACTGAGCCGCACGACCGAGCCGACGACCGAGCCGGCTACTGCGCCGGCAACGCTTGACTCGAGGGGAGCGCGCAGATGAAGGACCAAGGCATCGACGACATCCGGATCGGCTTCATCGGCATGGGCGTCATGGGCGCCCCGATGGCGGTGAATCTGGCGGCAGCCGGCTTTGCGGTGACGGTATTCGACACCGACCGCGCGCGTGCCGAAGCGGCTGCGCGCGCCGCCCAGGGCGTTGCGGTAGCCGCCGGCGCAGCTGAGCTAGCCGGGGCCGCCGACGTCGTCATCACCATGCTTCCCGACGGCGAGGTGGTGCGCCGGGTGGTTTGCGGCGTCGGCGGGATCGGCGCCGCGATGAAGCCCGGCGCCTTGCTGCTCGATACCTCGTCTTCCGAGCCGTGGCACACCCGCGCCACCGCAGCCGTGCTCGCCGCGGGCGGCGTGGCGATGGTCGACGCGCCGGTGTCGGGCGCGCAATGGGGTGCGCAGGCGGCGGAGCTCGTGTTCATGGTCGGCGGCGCCTCCGCCGACCTGGCGCGGGTCAGGCCGCTGCTCGATGCGATGGGCCGTGCGGTCCATCATGTCGGCCCGCTCGGTGCCGGCCACACGATGAAGTGCATCAACAACATGATCACCGCGATGACCTTCATCGCGACCACCGAGGGACTGGCAATCGGCAAGCGCGCGGGACTCGACCCGGTGGCGATGAACGAGGTGCTGAACGATTCCACCGGCGCTTCCTGGCTGACCCGCAATCACTTCGCGCAGCGGGTGTTCAGCCGGACCTTCGACGACCCCTTCAAGCTCGACCTGATGGCCAAGGATGTGGGGATCGCGATGGAGCTCGCGCAGGAGCACGGCCTGCCGCTGCCGCTGTCTGCCGTCGGGCAGCAGCTCTACCGGGCAGCGTCGCGCGCGGTCGGACCAGGCCGCAGCGTGAGCGAGATGGTGCGCTGGATCGAGCAGCTGACCGGCACCGAGCTGTCGCCCGGCAGCAGCGGTGTCGAGGGTGGCGTCGATGACGCCGGGAACCGTGGCGGCGACCCGATCAGGACCTGAGGCCCAGGCGTTGCGCGGACCGGCTCGGGATCAGTCGATCTTCGCCCCCGAATCCTTGACGACCTGCTGCCATTTCCTGGTTTCCGAATCGATGAAGGTCCCGAGCGATTCCGGCGAGCCACCCACCGGCTCTGCGCCGAGGCTGCGGAAGCGCTCGATCACGTCCGGCTTCTTCAGGATACGGTCGACTTCTGCCGACAGCTTGTTCACGATGGCGGGCGGTGTCCCGGTGGGCGCCATCAGCACGAACCACGATTCGGCCACGTAGCCGGGTACGACGCTCGCGATCGGCGGCACGTCCGGCAGCGTGCTCACCTTGTCCTCCGAGGTGACCCCGAGGGCGACGAGCTTGCCGCCCTTGATCTGTGCCATCGCCGACGGCAGGTTGTCGATGGCCATCTGGATCTGCCCGCCGACCAGGTCGAGCAGCATCGGACCGCTGCCGCGGTATGGCACGTGCGCCACCTTGATGCCCGCCATGCCCTTGAGCAGTTCGGTGGAGAGGTGGCCGGTGGTGCCGTTGCCCGGCGAGCCGTACGACATCGAGCCGGGGTTGGCCTTGACCTCGGCAATGAAGTCCTTCAGCGTGCGCGCCTTTATCGACGGGTTGACCAGGAGCACGTTGGGCACCCGTACCACGAAGGACACCGGCGCAAGATCCTTGGCGGTGTCGTACGGCATCTTCGAGTACAGGAACTGATTGATTGCCTGGGTTCCCGGCGTGCCCATCAGGAACGTGTAGCCGTCGGGCCTGGACCGGGCGACGTCGGCGGCGCCGATGTTGCCGCCGGCCCCGGCCTTGTTCTCGACGATGAAGGTCTGCTTCAGAGCCTGGGTCAGTTCGTCTGCGATGACCCGGGCCGAGATATCTGTTGTGCCGCCGGTCGCGAACGGAACGACGATGCGCACCGGCTTGTCGGGCCAGCTGTCCTGCGCCATTGCGGATGTCGACGTCAGCGATGCCGCAGCGCAGATGGCTGCAGTGGCGGCAGCCATGCCGAGCGTGCGGGCCAATGCCCGCCGCCTCGCCGATCCGGTGAAGGCGCTGTCTGGTTTCATTGCGAAGCTCCGAAGTGTCGAGGCGGCGGCAGCGGTCGCCGCCGTCCCGGATGGATTGTCGAGCAGGACAATGTACCGCGGGACGTGGCGGGCCGTCGGAGCGGCGCCTGCCCGTGAAGTGGACAAGAAAAAAACCCGGCCGAACCAAGATTCGCGCCGGGCCAACCGTCCAGAGCTCAGGAGAGACCAGAGAGGGAGAGAGACCATGAGTCGCCGCCGGCAGAAGGACGGTTCAACGTGGCGGTTCAATGCGGCGGTTCAATGCGGCGGTTCAGCGCGGCGGTTTCAACGGCGGGGGGCAACGGATACGGCTTGCGAGGATCCAGCGGTCAGCCGGGATGCAGACACCACGTAGCGCAAAGGCCCGCCGGGAGTGATGGCGTGAAAGGGCCAACAGGTCACCAGGGTGAGCTGGTCGATCCCGCGCTGCTCGGTCACCGACAGGTCGTGCTCGTCGATCACGTCGAGCCGGTCGACCCGGTAGGTAAGCGTGCGCCCTTCGACGCTCTCGACCTTGACGATATCGCCCACGTCGACCTCCTCCAGCACCGCGAAATGCGTATCGCGGTGCGCGCTGATCACGCTGTTGCCGCTGTCACCGGGCAGGGCGCTGCCGGGCCGATGACCGGGGCCGAAGGCAAGTACCCGGCCGGAATCCCCGGCGAGAACGATCATCGACTGGCGCTGGCGGACGAACTCCAGGCGCCCGACCGGCGTGGTGTCCGCCCATGACCAGGGCCGTGCCCGGGGACCGCCGCCGTCCAGGTTGGCCGCCCAGGCCCGCTGGATGAGGGCCTGGGCGAGCAGCGCCTTGCCCTGCAGCCATGCCGCGCCACCCAGGAACCACAGGCCGGCTGCCAGCATCAGGACCGCCGCCGCGGCCTGGAGGCGATCCGGAAGGTCCTTTGGGTCGCGCGTTCCGGTGCCGTCGCTCCCCGCGATCATCCACCTGCCTCGTTGCCGGACGTGCCGGCGGCGAGCAACCGGGAGCCGCGCCGGCTGAGCAGGAGCAGGAATCCGAGCGCCAGCAGGACCAGCCCGATCGCCAGTTGCAGCGGAGCCGGTGTTGCGGTCCGCGCGAGCACCGGCCCCGCCTGATCCAGGTCGGCGACGATGCCGGCAGCGGCCGGCGCCGCGGCGCGTGCCGACCGGGCGCGATCTGCCTTGCCGGTCAGGGCATCGCGGTCCCAGCCGGCCGGCAGGTTCGCCGGTACGTCGGCATGCCGCAGCGGCGCATCTGCCGGGCGCACCGGCGTGAGATCGACCGCGACCAGGCTGGTGTAGGCGCTGACCAGATGGTGCTCGAGGGCAAGATGCACCACCTGCTCGCGCAGCTTGTCCTGCGGCTTGGCCGTGTGCCGGGCCTCGCGGATCGAATCGGAAAGCGACTCGATGCGCCTGCGCGCCCAGAGCACGTGCAGGCCGGAGCCGGGTGCCGCGCCCGCCTGCACCGGAATGCGCCAGCGGTTCGCGCCGTGCTCGCTGCTGCCAGCTACGCCGCTGACCGTGATCGAATGGGGCAGCTGCCTGAACCGGGCGGCCAGGACCAACGGCTCGCCTGCGTAGAGGTCGCGCGGCATGTCGATCGGCTCGGCGAGCATGCCGCCTTCGAACGAGACCGCGAGATCGGTCGACACCGGGTGGGCGATCTTTTCGAAGAGCCGCGCCATCCGGCGCTCGACCTCGCTGGTGTTGCCGATGTAGGTGAAAGTGCCGCCGCCGGTCTCGGCTGCCTTGCGCATGAAGAAGCCGTTCGGCGCGGAGCCGATGCCGACGGTGAAGAGGCGCCGTCCGCGCAGCCGTTCGCGAACCAGCGACACCAGCTCGTCCTCGTAGTCGACGGCGCCGTCGGTGATGAACACGACCTGGCCGAGGTGACCGGGCGGCAGGGGCGCCGACAGCGCCTGGGCGATGGCGCCGCGCATCTCGGTCCCGCCATCCGCGCGCAAGCCGGCGACGTGACGCCGGGCAATCCGCAGATTCGCCGGCGATGCGGCCACCGGCGCCGGGAAGAGGCTCGAGTGGCCGCTGTTGAACTGGATGATGTTGAAGCGGTCGCCTTCCTGCAGCCGCTGCAGGCCGAACGAGAGCGCGCTGCGCGCCTGCTCGATCGATTCCCCGCCCATCGAGCCGGAGGTGTCGACGACGAACGTCAGCTCGCGTGGCAGGCGCGCCGCCTCGCCGAGCCCCGGCGTCGGCGGGTTGACGACGATGATGCCGTAGTGGCTGTCGCCGTGGCGCTCATGGCGCATCGTCGCCATCGGCAGGCCGGTCGCGGCCGGCGACCACTCGAGGTCGAAGTCGCGGTCGGCAACCTCCTGCGCCTCCTCGCTGGAAATCGTCTGCAGGCGATAGCGGATGCCGCCGGCCTGGCCGTCGCCGATGCTGCTGACCAGCGCGAGCCGATGCGACGGCGACACCGGCTGCACGATCGGCATCCCGGCATCGATCTCCACGATGATCCGGATCGGGTTGAGCGCCGGATGGTGCTCCGGCACCAGCGGCTGGTACATGTCGCCGGGGCCTGCAAGCTCGTACGAGCCGGCCTCGACCAGGCCGGCGAAGTCTTTGCCGCCGACCGCTGCGGCCTCCGGCGCCGGGTCGTGCGCAGCCGGCCGCGTGGCCTGGTCCTGCGTGCTCGCCAGCAGGAAGCCCTGGTGCATGCGCGGCGGCTGCCAGCCGGGATCGGCGGCGAGGGCGCTGCCTGCGCCTTGCGCGTCGGCGTCGTCCGAACCGTCCGAGCCGTCCGAGCCGTCCGTGCCGATGGGGCTGCTGTAGCGAGGGGCGACCACGCCGGGGAAACGCAGCCTCCAGGCGCCGTCGCGCAGCGCCAGCGTCTGCTGGTATTCGATTTCGATCTCGATGACGGCGCCAGGCGCGATGTTGGCGACATGGGCGCTGAAGGCGTTCGGACGCTTCTGCTCGACCAGGGTCGCACGCTGCCCTTTCCGGCGCGCCTCGGCGAAGTCGCGTCGTGCAGCCTCCTTCTCGCGGATCTGTCCTTCGATCGTCGTGTCGCCAACCTTCATGCGCAGGTGATCCACCGCGGCATCGTCGGGCAGCGGGAAGAGGTAGGTGCCCTCGAGCCACTCGTCGCCGGCATTGAGAAAGCGCTGCCTGACCGTTCCACGGACGGTATTGCCGGTGACCCGCAGCAGCGCGTCGGTTGACTGCAGAGGAGCGACCATCGGTCCGTCGCGGCCGACGAGGATCATGCCGCTGCCCTGGTGAGACTGCAGGCGATGCAGGCACGTTCCCGTGTCAGCGGTTCCAGTGTTGACCGCAGCTGCACCCCCGACCGGGCGCCCGATTGCGAACGGACCTGTACGCGGAGCCGTTCCCGGTTCCTGCGCGTGAGCCGCCGCGCTGGTTGCCACCACCACCAGCCCGAGGGCCACGGCGATCGCCACCGCGCCGCCGCTGATGCCGAGGAACAGCCGCAACCATGGCCTGATGCCGCCATGTCGGTTGCGTCTCCCGGCCACCAGCTCGCCGGCCTGGGCGACGACCTGGCCGACGACCTGGCCGACCACCGGCCCAACCACCGGATCGCCCACCTGCCCGCCATCGAGATTGCGAGGGCTGCTGCTGCCGCCCGCTCTCGAGTCCATCTCCGCTGTCGTGCCCATCCCGCTTTCCTTTGCATTTCTCGCTTGCGCATGACCACCACCAGGGCATCGATGCCCAGGCTCGATAGTCATTGGGCGCTCCGGATGGGGACGAGGCGTGACCGGGCGAGGGCAAAGCGGTGATCAATTGTGGCGATCCGGTGACAGGACGGGCGGCAGGCGTCGATGCGCTACAGTTGCGCCATGGCGCAACCGGCACAGACCCAGTCGCGGCACATCGTGATCGTCGAGGACGAGCCGGCCATCGCCCAGAACCTCAGCGACGCGCTGGCCCGCCACGGCTACAGGACCAGCACCTACGCCGACCGACCGCAGGCGCAGTCCGGTCTTGCCGCGCGGCTGCCGGACCTGGCGATCATCGACGTCGGCCTGGGCCGCGAACCGGACGGTGGCTTCGAGTTGTGCCGCTGGCTGCGCGGGCGCGCGCCGGCCCTGCCGATCCTGATGCTGTCGGCGCGAGACTCCGAGATCGATGTCGTCTCCGGCCTGCGGCTCGGCGCCGACGACTACCTCGCCAAGAACGTCAGCCTGCCGCATCTGCTGGCGCGGGTGACGGCGCTGTTCCGGCGGGTCGATGTCGCCGGCGAGGCGGCGGCGGCCGACGACGTTCTTCACCGCGGCCCGCTCAGCCTCGATGCGCAGCGTTTCGAGGTGACCTGGCGCGGCCGGCCGGTCGACCTGACCGTGACCGAGTTCTGGATCCTTCATGCGCTCGCCCGGTTCCCGGGCCATGTGAGGAATCGCGACGCGCTGATGCGCGAAGCGAACATGGTGGTCGACGACCACACGATCACTTCCTACCTCAAGCGCCTGCGCCGCAAGTTCCAGGCGATCGACCCTGACTTCGACGCGATCGAAACCGTCTACGGCCTTGGCTACCGATTCACCGAGCGGCAGTAGCCGGCGGCCAGGCCCGCCTTCCGGCCTCCGACTCGGCCTGCGGTTCACGCTCCTGTTCGCACTGCTGCCATTGCTCGCGCTGCCGTGGATCGGGCTGCGGTTCGTCGAGCGGATGGCCGAGATGACCCGCGACGTGCAGGCGGAGACGCAGCAGGCCGCCGCGCGCAGCCTGGCCGCGTCGCTGCACGAGCGTCACGAATTGTTCGGCCTGGGCGACCCGGCGCAGCTGCCGCGTGGTATCCAGCTCTTCGAGCCCGCGGTCGCCGCGGCGGACGAGATCGTCGACTGGCAGACGGCCCATCGCGTGTCGCTGCCGGTGCAGGTCGAGGGCAGCGCCCCGTTGCAGACCTTGCGGGTGCAGATGGCGGCGCGGGCCGTTCGCGACGGAGGCGGTGGCGACGGCCGGCGTCTCCTGCTGCTGGTCGAGGCCGACGACGAGCGGCTGGTCCTCCCGGGCGAACTGAACACGTCCGGCGAAGGGCCGGTGGTGCAGCCGGGAGACCAGCTGACGGTGCTGATCGGCAGCGACGAGACACTGCAGCAGGCGACCGCGGCGGACCAGCGGGGGCGGGCCATCGGCTCGAGCCGCGTCAGCCTGCCGGAGCTGCCGCAGCGCGTGCCGGTGCCGCTCACCGCGACACCTACGGGCTGGCGCGCGGAGCTCGAGCTGCCCGATGAGACACGGCTGATCCGGGTGCTGGTGGCCGACGTGGACTACCTCGGCAGCCGCAGCGTCGAGGCGCGGGCAGACTCCGGTGTGCTGCTGCTTGCGACCCGCTCCGACGCGCTCGAACGCGCCGCCGCCGCGCGTCGCGACCAGCAGTGGAGCGACTTCCTGCGCGCGCTCGACCGCGGCGTCGGACGGATTTCGGTTTTCGATGCGGCCGGCCAGCTGTTGGCGCAGCGCGGCGAGGTGCTGCTGACGCCGCCGCCCGCGCAGGACCGGCTCGCCGGCGTTGCGCGGTTGCTGCTTTCGCTCGCGGTACGCATCGATCCAGAAGACCGCTACGGCGGCGCCGGTGCGAAATCACCGCTCGCCACCGCGCTCGCCGGTGTGCCTGCCCAGTCTGCCGAACGCGCCGGCGCGGAAGCCGGCATGCCAGTGTGGATGCTGGGTACGGCGCATCCGGTCTGGGTGGGCGGGATCGTGGCCGGCGCGCTGCTGCTGGAGGACAGCACGGTGGAGCGGCTGTCGCTCGCCCAGCGTTCGCTCGAGCGGTTCACGCTGCTGGTTGCGGGGGCGCTTGCCGCGACCGTGCTGGCGCTGCTGGCGGTAGGAAGCTTGGCCGTGTCGCGGATCGTGCGGCTGCGGCGCGCCGCCGAGGCGTCGATCGACGCCCACGGGCGAGTGCGCGGCGCGGTGCCGCGCTTTCGCCTGCGCGACGAGGTCGATGCGATGGCCGCGAGCTACAACCGGCTCCTCGGCCGGCTGTACGAGCACCAGGACTACCTGGCCAGGCTGCGCTCGCGCCTGGTCCACGAGTTGCGCACGCCGATCATGGTGGTGCGCTCGTCGCTGGACAATCTCGCCGCCGAGCCGGATCCGACGCGCACTGCCGCCTATGCGCAACGGGCGCAGGCCGGCGCGGCGCGCCTCGAGCGCATCGTTGCCAGCATGGGTGAGGCGAACAGCCTCGAGGCGATGCTCGCCGACAGCGAGATGGAGAGCGTCGACCTGGTGGCGCTCGTCCGCGCCTGCCTCGAGGGCTATCGCACCGCCTACCCCGGCGTGCGCCTGCGGCTCGACGAAAGCGTGGCTGCGGCGCGGTGCGAGGTTGCTCCGGAGGCGATCGCGCAGGCGCTCGACAAGCTGGTCGGCAACGCGCTGGATTTCGCGACGCCCGGCAGCGAGATCGTCGTCGGCGTGGGCACCACGCGTGCGGACGGCAACCGCCAATGGCGCATCGCCGTGGCCAATCAAGGGCCGGCGCTGCCGGCCGCGATGGCCGACAGCCTGTTCGAGTCGATGGTCTCGGTGCGTGCGGATACGGCAGGCTCGGCGGATTCGCGTGGACACCTCGGGCTGGGACTGTACCTCGTCAGGCTGATCGCCGAGTTTCACGGCGGCAGTGCCTACGCCCGCAACATCGACGGCGGCGTGGATGTCGGGTTCACCGTCAGGGCGCAGGCCTGACGGCGTCGCATCATTATCATCGGCAACGATGCCCCCGTCCGGATGCGCAGATTCCGCGACGAAGCCGGTGTTCCTGCATGGCCTCGTCGCTGCAAACCCCTATGTCCCTTCCGTAAGGAGTCACGTGAACACAAGCACATCGGTCGGCAAGCCCCTCGGCATCGTCCTGCTCGGCGACATCGTCGTCGCCAACCAGCATCGCCTGCAAGCCAAGGCCGACTTCCCGATCGCGGTGACCTGCCTGCCGGATAGCGCGACTGCGCCCCAGAAGGAAGATGCGCTCGCCGGCGCCGATGCAATCGTCTGCGTGGCGCTGGATCATCCCTGCCGGCAGGCGCCGCGGCTGCGGCTGGTGCAGCTGCAGGCTGCCGGCTACGACCGCATCGCCTTCGATTGCCTGCCGGCGCAGGCGGCAGTGTGCAATGCCTTCGGCCACGAGCGCGCCATCGCCGAATACGTGCTGATGACCATGCTGATGTGGACGCATCGCTGGAAGGCGGTCGAGCAGACATTCCGGGCCGGCTCGTGGGAGTACAGCGGCGCCCTGGTCGGCCCGCTGCGCGACGAACTCAATGGCCAGACCGTCGGCATCCTCGGCCTCGGCCGGATGGGGCTCGAGATCGCCGCGCGTGCTGCGGCAATGGGCACCCAGGTAGTCGCCTGCAGCCGCAGCCCCAAGGCGTCGGACAGCATCGGCGACTTCTATCCGCTCGAGCGCATCGACCAGTTCCTCGAGCGCTGCGATTTCCTCGTCGTCTGCATCGCCCATGTGCCGCAGACCGGGAGCCTGATCGACGCGGCGCGGCTCGCGCGGATGAAGCGCAGTGCCGTCCTGCTCAACGTGGCGCGCGGACCGGTCGTCGCCGAGCGCGACCTCTTCGAGGCATTGACCGCCGGCACTATCGCCGGCGCGGTGCTCGACGTCTGGTGGCGTTACCCGACATCCGATGAGCCGCGGCGCCGCGGCTCCGAGTTCGCCTTCCATGAGCTCGACAACGTGCTGATGACGCCCCATTCGTCGGGGTGGACCGAGCAGATGATGGACCGGCGCTGGGAGATGATCGTCGCCAACCTGCGGGCGCTCTTCCGCGGCGAGCCGCTGCACAACATCGTCAGGTCAGCGGCATCCGCCTGACGGTCAGGCGAACGCGCCGGGACGATCGGCGCCGCAGTTCCAGCACTGGTCGAAGGGGCCCTCGACCAGCTCCGTGCAACCCGGGCAATGCCAGCGCCGCTGCGGCAGGTTCTGCAGGTCCCGCAGCACCCCGCGGGCGCGGGCGAAGTCGTCGTCGTCCATGATCCAGATCTCCGGCAGGGACTGGTCGATGGGGATCTCCCCCGCGATGCCGCCGGCAAATTCGCGCTGCACCGACACATCGAAGCCCGCACTGCGCAGTTGGGCGGTCCACAGGTGGGCAAGCGCGGCGTTGGGCGCCTGGATGAGTCGCTTCATGTCGCGATGCTAAACCCCCGCCGCCGGCGCGGCGCCGCCACCGCTCGTCGCCCCCGCATCCGCTGAGCGGTCGCTCGCAAGCCGATCGTCCCGGGGGCAACCCCGGCGGTCGGCGCGCCGGCGCGGCGTGTGATTTTCGCCACTACGCTGCGAGCCATTCCAATGTCGCCAATCGGCGGAGATCTGCATGAAGCGCAACTTTCAGCGGTGCCTGGTGGTCATCGGTGTAGCGGGGGCGTTGGCGGTGCTCTCGGCGTGCAGCGGGGGCGGTGAAAGCAGCTCACAGAGCGCGAACCTGAACTCGAACCTGACCTCGAACTCGGGGCCGGTGGTGACCAAGGCCGACACGCCGGCGGATGCTTCGCGCTTCCTCGCGCAGTCCACGTTCGGCCCGACCTCGCCCGAGATCGACCGGGTGATGGGGATCCAGCTCGAAGCGTGGCTGGAGGAGGAGTTCGCGAAGCCGCAGGCCTTCACCCACCTCGGCTACTGGCAGGAACGGGTGGCGGCCAGCGGCACGCCGAACTCCAGCAACACCGACTGGATCTACCAGAGCTTCTGGCGCAATGCGCTGGCGGCGGACGATGCACTGCGCCAGAGGGTCGCCTTCGCGCTTTCGCAGATCTTCGTGGTGTCGCTCAACGACGCCAATGTCTCGCAGCATCCGCGCGGGGTTGCCGGCTACTTCGACGTCCTCGGCCGCAATGCGTTCGGCAACTTCCGCACGCTGCTCGAGGACGTGACGCTGCATCCGATGATGGGGCTCTACCTCTCGCACCTGCGCAACCGCGGGGACGGCGACCGGGTGCCGGACGAGAACTATGCGCGCGAGGTGATGCAGCTCTTCACGATCGGCGTGCACCAGCTCAACCAGGACGGCACGCGCGTGATGGATGCCAACGGCCAGCCGATCGAGACCTACACCAACGACGACGTGACCGGCATCGCCAAGGTCTTCACCGGCTGGAGCTGGGCGGGGCCCGACACCGAGTCATCGCGCTTCAACGGCGGCGGCAACCCCAGCTATCCGAACCGCAACATCGAACCGATGCAGCCGTATGCGCAATTTCACTCGGAGGCGGCGAAGGTCTTCCTGGGCGGCACCTGTCCGGCGGGCACGATGCCGCGGGTATCGCTGACGTGCGGGCTCGACCGGCTGTTCATGCATTCGAATGTCGGCCCGTTCATCGGCAAGCAGCTGATCCAGCGGCTGGTGACCAGCAACCCGAGTCCCGGCTACGTGACACGGGTCGCTGCCGCATTCGCCGACAACGGCCAGGGAGTGCGTGGCGACATGAAGGCGGTGCTGCGCCGGATCCTGCTCGACCCCGAGGCGCGAGTCGCGCCGGCGCCGGGCGACGCCGTGTTCGGCAAGCCGCGCGAGCCGCTGCTGAGGATGACCGCGCTGATGCGTGCCGCCAAGGCGACATCGACGTCGGGTCAGTTCCAGATCCACAACACCGACGACCCGGGCAGCTCGCTCGGCCAGACCGCGATGCGGTCGCCATCGGTGTTCAACTTCTGGCGCCCGGGCTATACGCCGCCGAACAGCGAGCTGTCGCGCAGCGGCCTGGTTGCGCCGGAGATGCAGGTAGCCAACGAGTCCTCGGCGGCCGGCTACCTCAACGCGATGCAGGCTGCGATCCAGAACGGCTACGGCAACGGCAACGACGTCAAGCTCGACATCACCGAGCTGCAGACGATCGCCCACGATGTCGACGCATTGCTCGGCCGGGTGGAGTTGCTGCTCACCAGCGGCGCCTACCGCCCGGAGACGCGGACGCGGATCCGCGACGTGGTCAATGCGGTGGTGGTGCCGACCGTAGGCGATACGGCGATGGCCAACGCGCGGCGCGACCGTGTGCGACTCGCGCTGTTCCTGACGGTCGCATCGCCCGAGTTCCTGGGCCAGAAGTAACGCAGCAGCAGGCAGGCAAACCCTCGAAGGATCAACGATCATGTCCCGATTCAACCAGTCCCGCCGCCATTTCCTGCGCACCGCTTCGGCGCTGTCGACCGTGGTGCCGGTTGCCGGCAGCGGCCTTGCGCTCAACCTTGCCACCATCGGCGCTGCGGCGGCACAGTCCGCGCCTTCGGACTACAAGGCGCTGGTCTGCGTCTTCCTGTTCGGCGGCTGCGACTACGCCAACACGGTCCTCGCCACCGACCCGGGCTCCTGGGCTGCCTACCTCGCCGCCCGCAGCCTCCCGCCGGACCCGGTCGCGCTCGACCTGCCTGGTTCGGCCACCGCCCGATCCGTGTTGCCGCTTGCGCACGCCAACGGCGCCGGCCTCAACACCGGCCGGTCGTTCGCGGTGCACCCGAACCTGCTCAAGTTCCAGACGCTGTTCGATGCCGGCCGCGGAGCGGTCGTCGGCAACGTCGGTCCGCTGGTGGTGCCGCTGACCCGGGCGCAGTATGCCGACAAGTCGGTGCCGAAGCCGCCGGCCCTCTTCTCGCACAACGACCAGCAGTCGACCTGGATGGCATTCGGCCCCGAAGGCGCTCGTATCGGCTGGGGCGGGCGGATGGGCGACCTGCTCGCGGCGAGCAACGGCGATCCGGTCTTCACCTGCGTCTCCGCTTCCGGAAACTCGGTGTTTCTCAGCGGCGAGCAGACCATCCAGTACCAGGTCGGCGGCAACGGCCCGGTCGGCATCAATGGCATCAACGGCACGGTTTTCGGCAACGGCGGCGCCTCCGTTGCCTTGCGCGGCATCGTCACCGAGGACCGCACGCATCTGATCGAGAAGGAATTCAACCGGGTGACGTCGCGCTCCATCCTGGCCGGCCAGAAGATGTCGGACGCAATGGCGGTGAAGCCCAATGCGAGCTTCACCACCCCGTTTCCGACCGCGAATGCCGGGCTTGCCAGCCAGCTGCGCACCGTCGCCCGCATCATCGCCGGCCGCAGCATCACCGGCGCGAAGCGGCAGGTGTTCATGGTCGGCATCGGCGGCTTCGACAACCACGACGGGCTCAACGGCGCCCTGGTCAACCTGATGCAGACGCTGTCCAACGGCTTCGAATGGTTCGACGCCGAGATGAACGCAATGGGGCTCGGGAACAGCGTCACCACCTTCACCGCCTCCGACTTCGGCCGCACGCTGACGTCCAACGGCGACGGTTCGGACCACGGCTGGGGTGGGCACCACTATGTGGTCGGTGGTGCAGTTCGCGGCCGGGATGTCTACGGGCGCTTCCCGGCGATCGGCGTCAACACCGCCGACGACGTCGGCCAGGGCCGGCTGATCCCGGGCGTGTCGGTGGACCAGTACGCGGCGACCCTCGGCAAGTGGTTCGGGTTGAGCGACCAGCAGCTGCTCGACGTGATGCCGAACCTGAAGAACTTCGGGGTGCGGGATTTGGGGTTCATGCTGTAGCTTCGCGTCAGGCGAGGCTACGTTGGGAGACGCGCGCGGGGCGGGGGCGGGCGCGCCGGCTCATGCGATTGCGCCGGCGCAAACGTATGAGCCGGGTGTCCCACCCCACCCCGCGGGCGTCTCCCAAAAGAACAGTCACCGCCCGCGCCCAGCAAGCTCCTTGCGGATCACCTTGCCGGTAGCAGTGATCGGCAGCGCGTCGATGAACTCGACCGCCCGCGGGTATTCGTATGCGGAAAGGCGGGTGCGGACGTGGTCCTGGATGCTGCGGATCAATTCGTCGTCCGGCTGCTGCCCGTCGCGCAGGACGATGAACGCTTTCACGATCTCGGTGCGCTCCGGATCCGGCACGCCCACCACCGCCGCTTCCTTGACGGCTGGATGGCCGATGAGGCAGTCCTCTATGGGGCCGGGGCCGATCCGGTAGCCGGCGCTGGTGATGACGTCGTCCATGCGGCCGACGAAGCGCACGAAGCCGTTCTCGTCCATGATGCCGGAGTCGCCGGTGACGAGATGCTTGCCGATGAACTTGTCCGCGGTAGCCGTCGGGTTGTTCCAATAGCGAAGGAACATCACCGGATCCGGCGACTTGACCGCGATGTGCCCGAGCTCGCCCGACGGCAGCACCCGGCCGTCGTCGCCGACGATCTCCACTTGATGGCCGAGTGCAGGCTTGCCGATCCAGCCGGGCGGCGTGTCGAAAAGCGGCAGGCAGGCCGACACGATCATGTTGCATTCGGTCTGGCCATAAAACTCGTGCAGCGTGAGTCCGAGCTCGCGCTGTCCCCATTCGAGCAGTTCCCTGCCGAGCGGCTCGCCCCCGCTGGCCGCCGAGCGCAGCGCGAGCGGCCAGCGTGAGCGCGGCGACTGCACCAGCCGCAGCATCCGCAACGCGGTCGGCGGCAGGAAGGTGCAGGTCACCCGGTGGCGCGACATCAGGTCGAACGCCGCCTCGGCGTCGAACTTGGCGAAGCGACGCGCGAGGACCGGGACGCCGTGGTGCCAGGCAGGCAACAGCACGTCGAGCAGTCCGCCGATCCATGCCCAGTCGGCGGGCGTCCAGATGATGTCGCCTTCCTGCGGGAAGGTGCCGTGCGACATTTCTACGCCGGGCAGGTGTCCCAGCAGCACCCGGTGCGCATGCAGGACCCCCTTGGGCTTGCCGGTGGTGCCGGAGGTGTAGATGATGACCGCCGGATCCTCGGCCGCGGTGTCGACCGGCTCGAATTCGTCCGACTCCTGCGCCATCGCCGCCTGCAGAGGCAGGATGGCGGCCTGCGACGGGAGCGCTCCGGCCCCGGGCGCAGCCGACATCGGGCCGCCTTCCTCAGGCGCGTCCGACTGCTGTATCCCGTCGACGCAGTAGATGCGCTCGAGCGCAGGCAACTGGTCGAGCAGCGGCCGAACCTTGGCGAGGCCGCCGGCGTCGGTGACGAGGATCCTCGCGCCGGAATCCGCGAGCCGGTACTGCAAGGCTTCCGGCCCGAACAGCGTGAACAGCGGCACGGCCACGGCGCCCGACTTGTAGGCCGCCAGGTGGGCGATGCCGGTCTCGGGAGCCTGCGGCAGCAGGATCGCTACCCGGTCCCCGACAGCGAGGCCGGTGCGGCGCCAGCCGTTCGCCAGGCGGTTCGAAAGCTGCCGGAGCTCGTCGAACGAGAACCGCCCCACCGAGCCGTCGGCGGCCTCGAAGATCAGCGCAAGACGGGCATCGCCGCGCGCCCAGCGGTCGCATGCGGCGACTCCGATGTTGAAGCGCGCCGGCACCTGCCAGCGAAAGGCGTCGCGCGCCTGCCGATACCGGTCCATCGCCGTCACATCTTCACCTTGCACCTCGCATCTTGCACCTTGCGTCCATCCTGGTCGTACTTCGTTCAGTGCGGTCGGCGCATTGGCACTGATTCCTGGTCAGGGCCGATAGCGGTGGGCCGGCAGGCCCTGTGCGTCGACCGTGACCGCGAAGACGCGGCCGCTCAACGGCATTGCCTGCAGCTCCCACGCCGGCCGGCCTTCGCGGGCGCTGGTGATGTAGAGCGTGCGCAGGTCGTCCCCGCCGAAAGCCACCATGGTGGGGCAGCGCACCGGCAGCAGCAGCGTGCGCAGGATCCGGCCCTGCGGCGAGATCTGCAGCACCCGGCCGCCTTCGTACTGCGCGCTCCAATAGCAGCCCTCGCTGTCCACGGCGGCGCCGTCGGGCCGGCCGCCGTAGTCGGGCGCCTCACGATTGGCCGCAGCCTGCCACCAGGTCCGACGATTGGCAATGGCGCCGTCGGCGACGTCGAAATCGTATGCGTATACCGCATGCGCGGGCGTGTCGCTGTGGTACAGGATGCGCGTGTCTGGAGAGAAGGCCAGGCCGTTGGAGGTGGCTACGCCCCAGTCGCGCCACGGCGCCGCCGCCGCGCCCGGGCCAGTGACCGCCCGGGATTGCCCGCGCTCCAGGCAGTAGAGGCCGCCGCTGGCTTCGTCTTTCGGCTCGAACAGGGTGCCCGCCCAGAAGCGGCCGGCAGGATCGACGGTGCCGTCGTTGAATCGGTAGCGGGTCGTGTCGAAGAGCGGTCCGCTCAGCCGCTGCAGCGATCCGCTTTCGAGGTCGAAGCGATGGAAGCCGCTGCGCAGCGCCGCCACCACCGCGCGCGGGATGCCCGCAGGCGCGTTGCCGGGCGCCGTGTCCTGCGCCACCAGTCCGATGCAGCCGGGCTCTTCCGGCAGGCTCCAATCGCGCTGTTCTCCTGTCGGCGCATGCAGGCAGTGCAGCTTTCGGCCGGCGATGTCCACCCATAGCAGCGAGCGGCTGGGCGCATCCCACACCGGGCTTTCGCCGAGCTCGCTGGCGGCCGCGGACACGACGCGCAGGCCGGGGCAGGCGGCAGCGTCGGCCGGCGCGACCTCAGGCCGGGGCGTTCCAGCAGGCCAATGCTTCACGGGTGGCGGCGACGATGCTTGCATGGGCGCGGCTGATGACCAGCGAATCCTTCGCGAGCCAGGTGCCGCCGACTGCGGCGACGCAGCCCAGTGCCTTCCATGCAATCATGTTGGCAAGGGTCACGCCGCCGGTCGGGATGAAGTCGAGGTTGCCGTTTCGGGCGGGCCGCAGCGCGCTTGCGATGGCCTGCAGCGCGGGCGGCCCGCCCGCCGCCATCGCCGGAAAGAACTTCAGCAGGCTGAAGCCTGCTTCGCAAGCGCGCATCACCTCGCCCGCGGTGGCGACGCCAGGGACCCACGGCATCGATCGGGCACGCATCGCCTCGGCCAGCGCCGGCGTGAAGCCCGGCGACACGCACAGCGTCGCGCCGGCGTCGCGCGCGGCCTGCACCTGCGCCACGTCGAGGACGGTGCCGGCGGCGACCTTCATCGTCGGGAAGCGGGCGGCCACCGCCTCGACTGCTTCGAGCGAGCCGGGCGTGCGCAGGGTGATCTCGATCTGCTTCAGCCCCGCCTCCAGGAAGGCGGCGGCGACGAACAGGGCGGCCTGCTGGTCCTCGACGACCACGACCGGCAGCACCGGCGCGACCAGCCAGGCCGAGGGTGTTTCGGGTTTCATCGGTTCCTCCAGCTGTTAATCTTATTGCATTGCTCCGCCGGCAATGGGTTTGGCCGCTTGTTGTCTGCTTGTTGTCTGCTTGCTGTGCCAGTCCGTGCCCCGGGCGTTCAGATCACGGACCCGAGATGACCGAGAACACTCCACGGCCGGTCGATCCGGTCGACCCGTTCACATTCGTGCTGCACGGCTCCTCCGGAGACCTCAGCCGCCGCAAGATCCTCCCGGCGCTCGCGCACCTTGCAGCCGGCGGCTACTTCCGTCCCGAGAGCAGGATCATCCTCGCGCAGCGCCATCCGGTCACTGCCGACGAAGCGCTCGCGCAGGAGGATGCCTTCCTCGCGGAGATCGGCGAGGATGCGGCGCGCGAGTCGCTGCCGGCGCTGAAGCCGTACCTCGGCACGGTCGCGTTGGCGCTCGGCGACGCCGACAGCGCAGGCCCGCCTCGACGAGGCGGTGGCGGGCCAGCCTGAGCCGCTGGTTCACTACGCGGCGCTGCCGGCGTCGCGCTTCGTCGACCTGATGGCGCTGATCAAGGGGCCGCGTGATCCAGCGCGGCTGCGAGTCGTCCTCGAGAAGCCGCTCGGCAATTCCGGCGAAGATTCCCGGCGCATCGAGGACGTGGTCGCCGCAGCACCTCGACGAATGCCAGGTCTACCGGATCGATCACTACCTCGGCAAGCAGGCGGTGCAGAACCTGGTCGCACTGCGGCTCGGCAACCTGATCTTCGAGCCGCTGCTGAACCGCGAGCATGTCGCGCAGGTGCAGATCACCATTGCCGAGGACCTCGGCGTCGAAGATCGTGCGGCCTCCTACGAGCAGAGCGGGGCGCTGCGCGACATGGTCCAGAGCCACATGCTGCAGCTGCTGGCGACGCTTGCCATGGATCCGCCGGTCAGCCTCGATGCGGACGCGCTGCGCGACGAGAAGCTCAAGATCCTGCGGTCGCTGAAGGTGCCACGGGTGGGCGGGCGCGATTCGGACATCGTCGTCGGCCAGTATGTGGCCGGCCACATGAATGGCAAGCCGGTGCCGGGCTACCAGCAGGAGGAGGGCGTACCGCCGCGGTCATTTACCGAATCGTTCGTCGCGCTCAGGACGGAGGTGAACACCTGGCGCTGGGCCGGCGTGCCGTTTCTCCTGCGCACCGGCAAGCGGATGCCGAACCGGCTCGCCGAGATCGTCGTGCAGTTCCGGGACGTGCCGCTGCAGCTCTATACCCCGGTGGGCGGCCAATGGAGCGGCAATCGCCTGGTGGTGAGCCTGCAGCCGGAGGACAGCCTGCAGCTGCACCTTCTCGCGAAGGCGCCCGGCCAGCGCGACTGTCTTCAGCCGGTGGCGTTGAACCTGGATTTCTCCGATGCCTGGCGAATCCCTGTGCGCGATGCCTACGAGCGACTGATCACCGAGATCCTGCGCGGGCGGCTGTCGCTCTTCCTGCGCCGGGACGAGGTGACCGCGCAGTGGGCATTCATCGACCAGCTGCGCAACGAGCTGCAGGCGCGTGCCGTGCGGCCTCTGGCCTATCCTGCCGGCAGTTACGGGCCGCCCGAGGCGACCTCGCTCGCTTTCCGCGCGGGCGGGGCGTGGTCGGAATCCCTCAAGCTTGCGGGCGAGTAGCCCCGTCTGCAGTCCCGCCTTCCAGTCGCAGCACCAGTTCGTCGACGATCTCGTCGACCGGCGGCGTCACGTCGATCTCCCAGCCGCTGCCGGGCTCGAGCGGCTCGAGCGTCGCGAGCTGGCTGTCCAGCAGCGACGCCGGCATGTAGCGGTGCGTGCGCGCCGCCGCGCGTTCTCCGAGCAGTTCCTTCCTGCCGGTGAGAAGCACCAGCTGCACCCCCTCCACGCCGCCGGCAAGCCGATTGCGATAGGTCTGCTTGAGGGCGGAGCAGGCCAGCACCACCGCCTCGCGCTTCGCAGCCGCCTCGCGCAGTTCGGCGTTGAGGCGGTCCAGCCACGGCCAGCGGTCGCTGTCGTCGAGCGGCATGCCGCTTGCCATCTTGCGGACATTGGCGGGCGGATGGAAGTCGTCCGCGTCCAGGAATCGTGCACCAAGACGCAGCGCGAGCGCCTGCGCAACGGTCGTCTTGCCGCTGCTCGAGACGCCCGCAATGATGATGCGCTTGGCCGGCATGCCGTGTTCCATGGATGAGCGGGATGCTATCGCAGGTGCCGCCGCGGCAGGCGGTGGTATCGTGCGGTGACCCCGCTCGAGGCTGAAGCGGCGGGGCCCAATGAAACAGGAACCATGATGACCGGCAGCGCCGCCAGCACCGCCAGACAGCACCCTGCCAGCCCCTCGGCCGCGCCGCCCCCGTCGCTGCGGATGTTCGATCTTAGCGGGCGCATCGCCCTGGTCACCGGCTCGAGTACCGGCATCGGCTACGGCATCGCCCGTGCGCTCGGCCACGCCGGTGCCAGGCTGGTCCTCAACGGCCGCGACGGGAAGCGGCTTGCTGTCGCTGCCGCGGCATTGCAGGCCGAAGGACTTCAGGTGCACGAGCACGCATTCGACGTCACCGACCGCGACCGGGTCCTGACGGCGATCGAGGCGATCGAGCGCGGCGTCGGGCCGATCGACATCCTGGTCAACAACGCCGGGATCCAGCGCCGCGGCCTGCTCGAAGACTACGATCCCGCCACCTGGCAGGAGCTGATGCGCACCAACCTGGACAGCGTGTTCTTCGTCGGCCAGGCGGTGGCCCGCCACATGATTCCCCGAGGCAGGGGCAGGATCATCAACATCTGCTCGGTGCAGAGCGAGCTCGGCCGGCCCGGGATCGCGCCTTACACCGCCAGCAAGGGTGCGGTGAAGATGCTGACCAAGGGCATGGCCATCGACTGGGGACGGCACGGCCTCACCGTCAATGGAATCGGCCCCGGCTACTTCGAGACCGAGCTGAACGCGGCACTGGTCAGGGACGAGAAGTTCTCCAGCTGGCTTGTCGACCGCACCCCAAGCGGCCGTTGGGGCCGCGTCGACGAACTCGGCGGGGCCGCCATCTTCCTGGCGTCCGATGCGGCCAGCTTCGTCAACGGCCACGTTCTCTATGTCGACGGGGGAGTGACCGCCAGGCTCTGATCGCGGTCCTGGTTGCACCGCCCGGCCGCGGAGCGCGGCTCAAGGATTGCGGCTTCAGTTGCACCGACCGGCCACCGGATTACGCTCGAGGAATCACGCTGATGGGTATTCGCGTCGCTTTGCACCACACCACGAGCTATCGCTACGACAGGGCGGTGGCGCTGTCGCCGCACGAGGTCAGGTTGCGGCCGGCACCGCATTCGCGCACGCCAGGTGCTGTCGTATTCGTTGTCGGTGCTGCCGACGTCGCACTTCATCAACTGGCAGCAGGATCCGTACGGCAACTATGTCGCGCGGTTCGTGTTCCCGGACAAGACGCGCGAGCTCAGCTTCACCGTCGACCTGGTGGCCGACATGACGGTCATCAATCCGTTCGACTTCTTCGTCGAGCAGTACGCCGAGGCGTTCCCGTTTGCCTATACGGCGCAGCTGCAGGAGGAGCTTTCGTCGTACACGCAGCCGGAGCCGGCGGGGCCGCTGCTCGCCGACTGGATCGCGCGGATGCGCAAGGACCTGCTGGCGGGGCCAATTGGCACGACGCAGTTCCTGGTGACGCTGAATCAGAGGCTCGCGCAGGACGTCGGCTACCTGGTGCGAATGGAGCCGGGCGTGCAGACGACGGAGGAGACTCTCGCGCTGCAGAGCGGATCCTGCCGCGACAGCGGCTGGCTGCTCGTCCAGATCCTGCGCCATCTCGGGCTCGCGGCCCGGTTCGTCTCCGGCTATCTCATCCAGCTGAAGGCCGACGTCACGCCGCTCGACGGGCCTGCCGGTCCGCCGGAGGACCTTACCGACCTGCACGCCTGGGCGGAGGTCTACATCCCGGGTGCCGGCTGGATCGGCCTCGATCCGACGTCCGGCCTGCTGACCGGAGAGGGACACATTCCGCTCGCCTGCTCCGCGGTGCCGTCTTCTGCGGCGCCGGTGACTGGACGGGCCGATCCGGCGGAGGTCCATTTCCATCACGAGATGCGGGTGAGCCGCTTGCGCGAAGACCCGCGCGTGACCAAGCCGTACGCGGACCGGGACTGGGAGGCGATCGACGCGCTTGGCCGCGACGTGGATGCGCAGTTGTTGCGCGATGACGTGCGCCTTACCCAGGGCGGCGAGCCGACCTTCGTCTCGCTCGACGACATGGAGGGCGCCGAATGGAACACAGCGGCCCTGGGCGAGCACAAGCGCGAGCTCGCCGGCCAGCTGGCCGGGCGGCTTCAGCGGCGCTTCGCCCACGGTGCACTGTTGCAATACGGACAGGGCAAGTGGTATCCCGGCGAGCCGCTGCCGCGCTGGGCGCTGAACGTCTTCTGGCGGGCCGACGGCGAGCCGCTGTGGCGCGACCCGGCGCTGCTTGCCGGTGAAGGCAGCGACACCCGATACAGCGTCGCCGATGGCGGCCGTTTCGCGTCGACGCTCGCGCGCACGCTCGGCCTCGACGGCCGGTACGTCATCGCGGCCTACGAGGACATCGCCCGCAGCGTCCTCCTCGAGCAGCAGTTGCCGATCAATGCCGACGCTGCGCATTACGACCTGAAGGATCCGCAGCAGCGGGCCAAGCTCGCGCTGCTGCTGCAACCGGATGCCGGCGAGGTGGTCGGGCACGTGCTGCCGCTCGCGGCCGTGCCTTCGGCCGCGGACGCCGCAAGCCCGCGCTGGCGGTCGAGCAAATGGCCGCTGCGCCGCGGCCGCCTGTTCCTGCTGGAGGGGGAATCGCCTCTCGGGCTGCGCCTGCCGCTCGAATCGCTTCCTTGGCGGCTGCCGGAGGAGGTCGAGCCGGAGTTCGCGAACGACCCGTTCGAAGCCAGGCCGCCGCTGAGCGATGCGGCTGCGCTGCCGGTTGCAGCGGCCCAGCCGGTGCCACCGCCGGCCCTGGCGCCGGCAGCAACCGCAGCGTCCGGCAGCACGGTGGAGCCTGCGGAACTGGCCGAGGCGGCGCGCCGTCTTGCCGAGCACGAAGCTGCCGCCACCTCGCCCCGCGACGTGGTGCATACCGCCCTCTGCGTGCAGGTCCGAAACGGGTTGCTGCACGTCTTCCTGCCGCCGCTCATGCGCATCGAGGACTGGCTCTGGCTGATCGCGGCAGTCGAGGCCAGCGCCGCGGCGTGCGGGTTGTCGGTGCGCCTCGAAGGCTATCCGGCGCCGCGGGACCCGCGCCTGCGCCTGCTCAGCGTGACGCCTGATCCGGGCGTCATCGAAGTCAACATCCATCCTGCAGCCAGCTGGCCCGAGCTGGTCGACAACGTCACTGCCCTGTACGAGGAAGCCCGCGCCTGCCGTCTCGGCGCCGAGAAGTTCATGCGCGATGGCCGTCACACCGGCACCGGCGGCGGCAACCATGTGACGCTCGGCGGGCCGACAGCGGCGGACAGCCCGATGCTGCGTCGTCCCGACCTGCTGCGCAGCCTGGTCACCTACTGGCAGAACCATCCGTCGCTGTCGTACCTGTTCTCCGGCGCGTTCATCGGCCCGACCAGCCAGGCGCCCCGGGTCGACGAGGCGCGCGACGATACGCTCTACGAACTCGCGATCGCATTCCAGCAGATGGAGAAGGCGTTGCCGCAGGCAACGGAATCGAAGCGGCCCTGGCTGGTGGACCGCCTGTTGCGCAACCTCCTGGTCGATCTCACCGGCAACACCCATCGCGCCGAATTCTCGATCGACAAGCTCTACTCGCCCGATACGGCCACCGGCCGCCTCGGCCTGGTCGAACTTCGTGCCTTCGAGATGCCGCCGCATCCTCGCATGAGCCTGGTGCAGAGCCTGCTCCTGCGCACGCTGGTCGCGCGGTTCTGGAAGCAGCCCTACCGCGGCGAGTTGATCCATTGGGGTACCCAGTTGCACGACCGCTGGATGCTGCCGCGTCACGTCGCCCAGGATATCGGCGACGTGGCCCGCGACCTCAACCGCGCGGGTTATCGGTTCGACGAAGACTGGTTCCGGCCATTCATCGAGTTCCGCTTTCCGAGGCACGGCACGGTCGCGTACGAGGGCATCGAGCTCGAATTGCGCCAGGCGATCGAGCCTTGGCACGTGCTCGGCGAAGAGGTGGGGCGCAGCGGCACTTCACGCTACGTCGATTCGTCGGTGGAGCGGCTGCAGGTGCTGGTTCGCGGGCTGACTCACAGCCGCCATGCCGTCGCCTGCAACGGTCGCCGTATTCCGCTGCAGCCGACCGGTGTGCCGGGCGAGTTCGTGGCCGGAGTGCGCTTTCGCGCGTGGAGTCCGCCATCGGCGCTGCATCCGACCATCGACGTGCACGCGCCGCTGCGATTCGATATCGTCGACACCTGGAGCGACCGTGCCATTGGCGGTTGCCAGTACCACGTCGCCCATCCCGGCGGCCGCAACTACGATACGTTCCCGGTCAACGCCAGCGAAGCGGAAGCGCGGCGGGTGGGCCGCTTCTGGACGCACGGGCATACCGCCGGCGAGATGAAGATCAGGCCGGAGATGCCGAACCCGCAGTTCCCCGCGACGCTCGACTTGCGCTGGCACGCTTGAGGGCCGGCCGCGACGGTTTCGTGACGCGACCGCGGCTCGATCGGATCCTCGCGCACCAGGGCAGGTAAGCATCCCTATAATCGTTCCAGGAGATCTTGGAGCGATCATCAGCAGACCGGCCCGCCAACTTCGCGCGAAATCCCGACCGTTGCCCGCTGCCGCCGGCGAAGCGCTGCCGGTCGAGGAAGAGCAGATACTGGTGCTGCAGGGCGGTGGCGCCCTGGGTGCGTACCAGGCGGGTGCCTATGAAGCCCTGTGCGCCGGCGGCCACGCGCCTTCGTGGGTGGCCGGCATCTCCATCGGCGCGATCAACGCCGCCCTGATCGCCGGCAACCCGCAGGGGCGGCGGGTCGAGCGGCTGCACGAGTTCTGGAACACGGTGACCGCGGGGTCGGTCGCCGGTCTTCCGGGATTCGAGTCCGGCAGCGAAGTCCACGGCTTCTTCAACGAAGCCAGCGCATTCGCCACCGCGCTCTTCGGCCGCCCCGGATTCTTCGCCCCGCGTTTTCCGCCGCCGCTGCTGCAGCCTCCTGGCACGCTCGGCGCGGTCAGCTTCTACGACACCTCGGCGCTGCAGTCGACCCTGCAGCGCCTGGTGGACTTCGACCTGCTCAACGACGGGCCGGTGCGACTTTCGGTGGGCGCGGTCAACGTCCGGACCGGCAACTTCGCCTACTTCGACACGGCCCGACAGCGCCTCGATGCGCGCCACATCATGGCCAGCGGCGCGTTGCCGCCGGGCTTTCCGCCGGTGGAGATCGATGGAGAGTGGTTCTGGGATGGAGGGCTGGTGTCCAACACGCCGCTGGACTACGTGCTCGAACAGCCTGGCAGTCCGCGGCGCCTGGTCTTCCAGATCGACCTGTTCGCTGCTACCGGGCCGCTGCCGGTGGACCTGGCGCAAGTCATCGAGCGCGAGAAGGACATCCGCTACTCGAGCCGTACGCGACTCAATACGGACAGGGCGCGGCAGCGGCAGGAGCTTGCCCAGGCGGCGCGACGGCTCTTTGCGCGGCTGCCGGAGAGCTTCGCCGACGACCCGGATCTGATGGCGCTGAAGACGGCGACGGTGGAGCGTGCGGTGTCGGTGGTCCACCTGATCTATCGGCGCGCGAGCCACGAGACGCACTCGAAGGACTACGAGTTCTCGCGGCTGTCGATGCTGGATCATTGGCAATCCGGCCTCGACGACGTGCAGGACACCCTTGCGAGCGAGCGCTGGAGGAACCGGACCATTCCCGAGGACGGTTTTAGCGTCTTCGACCTGACGCGCCGGCGTCCGTGACGCGCCCTCGCACATCGTGCCCATGACGCGGACCGTGAAGTTTGCGTTGCTCCTGCTGGCCTTCATCGCATCCGGCTGTGCGTCGCTGCCACCGATCGAGGGCCGCCCCGACTCCACCGCCATGCGCGACACCGGTAACACCCGGCTCGGCCGCACCATCGCTCCGCTTGCGGCACGCAACGGGGCGCGACCTGCCGACCAGGCCGCCTACCTCGAGCCCGGCACGCCGGTGAAAGCCGGGCTGACGAATACAAACCGGTGGTGCCGACACCGCAGTCCCGCGCCGACCGGACGACCGGCTCCGGCCGGGCCAGCGGCTCCAGTCGAGTGAGAGGAGCCCGGGCAGCGTCGGTTCCTCGACCTCCGAGCCTGCATGCCAAGACCTTCTCGATCGACCGTTCTCGGGTCACGACCGTGCTCCATGACGAGGAGCCGGGAGCCGGATTCTGGCGGCGTGCCGGCGCTGCGGCTATCAGGCTGCTGCCGATCGACTGGTTGCTGTAGCACTGTCATTGCCCGCCACCGCTGCCCGTCGCCACCGCGTCGGCAGCAACCCGGAACCCGCAGTTGCTCGCGGAGCTGTCCGGGGTGTTCGAGCCGCGGGCGGCCACGCGATAGCGGTTGCAGTAGGAGTCGTGGCAAAGGAACGATCCACCGCGCATCGATCTGCGCCCCGTGGGCTTGGACGCCAGCGGATTGCGGTACGCGCTGTTGCGGTGATACGCGGTGTCGAACCAGTCGGCACACCACTCCCAGACGTTGCCGGCGACGTTGTAGAGGCCGTAGCCGTTCGCTTGCCCGCCTGCCGCGGGAATCGTCCCGGGCGTCCACCCCTGTGTCACCGTGTGCGGAAAGCTGCCGCGCCAGATGTTGCAGCGGGGCAAGCCGTTCTGCTCGAGGTCGTCGCCCCACGGATAGCGCTTGCCCGCGAGCCCGCCGCGCGCCGCGTATTCCCATTCGGCTTCGGTCGGCAGGCGCGCGCCGGCCCAGCGGCAGTAGGCCAGGGCATCGTTGTGGGAGACGTGCACGACGGGATGGTCGAGCCGGTCGTGGACGTCCGAGCCCGGCCCCTCGGGTCGCTGCCAGGAGGCATACGGCACCGGCAGCCACCACGGCAGGCCGGCGGGCAACCGACGCACTTCCCTGCGCGCCGCCTCCGGCACCTGCAGGAAGAACACGAACGAAAAGCCGCAGCGGTCGGCGTCGGTCAGGTAGCGGGTCGCCCTGACGAATTCATTGAACTCGCGGTTCGTGACCGCTGCCGGTGCGATGCGAAAGGCGTCGACCCGGACCTCGCGCGCCGGCCCCTCGCCGTCTTCGGCGAAGCCCTCGGTGGAGTCGGTGCCCATGCGAAAGGCGCCGCCCCCAACATGCATCAGCGTCGGCGTTGCCGGGGCAACCTGCGTAACCGGCACACCGTGCGTAGCCGGCACACCCTCCGTCGAGGGCAGCAACGCGCCGGCGGCTTCCGGCGCGCGCGCCTGGGCAGGCTGTCCATCGGCTCCGGCGCCGCGCACCGGAACGCAGCAGGCACCTTCCTTCACGGCTGCCTCAGGCGGTGCGGGCCTCGCCGGCACCTTTCCGATCTGCGCTCCGCGCCGCAGCCGGTTCCATGTCCTTTTCCCAGAAGGCGGGCGGCGCGTCCTGCCTGCGCATCAGGTCGACGATCTTCTCGCGCGGAATCACGCCGCAACGCGCAGCCCAGGCGTCGTACTGCGCCGCCATGTCGGCGACCCGATCAGGATGCCGGGCGGCGAGGTCGTCGAGCTCGGTGCGATCGGTTTCCATGTCGTAGAGCTCCCACGGCTCCGGAAACTTCTTCACCAGCTTCCACTTGCCCATCCTCACCGCGGCGTTGCCTTCGTGCTCCCAGAACATCGGCGGCCGCTGCGGCTGCTCGGCGGCGAACAGCGGCGTGAGGCTCGCGCCTTCGAGCGGCTCGACCGGCTTGCCGTTGTGCTGCTCGGGATAGCGGGTGCCGGTGATGTCGAGAATGGTCGCCATGATGTCGGGCAGGTAGCCCGGCGAGTGGCGGATGGCGCCCTTCTCGCGTGATGCCGTTGGGCCAGTGGAAGATCAGCGGGGTTGCGATGCCGCCCTCGTGGATCCAATGCTTGTAGAGGCGAAACGGCGTGTTCGACAAGTTCGCCCAGGCGGTGCCGTAGCTCTGGTAGGTGTCTTCGGGCCCGGGCATCAGCTCGGGATTGTTGCCGAAGCGAACCTCGGCCCCACGGCGGGTGTGCGACCGGGCGATCCTCAGCTTGCTGACCAGCTCGTCGACGGTCACTCCCTCGGGGATGTCCTCGGCGCAGGCACCGTTGTCGGAAAGGAAGATGACCAGCGTATTGTCGAGCTGGCCGGTCTGCTCGAGCGCGCCGATGATGCGGCCGATACCCTGGTCCATGCGGTCGATCTGGGCGGCATAGACCTCCATGCAGCGCAACAGCCACTCGCGATGCTGCGCGTCGGACCAGGGCGGCTGCGTCTCGTCACGCGCGGTCAGCTTCCAGGCCTTGTCGAGCACGCCGGAGGCGACCAGCCGCTGCAGCCGTTCCTCGCGCAATGCGTCCCAGCCCTTGTCGAAGCGACCCTTGTACTTGGCGATGTCGCTGTCGTGGGCGTGCAGCGGCCAGTGCGGTGCGGTGTAGGCGACGTACTGGAAGAACGGCCGGCCCGGTTCGCGATCGCGATGCTCCAGGATGTAGCGCACGGCCTGGTCGCTGATCGCATCGGTGTAGAAGAACGAGTCGTCTTCCTGCGCCTCGTGCTCGATGTTCTCGTTGCCGCGGGTGAGCGTGTTCGGATCGTAGAAGCTGCCCGCGCCGATGATGGTGCCGTAGAACTCGTCGAAGCCGCGCTGCAGCGGCCACGAGCCGGTCGGCTCCACCAGGTTGCCCGCGACATGCCATTTGCCGCTCATGTACGCCCTGTAGTTGCTTGCCTTGAGCGCCTCCGGGATGGTCACGCAGCGCTCGTTGAGGTCGCCGGCGTAGCCTTCGGGCCCCATGTCGTAGGTGAGCACGCCGATGCCGGTCTGGTGCGGATGAAGTCCGGTCAGCAGCGAGGCGCGCGACGGGCTGCAGCGCGCGGTGTTGTAGAACTGCGAGAGGCGCAGTCCGTCGCGTGCAAGCCGGTCGAGGTTGGGCGTCTCGATCTCGCCGCCGTAGCAGCCGATGTCCGAATAGCCCATGTCGTCGTTGAGGATCAGGACGATGTTGGGCTTGCTGGCCTGTTGCGGCTTGTTCATTTGCTTGGTTTTCTCGGCTGGTGTGTCGATCGGTGCCCGTCGGGGCGATTGATCAGGGCTGCGCGGCGAGGGACGGCTGCAGCTGCAGCCGCTCGCCGGTGACGCTGTCGAAGAGGTGTGCTGCCGCGGGCGCGAACGACAGACGCACCTGCTGTCCCTCCACGAGCCCCTGTGCCCGGTCGCGCCGCGACTTGAGTCGGCGGCCTTCGACCTCGAAGTTGATGATGACGTTGTCGCCGAGGTCCTCGACGAACTCCACCCGGGCGTCGATGCCGTCATCGGACACCTGCAGGTCCCCCGGCCGGATGCCCAGCGTGACCGGCCGCCGTTCGCCGGGATGACCCGCAACCGGCAGGCTCGTACCGTGCAGTTCCACCCGGCCGTCGACGAGCTGCGCCGGCAGCAGGTTCATCGCCGGCGTGCCGATGAAGGCGGCTACCGTCGCATTGGCAGGCGCAAGGAAGATGTCCTTCGGCGCGCCGACCTGCACGATGCGGCCGTCCATGAAGACCGCCATCCGGTCTGCCACCGTCATCGCCTCTTCCTGGTCGTGCGTCACGTAGACGGCGGTGATGCCGAGCGAGCGCTGCAGCTTGCGCAGCTCGGCGCGCGTTTCCAGGCGCAGCTTTGCATCGAGGTTGGACAGTGGCTCGTCGAGCAGGAACAGCCGCGGCTTGCGCACGATGGCGCGCGCGAGCGCGCAGCGCTGTTGCTGGCCTCCAGAAAGCTGCCCCGGCCGCCGTGCCAGCAGATGGCCGATGCCGACTCGGGCGGCCGCGTCCCGCACGGCCGAAGCAACCTCGGCGGCAGGCGTGCCGACCATCTTCAGCGGGAACGCGATGTTCTGCTCGACCGTCATGTGCGGATAGAGCGCATAGCTCTGAAAGACCATCGCCACGTCGCGCTCGCCCGGCTCGTGATGGGTCACGTCCTTGTCGTCGAGCAGAACCCGGCCGGCATCGACCTCCTCGAGTCCGGCCAGGATGCGCAGCGTCGTGGTCTTGCCGGAGCCCGACGGGCCGAGGAGCGCGAAGAACTCGCCCGGCTCGATCGCCAGATCGATGCCCGTGCAGGGCGGTGAAGCTGCCGTGGCGCTTCACCACGCCCTCCAGCCGAACGCTGCCGAACTGGGTCAATTGAATACCTCCTCGATCATCTGCGGCCACCGCCCTTGACCGCGCCGACGGTGAGGCCCTTGACGATGTGGCGCTGCGCCGCAAGGCCGATCAGGATCACCGGCGCCATGGCCAGCATGGCGCCGGCCGCGAGCCGCGCCCATTGGGTCTGCTCCACCGAGATGAAGTTGAACATCGCCACCGTCACCGGCCGCACGTTGTTGCCGCCGAGCACGACGGCAAACAGGAACTCGTTCCAGGCGTTGAGGAACACGAAGATGGTGGTGACGGCAATGCCGCCGCGCACTTGCGGCAGGATCACGTACCAGAGCGTGCGCATGCGGCCGGCGCGATCGAGCAGCGCCGCCTCCTCCATCTCCATCGGAATGTCCTCGAAGTAGGAGACCATCAGCCAGATCGCGAACGGCAGCGAGAAGGTGAGGTAGATGGCGGTCAGGCCGCTGTAGCTGTCGAGCCAGCCGATGCCCTGGAGCACCAGGTAGTACGGGATGATCAGGCCGACGGGCGGCAGCATCTGCGTGGCCAGCACGTAGAAGCCGGAGGCACGCTTGGCCGGATAGCGCAGCCGCGCGAGCGCATAGGCGGCCGGCACCGCGAACAGCATCGTCAGCAGCGTCGCAGCGGTGGAGACCACGAAGCTCGACCAGATGTTGGGCAGGATCGACGAGCCGCCGAAGATCACCTCGCGGTAGTTGTCCAGCGTCGGCTCGAACAGCACCTTCGGCGGGTAGGCCAGGACGTCGCGCTCGGTCTTGAACGACGTCAGCAGTCCCCACAGGACCGGGAAGGCCCAGACGGCGAGCAGCAGGCCGGCGGCCAGCCACAGGACCAGGGCGCGAATGCGAGCGGCGGTCGTCCTCATCTCGCCCTCCGCAGCCGGAACATCAGGAACGAGATGGCCAGCGTCATCGCCATCAGCACGACCGCGAGGGACGCGCCGTAGCCGAGGTTCAATTCGGTGAATGACGTGCGATAGGCATAGAGGTTGAGGATCTCGGTAGCCGATCCGGGGCCGCCGCCGGTGGCGGCGAAGATGGCTGCGAAGGCGGAAAGGGCGGTCATCATCCGCAGGATGACCACCATCACGATGGCCGGGCGGATCAGCGGCAGCGTGATGTGGAAGAAGCGCTGCCAGGCGCCGGCGCGATCAAGGCGCGCGGCCTCGTAGACGTCCGGCGGCAAGGTGGCGAGCGTCGCAAGCAGCACCAGGAAGGCGAAGGGCGTCCACTGCCAGGTGTGGATCGCGATGACCGAGATCAACGCAAGTTGCGGGTCGCCGAGCCAGTTGTGGCTGCCCATGCCGAGGGCGCGGCTCGCGACGTCGACCAGCCCGAAGTCCGGCGCCAGCACCAGGGTGCGCCAGAAGAGGCCGACCACCACCGGCGCGAGCACGATCGGCAGGATGGCCGCCACCCGCAGCACGCCCTGACCCTTGGGAATCTGCAGTACCAGCAGGGCGAGCGAGAGCCCGATCAGGACCTGCAGCACCACCGTGCTGCCGGTATAGACGACGGTCAGCCAGAGCGAGTTCCAGAAGCGCGGGTCGCCGCCCATGCGAGCGTAGTTCTCCAGCCCCGCAAAGCCCGAGAGCCAAGGCATCCCGAGGTCCAGGCGATGCAGGCTGTTCCAGACCAGGTAGACCAGCGGCGTGGTCGTCGTCAGCAGCAGCACCAGCAGCGCCGGCACGAGCAGCGTGAGCGCGAAGCGCCGCTCCTGGCTGGCCAGCGTCCGCAACCGCCGCGCCCCCCGAACAGTCGGCTCCCGCTTCAACTGCACGTCAGTCGTCCCTGCTGCACGGCGTCCCCGGTCGCAGGATGCGCCCCTCGTCCCTGGCATCGGGTGCCGCTCTGCAGAACCCGGCCTCGATCGCCACCGTTCGGCATCGCCCCACACCCAGCAGCCGCCGCGGAACGGGCTTGGCCCGGCCGCTGGCGGCGCCCCCCTTGCTTGCAAGGGGGGTAGGCGCCGAAGGCGCCAAGGGGGGATTTCATCTAAGCAGCTGCTGGATGCGGCTCTGCGCTTCGTCCAGTGCTTCCTTCGGCTTCTTCTGGCCGACCAGCGCCGCCTGGATTCCGGTCGCCATGGTCTCGCCGATCGCCGGCCACTGCGGCACGCGAGGTCGCCAGTCGACGTCGGTATCCTGTTCGAGCGAATCGATCGCCGCCTGCACGAAGTTGTCGCCCGAGTCCTTCATCGCTGCGGCGAACTCCGGCGAGCGCCAGAGCGAGGTGCGGTTGATGCCGGAGCGCTTCGCCGGGCCGGCGAACTTCCAGGAGGTGCGTGCCTGCGTTTCGGCCGAAGCTGCCCAGGTGATGAACAGCCAGGTGGCCTTCTTCGCCTGCTCGCTCAGCGCCGCGTTGATCGGAAAGCCCCAGTTCCAGATCGACGTGACGCGCTTGCCGGTGGGACCCTTGGGCCAGCGTGCGAAGCCGATCTTGCCGATGACCTTCGATTTGTCCGGGTTGTTCAGCACCGCGGCCGACGAGTGGGCGTCGATGTAGCAGCCGACCGTGCCCTGCGAGAAGGCATCGGCGATGTCCGGCCAGTTCCAGTTGCGCACCGCCGGTGGCGCGTACTGGGTCAGGGCATCGACATACCATTGCAGCGCCTTGACAGCCTCCGGCGAGTTGACGGTGACGGTCGAGCCGTTGAACCAGTCGCCGCCGAACGCGCGCAGCAGCGACGGGTAGATGTACATGTTCTGTCCGGCGCCGGCAAAACCGCGCAGCGCGAGCCCGTAGACGCGGTTGCCGGGGTCGTGCAGCGCCTTGGCGTTGGAGAGCAGCTCGTCGAGGGTCTGCGCCGGCTTGAGCCCCTTCTGGTCGTAGAGGTCCTTGCGGTAGACCTGCACGGTGACTTCGCCGTCGTAGGGAATGCCGTAGGGCTTGCCGTCGATCGAGTCGGCGTCGCGCCAGGCCTTGAGGATGTCGTCGTAGTTGAACCAGGCAGGATCGGTGAGGCTGCTGTCGGAGAGATAGCGGTCGAGCGGATCCACCCACTTGTTCGCGACGTAGAGCGGGTAGTACATCGGATCGGCGGCGTGGGTGGCGTAGGTGCGCGTTTTCGACGACAGGTCGAGCATTGCCTTCTGGCGGATCTGCCCCGGCGGAACCTTCTCCACGCGGACCTTGACGCCGGTCAGCGCCTCGAACTGGGGGATCAGCGTGCCGAGGTTGTCGAAGTAACTGGCGGGGATGACGGCAATCGAGATCGACTCACCCTCGGCCTGGCGCCAGTTGATCTTCGCGCTCTTGTAGGGCGCGAGGTCGTCGCCCTGCGCATGCGCGCTGGTCAGCAGGTGCGGCGCGGCAATGGCGGCAGCGCCGAGCGATGCCGTCTGCACCAGCGCCTTGCGCCTGCCGGCGTCGAGCCGGTCCGGAATGCCTTGCAGTTTCTTCAAGATCTGTCTCCTCGTGGTGTCGGGCTAAAGCCTGTATGCGGGTCGATCGCCGCTGTGCAGCCTGCGAAGCAATGCGCACCAGGCACCGCGCATTGTGGTCGCAACCGCATTGCCCGCCCATGTCGCACCGGGACTACCCGGCTTTGCCCGGCCCCTGCCGTTTGCGTCGTGCAATCGATTGCATGCGCAACTCTAGCATCGTCCCGCGTTGGCGACAACCCGGCGCTGCCGGTATATGCTTCTGCGCTGGATGAGGATCTGCCATATGGACGGCGAATTGAGCGACGGATCGGACGGCGGACTGGCGCTGACCGGGTCGTTTCGACCCCGATTCTTGCAATCGATTTCAGGCGGCAGCAGCCGACGCCGCCGATCGCCATGACAAGCGCGGCCCCGAGCCCGTCCCCACTTCCGCAGGTGCCGGAGCCGGTGGCGCCGGATCCGCGTGCGCGCTCCGGCGGCAAGGACGTGGCCCGGCTCGCCGGCGTGTCCACGGCGACCGTGTCGCGCGCGCTCAACAGCCCGGATCGCGTCGATCCGCAGACGCGCCGGCGAGTGCTCGAAGCAGCCGCGAAGCTGCGTTACGTGCCGCACGGCGCAGCGCGGTCGCTGCGCAGTCACCGCAGCAAGATGATCGGGGCGGTGGTGCCATCCTTCGACTACGCCCTCTATGCGCGCACCACCAGTGCCCTGCAACAGCGGCTCGACGGGCGCGGCTATTCGTTGGTCCTCGCCGAGCAGCACTACGACCTCCAGGCGGAGGTACGGGTGGCACGGCAGCTGATCCAGCACGGCGTGGATGCGTTCGTCTTCGTCGGTCTCGACCATGATCCGGCCCTGTTCTCGCTGCTCGACGACTACGGGCGGCCTTACGTGCTGACCTGGGGAATCGACCCCATGTATCGCCATCCCAGCATCGGCTTCGACAACCAGGCCGCGACGCTCGAGATCACCCGGCACCTGATCGGCCTGGGGCATCGAAGCATCGGCCTGCTCAGCGCCCCGGTGTCCGGCAACGACCGGGCGCGTGCCCGCGGTGCGGGCGTGCGGCAGGCGCTCGCCGAGAGCGGCCTGGCGCTTGCCGACCAGTGCGTTCAATACGCGCCGATCTCGCTTCAGGCCGCGGAACAGGCCATGCAGCGGATGCTTGGCCTTGCGCAGCGGCCAACCGCGGTGGTGGCCACCAACGACGTGTTCGCCGTCGGTGCCATGATCGCCTGCCGCAAGGCCGGTGTCCGGATCCCGCAGGACATCTCGATCACCGGCGTCGACAACACCGACCTTGGAGCCACGCAGACACCGGGACTCACCAGTATCCGCACGCCCATCGTCGAGATCGGCCATGCCGCCGCAGCACAGCTCATCGCCCGGCTCGACGGATTGCCCTGGGAGCCGTTCCAGGCGTTCCCGATCGAGGTGGTCCATCGCGGCAGCACGGCGGCGCCGGCCACGACGTCCCTCGTGCCATCGGCTGCGACGCGGCGCCGGCGGTAGCTGCATGACCGTCTCGTTGTCGCAGGTCGACCTTGCCGCGTTGCGGCTTTTTCTTGCGGTTGCGCAAACCGGCAAGATCAGCGCCGGCGCGATGATCTGCCACCTGTCGGTGGCCGCAGCCAGCAAGCGCATCAGCGACATGGAGCTGCGCCTTGGCTACAGCCTGTTCGACCGGCATGCGCGCGGCGTGGTGGCGACTGCAGCCGGCGAGCGCGTGATGGCATACGCAAGCGAAGTGATCGGCCTGACGGAAGCGCTCGAAAACGACCTCAGCGACAAGATGCAGGGCATCGAAGGCAGCGTGCGGCTGTTTGCCAACTCGTCGGCGATCGTGCAGTTCCTGCCCGCCGACCTGAGCGGTTTCCTGGCCGGCAACCCATCGATCCGCGTCGAGCTCTCGGAGCACACCAGCCGCGGCGTGGTCGACGCGCTGCTCACCGAGCGCAGCGACCTCGGCATCTTCGAAGGCAGTTTCGCGTCGGCTGGTATCCACAGCGTGCCCTACCGCCGCGACCAGCTGGCCCTGATCGTCCCGCCCGGCCACGGCCTATGCCGCCGGCGGGTAGTGCGTTTCGAGCAGGTGCTCGACAGCGAGCTGGTCGCATTGCCTGCCGACACCGCGATCCAGCGCCAGCTGGCGCGGTCCGCGGCTGCGCTGGGGCGACAGTTGCGCACCCGCATCAGCGTGCACAGCTTCGACGCGGTGTGCAGCCTGGTCGCCGCCGGCGCAGGCATTGGCGTGGTTCCCCGGCTCGCCGCGGACATGCATGCCCGGTTGCGCCGCCTGCATTGCGTGACGCTCTCGGACTCATGGGCGGAACGGACGCTGCTGCTGGGCTGGCCGAGGCTGAGGCCGCCGTCGCCCGGGACGCAGCGGCTCACCCGCTACCTGCAGGGAGCCGCCCGCAACGGTTGAGGCTGGCTGCAGGCCAACCCCGGGCAGCCGGGGCTTGCTACTTCAGCACGATTCCGGTCTTCTGGATCAGCTCGGTCCAGCGGTCGAGTTCCTTCTCCATCTCCGACCTCAGCTCCGTGCCCGGGCGGAAGGTGGTGATGAAGCCCTGCTTGAGCAGGTTCTGTGCGACTGCCGGATCCTTCAGCGCCTTGGCGACCTCGCCCTCCAGCCTTGCGACAATTTCCGGAGTCGTGCCGGACGACGCGAGCAGGAACAGGCGCGGCGATGAATCGAACCCAGGCAGCCAATCCGCAATCGGGCGCCAGTCGGCGGCGCCTTCGAGCTTCTCAGGGCTGGTCAATCCCAGCACCCGGATCTTGCCGGCCTGGACCTGGCCCTGCGCCGCGGCGGCACTGAGCACGCCGATCGGCACCTGTCCGCTGATCAGGTCCGGCAACAAGGCCGATGCGCCGCGGTACGGCACGTGCGTCATCTTGATGTTGGCGCGCGCCTGCAGCTGCTCCATCGCCAAATGGTGGACGGTGCCGATGCCGGAGGTCGCGTAGTTCAGGTCACCGGACTTGGCCGCGGCGGCCATGTCTTCCAGCGACTTCAGCTTCGAATCCGCAGCGACCGCAATCGCCAGCGGCGCGATCGCGATGCCCGCCACCGGCACGAAGCTCTTGAGCGGATCGAAGGTCAGGTTCTGCATCGCCCGCGCGGCGATCAGCAGCGACGAGTCGGCGAGCAGCACCGTATAGCCGTCGGGCGGCGCGGAGACGAGCACGTTCGCGGCAATCGTGCTGGTCGCGCCGGGCCGGTTGTCCACCACGAAGTTCTGCCCCATCTGCTCGCCCAGGCGCGCCGACAAGGTCCGCGCAATCGCATCGACCCCGCCGCCCGCCGAGAACCCCACCAGCATGCGCACCGGCCGCGAAGGATAGTCCTGCGCCCAAGCAGCCGGCATCATCCCGCCCAGCGAGCCCGCCACCAGCATGCGCAACAAGTCACGACGTTCAATCATCTTCAATCTCCATCAAGAAGCGCATTATTCAAACGGCCAGCCCAGCAACCGCGGCGGAACGGGCTCAGCCCGGCCGCTCGCGGTGCCCCTCGTCCCTGGCCTCGGGCGCTGCTCTGGCAAACCCAGCCTCAACCTCCGCAGACCCCACTGCTCCACACCCAGCAACCGCGGCGGAACGGGCTCAGCCCGGCCGCTCGCGGTGCCCCCCCTCCCAGGGGGGAGGCGCCTCCGGCGCCTCGGGGGGGTCTCCCCTAAGCCTTGCCGCTGCCCCGCGACAACGGCCGCTTCGCCAATTCCCCGATCCGGTCCCAGTCCGGTTCCAGCCCGAAGCCCGGCCCCTGCGGCAGTTCGATCCATCCGTCCTTCGCCACCGGCAGGTCCCGGTAGATCTGCTCGTAGAGCAGGACCGCGCCCCGGTGGTACTCGACGAAGCCGCCGTGGGCGAGGCCGGCGTGCAGGTGCATGTTGTGAAAGGGCCAGGCACCGCCGTTGGCGATCGCGACGTTGAACGCCTGCGCGAGCCCGGCGATGCGCAGGCACTGCGTCAGCCCGCCGGTGATGGCGACGTTCGGCTGCGCGATGTCCAGCGAGCCGGCGGTGAAGAAGTCCGCGAACCGCGAGGCAAGTCCCTCGTTCTGGCCCGCCGCGATCGGCACCCGCGAGCGCCGGCGCAGGTCGGCCAGCGCCCGGGCATCGTTCTGCGTGATCGGTTCCTCGAAGAATGCGAGGTTGACGTCCTCGAGCCGCTGCGCGAGCCGGGCCGCATGATAGGCATCGAGACTGCAGTTGGCGTCGATGCAGATCTCGACGTCCGGGCCGACCGCCTCGCGAACCGCACGCACCCGCTTCTCATCCTCTGCAATCACCTTCGACAGCGGCCGCGGTTCGTCGCGCCGCTGCAGGCCATGGTTGCCGACGGTCATCTTCAGCCGCGAGAAGCCGCGGCCCGCCCAATCGACCGCGGCAGCGACCAGTTGCTCCTGGTCGAAGAAGCCGAAGCCGAAAGTGGCGTAGGTGGGCACGCGATCGCGGCTGCCGCCGAGCAGTCGCCACAGCGGCAGGTCGAGCGAGCGCGACTTGAGGTCCCACACCGCCAGGTCGATGGCCGCTATCGCGTGCGACGCGTAGCCGCTCTGGCCGCGCGGGGCGAGCAGCCAGTAGAGCTTCTCCCAGATGCGCTCGTGGGCCATCGGGTCCATCCCGATTACCGCCGGCGCAGCCACCTGGTCGATCGCCGCGGCGACGATTTCCTCCTCGGTGATGGCGGTGAAGCCGGTGCCGACGTGGCCGGTGTCGGTCTCGAGGCGCACCAGCACGCAGGACAGGTTGGTGCGCCTCGAGGTGGCGCCGGCGTCAAGCGTCATCTCCAGGTTCAGGGGGATGGCACGACAATCGGTTATCTTCATGGGGTACGTCTCGTCGCCTGTAGCGTGTCGCCGTTCGGATGTCGCGTCGCCCGCTGCGCGCTACGCGCGGGCATCACGAAGATTAGATCAGGCGAGGCAGGTGCGGGCAATCGGCATTGGTCGAAGCAAGCCTTCGAGTAATTCGAAGGCTCCAGGGGAATGGGGGTGCGAATCATGGAGCGGAATGGGGGGCGGGCCGAAGACGCGACCGGCGAGCAGGCAGCTGCGCCATCGGATGCCAGGCGACCGGTAGTAGGCGTGATCGTGCCCCCTGCGGAAGGCGAAGTGCCGCCGGAGCTGCCACAGCTGTACGGCAACGAGATGGACTTCGTCGCCTGGGGGCTCGCGCTCGGACGCCTCACGACGCAGGGCTACGACGCGGTGATCGACCAGGTGGCGGTGGCGGCCCGCGAGCTCGCCGCTCGTGGCGCCGATGCGGTCGCACTCATGGGGACGTCGCTGTCTTTCTATCGCGGCAAGGCGTTCAACGAGCAGCTGCTGCGCACCATGGCCGATGCGACGCGGGTGCCGGTCACCACCATGAGCAGCGCAGTCGTCGAGGCGCTGCATGCGGTCGGCGCCCGCCGGGTCGCCGTGGCTACCGCCTACACCGCCGAAGTCAACGAGCGGCTGGCGATTTTTCTGCGCGACAGCGACTTCGAGGTGGCGGGCATCGAGGCGCTCGAACTGGTGGAGATCCCCGACATCCATGCAGTGGGCGATGCCGAACTGCTGGCGCTCGGCCGGCGCGCTGCGGCCAGGTCGCCCGGAGCCGACGCGCTGCTGATCTCCTGCGGCGGGTTGCGGACACTCCCGGTGGAGCTGCCGCTCGAGCAGTCGCTCGGCATACCCGTCGTCTCGAGCGCGGTGGCCGGCGCCTGGGCGGCGTCGCGCCTGGTCGGACACACGGGCAGGGTGGCGGGCCGCACGCGCCTGCTGGAGGGAGCTCGATGAACCTGGACTCGATCGAAACCGGCTCCTTCACCGGCGGCGCCGCCTTCGCCGACGGCGCCCTGGTACCGCTTGCGCAGGCGAAGATCTCGCTGTTCGACTGGGGCTTTACCAGGTCGGATGCGACCTACGACGTCGCCAGTGTCTGGAAGGGCGCCTTCTTCCGGCTCGACGACCACGTCGACCGATTCTTCGCCAGCCTGGCCAAGCTGCGCATGCAGATCCCTCACGACCGCGATCAGCTGAAGGAGATCCTGCACGCCTGCGTGCGCGCCGGCGGCTTGCAGGATGCCTACGTGGCGATGGTCTGCACCCGGGGCGTGCCGCCGCCTGGCTCGCGCGACCCTCGACTTGCAACCAACCGCTTCTATGCCTACGCGCTGCCGTTCGTTTGGATCGCGCCGCCCGAGAAGCAGCGCGAAGGCATCGATCTCTTCATCAGCCAGCGCCAGCGCATTGCTCCCGGCTCAGTGGATCCGACGGTGAAGAACTATCACTGGCTGGACCTGGTCCAGTCGCTGTTCGACGCCTACGACCGCGGCGCGGACACCAGCTGCGTTGTCGACGCTGCCGGCAACATCACCGAAGGGCCGGGTTTCAACGTCTTCATCGTCAGGGACGGTGTGGTCAGCACCGCGGACCGCGGCGTGCTCGAAGGCATCTCGCGACGCACGGTGATCGAGCTGTGCGACCGGCTCGGCATCTCCCTCCGCCAGCGGGCGGTACCGGCCGATGAAGTGGCCATGGCCGACGAGGTCTTCCTCAGCTCGACCGGGGGCGGGGTGCTGCCGATCGCGCGGGTCAACGGCAAGCCGCTTGGCTCTTTCCCCGGGCCGATCACCCGCAAGCTGCACGACGCGTACTGGGCACTGCACGACGAGCCCGGCTTCCGAGAGCCGGTCAGGTACCGGGTCCAGGCTCCCTAGCCGCTGAACGAGCGGCCCAGGTCGGTTGCTGGTCAGCCGACCAGGTTCTGCGGCGTGCCTTCGTCCTGCTGATGCGCGAATGCGGCGATCAGGTTCGGGGGCGTACCCTCGTCGTGGCGATGCTGGGCGATCAGGTTCCGGGGCGTGCCTTCGTCCTGCTGGTGCGCGGCGATCAGGTTGTATGGCGTGCCTTCGTCGGGTGCGTAGGCGGCGATTGCACCGACGGCGAAGGTGGCGATGACGGCTGCTGCAATGGCTGAATGGATGTTTTTCATGATGACTTTCCTGGATGTCCGGGTATCTCGGGCGTTGGACATCAACGCCGATGAATGAGATTTTGCGCGCATCAATCGCTTAGAAAAACCGGTCCCGGCGCAATACATTGTTGTGGTGTAGTCAACAATCCAGGCATCCCGGGCTCTCTGCTTCGCAGGGTTTTCTCTGGGTCGTTTACCCGGGACGCCGGGCGCTGCCGCGCCGGGTGCGGCCTTCGTCGACTTCCTGCTGGCCCCGCCCCTCGACCCGCGTCAGGGTGGGTCCTTTCTCACTCGCGCGGCCGGGATGTGCGTTCACATGATCAGATGAGCGCCGCAGCGATCCGCGCGGCGGCGTCGGAAAGCAGCGCGTCGAGCAGCGCCGCATCGGCGTGTCGCAACGCCGGCACCGGCCCGACCAGCGCAAGGCCGGCCACCAGATCGCCGGACGCGTCGAAGACCGGCACGCCCGCGGCGCCGAGCGACGCTTCGAGCTCCCCAAGAGACAGGTAGAAGCCCGCCTTGCGGATGGAAGCAAGGCAGGCGCGGAATTCGTCCCAGGTCGCTCCCAGGCCGGCTGCCTTCGCCTCGGTGTGGAAAGCGGCGTAGAGCCGCACCTGCTGCGCGCGCGGCAGGTGCGCGACGATCGCCTTCGCGGCGGCACCCTTGAAGAGCGGCCGCGGACGACCGCGCCCGTAGCGCAGCGCCAGTCGATGGCGGTCGTTGCTGGTGCGGTGGATGTCGATCAGGTGGTGGCCGAACATGGCCGACAGCACCGCATCGTAGCCGGTGGCGTCGACCAGTTCCTGCATCACCGGCATGCTCGCCAGCAGCACCGGGTCGGTCTGCCGGATCTGGTAGTCCAGTTCGATGATCCGCGGCCCCAGGGCGTAGGCTCCGGCGCCCGCCTTGCGCAGCAGGCCGGCTTCGACCAGCTCCTTCACGTAGCGGTATCCGGTGGGGCGCGAATAGCCCAGGGCAGCGTTGACCTCATCGGCAGTCCACGCGGGACGCTCCAGCGTGAACAACTCGAGGATCGCGAGCGCGCGTGCCGGGCTGCTCACGTGGCCACCGCCGTTGCACCACTGGGCCGGTGATTCATGCTCTTGCGACGCGGGTTGACAAGCTGATGCCCATGCTATCAAATCTCAATAAGTGAGAAAACTAAGTTTGCTCGGATTCTGAGCCGGCGGCCGCATGTCCCCCGAATGCCCCGCCGGATGCCCGCCGGCAGATCCGTTTCCTCGCCGGCCGCTCGAAAGCGGAATGCTCGAAAGTCCATTCAAGGAGACACCTGCGCGATGGGAACCGGTCTTCATCTGCATCCGCAACGGCCGATTGTCGCCGCTGACGTCGAGGCATACCAGCGCGACGGCGTCACTTGCCTGCGCGGCATGTTCGATGGGCAGTGGTGCCGCAGGCTGCACGATGCGGCGCTGCGCATCATGGCATCGGGCACGGGCCGCGTGCGCGAGCCCAAGCTGGGCGAAGGCCAGGGACGCTTCTATTCGAACGTCTACCTGTGCGACCTCGACCCGGATTTCCGTGCCCTGCGCGACCTGTCGCCCGCCCCGGAGATTGCCGCAATCCTGATGGGCAGCGACAGCGTCCGCTTCTACTACGACCAGCTCTTCATCAAGGAGCCGGGCACGGCAGCGCCGACCCCATGGCACAACGACCTGCCGTTCTGGCCGTTCAGCGGCAACGACCTCATCTCGCTGTGGATCGCGCTGACGCCGGTGTCGCGGGAGACCAGCGGCGTGCAGTACGTCGCCGGATCGCACCGCTGGCGGAAGATGTTCCGCGCCATCACGCCGGACTACGACGAGCGCTTCATGGACGAGGCGCTGGAGGTCTGCCCCGACTATGCCGCGGGCGAGGGCGATCCGCATGCCAGGCTGCTCTGCTGGGACATGCAGCCCGGCGACGTGCTCTGCCACCATCCGCTGACGGTCCACGGCGCGCTCGGCAACCGCTCGCAGGCGCAGCGCCGTATCGGATTGTCCGTCCGCTATCTGGGCGCCGACGTGCAATGGGATCCGCGACCCCACACGATGAAGCTGCGCAGCGAGCCGAACGTGGTGGCGGGCCAGTACCCGGGCGACGACCAGGCGTTGCCGCCGGTATGGAACCGCGCCGATGGCCATCTCGCGAAGCGCCAGCCGCAGCACCTTTGACGACACGGAGACCCACCATGACTGCTTCCTTCCCCGACCGGCGCCGCGCGCTGCTTGCCTCCACCGCCGGCGCCGTCGGCGCAGCCGCGATCGGCGCCCTCGTGCCGGCAACGGCACGCGCCGCACCGGTCCGGCTGAAGCTCTCGAGCTTCGAGCCGCCCGCCGCGAACATCACTTCCAACGTGCTGACGCCGTGGGCGAAGCAAGCCGCCGCCGCTTCCGGCGGCACGCTGCAGGTGGACATCTTCGCGGGCGGCACGCTCGGGCGCAATCCGACCCAGCAGCTCAAGCTCGTTACCGACGGCGTCGCGGATATCGCCTGGGTGGTGCTTCCCTACACGCCGGGGCGGTTCGACGACACCGAGGTGGTCGGCCTGCCGTTCATCACCGGCAATGCGCTGGAGGCGAGCCTCGCCCTGCACCAGCTTTACGCCGACGGGGTCCTGGTCGGCTTCGATGGGCTCAGGATGCTGGCGGTAGCCACGACCCCGCCGGTCGCAGTGCACTCCAACCAGCCGGTGAAGGTGCCCGCCGATCTCAAGGGCCGCCGCGTACGCGCGAGCGGCGACCACCTGGGCCGCGTGATCGAGACGCTTGGCGGCGCCGTGGTGCAACTCGGTGGCGGACAGATCGCGGAAGGCCTGTCCCGCGGCGTTGTGGACATGACCCTCAACAACTGGGGCTTCGTCGGCGACTTCAAGGTCAACGAGGTCACTTCCCATCATCTCGACATCGGCCTGGGCTCGGTCGCCGTGGGCGTCGTCATGCGCCAGGACCGTTACGAAGCGCTGCCGGCAGCGGCGCGGACGGCGCTCGACAAGGCAAGCGGCGCAGCGCTCTCCCGCAACATCGGCAGCGCGTTCGATCGCCAGGAGGTGGAGGTCCGTGAGAAGGTGCGCAAGTCGGGACGCAACACGGTGGTGTCGCCGTCGGCGGCGGAGCTCGCGGAGTGGAAGCGGATGATCGAGCCGGTCAACGACAAGTGGATCGCGGAGAAGCCGCGCAACCAGCGCACCTGGCGCAGCTTCGTCGACACCCTCGCCAAGGTCAGGGCGTCGGCCTGAGGCGGCGCCGGCCGATGTCCGATCCGACCACGCCGGCGGATCCGCCGGCCGAAAGGCTCGCCGGCGTGCTGGCGACGGTTGCCATGGCGGGGCTGCTCGCCGTGGCCATCATGATCACTGCGGACGTCTGCCTGCGCTACTTCTTCGCGAGCCCGATCCGCGGCTTCTTCGATATCCAGCCACTCGCCTTCGCCGTGCTGCTGGCGGGCTGCATGCCGCTGGCGCTTGCGCGCGGCAGCCACATCGCCGTCACCCTGGTCGGCGACCGGCTCGGTGGCGGCCGAATGCTCGACCGGTTCGGCCGGCTGATGACCCTGATCTTCTTCGCGCTGATGGGATGGCAGTACCTGCGGTACGCCGCCGAAATGAAGCACACCGGCCAGACGATGGCGGTGCTGCGTTGGCCGGTGTGGCCTTGGTGGGGCGCGGTCGCGGCGCTGATCGTGGCCGCCGCGCTGGCCGCACTGGTCGCGCTATTTCATCCCCGCAGGCCGGCGGCGGCAGCCCAGGACGATCGTGACGACTGATCCGGTCTCGCTGGCAGCGCTCGGCCTCGCCGCCACCTTCGCGCTCATCCTGCTGCACGTACCGGTCGGAGTGGCAATGGGGCTGGCCGGCATCGCCGGCTTCGGCCTGATGGTGGGCTGGGCGCCGGCCTTCGCGATGATCGCTTCCGAAACCTCCAATGCATTCTCGTCGCTGGAGCTTGCGACCATCCCGCTGTTCATCCTGATGGGCAGCTTCGCGAGCGCCGCCGGCTTGTCCGAGGATCTTTACCGCCTGGCTCATGCGCTGATCGGGCATCGCCGCGGTGGCCTCGCCTCGGCGACGATCATCGGCTGCGCCGGCTTCGGGGCCGTGTGCGGCAGCTCGGTCGCCACTGCTGCAACCTTCGGCAAGGCGTCGCTGCCGTCGATGCTGTCGCGCGGCTACCACCCGGGCTTCGCCGCGGGCACGGTCGCCGCCGGAGGCACTCTCGGTATCCTGGTGCCGCCTTCGTCGATCATGGTCATCTACGCGGTGCTGGCGCAGGAGTTGATCATCACGCTCTACCTGGCGGCGCTGGTGCCTTCGATGATTGCGGTGGCCCTGCACCTGGTCACGATCCGCCTGCATGTCGGCCGCCATCCGGAGCTCGCGCCGGCGGGCAATCGGCTGACGGCGGGCGAGCGCTGGCAGGCGGCGCGTAGCAGCTGGCAGGTGATCGCTCTCGCGGCCATCGTCATCGGCGGCATGGCCCTGGGGGTATTCACCGCCACCGAGTCGGCCGCGGTCGGCGCCGTACTCGCCTGCCTGTTCGCGTTCGCGCGCGGCGGCATGACGCGCAGCCGCCTGCAGGCGGTGTTCGCCGAGGCGGCCACCACCTCGTCGATGATCTACGTGCTCATCATCGGCGCCTCGCTGTTCGGATATTTCGCCGCCGTCACCCAGGCGCCGCAGGCCCTCACCGACGCAGTGGCCTCTTCCGGCCTTTCCGTGCCGGTGATCCTGGTGCTGATGATGGGCATGTTCATCATCGCCGGCGCGATCTTCGACGAAGTGGCCGCGATGGTGATCACGATGCCGTTCGTGCTGCCGCTGATCAAGAGCTGGGGCTTCGACCCGGTCTGGTGGGGCGTCATCAACGTGGTGGTGATCGAGCTTGGCATGCTGGTGCCGCCGCTCGGCATGAACGTGTTCGTGGTGCATAGCGTTGCTCCGGACATCAGGCTCGGCGCGATCTATCGCGGCGTCGCGCCGTACATCGCCTCGAACCTGGTGCGACTGGCGGTGCTGCTGGCGTTTCCGGCGCTCACGCTGTGGCTGCCGGGCGCGCTGAAAAACTAGGGCGGCTGCGGGTTGAGTGCGACAGGAACATCGAGACAGGAAAGCGGCGGAGCAAGCGAGGCAGCGGGATGCAACAGGCTGGTGAGATGAACGCGGCGCGGGACGACATCTACGACGTGGCGATCGTCGGCTACGGGCCGGTGGGCGCGACGCTCGCCAACCTGCTGGCGCTCCAGGGCCTGCGGGTCGTCGTGTTCGAGCGCGAACCGGACGTCTATCGCCTGCCGCGAGCAGTGCACTTCGACGGCGAATGCATGCGCGTGTTCCAGGCCGTAGGCATCGCGGACGAATTGCTGCCGGGCCTGGTGGTGGCGCCGGGCATGCGGTTCGTCGACGCGGCCGGCCGCATCCTCATCGACTGGCGACGGCCGACGACGATCGGGCCCCACGCCTGGCACCCCAGCTACCGGTTTCACCAGCCCACCCTGGAGACGGCGCTGCGGCGGCGGGTCGCCGGGCATCCGCAGGTGCGGGTGGCGCTGCGCCACGACGTGTTCGCACTCGACGTTCAGGACGACTTGGTCCGCCTGCGCTACGAAGACCTCTCCGGCGGCCGGCTGCAGTCGACCCGGGCCCGCTGGGTCGTCGGCTGCGACGGTGCACGCTCGCTGGTGCGCCGCTTCATGGGCACCGAACTGGACGACCTCCGCTCGCACGAGCGTTGGCTGGTGGTGGACGTGGTGCTGAAGCGGCCGCGGCCGGATCTCGGCGACCACAGCGTGCAGTACTGCAATCCAAGTCGTCCCGCCACCTACGTGCGCGGACCCGGCGATCGCAGGCGCTGGGAGCTGATGCTGATGCCGGGCGACGACCCCGGCGAGCTGACCCGGCCCGAAAGAATCTGGAGCCTGCTTGAGCGCTGGGTGACGCCGCAGGATGCGGAGTTGGAGCGGCCCGCCGTCTACACCTTCCATTCCGTGGTAGCCCGGGGCTGGCGGCGGGGCCGTTTGCTGATCGCCGGCGACGCCGCGCACCAGACCCCGCCCTTCCTCGGCCAGGGAATGTGCGCCGGCATCAGGGACGCGTCCAATCTGGCCTGGAAGATTGGTGCAGTCGTGCGCGGCAGCGCGCCGCCGGAGCTGCTCGACACCTACGAGTCGGAGCGCTCGCCGCATGTGCGCGAGTTCATCGAGACCGCGGTCCGGCTGGGCCGGGTGATCCAGGCGACCGATGCGGAAGCGGCCGCACGTCGCGACGAAGCGATGGCCGCCAATCCGCAGGCCTTCGCCACGCCGCAGCCGCGGCTGGGCCCCGGTGCCCGCGACGAGCTGCCGGCCTGCGCCGGAACGATCGCACCACAGCCGGTACTCGTTGACGGCTCGCGGCTCGACGATTGGATCGGCTACCGGCACGCCTTGCTGGTGCGGCCGGGTTCGGCTGCCGTCGCGGCGCGACTGCTTGGCGGGCAGCCGCAGACGATCGCGCCGCTCGCCACGCCGCCCGTTGCGACGCCCTTCGCGCCACCCGTCGACGCCGCCTCGCCGGATGCGTGTCATCTCGTCGTCGCGGACCCGCCTGTGGTCAAGGCGCTCCTGGACGAATGCCAGGGCGAAGCGTTGCTGGTGAGAGCCGACCGCCAGGTCTTCGGCGTGGCCGCGACCGGCGACGAGATCGCCGACCTGCTGCGGCGGGCGGCGGCGCTGGGCCTGTCGGGCTTGTCGCCAGCGCCAGGCGCGGCGCTACCAGGTCAGGCTGGCCCGGTTCGGTGAAAGTCGTGCGCCACTGTCGCCGCGCGGGGTGACGATGGCGGCGTCGATCAGGCGCAGGGCCGGGAAGACGTCGAACATTCTCACCTGCAGGCCCGTCAAGGCCTGCGGTTTGGCGCAGCGGAACGCGGTGCTCGCCTCCAGCTCGGCATGCGCCGGTGCTGTCGGCTTGCGGGTTGCGGCCGGGCCGGGCACCGAGCCGGACATCGCCGCCGCGCCTGCGGGGGGCGCGGATGCGGACAGAAGTTCGGCGGCGAGCGCATCCGAGCTCAGCGTCACGTCTCCCGCCGTGCAGCCGGCGGCTGCAGTTGGGAGGAAGAGCGCATAGGAATCGCGCAGGGTTGCCGCCATGTTGCGTACCGCCTGGCGCTGCTTCTCCGTGCGCGGCGCGGTCTCCACACCGAGGACCGTCTGGAGCGGCACGCGCAGCCGCAGGTCGAGCCGGTCGCCTTTGACGAGGATCGCCAGCCGCGCCACACCGTGTTCGTGCGGCCCGTCCAGCAGCACGGCCCGTTCAGCCGCTGGATCGGCGGCTGCCGCTGCTGGCGGCTTGCGGTCGGCGCCGAGCCCCGGTCCCTGCGCCTGCGCCGCCTGGACGGGCAGCAAGCCGACAAGGCACAGTCCGCAGAGCGCTGCTACCACGCCGGCCGGAAGTCTCATACGTGCAGCTCTCCAGTTGTTACGGTGAAAATGATAATCCATTATCATTAAGCGCCCAGCGGCCTTTTTTCAGGCGCTGTATCTACCGCTTTCCAGCCGTTGCGTTCCAGCCGCTGCCCGCCGCGCACCAGGAGTCCCCGTGTCCGTCGAATCCCACCGGGCCGCCCAAGTCCATTCTCATCGTCACTCCGATGGGCACCTGCAGCGCCATGTCGATGGCCCGCCCACCGATGGTTACCCCAATGGTCAACTCCGTGGCGAGGTCCATCCCCATGCCGATGCCGGCGGCCATTCTCGCGCCGATGGTCGTGCTCCGGCGGCTTCGCCATTGTGGTGGAGCGCGCGGCAGCGGCTTGTGGGCGCGGCCCTGCTGGCGGCAGCGCTCTGGCTGGTGATCGCATGGGCGGTTGCATGACGGATCTGGCCGCAGTGCAGGTCCCATCGGCGGCAGGGCATGCTCGGACGCCGCTGCTGGCGCTGGACAACGTCACCGCCGGCTACGATCGTCATCCGGCGGTGCACCACCTGAGCGTGGCGATCTTCGAGGGCGACATGCTGGCGGTGGTCGGCGCCAACGGCTCCGGCAAGACGACGCTGCTGAGGCTGCTGGCGGGAGACCTCAAGCCCATGGAAGGAAGCCTGGTGCTGCCGCCTGCCGCCCGCTGCCGCATCGCCTATCTGCCGCAGATCAACCGCACCGACCGCAGTTTCCCGATCACGGTGCAGGACATGGTGGCGTCGGGCCTGTGGCATGAGACCGGCGCGCTGCGCGGGCTGGACCGGCGCCAGCGCGACCGGGTGATGGCGGCGCTCGAAAGCGTCGGGCTCGGCTTCTGTGCCCGCCGGCTGATCGGATCGCTGTCGGGCGGTGAATTCCAGCGCGTACGCTTCGCGCAGCTGATGCTGCAGGAGGCACGGCTCGTGCTGCTGGACGAACCCTTCGCCGGAGTCGATGCCAACACCATCGGCGTGCTGCTGCCGCAGCTCGAGAAGTGGAATGCGCAGGGCGTGACCATCGTGACCGTGCTGCACGAGCTCGACATCGTTCGCCAATGGTTCCCTCGCACGCTGCTGCTGGCCCGTCACCTCGTCGCCTGCGGCGAGACCGCCCAGGTGCTCACCGACGCCAACTGGCAGCGCGCCTCGGGGCTGTCGGCGGCACTGTGGGAAGCTTCAACCTGGTGCCGGCCCGGCGGCGGAGCGTCCGGTGCCTGACGGCGGCGGCGTCCTGCAGTCGCTCTACGCGCTCCTGATCGAGCCCTTCGACGAGTTCGCGTTCATGCGCCGCGCCCTGGCCGGCTGCCTCGCGCTGTCCCTCGGCGGCGCGCCCGTAGGCGTGATTCTGATGCTGCGCCGGATGAGCCTCACCGGCGACGCGATGGCGCATGCGATCCTGCCTGGCGCCGCCGTCGGCTACCTGGTCGCCGGCCTGTCGCTGCCGGCGATGACGATCGGCGGGGTGATGGCCGGCCTGCTGGTCACCCTCACGGCGGCTTTCGTCGCGCGCTCGAGCTCGCAGAGCGAGGACTCGAGCCTTGCCGCCTTCTACCTGCTGTCGCTCTCCGTCGGCGTGGTCATCGTCTCGACCAGCGGCAGCAGCGTCGATCTGCTGCACGTGCTCTTCGGCTCGGTGCTGGCGCTCGACGACGCCGCGCTCTACCTGCTGGGCGCGATCGCGTCGGTCAGCCTGCTCGTGCTGGCGCTGCTGTATCGCCCGCTGGTCTTCGAATGCGTCAACCCCGGCCTGCTGCCGCGACACGGTCGCTGGAGCGTCGTCGCCCACCAGGGCTTCATGATGCTGCTGGTCATCAACCTGGTGGCCGGCTTCCACGCCCTCGGCACGCTGATGGCGGTCGGCATGATGATCCTGCCGGCGGCGGCCGCGCGCTTCTGGGTCCGCGAGTTCAACCGCATGGTGGCCCTGTCGGTCGCCATCGCCTTCGCCGGCAGCATCACCGGCCTGCTGCTGTCGTACCACCAGGAATGGCCGACCGGGCCGACGATCGTGCTGACGCTCGGCGTCTGCTACAGCGTCTCGCTCCTCGCCGGCGCGCAAGGCATCGTCACCACCAGCATCCGGCCGCGCCGGCACTACCAGGCATGATGGCGCGACGCCGGCTGGTCCGCGCGCTGTTCGTCGCTGCAGGCGCGGTGCTGCTGCCCGCTCTGGCCTGGCCGCAGGCAACGCCGCAGGACATGCAACCGGCGCAGTCGTCGCAGTCGTCTCCGAAGGCGACTGCCGCCGCGCCGCTGCCGGTGGTCGCGACCTTCAACCTGCTCGCCGACATCGTCGAACAGGTGGGCGGGGACCTTGTTCAGGTTCGCAGCCTGGTCGCCGCGGGAACCGACGTCCATGTCTTCGAGCCCGGCCCCAATCACGCGCGGCAACTGGCCGACGCCCGTCTCGTCGTCAGCAATGGGCTCGGCTTCGAGGGCTGGATCGACCGGCTGGTGCGATCGAGCGGCTACCGCGGCCCGGTGGTGGTGGCGACCCGTGGCATCGAGCCGCTGCGGGACGTGGCGGACCATGGGCACGACCGCGCCGGCCACCGGCATGACGGTTCGGCGGATCCCCATGCCTGGCAGAGCGTGCCGAACATGAAGCGCTATGTCGCCAACATTGCCGACGGGTTGTGCAGCGTCGGGCCCGCAGGCTGCGACGCCTTCCGTGCCAACGCCGGACGCTACCTCGCGCGACTCGACGAGCTCGACCGCGACATCCGCGCGATGCTCGCGCCGATCCCGCCGCAATCTCGCAAGGTCATCACTTCCCACCGCGCCTTCGGCTACTATGCACGCGAGTACGACGTGCGATTCCTCGCGCCGGTCGGGCTCAGCACCGAAGTCGAGCCGTCGGCCGCGGCCGTCGGGCGGTTGATCCGGCAGATCCGCGAGGAGAAGGTGACCGCCTTCTTCGTCGAGGGCTTGTCCGACGCACGGCTGATCGAGCGCATCCGCGCCGAAACCGGCGGAGCGAGCCCGGGCACGCTCTATTCGGACAGCCTCTCGGGCCCGGACGGGCCGGCGCCGTCCTACGAGGCGATGATGCGCCTGAATACGAAGGCCATCATGGCTGCCTTGTCAGCGCCTGCTGCAGTTCCTCCGGCGCGTCGATAGCACGCACCCGGTTCGGATCGTCCGGATGCGGCACGCCGACGAAGCGCTTTTCCTCGCCTTCGCACAGCAGCGTGTCCTCGCGGAACACCCGGTGCAGGAAGACGATGCGCCGGGGTTCGAACCGGATCGCCCGGCTCTCGACGCGGATGGTCTGGCCGTGGGTGACCGGCCGGATGAAGTCTGCGCTCGCATGCGCGCAAGGCAGGCCTAGCCAGCCCATCTCGTTCGCGGTCCGGCGCCAGCCCCAGCCGATCTGGTTCATCAGGGCGTGCACCGCCTCGTCGAACCAGCGGTAGAAATTGGGATAGAAGGCGATGCCGGCTGGGTCGCAATCGCCGAACGACACCTGGCGGTGGTAGACGAAGACGCGCAGGCCTGCGAACTGCTCGGGCGTAACCTCGGTCATGTCCTTCCGAGGTCCGACAACGAGCGCATGCCGGTCGAAACCTGTGCGGCCGCCGCCTCCATCTGCGCGACCGTCTGAGCGTCGATGACGATGCCGCCGGCGCGCGCCTTGCGGGCTTCGCGCTCCGGGTCTCCCGGCATGCGCACGCCGTCGGACCCAGGCGCCGGACGAGCGGAACGCACCCAATCCTCGAAGTCGGCGGCGCTCTTCTCGAATGCCTCCAGCGAGCCGATTCTTGCCGGGTCGAACACGATGGTGAGCATGCTGTTCCAGACTCGGAGGGCGACATCGTCCCCTTCGACCGGGGTGCTGGTGTCGCCGCCCGTCAGCGACGCACCCAGCATCTCGCAGACCATGGCGAGCGCATAGCCCTTGTGCCCGGCAAAGGTGAGCAGGGCGCCCGCCGGCGATTCGAACACCACCGCAGGATCGGTGGTAGGAAGGCCGTCGACGTCGATCAGGCAGCCGGCGGGCACCGGCACCTTCTTGTTGTAGGCGACGCGTGCCTTGCCGTGCGCGATGGCGCTGGTGGCGAAGTCCAGCAGCAGCGGATCGCGCTCCCGCCGCGGGATGCCGACGGTGAACGGATTGGTCACGAAACGCGGTTGGGCGCCGCCGTGCGGCGCAACGACATGGATGCTGTTGGCGTTGGTGAAGTGGATCGAGACCATGCCGGCGGCGATCGCCTGCTCCGCCCAATGGCCGACGCGGCCCAGGTGGTGGCTGTTGCGCAGCCCCATCACGCAGACACCGTGCTGCCTGGCGCGCGCAATTGCGAGCTCCATCGCCTGGTGGGTCACCGACTGGCCGAGTCCGCGGCGCGCGTCGACCGTCAGCATCGTGCCGCTGTCGTTGACGATGGCGATCTCCTGGTTCAGTTGGAGCTTGCCGTTCACGAGCGCGGTGACGTACTTCGGGATCATCCCCACCCCATGCGAGTCATGGCCGGTGAGGTTCGCTTCGACCAGGTGGTCGGCTGCCAGTCGCGCTTCGGTCTGATTGGAACCGGCGGCCAGGAAGAGGTCGACGACCCAGCGGTGCAGGGCCTCAGGGTGTATGGTCAGGTCAGCCATGGATGGTATTGTTCGGTTGGTCTCCTCCGCAATGATCGCACGTCCCACTACGGGCACCATGGCTGCATGTCGCCTATGGCCGGGCGCCGCGGAGAATGCTCCTATGATCGCTGCAGTAGCGGCCGCATGCCTGTCCCACCCGCGCCCCCGCGATCCCGAAACAGACCCAGGACCAACCAGACGGAGCACCGAGATGGCTGAGGAGCCTTCGATTTACCTGACGCAGGAAGACCTCGATCGATTGTTCGACCTGGTCGAGTCCTACGGCGCAGGCGCGAACGCGGACCGCCTGCAGAAGCTGGAAAGCGAGCTGGTGCGGGCGGTCGCCGTGTCGGCCGAGGAGATTCCCCGCGACGTGGTGACGATGAACTCGCGCGTCGTTTTCGAGGACGAGACCACCGGCGAGCGGCGCGAGATCACGCTGGTCTATCCCAAGCATGCCGACATCGCGAGCGGCAAGATTTCGGTGCTGGTGCCGGTCGGCACCGCGCTGCTCGGGATGCGCGTCGGACAGACCATCGATTGGGAACTGCCCAACGGCAAGATGCACCGCTACAAGGTGGTCGCCGTGCCGGTGCAGGGGGACTCGCATGCCGACGAGCCGCAGGATTCTCATCCAACGGCGCCGGCGGCCCCGGGCGGGAAGGCCTGAGCGGCAGCTTGCGATGCGCTTCGATGCCATCGTCGTCGGCGCAGGCCAGGCCGGCCCGCCGCTGGCGCAGCGGCTGGCCGCAGCGGGCATGAAGGTGGGCTTCGTCGAGCGTGACCGTTTCGGCGGCACCTGCGTCAATACCGGTTGCACACCCACCAAGGCGATGGTTGCCAGCGCCTATGCGGCGCATGTCGCGCGGCGCGGCGCGGAGTACGGCGTGCGCGTGCCCGGTCCGGTGCAGGTCGACATGCGCCAGGTCAAGGAGCGCCGGGATGCCATCGTTCGCAAGTCGCGCAGCGGCGTGGAGGACTGGGTGCACGGCCTTGCGGGCGCCACCGTGTTCCATGCGCATGCCCGCTTCGAAAGCGCGAATCGCATGCGTCTCGATGACGGCACGACGCTGGAATCGGAACGGATCTTCCTGGATGTCGGCGGCCGGGCCGCGGTGCCGCCGCTGCCGGGCGTCGAGACAGTGCCGTTCCTGACCAACTCCTCGATGATGGAGGTCGATTTCGTACCCGAGCACCTGGTCATCGTCGGCGGCAGCTACATCGGCCTCGAGTTTGCCCAGATGTTCAGGCGCTTCGGATCGGAAGTCACCATCGTCGAGAAGGGCGAGCGGCTGATCCCGCGCGAGGACGTGGACGTGTCGCTGACCATCCACCACATCCTCGAGGAGGAGGGGGTGCGCGTCCGCCTGCAGGCCGACTGCATCCGCATCGCGAAGCGTGCCGACGGCGGCGTTGAAATCGGCCTGGACTGCACGGATTCCCCGCGCACGGTATCGGGCTCGCACCTGCTGCTTGCCGTCGGTCGCCGGCCCAACACCGACGACCTGGGTCTCGACAAGGCGGGCGTCGTCACCGACGAGCGCGGCTACATCACGGTCGACGAGCGGCTGGAGAGCAACGTGCCGGGCATTTTTGCGCTCGGCGACTGCAACGGGCGCGGCGCCTTCACCCACACCGCCTACAACGATCATGAGATCGTCGCCGACAACCTGCTCGATGGCGCCGATCACCGGGTCGGGGGCCGGATCATGGCCTATGGGCTCTTCATCGATCCGCCGCTCGGACGGGCCGGCATGACCGAGGCGCAGGTGCGAGCCTCGGGCCGCAAGGCGCTGATCGGCGTAAGGCCGATGTCGCGGGTGAACCGGGCGGTGGAGAAGGGCGAGACCGACGGTTTCATGAAGGTACTCGTCGACGCCGACAACCGGCAGTTGCTCGGTGCCGCCATCCTTGGTCCGGGTGGCGACGAGGTCATCCATTCGCTTCTCGACCTGATGGTCGCGAAGGCGCCTTACGACGTCGCCCGCCGCGCGGTGCATATCCACCCGACGGTCTCCGAGCTCATCCCGACGATGCTCGGATCGATGCGGCCGTTCGCCTGATCCATCCTGGAGACTCCTGACTGCGCCGCGGCGGCAGCCCCGCCTCCCCGCGGCGAGACCGGCTCGTGATCAAAGCGATCCCGGTTGGAAAGAACCCGTGACGACGACGTGAATGGGCGCGGCCAGAATCTGCCTCACGACACGGCGCAGTGCCTGGTCGAAGCAACAGGTAGAGGTAAACGTCATGAAAGCCAGCATCGTATTCGCCAGCCTCCTGGTCTCCGTCGCCACCGTCCCCGTCTTCGCCGCCGGCGCAAGCGCCACATCGGACGAAGGCCTGCCGCCGAACGTCGCCCAGCACTGGAAGCACAACGAGACCTCGATGAGGCAAGGCTCCGCCGAGCGCTTCGTCCCGCAATACCTGCACGCGCAGGGCGGCGAGGTCACGCTGACGCAGAATCCGGACTTCATGGCGCCGCGCATCGAGCGCACGCCGGCGGCGGTCATTCGCACCCAGTCGATTCCAGCGACCACCTACGTCGGTGCCTGAGGCCGGACAGCCTTGCCGGCCCTCGCGTCTGCAGGCCTTTGCCGGTTGCAGGCGCGGCGAAGGAAGAGCTCAGGGCCTGGCTCAGGCTCCTTAGCGCTTCATCGCCTCGATCAACGCCTGCTCGTACCCGCGCAGAATGCGCCCGCGCAAGTAGGCGACGCGGGTGGTGTTGCGCGCGAAAGGGTGCCCGATCGGCAGCTTCACCAGGCGGTCGGGCGAGTTGCAAGCGCCGCCGGCATCCTTCTCGGCCTTCTCCTGCTTCTCGTCCTCCTCGAACGCGAGTTCGGAGACGATGCCCACGCCCAGTCCGAGCCGGACGTAGGTCTTGATGACGTCGGAATCGGTCGCCTCGAGCACGATGCGGGGCTTGAGCCGATGCTCCTCGAACGCACGATCGATGCGGCCGCGGCCGGCGAACTGCGGGTCATAGGTGATCAGGTCGTGTTCGGCAAGCGCCTCCAGGGTTACTGTCTCCAGCCGGCACAGCGGATGCGACGGCAGCGCGACCACGCAGTGGTACCAGGAGAAAAGGTCGGCCGAATCGAGATCCTCCTGCTGGCCGATCGCCTCGGTGGCGATGCCGATGTCGACCTGACCGGAGCGGATCATCTCGACGATCTGGGAGGGGCTGCCCTGGTGAAGCCGCACCGTTACTTCCGGATAGTGGGTGCGCAGCATCGCGATCGCCGGCGGCAGGGAATACCGCGCCTGCGTATGGGTAGCGGCGATGCGCAACTCGCCCACTTGCGCGTTGTGCCAGTCCTCGGCGCTGCGTTTGAGGTTGTCGATCTCGAGCAGGATCCGCTCGACGATCGCCACCACCTCGCGACCGGCGTCGGTCAGGTGCGTGAGCCGTTTGCCGTGTCGGACGAAGATCGTGATGCCGAGCTCGTCCTCCAGCTCCCGGATCGCCTTGGACAATCCTGGCTGGGAAGTGTGAAGGGCAAGGGCGGCGGCGGTGAGGTTCAGGTCGCGCCGGACGGTCTCACGAAGATAGCGTAGCTGTTGCAGGTTCACGAACGGATTGTGCTACGACTCGCGAGGATTGCCGGGCAGACGCCGCCGGAGGGAGGGCAGAAGCCACGCCGGTCCCCAGCAGCAGGAGTGCCGGCTTGCCGGAATGCTCCTGCGGCAGCGGGCCGAGTTCACCAACCGTGGTGGCCAGCACCGCCTGGCCGGGCAGTGACACGTTGATGACCCAGGTGGCGGGCGTGTCGGCCGCCATGCCCAGCGACAGCAGCGTCGCCCTGGCGCGGTTGACCACGCTCGACGCCATGTAGAGAGCGCCTCCTCCGGCGTTGACCAGCGCGCGCGCCCACTGCACGTCGGCGCCGCCGTCAGCAGCGCCGATCGGCTCCGCGATCGATTCCCCGGACGATTCATCGACCACCGGGCCAGCTGCAGGCGCCTGGACCTGGGGTGTCGCGAAGACCATCGACCGGCGCCGGCCCCGCTCGGTCATCGGCGCGGCGATGGCGGCATGCGCCGCCTGGGCGGTGGTGATCCCGGGGACCACCTCGACCACGATGCCCGCCGCGCGAAGTGCTTCGAGCTCTTCCTGGGCGCGCGCGAACATCAGCGGGTCGCCGCCCTTGAGGCGCACCACCAGACCGCCGCGCCGGGCGCAGTCGATGAGCGTGCGGTTGATGTCGCCCTGCCGGGTGCTCTTGCGGCCGGCCCGCTTGCCGACGCCGATGATGACCGCGCGGGCGGCCAGCGCAAGCACCTCCGGCTGAACCAGTGCGTCGTGAACCAGCCAGTCGGCTTCGGCGATCAGGCGCGCCGCCTTCAGGGTCAGCAGGTCGACGCTTCCCGGCCCGGCGCCGACCAGCACGACCCTTGCGGGAGGCTGCGCCGCGCTCGCTGCCGCCAGGCCTGCGCTCACAGGCCGGCCGAGGCAGCGGTGCCTGGCGCTACGGCGCCGGAACAGCGGCCCGCGATCGGCGGCCGACTGGTAAGCCTCGGAGAAGTCGCCGAAGCCCGCGATCGCCTCGGCCACCGGCTCTCCATCCTTCAGGTCGAAAGTGTCGAAGCCGCAGCGCGACAGATAGAACATCTGGTCGCGCAGCACATCCCCCACTGCGCGCAGCTCGCCGGTCCAGCCGTGGCGCTGGCGCAGCAGGCGCGCGGTCGAGTAGCCGCGGCCGTCGGTGAATGCCGGGAAGCGGATCGCGATCAGGACGATGCGCTCGAAGCAGTGGACGATCTGGCCGGGGTCGTCGGACGGCTCCAGGCAGATGCCGAGCGTCGCGCCGGCCGCTTCCAGCCGCTCGGCATGCGCCTGCCACTGTGCGAGCGACAGGATCAGCGCCTGCCCGAAGGCTTTGGTCGCCCCGAGTCCGGGAGGCGCCTGCTCCCGCCGCATCTGCCCCGGTCGCCTCCGCTCCCGCCGCCTCGTCCTGGAACCAGGTCCAGCGGTCGCCGATGGGACCGTTGCGGTCAATCAAGATGGGCATAGACGCGCTCCTTGAAGGGCTCGAGGCCGAGCCGGTCGACGACGTCGATGAAGCGCTCTGCCGGGTCGTCGCGCCGCTCGAGATAGACGTCGATCAGGCGGCTGACGACGTCGGCAACCTCGTGCCGGGCCACCGACCGGCCGATGATCCTGCCGATGCGGGCGCCGTTGCCCTGGCGGCCGCCAATCGTGATCTGGTACCACTCCTCGCCGGCCTTGTCGACGCCGAGGATGCCGATGTGGCCGACGTGATGATGGCCGCAGGCGTTGATGCAGCCGGAGATGTTGACGTCGATGTCGCCGATGTCGTAGAGGTAGTCGAGGTCGTCGAAGCGCGTGGTGATGGCATCCGCAACCGGCAGCGACGCCGCGTTCGCGAGCGAGCAGAAGTCGCCGCCCGGGCAGCAGATGATGTTGGTGAGCAGGCCGATGTTCGGCGTGGCGAGGCCGAGCGCCCGCACCGACTGCCAGAGCGCATGCAGGCGGCCGACCTCGACGTCCGCGAGGACCAGGTTCTGCTCGTGCGTCACCCGCAGTTCGCCGAAGCTGTAGTCGTCCGCGAGGTCTGCGATGCCCAGCATCTGCTCGGCGGTCACGTCCCCCGGCGGCACGCCCGGGCGCTTCAACGACAAGGTGACGCAGGCATGACCGGGCACACGGTGCGGCTGGACATTGCGCTCGAGCCAGCGCGCAAAAGCCGGCTCCGCCGCCCTGAGCGTGTCGATGAAGGCATCGCCCGCCGGCAGCTTGCGATAGGCGGGGCGGGTGAAGCGGCTGCTGATGCGCTCGATTTCCTCGGCGGTCACCGTACTCGGCCCGTCGCGCAGGTGCTCCCATTCGGCCCGCACTTCCTGCGCGAACTTCGCCGGCGTGCGGTCCTTGACCAGGATCTTGATGCGCGCCTTGTACTTGTTGTCGCGCCGACCGTAGCGGTTGTAGACCCGCAGGATCGCTTCCAGATAGGTGAGCAGGTGCGGCCAGGCGACGAATTCCTCGATCACATGGCCGACCATGGGAGTGCGGCCCAGGCCGCCGCCCACGATCACCCGAAAGCCGGTCTCGCCGGTCTCGTTCTTCAATGCGAGCAGCCCGATGTCGTGCACCAGCACCGCTGCCCGGTCCTCGCGCGAGCCGCTGATCGCGATCTTGAACTTGCGCGGCAGGAAGGCGAACTCCGGATGGAAGGTCGACCACTGCCGCATCAGTTCCGCCCAGACCAGAGGATCGACCAGCTCGTCCGGCGCCACGCCGGCGAACTGGTCCGTTGTGATGTTGCGGATGCAGTTGCCGCTGGTCTGTATGGCGTGCATCTGCACCGTCGCCAGTTCGGCAAGGATGTCCGGCACGAGCTCGAGCTGCGGCCAGTTGAACTGGATGTTCTGGCGGGTGCTGAAATGACCGTAGCCGCGGTCGTAGCGCACGGCGATGTCGGCGAGCTTGCGCAACTGCCGCGAGGCGAGCAGGCCATAAGGGATCGCCACGCGCAGCATCGGCGCGTGCTTCTGGATGTAGAGCCCGTTCTGAAGCCGCAGCGGGCGGAAGTTGTCCTCGGAGAGGCTGCCCGCCAGGAAACGCCGCGTCTGGTCGCGGAACTGGGCAACGCGATCTTCGACCAGTGCCTGGTCTATTTCATCGTAGACGTACATGCGCGGGGGCTCAGCTCTGCTGCCAGGGCAGTCCCGCGGCACGCCAGCCGCCGATGCGGCCGCGCTGCTTCTGCGTATCCAATGGGCCTTCGAAGCCCTGAAGGACGTTCCAGGCCGAACGATAGCCTGCCTGGGTGGCCGCCTTGGCGGCGCTCACGGAGCGGGCGCCGCTGCGGCAGAGGAACAGGACCTGGCGGTCAGCCGGCACGGCTTGCGCCAGCTGCTCGAGGAATTTCTCGTTGCGGACCTGCTCTCGCCCCTGCGCCCACTCGATGTGGAGAGCGCCGGGCACGCGGCCCACCCAGTGCAGTTCCTCCGCGGTCCGCACGTCGACCAGAGTCGCCTGGCCCGACTGCACCAGCTGCCAGGCCAGGCCGGGGGCGACATCGCCTGCATAGCCGAGCTCGACTACCGGACCGGGTTCCGACTGTGCCGGGGAGAAATTCGAAGCGGCCGCGATCGCGGCTGCAGAAGCCGAGGCGGCAGAATGTGCATGTTCCATCTCGACGAGGATAGCCTCCGCCCCGGCCCCCACCAACGAATTTGTCGGCCTGACCTTATAGCGCCGGCTTATATGGATTCCGGCGAGGAGGCCGGGGCGGCGCCGAGCGACTCGGCGATCGCCGCGCGCAACGCAGCCGATTCGAGCAGCGTCGGCTCGACCGCGATGGCCAGCTGCGGCCACTGCCGCCGCGCCTCTGCGACCAGGGCCGGAAGATCACGGCTGGTATGGGCGCCGGGCGCGAGGAACAGCGGCACGATCCGCACGTGGCGGGTGCCGGCGGCGGCTTCCTCGGCCAATACCTGCGGCAGGTCGGGGGACATCATCTCGAGGAAGGCGAGCCTGGTTCGCGCGCCCGGGAAGCGTTGGCCGTAGTCCCTGGCCAGCTGCTCGAACGGCGCCCGCCAGTCCGCGCTCCTCGAGCCGTGACAGAAGAGGACGGTGACTGCGGGTTTCAACGCACCTCGACCCTCAGCTCGCCGAGGCCGCTCACGCTGCCGACCATCAGGTCTCCGCTCACCACCGCCGCGACGCCCTCCGGGGTGCCGGAGAAGATCAGGTCTCCCGGACCGAGAGCCCAGTAGGAGGAGAGATGTTCGATGGTTTCCGCGACATTCCAGATCAGCTTGTCGATGGTGCTCTGCTGGGTGGTCTTGCCGTTCACCTGCAGTGCGATCTCGCCCTTGTCGATCCAGCCGGTCCTGGCCAGCGGATGGATGGGGCCGATCGGCGCCGACTGGTCGAAGGCCTTGCCGATCTCCCACGGCCGCCCCGCCTTCTTGGCCTCTGTCTGGAGGTCGCGGCGGGTCATGTCGAGCCCGATCGCATAGCCGTAGACATGGTCGGCGGCTTTGGCAGCGGGGATCTTCTCGCCACCCTTGCCGATCGCCACCACCAGTTCGATCTCGTGATGCAGGCTCTTGGTGCCCAGCGGATAGCGGATGCTGCCGGTTTCCCCGTCGGGCACATAGACGATGGCATCCGCAGGCTTCATGAAGAAGAACGGCGGCTCGCGTCCGGTGAAGCCCATCTCCTTGGCATGTTCGACATAGTTGCGGCCGACGCAGTAGATGCGGCGCACCGGCAAGCGCTCGTCCGACCCGAAGACCGGGATCGACACGGGGGCGGGGGGCGCGAAAACGTAGCTCATTGCATGCTCCAGGCAAGGCGGGCGGCACGGCGCCGCCGTTTCGGAAATCCCGACGGAACCTCCGATCATACAAGCCTGTGTGGAAGGCATGCCACAATCCGCCGGTGGCCCAGGACCCGTCAGGAGCAAGCAGAAGCCTTCCGCCGCCCGTGATGCCGTCAGGGCCTGCGGCAGGCGGCATTGCGCCCGCAGCGCCGGTCGGCGCCTCGTCGAGCCGCCCCGAAGCGCCGCTGTTGTCGCTGCGCCTCCTGGCGCTGCTGTGCATCGGCCTGCCCCTGCTCGCCTATGGCATCGTCGGCGCCGTGCGCTACGGGCAGATCACCGCGGAGACGGAGGTGCGGCTCGATCGCTCCTTGCGCATCGCCACCGAGCATGCGCGCCGGGTCCTCGAAACCAACGAGTCGCTCCTCGCTCGCGCCATCGATGCGGTCGGTGCGGCCGACGGCCGGTCGATTCGAGCAGACGAGAAGCGCATCCACCAGCAGCTGCAGGCGATCGCCCGGAACAAGCCGCAGATACTGGGCGTCTGGTTGTTGGATCAGGCCGGCGACCTCGTCGCCAGCGACCGCTCGCATCCCGCTCCGGCAGGCGTGAACCTGGCGGACCGCGCCTACTTCCAGTGGCACAAGGACCACCGCGGTGGCCTCTACGTGTCGAAGCTGCGCGCCGGCCGCAGCAGCGGCAAAACCTTCTTCGACCTCAGCCGCGGCCGCTATTCGCCCGACGGCAGCTTTGCCGGCACCGTTTCCACCAGCCTCGACCCCGGCTACTTCAAGACGTTCCACGGCCACCTGGCGGCGGACGAACCGGGGCTGGCCATCACCATGCTGCGCGAGGACGGTGCGATCCTCTCGCGATGGCCACCGCTGCCGGACGCACCCGACTCCCTTGCACCCGACAGCCCGGTGATGACGCTCATCCGCAGCGGGCAGACCGGAGGCGGCACCCGCGGCGTCTCATCGGTCGACAAGCGCCAGCGCCTGCTGACCTTCACCAAGGTCGGCGACTATCCCGTCTACCTGGGCACCGGGATGGACATGAGCGAGATCCGGCGCCGCTGGCTCGACGAAATGTCGTGGCTGGCGGGCTTCGGCCTGCCGCCGCTGCTGGGGTTGTTCCTGGTCGCGCGCATCGCACTTCGCCGCACCCGGGAGGCGCTCGACTCGGCGCACCGCCTCGGCGAGGAAACGCTCGCGCGGCGCCGGGTGGAGGAGTCGCTCCTGCAGTCGCAGAAGCTCGAGGCGCTGGGCCGCCTGACCGGCGGCGTCGCGCACGACTTCAACAACGCCCTGATGGTGATCAGCAACAACCTCTTCCTGCTCAAGGAGAAGCAGCCCGAGGTCGACCGGGCGCGGGTTGCATCGATGGAGCGCGCGGTGGAGTCGGCCACCAAGCTGACCCGCCAGTTGCTTGCATTTTCGAGGCGCCAGGCGCTGATGCCGGAGTACGTCCGGCTGCAGGAGCGCCTGCCCTCGTTTCGCGACCTGCTCGAGCCGGTGCTCGGTCGCCAGGTCGAACTGGTGGTGATGACGGCACAGGACACCAGGCCGATCCTGATCGATCCGGCTGAATTCGAGCTCGCGCTCCTCAACCTGGCAGTGAACGCGCGCGATGCGATGCCCGGTGGCGGGCGGTTCAGGATCGCCGCGCGCAACGCGGCGCTCGATGAGATTCCGCCCCAGCTCAACCCGCCCCTGGTGCTGATCGAGGCGAACGACAGCGGCAGCGGCATAGAGCCGGAACTCCTGACCAAGGTCTTCGAGCCGTTCTTCACCACCAAGCCGGTCGGCGGCGGCACCGGACTCGGATTGAGCCAGATCTATGGGCTGTGCCAGCGCGCCGGCGGACTCGTGACCATCCAGAGCCAGGTCGGCGTCGGCACCACCGTCAGGCTGTTCTTTCCGGCGGCGGCGGATCGGCCGGCAGACGTGGCGAAGCATCCGCCCGCACTGCCCACCAATCTTGCCAAGACGATTCTGCTGGTGGAGGACAACGACGATGTGGCCGAGGCGCTGGAGCCGGTGCTGCTGTCGGTCGGCTGCCGGGTGACGCGGCTGGACCGCGCGGCCGCCGCCGAGGAATGGCTCCAGCGCCAGTCCCGGCTGCCCGACGTGCTGCTGTCGGATGTGGTCATGCCGGGCGAGATGGATGGCCTTGCGCTGGCGCAGCGTGTGCGCGTCCGCTTCCCCGGCCTGCGCATCATCCTCATTACAGGCTACGCCGAGCAGATGGAGGCCATCGCCCGCCAGGGCTTCGAAGTGATCCCCAAGCCGTGTTCGGCGGAGATGCTTGCGTCGGCAATCGCCAGAACGAACGGCCAACACTTAAGTTAACAACGGGTACGACTGGCCCTACTAACATCGAAGCGGAGCAGCGCCGGGATGTTGGAAATGGAGCCGAGAGCCAGCGACCGCGCAGCCTGGCTGCCGCCATTCACCGTCATCCTCGCCTACGCGCTGGTAGACCAGCGCTCACGAGCGCCGGCGGCGCTGCCGCTTCAGATCGGCATCCTTCATCCGTTCTGGGGGTCGAGCGCAACACCGTTCGGCAAGGGCGCGGCGTTCCTGCGCAAGCACCAGGCGAAGGACGACGTCGAGCTCGCGGTGACCCAGCTGAAGGGCCTCAAGCTGCTGGCGTGGACGCTTTTCCTGATCCTGGTCGCGGGGATTCTCGACGCACTGGTCAAGGTGCGTCTCGGCGTCCCTGAACCTCAGGTCGTCTACGACGCCTATCGGCTCGGACACCGGCACCAGCTACCTGCTCTACTGCTTCCTGCTGGCCCTTGGCATCGGGATTTCGCAAGCCAGGATGAGCGCAGGGCGCCGGCTCCCCGTATCGCTGCCCGGCATGCTGTGGTCGGGCCTGTGCGTGTGGGGTTTTTTCATCTGCCTGCAGGTCTTCGCCGACGAGTCGCGAATCCTGTCGCTTCAGGAGCGGCTCGCCTTCTTTGTCTCGCTCTTCGGATATGAATGATGGAAACCAACGCCAGAAGTGACCTGCGTGCCTTCCTGAGTGCGAGCCTCGCCGCCGCCGGCGATACCCGCGCGTTCTCCGACGATGCCTCGCTCTTCATCAGCGGCAGGCTCGATTCGCTCACCATGACCAGACTGGTGATGTTCCTCGAGGAGACCTTCGGCATCGATTTCGCCGACGTGGAGTGTGACGTGGAATTGATCGACTCGGTCGATGCCATCGCCGGTCTGCTCGACGAGGCGGCGGCGCGAGACCTGCAGCCGACCCGCTGATCGATCGGACCGGGCCCGAGAACCGGGCCCGCCGCTGTCCCGCGGGGGCAGCTCCCGATCGTCACCGGAGGTTCGGCGTCATGAGACGGAGGAAGTACTGCCGCCTGAGTGGCCGGTGCCTGCGGACGTACCTATCTCGCGCGCCAACGCCGTCAGTTGCTGATTCAGCATCGGCGCAAGCGTCTCCCGCAGCAGTGCCTCGCGTCCCCCGGCCGGCGCGAAGCCGTCGAACTGTCCGGCGAGCGCAAGGTGCGCGAAGCCGTGGACGACCGACCAGATGGCGAGCAGCGCGTTCCACTGACTGGGCGACAGCTGCTCCGGGGGAGGGACTGCGAAGAAATCACGCACCGCCAGTTCGAGCGCGTTGAAGGCGGCGTGCCCGCTTCGCCGCAGCGCCTCGTCTTCCGGCAATCCCGAACGGAACATCAGCCCGAAACGGCCCGGATAGCGCAGCGCGAAATTCACGTAGCCCACGCCCTGCTCGCGCAACCGCGCGAGCGGGTCGTTGCCGCCGCGGGCGTTGCCGGCCTCCAGCTCGGCGGTCAGGTTGTCGAATGCACTGGTCGCGACGGCCGTCAGCAGTCCGGCGACGTCGCCGAAATGGTGTGCGGGCGCCGCTGGCGACACACCGGAACGGCGCGCCACCTCGCGCAGGGAAAAGCCCTCGACACCGCGCTCCGCCAGGACCGACTCGGCGGCCTCGATCAGGGATAGGCGCAGGGAGCCGTGATGATAGGCGGCGCGGGCGGGGAGGGCGGGAGCGACACTGGCGCTGCTCGTTGCAGGGCGGGCTCCGTCCCTGCGGGGGAATTTGGTCACTGCGGCACCTCGGAACTTGACAACGTTCAGATTGTAGCGGTAGATTATCTGAACAGTGTTCAGTTTAGCGAGGCACCTGTGGCAGGCTTTTCACTCACCGATCCGGACTTCCTGTTCTCGGCCGCCAGCGCGATTGCCATGCTGTCCTGGCTTGCGTTGGCGTTTTCTCCGCAGGGTGCCCGCTGGACTCCGCGGGTTCGACAGGTGGCCGGCCGCTTCGTGCCGCTGCTTTTTGCGGTGGTGTATGTCACGCTGTTCGCGGCCAAGGGGATGGGCGACGGCGGCTACGACTCGCTGGCCGCGGTGCAACGCCTGTTCGCGGTGCCTGAGTTGCTGCTGGCGGGCTGGCTGCACTACCTCGCGTTCGATCTCTTCGTCGGTTCCTGGATCGCCGAGCGGGCCGGCGCGCTCGGTGTGCCCCATCTCGTCGTGCTCCCGCTGCTGGCGCTGACGTTCATGTTCGGACCCGCCGGCTTGCTGGCATTCGCGCTGGTCAAGACCGTCCTTTCCCGGCGCACCGGAGCAGCCGGGCCGCCCGTCCCCGGATGAACGCTGCCGAAGGCAGCCGCCGGCCGAACGCGCATTACCCGAACTGACCCGTTCCCCATCGACATCCGACAAGGAGACCCAGCATGGCTACCTTGACCCTGACGCCCCTTCCCTCGTTTCGCGCGGTGCTCCGCGCGCCTCTGCGCCTCGCTGGCGAACTGCATGCACGCGAGCCGCGGCTCGCGATGTACGGAGCGTTGCTGCTCGCGTTGCTGCTGCCGATGGTTGTCGCCTGGGGCCTCGACGACCGGGTGCTGCGCGGCGCCAACGTCTGGATCAAGCCGATGAAGTTCTCGCTGTCCATCGCTGTCCTCGCCCTCACCACCGCCTGGTTCGCCGGCCACCTGCCGGCCCGCGTTCGCGCCGGCCGCGCAATGGACTGGATCGTATGGCTGCTGGTTCTCTCCGGCAGCTTCGAGCTGGGCTATATCGTCCTGCAGGCTGGATTGGGCCAAGGGTCGCACTACAACATCGCGGATACCTTGCACAACGTGATGTACGCCCTCATGGGCGTCGGCGCGCTGATCCTGACAGGGACGCAGCCAATGCTCGCGTGGCAGCTCCATCGCCATGGCGACAGGACGTTGCCGTCGGCCTACCGCCTGGCGGTGCTGATCGGGCTGGTGCTCACCTTCGTCCTGGGTGCCGGGGCCGGCATGCTCCTGGCGAACGTGCAGCCGCCCGCCGGCAGCGCCACTCTGCCGATCTTCGGCTGGTCGCTGCAGGGCGGCGACCTGCGCCCCGCACACTTTGTGGGGATCCATGCGGAGCAGGTGCTGCCCTTCGTCGCGTTCGTCGCCGGCGCGACCGGCGTGGCGCGTGCGAACTCGGTGGTATGGGCGGCGACGCTGGCCTATTCGGCGTTGTTCGGCGCCCTGGTAGTCTGGGCGCTCTCCTGACGTTCAACCTCCGAGTTCCTCATGAAGCTCCACATCCTGTCGGATCTGCACCTTGGATTCGGTGAATTAATTGCGCGGTCGCGATCGGGCGCCACGGACTGCCGCCAAGCGGCCTACCGGCTCAGGCCATCGACTGGTAGACCGCCTTCTCGAAAGCGTAGAACTGCGGCAAGGCCTTGACGTCGGCGAACGGTAGTATCTGGGACAGGTAGACGCCGCCTACCCCCTTCTTCTGGTCGATCCAGTAGTAGGTGTTCGCCAGCCCCGCCCACGCGAGGCTGCCGGGGCTGCGGCCGGTAGGCGCTTGCTGCTCGTTGATCATGAAGCTCAAACCCCAGCTCTTCGGCATGCCGGGGAAGAACTCGGCATCATTGGTGGCAGAAGGTATGGCGGTCTTGAGCATCCTGACCTTGATGTCGGCCATGCTGTTGCGCGACATTTCCGCCACCGTGGCGGGTTGCAGGACCTGCTTGCCATCGACCCTGCCTTCGTTGAGCATCATGCGTACAAAGGCGAGGTAGTCGCCGGCGGTCGAGTAGAGGCCCCCACCGCCCATCTCGAACTCCGGGTCCTGAGGAATCTCGAGTTCGATCGGCGCGAGTTTCCCGTCCTCGCCACGCTGATGGACTTTTGCCAGTCTTGCGCGCATGGAAGGCGTGATCTTGAAGGCAGTATTCTTCATCCCCATCGGCTCCAGCACGTTGCCTGCCAGGTAGGCACCCAGCCGCATGCCGCTGACGGCTTCCACCATCTTCCCGACGTAGTCGATGTTGATGCCGTAGTTCCATTCCTCGCCTGGATCGGCGACCAGCGGCGTCGCGAGTGCAGCGTTCTGACAGGTGATGATGTCGGGAACGTTGCGTACCTTTTCGTACTTGCCGATGTCCGGGTTCCACAGGCTGTAGGAGAAACCGGCGGTATGGGTGAGGAGTTGACGCAGCGTGACCGGCCGCTTCGGCACCCGCAACCTTGGCGTGTCGCCGTCCCAGCCATCCAGCACCTTGACGTCGCCAAGCGCAGGGACCACCTTGCTTGCTGGATCGTCGAGAGAAAGCCGCCCCTTTTCGACCAGCTGCATCGCCGCCATTCCCGTGATCGCCTTGGTCATCGAGGCAATCCACACGACGGTGTCGGGGTCCATTTTCGTGCCTGCGCCGAGCGCCCTTGCGCCAAACGCGCCTTCGTAGATCATGCCCTCCCGGTTGGTGGCGCAGGCAACGACCCCCGGTATGTCACCCGACCTGACGCCTTCGCTCAGGATCCTGTCGGCCTCGGACTTGAGCGTCCCGGCACGGCTGGCGGCAACGCCTGTCGGTGGCTGTTGCGGCGCCTGGCCGCGCGTGATGCTGGCGCCGCCCAGGGCCGCGAGCGCAGCGCCGGCTTGGAGAAATCTTCTACGCTGAGTTCCCATGGTTGTCTCCCATACGTCAGGCCCCGCAGGCGCCGCTCTTGCGGCACACGACGAGAATACGCCCGCGGTTCACGCGAGCCAAGCAATGTGAGCTTGCCCGGCTTACCGCCGCGGATGCCGTACGGAAGGGAGCTTGACCGGCTTACCGCCGCGGATGCCGTACTGAAGGGCCTTTCTCCACGAACGCTTGCAATCGGGTCAGGGCGTCATCCCACTGCAGCGAAACCGCATCCAGATACGAACGCGCTCGCGCGAAGGGCTCCGGCGCGAATGCGAACTGGCTTTCGCGGCCGACCCTGATCGAGCTGACCAGCCCTGCCTCCTCCAGCACGCGGAGGTGCTTGGTCACGCCTTGACGTGTCAGGCCGAGCCCGTGGGTCAACTGAGTGATGGAGCGTGACTGGCCGTTGCTCAGGCGCGCAACGATCTGCAGGCGCGTCTCGTCGCCCAGCGCGGCGAATATCTGCGCCGGATCGTCCGGCGCGGATCTTGCTAGCCGGCCCCCGGAACGGCGCGGCCTCGCGCCGGCGTCAGCCCGCGACATGGGCCGCGATGTACTCGGCCTGTGCATCCCAGCCCTGGGTGTTCATGCGCAAGGCGTCGATCCTGCGTGCATCCTCGGGCAACGACGCGAACCCCGACTCGCAGATGTGCAGGCGGGTGCCGTTTGCGATCGGCTCGAGCCGGAACTCCACCAGCGTAGTCGGCTCACGCGAATAGTCGGCATCCGGATTGTCGGAGTAGGGGCACCAGGCGAACGAGAACAGGCTCTCGGGCTCCATCGCCCGCACCGTCGCCTCCCACCTGAAGTGTTCGTACCCTGGATGGGTGATCCGACCGCGCGACACCTGGCCCACCTTGAACGGGCCGTCGAGCCTGGCGCGGAACCACTGCCCGAACTCCTCGTGATCCGTCAGGGCGCGCCACACCCGGCTGACCGGCGCCTTGAGTTCGATGGTCTTCTCGATGCGGTCCTGCATATAGGCAACCTCCTGGTTGCGCAAATAATGCCACGTCGCGCGCTGTTTAGCAACCGGTTGGTTGCATAGCGGCGCTGCCGTCTTGTCGGTGCAGCCCTGAGGCACTGCGCGGTAGCAACAGGCGCCGCTGACGACCTCCCATAGCCACCTTTGTCACGCGGCTGCCGGTAACCCCTTGATAGAATTGCCATTTTCTAAAGGCAGGTTTGACAATGTCCGCAGTCCCGCAGCCCGTCCCATTGAGCCGCCTGGTGAGTCCGGTGGAGAAGCGCCTGCGCGAGCTGATGGGCCGGCGCATCCTGATCCTGGACGGCGCGATGGGCACGATGATCCAGCGTTATCGCCTGACGGAGGAGCAGTTTCGCGGCGAGCGCTTTGCGGACCATCCGCAGGATGTGAAGGGCAACAACGAACTGCTGTCGCTGACGCGGCCGTCGATCATCACCGAGATCCACGAGCAGTACCTCGATGCCGGCGCTGACCTGGTCGAGACCAATACCTTCGGCGCGACCGCCGTGGCACAGGCGGACTACCGCCTCGCGGACATCGCCTACGAATTGAACGTCGCATCGGCGCGCCTTGCCCGGGCCGCCTGCGACAAGTTCTCCACTGCGGAACGTCCGCGTTTCGTCGCCGGGGCCCTCGGGCCGCAGCCCAAGACCGCTTCGATCTCGCCGGACGTCAACGATCCCGGCGCGCGCAACATCTCCTTCGACGAACTGCGGGTGGCCTACCTGGAGCAGGCGCGCGGACTGGTGGAGGGTGGCGTCGACCTGTTTCTGGTCGAGACCATCTTCGACACGCTGAACGCCAAGGCGTGCCTGTTCGCAATCGACGAACTCCATGCCGAACGCGCCGGGAAGGGCCTGCCGCCGCTGCCCATCATGATCTCGGGCACGGTGACCGACGCCTCCGGCCGCATCCTTTCGGGCCAGACGGTCGAGGCCTTCTGGAACTCGGTGCGCCATGCCCGGCCGCTGACCGTCGGCCTGAACTGCGCCCTCGGCGCCGCGCTCATGCGGCCCTACATCGAGGAGCTGGCGCGCAAGGCCGATGTCTTCATCTGCGTCTATCCCAACGCCGGCCTGCCCAACCCCATGGCCGAGACCGGTTTCGATGAAACCCCGGATGTCACCTCGGAACTGCTGAAGGACTTTGCGCAAAGCGGGTTCGTGAACATTGCCGGCGGCTGCTGCGGCACCACGCCGGAGCACATCGAGGCCATTGCCAAGGCCGTCGACGGGCTTGCGCCGCGCAAGGTGCCGACCATCGAGCCGGCCATGCGGCTCTCGGGGCTCGAACCGTTCAACATCGACGACCAGTCGCTGTTCGTCAATGTCGGCGAGCGTACCAACGTCACCGGCTCGAAGGCGTTCGCGCGGCTGATCCTCAACGAGAAATTCGACGAGGCGCTGCAGGTGGCGCGCCAGCAGGTCGAGAACGGGGCCCAGGTCATCGACGTCAACATGGACGAGGCGATGCTGGATTCGCAGAAGGCGATGGTGCGCTTCCTGAACCTGATCGCGTCCGAGCCCGACATCTCGCGCGTGCCGATCATGATCGACAGCTCCAAATGGAGCGTCATCGAGGCCGGCCTCAAGTGCGTGCAAGGCAAGCCGATCGTCAACTCGATTTCTCTGAAGGAGGGCGAGGCGGAATTCCTGCGTCAGGCGACGCTGGTGCGCCGCTACGGCGCGGCTGCCATCGTCATGGCGTTCGACGAAAAGGGCCAGGCGGACACCTTCGCGCGCAAGACCGAGATCTGCAAGCGCGCCTACGACCTGCTGGTGGAGAAGGTCGGCTTTCCGCCGGAAGACATCATCTTCGATCCGAACATCTTCGCGATCGCCACCGGGATCGAGGAGCACGACAACTACGCCAACGACTTCATCGCGGCATGCAGCTGGATCCGCGAGAACCTGCCGCTGGCCAAGGTTTCCGGCGGTGTCTCGAACGTGTCGTTCTCGTTCCGCGGCAACGATCCGGCCCGCGAGGCGATCCACACGGTTTTCCTCTACCACGCGATCCGCAACGGCCTCACCATGGGCATCGTCAACGCCGGCATGGTCGGCGTCTATGACCAGCTCGACCCGGAACTGCGCGCGCGGGTGGAGGACATCGTGCTCAACCGCGGCGCGACGCTGCCGCCGGACCTGCCGGCGGATTCTCCCGAGCGGGACAAGACGCCAACCGAACGCCTGATCGAGTTCGCCGCCACCCTCAAGGCCGGCGGCGCGAAGAAGGAAGAGGACCAGGTATGGCGGCAGAAGCCGGTTGCCGAGCGCCTCTCGCATGCGCTGGTACAGGGGGTCACCACCTTCATCGTCGAGGACACGGAGGAAGTGCGCGCGGCGATGGCCGCCGAAGGCAGGCGGCCGATCGAGGTGATCGAAGGCCCGCTGATGGACGGCATGAACATCGTCGGCGAACTGTTCGGCGCCGGCAAGATGTTCCTGCCGCAGGTGGTCAAGTCGGCGCGCGTCATGAAGCAGGCGGTCGCGCACCTGCTGCCCTTCATCGAGGCCGAGAAGCTGCAGATCGCCGCCGCCGGTGGCGACACCCGCGCCCGCGGCAAAATGGTCATCGCCACCGTCAAGGGGGACGTCCACGACATCGGCAAGAACATCGTGACGGTCGTTCTCCAGTGCAACAACTTCGAAGTCGTGAACATGGGGGTGATGGTCCCGTGCAGCGACATCCTGGCGATGGCGAAGGCAGAGAATGCCGACATCGTCGGCCTCTCGGGCCTGATCACCCCGTCGCTCGAGGAGATGGCGCATGTTGCCGCGGAGATGGAGCGCGACCCGTACTTTCGCGAGCGCAAGCTGCCGCTGCTGATCGGCGGAGCCACCACGTCGCGGGTGCATACCGCGGTCAAGGTCGCCCCCCATTACTCCGGTCCGGTCATCTATGTAGCCGACGCGTCGCGATCGGTGCCGGTGGCGCAGGCTCTCGTTTCCGACGACCAGAAGGCCGGCTTTCTCGAGAACCTGAAGGTCGAATACGAACGGGTGCGGGTCCAGCACGCGGCGAAGAAGGGGCCGGACCTGGTGACGCTGCTGCAGGCGCGCGCAAACAAGGCCAGGATCGACTGGCTGATGCCGGCTGACGATCGCCCTGGCCATCCGGGCGTGCATCCGGTTGCGCGCTACCACCCGCCGAGGCCGAAGTTCATCGGCCGGCGCACCTTCAAGAACTACGACCTCGCGGAGATCGCGCGCTACATCGACTGGGGTCCGTTCTTCCAGACGTGGGACCTGCACGGCGCCTACCCGAAGATCCTCGACGACGAACTCGTCGGCGAGTCCGCTCGCCGCGTATTCGCCGATGGCAAGGCGATGCTCCAGAAGATCATCGAGGGGCGCTGGCTCTCTGCAAGCGGCGTCGTCGCCTTCCTGCCGGCCAATTCGATCAACGACGACGACATCGAGATCTATACAGACGAGAGCCGCGGCGAAGTCGCGTTCGTGTGGCGCAACCTGCGCCAGCAGGTCGCCAAGCGCGAGGGTGTCGAGAACAAGTGCCTCGCCGACTACATCGCGCCGCGCTCGATCGATGGACGGCCGAGCGGCATCGCCGACTACATCGGCATGTTTGCCGTGACGGCGGGCCTCGGCATGGAGCGCAAGGAGAAGGAGTTTGCCGCGCAGATGGACGACTACTCGTCCATCATGTTCAAGGGCCTCGCGGATCGCATGGCGGAGGCGTTCGCCGAATGCCTGCACGAGCGGGTGCGCAAGGACCTGTGGGGCTACGCCCCCGACGAGCGTTACGGCGTGGAGGACCTGGTCAAGGAAGCCTACCGCGGCATCCGCCCGGCGCCCGGCTATCCGGCCTGCCCCGAACACACCGTCAAGCGCCCGCTGTTCGACTACCTGCAGTGCGGCGAGATCGGCATGAGCCTGACGGAGAGCATGGCGATGATGCCGGCGTCCAGCGTGTCGGGCTTCTACTTCTCGCATCCGCAGTCGAGCTACTTCAACGTCGGCCCGATCGGCGCCGACCAGGTCAAGGACTGTGCAGCGCGGTCAGGACGCGACGAGAAGGAACTGGCGAGGGTACTGGGGCAGATGCTGTAGGGATATAATCAGTACACATACTAATTGTCTCCAGGATCCTCACCGATGGCAGTCGTGGCTCGAAGGCCCAGGGCAGCGAAGCAGAGCAAGGCCGAAGTCATCGAGTTCGATCCGGCGAAGCAGGTGCTCTGGTCACGCCCGGGCTTCCTCGTGCGGCGCTTGAACCAGATCCATTACGCACTCTTCTTCGAGGAGTGCAAATCCCAGAACATCACGCCGGTGCAGTACGGCATCCTCACCGCCCTGTCGCTGCGGCCGTGGCTGGACCAGACCGAGATCGGCCTGGAACTCGGACTGGACCGGACCACAACCGCCGACGTCATCAAGCGGCTGCAGGAGAGGGGGCTGGTGGAGCGTCGCGTCAATCCCGCGGACCGGCGCTCGCGCCAGGCGTTGATCACCAAGGAAGGGCTGCGCCTGATGGGGCTGCTCCAGAACGGGATGATGCGCGCCCAGCGGCGCCTGCTGGAGCCGCTGACGCCGCGCAATCGCGACATCTTCATGAAGCTGCTGTCGCAACTGGTCGAGGCCAACAACCAGTACAGCCGCGCGACCCTGCGCGCGTTGTAGACGGCCGCGCGACCCTGCGCGCATCGGGGGTCGGGCGATGCGGCCCCCTGGGGGCCGCCGGATCAGCTCGCGCGCGCCGTCAGCGTCAGCGCCTGGTCGCAATCCATCACCGCCGCGTACTTCTGGCGCATGTCGAACAGGTTGGCTTCGTGCGGCCCGACGGCCCGGTCCCCCACGCAGTCGGCAAGCACCAGCGGCCGGAATCCCCAGCACATCGCATCCACGACGCTCGCACGGACGCAGCCGCTCGTCACCGCGCCTGCAACCAGCAGCGTCTTGACGCCCCGCTGGGTGAGCCATGGCGCAAGCTGTGTCCCGAAGAATGCAGAGGGAACCGTCTTTCGGACTACCAGTTCTCCGGGCCGGGGCGCGAGTTCGGATACGATCGCACTTGCCGGATCGTCTTCCTTCAGTGCCAGCAGTCCTGGAACCTTCTGTGTGAAGACGTTGTGGTCGGAGTCGTCGTCCGCAAACACGATCCGGGTGTGAGCGATCGGCCACTGCCGGTCCCTGGCCGCCGCGAGCAGGCTGACGGTCTTCTCGATCGCCGGGCGGATATTGCCGCCGCCAAACATGTCGGGGTCGGCGAAGCTGTTGACGAAATCCACGATCAGCAACCCGTACGGCGGCTGCGGTTCGAGCGAATTTCCGAAGCCCTGCCGCTCATAGGTCCGGACTTCTTCGCGGTTGCCCCGGTTCATCGCGTACCCCCGTCCAGCACCTTGCCGTCACGCACGACCACTTCTTCGTCGATGCTCACCGTGCAGGCGCGCAGCGGAATGTCGATGTGGCAGGCCGTGGTGCGGCCGCCGCCCGCCTCGTTGTTCGGTCCCAGCGAGAACAGGAAGTTGCCTTCGAAGGCGCGCGCGTCCATCGCGATCGAATCCTCCTTGTCGTACAGCCACAGTGTCGACCAGCGCGCGCGCGGCTGCAGTCCCCAGCCGATGTGTGAAATGGCGTAACCCTCCGGATCGTTGAAGCTCGCCATGTATTCGCTGAGCAGCTCCGCGTCGAGCCCGCCCGCGATGCGGGTGGCATAGCCGTTCTCTACCGTCAGCTTGATCGGCTCGCTCACGTATGACTTCTGAGGCAGGAGGATGTCGCCGCGGTCGATGACGATCGTGCCGCTGGCACCGCCTTCGTTCGGGAAGGTGAACAGGAAGCCGCTCGGCCAGTGGTCCCATCGGCCGGGCTCGTCCACGAAGCCATACTCGCTGATCACGGGGAACTCTCCCAGCGGGAAGCGGATCTCGGTTCCGGCCCTCGAGACCACCTGCATGCTTTTCGCGCGGGCCAGCCGTGCGGCAGCCGCCTTGACCCGTTCGCGGTCGGCCGCAGTCGGAAGGCAGCGCACCAGCACCTCGGGCGGCTCGATGGCCAGCAGGATCTTGGTGCCGGATTCGAGGATCTCCTGCTGCTCCGGCGAGAAGAGAAGGGTCATCAGGTCGAGCACGAGATCGCTGGCCTTCAAGGCAGCCATGGCGGCTCGATTGCCGGTCAGTGGCGTTGTCCCGAGGTAGGCGAGCGGGTCGCGGCTGAGCGACTTCTCGGCGTTGACCGGCGGCAGGTCGAGGCGGTTGAGGATCGCGCCGGCTTCCTGCACCGCCACCTGCGCTGCACGCAGCGTCTGCGGATGAGTAGCGGCCCCGGTCAGGATAGTCACCGTCTGCCCCGGTTCGAGCCGCGAAAGGTCCAGCACCTGACGCCAGGCCTTGATCAGTTGAAAGTCGCTTACTGGCATGGATCGCTCCTGTTGAATGCGCTACCGGCTCCGCGCTTGCGGATCAGGGGACTGCCGCGCCGAGGAAATCGCCGAAGGCGCGGTAGAAGCCTTCCTCGTTGTCGTATGGAATCATGTGGCCGGCGCCGGCCACGCGGACGTGCGAGCAGGCGGGCAGCAGGCGGCCGATCTCCTCGACATCCTCGGGTTTCACCACGTCGCCGCGCTCGGCGGTCATCAGGAGCACCGGCACCTTCACCCGCGGCAGGTCGGCATGGAAATCGTCGGTGTGGAAGCCGTCGAAGCTGGCGAGGATGGCGCGTTCGTCGCAGGTGTGAAGCCACTCGGCGCGGATTCGCAGGTGCTCCTCGCTCCAGGTGGGACAGAACCGTCGCATGCCTTCGGCGTCGATGCCCTTGCGGGCCAGCGCCATCGAGTCGACGTACCAGGCGAGCTGCGCGGGGTATCGGCGGCGGCCCGGACCGGAAACCGGCGGATCCACCATCACGAGCCGGGTCAGCCCGTCGGGGTGTTGCGCGGCGACGCGTGCGCCGATCCGCGCGCCCATGGAGTGGCCGACGATGCTGTACCTCGTCAGGCCGAGTGCAGCCGCGAACGCCATGACGTCGGCGGCCTGCACGCCCAGGCTGTAGTCCAGGGAGGCCGACGCTTCCGACAAGCCGCGGCCGCGGACATCGAGCACGTAGGTGTCGAACCCGCGGCCCAGGCGCTCACCGACGAAGCCCCAGGTGATCGCCGGGCTGGTGATACCCGGGATGAGGACCACGGCATCCCGCTCGCCGCGGCGACTGCCTCCGTAGCGGAGGTAGTGCTGGCGGATGCCATTGGCGTGGATGTTCGCGCCATACAGAAAGTTGCTCATTGGGATGTTCCTGGACCGTGTCAGTAGGCGCCGGAAAGCAGCGCACCTGCGCCCGGCACCACCGGTTCCAGGTTGAGCGCCTTCAGCATTGCATAGGTCGTCGCCACCGCCGCAGTGATGACAGGCTTGTTCGTCATCGCTTCCACCTTCGCAATCGCATGCAGCGACGGCATCTGCACGCAGGCCGACAGCACGATTGCGTCCGCATCCCTGAAATTGAGGCCCTCCACGATTCCCGGCAGCCTCGCCGGGTCATGGCGTCCGACCTCCAGGTTGTCCGGGATCTCCAGCGCCCGATGGTCGATTACCTCGTAGCCTTCGCTGGCGATGTAGTCGACGACCAGCTTGGTCAGCGGCTTCATGTACGGGGCGACCACGACGATGCGCTTCGCCCCGACCACACCCAGCGCGTCCACCAGCGCGCCGGCGCTGGTGATCACCGGAGCGGCCGCTGCGTTGTCGACGGTGCGCCCGTGCAGGCGCTCCTGGGAGACGCGGTGATAGCCGTGGCCCATGGCCATGATGGCAACCAGGCAGGCATAGCCGAGGACGTCGACCCGCGCGTCGCTGAGTTCGGTTGCGCACCGGTCGGACTCGGCGTCCATCGCGGCCAGTTCTTCCTTCACCACCTTCTTCATGCGCATCCGGCTCGAATGGTAGGTGAAGCGCTCCGGCCGGATCTGCAGGCGCGCGTTCAGCATGGCCGGGATCTCGGTCTCCATCGTCGTATTGGAGCTCGGGACGATCTGGCCGATACGGTATGTCTTCTGCATGGTGTTGCTCCTCCTTGAGCTGACTATGCTGCTCAGAGTCTGAACAGGCGCTTGGCGTTGCCGTGGCAGACCAGTTCCCTGGTGCGCTGGTCGAGCGGCGCCTCCTCGATGAACTTCGCCGCAATCGCGCTGGACTCGTAAGGGTAGTCCACCGAGAACATGACCGCCTCCGCGCCCATCTCGGCGACCGCCCCGGCGACAGTCGCGCCCGAGCAGACCCCGGAAGTCGTGATGACGATATTGGTGCCGATGTACTCGGACGGCGCACGCTCGAGGCGCACGCCATGCGGGTAGACCGCGAACCGGCTGTCGAAGCGCCAGCGTTGGAAGGGTAGCCCCTCGCCCATGTGGCCGAGGATCACGGTAAGGCGGGGAAAGCGGTCGAAGACGCCGCCGAACAGCAGCCGCAGCGCGTGCGTTGCCGTCTCCACGCCCCAGCCCCAGGTGGCGCCGAAGAGTTCCGGATGACCGGAGTAAGCATGCGGGACCGTGAAGGGGTCGATGGGGTGCAGGTAGAGCGGTACGTCCAATGCCTGCATCCTCTCCCAGAAAGGGTCGTAAGCGCGGCTATCGTAGTACGTGCCGAGCGTGTGGCCATTGACCAGTGCACCCTTGAAGCCCAGCTGGCGCACCGCCCGTTCCAGCTCGTTCGCCGCTTGCAGCGGGTCGTGCATCGACAGGTGCGCGAAGGCGCCATAGCGCGTCGGATGCCGGGCGACCTGGGCCGCCAGGAAGTCGTTGTTCTCCTGTGCCTTGCGCTGGGCCGCCGCGGGATCCGCTTCGCCTTGCACGCCGGGACCGGTCTGCGACAGGATGACGTAGTCGATGCCGGCCTCGTCCATTTCGCGAAGCCGGATGTCGTCGAAATCGGTCAGCCGGCTGCCGAGGTACGCTGCCAGCTCCGCGGGAATGTGCTTGATGAACGCCCGGGAGTATTCGGCGAAGCCGGGGGCGGTGTAGTGTTCCTCGAAGGCGATCTTGGGTACTGTTTTCATGGCAGTCCGATGTGTTGTTTGCAGCCTCAAACGGGATAGACGAGGTCGTTGGCGAGGATGTTGGTGTCGTGCACGACCTGCCGCTCGGCAAGCTTCAGGCGGCCGTCGACCCGCAGGAACCGGTCGTGATAGGTGCCGGCCAGATGGAGGGTGGTGGGGCCCTCGACCAGCGTCTGCATCAGCAGGAAGGCCGTCTGCGCGCGGATGCCGTCGTCGTCCTCGGCGACGACACGGGTATTGCTCAGGATGTGCAGCATGTAGCGGGGCGCGAACATCTGGGTACGCGATATCGCGACGGCGCGGTCGTGCATCATCGCCCGGCCTTCGGAATAGACCAGGCCGACCGGCAGCCCGAGTTCCGCGTTCTCGCGGCCAGTGACGCGGTAGAGCGCGTCCTCGGTGAAGTAGTCGGGCCAGGCCTCGATGTCGTTGGCATCGAGCGTCGCGCAGTAGTCTGCGTTGAATTCCTCGATCTCCCGGCGCAGCTCGAGCGCGCGGGCGGAATCCATGGTGCGTTCCCTGTTGAGGGCGTAGTCGTTCTTCATGTCGGTCCCGGCCTGTTCAGAGTCCCATTACCTGGCGGTAGTAGACGTACATCGCCCGGATGGCTGCTTCCGAGATCAGCGTGTCGGAGGCGCCCACCTTGCCGGAATCCAGCTTCAGGACGTTGACGTCGGTGGTGCAGCGCCGGATCCCTTCCTGCACGAACTTCATCGCCTCGTTGTCCTCGAGCCCGAGGAAGCCGGCCGGCCCCATCAGGTTCCCCTGGCGCAGGCGGTGCCTTTGCATCTCGGGCGTGTCTTCCTCGTAGCCGAACATGGTCCACTGCATGATCATGCTGTCGGGGCCATTGGGGATGATGTGGCGGACGCCGAGCGTGTTCATCTCGCGCTGGATCACGAAGTTCGGCCAGATGGTGGCCATGGTCACCGACCAGGGCGAGTCGAACTCCTTGACGAATTCGAGGAAACGCTCGTCCTGCAGGCGCAACCCATCGTTGAAGGAGCGCATCTCCTTGCGGTTCTCCTCGCTGACGACCGCGTACTTTTCCTCCGTCTTGGCCGAGCCCATGTAGCCGTGGCGACCATGGACCTTGTCCGCAAACATGGTCGACTTGTTGCCGGCCACCAGCAGGCCGAATACCACGAGGAACGAATGCAGGAGGGTCGCGTGGTATGGATCCTTGAGGTTCTCGTGGTACATCTTCCAGTTGCAGGGCAACTCGTTGCGGTAGTAGCCCAGGATCTTGAGCTTCTTGCCGGGGAAGATCACGTCGAAGTCCTCCAGGATTTCGGCAGTGAGGTACTCCTCCAGCGGTTCGACCTCCGCCGAGTAGGAGGCGAAGATCACCCCGTGACGCGTCGCCACGTGAAGCTTGCGCAGGCCGTGCTCGCTGGTCTTGAAGTCCTTCGGCATCCCGCCGGCGCGGTTGACGCCACGCCGGAACGGAACGCCCTGCAGGTTGCCCTTCAGGTCGTACGACCATTGGTGGTACGGGCAGACGAACTCGCGCGTGTTGCCCTGGGCGTGGCGACAAAACTCGGCGCCCCGGTGGGCGCAGCGGTTCTCGAAGACGTTGATCGAGCCGTCGTCGGCTCTTGATACCACCACCGGCACCGGCCCCACATAGGAGCGCTTGTAGTCGCCGGGGGCCGGTATCTCGGCCTCGAGGGCGACGAAGTTCCAGGTCTTGCCCCGGAAGATGCGGTTGATCTCGAGGTCGTAGACCGCCTGGCTCGTGTATACCCAGTCGGGAATGTAGTGCAGCGCATCTTCGGGCCACTTGCAATCGGCGAGCGGCGCATCCTTGTCGCGAAGCGTGCGGCCGATGACGGTCTGGGATTGATACATTGTCGAGGCTCCTGGTGCGGGACGGACCGTTGGATGTTGCCCGATGATGGTTCTGAATCGGCTATGGCGTGATCAGGCGCGGGTTCGGGATCTAGCTTGCGGCGGCGGCTCGTGTCTGCGCAGCCTTGACCTGCCCACGCAGCGGCAGCGACGGATCCGCGAAAGCTGCCGGATCCATCGCGATGCCGCGCTCGAACAGCGCACGCATCTGGCGCAGGTCGCCGCCGGCGTTGACCGCGATGGCATGCACCGGAATCCCCTGGCGATGGCCGAGCCAGATCGCCTTCGGGTCGCTTGCGTAGGGATCGCCGCGAAGGGCGTACTGCAGATCGGCTGCAGGAAGGCCCAGCATCTGGAGGTTGCAGCCGAACTGGTCTGTCCAGAACCATGGGTACGGCGGCAGGGGCGGCTCCTGGCCGAGCATCCCGGCCGCCGCCGCGCGGGCTTGTTCATTGGCGTTCTGCCATGACTCGTAGCGGACCGGGCCACCAGCAACGGGGCAATGACGGCTCGCGCAGTCGCCCGCTGCGTAGACGTGGGGATGACTGGTTCGGCCGCAGGCATCGACCTGGATCCCGCCGTTGACGGGATCGATCGCAAGGCCCGCGGCCCGCGCCAGATGAGTGTCCGGGACAAGGCCGATCGCCACCACCACGACTTCGGCTTCGAAGGATGCGCCGGCAGTTGTCTCGATCGGGACGCGAGCCGACCCGACGGAACTTCCTGCATCGACCGGCTTCAACTCGACGCCCAGGTGAAGGCGGACACCGGCATTGGCAGCGCGCATCGCGAGCCACGCCGAACAGTCGGGCGGGAGGAACCGGGTGAGCAGCCGCGGCGCCGCCTCCAGCACGTCCACCGATGCGCCCAGCTTGCATGCGGACGAAGCCAGCTCGAGGCCAAGAAAGCCGCCGCCGATCACCACCACCCTGGCGTCCGGAGCCAACGCCGAGCGCAGGCGGCGCGCATCGCCCAGGTCTCGCACATAGTGGACAGCGGCGAGCTCCCGTCCAAGGCCGGGGAGCAGGCGGGCGCTGCCGCCGGTTGCCAGGAGACAGCTGTCGAAATGCAAGGCGCTGCGGTCGCCGAGGATGACCTGGCTATGCACCAGGTCGATTTCGACGACCTCAACATCGGGTCGCCAATCGATGCCGTGCTTCTCATAGACGCCGGCGGCAAGTACGCTCAGCGTCGGCTCCTGCGGTGCGCACAAGACGTCCTTCGACAGCGGCGGTCGTTCGTACGGCAGGTGCGGCTCCCGGCCAAGCAGGACGATGGGTCCGACGTGGCCGCGCTCGCGCAGGGCATCAGCCGCAACCGCGCCTGCCTGTCCAGCGCCGACGATGACGACGGTGCTCTGAGCGGCCGGGCCCGGTACCGCGTGCGCGGCGGATGTCTGCTCGCTCATGCGGTCAGCCGGGGTGAATCCCGACCAGCAAGTCTTCGCCGTCCACTTTGACGGGATATGTCGTCACGTCGACGGTGGCCGGTGCGCACAATGCCTTGCCGGTACGGATGTCGAAGCGCGCCTGGTGCAGCGGGCATTCGATGCATCCATCCTCCAGGAAGCCGTCGGAAAGCAGGGCGTAGGCGTGGGTACAGACATTGTCGGTGGCGAAGAACTCGCCTCCGCTCCGGTACAGGGCGATCTTGCGGCCCTCGACCACGACCGCCAGAGTTTCGTCGTCCTCCAGTTGACCAGTCCCGGCAACTCTTGTCCAGTTCATCTTGGCGTTCTCCAGGCGCATGCTGCAATGGGTGCCGTGCGATTTGCGGGGGCGATCCGCAGGCAGTTGCTCAGTGTGCTGATCAATGATAGCGGGTGTACTGAGGGTTTTCAACTGCCATGAGCAACCGGTGCAGCGAACCTGCGGACCCGGGCGAGCCGCGATCACCGCAGTGGTGCTGCAGTGCACCGCAGACCGCGATGGATGCTCCTTGAAGAGGCGTTGCGCGCGCTGCGCCGGTGCGCGGAATATTCCTCCGACGATGAACCTGATTCCCGTCCGTAGCGCGTTGACACTGGATTATCCGGTCAGTACACTGAGCAATAATCAAGCTTCCGTTTCCTGCATGATTCAGCCGGATGAACCGGTCGGGCGACACGGCTGGAAGAGCCGGTCAGGCGCCAGGTCGTCGGTAGCGTTCTTGCTTCTCGTCTTGCGGCTCGTCTAGCGTCATCGAATACCCAGCTTGTCAGGCCGGCGGCACGGCGATGCCGCCCCGGGCGAAGTGGATACCACCCATCCGAAGGAGAGAGAGTCATGCAGCGTCGTCGTTTCCTGAATCGTGCCGCCGGCGCCGCTGGCGTGAGCCTTGCGGCCGTCGCAACGCCGGCCATCGCGCAAAGTTCGCCCACCGTCCGCTGGCGCATGTCGACGAGCTGGCCCAAGAGCCTGGACAGCATCTACACCTCGGTCGAGGAGCTCTGCAAGCGGGTGAGCGAAGTCACCGATGGAAAATTCGAGATCCGCCCCTTTCCGGGTGGCGAGATCGTTCCGCCGCCGCAGAACATGGACGCGGTCAGCAACGGAACCGTCGAATGCAATCACGTGCTGAGCACCTTCTTCGTCGGCAAGAACACCGCCGTCGCATTCGATACCGGCTTGTCGTTCGGCCTGAACGCGCGACAGCACAATGCCTGGGTCCACTACGGCGGCGGCCTGAAGCTGCTTCGTGACCTCTACAAGAAGTACAACATCGTCAATCACGTCTGTGGCAATGTCGGCGTCCAGATGGGCGGCTGGTATCGGAAGGAGATCAAATCGGTCGCGGATCTGAAGGGGCTCAAGATGCGCATCGGCGGCATCGGCGGCATGGTGCTGACCAAGCTCGGCGCCATCCCCCAGCAGATTCCGACCAGCGACATCTATCCGTCTCTCGAAAAGGGCACCATCGACGCTGCCGAATGGATCGGCCCCTACGACGACCTGAAGCTGGGGTTGAACAAGGTGGCCCCGTTCTACTACGCACCCGGCTGGTTCGAGGGCAGCGCATCGATCACGACCATGGTCAACGACAAGGCCTGGGAAGCGCTGCCGCCGGCCTACCGGTCCGCTTTCGAAGGCGCTTGTGCGGAACAGACGATGCGGATGGGCGCCCTCTACGACGACCACAACCCGCAGGCGCTCAAGCGGCTGATCGGAGGCGGCGCGAAGGTTGCCTACTTCCCGCGCGACGTGATGGACGCCGCCTACAAGGCTTCCCAGGAGTTGTGGGGCGAACTCTCGGCAAAGAACCCCGACTTCGCAGCCATCTATCCGTCCTGGAAGAAGTACCAGGAGGACCAGGTGAGCTGGTTCCGCGTTGCGGAAAGCGCGCTCGACGGCTACACCTTCAACGCGGTCGGTCGCACCTGATCGACCCGCGAAGGGCGGTCAGCAGGAGCTCGGACAATGGATCACAGCGACACCCCGATCCGCACGAAGCCCCAGGGCATCGGCGCCCGCGTTCCCCGCAAGGAGGACGCCCGCCACCTCGCGGGCAAGGGGCGCTTCGTCGGCGACATGGCGATGCCGGGCCTTCAGGAGGTCGCCTTCCTGCGCAGCCCGCTCGCCCATGCGCGCATTGCGTCTGTGCGGGTTCCGGAGGAGATCGGCGACTTCGTCTTCCTGCGGGAGGAGATGCGGGACGCGCGAGACATCGTGGCGGAATCGACCTTGCCCTCCTACCAGGAATCCGCCCAGCCGCCCTTGGCCAGCGGCAAGGTGCGCTATGTCGGCGAACCGGTTGCCCTGGTTTTTGCGCCGTCGCGGGCCGAGGCAGAGGACCTCCTGGAAGCGATCGAGGTCGAATATGATGAATTGCCCGTCTACGCCGACGTGGATAGTGCGGCGGCCGCGACCACCGACCTCCTGCACGAGGGGTGGCGGGACAACGTCTTCGTGACGCTGCGGGCCGACCGGGACTTCGACAAGCTGTCCGCGCAGGCCGAGGTCGTCGTCCATCGGAAGGTGGACTTGGCACGCCAGGTCATGATGCCGATGGAAGGCAAGGCGATGCTCGCCTACTGGGACGAGCAGAGCGACCAGCTGGTGGTGGTCACCGCCACCCAGGTTCCTCACCTGATCCGCACGGGGTTGTCGAAATTCCTCGATCTGGAGGAGGCCCAGGTCAGGGTGATTTCGCCCGACGTGGGCGGCGCATTCGGCTACAAGTGCGTCCTGCACACCGAGGAGCTTTGCGTGGCCTGGCTGGCAAAGACTTTCCGCCGGCCGTTCAGGTACCTGGAGGACAGGCGTGAGCACATCGTGGCCGGCGCCAATTGCCGCGAGCACCACTACGAGCTGACGGCTTATGCGGATCGTCGCGGCAGGTTGCTGGCGCTCGACGCCCGCATCACGATCGACGGCGGCGCGTATTCGGTCTGGCCGTTCACGGTCGGCCTGGAGCCGGGGCAGGCGGTGGGCAACCTTCCTGGGCCATACGCTTTCCGTGGGTACCGTTGCGAAACCCGCTGCGTCGCGACCAACAAGCCGGGATTCCTGCCCTATCGCGGCGTTGCCCGCACCGGCGTGTGCTTCGCGATCGAACTGACGATGGACGCGATCGCACGCGAGGTCGGGCGCGAACCGTGGGAGGTGCGGCTGGAGAATCTTGTCCAACCGGAGCAGATGCCGTACGTCAATGTCGCCAACAAGCATCTCGACAGCGGCGACTACCCCGCCAGCCTGCGGCGTGCACTCGAGATGGTCGATGCCAAGGCGGTGCGCGAGCGCCAGGCGCGCGGCGAGGCGGATGGGCGGTTGATCGGCGTCGGCGTCGCCACCTATACCGAGCAGTCGGCTCACGGCACTTCGGTGTTTGCCACCTGGGGCACGCCGGTGATTCCGGGCTACGATCAGGCGACTGTGCGCGTGACCCCCGACGGTGGTCTCGAGGTGCGTGTCGGCGTGCATTCGCACGGCCAGGGCATGGAAACGACCTTCGCCCAGATCGCCAACGACGTCCTCGGCATCGATGTGGCTCGAATCAAGGTCCTGCATGGTGACACCGGCCAGACGCCGTTCTCCACCGGCACTTACGCCTCGCGCTCGCTGGTCATGTCGGGCGGTGCAGTCGCAGTCGCCTCCAAACGCCTGTTGCCTCGCCTCTGCCACATCGCCGCTCATCTGCTGGACGTCGATCCCGCGACGGTATCGGCATCGGACGGCTTTCTCTACTCCGGTGAGAAGTCAGTGGCGATCAGCGACGTCGCCAACGCCTGGTACCTGACGCCGCACCGGCTGCCGGCGGACGTCGATCCGGCCGGGCTCGAGGTCAACCTCGGCTACAAGCCGAAGGTGGACACAGGCGCCTTCACCTATGCCACTCATGCTGCCGTCGTCGCGGTCGACCCGCAATGCGGCGCGGTCGAGATCCTCGACTACGTGGTGGTGGAGGACTGCGGGGTGATCGTGAATCCGATGGTGGTCGAGGGCCAGACGATCGGCGGTATCGCCCAGGGCATCGGCACGGCGCTCTACGAAGAGATGGCGTATGACGCCAACGCTCAGCCGCTGGCGTCGACACTCGCGGACTACATCGTGCCGGGCGCAACCGAAGTGCCGAACATCCGGATCGATCATTTCGAGACCCCCTCGCCGCATACGGAGTTTGGTGCAAAAGGCATGGGCGAAGGCGGTGCAATCGCACCTCCTGCGGTGATCTTCAACGCGGTCAATGATGCTTTGCGGCGCATTGGCGCCCCCGAGGTCAGCGAAACTCCCCTGACGCCGCGCCGGTTGCTTGCTGCCATCGTCCAGGGCACTGGTGTCGCGCAGGCGGCTCGCGAAGGGTCGCAGGCATGAAGGCGGCGAAGTTCGACTACCGGCGGGCCGGTACGCTGGAGGAGGCGGTCGCCTGGCTCCAGGAGGCAGAGGGCAGGGCCAAGGTGCTCGCCGGCGGCCAGTCCCTCGGTCCGATGCTGAACCTGCGCCTTGCTCGACCGGCCATCGTGATCGACATCTCGAAGGTGCCGGAGCTGCGAGCCTGCACCGCAGACGGCGGCGGCATCCGGATCGGCGCCTGCGTGACTCATGCGGAGCTCGAGGATGGGGTCTTCGCCGGATTGCGCGGTCATCCGCTGCAGCGGGTCGCCGGCGTGATCGCCTATCGCGCCATCCGCAATCGTGGCACGATCGGCGGCAGCCTTGCCCACGCCGACCCCGCCGCGGACTGGCCGGTCGTCCTGGCCGCATTGGCAGCCGACCTGGAGCTGGTTTCGCCGCGCGGCAGACGCACAGTCGGAATGGCTGAATTCATGCAGGGTGCGTACACCACCGTGCTCGCCACCGATGAGATTCTTGCCGCGGTGCGCCTGCCGGCGTTCGCGCCGGCTTCGCGGTGGGGCTACTACAAGTTCTGCCGCAAGATGGGGGAGTTCGCCGAGGCCAGCTGCGCGGCATTGCTGGACCCGTCGAGGCGGGTGGCGCGCATCGCAGTCGGTGCACTCGACGGTGCGCCCAGGCTTCTGCCCGAACTGGCCGCAGCTACCGCGCGTGAGGGCTTGTCGGCTGCCGGAGGCGATCCGGTGCTTGCGTCCGTGCGCGCCCTGTTGCCGGAGAGGGACGCGGTCGACCATCGCCTATTTGCCAGCGCAATCGAACGCTGCCTGGCGCAGGCATTGAGTGAAGAGGCGCTCGTCTGATGAGCGTCCCCGCACGGCCGCCCGAAGGGGGCGCTCCCCTCCCCCGGGGAGGATGTCGCGCTTCGCGACAGGAGGGTATACAGTGAGCAAGATATCCGTGGAGGTCAACGGCCGTCAGCTGCAGCGCGAGGTTGCGCCGCGCACCCACCTCGGCGACTTCCTGCGCGACGAGGTGAGACTCACCGGCACGCACCTCGGCTGCGAACACGGTGTCTGTGGGGCGTGCACCGTGCTGGTCGACGGACAGCCTGTGCGCTCCTGCATCACGTTCGCCGTGGCCTGCGACGGCGCGCGCGTCACCACCGTCGAAGGCTACGACGACGATCCGATCATGATGCGTCTGCGTCCGGCGTTTTCGCGTCATCACGCCCTGCAATGCGGTTTCTGCACGCCGGGCATGCTGGCGACCGCGCGCGACATCGTCCTGCGCCTGCCGGATGCAGACGAACACCGGGTGCGGATCGAGCTTTCCGGCAACCTGTGCCGGTGCACCGGCTACATGGGCATCGTTGCGGCGGTCATGTCGGTGTTGAAGGAGGTCCGCGACGAGATGCCGCCCGAGATCGACGCCTTGCGCAAGGCGGCGCGGGAAGGGAAGGCGGCAGTACCGGCGAGTGGGCAAACGAAACCCTTTGCCGGCTTCCCGGTCGAGGCAACCCCCGCCGCAGCGGCCAGTCTCGGCGCAGCCGCGTCAGGGGCCACGTCAGGGGCCACGTCAGCGGCCCCGCCAACAGGCTCGTCGGCAGCCTCGTCGGCCGCCGGTGCGAGTTCCGCCGCCCCTGCGGCCAAGGTCGCCCAAGGAACTCAGATCGAGGGCCGGTTCGACGTGCCGATCGCGGCCGATCGGGTATGGGCATTCATGGTCGACTTGCCGGCAGTGGCGGCCTGTCTTCCAGGGGCCACCGTGACTTCGATGGAAGGCGACAAGGTCCGCGGCAAGGTGGCGGTGAAGTTCGGGCCCATGTCCGCCGCCTTCAATGGCGCAGCCCGTCTGGAGCGCGACGACAGCGCCCGGGCCGCGATGCTCCGCGGCGCGGGGCAGGACACACTGAGCCAGTCGCGGGCCAATGGGGACATCGGCTACCGGCTGGAAGTCCTCTCGCCCGAGCAGACCAGGGTGCACATCGACATGCGCTACTCGCTGCAGGGCCCGCTCGCCCAGTTTTCGCGATCCGGCCTGGTCCGGGACTTCGTCGGTCGAATGATCGCGGACTTCGGACGCAACGTGACGGCGCGCTTGCAGGGCGCAGCGAGTGGTGGCGATGGCCCGCTGCCCGTGGCCGGTGTCAATCCGGTCCGGATGTTGCTTTCGGTGGTCTGGGCACGAATCAGGGGCTTGTTCGGGGTCCGGCGCTGATTCGCCGGCGCTCCGGTTCCAGCAATCGTCACGACGCACGAGATCGGGAGATCCACATGCTGCGCAGGAAATTTCTGAAGAGCACCGGCTTCACCGCCGCCTTGCTGACGGCAGGGCTGCTGGGAGGCACCGCCCAGGCACAGGCGCTACAGCCGATCAAGGTCCGGCTCGACTGGACCCCCTGGGCAGTTCACGGCGCCATCCACCTGTCACAGCAGAAGGGCTGGTTCAAGGCTGCGGGGCTGGATCCCAGCGTCGAGGACGGCAACGGGTCCGTGACGACGGTACAGATCGTCGGCTCCGGCAGCACGTTCGACGTGGGCCATGCGGCTTTGGCCTCGATGATGATCGCCCGCGACAAGGGACTGCCGGTCAAGGCCGTGGCTGTCTACGCGCGCCATAGCGACATCGGCGTGCTCGTGCCCGAAGAGTCGGGTATCACCGGTCCGGCACAGTTGAAGGGAAAGAAGGTGGTCTATACCGCCGGCTCCCTGGAAGCCCCGTTCATCGACTCTTTCCTGGCAGCCGGCGGCCTGAAGCGCGGCGACCTGGAATTGATCAATGTCGACGCCGCGGGCAAGGTGGCCACCTACTCGGTGGGGCGTGCCGACGCGGTGTTCTCCACGATCCCGTTCGTCCTGCCGGCGGTGACGAAGACCCGCAAGTCGAATGCGGTGCGCTTTGCCGACTACGGGCTCGACATGCCGAGCTTCGGGCTGTTCGCGAGCGAAGAGAAGCTGGCGGCGCGCGGCGAAGTCATCGGGCGTTTTGCAAGCGTCGTCTCGCGCGCCTGGGAATACATCTATGCGGGGCACCAGGACGAGGCGGTGGAGGCGATCATCGCGCAACGGCCGCAGGCGCGGCTCGACCGCGAGATCCTGCGCGGCCAGATCGACCAGCTCGAATACTACTTCGGCAAGCGTGACGGCGACATGCGCATCGGCCCTCCGGTCCCTGCGGAATGGTCGCGGGCTGCCAAGACCCTGGCCGGCGTCGGCCTTATCAGCGGCAAGCTGGCTGCCGAGGATTTCTACACGGTCAACCTCGTCAAGCCGGAAGCCTACGACAAGCTAATTGGCAAGTGATGATGCAGGCGACGGCGCAGCCGGCACCGGCGCTGCGGCAAGGAGTCGTCGCACGGGACGTTCGCAAGCGCTATGCCGGCCCGCGTGGCGTGCAAGCACTCGACGGGATCGATGCCGAGATCCCGCCGGGACGCTTCGTCAGCATCCTCGGGCCCAGCGGCTGCGGCAAGAGCACCTTCCTGCGCTGCATTGCCGGGCTCGAGACGATCAGCGAGGGAGAGCTGCTGCTCGATGGCCAGCGGATCGACGGCGCGCCGGAAGGCGTCGGCATCGTCTTCCAGCGTGACGCGCTGCTGGAGTGGCGCAACATACGGCGCAACATCCTGCTGCCGATCGAGTTCGCCCACAAGCCGGTCGCGCGCTATGCGCAGAAGGTCGACCATCTCCTCGGGCTCACCGGCCTGCGTGAGTTCGCCAACGCCTATCCGCGCGAACTGTCCGGCGGCATGCGGCAACGCGCGGCAATCTGCCGTGCACTGGTCGACGACCCGTCGCTGCTGCTGATGGACGAACCGTTCGGCGCCCTCGATGCCCTGACCCGGGACCAGATGAACGTGGAGCTCCAGCGCATCTGGCTGGACGTGCAGAACACGGTCGTGTTCGTCACCCACGGCATTGCCGAGGCAGTCTTCCTCGGCGACGTCGTGATGGTCTTCACGCCGCGCCCCGGCCGTGTTGCGGAGGTTCTTGAAATCGACCTGCCGCGGCCGCGGCCGCTGGCCGTGCGCGAGTCGCCCGAGTTCAGCCGCTATGTCGCTCGCATCAGGACACTGTTCGAAGACATGGGGCTGATCGACGAGCGGGCGCGCGCGTGATAAACAAGGGACATCTCTCCGCAGTCGCCGCAGGCACCTTCTCCACCGTCCTGGTGCTGCTGGTCTGGGAAGCACTGGGCCGCATTCTCGAGGTGCGGCCGATTCTGCTGCCGCTGCCATCGCAAATCCTCGGGGAACTCGCTGCGGAATGGTGGTGGTACATGGGACACGCGGCGTATACCCTGATGACCACCGCCATCGGCTTCGTCCTGTCTGTGGTCGGCGGCGTGCTGATCGGCGCGCTGGTGGTGGGCTCGCGTATCTGCGAGCGCTTCCTGTACCCGTTGATCGTCGCATTCAACGCAGTCCCCAAGGTGGCGGTTGCGCCGCTGTTCGTGATCTGGATGGGAACGGGCTCCGAGCCCAAGGTCGCCATCGCCTTCCTGATCGCGGTCTTCGCGATCATCGTCGACACCATCCATGGCCTGCGCTCCGTGCCTCCGGACGTGATGGACCTCGGCAGGGTGCTCCGGGGGCGCTGGTACGACTTCTTCTTCAAGGTCAAGCTGCCGAGCGCGTTGCCGTCGATCATCGCCGGCATGAAGGTGGCGATCTCGCTTGCCCTGGTCGGCGCCATCGTGGGCGAGTTCGTCTCGTCGCAGCGCGGCCTGGGCTACGTCATCATGAGCGCCCAGGGGACCTTCGATACGCCGAGGGTATTCGCCGCGCTCTTCATTCTTGCCCTGATGGGGATGCTTCTCTACGGGGCGCTCGTCTGGCTTGAGGAGCGCGCCACGCCTTGGCGCGCCCCTTCCGAAGATTGAGCGGCTTGTGCCGCAAGAGGAAACCGTACCTGCAATGCGCCTGCTGCTCGCCATTTCCCGCGCCATCGATGCCGTCAACGGCTTCGTCGGACGCGGCGTGTCATGGCTCGTGCTGGTGGTGGTCCTCGTAAGCGCGGGCAACGCCCTCAGCCGGAAGTTCCTGCACTCCAGTTCCAACGCATGGCTGGAACTGCAGTGGTACCTGTTCGGGGCGATGTTCCTGCTCGCTTCCGGCTATGCGCTCACGAAGAACGACCACGTCCGTGTCGACATCCTCGCGCAGAAGCTGACGAAGCGCGGCCAGATCCTGATCGAGATCTTCGGGCTGCTTTTCTTCCTGTTCCCGGCGGCGGCGCTGATCATGTGGCTCGCCTGGCCGATGTTCTGGGAGTCGTGGATCACCGGCGAGACATCCTCGAACTCAGGCGGCCTCGTCCGCTGGCCGGTCAAGCTGCTCATACCGGTCGGATTCAGTCTCCTGATTGCGGCCGGTATCTCGCACCTGATCAAGAGCATCGGTTTCCTGATGGGCATGTGCCCCGATCCGACCCGCCGGGGCGAGGGCAAGACGGCGGAGGAGGAGTTTGCCGAGGAGGTCGCACAACTGGCCGAAGCGAAGGTGGGCGGACCGCCGCCGGGTCGCGACTGCCGTCGACGAAACCCGAAAGGGCCGCTGAAGATGGAGTTCCTCGCCGCCAACCTGGCGCCCATCATGTTTGCGACGCTGATCGTGTTCCTGCTGCTGGGGTATCCGGTCGCCTTCGCCCTCGCCGCCAACGGCATCCTCTTCGGGCTGGTCGGCATCGAACTCGGGTTGCTCACGCCCGCCCTCTTCCAGGCGCTGCCGCAAAGGGTGCTGGGGGTGGTGACCAACGACACGCTGCTGGCCCTGCCTTTCTTCACCTTCATGGGCCTGATCCTGGAGCGCTCCGGGATGGCGGAGGACCTGCTGGAAACGGTCGGGCAGCTCTTCGGCCCGCTGCGGGGCGGGTTGGCCTTCGCGGTCGTCGCGGTCGGGGCGCTGCTTGCCGCAACCACCGGCGTCGTTTCCGCCTCGGTCATCTCCATGGGGCTGATCTCGCTGCCGATCATGTTGCGCTACGGCTATGACCGCCGGCTTGCGACCGGTGTCATCGCCGCTTCCGGCACGCTGTCGCAGATCATCCCGCCGTCGCTCACCCTGATCATCCTCGCCGACCAGCTCGGCCGCTCGGTCGGCGACATGTACCTCGGGGCGATGCTGCCCGGATTGCTGATGGCCCTCGCCTACATGATCTACGTGGCGATCCTCGCGATGTTGCGGCCTGCAGCAGTGCCGGCGATCCCGCCCGAAGCGAGGACTTTCCTCGAACCCGACGGCGGCCATGGCGTGATCTCGCTGGTTGCCGTGATGTCCATCGCCATGGCGGGCGCCATCTGGATCGGCGAATACTTCATCGAGGAAGGAACTGCGATCGACGAGCGCATCGTCGTCATCGTGCTGGTCTGGGGCCTGCTCGCTTTCGTGATGGCGGTGCTCAACCGTGTGCTGCGGCTCGGACTGCTCTCCAGGATCGCAGAGCGGGTGACTTTCGTGATGATCCCGCCGCTTGGGCTCGTCTTTCTGGTCCTCGGTACGATCTTCGTCGGCGTGGCGACGCCGACCGAGGGCGGGGCGATGGGCGCGGTCGGCGCACTGATCATGGCCGTCTCGCGTGCGCCGCCTGTCGCTCAAGTTGTTGCGCCAGGCGATGGATTCGACCACGCGACTGACCTGCTTTGCCATCTTCATCCTGATCGGCTCGACCGTGTTCTCGCTGACCTTCCGCGGTGTCAATGGCGACCTCTGGGTGGAGCACCTGCTGGTCGGCCTTCCGGGCGGCGAACTGGGCTTCCTGCTGTTCGTGAGCTTGTTCGTCTTCGTGGCCGCCTTCTTCCTCGACTTCTTCGAGCTCGCATTCATCATCGTGCCGCTGCTCGGCCCGGTGGCGGACAAGATGGGCATCGACCTGATCTGGTTCGGCATCCTGCTTGCGGTGAACATGCAGACCTCGTTCATGCACCCGCCATTCGGCCTCGCGCTCTTCTATCTGCGTTCGGTGGCACCGCATGAGGACTACCGCGACCGCGTGACTGGAAAGCGCATCGCGAAGGTGACCACCGGCCAGATCTACTGGGGATCGCTGCCGTTCATCGTGATCCAGCTCATCATGGTGGCCGTCGTGCTTGCTTTCCCCGGCCTGGTGACCCACTACAAGGGCGCCGATGCGGCAGTGGATACGGGGAACGTCAAGATCGAGGTGGAAGGGGGGTTCGGCTTCAATCCATACGGCAGCCCGCCCGGAGCGGAGCCGAAGAAATAGAAGGCGGATTGCCCTGCCGGGCAATCGAGCATTCCCGCTCTTGCCTGCGCAGGTTGCATAGAATCGCGTCCCATGAATGAATCACCGGCGGACGAAGGTTCCTCCCCGGGCCCGACGGACCGGGCGCCCGCTTGCCCTGGCGGTACGCCGAGATCGGACGGCGCCGGCTGGCCAGCATTGCGGCTGGCCGCAGCGCCGACTCCAGGGGCCCCAAATCCGGCAGGAATGGCGTCGACATCGACGATCACATCCGGCTGGCGGTTCGCGAGGAGACCGCCGCCACGCTCGGCCGTGCAGGCCGGAAGCTGCAGGAGGCGGTATCGGCGCTGGCCGTTTTCGACCGCGAGGCTCCCGGCCGCCCGCCCGTGGCGGCAGCGCGACGGCCTCTGCTGCGCGAAGCCTCGCTCGCGCTTTGGGAATGCGTCGTGCAGCGCGAAGCGATCGGACTTACCAACCATGACCTGCTGGAGCAACTGTACGGAGTGACGCCGGAGCTGTGGCGGCTGATGGGTACAGCGGAGGTGGTGGGAGCCTGAATCGAGGGTGAGGGCGCGTCGCGGTCGCGTCGGCGGCAGTAAACTACCCGCAAGGATGCCCCCATGCTCACCGCCTTCGTCATCGCCAGCCTTGTCCTTGCCGTCACGCCGGGTCCGGCAGTCGTCTACCTGCTGACGCGCACCATCGCCCACGGCAGGCGCGCCGGGTTCGCGTCGCTGCTCGGCGTGGCGCTGGGGAACTTCGGCAATGCTATCGGTGCTTCGCTGGGACTCGCCGCGCTTTTTGCGGTCTCGACCTTCGCATTCACCCTGGTCAAGTTCGGCGGCGCGTTGTACCTGATCTACCTCGGCATGCGGGTGTTGCTGTCCGGGCCAGCCGAGGCGTTGGTCAATCAGCCGGCTGCTCCTTCGGCCTGGCCGATGTTCCGCGACGGCTTCGTCGTGGCCCTGCTGAACCCGAAGACTGCTCTGTTCTTCGCTGCCTTCCTGCCGCAGTTCATCGACCCTTCCGGCTCGCCGATGATGCAGAGCGTGCTCCTCGGCGCGGTCTTCGTGCTGGTTGCCGCGAGCACGGACGTGGTCTATGTGATGGCGGCGTCGCGGATGCTGCCGGCCATGGCCAATCACGCCGGCGCGGCGGTCGATGGCGCGAGCGGCGTCCAGGGCCGCGCCGGACGGTATGCCCGCTTCGGCCGCTATCTCAGCGCGTCGACGTTCTTCGGGCTCGGCATCTACACGGCGCTGGCCGGTCCGCGGGCCGGCAAGTGAAGGAACTGCATCCGGATCGTCCTGTGCCATCGGTCGATGACGGTGACCTGACAGCCGCGACCGGGGCTCGTGCGATCGAGGGGCGCGACCTCGCAGAATCGGTTGAGGGTCGCCCTGCCAGGCGTGCGCCGGCCAAGGCCGCCCTGAAGCGGGATGTGAAGCGGGATGTGAAGCGGGATCTGAAGCGGGATGTGCCCACGCGCGAGGAGATCGACGCGCTCGACCCGTTCCCCGGCATCCACCCGTCGCGCATCCTCGTGGCAGCGACGGCTCGCCGGGTGGCAGAGGCGCATGACGCGTTGGCGGCCCATTCTCATGTCGGTTTCGACACCGAGTCCAGGCCGACCTTCACCCGCGGCGAAGCGTCGGAAGGGCCGCACGTGCTGCAGTTCGCAACCCTCGAGCGGGCGTACATTTTCCAGTTGCATGTGCCGGAGGCGCGCGACGCGGTATCGGCGCTGCTCCGATCGACGAGCCTGACCAAGGTCGGCTTCGGCCTCGACGGCGACAAGACCCAGATCCGCGCGCGGCTGGCTATCGAACCGCAATCGGTGCTGGACCTCGACACCGTGTTTCGCGACCTCGGCTACCGCAAGTCGGTCGGCCTGAAGGTGGCGGTGGCGCTGGTCTTCAGGCGGCGCTTCGCCAAGTCGAAGCGGATCGGGACGTCCAACTGGTCGCACCAGAGCCTGACCGCGAGCCAGCTACTCTATGCGGCGAACGACGCCTATGCCGCGATGCGGGTCTATGCGGCAATCGCGCGGCCTGCCACCCGGGGATAGCGACCTTGGCCGTTTCCATCGTACGACTGGGAACGCCGCGCCATCCGGAAGAAGGCCTGCGCATCGGCACCGTCCGCCGCCCCCCGCGCGGCGTTCCGAAGAGCGAATTCGCGACGCGCGGTTTCTACGACGTCTGGTATCCCAATCTGGCTCCGGCGGTGCCGACGTTGAAGGAAGCACAGCAAGCGCAGAGCGAGCGCGACTGGTCGGCCTTCTTCAGGAAGTTCCGGGCCGAGATGTCGACGCCGGAGAACACCCGCACGCTCGACCTCCTGGCAGCCCTCTCCCACGACTCGAATTTTTCCGTGGGTTGTTACTGCGAGGACGAGGCGCACTGCCATCGCAGCGTGCTGAGGGCGCTCCTGGCGGAGCGGGGTGCACTGATCGCGAGGCGCTGACGATCTGGAGCTCGATCACGGCCGCTGGCTGCAGGTACTTCGGCCTGCTTCTCGTGGTGCTCGCCGCCTGCTTCGCCGGCGCCACGGCGCATGCCGAAGACGACGTCCTGCGGGTAGGCTCGAAGCGCTTCACCGAAGCCTACATCCTCGCGGAGGTGCTGGCGCAGACGGCTGCTCCGCATGCCCGAACCCAGGTTCGCCAGGGACTGGGCAACACCGCGATCGTCTTCGAGGCACTGCGAAGCGGCAACATCGACCTCTATCCCGACTACCTTGGCACCATCGATCTGGAGATCCTGAGGAACCCCAAGCCGACGTCGATGGAGGAGATCCGAACCGGCCTCGCCCGATGGGGGCTCGGCATCGGTGTGCCGCTCGGATTCAACAACGGCTATGCGCTCGCGATGCGGGCGGATGAGGCGAAGCGGCTCGGTATCGCGAAGCTGTCGGACCTTGCCGGCCATCCGCAACTGAGAGTCGGCTTGTCCAACGAGTTCATCGGGCGAGCCGACGGCTGGCCCGGATTGTCGGCGGTCTACGGCCTGCCGCATCGGCCGACCGCGGTCGATCATGGGATTGCCTACGATGCGCTTGCGGGCGGGCAGGTGGATGCGATCGATATCTACACGACCGACGCCAAGATCGCCTCCCTCGGCCTGGTCACACTGGAGGACGACCGGAACTACTTTCCGAAGTACGACGCCGTTCTGCTGTACCGGCTCGACCTGCCGCGGCGGTTTCCGCAGGCATGGCAGGCGATCGGGCGGCTCGAGGGCGGAATCGGCGAGCGGCAGATGATCGCGATGAACGCACGCGCCGAATTGGACGGCCGTCCCTTCGACGCCATCGCCCGCGAGTTCCTGGCGGCACGCGGGCCGACCGGCAGTGCCGCCGCCGGTGCTGCTGCAGCGGGGGCGCCGCCACCTGCCGACGCCCCCCGTGGCCTGCTGGACAAGCTCTTCGGCGACGATCTCGCTCGGATCACCCTTCAGCACGTGATGCTGGTCGTCGCGTCGGTCATCGCCGCCGCAGCCTGCGGGGTTCCGCTCGGCGTCGTGGCAGCGCGCCTGCCGCGCCTGCGCGGCCTGGTGCTGTCGGCGGCGGGGCTCCTGCAGACCGTGCCGTCGCTGGCGATGCTGGCGTTGCTGATTTCCGCGACCGGACTGATCGGTACCTGGCCGACCCTGATCGCGCTGACCCTCTATGCCTTGCTGCCGATCGCGCGCAATACCTGCACCGGTCTTCTGGAGGTTCCGCCCGGGCTGGTCCAGGCTGGCAGCGCGCTGGGATTGCACCGCGGCCAGGTGCTGCGCGCGATCGAATTGCCGCTCGCGCTGCCGGTGATCCTGGCCGGCGTACGCACGGCGACCGTCATCAACGTCGGCACCGCGACCATCGCCGCCTTCATCGGCGCCGGCGGCTTCGGCGAGCGCATCGTGACCGGCCTCGCCCTCAACGACCGCGAGCTGCTGCTGGCGGGCGCCATCCCGGCTGCCGCCCTGGCCGTGGTTGCGGAACTCGGCTTCGAGCTGCTGGAGCGCCGGATCAGGCGACGACGCCAGTCGTCGCCCGGGCCAGGTTGAGCTGAAGCGAGATCGGGGTCGCCGGGGGAATGCGGCTTACAGATTGTGGATTGCCTGCTCGATTGCCTGGCTTGCCTGAGCGATCAGCTGCGACTTCCATTGCGCGGTATCGACATAGAACGCCTGCATCATCTGGCGGCCGATCGCCTGCACCATCTCGGCCGGCGGCTGCGTATCACCGCGCTTGAGCCGTGCCTGCAGCCAGCTGTCCGCCCGCAGCGCCTGCAACACCTCGAGCAGCGGCACGGTCCCGAACTCGAGCGCAATGCCGGTGTACTGCGCCTGCGGGCATTCGTCGAGCGCGGCGGTCCACATCGGACCGGTGAGGAAGGTGGACGTCGAGGTGTCGTCGTTCACCGACGTGACCGCGGGACCCCACCAGGCACGTGCCCGCCGCTCGGGCTCGCCGGGCTCGCAGCTGAGGATCCGCTCGCCGACGCCGGTGGGCCCGAGGCCGGTATGCACGTCGATCCAGGCCAGCCGCCGCGCATGGCCTGCGGTGTCGCGCAGCACGCGCCGCAGGGTCCGATTGCTCCAGCTCGGCTCGCTGCCGCCGAAGAAAAGGCCGTCGGCAAACTCGTGCTGGCCGCGAGCCACCACCGCCTGCAGTGCCTTGACACCGGTCGACTGCATCAGTTCCATCAGTGCGGCTTCGTTGTCCGGCGGCGGGGGCCACTGCCCGGGCAGCAGCAATGGATGCACTTTTCGATAGCTGTCGTTGCGCGGCGGTGGCCTGGAGAAGTCGTGGAAGTTGCGGTTCAGGTCGACATTCTCGTGCGTGGTCCGGTGCAGGTGCGAGAAGCCGTAGGGATTCAGCGCATGGATGAGCACGAGGCCGACCCCGGCTGCGTGGGCCCGCCGGCGCAAGTCGTCGTCCTGCAGGCACGGCGACCTGGATGCCGCTGCCGGCGAAGCCCTCGACGCCGTGACAGCCGCTGCTGACGATCAGGATTTTTTCGGCGCGCGGGTCGCCGTCGACCGCGACGTCCATCGCCAGGTGTTCCGACTCGCGACCCGGAAGCGGGTGCGGATGCGACGTGGTCGCTACCCGGGCCGCGTCCGCGGCATGCAGGAACTTGCGCCGCGCCTGCGCATAGGTCGAGGAAAAATTTTCCGCTGCCTTGTTGTCCATCCGCGCTGCCCCATGCAAGCGGCGGACGCTTTATGGCGCCGCCCTGAAGTCGTCGCGCTCGAGCAATGCCGAGGCGGCGAATCCGAACACCAGTCCCCAGAAGGGCGAGCCGATGCTGGCAATTGGCAGGCCCGCAACCGTCACCACGAAGGCCACCATTGCCCCGAGCGAAAAGCGGCTCTTGAAGGCGGTGACGAACGACGCCTGAAGCACCCGCAACATGGCGAGACCTGCAAGGGTGGCGATGAACGCCGGCGGCGTCGACAGCATGAGCCGGGTGAAAAGCGGCGAGAGCAGGCCGAACGCGAGGGCAAGCAGCCCGACGACGACGCCGGCGGTGTAGTGGCGCGAACGTTCGCCCGAGCTGGCGATCAGCGCGTTGGTCGGGCCGGTGAGGCAGGTGGAGACGGTGCCGACCAGCGCGGTCGCCATCGACATCGCACCGCAGGCGACGGTCACCGCATTGATCGGCACCGGATGCCCGACCGCGGAAAGGACGGCGATGCCCTGGCCGTTCTGCACGATCAGCACGGTGATGGCGAGCGGCACCACCAGTTCGATCATCGCCTGCAGCGAGAACGCGGGCTTCTGCAGCAGCGGCGCGGCGAACCAGTCTCCGGATCCGGTGGCCAGCGCGGTACCGGCCGGCAAGTCTGCCGCGCCGGCGCCGACGCCGGCCGCCACCACGGCCGCGCCGACCAGTAGCGAACCGATCAGCGGCGGCATGCGGCGCGCCGCTGCCGGCGCCGCCGACAGGGCGAGGAACACTGCGATCATCGGCACCGCGATCAGCCAGGTGTCGCGCACCGCGAAGACCAGGTCGGTACCGAAGCGCAGGAAGACCCCGGCAACCATGCCCATGACGATTGCCATGGGGATGCTCTGCATCAGGCGGCGCACCCATCCAAGCAGACCGAGCACCAGCATCAGCAGTCCGGTTGCGAGGAATGCGCCGGTGACCTCGGCGAAGCTCAGGTGCGTGAGTGCGGGGCCGACCAGCACCGTACCTGGAATGGTCCAGAAGAACACCAGCGGCCGCTGGTACATCAGGCAGAACGCAATGCTCAGCAGGCCGTTCAGGAAGAAGCAGCCGAAGATCCAGGAGGCAAGCTGCGCTTCCGACAAGCCGCCCGCAAGGCCGACGGAGAGAATGACCGCCACCGGCCCGGTGGCGGCGAAGATGAAACCGATCAGCCCGTTGGCTGCATAGAGCGGCCCGAAATCGGCCCGGAACTTGCGCCAGCCCGCAAGAGGCCGGGCCAGCGGCTCGAGTCCGCCCGCCAGCGACCGCGGCTCAGACACCCCAGGTGATGTCCTTGCCTGCGGTGTGCGCTTGCTTGAGCATGTCGATCAGTGGATAGACTCGCTGGCAGATGCCGATCAGATGAGGATCGTCTTCCGGATCGTCGTCGGCGGCGTTCGGGTCCTGCAGCTGCGTCGTGCCTCGCGCCTTGTTCTTGGCGGCGGCCGTGAGCTGGTTCTCGCGGCTGCAGGCTGCCTCGAGCGCAGCAATGGCTGCCGGCATCTGGCTCACGGTGATTATGCCCTTGGGATCCGGAGTCTTTCCGATCAGGGGCAACACCTTCTTGCCGACGTCGGCCGTCATGACCACGCTGCCGGTTGCACGACTCTTGAATTCGAAAAGCATCTGAACCTCCTGCATTGGCGAGCCAGCTACCATTATGCAATGGGAGACATTGCCGTGTCGGGTGCCGGGCGCCGGTGGCGCCGCCTTCGCTCGCTCGCGGCCGTGCCGGCAGCCATCGCCGCGGCGTGGCTGCTTTCGGCCTGCGCGCCGGAGTATGACTGGCGCGACATCCGCGGGGCCGACGGCGACTACTGGGTTCAGCTGCCGGCGAAGCCCGCCACCATGAGCCGCCGTATCCATCTCGAAGGCTTTGAGGTCGAGATGACGATGCAGGGGGCCAAGGTGCGGGAGAGCGCCTTTACCGTCGCGCGGGTGCCGTTGCCCGGACAGGAGGCCGAGGCAGCCGGCATGACGCCCGAGCGGGTGCTGGTGGCGATGCGCGAGCAGATGCTGCGCAACATCGGCGCTTCGCCGTCGACCGCGGTGCAGCCGGTCACTGTCGATCTGGTCGATGGCGAAAAACGCAAAGTCGGCCAGGTGCAACTGCAGGCAGTCAGCGCGCGCGGCACCGGCCGGCATGCCGAGATGGAACTGCAGGGCCGCTTCGGCCTGTGGCAAGGCCACGCCCTGCAGATCGTGGCCATGGGCCCGCAACTGGATCGGGAGCAGGCGAAGCACTTCCTGGATTCGTTGCGACTGGTCAAGCGATGAGCGCCCCCGCGGGATACGCCAGCGGCGCCTTCGGCGCGCGCCTGTTCCTGATCGTCACGTCGGGCTACCTGATGTCGTACGGCCTGCGTGCGATCAACGCCACGATCGCGCCGGAGCTGGTCGGCGAGATCGGCCTGAGCAACACGCAACTCGGCTCCCTGACCAGCGCCTACTTCCTCGCATTCGCGTGCATGCAGTTGCCGCTCGGGATCTGGCTCGACCGGTTCGGCCCGCGGCGCGTGGATGCGACCCTGATGGCGCTCGCCGCGCTCGGCTGCCTCGTTTTCGCCGCTGCCGATTCCTTTGCGGAGCTGTGGATCGCTCGCGCCTTGCTCGGGATCGGCTTCGCCGCGGGCCTGATGGCGCCATTCGCGCTGTTCCGGGTCTGGTTCGCGCCGCACCACCAGACGCGGCTTGCCGCCTGGACGATGACGGTCGGCACGGCGGGCGTGCTCGTGGCGACGCTGCCGGTGCGGGCGCTGCTCGCGCTGATGGACTGGCGGGGCGTCTTCTACGGTTGCGCCACGCTGCTGCTGACGATCGCGCTGCTGATGTGGTTCGGGCTGCCACGCATGCGCGAGCCGGAAGGGCACTCGCGCCAGTCGTTCCTGCAGTCGCTCGGCGGCTATCGCGAGATCGCCCGCAGCAGCTTCTTCTGGCGGATGGTGGTGATGAGCGGCGCGGTGCAGGGCTGCTTCATCGCGATGCAGACGCTGTGGCTCGGCCCCTGGTTCACCCGCGTACTGCAGATGACGCCGCAGCAGTCGGCGGGCTGGCTCTTCGTCTTCAACGCCACGCTGCTCGGCGCCTACCTCCTCGTCGGTTACCTTGCTCCGCGGGTCGGGCCGCAGGAGTCGGCGACGGTGCGGGTGTCCGCGGTGGCCGCGTTGCTGGTGGCGGGGCTGGTCGGGTTCATCGCGGCCTTCCCGGCGGCGGCCGGAACCTGGGCCTGGCTCGCGCTCGCGGTGGTGGCAACCGTCTTCACGCCGATCCAGGCACGGGTCGGCATGAGCTTTCCGAGGCAACTGGCCGGCCGCGCCCTCACCGCCTACAACCTCGTGCTGTTCGTGTCGGTGTTCGTCGTTCAGGCGGGACTCGGGGTGGCGATGGACTTGCTGATATCGGCCGGCATGACGCAGGAGTCCGCCTTCAGGAGCGGCATCGGCGGAGTCGCGCTGCTTCAGGTCGCAGTGTGGGTGCTGTTCGTCTTCTGGCCTGTTCGCCGCACGGCGGTAACGCCCGCGGTTCCATGAACCGCGCCGCTGCGTGATCCGGTCAGGCTGTGCGTGGTCCGAGCGACGAGAAAGTCCGTACTCCCAGCACCACCCCGGCGACCAGCAAGGCCACGCCGGCGAGCGTCGTTGCATCCGGCCAGGCGCCGCGCAGCAGCCACGCATAGGCGAGGGCGGACAGGGTCTCGAAGACGATCAGCTGGCCCGACAGCGACGTCGGCAGGCGTTGCGCCGCCGCGTTCCAGAGCAGCGTGCCGAGCCAGGACGCTAGGAGCCCGAGCGCCAGCATCCACAGCACGAAGTTGACGGGGTCCGGACCGAGAGGCAGGCCGCGCGGGTCGGGAGCGAACACGCGGTAGTAGAACGTCGCCACGACCATGCCGGCCAATGCGAGCGGCAGCGTCGCAAGTCCCTGCGCCGTGGCCCAGGTGGCAGCGCTCGTCGCCGGCCGTTTCCTCAGCCAGCGCGCATTGCGAACCGGGTACCAGGTCCAGCAGGCAGTCGCCGCGATCGCAAATGCGGCGCCGGCGGCATAGCGCATCGGGTCGCCCTCCAGCTGCATCGCCCGCTGCATCTCGGTCTGATTGACGAGCGCGATGCCGGCGGCCAGCACCAGCAGCGCCGGCGCCAGACGCGGCCACGGGAGCGTTCGCTCGCTGAAGTTGGAGACGATCGCGATCACCAGCGGGAGCGTGCCGATGATCATCGTCGGCATCGGCGCGCCGGCGAGCTGGATGGCGGTGGCGAGCGCACTGTAGTAGAGGATGTTGCCGACCAGCGATAGCTTGAACGCCTCCTGCCAGTCGGTGCGGTCGAGTACGCGCAGCGCACGGCGCGCCTGCCAGCCGAGCGGCAGCGCGATCAGCCCGAAGGCGAGGTAGCGGCCGAAGGCGAGGAGGGCGCCCGGATAGTCCGGCAGGAGCAACGGGATCACGAAGACGCTTCCCCAGATCAGGCCGGCACCGAGCGCGTAGAGGACGCCGATCAGCATGGGGGCCCTTGCGAGGCAGTTCAGGCGCCGCTGTCCGGACGGTCGTCGGGACGGAACCCCGGGTGGTCATCGAAGCGGATGACGGCACCAGGTTGCGCGAACTCACCGGCCGCGAACCATCGGTTGGCAATCAGGTGAGGATGGGCGGCGGCCTCCGCAAAGTCCAGCACCGGGGAGAGGCAGCAGTCCCGCCCTGCCGCGGCGGCAGCCCAGTCGTCGCGACGGCGCTCGCCAAAGCGCTCGCTCAAGGCTTGCGCCATAGCCGGCCAGCAATCCTCGCGGTACTGGTCGGCGGGATCCAGCCGGTTCGCCAGATCCGTCACCGCCAGCAATTCGCGGTAGAACTTCGGCTCGAGCGCGCCCACCGCGACGAAGCCGCCGTCATGGCAGGCGTACGTCCGGTAGAAGGGGGCGCCGCCGTCGAGCAGATTCGCTTCGCGCTGCAGCCGCCATTGGGCCGCTGCCAGCATGCCGTAGAACATGGGCGTGAGGCCGACGGTGCCGGCGGCGATGCTGGTGGTGACGATGCCGCCGCGGCCGTTGCTGCCGGTACTGCCGACTGCCGTCCAGGCCGCGACGCACCAGTCGCGCCAGCACCCCCACCAGCAGGTGCATCGCGCCGCCGCCGAAGTCCGCGACCAGGTTGAGCGGGGGCATCGGCTGACCCGGATTGCCGATGGCCGCCAGCACTCCGGTCAGGGCAAGGTAGTTGATATCGTGACCGGCGCGTGCCGCCAGTGGTCCGCGATCGCCCCAGCCGCTCAGTCGCCCGATCACCAGCCGCGGATGCGCCTTCAGGAGCGCCTGCGGCTCCAGCCCCAGCCGCTCGAGCACCCCGGGCCTGAAACCTTCCAGCAGGACATCCGCTGGGTCCAGGAGGCTGGTCAGCGCATCGCGGCCGGCAGGATGCTTGAGATCCAGCGCAACCGTCGCCTTCTGCCGGTTCAGGAGGTCGAAGCGGTCCGGGATCCCGATTCCCAGGCCGGGGTCCTGGGGCGGCGATACCCGGGTGACGTCGGCACCGAGTTGCCGCAGGACCATGCCGGCGAACGGCACGGGCCCGATCGCATGCAGTTCTACGACACGCAGCCCGGCGAGGGGGAGGGCGTCGTCGGCAGCGGTGCGCGGCAGTTCCATGGTCGGTGGATGGTACTTCCGGGGCAGGCGCGCGAGTTCATCGCGAGTTCATTGGTGCATCGGAGATGGCGCGAGCGGTTCCAGCTGCCGGCGCAATCCCACCGCCTCCGCCACGTCATCGCCGTCGATTGCCCGGCGTTGCGCCAGGTCTGCGATGGTGCGGGCCACCTTGAGCGTGCGGTGCAGCGCCCGCATCGACCAATCGAAGCGCCGGGCGGCCTGTGCCGCCAGGGCGCGCGCCGGCCCCGTCAAGGCGAGCTTGTCCTCCAGTTCGACCGGCGTCAGGTCCGCGTTCCGTTTGCCCTGGCGCGCGATCTGCAGCTGCCGCGCCTCGAGCACGCGCTGCGCCACGGCGGCGGTGGTCTCGCGGGGTCCTGCGGCGGTCTCTTGCGCCTCGATCCCATGGCTGGTGAGACGTCGGACGTCCACGCAGAGATCGAAGCGGTCGAGCAGCGGGCCCGAGAGGCGAGCCCGGTAGCGCTGCACCTGGTCCGGCGTGCAGCTGCAGGCATGCCCTCCGTCCCCCAGATAGCCGCATGGGCACGGGTTCATGGCGGCGACCAGCAGGAAAGACGCCGGGAAGGTTTCGGCGTAGGGACCACGCGCGACAGTGACGCGGCCGGTTTCCATCGGCTCGCGCAGCGCCTCGACGGCGGCGCGCCGGAATTCGGACAGTTCGTCGAGGAACAGGATGCCCTGGTGGGCGAGGCTGATCTCACCGGGACGCGGCGGCAGGCCGCCGCCGATGAGGCCGGCCACGGATACCGAATGGTGAGGGCTGCGGACCGGGCGGCTCATCCAGGACTGCGGGTCGAGCTTGCCCCGTAGCGAAGCGATGGATGCGGAGGCGAGCGCCTCCGCTCGCGTCAGTGGCGGCATCAAGCCGGCCAGCCGGTTCGCCAGCATGCTCTTGCCGGTCCCCGGCGGCCCGCAGAGCAGCAGGTGATGATGGCCCGCCGCGGCGATCTCCAGCGCGCGCTTTGCCTGCGGCTGGCCGACGACATCGGTGAGGTCCGGTGGCCTTTCCCTAAGGGTACCGAACGCAACCACGTTGCCGCCGCCGCCTCCTCCCGCTCCCGTGATGCCGACGTCGACGGCCGCCTGCAGCCGGCGCGTGCCCCGCAGGTGCTGGCAGACTTCGAGCAGATCCGCCGCTCCCAGCACCTGCGGATGGCCGCACAGCGCAGCCTCGGTGACATTCTCCAGAGGAAGAATGAGTGAGCGCCTGCTATTGTCGAACACAAGTCCGCAGGCCAGCGCAAGGGCTGCGCGGATCGGTCGGAGCAGGCCGCTGAGAGAAAGTTCCCCGATCATTTCGGTGCGAGCCAATGCCGGGAGGGGGACCTGCTCGCATGCCGCCAGGATGCCCAACGCGATGGGCAGGTCGAAGCGCCCGGAATCCTTCGGAAGGTCAGCAGGCGCGAGGTTGACGGTGATGCGGCGGTTGGGAAAATCGAAGCCGCTCTGCAGCACGGCGGCGCGCACCCGTTCCCGGCTTTCCCGTACGGAAGCTTCCGGTAATCCAACGATATTGAATGACGGCAGCCCGTTGGCCAGGTGGACCTCGACCCGTACCGCAGGAGCGTTGAGGCCCCTGAGCGCCCGGCTGTGGGCGACCGCCAGCCGGGTCATGGCGAGCGCCTGAGTCCTGGGTCTCGCGTCCGAAGGTGCCGGCTCCGGCCCAGGATCAGGAGGGCGTCGGGTTCTCGAACGGCTCCGATGAGACCCCATGCCCGGATGTGCGCAGCGGGTCGGATGCCTGCGCCTGGCTCCTGAAGCCGGTGCCTTGCTCCCCTGCGGTCCAGGCGCCGGTCGACTTGCCGGCCTCGGCCGTGGGGTCGAGCCGGGCCTCCAGTGCCTCGACCCTGCTCCTCAGCGCTCGCAGCAGTTCGACCTGGATCTCGAACTCGTCGCGTGTGACGAGTTCCAACTTGTTGAAGGTCTGGCCCATCAGGGCCTTGATGTTGCGCTCCAGGTCTGCCGCCGGACTGGCGCGAAACATCTCCAGCAGCTTCTGCTGAAAGTCGTGAACGAAGTTCTGCTTTTCCATGTTGCCACCCCTGCGCTGATGGTCCCGGCCCTCTGTCCGGTCGGATCTCTCCAAGTAGGTTTCAGGATAGCACGCAGCTAAAACCAGGTTCGCCCAAGGCTCGCCGTCTGATCTAGACCGGTTGCAGGCTTTGATGAAACACGCGGTGCAGGCACATCTGCAGAACTACCTGGTTTGCGCCCCGTTCAACCAAAACCTGCGCACCAATCAAGGGCATTATTTCTGATTATGCACTGATAGGGTGCGTATCAGATGCCTCGAATTCCTGATTCGCGATGCATACCACGAGCGTAAGTGACTGATAAGTCATGAATTTTCATCTGGCATGGGAAGTGCTAATCACATTCGGCGTGAGGCGGCTCCGCAAGCCGGAGTAGCCGGCACGACCCTGAACCGGCCGGTATTTCGCCGGACCAAAAAACGAACCTGCATCCCAGGATCAATGAGAGAGAGGAAGTTGAACGTGAAAAAGACTGGCGCTGGCTTCACAACTGCGGGGTTCCTGTTCGCCGCCGCGACCCTTGGCACCTCCGCCGCAGTGCCCGGCGTAGCCTCCGCCCAGGCGCTCACCGCCAACGTCGCGGTGGTGTCCGACTACCGGTTCCGCGGCGTCTCGCAGTCCTTCCGCCGCCCCGCGCTTCAGGGCGGCGTCGACTGGGCGCACGACAGCGGCTTCTATGTCGGCACCTGGGCTTCGACGGTCGACGACGACTTCCTCACCGACACCCACGGCGTGGAATGGGACATCTACGGCGGCTACAAGTTCCCGCTCGGTGCCGGCTGGACGGGCGACGTCGGCCTGCTGCAGTACCTCTACCCCGGCGAGTCGCTCTGGAATACCACCGAACTCTACGTCGGCGCGAGCTGGCAGTGGTTCTCGGTCAAGTACTCGCATTCGATCAGCGAAGACACCTTCGGCCTCGCCGATTCGCGCGGCTCGGGCTACATCGACCTGACCGCAAACTATCCCCTGAAGGACGGCCTGAATCTGATCGCGCACGTCGGCTACCAGCGCTTCGACAACTACAGCGATTCCAGCTATACCGACTACCGCCTTGGCGCCACCTACGACTGGAGGGGCTTCATTTGGGGCGCATCGGTGATCGGTACCGACGAGGACTTCACCTTCAGCAAGCCCGACGGCAAGACCAGGGATCTGGGCAAGGCCACCATCGTGCTGTCGGTCAGCAAGACGTTCTGAACCCCTCGGGCAGAATGCGCCGGCCCTCCGATCGCGTCCGCCATCGAATCACCAGGAGCAACCATGAAATTGATCACCGCCATCATCAAGCCCTTCAAGCTGGACGAGGTGCGTGAGGCACTGTCCGCGATCGGCGTGCAGGGCATCACCGTCACCGAGGTCAAGGGCTTCGGGCGACAGAAGGGGCACACCGAGCTCTACCGCGGCGCCGAGTACGTCGTCGACTTCCTGCCCAAGGTCAAGGTAGAGGCGGCCGTGACGGACGACATCGTCGAGCGGGCGGTCGAGGCGGTGGAGCAATCGGCCCGCACCGGCAAGATCGGCGATGGCAAGGTCTTCGTCTTCAACCTCGAGCAGGTCGTCCGGATCCGCACCGGCGAAACCGGCGCGGATGCGCTCTGATTGCGCGCGCAGCAAACACGACAGGAAACAGAGAGATCTCCATGAAAACTGAATTTTCCATGAAGCGGCTCGGGGCGGTCCTCGCGCTGATGGCGGCCATGTTCTTCGGTGCCTCGGCGGCTTCCGTGGCCGGGCAGGCCGATCCTGCAAGCGTGACGGCTCCGGCCGTCATGTTGCTGGCCCAGGCCGCACCGGCGGCCGATGCCCCGGCAGCACCGGCGGCCGAAGCGCCGGCCGCGGAGCCGACGCTCAACAGCGGCGACACAGCCTGGATGCTGACCTCGACCCTGCTTGTCATCCTGATGACGATCCCCGGCCTGGCGCTGTTCTACGGCGGGCTGGCACGTTCCAAGAACATGCTGTCGGTGCTGATGCACGTGATGGCGATCTTCGCGATGATCACCCTGCTGTGGGCTATCTACGGCTACAGCCTGGCCTTCTCGAACGGCGGCTCCTTCTACGGGGATTTCGGCAAGCTGTTCCTGAAGGGCATCACGCCTGATACGTTGTCCGGCACTATCCCGGAATACGTGTTCGTCGCCTTCCAGTCCACCTTCGCCGCCATCACCTGCGCGCTGATTGTCGGCTCGTTCGCCGAGCGCATCAGGTTCTCCGCGGTGCTGCTGTTCTCGGTGCTGTGGTTCACCTTCGCCTACCTGCCGATGGCTCACATGGTGTGGGCGCCCCCGGGCATGCTGTTCAAGGAAGGTGCGCTCGACTTCGCCGGCGGCACGGTGGTGCACATCAATGCCGGCGTTGCCGGCCTGGTGGGTGCCTGGGTGGTCGGCCGGCGCATCGGCTACGGCCGCGAGGCGATGGCGCCGCACAGCCTGACCTTCACGATGATCGGCGCCTCGCTGCTGTGGGTCGGCTGGTTCGGCTTCAACGCCGGCTCGGCGCTGACCGCCGGCGGCGTTGCGGGCTTGGCCTTCATCAATACCATCCTTGCCACCGGCGGCGCGATGATCGCCTGGCTGATCGGCGAGTCCATGGCCAAGGGCAAGCCTTCGATGCTCGGCGCCGCTTCCGGCGCGGTCGCCGGCCTGGTGGCCGTCACGCCTGCCGCCGGCTTCGTCGGCCCGATGGGCTCGATCATCATCGGACTGGTTGCCGGCTTCCTGTGCCTGTGGGGCGTCAACGGCCTCAAGCGCATGCTCGGTGCCGACGACGCCTTCGACGTGTTCGGCGTGCACGGCGTCGGCGGCATCGTCGGTGCCATCCTGACCGGCGTCTTCGCTGCGCCCGGCCTCGGCGGCACACAGGCGGCGGAGTACGTCATGGCGGCGCAGCTGTGGGTGCAGCTGAAGGGCGTGCTGATCACCATCGTCTGGTCCGGCGTCGTCGCCTTCGTCGCCTACAAGGTCGTCGACATGCTTGTCGGCCTGCGGGTTCCCGAGGACGAGGAGCGCGAAGGACTGGACATCACCTCGCACGGCGAGTCCGCGTACCATCTCTGAGGCATATAGCCGCACCAGTACTGCTGCGGCCAGGCGTCAGCCGCGCCGCAGAACGCCTGGCGGCAGACGAAAGCGCCCCCGCGAACCGGGGGCGTACGGTTTGCGCCGCAGACCAGACATCATGGCCGACTCGCTCTGCGCGGGCGATCATGATGTCTAGCGGCTGTTGCAGAGAGCCCGCCTCAGGCCCAGCACCGCGCGGGTAGGCTCGAACAGTGGCATGTCCGTGCCCGGCAGAACGCGATCCCGTCCAAGCGTATCGAGCGCCATGCCGATGGCGCCAGCTCCGAACGAAGCACAGTCGACCCGCAATCGCCCCGGGTCGAAGAACCATGCGCTTCCGTCCGGATCGTCGGAGGCAACCGCCCCGCGGAGGCAGGTTGGCCTGGAGGTCAGGAACGGAAGCCGTCGAGCAGAGGGATCTTGGCGGCACTGAGCTGGTGGTCGCCAGCACGATTTTCCTCATCCACGCGTTGTCGCGTCGTGGCCGCCAAGGGAGCCGGCACAAGGTGTCCGGGGTGGATGAACAGATGTGCGCCGAGTTCATCTGCGAGCTTCAGCAGCGGCGCCATACGCCGGATCGCCGTATTCATCGAATTCAGATGGCGACGGTCGCATCGTTCGACCCACCGGAGGTGACGCTGGTGCACCGTTGACCGGGCGTCGGCCAGGTTGCGTAGAATCTCCAATCCGGCAAGCGTCGCGGCAACCGTGCCTTCGGCCCTCCAGGCGCCCGCAATCAGGTCGAGGTCGTGCCCACATGTCATCGCTGAAGTCTTCCCGCAAGATCGCATTCATCGTCGATCCACTGCCCAAGCTCAAGCTGGAGAAGGACAGCACCATCGCCATGATGGCCGCCGCCGCAGCGCGCGGCCACCGCATCTATGCCTGCGAGCAGGGCCAGATCTCGCTGTCGGAAGGCCGGGTCGTGGGGGACTTCATCGAGCTCACACTCACCGGGGAGGAGCCGCGCTGGTATCGCGCCGGCCCGGCGACGGAATGCCCGCTGGCGGATTTCGGCGCCGTGCTGATGCGCAAGGATCCGCCGTTCGACATGGAGTACGTCTACTCCACCTACCTGCTGGAGCATGCGGCGCGCCAGGGGGCGCTGGTAGTCAACGACCCCCGCGCGGTGCGTGACAACAACGAGAAGTACTCGATCACCGAATTCCCGACGCTGACCACCGACGTGCTCGTCAGCCGCGATCCGTCCCGCCTGCGCGCATTCGTTGCGCGGCACGACGAGGCGGTGCTCAAGCTGCTCGACGGCATGGGCGGAGTGTCGATCTTCCGGGTGCGCAGCGACGACCCCAACCTCTCCGTGATCCTCGAGACCCTGAACGTCTTCGGCGCCCGCACGGTGATGGCCCAGAAGTACCTTCCCGCCATCGCGGCCGGCGACAAGCGTATCCTGCTGATCGGCGGCGAGGTAGTTCCATATGCGCTGGCGCGCATTCCGAAGAGCGGCGAGTCGCGCGGCAACCTGGCTGCCGGCGGCACCGGCCGGGCGCAGCCTTTGTCGGCTCGTGATCGCGAGATCGCCGAGCAGCTTGCGCCGATCCTGCTCTCCCGCGGCCTGTTCCTGGTGGGCCTGGACGTGATCGGCGACAACCTGACCGAGATCAACGTCACCAGCCCGACCTGCTTTCGGGAGATCGCGGACCAGACCGGCTTCGATGTCGCCGGCCTCTTTATCGGCCGGCTCGAGCAACTGATGGCGCAGGCTGCAACCCGAGGCGGGCAGACTCCGACATGATTTCGGTCCTGGTCATTGCGCACGAGCCGCTGGCCACCGCGCTGATCCACTGTACCCGACACATCTATGGCCGGCTACCGTCCCAGGTTGCGGCGCTCAACGTGATTCCGGACGAAGACCCGGGCATCGCGCTGCGTTCGGCACGCGACCTCGCCAAGCGGATCAACGACGGCAGCGGGCTGATCGTGCTGACAGACGTGTTCGGCGCCACACCGGCCCGGGTGGCGGTGCAGCTGGCCGAGCCGCTGCGCGTGGTCGTCTTCCACGGCGCCAACCTGCCGCTGCTGCTGAAGCTGCTGAATTACCGGCGCAACGTATCGCTCGACGAATTGACCGTGAAGTTGCAGGCATCGGTTAGCGATAGCATCGGCCTGGTCACGCCGCAGATGGCAGGAATCAGCGACTCGTCGGCCGACTCCGGCAGCGACCAGACAGGAAATCCGTGAAACGCGCCGAAGTCACCATCGTCAATCGCCTCGGACTTCATGCCAGGCCTTCCGCCGCACTGACCCAGCTCGCCACCCGCTTTGCCTGCGAAATCCATCTCAGCAAGGGCAGCCGCCGGGTGAACGGCAAGAGCATCATGGGCGTGATGATGCTCGCTGCCGCCCAAGGCACGGTCATCGTGGTGGAGGCCGACGGCAATGACGAAGACAAGGCGATCGCTGCGCTCGTCCAGCTGATCGAGTCCGGGTTCGGCGAAGAGATCGCGGGACGGACGGACAAGGGCGGCCGCTGATGTTCACCGTCTTCGGCACCCCTATCGGCGGCGGCATCGTCACCGGCCGTGCCTGCGTCGTGGAGTCGCGCCTGGTGGACGTGCCACGCTACCGCCTCGGGGACGATGCGGCCGAAGGCGAGCTGGAGCGCCTCAAGCTTGCGGTCGCGGACGTCACCGCCGAGCTGAAGGAGGTCGCAGACCACCTGCCGGTCGATGCGCCGACCGAGGCGAGGGCGCTGCTCGACGTCCACATCATGATCCTGAACGATCCGGCGCTCATCGAGGCGGCGGGAGTCATGGTCACCCGCGACCTGGTCAACGCGGAGTGGGCAGTCGCCGAGAAGGCCGAGGAGCTCGCCGCGCAGTTTCGCGAGATCGACGATCCGTACTTGAAGGAGCGCGGCCGCGACGTCGAGCAGGTGACGTCGCGCCTGCTCAAGGCGCTTGCCGGCTCGCGCCTCGAGGTACGCCGACCCGACCCGGGGGAGCCGCTGATCTTCGTCGCCCACGACATCACGCCCGCCGACATGCTGCAGCTGAAAGGCGCGCGCGGCTTCCTGATCGAGCTCGGCGGATCGAATGCTCATGCCGCGATCCTGGCGCGCAGCCTGCAGATCGCGTCCGTCGTCGGCGCCACCAGCGCCAGCAAGCTGATCCGCGACGAGGACATGCTGATCCTCGACGGCGACACCGGCACGGTCATCGTCAACCCTGACGAGTTCGTGCTCAACGAGTACCGCGAGCGCCAGCAGCTCGCGAAGCTCGAGGCGCAGAAGCTTGCGCGGCTCATCAACGTTCCGAGCACCACCCTCGACGGCCAGACGATCCTGCTGATGGCGAACATCGAGCAGCCGGAGGAGGCGCTCGAAGCGATGCGGCTCGGCGCCGCCGGCATCGGCCTGTTCCGTTCCGAGTTCCTGTTCCTGAACAAGAGCCGGCTGCCGGGCGAGGACGAGCAGTACGGGGCCTACGCGGCGGCAATCACCGCGATGGAGGGCCGCCCGGTCACGATCCGGACCATCGACATCGGCGCCGACAAGACCCTGGCGGGGCAGGAGTTCACCCAGACGGGCGCGTCGGCGCTCGGGCAGCGCGCCATCCGCTACAGCCTGGCCGAGCCCGACATTTTCCTCACCCAGTTGCGCGCGCTCCTGCGCGCTTCGACCCATGGACCGCTGCGGATCCTGTTGCCGATGCTCTCGCACTCCCAGGAGATCGACGCCTCATTGATCCTGATCGACCGGGCCCGCGAGCAGTTGCGCCAGCGGGGGGTGAAGGTCGCGTCCGCGGTGCCGGTCGGCGGCATGATCGAAGTGCCGGCGGCGGCGCTGTCGGCCGCCTGGTTCGCGCAGCGCCTTGACTTCCTGTCGATCGGGACGAACGACCTGGTGCAGTACACGCTTGCGATCGACCGCACCGACCACCGTATCGCGCACCTCTATGACGAGTTCCACCCGGCGGTGCTGCGCCTGATTGCCGCCACGTTGCGCGCCGGGCAGAAGGCGGGCAAACCGGTATCGGTCTGCGGCGAGATGGCGGGCGACGTGGCCGCGAGTGCGCTCCTGCTCGGGATGGGTCTCACCGAATTCTCGATGCATCCGGCAAGCCTTCTGCGGGTCAAGCGCGAGGTGCTGCGCTCCGACGTCTCGCGGCTGGCCCCCAGGGTGCGCCGCCTGCTCGTCATCGACGATCCGGTGCGCATGCGCACCGGCCTCGAGCGGCTGGTGGAGCAGCGCGAACCGCTCGTCACCCGGCGCTGGGAAGATGCAGGCCAGGCCGACGAGCAGGCGGTGCCGTGACGTTGGTGGTCACGCCTTCGAAACTGCGATTCGACGAGGCTTTGCCGCTGCGCAGCGGCTCCTCGCTGTCGCCCTACGAGCTGGTCTACGAGACCTACGGCACGCTCAACGCGGGTCGCAGTAACGCCGTCCTGATCTGCCACGCGCTCAACGCCTCGCATCACGTCGCCGGCCTGACCGCCGGCACGTCCGACGAGACCGGGTGGTGGGACAACATGGTCGGGCCGGGCCGGCCGGTCGACACCGATCACTTCTTCGTGATCGGCGTCAACAATCTGGGCAGCTGCTTCGGCTCGACCGGACCGATGTCGATCAACCCGGCGAGCGGGCGCCCCTATGGTCCCGACTTCCCCCTGGTCACCGTCGAGGATTGGGTGCGGGCGCAGGCCCGGCTTGCGGATTCGCTCGGTATCGCCCGATTCGCCGCGGTGATGGGCGGGTCGCTCGGCGGCATGCAGGCACTCGCCTGGAGCTATCTCTTTCCCGAGCGGCTCGGGCATTGCGTCGTACTCGCGGCTGCCCCGCGGCTGTCGGCGCAGAACATCGCGTTCAACGAAGTCGCGCGGCGCGCCATCGTCACCGACCCGCACTTTCACGGCGGGCGCTTCTACGACCACGGCGTCGTGCCGGAGCGTGGGCTGCAGGTGGCCCGCATGATCGGGCACATCACCTATCTGTCGGACGACACCATGGCCGCCAAGTTCGGCCGTCTGCTGAAGAACGGCGACTTCAGTTTTTCGTTCGAGGTCGAGTTCGAGATCGAGAGCTACCTGCGCTACCAGGCGGAGAAATTCTCACGCTACTTCGACGCCAACACCTACCTCCTCATCACCCGCGCGCTCGACTATTTCGATCCCGCGCGGGATCACGGCGGCGACCTCGCCAAGGCGCTGGCGGCGGCGCGCTGCGGATTCTTCATCGCGTCGTTCACCACCGACTGGAGATTTCCGCCGTCACGCAGCCACGAGATCGTCAAGGCGCTGCTCGCCAACCAGGTGCCGGTCACCTACGCCGAGATCGATGCGCCACACGGCCACGACGCATTCCTGCTCGACGATCCGCAGTACCACTCACTGGTGCGCGCCTACTTCGAGCGCGTGCGGGCGGCGGTGAGCCGGCACGGGGACCAATGAGCCCGCCGCCCGGCCGCCCGAAGGCGGGCTCGGCCTTGCAGGCCGCGGCGTCGCGGGACGCGACGCCTCTTCGATCCGTCCAGCCCCGCGCAGGCGGGGCTGGAGCCGCGGACCTCAGCCCCCCGGGGGACAGCGCGCAGCGCGAAGGGGTGCACCAATGAGCCCGCCCGCCACCATCGCTCGCCGCCCCGACCTCGTTGCCATCGCGGAGTGGATCAAGGCAGGAAGCAACGTCCTCGACCTCGGCTGCGGCGACGGTGCACTGCTCGCGCACCTCTACGAGGCGAAGCGCTGCCGCGGCTACGGCGTCGAGATCGACGACGCGGAGGTGCTCGCCTGCGCCAAGCGCGGAGTCGACGTCGTCCAGCAGAACATCGAGGAAGGGCTGGAGATGTTCCGCGGCGGCCGCTTCGACGTGGTGGTGCTTTCCATGGCAATCCAGGCGACGCACCGTACCGAGAAGGTCTTGCGGGAGATGAGCGAAGTGGCGGCCGAAGGCATCGTCTCCTTCCCCAACTTCGGACACTGGTTCCACATCTGGTCGATCCTGCTCGGGCGCATGCCGGTGACGCGGGAGATGCCCTACCAGTGGTACGACACGCCGAACCTGCACCTGACGACCATCCAGGACTTCGAGGATCTGCTCGCCCGACTGAACTTGAAGATTGTCGGTCGGGTGTTCCTCAACGAAGGCCGGAAGATCAGGGCCTTGGCCGGCAAACGCGCGACTCAGGCGATCTACCGATTCCGCCGCAGCTGAGGCTGCCGCCGCCATAGGGGCGGCCCTTGGCTGCCCGGGCCCGGCGGCCAGCCGTCACCCAGGCCGGCCCAGGCTCCTATGCGTGGTTCGATCGTCACATCCCTTTTGACACCGACCATCGTCCCCATCTGCGGATTGCCGGCAAGATCAGGAGCGGGAATTGCGCAGGCAAGCCGATGTATCCCCAACCTAGACATGGGCATGCAGCTTGCTCAGCGAATTTCTCGGCTACGTGCGAGAAGTCCGCACCGGTAAAAGGAAGTGTGCTTGGGGAAAGATCAGGAGTGATCACCGGCAACTTCAGGATGTACGAAGAAAGTTTGCTGAATGTAAACATCGTGTTCCCGACTGCGGCGTGCAACGTTGTTGGGTAAGTTTCCGACCAGGCAGCGTCCTGGAAGGACAGTTCAGGGAGTTTGGATATGCCAGATATGGATAAGAACGAGCGGACCACAGGGTCGATGTACCGCACTTGGGGGCTAGGTCGCCGCGCCGAGCCGCTGGAGATCTACGATCCGGCCAAGTTCAAGTTCATCGCCCGGGTTCTCGATCACCTCGGTCTGCGCCTGATCGACGTCCGCGGGGACGGGGAACCGGCCCAGATCGCGCTCGGCGAAGCCAGGAACCCGGATGATCCGGATGCGGTCAGCCGAAGGGTGACGCCGTTCTTCTCGTCGCTCGAATCGCTGGACTACTTCTGCCGGCTCAACCTGCAGAGCTACCTGGCCGTGGATTCGAAAGCCGCGCCGCGTCGCTGGTTCTGGCAGGAGGCCTCTAAGGCCAATCGCAAGTCCGGCGGCGGCGGATCGATCGTCAACGAAGCCTCGGTCGCCATCGGCCGTCACAGCTTCGGCCACTGACGCAGGCTTGATGGTCAGCCTGCTGCGGGCTCGAGCCGCAGCAGGCGGCCGTCGGGATTGTCGGTGAGCAGGTAGACGAGTCCGTCGGGCCCCTGGCGCACATCCCGGATACGCTCGCGCAGCGCCTGCAGCAGGCGCTCCTGGTGGACTACCCGGTTGCCCTGCAACTCCATCCGCACCAGCATCTGGTTCTTGAGCGAACCGGAAAACAGGTTGCCACGCCATGCCGGAAAGCGATCGCCGTCGTAGAAGGCCAGGCCGGATGGAGCGATCGATGGGGTCCAGTGCAGCACCGGCTGTTCCATTCCCTCCTTTTCGCTGCCGACCCCGATCTTTGCGCCCGAGTAGTCGACGCCGTGCGTGATGACCGGCCAGCCGTAGTTGCCGCCGGCCTGTGGGATGTTGACCTCGTCCCCGCCCTGCGCCCCGTGCTCCGACGTCCATAGCTGCCCGGTCGCCGGGTTCAGTGCCGCACCTTGCAGATTGCGGTGACCGAACGACCAGATTTCCGGCAGAGCCCCCGCCTTCTTGACGAACGGGTTGTCTGCGGGGATCGAGCCGTCTGGCCCGATCCTGACGATCTTGCCGAAGTGATTGTCCAGATCCTGCGCTCGATCACGGTGGTTGAATCGATCCCCGAGTGTCACGAATAGGGTGCCGTCTCGGGCGAACACCAGGCGCGATCCCCAGTGGTTCCCACCCGGTGGATCCTGGGCCTGGCGGAAGATGATCCTGACTTCGCCGAGCGCGTCCTTGTCCAGCACCGCCCTGGCCACCGCGGTCCGGCCGCCGCCGCGGGTAGGTTCGGAGAAGCTGAAGAAAATGGTCCGGTCGCGGGCGAAGGCGGGGCTGGGCACCACGTCCAGCAAGCCAGCCTGACCGCGCGACGACACCGTCGGCAGGTTCGAGATCGGCTCCGACAGGCGCCCGTCGCCGTTCACGCGCCTCAGGCGGCCGGCTTTCTCGGTGACCAGCATGGTTGCATCGGGCAGGAAGGCAACCGACCAGGGCCGCTCCAGCCCCTCGGCCACCGTCACGATCCTGAAGCGTGTTTTCTCGGACGACTGCTCGATCGGTGCGGCGGCAGCGGCAAGCCGGGGCAGTGCCGCCGCCGTCGCCAGCGCGCCGGCCAGCATGCCGACGGCGCGACGGCGGGGCGGGGGCGCAAAGCACGCCCGGAGGTGCGGCGGCAGCGACTTCATTGAATCCTCCTTCATCGGCGCCGGGCAGCGTTGGCAGGCGCCAAGCGCTGTTGCAGGGCCTCCGAGCGCAAGGACGCCAGGAACCGCTCCTGGATTTCGACCATCACGGCCGGGTCGACCGCCCCCAGCTGGTTCAGGCTGCACTTCATGGCAGCGATGGCACCCGAGTCGCAGGCCAGCAATTGATCGACGTAGCGCGATACCGTGTTGTCGAGGTCGGTTGGCGCGACCACGTCGGTCAGGAAGCCGATGCGCAGCATCTCCCGCGCCTCGATGGTGCAGCCGGTCAGGAGCAGCTTCCGTGCCGCAGTCGGGCCGAGCCGGCTGACATAGCGGCGCAGGCCGTCGGCGTAGTAGTGCAGCCCGAACCGGGCAGCCGGCATGAACATCCTGCTGCCATGCACGCCGATGCGCAGGTCGCAGCAGAGTGCGAGGTCGGTGGCGCCTCCATAAATGCCGCCCTGGATCACCACGATGCTGGGCCGCTCCAGGTTCTCGAGCCGGTTCAGGAACTTCTCGAAGGTGCGCTCCTCGAGCCGGGACAGGATTGCCTCGACGGTATATCCGGAGCTGAAGGTGCGCGAGCCGCTGCCGCGAAACACCAGCACCTCCGCGGCCGGGTCGGCTGCCACCTTGTCCAGGTGGTCGATGAGGATGGGCAGATCGTCGGGATCCAGCCGGTTATGCTCTTTCGGCCGCCGGAGAAGAATGGTGGCGACCCGACCGGCGATCGTCAGGAGCGGCGTGGCGGATGTCGGCTCGAGTTCGGGATTCACGGTGGGAGAGGGTTCAGGGTTGGCTTTGGCTATCATAGGTCGAAACAAGGGCCCGAATATCGATGCTTAGGATCTATGGCACGGCCAGATCGCGGGCCGCCAGGACGCTGTGGATGGCCGAGGAGCTCGGTATCCCCTACGAACTGGTGGCCGTCGACTATCGCGCCCACGAAACGCGCACGCCTGAATTCCTCGACGTGAATCCCAATGGGCATGTTCCGGCGATCGATGACGACGGCCTGCGCCTGCACGAATCGATGGCCATCAACCTCTATCTCGCGCGCCGCCACAGCAGCTCGCCGCTGTCGCCCGACGGCGTCGCCGAGGAAGGCCAGTGCCTGAGCTGGAGCTTCTGGGCGGTGACCGAGCTCGAATCGCCGGCGCTGACCGTGCTCGTTCAAGGGCAGGCGCTGCCGCCCGAGCGGCGCGATGCGCAGAAGCTCGCGAGGGCGCTCGGCGCCCTGCGTCCGCCGCTCACGGTGCTGGAAAAGAAGCTTACCGGTAGCGGAGCGAAGGCGCCTGCCTACCTGCTGGGCGATCGTTTTACGGTTGCCGACCTCAACGTCGCGTCGGTGCTGGTCTGGGTGCGCGCCGCGCCGGACCTGCTCGCGGAGTTTCCGTCGGCGGCAGCTTGGCTAGACCTCTGCCTTGGCCGGGACGCATATCGGCGGATCGAAAGCATGCGCCGGGCCGCCGCCTGAGCAGCGCCTGAAGAGCCACGTCGTCGCATAGTTCAACCGCTCGCTACAACCGCTCGCTACAACCGCTCGAGAGCCATGCCCCCCAACGCCGATCGACCCGCAAGCAAGCCTGGCCCGGATGCTGCCTTCTGGCAGTCGAAGTTCGACGCGCGCACGACACCGTGGGATCGTGGCGGCATCAATCCGCAGATCGAGTCCTGGGTGCGTTCCGGGCAATTGCGGCCTACCCAGAGCGCAGACGCCCGCTCGACCGGTGCCGACGATGCCCGCCTGACGCGGGTGCTCGTGCCTGGCTGCGGCTCGGGCTACGAGGTGGCGATGCTGGCGGAATGGGGCTTCGACGTCACCGGCGTGGATTTCGCGCCCGCCGCTACCGAAAGAACCCGCAACCGGCTGCGCAGCCTGCTGCAATCGCCGGCAGCCGCCCGGGTGGCAAGGGCGGAAGTGGTCGAGGCCGACGTGCTCACCTACGACCCGGCGGGGCAGTTCGACGCCATCTACGAGCAGACCTGCCTGTGCGCGCTCTATCCGGACCAGTGGCGACGCTACGCCGACCAAGTCCGGGCATGGCTGCGGCCGGGCGGCAGGCTGTTTGCGTTGTTCATGCAGGCACCGCGCGAGGGTGCCCGATCAGGATCGATCGAAGGTCCGCCATATCATTGCGACGTCAATGCGATGCGCGCGCTGTTCCCCGGCGATGCCTGGGATTGGCCGAAGCCACCCTATCCGCTGGTGCCGCATCCATCGGGGACGTCCGAGCTGGCGGTGGTGCTGACCCGGCGCTGAGCCGCAGCCGACCCGGAGTGGATCGGCCGTTAGCCTCAATCCGCCGTCACCCTCGATCTGCCGTCAGCCTCGAGCCGCCAGGAGGATCAATGCAGCAGGTTGCCCAGCGAAAGTAGGGCGACCGCGGAAGCGCTCACCGCTTCGAGGTCCCACTCGTTGTAGAGCTGGCGGGCCAGCGAACGGATCGAGTCTGGGACTCCCTCGCAGTCGGCCACCCGCAGGAGGTAGGCGGTGACGATATCCCGATTGCAGGCGCCCTCGAGCGTGGCACTGTCGTTGATGATGCCGAGCAAGTCGGCCACTGCCGTCGTAGGGTGCTGGTCAACGAATGCTGCCAGTTCCGGCGGGGCTTGCTTCGACATGACTTCCTTCTCCTGATCCGGATTGCCATCGCCGGTTGATATTGCCTAACGACATGATGGATGGGGTGCGAATATAGGCGCATGTCCCGCTCGCACCGCGCATGGCCTCGCGATGGAAGTTGTTATCGATGCAACCGTGCTGAAGAGGATAGGCAAGCCGCCACCCCAGGGCTGGTCGAGTTGCGCGGCGGTCACGGCCGCTGTCAGCTTTCCGTCAGTGGCGGGGTGGCGCCCACGGACATGGCCTCCGGTTATATCCATATCATCAATGGGCGCTACGGTTCTCCGTCCTTTGGGGACAGAAATGCATGGCTGGCAATAAAATGCCCGGAATGGACCAGACACTTCCCGGTGACCTGCAGGCGTCGACGCCAGAGGCAGCAGTCACCGCACCCGCAAGCGCGGGCGCCTCCTCCCCCATCGAAACGGACGCGGTCATCGTCGGCGCCGGACCCGTCGGGCTCTTCCAGGTGTTCGAACTCGGCTTACTGGAGATCCGGGCGCATGTCATCGATTCGCTGCCGGAGATCGGCGGCCAGTGCGTCGCGCTCTATCCTGACAAGCCTATCTACGACATACCTGCGCTGCCGGCGGTTTCCGGTCAGGGGCTCACCGACAACCTGATGGAGCAGATCAAGCCGTTCTCGCCGACGTTCCACCTCGGGCAGGAAGTCCAGGTGGTGCAGCGCCAGGACGACGGCCGCTTCTACATGCGCACCAGCACCGGCACCGAATTCCTTACCAAGACCGTCTTCATCGCCGGCGGGGTCGGCTCCTTCCAGTCCCGAGAGCTCAAGCTGGCCGGCGTCGACCGCTTCAACGACCGCCAGATCTTCTACCGTGTGCGCGACGTCAACGCTTTCACCGGCAAGAACGTAGTGGTGGCCGGCGGCGGGGATTCGGCGCTGGACTGGGCGCTCGCCCTGGTCGGCAAGGCCGAAAGCGTGATCCTGGTGCACCGGCGCGACGGCTTTCGCGCTGCACCCGCCACCGTCGCAAGGATGCGCGCGCTGTGCGATGACTACGAGATGCAGTTCCTGATCGGCCAGATCACCGGCTACGAGGCCGGCGACGATCTCCTCACGGCGATCAAGGTTGCCGGCCAGGATGGTGTCACGCGTTCGGTGCCGCTTGATTCGCTGCTGGTGTTCTATGGCCTATCGCCCAAGCTTGGGCCGATCGCAAACTGGGGCCTTGCCCTGAACCGGCGCCAGCTCGAAGTCGACACCGAAAAGTTCGAAACCAACGTGCCCGGCATCTTCGCGGTCGGCGACATCAACACGTATCCCGGCAAGAAGAAGCTCATCCTCTGCGGCTTTCACGAGGCCGCGCTCGCCGCCTTCGGCTCGGCGAAGTACGTGTTTCCGGACAAGAAGATCCACCTCCAGTACACCACCACCAGCACCAAGCTGCACGACGTGCTCGGGGTGGAATCGCCCACCTTCGACTGAAGTCGATCGTTCGTGGAACCGGTGCCATCGGCCCCCGGCCGATGCGCCTGGTGTAGTCCCTGCGCCCGTGGTCCGCGCCGGCAGGCTCTTGACCGCACAGTAGAATCGCCGGGCGCGGCAGGATCGTTCATCGCAGCCTTGGCCGCTGCCGTTCTCGGCTTTCTCGCCGCTTTGTCTGCGCCTTGGTCTCTGCCTTGTCTCCGCTTCAACGCCGGTTCCGTTCGCTGCGGTACTAAATCGTCCACCCCATCAAAGACAAAGCCTCACCCATGGATCCCAATCGCGCGGTTCGCCCGTTGAAGCCGCTTCCGGCGATCATCTTCGCCAGCCGCTGGCTGCAACTTCCGCTCTACCTCGGGCTGATCATCGCCCAGGTGGTCTATGTCGTCCTCTTCCTCGAGGAGTTGTGGCACCTGGTCGCCATCCTCTGGGACGCGCACGCGCTGGAACACACCACGGAGCGTCTCGGCATTGGCGACCTGCAGAAGGAGACGGTGATCATGATCATCGTGCTCTCCCTCATCGACGTGGTCATGATTTCGAACCTGCTGATCATGGTCATCGTGGGCGGATATGAAACCTTCGTCTCGAAGCTGCACCTGGACGAGCATCCGGACCAACCGGAATGGCTGTCGCACGTCAATGCCAACGTGCTGAAGGTCAAGCTCGGCACCGCCATCATCGGCATCTCGTCCATCCACCTGCTGAAAAGCTTCATCTCGGCGGCGACCCTTACCGAGCACACGCTGCTGTGGCAGACGGTGATCCATGTCGTCTTCCTGGTGTCGGCGGTTTCCATCGCCTTCATCGACCGGTTGCTGCAGGTGCCGTCGAAGCCGGGCGACGCACATTGATGGCAGCGCGGCGCCGATGACCGCCGCCCTCGAGACCCTGGCAAGGGTCTTCGGCTACGACGCCTTTCGCGGTCCGCAGCAGGCGATCATCGAACACGTCGTCGCCGGCGGCGACGCGCTGGTGCTGATGCCCACGGGCGGCGGCAAGTCGCTGTGCTACCAGATCCCGTCGCTGATCCGACCCGGCGTCGGCATCGTGGTGTCGCCGCTGATCGCGCTGATGCAGGATCAGGTGGCGGCGCTGAAGGAGGCCGGGGTGCGCGCCGCCTTCCTGAACTCGTCGCTGACCGGCGCCGAAGCGGCGGCGGTGGAGCGGTCGGTGCGCGAGGGCACCCTCGACCTGCTCTACGTCGCGCCGGAGCGGTTGTTGACCGAACGCTGCCTCGCGATGCTCGAGCGCACGCAGGTCGCGCTGATCGCCATCGACGAAGCGCATTGCGTTTCGCAATGGGGCCATGATTTCCGTCCCGAGTACATCGGCCTGTCGGTGCTGGCCGAACGTTTTCCGCAAGCGCCGCGTATCGCGCTCACGGCGACGGCGGATGAGGCAACCCGCCAGGAGATCGTCAAGCGCCTGGTGCTCGAGGATGCGCGCCGCTTCGTGACCAGCTTCGATCGGCCCAACATCCGCTACCGGCTGGTCGAAAAGGACGATCCGCGCCGCCAGTTGCTCGCCTTCATCCAGGCGGACCACGCCGGCGACTCCGGCATCGTCTATTGCGCCACCCGCGCCAAGGTTGAGCAGACGGCCGAGTTCCTCTCGAGCCATGGCATGACGGCGCTCGCCTATCACGCCGGCCTCGACGGGTTGGTGCGCAGCCAGGTGCAGGCGAGGTTTCAGCGCGAGGACGGCATCGTCGTCGTGGCCACCATCGCCTTCGGCATGGGCATCGACAAGCCGGATGTGCGGTTCGTCGCGCACCTGGACCTGCCGCGTTCGGTGGAGTCGTACTACCAGGAGACCGGGCGCGCCGGCCGCGACGGACTGCCCGCGGATGCCTGGATGGCGTACGGCCTTGCCGACGTGGTCCAGCAACGGCGCTTCATCGAATCTTCGGAGGCGGAGCCCGCCTACAAGCGGGTGGCAGGCGCCAAGCTCGACGCCATGCTGGCTCTGTGCGAAACCATCGAATGCCGGCGCGTGCGCCTGCTCGACTATTTCGGCGAAGCCAGTGCGCCTTGCGGCAACTGCGACAACTGCCTGCTGCCGCCGGAGACCGTCGACGGCACGGTGCTCGCGCAGAAGTTCCTCTCGGCCGTCTACCGCTGCGAGAAATCGAGCGGCTTCCCGTTCGGCGCCCAGCACCTGGTCGACGTGCTGCGCGGCGCAGCCACCGACAAGACCCGGCGCTTCGGCCACGACAAGCTCCCGGTCTTCGGCGCCGGCAGCGACCTGTCGGCGCGCGAGTGGCGGTCGGTGGCAAGGCAGCTTGCCATCAGCGGATTCGTCGAAGTGGACAGCGACCGTTTCAACGCGGTGACGCTGACCGAGGACAGCCGCCCGGTTCTGAAGGGCGAGCGCAAGATCAGCCTGCGCAAATGGCGCGAGGAGCCGGCGGCGTCACGACGGCGCGGCGCTTCCGGCAGGACTGCCGGCGCAGGCCAGGGGAACGCACGTCGCGACGCCGCCATCGCCGATCTCGATCCGCAGGCGGTGGAGGTATTCCACCGGCTTCGCGCCTGGCGTGCACAACAGGCGCAAGCCGCCGGTGTGCCGGCGTACGTCATCTTCCATGATGCGACCTTGCGCGAGGTCGCGCGCAACCGGCCGACGGATATCGAGCAACTGGCGGCCATTCCTGGGGTGGGGGCGCGCAAGCTGGAGAGCTACGGGGAGGTGATGCTCGAGGTGGTGTCGGGGGCGGTGTCGACACCGCCCGCTGCCTGACTAGGGAGCCCAGGCTCCTAGCAATCCTATCGTTGTGTCTGCGCGAGCTGCCCGCGGTTGGCCCCCGGCGCCTCTTGTTTGGCTTGCTTGAATGCAGCGGTCCACATCGGGTGGCCGGCCTCGGCCGCTGCCAGTTCGAAGTCGGGCTTGAGCTTCAGCAGGTCGCGGAACGATTGCTGGCACGGCTCCGGCCGGTTCAGCAGGCAATGGCTGAAGGCGACGTACTTCTGGGCGGCGACCCGTGTCTCGACCTGCGCACGCCAGATCTCCTTTGCCGTGAGCAGGCTGCGTATCGTGTTCACGTAGTCGCCCTTGTCGTAGTGCGCGATGCCGGCATCCAGCTCCCGGCGCGCTTCGGCGTCATTCGCGGACCCCGTGACCGGCTCCAGGTGCGCGCAGCCGGTGATTGCCAGCGCAGCGGCTACCAGCCCGGCGCGCGTCAGCACCCTGGCGAGTCCAAGCGGCGAAAGCGCCCTCCCGGGTGAGTGCCTCATCACGTGCATTGCTCCTCGATCCACGATCTGCTCCTGTTCCTCAATGCTCAGAATTGCTGGTTGATCACGGTCCGCTGGTTTGGGCGCACCTCGATCTGTTGCCTGACCGGCGCCGAAGCGGGGTTTAGCAGCTCGATGGTGTGCTGTCCCACCGGCAGGGTCAGTTGTTTCATCGGCGGGCTATGTCCGCGCGCGACGCCATCGACTCGCACTTCCGCCCACGGCTTCACTGCGAATATCACAGTCCCGGTTCCCGTCGCGGCGGGGCGTGCATCGCCTTCGGCAGCCGGAGCAGCATTGGCCGGAGCAGCAGCGGCCGGAGCAGCAGCGGCCGGAGCAGCAGCGGCCGGAGCAGCAGCGGCGGCCTTGACCGGCCTCGCTGCCCGTGCTGCCGCGGGCTTGGCGTCGGGCGCATCGACGGCGGGTGCCTGTCCGGCCGCGCCGGGCGTCGTGCCGGCAGGCCTTGCCACGTGCGGTGCCGCCGGTGTTGCCGTCGTCGCCGCCACGATGGATGTCGAGGTTCCTGGTGCAGGCGGATGCGGGACTGCCGCCGCAGCTGCTGCCGGAGCCACCGGCGGAACCGCTGCGGGAAGCACCGCCGCATCCACTGGAGCCGCCGCAGCTGCGGCCGGCGCCGCTGCATCGGGAGGAGCCGCTGCAGCCGAAGCAGCTGCGGCAGGTACCGCCGCCGCAGCTGCGGTCACGGTTTGCGGGGGCGTCTTCGCTGCATCCCGCGGTTGCATTGCATACCATGCGCCCGCGGCGACCAGCATGCACGCTCCCACGATCGCGGCGACCGCCTTCGGTATCGGCGCCGGCGCCGGCGGCGACGACGGGTCGTCGAGGCCCTCGGCGGCGCGCTGTTCCGTCTGCACGGACGCCGGCTTGCGTGCCGGCGCCGGCTGCGCCGGTGGCGTCGTTGGCGCCGCCGGCGCCGTTGCGTAGAGAAGAGTGCGGAACTCCGCGATCGAGCGCGGCCGGTCATCCGGCTGAAGGGACAGTCCCTGATCGATTGCGCTCAGGAACGAGCCGCTGTAGCCGGACGGACGGACGGCCGACAGCGGCGAGACGCTGTCGCGCATCACACGCGACGCCGATGCCGGCGGCGGCTTGCCGGTGACCGCAAAGAAGAAGACCGCCGCCATCGCGTAGATGTCGGTCCACGGGCCCTGCCGGAAGCGGGGATCGTCGGAATACTGTTCGATCGGCGCGTAGCCGGGCTTGAGCATCACCGTCATCGCCTGCACGTCGTTGGCGATCACGCGGCGCGCGGCACCGAGGTCGAGCAGCACCGCGGACCCGTCCTTGAGGATCAGGATGTTGTCGGGCGCGACGTCGCGATGAAAGCAGTCCTCGGCATGCATGTGGCCGAGCGCGTCGACCAGCGGCCTGAACGTCTTCTTCAGCCAGGCTTCGGTGGCTACTCCGGGATGCCGCTTGAGGTACTGGGTCAGCGTCGCGCCGTCGTAGTACGGCATCACCATGTAGGCCGTGCCGTTCTGCTCCCAGAACCGCAGCACCTCCAGCAGGCCGGGATGCTTGAACCGGGCCAGCATCCTGGCCTCGTTGATGAAGCTGCGCCGGCCGAGCTCGAAAACCTCCACCTGGCTCTTGGTCAGCGGCCGCACTGCGCCGTCGGCGCTACGCCCCGCAAGGTGCGCCGGCATGTACTCCTTGATGGCGACGCTGCGCTGCAGGGACAGATCGCGCGCGAGGTAGACGATGCCGAAGCCGCCTTGCCCGATCACTGCCGATATCTCGAATTCCTGCAGTCGCGCACCGGCTGCGAGCGGTACCGGCCCGAGGGCTCCGGCAATCGACCGGGCAGCGTCGGTCAGCGTCGAGGCTTCGGTCTCGATCATGACAGCGCAGCCTGTCGCGAGAGCAGTGGGGTGAGGTCCACCCTTTCGCTGAGCCAGGTCTCGATCGGCTTGGCGCGCGTGAATACATAGCCCTGGGCGTAGTCGACGTCGAGATCGACCAGGATCTTCAAGGTGGCTTCGTCCTCCACCCATTCGGCAAGGCACTGCATGCCGAGCTCGCGTCCTACCTGCTGGATGGCGCGCACGATACCGTGGTTCTTCGCGCCGCTGCCGAGGCCGGTGATGAACTGGCCGTCGATCTTCAACAGCGTCGCCGGCAGGTCCTTCAGGTAGGCAAACGACGTGTAGCCCGCGCCGAAGTCGTCGAGAGCGATGGTGGCGCCGATGGCATGCATCTCGTCCACGAAGCGACGCGTGCTGCTGATGTCGTAGAGCGCGACCGACTCGGTGATCTCGAGGCAGATCTTGGATGCGATGGCGCGGTGCTCGCGCAGGAGCGCGATCGCATCGTTCACGAACCGGTCGTCGTTGAGCGACATGCCGCTGAGGTTCACCGAGACGAAGCCGAGGTCGCGCGTATGCGCCGGATGCTCCGCCAGGTGGGCGACCGTGCGGCTGAGCACGAACCGGTCGATTGCGGCCATTGCGCCCTGGCGCTCGGCGGCTGCAATCAGGCGGGCAGGGGCCTCGATGCGGCCGTGCTCATCCTCGGTACGCAGGAGCACCTCGTACGACATCACCTCGAATCCCGATTGCAGCGGCACGATCGGCTGCGCGAAGATGCGCATCCGCTCGGTCGGCAGGCGGAACTTGAGCTGCGAACCGTATAGCTTCTCGGCGCGGTAGTTGACCAGCAGTTCGTTGCTCGCATCCAGCGCCGTGATGCGGCCGCGGCCTGAGCGCTTCGACTGGGCGCAGGCTTCGTCTGCATAGGCGAGCAACTCGCGGGTCTGCATGCCGGGTGTCGCTTCGATGACGCCGATGCTCGCCTCCACGTTCATCTGCAGGCCTTCGAAGTCCACGGTCTCCCGGGTGAGCGACGTGAGGATGCGCTGCGCCTCCGTCTTGGCCGCCGCGAGGTCCAGGCCGGGCAGCACTGCAAGGAACTCGTCGCCGCCGATGCGCCCGACCGTCGCGCCCGGTGGCAGCTGGTCGCCGAGCCGGCGCGCCACCTCGAGGACGATGGCATCGCCTGCGGCATGCCCGAAGACGTCGTTGATCGCCTTGAACCGGTCGAGGTCCACATAGATGAAGGAAGACGGGAACCCGGCGGCAATGCGCGAGAGCAGGCTGTCGACTTCGCGCTCCAGGCCGCGGCGATTGAGGCAGCCGGTCAGGAAGTCGTGATGGGCGATGTGTTCGAGCGTCGCCGCGAGCTTGCTGCGCTCGGACACGTCGCCGAAGCTCAACTCGATGTCGGTGCCGGCCGCGATCGCGTCGACGGCATAGGTTCGCAACTCGCCGGTCAGGTCGATCTGGACTTCGCACTGGTGGCGGCCGGTCTTGCGGACTTCGTCGAGCAGCGCCTCCGTACCCGCCTCACCGATGACCTGCGACACCGGATTGAGGCGGCCGCCGACCAGCCCCTTGCCGAACGCCTGCTGGGCCTTCTCGTTCCAGCGCAGCACGTTGCCCTGCATGTCGATCGACATCAGCGCGATCGGCACCGAATAGTAGACATGCCGGTACTTGCGCGCCGACTCGACCACCTTGTCGTGGGCGGCCTCGATCTTGGCCCGATCGGCCAGCGCAGCCTCGGCGACCGCCATGCCCCAGGCGAAGGCGGCGAGCGACGTGGTCCCGATCAGGGCCAGGCTGATGGGCACGTTGGAATGACCGCCTGCCACCAGCAGCGCGAAGGCGAGTGTTCCAGCCACCGCGAAGCCGCCGGCAACGAACCAGCGGATCGAATCACCATGGGAAGACCGCGCAACCTTGGAACCGGCCACCACTAGGGGGGCGGCGCACAGCAGCGTGCCGATGGCGGTGATCCAGATGAGGAGTTCCGGCGCCGAGCCGACGATCAAGCCCAGCAGCACGATCCCGGTGTGGGAGACCAGCTTGACGCAGGTCTTGAGCCCTGAACCGAGCGGCTTGTGTCCGAAAAGCGCCAGGAACAGCCAGGACGCGGTCATCAGCTCGAGGATGATCGCGGCAAGACGGGCGCGCGTCTGCAAGCTGCCGGCGAAGAGGCCCGGGAGCAGGACCGAGGCCGTTTCGCTGGCGGGCAGGCCGGCCAGGGCGAGGACGGCAAGGGCGGCCAGCAGCCAGCAACCCAGCGCCGCCCTCGGCGCGAGACGGCTCAGCGCAGAAGCGGCAATGATGGACAACGGGCTGGACCGCAAGCGACCTCCTCGAGTTTCTTTCCCCTTTCAGGCCGGTCTACGGCCGGGGTGATCTGAAGGATGACGCGGCCCGGCCACGCCGGCCGACGTAAGTTGACAATCGGATGGATCAGTTTGACGCACGGTCGCCCGCGCCCCCCGGTCCGGCCCGTTCCGTGAAATAGTTCCGCTTTGCGGCGCCATGTGGCTGGCACGGGAGGCAGTTGCGGTCAGGCTGCCGGCATTGGACAATGCCGCGCCGCGACTGGCGCAGAATAGCGGCTTGCCGCGCCAGGTATTGTCGCCTTCGCGCCTGATCAGAGGAGCCAGCAGCCAGCATGACGATCGATTTCTATACGTTCAACACCCCCAATGGCCGCAAGATCAGCGTGGCCCTGGAGGAGATGGAGTTGCCCTACAAGGTCCACGTCGTCAATATCACCAAGGACCAGCAGTACGAGCCCTCGTTTCTGAACCTCAGCCCCAACAACAAGATCCCGGCGATCGTGGACCGAGACGGTCCCGGGGGCGCGCCGCTGAGTGTCTTCGAATCCGGTGCCATCCTCCTCTACCTCGCGGAGAAGACGGGAAAGTTCCTGCCGAAGGACCTGCGTGCCAAAGTGCCGGTGCTCGAGTGGCTGATGTTCCAGATGGGCGGTTTCGGCCCGATGCCGGGCCAGGTGCATCACTTCGTCGGCCTCGAGAATGAACACGACCGCCGCTACGGGCTCGCGCGCTATTCGAAGGAAACGCGTCGGCTGTACGGCGTGATGAACCGCCGGCTCGCGGAGCACGAGTTCTTCGCCGATGAACTCTCGGTGGCAGACTTCGCGATCATCGGCTGGGTGTGGCGCCACGAGCGCCACAAGGTTGATCTGGCTGAGTATCCGCATGTCAGGCGCTGGTACGAGGCGATGATGCTGCGGCCCGGCACGCGGCGCGGCTTCGAGGTCGCGCTCAGCTGAGCCCATTTCCGCCTTGTCCAGCGAATCGCGACAGCCGTCCCCTGGACCGCATGCCTTCCTCGTCGAGGCGCGGCCTCGATGAGTGTCGATGCGGACTTCATCGTCATCGGCGGCGGCATCGCCGGCGCATCGATTGCCTACTGGCTCGCGCCGCATGGCCGGGTCGTGGTGCTCGAGCGTGAGTCGCAGCCCGGCTACCACTCCACCGGCCGGTCCGCCGCGCTCTTCATGGAAAGCTACGGCACGCCGCAGGTGAGGGCGCTGACGCTGGCGAGTCGTGCGTTCCTGGAGGCACCGCCGGAAGGCTTCAGCGAGCATCCGCTGCTCGGTGCGCGCGGCGCGTTGATGGTCGCGATGCCAGGGCAGGAGGCGCTGCTCGAGGGGCACTGGCAGGTGCTTTCCGCGATCTCGCCGCGCGGCATGCGGCTGAGCCGCGACGAAACCTGCAGGCTGGTGCCGGTGCTGCGAGCCGATCGCATCGTGGGCGCGATCCTCGAACCGGATGCGGTCGACATGGACGTACATGCCATCCACCAGGGCTACCTGCGTGGCATGCGGCGTGCCGGCGGATCGCTGGTGTGCAATGCGGAGGTGGCGGCGATGGAGCGCAGCGCCGGCCGCTGGCGGGTCCGCGCCGGCGGCGATGATTACATGGCGCCGATAGTCTGCAACGCCGCCGGCGCATGGGCCGACCAGGTCGCGGCGCTTGGCGGGGTGCGTCCGATCGGCATCCAGCCGCGGCGCCGTTCGGCATTCGTGTTTCCGCTTCCCGAAGGCATCGACGCCTCGAGCTGGCCGATGATCATCGGGGTCGCCGAAGACTGGTACATCAAGCCGGATGCGGGGCTGATGCTGGGTTCGCCGGCCAATGCCGATCCGGTGCCGCCGCACGACGTGCAACCGGAGGAAGTCGACATTGCGCTCGCGATCGACCGCATCGAGACGATGACCACCCTTGCCATCCGCCGGCCCAACCGTACCTGGGCCGGGCTGCGTTCGTTCGTGGCCGACGGTGATCTGGTCGGCGGCTTCGATCCTGATGCGCAGGGCTTCTTCTGGGTCGCGGCGCAAGGCGGCTACGGCATCCAGACGTCGGCTGCGATGGGCGAAGCCTGCGCCGCGCTGGCACGCGGAGAATCGCTGCCGGCACGGATCGCTGCCTTCGGCCTGAACGAGGAGATGCTGGGACCGCAGCGCCTGCGCCGGCTGAAAGACGGGGCTGAATCGTTCACGGCGCCGGCGACCGGTAACTGATCAGCCCGGGGGGAGACGGCGACATCCGCGTGCAGACGCGCGCGGTACAGCAGGCAGCCAGCAAGGAACTCGCAGCCTGCACGGGGCTTGGCAGGCCTATAATTTCCTGCGGTTCCTGTTGCGGTTCTGGATGCTCCCAGGAGGACGACATGGAGCAGGAGACGGATAGCAAGGGTCATCCCGTCGCCCAACTGACCCGACCGCGCAAGCGCAGCCGGCCACCGGAAGCTTTGAACGCCACGCCGGCGGCGATTGAAGGCCGCAATGGCCCCCAGCGTCTCGAGTACCTGCTGGCGGTGAACCCCGCGATCATCTACACGACCGAGGCTGCCGGCGACTACCGGTGCACCTACGTCAGCGAGAACCTGCGGGCGATCATGGGTTACACGCCGCGGGAGATGACGACGGACCTGAAGTTCTGGCCGGCGTTGCTGCATCCGGACGACGCGGCACGGGTCCTGGAGGAGATGCGGCCCCTTATCGGACGCGGCGGCGGCGTGCTGCAGTACCGGTTCCAGCATCGCGACGGGCACTACATCTGGATCCAGGACGCCTTCAAGGTGATCTATGACAGTGCCGGCCAACCGTGCGAACTGGTCGGCGCATGGGCGGACATCACCGAGCGCAAGCGCGCGGAGCAGGAAGCCCTCGACGCCAATGCCGAACTCCAGAAGACCAAGCGCTACCTGACCCGGCTGATCGAGAGTTCCCCGGATGCGATCATCGCCACCGATCGGGAAGGGCGCATCGTTCTCTTCAGCGAGGGCGCGGAAACGCTGTTCGGGTATCGCGGCGACGAGGTGCTCGGGAGCAACGCCACCCTGCTTTACGGCGGCGACGCAGGCATGAACGAGATCGGCCGCGAGATGCGCAAGCGCGGCGGCACGGTGTCGGGGCTTGACACGGTGCTGTGGGCCAAGGACGGCACCAGCATCCCGGTGCTGATCTCGGCGTCCGTCCTGTACGACGAGGACGGCCAGGAAGTCGGCACCGTCGGCTTCAATACCGACATGCGGGGTCGCAAGCGCGACGAGGAGGCGCTGCAGAGGGCGCACGATGAACTGGAGAGGCGGGTCGGCGAGCGAACCGCTCAGTTGAACGAGGCGCGTGGCCGCCTGCAATACCTCTTGACCGTGACCCCCGGCATCATCTACACCAGCCAGCCCTCGAAGGACTTTCGCTGCACGTTCATCAGCGAGAACGTCGAACTGATCATGGGGTTCTCGACATGGGAGATGCTGGAGGACCCCGACTTCTGGACGAAGCGCCTGCACCCGGACGATGCGCATCGGGTCCTGGCGGAAATGCCGGCACTCATCGACAAGGGCGGCGGCGCCGTCGAGTATCGCTTCCGCCACCGCGACGGTCACTACGCCTGGATCCAGGATACCTTCAAGGTGTTGCACGATGGATCCGGGCGAGCGATCGAGATCGTGGGATCCTGGGCCGACATCTCCGACCGCAAGCAGGTCGAGCAGGCCCTGGGCGAGCGCATGTCGCTGATGAACGACCTCGAGAAGCTGGTGGCAGCCAGTCCGGCCGTGATCTACGCCACGAAGGCATCGGACGACTATGCCTGCACCTATGTCAGCGAGAATCTCCTGTCGACCATGGGCTACGCTCCTTGGGAGATGCGCGAGGACCCGCGCTTCTGGTCGATGCGACTGCACGCGGAGGATGCGCCCCAGGTGTTCGCGCAGATGAACCCGCTGATCGAGAAAGGCGGTGGCTGCCTGGAGTATCGCTTTCGCCATCGCCGCGGGCACTACCTCTGGATCCAGGATACGTTCACGGTGCGCCATGCGGCAGACGGCAAGCCGCTCGAGCTGGTCGGATCCTGGGCCGACATCTCCGAGCGTAAGCACGTCGAGGACGAACTGCACCGCATGGCGGAGCAGGTGGAGGTACGCAACCGGTTCATCCGTGAGACCTTCGGCCGCTACCTTACCGACGACATCGTGACGACGCTGCTCGAATCTCCCGCCGGGCTGCGCATGGGCGGCGAGAAGCGAAAAGTCACGATGTTGATGTCCGACCTTCGCGGCTTCACCTCGCTATCGGAGCGGCTCGCGCCGCAGCGGGTCGTGGCGGTCCTCAACCGGTACCTGGCCTCCATGGTCAAGGTGATCCGGGAATACGAAGGAACCATCGACGAGTTCATCGGCGATGCGATCTTCGTGCTGTTCGGGGCGCCGACCTGGGCGGATGACGATGCGCAACGCGCCGTGGCATGTGCCGTGGCAATGCAACTTGCGATGGAATCGGTCAACGCATACGTGCGCGAGGAGGAGTTGCCCGAAGTCGAGATGGGCATCGGAGTTCACACCGGCCAGGTGGTGGTGGGAAACATCGGCTCGCCGGAGCGGATGAAATACGGTGTGGTGGGCCGTCATGTCAATGCCGTCTCGCGCATTCAGTCCTTCACCACGGGTGGACAGATTCTGATCTCCGAGACCACCCGCAAGGAGGTCGGCGGGATCGTGCGCGTCGGCAAGCGCCTGGAGATCAAGGCCAAGGGAATCGACCAGCCGCTGACGCTCTACGAGGCGCTCGGCATCAGCGGCCGCCACAAGCTGTTCCTGCCCGAGATGGCGGAGCCGATGGTGCGCCTTCCCGAGGCGATCTGCTTCAAGTACGCGGTCATCGATGACGAGCAGGTGGGCGATGAGTTGTTCGCCGGCAGCCTGATTGCGCTCTCCTCAAGAATGGCGGAGGTCCGACTGGACCAACCCGTGGCCACGCTGGACAACCTGGCGCTGCAGTTCGGCTTCGGCAGCAGCGATCCGGTGCCGGGCGCGCTGTATGGAAAGGTGATCGGTGCCGCGCCCGACAGCAGTTCGGTCTTCATAGTGCGATTTGCGACGATGTCGCCCGAGATCGAGGAGTTCCTGCGGTCTGCGCGGCGGGAGGGACGCGCCCATGGACGAACCGTCGCGGCCCCGGCGTCGCCGGATAGCGATGCCGCCTGACGACTTCCCACGTCGCCTGCGCGGGTGCGAAATGCGGGGATGTGAATATGTCGCTCCCCGGCGGCGGCATTGTCACTCGTGGGCAATGGCGGCGGCTCCTAGGATGGATGCACCCTCGATCCAGAAAGGAGCCGACCATGAAAGCCGTCCCACTCACAGCAGTCCTGATCGCCCTCATCCCGAGCATCGTCTCGGCCGAGAAGCTGGGCGATCACCCCGCGATCGTCGTGCAGCGCCTGCAGGCCGGCGCCGGATACGACTACGCGTCCAAGTTCTATCCGCACCCGGCCTGGCTCTACCTGAGCGTCGAAGCACCGCGCAGTGCGCGCGAGGAACCAGAGCAGTCGATCGCGGGCAGCCCGAGCTTGCAGGCACCGGCGGGCACTTCGACCAAACCGTCCGATGCTGCCTCGGCCTCTGCCATGCACGCCGTGTCCGCGAGGCCCGCCGAGGCGCGCAAGTAACGTGGGCGGCGTGCGGCCAGGTCATCGTCATGGCTGTGCGTTGTGCTTCGCCCTGGCTCCTGGCAGGCGTCCTGACGATCCTGCCGGGCGCCGTTGCTGCGGACGGGCTTGCCGGCGCGCAGGGTCTTGCCGCCGAATTGCGCGGGCGCGCAGCACTGCGGGCAATGGACTGCGCACGCTGCCACGGACGGGATTTCGACGGCTGGGCCGCGCCCTCGCTTCTCGCGGCCGTGCGGGACGGATCCCGCGAACGATTCGATCGACTGGTCCTGGAAGGTGATATCGGCCGCGGGATGCCCGGCTACAAGGGGCAGCCGCTGGTGGTCGCCGAGCTCGACGCGATCTTCGCGTATCTGCGAGCGCGCGCAACGGGGAAAGCCGATGTCCCGTTCCCGTACTGACGATCTACCGTCTGACGCGACCGAGCGGCTTCCCGCTGCTTTGCTCGCCAATCTCGCTGGCCGCGGGGACAACCGTACGTTCCCGGCCCATGCGATCCTGATCAACGAGGGCGACGACACCGATTCGATCTATATCGTCCTTGGCGGCCGGGTGAAGGTCTACGCTACCTCGGTCGAGGGGCGGGAGTTCGTCCTGTCCGAACTGGGTCCAGGCGAGTACCTGGGGGAGTTGTCGCTGAACGGCGACAAGAGATCAGTATCGGTTGAGGCACTGGAGCCGACGCGCTGCTGCGTCGTGCCGTCGGCGGAACTCAAGCAGTTCCTGGCCGAAAATCCGGAGTTCGCCTGGCACCTTACCTGCAAGCTCATCCACATGGTGCGCCGTCTCACCGGACAAGCGAAGAGCCTGGCACTGCAAGACGTCTACGGTCGGGTTGCGCGTTTCCTGAATGAGGCAGCCGAAACCGAGGATGGCATGCGCATCGTGCCGCACAAGCTCACCCACCAGGACATTGCCGATCGTGTTGGATCCTCGCGCGAGATGGTGACCCGGATCATGAAGGCACTCACCCGCGGCGGCTACATTGCGGTGGACCAGAAACACCGTCTCGCGATCCTTCGAAAATTGCCGGCGGCCTGGTGAGCGACGCGGCTCGCGTGCAGAGTTCGTAGTCCCCTCGGCAGGCATGGAAGCTGCCCCCGCCCCGGCGTGAACCCTAGCGCACCGGTATATGTCGTGGTCAACGCCGGCTCGGGCCGCAACGCGACCGAGCGGAAGGTCGCTTCGTTGCAGGAGACCCTCTCCGCATCAGGCCGAAAGTTCGAGATCCTGGTGGCGCAGGACGGCAAGCAGGTTGCCGGTGTGGCCCGGCGGGCGGTGCAGCTCGCCAAGGAAAATCACGGTATCGTGGTCGTCGCCGGCGGAGACGGCACGATCAACGGAGTCGGCCAGGTTGCGCTGGAACACGAGCTGCCGTTCGGAGTGGTGCCGGAGGGTACCTTCAACTATCTGAGCCGTGCGCACGGGATCCCGCAGGAACCTGCCGAGGCCGTGCGCGCGATCCTTGACGGCGAGGTCAAGCCGGTGCAGGCGGGCCTGGTCAACGACCGGGTGTTCTTCATCAACGCGAGCGTCGGCCTGTACCCGCAGCTGCTGGAGGATCGCGAGGCGTACAAGCGCCGGTTCGGCCGCAGCCGCCTGGTTGCCGTGTGGTCCGCGCTGGTGACCTTGTTCCACCAATCGCACCAGCTCGAGATCGACATGGATGCGGACGGCCAGCACCGGCACCTGCGCACGCCGACCCTGTTCGTCGGCAACAACCGGCTGCAACTCGAGCAGGTGGGCATCGACGACGCACCGTCGCTCGACCACGACCGGCTGGTGGCGATCACGGCGCAGCCGCTCGGCATCCTTTCGTCGTTGCGCCTGATGCTGCGCGGCTTCCTGGGCAAACTCGGCGATGATCCCGAGGTGAGCAGCTTCCCGTTCGAGCGGCTGACGGTCAAGGTCGGGCGGCGGGGGCGACGGTCCCGGGTGAAGGTGGCCACGGACGGTGAGATCGCCTTCCTGCCAGCGCCGCTCGTGTTCCGCCCCAGCCCGCACTCGCTGCAGCTGATCGTCCCGCGTGTCGTCGACGAGGTGGGCGTTGGCCAGGGCGGCGGCTTCGGCGATGCGACCGGAGTCGAGCGCGCAAGCGGCGATAGAAGCGGCGATAGAAGCGGCGATACAGCGGCGATACCAGCGGCGATACCAGCGGCGATACCAGCGGCGATCAGGGACAAGCAGGGACGCGAGCCGAGACGAGGCTGCGGCCTGAAGCGGTCCATGGGACTGCTGCAGATTTCCGATCCCCACTTCGGCACCGAAGTGCCGCAGGTTGTCGATGCGCTCACGGCGCTGGTCGAGGAACTGGCCCCGTCGTTGGTGGTGATGTCGGGCGACATCACCCAGCGTGCCACCGAAGAACAATTCCGGCTCGCGCACGAGTTCCTGCGGCGGATGCCTGCACCGGCCAAGCTGGTCGTGCCGGGGAATCACGACATACCGCTGCTCAACCTCGCGTTGCGTGCGTACGCGCCATTCTCGCGCTTCAGCAAGGCGTTCGGTCCCGAGCTGGAGCCGATGCACGACGATGCGCAACTGCTGGTGGTCGGCGTCAACACGGTGATGCCGATCTGGCACAAGCAGGGCGCCGTGTCCGAGAGCCAGACCGAACGGATCTGTCGGCTCCTGCGAAAGGGCACTCCGTCGCAGGTCCGGGTCGTCGTCTGCCATCATCCGGTTCACGTGATCCGCCCGGAGGATGACAAGAACCTGTTGCGGGGCGCCGAAGAGGCGGTGCCGCGATGGGTGGATGCCGGCGCGGATCTGGTCCTGGGCGGCCACATCCACTTGCCGTACTTCAGGCCGCTGCGCCAGCGGTTCCCGGATCTGCCGCGGCGCGCCTGGGTTGCGCAGGCGGGCACCGCGGTATCGAGCCGTATCCGGTCGGGCATCTGCAACTCGGTGAACTTCGTGCAGCCGATGGCTAGCGGCGAGGGGGTTGCCTGCCGAGTCGAACGCTGGGACTTCAGCGAGCGATTGAACGCGTTTCGCCGCATCGCAGCCGAGGACCTTGCCCTGGATCGCTGATCCGGAAGAGGTGGGCATGCAGCTTGCCAATCAACGCGACCCACAACATTTGAGAAAACTAGATGACCCTCATCAGAACACTGCTGCTCACCCTCGCGCTTGCCATGGGCGTCAGCGCCTGCTCCGTCATGCGGGACCAGCAAAGCATGTCGGAATACACCAGTGACGCCTCGATCACGACAGCGGTCAAGGCGAGCTACGCCAAGGATTCCACCGTCGCCGCCACGTCCATCGGTGTCGAGACGCTCGACGGTATCGTCCAGCTCAGCGGCTTTGCCAAGACTGCCGAAGAAAAGAGCCGCGCCGAAGCGCTTGCCAAGCAGGCCAAAGGTGTCAAGTCGGTGCGCAACAGCATCATCGTCCGTCCTTGATCTCCATCGCGCCGGTCTGAGGCGCGCCCGGCGCGCGCGACAATCTCAGCCGCGCACAGGCGATTCGCTTCATCCACAAGCCCCACCCCTGCGGTGGGGCTTAGTCATGCTGGCGCGCGGCGAACACCAGGCAGGTCGTGGTTCCATGCGCATACAGCTTGCCGTCGGGTCCCACCAGGCGGGCCTCGGCAGTCGCCGTCTGGCCGCCGAGGTGAATGACCCGGCCTTCCGCCCGCACCCGCGCCACGCCTGCCGTGAGTGCGCGAACCAGGTTGATCTTCAACTCCAGCGTCGTATACAACCTGCCGGCCGCCAGCTTGCTGTGCACTGCGCAGCCCAGCGCCGAATCCAGCAGCGTGGCGAACCAGCCGCCGTGGACGGTGCCGAGCGGGTTGTAATGACGATGCTTCGGCTCGCCCTGGAAGACAGCGATGCCCGGCTCGATGCGAACCGGCAGGAAATCCAGTGTCTGCGCAATCGGCGCCCCCGGCAGCCGCCCTTCGAACATCGCCTCGAAGACAGCGATGCCCGGCAGGGCTGCGAGCTGCGCCTGGTTCACGGGGGCGTTGCCGGAGCCGGCTGACATCCGCTCACGGATCCGGGCTTCGTCGTCCAGCCATTCCTGCAGTACCGCGGAAGCGTCCTGTGTCACTGTTTGCCTCAACATCGCGATTGGTTGTAGTTGCAACCATTGTAGGTACAATGGCGTGACATGACAAACAGGCAGAGACCCCCCGACGGTCGCGACAAGGTTGCCGCTGACGTTCTCGATGCAAAGGCGAGCGGCGGCGCGGTCGGCTGCAGCCACATGAAGCTGCGCCGCTTGACGCGACTCATCTCCCGTCACTACGACGCTCACCTGTCGAAGTGCGGCTTGAAGACCACTCAGTATTCGATGCTGGCGATGATCGCAGACCGCGGGCCGCTGCAGCAAGGCGAGCTCGCGCGCATGTTGTCGCTCGACGCCTCCACGCTTACGCGGAACCTCAGGCCGCTGCTCGAGGCGGGGCTGGTCTCGGTGGATGCAGGTCGCGATGCCCGCAGCCGCCAGGTATCGGCCACGGCCGCCGGTCGCGACCTGCGCGTGCAGGCGCGACAGCACTGGAAGCACGCACAGCTGTCGTTCAGCGCCGCTGTCGGCACGGAGCGGGTGGCGGCACTGCACGATCTGGTCGACGACTGCTACCGGACGCTGGCCTCGGCCGATGGTGGTGATTGAACCGTACAACACCAGGAGAAGTCCGATGACACGGGAGGATGCCGAGTGACGGTTGATCAGGCCGCGAAGCGCGCGGCGCTTTGGGGCGTGCTGCTGCCGGCAGCCGCCATCATGATGCTCACGATGGGTACCCGGCAGGTTTCCGGGTTGTTCGTCTCGCCGATCAACACCGCCACCGGGCTCGGGATCGTCTCGATCAGCTTCGCTCTGGCGATCGGCCAGTTCGTCTGGGGCGCGGCTCAGCCGGTCTTCGGCGCGGCAGCCGATCGCTTCGGGCCGGTGCCGGTCATCGTGGGGGGCGGGTTGCTGCTCGCCATCGGCACCGCCATCACGCCCTACATGACCACCGACTGGGGGCTGATCTTCTCGATGGGCATCCTGATCGCGGCCGGCGCGGGCGCTGGCAGCTTCTCCATCCTGATCAGTGCGGCCGCCCAGCGCCTGCCGCCGGAGCGGCGGTCATTCGGTGCCGGCTTCGTCAACGCCGGAGGCTCCTTCGGGCAGTTCGTTTTCGCACCGATCACCGAGCGGCTGATTGCGCTGGCCGGCTGGGTGAACGCGATGTTCGTGCTGGCCGCCCTGTCGCTGCTGACCCTGCCGCTGGCGCTCAAGCTGCGCACACGCCGCCGGGGTGCGGTCGGGCAGGCGGCCGGTACCCAGGTACCGGACTCGACCACCGCGGCGTCCGGGGCTCCCGCGGCGGCGCCTGTCGCTGCGGAACCTGCGATGACGCTGCGCCGCCAGGTGCGCATCGCGCTCAAGGACCGAAGCTACCTGCTGCTCAACGCCGGCTTCTTCACTTGCGGCTTTCACATTGCCTTCCTCGTGACGCATCTTCCCGGCGAAATCGCGCTATGCGGGCTTTCGAGCAGCGTGTCCGGGATCTCGATCGCGCTCATCGGCCTGGCCAACATCGCGGGCAGCCTGGGCGCCGGCGCGCTGGGCTCGCGCTATCGGATGAAGTACCTGCTGTTCTGGATGTACATGTCGCGTACGCTGATCATCCTCATCTACATGCTGTCGCCGAAGGAACCGATCACCTTCTACATTTTCGCGGTGGCGCTCGGCGTTACCTGGCTGGCGACGGTGCCGCCAACCGCCGGGCTCGTCGGCAAGCTGTTCGGCGTGCGTTACCTCGGCACGCTCTTCGGGCTAACCCTTCTGTCGCACCAGGTGGGTGGCTTCCTGGGTGCCTGGCTCGGCGGTGTTGCCTTTGTCAGCACCGGCAACTTCCAGTGGATGTGGATCGCCGACGCGCTGTTGTCGCTGGCCGCAGCCCTGGTCAACCTGCCGATTCGCGAGGAACCGGTCCGGTTGGCGGGAGCTGCGACGCCCGCCTGAGCGAGCGCCGGCTTCCTGGCGGGAGGCCCCTGCCGCCGATGGTCAACGGGCCGGTGCGCCCGGGCGCGTCAGCCGCGTCCGCTCTGCCTCGACCTGCGCACGCAGGCAGCAGCCTTCCAGGTGGTCGTTCACCAGGCCCATCGCCTGCATGAACGCGTAGACGGTGGTCGGACCCACGAAGGTCCAGCCGCGCTTCTTGAGGTCCTTCGACAGCGTCTTCGATACCTCGGTCGTCGGATTCGCCTTCAGGTGGGCGAGGTCGACGATTTCAGGGCGCTGGTGGCTAGCCGGCTCGAAGCTCCAGAAATAGGCAGCGATCGATCCGAACTCCGCGCGCAGTTCGAGCGCACGGGCGGCATTGTTGATGGTCGACTCGATCTTCTGCCGGTGGCGGATGATCCCGGCGTCGGCTACCAGGCGTTCGACGTCCTCCTGCCGGTAGCGGGCGACCTTCTCGATATCGAAGCCGTCGAAGGCGCGACGAAAGTTGTCGCGCTTGCGCAGGATGGTCAGCCAGGACAGGCCGGCCTGGAATCCTTCCAGGCAGATCTTTTCGAACAGGCGCTGGTCCTCGACGACCGGATGGCCCCATTCCTCATCGTGGTAGCGCTGATACTCCGGCACGCCTGCATGCCACCAGCAGCGGGCGAGGCCATCGTCGCCGATCAGCAGGCCGTCGGAAGGCTGCGATGCCATCGCCGCGACGGCCTTGCTCAGGCGCGCGCCGCGGCGTGCTCGGCGGCGCGCGCAATCGAACTGCGGCGCAGGGCAAGCCATGCCGAACCGCCCCAGAGCAGCGCGATGAAGATCGCCAGCCCCGCCGCAATCGGCCTCTCGACAAACGCCAGCATGTTGCCCTCGGCCTTGATCATCGAGCGGATGAAGTGCTCTTCCAGCATCGTGCCCAGCAGCATCCCGAGGATGAGCGGGGCGATCGGAAATTCGTTGGCCTCGAGGAACCAGGCGAGGACGCCGAAGCCGAGCAGCACGTACAGGTCGAAGGTGGCGTTATTGATTGCAAACGCGCCGACGATGCAGAACAGCAGGATGATCGGCATCAGAACGTTGCGCGGGACCTTGAGCAGGTTGGCGGCGAGCTTGATGGTCAGGATGCCCAGCGGGATCATGATCAGGTTGGCAATCAGGAACAGCAGGAACACCGCATAGACATTCTGCGGGCTGTTGACGAAGATCGTCGGCCCCGGGTTCATGTCCTTCATGTACAGCACGCCGATCGCGATCGCGGTGATCGAATCGCCGGGGATGCCGAAGACCAGCGCCGGAATCCATGCGCCGGCGAGGGCGCTGTTGTTGGCGGCACCCGACTCGACCAGCCCCTCCGGATGGCCGGTGCCGAATTTTTCCGGTTCCTTCGAGAGCTTCTTGCTCATCGCATACGACATCCACGCGGCGATGTCGGCGCCGGCGCCGGGCAATGCGCCGACGATGGTTCCCAGGACGCTGCCCCGCAGGGTCTGGCGCCAGTACTTGCGCATCAGCCCGCCCATGCCGGAGAGGACCTTGCCGACCTGCTTGGTGATCACCATCAGGCTGTCGCCGAACTGGGCGAAGCGAAGCACTTCCGATACGGCGAACAGGCCGATCATCGCCGGTATCAGGCTCAGGCCACCCAGCAGGTCGGAGTTGCCGAAGGTGAAGCGCGGATGGGCGGCCGGATTCTCCAGCCCGACGCTGCCGCACAGCAGGCCGATCAGCAGCGTGACGAAGCCCTTCAACGGACGGTCGCTCGCGATGAAGACGGCGCAGCTCAACCCCATCAGCACCAGCCAGAAATATTCGAAAGAGCTGAAGCGCAACGCGGCGTCTGCCAGGGCCGGCGACGTGAAGGTCAGCACGATCGTCCCGAAGATCCCGCCGATCGCGGAGAACACCAGTCCGATGCCGAGCGCGGTCTCGGCGTGACCCTTGAGGGTCATGTTGTGCGAGTCCTCGACGTAGGCGGCCGACGCGGGCGTGCCCGGTATGCGCATCAGGCAGCCCGGAATGTCGCCGGCGAAGATCGCCATTGCGGTCGCCGTCACGATCGCCCCCACCGCCGCCACCGGCGGCAGGAAGAAAGTGATGGGCACCAGCAGCGCAGTTGCCATCGTCGCCGTCAAGCCGGGTACCGCGCCGACGAAGAGGCCGAAAAAGGCCGAACCGATGATCGTCATGATCACCGTGGGGGTCAGCACGAGGTCGAGTGCCAGGAGCCAGGCGTCCATTGCGTCCTACCAGGCGAGCGGTTGCAGGACACCCCACGGCAGCGGCACCGAGAGGAGCTTGTAGAAGGCGAGGTGGATCAGCACCGCGGACAGGATCGACACCGGCACGAGCACCTTGAAGTTGACGCCGTAGGACCACATCAGCGCCGCCAATATGATGGTGCCGGTGATGATGAAGCCGAGGAAATTGGCGGCGATGAGGTAGAAGACGATGGCGCCCGCCGTGAGGCCGATCGCGAGGAGCCGCGACGGCACCTTGGCTGTTGCGAGCACCTCCACGTCCTGGCTGTTCGCCAGGCTCTCCAGTTCTTCGTCGCGCGCGGCGTCCGAAATTGCCCGCTGTTGCTCGTCGCGCTTCCTGAGGCCGGTGACGATCAGCGCGATCGACGCGAGCGCCAGGCCCGCTGCGGCGATCCCCGGGAACAGCGCGGCGTTGTACGGCTGGCCGGGCGCAGGCGGAAAGGAGCTGACATGCCAGAGGATGAGCAGCGACAGTACCAGCAGGCCTGCCCCGATGGGGACGTCATTGCTTTTCATGGGTCGTGCGTCGATGCGGATTGTGGGTGGCCTTTCCCGCCGTGCCACCGGCGCCTTGATCCGCCCTGTCAGGCGTTGAACCTAAGGGCGGGAGGCCGGTGCTGGCGGGGTCTCCGGGGCGGGTCGTTCTACTCCCCGCTTGCCTGTTTGACTGGTTGCCCGCCTGCTATTTGGCGATGCCCACCGCCTTCATGACTTCGCCCTTGGCCTTGTCTTCCTTGGCCATGAACTCGCCGAAGCCCTTGGCGTCGGCGTACTGCGCGCCGAAGCCCCGCGACTTGAGGAAGTCCTGGTATTCCTTGGATTCGTAGGCCTTCTTCACCGCTGCTTCCAACTTGGCGGTCACATCCGCCGGCAGGCCCTTGGGTCCTGCCACGCCGCGCCAGGCGCCGGTGGTCCAGTCGCTGCCGGTGACGTCCTTGAGCAGCGGCACCTTCGGGAACACCGTGTCCGGCTTCGGCGACATCAGCACCAGCGGCCGCACCTTGCCGGCTTCGACCAGCGAGCGGGCTTCCGGAAGCGAGCAGGCGGCGAGCTCGATGCCGCCGGCGACCAGGTCCTGCAGTCCGGGTGCGGCACCTTGGCTGGGAACCCAACCGACGGCATTGCCAGGCAGCTTCGCATCGACGAGCATTCCGGCGAGCCCGAGGTGCCAGATGCCACCCTGGCCGGTGCCGCTCGCCTTGAGCTTGCCCGGGTTGGCCTTCGCCTGCTCGAGCAGGTCCTTGATGTCCTTGATCTTGGAGTCCGAGGAGACGAAGAGGGCGGTCGGATCGTAGTTGACCATGCCGATCGGGGTGAAGCCGTCCGGACCGAGGGTGGTCAGGCCGACGTGCTTCATCATCGCGATCTCGACCGTGATCAGGCCGATGGTGTAGCCGTCAGGCGCCGCGGAGGAAATCGCGGTATGACCGACGACGCCGCTGCCGCCCGTGCGGTTGACCACGTTGATCGGCTGCTTCAGGTCCTTCTCGAGTTCGGAGGCGATGAAGCGCGCCACCGCATCGGTGCCACCGCCTGCTCCCCAAGGCACGATCATCGTGATCGGCCGCTCCGGATAGGCTGCGTAGGCCGGTGCAACCATCCCGGCGGTCAGTGCGGTTGCGAACGTGCCGGCAAGCGCGGCGCGCAGTAGTGAGCGGCGTTTCATGTCGTCTGGTCTCCTTCTCTTGGTGAGGGGCTAGTTTACGCTCGCAATGCTAACCCGATGCCATGGGAGCGATGCCGTTGGCGCCGCGCCGGGCGGGAAGTGCAAGGAGCCGTCCTTCTGCGGCCCGGGTTCCCTAGGTCTGGAATTTGCCTATGGCGTACAGCGTCGGCAGCGGCTACATTTCGCAAGCCGCCGCGGCGGCCGGTGCAGCAGGGCGGTGAGGTGCACAGCAGGCCGGTGCGCGACCAACCACGGGAGATTCATGAGCAACGGCGGCAGCAGCAAACCGATGATCCTTCGCGGTAGCGCCACCCAGGAATACTGGTTCGAGGAAGGTTGCTTCATTACCGAGTGGCTCAATACGCCGGACGACCCGTCGCTGTCGATTGCCCGGGCACGGGTGACGCCTGGCGTCACGACCCGGCTGCACCGGCTGGAAGGGACGGTCGAGCGCTACCTGATCCTCGAAGGCCAGGGGCGGGTGGAACTGGTCGGGCCCGATGGGACCTTGACCATTGCCGACCACTACGTATCGGATGTCGAACCTGGGGATGTCGTGGTGATCCCGCCGCTGGTGTCGCAGCGGATCAGCAACATCGGCGAGACCGACCTGGTCTTCCTCGCGATCTGCACGCCCCGCTTCCAGCGCAAAGCCTACGAGGATACGGAAGGCTAGTCAGAAGTCCGTCGAGACGGTGGCGCGGGTGAACGCCTCGATGTTGTCCAGCAGCGCATCGAGCGCCAATGCTGCCGCATCGGCGTCGGCTGCCGCAATGGCCCCGGCCACGTTCGCATGCAGCCGCGCCGTCTCCGGCAGGTCGGCCGCCTGACGATAGTGGAGGTACCAGAACCGGCGCGACAGGCCGTGCATCAGGCCGATGGCCCCGGCCGCAAATTCGTTGCGGGCTGCCTGCAGACCAAGGTCATTGAAGCGCTTGTCGGCCCGCAGGAAGGACTTCGAATCGTTGCGGTCTGCTGCGCGGTTGAAGACGTTTGCAAGCTGGCGGAACTCGTCGCGTTCTTCGGCGGTGGCACGACGGGCGGCGCAGCGCACAATCAGCCGCTCGACTTCGCGGCGTGTTTCCAGCAGCCGCAACTGCTTCCTGACGTCGATCTCGGACACCAGGTTGCCACGCTGTGGCAGGACCACGACCAGGTGTTCGCGGGCGAGCCGCTGCAGCGCTTCGCGGATGGGCGTTCGGCCGATGCCCAGCCGTTCGGACAGCGTCGCTTCCGATACCGCGAAGCCGGGACGCAGCTGCAGCGTGACGATCAGTTCCTCGAGCTGGGCGTACGCCTCGTCGGTCAGTGAGCGGACGCCATTGCGCGCGCGTTTCGGCTTCGAGTCCTTGGGGGATGGGACAGGCGATGCGGCAGCCGGCGATGCGACAGCCGGCGATGCGGACGCCCGGCCGGCTCGCGCCTGCGGCCTCGGCGACCGCGCGACTGCCGTCAAGCCAGCACCCGCAACTCTTCGTCCGTCAGTTGCGGTCCGTCCAGCGTCACCCGCGAGTCGTCGAACCGGAAGCGCTGGATGATCGGCTTGAGTTCGTCCCTGACATGGTCGTTGCTGTAGCCGTTGAACAGGTGGCCCAGCAGGCCGCGGCGAAGGTCCGACGTACCCATGAACCAGTCCGCGATCGGGAACGTCAGGTTCATGTTGTAGTGCATCATGATGCCCTGGTTGTGATGCGCGGTGTGGTGCCGGCGGATCGTGTTGATGAAGGGCATGTTGCGCACGAAGGCGTTGTCCTTGACGTGGCAGCAGTAGTGGAAAGCCTCGTAGATCAGGTACTGGCCCACCATCGTGATGAACAGTATGTAGCCCGCGTTGGGATTGATCAGCTTGGCGGCGATGAAGCCGAAGCCGAGGCCGCCGACGCCGAGCACTGCCAGCACGCGCCACGGGAAGAACACGATCCGGAACTCCTTGACGGTGTCGATCGTGGGCTCGTTGTCGGTGAAGTACTGGTGATGCTGGCGGGTGTGCCGCTCGTAGATGGCCCGCAAGGCGAAGACGTCGAGCCGCCGGTGCATGACGTACTTGTGCATTGCCCATTCGACGAAGTTGCCGGCAATGAAGACGGGGATGGCCACCAGCCACTCCCAACGGGCATCCTGCAGCTGGCTCAGGCAGTACCAGACTGCCGCGAGACCGGCCGCGTAGATCACGCCGATGTGGACCAGGCCGTTGTACATCGGGCTGATTTCCGACACGTATTTTTCCCGGAAGCGGCGCTGGCGATCGCTCATCATGGCAAGTTTCTCCTGTTGCAAAGGGCCTACCCCGGGCACTCGCCCTCGACCCGCTAAGACATGACTAACATATTAGATGCCGCGCCGGACCCGGTCAAGGCAAGACCCTGGCCGCTGCTGCGGAACCTGGGCACGTCCTCCTACATCATCCCGGCGGGCGCCTTCTGCTCCTCCTGCTGCTGAAGCGCAAAGATCGAGCTGTAGCCGCCCGACCAGTCCGGCGGCAGCAGGCATGGGCGGGGATCGTGGTGCGAGTACCTGGCGGGCTTGCCGCGCACGATCGCCTGGTCGAAGGGCGAACGAAGCGGATTCACGGTATAGGGAAAGGCGTCCGCGGACGAGAACGTGTTGAGCAGCAGGGGCCGGCCGAGGTCCGAGAGGTTCCTGGGCGAGCTGTGCAGCGTGCGGCAGTTGTGCAGCGTGAGCGAGCCCGCCGGGCCGGTGAGGTATTGCGCCCTGGAGAGGTCGAGCCGCTCGAGGTCTTGCGGCCCCAGGCAGCCGGTCCACTTGCCGTCGTCGCCGTACTGCGAAAGCATCGGCTCGATCTCGTGACTGCGGGGCAGCACTGCGAGCGGACCCTGGTCCATCGAGCAGTCGTACAGGTATGTGCCCACCGTCAACGGCGAGTAGTTGGTGTGCGGCCAGAAGGAGATGTCGTAGTGCCACTTCACCTCCTCGCCACCCTTGAGCCACTTGAAGTTGAGCTTGGAGTGGTGGAACTTCACGTCCGGGCCGACCAGGTCCGAGACGATATCGGGCAGGATGGAACGGGTTACGTACTCCCAGTAGACCGGGTCGTGCTGCACCGGGCGGGATACCCGGCGCAGCCGCGGCGCCTCCGGACGGTGGCCGGGCTCGAGGTCGAAGATCTCGTCGGACTTCGATACCTCGCGGCTGCGATCGACCAGTCGGCCGGTCGCGGCACGCAGCCGCTCCAGCCAGTCCGCGTCGATGACGCCGGGCAGCAGCAGGTAGCCCTCCCGGAAATAGAACTCGCGCTGCTCCTGGGTCAGCACGACCGGCTCGATGGCAAGAATCTGCTCGGGTGTCATGGCAAGCCTCCTTCGGAAGTTCTCAAGGCGGTGCTCGTCACCGCAGTTGCAGCAGCACGCTGGGGAGCCAGGTGACGAGTGCCGGCCAGATCATCACGATGATCAGGGTAGCCATCTGCAGCAGGATGAAGGGGATCACCCCCCGGTACATGTCGGCAATGCTGATCGAGGGCGGTGCGACCGCCCGCAGGTAGAAGATCGCCGGCGCCATCGGCGGCGTCAGATAGCTGGTCTGGATCATGATCAGGAACAGGATGCAGAACCAGACCGGATCGAAGCCGGCAGCCTTGATCAGAGGGGTGAAGATCGGGATGAAGATCAGCACGATCGAAATCCAGTCCAGGAAGAACCCCGCCAGGAAGATGATGGACAGCATCAGCGACAGCAGCATCCAAGGCGACAGCTTCATCTCCTGGATGAGCATGTTGGCCGTATTGATGCCACCGCCGCCGATGAAGACGCCGGTGAAGAGGGTTCCCGCGAGCAGCACGCCCATGATCATGGCGGTGATGGTCAGCGTCTTGACCAGCGCCTCGCCCAGCCCGGTGAGACTGAAGCGGCCGTAGAGGGTGGTGAGCAGCACCGAGCAGAGGGCGCCGATGGCCGCCGCCTCGGTTGGTGAGGCCCAACCGAGCAGGATCGAACCCAGCACTGCGAAGATCATGAAGACCGGCGGCAGCAGGTTCACCGTGGTGATGCGGATCTTCTGTGCGACAGTCGGCTCGCCGGGCTCGCGCGGAATGCGCGGTCCCATCTGCGGCTTCACGATGCACAGGATCAGGATGTAGACCAGGTACAAGCCGGCCATGATCAGCCCCGGGAACACCATCCCGTACATCAGGTCGCCGACCGACAGGTCCGCGAGGGGGCCCATCACCACCACGACCACCGAAGGCGGAATGATCGTGCCGAGCGAGCCGCCGGCGCAGATGGTGCCGCTGATCAGCGCCTTGCTGTAGCCGTAGCGCAGCATGATCGGAATCGTGAGCAGGCCGACGACGGATTCCGTCGCGCCGATCACGCCGCTCGACGCCGCGAAGATGATGCACATCAGGACGGTCGCGAGCGCCAGGCCGCCTGGCAGGCGTCGCGTCCAGATGTGGATCGCCTCGAACAGCCGGTCGGCGATCCCGGACTTCTCGAGCATCGCGCCCATGAAGACGAAGAGCGGAACTGCGGCGAAGACGAAGTTGGACGACAGGTCGTCGATCTTCTCGATGAACTGGTGCACGACCCGGTCGCCGAAGGTGACCATGCCGAACAGCACGGCGGTGATCATCATCGCGAACATCACCTGCACGCCAAGGAACATCAGCACGAAGGCAGCCGGCAGCATCAGGAACGGCAGCATCTCCTGCATGTCAGCGCCGCTCCGCCGTCGGCGTCGTGCGCAGGCGCGACAGCGACTTGAGCAATTCGGCGAAGACCTGCAGCGCCAGGAGCGCGAAGCTCATGGTGAAGACCAGTCGGAACGGCCAGACCGGCGGATTCAGGGCCGACTGGCCGCTGCGCTCGCCGCGGGTGTAGCCGACGAGCAGGTACTGCATGAGCATCCAGGCGAGCCAGACGAGCAGCGGCAGCATCACCACGTAGGCGAACGTGTCGATCATGGCCCGGGTGCGAGGCGACATGCTGCCGGTGAAGACGTCGATGCGGATGTGGAGGTCCTGCTTCAGCGTGTAGGCAAGGCCCAGCAGGAAATGCGAACCGGTGAGGATATAGCCGACCTCGTAGGCCCAGGCGGTGGGCTCGTTCATCACGTAGCGGGAAAACACCTCGTAGCAGGTGGCAAGCACCAGCGGCACCAGCAAAAGCGCGGCGGCGATGCCCACCGCGGTGTTGATGCGTTCGATCAGGCGGATCAACGGCTGCAAACGACTGCTCCGGAAGCGGATTGGGTTGGCGACCCGCCGAAGCGGGCCGGATTGGATCGGGATGGAATCACCAGGTCGTTCCCGCTGGTCGCCCGGTGCAAGGAGTCGGCGAGGCCGACGCTATGGGATCGGAATGCTTACAGATCGGGTATCGGCGCGCGCTTCTCAGGCGGCGACCGGGACGGTCGAGCACCTTGCCCGGCCGTAGCCGGTCCATCCGCTTCAGGCCTGCTGCTTGACCTTCACCTTGCGCCACGAGTCGGCCTGCCGCCAGGCCTGGTCGAACTCCGCCTGGCTCTTGTGCACTTCGGCGAAATGCTTGTACTTGCCTTCCTTGGCGGTCTTCTCCGCCCAGTCGAGTCCGATCTTGCGGGCCGCGAACTGCACCTCGTCGTCGAGCTCGAGCATCTCGACGCCCGCTTTCTTGTAGAACTCGAATGCCTTGACGTCCTCGGCGCCGATCTTGAGCCAGCTCTCCAGTGTCACCTGTTCCGCGACGATCTCTACCAGCTGCTGGTCGGCCGGCGGCATCTTGGCCCACACGTCCTTGTTGATCACCATCTCGAAGGGGGCGGTCGGCTGGTGCACGCCCGGATAGACGAGGTACTTGGCGATCTTGTGGAAGCCCATCGAGATGTTCTCCCAGAGGGTTCCCCACTCCACCGCATCGATCGCGCCACGCTCGAGCATCGGATAGACGTCGGCACCGGCCGTGGTGACCGGCGCCGCGCCGAGATCCCGCGCCATTTCCAGCCATGCCCCTGCCGTGCGGATCTTCAGCCCTTTCAGGTCGGCGAGCGACTTGACCGGCTTGCGCGAATGCACGAAGACCTCGGCGGTCCGGATGAACAGCGGGATCGAGACGATCTCGTCGCTCTCCATGCGGTACCGGCGCTGCAGTTCCTTGCCGCCTCCCTGGTACAGCCAGTGCAGCATCCGCTCGGTGTCGAAGGTGCCGGCATAGCCGCCGAACAGCACCGTGGTCGGATCCTTGCCCCAGTCCCAGCCCATCCAGGTGTGCCCGACTTCGGCCAGGCCGTTTCGCACGGTATCCGGCACCTTCAGCGCATTGCCGAGCGCGCCTCCCGGGAAAGTCTGGATCTTGAAGCGCCCGCCCGACAGCAACGCCATCCGGTCGGCAAACGCCTTGGAGCCTATGTCCATCAGCGGGCCGCCCGGCCACCCCGTTGCCATCTTCCAGTTGTAGCTCGGCCCCGTCTGTGCCTGTGCCAGCGAAGCGCCGCCGAGGGCCAGCGTTCCGGCCGCGCCTGCCCGCATGAAGTCGCGTTTGTTCATTTGTCTCCTCCAGTTGTACACCCGTCGAACGACGGGCGCCCTCCGCCGAAATCCTTGCGAGGCTCATCGTCACAGGCCCGTGCGGCCGTGGTCGACGATTGATACCTCATCTCAACATTATTGATATATTAGTTGTGGCACGAACGATAGATATCCGGGCCGGGCTTGTCAAGAGGTTCCGTGTAGAAGTGCGGCCGATCGGCCAAGACCGACGGCATCCACGCGATCGGCCTCCCCAGCTGAGCCCTTCGACTGTACGTATTCATAGAGGAAGGCCCTGAAGCTCGCGGCGGCGGGTGATAGTTCGTAGCCGCGGCGAAAGAACAGCGACAAGTGCCGGTGGACGATCGGCCGTGTCAGGGGCCGACAGACCAGTCCGAAGGGCTTTGCCAGCGGCAAGGCATGGGCAGGCTGGGCAGTGATGCCGTGTCCCCATTGCACCATCCCCAGGGCCGTCGTCAGCAGCGACACGTCGTGGGCTGGAGTCAGGACCAGCGACGACGAGTGCCTGAAGAGGTCTGCCTGCAGCGTGACTGTGAAGTCCTGCGTCAGCGACACGAACGGTTCCCTGAGCACCTTCGCCCAGGTCACCGACCTGGCCGAGGCAAGCGGGTGCTCGGGGCGGCAGATCATCCAGATCCGGTCCCTCAAGAAGCTTTCCTGGACAAGTTCCGGCGGTGCAACCCTTTGGGGTGCGATGCCGAGATCGGCCTCTCCGCTGGCAACGCGCGACAGCGCTTGCTGGTTGAGCGAATCGAGGATGTAGATCGCGACCGCCGGGAAGCGCTTGCGGAACTGCATCGTCAGTTCCGGCAGCAATGTCGAAGAATAGAGCGGGGTGCAGGCGATGCGCACGCTGCCGCGCTTCTTCTGCTCGAGATCTCGAGTGTTGCGGACGGCGTGGTTCAGGTCTTCGAGCACCTTCTTCGCAAGTGGGTAGAACTCGGCACCGGCCACTGACAGGGCGGTTCGACGCGTCGTCCGGTCGAACAGCCTGACGCCGGTCGCCGCCTCGAGGTCCCTGACCAGCAAGCTGAGCGCGGAAGGCGTGAGGTGCAGGAGGCGGGCAGCTGGGGCAAAGCCGCTGGTTTGCGCCACGGCTATGAAAGCCCTCAGCTGGCGCAGAGTCACCGTGGCTCGCCCGAACGTGAAGCTTTGCTTCGACACGTTCCATGTGCAGATGGAGGAAGGAGCGATAACCGACAGCCTGAAGAGGGTCTGGCCGCACATCGGGCACATCCAGATCGGCAACGTTCCGGGAAGGCATGAGCCAGGTACGGGCGAGATTCACTTTCCGTACCTTTTCAAGCAGATCGAATCGCTCGGATGGGACCGTTGGATCGGGTGCGAGTACATGCCGTCCGCTGCGACGACGGATACGTTGCAATGGGGCGAACCCTTCGGCATCCGCGGTTGAGCAGGAGATCTTCATGCTGACTGCTGCCGACAATGAACTGCTGACGCGCACTGGACCAGAGACTCCGATGGGCCAGTACTTCGCAGGCGGGAGTCGAAGGCTTCGAGGCGGGTACGTGGTTCGGTGTGCTTGCTCCGGCCGGCACTCCGGAGCCGATCGTCGCCAAGCTGTCGGCAACGACCAACGAGGTGCTGAAGGAGGCGGAGGTGCGGGACACCCTGGCGTCGCAGGGGGCTGAAGTGAAAGGCGGCACCCCGGCAGAATTCACCAGGTTCTTCCACGCCGAGTACGAAAAATGGGGCAAGGTGGTCAAGGCTGCGGGCGTGGTTGCCAACTGACCGTCGCCCGGTCCTGCCGGGTCGGTTTGCGGGGGGGTAAACTTCCCGGATTCCAACCTGGAGAGCCGATTGAGCGAACTGGACGCTGGTGTCGCCGGTCCGGACACTGTCGGGGAAGTGGTTGACGTCGACGGGACCGGCGAGTGGACGCGCGCCGAATGCGAGCGGCTGGATGCGGCCGATCCGCTGTCGATTCATAGAGCGCAGTTCCGTCTTCCCCCCGGCCTGATCTACCTCGACGGCAACTCGCTCGGGCCGCTGCCGGTCGGCACGCCGGAGCGCGTTGCCGCGGCCGTCACTCAGGAATGGGGCGAAGGCCTGATCGGCAGCTGGAACAGCGCCGGCTGGATCGACCTGCCTCAGCGCGTCGGCGCCAAGATTGCCTCACTGGTGGGGGCGCATGCCGACGAGGTCGTCGCCGCCGATTCGACGTCGGTGAACCTGTTCAAGGTGCTAGCGGCTGCGCTGCACTTGCGCCCCGATCGACGCACCATCCTGTCGGAGCGCGGCAACTTTCCCACCGACCTCTACATGGCGCAGGGCCTGATCTCGATGCTGGGAAAGGGCTACCGGCTGGAGCTGGTGGAGCGCAAGGATCTGGAGCGTACCCTGTCGTCGCCCGACCTCGGGCCCGATATCGCGGTGACGATGCTCACCCAAGTGGACTACCGTGAAGGGTCGAGGCTCGATCTGGACGAGATCACCGCGCTTGCTCACCGGGCCGGCGCGGTCACCATCTGGGACCTTGCTCACTCCGCGGGCGCGTTTCCCGTCGATCTCGACGGCGCCCGTGCCGATTTCGCCGTGGGCTGCGGATACAAATATCTCAACGGCGGCCCGGGTGCACCCGCGTTCCTGTTCGTCGCCCGCGAGCACCAGGCGCGCTTCCTCCAGCCCCTGTCGGGCTGGATGGGCCATGCGCGACCTTTCGACTTCACGGCCGAATACGCGCCTGCTCCGGGCATCGGGCGCTACCTGTGCGGCACGCCGTCGGTGCTGGCGCTGACGGCCTTGGAGGAGGGGCTCGACGTGCTGCTCTCTGCCCGGACCAACGGCGGCCTCGCCGCCCTCGAGACCAAGGCTGCCCGCCTGACCGAATGCTTCATCGACCTGGTGGAGGATGGCTGTAGCGACTACGGCCTGACGCTTGTCACGCCGCGGGATTCGTATCGGCGCGGCAACCAGGTCAGCTTCGCGATGAATGACGGCGACCAGGCATATGCCGTCATGCAGGCGTTGATTGGGCGCGGCGTAGTCGGCGACTTCAGGGCGCCCAACATCCTGCGGTTCGGTTTCGCGCCGCTCTATCTGCGGCTGGTCGACGCCTGGGATGCCGCCGAACACGTGGCAGAGGTGCTCCAGACGCGCGAATGGGATCAGCCGCGTTTCAAGCAACGGCAGGCGGTAACGTGAAGGCCGAAGGGGTGGCCGAAGGGGTGAAGGCCGAAGGGGTGAAGGCGGAAGGAGATGCCGAAGGAAGCGCCGGAGGGAGAGCCGAGCGGAATGTAGAGGGGATGCCGGCGGAAAGCTTCGAGGGCGCTCGCCTCGACCAGGCCGGGTCGATGACCTATGGCGACTACCTGCATCTCGACCAGATCCTCGGCGCGCAGCATCCGCGCTCGCCCGACCACAACGAGATGCTGTTCATCATCCAGCATCAGACCAGCGAGCTCTGGATCAAGCTGATGCTGCAGGAGCTGCGAGCAGCGCGCGACCGTTTGGGCAAGGACGACCTGCAGCCGGCGTTCAAGATGCTGGCGCGGGTCTCGCGGATCATGGAGCAACTGGTCCATGCCTGGGATGTGCTGGCGACGATGACCCCGACCGAATACTCGGCGCTGCGTCCCTACCTGGGTTCGTCGTCGGGGTTTCAGTCCTACCAGTACCGCGAGCTCGAGTTCATCCTCGGCAACAAGAAGCCGGTGATGGTCAAGCCCCATGCGCATCGCCCCGATTTGCACGAGCGGGTGTCCCAGGCGCTGCAGGCGCCGTCGTTGTACGACGAGGCGATCAGGCTGCTGGCGCGCAAGAACTTTGCCATCGATGTCGCCGACGTCGAGCGAGACTGGTCGCAGCCGCGTCAGTTCTCGGAGTCGCTCTCGCAGGCCTGGCTCCAGGTATACCGTCAGCCGGAATCGCACTGGGACCTGTACCAGCTGGGCGAGGAGTTCATCGACCTCGAGGATGCGTTTCGCCAATGGCGATTCCGCCACGTCACGACCGTCGAACGCATCATCGGCTTCAAGGCGGGCACTGGCGGCACCGCCGGCGTCGCCTACCTCAGAAAGATGCTGGACGTGGTGCTCTTTCCCGAGCTGTGGAAGGTACGCACGGATCTTTGATGAGTGCAACCGCGAGTTCCCTATGAACGCACAGAGCGCACAGATCGCACGAGGCGCAGCGGCGGCAGGCCGGTACGTGCCTCCCGCCGGTGCCTGCGACTGTCACATGCATGTCTTCGAGCAGGGCTTCGCGGTGGCGCCGACAGCGCTATCGAAGCCTCCGCTCGCGCCGCTTGGCGCATATCGCCAGGTCCAGCAATCGCTTGGTCTCACGCGGGCGGTGGTGGTACAGCCCACTGCCTACGGATTCGACAACGCCTGCACCCTGCAGTCGCTGGCTGCGCTCGGTGCCGCCGGTCGCGGCGTGGTCGTGATCGATCCTGCGACGCGGCGTCGCGAACTCGATCGCCTTCACCGCCTCGGCGTCCGGGGCGTGCGCTACATGATGCTTGGCGGTGGGGTGCTGCCGTGGGAGTCGCTGGAGGCGACCGCCGCCGCCATCGAACCGCTAGGCTGGCATATCGACCTGCAGCTCGATGGGCGGCGGCTGCCGGAATACGAGGCGCGGCTGTCCAGGCTGGGGTGCCGGCTGGTGATCGATCACACCGGCAAATTTCTCGAGCCGGTTGCACCGGCGCATGAGGGCTTCCAGGCCCTGCTGCGTCTGCTGGAATCGGGGCGCTGCTGGGTGAAGCTTTCCGCGCCGTACGAGACCTCAAAGTCTGGAGCGCCTCGCTACGACGACGTCGGCGTGCTTGCGCGTGCGCTGGTGCAGGCCAACCCGCAGCGCTGCCTGTGGGCGAGCAACTGGCCTCACCTCAACACAGTGCCCGCACCATCCGATGCGGCGATGCTCGACCTCCTGCTGGCCTGGGCGGACGACGACGCCACGCGCACCAGGATCATCGTCGGCAACCCGGCGGAAGTTTACGGGTTTGACTGAGGCTAAGGCTGGGGGTTGGACGGCGGCATCGGCGACGCCGGATTAGCTGGCCAAATCGCGGAATCACTAAGTTGCCCAAGATGACGAATCGCCTCTTGCGGTCGCAACCTGCCCTGGGGCATGCTCTAGGCTGGACGTCGCGGGGCCCGCGGCAACCTTGAGGAGATTGGCCATGGAACGGATCGCGATCGCGGTTGCACTTCCGGCTCTCGCTCTTCTGGCGTTTTCCCGGCCGGCGCCCGCAGCCGACATCGAAGCCGGCAAGACGAAAGTGGCGGCAGTCTGCTCTGCCTGTCACGGAGCAAACGGAATCAGCGTCGCCGACAACATACCCAATCTGGCTGGTCAGCGTTCCGCGTACCTCCAGGCGCAACTGAAGGCGCTCAAGGATGGCACCCGCAAGAACCCCGTGATGAATGCGATCGCCGCCCAGTTGAGCGCGACGGACATCGAGAACGTGGTGGCATGGTTCGCGTCGCAACCCGGCGCTTCCACCGCAAGCGCCAAGTCCGAGTTCCTGCCCAGTCTCGCCAAGAGCAACGTCACCTTCCCTCAGGACTACCAGCAGACCTTCGTGCGCTACCACGCCATCAACTTCCCGGCCACGCGCCAGGTGCGGTACTACTTCGGGAACAGCGTCGCGGTTCAGGCCGCCCAGGAGGGGCGCGACCTGCCCGACGGCTCGTATCTCTTCGTCGAAGTCCATGGCGCGAAACTGGACGCCGATGGAAAGCCGGTGACCGGCAGCGACGGATTCTTCGAACCCGACAAGCTTCTCTTCTACACCGCCATGGCTCGCGACGCCGGCTGGGGCAAGGACATCCCGGAGATGCTGCGCAACGACGAGTGGAACTATGCTGCCTTCACGACAGCAAAGCAGCCGCGCGCTGCTAACCAGGCGGAATGCCTGGCCTGTCACAAGCCGCTCGACAAGGTCAGCTTCACATTCACCCTCGATCAGCTCAAGGCTGCGCCGAAGCCGCGGTGACTGGACTTCGCCCGCGGCCGTGCGGAATCGGGGGATGCGGAATCGGGGGGATGCGGAATCGGGGAGCGAGAAGCGGGGCGAGAAGCGGGGCGAGAAGCGTCGCGAAGAGGCGTCGCGGAGAAGCGGGTATAAGATAGCGGGCTCTTGAACAGCGGGCCAGGCTTCTGGGTCCGTAGTCTCGAATTCCCGATGCCTTCCACCGCCGTCGCCGACTCTCCCGCTGCCTGGCTCAGGCTCTTAGCCTCCGTCGCCCTCATGGTCCTCGGCGGCTGCGGCATGTATGTCGTGGTGGTAGTGCTGCCGACTGTGCAGGCCGAGTTCGGCGTCGCCCGCGGTGAGGCGTCGCTGCCCTACACGCTGACGATGATCGGCTTCGGTATCGGCAGCATGCTGATGGGCAAGATCACCGACCGGTACGGAATCATGGTGGCCATGTTCATCGGGGTCACCGGCCTGTCCGTGGGCTTTGTCCTGGCCGGCATGTCCTCCAACTTGCTGCAGTTCGCGCTGATCCACGGCCTGCTGATCGGCATGCTTGGCAGTTCCGCCACCTTCGCCCCGCTGATCGCCGACACATCGCTCTGGTTCGAACGTCGGCGTGGCATCGCGGTTGCGATCTGCGCTGCCGGCAACTACGTCGGCGGAACGATCTGGCCGCCGGTCGTGCAGCACTTCGTGGAATCGGTCGGCTGGCGCCAGACGTACTTCGGAATCGGCATCTTCTGTTTCGCGACCATGCTGCCGCTCGCGCTGCGTTTGCGGCAGCGGCCACCGGCGCTCGGATCAGTAGCGAAAAAGGTACAAGGACAGGTACAAGGGCCGGGGCAAGGACCGGGGCAGACCGGACCGGGGCACGGACCGGCGCAAGGAAAAGCGGGTGCAGATGCCGCTTCCGGTGCGTCCGGCGCCACGGGAGTGTCGGCATCTTCCGGAGTGTCAGCTGCCGGTGTATCGGCTGCCTCCGGGATGGCTGCAGTCTCTGCGGCAGGCAGTGCACAGACGAGTCGTCCTCTCGGCTTCTCGCCCGGCATGCTTCAGGTGCTGCTGTGCATTGCCGGCGTGGCCTGCTGCGTGGCGATGTCGATGCCGCAGGTCCACATCGTCGCCTACTGCAGCGATCTCGGTTATGGTGCCGCGCGCGGTGCCCAGATGTTGTCGCTGATGCTCGGCTTCGGCATCGTGAGCCGGCTTGCCTCCGGCCTGATCTGCGATCGCATCGGCGGCCTGCGCACGCTGCTGCTCGGCTCGGTGCTGCAGACGATCGCGCTGGTGATGTTCCTGCCGTTCGACGGGCTGCTCTCGCTCTATCTCGTCTCGGCCCTGTTCGGTCTCTTTCAGGGCGGCATCGTGCCTTCGTACGCGATCATCGTACGCGAGCTCTATTCACCGCGCGAAGCCGGCACCCGCGTCGGTGCGGTTCTCACCGCGACCATGCTTGGCATGGCGCTTGGCGGCTGGATGTCGGGTGCCATCTTCGACCTCACCGGTTCGTACGACGCCGCGTTCCTCAATGGCATCGCATGGAATCTGCTGAACGTCGGCATCGTGCTGTGGCTGATGCATCGGAGTGGCATCCTCCGGTTCAGGCGCGGGCGCACGGGAATGGCCACGGCCTGAATGCTGAAGTCTGGGCAGTGCGCGTCCATCTGGCTGATCGACAGCTTCGCGAAGTATCACTAGGATGCTGTATATATATCCAGCTATCAGGAGGGCGCCATGAGCGAAGCAACCCGCGCAAGCGCAACGACCACGCAGCCTCAGCGCCCGCTCACCGAACTCGAAGCGCAGATCACCGAGCTGGCCGGTCACCTGAACGCGGCGAGCTATCGATGGCTGGTGCTCATTGCCGAGTTCGATCGCCGCGAAGGCTGGGCAGATGGCTCGACGCCATCGTGCGCCCATTGGCTGGGATGGAAGTGCGGCATCGATCTCGGCGCCGCGCGCGAGAAGGTCCGCGTTGCGCGGGCGCTCGAAGGCCTGCCGCTGATCTCGAGCGCCATGTCGCGCGGCGAGCTCAGCTACTCCAAGGTGCGGGCTCTGACCCGCATGGCCACGCCCGAGACCGAAAGCACGCTGCTGATGATTGCGCTGCACGGCACGGCCCATCATGTCGAGAGCGTCGTGAGACTCTACCGCCGGGCCCACGAAGCCTGTGAGCTCGGGCGCGCAGCGATGCAGTTCGCGAACCGGGGCGTCACCTGGTACTACGACGACGACGGCTCCCTGGTGATGCGCGCCCGCCTGCCGGCCGAGAGCGGGGCGCTGCTGGTCAAGGCCGTCGAACTGGCGACCGACAACTTCCTGCGCCCGGGTGTCTCGGCGGACTCATCAGGTTCAGCTGACTCATCAGGCTCATCAGGCTCATCAGACGTTTCCGCGGCAACGTCGAGCGCCGAGGATGGAATGGCCGAGCCAGAAAGCTCCTTCTACGCCGGTGCGCCCGACATCAAGCTGTCGGCCGACGAGCCCGAAACCCGCGCACAACGCCGTGCCGACGCCTTGGCGCTCTTCGCCGAATCCTGGCTCAGCCAGGGTTACCAGTCGCTCGGCGGTGGCGAGCGCCAGCAGATCGTGGTTCACGTCGACAGCGAAACGTTGAAGGACGCCACCCCGGGACGTTGCGAGATCGAGGCGGGGCCATCCATCGCCGCCGAGACCGCCCGCCGATTGTCGTGCGACGCCAGCCTGGTCAGGATCGTCGAAGACGAATCGGGTCAGCCCCTGGATGTCGGCCGCAAGACTCGCAGCATCCCGCCTGCGATCCGCCGGGCCTTGCGGTCGCGCGATGCCTGCTGCCGCTTTCCCGGCTGCACCCACACCCGCTTTCTCGATGGCCATCACATCCGCCATTGGGCGGACGGTGGCGAGACGAAGCTCTCGAACCTGGTGATGCTGTGCCGATTCCACCATCGTCAGGTCCATGAGGGTCGGGTCGATGTGAAGATCCTCGACGACGGCGCTCTGCGCTTCACCGGCTCGAAGGGCCAGATCTTCCAATCCGCCGTGGCTTGCACCGGCGACCTGCAGGCGCTCGTCTGCCAGCACCATGACCAGGGGCTGCAGATCGACCCGACCACCGCCGTCACTCGCTGGTGCGGCGAGCGCCTCGACTACCATATGGCCGTCTCCGGATTACTGGAAGAACGGCAACGGGGTCGGCGGCAGGAACCGAAGGACTGGTGGCCGGACGACTGGTTCCCGGATTCGATGCCAGACTGGATGCCAGAACTTTCCGCGGAAACGTGGCGCGGGGATGAAGACAGAACTACCTGAAGAAGGCGGCGCTGCTGGAGACGGGGGCGCACCTTAGGGAAGAGTCTGCCTTGGGATGGTGCGCGGGAGTGCGAGATCCATGACTTTGCGCCCGACTTGCCCACCGGGCCGCTCGTTCGTCGCAAGGCGACGATCGGCCCCGTGGACAAGTCTCGAGTCCTTCGGCAGGGCAGCAAGGGGCAGCACGACAGCACGGCAGCACGGCAGCACGGCAGCACGGCAGCACGGCAGCACGACAGCACGGCAGCGCGGCAGCGCGCCGATCCTACCTCTTCCATGGAGCACGAACGTTGCCGCGGAAACGCGTCGCCTCCATCACCCTGTCCGCGAAGCTGTTCCACCGTGCCAGGTTGTCCCACGGCGTCGGCCGTCGCCTGCGACGTAATGGCCGGCGCGTTGGGCAACTCCTGCGTCAGGACCGACTTGAGCGAGCTCCCTTCGTTGGGACCCACCTTGAGTACCTGCCTCGGCTGCCAGTCCCGCAACCAAACATGCGAGCGGCCGACGAGTGCACGTCGTGCGCTTGCTGGACAGCACATGGCGCGCGGTCTTTCGAAGTTTCTGTTATCGTCGCTTGAATCGATAACTAACACTTCAGAGACATATCAGCTCATGCAGACAGACAGGTCGCGGTCCATCAAGGTCGGCTTCATTGGTCTTGGCGTGATGGGACGCCCGATGGCTACCAATCTCCTCAAGGCCGGCTTTACGGTCGCCGTGCATGACCTGAACCGCTCTGCCGTCACCAGCCTCGTTGGCCAGGGCGCCTCGGACGCCGGTTCGATCGGGGGGGCCGCTTCGGCCGACGTGGTGATCACGATGCTGCCGGACACGCCAGACGTGGAGACGGTTGTGCTTGGTGACGCTGGTCTTGCGCTTTCCATGCGCCGGGGCAGCACCCTGATCGACATGAGTTCCATCTCGCCGGTGGCGACACGCCGGTTCGCGGCCGCCTTGGCGGAGCGTGGCATCGCCATGCTGGATGCGCCGGTGTCGGGTGGCTTCCAGGGTGCCGAAGCCGGAACACTTTCCATCATGGTGGGCGGCGACGCGGAGGCGCTTGAGCAGTGCCGGCCGGTCCTCCAAGCGATGGGCAAGACCATCAACCACATCGGTCCGACTGGCGCGGGCCAGGTCTGCAAGGTCTGCAACCAGGTTGCGGTTGCGATCAATATCCAGGCGGTCGCGGAATCGATGACGCTTGCGAAGAAGAACGGCGTCGATCCGGGCAAGGTTCGTGATGCGCTGCTCGGCGGCTTCGCGCGCAGCACCGCCCTGGACCTGCACGGACAGCGCGTGCTGGATGACAATTTTGCCGCCGGCTTCCGCGTCGATCTCCAGCGCAAGGACCTCCGGCTCGCGCTCGAGACGGGGTCGGCAACCGGAACGCCGCTTCCTGCAACCGCTCTCATTCAGGAACTCTACGGCATCCTGGCGGCGACCGGCCGGGGCACCCTGGACAACTCGTCGCTTGCGCTGCTGCTGCAGGAGTTCGCAGCCCTCAGAGGCAAGGTCGCCGGCTGAGCCACGGTCCACAGGTTTCGACGTAGCGGGCTCGCGCCGCGCGATCTTTCAAGAGTGCCGGGCAACGGCCACCACATGAGGAGCACTGCATGAAACTCAAAGGGTTCATTCCTTCCATCCTGGCGTTCGGCATCACGCTGGGCGCAGCCGGCGCCGCGCAGGCGATCAACCTGGGGTTCGCCCTCCACACCTCGCCGCCCGGACCGGAATTCCAAGCGGTGGAAAAATTCATCGAGCTGGTCAAGAAGCGCAGCAACGGCGAGATCAACGTCAAGGTCTATCCCTCGGCGGTGCTCGGGGGAGAGCGAGACAACATCGAGCAGCTCACGGTGAACCAGGTGCAGATGACCTTGTTCGGCGACACCCTGCCCAGCGTGATCGCGCCGGAGTATGCCGCCACCGTCGTGCCGTTCGTGTTTCCCGGACCGGAGGAGGTCTTTGCGTTCTGGGCGTCGCCGGTGGGCGATGCGGCGAAGAAGCACATTCGCGAGAAGTCGAAGATAGAGACGGTGGCTTTCTTTCGCCGCGGCGACCGGCATATGACGGCCAAGAAGGAGATCAAGACGCCGGCCGACCTGAAAGGCCTGAAGATGCGCGTCCCGGAGATTCCGTCGTGGGTCAAGGTCTGGTCGCAGGTGGGCGCCAATCCTACGCCCGTCGCCTGGCCGGAGGTATTCAGCGGTCTGCAGATGGGCGTGATCGAGGCGCAGGAGAATCCCTGCTTCAACGTCAACCAGGCCAAGCTGTACGAGGTTCAGTCGCACATCATGTACACGGCGCACGTGCCCGCCGTCTGGCACTGGTCGATCAGCGCCGATTTCCTCAAGAGCCTGAAGCCGGAAATCCGGGAGGCGGTGGTCAGCTCGGCGGTCGAGGCGGCAGCCTATGGGGATGAACTGACCAAGGGCCAGATCGAACAGACCTGCAACGCCCTGATCCAGAAGAACGGAATGAAGGCCGTCAAGGTCGATCGTGACGCCTTCGTTGCCGCGGCCCGTCCGGCAATCACCGAGTTGTCGAAGGGCTGGGCGCCGGGTGTGCTGGACGCCGTGTCCAAGTACCTCAAGTAAAGTGAGGCTACTGCATCGTGACGCTCTCCGGTACCCGTCGGCTCATATTCAACCTGTTCGAAACCATCGCCATCGTCGCCTTCCTGGCGATGCTCGCGTCCTCTCTTCTTCAGGTCTTCTTCCGCTACGCGATCAACGCGCCGCTGATGTGGACGGAAGAACTGGCCCGACTGATGTGCGTCGTCACGACCTATTTCGGCAGCGTTGCGGTTCTGATTGCAAGGGAGCACATCCGCGTCGACAGTATCGACGGCTGGGTCAAGGGAAGGCCGGCAGCCGCGATCGGCATGATGGTGGATCTGCTGATCGCCTGGTTCCTGATCGCGCTGGTCATCGGCTGCTGGCTGATGACGAGGGCCACCTGGACGACCTACACCGCGAGCATGCCCTGGTTTCGCATGGGTTACGTCTATGCGGCCGTCGGCGTGGCGGCCTGCGGGATGGTGCTGGTACTCGCCCTTGACCTCTATGAGCGGCTGCTGGGCATCGTCCGGGCACGGGAGGGGGTGCCGGCGTGATCCTGACCCTCTTCCTCGGCGCCCTGGTCCTGCTCTTCGTCATCGGGGTTCCGGCAGCGTTCGCCCTCGGCCTGACCACGCTGATCGTCACGGTCTGGGAGCGCGGCTTCGACAACATCCCCTACACGATCATCGCCCAGCGGATGGTCTACGGGGTGAACAGCTTTCCGCTGCTCGCCATCCCGTTCTTCATCCTTGCCGGCAAGATCATGAATTCCGGCGGGATCACCGACCGGATCTACCTTTTCGCGCACCGCCTGGTCGGCCATATGCGCGGCGGGCTGGGTCAGGTGAACATCGCGGCGTCCATGATTTTTTCAGGCATGTCGGGTTCGGCAGTCGCGGATGCGCTCGGCATCGGGCAGGTCGAAATCAAGGCGATGCGTGGCGCCGGCTATCCCGACGACTTCTCGGTCGGCGTGACCGCCGCGTCGGCTACGATCGGCCCGATCATCCCGCCAAGCATTCCGCTGATCGTCTACGCGGTGATGGCGAACACTTCGGCGACTGCGTTGCTGATCGCCGGCATCCTGCCCGGCATCCTGATGGGCCTGTTCATGATGGTGGTCGTCGCCGTGCAGGCGCGCAGGCGCAACATCCGCACCGAGCCGTGGGAAGGCGCCGCCGCGCTCTTCTGGAGCTTCGTCTTCGCGCTTCCGCCGCTGATCACCCCGGTGATCATCATCGGCGGCATGTGGTCCGGTGTCTTCACGCCGACGGAGGCGGCAGCGGTGGCGGCGCTGTACGCGCTGGTGATCGCGATGATTTTCTACCGTGAGATGACGATTGCTCATTTCGTGAAGCTCCTGCGGGAGACGATGCACGAAACCGCGATCATCCTGATCATCATCGCCGCGGCGGCCCTTTATGCCTGGTTCCTGGTGTTCACGCAGATTCCCCAGGAGCTCGTCGGCCTCGTCAAGGACGCGGAGTTGGGCCCGGTGATGTTCCTCCTGGTGATCAACGTGTTCCTGCTGTTCGTCGGCCTGTTCATGGAGACCAATGCCGCCATCACCATCTTCACGCCGATGCTTCTTCCGCCGGCGGTGGCTCTCGGGGTGGATCCTGTGCACTTCGGAATCATCATGGTGCTGAACCTCATGATCGGGCTGCTCACGCCACCGGTCGGCATGGTGCTCTTCGCCGTCGCAAAGGTAGCGGAGGTGCCGATGAACAAGGTGGTCGTGGCACTCGTTCCTTTCTACATCCCGCTGTTCCTGGCGCTGCTGCTGGTGACCTATGTCCCGCAGATCTCGCTGTTCCTGCCGGGCCTCATGAAGTAACGGAGAATCTATGGATTCGCGCAGGTTGCAAGGAAGGGTGGCGCTGGTGTTCGGCGCCGGGTCGGTCGGCCCCGGCTGGGGCAACGGCAAGGCGACCGCCGTGCAGTACGCGCGGGACGGCGCCACGGTGATCGCAGTCGACATTCACGAGTCGGCCGCCCGCGAGACCGCGGACATCATCACGTCCGAGGGCAACGAGGCCTGGAGCGACGTCTGCGACGTGACCAGCGCAAGCCAGATCGACGCACTGGTCACCCGGGTCGAATCGCGCCTGGGCCGGATCGACATCCTGCACAACAACGTCGGTCTGACCGCCATGGGTGCACTGGCGGACTTCCAGGATGCGCAGTGGGACCGCGACATGAACGTCAACGTGAAGAGCGTCTTCTACACCTGCCGCCGGGTCGTGCCGATCATGATCCGGCAGGGCAGGGGCGTGATCACCAACATTTCATCGATCGCCGCTATCCGCCATACCGGCTACCCGTATCCAGCCTACTATGCAAGCAAGGCGGCAGTGAACCAGCTCACGGTCGGCATCGCGCTGGAACATGCCAGCCGCGGTATCCGCGCCAACGTCATCATGCCGGGCCTGATGGATACGCCTCACATCTATGCCGGCATAGCGGGTCAGTACGATTCGGCGGACGAGATGGTCAGGCAGCGGGCTGCGCTGTGCCCGATGGGGCGGATGGGCACGGGCTGGGATATCGCCAAGGCGGCCGCGTTCCTGGCGTCCGACGATGCGCAGTACATCACCGGCGTCTGCCTGCCGGTCGATGGTGGCATCACCTGCAGGATCTGAGGAAGCGATGGGCGAGAAGGTGAAGATTGCGACCTGCGGGTCCAGGTCGGTGGTGCTGATGGATTCCATTTCCTATGTCGACGCCTCCGATGAGGGACAGATCGTGGTGTCCGGATCGCACGGCGGACTGAGTTCCGGGCGTTACGCGGTCGAGTACCCACTGGCCGCCTGCTTCCTGAACGATGCGGGCGTCGGCAAGGACGATGCCGGTATCGCCTCGCTCGGGATGCTCGACGACCTCGGACTTGCCTGCGCCACCTACGGCTCGCAGACGGCCCGGATCGGAGACTCGGCGGACGCTTGGGCGTGCGGCGTGATCTCGCACGTCAATCGCACCGCGGCCGCGCTTGGCTTCGTTCCCGGCGTGCGGGTTGCGGATGCTGTCGGCAAGGTGTTCGGCTCCGAGGGGCAGGGGCAGCGATGAACGGGCGCTTCGACGGCAAGGTCGCAGTGATTACCGGCGGCGGCGGCGGGATTGGAACGGCTGTCGCCAGGATCCTCCTGGCGGAGGGTGCGAGCGTGCTGCTCGCCGGCCGCACGAAGAAGACGCTGGAGCAGGCCGCCGAGGCGCTGGCGAGCGACCGCTGCGACATCGTTGTCGCCGACGTCGCCGTCGTCGAAGACAACCGGCGGATCGTCGACACCGCGCAATCGCGATTCGGCGGTCTCGACGTGTTCATCGCGAACGCCGGGATAGGCTTGCCGACGTGGAGTATCGTGGACCTGCCGGTGGAGTCGTTCGACCAGGTGATGGCGGTCAACGTGCGCGGCGTCTTCCTGGGCTTGAAGGCGGCGATCCCGGCTATGCGGGCGCGCGGCAAGGGCAGCGTGGTGGTGGTATCGTCGATCGCCGGCATCAAGGCGCGCGGCACCGGCAACGCCGCCTACGTCGCGAGCAAGCATGCGGAACTGGGTCTCGTCAAAACCGCAGCCGTGGAATGCGGTCCGTACGGCATCCGAGTCAATAGCGTCCTCCCGGGCCCGACCGACACGATCATGATCCGCGAACTGGAGGCTGCCCGCGCGCGCGACACCGGAGGCAGCGGCCGGGAGGCGATATTGCGTGGCATGCCGCTCGCTCGCTACGGCGAACCGGAGGAAGTGGCGAGGCTGATCGCGTTCCTTGCGTCCGACGATTCCGGTTTCTGTACCGGCGGCGTCTATACGGCCGACGGCGGGTTCTCGGCCGTTTGACTATGTCAGCCTTCGCGCCCGCCGATCCGCAACGCGTTCGCGCCGACTATGTGATGGAGACGGCGCTGGATCCCGCGGAAGTCGCCGCGGGCATTGCCGGCGAGCAATCATCGGGCACGTTCATCGCACTGCCCCAGGAAGACGAGGCACTGAAGGAGCGGGCTGCGGCGCGGGTGGAGGCGCTCGAGGAGATCGCGATGCCGCAGGGCTCCGGCGACGCAGCGCCGGAGGCAGGCCACGGCAGGACGCGGCGCTTCGCCATGACCTTGTCCTGGCCCCTCGCCAACTTCGGTCCGTCGCTGCCGAACCTCGTGGCGACGGTCGCCGGCAATCTCTTCGAACTCAAGCAGGTGTCTGCGCTCAAGCTGCTCGATATCGACCTGCCGGATGCATTCGCTGCCGCATATCCTGGTCCAGGCTTTGGCATCGATGGCACCCGGCGGTTGAGTGGCGTGCAGGACAGGCCGCTGATCGGGACCATCATCAAGCCATCGGTCGGGCTCAGCCCGGTCGAGACGGCGGATGCGGTGGCGCAGTTGTGCAGCGGCGGCATCGACTTCATCAAGGACGATGAATTGCAGGCGGATGGCCCCGCCTGCCCGTTCGAAGACAGGCTACGGGCGGTGATGGCGGTGATCGACCGGCATGCCGAGGCGAGCGGCCAGCGCGTGATGTACGCGATCAACATCACCGGCGAGCTCGACGAGATGCGTCGGCGTCACGACCTGGTCGAACAGCTTGGGGGCACGGCGGTAATGGTCAGCCTGAACTCTGTAGGCCTGGTCGGGCTCTCCGCATTTCGCCGTTCGGCGCGCCTGCCGATCCACGCCCACCGCAACGGCTGGGGCTATCTCGGACGGACCCCGGCGCACGGCTGGTCATACGTCGCCTGGCAGAAGCTCTGGCGTCTCGCCGGCACCGACCACATGCATGTCAACGGGCTCGCCAACAAGTTCTGGGAACCGGACGACAGCGTACTCGAGTCGGCACGCGCCTGCCTCACGCCGATGTTTGCCGCGAAACCTTGCCTGGTGATGCCGGTGTTCTCGTCGGCGCAATCGGCCAAGCAGGTTGCACCTACCTGGAAAGCACTGGCATCGCCGGACCTCATCTACTGCGCCGGAGGCGGGATTGCTGCCCATCCGAGTGGCGTGGCGGCCGGTGTGCGTGCCTTGCGCGATGCCTGGGCGGCAGCAATGGACGGCATTTCGGTTGAGCAGGCGGCGCGGCAATCGCGGGCCCTGCGCGAGGCTTTGGATACCTTCGGCCGGTAGCTGCGTGCCGACCTTCGCAGCGACCTCAGTGCCGACCTCAGTGCCGACTTCCGGGCCAACCTCAGTGCCGACCTCCGTGCCGACCTCTGGTCAGTCTTCCGGGCGGACCTCCGAGCAGACCGCCGATCTTTCGGCGAGCACCGCTCTGCCGGACGGCCTGCTGCTCGCCTTCTACGGCGACGACTTCACAGGCTCCACCGACGCGATGGAGGTGATGGCGTTCGCGGGCCTGCCGACGGTGCTCTTCGTGAAGCCGTTCACGGCCGCCGCTCTCGCGCGCTTTCAGCACTACCGCGGTATCGGAATCGCCGGAACCGCCCGCAGCAGTTCGCCGCAATGGATGGACGAGCACCTGCCACCGGTGTTCCGGACGCTGTTTGGACTCGGCGCGCCTATCACCCAATACAAGGTCTGCTCCACTTTCGACTCGTCGCCCACCGTCGGTTCCATCGGTCGCGCGATCGACCTGGCGTTGCCGATGGCGATGGAGGCGTGGTCGCCGTTGGTTGTCGGAGCGCCGCAACTGCGGCGCTGGCAGGCTTTCGGCAACCTGTTTGCAGGCGTCGGCCCTGTTCGGTATCGGCTCGATCGTCACCCGACCATGTCGCGCCACCCGATGACGCCGATGGCAGAGTCGGACCTCGCGCGGCATCTTTCGCAGCAGACCAGCGAGCCGGTCGCGCTGGTCGACGTGGCCGATCTGGCAGGTGGAAACGGCGACGCTGCGCTGAGCAGTGCCATGGCGAGCGGCCGGATCGTATCGTTCGACGTGCTCGACGCGGCCAGCCAGGAAGAAGTCGGCCGCCTGGTATGGAACAACCGCGGCCGGGGCCTGTTCTCGGCGTCATCGTCCGGGCTGCAATACGCGCTCGTCGCATGGTGGCGTGCAGCCGGTTTGCTGCCGCCTGCCTCCGCGATCAGGCTTGCTCCGGCTGCACCGGTGGATCGCCTGCTGGTGCTCTCCGGAAGCTGCTCGCCGGCGACGGCCGAACAGATCGCGCACGCTATCGACTGCGGCTTCGTGTCCTGTCGCGTCGACGCTGTGCGCATCGCCGATCCGAGCCTGCGGCGGGCGGAGACCGAGCGGGTGGTGGCGGCGGCGGACCAGGCGCTGCAGGCGGGGCGGGATGTCATCATCTACACCGCGCAATCTCCGGACGACGCTGCCATCGGACAGTTGCGCGAGCAGTGCTGCGCCGCCGGAACGTCGATGGTCCAGGCGCAGCAGGCGCTCGGCGATGCGTTGGGCGCGATCGGAGACAGCCTGCTGCAGCGGCATGCGCTGTCGAGGCTGGTCGTGGCGGGAGGCGACACGTCGGGCCGCGTCGTCTCGCAACTTCCGGTCGAGGCGCTGGAGGCCGTGTCGCCGCTCGCGCGCGGGTCGCCGATCTGCCGGTGCTACGCCAGTTCGTCCCGCTTCGACGGCATGGAGTTGGTCATGAAGGGAGGGCAGGTAGGAGCAGCCGACTTCTTCCGCGCGGCGAAGCGGGGCGCTTGAGCCCGAACTCCCGATCAGGTTGCGCAGGATATCGCGCGCCGAAGCCGGTGTAAGATTGGTTTCCCCGAGATCTCGACCAGCCACCTGCGTCGGAAAGAGAGCGTTGCTCGCTCACCGCTGTGCTTCGTGCGGCGGACGCGTTGGGAGACGTCTGCGGGAACCATAATCGACTGGGAGACCTGGATGGCGAAGCTGAACGTCAACGGCACGATTCGTGAGTTCGAAGTGGAGGACGACACTCCCCTGTTGTGGGCCTTGAGGGAACAACTCGGCCTTACCGGTACCAAGTATGGGTGCGGGATCGCGCAGTGCGGCGCCTGCACCGTTCACCTCGACGGCGTGCCTACCCGAAGTTGCGTCATACCGGTCTCTGCGGTCGGCGCCGGGCAGAAGATCACCACGATCGAGGGCCTCTCGCCCAACGGCACGCACCCGCTGCAGGAGGCCTGGGCTGCAATGGACGTGCCTCAGTGCGGCTTCTGCCAGTCGGGCATGCTGATGGCAGCCGCGGCGCTCCTCAAGGAGAAGCCGCAACCGACCGATGCCGACATCAACGAGGCAATGACCAACATCTGCCGGTGCGGCACCTACAACCGGGTGCGCGCCGCCATCAAGGTGGTTGCCAAGGGTGGGGATCCGAAGCTCGCCGGCCTGAACATCCAGTACACCAACACCGGGAGCAAGGCATGAAAGGCGCGAACGTGACAGCCGTTTCCCGCCGCAGTTTCCTGAAGGGCTCCTCGGTTGCCCTCGGCGGCCTTGTCGTGCCCTTCTCGATTCCCATGGTCAGGGCGCAGGAAACGAGGACGCAGGACGTTGTCGCCGGTACCACCGCCCAGACCGTAGCCGCGGACGCGCCGGAGGTCAATGCCTGGGTAGTAGTCAGGCCGGACGACCGCATCGTCATCCGCATTGCCCGCTCGGAGATGGGTCAAGGCACCCTGACCGGACTTGCGCAACTGGTGGGCGAGGAACTCGATGCAGACTGGAGCAAGGTCACGACCGAATACCCGACGCCCGGGCAGAACCTCGCCCGCAAGCGGGTCTGGGGAAGTTTTTCGACGGGCGGCAGCCGCGGCATCCGGGAGTCGCACGAGTACGTGCGCAAGGGCGGCGCTGCCGCACGGATGATGTTGGTGCAGGCGGCCGCCGACGGCTGGAAAGTTCCGGTGTCGGAATGCGCCACCGCCAACAGCGTGATTACGCATACCCCCAGCGGCCGCACCGCAACCTACGGCAGCGTTGCCGACGCCGCCGGCAAGTTGCAGTCCCCCGCCGACATCAAGCTCAAGGATCCGGCGCAGTGGAGCCTTGCGGGCAAGCGGATGGCGCGGCTCGACACGGTCGACAAGACCACGGGTGCGCAGATCTATGGCATGGATCTCAAGCTGCCCGGGATGCTCAACGCCGCAATCAAGGAATGCCCGGTGTTCGGCGGCAAGGTCCGCGGCTTCGATGCCGCCGCCATCCAGGGCCGTCCCGGCGTGAAGAAGGTCGTGCAGGTCGGCGACAACGCGGTTGCGGTCGTCGCAGACACCTGGTGGCGCGCGCGCACCGCGCTCAACGCGTTGCAGATCGATTGGGACGAAGGCCCCAATGCCAAGGCTTCGAGCGCGGAAATCGCTGAGATCCTGAAGGCGGGACTCGACGCCGATGACGCGGTAGTCGGCAATGCCAACGGCGATGCCAAGGCCGCGATCGCGGCGGCGGCGCGCAGGATCGAAGCGGTGTACGCCTACCCGTTCCAGAACCACGCAACCATGGAGACGATGAACGCGACGGCTCGCTGGACAGCGGAGCGTTGCGAGGTATGGACGCCCACGCAGAACGGGGAGGCTGCGCTTGCCGCCGCGTCGGAGGCTGCCGGCCTGCCGACCAGCAAGTGCGACGTCTACAGGCTGCACCTCGGTGGCGGCTTCGGACGCCGTGGCGCGGTCCATGACTGGGTTCGCCAAGCCGTCGAGATAGCCAAGGAAATGCCGGGCACGCCGATCAAGCTCATCTGGAGCCGTGAGGACGACATGACCCACGGCCGCTACCACCCGGTCACGCAGTGCAAGCTGACAGCCGGATTGGACGCAGACGGAAACATCACCGGCCTGCACATGCGCATTTCGGGCCAGTCGATCCTCGCGGGCATCTTCCCGCAGAACATCAAGGACGGCAAGGATCCGGTCGTATTCCAGGGCCTCAATGCGCCGGGCCCGGAGGCGTCCATCGGCTACAGCTTTCCGAACCTGCTGGTCGACCACGCGATGCGCAACCCGCCGGTGCCGCCGGGCTTCTGGCGTGGCGTGAACCTCAACCAGAACACCATCTACCTCGAGTGCTTCCTGGACGAGGTCGCGCATGCGACGAAGCAGGACCCGCTGGAACTGCGCCGCAAGCTGATGGCCAGCCATCCGAAGCATCTTGCGGTCCTGAATGCAGTGGCCGAGAAGGCCGGCTGGGGGACGCCGCCTCCCGAAGGCGTGTTCCGCGGCCTTGCCCAGACGATGGGCTTCGGCAGTTACGTGGCCGCCTGCGCGGAAGTGTCGGTCAATCCCGAGGGCAAGCTGAAGATCCATCGCATCGTCGCCGCCACCGATCCGGGATATGCGGTCAACCCGCAGCAGATCGAGGCACAGGTCGAAGGTTCGTTCGTCTATGGCCTGTCGGCGGCGTTGCATGGAGAATGCACGCTGAAGGACGGCCGCATCGAGCAGACCAACTTCCACGACTACCCCGTGTTGAAGATGGACGAGATGCCCCCGGTCGAGACCATCACTATGCCTTCCGGCGGTTTCTGGGGCGGTGTCGGCGAGCCGACCATTGCGGTAGCCGCGCCGGCGGTCCTGAATGCGATCTTCGCCGCAACCGGTAAGCGCATCCGGGACCTGCCGCTCAGGAAACACAGCCTGAAGGCCTGATCGGGGAGCGGATGCCATTCCACCGCGCGCTGGCGGCGGCCCGCCGTACCACTGAGGCCTTCGTCAACCGGGCCTCTGTCGACGAAGCCCGTGCCACCGTGGCCATCGCCGCGGTTGCCATCCGCGCGGTGGCCATCCGCGGGTGGCCATCCCCACCGTCACCCTGGCCAGTGTGCTCATCATCGGCGCCGGAATTGCCGGCGATTCACACGCGGTGACCGCCGATGGGCTCGCTGCCCCGGCGACAATCAGCGACGGCGGCATTCCCGGCATCCTGCCCGGCGCGGTGCCAGGCGATCCCGCGCGTGGACGCGCCATCGTGGCCGACCGCCAGGTCGGCCTTTGCCTGCTCTGTCATTCGGCGCCGATACCGGAGGAGCGCTTCCAGGGCGAACTCGCGACCGAACTTGCCGGCGCGGGCGCTCGCGCGACCGCTGCGCAGCTGCGTCTTCGCATCGCCGACCCCAGTCGCCTCAACCCCGAGACCATCATGCCGTCGTATTTCAAAGTGGAAGGGCTTACCCGTGTCGGTGCCACCTTCCAGGGCAAGCCGCTCCTCGATGCGCAGCAGATCGAGGACGTGGTCGCATGGCTGCTGACACTGCGGGAGGTCCCGCGGTGAAGGGATCGAGCGGGCAAAAGACTTCCAACCCGCGAGGTCTCTCGCCGGGGCGGCGCAGCCTCCTCCTTGCGGGCGTTGCCACGCCTGTCTTCCTGATGGTGCGGCCGGCCCTTGCGACACCCCCGTCGATGACTGAAGCCATCAAGGACTTCACCGGAGGCGCTCGACTGCAGAGCGGCAGGCTGACGTTCGAGATCGCCGAGCTGATCGACAATGGAAACGCGGTACCGGTCACTATCCGCGTCGACAGTCCGATGACCGATGGCGACTACGTCACCTCCATTGGAATCTTCAACGAGCGCAATCCACTGCCGGATGTCGTACGGTTCAGCCTCACGCCTCGTGCCGGCAAGGCCGAAGTGTCGACGCGCATCAGGCTCGCCACGTCGCAAAAGCTGGTCGCGGTGGCCTGCATGAGCGACGGCAGCTGGTGGCAGCAGACGGTCGACGTGGTGGTGACCCTGGCCGCGTGTATCGAAGGCGAGGTCAACTGATGGCGCGGGCGCTGATACACATGCCCCAGGCCGCCCGTCGCGGCGACGTGATCGAGATCCGCGCGCTGATCGGGCACCCGATGGAGACCGGCTACCGACCCGGCGCCGACGGCAGGGTCCTGCCGCGCGACATCATTCGGAAGTTCACCTGCAGCTACAACGGCGAGCGCATCTTTGCCGCCGAGCTTCATCCTGCGATTGCAGCGAACCCGTACATCGCGTTTCACACGGTCGCGACCGAGAGCGGCACGCTCGAGTTCACCTGGGAAGGCGACAACGGCTTCGCACAGTCCGAGACGAAGAAGCTGTCGGTGAACGAGGCATGATGACCGCCGCTGCGGCGGCCATGCTTGCGGCACGCGCGATCATCATCGCCCTCGCCTGTCGCGCCATCACTCTCGCCCTCTTCACATCGGCCTCTTCAGCATCGCCCTCTTCAGCATCGCCCTTCCCGCCGTTGCGCGCGCCGAAGGTCCGCAGCCTCGCAAGTCCGGAGCGGACTTCATGGGTGCATCGACGCGCGCGATGCAGCGCGACGACACCCAGAACCCGGCGATGCTATGGGTCGGGGATGGCGAAGCAATGTGGGGCAGGAAGGTCGGAGAAAGCGCCAAGTCGTGTGCCGATTGCCACGGCAGCGCTGCGAAAAGCATGCGCGGGGTCGCCGCCTCCTATCCCAGGTTCCAGCAACAGGCGGGCGGTGTCGTTACGCTCGGGCAGCGCATCAACGTCTGTCGTGAGCGCCATCAGCAGGCTGCCCAGTTCAAGCCGGAAAGCGACGAGCTTCTGGGCCTCGAGAGCTACGTCGCGATGCAGTCGCGCGGCATGCCGGTTGCGCCGGCGGACGACGAACACACGAGAGCAGTCGCCGAGGCGGGCCGCACGCTCTATTTCCAGCGCATGGGCCAGATCAACCTGTCGTGCGCACAGTGCCACGATCTCAACTGGGGCAAGCGCCTGGCCGGCGCTCCCATACCGCAGGGCCACGCCAACGCCTATCCGATCTATCGACTCGAATGGCAATCCGTCGGCTCGCTGCAGCGCCGGCTGCGCAACTGCATGAGCGGCGTGCGCGCGGAAGTCCCGCCCTTCGGCGCGCAGGACCTGGTGCGACTCGAGGCCTACCTCGCCGTCCGCGCAGCCGGGATGCCGATGGAGTCACCCGGCGTGCGGCCTTGAGCCAGTCGTCGTTGAAGGAGTCCACATGCAGACACCCTCCCCGTGGTTCGACCCAACGCCGCGCGCAGCGCTTCACACGGCGCCTCTGCCGGTGGCTCACGCGGTCTTGACCAGTGCGGCGGGCGCATCGATGGCACGCCTGATTCCGTCTGCTCTTGCGGTCGCTCTCTCCTTTGCTCTGCTCCTCCCGATGCAGCCGGCGCGCGCCGACGAAGGCGCGCAGCTCGCAGGTACCTGCACGGGCTGTCACGGCACCAACGGCAACACCATCGGCGACGCCCTTCCGTCGCTGGCCGGGCAGCCGAAAGCTGCTCTGCTCGCAAGTCTCAAGGGCTTCAAGTCCGGGGAGCGCAGCGCCACGGTCATGACGCAGATCGCCAAGGGCTACAGCGATGAGCAGATCGAGCGCATCGCGACGTTCTTCGCCGCGCAGAAGCCGCAGCCCAAGGCGGGCACTGTGGGCGCTGCGGGCGCTGCACCCGAGTCGACGGCTGCGGGTGCGTCCGCTGTTCCCCGGGGTTCCGGCTCATGAATCGCCGCCAGTTCCTCCTTCACGCCGCCGCGGCCGGTACGATCGGCGCGGCTCCTTCGACCGGATTGGGGCAGGGTGCGTCCGGAGCCGCGAAGGTGCTGGTGGTCGGCGGAGGCTACGGGGGCGCCACGGCTGCAAAGTACATCCGGCTGTGGAGCGACGGGAAGGTCGAGGTCACAGTCGTGGAGCCGTCCGCTCGCTTCGTGTCCTGTCCCCTGTCGAACCTGGTGCTGGGCGGCTCGAGGAAGATGGACGACCTCACCATGGACTACCGCGGTCTTGAGCAGCATGGTGTGCGTGTTGTTCGCGACCGCGTCGAGGCGGTCGATCCCGACAAGCGTAGCGCGCAGCTCGCGGGCGGAGACGTGCTCGCGTACGACCGGCTGGTCCTGTCGCCGGGCGTCGATTTCATGTGGGACCGGCTGCCGGGCATGCAGAAAGCCGGCGCACGCGATCGGATCCTGCATGCCTGGAAGGCCGGCGACCAGACGAACGCTCTGCGCGCGCAGCTGGAGGCGATGCCCGACGGCGGCCTCTATGTCATGACGATACCGCCCGCGCCCTATCGTTGCCCACCCGGCCCGTACGAGCGCGCCTGCCAGGTCGCGCACTACTTCAGCCGCAGCAAGCCGAGATGCAAGGTCCTGCTGCTCGATGCGAATCCGGACGTCGTCTCCAAGGGCCCTTTGTTCAAGAAGGTCTGGCAGGACCGCTACGGCGGCACCGTCGAGTACCGTCCCGGGTTCCTGACGGTCGATGTGGATGCCGGCGCACGGACTGCGATATCGGAGCTCGGCGACGAGGTGAAAGCCGATGTGCTGAACGTGATCCCGCCGCAGCGGGCGGCCGACATTGCCGTGCGGGCAAAACTGGCCGACGCCAACAGTCGCTGGTGCTCGGTCGACTTCCTCACCTTCGAATCGACGCAGTCACCCAACATCCACGTGATCGGCGACGCCATCCAGACGGCGCCCCTGATGCCCAAGTCGGCGCACATGGCAAACCAGCATGCCAAGGTTTGTGCCGCCGCCATCGTCGAACTGCTCGCGGGCCGCGCGCCCAACCCGCGGCCGATGCTGACCAACACCTGCTACAGCTTCGTCTCCGATAAGGACGTCATCCACGTTGCTTCGGTGCATGCGTACGACGACGCGAAGAAGACGCTGCTGGCCGTGCCCGGCTCGGGCGGTCTTTCGTCAGAGGCGAACGAGTTGGAGGGTGTCTATGCGAACAGCTGGGCGCGCAACATCTGGGCCGACTCGCTGGGTTGAGGCGCCTTCCCTTCGCTCAGAGGTCCTTCCTGTACCTCTCGACCATCTGCTCCTGCGGCTCCGGCGTATCCGCGATTCCGCACTGGTCGTTGATCATCCGGCCCATCGTCGGCAGCACCGATCGGTCCACCACCGACTCCGGCGCCCACAGCCGCGAGCGCATCAGCGCCTTTGCGCAGTGCAGATAGGCCTCCTCGACGTCGATGCGAATCACCAGTTTCGGCAGACGGCGCTCGCTGCGCGCGAGTTCGAGCGACTCCGGGTCGTCGCATAGCTGCGCAGTGCCGTTGATCCGCAAGGTCTCGTCGACGCCTGGCACGAGGAACAGCAGCCCGGCGCGGCCGGTTTCGATGATGTTGGCAAGCGTGTCGAGCCGGTTGTTGCCGGGCGAGTCCGGGATCAGGATGGTCTTATCGTCGGGCGTCTTCACGAAACCGGGGTCGCCGCCGCGAGGGGATGCATCCATTCGCCCGTCGGCGGATGCGCTCGAGATGACCAGCAAGGGCGACAACGCGACGAAGCGGCGGCAGTGCACGTCGAGGCGAGCGAGTTGCTTCCTGACGGCGCGCTCACCGGGCGGGGCGTAAAGGGATCGAAGGGTCTCGATGCTGGTGATGACGCCGCGTGCCGCGCTGGTCGCCGCATCCCCGACTGCCCCGCTCACCTCGCGCCCGTCCGCTCGACCAGCCCCGCCACCTGGTGCGCCTGCGTGACCCAGGTCTGGACCGACGGTCGCTGCCACTGATGGCGCGCATAGTCGGCCAACCTGGCCGGAACCGGATCGCCGTTCAGGATCAGCCGGCTGAGCATCAGCGCCAGGTCGGAGTCTGCGATGCACCACTCGCCGAACAAATAGCTTGCACCCGGTTCGAGCAGCGCCTCTGCCACCGCGAACAGGTTCCCGGCCGCAGCGGTGCCATCCGCCGATAGCGGCTGCTTCGCCCGCTGCAGGAACACCACCTCGGTGCTGCGCTCTTCGCGTATCGGCATCAGGTCGCTGCGCAGCCAGGCCTGCAACTGCCGGGCGCTGGCGCGCGGCTTCGGCGCCTGCGGATAGAGGGCGAAGTGTGTCGGCGGCGGCAGGATGTCTTCGAGGTATTCGGCGATCGCCGATGATTCCGAGAGATGGAAGTCGCCGTGGGCAAGTGTCGGGATCCGGCGTGTCAGCGACAACTGCGAATACTCCGCCTGCAGATGCTCCTTTCCGACGAGGTCGACTTTCTTCAACTGGAACGGCACTCCCTTCTCGGTCAAGGCGACGAAGGCAGACATTGCATACGGGCTCAGGAAGCGCGCATCGATATAGAGGGTGAATTCGTGGTCGCTCATCGTTCGCTCATCCTTGGCTCATCCCTTGGCCCCCGCAGAGGCCGCCATGCTAGGCGGCGGCGCCCGCCGAGTCAATGCAGCTGCCCTTAAGCGCCTGCCCTTAAGCGCCTGCCGTCAATGCACCTGCCGTCACTGCGGTTGCTGGCGATCCGCCCGCAGGCGCTCGCTGTAGACAACGTAAAGGCCGGACGCAGTGAGCAGGCCGATACCGAGCCAGGCCAGCGTGTTGGGCAGGTCGCCCCAGACCGCGAAGCCCACCACGAGCGCCCAGATCAGTCCGGAGTAGCGAAACGGGCCGATGACCGACATCTCGCCGTGGCGCATGCCGACGACGATGCCGTAGTAGCCGCCGGCAAGGAAGACGGAGGCCATCGCGAGCAGCGCGAATTCGAAGACGCCGAACGCCTGCCAACCCTCCACGGCCGATACGCCGCCGGATAGGAGGGTGACGGCGAGGGCGGTGGCGAGGGTGATGACGGTCGACGGCACGCCGGCCGGTACGCGCCGGGTCAGGAGGTCGCGCACCGACATCAACAGTGTCCCGAACAGGCAGACCAGGGAATAGGCGTTGAAGCCTTCCGCCCGCGGCTGGATGATCAGCAGCACGCCGAGAAAGCCCAGCACGATCGCCATCCACCTGCTCGCGCCGACGCGTTCGCCCATGAAGATCGCGGCCAGCATCGCGATGATCAGCGGCGAGGTCATCATGATCGCTGTCGCATTGACTATCGGCAGGTGGAAGAGGGCGATCAGGTAGGTGAAGGTGCCGACCGCATCCACCCAGGCGCGCACGGCGACCCAGCCGCGCATCACCTCCCCGGTACGGCCTGCGGCGCCGGTCGACCGGACGAGCAGCAGTACCAGCAGCGTGGCCATGATGCCGCGAATGAAGATCAGCTGCGCGCTCGGCATCGACTGGCTCGCGTACTTGACCAGCGAGTCGTTGACCACGAAGCAGCCCATGGCGGCGCACATGAACAGGATGCCGCGGCGATTCGCTTTCAGGAGAGCGGCAGTGTCGGCCGTGCCGATGGCAGTCGTCATGGAGGCAGGAGGTGATGAAAAGCCTGGGGGTCGCGAAGTCATGGACGCCCGGGAACGCATGTTATACGCAACGCCACCTGCCGCTTCGTTGCCCTTTGCGTCCGGTCGATCGATAATGACGGCGCTTCCAGGCTGCTCCTCTTGACCACCACCGTCCCCGCTTCGCAGCGCGCCTTCGCAGCGCTGCATCATCCCGGCTATCGCGTCTACTTCGTCACCAACGCCCTGGCGATGATGGCGGACAGCATCGAGCATGTGATCAGCTACTGGATGATGCACGAGAAGTTCGCGTCGCCAGAGCTGGCCGGCTTCGCGGTCATTTCGCACTGGGTGCCGTTCCTGCTTTTCTCGGTGTGGTCGGGCGCGCTCGCCGACCGTTTCGACCCCCGCCGGCTGGTGCAGATCGGGATGCTGCTCTTCATCGGCGCGTCGGTCGGCTGGGCGTATTTCCTGGCCACCGATACGCTGCAGATGTGGCATGCCATGGCATTGCTCGTGCTGCACGGCTTCGCCGGCGTTTTCTGGGCGCCGCCGAGCCAGGTGCTGATCCACGATGTGGTCGGCACCGACCTCCTGCAGAGCGCGGTGCGGCTCAACGCCACTGCCCGATGGCTCGGCCTGCTCGCAGGTCCGGCGGTTGGCGCGGGTTTTCTGCTGGTGCTGGGTCCGGTCTGGGGATTGGTCGTCAATGCGCTCTTCTACCTGCCGCTGCTGGTGTGGCTATGGAAGGCACCTTACGGGCCGAGGTTCCGCAAGGGCGTGCCGGTGCCGCCGCGTGCGGTGCGCGGCCTCGCCGACATCGTGCAGACCATCCGCGACATCTCCGGCAACCGGACGGTGGCCTCGATGACGCTGCTCGCCGGCGGAGCCTCGCTCTTCATCGGCAATGCCTACCAGGCGCAGATGCCCGCGTTCGCAAGCGACCTCGGGCACATGCATGCCGACTTCTCCTACAGCGCACTGCTCGCCGCCGACGCCGCCGGCGCGCTGCTTGCCGGTGTGCTTCTGGAGAGCAGGGGACTGCTGCAGCCGAAGGTGCGCACAGCCTTCACGCTGGCGATGCTGTGGTGCGTCGCTATCGCCGGCTTCGCGCTTGCCGGCCTGTTTCCGCTCGCGCTGGTCCTGCTGTTCGTGGCGGGCTTTGTCGAATTGGCCTTTTCCGCCATGGCGCAGACGTTGGTACAGGTGAACGCGCCGGCGGCGATCCGTGGCCGCGTGATCGGGCTGTTCAACATGTCGTCGCTCGGCCTGCGCGCCTTTGCCGGCGTCACCGTCGGCCTCCTCGGCGGCGTGATCGGCATCCACTGGTCGCTCGCGATCAGTGCGACCGCCTTGCTGATTCTGGCCGGTGCGACGCTGGCCTGGCAGTCCGCCAGCGCGAGAAGGTAGCGCGGGAAGGCAGCGGCGGGACCTGCGCCGCTTCCCGCGCGACTGAATCAACCTGCGGCCTTCTCCTGCGGCTCGTCATTGGCCGTCTCGAACCGTCCCGGCATCACGATCTCCAGGAGCTCGAGGTCGTCCGAATGGCCCAGCTCGGTGTGGCGAATGCCGGGTGGCTGATGCACGCAGGTGCCGGGTTCCAGAAGGACATCGCCGACGCCTTCGTAGTGAAACTTGATCCATCCCTTCAGCACGTACACCAGCTGGAAAGTCACGTCGTGATGGTGCCGCTCGCTGATGGCCGGCGCGCCGGGAACCGCCCGGATCACGTGCGCAACGGCCGCGCCGTCGGTGGCGTCCAGGATGCCGAGGTCACGGTATTCGAAGAAGGACCTGAGCCCGCGCCGGACGAAGGTCGACTCGTTGGCATGGCTGACCGAAAATTTCACATCGAACTCCTCGCGCGACGTTGGACCGCTATGCTAACGCCGCGATTCGCGCGTAGCATCCAACTAGATTTTCGCAGCCGGGTAAGTGATGTCGCGAGCAGCCGTCCTGATCGGGGTGAATCGGACCGGTGGTCTGCCCGTGCTCGAAGACGCCGTCAACGGCGCCCGTGCCATGGAGAGCTGGGCGCTTTCGCAAGGCATCGCTCGTAAGCGCGTCCTCGTCTTCACCGACGAGGACGGACCCGTCGAAATCGCCACCCTCAAGCGGGCGATCCGTACGCTGGTCACGAGCGGCTCGATCGAGCAGTTGATCGTCTACTTCGCCGGGCATGGCGTGAATATCCGCTATGGAGAGTACTGGCTCCTCTCGGATGCCCCGGCCGATCCGTCTGCGGCGGTCAACGTCGAAGGCAGCGTCGTGCTCGCGAGGCGCAGCGGCATCTCCCACGTCGTCTTCATCTCCGACGCCTGCCGCACGGCAGCCGAGGGCATACAGGCGCAAGGCGTGACCGGCAGCGAGATATTCCCCAACGATCCGGTGCCGGGTCCTGAGCAGGCGGTGGACATCTTCTTCGCTACCACGCTTGGGCGGCCCGCCCTGGAGGTGAAGGATCCGGTGGCTGCCGGCGCTTCGTTCAGCGCGGTCTACACGCGAGCCCTGCTGGATGCGGTCAGTGGCCGCATTCCCGCTGCCGTCAAGTCCGTGGATCGCCCCGGGCGGCGGCTTCATCTCGTGCAGCCGCGGCCGCTTAAGGGCTTCCTGATGGACGAACTGCCGCGCCGCCTGACGGAGCTTGGCTTGTCCGCCGCCGTCAGCCAGGTGCCGGACGCCCGCATCACCTCCGATGACGATGCGTGGCTCGCGCAGCTGGACAGCTTGCCGCAGCTCGAGTCGGCGCGCGTCGCGCCACCGCCAACGCTACAGCCATCGCCGGGGGCCGGCCCAGCTGGAGTTCCGTCGTCGATGAACACGCGTGGCTCGGCGCAAGCCCGGTTCGACGCAGACCTGGAGGCCCTCGTGCGCCGCGTCGGCGACCGGCCTGCCATGCCCTCGGCCATGCCCTTGGCAGTTCCCTCGGCGCTCCCTTCATCGGTCCCTTCATCGGTCCGATCGGCCGCACCGGGACAGGGGCCGGAGTGCGGCCTGATCCTGGTCGGTGCGGAGATCGCCGACTGCATCAGTCCGCACGCTCGCGTCGGATCCAAAGGCGCGGACCGCCGAAGCGTGCGCGTCGACGTCGACGGGCCGGCAGCCAACCTGCTTCTGGTCATCGGCGACGGCAGCGCGGTCCTTGTCCCCGCGATGCGCGGGTACGCAGCCACGCTCGTCTTCGACGAAGGCGAATTGACAGACGTTTCGTTCGAACCGGTGGAAGGCACTGCGCGCAGGCAGGCGTTCAGCCGCCAGGAGAACCACCTCCGTGCCTTGCGTCGACTGATCGCCGACGCCGCCCGCGGCGGCTTCTTCCATCCTGACGCAGCCGTGGCGTCGGAGCTGGCGCGGCAGGTCACGCGTTCGCGGAACGGCGAAGGGGCGATGGGGTTGCTCGATCCATCGCTTGCCCTCTATGCCGCCTACGCTCTCCAGGATGGGCGCATGACGGGGGAGATCCAGGAGCTCATGCGCTTCCTGTCGAGCGAACTGTCCGCATCGTTCTTCGATGTCGATCTGCTGGCAGGCGGACTCCGAGGTGCAATGCAACCCGCTCCGGATCCTGCCCGGGAACCCGACCCATCCCCATCCCCATCCCTGCGCCCCCCGTTTCCGATGCTGGCAAGGGGCTGGGCGCTGCTTTCCGCCCACGGGGTGGTCCTGCCCGCACCGCTGGAAGGCATCGAGCAGGAACTGCTGCCGTCGCTGTGGACCCACTTCAATCCTGCAGGCGGGAGCCGTCTGCGCGACCTGATGCTGGCAAGGAGATTGTGATGACACGAGAACTGGTTTTCGTGCACGGCCGCGCCCAGGAGAACATCGACTCCGTCGGCCTCAAGAAGGAGTGGATCGACGCCTGGCGACAAGGGCTTGCGCATAGCGGGCTGGACCTGCCGATCTCGGAGGACCGGATCCACTTCCCCTACTACGGGGACACGCTCGCGCAAATGGTCGCGGGCCTCAGTCCGGGAGATGCGGCGCGTATCGTCGTGCGAGGCGAGCGACTGGATCGCGAGCAGGAGAACTTCCTGAAGGAGTACCTGGCCGAGGTGCAGGAGGCCGGCGGGATCTCCGACCAGGAGGTCGCGGCGGGACTCGATCCCGAGGTGAGGGAGCGCGGGGTGCTCAACTGGGGCTGGGTGCAAGGCATTCTCGGCGAGCTCGATCGGAAGCTGCCTTGGGCCAGCGGCGCCAGCGTCGCGCTCTTCACCAACGACGTCTATCAGTACCTGCACAAGCCGGGCCTGCGAAAAGTGATGGACGACGGCGTGCTGTCCGCCTTCCGGCCGGGAGTGGAGACGGTGGTCGTCGCCCATTCGCTCGGCACCGTGGTCGCGTACAACGTGCTCAAGCGCGAGGGCTCGGAACGCGACCTGAAGGTGCCGCTCTTCATGACGCTGGGCTCCCCGCTCGCGGTCAGCGTCGTCAAGAAGGCTCTGCGTCCGATCGGGCATCCGAGGTGCGTCGGCCGCTGGTTCAATGCGATGGACGAACGCGACGTGGTCGCGCTGTTCCCGCTTACCGCGGATCATTTCGATATCGAGCCGCCGATCGCGAACAAGGTCGACGTCGACAACCCGACGCAGAACCGGCATGGCATCTCCGGCTACCTTGGCGACCCGGAGGTTGCTCGGCGGATCCATGAAGCGGTGTCATAGAATCGGAGGGTGCCGAGCCTGTTCGTCCTTTCCCAGTACCTGACGCCCAAGCGGGCACTGACCTCCTTCGCCGGGATGGTCGCTTCCGCCCGTGCCGGTGCATTCACCACCGCGATCATCCGCTGGTTCGTCGGCCACTACGGCGTGAACATGAACGAGGCACTGGATCCCGACATCCGCAGCTACGGGACCTTCAACGAGTTCTTCACGCGCGCATTCAAGGACGGCGCGCGACCGATCGCCGACGTCGACCTGGTGTGCCCGATCGATGGTGCGATCAGCCAGCTGGGCCGCATCGAGCGCGACCGGATCTTCCAGGCAAAGGGACACGACTACACGACCACCGCTCTGGTCGGCGGCGACGCCGAACTCGCGGCGAAGTTCCAGGAGGGCAGCTTCGTCACCCTCTACCTGAGCCCCAAGGACTACCACCGCATCCACATGCCGTGCGCCGGCCGGCTCGTGCGGATGATCCACGTGCCCGGCGACCTCTTTTCGGTCAATCCCGCCACCGCCCGCGGCGTGCCGGGCCTGTTCGCGCGAAACGAGCGGGTGGTATGCGTGTTCGATTCGTCGCACGGCCCTTTCGTGATGGTGCTGGTGGGCGCGACCATCGTCGGCAGCATGGCCACCGTCTGGCATGGCGTCGTCAACCCGCCGCGGCCCGGCAAGGTGCGCGAGTGGACCTACACGCAACGGCCGTTCGATTTCAAGAAAGGCGACGAGATGGGCCGGTTCCTGCTCGGCTCCACGGTGGTGCTGCTGTTCCCGCCGGGGCCCCTGCGGTTCGATGCATCGTGGGCGCCGGACAAGGACGTTCGGATGGGCGAGCCGATGGCGGCTTTGGGGTAGCGGCGCGCCCGCGTCACTCTCCCCGAAGGAGCGTCTTCCCTGCCGCCCGGTCCTCCTTACCGCTTCTTCACCAGCGGGCAGGTCGACTTCTCCAGCGGCTGGAACGCCTGGTCGCCCGGGATCGTCGCCACCATCTTGTAGTAGTCCCATGGGTACTTCGACTCGGCCGGCGCCTTCACCTGCATCAGGTACATGTCGTGGACCATGCGGCCATCGGCGCGGATCCGCCCGTTCTTCGCGAAGAAGTCGTTCACCGGCGTTTCCCTCATCTTTGCCATCACCCGGTCGGCGTCGGTGCTGCCCACCGCCCGCACCGCGTTCAGGTAGTGCAGCGTGGAGGAGTAGTTGGCCGCCTGGATCGCAGTCGGCATCTTCTTCATCCGCTCGAAGAAGCGCTTCGACCACTTGCGGTTCTCCTCGTTGGCATCCCAGTAGAAGGCTTCGGTCATCAGCAGGCCTTCGGCCGCGGCCAGTCCCGCGCCGTGGATGTCGGTGATGAAGACCGCAAGCCCCGCGAGGCTCTGGCGGCCACCTTCGAGAAGCTTGAACTCGCGCGCCGACTTGATCGAGTTGATGGTGTCGGTGCCGCCGTTTGCGAGCCCGATGATCTTCGCGCCGGAGGCTTGTGCCTGCAACATGAAGGAGGAGAAGTCGCTGGCGTTGAACGGATGGCGCGTGCTGCCCAGCACCTTGCCGCCGTCTTCCTTCACCACCTGGCTGACGTCGCGTTCGATCTGGTGGCCGAAGGCGTAGTCGGCGGTCAGGAAGAACCAGGTGTCGCCGCCGCGTTTCAGCAGCGCCTTGGCGGTGCCGTTGGCCATGGCGTAGGTGTCCCAGGCGTAGTGGATGCTGTAGGGCGTGCAGCTGTCGTTCGTGATGCGGGTCGCCCCGGCGCCGTTCACGATTGCAATGCGTTTCTTGCGATCGGCCACGCTCATCACGGCCAGCGCGACCGACGAGTTGGTCAGGTCGGTGATCATGTCGACCTTCTGCACGTCGAACCACTCGTTGGCCTTGTTCGCCGCGATGTCGGCCTTGTTCTGGTGATCGACGTCCATGACGACGATCGGCTTGCCAAGCGCGGATCCGCCGAAATCCTCGACGGCCATCTGCACTGCGGCAAGCGAGCCGCCGCCGGAGAGATCGGACAGCACTCCGCTCATGTCGGTCATCACGCCGATGGTGACGCCGTCGTCGGATGGCGGCGACTGGGCGAGTGCGCTGCCGGCGGTAAGGGTGGACAGCAGTGCCGACAGCAGCACGGACAGCGAAGCCGTGGCAGGCGGGCTGGTGGGTTTCATAAATCTGTCTCCTCGTCGGATGGTTGGAACGCGTGTCAGGTCATGTAGTCGGATCGCGTAGTCGATCGCTAGATCGCGTAGTTGAATAGTCGTAGGTCAGATGGGGCGCTCAGATCACGTTCTTGGTCAGGCCGCCGTCGATGCAGATGTTCTGTCCGGTGATGTAGGACGCGAGGGGCGAGGCGAGGAAAGCGCAGAGCGGCCCAAAATCCTCCGCCAGGCCGAGTCGCTGAATGGGGATGCCGGCCGCCATGTCGGCGCGGACTTCGGCTTCGGTGCGCCCGGTACGCTTCATGCGGTCCCGGATCACCCGCTGCAGCGCGCCGGTGTCCATCAGCCCAGGCAGGATTCCGTTCACGGTGACCCCGTCTGCGGCCACTTCCCGCGCCAGTGCACCCATCGCGCCCGTCAGGCCGACGCGCATGCTGTTGGACAGCGACATGTTCGGGTAAAGCTCCTTCACCACGAACGAGGTGATATTGATGACGCGCCCGAACTTGCGCGCGCGCATCCCGGGCAGGAAGGCTCGTACCACCTCAAGTGGGCCGGCGACGCTGGTCTCGAAGGCGTTGCGCCACATCTCGAGGTCGGTTTCGGCGAATGGGCCGGCGGGGGGGCCGCCGGCATTGGTGACCACGATGTCCGGCAAGGCGATGCCGGACACGGCTGCCACCAGCGCCGCCCGCTCGGATTCGTCGCCGATATCGCCGGCGACGAAAGCCGCCTGCGGCAGGCTCGCGGCGACTGCAGTGCCGACCGCAGGATCCCGGCCGTTGATGAGGACTCGCACGCCCTCGGCTGCAAGCGCAACGGCGCAGGCAAGGCCGAGTCCCCGGCTGCCGCCGAGCACGAGGGCTGTCCGGCCGGCCAAGTTCAAATCCATTGCTCCTCCGTATGTCGTACGGCGCCGGCGCCGTGTCTCGGGTGGTTGCTGCGTTTCCGTTTAGCGAAAACACTTTGCGCTGATCGTAAGTAGAAGGGGGAGCGCCGTCAAACCGCGCGTGCTCCGGCCGGTGCTGCGGCGCTGCGTACGCTGCTTCATGCCCTACTCCCTTCCCAGCGCAGCCGAGACCCTGCCGACGGATTGCAGCAGCTCCCGGGCCGTGGCGCCGTCGATGCGATGATCCCAGTCGCGGCTGTAGTCGAGCACTGTCATGGCAAGCACGAGCCGATCACGATGGTCCAGGATCGGCGCGGCGAAGGCGCTCAGGCCGGACATGAAGTCTCCCCTTGCCCGGGAGATGCCGCGCCTGCGCACTTGTTCGATCGATTCCTGCAGGTGCTTCGCGGTCGCGCCGGGCAGTGGCTCCCCGTTGCCGGCCGCCAGCGCCGCTTCGCGCTGCAGGTGCCGCTGGATGACGGCTTCGTCGTAGAAGGCAGCGAAGATGCGCCCGGTGGCGGACTCCATCAGCGGAAATACCGAACCGGGTCCGATGTTCACCATCACCGGCCGCGGCGGCTGCTCCCAGCGAACCACCGTCGGTCCGAAAGTGCCCCAGACAGACAGTGCGACGGTGTGGTTGGTCCTGCGGCACAGCTCCACCGCCTCCGCGGTGGCAATCTCGATCGGTTCGATCGTGGAGAGGCAGGAGAGGCTGAAGTCCAGTGCGGCCGGACCGGTGGAATAGAGCCCGGTGTCCGGGTTCTGGCTGGCGTAGCCGCTGCGCACGAGGCTGGCGAGATAACGGTGCGCCTTCGCCGGCGGCATCCTGGCCGCGGCCGCGAGCGCGGTGATCTTCATCGGCCGGCGCTGGTGCGCCAGCAGCGACAGCAGGGCAAGGCCGACCTCGAAGGACTGCACACCGGCAGCCCGCTTCGGCCCCGGTTTCTTCGACGGCTTGGCGTTCAACGATCGACGTCCATCACGGGTGTCCCTTTTTTGACAGCGACCATGATCAGGGTTACGCTCTGCGAAACTGTTTACGCATAGCGAGAATATACAGGGTGCTGACAGGAGACATGCTGCGGCGCTCCAGAGAGCGCTTCCCCGACAAGGCCGCGATCGTCGCCGGCTCCCGGCGGATGTCCTACCGGGAACTGGACACTGCCGCCAATCAGCTTGCGCATGCACTGCTTGCGACCGGCGCCGGCAAGGGCGCCAAGGTGGCAATGCTGTCGCGCAACCTCCTCGAGTACGGCGTCGTGTTCTTCGGCGCCGCCCGCTCGGGCCTGGTGCTGGTGAACGTTTCGATCCAGTACGCGGCCGCCGAACTCGAGTACGTCCTCGACAAGTCCGATGCGGAGATCCTGCTGGTGGACGGCCAGTTCGCGGAGAAAGCGGCCGCTGTGTTGTCCCGGTGCCCAAGGATCCGAACCGTCGTCTGCCTCGGCGACGCCGGCTCTGCCATTGCAGGCGGCGTCGCCTTCGACCGCTTCATCTCCGGCCATCCGCAGGACGAGCCACGAGTGGGCATCGTCGAGGCCGATCCCTTCTGCATGACCTATACGGGGGGTACCACGGGCCGGCCCAAAGGCGTCCTCTGCAATCATCGCGCGCGCACGACAACCGCGCTGACCGTCGCCGTCGAGGAAGCGCTGGATGAGCGCGACGTTGTCGCCATCGTGACGCCGCTATTCCACGTGGCCGCACTCAACATCATGTTCCAGCCCGCTGTGCTCGTCGGCGCGACCTGCGTGTTCGTGACACCCTGGTCGGTCGACGGCTTCATGAAGGCTTGCGAGGAGGAGCGCGTCACGGCGGGCTTCATGGTGCCGACCCAGGCGAACATGCTGGTCAGCAGTCCCGGTTTCGATGCGAACCGGCTGCGCAGTTGGCGCAAGCTGTCGTTCGCCGGTGCACCCATGCCCGATTGGGTTCAGAAGGAGCTGAAGGCGAAGCTGCCGCACCTGGCGCTTACGCAGATCTATGGCCAGTCGGAGGTCGGGGTGCTGACCTCGCTGCGCGACTGGTATCTGCCGGAGAAGCTTGGCTCCGTCGGCAGGCAGGCGTTCAACGTCGACGTCGCGCTGTTCCGCACGGATGGGGTCGAGGCCGGCCCGGGCGAGCCTGGCGAGATCGCGAGCCGCGGCGACAACGTCATGATGGAGTACTACAACGAGCCTGAGCAGACGGCGGCGGTTTTCCGGCTCGGTGGCGGCTGGCTGCTCACCGGCGACGTCGGCGTTCGCGACGACCGCGGCTTCATCACGCTGATCGACCGTGCCAAGGACATGCTGATCTCCGGCGGCGAGAACGTCTACCCGAAGGAGATCGAGGACGTGATCTACGGACTCGACGCGGTTGCCGAATGTGCCGTGTTCGGCGTGCCGGACGAGAAGTGGGGAGAGGTGCCGGCTGCCTACCTGCAACTGAAGCCGGGCGCCACGCTGGATGTCGACACGGTGATAGAGCGCTGCCGGCAGAAGCTCGCGGAATTCAAGCGGCCCCGGCTGGTGAAGATCGTCGACGACTTTCCCAAGACACCCATCGGCAAGATCCAGAAGAACCTGCTGCGCGAACCGTACTGGCAAGGCAAGCAGAAGAAGATCTGACTGTTTTCCGGCAACTGCCACCACTCGAGCTCACCTCATGAACCGCAAAGATATCAACGCCGGCAGGAAAGACCGATCCTTTGCAGGCAGGCGGCGCAGCCTGGCAAAGAGTTTGGTGCTGGGCGGCAGCACGGTCGCCGCCGCTGGCGCCATCGGTGCGCTGCCTCTGGTCGCGCGCGGCCAGCCGAAGGTGCAGCTGAAGCTGAGCCACTACCTGCCGCCGTCGCACGGCCTGCATACCGACTTCATGGAACCGTGGGCGCGCGAGGTGGAGGCGAAGAGCCAAGGGGCGGTGGCAATCCAGGTCTCGCCTGGCACGTCCGCCCTCGGCCAGGCCCAGAACCAGCTGGACCAGGTCCGCAACGGGATCGTCGACATCGCCTTCGGCATCTGCGGCCTGCCGCGCGGCCGCATGACCAGCAGCACGATCATCGAGATGCCGATGCTGGTCCGCAAGGCGGAAGCGGGCTCGCGGGCGCTCTGGAACCTGTATCCGAAGATGCTTGCCGGCGACTACAAGGGCTTGAAGCCGCTGGTCCTGATGACGCACAACGGAGGCCTGCTCCACACCCGTGACAAGCAGGTCAAGACCACGGCGGACCTGCGCGGCCTGCGGATCAGGACGCCGTCTCCGACGATCTCCATGATGCTGGAATTTCTCGGCGCGAGCCCGGTCGGCATGCCGCCCGGCCAGGTGTACGAGAACATGCAGCGCGGCGTTCTCGACGGTGCGGCGTTCCCCTGGGATCCGGTCAGGGCCTTCAAGCTCGGCGAGGTCAGCAAGTTCCACTGCGACCTGGGACTCTACACGGCGGCATTCTGGTTCGCCATGAATGAACGACGCTATGGCTCATTGCCGGCGGACGTCCGCAAGGTCATCGACCAGGCGTCCGGCGAAGCCCTGCTGGCGAAGATCCAGGGCTGGTGGGACAAATGGGACGAAGCCGGCAAGGCGACCGCGGTGGAGCGTGGAAACACGATCCTGACACTCGACAAGGACGAGCGCGCGCAGTGGGAGAGGGCGCTGGTGGGGCTGCAGAACAAGGCGATGATCGATTTCGAGAAGCAGGGCGTGACGCAGGCTCGCGACATCTACATCGCCATGCAGCGTGAAGTCGCCAAGGTCGAGCGCAGTTGACCCGATCCCAGCAAGCCGGCGGCCTGATGCATCGGATCTGCCGCCTCTGCGCGGCAGCCGGCGTGGCACTGCTGCTCGCCTGCGCACTGCTCACGGTGGCCGACATCCTCGCCCGCCGATTGCTCGGGCTCTCGTTGCCGGGTTTGATCGATCTCACGCAACTGCTGATCATGGCCAGCGTCTTCCTCTGCATCCCGTTCGCCTTCGAGCGGCGCGCCAACGTGGAGGTCGATCTCCTGTACGGTCGTCTGCCGGCTCCGGTGCGACGCCTGCTGGCCGCCGCCTGGTCGCTGCTGAGCGCGGCCTTCCTGCTCACGGTGGCTTGGCATGTGGCACGTGCGGCGTCCCAGGTGCTGGAGTACGCTGAGAGCTCGCCCACGATCGCCATCCCGATGATCTGGTATTGGGTGCCGATCCTGTTCGGCACCGTCCTTGCAGCCATCGTCTGCATTCATCAATTGCCGCGACGATCCCGCCACCCACTTCAGCAGCCAGAGCCATGATCGAACGATACGCACACTACACGACCCTGACCTTCGCAGAGCATCCGGAAGCGGTGCTCGAGGTCGTGATGGGACGGCCCGGCAAGCTTGCCACCGCGGACCACAATGGCCATCGCGAACTCGCCCAGGTCTGGCGCGACATCGGCGATGATCCGGAGGTCCGCGCCGTGGTCCTGCGCGGAGAGGGCAAGGGATTCTCCGCCGGTGGCGACTTCTCGCTGGTCGAGGACATGGCCAATGACTTCGAAGTCCGTTCGCGTGTCTGGCGCGAGGCCCGGGACCTGGTCTACAACGTGATCAACTGCGACAAGCCGATCGTATCGGCGATGCACGGGCCCGCAGTCGGCGCGGGGCTGGTCGCGGGACTCCTTGCCGACATCCCGATCGCCGCCCGCGACGCGCGGATCGTCGACGGCCACACCCGCCTGGGCGTCGCAGCCGGTGACCATGCGGCAATCATCTGGCCGCTGCTCTGCGGCATGGCCAAGGCGAAGTACTACCTGCTGCTTTGCGAGCCCGTCTCCGGCGAGGAAGCCGAACGCATCGGCTTGGTGGCAAAGTGCGTCGAGGCCTCCGAACTGCGCGACACCGCCTTGCAGATCGCCACGCGCCTGGCAACCTCGTCCCAGACGGCGGTTCGCTGGACCAAGTACGCGCTCAACAACTGGTTGCGGATGATGGGCCCCACCTTCGACGCCTCGCTTGCGGTCGAGTTCATGGGATTCGCGGGGCCCGACGTCAAGGAAGGTGTGGCGAGCCTGCGCGAACGCCGCCCGCCCGACTTCGCCAAGAAATCTCCGTTCTGAATGGACCCGCTGCCGCTGGTCGGCGGGCTTGGTTTCGTCCTGGTGATCCTGCTGGTGCTGCTGCGCCTGCCGGTCGCGATCGCCATGGGTTGCGTCGGCTATGTCGGACTCACCTTCACCGCCGGCGCCGACACCTCCGGCTTCATGATCGGACGAACGACCTTCGAGGCGGTCTTCCCGTACTCGCTGTCGATCGTGCCGCTCTTCATTGCCATGGGTGTCTTCGCCGGCCATGCGGGACTTTCGCAATCCCTCTACGGGTTCGTCGCCACCCTCGTCGGTCATCTGCGGGGCGGCCTGGCGATGGCCACGGTCGGTGGCTGCGCCATCTTCGGAGCTGTCAGCGGCTCCGGCATCGCCACCACGGCCACCATGGGGCGGGTTGCACTGCCGGAGATGCGCCGTCACGGCTATGCCGACTCGCTGGCCTGCGCGACCATCGCCGCCGGTGGCACCCTCGGGGTGATCATCCCGCCGTCCATCCTGTTCGTCGTCTACGGGCTGGCCACCGAGCAGTCGATCGGCAAGCTGTTCCTGTCGGGCGTGTTGCCGGGCATCCTGGGCATGTTCCTCTACGGCCTGGCGGTGGCCTGGTCGGTACGGTCCAAGGCCGGTGCGGGGCCCGCCGGCGAGCGCCACACCTGGTCGCAGCGACTGCGCGGGCTGGCCGACATCTGGCAGATCTTCGTGCTGTTCGGCCTGGTCCTGGGCGGCATGTATGCCGGCTGGTTCTCGCCGACCGAAGCCGCCGCCGTCGGCGCGGCCGGCGCCATCGTCCTGGCTGCAGCTTCCGGCCGTCTCTCCAGGAAGGTCATGCACGACGGCATCGCCGAAACCGCACTCACCAGCGGCATGATCTTCATGATCCTGATCGGCGCCGGCATCTTCAACGCCTTCGTCGAATCGACCGGAATGACCGACGCGCTGATCCGGCTGGTCGAGCAGATGCAGTGGAGCCGCTGGTGGATCATGGCGGCGCTGCTCGCGACCTACATCGTCCTCGGCGCGTTGATGGACGAACTGTCGATGATCCTCCTGACCGTCGGTCCGGTCTTCCAGCTCATCACCGCGCTTGACTTCGATCCGATCTGGTTCGGCGTCATGCTGGTCACCGTGTGCGAAATCGGCATGATCCTGCCGCCGGTTGGTATCAACCTGTTCGTGATCCAGGGCATTGCGCGGGTGCCCCTGGGCACGGTGGTGCGCGGTATTGCTCCGTTCGCTCTCGCTGACGTGTTCAGGCTGTTCCTGCTGTGCGTGTTCCCCTGGCTGGCCACCTGGCTGCCTTCCCGGATGATCTAGGTCCGCCGCACCACCTTGACCTCCAGGCTCCCAGGATGCAGCCCGCCGGCGCTGAGCGACAATAGCGGGTTCCGCCGCCTCCGGGCGGCGCTTTTGCGCGCCGGGCGATTCCGGCAGCGACCCTACCCGAGCATCCGGTTCCATGTCGTCCAGTCAAGTCTATGGCGAGGCCACTCGCAGGCGGACCTTCGCCATCATCTCCCACCCCGACGCAGGCAAGACCACCCTCACCGAGAAGCTGCTGCTCTACGCCGGCGCGATCCAGATCGCCGGCAGCGTCAAGGCCCGCAAGGCAAGCCGGCACGCCACCTCGGACTGGATGGAGATCGAGAAGCAGCGGGGCATCTCGGTGGCGAGCTCGGTCATGCAGATGGAGTACCGCGACTGCGTGATCAACCTCCTCGATACCCCTGGCCACCAGGACTTCTCCGAAGACACCTATCGGGTGCTGACCGCGGTGGATGCAGCGCTGATGGTCATCGACGCGGCCAACGGCGTCGAGCCGCAGACACTGCGGCTGATCGCTGTCTGCCGGGCGCGCAACACGCCGATCATCACCTTCATCAACAAGATGGACCGCGAGGTACGCGAGCCGCTCGTGATCCTCGACGAGATCGAGTCGGTGCTGGGCATGCCCTGCATCCCGTTCTCCTGGCCGGTAGGCATGGGCAAGCGTTTCGGCGGCGTCTACGACCTGACCCGGGAGCGGATGCGGGTCTTTCGACCCGGTGCCGATCGGGCAGGCGAGCAGGACCGCAGCGACGAACTGCTGGCCGGGCTCGACAATCCCGACGCGCAGGCCCGCTTCGGCTCCGCATTCGATCAGGCGCGCGACGAGATCGAGCTGGTGCGGGGCGCGTCGCCCGCCTTCGACGCCAAGGCCTTCCGCCGCGCCGAACAGACACCGGTGTTCTTCGGCTCGGCGATCAACAACTTCGGCGTGCGCGAGGTGCTCGATGCGCTGGTCGACCTGGCGCCGCCGCCTACGCCACGGCTTGCCATGCAGCGCGAAGTGCTGCCGGAAGAGCCGAAGTTCACCGGCGTGGTCTTCAAGATCCAGGCCAACATGGACCCGGCGCACCGCGACCGCATCGCCTTCGTGCGGATCTGTTCCGGCCGCTTCGACCGTGGGATGAAGCTGCGCATCGTGCGCAACGGCAAGGAGCTGAAGACCAACACCGTCGTGTCGTTCCTGTCGCAGCGTCGCGAGTTGCTGGAGAACGCCTGGCCGGGCGACATCATCGGCATCCCCAACCACGGACTGCTGCAGCTGGGCGACACGCTCACCGAGGGCGAGGCGTTGCAATTCACCGGGCTGCCGTTCTTCGCGCCGGAGATCTTCCAGACGGTGGAACTGGTCGATCCGATGCGCAGCAAGCAGCTGCGCATCGGCCTGACCCAGCTGGGCGAGGAGGGGGCGATCCAGGTCTTCCGGCCGCACCTCGGCGGCGCGCTCATCCTGGGCGCCATCGGGCAGCTGCAGTTCGAGGTCGTCGCCCACCGGCTCAAGCACGAGTACGGCGTCGACGCCCGCTTCGCTCCCGCCCGGTACCAGATGGCGCGCTGGGTCACGTCGGAGGATCCCGCGGAGCTGCGCAAGTTCATCGAGACCAACTCCCATCGCGTCGCCTACGATTCGGTCGACGCGCCCACCTTCCTGGTCACCTACCGCACCGACCTGACGGTGGCGCAGGAGCGCTGGACGAAGCTGCAGTTCCACGCGCTGCGCGAGCATGCCGGGCTGGTGTTCCAGACGCAGCCGGCGTGAGGGGGCGGGCGCCGCAACGAACTTGTCCCTGTAAGGTCTCCGGTTCCCCGGCGACCAATTCGTCGCACACTGATGGCGACATGGGGACGATCATGAATCAAGCACGACGTGCGCTGTTGGGGCTGGCGGGTCTGGCCGCAGGCGGCGCTTTGCTGCATGGGCTGACTCGCAGCGGGCGGGCGGATGCCGCCGGAGCAGCGGGCGGTGCTCAGGCCGGGAAGCACGTCTTCGAGGTGGTGAAGACGGATGCCGAATGGCGCAAAGTCCTGACGTCCGCGCAGTTCCGGGTCCTCCGGCAGGCGGGCACCGAATACCCGTTCTCCAGCCCGCTGGACCGGGAGAAACGCGCCGGCACGTTCGCTTGCGCCGGCTGCGGCCTGCCTCTATTCTCATCGGACACCAAGTTCGACAGCGGCACCGGCTGGCCGAGCTTCTGGAAGCCGCTCGAGAATGTCGTGGTGGAGGATTCGGACTTCACGCTCGGCATGAAACGGGTCGAGGTGCTGTGCCGACGCTGCGGCGGACATCTCGGGCACGTCTTCGAGGACGGCCCGCCGCCCACCGGGCTGCGCTATTGCATGAACGGGGTGGCGATGACCTTCACGCCGCGCGACGACAAGGGACCTCCCAGGGAAGCGTCATGAACACGATCAACGAGGCAACAAAGGCGACGGTGTTCGGTGCAGCGCTGCGCCGATGGGCCGGCAAGGATTACGTCTGGCTGTCGGCGTTCCTGCTCGCTTGCGCCGCCCTCTATTTCTCCGGCAATCTGTTTGCGGAAACCGCCTTCCGGATCCCGCCGCCGGCGGTGGACATGAAGGACGTGAAGCTGGCCGCCGCGACGGGTCCCACGGGCCCGGCGGGGTCGAACCCGGCAACCGCCGCGGCGGCGCCTGCGAACCACCAGACCCTGGTGCTGGCAGGGGGCTGCTTCTGGGGGGTGCAGGCGGTATTCCAGCATACCAAGGGGGTGATCCAGGCGGTCTCCGGCTACGCCGGCGGCAAAGCGGAATCGGCCAACTACGAGAAAGTCACCGGCGGCGACACCGGTCATGCGGAGTCGGTGCAGGTCACCTTCGACCCGGCGCAGGTCTCGGCCGGCCAGCTGCTGCACATCTTCTTCTCGGTGATCCACGACCCCACCCAGCTGAACCGGCAGGGTCCCGACATCGGCAGCCACTACCGTTCGGCAATCTTCTTCGCCGATGATGCGCAGAAGCAGGTCGCGCAGCAGTACATCGCGCAGCTCGAGGAGGCCAAGGTCTACCGGGGCAGGATCGTCACCGAAGTGACGCCGCTGCAGGGCTTCTATCCGGCCGAGGCTTATCACCAGGACTACGCGACGCTCTATCCGCAGCAGCCCTACATCCTCGCCTTCGACCGTCCGAAGATCGAGAACCTCAAGACGATGTTCCCGGAGCGGTTCCGCGCCGAGCCCGAGCTGGTGCGCGCGAAGGCTAGCCCTGCCGCGAGTTGAATACCGAGACGAACTCGGGCAGCCTTTCGAAATCGCCCGGTACCAGGTAGTCCAGCGCGGCGCGCATGTCGGCTTCCTGGGCCTTGGCGGCGTGCTGAAGACGCGCTGCAACGGTGGGCGCCGTGCCGACCGACACGCCGGCGGTGAACAGCGCATGCGCGACCAGCGTCGAGCAGACTGCGCGGGTCGGGTCCGCCCGGCGCATGGTCTTCGGGCTCAGCCACCGGCCAAGCGGCGACGGGGCGAAAAGCACCAGCCGAGCAAGTTCTATGACGTGGTTCAGGTCGTAGGGCAGGCCCACCCGCGCAAGCAGGTAGTCGATGAGTTCCTGCCTTGAAGCTTCAGGTAGCCGGCTCGCGCGCACCACCTGGATATCGTGGTCGGCGAGTTCGGTGAGGGTGATGAAGCGGACGCCGGCTTCGACGTCCGCCTCGACGATGCAAAGAGAGGGGTCGGCGTGATGCCCGGGCCCGACGTAGATGGCGACATGGGACCAGGTCGACTGCGTCAGCCGGCACACCAGGGATGCGAACCGGGTCTTGCCGGCGACCAGGATCACGTCGCCCGCTTGCAGCAGGGCCTGCAGGTCCTCGCGCCGCTGCCGCAGCGAAGTGCCAGCTGCCGGCGTGCCGGACGCGGGTGAAACCAGGTAACTCACCAGTCCCTTGTAGAAGACCTGACGGATGTAGTCGATCGGTTTCATGGCCTGCTCCTGACAGCTTGAGGCTAGTCCTTATCGCCGGTTACCGGACATGATGTAAGTCACACCATTCCTGCTGGCGGTTCACGACGGCGACTGGTTTGCCCGGGTTTCGGGTACCGTGGCCAGCCTCTCGCCGTCGATACCTGCTAGGCACGCCGCATGCCCTGTCCGCGGCACCGACCCATTGATCGTCAAACCAGCCGACAGTCCGGACGGTTTACTTTGCGAGGCTGAGGGGGCCGCCAACCTTCTTGCTGTTGTCGCGGAAGGCGTTTTCGCTTTCCGCCATCAACGTCTTGCCGCGTGAGATCAGGGTGTCACCCTCGGCGACCTGCTTCTGACCTTCGGAAACCAGATTGTTTCCCTTGGCCTTCACCTTCTCGCCTTCGACGACCAGGTCGTTGCCCTTCTTCCACTGCTTGCTGATGTCTTCGACATTGGCAGCATGCTGCTTCATCCGTGCCTCGTCGGGACTGGTGCTGGCGCAACCTGCGGACAGGGCGGCAACCACCGAAACGATACCCAGCGTGATGTGCATTCTGTTCATGTTCAATTCCTCTTCGTTGATTTTCGCGGTCCGGTCCGTTCGCTGACGGGGCGCCCGGTCCACATCAACGATTCTTCGGGCGCACCCTTGTCGGGGTACGCGAGGGGGAACGAGTGGCTGGGAGCGATGGATGAGCGGTCGGGCGAGGCGGCGCGAGGTACACGTTTCGTAAGGAAGTGCTTCGATGTGTCGGCTTCGACACATCTCTTGCGAGCTATTCGCCCGACATCGCCAGCCGCCACATGAACCCCAGGCCGATTGCGGGACCGACCGCGAGCCACGGCAGCACCGTCGCGAGCGAAAAGTGCTGCAGCGCCAGCGAGACTACCTGGATCGACACGATGCTGATGCCGAAACCGATGCAGTTGACAAGCGTGAGCACGCCACCGACCACTTCCGGCGGGCTGTTGCGCGCGGTCAGTGCGCTGAACTGCGGGGAATCGCCGGATACTGCAAGTCCCCACACCATCATCCAGCTGACGAAGAGCCACCAGGGCGCGGACAGCATCCACGGCGCGACCAGGCAGCACAGCCCGCTCACCATCAGCTGCACCCAGGCGACGATGCCGCTGCCCCAGCGGCCGGCGAGCATGCCGCCCGCGGCGCAGCCGATGGCCCCGACACCGATCGCCGCGAAGCTCAACCACGAAACTTCCGGCGACGACGGCGTCTGCAGGTAATGCGCGAAGATGATCGGGATCAGCATCAGCACGCCGTAGAGTTCCCACATGTGGCCGAAGTAGCCGAACACCGACGCGCGAACCTTGCGGTCGTACCAGATGAGCGTGAGCGCGCGGGCGCTGACCATCCCGCCCTTCGAGAGGTAGGGGCCGTCCGGCACCAGGAACCACATCAGCAGTCCGCCGCCGATGGCCAGTCCCGACAGCACCAGGATCACCTCCTGCCACGGCCAGGCCGTCCCCAGCCCGCGCAGCGCATGCGGCAAGGCGGTGCCCAGCACCAGCGCGCCGACCAGGAAGCCGAGCGCGCCGCCCAGTCCCTTCTGGTACCAGCCCGACGCGATCTTCATGCCGACCGGATAGATGCCGGCCAGGAAGAAGCCGATGCCGAATCGCGTGCCTGTCATCGACAGCAGTGCTGCCGGCAGCAGCAGCACCGCCGCGTTGGACAGCGCGGCGAGGACGCTGCTGACCAGGTAGACCTTCCGCGGCGAGAACCGGTCCGCAATCATCAGCAGCGAATAGAAGAGGGTGCCGACGATGAAGCCGGCATGCACCGCCGACGTCACCGCCCCGGCTGTGCTGCCGGACAGCGCCCAGTCGCGCTGCAGGTCGGCGTCAATCGCGTTGGCCGCGAACCAGAGCGATGTGCCGCCCAGTTGGGCAAGTGCGATGGTGGGAAGGATGTGGCGGGGGACCGGATGGACAGGAGCCGGAGATTGGAGCGCAGGCGAAGTTGGCATCATGCTGATCGTCGGTAGCACTTCTTGTGCGGTGAAAGGGTGCAGTGCGAGCTTCGCACTCCCAAGCAAGAACGGTTCTGCTGAAGAGCTGTAATGACCATGTAAGATGATCATGGTCAATGGGTGCTTTGGATCAGGAGGTGCGGTGATGGTCTCGCGGGTTTTGAAATCGCGGTTCAAGGCTCAGGCGCTCGAGATCTTCCGGCGGATCGAATCTACCGGAGAACCCGTCATCGTGACCGATCGCGGTGAGCCGACGCTGGTCGTGCGGAAATTCGTCGCGCAGGAAACGGATGCCCGGACTCGCCTCAAGGGCTCGGTGATTCGCTACGACGATCCTTTCGAGCCGGTCGGAACCGGTGACTGGGAGGCGATCCGTTGATCGCGCTGGACACCCACACGCTGATCTGGTGGGTGAGCGACGACAAGCGCCTCGTGAAAGCCGCACGAAAGCGCAATCGACCCACCAAGACCCCGCAGACCGGATGATCGTGGCTCTGGCACGGGAGCGGAATGCGCTTCTTGTGACAGCAGACGAAAGGATCCACCGCTATCCGCACGTGCGCTGCAGCTGGTGAGGACGAGCCGCGCATCACCGAGTTGATCGGGAGTCCGTCGGGGGATCCCTAGCCTCTTTCGCCCGCGCGCGTTATCTGCCTACAATGAAAGCGGCACGTCCCGCGCAGTCCACGTGATCCCGGGTACCCGCCAGATGAGCGGCCGGGCATGCACCTGCCCGGCCGGGCGGTTATGCCGTGGCCCACGGGACCATCTCGAGGTCAGCAATCAGCAGAATCACGCTCTGCGCCGGGTTCCTGACCGGTCGCGACGAATGCGCGAGAAGGTCCGCTTGGAGCCTGGTGGAGGTCCTGCGGCATCGCGGGACAGCGCGACTCTGCCGAAGACATGGTCCGGCAGCGGGCGGCTCTGTGCCCGGTGGGCCGGACGGGGATGGGAACCGATGGGCGAAAAGGTCAAGGTGGCGGCATATTGCTCGCTACGCAGTGGAGTATCCGCTACACGGAGAGGCAGGATGACCGAGAAGAAATCCAGCAGTCGGGTCGCAATCGTGACCGGTGGAGGCAGCGGCCTCGGCAGGGAGATGGCGCTGCGCTTTGCGCGCGACGGCGCTGCGGTTGTCGTGGCCGACCAGAACGCCGAGACGGCCACTGCCGTCAGTGAGGAGATCGGAAAAGCGGGCGGCCGCGCGCTCGGTATCCGGGTCGATGTCCGCTCGCAGCCGGAGGTCGAAGCTATGGTGAGGGCGGCGGTCGACAAGTTCGGCGGGCTGCATATCCTGGTGAATTCGGCAGGCGTCGGCGAACAGACCGCTTTTCTGAAACAGACGATCGAGGGCTTCGAGCGCATCATCGCCGTCAACCTGACCGGAACCTACCGCTGCGTGCACGTGGCGGCTCCTGAAATGATCAAGTGCGGCTGGGGGCGCGTCATCAACATCTCGTCGGTCACCGGGCTGCGCGGGGTCTCGGGCCGGGTCTCCTATGGAGCGTCAAAGACCGGTATCGTCGGCATGACACGAGCGTTGGCCATCGAACTCGCGCCCTACAACATCACCGTCAATGCCATTGCCCCGGGTCCGGTCGATACCGAGATGGTCCGGCAGGTGCACTCCCAGGCAACCCGCGAAACCTACAATCGCAACAGCCCGATGCACCGTTACGGCACCACGGTGGAGATTGCCGACGGCGCCGCCTTCCTCGCGTCGGACCAGGCTTCCTACATCACCGGTCACACGCTGCCGATAGACGGAGGCATGACCGCGACCGCCGCTATCTTCGACCTCGATACCTGACCACGACCGGCCGAAAGCGCCATGGGATATCAATTCGAGTTTGGCGACGTGGTCGCCCAGTGGCCGCTGTTCCTGGGCGGCGCCTGGCTGACGATACAGTTGTCGGCGCTGGCGATCGTGTTCGGGCTCGTCATCGGCACCCTCACCGCCATCGGCCGCCGTAGCCCGCGTCGCTGGCTGGCGCGGCTGTGCGCCATCTACGTCGAGTCCGTCCGCAATACGCCGCTGCTGGTGCAGATATTCGTGGTTTATTTCGGCTTCGCCGGCCTTGGCTGGCGGGTGCCGGCGTTCGTGGCAGCGGTTGCCGCCCTGGTCATCAATCTCGGCGCCTACACCTCTGAAATCGTCCGGGCCGGAATGGACGCCGTCGACAAGGGGCAGATCGAGGCCGCCGAATGCCTGGCGCTCACCAAGGCGCAGATTTACTGGCACGTGGTGCTGGTGCCGGCTTTCGAGAAAGTCTATCCGGCCCTTGCGAGCCAGTTCGTGCTGCTGATGCTGGCCTCGTCGATTACCTCTCAGATCGGTGCCGAGGAGCTGACGGCGGTGGCCAGCCGGGTGCAATCGGAAACCTACCGCTCGTTCGAGGCCTACCTGGTGGTGGCGCTGCTTTACCTGCTGCTGTCCTACCTCGCCCGGGCCGGCTTCTGGGGCCTCGGGCTGATCGTGTTCAAGCGCCGGCGCAAGCTCGGCACGCTTTTGTAGAGGGCGGCAGTGGGAGGAAGCTTCAATGTGAATCATCTGGAGTTCCTGCTGCTCGGAGCAGCCTGGACGATCGTGCTGACGCTGATTTCCTTCGTCGGCGGCGGCCTCGCCGGTTTCGTGGTGGCGCTGGCGCGGGTCTCCAGCGTGGGCCCGCTCCGCTGGCTCGTCGCCGCCTATGTGATGCTGATCCAGGGAACGCCGCTGCTGGTGCTGATGTTCCTCATGTATTTCGGCGTTGCCATGGCGGGCGTGGAATTGAGTCCGCTGGCTGCCGCCGGCCTGTCTCTGACGATCTACGTCAGCGCCTATCTCGGGGAGATCTGGCGCGGCTGCATCGAGTCCGTGCCGCGGACCCAGTGGGAAGCGGCCGAGTGCCTTCCGCTGACGAAGCTGCAGCGGATGCAACTGGTCATCCTGCCCCAGGCGTTTCGTATCGCTACGCCGCCTACCGTGGGGTTCATGGTCCAGATCGTCAAGAACAGCTCGCTCGCCTCGGTGGTCGGGTTCGTGGAACTGACGCGGGCGGGGCAACTCGTGAACAATTCGATCTTCGATCCGCTGCCGGTTTTCCTGTCGGTGGCGGTGATCTATTTCATCCTGTGCTACCCGCTCTCCTGGTGGAGCCAGAGGATCGAGAACCGGCTGGGAGTGCAGGTACGGGTGCCGGCGCAATGAGTGCAGCGGACGGCTCGGCGCCGGTGGTGAAGGTCCAGGATGTTCACAAGTCATTCGGTCCGCTCAAGGTGCTCCATGGCGTGTCGTTCAGCATCGGCCGAGGCGAAGTGGTGGCGGTCATCGGCCGCAGCGGCTCCGGAAAGAGCACGATGTTGCGCTGCCTTAACCGGCTGGAGAAGATCGACAGCGGCGTGATCGAAGTCTGCGGGCACCTCGTGAGCAAGCCGGAGGTCGATCTGAACCGGTTGCGTCGGGACGTCGGCATCGTATTCCAGAGCTTCAACCTGTTCCCCCACCTGAGCGTGCGCGAGAATGTCGCGTTGGGACCGCGCGTCGCGAGGAAGCTCGGACGGGCGGAGACCGGCAGGATCACCGAGGAGGTGCTCAACAAGGTGAACCTTCTGGAGAAGGCCGAAGCCTACCCCGAGCAGCTTTCAGGCGGGCAGCAGCAGCGCGTGGCGATTGCCCGGTCGCTGGCCATGGAGCCGCAGGTCATGCTGTTCGACGAGGTCACTTCCGCACTCGACCCCTACCTGACCGGGGAAGTCCTTGCCGTCATGGAGCAGCTGGCGCTCGGCGGCATGACGATGCTGGTCGTCACCCATGAGATGGCATTCGCGAGAAAGGTCGCGGACACGGTGATCTTCATGCAGGAAGGACGGGTATGGGAGCAGGGAAGCGCGCGGATGCTGGACGATCCGGGCACGAGCGAGCTGCAGCAGTTCATCGGAAAGTCATTTACCAAGTCCGAAACGCAGCCCGATGCCAAGTCCGATACGTGAGGCCGCCGGTTTCGAAGAATTTGCGGGTTGATCAACCAAAGGAGACGCAGGATGAAAATGCTGAAGCATGGACTCATGGCCGTGGTTGCTGCCACGATCGCCCTATCGGTACCGGCGGCGCAGGCCGATGCGCTGGCGGATATCAAAAAGGCAAAGAAGGTGCGCGTCGGCATCGACCTGGGCCTGCCGCCTTACGGGATGATGGACGACAAGCTCCAGCCCGCGGGCGTGGATGTCGAGGTGGCCCGCAAGCTGGCAAAGGATCTCGGCGTCGAACTCGAAATCGTCTCCTCGACCGGTGCAAGCCGGATCCCGAACCTGCAGACCAACAAGGCGGACCTGATCATCTCGACGCTGTCGATCACGCCGGAACGGGCCAAGGTGGTGGATTTCTCGGTGCCCTACATGCCGATCCAGACGATCGTCTTCGCGCCCAAGAGCGTCCAGATCGCCGGAATGGAGGATCTCAAGGACAAGAAGGTGGCAACCAGCCGCGGCACAGGCATGGACACCCAGCTGACGCGTGAAGCCAAGGGCGCCAACCTCGTGCGCTATGAGGACGACGCCACGCTGATCACCGCCGCGATCACCGGGCAGGCCGACATCATCGGCGGCACCGGCGCCCATCTCGCAACAGTCATCGAGAAGAGCCCGGGGCGACAGATGGAGCGCAAGTTCGTCATGCAGAACTTTTTAGCTGCGATCGGCTTGCGTAAAGACGAACCGGAACTGCTCGGCTGGGTGAACAAGTGGGTCAAGAACGGCCTGGCCGACGGCAGCCTGAACGCGATCTACAAGAAGTACCTGAAGGAGGATCTTCCAAAGGAGATCCTCGACGGCGGCAAGTAAAGCTGTTCTCGATGATTCGGCGATGGCCTTGAGCGGGTTGCGCCGCGACAGGGCCTATGATCCGGGTCGCGTCCAGTCGTCGCCGATCCTGAGCATGCCACGGTCGCTGCTTCTTGCTTTCATGGATCCGGATTGTCGCATCGCGGCATCAATGGCGTCGAGGTCCTCTCGGTAATCGAGGACCGAGTCTGCGTCATGGCAGGAAAAAGCAGCTTTCGTCCGCCTTTCTTCTCTGCAACAATCATGACGCGCGACCCGCGTGGAACCGCAACGCCAGCCGGCGCCATCTCAGTTCAATCGCTGTTGCCAGGAGGATGAGTTGATGAAGAAGTTGCTCGGCGTGAAGAAGTTGCTTGGCGCTCTCACTGCCTCTGTCATGGCCGGCCTTGTCGCCGCAACGCTCATGCCGGCGATTGCAGTAGCGCAACAGAAGGTCCTGAAGTTCATCCCGCAGGCGGACCTGCGCATCCTGGACCCCATCGCCACCACCGCCTACATCACGCGCAACCACGGCTACATGGTGTACGACACCCTGCTTGCCATGGACGAGAAGTTCCAGGTCCAGCCGCAGATGCTGGAGAAGTGGGAGGCGGCCCAGGACGGCTTGAGCTACACCTTCACGCTTCGGGATGGGCTCAAGTTCCATGACGGCCAGCAGGTGAAGCCGGCGGATTGCATCGCCTCCATCGAGCGCTGGGCCAAGCGCGATGCTCTGGGCCAGAAGCTCGCGGAAGCGACGGACTCGTGGAGCGCCGTGGACGACAAGACGTTCACGCTCAAGCTCAAGAAGCCGTTCCCGTTGGCGCTCGAAGCGCTGGCGAAGCCGTCGTCCAACGTGCCCTTCGTCATGCCCGAACGCATCGCTCGGACCGATGCCTTCAAGAACATCGAGGACGCCACCGGCTCCGGACCCTTCAAGTTCGTGAAGGACGAGTGGGTGCCGGGCAACAAGGTCGTCTACGTCAAGAATACGGACTACGTCCCGCGCAAGGAGCCGCCATCGTGGGCTGCCGGCGGCAAGGTGGTGAAGGTCGACCGGGTGGAATGGGTCTACATCCCGGATTCGGCCACCGCCGCCGCCGCGTTGAACGCCGGCGAAGCCGACTGGTGGGAACAGATGCCGCCCGACCTGATTCCGCTGCTGGAGCGAAACAAGGACATCACCGTCAAGAACATCGACCCGCTCGGCTCGATGGGCATGATCCGCTTCAACTTCCTCTACCCGCCTTTCGACAACCCGAAGATGCGCCAGGCGCTGCTCTATGCGGTCAACCAGCAGGAGTACGTGATCGGCATCGCCGGGGACCCCAAGAACGGCAAGCCTTGCTATTCGTACTTCACCTGCGGCACCCCGCTCGCCTCCGAAGTCGGTGCGGAACCGCTCAAGGGCAAGCGTGACTTCGAGAAGGCCAAGCAACTGGTCAAGGAAGCCGGCTACAACGGCGAGAAGATCGTCATCATCAACGCCACCGACCAGCCGATCGTGCACTCGCAGTCGCTGCAGACGCTGGAGGTCCTCAAGAAGCTGGGCCTCAACGCCGAGATCCAGTCGGGGGATTGGGGCACGCTGATCACCCGCCGCGCGGTGCGCGAGCCGATCGACAAGGGCGGCTGGTCGATCTTCCATACCTGGCTGGTGGGACCGGACATGGTCAATCCGGCGGTGAACTTCCCGATCCGCGGCACCGGCAAGACCGCCTGGTTCGGCTGGCCGACTGACGAGAAGATGGAGGAACTGCGCGAAGCCTGGTTTGCTGCCAAGGATCCCGCCGAGTCGAAGAAGGCGGCCGAGGCCGTGCAGCGCCGCGCTTTCGAGTTCGTGCCCTTCGTACCCACCGGCCAGTTCATCCTGCCGACCGCCTTTCGCTCGAACATCTCCGGCGTGATCATCGCGCCGGTGTCGTTCCTCTGGAACGTGGAGAAGAAGTAGCGCTGCATTTCCCGGTCCGGATGTCCTCTCGGTGCTCGCGTACGTAGTCCGGCGACTGTTCTCCACCGTCGTGGTGATGGCGGTGGTCGCGTTCGTCGTGTTCCTGCTGCTGTACCTGACACCCGGAGACCCGGCAGCCATCCTCGCCGGCGATGCCGCCACCACCGACGACATCCGCCGCGTGCGCGAAGCGCTGGGCCTCGACCGGCCATTCCTGATCCGCTTCGGCGAATGGGCCGGCGCGCTGCTGCGCGGGGACCTCGGCACGTCGATCTTCACCAAGCTTCCGGTCACGCGCCTCATCGCCCAGCGGATCGAGCCCACGCTGGCGCTGACCCTTTGCACCCTGGTCGTCTCGGTGGCGGTTGCGTTGCCGATGGGCATCGTCGCGGCCGCCCGCGCCGGCTCCTGGATCGACCGCTCGGTGATGGCTTTCACCGTGCTTGGCTTTTCGGTGCCGGTGTTCGTCCTGGCCTACATCCTGATCATGGTGTTCTCGATCGAGCTCGACTGGCTGCCGGTGCAGGGCTACCGGCCGATCCGCGACGGCGTCTGGGAGTGGCTGCGGCACCTGATTCTGCCGAGCCTCGCTCTCGGCACCGTCTACATCGCGCTGATCGCGCGCATCACCCGGGCCAGCATGCTGGACGTGCTGTCGCAGGACTACATCAGGACCGCGCAGGCCAAGGGGCTCACGCAGGAATCGGTGCTGGTGGGGCATGCGCTGAAGAACGCCGCCGTGCCGATCATGACCGTCGTCGGCATCGGCATCGCGCTGCTGATCGGCGGCGCCATCGTGACAGAAACGGTTTTCGCCATTCCCGGCATCGGCCGGTTGACGGTGGACGCCATCCTGCGCCGCGACTATCCCATCATCCAGGGGGTGATCCTGATGTTCTCGGCTGCCTACGTGCTGATCAACCTGGCGGTGGACCTGAGCTACATGCTCTTCGATCCTCGCATCCGGTATTAGGCGCGCAATGACGAAGAAGCCGGCACCCGACACGAACAGGCCATGACCGCCATTGCACTCGATCAGCCGGTCAAGTCCGAATCGCCCACGTGGCGGCGATTCAAGGATGCGTTCCGGCGCCACCCGACTGCCATCATCGGCGGCGTGGTGCTGCTGGTGATGATCCTGGTCGCCGCATTCGCGCCCTGGCTCGGCACCGTCGATCCGCAGGCGGTCTCGCCGTTGCGTCGGCTCAAGCCGCCTTCGGAGGAGTTCTGGTTCGGCAGCGACATGCTGGGTCGGGACGTCTACAGCCGCGTCATCCATGGCTCGCGGGTGTCGCTGGTGGTCGGCCTGTCGGTAGCGGTGCTGAGCATCCTGATCGGCCTCGCGATCGGGCTGGTGACCGGTTTCGTCCGCTGGCTCGATGCCATCGTCATGCGGATCATGGACGGGCTGATGTCGATCCCGCCGGTGCTGCTCGCCATCGCGCTGATGGCGCTGACCAGGGCCAGCATCGAGAACGTGATCCTCGCCATCACCCTCGCCGAGGTGCCGCGGGTGGTAAGGCTGGTGCGCAGCCTGGTGCTCGCTCTGCGCGAAGAGCCGTACGTGGAAGCCGCCGTCGCCGCCGGCACGAGCCTGCCGCGCATCCTGGTGCGCCATATCCTGCCCAACACGATGGCGCCGCTGCTGGTGCAGGGCACCTTCGTCTGCGCGTCGGCGATGATCACCGAGGCCATCCTGTCCTTCATCGGCGCCGGCACGCCGCCCAACATCCCGAGCTGGGGCAACATCATGGCGGAGGCACGCAGCCTGTTCCAGATCGCCGGTTACCTGCTGCTGTTTCCGGGGATCTTCCTGTCGCTGACGGTGCTGGCGGTGAACATGCTGGGGGACGGCATGCGCGACGCGCTGGACCCGCGCCTGGCAAGGCGGCTATGACGCCGCTGCTGCAGGTCGACGGGCTCAAGACCCATTTCTTCACCCGCGACGGCGTGGTGCGCGCGGTCGACGGCGTTTCGTTCTCCGTCGCTCCGGGCGAGACCCTGGCGATTGTCGGCGAGTCGGGCTGCGGCAAGAGCGTGACGTCGCTGTCGATCCTGCGGCTGATCGCCTCTCCGCCAGGGAAGGTCGTGGCCGGGCGGCTGATGTTCGCCGGCCGCGACCTGCTGGCGCTGTCGGATGCGGAGATGCGGGCCATCCGCGGCAACGAGATCGCAATGATCTTCCAGGAGCCGATGACATCGCTCAACCCGGTGCTCACCATCGGTCGGCAGATCAGCGAGACGCTGCGGCTGCACCGGGGGATGTCGAAGGAGCAGGCGCTGCAGCGGGCGGTGGAGATGTTGAAGCTGGTCAACATGCCGGAGCCGGAGCGTCGCCTGGGGCAGTATCCGCACCAGATCTCCGGCGGCATGCGCCAGCGGGTGATGATCGCGATGGCGTTGGCCTGCGATCCGAGGCTGCTGATCGCCGACGAGCCCACCACTGCGCTCGACGTCACCATCCAGGCGCAGATCCTCGACCTGATGCGCAGGCTGAAGGACAAGACCGGTGCCTCGATCATCCTGATCACTCACGACCTCGGCGTGGTGGCGGAGATGGCGCAGCGGGTGGTAGTGATGTATGCCGGCCGCAAGGTCGAGGAAGCGCCGGTGGGCAAGCTGTTCGCGGTGCCGCGCCATCCCTACACGCGCGGGCTGCTCAACTCCATTCCGCATCTCGGTGAAGCAAGCAAAGGCCGGCGCAAGCGGCTGCAGGAAATCCGGGGGGTCGTGCCGTCGCTGCGCGAAGAGATCGCCGGCTGCATCTTTGCGCCGCGCTGCCCGCATGCAACCGATCGCTGCGTGGCGGAGTATCCACCGCTCGAGGAAAAGACCGGCGGGCACTGGGTCGCGTGCTGGCATTCCGACGCCATCGTCGCAGGCGCCCGATCTGCCGACGCGGTCGAGGCGGGTGCCAGATGACTGCCGCACCAGGCAAGGCGACGCCGCAGCATCCGGCAGCGCGCGGTGAAGCGCTGCTGGAGGTCTCGCACCTGGTCAAGCACTATCCGGTTCGAACCAGCACCTTCTGGCGCGGCAGCGCAAAGGTGCATGCGGTGGACGACATCAGCTTCAACATCGCCGACGGCGAGACGCTGGGCCTCGTTGGCGAAAGCGGGTGCGGCAAGTCCACGGCGAGCAAGACGATCCTCAGGCTGATCGAGCCGACGTCCGGCGCGATCAGCTGGCGTGGCCGGCGCATCGACGGCTTGAGCGCGCGGCAGATGCGCCCGTTCCGGCGTGAGCTGCAGGCGGTGTTCCAGGACCCGTACGCCACGTTGAACCCGCGGATGCGTGCCGCCGATATCGTGGCCGAGCCCATCCGCAACTTCGAGTCGGCGCCGGCAGGGGAGATCGACGACCGGGTGGCTGCGCTGTTCGACAAGGTCGGCTTGCGCCGCGACCAGATGATCAAGTATCCGTACGAGTTTTCCGGCGGCCAGCGCCAGCGCCTGGGCATCGCCCGCGCGCTTGCGCCGCAGCCCCGTCTGATCGTCTGCGATGAGCCGGTGTCGGCGCTGGACGTGTCGGTGCAGGCGCAGGTCATCAACCTGCTGATGGACCTGCAGGACGAACTCGGCTTGGCCTACCTGTTCGTTGCGCACGACCTCGCGGTGGTCGAACACATCAGTCACCGGGTCGCGGTCATGTACCTCGGCAAGATCGTCGAGTTGACCGACAAGCGTTCGCTCTTCGCGCAGCCCCAGCATCCCTACACCGAGGCGCTGCTGTCGGCGGTGCCGGTGCCGGATCCGGAGGTGCAGCGAAAGCGGATCATCCTGCTCGGCGACGTCCCGAGTCCGATCCATCCGCCTTCAGGCTGCCGCTTCCATACCCGCTGCCCGTATGTGTTCGATCGCTGCCGGGTCGAGGAGCCGATGCTGAAGGAGGTGCTGCCCGGGCATTCGGCGGCGTGCCATCTGCGGGATGCGCCGGCCCCTGCAGCGGGCCGGTCGGCAATCGCGAACTCGATCATGCACGCCCCCCAACCCCCGAATGGAACTGCCGGATGAAAGCGTTGCACACCCTCGGCGCCACCGAGGCAGCCCGCCTCATCGCGGCCGGGACGATCACTTCCGAAGCCCTGGTGAAGGCGTGCCTCGAGCACATCGAGTCGCGCGAAGCCGATGTGCAGGCATGGGCGTTCCTCGATCCCGACGCGGCGCTGCGTCAGGCGCGCGCCGCCGACCTGCAGCCCGCGCGCGGCCTGCTGCACGGCCTGCCGATCGGGGTCAAGGACCTGATCGACACCGTGGACCTGCCGACCAGCTACGGCTCGCCGATCTACAGCGGTCATCGGCCGGCATGGGACGCGCCTTGCGTGGCGCTGGCGCGCGCAGCCGGCGGCGTCGTGATGGGCAAGACCGTCACCACCGAATTCGCGGTCATGCATCCCAACAAGACCCGCAACCCGCGCGACATCCGGCACACGCCAGGCGGTTCCTCGTCCGGCTCGGCGGCAGCGGTGGCTGATCTCATGGTGCCGCTCGCCTTCGGCACGCAGACCGCCGGCTCAGTCATCCGGCCAGCCGCCTATTGCGGCGTGGTTGGCTACAAGCCCAGCTTCGGCATGATCAACCGGGTGGGGGTCAAGGCGCTGTCCGACATCCTGGATACCGTTGGCACGATCGCCCGGACGGTGCCGGATGCGGCGCTGATGGCGGCTGCCGTCACCGCGCGCCGCAACCTGATCATCGACGAGGCCGACGCCGCACCGCCGAGGCCCCGGATCGGCATCTGCCGCACCCATGAATGGGAGCAGGCGCTGCCGGAGACGGTCGACGCGCTCGAATCGGCGGCTCGCCGGCTTCGCGGGGCCGGGGCGCCAGTGACGGATGTCGATCTGCCGCCCTCGTTCGATGGCCTGGTGGCGGCGCAGATCGACATCATGTTCTACCAGCAGACGGCGTCGCTCGCCTGGGAGCGGCTGGTGCATTGGCCGAAGATCAGCGAGCGCCTGCAGGGAATCCTGGAGGAGGGGATGAAGGTGACGGTGGAGCGGTTCGATGCCGCCGCCGCATTGGCACGGGATAGCCGGCAGGCATTGAAGGATGTCTTCGGCGACTGCGACGTGCTGCTGGCGCCGAGCGCACCCGGCGCGGCACCCAGCGGGTTGGCGATGACCGGCGATCCGGTGTTCAACCGTATGTGGACGCTGCTGCACGTGCCGTGCGTCAACGTGCCGGTCGGCGAGACGGCGGCGGGATTGCCGGTGGGATTGCAGGTGGTAGGGCGGCTTGGCGACGACGCAAGGACCCTGGCGGCTGCGCACTGGATCCATCGGACTCTGGCAGTCGAAGATCATCGGTGAGTCGCACACGTGCGGTGGATTCCGGCGTTGCGGCCACTATTAATATGGGTATAATAATACTCTTTTAATCAGTTAATGAGTAACAGATGGCGCAATCGACGCCTCCCTTTGAAGTCGTCGAGGCAGCCCGCAGGCTGGGTGAGAACGTGCGCACCGCGCGAGTTCGCCGCAGCCTGACCCAGGACGACTTGGCGAAGGCCTGCAAGATCACTCGGAAGACGCTCTACGGTGTCGAGAAGGGCTCGACCGCCGTCTCCGTGGGTACCCTGCTGTCGGTGCTGTGGGCGCTTGGTCTCTTGAAGTCGGCCGATCGACTGGCCGACCCGGAGGCCGATGAGCATGGCAAGGTGCTCGAGGCTGCCCACCGTCCAATGCGAATCCGCAACCCCGCTGAAACCGACACCGACTTCTGAGCGGCTGTGGCGACCGAACGCTCCTGCTACATCTACATCCATCTGCCCGGCACCTTTGAGGCAGTGCCGTGCGCCTTGCTGAGGGTCCGGGAGGTTGGCGCTGGCGCCTTCGAGGGCACCTTCACCTACGGGCGACGCTATCTGGAGCGGGCAGACGTGGTTGCGCTTGATGAATACCACCTGCCCCTCTCAACCCGACCGCAGCGCTTCAGCAAGCTCAAGGGCATCCCGGGTGCGGTTCGTGACGCGAGCCCGGATGCCTGGGGGCGGCGCATCATCCAGGCGAAGCTGCAACGGCCGGAAACGGACATCCAGGAGCTGGAGTACCTGCTCAACGGGCCGGACGACGGAGCAGGCAATCTCAGCTTCGGGCGGACTGTCACGCCCCCTGCGCCGCATCGCACGTTCAACCAGACGCACCAGCTGCAAGCGCTCACCAGGGCCGCTCAGATGCTCGAAGAAGACGGCCGGCTCCCACAAGAGGTGCTGGAGGAGCTCGAGCCCGGCACCAGCATGGGCGGGGCGAGGCCCAAGGTCACCGTCGAGGCTGATCGCAAGATCTGGCTCGCCAAGCTGCCTGAGAAAAGCGACCGGCACAACATGCAGCGCATCGAGTACGCCACGCTCGAGCTGGCACGCGCTGCCGGACTTCGCGCGTGCAGCGCGCGCCTTCATCGCCTGGGTAATCGGGACGCGCTGCTCCTCGAGCGCTTCGATCGCCAGTGGCTGGAACAGGACCGGCATGAAGGCCGCTACCTGCGCCACGGGCTTGTCTCCGGCCTGACGGTGCTCGATGCGGAGGATGGCCATGCGGGTCGCGAGCGGTGGTCATACCTGCTGCTGGCCGATGAGTTGCGCCGCTGGTCCCGCAAGCCCGAGGAAGATCAGCGGGAGCTGTTTCGCCGCATGGTCTTCAACGCGATGGTGACCAACACGGATGACCACCCGCGCAACCACGCGCTGCTGCGGACGAGCACTGGCTGGCGGCTTTCGCCCGCCTACGACATCGTGCCGGCGCCGCAGCTTTCGGAGGAGCGGCGCGATCTGGCGATGAACGTCGGGCGATTCGGGCGAGCGGCGAGCCTCTACAACCTGGTGTCCCGGTGCGACGTGTTCGGCCTCCGGTCCGAGGAAGCACGCGCGCTCATCGACCAGATGATGGATGTCGTGAACGGCTGGCGTGAGTTTTTCGCGGCGAAGGGTGTCGAGGCGCGCAGCATCGAGATGCTCGAGCAGGCCATCCTGCCGGCGCCGTTCTATCGGGAGAGCCCGCCTCAGACGATCTAGTCAGCGCTTGATTCGCGACTGGAGCAGGTCGACTCCTGCCGCGCGCCGCGCCAGCGCCGCCAGAATTACGGATGGAGGCTACCGCCCCTTGAACACCGGCTTCTCCTTTGCCAGGAATGCTGCCCTGCCGATCCTGAAATCCTCGGTATCGAAGCACGCGAAGCTCTCCCGGTTCTCTTCCTCGGAAACCGGTCTTGGATCCGAGAGCCGGCGGGCGAACTTCTTGTGCCACCGTGCCACCAGCGGTGCCCCCTCCGCGATCCTGAGGGCAGAGGTACGGGCTTCCGAGGCAACCTCCGCGTCGTCGACGACCCGCGTCACCAGCCGCTTCTCCTTGGCTTCCGCTGCACCGAAGACCCGGCCTTCGAGCAGGATCTCCAAGGCGACATCCGCACCGGCGAGGCGAACCAGCGGGGCCATCTCCGCGTAGGCCTCGACGAGTCCCAGGTTCTTGACCGGCACGCCGAACCGGCTCGATGCTCCGCAAATGCGGATGTCGCACAGCGTGGCGATCAGCAGCCCGCCGCCGACGCACAGGCCGTGGATCTGCGCCACCAGGGGGTGCGGGCAACCGGTCATGCTCTCGATGGCTGAATGAATGAGCTCACCGTAGGCGGCGGCCTGGGCGCTGTTCGAGCGCTCCTTGTCGAACTCGCTGATGTCGGCGCCGGGGCAGAAGGCCTTCTCGCCGGCGCCGCGCAGGACGACGCATCGGATCGAGTCGTCCCTCGAAACCTGTTGCATGACGGATGCAAGGTCACGCCACATCGCCTTGTTCATCGCGTTCAGCTTTTCGGGGCGATTCAGGGTGACGGTGGCAATGGCGCCGTCGCGTTCGAGCATTATCAGATTGGTCATGTCGGATCCTTCAGGATTGATGCACGGCGCGCACTTCCAGGAGCCGGTCGACTTCCGCCTGTGAGAAGCCACGCTCCAGTAGCACCGCCTGGGTGTCCGCGCCGAAACGCGGAGCCGCGCCGACGGCCGGCCGGTTGCCGCCATTGAACTGCAGCGGCAGGCCGATGGCACTGGTCTTGCCGCCGTCCGGAGCGTCGGCTTGAACCACCATATCCATGGCGATCGTCTGAGGATGGCTCAGCGCCTCCCCGACCGTCTGCACCGGCCCGACCGGTACGCCTGCCTTGGTGAGCAAGGCTTCCCAGTGAGCTCGCGTGCCGCCGGCAAGGGCGTCATTGACGCATTCGGTCAGCGCTTCCCGGTTCTCCAGGCGCGTGCGGGCAGTCGCGAAGCGGGCGTCCGCGCGCCATTGCGTGCGGCCGACCACGTCGATCAGTCGCTGCCAGTTGGACTCGTTGGCGCCGCCGATGGCCAACTCGCCGTCCGCGCACCGGAACGTCTGGTAGGGGGCGATCATCGGATGCGCCGTACCGAGGCGGCTCGGATTCTGGCCGGTCGAGAAGAACAGCGCGGCGTACCAGTAGAGCTGCTGGATCGATGCCTGCAGCAACGAGGTTTCCACGCGCTGGCCCTTGCCGGTACGCAGCACGTGGATGTAGGCCGCGAGCACGCCCAGCGCGGCCAGGATTCCGGCGTTGACGTCGGCGATGGAAACGCCCGGCTTGACCGGCGGGCGGTCGGCCTCCCCGGTGACGCTGATCAAGCCGGCATAAGCCTGGAGGATCAAGTCGAAGCCGCCGCGGTCAGCGAGCGGGCCTTTCCTGCCGTAGCCGGTAATGCTGCAGATGATGAGCCGCGGGTTGATTGCCAGCAGTTCCTGCGGGCCGATCCCAAGTTTCTCGATCGTGCCGGGGCGGAAGTTCTCCGTCAGCACGTCCGCGTCGCGCACCAGGCGCTTCAAGGTGGCGAGTCCCTCGGGGTGCTTCAGGTCCAGTGCAACGGAGCGTTTGCCGCGATTGAGGATCTGGAAACCCGGCGGCACGTTGTCCGCACCGCCGCTGTTGAAGGAGCGGGTGTCGTCGCCGCCGGGCATCTTCTCGACCTTGATGACCTCGGCGCCGAGGTCCGCAAGCATCAGCCCGGTGACGGGGCCCGCCATGACCTGGGCCAACTCCAGGACGCGCACGCCATTCAATGGCCGGCTGCAGTCTTCCATCGCTCAATCCGCCTTCAGGCCGGCTTCCTTCACCAGCGCCGAGGACTCCTTGAAGTCCTGCTTGATCATCGCGTCGAACGCCGCCTGGTCCTTCTGGCTGACGTCGCCGCCCAGCTTCCTGACCTTCTCGCGGACGTCCGGTAGCGCCAGGACGGCATTGACCTCCTTGTTCAGTCTGGCAACGACCTCGCCGGGTACGCCCTTCGGCGCAAACAGCCCCAGCCAGGTCATGTGCTCGTATCCCGGCAGGCCGGACTCGGCAGCCGCCGGAATGTCCGGCGCGGAGGGCCAGCGCTTTGCCGATGTCACTGCCAGCGCCCTGAGCTTGCCGCTTTGCAGATGCGGCATGGCCGCCACCAGCGAAGAGGAAACCATCGGCACATGCCCGGCGATCGCATCGACCATCGCAGGGCCCGAGCCGCGGTACGGCACGTGGGAAAGGTTGATGCCCGCCGCACGCTTCATCATCTCGCCGGCGATGTGGTTCGGAATGCCGACGCCGGCACTGCCGAAAGAGATCGAGCCGGGTTTCCGGCGGGCTTCGTCGATCACGTCCTGCAATGACTTGAAGCGCGAATCAGCAGCGACGGCAAACACCGAAGGACCTTCCATCAGCTGCGCCACCGGCACCAGTTCATCGATGGAATAGCCCGCATTGGCAAACAGCGTCGGGTTGATGGTGTGGTTGTTGGCGCTCAGCAGCAGCGTATAGCCGTCGGGTTCGGCCCGGGCCACCGTCTGCGTGGCGATGTTGCCACCGGCGCCCGGCCGATTCTCCACAACTACCGGCTGGCCCAGGCGGGTACCGAGACCCTCCGCCACCAGGCGCGCCACGCCGTCGGCGCTGCCGCCGGGAGCGACGATCACGACGATCTTCAGTGGCTTGGAGGGAAAGTCATTGGCTTGCGCCGCCTGCGTAGCGGCCAGCGCAAGGGCGAGAAGAGTTGCGCGAAGGATCATCAACATGGGCTTGCCTCTTGCATCTTTGAGGTACGGGGCACGGACGGCCACTGGAAGGAGGGTGATCATACCGAAGGCGGATGTGCAATCAATACCGTGCTCCGGACTCGGGCCATGTTCCGTATGATCTCCCTTGCCGAGCGATTCCCCCTCACCCCTTGAGATTCGAATGACCCGCATCCTGATCACCGCCGGCGGCATGAAGTTCGTCGCCGAGACCAATCCCGACGCACCGAAAACCGTGGCTGCGTTCCTGGGCCTTCTGCCTTACCGTCAGAAGCTGATCCACGTACGATGGAGCGGCGAGGCCGTCTGGATCCCGCTGGGAGAATTCCAGCTCGGCGTGGGCTTCGAGAATCACACGATGCATCCTTCGCGTGGCGACATACTCTTCTACCCCGGCGGCTACAGCGAAACGGAGTTCATCTGGGCCTACGGCAGCTGCAGCTTCGCCTCCAAGATGGGTGCGCTCGCCGGCAACCACTTCCTCACCGTCGTCGAAGGTGCGCAGCAGATGCCCGAGCTGGGTCGCAAGGCCTTGTGGGAAGGCGCGCAGGACGTGTCGTTCGAGCTAGCCGATCCGGCGTGAGGTGAATTATCGCTGCCCCTCGTAAGCTGCTAGGACTTCCTCCCGAAGCGGTGCATCGAAGTCCGGGGCTACCTTTACCTTGCCTTTCAAGAAGCCAAAGCGAATCCTTCGCTTTGGCTTCTCCAACCGTGTAAAGCGAGCCAATGGCTTCCCGTTGCGGCTGACCACAATATCCTCGCCTGCAGCCGCCTGGTCTAACAATTGCGAAAGCCTGGCCCTCGCCTCGAAGATGTCGACTGTCGTCGCGATTCTGCTCTTCATGTCGTGCCTCGAACAGGAAGTAGACCAAGTCTCGTCCGATTAGGAAGAGCCGGCAAGGGATCGGCGCAGGCGCCGGGCCGCAACTGCTTCCTGGCCGTATACTCGGCCAAGAAAAAGGACTGCGGCGGTGACTGCTCAGGCCCGTCGACCAGGAGGAGATGAATGCCGGCGGCGGAGGTTGGTGCAGTGCCGCGCGCGTCCGAACGGGACGCCGCGAACCGGATCTATTTCTCGGTTGCAGCCGTCGTAGGCGGCCTGGTCGCTCTCTACTTCGTCCTGGTGCCGGTCGTCGGGCTGAACCTGGCATTCCATTTCTACCTGATGCTCTGGATCACCATGGCATCGGCTTTCAATGTCGCCGCCGGCTTCTCCGGCTACATGCCGTTCGGCTATGTCGCCTTCTACGGCATCGGCGCCTTCACCACCGCCATCCTGGTGGACAAACTGGACTTCCCGGTGCTGGCGGCTTTGCCTTTCGCCGGCCTCGCCGGCCTCGTGCTGGGCACGCTGTTCGCGCCCACGCTGCGGCTCTCTGGCATCTACTTCGCCATCGTGAGCCTCGCGCTGGCCGGCATCTGCCGACTTGTCATCAGCAACATGCCGGAGGAGATCACCGGCGGCTCGTACGGTCTGCACCTGGGCAGCCGCGCGCAGCCGATTCTCTCCTTCTACGTGATGATGGCGGTGATGCTGCTCGCGCTCGGCACCATCCTGTGGCTGTCGCGGTCGCGGCTGGGCAAGGCGCTGCGTGCGATCCGCGACGATGCCGAAGCGGCGGACATGATGGGCGTCGACGTCGCGAAGGTGCGGCTCTATGGCTGGCTGATTGCGGCTTTCTTCCCGGCATTGTGCGGCGGTATCGAGGCCTGGTACACCAACGTGGTCGACACCGAGACCGCGTTCAACACACTGACCACGGCGAAGACCGTGATCTACGCGGTGGCCGGTGGCCTCGGCACCGTCACCGGGCCGATCGTCGGCGCCATCGCCATGGTCTGGGTCGACGACCTGATCTGGCGCCAGTTCCCGCTGATCAACCTGCTGCTGCTGGGCGTCGCGACGGTGCTGCTGGTGCTGTTCCTGCCGCGCGGCATCGTCGGCACGTTGTTGCGACACCGGCCGCAATGGCGGCGCTACATCCCCTGAGATGAAGCAACCCCCACGCTCACTTCGTCTGCTGCAGGCTTTCGCCGGGCCTCACTGAGATGGAAACCCTCGTCCTCATCGGCATCGTCAACGGCCTGGTCGTCGGCGGCGTGTACGCGCTGATCGGCCTCAGCCTCACCGTCCTCTACGGCGTGCTGCGCGTAGTCAACTTTGCGCATGGCGAGTTCGTGATCGGCGGATCGTTCCTCGCCTACGTGCTGTTCACCAGCCTCGGAATCGCGCCGCTCTGGGCGCTGCCGATCGCGGCGGTGACGTTCTTCGCGGCCGGCTGGGTCGCGTACTACCTCCTGCTGCCCAGGCTCGCGCGCAGCGACGATCCGGAGATCATGTCGTTCCTCATGATGTACGGCGTCTCGATCGCGCTCGCGGCCATCATGCTGATCCTGTTCGAAGCCGACTCGCGATCCATCGACTATTCGTTCAGCCCGATCTCGCTCAAGGTCGGGCCGGTGTACGTGTCGACTGCCCGGCTGGTCGCGCTCGGGGTGACGCTGATCATCTCGCTCGCACTCACCGCGTTTCTCTTCGGAACGCTGCACGGCAAGGCGCTGCGGGCGGCGATCATGAACCGGGAGGCGCTGCAGATCGTGGGCGTCGACATCGTGAAGCTGTCGGCATTCGCATTCGCCCTCGCGACCGGGCTCGCCGGAGTGACCGGCGTGCTGATCGCGCTGGTATTCCCGGCGTTCAACCCGTTCTCGGGGGCGGAGTACTCCATCATCGGCTTCATCGTCGTGGTCCTGGGCGGTCTCGGCAGTCCGATCGGCGCCCTGATCGCCGGCCTCATCTACGGGCTGGCGGAGCAGCTGGCCACGGTGTTCCTGCCGCAGGCGATGGCGCCGGTGGTGGGCTTCCTGATCCTGGTCGGCACGATCCTGGTGAGGCCCACCGGAATCCTCGGCTATCGGGCGAAGCGATGACTGCCTGCCATCGACGTCCAGGACCTGCGCAAGCACTTCGGTGGCCTGGCTGCGCTCGACGGCGTGACGCTGCAGGCGCAGCCGGGCGAGGTGCTGGGCATCATCGGCGTGAACGGCGCCGGCAAGACGACCTTGATGAACTGCATCTGCGGCATCTATCGCGCGGATTCGGGCAGGGTCCTGATCGATGGCGCCGACATGACCGGCCTCGCGCCGCACCAGATCGCCCATGCCGGCATCGGCAGGACCTTCCAGATCCCACGCGTCTTTCGCCGGATGTCGTTGATCGACAACCTGCTGGTGCCGGTGCTCGATCGCGCCGAAAAGGACGGCACGCTGATCGAAAGCGCGGAGGCGATGCTCGAGCAGATGCGCCTGGTCGATCTGCGGCACAATCTGGCGGAGGAGTTGTCCGGCGGCCAGCAGAAGCTGCTGGAGATGGCGCGCATGCTGATGCCGGATCCCAAGGTGGTCATGCTGGACGAACCATTCGCGGGGGTGCATCCCACCCTCTGCCGCTTCATGATCGAGCAGATCGAAGCCATGGCAGCGAGCCGCAAGACCGTTCTGCTGATCAGCCATGACCTGACCTCCATCTATCGCCTGTCGCACCGGGTCGCCGCGCTCAACCAGGGACGCGTCATCGCCGAAGGGACGGTTGCGCAGATTCGTGGCAATCCTGCGGTGGTCGAGGCTTATCTTGGCAACTGAGTCGGCAACTGAGTCGGCAACTGAGTCGGGAACTGAGTCGGGAACTGAGATGGGTACCGATTTGGGAACTGAGGCGATATCCCGGGGGCGGGTAAACGCGGAGGCACAAGCGCCGGGCCGACCGGCGGGGCGTCCGGTGCTGGAGTTGCGCGAAGTGGATGTCGCCTATCACGGCGACATCCGCATCCTGCAAGGCTTGTCGATTGCAGTGCAGCCGGGCCGCATCACCGGCGTGATCGGCCCGAACGGCGCGGGGAAATCGACGGCGCTGCGCACGCTCTACGGCTTGTTGAAGCCGGTTGCCGGCGACGTCCTGATCGATGGCGAGGTGGTCACCGGCCTGCCGCCGTGGCGTTTCATCGAGCGCGGCATCGCGCTGGTGCCGCAGGGGCGCAGCCTGTTCAACGAGCTGAGCGTCGACGACAACCTGCGGCTCGCCTGCTGGTCGTTCCGCAAGGACAAGGCGCGTGTCGCGGATGCGCTGGAGCGCGCCTATGCCCAGTTCCCCATGCTCAAGGACCGGCGCCGGGATCTCGCAGGCGCCATGAGCGGCGGCCAGCAGCGCTTCCTCGAGCTGGGCCGGGCGCTCGCGCTGCAGCCGCGGGCGGTCCTGCTGGACGAGCCGACCGCGATGATCGCGCCCAAGCTTGCCACGCGAAATCTACGAGTTCATCCACGGCCTGCCGGCGCGCGGCATCACGGTCCTGCTGGTCGACCAGAACGTGCGCCAGTGCGTGCGGGTGTCGGACCATGTCTATGTGCTCGAGCTCGGCCGCAACAAGGTCGACGGGGAGGTCGGCGCGTTCAGCCAGGACGAGGCCCTGCGCAGCCTGATCGCGGAATGGGTGGACTATCGGATTAGTTAGAGGAGGATCCCCCCTTGGGCCCTTCGGGCGCCTCCCCCTTGCAAGCAAGGGGGGCGCCGGCAGCGGCCGGGCTGAGCCCGTTCCGCGCCGGCTGCTGGGTGTGGGGCCGTGCGTGGGTGCCGAGGTTGAGGCCGGGTTCGTCAGAGCGGCATCCGATGCCAGGGACGGGGGCGCCGGCAGCGGCCGGGCGGTGGAATCGGCGGTGGACCATGGGAGGGATTGACCCGATCGACGTTCTGGCAGGGATGGATGCAGGATCACCGGATCGGCGCGCGAGGGGCCGGCGCCGGAGAGTTCGGATAACGCCCCGGGACATACGAGGAGATGGCGATGAAACGTAGACAGTCGTTGGTTGCGCTGGCCCTGGCTGCGCTGGTCACCACGCTCGGCGCCGGTCACGCCGCGGCGCAGGCGGACAAGCCGATCCGCATCGGCATGACGGTGTCATCGGCGGGAACGTTCGCGCTGCAGGCGCAATCCGGACAGCGCGGTGCGGAGATCTGGATCGAGGACGTCAACCAGCGCGGTGGCATCGAGATCGGCGGCGCCAAGCGCAAGGTGGAGCTGGTCAAGCTCGACGACCGCAGCGACAAGCAGCTGGTGCCCAGGGTCTACGAGACGCTGATCAAGGACGAGAAGGTCGACCTCCTGTTCGCGCCCTTCGGCTCGACCCTCACCGCGGCTGCCGCCAACACCACCGAGGCCAACGACAAGTTCATGGTGATGTGGTCCGCATCCGCGGACTCGATCTACAAGCAGGGCTACAAGTACGTCATCTCCGCGACGCAGATCGCCGGCTCGCTGCTCGGGCAGCCCGGCGTGCGTGCCCTGCATGCCATGGGCGTGAAGAAGATCGCGTTCGCGTATCTCGACGAGCCGTTTCCGGCGGCGCTGACCCAGGGCGCGATCGACCTCGCCAAGGAACTCGGCATGCAGGTCACCATGGACGAGAAGTTCGCCAAGGGGACCAAGGACTTCAACATCCTGATCCAGAAGGCCAAGGCCAGCGGCGCCGAGGCGTTCTATCCCACGGCGTACGAAGGCGACCAGATGACCATCGCCCGCCAGATCCGCGAGACCAACGCCGACTTCAAGGCCGTGCTGCTGTTCTACGCATCCCAGCCGCAGTTCCTGCAGCAGGCCGGCAAGGACGGGCACTATGTGTTCAGCGAGACGCTGCTGCACGAGAAGATCAACTGGAAGGTCACTCACGGCCTCGACCGCGCCGGGATGCTCGAGCGCTACAAGAAGCTCTTCCCGAACGCGAAGTTCGAGGCGGACTTCCAGACGGCGCTGGCCTACGGGGCGGGGGTGATCACCGAGGAGATCATCAAGACGGCTGGGTCGCTGGAGGCGGCGAAGCTGAAGGATGCGGCGGTGAAGCTGAGCGGGAAGATCATCACGCTGACGGGGGAGTACCAGATCGACGAGACCGGGAAGCAGTTCAAGAACGAGTTTGCGGTGGTGCAGACGCTGCCGAATGGGTTGGAGGTGGTTTATCCGCCGCAGATCGCGACCGGGAAGGCGGTGTTTCCGGTGCCGGGGTTTGGGGAGCGGAAGTAGGGGACTTAGAGCGGCGAGATCTTTCGAGGCGGAGGTCGGCTGAAAGTCCGCTGATATACTCCGTCGGCCTCACGCCCATGACCATATCGATCGCAGGCTGCCATGCCTCTTGCCTGCACTTTCGTGCAGGCATGCCCCTGATCGAATGACCGCCAGAAAGCCCCCAGCTGCAGAACCGGTTGCGACCGTTGCGAAAGCGCTTGCAGCGCTGCGCTCGTTCGTCGATGGCCAGGACGAGTGGGGAGTCCGCGAGCTGGGTGCCGCGCTCGAGATGCCACCAAGCACGGTTCATCGCTTGCTCGCGCGGCTGCGAATGGAAGGTTTTGTCGGCTATGACCAATCGCGCCAGAAGTACACCATCGGCTTCGAGTTCGCGCGGCTGGCTGCCGCCGTGATGCAGCGCCACGGCTTGCGCCAGGTGGCTGCCCCGCTGATGCGGGAACTGACCGAGCGCACCGGCGAGAGCGTCTGGCTTGCGCTCTACGACGAGGATCAGCATCGGATCGCCTATGTGGGCGAGAGCGAATCGCCGCATGCATCCCGCTATATCGCGCCTCTAGGCCGGGTGAAGGGCTTGATCGACAGCGCCTGCGGCATTGCGCTTCTTGCAAGCATGTCGCCCAACGAGCGCCAGAAGGTGTTGAAGACGCTGCGCATCCGGCTGCCTGCCGACATCAGCGCGCTGATTGCAGCGGCGGAGGAAAGCGGCTATGCAGTCATGCGCGCGGGCGAGGTGAGGTCGGCAATGATGGTGGCCGCTGCGGTGCGCGATGCTCGAGGCCAGCACGCAGGCAGCATCGGCATCGTCGTGCCCATGCATCGTGTCGGGCCCGGGCAGGAAGCGGATTTCGGCGGCATGGTCCGAGACGCGAGCCGACGACTCTCGGAGCGCCTTGGTGCGAAGCTGCTCGGGGGGGCGAGCGTGGGCAGCTGGCAGGATGCCATCGGCGCCATCAGCGCGCTGCTCCAGGAGCAGAATCCCTCGTTGGCGATCACACCGGCGCTGGGTGGTGGCGGACGAAACCTGGACGACGTGGATAAAGGGCTGGGTGCCTACGCGCTGACCGTGGGATCGAGCCTCTTCGATGCCAGGCGAGGGACAGGGCAGTTCACCTATCGCCACGAAAGCCTCAGGACGGTCATGCACCTCTCCGAGCTGCACTTGTTGATCGTAGTGCGGTCGGATCTCGAGGTTGCCGGACTCGCGGATCTCGCGCGGCTGCGTGTCTCGCCGGGCGAGCAGGCCTTCTCGGGCGCCCAGGTATTCCAGGACGCATTGCAGGCCGCCGGCGCCGAACTGCCTGGATCGCGCCGCAAGGGCGGCGCGGTGATCTACCTGGACTATCCTGAAGGAAGGCGTCAGTACGAGGCCGGCAACATCGACGTCGTTGCCTGGCTGAGCAACGTCTCCAATCCTTCGTTGCGTGAGCTGGAGAACACGACTGCCTCGAGGCTTCTTGCCATCGACGGAACCACCATCGCAAGGTTGCTTCGATTGAATCCGGGATACCGGCGCGGCGTCGTACCGCGATCGGCATGCCCCCGGTGGCTGGATTCCGACCTGCTCACGCTGGCGGTGCCGACGGTGCTCGTCTGCCGCGCGGACCGGCCGGAGCGGGAAGTCTATGATTTCGTCCGTACAGTCTATGAGAAGCGGGAGGCATTGGGCCAGCTCTCCGCCGTGTACGAGGGACTCGACGAGGAAGTGGTCTTGAACGGACTGACTGCGCCGCTTCATCCGGGTGCCGAGCGCTACTTCAAGGCGATCGGCCTGACGCCTCGCTATGTCCGGGGCGGCACGAAAGGCTGAGCCGGTCGGCTGGCTACGCGTCCTGTAGAAGCCCGGCGCTTCGCATCACCTCCAGGCATTCCTCCAATTCGCTCGCGGACGCCGCGCTGGCTGGCGGGCGCACGCCGCCGCCGACCAGCCCCACCCGCGTGGAGAGCTCCTTGAACAGCGCGACGTGGTGAAACCCTTTGGCGAAGTAGCGGCTTTGCAGCTTGTCGGCGATGCCGACGATGTCGCGCAGCAGGCGGCCAGCCGTGGCATGGTCGCCCGCAAGCGCCGCGTCGATGAACTGCCCGCAGCGGGGAAGGCGCCGGTTCTGCACCAGCAGCGGGCGCGATGATCCCATGAGGAAATCGGGCGCCCGGTCGCCGTAGGCGAGCTTGCCGAAGAGGAAGTACTCCTCGAGGGAGGTGGCGACCGCGATCTTGTCGCCCACGCGTTCCATCATCTGGGCATAGCTGGCGAAGTTCATCGTCGAGCTGTGCACGCCGCAGATGTTCTCGATATCGAGCAGCGAGGCGACCGTATCCGGCGTCAGGTAGAACCCGAGCTCCGACAAGGTCGTGCTGTACACGAACATGCCAATATCGATGCGAGCTGCAATGGACTCGTAGAAGTCCCGCAATCCCTGTTCCGTCTTGACCCCGTAGTAAGGTGGCCAGACCATCACCGCATCGGCGCCGGCGGCACTGGCGTGGCGCGCGAGGTCGATGACATTGCGGGCACAGGTGTCCGACACTCCGACGACCACCGGCTTGCGGCCGTTCACGGCACCGACCACTATCTCGGTCACTCGCTTGCGCTCCTCGTCGGTGAGCGTCCAGAACTCCTGGTGCACCGAATGGACCGACAAGCCACCGACGCCTGGCAGGCCGAGCGTCAGTTCCGCATTCCTGGACAGTGCCGCTTCATCGATGTCGCCGTTGGCCAGGAAAGGTGTGTAGAGGACGGTGAAGTAGCGCCGGAAGTTCGCCCGAATCCAGCTCCGGGCCTCGCTGATCACGTAGGCCGGCATGCCGCTTCCCCGGCTGCGCCTGGCCGCGCCCGGACGACGATCCTCCAGGTGCCTTCCACAACCACTTCATCGCGCTGGTTGAGGACCGAGCGGCGTATCAACAAGGCGCCGCGGTCGGGCTTGCGGCCGGGCAGCTTCTCCGCCACCGTCATCGTCACGCGAATGGTGTCGCCGATGAAAGTGGGTCTCAGGAAGCGGCACGCCATTCCGGCTAGTCCGATGGTCGTGCGCTCCAGCAATCGCATCACCGGAAGCCGCGCGACCAGCCCGGAGGCGACCGCAACGATGAGCATTCCGTGCGCGATCCTGCGCCCATGCGGGGTGCTTCCGGCATAGGTCTCATCGGTGTGCAGGGCGTGATAGTCGCCCGACAACCCGGCAAAGCCGACGACGTCCGCTTCGGTGATGGTGCGCCCCGATGACATGAACGTATCGCCAACCTCCAGGTCCTCGAAATGGAGGGTGGCACCTTCCAGCGACATCAACAAGTCTCGGCTCATGTGGTAATCCTGGTGCCGTCCTGGACGCAGCGCGTCAATAAGCCGAGCGACCGCCGTCGGCCGGGATTGCCGCTCCGGTGATCATGCGCGAGTCGGCCGATAGCAGGAAGAGCGCCACGTTGGCGATGTCCTCCGGCTCGCCGAACCAGAATGGATAGGTCTTGATCTGCTCGTCCACCTGCATGGCGTCCGCACTCGCACCGGGCCGTCCCGGAACGCCGTAGGTCCGGCGGATGCGCTCGGTATTCACTCGGCCGGAGCAGATCGCGTTGACGCGCACGTTGTCGCGCGCATAGGTGCCCGCGAGCGTTCGGGTCAGGGAGACGACCGCGCCCTTGGCCGCCGCGTAGATGTGCGCTTTGCCCGAGCCGCGCAAGGCAGCGCCCGACGACATGTTGACCACGGTGCCGCCCCCGGCCCGGATCATCGCTGGAATGGCGTGGCGACAGCAGAGCACGACGCCACGAGCATCCAGGCCCATGGTGCGTTCCCAGACCGACAGATCGACGTCGACGACCGGTGCATCATCGGGCAGGGAGCCGCCGGCGCAGTTGAACAGGGAATGAAGGCCGCCGAATCTTGTCTCCACGCGCTTCACGAGCGCTGCGATGCTCTCGTCGGATCGCGCGTCGGCCTCGAAGGCGGCAGCGCTACCGCCGCTCGCGGCAATGGATACCGCAACTGCGCTGGCGGATTTCAAGTCGAGGTCTGCAATTGCCACCGCCGCGCCCTCACGAGCGAACAGCCTGGCACCTGCTTCGCCGATGCCCGTTCCTCCGCCGACAACCAGGACGACCTTTCCCGCGAGGCGGCCTGCCGGTGCAGGCGGCTCGCCGCGATCATCGGATTGCAATGAAATGCTCCATGAGAAGGCGGTTGAGCCGCAGGGTTTGCCCTCGCTTCATCGTAAGCGAGCAGTGGCGGGGGAAAAACGCGCGCAGCTGTTCCATTAACTGGAACGCGAAGCTATCATAGCAGCGACACCGACTCGCCGCCATCGCGTTCATGGACTGCCTGACTCCATTGCTGCAGCCTGCCACGCCGCCCGCCGGTTCGGTCGACCCTGACGGACCCGTCCCGCCGGCAATGTTCAACTTTGCGGCTGATGTGCTGCAGCGCCGGGTTGAGGAAATGGCGGAGGGCGTGGCCATCATCGGCGTAGGGGCAGACGGTGCCGAGGATCGCTGGAGCTTTGCCAGGGTGGCGCAGGCAAGCGGCCGTCTTGCAGCGGCGATGCTCGAAAGCGGCTTGACCCGAGGCGACCGGGTGCTGGTGTTCATGCCCCGGGCCCCCCTGTGGCAGGTCGCGTTGACGGCGTGCCTTCACATCGGCTTGATTCCAGTGCCGTGCGTGACGCAGGTCAGCAGGGCGGAGCTTGCCTACCGCGCGAAGCAATGCGGCGCCCGGGGCGCGATCAGCTCGCAGGAGTTCCTGGAGCGCTTCGAAGCTATCGAGTCTTCATCATTCATCTTCCGGGCAGCACGCGGCGGAAAGGCCGGATGGGACGACCTGCAGGCGATCATCGACTCACCTAGGGATGCTCCCGAATTCGCGCTGGTCGAGGCCGATGCGCCGGCGCTGATCTACTTCACCTCCGGCTCGTCGGGCATGCCCAAGGCGGTGGTCCATGCCGCACGAGGCATCTTCGTTCGAAGCTGTCAGCCATGGCGGCAACTCGGCGTCGAGCAGGGCGACGTGATCTGGACGACGAGCGACACGGGATGGACGCGTGCCGGCAGCTGCCTGCTGTTCGGTCCTTGGTTCCATCGTGCGACCGCGCTGATCGTGGAGGGAACGCTGCGCGCCGAGGAACGGCTGGGGTTGCTGGAAAAGTACGGCGTCTCCGTCTACGGCGCGGTCGCGACCGAGCTGCGGCAGGTGATGGCCAGCAGCACGCGGCCCAAGTTGCCGCGGCTACGCTGGACGCTGTCCGCCGGCGAAGCGATGACGCGTGCCCTCGCGAGCCGCTGGCAGGAATTCTCTGGTGCGCCGTTGGTGGTCGGCTATGGCCAGACGGAGACGCCAACCGCAACGCTGACCGACCCGCGCGGCCGTGCCGTCAATGGCATGATCGGTCGCCCGATGGCGGGAAATCATGTGACGGTGATCGATGAAGCCGGCCAGGAGGCATCGGCGGGTGTGGAGGGAGACATCGTCTTCAACCTGGCGGATCCCGGGCTGCTTCTAGGGTACTGGGTGGATGGCGATATCGTTCCGGCACCCCAGAGAGGCCCCTGGCATCTCACGGGTGACCGGGGCTGGCGAGACGATCGGGGCGAGCTGTATTTCATCGGCCGCTCCGATGACGTCATCAGCTCGTCCGGTTACCGCATTGGGCCCACCGAGGTGGAGGATGCCCTGGGCGCACATCCCGCGGTGATGGAATGTGCGGTCGTCGGCGTACCGGATGAGCTGCGCGGCGAGGCGGTCAAGGCATTCGTCGTCCTGCAGCCGGGCGAGCATGGCTCCGAGGATCTCTCGCAGGTTCTGAAGGACCATGTGAAGCAAGTCGTCGCGCCTTACAAATACCCGCGCAGCATCGAATTCATCGACTCGCTTCCCCGTACCGCGTCGGGAAAGATCTCCCGCCGGTTGCTGCGCGAGAGGAAGGCTGTTCCGTAGGGAGTTTGTTCCGTCCACCCAATCTGGGAGTGTCCCATGAACCTCGCCGCACTGCTCACTGCTCTGGTTGCCTCGCTCGCCGCCCCGCTGGTTGCCGCGCAGGCAGGCTATCCGGACCGGCCCGTCCGGATCATCGTCCCCTATCCACCCGGAGGCGCCACCGACATCCTGGCGCGTCAGGTGGGCGCCAAGCTGTCGCCGCTGCTGGGGCAATCGGTCATCATCGAGAACAAGTCAGGCGCATCCGGCGTGATCGGCTTCGACTTCGTCGCCAAGGCACCGCCGGATGGCTATACCCTGCTGATGGGCACAGCCAACATGACGATCGTCACCGCCTTCGGCAAGGCGCCCTTCAATCCCGAAACCGACTTCGCGCCCGTCAGCACGCTGGTCTCTTCCCAGAACCTGCTGACCATCCGTCCGACGTTGCCGATCAACAGCATCAAGGAGCTGGTCGCGTACGCCAAGAAGAATCCCGGTAAGCTGAACTACGGCTCCTCGGGCATCGGGACGCCGCTGATGACCATGGAGTCCCTCAAGGCCATGGCGGACATCGAGATGGTGAACGTGCCCTACAAGGGCGATGCCCCGGCGATCAACGACCTGCTCGGGGGCAGCATCGACATGTATGCGTCGACCGTCACCGGCTTGATCGCGCATGTGAAGAGCGGAAAGTTGAAGGCATTGGGCGTGACGGGTTCCAAGCGTGCCTCCTCGCTGCCGGACGTTCCCACCATTGCCGAAGCCGGCGTGCCCGGCTACGAGCTGACCAGCTGGTACGGCATCCTGGCACCGGGCGGGACGCCAGCCGAGGTCGTTGGCAAGCTGAACCAGGCGCTGGTTGAAATCGTGGCCATGCCCGACATCCAGCGCCAGATGATCGAAGGCGGATCCGATCCCTCCTCGAGCACACCCGAGGAGTTCAAGCGGATCATCAGCCGGGACGTCGCCAAGTACACGAAGCTCGTCAAGGAATTCTCCCTGAAGGCGGATTGACGGCTACCAGGTCACCGGCAGCGACTCGAGGCCGTAGATCGCCATCTTGTGGTGGAAGCGCAGGTTCTCGAGCGGCTCCGCCGGCATCAAATCCGGCAGGCGCTGGATCAGCGTTCCGATCCCGCGCTGCAGCTCCATCCTTGCCAGGGGCTGGCCGACGCAGCCATGGATGCCGGCGCCGAAGGCCAGGTGCTGCCGGATCTCCCGCGTGATGTCGAATCGGTGCGGATCATCGAAGGTGCCCGGCTCGCGGTCAGCCGTGGGCTGGTGCATGATGACGGCGTCGCCGGCCTTGATGGTGACGCCCCCGATTTCGATGTCTTCCTTCGCCGTGCGAAGTCGGCCGGAATGCGTGACATCGGTGAATCTAAGGATTTCCTCCACCGCTTGCTCGATGAGGGACGGGTCGTCGCGCAGTAAGCCGAGCTGCTCGGGGTGGTACAGCAGCACCGCCATTCCCACGCCGAGTGTGCCGGTGGTGGATTCGTGGCCGGCCGTCAGGAGCAGCCTTGCAAGGCTGACGACCTTGCGCAACGAGATGATCCCGGGCCGCATGTGGTCGACGACCAGCCGGCTCAACAGGTCGTCCTGTGGGTGGTCGTTCTTGCTCCGCACGAGATCAGTGAGATAGCCATCGCAGAAGTCCTTCGTCAGGTCGGCCGCCTGCTCGCGCGTCGTGCTCAAGGATGTGATCGTCGCCGCCCAGCGCTGGATGGATGCCTGGTCCTGCTCGGGCACGCCCAGCAGGGTGCAGATCACGCGGCAGGGCAGGGGCATGGCGAAGTCGCTCACGAGGTCGGCGGCGCCATTCTTGGCCTCGATCTTGTCGATCAGCTCATCGACGATCGCCTGGATCCTAGGCTTCATCAGCTCGACTCGCCTGAACCCGAACTCGCCGGCCAGCAGCCGGCGCTCGGCGGTGTGTTCCGGGGGGTCCATCTGCGCGAAGACCTGGTACTCCTTGCGAACCAGGCTGAGCGCGGCGTTTTGCGCAGGGTAGGCGGGTTGGGCGGCATCCGCGCTCATGCGGCGATCCATCAAAAGCGCACGAATGTCGGCGTACCGAGTGACGAACCAGGCTGGCCTGCCGTTCCACTGCTTCACCAACCTGACCGGCTCCCTCTCGCCGAGCTGCGCATATTCGGGCGGCGGGTGAAAGGGATGCTGGCGCGGAAGCGGAAACCGATCCAGCTCGCCAGCATCGGTGCCCGCGAGGAAGGGACACGCCGAGACCGCACCGGCAACCGGGCGGCCGTCCGGAGGTAAAGGATTCTCGGATTCCGGGTGCTGGGCTTCCTGCTGCATGTCGTCTTCCTCGCGCTCCTAGCGCTCGTCATCATTGTTCCACAAGATGGAACACGACTCAACGCCTCGCCGCGCAATGCTGGCGCGACGGCGTCAGATGGTCTACTATCGCCTAGCTGTTCCATAAGGCGGAACAGAGGGCGCTCATCAAGGGATCTCGCTATGACGCAGCATCGCGTTTGCATCAGCTTCGACTTTGATGCGATCTCCGGGTTCATATCCCGCGGCCTGACATCGCCGACGCCCATCTCCAGAGGGGAATTCGGTCCGGTTGCCGTGCCGCGCATCCTGGAGATGCTGCGCAAGTACCGGGTGCCCAGCACCTGGTTCATTCCTGGTCACACCTTGGAGACCTATCCGGAGGAGTGCCGCAAGGTATTCGACGCCGGTCATGAGATCGGGCACCACGGCTGGACCCACATGCCGCCTAACGACATGTCCCGGGAAGAGGAGGAAGAAGGGATCGTCAGGGGCAACGAGCAGATCCGAAAGCTGACCGGGCGCAACGCCCGCGGCTATCGTTCGCCATCCTGGGACCTCAGTCCCAACTCGGTCGAGCTGATGCTCAAGCACGGCTTCCGATACGAGAGCAGCATGATGGGCAACGACTACATGCCGTACCGCGTTCGCCAGGGGGATGTGATCGAGCTGCAGAGGCCGGCCCGGTACGGACCCGCGACGCCCCTGATCGAGCTGCCCGTGAGTTGGACGCTCGACGACTACCCGCACTTCGAGTTCCTGCGCACCAAGACCTACGTACTGCCAGGGCTGATGAACGCCAGCAGCGTCCTGGACAACTGGATCAACGACTACGTCTACATGCAGCAGTACGTCGAGTGGGGCATTCTCACCTACACCTTTCATCCCTTCGTGATTGGTCGCGGTCATCGAATGCTGGTGCTCGAGAAGCTTCTCAGGGCATTGAGCGAGGGAGGCGCGCAATTCTGCACCATGGAGGGGGCTGCCGAGACCTTTGACGCTACGTTTCCTTTCGTACCACAAGGCTGATGATGAAGACCTTCACGAGCAGGGACGGCTTGAGCCTTGCGTATCAGATCGACGACTTCACCGATCCCTGGCGCAAACCCGACACCCTGCTGCTGCTGCATGCAGCGATGGGAAACTCGCAGCGCTGGTTCCAATGGGTACCTCGGCTTGCCCGGCACTATCGCGTCGTTCGCATGGACCTGCGCGGCCACGGCCAGTCGGGGATGCCTCGACCGGAAGACGATTTCTCGCTGGCGCACCTGGTTGGTGATGCCGTCGAGGTGCTGGACCTTGCCGGCGCCCAGCAGGCGCACATCGTCGGCAACTCCGCCGGCGGCTATGTCTCGCAGCAGCTGGCGCTCCGCCATCCGGAGAGGGTCAAGACATTGGCGCTCTTTGGATCTACCCCTGGACTCAAGCACAGTCACGCGCCGACCTGGGTGCCGAAGATCAAGGAGATAGGGCTGAAGAAGTTCCTCGCCAGCACCATCGATGAACGCTTCGACGACAAGGCGGATCCGGATCTGGTGAAGTGGTTCATCGAGCAGGCGGGTTCCAATGATCCCGCCTTCATCGCCAGGTTCGTGCTGCACATGTGCACCCATGACTTCATGGACGAGCTCGACGCCATCAAGGTGCCGACCCTGATCGTGGCGGCTGGCAAGGAGCGGATCGGCCACGCCAGCGCCTACGAGGAGATGCGCAAGCGGATCGCCGGCTCGGAGCTTCGGTACTACGACACCGCCGCCCACAACATCTGCGACGGCTATGCCCAGCAGTGCGTCGACGATCTTCTGGATTTCCTGCGGCGACGCGGCTGACCGGATTGTCATGTTGAGCGTGAGGTAGCGATGCGGATCGTCATCGCGCAGATGAAGCACGAGACCAATACGTTCTCGCCGGTGAAGACGCCGCTCGATCGTTTCGCTCGCGGCGCCGGCATGCCGCGCCTCGGTACGGATGCCATTGCCGCCGCTCGGGGCACCGGCTCGGCACTGGGCGCCTTCATCAGCATCGTGGAGAAGGCGGGCCTGAGCTACGCCCTGCCCATTGCCGCATCCGCCTTTCCCAGCGGCCCGGCCGAAGACGACGTCTTCGAGTACATCGCCGACCATGTCCTCGAGGAGATCTCCCGGGGGTGCGACGCCATCCTGCTGGACCTGCACGGCGCCATGGTCACGCGATCACTCGACGATGCCGAAGGCGAGCTCCTGCGTCGTGTGAGGACGGTGGCGCCGCACGTGCCCATCGGCGTCGCGCTGGACATGCACTGCAACCTCTCGCCAGCGATGGCGGAGCTGGCAACGGTGATAACGGGCTACCAGACCTACCCGCACGTCGACATGTTCGAGACGGGGATGCGCGCGGCCGCACCGATCCTGGCAATGCTCGAGGGGAGGGCCAGGCCGGCCATGCAAGCCGGCTTCCGGCCGATGCTGCCCCATGTCATGCGGCAATCGTCACTGGACTCGCCCAATCGGGAGATACAGGCCCGCGCGCGCCAGATGGAGCGGGAGGGCGCGCTGGCCGCCAGCCTCTTCGTCGGCTTTCCGCATGCCGACGTGCCGTTCGCCGGCCTGTCGGCTGTCGTCGTGTCCGACGGTGACCCGCCCGGCGCACGGCAGCAGTGCGAGGAGCTGCTGGAGATGGCGTGGGAGAGCCGTGCCGGATGGGTCCATGAACCCGAGCCGCTGGCGGAGTCGATCAGGCGCGCCCAGTCGATGAGTACGACGGCCGGGCCCATCGTCCTGCTGGATCACTACGACAACTGTTCGTCCGGCGGCACCATGGACACCATGACCGTCCTTGGCGCCATCCTCGATGCCGGACTGCGGGACGTCGTCGCCTTCGCCATTCATGACCCCGAAGCGGTGCAGCAGATGGTCGCTGCGGGCGTCGGCGCCCCGATCAGCCTGCTTCTTGGCGGCAAGACGCCCATGCCAGCACTGGCACTCGAGGGCGAACCCCGGATGGTCTCGGGCACGGTGGCGGCGATCGTGGCTGGCAGGTTCCGCAACCAGGGTGCCATGGGCCACGGCGAGCTGGTGGACATGGGACCCACGGCGGTGCTCGACACCGGTGCGGTCCAGGTCGTGGTGGTGTCCAGGCAGGTCGAACCGAGCGACCCTGCCTGCTTCCACGCGGTCGGTATCGATCCTGCGCGCAAGCGCTACGTCATGCTCAAGAGCCGCGTCCACTGGCGAGCCGGCCTGGGTGACATTGCCGGTGCCGTCGTCGAATGTGCCGGCAGCGGTGTCTGCACCTCCGACTACAGCCAGTTGCGTTTTCAGCGGCTTGGACGCGACGTCTATCCATTGCATCGCCGGTAGTCCCTTGCGCGGCTCCGGCAGCGAGTGCCGCGTCCTTCAAACATCCTCGAGGGAGTCACGACATTATGAAGAGCTCGCTTGCCAACCTGCTGATCGCGCCGCTTCTTGCCTTGTGTGCCCTGTCGCCGACGTCGGCCCGGGCCTATCCTGAAAGGCCGATCAAGATCGTGATTCCCTACGGGCCCGGGGGCGGCACGGACAACCTGGTGCGAATGCTGGTGCCGGCGCTCACCAAGAGCCTTGGGCAGACGGTCGTCGTCGAGAATCGACCGGGCGCGGCCACCGTCATCGGCACGGAGCTGGTGGCCAAGGCGGAGCCTGACGGCTATACCCTTCTTGCGTCCGATTCGGCGTTCGTGATCAACCCGAGCCTCTTCAAGGACAAGCTGCCTTTCGATACTCTGAAGGATTTCACCGGCGTCACCATGATGGCGACCGCGCCGGTGCTGCTGGTGACGCATCCGTCGGTTCCTGCCAAGTCCCTCGCCGATTTGCTGGTCGCCGCCAAGGCCAAGCCTGGATCGCTCAACTATGCATCCGGTGGCAACGGCACCTCCACCCACCTTGCGGCGGAGCTGATGAAGCTCGCCGCTGGTGTCGACATCACGCACATCCCGTACAAGGGGACCGGCCCGGCAATGAACGACCTGCTCGGCGGACAGGTCAACATGCAATTCGCCGGAATCAGCTCGGCCAAGCAGCACGTCGAAGCGGGCAAGCTCCGGGCCATGGCATTGACGGGCGAGAAGCGCAATCCGGCCATGCCCGACGTGCCGACGTTCTCGGAGGTCGGTGTCAAGGGGGTTGATGCCGACAGTTACTGGGGCGTCTACGCGCCCGCGGGTACGCCGCCAGACATCGTCAAGACCCTCAACGAGCACTTCGTCAAGGCGCTGAGGTCGCCGGAGATCGCCAAGCGTACTGCGGAACTGGGCTACCTGCCGATGGGCAACACGCCCGAGGAGCAGACGGCGCTGACCAGGAAGATGGTGGTGCAGTGGATCGAAGTGGTGAAGCGCGCCAACATCAAGGTCGACTGAGTCCAGGATCGTCATGAGTCAACGGCTGCAGGGCAAGGTCGCCATCGTCACCGGCGCGGGTTCGGTCGGACCCGGCTGGGGCAATGGCCGCGCCATAGCAGTGTTATTCGCTCGCGAAGGCGCGAAGGTGGTCGTCGTCGACAGGGCGCGCGCCGCAGCCGAGGAGACCGCCTCCTTGATTGCGAAGGAGGGAGGAGATTGCCTAGTAGTGGAAGCTGACGTCACCGATGGCAACTCGGTAGGGGCGGTGGTGAGCGCCTCGCTCGGGCGACTCGAGCGGATCGACGTCCTGGTGAACAATGTCGGCGGCTCGATCCCGGGCGGCCCCGAGGAGATGTCGGTGGACGAGTTCCGGAATCAGCTGGACCTCAACCTGACCAGCGCCTTCAATACCTGCAAGGCGGTGTTGCCGACACTGCTAGCCCAGTCGGCCGGCTCGATCGTCAACGTCGGCTCTGTCGGCGGAATGCGCCATCTCGGGCACGACAACATCGGCTATGCAGCCGCCAAGGCGGGCCTCGTCCAGTTCACCCGGCAACTGGCAGTGCGCTACGGGCCGAGCGGGATCCGCTTCAACACCGTGATCCCGGGCCTGATCGATACGCCGCTGCTGGAGCACCGCGTCTCGCGGCAAGCCGGAAGAAAGGACCTCGGGGCGCTCAAAGCCGAGGCCAAGGTACGCGTACCGCTCGGACGACGTGGTGATGCCTGGGACGTGGCGCATGCAGCGCTCTACCTGGCGTCGGATGAAGCCCGCTATGTGACAGGTACCGAGATCCTGGTGGATGGCGGTTTGATGGCGAGAAGCGCCTAACGACCTGAATCAGGTTCCTTGTTTCAGCGACTCGATCGTCTTGCGCCACTTGTCCGTCTCGCGCTCCACGAACTCCCTCGCCTCGCCGGGGCTGCTGCCGGTCGCCTCCATGCCATAGGTGGCGTACTGTTCCTTCAGCGCCGGATTCGAGAGCGCCTTGACGATCGAAGCGTTGAGCTTGTCCAGGGCCGGCTGGGGAGTCCCGGTCGGCGCCACGATGACCTGCCAGGTGCTGATCTCGTAGCCGGGCACGGCGGACTCGGCGATGGTGGGCAGTTCCGGGAAGATGAAGTTGCGCTTCGCACCTGCGACCGCCAGCGCCCGTGCCTTGCCGGACTTGATCGATGAGGACGCGCCCGGTACCGTGGCAACGCCGACATCGACGTGTCCGCCGAGGACGTCCACCAGCAACTGGCTCTCCCCCTTGTACGGGACGGCGGAGATCCTGAATCCGGCCGACGACGCCAGCAGCTCCGACGCAAGGTGCGAGGGGCTGTTCGTGCCCGAGTTGCCGACAACCAGCATGCCTCCCCCGGACTTCGCCTTGGCCAGCAGGTCGCCGATGTTCTTCAGCGGGGACTCGGGCCGGGTGATGTAGACGAAGTCCACGGTGACCTGGTGGGCGACGTACGCGAAATCCTTCAGCGGGTCGTACGCGTTGTTCTGGCCCGTCAAGTTGAGGAGCATCGTGGGGCCGACGCCGCTCACGCCGAGGGTGTAGCCATCCGGCCTGGAGCGGGCGACGTGCGCGATGCCAAGTGCGCCGGCATTGCCGGGCCTGTTCTCGACGATGACCGGCTGCCCCAGGTCCTTCTCCATCTCCTTGGCCAGCAGGCGGGTCGAGATGTCGGTCGATCCTCCGGTGGGAAAGGGAACGACGAGCGTGATCGGTCGCGAAGGAAAGTCCTGTGCAACGGCGCTTCCCGCATGGCAGGCGAGCGAGGTCGCGAGGGACCACAGGACGACCCGCGCCCGCTTGATGCGCATGCTGCTCTTCACTGCCTTGATCTTTGTCAGGGTGCTCGTTGGCGTTCTCATTTTCTTCAGCATGGTTTCCTCCTCCGGTTGAACAGACGGGCAAGTGGTGATAGCTTAACGTACTGTTCCAAGTACTGGAACGGATCTTTCGGCGGTTCATGAGTCGGTGTCCTGCCTCGATGCGCTGGCTCGATGCCCTGACTTCCGGCCCACTGTTCGTTCGAGACCTGAAAGAGAGAGCCGATGGATGCGACCGAAGACCTGCTCGACTTTGCCCTCGGCGTCTGCTTCGAGGATCTCCCGACCAACGTGATCGAGCGCACGCGCCTGGCGGTTCTCGACACGCTGGGCGCAACCATCGCAGGCGGGATCGGCGAGGGCGTGCCGGCGCTGGCGGGCCTGGTCGGCAGCTGGGGCGGGACCCAGGAAGCAACTGCCATCCCGATGTCGCGCCGCGTGCCGCTGCCGCTGGCAGGCCTGTTGAACGGGGTTGCTGCCCGTGCCTGGGACCTGGACGATGTCCACGAGCAGAACACCTGCCATATCAATGCGAACATCGTACCGGCGGTCCTCGCGCTTGCCGAAGCCCGGTCCCCGATCGGTGGTCGCGAGTTCATCACTGCCGTCACCATCGGCGCCGAAGTCGTCTGCCGACTGTCGAGCGCCTCGCGGATCAGCTTCAGTGAAACTGGTAGCTCGATGAGCTACCAGTGCGGCTTCTATGGCGCGGCTCTCGCTGCGGCGCGCCTGATGGGCCTGCCGCGGGACGAGGCGCGGCACGCGCTCGGCATCGCGCATGCTCGGGTGGCGGGGAACCAGCAGGGCTATGTCGCCGGTGCGATGACGGTTCGGTTGATGCAGGGGGTCGCCGTCGAAGGCGGGCTGCTCTCAGCCCTGATGGCAGAGCGTGGACTGACGGGATCGAGCGAAGTCTTCGAAGGCCGTTTCGGCTACTTCCCCGTGTATCACCGAGGGAAGTACGAGCGGGCGGCGCTGGTGGATGGGCTTGGAAGGGATCGCTGGTTGATGCTCGAGCCCTCCATCAAGCCGTCCTACCCGTGCTGCAAGTACACCCACGGCCCGATCGAGGCCGCTTCTCAGGTGATGCGGGAACTGGACGGCCAGCCGGAAGACATCGAGCGTGTGCGCGTCAGGGTGACGAACCGCGAGGTCCACGACCTCGTCTGCCTGTCGCGGGAGCGGAAATGGAATCCCACCAGCCTGACGGATGCGCAGTTCAGTCTTCCCTACACGGTGGCCCATGCGCTGGTCCATCGCAAGGTCGGCTTCGACACCTTCAAGCCGGCGGGCCTCACCGACCCGCGGGTCCGGGCGCTGCTTCCCCGCATCGAAGTCGACCTGGACCTCTCGGCCCAGGGGGAGGGCCGCGGCACGTTCCCGATGCCCGGCATCGTGAAGGTGACGATGCGCGATGGCCGCACCAGCCAGATCCGGGTGGACCTGGTCCGTGGCCATCCCGGCAAGCCGATGGCTTTCGATGACGTCGCGGAAAAGTTCACCGCATGCGCGGAGTTCGGCCGGCCCGGCTGGCGCGGAGCCCGAGGCGTGATCGACGCGGTGCGCAAGCTGGAATCGTTTGATGACGCGGGCGCGCTTGCCCGCCTTTGCCTGGAGAACGCATGAAATACGTCCTTGTCGGCGCAGGTAGCATTGGCCGTGCACTGATCGTCGATATCCTCGATGCGGAACCCGAAGCGAGCTTCGTCGCCATCGACGCGGATCCGGCGGCAGTCGCCGCAGCGGCGAAGCTTGGCGGGGCGAGCGGTCGGGTGAAGACCGTGGTCAGCGAGGCCGTCGATCCGGCGGCGCTTGCGCCGCTCTTGAAGGACGCAGCGGTCGTCGTGAACTGCACCTATGGTGCCCGTTGCCTGGAGATCCTGGATGCAGCCATTGCGGCGCGCGCATCCTACGTCGATGTTCACGGCACGTTGCTGATGGAGGAGCGGTTCGCGCGTCACGACGCCGCTCGCGCCGCCGGTATAACGGCCCTGATCGGCCTTGGCGTCAGTCCCGGGCTCACCAACATGCTCGCCGCGGCCAAGGCACGCCGCTTCGAAGGCGAAGTCGACATCGACTGCGAGTACATCACCCATCGACCCATCAATCCCACGACCGGACTGCTCGAGACGGCGCTGCGGCAGTTCCGCAACGGCGTGAAGGCACCGGTCTGGGAGGATGGCAAGCTGCACTGGCATCCGCCCTTCAGCGGCGCGATCCGGACCCGCTTTGCCGGTATGAGCGAGGAAGTGGAGATTGTCTACACGCCGCACTCGGAACCCTTCACCGTGCCGCGCTTCGTGAAGAACGCCCGCCGTGTGGTTGTCCGAGGCGCCTACCACGCGAAAGTGATGACGCTGCTCAAGTCGCTCTATGAATTCGGCCTGCTCGATCCGTCCCGCACCGTCCAGGTGGACGGCGCGTCTCGCGACTTCCAGCCGCTGCTACGGGAGGCGTTGATGGGCGATGGAGCGCCAAGGCCCGCGGATATGCCATCCTCCTATACGATGCGCGTGCGCGTGACCGACGGAAAGAGCACCCTGTCGACCACGGTCTACCACGAACCGGGATGGGACGCCGTTCCCCAGGGCCGGATGACGGCATTGCCGGCAGCCTTCGGCGCGCGGCTGGTGGCAAACCGCGAGTTTGTTCATCCTGGAGTCTGCGGCTCCGAGCTTTACACGGACGCTCAAGCCGAGGCGTGCCTGGCTCATCTGCGCGAGCGCGGCCTGAAGGTTCTCGAGGAGCGCAGCTGAATGTCGCAGTCCCGGGACATGACCAGAGGCGGCAAGCGCTTCCGAATCGGCACCGATATCGGCGGCACGTTCACGGACTTTGTCGCCATCGACGACGAGACGGGATCAATCCGGCTGGAGAAGACGCTGACGACCCCCGCTGATCCCGCAGAGGCGATCTTTGTCGGCATTGATCAGCTGCAGGCCCACGGCGGGATTCGACTTGACGATTGCTCGACGCTCGTCCACGGCACGACGCTGGTGATTAATGCGCTCATCGAGCGGAAGGGACTGCCCACCGCGCTGATTACGACGGCGGGCTTTCGCGATGTCCTCGAGATGCGCAACGAGCTCCGTTTCGACGTCTATGACCTGCAACTCGAGTTTCCGCCGCCCCTGGTGCCGCGGGCGCTGCGGCTGGAGGTCGACGAGCGGACCCGTTCGTCGGGGCAGGTGCTGCGCGAGCCCGCCGAAAGGGGGGTCCGCAAACTGGCTGATGAGCTTCGCTCGCAGGGGATTCGCTCGGTGGCCGTGTGCCTGCTGAACGCATACGCGAATCCTGCTAACGAAAAGCGGGTCAGGGAAATTCTCAACGGAGCGGCGCCCGAAATAGACGTTTCCTTGTCATCGGAGGTGTTGCCGCAGATCCGCGAGTACGAGCGAAGCAGTACCACGGCAGCGAACGCATACGTGAAGCCGCTGGTGCATGCCTATCTCGATCGCCTGGTCCGCGGAATGACGGATCGTTGCTTCGACGGCGAGTTCTATGTGATGCAGTCCGGAGGCGGCGTGGTTACCCGCGAGGTTGCGCAGGCTTTTCCGATCAGGATCCTGGAATCCGGGCCGGCCGGCGGTGTCGCGGCGGCACGCTGGTGGGGTGGCCAAGCTGGCCTTTCCGATTTGCTCTGTTTCGACATGGGTGGGACGACCGCCAAGCTGTGTACCGTCATGGGAGGCGAGGCACCGGTCACTGATGACTACGAGGCCGCCCGGACCTACCGGGGCAAGCGGGGCTCGGGACTGGCGATCAGCGTGCCGGTGTTCGATCTGCTGGAGATCGGCACGGGCGGCGGTAGCATTGCGCGCATCGACTCGCTTGGCCTCGTCAAGGTCGGACCGCACAGCGCAGGCGCGGTCCCGGGACCGGCGAGCTACGGGCGCGGGGGTGAGCAACCGACCGTCACCGATGCCGATGTCGCCCTGGGCTTCCTGGATCCGGACTACTTCCTCGGCGGCAGCATGGCCCTCGATGTGCAGCGCGCCCGACAGGCGCTCCAGAAGCACCTCGCAGGCCCACTGTCGCTGTCATTGCTGGATGCAGCGTTGGGCGTGCACGAACTCTCGAACGAGGACATGGCCGCGGCCGCGCGGCTGCACCTGGCGGAGCGCGGCGAGAGCGCCGAAGGCCTGGCCATGGTCGCCTACGGCGGCGCCGGACCGGTCCATGCCTACGGCCTGGCGCAACGGCTCGGCATCCGCAGGGTGATCGTCCCCCCCGCTGCGGGGGTGATGTCCGCGCTGGGCATGCTGGTCGAGGAGCCGTCCATGGACCGGGTCCGAACGCTGCGGATCCCGTTGGAGCGGGCGCAGCCGGAAAATATAGAGGCTGCATGCGGCGACATGGCTGCCGAGGCGGCCGGATTGCTTGGGACGCCGCTGCAGGCGCTGAGGATCAGCAGGTTCGCTGACATGCGCTATCGAGGCCAGGGCTACAACGTGCGGGTCCCCCTGGGCGCGCCCGGCGAGGGGCGCGTGCAAGTAAGCCGGCTGCGGGCGCTCTTCCAAGACGCCTACAGTGGCCAGTACGGGAGGACATACGACGACGTGCCGATCGAGCTCATCAACCTGAGGGTCATCGCTGCAAGCCGACTCACGCGAGCGGTCCGGCCGCCACCGGTGCCGGCGGCGAGCGGTGACGCGCTTGCCGCCTGCAAAGGCCGCCGGCAAGCGTACTTTGGGGCGCACCATGGACTTGTCGACTGCCCCGTGTTCGATCGCTACCGTTTGGGAAGCGGCCATCATCACGAAGGGGCTGCATTCGTGGAAGAGCGCGAGACCACCATCGTCATCTGGCCCGGTGGGAGCTTCGAGGTCGATCCACACGGCATGATCGTGGTCACCATCGGTGATCGAGAGAGGCAGCAATGAGCAATATGAATCCGCTTCTGATCGAGACGCTGTGGCGTCGGGTGGTAAATGCGGTGGACGAGGCCGCCACCACCCTCGTCAGGACGTCTTTCTCCAGCGTGATCCGCGACTTCCATGACTATGCGTGTGCCGTCTTCGACCCGAAGGGCCGGATGCTCGCGCAGTCCACGCATTCGACGCCCGGCCTGCTGGGAATCCTGCCATTCACCATGCCGGGGTTTCTGGCCGATCCGGCGTTTGTCTCGGCGTCGCCGGGAGACGTCTTCATCACCAATGATCCCTGGCTCGCCAGCGGCCACCTAATCGACATCACCGTGGCGAGGCCAGTATTCCGTCGGGGCGTCCTGGTGGGCTATGTGCTCGTGGTCGTCCATCACCTCAACGTGGGTGGACGCCTGGCCACGCTTGAGAGCCGCGATGTCTATGAAGAGGGTCTCAAGATACCGGTCCTGCCGCTCTATCGGAATGGTGAGCCGGAGACGTCGGTTTTTGGGTTCATCAGGGCCAACGTCCGGGAGCCGGACAAGGTGATCGGCGACATCCGCGCCCAGGTAGCCGCCAGCCATGCGTCTGCAAACCGGCTGATAGCGATCATGGACGAGGCGGAGCTGGACACCCTCGAACTTCTGGGCGACGAGATCATCTTACGGTCGGAAGACAGCATGAGAAGGGCCATCCGGAAGCTTCCCGAAGGCACCTTCAAGGCTGAGATGACCATGACTGGGGTGGCGGGCCATCCAAGCCCCGTCACCATGTGCCTCAGCGCCACCATCCGCGATGGCGGCATCCATCTCGACTACGGAGGGACCTCGGCGCAGATCCCACGGGCCGTCAACGTCACGCTGAACATGACGCGGTCATATTCCGTCTACCCGCTGAAGTGCCTGCTGGACCCGGACGTGCCCAACAATGCCGGCTGCATGGCGCCGGTGAGGATCGATGCGCCGGAGGGCTCGGTGCTGAACGCGCGCTTCCCTGCCGCGACATGGGGTCGAACGATGCTTGCGCACATGCTTCCGGAACTGGTGATGAAGTGCCTCGCGCAAGCTGCACCCGAACGCCTGATTGCAGGAAGCGGGTCGACGCCCCTGTGGTACGGAAACTTCACGGGCCGACACCGCGATGGCCGTTCCTTCTACGCGGTCGTGACGTTCAACGGCGGCCTGGGCGCCCGCAGCTCCCGAGACGGCATCTCCTGCCTGTCATATCCGGCGAACGTCGCCAGCATTCCGATCGAGGTCACGGAGGGCGATGCGCCCATCCTCTTCGAGCGGAAGATGCTGGCAACCGATTCAGGCGGTGCCGGCCGGCAGCGGGGCGGGTTGGGACAAGTCGTCGAGATCGTCGTTCCCGACGATGCGGACCTGGAGGGCCCGATTCTCGCGGGCATCCGGGGTGGTCGCTTCGGCGTGCCCATCTACGGCCTTGAAGGCGGCAGCGCGGTGGCCGAGCCGGTAGCGGAGCTCAATGGCCGGCGCGTCACGTTGGGGACTCAGGTGGAACTCAGGCCCGGCGACCGGTTGTGCCTCACGGTACCCGGCGGCGGCGGTTTCGGCGATCCCCGGGAGCGCAGCCGCGACGCCTTGTCGAACGACGTGCGGGACGGCCTTGTCAGCGAAGCCGCGGCAAAGGAGCATTACGGCACGACTCTCACTCCATCGGAGGTCTCATGAGATTGTTTTCGCTGTTCGTCCTGCTTTGCCTGAGCTTCGGAAGTTCTGCGCAGACCTACCCGGAGAGGCCCATCCGAATCATCGTGTCCTATCCCGCGGGCGGCACGAACGACTTCGTCGCGCGGTCGGTAGGCGAAAAGCTTTCTGAGCTACTCGGCCAGCAGGTGATCATCGACAACCGGGCCGGCGCCGGCGGCAACATCGGCGCCGATACGGCCGCCAAGGCGGCGTCCGATGGCTACACGCTCTTCATGGCCGCCGGCGCACATGCCCTGGCACCAAGCCTCTACAAGAAGCTGAGCTACGACCTGGTCAAGGATTTCGTGCCGATCAGCCAGGCTTCCCAGGCCGCCTTCGTGCTCGTGACGCATCCGTCGCTGCCGGTCAAGAATGCACGCGAATTGATCCAATACGCCAAGACGCAGCCTGGCGGGATCAACTATGCCGTGACCGGAATTGGGGTTCCCACCCATCTTGCCGGCGAGATGTTCAAGGCAATGGCCGGCATCGAGATGACGCCGATTGCGTACAAGGGGGATGCCCCTGCCATCGTGGATCTGCTCGGCGGGCAGGTGAAGGTTGCATTCGCCTCGATCGCACCGGCGCTGCCGCACGTCAAGGCCGAAAAGTTGCGACCGCTAGCAGTCAGTACGGCTCAGCGGTCTGCCATCCTGCCGGAGATTCCGACCGTGACCGAGGCGACGGGTTTTCGAGATTTCGACGTCAGCACCTGGTTCGGGTTGCTGGCTCCCGCGGGTACCCCACCGGCGGTGGTTCACAAGCTCGAGACCGCGATGACAAGGATCATCGCCATGCCTGACATCAAGGAGAAGTTTGCCGCCCAGGGGATGGATGCGGTCTCGAGCAGCTCCCAGCAATACGCTGCCTTCATCCGCGCCGAGATCGAGAAGTACGGGAAGATGGTCAGGGCGGCGAAGGTGCCAACGGAGTGACGTGCAGTCAGGCCGAGGCATGGGATCCTGAGGCGATGAAGAAGCGCTTCACGTCCGTCGCAGGACTTCACCTGGGAAAGCCCCGGTGGCCGCGCCGTCGCGAAAGACGGCCTTGCCGTTGACCATCACCAGGTGAATGCCCGCTGAATGGCGAACAGGATCATCGAAGGTGGCCAGGTCCTTCACGGTGGCAGGGTCGAACAGCACCAGGTCGGCCTGATAGCCCGGCCGCACCAGCCCGCGGTTGCGTAGCCTGAATTGCTGCGCCGACAGCGACGTCATCTTCCGGATGGCGGCTTCGAGCGGAAACAGGTTCAGCTCCCTCGAGTAGTGACCGAGCACCCGCGGGAAGGTGCCCCACAGCCGGGGATGAGGATGGGTGTCGCTCGGCAGGCCGTCCGAGCCGATCATGCTTTCCGGATGCGCCAGGATGCGGCGAACGTCATCCTCGTCCATCATGAAATAGATGCCGCCGGCCGGTTGCAGCCGATCGGCCATCTCCTTCTGCCCGATGCGTGTGCTCCTTCGCCAGCTCGGCGAGGTCGCGGCCGGCGGCCTCGGGATGCGGGATGGACCAGCTCACGACGATGCGGGTCGCATCGTTGAACTTCTCCACATCCAGGACGCTGGAGCCGGCGCAGTAGGGATAGACGTCAAAGCCGACCGCCTGCCGAGCGGCTGCTGCGTCGATGCGTGCCAGCGTCTCGACCGACCGCCCGAAGTTGCGGGTGCCGCAGCACTTGTGGTGCGACACGATGACCGGCACGTCGGCCTCGCGGCCGATGTGGAACGTCTCGTCCAGCGACTGCATGACGGCGTCGGCTTCATCCCGCATGTGGGTCGAATGGATGGCGTCATGGCCGCGCATGACATCGACGATGTCGATGACCTCCTGTGTCGTCGCGGCCTGCGCCGTGCGATAGAACAAGCCGCTGGACATCCCGATTGCGCCTGCTTCCAGTGCTTCCTCCAGCAGGCTTCGCATCCGCTTGATCTCGCCGGCGTCCGCCGGCCGCTGCAAGTCAGACATGGTGGCGACGCGCAGTGTCGAATGGCCGACCTGCGCGGCGACGTTGACGGCCGCCGGACGATCCTCCAGGTACTTGAAGTAATCGCCGAAAGTGGCAAAGAAATGTTCCGGGTTGCCGCTCAGCAGGTCCAGCGGCGGCGGCGGACGGTGGCGGATGCTCAGCGGTGCGATGCTCACGCCGCAGTTGCCCGTCACCACGGTCGTCACGCCCTGGCTGATCTTGCAGAGGTTGCTGCGGTCGGAGATGACGGCGTAGTCGTCATGCGTGTGGACGTCGATGAAGCCGGGAGCGAGGATCCTGCCCGCACCCTCCAGTTCCTGGCGGTAGCTGCCGGTCAGTCCGACGCCGATCTCGTGGAACTTGCCCTGGTGGACCGCGACATCGGCCTCGAACCGCGGATTGCCGCTGCCGTCGATCACGACCGCGTTGCGGATTATCGTGTCGATGATTCCCCGGCCGGACCGGGAGGTGCTGTCTCCATTCATCTGCATGGGTCCTACTCCCGCCACTACCGGGCCGTCCATCAGTTGAGCAAATCTACGTCCGCGAGGCGGGCAGCCTTCTCGTCGAACGTCAGCAACGGAGACTTCCCCCCTGCGCCGCAGAGGCCAGCATGCATACAGTCTGCGAATTCCGCGACGCCTTCGCGATACAGATGAAGCGCCCGCTCAAGACCTGCTTCGACCTGGAACTCGAGCTCCTGCGTCTCCAGGAGAGAAGTGAATGTCTGCAGGATCGTCGCCTTGTCAAAGTGATATCGCGACCGCAAGACCCACTCGAGTTCTAGAACGACCGTGCACGGAACGAAGAGCGTGGCCTGATTCGTTTGCACGACCTGAAATAGCTGCTGTGCGCGTGCCGCTTGCTCCTCGTCATCTTCCAGAAGCCATCTGACCAACACATTGGTATCCAGGCCTGCCATCAGCTGCGCCCGATGTTCATCTCATCGATGGTTACCTTGCGGCTAGCCTTCGCGTCTTTGAGCAGCCCCTTGAGCTCCAGGATCGACCGGCGTTTCACCCGCATGACGGTAGTGCCATCGTCCACTTGGGTAAACACCACTCTTTCTCCGGCAGCCAAGTCAAGCGCCTTCCGGATATCCGCAGGAATAGTGACCTGCCCCTTGCTAGTGATCGTGGACTCGGACATGCTCCGGCTCCGCCTTACTTTTGGTGACATTGTAAGGCAGCGGGCCTGGAATGGCAACGCAGCCCGGGGCCCCGCCCCGGCGCAAGGGTTAGGTCGAAAGGCCACATCCTTACGAAGAGAGACGCCTGCAGCTGCAGTGCGGAGAATGCAGCGAATTCACGCGGCTCGGCGCGCGCGAGTCCGCCGGACCCCGTCAAGCCTCCGCCAACAACAACCCCGCACGAGGCGCCGGTTCCACCATCCCGTTTTCATTGGCCACCAACTGCCCGTTGACCCACACGCCCTTGACGCCGACCGCGTCGGTGGTCAGGCGCGGCGCGCCACCGGGCAGGTCGAATACGCGGCGCTTGGGGCCGCGACCCACGGTGCGGGGATCGAACAGCAGCAGATCGGCTGCAAAACCTTCGCGGATCAGGCCGCGCTCGCGCATGCCGAAGACGTCCGCCGGCTGGCTGGTCAGGCGACGGACGGCTTCGCTCATCGACATCGCGCCGCGATCCCGCGACCAGTGGCCCAGCAGGTGCAGGCCGAACCCGGCGTCGTTGAAGAAGGTCAGGTGGGCGCCGGCGTCGCTCAGGCTCACGAGGCTGTGCGGATGATTGAGCATCCGGCCGACTGCCGCTTCATCGGAATTGAGCAGTTGCGCGGTGAACACCGTCTGCAGGTTCTCCGCAAGCGCCAGGTCGAGCATCACGTCGAGCGGGTCGCGCCCTTCGCTGCGGGCGATGTCGTCGATGGAGCGCTGCTCGTAGCGCGCGTTCGCCGGGGTCGCCACCTCGACCACCTGCACCTTCGCCCATTCGGCGTTGAAGAGGCGAAAGTTGGTCGGTGTCGCGAGCTCCGCGCGCACGCCGTCGCGAAAGTCCTTGCTGGCGAGCTTTACCTTCAGCGCATCGCCCTGCAGTCCCAAGGCCGACTGCCAGCTCACCAGTCCTTCGGCCGGATACGGCGACTGCATCGTGAAGTCCATCGTCAAAGGGCAACACGATACCTGGCCGATCAGCCGATGGCCGCGGGTGTTGGCGGCGCTGATGGCATCGAGATCGTCGAAGACCGCCTGCGGATTGGTCGTGTTGTGCAGCAGCGCCGCGACCATGACCGGGCGGCCGCTGTGCGCAGCCAGAGATTCGAGGAAGGGCATCGGCGTATGGCCGCCCTTGGTCAGCATGAAGACGCCCCGTCCGCCTTCCCCCATCGCGTTCACCAGCGCCTGCATCTCGCGATCGTCGGCCAGGCGCGACGGCATCGGCCGGCCGCCCTCGCCGTTGTGCGCGGGCGAGGTGCTGCTGGCGAAGCCGACCGCGCCGGCCCGCATCGCTTCGCGCACGATGTCCTGCATCTGCGCGATCTCGGCGTCGTCGGCCGCGCGCTTCGACGCGTCCGTGCCCATCACATAGGTCCGGACACTGCTGTGTCCGATGTAGGCGGCGATGTTGACCGCGCTGCCCGAGCGTCGCAACTGGGCCAGGTACTCGGGAAAGGTCTCGAACTCCCAGGCGATCCCTTGGCGCAGCACGTCCAGCGACATGCCTTCCACCTGGGTCAGGTTGCGCATCGTGATGTCGCGGTCCCGCGGCCGGCAGGGCGCGATGGTGAATCCGCAATTGCCGATCACCGCCGTCGTCACCCCCAGCGCCGGCGACGGCCGGACAGAAGGATCCCAGGTGATCTGGGCGTCGAAATGGGTGTGGCTGTCGATGATGCCGGGCATGAGCGCCAGACCGTCGGCCGCGATCACCTCGCGTGCGGCTGAGCTCAGGTGAGGACCGATGGCGGAGATTCGGCCGGCGGTGACGGCGACATCGAGGGTCGCTGGCGAGCCGCCCGTGCCGTCGAAGACCAGGGCGTTGCGAAAGAGGAGGTCGTGCATGTCGGCAAATCGATGATTGGCAGTCCACTTCGACATGCCGCCATGATGCCACCATCGCAGCGCTCGCGAAGCCGCTGTCGGCCGCGCTCGGCCAGGCCGAAGGTGAAGCCGTTAAGCCGACCCGGTCGTGGCTGCCATCAAGCGCTCTTGCACAGCGGTTCACCCGCACCATGCGCGCCACCGAAGGCGTGCCCGCCGAGTTGATCGCGAACACCATGTAGAAGCCCGGCGGAGTCTCGTAGGCATTGGCCGGCAGATTGACGACCAGCTGGTCTGCCGTTGCGGTAGAAGGTCAGCTCGACGAAGCGCTGGTTCATGTCGAACGAGTGGGTGGTCGATCCGGTGGCGACCATCGTGATGCGCGTGATCGACGCCGCGTCCGGCGAGACGCAGCATGAAGTCCGACGGAAGGCTCAACACGCTGCTCGGCGCCGCTGCGATCGTCGGTCGCGGTCGCGAGCGTTCCGTCCTGCTTGAACAGGTAGGGCGGGTAGTAGATCTCCGCGTTCAGGTTCGTCTGCGGCCCAGGGGCTCCGCCGCCACCGGTGAACAGCGTCGCGTCCGGCAGCAGGACCGAGGTCGAGTGGTACAGGCGCATCCGCGGTGCCGAGGGGCCGACCGTCCAGGCCTTCGTGATCGGGTCGAAGAGCTCCATCTGGTAGGCGACCTGGGTGGTGGTGTTCGCCACCGCCGAGCCGCCCGTCACCGCGACTTTGCCGTCGGCCAGCACCGTGGCGTTCGACCAGGAGCGTACCTGCGACAGCGTGCCGGCGCTGGTCACGACCGGCGTCGCGCCGCTGATGTCGATGATTGCGGCCTTGTTGTCGCGGCCGCCCACCTGCAGGATGCTGGCCCGGCTCGAACATCACGGCTGCGGAGGTCCAGTCGGGCGCGTAGCCGGTGATCGTGCCGAGGTCGGTGCGCTTGCCCGCGCCGTTGTTGGCGTAGGGGTCGATGCGATACATCCTCGTGTACGCCATCCCGAAGATCTTGCCGTCCGGGCCGACGAAGTTGCGCGGATAGGAGGCGCCGAGGTCGTTGGTGGCGAAGCCGGTCAGCAGGCGGAAAGTGCCGTCGCTGTCGCGCACTTCGGCGCGGTCGTTGCCGCCGGAGCCGCCCTGGAGATAGATCTCGCCGGTGGGAAGGGTCGTGGCGGAGGCGTACCAGCGCGGCGCGGTTCATCTGGCCCGCCGGGACTCATGCCGTTGGTCGCGGGCTCGAAGACGGTGACGTCCTTGACCGGCTGGTTGAGCGTACGCGTTCCTGTCCGCATCCAAGATGTCGCCACCGTTCATCAGCAGTTCGCCGGTGAGCGGCAGCACCAGCTGGGCGCTGCAGAAGATGTCCGTGCCGGTCGTGTTGGGCAGGGTGAGGTGCGATGTCGCTGCCGGTGCCGGCGGACGGATCCCAGACGTCGTAGAAGAACTTGGCGGTCTGCTTGCCGTTCTTGTCCGTTCCATAGGTCATCACGCGGCCGTCGGGAAGGACCGAAACGTGGATGGGCATGACCGGCCACGGCGCGAGCTGGCCCCAGGCGCCGACCTGCGCGGCCGCCGGAAGGGGCAGCGCGTCGCGGGGGACGATCGGAGCGGCGGCGGGAGAGGGTGTCGGGGCCGGTACGGTCGGGCCGGGCGCAGGCGGCGGTACGGGTGACGGCGGCGGCTCCGGGGTCGGCGCGGGTGACGGGACGGGTTGAGGCGCCGGCGCGGGAGCAGGCGTCGGGAGCAGGCGTCGGAGCGGCGTCGGAGCAGGCGTCGGAGCAGGCGTCGGAGCAGGCGTCGGAGCAGGCTGAGGGGCCGGTGCGGGTTGAGGCGCGGGTGCCGGTGTGGGAGCCGGGGCCGGGGCGGGCGCGCCTTGCGACGGCTGCAGCACGACGTCCTGATTCGGCGGGGGCGTCTGGGCATTCGGGTCCAGTTCGGGCCGGGGGCTCACGTTCTCGTAGGCCGAAGCGTCCGGCTGATTGGCCGCTACCGCGGTCGGCTCATCGCCGCCACCGCCTCCGCACGCGGCCAGCACGAGCGCGGAGACCAGCAGGGCGGGCGCCAGGCGCGAATGCCCCGATGTATCTGCGATGGCGGCATGGAGGCGCGAGGCACGACGGCCGGAGATCGGGAAACGGGCGGAACGGTTCATGAGCGGCTGGAAGCGAGGCTGTGGTCCGAGAACCGGCAGTCTCCAGCCGACGAACGGTAAGTGAGGTGACGGGGGTCACATGGCCGGCGCAATGGCCAGAAGCGGCGTGATGGATGTCACGCCAAGAGCAGACGGACGGCGGTGTGGGGCGACGGAGGCGGTGTCAACCGCCGCTTGTCGGCGTCGCGCCGCCGGGAATGCCCCGTTGGACCGCCAAGTCGCGACCCGAACTGGCCGGCTTCTCGACTTGGTCGACTACCCTTCCGCCGATTGCTGCTCGCGTTCTTCCCGGGCGGCGCGCGCAGGCGTCGAACTTCGCTGGCAGCAGCGCTTCGAGCCCGCTCCAGAACCTCGGCTTTCGGCGTCGTGCCACCGCCTGGTGGTGCTTGCACCAGAAGACGCCGCTGGCATTGGCGGCCTGTGGCAGCCGCCGGTAGAAGCTGCCGTTGAACTGCGTGCTCGCGATCAGCACGCAGCGAAATGCCCACCACAGCGCGAACTCCGGCCGCTGCTCCTGCGCCCGGCGCCAGAACTGGGCGAGCGGTCCCTGAAAGGTCAGGCCTGGCATGTCATAGATCGCATCGCCGCAGACCACGACCGGCACGCCTTCACCGACCGCGGAGAGGCCGACGGTGCTGTTGATCGTGACCACGCCGAGCGTGCGGCGGATCAGCGTTGGCAGGTGCTGGTCGTGGATATAGTGGCAGCGCCCTTGCAGGCCGAGTTCGGCGGCAAGGCGGGTGATCAACGCCCGATGATCGGAGAAGCCGCGATCGAGAGGATGATGCTTGACGACGAGCCAGGTATCGGCCGGTGCGTGCGCGGCGAAGTCCCGGACCACGTGCTCGATGAACCGCTGCACCGTGCCGAAGCGCGAATGCACCCGTACCTGCGCGTCGCCGCTGGTTTGCAGCGCGACCAGGAAGAACCGTGGCGGCTCGGCGCCGAGCAGCCGCTTGCCCACCGTGTACTCGGAGAGCCGATAGCGCAGTTTGCGCCAGCCCGATCGGATCCAGTGCCGGCATTCGCGCCAGCCGACCGGGCGATGGTGAAGCTCGGCCGAGAACCACCGGCTCGCCAGTGACGTAGCGCAGTAGTAGAGCGTTCCCCAACGGGCTGCGAAGCCGAAGGTGCTCCCCACCGCGGCGGTCTGGGGCGCGTCGCTCGTGTCGACGCGGCGATAGAAGTCCGGATCGCGGGGCAGCGATGAATAGTTGTTGACCCCGTCGCGCTCGATCGTGATGTAGTCCGGACGCAGGTAGCCTTCCTCGAACACCCCGATCTCGAGCGCCCGGCGTTTCGCGATCGCGATCGCCGGCACGTGCACCGGCCGGCAGTCGCCGAAGAGCAGAATGGTGTCGATCCGGTGCTCGATCAGGAGGCGCTCGAACTCGGCCGGCCATCCGGCCAAGCCACCACGGTAGTTCACTACGGTCTCGAAGGCGCTGCGCGGCGAGAACAGCCAGTCGCCGCCGTTGAAGTTGACCTTGACGACGGCAGCGCATTCCTCGCGCAGGTCCACTGCCAGCCGCGCGAAGAACGGCCCGATCGGTCCTTGCAGCATCAGTACCCGGCGATTGCGAAAGCCCGCGAGGCCGCGATCGATCATGCCGCGCGGCGGCTTGGGGACCGCGCCAGCCAAGGCGACCACGTCCGCCGGAACAGGACCCGGCGCCGTGACCGCCTTCAGCGCGAGCGCGACCGAGGTGATGACCTCGGGCGACACGAGCTCGGACTCGGCGGCAGACAGGCAGTCACTCATGGCGCAGCACGGGCTTGAGCAGGCGGTGCCACCAGCGCAGCGCGCCGTCGTCGCGGCGGCGCCAGTCGATCAGGCTGTCCACCGCTTCCTCGGCGCTGCATGGCCGCCCGGTTGCCCGGTCGACATAGCGCGGGTAGGCGATGAGCGCTGCTGCACACAGCTCGTCGAGGGTGAGGCGGCGGGTGCGGCGCGACGTCGTCACCGAATCGTGCGTGAGCCCCCAGCCGGCATAGAACGGCAGTCCGTGGCAGTAGACCGGCTTGCCGCGCAAGAGCGCCTCGAAGCCGGTCAGCGAGGTGATCACGTGCACCGCGTCCACCAGGTCCAGGAGTTGTCCGATCGGTGCTTGCGCGACGATCTCGTCGCACATCGTCGAGGCGGCGCCCTCGTTCTCACCGGCGCCGCGCAAGCCCGCGACGACGTCCGGATGCGGCTTGTACACCAGCCAGGCGTCCGGATGGTGTTCGCGCGCTGCGCGCAGCAGGCCGATGTTGGTCGTTGATCGCGCCGGCGCCCGAGCGAACCGATGCATCGCTCTCGACCTGGCCGACCACCAGCACCACCGGCTGCGCGGGAGCGCGGCGCGTCGACAGACCCGGCCAGCGGCTCGACCCGACGTTGTACTTGCTCAAGCGTGCAGCGACGATCCGCTTGCGCAGCGCGCGTCGCGCGGGCGATCTGCGCTGCGTCGAAGCGAGCAGTCTCGAGCAACGTCTCCAGCTCGCTGGGGCCGGCCGGGTCGTAGTAGATGCCCAGCGAATCGACGACCCACGAGAGCGGCTGCGCAAGCTGCGCCCCTAGCCCGACCGAGCGCAGGAAGCCGTCCTCCACGCGCAGCACCGTCACCTCCGGCAGCGCCTCCGCCGCCTGGCGCAGCGGGTGGCTTGCCCAGACCGCAACCGTGTCGCCCGGACGCAGGTCGCTGACCGAGCGGACCGCCTGCAGGCGGCAGCCCGGCAGGAAGCCCCGCAGATAGTGGCGCTTGCGCAGCGAGAAGCCCAGGACCTTGACGACGGGCCGGTCTGGCCCGGGAAGCATCCTATGCAATGCCAGGCTCCATCGAGGGGGATGGAGAAGGAGGTGGGTCGGGCAGGACTTCGTTCAATGAAGGCGAAGCAATCGGCGCCGCGGCAGCCGGTAGCGCAATCGCCGAAGCGGATCTGCCATCCACCCGCCGAATCAGATCATCGACCGCGGCGAAATGGGCCTCCCAGGTGGGCGCTCGATAGCTGCAAAGTGCCTCGATCTTGCGTTCCCGCTGCCGGCTGTCCGGACGCTGATAGTCGAACACGGTGGCCAGCCAACCGTTCACATCGAGCGGATCCAGATACTGCGGAAGCCCGCCGGCGAACTCCCGAAAGACCGGCAGGTCGGCCGCCAGCACCGGCACGCCGAGCTGCAGCGCCTCCACCACCGGCAGGCCGAAGCCTTCTGCGAAGCTCGGGAAGAGCAGGGCCCGGGCGTTGGCCATCCAGGCATGCAGCTGGTGATCCTCGCAGGCGTCGATCCAAAGGACATGCTCGCGCAGTCCCGGGGTGCGTTCGAGCATCCGCATGACGTGCTCGCACTCCCAGCCTTTCTGCCCGATCAGCACCAGGTGTGGCGTGGCGGAGCCAAGGCGATCGATCAGGCGCTGCCAGACCTGCAGCACCAGAAGGTGGTTCTTGCGCGGCTCGATCGTGCCGAGCATCAGGAAGTACCGCTTGTCGAGGGGTGATCGCGCCATGGCCGCCGCGGCCTGTGCCGCCGTGAGTGGCTCGGGTGCAATCGGTGCCACGGCGACGGGCGGCAGCCGCATGCCAAGGCACTGGCCGAAGTCCTGCCAGGCTCTCGAAGGTCGCGTGCGAGTTGCAGACAATGGCGGCGCCGTGCCGGATCGCGCACGTCATCCGATCGGTGTGCCTGGCCGCCTCGGGCGCCCGGCAGAACTGCGGATGCGTGATCGGGATCAGGTCGTGGATCACGAAGAGCGGCCGCAACGCGAGCTTGCCGAGCATCGTGCCGTAGCTCGCCCGATGCAGGCCGGTGTGGCCGGTATTGAGGAACCAGCCCCGCGTCGTGGTGCGGTGGATCGGCGAATGCAGAGCGCCCAGGATCAGTGTGCGCAGGAAGCTCGAGTCCCCGGTCGGGTCGAGCAGCCGGTCGAAGAGCCGGTGCGACGAGCGCTCCTGCAGTACGACTGCACGTGAGCCGACCGTGATCGCGGCGCGGGCGCGCTCGCCGTAGTGGCGCAGGTACGCGAGCGCGACCCGGTCGATTCCGGTCGGCAGGCGATGCTTCAGGCGCCGGCCGACCAAGCGAGAAACGTCGATTACCAGGTCCTGCATGGGGAAGGGCGAAACGTGGGAGATTCGGCGCGGGTGCGGCGGCTACTTTCTTCCGTGGGGCGGGCATGGCGATCAGCCACCCCGGAGGTCAGAGGCGATGGTCCCCTAGCTCGGCGCCAACTCTCGGAATGACGCCGATGAGCGGCAACATGAGCCCAACTGTCGGTGGGCAGGCATGCGGGAGGACAACAGTCGGTCGACGCGATCTCGGCGCGCGGTGCCTGTCTGTCGTCGGCATCCTGCATCAATAGACGACGCGGCCTTCGTGACCGTCCTTGTCGTGGGCCCGTCAGGGCCGATCGACGCTGCTGGCGGACTGTTCACGTCAAGCCACGTACTTTAGGCAGTTCGTCGGCCGCAGCCCGCCATTCAATCCTGCGCCGGGAGGGGTGTGACCCCGACGCCTAACATGGGGAAAACCAAAAGGCACCGGCTCCAGGGAGTCGATGCGCCATCAGCGGGTTGCACAGTTCTCCACTGTCGCGCCCACAGCCAGCAGGAGCGCAGGAAGTTGCAAGTCTTCACTCTCTTGAGGAGAATCGGGAGCCGTCGTGCCGGTTCATTGCTCGCCGTGATTGCCATGGGCGGGCTGGCCGCGTGCAGTACGACTCCGCTTCCCCGCACGGGCCCGAACGCCTCAGAGGCAATCGAGACGTTGCAGCAGCCGTCTGCCGCGGGCGCCGTCCAGATCGTGAATGTCGACGCGTCGGTCGCAAGGACGCTCATCGGGCAGCGGAAGCAGAAGAGCTTCTCCGAGATCCTGGCCACGGCCGAGACACCCGATCGCTCCATGAGAATCGGGGCCGGCGACGTACTTGACGTGACGCTATGGGAGGCGCCGCCTGCGACGCTGTTCGGCAACGCACCGATAGATCCCCGGAACCCTTCTACCGTCCGAGCGACCACGCTGCCCGAGCAGGTCGTCGATCGGGATGGGTCGATCAGGGTGCCGTTCGCCGGACCCATCAAGGTGCTCGGTCTTACGATCGAGGAAGTGCAGGCCGAGATCGTGGACCGATTGCGCGGCAAGGCGAACCAGCCCGAGGCACTGGTACGCATCACCCGCGGCGGTTCATCCAGCGTGACGGTCGTGGGAGAGGTGACGAACAGCGTCCGCTTTCCGCTGACGCCCGCCCGGGAACGGCTGCTCGATGCACTTGCCGCTGCGGGCGGCGTCCGTCAACCCGTGCACAAGACGACTCTCCAGGTGACCCGCGGCAGCAGCCAGGCGTCGATGCCGCTGGATGTGGTCATCCGCGACCCCAAGCAGAACGTGCCGCTGCAGGTGGGCGACGTAGTGACTGCCGTGCACCAACCGCTCTTCTTCACCGCACTCGGTGCAACCGGCAAGAACGAGGAGATTCCGTTCGAGGCGCAAGGGATCTCGCTTGCCCAGGCCATCGGCCGCGCCGGCGGCCTGAACGATGCGCGCGCCGATCCCCAGGGCGTGTTCATCTTCCGATTCGAGTCTGCCGACGCACTCGATTGGCCGAACCAGCCGGTTCAGGCGACGCCCGACGGGCGGGTGCCGGTGGTGTACCGGGTGAATCTCGCCAATGCAAACAGCTTCTTCGTGATGCAGAGCTTCCAGATCCAGGACCGTGATGTTCTCTATGTGAGCAACGCCCCGACTGTCGAGCTGCAGAAGTTCCTGAACCTCGTGTTCTCGGTCACCTATCCGGTGCTGAACACGATCGAGTTGACGCGCTGATATAGATCGGGAACTCACCATGGACATGTCTGAAGCAACCGTCCTGCCGCCAGCGGTGGCGGCGACCGAACCGAAACCCCGGAAGCGCCGTCGCCGCCTCACGAGAAGGCTCAATTTCCTCTTTCTGCTGACCGTGGCGATCCCGACGGCACTCGCCGTCTGGTACTTACGGGGCGTTCGCATCGGACGTCTATCTCTCGGAGGCGCGGTTCCTCGTGCGCAACCCGCAGCGCCAGCAGACCTCCGGCCTCGGCGCGCTGCTGCAAGGCACCGCCTTCTCCCGGGCGCAGGACGACACCTATTCGGTGCACGACTTCATTCGCAGCCGCGACGCCTTGCGCGAGATCGACGAGCGCGTCGGCTTCCGCGAGGCGTACAGCCAGGGCTCGATCGACGCGGTGAACCGCTTTCCGGGCCTGTATCCCGACGAGAGCTTCGAGGCGCTGCATCGCTACTACCAGAAGCAGGTCGCGATCCAGTACGACTCGGTGTCGTCGATCTCGATCCTCGAGGTGCGCGCTTTCACCGCGGAGGACGCGCAGCGCATCAACGAGATGCTGCTCGAGATGGGCGAGCGCCTGGTCAACAACATGAACGAGCGCAGCCGGCGCGACCTGATCGATGCCGCCGAGCGCGAGGTACGGGTCGCCGAGGCAAGGGCAAAGGATGCGGCGGCTTCGCTCGCGACCTTCCGCTCGGGCAAGGCGGTGTTCGATCCCGCCGTGCAGGGCGCGATGCAGTTGCAGGGGGTGGCGAAGCTGAACGAAGAACTCCTCGCCGCCGAGGCGCAACTGGCGCAGATCCGCAGGGTGTCGCCCGACAATCCGCAGATCGGGTCGCTGCGCAGCCGCGTCGACGGGTCTGCGTCAGGCGATCCGCGAGGAGAACGCGCGCGTGCTCGGGCGTTCGGGCGGCCTTGTCGCGCAGAGCCCGGAATACGACCGGCTCGTGCTGGAGAAGACCTTCGCCGACCGGCAGCTCGGGACTGCCCTCGCCGCGCTCGACACGGCGCGCGCCGAGGCGCAGCGCAAGCAGCTCTATCTCGAGCGACTGGTGCAGCCGCACTTGCCCGACTACGCGGTCGAGCCGCGGCGGATCCGGTCGGTGCTCACCGTCTTCGTGCTCGGCCTGGTTGCCTGGGGCGTGCTCAGCCTGATCGTGGCCGGCGTGCGCGAGCACACCGAGACCTGAGATCCAGAGACCTGGCGCACCACAAACTGAACGATCGACAATGCCGGCAACGACTTCGCTCCTGCAGTCCTTCGCGATCCAGCGGCGGGTGATCCGCGCGCTCCTGCTGCGCGAGCTGATCACGCGCTTCGGACGCGAGAACCTCGGCGTGCTGTGGCTGGTTGGCGAGCCGATGATCTTCACGCTCGGCGTGGCCGCGCTGTGGAGCGCAATGCGCGCGCACCAGTTCTCGAGCCTGCCGATCATCGCCTTCGCGATCACCGGGTACTCGTCGGTGCTGGTGTGGCGCAATACCGTTAGCCGTTGTATCGGAGGCATCGACGCCAACGCGAGCCTTCTCTATCACCGCAACGTTCGCGTGATCGACGTGTACGCGACGCGGATCCTGCTCGAGCTCGGCGGCGCGACTGCGTCGTTCTCCGTGCTGGCGGTGATCTTCCTTGCAACCGAATCGATCTACCCGCCGGTCGACCCCCTGAGCGTGGTCGTCGGGTGGGCCATGCTCGGCTGGTTCGGCGGCGCGCTCGCCATCTTCATCGGCTCGGCGACCGCCTTCAGCCATCTCGTCGACCGCATCTGGCATCCCGTTTCGTACCTGCTGTTCCCGCTGTCGGGCGCGGCGTTCATGGTGGACTGGCTGCCGCCCGCTGGACGCGAGGTCGTCCTGCTGCTCCCGATGGTGCATGGCTTGGAGCTGATCCGGGAAGGCTTCTTCGGCAATGTCGTGCCCACCCACTATGACCTTGGCTACATGGCGACCTGCAACCTGGTGTTGACGCTGGCCGGTCTCTTCGCGATGCAGGCGGCCGCCCGGCGGGTCGGCGAGAAGTGATCCGACTCGAGGACGTCTGCAAGGACTACGGCGTGCGTGGCGGTCGCCGCCGCGTGCTCGACCACCTGAACTTCACGCTCGAGCGCGGCCGAAACGTCGGCATCCTCGGCCGCAATGGCGCGGGCAAGAGCACGTTGATCCGGCTGCTGAGCGGCGCCGAGCGCCCGACCTCGGGCCGCATCCATCGCGAGATGAGGGTCAGCTGGCCGCTCGCCTTCACCGGCGCGTTCCAGGCGAGACTCACCGGGCTGGACAACCTGAAGTTCGTCTGCCGCGTCTACGGCGTCGACTGGAAGCCGCTGCTGCCGTTCGTCGAGGAGTTCACCGAGCTCGGCCTGTACCTGCGCGAGCCGGTCGAGCGCTACTCGACCGGCATGATGATGCGGCTCGCGTTCGCGCTGTCGATGGCGATCGAGTTCGACTGCTTCCTGATCGACGAGGGGCTGTCGGTCGGCGATGCACGCTTCGGCCATCGTTGCCACGTCGAGCTGTTCCAGAAGCGCAAGGACCGCGCTTTCATTCTCGTCTCGCACGACCCGAACATCGTCAAGCTCTACTGCGAGCGGGCGTGCGTACTGCACGATGGGCGGCTCTACGAGTTCGACGGCATCGACGATGCGTACGGGTTCTACGAGTCCGTGCGGCCCGCGGAGCCGACGGTCGTCTTCGACTAGACGGCCTACCACTCACTCTCACTTGCAACCGACAGAGACTCCACGATGAAGATCCTGCTCGAGCTGCGCCCGGCATTCGATGGCCATGCCGGAATTCCCCAGGAGGCGAGGCTCCTGTTCCGCGGGCTGTCCCGGATCGACGATTGCAGCGTCGAGGGGCTGATCCAGAGCAGCACCCGCTTCCTGTCGAAGGGGCTTGCCGCGCAGGACCGCCCGATGTTGCCCGGTCGCGTCGATCCGGCGCTGCCCGAGCACCGCAAGCTCGACCGGTTGTCCCGGGTGGTCGTGTCGCTGCAGCACAATCCGGCGAAGACACCGATCGGCCGGCTGTCGAGATCGATCCGGCTCGCGCTCAAGCACGCCCAAGTGGCCGCCGGGAGCGCCATCGGGATGCAGACGCCGCTGGACCGCTTCGAGGGCACGCACTTCAAGGACTTCGTCTGGCGCTCGATGTTCTCGCGGACGCTGCCGCCGCAGGACTTCGACCTCGTGACATCGGCGGGCTACCGGGTCGTGCAGATGCCGTGGACGGGAATGCACACGATCGGGCTTGCGACGAAGAAGCTCGGCGCCGCGCTCTATCCGAGGCTCGACACGCGCGGCTTCGACGTGATGATCGCCGAGACGCCTTATCCCGGCCGCGTTGCGCCGGGGACGCAGCTGATCGTGCGCTACCACGACGCGATCCCGCTGCTGTTGCCGCACACGATCGCCGACCGCAGCTACCACCAGTCCTCCCACTACCTGGCGCTCGACCGCAACGTGCGAGACGGCGCATGGTTCGCCTGCGTATCGGATTCGACGCGGCGCGACCTGGTGTCGATCTATCCGGCCGCGGAGGAGCGCTCGGTCACGATCCACAACATGGTCTCGCACCACTACTTTCCCGAGACATCGTCGCCGGCGCGCGTGCCGGAGATCCTGCGCACGCGCCGCAACCTGAACCTGGGGTCCGAGTTCGATGCAGGTGGAAGGAGCGGGCGGACGATGGAACCCAGATCGGGAGCCAGGGCCAGATCCAAGTCTGGCCCGAACGCCGGCACGATTCCCGGTGCGACCCCCGGCGCGTCCCAGGCGCTGCATTGCCGTATCTGCTGATGGTCTCGACGATCGAGCCGCGCAAGAACCACCTGTCGCTGCTGTCGGCCTGGGAAAGCCTGCGAACCTCGTTCGACCCGGACCTGCAGCTGGTCCTGGTGGGATCGATCGGCTGGGAGAGCGAATCGATCATGCGCCGGCTCAAGCCGTGGTTGAAGCGCGGTGGCCTGCACCTGCTCGAGGACGTGCCGGCGCAGGAACTGCGCCTGCTCTATCGCCATGCGCGCTGCGTCGTCTGCCCGAGCTTCTACGAAGGCTTCGACTTCTCCGGTGTCGAGGCGATGCGCTGCGGCGGCGTGGTGCTCGCCTCCGACATCCCGGTGCACCGGGACGTCTACGGCGCGGCGTCGGAGTACTTCAACCCGTACTCGGTCGAGGATCTGGAGCAGGCCCTGGCGGGCCTGATGTCCCCGGACGCCGCGGCCAGGCGCGGCCGAGCTGATCGACGAAGGCGCGCGCGTGTCGCTGCAGTACACGCCCGAGCGCATCCTGCCGCAGTGGCACGAGTTCCTCGACAAGCGGGTTCGGGCGCAGCGCGATGCCGGTCGCTGACAGCCCGGTCGGAAGGAAGACGCGGTGGCGAACGCTGACCGACCGGGAACCGCCGGTACGCTCGCAGCGCGCCTGCGAAGACGCGCGCTTCGGCGTCGCGGCCAGACTGATGCCGGGCCGGGCCAAGCCGGACAGCGCGGGCGTGACCTTCGAGCCCGAGGACATCGAGCATGTGCGCCGGACGTACTTCGAGACCGGCGGTGCGCCCGGCAGCGCCTGGGAGCCGCTTCGCGACGCGCATCTGAGGCTGCCGGACTGGTTCCGTCACGACCTCGATCCGTACGGCGACGAGTACCTCGCGCAGCAGCACCGACTTGTGGCGGCTGGTGGCGGGCGTCGATCGCGACTACGAGGTCGAGCGCGACGAGAAGGAGACGGATTGGGGCGCAGTCGATGCGGTCCGTTCGCCCGGCTTCTATGTGCGGCGCGACGCCGCGGCGATCGCGTTCGGCCTCCGATCATGTCATCGCGAGCGGCATGCTGCTCAAGCATTGCGGACTGAAGGCCGGCGATCGCGCGCTCGAGTACGGCGCGGGCTTCGGGCAGACCGCGCTCGCACTTGCGCGACTCGGCGTGAACGTCGACACCGTCGACGTGTCGAGCACCTTCTGCGGCTTCGTGAACCAGCAGGCCGAGTTCTTCCAGGTGCCGCTTCGCGCGTTCCAGGGCCGATTCGGCGAGGCGCCGCGGCCCGGCGTGCGGTACAAGCTGGTCTGGTTCTACGAGAGCTTCCACCACTGCGTCGATTTCCAGCGTGTGGTCCAGCTCCTTCCGGACCTGCTCGAGCCGGATGGCCGGGTGATCCTCGGCGGCGAGCCGATCGTCGAGCAGCCGTATGCGGCCGTACCGTACCCGTGGGGGCTGCGGCTGCACAGCGAGGTGGTCGCGGTGGTGCGGCAGCAGCGCTGGTTCGAGCTTGGATTCACCGAGGACTTCCTGATCGAGCTGTTCGGGCGTTCGGGGTTCACGGTCAAGCGCATCGACTGCGAGCCGACGCTGTTCGGGCGGCTCTACCTGTGCCAGCGATGATCGACGTCAAGCTGCTGATGAAGTCGCTTACGCAGCAGGAGCTGCTTGCGGCCGCCGAAGCGTACTACGCGTCGATCGCCGATCCCGTCGTTCCAGCTCGCCAAGCCGTTCGCCAGCATCGATGACTGCCCGGCGCTGCTCGCCAACTTTGCCAAGCTGCTGCGCGACGGCGCGCTATCTGCCGGGGCATCGGGTGCTCGAGTTCGGCGCGGGAAGCTGCTGGGCCGGCCGGCTGCTGAACCAGCTCGGCATGGCGGTGACCTCCCTCGACGTCTCGCCCAGTGCCCTCGCACTCGGCGAGCGGCTGGTCCGCGAGCAGCCGGTGGTCGGCCGCCAGCCGGCGCACACGTTCCTGCGCTACGACGGCATCCGGATCGCGCTGCCCGACCGAAGCGTCGACCGCATCTTCTGCTTCGACGCCTTCCACCATGTGGCGAACCCGGAGCAGACCCTGAAGGAGTTCGCGCGGGTGCTGGACGAAGGCGGCATCGCCTCGTTCTCCGAGCCGGGCCCGCGGCATTCGCTCACCAGCCGAGAGCCAGCGAGAGATGCGGCACCACAAGGTCATCGAGAACGACATCGTGATCGAAGAGCTATGGGAAGCGGCACAGGCGGCCGGGTTCACCGACATCGAGTTCTCGCTGCAGACCGAGGCGCCCTTGCGGCTCGGCTACGAGGAGTTCCGTGCATTCCGGGCGCAGGGCTTCGGCGATGCGGCGGCCGCGGCGCTGCAGGCTCACATCGTGGCGCACAACCGCAACGTGACGGTCTTCCACCTGGTGCGCGGCGCACCGGCGCAGCCGGACAGCCGGATGCGGGACGGGTTGGTCGGCGAGCTGCGGGTCGAGCGCGTCGAGCCAGTAGCCGCCACAGGAGGCAGGCGAAAGCTCAGGCTCACCGTCACCGTACGGAACAGCTCCGATCGCGTCTGGCGCCGCTCGGGCCGGGATCCGGGCTGTGTGAACCTCGGCGTACGCCGGCTCGACGCTGCCGGTGAGCTGGTCGACCAGGACTATTTCCGCCATCGCTTCCTCGACGCGGACCTGCCGCCCGGGGGAACGGTCACCACGTCAGTCGAGTTGCCGATTCCTGCCGGTGCGGACCATCACCAGCTCGAGCTCGACCTGGTCAGCGAGGGCGTCTGCTGGTTCTCCCAGAACGGCTCGCGCACCGAGCGCCTGCTGCCGTGAACGAGGCGCTTGCAACGGCGGACGAGCGGCTGGCGACGCTGTCGCTGGCGCGGCTGGGCGACGACGAGCTCGAGCGGATCCACCTGCAACTCTTCTTCGAGAACCAGGTCGCGCCCGCGGAACCTCGACGGCACGGTGGCCTATCGTGCCCTCTCGATGCTCGCAAGCCGGCTTGCACGCGAGCGGCAAGAGGCCGGTGATCCGGTGGCGGAGGTTCAGGCGGCTCGCCAGCTCATCGGGCTACGCGAGCGCGTCTCGAGCCGGTATGCCTCGATCGCAGATCGCGACGAGCGCGATCTTGCGTGGATCGTCGACGCGTACCGCAGGTTGACCGGGCGCGGCATTCATCCACGCGAGCTCGAGCAGTGGCTCGTCGGGATGCGTGCCGGCCCGCTGGACCGGGAAGCGGTGACGCGGACGCTGCAGCAGGTTGCCGACGAGGAGCGGCGCGCACGCGAGGCGCCGCGGGACGCCGGCTCGTGCTGGATCATGGGCACGTCGCGGACGATCGGGCCGGAGGACTGGCGCAAGCGGGCGGAGAACTCGGCGGGCAGCCGCCGAGCGAACTCTGCACGCGGCGCCTCGGCGCCGCGGGAAAGGCAAGGCGGATCCGCGACCCCAGTTCCTGCTTCGACACGATTGCGGCTTGGCGGCCCGCCGCGATGCCTCGTCAGCGTGATCGCGAGCGTGTACGAGGGCGGAAGGTTCATCGAGACGTTCATGGAGAACATCTGCTCCCAGACGATCTTCCGCGACTGGTGCGAGCTGATCGTCGTCGATGCCGCGTCACCGGAAGGCGAGGGGGCGGTGGTCCGCCGCTACATGACCGACTTCCCGAATATCCGCTACATCCGGACACCCGAGCGGATCGGCATCTACGAGGCCTGGAACCTCGCGATCCGCGAAGCGCGCGGCGAGCTGCTGACGAACGCCAACCTCGATGACCTGCGGCGACACGACTCGCTGGAGATCCAGGCCGCGACGCTACAGGCGCTGCCCGACGTCGACGTCGTCTACCAGGACGTGCACTACGCGCTCGAGCCGTGCCTGCCGTTCGAGCGCGTCGCGGACTTCGGCTTTCGCAGCCGCGTGCCGCAGGTGACGCCGGCGGTGATGCTCTCGTTCAACCCGCCGCACAATGCGCCGATGTGGCGGCGGCGCTTGCATGACGAGTTGGGCCTGTTCGACACGCGGTATCGTTCGGCGGGGGACTACGAGTTCTGGCTGCGATGTGTGGCGGCGGGGAAGGTGTTCCATCGGGTCGCCGACCCGCATGTCGTGTACTACCAGAATCCGCAGGGCTACTCGACGCGGGCGGACACGACGGGGCACAGCGAGACGCGGGAGATCACGGCGCGGTATGCGCCGCGGCTCCTGGGGCTGGATGCGCCGTGCGACTGCCTGGGCTACGCGGACGCGTCAGCAGATGCGCGGGCCGCTCGCCACGGCGACCGCCTGAACGTTCAGATCGCGGGCTGCGTCATCCCGCCGGCGGCGATCTGCGCGCGAACCCAACCCGTATTGGCGAGCGCGCCGAGCACCGTCGCCGGACCCTGCTCGCCGTAGCGGACCCACAGACGCCGTCCGGCCTGCTGCATCCGCTGTAGGCGGTCAGGGTCTCGCGCGATCTCCTCGAGACGCGCCGGCAGGGCCGCGACCGCCTCGCGGGTCTCCGGTACCCGCACGATCGCTTCGTCCCATTCCTCGGTCGTGCCGGGCAGCCGCAGCGTGTCGGAGAGCAGCACCGGGATGCAGCCAAATCCGAGCGACTCCCAGAGCCGGATGCTGTTCGGACCCGAGCCGGAGGGACACAAGCTGAAGATCGAGTCGAGCAGGACCGCGTCGATACTCGTCGCCGTCGCGCTCGAGGCGCGCGCGCACTTCGGGCGGAGTCGTCCGCTGCGCGACCTGCTCGCCGTAGACCGCCTGACTCGTAGTGCCACATGCCGCGTAGCACCACGTAGGCATCATCGCGCCGCGGCAGTTCGACGATCCATTGCCGTGCGGGGGTCAGGTAGCCGTCCGGCGAGTAGGCACCGATGAAGCTGTACAGGTAGCGGCGCTGAGCGGACGGCCGCTCGGCACCCGCCGGCGGTCGCAGCGCATTCGAGCGCACGGACGGGATAGAGCGGGAACGGGTGGAGGCGGATGCCGTCCAGCTCGAGCTGGTCCGTGCGGGCGTGCGACCAGAAGAGATCTGTGATCTGGAGGGCCTTCAGCCAGGGCAGGATCGGAGCGACGCGGATGTGCTGGCAGACGGTCGCGCGGATCAGGTGGGCGCGTGGCGGGGCATGAGCAAGCGCTTCGAGGAACGGCTTGGCGCGATCGAGGTGACCGCGATCAAGCAGATCGACGAGGGAGGCCCAGGGGAAGCATACGAGCTGGGCTGAACTGACATTCGCCCAGGCCGGCAGCGCCCGCCTCGAACGCCCACTCCTCGGTGCGGGCCGGACGCTGCCAGGCGTGCGGCCACGCGAGCAGGCCGGGCAGACGTCGCCAGGCTAGTCGGACGTCCGGCAGCTGGAGTCACACTGCTAGAGTCTCGTCGTGCCGACTCGATGCACCCGTCCGCGCCGGGGTCGTGACGCGAGGCGTTGGCTGCTTGCGGTGCCGCAGGCGCGTCGGCTTCGCCATGATCTCGGACGAATCGGCAACGTGAATTGGACGGCGTCCGATGCAAGCATACTCAAGCCCTGCTGCATGAACCAGTTCCGGCGGATACATGTTGCGCCCATCGATCACCACGGGCTGCTTCAGTGCTGCCCTGATCTCGTCGAAATCCGGGCTGCGGAACTCCTTCCATTCCGTAATGATCAGCAGCGCATCGGCGCCTTGCACCGCCTGCATCGGAGAGTCGGCATACTCCAGACCCTCTTGTGCGCCGAAAATCCGCTGCGCCTCGTGCATCGCCGCCGGATCGTACGCACATACCGTCGCGCCGCGTGCCAGCAACTCGGCTACGATCATCCGGCTCGGAGCCTCGCGCATGTCGTCCGTGTTCGGCTTGAAGGCAAGCCCCCACAACGCGAAGCGCAGCCCCAGCAGCCGCTCGCCGAAGCGAGCTACCACCTTCTCCACCAGCACCCGCTTCTGCGCCTCGTTGGCCCGCTCCACCGCGTTCAAGACGTTCAACGATTGGCCGTGCTCGTCAGCCGTCCGGATCAGTGCCTTGACGTCCTTCGGGAAGCAGGAGCCGCCGTAGCCTGCGCCTGGGTACAGGAAGTGGTACCCGATCCTTGGGTCGGAGCCGATACCCTGGCGGACCAACTCGATGTCGGCACCCAGCTTCTCGGCCAGCAGCGCCAGCTCGTTCATGAAGATATCCGCGTGGCCAGCATCGCGTTGGCGGCGTACTTGGTCAGCTCCGCCGAGCGCACGTCCATTTCCAGCAGCCGCCTATGGTTGTGCTGGAAGGGCGAGTACAGCGCCTTCATCAGCAAGATCGCCTTCTCGTCGTCGGCGCCCAGGACGATCCGGTCTGGACGCATGAAATCCTCGACGGCTGCACCCTCTTTCAGGAACTCCGGATTCGACACTACCGCGTATGGCACCTCCACCGCACGTGTGGCCAGCTCCTCGGCGATCACCTCACGCACCCGATCGGCGGTTCCGACCGGGACCGTGGACTTGTCCACCACCACCTTGTAGTCCGTCATGTGCCGCCCGATGTTGCGTGCAGCCGCGACCACATACTGCATGTCTGCGGAGCCATCCTCACCGGGCGGCGTACCCACTGCGATGAACTGGATAGTGCCGTGCGCGACTGCGCGTTCTGCGTCAACGGTGAAGCTCATCCGCTTGGCAGCAACATTGCGCCGCACGATCTCCTGGCAGGCCGGGTTCCCAGATCGGAATCTCGCCCTTCGAAAGCAGCTCGATCTTGTTCGCATCGATATCCAGGCACAGCACGTCATTGCCGGTTTCGGCGAGACAGGCGCCAGTGACCAATCCTACATAGCCGCTGCCGATAACGGTAACTTTCATATGGGTGCATCAGGTGGTAAGTTGAAGTACACAGAATGCTAGCGAGGAGATCTTCGCTGGATGGCGCCCTTGGCGCTGGAGTGAGCCGCTCGCCAGATGGGCGGTGTCGAAGGACAAGTGCGTGGCGCGACGATCGTGTATGAGCGCGCAACGTGCCGATCCGGCTCTGCTGAGCGGTCGTAGAGAAGTCGCGGCGGCCAAGTTCAGTGAGCCGGCGAAGGAGGCGGGCGACGGTTTTGATGAGGTCGCGGCGGGTGAAGTGATCGGCACTGAGGCCTTCATATTCGACGCCGTTCTTCGAGCATATGGTGGAAGCAGCCGTCGAGCATGGAGGCAGCGACGGCCAGGACAGCCTTCTTGGCACCACAAGCATGCCCGCAGGCGGTGGAACTGAGCCAGCAGATAGGAGCCTTCGACTCGAACGGCCACCCAAGGGGTGGTCACCAAGGCGGTTTCGAGCAAGGGCGCGCCTTTGCGAACCCGCGGAGACCGTCGTTTTCGGCGCTTTCATCGCTACGCGGACACAGGCCGGTCCATGAGATCAGATATGCAGCTATCGGGTAGCGGGCCATGTCGACGCCGATCTGCGCCAGAGACGGCCGGCGCGCCAAGCTTTAGAGCATGTCGATGGTAGGTTGGCAGCTCAAGGGGGTTGCAGCCTTCGGGGCTGTGGCTGTAGTAGCGCCCGGCACTACAACGGGCACCTGTGACGCCGCTGCAGACAGTCCAAGGCGGCCCTTGCCGAACTTGTCGAAATAGGGAGTACCAAGTGCCGGCCGCTCGTCTTTATAGACGGCGCCGATCTCCATGGCTGCTAAGCGCTGCGCTTCATTCATCGCATACGCCTCCATGCTGCGCGTGCGGCGCCTACAGCGCAACTAGGCTGACATCGCCGTCGGCTTGGCCACTTTTCCGACCCAGTGCAGCAATTTTGAAGGCGCCGCGCACGGCTTTGAAGAAACCCACGGAAGATCTGCCAGCTGGCCCTTGAGCTCATGCGTGTCACGCCGCTCGGCCGCCACCTCGCGCTCGTCCAGGCCATACGTTTGATGCCTTAGCTGATGCGTTGATTGACCTGCAGCGTAGTCCCCGGTGAGCAACTCGTTCCCAAAATCGTCCAAAATAACCCTTAAAGATTGATGAAAAACGTGCAAAAAACGCCCGCAGACAGATCTTTAATTTGATAACCACCACTGATCCTTGCTTCATAATCTACCGCAAGGCATTCCTAACAACTGAGAAGCTTCGATATGATTGAAAATGACGTCATTTTCGGGAAAAATGATTTTCTATTCCTATTTCAGGGCGGACACTTTGAAACTGATCTGCTTACTAAGAAGAAATCTCCATCCTTGGACTCCGTCAATAACTTCAAGAAAAACATTCAGAACCGAAATGCTTACTGCAAAGTTCGAGGAATAAAATACGTACACGTAATACACCCCGGCCAAGCAACTTGTCTACAGTGAAAGCTTGCCGGAACATATTCTAATAATTTGTCCAGTGTTTATCAGTCTCACTTTAATCCAAAAGAAAATGAAAATACAGTATATCTTCTAGACTCTTTACTGAATGAAAAAGACAGAAAAAGGGTTTATAGATTGAAAGATACCCACCTCACGGATTTCGGCGCATTTTCTTGCACCAAAGAACTTCTTTTTGCATTAAATGTCGATGCCAATGGGATGGAAAGAAGCTTCTCGCAAAAAAGAAGAAAGCTATCAGGTGACTTGGCGGTAATGTGCAACTTGAGAGATGACAGAAGAGATCGTTTTTGAAGCAAATTTCAAGTACCATCTCTCCGACAATAGAAAGTTATTGAATAGAAACAAATTTCATAACATCGCGATAAGAAACAAGCATTCAAAAACCGATGAAAGGGTCGTTATCTTTGCTGATAGTTTTCTAGCGCAAAGCTTAAAATATTTATCTTTGTTCTTCAGAGAAATACTTTTTGTACGCAGCCCTACATTTCAAAAGGATATGGTTGAGATGTTCGGCCGGATATTGTAATTACAGGGAACACTGAGCGCTATTTGAAAGATGTGCCAAGTGATGCCAATTCGAAAAGTTTCTTGCTTGATCTAATCGAAAATAAAGATTACAAGAGCAATCAATCACATCAGTACTCTTTTAATAGTCTGCTCTCATACAAACACCATGAATCATACTATCTAAAATGGAGAAAATTCATCGATGTTAGGTTTCTTGGAAATAGTCTTGAGCTAAAAACCACTGCATTGAATAGTGAAAACCGTTACTCAATGAATAAAGAGGATTATTTCTACTTCGATGGCGACTTCAATGACCAGGTACAGAAAATCTCCTTAGACGTTACCATCGAAAATGACTGCGTGTCCAAAGTATCTTATCAGTCGACCTTATCTGATGATGAACTTCAAATTTTCGAGGAGCTTAAAAAGGGAAAACAAATCATCTCATTCAAGGCTGTCAACCCAATTTTAGAAAGCATTAGAATTTACCCTAGCGACAGGAGGAATGAAGTGACATTGAATGGGGTTAAGTTGAACTGAAGGCCAGAATGAGAGGTGAAGAGTTATGGTTAACCGAAACAGACCTAGCAGACTGCATCCAATACCATTCGAGCTCTGCACGTTTCAGCCAAGGTGGGTATAGCGTTCAATGTGGCCGCGAACTGGGTTGAGCGCGGCGACACCGTCCTCTTCGGCGGAGCACCGGCATCGGCAAGAGCAGGCTCGGCTGCGCACTCGGTTAGCACGCCTGCCGGCGCGGCCACTCGGTGCTCTACCTGCGCACGCCGCGCCTGCCCGAGGAGTTGCGTGCCCTGCACGCCAGCGGCAGCTTCGGCAAGTGGCTGATCAATGCCCGCACTGACGTCCTGGTCCGCGACGATTGGGCAACCGGCGAGCTCGACGCCGTCACCCGTGCCGACCTGCTTGAGATCGATGACCGCGCCGGCCAACGTGGCCACGATCATCACCCATTAACTCCCCGTCGAGCACTGGCACGGCTGGATCGGCGACGCGACCATTGTCGATGACATCCTCGATCGACTCAAGCAGCGCGTTCATCGTTACGAACTGCAGGGCGAATCCCGCCGCAACGGACGCAGCGCCAAGACCACCAAGGCGCGTTCGCAGGACTGAGGTGCCCTCGCCGTCGCTTCCAACGCCGTTTCTGTTCAGCCCCTGCGGGCCCGGTGGACAGCGTTCCTGCAGCCACGCCGTCGCGGGCCTCACCTCGGCCCTCGTTCAGTCATCGCGGCCGGATGCCACATGACCAGATCCCGGCGAGCCCCACAATTGCATTCAAGGACTACGCAGCACCGTCACCGACATCTCGGTCACGTTCGCCGGAACCGGGGGGGCACGATACAGAAACGCTCGGTCACGATGCACCGAGACGCGCAACTACGATCCGCCGGAATGAAAGGTCACGTTCGCCAGGTACGGAACATCGAATCCGGCACAGCGCGGATACAGTACTTGCATTGGGGCACCTCCAGCTTGATGGGGGCGCCGGAAGAACCCCGGTCATCGAACTCTAGTAATCGTGCTCCCGAGGCGCAAGGTGCTCTTGCCAACAATTCGGAGTGCTCGAGGGTTTCGGGTCCAACTAGCTAACGCGCTCGCTGCACCAAGCACAAACCGACCTGGTTTCCGACGCTCCCAGCTTGATCTTACAAAGAAAACCACGACCGGAAAGATGCCGCCTGCTTCACCTATCGGGGTAGCGCCTTCCTCGATGCACAATTAGCTAGGTGGGAGTAACTGAGATAACGCCCAAGCTATGCTGAGGCGTTGTTTTTAACTGGCGGGTGACATGAGTACAGGGTCCGTTGCCCGTCGACAGCCACGCCCGCGCGGGAGGCCCTCATGCCGCGGGCGCCCTGGATGAGCCCTTTCCTTGTCGTCGGGTTTCCTGCGCCCGGTACAGGAGCTTAGCGCTCCCCAGCCGGGCTGCCATTCTCCTGGCGCTAGTAAAAAGCTCGATCCAGATAGGCAGTTCTACCGCGCGCAATCGATAGGTGATCGACACGGCGCTGGCCCTTGCACTTGCAAAGGTAAGAACTACGGTCTTCGATCTCACACCATGGCCGGTTCAACCACCACCAGTCTCTGCCTGATTTCCGGAAACCTCTCAAGCATATTGCGTATCATGACGTCGTTTCTCCCGCCCACGTCGTTCTCCCTCCAGAGGGCTGTATCCTGAGTGTTCTCAACAAAGTTCAGCTGAAACTTACTATCGTCGACGACCCTTATTCGCGTATTGTTCAGCAGCGCCATCCCCCAGAACCATATGTCGTCTCCATGCGGACATATATCGGTGAAGAGCGTCTCTTCCGTAACAAGGGCATGCAGGCTATTTGGCGGGTATAGCACGCCGCCGCAGCCCGTGAAGAAGGTGTCAAACGCCGCCTTAGAAGCTTTGATATCACGAGGCCATTTGCGATAAGACATAGCATTGCCTTCCTCGTCCAGCAGAATCCTGTGGGCGCGCCAGCAATGTATGGCATTTCGCTCGTTCATATATGACGCGACCAGGCGAGCAAGCCACCCTCTGCCGTAGATGATATCGTCGTCAGCAGTTACGATAACGCTGTTGGGATATTTTTTTAGCGCAGGAACCAGCTTCTTAAATGACTTGGTGTCGTTACACCATTCAATCGTTAGACCTCGCGATTGTAGGGCCAAGAGTGCATCTGGGAGATCGTGTTCCTGTAAGGGAATCTGCTCCTTCGCAAGCCACAACACAACTCTTGGAAGGCTTGAAATCTTGCGAAAGCAAGCTCTCGATTGTTTCCTTCACGGATCCGATTCTTGCCGGGTAGGACGTGAGTGAAACGACTACGTCATTGTGATATCCGAGGGTCTTTACTTCGTGACCGACTCTGAAGTCAGCATGGGGGGCGCCAGAAGTCAGATAGTATTGGTTCCACATGTACGCGAGATTCGAGGGGGATCCTTTCCACGGCTTGAACTTGGATGCGAAATGTGTGATACGCGATTTGCCGCCATCTCAGCGAAGGATTTGTAACACTTGCTTCACGGTACTCTTTGGCGATCTCTTGGACGCTCAATTCGGACTCCAAGGTGACGAGAAGTTGTCCTTCCACGATAGGAACTTCACCTCATCTCTGAACACTACATTCAGTGCATCCTGGTCCATGAAGAAGTTAATCCCATGCTCCCTGTAATCGAAGAGCTTCTTGGTTATTTCGTCTCTTCGCATCGCGGCCAGATTTAGCAGCATGACGCCGGAGTTAAAATAGCCTCTGTGCTTTTCAATGCTCAGCTTTTTCAGAATACTGGGCTTGTGCTTCAACTCAGGCTCTGATGTCTTCTACAACGGCAGCGTACTTGTCGCTGACGTCAATCTCGAACAAGCTAGCTATGTCGGATCTCACTAGGATATCTCCGTCCAGTACAGCACCTTATCCGAGTTTCGGAAGGATGTTAGGGAGCTCGAACTTCAGTATGGCCGTCGGTGAGACGTGAAATCCATTCTTCGTTATCGCATACTTGGCAAAACTCGCGCCCAACGTAAGAACATGTGATTCGTACATTCACGGTGGCGAACTGCTTGAGTAGCATTTCGCCCTCTCTTGTCGACGTCCGACAGGATCACGTAAATGTCAAATCTTCGGTTCAGGTCCCGATTCTTTATCAGCGAATGTATCGCGACATAGGTCGGCATCAGATACGTTTCGTCTGTTATGAAAACGACGCTTATCCTTCTCTGAGAGAAGAGGCAAAGTATTCAGCCTTCGCTCACAAAGAACTATGTTCGCATCGAAAGAGGTCGGGGCCCATGCTGCTCGCGAGATCCTTATAGAGCGCCATCGCGTCGGTAATTCTCCGTCCCGATATAGGCGGTTTGCTCTCGCTGCTCTTCCTTCTACCATAGCTTCGTCACCTGATTGGGGAACTGATGTATCGGGTTTCATTTATTCGGTCGGCTGGTGTTGTTGACGTTCTTCTTATCGATGTGTGTTACGAATTTCTGGTGTTGCAGGGCTGAATGGCCATAGGGTTCCCACTTCCTTGCCTCTTGGATGCTCTCGTCCGAGGCTGTTGAAGTCGCTTGAGTCTCGGGTCGTCTGGATCTCCGCGATCCAGCTCGGCGGATAGCTGGTTTGGTTAGACCGGAATTAGGCTCGGATGAACCCCTTTCTGCTGTTGGCGTTCGCGGTCACACGGTTCCTCAAGTAGGCGGAGAGTCTTTCTATATGTGACGGGTTGTTGAGATCACAGAACAGGAAGGTCGGCGTGGCATTGAAGATCGCGACGACTGAATAGCCGAATTGCGACAGTAGTGCTTCGACACGCTCGAAGGTTGGTTGATCAAGGCATTCACACGCTACGAATGGCCTCCACCTCTGAAGCGTTCGTGTCGCGCCTCGGAGTACCTCCAACTCCATTCCTTCGACATCGACCTTTAGAAGAGAAACAGCGTGATCCGGATGCTTCTCATCCAATACATCATCGAGGACGCGCAGCGGCAGACTGCAGGTTGGTCCTACAGCGCCTGGTTGACTATTTGGGTTGGTGGCTGGATTTGCGCTGAACGAGCCGTAGTTGGAATGTATGCCCATCGACAATGCGACATTCCCGGGCTCGTCGCCCAAGGCACAGCGATGCACCGTAACGCTTTCGAGCCTGTTAAGTCGAACGTTCAGTTCAAGGCATAGAACGTTATGTGGTTGTGGCTCGAATGCTGCAACTTCCGCGCCGAGAACTCGGGCGAAGTAAATTGTATGATTGCCTACGTTGGCACCCACATCGACGATTAGCTCCTCCTGGTCGATGAAAATGGGCAAGCGCCTGAAGAAACTCTAGTTCGTAGATTTGCCCTCGCGCGCAACTTTGGATGGAATGTAGTCGTCGCGGATATGCAGCAAGGTCAAGGGCCCGGATATCGTCTGGATTCTTTCGATGACTAGTTCTGCGCCATGACGCGTCCCACTGATCTTTCTTCTAGGAAGCGCCGGCGCTCACTAGCAACTTCCCATCCCTGACGGGTTCCGTCATAGATACAGGATTCGCGTCCAGTGAGGAAAGCAGTTTGTTCAGCGTATCGTAGGCGGCGGCTCGGGGTTGGCTCTTGAGCTACTAAGCGAACGACGTGTTTGCTTGGAAGGGGAAGGTGAGGTCGCAACCATGACTAGCGAATGCCTTGTAGCGGATTCCAAGTGGATGTTTGGTCTCGTTGAGCGGGTCCGGTTCGCGCTGGAGGATTTGCGGCCGACCCCAAGTCCGCTAGACGTTGCTGTCCAACTCCAGGTTTCGACCCTCGGTGAGCGGAAGGGGCGGGCAATATGAATCCTCATGTTATCGGCATCGGGATCACTGGTAGGCCGGGGCTGGCACATCCACCGTGAGCTGAGGCGCTTTTGCAGCCGGTGTGAACGACCTGATATCGTCGCGGCCATCGAGGCTCGCCGCAATGAGTAGACCGCCAGTGAGACGCTGTTCACCGTTCGAGCGCGGGCTCGGCTGCCGGAGAATCAACCAAGGTCGGTCTTGCGCTGATTCCTAGCTGGCGCGCCATTCGATTGAGTAGCGGGCCTTGCGAGCGCTCTAGGTGCGGAGTGATCGCCCTTGACCGAGAGCTTTCCGACCAAGCAACATGGTGTCAGTCGCTGCTGCCTGCAGATCGATCCGTCGGACGCCATTACTTCGCCCGCGGTAGCCTCCTCCAGACGCGCCGCGAAGAGGATCGGCATCAGGTTCAGGAGCTCCGCTACGATTGCGCGGTCCGACCCGGACAAGATGTCCCAGGTGGCGCGGATCTCCGGTGCGTTGGGATCGTCGCCGAGTGGCAACCGCAGCGTGCGGAATGGGACGCCGTCCGCGTCGGCCGGCCACGCGAGCAACGGCGGGCCGTCCTCTTCGTCGCTTCCCAAGTCGAGCGAGCGGTTCGGGCCGTTTGGCTGCCACTGGATCGGCAGTCGCCGCCAGGTGCGGCCATGGTAGCTCGCCCGCTCGAGGACCAGCTCGAAACGCGGGTCATCCTGACCTCTGCTCGATCGGCGTCACGACGACTCTGCGTAGCGCAGCCGCGCCGGCTGCTCGTGCAGGCTCGTCAGCAGCCGCTGCGCGAGCGAGCGCCATTCGGCGAGGTCGCTCGCATGATCCTGCAGCGCCTGCCCCAGCCGAGCCGCCAGCGCCTGGACCAGTTGCCAGTCGAGCGTGCCCATCGCGTCGTAGACGCTCTGTGCCGACTCCTCGCCATGGACGAGCAGCATATATGGCCGGCCGTCTTCCCGGCCGCTCTCGCGCCAGGTCTCGAAGAGCGGAGCGCGTCCTTCCTCTGCGAATATCACGAGCCCGGGACGGCCCCAGTGCTCAACCAGCCGCACGGCGGCTTCGGCGACCTGCCGCTCGCCGGCCCGAACTTCGCGCACGACGAACGACACCTCGCGGTGCGGAGGCGTATCCCGCTCACCGACCACGACGATCTCGCCGATCGAGACATCGTCGAGAGCCAGGCAGCGCGACGCGCGACTTCGCTCGTGCGCGAGCCGCACTTTCTCCGCGTGCACACGCTCGAGCTCCTGCTGGACCTGATGGGTCTGAAGGGTCAGCAGTTCGCACTCCTCGCGGGCGCTGCGCAGGTCCTGCTCGAGCTTCTTCGGGTCAGGTCCGGTCTTAGCGGCGAGCAGCGCGCCTCGGCGTCGCGTTTCGCAAGGAGAAGTCGCTCGAGCTCTTCCTGTACCTGATGTAGCTGCTGCAGCAGGAGATCGCCTTCTTCGGCGGCAGCGCGCGCAGCCTCTCTTCGCTGGCCAGTTCCTGCTCGAGCGTGCTCCGCTTCTTGACCTGAGCGCAGCTCCGTTCGAGCTCGCGCTCTCCTTGACTGTTCGGAGCAGCTCCTGCTCAAGTGTGCTCCGCTGCTTCTTGGCCTGAGCCAGCTCCTGCTCGAGTGTGCTCCGCTCTTCGTGGCCTGAGCCAGCCTCCTGCTCGACTGTGCTCCGCTGTCTTCGTAGCCTGGGCCAGCTCCTGCTCGAGTCTTGCTTCGCTGCTCCTCGGCTTGCGCCAACGCCGCACGACCCTCGTCGAGCTGCCGGCTCGAGGGCAATCACCTTCTCGCGTGCAGCTGTCAACTCGTCGGCATCGACTCCTGCCGATTCGCGGCGTCGTCGAGTCGCGCCTCAGCGTATCTCCGCTCCCTGGCTCACCGCTTCCAGTCGCGAACGAGCGTCGACCAGCGCGCGATCGGCGGCGTCGGCGCGCTCATCATTCTGTCGCGACCGGCTTCGAGCGCCTGCACGGCGGCTGCGAGCTGCGCGCATTCGTCGGCCGCGGCCTGCAGCTCGCAGCGAAGCGCGTCGCGCTCGGTCGCCCGATCGACTTTCCACTTGCGCAAGGTGTCGCTCGGTCTGCATCAGCTCCGCCAGACGGCGCGCTGCCTCGGCGCCGTCAACGGTCCCTTCAGGCATGAGCCGCGCGCCGGCAGAGCGGAAGCCGGGCAGAACCACGCAGCCCGCCATCAGTTCCGGCAGCACGTCCTGCAATGCGAGGTCGCGCTCGACGAAGCTCCATGCAAGCGCATGGGCGAGCGGATCGGGTTGATGGTCCTGCCCAACCCGAGAAGGCGCCGCGAACACTCTCCCCAGCGCGACCTGCAGCAACTGAGCGAGGCGCCGCGGCCTGCGCCGCACTTCGTCGGCATTGACCACAAGAGTCGTGTCCGGATTCCGTTGTGCGTACGCGACGATCGTGCGGGCGCTCGCCAGCCAGTCGTCGAGCCAGGCTTCAGGATCGATGTCGTCGTCCTTGCCGAGCGAATGTGCCAACCCGATTGCCGGATGCTCGACCAGCACCAGCACGTTCGAGCCGGGGCGCTGCGAGCAGTATTGCATCGAGGCTCTGCGAAGACTGGGAGACCGTGTGCACGTTGGCGTGCCCGGCTCCGACCAGAACCTGTCTTACCCATTGGGTCCAGCAGCCCTGGAAGGTTCCGACGACTTCGATGCTTCGAGTGTTCATTAGCTTGTGATGAATCAATGGACGTTGGGGAGAGTCGGTCGGCGTCGACGCGCCCGGCTGCGGCTCGGGCGCCGACACGCGCGTACAAGGTCGCGCCGAGCTCGCCGCCGTGGTCGGTGAGCTCGGCGGCGAAGCCGGTGGCGCCGGCAGAGTGCAGGATGTACGCGATGCGACTGAGGTCGTAGTGGTACATCATCATCAGGGGATCGGCTGCCGCGTCGGGTGGCGCGCTCGGCTCGGGCACCGGTGGTCGGCCGAGGCGCACGAGACCGCCGACGACCGACAGCGCGCGGCGGTACAGCGGACGGGGCCGCGGAGTCTCTGGCCTGCTGCGGTACCGGCCGCCCGTAGCGGCACTCGCCGTAGTCGCGGCCGTAGGTCACATGGATCGAGACGCCGCCGCCGGGTGCGACAAGCTCGACGAGCCGCGCAATGAGATCGAGCCCTCGCTCGCTCTCGATGTGCTGGAAGACGATCGTGCTGTGCACGAGGTCGAACTGACCCTCGACGGCGGAGAGCGTGTCGTCCGCGCGCACGAGGGTGGCGTTCGTCACGCCGAAGCGCGCGCAGTTGCGCCGAGCTTCGGCGAGCATCGACTCCGAGACATCCACGCCGACGACGGACTCGCACAGCTCGGCGAACGGCAGCAGCACGCGACCGACCCCACAGCCGAAGTCGAGCACGCGTCGAGGCTGGAAGTCTTCGCCGAAGTGGCGCCTGCAGCTCGCAAGCACCGCCTCGACGTGGCCGTGCCCCGACTCGAAGAACGCAAGGTAGTCGTCTGCCGCTATCTTCGAGGAGCGGTACCGATCGTGCGTCAGCACGCCGAAGTAGGGATCACGGGCCCCCCACTTCTCCCATTCGACGTCCGTTTCCTGGACGTCTGCTTCGATCTTCGGCATGCGTTTCATCTCTCTTAACAGCTGGCTTCGGCTCCGCTTCGTACGGTCCGGCCTCGTCACGTGAGGAATCATCATCGACGGGATCCATGCTCCCGGGCGGGGGCGACGAGTGGTGTCTGCGGGAGGGACTGACGGCAACGCACGGTTGCGCCCCAGCGTCATCGGGAAGCGGGCCGTCTTGCGGCAGATGTGCTCGGAGCCGATTCGGCTGATCCGGATTGCCGCGGACTCAGGTCTCTCCGTTGCTGCCGCGATACTGGGATCTCCCTGTCGTTGATCCTGACACCCAGAGTGACCGTCTCCCGCCTATCCCCGCCCCGTGACTTCCGTCCGTCCTCCGCCAACGACCGTTCGTACGATCGTCTCGCCACGCTCACGATGCGCCGCATCGCCGGGCAGATGGCTGCGATCACCTGCGAACGGATCGAACGATGGGCGCGCTGCGCTGGACTCTCTTCTCGGCTTCACTTGCCGCCGCCCTGTTGCCGGCCCACGCGCAGACGCAATCCTACGGAAGCGCCGGTTCCTACCCCGGAACCGGCCTGCGCATCGAGCAGCGCTCGCCATGGACCTTCCAGGCCTCCGGGCTGGTCAGCCACTTCCGCGAGCCGAGCTGCGATAGCTGCAGCTACCGGACTGCGGTCCCCGGGATAGGCCTGCAGCGCGAATTCCGGCCCGCCGCCGACACGCCATTGCGCTTCGCGCTTGCCGGTGGGCTGCAGAACGACTCCTTTGGTGATAGTGGCGGCTACGCTGCCGCCGTTGCTTCGCTGCTTTGGAAGGGCGAGTCCGTGGCCGTCCGTCCCGGGCTGGGGGGCTTCGCTTTCTATCGCTACATGGGCGATGGTGATGGTGGGCTCCGAGATTCTGCCGGCCGCGAGATCGTGCCGGCCATCTTGCCGGTCCTGTCGATCGAAGGGATTCGGTCCGGCTTCGGTGCAACGTTGCTGGTCGCGCCGAATTTCAGCTGGGCGGGCCGGGGACGCTCGGGTTTCGTCTTCCTGCAGTTCAGCTACCGCCTCGGCGGCGGTGGAATCTACACGGTAGACAGCGGCGAGCCGAGTTCGCGGCCGCCAGCGCAGGCATCTTTTGCGGACCTCGACGGCAGGCCGGTCGTGCGTTGAGGAATCTCATGGATCGCACCGAGGCCTTCATCGCTCGGTGCAACCGCACGCCTCAGGCGGATCAGTGAGCCAATCGGGCCGCGTGCTCACCGTCTCCGCCGGCACCGCGAAGCGGGAAGGCTCGCCAGGGAATCTAGGGCCGCATGACGCTCGACAGGTCCGCCGGCGGCACCTGCCCAGATCTGAGGTAATCGGCCAGCCTCCCGCTCACCCGCAAGTACCAGTCCGGCGGCAGACCGCACCCATCCTCGTCCAGCGCGATCAGGTTGGTGCCGAGCGGCAGGTCTTCTCTCCTGGCTACCACCGGCATGATCGCCGTCGCCTCGTCCACCTCGTCGAACATGGCGATGAAGATGCTGCCGGCTCCGGCTTGCATCCGGCTCTGGCCCTGCTGCCAAAGGAAGTTCCCGCAGCGTCGCGGCGTCTGGTTCCGGATGGCGGCTCCCTCGTTGCCCCTGGTCTTCATGAGGTTGGCCCAGGAGAATCCAGGGAAGATGACGGGCAGGTAGCCAATGCCGAGCCGCGAGGTTTCGGCTAGATCAGGAACCACGTTGTTGTCGACGAAGGCTCGATCGGATCCGGCATCGGAGTATCGTCCGACGGCCCAGGGGCTGATGACGTCGTAGCTGCGATAGACCTCCGCCCACCCGTCACCTGTTTTGGAGTCTCCTTGCGCCCGCCGCCATCCTGCGGGCACGCCACCGACCAGGAGCACGGTCGGTGATCTGACCTGTGTGCCTTCTTCGACTGAACCATCGGCATCGGGCGGCTGCCCGGGAATCTGCCGCAGATTCTCCATGAGGCTCAGGATCTGCTCGGGTTCTCCCGGCCGGTCCCGAAAACCGAATCCCCACAGTTGGAGCAGGGGCCTGCCGTCGTCACGCAGGTAGGCCGGACTCGCTGTGAGCTTGAGCGTCTGGGTCAAGTGCAGCCAATCTGCGCGGATATCGTCGTACACGGACGCAGGGTCCGCGCCGCTGATGTCATAGGTAACGTAGAAGGCTCGCCCGTGGGCTTCCGCGGCGGCCCGGATCGACTGCAGGATTCGGTCGAGGCGGTCGCGGTCGTCGCGGTTGCGTAGCGTTGCAACGAAGCGCTGGACGGCTGCGCCGTCGATGCCGTGCTGGGCCATCCAGCGGAAATGGAGGTCGACCACCGGGGGGCTGGCCGATGAGAAGACGGCGACTTGGGAACCGTCCGGCCGGCGAAGATTGGTGATGCAGAGAGCGGTAGGCTCGAAGCCGGAGATATCCGGAAGCATTTCTACCGTGAGGTAGGGTGCCTGGTCGGTTTGCCCGGCGAACCAGTGACGCCAGCGAGCCGTGTTGCTCGTGCCGCCATTCTCGGTCGGGCAGCCGAACCAGCCCTGGTAGCCGACGATCGTCTTCCCGATGAGCGCTGTCGGGGCACTCCCGCCGCCATCGCGGGGGCTACTTGCTCCGGGAGGCGGGGGACTGGCGCTGACGGCCGTGGGTGAGTCTGCCCCACTGCAACTGCCCGAGAGCAAAGCGGTCGGCAGGAGAAAGCAAGCAGCCGTACTCCTCCAACCGGCGGTTCGGTGGCGACGCAGAGACATGACGATCCCGTTTTTCGGTCCTCGATGGACCGTTCGGGTGCATTCTTCTGCCCGGTCGACCGCCTGTCGGCAACGAGATGCCGTCTGGCGGTGTCAGGTTCCTCGACGCCATCGCGCCAAAACCCGTCCTGGGAGCCTGGGCCAGGCCCCTAGATGGCAAGATCCTCAAGGGTTCGCCCGCTCGCAAGCTCCGCCTCCACCCAGGCGGGTCGCCGGCCGCGGCCTGTCCAGAGTTCGCCGCTCTTGCCACGGTATTTGGGCGCGACCTTCCTCCCGGCGGTTGCTGACTTGCGCTCCTTCTTCGCCCGCGTCTTTCTTTCCTTGCCAACGATATCGCTGACGGTGATCCCGTACTGGGCCATCTTCGCCCTGATGTCGGCGATGGCGGCAGATACCTCCGACTGGCGCAGCTTCTCTGCTTCCTTGGTCAGCTGGTCGATCTGCTTGAGGACGTCTTGATAGGTTGGCATTTGCTACGTCACTTCTAGAGGGGTGTTTCACGATAAGCGGAGGAGTTTAAGTGATCCGGCACGGGTCGGCAGCAATCGGCGGCACCCCCGCCGAACTGGACGCCTTCGTGCGAAGCGAGTAGAGAGGTGGGGGACTCTGGTGCGGGAAGCGAAGATCCAGTTCGAATAGGCTCCGGCGGAAGGCTGGTCACCGGCGGGCTGCGCGCCGCCTTGGGGCGCCTGACCCCGCTGCCCCAGTACCGCGCGATCCCAGGCCGGCTCCTCCGGCACCACCGCCGCGAGGAAATCAAGGAAGGCGCGTATCCGGGTGGAGAGGTGACGCGTGGGCAGGTATACCGCCGAGACCGTGGGACCCTTGGTCACGAATTCGCGCAGGATCACCTTCAGCCTTCCCGCCCGCACCGCGTCGGCCGCCAGGAAGGTCGCGACGCTGACGATGCCCTGGCCAGCTACCGCCGCATCGATCAGCGCCTCCGAATTGTTGATGTTGAGGCGTCCGGAAAGCGGCAGCGTGAACGGCACCCCGCCACGCTCGAATATCCACTCCCGATGCCTTCCCAGCGGCGGCATCCAGTACGGCAGGCATTCGTGGCCGACGAGGTCCTCCGGCTCCAAGGGCGTGCCCTTTCGCTTGAGGTAGCCAGGCGACGCACAGGTGACGAAGCGGATGTCGTAGAGCTTCTTGGCGATCACGCGCGAATCGCTGATGGGGCCGATGCGCACAGCGAGGTCGAGACCTTCGTGGGTGAAATCCACCACCCGGTCGCTCAGGTCGACGTCCACGGCCAACTCCGGATACGAGGCCAGCAGTTCCGGTAGCGAAGGCAGGATGACATGGCGACCGAATCCGAGCGGCATCTGCACTCGCAGGCGGCCTCGGAGTGTGAGGCGACGGCTGGTCAGGACCTCCTCGGCTTCCTGAACATCTTCCAGGATCCGCCGGCAACGCTCGAGGAAGGCCTGGCCGTCATCGGTCAGTGCCACCCGCCGCGTGGTCCGGTGAAAGAGCCGCGCGCCCATCCGGCGCTCCAGGCGGGCAATCGCCTTGGAGGCGGCGGGACCAGAGATCGCCAGCTGCCGGGCGGCGGAAGTGAAGCTCAGCGTTTCGGCGACGCGGACGAAGACGACGATGGATGCCACGTTCTCGATCATCGTATTGGTAACCAAAGGTTAAGAGTCATCTTCATACTAGACCATTTATTTCTCGCTGTGTCCTGACTACGATGTCGGAAGATCGGTAGAGGAGACATTTCAGTGGCAGATTCCAAGGCTCCCCTTCTCGAGGGCGCGACGCGCGACCTCGCCCGCTTCGGTGCGGCGCTGCAGTTCGAGCAGATACCGCCGGAGGCCGTCGCCCGCATCAAGTCGAGCATCCTCGACAGCCTGGGTTGCTGCCTCTTCGGAGCGACGCTTCCCTGGACCCGGAAGGTAGCGGAGCTTGCGGACCATGAGAGGGCAGCACCGGCCGCCTCGGTCATCGGCATGGGAAGGCGCACCTCTGCCTCCCTCGCGGTGCTGGTCAACAGCACCGGCGGTCACGCTTTCGAGCTCGACGACATCCACAAGGAGTCGATCGTCCATGCCGGCTCGATCGCGACCCCGATCGCCCTGGCTCTGGTGGAGGAATCAGGCAAGGGCAGCGGCAGGGACTTCATCACGGCGATGGTGGCCGGCTACGAGATAGGGCACCGGGTGGGCAGCGCGGCGACCATGAGCCTGTTCTTCCGGGGGTTTCATCCGCAGGGCACATCCGGTGTGTTCGTAGCGGCGGCCACCGCCGCTCGCATGCTCGGTCTGGATGCCCAGCAGTTCCAACATGCGCTCGGCATTGTGGGCTCGCAAGCCGGCGGGTTGATGGCGGCGCAGGAGGGGGCGATGGTCAAGCGCTTCCACAGCGGACGGGCCGCGCAGAGCGGCCTCTATTCCGCCCGGCTGGCGGCTTCCGGCTTCACGGGAATCCTGGATGTACTGGAGGCCTCCTACGGCGGGTACCTCAGCAGCTACTCGGACAAGCCGAACGCGAGGCGATTGACGGAAGGTCTCGGCGAGACGTGGGAAACGCTGAACGTCGGCTACAAACCGCATGCCAGCGTCACCAGCATCCACAGCGCGCAGGACGGGTTGCTCGCCATCCTCCGCGAGAACGACCTGAGCGCCGAGGACATCGCGGGGGTGGAAGCCGGCCTCAGTCCGATGACCCATGTCCACTGTGCCTGGGAGTACAAATCGCAAGGCGTGACCGCTGCGCAGATGAATCTGTACTACGGTCTTGCGATGATCGCCCTCGATGGCGTCGCCTTCACCGAACAATTCCAGGAGAGCCGCCTCGCGGAGCCCCGAACGCTCGACCTCATCAAGCGGATGACCGCCCACGTCGACAAGGACATCGAGGCGATGGGGCCTGCGTTTCGCCATGCGTCGCGCATGAAGGTCAGGACGACCGACGGGCGGGAGTTCGAGAAGCTCACCCTGCATCGCCGCGGCAGCCCTGAGAATCCGCTGTCGCCGCAGGACATCGTGGACAAGTTCTACAGCGTGGTTTCGCCCTGCATGAAGCGCGCGGACGCGGAGCGGATCGTTGCGCTGGTGGATCGGCTCGAGGACTTGCCTGACCTTCGGGAACTGATCCAGGCGGTGGCCGCGCCGGTGGGCCTGTCGACGACCCGGGCCTGAAGGCGGGAAGTCGCCGCGCGATCCTGCGCCGGTGCGCGCGACACCTCCGCATCTGAACCTCGGTTGCATCGGGTATCCCCGTCGGCGGGCCTGAGCAGCAACCGTCCAAGCGTCACCGCAACTACTGCCTCATAGAGAAGGAATGCCTCCAAGTGAGTGAATCGACCAGCAAGACCCTTTCGGAAAAACTCGCCGTGCGCTATGCCGGCATGAAGTACGACGATGTACCGGCCGCCAGTCGCACGGCGGTCAAGCGCCTGCTGATGGACTGGCTGGGCGTGGCCGTCGGCGGCAGCCAGACCGAGAGCGGTCGCATCGCGCGTGCCTTCGCCTCGGAGCAGGAAGGCAAGGCGCAGGCGCAGGTCGCAGGCGATACGGCGCGCGTGCCGATGGGCAATGCCGCCTTCGCCAATGCCATCTCTTCTCACAGCCTCGAGCTCGACGACATCGACGTCCTGGCCCTCTTTCACTTCAGCCCGCCGGTCTACGGTGCGGCGCTCGCCGCCGCGGAGGGCGCCGGCGCCACCGGCAAGGACCTGGTCACCGCCCTGGTGGCCGGCTGCGAGATGATGGAGCGGGCGAGCAAGGCGGTGAACCCGTCGCTGCGCGACCGCGGCTACCACACGACCCCGACCACCGGCGTGTTTGGCGCAGCGGTTGCCGCCGGCAAGCTCCTGGGCCTCGATGCGGACAAGCTGGTCTCGGCGCTCGGTCTTGCCGGGGCGCAGTCCGCCGGGTTGATGGAGATGTACGGCCCGTCGATGCAGAAGCGCTTCAACCCGGGACCGACGGCGCGCTCGGGCGTGACCAGCGCGCTGATGGCGAAGCTCGGCTTCACCGGCACGGCGCTGATCTTCGAAGGAGAGCGAGGCTGGCTCAAGGCCTACAGCGACGAGTATTCGGTGGCGCCGCTCGACGTGGCGCCTGGCGAGAAGTACCAGCTCGACATCGAGTTCAAGCCGTACTCCTGCGCCCGCCCGATCCATAACGCGATCGATTGCGCACTGGACATCCGCAAGCAGGCCGGCTTCGATGCGTCGAAGGTGAAGTCGATCCTCATCGAGCGCCATCCGTCCTGGTCCAAGTATCACCGCAACGCGGCGCCCACCACCTATCACGAAGCCCAGGTTTCGCTGCCGTTTTCCATGGCCGTGGCGATGCTGGAGGGCAAGGCGCTGCTCGAGCAGTACTCCGACCGCAACATCAGGAATTCCGAAGTACGACGCCTTGCGCAGCTCGCGACTTTCGAGACGGTAGAGGGCATGCCGCGCGGCGTATCCGTGCGCATCACCGCGACTCAGGAAGACGGCCGCAAGCTGACCTCGCAGGTCGACTATCCGAAGGGGTCCATCCAGAACCCGATGAGCGACGACGAGCTGCGGGTCAAGTTCATGAGCCTGGCAGGACCGGTCCTCGGCGAAAGCCGCGCGGCCGAGCTCGCCGACAAGGCGATGAACGTCGAGCAGATCGGCAACGTCGCCGATCTGATGAAGCTGACCGTGGTCCGATGAGCATTCCCGCAGCAGGCCTGCCCATGTACGAGGTACTGGCCGTCAAGTATGCGACGCGTGCGGCCCGGCGGGCAGACCTCTTCATCGGCGGCGATCCGCATGATGCGGACGCCGCGATGGACTACTACCTGTGGGTCGTGCGGAGCCCGGATCCGGGGCGCTTGTTCATTGTGGATACCGGCTTCAACGAAGACATGGCAGCGAAGCGTGGCAGGACGCTGCTGCGGCGTCCTGCGGAGGCCTTGAGGCTGGTCGGCGTGGAGCCGGACAGCGTCGAGCAGGTCATCGTCACGCACCTGCATAACGACCACGTGGGCGCCTTCGACTCGTTCCCGAACGCGACCTTCCACCTCCAGGATGACGAGATGGATTTCGCGACCGGACGGTACATGTGTCACGAGCGCCTGCGCAAGCCGTACGAGCCGGATCATGTGGTGGGCCTGGTGCGGCTCGCCTACCAGAACAGGGTGGTCTTTCACGACGGCGACGAGGAACTCGCTCCGGGCCTGAGCGTGCACCGCATCGGCGGGCATTCGATGGGCCTGCAGGCCGTCCGGGTGCATACCCGTCGCGGCTGGGTGGTGCTGGCATCGGACGCAAGTCACTACTACGAGCACTTCGAGAAGGACCGCGCGTTTCCGGTGGTGTTCCACGTGGGCGACTTGCTCCAGGGATACCGCAGGCTCGCGACGCTGGCCGATTCGCCGCGCCACATCGTACCGGGCCACGACCCACTGGTCATGGACCGGTACCCGCCGCCCTCCGATGCGCTGCGAGGCGTTGCAGTGAGGCTGGACGCCGAGCCGAGTCAGCCCTGACAGATCACTTCAAGCCGGACCGACCCGAGGAGACATGATGAAGAAACTGATCGCCGTTCTATGTTGCGCCGTGCTGCCTGCAATGGGCGCGGCTCAGGACTTCCCGTCCCGAGCCATCAAGATGGTGGTGGGCTTTCCCCCAGGCGGCTCCAACGACGTGGTTGCCCGGATCATCGCGCCGAGGATGGCGGAGATCCTGAAGCAGCCGGTGGTGGTGGAGAACCGGCCCGGCGCGAACGCCACGCTTGGCACCGGCCAGGTGGCCCGCGCGGAGCCGGACGGCTACACGATCACCCTCGGCAGCTTGAGCCCGCTGGTGATTGCAATGGCCACCTATGACAACCTTCCCTACGACACGGCAAAGGACTTCGCGCCGATCAACACCGTCGCACTGACGCCCGAGGTGATCGCGGTGCACCCGTCGGTGGAGGCCAAGACACTGCCGGAGCTGGTGGCGCTCTCGAAGACCAAGCAGGTGAGCCTGTCGTCTTCCGGAAACGGCGGATTGCCGCACCTGGCCATCGAGCTGCTCAAGAAGGTTTCCGGTGGCAATTTCCTGCACGTCCCCTACAAGGGCGCCGGTCCGGCGGTGGTCGACGCCATGGGCGGCCACGTCAACGGCGTCGTCATGGACTTGCCGGCGCTCGCGACGCAGGTCAACGGCGGCAAGCTGCGCGCCATCGCAGTCACCAATCGCGAGCGCACGTCGGTTCTGCCGGATGTGCCCACCTCCGGCGAGCAGGGCCTCGACGGCGTGCAGGCCGTCAACTGGTTCGCCCTCATGGCACCGGCCAAGACGCCGGCCGACATCGTCGCCAAGCTGAACGACGCGATGGTCAAGGCCTGCGCGCTGCCGGAAGTGAAGGAGGAGTTTGCTCGTTCGGGTGTCGCCGCCTTCAACCAGCCATCTCCCGAAGCCTTCCGCAAGTTCCTCGGTGAAGAGATCACGCGCTGGGGGACGATTGCCCGCGAAGCCGGCGCCAAGGCCAACTGAGGAAGCGAAGCCATGAAGAACCTGTTGCGCGGGACCGCCGCCCTGCTGATCGCGGCGGTCTGTCAGATCGGCGCTGCCGACACCTTTCCGTCCAAGCCGGTGAAGCTCATCGTGCCGTTCCCCCCAGGTGGCGGAACCGATATCCTGGCCCGGCCGATCGCCCAGAAGCTCTCGGAGCGGTGGGGCCAGCCGGTGATCGTCGAGAACCGCGGCGGCGCGGGCGGCAACATCGGTACCCGGGCCGCCGCAGAGGCAGACCCGGATGGGTACACCATCATCCTCGGCGTCCTCGGTACCCACGCGGTCAACCAGAGCCTGTACGCCAACGCGGGGTTCGATTCGACCAAGGACTTCGCGGCCATCACGATGGTGGCCAACACGCCCAACATCGTGGTGGTGCATCCGAGCGTACCGGTGAAAACCATCGAGGAACTGGTTGCCTACGCCAAGGCCAACCCCGGCAAGCTCAACTACGCGACCCCAGGCAACGGCACGCCTTCGCATCTCGCGACCGAGATCTTCAAGAGCATGACTGGCGTCAATCTGACTCATATTCCGTACAAGGGCAGCGGCCCGGCGTTGACGGACATGCTGGGCGGGCAGACGCAGGTCTGGATCGCCAACGCACCGGTGGTCCTTCCGCACATCAAGAGCGGCAAGCTGCGCGCGCTGGCCACCACCAGCGAGAAACGACCGGTGACCGCGGCGGACGTTCCGACCCTCGCGGAGAGCGTGGCGCCGGGCTACGAGGCCGATACCTGGTACGGGATGTTTGCGCCGGCGAAGACGCCGCAGCCGGTCCTCGACAAGCTTCATGACGACATCGTGGCGGTGATCACCTCTCCGGAGATCCGGGAGGCGTTTGCCGCGCAGGGCGCGGAGGTGGTGGGGAACAGCTCAGCCGAATTCACTCGCAAGCTGCATGCAGACGTCGCGAAGTGGAAGAAGGTCATCGCCGACATCAAGCTGAGCATCGAGTAACGAGGGGGACAGGCAGTGCTGGCCGAAGATCTTGGCAGGTTCGTGGCGGGGCTTGAAGCGGGCGCCGTGCCTGGAGCCGTGGCGGAGGCAGTCCAGCTGCGCGTCTTGGACGTGATCGGCGCGTCGCTTGCGGGTGTGCATCGGGGCAGCCATCGGCCGGTCATGGCGCTTCTCGAAGCGCAGGGCGAGATCTGCATCTGGGGCGAACGGACTGGCTCGTCGCCTCGTGAAGCGGCGCTGGTCAACAGCTTTTCCGCCCACTCGACCTACCTGGAGGACGGCTCCCGATTCACCGGGGGCCACCCGTCTTCGGTCGTGGTGCCGGCAACGCTGGCGGTGGCGCAGGCGCATCGTTGCTCGGGGGCTGAGGTCGTCGCGGCGGTGACCGCCGGCTATGAGGTATTCCTGCGGCTTGGCCGCGCGATCTACCCGTCCACGGTCGTGCGCGGGTTCCAGAGCACTGCCGTCCTCGGCGCCGTTTCGGCGGCGGCGGCCTGCGCCCGCCTCCTGAGGCTGCCGGCACGTCGGGCCGGTCATGCGATCGGGATCGCCGCGAGCCTGGGCACCGGATTGAAGGAAGCGCTGAAGAGCTCGGCCAGCCAGCCCATCCAGGTCGGCCGCAGTTGCGAGGCGGGAATCGTTGCGACCCTGCTTGCGCGAGGTGGGCTCGAGGGCGCGCCTGCCATCATCGAAAAGGGATTCCTGCCTGCCTTCTCGCAGGGCGGCGACGCCGGCGAGATCCTCGATGGCCTGGGAAGCAACTTCCGGATCTTCGAGACCTACCTCAAGCGCCACGCGGGCTGCCGCGGCAACCATGCGCCGCTCGACGCCGTGCTTGCGCTGGCTGCCGATCATGGGATCGACGCCAAGGACATCGCGCAAGTCGACGTCTTCGTGGATACGGTGACGCTTGCGGCGGCGATCGAGCCGCCGGTCAACGGCGAGCAGGCGCAGTTCAGCATCGGCTTCTCGGTCGCGGTGGCGCTGCTGGATGGCAACGCGCTGATCTTCCAGTACACGGACGAGCGTCTTGCCGATACTGCCGTGAAGTCGCTCATGCAGCGGATCCGGGTGATGGCGGATCCGGCGCTGGACGAAGGCTATCCGCAGCGCCGTGGGGCGCGCGTCGAGATCCAGCTTGCGGACGGGCGCAGGAAGTCCCACGCCGTGAACAACGCGCGGGGTGAACCGGAGTGGCCGCTTTCCGCTGACGAGATCAGGAACAAGTTCATGACGCTCGCCGGCCCTCGATTGGGCGGCGGCGCAGCGGCCCTGGCCGATGCCGTCATGAAACTCGACCGGTTGCCTGACGTATCCGAACTGGCCCCTTTGCTGAGACCTGCTGAATGACTCTGCCGCAATACGAACTGTTTGCTGTCCGCTACGCAACGCGCGATGCGCAGCGCAGCGCCAACTTCCTGGGAGGCGACCCCCACGACGCGCCGATGCCGATGGACTATTACGTATGGGTCGCGCGCAGCGAGGAACGGACGGTGGTGATCGACACCGGATTCACCAGGGAGACAGCGCAAAGGCGCAAGCGCAATTACCTGCGGGATCCGGTGGAGGGCTTGCAGGCACTCGGCATCGATTGCGCGAAGGTGCGCGACGTGATCCTGACGCACCTGCACTACGATCATGTCGGCGGCTTCGCATCCTTCCCGGCGGCTCGGTTCCACCTGCAGGACGTCGAGATGCGGTTCGCCACCGGCAGGCACATGTGCCACTCGCGCTTCAATCATGGCTATGACGTCGAGGATGTTGCCGGCATGGTCCGGCTCGTCTATGGCAACAGGGTGACCTTCCATCGCCAGGACGCGACGTTGGCGCCGGGATTGAGCATCCACCTGATCGGCGGTCACACCGCCGGCATGCAATGCGTGCGGGTCCATACCCGCCGCGGCTGGGTGGTGCTCGCCTCCGATACCAGTCACTACTACGAGCACTTCGAGAACGGCCGCTGTTTCGGCACGATCTTCGACGTCGGTGCGGCCCTGGAAGGCTACAACACGCTGTTCGCACTCGCGACGTCACCCCAGCACATCGTGCCGGGACATGATCCGCTGGTGATGAAGCGCTATCCGGCGGCGAGCGCGGAGCTGGAAGGCGTAGTCGTGCGGCTGGATGCGGAGCCGGTTCCTGGCGCCTGACCACCAACGGATGCACCGCATGGACGACTTGAAGCAATGGAAGGCGCTGGCCCTGGAGCATCGGGGTATCACGATGGCGCTGGCCGAGTTCGTTGCAACGATGCGGGATCGCCCGCTTCCGCCGCGCACTCGCGAGGTACTACGCCAGGCGTTGGTCGACGCGGTCGGTTGCGGCCTCTTCGGATTGACCACCGACTGGGCGCAAATCATCCACCGTTTTGCACGCGCGCAGGGCGGGCCGGCGGAGTCGGCGCTCTGGTGCGGCGGCGAACGTATCGGCGCAGCACAGGCTGCTCTGGCCGCAGGAACGGCCATCCACAGCTTCGACTTCGATGACCACAGCCGGGCGAAGATCCACCCGGGCGCAGTGGTGGTGCCGGTAGTGCTCGCGCTTGGAGAACGTTGTCGATCTCCGGGCCACGTCCTGCTGGCGGCAATGGCGGCGGGCTACGAGACCATGAACCGTGTCAGCCAGGCCGCCAATCCCGGACGTGCCCGCATGCGCGGCTGGCATCTCACGGGTACCTGCGGAACTTTCGCCGCCGCAGCCGCGGCGAGCGTCATCCTGGGTCTGGATGCCGCGACCACGGCAAGTGCCTTCGGGCTCGCCGGTACCCAATCGGCAGGGCTCTGGGCCTTCACCGCGGACGCCGCCATGAGCAAGCGCATCCATCCGGGAAAGGCGGCACAGGACGGCATCAACGCTGCCGTCCTGGCAGCGAATGGGTTCCAGGGGCCGCGCTACATCCTGGAGGCGGCCGACGGTAGTTTCCTGTTCACGATGTCGGACGCGCCGCGACCCTGGATGATCACCGAAGGGCTTGGCAGTCGCTGGCACAGCGACGAAACGTGCTTCAAGCCGCATGCATGCTGCGGAAGCAACCACGCATGCGTCGATGCGGCGATCGAGCTTGTCGAGCAGGAAGGTATCGATCAGTCGACATCGAGCGGATCATCGCCGGGGTCGCCGATGTGGTGCGCACGCAGACGGGCTTCGACTACCGTGCCGACTCCGTTCTCAACGCCCAGATGAGCCTGCAGTACAACGTCGCCGTGGCGCTGCATGATCGCCAGGCCTACCTGGAGCAGTTCACGCCGCAGCGGATCGTCGAGCCTGCGGTTTGCGAGACTGCCCGGCGGGTCGAGATCGAAGTGGATCCGGAGATCGACCGGCAATACCCGGAGATCTATGGCGGGCGCCTCACGCTCCTGCTCAAGGATGGCCGCCGGGTTACGAAACGCGTCGACTATTCGCGCGGCATGCCTGAGAACCCGATGTCGGGGGAGGAGATCGAGCGCAAGTTCAGGTCCCTTGCGACCGCAGCCGTCGGCCAGTCGAGTGCCGATGAGTTTCTGTCTTCCGCCCGCGCCATCTTCGACGCGTCGTCGGCGAAGCCGCTGGCGGACCTGCTTGCCGGCGCCCATTGCGTCGAAGGAGATTCCCAGTGCTGATCCAGCAACCCGGTCGCATCGGCAACCTGCGGTTGAAGAACCGTGTGCTGATGGCGCCGATGGGCACGAACTACAGTACCACCGACGGGCTGTCTACCGAGAGGGATCGCGCCTACTACGCGGAGCGGGCGCGAGGCGGGGTGGCGATGATCATGACCGAAGCGATGGTCGTCACCGAACAGGCCCGCCCCCACAAGAACTCTCTTTGCTGCTACCACGACCGTTTCATACCGGGGCTTGCCAGCATCGTCGATGCCATCAAGGCACATGACTGCCTGGTGTTCGGCCAGTTGAACCATCGTGGCGCGCTCCTGCGCCGCTCGGTGCTGAACATGGAGCCGGTCGGACCCTCGCCGTGGCACAACCCGAATACCGGCGACGTGGTCAGGCCGCTGGAGAAGCCCGAGATTGCCGGCATCCAGCGCCTGTTCGTCGAGGCGGCCCGCCGGCTCTGGCGTGCCGGCTACGATGGCGTGGAGATCCACGCGGCGAATGGCTACCTCTTCCAGCAGTTTTTCAGCCCGCGGATCAACCGGCGCAGCGACGAGTACGGCGGCTCGCTCGAGAACCGCATGCGCTTCCTGCTCGAAACGATCGGCCGACTGAAGGCCGCCCTGCCCGACCTATGCCTGGTCGTGCGGCTCTCCGGCAGCGAGTTCGCCGAGGGCGGCTATACCGGCGAGGAGATCGTTGCGCTCGCCCAGGCTGTCGAAGCTGCCGGCGTGGCAGCCATCGACGTCTCCGGCGGCAGCAACGAAAGCCCGCAGTTGTCCCGATACTGCATCCAGCCGCCGTCGTTTCCGCCCGGCTGTCTCGCACCGATCGCCAAGCCGATCAAGGAAGCGGTATCGATCCCCGTGTTCGTGGCTGGCCGGATGGTGACGCCGCAGGATGCGGAAGCGGTGCTGGCTTCCGGCAGCGCCGACTTCGTCGCCCTCGGGCGTGCGCTCTACTGCGATGCGCATTGGATGCGCAAGGCGATCGGGGAGATCAAGGCGCCGATACGGGAGTGCATCGCCTGCAATGTCTGCTTCGAACGGCTGACCCTGGAGAAGGACGTGAGCTGCGTCCAGAACCCGATGGTGGGAACCGAATTCGAATCCCTGGAGCATTCGGAGCCGCAGCTGTTCGAGCCGAAGGCCGCGACGCCGTTGCGGGTGCTGGTGCTCGGTGGCGGTGTTGCAGGTGCCGAGGCGGCGCGCATCATTGCCGGACGCGGTCACCAGGTCGAGATCTGGGAGCGGACCGGCGAGCCGGGCGGACAGATGCCGCTGGCCTGCGCATCGCCGGACAAGGAAGCGGTGCGGCCGGTCTGGACCTACCGGATGAAGATCCTGCAGGAGCTGCAGGTTCCCATCCGATTGAATGTCGATGCGACTTCCGATCGCATCGAAGCCTACGCCCCCGACTTCATTGTCGTCGCGACCGGCTCGGCCGTACGGAATCCGCCGATCGACGTCTCACGCCTTGCCTCGGACATTGCCGTGCGTCATGCATGGGACGTGCTCGCGGCTCCCGTCGCTGGTGCGCGAGGGCGCGACGGTCACGATCATCGGCGGCGGGATGGTCGGCATCGAGCTGGCGGACCTGCTGAGGACGCGCAACTGCCGTGTCAATGTCATCGAGATGCTCGACATCATCGCCAATGGCATGGCCCGCAACAATCGGATGGAGCTCATCGAGCGGCTGAAGCCGACCATGTCGCTGTTCAGGAATTGCAGGGTCATCGGCGTGGAGTCGGAGTCGTTGCATATCCAGGTCAGCGAACAGCGGCCCGAGCACCTGCCGATCGGCGAGGCGCTGATCTTCGCTACCGGCCCGAAGCCGGCGCTGGACGTGATGGCGGCGGTCGAGGCAACCGGCATCCCATATGAACGGATCGGTGACTGCAGCTCGCCTGGCGACTTCCTCGCCGCGATCCGGGACGGCTGGATGGTGGGGCTGGCGCTGGACAGACGACTTGTACGAGCCGGTCGGTGCCGCCAGGAGATCCGGCTCCGGGGCAGTGCGCCGCCGGCGCGCTGGCGTCGGCGGGCAGGCGCACTGATTCGGCAGTCGCTGCCAGCAGGGTGCTGGCAGATGGACGAGACCGATTCACGAAAGGAGACGAAGATGAAAGACGTATCGACGGCGGAGTCGCAGGCGGACGGCATGGTGGCAGCCGGGAGCAGGCGCAGCTTGTTGAAATGCTCGGCGCCGGCCTGTGCGCCTATGCCGCGATGGCCCGGTGCAGGCGGACGAGTACCCGTCCAAGCCGGTCCGGGTCCTGATCCCGTTCCCGGCCGGTGGCAGCTCGGATATCGTCACCCGGATGGTCACCAAGAAGATGGGCGAGCAGACCGGCTGGAACTTCGTGCCGGAGAACAAGCCGGGCGCGGGCGGCAACGTGACTTTCGAAATCGCATCGCAGGCGGATCCCGATGGATATACGGTCCTGTTCAGCACGCCGGGGATCGTGATCAATCCCCACCTGTATCGTCGCGTGCCTTATCAGTGGGACGACTTCGTTCCCATCGGGCTGATCGGGGAGGCTCCCCTGGTGCTGATGGTGAATCCGAAGCTGCCGATCAAGTCGATCGCGGATCTGCAGGCGGTGTCGCGCGAGAAGCCGCAAGGCATCAAGTTCGCGAGCTCAGGAAACGGCAGCTCCTCGCATCTTGCGATGGACGTGCTCAGGACCATGGGCGACATCAGCTACCTCCACATTCCCTATCGTGGAGGTGCGCCGGCGATGATCGACAGCATTGCCGGAACGGTGGACATGACGATGCTGCCGATCTCCGAAAGCCTGCCGAACATCCGGGCGGGCAGGCTGCGGGCGCTGGGGCAAACCGGCTCCAGCCGCTCGCCGATCGCACCGGAGATTCCGACGATCGAGGAGGGCGGCATCAAGGGGTATTCGGTGACGACCTGGTACGTGGTGCTGGCGCCGAAGAAGACGCCGCAGTCGGTCGTCAAGACCTTCCATCGGGCGCTGGAGACCGCGCTCAAGGATGCCGACCTGCAGAAGGAACTCGAGCAGGCGGGCGTCCAGGTGATCAATGGCGGTCCCGAGGAGGCTGCTGCCTTCATGAAGAAGCAGTACGATCAGTGGGAGAAGGCGATCGCGGCTTCGGGAACGAAGCTGGAATGATCTCTCGCCTGCCCCTGTCACAGATCCTCGTCGCCGGTGATGCGGGAACCGCGTACGTGCAGGCGGCCCGGCGGCTCAACGCTGAGGATAGCGTCACGGAGACGCAGCAATCCGCATGCGCAGATATCGCAATTTCGTCACTATCGTGGAGGCGGGCAGCATCTCTAAGGCAGCTAGTCTCCTGCACATCGCTCAGCCGGCACTGACCCAGCAGATCCAGGCGCTCGAATCGGATCTGGGGGTGAAACTGCTCGAGCGGACTTCCAAGGGGGTCTCGCCCACTGACGCCGGACGTCTGTTCTTCGACCGGGCGCAGATGCTGTTGCGGCTGGCCGGGTCGATTCGGCAGGATGTGGCCTATCTGGACAAGCATCCCTCGGGTCCTGTCTGGATCGGCATTCCAACCAGCGCAGCCATCCTCCTGGCCGTGCCTTTGGTGGAGGCCTGCCGACGCCAGTACCCGGATGTCAAGCTCACCGTGTTGACCGGCGTAAGCGGCAGTCTCGAGGAGCGTCTTCATGCGGGGCACCTCGATATGGCCATCCTTTCGCAGGCCGGAAGACCTGGGTTGCGCCTGGAGTGGATGTACGACGAAGCGCTTTATCTGGTGGCACCGGCGGACCTCGCGGTCGAGGATCCGTTCCCGCTGACCGCCATCGACCGGCTGTCATTGATCCTGCCGAGTGCGACCCTGGGGATACGCTCGCTCCTGGATACGGCCTTCGCGCGCGCCGGCGTGGTGCCCCGGGTCGTGGCCGAAATCGACGGCTCCATTCCCACCACCAACGCAGCTGGTCCGCCGCGGCGCCGGGTGCAGCATCGTGCCTTGGGCGACGATCGCGGACGACGTGGCTTCGGGACACGTCAAGGGAATTCGCCTCAGCCCGGAGATCTGGCGTTCGGTGGCGCTCTGCTGCGCGGCCGTTCCACCCCTTCCGCGTGCCGCGGCAGCAGTGTTCGCGCTGACAAAACAAGTGATCCGGGAGCATGTCGGCGCGCTCGCGCCCTCGGGTTCGCTCAGGCCGAGGGAATGATTCGCTATATATTGAGCTTATGGCGGCATATGAATCCGATATTTGCCCGCGATGGCCGTGGTGGCCTATGCTCTGCTTCCAAGGGCCGGTCCGAGGGTGATCAGACGGCACCGTTGACTATCGAGGAGACTACAGATGAAGACTCGCATCGCGAGTGGCGTCCTGGCAATCGTTTGTGCGGCGGCGGCGCTGCCGTCCGGAACCGCGGTGGCCCAGGCGCTTCCAGACTACTACCCGGCCGACTACAAGCAGATCGTCGAGGCATCGCGCAAGGAAGAGGGCCTGCTTGTGTATTCGGTCATGGCCGCCTTCAACTGGAAGCCGGTGCTCGACAGCTTTGCCAAGAAGTATCCCTGGATCAAGGTCGAGACCCTCGATCTGAACAACGAACTCTGGGACCGGTATTACACCGAAAAATCCAGCGGCTCCAGGACGGCTGACTTCATCGCAGCATTCGGCATTCCGCGCTGGCTGCAGGCGTCGGAGCGGCAGGAACTCATCGAGTACAAGTCGCCGGAGGCCTCGCATCTGCCGAAGTGGGCCAATCCGATCCCCGGCGCCTATGCGTTGTCAGCCGACCCGTCGCTGATCGTATGGAACAAGCGCGTGCTGCCGGCGGGTGCACGACCGGACACGATGGAGAAGATCACGGAGCTGGCCTCCGCCGAGAACAAGAAGCTCAACGGCAAGCTCGTCACCTATGATGCCGGCGCCGGCGCCGAAACGGCGATCTGGAACTGGGTGTGGGCGCAGGGGCACGGCGAGAAGATCTGGGACACCTACAAGGTGATCGGCCCGATGTCGAAGGCCGAGCGCTCCGGCGGCGCCATGCTGGAGAAGCTTACGACCGGCGAGTACGCCCTGGCCTACCTGATCAGCGGCATCACGGTCTTTCCGAAGCTCGCCGATCCGGCCCGCAAGGCGGTGATCGACTGGTCCTTCTTCAAGGACCGCCAGCCGATCTATCCGCGCCTGATGGCGACCACCAAGGGCGGCCGCAGTCCGAATTCGGCCAAGCTGCTGCTCGACCACGTCCTGTCGTACGAGGGGCAGGCCGGCTTCGGCAAGGGCGGCCTCACGCCCGTGCGCGACCTCAAGGCGGAAGACATCACCTACTACACCTACCACTCCATCGTGAAGGAGGTGGGCGGCGAGGACAAGATCCAGATCATGACCTACGACCCGGCGCAACTCCCGGAGATCGACAAGTTCGTCATCCGCTGGAAGTCCGCTTCAACCGCTGAAACGTCCGCTGGACCGGCACCGTGAACCGCGTCGCGGTGCCGAGGTCCACATGCTCCAGTCGCAGCGGTCGCTGCGACTTCTATCGGCGCACTCCGAGTGAGGCGCCTCGCATGAGAAGTGAACCCTGATATGGCCGCTGAAACCGCGACCCTGCCGATGCCGCCATCGCGACTCGCCGGTGGCGAACGCACCCTGCAGACCATGGTGCTGGTGGTGGTGCTGATCCTGGTGGCGGCGCCCATCCTGCCGATCCTGATGCAGTCGGTATCGGACAAGGCGCTCTACGACGGCGGAGGCGCGTTCAGCCTGCGCGGGTACTACCGGGCGCTCGGTAGCCCCGACTTCTGGAGCGCCGTCGTCAACACCGCGATCTTCGGCTGTCTCCGCCACGTTGATTGCGCAGGTCATCGGCGTGGTGACGGCGGTGCTGGTCGCCCGCACCAATCTCCCTGGCGCACGGCTGGTCGTCAACCTGATGCTCTGGCCGATCTATGTGAGTCACCTGGTGCTGGCGTTCGGCTGGATCGTTGCCTACGGGCCTTCTGGTTTCGCGACCCTCTGGGTGGAACAATTGCTCGGCTGGCAGCCTTGGGAACTCTATTCCCTGACCGGACTTTCCGTCGCCACCGGGCTGTCGCTCGCGCCCCTGACCTTCCTCTACTGCCTGGGTGCTGCGCGGACCATCGACCCGGCGCTCGAGGACGCCGCTCGTCTGAGCGGCGCCGGGCCGTTCCGGACGCTGGCCGCGATCACCTTCCCGCTGCTGCGGCCGGCCATCGTTACCACGACGATCCTGAATTTCGTGCTCGCGCTGGAGCTCTTCTCCATGCCGCTGTTGCTCGCCGTGCCTGGCGGCATGCATTTCCTCACCACCTTCATCTACGCCAACGGCTTCGAAGCGACCACCCCGGATCATGCATTGGTGAGCGCCGTGGCGGTCCTGCTGATCCTCGTGGTCACGTTCTCGTGCTGGTGCAGATGTACCTGGTGGGCGACGGCCGCGCTTCGTCACCGTGGGCGGCAAGGCTGGCCGCAGCCGCCTCCTGGACCTGGGTGCATGGCGTTGGCCGCTGAGCGGGCTGCTCGGGCTCTATCTCTTCGCGGCAGTGGTGCTCCTGCTCGGCGGCCTTGTCGCCCGTTCGCTCGTGTCCGTGCTGACGCCCTTCGTGCCGATTGCCGAAGTCTTCACCTGGGAGAACTACGGCACGGTGTTTTCCTATCCCGCCTATGTCCGGTCGATCTGGAACACGCTGGGCGTCGCACTCATCGGCGGCGCCCTGGGCACCTTCCTCGTTCTCGCCGTCGCGCTGGTCGCGCTTCGGTCCGAATATCCGCTGCGCCGCCCGCTCGAGTTCGCCGCGCTCTATCCGCGCGCAATGCCCGGTCTGCTGGTCGGCATGGGCGTGCTGTGGGCGACTGCCTGGCTCCCGGGCATGGCCTGGATGCAGAACTCGATCGCGATCCTGATCTTTGCGTTCGTGATGCGGCATCTGCCCACCGGGTATGGCGCCGTCCAGCCCGCCCTGCTGCAGATCAGCAGCGACCACGACCGCAGCGCGCGCAGCGTCGGCGCCAATTGGCTGCAAACCTGCGTTCATGTCCTGATACCGCAACTGAAGCCGGCCTTGTTTGCCTGCTACGCCATCCTGTTCATTCATTTCATCAAGGAGTACGCCGTGGCGGTGTTCCTCTTCGGCCCCGGCAGCGAAGTCATGGGCACGACCATGCTGACCTTCTGGATCCAGGGCGAGAACGGCTCGGTCGCTGCATTGGCGGTCCTGCAGATGGCGATCATCGCCGTCTTCATGGCGGTCTTCCGGTTCGTCTTCGGCGTCAAGAGCCATGGCTGAATTGAACGTTGTTTCGCTTACCCGGCGTTATGCCGGTGTCACTGCCGTGGACGACGTGTCGTTCACCGTCAAGGAAGGCGAGTTCCTGACGCTGCTGGGGCCGAGCGGCTGCGGCAAATCGACGACGCTGGCCGCCATTGCCGGACTTGAGCGGCCGACTTCGGGGCGGATCAGCCTGGGCGGCGACGTCTATTTCGACGACTCGAAAGGTATCTACCTGCCTCCCGAGCGGCGCAGTTGCGGCCTTGTGTTCCAGTCCTATGCCCTCTGGCCGCACATGACGGTCCGCGGCAACTGCGAGTTTCCACTGAAGCTTCGCAAGCTAAGCAGGCGCGACCGCCGGACGCAGGTCGACGAGGCACTGGCGCTGGTGGAGATGGAGCACCTGGCGGACCGCTATCCGCACCAGCTCTCGGGTGGCCAGCAGCAGCGGGTTGCACTGGCCCGCACGCTGGTGTTCCGTCCCCGCATCCTGCTGCTCGACGAGCCGCTTTCGAACCTCGATGCGAAGCTGCGGGATCGGGCGCGGACCTGGCTGAAGCACCTGCAGACCAAGGTGGGCCTGACCACCGTCTACGTCACCCACGACCAGATCGAAGCCCTTGCCATGAGCGACCGGATCGCCGTCATGGATAGTGGCCAGATCGTGCAGCTCGATAGTCCGCGGCGCATCTATCGCTCTCCGGCCACGCCTTTCGTGGCCGACTTCATCGGCGCCAGCAACTTGATCGAAGCAACGCTCGCCGCGGGCAACGACGGCCTGCGGGCGGCCTACCCGGACGGGCAGTCGCTGGCTCTCGGACATGCCACCAGCGGCTCGCCTGGCGAGCGGCTGATGACGGCGATCCGGCCCGAGAGCATCCAGATCGTGTCGGGCGCGCCTGGCTCGGCGGAGACTGCTGCGGCCGGTGGGACCGGCAGCGACATCAGGGGACGGATCGTCGAGCAGAGCTATCTCGGCGCGCGCTACGCGTACCACGTGCAGGCGCTCGGTGCGACGCTTCGAATCGAGTCCGCCCAGGAACTGCCGAATGGCGACGTCTTCCTGCGGGTACCTCCGGAAGGCATCGTCAATTTCCCACCCGGCCGACTGCCGGCGTGAGCGCGAACGCGTTCAACGAACTCAACAGCCAAGACGAGAACGATCCATGGACTACCGAAGCGATGCCCCCTGTCCCCTGGACGGCATCCGGGTACTCGACCTGACGCGGGTGGTCGCCGGCAACATGCTGAGCCTGCTGCTGGCGGACTTCGGCGCCGAGGTCGTCAAGATCGAAGCGCCCGGGCGCGGCGATACCCTGCGCGAATGGAAGGAAGACGGTATCGGGGTTTACTGGAAGGTCTACGGGCGCAACAAGAAGAGCGTCACCCTCGACATCCGCAAACCCGCCGGCAAGGAGATCCTGCAGAAGCTGGTCGCGAAGTCGCAGGTGCTTCTGGAGAACTTTCGCCCGGGCGTGCTGGAGCGGCTCGGTTTCTCACCCGAGGCATTGCACGGGATCAATCCAGACCTGGTGATTGTGCGGGTGTCGGGATGGGGACAAACCGGACCGTACAGCCAGATGCCGGGGTTCGGCAGCCTGGTGGAAGGCATTTCCGGTTTCGCCGCCAAGAACGGCTTCGCCGACAAGCCGCCGGCATTGCCCAACATGGCGCTGGCGGACATGGTCGCCGGCCTGTACGGTGCCTATGCGACGATGATCGCGGTGCGCGAAGTCGAGTTGAAGGGCCGGGGAGGCCAGGTGATCGACCTGTCGTTGCTTGAGCCGATGGTGTCGATCCTCGGCCCGGACGTGGCGGCGTATCGCGTCAGCGGGCAGGTGCCGCCGCGGTCGGGTAACCGCGCCTCCATCTCTTCTCCCCGCAACATCTATATGACGAAGGACGGCAAGTATGTCGCGCTCTCCGCGTCGACGCAGGACATGGCCGAGCGGCTGTTCCGCGCGATCGGCAGGGCGGACATGATCGACGATCCGCGCTTCAGGACCAATGCCGACCGGTTGCGCAACGTCGAGACGGTCGACACGATCGTCGGCGACTTCATCGGGGCGATGGATTGTGCGCAAGCGCTGGCCTTCTTCAAGGAGGAGCATGTCACGGTAGGACCGGTCTACGACGTCTCCGAGATCAGCAATGATCCCCACATCCGCGAGCGCGGTGTCTTCGTCGACCTTCCCGACGAGGACATGGGCTCGGTTCCGATGCACGACGTCCTGCCCCGGCTGTCGAAGTCGCCCGGGGCGATCAGGCGCCGCGCCCCGGCTTTGGGCGAGCACAACCTGGAAATCCTGAAGACGGTCGGCATCGACGATGCCGCACTGGCGTGTTTGCGTAACGAAGGAGTCGTCTGATGCAAGTTCTGAGGTCTGTCCTGTTCCTGCCGGTCCTGCAGCCACGTTTCCTGGAGAAGGCCCACCTGCGCGGCGCCGATGCCGTGATCCTCGACCTCGAGGATTCGATCATTCCCGCCCGGAAGGCCGAGGCGCGCCAGTTGATTGCCGCCGCCGCCGCCGACCTGCGCCGGCGGGGCCTGCGGGTCTTCGTCCGGATCAACAGCGCGCCCGCACTGGCGGATCTCGATGTGCCTGCCAGCGTCTGCGAGGCGGTCACCGGCATGTTCCTCCCCAAGGTGGACACACCGGCGCAACTGGCTGAGCATATCGACCGGGTTTCGCGTGCCGAGAAGGCCGCGAGCCTGCCGGTTGGTCACACCAGCTTCGTCGCCTTGCTGGAAACCCCGCGCAGCATCTTCAACGCACTCGCCATCGCGGATTCCAGCAAGCGGCTGATCGGTATCGGTTTCGGTGTCGAGGATTATGCTGCGGCCATGGAGCAGATCCCCGAGCCGCGGGCGATGACCCTCGCCGCCGAGACGGTGGCAATCGCCGCGCGCGCGGCCGGCATCGAGGCCTTCGGCCTGCCCGGGAGCATTGCCGGATTCGACGACGTCGCGGCATTGCGCGAGCTGGCTACCCTGGCCCGCCGGATCGGGTTCACCGGTAGTGCCTGCATCCATCCGGCGCAAGTGCCGGTCTTCAACGAGGCGTTTGGTGTGTCGGAGGCAGATGCCGCCCGCGCCGCCGAGGTGGTGCAGGTGTTCGAGAAGGCGATGGCGGAAGGCCTGGGCGCCATCGCGCTGCACGGGAAGATGATCGACATACCGGTGTACGAGCGGGCGCTCGCGACGGTGAGGCGGGCGGAGATGATCCGAAAGGCCGGGCCTACCAGGTCCGCGTCGCCGGCGTCTTGAACTCGATCTGCACGCAATCCTCCAGCGCCTCGCTGGCATGCTCGACGCCGCGCTCGTGCACCCAGGCGTCGCCGGCCCTGGCCTCGTATTCCACGCCTGCGATCCACAGGCGCTGCGCCCCGGACACCAGGTAGACGATCGATTCATGATCGTCGTGGCGATGCGGGGGGACTTTGCTGCCACGCGCGACCGACTCCCACATCAGGTTGGCCTCCTGACCGACCAGCAGCGACGCGATGCGCATCGGCGCGGGCAGGGCCTTGCCTTCGAGGCGTGCGACCTCGACCGGCGCCATCTCGGCGGCGCGGCCGACCGGCAGCCGGCTCGGTGAAAGGATGCGCGACGGGTCTTTCATGTCTTCTCCTGTGTCGGGTGGATCTGCGCCCGAGCTGCGGCGATCGCGGGTTGCGCCCGCTGCGGGCCGACGATAGGATAGACTGGAACCACGCAGTCACCAACGCGTCGGCGCGAGGCCGGGTTGCATCGACGATGCACCATTGCTGCACGCAAACCCCATCGATTCCGACGAGGAGTTCCAGGACATGCCGCTAGCCGGAAAAGGAATGCTCATCACGTCCATGGACGTCGATGCCGCCGATGAAGCGGACTTCAATATCTGGTACGACCGCGAACACCTCGCCGAGCGGGTTGCCATCGACGGCTTCCTCGAGGCTCGGCGCTGGATCGCGGTGGAGGCGAGCCCGAAATACTTCTGCACTTATTCGACCGCGGCGTTCGAGGACCTGGACAGCCCTGCCTATGCCAAGGCGCTTGGCAACCAGACCGAGTGGTCCCGCCGGAACATCGCACGCTTCCGGAACATGGGGCGTGCGGTCGGGCGTATCACCGCAAGCCGCGGGCAGGGTCGCGGCGCAGCGCTGGGCGTCGCGCGGCTGCGTCCGGCGACCGACGACAGGGATGCGATCCGGAAGAGGTTGCACGGATTGCTCGATCCGGGCCGGTTGCCGGGCATCATCTCGCTTCACCTGATCGAGAGCGATCCGCGCCTTTCCAGGTCGCTGACCGAGCCGGACAAGCCGAATCCCGGCGCGGCCGACTGGTACGTGCTGATCGACGGCACCGACGTCGAGGCCGTGCGAACGCTGATGACGACGCGGTTCAAGGAGCCCGGCGCGGAGGTGATCTCCACCGGCACGTACCGCCTGATGTGGGACCTGAGCAAGAGCGATCTTTGACCTCGGGCGTCCATGTCCATGAAGCCGCGACACCGATAGGCTCGTTGCAGCGATCGATCTCATTTCAACTGTTCCAGAACGGAGGTAGCTCTTGAAGCCGACCTTGAAAACGACCCTCGCGGCCATCGGCCTTGCGGCGTCGACCCTGGTGAGTTCCCCCGCATTCGCGGAGAAGTGGAACATGCCGGTGCGCTCCAACGATCGCAACTACTTCACCCGCAACATCATGCAGTTCGCCGAGGAGGTGAAGAAGACCACCGCCGGCGAATTGGAGATCGTCCTTCATCCGGAAACCTCCCTGATGAAGCAGCCGGACGTGAAGCGCGGCGTGCAGACCGGTCAGGTGCAGGTCGGCGAACTGCTGATGTCGATGCATTCCAACGAGTCGGCGTTGTTCGGCGTCGATTCGGTACCCTTTCTTGCCTCGACCAGCGAAGAAGGAGCCAAGCTGTTGAAGGTGATGCGCCCGTTGCTCGAGGAGCGCCTGGCCAAGCAGGGCATGCGCCTGCTTTTCGTCGTGCCTTGGCCCTTCAATTCGTTCTATTCCGGCAAGGAGATCAAGTCGACAGCCGACTTCAAGGGCGTGAAGTTCCGCGCATTCAACCCGGTGACCGGCCGCCTGGCAGAACTGATGGGCGCGGTGCCGGTGACGGTGCAGCAGTCCGAGGTGTCGCAGGCCTTCTCCACCGGCGTGATCGAAGCGATGATCACCTCGCCGGCAACCGGCGTCGACACGCAGGCCTGGGACTTCGTCAAGTACTTCTACGAGGTCAAGGCGATGGCGCCCTGGAACATCGTGGTCGTCAACGACCGGGTCTTCAAGCGCCTCGACAAGAAGACGCAGGACGCGGTTCTTGCTGCGTCGAAGACCGCGGAAGAGCGTGGCTGGCAGATGCGCGACGAGGAAACCGGCAAGTTGATCCAGACGCTCAAGGACAAGGGCATGGACGTGCGCCAGCCGAGCCCCCAGCTGATGACCGAACTGCAGAAGATCGGCGAGCAGCTGGTGGCCGAATGGTCGAAGTCCGCCGGCGAAGAGGGGCCGAAGATCCTCGAGCAGTACCGCAAGGCCAACTGAGCCACCCGCTTGCGCCCGCTCGACAGGCTCTACGCGGCGGGGGGAATCCTCGCCGCGATCCTCCTGCTGCTGATTGCCCTCCTCACGTTGGCGCAGGTGGTGGGGCGGCTGCTGGGGATCCTCGTTCCAGATGCGGGCGAGTTGGCGGGCTATGCCATGGCCGGCGCGACGTTTCTTGCTCTCGCCTCCACGTTTCGCAGTGGCGGCCATATCCGGGTCAACCTGTTGCTGGCGCATGTGCCGCCGGGCCTGCGCCGCGGGTTCGAGATCTGGTGCCTCGCGGTCTTTGCGCTGATCGGCGCAATGTTCGCCGCCTTCTCGGTGCAGCAGGTGCTGGACTCGCACTCATTCGGCGATGTCTCCACCGGCATGATCACCATCCCACTGTGGATCCCGCAGTTGTCGATGGCGCTCGGAGCTATCCTTCTGGAGATCGCAATCATCGAGGAGTTCGTCAACGTGGTGCGCGGTCGCGAGCCGCGCTATGAGCGCGACGGCGCCGCCGACGCGTTCACCGAATAGGCCACCGGGCCCGGCATGGATCCACTGCTCTACAGTCCGCTCCTGGCGCTGGCGCTGCTCCTGCTGCTCGCCTCGGGCCTGTGGGTTGCGGTCTCGCTGATCGGGGTTGCGCTGCTCGGCATGCTGCTCTTTGCGGACGCCCCGATCGACCTGGTCATGCCGTCGACGCTCTGGGGGGCCGTCAGCGGCTGGACGCTGACCGCGCTGCCCATCTTTATCTGGATGGGCGAGATCCTCTATCGCACCCGGCTCGCCGACGACCTTTTCCGCGGACTCGCGCCCTGGACGGCACGCCTGCCCGGGCGGCTGATCCATGTCAACGTGATCGGGTGCGGCATCTTCGCCGCGGTCAGCGGTTCTTCGGCCGCCACCGCCGCTACCGTCGGCCAGATGTCGCTGCCGGAATTGAAACGGCGCGGCTACGACGAATCGATCAGCATCGGCTCGCTCGCCTCCGCCGGCACGCTAGGGCTTCTGATCCCGCCGTCGATCATCATGATCGTCTACGGCGTGTCCGCGAACGTCTCGATTTCGCGACTCTTCCTAGCCGGCGTTCTGCCCGGGCATCCTGGTGATGGCGCTGTTCATGGCCTACATCATGGGCTGGGCGGTGTTCAACAAGGACAAGATGCCGGCAGCGGATCCACCGCTGCCGTTCATGGAGAAGTTCAGGCGCCTGCGCCTGCTGCTGCCGACGGTGCTGCTCATCGCCGCGGTGATCGGATCGATCTATACGGGCGTCGCCACCGCCACCGAGGCGGCTACGCTTGGCGTCGTCGGCTCGCTCCTGGTCGCGCTTTTTTCCGGCAGCCTGACCTGGGCGAACTTCAAGACCAGCCTCTACGGCGCGACCCGCACGTCCTGCATGATCGGCTTCATCATCGCGGCGGCCGCCTTCCTGACGGTGGTGATGGGCTACGCCGGCATCCCGCGCGCGCTGGCCAACTGGATCGGCACCATCGGCCTCTCGCCCTACCAGCTGATCTTTGCCTTGACGATCCTGTACCTGGTCCTCGGCTGCTTTCTCGACGGGATCTCGATGGTCGTGCTCACCATGGCGGTGATCATGCCGATGGTCGAGGCCGCAGGGATCGACCTGGTCTGGTTCGGCATCTTCATCGTGCTGGTGGTGGAATGCGCGCAGATCACGCCACCGGTGGGCTTCAACCTGTTCGTCGTGCAGGGGCTCACCGGACACAACATCCTGTATGTCGCGAAGGCCGTCATTCCGTTCTTCATCGTGCTGTGCCTTGCCATCGTGATCATCACGATATTCCCGGAGATCGCCACCTGGCTGCCCCGGACGATGTTCAGCGCGGGTTGAGCTTTCCCATCAACTACATCCTCCGAGTCGATCATGTCATTGCCCGAAATCATCCAGTTGCCCGTGCACGAGCTCTCGAAGCGGATCATGGCGCGGCGGCTTTCGCCGGTCGACGTGACCGACGCCTATCTCGCGCGCATTGCCGAACGCGAGCCGAAGCTGCAGGCGTATGTCGAGGTCTATGCCGATGACGCACGCTTGGCCGCGCAGGGCGCCGATGCGGCGATCCGTTCGGGGCACGCGGTCGGTCCCTTGCACGGCATCCCCATTGCGCTCAAGGACCTGATCGAGATCGAAGGCAAGGTCGTCACCGGCGGCTGCGAGGCATGGCGAGCCCGGGTCGCGCAGCGTACCGCCACCGTCGCGCGGCGGCTGATCTCGCAAGGCATGATCGTGATCGGCAAGACTCATACGGTGGAATTCGCGATGGGCGGCTGGGGGACCAACTCGCGGCGCGGCACGCCCTGGAATCCCTGGGACCTGGATCGCAAGCGCACGCCGGGCGGCTCGAGCAGCGGCTCGGGTGTCGCCGTCGCCGCGGGCCTGGCGCCATGGGCGGTCGGCACGGACACCGGCGGGTCGGTCCGCTTGCCGGCGTCCTGGTGCGGCATCACGGCGCTCAAGACGACCATCGGGCGGGTGAGCACATTCGGCGTGCTGCCGTTGAGCCCGACGCTGGACACGCCGGGGCCGATGACGCGCTCCGCGGAAGATGCGGCACTGCTCTACGCCGCGATGCAGGGTGCGGACCCGCTCGACCCGCTTACCGAGCGCCTGCCCTACGTCGATCCGATGCCGCAGTTGAGGCGCGGCCTGCGCGGCCTGCGGATCGCACCGATGCCGGAGTCCGAGCGCCGGTTCGCCTCTGCCGACGTTCTTGATGCCTACGATCGGTCGATTTCGGAGCTGCAGCGGCTCGGCGCCGAGATCGTCAAGGTCGAACTGCCGTTCGCCTTCGCCGACGTGGCAGCGTTCAACCTGCGGATCATGGCGGTGGAGAGCTACGCGCTGCTGCGCGAACTGATCGACGACGCAAGCGCGCCGCTGGACCCGCACGTCCGGCCTCGCATCGCCGCCGGCCGCGACGTCACCGCCCAGGCCTACATGGAAGCGCTGCACGTGCGCGAGGTGATGAAGCAGAAGTTCGCCGATGCGATGGAAGGAATCGACGCGCTGCTGACGCCTACCACGATGACTACCGCCGTGCCCGTGGACGAGGTCGACCAGGCGACGGCGCCGGCGCACTACACGCGGTTCGGGAACTTCCTGGACCTGTGCGCCCTGGCTCTTCCCAACGGCCTGTCGAGCGAAGGATTGCCGACTTCGCTGCAGATCGCCTGCCGGGCGTATGACGAGGCGACGGCACTGCGGATCGGTTGGGCGTACCAGGCGGCCACCGATTGGCATCTCCAGCGACCGGCGGAGTAGGATGATCGCGCCCTCGCGACAGAGAATCGGCCTGATCTCCGACACCCACTCCCTCCTTCGTCCCGAGGCCGTCGCCTTTCTCCGCTCGTTCGTCGTCTTCGGGCATTCCCACAAGCCGACGGTCGAGGAGCGGGACGGCATCCTGTACGTCAATCCGGGTAGTGCCGGTCCGCGCCGCTTCAAGCTGCCGATCGCGGTCGGCGAATTGCTGGTGGACGGCGACTCCGTCCACGCGCGGATCGCGGAACTCTGACGCGGCCGCGCCTTCAGCGGCCGCAACTTCAGCGGCCCCGACTTTCGCGGCCTCGACTTTCGCGGCCTGGCATTTCCTGCAGTCGGTCCAGGCTGCCCTGGCCGTCCGACGCAGTCAAAGTTCCCGCAGGAACTTCAAGCTTGGCGAGAAGAAGTACTCCCCGCCCTTCATGTGCACGAAGCCCTTGAAGTCGAAGCCCAAGGTGCCGGCGGCGGGGTCGTCCCATTGCTTTGCGTGAACCTGACCGCCCGGTGAGCCGGCGTTCTGCGCGATGACCCCGTCGAGTCCCGGGGCCGAGGGCGCTTGCGGAAAGCCCGGATTATTGGCCCAGGTTCGCTGGGTGAAGACGAACTGGTTGTCGAGCTTGGCGTTGTAGGCCATGAACAGAAGCCCGACATCGGCCGCGGGCAGGTGACTCTGGACCTGGTCGATGAACTCCTGCCTGGTGCTCGTGTCCGGCAAGCCGTCGGGATGGATGATGCGGGCGGCGTCCTCGTAGGTGATGCCACGGCGGGCCATGATGTGGCTGCGCTCGTCCGGCTCGGGCTCGAAGCCGCCGGATCCACGCGGATTGGTCTTGCGGATATGGGCGTGGAACGGGCAGCGGCTGGCTGCTGCGTCGCCGGTGTAGTCGAAGTCGTTGTGCGGTTCCTTGAGGCCTCGCGCCTCGCCGGCCATGGTGACCGGCGTGCCATCCTCGAATCGGCCGACGACGGAAGCACCGGCGCGCTCGCGGTCCGCACCCGTCATGCCGAGGCTGTCGGCGAGATCCTGCTCGCGGGTCTTGAACCCCCGGACGTCCTGCTCGAGCTTGCGGAAGATGAAGAAGCTGCCGAACGACAGTCCGTCGGGATCGTTGGCGAGCGGGTCGCTGACCAGAGCGGTGCTGAGGGGAAAGGTCGGATCCCAGTGGGCGATGCCCTCGTCACGCGATTCCTTTTCGATGTCTTCGAGCAGCATCAGCGGCTGGCTGCGACCGTCGACGTAGCCGAAATGCTCGAGACCGTTGCCGAAGGTGTTGCGGATCGCCCTGCCGGTCTGGACATGAACCGATCCGCCGCTGCTGGTCAGCATGAACTGGATCTCGGCCACGGCTCGTGAGCCGCGCGCGACTTCATCGTCGGCAACCAGGACCATTCCGTCGAAGTCCTGCTGGAATGCCGCTTCCCATTGGGCAGGGTCCGGGTCGCCAAGCTGTTGCACGCTGGAGGCGTCCTTCATGCCGGGAAGGAAGGCGTCGTTGTCGGGCGGCGGCGCGAACGCCAGCCCGAGCTTCTCGTATCCGGCGGCGCTGACGAAAACGGCGCAGAACGTGGCGCCGGGTCTGTGCTCGGTTCTGAACGCCTCGGTTTCCAGGAGCTGCTCGTAGGCACTGGTGACGCGAAAGTTACCCAGGTCCCGCAGCACTCGCTTGGCCTTGAGGGTATCGGGCCCGAGGCGGAAGAAAATGTTCCAGGTGCGGTCACGTCCGTGGCCCTTGAGGATGTTCCCCTGCAGGTTCTGCAGAACCTTCTGCTCGGCGGCATTCGCCGTCTTCCATCGAAGTGGCGCATCCAGCGCGATCGTCGGAGGGACTGGCCTGTGCAACGACGGGCGGAGTCGGCGGCACGGCGGTTGGCTTGGTGATCGGTGGAATATTCGTCTTCTTGCTGCTCATGAGGTGCTCCGGGGATTGCGGTTGAAGCGAATGACGGCAGTCGAGTCGTGCGTCGGTGCGGCGCAGGCCTGCTCGTGGACTGGCATCGAAACGCCGTGACAGGTTCTGCTCGTTCGCCGGGTCAGGCAATACGCAATGGGTACTACCGGCCGCGTCAGTGCCATTCCTTGTGAACATGTTTGTCTGGAAATGGCGGCACTCGCTTGCGCGGCCTATCCTCCACGACTCGGTGAGATGCGATTGATGCGTCCGGAGTCGCGGTCTGGAAGACGGCGATTCGCAAGACCGGACGCCGGGTACTTGACGCGGCATTGGTCATTACTGTCCCGCCGAATGACCAGTCATGCCGACTGGGCGAGCAGGGCGTTTCAGCAGGGTCCGTGCGGAGCCTGATGGCGTGTTGGTCTGCCAGGTCTTTCCGCAATCGGCGGGGAATTTTCATGAAGGAACCCTGCCATGCCCACTCCAGACCGCGCGCGCCTGACGGAACTTCAGGAGGTGATGAAGAAGGCCGAGGCGGAGTCTAAGCCCGTCCCGGTGCCGAACCTCCGCGAACTGGGTCTCTCCGACGACACCAACCTGGAATCGACGAGTGCCACCGGCAAGCCCCTGCCGTCGTACGAGGCAGTGCTGGAAACTATCTGCGGGGTCGTCGACGACTCGCAGGATGTCGAGCAATACGACGGCACACTCGGCGTCAGCGCGGAACTCGTGACCGCGCGTCAGTCGGCGGCGGCCCAGGTGCAGTGGAACGGCAATCTCGCGTCCCTCTTCACCGATCCCGGCAACGTCAACGGGGCGCGCTGGGGATCGGGCACGATGATCAGCGCCGACATCTTCCTCACCTGCGGCCATCTCTTCGACGACGACGCGAACGGCTGGTCATTGCCGCGTGCCAACGGCACCGGCGCGATCATCTCGCCGGCCGAGAAGGCGCTCAACATGCACGTCAACTTCAACTTCCAGGAAGATCCGGACGGGAACCTGCGCACCGAACAGAGTTTCCCGATCACGCAACTGGTCGAATATCGCATCAACAATCTCGACTTCGCCGTCTGCCGCCTCGGCGGCAATCCAGGTGCGATCTTCGGCACCACCCGGGTGGCCGTCGACGATGCTGCCGTCAACGACATGATCTGCATCATCGGCCATCCGGCCGGGCTGCCGAAGCGCGTCGAGGCGGGGCCGGCTACCCAACTCGACGGCAACGCGATTCGCTACGACGACATCGACACGCTGGGCGGCAACTCCGGCTCCGGCGTGCTGCATGCGAACTCGCAGTCCGTGGTGGGCGTACACACCAATGGCGGGTGCAACAGCATGGGCACCGGCAGCAACTCCGGCGTGAGGGTCACGGCGATCCTGCGCGAGTCGCCGACGGTGCGCAACATCGCGCATGCAGGCCGCTGGATCGCGCGCCACGGTTTGAACTCTGCGCAATACCAGGCGGCTTTCGACGAGGCGGTGCGCAACGGCTATCGGCTGATCCATGTGAATGCCGCAGGCGTGGGTGGCGAGGCTTCCTACGCGGCCGTCTGGGAGCATCGTCCTGGACCGGATTGGGCCGCCCGGCACGGCCTGACCTCGCAGCAGTACCAGGCGGTCTTCGACGAACTGGTGCCGCAGGGCTTCAGGCCGACTGTCGTCAGCGGCGCCGGAGTCGGCAATCAGATCCTCTACGCCGCGCTCTTCGAGAGGATCCAGGGGCCGGGTTGGACTGCGCGGCACGGCTTGTCTGCGCAGCAGTACCAGGCGACGTTCGACGAGCTCGTGCGCCAGGGCCAGCGGCCGACGTTCGTCAATGGGGCGACCCAGGGCAACCAGGTCTTCTATGCGACCGTCTTCGAGCAGAGCGCTGCCTTTGCCTGGGCCGCGCGACATGGCCTCAGCGCGCAGCAGTACCAGGCGGCCTTCGACGAATTCGTCGGCCAGGGATTCCGCCCGGCCTGGGTCAGTGCCAGTGGTGTCGGCAACGAGATCAGCTATGCGGCGATCTTCGAGAAGCGGCCGGGACCTGCGTTCGTTGCACGCCATGGCCTCAGTTCGGCGCAATACCAGGCGACCTTCGACGACTTGCTGGGCCAGGGCTTCAGGCCGGTGGTGGTGAGCGGGGCGGGGGTGGGGCGGCAGGTGTTCTACGCGGCGATCTGGGAGCAGCGTTGAGAACCCGTCCCAGTCGTCCCCAGGATTGCGTCAGGTTGACACGCGCGTGCGATGAAGGAGCATTTTCATGAAGAGAAACTACGTGATTCTCCAGGAGTCGATCGCACCGTTCTTCGAGCGTGCACCACAGCCTGCGAGGGCGGAGCCGGGCGGCGCGCCGGTGCCGGGCGCTCGGCCGTCGACCATGCCGCCGTTGCCTCCTGCGGTGCCCCCTGGTTCGTCGTCGGCGGTCCCGACCACCACCCATGTCGAGATGCAGACGCTTTCGACGCGCGAGGCCAGCGACATCATGACCCGCAGGCAAGCAGCGGCGATCGCGCCGGTGATGCCGATGAGGCTGATCGAGCCGGTCAGCCAGGGCGCGGAGGGGCTCGTGCCGGCGAGCAGGATGGCGTGGGGCCTCGAGGCGGTCGGCGCGACCACCTCCGCCTTCGACGGTGACGGCATCGTGGTGGCAGTGCTCGACACCGGCATCGATCCGAACCATGCTGCATTCGGCGGCGTCACGCTGGACCGGCGCAATTTCACGCTCGCCGGCCCCGACGACGACCACGGCCACGGCACCCATTGCGCCGGCACCGTCTTCGGGCGCGATGTCGGCGGGGTGCGGATCGGCGTTGCCCGAGGCGTCAAGAAGGCGTTGATCGGCAAGGTGCTCGGCACCGGCGGTGGCGGCAGCGACAAGATCGCCCAGGCGATCCAGTGGGCGGTGGACGCGGGTGCGCACGTGGTGTCGATGTCGCTCGGCATCGACTTCCCGGGCTTCGTTGCGGAGCTGGAGCGGGAGCGCGTGCCGAAGGAGGTCGCCGTGTCGATGGCGCTCGAAGGCTACCGCGCCAACATCCTGCTCTTCGAGCGGCTCGCGTCGTTCGTGGTCGCGCGCGGCGCCTTCGGCCAGCCGTCGCTGCTGGTTGCCGCGGCCGGCAACGAGAGCCGGCGCGGGACGGATGCTGCCTTCGAGCTGTCGGTAGCGCCGCCGGCGGTCGCAGACGGCATCGTGTCGGTTGCTGCGCTCGGCGAGTCCGCAGGTGGCTTCAGGGTGGCCGACTTCTCCAACACCGGCGCGCGGATCGCGGGGCCTGGCGTCGATATCCTGTCGGCGAAGCGCGGCGGGGGCCTGGTCACCATGAGCGGCACCAGCATGGCGACACCGCATGTGGCGGGAGTCGCGGCGCTGTGGGCGCAGAAGCTGGTCGCCACTTCGCAGCTTCGCGACCTGATGTCGCGTCTGATCGGCTCGGCGGTGAGCGAGCGGCTGGCCGCCGGCTTCGACCCCGCCGACGTCGGTGCCGGCATGGTTCGGGCGCCGCAGACGTGAACGCTCGGCGGGGTTACCGCCATAGCGCCTTCGTTTCCAGCCAATGAACCCGACCGCCAAGTCGCTGCACTTCCCGGAACATGTGGGCGGTGCCGCCCGGCCCATCGCCGCCTTCGCCGTTCCAGAGGCAGATGAACTCGATCCGGGCCGCGCCATGTGCCTGAGCCTGCTGCAGCATCCAGCGGTTGTTCAGTTCGTACGGGTCCTGCCCGGGCGGCAGCGGCCCTTGCTCCAGCGGCAGCAGGTGCATGGCGGCGCGCAGCTTCACGGCGTCGAACCGAGCCCGCCAGGCGCTTCCGGCGAAGTCGACCGAGGAGGCGAGAAAGGTCTGCTCGTCGACCGGCAGGTAGATCTCCAGCTGCGTGCCCCTGTACAGCGCGGCTTGCGCAAACAGCAGGTCGCCTCCACAGGCTCCGCCACAGATGGCGAGGTCGTGCGGCCCGGCTTGCAGTTCGTCAAGCTTGGCCGCGATGGCGCGATCCGCAATCGCCGCCGCGTGCTCGGGAAACCGGGCCGCCGGGCGATCGGAGGCGTCGATCATGTGGCCGCTGAACAGGAAGACCTTGCCTGGCATGAGGCGATCTTAACCGGTTGATCGCGCGGTTGATCACGCGAAGCGGCGCTAGTACAGTCATCATCGGTACCGGGAGCCGGAGCATCACGTCGTCGGAGCTCTCATGCAAGACGAACTCCAAGCGCTGTTCCTGCGCTGTGAGCGTGCCCTCGACAGTCTCGCGGGCATCTTCGATCCCGCGGAACTCGAGCAGGCACGAGCCGACGTGCTCGAGTTGCGCGAGCATCGACAATTCAACCGCATGCTGAAGCTCGCGGAGGCGGTCAGCCGGGTCGATCCGGACGATGCGCGCAACCGGCGGTTGCAGGCACAGGCGCTGATCGAGACGGGCCTAGCGACGGTGGCTGTGCCCCTGCTCGAGAGCATCGTTCGCAGCGTCGGGCCCGACGAGCCGGAAGCGCTCGAAGCCCAGGGCCTGCTGGGCCGCGCGTGGAAGCAGATCTTCTTCGACGCAGGCGACCGATCCATGCCGGGGGCGCAGAGGGCGCTGCGCTGCTCGGTGGAGGCGTATCGCGCGCCCTATGCGGCCAATCCGAAGCTCGCCTGGCATGGGGTCAACCTGCTGGCCGTCCTGCACCGCGCCCGCGCGATGGGGCTCAAGCTCGACAACACCGACATCCGTGCGCTCGCGCGGAACCTCTTGAAGGTGCTCGACGAGATGCCGGAAGGCGGACGGGATCCGTGGTACTGGGCAAGCGTCGCCGAAGCCGCGCTCGGCGCGCCCGATCATCCGCGCGTGGAGCTTGCGCTGCGCAACTACATTGTCTCGGACAGCCTCAAGCCCTTCCAGGTGGCCAGCACGCTGCGACAGCTGTCGCAGTTGTGGGAGCTCGGCCGGATGGGCGAGTGGGGCGCGGGGCTGCTCGACATGCTGCGCGCGCATTTGTTGAAGCTCGAGCATGGTGTCGTCGAGTTCCGCCCCGGCGAGCTCGGCAAGTTGCAGCAGTCGGTCGACGTCGACCAATCGAAGCTCGAGGCGCTGCTCGGCAAGGAAGGCCCGAAGACCTACCGCTGGTGGCGCACCGGCATCGAGCGGGCGCAGTCGGTGGTGTCGATCCGGCGGCGGCTCGGCAGCCGCGTCGGCACCGGCTTCATCGTGAGGGCCGGCGACTTCGGCCTGGAACCGGCGGAGGAGATGCTGGTGCTGACCAACTTCCACGTCGTCAATGCCGACGGCACCTACGATGCCCTGCGCCCGGCAGATGCCGAGGCGGTCTTCGAAGCGGTGGAAGGCTCGCCCACCTGTACCGTGAAGACGGTGTTGTGGAGCTCGCCCGCCGAACGGCTCGACGCCTCGTTGCTGCGGCTCGCTGCAGGCTGCCCCTTCGCGAAGGCCATGCCGATTGCTGCCTCCCTGCCGCCATGGCCTCCCGCGAAAGACGCGGAAGGCCCGCCGCCGCGGGTATATGTCGTCGGGCATCCGGGTGGCAAGGAACTGTCCTTCTCCTTCCAGGACAACGAACTGCTCGGCCATGAAGGCAATCCCCATGGCAAGCCGCGCCTGAGCGGCGTGTGCCGTGTGCATTATCGGGCACCGACCGAGCCCGGCAGCTCCGGCAGCGCGGTCTTCGACGAGTCGCTGTGGGAAGTCATCGCGCTTCATCACGCGGGCAGCAGTTTCGGCGTTCCGCGGCTCAACGGCGAGGCAGGGACCTATGCCGCCAATGAAGGCATCGCGATCGAGAGCATCGTGGCGGCGATCAGGGCGAGTCGGCCGGCGCCGGCTGCCTGAAGGCGTAGTCGGGCATGAAACGACGCCAGAAATCGCCCTCGGGCAGGATCCGGCTCCAGAAGTAGAGCTTGAAGCCGAAGCGGCTCTCGAGGTCCTCGTCGTCCAGCCGCCGCGCGCCCTTGACGGCTGCCGTGTCGAGCGCGCGTTGAAAGAGCGCATCTTTCGATTCGCGGCTGTCGCCGCAGGCCGGGCAGGCGTGCCAGCGGCTGCCGTGTCCGGTGACCAGGCAAACGCCGAGTTGACCGGCGGCCGGCGTCCCGGGGGCGTCTGCCTGTTGACAGCGGGCGTCGGCCCGCCATGGCCCGAGCGCGGCGATCGCTTCGTTCGGAAAGCATGCCACCGACACGGCGATGCTGCGCTCCTGCTCGCGAAGCGTCAGGTCCCAGGCGCGCATCGATTGTCCCGGCAGGCCTGGATGGACGCAGTTGTTGAGCTGCCAGTCACCCAGTGCGACCAGCCGGCGCGGACCCCCCGGTGGATCGATGCGCACGTCCTTGATCGCCGCCTGGAAGCGGTAGACGAGGCGGGCGGTGAGGTCGGTGGATCGGGTCGGCTTGGGAGCGCCGCCTGCGCGCGCTGCCGGCTCCATCGGGAAGTGCAAGACTGCGCCGTCGACGTAGCCGGCTGCGATGTCACCGTCGTCGGCGATCGCGCAGGCCGTGACCGCACGCCTGGACGCGCCATCGGCATCGTCGTCGCGCGCCAATCGCCTGGGCTTGCTCTGCGGGCTGCGCCACGTCCAGCGGCTGAGGACGCCCGTGGTGGTCCCCCACACGAGGTGATCGCCGCCGGGAGAAAATGCGAGGCACTTGACCCCGCCATCCTCGGCCGGGATGTCGACCGACATTCCACCCGTCGACAGCTTCAGGATCTTGGAGTTGTCGAGTCTGCCCTGTCCGACGGGCGCCTGTACCGACGCGACGACCCCGTCGTCGTTGATGGCGACGGCTTGCGCGATCCCTTCCTGCGGTGGGCTCCGGTATTCGGCGAGCTGCTCGCCCTTGATCATCGCACCGATGCGGGGAGGGGGCTGTGCCTGCCTGCCCGTCTCGTCCATCGGCGGCCCCGCTTTCGGGTTCGGCCGTTCGATCCAGGCCAGTCGCTTGCCGTTGGGCGACAACGCTGCAGCGAGGATCTCCCGGCCGGGGACGGCCTCGATGCCCGAGCCGCTCACTTTCCACGGCGGCGCGTCGGCATCGCCGGCGTCGGCGCCGGCTACTTCGCCGCGGCTGCGCCATTTGAGGGTGCTCTCGCCGGAATGGCGCGCATTGACCTGCTTGCCGGTGCGGGCGAGCTCCTCGATCGGGTAGCGCCGTACGGCTGCGATGTCGGACCGCTCGATGACCAGCTGGTCGCCGTCCGGCGTGATCATCGCCGAGCGCCCGATGGAATGGGCGCCGTTGCACTGCCACCAGCGGATCCGGCGCGTCGCGGGATCGAAGGTGTGGCAGCGCTGCTGGTGGTCGCCGTCGAAGTAGCTGACGATCCATTCCGGCTGCGTCTCGTCGTCGGTGCTCGACCGCACCTGCTTGAGCTGCAGGCTGCCGGGATCGGGCGAGAAGAACGGGAAGCTGCGCAGCCCGCCGTCTGAACTGCGCAGCCCCTCTTCCGAACGTTGCGGCGCGCTGGCTGCACACGACCCGGCGAGCACCTGCCCGCCCGGCGCCTTCACCGCGACGAACACGTCCGCCGCCGCTGCACTGATGATGTTCCTCACTGGAGTGGTGTCCTCGCGCTCGGCAGTCTCCTGCCGGCGCCGCGGCGCCACCTCGAGCCTGCGACTACCGCAGTGGATGGCGCCGTTTTGCCGGCCGGTGAGGAGACCTGCCGCCATCCCGGTGCCGTCTCCAACCGCGGTTCCGGTCCAGTATGCAACCGCGGTGGCAGCCCCTGCGTTCGGCGCCGGATCCTCGAGCAGGCGGAGCAGATGGCGTCCGTCGTCGAGGAGCGTCAACTCGTGGATGCGGCTGGTCGCGGCGCGTTCGTTGAAGGCGGTCCAGACGACGCGGCTGCCGTCGGGATGCACTCGCATGCGGGACAGGTTCTCCTCGGCCTGTGGCAATGACTCGCCCTCGGCGGCTTCCTCATCCGCTGCCTCGACCGCCGCCGCGGTGCCGGCCAGGGGATCGAGCAGGTACGGCCTGATGCGATAGAACCGCCGCTGCCCGGGCGGCAGCGACGCCACCACCAGAAGATGCTTGCCCCGGTGCGCACCGTCTGCGATGCGCGGTCCGAGCTGCACCTGCGTGAGCCGCTCGTCCTTGGCCTCGGTCGCGACGGGTATTGCCCGCTGCGCCGGCGTCGCCCGATCGTCCACCAGGTAGATGAGCAATCCACTCCTGGTGAACTGCAGCAGACCGGCGCCGTCGCCAAGCGCGTGCAGTGGGCTGTCGCGGCGGCCGAGAATCCAGGAGTCGTCCATGCGCTCGACGGCATGGCCGAGCGCGAAAAGGTAGTCGGGCGAGCCGGACCGCGCCAGGCTGTAGGCGACGTCGAGCGCATCCCAGCTCGGTTGGCGGTCGCTGAGCGACGCAATGGCCGCGAGTCGGGTATTGCCTTCGCGGCCGCCGAGGTAGACGGCCGACACCAGCGCGCCGGTCACGAACAGCGCGACGAGGCCGGCGACCAGTGCCGACGTCGCGAGCCACTTCTGACGCTCCTTCGAACGGATGGCGGCAGCCAGGAACTTGTCGCGCTCGACACAGGCACGCACGTAGGTCGCCGATTCCGATTCCGCGAGCCAACCCTCGTCGAGATACCGCTGCGCGGCCTTCAGCGGTTCGCCGCGCTGCTTCAGGAAATCGTCGCGTCGCCCATGCGCATGCCACTCCATCGCCTCGCGCCCGATCTGCTTGATCATGTGCAGGCGCTGCTTGGCCTCGTCCCCGCTGACCGCGCGATTCATGAATTCCCAATGCCGGAACAGCGCCTCGTGCGCGACCTCGATCCGACGCTGCTGCTCGACGCCGAAGGAGCGCAGCAGCCCGGCAGCGATGAAGCGGCGCTCGACTTCGACAATGTCCGCGCGCGCATCGGGAAAGCGGCCCTCGAGTACCGTCATCAGTTCGCCGCAGTTGCGCCGCCGCCGCAGCGGTTCCTCGAAGTTCTCGTCGAGCAGCACGAGCTCGTTCAGCAGCCTCTCGCAGATTTCCTGCTGCCGGTCGGTGAGCTGCTGGAAGATCTCCTCCGCGACCGCACCGAGTGCCCGTTGCACGTCGGGCAGCGCATCGACCATCGGCTGCGTGATCAGGTCGAGCGGCTGCCCGGTGTCAGGGTCCTTCGGCCGCGTGTCCCAGAGCCTGCGCAGGGCGAACTGCAGCAGCGGCAGGCCGTTGGCGAGTCCTGCCGTCTGGCTGGCCAGGGAGTCGACGATCGTGGGCGGCACGAACCGCAGCCCGACTGCCTTCGCGGGCTTCGCGATCGCGCGCCGGATCTCGTCGAAGGTCAAGGTGCTGATGAGCTCCGAGTTGCCGTCGCTCACCAGCCGGGCGTAGAGAGGCCTGGTCGAGTTGCTGTTGTCGAAGCGCGCGAGGTGATCCGAGCGCAGGGTCAGCAGGATATAGCAGGCGAAGGTGCTGCCCGGTGCGGGCGGCTCGGTGAGTGCGAGCAGCACCCGCGCGAACCGCGCGCGCTGCGCGTCGTCCGGGCAGAGCGTGAAGAGCTCCTCGAACTGGTCTATTACCAGCATCATCGGCTGGCCGCCGCCGAGCGACCCGACGAGAACGTCCGCCTCGTCGGGCTGCGCTGCCAGTGCGGCGGCGATCGATCCCGCTGCCGCCGGCTTGCCGGTGGCGGCGGCGAGCGCCTGCGCGAGCGCTTCGATTGGTGCGGCACCGGGCGTGAACTCCGGCGCAAAGATCCAGTCGCGATGCAGCCGCTGCAGGTCCGGGCGCACGCCGGCGAGCGCGAGCGACGACTTGCCGGAGCCGGACGGGCCGATGATGAGGAGCACGCGGCGGGCTTCGAGCCGCCGCAGGTAGCGCTCGCTCAGCAGGTCGCGGCCTTCGAAGTTGTGCTGGCGGTCGTCACGATAGGCGTCGAGCCCGGGGTACGGACATACGGTGTCGAGGACCACGCCTGCGTTCGGGTCGAAGCTCGCCAGCTCGTCGACTCCTTCGAGCTTGTGCCCTTCGTCGCTCAACCGCGAGTTCCATTCATCGACCAGCGCGCGCAGCGCACGGCGTTCCGGCGAGCCGTTCGGCAGGTAGCGGCCATGGCTCACGCAGTTGCGCAGCCAGCGCCGGATTCGCTTGGCGAACGCTGCGCCCTCGCGCTCTTGCGGGGAGCGCGTCTCGAGCGCCTGGAACGCCTGCAGGTGCTCGGCGGATTCAGCGAGAAATTCGTTCAGGCCCTTGAGCGATTTGATGTCCATCATCCGCTTCAAGTTCCGACCCGGGCGTCGGCAGGCACCTTTTCCGCCGCCGTTCCGGCGAGCGCGAGCTGCTCGAACACCTTCTCCAGTTGCACCACCCGGTCCATCAGCCGCTCGACCACTCCGAGCACGCGTTTGTCGACGATGTAGAAGCTGTTGTCGAAGGCACTTCGGATCCGGTCGAAGCCGTCCGAATCGACGCGCTCACTGATCGCTTGCAGCTTGCACGCGAACAGCTGCAGGCTCGCGGTGAGCTCGGTATCGAGGCTGGCGTCGGCATCCAGCTTCTCCACGCTGTCGCCGGCGATCCGCTGCAGCGCCTTGCCGTGGGTTTCGAAGAATTCCTTCAGCCGATCCTCGTAGCGCTCGGGTGCGAGCGCCTGCTTGTCGACTTCGGTCGTCATCTCGTCGTGCAGGTCCTGCCATTCGGCGTGCGTCTTCAGCGCCCGGATCAGGCGGCGCTTGTTGAGGCCGAGCTTGCCGATCTCTTCGGACAGGATCTCCTGCTCGTCGGGCTTGAGCTGCTGGTCGCGCCGCGCGCTTTCCAGGCTGGCAAGCAGCGCCTCATGGAGCCCGTCGAACGCGTCCTGCTCGTCGAACATCTTGGCGTTGGCGCACTTGAAGGCCTTCTGCGCGATGCGCGCGAAGCGGTCGAATCCTTCAGTGAAGGTGGCCAGGTCCGGCTCCTGGTTCGCCGCTGCGTCGTGGAAAGGGTCGAGCGCCGTCTCCTTGCCGGCCAGCGCGCCAACGAGCTCAAGCAGACGCGGCGCGTCGGTGGCATCGAGCCTGGCGCTGTCGTCCGCAATGCTCTGCAGCAGCTTGCCCGCCTGCAGGCGCACCTGCGCCAGCCGCCGCTCGTTGGCGCGGCTGAGCTGCGCTTCGCCCGCCCAGACCGGCAGCACGCCGTCGCGGATCGGCTTGATGGCGAACGCGAGCAGGTCGTGCAACGCATCGTGGATCTTCTTGCAGTGGTGCAGGGTGCGGATGCTTGCCATGCAGGCCATGAACGCGGGCCGTACCTTGATGATCAGCAGCGCGAGCCCCGAACCCGGCTCGATCGCCGGCAGCAGGTCGTCGACGTTGCGCCACAGTGTCTTGTTCAGCAGCTCCTCGAAATGCTCGATGTCCTTGAAGTAGGCGAGAAAATGCGACGAACCGAGCTTGGATCTGAACTCCCTGATCTTCTGCTGCTGCTCCGGCGTCTGGTCGACGAACCAGGCGAGCAGGTTCTCCTCGTCGGCGGCCGGCCGGTAGGCGGTGGCCGTGCCCTTCTCGCCGGCCATGAAGACGAAGACCTTCTTGTTCATCGACACCGAGAAGTTGTATTCCCATTCGGTCACGCTCAGGCCCGCGCTGCTGCCGTCCGCCATGATCGTGCCGTAGTTCCAGCCGACGACCAGAATGACCCAGTCCGATTCCGCAACCCATTGCCTGGAGACCGCCATCGCGCCGGCGAGGCTGCCGTCCTGCACGGCCTCTTCCATCGAGCGCTCGATGACTTGGCGCTTGCCTTGCTGGACATCCCGCAGCTGTTCGATGATCGCCTGCGCCCGCTGCCGATACTGCAGGAGGTCTGCGCGGGTGCTGCTGATGAAGATGGTCAGCGTCGGGCGCATGCCGGTGCTCCCGGCTCCAGGGCTCGCAGCACCGTCTCGAACGGCCGCTTGATCATGGTTCGGCAGTAGAGGGTCTCGCCGCTCGCGGGACTGCCGTTTTCGTAGAGCTTGTTGGCCGGCGCGCCGCCGCCACAGTAGCGGAAGTAGGGGCAGGTCGCTTCGCAGGCGTCCACGCCGCGTCGAACGTCGGCCCACAGCCGCTCGAAGGCTTCGCCCGAGGCGGCCTGGAGGTAGCCGCCGGCGGCGACATTGCCGAGGACGAAGTTGCCGTAGCGCGCGCTGCGCTGGCCGAGCAACTCCGGCGAGAAGGTGCAGAAGTCGCCGTTCGACGCGATGCTGATGATGCTGAACGGGACCACCTGCGCATTCAGCGGCCGGGAGCGGCCGTCGTGGAGGTAGGTTGGCGGATCGTTAGCGACGGCGGCCGTTGCCGTCGCAAGCTCGCGCACCCGGTACCTGCCGCCGGATTGCAGCGCGAGCGTGAGCGTGCGAGCGAGAAACGCATCGTGCTCGACCTCGTGCGTCGCAAGGCTCGAGGCGGCGTGGGCGCCTTCGGCTTCGTCGAAGTTGTATCCCACCGCGGCGACGCCGGCGGCAGTGAAGAAGTCGTGGAGGTCGTCGGCACGGGCCAGTGACTCGCGCCCAAGGACGGCGATCGCATGCACCGCAACGCCGCTCTCGCGAAGCTGGCGCAGCCCTTCCGTAGCCTTCGCATGCGTGGCCGTGCCTGTGCGGGTGCGCCGATGACGGTCGTGCAGATCTGCCGGGCCGTCGATGCTGATGCCGACGCGCACCGCATGACGCACGAAGAACTCGCACCAGCGCCGGTCGATGAGGGTGCCGTTGGTCTGGAAGGCGTGGATGATGCGGCAGCGGGAGCCGGCGAGCTCGGCGACCGTGGCGAAGGCGGCCTCGTAATAGTCGGGCGGCAGCACCAGCGGCTCGCCGGCGTGCCATGCGATCGTCAATTCCTCGCCGAGCAGGCCGTCCTCGACCAGGCGACGCAGGGCGAGTCTCATCGTATCGAGCGACATGCGCTCGCGATTGTCACGATCCGGCAGGTAGCAGTAGCTGCAGTCGAGATTGCAAAAGGCCGTCGGCTGCAGCACCAGCAGGCGGGTCTGCAGCGCCGGGGAGAAGTCGGCCGCGTCGAAGGGCAGGTGCCGCGACCGGGTCAGGCGGTGAGCCGCCCGATGAGTCGCACTGAAGAACCGGATCGGAACCGCCGCCTGCATGTCATGCCCGCATCTACTGGTTGAACCAGTTGGGCCAGTTTCCCCAGTTGCGCCAGTCGGGTGCGTTGAGCCATTGCGCGAGGAGGGTGGCGGCGTGGACGGAGGGCGGGTCCGTGGCCGCGGTCGAGCGTGGCTCGGGGGACGTCCTCCCGGGTTGGCCGGGTTGCGTGGGTTGGCCGGGTTGGCCCCATTGGGCGAGCACTTTCCGGGCCGCATTCACGCGGGCTTCCAGGACGGCCGCCGCACAGGGCGTGTCGGCGCCTGAGTCCGCAGCAGAAGCGTTCGAGAAGCCGAGGCATCCGAAGACCCAGAGAATTCCGCGAAGCCCGGAAAGCCCACGAAGTCCGGAAAACCTGCGTCGCCCGCGCGCGTCGTCTGGCGCGGACCTCAAGGAGCCTGGTACCGACATGGCCTCCCCTTGGGGAACAACGCATCGATTCTATGAACCGATGCAAAGCAATTGCAATAGCTATCTGGCGCTACTCATTTGCCAGTAGCAACGCTTTTGCGTTTGCACACAATTGGCGCGGAGATTCGGCTTCATTCCCGTACCACGTCCCTCTTGAACTCCTGTGGCCAGACCCTATTTCCTGAATCGGGCGCCGGTCGCGGCGGATTCCGTCGCGCCCGCGCCGAAGTCCAACGAAGGGAGAAATTTGCCATGTACGAATCGTTGCTGAACTTTCCCGGCGGCCTGTTCGGCGAGTTCGACCGCCTGCGCCGCCAGATGGATGGGGTCTTCGACTCGGTCGGTATGCCGGCGAGCATCCGCGCTGTCGCGCCTGGGGGGTATCCCGCAGTCAACATCGGCACGACGCCGACCAGCATCGAGGTTTTCGCGTTCGCGCCCGGGCTGAAGGCCGACAAGATCGACGTCACCGTGGACCGCGGTGTTCTCTCGATCTCGGGCGAGCGCGAGGCGCCGGAGGAGGCCGGAAAGGCGACTGCCTACACGCAGGAGCGGCTGTACGGCGGCTTCAGGCGCGCCCTCAGCCTTCCGGAAGACGTCGATCCCGATCGCATCAGTGCGCGCTACGAGGACGGTCTGCTCCAGGTGAGCATTGCCCGCAAGGAGGCGATGCAGCCCAAGCGGATCACGGTCAACTGATTCAACGACTGAAGGTGAAGACGATGGCACAAGACATGAACCCCGCCACGATGGGCGTGTCGACCGAAGGGCGGCAGATGGAAGGCGGGCAGGCCGGTAACCGTCAGATGACCGACAGGCAGTCGGGCGGCGTCGGGCAGGCCGGCGGCAATCCGCGTCGAGACGCCGGGCAGCAGGACGGTCGCCAGGCAGCGGCCAGGGAGGAAGCACGCGCGATGCTCCCGCGCTGCGATGTGCTCGAGGACAGCCAGGGAATCACGGTGCTGGCCGACCTTCCGGGCGTGCCCCGGGACCGGCTGGAGCTCAAGGTCGATGGCGAGACGCTGCTGATCGAGGGAGCGGTCTCCACGGCGATGCCTCAGCAGATGGAGCCGACCTACGTCGAAGTGAGGGTGCCGCGTTTCCGGCGCGCGTTTACGCTCAGCCGCGAACTGGACACCGAGAAGATCGAGGCCAACCTCACCGACGGCGTCCTGAGGCTGCGGATCCCGAAGAAGGCGCACGCGCAGCCGCGGAAGATTGCGGTGCAGTCGAGCTGAGTAACGCGCAGTAGCGACCGGCGCTCAAGAGGGCGCCGGAAAGAATTCAGGTCCCGATAACCCCGCCATCCCGGCGCCGGATGGCGATGGTGGCCGATCGCGGCCGCCCGCCGGCCTCTCCGTCGGGCCATGAGCTGATCGCCATCGGCCGCTTCGGGTCGTTGCGGCCCGGATGCGGCAGCGGCGCTTCTCCGGGGTGCTGGATGTTCACGAACATCGTGCGCAGGTCGGGGGTCAGCTGCACCGCGGTGACTTCGCAGCCGACCGGGCCGGTCAGGAAGCGGCGCACCTCGCCGGTGGATGGATCGGCGGCGAGCATCTGGTTGTTGCCGATCAGCCGCCAGTCGCCGCTGGCCATGTTCTGCGCCGACGAATCGGTCTGGATCCACAGCACGCCGCGGGCGTCGATGTGGCAGCCGTCGGGCTGGGCGAACGCCACCCCGCCCTTGACGTTGCCGCGTTTGATCGGATCGCTGTGCGTCGGGTCGCCGGCCTGCAGGAACACGTCCCATTCGAAGCGCGTCGCCGCGGCGTCGCCGCCGGCTTCGCGCCAGCGTACGATGTGCCCCATCAGGTTGGGCGCGCGCGGATTGGCGGCATCGGCGCCGAGCGGCTCCGTCTGGTGCAGTGGCCTGCCTTTGCCGCGGGAGGTGTTGTTGCTGAGGGTGACATAAACCTCCCGGGTGCGCGGATGCACCGCGATCCACTCCGGACGGTCCATGTAGGTGGCGCCGACGACATCGCCGGCAGTGCGCGCGTCGATCACCACCTCAGCCTGCGACGGCGAAGCCGCGCTCCGCAGTCAGGCCGTTGCGTCCCTGGACCAGTTCGATCCACTCGCCCGCTGCCGTCGGCGTCGAAGCGCGCCGCGTAGAGCGTTCCTTCGTCCAGGATGTCGCGGTTGGCGGCGTGGCCCGCCGTCCTTGACATACGGCCGGCTGCTGACGAACTTGTAGACGTGCTCGAAGCGCGACCGGTAGTCGTCGTCACCCATGTAGTAGACGACGCGGCCATCTGCAGCGATCGACAGCGCCGCGCCTTCGTGGGCCATTCGGCCCATCGCAGTGTGCTTGACCGGCTCGCTCGACGGGTCGAACGGATCGAACTCGACGATCCAGCCGAAGCGGTTGGATTCATTGGGATGCTTCGACCGCGTCGAACCGCTCGTCGAACTCGTGCCAGCGAAACCCCCAGCTGTCCTTGGTCGTCGGAATGCCGTAGCGATCCTGCAGCCGCGGAATCGAGCCCGAGTCGTTGACGAAATACGCGGTGAAGTTCTCTTCGCAGGACAGGTAGGTGTCCCATGGCGTGTAGCCGTTGGCGCAGTTCTGGAACGTTCCGCGCACGCGGGTGCCGCCGGGGTCTTCGGCCGTGCGCATCGCCTGGTGACCGGCTGCCGGCCCCTTGATCCGGAACGGCGTGTCGGCGGTGATGCGGCGTCCATAGCGCGAGTCGGCAACCGTGCGCCAGCGGCCGTTGTCGAAGCGGGCCTCGTAGACGCCGAGGCCATGGGCATTCTTCGACTTCTGCACCTTCTCGGCAGACCAGTCGACCATGCCGCCGGTGGTCAGCAGGTTGTCGTCGGTGTATTCGTAGTTGATCGCGACGAGACCGTGGGTGGAGGAGCCGGAGCCCTTCGGCAGCGGAAAGAAGTGCATGCCGTCGTGGAACATCCCCGACTGCATCGCCTGCTCCGCGGCGCTCTGGCTGGCGTCGGCCCTGAAGGCGGGCGCGCCCGCCATGATCGGATCGCCCCAGGCGTTGACCACGTCCCATGTGTAGCCTTCGGGCACCACCACGGTGTCGGCGGTGGAAGTCGCCACCGGATTGAAGCCGATCAGCGGGCCGCGCGCCGCCTCCCGCGTGCTGCCGCATCCCCCAAGAAACCCGAAGGCAGCCGCGCCCAGGCTGCCGCACAGGAAGTCGCGACGATCGACGCGACGGGCAACCACCTCGTCGAACCTGCAGCCGCTGGAGCTTGAAACGCCATCCATGTCGTCCCCCGTGATTGGTAGTGAGATACCAGACCACCGCAGTAGCGATGCACCATCTAACGGATAGCGACGCGAGCCGCCGGGACGAGCCCTAAAACCACAGCAGGTCGGGTCGGATGGAGAGAGCGAGGATGCTTGGTGGGCACAGCGTAGACGCCGCAGGAGGAACTTGCAAGACCCGAAAGAAGGGCAGTGGCCTGTCAGTACCCGAGAGCTCGCGGAGCAAGGCTCGGCCCGCTCCGCTTCGCGAGCGTGCCCCGACGGAGACGCTACTCCCGCAGCGCCCTCGGCAGCCACAGCGCCAGCTCAGGCCAGAATAAGCACCGCCAGCAGCCCGATGACTTGCAGCACCATGAACTGCATCATCCCGAAGTAGATGTCCTTCAGGTTCCAGTCCGGCACCACTCCCTTGAGGAAGTAGGCGGACAGGGCGACGGGTGGAGACAGCCATGCTGTCTGCAGGCAGACCGCGACCAGGATGCAGAACCAGACCTTGTCGATGCCGAGCTTGTCCACCAGCGGCAGCAGGATCGGGATCACGATCAGCACGATGGGGACCCATTCGAGCGGCCAGCCGAGCACGAAGATGATCGCGAGGATCAGCAGCAGCATCAGCGTCGGCGAGAAATTGAGCGTCAGCAGCGATTCGGCGATCAGCTGCGGGCTGCCCATCCTGGAGAACACGGCGCCGAAGAAGTTCGACGCGGCCACCAGAAGCAGGATCATGCTGGACACTTCCAGCGTCGACATCAGCGCCCGCTTGAAGCCCTCCCAGCTGAGCTTGCGGTACACGAGTGTGAGCAGGAACACCGCGAAGGCGCCGACCGCACCGGCGTCGGTGGGCGTGGCGAGGCCGATCAGGATCACCCCGAGGGTGGCCATGATCACGACGACGATCGGAACGCAACCGAGCGCCAGTTCGCGCACCACCTCCAGCCACGAGCCGGCCCGCTCTTCCATCGGCAGGGCGGGACCAAGGGAGGGATTGATGTGGCAGCGGACCAGGGTGTAGAGGATGTAAAGGACCGCAAGCAGCAGGCCGGGGATCACCGCGGCGGCGAACAGGTCGGTGGCCGGCACGCCGACGACGGGGCCCATCACGATCAGCATGATCGACGGCGGGATCAGGATGCCCAGGGTTCCGCCGGCGGTGATCGCACCGGCGCTGAGGCGAACGTCGTAGCCGCTGCGCTTCATCGTCGGCGCCGCCATCACGCCAAGCAGCGTCACCGACGAGCCCACGATGCCGGTGGCGGCGGCGAAGATGGTCGCGGTAAGCAATACCGCGAGGTAAAGCGAACCGCGCAGGCCGGCCAGCATCAGCTGGATGGCCCTGAACAGCCGCTCCATCAGGCCGGATTGCTCGAGCAGGTAGCCCATGAACAGGAAGAACGGCACCGCCGCGAGCGACGTGTCCTTCATGACCGAGAAGACCTGCAGCGTCATCAGGTAGAGCGCAAGCGGGCCCAGCACGAAGTAGCCGAAGGTCAGCGCGACGAAGATCAGCGTGAAGGCGATGGGGAAGCCGATGAAGATCGCGCCGAACAGTACGAGCAGCGAAAGGATCCCCCACCATTCCGGGCTCAGCCATTCCGTGGTCATGCCAGATCCCTAGGCGGCCCGGCTTCGACCGGCGCCACCAGCGCCTCGGGCCAGGCGTTGTTGACCGCTGCGTAGATGCTCTTGAGGACTTCCGATACGCCCTGGATGAGGAGCAGCACGCCGGCGAGCGGGGCCATGAACTTGAGCGGCCATGCCGCCGGCATCCAGGGGCTGGTGACGAATCGCTCGCCCTGCTCGAAGCTCTTCCAGAAGAACTCCCAACCGAGCCAGCTGAAGACGATGATGGACGGAAAGAAGAAGACGATGTAGCAGACGGCGTCGGTTGCACCCTGGCGGCGAGGCGACCAGCCGGCGTAGAAGGTGTCGGTGCGGATGTGGCCTTTCCTCATCAACGTATAGGCGGATCCCAGCATGAAGAAGGTGCCGTAGAGGATGAAGGTCATGTCGTACGCCCAGACGGTGGGCATGTTGAAGAAGTAGCGGGCGACCACCTCGTAGACGAGCGATAGCACCATCGGCACGATCAGCCAGGCGACCAGGCGGCCGCAGAACAGCGCGAAGCGGTCGATCGCGCGGGTCAGCAAAGGGACCGCATTGAGCGACGAGGTCATCGGGACTCCTGCATAACGCAAGGGCGGGGCACATGGCCCCGCCCGTCGGTTCAGTGGGAACGGTTGTCGCGGCGGCGACCGATTACTTCTTCACCGCGCCGCTGTCGAGCGCAGCGTTGCCGAGATTGGAGTAGAGGTCGAGGATCTTGGTCCAGTACGGCACCACCACCTGGGCGAAGGCGCGCTGCGAATCCAGCACTTCCTTGAAGAACTTGTCCTTGCCGGCATAACGTTCCAACACCACATTGGTCGCCTTGACGAACTCGGGGAAGAAGTCCTTCGGCGTGTCATGGATGGTGACCTTGAACTCGTTGCGCAGCTTGATCACGGCCTGGGCGTTGCGGTAGACGTTGAAGGTGTACGTCTCCGTCATCGACGCCATGGCGGCGGTCCGCACGATGGCCTGGATGTCGGCCGGCAGCTTGTCCCAGAAGCTCTTGTTGATCAGGACTTCGCCGATGTCGGTGGACTGGTGCAGGCCCTGCAGGTAGTAGTTCTTCCAGACCGTCTGCAGGCCGAGGTTCAGGTCGTCGGCGGGCCCGATCCATTCCGCGGCATCGATGGTGCCGCGCTGCGCGGCGGGCACGATCTCGCCGCCCGGCAGCGCCACGGCGGCCACGCCCATCTCCTTGAAGATCTCTCCGGTGATTCCCGGCGGCGACCGGTACTTCATCTTCTTGAAGTCCTCGGTGGTCGCGATCGGCGACTTGAACCAGCCGAGCGGATCCGGCCCCATCGGCTGCACGAAGAGCGGCTCGACGTTGACCTTGAGGATGTCCTTGTAAAGTTTGCGGTAGAGCTCGTTGCCGCCGCCTTCGAAGAGCCAGGCGACATGGGAAAGCTGGTCCATGCCGACACCGGCGCCGGCCATCGGATTGGAGAACAGGCCGGCGGCGGGATTCTTGCCCGACCAGTAGTGGGTCCAGGCGTAACCGCCCTCGACGATGCCCTTGTCGACCGCATCGAGGATCTCGAACGCAGGCACGATGGCGCCGTCGGGCAGCATTTCCATCTTGAGCCGGCCGTTGGACATCTTGTCCACCCGGTCGCCGAAGCGCTTGAGCAGTTCGAAGTAGATGCTTGCCGACGGCACCGCCGTCTGAACGCGCATCTTGTAATTCTGCTGCGCCGGCGCTGCCGTCGCCGCGACTACCAGCGCCAGTGCTGCTGCGCCTTTCGCCATCCACTTGAAGGCCATTTGCCTGTCTCCATTGTTCTCATTGATGGCGGCTGCAGGGATGTCAGCCGCCGCCCGGGCGATGTTAAGAGAGTGGCGGGCAGGGTGGCAATGGATTTCCGGCCGCGGATCACTCGATCTTGGCGCCCGACTCCTTCACCACCTTGCTCCACTTCTCGATGTCCGCGCGCAGCACTTTCTGGAATTCCGCCGGGCTGGTCAGGTATGGCTCGGCTCCCTGCGCGGAGAAACTCTCGACAACGTCCTTGCGCCCGAGGATCTCGTTGACGTCGGCGTTGATCTTCCTGACCACGTCGGCGGGCGTCTTCGCAGGCGCGAGCAGTCCGAACCAGGGGTTGACGTCAAAGCCCTTGAGGCCGGCCTCGGCAATCGTGGGGATGCTGTCGAACGATGCCGCGCGCTTGGCGCTGGTCACCGCGATCGGCTGCAGCTTGCCGGACTTGATCGCTCCAGCCACCGACGGCAGGCTGGTGAACACGACGTTGATCTGCCCGCCCATCAGGTCGGTCATCGCCGGTGCCGCGCCGCGGTAAGGGATGTGCGTGAGCTTCACGCCCGCGGCGGCGTTGAACATCTCGCCGAGCAGGTGGTTCACCGAGCCGTTGCCGGCCGAACCGTAGGTGAGCTGATCCTTCTTCGCCGCGGCGACCAGTTCGGGAACGGTCTTGAATGGGGCGTCCGGCCGACTGACGACGACGAAGGGCAGGGTGGCGAGGGTCGCCACCGGAGCGAAATCCTTGTCGGGATCGAATGGAAGGTTCTTGTACAGCGAGCCGTTGATGGCCTGGGTGCCGACGTAGCTCATCAGCAGCGTGTAGCCATCGGCCGCGGAGGTGGCGACCAGCTCGGTACCGACGTTGCCGCCGGCGCCCGCCCGATTTTCCACCACCACCGGCTGGCCCCATTTCTCGCTGAGTTTCTGGCTCATGATGCGTGCGAGCGAATCCGAAGCGCCGCCTGGCGTCTGAGGCACGACGATCTTGACCGTTCGTGCCGGGAAGTCCTGCGCGGCAGCACCCGTCGAAGCGCCGAGCATCATCGCGCCAAGCATGATGGGAGCGAGCAGGGGGGTGAGCAAGCGCCTGCGTAGGGTCAGCCTGCGGTTCGTTGTGAGCGCTTTGTTCATCGTCTCCTCCGGGTTCCTGGGGGCGCCTGTCGGCGTCGAGCTCCGCAGAATACTATCTTCCGATAGTTCTCCAGAATCGGGAACGCGCGTTCAGCTACCTGAATAAACCTACAATTGCCGCCCGATCTGCGCGCGCGCCGCCCGCCATTACGCACCCGCTTCAGAGGAGCGCCGACCCGATGACCGTGAGTCCGAACCGATGACCAAGGTGGCGGTGACTGCCGTCGAACGGGTGCTGGATATCGTGGAGGCGTTCCGGTCCGCGAGGCGGCCGCTTTCCCTGACGGAGCTGGCCGAGATGATCGGCACCCCCAAGAGCAGTTGCCATGCGATCGTCGGAACGATGGTGGCGCGCGGATATCTCTACACCCTCAGCCGGCCGCGCGCCCTCTACCCGACCCGTCGCCTGCATGACCTGTCCCGCGAGATCCTGCAGTTCGACCCTTTCCTGGAGCGGGCGGTGCCACTGCTGGAGAAGCTGCGCGACGACTCGCAGGAGACGGTGATCTTCGGCAAACGGCAGGCCGATGCGGTGGTCTACCTGCAGGTGGTGCCGGGGCCGCACTCGATCCGGTATTCGGCGTCGCCCGGGGAAATCAAGCCGCTGCATTCGAGCGCCATCGGCAAGTCGATCCTCGGCAGCCTCAGGGGCGGAGAATTGCAGAGGCTGCTGGAGGAACTGCCCCTGCCGGCGATCACCGAGGCGACGCTGGCCGATCGGGAGGCGCTGCTCGAGGACCTCGCCCGCAGCCGCATGCGGGGCTACTACGTCACCCGCGGCGAGAACGTGGCCGATGTCTGGGCGGTCGCCGCGTCGCTGATCGTCGACGGCGAGACGCTTGCGGTCGCGGTCGCCGGCCCTCGGCACCGGATGGAGACGAACCTGCAGGAATGCGCTCGCCTGTTGATCTCGACCTGCAGCTTGCTCGGCCGGCAGGCTGGGACGTCCGCGGCGGCTCCTCTAGCGCGGGCGGTCGCCGCGCAAGGTGATCCGGTGCATCACCCGGCGAAAGCCGTGGTAGTCGTTGATCGGATTGTGCTGGGCGCAACGGTTGTCCCAGAATGCGAGCGAACCTGGCTCCCAGCTGAACCGGCAGGTGAACTCCGCCTTGACCTGATGGGCGAAGAGGAAGTCCAGGATAGGCTGGCTCTCCTCCGTGGTCATGCCCTTGATGCCGCTGGTATGGGCGACGTTGACGTAGAGGCACTTGCGGCCGGTTTCGGGATGGGTGCGCACCACCGGATGCTCGGCGACGTAGTTGCGCGGCGCTTCGCTGGTCTTGCCGTCGGTCCGGATGCGGTCTTCGCGTGTCTTCGACACGTCGGCCTTGGCCGAGCTGCTGATGCCGACGAGCCCGTCGAGCAGGCGCCTCATCGTGTCCGACAGCATCTCGTAGGCGAGGTACTGGTTCGCGAACAAGGTGTCGCCTCCATAGGGAGGCACTTCCCGCGCGAGCAGCATCGAGCCCATCGGCGGCTCTTCGAGATAGGTGGTGTCCGAATGCCAGATGCCGCCGAAGTTGGAGCGCTCAGTCTCGAGCTTCTTGACCTCGATGATGTGCGGATAGCCGTCAAGCCCCTTGACGAACGGGTATTCCACCGGCTCCCCCATGTGGCTCGCGAACTCCAGGAACTGCGCCGGCGAGAGCTGCTGGTCGCGCAGGAAGATGACCTGATGCTCGAGCAGTGCCTGACGCAGGTCGCTGGCCATCCTCGGATTGATGGCGGCAAGGTCCACGGCCGAGATTTCGGCGCCCAGGGCGCCGGCGATTTTCCTGGTCTTCATGGAGGTGCTCGATCTCGTTGGGCTGCGTCTGCTGCGCGAGGATGCCTTCACGGTCATCACTTCACGTCAGTCTTCGCGGCGAGTGTAGCGGCGAGTCTAGCGACGCTCTCGTTCAGCCGCAAGAACAGGAGTTCGAAATCTCGAACAATTGACCTAAATCATTGTCCGGTGATGTCAAAGGGTGTCTCATTGGGAAGTAATGTTTCGCATGTACGACCAGTCGGCAACCCGCCCGGTTGGGAGCCGACGCCCGCTTGATATTGTCAATTCATGAAGACAAATTGATCGAACGGGTTATTCAGGTCGAGTCATGAGGCGAGGAGTATGACCACCATCATCGGCATCAGCGGCAGCCTCCGGCAGGGCTCGTTGAACACGGCGCTCCTGCGTGCGATGGCCGCGGCGGCCCCGGCGGGCGTCGCGATCGAGGTCGCTACCCTGCACGGCATCCCACTCTATGACGGCGACGCAGAAAGTCGCGACGGTATCCCGCCGGCGGTGACGGCCCTGAAGGAAAGGGTGGCTGCCGCAGACGGAATGCTGCTGGTCACTCCCGAGTACAACAATGCCATTCCCGGCGTGTTCAAGAATGCGATCGACTGGATGTCGCGCCCGCCGAAGGACAGCCCGCGGATCTTCCGCGGCCGGCCGGTTGCCGTGGTCGGCGCGTCGCCGGGCGGCTTCGGGACGCTGCTCGCGCAGAATGCCTGGTTGCCGGTCCTGCGTACGCTCGGGACGCTCCCGTGGTTCGGTAGTCGGTTGGCGGTTTCCAGGGCCGGCGGCGTTTTCGATGCCGACGGCAACCTCCTGGACCTGCAGATCCGCGAGCAGATAGTGGCGTTCGTCGCGGACTTCGCAAAATTCGTCGAGGCGCGTCGATACGTTATGCAATGAAATAGGGCACAAAATTTGCCCTGGCCGCCAGAAAATCGCGCGGGCACGCCGCCAGCGCCAACCGAGGGGCCGTTGAGTCCTGCGCCGGAGCTGTCGAATGGAAAAAAGTACGAGGGTGCTGGCATTTGTTCTAGCAGGCGGTGAAGGCAGGCGTCTGGCGCCGCTCACCCGGCACACTGCCAAGCCTGCCGTTTCTTTCCATACCAGCCATCGGTTGATCGACTTCGCGCTCAGCAATCTTCGTAATTCCGGCATCCGCGCTATCCATGTCCTGATGCAGTACCAGCCGCAGTCGGTGCTGCAGCACCTCATGGCCTGCTGGCGTTGCGGCAAGCCGGATCCGGACGGCTTCATCAACCCGATCCTCGGCGGGGTCGGCGGCTTGCCTGCTTTTGCCGGCACCGCGGACGCCGTCTACCAGAACCGGCAGCTGATCATCGACTTTTGTCCGGACGTGGTCGCCATTTTCAGCGCCGACCATATTTACCGGATGGACGTGCGGCAGATGGTCGCCTATCACCTGGCTTGCGGCGCCGACGTGACCGTGTCCGCGCTGCCCGTGCCTCTGGAGGAGGCGAGGTCGTTCGGCGTGATCGAAGCCGCCGCCGACGGCCGGATCAGGCGGTTCGTCGAGAAGCCGCAGCGGCCACGGCCGATGCCGGGCCGTCCGGATCGCGCCTTTGCCTCGATGGGCAATTACCTTTTCTCGCCGCGCGTGCTGCTGGAGGCGCTCGAGGCGACTCATGCGGCTGATGGCACCGACTTCGGCGGCCACCTGCTGCCGGCGCTGGTCGATTCGCACCGGCTGATGGCGTACGACTTCACCACCAATCGGATCGACGGCGTCCCGGCCGGCTGCGACGCCCACTATTGGCGTGACGTCGGCACGCTGGATGCATATTTTGCGGCCCAGATGGATACGCTCGGCGCAGCCGACCGCGCCCCCCGGTTCGACATGCAGGCGCGTTGCTGGCCGATCCGTGGCGAAGCCCCGGCGTACGATCCCGCGCGCCGCGAATGGTCGCCTGGACAGTGCATGGTCGTCGATTGCGCAGTTCGGCCCGGGTCGAACAAAGCATCCTGCGAGCGGGGGTCAGCATCGCCGACCGCGCCGAAGTGTCGCGCTGCATTCTCGGCGACAACGTCGAGGTGGGCCCGGGCTGCCGCCTGCGCAACGTCATCATCGAAGCAGATAACAAGGTACCCCCCGGCTTCGAGGTCGGCGTCGAGCCGGACCGGGATCACGAATGGCTGCCGGTGAGCGAGGGCGGCGTGGTGGTCATACCGCGGGGGTTCTTCAGCACCACGGTGCTTGCGCAGGCGGTGTCGGCAGGCGTTGGCCGCGGGGCCGGGCCGGCCATTACGCCGATCGGCTTGCCGACCGGGCTGGCCGCCACTGTTTCGCCGGGCAAGCAGGCGGCACTTGCCGCCACCACCGGTACCGTCATGCCGATGGTGCCGTCGCTATCGGCCGGCGCTGCGCCGGTCGGGGCCCGGCGCAGGGAACCTGCAGAGCAGCAGCCATCCACGCAGGCCGCCCGCGCCTGAGCGTTCCCGGTCGCGAATGAGCGCCGCCCCCGGCGTGCGGAGCCTCAGCGGCGCTGGTGTCGCCCCTCGGAAACCTCCTCGATGATCTTGGCCACGAAGGCCGGCAGGTCGTCGGGGGCTCGACTGGTCACGATGCCGTCGTCGACCACCACTTCCTTGTCGACCCAGGTAGCGCCGGCGTTCTTCACGTCCGTCTTGATCGATTGATACGACGTCATCTCACGGCCGGCCGCCAGGCCTGCTTCCACCAGCAGCCAAGGGGCGTGACAGATCGCCGCCACGACCTTACCGGACGAGGCGAACTCCCGCACCAGTCCCACCGCCGTCTCGTCAAGCCGCAGCACGTCCGGATTGATCTGCCCCCCGGGAAGGACCAGCGCGTCGTAGTCGGCCGCCGAGACGTCCGAGATCGCCCGGTCCGCCTGCACGGTCTCGCCCCAGTCCTTCTTGTCCCAGCCCTTGATCGGCTTCTTGTCCGGCGTTGCCACGTGCACGGTGGCACCGGCTTCCTTCAATTTCTGCAGCGGGACCAGCAGCTCCGATTGCTCGAAGCCGTCCGACGCCATGATGAGGATTCTGCTCTGCTTGATGTCTGCCATTCGGAACCTCCTTCGTTGCCTGTTGCGTTTGGTGCGCGATTGGTGCGCGCGACGTGCCTGATGAGACGCCTGATGCAGGCACAGGGGACCCGAGGGGGCAATCGACATGCCCCCGGAGGCGGAGGAGCCCCCAGCGCTCGCGGATATGACCGGGACGCTCCGGAAGGCGCGGTAAGGGTGTAAGCTTAGGTAAACGAATGGAGGAGATGCGATGTCCCGAAAAGGCCTGATCATGATCTTCGCGGGTTGCACCGCGGCGGTAGCTGCCGGTGCGGCCGGTGCCCAGTCGTCCGGCCTGAGCTGGGGCGATGGCTCGCTGACGCCTAGCCACGGTTACATCGGCCTGCACATCGGCAAGTCGGAGTTCGAACCGGATTGCCTGCCGGGCCTGTCCTGCGACGACGGCGAGACCGCCTTCAAGATCACCGCCGGCGGAATGGCCAGCAACATCTTCTCGGCGGAGGTCGGCTACCTCAACATGGGCAAGATCGACTTTGGCGGCGGCACGCAGCGCGCGCAGGGCGTGAACCTGAGCCTGGTGGGCAGCCTGCCGTTTGGCGCAGGCTTCAGCGCGTTCGGCAAGATCGGGACCACCTACGGCTGGACCGACACCTCGAGCAGCGCCGCCGGAGTCCGCACCGGTTCGGAGAACGGCTTCGGCCTGAGCTACGGGCTCGGTCTCGGCTACCAGTTCACGCCGCAACTCGAGGTTGTCGCGGAATACGAGCGGCACGACTTCGATTTCGCGCCCGGCGACCAGACGCTGGACCTGATGTCGGTGGGCCTGCGCTGGAGGTACTGAGCGTATCGAGCCCGGTCGGTTTGCAGCGCTCGCTTCAGCTCAAGCAGCCGCGCGCGGTGACCGGCCACACCGCCTCGACGCGCCCGCCGCGGACCGCCACCAGCCAGTCGTAGAGGTTGACGGTCGGGTCGCAGTGGCCGGGGATGAGCTTGACCCGGTCGCCCAGTGACAGCCCGGCGACCTGCCGTCCCGCGCCCTCCGCCTCCAGCCGCAGGTTGCCGTGCTCGTCGCTCGCCCGCTCATACGTCACGCCCGGGCGGCCGTCGACCAGCGGCATGCCGCTGTCCACCGCCAGCGCCTTGAGGCCGGCATCGACGATCGGGCGGCTGGCGTCGACTCGACTCATCACCGTCGCCAGCACATGAAGGCTCTGGCTGAACGGCGGACCCTGGCGAAGCGGCGGACTCTCGCGAGAGGGCGGCGCCTCGTTGTCGGCTGCGTCGAATGCTTCCCATCGGTTGCGGTTGTAGTCGGCGTCCATGAACACGTAGGATCCCGGCTGGATCTCGGTATACAGCCCGCTGGCGCCTTCGTATCGGAACGTCCCGGTGCCGGCGCCCGATATGAGCGGGCAGGCGATGCGGGCGGCAGCCAGCGCATCGCGCGCCGCCGCGGCCTGCGAGACCGCCGACAGCGCCGCGGCCCGGCGCTCGCCAACATCGCGGATGTGCTGCGCGCCGCCGTGGTAAGCCTGCAGGCCGGCGAAATTCAGGTGCGGCGCAGACACGATCGCCTGCGCCAGTTGCACGACCTGGGAAGGGGGAACGCCGCAACGGCCTTGGCCGACGTCGACATCGACCAGCAGCGAAACCGTGGTTCCCGCGGCGGCGGCCGCGCGCTCGATTGCCGCGACGTTGCCGATATCGTCGACGCACGCCGCGATCCGGATCCTGCCGCTCAGTTCCACGAGCGCGGCGATCTTGGGCTTGCCGACCAGTTCGTTGCAAATCAGGATGTCGTCGATGCCGGCTTCGGCCAGCGCCACCGCTTCGCTCACCTTCTGCACGCAGACGCCAACCGCGCCGGCGGCGATCTGGCGACGGGCGATCTCTGCGCATTTGTTGCTCTTGGCGTGCGGACGCAGCGCGACGCCCATGCGCGCCGCCTCCGCAGCCATCAGCGCGACGTTGGCCTCGAATGCGTCCAGTTCGAGGATCAGGGCGGGCGTGTCGATCTCGTCGATCGTGTCGCCGATACGGGCCGGAACGGGTTGTGTCACGGCCGCCTGCTCAGACGGTACGCACGATGTAGCCGCCCGACTTGTCGTCGTTCTCCAGCTCGATCATGTGGCGGTCACGAGCCTCTTCGAGCATCCGGTTGAAAGACTTGAAGCCGTAGTACAGCTCGTTGAAACCCGGGCTGCGGCGCTTGAGCGTCTGCTTGACCATCGAACCCCAGATCCGCTCGTCCTCGCCGCGCTCCGCCATCAGGGCGTCGATGGTCTCGACCACCAGCTCGAGTCCGTGCTGGATGCGCTCCTCGCGCTCGGCCGATCCGCCGCCACCGTTGCCGCCCAGGCCAAGCGGCTCGGCAAGAGCTTCGTCGGAGGTCAGCGGTTCATAGGCAGGCGCAGGAAACGATTCGGGCGGCGCCGAGGCGCCTTCTTCCAGGGCAGCCTGGGGCGGCTCGTCGTCGGCTGGTGCTGCACCGCCGATCAGGGCGGCGTTGGCCTGTTCCTTTCGTTCCTCGCGGATATCCCGGTCGAAATCGATCACGTTGGCGGCACCCGGTTCCTTGCCGCCCTTGACGGCTGCCTTGCCCCCTCGTTCGCCGCGTCCGCCGCGGCCGCCCTTGTCGGCGCGAACGCCGGCGTCGGCCTTCACGGCCCGGTCGCCCTTTTCCGCCTTGGCGGTCCGCTCCGCGCCTTCCGCCGCTTCGGCACTGTCGGTCCTTTCGGTCCTTTCGGTCTTCTCGGTCCTCTCGGTCCGGTCACCCCGGTCCGGCGCTTCCGCCTTCCTGCGTGCCGGCGCACGCGCCTTGGCAGCGACCGACGCACGGCGGCGCTGCTCGCGTACCAGGTCGTCGTAGAAGATGAACTCGTCGCAGTTGGCGATCAGCAGGTCGGAAGTCGAATTCTTGACGCCGACGCCAATGACCGTCTTGTTGTTTTCGCGCAGCTTGCTGACAAGTGGCGAGAAATCGGAGTCGCCGCTGATGATGACGAAGGTGTCGACATGAGCCTTGGTGTAGCAAAGGTCCAGGGCGTCGACCACCATCCGGATGTCAGCCGAGTTCTTGCCGGACATGCGCACGTGCGGGATCTCGATCAGCTCGAACGACGCCTGGTGCATCGAGCCCTTGAAGTCCTTGTAGCGGTCCCAGTCGCAATACGCCTTCTTGACGACGATGCTGCCTTTCAGCAGCAGCCGCTCCAGGATCTTGCCGATGTCGAAATGCTCGTAGCGGGCGTCCTTGACGCCGAGCGCCACGTTCTCGAAATCGCAGAACAGCGCCATGTTCGGGGTGTCCGCGGTGTTGCGGGTCATTAGTGTGGTCTCTTTCAATGGGTAAGTGGGGAGCCGGAATGGCACGATCATGCGGCCGCCTCCTCCCGCTGTTGCGGCAATTCATCCGGCCTCAGCTGTTCGGTCAGCCAACGGGTGAATGCAGCCACGTGCGGCTGGTCGGCCGTGTTGCGGTTGACGATCAGGTAGTAGCCGTGGGAGGAATCCATCCGCATCGGAAACGGGCACACCAGTTCGCCGCGCTCGACGTGCTCGCGGATGTAGACCACCGGCGCCAGAATCACGCCCTGGCCCCGCACCGCCGCGTCGACCGCCTGGTAGGTGAAATTGAACGACAGGGTCGGCGCGTCCCGCGGCGCCGTCTGTCCCATCAGGGCGAACCAGCGTTCCCAGCTCTGGAACTCGTCGTACGGCTGGTGAAGTTCCTGCACGAGAAATGTCGTGCGGGCGAGGTCGCGCGGCTTGCGCAGCGGCCCGATACGCCCGAGCAGCGCGGGGCTGAGCGCCGGCGTCAGCTGCTCGTCGAGCAGCATCACGGCGCCGCGCGGCGCGTTGTCGTTACGGCAATAGCGGATGGCCACGTCGATATTGTCGTTCTCGAGGTCGCGCACCTCATCCACGGCATCCATCCGCAGGTCGATGTCCGGATGCTTCTCGGAGAAGAGCGACAACCGGGGCACGAGCATCAACGAGACGAATGACGCGAATGTCGTCAGCGTGATGCGCTTGCGCTGGGTGGTGCCGCGCAGGTCGTTGACCGTCCGATCGACGTTGGCGAGCGAGGCGTGCACGACGCGGTAGAGGCGCTGCCCGGCCGTGGTCAACTCCAGGTGCCTGATCCGCCGCCGGAACAGCGGCTTGCCGACCTGCTGCTCGAGGGTCTTGATCTGGCGGGAGATGGACGACTGGGTCAGGTTGAGTTCCTGCGCAGCGAGCGTGAAGCTGAGCAGCCGCGCGGCAGCCTCGAAACCCCGCAAGCCGCCAAGCAGGATCGGCCGACGCGACTTGGCTGGCGAGGCGGAGGTTCGAGTGGCCATGGCGCGATTATGCATGCATTTTTCGCATGCATGCGGCGCGTTTTATTCGTTTGCGGCGGTGCCGGCGCCTGCGGAGAATGATCTTCATCGACAGCCCCTGCATCCGCCGAGGCGTCGTTCGATGGAAGTGGTGACGCTATGGATACCCTGGACGGCGGCTTCCGGTGCAACATGGTCAGCGCGCTGGAGGAGAGCATCTGGCGGGATCGGCGCGAGCACGGCTGCGCTTCGCCGGCAGCAGCCAAGGTCGGTGTCGGCCGCCTCCTGCAACGGTTGCGCGATCTTCGCGCCCGCATGCAGCTCGGGCCGCTCGACCTCAGCTCCGACTGGTCAGGCGGCGATCCCGACAAGCGATTCTGACGGTTGCAGGTCCCGACGGGCCGGGAAGCCTACAGATACGGAAGGTAGCTGGGCGGCGACTTGTAGTGGTCGTGGACCCGCTTGTGCCAGTCGTCGTCGCTCCAGTCGAAGCTGTCGCCGCTATAGCCGGGGGCGCCTTCAACCTGGTCGCGGGTGATGCTGGTGCGGTAGCCGTCGAGTGTGGTGTCGTACTTCAGTGCGTTCCACGGAATGGGGTGAAAGTCCTTGCCCATTCCGAGGAAGCCGCCGAAGCTCATGACCGCATAGGCGACGCGCCCGGAGACGCGCTCGATCATCAAGTGATCGATCTCGCCCACGTGCTCGCCCGACGGGCCGTAAACCTCGGTACCTTGCACGCGACTGCTTGAAATCAGCCGGGGCGCGCCGCCGGGCAACCGCGATCCCGCCGTCTCGCTTGGCGGTGTGCCGGTGCCCACAGTCGGGCTGGTCGTTTGCATGATCAACTCCTGTGATTGCGGCCCTCGAGGCCCGCATTTCTGATTGACGCTAATCGTCGTCTGGCACGGATCGACCAGCAACTGGCATGCCTCCAGGCTGCCGCCCATTCGCCATCCATGCCGATCAGGCAGCGCGAGCGGCAAGCAGTTCTTCGACTGCGCCGAGGTCCTGCTTCACCTCGTCGATGTCTCGCCAGGGGTCTTCGGCAAGCCTGGCCAGCCGGGCGGGCACGCTATCGATGTCGAAGGAAGCGGCGCGCTTGAGCCGGCCGAGTTCTTCCCACGCCAGCGGCACCGCCACCGGCGCACCCGGCCGCGATCGAAGCGACCAGGATGCGACGCTGGTGGCGCCGCGGCCGTTGCGCAGGTAGTCGATGAAGATGCGGCCCTGGCGTTTCGCCTTGCTGGCGGTGGCGACGTAGCGCGCAGGCTCTCGAGTCGCCATCGATTCGGCAAAGGCACGGGCGAACGGCTTCACGATCGACCAGTCGCAGCCGGGATTGAGCGGCACGACCACATGCAGCCCCTTGCCGCCCGAAGCCCTCACGAAGGAGACCAGCGACAGCTCTTCCAGCAGGCCGCGGATCCTGCGCGCAGCGGCGACGAGCTCCTTGAACGGCACATCGTCGGCGGGATCGAGGTCGAAGACGATCCGGTCGGCAACGTCCGGCCGGTCGGCGGTCGAGCCCCAGGGGTGGAATTCGATGGCGTTGAACTGCACCAGTTCCATCAGGGATTCGGCATTGCGAACCACCAGGTAGTCGGCGTACTTCCCCGACTCCTCGAGGATGGGCACGGTATCCACCTTCGACAGTCCGGCGGTCGCGTGCTTCTGGAAGAAGCAGGCCTTGTCGACGCCCTGGGTGCAGCGGATGATCGACAGCGGCCGGTTGATGACTTCCGGCAACAGCCACGGCATCACCGCGATGTAATAGCGGGCAATGTCGCCCTTGGTGGTGCCGCGGTCCGGGAACACGATGCGTTCGGGATGCGTCAGCCGCATGCCGAATTCGTTGTCCGCTTTCGCCGACTTGGCGACCGGTGGCGGATCGGCGCGCCGGCCGGGCGCCCGCGCTCCCGGCGGCGCGGCCGGCACTGCCGGCGCTTTGCCGCGATCCGGATCGAGCAGGTCATCGATCCCCTTGTCGGCACGGATCGCCTTGAGCGAGGGCTGGCGCAGCAGGCCCTCCTTGCCGACGCCCCGGTAGTACGCCTCGACCACGACCGACGGCTCGATCCACCGCGCACCGCGCAGGTCGGTGTCGTGCGGCGGCACGTGAACCGTCGGCTTCGGCCTGGTGTCGCGGTTCAGTTGCCCGAGCAGAGCGGTCAGCTGGCTGTTGGAGAAGCCGGTGCCGAGGCGACCGGTGTAGCGCCAGCCGTGCTGCGGGTCGGGCCGGGCGAGCAGCAGGGCGCCGAAGCCGGCTCGGGCCCCTTTCGGCGGCGTGAAGCCGACGACGGCGAACTCGTCGCTGGCGAGATCCTTGCTCTTGCGCCAGTCGTCGCTGCGGCCCGCGCGATGCGGCGCATCGGCGCGCTTGGAGACTATTCCCTCGAGGCCTTGCCCGGCGGCGGCTTCGAACACTTCGCCTCCGTCGCCGACGATGTGCGAGCTGTAGGCGAGCGGGCGTGGCGCCCTCTCGAGGATTCGTTCCAGCAGGCGCTTTCGCTCGGTCAAGGGCGCGCCCGAGACATCGATGCCCTCCACATGCAGGATGTCGAACAGCATGTAGGTCAGTGTGCCTTTCTTCTCGCCCGAGAGCGTCGCCTGCAACAGGCCGAAGTCCTTCTTCGTGCCCTTGCCGGCGATCAGCTCGCCATCGAAGGCGGCGTGCCGCAGCCCGAGCTCGCGCAAGGCGGCGGCAACGGCGGGCAGCTTACCCGTCCACTCGAGCCGGTTGCGCGACCATAGGCTCGCTTCGCCATCCCGAAGCAGGCCAAGGATGCGGTAGCCGTCCCACTTCGGCTCGTGCAGCCAATCGTCACCCTCAGGTGGCTTGTCGACCAGGCGAGCCAACTGCATCTCGATGGCTTCCGGCCGCAGCGTCGCCGGCTGGGCGCCAGGCAACTCGGCCGCGGCGGCCTGCCACCGGCCGGCTTTGTCGCCATTGCGCCGGGGGGCACTGGCCGAGCCCGCCTGCCTGCCTCCTGGCGCCTCGGCGGCTGTGGACTTCCCGCCATCGCCCGCCTTGCGCTTTGCAGTTTTCGTGGCACTGAAGTTGCCTGCGCTTTCCTGCCTTTCCTGCCTTTCCTGCCGGTCGCCGGCTGCGGCTGTCCTCGAGCAGGTCGTCGGCTTCGGTGTCGGCGGCGGCGTACTCGTCCCTCTGCTTGAAGAGAAGCCACTGCGGCCGGCGCGATGGCCGGCGGCTGCGCACCAGATGCCAGCCGCCCTTGAGCCGCTGGCCGAAAAGCTGGAACTTGAGATGGCCCTCGTCGAGTTGCGCCTGCGCGTCGCCCTCGGTGCTCCAGGCGCCGCCGTCGAAGATGTCGACGTGTCCGGCACCGTACTGGCCTTCGGGTATGTCGCCCTCGAAGCTGGCATAGGCGATCGGATGGTCTTCCACTTCGGCCGCCAGGCGCTTGACCTTCGGGTCGAGGCTCGGGCCTTTCGGCACGGCCCAGCTCTTCAAGCTGTCGCCGACCTGCAGGCGGAAATCATAGTGGCGGCTGGAGGCGTGGTGGAGCTGCACGACGAAGATCGGACGCTCCCCGCCAGCGGGCAATCGGCCTGGCTCGGGCTCCCGTGTCTTGTCGAAGCGGCGTTTGCGGCGGTACTCGGCAAGGGTCATCCGGTTCTCCCGCGCTCGCACATTCCTGCGTGAGGCAGCGGGCGCTCCTTCCGAGGCCGTGCGGCGCCTGACCGACTGGTCGAGCAACGGATATGCCTGATCGACGGGCGCGGCCGAAAAGGCCGAATGGCGCGATACGTGACTGCGCCCGGCGACGTTGCGTAGCTGCGAAGAGTTCCTATCGAGCAAATGCCGGCGTTGCGGGCCCGCTCTTTGCATTGGACCGGCACGAGCACGATCCGCAGGATGCGTGCACGACCCATGACAAACCTGCAGGAGAAGCTAATGAACCAGGAAAAGAACACGGCTGGGTCGACCAGCGACACGTTCTCGACGGACCGGTTGAAGTCCGAAGCTGCTGCCGGCAAGGGCAAGCTCGCGGAATTGGCGGAGTCGGCCGCTTCGGCGGGCAAGGCTCAGCTCGACACCGGGCTCGGGCAGGCAGCCGAGCAAGTCGAAGGCGTCGCCAAGGTGATCGACGAGACCGCGTCGCGCCTGAGGAAGGAGAACCATGAAGGGCTCGCGGCCTACGCGTCGCAGGTCGCCGGCTCGATCGAGAACGTGGCCAATCGGCTGCGCCACTCCAGCGTCGATGAACTGGCCACCGAAGCGCGGCAACTGGCGCGTTCGAATCCGGCCCTGTTCCTGCTGGGCAGCGTGGCAGTCGGCTTCGGCCTGACCCGGTTCCTCAAGGCCTCCTCCAGGATTTCCCACGACTACGGCGGGCAGACGCGCCACGACGTCTATGGCAGCAGCTACGGCGACTCGCGTGATCCGACGCACGACTGGGATTCGGGTACGGGCGGAAGGTCGCAGGGCGGCTGGGACGCCGGCTCGCGCGGTAGCAGCAGCGCGGCGGGCAGCAACTGGGATCGCGGCAGCAGTACCGGCACGGGTGGCAGCAGCGGTGCGGGAAGCAGCGGCAGCGTGGCTGGCAGCACCGGCATGGGTGGCAGCACCGGCAGCAGCGGTAGCTCGGCGGCGTACCGGCACGAGCAGCGGCCTTAAGCAGCACCGGCGGCGTTTCCGGCAGCGGCACGCGTTCGGGCACCGACACATTCGACGAACTGAGGTCGCGGCCGATGTTTCCGGAAATGAAAACCGATGGCCTTTCTTCGGGAGGCACCGTCGGCGGCACCCGGACCAATCAGGTCAGCGGAGGTTCAAATGGCTGAGACGATGTCCGATCGCACCCGTCCGATTGCGGAGCCGATGGCTCCCCCGTCGCGGGACGTTTCGGTGCCCGGTCTCATCAAGAGCTTGGCCGATGACGTCACCCACCTGTTCGCACAGGAGGTTGCACTCGCCAAGACCGAGGTGTCCTCCGCCGTGAAGGACATCAAGGCGGGTGTGCTGTCCCTGGCGATAGGACTCGGTGTCCTGTTCGCAGGCTTCATCGTGCTGTTGGGAGCCGCGGTGGCCGGCCTTGCCCTGGTCATGGAGACCTGGCTTGCGGCACTGATCGTGGGCGGCGTTGTCGCCATTATCGGCGTCGTATTGCTGATGAAAGCGAAGAACTCGCTCAACCCGGACAGCATGGTGCCCAACCGGACCATCGAGTCACTGAAGAAAGACGAGGAATTGGTCAGGAGGACAGTGTCATGAACACCACCACCGATTATCAGAACAATCTAGCGAAGGAGCCCAGCGCCATGGAGCAGGACATCAACCACACGCGAGAGCGGATAGGAAGGACAGTGGAAGAACTCGAGCAACGCCTTTCGCCGGGGCAATTGATGGACCAGGCGCTCGGCTACGCGCGCGAGCACGGCGGCGATTTCGCCTCCAGCGTCGCCGGCTCCGTGCGTCGCAACCCGCTGCCGATGATCGTCACCGGGATCGGCATCCTGTGGCTGCTGAGGTCGCAGAGCAGCAAGTCATCGGCCAGCGGCCGCGGCAGTCGCATCTACTCCCCCTACGACGACACCGCCGATATGTACGGCAACGGCGGGACCGTCGGCGACGGCAGCAGCCTCTACCGGGGCAGCGAGAGCGACCGTGACAGCGGCCTTTATCGCGGCGTCGACAGCGGGGACTCCGGCATCTACCGCGGCAGTGAAAGCGGCAGCGGCTACGAGCGCGACAGCGGCGGCGGCATCAAGGACAAGCTTGCCGGCGTGGGTGAGACGATCAAGTCGAAGGTGTCCGACATGCGCAGCAGCGCGAGTTCCACGGGCGGTGCCGTGAGCGAGAGGTTGCGCTCGACCAAGGACAACCTCAGCCAGCGCGCCCAGGGCCTCGTCGGCAGCGCCCAGTCCGCCACCCGGTCCCTGCGCCAACGCACCAGCAGCACCGGCCAGGGTGGCGTGGAACAGTTCCGCCGTGCCAAGGGCGAGTTCACCACGCTGATGGAAGAGCAGCCGCTGCTTCTTGGCGCGGTGGGGATGGCGATCGGCGCGACCATCGCCGCGCTGGTGCCGACGACGCGCCGGGAGCGGGAGCTGATGGGCAGTGCCAGCGACGAGCTGGCGGAGCGCGCCAGCCAACTCGCTTCGCAGAAGTACGAGGAACTGCGTGAAACCGCCTCGCAGACGGTCGACGAGTTCACCCGGTCGCTCAAGGAAGGGCGGTCTTCGGATGATTCCGGCAGGCAGCAGTCGAAGGACCGCCAAGGCGGCACATCCGGTCCGGCAGCTCCTCCGGTTCGACCGGCTCGGTCAGCTGGGCCAGAGCATGGGCAAATCGGCAGACCAGGGCGTCGGCTCGGTCAGTTCGTCCAGTCTCTCGGATTCGCCTTCGGGTTCGAGCAGCCAGGCCAAGGACAAGGTTGGCGAATCGATGGGCCGTTCCTCCAGCCAGGGCGTCGTACCGGCCTCGACCGGCGCGTCCTCTACCGGCTCCACCGCCGGCGGTTCGGTGAGCGGCTCCGGGTTGAGCGGCTCCGGCGCGAGCGCATCGCGCCAGACCGGTCCGGGTTCGGCGGCAGGCTCGACTCGCCGGCGGGTCCACCGGTTCGACGTCGGCCGGTTCTTCCGGTACGCAGCAAGCCCGGCTCGACCTCGACTCGTTCCTACCTGATCTGCAGCGCTTCCGGAGCGGCCTGGTGGCCGGTCCGGAGGTGCTGGTCACAGGCCCGGCCAGCGTTGACGCTGCGTCCGGGCCTTTTCATGCGCGTGCGGCAGGAGCGTCTGGCCGCCGGCTGCCGGGGCGGCTCAGGCGCCGAGAAACCGTTCGATCACCGCCAGCTGCTCGGGCGTATTGAGCGCGGGCGCATGGCCGCAGCCGGGGATCTCGACCACCTGGGCCCGCGGGCCGCGCAACTGCATTGCCGCGGTAGTTTCCGGCAGCACCAGATCCGATTCGGCGCCGCGCAGGCACAGCACCGGAATCGTGAGGCTGTCGTACTCGTTCCAGAGCAGGTAGTCGTCGCGCTCGCGGTGGAACTGGCGCACGATCTGCGGGTCGTAGTGCGGCGTGATGCGCCCATCCGGAAGGCGGCGCGCCGACGTCTCGGCGAGCCGCCGCCAGGAGGCATCCGACAGCCAGCCATAGGGCTTGTAGACGGTACGGAAATACTGCTCGAGCTCCGACACCTTGTCGAAGGCCGCAGGATTGCCGGCATAGGCGCGGATGCGTCCGACCGCTTCGGCCGCGAGCTGCGGCGCGATGTCGTTGAGAACCAGGTGGGTCATGCGACCGCGCAGGCCGTCCGCCGCCGCAACGATGCCGACGGCGCCGCCCATGGAGGTTCCGACCCACTGCAGCTTGTCGACGCCAAGCTCGTCCAACAACGCAGTGACATGACGCGCGTAGAACTCGAGGCAATACTCCGCCTCCGGGTCGGCGCTCCATTGCGACAGCCCACGACCGATGGTGTCCGGGCAGATGACCCGGTAGCGATCGCAGAACCAGGCCGCCAGTTCGTCCATGTCGCGGCCGGTGCGAGCCAGCCCGTGCGCGGCCAGCAGCACCGGCGCCTGCGGGTCCTCGCCCCACTGCATATAGTGAACCTCGCGCCCGAGCACGGTCAGGTAGTGCGACGACGGCGGCAACGCGAAGGTGTCGTTATTGCTCATGGTGGTGCTCATTTGGCGTTGGGATACGTCATGTCGCATTGAGTAGAAGTGCCATCGAACCATCAAGCGATGGCATGCCGCTAGTCCAGCTGCCGCCGCGGATCCAAGTCCTTCCCCAGCGAAGAACCCCCAGCTGCCGCCGCGGACGGGCTTCGCCCGGCCGCAGGCGGCGCCCCCAGTGGGGGAGGCGGCCGCAGGCCGCTTCGGGGGGCGTCTTAGTTTCCCCACCAGCCCCGCCGGCAGGTAATACACGCTCAGCACGAACAGCACGCCGAGCCAAAGCAGCCAGCGGTCCGGATGGATGAGCACAGGCAGCAACGGAATGCCGGCGGTCGCCTCGCTGGCGATCCGCATCAGGTCCTGCAGGTACGTCTGCGCCAGCACGAAGATGGTCGCGCCGATGGCCGCTCCGTACATCGTGCCCATTCCGCCGATCACCACCATCAACAGGATGTCCACCATGATGCTGAACGACAAGGTGACCTCCGGGCCGCTGTAGCGCAACCATAGCGCGTAGAGCAGCCCGGCGACCGTGGCGCCGAGCGCGCTGATGACGCTGGCGGCGGTGCGGAAGTGGACGGTGCGGTAGCCGACGGCCTCGGCGCGAAACTCGTTCTCGCGGATCGCCTGCAGCACCCGTCCGAACGGTGAGTTGACGATGCGCAGCAGCAGGAGGAAGCCTGCGAGCGTGCCGGCGAAGACGATGTAGTAGGTCAGGATCCGGCCATTGATGTCGACGCCGAGGATCGGATTCTCCAGCAGCTGCGTGCCGGGGGAGAGCAGGCCGGGCAGCCGGAAGGTGATGCCGTCCTCGCCGCCGGTGAGGTCCGACAGCTGCGACGCGAGGATGGCGAAGAATGACGCGATTGCGAGCGTGATCATGGCGAAGAAGATCGTCCGTACCCGCAACGAGAACAGGCCGACCGCCAGCGACAGCACGAATGACAGCGCCAGCGCGCCAGCGGCACCGACCGCCATGCTGCCCCAGTCCAGTCCGAGTCTGGACATGGCCAGTGCGATGCCGTAGCCGCCGATGCCGAAGAACATGGTGTGGGCGAACGAGACGATGCCGGTGTAGCCGAGCAACAGGTCGTACGATGCAACCAGCAGGATGAATATGCAGACCTTGGCGGCTACGTTCAGCGACCGGGTGCCCGGAAAGAGGAAGGGGGCCAGCGCGAGGCAGAGCAGAAGGGCCAGCAGGCAGAGGCCGAGCACGCGGCTGCGCGGCCCGTCGCCCGACAGCAGGTGAAAACGCAAGGCCTGCAGCATCATCGCCGGGCCACCGGATAGAGGCCGGCGGGGCGCCATAGCAGCACCAGCATCATCAGCAGGATGGTCGAGCCAAGGGCGACCTTCGGCGCGAGAAAGCCGACGTAGTTGCTCGTCAGCCCCACCAGCAGCGCCGCGACGAAGCAGCCGCCGACCGAACCGAGCCCGCCGATGATGACTACGATGAAGATCAGGATCATGAGTTCGGCGCCCATGGTCGCGCGCACGGACTCCTCGTACAGCGCCCACATCGTGCCGCCGAGGCCGGCCAGTGCGGCGCCGGCGACGAAGACGCCGACGAAGACCCGGCCGACGCGGTAGCCGAGCGCTTCGACCATCTCGCGGTCTTCCACGCCTGCACGGATCAGCAGCCCGAGACGGGTGCGGTTCAGCACGAGCATCATCGCGATGAAAATGGCGCCCCCGACCGCGACCGCGATCAGCCGGTACTTCTCGACCGACGAATCGCCGAGCGTAATGCCACCCTTGTAGGTCTGCGGCTTCGGCAACGGGATCATGTCCGGGCCCCAGATGACGTGAATCAGTTGCTCGGCCACGATCAGGCCGCCCATGGTGATCAGGATCTGCTTGAGGTGCTGCCCGTACACCGGCCGCACGATGACCCGCTCGAAGAACCAGCCAAGCAGGCCGCCGACGACCCCCGCCGCCACCATCGCCGCCATCACCGCGGCGGTGTTCGCGAGGACGCTGTCGGCGCTCATCCATCCGGCGAGCGGCCGCAGCACCGTCACCGCGACATACGCGCCGACGGTGATGAAGGCGCCATGCGCGAAGTTGAGCACGTCCATCAGCCCGAAGATCAGCGACAGCCCCGATGCCATCACGAAGATCATCATCCCCATGGCGAGGCCGGCGATGGTGAGGGTCACCCAGCTCGGGAGACTGCCGATGAAGGGCAGCGAGAGCAACATCACGGCCGGCACCAGCAGGAGCGGGATCTTGTCCAGAGTGGTCGCCGGCATGGCGGGCGCCGCCGGTGCCGCCGCGACGGCCGCCGGCCCTCCCGGCGCTTCGTTCAAGGAGTTCACTGGTGCGCCCCCAGGTCCAGCCCGAGCAGGCCCTGCTGCAGCTGCGGATTCGCGGCGAGCTCCGCCATGGTTCCCTGGTGCACGATGCGACCGGAGTCCATCACCGCGACGGTGTCGCCGAGGGACTGGGCAAAGCGGAAATTCTGCTCGACCACCAGCAGCGTGGTCGACTTCTTGAGTTCCCTGAACGCGTCGATCATGTTGTTGATGATGGAAGGCGCGAGCCCCTTGGTGGGCTCGTCGATCAGCAGCAGCTTCTTGGGCTCGATGATGGCCCTCGCCGTGGCAAGCATCTGCTTCTGGCCGCCGGAAAGGTTGCCGGCCGGCAGGGTCCAGAAGCGCTTGAGCGCCGGGAACATGGTGAAGATCCACTGCAGGCGGGTGTCGTCCAGGTCGCCCTTGCGCGCCGCGAGCACCAGGTTCTCCTTCACCGTCAGGCCGGCGAAGATGCCCATGCTCTCGGGCACGTAGCCGACGCCGCCGATGGCGATGTCGGGCGTGTCCCGACGGGTGATGTCCTCGCCGTCGTAGACGATCGTGCCCTGCGAAGCCTTCCACAGCCCCATGATCGTCCGCAGGGTGGTGGTCTTTCCGGCGCCGTTGCGGCCGAGAAGCATGGTCATCCCGCGCTCGGGCACCTCGAGGTCGACGCCGTGCAGGATGTGGTACGGGCCGATGAGGGTCTGCACGCCGGCCATGCTGAGCAGCGACCCCGGCCTGCTGTCGAGCGTGCCGGCGTGACCGCCGGGCGAGCTGTAGAGCCGGCTGCTCATCGGTGCGCTCTCACGCCGCCGCTCCGCCGAGATAGGCTTCCTGCACCACTTGCGAGGCCATCACCTCGGCGGGCTCGCCGTCGGCGACCAGTTGGCCCTGGTGCAGGACGATGATGCGATCGGCCAGCGAGCGGACCACGTCGAGCTTGTGCTCGACCAGGATCACCGTCTTGTCGCGCTGCGCCTTGATCCGCGCGATCAGCTCGAGGATCACCGGCGCTTCGTCGACACTCATGCCGGCGGTCGGCTCATCGAACATGAAGACCTTCGGCTGCAGCGCGATCAGGATCGCCACCTCGAGCTTGCGTTGGTCGCCATGCGGCAACTCCGCGGCCAGGACGTCGCGTTTCGGCTCGAGGGCGATGTCGCCGAGGATGCGGTCGGCCTCCCGGACCAGCGAGCGGTTGGCCGACCACACCGACCAGAGGTCGTGGCCGCGGCCGGCGGTCGCCTGCACCGCCAGGCGGACGTTCTCGTGCACGGTCAGGTTGGGAAACAGGTTGGTCAACTGGAAGGCGCGGCCCAGGCCGCGGCGCGCGCGCGTGGAAGCGGGCAGCCGCGTGATGTCCTCGCCCTCGAGCAGCACGCGGCCGCTGCTGGCGCGCAGCTGGCCGGACAGCAGGTTGAAGTAGGTGGTCTTGCCGGCGCCGTTCGGGCCGACGATGGCCGTGAGCGTGCCGGGCACGAAACCGCAGGTCACGCCATCGACTGCCGCATGGCCACCGAAGCGTATCGTCAGGTCCTGGGATTGGAGGAGCGCGGTCGCTTGCATGGTCTGGATGCGGCGCGGCGCGCCCTTCTCCGTTCCGACTCAGCGCTTGTTTCGGATCGGGATCTTCATTTCTTCCGGCTTGATCTCGCGCACCAGCTCCGGCACGCCCCATTCAAACGCCGGGTCGGCCTTGATCTTGAAGTGGTACATGCTCTGCATCGCCTGGTGGTCTTCCTTGCGGAAGGTCATCGTGCCTTTGGGCGTCTCGAAGCTCATGCCTTCCATCGCCGCGATCAGTTTCTCGGTGTTGGTGCCGCCGGCCTTCTTGATCGCCTCGACGATCGCGATGCCTGCGCTCATGCCGCCGGCGGTGAAGAAGTCGGGTGGGCTCTTGTGCTGCTTGTAGTGCTCCGCCACCAGCCAGTTGTTCACCGGATTCTTGGGAATGCCGAAGTAGTAGTAGGCGGCGCCTTCCATGCCGGGCAACTGCTTGTACGACGCCATGGCCGGCAGGATGTTGCCGCCAGTGGCGATCTCGATGCCGAAACGCTTCGGATCAGCGGCGATCAGCTTGGGAATCGGATCCGCGCCGGCCCAGTTGAGAAACAGGATCTTGCGGCCCGGCTTGTCCTTGAGCGCGTTGAAGATGCGCTCGGTCGATGCGGTGAAGTCGGTCGCGCGTACCGGTGCGTACTCCTCGTGCACGATCTGCGCGCCGGTACCGGCGATCGCCTCCTTGAAGGCCGCGACGAAATCCTTGCCGAAGGCGTAGTCCTGGGCGAGCGTCGCGATATAGGTGTTGGGCTTGCCGACGGCGACCGCATTGGAGACCGCGTCCTGCATCGAGTTGCGCCCGGTGCGGAAGATGTAGCGATTCCACTTGTCGCCGGTGATCGAATCGGCCACTGCCGGCTCGACCAGCAGGATCTTCTTGTACTCCTCGGCGACCGGCAGCATCGCGAGCGCGGTGCCCGAAGAGGTCGGGCCGATGGCGATGTCGACCTTGTCGTCGCCGAAGGCGGCGGCGAGCTGCGAGCGGCCGACGTCCGGCTTGGTCTGCGAGTCCCGCTGCAGCACGACGAGCTTGCGGTTGCCGATCGTCATCGTGCCGTTGGTGGCGTATTGCAGCCCCAGCATCAGGCCGATGTGGGTCTGTTTCGCGTACGCCTCGAGCGGCCCGGTCTGGTCCGAGATGTGCGCGATCCGGATGTCCTGGGCCATGGCGCCGGCAGACATGCCGAGGCCGAGCAGCGGGACGAGCGCGAGCGACGCGAGGGCGGACGCCAGGCGCGACGATCGGCGCGACGATAGGGCAAGGGTTGGGGAAGGCCGCTTCATGATGTCTCCGTGGGTCGGTCGGAACGTTTGCTCGGCGTGCGGAGCAACGGTAGAAACTCTAGAATTGAGTCTAACCACTTCCCCCCCCAAATCACCCCCCGAAAGTGGGGTTCGCTGTGACGTCGGCCGTTGCAACGGCGACGTTGCGACGCTCCGGCACTGCTGCGCACATGATCCGATCCCGCTACCGTCCCCCGGTCACCAAGCTTTACCCACCCTCGACCGATTCCCGGCTGCTGGAGCGGCCCGACCTGCTGGCGACTCTCGCGAGCCTGCAGCACCGCAAGCTGGCAGTGGTCACGGCGCCGACCGGCTCGGGCAAGTCGACGCTGCTCGCTCAGGTATTCCGCAAGCTGGTCGCTGCCGGCTGGGAGGCGGCTTGGCTGTCGCTCGACCGCTTCGACAACGAGCCGCGGGTGTTCGTCCTCAACCTGGTGGCGGCGCTGGCGCAGGTCCGGCCGGGCTTCGGCGACCAGATCGCCGGACTGGTGCAGGCGGCCGGCGAGATGCCGGTGACCGAGGCGATGGCCGCGATCGTCGCCGAGTTCGCGGCCACCGCGGCCACCGCGGCCCCTCCGGTCGGGCCGGGTCGCGGCTCGCCGGGCGCCGGGCAACTCCAGCCGCTGGCCATCTTCCTCGACGATTTCCAGGCGATCGACAACGCCGACGTCGCCGCCGCGGTCGGATATCTGATCCAGTACAGCGGCGCCGAGACCCGCTTCGTCGTCGCCAGCCAGCGGCAGGTGCCGCTGAGCGTCGCCCGCCTGAAGTCGCGCGGCGCAGTGGTCGAGATCGGCTTCGCGGAACTGCGGCTCGCGCCGGACGAGGTGCGGGAATACCTGCGCCGGGTGCACCGGGTGGCCCTTTCCGACGAGCGCATCGCGGCGCTCACCGACCAGACCGAGGGCTGGATCTGCGGGCTGCAGCTCGCCTCGATCGCCTACCGGCAACATGGCGACGCCCTGTTCGAGCGCGGCGGGGAGCCGGCGGCCGCCTCGTCGGTGCTGCCCGAAGGCGCGGGCAGCGGCTTCGCGGACTACCTGCTGGAGGACATCGTGGCGCGGCAGGCGCCGGCGCTGCGTTCGTTCCTGCAGGACACCGCCCTGCTCGACCAGTTCTGCGCGCCGCTGTGCGATGCCGTCACCGGCCGCCAGGACGCCAACGAGATGATCGAGGCGCTCGAGCAGGCCAACCTGTTCATCATCCGGCTCGACCGCGAGCAGATCTGGTATCGCTACCACCACCTGTTCCAGAACTTCCTGCGGCTGCAGAAGCGCTCGCAGGGCCTGGCGGCGGTGCGGCCGTCGTACCTGCGCGCAAGCCGCTGGTTCGAACAGAACGCGATGCCGGCGGAGGCGCTGCGCCATGCATTGGCCGGAGGGAGCAGCCGCAGCGCGGTTCGCCTGCTCGAATCGTACGGCTACGGATTGCTGCGCGAAGGCAACTTCAAGGAGCTGCATGCGTGGCTGCAGGCGGTCGGCCGCAAGGCGGTCGCCTCGTCGGCGGAGCTGAATGCGCTCAACGCCTGGACCCAGCTTTACCTCGGCGACGCGATCGCAGCCAGCGAGGCCATCGAGGCGGCCCAGGCGGTACTGGATTCGGCGGGTCGCCGCGATCCGGCGCGCGGCCTGCGGCGGCTCGCCGACGAACTGCTGATCCTGCGGTCGATGTGCGGCGTCACGCGCTACGACCTGGTCGACAGCGCATGGATCAAGCCGGAACTCGCCACCGCGTTCGGCCTGGAGGACGGGCTGCAGCGGGCGTATGCGCAGGTGGTGCTCGGCTACGGCGCACGGGTGCAGGGCGAGCTCGCGGCGGCGCGGCGCCACTATGTCGAAGCGATCCGGATCGCCGATGCCAACGAGGACACCGTAGTCAGCCTGATGGCGCGCTACAACCGGGCGATGGTCGACCAGCTGTCGGCGCGGCCCGACATCGCCATCCGCGGCCTGACCCAATGGCTCGACGAGCCCGGCAATCGCCGCTGGCTGCGCGCCGGCAGCGCTGCCTTCCTGCGCGCGGTCCTCGGGCTTGCGCATCTCGATCGGCTCGAATTCGCGCAGGCGGAAACCGCGCTCGATGCCGCAGTGGACTTGCTCGACGACACCCACACCTTCGCGTATGTCGGCGTGGCCCGGGTCCTGCGCGCCCAGGTCTATGCGCTCACCGACCGGCCCGCGCTGGCGATGGAGGAGATCGACAAGGCGAAGGAGTTGGGGGCGTCCCGATCCATCGACCGGGTGCTGTTCCGGGCCGCGATCGCGCAGGCACGCATCGCGCTGGCCGACAGCTCCCGCCGCGGCGACAATGAGCCCTCCGCCCGGCCGCCCGAAGGAGGGCTCGCTCCCGCTTGGCGGGAAGGCGCGCAGCGCCAAGGGTGCCATAGTGAGCCCTCCGCCCGGCCGCCCGAAGGAGAGCTCGCTCCCGCTTGGCGGGAAGGCGCGCAGCGTCAAGGGTGCGCTGACGAGCTCGAGCAGGTGCTCGCTACGGCGCACGACGTGCTGCAGGCGAGCCATCAGCTGGGCCGTGCGGTGCCGACCGAGAACTTCGTGCAGTACGAGGCCGTCTGCTGCCAGCGCCTGCTGCGGCGGGGCGAGTTCGCGGCGTTGCGCGAACGGGCGTCCGCCGCAGCCGTGAAGGAAGCGCGGGCCGGACGCGTCAAGCACCAGGTCGAGTTCCTCGCGTTGAAGGCAGCGGCCGCGCAGGCGCTCGGCGATGCGCAGGCCGCGCAGGGCGAACTGCGGGAAGCGGTGCGGCTGGCTGCGCCCGGCGGATGCGCGCTTTCGCTGATCCATTGCGGCCGCGACCTCCTCGCCATCCGGCTGCGCGAGCAGCCCGATGGCGAAGCTCTCGCATCCCGGCTGCAGGGCTGGTTCGATCAGGCCGACAAGGGTGGGCAGGAACCGGCGCCGGCGGTGGCGGCTGTCCAGCCGCTTCATCGACGCGAGCTGCAGATCCTGCAGCTCGTCGAGCAGGGTCTGCGCAACCGGGAGATCGGGGAGCGTCTGTACATCTCGGAGGAGACGGTCAAGTGGTACCTCAAGCGTGCCTATGAGGCCCTCGGCGTGAAGAACCGTGCGCACGCGCTGGCGAGGGTCCGGGAGCTGAGGCTGCTCGTCAGCCAATGAACTGAGGCCCCATGACCAATCTTTGCCCTGCTCCCTGCGACGAGGGCGTCATCCGTGGCGCGCGCCCCGGCAGAGGGCTGCCCGCGCGCGAGCCGCCCGTGGGTACTGGCCGCCACCATTCTCGGCTCGAGCATGGCGTTCATCGACGGGGCAGTCGTCAACGTCGCGTTGCCGGCTATCCAGGCAGACGTCGAGGCCACGCTGGCAGGCCTGCAGTGGGTGGTGAACGGGTACATGCTGATGCTGGGCGCGCTGATCCTGGTCGGCGGGGCCGCCGGCGATCGCTTCGGCCGCCGGCGGGTGTTCACGATCGGCATCGTCGTCTTCATGATCGCGTCGCTGGCGTGCGCGCTGGCGCCGAATCTGCCGACGCTGGTCGCGGCCCGTGCGCTGCAGGGCGTCGGCGGCGCGCTGCTGGTACCCAGCAGCCTGTCGATCATCAGTGCCTCGTTCGCTGCGCAGGAGCGCGGCCGCGCGATCGGCACCTGGGCCGGCGCCTCGGCGCTGACCACCGCATTCGGGCCGGTGCTCGGCGGCTGGCTGGTCGACGTCTCGTCGTGGCGGATGATCTTCGTGATCAACCTGCCGATCGCGGCGGCGACGCTGGCGATCATCTTTCGTCATGTGCCCGAGAGCCGCAGTGCCGGTGAGGGCGCAGCCGTCGACTGGCTTGGCGGCATGCTCGCGACGATCGGGCTGGCGGCGCTTGCGTACGGCCTCACGGCGGCCAGCGAACTCGGCTGGTCGGATGCGCACGTGGTTGCTGCGCTGGTGGCGGGCATGCTGGTGCTCGCCGGTTTCATCGCGGCGGAAACACGGGCGAGCGCGCCGATGATGCCGCCGTCACTGTTTCGCTCGCGCGCCTTCAGCGGCGCCAACCTGCTCACGCTGCTCCTCTACTTCGCGCTGGGCGGCGTGATGTTCCTGTTGCCGTTCAACCTGATCGGCATCCAGGGCTATTCCGCGACGGCCGCCGGCGCGGCCTTCCTGCCGTTCACGTTCGTGATGGCGGGGCTGTCCCGCTGGTCGGGTGGACTGGTCGACCGTCATGGCGCCCGCAAGCCGCTGATCATCGGGCCGATCGTCGCAGCCGTGGGTTTTGCCCTGCTCGCGGTCCCCGGCAGCGGCGGATCGTACTGGTCGACATTCCTGCCCGGCATGCTGGTCACCGGCTTCGGCATGGCGATCAGCGTGGCGCCCCTCACCACGACGGTGATGGGCGCGGTCGACGACGGGCACGCGGGCGCGGCGTCCGGCGTCAACAACGCTGCAGCCCGCATTGCCGGCATGCTGGCGGTGGCGGCACTCGGCGCCGTCGCCGTCGGCGTGTTCGCCCATGCCCTCGAGGCTTCGATCGCGCCATACGGGCTGTCGCCCGACGTGCGCGATCTGCTGCTCGCGCAGGCGCCGCGGCTGGCGCAAGCGCACGTTCCGGAGGGCTTGGACGAGGAACTGCGCGGCAGGCTGCAGCGATCGCTGGACGATGCCTTCATCACGAGTTTCCGGGTCGTCATGCTGGTCGCGGCGGCGATGGCATTGCTCGGCGCGATCTGCGCCGCGGGCACGATCGGCGGGAAGCCGCCCGCACCCGCCCGCTGACCGGGCCGCGGTGGGCATAGCCGTTGCCCGACTCGATCAACAGGAGGTCGGACGAATGGGATTGAGCACCAGATACGCATCCACCGAGCCGAGCCGCGAGGAGGTCGAGAATTTCGACGGCCCGGCGGTCCTGGAGTTCGGTAGTCCCCACTGCGGCTATTGCATGGCCGCGCAACCGGCGATTGCCACCGCCTTTGCCAATCACGAAGAAGTGCGCCATATCAAGATCGCCGACGCGAGCGGGAGGCGGCTGGGCCGGTCCTTCGGCATCAAGCTGTGGCCGACGCTGGTCTTCCTGAAGCAGGGCACCGAAATGGCCCGCCTGGTGCGGCCCCGCGAGGCCGCGCCGATCCGCGACGCGCTCGCCAGCATCGACGTGCCGCGTTGGTCCACTCGCCGCAGTTAAGGCATCGTCGGCGACCGGGGGCTGGGGTGAATGGCAGCCGGGATCGAGGGCTGGTATGGACTCGGCCCGTCTTCGGTTCTGCCGTCGCTGCAGCGACAGGGCATCGGCAGTAGACTGGTCCGCAAAGGGTTTGCGACGCTGGCGGCGCTGGACCGTCCCGTCGGGACGGTCACCCATCATCGCGTCTTCCTCGCTGTCGAGTAGCAGTCGGGCGCCGGATTGGCCCGCACCGGAAGGGGCGGGTAACATCGTGCACCCATCGCGCAGCCACTCATGCGCAACACCGTGCCCCACAGCGCGCACCACATCCCGGGAACATCGCAGTGACAAGCAACGACCAGACCGCTCCCAAGGACTTGCCACAGGAGGCGGATCCGGTGAAGGACACAGATAGCGAGGCGAAGCCGGCGGAGGTGACTGCGGCGGATGCGACTGCGGCGGATGCGACTGCGGCTGATGCGACGCGCGGATGCGACGCCACCGGATGCGACGCCGCCGGATGCGACGCCGCCGGATGCGACGCCCTTGGAAGTTGCCTCGGAGGAGTGACGCCGGCGGATGCATTTGCTGTCCCAGCGCCCGAGCCTCTTCCGCTGACGCCCGAGCAGGAGAGGCTTGCGACCCTGTGCAGGGAGGCCGAGGCTTCGCTCGGAATGCTCGACCGCAACGCTTCCCGCGTGTCCTCCATCGCCGGTGGCATCCGTTTCTCGACGCTGCAGAAGACGCAGCAGAGCCTGGTTTCGGAACTGCGGCTGCTGTCGGCGCAGTCGCCGGACGAGGCCACCTTCACCGCAATGGTCGGGCTGCGCGACCGGGTCGACCGGCTGACGGCGTCGCTGAGCCTGCGGCCGCGGGTGAGGAAGCCGCGGGAACGGGCAGCGCGCCTGCACGAGGGCCCGGCCTCGCCTGCGCAGCCGACGGACCAGCCGCAGCCGGCCCAGCAACAGGCGCCAGCCCCTGATGGGGCACAAGTGCCGCAAGCGCAGGAGGCCGCCCGGATCGATGAAGCCGTCGAGACTCGGGAGCCTGCCGAGGTACAGGAACCTGCCGTGGCTCAGGAACCTGCCGTGGCTCCAAACCTTCGTGGCTCAGGAACCTGCCGTGGCTCAGGAACCTGTCGAGCCTCGGGACCCTGCCGAGGTACAGGGCTCGGCGCGGGAGCCGGAAACAGCCGCTCAGAACCTGGAGACCGTGCATCAGCCACGCGAGCCGGTGCGCGACTTGCAGCCGGAGCTTCAAGAAGCGCCGGCTGCCGAGGAGGCCCGGGACGAGGGTGCACTACCGATCGCGGCGCCGGCCGTGGCGCCCGGAACCGCCGGCGCCATGCGGCAGGCGCTGATCCGCGGAATGATTCTGCTCGCGCCCGCACCTCTGCACCTGCAGATCGAGTTCGCGCCGGAGTTTCCGTTCGTCGACGGTGATCCGATCGCGCTGGCGGCGCGTTCGCATGCCATCAATCGTGTCGCCCTCGGCTCGCTTCGTCGCATCCAGTGGGAGGCACCCGACCGCGGCTCCTTGTGGTTCGGCGATGGCGATCAGCGTCGGATCGTGGCCGCCACCTTCGATGCCAACGGCAAGGTGGAACTGCCGCCGGAATACCGCCAGAAGCAGGCGCCGCCCGCGCCTGCAACCCAGCGACCCGGCGGTCAGCGCCCGGGTGGGCAACGGTCCGGTGGACAACGCCCGGGTGGGCAGGGAGCGGAAGGTCGGAGGCAGGACGGGCAGAGGCAGGACGGGCGGGGCCCGCGCGGGCAGCATGTCGCTCGGCCGACGGGCCAACCGTCCGGGCAGCCGGGCGGGCAGCGGCCGCGGGAGGAATTCATGGGGCCGCCGTCGCCGTTCGCCCGGCAGCCACGCCCCGACCGCGGCGCCGGCAATCGTGCTGGCGGCGGGCCGGGCGGCGGCCATCGCGGCGACCCGACGCGGCGCCGAGATCCTCCGCAACCGGCAGGGGGCGCGCCGCGAGCCGGCCGTGCGAATCCCGGGGGATCCGGTGAACCGGGCACGACTTCGGGATCCCGTGCCGATGGGACGCCTCGCGGCGACCGGCCGCGCGGCGAACGTGCCGGCGGACGTCCGGGTGGGCAGGGCGGTCCCGGCGGTCGCAATCAGGGCCGTCCCCGCGACGGCGATCCGGTGCGGCCTTTTCAGTCCGGAGGCGGCGCAGGGCGCGACCGTGACGCGCGGCAGGAAGGCCGGCCCGGCAGCGGCGCTGGCTCGCGACCGGGTGGCTTCCCGAAGAATTCCATGCTTGCCGACAAGCTTCGCGCCGCGCTCGCGCCCGCCAAGCCGGGTGCTGCCGCCGGCAACACGCAGAAATCCGGCGAACCAGGTTCGGCCGCAGAGGGGAACGTCGCCGATGGCACGCCCGGCGCAACCGGCGGCGCCAAACAGGGAGGCTGACCCGCTCCCTTGCGACTGACCTGCCAACCCCCATCTGGCTGCTTTACCACGGAGCATTCCAGATGGGCGCGGTCGATGGGTTTCTGCTGGACGTCTATTCCCGTACGGTCAGCGACGTCGTGGAACGGGTCGGACCTGCAGTGGTCGGCATCCAGGTCACCCTCAACGGGAAGGATGGCGCGGGCGCCGGTTCGCCTGCGGAAGGCAGCGGCAACGGCTCGGGCTTCCTGTTCACGCCTGACGGCTACCTGCTGACGAATTCGCATGTGGCGCGTGCGGGGCGCGCCGACTCCGGGGTGAGGCCCCGGGCGGGCTATCGGGTGTCCTTCAGCGATGGCCGCGAGTTGCCGGCGCATTTCGTCGGCGACGACCCCGATACCGACCTCGCCGTGCTTCGCCTGGACGGCATGGCTCCCGCCGTGCATGCGCATCTGGGCAGTTCCGCCAGGTTGAAGCGCGGCGAGATTGCAATCGCGATCGGCAATCCGCTCGGCTTCGAGCATACGGTGACCGCCGGCATTGTCAGCGCGCTTGGCCGCAGCATGCGCGCCAGCACCGGGCGGTTGATACCCGACGTCATCCAGACCGATGCCGCCCTGAATCCAGGCAGTTCCGGCGGGCCGCTGCTCGACTCGCGCGGCGCAGTGATCGGGGTCAACACCGCCCTGATCCGGGGGGCGCAGGCGATCTGCTTCGCAGTGGCCGTCGACATCGTCAAGTGGGTGCTGCCCCAACTGCTGCAGCACGGACGCGTGCGGCGCGGCTACCTGGGCGTCGGCGGGGCCACGATGGCCATCGGCCGGCGGATCGCGCTCGCCTTCGGCCTGGAGCAAAAGAGCGCGGTGCGGCTGCAGTCGGTCGAGACAGGAAGCCCGGCCGCGCTGGCGGGGCTGAAGGAAGGCGATGTCCTGCTCGGCATCGACGGGGTCGATATCGACACCGTCGACCGGCTGCACCAGACCCTGGACGAGGGGCGGTTGAACCGCGATTGCCAGGTCAGGATCCTGCGGGGTGTTGCCGCGCCGCAACTGCTCTATCTGACGGTCAGGCCGACGGAGCGGCTGCGCTAGCTATGTGGGCGCCTGCCTAGCCGTCAGCCGCCTGTCGCAGCACGCGTGACCATCGTTCCGTCCTCGCCGAAGACGAACAACATGCCGTCCCTGCGGACGGTGACGGTGGATGAGGTGTACGAGATCAGGCCGTCGCTCTCGTCGGAGCCGAGGGGGATGGTGGCCGTCACCTGGCCGTCGCTGCCCAACACGTAAACGGTGCCATCCCGCGGAACTGCACCAGTGATTGCCATGGCTGCAACTCCCGAGGCTGGATTGATCGAAGGATTCCTAAGCCACATAGCATCGTCCATGCCCGAACGCGCTGAACTCGCATGTGACCACCGCCCGCACACCGCCGTTGAGTTGAATCCCGGCTAACCGTGCCCGTGAGCGCCGCCCGGTACCACCGGCGCCTCTTCCATGCCGTGCGCCTCGACATGTGCCTTGCGCGCCAGCAGGGAATAGGCGACAGGCACGACGAACAGCGTGAGCAGCGTGCCGAAAGACATACCGCCGACGATGACCCAGCCGATCTGCATCCGCGACTCGGCACCGGCGCCAGTGGCCAGTGCGAGGGGCAGGGCGCCCAGGACCATCGCGCCGGTCGTCATCAGGATGGGCCGCAGCCGCAGCGTGGACGCTTCGATCACCGCCTCGGTGATGCCCATGCCTTTCGCCCGCATCTGGTTGGTGAACTCGACGATCAGGATGCCGTGCTTGGTGATCAGCCCGACCAGGGTGATCAGTCCAACCTGGCTGTAGATGTTGAGGGTGCCTCCGGTCGCCCACAGGGCGAAGAGCGCGCCGGTCATCGACAGAGGTACCGACAGCATGATCACGAACGGCGATATGAAGCTCTCGAATTGCGCGGCCAGCACCAGGTAGATGAAGCATAGCGACAGCACGAAGACCAGATAGATCTCGCTGCCTGAATTGCGGAACTCGCGTGACTGGCCGTCCAGGTCGGTCTGCGCGGAGCTTCCCAGTGTCCCCTTCGCGGCCGCGTCGAACGCGTCCAGGACCTCCTGGATGGAGTAACCGGGCGCCAGCGTCCCGCTCACCTTCACCGCCCGCAGCCGCTGGAAGTGGTTCAGGGATTGGGGGGCGACGCCTTCCTTGACGTCGACCACGTTGGCGAGTTGCACCATCTGGCCGTCACGCGCCCGGACATAGATTTCGCTGATGTCAGCCGGCGACGAGCGCTCGACCGGCGCCACCTGCACCAGGACGTCGTACTGTTCGCCATCCTTCTTGAAGCGCGTCACCTGGCGGCCGCCGAGCATGGTCTCCAGCGTCCTGCCGACCGTGTCGACGTTGACCCCGACGTCGCCGAGCTTGTCGCGGTTGATGCTGACGCGCACCTCCGGCGTGTTGAGGCGCAGGTCGGTCTGCAGGTTCAGCGCACCCGGGAACTTGCGCACCTCGTCCAGGAAGCGGTCGACCATGCGCTGCAGTTCCGCATACGGCACCTGCGACATGATCACGTACTCGATCGGCGTGGACCTGAAGCTCTGCCCCAGAGACGGCGGGTTGACGGGAAATGCCTGCACGCCCGGGACCGACGCCATCAGGGGGCGAAGCTCTTCCGCGATCTCCTGCTGCTTGCGGGTGCGCTCCTCCCATGGCCTGAGCCGTACGACCGTCGTCCCGTCCACGACGGTGGGGTTGCCGGCGATGGCCGTATAACCGAACGCCTCCGAAACCTTGCTGTAGAACTCTTCGAGCGGGCGCAGCTGGTCCGAGGTGTACTGCGGCGTCGACCCCTGCGGGGCCGTCACCATCCCGAAGATGATGCCCCGATCCTCGATCGGCGAGAGCTCCGACTTCAAGGACATGAAGAGCAATGCCCCGAGGGCGAGCGTCGCGACCCAGCCCGCCACCACGACCCAGCGCGCCCGCAGCGCTGCGCCCAGCAAGCGCCGATAGCCGTTCGCGATGGCGTTCAGGAACGCCTCGACCTTGTTGTACATCCATGAGTGCTTGGTCTCGTGCCGCAGCAGGAGCGAGCACATCATCGGCGTCAAGGTCAGAGCCATGAACCCGGACACTATCACCGCGCCGGCGAGCGTCAGGGCGAATTCGATGAACAATCGTCCGGTCCGGCCGGTGGCGAACGCGAGCGGTGCGAAGACCGAGGCGAGCGTCAGGGTCATGGCCACCACCGCAAAGGCGATCTCGCGCGAGCCTTGCAGGGCTGCCTGCATCCGCGTCATGCCTTCTTCCATGTGCCTGAAGATGTTCTCCAGGACCACGATCGCGTCGTCGACGACCAGTCCGATGGCCAGCACCATCGCCAGAAGGGTCAGCGTGTTGACGGTGAATCCGAATCCGTACATCAGCGCGAAGGCGCCGATCAGCGACACCGGGATGGTGACGATGGGGATGATGGTGGCCCGCAGGCTGCGCAGGAAGAAGAAGATCACCAGCACCACCAGGATGATCGCCTCCAGGATGGTGGTGAAGACCGAGGAGATTGCGCGGTCGATGAAGGTGGACGTGTCGTAGGCGACCACCAGCCTCATGCCATGGGGCAGGTTCTCGTTGATCAGTTCGATCTCCTGCCGAACGGCCTTCGACAGGTCCAGCGGGTTGGCCACGGCCTGCTTGATCACGCCGATGTTGAGCGACGGCTTGCCGTTGTAGCGCGAGATCGTCCGCTCGTCGACCGCGCCGATGGCGACCGCGCCGAGGTCGCGGATGCGCACCGGATAGCCGCTGACGTTGGCGACGATGATCCGCTCGAACTGCTCGGGCGTGCGGACGTCGGTCTCGGCGACCACGGTGAATTCGCGCGAGCTCGACTCGATGCGGCCGGCCGGGATCTCAGCGTTCTGCCGCCGCACGGCCTCCTCGACATCCTGGACGGTGAGCCGGTAGCCGGCGAGTCGGGTGCGGTCTAGGTTGATGCGCATCGCCATCTTGCGCTCGCCCCAGATGCGGACCTCCGCTGCACCCGGCAGCACGCTCAGGCGAGGCTTGATGTAGCGGTTGACGTAGTCGGACGCTTCCAGCGGCGAAAGCGAGCCCGCCTCGACCGACAGGCTGATGGTGGACTGCGAATCCGCCTCCACCTTGGCGATCACCGGTTCCTCGACTTCGTCCGGCAGCCGCCCCCGCACCCGCGACACCTTGTCGCGCACGTCAGCCGCCGCCGAATCGGGATCGCGCGAGAGGCCGAACCGCACGTTGATGCGGCTTCGCTCGGACCGGCTCTGGGAGGTCATCAACTCCACGCCCTCGATGCCGGAGAGCGAATCCTCGATGATCTTGGTCACCTGCGATTCGACGACCTCGGCGGAGGCGCCGCGGTATTCGGTCGCGACGCTGACGATCGGCTCGTCGATGCGGGGATACTCGCGTACCGCGAGACGATCGTATGAAATCAGGCCGACCAGCAGGATGACCAGCGACAGGACGGTCGCGAAGACCGGCCTGCGGATGCAAAGCTCGGACAGGTTCATCGCGCTTTTTCGGCGAGCGCAGTCGGGCTGCCGGTGGCAGGCACCAGCTTCCTGGGGTCGATGTCGGCAGGATTCCCGGTCGCGCCGGCGCCGGTGGTGCGCACCAGCGTGCCTTCGCGAAGCTTGAACTGGCCGGCCGTGACCACCACGTCGCCCTTCTCGAGGCCGTTGACGACCTCGACCTTGCCGTCGCGGCGCTGCCCGGTCTCGACTTTCACCCGGACCGCCTTGGAAGACTCGATGCGATAGACGAACTGCTCGGTGCCCTGCGGCACCAGCGCCTCCTCCGGAAGCACCAGGGCATTGCGGTCCTGGCTCGTGATCAGCGTGACCCGGGCGAACATGCCGGGTCTCATCGTCGTGTCCTGGTTGCGCACCTGCGCGCGGATGACGATCGCGCGGCCCGACGCGTCCACCAGGGGATCGAGCGCGAATACCTTTCCTTCGTAGGTCTTGCCCGGCAGCGCATCCAGGGTGACCTCGACCGACTGGCCGACCTGGACCTGCTTCAGGAAGTTCTCCGGCACCCGGAAATCGACCTTGAGCGGATCGATGGCCTGCAAGTTCACCAGGTCAGCGCCCTCGCGGACGTAGTCGCCGACCGACACCACCCGCAGGCCGATGATTCCCGAGAAAGGTGCCTTCAGTTCCGTCTTGCGCAACTTGGCTTCCGCCAGTGCCAGCGCCGAGGCCGCGATCTCGAGATTGTTCCGCGCCTCGTCCTTGGCCTGCCCGGAGATGAAATTGCGCCCCGCCAGATCGACGGACCTTTCGTACTTGGCCTTGGCCAGCGTCAGGTTGGCGCGCGCCTGGCGCACCTCGGCGACGTTGATCGACGGGTCCAGCCGCACCAGCAGCTCACCCCTGGTGACGGGTTTTCCCTCCTGGAACAGGATTTCGGTGATGCGGCCCGCGATCTCGGGGCGCAGGGTGACCGACTCGTCCGAACGCAGGCTGCCGACCGCCGTGATCGTTGCCGGCAGCTGGACGACGCCGACGCGGGTGACCTCTACCGCCACCGCGCGCTCCTCCTTGGCGGCATTGGCGGCGGTGCCGTCGGCCTTGGCGGCGGGAGCCGTCCTGGCGGCTGGCAGAACCGACCTGTTCGCGCCATACCAATAGCCGCCACCGGCAGCGGCGGCCACGGCGACGGCCAGCAGTGCGCCCAGGAGAGCTTTGTTCATCGGGAAACCTGGAAGAAGGTCGGAACGCTCGATGATAAAGATTAGCAGTCAAAGGTGGCACTTAGACACCACGCCGGCCGGGCGGACGTCAAATTTAGCTGACCGGGGCTGCCCTGGCCCCGCCAGACCGCTCAACCGTGGCGTGAGCGCGCCACGGGATACCAGACAGGGTTTTCCCGCACTCTCCGGCGGCGATGGGCATGTGCGTTGCACGAACCTTGGGAATAACTGGAGAACAGCCCATGAGCAAGTCGTCGGAAAGCAAACCCCAGATGCAGGACGAGCCGACCCTGCCGTTTCCGAAGCAGCACCAGGAGTCGCCTGGACTCGAATCGAAGCTCGACCCGAAGCCCCGCTTCGAGGCACGCCGCTATCGGCCTGCGAACAAACTCGAAGGCAAGGCGGCGCTCGTCACCGGCGGCGACTCGGGCATCGGTCGCGCGGTGGCGGTGATGTTCGCGCGCGAAGGTGCCGACGTCGCGATCGCCTACCTTCCGCAAGAGCAAACGGATGCGGAGGAGACCCGGCGACACGTGCAGGCGGCCGGCCGCCGCTGCGAACTGCTGCCCGGCGACCTGACCGATGCCGCCTATTGCAATGACCTCGTCGAGCGGGTGGTGGCGGCGTTCGGCAAGCTCGACATCCTGGTGTCGAATGCTGCGCACCAGAACCGCAAGCCAAGCCTGGAGGAGGTCAGCGACGAGGAGTTCGACCGCACCTTCAAGACCAATATCTACGCCTACTTCAGGCTGGCGCGAGCGGCGCTGCGCCACATGAAACCGGGGGCGGCGATCATTGCCACCAGCTCGGAGACCGGGATCCAGGGCTCCCAGCAATTGCCGGACTACTCGGCCACAAAAGGTGCCATCAACGCCTTCACCAAGGCGCTCGCGCAGAATCTGATCCCGAGAGGCATCCGCGTGAACGCCGTGGCCCCGGGGCCGGTCTGGACGCCGCTCAATCCCGCCGATTCCGGACTGACGCCCGACAAGGTGGCGCAGTTCGGCAGCTCCAATCCCATGGGACGACCGGCGCAGCCGGAAGAGCTCGCGCCAGCCTACGTCTACCTGGCGTCGGATGCGGATTCGTCGTTCGTGACCGGCATCGTGCTGCAGGTGATGGGCGGGGAGACCACGGGGGGCTGAGGGTCGGTGCCGCAATTGCCCTAGGGCGGGTCGGATTTTCCCGGGACCAGCAGGGTTTGGGTCTACGATGGACTCGGTTCCACGACTTTTCCCGAGGAGCAACCAATGACTTGCCAATCCCACGCCGCCGGCCGAGCCGCGTCCGGCGCTGCTCCAGGATCGGGGTGCAGCGATGCGTTTTACCCTGGCAGCGGCTGGTACATCGCGGCCACCGTGGCGGCCTTCCTGTTGTTCTGGCCGGTCGGCCTGCTGATGCTGGCCTGGGCGCTGTGGCATCGCCAGATCCGGGCATCCGCCTGGTGGCAGAGTCTGCGCGGCGTGCGGCCACCGACGATCGATGACCTTGGCGCTTTCGCGCGACGCCGGCCGAGCAACGAGGCGCTCGCCGAGTATCTCGCGCGCGAGCAGCAGCGTTTGCGTGACGAACAGCAGAAGCTGGACGACCTGGTGAAGGCGTTCGAGGCGTTCAAGGAGGCCGAGCGCAAGACGAACGACCAGCGGGACTTCGAGAACTTCCTGCGCAGCCGCGAGGGCGGCGCGCAGTAGCAGCGCGCAGTACCAGCGCGCGGCACCAGCGTCTGCCTGGCGCCGGCCACGGCCCCCGTCGTTCGTGACCGGCGCCGTGCTGCAGGATGGGGGGCGAGACTACCGTGAGGGGCGGGTGGTCCCTTGCGGGATCGTCCCATCGACGCTGCCGAAGCGCTCCGTCATCACGACATCGAATCCGGCATCCGCATCTGCAACGATGCCTCCCGCCCGTACCCGGTAACTGCCGGGATTGTCCACCGACGGCGGCTCGATGCCGTCGGCGACCTGCTGTGCCGCCTCCAGCATCAAGCGACGGAACTGGACGACGCCGATGTCCGTAGGCCCGAGCAGTTCCCGGGTCCGGTCCGCGATCCGTCCCTGGCTGTCCTGGATGGCCGCATCCTGTTCGGACACGCCGACGATGCCGGTGAAATTCTCCGTCTTCTGCATCTTCCGGTCGATGAGGTAGTCGTTGGCACGGTTGCGGATCGGCCTGTAGTCGGAATCCATTTCCGGATACACGGCGCCGCCGCGGCGATACGAGCTGCGCTCCTCCTCGGTCAGCGGGCGATCGGGATTCCAGGAATAGATGTAGACCCAGCATGATTCGTCGTCGATCGGAATCCAGGTCTGGGCGTGGTAAGTCTGGCCGGGGGTCGCGCTCGGCGTGTAGCCGTGGGCCGGCATCAGGTACTGGGCGATGCGCCAGTAGCGCCTGCCGGCGTCGGCGGTTCGCGAGGTGCCGATCACCATCCCGGCATCGTGCCTGACGATGGAGAATCGCGGCCGCGCGTCGTCGCGCATCCAGCGGACATGGTCGTGGCTCATCGTGCCCTTCGCATAGCCCTGGGTCGCCCGTGCGGCCTTCTCGATCAACTCCGCCTCCGACTGCGCGACCGGCTGATGCAGGAAGGAGAAATGCGCGGTGTCCAGGCCGCCTTCGGCGGCTTGCGCCCAGTTGCATTCCTGGTACTTCCTGGAGACGTGCCGGTGGCTGGGCGGTACCAGCGCGAACTCCATCTCCGGAAGCGGTGGCGGCGTCTGGCGCCTGCCCATGTAGGCCCAGACGAAGTCGCCCCATTCGCAGGTCGGGTAGGCGCGCAGGGTCGCCTTGCGGCAGATCGCAGGTGCGCGAACCGGATCGATGGTGGGCGCGTCCACGCAAGCGCCGGTCACATCGTATTTCCAGCCATGGAAGGCGCAGCGGATCCCGTTCCCCTCGTTGCGGCCGAAGAACAGGTTCGCGCCGCGGTGCGCGCAGCGCGGCTCGATCAGTCCGACGCGCCCGGCGCTATCTCTGAACGCGAGCAACTCCTCGCCGAGGACCTCGAGGCGCAGCGGTGCGCCGTCCGGCTCGGGTAGTTGCTCCGATAGCAGCACGGGCAGCCAATAGCAGCGAAACAACCGGCCCATCGGCGTGTCCGGGCCGGTGCGGGTCAGCATTTCGTTCTCGGCCTGCGTCAGCATGTCATGTCTCCTTCAATCCGGCGGTGCCGCTCCCGAAGACCGGCTGCCCTCAATTCGGCTGCACGCCGGCCTGCTTCATGATGCCGGTCCACTTGGGAATGTCTTCCTTGATGATCCGGCTGAACTCCTGCGGCGTGCTGCTGACCGGATCCACGCCCTGGGAGGCGAATTCCTTCTTGAAGACCGGATCGTTCAGGATGGTGCCGATCTCCTTCGACAGTCGATCGACGATCGGCACCGGGGTTCCTGCGGGCGCGACGATACCGAACCAGAAGAGCGCGGCGTAGCCCGGCACGCCGGCTTCGGCGATGGTGGAGATTTCGGGAAAGGACGGCGACCGTTCTGCGCCGGTCATGCCGAGCACCCGCAGCTTGCCGTCCTTGACCCGCGGCAACGCCGAGACCCCACCATCGAACATGATCTGCACACGACCCGAAAGCAGGTCGACCATGGCCTCGCTGCTGCCCCGGTAGGGCACGTGGACCATGTCGACCCCGGTCATCGACTTGAACATCTCGCCCGCGAGATGCACCGAACTGCCGGTGCCGACCGAAGCGAAGTTGATCTGGCCAGGCTTCGCCTTGGCAAGCGCGATCAGTTCCTTGACCGACTTCGCCTGCACGTCGGGGTGAACGACGAGGTAGAGCGGGATCGTGTAGAGCAGCGACACCGGAGCGAAGTCACGCACCGGATCGTAGGGCAGTTTCTTCTGTGCGCCGACATTCAGTACCAGGCTGCTCTGGCTGGCGAGATAGATGGTGTATCCATCCGCCGGCGCGCGCGCTGCGATCTCGGCGGCGATGATCTGGTTGGCACCCGGTTTGTTGTCGATCACCACCGGTTGGCCAAGGCGCTCCGCAAGCGGCTTGACGAGCGCACGCGCGAACGTGTCGGCATTGCCGCCGGGCGAATGACCCAGTACCAGGCGGATCGGGCGCGAAGGCCATGCGTCGCCTGCGGTGCCGGTCTGCGCGCCGGCCGTGGTGGCAACCATTGCCACCAGTGTGCAGAGCGTGATCCCGAATCTGCCGATGCCCATCGCTTGTCTCCTTTGTCGTCCTTGGTTCGAATGGTCGCGGCGTCCGCGGTGAAACGCTTGCGCGGGACGGCTTCCGGCCGCGCAAGGGCACGCCGACGCCGCGTCAATGTCCGGCGCCTGCTTCCTTCAGCAGGTCCTCGTCGCGCACCGACAGATCTTTGCCGCGGAGATGGGCGGGCCGCTCGTCGCACAACCATGCGATCACGCCGGCCGAAAACTCCGGTGCCGCCAGGTTCTGCCGGGGGATGCGGCTGATCTCGTTCATGCCGGAGGCGCGAATGCGCACCTGCATCCCGGTGTCGACTACGCCAGGCTGCAGGCTGTAGGCAGCAACGCCCCGGGATCCATACTCCTCGCCGATCGAGCGCGCGAGCATGTACAGGCCGGCCTTCGAGGTGCAGTAGGCGGACCAGCCTTCGCGGGGGGCATGTGCCGCCCCGCTCGACACGTTCAGCACGGCGGCTGCGGGGCTGGCGAGGAGGGCCGGCAGGCAGGCGTGCACGACGTTGTACGGGCCGACCAGATTCACGCCGATGGCGCGGGCCCATTGCGCCGGGTCGGTGTCGCCGAGGTGGCCGATGGGATCGATCTGGCCGGCGTTGTTGACGACGATGTCGAGCCGCCCCCAGTCGCCCAGCACACGCTGAACGGCGGCGGCGACGGCGGCATGATCGCCGACATCGCAGGCCTCGATGCGGCAGGCCGGACCCAGCCGCCTGATCGCATCCAACACCGGCCTGGCCGACGCAGGATCGCGTACCGCCAGCACCGTCGCGATGCCCCGTTTCGCCAGCGCCAGCGCGGTGGCTGCTCCGATGCCGCGCGCAGCGCCGGTGACGAACGCAACGCGCGTGGGTCCGCTCGGCTTCCCGATGCTGGATCCGCCTGTGTCGGTCATGTCGGTCATGTCGTTATCTCAATCATCTCGGTCGTCTCGGTTCATCCGTTCAGCTCGTTCAGCTCGTTCAGCTCGTTCAGCTCGGTCATTCCGCTCCCGGACCGCTGGCTGCGAGGGTCCGACGGCATGCTTCACCGCCGTTCCCGGATTCTAAGCCGCGGCCGGATGGCCTTCGCGACAGGGATCGGGCGAAGACCCGAACGCTTGAACCGCCGCAGGCTCTGGCGCACACTGCGCACTCGAAAGCGACATGGGGAGACCAGATGAGCAGTCGAATCGGGTGGATCGGGCTTGGGCGAATGGGCGAGGCGATGGTCGGGCGCCTGGCCCGCGCGGGCCATTCGGTCTTTGTCTGGAATCGCACCGCCTCGAAGGCCGAGCCGCTGGTGGCGGCCGGTGCGACTCTCGCGGCAAGCAAGCAGGACCTGGCGACCTGCGACCTGGTCTTCACGATGATCTCCACCACCGATGACCTGAAGCAGGTCCTGTTCGCCCAGGACGGGCTGGTGATGGGCGACACCAGGCCCAAGGTCGTCATCGACAGCTCGTCGATCTCCCAGGAGGGATCCGCCGAGATCCGCGAGCGGCTGGAAAGCCTTGGAGTCGCCTACCTCTGCGCGCCGGTATCGGGTAATGCCAAGGTTGCCAAAGCGGGCAAGCTGTTGATCGTCGCCTCGGGGCCGCAGGCGCTCTACCGGCAGGCCGAGCCCTATCTCCAGGCGATGGCGCGCAAGGTGATGTGGGTCGGCGAGGGCGAACTCGCCCGCGTATGGAAGATCGCCCACAACACGATGTTCGGCGTGATCATCCAGAACCTGTGCGAGATCACGGTGCTCGCCGAGAAGGCCGGCATTGCGCGCCACGTCTTCCTGGCCAGCATCAACGATTCGGTGCTCGGCTCGATGTACACCCGCTACAAGACGCCGGTGCTGACCAACCTGACGTTCGAGCAGGTCACCTTCACGCCGAAGCTGCTGTTGAAGGACATGGACCTTGGACTGGCGGCCGCCAAGGCTCATGGCGTGGCGATGCCGGCGGCAGCGGCTACGCGCGAGTCGGTAGCCAGGATGGTCGGGCGCGGGCACGAAGACGTCGACTTTGCGGTTCTGCTGCTGGAGACGGCACGCGATGCGGGGCTGGAGTTGACGGCCGAGGACGTCCAGGTGAGCGACGGGCTGAATTGATGGATACGTCGCAGGCGAGCTCGAGGCCGCAGTTCCTGCGCGGCGCCATCGTCGTGACGATGGATCGGCAGGGGGACCTGCCGCTGGGTGACATCCTGGTGCGCGGCGACAAGATCGAGGCCATCGCCCCGGTCCTGCCGGTGCCTGCCGACGCGCAGGTGATGGAGGCCGACGGCTGCATCGTCATTCCGGGATTGATCAACGCGCACATGCATACCTGGCAGACCGGCTTGCGAGGACTGGCAGCCAACTGGACCCTGCTGGAGTACTTCCGGAAGATGCATGCGGGCTTGGCCACCGCGTTCACACCGCAGGACCTTCACATCGCGACGCTGGTGGGTGCGCTGAACCAGCTCAACTGCGGCACCACGACGCTGGCCGACTGGTGCCACAACAACCCCACTCCGGCGCACAACGATGCCGCCGTCGACGGGCTCGTGCAAGCCGGCATCCGGGCGGCGTTCTTTCACGGCAGCCCCAAGCCGGATCCGAAGCCGGGGCAGGCGCCGTTCTGGGAGTTGCCGCATCCGCGCGCCGAGGTCGAGCGGCTGATGACGGCTCATCAGGGCCGCGCACTCCTGAGCATCCAGGCAGCGATCCTCGGCCCGCACTATTCGACCCTCGAAGTGGCGATGCACGACTTCCGCATGGCTCGGGAACTGGGCCTGATCGCTTCGATGCACCAGGGCGGCGGCCCGGCGCGCACGCCCGATGGCTGGCAACGGCTCGAGGCAGCAGGGCTGCTGGGTGCGCAGATCAACATCGTCCACGGACACGCCCTCGACGATGCCCAGCTGCAGCGCTTCTGCGAGCTCGGCATGAGTTTCTCCGCCGCGGCCGAAAGCGAGATGTCGCAGGGCCATGGGCATCCGCTCACCGGCCGGCTGCGCCGATTCGGCCGGGCGCCGTCGCTCGGAGTCGACCTGGAGAGCGTGCTCAGCGGCGACATGCTGACGCAGGCGCGCATCGCGCTGGGCATCCAGCGCAGCCTGGACAACGTCGCGCATCGCGAGCTGCATGGCACGATACCGCCGACTTCGACCGTCACCACCCGCGAGGCGCTGTCCTGGGTGACGCTGGAAGGCGCTCGGATGCTGAGAGAGGAACATCGCCTCGGTTCGCTGGCTGCCGGCAAGCAGGCGGACCTGGTCGTCATCCGCGCCGGCGATCTCAACATGCAGCCGGTGCACGATCCGGTCAGCAGCGTGGTGTTGCAGGCGTCGCTCGCGAACATCGACAGCGTGATGGTCGCCGGGCGCTGGAAGAAGCGCGACGGGAGGCTGATCGATGTCGACCTCGCGCCGAAACTGGCGCAACTGCGGGCGTCGGGCCGCAAGATTGCGGCCGCGCTCGGCTTGTCCACCGGCGTGGCGACCTGAGCGAGAGCCGGCGGATCGAGAAGTCAGGGAATCAGGCCATGAGAGAGAGTTCGCCATGAGAGAGTTCGTCTACGTCGGTCGTCCTCAGCGGGTGATTTTCGGCGCCGGCAGCCTTCGCCACCTGCAACGCGAGATCGAGGCACTGGGTGCAACGAAGGCCCTGGTGCTCTGCACCGTCGAGCAGCGGGCGGCGGCAGCAAAGGTGGGCGACCTGCTCGGCACCCGGGTCGCCGGCATCTTCGACCGCGCGATCATGCACGTACCGATCGAGACTGCCCGCGATGCCCGCGAGATGGCTCGCAGCCTCGGCGCGGACTGCGCGGTGGCCATTGGCGGCGGATCGACCATCGGCCTCGGCAAGGCGATTGCCCTGGACTCCCACTTGCCGATCCTGGCGATTCCGACCACCTATGCCGGTTCGGAGATGACGCCGATCTACGGCCTCACCGAGGGCGGCGTGAAGAAGACCGGCCGCGACGAGCGGGTGCTGCCGCGCACCGTCATCTACGACCCGGAACTGACCATGACGCTGCCGACGATCATGAGCGTCACCAGCGGCATCAACGCGATCGCCCATGCCGCCGAAGGCCTCTATTCAGAGACGACCAACCCCATCATCGACCTGATGGCGCAGGAGGGCATTGCAGCCCTGGGGCGCGCACTGCCGGGCATCGTCGCGGGAAGGGATGCCGAAGCCTCGCGTTCGGACGCGCTCTACGGCGCCTGGCTGTGCGGCACCGTGCTCGCAGGCGTCGACATGGCCCTGCATCACAAGCTTTGCCACACCCTCGGTGGAAGCTTCAACCTGCCGCATGCGGAAACGCACACCGTCGTGCTGCCGCACGCGCTCGCCTACAACGCGCCCGCGGCGCCGCATGCGATGCAGCGGATCGCCGCTGCGCTTGGCGGGGACGATGCGCCGCAGGCTGCGTTCGACCTGGCGCGCGACCTAGGCGCACCGGTGGCGCTGAAGGACATCGGCATGAGCCGCGGTGATCTCGACAAGGCCTGTGACCTGGCGATGCTGAACCGCTATCCCAATCCGCGGCCGCTGGAGCGCGAGCCGCTGATGCGGTTGCTGCAGGATGCGTTCGAGGGGAAACGGCCGGCGTAGCCGCGGGCAGGCTCGGTCAGGCAAAGGGATTCGAGATGCGCACGCTACTGCGGTTTGCGTTGCGCCCGCCCATCCAGCGGATCGGCGTCACCTCCCGATGACCTGCGCCAGCACCTGCTGCGCGCTGCGCGCCGAATCGCCCCGCCAGGCGACGATCTGGTCCGGCCGGATCAGCACCAGCGGCGCCTCGTATAGTTCGAGCAACGCTGTCGCAGGATGCTCGACCAGTTCGAGGTCGATCCCGAACCCGGTCGCGTGCTGCCGGAAGGGCTCGGCATCCGGCGGCCGAGGCCCGAGCACCAGCAGCGTCCATTCGAAGTTGAAGGTATCGAACAGCGACCGCTCGCCGTCGAGCCAGGCATGCGGCGGCCGCCCGCCCGGCGAAGCGGTGGGGACGTACACGTTGGCATCGTCGGGCGGAGGCCTGCTGCCGTCTTTCACGATCAGCGGGGAGTCCTCGTACCGGCCGCCGAAGGTGACGCCGGGGATGTTGAACTCGAGCCGCGCATGCGCGTCGAGATATTCGGAGGCAGCCGCACGCTCCGCCTCGCCGGCGGGCGAGTCGTCCTCGAGCAAGGGCGTCGCCCGGAAATTCCCGATCGAGTCGGCGAAGCGCCGGGCGTATGCGGTGTTGCGCTCGGCGAGCGGCTTGCGCTCGAGCTCGTAGCTGTCGAGCAGCGAGGGCGGCGCGATGCCCTTCAGCACCGACGCCATCTTCCACCCGAGGTTGACCGCATCCTCGACCGCGGTGTTGTAGCCAAGGCCGCCGGTGGGCGTGAACAGGTGGGCGGCGTCGCCGCCGATGAACACGCGCCCTTTGCGAAATGCGGTCGCGACCAGCGAATGCCCGGCGGTCCAAGTGCCGGTCGAGAGGATCTCGACCGGAAACGGCCGGCCCATCGCCTCGTCGAAGAGGCGCTGGCCCTCGGGTGCACCCCAGCCGGCGGCATCCTCGTGCGGCTGCAGCGCTGCGTGGAAGACGAATTCGGACTCGCCGTCGAGTGCGCACATGAAGCCGCGTCGCTGGGCGTTGACGGCGACGTTCATCCAGCAGCGTGGATGCGGCAGCGTCCGGTTCAGCAGCGGCGTGCGCAGGTGGATGGCGAACATCTGCCCGCCCATGAAGTCCCGCCTGACGCCGGTGACGCCGCCGTGGCGAATGCCGAGCGCATTGCGCACCTGGCTGCGCGCGCCGTCGGCGCCGACCAGGTATCTGCAGCGGATGCGTTGAAGATCTTCCGCCGCATCAGCCGCATCAGCCGCGTTCACCGCGTTGGATACAGCCAAGGTTGCCCGCACGGACTCACCGCAGTCCTGGAAGGCGTCCAGGGCCCAGCCCAGGCGCAGTTCCACCGATGCCTGCGACCGGGCATGCCGCAGCAGCGTCGCCTCGACGAACTTCTGCGAGATCCTGTGCGGCAGCTCCGCAGCGCTCCACGAGCCGCCGAGGCGCTTGACGTTCTCCGCGGCCTCGCGGGCGGTGGGCAACGGCAGGCGCGCCAGCTCGATGCCGGTGAAGCGGGTGAAGTAGCCGATGTCGGTTGGATGGTCGGGCGGCAGGCCGAGGGCACGGATCCCGGCTGCCAGGCCCAGCCGGCGGAAGTGCTCCATCGTGCGGGCCTGCGTGGCATTGGCCTGCGCCGCATCCGCAATCCTGGTCTTCGGATCGATCAGCAGGCAGTCGATGCCGCGGCGGCCAAGCTCGCAGGCCAGCATCAGGCCGAACGGTCCGGCGCCGGCGATCAGGACATCGGTCTGCTGTTCTCCTGCCATGGGTGATGCGCATGATAAGGCAGCTCGACCGTGCCGCTCGAACACCGGTGCCGCGACCTATGCTCTACTGCGGGTGAAGCGACCAATGGACCTCCCAGCGTGACCTGGTGGAGGGCGCAGCAGCAGCCCCGGTGCGCGGCGCGGGCGGGGGCGCTACTATCGGGCAACAGCCCAGGCGACGCACTGACGGGAGACAGACGACATGGCGCAATTGGAAGCGGATGACCTTGCCAAGGCGGTGATCGCAAGGATGGCGGAATCGCCGAACCCGAGATTCCGGCAGATCATGACCGCGCTGGTGCGGCATGCCCATGAGTTCGTGAAGGAGGTCGAGCTGACCGGAGAGGAGTGGATGAACGCCATCCAGTTCCTCACTGCCACCGGCAAGATGTGCGACGACAAGCGTCAGGAGTTCATCCTGCTGTCGGACACGCTCGGCATCTCGATGCTGGTGGTGGCGATCGAGCAGTCGAAGAGCCTGCGGAAGAATCCCGAGGGCGCAGCGGCGACGCCGCCTACCGAAGCCACGGTGCAGGGACCGTTCTTCTGGGAGGGGGCGCCGGAACTGCCGCTCGGCAGCGACCTCGCCGGCAAGGCCCCGGGCGAGCCGGCCTACTACACCGGCCGGGTCTCCGACATTCATGGCCGGCCGGTGCCGGACTGCCCGATCGAGGTCTGGTCCGGCGACGGTGACGGCATCTACGACATGCAGCGCGGCGAGAACGCCGAGATGATGCTGCGCGCGAGGCTGCGCACCGACGCCGATGGCAACTACCGTTTCTGGTCGATCAAGCCGACCTTCTATCCGGTGCCGGACGACGGTCCCGTGGGCGACATGTTGCGGCTGATGGGGCGGCATCCCAACCGGCCCGGGCACATCCACCTGATGCTGAAGGCGCCGGGCCACCAGCCGCTCACCACGCATCTCTTCGTGAGCGACAGCCCCTATCTCGATTCGGACGCGGTCTTCGGCGTGCGCGACAGCCTGATCGTGGAGTTCCATCGGCATTCCCCCGGCACCGCGCCGGACGGCAGGAAGCTCGACAAGCCGTACTACACCGCGCACTTCGACTTCCGGCTCATCCCGCTCGTCGAGCAGCGCGCCGCCTGAGGCGGGCATCACCGGAGCAGCGCACTTGAAGATCGGCAAGGCTACCGTTCCCCGTTCCGCCATCTGCACGTCCAACGAGCATCACATCGTCGTGCGCGGCCTGGACCTCTGCGACGACCTCATCGGCCGGATCGGATTCGGCGACTACTTCTACTTCCTGCTGACCGGAAGACGCGCCGACAGTGCGACCAGCGCCGTGCTGAACGCGACCCTGGTCGCCATCGCCGAGCACGGCCTGGTGCCGAGCGTGCAGGCGGCGCGCATGACGCTTGCCGCCGCTCCCGATGCGATGCAGGGCGCGGTGGCGGCCGGCATCCTCGGCAGTGGATCGGTGATCCTTGGCGCGTCGGAAACGGCGGGCCGGCTGTTCGCGCAGATCGAGCAGGCGACCCAAGCCAACGGCGGCGATCTGCCGGCTGCCGCGCAGAAGGCGGTTGCGGACCTGCGCGCGCAGCGGCTGCCGATCCCCGGCTACGGTCACCCTGAGCACAAGTCGCGCGACCCGCGCGTCGCGCGCCTGTTCGAGGTGTCGCGCGAGGCGGGCGGTGGCCAGCGCTTCATCGCGATCGCAGAGGCGGTCGAAGCCGCCATACCCGCCGTCATGAAGCGCGAACTCAAGCTGAACGTCTCGGCCGCGATCCCGGCGGTGCTGCTCGGCGTTGGCTTTCCGGTTGCGGCGCTGAAGGGCGTGCCGATGCTCGCACGGACTGCGAGCCTGATCGCGCACCTGAACGAGGAGCTCGAGCAGCCGTCCGGCTTCGCCCTGTCCTACCAGGCCGGCCGCGAATTCGAGTACACGGGCGAAGTGCCTGCCGGCTTCGACAAGCCGGCCGCCGGCGACCACTGAAGCGTCCGGGAGGAAAGCGGCGTTGAGCAAAGTCCTGCAGGACGTGCGGGTCATCGAGCACGGCACCTTCATTACCGGGCCGGCCGCTGCCATGCTGCTCGCCGACCTGGGCGCGGACGTGGTGAAGGTGGAGATGCCTGGCACCGGCGACCCCTTTCGCGCCTTCAAGGGCGGGCTCTACAGTCCGCATTTCCAGACCTACAACCGCAACAAGCGCAGCATCACACTCGACACCCGCAAGCCGCAGGACCTGGCGCGGCTCGACGACATGGTGCGCGCGGCCGACGTCTACATCCAGAACTTCCGTCCCGGTGTCGCCGAGAAGCTGGGCACCGGCGAGCAGCGGCTGCGCGCTCTCAACCCGCGCCTCGTCTATTGCGCCATCAGCGGCTTTGGCCGAACCGGCCCCTACGCCAACCGGCCGAGCTACGACACCGTGGCGCAGGCGGCCGCGGGGTTCCTGAGGCTGCTGGTCAACCCCGCAAGTCCGCGTGTCGTGGGTCCGGCGATCGCCGATGCGATGACCGGGTTCTATGCGGCCTACGGGATACTCGGCGCGCTGTACGAGCGCGAGCGGCGGGACGCCACGCGTAGGGTCGCGTCGGAAGGCGGTCAAAACAGGGCAGGCAAGGCAGGCGATGAGAGCAGCGCAGGCGGTGGCCGCACGGTCGAGGTGTCGATGTTCGAGGCGATGGCCCATTTCAACCTCGACGCGTTCACCCACCTGTTCTCGGCCGACGAGGTGATGGGACCCTTCAGCCGGCCGAGCGTTTCGCAGTCCTACGTGATGAACTGCCGGGACGACAAGTGGATCGCGCTGCACATGTCGTCGCCGGCCAAGTTCTGGGAAGGGCTCGCACGGGCGATGGAGCAACCCGACCTCTTCGACGACGAGCGCTTCGCAAGCCGGGACGCGCGCATCCGCAACCAGGAGGCGATGATGGCGGTGATGGGCCCGATCTTCCGGACTCGCGATCGCGACGACTGGTGCGCGCGGTTGCTCGCCGAAGACGTGCCGCACGCCCCGATGTACACCACTGCCGAGGTGCCGGAGGATCCGCAGGCGCGCCACCTGCAGATGTTCGTCGAGACCACGCATCCGGTTACGGGGCGGTTCCGCACGGTCCGCTCGCCGGTTTCGTTCGACGGCGAGCGCCCGCTCGAGGTCAGTGCGCCGCCGCTGCTCGGCGAGCACAACGAAGACCTGCGCCAAGACCTGCGCGACGGCTGGCCCGCCGCGTCGAGGCCGGCCCCAAGACACAAGGAGACCGATCAATGACATCACGACCAGCCGACGGCGGCCGTCGCCGCGCGATCGTCCGGGCGCTCGCGCTGGGGACGACTGCAGCGGCCGGCTTCGCGCTTGCACCCCTCGCGGCCTTGGCGCAGGACTTCCCGAACCGGCCGGTCAGGATGGTGGTTCCGTTCGGGCCCGGCACCACCACCGACCTGATCGCGAGGATGGTCGGCGAAGGACTTTCCAAGCCGCTCGGCCAGACGGTGGTGATCGAGAACCGCTCGGGTGCAGGCGGCAGCATCGGTTCCGATCTGGTCGCCAAGGCGCGCGCCCGACGGCTATACCCTGCTGATGGGCACGGTCGGCACGCATGCGATCAACCCGTCGCTGTACCGGCGCCTGCCCTACGATGCATTGAAGGACTTCGTGCCGATCGCCTTCGTCGGATACACGCCGACGTTGCTGGTGGTCGCCGGGGATTCGCCGTTCAAGTCGCTGAAGGACATCGCGACGCAGGCGGCGAAGCCGGGCGGGGTCAGCTTCGCTTCCGCCGGCAACGGCACCTCCGGCCATCTGGCCGGCGAGCTGGTCAAGGCCAAGCTCGGTGGCGAGATCGTCCACGTGCCCTACAAGGAAGGCGGCCTCGCGATGTCCGACGTGATGTCGGGCCAGGTGCACTTCATGTTCTATCACCCGGCCGCCGTGATGCCGCACATCAAGGCGGGACGGCTGCGCGCCCTGGGCGCGTCAGGCGTGCAGCGCAGTTCGGCGGCCCCGGATGTCGCGCCCATTGCGGAGCAGGGCTACAGCGACTTCGACCTCGTCGCCTGGTTCATGCTCTACGCGCCGGCGGGGACGCCGGAACCGGTGGTCGCGCGGCTGCGCGATGCGGCGGCGGGCGCGCTCGCGAGCAGCGAGGTCAAGGCCAAGCTGCTGGCGCAAGGGGTCGAGCTGCGGCCGATGAAGCCGGCGGAGCTGGCCGAGTTCAATGGCGTCGAGGTGGGGAAATGGTCGGATCTGGTGAAGCGCTCCGGCGCGCAGGTCGACTGAGGCTGGCGCGGGGGTTCGCTTGACAACGCAGACATGGAGACGAAGATGAAGCTCGAGATGAAGCTGGCGCACCGCATGCTGTCGCTACTCACCGTGCCGGTCGCGGCAGCGGCCATGTTCCTCGGGATCCCATTGCCGCAGGCTCAGGCGCAGGCGGCGAAGGATCCGATCCGGATCGGCAGCACGCTGGCGCTGACGGGGCCGCTGTCGGCGACGGCGATGACCCACAAGCTGGTCGGGGAGATCTACGTCGAGCAACTCAACGCCCGTGGCGGCCTGCTCGGCCGCAAGGTCGAATGGCTGGTCAAGGACGACCAGTCGAAGGCCGACCTGGCCCGGACCCTGTACGAGCAGCTGGTCACCTCCGACAAGGTCGACCTGCTGATGGGGCCCTACGCCACCGGTGCCATCCTGTCGGCGATGGGTGTGGCGCAACGCTACGGCAAGATGCTCGTGCACCACACCTTCGGCATCCCGTCGCTCGCCAAGTACGACATGCAGTTCCCGGCCTGGTCGCTCGGCCCGACACCGGGCACGACCGTGCCGAACACGCTGTTCGACGCGCTCGAGGCTGCGCCCAACCCGCCGAAGACGATTGCCATCGTGACCAGCAAGTTCCCGTCGATCCATTTCATGTCGCTCGGCGGCCGTGAAGTGGCGAAGAAGCGGGGCCTCAAGGAAGTCTTGTTCCTCGAGTGGGAGTTCGGCAACCGCGACTTCGGACCGATCGCCGCGCGCATCAAGGATGCCAATCCCGACATGGTCTGGATGGGCGACATCGCGCTCGAAGGCAACATGCTGCTCGACGCGATGAAGAAGATCGACTACACGCCGCCCATCCACTTCCACACCTATCCGGCGCCCGGCCCGATGACCAAGTCGCCCGACGGTGAGAAGGCGCTGTCGCTGACCATCTTCGAAGAGCATCCGCCGTTCACCGACAACAAGGTCGCTGCGGAATTCGTGAAGATATTCAACGAGCGGGCCGCCAAGGCAGGGCTGCCGGACACGCATGTCGAGGTGCAGGCGGCGGCGTCCTACTCCGCCTGGCAGATCCTCGAAGCGGGCGTGGTCGGCGCCAGCAGCCTGGACGACAAGACGATTGCCGCGTGGCTCAAGAAGAACAAGGTCGACACCATCCAGGGCAAGCTGCGCTTCGACGGCCCGAGCAACTACGGCGACGACCTGATGAAGATCAAGCAGGTGCAGGACGGCAACTGGTTGGTGGTCTGGCCGAAGGAGTTCGCGGCGCCCGGCGCAGCCTTGAAGACCAGATAGTCCGCCGCGCGCCGACAGATGACGCTGCCGAGCCTCAACCTGCTGCTGCAATCGATCCTGTCGGGCATCTTCATCGGCGCGCTCTACGGGTTGATCGGCCTCGGCCTCGGTTTGACCTGGGGCCTGCTGCGCCAGATCAACCTCGCACACTTCGGCCTGGTGTTCCTCGGTGCCTACCTGAGCTACCACATGGCGACCGTGTGGGCCGTCGACCCGCTGCTCACCCTGCTGGTCATCCCGCCGCTGTTCTTCGTGTTCGGCGTCGTCATGCAGTGGCTGCTGGCGCATTTCGACGTGTCGCCTTTCAACTCGCTGCTCGTCACCTTCGGCATCGCGGTGGTGATGGAGAGTGCGATCCAGTCGGTGTGGACCGCCGATTTCCGGCGCCTGGAGTCGCACTACAACCAGATGCGCTTCACCCTCGGCTCGCTCTATGTTCCGGTGCCGGAACTGGTGACGCTGGTGCTGTCCGCCGGCATCGCGATCCTGATCTGGGCGGCAATGCGCTACACCGACCTCGGCAAGGCGATGCGCGCGATGGCGGAGGACGCACCGATCGCCGCGGCCTTCGGCATCAACCAGAAGGGCCTGTCGCTGGTGCTGGCGGGCATCTGCGCCGCGCTCGCCGGCGTCGCCGGCATCTGCCTGGCGCTGACTTTCACGCTGACGCCGTCGCAGATCTTCGCCTGGGTCGGGGTCGTGTTCGCCGCGGTCATGCTGGGCGGACTGGGCAGCGCGATCGGACCGCTGCTGGCCGGCATGGTCATCGGCGTGAGCGAGGCAATCACCATGGCGGTGGCGTCGCCGTCGTGGGCGCCGATCGTATCGTTCTCGCTGCTCATCCTGGTGCTGCTGTTCCGGCCGGGCAAGATCCGGGCATGAGTCGGACCTCGACCCGCTTGGCGGGGAGGCGCGCAGCGCCGATGGTGCGACAGTGATGAGCCGACGCGGCGGCCCGGTGCTGGCGGCCGCAATCGCGGCCGCGCTGCTTGCGTGCCTGCCCTGGCTGGGTCTGCCGGCCTTCTACGAGTCATTCCTCTACCTGGTATGCCATTGGACGATCCTTGCCGTCTCGTGGAACATCCTGTCCGGCTATTCCGGCTACTTCTCCTTCGGCCACGGCGCCTTCTTCGGCGTCGGCATGTACACCTCCGCGTATCTCGCGGCCAACCTCGACTGGCCGTTCCTGGCAACGCTGCCGGCGGCGGCGGCGCTGGCGGCGCTGCTCGGGGTCGGGCTCGGCGCGGTGGTCTTCAGGGTGAAGGCGGTGCGCGGCGAGTTGTTCGCGCTGCTCACGCTGGCGGTGACGTTCGTGGTCGCCACCATCGTGCTGAATACGCCGGTAGACGGCGGCCCCGGCGTCTACCTCCATTCGGTGGCAGTGCCGGCGCTCGGTCCCACGCCGTCGTCGTCGTTCTACCTGATGGCGCTGGCGGGCGCCGCCGCCACCCTGGCCGTCGCCTGGCGGATCTTCGTCTCCCGGCTCGGCATCGGCCTCTTCGCGATCCATGACGACGAGGATGTGGCGGAGGTGATGGGCGTGCCCACCTACCGCTACAAGCTGGTCGCCTTCGGAATCTCCTGCGCCTTCGCCGGACTTGCCGGCGGCATCCACGCCCTCTTCGTCACCTACGTGACGGTCGCCGAGACCTTCAACATCACCGTGCCGCTCACCGTGGTCCTGATGAGCGTGCTGGGCGGCATCCGCCATTGGGCGGGCCCTGCTGTCGGCGCCGTGGCGATCACCTGCCTGCTCTACTTCTTCACCGCCGGCATCGATCCGCTGGTCGGGCGCGCCGCGGTCGGCATCATCCTGGTGGTGGTGATCCTGTTCATGCCGCAGGGCATGCTCGGATTCCTGCTGAAGCGCCGCAGTCCGCCGGCAAGGCCGCCGGCGCAGCGGGCGCAGGCGGCGGGGAGCCTGCAGCCGCAGGCTGGCGACATTCACAGCGAACGCCGACACGACGGCGCTCCCAACGCGGCAGTCGCGCCGGCGGTGCCGGCGAGGGCAGGCGGCGCCGCGCCCGCGGCCGGCGCCGTCCCAGCCACCCACGGCGTCCCCCTGCTCGAGGTGCGCAACCTCTCCAAGGCGTTCAAGGGCGTGCGCGCCCTGGATTCGGTGGACCTGGATGTCCGGGCGGGCGAAATCCTCGGCCTGCTGGGCCCGAACGGCTCCGGCAAGTCGACCTTCATCAACGTCGTCAGCGGGCACTTCCCCGCCAGCAGCGGCGAGATTCGCTTCCAGGGAGAAAACCTGGTGGGCCTCGACGCGCACCGCATCGCCCGCGCCGGCATCGCCCGCACCTACCAGATCCCAAGGCCGTTCGCGCACATGAGCGTGCTGCAGAACGTGTCGCTGGTCGCGATGTTCGGCGGCGCGGCGCTCGAGCAGCGCCAGGCGGTCGCGGAAGCGTGGCGATGGCTGGAGTTCACCGGTTTGCAGGACAAGGCCGCCGCGCTGCCCGACGAACTCAACCTGCACCAGCGCAAGTTCCTCGAGCTGGCGCGCGCGCTGGCGTCGCGGCCGAAGCTGGTGCTCCTCGACGAGGTGCTGTCCGGATTGACTCCAGCCGAGATCAACGACGCGATCGACCTCATCCGCAGGATCCGGGACCGCGGCGCCACCATCGTCTTCGTCGAGCATGTGATGCGCGCGGTGGTGGCACTGGCCGACCGGGTGGTGGTGCTCAACCACGGCAGGCTCATCGCCGAGGGTCCCTGCGATGCGGTGATGAATGACAGCGAAGTAGTGCGCGCCTACCTGGGGACGGCGCATGCTTGAGGTCGAACGCGTCGAGGTGAGGTACGGCGCGGCGCCGGCGCTCTGGGACGTGTCGCTCGTGGTGGGGCAGGCGGAGCTGGTCTGCGTCGTCGGGCCCAACGGCGCCGGCAAGACCACGCTGATCAATGCGATTGCGGGCGTGCAGCCGGTCAACCGCGGGGTGCTGCGTTTCAAGGGCCGCGACATTACCCGCCTCGCGAATCATCGCTTCTGCGAGGCCGGCATCGCGCTCGTACCCGAGGGACGGCGGCTCTTCACTTCGATGACGGTGCGTGACAATCTCGAGCTCGGCAGTTTCGTCGCGCCGGCGAAGCTGCATCGCGCGCAGACCATGGCGCGGGTCCTGGAGCTCTTCCCGGTTCTGGAGACGAAACTGCGCGATCCGGCCGGTGCGCTTTCCGGCGGCCAGCAGCAGATGGTGGCGATCGGAAGGGCGCTGATGGCCAGGCCGGAGCTGCTGCTGCTCGACGAGCCGTCGCTCGGCCTTGCGCCCGCGATCGTCCTCGACATGTTTCGCGCCATCCGCGAGATCAACGCCCAGGGAACATCGGTGCTTCTGGTGGAGCAGAATGTCGCGATGGCGATGGAGCTTGCCAGCCGCGCCTACGTGATGGAAGAGGGCCGGATCGTCGCCGACGGACTGGCCGCGGAATTGATGTCGCGGCCGGAGATCCGGCGGGCGTATCTGGGGGTGGAGACGCGTTGAAGGCTGCTGGCGCTGCTCTGTTGACTATCATGTCCTTCAGCTCGCGTTGTGGCTGCCGGCGTTCTGCCGGTCCCTGAGCTGAGGAGTGCATCGACATGAAGACCCTGTTCCTCGTGCGCCATGCCAAGGCAAACCCGCCGCAGCAGGGGCTGCCGGACCACGATCGGGTGCTGAATGACCGCGGCCGGCGCGATGCCCTGGAGATGGGCCGGCGGCTGGCGCAGCGCGGCGTGCCGCCTGAGCTCGTCATCACCAGTACGGCCGCCCGCGCCCGCGCCACCGCTCACCTGCTGGCGGCGGAGCTCGGCGCGCCGGCGCAGGCGATCCGCGAGGATGCCCGCATCTACGCCAGTACCGCCGCGAAGCTGCTCTATGTGATCCAGGAGCAGGACGACCACCGCCACAGCCTGATGCTGGTGGGCCACAACCCGGAGATGACAGAGCTGGCGCAGCACTTTTCACGGGGGCTGCCGGAGATGCCGACAGGCGCGGTCGTGCGCATCGACCTCGACGTCGGATCGTGGTCGCTGGTCGGTTCGGCCACGCCGGTGTCGGCAGTGCTCGACTTCCCGAAGAAGGGCCAGGAGCGGGACGCCGAGGACTGAGGCCCGCGCGAACGCCCATGATGCCGGCTCGCCGCTACGAAACCTCGCCACCATGAACGACCAGCGGGCGACCTCTTCGATCCTGGTGTTGAACTGCGGTTCGTCCAGCATCAAGTTCGCGCTTTTCGACGCGAGCCGCCCGGAGCTGCCGCGCCAGCCCTGGTGGAACGGCAAGGTCGACGGCATCGGCGGCGCGAAGCCCACCTTCGGCGCGACCGGCGCGACACCGGCGCCGCTGGAGCTCGACCCGGCGCGGCCGTACCACCATGCGCTCGCCCATATCCGGGCCCGGGTCGACGTCCGCCTCGGCGGCCGCGAGCTCGCCGCCGTCGCTCATCGGGTGGTCCATGGCGGCAGCAAGTACCGCGAGCCGGTGCGGCTCGACGACCAGGTTCTCGCGGACCTCAAGTCGTACGTGCCGCTGGCGCCGCTGCACCAGCCGTTCGCGCTCGAGGCGATCGAGTCGCTGCAGCGGTCCAACCCCGGGCTGGCGCAGGTCGCCTGCTTCGATACCGCCTTCCATCATACGATGCCGGACGTGGAGAAGATGCTGCCGCTGCCGTATTCGGCCTGGGAGCGAGGGCTGCGCCGCTACGGCTTCCATGGCCTGTCGTATGCCTACGTCGCCGTCGCCCTCGCCGAGCGCCATGGCGAGCGCGCACGTGGGCGCTGCGTCGTGGCGCACCTTGGCAGCGGCGCGAGCCTGTGCGCGATGAGCGACCTGAAGAGTGTCGCCACCAGCATGGGCTTCTCCGCGCTCGACGGCCTGATGATGGGCACGCGCTGCGGTGCGCTCGATCCTGGCGCGGTCATCTACCTGATGGAGATCGAGAAGCTCACGCTCGAGCAGGTTGGCCGGGTGCTGTACCACGAGTCGGGCCTGCTCGGCGTTTCCGGAGTCTCGTCGGACCCGAGGATGCTGCTGCCGCAGGAAGCGGCGAATGCCCGGGTGCAGGCGGCACTGGCGCTCTACGTACGTCGGATCGTGCGCGAGATCGGATCGCTCGCGGCTGCGCTTGGTGGACTCGACCTGCTGGTCTTCACCGCCGGCATCGGCGAGCACAACCCGGTCATCCGCGAGCGGGTGTGCGCGGGCCTCGGCTTTCTCGGCGTGACTATCGACGCTGCGCGCAACGACGCTGCCGAGCCGGTCATCTCGAGCGAGGGCTCGCGGGTGCTGGTCGCCATCGAGCCCACCAACGAGGAGTGGGTCGCCGCGCTGGATTGCGCCAGGCTGCTTGCAGGGGACGGGGGCGAGTGACTGCGGGCGCTCCCGCCACCGCTTCCTCACCCGCTTCTTCGACCATCCAGCCGTGGCTGGCCGAGCCGGCGGCGGTCGCCGCGCATGCCGGCACCGGCCTCGAGGCCGGGCTCTCGGCCCAGGAGGCTGCGCGCCGGCTGGCCGGCGAAGGACCCAACGAGCTGCGGGCGGCGGCGCCGGTTCCGGCCTGGCGCAAGGCCCTCGCGCAGTTCCAGGACCCCCTCATCTACCTGCTGCTCGCCGCGGTCACGATCTCACTCTTGGCCTGGTGGATCGAAGGCCGGCACGGCTGGCCGGTGGATGCCGTGGTCATCGCGCTGATCGTGGTGCTCAACGCGATTCTCGGCTACGTGCAGGAGGCACGGGCGGAGGACGCGGTGGCGGCGCTGGCGCATATGACCGCGGTGACCTCGTCGGTGATCCGCGACGGCCGGCTGCAGCGGTTGCCGAGCGCCGAGCTGGTGCGCGGCGACCTGCTGGTGCTCGCCGAGGGCGACGCGGTCGGCGCCGATGCGCGGCTGGTGCAGGCCGCGGCGCTGCGTGTCCAGGAGGCATCCCTCACCGGCGAAAGCGAGGCGGTGCTCAAGGACGTCGCGACGCTGCGCGGCGAGGTCGCGCTCGCCGACCGCCACAACATGGTCTTCAAGGGCACGGCAGTCGCGCAAGGCACCGGCCGGGCGGTGATCACCGCGACCGGCATGGCGACCGAGATGGGCGCCATCGCCACCATGCTCGAGGAGACGCAGGAGGAGGAGACGCCGCTGCAGGTGGAGGTGGGCCGCATCGGGCGGATGCTCGGTATCGCGGTGACGGTGATCGCGATCGTCGTCGTCGGCACTGTGGCGCTGGTCTCAGACATCCGCGACGCCGGCGACGTGATCACCATCCTGCTGCTCGGGGTCTCGCTTGCGGTTGCGGCCGTGCCCGAGGGGCTGCCGGCGATCCTGTCGGTGGTGCTGGCGATGGGCGTGCAGCGGATGGCCAGGCGCAATGCGATCGTCAAGAAGCTGTCGTCGGTGGAAACGCTGGGATCGGCGTCGGTGATCTGCTCGGACAAGACCGGGACGCTGACCCGCTCGGAGATGACCATCGAGCAGGTGATGACCGCCTCCGGCGCGACCCGGGTCACCGGCGTCGGCTATGTGCCCGAGGGCAGGATCGAGCACAAGGGCGGCAAGCCGCAGGGAGCGCTGCTGGCTGAAGACATCGTGGTCCTCAGCGGCGGAAGTCTCGCCAGCAACGCCCAGCTGAGTCGCGGTCGAGGACGGCAGCTGGCAAATACACGGCGACCCCACCGAGGCTGCGTTCCTCGTCGCCGAGCGCAAGCTGGGCATTGCAGAGCGGCGGTCGCGTCGCTTCGAGCGGGTCCGCGAGCTGCCGTTCACATCCGAGCGCAAGATGATGTCGTCCATCGAGGTCGACCATGAGCACGCCGATGCGCTGACGCTGATCAGCAAAGGTGCGCCGGACGTGCTGCTGCAGCGCTGCAGTCATGTCCGCCGGGGGATGGAGGTGGTGCCGCTGGACGAGGACTGGCGTGCGCGAATCCTTGCGGATGTCGACGCGCTGTCGGATGCTGCCTTGCGCACGCTGGCGGTGGCCTACAGGCCGCTGACGCCGCAGGAGGCGTTGCGGGTCCGGTCGGCGGACAAGGCTCCTACCGGTCTGCAGCCGGCCGACGACGCGCTCGAGCGCAGCCTGATCTTCGCCGGCACGGTCGGGATCATCGATCCGCCGCGCGAGGAAGCTGCCGTGGCCATCCGCGAGGCCCATCGCGCCGGCATCCGGGTGGTGATGATCACCGGCGACCATCCGCGCACGGCCGCGCGCATCGCCGCCGACCTCGGCATCGTCGATCCGGGCGCCCCGGCGCTCACCGGACTGGACCTCGACCGTCTCGACGACAGCGGCTTCGCCGACGCCGTCAGGAACACGTCGGTCTATGCCCGGGTCGCGCCCCAGCACAAGCTGCGCATCGTCGACGCGTTGCAGACCCAGGGCCACGTCGTCGCCATGACCGGAGATGGGGTCAACGACGCGCCGGCTTTGAAGTCGGCCGACATCGGCATCGCCATGGGCATCACCGGCACCGAGGTCACCAAGCAGGCTGCGAAGATGATCCTCGCCGACGACAACTTCGCGACCATCGTCGCCGCCGTTCGCGAAGGCCGCGGCATCTTCGACAACATCCGCAAGTTCCTGCGCTACCTGCTGTCGTCCAACATGGGCGAGGTGCTCACCGTCTTCCTCGGGGTCGTGCTTGCCGACGCGATCGGCCTGGCCGGTTCGGGGGAGGCCGTGGTGTTGCCCCTGCTCGCGACGCAGATCCTGTGGATCAACCTGGTGACCGATTCCGGGCCGGCGCTGGCCATGGGAATCGATCCGGAGACCGACGACGTGATGGCGCGCAGGCCGCGCCGCCTGACCGAGCGCGTGATCGACGCCCGCATGTGGACGGGCGTGATCGAGGTCGGCGCGGTCATGGCGGTCGTGACGCTGCTGACGCTCGACATGTACCTGCCGGGCGGGCTGATCGAAGGCAACCGCAGCCTGGATAATGCGCGCACCGCCGGCTTCACGGTGCTGGTCTTCGCGCAGTTGTTCAATTGCTTCAACGCCCGCTCCGAATCGACCAGCGCCTTCAGCCACCTGTTCGTCAATCGCTGGCTGTGGGGCTCGATCGCGCTGTCGATCCTGCTCCAGGTGGCGGTGGTCAACGTCGGCTTTCTCAACGTCGCGTTCGGCACCGTGCCGCTCACGCTCGAGCAGTGGCTGGTGTGCGCATCGATGGCGAGCCTGGTGCTCTGGACGAGCGAGCTGCGCAAGCTCATCGGCCGTGCGATCGGCTATTCTTGAGGGTCGATCGAAGGGCGGAGGAGGCGACATGAGGATTGCGACATTCGAGCACATGGGCAGGCGGCGCGTCGGCCTGATATCCGGCGACGGCGAGTCGGTGCAGCCGCTTCAGGTGCCGCAGGCTGGTGCTGAACTGGGTGCCCTTGCACTGGTCCAGGATTGCGCGGCCGGCGGGCCGATGCCGCCGGCGGACGGTTCGCCCCTGCCGCTGGCAGCGGTCACGCTCGAGGCGCCAGTCCCGCGGCCGCGGCGCAACCTGTTCTGCGTCGGGCGTAATTATCACGAGCATGCGAAGGAGCTGTCGGCGTCGGTGTTCAAGGACAGCAACGCCAATACCGCCTCCTGGCCGATCGTGTTCACCAAGGTGCCTGAATGCGTGATTGCCACCGGCAGGCCGGTTCTGCTGCCGGTCGGGGTTTCGGAGCAGATCGATTACGAGGCGGAACTGGCGGTGGTCATCGGCAAGGGCGGGCGCAACATCCGCCGCGCAGACGCGATGAGCCATGTCTTCGGCTACACCATCGTCAACGACGTCACCGCCCGCGACGTGCAGATGCGGCACCAGCAGTGGGACCTCGGCAAGTCCTTCGACACCTTCTGCCCGATGGGGCCCTGGCTGGTGACGGCAGACGAGCTCGACGGCCAGGCAACCCGCGTGCGCTGCTGGGTGAACGGCGAGCTGCGGCAGGACGGGCGCACCACGGACCTGATCTTCGACATCCCGACGCTGATCGAGACCTGCTCGCGCGGCATCACGCTGCTGCCCGGCGACATCATTGCGACAGGTACCCCGTCGGGGGTTGGCATGGGCATGAAGCCGCCGGTGTTCCTCAAGGCTGGCGATGCGGTCCGGATCGAGATCGACGGTATCGGCGTTCTCGAGAACAAGTTCGTGGCGCAGGAGTAGGCTCCTCTACGGCAGCGCGAACGCCACGACGGCGTCTCCCACCTGGCTGCCGAGCACCGGGTGCCCGCCGGCGGCGATGACCACGTATTGCCTGCCGCCAACCGCATAGGTCATCGGCGTGGCGTGGCCGCCGTAAGGCAGCTCGCCGGCCCATAGCGTTTCGCCGCTGTCGGCGTCGAAGGCGCGCAGCAGATTGTCCATCGTCGATCCGATGAAGACCAGGCCACCGTCGGTGACCAGCGGCCCGCCGAGGGTCGGGGTGCCGAGGTCGAGCGACAGTCCGAGCGGCGCGAGCTTGCGGGTGTTGCCGAGGACGACCTCCCAGGCAAGGGTACCGGACTCCAGGTCGACTGCGGACAGCTTGCCCCAGGGCGGCTTGTTGCACGGCAGGCCGAGCGGCGACATCAGGACCTCGCGGATCATCCCGTATGGCGCGCCGCGCATCATGGAGATTTCCTTGCCGCGCTCCTCCTTGCGGCGTCGCGCCGCCTCCTCGGCCGGCAGCAGCGTCACACGATGCGCGGCGTTGTTGCTGTTGACGAAGATGCGGTTGCGCTTGCGGTCGACGCCGACGCCGCCCCAGTTGGCGCCGCCCGCGCCCATCGGCACGATGAGCGTGCCGGCGCCGGTGCTCGGCGGCGTGAACAGGCCTTCGTTGCGGGAGGCTGCGATCGCCGCGCGGCAGGCGGACCAGTCGAATCCCAGCAGGCCGAACGCGTCGTCGGGCGTGATCCCCTGCGGGGACAGCGTCGGCAGGCCGACCGAGAAGGGCTGGGTCGGCGAGGTCCATTCGCCGGGCACGTCGCTTCGGGGTACCGGCCGCTCCTCGACCTCAGTCAAGGGCTTGCCGGTCTGCCGATCCAGCACGAAGATGAAGCCGGTCTTGGTGGCGAACACCAGGGCCGGGACCGGCGCAGCGCCGGCGGCTGCGCCGGGCGGCCGGAACTCGATCAGGCTCGGTCCGGAAGGGACGTCGTAGTCCCAGATGTCATGGTGCACGGTCTGGAAGTGCCACACCAGTTCGCCGGTGCTGCCGCGCAGCGCGACCATGCTGTTGGCATAGAGGTTGTCGCCCTTGCGCAGTCCGCCGAAGAAATCCGGGCTGGGACTCGAGGTCGGCAGGAAGACGAGGTCGCGCGATTCGTCCACCGTGATCGAAGACCAGACGTTGGCCTGGCCGGTGCGTTCGTTGCTGCCTTCCTGCCAGGTGGGGCTGGCCACCGGATCGAAGCTGCGCGGAATCGGATCGAAGGACCAGCGCGGTTCGCCGGTGCGCACGTCGAATGCGCGCACGACACCCGACGGGCCGAAGGCGCGGCCGTTGTCGCCGCTTGCCGAGCCGACCACCAGCACGTCGCCGACCAGGACGGGAGCCGAGGCGAACTGCAGTTCCGCGTCACGCAACTCCGGTCGCTCCAGCGGCACCGACACCTGGCCGTCGACGCCGAAGCCGTCGCAGGTCCGGCCGCTGGCCGCATCGATCGCGATCAGTCGTCGGTCGGTGGTCGCCATGAAGAGGCGTTCGGCGCATGGTCCGGCTCCGCCGGCAGGAGCCCGCCAGCGTGCGAGCCCCCGGCAGTTGAAGCGTTCATCGGGCCGCTCGCGCACCTCCACGCCGGGATCGTAGACCCAGCGTTCGCTGCCGCTTGCGGGGTCGAGCGCGATGACGCGGTTGAAGGGCGTGCATACGACCAGGTTGCCCGCGGCGATGATCGGCGTATTCTGGAATTTGCCGTCCTTTGCCCAGCGTCCGCGGCGTTCGATTTCGCCGGTGCGGTAGACCCACGCCTCGCGCAGGTGCGCGACGTTGGAACGATCGATCTGGCGGCTGGCGGAATGCCGTGCCTGGCCTGGATCGCCGCCATAGGCCGTCCATTCGAGGTCGTCCGGCGCCGATGGCGGGGCCTGGTACGTCGCTGCAGCCGCATCCGATTGCGGCGGCACGTAGCGGTTGAAGTGGAGAAACCAGCCTGCAGCGGCGAGCAGGCCGAGCAGCACAACGGCGGTTCCGCAGAGGATGCGCCTCAAGGATGTCCCTTCGAAACCTGGGCCTCAGAAAACGACGCTGATCTCCACGTCGCCGTGCCTGTGCAGCACGTCGATGCCTACGTTGTGCTCGTAACGGCGAAGCAACAGCTCGACGCTGCTCTGCCCGATCGACAGCGGTCCGATCCGGAGCCACTGAATGTAGTCCGGCAGGCGGGGGCGGCGCAAGACGATCTCCGGCCCATCCGGCCGAAAGTCGATGCCGAGGCAGGCGCCGAGCAGGCCGAAGGCCGCGGCCGATGCCCACGCCTGCGGCGAGCAGGCCACCGGATAGAGCGTCGGTCCTTCGGATTCCCGGCGGGGGAACCCGCAGAACAATTCCGGCAGCCGATGCTGGTCGAACGACACGCTCGCCTCGTACAACGCAGCCATGATGCGCATGGCCTCCTCGATGTAGCCATAGCGGGCCATGCCCGCGGCGGCGATGGCATTGTCGTGGGGCCACACCGAGCCGTTGTGATACGACATCGGGTTGTAGCGGGGCTGCTCGCTGCCGACGGTGCGGATCCCCCATCCGCAGAACATCTGCTTGCTCATCATCGACTTGACGACGGCGGCGGCGTGACGTTCGCCTGCGATGCCGCACCACAGGGCGTGGCCGGCATTGGAGGCAGCAATCCGGCATTGCTGCTTGCGACCGTCGAGCGCGATCGCAAAGGTGCCGAGCTCCTCGCACCAGAAATTTTCGTTGAACTTCTGTTTGAGCGCCTCGGCGTCATCGCGCAGCCGCTCGCACAGGTCGGGATCGCCCAGCAGCCGCGCCAGCTCGCTCGCCTGCAGCTTCGCGTCGTAGACATAGGCCTGCACCTCGCACAGCGCAATCGGCGCCTCCGCCAGGCGGCCGTCGGCATGGAATATCGAATCATGGGAATCCTTCCATCCCTGCTGGAGCAGCCCGTCGCCGCTGCGCCGCGCATACTCGACGAAACCGTCACCATCGACGTCGCCGAAGCGATCGATCCATTCGAGCGCGGCGCGGATATTCGGCCATATCTGCCGGATGAACTCCAGGTCGCCGGTGCGGCGGTGGTAGGCCCCTGCGAGCGCCACGAAGAGGGGCGTCGCGTCGACGGTGCCGTAATAGCGGCCGAACGGGATCTCACGTGTCCGGGCCATCTCCCCCTTGCGTGCCTCGTGCAGGATCTTGCCGGGCTCGGCATCGTTGGCCGCGTCTTCCCGAGTCGCCTGGGATGCAGCCAGGAAGCCGAGCACGCCGCGCGCCAGCTGAGGGTCGACCCACAGGTATTGCATTGCGGTCAGGATGCCGTCCCTGCCGAAGGTGGTCGAATACCAGGGCACGCCGGCGTACGGATAGGGTCCGGTCGGCAGCGCGGTGGTCAGCATCGCGAGGTCCGACCTCGAACGGTCGATCCAGCGGTTATAGAGCAGGTTCGAGGATTCGAGCCTGCAGCTGGCGAGGTCGGCCGCGCGGCGGGTTGCGCTGCTGGCTTCCAGGGCCCGGTCGTAGCCGGAGGTGTGCGGCCGTGCTGGCAAGCCGTTGCTCAGGCAACTCACCGTGCAGTAAAGATGCGACGTCCCTAATGGCGCGAGATTCACGTCGAAGGTCGCCATCCCTTCGTCGAGCGAGTAGGGCACCGGCTGAAATTGAAGCCGCGTGTCGTGCCGCTGTCCGTCGCGTCCCTCGTACGACAGGGTCACCGAGTCGTCCGCTATCCGGCTGGGGAGGCGGTCGCCGCGCAGCTCGCGGTGCATGCCGCGGACCTCGAACAGGTCGTCGAAGTCGGCGAGGAACGTGATCGTGACCTTGAGGTTCACCGGCTCCTGGCCGTGGTTGACCAGCCGGATGTGCTCATAGCAATTCCCGTCCCACACCAGCTTGGCACGGAAGATGTGCACCGTGCCCTTCTCGATCCGCCTGCCATCCTCGCGCGGCAGGTCGGGATTCATCAGGTCGATGATCAGCAGGCTGCTGTCGTCCTTGATGGTGGAACCGAGGTAGAGCGGCCGCAGGCCCTCGACGAGGAGCTCGTAGAACGACAGGTAGCGGGTGTCTTCGTGGTAGATGCCTTGCTCGCCCGGCACGAGCACCTGGGAGTCGCCGAAGCGGTCGAAGATCGCGAAAGTCTCGTCGTTCTTCAGGACTTGCGGGCTGGTTTCGGTGCGAGCGAGGGTGGCGGAGACATACCACTGGTCACCGATGCGGATCTTCTCGGCCATTCATTCCCTCCCGGATCCGTGTGCCGGGTCTTGCCGGGTACCGCCGACGCGATCGCTCGGCAGGCGGCGCGATGCTGCGGCCATCCCGGCAAGGACCGCCGCGTCCGTGGCCTCGGCCCGGATGCCTGCCGGCGGCGCCGATGACGGCAGCACCACCGACCGCTGGCCGGACGCCGTCTGCGCGAAAGCGTGTGCCGGCGCCTGCCTCCGAAGCAAATTGCGATACGCGTCGACGTATTTCCTGGCCATGATGGCCGACGTAAACCGCTCCTCGAACACGCGCCGGCAGGCCTTTCGATCGATCCCGCAGATGGATTGCACTCCTGCGATGGCGCTTTCCTGGTCGTCGACGATGAAGCCGGTAACGCCATGCTCCATCACCTCGGGCACCGAACCGCACCGGTAGGCGACGACCGGCGTGCCGCAGGCGAAGGCCTCGATCATCACGATTCCGAACGGCTCCGGCCAGTCGATCGGGAACAGCAGTGCGCGGGCATTGCCGATGAATTCGTTCTTCTGCGCCTCGCCGATCTCACCGACGTAGTCGACCAGCGGATGGTCGAGCAGGTGCCTGATGTGCTGATCGAAGTACGCTTGGTCGAACGGGTCGACCTTGGCGGCGATCCGCAACGGAAGCCCGCAGGCGACGGCGATCTCGATGGCGCGATCGACCCGCTTCTCCGGTGAGATGCGGCCGACGAAGGCCAGATAGTCCTGCGGTGTGGCGTTGAACCGGTACAGGTCGACGGGCAGCCCATGGTGCACGGTAGCCAGCCATCCCTCGTACCAGGGCAGCGGATCGCGCTGCCGGTCCGAGATGCTGACCAGATTCAGGTCGCCGAAGTGGCGAAGGAATGCTGCCAGGTCCGGCGAATCGAGCCTGCCGTGGGTGGTCGTGAGGCAGGGCATTCGGGACAGGCGCGTTGCGGTCCCCTGCAGGTAGTCGACGTGGAAGTGGATCAGGTCGAAGTCAGGGGCTTGCCGGAATGCTTGGTCGATCATGATCATGTGCCAGGGTACCCAGTCCGGATGGCGAGGATCGAGCCGCAGGCTTTTCGCCACCATCGGGACCAGCCGCGCCCGGGTCACGGAATCACCGCTCGCGAACAGCGTGACCTCGTGGCCGAGGTCCACGAGTGCTTCGGTCAGGTATGACACGACACGTTCGGTGCCACCGTACGACCGCGGGGGCACGCTTTCGAAAAGGGGAGCTACTTGCGCGATCTTCAACTTCAACCCCCTGAAGAAGGCATTGTTGGCGGCAATTCGCAGGACCCGTCGAAAGCCGCCTCCCGCAGCCGCGTAGCAATGTCCGTGCTCGGGAAAATCTTCTGAAACAATTAACTTTGCGCCTGCGCAACATACTTACCCAGGCGTCATGGTGGCTTCCCAGGCGCGGTCGTAAAATCGGGGGGTGTTCCGCAGTGGTTGATGGGAAGGAATCATGGCTATCAGCAATGCCGTCGAGCGGCACCACATCGTTTTCGTCTATGACCATAAAGGTCGCAACACGGCCCAGATCTACGCCGGCAATGATCCGGGCGACGGGTTGAAAGGTTTCACCGAGTCCACCGTCATCGTTCGCAAGCTGGGCAGGATCTTCGTGCACAACGAGCGAGGCGCTGTCCAGAATCGGGGAGCGACGCGCGCGGGCTGAGCCCGCCGGCTATTGCGGCTTCTCGCCGGTGACGTGCAGGAACAGCGCGGCGACGTCGAGCCGTCCAAGGTCCGCGCGCCGCGCGCCCTGGTACTGGCTGCGGACCACCGATGCGATCGGTGCCGGGCAATCCATCTCCTGGGCCAGCGCGAGGAAGTAGCGCAGGTCCTTCTCCATCAGCGCGAGCTGGAACTGCGGCGAGAAGTCCCGTCCCAGCATCTTGGGGATCTTGGTGCGGACCAGGCGTGATCCGGCGGCGCCTTCGCCGAGTACCTCGAGCGTCGTGCCGGGGTCCAGCCCGGCGGCCTCGGCGACGGCCATCGACTCAGCGAGCGCGGCGCTGGTGATGCCGGAGAGCATGTTGTTGATCAGCTTGATGGTGGCCCCGGCCCCGGAAGGCCCCATGTGCCGGTGCATGCGGCCCATCGCCTGCAGGACCGGGATCGCCATGGCGAGGCCCTCCGCTTCGCCGCCGACCATGAAGACCAACTCCCGGCCGCGAGCCTGGGCGATGCTGCCGGAGACCGGCGCATCCAGATAGTGGATCCCGCGCGCCTTCGCGGCAGCGGCCGCCTCTCGCGCCATGGCCGGCGTATTGGTGCTCGAGTCGATGATGACGGTGCCGGGCGCGGCGGCCGCCACCACGCCGTCGCTGCCGAGCATCACCTGCCGTGTCGCCTGGTCGTCGGCGACCATCGACACCACGAAGGCGGCGCCACGTGCCGCTTCCGCGGGGCTGGCACAGGCGCTGGCGCCGGCCGCGGCGAGAGGCTGCATGCGCTGCGGCGTGCGGTTGTAGACACGCAGGGTGAAACCGGCCTTGGCCAGGTTTTGCGCCATCTCCGCGCCCATGGCGCCAAGCCCGATGAATGCGATCGTGATGGTCATTTCAGTCGCGTCGTCTCGAAGTGGAAGTGCGTGCGGTTGACGCCGCGGGCCGGCGTGCCGCATGCTCCGGGGTTGCCTGCCGCGGTCGGCGGGAGCCCTCCGGAGTATGCCTCATGCCTGCCCTGTCCTTTTGGCTTCGTGGTGCTGCAACCGCCGCAGCCGGCGCATGGCTTGCACTGTCCGGCGCTCCCGGCGCGCTCGCTGCCGACTGGCCGGACGGCAAGCCGATCACGATCGTCATGACGTTTCCTGCCGGCTCGGGCGTGGATGTGGCGGGGCGGATCGTCCAGGAACCGCTGGAGAGGATCCTCGGCACGAAGATCCTCATCGACTACAAGGCGGGGGCGGCCGGCAACATCGCTTCCGATCACGTCGCCCGCGCGCGGCCGGACGGGCACACCTTGCTGCTCGGCACGTCCGGGACCCACGGTATCAACGCAGCCCTCTACCGCAAGCTGCCGTTCGACGTCGAGGCGGACTTCACGCCGATCGCGCCGCTGATCGACGTGTCCAACGTGCTGACGATCAACCCGTCGGTGATCGACGTGAAGTCGGTCCGCGAGTTCATCGACGTCGTGAAGGCGAATCCCCGCAAGTACAACTTCGCCTCCACCGGCAACGGCACCGGCACGCATCTCGCGTTTGCGGACTTCAACGCGCGCGCCGGGCTGGACATGGTTCACGTCCCCTACAAGGGCGGACCCGACGCGATGCTGGGCGTGCTGCAGGGCGACGTCTGCTGCATCATGAACCAGGTCCAGACGGTGCTGTCGCAGTGGAAGGCGGGCAAGGTCCGGCTGCTCGGGGTCACTACGCCGAAGCGGGTGGAGGTGGTCGCCGAGGTACCCACCATCGACGAGTCGGGCCTGCCTGGTTTCTCGAACTACATCTGGTTCGGCCTGCTGGGGCCGAAGGGGATGGATCCGAAGGTGGTGGAGCGTCTCAACGATGCGGTGCGGGAGGCGCTGCAGGCGCCGGCGGTCAAGGAGAAGCTGGTGGCCACCGGCAACACAGTCCGGCTCGAATCGCCGGCGGAATTCCGCGAGACGGTGAGGAGAGACCGCATCCGATGGGCGGAACTCGTCCGCGCCATCGGCGTCACGATCGAGTGAGCAGGCGGTCTTCCCCGGCGAACGAGTTCAGTTCGCCTTCCATTCCCGAAGCTCTTCGGAAAGCACCGTGTGGCCGTCTCGCTCGGCAAGCTTCATCAGAATCGCGACGTTCGCTTCAGTGACCTCCTCGCGGCCTTCACCTCGCTGCAGCCTTGCATAGAGGGCAAGCGTCTCGTCCGGAACCTGCGAGTCTTGCGTGTGTTTCATCGATGGTGCTCCCCGCCCTGTTGCTGTAGTCGAAGCTGGCCGCAGGCGCCGGACAGACAGCTTCGCCGCCCGCGCGTCAGGCGAAAATCCGGCAAGCGCGCGCGACCGCATCCTCCTCGCCCAGGATCAGCGACCGGCGCCAATCGCGCAAGACCCCCTGGCCCTGCGGCTCGCCCGAGGCCGATTCCCCGGCCGCATCGACTGCAACTGCCGCATTGCCGGGTTGCGCGAAGCTGCTGAACGGCCTCCAGACCTTGTCTTCGCGAACCATCACCTGGCGCCCCGCGGCCTGTGCCAGCACGATGCCGCCGGCCACGTCCCAGATGTTCGGCTGCTCGAAGCGGGTGACCTGCAGCAGCCCCACGGCGACGAATGCACATTCGATGGCCGCCGAGCCGGTCTTGCGGATGTCCCACGGAATGCCGCGGGTGGACGTGCTCGGATCGCCACCCAGCCGCCGGTGGACCATCGGGTTCGGAACCCTCACGACCGGTTGTGAATCGAAGCGCAGGGCCGAACCAAGCCGCGCATGATAGACACCGGGTCGCAAGGCATGGCTGGTCGAGCACCACAACGCGCCGACCACCGGCACGCCTCGGTATAGCACTCCGACCGAAGCACAGAATAGCGGAAAGCCGTTGACGAAATTGCTGGTCCCGTCGACCGGATCGATCGCCCAGACCACGTCGTTTCCTCGACCGGGGCGTTCGGTCATCTCCTCGCCGAGGATGTCATGCGACGGAAATCGCTCGAAGAGCCGGGCGCGGATCAGCACCTCGACCTTCTGGTCGACCTCCGAGACGGGATCGCGGAAGGTTCCCGGCGCACCCTTGTAGCTGACCGTGAGAGTGCGGTTGAGGGCGGTGGTGATCTCGGCGCCGGCAAGCGTTGCCAGTTCCACGGCCAGGAGTTCGGCGGCCTCCCAATCCTGGCCGTCCATTTCCGTGTTTTGCACTGTTGCCTCCTGATTCATCCGGCACGCTTGCCCGGAACCAGGATCTTGACTGCCGATGGTTCCAGCCACGCGCGCATGGTGCAGGGCTGCTCCGGCGCCTCATGGAAGAAGTCGTCGAGGTGCGATGGCGTGCCTTGCCAGGTGACCTCCGCCCGTCGCGACGTGTAGGTCACCATCGGTGCCGCGCCGCCTTCCTCCGGATCATCAAGCCACTGCATCATCGCCTCCCGACGCAGCACCGGCAAGGCGCTCACGTGCAGCAGTCCGTCGCCCGGATCCGCTTGCGGCGATAGGCACAGCCTCGGCCCCAGCGAGGCGATCTTTGCAACCTCCAGCATCAGGAACTCGTCATCCAGCGTGCGGTCGTCGAGCGTGACCCGCAGTCGCGCGGGCGGCATTTCCTGGAAAACCCGGCGCATCGCCTTGCGGCCCTGCGGGATCTTCTGATGGCTCGGCACCCGGGATTCGTTCACCGGGCCGAGCGCGCAGGCGATCGCGCCGAAACCGGCGGACTCGAAGAAGCGCTGCCGGCCCCAGGGACCTTCGCTCTCGCCGACATCGAGCGGAACGAGTCGTCCGTGAGCCAACCCTTCAATCAGGTCCGGGACCGGTGCGCGGATGCCGAGGGCGCGTGCGAGATTGTTGGCGGTACCCATCGGCAGGATGGTGACCGGCGCCGTCTCGCCGCGTATTTCGGTCAGCACCTTGGCCACCGTGCCGTCCCCGCCTGCGATTGCGAGCAGGTCGACGGGATCATGCAGCCGAGTGGCGAGGTCGGGAGCGTCGGTGGCGAGATAGTCCACTTCACAACCGGCGCGAGACATCAGATTGATCAGGTCTTCTTTCGGCAGATTCTCGTTGCCGGCTGTGGGGTTGTGCAAGAGGAGAACTTTCACGCTCGGGCATCACGCTCCGGTCAGGTTGGGCCCCGCTTCGCGGATGACGGGCAGCGGCTGCTCTCGTCCAGGCCGCCGCGCGTTGCAACCGCCATGCCTGCATGCCGTGCTGCGACGCGTCATTCCCCCACGGGCCGGCCTACACACCGTGACGAGCGTGCCAGTCTGCCAGCGACTCCTTCGGATACTCGTCGAATGTTTCATCGCCCCGGCCGATGGCCGGCTCCACCCAGGACGCTTTCGAGCTGAGCATGATGTGGACATGCTCCGGCGGCGTCGGCAGGTCGGTGTCGATGGCGGATGCGTGCGGATGCACGAGATCGGGCCAGCTCGGATCGAACAGCCACAGGGCGCTTCCGCAGCGCCGGCAGAAGTTGCGCTCGCCGGTGCTGGCATGCCCGTCGGGCATCGTCGCCCGGTAGACAGCCAGGTTTTCTTCTCCGGTGATCTTGAGCGTATCCCGCTGTGCGCCGAGGTTGATTGCGTATCCGCCACCTCCGGCCGTCTTGCGGCAGATCGAGCAATAGCAGCGCATGTACGGGTACGGCGCCGCTGCCTCTACTGTAAAGCGCACCGCCTGGCAGTGACACGATCCTTGCAGTTGCATCTTCCTGTCTCCATCGCTGGCAGATGCCGGCTTCAGCCGGCGACTCGCATTCCTGATTGTGCCCCGTCCAGCCACGGCGTGCCGCCGCTGCGTTCATCACCGGCGCAGGCAACCGGCACAGGCGGCTTGACCTCCTTAGGCATCGAACTTGCTCCCCGCGCGCCCGGCGCTATCGTGCCTGCGGGTCAGATAAACTTCCGCAACTCAAAAGCAACCGGTCCGAAGGGTGACGGAAAGCAGCGCGGAGAAAGGTGTCATCGACAGTACGAGCCGTGGCTGCGCCGGATGCAGGCAACGCCGCTTCTTTCCGCTTTGCGCGCTCGCCCTGTTGCTCCTGACGTTTGCCGGTGGTGCCCGGTCGCAAGCCGATGATGCTGCCGGCACGCCGTCGTGGGGCAGCGGCGGCAACCGCGATGCAGCACAGCTGGCGCAGGCTACCCCGGTACGGGAACTTTCCGAGATGAGCCTGGAGCAGCTCGGCACGATCGTCGTGACCTCCGTATCCCGGCGGCGCGAGCGGCTTGCCGACGTGTCGACCTCGATCTTCGTGATCTCCGCCCAGGACATCCACCGCGCCGGAGCCACCACCGTGGGCGAGGCATTGCGGCTGGCGCCGAACCTCAACGTGGCTCGCGCCGACACGGCGCAGTACGCGATCAGCGCCCGCGGCTTCAACAACGTCCTCGCCAACAAGATGCTGGTCCTCATCGACGGGCGGACGGTCTATTCGCCGCTGTTCTCGGGGGTGTTCTGGGAAAGCCAGGACGTGGTGCTCGAGGACGTCGACCGCATCGAGGTGATCAGCGGGCCCGGGGCGACCATCTGGGGATCGAATGCCGTCAATGGGGTGATCAACATCATCACCAAGCCGGCGCGCGAGACGCAAGGAGGAATGGTCAGCCTCGCGGCCGGTAACCGCGAACGCAATGCAGCCGCCCGGTATGGAGCGAGCCTTGGCGATCACCTGCACTACCGGGTCTACGCGAAGAAGTTCGATCTCGATTCCTCGGAGCGCGCCGACGGTACCTCGCTGGGTGACCGCCACCGGCACACGCAGGCAGGCGTGAGGGCCGATTGGCGCAAGGACAACGACCAGGTGATGCTGCTGGCCGATGTCTACGAGGGGGACGTCGGCGCCATCGCCGGTGGCCGCGATTTTTCGGGCGGCAGCCTGCTGGGGCGCTGGATCCGGCAGTTCGCCGGCGGCGGCTCCCTGCGCGTTCGTGCCTATTACGATCGGACCGACCGCGATCATGCCGCCACCTTCGTCGAACGCCTCGACATCTACGACTTCGAAGCCCAGCATACGCTGCGCCAGATGGGCGCGCATCTGCTCACCTGGGGCGTCGGGCAGCGCGAGGCGCGCGACCGCGTCGGCAACAGCGCGGCGCAGGCATTCATACCCGCAGATCGGAACATGCGTTGGCGCAACATCTTCCTGCAGGACGAGATCGCGCTGCACGAGCATGTCAGCCTCACGCTCGGCTTCAAGGTCGAGGTCAACCCGTTCACGGGCAGCGAGAACCTGCCGAGCGCCCGCATCGCCTGGCGGCTGGCGCCTGGCCATACGGCATGGGCAGGCCTGTCACGCGCGGTGCGGGCGCCGGCGCGCATCGACCGTGATCTCTACATTCCTGGGGAGGCGCCGTACCTGCTGGCGGCTAATTCGACCTTCGGGGCCGAGGTTTCCGATGTGCTGCAGCTGGGCTATCGGGGCCAGCCGACGCGCGACCTGTCATGGTCCGCGACGCTGTTCCATCACGACCACTCGCGGCTGCGCAGTCTGCAACCCCAGGCCGGCGGCGCGATCTTCGCGAACGACTTCAAGGGAACGACTACCGGGATCGAGACCTGGGCGAGCTACCAGGTCAGCCGGTCGTGGCGGCTGAGCGGTGGGCTTGTCCTGATGGATCACGACCTGCGGCTGGCTTCCGGTGCCTCCGACGTGGGCGGCGTCGCGGCACTCGGCAACGACCCCAGCCACTGGTGGAGCCTTCGCTCGAGCTACGACATCTCGTCCCGCCAGCATTTCGACGTGACGGTGAGGAGGGTCGGAGCACTGGAGACCCCGCCGGTGCCGGCCTACACTGCGTTCGATGCGCGCTACGGCCTGAAGATCAGCCCCGACGTCGAGGCTGGCCTGGTGCTTCGCAACCTGTTTGATTCCCGGCATGCGGAGTGGGGGGCGGCGCAAAATAGGGTCGAGCACGAGCGGAGCGTACTGGTGCAAGTGTCGTGGCGCCTCTGATGTTGCGCAGGAGGTTGGGGCTACGAGGCCCCCACCGCCGCCGTCGCTTGCTACTGCGCCGGGTGTGGGAGACGATCGTTCTTGCGGCCGCCGCCGGCACGGTCCCCGCCTCGGCGCAGGTCGTGGTGGACGAATCGGCGGCGTCACTGGAGCGCAGCGTCAAAGCCGCCTTCGTGTTCAAGTTCGCCGGATTCGTGGAGTGGCCGGCAGAGGCCCTGCCGCCGGACGCGCCGATCCGGATCGGCGTGATGGGAGAGGAGACCATCGTACGGGAAATCGCCGAAGCTGCCAGCAGCAGGACCGTCGAAGGCCGGCGAGTCCTGGCCAAGCGCGTCGAGCCGGGTGACAGCCTGGAAGGCGTCCATATCCTGTTCATGCGTGAGCTGGCGTTCCGCAAGCTTGAAGGCGAGGTTGCGGTCCTCAAGCCGGAGGCGATGCTGATCGTGACCGAGTCGCCCGGGGCGCTCGAGCGCGGCAGCATCGTCAATTTCGCGGTCGACGACGGCCGCGTGCGCTTCGACCTGTCGATCGAGGCAGCCGAACGGCGCGGCCTCAAGCTGAGCTCGCGGCTGATCACGGTCGCCCGCCGCGTCGTGGGGGGGCCCAAATGAGCTGGCCCGGCATCGGCGCCCGCTCGATCCGCCGCAAGCTGATCGGCATCGTGCTGGCGACCACTTTCGCCGCGCTCACGCTCGCCGGCGTTGCGCTCATGATCTTCGACCTCAAGAGCTACGAGAGTTCGATGAGCGCCGACCTGCTCACGCAGGCGGACATCGTGGGGGCTGCCACCGCGCCCGCGCTTGCCTTCGAAGACGAGAAAGTGGCGCGCGAGAACCTGTCGCTGCTCAAGGCAAGTCCGGCGATATCGGCCGCCGCAATCTACACCGCCAAGGGCGGCCTGTTCGCATCGTTCGTGCGCGAAGGTCAGGAGGATGCAGAGTTTCCGCAGTTGCCGCAGGCCGAGACGGTGCGTTCCGACGGCCGGTACGTCACCGCCTGGCGGCGGATCATCAGCAACGACGAGGTCCTCGGGACGGTCTACCTGCGGGCGCGCGACGAGTCGCGCCAGCGCATGCAGTACTACCTCGGCGTGCTCGGCCTGATCATGGTCGCCAGCCTGCTGACGGCCCTGCTGCTCACCAATCGGCTGCAGATGTCGCTCACGGAGCCGATCGTCGCCGTCAGCAACGTCGCCCGCCGGGTCATGGAGAGTCGCAACTTCAGCCTGCGCGCGACGCGGACTACCGACGACGAGGTCGGCGTCCTGGTCGATGCCTTCAACGACATGCTGACCGAGCTCGGCCGCCGGGCCGAGGTGCTGGAGGCGTCCAACCAGGCCCTGCACGCGAGCGACGAGCGCTACCAGCTCGCGGTCCGCGGATCGAGCGCCGGCCTCTGGGACTGGAACATCCTCAGCAACGACGTCTTCCTCTCGCCGCGTTTCAAGCAGCTGCTCGGCTACGGCGAAGAGCAACTGCCGAGCAGCTTCGCCTCCTTCTTCAGCGCCCTCCATCCGAACGACCGCTTGCCGGCCAAGCGCGCGCTCGAGGCGCACTTTTCCCGCCGCCGCACGCCGTTCCAGATCGAGCTGCGGCTGCGTACGCTCAACGGCGACTATCGCTGGTTCTACATGGGCGGCGAGGCGTTGGCGGATGCGACCGGCAAGCCCTACCGGATGGCCGGGTCGATCATCGACATCACTGCGCGCAAGGTGGCCGAGGAGGCCCTGCAGGAAGCCAATCGCCGCAAGGACGAGTTCATCGCCACGCTCGCCCATGAGCTTCGCAACCCGCTCGCGCCGATCCGGACCGGTTTGCAGATACTGGGCGCGGAAGGCGCGAGCGGAGCCAGCGCGAGCAGGGCGCGCGAGATCATCGAACGCCAGCTCACCCACATGGTTCGGCTGGTCGACGACCTGCTCGATATCTCGCGGATCACCAGCGCCAAGGTGAAGCTGAACAAGACGCACATCACGCTGCAGCAGATAGTCGACGTATCGGTGGAGGCAAGCCGCCCTTATATCGATGCCTCCAACCAGACCCTGTCGATCAGCGTCGATGCACAGACCGATCGCGATCTTTGCGGACCTCACCCGGATGGCGCAGGCGCTGAGCAACATCCTCAACAACGCCGCCAAGTACACACCGCCCGGCGGACGGATCGACCTCGTCGCCCGTCGCGAGGGGGGCGATGCGGTGATCCGCGTGTCCGACAACGGCGCGGGCATTCCTACCCAGATGCTCGATCTCGTGTTCGACATGTTTACCCAGGTCGGGCGCACTGTCGATCATGCGCAGGGCGGTCTCGGCATCGGGCTGTCCATCGTCCGCAGGCTGATCACGCTGCACGACGGCACGGTCACCGCGCTCAGCGAAGGCCCCGGCAAGGGCAGCACCTTCACCATCCGGCTGCCCTGCGCGGACGAGCCCGCCGGCGAAGACAGCCCTCGCCTGGCCCCGACCGCGGCAGCGCCTGCGCCCGGCCTGCGTGTCCTGGTGGTGGACGACAACGTCGATGCCGCCGAGACCATGGCGATGCTGCTGGACATGTCCGGGCACAAGACTGCGATGGTGCACAGCGGCCTCGACGTCCTCGACGTGGCGCGGGAGTTCCTGCCGGACGTGATACTGCTCGACATCGGCCTGCCCGGCATGAACGGCTACGAGGTAGCAGCCCGTTTGCGCCAGGAGCGGATTCTCGATCAGACCTTGCTGGTCGCACTGACCGGATGGGGCAGCGACGCCGACAAGCGTGCCGCCTCCGAGGCCGGCTTCGACATCCATCTCACCAAGCCGGTCAGCCCCGATGCGCTGATGGAGGTCCTGGCGCGGGTCAAGCCCCCCGAGGCAGCCTGAGGCCGGTCGCGGCGCGGCCGCGTTGGGTGCACAATCCCACAGGGCAGACTTATCGGGAGGCACCGGCATGCCAGCGGAAAGGATTCTCGTGGCGCAGGGGGGTGGCCCCACGGCGGTCATCAACCAGTCGCTTGTCGGTGTGGCGCTGCAGGCACGACGGTTTGCGGCCATCGATCGGGTTTACGGGGCGCGCCACGGCGTGCGTGGCATCGTCGACGAGAATCTGTGCGATCTCACCCGCGAGACCACGCATAACCTGGAGCTGGTGGCGGCGACGCCTTCCTCGGCGCTCGGCTCCACCCGCGACAAGCCGGATGAGGCCTACTGCCGCGAGATATTCAGGGTCCTCAAGGCCCATTCGATCACCCAGTTCCACTACATCGGCGGCAACGACTCCTCCGACACGGTCAACATCGTGAGCCAGCAGGCGAGCATTTCGGGCTACGCGCTGCGCTGCATCCATATCCCGAAGACTGTCGACAACGACCTGGTGCTCAACGATCACACGCCGGGGTATCCCTCCGCGGCGCGATTCGTGGCCCAGGCATTCGCCGGCGCCAACCTCGACAACGCTGCGCTTCCCGGGGTGTATGTGGCGGTCGTCATGGGGCGCCATGCCGGATTCCTGACCGCAGCATCGGCCCTGGCGCGCAAGTTCCCGGGCGACGGCCCGCACCTGATCTACCTGCCCGAACGTGCCTTCGATATCGAGCGGTTCCTGGCCGACGTGAAGGCCGTGCACGAGCGACTCGGGCGCTGCGTGGTTGCCGTGTCGGAGGGCGTACACGATGCGGCCGGCAAGCTGCTTGCGGCGGACGAGGGCAAGATCGAGCGCGATGCCCACGGCAACGTCCAGCTGTCCGGCAGCGGCGCGCTGGCGGAACTGCTATGCGCGCACATCAAGTCACGCCTCGGCATCAAGCGGGTCCGCGGCGACACCTTCGGCTACCTCCAGCGTTCATTCTTCGGCTGCGTGTCCGACGTCGACCAGCGCGAGGCGCGGGAGGTGGGCGAAATGGCGGTGCAGTTCGCCATGTCCGGCACCGCCAATGGCTCGGTCACCATTCGCCGCGTCGGCAGCTATGCAGTCGACTACCAGCTCGCGCCGCTCGAGGCCATCGCCGGCAAGACGCGCCTGATGGACGAAAGCCTGATCGCGCCGTCAGGCAACGACGTCACCGACGCCTTCGATGCGTACCTGCGCCCGCTGCTCGGCAGCGGCCTGCCGGATGGCGGGAGGCTGCGGGCGCTGCCGGTGGCGCGGGCTGACGGCTGACGGTGGGCGGTGTCGGCGGGCGTCGGGGGCGCGGACTGACAGTGGCTTACGGGATTGCGCTGGCCAGCGCAATCCCGCTCCGGGCACGCAGAGCAGTGCTCTGCGTGCCCGGAGCCCGTCCCTGCCTCGTCCAGGTCGGGCTGCGTCATCCAGGACAGCTTCGTTCTCGCCGCTTGCTGCGGTCTTGAACGCCTGCCCCGGGGGCGGCGGTGCCCGACCTTCCCTTCGTCAGCGGACGGCTCCGCCACAAACAGTCCGCGCCCCCGACACCCGCCGCCACCGCTGCAGTCATCCGAGCGGCTGGAGGGGTGGTGGTTGCGGTGGCGATCGCCGGCGGCGTCGACGGGCGTCGGGGGCGCGGACTGACAGTGGCTCACGGGATTGCGCTTGCAAGCGCAATCCCGCTCCGGGGCTCGCGGAGCGGTGCTCCGCGTCGCCTTCGGCGAGCGCCCCGGAGCCCGTCCCTGCCTCGTCCAGGTCGGGCTGCGTCCACGGGGGCGGCTTCGCTCGTCGCGTCGTTGCGAACTCGATCGCCAGCCTCAGGGGCAGCCGTGCCCGACCTTCCCTTCGTCAGCGGACGGCTCCACCACAAACAGTCCGCGCCCCCGACACCCGCCGCCACCGCTGCCATCAGCCGAGCGGCTGGGGGGGTGGGGGTTGCAGTGGCGATCGCCGTGTGAATGAGTCGATCGTGCTCCTCGATGAGCAGCGGTGGCGGCGGGCGGGTCTAGTGGTCAGGCGCTCCGAAGGTTCAACAGAGGTCGTTCATTGGCCGGTCCGTGGCGACGTGTAGCGCGCCGACTTGTAAGCAAGCGCCTGTCCCGCCGCGCGGAGTTGCGGCGACAACGAGTTGCTTCTTCGCCTTGAACCTTCGCCATCTCGGCTGCCACGAGCGGTGGCGGCGGGTGGCGGGGGTGGGGAATGTTTGTGGTGGAGCCGTCGGCTGACGAAGGGAAGGTCGGGCACAGTTCTCCCGAGGCAGGCATTCCATCCCGCAATAACGGCGAGGAACGAAGCCGTGCTGGTGGACGCAGCCCGACCTGGACGAGGCAGCGACGGGCTCCGGGGCGGTCGCCGTCAGGCGACGCGGCGCATGCGCCGCGAGCCCCGGAGCGGGATTGCGCCTGCAAGCGCAATCCCGTGAGCCACTGTCATTCCCCACCCCCGCCGCCCGCCGACACCGCCTGCGGCGGCTGCCGCCACCGCTTGCCGCCACCGCCCGCGAGGCCGTGAGTCGGGACCACGGCGTGGTCTCAATCGGTGTGCATCGGCTTGGGCCGCTCGTGAATCCGGAGCTTGCCCAGGCGCTCGTATTCGGAGATCACCTGGGCGCCGAGCAGCAGGAAGGTGGCGGCGATCTCGAGGCTGATCATCACCATGATGGCGGTGGTCAGCGAACCGTAGACCAGGTTCACCTGCGACAGCGTTGCGAAGTACCACACCAGGATGTGGCGGCTGATCTCCCACAGCAGCGCGGCGGTGATTCCTCCGGCGAGGGCCACCTTCAGCGAGAGCCGGCCGACCGGCATCACCATGTACACCGAGGTGAGCACGAACACTTCGCCGGCCAGGCCGAGCAGATAGAGCAGAACGCCGGAGACTTGACCGAGCGAGCGGCTTTGCCCGAAGATGCTGACGCTCTGCTCGCCGAACCGCTGCAGGTCGTTGGAGACCACCGTCACGATCAGCAGGCCGACGCCGAGGCACAGGATGTAGCAGTAGGGCAGGATCGCCGACACCAGGAAGCGGCGCCGCCGGATCGCGACCCGGTGATGGAAGATCACCGACATGGCGTTCTCCAGCACCGTGAAGGCGAGCGAGCTGAAGAAGAGCATGGTCGCGAGCAGTATCCAGCCGACGACGTTGCGGTGCTCGAGGAACGCCGAAAGCTCCAGGATCAGCGATGCCGACTGACCGGGAGCAAGCCATTCCAGGTAGCGCCCCAGCGTGAACATCAGCTCTGCCTCGTCGAGCACCTGTGACAGCACGATGACGACCAGGATCAGCAGCGGGATCAAGGACAGCAGCGAGTAGTACGCCACCGCACCGGCGAGCAGCAGGCCCTGATTGGCGCGAAATCCCCTCAATGTGCGCATCGTGAAGGCGCCCGGATGCTTGAGGACGTAGGAGACGCGGCGGCCGATGATTGGCATGGGGACGAAGATAGTCGAGATCGTGCGGGATGATGACGCCCCGAATGCACGCGAGGGTGCTTTCCCCACACTGGGCGCGCCGCCGTATGCCTCGCAGGTCCGGATCCGTGCCTGGCTGCCGGAATCGGGAGTTCAGGCCGGCAGGGGCCGGCGCTGCAGCAGGCGCGAAATGACGATCACCGGCAGGATGCCGATCGCGACGATCGCCAGCGAGGGCAGGGCGGCCTCGGCCAGCCGTTCGTCCTGCGAAAGCTGCTGGGCGATGACGGCGAGCGTATCGAAATTGAAGGGGCGCAGCATCAGTGTTGCGGGCAGTTCCTTCATCACGTCGATCAGCACCAGCATCCATGCCACCATCGCCGCGCGCCGCAGCAACGGCAGATGCACGCGCCAGAACACCTGGAAACGGCTCGCGCCGAGCGTGCGGGCGGCGAAGTCCAGGCTCGGGGTGATGCGCTGCATGCTCGCCTCGACCCCGCCGTAGGCGACCGCGAAGAAGCGCAGCATGTAGGCGTAGACGAGGCCGACGATGGTGTGCGTCAGCAGCGGCGTTGCCATGTCCAGGGCATCGGTGACGGCGCGGTCGAAAACCGCCATCGGCCACAGGATCGCCAGCGCGACGACTGCGCCGGGCACGGCATAGCCGAACTTCAGCGCGGTGGCGGTGGCGCCGACCAGCCGCGCCTGCAGGGTCTCGCTGAAGCGAGCAGCGTAGGCGAAGGCGATCGCGAGCAGCAGGGTCACGGTGGCGCCGAGCAGTCCGGCCACGAAGCTGTTGCCTGCCCACAGCCAGAAGCGGTCGAGCGAGGGCGTCATCTCCGGCTCGCGCGCCAGCAGCCACAGCAGCGCGGCGACCGGAATCGCGAAGCCGGCAAGTACCGGCATGAACAGGGCTGCGGCAACCGCCAGCCCGCTCCCGCGGCCCAACCGCTCCGGGGCCCAAGGACGGTGGGTGCGCGAGGTCACCTGCATCGCGCGGCCGCGCGCCCGGCGCTCGATCAGGTAGACCGCGGCGACGGCGGCGAGCAGCACCACCGCCAGCATGAGGGCGGCGCTGCGACTGCCCATGGCGAACCAGGTCTTGTAGATCCCGGCCGAGAACGTGGTCAGGCCGAAGTAGTAGGTCGCGCCGACGTCGGCGAGCGTCTCCATCAGCACCAGCATCGCGCCGGCGACGATCGACGGCATGATCAGCGGCCGGACTACCCGCCAGAAGACGCCCCAGCGCGACTGCCCGAGCAGCCGCGCCGACTCCACCGCGGATACCGACAACTCTGCAAGTGCAGTGCGGGTCATCAGATAGACGTACGGATAGAAGACGAAGGAGAAGAGGATCACTGCGCCGGTCAGCGAACGCACGTCGGGCAGCCTGCCGCCGAAGCCGAGCGTCGTGCGCATCCAGTGCTGGATCGGCCCGCTGTACTGCAGCAGGTCGGTGTAGGCGTAGGCGATGACGTAGGAAGGCATCGCGAGCGGCAGCACCAGCATCCACGACAACGCCTGGCGGGCGGGAAAGTCATAGCGTTCGATGCACCAGGCGCAGCTGACGCCGAGCAGCAGAGTCCCGGCGAGGGTGCCGGCCGCGAGGATGCCCGACACCACGACTGTCTCCGCCAGCACCGTGCGCGCCAGGTGCAACAGCGCCCCGGCGTCGAACGTGGCGAATGCTGTGGCCACCAGCGCCAGCAGCGGCACCAGCAGCAGGGCGCCTACCAGCAGCACCACGCCGCCGGCATTGCGCGGGGATCGCGCCAGCGCCGTCACCGCAGCGCACACCCCGCGAGAGTCATCCCGCGCTGATCCGGTACATTTGGGGAAGGTCGGCAGAAACGAAGGTGACGGACGCGAAGGTGGAAGCGAAGGTGGAAGCGAAGGTGGAAGACGCGGAGCTGAGCGAAGCGGCAAGCCCGGCGGAACTGGAGCCGGCCGAGGTGTCGCACCTTTCGGTCGAGAGGCTGAGGGTATCGTACCCCGGCGCGGCGCAGGCCACCGTGGAAGGATTGTCCTTCCAGCTGGCGCGTGGGGCGATCGGCTGCCTGCTTGGCGCTTCCGGCTGCGGCAAGACCACCGTGCTGCGCGCGCTTGCGGGATTCATCAAGCCGCGCAAGGGGGTCATTCACCTTGCCGGCCGCCGCCTTGCGGACGAAACCTTCAGCCTGCCGCCGGAGGCACGCAACATCGGCATGGTCTTCCAGGATTTTGCCCTGTTTCCGCACCTCACCGTGGCCGAGAACATCGTCTTCGGCCTGGGCCGCATGCCGCCCGCGCAGCGCTGCGAGCGGCTGGCCAGGATGCTGGCGCTGACCAACCTGCAGGCGGAGGAGCGGCGTTATCCGCACGAGCTCTCCGGCGGCCAGCAGCAGCGGGTTGCGCTGGCGCGGGCGCTGGCGCCGCAGCCGGCGCTCCTGCTGCTCGACGAGCCGTTCTCCAGCCTCGACGTGGAGTTGCGCGAGCGGCTGTCGCTCGAGGTGCGCGCGATCCTGAAGGCCACCGGCACCACCGCGATCCTGGTGACCCACGACCAGCGCGAGGCCTTCGCCGTGAGCGACATGATCGGCGTCATGAGCCAGGGCCGCATCGAGCAGTGGGACATCGCCTACAACCTCTACCATCGGCCGGCGACGCGTTACGTGGCCGACTTCATCGGCGAGGGCGTCTTCCTGCCCGGCACGCAGATGGACAGCGTGACGATGGAGCACAGCCACGTGCAGACCGAACTTGGCTTCATCACCCCGCCCGACACCTGCGCGCACCGGCACCTCGGCGCGAGGGCGGTGGACGTCCTGCTGCGGCCTGACGATGTAGTCCATGACGACGCCGCGACGCTCAAGGGGACGGTGGTCCGCAAGGCGTTCCGAGGGGCGGAGTTCCTCTACACGCTGCGGCTGCCCTCCGGCGGCGAAGTGCTTGCGCTGGTGCCGAGCCATCACGACCACGCCATCGGCGAGGCGATCGGCATCCGCCTGGAGGCCGAGCACGTGGTCACGTTCGCTGCGCAGCCCCGTCCGCCGCTGTCGGCCTGAGCCGGCGGGCCCGCTACTTGTAGCCGACTTTGTCGAGCAGCTTTTGAGCGTCGGTCGAGCGCGCCGCCATCTTGTCGGTGGCTATCTTGTCGGCCTTGAACTCGCCCAGTGAAGCCAGCGCTTCATTGCCGGTCCTGGCTGTCTTGACGGTCGGCCATTCGTTGTTGCCGTTGGCGAAGTAGGCCTGCGCCTGGTCGCTCGCGAGGTACTCGAGGAACTGCACCGCAGTTGCCTTGTTGGGTGCGTAGCGGGCCACGGCGCCGCCGGCGAGGTTCATGTGCACGCCGGTCGTCTGCTGATTGGGCCAGACCATCCCGACCTTGCTCACGACTTCCTGGTCCGCGGGCTTGTCGGAGCGCATCAGCCGCACCCAATAGTAGGTGTTGGTGAGCGCGATGCCGCATTCGCCGCTGGCAACCGCCTTGATCTGGTCGGTATCCCCGCCCTTCGGGCTGCGCGCCATGTTGGCGACCACGCTCTTGAGCCAGGCTTCGGTCTTCTCGAGTCCGTGGTGCTCGATCATCGCGCCGAACAGCGACAGGTTGTACGGGTGGCTTCCCGACCGCGTGCAGACCTTGCCCTTGTTCCCGGCGTCGGCGAGCGATTCATAGGTCTGGACGTCCTTGGGGTCGACGGTGTCCTTGTTGTAGACGATGACACGGGCACGGTTGGAGAAGCCGAACCAGCTGTTGTCGCTGGCGCGGAATTCGGCCGGAATGCGTTCGGCCAGGACCTTCGATTCGATCGGCTGGAACAGGCCGTCCGTCTGGGCGCGATAGAGCCGGGTGGCATCCACCAGCAGCACCACGTCGGCGGGGCTCTTGTCGCCCTCGGACTTCATGCGCTCGAGCAGCGGCTCGTCGCCGAGTTCGATGCGGTTGATCTTGACACCGGTCTGGCGGCTGAATTCGCCGTAGAGTTGCTCGTCGGTCTGGTAGTGCCGGGCAGAGTAGACGTTGAGCACCTTGTCCTGGGCTTCAGCGGCCGGCGCGAAAACGATTGCAGCGGCCACGATTGCCGGCAGCAGCCCGGCGGGCGCAACGGCGCGCCAGGAGAGGGGCGCCAGCTTGGGCGGCAGGTTTGTCTTCAAGACGATCTCCTAGATACGATCGCGACGGCGCCTGCCGCCGCATTGCTTCGCCACGAATGCGAATGCTTATCGTATCAGGAATGGTTCGCGAAACGCGAATTGCGAGAGCGGCACGCCGCGTCGGTTCCCGGGTGGTCCAAGGCCGGCGGCCCGCAGAGCCCGCAGGCTCCTACGCTTCGATGTCCGCGTCGGGTTCGTGGGGATGTGCGCCGCGCTTCACCTCGGCCATGTCCAGCGAGCGCACCTGCTCCAGGATGCTGTCGAGTGCCCCCTTGGGCAGTGCACCCGCCTGCTGGAACACGATCACCTGCTCGCGAAACACCATCAGGGTGGGGATCGAACGGATGGCGAAGCCGCCGGCGAGGTCGGTTTCCTCATCGGTGTTTATCTTGACGAAGGCGACGTCAGGATTCTCGCTGGCGACCTGCTCGAAAATGGGCGCGAAGCTCTTGCAGGGACCGCACCACGGCGCCCAGAAATCGGCCAGGACGATGTCGTTGCCGGTGACGACGCCGTCGAATTCTTCGGTTGTGACTGCTTGCACTGCCATGGCGGCTCCTGCGCGGGTAGGGGGCGCCGGCTGGGACCGGCGCCGCTCGCTAGTTCAAAGGGAGGCCTCCGGCGCCTCGCGCTCGCGAGCGGCGTGGAAGGCCACGAACCAGTCGATGATGCCAGCATTCGCCATCGAGTCGCGGTTGACCGCCTTGGCGGGTGGGTGACCGAGCAGGATGCGCTTGATCGGGACCTCCAGCTTCTTGCCGGTGAGCGTGCGCGGAATCTCCGGCACTGCATAGACCTCGTCGGGCACGTGACGCGGCGACAACTCGCTGCGGATCCGCTGCAGCAGGCGCGTGCGCAACGCCGGATCGACGCCGGTGCGGCCGCGCGCGGCCTCCGCCGGCGACACCGGAACGCAGGCAGTCGAACCCGCCGGCGGCACGATGAAGAGCGCGAGGAACGACGGCCGGCCGAGGTATTCCAGGTCGATGACAAGCGAATCGGCGATCTCGTCGAACTGCTCCACTACCCGGTACAACTCGCTGGTGCCCATGCGGATGCCGTGGCGATTGATGGTGGAGTCGCTGCGGCCGTAGATCCGCGAGGTCACCGACTCGGGCCGGGCGATGAGCTGCAGCCAGTCGCCATGACGCCAGACGCCGGGCCAGGTGTCGAAATAGCTGGAGAAGTAGCGCGAGCCGTCGTCGTCGCCCCAGAAGTAGAGCGGCATCGACGGCATCGGCTGCGTGCAGACCAGCTCGCCCACCTCCCCTATCCGCGCAACCCCGCCATCGTCGAACGATTCGATCGCCGCGCCGAGCGCGCGGCATTGCATCTCGCCGGCGTAGACCGGCAGGATCGGGCACGACGTCAGGAAGGCTGCGCCGGGATCGGTGCCGCCGGAGATCGAGGCGAGCAGCAGGTCGTCCTTTACGTTTCGATAGACCCAGCGGTGGCTGTCGTCGGTGAGCGGCGAGCCGGTCGAGCCCACGCTGCGAAGCGCCTCGAAGCCGAAGTGCCGGCGCGGCTCGAAGCCCGCCTTCATGCACTGGCCGATGAAGGCCGGGCTCGTTCCGAAGAAGGTCACCTTCTCTTCGTCGACCACCCGCCAGAGGGTCGCCAGGTCGGGGTATCCGGGGTTGCCGTCGTAGTGCACGAGCGTCGCACCGGAGGCCAGGCCGGATATCCAGAGGTTCCACATGATCCAGCTGGTCGACGAGTACCACATGAGCCGGTCGTCGCCGTCGATGCCCTGGTGCAGAGGCAGGCCCTTCATCGCGATCAGCAGCGATCCGCCGTGCCCGTGGACGATCGGCTTCGGCATGCCGGTGGTGCCGGACGAATAGACGATCCAGAGCGGATGGTCGAAGGCCACCGGCACGAACTCGGGCGCTTGCGGCTGGGCGATCGCATCGCTCCAGCGGACGATCCCGATCGGCCGCGGCGGCGCGAACGCAGCGACTTCGCCGGTCTCCCCCAGGCAGGGGACCAAAATCATCGCCTCGAGCGTCGGCAGCTGCACGATCAGTTCTTCGAGTACCGCCCGCCGGTCGAATGGCTTGCCGCCATACCGGTAGCCGTCGACCGCCACCAGCACCCGCGGCGCGATCTGCCGGAAGCGATCGATGACGCTGGTCGGACCGAGGTCGGGTGCGCAGCTCGACCAGGTCGCACCGACCGAAGTCGTTCCGAGGAATGCGATCGCGGTCTGGGGGATGTTCGGTGCATACGCGACCACCCGATCCCCGGCTGCCACGCCCAGCGCGCGCAGCGTGGCTGCGAAAGCGCCCACGTCGAGGGCGAGGCTGCGCCAGGAGATCGTCCGCCGCGCCCCGCCTTCATCGCGAAATACCAGTGCATCCCGTTCGCCGGCATCCGGATCGCCCGCGCGGCGCAGCAGGTTCTCGGCGTAGTTGAGCGTCGCGCCCTCGAACCAGCGTGCGCCCGGCATCTGCCGCTGCGAGAGGATGCGATCGGGTTGCGTGTGGAAGCGGATGCCGGAGAATTCCGCAAGGCTCTGCCAGAAGGCCTCGAGGTCGGTCACCGACCATTGCCAGAGCGACTCGTAGTCCGGGAACTGCAGCCCGCGATGGGTCGCGAGCCACGCGCGAAAGCGGGTGATCGGCGCCCTGGCGATGCGCGCCGCGTCGGGCCGCCAGAGCGGCTCGTCGGCCGGGCCGGCGGCTGCCCCGCCCGCAGCGTCGGCTGCCTCGTCAGTCATCAGGCAAGGTCCTCAAGCAGCTCGGCAAGTTCAGTCGGCATGTCGACCATCACGTCGTGGCTGACCGGCATCCTGGTGACTTTCCAGCCGGGTGCGCCTTCGAACTTGGCTGCGAAGTGCCGGAACGGGCTGGGGTCCCAGCCGTCGGCAAGGATGTAGAGGCGTTGGCCGACCCTGTCGACGCCGCCGCTCAGCAAGGCAGGCATCTCGAAGGTCGCCAGCGCCTGCGGCCGGCAGCGACGGTTGACCCAGGCGCGGTTCCGCTCGGCGATGTTGAAGATTTCCGCCGGTATCGGTTGCATCAGCCCGCAGTTGCCTTCGGCCGCCGTACCCCGGAAGCCGAGTTTGAACTGGGCTGCGACCTCGGGGGCGAGGGCTATGTCGAGCAGGTGGATCAGCGACTGACCTTGCTCTGGAACGAAGGCGTCCAGGTAGACGAGCGAGCGGATCCTTTCCGGCATCCGGTCGGCGAGGCAGGTGATCACCATGCCGCCGTACGAATGGCCGACCAAGATGATGTCGTCGAGCTCCTCGGCTTCGACTACCCCCGCGAGATCGCGCACATGTGTCTCGAGGGTGATCGATTCCCGCGACTGGTGGAAGCGTTCGCCAACGCCGCTGAGTGTCGGCGTGAAGACCTGATGTCCCTGCCCGCGCAAGGCCGCCGCCGTTTCCCGGTAACACCAGCCCCCGTGCCATGCCCCATGCACCAGAATATAGGTCGCCATGAATGTGTCTCCGCGTTGTCGTCGGTACGGACTTGAGAATATATAGCGGAGCATCACGGCCATGCGGTGCACCGCGGCACCGCAGTCCCGCGCCTGCAGCCGGCAGTTCGGCTTCAGCGCAGCAGCGCCAGCACCGCGTCGGCGCAGGCCCGCGGTTCCTCCAGCGGCACCAGGTGCCCGGCATCCAGGACCACCATCTGCTTGCCGAACACCCGCCGATTGCCGCGCCAGCCGGCCATCTTCATCTCCTGCGAATGGGCGCCCGCGATGAAGCCGACCGGCACGCCGGCCGAGCGCAGGCGCCGGAGGGCGCGGGCGGCGTCGCGGTGAGGCAGGTGGGCGTAGATGTCCCGCTCTTCCTCGCGCGGGATGCGCAGGGTGATGTTGCCGCCCCGGCTGCCGGCCTGGCCGCTGAGCTCCTGGGCGGCGTCTTCGAGCGCAGGCGCGGCGTCTCTAGTCGAGTGCGCAGCGTCCCTGAGCGCGTGCGCCACGAAGTCGTCGATCACCCCCGGCGCCCAGCGCTGCACGAAGGATTTGCCGGCGAAGAAGTTCCTCGCCTCGTCACGATCGGGCCAGGTGGTGCGGCGCCTGGCGGCGACCGGCGCCGGGCCGAGGCGGTAGTTGAGGCCGGTGCGCTGCGCGAGGCTCAGCAGCGCACCACGGCCGAAGTCGGGAAGCGGCGAATCGATCAGCACCACCGGATGCCGCGCCGGCAGACGGTGGGCGGCGGCCATGAGAGACAGGTAGCCGCCCATCGAATGTCCGACCAGCCCGGTGTCATCGCCGGCGGCAGACAGCGCGTCGCCGACCTGCTCGCGCATGCGCCGCCAGCGCAGGGCGCCCGGCGTGTCGGCGGGCGTTTCGAGGACGGCGATCGGGATCACCTCGATCGACGCCTGCAGTGCCTGCAGGAAGCGACGGTAGACGGCAGCCGGAAATCCGTTGGCGTGCAGGAAGAGCAGGCGTTTCAGGTCCATGTTCGCGGCGGGTGGAAGCGCTGTTGTATCCTCGGCGATGGTGCGCGCCGTGGGTGCACCCTCACCCCAGGGACTGCCTGATGCGGCGACGCCTATTTTGCCAGTGATTGATTCCTCCTCCGTTGCGGCGGACCCGTGGCCGGGCAGCTCGACTCACCCGGATCATCGGAATCCGCCGCATCGCCGGGCAGGGCCCGCCGTCGGCCGCCGCAGGCTGCTGGCCGCGCTCCTGGCTGCCGGCGCGTTGCCCACCGCGGCGCGTGCGCATCACGGCTTCGCCGGCAAGTACGACTTTTCGCGGCCGATGTATGTGGCCGGCCGGCTCGCCGATGCCTACATCGGCTATCCGCACGCACGCTTGACGATCGACGTGCCGCGGGACCTGCACCTGCCTCGCGACCGGGAGTGGATGCGGGCGCTGGAAGACGCCGAGGCACGGCCGACGATGACGCTGCTGCGCGCCAGCGAGCGTCGTGGCATCGTCGTCGTTTCGCTCGACTGGCGCCTGACACGGCGGCTGCTCGACGAGCCGGGTGCGCTCGAGCCGGGTCATCCGGTGGAGGCGGTGGTCTATCAGCGCACGGCCCGCGACGAATATCGCCACGAGTTGCACGCCGTCCTGCTGGTCCTGCCTGACGGGCGCCTGCTGGTGAGCTCCAGTCCCGGCGTCAGCTCGCGCTGAGGGCCATCCTGCGCCAGAGGTGCAGCACCGCATAGGCGCGCCACGGCCGCCAGGTCTCTGCCAGTCGCGCCGCCTCGGCCGCGGTGCGAGCCTGCAGCGCCTTGAGCACCACCAAGTCTCCCGGTGGAAAGGCGTCGCGCCAGCCCAGCGCGCGCATCGCGATGTAGTGCGCGGTCCAGGGGCCGATGCCGCGGATCTCCATCAGGGCGGCCAAAGCGGGTTCGACCGCGGTGCCGGCTTCGAGCCGCAGCCTCCCATCGCACAACGCGCCGGCGACGGCGGCGATCGCTTGCGCGCGCGCCCGGATGATGCCGAGCTTGCCGATCTCGGCGACTGCGCCGCTGCCGGCTGCGGCGATTGCGCCGGGTGACGGGAAGACGTGGCTGAGGACCGCCGGCGCTGCCGGGGGGTCGGCGGCAGGCAGCGGCGTGCCGAAGCGGGCAACGAAACGGCTGGCAAGCGTCCGCGCCGCTGCGATCGTGACCTGCTGGCCGATGATGGCGCGCACGACGAGTTCGAACGGATCGATCGAGCCCGGCAGGCGCAGCCCGGGGTCGGCTGCGGCCAATTCGCCGAGCGCCTCGCCCACGGCAAGCGGATCGCAGGTCACGTCGAACATGGTCGCAAGCCGCGCCAGCACCTCGGCTTCGCAGCCCGCGAATGCCGGCGGCATCTGCACGCGCAACGCCTGCCGGCAGGGCTCGTCGCTGACGCTGACGACGCCGGCCACTCCTGCCGTCATGACGATACGCTGCCAGCGGGCCGCGCTCACCTGCTCGGTCGCCGGGACTGCCCGTGCCGCCAGGAACGCAAGCATCGCCGGCCAGTGGTACGGCGGGCGGTACGGCAGCAGGAATGTCACCGGCCGTTGGTTCCGCTACCGGATTGCGGGGGCAAGGCGGCGAGGATCGAGCGCATGAAGTCGCAGCGCGAGAAGCGGTTGCGGTCCATCGTGATGCCGAGGCGGACGATCACCGCCTCGCGCGACGGGATCGCCGCGACCACCTGGCCCCAATGGCCGGTCATCATCAGCGTGTCCGCCGGCAGGCCGTGTTCCGGGCCGCATGTGGAACCGCGCTCCGCCCCTGGCAGCCAGACGTGGGCACCGTAGCCGCTGGCCTGGTCGTCGTCGATCGGCGGCGGGTTGCCGGCGTAGCGCTGCCAGCCGGCGGTGAACACCCGCCGTTCGCCGATCATCCCGTCGCGACGCATGACCTCGCCGATCCGTGCCCAATCGAGCGGAGTGGCCCAGAGGTAGGACGAGGCGATGAAGTTTCCGCTCGCGTCGGCTTCCATGACCGCCGATCGCGCGCCGATGGGCTCGAACAGCATCTCGTAGGGATAGCGCCAGTACCCGGCGTCGTCCCCGAACTGCGCGCGCAGCATTGCCGAGAGGATGTTGGTGGTGGCGCTCAGGTAGCGAAAGCGCGTTCCGGGCGCAGTCTCGGCGGGCGCGCTGCCTGCATAGGCCGGCACGTCGGCCGCGCCCCACAGCATCCGCGGCACGGCGCTCCAGGGCGCGTAGCCTTCCCGATGGTCGAGGCCGTCGCGCATGAGCAGCAGGTCCTGGATAGTTATCGCGCTACGCTTGTCGCCTTCCCACTGCGCGAGCCATGCCGGACGCCTTGCCGGCTGCACCCAGTCGAGCGCCCGGATCGTCACCGGCAGGCCCTGCTCCTGCAGCTTCGCCTGGACGAGCAGTCCCAGCACCGTTTTGCTCATCGACCAGCCGAGTTGCGGCGTGCGCTCGTCGAAGCCCGCCGCGTAGCGCTGATTCACCAGCCGACCGCGGTGCAGGATCACCACCGCCCGCGTGCCGATGGGATCCCGCACGCCGGGAGGATCGAATGCCGCATCGACCGCCGCTTCCAGTGCAGCGCGATCGAGGCCGTGCCAATCGGTAGGCTCCAATGGTGGCGACGAGGGCGGCTTGCCGGCGGCACCATCGAGTGTCCGCACCAGGTCCGGCGACGGATCGAGCACGCAGCCCAGGCCCGGCAGCAGCATCGCGCTGCGCTCGCGCGACCACAGCATCCTGCCGGTGACCCGCTTGCGCGCGCTGTCGATGTCCACGGCCACCAGCCTGAGCACCGCGCTCGCCGGCAGCACGTCGGCTGCGAGGACATCGGCAGCCGTGCGCCCGGCGACGAAGACACCGGAGCAGACGTTCTTCGCCACCATCCCGGCACCGGTCGCCGGGATGCCCAGCCAGGCAAACGCAGCCAGCAGGAGTACCGCCGCGGCAAGGACGATCCTGGCGATCCAGCGCATGTTCACTTTCCCGGTTGACCCGGCGGCGATGATAGTGGAGCCTCGCCCGGCGCGGCATCGGCACTAGAATGACCATCCGGTGTCATCTCATCAGGTGCCCACCGTGCCACGGTCATCGTGGCGTGTCCTCCGCGGCTTTCCAGGATGATTCATGCAGCCCAGTGACCCGCAGCGCAAGGTCTTTACCGAACCCATCGAGGCACTCGCCTACATCCGCCACCTCTACGAGCAATCCGTCGCCAGCCTGCGTACCGGCCTCAACGGCTTTGCCGTCGGCAAGGTTCCGCAGGGGCGCACCAGAGCCTTCTATCCTTACCTTCGGGTGAGGACCGAGCTCATGTCCCGCCCCGACTCGCGACGCTCGTTCGGCTTCGTCGCCGGACCGGGCACCTACGAAACCACCCTGACCCGGCCGGACCTCTTCGGGCGCTACTTCTCCGAGCAGTTGCGACTGCTCGTAAAAAATCACGGCGTCAGCCTCGAGGTCGGGTTGAGCCGGCAGCCGATCCCGATCCATTTCGCTTTGTCCGATGAGGTGGTGCTGGACGCCTCCTTCGATGAAAGCCTGGCGCGCGACCTCGGCGATCACTTCGACCTGCCGGACCTGGCCGCAATGGACGACACCATCGCCAACGGCTCGGTTGAAACGCTGCCGGGCGACCCGCATCCGCTCGCGCTGTTCACCGCACCGCGGGTGGACTATTCGCTGCACCGCCTGCGTCACTACACCGGAACGTCGCCGGGGCACTTCCAGAACTTCGTCCTGTTCACCAACTACCAGTTCTACATCGACGAGTTCATCCGCATCGGCCGCGAGCGGGTCCTGGGGGAGGGACCTGGCGGGGCCGACGACTACGTCGCCTTCGTCGAGCCCGGCAACGCCATCACCTGGAATCCCGCCCATCGCGACAAGTTCCCGTCGGGCGCGCCCACCAGCGAAGGTACGCCACCGGAGCGTTTGCCGCAGATGCCGGCCTACCACTTGCAGCGCGCCGACCACAGCGGCATCACCATGGTCAACATCGGCGTCGGCCCGTCGAATGCCCGCACCATCACCGACCACATTGCGGTGCTGCGACCGCATGCCTGGCTGATGCTGGGCCACTGCGCCGGCCTGCGCAACACCCAGCGCCTGGGCGACTACGTGCTCGCCCACGGTTATGTCCGAGAAGACCATGTGCTCGACGACGAGTTGCCGCTCTGGGTGCCGATCCCGGCGCTGGCGGAGGTGCAGCTGGCGCTGGAAGGGGCGGTCGCCGACGTCACGCAGATGGAGGGCTACGACCTCAAGCGGGTGATGAGAACCGGCACGGTCGCTTCGGTCGACAACCGCAACTGGGAGCTGCAGCCGCACGGGGCGCTCATCCGGCGATTCAACCTCAGCCGCGCGGTGGCGCTGGACATGGAGAGTGCCACCATCGCCGCAAACGGGTTTCGCTTCCGGGTGCCGTACGGCACCTTGCTGTGCGTCTCCGACAAGCCGCTGCACGGTGAACTCAAGCTGGCGGGAATGGCGTCGCGCTTCTATCGCGAGCGAGTCAACCAGCACCTGGAGATCGGCATCAGGGCGCTCGAGGCATTGCGCAGCCAGGGTGTCGAACGGCTACATTCGCGCAAGCTGCGCAGCTTCGCCGAGGTCGCGTTCCAGTGAACCCGGGCAGCCGGATCCTGAGATGAGCGAGGGCGGTCCACCCGCCTCGGTGCTGAAGCGCGCCGGCTTCTTCCTGGTCATCGGCGCGATCCTCTTCGTGCTGTTCGACCAGTTCGGTCCCTATCAGTCCGGCCGCGGCTACCGTCCACGGCCGATCGAAACCGTCAGCGAGGCAGGCGTGGTGCTCGATCGGACCCGCGACGGACACTACTACCTCACCGGCACGATCAACGGCCGCGAGGTCGTGTTCATGGTCGACACCGGTGCAAGCACCGTCGCCATCGGCGATTCACTCGCCAGGCAATTGCAACTCGGTACCTGCCGGCCCCGGCAGTACGCGACTGCTGCCGGCACGGTCACCGGCTGCGAGGCGGTAGCCGGGCAGATCGAGGTTGCGGGCTTGCGGCTGCCGGACGTGCCGGTGGCCGTGCTGCCCGGCGGCGACACGGTGCTGCTCGGGATGAACGTGCTGCGCCACTTCAGGATCGAGCAGCAGGGCAGGCAGATGCGGCTGACGCCGGTCGTGTCCTGAGACCTGGCGAGGAACGACGATGACTCATCCCTGGTCGCTTTCCGGACATGCGCCCCAGGAGGCGCTGCAGTCGCAGGGGTTCGCGCTGCTCGCGCCGGAGCAACTCGAGACACTCACTGGAGTGTCCCGGGCGGCGCGCGACAACTGGCTCGCCCAGTGGGACCGGCTCGCGACCGATGCCTACCTGCGCGACGGCGGCCGCTACCGGTCTCGGCGTCACGGCTGCTTCATCCAGTCGACGGCGGACGACCAGTTGGCGCTGGCACCTCGACGGCCCCATTGGCAGTCCACCGACTACAACGCGCTGCACGGCGGCCTCGACCGCTGGTTCGAGCCGCTCGAGGAGTCGCTGAGTGCCGATCCGCGCTGGCACCAGTTGTTATGCGGCCTCGGCCGGTTCTTCGCGCGAGCGGGCGGCACCGGCCGCTGGTACATCGAGGCACACCAGTTCCGCATCGATGCGAGCGACGGCGTCGGCCGCCCCACGCCCGAGGGCGCGCATCGCGACGGCGTCGACTATGTGGCCGTGATCCTTGTGAATCGGCAGGCAGTGAAGGGAGGCGAGACCCGCGTCTTCCAGGCCGATGGCCCGCTCGGCATGCGCTTCGTGATCGAGCAGCCCTGGAGTGCGCTGCTTCTGGACGATACCCGGGTGATCCACGAGACCACGCCGATCCAACCCACCGGGCCGGGCGCGGTGCGGGACACGCTGGTCCTGACCTACCGGCGCGGGGGCTTCCAGTCGGCAGGCGACACGGGCTCCTAGAGCTGCTGCACCTGGCGCATCGCCTGCAGCAATGCCTTGTGGCCCTGGGCGCCGCTGACGGCCAGGCGCTCGGCGCTATCCGCGCCGGCGCTGCCGATGATGAAGAGCGGCACGCCGGTCACTCCGTATTCGCGCATTTCCGCGTCCGCCGCGGCGACCAGGCGCGTGACCGCTTCCTCGTTCAGCACGGCATCGACCACCTCGTCGCCAAGCCCTACGCCGGCGGCTATCTCGCGCAATGTCGCGTCCTGCGACAGGTCGCGGCCGTCCAGGAAGTACGCCTTGAAGAAGGCTTCTGCCAGCACCGTCTGCCGGTCACTGTCGAGCGCGAGTTCGATCAGGCCATGCGCCTTGAGCGTATTCGGCTGGGTGGCGATGCCCTCGAGCCTGAGCTCGAGCCCCACTTCCCGAGCGGCCGCGCGAACCCGGTCGTAGCGGCTACCGCCGTCTGACGAGCCGAACTTCTGCTTCAGGTACTCGGTGCGCGGCATGCCTTGCAGCGGCAGGTCCGGGTTCAGCTGGAAGGGGCGCCAGCGCAGCACCGGCGGCGGCTGGCCGGGTTTGTCCTGTTGCCACAGTTCGACCGCTGTCTCGAGCTGCCGCTTGCCGACGTAGCACCAGGGGCAGACGACGTCGCTGACGATGTCGATCTGTAGAACAGCCGGCGAGTCCATGACGAGATCCTGCAATCGAGACTGACAGCCTCATCCTAACCTAGGAGGGGACGGCAGGTCCGTCCTTTTCTCGGGTGCGGTACCGTCCGGCTACAGGTAGTAACAGCTGCTTCATGCGGTTACCGGCTGCAGGGCGCGGGAACAAGGGGCCGCGCACGGTGGTCCTTGCTGTGCGGGACGAAAGCTTCTCAAGTACGACTGCGAAACGCCGATAAGACGATCATGCTGACAAAGGCTCCGGCCGCGCTGCGGACCTGGTCCACCTACTTCGCCGAGGCACCGATACCGGTGCTGGCGCAGACGGCGGAGGCGTTGGCGGCGCTGGCGCCACAGCAGGAAGACGTCACCGTGAGCCAGCTCGCGCCGCTGGTGCTGGCGGATCCGCTGATGACGGTCAAGCTGCTGGCGCATGTCGCCCAGCGTCGATCCGCCCGTTCCCTGACCGGCTCCGAGACCGTTTCCCAGGCGATCCTGATGATGGGCGTGCAGCCTTTCTTCGCGGCCTTCGGATCCCAGCAGGTGGTCGAGGCCGAGCTTGCCGACCTGCCGGAAGCACTCGCGGGCATCCGCAGGGTGCTCGACCGTTCGCATCGAGCTGCGCTGTTCGCGCTCGCCTTCGCGGTGCATCGCAAGGATCCCGACGCCGAGATCGTTCATGAAGCAGCGCTGATGCATGACTTTGCCGAGGCCCTGCTGTGGTGCCATGCGCCTGCGCTCGCGTTGGAGGTCGACCGCCTCAGGCGCGCGGATCAGACCCTGAATTCGGCACGCGCGCAGCGTGTCGTGCTCAACATCGAGTTGTGCGACCTCGAGCAGGCGCTGCTGCGGTCCTGGCGCCTGCCCGACCTGCTGGTGCGCATCACCAACGACCGCCTGTCGGATGATCCCCAGGCGCGAACAGTCGTGCTCGCGCTGCGTATCGCGCGGCATTCCGCTGCCGGATGGGAGAATCCGGCGCTGTCGCAGGACCTGCGGGCCACCGCCGAGCTCCTCGCTCTCAGCAGCGAGGCCGTCCGCGAAAAAGTGATGCGCCTGGAAGCGCCATCCGCCAGCGAAGACCCCGGCGGCCGGCACCGCGAAACCGAAGCCGGCTGAGCTACGCCGCCGCGGGTGCGGCCATAGTGGCGCCCCCCTCGCGACTGGCATCGGGTGCTACTCTGGCGAACCCAGCCTCAACTTCCGCTGACACCACTGCCCCACAGCCAGCAGCCGCGGCGGAACGGGCTTTGCCCGGCCGCTCGCGGCGCCCCCCTCTTGAGGGGGGAGGCGCCTCCGGCGCCTCGGGGGGGTCAGTGAGACTTCGCTTCTTCGTAGTGCACCATCGACCCGTCCTCATCGATGGTGTCCAGCCGCACCTTGAACCCCCACAGCCGCTGCAGGTAGCCCAGCACCCGCGTCGCGTCCTCGTTGAGCGGGCGGCCGCGGTGGCGGCGGTGCTGCACGCGCAGGCTGCGATCGCCGTCGCGGTCGTAGTTCACGATCTGGATGTCCGGCAGAAGGTAGTCGCGGTTGTACTGCTGCGCGAGAAGCTTGCGTACCCGCTTGTAGCCGCTGTCGTTGTGGATGCTGTCGATGCCCAGCGTCTCCTCGTCCTCGTAGTCGGCGACGGCGAAGAGGTGGAACTCCCGGATCAGCTTTGGCGACAAGAACTGCGCAATGAAGGACTCGTCCTTGTAGTTGCGCATGGCGAAGTCCAGCACCTTGCGCCAGTCCGCGCCCATGAGGTCGGGGAACCAGTGGCGGTCTTCGGGGGTGGGGTTCTCGCAGATCCGCCGGATGTCGGAGAACATGGCAAAGCCGAGCGCGTACGGGTTGATGCCGCCGTAACCGGGCTGGTCATAGCCGCGCTGGGTGATGACGTTGGTGTGCGAAGTCAGCACCTCGATCATGAAGCCGTCGTCCACCAGCTTCTCGTCATAGAGCCGGTTGAGCAGGGTGTAGTGCCAGAAGGTGGCCCATCCCTCGTTCATCACCTTGGTGAGGCCTTGCGGGTAGAAGTATTGAGCGACCTTGCGCACGATGCGCACCAGCTCGCGCTCCCAGGGCTGCAGCCTGGGCGAATGCTTCTCCACGAAGTAGAGCAGGTTCTCCTGCGGCTCTTCAGGGAACCGGACCTGCCGGCGCGTGGTGGTATCCGACATCTGGTTGGACGGCAGGGTGCGCCAGATCTCGTCGTACTGCTGCCAGGAATACTCCTGGCGCTCGCGGTGCCGGCGCAGCTCGTCGGCGGGCGACAGCGGCTTCGGATGCCGGTAACGGTTGATCCCGAAGTCCATCAGCGCATGACAGGCATCCAGCACGTCCTCGACCGCCGCGACGCCGTGCTTCTCCTCGCAGTCGCGCACGTACTGCCGGGCGAAGACCATGTAGTCGATGATGGCGTCGGCGCTGGTCCACTGGCGGAACAGGTAGTTGCCCTTGAAGAACGAGTTGTGGCCGTAGCTGGCGTGGGCGATCACCAGTGCCTGCATCGGCATGGTGTTCTCTTCCATCAGATAGGCGATGCAGGGATCCGAATTGATGACGATCTCGTACGCGAGGCCGCGCATGCCGGTCCGGTACTCGTGATCGTGATGGATGAACGACTTGCCGAAGCTCCAGTGCGGATAGCCGATGGGCAGACCGGTCATGGAGTAGGCGTCGAGCATCTGCTCGCTCGAGATCACCTCGATCTGGTTGGGGTAGCAGTCCAGTCCGAACTCGTTCACGGCGATGGCGCCGATGGCGCGATCGTACTTGGCCAGCAGCTCGAACGACCATTCGGCGCCTGTCGACAGGGGGCCCCGAGTGGTGGAGGAGTTGTTGACGACCCCTTCGGCGCCCAGGACGACGGTGTGGTCCTTGTTCATTGAGAATTCTTCTCCGGTGAGAAAAGGTCGCGGAACACCGGATAGATGTCGCGGCGCTCGCGCACCTGGCGCATGGCGAAGTGCTCGCAGTCGATGCGCCGGTAGGCGGCGGCCAGCCGCGATGGGCGGCTGTCGGAGTCCGGCACTTCGACATAGGCGAAGTGCCGCAGTTCCGGCAGGATCTTCTCGGCCAGGAAGTCGCTGCTCTTGTCGGGATCCGCGCCGAAGGCGTCGCCGTCGGACGCCTGCGCGCCGTACAAGTTCCACTGGCCGGACGGGTAGCGGTCGGTCATGATCTGCCGCATCAGGTCCAGGGCCGAGAACACGACCGTGCCGCCGGTCCGGGCATCGTGGAAGAAGCGCTCCTCGTCCACCTCCTCGGCTTCCTCGGTGTGGCGGATGAAGATGACGTCCACTTTCTGGTACTTGCGGCTCAGGAAGAGGTAGAGCAGCGTGAAGAAGCGCTTAGCGAGATCTTTCTTGCGCTCGTCCATGGAGGCCGAGACGTCCATCAGGCAGAACATGGCGGCCTGGCTGATCGGCTTGGGCACCGGCACCCGGTGCCGGTAGCGCAGGTCGATATCGTCGATGAACGGCACCCGCGCGATCTGTCCGCGCAGCAGCTCCATCGCTGCCAGCAGCTTCGCCCGCTCCGCGGAAGGAGGGTCGTCTGTCGCCGGCGCGCCCTCGCGGGCCTCCAGCTCGGCGAGTTGCGCCTCGAGTTCCCGAAGCTCGCGCCGCGGCCGCGATGACAGGGCGATCCTGCGTCCGAGAGCATTGCGCAGCGAGCGGCCTACCGACAGGTTGGTGGGCGAGCCCTGCCGGGTGTAGCCGGCGCGCTGCATCTTGAATTCCACGATGTCGCCGACCTGCGTGCGCGTCAGGTGCGGCAGTTCCAGGTCGTCGAAGAAGAGCTCCATGAACTCTTCCCGCGACAGGGTGAAGGTGAAGCCGTCCTGGCCGTCGCCCTCGCCGCCCTGGTCGCCGCTGCCGTCACCCTCGCCGCTTCCCTGCGGACGACGGATCCGGTCACCCGGATTGAACTTGTGGTTGCCGGGATGCACCGATTCGCGATCACCGCCGGCGCCGTGGCGGAAGGTGGGCTCGGCGATGTCCTTGACCGGAATCTTCACGTCTCCGCCGCGATCCATGTCCTTGATGGAGCGCTCGGAGACCATGTCCGTCACCGCATGCTTGATATGGCTCTTGTAGCGCCGGATGAAGCGCTCGCGGTTGACGGAGCTCTTCTTCCGGTCGTTCAGGCGGCGGTCGATGATGATGGACATGGTCTTGTCGAATATCCGCAACCGTTGGACGTCAGTCCATTGCCACTTGTGCCTGGTGCCGTCCGGCTACTGCGACTTCCGGACCCGCAGATACCATTCGCAGAGCAGGCGAACCTGCTTCTCAGTGTAGCCCTTGGACACCATCCGCGCGACAAAGCTTTCGTGCTTGTGCTTGTCTTCCGCCGAAGCCTTGGCATTGAACGAGATCACCGGCAGCAGTTCCTCGGTGTTCGAGAACATCTTCTTCTCGATCACCTCGCGCAGCTTCTCGTAGCTGGTCCATGACGGGTTCTTGCCGTTGTTGTTGGCCCGGGCGCGGAGAACGAAGTTGACGATCTCGTTGCGGAAGTCCTTCGGATTTGCGATGCCGGCCGGCTTCTCGATCTTCTCGAGCTCGGAATTGAGCTGTGCCCGATCGAAGCTCTCGCCGGTCTCCGGATCCCGATAGTCCTCGTCCTGGATCCAGTAGTCGGCAAAGGTTACATACCGGTCGAAGATGTTCTGCCCGTACTCCGAATAGGACTCGAGGTAGGCGGTCTGGATCTCCTTGCCGATGAACTCCGCATAACGCGGCGACAGCCAGCCCTTGATGAAGTCCAGGTAGCGCCGCATGGTTTCTTCCGGCAGCTGCTCGCGCAGCAGGCGCTGCTCCAGCACGTACATCAGGTGCACCGGGTTGGCGGCGATCTCGGTCTGGTCGTAGTTGAAGACCGCCGACAGGACCTTGTAGGAGAACCGGGTGGAGGAGCCGGTCATGCCCTCGTCGATGCCGGCGTAGTCGCGATACTCCTGTACCGAACGCGCGCTTGGCTCGACGTCCTTGAGGTTTTCGCCGTCGTAGACCCGCATCTTGGCGTAGATGCTCGAATTCTCCGGTTCCTTCAGCCGCGTCAGCACCGCGAACTGAGCCATCATGTCCAGAGTTCCGGGGGCGCACGGCGCGTTCGACAGCGAGCTGTTGGCGAGCAGCTTGCGGTAGATCTTGACCTCTTCCGACACCTGCAGGCAGTACGGCACCTTGACGATGTAGATGCGGTCGAGGAACGCCTCGTTGTTGCGGTTGTTGCGGAATGCCTGCCATTCCGACTCGTTGGAGTGGGCGAGGATCACGCCCTGGAACGGAATGGCGGAGATGCCTTCTGTTCCCTTGAAGTTGCCCTCCTGCGTGGCGGTCAGCAGGGGGTGCAGCATCTTGATCGGGGCCTTGAACATCTCGACGAACTCGAGCAGGCCCTGGTTGGCGAGGCACAGGCCGCCGGAGTAGCTGTAGGCGTCCGGATCGTCCTGCGACAAGGCCTCGAGCTTGCGGATGTCGACCTTGCCGACCAGCGACGAAATGTCCTGGTTGTTCTCGTCGCCCGGCTCGGTCTTGGAGATGGCGATCTGCTTGAGCACCGATGGCTGGATCCGGACGACCCGGAACTTCGTCAGGTCTCCTTCGAATTCCTCCAGCCGCTTGAGCGCCCAGGGGCTCGAGATGCCGGTGAGATAGCGCGGCGAGATCCCGTACTCCTTCTGCAGCATCGAGCCGTCGCGATCCGGGTGAAACAAACCCAGCGGCGATTCGTTGACCGGTGATCCCTTGATCGCGTAGATGGGGAAGCTCTCCATCAGCGCCTTGAGGCGCTCGGCGATGGACGACTTGCCACCGCCGACGGGACCGAGCAGGTAGAGCACCTGCTTGCGTTCCTCCAGACCCTGCGCCGCATGCCGGAAGTAGGACACGATCTGCTGGATCGCGTCCTCCATGCCGTAGAACTCCTTGAACGCCGGGTAGCGCTTCAGCAGCCGGTTGGAGAAGAGCCGCGACAGGCGGGGGTCGTTGCGCGTGTCGATCACCTCCGGCTCGCCGATGGCGTCGAGCATCCTTTCGGCGGCGCTCGCGTAGGCCATCGGATCCTGCTTGCACAGCGCGAGGTACTCGAGGAGGGACATTTCTTCATCGCGGGCGGCTACGTAGCGTTCGCGAAACGAGTCAAGCAGGTTCATTGAGACCTCCGGGATGGACCAGTCGCCCACGGGATATGTCAGAGACCATGTGTGTCGATAATTGCACTGATGGTTCACCCCGCCATCCCATCCGGACGGACGCCGGCATGGGTGCGATGGATGGAGTGCGTTCGGGCTTTGCGAGACAATCGGCAAGGCGACGAAGCCTGCCTGGTTCCGCCGGCAACTTGACCGACAGTCGGCTGATGCGGGAAAACGGAGAGTGAAGCCGATTCATCCTGTCGTTGGACTGCATCCGTCGACAGGACGCTTGCAGAGACATGATGACTTCAGACGGAAACGACATCCGATAGTTGGCTCTTTGCTTCACTGGACATCATTAACGTATCACGCTTTGGTTTGGTGTACCCGGGAAGAGATCGTATCCAGGCGCAGTTTTTTTCACGCTTATGCAGACGGGCAACAGACAGGTTCTACGGTGACTGCCGCACAGGGTTCGCTGCTGGTCGTCTGGCATTCGCGTACCGGCGCGTCGCGCCAGTTGGCGAACGCCGCAGTCCGCGGCGCGCGCGATTCGCTGCGGCAGGCGGCGGGCGAAAACATGCGCCAGGTTGGGACGCCGGCGCGATTGATCGGCATCGACTGCGTGCATGCGCGCCGCGTTGATGCACAGCGGATGTGCGCGTCGTCTGCTTACATCTTCGTAGCCCCGGAGAACCTCGCGTCGCTGTCGGGCGTGATGAAGGACTTCTTCGACCGCACCTACTACGGCGTGCTCGACCGTGTTGCCGGAAGGCCTTACGCGGTGATCATCGCGGCGGGGTCCGACGGTCAGGGCGCCGCGCGGCAGGTCGCGCGGATTGCAACCGGATGGCGGCTCAAGCCGGTTGCCGAGCCGATCATCGTCATCACTCACGCGCAGGCCGCCGAGGCGATCCTTGCACCGAAGCGGGTGCCTGCGGAGGAGCTTGCGCGCGCCTCGGAACTGGGCGCCGCAATGGCCCAGGGACTGGCGTTGGGCATCTTCTGACCCGGGGGCAGCGACGCATCAAGCAGAATTGCCATGCACTATCATGCGCGATTGGCGTATAGCCCGCCAGGAGCATTGCCGGGAGGGCGGCGGCATGTGACCCCGGCGTTGCATCGGCAAGCGTCCGGCGGATCCGCGTCGGGGCAGTTCCTATAATCCCCCCAATCCAACGCAGGCTGAGGAGACCTCGTGGGCGTGCAGCAGTGTGAAGTTCTGGTGATAGGCGGCGGCCCCGCCGGCTCGACGGCGGCGGCGCTGCTCGCAGAGGCGGGCAGGGAGGTGGTGCTGCTCGAGAAGGACGTGCATCCGCGTTTCCATATCGGCGAATCCCTGCTGCCGGCGAACATGCCGTTACTCGATCGGCTCGGCGTTCGCGCGGAAGTAGATGCAATAGGCATGCCCAAGCTCGGCGTGGAATTCGTTTCGCCGCATCACGACCATGTGATGGACCTGCGATTCACCGATGCCTGGGACAAGTCGCTGGCCTCCGCCGTCCAGGTCAGGCGGTCGGTCTTCGACCATCTGCTCTTGCGCAACGCCGGCCGCAAGGGTGCCCAGGTTCTCGAAGGGCATCGGGTTCGGAAGGTGGAATTCCGGCCTGCGTTCGGCGGTGCCGAGGTGCTGGCCTCGCGGCCGGGCGGTGCCGCCGAGACATGGGATGCCCGACTGGTGATCGACGCCTCGGGGCGTGACACCTTCCTCGGAAACCAGTTCCACATCAAGCAGAAGTACCCCCGCCATGCCAGCGCCGCCGTCTTTGGACACTACCGCGGCGCCCGGCGCCACTTGGGTAGTCGTGAGGGCGACATCACGATCTTCTGGTTCGAGCACGGCTGGTTCTGGTTCATCCCGCTGTCCGACGGTACGACCAGCGTCGGTGCCGTCTGCTGGCCTCGCTACCTCAAGTCGCGCAGCAAGCCGCTGCCGGAGTTCCTGGCCGACACCATTGCATCGTGTCCGCCGCTCGCGCAGCGGCTGGAGGGGGCGACTCGGGTCGACGAGGTCTACGCCACCGGCAACTATTCATACAACTGCACGACAGCGCATGGGGCCGGGCGCGAATTCAGTTGCCTGATGGTCGGCGATGCCTTCGCCTTCATCGATCCGGTGTTCTCCTCCGGGGTGTTCCTGGCGATGAGCAGCGCTTTCATGGCCGTCGACGCGGCCCAGTTTTGCCTCGAGCAGCCCGCCCGGTCGGCTGCTGCCATGCGCCGCTATGAACGCCGCATCCGCAAAGGGCCGCGGGAGTTCGCCTGGTTCATCGAGCGCATGACCCAGCCGGCGATGCGGGAGCTCTTCATGCGTCCGCGCAACGCGTTGCGTACCCGGGAGGCGGTCATGTCGATCCTGGCCGGCGACCTCTATCGCGGCACACCCTATAAGCCGTCCCTGATGGCATTCAAGTCCTTCTATTTCATGAACCTGATCAAAAACCCGCTGGCGTCGTTCCGGAGCTGGCGCGCCCGCACGGACAATATCCGCGACCTGCCCGTGGCTGCGGACTCCTGATGCCGGCGTGTCGTCGGCTAGCGCGGCTGCCGGCCAAGGCTGTCGGCCGCGGCGCCGCCTTGCCTTTGTCCTGCCTGGTTGAAGTCATCGTTGCTGCGCTGCCGCTGCAGCCGGGGCCGCTCCATGCCCAGCCGACCGTCAGCGAAACCACCCAGCCGGGCGCGGTCCCGGCGCCTGCAGCAGACGCTCCTCGGCCGGATGCGCCTTCCGCCGAGCGGGCCGCAGCCGCAAGATCCGACGCCAGGCGGACGCGGCTGGAGCCGGTCTGGGAAGCCGGCCTTGGCGCGTCGGTCCTGACCCTGCCGGACTATCGCGGATCCGACCAGAGCCGCGGCTACCTGCTGCCTTTGCCTTACCTGATCTACCGCGGCCCCCGCTTCAGCGTCGAGAGGGGCGGGCTGAAGGCGGAGCTTCTGGACAAGGGGCGCCTCGAACTGGACTTCAGCGTGAACCTGTCGGTACCGGTGCGCAGCGACGGCAACAGTGCGCGGGCCGGCATGCCCAGCCTGAGGCCGGCACTGGAAATCGGCCCGCAGCTGAGCGCCGACCTCTGGAACTCGACCGATGGCGGCGTCAAGCTGCAGCTGCAGCTGCCGGTGCGGTATGCCTTCGCGCTCAGCACCGACACCCGCGACGTCGGCTTCGTGTTCCACCCGCGCCTCGGGCTCGACGTGCGGGATTTTGCCGGCTACCGCGGGCTGGATGCCGGGCTGGTAGTTGGCCCGATGTTCGCGACCGCACGGCAGCATGATTACTACTATTCCGTCGATCCGCAGTACGCGACCGCGGCCCGGCCTGCCTACGAGGCGGAGGGCGGCTACAGCGGGATGCAGCTGACGATGTCCCTGAGCAAGCGCTTCCCTAGATACTGGTTCGGCGCCTTCGTGCGTGCGGACTGGCTCAAGGGCGCCGCGTTCGAGGATTCGCCGCTCGTTGGGCGCGAAGCCACGTTTGCCGCCGGCTTCGCCATCAGCTGGATTTTCGCCGTGTCCGCCGATCAGGTGGTCTACCGAGACAGCGCAACCGGGCGATGATTCCAGAATGAACTTTCGCGCCAGCTCCTCCAGTGCAAGTCCGCCGCAGCCGGAGCGATCCGGGCGCGTCGACGGCGCGTTCCGGCCAGGCGGCATCCTGCGCACAGCCGCCGCCTACCTGCGCCTGTGGTGCGGGCTGCTGGCCTGCGGAGGACTGTTCCTCGGCTGGAGCGGGATCGCCTTCGCGATCAGCCCTCTGTTCGCCGAGGCGGAGCGTCGCCGGATCGGCCGGCTGGGTACGCAGCGGCTCTTCTGCCTGTGCCTGCAGGTGCTCCACGGGTTGAAACTCGTCAAGATCGACAACGACGCGGTGGAGACCCTGCGGCACGAGCGCGCGCTCATCCTCGCACCCAACCATCCATCGATGATGGACGTCGTGCTGGTGATCGCGCGTCTGTCCGATGTCGGCTGTGTCATGAAAGCGGAGCTCTGGGACAACATCTTCCTCGGCGCGGGCGCGCGAATGGCAGATTTCATCCGCAACGATTCGCCGCGCAGCATGATCAAGCTGGCGGTGCGCGACTTGCGGCGCGGCAGCCAGCTGCTGATTTTTCCGGAGGCGACCCGCACCGTCAGGGCCCCGGTCAACGAGCTCTCCGGCGGTTTCGCCCTCATCGCCAAGAAGGCCAACGCGCCGATCCAGACGATCCTGATCGAGACCGACTCGCCTTACCTGCGCAAGGGCTGGTCGCTGTTCCGGCTGCCGCCGTTGCCGATCACCTTCCGCCTGCGCCTCGGCCGACGCTTCGAGCCACGGAGCGACGTCGATGCCCTGGTCGCGGAGGTGGAGCGCTACTTCATCGAGGAACTCGGCGAGCGCGCTGCACCGGTCGCCGCGGCTTCGGACCACCAGACCCAGGGCGACGCGCCGCAGCCCTCGGCGCGGAGAGTCGCTTGAGCGGGACCGCCGGCGGCCCCCCAAGCGGCCCTCAAGGCGTTCCCGAAGGCGCGCCGGTCGGCAGCGGTCAGCGCCATCTGGTGCTGATTCCGAGCTACAACACCGGTCCCCGGCTGCTGCAGACGGTGCAGGAGGCGCTCGCCCACCGGAGTCCGGTCTGGGTGGTGATCGATGGCAGTACCGACGGCAGTGCCCGACTGCTGGACGGGCTCGTCAACCCGGGCAGCGACAGCTACCGGCCGGGGCTGACGGTGATGGAGCTGCCGTCCAATGGCGGCAAGGGGGCCGCGATCCTGCACGGCCTGACGGCGGCGGTGCACGCCGGCTTCACGCACGCCCTCACTATGGATGCCGACGGCCAGCATCCCGCGGAGCTGATCCCTGCCTTCATCGCCGCGTCCGAGGCCTCGCCCCGGGCAATGATCCTCGGCAGGCCGGTGTTCGATGCCAGCGCGCCGCCGTTGCGGGTGCGTGGCCGGCGGATATCCAACTGGTGGGTCAACCTCGAGACTTTCGACGCCGGCATCGCCGATTCGCTGTTCGGATTTCGCGTCTATCCGATCGCGCCGTTGCTGCAGATCATGCTCGGACACCGCTGGATGCGCCGATTCGACTTCGATGCCGAGGCGGTGGTGCGGCTCTCCTGGCACGGCGTGAAGGCCGTGAACCTGGATGCGCCGGTCCGCTATCTTTCCGCGGAGGAGGGCGGCGTGTCGCACTTCGACTACTACCGGGACAACGTCCAGCTGACCGGGATGCACCTGCGCCTGTTCGGCGGTTTCCTGGTGCGCGTACTGATCCGGCTCCTGAAACTGAACTAGGGGAGCCTAGGCCGGTCCGGTCGGGTCCACCAGTCGGGGCCGCCCGGGCTTGCCGATCTCGCACTCGAGGCTGCGGTCCCAGTCGCCAAGCCGGGCGGCCGCCTGGTAGGTGGACTGTAGAAAGCTCAGGACGGCCGCATCCGGATCGGCGGCTTGCCGCGCCGCATCGTACGGAAGGACCCATTCGGAGAGTTCGTTGGACCAGACCGCATCCGCGGGCTGGACGCTCGCCCGCTCGTAACCAGCCGGCATCGGATAGGCATACGAGTAGAAGGCTGCGGCGGGGTAGCTCTCGCTGCCGGGCCAGAAGCCGGCGCTGCTGACTTCATGCGAATACGCCTCCCGCGTGATCGCATCCGGAAGGCCCGGGACGCCCCCCGGATGCAACGGCGCCTTCCGTCCCGAGAAACGGGTGACGGCGAGATCGAAACTGCCCCAGAAGAAGTGGACCGGGCTCGACTTGCCAAGGAAGGAGGTCCGGAACAGCTGGAACACCCGGTCTACCTGCTGCAGCGCTCGCCAGAAGCGCCGCACGGCGTCTCGATCGTAGGCGGCATGCACCTCGTCGTCGGGAAACCGGATCGGCGTCGGCACTTCAGACGGCATGGTATTGATCGTCACCGACACGCCGGCCGCGCCGAGTTCCGCCATGAACCGCCGGTAGAACGCTGCCACGGACATCGGCTCGAGATCGAACCCACGCGGCGGTCCTTCGGAGGTGCTGATGAGCAGGCGGTGGTCGACGAAATCGAAGTCGATCTGCAGCATGCCCTGCCGGTAGTGGATCGGCGAAGTTCCGAGCCCGCGCGTGTTGACGTAGAGCGGCACCTGCCAGCCGTGGTTCACCCAGGGCGACAGCGCGAGCCGGACCTTGCCGGCGATCTGGGTCCACATCTGCAGGGTGGTGGCGGTATCGCGCCAGTCCTCGTACCCGAGGACCGGCCATGGATCGCCGGCGCTTGAAGCGGCCTTCATCGCAATCTCACTTGTCCGGCTTGGGGTACAGCAGCATCTGCGTACAGCGAAACAGGGCGATCGTCTTGCCGGATTCGCGGTGGCTCACGACCGCGTCCCATACCTGGGTCGTCCGGCCGAGGTGAGCAGGTTTGGCGGCGCATTCGATGATGCCTTCGAGCGCGGTACCGAGGTGGTTGGACTTCAGCTCGACCGTCGTGAAACCGGTGGCGCCTTCCGGCAGGTTCAGCAGGCAGCCGTAACCCGCGCAGGTGTCCGCGAGCGTGACCACGGTTCCGGCATGCAGGTAGCCGTTCGGCGCGAGCGTGGCCGTCTTCACCGTCAACTCGGCGCGGACCTCCGACTTGTCGGCACGGGTGACGACCATGCCGAGGTGGCCCGGTAGCTTGCCGGCGCCGCGCTGGTTGAACTGTTCGACGGTGATCATGTCGCAAGGCTCAGCGGTGGGTTCCGCAGATTATCGGTCAGTCCCTGCGCATAGAACTTCAGGGTCAAGTGGATTCCTTCGCTGCGTATCCCTCGGGACCCTGTTCCGCTGCGGCCGGATCCATCCACATGATTTCCCAGATGTGGCCGTCCGGGTCTTCGACGCTGCGGCCGTACATGAAGCCGTAGTCCTGCTTCGGGTTCGGATCTGCGGCTCCGCCGGCAGCGGCGGCGGCGTCGACGATCGAGTCGACAAGCTCGCGGCTGTCCGCCGAGAGGCACAACAGCGTCTGGACGGTTGCGTGGGCATCAGCGATCGGCCGCTTCGTGAATCCGGCGAACTTCTCCCGGGTCAGCAGCATCACGAAGATGGTGTCGGAGAACACCATGCACATGGTCTGTTCGTCGCTGAACTTGGGATTCTGGCTTGCACCCGCCGCTTCATAGAAGGCGATCGAGCGAGAGAGCTCAGTGATCGGCAGGTTGACGAAGATCATTCGGGGCATCGGCACGGGCTCCTGTTGGCGTGGGTGGGGATGTTCAGCCTGCGACAGCGCGACGGGCGGCATCAACCTCGGCGCGGTCCGCCAGTCGGACCTCGGCGCGAGGCAAGCCGTTCGAATCGAAGAACGGCGTCCTCGTATGGCCGCCGTGCAGGCGCGAGGCGGTCAGCCGGATTGCGAGGCCACCGAATCGCGCCAAGTCGCCGAGTCTGCCGCCGCGAGGTGGCAGGCCCTTCGCGCTTTTCGTGTTCACCCGCATCTGCACCGTCGGAAACGAACGCTCGATCGGATCGGGCTGGCAAAGGCAGGTGTGGACCAGCCCGACGTAGGGAAGCTTCCAGTTTCTCGGTGTATTCGCGATCGGGGTGTTGCAGCAGTCGGCGTACCAGCGCAGCAGGCCGCGCGGCGAAAGCGAAACGCACGCCAGCGCCTGCGTGCTCGACGTGAAGGTCACATGCCGGGCCTGCGTTGCGACGACATCGGTGCCGCCCAGCGGGTCGAGCACCCGCTGCGGTTCGCCGAGCAGGTGCGCGTAGGCCTGGCAATCGCCGCAATAGCAGACGGCCCGCATGGCCTGTTCCGGGTGGCTGATCTCCCCCTGCAGGGCGCTGCACCGGCATTGGAAACGGTGGTTCATGCGGGCATTGTGCCAGCGCCCCAGGATCCCCCGTCAAGCGGGATCTTGCAGTCGGCGTGCGCGGCTGGCGTTGACCGCTCCCTTCGGCAATCTTCCGGCAAGTATTTCAGCCACCTGCGCCACCGTCTCAAGCGCCTGGTGCTCGATGGCGGCCGGCGTGAGGCCGCCGATGTGCGGCGTCGCGATGACCCGCGGGTGACGTGCCAGGGCGGGCGAAGGCATCTGGTCCGGCGCACGGCCGACGTCGAGGGCGCAGCCGGCGATGCGGCCGGTGTCGAGCGCCTGCAGCAGCGCGGCCTCATCCACCAGGTTGCCGCGCGACGCATTGATGAAATAGGCGCTCGGCTTCATTGCGCCGAATGCCGCGGCGTCCATCAGGTTCTCGGTCTCGTCGGTGGCCTTCGCGAGGCAGACGACGTGATCGGCTTCGGCCAGCAGCCTCGGCAACGGCACTTGCAAGAGGCCGGGGTCGGAGATCTGCACGTATGGATCGGTCGCGATGATGCGCATGCCGAATGCGCCGGCCAGTCGGGCGAGGTAGCGGCCGATCTGGCCGTAGCCGACGATGCCGATGGTGGCGCCGCGCAGCTCACTGCCCATGTGCAGCGCAGGCGGCTCCGCGGCGTGGTAGGCCGCATTGGCAGCGCTGATGTGCCGGCTCAGGTCGATCATGACGCCGATGATCCATTCGGCCACCGACGCCATGAAGCCGGCGCTCGCCTGCGTCACCAGGATTCCCTGCTCGCTGGCGGCGGCAACGTCGATGTTGCGGATGTCGACCGCGCAGCGCGCGAACGCGACCAGCCTTGGAAGCCTGCGGAAGATGTCGCCGGCTCCTTCCGTGCTTCGGTCCGCGATGATGACGTCGCAGTCGCGGGCGGCGTCGACGAGGCCGGCCGCATCCAGAGGCTCCTCGCCCCGGTGCAGTCGCACGTCGGCAATCGCCCCGAGCGCGGCGATCGCCTTGGGCCCGAAGTAATTGGCGAGCGCCGTTGGCGTGTGCGTGATGAGGACCGTCTTCATGTCGATTCCTGTCGCGGGATGCTGCTGCCGGGCCTGCGGCTGGCGCGGACATCGGCGGCCTTGCCGACCGAAGCCCGCTCCACCAGTTGCGGCTGGAACAGGAACTCGCCTGCGGCGATGCGGGGGTCTTCCATGCGACTGACTACCCGCTCGACCATCGTCGCGGCCATCTCGCGGACCGGCAACTGGACGGTCGTGAGAGGCGGCGTCACCAGCGAAGCCAGGAACAGCCCGTCGATGCCGACGACCGATACGTCGTGCGGCACTTCCAGGCCTGCGTCGCGAAATCCGGCCATCAGGCCGAAGGCGAGCATGTCGTTGACGGCGACGATGCCGGTTGGCCGCCGGGGTTCCCTTGCGATGTCGGCGGCCAGTGCACGGCCGACATCCGCCATCTCGGAATCGCCGTACTCGGACAAGGTGCGGCGATCGATGATCGTCGCCGACGCGCCCAGGCCGGCGCTGCCGGCCGCGGCCAGGAAGCCCCGGATCTTCTCGCTGCGGCTGGTCGTCTGCCCGGAGGCCGTGGCGAAGGCGATCCGCCGATGGCCGTGCCCGACCAGATGCACTGCGGCAAGCCGGGCGGCCTCGAAATTGTCGACCGAGACATGGTCGATTCCGGAACCGGCGTCGGGCGTCGCGCGCCGGTCGTAGCTGACCATCACCAGGCCGCGCTCGACCGCACTCTCGAAATGCTGCTCGTCGACCAGCGACGAGATGACGATGACACCGCGCACCCCCTGCGCCAGCAGGTCGTCGAAGAAGCCGGTCTCCTTCTCCCGGTTGCGGTAGGTGTTGCCGAGCAGGACCCGATGGCCATGGCGCTCCTGCGCCACCGTCTCGATCTCGCGCGCGATGAAGCCGTACATCGGGTTCGCGATCGACGGCACGAGCAGGCCCAGCATCGATGTGCGCCCGGTCTTGAGTTGCCGTGCGGCCCGGTTGGGAGTGAAGTCCAGCGCCCGGATGGCGGCTTCGACCCGGTCCAGTGTCTGGCGGCGCATCCGGTCGGCGCGGCCGTTCAGCACGTTGGATACGGTGCTGATCGAGACGCCTGCATGCCGGGCAACGTCCTGGATCGTGCTCACGTGATGCTCGGGTCGGGTGGCATCGTGCGGGTTCGGGAGGTGCGGGATCCGCCTGGATCAGCCAAGGAAGTAGCGCGGGATCCAGGACGCCAGCGGTGGGAAGAAGATGACCAGAAGCAGCACCAGCGTCTCCGCGAGCATGAACCACCAGACGTGGCGGTTGACTTCGCCGTAGGTCGCCTTGGCGATGCTGGTGGTGACGAAGAGCAGCGGAGCGGTGGGCGGCGATACCGCGCCGATCTGGTTGCACATCACCATCACCAGGCCCATCTGGAACGGATCGATGCCGTAGGTCTTGCTGATCTCGATCGCCACCGGCGCAAACACCAGCAGCACCGCGAGCGAGTCGACGAAGGTTCCGAGCACGATCATCACCGCGGCGACGAGAAGCAGCACTACTGTCGGGCTCTGCGAGAAGCCGGTCACGAAGGTCACGGCGGATTCGTTGAACTGCAGGTAGGCCAGCAGCCAGCCGGAGGCGCCGGCCACCGCGATCACGCCGGACACCATCGTCGTCATCACCGCCGATTCGACCAGGATGCCGGGCAGGTCGCGAAGCTTGATCTTGCGATAGACGAAGAAGCCGACGATGAAGGCGTAGAGGCAGGCTATGGCGCCGGCTTCGGTGGCGGTGAACACCCCGGTAAGAATGCCGCCGACGATGATGACCGGCCCGAGCAGCGCCGGCCAGACCTCGAGCAATGACCGCAGCAGCGCGCCGAACTCGAAGCGGCCGTGCACGACGCGCAGCTCCGGATAGTCCGGCAGGTAGGTGTAGATCTTGATGGTGGCCATCAAGAACAGGCCGACCAGCAGGCCGGGGATGATGCCGCCCAGGAAGAGTCCGCCGATCGAGACCTGCGCGATCGCGCCGTACACGACCATCACCATGCTCGGCGGGATGATCGCGCCGATGGTGCCGGAGGTCGCGATCAGCGCCGCTGCGAAGCCCGCCTTGTAGCCTGAACGCTTCATGGTGGGGATCACGATCGAGGCGATCGCCGATGCATCCGCGGTCGAGGAGCCGGAGATGCCGGCGAAGACCATGCTGGCGACCACCGATGCGTGCGCCAACCCGGCGCGCAGGTGACCGACCAGCACCCTCGAGAACTCCACCAGCTGCTGGCTCATGCCGCCGGCGGACATCAGCGCCCCGGCGAGGATGAAGTAGGGCAGCGCGAGCAGGGTGAACGAGTCGAGCTGGGCGAACATCTTCTGCGCGAACAGCGGCAGGACCAGGTCCGGCACGGCGGCGACGCCGACGTATCCGACCAGCGCGATCGACAGCAGGATCGGCACGCCCAGCAGCATCGTTCCCAGCATCAGGGCGAACAGGAACCAGATCATGCTGCTGCTCCGCCGGGCCGGGCGGGACGGCTGCACCAGTCGGCGATGCGCTGCACCGCCACCAGCAGCAGATAGGCGCCGCCGAGGATCATGCCCGAGTACGGCCAGCTCATCGGGATCTCGAGGCCGGGAGATTCCTGCAGCGCGGCGACCTGTGCCACCTGGTAGCCGAGCACCATCAGGGATACGGCAAAAGCTGCCCAGAGCAGCTCGACCACCAGGTCGAAGGCCGAGCCGAGCGCGCGCGGCAGCATGTCGCGGAAGGTTTCGATGTAGAGGTGCGCGCCCCGGCGATAGGCGACCGGGATGCCGAGGAACACCACCCAGATGTGGCCGAAGATCTGGGCCTCCTCGCTCCAGCTCAGCGAGGAGTTCAGCATGAACCGGTGGAAGACCTGCATCAGGCCGATTCCCAGCATGATCGCGAAGATCGCCGCGACCAGCAGCTCCACCCCGCGGTCGACCGCGGCGAGTGCGCGCCTCACTGACGGTGCCCTGCTACTGCTTGCGGATGATCGCGAGCAGGTTTTCGGCCCCGAACTCCTTGGCGAGATCGTCCTGCGCTGCCATGGCGGCCTTCTGCAGCGGCGCCGTGTCCAGGTCGTGCACCTTCATCCCGAGCTTCCTGACGGCATCCAGCGATTCGGCCTCCTTGGCGGGTGCCATGGCACGAACCTTCTCGGCGGCCGCTTCCGCCGCCTCGAGCAGCACGGCCTGCTCCTTCTCGTTGAGCTTCTTCCATTCCGACATCGAATAGACCAGCACCGTCGGGTCCATCAGGTGCCTCGTCATCGCGATGCAGCAGGCAACCTCGTTCAGCTTGAAGGAGACGGTGGTCGCCGCCGTGTGCTCGTAGCCGTCGAGTACGCCGCTCTGCAGCGAGGTGTAGATCTCGCCGAAGTTCATCGGGGTGGCGTTGGCGCCCATCGCATTGATAGCGGAGACGAACACCTTGGTCGGGATCGTGCGGATCTTCAGCCCCTTGAGGTCTTCCGCCTTGGTCACTTCCTTCCTGGCGGTGACGACGTTGCGATACCCCCAGCTGACCGACCAGGCAAGGACCTTGAAGCCCGCTTTCTGCATGTCCTGGTCGAGCGCCTTGCCGACGTCGCCCTTGAGCACCGTGGTGGCATGGTCGTAGCTCTTCCACAGGAACGGCAGGCCGAGCACACCGACGCGCTTGACGAAGGAAGCGTATTCGGCGGGACCGCCGCTGGTGCCGGCCGCTCCCGAGCCCAGGCGCATTGCCTCGATCACCTCGCGCGACTGGCCGAGCTGGCTGTTGGCGAAGACCTTGACCTCGAGGGTGTCGACCTTGGCGTTGACCTGGTTGGCGAACTCGTGGGCCAGCAGGGTGTTGTCGACGCCGAGGTCGTTGGGGCCGGCCGTGTGGATGCGGATCAGGCGCTTGCCGGGAGCTTGGGCGGCGGCCGGCGTGATGCCGGCGGCGGCAACCAGCAGGGCGACGGCGAGGGACAGGCAGGTGCGGAACATGTGCGTCTCCTAGTCTGTTTTTTAGCGTCGTCGCCGCATCGAGGCGGAACGATCGAGTGCAAGGTTACACTAAAACGATACACAAGGGCATGGCGAGCGCCCCTGGCGACCCGGACACGCGGGTGCAGGTTCGATTCGTCGGCTGCATTGCAGATCCGCTGTATCTCCCGCCCGGGCAAGACTGCAAAATCCGAGTCTCCCACCCGACTGCCCATGAGCGCCGATCCGTCCGCCACCATCCTGACCCGCCGCATCATCCTGACCCTGCTGCTGGGGGCCCTGGTCGCCCTCAGCTACGCAGTGCTGCGGATCTTCCTGGCGCCGATGGCCTGGGCCGTGATCCTCGCCTTCCTGACCTGGCCGGTGTACCGGCGCCTGCGTAGCGGGCTGGGCGCGGGGGAGACCGTGAGCGCGCTGGTAATGACCGGCCTGCTCATGGCGGCCGTGATCGTGCCGGTGCTGTGGTTGACGGTGCTTCTGCGCGGCGAAGTCGCGGGCGCCTACAAAGCGGTAGCACAGCAGATCGCCAGCGGACCGTATGCGTTGCCGGATTGGCTGGCCGGATTGCCCTGGGTGGGGGACTGGTTGCGGCAGATGATCGAGGAATGGGGCAGGAATCCCGCAGCGCTGCGCGGCCAGATCGCCCATTGGATGGAAGCCCGCACCGGCGAAATCCTCGACATCCTCGGCGACGTCGGCAGGAACGCGGGCAAGCTGGCGCTCGCCTTGTTCACGGTGTTCTTCCTGTACCGAGACGGCGAGTCGCTCGTCTTGCAGGTCAGGCGGGTATTGCGGCGCTTCCTCGGCCAGCGCGTCGACGGTTACATTGCCGCGGCCGGGATCATGACCAAGGCCGTCGTGTGGGGGCTGGTGGCGACCGCGCTGGCGCAGGGCGCCCTGGCTGGCCTCGGCTACTGGTGGGCCGGACTGGATGCGCCGGTGCTGCTTGCCGCGGTAACCGCGATGGTCGCCATGCTGCCTTTCGGCGCACCGTTCCTGTGGGGATCGATCGGTATCTGGCTGCTCGTCAGCGGCGAACTCACCGCCGGGATCGGCCTGCTGTTGTGGGGGGCGCTGGTGGTGAGCTGGATCGACAACCTGATCCGCCCCCTCGTCATCAGCAGCGCCACGCGCATCCCATTCCTGCTGGTGCTGTTCGGCGTGCTGGGTGGGCTCGCCGCTTTCGGCCTGATCGGGCTCTTCCTGGGGCCGGTGATCCTTGCGGTGCTGGTCGCGGTCTGGCGCGAATGGCTGGAAGATGCCGGCGCCGAACCGTTGCCTGCGGTCGCATTCTCGAGCGAGGACGACGCCGACATCGCGAGCGCCGCTGCTTCGGGCAGCCTCGCGGCGGGCGATGCTGCGTCGGGCGAAATCACCAGCGGCGAGGCTGCGAAGGCCGACGCCGCCGTCAGGCCATCGCGCCGTTGATCGAGATGACCTGCCCGGAGATATAGGCGGCGTCGTCGGACGCGAGGAACCCGACCAGGGCGGCGACCTCCTGCGGCCGGCCGGCCCGTTTCATCGGCACCATGCGTTCGATGGCCGCCTGGTCGAACGTGGCCCCGGACATCGCGCTGGTGACGATGCCGGGCGCCACGCAATTGACGGTCACGCCGCGACTGGCGAGTTCCAGGGCCAGCGATCGGGTGGCGCCGTGCAGGGCCGCCTTGGCGGCTGCGTAGTTGACCTGGCCGCGGTTGCCCATTACCGCGGCAATCGAGGACAGGCTGATGATGCGGCCCCAGCGGGTTCGCAGCATCGGCATCGTCAGCGGATGGGTGACGTTGAAGAAGCCGTTCAGATTGACGTCGATGACTCGCGACCACTGCTCGGCGGACATGCCGGGAAAGACGGCGTCGTCGTGCGCGCCCGCATTGTTGACCAGGATCTGGATCGGCCCGTCGGCGAGCAACGCCTCGCAGGCGCGCCGGCTGGCCGCGGTGTCGGTGACATCGAAGGCGATGGCCTGCGACGCGCCGCCGGCGGCCGCGATTTCGGCGGCGACCGCCTCCGCCTTCGCGAGGCTGCTGCCGGCGTGGCAGATCACCTGGCAACCGTCGGCGGCGAGGCGTCGCGCGATGGCGCCGCCGATGTCCCCGCTGGCGCCGGTCACCAGCGCGCGGCGCGGTGGCTTGCTGCCCTCACTCATCGTGCCGCTCCGGCGATTGCCCGGGCAATGTCTGCGGCGCGGATGCGCCGGCCGCGGCGCGAGCGCGCTGCGTCGAGCACCACCACTGCGCGCCCCTGCGCGACTGGTTCGGCGGCGCGGACCTCGAAATCGTAGAGTACCTGGACATCGTCACCGGCGAAGCGGGTCACCCGCACCGTCAGCAGCGGCGACGCGGGCGTGATCCAGCGACAGTGAAGGCGCACGGAACGAAGTCCGGCAAGAAACCCGCGCGCCGGCGCCGCAGCGGTGGCCGCCTGCTCCTGCATGAGGCGCCCGTGCAAGGCCATGGCCTGCGCGGCATATTCGATCGCGGCGGTCGCGGGCAGCCTGCCGTCGTGGCTCAGCGGATGCGCGGTCTGCGCATTGCGGCGCGCTGTTTCATCATCCCGGGCGCCGTCGTTGCGGGACTGGACGAAGGCGGTGCATTCGATGTGCTGCTCGTCCCATGACACGACCTCGTCGAGCAGGCACATCGGACCCGCGTGCGGCACCCGTAGCGCGATGGCGTCGCGAGCCAGGCGGCTGTTGCAGGTGCCGCTCATCTCTGCTCCTCTCCTGCGCCGGCGTGACCGCGCGCGCGGATCGCATCGGATGCCTTTGCCGGGGCCTTGAGCGCGAGGACCAGTCGCGACGGCGGCAGACCGGGCGCTGCCGGTTCCAGGTATTCGATGACGACAGTGCCCGGTTGTTCGCGGGCGATCGCCTGCATCAGCGGCAGCGCGCGGGCGGTCGGCACCGCGAGCCGCAGCGCCTCGAGCGCCGGATGGTCGAGCCGGGCAGGTTCCGCGGTGCCGATCGTCATCGACATGCCCAGGGCAGACCGTTGCGTGGGCCGGGGCGACAGGACCATCGCCAGCCCGAAGGCGTCCGGAACCGGCCGATGCGACTGCAGCGGCTCGGGATAAGGCGCGTCGTAGGCAACCAGGAGCACCGGACCTGCATCGGCCGCAACCTGCATCATCGCGTCGATCAGGCCGGCTGCGAAGCTGGCGTCGTGGCCGCAGAGGCTGGTCGACGCGGCCGTCGCCCGCATCGCGATGCCCCAATACCCGGAGGGCGCGTTGTGCACCGAGTTGTGGAAATGCGTGGGCGATATGCGCCGGTCCTCCTGCGCGAGCGAGTCGCAGATCAGATGGCAGGTGATGCCGTCGCCGCCCGAGGACGTGAAGACCGAGGCCAGCTGGGCGGCATCGAACGAGCAGCCGCTGACTGCCTGGTGTGCGGCGGCGAGCGCGATGCGCACCGCCAGGCTCGTTCGCCGCCGCTCGGCGGGTGGCAGGATCGGCGGCAGCGTCGCCACCGCGGGCGCGTGCTGCCATCGCCGTTCGCCGCGCAGCACCGCGCGCGCGGCTTCCCAGTCCGGCAGTCCCGGCCCCACGAGCGCGACGCTGTCGATCCAGGCTTCGATCGGCTTGCAGGCGGCTGTCATGCCGTCATCGACCAGGCTTGCGCGTGTTGCGCGCGCCCGGCGCCTTTGCGGTGACCGCCGGCAAGGCGTCGGCGCGCCCGAGAACCAGCGAGCAGTTGGCGCCGCCGAAGCCGAAGGAGTTGGAGATGGCGCATCCGATCTCTTTATTCAGGTTGCTGCGCAGGTAGCGGGTGCGCAGCGCGGGATCCGGCGTCGTGGTGTTGATGCCGCCTGGAGCCAGGGCATGCCGGATGGCAAGTACCGCGACGATTGCCTCCAGTATCCCCGCCGCGCCGAGCGTGTGCCCGGTTGCGCCCTTGGTGGAGCTTGCCGGAACCTCGTCGCCGAAGACGTCGAAGACGGCGTGGTCCTCGGCCGCATCGTTGCTCGGCGTGCCGGTGCCGTGCAGGTTGATGTAATCGATCCGGCGCGGTTCGACGCCCGCCGAACGCAGCGCCTGTTCGATCGCGGCGCGCGCGCCTGCACCTTGCGGATGTGGCGCCGACATGTGGTGCGCGTCGCTCGACTCGCCGATGCCCGCGAACAGGATGGCATCCGGATCGCTCCGGACATCGGGCCGCTCCAGGATCGCGAAGCCGCCCGCTTCGCCGATCGACAGGCCGCGGCGGTGGGCATCGAAGGGACGACAGACATCGCTCGACACCAGTTCCAGCGAATTGAAGCCGTAGAGGGTGGTGAGGCACAGGCTGTCGACGCCGCCTACCACCGCTGCATCGATCAGTCCGGCCTCGATCATGCGGGACGCGTTGCCGAACACTTTCGCGCTCGAGGCGCAGGCCGCGGATACGGCAACCGCCGGGCCGCCGAGGCCCAGCAGCCTGCGCGTGAAATCGGCAACCGAGAACGTGTTGTGGGTGCCGGCGTAGTGAAAGCCGGCGGGCAGGCGGCCCTGCTCGTCACGGTGCCGATAGGCGATCTCGGTCTGCAGGATGCCCGACGTGCTGGTGCCGACGAACACGCCGATGCGGCTGGCGCCGTAGCGTTCCTTCAAGGCCGAGACTGCCTCGTCGAAGCCGCCGCTGCGCAGCGCGAGTTGCGCCAGCCGGTTGTTGCGGCAGTCCCAGGCGGCAAGCTCCTCCGGGAGCTCGACCGCTTCCGTCTCGTCCACCGGACCGATCCAGGTGTCCAGGTCGACGCCGTCGAAATCGCAGCGCCGCAATCCGCTGCGCTGCTCGCGCATCGCGGCCACGGTCGGCTCGAGGCCGACGCCCAGGCTGCTGGCGAGCGTCATGGCGGAGATCAGGAGCGGTTGCATGCGGAAAGTCTAGCAGCGAGCGGTGGAAGGCTTGTGGCGGACAGATCTATGCGGCCCTCAGGCGGGCCTTGAGCATGACGTTGGCAAAGGGCGTGCCGTGGCTGAGCGGCACGACCTCGACCTCGAAGGCGAGTGCCTCCAGCGACTTGCGCCACTGGGAGAGCGGACGGCAATAGAGGCGCGGCAGACGATGGCCGCGCACGAAGGTGACGACGTGGTCGACCCAGTTGCTGAGCCGGAACGGCAGTCCGGCGTCCGCGTCGCCCACCCGCAGCAGCAGTTGCCCGCCGGGTTGCAGCGCAGTGCGCAGGCGCTGCAGCACCTGCTCCTGCTCGTCGTAGTCGATGTAGTGCAGCACGTCGAGGATGACAGCGGTATCCGCGCTTCCGAAATCCTCCGAACGGATGTCGCCGCAGACGATCCGCGCGGCGTCGCCGAGCGCCGTCGTGGCGCGCTGCGCGTCGCGCGGCATCAGCTCGATACCTTGGACGCGGCAGCCGCTGCCGGTGGCGATCAGGAGCGACGCGAGCAGGCCCTGGCCGCAACCGAGGTCGAGCACGCGGCTACCCGGCGCGATCCAGCCCCGGTGCAGGATCGCGGCAAACGCGGGATCCCCACCAAGCTTGCCGCGGGCGAAGTAGTAGGCGAACCTGCCCGCCGGTCGATAGCGGGCGGTGGCTGCATCGAGCAGCGCCCGGTCAAGGCGTGGCGGCCGGCTGGGCGGGCGCGGACTGCCGGCGAGATCTGTCATGGCGGTGGGAGGGTCGGGGAGAAAGCTTCCTTCAGGCTGACCGGCTTCAGGCCGCGCCGCCGGCAGGCTTCGAGCACCTGCGGTAGGACTGAAAGGAGGACCGGCCGGCCATCCGGGGCGAGGGCAGCATGACCGTCGTGCAGCAGCAGGATGTCGCCGGCGGCAAGCCGGTTGCCGTTCTCGCCGAGTAGCCGGTTCGACACCTTGACGGGATCGCGGTTGACGGTGTCGAAACCACGCCGCGTCCAGCTGGTCAGCGGCAGGCCGAGGGAACGCAGCACCGGCTCGAGCAGCGGGTTGCGCATGCCGGCCGGTGCGCGAAAGAATCGCGGCTGCTCGCCCGCAAGCCGCGCCAGGCTTTGTTGCGCGCGTCCGATCTCGGCGCGAAAGCGCGCGGGTCCGGAAAACGCGAAGCTGTGCGAATGCGCCCAGGAATGATTCTCGACGCTGTGGCCCTCCGCCATCATGCGTGCCACCAGGTCGGGATGCTGCTCCGCCTTGCGCCCGATCAGGAAGAAGCTGGCGGTGGCGCCGGCGTCGCGGAGCATGTCGAGCACCTGCGGCGTGACGTCCGGATCCGGTCCGTCGTCGAGCGTGATCGCGACGAGGTCGCGGCGTCGCGCCTCTTCCGGCAGCCGGATGATGTTGGGGCCCAGCAGGCTGCAACGCGGGCACAGCCCGGCGAGAGTCAGCGCGACGTGGTCGAGGATGACGAGAGCTGCTGCCATCGCGAGGATCGTGGCCGACGATGGCGACAGGCCATCGGTGATCGCGGCGTGCAGGCCCACGCCGATCAGGACGATGGCGGCGGCAATGTGAAGCCAGAACGACAGGCGCAGTGCGCGGCTGGGAAACCAGCGCTGCAACAGGGTGCCTCCTGCGGGCGGTGGGGCTTCGGGGTTCAATGGCTCGGCGCTCACTCGGCCCTCACTCGGCCCTCACTCGGCAGCCTGCCTGCGGCTCAACATGGCGGCGAACGCGAGGCACAGCAGCGCGCCGGGGCCGACCGTCATGCCGATCGCGTTGAGTACCGGCACGCTCGCGAACCCGAGGATACCGAAGCCGATGATGGTGGTCGCATTGGCCAGCGCGAGCGATGCCAGCGTGCGCGGCGTGTCCTCCTCCTCGTCGATGAAGAAGAAGGTGTAGTTCGATCCGACCGCGACCGTCAGCAGCAGGCCGACCAGGTGCAGGATGGTGAGGCCGACGCCGGCCGCCGCCAGGCCGGCGATCACGCAGGCGAGGGCTGCGCCGATCGGCAGGACTACCCGCACGATGCGCCGCAGGTCGAAGCGGCTGCCGGCAGCCGTGACCAGCAGGATCAGCGCCATTCCCGCGAGCGCGAGCACGATTGCCTCGTGCAGGTAGCCGGCATAGAGCGAATCGGTCTCGTGCTTGATGTCGACCAGGTGGATCGTCCCGGGCCCCTGGTAGCGGCCGATGGCGGCCCGAACCGCATCCGCGTCGACCACATGCGCGCGCGCCCCCTCGTCCGGTGGCCGTAGCGCCAGGATCGCGGAGCTGCGGCCGTCACCCGACACGATCATCGCATCCAGGCCCAGTCCGAGGGAGGTCCCGGCGACATCCGCAATGCCGACCGGCGCCAGGGCGCGAGCTTTCTCCACGTCTTCGACGAACGGCGCGAGCTTGTCGGCGCGCAGCGGCGTTCCCGCCGTTGCTTCGGCCAGCAGTCGCTGCAGCGTGTCGCGGTCCGGCAGCCGCTGCTGGCGGCGGCGCTGTGTTTCGATGTCCGGCAGCAGGCGCGACGGCGATTCGAAGCCGGCGAGCACACCGGCCTCCACCAGCGGCTGCAGCAGCCGCGCCGCCTGGCCTGCGCCCGCCAGCGCATCGTCCGGTCCGCCGGTGGTGACGGCGACCACGTAGCGCATGTCCGGTGCCTTCAGCTCGCTGCGCAGGGTGGCGTCGAGGTTCTTGCTCGCCTCGCTCACGGGGCTGAGGGCTTCGAGGTTTGCTTCCCATAGCGGTCGCTGAGTCGCTACGGCCAGCGCGACGGCGACAGCCCCCGCTGCCGCGATCGCCGGCAGCCAGCGCAGGCGGCGTAGTTGGACGATCAGGCTGCGCAGCACCGGTCCGAGCCGCGGCGGCAACGGTACCGGGGCATGGACGAACATCGGCCCGAGCAGGCCCCAGGTGACGACGGAGGCAGTCAGCACGCCGGTGACCGCGAACAGGCCGAGCTGCGCCAGGCCGGGAAAGCCGGAGAAGATCAGCGTGCTGAATCCGATCAGCGAGGTCAGCACGCCGAGGCGGATGGTCCGCCACAGGCGCGCGTGGTTGCCCTGGATGAAGACATAGATGGCGTAGTCGATCGCTTCGCCGATCAGCGCGATGCCGAAGCCCAGGGTGATGCCGTGCACGTGGCCGAACGCCAGCGACACGGCCGAAATGCTGGCGAGTGCGCCGGTCGCGACTGGAAGGAGGCCGAGCAGCAGCAGCCTCGGGGAGCGGTAGATGAAACCGAGCAGCAACAGGATCAGCACCGTGCCGATCGCGGACAACCGTTCGACGTCGCTGCGGATGCGGTGGCGCGATTCGACGGCGAAGCGGGCCGCGCCGGTCACCTCGAGTTTCGCCGCTACACCCAGCTCCTGGCGTGCCGTGTCGAATTCATGCCGCACCGTCTCCAGCGCCGCCTGCTGGGCGTCGAGCTCGGTGCCATCCTGCTGAAGCTGCACGAGGATCAGGGCGCGCGTGCGGTCGGTCGAACTCCATACGCCTTCGGCAGTGTCGGGCGCCGCTGCCGGCTCCAGGTGCTCGACCAGCCGCAGCATCTCGCCGGTCGGATCCCTTACCAGCAGATCCTTGAGCGCCATGCCCATCGGCGAGGCGAGCGCCTGCAGGCTGTCCACGATCGCCTCGCGCATGCCATCGGCAGTGAACCGGCCCGCGTCGACCGCGTCGCCGAGCAGGTAGCGGTGATCGAATAGCAGCGCCTGGTCGCCGCTGCCGGGCAGCTCGGCGCCGTTGGTCACCGAAGCGAAGCCGGGCGCAGCGCGGAGCTTCCCCGTCAGCGCTTGCGAAAGCCGCGCACGCTGCGGCGCGGTCTCGGGCGGGCCTTCGATTGCCAGCAAAAGCAGGCGCGCGACCGGGCCGTGGCGCAGCTGGTCGACCAGCAGTTGCTGCTCGGCGGTCGGCGATGACGGCAGGAAGGCCGACATGTCCGCGGTGAACCGGGTATTCGCCACCACCGCGACACAGGCGAGCACGAACGCCAGCCACAGCGACCGGCCGAGCAGCAGGTTCACCGGCACGTCAGGAGAACACGCGCGGCGCGAGCTCTCATTGCGGCGTAAGGGTCATCACCGACCGGTCGCCGTCCGCCTGCAGGGTCTCGACTTCCAGCAGACGGTCTTCGCGACCGCGCAGCGTGATGCGGCTGACCAGCTGCGCCGAGGCGGAGTCTGACGGCAGCAGGTCGATCTGCCAGCTGGCGGCGTTGCCTTGCAGCACGACCTTGAACATGCGCCGCAGCGCCTCGGCGTCGCCTCGCAAGGTGTCGCGAATGCCTCCGACGAGCGCGGCAACGGCGGGCAGCTGGGCCGCAGGCAGCGAGCGGCGGCGCCCGTTGCGCTCGACCACCAGCTGCTCGCCGTCGAGCATCATCGACTCCTTGACCGGCCGCTCGGTGTTCTTCTCCAGCCGGTCCGGCGCCTCGTAACGGAGGGTACCGGACGACTCGACCGGCGCATCCAGCACGGCGAGGTATTTCTTCTCGACGAACCGCGCCTCCTGTTTCGGCTGGCCGCCGACGCGTTTCAGCAGCGCTTCCAGCCCCAGCTCCACCGGCGGCCCCTGCCGGCCGTCCGCGCCCGCCGGCGCCTCGGGAGCCGCGGCGGCAGGCGGCGCCGCAGTCGCCGGTTGGGCCCGGGCCGGCTCGACCAAGGACACCGACAGCCGGGCCGCCGCGAGCACCAGCACCAGGGCGACCGCCCGCTTGCACAGACTCATGCCGGTTGCACCTCGTCGGCCGTCGCCAGCGGCGCGGCGCCTTCCCAGAAGTCGAAGAAGTTGAACCAGTTGAAGGGGTAGGCTCGGCTGTAGTACTCCAGCCGCTTCACGTAGCGTTGCATCGCCTCCTCGACACCCGCCTGGCGGTTCGACACCTGGCTCGAGAAGTCGTAGATCTCTTCGAAGACCAGCTTGTAGCGGTTGGAGCCGAGGTAGATGCCGAGCATCAGCAGCACCGGCCGCCGGAGCAGGGCGGCCATGCGAAAGGGCCCGACCGGAAAGGCTGCCGGGCGGCCGAGGAAGGAAAGCACTCGCCGGTCGCTCGGCGAGCATTCGGTGTCCAGCAGCCGGTCGGCGAGGATTCCGGCGAGCGCGCCCCCGTCGAGCGCATGCTTGACCTTGATCATCGAATCAGCCTTGCCCAGGCCGATGATGTCCTGCTGCAGGCGCGGGTTCAGCAACGCCAGCGCCTCGTTGATCATGCGCGCGTTCTCCTCGTACATGACCATGACGATGCGCGGATGCTCGACCTTCTCGCGGCCGAGCGCGCGCAGCGCCTCGAAACTGCCCAGGTGTGCGCCGATCAGGAAGCCGCCTTTGCCGGTGCGGCGCACTGCCTCGACGATGCCTTCGCCCTCGCTGACGACCTCGAAGCCTGCGAGGTCCTCGCGCAGCAGGTAGGCGCGGTCCATCACCACCGTCGCGAAATGGAGGAAGTGGCGGAAGACCTGCCGCAGGCCGGGTGGCCGCTCCAGCACGCGCCCGAGAAACTGCAGCGATGCCGCTCGCGCCTGCGCGTTGGCGAGCACGAAGTAGAACGCGGTCGGGAACAGCAGCCAGCGGCCGACCCGGCGCGGCAGCACTTGCGTCAGGCGCCGCGCGATCCTCACCGTCGCCAGGTTGCTGCGTTCCTTGCGGGTCTTCCAGTTCATCGTGCGATCCCGCTTGCTGCGTCGTGGCCGGCAAGTGCCGCGGGTGCGGGCGCGAGGCTGCCGGATGCGACCCGGGTCGCGCCGCAGGAGATCGAAAAGGCGATGTCGCTGCCCGGCACGAGTTCGACGGCAAGGCTCGAGCCGGGTGCGACCGGCGCGTGAAACTTCGCCACCTTGATCACGATCCGGTCCATCGACAGGCCGAGACAGCGCTCGGCGCCGGCCACCACTTCGGCGAGCAGCACCACCCCGGGCAGCACCGGATGGCCGGGGAAATGCCCCTCGAAGGCCGGATGATCGGCAGCGACCTCGATGGTGAAGCGGTAAACGTCCAATGCCACTTCCTCAGCCGCCGCGCGCACCGGCGCAGCGTCGGGCGAGCTCAGCCAGCGCCGCCTGGGGCAGCTTTCCGGTCGTCGCGCGCGGCAGGGCATCCACCAGATGCAGCGGGCGCGGCAGGAACACCGCATCGGTCTTGCGCCTCAATTGGGCGCGGATCTCCTTTGCGGTCAGCGTCCGGCTGACGACGAACGCCGTCAGCCGCGCGACCTCGCGGGTGCCTTCGTCGGGGTTGAAGAATGCGCCGTCGACCACGCCCGGTATCGAGCAGAGCAGGTGGTTGAGATAGGCGAGCGAGGTGCGCTTGCCGGCCACGTTGACCATGTCGGCGTCGCGACCGAGAAGGCGGAACCGGGTCGGGCTGTCGAGCGACAGCACGTCCGACAGCCGGGTCGGAATTTCGACGTGGCCGCCGCGCGCATACCAGCCGCCGGGCCTGGCGGCGCCTCCTGCCGTCGCGCCTGTTTCGCTGGTCGACGCAGACAACGTCACCCCGCGGAAGGTTTCCCAGGTCTCGCCTTCGGTCGGCCGGCGGGTTGCGAGCTGGCCGGCTTCGGTGCAGCCGTAGATCTCCAGCAGCGGCGCGCCGAAGCGCCGTTCGGCCTCCTGTGCGAGTTCCAGTGACAGCGGCGCGGTGGCGCTCAGCAGCATCTTGACCGCCGGCAGCGCCAGCTCCTGGGCGAGCAGCATGCGCAGGTGAAACGGCGTCGTGACGAGGATGCGCTCGCCCGGGATCGCCTCGAGCGCAGCCACGATGTCGGCCGGATAGAAGGGGCTGCCGCCGTTGAAGGCGATCCGGTTCTGCAGCGCCAGCATCACCGTCGATTCGAAGCCGTACATGTGCTGCGGCGGGACGGTGCCGACGAGGGTGGTGGCGGAGCCAGGCTCGATTGCGAGGCGCAGCGCTTCCGACTGGACGTTGTAGACCAGCGCCGCCCAGCGCTTGGGATGCGCGGTGGGCAGGCCGGTGGAGCCCGAGGTGAAGACGTGTGCGACGACCTGTTCGTCGTCGATCGACGGAACTTCGGCGACGACGCGTCCCGGCGCCTGCACCGGCAGGTGCTGCGGATACGGGGCCACCCGCAGCCCGGTCTGGACCTGGTCGCTGTCGCTGATGACGTAGACATCGTCGTAGAGCTCGCGCAGGCGTTCGATCAGCTCGGGCGAATGGTTCGGCGGCAGCAGGCTGACCTTGTCGGCGAGGATGGCGGCGCACAGCGCGACGGCGAAGCGGTAGCGGTCTGCGCACAGGTTCAGCACGTGGCGGCCCGGCGGCAGGCCGTCCGCCACCTGGCGCACTTCGGCCAGAAAGGCGCCTGCGCGGACCGCCCTGCCGGCGCGCCAGGCGACGACCTCGTCGCCGCCCGCGGCCGCGATGATCGGCCTCATCGCATGAAGGCCCGCACGCCTTCGAGGATGGAGACGTGCTCGAAATCCGGATGCAGGCGCAGCCGCACCAGGTATTCGACGATGAAGATCGCGACGATCAGCGGCAGGGTCACCAGGTTCGCCAGGATCGACCAGGCCTGCAGCGGGCCGAAGGCGAAGAGCAGGCAGGAAGCAAGTGCCATCAGCAGGAAATAGGCGGTCCAGACCGCCGTGATCTGGGCGGTGTAGCGCTCGATCGGGGCGGGCAACGGGCCGTGCAGGCGGGTGGCCATCCGGCTGATCACCGGCTGGCCGGTGCCACGGCGGCCTCCGAGCAGCGAGCCGCCGAACCAGAGGCCGAGCAGCGCGTGGCTGCCGGCGTGCTGGATCAGGTAGACCAGGTCGACGCGAGCCTGCAGCCAGTCCCAGTTCCAGGTGACGATTCCCAGTGCCGCCGCCGTGAGCAGCAGGCCGGCGATCCGATGGCGGGAGCCGAGGCTGGTGATCACCGCGCAGGCGACCGTCCAGCCCACGGCGATCAGCAAGGCGAGCGGGCTGCCGTCGGGGCTCGACAGCAGTACGTGGATCAGATAGACCAGCGCGAAACCGGCGGCCAGCGACGCCAAGGTTGCAACCGCCAAACGCGTCGGGATGCGCCGGCCGGTTCCCGGCGCCTGGGGGATCACGTCAGACGGTTCAGCGCGATGTGCTGGCACAAGCTGCGAAGGGATTGGAAAATCCGGGTGTTGTTGCTGTCATCCGAGCGCAGCTGGAAGCCGTACTTCTTGGAAACGACCAGCGCCACCTCGAGGATGTCGATCGAATCGAGCCCGAGCCCTTCGCCGAACAGCGGAGCGTCGGGATCGATCTCCGACGGCGCCATCTCCAGATTGAGCGCTTCCACGATCAGGCCCGCCACTTCCCGCTCCAGGTCCGGATCGGCCTGCACGACGGCAGGACCCTGCCCGATTGATGGGTTGGTTGAATCTTGCGCCAATATGGCCCCGGTCGGTTGCGATTGCATGAACACCCTGATTACCTGAAGTTGCGGCGCTGGCGATACAGCCCCGGGGCACGCCGGGAATATTGCAGCCTGAAGCCGCGCACCCTGATGACGCGCGGGCTGCCGCCCGGAATCGAGCAATAATACCTCCATGAGCCTGACCGAACCGACGAACCCGGAGCCCGGCCGCCAACCGGGCATAGCCAGCCGATGACGCCCATCGGGCCGGTCACCAGGCCACATCCTCCGCTGCCCGAGTATTACGACGACGAGACGCAGCGTCGGCAGTACGTCCGGAGGATCTTCGACGAGACCGCCGTCGACTACGACCGGGTCGAACGGATTCTTGCGATGGGCACTGGAGACTGGTATCGCCAGCAGGCGCTCAAGCGGGCAGGCGTCCATCGCGGCGCGGCCGTCCTCGACGTCGGCTTCGGGACGGGGCTGCTGGCGCGCCAGGCGCTGAAGCTGATCGGGCCGCAGGGCAGGCTGGTGGGGGTGGATCCCAGCGCTGGCATGCTTGCCCAGTCCGACCTTCCGGGCGTGGAACTACTGGAAGGTACCGCCGAATCCCTGCCGGTCTCCGACGCCGCCTTCGACTTCGTGACCATGGGCTACGCCCTGCGGCACATCGGCGACGTGCGCGCTGCCTTCAGCGAGTTCCATCGGGTGCTCAAGCCCGGCGGCGCCGTGCTGATACTGGAGATCACCCGCCCGGCCGGCGCCGCCCGCGCGGCGCTGCTCAAGGCCTACATGCGAGGTTTGGTGCCGCTGATCGCGCGGGTCGTGAGCCGGGGCAAGGGAACACCCGAGTTGTGGCGCTACTTCTGGGACACGATCGAAGCCTGCGTGCCGCCGCAGCGGGTCCTGGATACGCTGCTCGACGCCGGCTTCACCGGCGCGAGCCGTCACGTGGAACTCGGCCTGTTCTCCGAATACCGCGGCCGCAAACCGCCGGCCGCAGGCGTCGGCAATACTGTGAATCCCACCGGCACTTCGATCGGCACCTCCACCGGCACCTCAGCGGGTAGACGATCCTCTCCACCGGAACCTCGACGATCCGCAGCTGTTCGCGCAGGCGCGCAAGCCTTCGTTCGGTGCTGGCCTGAGCCCTCTTGGCATGGGCGAGCGCCGCCTGCAGGGCCGCGACCGACACCCGCTGCCGTTCCCGGTTGGCCTCGACCTCCTGCAACCGTGCTTCGGCCCGGCGCGACGCAGCTTCGAGCGAGCGGATCAGCCGGGCCTTCTCGAAGCCGATGCGATGCTCCGCCTCCAGTTCTTCCTGCAGGCGGACCAGTTCCTCACGGTCGCGGGCGGCCGCCTCGCCCATCCGCGCGGTCAGCATTTGGATGTCCGCGCCGCGATGAGCGAGCGCTTGTTCCAGGTAGCGATTCTCCTGCTCGAGGCGCTCGAGGAGGGCCTGCATCTCGTCCAGGCGGCTTTGCCCGACAGTTTTACCGATCATGCCGGACGGCGAGTCCGACACCGGGTCACGCCCCTCGTGCGCCTCGATGATCTGCGGTCGGCGAGGTCCTGCCTCATGGGCTTCGTCTTCCGCAGCCGCGGCGGCCGCGACGGCCAGGGCATCGTCGTCGGCGGCCTGCTTGGCGGCATGACGGGCGGAGCGGCGGGACGTCCTCGCGCTCAGCCCCTCGCCTCGGCCGGCAGCGCCGGCGCCAGGATGCCGACGTCTCGACCCGATCAACCGCGCCCCCAGGAGGCCGGCGAGCAGCCCGAGCAGGGCTGGCACCGCGCCGTCAAGCCAGCGCGCGAGCGTGGCGGGCACGTCGGGCAAAGGATCCATCGGATGCTGATTCCTTCAGACTGCGCGTATCATATTCCAACGCTGTCGGACAGCAGATCCTTGTGTCCGTTGCGTGGGAGCCTCAGCGGGCTGGGATGCCTCAAGCCACGGGGTTCTCCGGCGCATGGGCAGGGTGCCGGCGGATCCGGAATGTAGTCCACTGTATACCCTGTGTGCTGCTACTATCGAAAACATAAACAGCGGAATGGCGCATCTTCAGTCGGGATGCCAAGTGCAGCGACACCCGCCGGCCGCATATAGAAGCCCGAACACGGGCACAGTCCAGGAGAGCAATCATGTCCAGCCAAGAGAGCAAGAACGGGCGGTCAGGCCGCGGATTTTTCGGCGCGGTCGTCCGCTTGGTGCACGGTGTCGCCCGCGCCGGAGATCAAGCGGTTGCACGGGTCGGCGCCCAGTTGCGGGAAGCGATGGGCCATCCGCTGAGACCGTTCCCGCTTGTCCACGTCGCGGGTGCAGCCGGCGTTGCCGGGCAGTCGCTGAATCCGCAGGAATCGCCGTCGATGCGCGAGCAGTATCCCGGCCTGGGCATTGCCGGCCTGCCTCCGGCAACGCTGCAGCACACGCACCGCTTCCTCACGTTGCTGCCGACCTGGCTGCCCATGCCTGAAACCCGCCGGCACGGACACGGCCAGGTTGCGCTGGAGTGGTCGGGCAACGACGCGCGTCGCTTCAGTGTGTTGATCGGGCAGGATGGCATGCTGATCTACTCGGCCCGCCTCGGCCCCAAGGGACGGCTCGATGGCGCGGAGCCGATCGGCAACGAGTTGTCGCCGATCGTCATCCATGTGATCAGGCAGCTGCGGGGCTAGGCAGGCTCCTGGGACTTGTGAACGTCCAGCCCGACAAAAATTTGATACGCTCTTCCATGGTCGGTCTCCACTTTATCCGTTGGCGACTCGTTCTCAACGTGTAACTCTACGCGCCTCGGCGCGCAACCTACGTCTTTGGAGACCGGCCGCCTCGCTCTGCTCGGGCGACCAGGATGTCTAGACCCTCGGATCGCCCGGCCGAGTCCGTGGCCGCGGCCGGATCGGCGAGCTAGAACTGCACCCGCCGGCATGCCGTCGCCCCGGCTGACTTAGGGTTAGCGATGATGACCGATCGCGCAAGGCGCCCCGCACAATGTCAGCCTCGCGGCGGCACATACTTCCCCGGAGAATTGCGATAGCGTCAGGATTCGCGCGGGAGGGCTGGGAACCGCCCGGACGTGCCTGGCAACGGGCTCGAAAGCGACCAGAGGACAAGGCCGCGGAGCGAGGCGCATGGAGGGGACGTTGCAACCAGGATCTGTGCCAGTTCTTGAGACGCGCGATATCTCGCTGCGCTTCGGAGGCGTGCAGGCGCTGACCGATGTGAGTTTCCAGGTCATGCCGGGCGAGTTGTTTTCGATCATCGGCCCGAACGGCGCCGGCAAGACCTCGATGCTCAACTGCATCTCCGGCCGTTACACGCCCACGGAGGGCAAGATCCTTGCCAAGGGCCGCGACATCACCACGCTCACCCCCAACCAGCGCGCTGGCCTGGGACTCGGCCGCACCTTTCAGAACCTGGCGTTGTTCGCTCACATGTCGGTGCTCGACAACATCATGGTCGGCCGCCACCACCTGCTCAAGAACAACTTCCTGACGGGTTCCCTGTACTGGTTCGGTGGCGCGCAGCGCGAGGAGCTCGGGCACCGGCGCCACATCGAAGACATCATCGATTTCCTGGAGATCAGCCACATCCGCAAGGCGGTTGCAGGCACTCTGCCTTACGGGCTGCGAAAGCGCGTCGAACTGGCCCGCGCGATTGCGGTCAAGCCCGATCTCATCCTGCTCGACGAGCCGATGGCGGGCATGAACCTGGAAGAGAAGGAGGACATGGCCAGGTACATCGTCGACCTCAACGAGGAATGGGGCATGACGGTGATCATGATCGAGCACGACATGGGGGTGGTCATGGACATCTCGCATCGCGTCATGGTCCTGGATTTCGGTCGCAAGATCGCCGACGGGCCACCCCAGGAGATCACGAGCAACGAGCAGGTGAAGCGAGCCTATCTCGGCATCGACGACGAGCCGGAGACGACCTGATCCATGCAGCCTCAATATGCCGACATCAGCACGCACGATACGTTTCCGAAGCTGCTCCTTCACAACGCGGCGAACTGGCCTGATGCCGTCGCGATGCGCGAGAAGGAGTTCGGCGTCTGGAACGAGTTCACATGGAAAGATTATCGTGACCGCGTCAAGGAGATCGCGCTGGGCCTGAGGAGCCTCGGACTGCAGCGCGGCGAGGTCGTCAGCTTCATTGGCAAGAACCGACCGGAAATGGTCTGGAGCGAAGTCGCCACGCACGCGGTCGGTTGCGCTTCGCTGGGTATCTACCACGACGCATTGAACGAAGAAGTTGCGTACCTCATCGATCATGCCAAGGTCCGCATCGTGCTTGCCGAGGACGAGGAGCAGGTCGACAAGCTGCTCGAGATCGCCCAGACGGTCAGCTGCATCGAGAAGATCGTCTATTTCGATCCGCGCGGCATGCGCAAGTATGACCATGCGAGGCTCATGAGCTGGGAGCAGCTGAAGGCCGCCGGCGCGGCGCTCGAAGCCCGGGTGCCTGGACGCTTCGAGGCCGAAGTGGCCTCGGGCAAAGGAAGCGACGTCGCGATCCTTTGCACGACCTCGGGTACGGTGTCGCACCCGAAACTGGTGATGCTGCAGTCGGGACCCTTCCTGGCGCATAGTCTGTCCTATCTGCGCGCAGACCCGAAGCTGTCGACCGACGACTATGTCTCGGTGCTGCCGCTGCCTTGGATAATGGAACAGGTCTACGCGGTGGCGCAGGCGCTGATCTCGCGGATCATCGTGAACTTCACCGAAGAGCCGGAGACGATGATGTCCGACATGCGCGAGATCGGTCCGACCTTCCTGCTGCTCGCGCCGCGCGCCTGGGAAGGTATCGCTGCCGATGTCCGGTCGCGGATCATGGACGCGACGCCGCTCAAGCAGAAGGTGTTCGAACTCGGCATGAAGCTCGGCCTGCGGGCGCTGGAGCAGGGGCGCCGGTCGAAAGTTGCTGATGCGATCCTGTTCAGGCCGCTGCGCGATCGCCTCGGATTCACCTACCTGACGTCCGCCGCCACCGGCGGCGCTGCGCTCGGCCCGGACACTTTCCGTTTCTTCCAGGCGATGGGCGTGCCGCTGCGCCAGATCTACGGCCAGACCGAGCTGTCGGGTGCCTACACGATCCACCGTCCCGGCGATGTCGACTTCGATTCGGTGGGAGTACCCTTCGACACCTCCGAGGTCCGGATCGACAATCCCGACAGGAACGGCGTGGGCGAGATCGTCGCACGCAGCGAAGGCACTTTTGTCGGCTATTACGGCAACGAGGAAGACACGCGCAAGGACCTGCGCGACGGCTGGATGCACACCGGCGATGCCGGCTATTTCAGGAAGGAAAACGGTCATCTTGTGGTGATCGACCGGATCAAGGACCTTGCCATCACCAGCACCGGCACGCGCTTCTCGCCGATGTTCATCGAGAACAAGTTGAAGTATTCGCCGTTCATTGCCGAAGCCGTCATCCTCGGCCACGACAAGTCCTTTCTTGCGGCGATTGTCTGCATCCGCTTCTCCATCGTCTCCAAGTGGGCCGAGCAGCGCGGTATCGCCTTCACCAACTACACCAACCTGGCGGGGCAGGCGCGGGTCGTGGACCTGCTCCGCATGGAGGTCGAGAAGGTCAACCAGTCGCTGCCGGACCCGCAGCGCATCCACAAGATGGTGCTGCTGTACAAGGAACTTGATGCCGACGACGGCGAGTTGACCCGCACCCGCAAGGTGCGCCGCGGCGTCATCAACGAGAAATACGGCGACATCATCGACGCGATCTACAGCGGCAAGCCGGCCGCCCACGTCGATACCCTGATCAGCTACCAGGACGGCACCACCACGCGCATCCAGACGGACCTCGAGGTGGTGAGCATGGCCGCTGCGGACCAGCCGCAGTCCGGCGGCGTACCGTTCCGCGAGACGGCGCAACAGGAGGGACGATGAAAACCGATCTGCTGATCCAGCTGCTGGTCAATGGCGTGATCATAGGCACGCTCTACGGCGTCGTCGCGATGTGCTTCGTGCTGATCTACAAGTCGACGCAGATCGTCAACTTCGCCCAGGGCGAATTCCTGCTGATCGGCGCATGGGTGTGCTGGTGGCTGCTGACCAGCATGCAGATACCCTTCTGGCTCGGCTTTCCGTTGACTCTGGTCTTCATGATGGCGTTCGGGGTACTGCTCCAGATGGTCGTCCTGCGGCCCATGATCGGCGAGCCGATCATCTCGGTCATCATGGTGACCATAGGACTGTCGATCTTCTTTCAGGCCATGATGAAGTGGATCTTCGGAGTCTTCGCCAAGCCCTTTCCAGAGGTGTTCGCGATCAAGTCCCTCAACATCTTCGGCCTCAATGTGCAGACGCCGTACCTCCTCTCGATGGTGGTTTCGCTGATCATCATGGGGGGCTTTGCCTGGTTCTTCAAATTCTCCCGGCTCGGCCTGGCGATGCGGGCCACCGCGTTCAACCAGCAGGTTGCCCAGAGCCTGGGTATTTCGGTGAGAAGCGTGTTCGCGATGGCCTGGGCAATCTCCGCGGTGGTCTCGGCGCTGGCCGGTGTCGTGGTCGGCATGGTCAACGGCGTTTCGTCGGCGCTTTCGTTCTTCGGGATCAAGGTGTTTCCGGCGGTCATCTTGGGCGGGCTCGACTCTATCGTCGGGGCGATCGTCGGCGGCCTGATCATCGGGGTGCTGGAGAACCTTGCCGAATTCATCGACGGCCAGTACCTGCATCTCGGCAATCTCTATTCCGTCGCGCCGTTCTACGCGCTGATCGTGATCCTGATGATCAAGCCGTACGGCCTGTTTGGCACCAAGCAGATCGAGAGGATCTGACCCGTGGCCGGCAGCGCTTCGGCCCTCATCCCCTGCGGCCAGTTCAAGACGAACTACCGGGCGGATACCACTATCTTCCCGACCCCGGCATCGCGCAGCTTCGCGATCGCCGGGGTCGTGATACTGTGCCTGGTGCCGCTGAAGTTCGGCAACTTCGAACTGCTCAGCCTCTACCACCTGAACCTGCTGATCCAGATCGGCTACTACGGGATCGCGGCACTGGGGCTGAACATACTGGTGGGTTTCACCGGGCAGATCTCGCTCGGCCATGCGGCATTCTTCGGCTTTGGCGCCTTCGCTTCAGCCTGGTTGAACAACCGGTGGGGCATACCGGTGTTCTGGGCCATCCCACTGGCAGGCCTGATGACCACGGTCGTCGGCATGCTCTTCGGCCTCCCCGCGGCGCGGATCAAGGGTCTCTATCTGGCAATTGCCACCTTCGCGGCGCAGTTCATCCTCGAGGACTTCTTCGCTCGCGCCAACTGGTTCACCGGCGGCTCCAACGGCACGCTGGCTCAGCCGTTCAGCCTGTTCGGCGTCGAGATAAGCGGCGAGCGGCACTACTTCTACGTCGTGCTGACCTATGTAGTGCTGCTCTACGTCCTCGCGGCCAACCTGCTGCGGAGTCGTGATGGCCGGGCGTTCATCGCGGTGCGCGACCACTACCTGTCGGCCGAGATCATGGGAATCAACCTGACCCGCTACCGGGTCCTGTCCTTTGGAATCTCCTCCTTCTACGCCGGCGTTGGTGGGGCGCTTTTCGGTCACTACCTGAGCTTCGTGTCAACCGAGTCGTTCACCATCCTGCTCTCGATCCAGTTCCTCGGCATGGTGATCATCGGCGGGCTCGGCAGCGTCATGGGAGCGTTGCTGGGTACGATTTTCATGGTGCTGCTGCCCGAGGGCATCCAGTGGCTGTCGCAGTCCGCCGGCGACGTGTTCCCTGCCCTCAGGGAAGGGCTGGCCTTCGCCAAGGAGGGGGCAATCGGGCTGGTCATCGTGCTTTTCCTGATCTTCGAGCCCGACGGGCTCGCGCACCGCTGGCGGATGATCAAGGCGTATTGGAAGCTTTACCCGTTTTCGTACTGAATCCAGAGATCCTGTTCCTGCTTGTCAATCCCATTCGCGATCCAGGAGATACCAGATGAAAAACCCTGTTCACGTTCTTGCCGCTGCGGTGCTTACGCTCGGCGCCGGTGCAGCCGGCGCCGCCGACCCGATCTTCATCGGCCACCTCGCCGACTACACCGGCGCCACTTCCGATGTCGGCAAACCCTATGGCCAGGGCGTGGCCGACGCCCTGGAGTACATCAACAAGAACGGCGGCATCGCCGGCCGGCAGTTGAAGTACGAGACCGTGGACTACAGCTATAACGCACCGCGTGCGATTGCCACCTACAAGAAGTGGACGGGAACGGACAAGATGGTCGCCGCCCAAGGCTGGGGCACCGCCGACACCGAGGCGCTGGTTGCGTTCGTTGCCAACGACAAGGTGCCGTTCTACTCGGCCTCCTACTCAGGGCACCTGACCGATCCCGCGGGCAAGGGGACACACGGCTCCAAGGCGGCGCCGTACAACTTCTTCTACGGCCCGTCCTATACCGACGGCTGCAGGGCGCTGGTGCAGTGGGCCGCGGCCGACGCCAAGAAGAAGAACCTGGCAAAGCCGAAGTTCGTGCACATGGGGGACAACCACCCCTATCCCAACGCGCCGAAGGCGGCCTGCGGGGAGTATGCGAAGGAAAGCGGCTTCGAGGTGATGCAACCGATCCAGTACTCGCTGAAGCCGGGAGACTTCAAGGCGCAATGCCTCAGCCTGAAGGAGTCGGGTGCGCACTATGCGTTTCTCGCCAATACCGGCGGTTCGACCATATCGTTGCTGAAGTCCTGCGAAACGGTGGGGGTCAGCACGCAGTTCATGGGCAACGTCTGGGCGATGGACGAGAATGCGCTGGCGGCGGCGGGCGAGGCCGCCAATGGCACCTTGTTCGTTGTCGGTGGCGCTGACTGGAAATCGGAGGCGCCGGGAATGAAGACGGTGCGTGAAATCTCCAAGGTTTCGGATCCTTCCGGAAAGGAGTACCGCGCCGTGCATTACATGCGGGGCGTCTGCTCGGTCTTCTTCATGCGCGACGCCATGGCCGACGCAGCCAAGGCCGGGGAGATCACCGGCCCGAACATCAAGGCGGCGATGGAAAAGATGAAGGATCACGTCCCGGCCGAACTGCAGGGCGTGTGCATTCCCTCCACCTGGACGCCCGAGGATCACCGCGGCACGACCAAGGTGTTCATCTACCAGGCCAACGCCAAGGGCAGCCAGCAGTCGATCGCCAAGGTAGGCGAGGCCGAGATCCCGCGCAAGCCGGAATGGCTCGGGTGGTAGGCCTGCGGGCTGCGGGCTGCGACAGCCCTGCATCAGGCGGTTGAACGATGAACCAGGCGGTGGAAACCGGGCGGCCGGAATCCAAGTCGGCGGCCTCAGCAGCCGCCGACCCGGTGTTGACGGTGAACAACATCGAGGTGGTGTACGACGAGGTCATCCTAGTGCTGCGCGGGGTCAGCCTGTCGGTGCCGGCGGGGGAGGTCGTCGCATTGCTTGGACCGAACGGGGCCGGCAAGTCCACGACGCTCAAGGCGATCTCCGGCCTGCTTCGGACCGAGAATGGGGAGGTGACGCGTGGCCACGTCCGTTTCATGGGCGACGAGATCGCCAACCTGATGCCCGAGGAGATTGTCCGCCGGGGTATCTTCCAGGTCATGGAGGGGCGGCGGATCATCGAGGACATGACCGTGCTCGAGAACCTGCGGCTTGGCGCCTACACCCGGCGCGACAAGAACATCAAGCGCGACATGGACATGGTGTTCGACTTCTTCCCGCGCCTGCGCGAGCGTACCGGGTTGGCGGGCTACCTGTCCGGTGGCGAGCAGCAGATGCTCGCGATCAGCCGCGCGCTGATGGCGCGCCCGAAGATGATGCTTCTCGATGAACCTTCGATGGGGTTGTCGCCGCTCCTGATCAAGGAGGTGTTCGGGATCATCCGCCAGTTGAACAAGGAACTCGGCATCACGATCCTGCTGGTCGAGCAGAACGCGAGGATGGCGCTGCAAATTGCCAACTACGGCTACATCATGGAATCCGGGAAGGTCGTGCTCGACGGGCCCCGGCAGAGCCTGGTCGACAACGAGGACGTGA
>CAWJNC010000005.1:0-19300 GCA_963844195.1 uncultured Pseudomonadota bacterium | reverse complement strand
AAGAGCCGATGGTCGCGCGTGCGGGCCTGGGGCCGATCGACCGGATGACACTCTCGCGCTGATCCGGATCCTGCCCGCCGGCGCGGGCAGCGCATCGCTACAATCCCAGGCTTTACCGAGCGAGCGCCAGCCCCTTTGAGCACCGACCGCACCACCAGCGCCACCGACACCACCCGCACCACGCGAGTCCTGACCGGCATCACGACCACCGGCACGCCTCACCTGGGAAACTATGTCGGGGCGATCCGGCCTTCGGTTGCCGCGAGCAACCGGGCCGGCGTCCACAGCTTCTATTTCCTTGCCGACCTGCATGGGCTCATCAAGTGTCCGGAGCCGGAACGCATCCAGCGCTCGACCCTGGAGATTGCCGCGAGCTGGCTGGCGGCAGGGTTGGATCCGACGCGAGTGGTCTTCTACCGCCAGTCCGACATCGTCGAGATCCCGGAGCTGACCTGGCTGCTCACCTGCGTCACCGGCAAGGGACTGCTCAACCGCGCCCATGCGTACAAGGCGGCGGTCGATCGCAATGAGCAGGCAGGCGCGGATCCCGATGCCGACGTCACCGCCGGACTCTTCATGTACCCGGTGCTGATGGCTGCCGACATCCTGATCTTCAATGCGCACAAGGTGCCGGTGGGGCGCGACCAGGTCCAGCACCTCGAGATGACCCGCGACATCGGCCAGCGCTTCAACCATCTCTACGGTGAGCATTTCGTGCTGCCGGAGGCGGTGATCGAGGACGATGTCGCGACGCTGCCCGGCCTCGACGGCCGCAAGATGAGCAAGAGCTACGACAACACCATCGCGCTGTTCGGCTCGCGCGAGCAGCTCCAGAAGCAGATCGCCGGCATCGTGACCGATTCGCGGGCGCCGGGCGAACCGAAGGACACCGATGGGTCGGCGCTGTTCCAGATCTACCAGGCGTTCGCAACGCCGGCCGAGACCGCGGCCTTTCGCGAAGCGTTCGCCGCAGGTATCGGCTGGGGCAATGCCAAGGAGCAGCTGTTCGAGCGGCTCGACCGGGAGCTGGCGCCGATGCGGTCGCGCTACGACGCGCTGCTGGCCGATCCTGCCGCGATCGAGGCGGTGCTGAAGGAGGGTGCAGACAAGGCGAGGCAGCTCGCCGCCCCCCTGATGGTGCGGCTGCGCCAGGCAGTCGGCCTGCGGGCCCTCGCTGGCGCCACGGCCAAGGCAGCGGAACAGCCAGCGGAACAGGCAACGGAACCGGCAGCAGGGAAGTCGGCAGGCAAGGCGTCGACTTCACCGCCGGCAGGCGTCGAACCCGCGCAGGCGATCTTCAAGCAGTATCGGGAGCGCGACGGCAGGTTCTACTACAAGCTCGTCGGCGCCCAGGGCAGGGTGCTGATGCAGAGTCGCGGGTTCGCATCGCCGCAGGAAGCGGGCCGCGTGATCGCCGACTTCCAGGCGCGCGGCGCTGCGGCACTGGCCGAGCACGCGACGCAGCTGCAGGAGCTGCCGGACGTCACGGCGAAGGAACTCGGCGCGGTGCTCGATCGGCTCGTCGAAAAATAGTTCCTGCTCAGGCGTCCTGGCGGGTCGATGCGTCCGCGAGCGGCTTCGGCTCGCGGATCTGGTGCATCTGCCGCAGCTTCGGCACCGTCTGCAGGAAGTCCTTCAGTTGCGCAAGCGGCAGCGGCTCGCAGATGAAGGACCCTTGGATGTGGTCGCAGTCGAACGACCTCAGCGCGCGCATTTCAGCGCCGGTCTCGACGCCTTCTGCCATCACCTGCAGCCCCAGCTTGCCCGCAAGCGTCATGATCGCCTGGACGATGGCGGCATTGCCGCGATCCGCCTGCAGGTCGCGCACGAAAGTGTGGTCGATCTTGAGGCCGCCGACCGGCAGGTTGCGCAGGTACGAGAGCGACGCGTAGCCGGTACCGAAATTGTCGATGATGACCTGGATGCCCAGCCGCCGGAGATCGCCGAGCAGCGCCACCGTCTTGTTGGAGTTGTCGATCAGCGCATTCTCGGTAAGCTCGAGGCGCAGCAGGCGCGGCGGAAAGCTGCGCTCGGCCAGCAGGCTGTTCAGCTGGGCGAGGAAGCCGTCCTCGCCGAGCTGGCGAGGCGAGACGTTGACCGATACCGACATCTCGTCCTTGTCGTCGATGCCGAGCTCGATGCGATCGTCAAGCGCACGGCGGATCGCCCACAGCCCCACTTCGCGCATCAGGTTGTTCTGCTCTGCAGTCGGCAGGAACGCCTCCGGCAGCAGCAGGCCGCGCCGCGGATGGCGCCAGCGGATCAGTCCCTCCATGCCGACGATGCGCTTGTCGCTGACCGCCAGCACCGGCTGGTAGTAGAGGTCCACCTCGCCGCGCTGCAGGGCCAGCGGCAGCTCGCTGGCCAGCTGCAGCTGGTCGCCGCGATCATCGGCCAGGTCACGGGCGAAGAAGCGCACGTCGTTGCGGCCTTCGGACTTGACCTGGTACATCGCGCTGTCGGCGCACTTGATGAGCAGGGTCGCATCGGTGCCGTTTTCCGGCGAGAGCGCCACGCCGATGCTGGCCGACAGGAAATAGGCGCGGTTGAGCAGGATGAAGGGCCGTTCGATCGCGGCCAGCACGCGCCGGGCAGTTACCTCGATGCGCTCCTTGTTGTCTTCCTTGTCCAGCAGCAGGATGAACTCGTCGCCGCCGATGCGGCCGGCCACGTCGCTCGGACCGATCGATTCGCGAAAGCGTCGCGCCACCTCGATCAGCACCTGGTCGCCGACCTGGTGCCCGAGCGTGTCGTTGATGACCTTGTAGCGGTCGAGGTCGACGTACAGGATGCACGCGGGCTCGCGGGCTGCCAGCCGCTGCTGGAGCTGCTCGGTGAGGTAGACCCGGTTGGGCAGGCCGGTCAGGGCGTCGTGCAGCGAGGCGTGCACCAGGCGCGTCTCGGCAGCCTTGCGTTGCAGGTACAGCGACAGGGTGCGCGACAGGATGTCCGCCACCTGCGAAAGGAAGGTGTCGGCGCGAAAGCCGACGGGCGAGAAGAAGAGCAGTGCGGAGAGCACGTTCTTCTGCTCGTCGGAGATCGGCGCGACGAAGGCAGCCTGCATGCCGGTCGCCTGGGACTGGTAGCGCTCGGCGAAGGTCGGGTGCAGCGTGACGTCGCGCATCCAGATCGCCTGGCCTTTCCACGCCTTGGCCTCCACCGAGTCGGGACCGATCGGGATCTGCTTGGGCAGGTCGCCGAGCATGCGAGTGATGGCGGGCAGGCCCCAGCGCTCGCGCACCGTGAGCGATGTCGTACCCGGGATCTGCGCGAGGTGGGCGCCGCCCGACCAGCCCATCATCCGCGACACGGCGATGATGATGGCGGCCACCACTCGCTCGGGCTCGGTCTGCTCGCGCATCACCGTGGCCATTTCGCTTTCGAGCTGCAGCAGGAGCTGCTGCTGCGTCTCGCGGGTGACGTTTCGGCCGACGCCGCGGTAGCCCACGATGGCGCCGGCGGCATTGAAGGTCGGCCGCCCGGAGATCGCGATGGAATAGAGGTGGCCGTCGGGATCGAGCAGGCTGTACTGGAAGTTCTCGAACTGCCGGTCCGACGCCAGGTCCGCCTTGAGGCCCTCCCAGTTGGCGCGCGGCAGCCCGATCAGGTTCGCTTCCCAGAAGTGACGGCCGATGTTCCCCTTCGCCCAGGCGCCGAGCGCGGCCACGACGCTCTCCGACATGAACGAGACGCGATGCTCGGCGTCCGTCTCCCAGACCCAGTCCGAGCTCAATTGGGTCAGGTCGCGGAACTTGGCCTCGCTCGCCGCGAGCTGCTGGGCCATGGTGCGCATCGCGGTGATGTCCTGCGCGATGCCGGCGAGGCGCACGACGTTGCCGTGCTCGTCCGATTCCGGGCGCGCCACCGACCGGATCCAGATCTGGTCCTTGCCGCGCTTGATGTAGCGATACTCGATGCGGATCTCGCGGCCGCGCTTGACGCCGCGGCGGTGCGCGCTTTGCCAGCGCTGCTGGTCCTCGGGATGGATGCAGATGTGGAACGCCCGCGGCGAGGGCGGCCCGTGCTCCTTGTCGATGCCGAAGACCCGGTAGGATCCTTCGCTCCAGTAGAAGCGATCTTCGAGCAGGTCGTATACCCAGGAGCCCATCACGGCAAGGCCTTCGGCGACGCCGTACTGCGCCTGCAGCTCGCTCAGCCGCTTGTTGATGGCGCGCTGCTCGCGCAGGTCTTCCGACACCTGCATCAGCCCGTAGCCGAAGATGCCGATCGCCACCAGCGCGATGGGCAGGGCATACCAGAAGTAGCGGGTGAGCTGGTCCGGGAACATCAGGCCGGCGATGCAGAAAGCGGCGCCGACGCCGATCGGCAGGGCGAACACCCGCAGCCGGTCCTTGCGGGCGACCAGCCGTGAATAGAATGCCTTCAGTTCCTCGAGATTCACTAAACGATGAGCCGTCGGATGCATGAGCCGGAAATTGATCAGCCTGCCGGCGAGCCGGTCTCGCCGAAGCCGGCCGAGCCGCATGTCGCCACCGTACAACATTCAGCCTGGGTGGCACGCTGGATCGGACAGCCGCGGGGAAACGCGCGCCTGCTGGATTTCGCCAGCGGCAACGGCCGCCACGCCCGTTTGGCCGTGGCCATGGGGTATCGGGTGCTTGCCGTGGATCGCGACAGGGCCTTGCTTGACATGAGCGAGGGTAAGAATCTGGAGGCCCGGGTGGAAGACCTGGAATCCGGACGGTGGAGCTTTTCTGCCGAGCGGTTCGAAGTCGTTGTCGTGACCAACTTCCTCTTCCGGCCGCGTCTCGATCTCCTGCCGGCATTGCTCGAACCCGGCGGCAGGCTGGTCTACGAGACCTTCGCGCACGGCAACGCCGCTTATGGTAAACCGTCGAACCCGTCGTTCCTGCTGCAGCCGGACGAGCTTTTCGCGCTGGCGCGGCGAGCCGGCCTGCAAGTACGGGCGTTCGAGCAGGGCTATGCCGGCCTGCCGAAGCCCGCGCTGGTCCAGCGCATCGTCGCCGTCAAGCTTCCCGCCGGTATCGATTCGACCCCGCTTTCGGCGCCGCCATCCGGAACGGGACCCGCGCTGAGCTAAAATTCGCGAGCCATGCCATCGCCGACTGCGGCGATGCCTGCGCCTAAAGCCAATCGAGGAACGATTCAATGATGATCAAGGGCAGTCTGGTCGCGATCGTGACACCCATGCATGACGACGGCTCGCTCGACCTCGACAAGTACCGCGCGCTGATCGACTGGCACATCGAATCCGGCACCGCCGCGATCGTGGCGGTCGGAACCACCGGCGAGTCGCCCACCGTCAGCGTCGAGGAGCATCAGGAGCTGATCCGGGTCGCGGTCGAGCATGCGCGCGGCAGGGTGCCGATCATCGCCGGCACCGGCGCCAACTCCACGCGCGAGGCGATCGAACTCACTCGACACGCGAAGGACGTGGGCGCACAGGCTACTCTGCAGGTCGCGCCGTACTACAACAAGCCGACGCAGGAAGGCCTGTATCGCCACTTCAAGGCCATCGCCGAGGAAGCCGGCCTGCCGGTCATCCTCTACAACGTGCCGTCGCGCACGGTTGCGGACTTAGCCAACGAGACGGTGCTGCGGCTTGCGCAATTGCCCGGGGTCGTGGGCTTGAAGGACGCCACCGGCGACATGTATCGCGGCGCCGACCTGCTTGCCCGGCTGCCCCAGGACTTTGCCGTCTACAGCGGCAACGACGACAGCGCGCTCGCGCTGATGGCGATGGGCAGCCATGGCGTGATCTCGGTGACTGCCAACGTCGCGCCGAGGGAAATGGCGCAGATGTGCCGGGCGGCGCTCGAAGGCGACTTCAAGGCGGCGCTTGCGATCAACCGCCGCCTCCTGCCGCTGCACGGCAAGCTGTTCGTGGAAGCCAACCCCATCCCGCTCAAATGGGCGATGGCCCGGATGGGCCTCATCGAGGGCGGCATACGCCTGCCCCTGACACCGCTTTCGGCCGGGCACCACGACACCGTGCTGGCCGCCCTGAAAGCTTCTGGAGTACTTGCTTGATGTTTCATCGACGTGCCCGGCGTGCCGGTATCGTGCTGGCCGCCGCGCTGGCCTCTGCCTGCCTGGGTGCCTGCAGTTCGATCCGCTCCTTCACGGATCCCGCCAACATCGAGTATCGCGGCGCCAGCCAGGGCCCGGCACTGGACGTGCCGCCGGACCTGGTGACTCCGCAGAGCAGCGATCGCTACAACCTGCCGGCCCGTTCCTCCACCCAGACGCTGTCCGATTTCCAGAAAGAGCGGGCCGCCGCGGGCGATGCCTCGCCTCGCAGCAACGAGGTGATGCCAGAGCGCCAGGGCGCGAAGATCGAGCGCGACGGCGAGATGCGCTGGATCGTCGTCAACCAGCCGGCCGAGAAGGTCTGGCCGGTGCTGAAGGACTTCTGGGCTTCGCAAGGATTCAACCTCGCAATCGACTCGCCGCAGACCGGGATCATGGAGACCGAATGGGCGCAACGGCGCGAACGCGTCGAGACGACCGGGCTGCGGGGACTGCTCAGCCGTACCCTCGGCAGCAGCTATGCCACCGGCGAGCGTGACCGCTACCGGACCCGCCTCGAACGCGCGTCGGGCGGTGCCACCGAAATCTACCTCGCGCACCGCGGCATGGAGGAGGTGGTGACCGGTATCCAGAAGGACCAGTCGATCTGGCAGCCGCGCCCGTCTGATCCGGAGCTCGAGATCGAGTACCTGCGCCGGATGCTGGTCCAGTTCGGCGTGCAACGCGACGCAGTCACCGTCGCCGATGGGTCCCCCGGCGGCGACACGGGGACTGGCAGCGCCGGTGCGGCCGGCGCGACCGCCGCAGCCGGCAACGACGCCGAGCGATCCCGGATCGTGAATGCGCAGGACGTGGCAAGCCTGCAGCTTGCCGAAGGCTTCGATCGCGCCTGGCGAGAGGTCGGCCTGGTGCTCGACCGGGTCGGCTTCACCGTCGAGGATCGCGATCGGTCCAAGGGAACCTACTTCGTCCGCTACGTCGATCTCGATCGCCGCGACCCCCGCCAGGGGACGATCTCCCGGTTCTTCTCCGGCGAACGCAAGGACCTGATGGGGCAGCGTTACCAGATCGCCGTGGTGAACGGGGGTACCGGCGGCAATCCCGGCGGCAGCGCCGGCAGCAACCCGGGCGTGATGGTGACGGTGCGCGACGAGGGCGGCCAGGCGCCGGCCACGCCGGAGACCAAGCGGGTCGCCAACCGGATCATCGCATTGCTTCATGAAGAGATGAAGTAGCACGTGCGGTTTGCGAGCCTGGGAAGCGGCAGCGAAGGCAATGCGCTGGCAGTGAGCCTGCCGCAGGACGATGGATTCCTGCTGGTGGACTGCGGGTTCGCGCTCAAGGAGGTGGCCCGCCGCCTGGCCCGCCTGCAACTCGAGTTGAGCGGGCTGCGCGCGATCCTGGTGACGCACGAGCATTCGGATCACGTCGGCGGCGTCTTCCGGCTCGCGGCGGCAGTCGGGGTGCCCATCTACCTCACGTACGGAACGCGCGAAGGATCGCGGCGGCTGCCCACCTTCGACGAACGGGCCTGCCGTCTCATCTCGCCGGACGAGCCGCTCGAGATCCACGGGCTGGGAGTGTCGCCGTTTCCGGTGCCGCATGATGCGCGCGAGCCGGTCCAGTACGTGTTCGAGGACAACCACTCGCGGCTCGGACTGCTGACCGACATCGGCCGCTCGACGCCGCACGTGATCGGGGCGCTGGCCGGTCTCACCGCGCTGGTGCTGGAGGCGAACCACGACCGTTCGCTGCTGGCCGAAGGCAACTATCCGCCGTCGCTGAAGCGGCGCATCGGCGGCGACTACGGCCACCTCGAGAACCAGGCTGCCGCTGCGATCCTGCAATCGCTGGATCGCACCCGGCTGCACACCGTGGTTGCGGCCCACCTGAGCCGCCACAACAACCGCGCCGACCTGGCCAGGCTTGCGCTGGCGACGGTCTTGCAGCGCACGCCCGACTCGGTCCCGGTTGCCGACCAGGACCTCGGCTCAGGCTGGCTGCACGCCTGAGGGTGCCGGCGCCGCCGCAGGCGGGCCAAGCATTGCGCTACTGGGCAGGCTTGTCGGTTACCGGACTGTCGGTGGTGGACTTGTCGGCTGCGGCCCTGGCGGCGGCAACGGCGCGGGCCGCGGCTTCCTTCGCTTCGGCCGCCGCTTCGCTGGATGCTCCGGCAATGTCCGAGGCCAGTTCCCGGGTCACTTCTGCGGCCTTGCCGGCGTATTCCTTCGTCTTCTCGGTGACGACGGCAGAAGCTTCGCGCGCCGACTCGACGGCGCGTGCCGCGGCTTCCTGGGTCGACACGCCGGCCGTGCCGGTGGCTTGCCTGACCGCCTCGCCAGTATGTGCGGCGGCCTCCTTGGCGGACTGCACCGCGCGGGCGGCGGCGTCCTTGGCCGCGTCGCCGGAACCCTGGCTTTGAGCTTCGGTCTTCGGCGCCGGTATGTCTTCCTTCCTGTCGCAGGCGGCGAGCGCAAGGGCGAGCAGAGGCGCCAGGAGGAGGGTGGTGATGCGCATTTGGCTTCTCGTTGTTGCCCGTCGGAAGCCCATTTTACCCCGCCGGTCAGGCCCTTCTCGGTAAGCCCCCCGTCGCGCCTGACCGGCGCGGCGAGGCGTCAGCCGCCCAGGCCGGTGGTGGTGCCGGTGAGGCAGGGCGTGGATTCCTGCCAGAGCTGCTCGTACTTGCGCAGCCAGGGTTCCACCGCCTCCGGCATCGCGAGCAGCAGGCGTCCGCGAAAGGCCTGGTAGTGGGCACGGCGCAGCAGGTGGATGCGGTCTCCGACCAGCAGCCCCTCGCCGGCGGAGATGGCGGCGGGCGCCTGACGGCATTCGATCCGACCGGAGAAGCTGCGGCGCAGTTGCCCGAAACGGGAGGCATGACGCTCGAGCCATTCCGGCGAACGGACCACCAGCCGCAGGCTCGCTTCCGGCCCCTTGAGCAGGCGCGACAACTCGGCGAACGCCGCGGGCGATTCGAGCGGCCAGTCGGAGAAGTCGTGGTCGGCGAGTGCGACGGACCTGCGGCTGCGCGACAGCAGTTCCAGCACCGAGCGATGGAATTCGCTTCGCAACGAGAAGAGTCGGGATTCAGGAGCCTGCAAGACGGATCCATCCGGAGGACAACCAGTCCTGCAGGCTATCGCGGAGCCACGGCAGGCGTAAGGCACGCGCAGTCTGAACGGCATCCAGCCCTCGCTGGTCGGCCAGCATCCGCAGCAGGCTGCGCGCGCCGCGGTCGGCCCCGGCCATCTCGACTGCCTCGCCGTTGATGTAGCAGGCGCCCCGGCGATAGAGCATCCGGCTGCGGCGGTCCAGTACCAATGACGCGCCGTCGGGAAGCTGCGCATCGCCGTCCGCTGCGGGCTCGAACCAGACCGAAGGCTTCGGCTCGGTCAGGTAGCAGCCGAGGAACCGTTCGACCAGCGCCTGCGGCGGACGTTGCCGCAGCCAGCCGCCGACGGTTCGCGCCATCCGCGGCGGAATCTCCGCCGGATGCGAGACCGGCCGCGGCTGGGGATCGCGATAGCGCCGCTCCTCCCCGGTGGTCGCGACCGGATGGTCCGCGAGAAAACCGTAGAACGCCTGGCGCAGCTCCCCGGCAGACGGGGCGCGAAAGCCGATCGAGCAGGTCATGCATTCCCCGATGGCGGTGCCTTCATGGCCCCAGCCCGGCGGCAGGTAGAGCATGTCGCCCGGCTCCAGGAGCCAGGTGCGGCTGCTGCGGAAACCGGCGATCAGCTTGAGCGGCGCGTCCGGCACGAGTCGCACCGGTTCCGGCGGGCTCAGGCGCCAGCGGCGCCGCCCGTGGACCTGCAGCAGGAAGACATCGTAGGAATCGACGTGCGGCCCGACGCCGCCGCCATCGGTCGCATAGCTGATCATCAGGTCATCGAGCCGGGCATCGGGGACGAACCGGAATCGATCCATCAGGGCGCGGGCCTGAGGCAGGTGCAGATCGACGCCCTGTACCAGCAGCGTCCAGCCGGGGCGGCTTCGCGGCGGCAGGCGGCGAAAGGGTCCCTGGCGCAGTTTCCAGCCGGATCCGCCGGGCTCGCCGCAGCCCGAGGCCGCATCAGCCTGCGGCGCGACCACGAGCCGGCTCTCGACTTCCGGATCGCGCGCCAGCGCCAGGATCTCGCGCACCGAAAAGAGCGGCGCCGCGAATCGCGGCGGTGTCGAGGGCGCCGGCGCCAGCCCTGCCGGAAGTCCATCGAGGAGGCCGGGCAGGGCTTGGCGCATCAGCAGCGGCTGGCGCTGCCAATGGCGGCTGAGGAACTGGCGGGTGGTGAGTTCGCCGAGCCGGATGGCATCGCGTCGGGGGGCGGTCATTGCGTCGGATCGTCAGGGAAGGGAGCGGATGCTGACCTGGAAGGGCTCGGAGGCTTCACCGGCGCCGGCACGCGCCAGCGAGGGGTCCCAGCGGATCTGTACCCACGACGACGAGAACGGCGAGCCGAAGCATTCCACCCGCTGGAAGTTGGCGAGGCCGTGCGAATGCAGGAGCAGGCGGTCGCTGCGGAAACGGTGGGTGTCGCCGTGCAGCAGCAGGACCGGTCCGTCGAACGCCGCGGCTGCCGCCGCCACCAGGGTGCGCATCCGCGCCCAGCCGTCGAGGCGATCGTCCTCGAATCCCATGTTGGCATGAAGCGCGATCGCGAGTCCCTTGGCCCGCTCGCGCACCGCCAGTTCGACCGTCTCGTTGAGCCACTCGGCATTCGCATGCTGTCGCAGCAGCCAGGCGTCGGCAAGCTCCGGCGAGTTCTGCGGCGCGTTGTTGCTGCCGACCACATGCAGCGTGCAGAACTGCAGTGTGCCGACACGCCAGCGCAGGTTCTCGGGAAGCTTCGGCGACGTCATGCTCGCCCTGGCAGCATGGGCAATACCAGGCCCCTGCTGTTGCACGGCCATGCGGCGCCGGCCCAGCGATTCGGGACGGCTGAAGACATGCGCGCGCAACCAGTCGAGCCGGTCGAGCCGGCCGCCCGGGTCCCATGGGGCCAGCAGCCGGCCGCAATCGGTCCATTCGTTGTCCCCGGGAGTCAGGACCAGCGGATGGGGACACTCGTCGAGCAGGGCGAGGCGCGACGCCAGGAGGTCGTCGCTGCAGCTTTCCAGGCTGCTCTTGATGTCGCCCACGTGGAGCACGAATTCGAGTGGCTCGGGCGCCATTGCCGCCAGCACCCGGCGCAGGGCGCCCGCTTCGAGGCGCGAATACGGCGTGTCGCCGATGAAGCCGAACCAGAAGGGACGGTCCTCGACGCTCGGCGGCCGGGCGCGGCCGGGACGCCCGGTTTGCGCCGCAGCGGCAGGATCGGCCGCGGCCGCGCGGGAACAAGCCAGGCCGGCGGCGGCCAGCGCAGAGCCGGCGGCGGTGCCGCGCAGCAGCCGGCGCCGCAGCCTCGAGACACCCGCAGGACCGGTCATGCGGCGCATCGGCGCGCAGTTTCAGCGCGGCTCATCGGCCTCGATCATCGACCGCCAACGGTAGATGCGTTCCAGCGCAAGCCGCGGGGTCAACTCGTCCACAGCCAGCGTGCGCAGCTCTTCGCCGACGAGGCGGATCGGCGCGGCGTCTTCAAGCGCGGCCGCCGGCGGCTCGGCGGCGGACAGTTCGGGAGCCGACGCATCAGAAGGGTAGGCGGCGGATGAGAACAGGTCCATCTGCGGCTGCTGCGCGGCCGCCGCCTGCTCGAGCGATTGCAGGCTTGCGCGCGCATGCCTGAGCAGGCTGGTCGGCAAGCCGGCCAGCCGTGCCACCTGCAGGCCGTAGCTCTGGCTGGCCGGGCCCTGGCGGACCTCGTGCAGGAAGACGATCCCGCCGGCATGCTCGGCGGCGGCCAGATGCAGGTTGACCGCGGCGGTCGACTGCGAAGCGAGTGTGGTCAGCTCGAAGTAGTGGGTCGCGAACAGCGTCAGCGAGCGGCTCGTCTCCAGCAGGTGAAACGCGATGGCATGGGCGAGCGCAAGGCCGTCGAAGGTGGAGGTGCCGCGGCCGATTTCGTCGACCAGCACCAGCGACCTTTCGGTCGCGGAATTGACGATCACCGCCGCCTCGGTCATCTCGACCATGAAGGTCGAACGGCCGCCGGCCAGGTCGTCGGATGCGCCGATGCGGGTGAAGATCCGATCGATCGGGCCGATCAAGCACGATTCCGCGGGCACGAAGCTGCCGCACCACGTGAGCACGGCAATCAGCGCGACCTGGCGCATGTAGGTCGACTTGCCGCCCATGTTCGGCCCGGTGATGACCAGCAGTCGCTGCTCCGGGTCCATCTCGCAATCGTTCGCGATGAAGCGCTCGACCACCTTCTCGACGACCGGATGCCGGCCACCCTTGATGTGGATGCCCGGCGTCGCGCCGAGTTGCGGGCGGACCCAGCGCGACTGCTCCGCCACCGTCGCCAAGGCGTGGCAACAGTCCAGCGCCGCGATGGCGCGCGCCAGCTGCTGGAGCACCGCAATGTGCGGAGCAAGCGCCTGCAGCAGCTGCTCGTACAGGGCCTTCTCGCGCGCCAGCGCGCGCTCTCGTGCCGACAGCGCCTTGTCCTCGAAGGTCTTGAGCTCGGCGGTGATGTAGCGCTCGGTGCCCTTGAGCGTCTGGCGACGGCGATAGTCGGCAGGCACCTTGTCGGCCTGGGCGCGGCCCACCTCGATGAAGAACCCATGGACGCTGTTGTAGCCGACCTTGAGCGTGGCGATGCCGCTGCGCTCGCGTTCGCGCTGCTCCATGTCGGCGAGAAAGCGGTCGCAGTCGCGGTCGACCGCGCGCAGTTCGTCGAGCGTGTTGTCGAAGCCGTCGCGGATCACGCCGCCGTCCCTCACCATCGCCGCCGGCTCGTCCACCAGTGTCTCGTGCAGCATCGCCGCGACGGCGGGATCGACGTCGGCAGCCTCGGACAACTTTCCGAGCGCCGCCCTTGATCCGGCCACGACGGTGCTGCCGTGCACCTGGTGCAGCAGCTCCAGGCATTTCGGCAGCACCGGCAGCGCATCGGCAAGCGCGACCAGTTCGCGGGGACGCACGCTGCCGAGCGAGATGCGGGTCGCGATCCGCTCGATGTCGGCGCAGCCGGCGAGCAGGCGCCGGATCGGTTGCGTCAGCCGGTGCGAGATGAGGCATTCCACCAGGTCCTGGCGGGACCGGACCTCCGCCTCGTCCTGCAACGGCGCGAGCAGCCACTGCCGCAGCAGCCGGCTGCCGGCGGCGGTGGCGCACTGGTCGACCCGCGACAACAAGGTCGCGCCGCGCTCCTCCTGCAGCGGTCTTCACGAGTTCGAGGTTGCGCCGGGCGACTGGATCGATCGCGATCAGCGCGTCGCGGCGCAGGCGCCGGATCGGTTGCAGGTGGCGAAACGGCTGTCCGAGCGTCAGAGTGAGGTAGTCGAGCAGCGCGCCGATGGCGCCCAGGGCGGCCGGCTGGTCTGCGATCTCGGTCGAATGCAGCGTGTGCACGCCGAGCGTCTCGCGCAGCAGCCGCTCGCCGCGGGCCGGGTCGAACTGCCAGTCGGGGCGCTCGATCAGCGGCACGCTGCCGGCGGCCTGCAAGCGCTGCCGCAACCGGCCCAGCAGCGCAAGGTGCGGCTTGACCATGCCTTCGGCGACCAGCAGCTCGGCCGGACCGATGCGTTCGAGCTCCGCCTCGGCCTCGCCTTGGCTGACCTCCGTGACGCAGCAATCGCCGCTCGCCGCGACGATCGACGCGAGCAGGATCCGCTGCGCCTTCGGTGCGCCCGGCAGCATCGCCAGAGCGACCAACGGCCGATCCTCCCGCTCCGGCAGAAGCTGCGCATCGGTGAGGGTGCCGGGCGTGATCGTCCTGATCACCTTGCGCTCGACCGGGCCCTTGGCAGTCGCCGGATCCCCGATCTGCTCGCAAATCGCCACCGCCTCGCCGAGCGCCACCAGCTTGCCGAGGTAGAAGTCGAGCGCATGCACCGGTACGCCGGCCATCGGGATCGGCTCGCCGGCCGACGCACCGCGCTTGGTCAGTGTGATCGACAGCAGCGGCGCCGCGCGCTTCGCATCGTCGTGGAAGAGCTCGTAGAAGTCGCCCATGCGGTAGAAGAGCAGGGCGTCCGGATGCTCCGCCTTGATCCGCAGGTACTGCTGCATCATCGGCGTATGGCCGGAGAGATCCGAGCCGATTTGATCCGGTTTGAGCATCCAGTTTTGTTGTTACTTCAATAGGTTAGGTAGACACATGGCCATTCTAGGATGCGCAGATCGGATCAAGCCATTGGCAAACAAGATTGGCCTTGGTGTAGGTTCCGGTGTAGGTTATAATCATACCCCTATACGAGCTACACCAAACCTACACCGAATCCTCCGGGCACTCACTAGGAATTGTCCCATGCAGATTCACGCCTTTGACGCACGTACTGCAAAGCAGCTGCCGGTCGGCAACTTCCTGACCATTCCCGCCTATCCAGGTCTACGTTTGGTCGCCACGGCTACGACGAAGACCTGGACGTACCGCTATCGAGATCCTGCAACGGGCGCGCTGAAGCAGATGTCGCTAGGACGCTGGCCCGGCATTACCTTCCCCCAGGCGCTTGCGGCTTGGGAGCAGGCGAGGGGCGCCCGCAGCGTTGGCGTATCTGTCGGCGACGCCCGACGCGCGAAGCAAAAGGAAGCCCGGGCTACCAGCGAGACGCTACAGCGCCGGCAGCGATCGACTGTTTCTAGGGTGGTTCACCAGTACATCGAGGAGGTTGTGGAGCCCAAGCGAAAGACGAAGGGGGCGCTGGAGACGAACCGCATGCTTACCCGAGCGATCGAGAAGTTCAAGAAGGCTCCAGCCGAGGACCTGACAAGGGAACAGGCTCATGAGATTGTCCTCACTGTAGCGAAGACCGCACCCCGCGTCGCTGCAATGACGCGGCAGGAGCTCCGTGCCTGCTGGGAGCACGCAATCGCCACGGGACGAATCGCTTCGGCGAACCCGTTCCTGGGCAAGACGATCGGCGGCGCGCTGCCCGGTAACGTTAAGCGGTCCCGGTTTCTGAACACCGAGGAGACGGCCGCGCTGTTGCAGTGGTTCCGGCAGCCGCGTGCCTATAGCCGCACCGTCGCGGAGGCACTGGAGCTTACGCTGCGCACAGGCCTGCGGTCTGGCGAGGTGGTGGAAATGCATACCCGGGAACTGCGAGAGAGGGACGGCATCCTCTGGTTGCACATCCCAGCCGAGCGCATGAAGGAAGGCAAGCCCCACTCGGTTCCGCTCGTCGGGCGCGCTCGTGCGATCGCGTTCAGCCGCACGCCAAAGGAGGGGGGTTACCTGTTTCCGTCAAGGGACGGGAAGAAGCCGGTCACCCAGAAGTCCCTAGGCGTCGAGGTCTACGCACACTCAGGTGCGTCGACCTCAGAGGTCTACTCGCATCTGCGCGTCTGCCCAGTGACCGAATGGGCTCCGCATGACCTGCGCCGCACTGCGAGAACGATGCTGCAGGAGCTCGGTTGCCCATTCGAAGTCGGCGAGTCGATCCTAGCCCATGCGCTACCGGGCGTCGCCGGCAACTACGCAGTCTCGGCACTCGCGCAGCAGAAAGTGGAGTGGCTGACCAAACTGGGCGCGCGCCTTGACCAGTTGGCCGAAGTGACTGTAGCAGGGCGGGTAGCCGCATGAGCGCTCGATCCCGAAAGGGGGAAAACCTCACGGTTGCGCTGCGCCCGATCGCCATGCGGATGACCGTTGAGTTTGTGGCGCCTGAGGCGCCTGAATTGTCAATGGTCGCTCCCGGCGCAGCCACGCTCTTTCGGCTCTTCAAGCGTCATGGCGGCGATAGTGTCGAACATGTGCGACTCAAGCTACCGCGGATAGCCGCTCTGGACCTCGTGGACCGCGTACTGCAGTGGGCAGGGGAGCAGGAGCTCTCGCACCTGCGGGGGCTGCGCCTGTCCGAGATCGTGCCGGGGCTGACCCCGCTCCCAGACGGGCCGATCGACGGACCGCCCCCGAATCCACCACGGAAGCCGGCCGAAATTCCGTCCAGCGGCGAAGCCGCGCTTGTAGAGGTTGTGCGCGACATTTTCACCGCCGCCGTTCGCCAGGGAGGGGGGCGGCCCATGCGTGTCGATCCGCTCTTCGCTCGCGAGACGCTCGCGGAGGTGAGGCAGGGCCATAAACGGGCTGTCAGCCGGCGTCAGCCTTCGCCGGTGGAGAAGGCCGCTTATCGGCTGGGTGTCAGCGTCGACACGGTGGAGCGGGCATTGCCGGCCGGGCGCGATGCCGAGAACGCTATCCGGGCGGCGGTGAAATCGCTCCCGCAGGGCACAGCACCTTTGTACGCCCAAGTGGACTACGACAAGAAGGAAGTTGTCCTAACCGCCGGACTTGCTTCAGCAGACAAAGAGAACACGGCGTCCATCGGGGGACCTGTCAGGTCGAGGATCAAGCGGCGATGACCGCGCCGCGAGCGGCGCGCAATTATGCGGGTGGTTTGAGAGGGGTCTGAGTCGTTATCTTGGGTACCAGTGACGCGCTATGAGCGTCTGCGGACCTAAGGGATTACGACATGGGCACTTCAGTTTTTACCACTGCGAAAGGCCGCGCCCCAGCACCCGTTGGCGGCGCCCTCTTCATCGCTTCCACGCATCTGCCGGGGCTAATCGGGCTCTCAAAGCCCACCATCCGGCGGCTGACTGCGCGCGGCGAATTCCCAAAGCCTCGCCGCCTCGGCGCGCGCGCCGTCGCCTACCTTCGTAGTGAGGTCGAGGCCTGGGCGGCATCGCGCCCGGTCTCGGACGTGCTGCCGCCTCCCGCTCGCCAACGGGTGGTGCAGCCATGACGCCTCAGCAAGCCACTGAAGCGATGGCGACCTTCACCAAGGCTGCTCTTGCCGCAGTCGATCGTGAATTGGGCGACGGATATGCCCGCCGCAACCCTGCATTGGTCGGGACTCTCGTTGCATGCTGCGCCGGTCTGGTCGGGCCCCTGCATACACATCCATACACAGCGCCCAGGAGCCGTCATGCGAGAAAACGAATCGGTAAGCCGCTGAGCCAGATGTAGCAGACGCTCCTGTGACGCTCGCGCCCGTTGTCGCCAGCACTGGCGCGGCTGAGCGCCCTAAACCTGAGCGCTTAAAGATCGCCCTCACGGTGTACAGCAGCGCGACTGACAACACAGGCACAAGTCAGGTGACGCGCTGGGCGAGCATGATCAAGAAATTCAAAAAGCCAACCGTCTACCCTACGAAGGAGAAGAGCCCGCTTTTCGCCGCCTCCACGTTTAACGGCACACGCGAAGCTGAGAACTTGATCTCCTTTGATGCGGTAGTTGCCGACTACGATGGCAAGGTTGTGCCCGGCATTTCGCTGGAAGAGATGTGCCAGCGCCTCACGAACGCGCATGTGGAAGCAGATGTCTACACGACAGCGCGCCATACCGCCACCGCGCCACGCCTGCGCGTCGTTGCGCCGCTATTCCGTACGCACGTGCCCAGCGAGCACGGCGAACTAATGGACCTGCTCAACGGCGCCGTCGGCGGATGCCTGGACGCGGAGTCGTGGCACCCATGGAGGATGTATTACTTCGGCGCGGTCAAGGGCGTGGATTACGCCTGCCAGCATGTCAGCGGGATGCCGCTCGACGAAGCCGCTATCTTCCTTGATTCGATCGGCAAGCCCGGGGCAGTAGCGAAAGCGCAGGCTGAGGCGTCTCACACTCTCGCGCGCGCTGCCGGTGCTGATACCGATCTCGGACGGGTAGTTGCAATAGCGCGGGTTAACGAAAAGACCCTGGCGGATGTTCGATCGGCCCTGCAGTTCCTCGATCCCGATAGTCATGAACTTTGGACGACGGTCGGCCAGAATCTGAAGTGTCTCGGCGATCGCGGAAAGGGACTGTGGCTGGAGTGGTCGGCGAGGTCGCCGAAATTCCGGGACGGCAAGACCGATCCTGATCGCGTCTGGGACGGTCTTTCCGGAGACCGCTCTGACTACCGTGCCGTCTTCACGAAGGCGCAGGCCGCTGGTTGGATCAATCCAGGATCGGCCCGTGCGGGGGTCGAGGTCGATTCGAGCACTGTGATCGCCGAGCTCGACAAGCTCAAACGCGACGAAGTATCAACCCGGTGGGTCAGCATGGCAGCCGCGCTCGAGAAGGCTGGCGCTGCAGCGGTGATTGCGGAAGTCCAACGCGTCACAGGTGAATCGGTGCGCCTTTTGCAGGCGAAGTGGACAGAGGCGAACACCATCCTCCGGCGGGTGCGGCATGCCTCGGCGCACGCTCGCAGCGTCGACGGCCGGCTTGAAATCGAGTACCGTCCCGGATCCCAGACCGAGATGGCCGAAGAGGCCACGGTCGAGGTGGTTCGGAGATCGAAGGAAGGCGAGATTGTTGTCTTCGGGAACGTTGCCGCGTCGGTCGAGGAGGACCGGCTGCCGTTCACCCACTTAATGGATGACGCGGACTCTGATGCGCCACCGATCCTGCAGCTGGTGCCGCTCTCGGTCCCGGGCGTTCGAGCACTGGTCGAGAAGTCGGTTGTCTTCACGACCGAGTCGGAGCGGGGCGCGGCTTCGATCGACGTGCCTGACAAGGTGCTGGCCTCTATCCTAGAGGAGCCGTCTTCGTCGATTCCGATCGTCTCCGGGCTGCTGGCGCACCCGATCGTGCTGTCGGGCGGCGAGATCGTGTCGGAGCATGGTCTGCACCGCGGGACGGGCCTGTACCTGAGCGGCAAGACTTTCGACGACATCCGCCCCTATGACCAGGCAGAAGCAGCGAACGCGCTGCTTCGACTGCGCGACGTCTTCTCAGAGTTCGAGTTTGCGGATGACCTGGATGCCGAGGTCGCGATAGCCGGCCTGGTGACCACGGTGCAGAGAAGGGTGCTCGACGCTGCGCCTGGCCTCGGCGCGCTTGCTGCAAACCAGTCGTCGGGCAAGACGACATTGGTCCGGATGTTGCACCTCCTCCCCACCGGGCAGGACATGCCGGCGATGAGCTTTCCGGGCAATGAGGAGGAGGTGAAGAAGTTGCTCCTGGCGATCCTCCAGCGGTCGCCGGAGCTCATCTGCTTCGACAACATCCCGGACGGCCACACGTTTAGGTCAGCCCTGGGAGGGATTGATGAATTCAGAATTTGAGGTTCAGTTTGGACCCTTGGTTGAAACATATGATTTCCGCCACTTACGCCACTTGGGGGTCCTCAACCAACGATTGCGGGGCCTGCACGACGGAACAGGTAGCCGCTGCCGCAGCGGACTGGCCGACAGCTCGCGCACGACCGCGCAGATCATCGACCACGGCCCCGCTGGCCGATCGGCCATCGCCGCGGGGCG
>CAWJNC010000004.1:0-2491365 GCA_963844195.1 uncultured Pseudomonadota bacterium | reverse complement strand
CGGCGCCTGGCTGCGTGAGTTGTTGAGGTGATCCGGATCGACGCGGTATGGCTGGCGGTCGAACCGCTGGATATGAGAGCCGGAACAGAGACCGCGCTGGCGCGCGTGATCAAGGTGTTCGGTGAAGCGCGGGCGCATCACGCCTACCTGTTCGCCAACCGCCGCGCCAATCGAATGAAGGTGCTCGTGCACGACGGAATCGGCATCTGGTTATGCGCGCGGCGGCTGCACCAAGGCAGCTTCACCTGGGCCGAGTCGCACTCGGGAACACGGCTCGAACTCACACACGAGCAGTTGCGCGCACTGACGATTGGGTTGCCGTGGCATCGCATCGGAGAAGGCGCAACGATCCGGGTTTTATAGCAGCGAATCCTATGGCACCATCGCGTGCATGGCGCTTCACGAGCAGATCGCAACCATGGATGAGCAGCAGCTGCGCGAGCTGGCTGCACAGCTGATCGAGAAGGTTGCGAAGCAGGATCAGGAGATCCGCAGCAAGGCCGAAACGATCGAGCGGGATCACCGGGAGCTGCATCGCCGTCAGGTCAAGATCGATCAGCTGACGCACGAGATGGCGGTGCTCAGGCGCTGGAAGTTCGCCGCGCGCAGCGAGCAGTTGCACGGCGAGCAGAGAAGCCTGCTCGAGGAGACGTTGGACGCCGATCTCGAGGCGATGCAGACGGAGCTCGACGATCTGCAACTGACAGCGTCAGCTACGCCGGCGACCAAGCAGCAACCCAAACGTGAAGCGCTCCCGGCGAGCCTGCCGCGCATCGATGTGCGCCACGAGCCGGACAGCACGATCTGCCACTGCGGCTGCCAGCTGAAGCGCATCGGCGAGGACGTCAGCGAGAAGCTCGACTACACGCCGGGCGTGTTCCAGGTCGAGCGGCACGTGCGCGGCAAGTGGGCCTGCGTGAAATGCCAGACGCTGATCCAGGCACCGGTGCCGGCGCAGGTGATCGACAAGGGCATCCCGACTGCTGGCTTGCTCGCGCAGGTGCTGGTCTCGAAGTATGCGGATCATGCGCCGCTCTACCGGCAGGAACAGATGTTCGGCCGGGCCGGCTACGCGATCCCACGATCGACGCTGGGAGAATGGGTGGGCGTCTGCGGCGTCCGGCTGCAGCCGCTTGGTCGATGCGCTCAAGGCAGTGCTGCTTGAGCGCCAGGTGCTGCATGCCGACGAGACACCGGTGGCGATGCTGAAGCCCGGCAACGGCAAGACGCACCGGGCTTACCTGTGGAGCTGGTGCTCGACGCAGTATGACGACATCAAGGGCGTCGTCTACGACTTCGCTGAAACCCGCGGTGGACGCCACGCGCGAGAGTTCATCGGCGACTGGAAGGGCAAGCTGGTCTGCGACGACTACGCCGGCTACAAGGCGTTGTTCGAGAACGGAATCATCGAAGCCGGCTGCATGGCGCACGCCAGGCGCAAGTTCCATGACCTCTGGGCCAACCACAGCAGCCAGATCGCCGGCGAGGCGTTGACGCTTTACGGCGCGCTCTACGACGTGGAGCGAGACGTTGCCGCGCTTGATCCCAAGCGAACGGCATCGGATCCGGCAGGAGCGTGCCGCACCTGCGGCCGACACGCTGCACCGCTGGCTGATCCTGCACCGGCAGAAGGTGCCGGACGGTTCGGCAACGGCAAAGGCGATCGACTACAGCCTGAAGCGGTGGTCGGCGCTGATCCGTTACCTCGATGACGGCAACCTGCCCATCGACAACAACTGGGTCGAGAACCGAATCCGGCCAGTTGCCCTTGGACGCTCGAACTGGCTGTTCGCCGGCTCCCTGCGCGCGGGGCAGCGCGCGGCTGCCGTCATGAGCCTGATCCAGTCGGCCAAGCTCAACGGCCACGATCCGTACCGGTACCTGAAGGACGTCCTGCAGCGGCTTCCGACGCAGCGCGCGAGCCAGATCGAAGAACTGCTACCGCATCGCTGGGTGCCGGCCGAGATCAGCTGATCTGCGCCTGGCAAGGTGACTTGCCCGGGCGCTTACTGGTGCCGCCAGCATGAGAGCGAGGTAGGGGCTGTCAAAGCCGCGGCGCCGATGCTGCCGGTGGTGATCGACGAGAAGGATTGTTCGACGCCTGGCGCAGAGACCTGCATGATCGTCAAGCTTGCCCGAGGCTCGTTGCGATTTGAAGGACCGGTCGATCTGGATGTACTGCGCACGCTTGTGCAGGCACTGTCGACTCGATGATTGGATCGCTCGGCGCCGGGACTCAGGTCTGGATCGCTGGCGGCGTGACGGACATGCGCAAAGGGTTCGACGGGTTGGCAGCGCTCGTGCAGACAGCACTGCTGGAGAATCCGTTCAGCGGCCATGTGTTCGTGTTCCGCGGCAAACGCGGTGACCTCTTGAAGCTGCTCTGGTGGAGCGGTGACGGGTTGAACCTGTTCTCCAAGCGCCTGGAGCGAGGTCGATTCGTGTGGCCACAGGCCGAAAGCGGCAAGGTGCACTTGACTGCGGCGCAGCTGTCGATGCTGCTTGAGGGAATCGATTGGAGGCAGCCGAAGCGCACGTGGCAACCAAATCGCGCGGCATAGCGCGAAGGGGTTCACAGGAAGCAACGGCGTCAGTAAACTGCGCGCATGCGCGCAGCCGATTCTGATCCTCTGCCTAGTGACGCGAAGACGTTGCAGGCGATGGTGGTCGCGCTGCGTGCGCAGATCGAGGAAGGCAACACAAGGCTCGAGGCAACACTGCAAGAGACGTTGCACCTTCGGACCTGGATCGAGAAGCTCAAGCTCGAGATTGCAAGGTTGAGGCGTGCGCAGTTTGGCAGGTCCTCGGAGCAGCTTGGCGAGAGGATTGCGCAGCTCGAGCTGATCGTTGAGGACCTTGAAGCCACGCAGGCCGCGCAGACGCCGCGCCCTTCGATTGAGGCTGCGGCAGCGACTCATCCGGTGCGCAAGCCCTTGCCTGAGCATCTGCCACGCGAGACGGTGCTTCATATGCCTGCCTGCGAGTGCCCGGATTGCGGGGCTGCAATGACGCGCATCGGCGAAGACGTAGCCGAGATGCTGGAATACATACCGTCAAGCTTCAAGGTGATTCGGCATGTGAGGCCCAAGCTCTGCTGCGGTCGCTGCGAGAGAATTGTTCAGATGCGGGCGCCCAGCAGGCCGATCGAGCGCGCCCTGCCTGGACCAGGGCTGCTCGCGCACGTGGCGGTTAGCAAGTTTGCTGACTCCCTGCCGCTGTATCGCCAGGCCGAGATCGACGCACGCCAGGGCGTGGAAATCGACCGATCGACTCGGGCGGACTGGCTTGGGAGCGCTGCGCGGCTCGTAAACCCGCTGGTCGCTGCACTCGGCAAATACGTGCTCTCGGGCGCAAAGCTGCACGCCGACGACACGCCGGTGCCGGTGCTGCAACCGGGCCGGGGAACGACGAAAACCGGGCGGTTGTGGACGTACGTCCGAGATGATCGACCCGCCGGAGATGACCGGCCACCGGCAGTGTGGTTCCAGTACTCGCCGGACCGCAAGGGCGAACGGCCGGTTGCACACCTGAAGACCTTCCGCGGAACTCTGCAGGCTGATGCCTACGCCGGCTTCGGCCGGATATACGAGCGCGGTGACGTCGTTGAGGCTGGATGCTGGGCTCACGTGCGGCGCAAGTTCTACGACATCAACGCCCACGAGAAAGGTTCGCCCATTGCTGCAGAGGCACTCGATCGGATCGGAGCGCTCTATGGCATTGAGGAGGACATCCGGGGCAGTCCGCGCGAAGAGCGTCGATCGATCCGACAGGCCCGGGCCGGACCAGTGCTGCAGAGCTTGCATGACTGGCTGCTTGCGACCCTAGGCACCGTCTCCAAGAAGTCTGAACTCGCGGTGGCGATCCGCTACGCGACGACTCGCTGGACTGCGCTCACGCGGTACCGCGACGATGGCGCCATTGAGATCGACAACAATGCTGCGGAACGCGCTCTGCGCGCAGTAGCAACGACGCGTTCATTGTGCACCTCCTTCATAAGTGCCTGTAAACATTGGGATCTGGTTCGCCGAGTCTCTGCGACACGGGCTGCCCTTCCGGGCGATGGCATCGCCAACGGCTGCGTTGCTGAGGTCAGTGGCTCGAATTTGGTATGGTGCGCCGGGAACGACCTGCTCAGCGGGAAGAATCTTGTCCTTGATGAGCCGTCGAATCACATGATTCGTGACGCCAAGTGCCGACGCGGCCTCGCTCATCGTCAACCACTGCCCGTTCTTCTCCGCCGAGCGGTACGCAGAGATGCCGCGAACCCGGCGAAGCGAGCTGACGCGGTGCGCCGTCCAGGTCTTGCCTTGCCCGGTCCTGATGCCCATGCGATTGAGCGATGCGGCGATGTCTTCGTCGGACCAACGGGTCGCCATGCTCTGTATGATCGCGATGGCTTGGTCAGAGGTAGTGCAGCCGTGCTCTCCCGTTCTGGGCTTGCTCACGCGGATCTGCGAGTGCTGGCCACCGCGCCAATGAATCGTGACGATGACTTCGCGGGTCGCCTCATCGACGTCGGCAATGATGTCGACGATCAATGTTCGCATCAGTTGCTGTCGCGCACGGGTGGTCACGGCAGGTGCATTCCAGGCGGCGTCGAGGTCCTGCGCTAGTCCAATCAGGTCGCCGCCCGTTGCCGTCACTGGTGGGCAGGCATCAGTCGCCTTGAGCCGATCCTCGAATGCCTGCACGCGCTGCAGCGCAGCTTCCCAGCTCTTCTCGAGCTGCGCGGCTATCAGTCGATTCTCCGGATCACAGGCGGCGTATCGGCGCTCGGCCAGGGAGGCTTCGTAGCGCGCTTGCTGCAGATCCAGTTCAACGACACGACGTTGTTCCTGTTGGCTACGCATAAGAGTTTGCTCGGCTTGCAAGGCGGCTTCAATGGCCAGTGGCTCGACAGCGCGCAGCACTTCTCTCGAGACAGCCGCATCGATGCGGATGCCACCGAAGCTCATGCATCGCGCAAGGCCCAGTGCAAGGTTGGGACGATCGCAGCGGTAGACGGGGCGCGGATAGCGTCCGGTATAGGCGACCGCCAGACGCCGGCCGCAACGCCCACAGACGAGCAGTCCTGCAAGCAATGCACGGCCACCGCGTCCCGACTTGACGCCGCCAGCCTTGCCGTAGGTATTGGTTGCAAGCTGCCCCTGATTGCGCTCGAACTGTGTCCAGTCGATATAGCCCTCATGGTGATCCTTGAGCATAACTTCCCATTGGTCAAGCGGTTTACCGTGGCCATAGGTCTTGCGGGCTCGTCCGTCAACGATTTGCGTGCGATGTTCGCTCTTGCCGTAGACGTAGACGCCGGCGTAGAAGGGGTTCTTGAGAACGGAGATGACGTTGCGGTAGCGAATGGGATGCCACTCGAACATCGTGAGCTTCTTACCATCGGAGGGCCGCGGAAAGTGAATGTGTTCGGCCGCCATCGACAGATGTACCTGGCGCGCACTGCCCAGTTCAGCGAAGCGGGCGAGAATGAGGCGGATCGTCTCCTGCAGGCGCAGGTCGGGGTCCAACCCAAGCCCATACTCGCGATGCCACTGGAAGCCAACCGGAACACTGATGCGCAGTTCGCCACGCCTCGCCTTGGCGCGGGCGGCGTCGAGCATCCGGGTGCGCAGGATGCCGAGTTCGAACTCGCTGATGCTGCCCTTCATCCCCAGCAGGAGCCGATCGTTCGGCCGGCATGGATCGTAGACGCCGTCGAGATCGATGACGCGCGCGTGAACAAGGCCGCATAGTTCGAGAAGGTGATGCCAGTCCCGACCGTTGCGGGCAAGCCGAGACGCGTCCATGCAGAGTACCGCACCGACATGGCCGGCGCAGAGCGCGGCAACAAGCCGATCGAATCCGGGTCTGGCGACGGTGCCGCTGCCAGAGCGGCCGAGGTCATCATCGATGAGTTCAACGTCGGCGAAGCCCTTCGTTCTGGCGAGATCGACGAGATCGTACTGACGCCGTTTGCTCTCCAGATTGATCTGCACTTGCGATTGGGTGGACTGCCGGATGTAGACGACGGCCTTGCGCTTGAGCACGGCCGCCGGGAGCGGTTCAGCGCCGGTCGTCATCGCTTCGCTCCTTCACCGCTACGCCGGCGGCGAGCAGCAGCAGGTTGGCCAGGCGCGCGATCGCTCGAGACCGCTCTGCGACGCTCAACTGCTTCAGCACGTGGCTCTCGAGTGCCATCCTCAACTGCAATGGCGTTTGGTGAGACGTCGCGCGCGGTGTCAATCGAATCCTCACGATGCTTCTCCCCGATAATGGAGACGCTATCGTGGCAGGAGCTGCCGTCACTGTGTCGCTTCAGCAACTGCTTGAGGTCCAGCAGCGCCGAAAGGGTGACTCGGGGTTCACCCAGCGTCATACCTGAGCACGCTGCCGCATCCAGCATCCACTCGGCAACGGCGATTACGACACCGGGGAAGACCTCTATGTGAACAACGGCCCCGCCCGCGCGTTGCTTGCTATAGAACCGACGGAGCGTGCGGCCATGCAGAGGATGCCATCGGTAGTGAACCACGACTACTTGCCCGATATGGGCAGAATGTTTGGGGACTGGCCCTTGGCCGCTCAAACTGGCTGTTCGCCGGTTCCCTGCGCGCGGGGCAGCGCGCGGCTGCCGTCATGAGCCTGATCCAGTCCGCCAAGCTTAACGGCCACGATCCGTACCGGTACCTGAAGGACGTCCTGCAGCGGATTCCAACGCAGCGCGCCAGCCAGATCGAGGATCTGCTACCTCATCGGTGGGTTCCGGCCGAGATCAGCTGACTCCGCACCTGGCAAGGTGACTTGCCCGTGCGCTTACTTTGAGCTTTTGCGTTCTCGGGTTCGTCTACGCCCTTGATCCGTGTCAGGGCGTAGTAGCGTCGGCTGGGGTCCTGGGGTATCGGCGAAAGGGCTTGGAGCCGCCACAGCGGGGCTAGGAGCCGATGCCTCTGCAAGGTTTCTGCCGGCATTCCACTCATGGTGCGTACCGAAGCGCGAATCACCTCAGTGCCTCCGGCCAAGCCCACAACATTGCGCGTATCAAGCAAAGCGGAGGTTGCCGCCTAGTCGCCAATTAAGGTTGGTCAGAAGCAGTGCGACTGGCACCCGATTGAGGACACTTGCCGTAATCCACAGTTTTCCACAACTGCCGCTGATGAGCGCCGCGCAGCGACCGCCGACATGGCTTGACAAAGGTGAGGCCTGTGTTTGATGGCCGAAAGCTAAGGCCGACAGCGCGATCGGGAAGGCTTTCGGTCCCGCACCCAGGCACCCCGCGGCAACTGCACCGCGAGAGCTGAATAGTCATCCCGGCGCCATACCGTGCTTGCCGCCCGAGATATTGACAGGGCCAGGTGCCGGATCGAAACTCAGCTGCGGGTTCCGAGGCTCGGTCAATTCCCGACAGCAGGAGCGCTAGCATGAGACACGTTATCAGTGCTGTTCTCGGAGTCGCGCTTGCCTCCACCGCGCTTGCTCACGACAGGCTCGAACTTGAGGCCGAACTGCGCGGCGAGAACGAGGTTCCCCCGGTCAACACCGACACGCGCGGACGGTTCGAAGTCCACCCGGGCAGGGACGGCTCGTCTGCCGAATACACGCTCAGGGTTAGCGATGGGGTGAGGCTCACGCAGGCCCACTTTCACTGCGCTCCGGCCGGCGCTAACGGACCGGTCATCCTGTTCCTCGCAGGCTTTCACGATCGCGGTTGGGACGTTGACGGTAAGTGGATCAGCAATGCTACGGTCACCGACGACAACGTCGTCAATTCTCAATGCGGTGCCACCCTGGCCGACATCCTGGAGCAGGCACGGATCGGCAACGTCTACGTCAACGTGCATTCCTTGGAGCACCCGGCCGGTGTCATACGGGGGCAGTTGAAGGAGGACCGGAAACGCAGGCACAAGGACTGACAGCCGGCGTATGCGCAGCCATCGCAGGTGCAGGTACCTGCACTAGTTGGGCCATGTCGGCAGTGCCCGAGAAGCAATCTTGATGCGCTCCTCCCGAGGAAGCGGTAGCGCGGCCCAGTTCGGACGGCGCCTCAATCTAGATGACTGACATTTAGCTTACGCATCCAGAGACAAACGGGACTCCTACTCCAGCTCTGGTAACACTTCGTTACGGACGAACGAAGGAGGTTGGTAGTTGATTTTCGGGCATAGGCTACTTTCCGTCCTCCATCAGGAGCCATATCAATGGACGTGACTGAGCCGACGCCTCCCGATTTGACAGAGCTAAGCCCGAGCTTCATCGAGCCTGGTCGAAAATGGCTCCCGCTTATGGGAGATTTCGCGGGCCGCGTGGGGACGGAAGTCAGCGCCACCAGAGACTTCGCTTGGGTTGCTCTTTCCTTCGAGGGCAATGCTCAATCGCATACCTTCTACATTCGCAGCCTTCAGCCGGCGCATGAGCTGGACTGATCGTCGCGATCTTGGAATTGGGACCTAAAAGGGGTCAGGCTAAGCCTGGACGGTCCTCGGACGCGCACTAGCCGAAGCTGCGCGTCTCACTGGGTACCTCCTCCGAATCAACGCCTTTCACCACGACTCGCCTTGCGAGCGCCGCTGGCGTGTGGTGACTTCCAGCGGGAGCTCTGGCAACCAAGCGCAGGGTTCCGCCGCCTACCGCCTGATGGACGCGTTCAACGAAATCGGCTTCGGGTTCATCATTCTCCCGCCGCCAAATCTGCTCACCACACCTTAGGACTGCCACAGGTTCGTCTAGCTCCCCCGGGGTCACGGGGCGAACGACGATGCGGACAGCGGGTAATTCGCTTCCGACGTGCTTTCCAATTTCTTGATCCTTGTTACTAGGCTCATGGTTCTTCCTTGCTAGTCAGCCCGCGAGTGCGGTCTGTCTTGCCCGAGTGTGTCGGAGATGCTTGAGGCGGGAGCTTTCCCTCAAGCGCGGCAATCCGCTCCTCCAGGTCCGAGGCTTTTGGCGGTTTAGCTGCAGGTGGGCAGAGAGGTGACCTTCCGCCGAGGTTCATTCCGCGGGATCGTAGGCCTTTGTTGACTGTCCTTATTTCGCCGCCATCGATTAAGGTGCCGGGGATAGCAAGTCTGGAAGGCAGTCCGCGAAGCCCGGCTGGAGAGCTGCCATGCGGGACACCACGACCTGGTCACCTGTGAGGACTGCGAGCAGCATGCCTGCCATCGTCTGCAAGCCGTTGCTGTTTCGAATGACCTGACGCATGAGACCTTCCGGATACCCAGACCTATGGCGTGAGATCACATGAATTCCGCTATGCACATACGAGTTGAGCGAGGACAACGAGGTGCCTTTGAATTGAGCAAGCATCTGGAAGGCCGCCGAGGGCGCATGCTCGGCAAGGGCTTGGAGCATCTTGCTCATCATGGGAAGGCGGCTGGCCATCTTCTCGCTCTCCATGTCAGCGGGCCATCTAGGAGCGTCACCTCGGATTCCTTGGCAGCCCAAAGGACCCAAGCGGAGCGGGTGACTGCCTCGAACTGGGGGCGCATCAGGCAGATGGCCGACGCGACCTGACCCAACCCCGCCAGGGCGCGAAGGCTCTGACCATGCTCAATGGCAACGGCCGCGAGACCTGTTACTGCCTCGCGGCGTCTTGAGTTTTCGCAGGAGCAGAGCACTGACCCCTCGAGAACGCTCAGTATTGCGGCGTCGAGGTCCTCTGACCGCGAGAGAAGGGTATTCACAAGTTCATCCGCCAGCGACCAGGAAGGTGCTCATTTTCCGCCCCTACCGGATTCTTGCCAGCGTTAGGCTGACTGGCCGTTGGAAGTCAGGTACCGGCGGTATGGGTAACCCTGCTAACAAAGGTCTTCGCCTCGACGTTGACAGGTTTTCCGGTGTGCTCAGCGGGTGAGGGGACTGCCCCGCGAAGCTCATGAGGCATCAGCGAGGTTTGCATTGCTTCCTTTAGCGAAGGCTCATGTCGAGGAAGATCCGTGCGATCGGCTGCATGGTCAGGTAGGCCGACAGCGTGGTGCCGGTCGCGTCGCCGTTGTGGAGCCGTCCGGCCGCCATGCCCGACATGAAGTCCTCCGAGACCCGGTAGTCGCTGCCTACCGTCAGGTCGGTGGTGGTCAGGCTCGAGGCTAGGGCGAGATCTCGGTTCCAAAGGAGGTACGGCTGACCAATCCGACGGACGAACGGGCCGCTCGTGCGCCTGCATGAGCCGCTGATCTGCTGCCGGCCGGTGTGATGTGGCTTGCCCGTGCCGACTCGGGATAATCCGGCCTCATGAGGTCTTCCGGAGGCGGGTTGAAATGGTACGAGCGATGAAATGGGTTCCTGCATTGGCCGCAGCAGCAGTTGCTGCTGCATGCGGAGGTGGTGGGGACGATCCAAGAGGATCCGGCGTTCTCAAGGTGTCGTTGACCGATGCGCCTGCGTGCGGCTACGACAACGTCTGGGTAACGGTCACCAAGGTTCGAGTCCATCGCTCCGACACCGCCGCCGATAACGATTCCGGCTGGTCCGAAGTCGTCGTCGATCCCTCGAGCGGGGGGCGGAAGATCGACCTCCTCGATCTGCAGAACGGGGTGCTGGCCGACCTCGGCCAGACCGCGCTGCCGTCAGGTCACTACTCGCAGGTGCGGCTCATCCTGGCCGACAACGCGACCGTAGCCGCTGCCAATGAGCTGGTGCTGTCGGATACGAAGGCACGCGTGTCGCTCGACACGCCAAGCGCTCAGCAGAGCGGCCTGAAGCTCAAGCACGGCTTCGATGTGGAAGACGGTGCAGAGGCCGATCTCGTGCTGGACTTCGACGCCTGCCGATCCATCGTGAAGGCGGGCAATAGCGGCAAGTACAACCTGAAGCCCGTGATTTCTGTCCTGCCGGTCCTCACGGGCTCTGTCGTCGGGACCGTCGATCCGCAAGCCGCGCGGGCGAATGCAACCGTGTCGCTGCAGCGTTTCGATCCTTCCTCCGGTGTGGTCTCGGTGGTGCGTGCGACGACGGCGAAAGCCGACGGAACCTGGATGCTGTCCCCGGTGCCGGTTTCCCCGCCTGCCGGACCGGGATACAACCTCGTCATCGGATCGTCGGGATACGGCAACGTCGTCTACACCAACGTCCCCGTCGTCACCGGCGTGGCGACGAGCATCCCGAACGTGCAGCTGGATGCGAGCCCGGAACGGACGATCAGCGGCAGCCTGCCGGTCGTCGTGGGCGGCAACGGCGAGGTCCGGGCCCTGCAGGCGGTCGTTCGGGCCGGCGGGGCCACCGCCGAAGTGGTCATCCAGGCGGCGTTCGCCAATGCCGATTCGCTGACCGGCGACTACGAGCTCAAGGTTCCCGCTGCGGCAGCTCGGGTTGCGCAGTTCGGTGAAAACCTGCGACCCGGGGATTCCGCCGGCCTCTACTCCGTCGAGGCCCGATCGGGAGACGATAGCGCCGTCACGCAAGCGGATGTGAGCGGCGGCAGCGTCGTCGACATCGACTTCTCATTCTGAGTGTGCGGGTCGAGCAGGGTTGCGCGGCCTCGGGGTGCGCGGAGGCGCCTATAGCCCTATAGCGCCTGGAGAAAGCCGAGCAGGAGGCGGTTGACCTCTTCGCCACGCTCCTGCTGAATCCAATGGCCACTCGGCCGCCGGAGGCCGGAGGTCTGCCTCGATCGCATCGGCGAGCCAAGCCGACCGGAGAACCGGAGACGCATCGCCATCGCTTTCAGCGCAAATTCGGCAGGGGGCCTGCGCATCGATAGACAGCACCGGCTTACGAGGACTCGTACGCCCAGTATGTGTCCAAGCTTGTGCCATGACACGGCGGGCGGCTGCAACCTCCCGAGCTACTCGCGCGTGTCCTTCGCACGAAGTTGCACCACGGGACGGCGCCAGCTGCGGGCAGTGCTGGGGCTCCCGCGACGGTGCTCTCCCTCCCTGGTTCTTTGACTAGACCTGCCCGATCTTCAGGTTCATCGCATCTTGATTGACACACGCCTCTACCGTGCGCCGAAAAAGCGATAGGTGTTCTTGCCCGCCTGTTTGGCGCTGTACATCGCGCTATCCGCGCACTTTATCAGGCGCTCCGGTGAGTCACCGTCCTGAGGGAAGATGGCAATGCCGATACTGACGCCGATGGTCCGTCTCCCAAGTCCCACCTGGAATGGGATCTGTGTCGCAGCCAGTATCCTGTCGGCAACTACAGCAACCTGCCCCACATCGGCGAAGTCATTCACCAGGACGATGAATTCATCTCCGCCCAGCCGCGCCGCAGATTCCGGATCTACCCTACCGGCCGTGTCTGAGCTGCGCAGCGCCGCGGTAAGGCGCGCAGCGAAGGCGCATAACACAGTGTCACCGGCATCATGGCCGAGCTGGTCGTTGATCTCCTTGAAGCCGTCAAGATCGATGAAAAGGACCGCCACCGGCGTGGCTTGGCGTAGTCCCTGGGCCAGGGCGCGCGTCATGAGGTGTGCGAAGAGGCTGCGGTTCGGAAGCCCCGTCAGTTCGTCAAAATGGGCGAGTCGTCGGATATGCTCATCCGCCTCATGTTGCTTGGTAATGTCCCTGAGCGTGCCGCGCACGATCGACGCTCTGCCACTGCCGTCGCTGCGGGTCACCGGCCGCCCAAGCGCGTGAAGCCAGCGTATCCGGCCGGACGGCTGCACCACCCTAAACGCGCTGTCGAAGTTGCGGCCTTTCACCAAGGCGCGCCGGACCAGTTCACTATAACCCCGACGGTCATCGGGATGAATCAGCCGCCAGAAATCCTTGCCGACTGGGACACCTTCGGAGGCGTCGAGCCCAAACAACCGGAACGTTTCGTCTGACCAAATGATTGATCGGGCGCCCGAATCAACTACCCACATTCCGGTCCCGGCGATGCGTTGCGCCTCGGCAAGATTGGCTTCGCTCGCCTTCGCCGTGCGCAGCGCCTCCGCCAACTCCGCGTTTCGGCTGCGCAACTGCGACCGCAACGCCCTAGTGTAGCCGCCCATCCAGGCGAATACGGGTAGCACCAGCGCCATAGCCAACCATTGCAGAACCTCCAGGCGCAGATTGATTGTCCCGCTCTTGCTGTTCCACAACATGAGGATCATCGCGCCGTAGGCGAGGAGGACGAACGCCGCATATCCCAAAAGCAAGCGGGTGTCGAAGCGCAATGCACCGAAGACGAACACCATCTGCAGCAGGAGCAGGAAGGCGGCGCGCCCGCCCTGTGCCTCGTACATCGTACCTAAAACAACCAACGTCGCCGCCATCATCTGCGCAAGCGTAAGACTCGGATCGGCGAACCGCTTATTGAGCCCGAAGCGGAACACGAGGTAAAAGCCGAACACGCAGATTACGATTGCAATACTGCTGGCGACAAATGACTGCCGGGGAAGCAAATCGAAGAGGTGGGCCGCGTAAAGGAGGCCGATGACCATCAACGATACCGCCGCGGCCATCTTATAGCGTTGCAGTCGTAATGTCTGGACTGCTTCGTCAGTAACCCTCATGGTACTCCAGCACTACTGCACTCGGGCCAGGGCCACTGCGCTTCTAGGTCCCATCACTGCCGCCGTTGATTTGCCCTGCTGATGAAAAAGCCGGGCGGGGTTACCCCGACAAATCGTGCGACGATCAGGCGGCACATTGCGCGTGCGCCGCCTGTTTTCGCGGAGTTGGGCGGGGGCGTCAGTGGTACCCGCGACGTTCAGCGCGTCGAAGTGCCGCGGTGGTCGCTCTCCTCTAGCACCGGCATCCTGAAGTTGCCCTTTGCGCGCTTGCCGTTGATGGACTCGGTGTTCATCGAAAACTGCAGCACGGCGTACGCGATCGCGTCGCTGTTGACGTCCAGCGCGGTGTCGCTATTGTTGGCGTAGGTGTCGCAGCTCAGGTGGTAGCAGGGATCGTACTGTTGGCCAGCGGTGCCACCCCAAATCGCCGCCTCTTCAGCTGTCTTGATGCCCTCGGCGCCGGTGAACAGGCCCCCGGCGGGGATGTTGTTGGCGATGAAAGGACCGACCGGACGCAAGGCACCACGCTCCAAGATGGATGGCTTCATTTCGTTCCTTTGCCGGGCACTCGATGCCCTAGCTTGTGGGTCAAACCGCAGCGGTAGGCTGCGGGACGGACAGTTCCGGCACCATCGTGACGGAACATCGGAGCATGCTCCGGTTGATGCTGGAATGCCAGCCCTCTGAACCTGACAGGTGCGCCCTCCGCAGCGCGTCCGGGGCGTCGGCAACGGGCAAGTCGAGCGCGAGACAAAGGGGGGCAATGAGCGCAGTGTGTCGCGTTTGTTTACAGAAGTGGGCCATCTCCCGCCCTTGACGTAAAGCTCCTGGAATCGATAGAAACAGTCCCTTGAGTAGCCCTGACCTTGCAGGCTTGGCTGACGTGTTGCCGAGTTGCTTGGCGAGCTCCGGTAGCACTACCTTGCCTGATGCTCTTCTGTTTTCGCAGCGTCCCGCTTCATCGCAAACTCTATCAGCGTGGCACCGATCGCCAACGCTCGTTCCCGGTCGAGCTGTACAGCCAGCCGAGATCCACCATCGAGGACGGCGATCTTGAGGTGTCGTCAACTTCAAGTCTTGCTGTGGATGCGCTCATGGCGTGAGCGTGGCAGAAATATCGGCGTCCTGCGCTCCTCTCGTAAGGAGGCGGATGGAAGTGCCTAACCTCGGACGACGGCTGTTCTCGAAGGGCGGATCGGCCCGGTAGAGCCTGCGCACCAGTGCAGGAACGGTGACGTGACTTCCCGGGACTGCAATGATCTCCAAGAGCCGATCAAGTTCCCCGGCCCCGGACAGCCAGAGTTGTAGGGCCTTTCCAAGCAACGACGCGGCAGGCTGAGGAACTGGCTCACCCGCCACGAGCGCATCGGCTGCTTCCACGAGCAATGCGACGCGGGTAAACCGGTCAAAGTGCGCCTCGGGCAGCGAAGCGCGCCCAAACGGATCGTGGAAGTTCATTCCGGTGCTGTCGATCGCAGTTCAAGCTGCAGGAACCGACCTACGCATTTCGACTTGACCCTTTCCTTGAATACCTTCTCTTCTTCGCCATCCTGCCGCGACCAGACTTTGCCCTGCGCTACGATGAAGTTGGTGGGCATAACATCAGGATCACCGGGACTGACGTAGCGCCTCATCACTACCAGCCGGAGCGGGAACGTAACGGCAGCCTCAAGTCTTCTCGATCTTAGCAATCCGGGTTGCTAGGCTAATGTCACTCCCCTTTACCAGAGAGGCGACGGCGCTCCTGCGCCTCGGTAGTGGCGATCAACCGAACAGTTCCGATGCCGATGGACTTGTAGACGCGGTCGACGAACTCTGCCTGGGTCTCACCACCCCGCTGCCAAAGCTTGCCGCCATACCGCAAGGCTTGGACCGGCTCGTTTGCCTCTCCCGGCGTTACCGGCCGCACCACGATGCAGACGTTCGCAACCTCGCTCCCGACCTCCGCTTCCAGCTTCTTAACGCGTGCTTCAAGACTCATTGGCTACTCCAAGGGTGCGACCAGTGGTCGGCGGTTGCTTCGTTTCCAGCGCGATAAGCCGGGCCTCCAGGTCAGAGACCTCCAGGACTTTGGCTACGGCGGTCAGGATGTACGTCAGCTTTGAGCCAGTGGAGGGGTCAAGGCGGCCCTGCCGGCAGTCCGAGTAGACGGAGGCCAGCTCTCGCCTCACACCACGGACGGTAGTCAGCTTGATTCGTTTAGGGGTAGGTTCAGGTGGAGTCATAGATGTATCAACGGTTTCAGTGGTGTTTAGGTGGTCAGTTCGTGATTCAGAACTCTTATTCATGCTCATGGAGTGCGTGCGGGCATCTTCGGTTTCGGCAGCGCCAGCCTTTGCCAATCCAACAAGATTCGCATGAATGGACATGGCGGTGCGGCCAGTTGGGACGTCCATCTGGATCGTTAACACACGGCTGCCAGCCTGCGCATACAACTCCCCCCACCGTCCGCCGTTGTCGCGGAAGTAAGCGACGTCGCCGACATCTTTCACCGTTTGCCATCTCTGATCGCGCTGCTTTTCGAGAGTCGCAGGGGAAAACGGATCAATCTGCAGCGTGATCCCGCCATAGGTGCACTCGGACCCCGAGCTTCCGGCCGGGTCCCCGCTTGGCGGGACAAGCATCACCAAATCAAGCGCCTTCTTGTCATAGGGCGTGAACTGGACAACAAGGTCTTTCGTAAGCAGCGAACAGGCGGTATTAGCGGGTTGTCCGGCGGCGCCCGCAGGCGGTGACAATGCAGCCCCCAGCGCAAAATAGCCCACCGACACCACCGACAATAGCGGCAGCAACGCTGCGATCGCACGATACATAGGCTCCCCCAGCATGTCGGGCAATTTATAGGCGCGGATGCTGAAGTTCCCGCGACGAGGACGCCACGACAGTTGCGCTCGCTTACCCAGCAGCAGCGGGAGGCGTAATAGGGAAGGGAGCGTTCCATCTTCCGTTGTTGATCGCCGAGTTCCAGAACGTGCTCCCCAGCGCACCGTCCGGCCCAACCCAAAAGACGTCAATGTGCTCGGGCACTCGCGCAACTACCGATACTGGGGACCCAGCCCGAGCCGCTCCAGGAGGCGTGACGGGAAATGGCTGATTCCAACGACCACCATTTATGTGAGGACTCCAGAAGGTACTACCAATCGCTCCGTCTGGTCCCACCCAAAAGAGGTCGATGTGATGCTCCAGCCGGGCCAATGCCGTGAGGCCCGCGCCCTCCCCGGCCGCATGCGGTGGGGTGACAGGGAAGGGAGGATGCCATCTCCCGCCGTTCATATCCTTGTCCCAAAACGTGCTGCCGATGGCCCCGTCCGGTCCAATCCAAAACACGTCAATGTGATGGGGAAGGCGAGTAACGGCAGCCATAGGTGATCCTGCCCGCGCAGCCCCCGGTGGCGTGATAGCAAAAGGCGGATTCCAGCGTCCATTGTTAAAGTCTCGACTCCAGAAGGTGCTTCCAATGGCGCCATCTGCACCAACCCAGAAGAGATCAAGTTGGTGAGGTAAACGCGTGACAGCGCTTAGTCCGGAGCCGCCTCCCGCCGCACCCGGAGGAGTCACAGGAAAGGGCTGGTTCCAGCGCCCCTCGTTCATGAAGGGACTCCAGAATGTGCTTGCGATCGCACCATCGCCCCCGATCCAGAAGACGTCAAGATGCTGGGTAAGCCGCGCCGTGGATGCCACGGGAGAGTCGCCTCGCGCGGCGTTAGGAGGGGTAACAGGAAACGGCGCATGCCATCCCGCGTTGGTAGCGCCGTTCCAAAAGGTGCTCCCGATAGCATTGTCTGGCCCCACCCAAAAAGCGTCTAGCTGCGAGGGGGTGCGAGCGGTGCAGGAAACTGTTGATCTTGCGCGGGCGGCGCCTGGCGGTGTGATGGGGAATGGGCGGACCCAGCTTGAACCGGGGTTCCAGAAGGTGCTCCCGATCGCCCGGTCAGGACCTGGCCAGAAGACATCGAGCTGATCGGACACGCGGGTGATGGCGAAGCCTGCCGCGGCGCTTGGTGTGCTAAGCCTCGGGGGCTCGCTGGCCCGATAAGAGGTGTCGTTGAACAGCGTGCGCCAAGATTTGCCAAAGTTGTCTATGAATCGGCTTCCCGGGACGTCAGGGGTTAGTGTCGTTATCACTCCCGGGTGGTTGGGGTCATATACATGAACACGGCGTTGCGCCCTGTCGGCATGCGGCTCATATCCAATGGCCAGCACTTGATGATTTCCAGCTGGGTCGAAATCAAGGGTTATCAAGCCGAGCGCGATCGGGCGCCCGCCATCAATGGCGTTAGCGGCTCCATCGATGTAGTCGATGCCCGTTCGGAATAGTTCCTCCGCGGATAAGCCCGGCCCGAGGTCGATCGGACCAATATCAATGTCCGGGGCCACCTGCTGAGCAAACTTGGCCAAGAACATTGGACCCATATCCACCATGCTCGTCACCTGTCGCGCCATGATGTAGTCCGCTATTGGGTCACCATCTGGCGGAAGGTCGACCCTGAGAGGTACCCTCGCCTGAGCATGGAAGAAGTCGAGTGCGGCGTATACCATTCCCCCGCACCGTCCCTTCGTCTTCAAATCAATAGGTCCTATGCCAACGTTGTTGACGAACTTGTTGGAGAACCTGAATCCATGATGCGCTGGATGGAAAGTAGTAAATGGCATTTTGTCCTCCTACATGATGACGCGTCTGTTGAACGCAAGGAGCCCGCGACTAGGTGTGAAGCGTCAAGAGGTTGTTTCTGGACTTCTTGAGTCTGGTCATGGGTGAGATACCTCCGATGCCTTGGTGGGGACGATGCCAGTTGTAGTGATGGATCCAGTCGTCCAGGGCCTGGGTGCGTTCGGCCGAGCGCTGGTAGGTGAAGCCGTAGGCCCATTCGCGCAGGGCGCTCTGGATGAAGCGTTCGGCCTTGCCGTTGGTCTGTGGTCGGTAGGCACGGGTGAACTTGTGGCGAATGCCGAGTTCGCAGCAGGCCTTGGCGAAGTCGCGGGAATGGAAGGCGGGGCCGTTGTCGGTGAGCAGGCGTTTGACCTTGACGCCCAGGCTCTTGTAGTAGGCGACGGCGTTGCGCAGGAACTGGACGGCACTGGGGGCCTTCTCGTCGGGGTACATGTCGGTAAAGCCGATGCGGGCGTGATCGTCCACGGCCACGAACAACATCTCCCAGCCGGCGCCCTGGACACGGCCGACGCGGTTGCCGGTGACCCGATGACCGGCGCGCTCGATGCGGCCGAGCTTCTTGGTGTCGATGTGCAGCAAGTCGCCAGGTGCTTCGTGCTCGTATCGCACGATCGGCTCAACCGGATCCAGGTCACTGAGCTTGGACAGTCCGGCGCGTGCCAGAACCCGTCCGACCGTGCTCTTGGAGACGCCCAGATAGGTGGCGATCCGGGCCTGCGTGAGTCGCTTGCGGCGCAGCTCGGCGATCGCCAGCGCCTTGGCAGGCTCAATCGACCTTGGGGCTGAGCGCCGGGCGCGAGGAGCAATCGGCCAGGGCCGATTCACCGCTGGCAAGGTAGCGGCCCAGCCACTTCCTGGCCGTGGGCGCGCTCACGCCGTGTGCCGCCGCGGCGGCACACGGCGTCAAGCCACCTGCAGTCATCAACATGACCATCTCGAGTCGACGGGCAAAGGTGAGTCGGGCATTCTTATGGGTGTTCATTCGGCTGGATTCCTTGAGTGGACTGATCGTTTGGCGATGACCAGTTTCTCAAATCCAGTCCGAATGGACACAAACAACCTATTGGGCCTTCACAACTAGGAGGCAAACCTTCGGTTTGCATCGTACAGTCGCTAGAAGTGAGAGTTGAAGGGACTTATAGGATAAGAATGCGGAGAATCAGACTGCAATCATCAATTTGTACTAGATCTACTACGCTTCTTGTCTATTGTTGCGACTTTGTTTGACATTGCGCGAATCATATGCGAGGTCGCAGTGGCCCGCCGATCACGCCACTCGGCATCGCCGTTCCTACGAAGGTAAGGTGCCACTTCATTCTGGCGGTGTTGCCGGCAGACCCAGCTTCAGGAGCCGCCCGGAACACTCCGTCTTCACGCCATCAAGAAAGGCGGCCACGCGCAACGCTGCTGGCGTCTTAAAGACCGATCTGAAGCGGGCTGCCTTAGACGCCGCTTTCACAAAACTTTCAGAGATCGCTCCGGACTTCGCCGTCGACTTGGCGCACCCTTCCCATAGGGCGTTTACGAAACGCTTGATCGGGAGCAGATTGATGGAAGCGTCGCAGGAATGGCTTGCTTGGGCATTCACCTTTGCCAACTCGATTCGTTCGCTCTTCTACATTCCACAGATTCTTGTCGTCGCGCGTAGCGTCGATGGAGCGCGAGACATTGCGCTCTCTACTTGGTGCATGTGGGTGTTGAACAATTTAATCGGAGCCCTGTACGGCGCATTCATCGCGCACGACGTCGCCTTGGCCATGTCGTTCGTAGTTTCCGCCCTGGGGTGTGCGGTCGTAATCGTCCTGTCCGTTTGGAAGCGGCGCGGTCTCGCCCACTCGGTCGCGCTCGCGCATTGAGTCGCGGGATGCTCACTGACGGCCGCTCCCATGGGCAAGCAACCGAGGAAATCGTCATGCAGCTCGCCTTGACTCGGGACATGGTCGCCAACGCGCATCGTGTCGTCACCGACTCCGGGCCTCGTCCGGGAGCGCTGTACCTGGGCGACGATGACTACGAGGAGATCGCCGATCGGCTGCTCGCTATGAACGGTCGGACCGGATTCTGGGTCTTCGCCTACGGTTCCCTGATCTGGAAGCCCGAGTTCCCGGCCATCGAGGAGCTCGTGGCCACTGTCAACGGCTGGCACCGGGCCTTCGCGCTCAGGCTCTCGCGCTGGCGTGGCACTCCCGAGTGTCCCGGTTTGATGCTCGCGCTGGACCGTGGCGGCCGATGTCGGGGGCTCGTCTGCAGGATGCCCGAGAATGATCTTCGTGCCGGATTGCTGCGCCTGCTCAAGCGCGAAATGACGTCCAAACCGTCCAGCATCGCGCCACGATGGGTGAAGGCGAGCACGTCCAAGGGAACCCTACGGGCGCTCGCCTTTACCGTGGACCGGCGAGGCCCGGCATATGCTGGAAGACTTGCGGAAGCAGAAGTTGTCGAGGTGGTCTCGAGGGCAGTCGGGCATTGGGGCTCATGTGCCGAATACCTCCTGAACACGGTGGAGAACCTGGAGCGGCGCGGCATCCACGACCGGGTGCTCTGGAGGCTGCAGGCACGCGTTGCCGAGCGGATCGAAGGCACTTACCGCCAGGACTGTCTCGGGTCGAAGCCGAAGCGCAGCGCCGTGTAGAGTAGGCTTGAAGAGGCCTCGTCGAATCCGCGCCGGCCGGGAAATCTACCCTGCAGCGCCTTGTCGACCTTCCTGTGCGGGGCATTCTCTGTCCCGTCCGGGCGCTCTCACACGCGACGCTCGACCGCCAAGCGAGGGCTTGACCGCGGCTGCCATCGGGGATCAAATCGAAGGGCAAGAAGGCTAGCGCGATGGCGGCGGAAATCGACAGCAGGGTCATTCGCTTCCACGGATTCTCATTGAACCCGGAACGCGGAACCCTTACGCACGACGGAGTCCTGATTCCGCTGCGCGCCAAGTCATTTTCGCTGCTGGCCTACCTCGCCCGGCACGCCGGACGCGTGGTGCCGAAATCCGAACTGCTAAGCGAGGTGTGGCGCAATTCGGTCGTCACGGAAGACTCGCTGACGCAGGGAATCAAGGACATAAGGCAAGCCTTGCGCGACGGCGGACACCTGATCGTGCGAACGGTGGCGCGTCGGGGTTACCTACTCGATGCCGATGCCTCTGATCCTGTCTGGACCGAGCCGAGCGTGGCCGTCCTGCCCTTCGAAGACGCCTGCCCCGAGCGTGGCGACGGCGCGATTGTGGAGGGCATCGCGGAGGAGATCACCCACGGGCTGGCACTCTTCCGTACGGTTACCGTCTTGGCCCGGAGCTCCGCCTTCTCGTTCCCGCCCCGCTCGCGCCCTGACAGCCGCACGATCGGCGAACGCCTGGGCGCAACGTACCTCGTGGAGGGTTCGGTCTGCCACAGGTCCGAGACGCTGCGGGTGTCGGTGCGCTTGATCGAGGCAGCCAGCAACGCGCAGTTGTGGAACGAGCGTTTCGAGGGCGCCGAATCCGATCTGTTCGAAATGCAGGATTCGATTGCGAGGCGGATCATCAGTCGCCTCGTCGTGCGTCTGGACGACGCGGGCCTGCGGCGCTCACAGCTCAAACCCACGAGCAGCCTCGCGGCACATGAAGCGCTTCTACGCGGCATTTCGCTGCTGCGTGGCTATGGACCATGCAACAACGAGGACGCGTGTTCTCTCTTCGAGCTCGCCTGTTCTCTGGATCCCTTGTACGGCTTGGCCCATTCCTATTTGGCACTTGGTCGCCTGGCAGCAAGCGGCTATGCCTTTGCTCCCCCTGACGTCCTTGTAGAGTCAGCGGGGTTGGCAGAAAAAGGCGTCACGTTGGCGTCGGAAGAGCCTCGGTGTCACCGGATCCTCGCGCAATCGCGACTTTTCCGGCGAGAGCACGAAGCCGCCGAGTATCACTTCGCGCGGTCCCTCGAACTAAACCCCTTCGATGCCGATACGGTGGCTCAGATGGGTTACCTGCTCGCTCTACGCGGTCGCCCGCAGGAAGCCCTCGCGTGGATGGAGCGTGCGCGCCGGCTCAATCCTCTCCATCCCGACTGGTACCACTATGATCGGGCGATCGCGCTGTATGCGCTGGCCGACTATCGTGGCGCGGCCCGTGAGCTCGAACTCGTGCCGCGCCTCGGCCCTTGGGGCTTGGCGAGGCTCGCGGCCTGCCTGGCACAGCTCGGGGAGACGGACCGCGCTCGCTGCCTTCTCGCAGAGGCCGCGCGCGTCAGCCCTGGCTTCTCGCCTCTGCGATACGCGCGGGCCGGCATCGCATTCGAGCACGCTGCAGACCTTGAACACATCATTGCTGGATTGAGGAAGGCTACGGCGACGTTACCCTAGGTCCACCGCGCAAGGATCTAAAGCTCTATGTGGCCTTCAAGCGCCTGCGCAACTTTGCCACGATCGTCTTCAAGCGCGAACAGCTGCTGCTTGTCCGTCCAGTGCACTAGGTCATGCGAACAAATCCCCGACGCCAGCGGCCACGCCAGCATGTGACCCATGAATCAGACAACGTAAACGGCGCCTACGCCGCCGGAGATGGGACAGTCGGCGCCCGAGCAACTTTGTCCCGGCGTCAACTATCTTGAGCCACGCATCGACTCATCCTTTTTGTTACCGACGCGGTCCAGTTGCCTCATCTAAGCTGCTACCCGTCGGATTGGCCGATGGGGGCAGAACATGGCGAGGCGAATCACCATGGGGACCCGCAAGGAACTGACAGAGCGGTTGGACGCCGGTACGCAATAGCACTAGACGCGAGAAGACGTGGATCCTGGACGAGTTTGTGGAACTGACGGGATATTACCCAGGCAGCGCCCCTGCGCTGTTTAAGGACCAGCGGCTCGATAAAGTCGACATTCACGGCTGCTACGAGCGCCGACCGACGTCACCCCACCGTCTCGAGGCGGACAAGAGCAGGGGACGCACCCTCCCCCGCACTGTCCGCCGGCAGGCAAAGCCATTCAGAAGCAGCGCATCGAATCGCCTGCCCCGCTCGCTGAGATTTCTAGCGCAGAACGGCATCCCTTTGCATAGCGTCAAATCAGGATGAGTCAATGCGCCGCGCAGGGATGTACTGATCAGCCTCTCTCTCCGGAGATGTAGTGCTCGAGCTGCTCAATTGTGAATCTTTGCTCAGCAATGATGTCCTTCACCAGGTCTCCTATGGAGATGATCCCGAGCAGCCTGCCACCGTCTATGACCGGCAGGTGGCGCAGCCGTTTTTCGGTCATCAACACCATGCATTCCTCGCTGGTCTGGTCGGGGCGCACGGATATCACCACCGGCGTCATGATCTCACGCACCGGCGTTTGTTTGGACGACCGGGACATGAGAACGACCTTGCGTGCGTAGTCGCGCTCCGTGATGATGCCCGCGACTTCCTCGGCCTCCATCACCAGCAGCGCGCCGATGTTCTTGTCCGCCATCAGCTTGACGGCGTCGAACACGGAGGCCTCAGGCGTGATGGTGTGAACGGACTGATGAGCTTTTGACTTGAGAAGGTTGGCGGCTGTCTTCACGGGTGTCTCCTGAGCGACCGAGACGTCACGGCGGTAGGGTGGTCAGGCAAGGATCCTCGACAGGCCGCTAGTCGTTAGGTGATAAGGTGCCCAGAAACGACCAGCCCGCCGGAGGCTTGCGCCAGGGCGGGCTGTTGGTCATTCGCCGGCAGCGTTGAAGGCGCGAGCGGGCCCTGAAGAGCGAGGTGAGACCCTGCGGCCTAGCGCGTCGTGAATGACAAAGGTCACTTTAAACCTTTGCTGCAATGGCAAGACTCAAATCGATACGCTCGTAGGGGGATGTCGCAGGGAGACTAGCGGAAGCGGTCATCAGAGCGACGCCGGCTGTCTGGGTCACCTCGACCGCTCGCTATGAGAGTGCAGCGGTCCCTCGGTGTGGCAGCCGTCGAGCGACCGCTGCTGCCGACAGCTGACGTTTGGTCCGCGAATTGAACGTAGCCTGCTGGAAAAAAGTCTTGATGCGCCGGTCGGCCACGATCATGTTCGCGTCCTTGAACGAGCCGACGAACAGTGGCCCGATGTCGGTGACGTCGAAAGGAATGACACTGCGGCACATGGCGCAATACGTCAACGCGATCGTACGGTTCCCAAAGCGGTCGTTGATGATGTGATGGTGGATCACGTAGTCCAGCGGATAGGCTTTTGTGACGCCAGCTTGCTCGATGACGGCGAGCTGCGCGTCATCCTTGAGCGGGAGGCTCAACGGGTCCTCTGCCATCGCCGGGAAATCAACGGCGGGAAAAGCGGTCTCCTGATGCATCCGATAGGCCATCACGATCGCCAAGGCCATCAGAGCCAACGGCGTCAACGCGGACCACGGGACAGAATCGGAATCGGCCGTGAGCCATGCCACCCATAGAATGCAGTCCAGGGAACTCAGCCCGCAGTCCAGCAGTCCAACGGCAGCATGAGGCGGTGCTCCGGGGTGGCCGCTGCGGGTCGCCTAGCGACTTTCGACGGGTGACAAATTCAGCCAGTTAGAGTCACACGGGAGGTTAGGAGATCGGCACGTTGTGGCCGGCTTCAATTTACAGCCGCATAGGATGGCAACCGCTCGAGGATGTCTTACTGGCAAGCACCTTCGCTGCCACCGGACCGGCACAACGTGACCGTTTCGACGCATGGTCAGAAAAGCAGGCTCGCTCGTGCCGGTAATGACAAACGTTTGCAGCTTCCTCACCTTTGTCAGTTGATGCGCACAGCCGCGACCGCCGCGTCCACTGCCGTGATTTCCGGCTGCGTCCACCGCACATGCGCAGGCGGCTGCACGATGAAGGTGTTCGGGTCGATCGCTGTGCGGCTGGCCTCGCGGCGAATTGCGACAGCCGGGTGTTCGGCGTTGGCGTGGCGCACCTGCCAACTGGGGCTTGCCGGATGTCCGACGATGAAGGTCGAAGGGTCAACGCCGGCGACTCGAGGCGGCGTGGCGACGGCCGGGTGCTGAAATACGCCTTGAGCCTGGCTCGCGAAAGTGCTTGCAGCCAGCAAGGATGCGAGAACGACGTTACGGGTGTTCATGACAGGGTTCCTTTGTTGATGCCAGTCCGATGACGCGGCGATGAGATGAATGTAGGCACCCGCACGGCGGAAGTGAATAGCGATAAAGTGATATGCGTTGATGCCTTGCGGTTCAGAATCACCGAGAACGCGCGTAAGGAGCCCGAGGTGCCCGACTTCATCGACAAGGATCCCCAGGTCAGCCTGCCGGCGCTAGTGGCATTCGAGCGAGTAGCGCGGCATCTCAACTTCGCGCGGGCGGCCGCCGAGCTCGAGGTGACGCCGACCGCGATCTCGAAGACCATCAAGACGCTCGAGCGCCAGCTCAATGTGCGGCTTTTCAACCGAACGACGCGCAGCGTCGGTCTGACGGAACACGGTTCACAGCTGCTGTCGACGCTGGCCCCAGCGCTCGACCTCATCAAGACCTCCGTCCAGCAGATCGGCGAGACGGCCGGCAAGCCGAGGGGCGCGTTGCGGATCAATACCTCTCACGTCGCGTTCGCATCGCTGATCGAGCCATTCCAGGCGGAGTTCCTGAGGCGCTTCCCGGACATGACGCTGGAGGTGTCGACGGAGAGCCGCATGATCGATATCGTGGCAGGCGGCTTCGATGCCGGCATCCGAATGGGACACGCGGTGCAACGCGACATGGTGGCCGTTCCGTTGGGCGCCATCCAGCGTATGGTTGTGGTGGGATCGCCGGATTACCTCAGGGAGCACGGCACGCCAAGCCTGCCGAAGGACTTGCTCGGACACGCGTGCATTCGTCAGCGTCTCGCCGATCCGGGGCGCTACTTCGAATGGCGCTTCAAGTCACGCGACAAGCTCCTCACGATCGACGTGCATGGCCCGCTTGTGCACAGCGAAATGCGCTGCATCCTCGAGGCCGCACGTCAGGGCGTCGGGCTCGCGTTCCTGTTCCGTCAATTTGCCGAAGACTACCTGCGGCGTGGCGAGTTGCTGCCACTGCTGGAAAGGCACTGCGCGCCTGCCGATACGTTCTACCTTTACTACCCGCACCGCGCTCAGATGCCCGGCAAGCTCCGGGCTTTTGTCGACTTCATGCAGCAGAAAAACCGCGAACGACAGACCCCGTGATTGACGACTCGGCAGCACGGCCAACTCTGGTACCGTGTCGATCTCGGTTTAAACGAGGTACTGGGCGCGCTGGTTCGACGACCAGGGGATCATGACCGCTCATCTCACCGAGGCGATCAGGAGTTTGACCGCCGAAAGTCACTGAAGGGCCGGTTTCCGGCGACGAGTCTGGGTGTCTCCGCGGCCCGACTCGGCAAGGAACGGCCGCTGGCGACAGACTTCAAACTTGAGGACGCGCCTTCTTGGGGCGAAATATGAGCTGATAACAAAACCTGGGACAGGGAACTCTTCGGCGTCAGACTCAATCGTTAAGTCGTTCGATCCGCTCACTGCGGGACCGGCTGAAGCCAGCTCTCCAACCAACGTTAGTCAATCTGGAATCGATAAACGATTCCGACGCCTACTTCGGCCTCATAGCTGCTGCGGGCAATCGGGCTAGCCTGAATGTCGCTACTAAAACGCTCATAGAGTGCCTCGCCGAAAATCTGCCAATTCTTGTTGATATTATGGCGATAAGTGTAATTGAGCCCAAACGAGCGCAATCCGCCACTCAGCTGGGTCTGATTCAATCCGGATGCGGCCGACTGCTGTGCGTTGATGCCAAAATCGTTGTTGGCGAACTTGCTATTGTGAAACACCGCGACGAAATTGATTTCAGATCCGGATCCGTCGAGTCTATCGCCGAAGCGACGCCCCACTCCAAATAGGCCAAGATTTCCGTTGCCCCCGGTCACAACCCGGCCCACCAACCAATAACGCCAATCGGCATCAAGAGCAAGACGTGCTTGTAGCACCAATTGAACACTCTCGTCTGCGTCGCCGAGTCCATTCAAACGACCGTCATCGGAATCACTTTCTTTACGGCCTTCATCGAAGCCCACAGCGGCCTCGAGTAGCCAGGTATTGGCACGAAGACCACGCCAGCCCAGTGTTTCACCCGCCCAATAGAAAACATCATCACCTTTACGCCATTGGACCCCACCAGCCGGCTCGACCTCAAAACCAAACTCGTCCGACCCTTCGTAGGCGGATTCATATTCAATACCAACGCCTATTCCGAAACCCCATCCATCCTTACCTCTGGTAAAGTCGTCGACTGAAGGCAAAGGTACCAACGCTGTTTTGCCGTCCTGCGCCAATGCTGTATGAAAGAAGAAACCATGTATGAAAAAGATCAACAGTAAACTCGTACACTTTCTCATCTAACAACCTTCCTGTATGAGTTTGGGCAGAATGCACCCGCAAGTGTAGTCTTCAGCTAAGGCTTAGGACAGTCTGCAAAACCTCATCGACAAGGCGCAGTGGAGTGATGCTCCGACCTGGCGTCCCGTGATGCAGGATCAGCGGGGCTATTAAACGCCTTGCACGGAAAGGTGCGCCACCTCAACCCTGGCGCAATCCCGTGATAAGGGCGAGATCGTCGGGCAGCAGGCGCCGTTCAAACTCAAGGACATCTAGGCACTGCGCGTGAGGCTCCAGATGGAGAGCCGGGTGCGAGAACTCGCTCTCTTCAACCTGGGCATCGACAGCAAGCTGCGGGGATGCGACCTCGTCGCCCTCAAGGTTCGGGACGTGTGCCACGGCGACCAGATGGCGACGCGCGCCGTCGTTATGCAGCACAAGACGCAGCGTCCGGTGCAGTACGAGATAACTCAAACTGCCCGTGACGCCTTGCAGGCCTGGATCAAGCAGGCCGGGCTGAAGCCCGAGGGCTTCCTGTTCCCCAGCCGGCTTCACGACTCGCCGCATCTTGGCACCCGGCAGTACGCCCGCATCCTTGGACACTGGGTCGACGAGCTGGGCCTGGACCGCACAGAGTACGGGACCCACTCGATGCGGAGGACCAAAGCGACGTTGATCTGCCGCCGCACCGAGAACTTTCGGGTGCCGTGCAGCTGCTGCTGGGGCACTCGAAGCTCGAATCGACGGTGCGATACCTTGGCATCGAGGTCGATGACGCCCTGGAGATTTTCGAGCAAACGGAAATCTGATCCAGCGGACGATCAGCCACCGAACCCCGGCCGCGTGGCCGGGGTGGCCGGACGCGGACGACAGCTGTCCAGCGGGTCGACGGCCTCACGGTCCCCGGCCAGAAGCCGACGCTAGCCGCAGGCATCTTGCTCGCATCTCTCGTCACCGCCTCACGTGCAGTCGTTACCAAGTTCTAGCCGTCACAAGGTAGGGCACCTGAAGCAGGCAGCTACAGGGGCGCCCGTCGCGACGTGAGCACCCTCGACCCTTCCGAGGTAGCATCTCGGGAGCCTCGCGCTGTCGCCATCGGCCGGCACGGGGGCCGGGGGCGCCCCGGGTACCTACGAAATTAAACGTCCGGAGCCGCCACTTTGTACGCCACATGTGGCAGCACAATGCTGCGTCTTGCTAGGGTGCGTTGATGCGCATACTCTTTTCATCAACGCGGGGCGCGGGGCATTTACAGCCGCTCCTGCCGTACGCGAAGGCGCTTGTAGTAAGAGGCCACGAGGTTCTCGTGGCGGGGCCTCAGGAGTTGCGCGCGCCTTTACTAAGCTCTGGGCTTCTTCATGCGCCGTTTGATCATCCGGGCGACGAAGGGCTCGCACCGATCTGGGCGCGGCTTCGAACCGTCTCGCAGGAAGAGCAGCCTGTCATCTTTGTGCAAGACATCTTCGCCGGCGCCAATGCCCGGGCTGCCATCCCAGGCCTTCTCGCGACGATCGCCACCTGGCAACCGCAGTTGATCGTCCGGGATTCCGTCGAGTTCGGTGCAATCGTCGCGGCGGAGGTCGCTAACGTGCCCCACGTTCGCGTAGCCGTTCACCCAATGCAAATGGAGGAACACATCAGAGCGTTGGCAGCGGCGCCCATCGATACGCTGCGCCACGCGGCCGGTCTGTCTGGCGATGGCGGCGCGTCGCTCCAGGCGGAGCCGATATTCACGGCCTTTCCGGAGTCGTTCGAAGGTCCAGCTCCAAACGCCGCCTCGGCAACCGTGTATCGAGTCGGTCCTGGCAAAGAAGCGCTCGCATCCGAGAAGTCGGCATGGGCGCCGAACGGCGACGGTTTGCCGCTCGTGTACGTTACCTTTGGTACGGTCTCGAATTCCACACCGGAGGCGCTGCCGATCTATCGGGCGGCGATCGCCGCCATAGCGAAGTTGCCGGTGCGCGCACTGCTGACGACTGGTCGCGGCTTCGACGTCGGCGTTCTGGGGACCATCCCCGCGAACCTTCTCGTCGAGGCCTGGGTGCCGCAAGCCGACGTCCTTCCGCACGTCGCCGTACTGGTCTGCCACGGCGGTTCGGGAACGGTGCTCGGTGGCCTTGCGGCGGGCGTTCCTCAAGTCGTCGTCCCGTTCGGCGCCGATCAGCCGGAGAACGCCAAGCGCATCGCCGCCATCGGCGCAGGCCTGGCGCTGATCAATCCAGAAGCAGATGCGCTCGGTGAAGCGATCCAGCGGGTTCTGGCGGACGACGAATTTCGGCGCGCCGCGCGCGCATTGCGATCGACATGGCCAAGCTGCCGACCGTCGACGACGCTGTCGACTCGCTCCTCGAGTACGCCGCGCGTTGAGTTGCGACCGGCACTCCGGCTTTGTGCATAACAGCAAGACTTTCCAACGCGACCTCGGCACTCCTGCGTCTTGTAGTCGAGCACTTCGTCGGCACCCAGACCGGCCTGAAGATCAATGCGCTCCTTCAGCGGTTGCCACGCGGCTGCCGACCTCGGTCACGATACCGGCCAGATCGCTGCCCAACGTGGCTGGCAAGTCGAACCGCACCACGGCTTTGAAAATCCCGGTGGGGATCATGTTGTCGATCGGATTCTGAGCGGCCCTGTTCACGGCTGCGCCACCCGCGGCTTGGTGTCCACCGGCAGACAGAGCAAGCCGGTGAGCAGCGCCAGCGCTCCGTGCAGGAGATACAGCGCATCGAAGTCGGCGCGTTGCAGTGCCGAATGGCCCAACAACGCCACCGTGAGCGCCACACCGAGCACCGAGCCGATCTGGCGTGTGGCCTGGTTGACCGCACTGCCGACGGCGTAGTGCGCCACCGGCAGGCGGCTCACGGCCGCCGCGGAGAGCGATGGCAGCACCAAGCCGACCGCAATGCCGCTCATCATCAGCCCGGGAAGCCAATGCGACAGATAGTGCGGCTCGGTCCCCGGTACCAGCAGGAACCACAGGCTGCTGCAGGTATACAGCAGCGAGCCGCCCACAAGGAAGCGGCGATGCCCCAACCGTGTCGCCAAGCGACCGGTGACGATGGCCGTCGGCATCACGAGCAGCGGCCCGGGTGTCACCGCCAGGCCGGCCTGTGGCAGGCTGAAGTGCCAGATGTTCATCATGTAGAAGAACAAGCCCAGAAACATCATCGAGAACGCCGTACCGAAGGCCAGCGTCGCGACGTTGACATAGCGATAGGTACGGTGGCGGAACAGCGCCAAGTCCACCAGCGGCGCCTCGACCTTGCGCGCCCACGCGACGAAGGCACCGGCGCAGACCAACCCCGTGGCGCCCATGATCGCGAGTTCCATGCGGCTCCAGGTCGGCACATCGGACTCGACGATGGCCAGGGTGACGGCACCCACGGCAAGCATCAGCAGTGCCATGCCGACGCCGTCCACCCGCCGGCGCTCGCTGGCCTTCGCCGATTCAGTCAGCAGCGACGCACCGCGCCACAACGCAATGCCACCCAACGGGAGGTTGATGTAGAACGCCCACTCCCAGCCGAAGTGGTCGATCACGAAGCTGCCTGCGCTCGGGCCCACCGCGGCCGCTAAGCCGCCCACGGCGCCCCACAGGCTCACGACTACCGCGCGCTTGCCCTGCGGAAACGCCGCCAGCACGATCGACAGGGATGCCGGCGTCAGCAGCGCCGCCCCGACGGCCTGCAACACCCGGGCTGCGATCAGCCAGCCCACGCTGCCCGCCAGACCACAGGCCGCCGAGGCCGCCAGGAACAGCGCCACACCGGTCAGGAACACGCGCTTGCGCCCATGCGTGTCGGCCAGTCCGCCCGCAGGAATCAGCATCGTGGCATACACCACCGTGTAGGCGTTCAACACCCACGACAGATCGGCCGTCGAGGCGTCGGCGAAGGCATGCCGAAGGGGATCGAAGGCGGCGAACAGCATGGTCGTGTCGAGCGACACCAGGAAAGTGGCGATGCTGGCGACCCAGAACACGGGCCACGGAGACGCGGGTGTGGATGCGCGAAGAGCCGCGGTGTCGGCGGCGGCGGTCATGCTCAGTCCCGCGCCTGCAGTACTCGCCGGTGCGACGAGCTGACTGCTGCGCCGGTGACGAGGACGGTGGCGTTGTTGATCTTCATGATGCCCCTGAAAATGATGCTCGTCATATATTCCGCCGCGCAAAGCGCAGCCGCGACTCGACCGGCGAGTCAGGCGTCGTACTGCTGGATGAGGCTGGCCCGCACGTTCGCCAGCCAGGCTTTGCCCGCTCTGCCCTGGAGCGTGCGCGCCAGTTGCAGCGTGCCGACCAACGTGGCCGCGACCACCTGCGCCTGGCCCGAGTCGGCACCGGCCGGAAGGGCGCGGCGCACCAGTTCGACCAGGCTCAGCACGCGGGCGCGCGCGGCGTTGGCGACCTCTGCTGCCTGGCGCGGGATTTCGGAGGCCAACGCAGCGACCACGCAGCCGCACTCGGCATTCTCGAGCTGCTCGTCGGCCAGATATGTTTGCACCAGCGCCGAGAACGGGCTGATCCCCTGGGCCTGCGCCTGGCGCAGGCGCTCGAGGAGAACGGCCCCGGTATCGCGTCCGGCACGCTGCGTGGCCTCGGCCAACAAGGCATTGCGCGACGCGAAGTGGGCGTAGAAACCACCATGCGTCAAACCCGCTTCTTTCATGATGGACGCCAGACCGACACCGTCGTAGCCGGCGCGGCGGATGGCACGAGCCGCGACATCCAGAATTCGATCGTGGGTCAGTTCCTTGCGGCTGGTCGTTCCGGGCATGATGAACTATATATTACGACCATCATATTAGTGCGTCAACCGCGGTTGACCGTTAAGGGGGCACAGCGCTCGTCTGGTCCGAAGCGGCGAAAGTTTGAACCGGCGTCTCGGGCTGCCCGTCCCCCTCGCTGCAAACGAAGGATGGCTTCAAAGTCTGTTCGTGCCTCTCAGATCGCGAACGCCAGCGAGTGGTAGCCAGGCACACCCGCCTCCCGTGCAGATCGCCGGTCCGAATCCGACATGCCTACTGCTGCGTGTCCCTGGTTGAACCGCATACCGCGGCGCCCGGATCGAGACGATGCACAACGCGCCGTGGCTCTCCGCACGCCGGCGGGAGGGGTTGCCGCAGGTGCGGGCCACGACTTGAAGTACACGTTTGCGCGCCGTCTGCGGGCGCACGGGGTGAGCTTCGAGGACCGGGAGGACTTGTTGGGCCACCGCTCCGGGCGCATCACGACGCACTACTCGGGCGCGGAGTTGGGGAACTTGCTGGACGAGCCAATCGGGCCTGCGCGGACGGTGTCCGCAGTATGCCCACGTTGACGCTGCTGAAAACGCAAGCGCCTGCGGCGAAAGCCGCAAGCGCTTGATTTGTAAGAGAAATCTTGGCGCGCCCGGCAGGATTCGAACCCACGACCCCTTGGTTCGTAGCCAAGTACTCTATCCAACTGAGCTACGGGCGCAACGGGCAGGATCTTATCACGACTCGCCGGCGGCTCCGCTCCTCTGGCTGCGGCTGTCTTCCCCGCTTCAGCCCTGGTCCACAGCAGGGAGCCGGTCGGCTGCGCCAAGAGTTGCCCCTGCCGGAGCATATCCCTCCCTATGCCCCGCTTCTACCCTCCCCTTCTACCCCCTTCGCCAGCCCCCTACCCGCTCCCAGCGCCTGCCGCACGGCCTCCTCCTCGACGAACCGGTTGCGCGCCTCCGAATCCGGCGCCGTGCCCTGCCCGGCGCACCACTGCTGGAAGGCGCGCGGCTCGACGGGGACACGCACCGGCCTGAGTCCCTGCCGCTTCAATTCGCGCTCCATCCGCACGGCCTTCTGCCGCCAGCTGGCATGGGTCTTCGGAAAGGAGGCGCCGTCCGCCATGAGCGCCACGATCTGTTCATAGCCGTCCTCCCGGTACCAGGCGATGCCGACGATGCGCGGGGGCGATGCGGACATGGCGGACTGCTCCTGTCCGACACGGCTGTCGCGGATTCCGGGAGCTGCGCCGGCCAGGGACGCGTCGTTCGCCTGCGCCGGTGCCCCGGCGACCACGACTCGAGCCGGCGGATGAACGATTCTGTACCCGCGCGGGGTGCCGTGGAGACTGGCGCCGGACCGCGCGTGGTCAACAATCGTTGCCGCCGCCTTGCGGACATGCCCGCGCCTGGATTGCCGCAATCCATTGCACAAAGCGGTGGGGCGAGGCGCCAGCGGTGCACCAGCGCCGTGAAATGGCCTAGGGCTTGATCCTGTACCCCGTCCGGAAAATCCACCAGACGATGCCGAGGCAGGCGGAAAGGAACACGATGACCATCGTCAGGCTGATGCCGACGCCGACGTCGGAAATCTCGAAGAAGCTCCAGCGGAAGCCGCTGATCAGGTACAGCACCGGGTTCAGCAGCGTGACCTGCTGCCAGAACGGCGGCAGCATGCTGATCGAATAGAAGCTGCCACCGAGAAACGCGAGCGGGGTCACGATCAGCAGCGGGATGAGCTGCAGCTTCTCGAAGTTGTCGGCCCAGATACCGATGATGAACCCGAAAAGGCTGAAGGTCACGGCGGTCAGCACCAGGAAAGCAAGCATCCACGACGGGGTGCGCGATCCGGAGCGGCACCAGCAGCGCCGCGGTGCCCATGATGATCAGCCCGATGACGACCGACTTGGTCGCGGCGGCGCCGACATACCCGATCACCGCCTCCCATGGGGAGATTGGCGCCGACAGCAGTTCGTAGATCGTCCCGGTGAACTTGGGGAAGAAGATCCCGAACGATGCGTTCGAGATGCTCTGCGTCAGCAGCGACAACATCACCAGCCCCGGCACGATGAACGAGCCGTAGCCGACACCGTCGATCTCGCTGATCCTTCCGCCGATCGCGGCGCCGAAGACCACGAAGTACAGGGCGGTCGACAACACCGGCGAGACGATGCTTTGCAACAGGGTCCTGGCAGTACGTGCCATCTCGAACAGGTAGATGGCCTTGATCGCGGTCAGGTTCATGCCGGCCCCCGGAGCAGTGTGACGAAGATCTCCTCGAGCGAACTCTGCGTAGTCTTCAGGTCCTTGAAACGGATGCCCGCCTGATCGAGATCCGAGAGGAGCGCCGGGATTCGGGTATCCGCCAGCTTGGCATCGTAGGTGTAGACCAGCTGGCTGCCGTCTGCCGCCAGTTCGATCCCATAGGGCTGAAGCACCGGCGGCAGCTCCGCCAGCGACTCCTGCAGGTCGAGCGTCAGCTGCTTGCGGCCCAGCTTGCGCATCAGCTCGGCCTTCTCCTCGACCAGCACGAGTTCACCGCGGTTGATCACCCCGACCCGGTCGGCGATCTCCTCGGCCTCGTCGATGTAGTGCGTAGTCAGGATGATGGTCACGCCGCCCGCGCGCAGCTCGCGGATGAGCTTCCACATCGACGCCCTCAGCTCGACGTCCACGCCCGCAGTCGGCTCGTCGAGAAAAAGGATCCGCGGCTCGTGCGACAGCGCCTTGGCAATCATCACCCGCCGCTTCATGCCGCCGGACAGCGTCATGATCTTGCTGTCCTTCTTGCTCCAGAGCGAAAGGTCCTTGAGCACCTTCTCGATATGCGCAGGATTCGCGCGTTTGCCGAAGAGGCCCCTGCTGAAGGTCACTGTCGCCCAGACCGTCTCAAAGGCATCGGTCGTCAACTCCTGCGGCACGAGACCGATCAGCGAGCGGCTTGCACGATAATCGCGGACAACGTCGTGTCCGCCGACTGTGACGCTGCCGGCGCTCGGATTGACAATGCCGCAGATGATGCTGATGAGGGTCGTCTTGCCGGCACCGTTCGGCCCCAGCAGGGCGAGAATCTCGCCTTCGCGGATGCCGAGGTTGATTTTCTTGAGCGCGTTGAAGCCGGACGCGTAGGTCTTGGAGAGCTCCGAGACCGAGATGAGGGTGGGCATGGCCGTGAATGTACAGCTACAGCGAATCCCTTGGCAAAATGTGGGGCGGGCCGCACCCGGACGCAGGGCGCTGGGCATGGCTCTTGCATAATCCTGGACGAATCCTATGTCCGAACCTCAATTGTCCTTTCGAGTCCTGACCGTGAACACCCACAAGGGTTTCACGTTCTTCAACCGCAAGTTCATCCTGCACGAGCTTCGTGAGGCGGTGCGCAACGTTGCGGCCGACGTGGTGTTCCTGCAGGAAGTCCACGGCGCCAACGAGAAGCACGGCGCCAAGGTGCCCAACTGGCCTGACACCCCCCAGTACGAGTTCATGGCGGACGCGCTGTGGCCGCAGTTCGCCTATGGCCGCAACGCCGTCTATCCTCACGGCCATCACGGCAACGCGGTGCTGTCCAAATTCCCGATCCTGCGGTACGAGAACCGCGACGTCTCCATCAGCGGCCCGGAGAAGCGTGCCCTGCTGCATTGCGTGCTGGACGTCCCGGGTTGGAGTTCCAACGTCCACGTCATCTGCGTGCACCTCGGGCTGCGCGAGCCGCACCGGCTGAAGCAGCTCGGCCTGCTGTGCGAGCTCCTCAATAACGAGATCGACGACCGCGAGCCGGTGATCGTGGCCGGAGACTTCAATGATTGGCGCCGCCGCGCCCACGACATCCTCGCGCGCGACGCCGGGATGATGGAGGTCTTCGTGCAGGCCAACGGCCAGTCGGCGCGAACCTTCCCTGCCCGCTACCCGGTGCTGCAGCTCGACCGCATCTACGTTCGCAACGCCCGCGTCCATTCGCCGGTGGTGCTGCCGCGGCGGCCATGGTCGCACCTGTCCGACCATGCCCCACTGGCGGCGGAGATCTACCTGTGAGCGTGCGCTGGGTCCACGGCAATCGGATCCGGCTGCTGGAGAACGGCGAGGAGTTCTACCCACGCGCGTTCGAGGTCATCGCCGCGGCCCGCGAGGAGGTATTGCTCGAGACCTTCATCCTCTTCGACGACAAGGTCGGCAGGCAGCTGCAGGCTGCCCTCTGCCAGGCCGCGCGCAACGGCGCCCAGGTGGATGTCACCGTCGACGGCTGGGGCTCGGCGTACCTGCCGCAGGAGTTCATCGATGAGTTGACCAGGGCAGGCGTGCGCTTCCAACTCTTCGACCCGGGGCACACGATCCTCTCCTGGCGCACGAACGTGTTTCGGCGCATGCACCGCAAGATCCTGGTGGTGGACGGCAAGCTCGCGTTCGTCGGCGGGATCAACTATTCAGCCGACCACCTGGCGGATTTCGGTCCCGCCGCGAAGCAGGATTACGCGGTCGAGATCGACGGGCCCATCGTCGACACCATCCGGCGCTTCGCCCGGGCCGCGCCGCGCATCGGGCAGCCCCGACGGGGCTGGCTCCGGCGCAGGCACGAGGAGGCCGCGGAGTCCGACGTGCCCAAGAAGGGCACGGCGCAGGTCATGTTCGTCACGCGCGACAACCGCGACCATCGGACCGACATCGAGCGGCACTACCGGGCGGCAATCCGACTCGCCAGGCGGCGCGTGACGATCGCCAACGCCTACTTTTTTCCTGGCTACCGCCTGCTGAAAGAGATGCGCAAGGCGGCTCGCCGCGGCGTGGAGGTGCGGCTGATCCTGCAGGGCGAGCCCGACATGCCGATCGTCAAGCGGGCCGCCTCGATGCTGTATGACCACCTGCTGCGTGCCGGTGTGAAGATCTACGAGTACACGGAACGGCCGCTTCACGGCAAGGTCGCCACCATCGACGACGAGTGGTCTACCGTCGGGTCGAGCAACCTCGACCCGCTGAGCCTGTCTCTCAACCTCGAGGCCAACGTCATGATCCTGGACCGCGCGTTCAACCGACGCCTGAACGAGCGCCTGGACGTCCTGATCCAGAACAGCTGCCGGTTGATCGAGCAGGCCGAACTGCCGCATTCGAACACCTGGCTGATGGTGCGCAGCTTCTTCGTGTTCCACTTTCTGCGCCACTTCCCTTCCTGGGTCGCATGGCTGCCCCGCCACGCCCCGAAGGTCATTCCGGTCGACTCCAGGTCCGGCCGGACTGCATGAACCTTCCGCCGGGCCGGCCGGCGCCGGCGCGCCGGTGGTGGCCTTGGCTCCGGCGCGGCTTGACGGTCGGCTTCTTCGCACTGGTCGCCTTCCTGCTGGTGGCGAACGCTCGCCAGATCGAGTGGGGCGAGGTGGCAGATGCGCTGAGCCGGCGTCCGCTTGCATCGCTGCTGCCAGCCGCGCTGCTGGCGGCAGCCAGCTACGCCGTCTACAGCTGCTACGACCTGCTCAGCCGGCGTTACACCGGCCACGACGTCCCCACGCACCGGGTGGTCTGCACCACCTTCATCAGCTATGCCTTCAACCTGAACCTCGGCTCGCTGGTCGGGGGCCTCGCTTTCCGCCACCGACTCTACTCCCGCCTCGGATTGCGGACCGGGGAGATCAACCGCATCGTCGCCTTCAGCATGCTGACCAACTGGATCGGCTACCTGCTGCTGGCCGGCATCGTCTTCCTGCTGCGGCCGCTCGACATACCGCAGGACTGGTCGCTGGGATCAGGGGCCCTGCAGGTCCTGGGCGTCGCGCTGCTCGGCGTGGTCGTCGCCTACCTGATCGCCTGCACGTTCTCGCGCAAGCGCACCTGGAGCGTCCGGGGACATGAGATCGAGTTGCCGCCGACGAGGATGGCGCTGATGCAGATCGGGGTCTCGTCGGTCAACTGGCTGCTCATTGCCGGCGTCCTGTTTCTGCTGCTGCAGCGGGAGATTCCCTACCACACCGTGCTCGCGACCCTGCTGGTGGCCGCGATCGCCGGCGTCCTCACCCACGTGCCCGCCGGCCTGGGGGTGCTGGAGGCGGTGTTCGTGACGCTCCTCTCGTCGAAGATGGCGACCAGTGGACTACTTGCCGCACTGCTCGCCTATCGGGGCATCTACTACCTGGTGCCACTGGCCATCGCTGCCGCCGCCTACCTGTTCCTCGAAGCGCGGATCTACAGCACGCCTGCATGACCGTCTGACCGTGGCGGATGCTGGTCTCGCAAACCAGCCTCAACCCCCGCAAGCCTCATCGCGCCACACCCAGCAGCCGCGGCGGAACGGGCTTAGCCCGGCCGCTCGCGGCGCCCCCCTTCCTCTGGAAGGGGGTAGGCGCCCGAAGGGCGCCATGGGGGGATTCCCTTAAACTCCCCGGATGCACGACCTAAATGCCATGTACCTCTTCGCCAAGGTGGTCGAACACGGCGGCTACACCGCCGCCGCCCGCGCACTGGGCATGCAGACCTCGAAGATCAGCCGCCACGTCACCGACCTCGAGAAGGAGCTCGGCGTTCGCCTTCTCAACCGCACCACGCGACGGATGTCGGTCACCGACATCGGCCAGACCTTCTATCAGCACTGTGCTGCCCTGGTCGCGGAGGCGCAGGCGGCCACCGAGATCATCGACCGGACGCTTTCGGTGCCGCAAGGCACGATCCGCATGAGCTGCCCGGTGCCGCTGCTGGAAACCGACGTGGCTGCAATCGTCTCCCGCTACCTGGTGGACAATCCGCTGGTACGGGTGCATATCGATGCGACCAGCCGTCGCGTCAACGTGATCGAGGAAGGAATCGACGTCGCCTTGCGCGTGCGTCGCCCGCCGCTCGAGGATTCCGGGCTCGCCATGCGCCCACTCAGCACCACCGCATCGGTGCTGGTGTGCAGCCCTCACCTGTTCGGCAGACGGCCGCGGCCACGCCATCCGACGGACCTGGCCGACCTGCCGACCCTGGACATGGGTTCCGCAACCGATCGCTACACCTGGGACTTCCAGACACCGCATGGCGAGGAGATTTCCGTGGCGCACGTCCCACGGCTCCTGACAGACGACTTCGCCACCCAGCGCCAGGCGGCCATCGGCGGCGTCGGCATCGCGATGCTGCCCTTCTTCATGGTGAGGGACGGGCTGGCCAACGGCATGCTGGAGCAGCTGTTGCCCGAGTTCGGTTCGCCCGAATCGCTGGTGCATGCGGTCTTTCCTTCACGCCGGGGACTGGTTCCGGCGGTGCGGGCGCTGCTCGATGCATTGCTGGCCGGATTCGACCGGCCCCCGGGGCCGGGCCGCGCTAACATCGCCTCCCGCACCGGATCGACAGCATCATGAAACTGACGGACATCCTCACCACCCTCGGCGTCGACGAACGGATCGGCGTCGCCGAAGGGCTGCCTGTGCGTTCGCCCATCGACGGCACGCGGCATGGCTTCGTCAGGCTCGCCACCAGCGCCGATGCCGAGGTCGCCATCGGGCGGGCGCACCAGGCCTTCCTCGCCTGGCGCAACGTGCCGGCGCCGTTGCGCGGCGAACTGGTGCGATTGCTCGGCGACCAGCTGCGGCGGCACAAGGACGCGCTCGGCCGCCTCGTTACGCTGGAAACAGGCAAGATCCTTTCCGAGGGCCTCGGCGAGGTCCAGGAGATGATCGACATCTGCGACTTCGCCGTCGGGCAGTCGCGCCAGCTCCACGGGCTGACCATCGCATCCGAGCGGCCCGGCCACCGGATGATGGAGACCTGGCACCCGGCCGGCGTGGTCGGCGTGATCTCCGCCTTCAACTTCCCGGTAGCCGTGTGGTCGTGGAACACGGCGCTTGCACTGGTATGCGGCGACAGCGTCATATGGAAGCCTTCGGAGAAAACGCCGTTGACCGCCCTCGCCTGCCAGGCCCTGCTCGACCAGGCGATGGTGCGCTTCGGCGAATCGCATCCCGACACCGCACCCGTGGGACTGCATGCGGTCCTGACGGGTGGCCGCGAGATCGGCGAGGCGCTCGTTCGTTCGCGGCAGGTTGCGGTGGTCAGCGCAACCGGCAGCACCCGCATGGGCCGCAGCGTCGGGGTGCAGGTTGCCGAACGCTTCGGCCGCTCGATTCTCGAGCTCGGAGGCAACAACGCGATGATCGTCGCGCCGAGCGCGGACCTCGAGATGGCCGCGCGAGCCGTCACGTTCGCTGCGGTCGGCACCGCCGGCCAGCGCTGCACGTCGTTGCGCCGCCTGATCGTGCACGAGAGCGTCGCGGAAAAACTTGTCGAACGGCTGAAGCGCATCTACGAAAGCGTCGCCATCGGCGATCCGATGCAGGACGGAACGCTGGTCGGACCGCTGATCGACAAGGCAGCATTCGACGGCATGCAGGCGGCGCTCGCGCGGGCGAAAGCCGAAGGCGGCAGCGTTTTCGGCGGCATGCGTGTGCGCGAGGATCTCGGCGCGGACGCCTGGTACGTGCGGCCGGCACTGGTGCGCCTGCCGGCGCAGACCGGCGTGATGCGCGAGGAGACCTTCGCGCCGATTCTCTACGTGCTCACCTGCCGGTCGCTGGAGGAGGCGATCGCGCTGCAGAACGACGTGCCGCAAGGACTGTCGTCGGCGATTTTCACCCGCGACCTGCAGGAGGCCGAGATGTTCCTCTCCGCGGCGGGCAGCGACTGCGGCATCGCCAACGTCAACATCGGCACGTCGGGCGCCGAGATCGGCGGCGCCTTCGGCGGCGAGAAGGAAACCGGTGGCGGCCGCGAATCCGGCTCCGATGCCTGGAAGGGCTACATGCGCCGCGCCACCAACACGATCAACTACAGCAACCGGCTGCCGTTGGCCCAGGGCGTCGCGTTCGATGTCTGATGAGGCGCGCTGGTGACGCGCCGACAGCGGGTAGCGATCATCGGCGGTGGCGCCATCGGCAGCGCCATCGCCTGCTTCCTCGGCGAGGATGCGGTGGACTTCGACATCACCGTCATCGAGCGCGATTTCACCTACGCCAAGGCGTCCTCCGCCTTGTCGGCGAGTTCGATCCGGCAGCAGTTCTCGAGCCCCATCAACATCCGGATGTCGCAGTTCGGCATCGAGTTCCTGCGCGACATCGGCAACCGGCTGCAGGTCGAGGACTGGCGTCCCGACATCGGCCTCGTCGAACCCGGCTATCTCTACCTCGCAAGCGCGGCCGGCGAGGCGCAGCTGCGCGACAATCACCGGGTGCAGCGTGCGCATGACGTCGACGTCGCGCTGCTGGCACCGGACGAACTCCAGTTGCGCTTCCCGTGGCTGGGCGTCGACGGCGTCGCGCTCGGCTCGCTCGGGCTCTGCGGCGAAGGTTGGTACGACGGCTACAGCGTGCTGCAGGCGTTCCGCCGCAAGGCGTTGTCCCGTGGCGTACGCTACCTCCAGGCCACTGCCTGCGGCTTCGATCGCGACGCTCGCTCGCTGAACGTAACCGGTGTGCAGGTCCGGCAGGAGGCCGGAACCACTGTGATCGAATGCGACGTCGCGGTCGACGCGGGCGGCCCATGGGCGGCTGCCGTTGCGCGCTGGGCCGGCATCGAGCTGCCGGTGCGCGCCCGGCGCCGCAGCGTGTTCAGCTTCACCTGCCCCACCGGCCTGCCTGCCTGCCCGCTCCTGATCGACACCTCCGGCATCTGGTTCAGGCCCGAGGGCGACCGCTTCATCTGCGGCTTCTCACCGCCCGAACACCTGGATGCGGACGAGCCGGCGCTCGAGGTCGAATACCCCGCCTTCGACGACTTCGTCTGGCCGGCGCTTGCCGCCCGGGTGCCGGCTTTCGAAGCGATCCGGATGAAAGGGGCCTGGGCCGGCTACTACGAGATGAACACGTTCGATCACAACGCGATCCTCGGGCGTCATCCCGGCTGCGGCAACCTCTACTTCGCCGCCGGCTTCTCGGGACACGGGCTGCAGCAATCGCCCGCCGTCGGCCGCGGGATTGCGGAGCTGATCCGAGAGGGGCGCTATCGGTCGCTGGACCTGTCGGAACTGGGTTTCGACCGGATCCTCGAGAACCGGCCATTGCTCGAGCGCAACGTGATCTAAGCGTGAGCACCGGCCGGCCATCGGCCGCGGCTCGGTTGCGCCGGCCACTTCAGCGCCGGGACGGATCGAAGTTGCGGCGCAAGCCCTGCCAGCACTCGAAGTACTCGGCCTGCAACTCCGCCGACTGCAGCGCCAGTCGCGTCGGCCGGATCACGCAGCGCGTCTCGAACATGAACGCCATCGTGCCGGTGATGTATTGCGCCTGGGAGGTGTCGGCGGCGCTGGCCTTCTCGAAAGTGCCGGCGTCCGGCCCGTGCCCCGACATGCAATTGTGCAGGCTGGCGCCGCCCGGCAGGAAGCCCTCCGCCTTGGCGTCGTAGACGCCGCTGATCAGGCCCATGAATTCGCTGGCGACGTTGCGGTGGAACCAGGGAGGCCGAAAGGTGTCCTGCATCGCCAGCACGCGGGGCGGGAAGATCACGAAATCGATGGAGTCCACCCCCGGGGTGTCGGATAGCGACTGCAGGACCAGGAAGATCGAGGGATCCGGATGATCGAAGCTGATCGAGCCGATGGCATTGAACCGGCGCAGGTCGTATTTGTACGGCACGTGGTTGCCGTGCCAGGCGACGACGTCGAGCGGCGAATGATCCATCTCTGCGGACCAGAGGTTGCCCATGAACTTGGCGACCAGTTCGCATCTGCCGTCGCGGTCCTCGTACCAGGCGACCGGGCTCAGGAAGTCGCGCGGGTTGGCGAGTCCGTTGGAGCCGATCGGCCCGAGGTCCGGCAACCGGAACGGTGAGCCGAAGTTCTCGCAAACGTAGCCCCGTGCAACGCCGTCGGGCAATTCGACCCGGAAGCGGACGCCCCGCGGGACGACCGCGATCTCCTGCGGCTCCACTTCGATCACCCCAAGCTCGGTGGCGAGCCGCAGCCGGCCCTGCTGCGGCACGATCAGCAGCTCGCCGTCGGCATCGTAGAAGTAGCGGTCCGCCATCGGGCGGTTGGCCGCGTACAGGTGGATGCCGCAGCCCGTCTGCGCGTGCGGGTCGCCGTTGCCGGCCATGGTGACCAGGCCGTCGACGAAATCGACCTGCCGTGCGGACGCATCCGGGATCGGCAGCGGGCTCCAGCGCAGCTGGTTGGGGGTGGCAGGTTCGGCGCCGAAGTCGCTGGAGACGTGGCCGTTGTCGATGCGTGCAAAAGGCCGGTGCTGTGCGGCCGGCCGGATCCGGTAGAGCCAGGTGCGGCGGTTGTCTCCCCGGGGTGCGGTGAAGGCGGTCCCCGAGAGCTGCTCGGCATAGAGGCCGTAAGCGCAGCGCTGCGGCGAATTGCGGCCGACCGGCAGCGCGCCCGGCAGGGCTTCAGTGGCGAACTCGTTGCCGAAGCCGGACTGGTAGGCAAGTTCTGCAAAGGATGACATCGGCGATCTCCAGTCGTTGGCGCCGCGGCCGCTGGGCTGGATAATGCCGCGCGGGGCCGCGATCATGCGGCCGCAAGCGGCGTCGGAACCGATCCCTGCGGCACGGGTAGCGATGCAGAATAGCAATGATCGGGCTAAAGCCACAACCGACCGTCGCAGGCCATTCCATGGACACCATCGACCATGTCTCTCACCTGTGGCGCCATGCAAAGCTGCCGCCGCAGGCGCTGCAGGACCTCGGGCTGACGGGCTCCGCGGCGGCGCTGCCGTCTTCGTTCGCGGTGAGCAAGGCGGCGCAGGCCAGCATCGCACTGGCGGCACTCGCTGCCGCGCACTACTGGCAGCTGCGCACCGGCCACCGGCAGCAGGTGTCGGTGGACCGCCGGCATGCTGCGATCGAGTGTCGCAGCGACCACTACTTCGCCATCGACGGCCGTCCGGTCAGTTTCAGCGACCCGCTGACCGGGCTCTATCCATGCGGCGATGGCGGCTGGGTGAGGATCCACGCCAACTTCGCCCACCATCGCGAAGGCGCACTCGCGCTGCTGAGGAGCGCACCCAGCCGCGATGGAATCACCGACGCCCTGCGCAGCGAGAGCGCCGTCGACTTCGAGGCGAAGGCGGCAGCGCTCGGGCTGCCGGTCGTCGCGCTGCGCTCGTTCGAGCAATGGGACGCCCATCCACAAGCGCTCGCCGTCGAGTCGCTGCCGACGCTGACCATCAGCCGGATCGGGGATGCCCCTGCGATGATCGCCCGTGCAAGGCGCGACGACGCGGCGGCGGGCGCCGGCACCGCTTCTTCGGCGGCGACCGCGCTCGGCGGGGTGAGAGTGCTCGAGCTGACCCGGATCCTGGCGGGACCTGTCTGTGGACGCACGCTTGCGGCCTACGGTGCCGAGGTCCTGCTGGTGAACGCGCCCAACCTGCCGAACATCGACGCGATCGCCGATACGAGCCGCGGCAAGCTCTCGGCGCACCTGGACCTGCGCCGTGAAGGCGACTGCGAGACGATGCGGCAGCTGCTGCAGACGGCGGACGTCTTCATCCAGGGCTATCGACCGATGGCGATCGCCGCGCTCGGCTTCGGCGCGCAGGCACTCGCCCGCGACAATCCCGGGATCGTCTACGTGTCGTTGTCGGCCTGGGGATGCAAGGGGCCGTGGCGGTTGCGGCGCGGCTTCGACTCCCTCGTGCAGACGAGCGGCGGCTTCAATGTGGCGGAGGCCATGGCGGCCGGCAGCGAGACCCCCAAGCCCCTGCCAACGCAGATCCTCGACCACGCGTCCGGCTACCTGATGGCGTTCGGCATCAGCGCGGCGCTGGCGCGCCGCGCCACCGAAGGCGGCAGCTGGCATGTGGAGGTATCGCTCGCGCAGACCGCCCGTTGGCTGCGTACCATGGGCCGGACCCCGCAGGATCTCGCCATCCGCGAACCCGGCCGCGACGACGTCGCCGACCTCCTCCAGACCGGCCCATCCGGCTTCGGCAGCCTGACGGCGGTCCGGCACGCCGCCACCTTCTCGCAGACACCGGCGCGCTGGAAGCGGCCGTCGGTGCCGCCCGGCACTGATCCCCCCGCCTGGGCCCCAGTGTAGACTTGGCCCTGAAGACCACCCCGACACAGACATGGCATCGAACACCAAGCTCAACGAATCCGCCGCCGGCATGTACGTCATCTCGGCCACGCCCTTCGCCGAAGACGGCGGACTGGACCTCGACAGTGCCCGCTCGCTGATGGACTTCTACCTCGCCTGCGGCGTCACCGGCATCACCATCCTCGGGATCATGGGCGAAGCGCCCAAGCTGTCGCCGGACGAAAGCCTGCAGTTCGTGAAGGCGGTGCTCAAGCAGGTCGACGGCAAGGTGCCGGTCGTCGTCGGCGCCAGCGCCCCGGGGATCGACAACCTGAGCCTGTTCGCCAAGCGGGTCATGGATTCCGGCGCCGCCGGCGTCATGATCGCGCCCATCCCGGGGCTGAAGACCGACGAACAGGTGTACGGCTACTTCGAGCAGGTGGCCACGCGGCTCGGGGACATCCCCTGGGTGCTGCAGGACTACCCGCAGGTCACGACAGTGCACATGGCGCCCTACCTCATCACGCGGATGGTCCACGACTTCAAGGGCCTGGTGATGTTCAAGCACGAGGACTGGCCGGGCCTCAACAAGATCAGCGCCTTGCGCGAGGCGGAGCGACACGGCACCCGCCGCATCTCGATCCTGGTAGGCAATGGCGGCCTGCACTATCCGCAGGAACTCGGCAGAGGCGTCGACGGCGCCATGACCGGTTTCGCCTATCCGGACGCGATGGTCAAGACGCAGGAGTTGTACAAGGCCGCCAAGCGGGAGGATGCGGAGGACATCTTCGATGCCTACCTTCCGCTGATCCGTCAGGAGCTGCAGCCGGGGCTCGGGCTCGCCATCCGCAAGTACATCCTCAAGCGGCGCAATGCGATCCGCAGCGACCGGCTGCGCGCGCCGGGACCGAAGCTCGGCGTGCTCGACACCCAGGAAGTCGATCACCTGATGCGGCGCATGGAGCGGCGCACCCGGCAACTCGGTATCGGCGTGCCGATCACCTTCGAGCGCTGAGCGGCGCCGCCGCCGCCGATGGAATTCGACTTCGATACCCTGGCGCGCGCGTCGCGCTACAAGCTGCTCACCAGCCTGGTGGTGCCGCGTCCCATCGCGCTGGTCACGAGCGTGAGCGCGGCCGGCGTTGTCAACGCCGCGCCCTTCAGCTTCTTCAACGTGCTCGCCGACGAGCCGCCCATCGTCATCATCAGCATCGAGGATCGCACCTCGGGACCGATGAAGGACACCGCGCGCAACATCATCGAACGCAAGGAATTCGTCGTCAACCTGGTCGACGAAGCGATCGCGGTGCAGATGCACGGTTGTTCCAACGACCTGCCACCCGAGGTGAGTGAACTCGAAGCAGTCGGCCTCACCGCCGCCCCGTCGATCGCCGTCTCGCCGCCGCGGATATCAGAGGCACCGGCCGCGCTCGAATGCACCTTGCATAGCGACATCAGCATCGGCCGGCGGCGCATCCTGATCGGTCAAGTACGGCATCTGCATGTACGCGATGGGCTGGTCGATCCGGAGACGCTGCGCATCGACATGGGCCGCTATCAGCCGGTGGGCAGGCTCTTCGCCAACCGTTACTGCCACACCGCCGACCAGTTCACGCTGCAGAAGAACGCCTACCTGGACCAGATGGAGCAGGAAGGGCGCACATGATCCTGGTCATCAATCCCAACAGCACCCGCGAAGTCACCGACCACATCGACCGCTCGCTGCAGTCTTTCCGCTTCGCCGACGGCCCCCGGATCGTCTGCGACACGCTCCTGAGCGGCCCGCCCGGGATCGAAAGCCAGGCGCATGTCGACGGCACCAGCGAGCGGTTGATCGACTACTTCGATGCCAATCCGCAGCATCGCGAGGCGCAGGCGGTGGTGCTGGCCTGCTTCTCGGATCCGGGCCTCTACGCGCTGCGCGAGATCCTCCCCTGCCCGGTTCTGGGCAGTGCCGAATGCGCCTATCTCACCGCCGTCGCGCGCGGCGAGCGGTTCGGGGTGATTTCGATCCTGGCGCGGGTCGTCGCGCGGCACCGGCGCCAGGTGCGCCTGCTGGGCCTGGAGCACAAGCTGGTGGCCGACCTGCCGATCGAGCGCAGCGTGGTCTCGCTTTCCGACGAAGAGGCGACTTTCGCGCGCATGCGCGAGGTGGGCAGCGCTCTGGTCAGCGAGCTTGGCGCGAACGTCGTGGTGATGGGCTGTGCCGGAATGGCGCGCTACCGCGACCGGCTGGAGGACGCGCTGCAGGTGCCGGTGATCGACCCGACCCAGGCCGCCGTCGCGATGGCGATCGGCATCCTGCGCCAGCGTGGTCCATAGCCCGAGTGGCGCGCGACAGCGCGCTGCCGGAGGCAGACGCGCCTTCCGGACCTCACCCGCTTCCCGCGCCTGACGCGCTCAATGCCGCTGCGCCAGGCTGCGGTGCTCCAGCCGGCTCAGCAGTCGCACGATCGGCCACAGCAGCGCGAGGTAGATCAGCGCGGCCAGGACGATCGGCGTCGCGTTGTAGGTGAGCGCCTGCGCCTGGCGCGCGTTATTGAGCAGCTCCGGCAACGCGACCACGCTGGCCAGCGTGGTGAGCTTGATGACCTCCAGCGTGTTGCTGATCAGGTCCGGCAGCACGTTGCGGGTCGCCTGCGGCAGGATCACCCAGCGCATCGTCTGCCAGCGCGACAGGCCGGTCGAGCGCGCGGCGGCGGACTGGCCGGCCGCAACGCTCTCGATACCTGCACGGAACACTTCGCCGTAGTAGCTCGACGTGTTGAGCAGGAACGCGATCGCCACCGCCAGCAGCTTCGGCAGGTCGAGATTGAGGAACGGCGCGCCGAAATAGATGAAGATCAGCAGTACCAGCGGCGGCAGAGCACGGAACAGGTCCACGTAGGCAATCAGCAGCCAGTTGAGCCAGCGCAGCCCGAGGCTGTGCAGCATCGCGACCACCAGCCCGCCGACGAGCCCGAGTGGAACCACGATGGCCGACAGCAGCAGGGTCATGTAGAAGCCCTGCAGCAGGAACGGCCAGACCCTGTCGATGATCGCCGGGTTGAAGAAATTCAGGATCAGGTCGGACATCATCGCTTCCACGCGAAACGCGTTTCCACCCAGCGGCCGAAGATCACCACCGGCAGGAACAGGGCGAGATAGGCGGCTGCTCCCAGGGTGAGGGGCGTGGCATTGCCGGCGAGGCTGGCCGACGACGAGGCCTGGTTGAGGATCTCGCTGAGCGCCACCACCGAGCCTAGCGCCGTGCCCTTGGTGGTGGCGATGACCCGGTTGGTCAGTGGCGGCACGGTCATGCGCACGGCCTGCGGCAACACCACCTGGCCGAGCGTCTCCAGGCGGGTGAGGCCGGTGCTGCGCGCGGCTTCCCATTGGCCCTTGGGAACAGCCAGGATCCCCGCCCAGAAGATCTCTTCGGCAAACGCCGCCAGCACGAGGGTCAGCGAGAGCCAGGTCGCGGCGAACGCCCCCATCGAGACGCCGGCCAGCGGCAGGGCGAAGTAGAGCAGGATGATCAGCACCAGCGGCGGCAGGGCACGCATCACGTCCGCGAAGACCACGATCAGCGCGTTCAGCAGCCTGAAACCGAAGGTTCGAAGCACCGCCAGTACGAGGCCGAAAGCGGTGCCCGCCGCAACGATCAGGATGGCGAGCCCGATGGTGAGCAGCATTCCGTCGAGGATCGCAGGCAGGTACTGCCGGGCGACCTCGGCATTGAGGAAGCTGAAGGCGAACCGGTCCCAGGCGCTCAATGCCTGAGGCTGCCGAGAAATTCCCTGAGCCGCGGATGCCTGGGCGCGCCGAAGACTTCCGCCGGCGCGCCCTGCTCCAGGATGCGGCCCTTGTCCATGAACACGATCCGGTCGGCGGCGGCGCGCGCGAACTCCATCTCGTGGCTCACGACCACCATGGTCATGCCGCTTTCCTTGAGCTCGCGCATCACGTTCAGCACGCCGCCCACCAGTTCCGGATCGAGCGCGCTGGTCGGCTCGTCGAACAGCACGATCAGCGGCTCGAGCGCGAGCGACCGGGCTATGCCGACCCGCTGCTGCTGGCCGCCGGAGAGCTCGTTCGGATAGGAGGCATACTTGTCCGACAGCCCCACCCGGTCCAGCGCCGCTTTGCCCTTGCGGTCGGCCTCGTCACGGCCAAGCTTCTGTACCTTGCGCAGCGCGAGGGTGACGTTGCCGAGCGCGGTCATGTGCGGATAGAGGTTGAACGACTGGAACACCATGCCGATTTTCTGGCGCAGGCGGTTGAGGTCCACGCCCGGCCGCAGGATGTCGGTGCCATCGACCTGCACGGAGCCGCTGTCCGGCTCCTCGAGCCGGTTGCAGCACCTGAGCAGAGTGCTCTTGCCAGAGCCGGACGGCCCGATGATGAACACCAGCTCGTTCTGGCCGACCTTCAGGTCGATGCCCTCGAGAACGCGATTCGCTCCGTATGACTTGTGCAGGGCCGCGATGTCGAGGATCGGCATCAGCACTTCGGCGTGATGGGGGCGGCCTCATAGCCCGGGGTGCCGGGGTGGCCGTGGCCCGGCGCCAGGGTGGCGGTGGACGAATCCGCTGCGGGCTTCTCGCCGAACCACTTCTCGTGAAGCTTGGCAAGCGTACCGTCGGACTTCATGCACTTGATGGCCATCGACACCTCGTTGCGGGCGGCAACATCGTCCTTGCGGAACGGGATCGCCCATACCAGGCCGGTCTTGATGCGGTAGCTGGTCTTGACCTGGTTGTTCTGCTTGGCTGCCCACTGCGAGACGGTATTGCCGGCGAGGTTGGCGTCGGCGCGCCCGGAGATGACCGCCTGGACCGCATCCGCGTTGGTGTCGTAGATGTCGTACTTGAAGCCGTACTTGTCCGCGTTGGCCTTGGCCCAGGACTCGTAGGCGGAACCCTTGTTCACCGACAGCGTCATCCCCTTTGTCTCTTCGAGGGCCGCGATCGGCTTGGCCGCCTTCTTCTGGACGAACATATAGTCGGTGTCGAGGTAGCCTTCGGTGAAGAGCATCGACTTGGCGCGTTCCTCGGTGAGCGTGGTGGGCGCGAGGATGAAATCGTACTTGCCGGCGTTCAGGCCGGGCACGAGGCCGGAGAACTGGGTTCCTTCGATCTCGATGGGCCGGCCGAGCCGCTTGGCGATCTCGTTGCCGAGGTCGATGTTGAACCCTTCAAGCCCGCCACCGAGCCGGGGCATCGCATGTGGTGCGAAGGTGGCGTCGACGCCGGTGCGGATCGGTCCCTTGCCGCCCTGCGCGAGCGCCAGCATCGGCGACACCAGCAGCACGGCTGCAGCAAACAGGCCGCCGGCAAGGCGGCTTCGGCGGCAGGTGGATGTGAAATCAGGGAGTACGAGAGCAGGGATTGTGAGAGCGGAGGGTGAAGGCAGGGACTTTCAGCTGGGTCATGGTGGCTCCTGTATGGGCGGAATCCAAGCAATCTGCATGCCACTACTCGGTCAGCGGCTTGCCTGCTCCCACCCGCTCGACGATCAACGAATAGTGCTCAGGCCGGCGGTGCATCGCGAAATTGAACACATGCTGACGGAACGTATCGCCGAGAGCAAGATCGCAGTTGACGAAGATGACTTCGTCGTCCTCGGTGCAGGCTTGTGCGGCGATCTCGCCGGTGGGCGATACGATTGCCGAGCCGCCGATCATGTGAAAGCCGTCCTCTGCACCACATTTGCCGGCGGCGCCCACCCAGAGTGCGTTCTGGTGCGCGTGCGCCTGCAGCAGAAGCAGGTGGTGGAACATGCGCAGGTGCGGCGGCTCGTGCCAGTGGATGTTGTGCGAAGGCGTGTTGTAGCCGAGGACCACGACCTCCGCGCCTTGCAGGCCCATCACCCGGAACGTTTCCGGCCAGCGCCGGTCGTTGCAGATGCACATGCCGATCAGTGAGTCCATCGTCCGCCACACCTTGAAGCCTTCGTCGCCCACCTCGAAGTAGCGCTTTTCGAGGTGCTGGAAAGGCGCCTGCGGCTTGTGGTCGGCATGGCCCGGCAGGTGGATCTTGCGGTAGCGGCCGACGATGGCGCCGCCGCGGTCGACGAGGACGGCGGTGTTGAAACGCCGGCCCTGCGGCGTCAGTTCGGCGTAGCCCAGGTAGAAGCCGATGCCGTACTCCCGCGCCTGGTCGAAAAGCGGCTGGGTCGCCGCGTTCGGCATCGAGCGCTCAAAGAAACGGTCCACTTCCTCCTGGTCCTCCATCCAGTAGCGCGGAAAGAAGGTGGTCAGCGCCAGTTCCGGAAAGACGACGAACCGCGCGCCGCGCGCATGCGACTCGTGCAGCAATTCGAGCAGGCGTCGGACCACCGCTTCGCGGCTGTCCGCCAGGTTGATCGGGCCCAACTGGGCGACGGCCATCGGGAACGGTCGCTTGCCTTGCAGTCTGGTGTTCATGCGGTGGATCCTGCCTCGTGTGGAAGAGTAGCCGGGCGTCAGCCGCGCGCGGCGTGCGAAGGGCTTGCCAGGAGCGAGGCGAACAGCTTGAACCGGTCGCTCGTCTTGCGTTCGATCCGGAACGGCCCGGGGGTGCGTCTTGCAACGAACTGGCCGGAACCCTTTGCGGCAAGCAACCGGCCCTCCTGAATCACCGTCCGTCCGCGACTGAACACCGCGACCGGCCAGCCGGTGATGGTGCGGCCCTCGTAGGGCGTGTAACCGACGTTGTCGTGGATGGCTGCTGCGGTGACGGTCGTCTCGAGTTCCGGATCCCACAATGCGATATCCGCGTCCTGGTCCACTGCAATCGTGCCCTTGCAGTGATCGAGGCCGTAGATCCGCGCATGGTTGGTTGCGGTCAGGGCGACGAACTGGTTCAAGGTCAGCCGGTCCTTGCCCACGCCTTCCGAGAACAGCAGCGGCAGGCGCAGCTCCAGCCCCGGCACGCCGTTGGCCATGTCCTTGAAAGTCGTCTTTTCTCCCTTGGGCAGCTTGCCGCTCTCGTCGAACCGGTAGGGCGCGTGATCCGACGAGAACACCTGGAACGTGCCGTTGGCCAGCCCCTGCCAGATCGCTTCCTGCGATTGCTCGTCGCGCGGCGGCGGACTGCAGCAGAACTTGGCGCCGTCGAGCCCCGGAAGGTCGATATCGCTTGCCTTGAGGAACAGGTACTGGGGGCAGGTCTCGCCATACACCGGTGCGCCGAGCACCTGGGCCGCACGGATGGCGGCGGCAGCGCCGATGCCCGAGACATGCACGATCAGGATCGGCGTATCGAGCAGCCGCGACAACTGGATCACGCGACTGGTCGCCTCGCTTTCGGCCAGCGGATCGTGGCTCACCGCGTGATATTTGGGAGCGGTATGCCCGTTGGCGAGCAGCCGCTTGGCGATCCACTTGATCATGTCGTTGTTCTCGGCGTGCACCATCACCAGCGCGCCATGACGACGCGCAAGGTCGAGCACGTCGAGGACCTGGTAGTCGTCGAGCTTGAGCATGTCGTAGGTCATGTAGACCTTGAACGACGTGTAGCCTTGGCCGATCAGCGCCGGCAGGTCGTGGCGAAGCGCCTGCTCGTCCGGATCCGACACGATCAGGTGAAAGCCGTAATCGATGACCGCTTTCGGACCGGCGCAGGCGTGATAGTCGGCGACCACCTTCGGCAGCGACATCCCCCGGTGCTGCGCCGCGAACGGAATGATGGTGGTGGTGCCGCCGAAGGCCGCCGAAACGGTCGCGGAATGGAAGTCGTCCGCCGTCATCAGGCCGTTGCTCGAGATCTGCTCGACGTGGCAATGGCTGTCGATGCCGCCCGGCATCACCAGCAGTCCCGCCGCGTCGACGTCCTCGCGACCGGCAGACAGCCGGTCCGCAACGGCCGCGATCCGGCCGTCGACGATGCCGACATCGCCGCGGCGCGTCTCGCTATCGGTGACGATGGTGCCGTTGCGGATGGTCTTGTGAAATTGCATGGGGTTCCGCTCGCAAGGGGTACGGGTTGCGCTATTCTAGTTTGCGAGGTTTGACCGATGACAGGTATACCGGTTGCCTCGGCCGCTGGTCGCGAGGCAACCGGCAGCCTTTCGGATCAGAGGTGGACCCATGGAGAGTCCCCCGCCACGGAGGACAGAGGTGCCGGCTTCAACATCGCTGCCGGATCGGCCCGGCCTGTGGACACGTACCGACCCGCAGGGAACGCGCCGCGTCCACCGGATCATCGCGCAGAACGGCGTGCTCTACGCCAAGGTCGGAAGATTTCTTCCGGTTGCCGTGCCGGTGGCCGAGTTGCCTGGGAGTTGGGATCGCACCGAGTAACCGTTGCCCGCCCTATCTCGCGGGTGCTGCCGGTACGGACGCCGCAGCCGGTACGGACACCGCAGCTGGTACGGATGCCGAGCCGCCGCCGCGGTCGTCGGCGCACCGTCCAGACTCACCTGGACGCGGCGGCTGACGCCGCTCGGACCCGGGAAATCGCTGAACAGCGCGCGCACCATCGCCGGCATCACGGGCGCGAGCGAAGCCGACTCGCCTTCGCTCACGACCGTCCCCTCGAAGACCCTGCCGCCCTTGCCCTCGTTGCCGCCGGCCCGGGGATCGGTGATCTCCACCCTGAGCTCACGCCGGTAGAGCATCGCCTGCGAGTAGCTCGTGCCGACTACTCCGTAGCTGACCGGATAGGCGGGCCACGGGTAGTGCATCATGACTCCGGGTCCATAGTACGGCGCCCACCCCCAGGCCGGACCATAGCTCGCATATCCGTAGGCAGGATAGCCGTAGGTCACGGCCTGGCCGCTGTTGACGGAATAGCGCATGGCCACCCGGAGTTCGCCCTGGCCTTCCGCGGCAGCCGGCAGCCCCTCCCGCACGAGCGCATCGCGAACCAGAGCCGCATAAGCCCGGAATTCGAGGCTGTCGGCCTGCTCCTGCGTCGGCACGATCGCGAAGCTGCGTCCTGCGAGCCGCTTGTCGCCGGCCTCGTGAAAGGACGTCACCTGGGCTGTCAGGTAGCTGGCGCAACCCGATGCGGCGCCGACCAGCATGGCAAGCAGAACGAGGCGCAGCCGGCGCAGGACGGCGCCCGGGTGCCGGCCCGCGGCGCCGGGCCTGCCTGGAACGACCGCAAGGCTTTCGCCAAGGGCGCCTGTGCTCATCATTTTGTTGCCCATCCGTTCTTCGCTCATGCTCATTCGTTCCCGACAAGCGCATTGCCGACAAGGCGCGTCGCCATGAGGCGCATCCCGCTGGAACGGCCATGGTGCCGCGGCGGCTGACAGCTGTTTCGGCGGAATGCCGCCATTCTGATCGCGGGCAGCGCCATTGGCGAGTCAGTTTGTATCATGCCCCATTTGACGGACGACGCATGGACACGATCGAAGTTCACCAGTATCGCTCGCTCGCGAACGGCCCGCGCCTGCTCGTGCTGGGTGCGGTGCACGGCAACGAGACCTGCGGCGCGGTCGCGATCCGTCAGCTGGCCGCGGAATTCGCCAGCGGTGCCCGCCGGATCGCGCGCGGCGTGCTGACGCTGGTGCCGGTTGCCAACCCCGTCGCCTTCCGGCGCGGCACGCGAGAGGGGGATCGCAATCTCAACCGCGACTTCCGGCCGAGCGTCTGCCCGGAGAATGCCGAGGACCGGATCGCCAACCACCTCGCACCGCTGATCGCCGACCACGACGCGCTGGTCGACCTCCACTCCTTCGCTTCGGCAGGCGGCGAGCCCTTCGTTTTCTTCGGACCTCCCGACAACGACGGCGAACTGGAGCCGTTCGGCCGCGCCGCCGAGGAATCGGCGCTTGCGCGCGCTGCCGGACCGAGGCGGCTGGTCTACGGCTGGCTGCCCGCATATTCCAGAGGCGTCGCGCGACGCCCCGGCGGCAGCATCGCCTATGGGATCGGTACCACCGAATACATGCGCAGCCGAGGCGGCTATGCGATCACGGTCGAGTGCGGCCAGCACGCCGACACCGACGCACCGGCGGTTGCTCGTGCCGCAGTCGAGAATGCAATCGCCCTGCTGCGGCTGGCCGACCTCCCTGCGCAGCCGCCGAAGGCCCCGGCGGCGCATGAACTGATCGAGATGTGCGATGTCTTCGACCGGCAGTCGCCGGACGACCGCTTCGCGCGCGAGTGGCGCTCCTTCGATCGCGTCGCGGCGGGCCAGCCGATCGCCTTCCGGGCGGGCGGCGCCGCGATCGACGCGCCGGAGGACGGCTACGTGGTGTTCCCGAGTCCCCATGCGATTCCCGGACGCGAGTGGTTCTACTTCGCGCGCGCCGGCCATCGACCGTGAACGACCGCGGCGGCAGACCCGACCCGCCGCAGACGGTGGTGGATTGCTACCGGCTGGATCTCGCGCGTTGCGATGCGCAGGACCTGACGCTGCTCGATGATGACGAGCGCGCCCGCGCCGCGCGCTTTCGTTTCGATCGGGACCGCATCCGCTTCATCGCCGCGCACGCGCAGACCCGGCGCCTGCTCGGACGCCACCTCGGCGTCGCCCCCAGCGAGTTGCGGTTCGCCAGCCACCGCTCTCGGCAAGCCGATTCTCGCCTCGCGCTCGGCCTCGGCGGAAGGCGCGACGTCTGCCGAAGGTCCGGTCACCTTCAATCTCACGCACAGCGGCGCGGTCGGCTACCTCGCCATTGCGACCTGCAGCGTCGGCATCGACGTCGAGCTGCACCGGCCGTTCGACGACCTGCAGCCGCTGATCGACAACTATTGCAGCACAGCCGAGATCGCCGCCCTGTCGGGGTTGCCGCCCGGCTCGCGCGCGGCCGGCTTCCTGGCCGTCTGGACGCGCAAGGAGGCGGCGCTGAAGGCCTGGGGCACCGGCATAGGCGCCGTGCCGCTCGATGCTCTCCATGTCGGATTGGCGCAAGGCGGCGCCGCGGCTGGCCGGGAATCGCTGCCCGGACTGGTCCGGGACGGCATCACGTATCCGGGCCTGCGCCTGCTGACCATCGGCGGGGACGACGAGGTGCTCAGCATCGCGGCCGCCGGTTCGCAGCCCTTGGCGGTGCGGATGGCGGGTGAGGAGGCCGGCGCGGATGGCGGTTGCAGCGGCGCGCGCCGCGGCTGAACCGTCTCCTGCCTACATGCCCCCGGCACTCGCCGCCAGAAAGCTTCCCCCGTCCGAAGCCGCCAGGAGCGAGGCGTTGCCGCCGGCGGCGGTGGTGTCGACGCAGAGCACCCGTTCCAGCAGGAAACGGTCGGGCGCAACCGGTTCCGTCACCAGCGGCAGGATGGCTCCCTCGCGCCTGGCCAAGGCCCGGCGCAGCGCCCTCGCCTGTTCCTGCGGTCCGGAGTAGGCGGCCAGCGCGACGCCGGAGACGGTGCGAAGCCAGTCGGCGTCCTGCGGCAACTGCCCGACCTCGATCACCGCCAGCGGCAGGCCGAGCGCCCGCCAGCTCCGGATCTCCTCGACAGCGGCGTGGTCGATGCCACCGTCCAGAGCCGCCACCAGGACCGCCCCGCCGCCGCCGGCGAGCGCCTGGAGCGCCTGTGCGAGCAGGTGCACCCGGCCGGGGCCGAGGCAAAGGGAAGTTCCCCGCGGCACGTGCCGGAGCCGGTTGCTCTCGCCGGTCGGACCCGGTAGTGCGAGCTCGCCGTCGGCGCGCGCGGCCGTCTGCCCGAGCGCCTCGAACAACTGCCCGCCCCGCTTCGCAAGGTTGGCTCCCAGCGTGCGCCTGAGCACTGCGAGCCGATCGCCTCGCGCAGCCCAGGCCGCGGCGTCGATCCCGGCGGCTGCAACGGAAACGCTCGCGGCGAAGGCCTCGGCCGTTGGCACCGGCGCGGGCGGCGGCATCGGCCGCAGCCTCGACGGCAGCGCAGGTCCTGGAGAGGCCGACGCCACCTCCGCCGCAGCCGTATCGGCTGAAAGCTGCAGCAGGCGCGGCAGGTAGCCCGGCCCGCCTGCCTTCGGCCCGGTGCCGGAGAGGCCTTCGCCGCCGAACGGCTGCGAGCCGACCACGGCACCGATCTGGTTCCGGTTGACGTAGATGTTGCCGGCGTGGATGTGCTCGACCACCCGCTGCACCCGATCGTCGATGCGGGTGTGCAGCCCGAATGTCAGGCCGTAGCCGCGCGCATTGATGTCCGCCACCACCTGGTCCAGTTGCTCCGCTTCGAAAGTCGCGACATGAAGCACCGGCCCGAACACTTCGCGTTCGACATCCACGATTCCCTGCACCGCAAGCACCTGCGGCCCGATGAAGCATCCTGCCGGTGGCGACGGCAGCCGCTTGAGAAGCCGGCCTGCCGACGCCATCCGGTCGCAATAGCCCTGGATGTCGCGCCGGGCATCGTGGTCTATCACCGGCCCCACGTCGGTGTCCAGTGACCAAGGGTCTCCCAGCCTGAGCTCATCCATGGCGCCCGCGAGCATCTCGATCACCTGCTCGCTGACGTCGCTCTGGACATAGAGGATCCGCAGCGCCGAGCAGCGCTGACCCGGCGCTCTGGAACGCCGATGCCAGGATGTCGCGTACGGCCTGCTCCGGCAAGGCGGTGGAATCGACCACCATCGCGTTCAACCCACCGGTCTCCGCCACCAGCACCGCATCCGGCGGAGGCATGTTCTGCAAGCGAACGATTGATCGATCGGGCGACCTCGGTGGATCCGGTGAACAGGACGCCGGCAATCCCGGAACTGCGGGTGAGTTCCGCACCGACGAGCTCGCCGTCTCCAGGCAGCAGTTGCAGGGCCGCCGCGGGCACACCCGCCTCGCGCAGCAGTTCCACCGCCCGGGCCGCGATCAGCGGGGTCTGCTCGGCAGGCTTGGCGATCACCGCATTGCCGGCTGCGAGCGCGGCTGCGACCTGGCCGGTGAATATCGCAAGCGGGAAGTTCCAGGGGGAAATGCAGGCGAAGACGCCACGGCCGCGGCTGCCGGGCGATTTTGCCTCGAGCCGCTCCGCCTCCGCGGCGTAGTAATGCAGGAAATCCACTGCCTCGCGCAGCTCCGCGATCGCATCCTTGATGGTCTTGCCGGCTTCGCGCGCGCACAGCGCGAAGAATTCGGCCGCTCGCGCCTCGTAGAGGGCCGCCGCACGCCGCAGGATCGCCGCGCGCTGCGCCACCGGCCTGGCCGACCAGTCGCGATGACCGGCGCCAGCCGCTGCCAGTGCGTCCGCAACCTCGTCCGGCGTTGCGTCGAGCACGGCACCGACCACATCCGCGGGATCCGCCGGGTTGTGAACCTCCCGCACGGCGGCGGAGGTGGACGCATGCGCTTCGCTCCGGATGGCGGCTGCCGTGCCCGCAGCGCCCGTATCGAGAGCGGCAAGCATCGGTGCCGCCGACCACCTGTGCTTGCGGAAGACCTCCCGCCGCTCGAGGATGGCTTCGACATCGATCCTGTCGTTCGGGTTCCAGCCGCTCGAGTTCTCGCGCACCGGCCGGAACAGAGCCGGCGGCGGCACGATGGCAGGATTGGGCGTGATGCCCTGCGCGATCGCTGCCTGCAGCGGATCGCCCGCGATGACCTCCGGCGCAACCCGCGCGTCGGCGATCTGGTTCACGAACGAGCTGTTCGCGCCGTTCTCCAGCAGCCGCCTGACCAGGTAGGCAAGCAGGTCGCGATGCGCGCCGACCGGCGCATAGATCCGGCAGCGCGTTCCGGAGCCGTTCATGACCAGGCGGTGCAGCGCCTCGCCCATGCCGTGCAGGCGCTGGAACTCGAAACTCGACCGGTCCTCGGCCATCGCCAGTACGGCGGCGCAGGTGTGAGCATTGTGGGTGGCGAACTGAGGGTAGATCCGGTCGGTCATCGACAGCAGCTTGCGCGCGCAAGCGAGGTAGCTGACGTCGGTGTGCGTCTTGCGGGTGAAGACCGGAAAGTCCCGCAACCCGAGCTCCTGGGCACGCTTGATCTCGCTGTCCCAGTAGGCCCCCTTGACCAGGCGCACCATGATCCGGCGATCGACCGATCGGGCGAGCGCATGCAGCCAGTCGAGCACGCCGGGCGCGCGCTTGCCGTAGGCCTGCACCACCACGCCGAAGCCGTCCCAGCCGGCAAGCGCCGGGGATGAAAGTACCGCCTGCACCACGTCGAGGGACAGGTCGAGCCGATCGGCCTCCTCGGCGTCGATGTTGAAGCCCATGTTGGCGTCACGCGCCAGCGCGGCGAGCTCCAGCACCCGCGGGACCAGTTCCCCCATCACCCGCTCGCGCTGGGCGAACTCGTAGCGCGGATGCAGCGCCGACAGCTTCACGGAAATGCCGGGGTTGGCCCGTATGTCGGCGCCGCAGCCGCACGCCAGAGCCTCCAGAGCCTGCGCGTAGGACTGCTGGTAGCGCGCTGCATCGGTGGCCGTGCGGGCAGCCTCGCCCAGCATGTCGTAGGAATAGGTGTAGCCCTGCTCGCGCATCGGCTGGCCTCGCCGGATCGCATCGCCGATCGTCTGCCCGAGCACGAACTGCTGGCCGAGCGCCTTCATCGCCTGCGCGACCGCCACCCTCACCACCGGCTCGCCCAGCCGGCGCATCAAGCCGCGCAGCGCGCCGACCGGGCCGGTGTCCGATTCCTCGTCGAGCAGGCGCCCGGTGAGCATCAGCGCCCAGGTCGAGGCGTTGACCAACGACGAGCTCGAGCGGCCGAGATGCGCGCCCCAGTTGGAAGGCTCGATCTTGTCGCGTATCAGGTCGTCGATGGTGTCCGCGTCGGGCACCCGCAGCAGCGCCTCGGCAAGGCACATCAGTCCGACACCTTCGCTGGTCGACAGCCCGTACTCGGCCAGGAAGCTTTCCATCAAGGGCTGGCGGGCCTCGGCGCGCACGCCGCGAACCAGCGCCGCCGCCGCTGCCGCGATGTCACCGCGCGCCTTGGAATCCAGGCCGGCCTGGTCGAGAAGCGCCCGCAGCAGCTGGGACTCGTCTGCATAGGTATGACTGCGGATCTGCGACCGATGGCGCTCGAGAAGGGCCGGGAGATTCGAATCCATCGCTTGCGGGCCTCGGACGGGTATGGAGGTATGGTCGTACGGGTAGGCGTGGTGCGCCAGGCAGCATTCTGGCAGTTTGCCGTCGCCAGGGCCGCCGCCCGGCTCGTCGGGCGGTTGCTGCGGGTGCGACAATCGCCTCGATGCCACGGCCGCGGATCCTGCCCCTCCACCTCTCGTTCTTCGTGCTCCCGTCCTGCGGGATACGGATCGCGTTCACGTCCCTGGCGCAGCATTGAGCACCAACAGTGTCAGCCAGGATCACGCCGGCATGGCAGTACGACACTCCTGGTGGCGGTCGCCGCTTGCGCCGATGCTGGTCGCGCTGCTCCTGCTTGCCGCCTGGTCGCTGACCGTCGGCGCCTATCCGGTCGCACCAGGCGAACTGCTGCAGGCACTGCTTCGGCGCCTGCGCACCATTCTCGGGGTCGATACCTTTGCGACCCTCTCCGCGACGGCAGCAACCGTCGACACGGTACTGTTCGGAATCCGCCTGCCGCGAATCGCGGCGGCAGTCACGGTAGGCGGCTGCCTGGCGGCCGCGGGCGCCTGCTACCAGGCGATCTTCCGCAACCCGTTGGTGTCGCCCGATATCCTCGGCGTATCCGCAGGCGCGGGTCTCGGCGCCGCCATCGGCATCTTCCTGGCGCTGCCGGCGGCAGGCATCCAGCTGTTCGCCTTCCTCGGAGGGCTCGCCGCCGTGGGTGGGGTCGTCGCGGTCGTGGCGTCGATGCGCGGGCGCGAGTCGATCCTGACCCTGATCCTGGGCGGCGTGGTCATCGGCGCCCTCGCCGGCGCCTGCACCTCGCTGCTCAAGGTGCTGGCCGATCCCCACGACCAGCTGCCGGCCATCACGTTCTGGCTGCTCGGCAGCCTCGCCGCGGTTGCCGGACGGGACGTCCTTGCCGTGCTGCCCTTCGCGATCCTGGGCCTGGTGCCGCTGGTGGCGCTGCGCTGGCGCATCGGCGTCCTGTCGCTGGACGACGACGAGGCGCAAGCGCTCGGCGTGCCGGTGCGCTCGACGCGACTGGTGGTGATCGGCTGCGCCACGCTCGTCACGTCCAGCGTCGTGGCGATCGCCGGCGTGATCGGCTGGGTCGGGCTCGTCATCCCGCACGTCGCGCGGATGATGGTGGGCCCTTCCTTCGCTCGCCTGCTTCCGGCGAGCGCGGTACTGGGTGCCGCCTACCTGATCCTGGTGGACACGCTTGCCCGTACGCTGTCGGGCAACGAGATTCCGCTCGGAATCCTGACGGCCGTCGTCGGTGCACCGTTCTTCCTCTGGCTGCTTGCACGCGGCCGGCGCGGTTGGACGTGAACCCTACGGCCGCGCCGCTGCGCCTGCAGGCCGGGGACCTGGGTATCGGGTACGGGCAGCGCACGGTTGCCGCCGGCATCACCTTCGATGTCGCCCAGGGCGAGATCTTCTGCCTGCTCGGGCCCAACGGCTGTGGCAAGACGACGCTCTTCCGGACGCTGCTCGGCCTGCTTTCACCGTTGTCGGGTTGGGTGCGTCTCGGTGGCCGGCCCCTGGACGAGCTCTCGCGCACATCGATCGCGCGACTGATGGCCTACGTGCCGCAGGCGCATGCACCCGCCTTTCCGTATCCGGTGCGCGAGGTGGTGCTGATGGGACGCACGGCCCACATCGGCCTTTTCTCACAGCCGGGGCGCGCGGACCGGCTTCGCGCCCAGGCGGCACTGGAACAGATGGGCATCGCCGATCTCGCCGATGCGGACTACAGCCGTCTCTCCGGCGGCCAGCGGCAGCTGGTCCTCCTCGCCCGGGCGCTGGCAGGCGAGTGCACCTTCATGGTGATGGACGAGCCAACCGCGAGTCTCGACTACGGCAACCAGGCGCTGGTGCTCGAGCGGATCCGGCAACTCGCAGCGCAAGGCATCGGCGTGATCATGTCCAGCCACGATCCCGACCATGTGCTGGCGGTCGGCCATCGCGCTGCACTCATGCGCGATGGCGAGTTCCTGCGCCAGGGACCTGTCGGCGAGGTGATGGATTCGACCAGCCTCGGGAGCGTCTACGGCATGGCGGTCGAGGTGATCGTCCTGCCCGACGGGCGCAAGGTCTGCCTGCCGGGGCGTTCCGGATAGCGTGCACCGTGCCGCCACTGCGATCGCAGTCGGTCCGGCTGGGGGGGCGCCGCTGCAGGACGGCCTGTACTAACATAGCCGGGCTCATCCAGCAACGGAGGCAATGACAGTGCTGCTCGACGAACCCGCCCGCTCCACGTCCACCATCGCACGTGACCGATCCGCCCGCCGATGCACTGCACGGCGTGCCGCAGGCATCGATCGACCAGGGACGCGTCGACCTCGCGGCCGCGTTGCGCTGGGCCGCGAGGCTGCAGTTCAATGAAGGGGTCTGCAACCACTTCAGCCTGGAACTCGCCCCGGACCGCTACCTGATCAATCCGCAAGGACTGCACTGGAGCGAAGTGGCGGCAGCAGACATCCTGCTCATCGACGGCGCCGGCGAGGTGCTCGACGGCCGGCACACCCTGGAGCCGACGGCGTTCTTCATCCACAGCTGGATCCACCGCCTCAACAGCCATGCACGCTGCGTGCTGCATACCCACATGCCCTACGCCACGGCGCTCACGCTGGTGGATGGCGGCCGGCTGGAATGGTGCAACCAGAACACCCTGCGCTTCTGGAACCGTGTCGGCTACGACGACGACTATCGCGGGCTGGCCCTCGACGAGGCCGAAGGCCGCCGCATCGCCACCGCGCTGAACGGCAAGGACGTGCTCTTCTCCGCGAGCCATGGCGTCACGGTGGTGGCGGCGAGCGTCGCCTGGGCATTCGACGACCTCTACTACCTGGAGCGCGCCTGCATGCACCAGGTTCTGGCCGTGCAGGCCGCCAACGGCAAGCCGCTGCGCCGGGTGCCCGACGCGATGTGCGAGCAGGTAGGCCGCCAGATCGCCGGCGAGCGCCAGCAGAGCGACCTGTTCTTCGATTCCATCAAGCGCATCCTGAGCCGCGAGGAGCCTGGCTGGGACAGCCTGTCGACCGCGCCGCCCTCCCGCTGATCCGGCGGGCTGCAGGCGGATGTGCGGTCGCTATGTCCTTCACGGCCCCAAGAGCCGGATCATCGTCGGCTTCTCGATTCGAGAACTGCCGCCGTTCGCGCCGCGCTACAACATCGCGCCGACCCTCGACGTCCTGACGATCCTGCGGGGGCGCTCCGGCGAGCGGATCGCCCGGACGATGCGCTGGGGGCTGGTCCCGGGCTGGGCCAAGGATCCCGCCATCGGTGCCCGGCTGAACAACGCCCGCGCCGACACCATCGACGAGAAACCGGCGTTTCGCGGCGCTTTCCGGCGCTGGCGTTGCATCCTTCCCGCGAACGGCTTCTACGAGTGGCGCACCCCGACGCAGCCGAAGGCGCGCAAGCAGCCGTTCTACGCCCATCCGCCGGACCCGGAGGGACTCTTCGCCATCGCCGGCCTGATGGAGCGCTGGAACGGGCCCGACGGCCCCCTCTACACCTGCTGCGTCATCACCACCGACGCCAATGCCGCGATGGCGCCGATCCACGACCGGATGCCGGTCCTGCTGCAACCCTCGCAGTTCGACGCCTGGCTCGACCCCCAGAACGAGGATATCGACGGCCTCAAGGCGATGCTCGTTCCGGCGCCGCCCGACGCCGTGGTGGTCCATCCCGTCGATCCTGCCGTCAACCAGGCACGCAACGAAGGCGCGCAACTGATCGAGCCGCTGCCGCCCGCGGAGATTGCCGCCGCCACCCACCCGCCCCGCACCGGCAGCGATCGTGCGGAGCACAGCCGGCCCTGCACCGGCAGGAGCAATGAATGACCGCAGTTTTCCATCGCCACCTTTCCCGCGCCTTCCCGACCGCCGTTTCCGGCAAGGGCGTCAGGATCTTCGACAGCGACGGCCGGGAGTACATCGACGCCTCCGGCGGAGCCGCGGTTTCCTGCCTCGGCCACGGTCATCCGGATGTCATCGCCGCAATGCATGCGCAGATCGACAAGCTCGCCTACGCGCACACCAGCTTCTTCACCACCGAAGTCGCCGAACGGCTCGCCGCCCACCTGGTCCGGCGGGCGCCTGCCGGCACCAGCCATGCCTACTTCGTCTCCGGCGGTTCGGAGGGCGTGGAAGCCGCGTTGAAGATGGCCCGCCAGTACTTCGTCGAGATCGGCCAGCCCCAGCGCAGCCGCTTCATCGCGCGCCGCCAGAGCTACCACGGCAACACGCTGGGCGCGCTGGCGGTCGGCGGCAACGCCTGGCGCCGGGCCCAGTTCGCGCCGCTGCTGATCGACGTCGAGCACGTCTCGCCCTGCTACGAATACCGCGAGCGCGGTGAAGGCGAATCGCCCGAGCAGTACGGCGAGCGCCTGGCCGCCGAGCTCGAGCAGACGATCCTCAGGGTCGGCCCGGAGCAGGTGATCGCCTTCATCGCCGAGACCGTGGGCGGCGCCACCGCCGGCGTGCTGACGCCGGTACCCGGCTACTTCCGGCGCGTGCGCGAGGTCTGCGACCGGCACGGGATCCTGCTGATCCTCGACGAGGTGATGTGCGGCATGGGCCGCTGCGGCACGCTGCACGCCTGCGAGGCAGAGGGTGTGGTGCCGGACCTGATGGTGATCGCCAAGGGCCTCGGCGGCGGCTACCAGCCCATCGGCGCGGTGCTGGCGCAGGCCAGGATCGTCGAGGCGCATGCGGCAAGGGTACCGGCTTCTTCCAGCACGGCCACACCTACCTCGGCCATGCCGTTGCCTGCGCGGCGGCGCTGGCGGTGCAGCAGGTGATCGAGCGGGACGGCGCTGCTCGCGCAGGTTCGGCAGCCGCGGCGAGCTCCTGATGGAGCGCCTGCGCGAGACCTTCGCCGAACATCCGCATCGTCGGCGACATCCGCGGCCGGGGCCTGTTCATCGGCCTCGAGTTCGTGGCCGATCGCGGCACCCAGCGCGCCGTTCGACCCGGCACTGCAAATCCACGCGACGCTCAAGCGGGTAGCGATGGACAATGGGCTCATGTGCTACCCCATGGGTGGCACAATCGACGGTCGGCGTGGCGACCACGTGCTGCTCGCGCCGCCGTTCATCGCGACGGAGGACGATGTCGAACAGATCGTGCTCCGCCTCAACCGGGCGCTCGGCCGGACGCTCGAGACACGGCCGCCATGCCACTAGCCGGCCAACTGCTTGAATCCACAAAGCAGAGAGTAGAGCCACCAGATGAAGACTATCCACGCCCACCTCCCATCGCGCCTGCGCTATGCGTCCGCTCGCCGCGTCCGTCGTGCTGGCCGCCTGCCGCCGCCTTCAGCGCGGCCCCGGCGCGGCGCAGCAGAAGTTCATGACCATCGGCACCGGCGGCGTCACCGGCGTCTACTACGCAGCCGGCGGCGCCATCTGCCGGCTGGTCAACAAGGACCGCGCCAAGCACAACATCCGCTGCTCGGTGGAGTCCACCGGCGGCTCGGTGTTCAACGTCAACACCATCAAGGCGGGCGAGCTCGACATGGGCTTCGTCCAGTCGGACGTGCAGTTCAACGGCCTCAAGGGCGTCGGGCCAGTTCAAGGAGAGCGGCGCCTATGCCGACATGCGCGCCGTCTTCTCGGTGCATCCGGAGCCGTTCACCGTGGTGGCGCGCAAGGAAGCCAACGTCACCAAGTTCGAGGACTTCAAGGGCAAGCGCTTCAACGTCGGCAATCCCGGCTCGGGCACGCGCGCCTCGATGGACGAGCTGCTCAGCGCCATCGGCTGGAAGATCGGCGACTTCTCGCTCGCCTCCGAGCTGAAGGCCGACGAGCACGGCCCGGCGCTGTGCGACGGCAAGATCGACGGCTTCTTCTATGCGGTCGGCCATCCCAGCGCCAACATCCAGGATCCGACCACCACCTGCGGCGCCAAGCTGGTTTCGCTGACCGGCCCGGCAATCGACAAGCTGATGGCCGGCAAGCCCTACTACGCCAAGGCGACCATTCCCGGCGGCCTGTATCCGAACAACCCGCAGCCGACCGAGACCTACGGCGTGCTCGCCACGGTGGTCGCTTCGAGCAAGACGCCGACGGAAACCGTGTACCAGGTGGTCAAGGCCGTGTTCGACAACTTCGAGGAGTTCAAGAAGCTGCATCCGGCGCTGGCCAACCTGAAGGCCGAAGACATGGTCAAGAAAGGCAATTCCGCGCCGCTGCACGAAGGGTGCCGCCCGGTACTACAAGGAAAAGGGCTGGCTGAAGTAAGAGGGCTGGCCGAAGTAAGAAGGCTGGCTGAAGCAACAAGCAGGACCCGAAGTAGCTCGACCTGCCGCAGGGTGAGGCCCACCCTGCGGCTCGCCCACTCCCAGACAAGCGGACTGCCATGGTACAAACAACAACAACGGTGGACGTTCCGGACGCAGACAAGCTGCAGGAGCTGGTCGCGGAAGTCGACACCGGCGGCAGGAAACTGACCGGCGTCGTCGCCGGCTTCGTCACCGCCCTGGCCGTCCTCTGGTCGCTCGCCCAGCTCTTCTACGCGAGCCCGCTGCCGTTCGCGCTGGGCATCGGCATCGTCAACGACACCGAGGCACGTGCGATGCACCTCGGCATCGGCCTCTTCCTCGCCTATCTCGCCTATCCCGCATTCAAGGGCCGATCGCCACGCGACCGCGTACCGGTCGGCGATTGGGTGCTGGCCCTGGTCGCCGCTTTCTGCGGCGCCTACCTGATGATCTTCTATCGCGAACTGGCGGAGCGGCCGGGCCAGCCCAGCACGATGGATCTCTGGACGGCGGTGATCGGCATGGTGCTGCTGCTGGAGGCGACCCGGCGCGCGGTCGGCTGGCCGATGGCGGTCCTGGCGTTGCTGTGCCTCGTCTACATCTTCGCCGGTCCTTACATGCCGGACGTGCTCATGCACAAGGGCTCGTCGATCTCGCGCACGATGTCGCAGATGTGGCTCACGACCGAAGGCGTGTTCGGCGTCGCGCTTGGCGTATCGGTCTCGACGATCTTCGTCTACGTGCTGTTCGGCTCGCTGCTCGACGTCGCCGGCGGCGGCAACTACATGATGCAGGTGTCGTTCGCAGCGCTCGGCCACCTGCGCGGCGGTCCGGCCAAGGTCGCGGTCGTGTCCTCGGCGCTCAACGGAGTCGTCTCGGGCTCCTCGGTCGCCAACGTCGTCTCCGGCGGCATCTTCACCATCCCCCTGATGAAGCGCGCCGGCTACGGCGGGATCAAGGCAGGCGCGATCGAGACGATGGCTTCGGTCAACGGGCAGATCATGCCGCCGGTGATGGGCGCAGCCGCCTTCCTCATGACCGAGTACGTCGGCATCCCGTATTCGGATGTCGTCAAGCACGCGATCCTGCCGGCGGTGCTGTCATACATCGGGCTGTTCTACATCGTCCACCTCGAGGCGGTGAAGCTGGGCCTCAAGCCGCTGATCGCCGCCCAGCCGCGGCCCTTCCCCGAAAAGCTCAAGGCCATCGGGCTCGGCGTCTCCGGCAGCATCGTGGTGATGTGCCTGGTGTACTACGCGATCATCGGTGCGCGCGCCGCGCTCGGCGAGAATGCCGGCTGGGCCATCACGCTCATCATGGCGGCGCTGTACCTGCTGTCCACCTGGCAGGCTGCCAAGGCGCCGGACCTGCCGCCGGACATCGACATCCACAATCCGGTGCGGCCGCAGACCTGGCCTACCGTGCGCGCCGGCCTGCACTTCCTGATCCCGATCGGCGTGCTGATCTGGATGCTGATGATCGAGGAAACATCGCCGTCGCTGGCCGCATTCTGGGCCTGCGCAACGCTGCTGTTCCTGATGGCCACCCAGCACGTGCTGATCAGCCTGTTCCGGGCGCAGCCGGGGCGCATCGCCGCCGACTTCGTTCGCGGCATCCGCGATGCCTTCAGGGGTCTCGACACCGGCGCCCGCAACATGGTCAGCATCGCGGTCGCCACCGCCACCGCGGGCATCATCGTCGGCACGATCACCCTCACCGGCCTCGGCTTCCGGATGACGGACCTGGTGGAGCTGGTCAGCGGCGGCAGCGTGCTGATCATGCTGCTCTTCACCGCCTTCGTGTGCCTGGTGCTGGGCCTGGGCGTGCCGACCACCGCGAACTACATCCTGGTGGCGAGCCTGATGGCGCCGGTGATCGTCGAACTCGGCGCGCAAAGCGGCGTCATCATTCCGCTGATCGCGGTGCACCTGTTCGTCTTCTACTACGGGATCATGGGCGACATCACGCCGCCGGTGGGACTCGCGACCTTTGCCGCCGCGGCCATTTCCGGCGAGGATCCCATCAAGACCGGCATCCAGGGAAGCACCTATGCGCTGCGCACGGTGATCCTGCCGTTCTTGTGGATCTTCAATCCGCAACTGCTGCTGATCGGCATCGACAACTGGTTCGACGGGCTGATGGTGCTGGTCGCTTCCACCGTGGCGATGCTGGTGTTCGCCGCGGTGACGATGAGCTGGTTCCGCACCCGCTCGCGCTGGTGGGAGAACCTGGTGCTGCTGGCGGCCGTGTTCGTGCTGTTCCGGCCGAACGCACTGATGGACCTGGTGGCGGAACCCTACCAGACGGTCGCGCCGACGGCCTGGTCCAAGGTAGTCGGGGAGATTCCCGAGGAAGGCAGGTTCCTGGTGAACATCGCGGGCACGACGATCGAGGGCGACGACGTGAGCAAGTCGCTGGCCCTGCGACTGGGACCGCCGGCCGAGCCTCGCAAGCGGCTGTCGGACGCGGGATTGATGCTGGTGCCGCTCGGTGACAAGCTGCAGATCGCGAGCGTGCGGTTCGGATCGCCGGCGCAGAAGGCGGGCTTCGAGCAGGGCTGGGACGTCGTTGCGCGTGATCGTGCCTGCGGACCGCCCCAATCCGCATTGGTTCTTCCTGCCGGCCCTGCTGCTGATCGGCCTGATCTGGTGGCTTCAGGGACGCCGGGAGCGGCGGGAAGGAACCACTGCAATCCATCCCGCCTGAAGCGGTCGGCTGAGGTCGCGCTAGATCCAGCCGGCCTTCCGAAAACGACGATACAGCCCGACCGCGACGACCACCATCGCCGCAACGGCCAGCGGATAGCCGAAGGTCCAGTCGAGCTCCGGCATGTGGCGGAAGTTCATGCCCCAGATCCCCGCCAGCGCCGTCACCGCGGCGAAGATCGCCGCCCAGGCGGTGAGCCGCTTCGAGATCTCGCTCTGCTCGATGGTGACCATCGCCAGATTCGCATGGATCGCGGTGGCGATCGTGTCACGCAATGCGTCGATCGCGACCGTGATCGACTGCAGGTGGTCGTGGACATCGCGGAAGTACTTGCTGGAATGGGCAACGACGACAGGCACCCGCGCGCCGCTGAACAGCTTGCCGATGGCGTCGTTGAGCGGCACGACCGAATGCCGAAGCTTCTCCACCTGCTGCTTGAGCTGATAGAGCCTGCGGATGTTGTCGCGCGCGCCGTCGGTGGAGAACATGACCGCCTCGATCGCCTCGAGCCGGTGCTCGAGCGCCTCCACTGCCGGGAAATACAGGTCGACGAGGGCATCGGTCAACGCGTAGAACACGTAACCCGGTCCGTGGCGCAGGAGGTCGGGCTCCTGCTCCGCGCGGATCCGCACGCCTTTGAGGCTATGCTGAGTGCCGCTGCGCACCGACAGGACGAAATCGGCACCGACGAAGACGTTGACCTCTCCGACCTGCACCTGCCCGCCATCGCAATCGACCGCATGCAGCACGGCGAACAGACTGCCGTCGTATTCCTCGATCTTCGGTCGCTGGTCCTGCTGCAGGACATCCTCGATCGCCAGGTCGTGAAGCCCGAATTCCTCCTGCAGCTCGGCGAGTTCCTCCTGAGTCGGCTCGTTCAGCGCCACCCAGACGAAGCAGTCGGGCTTTTCGCGCCAGTCGGAGATGTCCTTCACCGGGATGTCCCGGACCCGATGACCTTTCTCGTACACAACGCAGTTGATCAGCAAGGGTTCCTCCACCAATACCGCTGTTCGCGCAGGCATGTTACCGCCGGCAATGCCGGCAGCTCGCCGGTATCATCCCGGACATGAAGATCGGCGAACTGTCCCGCGCCGCCTCGACGCCGGTCGAGACCATCCGCTACTACGAGCGCGAAGGCCTCCTGCCGGAGCCGCCGCGCACCGGCAACAACTACCGTGTCTACGGCGAGGACCACGTCGAACGGCTGGCCTTCATCCGCCACTGCCGCACGCTCGACATGACCCTCGACGAGATCCGGGTGCTGCTGCGTTTCAAGGATGCGCCTGCGGAGGATTGCGGCGCAGTCAACCAGCTCCTGGACGAACACCTCGGCCACGTCGAGGCTCGTATCGACGAGTTGAAGGCGCTGCATCGGCAGCTGCTGAATCTCCGCGAACAGTGCGTTGACGCCACAGCGGCGGCGGATTGCGGGATCCTCACCGGCATCGCCCGTGAGGCGGCGTCGAGCGAGGCGGATCCTGCGCCCGGCAACCGGCTCGGCCACGTGCATGGCACGCACCACGCGCGGCCTGGGCAAGCCTCGAAGCGCGAGGACGACGGCGGCTAATCTCAGGAGACCAGGGCCTCGAGAAACTCGACCAGCGCCTGCGTGGGATCTCCCGCTCGAGCGAAATCGTCTGGATACCCCATTGCGCCAGCACGGCTTCCTGCACCGGGTTGTGCGACGTCGAGAAGATATAAGACACCGGTTGCGGAATTCCCGGCACCGCCGCCTTCCACAGCCGGGACAACTTGTAGAACAGGTTAGGCTTCCCGAAGCTCCTGCAGCTTCTCCGCCGCGATCGGCTTCTGTCTCACTTCGCGAGCCTCGGGATCTGATGGAAAGCTGAAGCAGACCGGTCGCTCATGTCGCGCATTCACCGTTGGAGATAAACGGGGCGGCAATCGCCATTCCCAGCCCTTGGGCGGTGCGAGTCGCTCGCGGGACTTGTCGATCGCGCCAACAGAGCGGGTACAAGCATTGCGAACCATCCGGCACCGTGGCAAGTCGCCTCGACGCCCCGCGCGTTGGAAGGAGCCCGCAGATGAGCAGCGAAAACCAGGCAGCGATGAATCCCAACTCCGAAGCCAAGGTGGATGTCCAGGACCGGGAGTCACTGCAACGCTGGGCGTCGGCGTTGGGCGTGACTGCCGAGGCGCTCGAAAGCGCGGTTCAGGCAGTTGGCCCGCGAGTAGACCTGATCAAGGACTACCTGACGGCTGGAATGGCAGGCGACCAGGAAGATGCCTGAGGCGCGGGGGCCGGATGTAACGCTGATCACGGGGCTGACGGTCAGTCTCACCGGCCGCGATCCATTGCCTCCAGGAACACCCTCCGCACTTCGGATGCACCGGCCAGGCTGGGCTCGATCACCTGGGTATACCAGGAGGGATCCCCGCCGAGGAAGTGCCGATGCACATCCGCCAGCACGCCGCAATAGTGGGCCGGATCGACAGCCGGGAGAGAAAAGACCGCAGCGACTTCTCGAAGGCGATCATTCCGGACCCATGATCTGCAGCGAGGCCGCGGATCAAGTCGTTGCCGCCTACCGTCAGCAGGGCGACCTGCCTGGTTGCGGAAGCCGTGCCGATCTCCGGCGATACGGACAGCAGTTGCCCGGCGAGCCCTGCGACAGTTGCGCCGTCAACAGCACGGTGAATCAGGCGCGCAGGCCCGGATGACTGGAGGTCGCGGCCCCGAAATTCCGGAAACAGCCGGTCGTCGTTGCTGACGATGAGCTGTCCAGGGTCTACCCCGTGCGCATGGTAGCGACCGCAGTCGGCATTGCCCGGCGATCACGATCAGGATCCCGACCCCGACGCCATCGGAAGGCGGACGATGAAGACGCTTCCCTTGCCGACGCCGTCGCTGTTGGCCTGGACGCTGCCGCCATGCAGGGTCACCAGTTCCTTCACCAGCGAGAGCCCGATGCCGAGACCTTCTCCGGCACCATCGGCACCTGGAACCTGCGCGAACAGCTCGAAGATGACCTGCAGCATGTCAGGCGCGATACCGATGCCGTTGTCTTCGACTCGTACCACCGCATCCTTGTCTTCGAAGGTGGCCTTGAGCCATACCGTTCCACCTTCGGGCGTGTACTTGACGGCATTGACCAGCAGGTTGGTGAATACCTGCTGCAGCCGGACGGAGTCGCCATCGACCAGGAGTGGGCTGGGTGCCATGAGAACTTCCAGATGCTGCGAACGCTTCTCGAGCATGGGCCGCGCCGTTTCGACAGACGCCGCGAGCACCTCCTGCAGCGCGAGGCGCTCGCGCTTGATCTGCACCTTGCCGGTGTGAGCACGCGTGGCTTCCAGCAGATCATCTACCAGCCGTCGGATGAACTCCACCTGCCGCTCGATCAGGCGGACCGGGTAGTCTCCCGGCATGCCCTGGCGCAGCATCTGCGCTGCGTTCATCAACGGCGTGAGCGGATTGCGCAGCTCGTGCGCGAGCGTGGAGATCATGCCGTTCTTGTGTCCGTCGGCAGCGGTCAGCGCCTGCAAGCGGTTCAGGAGCGTCTCCTCGCGCTGCTTCCAGTCGGTACGGTTCTGGATGATCTTGCCGTAGCCGATGAGACTTCCCTGCTCATTCCGAAGCGCGTACGCGAGGCCACTGGCCCAGAACCTTGAGCCATCCGGTCGGCGTGACCAACGGTCGTCCTCTGCGCTACCGCGACTCCTGGCGATTGCAAACTCCTGCTCGGGGATCCCTCTCTCGAGGTCCTCGGCCAGAAACAGTTCGCTGGTGTGCAGCCCTACCAGTTGCTCGACCGGCAGCCCGAGTATCGTCTCCGCGCCGTTGCTTGCCCAAAGGATGCGGGCATCGGTGCCGAAGATGAGAACGGCGTGGTCGTTGGCCTGCTCAAGGAGCGTCTCGAGCAAGTGCTGCGCCTCCTCGGGACGCTGCGTCGGGTCGCGGTCTTTTCGCTCCATCCTCGCGAGGCGGCAACCGCCATGCCTGACCCGATCGGGACGCTCGCGCACGCATCGCGCGCACGCATCCGGCATCGCGCGCACGCCTCCGGGCCTAGGCACTGCGATTGCCACAGTTGCACGGCCGTCGCGCGACGGCTAACGAGCGAGGACCGACAATGCAGGCCAAGCAACTCGAAGACGTCATCGCACGCATCGAGAACGTGGAGGACGACGTGCTGCGGCTCATCGAAGACCATCCGCAGCTGATCCGCTCGAGCAGCACGCTGCACATCCTGCGCCGGCTCAAGCTCGCACTGGCGACCTTGCGATCGGTGCGAGGCAAGCTGACGGGGCTGAACCTCGCCACTGCCGCCGAAGCCCAGGAATCTTCGCATTACCGCATACTTCGAAAACCGCACTAGAGCACTGCGCGTCAGGTTGGCCTCGAGGATGACTACATGAGCCTTATTCGTTTTCCGCCTCACCGGCGCACTATTGGTCGCGGCATGCCTCTGCGGCTGCGTTACCCAGGGTTTGGCGGGGGCCGAGCCTGTACCGGCAGGCGATGGCGTCTACACGATCGGCTCCGAACCCGGATCGGGAGGGGGCATCCATTCTGCGAGTTATCAGCGCGCCATCCGCTTCTGCTTCGATCAGGGCCGGCAACTTCTTCGACTGGATGGCCAGCCCGGCATGGCGCAGCAGGCCGGCACCGGGATGCAGTTCCGCTGCGTCGGTCCCGGCGAGCCGGGATGGAAGGAACCGGTCGGCTGATCCACCGCTTCATGTCCCGCGGCGCGCGAATGGTGTTGACGATGGGCGCCGTGGTTGCCATCTTCCTTGCCGGCATCGTCATGTTCCAGGATCGGCTTCTCTACTTCCCGACCAAGGCATCACTCGCGGACGTCGCAACGGAACTCGTTGCGTGGCCGGAGGCTCACGATTTCAGGGGACTGCTGTCTGAACCTTCAGGCGGTCCCGCTGCGGGCACTGCCGTGGTCTTCCACGGCAACGCGGGGCATGCCGGTGATCGGCAATACTATGCGGGGGCCCTGAACCGCCTCGGCCTGCGGGTGATCCTCGCGGAGTATCCGGGCTACGGTCCCCGGAGCGGTACGCCGGGCGAAGCCACCCTGGTCGACGACGCGAGCCGCACCATCTCATTGGCCGCTGCGCGATACGGCCGTCCGCTCCTGGTGATCGGCGAGTCGCTCGGCGCGGCCGTGGCGGCATCGGCAAGCGCGCGGCAACCGGAGCAGGTCACGGGACTGCTGCTGATCACGCCGTGGGACCGCCTGGAGCATGTCGCCAGCCACCATTACCCCTGGCTGCCGGTGAGATGGCTGATGCGTGATCGGTATGACACCGTCGGCAACCTGCGCGGCTCGGCCCTACCGGTCGTGATCGTGCTGGCGGAGCGCGACGAGATCGTGCCCGCTCACCTCGGACGTGCGCTGCACGAGAAACTCGGCCTTCCGCACGATCTGGTGGTCGTGCGCGGCGCCGGCCACAACGACTGGATCTCGGCGGTCGACGATGCCTGGTGGCGCAAGACCCTCGCTCCGCTGCTGCGGTGAACGCCTCCCCGCCGCGCCGGGGCACCGGTCTTGCTGTGCGAGGGCTCACCGAACAGCGGTATGAGTCGAGACGCGGAGGATAGGACATGGCATCAAAACGTACAGGCAGTCGCGGTTCGTCGACCGGCTCCGGTGGCAGCGGTTCGAGCGGCAGCGTCGGCGGGGGGACTGCGTCCAATCCATCGATGTCCAGCCCAGGCCTCGGCGGCGGATCGTCAACCAGCAGCGGGGCTTCCGGCCCGACGCCGCCGGCAACCCGCAACTAGCGCCCCTCGAGGAACCGGCCTCGCTTGTCACCGCCTTCGGGCAACGACGCTGCGGCCGCACCGATGGCGGAAAGCCTGCCTTCCCTGCTTGCCTTCGGGCTGCTCTACGTCGTCCTTCCCTTCTGGATGCTCGCGGGGCTGGCGGACTTCGCCTGTCACCGGGATCTGCGCATCGAGCACAACGCCGGCCTTGGCGAGTCGCTGCTGCATCTGCTGATGCTTGCCGAACTCGCAGTGGCGATCCTGGCGCCGCTGTTTCTGGACCTCACGGCCACAGTCTTCGCGGTCATGCTCATCGGTTGCATTGCGCACGAGGTCACGATGTGCGTCGACCTCGCCTATGCGACCTCGCGTCGGCGCGTGCCGTGGTTCGAGCAGTGGGTCCACGGACTGCAGCAGGCAATGCCGTGGGCCTGGATCAGCGGCTGGATGCTGCTGGGCGGACCGCAGGCGCTTGCGCTGCTGGGCCTGGGCGATGCGGTTCCCGACTGGAGTCTTCGGCTCAAGTCGCCATCTCTGCCTGCGCCGTATCTCGTCGCTGTGCTTGCCGGCGCTGCAGTACTCGTCTGGCTGCCGTTCCTCTACGAATGCTGGCGGTGCCAACGTGAGGCACGCGGCCATCCGGGTAGGCCCGCAGAGCCGGGCCCGGAGGGAAATCGAACCGTAGCAGCGACGTCCCTGGACACCGCCGGCGACAACCGCGCCGGCAGCGCGTCAGCCGGAACGCCGATAGGCGGCTAGGAAGCCGGCCGCCGCCACCATCACGGCGCCGCAGATCCGATCCAACCAACGAGCTGCGCCCGGCCGCAGCAACCGCGCGGCGCTGGCGCCGGCATACGCATAGGCGAACATCACCATGAAGTCGAGCGCGGCGAATGCTATCGCCAGGATCACGTACTGCGGGAGCTGTGGCTGCGACGGCTCGATGAACTGGGGCAGGAACGCGGATACAAACAGGTAGCCCTTCGGATTCGTCACCGCGACGAGGAAGCTTCGCAGGAAGACTGCCCGTGTGCCTGCGGACGGTGCGCCCGCCACGGGATCGCCTGGATGAAGGGATTGGCGGTTGTTCGTGGGGATGTTCGTGCGGCTCCTGGACGCGACCATCTGCAGGCCCAGGATGCAAAGATAGATGACGCCAACCCACTTCACCACCGAGAACCAGAATTCGGACGCCGCCAGCAAGGCCCCCAACCCCAATCCGGCAGCCGCGACCAATACCAGGTCCGACGCAACGGCACCGGCCATTCCCGACAACGAGAGACGCAACCCGTAGCGGCTGCCGTTGTTCAGGGCGAGCAGCACCGTCGGCCCCGGTGTCGCTATCGCGACCAGGGCGACGGCGCAAAAGAGAAACAGAGTACCAAGTGACATCAGCTTCAACCAGTTTTCGGCAGGTCGAGGCCTTCCCCGGGTGGCCAGTCAAGCGGGCGGGGCGGCATCTTCGGCATGGGCGGCATCGGGGAGCGTGACGGCTGCCTGATGTCCTCGTCGTGTGCTTGATCCAGGGGATCCTCGACGGGCTCATCCGGCGATCGTCCTGCGGTTCGCTGTTTCATCGGTCTCTCCGCTTCGGCCACGTATGCCATTGAGCAAGCGACTTGCCCGCCGCAGGAGCAATCGACGCGCCGGCTGGCCTTCGGGCATGATGATGAAATGATGGGATCATCGTCAAGAAGACTGCATCGGGAAGGATGAGCGCGCGCGGTGCGGATGGCCACGGTGCTGCCACCGGGATAACGGAGGAATCGGCGTGACGCCAGCAACGAAGAGTACTTCAGGTGCTGCTCAAGACCCGCGGCGCCTGTTCGTCGCGCGCTTCTTCTACGAAGGCAATTCCTTCGGCCCGCTGCTCGCGGACCGCAACGCCTTCGAGCGTCACGAATGGACAATCGGCGAAGAGGCGGTGCGCCTCGCCGCCGGCACGATCCTCGAGCTCGGCGCGCTGTCCGGCTTCAGGAAGCTCCATCCGGATTGGTCGCTGGTCGTTTCTCGCTGTGCGTCCGCCATTCCGTCCGGGCCGATTGCCGACGAGGTCTTCGAGCGCTTCCTGGCCGAGGTGCTGGCCGACCTTCAGTCGGCGATGGCCGCGGGCGGCGTCGATGCCGTCTACCTGAGTCTGCACGGCGCGGCAATGACGGAAACCCGGGCCCATCCCGATCTCGACCTGGTCGATGCGATCCGGCGCCGCTGCCCGGAGGTGCCGCTGGCAGCGACCTTCGACCTGCACGCCAATCTCCATCCCCGCCTGGCATCGTTGCTGACCGTGGCCACAGGCTATCGCACGCACCCGCACGTCGACATGCGCGACGTCGCGCAGCGCACCCTAGATCGACTGGTCGAATGCGTTGAAACGGGCGCAGCGACGCGGTGCTGCCTGGAGAACACCGGCCTGCTGCTGCCGAGCATCAACATGCGCACCGCGGACGGTCCGATGCGTCGCCTGCAGGAAGCCGCAGCACGGGCAGAGAGCCAGGAGGGGGTGATGGCCGCTTCGATCTTCGGCGGATTCCCCTATGCGGACGCCGATCACAGCGGCGCAAGCGCGCTGGTCTTTACCGCAGCCGCACAGGATCCCGATGGCGTCTTGGCGCGGCAGGTTGCCGCGCAGCTTGCGCAGGCGCTGCATGCCGCCCGCGACGAATTCTTCATCGAACTACCTTCCCCGGCCGACGGTCTGGCTCGTGCGCTCTCCAGAGACATCCCCGGGCTGATCGGGATCACCGATGCAGCGGACAATCCCTATTCGGGCGGCGCGGCCGACACGCCGGGTCTCCTGCGGGCGTTGCTCGACGCGTCGCCCGAAGTGCCCTGCCTGTTTGCGAGCCTCGCAGACGAGCGCACCGTCCGGGAGGCGCAGCGGGCCGGACTTGGCCAGCCGTTCGATGCAAGGCTCGGCGCAACCCACGGCAACGCGTTCGGCGACCCGGTTCCGGTGCGCGTGGTCCCGACACTTTTCACCACCGGCCGGTACCGCGGCACCTCCGGGCTGCTGGACGGGGCGGAGGTACAACTGGGCGATACGGTGTTGCTGGCGGTTGCCGATCGGCCCGCCATCCGGATCATCGTCACCAGCCGGGTGGATCCGTGCATCGACCTTGCCTTCTACCGGTTGCACGGCATCGACCTTGCTCGCGAACGCCTCCTCCTGGTCAAGGGAAAGAACCACTTCCGCGCTGCCGCGGGCTCGTTGTGCGCCGAAATCATCGATGTCGATGCGCCGGGACCGGCCTGCCTCGACTTCACCCGCCTGCCCTACAAGCATCGCCAGGTGCACGGCGCCTGAATCCGCCCCCGGGTCGCGATGCTGCGGCCGGGAACCAAGAGGCGCCGGCCGGCGGTGTCGGCCCGCCCGGCGGATCTCGCGAGTGACGCAGTCGGGTACACCATAGCGGGTACCAGATTGCAGGAGAACGGTGGACATGGCCCGAGGTGAGCGATGACACGGCGAAGCACCAGCGGCGCCAGGCCCGCTCCGCGCAACCGCCAGCTTGCGGCAGACCCGCACCGGGACTATGCGCTCGAGGTCGCGGGCGAAGCTTTCTCGCTGCTGGCGCACGCCGTCAATGCCTGCGACAACCCCGCTACGCCCTATCGATTCGCCGACGCGGAGCGCGAGCAGTTCATGTCACTTTGCGCGAAGCTGTACGCCCTGATCGAGACAGGCAGGATCGAGCCGCGATCCCTCGCCATTGCCCAGGACGACCTGGCGTTCCAGCGCTTCGTGCTTCGCAGCCTCTCGACCCGGCCGGTAAACGACCCGTAGGTGCGCAATCTTCCAGGCACCCGATTTGCTCGAACCTCCAGTATATGTGCAAATTGCACATTTGGAGGTCGAGATGAAAACTGCTCTTCAACTCGCCGCGTTGCTGGCGCTTGCCTTGTTCTCCGGCCCGGCGCTCGCGGCCGATGCGGCCCCAGGCTTCTGGACGGGGTTCATGGACGGCTTTCTCAGCCTGCTGAAGCTGCTTGTCAGCCCGTTTTTAGACGTGACTATCGTCACCGACGATTTCGGTCCCTGGGCCTATACGGTCGGTTACTACCTGGGCGTTCTCTCTTTCGCGGGCTCCGCAGGAGCAGCCGCCTCTTCCGCCGACGCGATTCCGGCACAGGTCCGCTGGCAATAGCACGTCGGGGACAAGACAGCCTCCTACCCGTCCCGGCCGCTGCTATTCCTTCATCGATTCGGCAAGCGTGCGCAGCGTATAGGCATGTCCGGTGTGGCATCGGAAACGGGTCGGTTTCGCGTCCTTGACTTCCCAGAGCACGCCGCCGCAATCCGGACAGGCGTGAGTGGAGGGATCGGCAAGGCCTGCAGGTTCTTCACGACTTCCTCCCCTTGCGGGCCGACGCTGAGCGCATGCTCGCGGGCCAGCGTCGGCGGCGTCGCAGCTTGGGGCTGCGGAGCCGGTTGGGCCACCAGCCCGGTCAGCAGCCTCGCCATGCCGGCGCTCGGCAGGCAATGATCGACATCCACATGTCGCAGCGCGCTCATCGGCATGCTTGAAACCTGCGCTTCGCGCGGATCCTGCACCACGGCAATCCCCCCGCAAGCCTTGATCGCCTGCAGTCCGGCCGTGCCGTCGTCGAGGTGACCGCTCAGGACGATGCCGATCACGCGCGGACCGCAGCATACGGCGACCGAGCGGAACAGCGGATCGATCGCAGGCCGCGTGTGATGCTCCTTCGGTCCCCGCAGCAGGCGGATGGAATCCCCCGTCACCAGCAGGTGATGATCAGGCGGTGCGATGTGCAGTCGCCCCGGCAGAAGCGGCCCGCCATCCTCCGCATGCACCGCCGGCAGCACTCCCCAGGCCGCGAGCAAAGACGGCAGGATGCTCGGCTGTGTCCCGATGTGCACGACCACGAGGATGGCCGCAGGAAAGTCCGCCGGAAGCTGCGAAACCAGCGTGCGCAGCGCCCGCAAGCCTCCGGCGGAGGCGCCAATGGCCACGACATCGCGCTGCGTGGTCGCCGGCCTGCCCAAGGACTCCTCAGGCTTCCTGCTCATCCTTGTCCTCGAGAAGTGCCTTCAGAAGCCGATTCAGCTCGGCCGGATTCATGGGCTTGACCAGGTGACGAACGAACCCCGCCTCCTGGCTGCGCCGGAAGTCACCGGGCTGCCCGAATCCGCTCAATGAAATGTAGCTGACTTCGGATCCCATCTCCGGGATTGCGCGAAGCCGGTCGGCGATCTCAAAACCATCCGCCTTGGGTAACGCAAGGTCCATGATGACCACCTGCGGCCGCAGGCGGCGGGCAGCATTGAGCGCACCTGGAAGATCCACCGCGCGTTCGACCTGGTAGCCGTACATGCCAAGCAGGATCACCATGCTCTCGCCGGCGTCCACATCGTCGTCCACCACGAGCACCCGCCCCTTGCCTGGCGCCTTGTCATTGCTCATCTGAACCGGCGCCGGGATCGACGACTTCGGCAGAAGAGGCAGGCGCACCGTCATCCGGCTGCCGGTTCCGCCGCCACTGCTGCTGGCGTGAATTTCACCGCCATGCAGGACCACCAGGTGGCGCACCAGCGCCAACCCGATGCCGAGCCCTCCCTGCGACCGGTCCACCGCCCGCGCATCCTGCACGAACAGATCGAAGATCCTGGAGATCATTTCCGGCTCGATGCCGAGGCCGTTGTCGACGACCTCGATCACGACCTGATTGCCCTGTGGTTGGATCAGCAATCCGACCTCTCCGCCCTCGTCGGTGTACTTGGCAGCATTGGTCAGAAGGTTCTCGAGGACCTGCATCAGGCGAACGGCATCCCCTTCCACCCACAGCGGCTCCTCCGGAAGCCGGCAGTCGAACTGATGACGCTTGCGCACCATGAGGTCCTTCATCGACTCGCATGCGCGCCGCGCAACATGGCAAAGATCCACCGCCTCCAGGTGCAGCCGCAGGTTGCCCCGGGTGATCATGGAGATGTCCAGCAGGTCGTCCACCAGCCGGGTGACATGCTCGACCTGGCGGACGAGCGTATCGCGCGCCCATCCGAGCCGCGAGTCCTCACCGCCCAACTGGTTGAGGATCTCGGCCGCATTGCGGATCGGCACCAGTGGATTGCGCAGTTCGTGTCCCAGCATCGCGAGGAACTCGTCCTTGCGCCGGTTCGCCTCCCGCATGCGCCGCTCGGCATCGACCTGGGCGTCGACGTCCACCATGCTTCCCACGATCCTGCCGTCGCCATGAAATCCGACGGTGATCTTGACCCAGCGGTAGTCGCCGCCGGCGGTGCATATCCGTGCCGTCAGTTCGCGGCGCGACGGCGCTCCTGCATCCGACAGGCCCATGCCCCCGCCCCGGTCTGCATCCTCCGGATGCAGCAGATGGATCCAGCGGCGCTTCAGCAGCTTGCGGTCCGAAAGCCCCGTGAAGGCAGCGAACTCCTGATTCACGAAGTCCATGCTGCCGTCGCTGCTTCCGGTCCAGATCAGCACCGGAGCCTGGTTCGCGAGGGACCGGAAGCGATGCTCGCTTTCATGGATCGCAGCCTCCATCTCCTTGCGAGACGAGATATCCCGCTCGATCAGCGCCAGGGCAGCCGGCTTGCCCTTGTCATCCATGATCAGCGAGAAGGTTGCCGCCACCTCGAGCAGCGCCCCATCCTTGCGGCGCCTTCGCATCTCGATACCCACCAGCCGTTCGCCGGCAACTGCCCGCTCCAGATGAGCGAGGAAATCCTTCCGCGCATCGGCTGGCAGCAGGTTCCTGAAACTGCCGTCGATCACGTCGGATTCGGCATAGCCGTAGAGCATTTCCGCCCCCCGGTTCCAGTCGAGGACCTTCCCTCCCAGGTCCAGCACCACGACAGCATCGTTGGAGTCACGCATCACGGCCGCATAGCGGCGGAGATCTTCGGACGCATGCCGCAACTCGGTGATGTCGGTGAAGGTGACAACCACGCCTTCGATTTGATCCTGCGACGTCCGGTAGGGCAGCGTTCGCCGCAGCAACTCCTGGCCGTCCGGCAGCCGCGTTTCGCGCTCGATCGGTGCAAGCGAATCCAGCACGCGCTTCGCGTCCTGGACCAGGTTGTCGAGATCGCTGAAGCTCGCCAAGTCCATCACCGGTCGGTTGACGTCGCCGGGGATCAGCCGGAAAAGGCGAGCCGCCGCGGGTGTGAAGCGCTTGATGTTGAATTCACGGTCCAGGAACAAGGTCGGGATGTGCGAACTGCTGAGAAGGTTGCCCAGGTCGTCGCTGAGCGTCTCGAGCTCGCTCACCTTCTCCACCAGTTGCTGGTTGACGGTGGTCAGCTCCTCGTTGATCGCCTGCAGTTCTTCCTTGGACGTCTGCAGTTCCTCATTGCTCGACTGCAGTTCCTCGTTTGCCGACATCGCCTCTTCGTTGGCGACCTTCAGCTCCTCGTTGGTCGCCTCCAACTCCCCGATGACAGCCCGCAGCTCGTCCTTGGTGTTGCGCAACTCGTCCTCGAGCGCGCTCATGGCTGCCGCCTCGCCCTCCTTGACCTTCCTGACGACGCTGCGCTCGGCCTCGAGCCGCTCCAGTGTCACCAGCAGCAGGCCCTCGTTCCCATTACCCACCGGTGAGGCGACCAGCCGCACCGGCTGCCTGTCGCCTTCCTCGGTGTGGCTGATCGCTATTGCCTCGGCGGGCTGGTTCTTCTTTGCTGCCTGCAGCAGGACTGCCCGAAGCTTCGGACGCAGTTCTTCACGCACCATGGTGAACAGGTCGTGGGTGGGCGGGCCCGCGGGCGGCAGCACGTACGGCCGCATGGAACCGTAGAAGTAGAGCGCCTGCCCCTCCCGGTTGGTGAGGACCGCTGCCGAAATGTGCTGGTCGACCAGGAAATCCCTGATCAGCCGGGCATATTCATTCAAGGTCCCGCCTGGCGTGCTGAACGGATTGCTGCTTGCAGTACGCGGCTCACCAGCCGGCGCCCGGATGTGGCGTTCGGGCAGCCGCGCCGGGCCGATGCGCCTGAAGATGCGGGCCCGCTGGGAAACCGGCATGAAGAGGTCGCCATGGTTCCCGGCGGTCTCGGATTTGCCCAGCGCGAGAAGCCCGTCCCGCTTGAGCGCAAAGTGAAATACCTGCAGGACCTGCCGCTGCAACTCCGGCTTCATGTAGATCAGGAGATTGCGGCAGCTGATCAGGTCCAGGTGCGAGAACGGGGGATCATTGACCAGGTTCTGCGGCGCGAACATCACGGCATCGCGAAGCTCTTTCAGCACGCGATAGCCGGTATCGATCCTGCTGAAGAAACGCCGCAGGCGTCCGGCGCTGACCGTGTGGTGGATCGTTTCGGGATAGATGCCCTTGCGTCCGATGTCGAGGGCCTTGGCGTCGAGGTCGGTCGCGAAGACCTGCAGGCTCAGGCGCCGCTCGAGGTAGAGCGGGTGCTCGAGTACCGCCATGGCCAGGCTATACGCCTCTTCACCGGTTGCGCAGCCGGCTACCCAGACCCGGACCGACTCCCCCGGTAGCTTGCCCTTCAGCAGGCCTGGGATGAAGTCCGCAATCATGATCTGCCAGGCTTCCGGCTCACGGAAGAATTCGGTCACGCTGATGAGGAAGTCGCGTGCCAGCGCTTCCGCCTCCGCCGGCGACTCCACCAGATGCTGCAGGTATCGCGCTCCGCTGCGAATGTTGCACAGCCCCATGCGTCGCAGTACGCGGCGGCTCAGCATCGGCGTCTTGTAGCCGCGAAAGTCCAATCCGAACGCGGTATTGAGGTGCTCGAGAATCTCCTTCAGCAGATCGACCTCGGCAGCGGAGGGATCGGCAGCCTCGTCCACGAGGTTGCCGACGTTGCGGACGATCTGGACGATCGCGGCGGGCATCTCCTCGACCATCAGCTGGCGGTCCACGACACCTGCTGCGATAGCGTGCAGCGGCATGTCGGGATGGCCCGCAGACGACGGCAACTGCACGAGCGTGAAGCCGCCTTCGCTCTTGATTGCCTTCATGCCAAGGGTGCCGTCGCCGTCCGCGCCGCTCAAGACCACCCCGATGACCCGCTCGCGCCGGTTCTCCGCGAGGGACATCAGGAACCGGTCGATGGACATCGACTTCGCAGGCCTCAGGCTGATCTTCTCGACCACCAGCCCGCCGTTGCGCAACAGCAGATCCTGTCCCGGCGGGGCGACATACACCCTGTTCGCCTGCAGCGCGGTATCGCTCTCCACCTGCTCGACGGGCATGCTGGTCGCATTCCCGATCAGAGGAGCCAGGTTGCTCTCGCGATCGGGGGCGAGGTGCATCACGACCAGGAAAGCGCAGCCCGTATCCGGCGCTACGGCGCGAAAGAACTTGAGCAGCGCTTCGACTCCGCCTGCCGAAGCTCCCAAACCCACGATCCAGGGCGACCGGCCGTCCGCCCTCTCCTGCTCGACCGGTTGCGCATCCGGGAGCGACGCCGGCAGCACTACAGCCGTGGTGGCTTCTACCGGGGTTCGTTTGGTTCCCATCCGGATCCGGGTGATGGTAGCGGTAGCTCTATACGCGGGAGAAACCCGTGAAGCGCAGCGCAGCAACTCCCGCACCCGAAGGGGGGCGCCAGGGTAACGGCTTCTGTGCTGGGTAGAGGATTCTGGCACAGATCAGGAATGCACCTCTCGATTACTCGCCTGATGATGGCATGAGCAGGAGTTCGAGTTCCTGCATCGTGCGTAGAGTGCGTCGGTAGCGGTACTTGGCACGGCACCCGGAGGATCCGGCTTTCGGCGGCAAGACAACAGAATGTGCGCAGCGCGGGCCGGTGTGGCACCATTCGCGTCTTGTCCAGCATTCCGGTGATGGGCGGTTTGCGACGCGCGATCGACGGAGCGTCCTGCCGCTTCGGCGCTCCTGGCTCTTCCCACAGTCGATCGCTTCCGATGGCAAAGAGTATCGAACGGATCAGGCGCGAACATGCTCTGCTGCTCGAGAGCATCGAAGTCACGTCGACCCCCTTCGCCATCTATGACAACCAGGGGCGGCTGATCGCCTGGAACAACCCGTACGAAAAGCTTCACGCCCTCGCGTTCTCACGTCTCGCTGCAGCCGCAAACCAGAGTCATCTCCATTTTGTCGACCTGGCGCGAGCGATCGCCGAGCAGACCTTGGAGCCCGGTCAGGTCGAGCAATGGGTGGACGGGCAACTCGAGGAGCATCGCAAGGCTGACGGCACGCCGGTCGATCGCTACTTTCCCGGCGTCGGCTGGTTCAGGGTGACCGAATGCAAGACCCGCGGCGGCGGCGTCGCGAGCTTCGCGATCGACATCAACGAGAACAAGCGTCGGGAGGCGGAACTCGAGCAGGAAATCGCACGACGCAAGGAACTGGAGGAGAAGCTGCGCCTGCTGGCACTGACCGATTCCCTCACGGCCCTGCCCAACCGCGGTGCCTTCCTCGCCCGCGGGGAAATCGACCTGCGGCTGGCCCATCGCTATGGCGACGAGCTGTCGGTGATCATGCTCGACGCCGACTCGTTCAAGCGGGTCAACGACACCTATGGCCATCAGGTCGGGGACGAAGTGCTGGTGGCCATGGCTCGCACCGCCGAGTCCGCAGTGCGCAACTTCGATATGGTCGGGCGGCTCGGCGGCGAAGAGTTCGCGATCATCCTGGTTCGCACCGGGATTCAGGACGCGGTCGCCTGCGCGGAGCGCATCCGTCGCGGCATCGAGGCGCTGGTGTTCGAGACTGCCACAGGTCCGCTGAAGATCACCGCGAGCTTCGGCGTCGCCCAGTGCGGCGCGGACGACCGCACCTTCGCCCAACTGCTGCACCGTGCGGACACCGCGCTCTACTGCGCCAAACGCAGCGGCAGGAACCAGGTCTCTGCGCACGCCGTGCAAGACGGGCAGGACGATCGGCGGGCGGTCTGCTGAAGGGGCTGCAAGTCCGCAGCAGCCCAGTGAGTTCCGGGGCACCCGACGCTCGCCGCGCACCTGAATCGAGTACACCGTGAAAGCCCCGCCGGCCGCCCTTTTCGTCGCTCAAATCGCGATCGGTCTTGCCGGATGCGTGGCGAAAGGAGGCAGCGATAGCCCCGATCTGCGGCAGAAGCCCCCTATGGATGCCGCCCGCGCATGCGACGTTCACGAGCTGATGATGGCAGGCTCGTCTCCCACTGAACAGCAGACGATGCTGGAGCAATACCTGAAGGCTATACACGGCACCGTGGATCCGGAAATGGTGGCCCGCCACCGGCAGGCGATGGCGCGGAACTGTCCCGCAGGCGGCCAGGGGGAGGGTCAGGGGGGCGGACGGGTTGCCCCTCGCCCTCCCCCATGAAGGGTTCGACAGGATGGCTGCCCGCACCGCTTGCTACGATGCGAATCGTGTTCAGGCCGGAACAGGAAACGGGGAAAGGGATGCAGTCGTACTTGAAGCGAGCCTTGGCAGCATTGCTTCTGTCAGCGTCTGCCGGCGCGTCTGCCGGCGCGTTCACGGTGGGCGACGTTCTCTCGCGAGGCGGCAGGAAACTCACCGCCGCCGAGATGAAGGCGTTCCTCCCGGGCACCCGGTGGTACGCCTCCATTGTCGGAAAGCCCTACGTCATCTCCATCCTCCCCGACGGAACGTGGAGAGGCGAGGCCGGCAGGCTTCCTCAGTTCCAGGGCGGTTGGCGTATCGATGAACGGGGCCGTTACTGCAGCTTGCTGAAAGCGAGGGCGGGCGTTGAGGTGACGGCGGAAGAGTCCTGCCTCCACTATTTCGGAGCAGGAACAGACTACTTCGTGAGTACGACAAGCGACCCGGGAGCCGAGGCGACGCCGCAGCGGCTGCTCGAGTAGCCGCGGCGCTCACCCGATTCCTTGAAGCAGGAGCTGCCATGCCCGAACTGGCCCAACTCACCTTCTTCATCGCTGCGGCGACGATTCTGGCCGTCACGCCCGGACCGGGCATCTTCTACGTCGCTGCCCGGACCTTGGCAGGAGGGCGCGCCGAAGGCGTCGCGTCGAGCTTTGGTACCGGCCTGGGAGGCTTGTTCCACGTCGTGGCCGGCGCGCTGGGGATTTCGGCGCTGGTGATGGCGAGCGCGGAACTGTTTACCGTGCTCAAGTGGCTCGGGGCCCTCTATCTCCTCTGGCTCGGCGTGCGAACGATCCGCGGCGCGCGCGAGGACGTCGCCGAGGGGCGGGTCGATGTCGGCCATTCTCGAGCCGTTGGAACCCAGCGGGCATTCCGGGAAGGCATGTGGGTGGAAGCGCTCAACCCGAAGACGGCTGCGTTCTTCCTGGCTTTCATCCCTCAGTTCGTCGACCCGGCCGCCGGTGTCGCGATGCAGTTCATCGTCCTCGGCCTCGTGTCGGTCGGCTTGAACACGGCGGTCGATGTCGTCGTGGCTTTCGCCGCCGCGAAGGTCCGCGACAGTGCCATCCACCATCCCATCCGGGTTCAACGGATGCGGGAGGCGTCGGGTGGCGCGATGGTGGTACTCGGTCTCGGCCTTCTTTTCGCACGACGCCCTGTGACCTGAGAAGTGGCGGCAGGCGCCGGGTCGATCATCCCCTCGCCAGATCGCCGGACTCCACCATCGCAGCGACCAAGCCGACTGCGGTTGCGGCCTCCTTGCCTGACAGAACCGGCCACAATGTCTCCTGCAGGGGAAACGCCTGGCTCATCAGGCGCTCGAACCGCCTGGCTTCGAATTGCCCGAGGACATGCCCGATTTCGGCCACGCAGAATGCCGAGAACATCTCGCAGGCCGCAGTCATTGCCCGAAGGATCTCGAGGTCATTCATCGCTTCGAACGGCTGGATTCATGGATTTGCTTTCGTCGGGTGAAGATCACCGAGTACACCCCGCAAGTCGGATACCCGGATCGCGGCGGATCCGGGTCGCCTGGGACTATGCGTACGCGCTGCTGAGGTTCAGCGCGCCGTTCACGCCATTCGGAAAGAAGCCGCCCTGGGTGACGGATTCCTTGGTCAGATAGACGATGTTGAGGACGTCGCCCGGCGTCCGGCTGAAGGCAATCCCGTTATCGTCGAGGGGGACGATATTCGAGACATCCGCCGTTCCGACGACCCCTTGGTCGACGTCGGACGAACCGTCCAGCGAATCGCGCGCATCCGAAATCGCGACGGTAGCCGTCCTTAGCGCCGGCGTCGCCAGACCCTTTCCGTACAGGACCGTGCGCACCAGCCCCGCGTGATATGCCTCGGCGGCAAGGATTCCCGCGGCCGCTTCCAGGAAGGTCTTGTTCTGGATCAGGGGTGACGCGCCCTTGTAGGCGGTGACGCCGACGTCCTCGAAGATGTATGCGCCGAGGAGAAAGTTCTCATCGCTCGAATAGGGGTCGAATGCCTGGCCCGGGCCGATCAATCCGGCGGCACGCGCGGCGTTGGAGAAGGCACTGGCCGGGCTCGCGCCATCGATGTCGATTGCCGGCTGGGCGACGGCCGACGTGCCGAGCGCTGCTCGCAGGAAGCGGACGTGCTGGAGTTCGTCGCCTGCGATCTCCCGCGCATATTGGGCCACCACGGGATCCTTGAACGCGACCGCTCGGCCGCCCCGGACGGCGCCCTGTGTCCCGGCACCCGCCAGCAGGTCGGCCGGCAAGCCGTTGCCGAAGGCGGCGAACTGATAGAACTGGGCCTCCAGATATTCGAGGTTCAATGCGAAGTTGAGGATCTCCGGATCAGTAGGAGCATTCGACTGCGCCACAGCGTCGTTGTCGCTGCCGCAGGCGCTGAGTGCGACGCCGGCGATCAAGCCCACCCCGAGCCCCCCACTATTGCGAAAGAACTCCCTTCGGCGGGCGCGCTTCTCCGCACGTTTGATCATGATCTGCTCAACAGTCGATGTATCCAGCATGTCAATCCCTCTCTTAGCTTGGTCGCGCGGGCGATCCCGTAGGCAACCGGCCCGCATGAACTCGGTTGCAGCGGCCTGGTCAAAAGCGCCACCGTATTCAGGACTACGCGCAGCCCGCGCGATCGGATGCACTCTGGCGGGGATTTTTTACTGCCGTGCGGAGTGCATCCATTCAGGCATCTCGCGACGTAGTAGGTAGCAAGGCGACCGCTCACCATTCGACGGCGCCTTCGTCAAAACCTACGGAGATCACGATGAAGAACCTGAATGTCTTGCTTGCGGCGGCGGCTTGCCTTGCGGCTGCTGGCGCCCAGGCCCAGCAATGGGACCCTGCCACCTTTCAGAAAAGCACCGAGATGATGATTCCGCACCAGCTCGCGTCGACTATCCTCGGACCCTCCAATCCCATGCCGGTATCCGCGGTCAGTCCCATGGATGCGGACGACCGGCGTGCCGCGGAGTTCATGGCCCGGACCGACATGATGATGCCGCAGATGGCGCAGCCTCGTCGCGCTGCAGATCCTCACGCACTGACGGCCGCACCGGGCATGCAGCGGCCGGTGACGCCGCTCGATGCCGACGATCGTCGCGCCGCCGAACTCATCCGGCGCACGGACCAGATGCGGCCGGACTGACGGTGCACCGAAGGGCAATGCTGACTTGCCTTGTCGCACTTCTCACTGTCGGCAGCGCCCTGCAGCGTTGCCGACATGCGGAGGCAGCGGGATGCGCTGTGTTTTCCTCCGCGGTTCAGCTTGAGGGAGAGTTGCAACGAGAGCGAAGCGCTGACCGCGTCCCGCTTCTCAGGAACAGGGCCTTCCCATCGTCGATCCATTGACAGGGAGGCAGTTCCGTCGTCATCATAGTTGTCATGACAACTTGGGATAGCCGGGCGGTCGCCACCAGCGGCACCCTCACCAGCCGGCTCGTCCCGCTCTACCGGCGTATCTCCGATGACATCCTGATAACCATCGAGTCGCGGAAGATGCAGCCCGGCGAGCCGTTACCGACGGAGTCGGAATTCTGCGCAACGTACGGCGTCAGCCGGATCACGATACGCAAGGCTTTGGACGAGCTGGTCGCGCGGCATGTCATCGAGCGGCGACGCGGCTCCGGCACCTATATCAGCAGCGCCGACCGGATCACCAAGTCGGTTGTGCTATCCGGATACATCGACGACGTGCTGATGTTGAACCGGATGACAGTGCTGGAGGATGCCTGGCGGACCCTGCCCCCGCACTTGGCAAGCTTTGCCAGCGTGGATGCCGACCGCGAGTTCAAACAGATAGTCGGCGTCAACCACATCAAGGTGGGCGAACCAGTTGTGCACATCGCGTTCTGGTTCCCGCCCTTGATCGCAACCCATGTCTCAGCGGCGGATGTTGCCGGACCCTTGCCGACGATCAAGCACATCGAGCGCAGCCACGGCCTGCGGGTTGATCATGCCAACCAGGTGCTCGATGCAGTGTCGGCCTCGGCGCCGGTCGCTGCGGTTCTCGGCGTCCGCCGCGGCGCTCCCCTGCTCCGCGCAGTGCGCGCCTACTACGATGCCAACTGCGCACTGATCGAGATTTTCGAGGCGCAGTACCACCCGACCCGATACCGCTTCTCGGCAACGCTTCTCCCGAGGCACACCTAGTTGCTCGTCCACCCACCTAGAAAAGGCCTGATCATGATCCGACCGAACGCGCCTCGTCCGCTCCTGCTGGGTTTGGCGCTGCTCTTCTGCGCCGTCTCATTGCATCCGCTCCAGGCAGGGGCGCAGTCATTCCCGGAGCATCCCATCAAGTTGATCAGCCCATGGCCACCGGGCGGTAGCAACGACACGTTCAGCCGCCTGATCGCGAGCCGGCTGGTCAAGCCGCTCGGCCAGCCGGTGATCGTGGAGAACCGCCCCGGCGCGACCGGCACGCTTGGCGTCGGCCAGGTGGCCCGCGCGCCGGCCGACGGATACACGATCGTGATGGGCAGTTCGCCCACCCACGCCACGGCCGCCGCCATCTATCCGACGTTGCCCTACGATCCGGTCCGCGACTTCGCGCCGGTGACCATGGTCGGCACCGTTTCGAACGTTCTCGTGGTACACCCAACGGTGCCCGCCAAGACCGTGCAGGAACTGATCGCGCTGGCGCGGCAGAACCCCGGCCAACTGACGTTCTCGTCCTCCGGCAACGGCAGTTCTCAGCACCTGTCCGGGGAGATGTTCAAGGTGATGACGGCTGTCGACATGCTTCACGTGCCCTACAAGGGCGCGGCGCCGGCGGTGGCCGACATCCTGGCGGGGCATGTGAAGCTGGGATTTCACAACATGCCGGACGTCGTGCCGCACCTCAAGAGCGGCGGCTTGCGCGCCATCGCCGTGACCGCCGCCAAGCGCGCCGCTGCGCTGCCGGATGTACCGACGATAGCCGAGTCCGGCGTGCCCGGCTATGCGGCCGAGGTCTGGTTCGGCGTTTTCGCGCCCGCCGGCACGCCGCGGCCGGTCGTCGATCGGCTCCACGCCGAGATATCCAAGGCGCTGGCCGATCCGGAAATCAAGGAAAAGCTGGAGTCGCTCGGCAATGAAGTCTCCGGCATTGGACCGGACGCTTTCTCAGCGTATGTGAAGACCGAAGTCAGCCGCTGGGCCGACATCGTCAAGAAGGCCGAGGTGAAGCCGAACTGACCTGCAGTTGCTCATCCCACAGAACCCCTGGAGATAATCGAATGACTTTTTCCGTCCTCGCCCGCTGCGAAAAGACCGGCCAGTTCGGCATGGCGATTGCGACTCGACCGATCGCCATCGGCGCCAAGTGCCCATTCGTCCGGCCGCACATCGGTGGCCTCATGGTGCAGGCGAACGGCGATCCACGGCTCGGCCCGCTGGGACTCAAGCTGTTGGAGATGGGATACTCCGCCCGAAAGGTGCTGCAGGAACTGGAGCAGAGTGACGGTCTCGACTTCATCGAGTGGCGCCAGATCATGGTAATCGACAAGGACGGCAATACGGCCGCCCGCACCGGCAGCCATAACGAGGAGTGGCGAGGCCATATTGCCAAACCCAACGTATGTGTTGCCGGCAACCGGCTTTCCAACGATCGAGTCGCGCAGGCAATGCTGGACGGTTTCGAGGGGACCGACGGGGAACTCGCCCACAAACTGCTTGCTTCCATCGAAGCAGGTCGGGATGCCGGGGGCCAGGTCGCCGGTCAGTACTCAGCAGCACTGCAGGTGCACCATGAGCGCACCTATGCACTAGTTGATCTGCGGTCGGACGAGCACAACGAGCCGATTGGGGAGTTACGGCGCCTATACAGCCTCTACAAGCCGCTGATCCCCTACTACCTGCAGCGGCCTTCCAACCCGTCCATGAAGCGGGACGACGACTGGCGCAAGGATCTAGGAATCAAGGGTGGCCCGAGATGAGAACGTCGGGGACACTACAACGGGGTGGCGTCCTGCCTCGGCCCGCTTAGCGGCAGTGAATCAGGGCCATGGGCATGCGCAACTGATTCTGGGTGATGGAGGCGGGCGAGCGTATTACCGATGGCGAGCAGTCGCAGAGCAAGCGGCTGAAGCGCGCCGGCGTCCGCTCACGGAGTCAAGCTCGAGTGCTTGCCATTGCGGCAGACAATGCGTGATTTCCGCGCTCGTGCAGAGCGCGTACTGCTCCATCGGCGTCGCGAGCATCGCGATTCTGACCGAGCTTGCGCTTGACTTCGAGCCGTAACACTTCGACTTCTATTCCGACAATCGCCTGCAGCATCTGGTTGATGTAGTCCCGGGGCGCGTCACCCATTTTCCAGGGCCTCGGCTCGGACGCTTCGTGATGACGAGTCAGCCGGGCAACCAGGCCGCGGAGAAATTTTTCGTCGTCGACGATGCGCATCCGGCCGTAGGCATGCACGACCTCGTAGTTCCACGTCGGCACATGGCGGTGCGTCTCGTGCTTGCTCGGGTACCAGTTCGGGGAAATGTACCCGTGCGGTCCTCTGAACACGACCATCACGTCGGCGCCGTCGGGAAAGTCGGTCCAAACGGGATTCGCACGGGCGACGTGTGCCTGCAGTGTCCCGAGTTCACCGTGGGCAGAATCGAACTCGAACGGAATGTGATTGGCGTCCAGTCCTGTCGTCGAGCAAGTGACGAGCATGCCCAACGGGTTCTCTCGGATGATCCGTTGGATATGATCCGGCCGTGTTTCGGCAAAGTGTGCAGGCAAGTACATGGTCTGTCTGTGTGTCTCAGTGGAATCGGCAAGTGCCGAGCGACCAACACTATGCAGACTCTATGGCATCATGGGAATGTCCATTTTTGAACAATTCGGCTGGTCCAGTTTCAGGCATGCCAAGTTCAAGCATCCATCATCAAGGACGCGGACGCTCGCTGTACGAGGAGATCAAGGGGCACGTCATCGACGGCACCTATGCCGCCGGCACATCCTTGCCGTCGACGCGGGCGTGCGCCGCCGAGCGAGGCCTATCGCGGACCACAGTCTCGGCTGTCTATGAGCAACTGGCCGCCGAGGGCTACATCGAAACCCGGCCAGGCTCGGCGAGCCGAGTCGCTCAAGGAGCGATGGCACCTCGCTCCCGAGCCGACTTCAGGTACCCCGCCATTTCACCTTCGGAGACTCGAGATGCACGCGTTCGCCTTTCCGCGCTCGGCGGGCGCGTGTCCAATCTCGCTCTTCCAGCCATGGAAGTACCTCCCGCCGACGTCATCGACTTCGTATACGGACCGCTCGCGGGGCGGGACTTTCCTACACTGCCGTGGCTGAAGGCCTCGCGCCGCATCGAGAGCGAGCGCCCGTCGAGACTTGGCTATGACAACCCGCGCGGCGACTTGACCCTGCGCCGGGCGCTGCAAGCCTACCTCGCCCGTTCCAAAGGGCTTTCCTGCGACGTCGAGCAGTTGATCATTGTGAACGGCTCGCAGCAGGCAATCGATCTTTGTGCGCGCCTGCTGGTCGACCCCGGCGACACCGTCGTCGTCGAGAACCCCGGGTATCCAATGGCGCTCCACGTGTTCGATGCCGTCGGTGCGATCCTTCGCGGTGTCGACGTAGACCAGCAGGGGTTGCGTACCGGTGAACTCGATAAGGTACCGGACTGTCGCCTGGTTTTCGTCACGCCCGCACACCAGTTCCCCCTCGGATCATTCCTGACGGTGAGCCGCCGCAACGCACTTCTGCAGTGGGCAGCAAAGCGGGACGCATGGGTCCTTGAGGACGATTACGACAGCGAGTACCGCTTCAGCGTACGTCCCGAAGCCACGCTGCAGTCCATGGACGACCGTGGGCTTGTGATCCACGTCGGAACCTTCTCCAAGACCCTGTCGCCACAGCTTCGGCTCGGATACATGGTGCTTCCGCCGCAACTCGCGAGGACTTTCGCCGCAGCGAAGCGTCTGACCGACCGGCATGCTCCGAGCGCCACGCAACGGACTCTGGCATCACTACTCGAAAGCGGCGTATACGAGCGGCACGTACGCCGCATCCGCCGACTGCAGCACACCCGGCAGGGGGCGCTGCTGACGTCCTTGCAGCGCCACCTGTCAGACCGAGTTACCGTGCAGGGTGCCGCAAGCGGCCTGCACGTCGTCGCGTGGGTAAACGATCTGGCATCGGATCAGGAAGGGGCGCTGGTCGACGCCGCCTACCGCAAGCGAGTTCGAGTTTATCCCTTGAGCCCTTTCTACGTGGCGGACCCGAAGCACACGAGGAAGGTTCGACCGGCGGGGCTGGTGCTTGGATACGCCCTCCTCACGCCGGACCAGATCGACCTCGGTGTACGCCGCCTCTCCGCAGTACTGCGAACCCTCACCGCTCCAGATTCATTGGACCACCGCACATGAAGCTGATCCGCCGGTTCGCAAGCCTGCCGCTGTCGCTCGTTGCGGGGCACTCGTTGCTCGCCGGTCTGGTCCGCAGCGGCGCGATGTAGGTCGGAAGTGTCCGAGCGGAGGCGGGAGCCAAGCTTGCGTGACTTCTTCGGGCGAGTCGGCGCAGAGAAGCCGGAGATCCGCAGCACTAGCCGCTCTTGGCGGAGACGGTGGGATTCGAACCCACGATTCGCTTTTGGCAAATACTCCCTTAGCAGGGGAGCACCTTCGGCCTCTCGGTCACGTCTCCGGTCTTGCAAAACAAAGACTTAGCTCAGTATACCCTAGCCGCGCCGCGACTCTCTCGTCGAAGACCGGAGCTCGCGGCGTTGACCGGCCGCTTGGCCCGATCGGACTTGAGCCAGGAGGAGCGTATTGTAACCTCTGATGGGGCTGTGCCCGAGGAGCCCGTGACGGGATGCCGCGGCGATGCACCGGATCAGTTCCGGGGGCAACGCGATGAGGTCGAACTCTCAGTTGCGGACGAGCATCTGCATGACCACGACGAAGGTGCATCCCTCGCGTTTCCGGTACCCGCACCAGGCCCCACTTCCGATTCGATGACGACTCGCCCGGCCCCGGAGATCCAGGGTACGGGATGGCAACCGCGCCCTCGGCACCGGCTGGCGATCACGAGTCGAACGCATCCGGGGATCGAGCGATTCGCCAAGCCGAACGCACCGGGGCGTCTTTTGACGAACCCCACCGTGTTCGGCACAATGAATCGGATACCGGCCGGTGACAGGAGAAGCGGCTGGAAGCGGCCAGGCCCGGATGCGCCTGCTGAAGGTGGCCCTGGATCACCCGGTCGCCGTCAAAACACAACGACATCGGAGACATGCATGATCAAGACCCGGTCCTTTCGTGCGGCAGCTTTTGCCGTGGGTATGCTCGGCGCAGGTTCGGCAGCCGCCATCGACCTCACCGTCACCCATTTCGGCACCGGCCTGTACGGCGTGCCGTTCGCGATCGCGAAGGAGAAGGGCTGGTTCAAGAGCGAAGCCAAGCTCGACGTCACCGGCTTCATCACCTCGGCCGGCGGAGGCACGACCATCCGCAATGCGCTCGCCTCGGAGATCCCCTATGGGGAGGTCGCCCTGCCGGCTGCCATCGCGGCGATACAGCAGGGCGTCGAATTGACCATCGTCCACGGCGGCGTCCTCTCGGTCGCCGACCAGGTCTGGATCACCCGCAAGGACGACGAGAGCATCAAGAAATTCTCCGACCTGAAGGGCAAGAAGCTCGGCTACTCGAGTCCGAAATCGGTGACCGATATCCTGACCTCGATGATGATCGACGCCAACGGTCTTGCCGGCGCGCTCGAGCGCAAGTCGGTGGGAGGCATCGGTTCCGGGTTGACCGCCCTGCGCGAAGGCGGCGTCGACATGACCTACGTGACCGAGCCGGTCTGGAGCAAGGAGAAGGACAACTACCGGGTCGCCTGGTGGTCCACGGAGATCGCACCGAAGGTCACCCAGACGGTCGGGATCGTGCGCACCGAGTACCTCAAGAAGAATCCCGACGTGATCAAGGGAATCATCGCCGCCCGCCGCAAGGGCGTCGAGTTCATCAAGTCGAACGCGGCCGAAGCGGCACCGATCATGGCCCGCGAGTACAAGATCGCGCCGGAGCAGGCCAAGAGCGCCATCGAGAGCGTGGGTTCGAAGGGCGTCTATTGGAGCCGGGGCGAATTCGACTACGAAGGCATGGAAGTCATGCTCAAGGGCCTGCAACTGGTCAAGGCGATTCCCGACGGCCCGTTCGACTGGAAGAAGGTGATCGACGAAAGCTTCCTGCCGGCAGACCTTCGCAGCAAACAGTGACGACCGGACTCGCAGGCTCCGTCGCTGCATCGGCGCGCGAGCCGCATCAAGCCTCGTTGCCCGCCGCGGTGCACGCCCGTGTGCGCGGCGTGACCCGGGTCTATCCGGCAGGCGCCGGCGGCGAACCGGTGCATGCGCTGGGCCCGATCGACCTCGACCTGCGCCAGGGTGAGTTCTTTTCGGTGGTCGGCCCTTCCGGTTGCGGAAAATCGACCTTGCTGGATGTCCTGGGCGGTCTCGCGGCCCCTGACCAGGGATCGGTGATGTTCGAGGACCGCGAGGTCGCCGGCGCAGTGCCCGACGGCGTCGGCATCGTCTTCCAGGAAGACGCGAGCTTCCCCTGGCTGAGCGTTTACGACAATGCGGCGTTCGGCCTTCGCCGCGCCGGCATGGCAGACATGGAGATCCGCGAGCGGGTGGACCATGCCTTGTCGTTCATGGGCCTGGCCGCATTCGCCCGGGCCTATCCCGCCCAGCTGTCCGGCGGCATGCGCCAGCGCCTGTGCATCGCCCGCACCCTGGTCACCCGTCCGCGGCTGCTGCTGCTCGACGAGCCCTTCGGCGCCCTCGACCAGCAGACTCGCCTGCTGATGGGTGACGAACTGCTGAAGCTCTGGCGCGAAACAGGGGCGACGGTACTCCTGATCACCCATGCCCTGGATGAAGCCGCGATGCTTTCCGACCGCGTCGGCGTCATGTCGGCGCGGCCCGGCGTGTTCCTCGACCTGGTCCAGACCGGCTGGCCACGGGATCGCGACAGCAACATCGTCAGCGACGACGCCTTCGGCCGGATCACCGGGCGGCTGTGGTCCACCTTGCGCAGCGAATCGCTGAAGTCGATGGGTTCGGCGCAGAAGGCGAAATGAAGGGCATTACCCGGGCGGGCCGCCTTCGACTGATCATCCTGGCCGCATTGCTGGGACTGCTGGAACTCGCCTGCCGTGCCGGCTGGGTCGATCCGGTGGCGGTCATTCCGCCGAGCCGCATGGTCGAGGGCGCGTGGCGGCTGCTGGCGTCGGGCCAGTACACCAAGGACATCCTGCTGACCCTTACCAATGTCGCCATCGCCTGCTCCCTGGCCGTGGTGACCGGCTTCGTCGCCGGCTGGCTGCTCTACAAGCTGCCGCGTTTTAGGCGTGCGGCGGACCCGCTGCTGGCGAGCTACTACGCGGTGCCGACCTTCATCTTCTATCCGCTGTTCATCGTCCTGTTCGGACTGAACCGCTGGCCGCTGATCGCGATCGGCTACGTCTTCGCCGTCGTCGCGATGGCGCTCAACACGCTGCAGGGCTTCGAGCGCGTGCCCCGGGTGCTGCGGCGAACCGCGCGGGCGATGCGGCTGTCCACCGGCGACGAGATGTTCCACGTGGTGCTGCCGTCGTGCGCGCCCTACCTCTTCACCGGCCTGAAACTGGCGATCGTCTATGCCTTCATCGGCGTGATCGCAGGCGAATTCGTCCTGAGCGGCGCCGGCTTCGGCTTCCAGATCGCCTTCGCCTACAACAGCTTCGACAACGCGACGATGTACGGCCTGATGATCCTGCTGCTGGGCTTCGTCGGCGGTCTCAACATGCTGCTGTACTCGTGGGAGCGGCGTCTCTACCTGCGTCGCGGGGGGCGCTGAAGCATGAGCGCCCACGCACGGCCGCCCGAAGGGGGCGCGACCCTCCCTCGGGGGCGAAGCCGGACACGAACGGTCCCTGCGGACCGTTCGTGCCTGCGGAGCGACCCCAGCCTCTGGCCGGGGGCTCCATGTCGCGCTCCGCGACAGGAGGGCAGTCGATGAATGCCGCCCACGCACGGCCGCCCGCGGCGGCGCCCTTGCTCGACACCGCCCTGCTGCTGGTCAGCCTGCTTGCCGGCTGGCAGCTGCTGTCCCTGATGGCCGGCGCCCAGGTGCTGACACCGCCTCTTGCGACGCTGCAGCGGCTCGGCCAGCTCATGGCCGGGCCCGACTTCGCCGGCCATGCAGTCGAGACCGCCAGCGCGTTCATCGTCGCGCTGGTGATCTCGCTGGCAGGGGGCCTGGTGGCCGGCGCTGCGCTGGGGGCGCACCGGCTTTCGGGCGAGGTGGCCGAGCCGCTGCTGGTGGGCCTCTACTCCATCCCCAAGATCACGCTCTATCCGGTGGTGCTGCTTCTCTTCGGTCTTGGGCCTGTCCGCCAAGATCGCCTTCGGCGCCATCCACGGCATCATTCCGGTGATCCTGTTCACGATGAATGCGGTGCGCAGCATCCCCCATGCCTATCTGCGGGCAGCGCGCTCGATGCGCCTGACGCCCTCGCAGACCTTCGCCCATGTCCTGGTCCCGGCAACCCTGCCGGAGATCGTCACCGGCTTCCGACTCGGATTCTCGCTGACCTTGCTCGGCACCCTGATCGGCGAAATGTTCGCCTCGCAGCGGGGTCTCGGCTACCTGCTGATCAAGTCGATGGAGAACAATGACATCGACATCATCGTCGCGCTGGCGCTGTTGCTGGTGACGCTCGCCACCGCAGCCAGCTGGCTGCTGCTGATCCTGGAGCGCCGTCTGCATGGACGCTTCGCGCACTGACATCGACAGGAGAATGCCCATGACCTCTTCGACCCGACTCAAGGACCTGCTCGCAGGCGGCGAATTCATCCTGGCCCCGGGCGTGTTCGAGATGTTCTCGGCGCGCATCGCCGACCGGATGGGGTTCAAGGCGCTCTACATGACCGGCTACGGCGTGTCCGCCTCCCACCTGGGACTGCCCGATGCGGGCCTGGTGACTTACACCGACATGGTCGGCCGGGCGCGAACCATCGCCGAAGGCACCACGACACCGCTGATCGCCGATGCCGACACCGGCTTCGGCGGGCTGATCAACATCCGACAGACGGTGCGCGGCTACGAAGCGGCCGGCGTGCAGGCGATCCAGATCGAAGACCAGGAAATGCCGAAGAAGTGCGGTCACACGCCGAACCGGCGGGTGGTGCCGCTGCCCGACATGCTGCGCCGGATCGAGGTGGCAGTGGATTCGCGCCGCCGCGACGACACCCTGATCATCGCGCGCACCGACTCGAGGACCGGCCTCGGACTGGACGAGGCGATCCACCGCGGCAAGGCCTTCGCCAAGGCAGGCGCTGACGTGGTGTTCGTCGAGGCCCCGGAGTCGGCCGACGAGTTCCGCCGCGTCGGCGATTCGATCGACGCCTGGCTGCTTGCCAACATGGTGCCCACCGGCAAGTCGCCGGAGATCGCCCGCAGCGACCTGCAGGCCTGGGGCTTCGATATCGCGATCTATCCCTCGGCCGGCATGGGCGTGGTGTGCGCCGCGCTCGAGAAGAACTTCGCCTGGCTGAAGGAGCACGGCAGCACCGCCGGGTCGCCGGTGCCGGCCTTCACCATGGCGCAGCTGCATGAGCTGGTTGGCTTCCCGGATGTTTGGGAGTTCGAGAAGAAGTACGTGGAGGCGCAAAGCAAGTGACAGAGAAGAAGCAGGCAGGAGGACAGATGCAGGCAAGGGCGCAGGCAGGGGCGCCGCGCACGCTCTTCGACAAGCTCTGGGACAGCCACGTCGTCGCGGACCTCGGCGAGGGTGCGGCGCTGCTGCACGTGGACCGGCATCTGGTGCACGACCTGGGCGGGCCGCCGGCATACAAGGAACTGGAACGACGCGGCCTGCAGGTGCGCAGTCCCGAACTCACTTTCGCGACGCCGGATCACGTGGTGTCGTCGGCGCCCGCCAGGACCGGCTCGGAGCACGGCTGGGCACAGGAGCTGATCGCCGGCCTGAGGCGCGGCAGTCGCGAGAGAGGCATCAGGCTCTTCGACGTCAACCAGCCTGGGCAGGGCATCGTCCACATCATCGGCCCGGAACTCGGCCTGACCGTGCCTGGCTCGCTCGTGCTCTGCGGCGACAGCCATACCAGCACCCACGGGGCGCTCGGCGCGCTGGCCTGGGGAATCGGCGCCAGCGAAATCGTGCACGTGCTGGCCACCCAGACCATCGTGCAGAAGCGGCCCCGGCGGATGCGGATCACCGTCACCGGCGAACTGCAGCCCGGCGTGGAGGCGAAGGACCTGATCCTGGCGATCATCGCCCGGCTGGGCGCCGCTGCCGGAACCGGCTTTGCCGTCGAGTATGCGGGGCCGGTCATCGAGCGGCTTGCGATGGCCGGGCGTCAGACCCTGTGCAACATGAGCATCGAAATGGGCGCGCGCATCGGCATGATCGCGCCGGACGCGGTCACCTTCGACTGGCTCGAGGGCCGCCGCTTCGCGCCGCGCGGTGCGCAGTGGGACCAGGCGCTGGCCTCCTGGCGGGAGCTGGCGACCGATCCGGACGCGCATTTCGACCGCGAGGAGCGGATCGACGCCTCCGCCATCGGCGCGCAGATCACCTGGGGTACGAGCCCGGAGCAGGCGATCCGGCTCGATGCCCGCGTGCCCGACCCGGCAGACGCCGCGAGCGAGGATGACGCGACCGCGATCGCGCAGGCGCTGGAGTACATGGGCCTTGCGCCCGGACAGCCGATTGCCGGCACCGCCATCGACCGGGTCTTCATCGGCTCGTGCACCAACGGCCGCATCGAGGACCTGCGCGAGGCCGCTGCAACCGTGAAGGGCAGCCACGTGGCGCCCGAGGTCCAGGCTTGGGTGGTACCGGGCTCCGAGGATGTGCGCAAGGCGGCGGAGCAGGAGGGGCTGGACCGGATCTTCCGCGACGCCGGCTTCGAATGGCGCAGTCCGGGCTGCTCGCTGTGCGTCGGCGCCAACGGTGAGATGGTCGCGCCCGGTCAGCGATGCGTCTCCACGTCCAACCGCAATTTCGTCGGCCGCCAGGGCCCCGGTGCCCGCACCCACCTGGCCAATCCGTCGGTCGCGGCGGCGTGCGCGATCGCCGGCCGCATCATCGAATCCCTCCCTGCCAGGGCTGCATCATGAAGAAGATCTCGGCGATCGCCGGCGTGGCCGCGCCACTGCCGCTGGCCAACCTGGACACCGACGTGATCATCCGGATCGAGAAGCTTGCGCAGTGCCCGCGGGAGGAGCTCGGCGCCTGGGGGCTCGGGGCCTTGCGGTTCCTGCCCGACGGCTCCGAGGATCCGGATTTCGTTCTCAACCAGGAGGGCTGGCGCGAAGCTTCCATCCTGGTGGCGGGGCCGAACTTCGGTTGCGGCTCGTCGCGCGAGCACGCGGTCTGGGCCCTGCAGGGCATGGGTATCGAATGCGTAGTCGCGCCGTCCTTCGGCGACATCTTCCGTTCCAACTGCTTCCAGAACGGACTGGTGCCGGTGCAGCTGGCGGCTGCCGACGCCGAGTCACTGATGAGCTTCCTGGAAGACCGGCGCCGGTGCGGCGAGCCGATGCGGATCCAGGTCGACATCGCCCGCCAGTCGATCCAGTGGCCAGGCGGCGCGGACATGCGCTTCAGCCTGGAAGCACGCCGGCGCAAGGCCCTGCTCGAAGGACTCGACGAGATCGGCCTGACCCTGGCTCATGATGCGCAGATCGACGCGTGGCAGGCCCGCGACCGCCTTGCCCGTCCCTGGATCTGGCAGACCGCCGACGCCTGAGGCCTGGCGGGGGCGAACCCCAAAAGGTTGCCTCGGGCCGCCCCGGGCCCGGGGATCAGGTCGGCGCCTGCTCGAGTCCGAACGCCTTGTGCAAGGCGCGCACGGCGAGTTCCAGGTACTTGTCCTCGATCACCACCGAGGTCTTGATCTCGCTGGTGGTGATCATCTGGATGTTGATGCCTTCGGTGGCCAGAACCTCGAACATCCTGCTGGCGATGCCGGCATGGCTCTTCATGCCGATGCCGACGATCGACACCTTGGCGATCCGCGCATCGCCGATCACCTGGCCGCCGCCGATCTCGGAGGTGACCTTGCTGCGAAGCACCTCGAGCGCACGCTCGTACTCGGCGCGGCCGACGGTGAACGAGAAGTCGGTCATCCCGTTCACGCTCTGGTTCTGAACGATCATGTCGACGTCGATGTTCGCCTGCGCGATCGGACCGAGGATGCGGAACGCGACACCCGGCTTGTCGGGAACGTTGGTCAGGGTGATCTTGGCTTCGTCCCGCTGGAACGCGATTCCCGATACGACGGCCTTTTCCATGGCTTCCTCACCGAACTCTTCTTCAAACGTGATCAGGGTGCCGGATGCGCATCTCTTCCTCGAGTGCGATGTCCGGCGGCGTGAGGCTGGACAGGACGCGGGTCTTCACGCGGTACTTGCCGGCGAACTCGACCGAGCGGGTCTGCAGCACCTTGCTGCCGAGGCTCGCCATCTCCAGCATCTCCTCGAAGGTCACCCGCTCGAGGCGCCGGGCCTCCGGCACGATGCGCGGATCGGTGGTGTAGACGCCGTCGACGTCGGTGTAGATCAGGCATTCGTCGCCCTTCAGTGCAGCGCAGATGGCGACGGCCGAGGTGTCCGAGCCGCCGCGGCCGAGCGTGGTGATGTTGCCCAGGCGAGTCGACTCCCTGGAACCCGGTGATGATGACCACCCTGCGCCCGCGCGAGATCGGCGAGGATCCTGGCGTCGTCGATGGACTCGATGCGTGCCTTGGTATGCGACGAATCCGTCTTCACCCCGACCTGCCAGCCCGCGTAGCTGACGGCGTCGACGCCGATCGCCTTCAACGCGATCGCCAGCAGCCCCACCGAGACCTGTTCGCCGGTCGAGGCGAGCATGTCGAGTTCTCGCGGGTCCGGATTGGCCTGGATCTCCTTCGCGAGCGCGATCAGGCGGTTGGTTTCTCCCGACATGGCCGAAGGCACGATCACCATGCGGTGGCCGGCGCGGTGCCATTTGGCCACGCGGGCGGCGACGTTGCGGATCCGCTCGACGGATCCCATCGACGTGCCGCCGTACTTGTGAACGATGAGTGCCATGTTGACCGCGGCCTGCGCTTCGGATGCGATGAAAAGCCGTGGATTATAGCCAGCGCGACCACGACGGCGGCGCCAGCCATTCGATCGAGATCCGATCCGCGAGCGGCGGCCGACCTTCCGGGCCGGCCGCCGCAAGGCCGCGTTCCAAGCCGTGACTCATGCCGAAGTCCATCCCGCCAGGCATGCCGTGATTCATCCCGAACTGCCCCGCATAGAGCAGATGGGCATTCCAGCGCAGCACCGGCAGCGCCTGCCGCAGCCAGGGCGGCACCCCCCGCTCCTGCGCGAGGTTCTTCAAGCTGCGGCTCGGGCTCGCCGCCTGCAGGCGCAGGCGGTCGGCGCCGCGTCGCGCTGTCGAGCAGCAAATCCGCCCGTTCGAGCCATCCGGCATCGAATGCCGGCGGCCGTGCGGCGAAACGCGAACCGGTGCCCGGCGACCTCCAGCAGGCTTTCGCCGCGCCAGCGGAACCAGGTGGGCACCACCGCATCCGGCAGAGCGTCTGGCCATGTCCACGCGGTCGCGGTAACGCAGCAGCCAGCGGCCGTCGTGGCGCACGCGCGCATGGCTGGAGCCGGAGTCGACCAGTTGGCGCGTCACCTCCGCGAGCTTGGCGCGCGACGGCATCCGCGCCCCCGACTCCTGCAGCCACAGCCGCAGCACCTCCGCAACCCGCTCTGCGGGCAGCCGCGCAAGCGCTGCCCGGGACAGCGAGGCGGGAAGCCGCGGCGGCTCGAGCAGCAGCCGCACGCTGGCGAGGTCAGCCACCGCCTGGCGTCGGATTGCATCGGCAGCGGCCTGGAAGCCGCCGATCGCGGCAAGGCCGGTCGCCACCGTCTGCGGATCGCGCTGCAGCGCTTGCTCGATCTCGCGCCGGATGCGGTTGCGGGCATAGCGCAGGTCCTGGTTGCTTGGATCATCCACCCAGTCGACTGCGTGAGCCCGCGCGTAGGCGAGGATGTGCCGCCGCTCGACGCCAAGGAACGGTCGCAGCAGAAGGCAGTGCGCAGCACCCGGCAGCGGCGCGCCGGCCGCGCATCGCGCCGAGACCGAGCGCGCCGGCGCCCCGCCGGCTGCGCAGGCGATGCGTTTCGAGCTGGTCGTTGGCATGATGCGCCGTCAGCACCAGTGTCGCACCCGCCTCATCCGCCATCTCGGCCAGCGCGCGGTAGCGCATGCGCCGCGCCCACGCCTCGATGCCGCCTCCGGTTCTCTCCGGCAGGGCGGCAAGCGGCGCGTCAGGCAGGCCACTGCGAGCCGCCGTGCGCTCGCCTCGCAGAAGGCGAGCCAGTCGTCGGCCTCGGGCTGAAGCCCGTGATGGACATGGCCGACGCCGGAGCCGGCTGGCAGGCAGGACGGATGCCGCGGCTTGCAGCAGCACCTGCGAATCCAGCCCGCCCGAGCAGGCCAGCAGGATCGGCGCGCCAGCCGCCGGCTGATGCTCGCCGACTGCCGCGAGCACCAGGGCGGGCAACGGCTTCACGGAGGCACCCTGGCGCCTGTCCTACGCAGTGAGTTCCTTGAACTTGCCGTAGTTCATGAGACGCGCCTGGCGCTGCTTGACGAGTTCGCCGGTGCGCATCCCGGCGAACTGGCGCAGCGCGTCCGCGATGGCGCGCTTGAGCTCGAGGGCCATCTGGCCGGGATCGCGATGCGCGCCGCCGACCGGCTCGTTGACGATGCGGTCGATCAGACCCAGGGCCTTCAGCCGGCCGGCGGTGATGCCGAGCGTCTCTGCTGCCTCCGGCGCCTTCTCCGCACTCTTCCAGAGGATGGCGGCGCAGCCTTCGGGCGAGATCACCGAGTACACCCCGTACTGCAGCATCAGCATGATGTCCGCAGACGCCGAGCGCCAGCGCGCCGCCCGAGCCGCCTTCGCCGATGATGACGCTGATGATCGGCACTTCGAGCTCGGCCATGACGTACAGGCTGCGGCCGATGGCCTCCGACTGCCCGCGCTCCTCGGCGCCGACGCCGGGAAACGCACCCGGCGTGTCGATCAGCGTGAGCACCGGCACGTCGAACTTCTCGGCGAGCTTCATCAGCCGCAGCGCCTTGCGATACCCCTCCGGCTTGGGCATGCCGAAGTTCCGGTAGGTGCGCTCCTTGGCGTCGCGCCCCTTCTGGTGCCCGATCACCATGACCGACTGGCCGTTGAACCGCGCAAGCCCGCCCACGATGGCGGGATCGTCGGCGAAGCTGCGGTCGCCGTGCAGCTCGTGGAAGTCGGTCATCAGCAGGTTCACGTAATCGAGCGTGTAGGGGCGCTGCGGATGGCGCGCCACCAGGGCCACCTGCCAGGGCGTGAGCTTGTCGTAGATATCCTTGATCTGGCTGTCGCACTTGCCCCGCAGGCGGTCGATCTCCTCGGCGATGTCGACCGCCGACTCGCCCTGCATGAAGCGCAGCTGCTCGATCTTCTCCTCCAGCTCCGCCACCGGCTGCTCGAAGTCAAGGTATGTCGTTTTCATCGATCTCAGGTTTCCAGGGGCAAGGGGTCCAGGCTTCGCCACAGGTACCAGGAAGCCACGGTGCGCCAGGGCTGCCAGCGCTTTCCGATTTCCAGGGCCTGCTCGCGGGTCACCTTGACGCCGCCGTTGTAGTGCAGGCCGATGGCCGTCAGCACGCCCACGTCGTCCAGCGGCAATACGTCCGGACGCATCAGGTTGAAGATCAGGAACATCTCGGCGGTCCAGCGGCCGATGCCGCGCACGGCCACCAGCTCCTCGATCACGGCCTCGTCGTCCATCGCGGGCCAGCGGTCGGGCCGGATGCTTCCCTGCAGGAAATGTACCGCAAGATCACGCAGGTATTCGGCCTTGCGCTGCGAGAGGCCGACCGAGGTCAGGGTCGACATCCGCATCCGCGAGAGCCGCTGCGGCGTGATGTCCCGGGCAGCCTTGTCGAGGCGCCGCCAGATGGTCTGCGCCGCCTTCACTGAAAGCTGCTGGCCCACGATCGCCCGCGACAGCGCGATGAACGGGTCCGCGCGCAAGGTCATTCGCTCGGCCGGAAGGCGGGCAACGATTGCCGCCAGCACCGGATCCACGCCGCGCAGGTGGCTGACCGCCTCGTTCCAGTAGGGCGGTGACTCGACGGCGGCACCCACGGCTGCGACGGCAGGCAGCGCGGTGGCGGCGCTGCCGGTGGCGACTGCCGTGGCGAGGGCGTCCTCCGACAACGGCGGCGCGCCGCGCGCGGCGGCAGGGTCAGTGGACATGGGCGCCTTCGTCGCGGTCGAGCGGGCGCGCAAGCGGCAGGTTCAGCAGCAGGTTCTGCGGCTTGAACACGAGCCGCTGCTCCTCGTCCATGGCCAGCCCCAGGTACACCGGCTTGCCGGCGACCTCCTCGAGCTGGTCGCGAAGATCGTCGAAATCCGCGCGCAGCAGCAGCAGCAGCCGGCGATGTTCCTGCGGCTCGAGTCCGCCGCCTCGATAGAGCTTGTCGAGCAGCATGGTGGCGGAGGCGTCCATGCCGAGGTGCCAGCGCCATTGCGCATCCTCCACCGAGCCGAGCGGCCTCACCTTGAGTGTCGACGCCCAGCATGTGCCGCACCCACTTGCCGATGAGCATCGCCAGTACCTCGGCCGACTTGCGCCCGACGGTCAGCTCGACCGCGAAGTCGTGGCGCTCGTCGCGGCCGAAGTAGCCCTCGGCGTTGGCCGCATCGATGACGTCGAGCTCGACGCCGGCGGCGTGCACGTTGGCCTGCGCGAGCAACCGGCCGATGCTGCCGTAGCCCGGGTCCTGACGCCTGCTCTGCACCACCTCCGCATCGGCAAGGACCACCCTGCCCTCGTGCAGCGTGACCGCCTGCTCCCGGAACCAGAGCTCCGCCATCCGCAGCGTCAAGCCGTCGGTGCAGTCGGCCAGGATGTGGTGGATGAGGATCTGCGCGATCTGGTCGACGAAGATCGGCGCCACGTCGATGCGCCCGGCCTTGCGGCCGTCGATGAAGATCCCGGCGTAGGCTGCCTGCAGCGTCGCGGCAGCAAGCAGCCGGCCGCGCAGCGCCAGGAACATCCGGTAGTTGTCGCGGGTATCGGCATCCTCGATCTGCTCCAGCTCCCTTGGTCCCACCGCCATGCGCGGATCGTCGAGCAGCGCCCGATGCAGCGCAAGCTCGCCGGGTCCCGATTCGTCGATCGGCGCCAGCTCCGGACGCGCGAGGTAGGCGCGCAGGAAATCGTCGGTGACCAGCAGGCCGCCCGCGTCGTCGACGTCGAGAAGGGAAAGGCCGGAGTGGACCCAGAACGCCCGCATCAGCGTCGCCAGGTGGTGCCTGCGGCGGTGTCCTCCAGCACGATACCCATGGCCGCAAGCTCCGCCCGGATGGCATCGGCCTCGGCAAAGCGCTTCGCCTTCTTGGCCTCGCCGCGGCGGGCGATCATCGCTTCGATGGCGGCATCGTCGGGACCCTTGCCGCCGTCGCCGAGCGCCTTGCGGCCGCGCAGGCCGAAGCGCCGCACCTCGTCCTGCGGCTTGCCAAGCAGCCCGAGCACCGCGCCGAGCTGCCGCAGCAGCAGCTCGTCGCGCGGATCGCGGTTGCGGTTGAGCGCGCCGGCAAGCTCGAACAGGACCGCGATCGCGACCACCGTGTTGAAGTCGTCGTTCATCGCGTCGGCGAAGCGGGCCGCGCGCGGATCCTGCCAATCGATGCCCGCCGCATCGCCGGCCGCGTCGAAGTCCGCCGACAGCGCGTTGTAGAGCCTCTGCAGTGCCTCGCGCGCATCGGCAAGCGAATCGGCGCGTGTAGTTGAGCGGACTGCGATAGTGCGACCGCAAGATGAAGAAGCGGATCACCTCGCCGTCGTGGTCTTCCAGGACCTCGCGGATGGTGAAGAAGTTGCCGAGCGACTTGGACATCTTCTCGTCGTCGACCTGCACGAAGCCGTTGTGCATCCAGTAGCGCACGAAGCTGGCCGATCCGTCCGGATAAAGCGCGCCGTCGCTTTGCGCGATCTCGTTCTCGTGATGCGGGAACTGCAGGTCGGCGCCGCCGCCGTGGATGTCGAACTGCCCGCCGAGGAGTTCGGTGGACATGGCCGAACATTCGATGTGCCAGCCGGGGCGACCGCAACCGAACGGCGAATCCCAGCGGACCTCCTCGGGCTCCTCCGGCTTGGCCGATTTCCAGAGCACGAAATCCAGCGGATCCTGCTTGCCGCCGCTGACCGCAACCCGTTCGCCGGCGCGCAGGTCGTCGAGCGACTTGCCGCTCAGGCGCCCGTAGCCGGGGAACTTGCGCACCGCATAGACCATGTCGCCGTCGGCGGACTGGTAGGCGAAGCCGTTATCCTGCAGGCGGCGGATCATCGACAACATCTGCGGCACGTAGGAGGTGGCGCGCGGCTCGGCAGTCCGGGCGCTGGATATTCAGGGCGGCCTCGTCCTCGTGCATCGCGGCGATGAAGCGACCGGTCAGGGCAGAGATCGTCTCGCCGTTCTCCACCGCGCGGCGGATGATCTTGTCCTCGATGTCGGTGATGTTGCGGACATAGGTGACCCGGTAGCCGCTCGCGCGCAGCCAGCGCTGGACGGCGTCGAAGGCCACCAGCATCCTGGCGTGGCCGATGTGGCAGTAGTCGTACACGGTCATGCCGCAGACGTACATCCGGATTTCGCCGGGCACCAGCGGGACGAAGGTTTCCTTGCTACGGGTGAGCGTGTTGTATAGCTTGAGCATCGGCCAGGCGCGGATCGGATCCGGGGGAGACGGTAGAATTGCCGGTCCTCGGACCGATCCGGACAGTTTACCGTGCCATCTCCCCCCAGCCCGGCAGTCGCATGGCCGGCCGGCCCGCAGCCGGCTCGACGCCGGCACGTGGCGCTGGCACCGGCCGTGCCTGGCGCTGGCGCTGGCATTGACGCTGGCAGTCGCACTGGCTCTGGCGCTTCTGGCGGGCAGCGAAGCACGGGCCCAGTCGCCGCGCCAATCCCCGCTCGGCAGCACGACGCAGACCCGGCCGCACGACAGCGCCCAGGCCGCCCTGCGCGCCGGGGATCCGCAGCGTGCGCTGGAGATTTCCGAGACGGCTCTCAAGACCTTCCCCAACGACGCCCAGCTGCGTTTCATCCGTGCAGTGGCGCTGAACCAGCTGAACCGGCTGCCCGAGGCCGAGGCGGCGTTCGCCGACCTGACGCAGGAATTCCCGGAGCTGCCCGAGCCCTACAACAACCTCGCGGTCGTCAGGGCGGCGCAGGGCAAGCTGGACCAGGCGCGCACGGCGCTGGAAGATGCGATCCGCGCCGTGCCCAACTATGCCCTGGCCCACGAGAACCTCGGCGACATCCATGCGCAGCTCGCCGCGCGCAGCTATCGCCAGGCCCTGAAGCTCGAGCCGGCCAACAAGACCATCGCCCCCAAGCTGAAGCTGGTCGGCCAGGTCGCGCGCCCAGCCCGCAAGTGCACCCTCCACGCAGCCGGCCTCGCAAGGCCGGTGAAGCACCTTCCACCCATCAACTTCCGGAGTCCGCAACGATGACCAGGTTCCCGTTCAAGAAATCGCTCCTCGCCTCGCTCCTGGCCGCCGCCACCGGCGCCATGATGCTGGCAGTCCCTGCCGACGAAGCCGGCGCGGCAGATGCCAACCCGCAGGTGCTCATGAAGACCTCGCTCGGCGAGATCGTCATCGAGCTCTACCCCGAAAAGGCACCCAAGACGGTGGAGAACTTCCTGAAGTACGTCGACGACAATCACTACAACGGCCTCATCTTCCATCGGGTCATCGGCAACTTCATGATCCAGGGTGGCGGTTTCGACAAGGACATGAAGCAGAAGCCGGCCCGCGCGCCGATCCCGCTCGAGTCACGCAGCGGCCTGAAGAACGACACCGGCACGATCGCGATGGCCCGCACCAGCGTGCCCGATTCGGCCACGGCGCAGTTCTTCATCAACACCGTCGACAACGCCAGCCTCAACTTCCCCAACCCGGATGGCAACGGCTATGCGGTCTTCGGCAAGGTGGTCAAGGGCATGGAGACCGTGCAGAAGATCGCCAAGGTGAAGACCGGCCGCAGCGGACCGCACGGCGACGTGCCGAGCGATCCGGTGACGATCGAGTCAGTGACCCGCGTCGGCAACTAGCCGTCGCCGCCCGGCCGCCGGCGTGACAGTCGCGACAGCCGCGCACATGCCGGCGGCGCCCGATCCCCTGCTCCGGATCCCGAGCCCGGAGGCCGCGCTGTTCGCCTCCGACATGCACCTGGACGATGCGCAGCCGCAATCGGCCGCGCACTTCTTCGAGCGCCTCGACGCGGCGCTTGCCGAGGGACTCGCGCAGGCGGGCGACCACGGTGCACCGGCGCTCTTCCTGCTGGGCGACCTGTTCGAGTACTGGGTCGGCGACGACCATGAACCGGCGGTTGCACAAGCGCTCACGGGCCGCCTCTCGACATTCGTCGCTGCGGGCGGGCGCGCCTTCCTGATGCACGGCAACCGGGACTTCCTGCTCGACGCGCCGCTCACCTCGCCGTCGGCCATCGCCAGCTTCACCTCGCGTTGCGGGGCAACGCTGCTGCGCGATCCTTCGGTGGTCGAAGTCGCGGGACAACGCATCGGCCTCAGCCACGGCGATGCCCTGTGCACCGACGACACCCGTTACCAGCAGTGGCGGGCGCTGTGCCGCTCGCAGCCTTGGCAGCAGCAGTTCCTGTCCCGGCCGATCGACGAGCGGCTGGCGATGGCGCAGGCGCTGAGGCAGCAGAGCATGCAGGCCCAGGCGGTGACTGAAACGCTCACCGACGTCAACCAGCGGGCGCTCGATGCGCTCATGACGCTGCTCGACACGCCCCTGCTGATCCACGGCCATACGCACAAGCCGATGCTGCATCGCTGGGACCAGCGCCTGCGCTGGGTGCTCAGCGACTGGTCGGCGTCACCGCCGCGCGGAGAGGTGCTGCCCCTGAGCGCGATCGATCGGATGCAGCGACCGCAATAGCGGACCACGACGGCGGCCGGTCTCACCGCTTCGCGCCCGCCGCGACCTTCTCCATCTGCCGGCAGATTCCGTGCAGCAGGTCGACCTCGGGTGCCTCGAGCCGGGTGCGCGAGAACAGGCGTCGCAGCCGCGGAATCAGCCGCTTCGGCTCCGCCGGATCGAGATAGCCGATGGCCACCAACGCCTCCTCGATGTGGGCATGCAGGCGCTCGACATCGGCATGGCTGGCGACCGGATCGCCATCCGCCGGTGCCGCCGGAGGCGACGCCTGCGTCAGCATCAGTTGCTGGCGCAGCGAGAAGGCGACGATCTGCGCAGCCTGCGAGAGATTGAGCGATGAGTACTCCGGGTTGGCCGGGATGCTGACCATGGCATGGCACATCTGCATCTCGTGGATCAGCAAGCCGGTGCGCTCGGTGCCGAAGACCATTGCGACCCGGGCCACGCGGCCGGATTGCAGCTGACCGATCGCTTCCACCGCCACTTCGGCGGGGGTACGCGGCAGCGGCCCGAACTCGCGCGGCGCGGCGCTTACCGCGACCACCAGCTGGCAATCGGCGATCGCTTCCTGCAGCGAATCGGCCCGGCGAGCCGTGGCCAGCAGGTCGGTCGCACCGCTGGCCAGGGCCCGCGCCTGCGGATGATTGACGAAGTCGGCGTCCCTCGGGTTGACCACCACCAGGTCACCAAGCCCCATCGTCTTCATGGCGCGCACCACCGAGCCGATGTTGCCGGCATGACTGGGCGCGACCAGGACGAAGCGGAAGGCCGCCATCAGCCCCTGGGCCTGCGGGGCCAAAGGCTGGTGCAAGGTCGACGGCAGGGTCATCTCATCTAGAATCCAGGGTTTTCCGGGGTACGCCAGCCATGCATCCAATGCTCAACGTCGCGGTTCGCGCCGCCCGACAAGCCGGCCGCTTGATCAACCGGGCCAGCCTCGACGTGGAATCGATGCAGGTGACGCGCAAGGAGCGCAACGACTTCGTCACCGAAGTGGACAAGGCGTGCGAAGAAGCCATCATCGACACGCTGCTGTCGGCCTATCCATCGCACGCGATTCTAGCGGAGGAGTCAGGCCATCGCCCCGGCACCGGCGGCAGCAAGAGCATTCGTGTCGGTGGCGCTGAAGGAAGCCGACCACATCTGGATCATCGATCCACTGGACGGCACCACCAACTTCATCCACGGCGTGCCCCACTACTGCATCTCGATCGCGCTGATGGAGCATGGCGTGATCAGCCACGGCCTGATCTACGACCCGGTCCGCAACGAGCTCTTCACCGCGTCGCGCGGGCGCGGCGCCTTCCTGAACGACCGCCGCATCCGCGTCAGCAAGCGCACCCGTCTGGAGGAATCGCTCATCGGCACCGGCTTTCCCTTCCGGATGATCTCGCAGATCGACGACTACCTCCGGATGCTGCGGCCGGTAATGGAGAAGGCCGCCGGCATCCGTCGCGCAGGCGCCGCTGCTCTGGACATGGCCTATACGGCGGCGGGCCGCTTCGACGGCTTCTTCGAGCTCGGGCCTCAAGCCATGGGACGTCGCCGCGGGCAGCCTGCTGGTGACGGAAGCCGGCGGCCTCGTCGGCGACTTCAGCGGCAACGCCAACTACCTGGAAGGCGAACAAGTGGTGGCCGGCGCGCCGAAGGTGTTTTCGGCCATGATCCCGTTGCTCAATCCGGGCCGGCGCGAAGAAGCGCAGGCCGCCATCGACCACGAGGTCGCCGCGGCGGTGCCGAGACAGCAGATCAGGCGCCGCGTCCCGCCCGGCGCCTGATTCCTGCAACGGCAGCGGCAAGGCGGCTGCCGGCGGCGTCAGGCGATCGCCCCACCCGGGAGCTTCAGGTCGCCTTCGCCCGCCGTGAGGGTCACGCGGATGGCGATCCTGATCGCTTCGGCCAGCGTGTCCAGTTGCATCGAGCCGGCGACTACGCCATGGACGGGCGCCGGGGGCTCCCAATCGCCTGGCCAAGGCACATGGATGAATCCGCCGCGCGGCGCAGGCGCGGACGACGCCCGTGCTGCAGCCAAGCGGTGCGCGAGGCCGTAGAAGACGTGATTGCAGACGAACGTCCCCGCACTCTGCGACACCGACGCTTCGATGCCGGCGGCGCGCATGGCGGCGACGATGCGCTTGATCGGCAGGCTTGACCAGTAGGCCACCGGCCCTCCGTGGCAGACGGGGCTGTCGATCGGCTGGCGGCCGGCGTTGTCCGGGATCCTGGCGTCGTCGACGTTGATCGCGACCCGCTCGACCGAGATTTCCGCCCGCGAAGCGGCCAATCCGAGCGCGATCACGGCCACCGGCTGAAACCGTTCGCACGCGGTGTCCAGGACCGCGAGCGCCTGGTGGAAGACGCACGGCAGTTGCACTGAACGCACCACCGCCAGCAGCGGCGCCGGCCGGCCGGTATTGTCCCTCCGGGCCGCCGCCTGCTCACGCACTTCCCAGCCGTCGAGCCGCGCGGCAATTTCCCACGACGGATTTGCCTCGTCCCCGCCGAACGGTTCGAACCCGGTCAGCAGGAGGGTCGGCGCAGGCCTTGGGTGCGGCTGCGGCATGTCAGGCCGGAACACTGCCGGGTGCCAGCGACGAGATTTTCCTGGGCTGCGCCAGGCCGGCCAGGTAGGTGTCGATGACCTGCGTACCCGTCTTCACCAGGTCGAACGCACCAGGATCGAGCATCCAGTTCTGGAACAGGCCCTCGAGCAGCGAATGCAGGCCCAGCGCCGCCGAACGCGCCGAAATCCGCCGCGACAACTCGCCGCGCCTGATGGACTGCGCCAGCGTACGCTCGATGTGGTCGAGGTGGCCATTGCAGGCATCGCGGCGCCGGTCCCGGACGGCTTCGAGTTCGTCGACGTACTCCACCTTGTGGACTGCGATCTCGAAGACGCGGCGCACCTGGTCGTCTTCGACGATCTTCCGCAGCCCGTCGATGCATGCGGCGCGCAGTTGCTGAAGCGCACCCGTCGGCGGGCAGGGTCTGGCCGATGTGCAGGTGCTCTTCCATGGGCAGCAGCACCCGCTCCATCATCGCGTCGAACAGTTCGGCCTTATCCTTGAAGTGCCAATAGATCGCCCCGCGACTGAGGCCGGCGCATCTCTGCGATCTCGTTCAGCGACGTCCGCGACACGCCGCGCCGCGCGAAGACGCGCTCGGCGGTGTCGAGAATCAGATTGCGCGTTGCGAGCGCCTCTTCCTTGGTTCGTCGAGCCATTGCCCCTGTCGCGTCCCTCATGTCTAATTGCCGTTCTCGCAGCACATTATACATACAGGCATGAATGTATATATAATCGCGCCCCTGGCCCGACGGCCGTTTCGATCTCCGCAGGGCCCACTTTTTCAGACGATCACCGCTTCGCGCCCGGACGCGCGACGCAGAAAGGTACTTCAATGGCTTCGCCCCCAGACCTGTCCTTGCCAGCGCTCGAATTCCGCGGCGAATTGCACGACAAAGCCCACGACAAAGCGCACGACAAAACGCGCGACAAGCAGTGCACGACAGAGCGCGCCGCCGGCTGCGCGTCCGCGCGCCGGGCTGGCTGCTGGTTCCGATTGTCTGCCTGCTGGTAGCCTGCGGCCAGAAGCAGGACCAGGCAACCGCGCCGGCGGCTCCGCCGCCGCCGGAAGTCGGCGTGGTCGTGGCCAAGCCCGGCCCGGTCGGGCTGACGGCGGACCTGCCGGGACGCCTCGAAGCTTCCCGCGTCGCGGAGGTGCGCGCCCGGGTCGCGGGAATCCTCGAGAAGCGGCTGTTCGAGGAAGGCAGCGACGTGAAGGCCGGCCAGGCGCTGTTCCAGATCGCCGCGGCGCCCTATGATGCGGCGGTCGCCAGCGCCCGTGCCTCGGTGGCGCGCGCCCAGGCCAACCTGACGCAGGCGGCCGCGCAGGTTCGACGCTACAAGCCGCTGCTTGCCGCCAATGCGGTGAGCCGCCAGGACTACGACAACGCGGTTGCGGCGGAGAAGCTCGCCGAAGCCGATATCGCCGTCGCAAAGGCGAACCTGCAGACGGCGCAGATCAACCTCGGCTATGCGTCGGTAACGTCGCCGATCGCCGGCAGGATCGGACGTGCGCTGGTTACCGAAGGCGCACTCGTCGGCCAGGGTGAAGTGACCGAGCTGGCCGTCGTGCAGCAGATCGATCCGATGTACGTCAACTTCACGCAGTCGACCGGAGAAGTCTTGCGCCTGCGCAAGGCGCTTCGAGAGTGGCGCGCTGAAGCGTGCATCGGATTCGGATGGCGCACTGGTGCAGCTGGTCCTCGAGGACGGAAGTCAATACGACAAGCCGGGCAAGCTGCTCTTTACGGATCTCACGGTGGACCCGACCTCCGGCCAGGTGACCCTGCGGGCCCAGGTGCCCAATCCCGACCAGGTGCTGCTGCCGGGGATGTACGTGCGGGTTCGGTTCGAGCAGGCCCAGGCCAGCGACGGCATCCTTCTGCCGCAGCAGGCGGTGACCCGCTCGGGCACCGGCGATACGGTCATGGTGGTGGGCGCCGACGGCAAGGTTGCTTCCCGGCACGTGCGGCTCGGCCCCGCGCAAGGCAACGACTGGGTCGTCTTCGAAGGCCTGAAGGACGGCGAGCAGGTGATCGTCGACGGGTTCCAGAAGCTGCGTCCGGGTGCGCCGGTGAAGCCGGTGCCGTGGAAGGCTCCGCTAGCCAACGGCGCGGCCGCGGCGGGGTCCAACAGCAGCGCCAAATGACGCCCGCGGACGGCGGGGGCGATCTGCGCAGCGGATGGCGCGGCTCGTGACGCAGCAGGCGGCGCAACAGGCGGCGCAACAAGCGGACAACAAGCACCGCCGGCAGGCTGTGCCGCAGGCAGAACCACAATGACACCGGCTGCAGCGCCGGCGGCAAGAAACGCATAAGGCTCCTCAATGGCCCAGTTCTTCATCAACCGCCCGATCTTCGCGTGGGTCATCGCACTCTTCATCCTGGTGATGGGCGCGGTGTCGATCACGCAGCTGCCGATCTCGCAGTACCCGCCGGTGGCGCCGCCTGCCATCGTGATCAACGTCACCTACCCGGGCGCCTCCGCGCAGACCCTGGAGGATGCCGTCATCAGCGTCATCGAGCGCGAGATGAACGGCTCGCCCGGGATGATCTACATGGAGTCGGTCGCCCAGGCCAACGGCACCGGACAGATCACGCTGACCTTCCAGATCGGAACCAATCCGGACCTGGCGCAGGTCGACGTGCAGAACCGCCTCGGCGCGCGCGACGCCGCGACTGCCGTTAGCGGTCATCCAGCAGGGAGTGCGCGTCGACAAATCGCGCTCGAATTTCCTGCTCTTCACCATCCTGTCCTCCGACAACCCGGCAATCGACCCGATCGCACTGGGCGATTTCGCTTCGCGCAACGTGCTGCCGGAGCTCCAGCGCCTGCCGGGCGTCGGCCAGGCGCAGCTGTTCGGCTCCGAACGGGCGATGCGGATCTGGATCGATCCCGCCAAGCTGGTCGGCTTCAACCTGTCGGTCACCGACGTCAACACGGCGGTCGCCGCCCAGAACGCGCAGGTCTCCTCGGGAACAATCGGCGACCTGCCGAACGTGCCCGGGCAGACGATCTTCGCGACCGTCGTCGTCAAGGGGCAGCTGTCGACGGTCGAGGAGTTCGGCAACATCGTGCTTCGCGCCAATACCGACGGCTCGACCGTGCGCCTGAAGGATGTGGCGCGGCTCGAGCTCGGCGCGCAGACCTACGCGACCTCCGCGCGCCTCAATGGCAATCCGTCCACCGGCATCGGCGTGCAGCTCTCCCCTACCGGCAACGCGCTTGCGACCGCCGACGCGGTCCGCACCCGGATGCAGGAGCTGTCGCAGTTCTTTCCGCAGGGCGTGAACTGGGCGATCCCTTACGACAGCTCGCGCTTCGTCGAGATCTCGATCACGCAGGTGGTCGTGACGCTGCTGGAAGCGATCGTGCTCGTCTTCCTGGTGATGTACCTGTTCCTGCAGAAGTTCCGCTACACGATCATTCCGACCCTGGTCGTTCCGGTCGCGCTGATGGGCACCTTCGCAGTGCTCTTCGTGCTCGGATTCTCGATCAACGTGCTGACGATGTTCGGCATGGTGCTGGTCATCGGTATCGTGGTGGACGATGCGATCGTCGTCGTCGAGAACGTCGAGCGCATCATGAGCGAGGAAGGCCTGCCGCCGTTGCGCGCGACCCGCAAGGCGATGGGACAGATCTCGGGCGCCATCGTGGGCGTCACCGTGGTGCTGGTCTCGGTCTTCGTCCCGCTCGCCTTCTTCGGCGGATCGGTCGGCAACATCTACCGGCAGTTCTCGGCGGTGATGGTGACCTCGATCCTGTTCTCGGCGTTCCTCGCGCTGTCGCTCACGCCGGCGCTGTGCGCCACGCTGCTCAAGCCGGTCGAGGCGGGCCATCACCATGCCAAGCGCGGCTTCTTCGGCTGGTTCAATCGCGGCTTCACTCGCACCGCCAAAGGCTACGAAAGCCTGCTCGCCAGGATCCTCAAGCGCGCCGCGCGCTACCTGGTGATCTACGTGGCGATCATCGTCGCGGTCGGCGTCTTCTACCTGCGCCTGCCGACGTCCTTCCTGCCGCAGGAAGACCAGGGCAACATGATCGTCAACGTCCAGCTGCCGGCCGGGGCGACGCAGAACCGGGCCCTCGAGGTCATGAAGCAGGTCGAGGACTTCGTGCTCAAGCAGCCGGAAGTCCAGAGCATGGTCAGCGTGATGGGCTTCAGTTTCTCCGGCCAGGGCCAGAACGCGGGCCTTGCCTTCGTCACGCTGAAGGACTGGGATGAAAGGACGGCGCCTGGCACTTCCGCCCAGGCCCTGGCCGGACGTGCCTTCGGCGCGCTCTCCGGCATCCGGGACGCCTTCATCTTCCCGCTCAGCCCGCCGCCGATCCCGGAACTGGGCACCGCCTCCGGATTCACCTTCAGGCTGCAGGATCGGGGCGGCAACGGGCACGACGCGCTGGTTGCCGCTCGCAACCAGCTGCTGGGCCTGGCGGCCCAGAGCAAGCTGCTGGCTGGCGTGCGACCGGACGGGCTGGAGGACGCGCCGCAGCTGCAGCTCGAAATCGACCGCGACAAGGCCAATGCCCTGGGTGTGTCGTTCGAGGCGATCAACGCCGTCATCTCGACCGGCGCTGGGCTCGCGCTACATCAACGACTTCCCGAACGCCGGCCGCCTGCAGCGCGTCGTCGTCCAGGCCGACGCGCCTGCGCGGATGCAGCCCGACGACCTGATGCGGCTGAATGCAGTCGGTGCCGCAGGAAAGCTGGTGCCGCTGTCGGCGTTCGCCACCACCCGCTGGATCACCGGCCCGATGCAGACCATCCGCTACAACGGCTATCCGACCATGCGGATCTCCGGCGACGCCGCACCGGGCGGCAGCACCGGAGCCGCGATGGCGGAGATGGAGCGGCTGGCTGCCGAGTTGCCGCCGGGCTTCGCCTACGAATGGACCGGGCAGTCGCGCGAAGAGAGGCTCGCCGGCGCACAGGCGTACATCCTGTTCGGCTTCGCGCTGCTGTCGGTCTTCCTGTGCCTGGCCGCGCTCTACGAGAGCTGGTCGATCCCGCTCTCGGTCATCCTGGTCGTGCCGCTCGGAGTGCTTGGCGTGGTGCTCGGGGTAACGCTGGGCAAGCAGGCCAACGACGTCTACTTCAACGTCGGCCTGATCACCATCATCGGACTGTCGGCCAAGAACGCGGTCCTGATCATCGAGTTCGCCAAGGACCTGCACGCCCAGGGCAAGGGGCTGGTGCAGTCGGCGCTCGAAGCGGCCCACCTGCGATTCCGGCCGATCCTCATGACCTCCCTTGCCTTCACCTTCGGCGTGATGCCGCTGGCGCTCGCGACCGGCGCCGGATCGGCCGCCCAGCGGGCGATCGGAATCGGCGTGGTCGGCGGCATGATCAGCGCGACCATTCTCGCCGTCATTTTCGTGCCGATCTTCTTCGTCGTCGTGCGCAACGTCTTCAGGGGCAGCGAACGGCAGCGGCGGATGTATGCCCACGAGGAGGACAGTGCGGCCACCGCGGCCCCGCCGCAGTCTCCACCCCTGCCGCCGGCAGCACCGGCCGGCTCCACGGAAAGCCATTGATGTCGACTTCAGCAAGCCTCCTTCCTTACGCGTTCGCGGCCGCGCTGCTGCTCGCCGGTTGTGCCTCGATGGCTCCCGAGTACGAACGCCCAGCGGCGCCCGTGGACGCGACCTTCCCGGGCGGCGAGAAGGCGACCGCCGTTGCCGACGGGGCCGCAGCCGCGGACATCTCCTGGCACGCGTTCTTCTCGGATGCCCGCCTCAAGCAGCTGATCGGCATCGCGCTCGAGAACAACCGCGACCTGCGCGCCGCCGGGCTCGCCATCGAGCAGGCACGGGCGCAGTACCGGATCCAGCGCGCCGACGAGGTGCCGACCGTCAACGCGATCGGCCAGGGAGTGCGCCAGCCGGGGGAGGCCGGGACAAGGAGCAGCGTGTACACAGTCGGGCTCAGCATCACCTCATTCGAGATCGACTTCTTCGGCCGCATCAGGAGCCTCAGCGATGCGGCCCTGGCCGAGTACCTGGCCACCGAGCAGGCGCAGCGGACGGCGCAGATGTCGCTCATTTCCGCTGTTGCCGTCACCTATCTCAACGTGCTCTCCGACGACGAGCTGCTGGAGGTCACCCGCCGGACGCTGCGTACACGAGAGGAATCGCTCAAGCTCACGAAGCTCAAGTTCGAGAACGGCGCCTCGTCCGAGCTCGATTTCCGCCAGGCGGAATCGTTGGTGCAAGCGGCACGGGTGACCCTTGCACAAGTGAGCCGCAGGCGGGCGCTCGACCAGAACGCCCTCGTCCTGCTGCTGGGCCAGCCGATGCCCAAGGACCTGGCGCCGGCGCAGTCGATACTGAAGCAGGAGTTGCTGCCCGAACTGCCGGTCGGGCTGCCTTCCGAGGTGCTCGCGCGGCGCCCCGACATCCTGCAGGCCGAGCAGCAGCTGATTGCCGCCAACGCCAACATCGGGGCTGCTCGGGCGGCGTTCTACCCGCGGATCGCGCTGACGGCCACCGCGGGCGTGGCCAGCGAGGACCTTTCCGCCCTGTTCAACAACGGACGGTTCGCGTGGGCGATGACACCCCAGGCGCTGCTGCCGATCTTCGATCGCGGCCGCAACAAAGCGACGCTGAAGGCAACCGAGGCCGCGCGGGACATCGCGGTGGCGCAATACGAGCAGTCCATCCAGTCCGCCTTTCGCGAGGTGGCCGACGCGCTCGCGAGCCGGGAGACCCTGGTCGACGAAGTTCGCGCCCAGCGCGCCCAGGTCGATGCCGAAGCTGCGCGACTCAGGCTTGCGGACCTGCGCTATCGCAGCGGTGCGGCCAGCTATCTCGACGTCCTGGATGCGCAGCGCTCGCTGTTCCAGGCCCAGCAAGCGGTGGTGCAGGTCCAGACGGCCCAGGTCCAGAACCTGGTGACGCTGTACAAGGTGCTCGGCGGGGGATGGAAGTAGGAGGCAGGTGCGAAGCTGGGGGGCTGAACTTGTAACAGAAAACGGGCATACCCCTTGCCTTTGCGATGTCAACGACCGGGAAACCGGCGCTCGACACATCAATCATGTTCCAGCCAGCCCGCCATGTGGCAAGGGAGTCTTTTCGCCGCGAAGTCTACCGGCCCCGCGCCCGTAACGCCTCGCATCGACACCAGCCGGCACCGCAGCCGCGCCCGCCGGCGAAGCGCCGGCCCGGCCGGTGGCGCCGGTTCGCCACCCGGCTCTCGGGCAATTTCTCGAGCGGCATTGCGGCTGTCTTCGGCCGACGACTCGGTCGTGCGATTGCGTTGTGCCTGGCGGTCGCCAGCACGTCGGTCCCGGCCGGCACCCCCGACAAGACCGAATCGACGCAGCGCCTGAAGCAGCAGCGTGAAGTGGTGCAGCGGACGGCGCAAGTCGTCGAACAAGCGCACGTTGCGCACATCACCAGCCGCTATCGTCGGCCTCCGGAGCAGGTGCGCCGGGTGGTACGCACAACGCAGCGGGTGGCTGAGCGACATGGCCTGCCGCCCGAGTTGCTCCTGGCGGTGATGGAGACCGAATCGAGCTTCAATCCGGCGGCACGGTCGAATTACGGCGCGCTCGGGCTGATGCAGGTGGTTCCGCGGTTCCATCCCAAGGTCGTGAAGGCCGTCGGCGGCGTGCACAGGCTCGACGAGCCGGAAGCAAACATCGAAGCCGGCGCCACCATCCTGGCAGCCTACGTGGAATCGAGCGGGAGTCTGCACAAGGCGCTCCACCGCTACTCCGGCGGCGCTCGCAGCTATGCGACCCGGATCATCGAGCGGCAGCGCGAGTTCGAGAACGCGGCCATCTACGCAACGCGACAGCTCGACAACATGCGGGTCAGCGAACTGCGCAATCCTGACCGCCGGGGGTGACCGGAGCAAGGGCGCGGAGCCAAGGGCGCAGCCTGAGCCCTGGGTCGGTCAAATCGCGGACGACGGCTTATCGCTGGCGGCGCATCAACGTACTCTTTCCAAAGAGGCTCTCCACCAGGTCCACCACCAGTAGCGCGGTCTGGTTGCGCACGTCCAGCGCGGGATTGATCTCGACGACATCCAGGGAGGCCAGGCGCCCGCTGTCGGCGATCATCTCCATGCAGAGCTGCGCCTCGCGATAGGTAGGGCCGCCCTGCACACCGGTGCCGACCCCGGGCGCGATCGTAGGATCGAGGAAGTCCGCGTCGAGGCTGACGTGCAGGTGCGTGTCTTCATCCATCTGGACCAACGCCTGCTCCATGACGTGGCGCATGCCCATCTCGTCGATGTAGCGCATGTCGAAGACCTCGAGGCCGAGCTGGTGTACCAGGTGTTTCTCGCGCTCATCGACGCTGCGGATCCCGATCTGCACCATCTGCGATGCCTGCAGGGCAGGCGTCTGGCCCGACAGGCTGGCAAGTGCCGGCGGCCCCAGGCCGCACAGGCAGGCTACCGGCATGCCGTGGATGTTGCCACTGGGCGTGATGTCGGAGGTGTTGCAGTCGGCGTGCGCATCGAGCCAGATCACCCGCAGGTTCTTGCCCGCTTCGCGGCAGTGGCGGGCAACCGCACTGATCGAGCCGACGACGACGCTGTGGTCGCCGCCCATCAGCAGCGGCATCCGGTCCTCGGCGAGCGATTCGTAGACCGCGTCATGCACCAGGCGGTTCCAGAGGATGCACTGCTGCAGATGCCGGAAGCCGGCATCCGGTTCGCTCCAGGGATTCGGCGGACCGAGCAGGTTGCCGCTGTCGTAGACCTGGTAGCCGTGGCGTTCGAGGGCATCGCCGATGCCCGCCACCCGCAGCGCCTCCGGTCCCATGCTGGCGCCCCGCACGCCGGCACCGATGTCGGTCGGCGCGCCGATCAGCTCGATGCGCCCGGAAGGTCGCCCTGCAGGAGCGGGCAGCGTCACTGGACGAGCACCTCCGCTTGCCGCTCGGCCAGCCGCGCGTGCTGCGTGGATTGCGGCGTGGATTGCGGCGTGGATTGCTGCGGCGATTCGCTGCCGATCAAGGCGAACAGGTCCTTGGGATCCTGCAGCGAAGGGATCAGGTCGAGCGGCGCGAGCAGCCCCAAGCGGCTCGCCTGCTCGCGCATGAAGTGCAGCGCCGAGAAGTCCTCGAGCGCGAACCCCACCGAATCGAAGATCGTGACCTGATCGTCATGGGCCCTGCCCCGCGCGGCGCCGTTCAGCACCTGCCACAACTCGGTGACCGGAAAGTCTGGCGCCATCTGCTGGATCTCTCCCTCGATACGCGTCTGCGGCTCGAACTCCACGAACACGCCGGCGTTGCGCAGCACCTCCGGCGCCAGCTCCGTCTTGCCTGGGCTGTCGCCGCCGACGGCATTGATGTGCATCCCGGCCTCCACCATTTCGGCAGTCACCAGCGCCGCACGCCTGCTGTCAGCCGTCACCGTCGTGATGATATCCGCCCCTTTGCAGGCTTCGGCCACGCTGCGGCAGGCAATCATCTCGATGTCGAACGACCGCAGGTTCTCGGCCAGTTTGCGAGTGGCGCGGGCATCGACGTCGAACAGGCGCAGCGTACGCACACCGAGCATGAAATGGAAGGCCAGCGCCTGGAATTCGCTCTGCGAGCCGTTGCCGATCAGCGCCATCGTGCGGCTGTCGGGCCGTGCCAGCCGGCGCGCCGCAAGCGCCGACATCGCCGCGGTGCGCATCGCCGTCGTGAGCGTCAACTCGCTGAGGAACTCCGGCTCGCCGCTGTCGATGCGCGCCAGCGCCCCGAACGCCATTACCGTCGGACGGTCGAGGCGGAAATTGCGGGGATGGCCGTTGACGTACTTGAAGCTCCAGCTGTGCGAATCGCACACCGGCATCAGTTCGATGACGCCGTCGGGGCAATGGCTCGCGATGCGTGCGGTCTTCTGGAATTCCGGCCACCGCAGGAAATCCGACTCGATGCGGGTGGCGATTCCCTCCATGCAGGCGCGGATGCCGATCGACCTGACCAGCCGCGCCGCGGCCGAGGCGCTGAGATAGCCGGTGGTGCGAAGTGAGGAGACGCGCTCGATTGCGCCCGACGGGTTCTTTGCCTGGTTCATGGTTCTGCTCCGATCTTCGAACCATGCTCGCAAGCGCCGAGACCAAAGTAAATGCGCAGAAACTTGCCATTTCAACGTGAATATTGCCATTATGTCGGCCATGACAGACAAAATGACCACCCTCGACCACGAACTGCTGGCGCTCCTGCGAGCCAATGCCCGTGCCAGCGTCGCCGAACTGGCTCACCGCCTGGGGGTGTCGCGCGGCACGGTCACCAACCGGATCGCACGGATGGAGGATGCCGGCGTCATCGTCGGGTATACGGTGAGACTGCGCCCGGATGCCAAGCCCGACGAGATCGGGGCCTGGATGAGCATCGCGGTCGAGGGCAACGAAACCCGCAAGGTGATCGCGGGACTTCTCGGCGAACCGGGGGTGGCCGTCCTGCACGACACCAATGGCCGCTGGGACCTGCTCGCCGAGCTTCGCGCCAGCAGCCTCGCGGAACTGTCCCAGGTGCTCGAGCGGATCCGGCTGATCAAGAGCATCAGCAACACCGAGACCAGCATCCACCTGAAAACCTACCGGCTCTGACCTGCGCCGAGCCGGTCGCGCAGTTCGCGCTTCAGGACCTTGCCGATGGCGCTGCGCGGGAGCTCCGGCACGACATGCAGCGCGGCGAGGCGCTGCGTCCTGCCAAGCTGCAGGTTGGCCCACTGCAGGACTGCATTGGCGGCATCTGCGGGTTCGCCAACAGCGCGGCTGCTGCCGGCGTCGGCGCTGCCTGCCCCTCTGAGCACGACAAAGCCGACCGGAGTCTCTCCCCACCGCTCCGATGGCGCAGCAACGACCGCGACTTCGCTCACCCAGGGATGCGAATGAAGCACCGCCTCGAGGTCGCTCGGATAGATGTTGAAGCCGCCGCTGATGATGACGTCCTTGCGTCGGTCGAGCAGGATGAGGAAGCCGTCGTCGTCGAAGCGGCCGACGTCACCGGTGCGGATGAAGCGCTTGCCGGTGGCATCGAACCATTCCGCCTCGCGCGTTTTCTGCGGCTGGCGGTGGTAGCCGGCCATCATGCTCGATGAATGTCCCACCACCTCGCCCGCCATGCCTCGTCCGACCTCCCTGCCCTCCTCGTCGATCAGGCGGATATCGTGGCCGGGCGCCGGCCGCCCGACCGTGTGCAGCTTCCCGGGGTGCTCGTGGGCGAGCAGGATGCAGGTGCCCCCGCCTTCGGTCATGCCGTAGAACTCGATCAGGCCCCCCGGCCATCGCGCCAGCACGTCGGCCTTCAGCGCCGCGGAGAAAGGCGCGCTGGTGCAGAACTTGGTCGCGAAGCACGACAGGTCGTAGCGCCCGAAATCCGGCACCGCCATCAGCCGCTGGTACTGCACCGGCACCAGCATGGTATGGGTGACGCGATGGCGCTGCGCCAGCTCCAGGTAGCGCGTCGCGTCGAACTTCTCCATCAGTACCACGCTCCCGCCATGGGCGAGGCTGGGCAGCAGCACCACCAGCGTCGTGTTCGAGTAAAGCGGCGTCGCCAGCAGGCTGACGCTGTGCGGGGAGTAGCCGTAGTCCAGCCGGTTCGCCTGGGTCCAGCGCATGCCGTGTGGCTGCACGATGCCCTTCGGCGTGCCGGTCGTACCCGACGAATAGATGATGTTGAAGGGCCACTGGGGCCGGATGACGACCGGCACCGGCGCCGCCGGCCGATCTCCGCCACTTCCGCCGCCGGCGGGGGTACCACCTCCGACCACCCCATCCACCCATTCGTCCAGCGGCATGGCCATGTCGGGCATGGGCGCAGCGGCCGGACCGCCCGCCCCGCCGTCGAGCGCGATGAGGCGCATGGCACCACTCGCCCCCGGCACCGGCGCAACCAGCAGCGGCGCAGCCATGACGTCGGCGAAGAGCCATCGGGCACCGGAGTCGTCAAGCATGCCCCGGAAGCTCGCCGGGGTGACCGAAGGCGCGAGCGGTGCGACCACGGCGCCGGCACGCAGTGCGCCGAGGAAGACGGCCACGTAGGCGGCGGAACTGGCTGCGCAGATGGCTACGGCGTCGCCCGGTTGCAGGCCCTCGCGCTGCAGGGCGGCCGCGACCCGGTCCATCGCCCGGTCGAGCTGCGCGTAGTCAAGGCGGCTGCGGCTGTCCGTGACTGCAGCGGCCGACGGCCGCGCCGCGGCATGCAGTCGGATCAGGTCCGGCAGGCTTTCGAACCCGTTGAACGTGTCATCCGCCGGCGTCGCCTGCGCAAGCACCCGATCCGCAGACGCCGCCGTGGTGGACGCACCATCAGCACCGCCGGCGTCCGGACCGGGCTGGTCGACCGGAGCCGCCATGTGCTTCGTGAACGGGCCGCCGCCGCGGCCCTACTCCTTGACCGCGCCGGTGAGGCCCGAGACGTAGTATTCGACGAAGAAAGAGTAGAAGACCGCTACCGGGATGGAGCCGAGCAGTGCACCCGCCATCAGCGGCCCCCAGTGGTAGACGTCGCCTTCGACCAGTTCCGTCACTACCGCCACCGGCACCGTCTTGATCTCCGAATCGGAGACGAAGGTCAGTGCATAAATGAACTCGTTCCACGACAAGGTGAAGGCGAAGATGCCGGCCGAGATGAGGCCGGGCACCGCCAGGGGCAGGATGATCTTGACCAGGATCTCCCAGCGTGAAGCACCGTCGATCAGCGCGCACTCTTCCAGCTCGAACGGAATCGACCTGAAGTAGCCCATCAGCAGCCAGGTGCAGAACGGGATCAGGAAGGTGGGATAGGTGAAGATCAGCGCCCAGCGGGTGTTGAAGAGGCCGAGGTGCTGCAGCACGATCGCCAGCGGGATGAACAGGATCGACGGCGGGATGAGGTAGGCAAGGAAGATGGAGAGCCCGCTGACCTTGGCGCCCTTGAAGCGCAACCGCTCGATCGAATACGCAGCCAGCACCGCGGCAACCAGCGAGACGAACGTGGCGATGACCGCGACCAGCATCGTGTTGAACAGCCAGATGGGATAGTCCGTCTCGAAGAGCAGCTTGTTGAAGTGCGCCAGCGTCGGGTTGATGACCCAGAACGGATTGCCCTCGCGCGACAGCAGTTCCTCGTTCGGCTTGAAGGCCGTGATCCCCATCCAGTAGAAGGGAAAGAGCAGCACGAACAGGAACAGCAGGATCGGCAGGTAGATGGTGACCCAGCGGTTCATGCGGGTGTCCAGGAAGGACATCCCGCCGCTGTCGTCCTTGCTCGCGCTCATCGGTCGCTACCTTGCTGCCAGGCCCGCCGCTGCAGCCCGAAATAGGAGAACAGGATGGCCGCGAGCAGGAACGGCACCATCGCGATGGCGAGCGCCGCGCCTTCGCCGAGCGCACCGCCCGAGATTGCCCGCTGGAACGAGAGGGTTGCCATCAGGTGGGTCGCGTTGAGCGGCCCGCCGCGGGTCAACACGTAGATGAGCTGGAAGTCCGTGAAGGTGAAGAGCACCGAGAAGGTCATCACCACCGCAATGATCGGCGTGAGCAGCGGCAGCGTGATGTGCCAGAAGCGCTGCCAGGGCGTTGCACCGTCGATCGCCGCGGCCTCGTAGAGTGCGGGTGAGATGGTTTGCAACCCGGCGAGCAGCGATATGGCGACGAAGGGAATGCCGCGCCAGACGTTCGCGGCAATGGTCGAGAAACGCGCGTTCCAGGGGTCACCCAGGAAATCGATGTAGTTGTCGATGATGCCGAGTTTCATCAGCACCCAGCTGATGATGGAGAACTGCGAGTCGAAGATCCACCAGAAGGCGATCGCGGACAGCGCCGTCGGTACGATCCACGGCAACAGCACCACGGCGCGCAGGAACGTCGTGAGTCTCAGCGACCGGTTGAGCAGCAAAGCGAGCCACAGGCCGAGCAGGAACTTCAGGATGCTCGCAATCGTGGTGTAGAAGATGGTGTTGAAGAGCGCCAGCCGAGCGACGCTGTCGCCGAAAAGGAAGGCGTAGTTCTCGAGACCGATGAACACGCCGTCGCGGCCGATCTTGGCGTCGGTGAAGCCGAGCCACACGCCCAGGCCGAGCGGATAAGACAGGAACAGCAGCAGCAGCACCGCGGCCGGCAGCATGAAGGCGAAGCCGAGCCCGTTGCGGCTGTTCTGCAGCCGCGCAAGGAAGGATTGCCGCCGCGCCGGGACCGGTACGGCGGCGGCCGGTTGCGCCGGCTGCACTGGCGGCCCCAAGCCGGCCGACGACGCCAGCGAACCGTTCGCTGAGGCCTGCGGCCGTCCCGGTTGCTGCGCCATGCGGTCAGACCTTGTAGTAGCGCTCGGCGCGCTTCTGGGCCTTCTCGGCGGCTTCTTTCGGTGAGCTCGCGCCGCTGGCTGCCTCCGCGACCATGTTGGTCACGATGAAGTCCGACAGGGCCCCCGCCGACGCGTAGCCCAGCTTGCCGGCGTAGCCTGCCGGCCGCAGGTTCTTGGTCGAGTCACGGTAGGGCGTGTGCTTCGGGTCCACGGTCCAGACGGGGTTCTTCTCATAGGCGCGCAGCGGTTGCGAGATGTAGCCGCCGGCACCCTCGAGCCAGGGGTTGAACTGCTCTTCTTCCATCATGAACCGCAGGAATTCCTTGGCCGCCTTCGGGTACTTGGTGTACTTGAAGATCATCTGGTTGAAGAACAGATGATATTCCGTCGGCTGTCCGACCGGTCCCACCGGGAAGGGGGCATGGTAGATGTCCTCGGACATCGTCTTGACCTTCGGATCCTTGGAATTCTTCGCGGCATAGTAGACCGATATCCCGTTGTTGGTCACACTGATCTGGTCATCGAGGAACGCCTTGTTGTTGTTCGGATCGAGCCAGGAGAGCGTGCCGGGGACGAAGGTGGCATACATCTCGCGGCCGTATTCGAGTGCCTTGATCGTCTCGGGACTGTTGATGACGACCTTGTTGTCCTTGTCGACGATCTGGCCGCCGAACGCCCACATCAGCCAGTGGGTCCAGCCGCTGTCGCCGGTGGCGTTGCCGAGCGCGAAACCGCCCGGGGTTCCCTTGCCCTTGAGCGCCTGCAACAGCTTGAGAAAGCCGTCGGTGTCCTTGGGGAACGCGTCGAACCCGGCTGCCTTCACCTGGCTTTGCCGGTAGACGATCAACGATCCGGTGGAGCCGAGCCCGACGCCGATCCAGTTCTTGCCGTCCGGCTTGAGGAACGCCTCCACCGCCGGGTACCAGCCCCCGTACTTGCTGCCGAGATACTCGCAGAGGTCCGTGACGTCCAGCAGCTTGTCCGGGTACATGTTGGCATCGTCGTTGGTCGACAGCACGATGTCCGGCCCGCTGCCGACGTTGGCGGCTACCGCCGCCTTCGGGCGCACGTCCTCCCAGGTCTCATTGTCCACCCGCACTTCGACGCCGTACTTCTCGGTGAACTTCTTGACGTTCGCCATGTAGGCGTCGATGTCGCCCTGCACGAAGCGGCTCCAGCGCAGCACCCGCAACCGCGCTCCCTTCTCCGGCTCGTTGTTCCAGGTCTGCGCGTGGGCGGCAGGCACCCCGATCAGGCCGGATGCACCGAGTGCAGTACCGGCCTTCAGCAGATTGCGGCGTGTGTTGTGAACCATTCGTGCTGTCTCCTTTGCTTGTGGTCTTGTATCGCGTGAGGTGAAGCGGAATGCGGCATGCCTTGGCCGGTGGTCCATTGGCCGGTCGACGCGACCGGCGCCGCGTCCACCGAAGCACGAACGACCGCGGCGGAAGCCGCCGATCGGCGGGCTCCCGCAGCGCAGGGCAGATGGATCGTCTCGATGCGGTTTTCCAGCGGTCTGGCGTCCGTTCCAGGGTCTGGCTTCGGTGCAATGCTAACTCAGCCCGGGAGGCGGTGGTGCCTGGGCATTCCCTATGCCGGGCGTGGACCTGCAATCATCCGTCGGGGAGCCGCCGCGCGTGCTCGCCGGAAGCCGCAGACTCGACCCAGCGCCGTTCGACCCACCTGCCCGCCACCATCATGCACATCTACCGTTACCTCGGCATCGCCCGTTCGCTCGGCCTCTACTACGGCGTCCCGTTTCGCATGGCCCGCATGCGCGAGCTCTACTCCGGACTGGTGCCGCAGGGCGGCCTCTGCTTCGACATCGGCGCCCATGTCGGCAATCGGCTGCGCTGCTTCCGATCGATGGGCGCCCGTGTGGTGGCGCTCGAGCCGCAGCCGGACTTCGCCCGCATCCTGCGCCTTCTTTACGGGCGCGATCCGGAGGTGGCGATCCTGGAGGTCGCTGTCGGCGCGCAGCCGGGCAATGCCACCCTGCTCGCCAGCCTGAGGACGCCCACCGTCACCAGCCTCAATCCGCACTGGGTCGCCCAGGTCGGCAATACGGTCGGTTTCGAGCATGTCGACTGGATGCCCGGGCCGAGCGTGGCGGTCACGACCCTGGACTCGCTGGTCGCCCACCACGGCGTGCCTGACTTCGTCAAGATCGACGTCGAGGGGCATGAGACCGCAGTGCTCCGCGGCCTGTCCCGCGCCCTTCCGGCGCTCTCCTTCGAATACCTGCCTGCAGCCCGGGACCTCGCGGTCGCCTGCATCGACAGGCTGGCCGAACTCGGCGACTACCGATACAACTGGTCGACCGGCGAGACTTCACGCTTCGGATCGAACCACTGGCTGCCACCGCAGAAGGCGCGCGACTGGCTCGCCTCGCTCGCACCGGATGCCGGCTCCGGCGACCTTTATGCCCGGCTCCTCCCGCACCCGGCGGAGAAGGGCTCATGACTGCTCGGATGCATCTGCGGCACCGTCTTGACCTTCCTCGGTTCGCCCCGAGCCGGACGGCGCGCCTGGCGGCGTCAGGACGGGCCTGCTGGAGCTGCCGGACTCGGTCTCCTGCCACCCTTCGTCGCCGATCAGCGGCACGAATCGAACCGGCAGCAATTCCACCTGCTCGAAATCCTCCTCGCCGAGCCGGACAATGCGCACCAGCCGCTGTTCGCGCGGCGTCGGCCCCACCGGAATGACCAGCCGACCCCCGATCGTCAGCTGGCTACGAAGCGACGCCGGCGCCTCGTTGCCGCCGGCGGCGACGACAATGGCATCGTACGGCGCCGCAGCCGGCCAGCCTCGGGTCCCGTCGCCCTCGACGACGTGCACGTTGCGGTAGCCTAAGCGGTCGAAGGTGGCGCGGGCGCTGCGCGCGAGAGCGCAATGACGCTCGATGGTGTAGACGTCTGCGGCGATGCGGCTCAGCACCGCCGCGGCATAGCCGGTGCCGGTGCCGACCTCCAGCACGCGCTCGCCGCCTTCGAGATCGAGCGCATCGATCATGTAGGCAACGATGTAGGGCTGCGAGATCGTCTGCCCCTGTCCGATCGGCAGAGGCGAATCCTCATAGGCGAAGTCCCGTAGCTCGTCGTTGAGGAATTCCTCCCGCGGCACCTCGCTCATGGCGCGGATCACGGCTGCGGAGGCGATTCCTCGTCCCTTGATCTGGTGAGCCACCATCTGGCGGCGGGCGATGCTGCGATCCGACATGGCAGTCTCCCCCCGGGGGCGATAGAGCAACGGCAGCCGCAAGGACCATGCCTCTTCTCATCGGCACGGCGTTCTCCGACCTCCTTGCCTTGCGCCAGGCCGAGGCGCTGCTGGTGGCGACTCTCCTGATCCAAATCAATCGCAGGTTGCCCCGCCGAGGTGACAATTTCGATGCACCGCTCGAATCCATACGGCGCCTTTACGACAGCCGCCTCAGAATGCCGCAACAGATGGAGCCAGAAACGTGATGACTCTCTTCTCAGCGCGCCCTCGTACCTCGCCGATCGGTGCAGCCGGAATCGGTTTGCGCATGACACGCCGCCCGACACTGCAGCAGCAACGGAGAGTTCATGGGTGACATCCTGTTCCTCGTGCTGACGGCGGCGTTCTTCGCCGCCAGCTTCGGCCTGATCCACCTCTTCGAGAAGTTGAGGGAAAGGAGATGAGCACCCTCTACGCGATCGGGCTCATCGTGGCTCTACTGCTGTTCGCCTACCTGGTCTGGGCGCTGTTCCGACCCGAGGACTTCTCATGATTGCCAATCTCTTCGTCCAGTGCGTGCTGTTCCTGCTGGTACTGATCGTCCTGGCGAAGCCGCTCGGGGAGTTCATGGCCCGAGTCCTGAGCGGCGAGCGCACCTTCCTCCATCCGGTACTTGGCTGGCTGGAGCGCCTCACCTACAAGGCCAGCGGGGTCGATCCGGAACAGGAGTTGAAGTGGACGCAGTACGCGACCGCCGCGCTGATTTTCAATCTCGTGGGCTTGCTGGCGGTATACGCGCTCCAGCGCTTACAGGGCGTGCTGCCGTTGAATCCGGAAGATCTGGGGGCCGTATCGCCCGACTCTTCCTGGAACACCGCGGTGAGCTTTGCCACCAATACCAACTGGCAGGGCTATGGCGGCGAGTCGACCATGAGCTATCTCACACAGATGCTCGGACTCGCGGTGCAGAACTTTGTCTCCGCCGCCACCGGCATAGCGGTGCTGGCGGCACTCGCACGGGGCTTCGCGCGCCGCTCGGTGGCCACCATTGGCAACTTCTGGGCCGACCTCACGCGCTCGACGCTCTATATCCTGCTCCCGCTGTCCTTCATCCTCGCGCTGGCACTCGTCAGTCAGGGCGTCGTGCAGACGTTCGCACCGTACGTCAAGGCGACCACGGTCGAGAAGATCGGATACGAAGAACCCGTCAAGAGCGCCGACGCCGGCCCGCTTGTCGACGAGAGCGGCAAGCCGACCATGCAGAAGAGGAGCACGCAGGAGCAGATTCTGCCGCTTGGGCCGGCGGCTTCGCAGATCGCGATCAAGCAACTCGGCACCAACGGCGGCGGCTTCTACAACGTCAACTCCACGCACCCCTACGAAAACCCGACACCCCTCTCGAACTTCCTCGAGGTGCTCGCCATCCTCCTGATCGCCGCGGCGCTGCCGATCACTTTCGGACGCATGGTCGGCGACGTGCGCCAGGGCTGGGCGATCCTGGCGGCAATGACGGTGGTGTTTGTGGCTTTCCTGGGCGTCGCGGTGACCGCGGAACAGGCGGGCAACCCGATCATGGAAAGAGCCGGCGTTTCCGCCGACGGCAACATGGAAGGCAAGGAGGTGCGCTTCGGCATCGTGAACTCGGCGCTGTGGGCCACGGCTACCACCGCCGCGTCGAACGGCTCGGTGAACTCCATGCACGACTCCTTTACACCGCTCGGCGGACTGGTGCCGATGTTGCTGATGCAGCTCGGCGAGGTGATCTTCGGCGGCGTCGGCTCAGGACTGTACGGCATGATCGTGTTTGCGCTCGTCGCCGTCTTCATCGCCGGCCTGATGATCGGCCGCACGCCCGAGTACCTCGGCAAGAAGGTCGAGGCGTTCGAGGTGAAGATGGCCGCGGTGGCGATCCTGATTCCGCCGCTCGTGGTGCTGGGCGGCACCGCGATCGCCGTGCTCGCTCGATGCCGGGCACGCGCGGGCCTCGCTCAATCCAGGTGCCCACGGCTTCTCGGAGATCCTCTACGCCTTCTCCTCCGCCGGCAACAACAACGGCAGCGCGTTCGCCGGTCTCTCCGCCAACACGCCCTTCTACAACACCGCGCTCGGGTTCGCGATGCTCTTTGCGCGCTACTGGCTGCTTATCCCGGTGCTCGCCATCGCGGGCTCGCTTGCGGCGAAGAAGACCGTCCCGCGCGGCCCGGGCACCCTTCCCACGCACACGCCGCTCTTCGTCGTGCTGCTCATCGGCATAGTGGTGCATCGTCGGCGCGCTCACCTTCGTGCCCGCGCTCGCGCTCGGCCCGATCGTCGAGCACTTTCAGATGCTGGACGCGAAGTAAGGAAGCAAGCCATGAGCAACCACACCGCCACGCATCCGGGCCGCACACGGCGAAACCACTTGCCGGGCAGTATTCGAACCCGCGCTTCGTGCAAGCCGGCGCTTGTCGGAAGCCTTCAAGCGGCTCGCCCCGCAGGCGCAGTGGAAGAACCCGGTGATGTTCGTCGTGCTACATCGGCGGCGATCATGACCACGGCGCTCTTCGTCCAGGCGCTGTTCGTCGCGGGCGAAGCTTCGCGCCGGCTACATCCTGGCGCGGTTGCACTGTGGCTATGGTTCACGGTGCTGTTCGCCAACTTCGCCGAGGCGGTCGCGGAGGGTCGCGGCAAGGCGCAGGCCGCGGCGCTGCGCGGCGACACGCAGGACACGCACGGCGAAGAAGCTCGTCGGACGCCGCGACGCGGCGCCACCAGGCTGATGATCAGGGCGACGCAGCTGCGAGAAGGGCGACATCGTCCTGGTCGAAGCCGGCGACATCATTCCGCTCGACGGCGAAGTGATCGAAGGCGTCGCCTCGGTCGACGAATCCGCAATCACCGGCGAATCGGCGCCCGTGATCCGCGAAGCCGGCGGCGACTTCTCCTCCGTCACCGGAGGCACGCTGCGTGCATATCCGACTGGCTGGTCGTGCGCATCGCCGCCAAGCCGGGCGAGTCCTTCCTCGACCGCATGATCGCGATGGTCGAGGGCGCGAAGCGCCAGAAGACCCCCAACGAGATCGCCCTCACCGATCCTGCTGGTCGGCGATGACGCTCGTATTCCTGCTTGCCGTGCGTGACGCTGCTGCCGTTCTCCGTCTACGCGGTCGAGGCATCGGACAGCCGGCAGCCGTGGTCTCGGTCACGATGCTCGTCGCACTGCTCGTGTGCCTCATCCCGACCACCATCGGCGGGCTGCTCTCCGCGATCGGCGTCGCCGGCATGGGCCGCATGATCGCAAGCAAACGTCATCGCCATGTCCGGCCGCGCGGTCGAAGCCGCCGGCGACGTCGACGTGCTGCTGCTCGACAAGACCGGCACCATCACGCTCGGCGACCGGCAGGCCACCGCGTTCCTGCCCGCCACCGGCGTCGACGAGCCGCGGAGCTCGCCGACGCTGCCCAGCTCGCCTCGCTTGCAGACCAGACGCCCGAAGGCCGCTCGCATCATGGTGCTCGCGAAGCAGCAGTTCAGCCTCCGGGAGCGCGACCTCGCCGTCGCTCAAGCGCGACGTTCGTTCCGTTCTCCGCGCATACCCGCATGAGCGGCGTCGATCTCGACGGGCGCGCAAGCTGCGCAAGGGCGCGGCCGACGCCATCCGCAGGCATGCGTCAAAGCGCAGCGGCAGGCCGCTTTCCCGCACGAGATGCTCGAGGCATCGTCGACATGGTCGCGCGCCGAGGTTCGCACGCCGCTGGTCGTCGCCGACGGCACGCGCGTGCTCGGTGTGGTCGAACTCAAGGACATCGTCAAGGGCGGCATCAAGGAGCGCTTCGCCGAGCTGCGCCGGATGGGCATCAAGACCGTCATGATCACCGGCGACAACCGCCTCACCGCCGCAGCGATCGCCGCCGAGGCAGGCGTCGACGACTTCCTGGCCGAAGCCACGCCGGAGGCGAAGCTGAAGCTCATCCGTGATCATCAGGCCGCCGGCCAGCTCGTCGCCATGACCGGCGACGGCACCAACGACGCGCCGGCGCTCGCGCAGGCCGACGTGGCGGTGGCGATGAACACCGGCACGCAGGCCGCGAAGGAAGCCGGCAACATGGTCGACCTCGACTCCAACCCGACCAAGCTCATCGAGGTCGTCGAGATCGGCAAGCAGATGCTGATGACGCGCGGGGCGCTTACCACCTTCTCGATCGCCAACGACGTCGCCAAGTACTTCGCGATCATCCCGGCCGCATTCGCGGCGACCTACCCGCAGCTCGCCGCGCTCAACATCATGCGACTCGCCACGCCGCAATCGGCCGATTCTCTCGGCGGTGATCTTCAATGCGCTCGTCATCGTCGCCCTGATTCCGCTGGCGCTGAAAGGCGTGCGTTACCGTGCCGCGGGCGCCGCGGCCGTGCTGCGCGCGCAACCTGCTGGATCTACGGCGTCGGCGGACTGATCGTGCCGTTCATCGGCATCAAGCTCATCGACCTGATCCTCGTCGTGCCTCGGACTCGCGTAGGAGCACGCGCCATGATCCGACATCGCAATTCAGGCCATCCGTGCCTTGATCGTCTTCACCGTCATCACCGGCATCGCCTACCCGCTCGTCGTTACCGGCATCGCCCAGGTCGCGTTCCAAGGACCAGGCCAACGGCAGCCTGATCGAGAAGGACGGCACAATCCGTCGGCTCGACGCCTGATCGGCCAGCCATTCAGCGACCCGAAGTACTTCTGGAGTCGTCCCTCGGCCACCTCGCCGATGCCCTACAACGGCGCATCGTCTTCGCGGCTCGAACCTCGGGCCCGACCAATCCGGCGCTGCGACGCCGTCAACGCGGCGCGTCGAGCGCGCTGCGCGAGGCCGACCCGGCGACGGTCCGACCCGTGCCGGCCGACCTGGTACGGCCTCGGCCAGCGGGCTCGATCCGCACATCTCGCCAGCCGCGGCCCGAGTACCAGCTGCGCGCGCGTCGCGAAAGCGCGGCGGGATCGCGCCCGAGGACCGGCTGCGCGAGCTCGGTCGAGCAGCACACCGAAGGCGCGCAGCCTCGGGCTTCCTCGGCGAAGCCGCGCGTCAACGTGCCGCTCAACCGCGCTGAACGCTCGACGCGTCGACCGCGCCGTCGAAGTAGCGCTCATGCGCCATGATCGACGCGCGCCCGATCCGGATGCGCTGCTCGCACGCGTGCAGCGCGACGAAGCGAAGGCCACGGCGCGGCAAGCTGAAGATCTTCTTCGGCGCCACGGCCGGTGTCGGCAAGACCTACGCGATGCTCGAGGCGGCACGCACGCTCAGCGGCGAAGGGCGTCGATGTCGTCGTCGGCTACGTCGAGCCGCACGGCCGCGCCGAAACCGAAGCGCTCGCTCGAGGGCCTCGAGCAGCTACCCTACCTGCGGATCGACGTATCGCGGCAGGCAAGCTCGCGCGAATTCGACCTCGACGCGGCCCTCGCCCGCAAGCCCGCAGGTGCTGCTCGTCGACGAGCTCGCGCACACGCAACCCGACCGAAGGCGTGCCCAGCCACGCACGCAAGCGCTGGCAGGACGTCGAGGAGCTGCTCGACTGCGGGCATCGACGTCTTCACCACGCTCAATGTCCAGCACCTGGAGAGCCTCAACGACGTGGTCGCGCGGGATCACCGGCGTGCGCGATGCAGGAGACCGTGCCGGACTCGGTGTTCGAGCGTGCCGACGAGGTGGAGCTGCGTCGATACTGCCGCCCGACGAGCTGCTCGAGCGCCTGCGCGGCGGCAAGGTCTACGTGCCGGAGCAGGCGCGCGCACGCCGTCGAGAACTTCTTCCGCAAGGGCAACCTGATCGCGCTGCGCGAGCTGGCGCTGCGCACCACAGCCGACCGCGTCGACCGGGCGATGCGCGAGTATCGCGAGGGCGAAGGAATCCGGGCCATCTGGGCTGCGGGCGAGCGCATCCTGGTCGCCGTCGGTCCCGACGAGCAGGGTGAGCGGCTCGTCCGCGCAGGCAAGCGCCTGGCGACGGCTTTGCATGCCGAATGGATCGTGGTCTACGTCGAGACGCCGGACCTGCTCCGGCTTTCCGACGAAAAGCGCGACCAGCGCATCGCCCTTCTGAGGCTGGCGGAGTCGCTTGGCGCGGAAGCTGTCACATTGGGTGGATCCTCGGCCGGCGCCGCCATCGCAGAGTATGCCCGGGAGCGGAACGTTACCCGCGTCCTGATCGGCAGGCCGCGCAGGCCGTTGTGGAAGCGTCTCTTCAGGCCTTCGACATACGGCGAGTTGCTCCCCGCGAGCGAAGGTATCGACATCAATGTCGTGGGCGGAGGCGAAGAAGCAGCGGCCCTGCGCAGCCCATTCTTCGCCCGAAGCCGCGCCTACCTCGCCGCGGCGCCCGCGAGCGCGAAAATACGCTGGCCCGGCTACGCCTGGAGCGTCGGGGCCACCATCGCCTGCACCGCGGTCGGAGCCTGGATGCTGCCGCGCTTCGAACTGGTGAACGTCGCGATGGTCTACCTCCTCGCAGTCGTATTCTTCGCATTGACGTACGGCCGAGGCCCGGCGATCGCAACTTCCATTCTAGGCGTGGCTGCATTCGACTTCTTCTTCGTGCCGCCGCAGCTCACCTTCGCCGTGAGCGACGCCCAGTACCTGGTCACGTTCGCCATCATGCTCATCGTGGCCCTTGTCATATCGAGCCTCACCGCAAGCGTGCGGCTGCAGGCCAACGTGGCGGGGCATCGCGAACGCCGCACAGCCATGCTGTACGCGATGAGCCGCGAACTTGCCGCTACTCGCGGCAATGAGAACATGGCGCGTGCAGCCGTGAGGCATGTCAGCGAAGTTTTCGACAGCCAGGTGGTGATCCTCCTGCCCGACGCTTCCGGTCGGATGCGATACCCGGACGGTGAGAGTACCTCCGGGTCGCTACACGGCGCCGATCTGAGCATCGCGCAGTGGGTTCGGGACCACGGCGAATCCGCGGGCCTCGGAACCAGCACATTGCCCGGAACCGAGGCGCTGTATCTCCCGCTCAGGGGTTCGCGAGCCGTAGCGGGCGTGCTGGGTGTACTTCCGGCCAACCCTCGCCGCGTCCTGCTGCCCGAACAGTTCCATCTACTCGAGACGTTCGCCGGGCAGATCGCTCTTGCACTGGAACGGTCGCAGTTCGCAGCGGAGGCCGAGCGCTCGCGCGTGGACGCCGAGAAGGAAGGGTTGCGCAACGCGCTGCTGGCATCGATCTCGCATGATCTGCGCACGCCGCTCGCCGTCATTGTCGGCGCGTCGTCCACGCTGGCCGAACAGGATGAAGAACTGGCCCCGGATGCCCGGCAACGGCTCGCCCGCAGCGTCTATGAGCAGGCCAGGCACATGAGTCAGCTCGTCACCGACGTCCTGGACATGACCCGCCTGGAGGCTGGCGGCATAGTGCCCAAGCTCGAATGGCATTCGCTCGGCGAGATTGCCGGAGCTGCGCTGAACCGACTGGAAGAGCGCCTGCAGGAACATCCGGTTTCGGTCGTCATCCCTGGCGACCTTGCATTGGTTCGCGTGGATGCCGGACTTCTCGAGCAGGTCTTCGCCAACCTGCTCGACAATGCTGCGAAGTACACCAAGCCGGGAACACCCGTGGAGATCCGCGCGGATGTGCAAGGGGCGGATGTGGTTGTGTCAGTTGAAGACGCTGGGCCCGGGCTGCCGGGCGGCGAACTCGACAGGCTGTTTGCGAAGTTCCATCGCGGCACGGTCGAAGGCTCGACCGGCGGTGCAGGTCTTGGCCTGACAATCTGTCGCGCGATCGTCGATCTGCACGGTGGGCGCATCTGGGCGGAGCGTCGCCCGCAGGGCGGCGCGGTGTTCCGATTCACCCTCCCGTGCGCCGAGCCTCCGCCGCCACCGCCGCAGGAGTCGCCGGAATGAGCGAGGCACGCGCAACGATCCTCGTCGTCGAAGACGAGCCCGATCAGGACTTTCTGCGCACTTCGCTCGGCACGGCAGGAATGAAGGTGGTCGAAGCCGAGACCGGCGAGCGCGGCGCGACTGGCGCGGGCAGTACCGGCCTGACGTCGCAATCGTCGATCTCGGCCTGCCCGACCTGGACGGGATCGAAGTCATCCGGCAAATCCGCGGGTGGTCGCAGATACCGATCATCGTTCTCTCCGCCCGCGCCGAGGAGCAAGCGAAGATCGAAGCATTTGATGCCGGCGCTGACGACTATGTAACCAAGCCGTTCGGGGTCGGCGAGTTGCTTGCGCGCATCAAGGTGGCGCTGCGTCACGCCTTACGTCCGCCAACCGGCAAGGAAACGATAGAGTTCGGGGAAGTCACCGTGGACCTTGAGCGACGACAGGTGCGGCGAGCGGGCGCGGAGGTTCATCTGACGCCCATCGAGTTTCGTTTGCTGTCCCGTCTCGCCAAGCACCTCGGTATGGTGGTCACGCACCGCCAACTCCTGCGCGACGTCTGGGGTCCCTCGCATGTCGAGGACGGCCATTATTTGCGCATCTACATGAAACAGCTCCGCGACAAGCTCGAATGCGATCCGGTCAGGCCGCGTCATCTGCTTACCGAGACCGGATTGGGCTATCGGCTGGCAGCAGACGAGCGTTGACCGGTGCCCCGCCCCCCACCCCGAACCACGCGTCAAGCGGACCGTACAGCCGCGAGATCGTGGTCCAACCCTTGCCGGGGACCGTCTGCATCCAGTTGGTCTCTTTGCCCCCGGGCCTTGGCCGGGGCACGCCCGCAGGCCGGCTCTGGCCGCCTGGCGGTTGCGACTCCCTGCAGCCAGCTTGAAAACTGGGCGTGATCGACAACCGTCGGCGGCCTTGCCACCTGCCGCCGCGTCGGCCGCGGGCAGACGCCCTGGTCGATATAGATGTACGAGTTGTGAACAAGCACCTCCCGCACCGGTGAATGACCCACATAGGTCAGGAAAAGGTCTGCAAACGGAGTCTCGCTGATGCGGGCCACCCGATCTGCGAAAGTCAGGTTGAACAGCGTCGAGCCGACTGCCTCGTGGAAGTTGATCCTGGAAGACGTCGAGCGATCGGCCTCGTGCACGCAGACATCTTCGTCCTCGAACAGGTAGTCCTGCCCGGAGCCCAAGGGCGCCAGGTCCCCGTGCATCACGTTGAAGGCGACGCCGGCTTCGACGTGAATCGCCAGCGGCAGGCAGACGAGTCGGTCGGCCAACCGGCGAACACGCTTGGGATGCTTGAGGATCGCCTCGTTTATCCATTCCCCCGGGCCTGCAGGATAGGATCTTCGGCAATGAACCCGGCTGCTGTAGAAGCCGAGGTAGTTCAGCAGCATCAGCTCGTGGTTGCCGAGCACCGCATGGAACCATGGCTCTTCGACGAGCGAGAGCGTTCCGAGCGAATCCGGCCCGCGGTTGACGAGGTCCCCTACGGAAAAGACGCGATCCCGCGTGGGGTCGAACCCCAGCCGCTCGAGTTCCTGCTCGAGGAGGTCCCGATGCCCGTGGAGGTCGCCGACCACCAGGTCCCGACCTCGCGTGTTGCCCGAGAGCCGCCGGCAACGCTTGATCATTGAGATTCTTGCCAAGGAGCGCCTGATCGATCGTGCTGCCTGCTGCCCGGATACACCAGCCGAGTGAACCCGAATCAAACAACTCTACTGAGCCAGCATTACCGTTTGATGTCAACGCGGGCCTGGCGGTACGTCGCGCCAGCGAAACGCTTCCTTGATCGGCTCGGCTGAAATCCGGCCCCGGCCGCCGTTTCTGTGAAAACTCCCCGCGCGTTCAGGAGTTTTTCCTCGGACGCCCAGCCTTCAAGGGAGCCAATCGGTCCAGTGCGGCGCTCACTTTGGCGTCCGGCAACGCCATCAGCACATGCAAGCCGGCGCGCAGCAGTTCGCTCTTCTTGGTCGGTCGCCTGCAGGCCACCATCCGGTCCTTCAGCATTTCGATGAGGGCGAAATCCTGCTTTGGCATCGTGAAGCTGTCCCGCACCAGCTTCTGCTTCGGATTGGCGGGCCTGGGCGTGTCCGCCTCTTGTGCGACCCGGACAGCCTCCGCCGGCATCAACTTCTCAGCCGGCTTCACTGCGGCCTTCCCCTGCACCGTCATTTCAGCGGCGATCTTCTTCCTGGCAGTTGCCTCGTCTTTCGTGGCGCCGGGATCTCTCGTGGCGCTGGTTGCTTTCGTGGCCCCAACCACTTGCGCACGCTTGGCGCCCTTCTCGCCGCCATCTGCCTTGACTTCTCCCTTTGTCCTCATCCCCGCCTCCTTGGAACCTACCTTCTGTCCAGTTCTCGCCACCAGTTCCCCTCCATAAATGGTATAAATGATTTATATAATATTTCTGATGATGCAGCAAGCTCGATGGTCTTGCATGCAACTCCCGCCAACCGGAAGGAGCCGTTTGATGACCGGCTATCCGCTTTGGCTTGAGGCGCCGTGCCAAAGAGCTATGTTTGCTCGAACGGCTTAGGCGCGCAGCGTCGTCGATCAGGAGCAAAGGTTCATGGACGGATTCCTCAAGTTCCTGGCGTGGCCCAAAGACGCGCACCACAAGCTGTTCGCCCTCGCGTTTGCCTTTGGCATCGCTGGTCTGAGCGGCTTCGGCGCCTTCGCTATCGGGAGCGCCGTTGGCGGAAGTACCGCCGCCGGCATCGCGCTTGCAGTCCTTGCCTCCCTTTCCCTGTTCCTCCCGATGCTCTCGATGCTCTCGATGCCGGACTGCGCAAATGAAGCGCTCGGAGAAAAGACTTCCTCACTCCAGAGGGTCTTCTCGGGGCTCTTCTAGCCGCAAGTGTCGATGCACGGCCTGTCCACCTGCTTACCGGTGGCAGCATCGCCTTGCGAATGAACGCCAGAGGTCGCTAAGACGGGTCCTCCCGGGCCAGCGTTCCCGCGCCATCTGCTCCAGCCTGCCTTCTGCATGTTCGCGACGGCGATAGGTGCAAGGCTTCGTTGACGCCGTAGCGAACAATGCAGGCCGGGACAGACGGGACAGTCAGAACAGCTCGCCGGCCGACAGCCTCTGCTCTGACGTGCCGGCATTGAAGGCTTGAATCAGCATGGGACAATCCTTCATGCGGCCCGGGAAACCCGGAAAGCCTGCTCGAGATCACTCGGACTGGGCTTGCCGGCAGGTAGTCGACAATGTTCCCCTAACCATCTGAAATTACAGCGAACCTGGATGCTCAAAGCTGACCAAATCGGCTCGGATCTCTCCGGCCATACGCCGATGATGCATCAGGCAAAGAGTATCGCGGGCTGACCTTCGCCAGGCTGTTACTCCATAACCTACACTGGGACCTACACCAGGAAAGGGGGCCGATGGACAGAAGCACATGGGACTTGCTGATCGGGCCTGAGAATGGCTCCGACTATGCTATCGCCCACACCAAGGTCGAAGATGACTATTGGGATCGTCTGCTTTCGGCAAACCCGCAACTCGAGCCCAAGGAAATGTCACGGCAGTGCCTGCACTCCTCCATGCTCGGTGATCGCGTACTTCGCATGGATATCACGGTCATCGACGAAGTGACTCGTGCAGCGGTGACCAATGTCGAAGCTTCGCGCCCGCTCAGGACTTAAATCCCTCGACCGCAGGGTCGTGCCGGTTCGACCCCGGCCTCGGGCACCAGGGAAGATTGGGTCTTCAAGCCAGCGGCCTTTCTTCGCCGCCCTTTCATCCACCCCGATCGTGTGCCATATGTGTGCCGTATCTGGCTCCCTTGCAGACTTCCTCTCGTCTCTGATCCTCGGGCCATTTGCGGCTTTTCACAGCAGCAGCGGGCAAAGGCGGAGCAGCTGGACGCAACATGTACAGGGCACCTGCAACCTGGCGGCGGCTCTGCCCATAGACGCGTAGGCGGATGCCATCGGCATCGGACGTCCATCCATAGACGTTGCTGCCCACCTTTAAGCTGCGCTTTGTGGAACCCCGAAGAGGTACTTCTCTCCAGTATCTTCAGTGCGGCCCGAAGGCGTGCCTTCTCATCCCCTGTCGACTATTCTGGCAGCCGCTTCAACTGGAGTCCGCCTCAAGTTGACTCGCGGATGCGGCCGGCATAATCGGGATCCTCAGGTTGGGCCGTCCGCAAGGCTCCGATAGCACTTCGCTCAGGTGCTCCTTAGACACTCCGTGGTGACCGGCGGCCGCGGCACCATTTACCACGCTGACAACAGAGTCCATCCCCTCTCTCCGTCGAGGGGGCACTCATCGTGCCGTCCATGAGTTCCAGCCGACGTTCTCTCGCTTCAAAGCTTGGTTCATCCGAGCCTCGAAAGCGGTCGTCGACATATCCGGCAAGATCTCGCCGGCGAGACACTCCACGACTTCAAACAACTTCGGCCAAGGAAGCTGCCCCAATGCTTAGAGCAACCACTCCAGGCTTGAGAAGGGAGATGTGAGACTCCCGAGAAGCTCGATCCAGAATATGCCAGTTGCCTCGCGACGGCACCCGTAGTCATAGCTGTCGTGTCCAGTTCCTCGCTGGTATCGGCAATGGCGTTGATCACCGCCTGCGCAGCCTTGGCATCAAGGGAGTCTGTTTGCAGCCGCCCCACCTTTCGTACCCGAAACGCTGCCCAAAGCTTCGGAGAGGGATCTTACGGCGGCAACTTCAAGGCGCTCACCACCATACCTGGATTCGCAGGCGGATCAGTATAAGTCCCGCACCCGAAGCCTTCTTCCCGTACCCGGTTCAATCGCTGAAAAATGGTCGAGAAGATGACTGGTGCTGACGGACCTGTGCCAGCTGACGCTCATTACCTACTTAACCTGACTCAGAGATGCGATGCATGGACCAGTACCCGCCCGGCTACTACGTCTCCGAGGCTATGAAGGGCCTGCCGCCGCCTGGGCCCGACTCAGTCCTGCAGACGGTCGAGATCCACGCTCCCAGGTGGGGCCAGTACCGGATCACCTTCATTGCCGTCCAGAACCCCCGGCAGGGGATGCGCCGCTGGTTCTGGACGATGCACGCCGGCGAGCGCCTCGAGCTTGGCAAGTAGCCGGCGGGCGAAGATGTCGTTGAGCTCGTCGTGGTTCATGCCGCACATGCTGGCATGGGCGCCGGCGACACAGTATCGGTCAGCTGGATTAGGTCGGGAGGCCTACCAATGCAGACCGAAGGGCGCGATCTGCGCCCCTTCCGCTACAGCCCCAACAGGGTTCGCCGCCTCGACTTCGCCCGCACCATGGTGTCGTACGGCCCGTCAGGAATTCAGTCATGGGAATCATGCGCTCGCCTTCGCTGGGCTCCTTCCGTCCCCCAATGTCGTGGTGAGACCATGAGTGTTGAACAAATTGCTTTCCTGTTTCCGTATCTGTGACGAGCGTCCCACAGTCCTCCTTCTCGGCCATGGGACCCTTAGTCTTCTTGTGAATCTCCGTCCGTTTATCGCCATAGTTCGCCCTCCCTCGAAGCGGCCCAATTAAAACGAAGGGTATCAGTCAGCCAACGAGGCTGTATTGTCGACGCCGATTTTGATCCGCCCGGTTGCTATCGCGGAGCTCGAATATGTGCAAGCATTGGCGGCATCGACGACCACTCAATGTTTCGAAGAACATGAGCTTGCGAATGTTGCCTCAGCTATTGCAGGTCTCCTGGTCTTGAGTACGACATCGCCAGCGATCGCTTGGGACGACGTCTTCGCGAAGTGCGGCCCGTTCAAGGGATATACGATCGGTGTGGGCGGCAGCGAAGAAAAACATAAGGCCCTCGACTTCTCTGACGAGATGTCTGGCGAGTATCAGCTTCTCTATAAGGGCGGGGACAGAGAGGCACGCATCATCGGACCGGGGAGGTCGCCTACCATCGAAGAGGGGATCGTAATCAAACGGTCCGATGAGCAACTCTCGATGGTCGTGGTTTATCCAGTCTCGGTATTCCTCTACACGCTCTTTCCCGAGCGTCGCAAGCTAATAATCACAAAGCACACCCATTCCAGGGGCGTAGAGTTCGACGCGGCTCGAGGCTTCATGATGGTGGGTAATTGCAGCAGTTTGGATGTCTATGCAAAGCCGGCCAAAGGCCATAGACCGAAGCTCCGATTGACAGAGGAAGACTTCATCGAGGACCCGGCTGCGATGGCCAAGGTGCCGAAAGTCCCCGGCGGCCGTTGAAACTCGAGTCTCATTCACGTTATTCGTTCCCCACACTAACAAAACCACCTGGAAATCAGAGAGATGCGGAACTCCTGGCAGCGACTTCATCAGCCCCGATCTGAGAGAGGAGAAGTGCGACTCCTCTATCTCGTCTCGCGCTGGCTTGGTTGTCTATCGCCTCGCCCTCAGAGGCGAAGTCGGAGGCCTACAAATGCAAAATTCTTGCAGCTCATCACCTTGAAGACAGCGGTAAGCTTGGCGGCAACACGATATACAAGTCCGTCGTCGGCGATGAGATAATGGTTGACCGCTTGTCGGGGCGTACGCTGGGGACTATCAGGAACGCGAACGCAAATGGAGCCCCTCAAGTCCTTGATCCCGGATCACGCGCCCAGTCGACTTAAGGCGATCACCGTATTCAGGCCTTTCGCATCCGTGGATTACCTTGAAGTGATCGAGTATGTAGATGCGGTAGAGAAGCCATTTTGGTTCATGAGCAGCAGAACGCTCTTGACGGGGACATGCACGAACTACTGATGGTTCTGGCTACTTGCCCGGAATGAGTTCCTCCGCGTCTGGGCTGCTCCACGGCGCCCCACATCCTTACGGCGGGCCAAAATAGCTAAGTCAGTCGCTCCAGCCCTTCGTCCAGCCGCAGGAGCGCCGCCCGGTGGTGCTGGAGGAAAACGAGAGTGGCGCCCTCCTCCTCCCAGTCTCGTCCTGGCTCAGGAGTTCGTACTCCATCTGCTCGAGTCCGACAATGCTGCGGACAGGTTCCTGCGCAGGCACAGAAGATCGGCGCGGTGGCGCCGGACAAATGCCGTTTGCGGTACTTGGATGTTGGTCTTGGTGGCGCATCCATTCTGATCTCCGGTGGTTGGAGACCAGAGATTGCCGATGCCCGGCGCCGATGTCCAACGGCCGCGCGCCAGGGAAGTATGTTTCTGCGCGCGATCTGCTCCAGCATCCTAGGAAGCTCTGTAGCGACTCCCTGGAGGAATGGAGCACGTGCTCCACCAGGGATGAAATCTTCAGATCGTGCGGCGGATTGGTACAGCCGGAATCCTATTTCGAATGCGTGGCGGCCCTGCGTGGGGCGCTGCCGAGTTGACATTCTCTTCAGCGCTCTTGCCGATTCTGAAGTCGGTTGCGCCTCGCTGGCCGCTCGTGCGCGGCTCAGGTAGAGGGCCCGCAGCGTCGGCGACACCAGCGGGCCGAAGTCTTCCATGTACTCGTCGGCGGACGGGATCTTGCCCTCGTGCCAATTACCGGCGCTGTCGAACTGCCCGAAAGTTCCGGATTCACCGTCGAGGATCGCGATCCGGCCGTCCGGCGCGATCGAGATCATGGGCGCCCGGCTGCTCACGGCGCCAGCAGGAACTCGCGCACTCGCTTGTACTCCTCGAGTCTGGCAAGGTCCTTCTCGGTGACGTTCCCGATCCGAGTCATGTCCTGGTTGTCGGCGTTGTCGGCCAACTTGACACTCAGCGCCACCGGGTTCTCCTTCGCTCTTGCCGCGGCGTCCATCTTGGACTCGCCGTCGCGCTTGGTGAGCGCGTCGATGGCAGCCAAGGCATCCTCCGCGAAGCCTTCAGCCCGCAGCTGATCGAGCGTGATCTCGGAGTCCTCCACCACGTCGTGAAGCACGGCAACGATCCGCCCGAGGTCACTGTCCATCGAGAGCATCAGCCGCAAGGGGTGGAGGATGTAGGCTTCGCCGGCCTTGTCGATCTGGCCGGCGTGGGCCCGGGCGGCGATCTCAATGGCTCGTTCGAGCGTGCTCACGTGGTGCCTCCATCGAGAAGGCTGGCCGGGCCGGAGCGGGACGCGCCAGAATCTCGGCGCCTTCGTCTCATTTTACCGCTGCACCGACCATTGCGGCGTGAGAGAATTGACGTCCCCCTTCACTGCGGGCTGATGATGGCAAGCATGACGAACGGCCAGCCGCCACTCTGGCTGCTGCGCCTGGACCACAGGCACCACGAGATCCGGCTGAAGTACGGCCGCCGGCACCCCCGAATCAGACTGCTGAACGTCTACTACGACGCGATGCTCGCGGTTGTCTACGGGTTAAGGCCGCCAGACCCGGCGATGGGTATCGAAGCAGCGCACTGCCCGCGGGCGGCGAGCGACCGGTTGCGCGACGCGGCTCGTCGCCGGCAGGGGGTGTATGGTGCTGACGATCCTGTAGCGCGGCTGTATGGGCGGCTCGCGGAATACGTCTGGCGGCAAGAAGGATCTCGGAAGTCGCTCGGTCAGTTGCCGAAGCGACTGTCGTGCTGGTAGGCGACGTCGCCCGTGCGTTCCCAACCTGGACCACGCAGTCGGTTCTTCGTCACGGAGCGAGGGCGGTGGCCCTAGTTGGTCTGCCTGGAGTCCATTCCGCGAGGAATTCCCAAGAAGCCCCGCATGATCCACCCCATCACTGCCATCGCGATCCACCCTAGTCCCAGCCCGATCGCTGCGTAGAGCATGGTGTTCTTCCACTGCTCCAGCCTTGCCTGCCACTTGAGATCTTCTCCGGCCTTGACGCCTTCCAAGGGTAGGCCTGAAGCTTGCCGTATAGGCCTTTGCGTAGGCTTGCACGGCCGGCTCACCTCTCGTGTGCGAGAGAACGTATCCGTCCTGTTCCTTGAAGTTGATCATGTAGCGACCGTCCGAGAGCCGAGCAACGAAGCAAAGTTTAAATGTTGGCGAATCGCTGAGCGGCCCGTACTCAACGAGGTCTCCCGGGCCGCAATCGTGTTCGATCCTGAGCGGGGCGGCGGTGGGACGCTCGATTTTGTAGGTGAGTCTCGTATGCGGCTCGTTCAAGATTGCGTAGGCGACAAAGCCAGCAATCCACAGCCCTGCTGCCACGAGCGCAATTCTTCTGGCGCCTTCAAACAGGTTGAACTTCATCGGGAGGTCCTTCCGTGTACTTGTTCTGGCTGAGTCGAGCGCAAGGAGTGGATGCCTCGCTCAAGGCCACTGACGAATCCACCACGTCGCGACAGCCCAGGCGATGGTCGGCAGGATCATAACGACAGATGCGTCATGGCCCCAGGCGTTCCATCTCGCCTCCTCGGTGGCGCTGAGGATCAGGCCAGCGAGGATGGAGTTGGTCGCGACGATCGTGATCGGCACGGCGGCGAACCAGCGGAGCAAGCGAATCACTTGGTCTTAGAGTTGCGTCTCTTCGAAGCTTCTAGATTTGCAGCAAAGCTCTCCATTCCCTTGGCCAATTCACCCATGCAGGACGCGAATTCGCGATGCGACGCCTCGTCGATCTCAGCGGGCCCTGCGTAGACGGTGTATTGGCCCGGCTTGGAGTTCTCGAAGGCAACGCGCAACCGACCGCCTTCGACCAGTGCGCTCATTGAGTTCAAGACCTTCGCCCCGTCCGCCCCGAAGAACCAGTAGCCCGCATCGTCGGTGCTCTGCATAGGAGATGATCTCGGCGAGACTGCCGGCAAATCGCCAACCTTGATCCACATGACCTTGGCGTTGGAAGGAGTGGGCTTCCGACCTGCATTGAGCCGCTGCGAGTTGCCGTTAAAGAACCTGCCTTTCCCATTCCCATGAACTCAACGCCAAGCGCGATACTGCTGTCGACGATTTGCATCTCGGCGTCACCGGGCGTTGCCACGGGGGTGCCGACGCCGAGCATGCGCAACCCGCAGGAACGGACATCGCCATCCTTTGCGAGCATCGTGGGCGTCAGCTTGAACGTCACCGTCTCGACTGACTGCGCGTATAGCGGCGAAGACTGACAGCCGTAGCCCAGGGCCAGAACGACCAGAATCGCTTCATGGAATGCCTCGAGGCGAAGAGAGTAAGCCGCACGTTATCGGGCTTGCTAGCAAGACGCGGGACCATATCGCGTGGACAACCTGTTGGCAATGCGGAGAAACCCTTCGCGATATGGCAACGCATCGACAACGGCAATTGATGCCGGCATGATTCACGCCCACGGAGGAGGGATCAATGCCAATAATGGAAACAATTGCGACCGCAGTGCAGGCCTTCAACGCCGCGAAAACGGTGGTGGCCGTCGCCGCCGACGCAAAGATCAGCGTTGACACGGCGGAATTGAAGCTGCGGCTCGCCGACGCCATGTCACGCTGGCGGACGTGAAGATCGAAGCGGCCGATATGCAGACGAGGATCGAAGAGCTCGAGAAACTCGCCAAACTTCGAGGACGCGTGCACTACCAGGAGCCCTCATACTGGGAGACGATAGACGAAGGCCGCGAGGAGGGGCCGTTCTGCCAACGATGCTGGGACGCCGATGCCAGGCTGATGCGCTTACAGACCAGCGGGCATTTCGAGATGTTGCATTGCCACGGATGCAAATCCAGCTACGACGGACCCCGGACTAAGGCTCTGGAGGCAGAACAGGCGCGGGAAATGCGGGGATGACCGACGACTACTAATCGTTGGGATACCACTCCGAACGCCTTGATGCCCCTCAAGTCACGACCGATCCGCCGCCGGCCCGTGCGACGTCCGCCCTGCCCGTGGCCTCTAGCATCAGCCGCGCGAGTTCCGCGTCTGGCCCTTCCTCATCCGCAAGCTCCTCCAGGGTTACGCCACGCTCCAGGTGCGGCGCCAGCCGGGCGTCGATCGCCGCCGCCAGATCAGCATCTGCCATCGGCTCCATCGGCTTGAAGCGGGCCTCGAGTGCCTCGAGCCGTCGGGCCGTGGTGGGGTTCATGGTCATCACGGCGCCTCCACCGTTCTCGCCTTCAGCACCTGCTCCAGGCGCTCGATGCGGGCCAGAAGCTCGTCTCCGGGTTGAGATCCTGGCGGCGTCGGCCAAGGCGCCCAGGAGGGCACGCGCAGCCGCCGGTGAGACCTCGCCTCGCCCGGCCGCGTTCACCACGTGCTCGGCCTTGGCCTGGAGCCCGCCGGCCTCGGCCAGACCTTCGACGGGTGCAAGTTCATCGTCAGGTCGAGGGACGGCGCCGAGCAGCCGCTCGGCCAGAATGCGCAACGCCCCGACCGAGGCCTGAGGGTTCCGCTGGTCGAAGGCGACGTCGAGCGTTCGCTGCAGGATGGCCGCACGGTGTGGCTCGAGGAGTTCGGCAGCAAGCTTCGCCTGCTTCCGATGGCTGATCCCCCGGCTCGCCGAGTTGCCGCGGGCGAAGTGGCCCTTCTCGTTCCTGATCATCTTCCGCTCGATAACCTCCTCTACCGGCTCAGCGATCTGCGGAACGCCGGCTCCAGGCGAGCCCGCAGACACCACCTCGTCGGCCACCCCCTGACCCGGATCAGGCGCCTTTCGCATCCGCCACCTCCGATGAGAACAGGGCGTGCAAGACGCCCGGCGGTTCCGCTGCGATGCGCTCGGCGAAGACCTTGCAGGCCGCGAAGTACGCGGCGGGGTGCCACCGTTGCATGCAAGGGCCACGTCCAGTTCCTTGAGCCGGACCTCGAGCGCCGCATCCGCCAACTGGATCTTCTCGCTGTCGGTCATAACCGCCATGAGCTCTGGATCAGCCAGCGCCCGTTCAACCTCGAGCACGTGCCGCGGCGTGACGCGCTTCTGTGCCCCGGAGTTCCAGCCGGACGGCGGTTGAATCAGCGCGGCGTCGTGGTTGTCGACGCAGTCGGCGAACTCGGAGTCGCCACTGCAGGCGTCACGCGAGATCCGAGGGAGGCCAAGCCGAGGCTCTTATGTTCCCTGGTACACAGCGCAAGCCGCGAGTGCCCGATTGCTGGCGGGACTTGCATCACTCCGAGAAGACTCTCTCTCGCTTTCGATGATCCTCATGCCAGCCAAACAACGCTGCCTTGACGCGGCCTGTCGTCTGGCCTTCGGGGAGCCATCGACGAATTTGATTCTCGATACTCAGAAAGATGAGGGGCCCGCCAGCCGTTTCAATCTCGCCGCTAGATGTCGTCACCACGAGGCAGTCGGAAATCCCCAATGATGTCCAGCGCGTGGTCATGGGTCTCTCTACTTCCCAAGTGGCGAAATCGCTTCGTCGCTTCGTTAAGTCGCGGGCTGCAGTTTTGACTCAGGCAGACTTGCGTCCACGACCAGCGGCTTGGCGGCTCGCTCCATATCACGCTCATAGGTACGAGACCCGATCACTAGCAACAACGCAGCAGCGATTCCGAACGCCGGTGTCACAGCCAATGCCGTCTGTAGGCCGAAAGCGTCGGACAGTATGCCCCCAATGAGCGGTCCAATCGCCATGCCGAACAGGTTCTGGGCGAGCCCCAGAATCGACGCGCCGGTTGCGCGGAAGCCGGGGTGAACGACGTTCATGACAATGGCAGCAGAAGGACCGGCGGTACAGGTTGCAAAGAAGCCGCCTAGGGCAAACAACACAAACTGCGCCTGGTTGGAGAGTTGCACGCCCAGCAGCGGTAGCCCGAACGCGGCGCCAAGGATGGCTGTCGAGGCCAGGCACAGCAAGCCCATCGAAATCACCCGGCCGCGCGGATGCCGCTTTCCGGCCATGTCACACAGAACGCCCCAGATCACGCTGCCAGCTGCACCGCACAGCACGACAAGCGCGGCACGTATTCCTGCCTCGTCAGCCGGGACCCCATGCACACGATTCAGGAAACTCGGCAGCCAGGCCCACATCGCCGACAGGACGATGAGTTGCACTGCGCTCCCGATGCACACCCACAGAAGCGTAGGCGACCGCTTCAGTGCCTCGAAGGCCGCACGGATGGCGCCCGCAGACTGGCGCGCGGCGCCCTCAGTTCTGTTTGCGACGTTGACCGTCTCGTAATCGCGCACCTTGAAATAAAGCAGGCTCAGCACAAGGCCAGGTATGCCGACCACGCCGAACGCCGCCTGCCAGCCCCAGCGCGCTGCGATGATGCCGCCGAGGGCGACGCCCAGAACGGAGCCCACGGAAGCGGCTGCCATGAAGCTTCCCATCAGCGCGCTGCGCATCCTATCCGGGAAGTGGGTCGCAATCAGTGCGGCGCCCACCGGACCGTAGCCGGCCTCTCCCACGCCGACAACGGCGCGCGCCACCAGGAGCGAACTGTAGTTCCGCGTGAACATGCACGAGATCGAGGCGATGCTCCATACGGTGGCCATGATCACGATACTCTTGACGCGGCTCACGCGGTCGGCGACGAGCGACACGGGAAGCGCGCACGCGGCAAGGACGATCGAGAGAACCGAGACCAAGGCGCCGAGCTGCTTGTCCGACAGGCCCCAATCCGCTTTCATGTACGGGAACAGCGAGACGATGACCTGGCGATCGATGTAGTCAAAGAGCATCAGGCCGATGGTCATCGCGAAGGCGAACCACGCCTGGCGTGGCCCGAACAGGTAGCCATCGTTCGGCTTTGAGACGGTAGTTGGGATATTCATGATGTTGTCTCTTTCGTTTCAAAAGTTCATGGCGGCAGGGACTCAGGCTGTCGGCAGCCGATGGTCACGGAACTGTTCGCGCAACCGGTTCTTCAGCATCTTCCCGGTCGCGCCCAGCGGAATGCTTTCGACGAATGCGACGTCATCCGGCGTCCACCACTTGGCAATCTTGCCGTTGAAGAAGGCGAGAAGTTCCTCGCGCGTCACGTCGCTGCCCGGCTTCGTGGTCACCACCAGCAGCGGGCGCTCGTCCCACTTCGGGTGCTTGACGCCGATGCACGCGGCCATCGCAACCGCCGGGTGGGCCATCGCGAGGTTTTCGAGGTCGATCGATCCGATCCACTCGCCGCCGGACTTGATGACATCCTTGCTGCGGTCAGTGATCTGCATGAACCCGTCGGCATCGATCGTCGCGACGTCGCCCGTGGGGAACCAGCCATCGACGAGAGGATCACCGCCGTCGCCCTTGAAGTAGGCGGAAATGACCCAGGGACCACGAACCATCAGATCGCCCGATATCAGACCCTCGCGGGGCAGTTCGCTGCCGTTCTCGCCAACGATCTTCATGTCGATGCCGTACGGCGACCGTCCTTGCTTTGCTTGAAGCGCACGGCGTTGCGCCGCGTTCAGGGCCGCATGCTTTCCCTTGAGCTGGCCCATCGCGCCCATCGGGCTCAGTTCGGTCATTCCCCAGGCGTGGATCACCTGGACGCCGTACTTGTCCTCGAAGGCATCCATCATGGCCGGCGGACAGGTCGATCCGCCGATGACGGTGCGCTTCATGGTGCTGAACTTCAGCTTGTTGTCTTCGACGTGCGTCAGCAAGCCCTGCCAGACGGTTGGCACGCCCGCCGACATGGTCACGCCTTCAGTTTCGAACAGGTCGTGCAGCGATTTGCCGTCCAGCCATGGGCCAGGGAACACGAGCTTGGCGCCGACCATGCACGCCACATAGGGCAGGCCCCAGGCGTTGACATGGAACATTGGCACGACCGGCAGGATCGTGTCGCTCGAAGAGCAGTCGAGCGAGTCCGGCAATGCGGTGGCGTAGGTGTGCAGCACCGTCGATCGGTGGCTGTACAGCGCGCCCTTGGGGTTGCCGGTTGTGCCCGACGTGTAGCACAGCGACGAGGCAACGTTCTCGTCGAACACCGGCCAGGTGAACTCCGAGGAATGCGCAGCGATCAAGTCCTCATAGCACAGCAGGCTCGGTATCGACGATGCCAGCGGCATGAAATCCCGGCTGGTCATTGCAACGAAGGCCTTGATGGTTTTCAGGCGTGGGGCGATCGCTTCGACCAGCGGCAGGAAAGTCAGGTCGAAGAAGAGCACCTGGTCTTCGGCGTGCTCGGCAATCCAAACGACCTGGTCCGGGTGCAACCTGGGATTGAGCGTGTGCAACACAGCGCCAGATCCCGACACGGCGTAGTACAGCTCCATGTGGCGGTAACCGTTCCATGCAAGCGTCGCGACGCGATCGCCGAAGCGCACGCCCTTCGCGGCCAGCGCGTTGGCCATGCGGCGCGAGCGCTGTGCGAGGTCGCTGTACGTCTGGCGATGCAAGTCGCCTTCGACGCGACGCGAGACGATTTCCTGGTCGCCGTGGTGACGCTCCGCATGGGTGAGGAGCGTCGAGATCAGCAGCGGCTGCTGCATCATATTTGCGTTCATGGTGGTTCCTATTGCCAGCGGGTGGAAACGAACCGGCCGGTCACGGCCGCGTCGATGAGGTCGGAAGTCGAACCGAAATGCCAGCCCTGTCCGAAGCCGCCGCCGAGCTTGACGTACTTGAAGCTGTTCGTCGCGATGTTGAGGTCGTGACTCCAGGTGCGCACCGGGTTCATGCCCATGCACGTGGAGTGGTAGATCTTTCCGCCGGCGTCTTCGATGATCTTGGCCTCGCCGTTGTCCCGGGCCATGTGGTAAGAAGGCGTGTCGGTCTGGACCCACATGTGCACGTTCGGGCTCACCTTCCGGCCTTCGATCAGGCGGGCGATCTGGCGAATCTCGTCGTACGTCAGGTGCGGGCAGCCGAAGACGACGATGTCCACCTTGTCGCTCTTCGCAGAGTCGAGCTTGCGGTAATACTCCCGCACGTCGTCCAACGTGATGATGTGCTTCTCGACGTTTGTCGGGACTTTGCCCCCGAAAGCAGCTTCCAGCGTCCGCGACTCGGGCAGGGCCGAGCCGATGATGTGCAGCATCGGGTCGTTCATTCCAGCGGAGACGCAACCCGACAGGCACTTGCCCGCAGTCGGGCTCAGCAGCGGCGGCATGTTGACCACGGCCGGGATGCGGTTGCCGCCCTTTTCGGCAACGACGGCTCCCAGGGCCGCCCAGTCCGCCGGATCTGTCATCTTTTCCTTGACCTCGTCGGTCAGTTCGATGACCACCTTTGCGAGCCGGTTTTCATCGAGCAGCATGCCGTACCTGGGCAGGTAGCCGGTATAGCCGGCATACACGGTGTTCACGGTGCTTTCCCGGTTGCTCCGCGCGCCGACGAAGGTGTTCAGATAGGCGGCGACGCTGGACTCGGAAGAGGCGCAGTATTCGCCGTATCTTGGCGTGCGGGTCGTAAGATGCGAGTTGCACGACTGCGACATGATCCAGCCATGCTTCTTCAGCGCGTCATGGCCGCGCACGTAGCCGTCGTAGATGTCCTTGGGAAGCTTGTAGCTGCCGTCGCCCCATGAGAAGTTCCACGGGTAGCCGGATTCCTCGTACTTGTCGATCTGGACGAGATACGGGTCGTTCAGGCAGATCGTCTTGCTCTCATCGGCGACGCGGGCATCCTTGATTGCGATGAATTTGTCATACAGCGGGCTGTGACCCATGTCGAAGGTCGAGAGATCGGGATGCGACCGGTCCTTCATCTCTATCGGGCAGACATTGAGGACGAAGGACAGCGGAACCATGTCCTCGGCGCCGACAGCTTTGCCGAAGTCCACCAGTTTCTCGAGCGCGAAGCGCCGAGCCTCGCCATACTTTCCATCCAACATTTCCTGCTGGTTTCTATCGAGCTTCATGTGTATCCCTCGTCCGATCAAAGGTGGTTTGCGGGACATCAGCAGAGGCCTTCCGGGTGATGGTGACGGTGGCTTCCTTGCCGACTTCGTCGGCGCGGATCTCCACCCAGTCACCTGTCAGGATCTCCTGGATGGGGTCGCCGTCGAGGCAGTCCACCGCGGGGATCTCGCCGGCGATGGCGCCCGCAATGTCGATGTCGTGCACGTTGCGGCAGATGATGCCGGTCGGGCCGACCTTGGATACCTGGCACTTGTAGTACAGGCCCACCGAGCCCAGCGTCGTGCCGGACACGGTCGGGTACACCACGATCTTGCCCTTCACGCACTGGCCGTTCAGCGGGTTCTCGTACGCGCCGATGATCCCGCCATCGTTGGTGACCGTGTTGAAGCCCCAGCCAAATCGCATCTCGCTGACGAGAGCCTCACCGCAGGCCCAGCCCTTGGCGCGGGAAATGCCCTTCAATACTTTCACTTGGTCCATGTTTGTCTCCTTGTTCTCTAGCGTGCTCAGATCAACATGCCGCCGTTGGGCGAGATGACCTGTCCGACTAGGTAGTGCTGGCCGGCCAGGTGCACGACCGTGGCCGCATACTCTTCGGGGGTGCCCATCCGTCCGGAGGGCACCAGCTGCAAGAAGCGATTGCGGCCTTCTTCCCCCATCTTCTGCAGGACCGCTTCGATCTCCTGCGTATGGACAAGGCCCGGTGCCATGACATTCACGTAGACGTTGCTGCCGGCGACCTCTGCAGCGACCGCCTTGCTGAAGGCGATCACCGCCCCCTTGGTCGCGCTGTAGTGGGGGCTGTGGGCGGACAGGCCCGACATGCCGGACAGCGATGCGACGTTGATGATTCGTCCGTACTTCTGCGGCTCCATCAGCTTGAGCGCTTCGCGCGTGCAGTAGAAGGTGCCATGCACGTTGACGCCCCACCAGCGGTGCCATTCCTCATCGGTGACATTGCTGGTGAACTCCAGCGACTGCCTCGGCACGGGCGTCGTGAGGTACGTGTAGTGGCGATTGCGCCGCACATCGTCTGCCTGCCGGTTGGGCGTCAGCGCCGCGTTGTTCACCAGGATGTGAACGGTGCCAAAGCGGTCGGCCGCCTGGGCGAACATGCGCTTCACCGCGGCGCTGTCCGAGACGTCGCAACGCACGGTCAGGCATTCCGAGCCGGCCTCTTCGACCGCGGCGCGTGCCTGCTCAAGGCTCGCTTCATTGATGTCGCAGACGACAAGATTGGCGCCGGCTTCGGCCAAGGAGCGCGCCAAGGCACGGCCGAGGCCAGGACCTGCGCCCGTAACGAGCGCCACGCGCCCTGCGAGGGGTTTCATAGAGTTCACCATGATCAACTCCGTACCTCAGGCCACGCGGCGCAGCGGAGCGCCGCGTTCGCCGGATTGACGGTTCGGGGCGTAGCCGATCTTGGCCAAGGTTTCGTCGACGGTCTTGTAGTGTTCGCCGATCCTGTAGATTTCCTTCGCCTGCTTGCCGGTGGCCACTTCGCGATGCATTTCGCGCGAAAGCCGCACCATCTGCTCGACCTGCTGCACCGAGGTCATGCGTTCGCCCTTGCGGCCCCAGAGGTTGTCTTCGATGCCCACGCGCACGTGCAGGCCCATGGCGATCGCCATCGCATTCAAGGGCAGCACGCTGCGCATGATGCTTTCGATCGTCAGGACTGCGCCGTCAGGGACTCGGCGGATGAACTCCATCATGTTGTAGGGGTTCGGCCCGTCCATGCCGCCGCCGATCGCCGCCCAGTTCATGGTCAGGGGGCCGGTGTAGATGCCGCGGCGGATCAGGCGCTCGACGGACTCGAGCTGGCCCACGTCGCCGAGCATGAAGAGAGGCTGGATGCCGTTGGCTTGCAGCCGGCGGAGGTGTTCCTCGACGAAGCCGGGGCCCGAGGGAATGGTCATTTCGCGATAGGCCTTCTGAAAGGCCGGATTCGCAAGTGACGTGTTCGCTACATCGTCCGCGCTCAACAGCTCGCAGATGTTCATCTGGTTGGTGTTGATCGCGATCGTCACCTGGTCAGGCTTCGGCGTGAGCTCCGAGAGCATATGACGCGTGTCATCGCTGAGCCATTCGGCCGCTTCGCTTTCGGTCTCGGGCGCGAATGAGATCGAGCCGCCGACTTGCAGGATCATGTCGGGGACCGCATCGCGCAGGCGGGCAAGCAGTTCGTTGAACATCGAAAGGCGCTTGGAGCCCTTGCCGTCTGCCTCGCGCACATGCACGTGCAGGAGCGTTGCGCCGGCGTTGTAGCAGTCAACTGCCTTTTGGACCTGCTCGTCCAGCGTCACCGGGATGTCGCTGGAGTCAGCGGGAATCCACTCGGGCCCGTAAGGCGCGACCTGGATGACCAGGGGCTGTTGGTTTTCGGGGAGAAGGGAGTCGTCGAGGAATTGCATGGTGGTCTCCGTGTTGCGGAGACGAGAGTGTCGCTTTGCCTGCGGATTGTCGTTTGACCCAATGGGACATTGCCGTTTACCATTCGGGACACCCGAAACGGTCGCTCATCATGACTCTGGGAAAGGTGCAATCCACCATCCGCAGTGCGACCCTGAGCGGGTACGCGGAACTGGCGCGCTCGGTGGGCCTCGATCCGAATCGCTTGATGCGCAAGTGCCGCCTGGATCCTTTCTGCCTTTCGAATCCGGACGCGCGGATAGATGCGGCAGCGGTGGCGGAGCTGCTCGAGACTTCAGCCGCTGAAAGCCGGATCGAAGACTTCGGGTTGCGGCTTTCCACCGCGCGCCGGTTGTCCAACCTGGGTCCGTTCAGCCTGGTGGTGCGAGAGGAAACCACTGCGCGGCGCGCCCTTGAGACGCTCGGCCGCTATCTGCAGTTGCACAGCGAACTGCTCTCTATCCGCATCGAAGACTCGGGCAACCTCGTCATACTTCGGGTGAACATTGGTCCGAGTGCGCGGATGCCTCGCCGGCAGGGGCTCGAACTCTTCGTGGGCTATCTGTTCCGCATCTTGCAAGAGCTACTGGGCCCGTCATGGAAGCCGCGGCGCGTTCTCTTCACGCACTCGCCGCCCGTGAGCCTGACTCGACATATCGCGGTGTTCGGGCGCATCGTGGACTTCGACGCTGACTTCAACGGTATCGTCTGCAGGACGCAAGACCTGGCCGGTCAGCTTCCGTCCGCAGATCCCGTCATGGCGCGATATGCACGCCAATATCTGGATGCAGTGATCTCGCGGCCGGACATGACGCTCACGGACAAGGTTCGCTGGCTCGTCCGCGATATGCTGCCGCTGGGCCGCTGCAGCGTTGAAAAGGTGGCGCAGCATCTTGGTGTCGATCGCCGGACCGTGCATCGGCATCTTGCGCAGGGCGGAGAAACGTTTTCGTCGCTCCTGGATGATGTGCGCGCGGAGCTTGCCGAGAGTTACCTTGAAGGCAACAACCGCCGCCTCACCGATGTTGCGGATCTGCTCGGATTCTCGGCGCTCAGCGCCTTCTCGCGCTGGCACAAACGCCACTTCGGCTTCACCCTGACGGAAAGGCGCAGCGGCAGTTCCTCGAGTCGGTACTGAGAATCGAAGTGGCGGCGCGGCTTGCCCGCCGGCGTAGTACCTTGGCCAAGCTCGCCGGTCTCCCGGCCATCAAGACGCTGGACGGCTTCCACTTCGACATCGCCATCGGTTGGCCCAAGGCCCAGGTTCGAATAAGGCCCGGCGACAGCCGGCCAGCGGTCTCTCCACATCCAGGTCCATCGGAAGTACGGTGCGGACCGGGAATGGACCGCACGGATCGGTTCACCTCCGCAGGCTGGTCGCTGTGTGTGCGGTCATCATGCGTCCTCAATTCCCTCGCAAGTCCGCGGGCCGTGGTGCGTCAACCTGGTGACCCAACCCGAAGCGATTCAATAGCATTTCTGGCAGTCTGCACGAATGCAATCCGCAGCGCTGCTTGCGATTGAACATTTGACGGCGCTTTCGGCATGATCTGCGCAATGCATACTCTGTGCTTGTCCCTACTCCTTTGGAGCCGGCATGCGAGATCTGTCCAGCGCACTGTTGTTAGGCCTTCTGCTCTGTTGCTCCGGCACCGGTGTCGCCGCTCCCAGCGCCACCATACCGTGCGAATCTCGAGACCTCGGCTTCGACCGGAAGGAGGTCCGCTGGGTTCACGTGCCGCTCTCAAAGCTCAAGCGCGACACGGTCTATGCGCCGGTCCCGGATGGCGATCGCCGCGGCGTGCTGCGCGCCAACGCAGATGGCTCGGCGTCGCTATATGCCACCATGCTCAACGCAGCACTCCGAACGCCCATGAGCCTGAGTTGGGAGTGGAGAACCGAAGCACTGATTCCCGGGGCCGACAACCGCGACAAGTCGCGTGAGGACGCGCCGCTGCGGGTGCTGGTATCGTTCGACGGTGACCAGGGTTCGCTGTCCAGAGAGGAGCGGACGCGGTTCAGGCGGGCCAGGAATGTCAGCGGGCGCGACCTCCCATACGCGCTGCTGATGTACATCTGGACCGACTTCGTGCCGGTGGGCAGCGTGATCCCCTCGGCCCACACCAGCCAAGTCAAGATGCTCGTAGTGGCCTCCGGGCGCGACGGCATTGGCTCCTGGCAATCAGTGACCCGCAATCTGGCCGACGACTACCGCCGCGCATACGGCATGGATCCTGGTCCCGTCACCGGCATCGCCGTGATGACAGACACCGACAACACCGGCGCCAAGGCGATAGGCGAATACGCCGGCATCCGCATCGCTTGCGGGAGAGGTTGAAGCCGAGCGTGTGCTGGAGATACTGGCTTCGACAGAGCTCAGGTGGAGCATTGACCAAATAGATACTGAGCGGGAATGCTCAGGAAACTGGGCGGACCTTCGCCCGTATTCATCTGCGCTGTCCCTAGTCTTGGCAAAGAACGCCCGCCTCCGACCGGGCCCGCCAGTCTTGCTATTCGATGACCCAGTCGGACATGCCGACATCGACGCCTATGCTTCCCGGGATCATCTACGTCAGCTGGCAAGCAGCCCAGGTTCTGGAACTGGCGAACCTTGTCTTCAATGAGCGTAACGAGAACGCGGTGCTTCTGGGGGACCCGGCGGCGTGGGGAAAAGCAACATTGCGATGAGCCTGGGGTACGGCGCGACGCAGGCCGGCATCAGGACTCGCTTCATCACGGCAGCCGACCTGCTCCTGGTCCTGACGACGGCGCATCGGCAGAACCAGCTGGCCGACGTCCAGCGGCGACTCGTGAACCCATACCGGTTGCTGATCATCGACGAGTTCGGCTACCTGCCGATGAGCCGCGAAGCCGCGAGCGAGCCAGCTGTTCTTCCAGTTGATTGCCAAGCGCGACAAGCGCGGCAGTGCGGCATGTCATCGTTACCAGCAACCTGCCGTTCGGCCAGTGGGACAAGACCTATGCTGACGACGCGATGCTGACGGCGGCGTTACTCGATCGGTTCTCCACCATGCCCACGTGGTCGCGATCCAGGGCGAAAAGCTATCGACACAAGGACAAACGAAAGGCGCTTCGTCTTCGCTCCGGCAGCCTGAGCTATCCTTGGCAAGTCCCCCGGACCCGCCGCGAGGCGGGCTTTGTCGTCTACGGAGCCATATCTGCTATGACCACACCGAAGGACGACGTCACCGTCATCACGCCTGGTCCCCGGAGGAGAAGGCGATGCTCGAACGCATGCAGCGCGAGGTCGCCGAGCGCATGGCGTACCTGAAGCGGTTCAGGTACTCGTCAGGCGAGGGGTCATCGTCGACGACGATGGCGTGCCCCGCAGCTTGGGCGAGGACGATTGACCATTTAGCACCTACCATGTTGGCGACCTGCCAAGGGTCCACGAAGGGAGGGAGCTAGAAAGCTCACAACCGCATGCTATCTGGACTGGAATCTCCTTCGTTCCTGCCATCCTTTAGTCACGCGCTGCATTCGCCGCCAGGGTGGGTGACGACCGGGCGTCGCTCAAGGCCGGCGTTCCGTGTCGGATCCTGCATGGCAGGCGGCGAAAGGTTTGCGCAGCCGGTCACGAGTGCGAGACACAGGAGAAGGAGAGCCGCAAATTTGTTGCGCATGGGGCAACTCCTTTACTGGTTAAGCGAGGCTGCGAAGGTGGGCCTCAGCGCGGTCGAGCGGCCCCCGTAACATTGAACACCCCTCCGAAGCCAGCGTCAACGCCCGCGTCTCTCAGATCAAGTCCGCCGCACGGGTCTGGTCGTTGATCAATCCGACGATGACGTGCTCAGCGGGTCGTGGACGACTCGCTTGCAGCTGGCAGTTTGCCGTGCCGGATGTGGAGGCAGCCTCGGGGTTCGTCAACTACTGGTTGAGCGTACCTTCGAGCCAAGCTTTTCGCCGGCGATGGGAGAGCTGCGAGGATGGCAAGGATCACCTGTTCCCGATGATGTATGGTCGTGGTGCCACAGCAAGCGACCCTACGGTGAAGGCACCTGCGTTCCCTCAAGGCTGCGTAGGGGGCAAGCTCACCTACTTCTTCGCGCATTCCGAGATTGCCCTGAGCAGCGACCGTCGACCTGACTGACTCCAATGACCTTTGCGTTGGGACCTGATACATCAGGCTCAACGCAGATGCCTGTGATTCCTTCGAGGCCCACCAGCGATAGTGGGCATTTCCATTCCTGCTTGTTTGGCCTGTCACCAATTTGCGCTTAGCGATTCGGGACATAAATTTGACATTTCGGAACACGCAAGAAACCCCGTCTATTCATTGCGAGGTCCTCGGGCACAAGCACGATCGGAACGGCGCTAGAACGCCCACTGGAATTGAGTATGGAAGCCGAATCCTTCGTTCGGTAACCTCCCGGTGGAGTTTGGGTCCTTGTAATCGGTTTTGCGGTAGGTCGCCTCGAAGGCGATGCGGTATGCCTTGTCCACGTCCCAGATCAGCGTGCTGTAGAACGCGCTGTTGCGGGTCCGCCCGAAGAGGCTATTGGGGATGGCCGTGATGTCATCGTCGTTTGGATCGTCGATGAAATAGCCGGTGTGAAGGTGCACGCGTGGCGTGAGGTAGGCGAATCCCTCGACCCAGCCCCCCTTGGTTGGGATCGCCTTCCAGGTCACGGCATCGAGTGACTGGAGGACGCCGCCACCGTAGTTGCCAAGCCCCTGCCCTGTGTACGCTTCGCCCTTGAATCCGAAGTCGCCCTTGGAGCCGATGATTCTTGCCAGGTTCACTTGATAGTCGATGGCGGCCAACCACACGTCGGAAACAATCCGTCGCGGCGCAGGGTCGGTCGGAAAGGTGGTCCTGCGAAGCTGGCCGACCATGCCTGAGACACCGACTTCCCAGGAACGCTGCGTCAGCAGGCCAATGCCGACAGGCGCCGGCTTCCCCGAACCAAAAGCAATGCGTCCTTCCAGGTTCGGCTTGCCGTTGTCCTCGTCCAGACTGACGTCCGGAGTTTTGCTGGTCGTGAGCGGCTCGCTGAACGCCCCCTGCAAAGTCAATAGGGAGTCGCTGCCAACCGGTATAAAACGCTCCACCCGGATTTGGCCCTTGATGTTGTTGCCGATCGGCGCGCCGTCGATGGCAAAGGGCAGAGTTGTCGGCACGCCCGGGGCGACGACATCCAATTGCAGACCCGCGGCGAACCTCCAACGATCATTGAACAATTCGCCGTACGATTGCGTCAGCAGAAACCCATTGTTGTCTGAAAAGAGATTGCTGTTGTCGAAGAACACCGCCGATATCCTCCCCCCGCTGTGAAATTCCCAGATATCGGGCCCGGTGAAGGCAAGGCCGACCTGCGAATTCCGGGCGTTGATATCGGTGGTGTGCTGGGAAAATCCGCCTGGAACCTTCGGGACCAGAAAGACCGGATTGCCGGGCGCCTGGGGACGCGCTGCGTTGTAAATGGCGTCCAGCTTGGCGGCGCCGAAGACTCGGACTGTGAAGCCTTTCGAGGCCACTACTTCGCCGGTCTCGGGCTTAAGGCTCGCCGCTTCCACCGGAGGAGGCGGCAGCTTGACCGCCGGCGCGGGGGACGGCTCGCTTGGCGTGGCGCCGAGCTGTTGAAGCAGCGCGTCGATGGCCCGGGCCCGCTCTTGCGCGGCGGCCCTGGCTTGGGCCTCCTCGGCCTTGAGTGCGTCGAGCTCCTGCCGCATTTGCCGGAGCAACTCGGCCGAGGGCGGGCTGGTGTCCGGCGGCGCCGCCTTGGGCGCGCACACCGGCAGGCAGGAGCGCGCTGACGAGCACGGCTGTTGCCAGCACCGACGGGTGACCGAAACTTTGGATCGGGTTCATCCCCATGCAGGTTGAATTGCAACTATTACTATCGGCTCAGGATGGTCTGGGTCAAGCTCCTCATCGAGGTGCGGCGTCATCTCGTCCGGTCTTGAAGGGCACGGCATCAGACTGCTTGAGATAGCGGACGTTGAAGGCGACCGTGATCCGGTCCGTCGATTCCCCGTTCGGCTGCACCCAGTGCGTCAGATAGGACGGAAACAACAGGAGATTTCCCGCTTTCGGGTTGATGACGAACTTGCGATTGAAGCAGTCGGCACCTTCGATCGTGTAGGCGTTGGCGTTGACGCGAGGGTCGAGGAACTCGATTGCGCCGCCGCGTCCCTCCGGCCCCACGCTGACGTAATACACGCCGGATAACGCGAAGCCTGCGTGATCATGCGGCGCGTTGAAAGCGCCAGGCGGGTTGACGTTGACCCAGCCCTGGCAGAGCGCCCGGTTCGTAACGAAATCGAAATGGGGCGAAAGCAACTGGGTGGCCTCCTGCACCGCCTCCAGGATGTGCGTGCGCAACGTCGTGCATCCGGGTTCGGTGCGGCCGAAGAATTCGTCCTCGGAGTGCCAGCCATCGCGATTACTTCGGGTGAGTCCGGGCGAACGCGCGCGCATCGCCTGCGCCTCCCCGACCAGTTGCCGGTTGAGGACATCGCAATCCAGGACCTGGAACATCATCATGGGCGAGGCGAATGCCGGCTCTACCTGGTTCAACTTGATCTCGCTCATGAACCGGCCTTTGGCGAACGACGAGCCAAATCGCATACTTCGTCTGCGCGTTTCTGCTGGCAGCGACGCGCTGTCCGCTTGGGATCCGCCAGCATTGGGCAATAGAAAAACCGACGCGCGAGGATGTGAGCCGCATTCGCTGCAACGCCGGCATCACCGCAGCGTACAGAACGACGCTGCTCAATCCACGAAGGGCTTGGAGTAAAGCGGACGCTCCTTTTCGCTGTCCAGCCGCTCCTTCCGTGGCTTGGCCCAGTAATCCCAGCGCTCGGACGGCGTAAACACGCCGGTGACCGCCGCGTTCACCAGGGCCGGCGGATTACCGAAGATCCAAGCCATGCCGAAGCCGCCTCCGAGCTTCACGTACTTGAAGCTGTCCGTGGCGATGGTGATGCCCTGCGGGTAGTGCCGGACCGGGTTCATGCACATGCAAGTCTGGTGGTAAATCTTCCCACCGGCGTCCTCGATGATCTTGGCGTCTCCGTATTGGTGAGCCATGTGATAGTTGGGCGTGTCCGTTTGCACCCACAGCATCACCCCCGGTTTCACCTTCTTGCCCTTCAGCAGGCGGGCGATCTCGCGGACCTCTTCGAAGGTTGCGACCGGACAACCGAAGATGACGATGTCCACCGGCTTGGCTCTTTCCGGTCCGGGCGCCGGCGCGATGTTGTTGATATGGTGGTACATCTCCACGACATCGTCCATGGTGATCGTGAACCGCTCGACATTCTTCGGCATGTTGCCCTTGAAGGCGGCCTCCAGCGTCGGCGACTCCGGCGTATACCCCATCAGGTGCATGATCGGGTCGTTCATTCCGGGAGAGCAGGCGGAGACAATCTGCTTGGTTGCCGTCGGGCCCATCTTCTTTGGCAGGTTGAGCACGGCCGGGATCCGGTTCTCCGCCTTTTCTGCGATGCAGGCGCCCAAGGCTGCCCAGTCCCCAGCGCCCAGCACGTTGTCCCGGGTCTCGTCATCCAGTTCGACGATGCATTTGGCCGCACGATTCTCGTCGAGGTGGCTGCCGTACTTGGGCAGGCACCCGGTGTAGGCGGCGTAAACCGTGTTGATCGGCGATTCCCGATTGGTGCGGGCGCCCAGGACGGTGTTGATGTAGGCCGCGGCGCTGGATTCGGAGCTGGCGCAGTACTCTCCCATCTTGGGGATGCATGTGTTCACCTGAGGTTGGCACGACATCCAATTGAGCCAGCCATGCTCTGCCAGCTTGTCGTGGCCCGCCTTGAGGCCTGCGACCATTTCGTCGTCGATCTTGAAGCTGCCTTTGCCCGGTAGCTCGAAATTCCAGGGGTAGCCCGTCTCTTTGGCCTTGTCGAACTGCACCAGGTACGGATCGTTTCCGCACTGGGTGCCTGATTCGTCCGCGACGTGGGCGTCCTTCATCATGAAGATCGGATCGTAGAGCGGACTGTGTCCCAGGTCATACATCTCGAGTTTCTTCTTCGTCTCGGGAATCTGGCGATCCTTCGAGTAGATGGGACAGCAGTTGAGGACAAGGACGAGGTCCACCATTTCCTTGGCCTCGACCGCTTCGCCGAAGTCAACCAGTTTTTCCATGCAGAACTTCTTGGCTTCGCCAAGCTTGCCGTCAAGCATCTCCTGCTGGTGTTGCGTGAGATTCATGGCCATGGTTATCTCCTTCGATGGATTGCGTTTCCATCGCCTGTGTCTTGCGGCGTCAAACGGACTATCCCTTGCGCGTGATCGTGACGGTGGCCTTCTGGCCTACCCTCGGCGCGTCGATTTCCACCCAGTCGCCGGTCTTGATGGTCGTGATCGGGTCCTGGTCCAAGCTGTCGATGGCGGGGATTCCACCGGCAATGGATCCGCTGATGTCGATGTCGTGGACTTTCTGGCAGATGATGGCGACTGGGCCGTGATGGGACTGCGTGCACTTGTAGTACAGGCTGATGGCACCGGTGGTGGAGCCCGCCACCGTGGGATAGACCACAACCTTGCCGATCACGCTCATGCCCTGGATGTCGGCGCCGGGCACCAGGACGATGCCATCCTCGTTGCCGACGTGGTTGAAAGCCCACCCCATCCGCTGGCGGTTCACCAGCGCTTCGCCGGCGGCCGCTCCTTTGGCGCGGGCGATGCCTGTCAACACGATTTTTTGGTCCATGACTGGCTCCTCTACCTGGAGAATCGGGCGCTACGCCGAAGTCCCGTCGCCACCGCCACCGACGGGCACTTTACGCCGGGCTTACGCTGTGATATCGGTGCAAACCTACTCTGCTCCTGGATGCATGACGACAACAACGTGGCCATTTTTAACAATACCGAGACCCTTTTGCAGTTGAGTAGCCAGAAGTGCCGGGATATCGTCGACACCAGTATCCTGGCCACCCAGTTCGGCATGCACGGAATCACGATGCCCAGGCAATGCAGGAGTGCAATCGTGCACCTCGCTTCCATTGCTGGCTAGAGTGGCACCCCCTACGCCGGGCCCTTGCGCGTCCACCACGTTGCTCTCCATCCGCAGCAAGTGTCCCCTTACCTCCCCTCACGGCGCCTTTTACCAGCTGCGATGAAGGCCAGGATTTCGCGAGCGACCCAGGCGTGCTCATGGTCCGAGGCGGCGAGTTCTTCGTAGCCTGTTGCCGCCGAGAATCCACGTTCGGCTATCGCCTGCCGGCACCGCCGCACCGCTTCCCCAGGCGGAAGGCCGGCGACGCTCTGCTCGGAAGCTGGGAAGAAGATCGACGCTGGCCTACGCCTATCTTGACATCAAGCCACAGGGGCATCCCATTCAAGGCATCCAAGACACGCGATGCGCTGCCTGCTGGTATGGTGCCTGTCTGGATGAGGTGCAGAGATTGTCTGCTCAACGGCTGCCCTGACATGCGGCTCTATTCCGTCCATGACTCTCCTGACGACCGATGCCTTATCTGCTTTTGGACGGCCTGGCCCTCCGGGGTTTCCCTTTGTGTATCTTCCGGTGGGATCCCGAAAGGGCTTAGCGGTGCTGTCGTTCATTTTCAGACTCCCAACTCGAAGCTGTGGCCACCGCTTGTGGCTTACCCCGTTTTAGCCGTTTTGAAACGGCAGCCATCGCAGACATAGATCCCCACGAACCATGACCCTCAAGGCTCATGAGCCGTTTCCCCTGACATCAAGCGGGCCTCGATTTGTGGGGGGCCCAGCTTGGGCTTCTTGGGCGCCAACGTCCTCGCAAGGCTCGCACGGGTAACTCCGATGTACGCACTGAGCGACCTATCCTCCCGCCGAATAGGTAGGTCGAGCTCGACGGCTGCGGCAATCAACGCCTCGTTTGAGACGTATGACTCCATGCCGTTGGCGCGGCCCCAGTTCTCGGCGCCGTGCTTCAGCACATAGCTGTAGGCGGATCGCTGGCTGATTCTCTTCATCCCGGTCAAGGTCGAGAGAAACGCCTTCGCCGTATCGATCTGGGCCCTGTCCTGCTGCTCAGCCGGCATGGCGGCGATTTGGTTCATGTTCACGTCGTTCACCTCGTCGGGGTTGCTGAAACGATCGGCCGGAAGGCCCGGGCGCGCGGCGGCCATCCCGCCACCTGGGGGGCGGAAAACGTCGTCTTGCCAACCTTGCCAACCTTGCCAACCTTCTTTCCAAGTTGGGCCCCTACGCCTATTTCTCCTCTTCCCCCCTCCTCCATTCTCCTCATATTCATTTTCCAGACCTCTAGTAGGAAAAAGGTTGGCAAGGTTGGCAAGGCGCCGGAGATCCGCAGCCACACTGGGTTTCCTGTTGCCAACCTAGGTTTTCGAGGTTGGCAATTTGCCAACCTCGGTTGGCAAGTTGGCCCGATGGCGGCCAAGAAACGCGTGGTGCCTCGGGCTCGAACGCGGTCGGGGAGTCGCCGCCAGCGTCCCGAGCCCTTCGAGGTTGGTAGATTTCGCGAGGTTGGCAAGGAGGTTGGCAAGAACTGGGCAACCCCCCGTGGTGCCTGAAACCCGATCGACGACGTCATTTCGCAGCCTCCCGAACGTAAACCCGCCGCTGGATGCCATCGATCATCTCGCGACCCTTCACCCAGCCAAGCTTCTTCAGGATCGCGGAGACGCGCATCTCGCTCGCCCGACTGATGTCCTTCGGTTGCAGGTAGAGCCCGTCCTCGAGCACGTCGGCGACGGTCGTCCATTCCCTCGATACGCTCGAATCTGCATCTGCACCTTCGAGATACTTCCGGACCCGCTCCTCCCAACCGTCAACCTGCTCGAACTGCCCGTGCTCCTTGGCCGCCAACTGGCTCACTGCCTGCCATTGAATGCCACCCTGCCGGTAGAGCACCACGCCTTCGGCCCACAGTTGTTCCAGGTCCCTCCTGATCGCGTCCGGGTCGCACAGCCCCGTGCGGATGGGTGCGAACCTCCGGTTGCCCGTAGGGTCGTCCAGGAAGGAGTCGCTGTTGGTAGTGGCGATCATGAATATGCGGCGCTTGTACCTGGTAGCGTGCTCGACGTACTTCTCCGACCAGACTTCGGTGGTCCTGGTTAGCAGGTCCTTGACCGCCTCACGATCGCGCCCGTTCAGCCCCTTGAGCTCGCCAATCTCCCCGACCAGCACCCCGCGCACTTTGCGGCTGAAGTCGGCGTCCTTCATGCTCAGGTCGATCGAGCCGAAGAAGTCGTCGTGGGGCACCAGCGCCCGGACGCTCGACGTCTTGCGCGTGCCCTGGTCGCCGACCCAGATGGGCGTGATGTCCAATTGGCAGCCCGGCTCCAGCACCCGAGCGGCCATCCCGGTCCACTGGTACAAACCAAGGGCAGTGGCGTAAGCGGTGTTCTGGCAGCCGAGGTAGTCGACGTAGAAGCGCGCCACCCTGGGCACGCGGTCCCAGGCCGGCAGCCGGTCAATCCAGTCCTTCGCGCTGTCGCACTTGACGCTGTCGGCGACCATCCGCACCACGTGGCGCAACAGGTCGAGCGGCACGTCCTTGTAGTCGCCTCGCGTTTCAAGGTTGAGCTTCACTTGGGTGATGTCGACATCCTTGATGGGCCGAGGATTGGGGTCGGCACCGGCCGTGACGATTTGCCCCAGGAACTCGTCATACTGGAACTGCATCCCGGTGATGCTGGGGGTGTACCGCACCGCGCCGGCGACCGCCTCGATGTTGGGCGTGATGCGGCCTTGCTTGTCGCGGATGACGTTGTACCTGCCGGGGGTGTCTCCCGGGATCGGATCCGGGTCAGCAGACCACATGGAACTTGCCTATGCGCGGTCCACCCAGCCGTGCTTGCTCGGCCAGCTGCTTCAAGGATTGATCGTGATGGGGTTGCCGTTTGACCTTCGGCGCCCGTGAAGCTGTCCCATTTCTTCCGGTCGTATTCCTCACCACGGCTGCCCCGATACTTCGAGCTCCAGCCGCGCGAACAGTGAAGCCTTCCTCGCTGCCTCCGCTTGCGTGGCTAAGCCGCCATGACCACCCTTGGTATGAGCCGTTGTAGTCTGGCCCGTCGTTTGGTATCGCCTCGAGAGCCCCGCCAGGCCTTCTCGATATCACCGCCGGTGTGCACCGGCACAGCGTGCCAAACTTGGCACCTCCCGACTCACCGGCACATCTGCAGGATCGATCTCCACGCTGTCGTCGCATAGCCCCTCCTCGAAGCCGCTTCGATGCTCCACTGGGTCCAGCCACGCCGGCTTCGAATATCGGACTCGCCGTGTAGTGGACCTGCACAGGGCTATAGATGGACAGGTCTACGCTACCTTCCGCCGTGTTCGCCTTGATGTAAGCCTTGACCTGGGCAGACGTGAGCGGGCGCCGCAGCCAGAACCAGATGTGCACCTTCAGCACGCCGGCGTTCTTTGAGCGACCCGCGCTTGCGGACAGCTGCCAGTGGTATGAGCAGCCGCGAAAGCGCTCCGGCAGCTGGGTCCGGATGTATTCATCGATTGCCGCAACCGGCTCGGCGACCGGGTCAACGGACGGCCGAAAGCCGTCGGCGTCGATCATCATCGCGTGCAGCGGCTGATCCTCGAAGACGCTATTGCGCCGGACGGTTGTCTTGCGCTTCACCGACACCTCTGGCTCTCGCCGCGCGGCCTCCTCGAGCCCAACGAATCGCCCCCGCACCACGCAGCTGGACGGCTCACTCTGGAGCTCACTGAGAAGTCGCGACAGGTCTTCGATGCTGGATACCTTCTCCTCGCGGACCTTGAAGTTCCTGGCGTCGTCGTAACCGGCAATCTCGCCGTCCGCGGTCCATAGCTTCGTGAGTCGGATACGGCCCAAGGCCGTGAGGGCAGTGATGGTGTCCCCCTCGAGGTCATCCGGCTCGGCCGACAGGATCGCCGTCAGGGAGTCGGGGAGTACCGCTGGAGCGTCAGCTACGGCTTCAGGGAAACCTGCCCCGGCGCCTATCGATTCGTTCTCTCGCATGTCGGCTCCTGGGCAGTGTGTGGGGGTGTATGCAGAGGCGCGACCAGACCAGTGCAGCATGCGACGAGGGTTCCTACCAGCGCCGGGTTACGCTTGGCGTAGCCGTCGCCGAACTCGCGATCGACGGCAGCCAGAGCAGCCTTGGTGAAGGAGGCCATCGCCTCCGTGGCTTGTTGCGGGCTCATGGCTGCATCTCCCGTTGGCGGGCAGGAGGCGGCAGCACGTCCGAGACCGGGCGCGACGCCGCCCAGGCCTCGACCTCGCTTCGCAGATAGGCGACGGCACGGGTGCCGAGGCGGCGAGGCTTTGGAAATTCGCCGCGGGCCGTCAAGCGCCTGATGGTCGGTTTGGACAAGCCAACTAACCCTGGTAGGTGCGTGGAGGCGATGAAGAGTGCGCCGCCGACGGGTGCGGGTGCGCGACCTTTTGTGGATGCTTGGGGAGCCATACCGGATTCCTCGATGTCAGAAACGCGCCTATCGCGTCATGACAGTACTGTGCCGGCAAGCGCCTCCTCAATCCACCCGCATAAATGCGCGCAAAGCGTGAGTCACTCTGGGGGAGCCTTTTCCGTTGCGTCGCTGGCGCTGAACACCACGGCGTCGACGGTCGGCTTCTCCCCGTAGCTGACAAGCATCAGAGTGGGCGTTGCCTCAGGCGGCAGTGCTTGCCCCGCTGCTTTGATGGCGGCCTCCGCCTCACGTCCGGCAGGTAGCGCCCGCTCCACGGTATCGGCACTGACCCCAAGAACATAGGCGGTCTTCTCGAGGGGAGAACTCTGTGGCCGGCCTGGGCTTCGGATATGGCTTCTCCTGATGGAGGCCAGTGTCTCGCGAGCGACGAGCGGGTCGACACGCATCGGCCTTCCCGCCCCCTCCCGTAGTGACGCAAGAATGTCGATTGCGACCTCCAAGAGCGCCGCTCGGCCGTTGGAAGGTGTTGACCGGCTTGCCCGAGGCGGATTCGGGGGAGGTTCATCGATTGGCCCTTCCGGCAATGGATTGCGCCGCGAGGGAACTACCTCAAGTATCGGCGGTTCAATCAGAAGTTCCGAAGGCAGGTGCGCCGCAAATCGCAGCGCCGACCCCACGAAAACTTCCGCGGCCGCACGTGGTAGCTTGACCCGCACGTTCTCCTCACTGTCTCCGCCTCGGCGCTTCAGTACCTGGAAGAGCTTGGTGACCTGGAAGTGCGCGGCGAGTCGCGGAATCGCCTGCTCCATTGATGGAGCCAGCCACTCGACAGCCATCCGCATGGCGACCGGCCGCAGCGCTACCGTGATGCTGTCCCCCTTTGAGGAGCGCGCCCTCATGCTGCAAGCCGCTCTGGGACGGGCACTTCGGCCAACTCGTCCAGGCGCGCACCCAGTGTCCTCAGCCACTCCACCTTCTGCTGTGCCAATGCCGACACGGCGTAGTTGCCGGCGACGCCGGGCAGCGCATGAGCGAGGATCGACTCGCCGACCTCGAAGGGGCAGCCGAGCTCCTGCAGCATCGTCCGCGCAGTGCGCCGCAAATCGTGGGGCGCCCAGTCGGCGACGGGGCATACGCGCAGGTGAGCGTAGGTCTCCGAGGTCGACGCACCTGAGTGTGCGTAGACCTCGACGCCCAGAGCCTTCTGGGTGACCGGCTTCTTCCCGTCCCTTGACGGAAACAAGTAACCGCCCTCCTTCGGCGTGCGTCCCAGCGCGATCTCGCGAGCCCGCCCGACGAGCGGAACCGAGTGCGGCTTGCCTTCCTTCATGCGCTCGGCGGGGATATGCAGCCAGAGGATGCCGTCCCGCTCTTGCAGTTCCCTGCTGTGCATGCCGACCACCTCACCAGACCGAAGGCCGGTTCGCAGCGTGAGCTCCAGCGCCTCCGCCACAGTCCGGCTGTAGGCCCGCGGCTGCCGGAACCACTGCAACAGGGCGGCCGTCTCCTCCGTGTTCAGAAACCGGGACCGCTTCACGTTGCCGGGCAACGCGCCGCCGATCGTCTTGCCCAGGAACGGGTTCACCGAAGCGATTCGTCCGGTGGCGATCGCATGCTCCCAGCAGGCCCGGAGCTCCTGCCGCGTCATCGCAGCGACACGGGGCGCGCTCTTCGCAACAGCAAGGACGATCTCGTGCGCCTGCTCCCTTGTCAGGGCCTCGGCAGACACGTTCTTGAATTTCTCCACAGCCCGAGTCAACATGCGGTTGGCCTCCAGGGCACCCTTCGTCTTCCGCCGGGGCTCCACGACCTCCTCGAGGTACTGCTGGACCACGCGAGCGACGGTCGATCGCTGCCGGCGCTGTAGCGCCTCGCTGGAAGCCCGGACTTCCTTTTGCTTCGCGCGTCGCGCGTCGCCGACGGATACGCCAACGCTGCGCGCGCCCCTCGCCTGCTCCCAAGCCGCGAGCGCCTGCGGAAAGGTGATACCGGGCCAGCGTCCCAGCGTCATCTGCTTCAGCGCGCCCGTTGCGGGATCCCGATAGCGATACGTCCAGGTCTTCGTCGTCGTCGTGGCGACCAAGCGCAGACCCGGGTAGGCGGGGATGGTCAGGAAGTTGCCGGCCGGCAGCTGCTTTGCCGTGCGGGCGTCGAAGGCGTCAATCTGCATGGGACAATTCCTCGTGCCGGGACGGAGTATCCGGTGTAGGTTTGGTGTAGTTCCTATAGGAGTGTGATTATAACCTACACTAGAACCTACACCAACTGGCGACTTATTTGAGGACCGCCTGATCCAATCCGCACACCTCAGAATCGGCAGTCGTTACCTAACCTACTGAACTCACAGCGAATCTGGATGCTCGAACCGAATCAAATCGGATCAGACCTCTCTGGCCACACGCCGATGATGCAGCAGTACCTCCGCATCAAGGCGGAGCATCCGGACGCCCTGCTCTTCTACCGCATGGGCGACTTCTACGAGCTCTTCCATGACGACGCGAAGCGCGCGGCGCCGCTGCTGTCGATCACGCTGACGCAAGCGCGGCGCGTCGGCCGGCGAGCCGATCCCGATGGCGGGCGTGCCGGTGCATGCGCTCGACTTCTACCTCGGCAAGCTGGTGGCGCTGGGCGAGTCGGTGGCGATCTGCGAGCAGATCGGCGATCCGGCGACGTGCCAAGGGGCCGGTCGAGCGCAAGGTGGTCAGGACGATCACGCCGGGCACGCTGACCGACGCGCAACTGCTGCCGGAGCGCGAGGATCGGCCGCTGGTCGCGCTGGCGGTGCTGCCGGGCGCGCCGAAGAGCGCAGCGGGTCGCTGCTGGCGTCGATCGTCGTGGCGAGCGGCGACTGCTGCGTGACGGAGGTCGGCCAGGCGGAGCTCGACGCGGAGCTGGAACGGATCGGCCCGGCCGAGCTGCTGGTCGCCGAAGGCGCGGTCAAGCCGAACCTGGCGCTGCTGGCCGGGTGCGCCAGCGCCTGCAGGCAGCGGGCAGCGTGCCGCTGATCGAGCGTCCCGACTGGCAGTTCGACGCCGTCCGCGGCGAGCGGCTGCTGCGCGAATGCCTCGGCATGCACACGCTGCACGCGACCGAGATCGCTGACCTGCCGGCAGCGGTCGGCGCCATCGGCGCGCTGCTCGACTATCTCGCGCTCACGCTGGGGCAGCCGTTTCGGCACCTGCAGCCGGTCCGGCGCCTGCGCCGCGAGGCGCTGATCGCGATCGATCCGGTCGCGCGCCGCAACCTCGAGATCGTCAAGCCGCTGCAGGAGGAGCGCGGCGCGACCCTGCTGTCGCGCATGGACCGGTGCGCCACCGCCGCCGGCAGCCGGATGCTGCGGCAGTGGCTGCTCGCGCCGCTGCAGGACGAGGCCGAAGTCCGCGTGCCGCCAGGACCTGGTGGAATGCCTGATCTACGCATCGCCTGACCCAGCCGATCGGCCGCCTGCTGGCCGGCTGCGCCGACATCGAACGGATCGCGACGCGGATCGTCGCTCGGCAGCGCGCCGGCCCCGCGAACTGGTCGCGCTGAAGACGCGCTGCCGGTGCTGCCGCATGCCTCGAGCTGCTGCACCAGGCGCACGGCCGCACCGTCGATCGGCGGATCGAAGCCGCGCCGCCCGGACGCGCTGATCGCGGGCCGCGGCGGCGTCGATCCGGCCATCGCCGCGCTGCTGCGCGAGACGCTGGCCGACGAACCGCCGGCCCTGGTGAGGGACGGCGGCGTGATCCGCAACGGCTTCGACAACACGCTCGACGAACTGCGCGCGGTCGATCGCGACTGCGACAGTTTTCTCGCCGAGATGGAGCAGCGCGAACGCGAACGCACGCGGCATCGCCACGCTCAAGGTCGGCTACAACAGCGTGCACGGGTTCTTCATCGAGGTGGGTCGCGCCCAGGCCGACAAGGTGCCGGCCGACTACCGGCGCCGGCAGACCCTGAAGGGCACCGAGCGCTACATCACCGCCGAGCTGAAGGCCTTCGAGGACAAGGCGCTGTCGGCGCGCGAGCGGGCGCTGGCGCGCGAGAAGGCGCTCTACGAGCAGCTGCTGCAGTCGCTGGCGCCGCACATCCCGGCGCTGCAGCAGCTGGCGCGCGCGCGATCGCCGCGCTCGACTGCTGCCACGCCTTGGCCGTCGGTCGCGGAGCAGTCCCGCTGGATCCGGCCGCAACTCGGCGCGACGCCCGGCATCCACATCAAGGGCGGCCGCCATCCGGTCGTCGAGAAGGTCGTCGAGCGCTTCATCGCGAACGACTGCGACATGGACCCGGAGCAGCGGCTGCTCGTCATCACCGGTCCCAACATGGGCGGCAAGTCGACCTACATGCGCCAGGTCGCGCTGATCGCGGTGCTCGCCTGGTGCGGCAGCTTCGTGCCCGCGCGACGCCTGCGTGATCGGGCCGATCGACAGGATCTTCACCCGCATCGGCGCGTCCGACGACCTGGCCGGCGGCCGTTCGACCTTCATGGTCGAGATGACCGAGGCGGCCGTGATCGTCAATTCCGCGACCGAACGCTCGCTGGTGCTGGTCGACGAGATCGGCCGCGGCACGTCGACCTTCGACGGCCTGGCCCTGGCGCATGCCATCGCCTTTCACCTGCTCGAAACGAGCCGCTCGCTGACCCTGTTCGCGACCCACTACTTCGAACTGACGGCGCTCGCCTCGCAATCGACCGCCGCCGTCAACCTGCACCTGGCCGCCGCCGAGCATGCCGGCGGGATCGTGTTCCTGCACCAGGTCCGGCAAGGACCGGCCAGCCAGAGCTACGGCCTGCAGGTGGCACGGCTCGCCGGGCTGCCGGCGAACCTGCTCAGGCATGCGCGCACGCACGCTGCAGTCGCTCGAGCAGGCTGCGGCCGCCCAGCAGCCCCAGATGGACCTGTTCGCGTCCGCGCCCGCCTACCACGCTCTGATGCCGCGGCCGTCAGAGCTGATCGCGAGGCCGGCGAGCCGCCCACCGGAGCGGCGAGCGCCGCGCCGGTGCAGGCGATCGGCGACGAACTGCGCTCGCTGGCGGTGGACGAACTGACGCCGCGGCTTGCGCTGGAGCGCATCTACCGCTGGCGGGCGCTGCTCGACGGCGATGAGCCGCGTGAAGCGGCCGTGCAGGTGCGCCGCATGACGGGGCCGGCGGGCGCGTCAACGGCTGACGGCGCCGGCTGCTGGCGGCACCTGCTGCCGGACTGCGCTGCGGGCCGGCGGCCTGCGCGCCGGTCGCCGCTCCGGCCGCCGGCAAGCCGAGGCCGACACCTGGCGCCTCGCGTCACGCCGGCACGGACGACCGTCCCTTCTGGTTCGGCTTCATCGGCGACACGCCCTACTCGCGCCTCGAGGCAGGTGCCCTGCGCCTGATCCTGGCCGCCCTGGCGCCCGAGCCGCTCGAGTTCGTGCTGCACGTGGGCGACATCAAGAGCAGGCTGGAAGCCTGCGACGACGACCTGCTGGCGTCGCGGCTCGCAGCTGCTCGACGAGTGCCCGCATCCGCTGATCCTCACGCCCGGCGACAACGAATGGACCGACTGCGACCGCTCGCTGCCGCCCTGGCAGCCGGGCGGGCGCCTCGACCGGCTGGAGTGGCTGCGCGCGCATGCCTTCCGCCGCCGCGAGTCGCTGGGCCGGCGCCGGATGCCGCTGCAGCAGCAGGGCCGCCTACGGGCCGCGAGGACGGCCGCGACGCCTGCCGGGAGCGAGCGCGCTCGCCGGCCACGCCTGCCGGAGAACCTGCGCTGGCGCGTCGGCTCGCTGCAGTTCTGCACGCTGCATGTGGTGGGCAGCAACAACGCGCCGACAGCGAGGCGGCCGACCTGGCCGAGGCCTGGCTGCTGCGGCAGCAGGCCAATGCGCGACTGGCTCAACGAGACCGTCCAACGGGCGCTCCGGGAGCGGGCCGCGGGCCTGGTCATCGCCCTGCATGCCAACATGCGCTTCGAAGGCAATCGCAGCGACGGCTGGGAGCGCATGCGCAGCCTGGTGATCGCCGCTGCCGCCGCGTTCGACGGGCCGGTCCTGCTGCTGCACGGCGACACCCACCATTTCCGCAGCGACCGCCTGCTGCGGCGCTCGCACGGCCTCGCCAACTTCCAGCGGGTCGAATGCTTCGGCTCGCCTTTCTCGTCGTCCTGGGTGCAGATCCGCTGGGACCCGTCGCTCGCGCTGCGCGGCGCCGGCGACGCCTCCGACGCCTTCCAGGTCAGCACGCGTTCCCTGCCGTGACGATCGCGACGCATGACCAGCGCGACTGCCGTCAACCCGACTCGGCGACTCACCGCGCCAGTTCCTCAGCGCCACTGGCAGCGCCAGCCGCTGCTCGTGCGCCATGCCTGGCGTTCGCTGGCGGGTAGCAGTCGACGCAGGCGGATCGGGCCGCCAGGCCGACCAGGCCGATCTGCCGCGGATCGCGACCCTGCTCACCGCCCGGTCCTTGTTCGCGCTCGCCCGCGATCCGGACGTCGAAAGCCGGCTGGTCCTGGCGCCGGCAGGCGTGCCGCCGCCTCTGCAGGTGCCGCCGCGGGCCGGCACGGCCGGCTGGCGGCTGGCGGCTGCGCCACGGCCCCTTCAACCGCCTGCCGCCCCGGCGGCAACCGGGCTGGACGCCTGCTCGTCCAGGGCGTCGACCTTCACCTGCCTGCGGCCCGAGCCCTGATGGACCGCTTCCGCTTCCTGCCGGATGCGCGCCTCGACGACCTGATGGTCAGCTTCGCGACCGATGGCGGCGGCGTCGGCCCGCATGTCGATTCCTACGACGTCTTCCTGCTGCAGGTCGCGGGCCGCCGGCGCTGGCCATCGGCCGCGCCGGGGCCGCCGCGCTGGTTCCGAATGCGCCGCTCGGCTCCTGGCCGACTTCCGGGCCGAGCAGACCTGGCTGCTGGAGCCGGGCGACATGCTCTACCTGCCGCCCGGCTGGGGACACGAAGGGACGGCCGTCGGCGAATGCATGACCTGCTCGATCGGCTTCCGTTCCCCGTCCAGTGAGCGAACTGCGCCAGGCGTTCTTCAGCTTCCTGGCGGACCAGCCCGCGCGTGCCGGCCGACCGCCGACAGCGGCCAGCCGCGCTATCGCGACCGGATCGAGGCGCCGGTCGCCCATCCCGCCGAGATACCCGCCGACATGGCACGGACACTCGGCGCCTGGCTGCGCCGCTACCGGCCCCCGCGCGCTGATCGATCGGTTCATCGGCTGCTACCTGACCGAGCCGAAGCCTTCGGTCTGGTTCGACGCCCGGACATCCGGACGGCGAAGCGCACGATTCCCGGACGGGGCCACGGTCGCCTGGTACTGGACTCGCCGCAAGACCCGGATGCTCTACCGCGGGCGACACTTCTACATCAACGGCGAGGCGGTCGACGTGCCGCCGGGGACGACCGCCAGGCGCGCCGGCTGCTGCGGTGCTGGCCGATCAGCGCGGCCTGGATGCCGTTCAGACGGCGCGCGCTTTCCGCCAGCCGTGGCTTCGGGATAGCCTGAAGGACTGGCTGGCCTCCGGATGGCTCCGTGCAGGCTCCTGAATCGCGCTCTTCTCCTTTCGCAGCGAATTCCAGGCGGTGCTGGATGCTGTCGCGCCGCCGCAGCCCTCGCGCTCGCCGACCTCGACTTCTCCGACTGGCCGCTCGAATCGCCCGAGGCGTTCGCCGAGTTGTCACGCCTGCTCAAGGACCGGAAGCGAGCCTGCGGCTGGTGGTCCAATCGCCGGTGGCTCGAGCGCCATGCCTCGTTCGGCAACTGCGCCGCACGCTTCTCCGGCCGGATCGAATGCCGCAGGCGCCGCCGCCATCGCCGCCGGCGAGGGCCTGCTGGTCGGCGACCGCATCCACCTGCTGCGCCGTGCCCACTACCAGGCCTTTCGCGGACGCCTGCTGCTCGCGATGCCGGAGGCGGTCGAACCCTGGCTGCGCAAGTACGAGCTGCTCTGGCAGGAATCGACGCCCTGCCTCACCGGCACCACCACCGGCCTCGGCGCGGCTGACGCCTCGCCGCGGCCGGTCAGGCGCGACGGGAGGGGCCTTCACCGGAAGGGCCTGACCGGCGGGGCTAAAATGGGCTTCCGACGGGCAACAACGAGAAGCCAATTGCGCATCACCACCCTCCTCCTGGCGGCTTTGTCGCCCTGTCCCTCGCCGCCTGCGAGAAGAAGGACGTGCCAGCACCCAAGACCGAGGCTCCGGCGCAGAACCCCGTCGATGCGGCCCAGGAAAAGGCAGCGACTGCCGCGGCCGCCGCCAAGGAAGCCGCCGTGAAGACGGGAGAAGCCGCAAAGATCGTCACCGGCAATGCGGTCGAAGCAACCAAGGATGCCGCTTCCCGCGCCGTTGAAGCGGCACGCGAGGCATCCGGCCCGGCCGTCGAGAAGACCAAGGAACTGGCCGGAAAGGCCGCTGAGTTCACTCGGGAAACGGCCGCGAAGGTCTCCGATGCGACCAGCGAAGCAGCCGCGGATGCCAAGGAAGCCGCTGCTCGTGCAGTGGAAGCGGCACGCAACGCAAGCAGCAACAACAACAGCGGCAAGGCTGCCGAATAGTCGATTGGACCGGTAGTTCAGGCCAGTAGTTCGGCCCTGCAGCGGTCGATCAGGCCAGTCGTTCAGGCCTGCAGCCAGTCGCAGCCGCGGTCCTGGTCGGCGACCGGGATGACTTCCGGCGGGCATTCCAGCACCGCCGACAACGCGAGCTGGGCCAGTTCCGCCCGGTTGTTCTGCCGGCTCAGGTGTGCGGCCACCACGGTGTGCAGACGGCTCCGGTCCAGCGCGCCGAGGATGTCCGCCGCCGCCTGGTTTTCCAGGTGCCCGTAATCACCACCGATCCGCCGCTTCAGTGACGGCGGATAGTTCCCGTCGGCGAGCAGCGTGCGATCGTGGTTCGCCTCCAGCACCAGCGCGCTCAGGCCCGCCAGCGCCGACACGACGTGCGGCGTCGATCGACCGATATCGGTGAGCAGTCCGAGCCTGGAATCGCCATCGTCGAAGACATACTGCACCGGCTCGCGGGCGTCGTGCGGCACCGAAAACGGGGTGACCTGCAGGCCATGCAGTTCCAGCGGCTGATCCGGCTCGATCAGGCGGCAGGCCTGGTCGTCGAATGCCGCCATCCGGCGTGATGCTTCCCGCGTGCCGAACGTGAGGTGAACCGGCACGCTCGCCGCGGCGGCGAGCCGGAACACGCCGCAGACATGATCCGAATGCTCATGCGTGACCAGGATGGCGCGCAGCTTCGAGATGTCGAGTTGCAGCCGCGCCAGCCGCCGGGCCACTTCCTTCAGCGGGAATCCGCAATCCACCAGCAGGAAGCCGTCCTCCTGCGGAAGATCGACCACCAGCGCGTTGCCTTCGCTGCCGCTACCAAGACTTGCGAATCGCACCGGCTATTTCATCTCTTCATGGAGCAGCGCGATGATGCGGTTCGCCACGCGCTTGTTCTCGGCTGTCTGCGGCGGCTGTCCGCCCTCCTCACGCACGGTGACCATCACTTCCGACGCGCTGCCGGCAATCGCGATCTGGTAGCGCTGGCCCATCAGGTCCTTGCGCTCGCCGGAGAAGAACCGCGAAATGGTGCCCTGCCGAGGGTCACGGCGATCGAGATCGACATAGCGCACGAAGTAGGTGCCTTTGGAGCGATCCCGATCCTCGACGGTGAAGCCGACCCGATCGAGCACCAGCCCGACTTCCCGCCATGCCCGGTCGAACCCTTCCGCGACCTGCAGGCTGGCAAGGTCGCCCTGGTTCACGACGCGCGTGCGCTCCTCGGCCGACGCTGTCGCACCCGAGCCGCGTTCGGCCGGCGGCCGCGGCCGCGATCGAATCGCGCCCGGCGCCGAATTGCGCCAGGATCCTTCGCAGGTATTCGATCTCGAGTTCGGGATCCCTCGGCCGTGCCTGCCAGACGACTGGTCCTCTCTGGATTCCGGTGACCACTTCCTCCATGCCGCGATGGGTCACGTAGATCTCGGTCACGCCTTCGGATACCCGCTCGACGCGGGTCCGATAGCGGTCCCGCTCCCCGGTGGCGTAGCTGGTGCCGAAGGTCCGGCTGAGCAGCCCCCGGATACCGGTCGTTTCGACGCGTTGCCGGCGTTCCGCCCACTCGGTGTCCATGATCCCGGTCTGCGACGAATCGAGCGCCAGGCTGAAGCCCTGCGAGGCCCAGAAATCCCTCAGCACCGGCCAGACCTTCTCCACCGGCTGGTTGATGACGATCCAGCGCACTCGCCCATCCGCTCGATCCGGGCACCGTCCCGCACCGGCATCACGTCGCCGCTTCGCGGCGTGGCATCGCCTACGGCCGCGCGCTCGCGGTTGAAGTCCGACAGCGTCTGCGATGAGGATCTCGCCGGCAGGGTATAGCGATCGCTCGCCTGCGGCGCCACCAGATCGGGCGGCACGTCGAGTGCAGGGCCCTGGCCGGCGCCGCGGTACTCGATGTTGGCGGGATCCATCATCGAGCGAAGGGAACTGCAGGCCCCAGACAGCAACGCGCGCTGCGGCCAGCAGCCCGGCGAGCCTGGCACGTCGATCGAACATCAGGTCATCACTCCAGAAGCCTTCAGCGCCGACAACACGGTCTCGTGGTGTCCTGCCGAAAGCGGGGTCAAGGGCAGCCGGATGCCGCCCTCGATGAGGCCCATCCGGGCCATCGCCCATTTGAGCGGGATCGGGTTGGCTTCGCACGAACAGCTTGCCGTGCAACGGCAGCAGCCGGCGGTTGAGCGCAAGCGCCGTCTTGAAGTCACCTTCGAGCGCCGCCCGGCACATCTGCGCCATCTCGCGTCGGCGCGACATTGGCAGTCACCGAGATCACGCCGTGGAGCCCATGGCCATCAGGGCAAGCGCGCTGTCGTCGTTGCCGCTGTAGACGGCGAAGTCCTGCGGCAGGCGTGGCGAGCAGCTCGGAACCGCGATACATGTCGCCGGTCGCATCCTTCAAGCCCGATGATGCCCGGCACCTCGGCCAGCCGCAGGACGGTCTCGGTGGAGATATCCGCCACGGTGCGCGACGGCACGTTGTAGAGGATGACCGGCAGGCCCGCCTCTTCGGCGATGGCCTTGAAATGCCGGTACAGGCCTTCCTGGGTCGGCCGGTTGTAGTACGGCACGACCTGCAGGGTACGCCTGGGCGCCGACTTCCTTGGCGTGCCGCGTCAGCTCGATCGCCTCGCGCGTGGAATTGGCGCCCGTGCCGGCGATGACCGGCACCCTGCCCTTGCAGTGCTCCACCGCGACCCGGATCAGTTCGCTGGTGCTCCTCGACGCTCACGGTGGGCGATTCGCCGGTGGTGCCGACCGCCACGATCGCGGCCGTGCCCGACTCGATGTGCCAGTCGATCAGCGCGCGGTACCTGTCGAGATCGAGCGAGCCGTCGTCATGCATGGGTGTCACGATCGCGACCAGACTGCCCTTGATCATCATTGAATCGTTCCTCGATTGGCTGTTGGGCGCAGGCATCGCCGCAGTCGGCGACTGGCATGGCTCGCGAATTTTAGCTCAGCGCGGGTCCCGTTCCGGATGGCGGCGCCGAAAGCGGGGTCGAATCGATGCCGGCGGGAAGCTTGACGGCGACGATGCGCTGGACCAGCGCGGGCTTCGGCAGGCCGGCATAGCCCTGCTCGAACGCCCGTCACCTGCAGGCCGCTCGCCGCGCCAGCCAGGAAAGCTCGTCCGGCTGCAGCAGGAACGACGGGTTCGACGGTTTACCATAACGCGGCGTTGCCGTGCGCAAAGGTCTCGTAGACCAGCCTGCCGCCGGGCTCGAGCAATGCCGGCAGCAGATCGAGTCGCGGCCGGAAGAGGAAATTCGTCACGACAACGACTTCGAACCGCTCGGCAGAAAAGCTCCACCGTCCGGATTCCAGGTCTTCCATCCGGGCCTCCAGATTCTTACCCTCGCTCATGTCAAGCAAGGCCCTGTCGCGATCCACGGCAAGCACCCGATACCCCATGGCCAGCGGCCAAACGGGCGTGGCGGCCGTTGCCGCTGGCGAAATCCAGCAGGCGCGCGTTTCCGCGCGGCTGTCCGATCCAGCGTGCCACCCAGGCCGAATGTTGTACGGTGGCGACATGCGGCTCGGCCGGCTGTCGGCGAGACCGGCTCGCCGGCAGGCTGATCAATTTCCGGCTCATGCATCCGACGGCTCATCGTTTAGTGAATCTCGAGGAACTGAAGGCATTCTATTCACGGCTGGTCGCCCGCAAGGACCGGCTGCGGGTGTTCGCCCTGCCGGTCGGCGTCGGCGCCGCCTTCTGCATCGCCGGCCTGATGTTCCCGGACCAGCTCACCCGCTACTTCTGGTATGCCCTGCCCATTGCGCTGGTGGCGATCGGCATCTTCGGCTACGGGCTGATGCAGGTGTCGGAAGACCTGCGCGAGCAGCGCGCCATCAACAAGCGGCTGAGCGAGCTGCAGGCGCAGTACGGCGTCGCCGAAGGCCTTGCCGTGATGGGCTCCTGGGTCTACGACCTGCTCGAAGATCGCTTCTACTGGAGCGAAGGATCCTACCGGGTCTTCGGCATCGACAAGGAGCACGGGCCGCCCTCGCCGCGGGCGTTCCACATCTGCATCCATCCCGAGGACCAGCAGCGCTGGCAAAGCGCGCACCGCCGCGGCGTCAAGCGCGGCCGCGAGATCCGCATCGAGTATCGCTACATCAAGCGCGGCAAGGACCAGATCTGGATCCGATCGGTGGCGCGCCCGGAATCGGACGAGCACGGCAACGTGGTGCGCCTCGCCGGCATCGCGCAGGACATCACCGCGATGCGCACCATGGCCCAGCAGCTCGCGGCGAGCGAGGCCAAGTTCCGCGACCTGACCCAATTGAGCTCGGACTGGGTCTGGGAGACGGACGCCGAGCATCGCGTCTCGTTCATGTCGGAGAGCGTCGTGGCCGCGCTCGGCGCCTGGGCGAAGGGCAACATCGGCCGTCACTTCTGGGAAGCGAACCTGATCGGGCTGCCGCGCGCCAACTGGGAGGGCCTCAAGGCGGACCTGGCGTCGGACCGGCAGTTCGAGAACTTCCAGTACAGCCTGCTCGATCCCGACGGCCACCTCTATTCCATCGCGATCTCCGGGCGGCCGACCTTCAATGCCGCCGGCGCCATCGTGGGCTACCGCGGCGTCGGCCGAAACGTCACCCGCGAGACGCAGCAGCAGCTGCTGCTGCAGCTCGAAAGCGAGATGGCCACGGTGATGCGCGAGCAGACCGAGCCCGAGCGAGTGGTGGCCGCCATCATCATCGCCGTGTCGCGGATGATGGGCTGGTCGGGCGGCGCCCACCTCGCGCAGATCCCGGGTACGACATCGCTCACGGTGCGCGAGCGCTGGGGCCTGCCCGCCATCACTCGCATGCTCGGCGACCTGCCCAAGCAGATCCCGATCGGTCCCGACTCGGTGGAGGCCAAGGCGTGGAAAGGCCAGGCGATCTGGATGCGCGACGTCACGCTGCACCCGACCTTCGCCGAGCGCTACCAGTCCCAGGCGACCGGCATGCAGGCTGCCTTCGTCGCGCCGATCTCCGACGAGCAGAAGAACGTGCTCTCCGCACTGCTCTTCTTCTCGCCCGTCGGCTTTCGCGCCGACACCTTCCTTTCGCAGGTGGCGGACATCCTGTCGCGCACCCTGTCGCTGTACCTGCAACGCAAGGCTGCCGAGACGCGCCTGGTGCACGCCTCGCTGCACGACGCCCTGACCGGCCTGCCCAACCGGGTCTACCTCACCGAGCAGCTCCAGCAGCGGCTGGCAGCCCGCGAGCCCGCGTGCATCCTGTACGTCGACCTCGACCGCTACAAGGTCATCAACGACACGCTCGGGCACCAGGTCGGCGACCAGGTGCTGATCGAGGTGGCGCGACGCTTTCGCGAATCGATCGGTCCGAGCGACGTGGCCGGCCGCATCGGCGGCGACGAGTTCATCCTGCTGCTGGACAAGGAAGACAACAAGGAGCGCATCGAGGTAACTGCCCGGCGCGTGCTGGCCGCGATCGAACGGCCCTTCATCCTGCTCAACCGCGCCTATTTCCTGTCGGCCAGCATCGGCGTGGCGCTCTCGCCGGAAAACGGCACCGATGCGACCCTGCTCATCAAGTGCGCCGACAGCGCGATGTACCAGGTCAAGTCCGAAGGCCGCAACGACGTGCGCTTCTTCGCCCGTGACCTGGCCGATGATCGCGGCGACCAGCTGCAGCTGGCCAGCGAGCTGCCGCTGGCCCTGCAGCGCGGCGAGGTGGACCTCTACTACCAGCCGGTGCTGGCGGTCAGCGACAAGCGCATCGTCGGCATGGAGGGACTGATCCGCTGGCGCCATCCGCGGCGCGGCCTGCTGCTGCCGGAGGCGTTCCTGCCGACTGCAGAGCAGAACAACCTGATGCGCGAAGTGGGGCTGTGGGCGATCCGCCGTGCGCTTGACGATCGCATCGAGCTCGGCATCGACGACAAGGACGAGATGTCGGTATCGGTCAACGTCTCGCCTCGCCAGCTCGGCGAGGACGGCTTCCTCGCCCAGCTGAACAGCCTGCTGGCCGAGCGCAGCTTTCCGCCGCGCCTGCTGCGCCTCGAGCTTACCGAGAATGCGCTGATCGACAACTCCAACAAGACGGTGGCGCTGCTCGGCGATCTCCGGCGGCTGGGCATCCAGGTCATCATCGACAATTTCGGTACCGGCTACGCGTCGCTCTCGTACCTGCGCAACCTGCCGGTCGGCGGCCTCAAGATCGACCACACTTTCGTGCGCGACCTGCAGGCGGATCGCGGCAATGCCGCCATCGTCCAGGCGATCATGACGCTTGCGGGCAAGCTGGGGCTGCAGGTGATGGCAGAAGGCGTCGAGACCGGCGCTGAAATGCGCGCGCTGAGGTCGTTCGACTGCGACCACATCCAAGGGTCCTTCATCTGCGAGCCGCTGCCGCTTGCGCAACTGAAGGACTTCCTGCAGACGGTGCCGAAGCTGCGGCAGATGCACCAGATCCGCGAGCCGAAGCCGCTCGCGGACGCATCGACGCGCCAGGACGCCTGAGCAGGAACTATTTTTCGACGAGCCGATCGAGCACCGCGCCGAGTTCCTTCGCCGTGACGTCCGGCAGCTCCTGCAGCTGCGTCGCGTGCTCGGCCAGTGCCGCAGCGCCGCGCGCCTGGAAGTCGGCGATCACGCGGCCCGCTTCCTGCGGCGATGCGAACCCGCGACTCTGCATCAGCACCCTGCCCTGGGCGCCGACGAGCTTGTAGTAGAACCTGCCGTCGCGCTCCCGATACTGCTTGAAGATCGCCTGCGCGGGTTCGACGCCTGCCGGCGGTGAAGTCGACGCCTTGCCTGCCGACTTCCCTGCTGCCGGTTCCGTTGCCTGTTCCGCTGGCTGTTCCGCTGCCTTGGCCGTGGCGCCAGCGAGGGCCCGCAGGCCGACTGCCTGGCGCAGCCGCACCATCAGGGGGGCGGCGAGCTGCCTCGCCTTGTCTGCACCCTCCTTCAGCACCGCCTCGATCGCGGCAGGATCGGCCAGCAGCGCGTCGTAGCGCGACCGCATCGGCGCCAGCTCCCGGTCGAGCCGCTCGAACAGCTGCTCCTTGGCATTGCCCCAGCCGATACCTGCGGCGAACGCTTCGCGAAAGGCCGCGGTCTCGGCCGGCGTTGCGAACGCCTGGTAGATCTGGAACAGCGCCGACCCATCGGTGTCCTTCGGTTCGCCCGGCGCCCGCGAATCGGTCACGATGCCGGCGATCTGCTTCTGGAGCTGCTCGCGCGAGCCGAACAGCGCGATGGTGTTGTCGTAGCTCTTGCTCATCTTGCGGCCGTCGAGGCCGGGCAGCGTCGCGACATCGTCCTCGATCACCGCCTCCGGCAGCACGAAATGCTCACCGTAGAGATGGTTGAAGCGCTGGCCGATGTCGCGGGTCATCTCGAGGTGCTGGACCTGGTCGCGCCCCACCGGCACCTTGTGCGCATTGAAGATCAGGATGTCGGCAGCCATCAGCACCGGGTACATGAAGAGCCCGGCGGTGACGTCGGCATCGGGATCCGCGCCTGCCTGCTCATTGCGATCGACCGCCGCCTTGTACGCATGGGCGCGGTTGAGCAGTCCCTTGCCGGTGACGCAGGTGAGCAGCCAGGTCAGCTCCGGGATCTCGACGATGTCGGACTGGCGGTAGAAGACCACTCGCGTCGGGATCCAACCCTGCCGCCAGCCAGCTCGCGGCAATCTCCAGGGTCGAGCGCTGGATGCGTTCCGGCTCCGGACACTTGATGAGCCCATGCAGGTCGGCGAGGAAATAGAAGCTGTGGACGCCGGCCCGGTTGCTCGCGGCAACCGAAGGCCGGATCGCCCCGACATAGTTTCCCAGGTGAGGCGTGCCGGTGGTCGTGATGCCGGTCAGGACTCGCGTGGTGCGGGTGGTGTCGGTGGCGCTGGTGGTGCGGTCGGTGCTCAAAGGGGCTGGCGCTCGCTCGGTAAAGCCTGGGATTGTAGCGATGCGCTGCCCGCGCCGGCGGGCAGGATCCGGATCAGCGCGAGAGTGTCATCCGGTCGATCGGCCCCAGGCCCGCACGCGCGACCATCGGCTCTTCCCCGGTCATGTCGATGACCGTGGTCGGCTCGTGCCTTCCCGGTTCGCCTTCGATCATCAGGTCGATGACCTTCGCCAGGCGATGCTCGATGTCCTCCGGATCCGTCAGCGGCTCGCTTTCGCCCGGGAGTATGAGCGTGCTGCTCAGCACCGGCTCGCCGAGTTCCTCCAGCAGGGCCTGCACCGCCGGAGAAGACGGTACCCTCAAGCCGACCGTCTTGCGCGACGGATGCATCAGGCGCCGGGGCACCTCCTTGGTCGCAGGCAGGATGAAGGTGTAGGCGCCCGGCGTCCACTCCTTGAGGAAGCGGTACTGTCGATTGTCGACCTGGGCGTATTGCGCCAGCTCGGACAGGTCGCGGCACATCAGCGTCAGCAGGTGCTTGTCGTCGATGCCCCGGATCTGGCGCAGCCGGTCGACCGCGGCCTTGTCGCCGAGGCGGCAGGCGAGTACATAGCAGGCGTCGGTGGGCATCGCCACCAGCCCGCCCGAGCGGAGGAGGCTGGCGGCCTGCTCCATCAGCCGGCGCTGCGGATTGACCGGATGGACGGAGAAGCGTCTCATGCCTCAGGCGTCGAGAAGGGTCGGCGTCATCGCCGCCAGTTCCGGCCATTGCGCCCAGACCGGTTCCAGACTGCCCGGCAGGCGCGGCAACCGGCCGAGGTCGTAGGTGCTTTCGGTCGGGTCGTGGAAGTCCGAGCCGCGCGATGCAGCCAGGCCGAAATCCCGGCTCCAGTTGCCGAACCGCACGAAGTCCGCTTCGGTGTGGCTGCCGGAGACGACTTCGATGCCTTTGCCGCCAGCCTTGCGGAATTCCTCGACCAGCGCCCAGAGACGCGTCTCGTCGAAGCGATATCGCGCCGGATGAGCGAGGACCGCAATGCCGCCGGCGGCTTCGATCCACTCTACGGCCTGCTCGAGCCGCGCCCAGCGATGCGGCACGAAGCCCGGCCTGCCCGGCACCAGGTATTGCTGGAAGACCTGCCTGACGTCGGTGCAGGCACCGATCTCGACCAGGTAGCGCGCGAAATGGCTGCGCGAGATGAGGTCCGGGTTGCCGACGTACTTGAGCGCGCCTTCGTACGCGCCCTCGATGCCGGCTCGCGCCAGTCCATCCGCCATTTCGCCGGCCCGCGCCTGCCGGCCGCCACGCACCCCGGCCAGCCCCTGCAGCAGCGCCGGATAGCACGGGTCGATGCGCAGGCCGACGATGTGGATCGTCTCTTGCGCCCAGCTCACCGAAATCTCCACGCCGGGGATGAAGCACAGGCCCAGCGCTTCGGCCTCGGCAGCAGCCTCCCCGAGCCCGCCGACCTCGTCGTGGTCGGTAAGCGCCAGCGCCTGCACGCCGTTGCGATGCGCCCGGCGAACCACCTCTCGCGGTGCGAGCGTGCCGTCGGACACCGTCGAGTGGCAATGAAGATCCACGTTGAGGTGCCAGGGATCAGGATGCCGCGCGGCAACTGCCGGGCGGCCGGCTTGCAGGTTCATCTGCTGAAGAAATCCTCGATCAACCCGGCGATACTGCCGGGCTGGTCATGATGAAGCATGTGGCCTGCATCTGCCACTTGCACTTCCTGGAGGCGCCTGATCCCCGCCAGCCGGCGCCGGTAGTCGGCGGTCGTGGTGAACTGGTGATGGGAGTCCCGATCCTGCGACTCCACCCAGAGCACCGGGCACTCGATGGCACCCCAGCACGACAGGACCTCATCGACCCGGTAGGGGATCGGATTGATGCGCTTGTGGGCCGGATCCGCTCGCAGGACCTGGCGCTCTTGCATTGGCCGTGCCCAATGCCTTGCGAGGTAGAGCGCCTTGTCCCGGGTCAGCCGCGGGTTGGTCTTCATCAGCCGGGCGGCCACCGCTTCGAGCGAGTCGAAGCTGCGCAGCGAGAACGGCGTCTTCAACTCGTCGAGCCAGCGCCGGTAACGCAGCACCGCCTTTGCCGGATCCGATCCGGGCAGGCCGAATCCTTCCAGGTTGACCACGCCGGCCACCCGCTGCGGCCGGACCCCGGCGTACAGCATCGCGACGTTGCCGCCCATGCTGTGCGCGACGATCCTGACCGGCTCGGTCGGAGACAACTGGTCGAGGATCGCGTCGAGGTCACCGAGATAGTCGGCAAACGCATAGCTGTCGACGGCATGCTCGCGTCCGGGGCTTCCTTCGGAGAGCCCGAAGCCGCGCCAGTCCGGCGCCACCACCTGCCATTGCGCCTGCAAGGCGTCGACCACGAACTGGAACGATGCCGAGACGTCCATCCAGCCGTGGAGCAGCACGAGAAGCGGCCCGGCCTTGCCGCTCCCCGACGGCGTCTGCCACGTTCGCAGGTGATAGCGCAGGCCCCGGATGGTCAGGAACTGCGCGCCGTTCGGCACCAGCGGGCGGTAGCTCGATTCAGGTGATCCGGCAGAGGAAGAAGCCGCAGAGGAAGGAGCAGCAGCGGGAGGTGACATAGGGCCTGCGCGTGGGTTCCGGCACCGGAAGAAGTATAGACGCAGCGCTCATCCGCATGCACCGCAGGGGCCCTCCTGCGGCGGCCCTGCAAGCGGCGCTACACTGGGTTGAAAAGCGGCCTGGACGGCGCCACGTGCGAGGCTTCGGTCCGATTCCTGCCGCAGCGCGCTGCTTCGCGGCAGCATACCGTCAAGCTTGCCGGACACCCTGCACGAGGGCTTCAGAGCCATGGATTCGCTGCTTCGCTTCATGTTCGACAAGTACCAGGTCCGTGGACAGATCGTCCGCCTGGAGCACGCCTGGACGGAGGTCGCCCGGCGCCACCTGCAGCACGACGGCAGGGACCTGGCGCCGACGGTGCGCTATCGGCTGGGCGAGATGTCGTCGGCCGGCCTGCTGCTGGCCGCGTCGCTGAAGTTCGACGGCGGCATGGTCATGCAGATCCAGGGTTCGGGCCCGGTTGCGCTGTTCGTTGTCGAATGCGAATCCAACGGCACCTATCGCGCGACGGTGAAGCTGCGCCCGAATGCCCACGTGCCGCACGACGCATCGCTGTCGGACCTCGTCAACCAGGAGGACAAGGGCCGCTTCGCGGTCACCCTGGTGCCGGACCGGTCGGAGAATGCCGCGGGCGCCGGCGGCCCGGCCGGCCGCAGCAGGCGCACGCCGTCGCGCAGTGCGTTGACCGTGCCGTATCAGGGCATTGTCCCGTTCGAAGGCGACACCGTCGCCGAGGTTCTCGAGCGCTACATGGAGCGCTCGGAGCAGATCCCGACGCGGCTCTGGCTCGCAGCCGACGACCATGCCGCCTTCGGCCTGTTGCTGCAGCGGATGCCGCAGCAAGGCGGCAACGTGCCGGCGGATTTCGACGAGGACGGCTGGCGGCGGGTCACGACGCTTGCCCAGACCCTGACTCGCGAAGAGATGCTGCAGCTGCCGGTCGAGGCGATCCTGAAGCGGCTCTTCTGGGAGTGCCCGATGACGCCGCTCGAGCGGCGGCAGCCTGCATTTGCCTGCACCTGTTCGCGCGACAAGGTCGGCGCCATGCTGAAGATGCTCGGCCAGTCGGAAGTGGATTCGATTCTTGCCGAACGCGGCGAAGTGGCGGTGACCTGCGAGTTCTGCAACAACGACTACCGCTTCGACGCCGTCGACAGCGCGCAGTTGTTCGCCACCGACTTGTCGCCGCGCACGCCACCCGCGCGGCACTGAGCAAAGTCAGCGGCCGACGGTCACGACGCCGGTCGAGCGGCGCGGGGGCGCGTCCGCGGGTGTCGGGCCGGTCCACGGGCCGGGGGGCTGCGAAGATCCGGGTGCAGCACCCGCTCCGGGGCCGGGAATCGCCGGTACCGGCCGTGGCAGGCTGCCCGGGCCGGCGCTGCCTGCCGGGTTGAGCTGCACGAAGATCTCGTCCTGCTTGACCATGCCGAGCTCGTAGCGGGCACGTTCCTCGACCGCCAGCGTACCGTCGCGCAGGTCGGAGGCTTCCGCTTCCAGCCCCTCGTTGCGCATGCGCTTGCCGGCGTTGACTTCCTGTTGCAGCCCAAGCTGGCGGTCCAGCTCCCATACCCGCAGCCAGCTGCCATGTCCGAGCCAGAGCGGATACTGGATCAGCGCGAGCAGGCCGGCGAGCACGACGGCAAGCAGCTTCACGACCGCCTGCCGTCAGCCGCGGATGCTGAAGAAGGCGTCCCGGCCGGGATACTGTGCGATGTCACCCAGGTCTTCCTCGATGCGCAGGAGCTGGTTGTACTTGGCGACGCGGTCGCTGCGCGAGATCGAGCCGGTCTTGATCTGCAGCGCATTGGTCGCGACGGCGATGTCGGCAATGGTCGTGTCCTCGGTCTCGCCGGAACGGTGCGAGACGACCGACGTGTAGCCGTTGCGCTTTGCCAGTTCGATGGCCGCGAAGGTTTCGGTCAACGTGCCGATCTGGTTGATCTTGATCAGGATGGAGTTGGCGACGCCCGCTTCGATGCCCTGCTTCAGGATCCTGGTGTTGGTGACGAAGAGGTCGTCGCCGACCAGCTGGACCTTGGCGCCGAGCCGCTGCGTCAGGTGCTTCCAGCCGTCCCAGTCGTCCTCGGCCATGCCGTCCTCAATGGAGAGGATCGGATACTTGCCGCACCAATCCGACAGCAGCTTGGTGAGCTCCGGACCGGTCAGGGTCATCTTCTCGCCCGACAGGTGATACTTGCCGTCGCGGAAGAATTCGGTACTCGCGCAATCCAGGCCGAGGGCGATGTCATCGCCGGGTTTGTAGCCCGCCTTCTCGATGGCGCGCAGGATCAGCTGGATGGCTGCCTCATGGTTGTCGACCGACGGCGCGAAGCCGCCCTCGTCGCCGACCGCGGTCGACATGCCCGCGTCGTTGATGAGCTTCTTGAGGGCATGGAAGGTCTCGGCACCGTAGCGCAGCGCCTCCCGGAAGGTAGGTGCGCCCACCGGGATGATCATGAACTCCTGCAGGTCGAGGTTGTTGTTGGCATGCGCGCCGCCGTTGATGACGTTCATCATCGGCACCGGCAGCGACATCTGCGCCGAGCCGCCGAAGTAGCGGTACAGCGGCATGCCCGATTCCTCGGCGGCGGCCTTGGCGACGGCCATGGAGACGGCCAGCATGGCGTTGGCGCCGAGGTTGCCCTTGTTCTCGCTGCCGTCAAGATCGATGAGTGTCCGATCGACGTAGGCCTGCTCGGATGCGTCCAGGCCCAGGATCGCTTCGGAGATCTCGGTGTTGATGTTCTCGACCGCCTTGAGCACGCCCTTGCCACCGTAGCGGGCGCCGTCGCCGTCACGCAATTCGATGGCCTCGCGCGAGCCGGTGGAAGCGCCGGAAGGCACAGCGGCGCGTCCCATCACCCCCGATTCCAGGAGAACGTCGCATTCGACGGTGGGATTGCCGCGGGAATCGATGATCTCGCGCCCGATGATGTCAACGATGGTGCTCATCAGCCTTGCTTGCCTTCCGTGGGAACGCCTTCGACACAGATCATGTCGAACTGTTCGGTTGCGCCGGCCCTGGCGTCACGCGCCTTGCGGTAGAGGGCCGAATCGTAGAACGCCTTGGCGGCGGCCATGCTTTCGAATTCGAGTACGACGATACGCCCGGGCTTCCAGCTCCCTTCGAACACCTCGGTCTGGCCGCCGCGCACCACGAACCGGCCGCCGGCTGCCTCCACAGCACCTGGCGACAGGGCCTTGTAGCCCTCGTAGCGCTGCGGGTCCGACACCTTCACTTGCGCGATCACATAGGCGGTCATGCTGCGCTCCTCCTTGGGTGACGACATCGGCTGCCGGTCGTCGTCATTGGACATCCATCAGGTCGCTTTCCGCGAAACCCAGCTTCTTGACGACGCGGTCGATCTCGCAGAGGGTCTGCAGCAGGCCGGCCATGCGCGGCAGCGGCCAGGCGTTCGGTCCGTCCGACAGCGCCTTTTCGGGATCCGGATGGGTCTCCATGAAGAGGCCGGCGATGCCCGAGGCCACCGCCGCGCGTGCCAGCACCGGCACGAACTCGCGCTGCCCGCCCGACTTCTCGCCCTGCCCGCCCGGCAGCTGCACCGAATGCGTCGCATCGAAGACCACCGGACAACCGGTCTCGCGCATGATGGCGAGGCCGCGCATGTCGGAGACAAGGTTGTTGTAGCCGAAGCTGGCGCCGCGCTCGCACACCAGGATGCAATCCTCGTCCACCCCCGCTTCGCGCGCCGCCGCCTTCGCCTTGGCAACGACGTTGCGCATGTCGTGCGGCGCGAGGAACTGCCCCTTCTTGATGTTGACCGGCTTGCCGCACGAAGCCACCGCCGAGATGAAGTCGGTCTGGCGGCAGAGGAAAGCCGGCGTCTGCAGCATGTCCACCACCGCGGCGACCGGCTCGACCTGGTCGATCTCATGGACGTCGGTCAGCACCGGCACCCCGATCTCGCGCCGCACGTCGGCGAGGATGCGCAAGCCGCCTTCCATGCCCGGGCCGCGAAACGACGCGCCGGAACTGCGGTTGGCCTTGTCGAACGACGACTTGTAGATGAACGGCACCCCGAGGCCGGCGCAGATTTCCTTGAGCGCGCCGGCGGTATCCATGGCCAGCTGGCGCGATTCAATGGCACAAGGCCCGGCGATCAGGAAGAACGGCCGGTCCAGGGCGATGTCGAAGCCTGCCACTCTCATCAAGCCACCTTGCGCTCGGCCTGGCGCGCCGACCTTGCCAGCGCCGCCTCCAGGTACGAGATGAACAGCGGATGGCCATTGCGCGGATTGGACGTGAACTCCGGGTGGAACTGCACGCCGATGAACCAGGGATGCGCAAGCTTGCCGGTGGCAGGCAGCTCGATGGTCTCGGTCAGCTGCTCGATGGGCGTGCGCGCGGCGATGCGCAGGCCCGCCTGCTGCAGCCGGTCCACGTATTCGTTGTTGACCTCGTAACGGTGGCGATGGCGCTCGTTCACCGACTCGCCGTAGATCTTCGAGATCAGCGTACCGGGTTCGACCGCACAGCGCTGCGCGCCCAGGCGCATGGTTCCGCCCAGGTTGGTCGCGCCGTCGCGACGCTCGACGCTGCCGCTTCGATCCGTCCATTCGGTGATCAGCGCAACCACCGGATGCGGGGTGGCCGGGTCGAACTCACTGCTGTTCGCGCCCGCGAGCCCGAGCACGTTGCGGGAGAATTCGATGACCGCAAGCTGCATCCCGAGACAGATGCCAAGGTAGGGAACGCCGTTCTCGCGGGCATAGCGGATGGCGTTGATCTTGCCCTCCACGCCGCGCTTGCCGAAGCCGCCGGGAACCAGGATGGCATCGAAGTTGGCCAGCACGCCGACCCCGTCACGCTCGAGCTGCTCGGAGTCGATGTACTCGATGGCGATGCGCGAGCCGGTATGGATGCCGGCGTGGATCAAGGCCTCGGTGAGGGACTTGTACGACTCGGTGAGGTCCACGTACTTGCCGACCATGGCGACCCGGACCTGGTGCCGCGGATTCTCCAGCCGGTCGATCAGGTGGTCCCACATCGAGAGGTCCGCCGGCGGCGCATCCAGCTTCAGGATGTCCACCACGATGTCGTCGACGTGCTGCTCGTGCAGCATCCGCGGGATCTTGTAGATCGAATCCGCATCCCAGACCGAGATGACCGAATCGAGCTGCACGTTGGAGAACATGGAGATCTTGGCCCGTTCGTCGTCCGGAATCGGCCGGTCGGCGCGGCACATCACCAGGTCCGCCTGGATCCCGATCTCGCGCAGCTTCTGCAGCGAATGCTGGGTCGGCTTGGTCTTCAGCTCGCCTGCCGACGGGATGAACGGCACGAGTGTCAGGTGCACGAAACAGAAGTTGCCGCGGCCGCGCTTCAGGCTCATCTGCCTGACCGCTTCGAGGAACGGCAACGACTCGATGTCGCCGACGGTGCCGCCGATCTCGACGATGGCGACCTGCGCCTCGCTTGCAGTGCCGACACCGGCGCCACGTTCGATGAACGCCTGGATCTCGTTGGTGATGTGCGGAATGACCTGCACCGTACGGCCGAGATACTCGCCGCGGCGTTCCTTGCGGATCACCGAATCGTAGATCTGGCCGGTGGTGAAGTTGTTGGTGCGGCGCATTCGCGCCGACACGAAACGCTCGTAGTGGCCGAGGTCGAGGTCGGTTTCCGCGCCGTCCTCGGTCACGAACACCTCGCCATGCTGGAACGGGCTCATCGTGCCTGGATCGACGTTGATATACGGATCCAGCTTGAGAAGAGTGACCTTGATACCGCGCGATTCAAGCAGCGCGGCCATAGACGCGGCAGCGATTCCCTTGCCCAAAGAGGACACCACCCCGCCCGTGACGAACACGAATTTAGTCATGGCGGCTCCGGAAACGGGAAGTATATCAACCGGCGCCGCCTTGGACGCGTAGCCAGGGGCGCTGCACCAGTTTGCGGACGGTATCCGGCAGCGCCGCAGACTTCTGGCGCGGGAAATCCACCCAGACTACCTTGGCCGATCCCTGGGCGTACACCTGCTCGGGATCGTCGCTGCGCATCATGTCCACGTAAGTCATGATGCTGCTGCGGCCGATCTCGCCCACGTACTGGCGGGCGAGCACCGTGCCGGGATACTCCAGCTGCCGGACGAAGGTGCACCCGGCATTGACGATCACCGGCCCCTGCCCCGCCGGGTCCGGCAGCAGGCCCAACTCGTCGAACCAGCTGATCCGCGCCTGCTCCATGTAGCGGAAGTAGACGGTGTTGTTGACATGGCCCATGGCGTCCATGTCACCCCAGCGGATCGGGATCTCGAGCTGGAAGACCAGCATCCGGCCGTCATCGGCGGCACGACGATCCATCAGATGCCGAAGCCGTCGTCCGCGGTGATGACCGCCGCGTTGACGAAATCCGACTGGTCCGACGCCAGCAGCAGCAGGATGCCGTCGAGGTCCTCCGGCTTGCCGAGACGCTTGCGCGGCAGCATCTGGATCAGCTTGCGGCCCCCCTCGGTATCCCAGTGGTGGTCGTTGAGCTCGGTGCGGATGTAGCCGGGGCAGATCGCGTTCACGTTGATGTTGTAGCGCCCCCATTCGAGGGCCATGGCGCGCGTCATATGGATCACCGCTGCCTTGCTCATGCTGTAGACGCCGATCTGCGCCAGCACCCGAAGGCCCGCCATCGATGCGATATTGATGATGCGTCCGCGGGGCATCGGAGCCGGTTCCTCCACCGCCTTGGCGCGCTCGATCATCCGGCGGGCAACCGCCTGCGCCACGAAGAACGCACCCTTCACGTTGGTGTCGAAGGTGAAGTCGAAGTCCTCGATGCCGACCTCCACCAGTCGCTGCGTCGTGCTGACGCCCGAGTTGTTGACCAGCACGTCGATTGGACCGGCCTCGCCCTCCGCTTCCTGCACCGCACTCGCAATGCTGCCGGGGTCGGTGACGTCGAGCCTGACGACGCAGGCCGAGCCGCCGCCCGCCTCGATCTCCGCGCGCAGCTCCTTGAGCCGCTCGAGGCGCCGCGACGCCAGCACCACGCGGGCGCCGTTTTCCGCCAGCACGCGAGCGAAGCGGGCACCGAGCCCGCTGGAGGCGCCGGTCACGAGCGCCGTCTTGCCGGTGAGATCCAGTGTGTGGGACATAGTAAGACTCTCGGGATGGCCTCGTCCTCCCGATGATCGCACACCCATCGCCCCGATCCTGTTTGCACGGCGCGAGATCTTTAACCGACAATGGGCGATCGACAAGCAACCGGACGGGGCCTTCCCCTGCTAAGAGGCAATGGAAACTGAACGCGACTCGATGGAATTCGACGTGCTGATCGTCGGCGGCGGACCTGCCGGCCTGGCAGCCGCCATCCGCCTCAAGCAGCTGGCCGAGAGCAAGGGCGGCGAGATCAACGTCTGCGTCATCGAGAAGGGTTCGGAGATCGGGGCACACATCCTCTCGGGCGCGGTGCTGGACCCGCGTGCCCTGTCGGAGCTGCTGCCCGACTGGAAGGAGCGCAATGCGCCGGTGAAGACGGAGGTGGCCGAGGACCGCTTCCTGTTCCTCTCGGAAACGGGCGCGCGCAAGGTCCCCGGATGGATGTTGCCGCCGTCCATGAAGAACCACGGCAACTACGTGATCAGCCTCGGCAACCTGGTGCGCTGGCTGGGGACCCAGGCCGAAGCGGCGGGAGTCGAGATATATCCAGGCTTTGCGGCGGCGGAAATCCTCTTCCACGACGATGGCTCGGTCAAGGGCGTGGCCACCGGCAACCTCGGCGTCGGCAAGGACGGCAAGCCCACCGATGCCTTCCAGCCGGGGATGGAACTGCATGCGAAGTACACCCTGTTCGCGGAAGGATCGCGCGGGCACCTCGGGCGGCGGCTGATGTCGCACTTCAAGCTCGAGCGCGACCGCGATCCGCAGAGCTACGGCATCGGCGTCAAGGAGCTCTGGGAGGTCGACCCCGCCAGATTCAAGTCGGGCCTGGTCGTCCACACGGCCGGCTGGCCGCTGACACCGGACACCTACGGAGGCTCGTTCCTGTACCACTTCGAGGACAACAAGGTGGCGGTCGGCTACGTCATCGGCCTCAACTACAGCAATCCCTACCTGTCACCGTTCGACGAGTTCCAGCGCTACAAGACCCACCCTGCGATCCGCACCTTCTTCGAGGGCGGCAAGCGGCTGAGCTACGGTGCGCGCGCGATCACGGCAGGCGGGCTGAACTCGCTGCCCAAGCTGACTTTCCCGGGTGGGTGCCTGATCGGCTGCGACGCAGGCTTCCTCAACGCCTCGCGGATCAAAGGCAGCCATGCCGCGATGAAAAGCGGCATGCTCGCTGCCGAGGCGGCCTACGACGCAGTCGCCGCCGGCCGCAGCGGCGACGAGCTCGCCGACTACGTGCGCGGTTTCGAATCCTCCTGGCTGCACGACGAGCTGCACCGGGCGCGCAACTTCAAGCCGGCGATGGGCAAGGGCCTGTGGAGCGGCACGCTACTGGTGGGCATCGACCAGGTGCTGTTCCGCGGCAAGGCACCCTACACGATGCACACGAAGCGTCCGGACCACGAATACCTCAGGCCGGCGTCGGAATTCGAGCCGATCGTCTATCCCAAGCCGGACGGCAAGCTCACCTTCGACAAGCTCTCCTCGGTGTTCGTCTCCAACACCAACCACGAGGAGAACCAGCCGGCGCACCTGACGCTGAAGGACCCGTCGGTCCCCACGTCGATCAACCTGCCGCGCTATGCAGGGCCGGAAAGCCGCTACTGCCCTGCCGGCGTCTACGAATTCGTCAAGAACGACGACGGCTCCGACCGGCTCCAGATCAACGCCCAGAACTGCGTGCACTGCAAGACCTGCGACATCAAGGATCCGACGCAGAACATCGTCTGGGTGACGCCGGAAGGCGGCGGCGGCCCGAACTACTCCGGCATGTAGCGGCTACGCGTCCAGGTAGCGCCCCGGGCATTGCATCAGCAGGCCGGCATGCGTCACTATCACTCCCGGCCGGCATGCCGGCCGCATACCAACCGGCATTACCATCACTTCGTCATCGAAAACGGTAGAGTCCCATGCAGAAAGTCTTTCCATCCGCCGCCGAGGCTCTCCGCGGCGTCGTCGCGGATAACCAGGTGCTGGCGGTCGGCGGTTTCGGCCTGTGCGGCATTCCAGAGGCGCTCATCGAGGCATTGAAGGATTCGGGCGTCAAGGGCCTCACCTGCATCAGCAACAACGCGGGCGTCGACGGCTTCGGCCTCGGGCTGCTGCTGCAGACTCGCCAGATCCGCAAGATGATCGCGAGCTATGTCGGCGAGAACAAGGAGTTCGAGCGACAGTACCTCGCCAAGGAACTGGAGCTGGAATTCACGCCGCAGGGTACGCTGGCGGAGAAGCTGCGCGCCGGCGGCTCCGGCATACCGGCCTTCTTCACCCGGACCGGCGTCGGCACGATCGTCGCCGAAGGCAAGGAGGTCCGCAACTTCGACGGCAGCGATTACGTGATGGAACGCAGCCTGGTGGCGGACGTGGCGCTGGTCAAGGCGTGGAAGGCTGACCGCAGCGGCAACCTCGTGTACCGCAGCACGGCGCGCAATTTCAATCCGCTCTGCGCCATGGCCGGCAAGGTCACCATCGCCGAGGTGGAGGAACTGGTGGACGTGGGTGGAATCGATCCCGACGCGGTTCACACGCCCGGGATCTTCGTCCAGCGCATCGTGGTCAATCCGAATCCCGAGAAGCGCATCGAACAACGTACAACCCGCAAAGCGTAGGAGAGCCACAGATCATGGCATGGGACAGGAACCAGATGGCGGCGCGCGCCGCCATGGAATTGCAGGACGGCTTCTACGTCAACCTCGGCATCGGGCTGCCGACAATGGTCGCCAACCACGTGCCCGCGGGCGTGGAGGTCTGGCTGCAGTCCGAGAACGGGCTGCTCGGCATCGGCCCCTTCCCCACCGAGGACGAGGTCGATCCCGACACCATCAATGCGGGCAAGCAGACGGTCACGACGCTGCCCGGTTCGTCGATCTTCCATTCGGCCGATTCGTTCGCGATGATCCGCGGCGGTCACATCGACATCGCGATCCTCGGGGCCATGCAGGTATCCGAGAAAGGCGATCTCGCCAACTGGATGATTCCCGGCAAGATGATCAAGGGCATGGGCGGCGCCATGGACCTGGTCGCGGGCGTCGGACGGGTGGTCGTGCTGATGGAGCATGTCGCCAAAGGCGATGCCCACAAGATCCTTGCCGAATGCGACCTGCCGCTCACCGGCGTGGGCGTCGTCGACCGGATCATCACCGACCTCGGGCGTGCTCGACGTGACGCCGGGCGGCCTCTCGCTGGTCGAACTGGCCCCGGGAGTGAACTTCGAGGAATTGCAGGCGAAGACCGGCGCCAAGGTAACGGCAGCCAAGGGCGTGGCCGCCTGAGAACCAGGGCCAGCCGCGGGCAATGAGTCGCCGGCCGGCCCGGCCACGCGCGCAGCGCTCCCGAGAGCAGCCTGACGCGACTGCCTGCGCGGCTCCACGCAGTTCTCCGGCAAGCTCTAGGCAAGCTTGCCCGGGAACCCCGCGCACCATCAGCAGCGATTACCCGCAGTCAGGAATCCCATCCGCAATGAAGGGTGCAGCCGATCCGTGACGCATGGCTCGAGCATCTGCGCCGGTGCTGCCTGGCGCAACGACCCGATGCCATGACGATCTTCGGCGGCAGCCGGCCGGCAACCAGCCGCCATCCCGGCGCATCGCCGAAGTCTGGATCAGGCCGCGAGGGCGGCCGGGCGAGAAAAGTCTGCGAACTTCAGCCGCGACCGCCGGCGCCGTAGGGGCTACGGCCGCCGCCACCACCCCCACCGCCGCCGTAGCCGCCACCGCCGCCGCCACCATAGCCACCGCCGCCACCGCCGCCGTAGCCGCCGCCACCACCACCACCGGGCCGGCGTGCTCCTCCTCCACCGGGACGAGCCTGCTCGTTCGCCTCGTTGACGACAAGTGCCCGGCCTTCCAGGGTATGGCCGTTCAAGGCCGCAATGGCGGCGCGCGCGGCTTCGGGTGAAGCCATGCTCACGAAGGCGAACCCTCGTGAACGGCCGGTCTCGCGGTCGGTGACGACACGGGCTTCACTGACCTCGCCATGAGCGGAGAAAAGCTGGGTCAGCTGCGCGTCTGTGGCGCGCCAAGGCAAGTTGCCTACATAAATCTTGGTCGACATGCAAAAGTCTCGGAGAAGAGGAAAAACATTGCATCGCCGGGCAACTCTTTGCAGCCTGCGTTGACAGCCTGCCGGGAAAGACCTGGGAATGCAACCCGTTCGAGACGTTTGAATCTGTTTGAACAGACGTCAAACGTCCTCGAATACTTGACCATGGGATTGGGGTGGAGCGAGGTGGGGCGATGGGTGACGGCGTTACCGTACTCGGCTCGGTTCGATTTGGCGCAGCGGATCGGTGATCGGGGATTGAATCGATGCTTGCGAGTCAGCGCCAGTGAAGCGAAACCTCTTGACGACAACGGGGTTTCGGAGCGGGGGAGCCCATCAACCATATGGCCGGCGAACGCCGACATTCGACGATTTAGTGTACAGCTTTTTGTGTTTAGGGAATATGGGCCGGAAAAAATACTTGCCGCCCGCTCGATACTGTATAAAATCACAGTCATCGATCCGCCCGCGTCCCCTCGGCGGTCCCAGCCGGAGCCTGTGCCATGCGTGAACTCACCCCCCGTCAACTGGAAATCCTGGGCCTGATCCGGCGGCACCTGGTCACCACCGGCTTTCCGCCCACCCGCGCAGAGATCGCCGCAGAACTCGGCTTCCGCTCCGCCAATGCGGCGGAAGAACACCTCAAGGCGCTGGCCCGCAAGGGCGTCATCGAACTCACCTCCGGCGCCTCCCGCGGCATCCGCCTGGTTTCCCCGCCGCCGTCGGCTGCGCCGGCCATGCCTGAACGGCAACCGTGCCGCAGCCGACCGCCGCAGCCGCTCCGGCAACCTGCTGGACACGGCCTTCACGCCGTCCAGGAAGCGCTCACGCTGCCGCTGGTCGGCCGGGTATCGGCAGGCAGTCCCATCCTCGCGCAGGAGCATGTGGAAGCCACTTACTCCCTCGACCCCGACCTGTTCGGCGCCCGTCCGGACTACCTGCTGAAGGTGCGCGGCCTGAGCATGCGGGATGCCGGCATCCTGGACGGTGACCTGCTGGCCGTCAAGCAGGCATCGGAAGCGCGCAACGGCCAGATCGTCGTGGCCCGCATCGGCAACGACGTCACCGTCAAGCGTTTCCACCGCCATGCCGCCCGCGGCGTGATCGAACTCCTCCCGGAGAACCCCGATTTCCAGCCGATCGTCGTGGATGCGCACAGTGAAGATTTCGCTCTCGAGGGCATCGGTGTCGGCCTGATCCGCAAGACAGCCTCCCTGTAAGGCAGGAACACAGCCTCGCAGCAGGAGTCACCGGATGTCTGCAGTTTTGTCCAACATCGCCACCAGCGCTTTGCCAGCCGCTTCACCAGCGTCGCCGGTGGATTCATCCGCTGTTTCGCCGGCTGCTTCGGCCATCGCGTCGCCCAAGCGGATTCACCAGCAACTCTGGCGCGCCGATCAACTCGGCAACGCCACGGTAGCCGCACATCCCAGCCGGTTTCCGGAACTGGACAGCCAGTTGCCGGGCGGCGGCTGGCCCTTGGGCATGGTGACGGAATTGATCGCCCGCAATCCGGGTGTCGGAGAACTGCGGCTGCTGATCCCCATGCTCAGGCAACTGACCCTGGAGCGCAAGGTGGTGATCATGCTGGCCCCGCCGCTGATTCCCTATGCGCCGGCACTGGCCAGCTTCGGCATCGACCTGAACTACCTGATCATCATCCAGGCGCCCAATGCGGCAGACCGGCTGTGGGCAGTGGAGCAGACGCTGAAGAGCACCAGCTTCGGAGCGCTGCTGGCCTGGCTGCCCCAGGATCGGACCCGGCCCGAGCATCTGCGGCGGATGCAGCTGGCCGCGCAGTCCTCACGCGGACCGGTGTTCCTGTTCCGCGAGCTTCCGGCTCAGTTCGAATCCTCCCCCGCTCCGCTGCGCCTGCTGCTGCTGCCGCGGCCGGAACAACGGCTGGCGGTGCAACTGCTCAAGCGCCGTGGACCGCTGCTGGCGGATCCGGTCCTGATCCGCCTGCCGCAGCCGCCGCTGGCGCTGAAGTCTGCGCATGGGCCAGCCGGCCCGGGCCGAGCCTGTGCAGCGCCAACCCATGCAAGGCATTCATGCCCGCATGGAACCCACCTCCGTGCCTTCGTGATCGATGCGTCGTGATTCATGCTATGGCTCGGGTTGTATCTGCCGCACCTGCCTCTGGAGGTCTTCCAACGGACGCTGCCGGATGCCGCCCCCAGCCAGCAGCCGGACCTGCCCCCTCGGACCTGCTGCCCTTTGCCATCTGCAACCGCTCGAGCGTGGAGCAGGCCAATCCAACCGGCCCGCGCCCTCGGCGTGCATGCCGGCCAGAAACGCGCCACCGCGCTTGCGCTCGCTCCCACGCTGATCATCCGGGAGCGCGACCCCGCCCTGGAGCAGCAGGCATTGCAGCAACTCGGCAGCTGGGCGCTGCAATACACCCCTCGACTGAGCCTGCAGATGCCGGATGCGGCCCATGCGCAGGCGGGCCTGCTGCTGGATATCGAAGCCAGCCTGCGGCTGTTCGGCGGGCTCGATGCGCTGCTGCAGCGCATGCGACCGGATCTGCAGGCGCTCGGCTATACCAGGTCGCCGTCGGCTGCGCGCCTACTGCCACCGCAGCCTGGTTGTTCGCCCGCTGGCATGATGGCGTCATCGCCAGGTCGGAAACTCAGCTGAGCACCCGCCTCGCGCGCCTGCCGGTCGACCTGCTGGCCTCCCTGGAGCCGCATCGCGAAACGATTGAAGCGATCGGCGCGCGGGTCTTTTCGCGACCTGTCGCAGCTGCCGCGCAGCGGGCTCGCCCGGCGCTTCGGCAAGGCGCTGCTGCTGGAGATGGATCTGGCGCTGGGCCGGCAACCGGAACTGCGCCCCTGGTTCGAAGCGCCGCTGCAGTTCGCTTCCACCCTGGAGTTGCTCGCGGACGTGGAGCATGCCGAGGCACTGCTGTTTGCCGCCCGCCGGCAACTGTGCGAGCTGGCCGGCTGGTTGGCGGCGCGACATTCGGCCGTGCGCCATTTCGTGCTCGAAGCCCGCCATGACCGCACCCGTCGAACCGTCCTTGTCCGGATCGCCGCGGCGGACCGGTCGACCCTCATCGAAGCGCGCTTTGCCAGCCCCACCCGCGAAGTCGACCGGATGCTGGCGGTGCTGCGGGAAAGACTGGCGGTCATCAGGCTGCCGAGTGCAGTTCACACGCTGCATCTGCGCTGCGAGGAAATCGTGCCGGCCGAAGCCGGCGACCGGCAGCTCTTTCCGGTAGCCGCCTCCACCGAGGAGAACCTGGGCCGGCTGGTTGAACGGCTGCAGGCCCGGCTGGGCCGTGACCAGGTCCAGCGCGTGCTGCTGGCAGCGGATCACCGGCCGGAAGCCGCCTACCGGATCGAAACGGTGGAAGACCCTGCCCGGCCGACTGCGCCCCTGCCGGGCAACCGCTCCCTACGGCCGACCCGAGCCGCCCGCAAACCGGCCGTTACCGAGCCTGCCGCTTCGGATCCAGCCGCTTCGGATCCAACCGCTTCGGATCCAACCGCTTCGGATCCAACCGCACCGAATCCAACCGCCTATCGGACGGCCCCGAATGGGACCGCCATGAATGCGGCCGCCACGAGCAGTACAGCCACCCACCGCGCAACCACCCATGGCGCGGCTACCCATGGTGCGGCCACCCCCGCTTGCCCGGCCCCTGCCCCGACGCCCCGCCCGCTGTGGCTGCTGCACCAGCCGATTGCCTTGCGCGAACGCAACCAGCGGCCGTGGTGGCATGGCCCGCTGAAGCTGCTCAGCGGCCCGGAGCGGATCGAAGGCGGCTGGTGGGACTGCAACCTGGTCCAGCGCGATTACTTCATCGCGGAAGACGAGCATGCGCAGTGGTTCTGGATCTATCGCACCCGCGGCAACCATGCCGCCGCAGAGGTGGGCGCCTCGCGGGACCTCGAGGCAAGCTGGTACCTGCAGGGCATCTTCGGCTAGACGAGATGGTCGACTAGACGAGATGGTCGGCTAGTCGAGCTCCAGCTAGTCGAGCTGGCGCTCGCGACAGCCGCAGCAGACAGCAGCGGCGGGTGGCTCTCAGCCCGCCTTGCCGCCCTCCGGCAGCAGCGCCGCAGCGACGCGCGGATTCAGGCTGTAGACGCCGGTGATCGATGCCTTGTCGAGCGTGTGCCGGCCGATCGCCTCGATTGCCTGGCGGCCGTCGAAGCGGCCCTCGAGCGGCAGGCGCTCCACATCGAGCGCGTAGACCGTGAATACGTAGTGATGCGCGATCGAATCGTTCCACGGCGGGCATGGCCCGTCGTAGCCGTAGTAGTCGCCGCGCATGTCATGATCCGACGCGAACCACTGGGTGTAGTCGTTGACGCCGTGTCGCCCGCCATGGCGCGCTTCCGGTCCCGACTTGCCCTTTGGCGTCACCTGGTGCGAATGCTCGCCGTCGGCCACCGCCGACACCGACGGCGGCAAATCGACCAGCACCCAATGGTAAAAGTCCACCCGCGGCAGCGACGCCGGCACCTCGCGGTCCTCCTGGTTGACATCGTCCGCCTTGGATGGCACGTCGTAGTCGTGGCAGACGATGGCGAATGACTTCGTCCCCGCGGGAAAATCGGTCCCACGCCAGGTGGGGATTGCAGTTGTCGGACAGGGCGACATGCGCCGTCTGGTCGACCTTGGCGAATGCGAACCTCACCGGAATCACCGCGCCGTCCGCAAAGGAATCGCTATGCAGCTTCATTCGTCACCTCGCCGGCACTTGGCCTATGTGAGTCCTCGGGTCGATGCGCACCGAACCAGCGCACGGTTGCTGAACTGCCGAGCCGGCTGCAAACGCGCGCCGACCATCAATCCGATGCATGCGTGAGCCCTGCCCTGACTTTACAGCGAATGGCCACGGCAGCGGAAATTCACGCAAGGCTGGAAGCGTGAAATCGCAGGTGGTCCTCCATGAACGTGGCCATGAAGAAATAGCTGTGGTCGTAGCCTGCCTGCCGGCGCAGCGTGAGGGCGACACCGGCCTGCCGGCATGCGTCTTCGAGCAGTTCGGGCTTGAGTTGCTCCTGCAGGAAGCCGTCGGCCATGCCCTGGTCCACCAGCAGCGGCGGCCCCGACCAGCCACGGCTCGCAATCAGCAGGCTGGCGTCGTACTCGGCCCAGGCGTCGCGGTCCGCGCCGAGGTAGTGCGTCAATGCCTTCTCGCCCCACGGACAGCGGGTCGGCGAGCAGATCGGGGCGAATGCCGACACGCTGCGGAACAGCGCGGGGTTCTTCAGAGCGATCGTCAGCGCGCCGTGGCCTCCCATCGAATGCCCGAAAATGCCGGTGCGCGATGCGTCGACCGGGAATTCAGCGGCCACCAGCGCGGGAAGTTCACGGCTCACGTAGGAGTACATCCGGTAGCCATGCGCCCATGGCTCCTCGGTCGCATCGACATAGAAACCCGCGCCGGTCCCGAAGTCGTAGCTGTCGTCCTCGCCCACGTAGCCGAGCCCGCGGGGGCTGGTATCCGGCGCGACGACCGCGATGCCGAGCTGCGAGGCCACGCGCTGCGCGCCCGCCTTGGTGACGAAATTCTCTTCGGTGCAAGTCAGGCCGGACAGCCAGTACAGCACCGGCACCTTTCGGCTGCGAGCCTGCGCCGGCAAGTAGATGCCGAAGCGCATCCGGGTGCCGGTTTCGGCGGACAGGTGCGAGAACACCAGCTGCTCGCCGTCGAAGCAGCGGCTGCCGGAAATCCGCTCCAGCGACGAAGACTCCTTCATGGCTGCCACCTCAGAACGTGACCACGCTGCGGATCGACTCGCCCGAATGCATCAAGTCGAAGGCCTTGTTGATGTCGTCGAGCGGCATGACATGCGTGATCAGGTCGTCGATGTTGATCTTGCCGTCCATGTACCAGTCGACGATCCTTGGGACGTCGGTACGGCCACGCGCGCCGCCGAAGGCGGTCCCCTTCCAGTTGCGTCCGGTCACCAGCTGGAACGGGCGCGTCCTGATCTCCTGGCCGGCGCCGGCGACGCCGACGATGACCGACGTGCCCCAGCCGCGATGGCAGCATTCCAGCGCCTGGCGCATCACATCGACATTGCCGATGCATTCGAAGCTGTAGTCGGCGCCACCGTTGGTCAGCTCCACCAGATGCGCGACCAGGTCCCCGCCAACCTCCCTGGGATTCACGAAATGCGTAAGCCCGAACTTCTCGGCGAGCGCCTTGCGCCCGTTGTTGAGGTCCACGCCCACGATCATGTCGGCGCCGGCAAGCCGCGCACCCTGCACCACGTTGAGGCCGATGCCGCCGAGACCGAAAACGACCACGCTTGCTCCCGGCTCCACCTTGGCCGTGTTGATCACCGCCCCGATGCCGGTGGTGACGCCGCAGCCGATGTAGCAGACCTTCTCGAACGGCGCGTCCGGCCGGATCTTCGCGAGCGCGATCTCCGGCAGGACCGTGTAGTTGGCGAAGGTCGAGCAGCCCATGTAGTGGTGGATCTTCTTGCCTCCGATGGAGAATCTGCTGGTGCCGTCCGGCATCACGCCCTTGCCCTGCGTCGCGCGGATGGCGGTGCAGAGGTTGGTCTTGCGCGACAGGCAGGACTTGCACTGCCGGCATTCGGGCGTGTACAGCGGAATGACGTGGTCGCCCTTCTTCAGCGACGTGACGCCGGGGCCGACATCGACCACTACGCCCGCGCCTTCGTGGCCGAAGATGGCAGGAAAGAGGCCCTCGGGATCGGCGCCGGAGCGGGTGAATTCGTCCGTATGGCAGACGCCGGTCGCCTTGACCTCGACCAGCACCTCGAAGGCTTTCGGACCCTCGAGATCCACTTCCTCGACGACGAGGGGCTCACCAGCCTTGTAGGCCACCGCGGCACGGACTCGCATGCGTCTTTCTCTCCTGTCTCATTGGGGGATGAGCCCATTCTACCCATAGCCCCGGCGGGCAGTTTTCCCCCCGACGCGCTACTTCAGGAATTCAGGCGAGATCAGGCTTGGAATGAACAGGACCAGTTGCGGCCAGACGATAACCAGGACCAGCACGCCGATCATCGGAAGCAGCATCAGCATCACGTCCTTGATCACGTCGCTCAGCCGCAGCCCCGCGATGGAGCAGCAGATCATCAGGCACAGGCCGTATGGTGGCGTGACGAGGCCGAACGCCAGCGACACGATGCCGATCATGGCGAAATGCACCGGATCGATGTTCGCGGCCGCGGCGATCGGCTGCAGGATGGTGCCGACGATGATGATGGCAGGGATGGCGTCGAGGAAGCAGCCGACCACCAGGAACACGAAGGCGATGAAAAATCCGGTGGCGATCGACCCCATACCCCAGGCGGATACTCCCTTCAGCAGCGCCATCGGGATCTGGTAGTAGGCCATCAGCCAGCCGAAGGCGCTGGCGGTGCCGACGCAGAACAGCGCGATGGCGGCGAAGCGGCCGGTGTCCGAGAAGGCGTTCAGAACCCCCTTCAGGTCGATCTCCCGATAGACGAAGATCGACAGGACGCCGGCGTACAACACGGCGATGGCCGCCGATTCGGTGGCGGTGAACCACCCGAAGATCTTGCCGCCGATGATGATGACCGGCGTCATCAGCGCCGGCACCGATACCGAGACGGACTTGAGGAATTCCATCCAGGTGGCGCGCGGATAGGTCGGATAGTTCCGGCTCTTGGCGTAGGCGTGCACCGTCGCCATCTGCACCCCGACGAGCAACAGGCCGGGCAGTATTCCGGCAAGGAACAGCGCGCCGATCGACACCGACAGCACGCCGCCCCAGACGATCATCAGGATCGACGGCGGGATGATCACCGCCAGCACCGAAGACACCGCGGTGATGGCCACGGAGAAGCTGTCGTGGTAGCCCTCGCGACGCTGCGCCTCGATGAAGATCTTCGACTGGCTCGCGGCGTCCGCGGTGGATGATCCGGAAATCCCTGCGAAGAACAGCGACAGGACCACGTTGATCTGCGCGAGACCTCCGGGGAAGTGGCCGACCATGGTCCGGGACAGGGTCAGGAGGCGGTCGGTGATTCCCCCGACGTTCATCAGGTTCGCAGTCAGCAGGAAGAACGGTACCGCCAGCAGGATGAACGAGTTGTAGGAATTGAAGGTCTCGCTCATCAACGTCATCGCCGACAGCCTCGGTTCGATCAGCAGGATCGGCAGGCAGGCGAGGCCCAGCGCGAACGCGACCGGCACGCGCAGCGCCATGAGCAGGAAGAAGACGGCGAACAGGATCAGGCTCGCAACGGCGGGAGAAAGGACGGCGCCGGCGATCATGGTTGCCTGCCGGTGAGCACGCGAAGGTTGTCGACGAACTTCTCGCCGAGGAACACGATCCAGGCGATGCCGGTCATCGGCCAGGCGATGTGGATGACCCACAGCGGCAGTTCGGCGAGCTCCGAGATACGGTAGATGGCGAATGCCGTGAACTCGTAGCCGGACCAGACGAACACGAGCGCGAAGATCAGCGTTGCGAGATTGGCCACCAGCTTGAGCGCCGCGTCCGCCTTCGGGCTCAGCCGCGGCCAGATGTCCACATCGAAATGCGAGCTTTCCCTGACGCCGATCATCGCACCGAGCATGATCATCCAGATGAACACGAAGCGCGCCAGCTCTTCGGTCCAGATATAGGGCGGAATCAGGTCGGTGTAGCGCGAAAAGATCTGCATCGTCACCGGGATGATCAGCACGGCGACGGTGAGAATCAGCAGCCAGTTGAGGACCGCGGCGAACCCGGCGGTGAAACGCCGCCATGCGCTGGTGGGGTCGGCGGGCGAACCGGCGGGACCGCCGGGCACCGGGTGACCAGCGGGAGATGGGCCGCCTTCAGCTGCTTCGTGCATCGGGAAATCCGAAGAAGATTGGGGAGGAGATTGGGAAGGAAGCGCGGGGAAGGTTGCGGGGAGGATTGCGGGTGGCTTTGGGAGGAGATGCTGGAACGCGACCCGCCGCCGCAGGAGGACGGGCCGCGCTCGCCGCTCGGCGAGCGAAAGTTACTTGATGGCGTTGAGCTTCGAGAAGATCTCGTCGGCGCCGATCTCCTTCGCATACGCCGAGATCACCGGGTCGACCAGCTTTTTCATCTGATCGCGATCCGCGAATGCGATCCGCTTGAGCTTGCCGGCTTTCTCCATCGCATCCAGCTTCTGCCCGTCCTCGGTCGACTCGATCTGGCGTCCGTAGGCACCCGCTTCCTTGCCCGCCTTGACGATCGCATCCTGCAGTTCCTTCGGCAGGCCCTTGAAGGTCTTGGCGGAGAAGCACAGCGGCCGGATGGTGATGGCGTGCTGGGTCATGAGGAGATTCGGCGCCACTTCATTGAACTTCATCTGCTCGACGCCGGCAGCCTCGTTCTCGCCTGCGGATATGACGCCGTTCTGGATCGCGTTGTACACCTCGCTGTATGCGATCACCGTCGGCGCCATTCCGACTGCGGTGAAGGCACGGCTCCAGATGGGTGCGCCTTGGACCCGCACCTTGAGCCCCTTGATATCGGCAAGGTTGGAGGCGGGCTTGTTCGAGAAGATGTTGCGCACCCCGCCGCCGGCATAGCCGATCAGCATGACCTCGGCGCGTTTCGCCACCTCGTCGGCGATCGGCTTGAAAGTATCGGCATCGAGGACCTTGTTCCAATGGTCGAGATCCCGGAACAGGAACGGCGCGTCGATGAAAGGCGCCGCCTTCGAGAAGGTCGACATGTGCGCCGGCGATACGACCGCGAAATCGACCGCCTTGCCCTGGGCCATGTACTCGAAGTATTGCTTCTCCAGCCCCAGTTCGCTGTTCTTGTGCAGCACGAAGTTGACCGGCTTGCCGTAGTACTGCTTCACCAGCTCGCCGAACTTGACCATCGTCTTGGTGAAGGCGTGGTCGTCGTTGAACTGCGAGGCTCCGTGCAGGGTGATGGGCTCCTGCGCGACGGCGAGCCCGGGAGCGGCGGCCGCGGCGGCCACCGCAGCCGCCAGCGTGATCCTGCAGAAAGTTCTCTTGAGCATCGTGTGTCTCCTCTTGTTTGCGAAATCGAACGAACCGGTCTCGGCCGGCTACCGGATCAGGATGTGACTGCCACTGCAACGCACGAGGCGAGCGGCCTCGGATTCAAAGCTGGAATGCATGGGTCGTACTCTCGAGGCGGCTCGCGCCGTCGACCGCCCTCTCGGACCCGGGAGCGTCGCGGCTGGGCATCGGCCGGGCATCCTGCCGCTGGCGGCGCGGCCCGCTGCCGGCCCGGCACGGTGCTGGATTCCCAGCCCTTGCCGAATTCGCGCGTAACGCCGACCAGGTGCCGGCGCATTGCCTCGCGCGCCATCGCCGGCGCCCGCCGCGCCAGGGCATCGAGGATGCGGCGGTGGTCCTGCGCGACCACGGCACGCAACTGCGGCGTTCGGAAGTGTTCAACCAGTTTCTGCCACATCGGACCGCGACGCTGGTCCCAGTACGTCCGGACCGTCTGGATCAATGCGCCATTGCCGGTGGCTTCTGCAATGCCGAGATGGAAAGAGCGGTCGGCATCGTCATGCGCCTGGGCGGACGCTGTCTCGTCCTGGAGCGTTCGAAGCGCGTCGCCGAGACGATCGAGCATCAACGCGTCGATGGTACGGGCAGCGACCGCGGCAATCTCCCCTTCCACCAGCCAGCGGGCATGCAGCAGCTCGAACGGGCCGGGGCCGGCATCTGCAGACTCGAACAGCGGTCGCGGGAACGGCAGTGGATTGGTCACGTAGATCCCGGAGCCGCCCCTGACTTCCACCAGGCCCTGGATCTCGAGCGCGATGAGCGCCTCGCGAATCGAGGTACGGGACACCGAGAGGCGGTGGGCTAGATCGCGCTCGGCCGGCAGGCGCGAACCGGCCGGAAAGGTGGCGTCCGCGATGCGCAGCCGGATTTCCTCGGCGATCTGGCGATAGAGCCGGCCGGTTCCTGTTGCCAGGAGCATTGGCCCAGCCGTGGGAGCTAGGAGCATCGACATTGCTGTGGGGACATGGGAATGCTTGACCTCTCCTGCCCAGCGGCATGCCGAATGGGTGCCGCACTGCTTGTCTCCCGACGCGGCTTCCATGCTGCCTTGGCGGCCGATAGTACAGTGGCTGGACCAATCGCGGCAACGGCCGGTCCATCGGGGAAACTACCACTTGTGGTCGAACCCTGTCTGCCTGCCGCGCTGCGACGCGCGGCCGAGTCCCGGCAATCTCCGCCTACTGCAGCAGAAAGTCGCTCTGCAAGTCCGATGTGGAGGACACCCCCAGCATCGCCAGGTTGCGGGACACCTCGTCGCGCAACAGCGTAATGCCCTTGAGAACCCCGGGCTCCCCCGCCACGGCCGCCGCGTAGTTGAACGGCCGGCCGACAAAGACGAACTTCGCGCCCATCGCGAGCGCCTTGACGATGTCGGTGCCGCGGCGAAACCCGCTGTCCACCATGACCGGGACATCCCGACACGCCTCCACGATGCCGGGCAGGACGCGCAACGGCGACACGGTGCCATCGAGTTGCCGCCCGCCGTGATTGGAGACCACGATTCCGTCGGCGCCGTTGTCCACCGACAAGCGCGCGTCGCGCACATCCAGGATGCCCTTCAGGACGAGCTTTCCCGGCCACATGCGCCGGACCAACCGGATGTGCTGCCAGCCCAGGTGCCCGCGGTCGGAAAAGTCGCGGAGCACGTCGGCTGACAGGATGGGCGCGCCGCGTCGCGCATGGTTGTTCTCGAAGTGCGGCATCCCATGCCGCGCGATGGTTCTCAGGAACGTGCCGAAGAGCCAGCGCGGATGGGTGACGCCTTGCCATGCGAGGCGTGCACTCGGCCGCAGCGGCGTGGAAAAGCCTGCACGGATGTTCTGCTCCCGGTTGGACGCGATGGACGCGTCGAGCGTCACGACCAGCGTTCCGTATCCGGCAGCCTTGACTCGCTCGATCAGCGCGACGATCTCCGCCTCCGCGCCGGGAAGGTAGGCCTGGAACCAGGCCTGCGGGTTCGCCTGGACGATCTCCTCCAGCCGGATGAGCGACGAGCCGCTCATGATCATCGGCACGCTCTCTCGCGCGGCTGCATTGGCCAGGACCAGGTCACCCCGGTACGCCGAGAGGGCGCAGATTCCCATCGGCGCGATGCCGAACGGTGCCGACCAGGTCGCCCCGAACAGCGTGGTCTCGGTCGATCGCTTCGACGTGTCGACCAGGACGCGCGTCACGAACTCGAATCGCTCGAACGCCGCGGCATTCGCCCGCAGCGACTGGTTGCGCTCCACGCCCCCGGAGACATACGCGAAGACGGGCGGCGGCAGGTGCCGGCGCGCCGCCTCCTCGAAGTCGTCGAGGCAGAGGAATCGGCCCAGCCGCCTGGCCGCGCCCATCGACGGATCGGGCATCCGGCTACTTCTCAGCCCAGGGCATGGTCTGCCACAACTGACGGAAGTTCCCCTCGGCCTGCTTGAGTTCCGACGCGTGGGCATCGGGAGGCAGGTAGCGCAGGGGCGCAAAATAGCCTAACGCCTTGGCCTGGTATTCCGGGTCCGCCGCCGCCTTCTGCAGGGCATTCACCAGTTGCTCGCGCACGGCCGGCGGCAGGCCTTTCGGCGCAGCAACGCCGCGCAGGGACGCCATGATCACGTCGAAGCCCTGCTCCTTGAACGTCGGCACATCCGGCGCCAGGCTGGAGCGCTTCTCGCTCATCTGGCCGAGGTGGCGCAACGGCGTGCCGCCCTTCTGGTATTGCATCGCCTCGCCGATGTTCATGGCCGCCAGCATGATCTGCTTGCTGGCGATGGCCATGTGGACCTCGGCCGCGCCCTTGAACGGCACATGGTTCAGCTTCACACCCGCCGCACGCTCGAACAACATGGCGGCAAGGTGGTCGTCGGAGCCGATGCCCGTGGTCCCGTAGGTGACAGCGCCAGGGTTCGCCTTGGCATAGGCTACCAGTTCGGCGAGGCTCTTGATCGGCGTGTCGGCATGCACCGAGAAGTTGCCCGGATCGTCGACGACGTTGCCGAGCAGGTCGTACTTCTCCCAGTGAAAGTTGGACTTGCGCTCGATCGGGATGGTCAGCACGTTCGGGGTGTTGACGAAGCCGATGGTATAGCCGTCCGGCGCCGCATTGGCCAATTCGGTGAAGCCGATGGCGCCACCGGCACCGGGACGGTTCATCACCACGAAGGACGCGTTGTTGCCCAGGTACTTCTGCACGTACTCCGCGGTGAGGCGGGCGGTGATGTCCGTGCCGCCGCCTGGCGCATAGGCGACGAGCAGCTTGATCGGTCGCTCGGGATAGGCGGCCTGGGCAAGCCCGGGCGCGATGGCCGAAGCACACAGTGCGATCGCCGGCAACAGTCGGCGCAGGAGGGAAGGATGGCGTTGCATCGAAGTGTCTCCTCGGGAGGATTGGGGTTGAAGCCGAAGCGGCGCGGGTCAGCCCAGGATCCGCGCCCGGCGTTGCTCGAACTCGGGCCAGACTTCAGGGTTGACCAGGCGCGGAGGTGGCTCGCCGGCCAGAAGGTCGACGATCTGCTCCGCACTGATGGCCGCCATGTTCCGGCGTCCCTCGTGGGTCACACCGGCCACGTGAAAGGTAGCGAAGACGTTGTCCATCGCCAGCAGCGGGTGGTCGAGCGCAGGAGGCTCCTGGTCCCATACGTCCACGCCGGCGCCCGCCAGATGCCCGGACTGCAGGGCCCGGACCAGTGCCGCTTCGTCGTGGATGCCGCCACGCGCAGTAGTGATGAAGTACGCGCCCTTCTTCATGCGGCCGAAGGCGTCGGCGTTCATCATCTTCATCGTGCTCGCATCGCGCGGGCAATGCAGCGACACGAAGTCCGATTGCGCGAGCAGTTCCGCGAACGTCACCGCCCTCGCGCCGCGCCGCCCGATCTCCGTGCTGGAAAGGAAGGGGTCGGTCGCGATCACTTCCATGCCGAAGGCGCGAGCCAGCGTGGCGACGCGCGTGCCGATATGGCCGATGCCCACCAGGCCGACTGTCTTGCCATGGATCTCGTGGCCCATCACGTCCTCGCGGGCGTAGCCGATCTCGCGACGCATACGACGGTCGCCTTCGACCATCCTGCGCGAGACGCCGAGCATGAGCCCCAGTGTGTGTTCCGCCACGGAGACCGCATTGCCGCCGGCCTGGTTCACGACGGCCACGCCGGCCGCCGTGCAGGCCGCCACGTCCACGGTGTCGTAACCGGCGCCACCCGAGGAAACGCACAGCAGATCCGGGCAGCGCGCGAGCAGCTCGGCGCGTGCGAACCACTGCGTCGGCAGTTCATCCTTCGCGGCGGAGATGTGATAGACATGCGCGCCGGCGAGCACCTCCCACGCAGCGGCCGGGCTGCCGCGCACCTCGAAGACGCGCAGGGACAGGTCCTTCTCGCGCGCCAGCCGCTCATCGAAAGCGGCGCCGATCCACAAGTCGGAACGAACCACCCGCCTGGTCGTGGCGGCCATTCAGCGCGGTTCCGTGTTGCAACCGATGCGCTCGAGGGTGACATCGATCCAGGCCGTGTCGAGCGTGCCCGCTTCGATGTCGGCCAGCATCTTCTTCTCCGCCGCCATTTTTTTGAGCGTGGCGGCTAGGACCTCCTCGACATCGCCATACGGAATGCACAACAGGCCGTCCGCATCGCCGACGATCAGGTCCCCCGGGTGGATGACCATGCCGTCGATGGCGATCGGCACATTGATCTCACCGGGGCCGTCCTTGTACGGGCCGCGATGCGTCACCCCGGCGGCGTAGAGCGGGAACTGGCCCTGGCCGATCTCCTCGGAATCGCGCACGGCGCCGTTGAGCACCACGCCAGCGACGCCACGCTTCACGGCGGTGGCCACCATGATCTCGCCGAAGAGCGCGTTGGTGAGGTCGCCTCCGGCATCGACTACGATCACGTCGCCCGGCGCTGCCAGCGTCAACGCCTTGTGGATCATGAGGTTGTCGCCGGGGCGGGTCTTGACGGTCAGCGCCGGACCCGCGAGGTGACCGCTCCTGTGCATCGGACGTAGCCGGGGGCCTGCCGCCGACATGCGGGTCATGCAGTCGCTGATGTTGGCGACTGGCAGTCCCTGATAGGCCTGCACGTGATGCGCCGAGACCTGGCGAACGCGCTTGAGAATCTGGAGTCCGACCATGCCATGCCTTCCAAAGAGTATGAAAGAGGAGTAGAGAACGAGCCTGCGAGGCCTAAACGTACAATATAAATACAATTCGGTCAACTCATAGGTGCATGATGTCTTCACCTCCCTAGAGTTTCGGTCCGTCTGAGATAGCAAGAGTACAAACAAGGAACAAACGATGGTTGCTGCTGCAGACAAGGCCTACGAACTCCTCAAGCAGCGGGTGGTCGGCGGCTCTTATGCACCCGGAGCGCAACTCAAGGAGGAGCACATCGCACGCGAGCTGGAGATCAGCCGCACGCCGGTAAGGGTTGCCCTCAGGCGACTGGTGGAGGACGGGCTCGCTACGGCGGACCCCAACCGCGGAGTGCGCGTCGCCGCATGGACCGAGTTCGACATCGAGGAGACCTTCGATCTGCGGGGCATGCTCGAAGCACACGCCGCCGACCTCGCGGCCCGTCGCGGCGGGGTCGCGCTGGCAGACCGGCTCGACGACCTGAACGAGCAGATGGACCGCGCCATCGCAGCAGGCGGCAGCGCCCTTCCGGAACACCTGCAGCAGATCAACTCGCAGTTCCACCGTGCGATCCTGGAGGCCAGCGGCTCGCCGCGGCTGAAGACGATGCTCGAGGGCCTCATCGACATGCCCATCGTGATCCGCTCGCATTTCATCAGCACGCTGCAAGACAAGGTACAGAGCCTGCAGCACCACCGCGACCTTGCGGCTGCGGTGCGTGCCGGTGACGGCGAGCTCGCCAGGCAGGTGATGCAGCTGCACCTGCGCGTCGCGGCACACCGCTTCAAGCGCCAGCGCAGCGCGTTCAGTGCGGCGCCCCGCAGAGACGGCCCCTCGTGATCGCTGCTCTTCGTGCAGCCCGCCGGCCATCGTCGTTCCCCGGCCCCGGGGCCGGCTGCAGGCGGCAGGCAGTTCTGTGTAACATCACAGTGTCGTCGGCGCGAGGCTGCGCTTGCAGCAGGCCAACCGGCGCTTCAGGCGCCCGCCCTGCTGCCGCTGCTCCGGCCCGGCCGGACGCCCCGAATCCCTCGAACCGCAGGAGACCGACATGCCCGCCCAGAAGATCCCCACCGTGCCGTTGCTGATCGACGGCAAGCTGGTCGAGTCGCGCACCACCCAGTGGCGCGACGTCCGCAATCCGGCTACACAGGAAGTCCTGGCGCGCGTACCGCTGGCCACTGCCGAGGAGCTGAACGCGGCCGTTGCCGCTGCCGGCAAGGCATTCAAGACCTGGCGCAACGCGTCGATCGGCACCCGCGCGAGGATCTTCCTCAAGTACCAGCAACTGATCCGCGAGAACATCAAGGACGTCGCCCGCGTCCTCACTTCCGAGCAGGGCAAGACGCTCGCAGATGCCGAAGGTGACGTCTTCCGGGGGCTCGAAGTGGTCGAGCAGGCAGCCAACATCGGCACGCTGCAGCAGGGCGAACTGGCCCGCAACGTCGCTACCGGCGTCGACACCTACACGCTGCTGCAGCCGCTGGGCGTCTGCGCGGGCATCACCCCTTTCAACTTCCCGGCCATGATCCCGCTGTGGATGTTCCCGATGGCGATCGCCTGCGGCAACACCTTCGTGCTCAAGCCTTCCGAGCAGGATCCGCTGTCGACGATGCGGCTGGTGGAGCTCGCCATGGAGGCCGGCATCCCGCCCGGCGTGCTCAACGTCGTCCACGGCACCGAGGACGTGGTCAACGGCCTGTGCGACCACCCGGACATCAAGGCAATCTCCTTCGTCGGCTCGACCCGCGTCGGCAACCACGTCTACCAGCGCGCGACCAGCTCCGGCAAGCGCGCGCAATGCATGATGGGCGCGAAGAACCACGTGGTGGTGATGCCCGATGCGGCCAAGGAGCAGACGCTCAATGCGCTCATCGGCGCGGGCTTACGGCGCCGCGGGCCAGCGCTGCATGGCGGCTTCGGTGGTGATCTTCGTCGGCGAGAGCGCCAAGTGGATTCCCGACCTGGCGAAGATGGCCCAGACTCTCAAGGTGACCGCCGGACACGAACCCGGCGCGGACCTGGGCCCGGTCATCTCCGCCAATGCCAGGAGCCGCATCCTCGGCCTGATCGAGGAAGGCGTTGCGCAAGGCGCGAAGCTGGAGCTGGACGGACGCAACGGCAAGGTGGCCGGCTACGAGGAGGGTAACTTCATCCTGCCGACGCTGTTTTCGGGCGTGAAGCCGGAGATGAAGATCTACCAGGAAGAGATCTTCGGGCCGGTGCTGTGCTCCATGTCGGTGGCCACGCTCGACGAGGCGATCGAGCTGATCAACCGCAATCCCAACGGCAACGGCACCGGCATCTTCACGCGCTCCGGCGCCGTCGCCCGCAAGTTCCAGGAAGAGATCGATGTCGGCCAGGTGGGCATCAACGTGCCGATCCCGGTGCCGGTGCCGTTGTTCTCCTTCACCGGCTCGCGCGCCTCCAAGCTCGGCGACCTGGGCCCCTACGGCAAGCAGGCGGTGCTCTTCTACACGCAGACCAAGACGGTGACCTCGCGCTGGTTCGACGACGACGTCGCCTCCGGCGGCGTCAACACCACCATCAGCATGAGATGAAACTCCGGCCGAGCGCCTTCGGCGTGAAAATCGGCCGGAGACCGACGGTGTTCGGCAGCCGGCCGTGTGACGCCTGCGTCTCGCAACGGTTCGCGGTCTTGGCGGCAGCTCCGGGGCGGTGGAGCAGCTGAAGTGGACTTCGAACTCAACGAAGACCAGCGGGCGTTCCAGCAGACCGCGCGCGAGTTCGCTGCCGGCGAGCTGGCGCCGCACGCGGCCCGCTGGGATGCCGAGGGGATCTTTCCGCGCGAGACCCTCGCCAAAGCGGGCGAACTCGGCTTCTGCGGCCTCTATGCGTCGGTCGAACACGGCGGGCTCGGGCTCTCGCGGCTCGACGCGGCGCTGATCTTCGAGGAGATGGCGGCCGCCTGCCCCTCCACCACCGCCTTTCTCACCATCCACAACATGGCGACCTGGATGGTCAGCGAATTCGCGGCGCCGGAAGTCGCGGCGCAATGGTGCCCGCCGCTCACGGCCGGCACCCACCTCGCCTCCTATTGCCTCACCGAGCCGGGCGCCGGCTCGGATGCGGGGTCGCTGAAGACCAGCGCACGCCTCGACGGCGACACCTACCTGCTCAACGGATCGAAAGCCTTCATCTCCGGCGCCGGCGCCACAGAGGTGCTGGTGGTCATGGCGCGCACCGGCGGCGACGGGCGCAGGCGGCATCTCGGCTTTCGTCGTCGCCGCGGACAGCCCCGGAATCACCTACGGCCGCAAGGAAGAGAAGATGGGCTGGAACAGCCAGCCCACCCGCGCGATCACCTTCGAGGACGTGCGGGTGCCGGCGAGCCAGCGCCTGGGCGAAGAGGGCCAGGGCTTTCGTATCGCCATGAAAGGCCTCGACGGCGGGCGGATCAACATCGCCACCTGTTCGGTCGGCGCAGCCCAGGCCGCGCTCGACGCGGCGCGCGCCCACATGCTCGAGCGCCGGCAGTTCAAGCAGCGGCTTGCCGACTTCCAGGCGCTGCAGTTCAAGCTCGCGGACATGGCCACCGAACTGGTCGCTGCGCGGCAGATGGTGCGCCTCGCCGCGACCCGCCTCGACGCACGTGCGCCGGATGCGAGCACCTATTGCGCGATGGCCAAGCGCTTCGCGACCGACGTCGGCTTCAAGGTCTGCAACGACGCGCTGCAACTGCACGGCGGCTACGGCTACATCAAGGAGTATCCGCTCGAGCGCTACCTGCGCGACGCGCGCGTGCACCAGATCCTCGAAGGCACCAACGAGATCATGAGGGTGATCGTGGCTCGCCGGCTGCTCGAGAAGCCGGACCTCGAGGTTCCAAGGTGAGCCCTCCGCTTGGCGGGAAGGCGCGCAGCGCCAAGGGTGCACAATGAGCCCTCCGGCAGAAGAGCCTATCGTCCACATACGGGAGCAGCGTACCGCCTGCGGCCGCCGCATCGGCATCGCCACCCTCAACTCCCCGGCAAGCCTGAACGCACTGTCGCTCGAAATGGTCGACGGGCTGCAGGTCCAGCTGACGCAGTGGGCGACGGATCCGGAAGTGGTGGCGGTCATGCTCGACGGCGAAGGCGAAAAGGCATTCTGTGCCGGCGGCGACCTGCGAAGCCTGTATCAGAGCATCCGCGACTCCGGCAGCGAGCCGAATGCATACGCGCGGCAGTTCTTCTCGCGCGAGTACCGCCTCGACTACCTGATCCACACCTATCCGAAGCCGCTGCTGTGCTGGGGCCACGGCATCGTGATGGGCGGCGGCATGGGGCTCATGGCCGGCGCATCGCACCGGGTGGTCACCGAACGGACCCGCATGGCCATGCCGGAGATCGGCATCGGACTCTTCCCGGACGTCGGCGGCAGCTGGTTCCTGAACCGCCTGCCGGTTCGCACCGGGCTGTTCCTCGCGCTCACCGGCGCGCCGCTGAACGCCGCCGACGCCCTGTTTGCGGGCCTCGCGGATTTCTGCCTGCCGCACGCTAGCCGCGACGCGGTGGTGGCGGCAATGGCCCGGGCCGAATGGCATCGCGACCCGGCAGCTGATGGCCGCCTGCTCAGCCACCTGCTCCTGGCGCAGGCGGAGCCGGCGACGGCGTCGGCCGAATCCAACCTGCGCGCCCACTTCGATGCGATCCAGCTGCTGATCGGCACGGACGGCCTGGCCGACATCGCGACGCGGCTGGAGCAGGCAGCGGGCGGCGACTCGTGGCTCGGCGCCGGGGCCGCCCGGTTCCTTCAGGGCAGCCCGACGTCGGCCGCACTCGCCCACGCGCTGCTGCAACGAGCCAGGCACCTGTCGCTGCGCGAGGTATTCCAGATGGAGTTCGACGTCGCCATCGGTTGCTGCGCCCACCACGACTTCGCGGAAGGGATCCGGGCCCTGCTCGTCGACAAGGACCGCAAGCCTCGCTGGCAGCCTGCACGGCTTGCCGAGGTCGACGCTGCCCTCATCGAAAGCCACTTCAAGCCGCGCCAGGGCCCGAATCCGCTCGCGGACCTGCGCTAGAACCTGCAAGCAGTTCGGCTCCCGGGTACCGGCGCCGAACAAGACGACTCACCTGGGAGACCTCACATGAACAGCATCGGCACCACCGGCGCGGCCGGCCAGAAGGTCGCCTTCATCGGACTCGGCAACATGGGCGGCCCGATGGCCGCGAACCTGGCCAAGGCAGGGTACCGGTTGCGCGCCTTCGACCTCTCCCGCACCGCCTGCGACCAGGCCGCGGCCGCAGGCATCGACATCGCATCGTCCGCCGTCGACTCGGTGGCCGAGGCCGACGTGGTCATCAGCATGCTGCCGGCAAGCCGGCATGTGGAAGCCCTCTACCTGGGCAGCGACAGCGAGCCGGGCCTGCTGCAGGCCATCCGCAAGAGCAGCCTGGTCATCGACTGCAGCACCATCGCCCCGGCAAGCTCCCGCAAGGTGGCCGAGGCCGCAGCCGCCAACGGGTTCGCGATGCTGGATGCACCGGTCTCCGGCGGTACCGCCGGCGCCGCAGCTGCGACGCTCACCTTCATGATCGGCGGCGAAGCGGATGCGGTCGACCAGGCGAGGCCGCTGCTCGAGGCGATGGGCAAGAACCTCTTCCATGCCGGTGCCGCCGGCGCCGGCCAGGTCGCCAAGGTCTGCAACAACATGCTGCTCGGAATCCTCATGGTCGGCACCAGCGAGGCAATCGCGCTCGGCCTCGCCAACGGCCTCGATCCGAAGGTCCTGTCGGAAGTGATGCGCCGCAGCTCGGGCGGCAACTGGGCGCTGGAAAAGTACAACCCGCTGCCCGGTGTGATGGAGAACGTGCCCGCCGCGCGCAACTACGCCGGCGGCTTCGGAACCGACCTGATGCTCAAGGACCTTGGCCTGGCCATGGAATCGGCGCTCGCCACCGGCACCTCGACCCCGCTCGGCAGCATGGCGCGCAACCTGTATGCGCTGCACAGTGCCGGCGGCAATGGCGCGCTCGACTTCTCGAGCATCATCGCGCAATTCCATCGCGAAGTTCAACCGCGACAAGGCTGAAGCGGTCGCGGCCTCGCGCCGGCTTGCGCCCGGAGCCTGGGCCGCATCCGCATGCGCCCGACGGTCAGATGACCGCCGCCGGCGCGGTGGCCTTCTCCATGACGTGGCGGGTCATCGCCATTGCGAGCTCGTGTTCGCCGAGGAAGACGGTGCCGGCGTTCTCGTTCCTCAGGAGGGCAGCCTCCTCCTCGCTGTGGGTGCGCACCACCGTCTCGATGTCCGGATTGAGGGTGCGCGCGATTTCGATCATCTGGCGGACGTGGAAGGTGTCGGGGATGGCTATCACCAGCATGCGGGCTCGCGCCACATGCGCCTGGATCAGCACCGCCGGATCGGATGCGTCGCCGGCGACTGCATGATGGCCGCGTTGCCGCAGCTTCTCGACCATCTCGCGATTCTGCTCCGCAACGACGAAGCCCATCCCCTGGGCTGCGAGGGCCTCCGCAATCCGCCGGCCGACCCGGCCGTAGCCGACGATCACCACATGATTGGTGACGTGGCGCGACTCGACGCTGACCGGCAGTTCCGCGAGCGGATCCCCCGGCCGCTCGAGCGCCCGGGCGAGGCCCGGCCGCGCCCGGATCCATGCCTCGATCGGCGCGACCAGCTTGAACATCAGCGGGTTGAGCGCAATCGAGATCAGCGCGGCCGCCAGCACCAGGCTCTGCCCTTCGGCCGGCAGGACCTTCAGCGCGACACCCAGTCCGACCAGGATGAAGGAGAACTCGCCGATCTGCGCGAGGCTCGCCGATACCGTCAGGGCAGTGTTGAGCGGATACCGGAAGGCGAGCACCAGGAAGAACGCGGCGAGCGACTTGCCGAGCAGCACGATCATCATCACGACCAGCAGGTGCAACGGCTCGTCCACCACGACCTGCGGCTCGAACAGCATGCCCACCGATATGAAGAACAGGACCGAGAAGGCGTCGCGCAACGGCAGCGATTCGGCCGCTGCCCGGTAGCTCAGGTCGGATTCGCGCAGCACCATCCCCGCGAAGAAGGCGCCAAGGGCGAACGAAACACCGAACAGCGCGGCCGAACCGTAGGCGATGCCGACTGCCGCGGCGACGACGCACAGCGTGAACAGCTCCCGCGAGCCGGTACGCGCCACCTGCCACAACAGCCAGGGGAAGAGCCGGCGCCCGACGATCAGCATCAGGGCGACGAATACCGCCACCTGCCCAAGCGTGTACAGCAGCGTCGAGAGCAGGTTCACGTTGTCGTCCACCCGGGAGGCGGCTTCCAGGTCGATACCCGACAGGGCCGGCAGCATCACCAGCACCAGGACCATGACCAGGTCTTCCACGACCAGCCACCCGACCGCGATCTTGCCGTTGACCGAATCGAGCACGCCCCTGCTCTCGAGGGCCCGCAGCAGCACCACCGTGCTTGCGACCGATAGCGCCAGGCCGAAGACGACGCCGGCGCCGAGGCTCCATCCCCAGGCAAGGGCCACCACCGCACCCAGGCTGGTGGCGACGGCGATCTGGACGATCGCCCCCGGCAGCGCGATCCTGCGCACCGATAGAAGGTCGTCGATCGAGAAATGCAGCCCGACACCGAACATGAGCAGCATCACGCCGATCTCGGCCAGCTGGCTGGCGAGGGCGACATCGGCGACGAAACCCGGCGTGGACGGGCCGACGATGATGCCCGCCACCAGGTAGCCGACCAGGGCCGGAAGATTCATCCTCACGGCCGCGAAGCCCAGGACAAGTGCGAGGCCCAGGCCGACGGCCATGGTCGTGACGAGGGCGAGGCTATGCGGCATAGGGAGTCGGGCGGCCAGGGCTACGGGGGATGCCCGCGACAGCAGAGATCGAGGCGCCGGCACGGACAGCAGCAGTAACAGTAACCGATTTCCGGCCACCGGCGAGGGCGCCGGCGCCCCGCGCGGGCACGCTTTCGTGCAATCATCTCGACGCACCCATTGCCATCAGTAGTCGACTAGTGACATCGTGAGGACAGCGATGAGCGATTCCAGCGACAATCAGCCCACCCTGATGACCAGCCCCACGCGAAGGAGACTCATGGCCGGCACCCTTGCTACCTCGCTGTCCGGCCTCGTGCATGGGCAAGCCTTCGGGTTCAAGCCCAACCAGCGCTATCCCGATCCGGCGGTCGAGATCCTGGATCCTTCGTTCGCCAAGTACCGGATCTTCAGCGCGAGCGTCGAGCAGTTGTCGAGCGACATGCGCTGGGCCGAAGGGCCGGTCTGGATCGGCGACGGGCGCTATCTGCTGGTGAGCGACATCCCCAACAACCGCATCGTTCGGTGGGACGAGAGCACCGGCCTCAGCAGCGTCTTCCGCCAGCCTTCGAATTTCTCGAACGGGCTGGTGAGGGATCGGCAGGGACGGCTTCTGACCTGCGAACACCTCACACGCCGGGTCACGCGCACCGAATACGACGGCTCGATCACCGTGCTGGCCGACAACTTCGAGGGCAAGCGGCTCAACTCGCCCAACGACATCGTCTGCAAGTCCGATGGCTCGATCTGGTTCAGCGATCCGCCCTTCGGCATCGGCGGGCACTATGAAGGCGACAAGGCGTCGCCGGAACTCCCGCATTCGGTCTACCGCATCGATCCGCAGGGCGGAAAGCTCCAGCTCGTGCTCGACGACCTCTCGGGACCCAACGGCCTGTGCTTCTCGCCCGATGAATCCAGGCTCTTCATCGTCGAAGGACGCGCGCAGCCCAACCGGCTGGTATGGGCCTACGACGTCACCGCGCAGGGCAAGCTGACGAACAAGCGCAAGCATATCGACGCCGACGGACCGGGGGCGCTCGATGGCATCAAGTGCGACGTCGACGGCAACCTCTGGTGCGGCTGGGGCAGCAACGGCAGCCCGGGCGCGGATGCATCGAAGCTCGACGGCGTGATGGTGTTCAACCCGCAGGGCAAGCCGATCGGGCACATCCACCTGCCCGAGCGCTGCGCCAACCTCTGCTTCGGCGGCCTGAAGAGGAACCGCCTTTTCATGGCCAGCAGCCATTCGCTCTATTCGATCTTCGTCGAGACACAAGGGGCGGTGTGACCGACACCGGCGACACCGTCGACACTGTCGAGGTCGGCGGCGCCAGCCACGGCGAACGGCAACTTTCAAGGAGGCGACCATGCCCGGCTCACGACGCACCACGCTGAAGCTTCTGGCGGGCCTGCCGGCACTCTCCGCCGCAGGCGTCCTGCCCTGGCTGCGCGCGGCGCATGCTGCCGACGCCGGAGTCGGCAACTGGCCCGAGAAGTCGATCTCTTATATCGTGCCCTTCACCCCCGGCGGCTCGACCGACGTGGTGGGCCGGACCATCGCGCAGAAGCTCGGCGAGGCGCTCGGCAAGCCGGTGGTGGTCGAGAACAAGCCCGGCGCCGCAGGAGGCGTGGGGGCGAGTTTCGTCGCGAAGGCCAGGCCCGATGGCTATACCCTGTTCGGTGGCACGATCAGCACCCACGCGATCAATGCCAGCCTCTACAAGAACCTGCCGTACGACCCGGTCAAGGACTTCGAGCCGGTGACCCTGGTTGCGTTCCTGCCCAACGTGCTGATCGTCAATCCCGACCTTCGCGTCGATTCGGTGGCGGACCTGGTGGCGCTGCTGCGCAAGGATCCGACCAAGCGCAACTTCGCGTCGTCCGGAGCGGGCACGTCGACCCACCTTGCCGGCGAGATGTTTGCCGAGATGATTGGCGTGAAGCTCAGCCACATCCCCTACAAGGGCACGCCGCCGGCGATGGTCGACGTCGCCTCCGGGCAGGTGCCCTTCATGTTCGACCAGATGACCGCGGCGAAGACGATGGTCGAAAGCGGCAAGCTGAAGGTGATCGCCGTGACCACGGAAAAGCGCATGACGCTCGCGCCGCAGTTGCCGACGATGGCGGAAGCGGGCGTGCCCGGCTTCTCGATGTCGTCGTGGCAGGCGGTCTATGCGCCCAGGGAAACGCCGAGGCCGATCATCCAGCGGCTCAATGCCGAGATCGTGAAGATCCTGCAGATGGGCGACGTCCGGGAAAAGCTGTCCGGGCTGGGCATGGAGATCGTCGGCAGCAGTCCCGAGGAACTCGCCCGGCTGATGGACATCGAGATCCCGCGCTGGGCCGAGCTGGTGAAGAAGTCGGGCGCCCGCGCGGAATAGGTCCTGAGCAGGTCGGAACAGGCCCGAGACAGGCCTTGCAATGATCAGGACGCCGGTGCTGCCTTGCCGGCCTTCGTCAGTACCTGGCCCGGCCGTGCGCCGGTGGCCGCCCCTTCTAGCCACACCGCCTCGCCGTTGACGAAGACCGCGGCGATGCCTTCGGCCGGCCGAGTGGACTGATCGAAATCGGCCGCATCGGCGACCGTTCCCGCGTCGAACAGCGTGATGTCCGCCCACGCCCCCGGCCGGATTTCGCCGCGATCCTGCAGGCCGAAGTTGCGCGCCGTGAGTCCGGTCATCTTGCGCACCGCCGCCTCCAGCGGAAAGAGCTTCAGGTCGCGGCTGTAGTGCCCCAGCACCCGAGGAAAAGTCCCCCACAGCCGAGGATGCGGGATCGCGTCGTGTGGGATGCCGTCCGAGCCGACCATCGTCTCCGGAAAGGAGAGGATGCGCCGCACGTCCGCTTCGGCCATCGAGAAGTAGATGGCCCCGGCCGGCAGCAGCTTTTCGATTGCTTCGGCACGGCCGAGCCCCATCTCGGCCGCCACCTCGGCGAGATCGCGTCCGTTGTACTCCGGATGGGGCCGCGACCAGGTGATCTTCACTTTGGCGGCGATGGCTGCGCGATGCCCGCTGAGGACGGTGGAGGAAGCGGCATAGGGATAGCAGTCCAGGCAGAGCGGCTGCTCCTTCATCTGCGCTGCGATGAACGGCAGGGTCTGGGCCGAGCGGCCGTGGTTGGCAAGGCCGATGACCTTGTGATGGCTGATCACTGCCGGCACGCCGAGTTCCCTGCCGATGCGCAACGTCTCCTCCATCGCAGGGAAGATGTCGTCGCCCTCGTTCCTCATGTGCGCGCAATACACGCCGCCGTGACGGCTCATCGGCTCGAACACCTCGATGACTTCCTCGGTGGTGGCAGCCGCGGCGGGCTCGTAGAAAAGGCCCGACGAGCAGCCGATCGCCCCCGCCTGCATCGCCTCCTCGACGAGGGCACGCATCTTCTTCGTCTCGTCCGGCGTGGCCGGGCGGTCCACCCGATCCATGACCACCAGTCGCAGCGTCGTGTGCCCGACCATCGGCGCCGTGTTCGTGGCGGGCGCATCGGCGCGCAGCGCATCGAGGTAGGCGGCGAAGGTGGCGAACCGGAACCAGTCTCCCTCCTGGTCCAGCAGGTCGAGCGGCGCCGGCGTCGGCCGCCGCAGCCCCTGTCCGGTGGGCGCGAGGGAGACGCCGCAGTTGCCGGTGACGACCGTCGTCACGCCCTGGCTCACCTTCGGCGTCATCTCCGGCGAGGACAGCAGCGCCCGGTCGTCGTGGGTGTGGCAGTCGATGAAGCCTGGCGCGACGATGAGGCCGCGCGCATCGATGCGCCGGCCGGCGGCCGCGTCGCGCGCAGCACCCACGAAGACGATCCGCCCGTCGCGCACGCCGACGTCGGCGTCGAAGCGCGGGTTGCCGGTGCCGTCGATGACGGTGCCGCCGCAGATCAGCAGGTCGAACGCTTCCGATCCAGTTACGGTGCCGCTCATCAGGTCAATCCACCTTGGCGCCGGAGCGGCGGACGACCTCGGCCCACTTGGGGGTCTCGCGCTTGACCAGGGCACGAAACTCCTCGGAGGTGCCGCCGTCGATGCCCACCTGCAGCTTCGCCAGGGCCTCGCGCACGGCCGGCGCCTGCAGCGCCTTCTTCAACTCCGACTGCAGGCGGCCGACGACTTCCGGCGGCAGTCCGGCCGGACCGATGATGCCGCCCCACGCGACCGTTTCGTAGCCAGGCACCACCTCGGCGATTGCCGGCAGGTCCGGGAATGCGTCCAGCCGCTTCGGGCCGGACACGCCGAGCGCCCGCACCCTGCCCGCCTGCACGTGCGGTGCAATCGACGCCGAGTTGTCGAACATCACCTGCACCTCGCCGGAAATGAGGTCGTTGATCGCCTGCGGACTGCCGCGATACGGCACGTGCACCATGTAGACACCGGCCATCGCCTTGAAGAGTTCGCCGCCGAGGTGGCCGGTGGTGCCGTTGCCGGCGGACGCCATGGTCAGCTTGCCGGGGTTGCGGCGGGCGTGCTCGATGAGTTCGGGCAGGCTCTTGACCGGCAGCGAGTTGCTCACGGTGAGCATGTTGTAGACGTTGACCGCGTTGCTCACCAGCGTCAGGTCGCGATCGACGTCGTACGGCACCTTGGAGAACAGCGCCTGGTTGATGGCCAGCGAGACGATGTTGCCGTAGCCCAGGGTGTAGCCGTCGGGCGCCGCCCGCACGATCTCGGTGGTACCGATGAAATAGGACCCGCCTGGCTTGTTCTCGATCACGATCGGCACGCCCATCTGGCTCGACATCTGGTTCATCAGCAGGCGCATGATGACGTCAGGCGATCCACCCGGTGCCGACGGCACGATGAAGCGGATCGGCTTGTCCGGATAGGCGGCGCGGGCCTCGCCGGAAGGCAGCGCCACCGCGGCGAATGCGGCCACGAGCAGCGATGCTGCGAACTGCGTCAGTCTCAGGATCATCGAGTTCTCTCTCCATGGCAGCGACCGGCAGACGGCCGGCGCGGAAGTGGCCGGATGCGGCGCCACCGGTATCGAAGGATAGCTCAAGCCGGGCTGATACCGGCTGCTAAGATCGTGGCGGGAAAAGCCGGCGACCACAATATCGTCGCGGTGGCCGGCGCAGCGTTCCGCGCGGTCCGCAACGAGAACGCAACGAGAACGGGAGAGACTGCATGCCTGCCACATCGCCTGCCGCCAGCGCCAGGGGCAACGACGACGACAACAGCAACACCGACGGCGGCAGCGACATCGACTGGGACTACCGGCGCACGGCCGAGCGGCGCGAACGCCATCTGTCACCGTCGCTTCGAACCTTCACCGCCTTCGAGAAGCCGCTGCTGCTCGAGCGCGGCCAGGGCCAGTACCTGTGGGACCACGAGGGCAGGCGCTACCTGGATTGCCTGGCACAGAACCTGTGCATCAGCGTCGGCTACAACGAGCCGAGAGTCAACGAGGCAGTGGCTGCCCAGATGACCCGCCTGCAGCACGTCACCACGATGTACTACCACCCGTTGCCGGGGCAGTTCGCGGAGGAACTGGTTGGCACCCTGCCTGCCGGCCACGACTGGGTGGTGCACTTCGTCAACAGCGGCGCGGAAGCCGTCGACCTTGCGGTGCTTGCGGCGCGCACCTTCACCGGCAATTTCGAGATGCTGGCGCTGCGCAACTCCTACCACGGCATGCACTTCGGCACGATGGCGGCCAGCGGCTTGAGCCTGTGCCACCAGCCGGTCGCCGGCGCACCCGGCTATGTCCACGTCCACAATCCCGACCTCTACCGCGGCGCCTACGGCGGCAACGTCGACGGCTACGTCGACGACATCCGCCGCGTGATCGACTCGTCGACCAGCGGCGCCGTGGCCGGCGTCCTGATCGAGCCGATCCAGGGCTACGGCGGCGTCATCCCGATGCCGCCGGGCTACCTGCGCCGGGCAGCGGCGATGGTCAGGGAAGCGGGCGGCCTCTTCATCTGCGACGAGGTGCAGACCGGCTTCGGACGAACCGGCGAGAGCTGGTGGGGCTTCGAGCAGGACGATGTCGTGCCGGACATCATCGTGATGTCGAAGGGAATCGGCAACGGCTTCCCGATCGCCGCCATGGTCCTGCGCCGCGACGTGGCCGAGTCCATGTCACAGCGCAAGTTCTTCAATACCTACGGCTCGAATCCGATGGCCTGTGCAGCCGGCCGCGCGGTGCTTCGGGTGATCGAGGAGGACGGCCTGGTTGCCAACGCGAAAGCCGTCGGTGCGCGCGTCGGCGCAGCGCTCGAGCGGGCAGCCGCAAGGCACGAATGCATCGGCAGCGTCCGCGGCAAGGGGCTGATGCGGGGCATCGAGCTGGTCGGCGACCGTACGACCCGAGCGCCGGCGGACGGCGTTGCCGCTCGCGTGCAGGAGAACCTGCGCGAGAACGGCGTCATTGTCGGGCGCTCGGGGCAGTACCGGAACGTGCTGCGCATCAACCCGCCGCTGTGCGTCGAAGCCGACGACGCCGCACTGTTCGAAGACGCACTGGAGCGATCGCTGTCGACGATCTGAGCCGGCGATGCCGGAGGCGGGTCAACCGTCACCCGCCGTAGCGCTCGGTGCGGATGCGCTGCGCGGGTACGTCGAGGTCGAGCAGAAGGCCGGCGATTGTCTCGACGAATGCGTTGTTGCCGCACACGAAGCATGCCTGCGGGGGCGCACCGGCGGCGTGCAATGCCTGCCCCAGCAACTGGCGATCGATACGTCCGTCGCGATGTCCCGACGATGCCGCCGGCTCGCGCGTCAGCGTCGGCAGGAACGTGAAGGCGGCATTGCGACGATCGAGCGCCTCCAGTTCGTCGCGATACGGCAGATCCGCCGCCGTCCTGGCAGAGGCCACCAGCACAATCCGCTTGTCGCTCCGACGCGAGTCATGGTGGCGGATCATCGACATCAGCGGCACGATGCCGGACCCGCCACCCGCCAACAGCACCGGCGCCGGATCGTTCACCGTCCAGATGAAATGGCCGCCGATCGGACCGCGCACTTCGATCTGGTCGCCCACCCTCAGTTCGTCGTGCAGGAATGGGGAGACCTCGCCGTCTTCGAGTCGGTCCACCGCAAGTTCCAGCAACTCCGGTTGCTCCGGCGCGCTCGCGATCGAATAGCTGCGCCGCGCTTCGTAGCCGTCCGGCGCGACCAGCCGGACATCGAGGTGCTGGCCGGGCACGAAGGCAATCGGTCCTGGCAGCGACAGGAAGATGCTCCTGATCGCCGGCGTGCGCCGAACGATGTCGGCGACCTCTGCTTCCTGCCAGATCATCGGCGTGGCGTCACGAATAGCGTTCCTCGGCCCATGGGTCGCCGCGCATGTGATAGCCGCGCAGTTCCCAGAATCCGGCCTCATCCTTCTCGGTGAACTGCAGCCCGTTGATCCACTTGGCGGACTTCCAGAAATAGAGGTGCGGAACCAGCAGGCGCGCCGGTCCGCCGTGTTCCGCGGTGAGGGGCTTGTCGTCGTGATACAGCGCCACCATCGCGCGGCCGCCGATGAGGTCCGCGGCCGGCACGTTGGTGGAATAGCCGTCGACGGAATGCGCGAGCACCCAGGCAGTGGGCGGCGCCACCCCTGCGTCGGCGAGCAGGTCGTCGACCAGCACGCCGCGCCAGCGGGAGTCGAAACGGCTCCACTGCGTCACGCAGTGAATGTCGCGCGTCACCTCGGACATCGGCAGGCGGTTGAACTGCGCCCAGTCCCAGACCTTCACCGGCCTCGGCCCGACCCGCAGCGTGAAGCGCCATTGCGCGACATCGACCCGTGGCGTGGGACCGGCCGACAACACCGGAAAGTCTTCCGTCAGGTACTGGCCGGGAGGCAGCCGTCCGGCCTCCCCCGTGCCGGTCCGGCGTCTGCCGGTGAAGCCACGTGTTGCCATCCCTTCCTCCTTCAGGCCTGCGACCGCCAGCGTGGTGATGTCCGCGCGGAGCGCCCGCACGATGGTCGTCATGCCACGGTTCGCTTCATCCTCAAGCCCCTTTGCGCTCCTCGAGAGCGAGACGCACGGCGAGCCCCGCCAGCACGATTCCCATCAGGTAGCGCTGCGCCAGCAGCCAGCCGCGGTTGCGGCCGAACCAGGCGGCGATACCGGCGGCCGACAAGGCGATCAGCAGGTTCACCGAGAAGCTCACCGCGATCTGCACGCAACCGAGCGTGACGCTCTGCAGGAAAACCGAGCCCTGCGCCGGCACGATGAACTGCGGGAAGATCGCCAGGTAGAAGACGGCGATTTTGGGGTTCAGGACGTTGGTGAAAAAGCCCATCAGGAACAGCTTGCGAGGACCGTCCGGCGGCAGCTGGCGCGCCTCGAATGGCGACGAGGCGCCGGGACGCACCGCCTGCCAGGCGAGCCACAGCAGGTAGGCGGCGCCGGCCCACTTGAGCAGCTCGTACGCGAGCGGAATGGCCAGGAACAGCGCCGACAGGCCGGCAGCGGCCGCGAACATGTGCACCAGGAAACCGGCTGCGACGCCAAACAGCGAAATGACGCCTGCCTTGCGCCCCTGGCAGATGGAGCGCGAGATGAGGTAGATCATGTTCGGCCCCGGTGTGAGCACCATCAGCAAGGCCGCACCGGCGAACAGCAGGAGGTTGTCGGGCGCGATCACTGGATCCCTCGAGCGGGTGCCACGCAAGGCGGAGTCGGAGCCATAGAGGCCGGGCGCGGCAGGACCGGTCGATCTTATCATCGGACCCGCCCCGCCGAGCGCGCCACCTCATCGATCCGGTCGCGCAGCGGTTGCCGGGCACTGTCATAATCGTTGCACTCCGCGGTGCCCGGGCGCGGCGTCGACCGGCCACTCGCCGCTGCCTGATGGCAGCTCGCACCAGCGGACCATGCAGCCATCGCGGACCCATGCAGCCATCCAAAGCCTCCGACATCGACCTCGGCATCGCGGCCGACCTGCAGAAATGGCGCGCGTTCCTGGCCATCGCCGAGCTCGGCAGCCTGACGCGCGCCGCCCTCTTCCTCGACAGCAACCAGTCGCTGCTGAGCCGCCAGCTCAACGCGCTCGAGCGCGAATGCGGTTCGCGGCTGTTCGTACGCACCGGCCGCGGCGTGCAACTGTCGGAAGTCGGCGAGCGCATCTTCCCGCAGGTCAAGGCGCTGCTGTCGGACGCACAGCGGCTCGAGAGCGAGATTCGCGGCGAGGCGCGCGATCCCGCCGGCAAGGTCACCGTCGCAACCCTGCCTTCGATCGGCGTGACGCTGGTGGGGCGCCTGTTCAGCGAGATGCGAAACCGCTATCCCGGCGTCCACCTCAAGATCCTCGAGGGCTCGAGTGGGCAGGTTGAGGAATGGCTGGCCGACGCGCGGGTCGACATCGCAATCCTCTACCGCTATGGCGCGACGCTGCCGGAACAGGAGCAGTCGCTCGCCACCGTCGACAGCTACCTGATCGGCTCGCGCGGCGACCGGCTCACCCGGACGGACGAGATTGCGTTCTCGGCGCTGCACGAGCTGCCCTTCATCCTGCCTAGCGTACCGAATGGCCTGCGCACCGCGCTGGAGGCAGTGGCGCGGCACGAGCGCATCAACCTGTCCGCCGCCATCGATGCGGATTCGCTGCCGCTGCAGAAGCAGCTGGTGGCGCAGGAGCGCCTGTACACGGTCCTGCCCCTGCACGCGGTCTGGCAGGAGGTGCAGGATGGCAGCCTGCAGGCGGCGCGAATCGTCTCGCCGCCGCTGCAGCGGCGGGTGTCGATGGCGCAGTCGAAGACGAAGGGCACCACGCGCGCGGTGGCCGCAGTCGCCGCGCAGATCGTCGAGATCGTGGATGACCACGCGCGCCGCGGCATGTGGCACGTGGCGAGCGTACCGCAAAGCGCATAGCAGGGATGCAACCGGTGCGGTGGTTCCTCCCGCGCTGCTCGACTAAGCTTGAGCGGATCGCCAACGAGACAAGACAGGAGTGCGAATGCCGAGAATCCGATTGCCCTCGCCGGAGGAGCTCGACCACGAACAGCGCCTGGTCTACGACAGGATCGTGTCCGGTCGTCGAGGCAGGATCCAGGGTCCGCTACGCGCCGCGATCCACAACCCGAGGCTCGCGGACCGGTGGCAGGCGCTCGGCGAGCTGCTGCGCTACGAGACGAGCCTGCCGCCGCGTCTTTCGGAGCTCGCGATCCTGGTGACTGCACGCGCCTGCCGTTCGCCGTTCGAATGGTATGCGCACCGCCGCGAGGCGGAACAGGCCGGCATCGAGGCGCCGATCATCGACGCGATCCTGCAGGACGCCAAGCCTCCGGGCATGTCCGGCGACGACGCGCTGGTGCACGCCTTTGCGGTCGACCTCAATCGCATGCGCTCGGTGAGCGACGCCAACTACGCGGCGGCACTGGCCCGCTTCGGCGAGCGCACGGTGGTGGAGCTCACGGCGCTGGTCGGCTACTACACCATGGTTGCGATGAGCCTCAACGCCCACGAGATTCCGTTGCCGGAGGGCGTGCCCCCGGCCTTTGCATTGCCGCAGCGGGAAGGTGCGCGGTGAGCGCTGCATCCGCATCGCCACCGGCGGGAACCGAGGCCCTGGCAGTGGCTGCGCCGTCAGCCGCACGGACCGTTGGCTCGGCCGAAGGGGGCTGGGATTGCCATGCCCACTTGTTCGGCCCGTACGACCGCTTTCCGCTTGCGCCGGAGCGCGCCTATACCCCGCCGGAAGCGCTCGAAGCCGATTACCTCGGCTTGCTGTCCCGGCTCGGCTTGTCGCACGGCGTGCTGGTCCATCCATCGGCATACGCGGAAGACCTCTCGCTGCTGTTCGCCGCACTCGATTCGCAGCCGAACCTGCGCGGCGTGGTAGTGACGCGCCCCGGCAGCCGCCTGCCGCTCGCGGGGCTGCGGGAGCGCGGCGTGCGCGCGGCGCGTTTCAGCCACCGCAGCGGCGCCGGCGCGAACTTCGCCGGCAGCGCGTCGTTCGACGACCTGATTGCCCTCGCCGGCCCCCTTGCCGACGCGGGCCTGCATGCCGAACTGTGGACCGATTGCAAGGCCTTCGCACAGGTGGCGGACCGGCTGGCGGGGCTGCCGGTGGCGGTCGTCGTCGACCACATGGGTGGATTCGATGTCGACGCCGGCATCGACGAGCCGGGCTTTCGCAGCCTGTTGTCTCTTCTCGAACGCGGCCGTATCCAGGTGAAGCTGTGCGCCTACCGCAACCTTCTCGGGAGGCCCCACCTGGACGCCGGCCGGCCGTTTCACAAGGCGATGCTGCGGGCCAATCCCGAGGCGCTGGTCTGGGGCAGCGACTGGCCACACCTGCGGGTCGAGCCGGCGCCGGACGCCCTGCGACTGCTGCAGTTGTTCAAGGAATGGACCGACGACCAGGCGCTGGTCGACCGGATCCTGCGACGCAACCCGCTTGCGCTCTACGGCTGAAACAGGCTGGACTGAACTTCTCTCAATCCGCCGGCCTGGTCGCCTGGAACGACGGCCGGGCGCTCAGCTGCTCATGCCAGCGGGCGAGGTGCGGCGCCTGCCCGCGCCAGCCCAGCGAATCGAAACGGTAGTCCAGGTAACCGAGTGCGCAGCCGAGCGTGACATGGCCGATGCCGAACGGTGCGGCCGCCAGCGCCTGCGCCTCCCGCTCCAGCAGATCCAGCGACGCGCGCGTCTTGAGTTCGAAGGCCTCGAGCAGGACCGGCAGCGGCCGCTCGCGCTCGCGTTCGTTGCGCCAGAGGATCAGAATGTCGAGCAGGCCGTCGCCGAGCGCATGCCAGCGCAGCGCCTGCCATCGTGCGGCCGATTCGCGCGGGAACATCGAACCGCCTGCCCTGTCGTCCAGGTACTCGCAGATCACCGCCGAGTCGAAAAGCGTGGCACCGTCGTCGAGAACCAGGGTGGGAATCTTCGACAGCGGGTTGTCGCGCATGATCTGCGGATTGGGCTTGAGCATCGCGGCCACCGAGCGCACCAGCTCGAGTTCGGCCACCAGGCCAAGCTCGTGCGCGCACACCATGACCTTGCGCACGTAGGGCGACTTCGGCGACCAGTGCAGCTTCATGGTCACAGCACTCCCATCGCCCGCAACGAGGCAATGCCTGCCTCGTCGTAGTCCAGCTCGCGCAGGATCTCGTCGCTGTGCTCCCCGAGCAGCGGCGGCGCCGCCTGCACCTGCAGGGCGGCCTGCGAGAACCGCATCGGACTCGCCACCTGCGGCACGTCGACACCGCAGGGATGCGGCACCCGGGCCAGCATCCCGCGCGCGCGCACCTGCGGATCCTCGAAGACCTGCGCGACGTCGTTGATCGGACCGCACGGCACCGCGACCTCGTCGAGCGCAGCGATCAGCCGCTCCCGCTGCCAGCGGGCGAGAATCTCCCGCAACTGCGGCGCAAGCACGGCGATGTTGCGCACCCGCTGGGCGTTGGTCGCATAGCGCGGGTCCGCTGCCCAGTCCGGCTTGCCGAGCACCGAACACAGGCTCGCGAACTGCCGGTCGTTGCCGACCACGAGGATCACGTCGCCGTCGCCGCAGGCATAGACGTCCTGCGGCTGGATGTTGGGATGGGCGTTGCCGTTGCGCACCGGGACCTTGCCGGACACCAGGTAGTTCATCGCCTGGTTGGACAGTGTCGCGACCTGCACGTCGAGCATGCCGATGTCGATGTAGTCCCCTTCGCCGGTCTCGTTGCGGCGCGCGAGGGCAGCAAGCACCGACACCGCGGTGTACATGCCGGTCATGAGGTCGACGATGGGGATGCCGACCTTCTGCGGACCGCCTCCGGGCTTGTCGTCGCGCTCGCCGGTCACGCTCATCAAGCCACCCAGCGCCTGGATCAGGAAGTCGTACGCCGGCTGGTCGCGCCGCGGCCCGGTCTGCCCGAAGCCGGTCACCGAGCAGTAGATCAGCCGCGGGTTGAGCTTGCGCAACGACGCCTGATCGAGGCCGTATCGCTCCAGCGCGCCCGCCTTGAAGTTCTCCAGCACGATATCGGCATGCATCGCCAGCTCGCGCACGATACGCTGCCCTTCGGGCTTGTCGATGCTCAGCGTGATCGAGCGCTTGCCGCGATTGACGGCGAGGTAGTAGCCCGCCTCGCGCGTCTCGTTGCCGGCCGCATCCTTGAGGAAGGGCGGTCCCCAGCTGCGGGTATCGTCGCCTGCGCCCGGCCGTTCCACCTTGATGACGTCGGCTCCGAGGTCGGCCAGGAGTTGGCCCGCCCATGGCGCGGCCAGGATTCGGCTCAGGTCGAGGACGCGGACGTGAGAGAGCGGGCCGGCAGGTTTGTTCATGTCGTCGTTGGCAAAGGGATGTGGCAAGGTTAGACCGCGCGCCGTCGCTTGCCTATGGCGCCGCCCGGCAAGGCAGTGATGCGGGACCCGGCATAGCTGCGGGCGCCGTAGCGCCCGGTGTCAGCGGCCGACGAAGACAGGCGGCCGCTTCTCGCGGAATGCGGCCTGCGCTTCCTTCGCGTCGTCGCTGCGGCCGATGATCGCGGTCATGTCCTGCTCGTAGCGATAGCCGTCGCGCAGGCTCATGTCCTCGATCGTGTTGAGCGTGTGCTTTCCCAACCGTGTCGATACCGGGCTCTTGGATGCGATCGTCGCGGCGATCTCCATGGCCGCATCCATCAGCCCGTCAGGCGCAGTGCAGGCCTCGACGACCCCAAGGCGGTACAGCTCCGCGCCGGGTACGCGGTAGCCGGTGAGCATCATGCGCCGCAGCCGCGAATGCCCGAAAAGCCGCATGGCATGACGGCAGCCGCCGAGCAGCCCCACGTCCACCTCCGGCAGGCCCAGCGATGCCTTCTCCGATGCCACCAGGATGTCGCCGGAGGCGACCATCGCCAGGCCCGAACCGAGCGCCGGTCCGTTGATCGCGACCACCACCGGCTTTGCGCATTCGCGGATCGAATGGAAGCATTCGCGCGTGCGGCGCGAATGCGCCGGCAGGTCGCCGGGGCCCTTGATCACATCGGCGCGGCCCTTGAGGTCGGCGCCGGCGCAGAAGACTTTCCCCGCGCCGGTCAGGACGACGACGCGCACCTCGTCGAGTTCCGAGATCCGATCGAGCGCCAAGGTCAGTTCGTCGTTGAGCACCCGGGTCAAGGCGTTGACCGGAGGGCTGTCCAGCGTCAACGTCGCGATATGGTCGCTGATTCTTACCTTCAGCTGGGTGAGGTCGTTCAGGCTCTCTTCCATGCCATCGTTCATGCTGGTTCTTCCTGTCGTCGTCTTGCCTGCCCTCTCGGGAATGCGCACTCTCCCCGACCTGCGCGAGCCGGCGCGCAGTCCGGCCATCGCGAAAACCGGCCATCGCGCAGTCTAGCAATCGCCGGGCGCGCCCATGCCCGGGCACCGGCAGAGCAGCTATGCCGGCATCGGCAAGGCGCTATTCCTGGGGCGCGGCAAGGATCCTGATCGGCTTGCCCTCTGCCCAGGCAAGGATGGCATCAACGGCGTTGCCGTAGAAGCCGGCCATGTTCTCGATCACGTCGAAGGGCTCGAAGAGGCGCCTGCGCTCCTCGTCGGTTGCGGTCGGCTCGTGCAGCACGCGCATTTGCGCAGTGGCCGGCAGACGATTCCAGCTCGCGCTCTGCTGCGCGTTGCGAAGGTAGTCGTCGAGGATGAGGATGGTAGCAGCCGCTGCCGGCAGGCCGTTGCCCGGAGTCTCCTGTTGCGCGCGACTGCCGGCATCGGGCACGATGCGGGTTGCCCGGGGCGATCGAGAAGCCGCGGCATTCATGTCATTCGAGGAGACGACAGTGATCAAGGTCAGCGTGATGTACCCCAACACCCCGCGAGCCCGGTTCGACCACGACTACTACCGCGACAAGCACATGCCGCTGGTCAAGAGCAGGATGGGCGACCATCTGCAAGTACTACACGGTCGACAAGGGCCTTGCCGGCGGCGCAGCCCGGCGCACCGGCCACCTATGTGGCGATGTGCCACCTCTTCTGCGACTCGGTCGAGGCCTTCCAGGCCGGCTTCGGCCCGCATGCCGGCGAGATCCTGGGGGATATCCAGAACTACACCGACCTCAGCCCGGTGATCCAGATCAGCGAAGTGGTGGTGGGCTGACGCTCAGCCGGCGGCAGCCGGCGGTCAGAGCTGCTCGGACCGGCGGGGGGGTTCGGCGGCATGGGCGTAATACTGTATTAATATACAGTTGTGACGACAACCGCTGCCGCGCGTCCCTCCGCGGGGGCGCAGTGTACCGATGATTTCGCCCTACGCAGAGCTGCATTGCGTAACCAACTTCTCCTTCCTGCGCGGCGCATCGCACCCGGAGGAACTGGTCGACCGCGCCAGGGAACTGGGCTATTCGTCGCTGGCCATCACCGATGAATGCTCGCTGGCGGGCGTGGTACGCGCCCACCTGCAGGCGCGCAACAGCAATTTCCGGATCATCGTCGGCGCCGAATTCTCGGCCGCGGAGCTGGTCGCGCCTGATCCGGCTGCGGCGGATGCGTCGAGCGCAGGCCTGTCCGCAGGGATCCCCACGGCTGTCCCCACCGGTATCTCAACGAGCGGGGGCGTGGGTGGATCCGATACCGCCAGCCATTTCTCGGCACGCCTCGCCACGCCACGGCTGGTGCTGCTGGCCGCAACCGCAACGGCTACGGCAACCTCTCGCAGCTGATCACCCGGGCGCGGCGTCGCGCGCCCAAGGGAACCTACCGCCTGCTCGCCGAGGACCTGCAATCGGGCATCGCGGACTGCATCGCCCTGTGGGTGCCGCGCCATGGCGAAGCCGAAGCGGCGCTGCTCGACCAGGCGCGCTGGCTGCGCGAGCGGTTCGGCAACGAGGGCTGGCTGGCAGCGGAGCTGCTCGCGCTCGGCAACGACCTTGCCTGGCTGGAGCGCCTGAAGCGGGTCGAGCGGCAAAGCGGCGTGCGGCTGGTCGCGGCCGGCGACGTCCATTTCCACGTGCGCTCGCGCAAGAGCCTGCAGGACACGCTGACCGCCATCCAGCTGAACAAGCCGGTCGGCAGAGACCGGCTTCGCCCTGGCCCCCAATGCCGAGCAGCATCTGCGCAGCCGGCTGCGCCTCGTCGCAGATCTATCCGGCGCGGCTCATGGAGGAAACCCTGGAAGTGGTTTCGCGCTGCACCTTCTCGCTCGAGGAACTGCGCTACGAATATCCCGACGAGATCGTGCCCGCAGGGCGAAACGCCCGCCTCCTGGCTGCAGAAGCTGACGCTCGAAGGCAGCCGGATACGATTTCCCGAGGGAGTGCCGGAGCCGGTCAAGCCGCCAGATCCGGTACGAGCTGGAGCTGATCGCGGAATTGCGCTACGAGCCCTACTTCCTCACCGTCGCGGACATCGTCCGCTTCGCCCGCAACGAGAACATCCTCTGCCAGGGACGGGGCTCCGCCGCCAACTCCGCCGTCTGCTATTGCCTCGGCATCACCGAAGTCGATCCCTCACGGACCAGCGTGCTGTTCGAGCGCTTCATCAGCAAGGAGCGCAACGAGCCGCCGGACATCGACGTCGACTTCGAGCACCAGCGCCGCGAAGAGGTGATGCAGTACATCTACCGCAAGTACGGCCGCGACCGTGCGGCGCTGACCGCGACCGTCATCTGCTATCGCGCGCGCTCGGCGGTGCGTGATGTCGGCAAGGCGCTCGGCATCGACCTGCAGCGCATCGACCAGTTCACCCGCAACCAGCAATGGTGGGACGGGCGCCAGCTGCGATCGGAGCGCCTGCGCGAAGCCGGCTTCGATCCGGATTCGCCGGTGGTGCAGCACTGGATGGAGATCGCCACCGTGCTGATGACCTTCCCGCGCCACCTGTCGCAGCACACCGGCGGCTTCGTCATCGCCCGCGATTCGCTCTCACGGCTGGTGCCGATCGAGAATGCGGCGATGGTCGACCGCAGCGTGATCCAGTGGGACAAGGACGACCTCGACGCGCTGGGCCTGCTCAAGGTCGACGTGCTGGCGCTGGGCATGCTGTCCGCCATCCGCCGCGCGCTCGACCTGGTCTCGCGGCGGCGTGCCAGGCGAATTCCGGATCCAGGACATCCCGGCGGAAGATCCCGAGACCTACGAGATGATCTGCCGAGCCGACACCGTCGGCGTCTTCCAGATCGAGTCGCGCGCGCAGATGAGCATGCTGCCCGCGCCTGCAGCCGCGCCGCTTCTACGACCTGGTGATCGAGGTCGCCATGGTGCGGCCCGGACCCATCCAGGGCGGCATGGTGCATCCCTACCTTCGGCGCCGCCAGGGCCTGGAAGCGGTGGAGTATCCCAAGGCGGAGATCAAGCCGGCGCTCGAGCGCACGCTCGGCGTGCCGATCTTCCAGGAACAGGTGATGCAGGTGGCCATCATGGCTGCCGGCTTCACCCCCGGCGAGGCCGACCAGCTGCGCCGCTCCATGGCAGCCTGGAAGCGCAAGGGCGGCCTGCATCATTTCCAGCAGAAGGTGATCGGCGGCATGCTCGAGCGCGGCTATGAGCTCGAGTTCGCCGAGCGCATCTTCAACCAGATCGAAGGCTTCGGCGCGTATGGATTTCCAGAGAGCCATGCCGCCAGTTTCGCGCTGCTGGTGTACGTCTCCTGCTGGCTCAAGCGCCACGAGCCGGCTGCCTTCCTGGCGGCCATGCTGAATTCGCAACCGATGGGCTTCTATGCCCCGGCGCAGCTGGTGCGCGATGCGCGCGAGCACGGCATCGAGGTCCTGCCGGTGGACGTGCTGGCCAGCGACTGGGAATCGACGCTGGAGGAGCGCACCGCCGCTGCCGGCCAGCGTCAGCGACGGCGTCGACTACCGGCCGCAGCCGGCGGTGCGGCTGGGGCTGGACAGGATCCATGGCCTCGGCGAAGCCGCCGGCCGCCGCATCCTCGCGAGCCGCAATGCATCCCGCGGCCGCCGCGACTGCGGCGCTGAAGCCGCCGTGGAAGAGCGTGGAGGAACTGGCCCTGGACGCGCAGTTGAACCAGAAGGAACTGCAGGCGCTTGCGCGCGCCAATGCCCTGTCGGGCCTGGCGGGCCACCGGATCAATGCCGCCTGGCAGGTGGCCGGCATCCGGCCGATGCCGGAACTGCTGGCGACGACCCGGTTCGACGAAGCCGCCATCGACCTGCCGGCACCCACCGAAGCCGAGAACACCATGGCCGACTACCGCTCGCTCGGCATACCGATGGGCCGCCATCCGCTGTCGCTGCTGCGGCCGCAGCTGTCGCGCTATCGCGTGGTGCCGGCGGAAGTGCTGCGAACCTATCCCCAACGGCCGCCTTGCGCGCGCGAGCGGCCTGGTGACGCACCGGCAGAGGCCGGAGACCGCGAGCGGCGTCGTCTTCCTCACGCTCGAGGACGACACCGGCGCGGTGAACGTGATCGTCTGGCCGGATCACCTGGAGCGCTACCGCAGCGCCGTGCTGGGCGGCAACCTGCTGACGGTCTACGGCACCTGGCAGCGCGACACCGACACCGGCGGCCAGGTGATGAACCTGCTCGCGCAAGCGGATCGTCGATCACAGCCACCTGCTCGGCGGCCTCGCTACCCGCAGCCGGGATTTTAGGTGACCCCCCCCCGAGGCGCCGGAGGCGCCTCCCCGCCTCAGGAGGGGGGCGCCGCGAGCGGCCGGGCCAAGGTTCTATGGTTTTCGTCAAGGCTTTTTTTGGCCAATGAGAGCTGGATCGAAGGGCTGGCCAGACTTCCAGACAGCGAACGCAACGCGCAGCAACTTGCGCGCCAGGATCACCAGGGCTTCGGTCGTCTTGAAGCCTTGATCGCGCAACTTCTGGTAGATAGGATGCAAGAGCTTGGAATGACAGGCCGAGAAGGCTACCAGGTACATCTGACGGCGCAAGGCTGCCGGGCCGCGCTTGGACAGCCGACGTCTGCCGCGATAGCGGCCGGAGTCGCATGGGCGCGGATCAAGCCCGCTGTAGGCCACGAGTGCGTCGGCGCTGGCAAAGGGTATGCGACTGAGCAGGCTCGCGAGCAGGGCGCTGGACTGCAGCCCGATGCCGGTGATGCTCTGCAGCCGCTGCTGGGCGTGGCGCAGATCGGTGTTGGCGTCGATCAAGGACTGGATGCGCGCATCGATTCTGTCGAGCATCTTCTTGAAGGCGAACTCGAGTTCATCGAGGCACTCGCCCAGGGCGGTCGCATCGGCCAGCGACTGGCGCAAAGCGGTGCGTTTGCTGACCACGGACCAACGCTGGTTGAGCAAACGGTCGATCTCGGCTTGGGTAGCCGTGGGCGGTTGAAACGGCCGCAGGCAGGTGTAGTGCTCGACCAGGTAGCGAGCGATGAGTTGCGCATCGACGCGATCGGTCTTGCCGCGCGCACCCATCGCCTTGGCGTAGAAGAACACATCGCGGGCGTTGAGCACGAACACCGGCATACCCAGAGCGTGCGCCTGAGCGACCAGCAACTGGTGATAGCGGCCGGTGGATTCAACGGCCACGGCGCTGCCTGCGGGCAGGCTCTTAAGCCATTGACGCACCGCCTGCGCCTGGTTCGGCAGGCGCTGCGTCCCGGGCTGGCCGTGCACACACACCATCAGTTCATCCTTGGCGACGTCCACGCCCACGAAGGTGGTGACTTCTTGCATGATGGATTCCCCCTACGAGACAATGTCAACGTTGGGGTGGTCCCCGCCGCAGGCGTCAGCTTGCTTACAGATCGGCGGTCAGCTCGATCCCCGGGCTGCCGCTCAGTTCCTTATCGACGCTCAAAGCGGGGGTGGGAGCTTTCTTGGCCAGTCGGTCCAGAGCCGATTTCCCGAAGAATCAGGCTCTCCACCCCAACACCCCTAAACATACAAGCCCGTTCCTGCGGGCCACGGTCACCCAGCGCGAGGTCACCTGCAGCGCCGAGGCCCTCCTGACGATCACCAGCAGCCTCGAGGCCGCGATCGGCCCGGCCGTGGTCAACGCCCGGGGATTGCCCGGCTATACGTTTGAGCGGGCGGCCGGCGAATTGTGGCGAAGCCGTTTCGACGCCGTGCGCAATGTCATCGTGGTCAACAGCGGCCACCGCGACTTCGTGTTCGCCACGCGCAATCGCGCCCTGCAGCTTCGCTACCTGGTGCGGCTGTACGTGAAGGAGCTGGTCTTCAAGAACTTCGCGGGCCTGCCGGCCGACCAACTGCTCGAGCGCATGGTCGAGCTGTCGCTCTACGCCGAGGAAAAGCTGAAAGCCGGGTAACGTCGGCTCGTTCCGGGTTCCGAATAGTTGTCGGCCATACACCGGCGGCTGCCGGCCCCCGTTCCGCTGCGGCTGCGCTCACGTCAAGCGGCTCTCAGGCCGGGCACTGCGTCGCTACCCGCGGGGGAGCTGCCGAGGTAAGCGGCGAGGCGGTCGCGGGTGTAGTGGTCCGGCACACCGACCAGGACGAAGCGACCCACCAGTTGCCTCGCCGCCTCGCCGGACGGATTGGCAAGCGCCTCGCGCACCTGTGCCTTGTCGAGCCGTCCCCAGCGTTCGGTGTAGCCCATCATGTCCGCATCCTCGTAGGCGCCCCAGACGCTGCGGTACATGAACTCGGTGTCGAGTGCATCGGGATGATCCGCGGTCACGCCGATCACCGTGTTCAGCGTCAGCCGGCCGATGCCATGGCACCAGACACCCTCCTCCTCGCCCTCGGCCGACAGCGCCTGCGAATTGATCGCGAAGGTGAGGTACTTCTCCCAGGCCAGGTCCTCGAGCGGCGCCGGCTCGCGCACGAGCGGATTGCGGCGCGCCAGATAGTCCTTCCAGAGCGCCGAATCGGCGAAGTAGCGGCTGCGGTCGCGGCCGAAGAGGTCCCAGTACTGCTCCGGCAGCATCTCGCCGCCATGGCGAGGATTGGGCGGCCCTACCGACTTGTTGCCGACGCGGCTGAAGATGGCCGGACGACCCGGCGCGACCCGCTCCACCTCCGCAAGAAGCTGCGGCTTGTCGGGCAGGTACATGAAGGCGTCGGAACAGACGGCGCCCGAGAAACTGCCGGAGGTGAACGGCAACGGCCGGGAGGCATCGCAGCAGACGAACCAGGCGTCCGGTGCGACGCAACGGCGCGCGCCCCACGCCTGGTAGAAGTTGAAGTCGATGCCGATGGCCGGCGTGCTGCGCCGGCGCCTGGTGAGGTAGTGCTCGACATGCCCGTAGCCGCAAGCGATGTCCAGCACCGGCTGCTCGCTTGCCGGCAGCCGCTGCATCAGCGCCATCGCGGAGAGATAGCGCGGCATCACGAAACGGTTGAGGAAATACTCGGCCAGATAGGTGTTGTTGCCCGACCGTTTCGAGTAGAAGAAGTCGAACACGTCGCGCGCGAGCAGCGGGCCGCGTTCTGTTTCGAGCAGCCGCCGCAACCCCGCGCGCGTCTGCGCCAGACCTGCCCGCCGGCCCAGCGCATCCGGCCAGAGCCGGCGCCGGCTCAGCCGCCCCTGCAGGGGAAAGCGGCGCGGAAACGCCAGGCAGTCGACAAGCACGTCGGTGGTGGCGCCACGTTCCAGCGCGGCGACCAGGTCTGCGGACGTGGGCCCGGAATGGATCATCCCGTCGTTCCAGTGCGAGACGATTCCCACCGGGCCCTTCATCAGTACCGGCACGTCGTCGACCACCGGGTAGCGGCTGCATCCGCAGTCGAGCACGCCGTAATGCCCACGCCCGGGCGTCTGCGCTTCCGATCTCGCGCCCCCACCCGGGGCGGCGGGCGCCACCCCGGAGAAAGAGAATCCGGCCCTGCAGTCGGGACACTGCAGGATCGATAGAAAACCACCGAAACTTCTCATGGCGAATCCTGTCGAGGCGGCATCGCACAACCAGGCACCTGCCGTGGCCGATTATGAATAACCATGTCGCCGTCCAGAACTCTGCCATACCGCCAGCGTGCCCACGCCGGCAGATCCCGTGAACAACTGTTAGAACGACGCCTCTCAGATCGCCGCCCGTCGCCAGGCCCCCGTCGAACGAGTCTCGAACATAGCCTTGCGGCACGCCGATCAGGACAAACCGTTCGACCAGTTCTTCGGCCGCCTTTCCGCCGGGATCGGCCAGCGCCTCGCGCAGCCGGGACTTCTCGATCCTCGCCCGACGCTGCGTATAGCTCATCATGTCCGCGTCCTCGTACGCACCCCAGACCGTGCGATACATGAACTCGGTCTCGATGGCGTCCGGCAGGTCGGCGGCAACGCTCAGCACGGGGTTGAGCATCAGCTTGCCGACGCCGTGGCACCAGACGCCCTCCTCCTCGCCCTGCGGCGGCAGCGCCTGCGGATGCCGGACAAAGCTGAGGTACTTCTCCCACCGCAAGTCGTCCAGCCGCGCGGGGTCGCGCTCGAGCGGATTGCGCCGCATCAGGTAGTCTTTCCACAGCCCATCGTCGGCGAAGAAGCGCGTCTGCTCGCGACCGAACAGGTCCCAATATTCCTCGGGCTGCATCTCCCCACCGTTCGGCGGATTGGGAGGCCCCACCCCCTTGTTGCCGACGCGCGCATAGATCGCGGGACGCCCGGGTGCGACCCGCTCCACCTCCGCGACCAGCAGCGCCTTCTCGGGCAGCAGCATGAATGCGTCGGAACAGATCGCCCCGGAGCAGCTGCCGGACTTGAAGGGCAACGGAATGCTGGCATCGCAACAGACGAACTGCGCGTGCGGCGCCACCCATTTGCGCGCGCCCCAGACCTGATAGAAATTGAAGTCGATGCCGATGGCCGGCGTGCTCCGCCGGCGCTGCGTCAGGTAGTGTTCGAAGTGGCCGTAGCCGCAGGCGATGTCGAGCACCGGCTTGTCGCTCGCCTCCAGGCGCTGAACCAGCGACATCGCCGACAGGTAGCGCGGCATCACGAACCGGTTGAGGAAGTACTCCGACAGGTAGGGGTTGTTGCCGGAGCGCCTCGAGTAGAAGAAGTCGAACAGGTCCTTCGCCACCACCGGCTTCGCCTGCCGACCGATGAGCCGGCGCAGTCCGGCACGCGTCTGGGCCAGGCCGGCCCGCTCGCCGAGCGGCGTCGGCCAGAGATGCGCCCGGCTGAGGCGACCCTGCAGCGGATACTTGCGTGGAAACGCCAGACAGTCCAGCAGCGCTTCCGTGCTCGCGCCGGCTTCGAGCGCGGCGACCAGCGCCTGCGCGGTGGGGCCGACATGGATCGCGCCGTCGTTCCAGTGCGAGATGATCCCGATCGGCCCGCGCATCAGCACCGGCACGTCGTCGATCAGCGGATACCGGCTGCAGCTGCAGCTCAGGATTCCGTAGCGGCCCTGGTCCGGCGGGCGAACCGTCGCCGCGAACGAAAACCCGCTGCCGCATAGCGGGCACTGTAGCCACGACAGGAATTCCTCGAAGCTGGTCATCGGCTACAGGCGAGGCGGAGGGCCGGTTCTCAGGCGGTCTGCAGGCCCCGCTGCAGGTCGACGCAGACGTCCCTCGGCGACTCCAGCCCCACCGCGATCCGCAGCAAGCCTTCGGTGATGCCTGCGGCTTCGCGAACGGCGGGCGCCATCCGTCCATGCGTCGTACTGGCGGGATGGGTGATGGTCGTCTTCACGTCGCCGAGATTGGCGGTGATCGACAGCAGGCGGCAGTTGTCCACCACCTTCCAGGCATTGGCCTTCGCTTCCTCCCGGTCCGCGCCTTTCACCTCGAAGCAGAGCACCGGGCCGGCGGCGCTCTGCTGGCGTGACGCGATCTCGTGCTGGGGGTGGCTGCGGAGCCCCGGGTAGAGCACGCGCTCGACCTGCGGCTGCCGTTCGAGCCATTGCGCGACTTCGAGGGCGTTGGCCGACTGCTGCCGCATCCTCAAGCGGCAGCGTCTCCAGCCCCTTGGCCAGGACCCATGCGTTGAAGGCGGACATCGTCGGGCCACCGAAGCGCAGGACCGGCTCGAGCTTCTCCTTCACGTAGTCCTTGCGCCCCAGCACGGCGCCACCGAGCACCCGGCCCTGTCCGTCGAGATACTTGGTCGCCGAATGGACGATGATGTCGGCACCCAGCTCGAGCGGGCGCTGCAGCACGGGCGTGCAGAAGCAGTTGTCGACCACCAGCTGCACACCGCGGCGCCGGGCCAGTGCGGCGATCGACTCGAGGTCGGCGACTTCGGTCGACGGGTTCGCCGGCGTCTCGAGGAACAGGAACCGGGTCGACGGTTCGATCGCCGCCTCCCAAGCCGCCAGGTCCGTGAGCGGCACGTAGCTGGTGCGCACGCCGTAGCGTTCGAACAAACCGAAGAGCTGCACCGTCGTCCCGAACACGCCCATCGAGCTCACGATGTGGTCGCCGTTGCGGGTGAGGCTCATGATCACCGACTGGATCGCCGACATTCCGGAAGCAGTGGCAAGGCAGGCCTCGGCGCCTTCGAGCGCGGCGAGCCGGTCCTGGAACAGCCGCACGGTGGGATTGCGAAAGCGCGAGTAGATGTAGCCGTCGATCTCGTTGGAAAACTTCGCCGCCGCATTCGCGGCGCTGGTGTGCACGAAACTCGAGGTCAGGAACATCGGCTCGCTGTGCTCACCGTAGCCGGTCCGCTCGAATCCGGCGCGCACGGCGCGAGTCTCCAGGTCGAACGCCGCCGGATCGAACCCGGGGGCGGCGAAAGCGGCGTCGAATTCGGCGGCGGCGGCGTCGGCGGCGGCCGACGCGGAAGGAGCGCCATCGTTCGGTGCCGGCTTGCCGGTGCTGGGTTTGTGCTCGTTCATGATGTCATGGCCGTCCGGTTCAATCCTGCACGGCGGAGAATTTGAGGTTCATCTGGTTACGGTCCGTGTCCTCGCGCAGTGCGGCGGGCGCGAGCCGTGCGTTCTCGATCCGGTCGAGGTACTCGGGGGTGATGTCGCCGGTGACGTAGCGGCCGTCGAAGCAGGAGGCCTCGAACTGGCTGACGCGCGGTCCGGCGGCGGCCACCGCCCGCTTCATCGCCTCGATGCTCTGGTAGATCAGCGCGTCCGCGCCGATCGCCACGCGGATCTCCTCGTCGCTGCGCCCGTGCGCGATGAGCTCGTTGCGCGTCGGCATGTCGATGCCGTAGACATTGGGGAACCGGATCGGCGGCGCGGCCGAGGCGAAGAAGACCTTGTTCGCACCGGCCTCCCTCGCCATCATGACGATCTCCTGCGAGGTGGTGCCGCGCACGATGGAGTCATCCACCAGGAGCACGTTCTTGCCCTTGAACTCGACGCTCATCGCATTGAGCTTCTGGCGCACCGACTTCTGGCGCACCGCCTGGCCCGGCATGATGAAGGTGCGGCCGACGTAGCGGTTCTTGATGAAGCCCTCGCGATAGTCGAGGCCAAGCCGCATCGCCAGCTGCATCGCCGACGGCCGCGAAGTGTCGGGGATCGGCATCACGACGTCGATCTCGCCGGTGCGCCAGGCGTTCTTGACATTGTCGGCGAGGCTCTCGCCCAGCTTGAGGCGCGCCTCATAGACCGAGGTGCCGTCGACCACGGAATCGGGGCGTGCGAAGTAGACGTACTCGAATATGCACGGATTGAGCTGCGAATGCGGCGCGCATTGCCGGCTGTGGAAGTTGCCATCGAGGTCGATGAAGATCGCCTCGCCCGGCGCGATGTCGCGCACGAACTTGAAGCCGAGGCCCTCGAGCGCCACCGATTCAGACGCGATCAGGTATTCGGTCCCCGATTCGGTTTCGGCGGCGCCGTAGCAGATCGGGCGGATGCCGTACGGGTCGCGAAACCCGAGCACGCCATAGCCCGCGATCTCGACCACGCAGGCGTAGGCGCCGCGAACCCGCTGCTGCAGCACCGAGACGGCCTTGAAGATCGTGGCCGGATCGAGCGAGATGCCGGAGGCGTTGGCCTGCAGCTCGTTGGCGAGCACGTTGAGCAGGACCTCGGAATCCGACTCGGTGTTGATGTGCCGGCGGTCGAGCCGGAACATCTCGTCCTTCAGTTCGGCTGAATTGGTGAGGTTGCCGTTGTGCGCAAGGGTGAGGCCGAACGGCGCGTTGACGTAGAACGGCTGCGCCTCCTCGTCGTTGCCGGCGGAACCCGCCGTCGGATAGCGCACGTGGGCGATGCCCGAGCTGCCGGAAAGGGCACGCATGTTTCGCGTGCGGAACACGTCGCGTACCAGGCCGTTGCCCTTCTGCATGGCGAAGGAACGCCCGGTGCAGGTGGCGATGCCGGCAGCGTCCTGGCCGCGGTGCTGGAGAAGCAGCAGCCCGTCGTACAGCACCTGGTTGACCGGGTTTCGCGAGACGATGCCGAGAATTCCACACATGACTTGAGTCCTGTTGCTGTCAAACCGACGCCAGGGCGTCGCTGCGCACTACGCCTTCCTGACCGCCGGCAGCCAAGGCTGTGCGGCCTCGATCATCGACTCGAGCAGCGGCCGGGCGGCGGCCCCCTGCCATGCCGCGGCCTGCGAATAACCGAGACGGTGCGCGACCACGGCGACCACCAATATGACCAGCCCGGCGCGAGCGACCCCGAACGCCGCCCCGAGCAGGCGGTCCACCCCGGCCAGCCCGACGGATCGCGCGCCCTTCAGGAAGAGCAAGCCGACCAACCGCACCAGCACGAAGGTCAGCAGGAAAGCGAAGACGTAGAGCACCCACATGGGCATGCCGCTGATGCCGAACTGCTCGCCGATCATCATGCCGACCAGCGGCGCGCCGATGATCCCCAGGATCCAGGCGGCAAGTCCGAACACCGTCCTGATCACGCCTCGCCACAAGCCGAGTCCTGTCGATATGAGGGCAACGGTGACGATAAACCAGTCCCAGCTCGTCAGCGGCGGAATGACGCCCTCGGGCATTCGGCTACAGGGCAATGATCGCAGCTGTCACGCCGGCGCGCTTGAGATCCTCCTGCGCGCGCTCCGCATCCTGGCGGGTGGTGAAAGGTCCGACCCTCACCCGGATCCAGTCGCCCTGCGCGGTCTTGACCGTCTCCTGGTAAGGCCGCAGCCCCAGCTGCGACGCTCGATCGGACGCCGTCTTTGCGCTCTGGACATTGCTGTAGGCGCCGATCTGGACCAGGAACTTGCGGCTCGCTGCCGCCTTCCCGGCTGCGCCGGCGTCGTCGGTGCGCTCGATGAGTCGTGCCAGCACGTCCGGTTCGCGTGCCGCCGGTTTCTCGGGCGCAGGCGGCGCCGACGGCGGCTTGGCGACCGTGCCCTTGCCCGCCGCCGCAGCCTTGGCGGCCTCCTGCTTTGCCGCTTCCTGCTTTGCCGCTTCCTGCTTCGCGGCTTCGTGCTTTGCGAGTTCCTGCCGGGCCGCCTCCTGTCTCGCGGCCTCCTGCTTTGCCGCCTGGCTGGCCGATCCGGGCCTCGATGCCTCCGGTCTGGCTGCGTCGCCTGGAGTTGCGGCATTGCCGCGCGCTGCCGGCGGCGGCACCGCAGGCGCGGGCGCGACGGCTGCCGGCGGCGTGACCGTCTTTACTCCCGACTGGCTTTCCGCCGGCGATCCGCCCGCAGTCGGCTGCGCCGCGCCCGCCGCACTCCGCCCGGCGCCCGGGTTGCCGATCTGGCCCGATGCGACCGTGCTGCCGGGCCTGGCGGAAGCGTTTGCATCCGGCGTGCTTGCCGCGCCTCCGCTCGCCGCGGGCGTGCCCGGCGCATCGGTGGCGGCACTGGAAGCGGTCTCCGACGACGACCTCGAATCGGCATCGCGCGCCGAGGCGGCGACTTCGATCGGCAGTTCGTGATCGCGCGGACGCGGCTCGGATTCGAGCACCAGCGGAACGATGATGGCGGCGAGGATGCACAGACAGATCGCGCCGACGAGGCGGTGGCGCGCGCGCTTCTTCTGGACGAGCGACGGATCGATGGCGCCGTCACCGGAGGATCGGGATTGCTGGCGCGACATCAGTAGCTGTTCACGTGTTGCGAGTGCCTGGTGCGGCCGGTTGCCCAGCCGCCGGACTGGCCTCCGGCACCGGGATGATCCGGCTCCGGATCGAGGCCACGTCCGGGCCGAGGGCCGGAGTCAGCCCCGGGGCCGGATCAGGGGCCTCACTACTGGCCGATTGAGCGACCGGCTCGGAAGCGTTGGCCTCGAGAGCGTCTGCCACGGTGAGGAAGGAACCAAAGACAAGAATTCTATCATTCTCGCTCGCGCGACTGCGGGCGAGCGCGAGCCCTTCGGCCGGCGTCGGGACACATACAACGCTGCTCTCGAGCCCTGCCTTCGCATCGACGACATCCTCGACACCGGCCGCCCGCAAGCGCGTGGCGAGATCGTGCGCGCTGCTGCCGCGTGGCCCCGGCAGCGAACAGCAGATCCAGTGGTCGACGACGCCTTTCATATGCCCGATGACGGCGTCGACATCCTTGTCGGCAAGCATGCCGAACACCGCGAAGGTGTAGGGAAAGAAGCCCATGCTCTCGAGGTTGCGCGCCAGGTGCGCAGCCGCATGGGGATTGTGTGCGACATCCATGATCACCGACGGACGTCCGGGAAGCACCTGGAAGCGGCCGGGCAGGTCGACCAGGGAGAACCCCTTGCGCACCGCCTGCGCGCTCACCGGCAGGCGATCGCGGACCGCCTCGAGCGCCGCCAGCACACCGCAGGCATTGAGCAGCTGGTTGGCGCCGCGCAGCGCGGGATACGCCAGGCTGTTGCGGCGCTGCCGGCGCCCGCCGTACGACCACTGCTGGCGGTCGCCCGAGTAGTTGAAGTCACGGCCGAAGAGCCAGAGGTCGGCGCCGATCTCGGCGGCATGCTCCTGCAACGACGTCGGCGGGTGCGGGTCGCTGCAGATGGCAGGTCGTCCAGCCCGCATGATGTGAGCCTTCTCCCAGCCGATGCGCTCGCGCGAATCGCCGAGGTAGTCGGCATGGTCGATGTCGATGCTGGTAAGGATGGCACAGTCGGGATCAACGATGTTGACCGCATCGAGCCTGCCGCCCAGTCCGATCTCGAGCACCAGCGCGTCCAACGGCTGGCTCGCGAAAAGCCGCAGGATAGCGAGCGTGGTGAACTCGAAATAGGTGAGGCTGGTCGAGCCGCGCACCGCTTCCACCGCCTCGAACTGCTCGACAAGGGCCGCGTCGTCGGCGGCCACGCCATCGATGCGGGCACGCTCGTTGAAGCGCAGCAGATGCGGCGAGGTGTAGCAGCCGACCCGGAATCCCGCCGCGAGCAGGATCGACTCGAGCATGGCGCAGGTGGAGCCCTTGCCGTTGGTGCCGCCGACGATGAACTTGACGCCCGGCAGCTTCACATCGAGACGATCGAATACCTCCCGCACCCGGGCGAGCCCGAGATCGATCGGCCGGGAGTGCATGCGCTCGATCCGCTCGAGCCACTGTTCAAGGGGTTTCAAGCGCTGCCCGATATGCTGGATGCTGATGCAGCCCGCCGCCGCCGCGGGCCCGCTGGGTGGACCGCACGGCTTCGGTCAGGCCGCGGGCACCGGCGGCTGCTTCATCAGCAGCGCGATCAGGTTGGCGATCTCGCTGCGCATGTTGCGGCGATGGACGATCATGTCGATTGCTCCCTTCTCCAGCAGGAACTCGGCGCGCTGGAATCCATCCGGCAGTTTCTCGCGCATGGTCTGCTCGATCACCCGCGGACCGGCGAAGCCGACCAGCGCCTTTGGCTCGGCGATCACCACGTCGCCGAGGAAGCAGAAGCTTGCCGACACGCCGCCCATGGTGGGGTCGGTCAGCACCGAGATATAGGGAACGCGTTCGGCGGACAGGCGGGTGAGCGCAGCCGTCGTCTTGGCCATCTGCATGAGCGACAGCAGCCCCTCCTGCATCCGCGCACCGCCCGAAGCGGAGATCGAGATGAAGGGCGCGCGGTGGTCGATCGCCGCCTGCACGCCGCGCACGAAGCGCTCGCCGACTACCGATCCCATCGAACCGCCCATGAACTCGAATTCGAAGCAGGCGACGACGACCGCGAGGGTCTGGATCGAGCCGCTCATCACCACCATCGCCTCGGTTTCCGAGGACTGCGTGGCGGCCTGCGAAAGCCGGTCGGGATACTTGCGGCTGTCTTTGAACTTCAGCGGATCCAGCGGCCGAACCTCCTGCCCGATTTCGGTGCGGCCCTCCACATCCAGCATCCGGTCCAGCCGCGCGCGCGCCGTCAGCCGCATGTGATGCTCGCACTTGGGACAGACGTTGAGGTTGTTCTCGAGGTCGGTGGAGTACAGCACCGCATCGCAGGACGGGCACTTGATCCACAGGCCCTCCGGCACCGACTTGCCTTTGGCCGTACCTTCGGGACGCTTCAGCCCCGGGGGAAGAATCTTGTCGAGCCAGGTCATCTGTCGTGTGGTTGCTTCTTCTGGTTGCTTTTCAGGATCGCGAAGCGGCGGCGTCGATGTCTGCCGCGTCCATCGCCTCCCGAAGCGATCGCACGAACGCCCCGGCCCGAGCCGGCGCGTCCTTCTCGGCGCCCTGCTCGACGACTTCGATCAGGCGGGAACCGACGACGACCGCATCCGCGAAGGCCGCCACCTTTGCCGCAGTCGCCCCGTCCTTGATGCCGAAGCCGACGCCGACCGGCAACCCGGTCGCCTTCTGGATCTTCGGCACCTGGCGCGAGACTTCGGCGGTGTCGATGTTCCCCGCGCCGGTCACGCCCTTGAGCGAGACGTAGTAGACGTAGCCGCTGGCGAGGCTCGCAACCTGCTCGAAGCGCGCGTCGCTGCTGGTCGGTGCCAGCAGGAAGATCGGGTCCATGTCCCGTTCGCGCATGGCCGCGGCGAACTCGGCTGCCTCCTCGGGCGGGCAATCCACCAGCAGCACGCCGTCCACGCCGGCCTGCGCGGCACGATCGGCAAAGACCCGCAGTCCCATCCGTTCGACCGGATTGCAATAGCCCATCAGCACCACCGGCGTCGTGTCGTCGCGGCCGCGGAACTCTTTCACATAGTCCAGCACATGACCCAGGCCGATGCCCGCCGCGAGCGCCTTGTCGCCGGCGCGCTGGACGACCGGACCGTCGGCCATCGGGTCGGAGAAAGGCACGCCCAGCTCGATGATGTCTGCGCCGTTCGCCACCAGCGCCTGCATCACCGGCACGGTGGACGACGGCACCGGAAAGCCGCTGGTGATGTAGGGGATCAGTGCGCGCCGGGACGTGGATCGGAGTCGTTCGAAAGTGGCCGATATCCGCGACATCGGCTAGAGCTCCAGCCCTGCGCGCTGCGCCACCGTGTGCATGTCCTTGTCGCCGCGGCCCGACAGGTTGACCAGGATCGCCTGATTGGCCGGCAACGTGGCGGCGAGCCGCGCCGCATGCGCGAGCGCATGGCTGGATTCGAGTGCCGGGATGATTCCTTCGATGCGGCAGCAGGTATGGAAGGCTTCGAGCGCTTCTTCGTCGTCGACGACCACGTACTGCGCCCGCCCGCTGTCCTTCAGCCAGGCGTGCTCCGGGCCGACGCCGGGATAGTCGAGCCCTGCGGAGATCGAATGGGTCTCGGTGATCTGGCCGTCGGCGTCCTGCAGCAGGTAGGTACGGTTGCCATGGAGGACGCCCGGCGAGCCGGCGCTGATCGACGCAGCGTGGCGGCCGCTGGCCAGGCCCTCGCCGCCCGCCTCCACGCCGATGAGCTTGACGTCGGCATGGTCCAGGTAAGGATAGAAGATGCCTGCAGCATTCGAGCCGCCGCCGACGCAGGCGACCACGTAGTCCGGTTGGCGGCCGATCATCCTGGGCATCTGCACCTTGCATTCCTCGCCGATGACTGCCTGGAAATCGCGCACCATCATCGGATAAGGATGCGGCCCGGCGACGGTGCCGAGGATGTAGAAAGTGTTCTCGACGTTGGTGACCCAGTCGCGCATCGCCTCGTTGAGCGCGTCCTTCAACGTCTTCGAACCCGACTCCACCGGGATCACCGACGCACCGAGCAGCTTCATGCGGTAGACGTTCTGCGCCTGGCGCTCGACATCCGTCGAACCCATGTAGACGACGCATTCGAGCCCATAGCGGGCGGCCACGGTGGCGCTGGCGACACCGTGCTGCCCTGCCCCGGTCTCGGCGATCACCCGCGGCTTGCCCATGCGGCGCGCGAGCAGCGCCTGGCCGATGGTGTTGTTGATCTTGTGGGCGCCGGTGTGGTTGAGGTCTTCGCGCTTGAAATAGATCTGTGCGCCGCCGATCTGCGCCGACCAGCGGCGGGCGTGATAGACCGGGCTCGGCCGGCCCACGAAATGCTCGAGTTCGTCGTTGAACTCGGCCACGAACTCGGGATCGTTGCGGTAGCGTGCGTAGGCGTCCTTCAGTTCCTCGAGCGCGTGGATGAGTGTCTCGGCGACGAAAATGCCGCCGTAGGTGCCGAAATGGCCTGAGGGGTCTGGAAGGTCGTATGGCTTCATTGCTTTGTCGATGCGGCTGGGTCGTCGGCGCGACGGACCGCCTCCATGAATTGCTCCATTCTACCCACGTCCTTCTCGCGGGGATCGCGGCCCTGGATCCCGGTGGACGTGTCGACGCCGAAAGGCCGCACGCTGGCAATGGCGGCGCCGACGTTGTCCGCATCGAGCCCGCCGGACATGATGAGCCGGCCGCCGACATCCGGCGGCACCACCGACCAGTCGAAGGTCTTGCCGCTGCCGCCATAGCCGGCGCTCGCACTGTCGAGCAGGCAGAACTCCGCCTCGCGGAATGCTTCCAGCGATCGCAGGATGGCGCGCTGCGGCGATTCGCCCGCGACGACCGATCTGTCGCCACCGCCGGCGATCCCACCGCCGCCAGCGGCGGCACTGCCGGCGCGAGCTGCCTCGATCCGGATTGCCTTCCACCAAGCCATCGGCAATGCCTTGGCGTCGGCCGGCGCCTCGTCGCCGTGCAGCTGTACCACGTCGAGGCCGACCGAGCGGGCGATCGACTCGATCACTGCAACCGGCTCGTTCACGAACAGCCCGACCGCGCTCACCCAGGACGGCAAGCGCCGGCGCAGCGCCGCCGCCGTCTCGACATCGAGCAGGCGCGGGCTTCTGGGATAGAAGACCAGGCCGACAGCATCGGCGCCGATGGCCACCGCGGCATCGACGTCTTGGGGCCTGACCATGCCGCAGAACTTCACACGAGTTCGCATACGCGGGGCGCCTTGGCGGCGATCGGCAATTGCCATTTCGGATCATAGCGGACCGCGGCGAGGTACAGCCCGGCGGCCGAGAAGGTCGGCGCAGCGAAGCTGCGGTTGCGCGATGCGAGCACCTGCGCCATCCAGTCGACCGGGCGGCGGCCGTCGCCGACGTACACCAGCGCGCCGACCAGGTTGCGCACCATGTGGTGCAGGAACGCGTTCGCCGTGACCGACAGCAGCAGGAAGCCGCCGTCGCGCACGATGTCGATTGCTTCGATATTGCGCACCGGACTGGCCGCCTGGCATTCGCTGGCCCGGAAGGCCGAGAAATCGTGGCTGCCGAGGACGCAGGCTGCCGCCTGCAGCATGAGAGAGGGGTCGAGGCTGCGGTGGCTCCAGCCCGCGCGATCACGCCACAACGGCGGCTGCACCGGCGTGTCGAGAACCGCATACCAGTAGGTGCGCGCGGTCGCGCTGAAGCGGGCATCGAAGTCGCGACTTACCGGGACCGCCCAGCGCACCGCGACTCCCGGCGGCAGCCATGTGTTGACGCCCCGCACCCAGGCATGAGCCGGACGCTGGGCGTCGGTATCGAACTGGATGACCTGTTGCAGGGCGTGCACGCCGGCGTCGGTGCGGCCGGCGCAGCGGGTCGCGACCGGATGACCGGCGATCCGCGCGATCGCGGCTTCGACCACATTCTGCAGTGCGGGCTTCGGCGCCGCGCCCGCCGGCTGGACCTGCCAGCCGCAGAACCCCGTGCCGTCGTAGGACAGGCCGCAGACCCAGCGGGTCATCGGCAAGCCTGCCGAGGCTGCGTCCATCCGATCTCCCCTTCGCGTCGCCACTCCCACGCGATCGGCCACCGTCATGAAAAAGGCCGGGGAAACCCCGGCCCCCTTCGGTTGCAGCCGAATGCTCAGATGCTGGCAAGCAGTTCGCGCGCCCTCTGCTGCTGGCTGGCGTCGCCGCCGCGCACGACCTCCTGGAGAAGCTCGCGCGCACCTTCCTTGTCGCCGATCTCACCGTAGGCCGAAGCAAGATCGAGCTTGCTTGCCATTTCCTGCCACTGGCCGTTGCCCGGGCCGGTGACGGTGGAGGGGCCGGAGATGGTGGAAGGCGACAGGTCGAGTCCGATCGCCGACAGGTCCATCTCCTGCTCGTGGGCAGACTCGTGACCATGCCCCGTGCGGGTATTGAGGCCTTCCAGCGAGGGCACGTCGACGTTGAAGTCCGCGGGCGAAGCGCTGCGGGCGACGACCGGCTCCGACGGCATGTCCAGATCCAGCGAAGGCAGGTCCACGCTCGGCATCGCGCTCAGGGGGCCGGAGCGCGAGGCTGCGAACTCCATCGACTCGTTGTAGTCGTTGTCGGCACGCGCGGTGGTTGTTTCCAGAGTCCGGTCGAGATCGAGGTTGAAGTCGAGATCTGCGATCGCGTCCACCGGTTGCGCCTGGCGGCCGGCGTCATGGTGCTCATCCGCCCGCTGCTGGCCGAAGAGCGTGTCGCCGGCGTGCATCGGCATGCCGCCGAAGGCAGCCGCGGAACTCGCCGCCGCGGTGGCGGCAGCCGCCCGGCCGAAGCTGCTGTTGGCTGCAGCCGCCTGCGCCGAACCACCGGAATACAGAGGATTGGTCGGGTCGAGCGCGATACCCATCGTCGCAACCTTGGGCCACTCTTCGTTCTGGCCGCCGGTCATGCCGTACATCTCGCGAGCCATCGTCTCGAACGACTGCGAATCCTTGCGGCCGGAATAGATCTCCATCAGCTTAAGGCGGATCGCCTGGCGCTCGGGCTGGCGCTTGAGCGCTTCCTTGAGGATCTCCTCGGCCTGAGCCTCGCGGCCGTAGGCAATGTAGACGTCCGCTTCGGCGATTGGATCCACCTCGGTCGGGCTCGCCTCGCTCATGGTGGTGACTTGAGTCTGTGAGCCGCCGGTGGTGGTGTCGACGCTCTGCCCGCCGGTAGTGCCGAACAGCGAATTGGCGGTGAACGCATCGGCAGCGACCAGGCTGTCCTCGAACCGGTCGACCTTGCGCCGGCGCATCACCATCCAGAGCCCGAAGCCGCCGAGCAATGCCAGGCCGCCAAGGGCCGGCAGCATCATCGGATTGTCCATCATGCCGTCGAACATCGCTTCCTCGGCCGGCTGGGCAGGCGCGACGGCTATCGGGGCCGCAGGCCTGGCCGGCTCGGCCGGGACCGGGGCGGAACTGCTCGCGGCGGTGCCGGAGCCGGCGGCGCCGGGAGCTCCTGCCGCCGGGTCGGACGCGGAAGGCGCGGCGGCGGCAGGCGTCGAAGAACCGGCAGCCGGTGCAGTGGCAGGATCCTGTCCCGCCGGCGTGGCAGCGGACGAAGCCGCCGCGGAAGGAGCAGAGCCGGACGGAGTCGCCACGGACGGCGCAGCGATGGAGGGCGAAGTCGAAGAAGAGCCGGCGCCGGCAGCGCCGGACCGACTTTGCAGTCCGGCCTGCGGAGCGGCCGGGTTACCCGGGCTTGCCGAAGCAGCGGCCGGATTGCCGCTCGCGCGGCTGGCCGCGTCGGCCGCAGCCCTGGCGGCGTTGGTTGCATTGGCCGCCGCGGCACCGGCGGCGGCGACCGAGCCGCTGAGGGCGGCGCCGGAAGCACGCTGCTGGTCGAGTTGCGCCTGCAGGTCCGCCATCGAACGGTTCTTCAGCTCGAGCATCTTCTGCAGGTCGGCGACGTTGCGCTCGAGTTCCGCGAGCCGGCTGGTGGATTCGGCCAGTGCGGCGTCGCGGGCGATCCGCGCCTCCGCATCGCGCGAACCCAGCGAGCCGGGCTGGCTGGAGCCGGCATCCGTCGACTTCGAGAGTTCGAGGCGATCGGGCGATGCCGTGCGCGCCGTCTTGTCTTCCACCTGGGCGGTCACCGAGCCGCTGGCGGTGGTGCCGGTGCTGGCGCTGGGCACTGCCGTGGCTGCGCCGGCGAGGCGGTCCTTGTAGCTGCGGAAATCCTGCGCGGCGACCCGCAACTGGCGCTGCGCGGTAGCGGCATCGACGCTGGCGATGGCCGCGGCGTCCGGAATCGACAGGGTGCGCCCCTGACGGATCAGGTTGGGGTTGTTGTCGATGAAGGCCGACCGGTTGGCCTGGTAGATGGCGACGATGGTCTGCTCGAGCGTGGCATCGACCGGCTTGCGAGCCGCGGCGATCTTGCCGAGCGTATCGCCGCGGCCGACGGTGACCGTGTCCGAGGTCGCGCTGGAGGCGCCGCCGGAGGAGCCGGCCTGATCCAGCGTGCGGGTGCCGGACGGTGCGGGAGACGATGGCTGCGCTGGCGCCGGTGCCTCGGGACGCTGGGCCTGCGCGACCGGCGCCGGGGCGCGCGGCGCGGCTGCGGCTGCGGGCGCGGCGGCGCGGGCCTGCTGGGCGCTCTGCGCCGGACGCGGGGTAGCGCGCGCGCTCACCGCCGGCGCAACCGGCGCGCTCGCGGCAGTGCCGCCTTCGACCGTCTGGCGCGAGGCGCGCAGTTCCGGCGGATCGAGCAGGAAGGTGTACTCGCGCACGAACTTGCCGGAGGCCCAGTTCAACTCGACCATCAGGTCGACGAACGGCTCGTTGAGCGGCGTGCTGGAGGTGACCCGGATGAAATGCCTGCCGTTGCGTTCCTGGACGGCCATCCGCAGGCCGGCTAGCGCATTGTTGAACTGCAGCCCGGCTGCCCTGAAAGCGTCCGGCGACGCGAGCCGAGCGCTGAGGCTGCCGGCCTCTTCCGGCGTGACCGAGGTGACCTCGACCTCGGCCTGCAGGGGCTGGCCCAGGGCCGAGCTGACCGCCAGCCGTCCCAGGCCGGCGGCGCCAGCTGGAGCGGACCAGGCAGCGAGGGCGAAGGCGACGGCTGCTGCGAGGTGGACAGGGGTCGGCTTTTCAGACATGACCGCCGACTTTTTCACGCTCTTTGGCTTGGAAGACACAAGTCCACCTCTCACGGAAGTCTTAACTTTGACTGTAACATCAGGCACTTACACGCGCAAGTTTAAGCAGTTGCGCTTTCGTGTTCCATCACTATCCTCAGCATCCGGCGCAGCGGTTCGGCAGCGCCCCAGAGCAGCTGGTCACCCACTGTAAAGGCGCTCAGGTACTCCGGGCCCATGGCAAGCTTGCGCAGCCGGCCGACGGGTATCGTCATCGTGCCGGTCACCGCCGCCGGGGAAAGCGCGGCGATGCTGGCCTCCTTGTCGTTCGGGATCACCTTGACCCAGTCGTTGCCGCCGGCGAGCAATTCCTCGATGCGCTCCAGACGAAGGTCCTTGCGCAGCTTGATCGTCAGCGCCTGGCTGTGACAACGCATCGCGCCCACCCGCACGCAAAGGCTTTCCACTGGGATGCGTCGGACAGGACCCCGCCCGAGCATCTTGTTGAGTTCGGCATCACCCTTCCATTCTTCACGGGACATGCCATTTCCCAAGTCCTTGTCGATCCACGGGATCAGGCTCCCGGCGAGCGGTACCCCGAAGTGGTCGGAAGGGAACCCGGGACCGTTCATCGTATCGGCCACGCGACGGTCGATCTCGAGGATCGGAGAGTTCGGATCGGCCAGCAGGTCGGCCACCGAGCCGTGCAGGCGGCCCATCTGGCCGAGCAACTCGCGCATGTGCTGCGCGCCACCGCCGGAGGCCGACTGGTAGGTCATGGCGGTCACCCATTCCACCAGGTCCTCGCGCAGCAGCCCGCCGATGGCCATCATCATCAGGCTGACGGTGCAGTTGCCGCCGATGAAGCTGCGGGTGCCCTCCTTGAGCGCGGCGTCGATCACATTGCGGTTGACCGGGTCGAGGATGATGACGGTGTCGTCCTTCATCCGCAGCGCGGAGGCGGCGTCGATCCAGTAGCCCTTCCAGCCGCCTTCGCGCAGCCGGGGATAGAGCTCGTTGGTGTAGTCCCCGCCCTGGCAGGTGATGATCACCTCCATGGCGGACAGGGCAGCGGGATCCGCGGCATCGGCAAGCGGCTGGTTCCCGAGCGGCGCCTTGCCACCGGCATTGGAGGTGCTGAAGAAGACCGGATCGATCAGCTCGAAGTCGCCTTCTGCGCGCATCCGGTCGAGGAGGACCGACCCCACCATCCCGCGCCAGCCGACCAGGCCGACCCGAAGGGCCCGGCGCGATCCAGCACCAACGGCAGCGGCGCTCGCGGCGCCCGACGCGTTTTTCATCGCGACGCTCACAATGCGGCCACCACAGCGTCGCCCATCTCGCTGCAGCTGACCCGTTCTTCCCCCTCCCGGGCAATGTCCGCCGTGCGCAGGCCCTTGCGGAGGACCGTCCTGACGGCCTGCTCCACCCGGTCCGCCGCGCCCGGCTGCTCGAGCGAATAGCGCAGCAGCATCGCCAGCGACAGGATGGTGGCGAGGGGGTTGGCAGCGCCGGTGCCGGCGATATCCGGCGCCGACCCGTGAATCGGCTCGTAGAGGCCGAAGCGCTCGGCGTTGAGCGAGGCGGACGGCAACATGCCGATCGACCCCGTCAGCATCGACGCCTCGTCGGAGAGGATGTCGCCGAACATGTTGCCGGTCACGATGACGTCGAACTGCTTCGGGTTGCGCACCAGTTGCATCGCCGCATTGTCGACATACATGTGCGACAGTTCCACATCGGGATAGTCCTTGTGCACCTCGGTGACCACATCCCGCCACAGCTGCGTCGTCTCGAGCACGTTGGCCTTGTCGACCGAGCAGAGGCGGCGCTGTCGCTTGCGCGCCGCATCGAACCCCCAGCGGGCAATCCGGGCGATCTCGTTCTCGTTGTAGCGCATGGTGTCGAAGCCCTCGCGCTCGCCCCGCTCATTGCGCTGGATGCCCCTCGGCTGGCCGAAGTAGATGTCGCCGGTGAGCTCGCGCAGGATCAGCAGGTCGAGGCCGGCGACGACGTCGGGCCGCAGGGTCGAGGCATGGGCGAGTTCCGGATAGACGATGGCCGGACGCAGGTTGGCGAACAGGTCGAAATGCTTGCGTAGCCTGAGCAGTCCCTGCTCAGGACGCATGGCGCGCGGCAGCGTGTCGTAGCGGGGTCCACCGACCGCCCCGAACAGCACTGCCTGGGCCGATTCGCACACGGCCAGCGTCTGCGGCGGCAGCGGATCGCCGTGGGCGTCGTAGGCGGCGCCCCCAACCGGCGCCGACTCGAGCTCGACCTTCAGGCCGTGCCTGCCGAGCGCCTCAACCACCCGCACCGCCTGTGCGGTGATCTCGGGGCCGATGCCGTCGCCGGCCAGAACTGCAATCTTCATCATGTCAGGCAATCCACGTGTTTCAGAGGATCAGGAAGGGGATCAGGAGGGATCAGGAAGTCCGGCCGTCGGGCCGCGAAGGATCTCTCCGGCATGCAATCGAGCCATGGCTCGGCCGGCAAACCCGCCGTGGCAAGATGCCGGAGTGTCCGGCTGCCGTTCGGCAGCACGCACGGCTCCGGCGACGCGGCGACACGGTCCGCCCCGCCCCGCCGCCAGGCTCAGCGGGCTGCGAGCCAGGGTTCCGCGGCAAAGCGCCGCGCCTCGTAGGCGCGGATGGCATCCGCCTGCTGCAGCGTCAGGCCGATCTCGTCGAGTCCGTTGACCAGGCAATGCTTGCGGAAGGCATCGATCTCGAAGCTGGCGATCAGCTCGCCGTTAGCTCCCCTTACCGTCTGCTCCGGCAGGTCGATGACCAGCTCGTAGCCGGGAAAGGCGTTGATGTCCGCGAACAACCTGTCCACCTGCGCTTCCGACAGCCGGATCGGCAGCAGGCCGTTCTTGAAGCAGTTGTTGAAGAAGATGTCCGCGAAACTCGGCGCGATCACGCACCGGAAGCCGTAGTCTTCCAGCGCCCATGGCGCATGCTCGCGCGACGAGCCGCAGCCGAAGTTCTTGCGCGCCACCAGGATCGACGCGCCCTTGTAGCGCGCCTTGTTCAAGACGAAGTCCGGATTGAGCGGCCGCACGCTGTTGTCCATGCCGGGTTCGCCGTGATCCAGGTAGCGCCATTCGTCGAAGAGGTTCGGACCGAAGCCGGAACGCTTGATCGACTTGAGGAATTGCTTCGGGATGATGGCGTCGGTATCGACGTTGGCACGGTCGAGCGGCGCTGCCAAGCCGCGATGGACGGTAAACGCTCTCATTTGTTTGCACCCTTCGCGCTTCGCGCTGTCCCGCCAAGCGGGAGCGAGCCCGCCTTGGGGCGGCCCGGCGCCGGGCTCATCCAAGCCTCCTGACGTCGACAAAGTGGCCGAAGACCCCCGCCGCAGCCGCCATCGCCGGACTGACGAGGTGGGTCCGGCCGCCTGCGCCCTGGCGGCCTTCGAAGTTGCGGTTCGACGTCGAGGCGCAGCGTTCGCCCGGCTCGAGCCGGTCGGCATTCATCGCCAGGCACATCGAGCAGCCCGGGTCACGCCACTCGAAGCCGGCGTCCAGGAAGATCTTGTCGAGGCCTTCGGCCTCGGCCTGGATCTTGATCAGCCCGGATCCAGGGACGACCATCGCAACCTTCACCGAATCCGCCTTGCGCCGGCCCTTCACCACCGCAGCCGCCTGGCGCAGGTCCTCGATGCGGGAATTGGTGCACGAGCCGATGAAGACCTTGTCGATCCCGATCCGATCGATCGACGTGCCCGGCTCGAGACCCATGTAGGCCAGCGCGCGCTCCATGCCTTCGCGGCGCACGGCGTCCTTTTCCTTGTCCGGATCCGGCACCCGATCCTCGATGGTGGCGACCATCTCCGGCGACGTCCCCCAACTGACGTAGGGCTTGAGCTCGCGCGCATCGATGCGCACCACCGAGTCGAATTTCGCCTCCGGATCCGACTTCAACGTGCGCCAGTAGGCAACCGCCTTGTCCCACATCTCGCCCTTGGGCGCCATCGGGCGGCCCTTCAGGTATCCGATGGTGATGTCGTCGACCGCCACCATGCCGCTGCGGGCGCCGGCCTCGATCGCCATGTTGCAGACGGTCATGCGCGCTTCCATCGACAATGAGCGGATGGTGGAACCGGCGAATTCGATCGCATGCCCGGTGCCGCCGGCGGTTCCGATGCGGCCGATGACGGCAAGCACCAGGTCCTTCGACGTCACGCCGCGCGGCAAAGGGCCGTCGACCTCGACCAGCATGTTCTTCTGCTTCTTGGCGACGATCGTCTGGGTGGCGAGCGCATGCTCGACTTCCGACGTGCCGATGCCGAAGGCCAGGCAGGCGAATGCCCCGTGCGTGCTGGTGTGCGAATCTCCGCAGACCACCGTCATGCCGGGCAGCGTGGCGCCCTGCTCCGGGCCGATCACATGGACGATGCCCTGGCGGCGGTCGTTGATGTCGAAGTAGGTGACCCCGAAATCGTGGGCATTGCGATCCAGCGTCTCCACCTGCAGGCGCGAGATCGGATCCGCGATGCCATGCGACCGGTCGGTGGTGGGGACGTTGTGATCCACGACCGCCAGATTGGCGCTGACGCGCCAGAGCTTGCGCTTCGCCTGGCTCAGTCCTTCGAAAGCCTGCGGGCTGGTGACTTCGTGCAGCAGGTGCCGATCCACGTAGAGAAGGCAGGTGCCGCCGTCATCCTGGTGCACCACATGGGTGTCCCAGAGCTTGTCATACAGGGTGCGAAAGTGTGTCGACATGCGACAGGATTATGCCACGTCCACCCTCGTTTTCCTTGGTACCCGATCGATCCCCACCAGCCGGCAACGCCCGCACCCAGCTGCCGCCGCGGATCGGGCTTTTCCCGGCCGCAGGCGGCGCCCCCTGGGGGAGCGGGCGAAGCCTGCTTCGGGGGGAGCCTATCTGGCTTTCTCGTACAGCGGCATCACCCGCGCCGAATAGTCGCGCAGGTCCGCGGTTCGAGTCTCGGCGGACGGATGGGTCGACAGGAACTCCGGGCTGCCCTTGCCGCCACTGACCTTGCCCATCTTTTCCCAAAGCGTGATGGCAGCGCGCGGATCGTAGCCCGCCCGCGCCGCCAGCTCGACGCCGATGCGGTCGGCCTCGGTTTCGTGCAGCCGGCTGTGCTTCAGCCCGAAGGCCGCGTGATAGGCCATCTGAGTGAGGTCCGAGCCGGCCTGTCCGGCGCCCAGGATAGCCGAGCCGACCCCGATGACCAGGCCGGTGGTGGCCTGCTCCGAGGCCCGTTCACGCGCGTGCTCGCGAAGGGCGTGCGCGATCTCATGACCCATGATGGCGGCGATCTCGTCGTCGGTGAGATTGAGCTTGGTGATGATGCCGCTGTAGAAGGCGATCTTGCCGCCGGGCATGCACCAGGCGTTGAGCTCGTCCGACTGGATGACGTTCACTTCCCACTTCCACTTCGGCGCATCCGGCCGGAACACCCCCGTCTGCGGGATGATGCGCTTGGCAATGGCCTGGACCCGGGCCGTCATCTTCGGGTCGGCGTTGAGGTCGCCCTCGGACTTCTCCTTGGTCAACACCTCGGTGTAGGCCTTGATCGCGCCGGCATCCAGTTCCTCCTCGGAAACCAGGGACGACATTCGCTGCTTGCGGTCGATGCCGATCGCCCCGCCCTCGGTGGTCTGCACGGTGCTGCAGCCTGCGGCCACGCCCGCTCCCAGCGCCACGGCCAGCAGGATGCCGACCCCCCTGCGCCTCACGACTTCCCCCAGGACTTTCATCTGCCGATCCCCCATTCGTTCTTCCGCTCCGTTGGTTGCATCCGTCCGCGCCTCTCCGTTCGGAGCGGCCCCCTTGCGATTCAAGCCGATGCACCGGCGCACTGCTCGCGCCGCACGCCGGCATGCACCAGCAGCGCCGCACCGGCACCCAGCGCCGCTGCGATGGCGGCGCCATGGAAGGTAGCGCTCGGGCCCCAAGTCTGCCAGATTACCCCCGCGCCGAGGCCGCCGATGGCGCCGCCGACGCCATAGCTGACCGCGGTGTAGAGCGACTGCGCCCGCGCCTGATAGCGGGTGCCGAAGCGCTGGTGCATCAGGCTCATCGAGGCGCTGTGATGCAGCGCGAAAGTTGCCGCATGCAGCACCTGGGCGAGGATCAGCACGATGGTCGCCGTACCGCCCGGCAGCCATGCCGCCGCAGCCGTCAACACGAAGCGCAGGACGCCCAGCAGCATCGTCGCCAGCAGCAGCACCGTCGCAGGAAAGCGGTCGAAGAGGCGCTTCTGCAGGAGGAAGAGGCCGACTTCGGCGATCACGCCGAGCGCCCAGAACAGGCCGATCGAGGACTTGGCGTAGCCCAGGTGGGCGAGGTAGAGAGAGAAGAACGCGTAGAACGGCGCATGCGCGAGGATCATCAGGAGCGACGCCGCCAGGAACGCGAGCATCGTCGGCTTGAGGATCTCGTCTCGCAGCCGTCCGTCTTCGCGGCGAGCCGGCGGATTCGCCGTCGCCGGCAGCCGCCTGACCGCAAGCGCGAGGCCGGCCGCGATCGCTGCCAGGAGATAGGGAAGCACGGCGACGCCGACAGCATCCAGCAGCGGCCCCAGCCCGGCCACCGCAAGGATGAAGCCGACCGATCCCCAGACCCTCATCCGGCCATACTGTCCGAGGTCGCCGCCGGCGACGCGCAGCGACATCGACTCGGTAAGTGGAGCCTGCCCGGCTGCGGCGAGGTGCAGGACTGCCATCACCAGGGCCGCGGCGAAAAAGCGGACCGCCGGGTCGAGGCCGCCCGCCTGCGGCAGCACCAGGCACATCGCCATCATGATGAGGGCACCGGCCTGCAGCAGGCTGCGGACCTGGCCGCGGCGGTCGGCTGCCCAGCCCCAGACCGGCGGCGCGACGATTCGGATGAGATGGCTCAGCGCGACCAGCGCGCCGATCTGGAAGGCCGTCATGCCCCAGTGATCGAAGAGCAGCGGGAACCACGGGCCGCTCGCGCCGACGAAGGCGAAGTAGACGGCGTACAGCAGTCCGAGGTCGCCTGCGCGCGGCGAGGCGCCTGCCACCGGCGACAGGCTCAGGACGCCTGCGCCCCGGAAGCGGTCGAACCGGGAATCGGCGCGAGGCCGCTGGCGACGTCGCCACATTGCGCCCGCTGGAGCAGGCAGTGGTCCATCACCACCAGCAGCAGCATCGCCTCCGCGATCGGGGTCGCGCGGATGCCCACGCATGGATCGTGGCGGCCGAAGGTCTGCACGTCCACCGGCCGGCCGGTGACGTCGATCGAGCGCCGCGGCTGGCGGATGCTGGACGTCGGCTTGATCGCGATCGAAACCGTCAGGTCCTGTCCGGTGGAAATGCCGCCGAGCACCCCGCCCGCATTGTTGCCGACGAAGCCCTGCGGCGTCAGTTCGTCGCCGTGGACACTGCCCTTCTGCGCAACGCTGGCGAAGCCGGCGCCGATTTCCACGCCCTTGACGGCGTTGATCCCCATCATCGCGTGCGCGATGTCGGCATCGAGCTTGTCGAAGAGCGGCGCGCCGAGTCCGACCGGAATGCCGCTGCCGACGACCTCGACGCGGGCCCCGCAGGAGTCGCCCTCCTTGCGCAGCCCGTCGAGGTAGGCCTCGAGCCGCGGGACCGCGTCGGCGTCGGCGACACCGAACGGATTCTCCGCCACGTCCGACCAGCGTACGAAGGGCACCTCGATGTCGCCGAGCTGCGAAAGATACCCGCGGACGACGACGCCGTGCTTTTCGGACAGCCACTTGCGTGCGACTGCGCCGGCGGCGACCACCGGCGCGGTCAGCCGTGCCGACGATCGTCCGCCGCCCCGGTAGTCGCGCAGGCCGTACTTCTGGAAGTAGGTGTAGTCGGCGTGCCCGGGCCGGAATGTCTGCGCGATGTTGCCGTAGTCCTTGCTGCGCGCGTCCTCGTTACGGATCAGCAGCGCGATCGGCGTGCCGGTGGTCCGGCCTTCGAATACGCCGGAGAGGATCTCGACCCGGTCCGCCTCCTGGCGCTGAGTCACATGGCGCGAGGTGCCCGGGCGGCGCCGGTCGAGGTCGGGCTGGATGTCGTCTTCCGCGAGCGGAAGACCCGGCGGGCAGCCGTCGATGACGCAACCGATGGCGGGACCGTGAGACTCGCCGAAGGTCGTCACGCAGAAGAGTCTGCCGAGGGTGTTGCCTGCCATGGTGAACTGTTCCTGGGGCGAATGAAAAGCGTCGGTCGAAGTGCGCCCGTCAGGCCGGGGATGGGCCTGACAGGCCTGATGGGCCTGATGGGCCGGATGGAGCGGACGAAGACGCGCCGGCGTCAGCCGAGGAAGAGGCGCCGGCAGCCGGCGCGGAGCCGAGCCGTTCGAGGACGACCTGGCGCGGCATCTGCGCGAGCATCGCGTCGACCGACGGCGTCTGCTCCCTGCCGAACACCAGCAGCCGCACCGGCACCGCCAGATGCGGCATCTTCAACCGGGCTTCGCCGAGGACATCCTTGATGCAGGCGGCGATCGCTTCCTTGTTCCAGTCGCAACCCTCGAGCCGACGGGCCAGCAGGCCGACACCGGTACGCGCCGCATCGGTGAGGTGCTTTGCCATCGACTCCCCCGCCGGTTCCGGCGGCAGGAAGAAGATCGCGCAGAGATCGGCAAGCTCCTCGAGGGTGTTGGCCCGATCCTTCCAGAGGCCGCAGATCGCCGGCAGCCGCGAGGCCTCGTCCGCCGACAAGGCCCGGCCGCGAAGCCGCGCCTGCAGCCTTGGCTCAACCATCCGGGCGAGGTCCTGGTCGACCAGCGCCTTCAGGTACTGGTGGTTGACCCAGCGGAACTTGTCGAAATCCAGCTGCGATGGCGAATGGGACAGGTGCGCGCCGTCGAACCATTCGACCAGCTGTTGCCGGCTGAAGATCTCTTCGTCGCCGTGGCTCCAGCCGAGACGCGCCAGATAGTTGATGACCGCCTCCGGCAGGTAGCCGAGCCGCTCGTACTCGAGCACCGACACCGCACCGTGGCGCTTGGAAAGCTTCTGCCCGTCCGGGCCGTGGATCATGGGCAGGTGGCCGTAGACCGGCAGGTCGGCCCGCAGCGCGCGCAGGATGTTGATCTGCCGGGGCGTGTTGTTGACGTGATCGTCGCCGCGGATGACATGGGTGATCGCCATGTCCCAATCGTCCACCACGACGCAGAAATTGTAGGTGGGCGTGCCGTCCGAGCGCGCGATGATGAGGTCGTCGAGCTCCGCATTGGCGATCGCGATCGGTCCCTTGACCATGTCGTCCCACCCGACCGCGCCGTCGTCGGGATTGCGGAAGCGCACCACCGGCTTCGCGCCGGCCGGAGGCTGCCTGCCCTGGACATTCTCCGGCCGCCAGCGGCCGTCGTAACGCGGCTTCTCGCCGCGCATGCGCTGCGCCTCGCGCATTTCCTCCAGCTCGGCCGGCGTGCTGTAGCAGTGGTAGGCGCGGCCGTCGGCAAGCATCTGCGCGATCACCTCGCGGTAGCGATCCATGCGCTGCATCTGGAAGAACGGACCTTCGTCGTGCCCGAGCCCGAGCCAGCTCATGCCGTCGATGATCGCCGCGACCGCTTCCGGCGTTGAGCGTTCGACATCGGTGTCCTCGATGCGCAGGATGAAGGCGCCATCGAAGTGCCGCGCGTACGCCCAGGCATAAAGCGCGGTCCGGACCCCGCCGATGTGCAGGAAGCCGGTGGGGCTGGGGGCGAACCGGGTGCGGACCGGCTTTCGGACTGCGGTGCCGACCGCAGACCCGGTGACGGTGCCGGGGGCCGGGATACCGGCGAGGGTGCTGCTCAAGTGCTGCGCTCCAGGATGCTCACGTAGTTGGCGACGGCGGAGCCGCCCATGTTGAAGACGCCGGCGAGCTTCGCATCCTTCACCTGCATCTCGCCGGCCTCGCCCGCCAGCTGCATGCAGGCGAGGACATGCATCGAGACGCCGGTCGCGCCGATCGGATGGCCCTTGGCCTTCAATCCACCGGAGACGTTGATCGGCAGGCGGCCATCCTTCTGCGCGATGCCCTCCCGAACCACCCGGAATCCTTCCCCAGGCGCCGCCAATCCCATCGCCTCGTATTCGATCAGTTCGGCGATGGTGAAGCAGTCGTGCGACTCCACCAGGTCCAGGTCGTCCAAGGTCGTGCCCGCCTGCCGATGGGCTGCCTGCCAGGCAAGCGTCGCCCCTTCGAAGCGGGTCGGGTCGCGCCGGCTGAGCGGCATGATGTCGTTGACGTGGCTGCGGGCGCGAAAGCGGATGGAGCGCTGCAGGCTGCGTGCCGTCGCCTCGTCGGCGATCACCAGCGCGGCCGCACCGTCGGACACCAGGGAGCAGTCGGTGCGGCGCAGCGGCTCTGCCACATAAGGATTGCGCTCCGATATGGTGTTGCAGAAATCGAAGCCCAGGTCCTTGCGGACCTGCGCGAACGGATTGGCGACGCCATTGCGGTGGTTCTTGGCGGCGATGTGCGCCAGCTCCTCGCTGCGGTCGCCGTAGCGCTCGAAGTACGCCTTCGTGATGCGCGCAAAGACGCCGGCAAACCCGCCCGGCATGCCCGCCTCCTCCTTCCGATAGCTCGCGCCCAGCAGGATGTCGCCGATCTCGGCGTTCGGTTGCGACGTCATCTTCTCGGCGCCGATCACCAGTGCCACCCTGCCCCGGCCCGACTCGATGAAGTCGGCGGCCGCATAGATCGCAGCCGACCCCGTGGCGCAGGCGTTCTCCAGGCGGGTGGCCGGAGTGTGGGCGAGGCGCTCGTCCGCCAATGCGACCAGCGCGCCCTGGAAGTCCTGCTTCAGGAAGCCGTTGTTCATGACCCCGACGTAGATGCCGTCGACCGACTCGCTGCCCAAGCCGGCGTGTGCAAGGGCAGCCAGCGACACCCGGGCCATCAGGCTCTCGGTGTCAGGGTCGATCAGCTTGCCGAAGGGTATGTGGGACCAACCGACGATCCTCGCCTTGGCCGACATCGCGCTTCTCCTTGCCCTGCGGGCGGGGACTCAGTCGGCTAATGTTAGAACAGATGCAATGCACGGCCACCCCGACCCCGGCGTTCTCCGACCGGAGGGCGCAGGCGTTGCGGCGAGGTGGGAGAGGACCGGGCGCGGTTCAGTCCGAGAGACGTCTCGCGCAGAGCGGTCCGCCTTGTCTCACGGGGGAAGATTCCTCGTCAGACGGGACCCACCGCATAGCGAAGGTCCGACAAGGGCGGCGGCTCGGCGGTTTCGCGCAGTATCTCGGCCATCTCCTCGATCTGCTTGTCGACGATCTGCCCGGCGGTACATCCCCAGATGCGATTCTCGTCGACGTTCAGCAGTCCGATCTGGCCCTGCACTTCCACGATCGGGCACATCCCATGGCGCTCGCACAACGCCCGATATTCGACCAGAAAGGCCGCTTCCTCGGCAGAGAAGATCGAGGGAATCATTGCCGCACCTCCTTCAACGGAATCTCGATTGGTCCACCCGCGGCAGGCCGCACCTCGGAAGGTCGATTCGACTGTACGCCGTGGAATGCAAGGCGGGAACAGGGTCCGGGCGGATGACACCGGCTTTTGCAGTTCTGCGCCCGCCCTCGACGAGCAGCCGGCATGAGAACTCATCCGCTTGAGAGGTATGTTCACAAGGTGCGACATTGAAACGTACCGGGGAAGTCCGTCGCCCAGCCTTCCCTGCGCCGCCTTGGCGATTTCGGCTCTTGCGGGAACCTGGTTTAAACTTCCCCCTCCGGAGCGTACGGCACCCGGGCGGTTAGCTCAGCGGTAGAGCACTGCCTTCACACGGCAGGGGTCACTGGTTCGAACCCAGTACCGCCCACCAGCTCGACTGAGGCTTTTAGCTAGTTTCCGGGCTTTTGAGGAACATGCGTACGCCCCTGGTGTCCAGAAAGTGTCTAAAAGTGGACGGCGGAGACCTCCATTACCTGCCAGCGTTCCTCCGTCGATGACGACCGAACGGTTGTATCTAGATGGGCCTGTGCACGCCGCTCTTGCCCCCTCACGCTCTTGCCCCCTCACTTGTCCAGGTGGCAGTCGACTCGAGGCGATGAGTGCCAGCGCCCACACCCATTCGCCTGTGCGGAGGGTCGAAATTCTGGCCACTAGATCGACGAGCCCCTCGCGGATGTATTCGAGTTTAGAAGGTCCTCGCCAGCCCTACGGCCGCGGCATAGGCGTCGAAATTGGCGGGCCATTTGTTCTTGAACTGCAGGGCTATACCTTTGCCCATTACACCAACACAGTTCACCGTCTTGACGATGGCATCCACGTCCTCTTGCTTGAGCAAGTCGCCCTGGACCATGCTTTCTTCCATTCTTTGGTTTAACTACGGGCTCAACTTCTTGGCGCCGTCGACCGGAGTCGCGGCGGTTGCCGGTGAAGCGGTTGCTGGGCCGCTCGATCGTGTTCTCGGGTTGCCAGGCCTCAAGCAGCAGGTGGCGCAAGTTTTCGGTTTTCGCTCGGGCTGGATTGAGTGGGTCCAGAAAAGAGGTGCCGGCGTGAAGTGCTTCAGATTGGACGGCTCCGGTTTGAGCACGTAACGGTCTTGGGTCTGCCACACGCATCGGGCACTTGGGGTCTTAGCGATGAATTTGTCGCCGCCCAAGACGCCGTCAAAGACGAAATCGCGACGTGGTGGGCGGCACATCAACAGAATCTTGAAAGCGCCGCTACCCGCTCCGTTCCTAGGCTTTCCGAATCGCCGTACGGAAGGCCCGTTTCCATGGCCGCCGACCACCGGGACGGGCGCCGTCCACCCGCAGAATCTCAATCACCGAGATGCCGGGGCCGTACAGCATCTCTTTGAGATGGCTTTGTTTCGTTCGAGCGCTCACACCCGACCGACGTGCCAAGGGGCTGCGGACGTGCCGAATCCGGGTGACCTCTCAATTGGTGACGCGATTGCCTCGCACGTGCTTCCGCTGCTACTCTTCAGGTTGTCGATCGGCGACCTTGCTTAAAGGCTGCTCAAGCACTTCGTCGCCAGGTGACCTAGCAGCGCCGCACTGGGAGAAGCACATGCACTTCAAGATCGTGACCCCCGGCCTGCTTGTGCTGACGTTGGCTTTGGCCACGCCCAACGTGTCCTCGCAGACTGCCGAACCGGCAACGGCCGCCGTTGATCCGGCGACGATCCAGGCGCTGAAGACCATGGGTGCCCACCTGCAGTCGCTTCAGCGGTTCCAAGTCAACAACGAGCTGACGGGCGAACGCGTCCTAACCGACGGGCAGAAGCTGCAGCACATGGCCAGCGCGGCGGTGAACGTGCAGCGGCCGAACCGCCTGCACGTGAAGATGTCCAGCGCGCGTTCGGAGCGTGAGTTGTTCTACGACGGCAAGCAGGTGACACTGTTCACTCCGGCGCAGAAGTACTACGCCACAGTGCCATTCGATGGCTCGCTGGGTGACCTCGCGACCGCGCTGCAGACCAAGTATGGCGTCGAGTTGCCGCTCGCCGACCTGTTCGTCCTGGGCACACCGGCGGCACCCCTGGACAAGCTCGATTCAGCCATGAATGCCGGTCAAGACTTCGTCGGCGCCGACCTGTGCGACCACTACGCCCTGCGCCAGGGCAATTTCGACTGGCAGATCTGGATCACCGTGGGCAACAAGCCGCTGCCGCGCAAGCTGGTGATCACGAACCGCAACGACGAGGCGCGCCCGCAGTCGGTGAGCCTGATCGACTGGAACCTGAAGCCGGACCTTGCGAGCTCAGCGTTCACCTTCAAGCCACCCAAGGACGCGAAAGCCATCGACATGGTGCCGCGCAAGACGCAGTAGAGGAGCATCGTCATGAAGAAGTCCTCGATCAAGCTGTTCCCGGCCGCGCTGGCCTTGGTCGCTCTGGTCGGCTTCACCGTCGCCACATCGGTCGAGGCGGCCCGCGACGGCGGCAGTGGTGGCGGTGGCGGTGGCAAACGCGCAAGCGGCGCCGGTGCCCAACGGAACGTGCAGGCCAACAACGTGCAGGCCGACAAGCGCACGAACAACGTGCGCAACACCAGCGTCAACAACGTCAACGTTAACAAGAACGTCAACGTCAACGTCGAAGGCGGCGGCGGCTGCTGCAACAACGGCTGGGACAACGACTATCACCCGATTGCGACGGCCGCGGCCGTCACTGCGACCGTAGCCGTGACCTCGGCGGTCATCGGCTCGATGGTGCGCACCGTGCCGCCCAATTGTGTGCCGGTGAACTACGGCGGCATGGTCTACCAGCAGTGCGGCAGCACTTGGTACCAGGCGCAAGGGCCGCAGTACATCGTCGTCAATCAACCGTACTAGGTCAAGGGGTAGCGGTCGCCCGCTGCCACCGGACGAGGGCTGGGTCCGGGAGGACCGAGTCAAACCGTCACCCCACAACGACGACAAATTCGAGTGCCTTTCAAGCTCCAGAGGCGTCAAGCAACGGCGTGGGACCGCTAGGCTCAGTCCAGCGGTGGGTTTGGAGTTGGAGTTGCCCCGGTTCCGCAGACAGGTTAGCGCTTGATTCTCAAGCCTTTGCCACTGCCGGGTTGTCCGCCGGCGGCCTGGCGCCTGCCACGCCTGAGCCGACGGTGGTCAACCCGGTGTCGGGACGGGGCGGTTGCTGCTCGCTTCGGGCGGCATGGCTCCTTCGTAGTTGATCGGCGAGAGACAGGTGAGCGCCGAGTGCCAGCGCCGGGGGTTGTATCGCCCTTCGATCCAGTTGAACAACGCGATACGGGCCTCGGTGTGACTCTGGAAGCTACGGCGGACGATCAGTTCGCACTCCAGGCTAGCGAAGAAGCTCTCGGCCATCGCATTGTCGTAGGCGTCGCCGACCGTGTGCCGCCCAGCGCACGAACACGCCGGTTGCTATTTCCTTCACCGTGGAAACTGACGGCAGGCTTCCGACCGGCCAGTCGCTGAAGGCGGCGATCGAGCAGGTGGACAGTGTCACGTCAGACTATCCCGCCTACTACATGATCAATTGTGCTCACCCTACCCATTTCGAGAGGCTGCTGGTTAAGGGCGAGCAGTGGGTGAAGAGAATCCGTGGTCTTCGCGCAAACGCCTCTCGAATGAGCCACGCCCAGTTGAACAAAGCTTCCGAGCTTGACGCAGGCAACGCGGCCGAGCTCGGGCAGGAATACGCTGAACTCAGGAAGCGGTTACCACAGCTGAACGTGATGGGCGGGTGCTGTGGCACAGATCATCGGCACATCGAGCAGATCGCCTCGGCGTGTCTGCCTCTCTTCCGACTGCAGTAGCAGCGCCCTCCGATGCAAAGCACCGTTAGCACTTCGCCATCTGGCCAGTCGGCACGCATCAGACCAACGATTGCGCCATCTCTTCAGCGGTTTGTTGAAACGCAGTGGGCGGCGCTCAGCGTGCGTCAGATGCGTCATGATCATCGTTTGCCCTCCCCAGATCAGCAATTTCATCGGGAATATCCTCAACCGGGCTCGGTTGTGATCGAGGGCAGTGACTGGCACTACAGTGGTGAAGCCCCCCGCTTGAAAAAAAGGACCGTTCATAATCACGGCGTATTCACCCTTGGTGCTGATCGAGCGATCGAGTCGGTCCAGAAGTCGGAGATCAGTGGCTCAGGGAAGGATCGGAAGCGGGCGGCCCAAAAAATTCAGAAGAAATCGCCGCCAGATCGTCAGGCGAACGGCCTCAATCCACCGGAAGCGAGGCGCACCGCATGGGGGTCACAGGCTCAGTCTGGCGAGTCTCCTTCCACCGGCTGTGGGCCTCGCTTTTCTTTTTCTCGATTCGAGGTCCGACGCCGCGAGATCCGCACAAGCACTCAATCGTGCATCGAGAGCGGACTGAGATGCGGTCCCGAAGGCAGCCTCAACGGCGCCCGATGGGACGAGTCGGCGCAGCCGATCCATCCATGAGGGAGAGCGACGGCCGATCGTTGGCCGCACCCTCCTCTCTGCGGCCGAGAATATTGGCTCTGGCCGCATAACCGCCGCCAGGAAATCGGTCCCGGTATGGCGGCGGGGCCGGCTGCCACCGGCAGGTACCTGCGAGGAGCAAAAGATGAGCAATCCGGGTGAAGTGTTAGAACTTACACTGTGCGGAAGGTGCTGGCAGTTCACCACGGAACGGGAGGCCAACCGGAGCAAAAATAACGGTCACGTCCTTGGCGGCTTCTCCGGTCTCATTGCGCCCGATATGTCCGTGACCGGTGTCGACATAGCCCTCCCCCTTCTTCACCAACTTGGGCGTGCATTTTGGATCATCACGCTCATAGAACGTCACCTGACCTTCCAAGACAGTGATGAAGACGGGACCAGGATGCGTATGCCAGCCTGTCGAACTCCCCGGCGTGTAATCATGCGTTCGCACGACAATGTCGAGCGGGCGCTTCGCTTCGGCCGAGAACTCTAGGGCGCGCGGGTCGTGCGCCTGCAGATTGAAGGCTGGATAAGTGGCCCGTCCAATCACCACTGGGGTGACCCCAACGGGCGGCTCAGCGTGCGCAGTCGCAGCACCACCTAGAGAAAGCATGCAAAGAAACACGGTCCGCTTTGTCATTATCGTCACCTGCCTTGAGCGTTGAACAGCCTCCCACCAACCTCAGCGTCCACTTCGAGCATACATGTGTTCTTCACGGTGCGTTAGGGATTGTGCAGGGGCGCCCAATGTTCCGCTTACCAAGCACCGAGCACCTCTGTCACATGGTGTGAAGGTCGGAAACCTAGTCTTCGTTTCAGGCACTATTCCGTTCGAGCCTGGCTCCCGAGACATGGCGCCCGACTTCGCGGGTCAGATGCACCAGGTAATGCAGAACATCAAGGCAGTCCTTGATGAGGCAGGCACGTCGATGGACCGCATCATGAAGTCCACGGTGTTCCTGACGCATATGTCGGATTTTCAGGAGATGAACGACATCGATCGGTCGTATTTCACAGAGGGCAATTTTCCGGCGCGCACGACCATCGAGGCGCCACTTGCAGTAACGGGGATGTTGCTCGAGATTGAATGCGTTGCCGACTTGTGCAAGGCACCTCGCTCTCCGCCTCGATTACGCCCCAGACGGCACCACCAGGGCCCGGGCGCGCAGCGATAGCCCGGTACCGGGTGCTGATGGCTTTGGTCCGCCGCCATGGCGCTGCACCTTGACAAGACCAGGGTCTACGGCGCGCTGATTAACAACGTCTGATCGGATCGAAGGACGATGGCCGGCGCAGTGTGAATCAGATGCTCATTCAACCTGTGCCGTCAACTCAACGTTGAAAACAGAAGGCTTCCGAAGGAATTCGACCCCATCTTGCTATAGCCCCCATGACATGCATCGGATGCAGACGCCGCAATGCCAGTTCTTAAATTCCCTCAGCTAGTTTCCCCTTTGGAGTGACAGTCGCCATCGGTAGGTCGGCGAACAGCGACTGGTTCTCCTTCTTCTGCTAGTTGTCAGTGTTCGGATTGGACGCAGCGGCCGCAGCCCCGGTACCTGCGAAAAGTAAGACGCCGACAAAGAAGCCGATGTCATAGCTAAAGAGGTGAGCCCCGCTGTCAACAAGTGTGACCTCGACGAAGGGACTAATTAGAAGCTTAAGAAGGCTTAGGAAGCCGTGCAGGAGACCGGTCCAGAAACCCGGCCCGTCCGACAACGGGATCTCCGCAGTTGCCGATGCCAATGGGCTCTCAAGAGCGAGTACCAGTGCCAGGAAGATCATCAGGACCCGCATTGCAGGAGGTAGCGGCATCGGCAAGTCCGGTCGAACCGTGCCTCTTGCGCAACCCTGATTCGGGCCGGCCTGACAACGTCAGTGTGACGTGCCGGAATTAGTGGCGTTGCCGTACGGTCCGAGGACGCCCCCATGCGGAGGCGTGCGTTAGCCATCGACGACATCATCGTCGAACTGCTCGAGGATGGCCTTGATCGAGGGCGGGCTCAGAAGGGTCACGACCTATTCTGTTCCGGCGCGGGCCGGTACGACAGGCGAAAGATGTCGTCCGGACAAATGTAGATCTCCCCGTTCCCGCCACGAACGATCCAGTCACCCACTGCGCACTCCATGAGCCCTTGAGGAATCATCAGGAAACATTGGCCGCCGGTCAACCTTATCGCCGGCAGCAGCTCTTCCGGCAGCAAGTCGATGCTGCCGTTGTACTGCCACGCCTCACGCCGCTCCGGTATCCGTTCAAACCACATCCAACACCTTTGCTTTCCCCTCATCGCCGATATCCAACGGGGCCTGCTGGGCCTGTCCCAACCTGATCCCGGCAGGGTGCACAACAGAGAGAAGTGTCAGTCCCGAGCTATATCACGCGCAATTAGACCAAAGGGAAAGCGGGAACGACGGAAGACATCGGACCTCACCGCCTGCCACGTGCCCTGTAAAGCGGCCTCGAAACCTGCACGCCTGGATCTGCCACATGCGCCCGAAGACGCCGTCCGAACGCCGTTGCTTCTCCGGCGGCCCGTCCTCGATAACCTTGCCATCGACCACGACCACCACTCGGTCGAAAGCTGTGACGGTGGATAGCCCGATGCGCCACCGCGACCACAGTCCTGCCCCGAATTAGCCGCAGCAGTGCTTCCTGGATTTTGCGCTTCCGGCGAGCTGTCGAGGGATGAAGTCGCCTCGTCGAGCAGCGTATCGGCGCGTCCTTCAGGAATGCCCTCGCTAAGCCGATCCGCTGGCGCTGCCCACCCGACAGACGCGCTCCCCGCTCACCCACGATGGTGTCGAGGCCTTCCGGCGGCCATGTGGATGAAATCGTCGTAGACGCGCCGCGCCTCTAGCGCCTAGGGCGAAGTCGTCATCCGGTTGTTTCTGGACTGCCTGAGTCGGTCATGGGGGAGCTCCTCCGATGCCTTGATGGGGCCGATGCCAGTTGTAGTGATGGATCCGAGCGTCCAGGGCCTCGTTCGGTCAGCGGAGTGCTGATAGGTGAAGCCGCATGCCCATTCGCGCAGCGCGCTCTGGATGAAGCGTTCGGCCTTGCCGTTGGTTTGAGGCCGGTAGGCCCGTGTGAACTTGTGGCGAACGCCGAGCTCGAGGCAGGCCTTGGCGAAGTCGCGGGAATGGAAGGCCGGCCCATTGTCGGTGAGCAGGCGATTGACCTTGACGTCCAGGCTCTTATAGTAGGCGACGGCGTTGCGCAGGAACTGGACGCGCTGGGGACCTTCTCGTCGGGGTACATGTCGGTGAAGCCGATACGGGGCATGGTCGTCCATCGCCACAAACAGCATCTCCCAACCGGCCCCTCATCCTGGCGTAGGGGGAGCGTCCTGCTGGCAACCGTCGATCGCCGGCTCTTGATGTCGATATGCAGCAGTCGCCCTTTTCGTGCTCGTAGCGCACGACGGGTCGGCCGGGTCCGGTCGCTGAGTTTGGACAGTCCGGCACGCGCCAGAACCCGCCCAACCGTGCTCTTGGACACGCCCAGCTCGGCGGCAATCCGGGCCTGCGTCAGGCGCTTACGGCGCAGCTCGACAATCGCCAGCGCCTTCGCCGGGCGATCGACTCGGGGCTGGCACCAGGCCGGGAGGAGCAATCGACCAGCGCCGCCGCGCCGCCTGCCAAGAACCGGGCGAGCCACTTCCGGGCAGTCGTCATGCTTACGCCCTGTGCCGCCGCGGCGGCACTGGGCGTAAGGCCGTCAGCTGTCATCTGCAAGACCATCTCCAGTCGACGGGCAAAGGTGAGTCGGGCATTCTTATGGGTGTTCATTCGGCTGGATCTCCTGCGAGGACTGATCGTTTGGCGATGACCAGTTTCTCAAATCCAGTCCGAATGGACACAAACAACCTATTGGGCCTTCACAGCTAGGAGCCGGGCGTGACTGTCCTGTACTTGCTCGCCATCGTTGCGTTGCTGGTGAGCACCGCTGCAATCTACATGGCGCTCATCAAGCCGTTTCCCGTCCAATGGCTCTACTACCACTACTTTCTTCGCAAGCCCATCGTCTGGTCGATCTTCGGGGGCTCGCTGCTATGGGTGGCATGGCTCACGGCCGATTCCGGTTCTGTCCCGCGGTCGACGTTGACGCCGTTGGCGCTAATGGCATTGGCGATCGTGATGGCCTACCGGATGCATCAGGAAACCGCTTTTCCCGCCGTTGATTTCCCGGCGATGGCAGAGGACCCATTGAGCCTCCCGCTCAAGGATGACGCGCAGCTCGCCGTCATCGAGCAAGCTGGCGTCACGAAGGCCTATCCACTGGACTACGTGATCCACCATCACATCATCAACGACCGCTTCGGGAATCGTACGATCGCGTTGACGTATTGCGCCATGTGCCGCAGCGTCATTCCGTTCGACGTCACCGACATCGGGCCACTGTTCGTCGGCTCGTTCAAGGACGCGAACATGATCGTGGCCGACCGGCGCACCAAGACATTTTTCCAGCAGGCTACGTTCAATTCGATCATCGGGCGGCTGCATCCGCGCGCTCTCGAGATGATTCCGTTCCAGATCCTGCCGTGGGTCGAGGTGAAGCGCCTCGAACCCGTGCCTCGGGTATGTCGCGTCGAGCAACGTGATTTTCGCGAATTCGAGCTGCCCATCCCGGGTGTCTGGAGGAAGATCGTGGCGGGCGAAGCCACCCCCGGGCTTCCCTCTAAGCTACGCGACAAGTCCTTTCCAGCCAGGACCCGCGTCGTCGGCGTGATCGACCCCATTGCCAAGCCGCAAGTGGTCTACCTCAAGCGCGAGTTGATGGAGCAGGGCGTCGTGCGGATCAAGGCCTTGAACGCATTTCTTGTGGCGATGGACGATTGCGTGAATGGATTCAAGGGCACTGTTGCCGGCAAGCCCATCGAACTTGCCTTGAACAAGGCGGACGGCATTCTTTGCGATGCCGCCAGCGGGACGGTCTGGGACGTGCGCGGGAAGTTCAAAGGTGGCGAGATCAGCTCGGATCTTCAAATGCTGGCGCTATCGGACGAATACTGGTTCTCCTGGAGAGCGTTTCATCCAGGAAGCCAGGTAGTTCGCGTGCAGTGAGGCAGGAACGTGTTGTGCGGCTACGTAGCAGTCTTTTGGCCTTCTCTGAAGTCGACATGTCGTGGAAAGGGTTCTACGGGGTCCGGCTCATCGGACCCGGTGGCGCTCTCTGTGCACTACCCAATTCGATACCCATTGCTTCCTGCGTTGATGGCCCCCTGACCTCCCCCCTATTGCATATCGCGGTGGTCGCTCACCCACTCCATCGTCCAAACCCAAGTCCGCATTCCCCGCCCCCGGCGGTAGCGCCCATCCGACCCTTCGGTTCTAATAGCCGAACCAAAGGAGGATGTGACATGAGAACAAGCGCCTTCGGCTTCGCCGTCGCCGTAGCTTTCGCCTTGCCAGTCCACGCACAGGACAAGGGCGCCCCGCCTCCTGCCTGGAAGCAGGGCATGCCGGGCACAATGGCGGACTCCAAACTCGCCCCGCACGCCGGGAAGCTGACTGCCACTCCGGCAGATCAGATTCCAATCGACAAGCTGAAGCTGCCGTCAGGCTTCAAGGTCGAACTATGGGCAACGGGGCTGCCGGGTGGACGCGCAATGGCCATCTCCGACGACGGCAGGAAGGTCTGGGTCGGCACGCGGCAGATCGGCCGCGTCTACGAGGTAACCGACACCGGCGACAAGCGCACTGTCCGCACCATCGCCGAGAAGCTCACCCAGCCCGCCGGCATCGCCTACAAGGATGGCGCCTTGTATGTCTTCGCCATCGACAAGGTGTTGAAGTTTGGCGGCATCGTCGACAAGCCGGAGGTACAGCCCGAGGACCTGACGGCCCGTTTCAACCTGCCCCCGCAGCAACACCACAACTGGAAATACGTCGCCTTCGGCCCCGACGGCAAGCTCTACGTTCCCTTCGGCGCGCCTTGCAACATCTGCGAGCCGCCCAAGGAGTACGCGCAGATCCGCCGCTACGACGCCGACGGCTCCGGCATGGAGGTCGTTGCAACCGGCGTGCGCAATTCCGTCGGCTTCGACTGGCATCCCCAGACCAGGGAGATGTGGTTCTCCGACCATGGGCGGGACTGGATGGGCGACGATGCGCCGTCCGATGAGTTGAACCGGATGTCCTCGACCGGCCTGGACTTCGGGTTTCCATACTGCCACGCCAATGGCGTGGTCGATCCCGACGTCAGCAAAGCCGACGCCTGCAAGGGTGTCACGCTGCCGGTCCTACTCACGGGACCGCATTCCGCCACCATGGGCGTCAAGTTCTACACCGGCACGATGTTTCCTGACGAGTATCGCAACGCCATGTTCGTCGTGCGCAAGGGCTCTTGGAACCGCTCTCGCCCCCTCGGCTTCGACGTGGTGATGGTGAAGGCCGACGCGGACGGCAAGTCGGCAAAGATGACCCCTTTCATCACCGGCTTCAATCCTTCCGAGAACAGCTACGACTTCTGGGGACGCCCGGCTTACCTGCAGCAACTTCCGGACGGCTCGCTGCTCCTGAGCGATGAGCAGACAGGCTCCATCTATCGCATCAGCTATCAAAAATAGCTCGAGGGCTGAACCTGTGAATCCTGCGTCTTGCCGGCTCTGGCTGCCGTGCGTCCTCTCCCTCGCGTTCCTGCTGCCGGCAGCGGCACAGGAGCCCTGTCTTGCCTGTCACGGACCGGATGGCAATTCGACCACGCCAGGGGTCCCGTCGATCGCCGGGCAGCCGAGCACTTTTCTGGAGACCCAACTCGTCCTGATTCGCGAGGAATTGAGGCCGGCGCCCCAGATGCTGCCGATCGTCAAAGGCATGTCGGATACGGAGATCGTGGAACTCGCAGCGCATTTCTCGCGGCTGCCTGCCCGTCGCGTCGAAGCAGCCCGCGCCGATGAAGCGCTGATTCGCATAGGCATGGAACGCGCCCAGTCGCTTCGTTGCGGCACCTGTCACCTCCCCGACTTCAGCGGGCAGAAGCAGGTGCCACGGCTGGCGCGCCAACGGGAGGACTATCTCCTGTCCGAACTGCGTGCGTATCGGGACAACCGGCGCCAGGGTGGCGACACCATCATGGCAGCCGCGCTGTACGGCGTCCCGGACGCGGACCTGCAGGCGCTGGCCCATTTCCTCTCGCATACGAGTCCTTGAGACACCGGCACGCCGACTCGTACGAAGCAATCACGCCGGCTCATTGGGCAACGTCTGCGCCGAAGCATCGGGATGCAATTCGATCTCGTCGACAGCGAAGAGCGTGGTCCGCAATTGACCATCCTGGTCTCTCCACTCGCAGTTGACCTGATCTTCTCCCCATGAGCCATCCTGGTTGTTATCCGCGATCCACATCGTGCGACCGGGGTTGTCCTTCGATCGAACCAGGGCTCGACGCGGAAACTGGTGTGTCATCTACTTCTCCTCGTTGCCTCTACAGCGAAGCATCGTTTTGCCGGGGGCACCCCAGCAGGTAATGCTTCGATATTCATCTACCCACGACCAAGATACACCTCGCGTGGCCCTGGCGCCGGCAGCAACCGATCTTTGAAGGGCTCTTGCGGGATTGCCTGCCAGGCATCGGAGGGAGATCGTCGACTGTGCGATCGAGCTAGGCGTTATGGCCACTGCCTCGGGTGGGCCCGCCCCCGGCGCGAATCACGGACCTCTGGCCGACCCCCTGTAGCGCGGCAATCGCACTCTTCAGGTGCATCAGCACGTCCAGGATTTCCGGCTGTCGGATCAGGTCCGGCTCGGCTTCCAAAAGGCGGAAAACACAGGTCTCTGCCTGGTCAAGCTGAGCCAGCGTTACCTCGAGCTGATCCGGATCCATAGCGCCACTCCCCAGTCGTATCCTCTGCCATTGGCAATCGCAGTGCCCAGGGAAGCAAAACGAAGTGCCGGCCCTGCTCGGAACCGGTTGGGTCCGGTTCTTGCCCATTGCTCGTGTCCCGAACGAAAGGTATAGGCGCCATGGCACAGACCCGAGACAGTCAAGTTCCACACCCGCAGGCAGAACAGGCTCCGCTTTCCGCTGAGGATGCGAATCGACGGGCCGCGATCGACCGCGCTTCCCGTTGGGGAGGGCTGCCGTTGACCGAAGACCGCAGAAGGCGTCCAGGCACCCGCGCCAACAGGGGCGAAGGACACGCGGGCGGTTGACACGCCTTGAGACTTTGTCTGAAGCCTATTGGAATGGCCATCGGCCGGTGGCCGCCATGGACAAAGGCCGGTGGCCGCCGGTCCGGCACCGGCCGCCGTTCGTCGGCTGGCGTGACCGAAGACGCCGCGCTGCATGATCATGCACGCAGGACGGGGTTGCAAGGGCTCTAGCCGTCCTGGTCTATCTCCTGACTCTCGGTTCGGGGCTGCCACTGCGGCAGCCCCGCTTTTTCGGTCGGCGATCGCCGCTTCAGCCTGCTGCCTGGCCTCTCGCCAGCCGAAGGACGGTGGCAATCAATTCCCTGGTGTCGAGCGGCTTCGCGCAATGGGCATCGAAGCCTGCCTGGATCGCCAGCTCGCGGTCCCGGGCCCTCGCAAATGCGGTCAGCGCGATGGCAGGTAGCCTCGTTCCACCGCCCGACTCGCTGCGGCGAACGGCGCGTATCAGCGCGTAGCCGTCATTGCCGGCCATGCCGATGTCGCTCACGAGGATGTCCGGCCGGAATTTGTCGATGGATTCGAGGCCCTGGGCATAATCAGGCGCGGCGGCCACGGTTGCACCGCGCTCGCCAAGGATCATCACCAGCACCTCTCTGGCTTCCCGATCGTCCTCCACGACAACGATCTTCATGCCTGCCAGGTCGGCTGCGCCGGACGCGATCGACCCGATAGCTGTCACTCCCCCGCTGCGCTCCCGCTTCCCGTCGTCTTCCCATTCCCCCGCCGGCGATGATTCGGCGTTCATCGCCCGCACCGGGAGGGTCACCGTGAAAGTCGCACCCAACCCCGGCCCCGCGCTGGAGGCGGTGACGCTGCCGCCATGCAGTTCGACCAGGCGCTTGACGATCGAAAGCCCAAGCCCGAGCCCGCCGTGGAACCGGTTGCTCGCGGAATCGCTCTGGGTGAAACGCTCGAAGATAAAGGGAAGGAACTCGGGCTTGATTCCCTGCCCTTCGTCCTTCACCTCCAGCGTCAGGCGCTCTTCGCTCTGATCCAGCCGCACCCGGATCCGACTGCCAGCTTCCGAAAACTTGATTGCATTGCTCAGCAGGTTCCATATGACCTGTTGCAGGCGTGACCCATCCACGATGATCGCCTGTCGCGCGTCACCGGATTGCACCTCCATCCGGATCGACTTCTCGGCCAGCTGGCCATCGAAGGCATTGATGGAGTTCTGCAGGAGCTCGAGAGGCTGGATCGGCTCGAGGTGCAGGCGGAGCTTGCCCAGGTCGAGGCGCGACACGTCGAGCAGGTCGGCGATGAGGTGGGTCTGGGCGCGCGCGTTGCGCTCGATGGTATCCAACCCGCGCTCCAGGCTCGCCGTCCTTGAGTGCTTCAACACCTGCACCCAGTTGAGGATGGCGTTCAGGGGCGTGCGCAGCTCGTGCGACAGGACTGCCATGAAGTCGTCCTTCGCGCGGCTGACATGCTCGGCGGCGGCACGTGCAGCTTGTTCGCGCTCGAGCAGTTCCTCGCGCTGACGCAGCAGCGCCAGCCGCTCGGTCACATCGTTCGCCACCGCGAGGCTGAGTCCCGGCTCCACATGGGCGGACACGTGCCACTCGAGGTAGACCAGGAGCCCGGTCGCATCGCTCAGTGGGAAGTCTCCCCGCCACATGCCGGCATGGCTTTCCTCCAGATACCCCTCGATACGCGCGGCGAAGTTCGCCGGGGCAAAGTCGACGAGCCGATGTCCGATCACGTCGGACTTCGCCCTCTTGAGCAATACCAGCATCGCCGGGTTGGCATCCACGAAGCATCCGCTGGCGTCGATCAGGCAGATGCCGCTGAGCGCGCTGTCGAATACCGCGCGGAATCTGGCCTCGCTGCGCCGCATGCCTTCTTCCGCGCCGCGGGCGCGGATGAGCGCCTTGACCGTGGCCACGAGCAACGCAGGATCTGCCGGATGGACGATGTACGCGTCCGCCCCGGATTCGAGGCCCTGGACCTTGTCGTCGTCCCGCACATAGGCGGCCGACAGGCAGATGACCGGCACGTTGGCTGTCTGCGGGTTGGCGCGCAGCCTCTGGCAGACCTCGAAGCCGTTGATATCCGGCAAGTGCATGTCGAGTATCACTGCAACGAGGCTTCCATTAGCCAACGCCAGCCCTTCGCTTCCGGTGGCGGCCTCATGGACACCGAAGCCGGCCGCCCGCATCACCCGGGAGGTGGAGTAACGCGTGCCTGGATGGTCATCGACGACTAGCACCTCGCCGGTGCCGGGCGCGCCTGGCGCCGCAGTCCAGCCGGTAGCGGCGTGCTCGGCGTCGTCGGTGGAATCCGCCGTCCCGATGGGATCAGCCATCGAGTCGTTCCTTGTGAATGCTTGCGACAGTGGAATACCTGAGCGGCAGCACGACCGAGAAGATTGAGCCTATTCCGGGTTCGCTTCGCATCGTTACCCGGCCGCCGAGAAGCGTAGCCAGCCGCTTGCTGAGCGACAGGCCGAGCCCGGTGCCGCGCAATCCTTTCTGGATCGGGGACTGGACCTGCGAAAAGTCTTCGAAGATCAGGTGATGCGACTCCGGCGGGATGCCGATGCCGGTATCCGCGACCGCGAAGATGACAGTATCGTCGTCTCCGAGACGGGCGGAGACGCGGACTTCACCCGTCTCGGTGAACTTCAAGGCATTGGAGATGAAGTTGCGCAGGATCTGCGCGAGCTTGCGGTCGTCGTTGAAGATCGCAGACACGCCCTCAGGTCCCTCGAAAATGAGTGCGACATCGGGGTTCGTCACCAGCGGCTTGAAAATGCCCCGCAGGGCGGAGAACAGGTCGACCATTTCGAACCAGGCGGGTGATACGTCGACTCGTCCCGCCTCCACCTTCGCCAGGTCCAGGAGGTCGTTGATCATCTCGGAGAATTCGTCCGCCGCGCTCTGGATCAGCCGGACCTGGATCTCCTGCTCCGAGGTCAACGGCCCGTCGACCCGGTCCATGAGCAGCCGTGCGACGCTGTGGATGGCCACCACCGGCGTGCGGAACTGGTGACTGGTATACGCAAGGAACCGGCTCTTGAGGTCGGTTGCGCGACGCAGCTCGGCCGCCTGGGCATCGAGCTCCGCGTACAGTGCGACGACGCCCCGATTGGTCTCTTCCAGTTCTTCCTCGAGCAACGCGAGCGCGGCCGTGCGGTCGCGCAACTGCGCCTGCAGCGCCTCGAGTGCGGCCAGCGACGTGTCCCCCGCAGCCGCCGACGCAAGATCGCGATCGCGATCGCCCGCAGCCTTCTCCATCAAAGGTCCCGGCGGCGGACGGCGACTACCGTCGCATCGTCCCGGCCACGACAGTGGTCCCGCATCAGCCACGCAGCCAGGAGCACCGGATGATGCTGCAGCAGCGCCGGCGCCGCCTTAAGATCCCACCGGCCGGCGATACCGTCCGAATACATCACCAGCATGGAATGATCGGTCCAGCCGTAATTGACGTCGCGGGCGGTCCTGATCTGGATCCCAGCGGTGCCGTTCTGCGACATCAAGGTCTTGTCCTCGACTGCGGTGATGATCCTCGCCGTGACGTTGCCCACGCCGCAGAAGACGATCGTCTGCCGCTCCAGGTCGACCTGCGCCATGGCAACGGCGGCGCCGCGGGTCGACTTCAGTTCCCGGTGGGCATGAGCAAGGACTCGGCTCGGCAGCCCGAGTGGGTCGACACGAAACACAGCCGTTGCCGCCTTGGACGCTTGGGCAGCATCGGGGCCGTGCCCAAGGCCGTCCGCAACCATGACCGCCAACCTGCAGTCTACCTGGACTGCATCCCACGCGTCGCCGCACGCGGTTTCGCCGGGCGCGCAGACGGCTACGGCTCCGATGGCAAACGCGGGCAGCCCAGCCGGATCGACCGGCATGGGTTGCGCAGCCGGAAGCGCGGCGCCGATCCGGGCAAGGATCACGGTTCCGCCGGGCGCCTGCGAGAACAAATCGAACTCGGCGGCCAAGCGCCGTATGGCACCCAAGCCGGTGCCGGCGGTGCCGCCGGTGGAGAAGCCGTCGGCCAGGCTGGCCTGGACGTCCGCAATGCCAGGCCCCTTGTCGAGGGAAAGCAGTTCCACCATCGGAATGCCGTCATCGGCCTGGACGACGGCCAGCAGAATCATCCCATGCTCGGCATGCCTAGCCAGGTTGCTGCCAAGTTCGGTCGCGACCAGCGCAACGCGACCCGCTGCCACTTCGTCGAATCCGATCGCTTGAGCAAGCTTCACCGCGGCGCGGCGCACCTCGCCGGTCTGGCTGCTTTCCCGCACCTCGAAGGCCACGTGGGCCGCGCCTCGAATCGCCTGCGCCGCTGCCTTCACTTCCATCGCGTGATGCTCACGCAGGTGCCTTCGCCGACAGCCGTGCGGATCTCGAATTCATTGACCAGCCGCTTGCTGCCGGACAGCCCGAGGCCAAGGCCGTTGCCGGAAGTCCAGCCGTCGGTCATCGCGACGTTCACATCCGGGATACCGGGTCCCTTGTCCTCGAAGTGGACGCGCAAGCCCTCGCGCGCGCCAGCAGTGATGACTTCCCATCGCATCTCTCCCCCGCCGCCATAGATCAGCGTGTTGCGCGACAGCTCGCTGGCGGCCGTCACCATCTTGGTCTGGTCGACCAGCGAGAAGCCCAGTTCCTGCGCGAGCTTGCGGACCGTCTGCCGGCTCGCCACGATATCCTGCTGCGTGCGCAAGGGAATGGAACCTTCACGAACCGTCGTCAAGGTCCTGCTCCAGGACGCGCTCGCTGCCGCGCTGCGCCAGCATCTGCATCCCCCGTTCGACGTTCAGCGCCGTCAGGACGCCTTCCAGCGACAAGCCGAGCTCGACCAGCGTGATCGCCACCGCCGGCTGCATGCCGGCCACGACTGTCGTCGCATCGAGCACGCGGGCGATCCCGGAGATGCTGGCCAGCATCCGCCCGATGAAGGAGTCGACGATCTCGAGCGCCGAGATGTCGATCAGCACGCCCTTGGCCCCGGTGGCCTCGATCCTGGCTGCGAGATCGTCCTGCAGTGCAAGCGCCGTCTGGTCCTGCATGTCCAGCTGGATGGTGACCAGCAGATTCTGGCCCATCTGCAGAATGGGGATGCGTTCCATGTTCGCTCCAGTCAGCCCTTGGCGCGGGTCACCACATGCCCGGTGCGCTTGAGCGCGATCGACAAGGCGTCGGCAAGCGAAGCCTTGGTGGTCACTCCCTGCAGGTCGATGCCGAGGTGCACGATGGTCTGCGCGATCTGCGGCCGGATGCCGCTGATGATGCAGTCGGCGCCCATGAGACGGATGGCGGCCACCGTCTTGATCAGGTGCTGGGCGACCAGAGTGTCCACTGTGGGGACCCCGGTGATATCGATGATCGCCAGTTCGGACCCGGTTTCCACGATTCGCTGCAGGAGCGCTTCCATCACGAGTTGCGATCGCCCGCTATCCAGGGTGCCGATCATCGGGACGGCGAGGACACCCTCCCAGAGCTTGACGACCGGAGTGGACAACTCCAGCAGCTCGCGCTGCTGCCGCAGGATCATGTCGTCGCGCGTGCGTTGGTAAGCCTCCGCAGTGAACTGGGCCATCGCGTCGACCAGCGCGGAGATCCATTGGACCGAGTCCATCAGCTTGCCGGTGTCTGCAGCCAGCCGCTGCTGCAGGGCCACGAAGACGGGCCGCTTGACGGCCAGGATGAAGCGGCTGGTATCGCCGGCCGAGCGTCCTTGAGCCGCGTTCGACGAGGAGAACTCGGCCAGGGCGTCGCGCAGAGAATCCCACGAAGGCCCGTCGAAGTGTGACGGATCGCCGTTCGAGGTCACGCCCTTGCGGATGGCGGCCAGCAAGGAGCGGGCGCTTTCCTTTCTCGCCGCGGACGAAACGCCCTTGCCCTCATAGCTTTCCTCTATCCAATAACCGAGCAGCGACTCCTGCAACGCCTCCAGCAACTCCGCCATCCGTCCATCTCGCATTTCCATGCACTTCCCTCGAAATTGGGGCCGCATTCATTGACGGCGCCGCGCGCCGCAGCAACCTATTGATCGAGCGGCAGTATACGCGGGGGGGCGGCGACGACCGAACGCACCGGCAAGGATTTCCATTCGATGTCCTGATGGAACTCGGCAACCTTCGCGAGTTCTACGGCCGCTTCCTTCCTGCCTGCCTGAGGAAGCCCAGCCTCTGCGGGACTACCGCTTGCTGGCTCGATGACTCACGACAACAGGAGCATCGAATGCAGATCCAGGTGAATACGGATGACAATCTGCGCGGCAGCGCTTCCCTGACCACATGGGTCGAGAAGGAAGTGTCGAGCGGATTGTCCCGGTTCAACGAGCATCTCACCCGTGTCGAGGTTCACCTCGGCGATGAGAATGCGGCCAAATCCGGCGCTGCCGACAAGCGCTGCATGCTCGAGGCGCGAGCCGCCGGCCAGGACCCGCTCAGTGTCACCCATCAGGCGGCGGCCCTCGACGAGGCCTGCAAAGGCGCGATCCGCAAGCTCAAAGGGTTGCTCGACAGCCGTCTGGGCCGCCTGAACGACCACAAGGGCGCGCCATCGATTCGCGATGACGCGGACATGTAGCTATCCGCGTCAGTCGCCTGCGACAATGACATGCAGCTGGCCGCGCCTCGCGGCGCGGCCAGCCGGACCCGCAGCGACCGTCAGCCGATCAGGTTCGGAGGTGTCCCCTCATCCTGTCGGTGGAAGGCGATCAGATTCGGCGGCGTGCCCTCGTCCTGCCTATGGAACGCCATGTTCGGAGGCACGCCCAAGGCGCCCTTGTCGAGGTTCGGCGGCATGCCCTCGTCCTGCTGGTTGGATCCCAGCAGGTTCGGAGGGGTGCCCTCATCGGGTTGATGAGAGGACATCATCAGAAACCTCGTTCCCTCTTCAGGCGCGAAAGACGCAGACGCTACGATTGCCACGGTCGCAACGGCGGCGGCAACGATGAAATGAACCTTCTTCATGGAGCCTCCTCAAAGAGTGGCGAAATGCCACCCCGTCACTCTGCGCCGCTCGAGAGTCCGAGGTCCTTCAGCGCTGCTGGATGTTCCTAAAAGTTGCTAAGCCTCAGCCCTCCCTGGGCGCCGACTCGTTTGCAGACGGAGCAAACGAGGAGCAGGCGCGCTCGAGCAGGCTGGCAAGCACCGCCTCCTCCACTTCCCGGCCCTGTGCCACCCAGGAGTCGATTGCGCCGGGGTCCATTCCCGCGGCCAGCAGGCGTTTGGTTTCCGCGCGAGCAAGGTCCGAGATCCGGTCGCGTCGGGTCTCTCCGCGGGAGTGAAAGTTCTCTGCGGCGCCGATGAACTGCGCCGCCACAACCAGGTGCCCGCTGGCCGCGGCGAGCCAGGCGAAGAGGTCGCCGTGGGCGAGGAATATGCCACTGCTTCGCAGGGCATTGACCGTGATGGCCGCCGAGGCGCGCGCGTCGGCAAGGCGACCGCCGGCAACCAGGGCCGCCATGAGTCCGGCCAATGCATAGGGCCGGGTCAGGCCGTCCCCGGGCGTCGATTCGATTTGGCGCAACAACGCCCGCAGGCCTTCGGCGGCAGCATCCGGCGCGCCCATTCGCAGACTTACCCACGCCATGTCGGCCATCAGTATCAGCCGATAGCGCTGTATGTCATGGGCCTCCACGATGTCGAGCGCCTGGCGCGCAAAGCGCAATGCCTCGGCGTGATCGCCAGACGCATCCGCCAGCAGGCCTGCGACCCGCAGTCTCCTCATGCGGTCGGCGGGCGGGCCTTCGGCCGTCTCGACGGCGGAAGCGGCGCGCAGCTGTGCAGCTGCGGCCGCCAGCTTGCCGCTGCTGATGAACGCCTCGGCGAGCATCCGTCGACAGGCATGGACATGGCGCCAATTGGACTGCGCCTCGAACATCGTCGCGGCCCGTTCCAGCGCGTCGATGCACTGCGAGGTCGGCAGTCGGCCCTCCATCCCGAAGCGACCCAGCCACTGCCAGAACTGGGCTTCCAATGCGGGGGATGTGTTCTCGTCGAGCAGCCCTTTCACCCGGAGCAGGTTATTCGTCGCCTCCAGCACCGGCCCGCCCCTGCCCAGGGCCACCGCCGTATGCGTCGCGATCGCCACTGCCACTGCGCCCTCTCCAGGCTTCGCGGCTGCCCACGCGAGGGCCGCCCTGGCGTTGTTCATCTCCGCCCGGAGCCACTCGCTGTCTCGCTCGCGCACCGCCCGCTGGCAGATCTCTTTCATCGCATGGGCGTGGCGTCGGTGGATCTCGCCGCTTTCGCCCGCTTCCTCGAGCCTGTCGAGCGCGAATTCGCGCATCGATTCGAGCATCCGGTAGCGCGGCCGCCGGCCCGGCTCCAGGACCAGCAGCGAGCGATCCACGAGCACGCCGAGGTGCTCGACCAGATCCATCTCCTCGTCCTCGGCGTCGCCCACCACCAGTTCCGCGCCTTCGATCGAGAAGCCGCCGGTGAAGACGCCCAGCCGCCGCAAAACCCTCTGACGGTCCGGTCTCAGCAGCTGATAGCTCCAGTCGAGGGCGGCCCGAAGCGTCCGGTGGCGCCGCGGCGCCAGGCGATCGCCGACCGTAAGCAGCCGCAGCCGCTCGTCCAGCCTCGCCCGCACGCCGGCGACGCCGAGAAGCGGCACACGGGCGGCGGCGAGTTCGATCGCCAGCGCAATCCCCTCGAGCTGTCGGCAGATCTCCACGACATCGGGCAGCACGTCGCTCGTCAACTGGAAGTCTCCCCGATGCCTTCGGACTCGCTCGACGAACAGGCGAACGGCGCCGAACGACTCGGCCCGGTCCATCTCGTCCGGTGCCGGCACGGCCAGCGGCGCAAGACGATAAACGTACTCGCTCGCCAGGCGAAGCGGTTCCTGGCTGGTGACCAGCATGCGTACCCTCGGTGCCGCACGCACGACCGCGTCGGCCAGCCGGGCGACCACGTCCAGCATGTGTTCGCAGTTGTCGAGCACCAGAAGCAGCGACCTCGCCTCCAGCGCGCTCGCCAGTTCCTCATAGGCGGGCGCAAGGCCGGGGAGCACGATATGCAAGCACCGCGCCACGGCGGGAAGCGCAAACGCCGGATCCCGCAGTGCGGTCAGTTCCACGATCCACGCGCCTTCGGTAAAGCCGGGCCCTGCCCGTCTCGCCACCACCGCGGCGAGACTGGTCTTGCCGATGCCACCGGCGCCGCACAGCGTCACCAGGGGCGAGGCCGCACAAGCCTCTGCCACCCTGCGCAGGTCATCGTCGCGGCCATAGAGTGGCGCCACGACGGCCGGCAGGTTGCCGCGTCGCTCCGCAGTACCGGCGGGGGTTTCCGCCTCGGGCGGTGCCACCGCGGTGAACCGGTATCCTCGTCCGGTCACCGTTGTAATCGCATCCCGACCCAGCAGCTTGCGCAGGGACGAAATCTGCACGGTGAGGTTGTTGTCCTCGACTACCAGGCCGCCCCATGCCGCGGCAATCAGTTCATCCTTGCTCACCACCCGGTCGCGCCGCTCGACCAGGACGAGCAGGACGTCGAATGCACGCGAACCAAGGGACGCAGGGGTCCCCTTCACCAGTAACTGCCGTGCATCTGGACGGATCTCGAAATTCCCGAACAGCAACCGTCCCATGAGGCTTGCCTTCGCGCTATCCCGTGGACACCATGAGCCGGGAGAAGGAGCGGAAGTACGGATCGCTCATCCAGGGTGGCCTCGCCTGGGAGGCCAGCGCGAGATCCGGAAATCGGCGCATCAGCTTTTCCAGGGCGATCGGAGCCACCACCTCCTGAAGTGCCTTGCCGATGCATTCATGGATCCCGTGCCCGAGGGCCATGCTCGAGGCGTTCGGGGGACGCCGGATGTCGAATCGGTCGGCCCTGCTGCCAAACACGGCCTCGTCGCGATTGGCCGAGCCAAGCATGCCCATCAGGAACGAGCCGGCCGGAATCCGCATGTCTGCCAGTACGGTCTCACGCGCGGTGAACCGTTCGATCACCCCAAGAGGTGCATCGAAGCGGCGCATCTCCTCGACTGCGCTTGCCATCAGGCCTCGATCGGCCCGCAAGGTTTCCCATGAAGCACGGCGGTCCAGCAGGAGGTTGCGGATTCCGGTGCTCAACAGGAACTCGGTCGAAAGATAACCGGCGAGCACGAATTGCAGCAACGTCAGCGTCGCTTCGCTCACTGTCAGGGAAGCGCTGCGCCGCCGCCAGAGCAGCCCGGTCATTTCGTGCAGCAGCGTCCTTTGGCGGCCCCATGTCGCGCCCGGCAACATGCCGAGCAGCACGAGCGCAAGACTCAGGCCGGTTTTATGGAAGCGCAGCCGCTGCAAGCCACCGCGCGTCCGATCGAAGGTCGCCAGCATCGTGCGCGCCAGCCGATCCACTTGCGCCTGCCGAGATTCCGGTATGCCGACGATCCCGAAAAAGACGCCCTGCGACACGCGGCTCGCAAACTGGCCGACCAGATCGAATTCGCCCTCCGGTATATCGTCGAGCGCCCTGTCCGTGACTTCCTGCGCAACCCGGGCAGCGTCGGCGATCGCGTTTGCGAATGCCTGGTTCATCGACTGGCGCACCTTGGTGTGGCGTGGCGGATCCATCGTGAGCAAGCCGCGCAGCATCTTCGATCCCGGCTTCAGCTTCAGGAAGCACCCGTCATCGGTACACAATTGCCTGACAAGATCGTGCCTGAAGACCCAGTAGGCGCGATGCGCCGGCACGAAATGCACCGGGTGGTACGCACGAAAGACGGTGAATGTCGGGTAAGGATCGGCCAGGAATTCCCGATCGGTCGGGTCGAAACGGGACGGATCGAAGGCGGCCACTCGTGCTGCCGGTGCAAGCGCTGCCGGTGCACACGCTGCCGATGGGGGCGCTGCCGGGGCTGGCACCGCCGATGCGAGCGAGGCCGATAGGGGCGATGCTCCAACGGGCGGGCGGCGGCCCGAAAAAGCGCTCCTCGGCCCGTGCCAGGACCTTGCCCACGGACGAAGTGACCAGGGCAGAACGTAATTTCTTCATGCCCCGGCGTTGCAGAAGCGGCGCGACCGTCAACGATCCGCTGCCGAGTTCCTGCAGCGCCTTGATGCCCGGCATGAACAGGTAGAGGCTGCCCCGGGTGGTGGTCAGGCGGGGAACCTGAATGAAAGCCGTCCCGCCCGCGTCGCCCATGCCAGGAAGGGCGAACGAGCCGGTCAGGGTCTGCGAGCCGGCGATCGGGTCCTGCGATCCGCGAATACCGCTTGCGAAGACATCCCCCTGCACCCACTGCTGCTGGATGAATTCAAATTGACGCTCGAGGCTGCCGCAGTAGAACAGCCCGAAGATCCCCTTCTCCTCCTCCCTCCCATCCTTTGCCGGCCATGAATATGGCATGCCGCGACGGATCACCCGCCGGCTGTAGCGCACGCCGGCGACGCGGCTGCCGCGGGGGTTGACGCGGCGGATGTGCGCACCGATCGGACAACGCATGCCGTCGTGGTCGTCGTAGGTGTCGGGATATTCATAAGACGGCGCGTAGTCGAAGGCGTTGTCGTGTTCAGCGACCTTCCCCGCTTCGGCAGAGGGCTCCTCCGGATGCGTCGCGAGCGGCTGGCCGTCGAACCATCGGCCTACCAGCTTGGCTGCGATCTGCGCCTGGCTCACGCCAAGCCTTCTCTCGCCCTCTTCCAGCATGCTGTTGAATGCGACAACGTCCTGGGCCAGGACCCGAACGGCGCAGAAAGTGCCGTTGGTAGCCAGCTTCGGCGACAACTTCCCGATCGATGGACCGCCGTAGATGTCCTTGTAGTCCGCGCCCAGGAGAAACTCGCCGGGACTGGCCGCCGGTTGCATGTCGTTTCGTGGATACGGCTGGCCCGCCAGCCGTGGCTGCGATATGCCATCGCGAAATCCGAAGTGCTCGCGCCCTTTGTCCAACGCGGTCGCATCGTGCAGCGAGAGCAGGCTCAGGCCGCACTTGCCCTGCTGCAGGGCGTCGCGCAATGCCGCGCTCGCTCTCCCGAGTTGCTCATGATCTTCCTTGCGGACGTAGAGCGAAAGCATGAGATGCTCGGCACCTTCAGGCTTCCCGAAGATCCAGTGCTCCGGTGCGGCCGGGCCGGTGTCGCCGTTGGCGGTCGCCCGTTTCGCATCTGCCGGCCCTTGCCGGAAGGCTTCCGGAAAGCTGGCCAGCAATCGCATCCTTACGCCCAACGCCTCAAGCCCGGCATAGGTGAAGCCGATGTTCAGCATCGTCCTCGGCTTCTCGTAGCGGTCCGCGGCGGTGGTGATCTTCGGCACGCCCCCTTGCCGCCCACGGGCCAGAGCGGCGAGCCACGGCCTTGCGAGTGCAGCATCGACGACCGCGAAGATGAAATGCCGCGCGAAGCCCGCCCGGAAGTTCTCGAGCAGGTTGCCTTGCACGTCGGCCAGGTCAATATCCGCCGGCGGCCGGTCGGTTGCCGGCATCGGCAACCGCCTGGTCGGGCCGACGATGTCCAGCACCGTCTTGGCCGGATATGCGCTGTAGACGGGGTAGTAGCTCTCTTCCGGCAGCGGCAGGTTGATGACGCGGACCCGGTTGTTCCGCTTGATGAACGCCCAGAATTCCTCAGGATGATCCCTGACCGGAAGCGGCGGCCGGTCCGCAACGAAACTGAGGATGGCCGAGAAGACGTCACCGATCGCGATGGCGAAATCCATCGCGTACGGCTCCAGTTCACCATCGAAGGTGGTGATCACCTGCAATGCATCGCCTCGGTGCGTCGGGAGGAAGCGCGCGAAGTGAACGAACTTCAGTTCGTCAAGGGCCTGGTCGACCTCGCGCTGGCGCTTCGCGATCTCCAGCAGCAGTTGCGGCATGCGTAATGGATTCTCGAGCCGCAGAACCAGATTGAGACCCTGGCTGACCTGCCCGTTGCCCTTGAGCAGTCGCCTCCTGATGAAGTCCTCGACCCGGAAGTCATCCATGAGCCTCTCCCCCGATCCGACCGGGACTCCTAGCATATGCAAGCCGGTTTCGGCTGGGGGCCTCGGCGGCATGCCGACCACGCCCACTGTTTGAAATATGGTGTCGCCGATCACCCCCTGCCGCCGAAAGCCGGCTCCGGAGTAGGATGCAGGCGCGCAGCGATGCGCCGGGCCTTCCTCGGCACACGAACTGCGCTGGACACGAGTCCGCCCTTCACGGAGACAAGATATGCTGCTTGAACCCAAGGCTCTCGTTGCAGCGTTGGCGGTGGGCTTCGCCGCTGCCGCTCTCCCAATTTCGGCCGCTGCTCAATCGGGGCCAGGCTGGACGACGCTGCTCGACGGCACCAGCCTCGACGGATGGAACAAGGTCGGCGGCGAGAGCAACTGGCGGATCGAAGACGGCGCGGTCGTGGCCGACAAGCTCGGGGGCAAGGCTCCGGCGCACCTGGTAAGCCAGAACTCGTACAAGAACTTCATGCTGCATGTCGAGTTCTGGGCGAGCGAGGATGCCAACAGCGGCATCTACCTGCGCTGCGCGGATCCAGCCAACATCACCGACCGGTCGTGCTACGAGGTCAACATCTTCGACAGGCGCCCCGACCCCACCTACGGCACCGGGGCGATCGTCTACTACGCTGAAGTGGATCCCATGCCCAAGGCCGGCGGAAAGTGGAATACCTTCGAAATCACCGTGAATGGCCGCCAGATCACCGCGGTTCTGAACGGCCAGAAGACGGCAGAAGCGCGCAACGGGCTCTTCGTCGAAGGTCCGCTGACCCTGCAGCACGGAGCGGGAACGATCAAGTTCCGCAAGGTCGCGATCAAGCCGCTGTAGGAATGTCGACGGGGCGCGGCGCCTGCGGCGCCGAGCGCGCTGCCCCATTGTGTGGCGCTATTCCTCGCGCATCACCTCTTTGACCTTGGTGACGACATCTGCCGGCACGGGGTCGACACCGTGCACTTCCTTGGCATGCGCCGCCACCTGCTTCAGTGCCTCCGCTTCGGTCGGGGCACGCACCACGCCGTTGCAATCGAAACCGACATCCCGACAACGGACAACTTTCATCTTCTCGTCTCCTCGGTTGGCTGGATGCGGACAGACTCGCCGCCAAAGGCTGCAGACCCGGTGCCGGCCAAGTCCCGGCCGACAGCAGGCCCTGCAGCAGTGGTCGACTCTACACCTGCCGCGTGGTCGACGGAAGCGGCAGCGGCACGCTGCGCACCGTTAGCGGCCTCAGGCCTCAGGCCTTCGCCTTCAGGCTGCGGACTGCGGACTTCAGCCCACAGGCTGGCGGGCAGGCCGGGCGCGCCCGCGGCCCGCCGCCGGCGCTAGCGCTCGATCGCCAGGGCGACACCCATGCCGCCACCGATGCAAAGCGAGGCAAGCCCCTTGTGTGCATCGCGGCGAATCATTTCGTGAATCAAGGTAACCAGGATCCGGCATCCGGACGCACCGATCGGATGGCCGATCGCGATCGCGCCGCCGTTGACGTTGATCTTGCTCGTATCCCAGCCCATCTCCTTGTTGACGGCGCAAGCCTGGGCGGCGAAGGCCTCGTTGATCTCCATCAGGTCGAGCTCAGCAGGAGTCCACCCGGCCTTCTGGAGGCAAAGCTTCGATGCAGGCACCGGACCCATGCCCATGATGCTTGGATCGAGGCCGGCCGACGCGTAGGCCTTGATCCGGGCGAGAGGCTTCAGGCCCAATTCACGCGCTTTGCTGGCGGACATCATCAGCACGGCGGCCGCGCCGTCGTTGAGTCCGGACGCATTGCCGGCGGTGACGCCACCGCTCTTGTCGAAGGCAGGGCGTAGTCCGGCCAGAGATTCCGCCGTGACGCCACTCTTGATGAATTCGTCGCTGTCGAAGACGACGGTGCCCTTGCGGCTGGCGATTTCCACCGGGACGATCTCGTCCTTGAACTTGCCCGCTTTCTGTGCCGCCTCCGCCTTCTGCTGTGACGCTGCCGCGAACTCATCCTGCTGCGCCCGCGAAATCTCGAACTTCTTCGCCACGTTCTCGGCTGTGACACCCATGTGGTACTGGTTGTAGACGTCCCAGAGGCCGTCCACGATCATCGTATCCACCATCTTCCAGTCGCCCATTCGCTGGCCATCGCGGGAGTTCGGCAGCACGTGCGGCGCGGCGCTCATGTTCTCCTGGCCGCCGGCAATGATGATGCTTGCGTCTCCAAGCATGATCGCCTGCGCGGCGAGGTGCGTGGTCTTCAGCCCGGAGCCGCAGACCTTGCCGACGACGTAGGCCGGAACCTGATGGGGAAGACCTGCCTTGATGGCAGCCTGCCTGGCCGGATTCTGGCCGCTGCCGCCTGTCAGCACCTGGCCCATGATTACTTCGTTGACGGTGTCGGGTGACACGCCGCTGCGCTCGAGAACGCCTTTGATGGCCACCGCGCCGATTTCCGGCGCCGGCACCTTTGCCAGAGATCCCCCGAATTTCCCGACTGCGGTCCGAGCTGCTGCGACGATGACTGCCTCTTCCATGTCGACCTCCTGGTGCAAATGTCGGAGGCCCGTTGGCCCCTCTCGTCAAAGATACCTCAGCCGCCGCTCCTCGTCCCGAACAGTGCATCCGGCGCCTCAGGTCGCCAGGCGGCGCCCTGATGGCCGCCGAACGGTGGTAGCGAACGCAAAAACAACGCGGACCTGCGATAGCCTGACTCCCAACAACAACGGAGGAAACGACATGGACCGACGCGCCAACTGGGATCGCCACCTTGGCCTTACCTATTCCACCCCGACACCCCGGGGGGACGGAATCGCTTTCAGCGCCACCGGCCCGGATGGTTCGAGTTACCGGTTCCACCTGGAGATGAACGCGTTGAAGGCGCTCGGCGCCGAGGCCTTCTACGATGCCGACCTGCTCGAGCGCTTCGAGGCTCATCAGGCCGACATCGAGCGGGTGGCAGGCAGCCTGGTGATGCTGGAAGTACAGGCGGATCCCATCCGGCTCAAGGCGGCGCACTTCACCGAGTCGCCCTGGCGCAAGGCTATTCGCGCAGGCTAGAACTGCCGCAACCGGCGGCCGAAGCGGCAGGCAAGCCCGATCCTTATCCGCCGGCCGCCTTGCGGCGGCACATTGGAGCGCGCGCCGGCGCAGGGTCGCCTCCCTGCTCGGGAGGCAGGAAGCGCGCTTCGCCAGCCGGGCAGATCTCGAGCCGGTTGCCCGCTTCGCGATGGCTGCTCGCCTCATCGGCGGTCACAATAGCCTGCATGCCATGCATCCGGTTGCCTTCGACGGTGACATCGCGGGACGCCACGAGTTGAATGGCTGCCGGCAAGGGTCCATGCCCCGTCACGTCAATCAGGCGGATCTCGTTGTTCCGGACGATGGCCCCGTCCGCCTGGATCAGCCGGATCGCGAACGGCGTCCTCGCCTCCGTGCTGCGATCGGAGTCGCTCAACGCCCGCAGGTCGGCCCGCACCTCGATCAGGTTGTTCTCGATCATGACGCCCGGACCCTGGGCCACGATGGCGGTGGCGGAATCTACCGCGATGCGGCTGTCGCGGATCACGTTGTTCGTTCCCTCGATGAGTACGGCACGGTTGCCTGCTGCGATGACAAGATTTTCCAGGCGGTGGGCCGTATCCACATGGACGTCTGCCGCCGTCTTGCCTGCAGGCACCGGCGCCGGCACACCGAACTCGGCGTCACCTCGGGGCTTCGCGGAAACAAGGCGGATGGCGACGCCCCTGCTCCCGGGAGATATCAGGCTGCCGTTGTGGATCCGGGTCCTGGCGAACGCATGGTCGTGGCCCCGGCCAGGCTGGTAGCGGTAGTGCCTGACGAGGGTATAGCCGAGCTCGCGCTCGTTGGAGATGCCGTGGCCTGCCAAGTCTAGGCTCACGTCATCGGCTGCTACCAGCACGATCGCATCCCCGCCAATGGTCTTCATCTCGATACCGGTCCTCGGGTCCGCAAGCTTGCCTTGTCGAAGATCGCCCGAGAGGCAATACTCGCCCGGCGCGGCGAGATTCAGCTCCGGCCTGCGCAGCTCACCGCCGGCCTCACGGGTCGCTCCGCCGAATTCCTCGGCGACGGCGGCAATGCACGCCGCGTACGCCATGCCGGGCGCGAGCCAGGCGACCAACGCCAGCATCGCGACCCAGGCCATCAAGGCGACCGAAGCTACCGACGCGGCCGAAGCGACCGAGGTCCAAGCCGCTGCGATCGGCTTCATCGCGGCCTGCAACGGCTTCCTCCCTCGAGGCACACGCCGGGAAAGTCCTCCTCTCGCAGCGGCGCTCCAGTGTCCGGGTTGCGCAGGAACGCGACGCGGTTCGTGCTCGCTTCCCGCTCGTTGTAGCCGAAGAGCTCGTCGTTGCGCAGATCGATATGTCCATAGCCTAGCGCTGAGAGCCGCGACTGGAGCAGCGCGATCTTCTGCGCAAAGTCCGCGCCGCGGCTTTCGCTCTCGCGGATCGCGTTGAATTCGCGCAGCGTCGCTTCGATCTCCGACGCCTCGCGCGCACGCGACGGATCGCCGACCGCCAGGAGCACACCGTGCAACTCCAGTTCCATCGCCAGCGTCCGCGCCTCACGGCGCCAGGCAGTGCGCCCAATGGGAACGCCAAGGCCCACGCGCGTCCACGGTGGGATGTCGTCGTAGGTCAGGTCGGGTTCGTGCATGTCCAGGCCGTGTCCGACACCGCATCCAAGCACCAAGGCGTCATACGGGATGTTGCGCGCATTGCGATGCGAGTAGGTGTCCGCAAGCGCATGCAGGTACTCGCCGAGGAACTGCAGGCTGGCATTGCGGCTGATGCCGGCGGCATGGACCGCATCCAGCAGGTTGGCCAGTTGCGGGCTGTCGCCGGCGTCGAGCCGAGCGTTGCGATACTGTGGCAGCGTCCGCCCGTCATTACCGCTCAGCACGAAGTGGTAGTTGAGGAGCCGGGCCTGGTTTTGAAGCACCGACGCGACGGTGGAACCGACGTGTCCGGAATCGACGGGCCGGGTCAGCGGATTATGGTCGACATATTGCGCGGCCAGCGCAACGATGCGCGCTTCATCCGGCGCGAGTCCTGCGGTGACCGCGAGGAAGAACGTCATGTAGTAGTGGACGTCGATTTCGTAGAGGCCGAGCGGATCCACGCGATTGACCGGATCCCCACCGGCATAGGCATAGGTATCGGGTCCATCCGGATAGCCGAGCGGATCCGGCTGAAGAAAGCGCCCGCGCTCGGGGTCATAGGTGCGGTGCCAGTTATCGTGCAGGCCGGTTTCGCGGTCGAAGTACTGCCCCGGCAGGCGAAGATTCATCTCGATACCGCGTGAAACGGAGGCCGGCGCGGCGCGGCCGGACGAAGCGACCTCCGCCTGCCATGCAAGCCGGCCACGCGCGTCCGTCAACGCGACCGGCGCACCACGATGGTCGGCGTGGATGGCCAGCACCGACCCGCCGAAGGCTCGATCCTGGGCGCCGCCGCCACCGACTCGCAGACGGCGCACGCCCGGGTTCTCCAGACGTGCGATCGGCAGGATGCGCCGGCCGTCGTCCAGCGCCAGATACTGGGCGAGGATCCTGCCGTCGGGCCCGATCTCCGCTGCCAGCCGCTGCTCGTCCCACAGGAAGTACCGCGTCGATGCACCCTCCCCGTCTGCCGAATGGACGATCTTGCGGACGCGTTGGCCACGATGGTTGTAGGCATAGCTTGCAATCCTGCGTTGCGTGCGCAGGTCCAGGACCGATGCGACCTGCCCGCGCGCGGTGTACTCGTAGCGGAAGCGGCCATCGCCGATCACCCTTCCCGCCTGGTCGAAGACCAGACCGTGCTCATCCGTGACCGCGCTCGCCGGCACGTCGCCTGCACCGGCAGGTACGAGCGGCATCCCAGCCGACAGGTCCGAGGCCTGCTGTTCCAGCCTGCCCGACGCATCGTAAGCGAAGCGGAGCAAGCCTTCCTTCTCGCCCCGCGCCAATGCCGCCAGGTCCTCGATCGAAGCGAGCCTCGGCCCGCTGCCGTATCCGTAGCGCCAGTGCGCAAGGGGCCGGCCACCGATTTCGACCCGCAGGCTTGCGGTCCTTCCCGCCGCATCCACCATACGCTTCATCACGCTGCCATTGAACGAGGTGAAGGCGGTCAACCCGTCGAATGGATGCACGACGATGTGGCGTGCGACCACGGTTGCCGGAAGCAGCGCCCCCACCCGGGCGGCTATACCCGGCGGCAGCCACTGCTCCAGCAGGTCCTGCACGGCGCGCCAGAATGGGTCCTTCAGGTCGATCTGGCGAGGCGCGGCGCCGTCGAGGGGCCCGTGCCGGTGCAGCGTCATCGATCGGCCGTCGGCAAGGCCGTGGACACGGGTCAGGCCGGTTGCCGGGTCCCGGGCCCTCGTGGTGCGAAGCGGCGGGCCCGGCAAGCCCGCCAGCACGATCGACGTCTCGATGATCCGGCCAGCGGCGTCCCGGCGCCAGCGAGTCGACTGCACCGGATCGTCCACCTGCACCTGCAGCCGACCCTGATAGCCGAAGGTCACGGTTTCCTCTGCAGTCTGGCTGGTGGCGGTGCGCTCGACCATATTTCCCGCGGCGTCGTGGCGGAAGGCGAACGTTGCGCCCGCCGCATCCGTCAGGAAGGTCAGCCGGCCTGCATCGTCATAGCGCATGATCCTCAGGCCATGATCCGGCAGCGCCTGCCGGATCACCCGCCCGAAGTCATCGACGATCGTCGATGCATTCCTGCCGCCGGCGGTGCCTGTGGCCACGAGGCGCAACTGCCGGTCGGGCCCGCTGACCGCGAACGGCTGGGCATGGATGTCGTAGTGGAACCCGAAGCGCCTGCCGTCCGGAAGAAGCAGCGTGTCCAGACGCCCGTCGCGATTGCGTCCGTAGTGCGCCGCGCGCAGCGGTTCCTCCGCACCGGGCTCCAGTAACGCCGTCCTGAGCAGGTTGCCCTCCGCGTCGCGGCTCAACTCGGCGCGAAATCCCTGCGCGTCCACGACCGCCAGCAGCCTGCCGGCCGCGTCGTGACGGTAGTCCGCCGTCCGGCCGGCAGCATCCCGCGATTGCAGCGGCCGCCCCAGCGCATCGAAGCGGTGACTGATGGTAGTGACGATGGCGGATGCCGGAATGCGCCTGCCCGCCTCCAGCAGCCAGGCGGTTTCGCGAAAGTTCAGCACGCGGTGGCGATGGTCGTACTCGAGTCGCTGCTCGACTTCGCGGAAGCCGTCGCTGGAGACGGTTGCCGTCTCCCGGCCGGCCGTGTCCCGCGCAACGACGCGCCGTGTCGATCCGCCGGGCATTTCGACGGCCTGCAGAAAGCGGCCGGCGTCGTCGTGGCTGAAGCGGGTGATGTCGGAATCCGAAGGATCCGCAGCTGGGCCGTTGGGAAGCGGGCCGTCGATCTCCTTCAGCACGAGCCTTCCGGCCGTCTCCTGGTAGCGCAGCCGGGTGTGTCGGGCGATCGGCCGCGGCGGCTCGCCGGGCATGCCGGGCGAGTAGCCGGATTCCAGGACCTCGAGCGGGTTGCCGCGCGCGTCGCGCGGGAGAAGGATGCGGTGCTCCTTGCCGGCGACCACGCTCGGTCGCGCGACGAGGCGCGGCAGGTGTGTCTGGTCATCGGCGTACTCGAAGCGCAGCAGGTAGTCCGCATCGGCCGAGCCCGACGCGTGCGGCCGCAGGATGCGTACCACCCTGCCCCGGCTGTCGCGCCTGTATTCGAGGCCTTCGCCGCCGATGCGCTGGCGGACGACGAGCTGCCCTTGCCGGTCGTAGCGCATGCGGACGTTGCCGGGGGCGCATTCCTCGCATCCCGGGCCGGCAATCTCCGTGACACGCAGCCGCCCGTCGATTTCTCTTGCCTTGAAGCGGGTTGTCGCGCCCAACGCATTGGTGAGCATAGTGACGATCTCGCCGGGCCCGGTGGACGACAGTGCACCGGGCCGCTCGTAGTCCATGCGAAGTTCGCCGCCGTCCCCACGGCGATGGCGCACCACTCGCCCCTGCGCGTCGTAGGCCCATTGCGAGACGATGCGCTCCTGGTCGGCCGGCGCCTGGACGGCAATGGCCGTGAAGCGCGAGGGATGTGCCGGATCCTCGTAGCGATAGCGTCTGACCAAGCCGTCCGGCGTAGTCACCGCCTGCAGCCGTCCGTCGGCGTCGATGAGATATCGCCAGCTGCCCAGGGGATGTTCGATCCGGTCCAGGTGGCCGTTGCGGTCGTAGACGAACTGCAGGCTGCGCCCGGCCGGATCGGTGATCCGGCCGATGCGTCCGGAAGCGTCTCGGTCTATGCGGGTCGCCTCCGCATCCGAACCGCCGCGTGGCCGCACCTGCACGAGGCGGCCGGCGGTGTCGAAAAGGAGCTCCCGCTGCTGGGGCCACAGCCAGCGGTAGCCGCCGGGCTCGATGAAGAGCTGCCCCTGTCCCGGCATGGCCGGCGAGCAGGCGGTATCCGCGCGCTCGCTGCCAGCGTCGAGCGGCGGCAGGCCGAACACCAGCCTGCGGCCGTCGGCCTGAACGACCTGAAGCGTGCCGGCGTGCCGGTACAGCCGCGTGTCGTAGGAGAGAGCCCAGCCCCTGCCCCAGGGACTTTGCGCGGCGGCGTAGGCGGCGTTGTAGTGCCGTCGGATCTCGAGGCCGAGGAAGCCGGGCAATGGCGGCGAATCGAGTTCCTCCTGGTACTTGTTGCCGGTAATCGGATGGAATGGGTTGCCCACCGTGAGGTCGCTGCCGTCGGGGTCTCCAAGGCTGGCGATGCCGCTTGCGGTTTCGCATGCCGGACCGCCACCGGCGGGTGCGCACTGTTGCGCACCCAGTGGTGCAGAGAACCAGGCAGCGAGCAGGAGGATGACGCCGGCCGCAGGGTGGAAGGCTACGCGGGAGGTCACGCCGGAGGCGAAGCGGCGGCAGCGGCCGAAGGGGGCGACGGAGTGCATGTTGCGTGCGGCGGTTTTGACGTCCGCCCAGCATTGCAGCCGCGCCGGCGCCGCACCATCGGTCACATGGCCGAAAGCAGGCCGGCCAGCCTAGGCAGGTGGTCTGTGGGCCGGCCGGCGCCCATGCGTCGAATCGGTCCATGTAGCAGGCGGCTATCATTGGCGTGACCCCGGCTGCCCCGGCCCGCCCGCGCGAGGCAGGCCTGAAGTCGGGCAGCCGAACAAGACCGACATGGAGAAGACCAGGATGTCCAGAAACTTACCGACATCGCTCGACCGCCGACACGCGTGCATGATGATGGCCGGCCTCGGCCTGGCGACGGCGGCGCCCGCCCTTCAGGCACAGGAAGCCTTCCCCTCGCGCCCGGTGACGATGGTCGTGCCGTTTCCACCCGGCGGCGTCGCGGACACCGTCGGCCGTCCGGTGGCCGAGGCGCTGTCGCGGATCCTCGGGCAGCCGGTGGTCGTCGAGAACAAGGCCGGTGCCGGTGGCGGCATCGGCATGGCGCAGGTCGCGAAGGCGAAACCCGACGGCTATACGATCCTCCTGGCGTTGTCGTCGATCACCATACTGCCCGAGGCCGACCGGGTGCTGGAGCGCCCGCCGATGTTCCAGCTCAAGGACCTCCTGCCGATCGCCCGCTTCACCGCCGACCCGACGGTGCTGGTGGTCCGCGCCGACAGTCCCTGGAAGACTGCGAAGGAATTCATCGCGGACGCGAAGTCGCGGCCCGGGGTGATCACCTTCGGCTCGTCCGGCAATTACGGCACCATGCACGTGCCGATGGAGATGCTGAAGCAGGCTTCGGGCAGCTACATGCTGCACGTGCCGTACACCGGCGCGGGGCCTGCCATCATCGGCCTGCTCGGCGAGCAGGTTGACGCACTGGCCACCGGCCCGGCAACCATCGTCCAGCATGTGAAGTCGGGACGGCTGCGGCCGCTCGCACACTGGGGCGAAGGACGGCTTGCCGCGCTGCCTGACGTGCCCAGCCTGACCGAACTGGGATTCAAGGCGGTCTTCTCGCAGTGGGCGGGGCTGTTCGTGCCGGCGGACACGCCTGAACCGGTGGTGAAGAAGCTGCGCGAGGCCTCGGCGCAGGCAGCCAAGGATGACCGCCTGGTGAAGTCGATCGGCACCGCCGGCTCACCGGTGCTCTACATGGACGCGCCGCAGTTCAGCGATTTCGTCGCCAAGGACGCGACGACGATGAAGGCAGTGGTGGACCGCATCGGAAAGCAATGAGAGGACCCCCCCGAGGCGCCGGAGGCGCCTCCCCCCCTCAGGAGGGGGGGTCGCGCTGGTCGAGGCGGCGCGAGCGGCCGTGCTAAGCCCGCTCCGCAGCGGCTGCAGCCGCGCTGGCGCCGTCCGTCACTTGGTCGGCAGCTTGCCCTGTACACCTTCGACGTAGAAGCTCATCTTCGCGAGGCTCGCGTCGTCCATCGTCTTGCCGGCGGGCAGTTGCTCCTTCCCGCCGTTGTCCTTGATCGGGCCGCTGAAAGGATGAAGCTTGCCGGTGATGATGTCCTTGCCGAGCGAATCGACGAGCTCTGCGACGTCCTTCGGCACCGCCGGGTTGAGTGGCGCCAGCTTGATCATGCCTTCCTTCATCCCGCCCCAGACGTTGCCGGGCTTCCAGGTTCCTGCAACCAGTTGCTCCGCCACGCGGGTGTAGTAGTCGCCCCAGACGTGGGTGGTAGCGGTGAGATGGGCCTTGGGACCGTACTTCGACATGTCGGAGTGGTAGCCGAAGGCATAGACTCCCTTCTCCTCGGCGGCCTGCACCGTCGCCGTCGAGTCGGTGTGATGGGTCACGATGTCTGCGCCTTGCGAGATGAGCGTGTTCGCGGCTTCGCGTTCGCGGCCGGGATCGAACCAGGAGTTGACCCACACGACTTTCAGCTCGGCCTTCGGGTTAACGCTGCGCATTCCCCTGGTGAAGGCATTGATGCCCTGCAGGACCTCAGGGATCGGAAATGCCGCCACATAGCCGGCGACATTGGTCTTGGTCATCTTGCCGGCGATTACGCCGTTCAAGTAACGGCCTTCGTAGAAGCGCGCGTTATAGATGCCGACGTTCTTGTCCATCTTGTAGCCGGTGGCGTGCTCGAAGGCAACCTTGGGAAATTGCTTGGCCACCTTCACCGTCGGGTTCATGTACCCGAACGAGGTCGCGAATACCATCCGGCTGCCGGTGGCCGCAAATTCCCGGATGACCCTCTCCGCATCGGCGCCCTCGGGCACGCTCTCCACGATCCGGGTCACGACCCTGCCGCCGAGCGCCTTCTCCATCTGCTTGCGGCCCTCGTCGTGCTGGAAAGTCCAGCCTGCATCGCCGATCGGGCTGACGTAGACGAAGCCGATCCTGATCGGCTCCTGGGCCGACGACGGCAGGCTGGCTGCCAGCGCACAGGTTGCGGCAAGCGCAGCTGCGATCCGCAGCACGTGGTGTGTTGTCGAAGACAGCATGGCAGTTCTCCAGGAGGCGAAAGAAGTTCGAAAGCGAGGTCGGAAGCAGGCTCGAAAATCGGGTCGGGCCAGGGTCGAGCCATGATCAATGACAGGATCGTGGCCGCATCGAGTCGGATCGAAACAGATCACGATGGTACGCGGCTCCGATGGCTTGCGGCCGGCGCTCAATCCGGCCGATACGAGCGTCCGAGCGAAACGGGAGCGTTGAGCCGGATGATCGAAGCGTCGCGCGAGATCAGCACCAGCACCAGGATAGTTGCAAGGTACGGCAGGGCCGATAGGAATTGCGACGGTATCGCCAGGCCTGCGCCTTGGGCGAAGAACTGGGCAATGGTCACGCCGCCGAACAGGTAGGCGCCCAGCAGCACACGCCCGGGGCGCCAGGTGGCGAAGACTACAAGCGCGAGCGCGATCCAGCCGCGGCCGGCGACCATCCCTTCGACCCACATCGGCGTATAGAACTCGGCCAGGTAGGCGCCGCCGAGGCCGGCCATTGCACCCCCGAAAAGCGTGGCAAGGTAGCGGATCGCGATCACGCGATAGCCGATCGCATGCGCCGACTCCGGCGACTCGCCGATCGAACGCAGCACAAGTCCCGCCCGGCTGCGGTACAGGAACCAGCTGAGCGCCACGAACAGCGCCCAGGATGCATAGACGAGGGCGTGGTGCCGGAACAGTACCGGCCCGAGCAGCGGGATGTCGGCGAGCAGCGGTATGTCCCAGGTCTGCTGGCTTCCCAGTGCGATGCTCTCGAGCGGCTTGCCGACGAAAGCCGAAAGGCCGATCCCGAACAGCGTCAACGCCAGCCCGGCCGCCACCTGGTTCGCCATCAGCTGCAGGGTCAGCACCGCGAAGATCAGCGCCATCGCGGCACCGGCCGCCATCCCGGCCAGGATGCCGAGCCACGCGTTGCCGCTGGCCGCCGTGGCCGCGAAGCCGGCCACCGCGCCCACCAGCATCATGCCTTCGACGCCGAGGTTCAGCACGCCGGACTTCTCGGTCACCAGTTCGCCGAGGGCCGCAAACACTATCGGCGTGCCGGCGGCAATGGCGGCGGCGAGGATCGCGATCAGCGTGTCCATCGAGCCGCCGCCTTCATGCCGCAACGCCTGGCGACTTTGCCGCCTCGGCGCTCGAGGCAGGCGAAGGCACCAGCGGCTTCCTCACCGCCCTCAGGCGGTAGTTGATGAACACGTCCGAGCCGAGCAGGAAGAACAGCAGCATGCCCTGGAACAGCCCGGTGATCGCCGACGGCAGGCCGAGTCCCATCTGGGCCGCCTCGCCGCCGAGATAGAGCAGCGACATCAGCAGGCTTGCCAGCAGGATGCCGAAGGCATGCAGCCGGCCGACGAACGCGACGATGATGGCGGCGAAGCCGTAGCCGGGCGATACCAGCGGCTGCAACTGGCCGATCGGTCCTGCCACTTCGCCCATGCCGGCAATGCCGGCCGCGCCGCCGCCGATCAGCATGCCCAGCCAGACCCTGCGCCGCGACTTGAAGCCGGCGTAGCGCGCGGCCGCATCGGCGAGACCGCCGACCCGCATCTGGTAGCCGACAAAGCTGCGATTGAGCACGACGTAGCCGAGCGCCACCGCGGCCAGCGACACGAGGAAGCCGGCGTTCAGGCGGGTGCCCTCGATCAGGATCGGATAGAGGGCGGAGTCCGAGAACATCCGGCTCTGCGGGAAGTTGAATCCGTCGGGATCCTTCCAGGGCTCGTGGACCAGCCAGCTGAGCAGCAGCCCGGCAACGTAGACGAGCATCAGGCTCACCAGGATTTCGTTGGTGTTGAAGCGCGTGCGCAGCAGCGCAGGGACGGCAGCCCACGCCATGCCGCCTGCCATGCCGGCGAGCAGCATCAGCGGCAGCACCAGCGGGCTCTGCGACTCGTGCAAGAGCAGCGCGACGCCGCCCGCGCAGATCGCGCCGAGGATGAGCTGCCCCTCCGCGCCGATGTTCCAGACATTGGCCCGGTAGCCGCACGCAAGGCCGACCCCGATGATCATCAGCGGCGACGCCTTCTGCAGCAGTTCGGCGACGCCGTTGAGGTTCCGCACCGGGTGGATGAAGTACGTGTGGAATGCCGTGAGCGGATCCTTGCCCAGGACCGAGAACAACACGAAGCCGGCGAGCAGGGTCAGCAATGCCGCGAGCAGCGGCGAAAGCCAGCCCATCAGCCGCGACGGCTGCGCCCTCGCCTCAAGCCGGTAGCGCATCCGCTGCCTCCGCGGAACCTGCCGGTGCGGGATTGCCGGCAGCACCCGGCCACATGCCGCTCATCCACAGGCCGATCTCCTCGACGCTGGTGTCACGTACCGCCTTCGCAGGCGACAGCCGCCCCTGCGCGATCACCGCGATGCGGTCGCAGATCTCGAAAAGCTCGTCCAGCTCCTCCGACAGCACCAGGACCGCCACGCCCTGGTTGCGCTGGTCGATGATGCGCTGGCGGATGAACGCGGCGGCACCGACGTCGACACCCCAGGTCGGCTGCGCGATCACCAGCACCTTGGGCTGCTGCATGATCTCGCGCCCGACGATGAACTTCTGCAGGTTGCCGCCGGAAAGGCTGCGCGCCTCGGCATCGGGCCCGGCGCACTTGACGCCATACTCGGCGATGCAGCGATCGGCGAACTGCCGCACGCGCTCGAAGCGGATCAGTCCGCTGCGGATGAAGCCCTTGCGGTGCGCCGTCAACAATCCATTCTCTGAAAGCGACATCTGCGGCACCGCTCCGCGGCCGAGGCGCTCCTCCGGCACGAAACACAAGCCGAGCGTGCGGCGGGCGTCGGCGTCGAGCCCGCCGGCAGGCTCGCCGCAGAGGATGACCCGACGCGGCTCGGCGATCGGATTCTCGCCGGAGATTGCGGCCAGGAGTTCCTGCTGGCCATTGCCGGAAATACCCGCGATGCCGAGGATCTCGCCGCCTTGGACGGCGAGGCGGATGTCGCGCAGGCCGGTGCCGAACGCTGCCGGGCTCGGTACCGTCAGCCGGTCGATCACCAGCCTCTGCTCGCCTCGGGATGGCTCGCCATGGCTAGCGTGGGGCAGGTCCTGGCCGATCATGAGCCGCGCCATGCTCGCCTCGGTCTCGAGCCGTGGATCGCAGCGTCCGGTGACCCGGCCGTTGCGCAGGATGGTGGCGTTGGTGCAGAGCGCCTTGATCTCGTCGAGCTTGTGGCTGATGTAGAGGATGGTGCAGCCCTCCGTCGACAGCAACCGCAGCGTGTCGAAGAGCCCGCGCACGGCCTGCGGCGTCAACACCGAAGTCGGCTCGTCCATGATCAGCAGGCGCGGGTTGGCCAGCAGGCAGCGCACGATCTCGACCCGCTGGCGCTCGCCCACCGACAGCGAGTGGACCAGCCGGCGCGGATCGATGGCGAGGCCGTACTTTTGCGAGACGGTTTCGATGCGCTGCGAGAGTTCCCCCAGCTCGGGCCTGCCCGGCAGTGCCAGCGCAACGTTCTCGGCGACGCTCAACGTCTCGAACAGCGAGAAGTGCTGGAACACCATGCCGACGCCGAGCTGGCGGGCATGCAGCGGGCTGGCGATCGCGACCGGCCTGCCCTCCCAGCGGATCTCGCCGGCGTCCGGCCGGACCACGCCGTAGATGATCTTCATCAACGTGCTCTTGCCGGCGCCGTTCTCCCCGAGGACCGCATGGATCTCGCCTGGCATTGCTGCCAGCGAGATGTCCTGATTGGCGACGACCGCCGGGTAGACCTTGGTGATGCCGTGGAGCTCGATGCGTGGCGTCGCGGCGCCGGTCATCGTCCGGCCCGCGCATGCATCCGGGCGACACGCGTCTCGCCGGAAAGATTGCCGGCGAGCGGTCGCTGCATCATGATGGGAAGCAGCTGCGCGGCAACGGCGACGGCGATTGCGGCAGGCTCCTTGCTCTCGATGCCGGCAATGCCGATGGGGCAGACCATCCTGGCGAGCGCCGCGGATCCCAAGCCGCGGGCAGCGAGCCGGCGCTCGAACTGGCGGCGCTTTGACGACGAGCCGATGAGCCCGAAATACCGGAAGTCGTCGCGGCGCAGGATCGCCTCGGCCAGCGACTGGTCGAGCGGATGGCTGTGGGTCATCACCAGGAAGATGCCGGCCGGCGGCGCAGCCGCCACCTCCGCAAGCGGATCGTCGACCGCCTCGATACGGACGCGGGGCCGCACCCGCCTCGGGAACGCATCGGCGCGCTCGTCGACCCACGTCACCCGGCAGGGCAGATCCTCGAGGATCTTCACCAGCGCCCGGCCGACGTGGCCGGCGCCGAAGAGGACGATGTGCGCTCGCGGCTGGGGCACTGCTGCGAACAGGTAGAGCGTGTCGTCGCCCGCGACGCTGCGCAAGCTGGACGGCGCTTCGGACTCGAGCATCGCAACGGCGATGCTGCGCGCGGCAACATCGATCGTCGCATCGCCCAGCGAGCCGCTGCAGGACCCGGCGGTGACCACCAGCGAGCCCGCCGCCGACCGGCTGCCTGCCGCACCGACGACCATGCACGCCACGCCGTCGCGGTCGTGTTGCGCGACCTCGTCGAGCCAGGCCGACTGAAGAGCCGTAGGTGCGACCGCCTCGAACATCAGGTTCACGAGTCCGCCACAACATTGGCCGAGCGAGGCGCCGAGCGGAAAGCGCCGCAGGGCGGCAACGCTGCCCCCGGCGAGGAGGTCTCTCGCGATGCCGATGGCCTGCAGTTCGAGATGTCCGCCGCCGATGGTGCCGTCCCGGCCGGTCGCGGTGACCACCATCCTCGCGCCCGGTTCGCGCGGCACCGAACCGCGCGTGGATGCGACGGTCACCAGTACCGCCGCCTCGTGGTTGCGGCGGCAGGCCAGCAGCGTCCTGATCCAATCGTCCATGCCCGATTAAACACTGCCTTGGCGGCCCAGGCCAGCGAGACCCCGAGTCTGCGCCAGGCAGGTGCTACAACTGGTAGCCGACTGCCCGCACGATGCCTTCCAGGACGTCGCGCCACCAGCCGGGGGCCACCGCATCGTGGCGCGACGCCTTGCGGCATTGCGCTTCGACCCATTCGGTGAGCCAGTCGATCTGCTCGCGGTCGTAGAAAGCGAACATCAGCTCGAAGTTCAGGAACAGGCTGCGGGCGTCCAGGTTGATCGTGCCGCAGAGCGCGAGCCGATCGTCGATGACGACCGCCTTGGCATGCATCATTCGTGGATACAGCAGCACCCTGCCGCCGGCCTGCTGCAGCTCGCGCAGCGACCGCTCGCGCGCCAGGTCCGCCAGCAGATGGTTCGATCGCTCCGGAACCAGCAGCGTCACGTCGACTCCGCGGCGACAGGCGAGGCACCAGGCCGACAGGAGCGCATCGTCGGGCACGAAGTACGGGGAGACGGCGAGGATTCGCCGCTGCGCATGAAACGCGCCGGCCAGCAGCAGCGAGTGGACGGTGTCGTCGGCATGGTCCGGGCCGCTCGGGATCAGCTGGGCGGTCGCCGCCGATGGGTCGACGGGCATCGGCACATCCGGAGCGAGCGGCAGAGCCGTCTGCGGGACCCGGCCGCTCGCCATCTGCCAGTCATGATCGAACAATGCCAGGGACTGGCCGGCAATCGGACCCTCGACGGTGAACGTCAGGTCCGCCCACGCGGGTGCGCCCGGGCTGTCGGCGTAGTATTCGGCCGCCTGGTTGCGACCGCCGCTCCACAGGATGCGGCCGTCGGCAATGGTCAGCTTGCGATGGTTGCGCAGGTTGGTGCGCCCGCGCAGCGGGTTGTGCAGCAGCGGCATGAACCAGCGCACCTCGGCGCCCGCTGAGCGCAACTCGTTCAAGCGGCCCCGAGGCGATCGCAGGCTGCCGAACGCGTCGAGGAGCAGCCTGACGCGCACTCCTCGGGCGGCGGCGCCGGCCAGCTCGTCGATGACCGCACCGCCGACCTCGTCGTCCCCCAGCACGAAGGTACACAGCGACAGCGAATGCCGCGCATTGCGCACCATCGACATCAGCGACTCGAGCGACTGGCGGCCGTCCGCGTGGAAGACGATCGCGTCGTTGCCGATCGGTGCGTGCATGCCGAAGGATGCCAGCACGCTGGTCGCCCAGAGGGGCGGCGGGTTGGACGTCGACATCGGCGCTTCAGCCGGTGAGTCGGACGCCGACGCCGACGCTTCGGCCGGCAGGGCCGTCGCGCGCAGCAGAACCCTTGGCCGCACGAACTTGCGGGTGCCGAAAAGCAGGAACAGCGGCAGGCCCAGGTAGGGAAGCATTGCGATCACCAGCACCCATGCCACTGCTGCCGAAGGCTGTCGCCGGTGCTCGCCGATGCGCGTGACGAGGACGTATACCAGCAGTCCGCAGAATGCGAAGGCGCCATGCTCGAGCATCGTCATCGAGAACGGCCACTGCCCTGTATCCAAAACGACGCTCTCCTTGCTTCCTGCGCGATGGGCCGCGGCCCTGGCCCGATTCGATGCACCGGTCCGCCATACGGGCGGCCACCGATTTGCGTTATCGTCATGCTATACAAGTCCTCCGGAACCTCCAGCCTTGGCTACGCCATCATCCACGGCCCCACCCGTAACCGCTGCGCCGCGCCGCGACGTGCTGCGTCCCGAGAAGGAAAAAGCCGCCGGCATCGCGCTCGACTGGGGAACGACAAACCTGCGCGCATTCCTCCTCGACGCGGCCGGCGGCATCATGGCGCAGCGCGAGAAGCCATGGGGCATCCTGTCGCTGCCGGCTCCCGCGGATGCCGGCGGCTTCGACGCCGCGCTCGAAGGCGTTGCGGGCGATTGGCTGGCCGCGCAGCCGCAGGCGCCGCTCATCGCAAGCGGAATGGTCGGCAGCGCCCAAGGTTGGCGCGAGGCCCCCTATGTCGATTGCCCGGCAGGCGCGCGCGATCTTGCCGACCGGATGGCGTCGGTGTCGACGGCCTCCGGACGCGAGCTGATGCTGGTGCCGGGGATCCTCTCCAACCTGCCGGACGCGTTGCCGGACGTGATCCGCGGCGAGGAAACGCAGGTGTTCGGCGCACTCGCCTCGATGACGCCGGCAGCGCCGGCGACCTGCTTCGTCCTGCCGGGAACGCATTCCAAGTGGGTGCTGGTGAGGGACGGCAGGATCGTCCTGTTCGCGACCTACATGACCGGCGAGCTCTACGCCAATCTCATCCGGCATTCGATCCTCGGCCGCCTGATGAAGGTGGCGGAAAGCGGCAACGGTGGTGCCGGTGGTGAGGCCGGCGGCAAAGCCGACGGATCCGCCGGCGGAACCGGCGCCGAAGCCATGGCGCACGACGGCGCCGCGGCCGCCGCATTCCTGCAGGCACTGGAGCTTGCGCGCACCAGCGGACCCGGCGACCTGATGCGGCACCTGTTCACTGCCCGATCGATGAACCTGGCCGGTCGGCTGCCGGCGCCGGTGCTGGCCGATTACCTGTCGGGCCTGCTGATCGGTCACGAGCTGGTGTCGGCCGTTGCCTGGCGCGCGCGCCACATCGGGCCGGAGGCACCGATCGTGCTGATCGGCGAAGCAACGCTGCTGGCGCGTTATCGCGCTGCGTTTCCGGCTTTCGGTCTCGCCGCGTCGACCATCCCCAACACCGCCGCGGCCGGCCTGCACCACCTCCTCGGACTTGCCGCCGGTGGTCATCCGCAATAGCAATCGAACCATGCAGGAGAACGAGCCAGGATGAAATCGATCGCCGATCTGCGCAAGAGCTACGAGCTCGGTGAACTGGAGGAGAACGGCGCCTCCGCAGACCCTTTCAAACTCTTCGACAGGTGGCTGCAGGAAGCGCTTGCCAACAAGTTGCCGGAGCCGACGGCGATGACGCTCGCCACCGTCGACGAGGATTGCCGGCCGTCGACTCGCATCGTCCTGCTCAAGGGCTACGACGGCAACGGCCTCGTCTGGTACACCAACTACCTCAGCCGCAAGGGCCGGCAGCTTGCCGGCAACCCCGCCGCCGCGGTGCAGTTCCACTGGGTCGAGATGGAGCGGGTAGTACGCATCGAAGGCACGGTCGCGAAGGTGACACCGGCGGAATCGGACGAGTACTACCAGTCGCGGCCGCTCGCGTCGCGCATCGGCGCCTGGGCGTCGGAGCAGAGCAGCGTCATCGGCGGGCGCAGCGTGCTGGTGGCGCGGGCCGCCGAGTACGGGCTGAAGTTCGGCCTGAATCCACCGCGACCGCCGCACTGGGGAGGCTACCGGCTGGCGCCGCAGCGCTGGGAGTTCTGGCAGGGACGCCCGTCGCGGCTGCACGACCGCCTCGCGTATCGCCGCGACGCTGCGTCGCCCGGCGCCGGGCCGGCGGCGGGCAGCTGGATCAGGGAGCGGCTGTCACCTTGAGGAAGCGGGTGCTGCGCGGCGCGTGACGCCGCTCAGTGGAACTGGGTGCTGGCCGGCTCGGTGTCCTCGGGCATTTCCACGTGGACGACCTCGTCCGACGGGCTCGGATAGAGCGGCGCACCGCAGTCCTCGCAGAACTCGGGCTCCGTGACCTCGGACCACACGGTGATGTCCTGCACGCCGACTTCGCGTAGCGTCTCCTTGATCCGGTCGAGCGGCGTCGGTTCGTCGTTCTCCGACTCCGCGCCGAGCAGCGGCCAGACGACACCCTGGGCGACTTCGTCCGCATCGCCCACCGACAGGCCGATGCGATACTCGTCGATCCGCTCGGCACCGAAAGCGCCGACGGTCGCCTTGATTTGCGACGCGTCGACCGCCAGCGCATGGTTCAGGAAGTGCACGGCGGCCTTGATTCCGTAGGCGCGCACGCGCCGATCCGATTCGCGCAGGTTGATGTGGTACGCATCCGGCAGCAGGCATTCGAAGCCGCAGCCGGGAAGCAGCGGCTCCAACAGCGGCCGGGCGTTCTCGACCCACTGCTCAAGGCACAGCACCCGCGACGCGTGCGACGGCCCGGCAAGCTGCCAGCGAAACAGCGGCTTGAGCGGATCATCCACCGCCACCACCGCGAGCAGGAAGCGAGTGTCGGCGAGCATCTCCGCGCTCTCCGGCATGTTCTTGAAATCGATGCGCGCAACGGTATCCGAGACGGCAGCCGACGTGAGCTTGCGCGTGAGCTTGCGCATGTCGGAGAACTCGCGCGGCAACTGGTCCAGGCTGTACAGCCACGGCACCATGCGAAAGACGACTCCGGGCGCGAGTATCAGCTGCTGCCAGGCGGCCGACAGGGACTCCGCGACCTGGGGCGTGACTGCGCCGGAGGGGATGGCGAAGCGCGTCCACGCCACCAGTGGCGCCGTCACCAGCAAGCCGTGGCGCATCCCCTGCGGCGCGCCCTCGACCGACGCGCCTTCCAGCACCACGGTTTCCGCCGCATGCTCGACCGCTTCCACGAGCGCGCCATAGGCTTCGCCGTCGGTCTGGTTGAGGCGCTCGAGCGCGGTGGTGATGGTGGCCGAATGCGCGGCGTCCAGCGCGCGGTCCAGGAGGCGCGAAAGCTGGTGCTCCCAGAAGCGGTCCTCGGACCTGCTGCCGGAGTTGGCAAGGCCAAGCGAGGCCGCGACCATGGCGTCCGCATCCGGAGAAAGCTGCGTCGTGCGCTCGCGTGAGCGACGGGATATGCGGAGTTCTTTGCTGGACATATATGCCAGTGTAACGGAATCCGTTCGCGCAATCCTGTCGCCGGAAGAGTCCCAGGCGGCGCTGCGCAATGCCCCCGAGGGGTGAAGGCGCTAGGCCGCTACGGCCTTCATCGGCGGCGCGGATTCGGGAGCCGGCGATGTCCCCTCCTCCTGCGCCAGGCGCTGCCAGAGCGGCGCCTTTCCGGATGCCTTCGCAAGCAGCTCGAGCAGAGCGGCGTGCGCCTCGATCTCCTCGTCGCGTGCGGCCAGCACGACCAGCCCGCGCGGCGGCCACTCCTCGTCGCCGGCCAGCGCGAGTGCGTCGCCGCCGCCGGTCTGCAGCGCGATTTCGAAGGTGCCCTGGCCGCGCGTGAGGCCGAGATAGACCTCGGCGAGCAACTCGGCGTCGAGCAACGCACCGTGGACCTTGCGATGCGCGTTCGGCACCATCAGCCGCTCGCACAACGCGTCGAGGTTGTTGCGCTTGCCGGGAAACTGTTCCTTGGCGAGCGCGAGCGAGTCGACGACGCTGCGGCAGCAGTTGCGGAACGAGCCGCGCCCGAGCCGTGCAAGCTCCGCATCAAGGAAGCCGAGGTCGAAGTCCGCGTTGTGGATGACCACCTCGGCGCCCTCGCAGAAGGCGAGGAACTCGTCGACGATATCGGCGAAGCGCGGCTTGTCGCGCAGGTCGTCCAGCGTCATTCCGTGGACCTGGCTGGCGGCCGCATCGATGTCGCGTTCCGGGTTGAGGTAGAAGTGCAGGTTGCGTTGCGACAGGCGGCGCTCGATCACCTCGACGCAGCCGATCTCGATGATCCGATGCCCGTTCTCGTGTTCCAGTCCGGTGGTTTCGGTGTCAAGCGTGATCTGTCTCATCCTGCCTCTCGCGGAAACGCCGGGGCGCCCCGAGCTCTCTTGATTCCTGCGCTGAGCAGGCTGGGCGCAGTGCGGTCTCGGGGGAGCCTGGAATGGGGCGTCATTCTGGCGGCAGAGTATAGTCGCCCGCATTTCCCAAGGCGGGCGCCGCGCCGGTGGACCTGGCCTTGCGCAGCGCCGCCGTCGCCAGCTGGTCCGCCTGCTCGTTGTGGAAGTCGCCGTTGTGGCCGCGTACCCAGCGGGTTGTCACCCGCCGCCTGTCCGCCAGCGCGAAGAGCCGCTTCCACAGCCCGAGGTTCGCGACCGTCTCGCCCTTCGAGTTCCGGTAACCCTTGCGCTCCCAGCCGGCGCGCCATTCAGTCATGCCCTTGAGCACGTACTGGCTGTCCGAGACCAGCTCGACCGCGGCGCCTTCGGGTGTACGCGACAGGCCTTCGATGGCGGCGGTGATTTCGGCGATCTGGTTCGTGCCGTGGCCGATGAAGCCGCTGTGAGCTGCCACCTCGCCGCCGTCCGGTGCGATGACCACCGCGCCCCACGCGGCCGGACCGGGATTGCTGGGGGCGCACGCGCCGTCGGTGTAGGCGACCCATCTGGTCATGAATGATTCCTTGATATCGATCAGGCGGCTCTGAATACCCGGTCTGATGGGGGTTGAGTCGGGCCTTCACTTGCATTTTAATAGGCCATCCACCTTCGCCGCCAACCTGCGGACGATTCTTATGCTCGAACAGCACTTCACCCGCTATCTCGAGGACTTGAAGAGGGAACGTCAGATACCGCTGACGCTGGAGCTCTGGGACGGCTCGCGCTTCTCACTGGCCGACAACGCCCACGTGCACCTCAAGGTGAAATCGGTCGCGAGCGCCAAGCTGCTGATGAAGCCGAACCTGGCCAACCTGGCGGAGGCCTACATCGAGGGCTCGATCGACGTCGACGGCCCGATCGGGGAGGTCGTCGCGGTGGCGGACCAGCTTGCCGACCTCAGCGGCGAGAGCGACAAGCGCAGCGGCCTGCCGAACTGGCTCGGCCGGCACACCCGCCATTCGGACCGCAAGGCCATCCAGTACCACTACGACGTCTCCAACGATTTCTATTCGCAGTGGCTGGATCCGCGCATGGTCTATTCGTGCGCGTACTTCCGCACCGGCACCGAAGACCTGGCCACCGCGCAGCTCGCCAAACTGGACCTGATCTGCCGCAAGCTCAAGCTGCTGCCGGAGGAGCGCCTGCTGGACATCGGCTGCGGCTGGGGCGCCATGGTGATCCACGCCGCGAGCAAGTACGGGGTTCGCGCGGTCGGGGTGACGCTGTCGGAGCAGCAATACGAGCTGGCGCGCGATCGCGTGCGAGAGGCGGACCTGCAGGATCGGGTCGAGATCCGCTTGCAGGACTACCGCGACGTCGACGACGGGCCGTACGACAAGATCAGTTCGATCGGCATGTTCGAGCACGTCGGACTCAAGAACCTGCCCAGGTATTTCCGCATCATCCACGCCCTGCTGCGCGATGGCGGGGTGGCAATGAACCATGGCGTCACCGCCACCGACGTCGACAACCGCAGCGTGGGCCGCGGCGCGGGCGAGTTCATCGACCGCTACGTGTTTCCGGACGGCGAACTGCCGCACGTGTCGCTCGCCATCAGGGAGCTCTCGGCGGCGGGGCTGGAGGTCGTGGACGCGGAATCGTTGCGCCGCCATTACGCACTGACCTGCGAGCACTGGTCGAGGCGTTTCGAGCTCGCTCTGCCCGCGCTGCGCGCGGCCGCCACTGACCGACAAGTCAGGATCTGGCGGATCTACCTGGCCGGCTGCGCAATGGGGTTCGCCAAGCGCTGGATGAACATCTACCAGCTGCTCGCGGTCAAGAGCGGCGCCGAAACGGCAGGACTACCCCTGACTCGCGACTATATGTACGATCGCTGAGGCCGTGGCCGTCGAGGGCGCGGCCGGCGACTGCAGGATGCGGCACCACCAGCCGGCCGCCGCCTGACCGACCGCCGAGCGGACCTGCGTCGATGGAGCGGCCGCTGATCGAGCGACCGCTCACCGCCACCGCCGGCGCTGCTTTCGGCGCGGGGCGCCGCTTCCAGACGGGACCGATCAGGCGCATGCCGCGCACCCGCTTGACCGCCGACACCATGTAGACCGCGCCGCAGATCGGCCACCACCGGTCGCCGGCACTCTCCAGGAACCCCATCCTGTCGAGCCACTTCTGCGTGCGGCAAGGCGGCGCATAGCAGCCGTAGTGGCCGCTGTCGATCTCGAAGCTGAGCAGCTTCATCCAGTCCCGAAGCCGCGGTATGCCGATCAGCTGGCCGGTAGGCGGCAGGAAAGGCGGGAACGGGCGGCCCGACAGCGACTGGCGCAAGCCCCAGAGCGACAGCGGGTTCATGCCGACCACCACCAGGCGACCTTCGGGACGCAGCACGCGATCCGCCTCGCGCAGGATCTGGTGGGGTGCCGGGCTCACCTCCAGCTGGTGCGGCAGCACGACCAGGTCCACCGACTGCGACTCGAACGGCAGTTCCTCGAAGCCCGCGACCAGCAGGTCGGGGGTGGGGTCACCGGTGGATAATGCGTCGCGCGGGCTCCTGACGCGGATTCGATGCGGCATCCGGTTGGCCTGCAGGGCATCGAGCTCGAGGAAGCCGAGCTGCAGGGCGTAGTAGCCGAACATGTCGACTACCAGCCGGCTCAGCTGTTCCGTCTCCCAGCGCATGACATATTGCCCCGCCGGAGACGCCAGCCATTCGCTCCAGGACAGCTGCGCGGCCGCCGCCGCCGCTGGGGCCGGTTCTTGCCGCTCGCCGGACAGCCCGAGGCCACCGCGACTCTCGGGTTTGGACTTGAGGGGATCCATCATGAGCTTCTCAGACTTGCCTTCCGGAGAATTGCCGGCCGGGCGCTATCAGCCAGCCGACCATCGGCACATTGTCCCGGTTCGCACATGCAACGACAACTATATCTGGCCGATCGGCTTGGACAACCGGGCGGGCGAGCGGCAATCACTGGGGAGGCGGTTACCTGCGCTTACGACGTGTGACACCGTTTACCGGTTCGAGGAAGCCAATGATCGGAAGCCCCTGGCTGCGGCTATGATAGATTCGGTACACTCAGAGCAATTCTCCCGCCGAAACAACCGCTTAGGAAAGATACGTGTTACGCATCTTGAACACAGTCGGTTCGTCAGACGGTCGCGGTACTCGCGGTCCTTTCCGAATCCTTCCGGCTCACCCCCCGGCACTACCCGCCTTGCGAAGCCGGGCCTTGCCCCTGGCGCTGCTGGAACGCGGGCGGCGCCTCCGTCGCCAGGCTGCGCTCTTCGCCTTGAGCGGCATGCTGGCGGCCTGCAGCAGTCTGCCGCAAGGCGTTGACAGCGGCGCGTCGGCGCCCGCCACCGCCGGCGGTGCCCTTGAGCAGGCGGCCGCAAATGGCGCCGTGCCCGGCGACGCCAACGCGGCCGCCGCAGCGGCCGCCGATCCGCCCCCGCCCTACGCCGAGTCGCTCAGGCAGGCGGCCGCAGAATCCGACGAGTCGCCTTCGCTCGACGAGATGGCCGCGATGAACATCGCAAAGCGCGACCTCTGGGGCCGGATCCGCGCCGGGTTCGCGATGCCCGAACTCGACACGCCGCTGGTCGCGCAGAAGGAGAAGTTCTACCTCGACCGCCCCGACTACCTGCAGCGGATGTTCGACCGCGGCTCGCGCTACCTGCACTACATCGTCGAGGAGATCGAGAAGCGCGGCATGCCGACGGAACTCGCGCTGCTGCCCTTCGTGGAAAGCGCGATGAATCCAGTCGCCCTTTCGTCTGCCAAGGCAGCCGGCCTCTGGCAGTTCATTCCATCGACAGGCAAGCAGTACGACCTGTCGCAGAACTGGTGGGTGGACAACCGCCGGGACGTCGTGCAGTCGACGCGCGCGGCGCTGGACTACCTGCAGGCCATCTACGAGATGCACGGCAATGACTGGTTCCTCGCGCTGGCCTCCTACAACTGGGGCGAGAATGCGGTCGCCCGTGCCGTCAAGCGCAACAAGGCACAGGGCAAGTCGTACGACTACCTCAGCCTGCGAATGCCGACCGAGACGCGCCACTATGTGCCGAAGCTGATCGCCCTGAAGCACATCGTGATGCAGGCGGACGAACTCGGCCTGACCCTGCCAACGCTGCCCGACAAGGCCTACTTCGTCACCGTCGAGAAGACCCGACCGATCGACCTCAAGCTGGCTGCCGAATTCGCGCAGATGTCGGTGGCCGACTTCGTCGCACTGAACCCGGCGCACAATCGCCCGGTGATCGCCGCCAGCAAGAACAACGTCCTGAAGATCCCCGCCGACAAGATCGACGCGTTCACTGCAGCCATCGTCCAGCACGAGATGGCCGACAAGGTGTTCGCGAGCTGGCAGCCTTACACGATCAAGTCGAACGAGTCGCTGGCCGACGTCGCCCGCCGCGGCGGCATCACGACCACAGAGCTGATGAAGGCCAACAGCATCGCGCCGAACGTGAGGGTGCTGGCCGGGACGCAGATCCTCGCGCCGCTGAAGAACGTCGAGGACGAGACGCTGGTGGAGGACTTCGCGGGTGCCCGCATCTACCAGCTGGTCAACGTGCCCGCTTCCTATCACCGCGTCAGGCGCAGCGAGACTTCGGCGACGATCGCCAGTCGCTACGGGCTGACGGTGTCGCAACTGACCGCCATGAACGGCAGCCTCAGCAAGCTGCGCCCGGGGGCCAGCGTGATGGTTCGCCGGGCGACCACGCAGACGGTGCTCGTCACCGAGAACGGCAGCCGCCAGGTGGTGAAGCGCCGTGAGCCCGTCATCGTCCGAGCCAGCAATGGCGGGGATTCCGGCGGCTCGGTGCACACGATCTCGACGAGCGACGACGAGCCGGCAGCCGCGTCCGGCTCGACTGCCGCCAAGCCCGCCGCCAAGGCGAAGGGCTCGAGCCGCCGCAGCAAGCCCTCTTCCACCGTCAGGACGATCAAGTCGAAGACACCGCTCAGCATGAGCGGACCGTGGCAATCGGAAGGGCTGCGCCCCGCGGCCTGAGGTCGAGGAAAGGGTTCTCGTCGGGCTTCGGACCCGGCGCGCGAGCTGGGGCTGGAATTGCCGCGCTGCTGATCGAGATCGAAGTCGATCCGGCCGGCAAGCGCCTGGAGTGAGTCGAGTCAGGCGGCGTCCAGCTGCCTGACCGCAGCCAGCAGCCTCTTCGTGTACGGATCGGCCGGCGCGGTGAAGATCTGTTCCACCGGGCCGTGCTCCACCACCACGCCGTCCTTCATCACCAGCACGCGATGCGCCATGGCACGGATCACCGCCAGGTCATGGGTGATGAGCAGGTAGCTCAAGCCGTAGCGCTGCTGCAGCGATACCAGCAGCTTCAGCACCTGCAGCTGCACCGTCAGGTCGAGCGCGGAGGTGGGCTCGTCGAGCACCAGCACCCGCGGCTTGAGCACCAGCGCCCGGGCGATCGCGATGCGCTGGCGCTGGCCGCCCGAGAATTCATGCGGGCAGCGCTGGATCATCGCGGGATCCAGTCCCACTTCCTCCAGCGCCTTGTCCACCTCCGCCTTGCGCGCGGCTGCGTCCAGCTCCGGCCGGTGCAGCTCCAGCGCCTCGCCGACGATGCGTCCGACGTTGAGGCGCGGCGACAGCGAATTGTAGGGATCCTGGAAGACCATCTGGAAGGTGCGGCGGTGCGGGCGCAGCTCCGAGTCGCTGAGCTGGTCGATACGCTTGCCGGCGACGCTGATCTCCCCGCTGGTCGCGCCGGAGGCGAGCCGCAGAATGGCCATGGCGAGGGTGGTCTTGCCCGACCCCGACTCGCCGACGACCCCCAGCGTACGGCCGGGCGGCAGGCTCAGATCGACCCCCTTGAGGGCGTCGAAGCGGTTGCGCTTGAACCAGCCGGCGCTGCTGATGAAGGTGCACGCCAGCTTGCGGGTACGCAGCACCGGCGACTCCTCGTCCGGCGGCGGGGAGACCATCTCGCTCACCATCCGCTGGGGCCGCGCATCGATCAGCCGCCGGGTGTACTCGTGCACCGGCGCTTCGAAGACGTCGGCCGTGTTGCCCTGCTCGACGATGCGGCCCTGGCGCATCACGCCGACCCGCTCGGCGAACGATCTCACCAGCGGCAGGTCGTGGGTGATCAGCAGGACCGCCATGCCGGCCTCCTTCTGCAGCTCGGCCAGCAGCGCCATGATCTGCGCCTGAATGGTGACATCGAGCGCGGTGGTGGGCTCGTCGGCGATCACCAGCTTGGGGTTGCACGCGAGCGCCATCGCGATCATCGCCCGCTGCCGCTGGCCGCCGGAAAGCTGGTGCGGCAGGCTGTCGATGCGGCGCTGCGGTTCCTGGATGTGGGTGCGCTCGAGCAGCTCGATGGCCCGCCGGCGCGCCTGCACCCGGGTCATCGCCTGGTGCAGCTCGAGCACCTCGCAGATCTGCTCGCCGATCGAATAGAGCGGATTGAGCGCCGCCATCGGCTCCTGGAAGATCATCGCGATGTCGCCCCCGCGGATCGCGCGCATCTCCCGCCCGGTGGCCTTCAGCAGGTCGGTGCCTTCGAAGCGAACCGAGCCGCCGTATTCGGCGTTGTCGTGCAGCCGCATGATGGCCTGCGCGGTCACCGTCTTGCCGGAACCGGATTCGCCCACCAGCGCGAAGCGCTCGCCGCGGCCGATGCTGAAGCCGACGTCGTCGACCACCCTGCTGCGCTGCCCGTGCGCGGCATCGACGAAGTCCACGGTCAGCCCTTCGACCGACAGCAGGCGGGTGAGCGAGTCAGGTCTTGCGGGTATCAAGTGCATCGCGCAGCGCCTCGCCGACGAAGATCAACAGCAGAAGGATGCCCACCAGCACGCCGAAGGTCGGCAGCGAAATCCACCAGGCATCGAGATTGGCCTTGCCCTGGGCCAGCAGCTCGCCAAGGCTCGGCGTCGACGGCGGCACGCCCAGTCCGAGGAAGTCGAGGCTGGTGAGGGCGACGATCGCGGCGCTCATGCGAAACGGCAGGAAGGCGATCACCGGCGTCATCGAGTTCGGCAGCACGTGCCGGGTGATGATGGTGCGCCGGCGCAGGCCGAGCGCGCGCGCCGCGGCCACGTATTCGAGCCCGCGGTTGCGCAGAAACTCTGCCCGTACGTAGTCGGACAGGCCCATCCAGCCGAACAGCGAGAGGATGGCGAGCAGCACCCAGATGCTCGGCTCGAAGATCGACGCGAGGATGAGCAGCAGGTAGAGCTCCGGTATCGACGACCATATCTCGATCAGCCGCTGCATGGTCAGGTCGATGCGGCCTGCGAAGTAGCCCTGGACGGCGCCGGCGAGGATCCCGAGCACCATGCCGATGGCCGTAAGGGCGAGGCCGAAGAGAATGGAGATCCGCAGTCCGTAGATCAGCCGCGCCAGCACGTCCCGGCCGCGGTCGTCGGTTCCGAAGTAGTTGACAGCGGAAGGCGACGCCGGATTGGGACTCGGGGCGAAGTAGTTGAGCGTGTCGAAGCGGTAGCGGTTGAGCGGCCAGACTGCCCAGTTGCCGCCGGTGGTGAGCTTCTCCTGGATGAACGGATCGAGATAGTCGGTGTGGGTGAGGAAGTCCCCGCCGAAGGTCGTCTCGGAATAGTTGTGGAACAGCGGGATGTAGTAGCGCCCGTCGAACTTGAGCAGCAGCGGCCGGTCGTTGGACAGGACTTCCGCGAACAGGCTCAGCACGAACACCGTCAGGAAGATCCACAGGCTCCAGTAGCCGCGCCGGTGCCGGCGAAAGCGCGCCCAGGCGCGCTGGCGCGGCGTCATCGCCGGGCGGCTCACCCAGGCCGCGAGCGGCCGGTCCGCGAGCGGCTCTGCGGCCACCTCGTCGACAAGCCCTCCCGCAGGCTGCTGCTGCGCCCGGGCCGGCGGCGTGGCCTGTGTCACGTCCGCCATCAGCCGTGGCCGCTGAACTTCACGCGCGGGTCGACCCAGGTATACGCGATGTCGGTGAACAGCTTGGTGAGCAGGCCGATCAGCGAAAATACGTACAGCGATCCGAGCACCACCGGATAGTCACGCTTGAGAATGGCGTCGTACGAAAGCAGCCCGAGGCCGTCCAGCGAGAACAGGGCCTCGATCAGCAGCGATCCGGCGAAGAAGGCACCGACGAAGGCGGCCGGAAACGCGGTCACCAGCGGGATCAGCGCATTGCGAAAGACGTGCTTGTAGAAGACCTTGCGCTCCGACAGGCCCTTCGCGCGGGCGGTCAGCACGTACTGGCGGCGGATCTCCTCGAGGAAGACATTCTTGGTGAGCATCGTCGTCACCGCGAAGCTGCCGACCACGAGGCAGGCGAGCGGCATTGCCAGGTGCCAGAAGTAGTCGAGGACCTTTCCGATGAGCGTGAGTTCGGCCCAGTTGTCCGACGTCAAACCGCGCAGCGGGAACAGGGCCCAGAACGAGCCGCCGCCGAACAGCACCAGCAGCGCAACGCCGAGCACGAAGCCGGGGACGGCGTAGCCGACGAGGATCAGCGTACTGGTCCAGAAGTCGAAGCGGCTGCCGTCGCGCACCGCCTTGGCGATTCCGAGCGGAATCGATACGGCGTAGACGATCAGGAAGCTCCAGATACCCAGGCTCATCGACACCGGCAGTTTCTCGACGATGAGCCCCCACACCGACTTCTGGTAGAAGTAGCTGGTGCCGAGGTCGAAGCGCAGGTAGCGCTCGAGCATCTCGAAGAAGCGCTGCGGTGCCGGCTTGTCGAAGCCGTACATCTCGCGGATCTGCTGCAGCCGCTTGGCATCGACGCCTTGCGCGCCGCGATACCCGGGCACCGCCACGGTCACCTCGCCGCCCTGCCCTCGTCCGCGTAGTTCCTGCACCAGTTGGTCGACCGGCCCGCCGGGGACGAACTGGATGATGACGAAGCTGACCAGCAGTATTCCGAACAGCGTCGGCACCATCAGGGCGAGGCGCTTCAGGATGTAGACGATCACGGCTTCAGCCACCAGGTGCGGGACATCCAGGGCTGGGCCGCGTAGTAGGTCGGCAACTGCTCCGGGTAGGCGAGCCGCCTGCTGAAGGCGACCCGATGGGTCGCGAGGTGGAAATGCGGGACCATGTACCAGCCGTGGCGCAGGATCCTGTCGAGCGCCCGCGCCGCCGCCTCGAGCTCGGCCCGGGTTCGGGATCGCACCAGCTTGTCGATGATGGCCTCGAGCGCCGGGTTGCGGATGCCCGGGAGGTTGTCCGAGCCCTGCTGGCCTGCGGCTGCGGCGGAGAACATCTGGAACAGCTCGTTGCCGGGAGTCGCGCTCATCGCGAAGGAATGGGTCGTGACGTCGAAGTCGAAGCCGTCCAGGCGGCGCTGGAACAAGGCAGGATCGGTGGTGCGCAGACTCACCGCGATGCCCAGCCGCTCGAGATTGCGCACCCACGGCACCGCGATGCGCTCGATCGCCGAGGAGTAGCTCAGCACCTCGAAATGGAATTCGGCCCCTTCCGCGCTGCGCAGCCGGCCGTCCGCGCCGACCTGCCAGCCGGCTTCCTTCAGGAGCACGAGCGCCTCGCGCAGGTTCTCGCGCAGCGAGTGCGGCGCAGTGGTGACCGGCGGCAACGGCACCTCGCCGAATACTTCCGGATCCACGAGGTCGCCGAGCGACTGCAGCAGGTCGAGCTCCGCTCCTTGCGGCTTGCCTTGGGCGGCCATCGGACTGTTTGCGAAATAGCTGGCGGTGCGCGTGTACTGGTTGAAGAAGACCTGCCGGTTCATCCATTCGAAGTCGAACGCCAGCGCCAGCGCCTTGCGCACGCGCACGTCCTGGAACAGCGGCCGGCGCATGTTCAGCGCGAAGCCCTGCATGCCGGCGACGTTGGAATGCGCAAACGACTTCTTGATGATGTCGCCGCTGACGTACTGTCGCCCGGTATGTCCACGCGCCCAGTTCTTCGCGGAATTCTCGAAGATCCAGTCGTATTCGCCGGCCTTGAAGCCCTCCAGCCGCGCGGTCTCATCCTTGAAGTACTTGAAGGTCAGCCGCTCGAAGTTGTACATGCCGCGCCGGACCGGCAGGCCCTCCGCCCAGTAGTCGGTCAAACGCCGGAAATTGATCGACTTGCCGAAATCGACCGACTCGAGCCGGTAGGGGCCGCTGGTTATCGGCTCCTGCAGTGCCACTTGATCGAACGGCAGCCCCTCGCCCCACTTGCGGGAAAAGACCGGCAGGCCGGTAGCGAGGATCAGGTGCAGTTCCTGGTTGCGCTGCTTGAAGGAGAACCGTATCACGCGCTCGGACAGCACCTCCACCCGATCCACGTCACCGAAATACTGGTTGTAGCGCGGATGGGCGAGCTTGCCGGTCAGCACCTCGAAGGAGTGCTTCACGTCGGCTGCCAGCACCGGATCCCCGTTCCAGAACCGCGCCTTCGGATTGAGGCGGAAGGTGATCGACAACTCATCCGGCGCCAGGTCCATGTCCTGCGCAAGCAGCCCGTACACCGAGAACGGCTCGTCCCAGCTCTGGTCGCCGAGCGTCTCGAACATGAGCTCGCCAAGCCCTGCGCCGGAGATGCCGCGCAGGGTGAAAGGGTTCAGCTTGTCGAACGTGCCGAAGCCGTCGCGGTTGACCGTGCCGCCCTTGGGCGCGTCGGGATTGACGTAGTCGAAGTGCTTGAAGTCGGGTGGATAGCGCGGTTCGGCGCCCCAGGCGAGCGCATGCGCCGCCTCCGCCGTACCCGACCATCCCTGGAGCAGAGCCGCCAGCAGTGCGATCCCGGCCGCGACGCCGCGGCCGGAGCGCTGGCTGGCGGAAGCGGTTGGCGGATGTGGATGCATGGCTTCGGATTCTAGGGCCTGTCGGCCATGCGAGGCCATGCGACAATCCCCTGGTTGAATATCGGAGGGCCATCACGTGGCGCAGTCGGGTTTCCTGTCGGGCAAACGCATCCTGATCCTGGGTCTGTTGTCGAACCGCTCGATCGCCTACGGCATCGCCCGCCGCTGCCAAGCGCAGGGCGCGGAGCTGGCTTTCACCTACCAGGGTGATCGCTTCAAGGACCGCGTCGCCGACCTGGCCGCGGAATGCGGCTCGAAGCTGGTCTTTCCCTGCGACGTCACGGACGACGCCCAGATCGCGGACCTGATGAGCTCGGTGGGCGCCAGCTGGGACGGTCTGGACGGACTGGTGCATGCGGTGGCGTACGCCCCGCGCGAAGCGATCGCCGGCGATTTCCTCGACGGTGCCAGCCGCGAAGCGTTCCGGATGGCGCACGACATCTCGTCCTACAGCTTCATCGCGCTCGCCAAGGCTGCCCTGCCCCTGATGACCGGCCGCCGGGCGGCGCTGGTGACGCTGAGCTACCTCGGCGCCGTGCGAACCGTTCCCAACTACAACACGATGGGCCTCGCCAAGGCGTCGCTCGAAGCCAGCGTGCGCTACCTGGCCCAGTCGCTGGGCCCGCGTGGCATCCGCGTCAACGGGATTTCCGCCGGGCCGATCAAGACGCTCGCGGCGTCGGGCATCAAGGGCTTCTCCGGCATCCTCGATACAGTGGCAGCCAACGCGCCCCTGCGCCGCAACGTCACGATCGACGATGTCGGCAACGTCGCCGCCTTCCTGCTCTCCGATCTGGCCGCCGGCGTGACCGCCGAAATCACCTACGTCGACTGCGGGTTCTCCACTGCGGTCAGCGGCATCGTCGAATGACGGACCCGGTCCGGCTCACCTCCTTCTCGCACGGCGGCGGTTGCGGCTGCAAGATCGCGCCGGGGGTGTTGTCGGAGATCCTGCGCCAACCGGGTGCGCAGGGCGTTCCGTTCGCGATTCCGCCGCAGCTGCTGGTCGGGCTGGAAACGTCCGACGACGCGGCGGTCTACCAGTTGAACGAGCAGCAGGCGCTGATCGCCACCACCGACTTCTTCATGCCGATCGTCGACGACCCGTTCGACTTCGGGCGCATCGCCGCGACCAACGCGTTATCGGATGTCTATGCGATGGGTGGCACGCCGATCATGGCACTGGCGCTGGTGGGCATGCCGATCGACCGGCTGCCGCTCGAGGTGATCAGGCGGATCCTGCAGGGCGGCGAATCGATCTGCGCCGAAGCGGGCATCCCGGTCGCAGGCGGCCATACCATCGACAGCGTCGAGCCGATCTACGGGCTGGTGGCGCTCGGGCTCGTCCATCCGAAGCGCGTCAAGCGCAATGCGAGCGCCCGCGCGGGCGACCGGCTGGTGCTCGGCAAGCCGCTCGGCGTGGGCATCCTGTCGGCGGCGCTCAAGAAGAACCGCCTCGACGCGACCGGCTACCGCCGGATGATCGACAACACCACCCGGCTCAACACGCCCGGCCGGTCGCTCGCCGAGCTCGAGGACGTCCACGCGATGACCGACGTTACCGGCTTCGGGCTGCTCGGCCACGCGTTGGAGATGGCGCGCGGCGCGGGCCTGCGGGCGAGCCTGCGGTTCTCGCAGCTGCCCATCCTCGAGGGCGCGATGGCGCTCGCCCGCGATGGCTGCGTCACCGGCGCGAGCGGCCGCAACTGGAGCGGCTACGGAGCCGACGTGACGCTTGCAGCCGACGTGGATCCGGTGATGCAGGGCCTGCTGACGGATCCCCAGACCAGCGGCGGCCTGCTCGTCGCCTGCGCCCCGGATGCAGTGGCAGAGGTGATCCGCCATTTCCGGCGCGACGGCTTCGACGGTGCCTGCGAAATCGGCATGCTTCGCGAGGGCCGTCCCGGGATCGAAGTCGCCGCCTGAGTCCTGGGCGATGCAAGGCACCCGCAGCGAACAACAACTTCCCAACTACGGAGAGATGACTTCTACACCATCCAGGCCCGTGAGATCGGGAGCGTTGCCTGACCGGGATCCCGGAAGGCTGCCGGGGTTGGTCAAGGGGTCGCGCCGCATCCTGGTCGCGGCGCTGGGAGCAACGATGCTGCTGGCGCCGGCGGCAAGGCTCGGATTCGCTGCGGACGGAGCCCGCGCAACCAACCTGCAGGACGCGCCGCAGCTGACGGCGCTCGACGGCTCGCCGCTGCCGCTGCAGCGCTTCCTCGGGCGACCCCTGCTGCTCAACTTCTGGGCCACCTGGTGCGCGCCATGCATCGCCGAGATGCCGGCGCTGTCTGCGCTGCGCAGCGCGCAGGGACCGCCGGGCAGCGGACGCATCGAGGTCGTTGCGGTGAACGCCGGACAGTCGATCAACCAGGTGGAGCAGTTCCTCGCCGAACGGCCGCTGCAATTGCCGATCGTGCTCGATCCGCAGAAGCTTGCGCTGGCGCGCTGGCGGGTGCGGGTGGTGCCCACCACGCTGCTGTTCGACGCCAGCGGCACGCTGCGCGCCACCTGGTTGGGCGAGCGCGACTGGCCGGGCGACGCGATGGTTCGCGAAATCGACGGCGCCCTCGCCGGAAGCGCACTCGGCCGCCAGCAGACTCGCCGTGCCGGTCCTTGAGCTGAAGGAGGTATCGCGGCGCTTCGACGCGCGACGCTGGGTCCTGCGCAAGGTCTCGCTGCAGGTCGAGCGGGGCGAGCGGGTGGTACTGATCGGCGAATCCGGGGTCGGCAAGTCGACGCTGCTCAACCTGTGTGCCGGCCTGGACGCGCCCGATGAAGGCGAGATCATCCTCGACGGCCGGCCCCTTCGCGGGCTCGACGACGAGGCACTCGCGGCGATCCGCCGGAGCAGCCTCGGCTTCGTCTTCCAGGCGTTCCACCTGATCCCCCATCTGCGCCTGTGGCAGAACGTCGCGATCCCGCTGCTGCTGGCCGGGGCCGATGAGGCGGCAGCCCGCCGCGCTTCCGCAGACTTGCTGGCGGAAGTAGGGCTGGGCGAGCGCGCTTCGAGCTTTCCGGGCGAGCTCTCCGGCGGCGAGCAGCAGCGGGTCGCGTTGGCGCGGGCGTTGGTGCACCGGCCGGCCCTGATCCTCGCCGACGAGCCGACCGGCAACCTCGATCCGCAGACGGCCGCTGCCGCCACGGACCTGCTCGCCGACGAAGTGAACACCCGCGGCGCCTCGCTGTTGATGGTGACCCATTCCGCACAGGCGGAGAGGATCGCCGACCGCGTCCTGCGGCTGACGCCCGACGGCATCGTGCCAGCATGATCCGCCTCGCCCGCGGCACGCCGCTGCTGCTGCGCTGGCTGCGCCACGCCCAGCTGCGGGCACAGCCCGGCCGCGCCCTGGCCAGCGTGGCGGCAGTGGCGATCGGGGTGGCGCTGGCCCTGGCCATCCACCTGGTCAATGCGTCGGCGCTCGATTCGTTTCGCCACGCGATCGCCACCGTCAACGGCGACGCCGATGCCCAGGTCCGCCCCGCACAGGGCCTGCTGGAGGAGGACCTGCTCGACATCGTCGCCGGCGTCGAGGGCGTTGCGATCGCCAGCCCGATACTCGAGCTCGACCTGCATCCCCAGGGCGCAGCGACGGGCAACGAGCCGCTCGAGCTTGTTGCGCTGGACCTGTTCGCCGCCGGACAGGTGACCCCGGCGCTGCAGCCGCAGGCGCAGGGCGACAACCTCGAGCTGTTCGCGGCGGACGCGATCTTCCTGTCGGAGGCAGCAGCCCGACGGTATCCGGAGCCGGTGCTGACCCTGCCCCATGGTGCCGGGCCGCTGCGGCTGCGGGTCGCGGGCACGGTGCCGCGCGCGGCCGCCGGCCAGGCGCTGGCGGTGATGGACATCGGATCCGCGCAATGGGCCTTCAACGCAGTGGGCAAGTTGAGCCGCATCGACATCAAGCTCGAGCCCGGCGCGGCGTTGCAGCCGGTGCTCGACCGGCTCGCCGCGCTGCTGCCGGCGGGCACGCAGCTGGTGACGCCGCAGGCGAGCGAGCAGCGCATGTCGAACCTGTCGCGCGCCTATCGCGTCAACCTCAACGTGCTGGCCCTGGTGGCGCTGCTGACCGGCGGCTTCATCGTATTCGCCACCCTGTCGCTCGCCGCCGTGCGCCAGCAGCAGGAGATGGCGCTGCTGTTCGTGCTCGGCGCGCCGCCGGCGGTCGCGAGCCGCGCGCTTCTCTGGCAAGGACTGCTGGTCGGCATCTGGGGCTCCGCGCTGGGTGTGGCGGGTGGGCTCGCCCTCGCCTACGCCCTTCTCAATACCGTCGGGGGCGATCTCGGCGGCGGCTACTTCAGCAGCTCGACCGGAGCGCTGGCGACGCGCCCGCTGGCGATCGCCGGCTTCGCCTTGCTGGGCTGCCTCACCGCGGTCCTCGGCAGCCTCGCGCCGGCGCGAGCCGCGCGGCACCTGCCGGCGGCGCAGGCGCTGCGGGCAGGAAGCCAGGAGGCGACGCTTGCGCGCTTCCGTCCTCGCAGGATTGCGTTCGCACTCGCAGTCGCCGCGGGGCTGCTGCTGCTCCTGCCGCCGATCCTCGGGCTGCCGTTCGCAGCATACCTGGCAATCGCCGCCCTGCTCTTCGCCGGCATCAGTCTCGTGCCGATGGTGATCCGGACTGTGCTCGACGGTCTCAGGCGCCGCCTCGCCTCCAGGCTGTGGCAACACCCGCTCGCATGGCTTGCGGTGACCCGACAGGCGCAAGCGCCGGCATCGGTCGCCATCGCGCTGGCCGGTGTGGTGGCAAGCTTCGCACTGACCAGCGCAATGGTGATCATGGTGTCGAGCTTCAGGCTGTCGGTCGACGACTGGCTCGGCCAGGTGCTGCCGGCTGACCTCTATGCGCGCACGCCGGCCACTTTCCAGGGTTCGATCGATCCGGCATCGCAGCGGGCAGTCGCGTCGGTGCCCGGCGTCGCGCGGGTGCAGTTCCTGCGCACCGTGGAGATGACGCTGGCGCCGGACCGCGCGCCCGTGCTGCTGCTGGCCCGCGAACTGGACGACCGGCCGGTGGAGCAGCAGCTGCCGCTGACCGGCCAGCCGCTCGCCCCGCCTGCCGGGGCGGTGGCAGTCTACGTGTCGGAAGCGATGGTGTCGCTCTACGGGTTCGAGCCTGGCGCGGTACGGCAATTGCCGCTGCAGGGCGCCATGAAGCAGATTTTCGTCGCCGGCGTCTGGCGCGACTACGCCCGCCAGACCGGCGCCATCACCATGCGCCTGGCCGACTACCGCAGGCTCACCGGCGACGGCACGGTGTCCGATGCCGGCATATGGCTTGCACAGGACGCCTCGCCCGCGCAGGTCATCGAGCGTATCCGCAAAGCGGCACCGGCGCTTGAAGATGCCATGTTCCGCAGGTCGAATGAGATCAGGGACCTTTCGCTGGCGATCTTCGACCGCAGCTTTGCCGTCACCTACGTGCTCGAGGCGATCGCCATCGTCGTCGGCCTGTTCGGTGTTGCCAGCACCTATGCGGCCGAGGCACTGAACCGGTCGCGCGAGTTCGGCATGATGCGTCACCTCGGCGTGTCGCGCCGGATGGTGATGGAACAACTGGCGATCGAAGCGAGCATCGGCACGCTGATCGCGCTCGTGTGGGGCGGCCTGATCGGCATCCTGATCGGCGTCATTCTGATCAAGCGGGTCAACCCCCAGTCCTTTCATTGGACGATGGACGTGGCACTGCCGTGGACCATCTTGATACCGAGCGCGATCGCGTTGCTGGCGACGGCAGTCGTCACCGCGGTGCTGGCGGCGCGCAGTGCAAGCTCCGGCGGCCCGTTGCTGGCCGTGCGCCAGGATTGGTGAAGACGCGCGCCATGCGACGCCGCGAGTCACTGGCGCTCCTGGCTGCGCTCACCGCCGCAGCCGCCTCTCCCAAGGCGGCCGCGCAGGCGTATCCAGGCCTACCGCACCAGCACCCGCTGGTCGATCCGGATTATCGGATGACCTTTCCGCGCGACTTCGGCGCGCACCCGGGGTTTCGCACCGAATGGTGGTACGTCACCGGCTGGCTGGGCGACGATCGCGGCTTCCAGGTGACCTTCTTCCGGGTGCGCACCGGGCATCCGCAGGACAATCCGAGCCGGTTCGCGCCGACGCAGCTGCTGTTCGCCCACGCCGCGCTGATGCTGCCGAAGAACCGCCATGCGCTGCACGGCCAGCGCGCTGCACGCATCGGCTCTCCCGGCGCCAGGTTCTCGGAGCAGGATGCCGACGTCGCCGTCGGCGACTGGTCGCTGTCGCGCGCGAGCGACGACAGCTACCGCACAGTCATCCGCGACAACGGCTTCGATTTCGACCTGACGCTTGCACCGCCCGGCCTCCCGGGCGACCCGCGCAATCTGCCCTGGCTGCAGGATCTGCAGGGATTCTCACGCAAGGGACCACGGCGCGAGCAGGCCAGCCACTACTACAGCCGCCCGCAGCTGCAGGTGAGCGGAACCGCCAACGGCGACCGGGTCGCCGGTGTCGCCTGGTTCGACCACGAGTGGTCGACGACCTATCTCGATCCCGCTTCCGAAGGGTGGGACTGGACCGGCATCAACCTCGACGACGGCAGCGCCCTGGTCGCGTTCAGGATCCGGCCCCGCCAGCCCGGGCCGGATACCTGGCGCTACTGCGCCTTGCGCCATCCGGACGGCCGCGTCGAACGTTTCGACACGGTGCAGTTCGAGGTGCTGCGCCGCTGGCAGTCGCCGCGCACGTCGACTCGCTATCCGGTCTCGATCAGGCTGGTGCTGCCGGGCCGCAGCCTGCGGCTCGAGCCGCTCTTCGACGATCAGGAACTCGACGGCCGCGGCTCCACCGGCACGATCTACTGGGAAGGCGCAGTGCGGGTTTTCGACGACAGCGGCGGGCGGCTCGGCAGGGGCTACCTCGAGCTCACCGGATACCAGTCACCGCTGAAGATGTGACCAGGTATCGGGCAGCCCGTCAGCGGGCGCCGGCAGGCCGCCGTCCGAAACGGCCGAGCTTCTGGTCGGCACGGTCGGCTGCGTCGACGAGCACATCGGGCGGCAGCTTGTTCACCAGGAACGGAATCCCCATCAGCAGGATGGCCAGGTCATCTGCCCAGCCGAACAGCAAGGCGAAGTCCGGCAGGATGTCGATCGGGCTCAGCAGGTAAAGGAAAAGCAGCAGCGAGCCGGCCTTGATTGCGCGCGGAGTCGCCGGATTCCCGAAGGCATACCAGAGAATCAGCGCCTCCCGACCAGCGGTACTGAACAGGCGGCGAAGCTTCAGGAACCAGGACATCTTGTTCTCCTTGTCAAAGACCTGCCAGCGGCGCTACTTCACCAGCTGGTTGATCTCGATGATCGGCAACAGTACCGCAAGGACGATCATGAGGACGATTGCCCCCATTATCAAGATGAGGATCGGCTCGAGCAGCGTCGTCATCGTCAAGGTGCGCCGTTCGACCTCCTGCGACATGGTCTCCGCGGCGCGCTCGAGCATTTCGGGGAGTTCGCCGGTCGCCTCGCCGCTCGCGATCATGTGGATCAGCATCGGCGGGAACTGCTTGCCCGCACCGAGTGCCCGCGACAGCGGCACGCCTTCGCGTACGCGCGCGAGCGCATCCAGCACGTTGGCCTTGAGCGCCTCGTTGCTCAGCGTCGCCGCCCCCGCTTCCAGCGAACGGATGAGCGGCACGCCGCTGCCGGTCAGGATGCCCAACGTCGACGCGAAGCGCGCCGTGTTGACCCCGCGGATGAGCCGGCCGAACATCGGCATGCGCAGCATCCGCTGGTGAAAGGCGAGCCGCGCCGTCGGTGCGCGCAGCGAGTAGCGGAAGGCGAGGATCGCGGCGACGACGCCGGTGACGAGCACCCAGCCATAGACGCGCACGAAGTCCGAGACCTGGATCAGGATCACCGTCAGCAGGGGCAGCTTCTGGCGGGTCTGGTTGAACACGCCGACCACCTGCGGCACGACATAGGTCAGCAGCGCGACGATGACGGCAAGCGCGACGAAGGTGACGATGGCCGGATAGGTGAAGGCCATCTTGACCTTCGAGACCAGCGCGGTGCGCGACTCGACATAGTCGGCGAGCTTGGACATCACCTTGGCCAGGTCGCCCGAATGTTCGCCGGCGCCCACCAGCGCGCGGTAGGTTTCGGGGAAGTCGCGCGGGAACTTGGCCATCGACTGCGACAGCGTCTGGCCACCGACGACGTCGCTCCTGACGGCGGCAAAGCGCTCGCGAACCCGCGCCGACTCCGCCTGCTCGACCACCGCATTGAGCGCGCGCTCGAGCGGCAGCCGGGCCGACAGCAGGCTGGAGAGCTGCCGGGTGCACAGGGCAAGGTCGGCGTCCCGCAGGCGCCCGCCGATCACCACGCTGCCGCCGCTGGCCTGGCGGTTCTCCAGCGTCTCGACTTCCAGCGGCGTGAGGCCGCGATCGCGGATCATCGCGCGCGCCTGGCGCGCGGAATCCGCATCGAGGATGCCCTTCTGGAACTTGCCGCTCGGGTCGGCGGCCTGGAAGCGATAGGCAGGCATCGATCAAATCAGTCGCGGGTGACGCGAACGACTTCGTCCAGCGACGTGACCCCCGCCTGCACCCAGCGCTGGCCGTCCTCGCGCATCGACAGGAAGCCGTTGCGCCGCGCAGCGGTTCGCAGTTCCTCCTCCGACGCGCTCTGATGGACCAGGCCGCGCAACCCGTCGTCGACCGAGACGATCTCGTAGATGCCGGTGCGGCCCTGGAAGCCGGTCTTGTTGCAGGCAAGGCAGCCGACTGCCCGCCAGCCACGGGTGATCGGATCCGGCTGGCGGCATTGCGGGCAGAGCTTGCGCACCAGGCGCTGGGCGACGATGCCGATCAGGCTGGAGGACAGCAGGAACGGCTCGATGCCCATGTCGATCAGCCGGGTCACCGCCGAGATCGAATCGTTGGTGTGCAGGGTCGCGAGCACCAGGTGACCGGTGAGCGACGCCTGCACCGCAATCTGCGCCGTCTCGAGGTCACGGATCTCGCCGATCATCACCACGTCCGGATCCTGGCGCAGGATCGAGCGCAGCGCCTTGGCGAACGTCATGTCGATGCGAGCATTGACCTGGGTCTGGCCGATGCCCTCCAGGTCGTACTCGATCGGGTCTTCCACCGTCAGGATGTTGGTGGTGCTGGAGTCCAGCCGCGACAGCGCCGCATAGAGCGTCGTCGTCTTGCCCGAGCCGGTCGGTCCGGTGACCAGCACGATGCCGTGCGGCTGGGCGATCAGCCGGTCGAAGGCGCTGAGCGATCCGGTCGCCATGCCGAGCTTGGCCAGGTCGAGGCGGCCAGCTTCCTTGTCGAGCAGCCGCAGCACTGCCCGCTCCCCGTGTCCGGTCGGCAGGGTCGAGACCCGCACGTCCATCGGCTTGCCGCCGATCCGCAGCGTGATCCGGCCATCCTGCGGCAGACGCTTCTCGGCAATGTCAAGCTGCGCCATGATCTTGATCCGCGATACCAGCGCCGCATGCAGTTCGCGCCGCGGCTTGACGACGTCGCGCAGCGTGCCGTCGACCCTGAAGCGCACCATCGAATAGCTCTCGAAGGGCTCGATGTGGATGTCCGACGCGTTGTCGCGCGACGCCTGGGTGAGCAGCGCGTTGATCATGCGGATGATCGGCGCGTCGTCCTCGGACTCGAGCAGGTCCTCGATCTTGGGGATGTCCTGCATCAGCCGCGACAGGTCGACGTCGCCGCCGACCTCGTCGACGACCGAGGCCGCCGAGCCTTCCTGCTGCGCATAGGCGCGTGAGATCGCCGCCGCCAGTTCCTGGGTGCCCTTTCTCACCGGCACGAGCCGGTAGGGAAGATTGCGCGAAAGTTCGGTGAGCGCCGTCAGCGGCGTCGCGTCGCCTATCCAGACTTCCATCGCGTCGCCGCTGACGCCCGAGATCAGGACCTGGTGCGTGCGCGCGAACCCGTAGGGAACGTAACGGGAGGGAGAGATCGTTGCCATGATGCGGAGTTTCCTGCTGCCCCGGGGGACTGCGTCGCGTCGAAGAAGGCGCGGGGACTGTCGTCAGAACTCGCCAGCCGGCGACGTGAAGCGCTGTGAACTGCTTTCGTCCGATCTTGGCTGGGCCGGCGGCGGCGGCGCCCCAGGCACAGGCGCGACACCCGCTGGAGGCACGCCCGGGGCGCCGCCCGGCCCGGGCACGTCCGGCTGCGGCCGCGAGAGCGAATTGGCTCCCGGCGGGGGCACTGGAGGCGGCTGGTTCGACCCGAAGATGTCCGCAAGCCCCGGCGTGATGCTGGCCGGCGATCGCGGCGGTGTCGGCGCGCCGGGGGTTCCGGGGCGCGGCGGCATCTGCTGAAGGTCAGGCAACTTGTAGTCCGGCAGCGGCGGCAGGTGCGGCAGAGGTCCCTCGGCACCTATCGACCGGTTGTGGTGCGCACTCATCGACTGGATGTAGTCATAACGGTTTGCGGTCACGTCCCAGGCATTGCCGGCGTCGCGGATCACGATCGGTCGCAGGAACACGAGCAGGTTGGTCTTCTTGCGCGTGCGGGTGTCGTAGCGGAACAGGCGACCAAATCCGGGAATGTCGCCCAGCAGCGGCACCTTGCTGACATTGCCCTCGACGGAATCCTGGATCAGGCCACCCAGCACCACGATCTGGCCGTCGTCGACGAGCACGTTCGATTCGATGGCGCGCCGGTTGGTGATCAGACCGGCGGCGAGCGATGCATCCTGCACGCTCGAGACCTCCTGGAAGATCTGCATCTTCACCGCACCGCCCTCGGAAACCTGCGGGCGCACCCGCAGCGTCGTGCCGACGTCCTTGCGCTCGATGGTCTGGAACGGGTTGGCGACGACACCGGCGGTGCCCGTGTACGAGCCGGTGATGAACGGCACGTTCTGACCGATGATGATGCGGGCCTCCTCGTTGTCGAGGGTCAGCAGGTTCGGCGTCGCCTTGATGTTGGCGTCCGCCTCGGTCTCGAGCGCGCGGGCGAGCACACCGAGGTTGATGGCCTCGGTGCCGAGAATGCTGACGCCACTGCGCACCAGGCCCACATTCAGGCCGGTGGCGATGTTGCCGATGCCGGTGGTCACATCCAGGATGTTGGAGCCGCTGCCGCGCGGCGGCAGGTTGGTGCCGCCGATCCAGGTGTTGCCGCCCGACGAGGAGGGGTTGAGGAACTGCCACTGCAGGCCGAGCTCGGCCGCCTTGTCGGCGCTGACTTCGACGATCAGCGACTCGATGTAGACCTGCGCACGCCGCGAATCGAGCTTGTCGATGACCGCACGGATGTTGCGGTAGACCGGCTCAGGCGCGGTGATGATCAGCGCGTTGGTCGACGGATCTGCCGCGATGATGGCGCCGCCGGCCGCGACGGTCACCGGACCCTGGTTGGCCCCGCCCTGCTGCTGCAACGGCTGCAGCGCGGTGTTCATGCCGCCCTGCTGCTGGCTGCTCTGGTTCTGCTGGTTGCTGAGCATGCTGCTCTGCGGGTTGGTGTTGCGGCTCGGCGACATTCCGGAGGTGTTCGACTGGTCCCCCGAGAGCACTGATCGCAGTACCTCGACGAGCTTCACCGCCTCGGCGTTGCGCAGGTAGACGACCCGCATGTTTGCCTGCTCCGCGCTCGCCGGCAGGTCGAGCTGCTGGACCAGCGACTCGGCGAGCCGCATCTTGGCGGCGCTGCTGGTTCGCAGCAGCACGGTGTTGGTCCGCGGATCTGCGAGAACGGTGACCCGCTGCCCCGGGTCGACGGCCGCCCCCGGAGCGGTTCCACGAGCGGTCTCGTCGAGCAGCCGCGAAACGGCGACGGCGATATCGGTCGCTATCGAATTCTTGACCGTGACGACCTGGACATCGTTGGCGGAACGCGGGTTGTCGAGGTTGGCGATGATCCGCGCGAGGCGGGTGACGTTGGCCGCATAGTCGGTGATGACCAGCGAGTTGTTGTTAGGGAACGCCGTGATGGTGTTGTTGGGCGAGACCAGAGGCCGCAGGACCGGGATCATGTTGGTCGCGGACTCGTGGTTCAGCTGGAAGATCTGGGTGACGATCTCGTCGCCGGTGCGGCTCATCACCCGGCTGGTTTCCACCGGCCCGGACTGCAGCTTCGCATCGGCCTCCGGCACCACCTTGACCAGGCTGCCGATGTCGACCACCGCGAATCCCTGCTGGCGCAGGACCGTCTTGAGCAGCGTGAAGGCCAGTTCCTTGGTGACCGGTCGAGGCGTTTCGAGAGAGATCTTGCCGCGCACCCGCGGGTCGATGACGAAGGTCCGGTTGAGCAGGTGGCCGAACGCCCCCACCACCGAATCGATCTCGGCGTCCTTGAAGTTCAGGGTGATCGGCTCGTCCGCCTGGATCACTGCGGGCATGGCCAGAAGTGTGTAAAGGAGGATCAAACACTTAGCCAGTTCCCGTGAGAGACGACTCAAACTCAAGCTCCTATTTTGATCATTGTACGCGTTCCTTCCCTGCGTCCAAGCAGCCCGAGGAGGGACTGTAGCCTCAAACGCTCAGCATCGTCGGCTTCCGCATACGCCGTGAACCGCAGGCCGGCAGCCTGCGTCCAGGTTCCCTGCCCCGACAGGCGCAACGGCCCGTCGAGCGACGTCATCCGGATGACAGAGGCGTTGCCGGTGCCGTCGATATCGATCCGGTACGCCCCTAGCGGCCGCACCGGCGTCAGCGCCGACGCCACGTCCCGCAGTTCGAGGATGGCCTGGCCGTTGAACCGTCCACTTTCGAGCACGATCGGCTGCCAGGTCACGGCGAGCGATGCCGTGGGACGGACGGTGGTCCAGGGCGAGCCGAGGCGCGCGAGGTTGACGTCGGGCAATTGCAACGAGCCGCCGGTGACCTGAAGCCGGGATGCACTGCCCGCGATGGCAACCGGCTTGGCCATGCTTTCATGGCTGGCGCTGGCCTGGAGCCGGCCGATGATCAGCGGCAGCGGGGAGACTTCCCAGCGGATGGTGCCGGGAATGACGACCCCCGGTATCGACACCGGCCCCCGCGGCGGCACCGCCTGCCGCTCGCGGTTGGCGATGCCGGCCACGTCGACCAGGACCACCCTGCCTTGGCCTTTCCAGATCGAGCCGGTCGCATCCGCCAGCCTGACCCGGCCGTCGGTGGTCCGCTCGAGCGCCAGGTCGACCAGCGACGCCGGCGCCGTTACCAGCATCGTCGCCACCGCGACCAGGAGTCCGAGCACGACGTAGAGGACGACGCGCCCGATGCCCCAGCTGCGCTTGCCGCCGCGCCTACTGGCCACGTCGCGGGGCCTCGAGTGCCAGGCGGCCGCTGATCACGCCGGCCGACTCGCGGGTGATCGACACGTCGACCACGCGCATGCGGGTTTCGCGAACCGCGCCGTCGAGCCAGAACAGCCACTTCTCGAAATCGGCCTGACGGAACCGCGCCTCGATGATCTCGCCGTTGACTTCGAGCTGCGCGACCGACGCCGACAACCCGGCATCCGCCAGCGAATCCTCGATGCGGCCACGCAACTGGGTTGCGCTTTCGTTGCTCTGCTGCGTCGAACTGGAGGCGAGGCGCGCCTCCGCGGTGAGCTGGTCCATCTGCGCCAGGTCGCTGCGCAGCGTCGGCAGTTCGCGGGCGAGCTGCTGGCGGCCGTTCCACGCGGGCTCGAAAGCCACCAGCCAGGCGAACACCAGCACCAGGAACCCCGATGCCAGTCCCAGCATGCGCCGGTCGCGTGCCGACAGCCCGTTCCACTTCTGCAGCAGCGGCTCAAGCATGCGCGTCCACCATCGTCATGTTCCTTGCACCGTGACCTTGGCGGTCAGGTCCCGTTCGTTGTCGAACTGCAGCCGCATGCCGAGACGTGCGCAGGCCTGGCGCAGCGTCTCGCGAGCAGGGTTGCCGGTGGCCACGATCGGATTGAACCGCACCTTGAGTTCGCCATCGCGGTATTCGATCGCGGCGATGGCATCCTGGCCCTTGGGGCCCATCGCCTGCGCGAAGCGGCCCAGCAGCGGCACGAAGTCCTCGGGTCCGGCACGACCGCTTTGCGCACGCAGCGCCGCCACGTTGCGCTTCATCTGCAGCACCGGGTCGATCACCGCCTGCGTGCCGGGGAACGCGGCACGGAACTTCTGCTCCATCGCCTGGCGCATGGCGACCTTCTGACTGTTCTGCATGCCCCAGTGGATGTTGAGTCCGATCAACGCGGCAACCATCGATGCGAGTGCCAGCGCGGCCGGCGCCCTCCAGGCCCGCCAGTCGACCTGCGCCATGGTCGCCTTCATTCCGGAGGCACGACCCAGCAGCAGGTCGATCGGCGCACCGCGCACAACCGGCAGGCGCACCATGTCGACGGCCATGCCGCAGCGTTGCGCAGCTTTCTGCACCGGCTTCTGCCAGTCGGCATCCTCGAGATAGGCCTTCAACTTCTCCGGCTTCGGCAGGCTGGCGGCACCCGCTTCGAGAATCGAGACGATGCCCTCCATCCGGTTGGCGGGATCTTCGCCGGCGTTCCAGCCGAGGCCGCTGGCAACTCCGGTGCGCAGCGCGAGCGCGCCGTGGGCACAGGCGAGCGACCACTTGTCCGCTTCGATCGGCAGGGCGAGCTGCGCCGGCCACAACGATTCCACGCGCATCTGGCGGCGAGTGAACGCGCCGACCACGAACTCCACCCAGTCGCGGTCGATCACGCCGACCAGCCGCTTGCCATCCGCCACCGCCGGGCCGGGGACCACCAGGCAACGCGAGACGTCCTGCAGCAGAAACTCCTCGACCACGTTCGGCAACGCCTGTCTCAGCCGTGCGCCGGAGAGCGGCGGCAGGTTGACTTCGAGCAGGCTGACATCGCGCGCGTCGGCCACCAGCCACACCTGCTTGATGCCTTCGAGCGAATCCAGCGAGGCGCGGCGCAGCGTCGGCCGCGGCTCGCCTGCGACATGCGCCAGCAGCAGCGCCTCGCTGCCGAAGGCGCGCTCGCCGGCGCTGCGCGGCGGCAGCCAGACGACCGCCTGGTGGCGCTTGAGTTTCAAGTTCGGTGTTGCCATACAACCTGGATGGACCCACGCGGCCCGGCGCTGGCGCGCCGGATCAGGGTCTCGGTTTGGGATTGGACGCGATCGTACCTGATGACTCCATGCACCCAGAAGTACATGGTGTTTATCGAAAGCAGCGCCTGGTTGAGCTGATTGGAGGCATCCAGTCCCATCCGCGTATTGGCTTCCGGAAGCGTTCTCAGGGGCAAACGCTCGCGCTGGGCGACGAAGCTCTTCACGGCGGAGAGTTGCACTTCCGGGATCATGGCAGCAATCACTTCGGGGGTCGCGGTGTTCAGGTTCACCCGTGTTGTTTCATCCGGTAACACAGTCACGTGGGGTTGCAACGCCTGCATCACTGCCTCGTCAAAACCCGGGATGTCGCGCAGGTCTCCGAACTGGATCAGGCGGATGTCGGAGGCCGCCACGCTAGCGTCGCCGAGGGTGCGGGTACGCGACCTCAGGATCCGCGCCAGCGCCTGCTGAACCAGCGACTCCGGCAGCCCGAGCAGCGTCATCAGCTTGGTCATCGCCGCCATGTGGGGCACCGACGGCTCGCCGTTGGCGCCCACGAGCGTGTTGACGTTGAACTTCGCCTGCGCGTCGGTCACGCTGCCGGCCAGGAACGCATTGCGCGCGCTGTCGCCGATCTTGGCTCCGCCGGTGACGGTCTCGTCCAGTTGCGTCTCCACCACCGGCGTGCCCCAAACGTCGGTGCCGTGGTCGTAAGTGCCGGGGTCGCTGCGCAGGATGACCTTGGCCCAGTCGAGCGCCGCGCGTTCGACCCAGCGCGTCTGTGAAAGGGCCAGCCGATTCTCGATCGAGCGCACGGCGACGCTTTCGCGATAGAAAAGCGCGCTGACGATGACCGACGCAAGCGTCACCACCAGCAACGCGGTGACGATCGCCGCGCCTTCCTGCCGCGGCACGGGGCCGTCCCAACGCGACACGTTGCCTTGGAGGTCTCATCAGTCCCTCACGGAGAAAACGCGCACGAAGCGCTGCCCGTCCATGCGCTCGAGAACGACCTCGACGCCGGCGATGGTGAACTGGTTCTGTGCCGCCAGGGCGGCCGCCTGAGCAGCCAGCATCGCGGCGCTGGAGGCGCCACCGCCTGCCGAGCCCTGTGAACGCGCAACACCCTCGGCGGCAGCCGCGGCCTTCGCCTTCTGCTGATCGATGCTCGCAAGGTTGGAGGCATCCACCCAGCCGCGGCCGTCGACCCAGCCGCGGACGGCGATCGATCGCACGCCACCGAGGATGGGCTGCCAGATCATCGGCTGCACCGCGCCGCCGCCCACGGCGCTGCCGCCGCGACCGCCTACTTCCGCCTGGCCGAACTCGCTGAAGCCGCGAGACAGCTGGCTGTTGCGCACTTCATAGATCACGCGCTGCACCCGCGTCGGGAAGCCGCTGCGATTGACCTCCCGGATCAGGTGCAGCGACTGCGCGTTGCTCTCGCCGGAAATTGCCACGCGCAGCTGCGATTCGTTCAGCTTCAGCTCTTTGACCGGCCATGACTTCAGCACGTCCTCGTCCATCTGCGAAAAGGCAAGCGTCAGCGAGCGCAGTTCGTCCGAGGCAACGACCAGGCGTTCGCGGCTCTGCAGGATCGAATCGAGCCCGCGCCAGCTGAGCAGCGCAAGCACCGCCATCAGCGCGCAGGCGACCAGCAGCTCGATCAGCGTGAAGCCGCGGACGCGGGCGGCGCGCCTGCTGGTGCCGGGCCTGGTGCCCGTGGTCGAGGCGCTCACGGCAGGTTGGTCGCGAAGCCGATCAGGCGGGCCAGCCTGCCGCCGGTGCTGGTGCCGCCGATGCCGACCGCTTCGGCGCTGTTGGCACCGTAGACCTGGATCTCGACCCGGCGAAAGTTCGGATTAGGGGTCGAGAACACGTCTTCCTGGCACCGCAGCGGCAGGTCGCCCTGGCTGCAGTCGAAGTTGCGCCTAGCCACCGGCGGATATTCCCGCTGCACCCGGATCTGCGACAACCGGTTCTCGGCGCTCCACTGCGCCAGGGTGCGGCTGCGCATGTCGCTGGCACTGGTGGTGAGCGAGCCCACCGCCCGGATCGACGCCATCAACGCGATCGCCACGATGGTCAGAGCAACCAGGATCTCGACCAGCGTGAAGCCGCGCACGGCAACGGGAATTCCCCGGGCGGCGCGACCAGGCGCGGCGCGAAAAAGCGCCGGCGGTGCAATGCGTCGTTCAGCGGCGGACGACTTCAAACGTCCCGAGCCCATTGGCGGAAATCTCCGCAACCATTTCTCCTCTCAACATCCGGACCTGGTAGGGCGCTTCCACCAGGTCGCGGCCGAACTCGAGGTAGCGGGCGCCATCGGCGCGGCGCACCTGCACATCGGTGCGGGTGCTCCAACGCCTCGGCCGCAGATAGGTGTCGTCGTCGATCACACGCCATTCGGAATCCCTGAAGACGACGAACTGATAGTTGATGCCGTCGGTCTGGAAGCGGATCGGCGAGCCTTGCACCTGCGCTTCCTCGCGCGCCAGCGCAAGGAGCTGCGCCAGCCGGTCGGCGTCCGTCTCCAGTTCCCGCGCCGGGCTGTGGGTGCCGCTGATCGCGACCATGGAAATCACGACGGCCGCAATGATCATCGCCACCAGCAGCTCGATCAGGGTGAAGCCGGCCGACGAACGGCGGTCTGAGCCGGACCGGCGGCATCGCCGGAATGCAGGATTCGCCAAACCGGATGAAACGGATCGGACCGCTCCGAGGATGACCCGCCGCGCCTTTTGCGGACCGCCCGGTTGCAGACCAGCCAATCCGTCCGTCAGCGCAGACGGCAACCCTGCCGGATGAGCCGGGCGGCCCGTCCTAGAGATCCCAGTTGCCGATATCGGCGTCGGCGCCGGTCCCACCGGTCTGTCCGTCCGCGCCAAGGGAGAAGACATCGATCTCTCCCCGAATGCCGGGGTTCAGGTACTGATAGGGCTTGCCCCACGGGTCGTTGGGCACCTTGTCCAGGTAGGACTTCCAGTTGTTCGGGACCGGACCGCTGGACGGCTTGGTCACGAGTGCCTGGATGCCCTGCTCGCTGGTGGGATAGCGCGAGTTGTCCAGCCGGTACAGGCGCAGCTGCTGCATGATCTGGGCGATATCCTGTCGGGCGGCGATCGCCCTTGCCTCGTCCGGACGCGTCATCACCCGCGGCACGATCAGCGCCGCGAGCACGCCGAGAATCATGATGACGACCATCAGCTCGATCAGGGTGAATCCTGCGGCGACCCGGCGGCGGCGTTGCTGTTTTTCCATCGGCTTGTTCAAGCGAATCCAGAGGTGTTGCTGTCAACCTTGTATCATAACAGTTGACCTCTCCCACCAAGCGACATCTCGATGCGGGGATCCCTGACGGCCGCCCGGCTGTTGACACTACTGCTGTTCCTGCTGCTGATCGCCATCTGCTCTTACTGGGCGTTGCAGATCCTTGCTCCACGTCCCGCCATCGCGCCGAGCGCGTCGATCGGTGATGCGGCGGCTGCGCCCAATCTCGAGCCTGCCACGGTGCTGTTCGGATCGGCCAACGCGCCCGCTGCGGCCGCCGCTTCGGGCTCGGGCAACATCCAGGTAAGCGGTGTTGCGGAAGCAGGCCCCGAAGGCGTGGTGATCCTGTCGATCGACGGCAAGCCCGGCGCGGCCTTCGGCGTCAATTCAACGGTCACCGAAGGCACCGTGGTGAAATCGGTTGGCCTCGACAAAGTGGTGCTCGAGCAGCGCGGCAAGCTGATCGAATTGAAGACACCGACGCGGGCATCCCTGGACATCCTGTCGAGCGGCGTCGGCAAGGCTCGCGCGCCCTCGGACGGCAGCACCGCGGCGCCGGTGTCCACCCGCACCTTGGCGCCGCCGCCGCCGCCGCCGCCCTCCTCCTCCGCAACAGTCGCAGCCGCAGTTCCAGCCGCCGCAGCCGCCGCAACAGCAACAGATGCAACAGCAGCAGCAGTTCCAGCAGCAGCAACTCCAGCAGCAGCAGGAGCAGTTGCAGCAGCAACAGTTGCAACAACAGCAGTTGCAACAACAACAGATGCAGCAGCAGGCGGGCCAGGAGCCCGCAGGCCAGCCGCTTCCGCCCGGCGGCGCGGGCGGCATGTCCCAGGGCGTCGGCGCCGATCCGCAGTTCGGTGCGGCGCCGGGATCTTCCACTGCGGTTTCAGGACAGCGGCAGGTCCCCGGTCAAGAGCCGATGCCGGGGCGGCAATCGCCGTCGGGGCAGCAGTTCGCACCGGGACAGCAGCCTACCCAGGCGCAGTAGCTCGGTCCTGGACGGCGGGCCCACCAGGCGCCCGGCCTGACTCCGACAAGCACCGCAAGCAACTCTCCTGCCGGATCGCATCCGGCAGCAATCGAACCATCGTCCGGCGACGCGTCCAGCGGCGCGGATGAACCAGCAAAATCGATCCGATGATCACCCTGAAGAACCTCAGCCTTCGACGCGGCGTCAAAGTCGTGCTGCAAGGCGCATCGACCACCATCAATCCCGGTGAGAAGGTCGGGTTGGTCGGACGCAACGGCGCGGGCAAGAGCTCGCTCTTCGCGCTGCTGACCAACGAGTTGCATGCCGACGCCGGCGATTTCGAAATGCCGCCGGCCTGGCTGATGCCGGGCGGGATCTCCCAGGTCGCTCAATCGATGCCGGAGACAAGCCAGAGCGCGACCGATTTCGTGATGGCCGGCGACACCCGCCTGCTGTCCGCGCAGGAGGCGCTGGCGGCGGCGGAGCAAGGGCACGACGGCATGGCGATCGCGCACGCCCATCAGGCATTGGACGAAGCCGGCGCATTCACAGCCCGCTCGCGTGCGCAGGCACTGATCCTCGGCCTCGGCTTCAAGCCTGCGGAACTCGAGCAGCCCGTCGACAGCTTCTCCGGCGGCTGGCGGATGCGCCTGCAACTGGCGCGCGCGCTGATGTGCCCGGCGCAATTGATGCTGCTCGACGAGCCGACCAATCACCTCGACCTCGACGCGCTGGTCTGGCTTGAAGGTTTCCTCACGCGATTCGAGGGGACGATGCTGGTGATCTCGCACGATCGGGAGTTTCTCGACGCGGTGACCAAGGTCACCCTGCACCTCGATGACGCGACCCTCACCCGCTATGCCGGCAACTACAGCAAGTTCGAAGAGATGAAGGCAGAGCGCGAGCGGCTCCAGCAGTCTTCACATGCGCGCCAGCAGGAGCGGATTGCCCAGCTCACGCGCTTCGTCGAACGATTCAGGGCGAAGGCGAGCAAGTCGCGCCAGGCCCAGAGCCGTGTCAAGGCGCTGGAGCGAATGGAACGCATCCCGCCGGTCCTGTCGGCGGCCAGCTTCGATTTCGAGTTCCGCGAGCCGCTCAACGTACCCAACCCGATGCTGTCGGTGAGCGGGTTGACTTGCGGCTACTCGGTTGAAGGTCGCAGCAAGCCGATCCTTGCGAAGCTCAACCGTTCGATCATGGCCGGGCAGCGGGTCGGTTTGCTAGGCGCGAACGGCCAGGGCAAGTCGACACTGGTGAAGACGATCGCGCAGACGCTGCCTCCGCTCGGCGGCGAATACACGCAGGGCAAGGGATTGTCGATCGGCTATTTTGCGCAACAGGAACTCGACGTTCTCCGCGAGAGCGACTCGCCGATGCAGCACCTTCAGCGGCTTGCGCGCGAGGTCGGTCCCGCGGCCCGCGAGCAGGAACTGCGCAACTTCCTCGGCAGCTTTCGGTTCACCAACGAAATGGCCGCACAGGCAGTCGGCACCATGAGCGGCGGCGAGAAGGCGCGCCTGGTGCTGGCGCTTCTCGTCTGGCAGCGGCCGAACCTGCTGCTACTCGACGAGCCGACCAACCACCTCGACCTGGTCACGCGCGAAGCGCTGGCGATGGCACTCAACGGCTTCGAAGGCGCACTGCTGCTGGTGTCCCACGACCGCGCGCTGTTGCGTGCCGTGTGCGATGAATTCTGGCTGGTGGCGGACGGCCGCGTCGAACCCTTCGATGGCGACCTCGACGAGTATCAACGCTGGCTTCTTGACCGGGCTCGCGATGAACAGAAGGCAGCGCAGAAGTCGCATCGCGAGGCGACGCAGGCGGTACGCAAGGCGGCCCGGCGGCAGCGTTCGGGTGCGGGCGCCTGACGCCCTGGGCCAGCCAAGGCAGGTCGTCGCGAGAGACTACGCCGGCAGGCCCGGGGTCCTGGTCTGCCCGATCGCCGGCTCGCCGACCAGTTGGGCGACCAGCTCCGCATGATCCGGCACCAGCAGATAGGCGTCGGACTCGCCACCGCTCGAGCCGATCGACATGCCGGCCGAGCGGGCAATCGAGAGGATGGCGCGGTTGCTTGTCAGGCAGTGCATGTAGAGGCGGCCGACACCGTGTCGCGATGCCTGCGCCACGGCATAGCGAAAGATGGCGCCGCCCAGGCCGCGGCCGCGGCCGTCCGGCAGGACCGACAAACCCAGTTCCGCCGCCCCGTTGCCATGGCTGAGGTGGCCGATACCGAGCCAGCCCGCAGCCCCGCTGCGCACGCCGTAGACGTGGGAAGCCGCAAAATCGAGGCCGTCGACATACGCCGTGATGTAGTCATCGTTGACCGATACGCCGAAGCGCAACCGCCGGTCTTCCTCGCCGAGTGACAGGAAGTGGACGCGCAGGCTGTCGCGATCGTCGGAACCGAGACGGTCGATCAGCGCCACCCAATCGAGGATCTGGCGCCGCATCATCGCCGGCAGGCCGCGACTTGGATAGCGAATTCGAAAGTCATGCCCTTATTCTAGCCGCGATCGGTCGCGGTTCGAGTCGTTCTCACTGCAATGCATCATTTGATGTAGTGCGTTGATTCCACTCTAGCTTTACCCAGAACAGTGGATCTGTTCAAGTGGTTTTTGCTGCACCGCATTCGGGCCTCGATCCGGCACCAGCGCAGCGCCCGACAAGAACGCTCACCCTATAATGGCGCACCGCGAAACGGCCTCCGAAGCAATGAAACAGTACCTAGATCTGATGCGCCATGTTCAGCTTCATGGCGTCGAGAAGGCCGACCGGACCGGCACCGGCACCCGGTCGGTGTTCGGCTGGCAGATGCGCTTCGACCTGGCCCAGGGATTCCCGCTCGTCACGACCAAGAAGCTGCACCTGAAGTCGATCATCCACGAGTTGCTCTGGTTCCTGAGAGGCGACACCAACGTCGCCTACCTGCGCGAGAACGGCGTGAGCATCTGGGACGAATGGGCCGACGAGCGCGGCGAACTCGGCCCGGTATACGGCGCCCAGTGGCGTTCGTGGCCGGCCCGGGATAGCGGCACCATCGATCAGATTGCCGAAGTGGTAAGTGCGATTCAAAAGAATCCGGATTCGCGCCGTCTCATCGTCTCCGCCTGGAACGTCGCAGACCTCGACCGGATGGCGCTGGCCCCATGCCATGCCTTCTTCCAGTTCTACGTGGCCCAGGGCCGCCTGTCCTGCCAGCTCTACCAGCGAAGCGCGGACATCTTCCTGGGTGTGCCGTTCAACATCGCTTCCTACGCCTTGCTCACGCACATGGTGGCGCAGCAGTGCGACCTGGGACCGGGCGACTTCGTCTGGACCGGTGGCGACTGTCATCTCTACAACAACCATCGCGAGCAGGTGCAGCAACAACTGGCCCGCGACCCGCTTCCGTTGCCGCGCCTGGTCATTGGTCGTCGTCCCGAGTCGATTTTTGACTACCGTTATGATGATTTCACGATCGAGGGCTACCAGCATCATCCCGCGATCAAGGCACCGGTAGCGGTCTGAATACTTCGAGCCGAGTCCGCCGCCCCAAGTTCGCCGGCCCGAAACCGCGCCCTCCATGCCGACCCTGACCCTGCTGGTCGCACGCGCCGTGAACGGCGCGATCGGCCATCGCAACAGCCTGCCCTGGCACCTGCCCGAAGACCTCGCACATTTCAAGCGCACGACCATGGGCCGGACGATCCTCATGGGTCGCCTGACTTGGGAATCCATCGGACGGGTGCTCCCGGGACGGCAGATGGTGGTGATCAGTCGTAGCAAGCCGGCGCTGCCCGCGGGCGTCAGGTGGGCAGGCAGCCTGGCTCAGGCCGTCGCGGACAACGCCAGCGAGGACGAACTCTTCATCATCGGCGGCGCCCAGATCTTCGCCAGCGCCCTTCCGATAGCAGACCGGATCATCCTGACCGAAGTCGAACTCACGCCGCCGGGGGACGTCTTCATGTCCGCGCCGGACCCGACCGACTGGCAGGAAACTTCCCGCGAACGGCACACGAGCGTCAACGGAACCTGCTTCTCGATCATTTCCTACGTGAGGCGGCATGGTCGCTCCGGCGACCATGCGACGGATGCCCTGACAGAGGCGTGACGGCGCGCCGGCGCAGCGGCTTCGGCGGCCCCCCCATGGTAAATTGCATCACGATCGTCCCCGGACGGTGAAAGATCGCCGGTGCAGACGAGAGGATGACCGATGACGAGACTGATTAGCGCACGGCTTGCCACCGGCGCCTGGCGCTCGGCTGTGGCCGTGATGCTGGCAGCAGGCATCCTGTTCACGCCGTGCTGGGCCGCGGCCGTTAGCTTGCGCTGGGCCGCGCAAAGCGACGTGCTGACGCTTGATCCGCATTCGCAGAGCCACACCACCACCAGCGCCATCCTGCAGCATGCCTACGAAGGGCTGGTGCGATACGACAAGGACTTCCAGATCGAGCCGGCGCTGGCGGCATCGTGGACGATGGCTTCGCCCACCGAATGGCGCTTCATCCTGCGCAAGGGCGTCAAGTTCCACGACGGCGCACCTTTTACCGCCGAGGATGTCGTTTTCTCCTTCGAGCGTCTCAAGGAAGCGAACACTTCGATGACGCAACACGTCAACGGCATCAAGGAGATCCGCAAGACCGACGACTTCACGGTGGACCTGGTGCTCGAGAGGCCCCTGCCGACGCTGCTTCGAAACCTCGTCGATTTCCGCATCGTCAGCAAGGCATGGGCGACGAAGCACAAGACGGAGAAGGCGCAGGACCTCAAGAGCAAGGAGGAGACCTATGCTTCGCGCAATGCCAACGGCACGGGCTCCTACATCATCAAGTCGTGGGCTCCGGAGCAGCGCCTCCTGATGGAACGCAACCCGAACTGGTGGGACAGGATTCCGGGTAACGTCGACGAGGTCATCTACACCCCGATCAGGCAGGATGCCACCCGCATCGCCGCACTGCTCTCCGGCGAAGTCGACCTGGTGACAGATCCGCCGACGCAGGATGTTGCGCGCCTGCGCCAGAACGAGGCGCTGAAGATCCTGGACGGTCCGGAGATCAGGACCATGTTCGTGGGGCTCGACCAGCATTCGGAAGAACTCAAGTACAGCTCGGTGCGAGGCAGGAACCCCTTCAAGGACATCCGCGTCAGGAAGGCACTCAACCTGGCAATCGATGCGGAGGCCATCCGCCGAAACACCATGCGAGGTCTCTCGATCCCGGCGGCCATCATCGTGGCGCCTGGCGTCAACGGCTGGAGCCGCGAGATCGACAAGCGCGAGCAGGTCGACCTCAAGGAAGCCCGCAGTCTGCTTGCCGAAGCCGGCTTTCCGGAGGGCTTCGAGTTCACGCTCGACTGCCCCAACAACCGCTACGTCAACGACGAAGAGATCTGCCAGGCGCTCGCCGGCATGTGGTCCCGCATCGGCATCAAGGTGCGGGTCAATGCCATGCCTTTCTCCAACCTCATCCCGCGCCTGGAAAAGTTCGACTCCAGTGCCTACCTGCTCGGCTGGGGTGCCACCACCTATGATGCGCTGAGCAGCCTGCAGTCTCTGGTGCGCACCCGCGCGAACGGTGCGGACGGCAGCTACAACATGGGACGCATCAGCGACGAGAAGATCGATGCCCTGATCGACGGCGCCAAGTCGGAAACCGATCCCGGCAAACGCGACGCCATGCTCAAGGAAGCGCTGCACCTGACCGCGCGGAACTACTACTACATTCCGATCCATCACCAGATGAGGCCGTGGGCGATGAAGAAGAACGTGAGCATGGTGCACAAGTCCGACGACCGACCGGAATCGCGCTTCGCAGTCGTCGCCCATTGAGAGCAGGCGGATGCGATGAGACTGCTCGTCTGGCAGCTCGTGATCGTCGCGCTGGTCGTCGGCATCTGCGGCTACAGCAGCAAACCGTGGTGGCGCAACCGGGGCACCCGTGTCGGATCGTTCGACTGGTGGAAGAAGAGCCGGTCCAGGGGCTGGTGGTGGTGACGGGCTGCACATTCCCGTAGTTCACGGCCAACGCCCCGCGCCCTCACCGGACCCGGCCAGGCGCCGGGCGATGGTTGCCCTACCCGGCTCGGCTACCATGGATCATGGCGCGAACCTTCCTGATTGCGGTTCTGTTGTCGTTCGGTCCGACGGTTTCGAACTCATTCGCCCGGTTCGCCTATGCGCTCGTGCTGCCTGCAATGCGCGACGATCTGCAGCTGAGCTATTCGCAGGCCGGCTGGTTGAATACCGCCAATGCGATCGGCTATCTGGTCGGGGCGATCGTGACCTGGGCCCTGGTGAGAAAGACCGGCAACCGGCTGCTGTTCAGTGCGGGAATGGTGCTGACGGCGGTCGCGCTCCTCGGGACCGGCATGACCGCCGACCTCGCCTTGCTCAGCGCCGCGCGCATCCTCGCGGGCATCGGCGGGGCCATGGTGTTCATCTCCGGCGGTGCGCTATCGGGAAACATCCTGCCGAGCCGGCCGGAGCTCGGCACTGCGACCGTGCTCATCTACTTCGCCGGCGCCGGGATCGGACTGATGCTCTGCGGCGTGGCGATACCGCTGCTGCTCGACGCGCGCGGCAGCGAAGCATGGCCCCTGGCCTGGCTCGCGATGGGCTGGACGAGCCTGGCAATGACCATCGCAAGCATCTGGGCGGCTTCACGGATCGAAGAGCCGCAGTCCGGAACCGGCAGCGCGGCATGGCCGTCGCGGGAGTTCCTGCCGCAGCTCGGCGCGTACATCTGCTTCGGAGTCGGCTACATCGCCTACATGACCTTCGTGATTGCGTGGATGCGCGACAACGGCTCCGGCACCGGCCAGGTGATCGTCGTGTGGTTCGTGCTGGGGCTCGCGACGCTGGTCGCGCCGGCGGTGTGGACTGGACCCTGCGCCCGCTGGCCCGGCGGCCGGCCGCTGGCGGCGGTGATGGCGGTGCTGGCAACCGGCGCGATGCTGCCCGCCGTGTCGGCTGCCCCCCTGCCGATGGTGGCATCGGCCGCGCTGTTCGGTATCGCGGGATTCAGCGCTCCTTCGGCCGTCGGCGCGTTCGTCCGCAAGGCGCTGGCGAAGCAGGCCTGGGGCTCGGCTATGGCGGCATTCACCACCGCATTCGCGGCCAGCCAGATCGCCGGCCCGATCCTCACCGGGATGGTGGCGGACCGGTTCGGCTCGCTGAGGCCCGGGCTGATCGCTTCCGCGCTGGTGCTGTTGCTTGGTTCCGCGATCGCGCTGGGACAGAGGGAGCGGCGGCACGTCGCGGCAGCGGCGTCGGCCGCGCGATGCTGAGTCACGACGGAGTCATGCCACGGCGCCCCGAATACGGGCGGCAGCCTCGCGCAACGTCCCAAGGATTTTCAGCGGAGCAGCCAGCATCCGGATGACTTCATCGCAGCGCCATCGGCATCACGTCTACGTCGTCGAGCTGGAAGACCGGGTCTGGAACGAGCCGAGCTTTCGCAAGGCCAACCCCGACTATCTCCTGGGCAAGCCGTTCGTCTATGTCGGCATGACCGGTCTGGATCCCGACCTGCGCTTCGACAAGCACAAGGCCGGCATCCGGGCGAACAGGTTCGTGACCGAATACGGCGTGCGCCTGCTGCCGGCGCTCTATGAGATCTACAACCCGATGCCATACGAGGCCGCTCGCGAAATGGAAGTCGAACTGGCCATCGGCTTGCGGGAGGCCGGGTATGGGGTGTGGCAGGCCTGAGCGTCGCACCCTGTCGGCTCACTGACGATCGCGACGGCAAGCGCAACAGCATGCTCAACGCGCTCGAGCGCGATCATCTGCGCGCCGACCCGAGGCGCGAGGATGTCGCAGGTGGCCGCGAATGCAGCGACCATGTGCTTAAATCCCGAGGACGAAAGCTCTACAGATCGAGGAGACAAACGATGTCGATTCTGCCAGTTCGCAGGCGGATGCTCTCCGCAGCGGCCCTGTCGGCGGCCGCCGCCTGCCTTGCACGGTTCTCCTGGGCGCAGGGTGCCGCGTATCCCTCCCGTCCGGTCAAGGTCATCGTCCCTTTTGGTGCCGGCGGAACGGCGGACCTGGTCGCTCGAATCGTCTGCGAACAGTTGACCGGACGCCTCGTTGCGCCATTCGTCGTGGAGAACCGCCCCGGCGCCGGCGGCACCATCGGCAGCGACCTGCTCGCCAAGTCTGCAGCAGACGGGTACACGCTGGGTTGGGGCAGCGTCAGCACGCACGCAACCAGCGTGAGCCTCTACCCGAAGCTGCCCTACGATCCGCAGAAGGACTTCACGCCGATCGCACGCGTTGCGGCCATTCCAAACGTGATGGTGGTGAGCGGGCAGCTGCCGGTGCAGACCTTGCAGGAGTTCATCGAACTGGCCCGGAAGTCGCCTTCGAAGCTGAATTTCGGCTCCATCGGCAATGCCACCAGCCAGCACCTGGGAGGCGAACTGTTCAAGATGCGGACGGGTGTGGACATGGTGCACGTGCCGTACCGGAACAACGGTGCGCTCACCGGCGACCTGATCAACGGTACGCTGCACGTCGTGTTCGACAACCTGCCGAACGTGCTGGGCCAGGTCCAGGCCGGCAAGCTGCGCGCGCTCGGGATCACGACCGAACAGCGCTGGCCCCTCCTCCCCGACGTCCCTACCCTCTCGGAGCTCGGGGTCAAGGATTTCGACATCTCCAGCTGGCTCGGCATGTTCGGCCCGGCCGGACTGCCCTCCGATGCCGTGGCAAGGCTCAACGCCACCATCAATCAGATCGTCGAATCTCCTGAAGTCCGGGAGAAGCTCATCAAGGCGGGGGCTCAGCCGCAATCGGGACCGCCCCAGGCGCTGGCGGACCACGTCAAGGCGGAAATCGACCGGTGGTCGAAGGTCGTCAAGACGTCGAACGCAAAAATCGACTAACCATTCGCAGGATTCTCATGACCCAGGATTTTCACGGCATCTATCCGATGATCTACACGTTCTTCGATCATGCAGGTCGCATCGACCGGCAGGCCTTGAAGAGACAACTGGATGCCTGCGTTGCCGGTGGTGTCCATGGAATCGCGATCCTCGGCATCGTGACCGAATTCAACAAGCTCGACGTCAACGAACGCAGGCAACTCGTGGAATGGACGGCTGAAGACTTAGCCGGTCGCGTACCGCTCGCCGTCACGATCAACGAGTTGAGCGTGCACGGGCAGATCGAAATGGCAAAGGCAGCCGCCGACGCGCGGGCCGACTGGATCATCCTGCAGCCGCCACCGATCAAGAATGTTCCCGAGTCGGAACTGGTCGAGTTTCTCGGGCGGGTGGCGGATGCGTCGACACTGCCGGTCGCGATCCAGAACAATCCCATGAACCTGGATGTCTGGTTGTCCAACGCCGGCCTCAAGACACTCAACCGCAACCATCCGAACATCACCCTTCTAAAGGGCGAAGGGCCGATCGAGTATGTGCGCCGGATGATGGACGAGACGAACGGGGTGTTCCGTGTGTTCAACGGGCGCGGCGGGCTCGAGTTGCCCAGCAGCATCCGACTCGGGTGTGCCGGCCTGATCCCGGCTCCGGACTGTGCCGACGTCATGGCACGGATCTTCGACCTGATGACGGAAGGCGACACCGTGAAAACCGAGGAGGCTGAGCGCCTGCATGCCGGGATCCTGCCGCTGCTGACCTACGTCATGGCCTCTCCGGAACACATGCTCTGCTACGGCAAGCGGATGTTCGCGCAACGGATCGGGCTTCGGGAGGTGCACCCGCGTCATCCCTGCGTCATGCCATCGGCCTTCGGCCTGGACACCATCCGGCGCTATGGGGCAACGCTGCCGGACCTGGGCGATCGCCACTCCTGATGGGCCTTGGCGAGCTCGCGCTCACCGCATGTGCAGCCCTGGTCATCGGAGCGTTGATCGGGGCGATCGGCATCGGCGGCGTCCTCCTCACCCCCTGGCTCACCCACGTCATCGGATTGCCGGTCCGTGAGGCGATCGTGATCAGCAGCTTCGCGTTCATCGGCACCGGGGTGGCCGCGCTGGTCATCTCGCGGCGATCCCTGCAAGGCGCGAACTCGGTCAACTGGTCGCTGATCTTTGCCACCGTGCCCGGAGCGCTCCTCGGGGCCTGGGCACTGGCGATAATTCCCGTCCGACTTGCACTGGCGCTGCTGGCTGTATTGACCATCGCCGTCGGAACCAGGGCGCTGCTTCGACGCGAGAGCCGCCATGCGCATCAGGCAGCCTCTGCCTCGGTGCCGGGGTTTACGGTTGGCGGCGTGACCGGTTTCGCATCGGCACTGACCGGCACCGGCGGCCCGATGGTCCTGGTGCCCATCCTGGTCTGGCAAGGATCAGCCATGCGCGACGCGATCCTCCTCGGCCAGGCGGTGCAATTGCCGATCGCAGCGATGGCCTCCGCCGGCAATTTCTACCTCGGCGGCGTGGACATCGCCGCAGGCGCGGCCATCGGCCTGATGCTGGTGCCGGGCGCATTCCTCGGACACCGTCTGGCCGGCATCCTCCCGCTGGTGACGCTGACCCGGCTGGTGGGAGTCACGTTGATTGCGGCCGGCCTCAGCTTCGCCATCAAGGCAGCTTCCCGATGAGCACACCTGACCTGAGCTTCGCCATCCGGGCCGTGGACGCATATCACCTTGCGATCCCGGACAAGACCTACTGGAGCACGTTCAACGAGACGAACCGGGCGAGTTCGCCGCGATTCCTTCTCAAGCCGGGGTGGCGAACGGTCTACGCGCGCGAGGTGGAGACCGCGCTTGTCAGGGTCACCTTGTCCGACGGCAGCGTCGGATGGGGCGAAGCGACCGAGCCCATCTGTCCCGAGCTGATCTGCAGGCTGGCAACCGAACTTCTGGCGCCACTCGCCGCCGGCACCCCGTTTGCCGACCCGCCGGCCCTCTGGGACTTCTGCTACGACCTGAATCGTGGGCGAGGTCACAGCGCGGGCTATCAGCTGCTCGCGATGGCTGCCGTCGACGTGGCGGTCTGGGATGCGCTTGCACGGCGCCACGACATGCCGGTCTGCGGCCTGATCAGCCCGAAGCCAAGGCGCCTGGTACCCGTCTATCTGTCGGGCATCCGCCGCGCGACCATCGAAGAGCGGATTGCGCTGCTCCGGGAAATGACCGATGACGGCCTGGGCGGCGCCAAGATCTTCGTCGATGCCGATACCGAAGGTACGCTGCGCGAAGTCGCGGCCTTGCGAGAAGGTGTTGCAGGAAACTGGGACCTGATGACGGACGCCCTCTGGTCCTACACCGACGCCCGGCACGCGGCCGAGGCGAAACGCCTGCTGTCGGCGCACGGCGTCAAGTGGCTGGAATGCCCGCTCCTGCCGGAAGATCTGCAAGGGCATGCCCGCCTTGCGACTGAGGCGGGCGTGCCGATCGCCCTAGGCGAGAGCTTCTTCACCAGCTTCCAGGTTGCGCCCTGGCTGCAGGCCCGGGCACTGCAGATCCTGCAACCAGACATCTGCAGGACCGGCTTCTCCGATGGTCTCAGGCAGCAGGCCTTGGCCGAAGCGGTCGGTGTGGGAATCACGGCTCACATGGGTTCGGGCTCGCCGATCGTGCAGGCGGCGGCGTTGCAGTTCAACGCCGCCCTGCAGGGAGACCTCCTCGCCGAGCATCAGTTCGATCTCGGCAAGACGCTTCCCGGCGTCTTCCGAAGCGCCTGGGCCTACCGCGACGGCGCAATGCGAGTTCCGGACGCCCCCGGGCTTGGGCTCACCGTCGACGAGCCGGCGCTGCTCGAGCACTGTCGTGGCGTGGAGCGCTGGCCGCGGTAGCCCCGGAGCACCATGGCGCCCCCGGCACGAATCGAACGTGCGACCCTCCCCTTAGGAGGGGGATGCTCTATCCACTGAGCTACGGAGGCGACGCGCGATTGTACCCAACGCCGCAAGCTCAAAAAACCTTGCTTACCGATAGCAGGAAGCCGCCATCCCCAAGGTCGCGGGTGCGTCCGGCACCGTTGGTGAATTCGAAGTCCGAATCCATATCCACATAGGATGCGCCGAAGACGAAGCCGCGCCAGTCTTTGGTGACGCCCACCTTCCAGTCAGTGTAATCGCGGGCACCGCTCTGGCCGCGCAGGAATCCGATATGACCGATCACATTGAGCCCATTGCCCAGAGGATAGGTCGCGCCAATGTCGAGGTACTGGGTGCCCTTTGCATTGCCCGCACCAAAGTACTCGTTGGAGAGCGTGTAGTAGTACTTGAAGGAGAGCCATCGGAAGCCGAGTCCGGCATAGGCCTCCAGCGTGCTGTACTCCGACTGGCTCGGAAAAAGATACTGCAGAAGGCCGACATCCAGGAGAAGCCCTTCGCGCAGTTGTCGCTTGAAGCCGCCATAGATATCCAGTTCATACCCTCGCGAGTCGGCGAAGATTTCCTTGTCGACCATCGACGCCCAGGCGCCGATGTAGAAGCTGTTCGGCAGGCTGAAGTCCAAGCCCCCCTGCAGGGCGGGGTCGCCGAACGTCCGGGACAGGCCCCGGAACCGATAGTCGGTGGTGAAGGACAGGTTGCCGGAAAGCGAGCCCGTGACCGCGATGGTCTCTGTGCTCGCCCCGCTGGTTTGCTGCGCGGTCGCCCCAAGGGGTGCCAGCAGCCCGATGATCAGGGCCCCGAGTGCAAGCGACGTAGTCGAATTCCGTTTCATCAGCACTTCTCCGTTTAGATCACCCGCGCGTTGCAGGCGTGCGGGACCGCACGAAAAGCGGCCCCGATTGACAGGTCCCAGGTACTAGGGGATTCGATTGCAGAACTTGATGACGTCCTCGGCGGTCAGTTCGTAGTTGTCACCCGCAACGCAGTTACCGTCACGGTCGAGCAGCCTGAAGCCACCAGGCAACGCTGTAGTGGCACGCCGGCCGCGCGCCCGCAGCGCGACGAGACCGACCTTGATCGCCTCGCGACGAGCCTTGTCATCGAGCCGTCGCGGAAGTTCGGTCGACATGTTCACTTCTGAGGATCGGAGGATGGTCACAATAGGCGAAGCCCCCGGCATGCTTTGTGCCTGCAACCCATTGTGCGCGCGAACGGCTGGAACGCATCCAAAGGTTGCAGAACGTAAAGCCTCAAAGTGACCGACTTACCGCAGTCTGTCCGTCCGGTTCCCGGGCTGGTTCGCGCGCGATGCCGCCTCATGGGGGCGCGCAGCCCAGCGCCGCCCTACGCTACCATTCGCCGATGGCAGAACTGTTCCTGGTCCGGCACGCGCAAGCGGCCTTCGGCACCGACGACTACGACCGCCTGACCGATCTTGGCCACCGCCAGGCGCGCTGGCTTGGCCAGTACTTCCGCGAGCGCGACCTGCGCTTCGACCGCGTCGTCTCGGGTACCCTCCGGCGGCACCGGGAAACCGTGGAGGGCGTGGTGGAGGCGGGCCTGCCGATGAAGCCGGCACTTCTGGACGACCGGCTGGACGAGTACGATCCGGAGCGGCTGGTCAAGGCGCACCTGGCCGCCCTCCAGGACGAACGCGGGGAGCCTCAGCCCCTGCCGTCGCTCGATGCCGATGGCTCCCGCCGGGACCATTTCCGCTTGCTGAGGGACGCGCTGACCGCCTGGACGATGGGCAAGGTCGACCCGAGCGTGCACCGCAGCTTCAGGGCTTTCCAGGAAGGCGCCTACCAGGCATTCGAGCAGGCATGTCGCCCGCCTGCGCAACAGGCGGTCGAGCGGGTGCTGGTCGTCAGCTCCGGCGGACCGATCTCCTCGATCGTCGCGCACCACCTCGACATGCCCGCCGCGAGCTTCGTCGCGCTCAACCTGCAGGTACGAAACAGCGGCTTTTGTGAATTCCGCTTCAACGAGCGCGGCGCGTTCCTGATCAGCTTCAACAACGTGCCCCATCTGGACACGCTGGAGCGGCGCCGCTACATCACGTTCTCCTGATGACTCAGCCCTTGCGCGAAGGCGCAGGCGCCTGGCCCGGCTGAACGACCTCCAGCTTCTCCAGCCCGAGTGCCTTCACTGAGGACGTCAGCTTGCTCATGGGCACACCGCGCGCGTTGGCGGTCACTACCACGCCGTTGGCCAGCACGATGCTGAGTTCGGCCTCGCTGTCATCCTTCCACCGCTTCTCGGTAAATTTGCGCTTGTCGACCTGATAGGACTTCTCATGAGTGGTCTCGGTCTCGCGCTCGCCGACTGCCAGGCCGCTGATCATCGCCAGGATGCCCGCGGCGCCACCGGCATCAATGACCTCGAGGTCGACCTCACGATCCCCATCCCGATAGCTGGCCCGCGCAGTCGTGCCGGCCACGCCCATCGCGGCACCTTCCTGGACTTCGAACGTTTCACGCTTCATTCCGTCCAGCGTCGTCGGCAACCAGCTCTTGAGCCTGTCGGAGGACAGGGCGACCCTGGCTCCGCCGGGCACCACGCCGGTCACCGCGGCTACCGCCTCCGATGCCGCCTGCGACACGGCCTTCGGATCCTGGTTCTGGCTGGCCTGCTCGACCTTCTTCGCCGCAGCCTCGAGCTGCCGTCCCATCTCCTCGAGCCTGCCTTGGGTGGTGGATACCTCCCCGCCCGGAGTCTTGATGGTGATCTCGGAGCCGGATCCGCCACCCAAGCCGGCGCCGGTGCTGCTCCATGGATTGGGCAACACGCTTGCCAGGATGGCGCCGACGAGGACGTTGCATACGATTGCCGCGATCACCACGACCACCGTGTAACCCAGCGCCTTGTCTGCAGGCGCCTTCATCAGGACCGGCAGGCCCTTGTAGAGCAGATATAGGGAGTAGAGGCCGCCGATCAGGCCGATCAGCCATGCGAGTGCCGGCAGGATGGCGAAGAAGCTGCCGACGAACGATGCCGTCATGCTGAACGCCGCAACCGTGAAAGCCTTCAGGAAGCTCTTCTCGCCCTTGAAAGTAGGCGCCAGCGCGGCGATGATCCACGCGAGCACGTAGACGACCACCATGGACATCACCAGGCCCATGACCGCGACGCTGAGCGCATCGCCGAACCCGTATCGAACCGTGACCGGTCCGGCGTTGTATCCCCAGACAATCGTGCCGATCAGGGTCGCCAACGCAGCGATGCCGGCGAGCGGCAGCAGGTAGGTCAGGTAGAGATCCTTGACTGTATGCGACTCCTGGTCGATGACCTGCCATTCGCTCGATGGCTCGAGAAGGATCGCCTTGACGCGTGCAACCAGATTCATTTGATTATCCGTTGATGGTGCAAGCCGGCCAGCGAGCCTTCTCCCTGAAGATCGACGTCTTGCATACGAGGATTTAACTGCGCGGCCTGATCGCGGTCAATGTCGCTGAACCTCTTGATACGCCGTGTCCACATGCGCGAAAGGCGACGTCAGCTCCGCCGACAGGCGAGCCGGATGAGCGACAATTGCGGCTGCTGCCGTTGATGCCCATCCAGGAGAATTTGATGGCCCAGACAGAGATGGCCCGACAGAGATGGCCCAGACAGGCGAGGTCCTCCTTCGCGAAACCCGGGGCGCGGTGATCACGCTCACGCTCAACCGGCCCGAAGTGCTCAATGCCCTGAACGCCCCGCTAGCGGCTGCGCTCAAGGATGCGTTCGACGAGATCGAAGCGGGCGTGCAGCGAGGCGATGTCAGGGCAGTCGTGGTGACCGGCGCGGGACGCGGATTCTGCGCCGGTGCGGACCTTGCCGATCCGCAAGTCCGCGGCCGCGACGGAGCGCCCACCGTAGACCTTGGCGAATACCTGCGAAAGTACTACCACCCGCTCATCGAGCTCATGCGCCGGCTGCGGGCGCCCATCATCACCGCGGTCAACGGATCGGCAGCCGGCGCCGGGATGAGCCTCGCGCTTGCCGGCGATATCGTTCTTGCCGCTCAGTCGGCGACCTTCCTGCAGGCATTCTCCCGCATCGGGCTGATACCGGATGCCGGATCGACGTATTTCCTGCCCCGGCTTGCCGGCGAGTCGCGCGCCCGCGCGCTCGCCATCCTCGCGGACAAGATCAGCGCCGAGCAGGCGATGCAGTTCGGACTCGTCTGGCAGGTCGTGCCCGACGAGGAACTCCAGCAGGCAGCCCAGGCCATGGCGGCGAGGCTAGCCGCGATGCCGACCCGGGCACTCGGAATGATCAAGGAGGCAATGAACCAGAGCCTGCGGAATGACCTGACCGGCCAACTGGAGACGGAGGCAGGCTTGCAGGCCCGGGCCGGCCAGACGGCGGATTTCCGCGAGGGGGTGGATGCCTTCCTGGCCAAGCGTGCGCCGGTCTTCAAGGGCCGTTGAACGGTCAGCCGAGCAAGGACAGCCGACTTCGGATAGCCGAACACGGATGACAGCCCACCCCGCCCGCCCGAGGCGTAGCGCTGCAGAAGAGGCGCGCCTCGAAGCCGAACTGCGCGAGACCTTTCAGTCTCGAGTGACCTTCAACAAGGTGCTCGGGCTGCAGGTACTGAGCAGCGACCCTGAGAAGGCATCGATGGGCTTCGACATGACGCCGTCCCTGGTAGGGCACTACCACTATGGACGTTTGCATGGCGGAGTGATTTCGGCCGTATTGGATACCACCGCCGGCCTCGTGCTGATGTGCGCGATCGCCGAACATTTCGCCGACGAAAGTGCTGCCCAGATCCTCGCTCGTTTCAACCGCATCGGCACCATCGACCTGCGAATCGACTTCCTGCGCCAGGGGCTCGGCGAGCGATTCGTCGCCTCGGCCAGCGTGACTCGACTTGGAGGAAGGGTCGGATCGACGCAGATGGCGCTTCACAACGAGCGCGGGCTGCTCCTCGCAACAGGGGCCGGTGCCTATGTCGTCAGCTGACAGCTCCCTGTGGAGCATGACCCTGCCGCCGGATGACGGCCAGGCTCTGCCCGTCTCCGGCCGTCCCGCCGACGCGGCCAAGCCCGGGGGGCGCTATGCCTTTGTCGACCTCGAGACCACGGGCACCGATCCCTCGCGCGATCGGATCACGGAGATCGGCATCATCTGGGTCGACGGCGGCATGCGCACCGGCGAGTGGAGCACGCTGGTCAATCCGGGCATGGCCATTCCGCCGGAGATCCAGACGCTCACCGGAATCAGCAACGACATGGTCCGCGGCGCGCCCGCCTTCGAGACCGTTGCAGGCCATGTACGGGAGCGGCTCGAAGGCCGCGTCTTCGTCGCGCACAACGCCCGCTTCGACTATGGCTTCCTCAAGGCAGCCTTCAGGGGCCTCGGCCAGCGCTTCCAGTCCGACGTACTGTGTACTCTCCGGCTGTCCAGGCGGATGTTCCCGGGGCACGACCGCCACGGTCTCGACGCTTTGATCGCGCGCCACCGGCTCGATGCCGCGGGCCGCCACCGCGCCCTCGGCGACGCCCGCCTGATTGCCGAGTTCTTCCAGCGGATATCGGTCCAGGAGCACCCTGCACAGTTCCGCGAGGCAATGAGCCACCTGCTCAAATACCCCGCCCGGCCTGACCACCTAGCGGAGGACGCGCTGGATGACCTGCCCGAGGGGCCAGGCGTCTACACCTTCCTCGGAGTCAATGGTCAGCCCCTCTACATCGGCAAGGCCAAGAACCTGCGCGACCGCGTCCGCGCCCACTTCTATGCCGACAGCAGCAACAGCACCGACGCCCGCCTGGCGAGGGAAGCCTACGGCCTGGAGGTCGAGGAGACCGCAGGAGAGTTTTGCGCCCTCGTGCGTGAGATCCAGCTGATCCACGCCAGCACGCCGCTCCACAACCTCGCCCTGCGCCGTCGCGAGTCGAACTGCTTCCTCAGTTTCGCAGTTGCGGGGGAACCGCCCTCCTTCGTGCCGCTCGCTTGCTTTCGTCCGGAAACGGCCGAAGGCTTGCACGGACCCTTCAGCACCCGATCGGCAGCCCGCGCAGCCCTGGCCGAGATCGGCCGTCGGCACCGTCTATGCGACGGCGCCATCGGCCTCTGGACGGGCGAGCGGGCGTGCTTCTCGCGCCAGATCGGCCGCTGCCCCGGCCTGTGCTGCGGCGAAGAGTCAGCCGAATCGCACCATCTGCGCCTGCTGGATGCAGTCGCCCCCCTGCAGTTTCCCCGCTGGCCGTACCCTAGCCCCATCGCATTCACCGAAACAAATCCGGATACCCGCAGAAGCCAGACCCTGATATTCGACCAATGGTGCCTGATCGATCCGGCAAAACTAGGACCACCGGAGTTTCATCCGGAGGTTTTCAAACTGCTGCGAAGGAAGCTGGCGCGGGATCCGGGGAGGTTTATTGTGACGACGACTTGATCCCGTACGGTACAGGTGCACTCAGGAGCGCAAGCTTCAGTTTCACCGCGTCAAATGGCTTTGGAATGAACACGGTCGAGGGCGGCAGCATTGTCAGCAGCTTGTCCCCATCGACTTCCGCCGAAACAAGTAACGCCGGAGGTGCATACCCAAGCGTTCGACGCACCTCCCGGATGACGTCTATGCCATGAAGATCCCCGGGCAAACGGAAGTCGGCAATGATCCAATCGACCGCCCTCCCATCACTTAAGGCTCTCTGTGCAACACCTTCCGCACCGACTCCGCTAATACAAGAAATATTCCATTCAGCAAGCTGAGCCTCAATCGCTTCACGTGCTTCCGAATCGTCCTCAACAAGCACTACGTGAAGTCCGCTTACTAAAGAGGAGGACAAATCCCCTTCGGAACATTGCGCGTACTCAAACTCCGAATCTGCATTGTCCTGTTCCAGATGGACTTCTCGATAGCACGGGACCTCAAGAATAAATCTACTTCCAAAACCAAGACGTGAGCGTACGGACACCGAGTGTCCTTCTAACTTCCGGAGCGACTGTTGAACAATGTAGAGACCAAGCCCCAAGCCTTTGCTTCTATTTCGTTCTTCATTACCAATTTGATAGAAAGGCTGCCATATCGAAGCAAGATGACTTGGTGAAATCCCCGCGCCAGTGTCGACGACCGCTATGCGGTAGCTTTCGCCTCTTTGGACCGCTCTCACCACGACACCGCTCACCCTTTCTTCTCGTGGGCCGGTGAACTTGATGGCGTTCGAAACCAAGTTCATCAAGATCCTCGATAGCGCCTGTTCGTTCGTTCTAACCGCAAATCTGAAATCGGGTTCATGTATCCGCAAAACGATACCCTTGCTATCTGCGTGAGACTCGAAGACATCGCGCAAACGATGGAACAACTTTGCAAGGGAAACTCGTTCGACCAATATCCCGTCATTCTCGGCATCGTAACGTGCTGCGACCAACAGGTGCTCTAACGTGTCGCCAAGCGCCTTTACCGACGCCTCAACTCTTGCTGCCTGCTTCCGAACAGCAGAGAGATCTCCTGCATCTAGTCTTTGACGTAAGACTTCAGAATGCAATACCCCAGCAAGCATGGGCTGGCGGAGGTCGTGTGCGACAGCAGCGAGAAGCCGAGTTTTCTCGGCAGATGCGTTTTCCGCATCCGCCGTGCGCCGCGTCAGCTCCGCTTGAGCGCGCTCTGCCAAGAGTCGCTGTAGGAAAAGCTTGCGCTCTCGAATTTCAATCGATCGTGCCAAGAGAATTCCGATGGCATTCGCAACTACCAAGTAGATGAGGGTTCGGATTCCCGGTTCCTGCATATTGGTTAGACGAGATCCAAACATCGAGAACAAACTACCTATCGCCCCGACCGAGATGGCGACATTCAGAGGAAGCCTAACAAAGCCAAAGAGAATCCACAGGGCAAGCAACGAAACCGGATTCACAAGAGCCGTGACGTCATCATCTCGCAATAGATGAATGACCGAGATCAGCCCGACAATGGTTATCGCTCCAATGCTGCCAAGGAGCAGGCTATAGTTCTCGAGTACGAGTCTGGGCTTTTTCAGTATGAGCAAAACGACGAATGCTAATAGCGACACCGCAATCGCTCTTCGAAGCGCTGGCTCAGAGTTCCACCCCGCGGAAAGTATATCAACGGTTCCAATCGCCACGTAGGCTGCGATACCCAGTGAGCACGCGATCGCGACTGACTGAAGACCGGCTAAGCGGTAGTCGACAAGGAAGCCCTCCTCTACGGAAGAGTCATCGAAAGGCGGCGGGACGATCTTTGTCTCCGCCTTTTCGAGCCACTCTAAGGCCGCTTCTGGCGAGCCGATCTCCCGACCTGCTGTTGGACTGCTAGGGGTAGCTCCGCTAGTCATCAGGTCATCCTGCGATAAGTCACGACGCCGCCCCTCACAATCTTGCGCGAACCTTACCTATTCGTCGAGCCATGACGCACTGGACGCCCGCCTTCGAGATGCGGCGAGCGTCACTCACCCAGTGTGCTGAGCCTAGCGCCCGAATAGTGACGCATTCCTAGACAGTTACAGCGTCAAATCCGCCGAACAAGCTTGATGACTTAAGCCAAAGGACCTAAAGTACGGCCAGCAAGTTGATTTGCTGAATCAATGGACTGGCTGGATGTTCTTGCGCCTTGAAGAACTGGGTACCTCCGAGGAATCAGAACCGTTGCATTTCCTTGGCTTCGCAAGGCCCTCCCCTCTTCGGGCCGTGTGGCCAAGATGCATCTAAGTCCAACCTTCCGGGCAACGTTCACCCCGTCCTGCCTGAACCACATAAGCAATTCTTTGTGCCTGCGAGCGACGAGTACGCTGCCTCAGACTCGCGAATGCCTAACGCATGCAATCTCGAAGCCAGATCTGACGGGCAAACGCGCAGATGATGTGGTGTTTTTGTTGAACGCCCCTAGGGGCATTTTTTTTGGAATGGAAGAGGGAATGCTGATGGACATGGCGCAGATCCCGCAGGCAGAAGCTGCACCAAGACTTAGGATACGGATAGCACGTACCGAGGAGCAGATACAGCAGGCGGTAGCCGTTCGGTATCAGGCTTATGCTGAGCGCCTCACGGGCTTGGCTGGCGATGTCGCTTTCAAGGAAGACTTAGATAGGACTGTTGATCCTGTCATTCTTCTAGCGGAAGACGCTTACACGTCCCAGGTCATCGCGACTGCACGACTGAACTCCGGGCCGGGTGTCCGGGAGATGCTCGCGCAAATCGACTTGCCCTCTGCGTACGATTCAGATCGGCTTGGCTACTTCTCTCGAATGGCCGCTATCGGATCTCCGGTAGCGAAGAAGATCGCGCGAGGCCTATTGCACAAGGCTCTACTGCAGATCTGTGTGGCCAAGCAAGTTGACCGGATGCTTTTGTTGGTCGGCAACGTCCGAAGCAAGCTATACATGCCTTGGGGATTTCAGCCGGTCTTCCCCGAGCATGATCTTCTGCGCCCAGAAATTGTTCATGGACGGCCGGTAAGGCTCTTTCAGCTAGAGACGCGCAAGGCGGAAGCGACTGCGCTAGAACTTGGGGGGCCGCTCTATGAATTCCTCTTCCGGACATACCATGAGGAGATTGAAGTCTTCAGCAGCCTGAGCAGCGTGCCAAGCCGTAGTGCGCCTTCGCAAGCGAGAGATGCGCTACGTCAGATCGACCTGATCGAAGCACACCCTGGATTTACCCAAGCAGTATCCCTTCGCAGTTCGCTGCTGTAGACAGGCCACGAACTGCTTTAGCCGCCTATCGTTAGGTTACAGCCGATTGTCTGTCGGCTGCCCTAGGGCGCAACCTTATCCACCTACTCTACCGCTGTCGACTACGAAAATTCGTAAGCAGCGCTATGGTTCCCCGTCAGCTACGCGCCAAGTCCGTCCCTGCCCTGCTTGGTGCCACACTGGCTCTGGGAACGGTTGGAGTTGGGCTTTGGCTACTCCTTTCACTGCTCAGCAACTCCGTCGCATCCCTTCCGACGAAGTCCCTGGAGTTGAGTCTTGCCTCAAAAGCCGAGATCGCTGACTACCTGCGGATCACAAGAAGCGCGAATTCAGGTGACGACTACCAGAGCGAGCAGGAAGAGGCCCAAGCGCGGGGCCGCAAGCTTTTCCTAAAGGTACGGATTCTGCTCGACAGACCAACTGACGAACGGACAATCCTAGAACTAATCAAGTTGCATCCGTCGCAATGGCAGATGTGGAGGGTTTACCCGGATACGACGGACTCAAGCCAAGCAACATACACGAAACTAAACCTTAGCAGTGGGACCCGCGGATCTTTGGTCTCGATTCCTGGTGAGGCAACAGCGCGGCCAATCGAGCTTCTTCTTGAAGCGCAAAGCCCTTCAGCACGGCGACCCAAAATACGGGCATGGCATCCTGAGCAGTTAGTCCTTGCCGAAAACTATGCCAGGTATGTCAACGGTTCAGCGATCGGTATTCTGCTGTTCCTGACGATCTTCGGTGCCTTGATAGCTCTGATCGCCAGAGACAAAACGTTTCTGTTCTTTGCTGCTTGGGCCCTTACGTCTCTCCGCACTGTTGCCGTTAATGACGGGTGGGCGACGAACTGGTTGTTTGAGTCGCTCAGTGAGGCGGCTCTCCCGATTGTGCTTGGCGGATCGTTGTCCCTTCACTGTCTCTTTACCACCCTGCTCTTCGGAGCACTTTTCGAGCGGGAGCTCAAAAATACCAGGGCTGGAAAGTTCCACTTCCTTATCTGTGCTGCCTTCGCTAGCCTTCTCACCCTATCTCCGTTTTGGGACTCCCCCTTCTACTACCCCGCGGTGTGGGCAACTGCTGGTCTGGGAATGGTCTTCGTCGCGTGGACTCTGGTCGCTGCCTTGCGGAGATCTGCCGCAAGCGTGCATCGATGGTATGCGTCCTTCTGGGTGGTTACATTCGCCGGTTTGGCTGGCGAGATTGCCTATACGTCGGGATTGTTGCAGTCACCTCACGTCTTCTTCAATGTGCAGACAGGAGCACTTGCCGGGGCCCTGTTGATGGGCATCACCGTTGCCCAGCGCTTCCTTGCGGAACGCGTCGAGCGCCGCCGAGCTCAGGAATCCGAGATCGTCGCGCTGAGGGATCTAGCGAATACTTACGAATCAATGCCGATTGGTCTATTTCGGATAGAAAGTTCAGGTGCCATCTCCTTGCACAACGCAACTTTCGCGCAGACATTCGACCTAGCGGCAGACCTCCAAAACCGAAAAGGGGACGTCGTCAACGCACAAGCGCTCTTCGGTTCAGATGCCTATGCTGCACTACTCAGCATGCTCTCGAGCGACAAGAAGACGATCGTTGTTCAGTGCCTAGGGACCAAGGGTATCAGGCATCTTCAGTTTACGGCGAGACAGGCTGAAACCGGGCTTGAGGGTTCCGTACAAGACGTAACAGCTCGAGTTACCGCCGAGAATGCCCTGGCTCGCCTCGTAGACCACGACGTCCAGACCAAGGCACTCAATCAGCGAGGCCTGAACGATGCAGTCACTCGGGCCGTCCAGTTGGCCGCCGCGGGGACGCCCTGCGCCTTGATCGAACTTGACGTCGACCGTTTCAAGACGCTCAACGACCTGTACGGCCATCTGGTCGGCGATATGCTGCTCGCCGCAGTCTGCGACCGCTTGCTCGAGGAGCTACGGCCCGGGGATGCGATCGCCCGGATCGGCGATTCGTTCAAGATCGTGCTGTTCGGCTGCGATCAGGACGAATCGATGGCAACCGCCAAACGGCTTCATCAAAGCATCAGCGGCAGACCGATCGAGGTTGCGGGACGGGTGCTGACAGCCAGCGCGAGCGTCGGTTTGGTGCCGATCGACGACGGGATGGACGTTCGCGACGTCATCGCGGCGAGTTCACAGGCCTGTGCCGAAGCGAAGCTGAAGGGGCGCAACCGGGTCGTCCACATGGCAAAGCAGGACATGGCGCTGCGCGGCTACCTCGAGGAATTGAAGGTGCAGGAGAATCTCCAGGACAAGATCAATTCGCAGCGCTTCTTCCTGGAGTACCAGCCGATCGTCTCCTTCCGCTCCGCGTTCGAGACGTTGAATTACGAAGTACTGGTACGGATGCGGGGCGAGAACGGGGCCACCATTTCTCCGGGTCGCTTCATTCCCGCCGCGGAACGCAACGGCCAGATGTCGCTGATCGATCGTTGGGTCCTGCTGAAGACCCTGCATTGGCTCAACGACCACGCCGACCACCTCAAGCGGCTCGACTACGCGACGATCAACCTCAGTGGCTCGTCGCTGAACGACGCGCGCTTCGTCGACAACATCTTCTCGATGATTGCGGACTTCCCGAACGTGATGACGAAGCTCTGCTTCGAAATCACGGAGACTGTGGCCCTCGCCGACCGGCGTGCCACCCGGCGCTTCTCGGAGCGGGTCCATTCGATGGGCGGCAAGGTGGCTCTCGACGATTTCGGCGCAGGCTATACCTCCTTCACCTATCTCCGCGAGATCGAAGCCGACATCATCAAGATCGACGGCAGCTTCGTTCGCGACATCAACCAGAACCCCGCCAACTACGCGATCACGAGGATGATCGTCGAGCTGTCGCACGAACTGGGCAAGCGGTGCGTGGCGGAATGGGCGGAGCATCCGGACGTCATTGCCACGCTCATGCAGCTCGGCGTCGACTACGGACAGGGCTATGCCCTCGCCCGGCCGATGGCGCCGGAGGCACTGATGTTCGCCGGCAGCTGCGGCGACCTGGTCACCGAGCCCACCGTCAGGGGCCTGCTCAAAGGAAGCTTGTCGCCCGAGCAGGTCGCTGCAAATCCCGCCTGGAGCGCGAGCCAGAAAGCGCTGTTCTGATCCGGCGCCTGCACACCGTCGGATGCGCGATGCTCCGATGCTCCGACTCCACGAACTGCCTTGACGGTCCGAGTCGCCGGTCCCGTCACCGTCCGGGTACTTCGAGCAGCCAGAAATTAGGGCGTAGGGCGTACGGTCGCTGTGACTGCGCCTCGAGGCTTCGACGGTAGTCCCCCTATCCAGCTTCCCGCGTCGCATCGGGTCGGCACCTCGGCCCCGCCTTCCATTCTCTCCCTCCCTGCCCTCCCTGTCGCATGCCGCTCAGCCTCGGGGCCTCGATCGCTCTGCCGATGGCGTCGACGGTATCATCGGGGTGGCCAGGGGAGCTCCCGGATCAGGCCACCGAATCGTGCCTCGATCGGTCGCTGCCGCCCGCAAACAAATACCAGGATGTCATGAGCAACACTGCCCATTCGGAAGTCGGTCCTACAGCGTCGGAGGCTGTCGCGATCGTCGGTGCGACGACGGAAGCGAAGGCAATCGCGAGCCTTTGCGCCTCTCGGCACATCAGGACGACCATGGTTTCGCCGGCGGAGGACGGTCATCTTGCCGGATCGGACGCCGCAGCGCTGGCCGGTTGCACGGTCCTTATCGACGCCGGCGACGCGGACGGTCCGGACAGGACGCATCGGCTTCGCGCGGCCGAATCTGCACTTCCAGACCATGCACTGGTTGCGGTCGTTGCCCACCATCGCCGTGTCGGCGGCCTTGCGAGAACGGTGCGGCGGCCTGCGAACTTCGCCGCTCTTTGCCTGTCTCCCATCAACCAGGAGCAACCTCTGGTCGAAGTCATCAGGACCGATGGGACTTCCGCTGAAACCATCGCCCGTCTGGTCGATCTGGTGGGGGGGATCGGCGGCAAAGCCCTGGTCGTGCGGGATTCGCCGGAATTCTTCGTCAGCCGCGTGTCGCAGCGATTCTTCAACGAGGGGATGGCGTTGATCGGCGAAGGAGTGCCCGCCGGCCAGGTCGAGAAAGCCGCTGTCGATGGCGGCCTGGCTTCAGGCCCCTTGGCTTTGCTGGACCGCCTCTCCCTGCGCCTGTCGGACGAACTGCTGCACCAGGAACTGCACGACCTTGCGCAGGGAAAGGACGACCATGCATCTCACGCCGCCGCGCATGATCATGACGCCCCCGGCCATAGCCACGACCATAGCCACGACCACGGTCACGACCACGGTCACGACCACGGTCACGATCACGCTCACGACCATGGCCACGATCACGCTCACGACCATGGGCACGACCATGGGCCTGGGCACGACCACGGTCCCGAGCACGCCCACGCCCACAAGCACGCGCACAACGTGAAGAGCAAGCGCATGCCGGAGCCGGCGGTCTACGTGATGGAGAAGATGGCGCACGGATTCAGGCGGATGGGACGCGATGCGGGCGCGGGGTTCTATGAATACGAGGATGACGGCACCGCGTCGTTGTGGTCGGGACTGAAGGCGTTCGAGCGTCGCACGACCAAGCTGCCGGTGGAGGCGATCCGAGACCGGCTGCTCTTCATTCAGGCACTGGAGGCCGTCCGCTGCGTGGACGAAGGGGTGATCGGGTCGATTGCCGATGCCGATGCGGCGCTGGTGCACCTGGGCCTCTTCCCCGCCGAAGCCGGCGGACCCGGCAAGTTCATCAACCGGTTGGGCGCACGCGCCTTCGTCGAGCGCGCTCGGGCGCTCGCAGCCAGTCACGGCGAACGCTTCGAGCCACCGGCGAGCCTGGTGGACCTGGCCGAACGCAATCAGCCGCTCGACGAGCTCACCGGGTCGAGCGATCCGACCAACTGAGCGGCGAAGCCAAACGATGGTCCGCCCGCACAAGCTCGCTCATCCGCAGCGCGAACCGGTCGCCACGCGTCCTGCGGCAACCATCCTGCTGCTGCGCGACCACCGCGACGGCTACCAGGTCCTGATGACCCGACGCTCCCTGAAGGCGAGCTTTGCGCCGGGCGCCTTCGTCTTCCCCGGTGGAACGGTCGATCCGGCGGATGGTTCGGAACGGGCGCGGGCCTTGTCGCGGGTGCGCACGGGCCAGACGCCGGAGCAGCAGAGCTTCGCGGTTGCGGCAATCCGGGAAGCCTTCGAAGAGCTCGGCATCCTGCTGGCGTCGCCGCACGGGCTCGGCGGGACACGTCGGCCAGGCACTTATCGATTCAATGGATCGCGGCCAGGACGTGGATTTCCTGGAGCAGGTGTCGGCCCGGCAACTGACTCTCGCGGTGGACGAGATCTGGTGGCTCGCGCACTGGGTCACCGACCGCGACCTGCCGAAGCGGTTCGACGCGCGTTTCCTGGTAGCTCGCATGCCGGCCGCACAGGAGCCCGCGCCCGACAACAGCGAGCAGTTCGAGCCGGTGTGGGTCTCGCCGGCAGAGGCGCTGCGTCGTCACGAGGCCGGCGGCTTCGACATGATCTTTCCCACGATCCGCACGCTGCGCCGGATGGCCCAGTGGCCGACTGTCGACGCGCTGTTGCAGGCGTGCAGCGACGACGGCCCGTCCTGGGTGTCATGCCCCCGCGCCGGCTTCGTCAACGGGCAGGTCGAGCGCTATTCCGAGGAGGAACTGCCGTTCGGCGAGCTCGAGCTGACCTCGCCGGACGGGCAGGTCGCTCACCACCTGGACTGGCAGTCGCAAAAGCCGGTGCGGCTGCTGCAGGGGCTATGGCGGCTGACGGCGCCGAATCCGGGCCGCATGACCGGCCCGGGCACCAACACCTATATCCTCGGCAACGAGGGCGATGGCTTCCTCGTGATCGATCCGGGCCCGGCGATCGAGGAGCACGTGGCCCGGATCGCAGAACTGGTCGGTGACCGCCTGCAGCTGATCCTGTGCACGCATTCGCATCCGGATCATTCGCCGGCAGCGCCGCTGCTGCAGGCCATGAGTCCGGCCCCCATCCTCGGCCTGCCGTCGGCGCCGACCGCCGAGCCGCATTCGTTCTTTCGTCCGGACCAGGTGCTGGAAGATGGGCAATTGCTCGAGCTCGGCGACGTCAGCCTGCGCGCCGTGTTCACGCCAGGGCATGCGGCCAATCATGTCTGCTTCTTCCTCGCCGAGGACCGGCTGCTGTTCAGCGGCGACCATGTCCTCAACGGCTCGACCACCATCGTCAATCCGCCGGACGGCCACATGGGCGACTACCTGCGCTCGCTCGATCGGCTCGCCAGCCTCGAGCCGCTCTTCATCCTGCCGGCACATGGCCACGTGATCGGATCGGCAGAGGAAAGCATTGCCCGGCTCAAGGCCCATCGGTTGCTGCGAGAGAGGAAGGTCCTGGATGCGGTCACGACCTTGCCCGGCTCGGATCTGCCCGGCCTGGTCCTGCTCGCCTACGACGACACGCCGCGGGAAGCTCACGGAATCGCGCAGCGCTCACTGCTGGCGCACCTGGAGAAGCTTCGCGACGATCGGCGGGTGCGCGCGCAAGGAAGCGTTTGGTTCCCCGCCTGATCGGCGGCTCCTCCAGACCATGAAAAAAGGGCTCCCTCGGGAGCCCTTTTGCTGCTGCACCCGCGCCGCCGATCCGGCGATGCGGGGTCCACCGATGCCGGGCGCGGACCGTCAGGCGGTGGTTTCTTCGGCGCCCTGCTCGAGCGCCGCTGCCTTCATCGACAGGCGCAGGCGGCCCTTGTCGTCGGCCTCGATGACCTTGACCCGTACCGTCTGCCCTTCCTTGACGTAGTCCTCGACGCGATTCACCCGCTCGTTCGCGATCTGCGAGACGTGAAGCAGTCCGTCACGGCCCGGCAGGACCTGGACGATTGCGCCGAACTCGAGGATCTTCAGCACGGTGCCGTCGTAGACCTTGCCCATCTCGACTTCTGCGGTCAGGTCCGAAATCCGCTTCTGGGCCCTGCGGGCGGCTTCGGCATCGACGGCGGCGATGGTGATGTGACCGTCGTCCTGGATGTCGATGGTGGTACCGGTCTCCTCGGTGATTGCGCGGATGGTTGCACCACCCTTGCCGATCACGTCGCGGATGCGTTCCGGATTGATCTTCATCTGGTACATGCGCGGCGCGAAATCCGACAGCTCGGTGCGCGCCGTCGGAATCGCGCGCTGCATGTGCCCGAGGATGTGAATCCGTGCTTCGCGAGCCTGCGCCAAGGCGACCTGCATGATCTCCTTGGTGATGCCCTGGATCTTGATGTCCATCTGCAGGGCCGTCACGCCGGCGTCGGTGCCCGCGACCTTGAAGTCCATGTCGCCGAGGTGATCCTCGTCGCCGAGGATGTCGGTCAGCACGGCGAACTTGTTGCCGTCCTTGATCAGGCCCATCGCGACGCCCGCGACATGGCGCTTGACCGGCACGCCGGCATCCATCAGGGCGAGACAGCCACCGCACACCGAAGCCATCGACGACGAGCCGTTCGATTCCAGGATCTCGGAGACGAGGCGGATCGAATAGGCAAACTCTTCCGCCGGCGGCACCAGCGCGGCGATCGCGCGTTTCGCGAGACGACCGTGGCCGACCTCGCGTCGCTTCGGCGTGCCGATCCGACCGGTCTCGCCGGTCGCGAACGGCGGCATGTTGTATTGCATCATGAAGCGCTCGCGGTATTCGCCGGTGATCGCGTCGATGATCTGTTCGTCTCGCGCGGTGCCGAGGGTGGCGACCACCAATGCCTGCGTCTCGCCGCGAGTGAACAGGGCGCTGCCGTGGGCACGCGGCAGCACGCCGGTGCGGATGGCGATGGGCCGCACGGTACGAGTGTCGCGGCCGTCGATGCGCGGCTCGCCTGCCAGGATCTGGCTGCGCACGATCTTCGACTGCATCTCGAACAGGATGTCGCCTACGTCGCCAGCGTCGGGCGCAGGCTGTCCGGCGGCCTTGGCCTCCTCGTTAAGGAGGGCTGCCACCTCGGTCTCGATCGCCTTGATCTTCTGCTGGCGTTCCTGCTTGATGCGGATCCTGTAGGCTTCCTGCAGTCGGCCGTCGGCGAGCGCCGCAACCTTCTCGATCAGCGCGGTGTTCCTCGGCGCCGGCTGCCAGTCCCACTCGGGCCTGCCGCCTGCCTCGACCAGTTCCTCGATCGCCTCGATCGCGGCCTGCATCTGCTCGTGTCCGTAGACGACGGCGCCGAGCATGACCTCCTCGGACAACTGGTCGGCTTCGGATTCCACCATCAGCACGGCCTGCGCAGTGCCGGCCACCACCAGGTCCATCTTCGATTCCTTCAGCTGCGAAGCCGTCGGATTCAGGACGTACTGGCTGTCGATGTACGCCACGCGCGCCGCGCCGACCGGCCCGGCGAATGGCACGCCGGAAATCGAGAGAGCCGCGGAGGCGCCGATCATCGCCGGAATATCGGAATCGATCTCAGGATCGCTCGACAGCACCGTCAGCACCACCTGGACTTCGTTCATGAAGCCTTCGGGGAACAGCGGACGGATCGGCCGGTCGATCAGGCGCGCGGTCAGGGTCTCCTTCTCGGTGGGGCGCCCTTCGCGCTTGAAGAAGCCGCCTGGGATGCGCCCGGCAGCATAGAACTTCTCGAAGTAATCGACCGTGAGCGGGAAGAACGACTGACCCGCCTTCGGCTTGCGGGCCGCCACGACGGTGGCGAGCACCATGGTGTCGCCCATGGAGACGATGACCGCGCCGCCGGCCTGGCGGGCGATCTCGCCGGTTTCCAGGGTGACCGCATGCTGGCCCCACTGGAATGTCTTCTTGGCTATTTCAAACATGTCCTGTTTTCCTTGCGCTTGCCGCGCGGTGACCTTGCCACATGATTGAGCGGCGGCGCGGCCCGCCCCACGTCAAGTCGGCAGTTGAACGACCAGGGCTTGCCTGCGTAGCAGCATGCCCGCGAGAGCGGCCGCGATGGCTGCACGCGTGTGCAGCCGCAGAGCAGGTAAGCCAACGTTGATGACCAAGAACCAAGCCGTTCCAGACGCAAAATGCCCGCACGAGGCGGGCATCACATCGGGAAGAGCGGATCACTTGCGCAGACCAAGGCGCTCGATCAGGCCTTTGTACGCCTGGGGGCTGCGCCCCTTCAGGTAGTCCAGCAACTTGCGCCGGCGGCTGACCATCCGCAGCAGGCCGCGCCGGGAATGGTGGTCCTTGGCGTGTTCCTTGAAGTGGCTGGTCAATTCGTTGATGCGCGTGGTGAGCAATGCAACCTGAACTTCCGGCGAACCGGTATCGTTGGCTGCACGTTGATATTCGGCGACGACTTTCGCCTTTGCTTCTGCGGCTAGTGCCATGGATTCCCTCTGAATGACAGGGTTGACTTGCGGCCGCGCCTGGCGAAGCGGGCCGTGCTTGATATCAGTGAAGTGAGGGATTATAGCCTGCCGGGGCCTTCCCGCACCAATCCAAGGAACGGAGACCAACGTGATCGGAACCAACTCGCTGGAGCAGCGCCACCCCTGCTTCCAGCCGGAGCATGAAACCCTGCGCCGCACGGTCGAACGGTTCGTGCAGGAGCGGGTGCTGCCCCATGCCGACGCATGGGAGGAGACAGGCAGCGTCCCTCGCGAGGTGCTCCGGGCGCTCGGCGACCTTGGCCTGCTCGGCATCCGCTTCGAAACCCGCTGGGGCGGCAGCGACATGGACGCGGTGGCCACGGTCGCGGTGGCCGAGGAACTGGGGCGCTCGACCTACGGCGGATTCGCCGTGACGGTCCTGGTCCACACCGATATGGCGACGCCGCACCTGCACCACGCCGGAACCGAGAAGCAGAAGGCCCGCTACATGCCGGACCTGGTCGCCGGGCGGCGGATCGCCGCCGTTGCCATGACGGAAGCGGACGCGGGCTCGGACCTGGCGTCGATGCGCACGACCGCGCGCCGGGATGCGAACGGCTGGGTGCTGGACGGATCCAAGATGTTCATCACCAACGGCATCCATGGGGATGTCTACTTCGTCGCCGCCAAGACCGGTGCGCCGGGCCGGAACCACCAGATCTCGATGTTCATCGTCGAGAAAGGAACGCCGGGGTTCTCCGTCTCCCGCCCGCTGAAGAAGCATGGCTGGCTGAGCAGCGACACGGCGGAGCTGCGCTTTGACGACTGCAGGCTGCCTGCCGACCATCTGCTGGGCGAGGAGAACCAGGGCTTCCGGGCGCTCGTGAAGAACCTGCAGAACGAGCGGCTGGTGCTGGCGGCGCAGTCGATCGGCGAGGCGTCCAAGGCCATCGAGTTGACGCTGCAGTGGGTCGTGCAGCGCAAGGCCTTCGGCGCCACGCTGTGGGACAAGCAGGCCATCCGGCAGCGTCTCGCGATGCTGTCGGCGCGCATCGAAGCGGCCCGCGCATTCCTCTACAACACCGCCTGGCGCCACGCGCAGGGCCGGGAAGTCGTCGTCGAGGCTTCCATGCTCAAGGCTTTGTGCGGCACGCTGGTGAACGAGGTCATGTACGACTGCGTGCAGTTCCATGGCGGCGCCGGCTACCTTCGCGAGAGCGCCATCGAACGGATGTCGCGCGACGCGCGCATCCAGGCGATCGGCGGCGGGGCGACCGAGGTGATGCTCGACGAGATCGCGAAGCGGATGCTTTGACAGCCGGCGGCTCAACCGGCTCAACCGGCTCAACCGGCCCACCGGCTCAACCGGCTGCAGGCGGCCCTGGTCGCCTCGGGCGCCTCGGGTGCCTCGGGTGCCTCGGGTGCCTCGCGTGACCCGCGCGCCCCGTGCTCCCCGAGCGCCGCCACCGCGATGCCGGCCAGCAGCGTCGCGAAAGCCGCCAATTGCAAGCCCGAAGGAATCTCGGTGAACAGGAGGCTGGCGAGGATGGCGGAGCCGACCGGCTCGCCGAGAATCGACAGCGCAACGAAGGTCGGTGAGAGCCGCCGCAGCGACCAGTTGAACGCCGTGTGCCCGATCAGCTGCGGCACCAGCGCGAGCCCGGCGAGCGCGGCCCAGCCGGTTGCCGGATAGCGCCATAGTTCCACCCCCGCTGCCACTGCCGCCAGCATCAGCACCACCGCCGCGGCGCCGTAGACCAGGGTCACGTAGGCGAGCAGGCTGAAGCGGGCGGCGATCCGGCGCCCGGTGAGCAGGTAGGCGCTGATGCAGACCGCCCCCGCGAGCGCCAGGGCATTGCCCAGCATCGGCTGGCGCGCGCCGGTCGAGGCCGGCAGCGCTTCGCCCGGCGCCACGCTCCCCGCCCACGCCTCTGCCGTGGCCTGGCCAGCCTGGTAGTCGACCCAGATGATCATCAGGCAACCGAGCAGGCTGACCGCGATGCCGGCAATCGTCAATCGCGGCAGTCGCTCGCGAAAGATCACCACCGTCGCGAGCCCGACCCAGACCGGGTTGGTCGTGACCAGCGCGGCGCTCGATGCGACCGAGGTGTATTCGAGCGAGCTGATCCAGGCAGTGAAATGGGCGGCAAGGAAAAGTCCCGCCAGGAACGCGATCGCGAGGCTGCGCGGCGAAAGTCCGCGAATTTCCTCGCGCCGGGTCGCCAGCGCAAGCGGCAGCAGCACCAGGCTCGCCAGCACCATCCGCCAGGCCGCGATCGCCAGCGAGGCGATGCCGTCCTGCTGGGCATAGCGGATCAGGATGGAAGAGGAACTGGCGGCGACCACACCCACCAGCAGCACCAGGAACGGGACTGCGCGAGTCAGGAGGCGACTCAGGGGGTTGCCCCCCTCAGGCCTTCGGCAGCGTGACGCCCCTCTGGCCCTGGTACTTGCCGCCCCGGTCGCGATAGGAAGTCTCGCAGACCTCGTCGGACTCGAAGAACAGCACCTGGGCGCAGCCCTCGCCGGCATAGATCTTGGCGGGCAGCGGCGTGGTGTTGGAAAACTCCAGCGTCACGTAACCCTCCCACTCCGGCTCGAACGGCGTCACGTTGACGATGATGCCGCAACGCGCGTAAGTGGACTTGCCCAGGCAGATGGTCAGCACGTTGCGCGGAATGCGGAAGTACTCCATCGTGCGGGCCAGCGCGAACGAGTTGGGCGGGATGATGCAGACGTCGCCGGTGAAGTCCACGAACGACTTCTCGTCGAAGTTCTTCGGATCGACGATCGTGCTGTTGATGTTGGTGAAGATCTTGAACTCGGGGGCGCAGCGGATATCGTAGCCGTAGCTGGACGTGCCGAAAGACACCACGCGGCGGCCGTTCACCTCGCGGACCTGCTGGGGTTCGAACGGCTCGATCATGCCGGTCGTCCTCGCCATCCGACGGATCCATTTGTCGGACTTGATCGTCACGTGTTCTGCACCACGATCGACGGGAACTTGAGCGACATGTCGCGCGCCTTCTCGGCGATCTTGACCGCCACCTTGCGGGCGATCTCGCGATACCGTTCCGCCAGCTCGCCGTCCGGGTCGGCGACCACCGTGGGCCTGCCGGAGTCCGCCTGCTGCCGGATCCGGATGTCCAGCGGCAGCCCGCCGAGGTAGGTGACGTCGTACTCCTTGGCCATCCGCTCTCCGCCACCGGCACCGAAGATGTGCTCGGTGTGGCCGCAGTTGGAGCAGATGTGCATGGCCATGTTCTCGACGATGCCGAGGATGGGGATGCCGACCTTCTCGAACATCTTCAGGCCCTTGCGCGCGTCCAGCAGCGCGATGTCCTGCGGCGTGGTGACGATGACGGCGCCGGTGACCGGGATCTTCTGCGACAGCGTGAGGTGGATATCCCCCGTCCCCGGCGGCATGTCCACCACCAGGTAGTCGAGGTCGCGCCAATTGGTCTCCCGAAGCAGTTGCTCCAGCGCCTGCGTCACCATCGGCCCACGCCAGACCATCGGCGTATCCATGTCGATCAGGAAACCGATCGAGATCGCCTGGATGCCATGGCCCTCCATCGGTTCGAGCGTCTTGCCGTCGGGAGTTTCAGGGCGGCCGCTGATACCCAGCATCATCGGCTGCGACGGCCCGTAGATGTCCGCATCGAGCATGCCGACGCTTGCACCTTCGGCGGCCAGCGCGAGCGCGAGGTTGACGGCCGTGGTGCTCTTGCCCACGCCGCCCTTGCCGGACGCGACGGCGATGATGTTCTTGACGTTGGGCAGCAGCTTCACGCCGCGCTGCGCGGTGTGCGGCTGGATCTTCTGGTACACGTTGGCGCTGACGTTGGCGACGCCAGGCAGCCCCCGCAATGCCGCCACCACCTGGCGACGGATCGGATCGACCTGCGTCCTCGCCGGGTACCCCAGCTCGACGTCGACGGCGACGTCGCCGCCGTCGACGCGGATGTTGCGGGCGGACTTGCCGGCGACGAGATCCTTGCCGGTGTTGGGATCGACGATCGCCTGAAGGGCTGCGGAGACGTCCTGCACGGTCACGGTCATGGGCTTGCTCTGATCTCGAAATGCAGGAAGCCGAGCGGCTTCCCTGTTGCAGCGGAAGCCGCCAACCGGCTTCCGTTTCTCCACCGGCCAGTCTATCCGAATATCGTCTCCTATCCTGAGGCCAGGGCGATGCTTGCTACACTTGCGGGGTCCCCAACTCCCCGGCTCGCTGCCCCCGGCACGCAGTCCCAGAATGACCATCTCCAGGACAGGCTCCCCTCCGCCGCCTTCTGCCGGCCTAGTCAAGAAGCGCCTGTTCGTCACGACCGCGCTGCCGTACGCCAACGGGTCGTTCCACATCGGCCACATCATGGAGTACATCCAGGCCGACATCTGGGTTCGCTTCCAGCGCCTGCTCGGGCACGAGGTGCATTTCGTCGGCGCCGACGATGCGCATGGAGCGCCGATCATGCTCAAGGCGGAGGCCGAAGGCATCGCGCCGGAAGCGCTGGTGGCGCGGATCGCCGCGGAACGGCCGCAATACCTGCAGGGCTACCACATCAGCTTCGACCTCTGGCATTCGTCGCATTCGCCGGAGAACACCGAGCTGTCCCAGGAGATCTATCGCCGCCTCAAGGCCAAGGGGCTGATCACCACGCGGACGATCGAACAGTTCTTCGACCCGGTCAAGGCGATGTTCCTGGCGGACCGCTACATCAAGGGCGAATGCCCGGTCTGCCACGCCAAGGACCAGTATGGCGACGCCTGCGAAGTCTGCAGCAGCGTCTACTCGCCCACCGATCTCATCGAGCCGTATTCCACCATTACCGGCGCCGCACCGGTGCTGCGCGCCTCGGAGCACTACTTCTTCCGGCTTTCGGATCCGCGCTGCCGCCAGTTCCTCGCCGAATGGACCGGCGGCACCAGCCTGCAGCCCGAGGTGGCGAACAAGGCGCGCGAATGGTTGGGCGGGTCCGACGGCGGCACTCGCGACGATTCGACGGGCGGTGCAGAGGCGGAAGGTGCAGGGGCGCAGGGCGCCGGCCCGGCGGTCGAGTCCGATGTGGCGCAACTGACGGACTGGGATATCTCCCGCGATGCGCCCTACTTCGGCATCCCGATCCCCGACGCGCCCGGCAAGTTCTTCTACGTGTGGCTGGATGCCCCGGTGGGCTACCTCGCGGCGCTGAAGGCCCACTGCCAGCGGCGCGGGCTCGACTTCGAATCGTTCATCGCACCGGGCGACGGCCTGACGGCGGATGGAATGGTGCGCGAGCAGGTGCACTTCATCGGCAAGGACATCATCTACTTCCACACCTTGTTCTGGCCGGCGATGCTGCGCTTCGCGGACTTCAAGGTGCCGGACCACATCTTCGTGCACGGCTTCCTCACCGCGTCCGGCGAGAAGATGTCGAAGTCGCGCGGTACCGGCGTGTCGCCGCTCAAGTACCTGCAGCTGGGCATGAATCCGGAATGGCTGCGCTACTACCTCGCCGCAAAGCTCAACAACCGCGTCGAGGACGTCGATTTCAACGCCGAGGATTTCGTCGCGCGCGTCAACAGCGACCTGATCGGCAAGCTGGTGAACATCGCGAGCCGTTGCGCCGGCTTCCTCACCAAGCGCTTCGACGGTGTGCTCGCCGCACCCGACCCGGCGACGGCGCAGGCCTTCGCCGCCGGCTGGGCCGGGTTCGGCACGGTCGCAAACCTGTACCAGCAGCGCGAGTTCGGCAAGGCGATGCGCGAGATCATGTCGCTCGCCGATCGGGTCAACGAATTCGTCGACAGCGAGAAGCCGTGGGACCTGGCCAAGAAGCCGGACCAGTCGGAGCGTCTGCACCGGGTCTGCTCGGATGCTCTGCGCGCGTTCCGCGACCTGATCCTGATGCTGGCGCCGGTGCTGCCCGTCACTGCCATCAAGGCAAGTGAATTCCTCGGCCTGGCGGACACGAGCTGGGCTCGGCTGAGCGAGCCGCTGCCCGCTGGCCATCGCATCAGGCCCTACCAGCACCTGATGCAGCGGGTCGATGCCAAGCAGGTCGATGCGCTGTTCGAGCCGCCCGCGGGCGATGCCGCTGCGGCGACGGCTACCGCCACCGCTGCTGCCGCCGGGTCGTCCAAGGCCAGTGCCTCGAAGGCTTCGCCCGCCGCGGGCGCGCAGGCGGGCGCAGAGGCCGGCGCCGAGGCCGGCACGATCGGCATCGACGACTTCAGCCGGGTCGAACTGCGGATTGCGAGGATCGTGAGTGCCGAACGGGTCGAGGGATCGACCAAGCTGCTCAAGCTGATGCTCGACATCGGCGGCGACGCGCCGCGCCAGGTCTTTTCCGGCATCGCCGCGCACTACGACCCGGAGAGCCTGACCGGCAAGCTCACGGTCATGGTGGCGAACCTGGCACCACGCAAGATGAAGTTCGGCCTCTCGCAAGGCATGGTGCTCGCCGCCTCCGGCGCAGACGACGGCGAGGGGATCTTCCTCCTCGAGCCGCATGCCGGTGCCGCCCCGGGAATGCTGGTGCGATGACCAATCGCGGGGGCGCCGAGGCGGGCCCCTTCCTGCGCCCTTTCCTGCGCCCCTTCCTGCGCCCCCTTCCTGCGCCCTTTCCGGGCCCATCCCGCCCCTTCCGGCGTCCCTTCCAGCGCCCCTCTCAGCGCCCGATCCGGCGCTCCTGCCGATCTTCATAGCCTGCGCCGGCAACGCGCATGCGAGGGCTCGTGAAACTCGCCGATCTCGCTGGTCTCAGGTTCCGGCCCAAGCTGCTGGATGCGATGCAGGGTTACGGACGAGCTGAGCTCACCGCCGACATCGGCGCCGGACTCACCGTCGCCTGCGTGGCGATGCCGCTGGCGATGGCATTCGGCATCGCTTCCGGGGTCAAGCCGGAACAGGGCTTGATCACTGCCGTGGTAGGCGGCTTCCTGGTGTCCGCCCTCGGCGGCTCGCGGGTGCAAATCGGCGGGCCTGCCGGGGCTTTCGTGGCGCTGCTCTATGCCATCGCCGAGCGCTACGGGATCGCAAACCTGCTCATCTCGACCATGATGGCGGGCATCCTGCTGGTGGCGATGGGCGTGTTCAAGCTCGGCCAGATGGTCCGCTTCGTGCCGGTGCCGATCGTGATCGGCTTCACCAACGGCATTGCCGTTGTTATCGCGCTGTCGCAGTTGAAGGACTTCCTCGGTCTCGAGATCGAGCAGATGCCGGCCAACTTCTTCTCCCAGCTTTCGACCATCCGCGGGCACCTGGACACGGCGAACTGGATGGCGGTCGCGCTGGGCGGCTTGGCGCTGCTGCTGATGATCTGCTGGCCCAAGCCGAAGCAGCAATCGCTGCATCGCAAGCAAACGGTGCAGGAGGGAACGCCGGCCACGACCCTGATCGCCCGCGAGGGAACGCTCCTCGCCGAGGCGGCCACCGCTGCCCATGACGAGGCGGTGGCGGAACTGGCCGAAGGAACTGCGGCGGCGCCCGGCACGAGGGGCCCGCTTCGGCAGGAGCCGCCAGACGGCGGTGCGGATTCATCGTCTTCTGCCGCGACGAGCCGGTCCTGGTCCGCCAGGATGCAAACGCTGCTCCAGGCCGTCCCGGGACCGCTGATCGTGCTGATCCTCGGCACGCTCGCGGTCTGGGCGCTCGGACTCCCCGTGGAGACGATCGGCACCCGCTTCGGCGGGATTCCACAGCAGTTGCCCGCGGTGCAGTTGCCGGCTTTCGACTGGCAGACGGCGCAGAACCTGGTCGCGCCGACGCTGTCGATCGCGTTCCTCGGCGCGATCGAATCGCTGCTGTGCGCCCGCGTGGCCGACGGGATGATCGGCGAGCGCCACGATCCGAACCAGGAACTCATCGGCCAGGGCGTCGCCAACTTCGTCTCGCCGCTGTTCGGCGGCATCGCCGTCACCGGCACCATCGCCCGCACGGTGACCAATATCCGCAGCGGGGCGCGCAGCCCGATCGCCGGCATGGTCCACGCGCTGGCGCTGCTGGTCTTCATGCTGGTGCTCGCGCCGATGGCGCAGCACATCCCGATGGCGGTGCTCGCGGCGATCCTGCTGTTCGTCGCCTGGAACATGGGCGAATGGCATGCGTTCGCACGGCTGCGGCTGTTCTCGAACAACTACCGCGTGGTAATGGTGGCAACCTTCCTGCTGACGGTCATCTTCGACCTGACGGTGGCGGTGGAGGTAGGCCTCATCCTGGCGAGCCTGATGTTCATCATGCGGATTTCCTCGCTCACGCGGATCGAGAAGCTGCGCCTGCCCGCGGACCTCGCCTCCCGGCCCGACGGAAAGACGGTGGGCGCCTGGCGGGTCTTCGGGTCGCTGTTCTTCGGATCGGTGGGCAAGCTCGAGGCATTGATGAACCCGGGCGATCCGCTGCCGAGCATCATGATCCTGGAGATGCACCAGGTGATCAACATGGACACGACCGGCCTCGATGCCCTGAAGGGACTGCACCGGCACCTCGAGCGCCAGGGCGGGCGGCTGATACTCGCCGAACTGAATCCCCAGCCGCTGTCGCTGCTGAAGCGCTCTGGCTATCTGGAGGTCCTCGGCGAGCACAACGTCTTCAGCCGCCTCGAGGACGCCTACGCGCAGGTCTAGGCGGCGCCTCGTTTGGCTCCAGTCTCTGCCCGGCGCGATGCCGTCCTTCTGCGGCGGCCCAGGCGCCCTAACGCGCGGCGCCTTTGCCGACTGCGGCAGCACCCTGGCCGACCGCAGCAGTCGAAGCCACCGGCGCCTGCGCCGCCGCTCGTGCGCTTGCGACCTCCTCCAGCTCGACTGCGATCAGCCGGTCGAGCACCCGCCTGAAGTGCGTGAGCGGCCCGTCCGCCGCCACCGGCAGCATCCTGAAGTCAGGATCCGCATCCAGCACCCGTTGCTGCGCCTCGATGATGGCCTTGTCTTCCATGAAACCTTCGATGAGGCTTGCATGCAGCGAGCGCGAGATGTTGCCGTCGTCGCCCTCGAAGTCGTTCAGGTAGTTCCAGAAGAAATGCGTCGTGCCCCGGGTCTCGGGGGTCATGAACTGGCAGTTTCGGTACTGCCGTGCGCCTTCGAGGTTGCCCTCTTCCGCGCCGCTGCCCGCGGGGGCGAACAGGGACTCGAGGAAGAAGGTACCGGGGATCTGCATGTGGCCGATGTTGCGCCGGTCGACCAGCGCCGTCTTGTCGGGAATCACCTTGCGGTGGAACGGCGGCGGCGGACTCGCCATGTGCCAGCGCTCGACCCGGAAGCCGCGCTCGAGCCGCTCCATTGCCACCGGCTTCGTCTTGAAGGCGTACTCTTCCGAGCCGCCAAGCGTGCGCGCGTGCACGAAGGCCAGGTGCGCGAAGTCGCTCAGGTTGTCGACGATCAGCAGGTAGTTGGCGTCGTAGTGCAGGTAGTCCGGAATGCCCTTCCAGCGGGCATCGCGCAGATAGGGGAAGTCGACGATGGTGGACGGATCAGCCCGGGCCGGATCGCCCATCCAGATCCACACCAGATGGTCACGCTCGACCACCGGATAGTTCTGCACGCCCAGCTTTGCCGGCACCACGTCCTGGCCGGGAATCTGGATGCACTTGCCGCCTGCGTCGAACTTGAGCCCGTGGTACATGCAGCGCAGGCAGTCGCCCTCGAGGCGCCCCATCGAAAGCAGCGCACCGCGGTGGCAGCAGCGGTCCCGCAACGCGACCACCCGGCCGCTCTCGCCCTTGTAGATCACGATCCCTTCTTCCATGATCGTGCGGGCAAGAAGCCGGCCGTCGATCAATTCGTGGTCCCAGGCCGCCACATACCAGCAGTTCCTCAGGAACATGTCTCCTCCTCGATCGCGGCAAAGAGCCGCCGGCAGCCAGCGTAATGCGCTAGCCCGGCGATCCCTGCGTCTTCCAGTCCTCGATGCGCGTAATCCGCTTCACCAGCCGGCTGCCCTGGTCGAAATGCACGTTGAAGAACATGGTCTTCTGCATGTCCCCCTCGTAGCGCCAGCTCCAGACCTCCTCTCGCGCCAGGGCATACGGCGTCACTTCGGTCTGCTTGCCAAGGATACGCCGGACGTCGTCAGCGGTCATGCCGACCTTGACCTTCGCGAAGTTCTCTTCCACCAGCACCCGCTCCATGCCGAGATACTTGCCGTCCGGCCCGATGAACACGAAATAGGTCTGCGTCCCCATGGGGCCGCGCGGATATTCCAGCTTCTTCGCGCCGCTCTCTTCCTCCCAGACCATGTCCGGCCGGCCCATGATCCGGCGGACATCGGCCTCCGTATCCTGCCCCACCACCAGCTTCTTCTCGGCGAAGTAGTCGCATCCGGCGACGAGCCAGGCGATGCCGGCGGCGCCAACCAGGCGGAGGGCGGTGCGGCGGGTTGCGATCCAAGTCATTCATTCTCCTTGCCGGGCGGGGGCCGGCCTCCTGGCTCGCCGGCGGAGCCGGCTCACTACTCAACTACAATACCAAACTCCAGAACGCCCGCTGCGCGGACCTCGCCGATATGCCCTACGAATCCGACATCACGCTGTTCCTCAAGAAACTGAAGGCAGACAAGCCCGACCTCGAAGCCGAGCAGCGTCGCGGACGCGCCATCTGGTGGGACGCGCCGCCGCTGGATCTCGATCGGCGCAAGAAGGAGCTCGAATCGCGGGTGCCCCAGCAGGCCTATCCGTACCAGACGCAGCGTTGACGACGCCTTTCCTGCCTTGAGCGGCACCGTCGTCAGCCTTCCCCCGGGCAGGCATGCTGTCCATCAGCCGGTCGAGCCGTCGGGCCAGCTGGAGCTGCCGATCCTCGCCCGCATCCACGGCGAGCCGCTGCGGCGCATTCCCAACGATCTCTACATCCCGCCGGATGCGCTCGAGATCCTGCTGGACGCCTTCGAAGGGCCGCTGGACCTGCTGCTGTACCTGATCCGCAAGCAGAATTTCGACATCCTCGACATCCCGATGGCGCAGGTGACCCGGCAGTACCTGGCCTACGTCGAGGAGATCCGCACGCGCAACCTCGAGCTCGCCGCCGAGTACCTGCTGATGGCGGCGGTGCTGATCGACATCAAGTCGCGCATGCTGCTGCCGGTCAAGAAGGCGGACAGCGACGAGGAAGTGGAGGATCCGCGCGCGGAACTGGCCCGCCGCCTGCTCCAGTACGAGATGATCAAGGTCGGAGCCGCCAAGCTCGACGAGCTGCCGCTGGCCGGGCGCGATTTCGTTCGCGCCGAGGTGGTGGTCGACCATACCGCGGTGGTACGCCTGCCGGAGGTCGCGCCGATCGACCTGAAGCAGGCGTGGGCGGACGTGCTCAAGCGGGCCCGCCTGGTGCAGCACCATCAGGTCCATCGCGAGGAGCTGTCCGTGCGCGAGCACATGACCATCATCCTGCGCACGCTCCAGACCCGCCGCTTCGCCGAGTTCCAGGACCTGTTCGACGCCGGCAAGGGCGTGCCGGTGGCGGTGGTGACGTTCGTCGCGATGCTCGAGCTCGCCCGCGAGACGCTGGTGCAGATCACCCAGGCCGAGCCGTTCGCGCCGATCTACGTGCGGCTGTCCTACCTGCCCAGTTGAGCGGGCCCGACACGGCGCGATGATGCAGCCACGGCACGGCCTGCCGCTCGCACCGCTGACGACCTTCGGCGTCGCCGGCAGCGCCGCAACCGCCTGGACTCTCGAGCAACTCGACCAGGTCGATCCTCTGCTCGACGAGCTTGCCCGGGCCTCCACCTCGGCTTCGCCGCTGCCGTTCGTGCTCGGCGGCGGCAGCAACGTCCTGTTCGCGCGCGACCTGAACGAGCCGCTGGTCCTGGTGCGGCTGCGCGGCCGCAACCTCCTCGAGGACGACGGTGCAAGCGTGCTGCTCGAAGTCGGCGCCGGCGAAGCCTGGGACGAGACCGTGCGCTACGCCCTCTCCCGGAACTGGTTCGGCCTCGAGAACCTTTCGCTCATCCCCGGCCTGGTCGGCGGCGCCCCCTGGCAGAACATCGGCGCCTATGGCGTCGAGGTCGCCGAGGTCATCGAGTCGGTCGCAGCGGTCGACCTCGGCAACGGCGAGCGGCGCTGCTTCGACCGTGCCGCGTGCGCATTCGAATACCGCGGCAGCTTCTTCAAGTCCGACGCCGGCCGGCGCTGGCTGATCACGTCGGTGCGATTCAGGCTCTCGCGTCTGCCGCGGCCGCGCATCGACTACGGCGAGATCCGCGCCGAGCTCGCCGCCCAGGCCGCGGGCCAGGTGCCACTGGACGAGGGCCGGCAGCCGGCTGGTGGATCGGACCGCGAACCGACGCCGCAGCAGGTGGCACAGGCAGTCCGGGCGATCCGCCGGCGCAAGCTGCCCGATCCCCAGGTCATCGGCAACGCGGGAAGCTTCTTCAAGAACCCGATCGTGACCGCCAACACCGCCGGATCCTTGCGGCTCTCCTTCGCCAAGCTGCCGGTTCATCCGGTCGCCGGCGATCCGAACCTGGCGAAGCTGGCCGCCGGCTGGCTGATCGAAGCCGCAGGATGGAAGGGTTTTCGTGACGGCGACGCCGGCGTGTCCGACCGCCACGCGCTGGTGCTGGTCAACCATGGGGCGGCGACCGGGCAGCAACTGCTCGCCCTCGCGCGGCGGATCCAGCAGTCGGTGCACGAGAAGTTCGGGGTACGGCTGGAGCCCGAGCCGGTCATCGTGGCTTGACAGGAACGCTCGCAGTGGACGGCGCATCCCGACCGGTCGATGTCGTCATCGACACCAACATCTGGCTGGACATGCTCGTGTTCGACGACCCGCGGACCCGGCGACTTGCTTCGCTGCTGCAGCCGCCCGCCGGCGTGCAGCCCTGGTCCAGCGACGAGATGCGGGCGGAGCTGGCGGACGTGATCACGCGCCCGCAATTCAAGCTCGACGCGGCACGTCAGGCGGCGCTGCTCGCGCGCTACGACGCGATCGTCCTGCCGGCTCCGGTCGCGCTCGACTGCCGCCTGCCCTGCCGCGATCCCGACGACCGCAAGTTCCTGGATCTCGCCATCGGACGCCGCACCGCCTGGCTCCTGTCCCGCGACCGTGCGTTGCTCGCCGCGCGCAAGGTTGCATGGAAGCGCTTCGAAGTCAGGATCGGAAAGGTCCCCGACTTCTATAATTGGCTCGACGCCGACCTCCACGGGACACCGACATGAACCGGATCCGGCTGCTGCTCGCTCGTCTGGTTCTGGTCCTCTCGGCGGCCTGCAGCAGCCTGCCGCCGCCGAACCTGCAGGCGCCGGAGATCGGCGTCAGCAACCTGTCGCTGACCGATATCGGGCTCGACCGGCTGCGGTTCCAGGTCATGCTCGAGACCCTCAACCCGAACGACGTCGATGTGCCGTTGACCAACGTCCGCCTCGACCTGACGGTCTTCGACGTCGCCCTGGCCCACGGCACGGTGATCCAGCGGCAGGTGACCTTGCCCGCAGGGGGACGCCAGCAGGTTCCCGTCGAATTCACCGTTCCCACCAGCAGGCTGCTGGACGTGCTCGAGCGGTTCAGGAGCGGCAACTGGGACAATTTCAGCTATCGGCTCGCCGGCCACGCCAACTGGGGCAACACGCCGTTCGGCGTACCCTTCGAGCGCAGCGGCAACCTCGACATCCTGAAGCGGCTGTCGATCCTGTTCGGCAGGACGTGAATCCCGGCGGCCCGCGGGCAACCGGATTCATCTCTCCGCCTCTCCGAGCTGCATCGGCCACCATGAGAGCACCATTGCGCTGGGAACTCTTCTGCCGGGTCGTCGACAACCTCGGCGACGCCGCGGTGATGTGGCGCCTGGCGCGCCAGCTGGCGGTGGAACATCGTCGGCAGGTGCGCCTGCACATCGACCAGCCGGCCGTCCTGCAGCGGCTGGTGCCGCAAGCAAAGACCGGGGCGATCGTCGACGGCGTGGAACTGGTTGCATTGGCGGACGATGCGACCAGCGTCACGGCTGCGACAGCGGACGTGGTGGTGACCGGCTTTCATGCTGCCCTGCCGGCCTCGTTTCGCGCGCGCATGGCGCCCGGCCGGCCGGTCTGGATCAATCTCGAGTACCTGTCGGCCGAAGCCTGGATCGAAGGTTTTCACCGCCTGCCCTCGCCGCATTCAGATGGCCTCGTCGAGCACTACTACTATCCAGGCTTCGGCAACGGCAGCGGCGGGCTGCTGCGCGAAGCCGACCTGTTCGATCGACGCGACCGCTTCCAGGCCGACCCGGAGGCGGCCCGGCGCTTCCTGGCGGAACTCGGCGTGCAACGGACCGCGGGGGAGACGCTGGCATCGCTGCTGTGCTATCCAGGCGCGCCGCTCGCGGAACTGGCGCAGCAGCTTGCCGGTTCGGCGGCAAGGCTGCAGCTGCTGGTGCCCGATGGAGTCGCGATCGGCAGCAGCGCCGCAGCGCTTGCCGATGCCGGCGGCGGGCATCTGAGGCTCACCCACATCCCGTTCCTGCAGCAGCGCCACTACGACGAGCTGTTATGGTCGTGCGACTTCAATTTCGTTCGCGGCGAGGATTCGCTGGTTCGCGGCATCTGGTCGAACCGGCCTCTCGTCTGGCAGATCTATCGACAGTCCCTCGACGCCCACGTCCCTAAACTCGAGTCCTTCCTGCGCCTGCTGGCGGCGGACCCGCTGCCGGAGGCAATGCGCTGGTGGAACCGGCTGCCGCAGGCCTCCGCCGCCTCCTTGGTGCGCCTGGTCGGAGACGCACCCACAGGGTTCGGTCGGCTCGATTCCGGGCTGGTGAAGAGCTTTGCGACGCCGGACCTGGCGAGCCGCCTGCTGGAGTTCGCCGACAGCCTGGTGATCGTCACGGATACTGCCGAAAACACGGACGGCAAGTTATAATCGTGGGCTTTGCAGAGTCAAGGTCTAGTGCGATGAAAACCGCTCAGGAAGTGCGCGTCGGCAACGTCATCATGGTCGGAAGCGATCCGATGGTGGTGCTCAAGGCCGAGTACAACAAGTCCGGCCGCAACGCTGCGGTGGTCAAGATGAAGATGAAGAACCTCCTGACCAGCTCGGCCATGGAGAACGTTTTCCGCGCGGACGACAAGTTCGACGTGCAAACGCTGGAGAAGACCGAAGTTTCGTACTCCTACTTCGCGGACCCGGCGTACGTCTTCATGGACAAGGACTACAACCAGTTCGAGGTGGATGCCGAAAACATGGGCGATGCCTTGAACTACCTCGAAGACGGCATGCCGTGCGAAGTCGTCTTCTATGACGGCAAGGCGATCTCGGTCGAATTGCCGACCATGCTGGTGCGCGAGGTTGAATACACCGAACCCGCCGTTCGCGGCGACACGTCGGGCAAGGTGATGAAGCCCGCCCGCATCAAGCCGACCGGCTTCGAATTGCCGGTTCCGGCGTTCGTCGAAACAGGCGACAAGATCGAGATCGATACCCGTACCGGCGAATACCGCAGCCGCATCAAGGGCTGAAGCTTCCGCTTCGGTCCGCCGGCGGCGGACGTCCGGGTGCAGACGGCAATGCCGTCCCCAGCGGGTTGAGTCCGCGAAGCGACCCGTCACTGCATCGCGAACGCGCCTGCAGGGCGGCCAAGGCCGACTCGAGCGTTCCCGGCATCTGCGGCGAGGCGGACGGCGCGGCGAACCGCGGGTCGAGATGCGGCGGTGACTGCGGCGGAGATGACTGCGGCGGAGATGACTGCGGCGGAGATGAGCGGCCGGGGATACTGCGGTGGCGAAAACGGCGGCGCAAGCCGCACCGGCTGGGGCACCTGCGCCACCGGCGGGCGATACAGGCCGGTCATCGGGTCGGCAGCATGTGCGGCGAGGCGGCCGCGAGCCTTGCGCTCCGCCTCCAGCCTAGGCCTCAGATAGCGCAGCAGTACCCGGCGGACCGTGGAATGCAGCGTACTGAGCGGCACCGGCTTGCCGAGGTAACCGTTGCAGCCGGCCCAGGCCGCCTTGGCGAGATCGAGCATGCCCGAGCGTGAACTGAGCACGATGACCGGAATCGCGAGCCGCGCCGCTGCCGGCTCATGCCTGAGCCGGCGCAGCATCGACAGCCCGTCGCCATCCGGCTGCTGCGGCTCGAGGATCATCAGTTCATAGCTGCGCATGCCGAGCACGTCCTCGGCCTGGGCCAGCGCGCCGACGCCCTCGGCGTCGACGCCGATCTGTCGCAGAGCGACCGCCAACTGGCTGCGCACCGACGGGCTCGGCTCGACCACCAGCGCACGGGGCGGACGGCCGGACACCAGCGGCAGCCGCAGGTTGTGGTCGGCCTGCACCAGGCGCGTCGACAGTCGGCGGGTGCGATCGCGCATCGACAGCGATTCCGCCGCGCGATTGAGCACGCCGAGCACGTCGAGGCTGAAGGTGGCCAGCAGCAGGTCGTCGTTGCCGCGGCGATGGTTGGCCCGGCGGCCGACGCCGATCACCGGCAGTGCCTGCGGCACGCTCTTCAGCGTGCGAGCCACCTCGGCGCCCCCCTTGGCGGTCATGTCCACCAGGGCGATATCGAATTCGCCGGGGCCGCGGTGCTCCGCCACCTGATAGCGGTAGTTATTGTGGCGCGCGTGCTTGACGATGATCTCCAGCAGGCGCTGGAATCGCGGCCCAAGCCCGAACACCGCGATCCGGTAGACCGGGCGCGCATCGAACGGCGCAGCTTCGTCCTGGGTTGCTGTCAAGCGGCTCTCCGGGGTGCAGGATTCGTCTCAGGTACTTTATCTTTTGTGGCGGATTGTAGAGTTCAAGCCCATTGCTGACAAAGTGGATGTCGTGAGAAAGCCCGTGATTTCAGTGGTTTAGGACGCCTACTTGGCAATTCGCTGGAAATTCGTCGACGGACTTTACGCCGTGCTGCCGACGGGAGCACAGGTGCGGGGGGCAGTGGCAACCCGATGCAGGCGCCGTCACAGTACGGGCAGGGCCCCTTATGGGCGGTGTCTGAGCGGGCCGTCGCCACGGTCAGGTCAAACGCGCGCCTCGCCGGACCGACTCGGGGTCGGCAACGCTTCGGTCACCAGGTCGTTGTCGCTCGCGAACTTCAGCATGAAGCTGTATGCCATCGGCTCGAGTTCCCTGAGGGCCGGATCGACGACGACGCACCTGATGCCGCGGTGGGTAGAGGGCAGCACATACGGCGAGTAGGTCAGGTGCTGCTGGCTGCCGGCCTTGCGCGGACGGAAAGCTGCCATGACGCCGGCAAGGCGCTCGGCCCAGTCACTGGGACGGAAGGCCTTCCCCCCGGCGGTCTGACCGAGGATCACGAACCGCGCCGTGCCCTCGCCTGCCGCGCTGGCGGTTTCGGCCATCGACGGCATGCGGTTACGCTCGACCTGCTGCATCGCATGATGATACCTGCCCGTCCGGAGCCAGTAGATGCGCGGCGACGGACGGACAGCAGGGATACCCTACAATCGAAAGCCCCCTCGAACAGGAACTCAGATGCCCGCACGCTCGCCACTGATGTCGACCTATCTTCCGCAACCGGTTGCCTTCGAGCGCGGCGACGGCGTGCATCTGTTCGACACGAAGGGCAGGCGCTACCTCGACTGCCTGGCCGGCATTGCAGTCAACACGCTCGGGCACAACCATCCGCGGCTGGTGGCGGCGCTGACCGACCAGATCGGCAAGATCATCCACAGCTCCAACCTGTTCGAGGTGCCGCTGCAGCACGAGGTGGCTACCCGACTGCTGGAATTGTCCGGGATGACCAACGTCTTCTTCTGCAATTCGGGCCTGGAAGCAAATGAGGCGGCGATCAAGATCGCGAGGCTCTACGGGCACAACCGGGGCGTGCGCGAGCCGCATATCGTCGTCTACGAAAAGGCGTTCCACGGGCGCTCGCTCGCGACCCTCTCCGCCACCGGCAATACGAAGGTCCAGGCCGGTTTCGAGCCGCTGGTTTCCGGTTTCGTGCGCGTACCGCTCAACGACATTGCCCCGCTGCGCGCACTGGCCGAGTCGGACCCGGAAATCGTCGCCGTCTTCCTGGAGGCGATCCAGGGCGAAGGAGGGATCACCGCCGCGCGGGTGGAATACCTGCAGCAGGTGCGCGAACTCTGCGACCAGCGCGGCTGGCTGCTGATGATCGACGAGGTGCAGTGCGGCACCGGCCGCACCGGCCGCTGGTTCGCGCACCAGTGGGCCGGCATCGTGCCGGACGTGATGCCCCTCGCCAAGGGGCTCGGATCCGGCGTGCCGATCGGCGCCGTAGTCGCGCACGGCGCGGCGGCCGACGTCTTCAAGCCCGGCAACCACGGCACGACCTTCGGCGGCAACCCGCTCGCCATGCGGGCGGCGCTGACCACCATCGAGGTCATGGAAGCCGACAAGCTGCTGCAGAACGCGGAACGCCTCGGCAACACGCTGCGTGAGGACTTCGTGCGCGAACTCAAGCGCGTGGATGGCTTCGTCGAGATGCGGGGCAAGGGGCTGATGATGGGCATCATGCTCGACCGGCCCTGCGGCGCGCTGGTGAAGCAGGCACTGGATGCCGGCCTGGTGCTCAACGTGACTGCGGATACCGTCGTTCGGCTGCTGCCGCCGCTGATATTCACCGACGAACACGCCGAGCACCTGGTCTCGACGCTGGTCCCGCTGATCCGGAACTTTCTCGGATCCAACCCGCGCGCCTGAAGCGCGGACGATGCCCCAGATGCCGATCAAGCACTTCCTTCGCTTCGATGATTTCAGCCGCGAGGAGCTGGACTATCTCTTCGCGCGCACCCGCTTCATCAAGGACCGGTTCAAGCGCTACCAGGCCTACCATCCGCTCGCCGACCGAACGCTGGTGATGATCTTCGAGAAGGCTTCGACCCGCACCCGGCTGTCATTCGAGGCCGGCATGCACCAGCTGGGCGGCGCCGCCATCTACCTCAACACCCGCGACTCGCAGCTGGGACGGGGCGAGCCGGTCGAGGACGCCGCGCAGGTCATCTCGCGGATGTGCGACATCGTCATGATCCGGACGTTCGAGCAGACGATCGTCGAGCGCTTCGCAGCGCATTCGCGGGTGCCGGTGATCAACGGGCTGACCAACGAATACCATCCCTGCCAGGTGCTGGCGGACGTCTTCACCTACATCGAGCACCGCGGCTCGATCCAGGGCAAGACCGTCGCCTGGGTGGGCGACGCCAACAACATGAGCTACACCTGGATCCAGGCGGCGCGGCTGCTGGATTTCAAGGTGCACATCTCCACGCCCACGGCCTACCCCATCGACCCCTCTGCAGTCAACGATGGCGATCGGGGCCACTTCAGCCTCTTCGCCGATCCGATGGATGCATGCCGCGGCGCCGACCTGGTCACCACCGACGTCTGGACCAGCATGGGTTTCGAGGCGGAGGACCTCGAACGCCGCCGCGCGTTCGCCGACTTCTGCGTCGACGAGGAGATGATGGCAGTCGCCAAGCCCTCGGCGCTGTTCATGCACTGCCTGCCGGCGCATCGCGGCGAAGAAGTCACCGCGGGCGTCATCGACGGCAGTCAGTCGGTCGTGTGGGACGAAGCCGAGAACCGGCTCCACGTGCAGAAGGCGCTGCTGGAGTACCTGCTGATCGGCAAGCTGCCGACCTGAAGAGACGCCCGCGAGGCGACAGGCGCCCGCACAGGACGCCGGCCCGCCTCTCGCGCGGGTCAGCGACAGAGGTGCAGGCGCACGCCGGGACGAGCGCCGATCGGACGGATCGGCGCTGCCAGCGGCTCCGCCACCACGCCGATGCGACGCGGCAGCACCTTCTTCGCTGCCTCCAGGTTCGGCATCAGGGCGACGGTCCGATAGGAGCCGCTCAACTGCAGGTTGAACTTGCGCAACCGGGAGAGCGACGCGCTCGCCGGCCCGATGGCCTGGTCGAAGCGGGCTTCGAGTCTGCCGAAGGCCGGCAGCTCGATGACCAGCCTCATCACGTCGCGCAGCTCGCGATGGTAGGCGACGCATTCGTCGAAGAGAGGCGACTCGGGCAGCGGGTAGAAGCCGTAACGCGGCAGGAGTTCCCGGACTTCGCGGTCGATGGTGGGCTGCTCGGGTTCCAGCAGGGCCAGGATCTCGGAGGCAACCGACTTCTCCACCTGCCCGGTGAGCTCGCTGATCTTCGTCAGCAGATCCGGATAGGTGCGCAAGTCGTTCCGGCGGAACCCGTCGAGGATCGCGAACAGGTCATCGCGACGCATCCTGAGCTTGCCGCGCATGCCCGCGTGGCGACACAACTGCCGCTGGAATTCCGCGTCGTTCAGGACGTCGACGGTTGCGATGCGTTCCAATAACCAGATGTGGTCTTTGGCGTCGGCGACCACGCGGCGCAAGGTTGCCGAAGCTGTCGCCTCGAGGTCGCGAAGCAGCCGTTCCGCCGCAATCGCGTCAATGTATTGTTTTGCCATCTGGTTCTCGTGATGAAGCTTCGAAAACCGATTCTGCAACCGGCACCCACCCCTCCGTGCCGGGCCGGGATGCGTGGCCCTTGACCGCTGATCGGCGGCGGGCGGATGTTGCGCCGATACGGAAGCGCAAGTGTCACGGCCCGGACGGTCACTGCCGGGATACGAGCGGCGATCGGTCGGGACGACGATCCGAGACAATCCAGGACGTCCGGCAGGAACTCAGAAGTGCGCGGCAAGCTCGCTCGAGAGGATCTTGCGCGCCCGGTGGAGCCTGACCCAGCAGTTGCCCTCGCTGATGCCGAGGCGCCGGCAAACCTCGCCGGTGGCCATGCCATCGATGGCCTGCAACTGGAATACCTCCCGCAACGATGCCGGCAAGCGGGCGACCGCCTGCCCCAGCGCCGCCCCGAAGCGGCGGCGCACCACCTCGCGGACGGTGTCGTCCGCAACTGCCGCGGCATCCGGCCATACCGCGCCGTCGACCCGCGCGGTGTCGTCGTCGGGCAGCGCCACGTAGCGGGCCTCGCTCCGGAAGGCATCCTTGATCTTGTGCGCCAGGATGCCCAGCAGCCAGGTCTTGAGACTGGAATTGCCCTGGAACGTCGGCAGCGCACCGAGGGCCGCCAGCAAGGCCTCCTGCACCGCGTCCTCGGCAAGTGCATCGTCCCGCACGCGCCGCCGCGCGAAGCGCCGCATCTCGTCGGCATACGCCGCCAGCTCGCCGGCGCGAAAAACCGTCGGCACCGCGCCGCCGGTGAGGACCGGTTCATGCTGCTCGAAGCTGCGCATCGCTATCTCCCGTTCTTGCTCGTCACGATGCGCCTCGCGCTGCACCGCCCGGAGAAGTGTGCCGGCACGGGATATCCGGGGCATGGCGGGAACATCTCGAATTCATCACGTGATGTCGGCGATACCTTGGGCTGGCACAATCGCCGCTTGCAGCACCCGAGCGCGCTTTGCGGAGACGCCGATGGAACACAGGATCCTGGTCATCGAAGACCAGCGGGATATCGCCGAGCTGGTGCGCATGCACATCCGCGACCTCGGCCACCAGGTCGACCTGGCGCAGGATGGCGACGAGGGGCTGGCCAAGGCGCAGACCGGCAAGTACGACCTGGTCGTGCTCGACGTCATGCTGCCGCGCCGGGACGGGCTGGACGTCGTTCGGCAATTGCGCATGGAGCGAAACCCGGTGCCGGTGCTGATGCTCACCGCGCGTTCGGCCGAAATCGATCGCGTCCTCGGGCTGGAACTGGGCGCCGACGACTATCTCACCAAGCCGTTTTCGATTCCCGAGCTGCAGGCGCGCATCAAGGCGATGCTGCGGCGTGCGGAGCTGCTGCAGCGGCCGGTCCGGCAGGATGTCGAACGCATCGCGGTAGGTGGCTCGCTGGTGATCGATACCGCCAGCCGCGAAGTGCGCATCGACGACACGCCGGTGTCACTGACCAGCAAGGAGTTCGACCTGCTGCTCCATTTCGCCCGCAACCCCGGTCGCGTCTTCAGCCGCATGCAACTGCTCGACGCGGTATGGGGTACGACCTTCGAAGGGTACGAGCACAACGTCAACACGCACATCAACCGGCTGCGCGCCAAGATCGAACGCGACCCCGCGGCGCCGCGCTTCGTGCTGACCGTGCGCGGCGCCGGCTATCGCTTCAGCAATCCACAGTGACCCGATGAATACCTTGCGCGCCCGCGTGCTGCTGCTGCTGGCAGGCTCGGGGCTCGCCACCGCCCTCGTCCTGGGGGTGCTGATGGTCGGCGCGGTGCGCAGCCTCTACGACGACCTCATCTACCGCCAGGCCGATGCTTTCGCGGAACGCGTCATCGAGATGCATCCGGACATGATCGAGGAATACGAACGCGATCGGCTTGCATTCACCGAACGGCTCCAGAGCTACGTGCTGTTCGCCCCGCATACCGGCCTTTACCTGCTTTCGCCGGAGGGCGAGATCCTTGCCACGTCCGGCCAAGGCAGGATCCTCTGGGCGAGCTACCGGGTCAACCTCGCGGCGATACGCGCAGCCCAGGACTACGACGCCACCATGCCGATCTTTGCAGAGGATCCCGATGAGCTCGGCGAGACGCGAATCGTGGCGCTGCGGCCGCTGCGCGGGCGCGACCAGGGCGCCGGCTGGCTGATGGTGGTGTCGCGATCGACCGACCTGCTGACGCAGACGTCGGAAGTGGTGAAGAGCTACGCCCTGCGTACCGGCGCGAAGGCGGCGCTGCTGACGCTGGCGATCGCGGTCGCGCTGACCGCGGCGATGCTGGCGGTCCTGACCCGGCCCTTGAGCCTGCTTACGCGCCGCGTCGAGCGCATACAGCGCTCGGGCTTCTCCAGCCCGATCACCGACGAGGAGTTTCCGTACGGCGACCGCAACGACGAGATTGGCCGGCTCTCCGACTCGTTTCGCGATGCCTTCGAGCGCCTGAAGCTCGAGACCGACCAGGTGGCGACGATAGACGCCCGCCGCCGGGATATGGTGGCGTCGGTCTCGCACGACCTGCGCACGCCGCTCACCGCGCTGATCGGGCAGCTCGAGACGGTGCGCATGAAGCGCGACGTCATGCCGCGCGCCGAGCAGGATCGCTTCATCGACGGGGCCTTCAACAACGCCCAGCATCTCAAGCGCCTCACGGACGCGCTCGCCGAACTGGGGCGGCTCGACGATCCGGCCTTTCGCATCGAGATGGAGCCGATCGCGCTGCACGAACTCTGCGACGACGTGGCCCATCGCTTCCAGACCCATGCCGAGCGGCTGGGCGTGCACCTTGCGGTGAACTACCCCGACCGGCTGCCGCTGGCGAACGTCGATGCCGCGCTCATCGAACGAGCCCTGTCGAACCTGCTGGAAAATGCCATCCGGGTCACCCCACCGGGCGGCGCGATCGACGTCGACGTCAGCGCAGCAGCCTTGCATGAAGAGCCCGCGATCAGGGTCGCCGTCAGCGATTCAGGTCCCGGCGTGTCGCCGGAGGACCAGGCGCGGGTCTTCGAGCGATTCTTCCAGAGCAGCGAGCACCGTGGCCGGCGCGGCAGCTCCGGCCTCGGCCTGGCGATCGTCAGTCGGGTGGTCGAGCTTCATCACGGCCAGGCAGGCGTGAGCAACCGGCCCGGCAAGGGGGCGGTCTTTCATCTATTGCTGCCGGTGACGCCGGCGGGGTCAGGGGCCAAGTAGCGATGCCGGCCCGCGCCGGCATCGTCGGCGGTCAGGACTCGAGCGTCTCGACCTGCTCCTCGTCCTCGCCTTCCGGCGGCGGCGGGCTGGACGACTCGGAATAGGTCAGTACGACCTGCTCCTTCTCGTCGAGATCCACCATGACCTTGCCGCCCTTCACCAGCCGGCCGAAAAGCAGCTCGTCGGCGAGCGCCTTGCGGATGGTGTCCTGGATCAGGCGCTGCATCGGCCTTGCGCCCATCAGCGGATCGAAGCCCGCCCTCGCCAGGTGGCGACGAAGCTCGTCCGAGAAGATGGTCTCGACCTTCTTCTCGTGCAGTTGCTCTTCCAGCTGCATCAGGAACTTGTCGACCACGCGCAGGATGATTTCCTCGTCAAGTGCCCGGAAGCTGATGATCGAGTCGATCCGGTTGCGGAACTCAGGCGTGAACATCCGCTTGATTTCCTGCATCTCGTCGCCGGCCTGCTTGTTGTCGGCGAAGCCGATCGACCGCTTCTGCAGGTCCTGGGCGCCCGCGTTGGTGGTCATCACCAGGATCACGTTGCGGAAGTCCGCCTTGCGGCCATTGTTGTCGGTCAGGCTGCCGTGGTCCATCACCTGCAGCAGGATGTTGAAGATGTCCGGATGGGCCTTCTCGATTTCATCCAGCAGCAGCACCGCATGCGGCTTCTTGGTGATCGCTTCGGTCAGCAGGCCGCCCTGGTCGAACCCGACATAGCCCGGCGGCGCGCCGATCAGTCGCGAGACCGCATGGCGCTCCATGTACTCCGACATGTCGAAGCGGATCAGTTCAATGCCCAGGGTGAAGGCGAGCTGCCGCGCCACTTCGGTCTTGCCGACGCCGGTGGGGCCGGAGAAAAGGAACGAGCCGATCGGCTTGTCCGGCTTGCCCAGGCCGGAGCGCGACATCTTGATCGCCGCCGCGAGGGCGTCGATGGCTGCCTCCTGGCCGAACACCACGTTCTTCAGGTCCCGCTCCAGGTACTGCAGCTTGCTGCGGTCGTCGCTCGAGACCGAAGCCGGCGGAATGCGCGCGATCTTGGAGACGATGTCCTCGATCTCGTTCTTGCCGACCACCTTCTTCTGCTTGTCCTTGGGAAGGATGCGCTGGGCCGCACCGGCTTCGTCGATCACGTCGATGGCCTTGTCCGGCAAATGACGGTCGTTGATGTACTTGGCCGACAGTTCCGCAGCGGCGGACAAGGCCGAGACGGTGTACTTGATGCCGTGGTGTTCCTCGAACCGGCTCTTCAAACCGCGCAGGATCTGCACCGTCTGCTCGACCGTCGGCTCGTTGACGTCGATCTTCTGGAACCGGCGCGAGAGCGCATGGTCCTTCTCGAAGATGCCACGGTACTCGTTGAAGGTGGTCGCGCCGATGCACTTGAGCTGCCCCGACGACAACGCCGGCTTCAGCAGGTTGGACGCGTCCAGCGTGCCGCCGGAAGCGGAGCCCGCGCCAATCAGCGTGTGGATCTCGTCGATGAACAGGATAGCGTTCTTGTTGGCCCGCAACTGCTTGAGGACTGCCTTTAGCCGCTGCTCGAAGTCGCCGCGGTACTTGGTTCCCGCGAGCAAGGCGCCCATGTCGAGCGAATAGACAGTCGCTTCAGTCAGCACCTCGGGCGCTTCGCCCTGGACGATGCGCCAGGCGAGGCCTTCCGCAATGGCGGTCTTGCCGACACCGGCCTCGCCCACCAGCAGCGGGTTGTTCTTGCGCCGACGGCACAGCACCTGGATAACCCGCTCGACTTCGCTTTCGCGCCCGATCAGCGGATCGATCCGGCCTTCCTTGGCCGACACGTTCAGGTTGTTGGTGAACTGCTCCAGTGCCCCTTGCTGGTTGCTGCTCTGCTCCTGCTCGCCCTCAGGCGTCTCGTCCTTGGCGGTTTCCTTGGGCTGCGGTGTCTTGGCGATCCCGTGGGAAATATAGTTGACCACGTCCAGCCGGGTGATGCCCTGCTGGTGCAGGTAGTAGACGGCATGCGAATCCTTCTCGCCGAAGATGGCAACAAGGACATTGGCGCCGGTCACTTCCTTCTTGCCGTTGGAGGTGGACTGCACATGCATGATCGCACGCTGGATGACGCGCTGGAATCCGAGGGTGGGCTGGGTATCGATCTCCTCGGTACCCGGGACCACCGGCGTATTTTCCTTGATGAAGCCGGTCAGGCTCTTGCGCAATTCGTCCACGTTCGCGACACAGGCGCGCAGGACCTCCGCAGCCGACGGGTTGTCAAGCAGGGCGAGCAGCAGGTGCTCTACCGTGATGAATTCGTGACGCTGTTGCCTGGCCTCGACGAAGGCCATGTGCAAACTGACTTCCAACTCTTGAGCAATCATGCTTCCTCCATCACGCACTGCAGCGGATGCTGGTGCTGGCGGGAAAAACTGCAGACCTGTTCGACTTTGGTCGAAGCGATGTCCCGCGGGTAAAGACCACAGACGCCGCGCCCCTCGCGATGCACTGCCAGCATCACCTGGGTAGCTTTTTCACGTCCCATACCGAAAAATTTCTGCAGCACGACGACAACGAATTCCATGGGAGTGAAGTCATCATTGAGCAGCAGGACCTGGTACATCGGAGGCGGCTTCGTCCGCGCCTCCTGACGCTCAAGTATTGTCGAAGGATCATTCGGGCTCGTCATTGCTACAACCATTCTAGCGAGTCAAATGATCGGCACAATGCCGGCAACCAGCTGGTCAGGACCTACCTGAGGCTGCTCGGCAGAATTACAAGACACCAACCAAAGAGGCACCACGAGCCAGGATCCAAAGGTGCGTGCCCGGTGTCGAAGCACCCTGCCGGCCACTCGCACGAAGCATCATCGAAGTTCGAAACTGCATCTTAACTCTACAGCATGAAGCCGCGTGCATTGAACGGTTGCCTCGGTTCGGAGACTCCTGCCGAAGAACCTGTCGTCGCGCGACCACGTGCATCATCGCATCGCCCCTGCGCTCGCACCGCATGCCGCCGTGCCATTAGGCATCACACGCCGACCGGCGGCAGTGACCAATCTCACTGATCGAACGCCAGCGGGATCCGCATCGGCGCCGTCGACACGTCAGGAAAAGATCGGAAGTCGTGCGCTCGACTGAACCGTCCTGAGCGGTCCGGTTCCGGGAACCTCCTTCCCGAACCGCTTGGGACACTCTTCATGGCATCCGCTTCGTCCTGAGCGGGTAGGCCTCCGCATACCGCCGTTCAGTTCAATGCCTCGCCGGGACGTCATGGCAGCCGGCTGCAACCCCAGCTCGGCAGCTCTCGGAACGTCGCTGGAATTGGCACGAATGAGGCAATCCGCAGGCGCCCACGCCCACCCGGCATCGGATTCCGGCTCCTGGAACCCTCGGCCCGCGCGATTTGTTTCATCGAACGACTGGCGCGAAAGCCTCCGAGTAAGGGAACCGGAGGCGGCTCGGTGGCGGCGGTCAGCTCCGGGCAAGTTATTTCCAAATGTAATCAAAGCCGCGGTTTCTCTATGAGCGGAACATCGAAACTGCCCAATATTTCGGCAGTCAATGCAACCCGGAAGTGCATCTTCACGCGAATTTCCGCGTCCGTCGCGGAAAGGTTAAAGCTTACGGCAAATGTGCGCCACTGCGCATCAATTGTGACGTAACATCTCGCATCCGCACACATCATGCGGTGCTACTTGACTTGGGCGCCGGGATAGAAAAGAATTTGCCACCCGGTCCAAGGGTGTTAATTGGCCCGCGACCCGCGACCGGTTCAAAAAAACGCAAGGCCTTTTACTGCAGGAAACATTTGGTATGGCAACGGGGACGGTCAAGTGGTTCAATGACGCCAAGGGTTTTGGCTTCATCACACCAGACGAGGGCGGCGAGGATCTCTTCGCGCACTTCAGTTCGGTGCAGGCAACCGGGTTCAAATCGCTCAAAGAGGGCCAGAAAGTTCAGTTCGACGTGGTGCAGGGGCCCAAAGGCAAACAGGCTTCGAATATTCGCGAATCCACGTAGCCGCTCCCGGGCGGTCTGCCGTCTTTGGCCGGTTCTCGCGTCGCGAGAGACCGGCCAATTTCATTTAGAGGCATTCCTCGGCCATTCCACCCCGCTTGAGGCGGATGGAGCGTGCCGGTTGACAGGCTTCGGGAGCCGCTGGCCTAATCTGCGATCGGTGCCAGGGCGGTTGCGGCCCCGCCCCTCTGCGCTCAACCACGACGCGACCGGCGGCCGCCCGGTCGAAGGCGGCATCTCCCATCGCATCCGACTCCCACACCTCGCCGGTGCCCTGTATCGCGCTGCTGAGCAGCAGCCTCGACCTGAGCTTCCTGGCGCCGGCCTTCCAGCGGCACCGGCCCGACGTGATACTGCGAGCGGGCGACCGGATCGGCGCCCTCGAGGACATCGAGGCCGTCGTCTGCTGGAACCCGCCACCCGGCCTGCTCGCCCGGATGCCGAACCTCAAGCTGATCCAGTCGATTGCCGCTGGGGTCGACCACATCTTTTCGGATCCCGAAGCGCCGATGGCGGTGCCGGTCTGCCGGGTAGTCGATCCGGGCATGGCGGCCGGGATGTGCGCTTATGTAAATTGGGCGGTCATCCATCACCAGCGACATTTCGACCGCTACCTGGCCCACGCCGCCCGGCGGCTCTGGCAGGAGGAGCCGATCGTATCGCCGCGGCGGCACCGCGTCGGCGTGGCAGGATTCGGCTGGCTCGGCAGCGCCTGCGCGCGCTCGCTCGCTGCGGCAGGCTACGACGTGCGCGCCTGGCACCGCGGCGCGAACCGCGCGGTTCCCCCGGGTGTGGCTGTATTCCACGGTCCCGACCAGCTGGACGACTTCCTTGGCGGCTGCGATACGCTCGTTTGCCTGCTGCCACTGACCGCGCAGACACGCGGATTTCTTTGCGCCGACCTCTTCCGGCGCCTGCCGCGAGGCGCGCATGTGCTCAACGTCGGCCGGGGAGATCACCTCGTCGAGGAGGACCTGCTCGCAGCGCTCGCCAGCGGCCAGGTCGGATGGGCCACGCTGGATACCTTCTCCAGCGAACCGCTGCCACCCGACCACCGGTTCTGGAACGAGCCGCGGATCACCATCACGCCGCACATCGCCAGCCGCACCGACCTCGACACGATCGCGCGGCAGACACTCGAGAACCTGGAGCAAGTCCGCCAGGGGCTGACCCCGGCGGCAAGCGTCGATGCGCGCCGGGGCTACTGACGTCGCGCCGCCACCGGCCCGCGCGTGATACGCGCCAGCAGGAAGGTCAGTGCCAGCGACGGCAAGGCAGCGCCGAACTGGGGCGCGAAGTTGGCACAGAAGTGATAGGTGATCACCCCGAGCACCCAGATCACGACCGCGCCCCGGTTCACGCGGCTGGCACCGACCAGCGCCGCCACCGACGGCCGGCCACCCAGCCGGGCGAGGATGACGCCGTAGAGCGGCACGAACACGGAACTCAGCATGAGCATGAAGGGCTCGAGGCTGTGCATCGGCAGGAACAGCGCCAGCAACGTGCAGAGCGCTGCGAGCAGGATGCCCCAGCGCCGCAGCGTCCAGCGGGGCCTCAGGCTGTGCCCTGCGACCGATCCGGAGTAGAGGTCGCCGTAGGCATTGTCGACCTCGTCGACGAGGATGAGGCCGAGCGCAATCAGCCCACCCTGCGCCAGCAGCAGGGCAGCGACCAGATCGACTCCGGGCGTCGTGATTGCCACCAGCACGCCGAGCGAATAGCACCAGATGTTGGCGACTGCGTAGCCCAGCCAGGTGCCGCGAAAGGCAGCCGTGGCGCTGCGTCCATGGCGCGAAAAGTCCGCCACCAGCGGCAACCATGAAACCGGCATCGCGATCACCAGGTCAAGTGCCGAAAGCGTGCCCATGCTGCCGTTGCCGGGGCGGTTCCACAGGTCGGACCAGCCTTGCGCGCCGGCCTTCTCCAGGAATTGCCAGCTCAGCCAGATCAGCGAGATGATCACCAGCGGCAGGCCGTAGCGGCCGATGAATCGCCGCACCAGCGTCACCATCGAGCCGGTGAGCAGCAGGACCAGCAGGCCGCCCCAGAGGAAGGTCGCCGGCACCGCCCATGCCGATGACGAGAAGCCGCCCGACTGGCGTGCGATCGCCAGGGTCCCGTCGCGCATGACGACGATCTCGAACGTGGTCCAGCCGATCAGCTGGACGATGTTGAGGATCACCGGCAACCGCGCAAAGCCGCTGCCGTAGGTGGCATGCATCAGGCCTGCACTGGAAAGGCCACTCTCGCAGCCGATCCGCGCCGTCCAGGCCAGCAGGCCCGAGCCGAGCAGCGAGCCGATCACGATCATCAGCAGCGCATCCCGCGGCCCGAGCGCCGGCACCAGGTAGGAGCCCACCTGCATCACCAGCAAGCCGACGCCTAGGCTGAGCCAGAGCGCCGCGTGGTCCTGCCATTCGAATGGCCGGGCAGATGCGGGAAGCGGCGTGAGGGCGGTATTTAAAGCGCCCGCGGCGTCGCTGCTGCCGGAGGCAGCGCCAGTGTCGGCAATGGAACTGTGAGCCATCAACTTTTCCTTGCAGTCAATGGCAGGTCGGCCTGGTCGGATGTTCCGGCCGGCAAGCGCAGGCGCGGACATCCGGAGCACGCTTCCCTGCGCGAGGATTACCTCAGTCAGGTTCGAAGGGACTTTCTCAGTCGCTGCGGCCGGCGGGTCCGCCTATCGGCGTCGCCCGCGCTGGCCGCGCAACACCCCTAGCTTTACGTCGTGAAATCCGGGATGGAGGATTCCGGGCGGGATTCTAGCGGCACGCCGGCAATCCCACCAACCACCTGCCGCTCCACGTTGCGCGAGAATCCCTCAGGCACCGCCGTTCGATCCACGGCCGGATCGCGCGAAGGCTTCGTCCGCATAGCGGGCGAGCTCGATGTCGCGCTTGGTCACGCCTTGCGCCTCATGAGTGGTCAAGGTGACGTCCACCTTGTTGTAGACGTTGGACCACTCCGGGTGGTGATTGCGCTTCTCGGCCATGATCGCCACCTGGGTCATGAAAGAGAACGCCTGCGCGAAATCATCGAAGGCGTACAGCCGCCTGATCGCGTCGCGCCGGCCATGGCGCTTCCAGGCAGGCAGCGACTGCAGCGCCGCGTCGAGTTCTTCTGCAGTGAACTTCTTCATCATCGTCACCTCGACCGGTTCAAGGCCCGTCCAATGCGGATGGTACGCCTGCTCAACACGGCTGCTGACGGGGAATCCACGCCTGAAGGTGCGGCAGCATAGCCCGATATGGGCCGAGCAGCGCCACCGCCATGATCAGCTTGATGCCCAGATCGCCGACTGCGAGCAGCCACCAGTCCAGCGTCGTGCCGGCGAAGGCGATCGAGAAGAAGAGGATCGTGTCGATCACCGATGCGGCGACCGAACCGAGCAGCGGAGCCTTCCACCAGGCCTGTGCCCGCAACCGGTCGAAGACCCTCACGTCCGCAAGCTGCGAAACGATGAAGGCGATGCCGGAAGCGGCCGCGATCCGCCATGGCGCCACCGCCAGGGACGCGATGACCGCCATCCCGAAGCCCGCCCACGCGACGCGGCGCGCAGCCGCGATGCCGACGGCGCGGTTGGTCAAGTCATTCACCAGGAAGGCGAACGGGTAGGCAAATGCGCCCCAGGTGAGCCAGGCGTTGATCGGATACTGGACGAGCCAGTTGGAGGCGACCACGACCAGCATCATCGCCAGGATCGGACGCCACAGCGCACCCCATGACGGCTGCGACGGTGGACGCAATGGCTGAGGCAGGGACGCGGCGGGATCGGCAGGTTCCCGCGCGACGGGATCGGATGGCATGTTCACAGCAGTCGAAACGGAACTCAGGCAAACCGCAATTATCGCGCAGCGGCGATCGTGCCACCTCGAGCCCGTCCAGGATATGCCGGTCGAGGTGCTGCCGCGCCCGCTGCGGCCCAGGCTCCTTAGGGAACTGCGACGCAGCAATACGCCTGCGTTCGATACGGAAATGCAATGACGTCGCTCGCGCGCAGCCCCGGGTGCGAGGCGACCAGCGCGCGCAGTCGCTCTTCGACAACCGCCTTCTCGGCCACCGGGAGCGCGGCAATGAAGCTTACCGACAGGAACCGGTCGATGATCACTTCCTGCGCCGAGCCCATGTGCTGGTAGGCGAAGGACGTCATCTGCAGATCGCTGAACAGCCTGTTCTCGAACGGCTTGCGCCAGTCGTCCTTGTAGAAGCGTGGCGCGTCGCCTTCGAAGGGCGTGATGATGCGTGTGATCTCCGCGACCCAGTCGACCGATTCGTCGCGGACATTCCACACCAGGCCAAGTCGGCCGCCTGGCCGTAACACCCGGTGAATCTCGCGCAGGGCTGCATGCGTGGCGAACCAGTGAAAGGCCTGTGCGCACACGACCGCGTCGGCAGATGCGTTCCCGAGCGGAATGGCATCGGCGGTCCCTTCCAGGCTGCGGACCGCCGGCTGGTCTGCCGACAGCTTTGCCCGCATCTCGGCAATCGGCTCCACCGCCACGATCTCCGCGCCGGTGCGCGCGAGCAGCCGGGTGAACTTGCCGGTACCGGCGCCGAGGTCGAGCACGACTTTTCCGGGCCCGACGGCCAGGTCGCGCTCGAGCCAGGGCAGGAGCGCGGCCGGATAGTCGGGGCGGCCGCGGACATACGTCGCCGCTTCGGAGGAGAAGCCGACCTGCGCGGCGGCGTGAATCGCTGACATGGATTCGTCGAGCATTGCCGGTTGAGGTTGCCGGTTCAGGTCGCCGGTTCAGGTCGCCGGTTCAGGTGGCCGGTTCAGGTCGCCGGTTCAGGTCGCCGACTCGGTACGGCCCGACGACAAGGCAGTGGCGATCGCATCGTCCACCGTCTCGAGCCACACGAACTGCAACTGCTCGCGGGCATCGGCGGGAATGTCCTCGAGGTCGCGCTGGTTTCGTGCCGGCAACATGACGGTCGAGATACCTGCGCGCAAGGCGGCCAGCACCTTCTCCTTGACACCTCCAATCGGCATCACCAGGCCGCGCAGGCTGATCTCGCCGGTCATCGCGACGTTGCTGCGCACCGGCCGGCCGGTCAGCAGCGAGGTGAGCGCGACGAACATCGCGACACCGGCACTGGGTCCGTCCTTCGGCGTCGCGCCCGCCGGCACGTGGACGTGGATGTCCGACTTCTCCAGCAGATCGGGCGCAATGGCCAGCTTGTCGGCCCTCGACTTGACCAGCGATAGCGCCGCCTGGGCACTCTCCTTCATCACGTCGCCGAGCTGGCCGGTGAGGATGAGCCGGCCGGCGCCCGGCATGCGGGCAGCTTCGATGAACAGGATGTCTCCGCCCACCGGCGTCCAGGCAAGGCCGGTGGCCACGCCGGGCATGTCGCCGCGCATCGCCACCTCGGCTTCGAACTTCCTGGGCCCGAGGATGGCGTGCAGGTCCTGCGCGCCCGACCGTCACCCGCTCGACGCTGCCTTCGGCAATGCGCACGGCGACGTTGCGGCAGACGTTGCCGATCTCGCGCTCGAGGTTGCGAACGCCGGCTTCGCGGGTATAGTCGTCGATGATGGTGAGCAGAGCTTCCTGGGTGACCTCGCACTGCTGCGCCGTCATACCGGTGGCCTGCAGCTGGCGCGGCAGCAGGTAGCGGCCGGCGATCTGCAGCTTCTCCTGAGCGGTGTAGCCGGGCAGCTGGATGACCTCCATGCGATCGCGCAAGGGACCCGGAATGGTGTCCAGCACGTTGGCGGTGCAGATGAACATGATCTGCGACAAATCGTATGGCACCGCAAGGTAGGTGTCGCGAAAGGTCGAATTCTGCTCCGGATCCAGCACCTCCAGCAGCGCCGACGCCGGGTCGCCATGGAATCCGCCGGCGCCGAGCTTGTCGACCTCGTCGAGCATCATGACGCAATTGCGGGAGCCGGCCTTGCGCAAGTTCTGGATGATGTTGCCCGGCAGAGCGCCGACGTAGGTGCGACGATGGCCGCGGATCTCGGCTTCGTCGTGCACGCCGCCGAGGCTGACCCGCGCGAACTTGCGGCCGGTCGCCTTGGCGATGCTCTGCCCGAGCGATGTCTTGCCGACGCCGGGCGGGCCGGCGAAGCAGAGGATCGGGCTGCGCCCGTTCGGGTTCAGCTTGCGGACCGCCAGGTACTCGAGGATGCGCTTCTTGATCTTCTCGAGGCCGAAGTGGTCCTCGTCGAGGATCCGGCGCGCCTGCGCGATGTCGATCGGCGGTCCGGGATCGAACGTCCAGGGCAGCTCGGTCAGCCACTCGAGGTAGGTGCGCACCATCGAATATTCGCCCGCCGCCTCCGGCATGCGCTCGAGCCGCTTCAGCTCCTTGCGCGCCGCCTTGTCGACATCCGGCGGCATCTTCGCGTTGGTGACCGCCTGCTCCAGCTCCGTGATCTCAGCCACGCCTTCGTCGCCCTCACCCAGCTCCTTCTGGATGGTGCGCAGCTGCTCGCGAAGGAGGTGCTTGCGGTTGAGGTCGCCGATCGATTCGCGCGTGCGCTCGTCGATCTCGCGCGACACCTTGAGGACCTCCATGCGCTGGCCGACCAGCTCGAGCAGCTTCTCGAGGCGCGCCTTCAGGTCGAATGTCTCCAGCAGCGACTGCTTTTGCGCAGCGGGAATGTCCATCACGGCGGCGATGAAGTCCGCCAGCCGCGCCGCGTCCTCCGAGCCCTGCACGGCTGCGACCATCTCGGCCGGCACCTGCGGCAGTAGTTGCAGGGTCTCGAGAGCACGCTGCTTGAGCGCCAGCGCGCGGCCTTCGACTTCGGGATCGTCCTGCGCCGGCTCGTCGATATAGCGGACCCGCGCGAGCATGAACGGATAGCCCTCGAGGAACTGCAAAGCCTCGAAGCGGCGCAGGCCTTTCGCCACCACGTGATGCACGCCCTCGGGCGTGGTCATGTAGCGCAGCACGGCTGCGCTGGTGCCGACCCGGTGCATCTCCTCCGGCGCCGGCTCGTCGGCCTCCGGCTTGTTCTGCAGCAGCACTCCGATCGGACGCTCGAGCCGTACCGCCTCCTGCACCGCCAGGCGGGAATTCTCGCGCCCGACCGTGAGCGGAAACACCATGCCCGGGAACATCACCACGTTGCGCACCGGCAGGATGATCAGTGCGTCTTCGGGAATTCGACGCGGCGCCCCTTCAGGCTGGGTCCCGGCAGCGGCTTCGGCCGATCGTCCAGGGTCGGCGCCTTCCGCATGGAGCCGGTCGCGCCCGACGGGCATGCTCGCTTCGTCCATGGGCCTCTCCTTCAGCGCCTGCGCAGCCTCAGGTAGAGGCAGCCCTGCGCCAACTCCGGGGAGCCCACCTCGAGCGGCCCGGGTGGCAGTGGAATGCGCCGCTCGAAGGCCCCATAGGGGATCTCGAGCTGGCGCACCCGCTGGCGGGAACCCGACAGCGGTATCGGCCGCACCCCCCGCACCACCAGCGCACCGGGCTCGCTGATCACCTGCACCCGCTCGGCGGAGACGCCGGGCATGGCCACCACCAGCAGGATCTCGCGATCATCCTCGAAGACATCGACTGGCGGTTCCCAGGTCGGCACGTCGCGGCCCGACCCACCCAGCCGGAAGAAACGCCGGTGCAGGCGATCGGCTTCGTCGATCAGGTCGCAGGCCTCGGCCCACATCCAGACGCTTGGATCGTTGCGCGTTGCCAAGCCTCTTCCTCCAATTACCGCGAGCGATCGCCGCCGCACGGATCGCTCGCGCACCGGGCGAGTGGCCTCGCCCCGCGCCGGACGTCAGGCAATGAATGTCGGGCGAAGCCTACTCTAGCACTTTGCAGCGGACGCCGTGGACCCGCGGCCAGCCTGGCCGGCACGAGGCCTTCGCGGCAAGCGCAATACCCGTGGCGCTGGCGCCGCGAGGCACGCACTTCTGAGCCACCCGGATGCAGAAAACCCCAGTCGATCGACTGGGGTTCTGCAGGGGCCGGATCGGGCGTCCGCAGACGCGTGAACCCGTTACATGTTCTCGATCATCACCTGCCCGAAGCCCGAGCACGACACCTGGGTGGCGCCCGGCATCAGTCGCGCGAAGTCGTAGGTGACCTTCTTCGACTGGATCGACTTCTCCATCGACGAGATGATCAGGTCGGCGGCTTCGGTCCAGCCCATGTGCCGCAGCATCATCTCCGCGGAAAGGATCTCGGAGCCCGGGTTCACATAGTCCTTGCCGGCATACTTCGGCGCGGTGCCGTGGGTGGCTTCGAACATGGCCACCGAATCGGACAGGTTCGCGCCAGGTGCGATGCCGATGCCACCCACCTGTGCCGCGAGGGCGTCCGAGATGTAGTCGCCGTTGAGATTCAGCGTGGCGATCACCGAATACTCGGCAGGACGCAGCAGGATCTGCTGCAGGAACGCGTCCGCAATCACGTCCTTGATCACGATCTCCTTGCCGCCCTTGGGGCTCTTGAAGCTGAGCCACGGGCCGCCGTCGATCGGCTGGGCACCGAATTCCTTGGCGGCGAGCGCGTAGCCCCAATCGCGGAAGCCGCCTTCGGTGAACTTCATGATGTTGCCCTTGTGGACCAGCGTCACGGAGGGCTTGCCGTTCTCGATTGCGTACTGGATCGCCTTGCGCACCAGCCGCTCGGTACCCTCGCGCGATACCGGCTTGATGCCGATACCGGACGTCTCCGGGAAGCGGATCTTGGTCACGCCGAGCTCCTTCTGCAGGAAGTCGATCAGCTTTTTCGCCTTTTCGCCTTGCGCCTCGTACTCGATGCCGGCATAGATGTCCTCCGAATTCTCGCGGAAGATCACCATGTTGGTCTTCTCGGGTTCCTTGACCGGCGAGGGCACGCCTTTGAAATACTGGATGGGCCGCAGGCAGACGTAGAGGTCGAGCTGCTGACGCAGCGCCACATTCAGCGAGCGGATGCCGCCGCCGACCGGCGTGGTCAGCGGGCCCTTGATCGAAACCACGTACTCCTTCACCACCTCGAGCGTCTCTTCCGGCAGCCAGACATCCGGGCCGTAGATCTTGGTCGACTTCTCTCCGGCGTAGACCTCCATCCAGTGGATCTTGCGCTTGCCGCCGTAGGCCTTGGCCACTGCCGCGTCCACCACCTTCAGCATCACCGGCGTGATGTCGACCCCGGTGCCGTCACCCTCGATGTAGGGGATGATCGGCTGGTCCGGCACGCTGAGGGAGTAATCCTTGCCGACGGAGATCTTCTGGCCTTCGGCCGGGACTTTGATGTGCTTGTACATGGTGGGGTTGAACCTCTCTTGGCGCGACACCGCGCGTGACGGATGGGAAGATACGGCGCAACCCGGGATTATGCCAAATGCGGCTCGCGCCCTGCCCCCGGGAACCACGGAGCGACCTTCACTTCCCCATCCCGGTCCGGTTCGGCGCCGGCGCGCCGAGACCGCGTCAACGCCAGGGATTACGATCGCGTTTGACTGCGTCGTCACCTACCGGAGTTGCCCGCATGACATCCTTACGGCATCGAAGCCGCTTCGACAACGTCGCCCGCTGCATCGGTCGATCCTGTCGGGGCATGACCGCCATGAATGCCGTTACAGCGGTAAGCGCCGCTGCAGCCGCGAAGGTCGTTGCGGCAATCGGCGCGGCGATCGTGATCATCTCGATGCCGCTTGCGCCCGCCCACGCGCAGTCGGCTGAGCCGAATCCGCCACTGCCGCACGTCTTCCTGCAAGCCGGCATTCACCGCATCAAGGCGGAGGTGGCCGACACCCCCGCCGAACGCTCGCGGGGCCTGATGCTGCGCAAGTCGTTGCAGCAGAACAGCGGCATGCTGTTCGTCTTCGAGAAGACCGCCCTGCACTGCTTCTGGATGAAGAACACGCTCGTGCCGTTGACCATCGCGTTCCTGGATGACGACGGGACCATCGTGACGCTCGCGGACATGCAGCCCCACGACGAATCGAGCCACTGCCCCGAGCGGCCGGTGCGCCACGCACTGGAGATGGAACAGGGATGGTTCGAGGGCAAGGGGATCAAGGCGGGTGATCGGATCGGGGGGATCTCAGGCGCGACGCCTCCCCCGAGGGCGCCGCAGGCCGGCTCTGCCGCGGGCGCCTGTGCCAGTGGACGGGCCGGCAGGCGCCGCCAGCGGCCGGGCTAAGCCCGTTCCGCGGCGGCTGCGGAATGAAAAGCGCCCCGGTCTCGGGGCGCTGGTGATGCTGCATGAAGCGGCGCAGGTGGCCGCCAATGGGTCAGCTGCGCTTGCCGGCCACCATTCCGTACACGAACAGAACGATCAGCGCACCGACGATGGACGCGATCCAGCCGGCTGTGGCGCCCGGCTGGTACCAGCCAAGCGAACTGCCGATGAAATTCGCGACTGCGGAGCCGGCGATGCCGAGCAGCGTCGTCAGGATGAGGCCGAGCTTCTGTTCGCCGGGCATGATTGCCCTGGCCAGCAGGCCGACGATCAAACCCACCACGATCATTTGAATAATTCCACCGCCCATGAGCAGACTCTCCTAGTTGTTTGGCCACAGGGCCGTGCGCCAAATGTAGCCCAGCCGCCATCCGCCTCCAAGGGGAAACCCTGGACTGTTGCCGGATCGAGTCAGGCGGCGGCGGGAATCATCCGAAGCGTCGGCGCCCTTGCAGGACATGTCGGGCTGCCTTACTGGAGGTCGTGACGCCGAGGCTCAGGCGCAGTTCTTGGCGGCGAAGTCCCAGTTGACCACCGACCACCAGCTGCTGAGGTAGTCGGGCCGCTTGTTGCGGTAGTCGATGTAGTAGGCATGCTCCCAGACGTCGCAGGTCAGCAGCGGCTTGTCGGTGGTGGTGAGCGGCGTGCCCGCGTTGCTGGTGTTGACGATGTCGAGCGTGCCGTCCGACTTCTTCACCAGCCAGGTCCAACCCGAACCGAAGTTGCCGGCCGCCGACTTGTTGAATGCTTCCTTGAAGGCCGCGAAACTGCCCCACTTCTTGTTGACCTGATCGGCCAGCGGGCCGCTCGGCTCGCCGCCGGCGTTGGGGCCCATGCAGTTCCAGTAGAACGTGTGGTTCCAGACCTGCGCCGCGTTGTTGAACACGCCGCCGGAGGACTTCCTGATGATGTCCTCGAGGCCCATGTTCTCGAACTCGGTGCCCTTGATCAGGTTGTTCAGGTTGGTCACATAGGCCTGGTGGTGCTTGCCGTAGTGAAACTCGAGCGTTTCCTTCGAGATGTGCGGCGCCAGCGCATCCATTGCATACGGCAGGGGTGGAAGTTTGTGTTCCATGGTCTATTTCCTCTTGTGAACGTTGGGTCCTGCGTACAAAAAGTCCATCCGACTGCGGAGCAATCTTCCGGGCCCGAAGCACCTGCCACTATTCTAGGCCGGGGGCTTCGTCCTTGCAGGCTTCCACCCGCACGCGGATCTCACCTTCCGCAAGCTCGACCTCCAGGCGATCGCCGTGCACCGCCTGCGCGGGACTGCGCATCACGTTGCCGTGGCGGTCGCGCACGATGGCGTAGCCTCGCTCGATGACGGACTTCGGGTTGACCAGCGCAAGCGCCCCGGCGCGCGCCTGCGCGGTGCGCACCGCCTCTTCGAGCAGGTTGCGCTCGGCGCGCACCAGCGCGTCGCGCAGGCCCGCCAGCCGCTGCACCGGCAGCGCCAGGCGCGGCGAACGAAGCGAGCGGCTCGACATCAGCAAACGGGACTCGCGTCGATGCAACTGCTGCTGCATCGCCTGCCCGAGACGCGCGGCGGTCCCTGTCAACAGCGCGATGCGCTCGCGCAGTTGCTGCGCCGGCGAGCGCAGCAGCCGCGAGGCCAGGTCGAGGCGCTGCTCGCCGCGCTCGAGCGACAGCTGCAGGACCCGCTGCAGCCGATGACCCAGGCGCTTCAATTGCTCGAGGCTTTCCTCGCGCTCGCGACAGACCAGCACCGCTGCTGCCGTCGGTGTCGGCGCGCGTGCGGTTGCGACGAAGTCGCTGATGGTGAAGTCCGTCTCGTGGCCGACGCCGCTGACCACCGGCAGCCGGCTGGCAGCGATTGCGCGGGCGAGCCGCTCGTCGTTGAATGCGTTGAGGTCTTCGATGGATCCGCCGCCCCGAACCAGCAGGATCACGTCGCATTCGTTGCGGCGGTTGGCTGCTTCCAGCGCCCGCACGAGCTCCGGCGCCGCGGCCATGCCCTGCACGGAGGCCGGATAGATGACCACCGCCAGCTGCGGCGCTCGCCGCCGCAGCGTGGTGAGCACGTCCCTCAGGGCGGCGGCCTGCGGCGAACTGACGATGCCGATGGTCCGCGGCGCATGCGGCAGCGGCGGCTTGCGGGCGGAATCGAACAACCCCTCGGCCTGCAGCGCCGACTTGAGCCTCAGGAAGCGCTGGTAGAGGTCGCCGGCGCCCGATTCGCGCATCTGCTCGACCGCGAGCTGGAAATCGCCTCGCGCCTCGTACAGGCAAAGCCGTGCGAGGACCTCGACCCGATCGCCCTCGCGCGGGTTGAACCGCACCATTCGGGAGGCGCTGCGGAACATCACCGCCCGCACGCTCGCCGCGGAATCCTTGAGAGTGAAGTACCAGTGCCCGCTTGCCGGACGCGACAGGTTCGAGACCTCACCGCTGACCCAGAGCAGGGGAAAACCCGCCTGCAGGACCTCCGCGACCGCCCGGTTGAGCTGACCAACGGTCAGGATCTCCCGCACCGGGCGGGCGTTGGGAGCCGCTTCGCCAGCAAAATCGGGACTCTCCAGACCAAACCTATCCACAAAGCGCACCATGGCTCGAAGTTGCCCCACGTGGCCTAGGCCAAGGCCGCCGAGATCGCTGCGCCGCACGGCAACTCACTGATAACATGGACCTTTTCCGATAGCCATTTGATCTATCGCGATTTCGCACCCTTGGCAAGTCGCCAGCAACGATGCGCCTTCGCGAGCCATTTCCACAAAGTTGTCCACAGGCTCTGCGGAGGGCCCCGGCGACTTGCGGTCCGCGGTCAAAAAAACCGACAATCCGCGGTTTGGCGCGGTTCCGTCTGTCCGGCGGATGTTGCTTTCCATCCCGCACTTGCTGTCCTGCCGCTGCATGTGGACGACCATTCGATCTTCGCGACCTGCCGACCTCGCCGATTGCACCGCCCTGCCGACCCATCTGCTCGCCGCACGAAGCCCTTGTCCCACGAATCCCTTGCCGCACGCCGCCTTGCCCCACGCCCTTCCCCGGAACCCCGTGCTGCGGGTCCCTGTGATGCTGCGGGTCCCCTGTGATGAGGCCGTTGGCATCCATTGGAGTTGAACCTTGTTCTCGATAATCCAGGCCGCTGGCTGGCCCATCTGGTTTCTGATCATTGCCTCAATCGTAACCGTGGCGTTGATCATCGAACGATCGATGACCTTGCAGCGTCGCAAGATCCTGCCGACCGGAATCCTCGAGGAAGTCGTCACGCTGTACCGCAACCGGCAGCTGACGCCGGAGATGGTCCAGCGCGTCGAACGCTCGTCCGCGCTCGGCCGCATCATGGCCAACGGGCTGCGCCATGAGTTCGAGCCGCGCGAGATGATGAAGGATGCCATGGAGGAATCGGGGCGCGCGGTGGCGCACGACCTCGAGCGCTACCTGCCTCTGCTGGGCACGCTGGCGACAGTGTCGCCGCTGCTGGGCCTCTTCGGCACGGTGATCGGCATGATCGAGATCTTCGGCGCGCAGGCACCCACCGGGACCAATCCGGCTCAGCTCGCCCACGGCATTTCGGTCGCCCTCTACAACACCGCCCTCGGCATCGCGGTCGCGATCCCGGCCCTGATCGCCTACCGTATCTTCAGGGCGCGCGTCGACGACTTCCTGGTCGAGATGGAGCAGCAGTCGATCCGCCTCGTCGACCTGCTCAAGGGCACGCGGCGGTGAATTTCCGGCGTTCGCTCCGGCGCGAGGAACCGGAGATCAACTTCATCCCGCTGATCGACGTCCTGATGGTCATCCTGATTTTCCTGATGGTGACCACCACCTATGCGCGGTACAGCGAACTTCAGGTAAACCTGCCTGCCGCGACGGGTGAGGCGACGCCAGACCGTCCGGCCGAGCTGGTCGTCGGCGTGGCGGCCGACGGGCGCTACACCGTGGACAAGCGCGCGGTGCCGTTTCGCGACCCGTCCAGCTTCGCGCAGGAGCTGCAGCGCATCGCCGGCGGACGCTCGGACCCTATCGTGGTCATCTACGCCGATGCGGGCGCGAGCCACCAGGCGGTGGTGAACGTGCTGGAATCGGCTCGCCTGGCAGGCCTCGCCAAAGTCACCTTCGCCGCGCAGTCCGGCGCAGCGTCCTCGCGTTGATCCGCGAACGCCTGCGGGGCCGGCTCGAGGGTTGGCTGCTGCGGGTCTGGTTCCGCAGCGCCTCGCCTGCGGAACGCGTGATAGCCGCCCTCGTCGCCCCTTTGGCGCTGCCGCTGTCCTGGCTGGTGGCGGCCGTCGCCCGCCGCAGGCGTGAGCGCATCGTCAGGCAGGCTCCAGGCGCAGGCGTTCCGGTCGTCGTAGTGGGCAACCTGGTGGCCGGCGGTTCGGGCAAGACGCCCCTGGTCTGCGCAATCGTTCGAGGACTGGCCGAAGCGGGATTCAGTCCCGGCATCCTGGCCGGCGGCTATCGCGCAGGAGCCGGCGCCGATCCAGGACCCGGAGCCACCGACGCGGTGACGCTGGTAGACGCCGCGAGCGATGCAGCGTCGGTCGGCGACGAGGCGCTGCTGCTCGCCATCGAGACCGGCATGCCGCTCGCGGTCGGCAAGGACCGCGCCGCCGCGGCCGCGGCGCTGTGTCGTCGGCATCCGGATCGCGACGTCCTGGTCAGCGACGACGGCCTGCAGCACGTCGGACTGGCACGCTTCGTCGAGCTGGTGGCGATCGACGAGCGCGGCTTCGGCAACGGCCGCTGCCTGCCGGCCGGACCGCTGCGAGAGCCCGTCGACCGGCTCGAGAGCGTCGATGCGCTGGTCATGACTTCCTCGCCGCCGCTCGCGCCTGCCGGGGAGGCGCTGCGCCGGGGCACCGCGAAGGAAGGCAGCCCTGCGCGGACTCCGCTCCAGGCGCGGCAGTTCCGGTCGTCGCTGCGGATGACGGGCTTCGTCACCCTCGACGGCGCCTTGCGATGGAGGCCCGAGCAATTCGCCGCTGATCATGCCTCGGAGCCACTCGATGCGATTGCGGGAATCGCGCGGCCCGCACGCTTCTTCGCTTCCTTGCACGCGCTCGGCCTTCGGCCCGACTGCCATCCGCTGCCCGATCATGCGGCGATCGATCCGCGCTGGCTGCAGACGTTGCCGGGAAGGTGGATCCTGATGACGGCGAAGGACGCGGTCAAATGCAGACGGTTCGACGGCGGGCTGCTCGCGCGCTGCGTGCGGGTCGACGTGGCGGCGACTCCCGAGCCGGCGCTGCTAGAATGGCTCGCGGCCCGGCTGCGCGCCGGCCGCTGACAGCAACGGATGAAGACGATGGATTCAAGACTGTTGGACATCCTGGTGTGCCCCATCTGCAAGGGCCCGCTGCGGCACGACAAGGAACACCAGACTCTCGACTGCAAGGCCGACCACCTCGCCTTCCCCATCCGCGACGGCATCCCGGTGATGATCGATTCCGAGGCGGTGTCGCTCGACGCCAAGGGTTCGCTTCGCAACAACCCGGGGCTCACGCCGCCACCCGTCTCGGCAGCCTAGGCGCGTCGGTCGATGGCTGTCGACGACGCCAACAGAACGGGCGCCACTCCGCCTTTCGTCGTCCTGATCCCGGCGCGGCTCGCGTCGACGCGACTGCCCGACAAGCCACTGGCCGACATCGCCGGCAAGCCGATGATCGTGCGCGTTGCCGAGCAGGCCGCCCTCTCCGGTGCCGCACGCATCGTCGTCGCCACCGACAGCCAACGGGTCGCCGAGGCGGTTCGGCCGGCCGGCGTCGAAGTCGTCATGACCCGCGCCGATCATCCCTCCGGCACCGACCGGCTTGCCGAAGCGGCCGCGACGCTCGGTCTTGCCGACGACGCCATCGTCGTCAACATGCAGGGGGACGAACCGGAATTGCCGCCGGCCCTCCTCGACGACGTGGCGCGCTGCCTTGCGCAGGACCCGGCGTGCGTGATGGCCACCGCCGCGCATGCGATCGAGGAGGTCCGAGACTGGTTCAATCCGAACGTGGTCAAGGTGGTGCTGGATGCAAGCGGCCGGGCGCTGTACTTCTCGCGTGCCCCGGTGCCCTACCACCGCGACGGCCTGCGCGGCCTGGTTGGGCCGGACGCCGCAGCGCGAGGCGCAAGCGGCATCGATGACGACAGCCGTGTCCTGCGCGAGGCGCTTGCCGCCGCGGCGCCGTTGCGCCACATCGGCCTGTACGCGTATCGCGGCCACTTCCTCAAGGCTTACTCGCAGATGGCGCCGACCGCCCTCGAAGGTATCGAGGCGCTCGAGCAGTTGCGGGTGCTCTTCCACGGCTTCCCGATCAGGGTGGTGGTGGCCGCGCAGGCACCGCCCGCCGGGGTCGACACGCCCGCCGACCTGGCAGCAGTCCGCAGGCGCTTCGGCGCGGCGTGAAAGCGGCACGAACGTGGCATGAGCGCGCCGTCCTCGCGTTGACCCTTCATCGAGATTCGGCCACACTCCCGACTTTCCGGCCGCGCGCCCCTTTTTCCGGGCGCGGCGGGTGCTCCTGTCCTCGAGATGGTGCGCCGCGCGGCGATCGCGGCTGAACCGAACGCAGGAAGGCACATGCAGGAAAGCACATGCGACTGATTCTTCTGGGCCCGCCGGGGGCTGGCAAGGGAACGCAGGCGACGTTCATCAAGCAGAAGTTCGACATTCCGCAGATATCCACCGGCGACATGCTCCGTGCTGCCGTCAAGGCCGGCACGCCGCTCGGCATCGCCGCCAAGAAGGTGATGGATGCCGGTGCGCTCGTCTCCGACGACATCATCATCGATCTCGTTCTCGAGCGCCTCAAGGAGCCGGACTGCGCCAACGGCTACCTTTTCGACGGCTTCCCGCGCACCATTCCCCAGGCCGATGCGATGCGCAGGGCAGGTGTGAAGCTCGATTTCGTGCTCGAGATCGACGTCCCCGACCAGGAGATCATCGAGCGCATGAGCGGGCGGCGGGTGCACGCGCCGAGCGGCCGCACCTACCACGTGAAGTTCAATCCGCCGAAGGCCGAAGGCAAGGACGACGTGACCGGCGAGGATCTCATCCAGCGCGACGACGACCGCGAGGAAGTGGTGCGCCATCGCCTTTCCGTCTACCAGGCGCAGACCCGCCCGCTGGTGGGCTACTACACCCAATGGGCCGCTTCAGGTGAAGCAGACGCCCCCACGTACCGCCGCATCGCGGGCATCGGCTCGGTGGAACAGATCCGCGACCGTTCCTTTGCCGCACTCTCGAGCTGACGGCGGTTGCCAAGCACATCCCGATTCGGGGAAGATTCAGGACCGGTCGCGCCCAGCCGTGGGGCGCAACCGCCTGAGCACCGGTGTCCGATCATCCGAGCGGGCTCCGGCTAGATCGCAAGCATTCCAACAAGCGAACAACCGAGACAGAGAGCAACGACGTGACTTCGAAATCAGCAGAGGGTAGATCATGACTCCACTTATGACCACGGCGGTCTGGTTCGCGCTGTTGTGCGGCGTCGGTGCCGTGCTTTACGGCTTCTATTCGAGCAAATGGATCCTCGGCCTGGATGCCGGCAATCCACGCATGCAGGCCATCGCGGCTGCGATCCAGCAGGGAGCGAAGGCTTACCTGAACCGGCAGTACCGCACGATCGCGTTGGTCGGCGTCGTGATCTTCCTCATCATCGGATTCGTGCCCGGCCTCGGCTGGTACACCGCGGTCGGCTTCGCGCTCGGCGCGCTGCTGTCCGGCGCCACCGGCTTCATCGGCATGAACGTGTCGGTGCGGGCCAACGTGCGCACCGCGCAGGCGGCGACCCGAGGTCTGAATGAGGCGCTGGCGGTCGCCTTCCGCGGCGGCGCCATCACCGGCATGCTGGTGGTCGGCCTCGGCCTGCTGGGGGTCGCAGGCTTCTTCTATGTCCTGATCGGCTCGGCGCCTCATGGCCTGCTCAAGACGGTCAGCCTGCATGACGTGCTCAAGCCGCTGATCGGCCTCGCCTTCGGCTCGTCGCTGATCTCGATCTTCGCGCGACTCGGCGGCGGCATCTTCACCAAGGGCGCGGATGTCGGTGCCGACCTGGTCGGCAAGGTCGAGGCCGGGATCCCGGAAGACGACCCCCGCAATCCGGCAGTCATTGCCGACAACGTCGGCGACAACGTCGGCGACTGCGCCGGCATGGCGGCCGATCTGTTCGAGACCTATGCGGTCACGCTGATCGCCACCATGCTGCTCGGGGCGCTGGTCGTCACCAGCGCGCCCCTCGAGGCGGTGGTGTTCCCGCTGGTCCTCGGCGGCCTCGCGATCATCGCGTCGATCATCGGCTGCGTGGCGGTCAAGGCACAGCCCGGCAAGGGCATCATGGCCGCACTCTACCGGGGCCTGATCGTCGCCGGCGGCATCGCGCTGGTCTTGTTCCTGCCGGCCACGTTCATGATGATCCCGGACAATGCGCTGGGCGGCACCGGTGCGCCGCTGCGAATCTACGGATCCGCCATCGTCGGCCTCGCGCTCACCGGCGTACTGGTCTGGGTCACGGAGTACTACACCGGCACTCAGTTCAAGCCGGTGCGCTACATCGCGCAGGCTTCGGAAACCGGCCATGGCACCAACATCATCGCGGGCCTGGCGATATCGATGAAGTCCACGGCCTGGCCGGTCGTCTTCGTCTGCATCGCGATCCTGTCGTCATACCTGCTCGCCGGCCTCTACGGCGTGGCGATCGCGGCCACTGCCATGCTGTCGATGGCGGGCATCATCGTCGCGCTCGACGCCTACGGCCCGATCACCGACAACGCCGGCGGCATCGCCGAGATGGCTGAGATGCCGGCATCGGTAAGGGCGATCACCGATCCGCTGGATGCGGTCGGCAACACCACCAAAGCCGTCACCAAGGGCTACGCCATCGGTTCGGCAGGCCTCGCCGCGCTGGTGCTCTTCGCCGACTACACCCACGCGCTCGAGGCCCGCGGGCTCGCCACCAGCTTCGACCTCTCGAACCCGAACGTGATCGTCGGCCTGTTCATCGGCGGGCTGATCCCGTTCCTGTTCGGCGCCATGGCGATGGAAGCCGTCGGCCGGGCAGCCGGCTCGGTCGTCATCGAAGTCCGCCGCCAGTTCCGCGAGATCAAAGGAATCATGGAAGGCACCGGCAAGCCGGACTACAGCCGTGCGGTAGACATGCTGACCAGCGCCGCCATCAAGGAGATGATGCTGCCGTCGCTGCTGCCGGTCGTGATACCGGTGCTGGTTGGCCTGCTGCTCGGGCCCGCGGCGCTCGGTGGCCTGCTGATGGGCACCATCGTCACCGGCCTCTTCGTCGCCATCTCGATGTGCACCGGCGGCGGTGCCTGGGACAACGCCAAGAAGTACATCGAGGAAGGCAACCATGGCGGCAAGGGCTCGGAGGCGCACAAGGCGGCCGTCACCGGCGACACGGTGGGCGATCCCTACAAGGACACCGCCGGTCCAGCCGTGAATCCGCTGATCAAGATCATCAACCTCGTTGCCCTGCTGATCGTGCCGGTGCTCGGTGTCGGCGCCCTCGGCCTGGGCGATCCCGCCCCGACGCACGGCAGCGCGCCGGTGCAACACACCGCGCCGCCCGCCGTCACCGTGGTCGCACCGGCGGCACCGGCCGTTGTCCCGGCAGCCTCGGCACCTGCCGTTGCCCCGGCAGCCTCGGCACCTGCCGCTGCGCCGGCGGCCTCCGCTCCTGCCGAGGCAGCTCCGACTACGGGCGCTGCGACCACGCCCGCTGCTGCCGGGGCTCCGACAGCAGCAGCGCCGGCTGCACCGGCGCCAGAAGCTGCTGCACCCGCCGCTGCACCTGCCGCGGCCCCGCCCGCGGCAGCGGCGCCGGCGGCGGCGGCAGCCGACGCGGGATCGGCTGCGCCGGCGGCAGCAACGGCTGCTGCCCCTTCCGGGCAGGCCGGCGACAAGGCGGCAGATCCGGCGGCACCATCGGGTGGCAATGCAGGCACGGCAACCGGCGCAATCGCCGGCGCAGCCGCTGCCGGCGCGGCCGCTGCCGGTGATGCAGCCCGATCCGCTGCCGGTGCTGTCGCCGACGCCGGCGACGCAGCCAAGGAAGCGGCCGCCGCCGCGGCCGACAAGGCACAGGAGGCGGCCGAAGCTGCCAGGTCTGCCGCCGCCGATGCGGTCGCGGCTGCCAGGCAGGCGGCCGGATCCGCCGGTTCGCCTGCGGAATCCACCCCCTCGCAGGCGACGACGACGCAACCGGCACCTGCACAACCGGAGCCGTCGCAGGTGGCAGCGGCGCAGGCGACACCGACGCGATCGGCGGCAGTCAATGCGGAGCAGGTCAAGATCTTCTTCGAGGTCGGCAGTTCGATCCCGCCTACCGACAGCAAGGAGCAGCTCGAAGGGCTGGTCGCCAAGGCCCGCGCTTCGTCCGACCTGAAGCTCGCGGTGGCCGGTTTTCATGACAAGACCGGCAACCCGGAGGTGAACGCCGACCTCGCAAAGAAGCGGGCCCAGGCGGTGCGCAACCTGCTGGTTGCAGCTGGCATTCCAGAGGAGCGCATCGTCCTGAGCCCTCCCGAGGAGACCAGCGGCGGCAGCGACGATCGCGAGGCCAGGCGTGTCGAGGTGGGCGTCGCCCCCTGAATCCTTCCTCAACCCATCACAGCAGCAGGCAAGCGAATGAAATTCGAAGGCAACGTGTTCGTAGTCACCGGCGGGGCATCCGGCCTCGGCGGCGCCACGGCGGCGATGATCGTCGCGCAGGGCGGCAAGGTGATCCTGGCCGACGTCAACGCCGATGCCGGCAACGCCCATGCATCCAGCCTCGGGGCGGCGGCGAAATTCGTCAAGTGCGACGTCACCCAGGAGGCGGACGGCAAGGCGGTAGTCGACGCCGCTCTGGCGGCGGGTACCTTGCGCGGCCTCGTCAACTGCGCCGGCATCGCCATCGGCCAGAAGACGGTCGGACGCGACGGTCCGCATCCGCTCGATGCGTTCCAGCGCGTGATCATGATCAATCTGGTCGGTACCTTCAACATGATCCGTCTGGCCGCCACTGCCATGACGCGGCAGGACCCGCTGCCCAACGGCGAGCGCGGCGTCATCGTCAACACCGCGTCGGTGGCCGCGTACGACGGGCAGATCGGCCAGGCCGCCTATTCCGCGTCCAAGGGCGGCGTTGTCGGCATGACCCTGCCGATCGCACGCGACCTGTCCCGCGACGGCATCCGGGTGATGACCATCGCCCCGGGGATCTTCGAGACACCGATGCTGATGAACATGTCGCAGGAGTTGCGCGACTCGCTTGGTAAGCAGGTTCCCTTCCCCTCGCGGCTCGGCAAGTCAGAGGAATACGCGAACCTGGTCAGGTCGATCATGGAAAACGAGATGCTCAACGGCGAGACCATTCGCCTGGACGGCGCCATCCGGATGGCGCCCCGCTAAGGAGCCTGGGCCGCAGAAGGACGGCCGGTTTGCAGCCCCGCCGAGGGCAGCTCACGCGACCCAGACAACCGTCAGGCGACGTCAGGCGACCGTGACCACCTGCAGGCGCTGCTCGAGCCAGCGCCCGATCGCCAGGAGCGACGCGTCCGAGTCGCGGCGCGCCACCACTTGCAGCCCCAGCGGCAGTCCCTGGAGGAGGCCGCAAGGCAGGCTCAAGGTTGGCACGCCGGCGAACGAGAACGGCAAGGTCTGGCCCAGGACCGCCTCGCGCACGGTCATCGTGCCTCCCTCGACCGCCACTTCCTGCTGCCCCCGCAACGGCGGCGGCACTGCGGTCGTTGGAAGGATCATCGCGTCGATCCCGCCAAGTTGCCGGTCGAGGTCGTCGCCGAACGTCTTGCGGGCGTTCATGGCGTCGAAGTACTGCGCAGCGCTGATGGCCGTGCCGGCCCTGAGCGGGCCGATCACCAGCTCGGAAAATCCCTCGCCGCCGGCGGCAAGCGAGGCACGGTGGATCCACGCGCCTTCGGCGCGCACGATCGGCGTGTAGTACTCCCAGGCGAGAGGCATCGTCTCGACGTCCGCCGTGACGATATCCGCGTCGGCGCCGAGCGCCGTCACCAGCTGCTCGAAGGATTCGCGCACCCCGGGGTCGAGCCGGCCCTGGAGCCAGGCGCGCGGAATCCCGAGCCGCGGGCGACGCGCGGTCGTGCCGTGCCGGGTACCCGCCCAGGACAGTGCCTCGTACATCGACGCCGCGTCGTCGACGCAGTTGGCGAGCGGGCCGGCATGATCGCAGGTCCAGGAGAGCGCCAGTGCGCCGCGCAGGGGGATCGACCCGTAGGTGGGCTTGAAGCCAACCACCCCGCAGAAGGCTGCCGGTATGCGCACCGAGCCTCCGGTATCGCTGCCCACCGACGCGGCGCCGATGCCGCAGGCGACTGCGACGCCCGAGCCGCTCGACGAACCGCCGCCCTGGCGGGCGGGGTCGTACGGATTCCTGACGTCACCGGTCCAGGGATTCTCGCCGGTGGCGCCCAGGGCGATCTCGTGCATGTTGGTCTTGGCGAACACGATCGCGCCCGCGGCCTGCAACCGGTCGACCACTGCCGCCTGCTTGCCGAGATCGGGCAGAAGCGCGCGCGTGCCTGCCGCAGTCGGCGCGCCATCCAGGTTGAAGAGGTCCTTCACGGTGACGAAGACACCCTGCAGCGGCCGCGCGGCTAGAGCCTGCGTCCCGAGCGAGCGCGCCGCAGCCTGCGCCTCATCGGCTTGGCCCGATGCCCGCTCCCAATCGACCCAGGCAAGCGCGTTCAGTTCTTCGTTCGCCTGCGCCCGCGCCTTGATCAGCTCGAGTTCGTCTCGCAGCTGGCGGCGGCCGTCGAGCAGTTGCTGGATCTGCAGTCGGATCGGCGTGAATGTCGGTCGTTCGAAGCTCATGGCAGCCCGGTGGAATGGTCGTCGAGGGATCGTCATCGGACCCGGGACCTGCAACTTCCCCGCCACCGGATCGATGAAGACGGGGCTATTATGAACGGATGAGCATGCCCGCATCCGCTCGTGCGACCGGGCCTTCGGGGCGGCCGCGCCGTGCAGCGTTCATCGCGCTGCTGCTCGCCTTCGTACCGGCTGCCGGGCAGGCCGAGGCCCCGCCTCCGGGCTCCCGCCCCCAGGCTCCCGCCGTGGCACCTCCGCCACTGCCGATCGCGCCGGAGGGAGCCAGCGGCTTCAATCCCACGCCGACCGCACGCGGCGGCCGCTTCATGGTCGCGACCGCGAACCCTGTGGCTACCGATGCGGCCTACCGGGTGCTGGCAGAAGGCGGCACCGCGGTCGACGCGGTCGTCGCCGCGCAGATGATGCTGACCCTGGTCGAGCCCCAGTCATCCGGAATCGGCGGCGGCGCCTTCCTTCTTTCATTCAACGCAGAGACCCGCGGCATCGTCGCTTGGGACGGGCGTGAAACCGCCCCGATGGCCGCCGACGAGCGCCTGTTCCTCGATGCGACCGGCAAGCCCATGCCGTTCTTCTCGGCGGTGGTGGGCGGACGCGCGGTCGGCGTGCCGGGCGTGGTGCGCATGCTCGAGGCCGCGCATCGCGAGTCCGGGCGCACACCCTGGGCAGAATTGCTGCAGCCGGCGATCGACACGGCCATCGCCGGCTTCCCGGTGAGCCCGCGCCTGCACGCCCTGATCGCGGCCGACCCGTTCCTGCGCGACGACCCGGCGGCGGCCGCGCACTTCCACGACGCCGAAGGCAAGCCGCTTGCCATCGGCGCGCCGCTGCGCAACCCGGAACTGGCGCGCACGCTGCAGGCCCTCGCGCGTGACGGCAGCCGGCCGCTCTACAGCGGCGAGCTTGCCGAGGCGATCGTGCAGAAGGTGCGGAGCCATCCGCGCAATCCGGGGTTGCTGACCGGCAGCGATCTGGCCGCCTACCAGGCGCGCCGGCGCGAGCCGATCTGCACTCCGTGGCGACGCTGGGTGGTCTGCGGCATGCCTCCGCCTTCGTCCGGGGGCATCGCCATCGCGCAGATGCTGGGCATCCTGGCCGCACTGCCGTTTCGCGGCCTGACTGCGCAAGGCGAGCACGGCGCGAATCTTGATCCCGAGGGAGTGCACCTCTTCAGCGAGGCGGGAAGACTTGCATTCGCGGACCGCGACCGGTATGTCGCCGACATGGACTACGTGCCGTTGCCGACAGGACTGCTGGATCCCGCCTACTTGCGCGAGCGCGCCGCCTTGGTAGGAGACCGCTCGATCGGCGTCGCCAAGCCTGGCAACCCCGCCGGCATCCGGCTGTCGGCCGCGGCCGACTCTGCAGGCTATGAGGAACGCGGCACCTCACACATCTCGGTGGTCGACGGCTACGGCAATGCCGCCGCCATGACCACCTCGATCGAGGCGGCCTTCGGCAGCCGGCAGATGGTCCGCGGCTTCCTGCTGAACAACCAGCTCACCGATTTTTCCTTCGCGCCTGCAGCCTCGGCCCCAGCGCTTGCCGACGGTGTTCGCAACCGGCTGCAACCCGGCAAGCGACCACGCAGTTCGATGTCGCCGACGCTGGTCTTCGAGAAGGCACCGGAAGACCGGGCCGGCGTCGCGCCAACGGGCAATCGCGACAGGGAAGGCGATGGAGACGATGGGGGCGATGGGGACGCTGGGAACGGCGGGCGCGCCGGGGTCGACCGACCTGCTCCGGGCGCTGCAGCCCGGGTCGGCCCGCTGGTGATGGTGACCGGCTCGCCGGGCGGCTCGGCGATCATCAACTATGTCGCCAAGACGCTGGTCGCAACACTTCGGGACGGGCTCGACCCGCTGCAGGCGATCGCGCTGCCCAACGTCGGCAGCCGCAACGGACCGACGGAGCTGGAACAGGGTCGGGTCGGGGACGATCTCGTCGCGGCGCTGAAGGCACGCGCCCATCCGCTGCGCATCATCGAGGCCACCAGCGGCGTGCAGTCCATCGTCCGGCAGTGTCCCGGTGGCTCCGGTTGCGTCTGGACCGGCGCGGCCGACCCGCGCCGCGAAGGGACGGCTCGCGGAGAATGACCGATCAACATGACAAAGGTGACGACCCTATGACCATCGCGCATCGAATGCTGCACACGGCACAGCTGAAGTCCGCCGGCTATGACGAAAAGGAGAAGGTGCTGGAGATCGCCTTTCACAACGGCCAGCTGAAATCGTACAAGGGGGTGCCGCACGAGGTGGCGCGCCGGCTGTTTGCGGCGCCGAATCCGGCGAGCTTCTGGGAGGACCGGATCGCGGAGGAGTATCCGGTGCAGACCGGCCGAGCGGGCGCAGCGCAGGAAGCCGCCTCGAAGCTCGACGACCTTTTCGGCAAGGCGGGCTAGCGAGCCCGGGCCGCAGAAGCACGGCCTTGCGCAGGGCAGTCTGCCGGACGTCGCTACAGTACCCGGTTGAACCAGAGCAGCGACAGCAGCGCCGACAGCACCGCGAGGATGGCGGCGCCCGCCGAGAAAAAGGCGGTGATCTCGGTTTCCTTGCTCTCCATCACCAGCCGCGAGTTCAGGTTCGAATAGATCTTGCGCAGGTCGGTGGCGGTGCCGGCGTAGAAGTATTCGCCGCGCGTCTCCTTGGCGATGGCCTTGAGGGCATCTTCGTCGAGCCGCACCCGCATGCGCCAGCCTTCGCCGGCAATGATTTCGCCGTTGGGAGTGCCGATGCCGACTGTGTAGACACGGACGCCGCGCTCGGCAGCCATGCGCGCCGACTCGATCGGATCCGGACCGGTGGTGGACTGCCCGTCGGTGAGCAGGATGATCACCGCCGAATTGTAGGAACCCGGCTCGACCACCGGCGTCTTGACCGGATCGGGGCCCTCCTGCTCCTTGGGGCGCGGCGCGATGGCGCCGTTGCCGCCGCGGGTGCGGTCCTGCGGGCCGGCGCGCTGGCGCGGGTTGCTGGCGCGCAGGTCGAACTCGGCATCCGGGAAAAGCACGCTGAGCGACACCAGGATGCCGCTGCCGACTGCCGTGCCGCGCTGCAGCTTGAAGCGGTCGATGGCGGCGATGACGTCGTCGCGGGTGTGCGTCGGCGGCTGCACCACCGACGCCGTGCCCGCGAAGGAGACGACGCCGATCCGGGTGTCTCGGGGTTGGTCCTCCACGAACGCCTTGGCTGCCGACTGCGCCGCTTCCATGCGGCTCGGCTCGACGTCATCGGCGCGCATGCTCAGCGACACGTCGATCGCGAGGATGACCGTCTGCTGGTTGAACGGCAACGTGACCACCGCCGACGGCCGCGCGATCGCGGTGAGCATCAACGCAATTGCAGCGATGAAGAGCAGCGGCGGGACGTGTCGGCGAAACTTCTGCCCCGCCCCCATGGCCTCCCGGACGATGGCGAGGTTGGCGTAGCCGACGGCCGCCTTCTTCTTGCGCCTGAGCACCCACCAGTAGAGCAGCACCAGCAGCGGCACCAGCAGGAGCAGCCACAACATGTCAGGCCAGATGAAGCTCATGATCTCTGCACCAGTTGGGAGGCGGGTCCGGTGCCGGACTGCGCAACGCCGCCGGCGAGACGGTTGCGCATCTTGCGCATCTCGGCGAAGCGCAGCACTGCCTCGACCAGCGGCTCGTCGGTAGCAAGTTCGAGCGCGTCGACGCCGGCCTGGGAAAACTCGCCCTGCAGGCGCTCCTCGCGGGCACCGGCCTGGCTGGCGAAGCGACGCCTGAAGCCGGCATCGTTGGTATCCACGAACAGCTGCTCGCCGGTCTCGGCATCCTGCATCACGATCATTCCGAGGTTGGGCAGTTCCATCTCCAGCGGGTCGTAGAGCCGAACGCCCAGTACTTCATGGCGATGGGAGAGGTTGCGCAGCGCCGGCCCCCACCCCGGTTGGCACAGGAAGTCCGAGACGACGAAGACCAGCGACCGGCGCGGCACGATCTGCAGGGCCGCGCTCAGCAGCGCGCCGATGTCCGTGGTGGTGGAAGTCTTCACCGCGCGCGGCGCCATCATCGAGTTGATGAGGTGCAGCACGTGGCGGCGGCCGCCTCGCGCGGGCACCACCCGGTCCACCTGGTTGTTGTAGAAGATGGCGCCGACGCGGTTGCCGTGGCGCGTGAGCAGCCGCGATACTACTGCAACGAACTCGACCGACAGCGAGCGCTTGGTGACCGCGCCTGAGCCGAAGTCGATGGACGGACTCAGGTCCAGCAGGAACCAGGCGTTGACGTCGCGGTCCTCGTAGAAGTCCCGTACATACGGCGTCTGCTGGCGGGCGGTGACGTTCCAGTCGATGTGCCGGACGTCGTCGTGGTACTGGTACTCGCGCAGGTCAGCGAGGTCGAGTCCCTGGCCGCGAAACAGCGTCCGGTAGTCGCCGTGCAGAAGGCCGTCGAGCCGCTTGACCACCGTCCATTCAAGCCGCCGCAGCAGGTTTTCAGCCAACCTTGACATGGGATTCCAGCGGCTTTTCAGGGGCAGGCAAGTGCTGCATGATCCGCTGGATCACCTGGTCGGCGCTGAGCTGATCCGACAGCGCCTCATACGACAGCACCAGGCGGTGGCGCAGCACATCCGGCACCAGGTCGGCGACATCCTCCGGCCACACGTAGCTGCGTCCCCGCAGGAAGGCCAGCGCCCGGCCGCCTTCGATGAGGTTGATCGACGCGCGCGGGCTCGCCCCGAACGTGAGGTACTTGGCCATGTCCTTCAGGCCGTAGCGCTCCGGCGCGCGGGTCGCGGCCACCAACCGGACCGCATACTGGATCAGCGCCGGATCGACGTAGGCGCGGCGACACTCCCGCTGCAGCGCTTCGAGATCCTGCGTACTGGCGACCGCACCGACCGAGGGGGGCGCGCCGATGACGCGGTCCACGATCACGAACTCCTCTTCCTCGGACGGGTAGCCCACCAGCACCTTCATCATGAAGCGATCGACCTGCGCCTCCGGCAGCGGATAGGTGCCTTCGGTCTCGATCGGATTCTGGGTGGCCATCACCAGGAACGGCCGCGGCACCCGATGGGTTTCGCCGGCAATCGTCACCTGATACTCCTGCATCACCTCCAGCAGCGCGCTTTGCACCTTTGCCGGCGCCCGGTTGATTTCGTCCGCGAGCAGCAGGTTGGTGAAGACCGGACCAAGCGAGGTGCTGAAATCGCCGGTGCGCTGGTTGTAGATCCGGGTGCCCACCAGGTCCGCCGGCACCAGGTCGGGTGTGAACTGGATCCGCTTGAAGTTGCCGCGGATGGTGGTCGCGAGCGTCTTGACAGTCAGCGTCTTGGCGAGGCCGGGAACGCCTTCCACCAGCAGGTGGCCCTGGGCGAGGATGGCGACCATCACCCGCTCGAGGAAGTGGTCCTGGCCTACCACCACCTTCTTGACCTCGTGGAGGATGCGCTGCATCAGCGACGAAACGGCTTCCGGATCGAGGTCCTGTGTGTTCATCTAGGCTGGCTTCCGATGTCCCGGCGAGGACGTGTGTTCCCGCTAGTGCGGGGGAATGCCGACCGCCGCAGCGGCGTTCTCGATCGGCACGGCAAATCCGATTCCCACGAAAGAACGCTGGTTGTTCGGGTTCAGGATGGCGGTCACGATGCCGATGACTTCGCCGTCCATGGTGACCAGCGGTCCGCCCGAACTGCCCGGGTTGGCCGCCGCGTCGAACTGGATCAGGTTGGTCAGCAGGCGCTCGCCGCTGGTCGAGCGATACTCGCGGCCGAAGCCGGAGATGACACCCGACGTCACCGACGGCCCGATGTCGAACGGGAACCCGACCGCGACCACCCCGTCGCCTTCTCGCAGGTCGCCGGTTGAACGCAGCGTGGCCGGCTGCAGGTCGTCGGGCAGCGTCACCGCCTGCAGCACCGCCAGGTCGTGCTCCGGCCGCGCGCCGGTCAGGTTGACTTCGGATTCGGTGCCGTCCGCAAAGATCACCGTCAGGCGCTGCGCGCCGCTCACCACATGCAGGTTGGTGAGAATCAGGCCGCTGTCCTTGATGACCACCCCGGTACCGACGCCCTTCTGCACTTCCTTCGGATCTTCCTTGGCCGGCTTCGGCGGATCCTTGCGCGCGGCATCCTTGGGCGCAGCATCCTTGGCTGCATCCTTGGCTGCATCCTTCTGCGGCTTGGCGCGGCCCTTGTCGCTCTCCGCCTGGGACTTGGAATCGGCTTCCTCGGGACCGAAGGCCTGCACCCTCACCACCGACGGGCCGATGATGGCGGCGGCCTTGGCGGCAGGCGACGGCAGTTGCTGCGTCTCGAGCGTATTGAGGACGGCGGCATCGATGTCTTCCTGGGTCAGCTGCCGCGGCTGCGTTCCCAGCCCGCCCTGCAGGCCGAGGACCAGGAGTGCTCCGGCGAGCACACCGGCAGCGGGGGCGGCAACCCGCCCGAGACGCGTGAAGCGAGAAGGCTTGGCGGAGGCCGGGACACTTGCCTGGCCTGCGGCGATACCGACTTCGGGCTGCGCGACTGCCGGCGACGGTGGGCCAAAAGGTCGGGGGCCGAACGGGCGCGGCGCGGTGATGCCCGACCCGCCGACCGGGGCGCCCGCCCCTCGTGCCGATGCTTCGGCCTTGCCGACGGAGCCGCCGGCCATTCCCGATTCGGCGGCGCCCGCGGAATGCGCCGGGCCAGCCGGCGCGGAAGAAGACGCCCTGTCCTGCGCGCCGGGCTGCGCTTGCGATGCCCGTGGCCGCCGGGAACTGCTGTAGAGCGATGCTCGTCTCATCGACTGACTACCGGTTGACTTTCCGTCACCACAGTAGCACGGCGATTTGCCGACCGCAAACGATCGCATCCGCCCGCCGAAGGCCATTGCGCGGCGGCAGCGCCTGGCTGCGATCAGCCCTTGCCCGCACCCGCGATATGCCTGTGGAGCAGGTCCGCGACCGCCTGCGCGCCCGGTTGTCCGGCAGGGCTCTGCGCCTCTTGGCGCAAGCCGTCCAGCAGCGTCGCCTGGTTCGCCGGCGGCTGGTTCTGGCCGACCTTCCACTTGGCCACGATCCGGGTGGACACAAGCTCGAGGCCGACGATCGCCGCCCTCATCTTGTCGAGATAGTCCTCGGGCGCGTCGCCGACCTGCCAGGGCTTCTCGAAACGCGCCTCGTGCGCCGCGGTGAGTTGCGGCAGGAAGTCCCGCAGCCACTCCTTGTCGTCGAAGATTGCGAGCCGCCCGTAGACGTGGACCACGGCATAGTTCCAGGTCGGCACCACCTTGCCGTGCTCCGCCTTGCTGGCGTACCAGTTCGGGGAGATGTAGGTGTCGGGTCCCTGGAAGATCGCGAGCACCTCGTCCTCGGGCCGCGCATCCCGCCACAGGCTGTTGGCGCGCGCGACGTGGAAGCGCAGCCGCCAGCCGGCACCCTTCCCCGCTGCCGTTGCCTCCTCCGCATTCGCGTCGAGCAGCATCGGCAGGTGGTTGGCCTCGATTGCGCCGGTCGCGGAGCGGGTCACCAGGGTCGCGAGCGGCGCCTCGCGGATCAGCTGCCGGACCTGCTTGTCGTCGGGCTGCGAAAAATGAGCGGGCAGGTACATGCTGGCCTCCTGGATCAGGCGTGGACGACGACGGGTACTTCGGTGGCGGGCGGGGTGTTGCGGCTGCGGCCGCAGCGCACGATGCCATCGATCATCACCATGCCCACGCCCGGTATGTCGCCGAGCTGCACGCTGTCGAGCAGGTCCTTCCCGGACGAGTGCTGCGCCTTGTCCATGAACACGAAGTCCGCGGGCCGGCCCAACTTCCAGCAGCCCCTGGTCGAGGTTGCGCATCCGCGCCGTGTTGCCGGTGGCGAAGCCGAAGGCGATTTCGGCGGGCACGTCGGCAAGCGAGGAGATCAGCGCGATCAGGCGCAGGATGCCGAGGGGCTGCACGCCCGAGCCGGCCGGCGCATCGGTGCCGAGGATCACCCGGTGCGGGCACTTGAGTTCGATGGCATGGCGTGCGGTGAGGATGGCGATGCGCTCGTTGCCGTTGTGCACGATCTCGAGGGCGCGCGAGCTCTTCTCGCACAGCTTGCACACCGCCTTGTAGGACAGCGAAGTGTGGCCGCCGTTGACGTGGCCGATGACGTCCGCGTCGGCCTCGAGCACCACGTCCTCGTCGATCAGGCCCGAACCCGGGATCGACGGCCCGCCGGTGTGGATGGTGCTCTGGATGCCGTACTTGCGAGCCCACGCCACCATCCGGCCGGCTTCCTCACCCGCCTTGACCGATCCCAGCCCGATCTCGCCGAGCAGCTTGACACCGGCCGCCGACAGCTCGGCGAAGTCCTGCTCGGTCATGCCCTGCTCGAGCACCGGCGCTCCCGCCTTGACCTTGACCCCCGCGCCGACGCCCGCCGCACGCATGCCGTCGAACGCGCGCTGAGCAGTGATTGCAAGCGCCTTGACGCCCACGATATCCTTGGGGCGCCCCGGCAGGTGCACCTCGCCCGCCGACACCATGGTCGTGACGCCGCCATGCAGGCACGACTCGATCCAGCCGAGCTGGTTCTGGCGCGGCGTCCAGTCGCCGAACACCGGATGCACGTGGGAGTCGATCAGGCCGGGGGCTACCGCGGTGCCGCGGCAGTCGATCACCTGCGCCGGGGCGCCGGTGTCGCAATCCTTCTCCTTGCCGACCGACACGATCCTGCCGTCGTTCACGACGATCGTGTCGGCATCCAGGATGGGCCGGTCGATGTCGCCCGACAGGAGCAGGCCGATGCCCTTGATCACCACCTTGCCGGAAGATTGAACTGCCGCTGCTACCGCCATGAATGCAAAGCTCCCTCGTTCGTCCGGTGACCGCGCGCGGCGCCTAGCGCAGGCCGTCCTCGCCCTTGATCTCGTGCGCCTGCAGCCCGCCGATCCTGGGAGACGGCCGGCCGGAGTCCGTGACCGCGACCGCGACCACGATCTCGCCCGCTCGCGGCGCATCGGACACCCGCGCCTCCACCGCGTCGAAATGGCTGCGAACGTAGGCGGCGTCCTTGTGGCCCAACGGCACGTCGATGGCGGCGCCGATTCCGCCCATCTTCTTGGCCGACGGAACCAGGGCCGCGCCCTTCTGCACAGCCAGGCGCAGCGGCGCCCCGAGTTTCGGATGCAGGATCGCCGCCGCATGCTCGAGTTCGCCGCCGTCGCCGACGATCGCAGCCTTGCCGTAGCTGTGCGCCTGCGCAGGCGCGATGCCGAGCGCCTGCACGCAGCGTTCGCCGAGCAGTCCGCCGAGCTCTTCGCCGATCGCAACCAGTTCGTCCAGGTTCTCCGAATAGCGGCCCGCATACGGGTTGGCGATCACCGCCATCGCCACCGCCCGCCGCGTCGGCGGATCCACCGGCCGGCCCATCTCCGCGAGGGTCTCGTCCACCTGGATCACCAGCTTGCGGATCTGCGCACGTGCGCCTGCTGCCTTCCCGGTCATAGCGTCCTCCCTCAGATCGCCAGGTACTGTGCGCGGACATCGTCGTTCGCGTCGAGCTCCGCCATCGTACCGGCGAAGCGGATGCGGCCCTTCTCGATGATATAGGCGCGGTCGGCAACTTCCTGGGCAAACCGCAGGTTCTGTTCCGACAGCAGGATGGCAACCCCCTGCGCCTTCAACTCGCGGATCGCTTCCGCCATCTGGTCGACGATCACCGGCGCGACGCCTTCGGAAGGCTCGTCGAGCAGGATGCAACGCGGGTTGCCCATCAGCGTGCGGCCGATGGTGAGCATCTGCTGCTCACCGCCGGACATCCGTCCTCCCAAACGCTCCGGCATCTGCGCAAGGTTCGGGAAGAGGCGGCCGATCCGCGCGAAATCCCAGGTGGCCACGCCCTCGCGCGCCGGCTGGCGGCCCACTTCCAGGTTTTCCAGCACCGTCAAGTCGGTGAAGATGCGGCGCTCCTCCGGCACATAGCCGAGTCCGAGCCGGGCGATCTCATGCGGCCTCAGCCGCGTGATCTCGCTGCCATCGAAGCGGATGCTGCCCTGCTGCAGCGGCACCATGCCGATGATGCTCTTGAGCGTGGTCGACTTGCCCGCGCCATTGCGGCCCAGCAGCACCACCACCTCGCCCGCCTTCACCGCGAGCGAGACATCGAAGAGGATGTGCGCCTTGCCATAGAGCGTGTTGACTCCCTCGGCCTGCAGCATCGGCGCATCCTCGTGGCGCTCAGCCATGGGACCGGGAACCCAGGTAGACGCGCTGGACCTCCGCGTCTGCCCGCACCTGCAGCGGCGTGCCGTCGGCTATAAGAGCGCCGCGGGAAAGGACGATGACGCGGTCGGCGCTGTTGAACACCACGTCCATGTCGTGCTCCGTGAACAGCACCGCGATGCGCTCACGCCTGACGATGCCGCTCACCAGCGCCATCAGCGCGACTCGCTCCTTCGGCGCCATGCCCGCCGCAGGCTCGTCCATCAGCAGCAGCCGGGGCGTGTTGGCGAGCGCCACTGCAAGCTCCACCCGCTTCAGGTCGCCGTAGGCGAGCACCGAGCAGGCACGCTGCGCCTGCTCGGCCATGCCGACCAGCTCCAGCAGGCGCTCGGCCTCGTCCGCGTAGGCGTCGCGCGCGCGGCTGAACCAGTCCGACAGCCGCCGGTGGTGCGACAGCAGCGCCATCTGGACGTTCTCACGCACCGTCATCGACGCGAAGGTGGCCGTGATCTGGAAGGTCCGCCCGACGCCCAGCCGCCAGATCACGCGCGGCTTGAGCCCGACGATGTCGCGGCCCTCCAGCAGCACCTCGCCGGCGTCGGGCGGCAACTGGCCGTTGAGGACGTTGAAGCAGGTGGACTTGCCGGCGCCGTTGGGTCCGATCATCGCCAGCATCTCGCCCCGCTCGAGCGAAAAGGCGACATCGCGCACCGCCTTCACGCCGCCGAACGCCTTCGAGAGCCCGCGGACCTCGAGCAGCGCAGTCGCCCCCGTACCGTTCATTCCGCAGGCCTGAGCACGCGCTGCCGGATTGCGCCGGCGATGCCGACCGGAAAGAGCATGACCAGCAGCAGGATCACGCCGCCGAGCATCGCCCGCCAGTATTCGGTCTCGCGAGCCACCGTGTCCTGCAGCCAGGTCAGGACGGTGGCGCCGACGATCGGACCGGCCAGCGTCTGGACGCCGCCGAGCAGCACCATGACCAGGCCGTCTATGGAGCGGCCGATCGCCATGACTTCCGGCGAGATGCTGCCCTTGGAGAAGGCGAACAGCGCCCCGGCGACCCCGCACACCAGGCCCGCCAGCACGAACGCCGCCCAGTGCACGCGCACGACGTCGATGCCGATCGCATCGGCGCGCAACGGGGAATCGCGGCCGGCGCGCATCGCGTAGCCGAACGGCGAGAACAGCACCCGCCGCAGCAGCCACACTCCCGCCACCGCGGCCGCGAGCGTCAGGTAGTAGTAGGCGCGCTTGTCCGATAGCCATGGGGCCGGCCAGACACCCACCAGGCCATTCGATCCGCCGGTGAACTCGTCCCACTGGAACACCACCGACCAGACGATCTGCGAGAACGCGAGGGTCAGCATCGCGAGGTAGACACCTGACAGGCGCACCGCGAACCAGCCGAACAGCAAGGCGCCGATGGCGGCAACCAGTGGTGCGGCCAGCAGCGCGACGATCATCGGCAGGCCGAGCGTCTTGAAGAGCAGCGCCGCACCATAGGCGCCCAGGCCGAAATAGGCGGCGTGGCCGAAGGAATGCATGCCGCCCGGCCCCATGATGAAGTGCAGGCTGGTCGCGAAGAGGACCGCAACCAGGATGTCGATCATCAGGACCACCAGGTACGGATAGCGTTCTCCGAGCAGAGGCAGCAGCAGCAGCATGCCGACGAAGACCAGTGCCAGGACCCGCAGCCAGCCGGGACCGGCGCGCAGCGGCGGCTCGACCTCGGCCGCGTTGCGGCTGATCGCCGACGGCCGCCCGAGCAGGCCCCACGGCCGCCAGATCAGGACCGCCGCCATCACCAGGAACTCCACCACCAGCGTGAGCTTGGAGAAGGAGAAGTCCACCCCGCCGATGTTCACCTGGCCGATGGCGATGCACACCGCCTTCAACTCCGCGATCAGCAGCGCCGCGAGGAATGCGCCCGGAATACTGCCCATGCCGCCGACCACCACCACCACGAAGGCTTCGCCGATCGCGACCAGGTCGAGGCCGAGGTTGGCCGGCTCGCGCGGCAGTTGCAGCGCGCCGCCGAGGCCTGCGAGGAACGCGCCGAGGGCGAACACGCCGGTGAACAGCAACGACTGGTTCACGCCGAGCGCCCCGACCATCTCGCGGTCCTGCGTGGCGGCCCTCACCAGGATTCCGAAGCGGGTGCGGGAGAGCATCCACCACAGCAGCCCGAGCATCAGCGGCCCGATAACGATCAGCACGAGGTCGTACTGCGGAAACGAACGGCCCAGGATCTCGACCGAGCCGCGCAGCCCTGGAGCCCGCGGACCAAGCAGGTCTTCGCTGCCCCAGACGGCCAACACGGCGTCGCGGATGATCAGCACCAGCGCGAAGGTGGCCAGCAGCTGGAACAGTTCGGGAGCGCGGTAGATCCGCCGCAGCACCAGCCATTCGATCAGCGCGCCGATCACGCCGACCGCCAGCGCCGCCAGCAGGATCGCCAGCCAGAACCCGGCCACGCGCAAGTCCGCGAGCGGCCCGTCGAGCAGCCAGGTGACGATCGTGTACGCCAGGTACACGCCCAGCATGTAGAACGAGCCGTGGGCGAAGTTGACGATCCGGGTGACGCCGAAGATCAGGGACAGCCCGGCTGCCACCATGAACAGGCTGGACGCGCTCGCCAGCCCGTTCAGCAGTTGGAACAGCAGCCCCGAAAGCGTCAAGGCGCGTCGGGTCGCAGGGTCTTGACGACGCTGTCCGGCGGCTGGAACTTGGCGCCGTCCTCGTAGCGATAGTCGACCATCACGCCCTTGCCGTCCTTGATCGCGGTCTTGCCCACGAAGACGCCCATGGTCGACTGGTGGTCGATCGCGCGGAAGGTCGCGGGGCCGAACGGCGACGGGAACTCGAGCCCTTCGAACGCAGTGATCAGCTTCTCGGTGTCGGCGGAGCCCGCCTTCTTCAGTCCGGCGGCGAGCGCCGTCACCATGGAGTAGCCGACGATCGAACCGAGGCGAGGATAGTCGTTGTACTTCTTGCGGTAGGCATCGAGGAACGCCTTGTGGTCGGGCAGGTCGATGCCGTACCACGGGTAGCCGGTGACGATCCAGCCTTCGGGCGACTCGTCCTTGAGAGGGTCCAGGTACTCCGGCTCACCGGTGAGCAGGCCCAGCACGATGCGGTCCTTGAAGAGGCCACGGGTATTGCCTTCGCGCACGAACTTGGCAAGGTCGGCGCCAAAGAGGACGTTGAAGATGCCGTCCGGCTTCAGGTCCGCAAGTGCCTGCGCCACCGCGCCGGCATCGACCTTGCCAAGTGGCGGCGCCTGCTCGCCGACGAACTCCACGTCCGGCTGCAGCTTCTTCAACTGCTCCTTGAAGGTAGCGGCGGCGGACTGGCCGTATTCGTAGTTGGGATAGACGATGGCCCAGCGCTTCTTGTTCGCCTTGGCCGCTTCCGGCACCAGCATCGCCGTCTGCATGTAGGTGGAGGAACGCAGCCGGAAGGTGTAGCGGTTGCCGTTCTGCCAGACGATCTTGTCGGTCAGCGGCTCCGAAGCAAGGAAGAAAACCTTCCTCTGCTTGGCGAAATCGGTCAGCGCCAGGCCGATGTGCGAGAGGAAGCCGCCGGCCAGGATGTCGACCTTTTCGCGGGAGACCAGTTCCTCGGCCACCCGCACCGCGTCGCCCGGGTTGGCCCCGTCGTCGCGCGAGATGATCTCCAGCTTCCTGCCGTTGACACCGCCCGCCGCGTTGACCTGCTCGAGGGCGAGCTCCCAGCCCTTGCGGTACGGATCGAGGAATGCGGGCTGGGCCTTGTAGCTGTTGATCTCGCCGATCCGGATCACATCCTGCGCTGCCGCGGGCGAACCGAAGCCGAGCGCCAGCGCCGCGATCACAGGCACCGCGAACGCCTGCATGGTCAGCGCCGGCAACGTGATCCTGCAGCTTGGAGCAAAGGTTCTCGGTTGCATCGCGGCGTTCCCGTGGAGGTTTTCGGTGTCGCCAGTGTATCCACCTCCGCCAGCGCTGACTAGGGAGCCTGGGGCGCGAGGCCGTCCTTCTGCGGCCCAGGCTCCTTGGGTTGCGGCACGTCCTTGCGCAGCAGGTCAAGCAGGGTACGCGCGATCACCTTGGTGGCGCGCCGCAGGTCCTCGAGCAGCACGTTTTCGTCGGCGCGCTTTGCATTCGACTCCAGGACGGTGCGCGGGCCCGCGCCATACATGACCGTCGGCACACCTGCCTCGCCGTAGAGGCGCGCGTCAGCGTAGAGCGGCGTGCCCAGGCAGGCGATGTCCTCGCCGAGCACGTCGCGCGCGTGCCGCTGAAGCGCCTCCACCAGCGGCCGGTTGCCGGGCAGCGGCTTGAGCGGATTGGCGAGCAGGATCCGCCTCACGTGGACCCTCACCCCCTCCTTCATCCCCTCCTTCATCCCGCTATCAACGTCGCCGTTCGCTCCCCTTTCGCTCCCCTCGACGCCATCGTCCTTCTCGTCGCCCGGCTCCGCGGCCGCCGCCGCGATCACTGCCCGGACCTCCGCCTCCACCACCGCCGGATCCTCCTCCGGAATGCAGCGCCGGTCGATCCGGAACACCACCCTGCCCGGCACGACGTTGGTGTTCGTGCCGCCGCTGATCGTGCCGACGTTCAGATAGGGATGCGTGATGCCGGGCACGCTGCTGCTCACTTGCCGGTATCTGCGATTGCAGGCGTAGAGCGCCTGCAGGATCCGCACCGACGCCTGCAGCGCGTCGACACCGGACTCGGGGATGGCCGCGTGCGCCATCCTGCCATCGACCATGACCTCGAACTGCAGGCAGCCGTTGTGCGCGGTGACGATCGCGTAGCTGAAGCCGGCGGCGATGGCATAGTCCGGCCGCGTCAGGCCGCGGGCCAGCAGCCAGCCGGGCCCCTTCTCGCCGCCGAATTCCTCGTCATAGGTGAAGTGCAGTTCGACGCTGCCCTTCAGGCTGTCGCCCGCCGCGGCCTCCAGCGCCCGCACAGCAAAGGCATAGGTGGCGAAGTCGCTCTTGCTGACCGCCGCCGCCCGCCCGTAGAGCCTGCCGTCGCGCACCACGCCGCCATAAGGGGGCACCGTCCAGCCGTCGCCCGGCGGCACCACGTCCCCATGCGCGTTGAGCGCGACGCAGATCCCGCCTTCCCCGCCAGCGCCGTAGCGGCGCCGCACGATCAGGTTGATGATCGACGTGAGTCCATACGCCGTCACCTCGTCAGCCGGCACCGGGTGCTTTTCGGCATCGAAACCGAACGCCTTCAGCAACTGCGCGGTGCGCTCGGCGTGCGGCGCGTTGTCCCCCGGCGGCGTGTCGGTCGGCACCTTGACCAGTTCCGCGAGGAATGCAACCTCCTCGTCGAAGTGCGCGTCGATCCAGGCGTCGAGCGCGTCGTATGTCGTCTGGCTCATTGGTGCACCCTTGGCGCTGCGCGCCTTCCCGCCAAGCGGGAGCGAGCCCTCCTTCGGGCGGCCGGGCGGCCGGGCGGAGGGCTCATGCCGGTTCCGCAGGTACCGAAGCAGCTTCGAAGAGCAGGAAGTTCATGAAGGCGTCGACGCACAATTGTGCATCGTCCGACGTAATCGTTTCGAGCGGATTGTGGCTGATGCCGCTGTTGCCGCCGCGCACGAACAGCATCGCCTGCGGCATCACCTCGTGCATCTTCATCGCGTCGTGGCCGGCGCCGCTCGTCATCCGATAGACCGGCAGGCCCAGCGACTGCACCGCCCGTTCCCAGCGCAGCTGCCACCCTGGATCACTCGGTGCGGCCGCGGCGCGCATGCTTTCCTCGGTGCTGTAGTTCAGGCCGCGCCGCTCGCAGATGCGCTGCAGCTCGCCGAGCACGTCGGCCACCAGCCGATCGCGCTGCGCGTCATCGGGCGCGCGCATGTCGAGCGTGAACTGGCAACGGCCTGGTACGACGTTGATGGAACCCGCAGGAACCTGCAGCACGCCGATCGTGCCCACCGAATCGCCGTCCGCCGCGGCGCGGCGCTCGAGATAAAGCGCGAGCTCGGCGACGGCACAGACCGCGTCGCGGCGCCGGTCCATCGGCGTGGTGCCGGCATGGCTCGCCATTCCGAGCACCTCGGCGACCAGCCGCACGCCGCCGTTGATCGAAGTCACCACGCCAAGCGGCATGTCGATCTCGTCGAGCACCGGGCCCTGCTCGATGTGCACCTCGATGAAGCCGAGCGCCCTGTCGAGGTCACGCCGGCAGGAAGGTATTGCCGACGGATCCAGTCCGGCTGCCTTCATTGCATCGCGCATCGAGATGCCGTCGGCGTCGGACTGGTCCAGCCAGCGCGGATCGAACTGCCCGATCACGGCACCCGAGCCGAGGAAGGTGGCCTTGTAGCGCTGTCCCTCCTCTTCGGCAAATCCGATCACCTCGAGGTGAAACGGCAGGCGCCGCCCCTGCGCCGCGAGTTGCCGCACCACCGCCATCGGCACCAGGATGCCGAGGCGGCCGTCGTACTTGCCGCCGTTGCGCACGGTGTCGTAATGGCTGCCGGTGTAGAGCGTTCGAAGCGTGCCGTCCGCTTGTGCATCCGCTGTTCCATTCGATCGCGCATCCGACGGTGCGAACGACGCCTCGCCCAGGTAGCGGCCCCACACGTTGCCGACCGCATCGATGCCGGTCTGGTCGAAGCCGCATTCCTGCATCCAGGCGAGCAGCCGGCGCGCGCAGGCGCGATGCGCCTCCGTCAGGTAGGTGACCGTCAGCTGGCCGGCCGCCTTGAACGGTGGATCGCTGTACTGTGCGAGGCTTTCGGCCCAGTCCCAGACCAGGTTGCCGCTGTCGGGGGTCCATCCGAAGCGGTCGTTCAGGCGCAGTTCCGCAATCCGGTTGACGTTGCGCAGGCACTCGGCAAGCTCGAAATCCGGATGCCCCTGCAGGCGTCGCGCCAGCGTCTCGATGACGGCCCGGCGGGACAAGCCGTCGCCCCTGGGGCCACGCACGGCGAGGATGAAGGGAAAGCCGAAGCGGGCGTTGTAGGCGGCATTGAGTTCCTGCAGCCGCGCGAGTTCCTCGGGACTGCAGTGGGTGAGTCCGCTGCGGGTCTGCTCGTCGGCGGATTCCGCAGTCAGGCTGGAGGCGAGCATCGCCTTGCCGGCAAGCTCCGGATGCGCGCGCACCAGCGCGAGGCGGTGCGCCGTCGGTGCCGCCGCTACCGCCCTGCCCATCGCCAGCTTGAGCTGCGCGAGCGAGCGGAACGGCCGCGCTTCCAAGGCCTGTTCCGCCACCCAGGGGGAATTCTCGTAGATGCCTTCGAGAAAGGCCAGGGCATCCTGCGGCGAAGCTTCGTTCAGTTGCTCCAGGGTCGGCATGTCTCACTCGGCATCGTGGTATGCAACCGGCTCATTGTAGCCAGCGGCCGACTGCCGGAGGCCTCGATGCGTCATGCGACAATCGACGCAGGGAGGTACTCAGGCAATTCCACTCAGCGACTTCCGGACGACACCCGAGCCATGGCACGACTCTCCACACACGTCCTCGATACCGCCCAAGGCCGGCCGGCCGCCGGGGTGGCCCTGCGCCTGCAGCGCCTCGACGCGGCGGGCAGCCCGACCCTGGTCGGCAGCCATCGCACCAACGAGGATGGCAGGACGGCAACGCCGCTGCTTGCCGGCGCGACCATCGAGACTGGACGCTACCGCCTCAGCTTCGACATCGCCGACTACTTCCGCGCCTGCGGCCTGAAGCTTGCCGACCCGCCCTTCCTCGACGTGGTGCACATCGACTTCGGCATCGCCGACGCAGGCGCCGACTACCACGTGCCGCTGCTGGTGAGCCCCTGGAGCTACTCGACCTACCGCGGCTCCTGATCCCCGGCGCAAGCACGCGATGGACATCTACCTGATCGACTGGGCAAACCTGCTGCTGCGCTGGCTGCACGTGATCACCGCGATTGCGTGGATCGGCGCCTCCTTCTACTTCGTCTGGCTCGACAACAGCCTCGAGGCGCCGGCCTCGGCGGACGCGAAGGCGCGCGGGGTGAGCGGCGAACTCTGGGCAGTCCACGGCGGCGGCTTCTACAACCCGCAGAAGTACCAGGTGGCACCGCAATTCATGCCGCAGAAGCTGCACTGGTTCTATTGGGAAGCGTACTCCACCTGGCTTTCCGGCTTCGGCCTGCTCACTGTCCTCTACCTGTTCAACGCCAGCGCCTTCCTGATCGACAAGTCGCTCTTCGACTGGTCGCCGGCGGCAGCGATCGCCGGCTCGCTCGTCTACCTCGCGGCCGGCTGGGTCTTCTACGACCTGATCTGCCGCGTCTTCGGCGCGCGGGCCGGGGGCGACCGGCTGGTCGGCATCATGGTCGCGATCTACGCCGTGCTCGCCACCTGGATCGCCTGCCAGCTGTTCGCCGGGCGCGCGGCCTTCGTCCTCACCGGTGCGATGCTCGCGACCATCATGAGCGCGAACGTGCTGATGGTCATCATCCCCGGCCAGCGCAAGGTGATGGGGCAGATGAAGGCCGGCGAAGCGGTCGATCCAGCCTACGGGCAGCGGGCCAAGCAGCGCAGCGTGCACAACACCTACTTCACGCTGCCGGTGCTGGTCGCGATGCTGTCGAACCACTACGGCATGCTTTACCAGGCGAGGCACAACTGGCTGGTGTTGGTGCTGCTGATGCTTGCCGGGGTGCTGATCAGGCAGTTCTTCCTGCTGCGCCACAAGGGAGTGATCAACTGGGGTTGGTGGGCGGGCGGCCTCGCCGTCATCGCCGGGTTGGTGATCTGGCTGGCGCCCAGCCCGCCGCCGCAAGCCGCCGCGCTTTCGTCCGGTCCTCCGGACTCGCAGACGTCGCCGGCTTCCGGGGCGGCAGGCGGCGGTGCAGCGGTCGCCGCCACGGCCGATTTTGCGCAGGTCAAGGCGATCATCGAGCGGCGCTGCGTCCTCTGCCACAACGCGGGCGTCGCTCAGAAGAACGTGCGCGTCGATTCGCCGGAGGCGATCGCCCGGCAGGCCCAGCAGATCTACCAGCAGGTGGTGCTGATGCGGCTGATGCCGCTGGGCAACGCAACGCAGATCACCGAGGAGGAACGCGCGTTGATCGGGCGGTGGTTCAACGAAGGCGCAAAAGGCCCCGCCGGAGGCTGACCGCGGGTGGCTGACCCCGGGAGGCTGACCCCGGATGGCTACTCCCTGGACCGGCCTTCGGGAGTCGGGCCGGGAGCCGATAGACAACCCGGCTAGCGCTTGACCTCGGCGACGATCTCCTCGGAGATGGCCTGCAGCTGCCTGCTGGTCATCGCCGAGAAGATCCCCTGCCAGGCCGACGACGACGTGTTGTACTTCCTGCTGCCAAGGACGCGGCCGGAGGGTAACTCGCGATACGCGACATCCGCGTCGATGAAGGCGTTGCCGGCGAACGCGCCCAAACCATAGCGCGCCCCGGTCGAGAGATAGCGGTAGTCGTTCACCTTGACGACGGCCATGATGCCAGGCGCGCGCGGCAGGCCCACCAATCCGTCCCGCCACTCGAACCCCAAGCCGGCATTGGCGGCAGCGGTCGACATCGCCGAACGCCATTCGCCGCGCAGCGCCTCCCAGTCGCTCGACTTGACGGCGACATCGCTGCCGACGACGACCAGCACGATCCTGCGCGCCGCGGCGGCGGGGACCTCGATGGTTGCCGCCGGTTCCGGTTCCGGCTTCTGCACCGACGCCGCGCACGCGGCAAGTATCGCTGCCACCAGCGCGCACCCGACGCCTGTCCCCGACCGGCGAACTGCATTCGAGCTCTTGCCCAAGCCTTCCCTCCATGTCCATTGATGACGCGACCGCACCACGCGAGCGCCACCGACGCGAGCCCCGCGCAGGCTGCGTCCGGGCCGGCGCTAGAATAACGGCATGATCGTTACCCCTGCCGGCTTCATGCCTGATCACCTCGCGCCCGAGGATGACAGTGCGATTGTCCATGTCTTCAGCCGGGACCGCCTGGTCCAGCGCAACGAGGAACCCGCGCTCCTGACGTGGGCGGCGTACCGCGAACTTGGACTGGTTGCGGCGCGCAAGCAGGTGATCGGGCGGCACGACGGCGTCGTCCACGTCGCGGTCGCCATCGCGGAACAGTCCGCACCGCCGGAGCTGCCCGGCGGCTGGCGCGCCAGCGGGCTGCGCAACTGGTTCGGCGTGCTGCCGGATGCGCACCTCGCCATCGCAATGCGCGGCGTCCAGCTGCTGGAATGGGAACGCACCCATCGCTTCTGCGGCGCCTGCGGCACGCCGACCGAAAGGGTGCCGGGCGAGCGCGCCTTGCGCTGCACCGGCTGCGGGTTGTCGGTCTACCCGCGGATCTGCCCGGCGATGATGGTGCTGATCACGCGCGGGCGGCAACTCCTGCTCGCGCGCGGCGTGAGCTTTCCGCCGGGCAGGTACAGCGCGCTGGCCGGCTTTCTCGAAGCCGGCGAATCGATCGAGGATGCGATCCACCGTGAAGTGCGCGAGGAAGTCGGCGTCGAAGTGCATGGCCTGCGCTACTTCGGCAGCCAGAGCTGGCCGTTCCCGAACTCGCTGATGATCGCCTTCACTGCCGAATGGAAGGCGGGCGACATCGTCGCGGACGCCAACGAGATCGCCGACGCCCAGTGGTTCGACCTCGACGCGCTGCCCGAGATGCCGCCGCAGCGCATCAGCATTTCGCGGGCGTTGATCGATTCGACGGTCGAGCGGCTGCGGAAGAACTAACGGCGCGAGTCGAGAAGAAGGGCTAGTCGGGGTTGGCGCGCACGACCCTCGATCGGCCACGCAGCGCAAGCGCGGCAGCAGCGATGACTCCTTCCCTGCAGAGCTCCTCCGCGAATGCCGCGCCTGCGTCCAGCGCCCTCTCGACCTCCTCCCGTGACAGCTCGCCGACGGCGACTGTCACCAGCCGCGAGCCGAGGTCGGTATCGTCCTTGAGCTCGACCGCCGGCCTGCGCACCACCGCCGGGCTGTCGCTGTCGATGTCGACGCGGTTGGCGATCATCGTGGCGGCAGCATCGGCGGCCGCGGCGTCGGCGGCGAGCACCGTCACCGCATCGGCAATCCCCAGGGAGAAGCTCCTCCCCCGCCAGCCCGACGTGGCGATGCCCCGCACCGACGCGGCCGCGTCGACCGCGAAGCGGGCATCGATGGCGGGCGTATCGAGCCGCGTCACGATGCCGAGCTCGTAGCGCTCGCCCGGTGCGAGGTGCAGCGCAATATCCCCGCCGTTGTTGACGAATGCGCGCCGGATGCCGGGCCTGGCGAAGGATGTGACGATGTCGTCGGCGACCGCCCCGGCGACCGCCGCCATGGGCGTGACGAAGAGCCGGTGACGCACGGCAAATGGCACGCAGGCTGCGACCATGCGCGCCGCGATCGGCATCGTCTCGACCGGCGGCAACCAGGTGGCCTCGGCAAGCACCGGGTTGCGCAGCTGCGCCAGGACCGGCACCAGTTCGGCGAGCACACCGCCAAAGCGATCCCAGGCCTGCGCCAACGCATCGCTGCAGGCAGCCGGATCGCCGTCGCAGCCGATGACCAGGTCGATAGGCCCGTGCTGGAGATGCCAGCGCCCGTCCTCCATTTGCCGCCGGCTCGCCCCGGCGGCGGCCAGCGGGCGAAGGTGAGTCAGGCGAACCTCTCCAGCGGCCAGGGATTGGTGCTGTCCCACGCGATGATCCGGTGCGGCTCGTTGCCGACGACGTCGTCGATGGTGCGGATCCGGTCGACATGCCCGCCGAGTGAGCGGTAATCCTCGCGACGCATGGTGAACTCGATCGGCGCCACGATGGCGGGCGTCGGCACCGAACCGAACGACAGGTCCGGCATGCGCGCGACGTCGACCATCACTGTGATGCCCCCGCCCGGCCAGATGTAGGCGGGCGCGCCGCCGCAGGTGACGCGGGTCAGCAGGCTCTTGATCGAGCGGGTCAGCAGGATCGGGTTATCGGTGACGCCCGCACGCAGGCTGCCGCCGGCACCGCCGACAAACAGCACGGTTGCCAGCGCGGGCTCGCAGTTCTCGCCGATGCGATCGACTACCTTGCGAACCGCCTCCGGCATCGGCGCCTTGCACGGCACCAGCATCTCGTCGAGCACGAAGTATTCGGCATCCTCGCCGGTGGTCGACACCATCAACAGGCGCAATCCCGGCCGCGCGGTCTGCGGGTCCCAGCCCTCGATGATCGACAGCGGCTCGGTGATGTTGGTGCCGCCCCAGCCGGTCCCCGGTTCCGCCACCTGGAAGTAGCGACCTGGCGTCGACTTGCGGCCGCGCATGCGGATGCCGGACGGTCGCATGTCGAGGCAGCGGCCGGCCTGGTGCTCGGTCAGCACGCCAGTGATATGGTCGTCCACGACCACCACCTCGTCGACCTGGTCGACCCACTGCTGCGCGAAGATGCCGATGGTGGCCGAGCCGCAGCCGACCCGCATGCGCTGCTCCTCGATGCCGTTGATGAGCGGCGGGCGGTTGGCCTGGACCGTGAGCACGGCGCCGCCTTCGATCTCGAGTTCTACCGGCTGCCTGTTGCCGAGGTTCATCATCAGCTCGCAGGTGACGCGCCCTTCCTTCTTGGAGCCGCCGGTGAGGTGATGCACGCCGCCCAGCGACAGGAACTGCGAGCCGTATTCCATCGTGCTCACGTGCCCGACCGCCTCGCCATTGTGGCGCACCGTCGCCTGCTCCGGGCCGAGGTAGCGATCCGTATCGATCTTCACCTTGAAGCTGCAGTAGCTGAAGATGCCTTCCGTCACCACGGTCACCATGTCCACCCCGTCATGCCGGCTCGCGACGATGAAGGGTGCCGGCTTGTAGTCCGGATAGGTGGTGCCGCTGGCGACACCGGAGACGAACAGCCCGCCGCCCGCGCCATGGTTGGGCTGCGGCGGTGCCGAGATCAGGCCGCCCTCTCCTTCCAGCGTCGCGACCACCTCGATGTCGGTCCGCTGCATCAGCACCACCGGATCGGTGCGGATGAGCCGGCCGTCGACATTGCCCCAGCGGTCGCAGGCGCCGAGGCGCCCCGCGCTGATCTGGCACAGCACCGGGCAGGCATCGCACTGGATCTTGTTCTGCGCCATCCGCTCGGGCGGCTTTGCGGCCACCACCGGCGGAGTCGCCGGCGTGGCATCGCCCGGCGGCAGTCCGAGCTCGGACTGGTTCAGGCGAGGCGCTCGCTCCACGCTCAGCCCCGCCTGGTCGCCGCCGCCGCGAGCAGCGCGGCCCGCACGCGCGAAGGCGTCGCCGGGACTTCGGTGAGCCGCACGCCGGTGGCCATCCGAACCGCGTTGAGGATGGCGGGCGCGGTCGCCACCAGGGCCGGTTCGCCGACACCCTTCGCGCCGTAGGGGCCCAGCGGTTCGGGATCCTCCACCAGCCAGGTGGTGAGCGGCGGCACGTCGCCTGCGGTCGGGATCAGGTAGTCGTGCAGGTTATCGGTGCGGCCGTTGACGTATTCCTCCATCAACGCGAGGCCGATGCCCTGCGCAATCCCGCCATGGATCTGGCCTTCAGTGAGGGTGGGATTGATGGCGCGCCCGACATCGTGCGCCGCATGGATGTGCTGAAGCGTGACCAGCCCCAGGGCCGTGTCGACCACAACCTCCGCAACCTGGGCGGCGAAGCCGTAGGTGGCATAGGGAACACCCTGGCCGTCGGCATCGAGCGGCACCGTCGGCGGATTGAAGGTGCCGCGGCCGGTCGCGACGTTGCCGCGCTCGTCGGCGGGCAATTGCCCGAGCTCGAGCAGCCGCTCCTCGCCATTGCGGCTGCGGACCATCAGCCGCCCGCCCTGCAAACGAAGGCTCGGCAGGTCGCGCTCCCGCGCAGACGCATCCAAGACGGCGCCGCTGCCGGCAACGTCCCCCGCATCGTCGGCCGACGCCTCGAACCCGGCGAGACCCGCGAGGCTGCGCCGCAGGTCGAGCCCTGCGAGCCGTGCCGCGTTGCCGGACACGAAGGTCTGGCGCGAAGCCGACGACTTGCCCGCGTCCTCGGTGGCATCGGTGTCGCCATGGACCTGGTCGATCAGCTCGATCGGCACGCCGAGCGCCTGCGCGACTATCTGGGGCATGATGGTGTAGGTGCCCTGCCCGATCTCCTGCGCGCCGTTGTACAGCATGAAGCGCCCGTTGCCGCGCAGGCCGACGGTCATCGTCGACGGATTCGCAATGACGGTGTTGCCGATGCCGTACCACATGGAGGCGATCCCGGCACCGCGGCGCAACGGCGCGCCGGCGCGGATTGCAGCTGCATTGAACGCATCGGCCCGCGCAAGCGATTCCACCCAGGCCGGGCGCAACCGGTCGAGGCAGGCGCGCATGCCGACGCTTGCGTCGAGCCGCTGCCCGGTGGGCGTGCGGTCGCCGGCGCGCAAGGCGTTGCGATAGCGGAACTCCAGCGCATCGATGCCGCAGGAAAGGGCCAGCTCGTCGATCAACGCCTCGACGACAATGGTCGACTGCGGCACGCCGAAGCCACGAAACGCGCCGGCCACCGAATTGTTGGTAAGGACCGCCCGGGTCAGCGCACGCACGTTCGGCAGCCGATACGGCCCGCTCGCGTGGATCGGGACCCGGTTGGCCACCGTCGGTCCCCACGAGGAATAGGCGCCGGTGTTGAAATCGCCGCTGAAATCGTAGGCCAGCAGGTCGCCGTCGGCGCTGCAGGCCAGGGTTGCCGTCATCTCGGCCGGATGCCGCTTGGTGGTCGCGATCATCGACTCCGGCCGGTCCCAGACCGTGCGCACGGCCCGGCCGGTCTTCTTCGCGGCCACTGCAAGCAACGGCTGCACCGACACGTCGAGCTTGCCGCCGAAGCCGCCGCCGATGGCGGAAGGCTCGATGCGCACTTGCGCAGGCTCGATGCCCATCACCGACGCGACCTCGTCACGGTCGAGATACGGCGTCTGCGTGCAGGCGAAGACGTGCACGCGATCGCCTTCCCATTCGGCGTAACCCGCCTCCGGCTCGATGTAGGCGTGCTCGACGTGGCGGGTGGTAACCCGCAGCCGTGCGGAGCGAGCACCAGCGGGAAGCCGCGCGAGCATCGCATCGACATCGCCGCTGTAGACACGGCCGCGGCACAGGACATTGTCCGGCCAGCGCGCATGCAGCGCATCGCCAGGATCCGCAGCCGCTGCATCCAGCGCCGGGAGTGATTCCGGCCAAGCCGGCAGCGGCTGCCATTCGATCGGCAGCCCTGCCAGGTCTACCGCCATCACCGCCTCCTTCTCGCCGACCAGCAGCAGCACCGCTTCGCCACGGAAGCGGACCAGTCCGTCGGCCAGCACCGGCTGGTCACGCAGTTCCGGGAAGATGGCGAAGCGGTTGTTCGGTACATCGGCTGCGGTGACGATGGCCTCGATGCCGGGATGCATGGCGCGAAAACCTGCCAGGTCGCCGACGACGAAGCGCGCGCGGGCGTGAGGCGAGCGGATGGTGCGCATCCACAACGCGTGCGGCGGAGAACGATCGGCGCCGAAGCGTTCCGCGCCCGTGACCTTGGCCACGCCGTCGAGACGGGGTACCCGCGCGCCGACCGGCTGCCGATCGGCGCGCGCATCGGCGGGCTCACCTACGCCGCAACCACCGGGAGCGGCCTCTCCGCGAGCAGCTGCCGCCAGTACCGCTTCGACGATCTTGCGATAGCCGGTGCAGCGGCAGAGCACGCCGCCGATGGCATCGACCACCTGCGCTTCGGTCGGCTGCGGGCACTCAGCGAGCAGCGCGGTGGCCGCGGCCAGCATGCCGGGAGTGCAGATTCCGCATTGGGCGGCGCCCTGCTCGACGAACGCCTGCTGGAGCGCGGACAGCCTTCCGCCGGCCGCAAGTCCCTCGACGGTCACCACCTCCCGGCCGGCGCATTGTCCTGCGGCGACGAGGCAGGCGCAGACCTGCGCGCCGTCGAGCAGCACCGTACAGGCGCCGCAATCGCCGGCATGGCAGCCGATCTTGGTGCCCGTCAAGCCCAGTTCGTCGCGCAGCAGGTCCGACAGGCGCCCGCGCGGATCGAATGCGACCTGCAACGGCTCGCCGTTCACGCGCAGCGCGATGGCGACGCCTTCCTCGATCGGCTTGTTCACCTTTGGCAGCTTTGCAATACCACCCGGCGCACCAGCTCCGCCGCCGCATCCATGCGGTACTCGCGCGTCGCGCGGATGTCGTCGATCGGAGCCAGGCCCTGAAGGTCGCTCTTCCCGATGCGCAACTGCGCCAGGTCGTCCACGGCCATCCCGGCAAGGCGCTGCTCGAGCGGGGCCAACCTGGTCGCCGCCGGCGAGCAGGCGCCTACCGCAACGGCTGCGCGGGCGATGCGGCCCTGTTCATCCACGACCACATTGGAGGCGGCCATCACGATGGAGATCAGCAGGTAGCGGCGCGCGCCGACTTTGGCGAAATGCGAACCGCCATCAGCGGCGGCGGCCGGCACGATGATCGCCGTCAACAGCTCTCCGGGCCGCTTCGCGGTCCGTCGCGGACCGACGATGAAATCGGCGAGCGGCAGCGTACGCATGCCTGCTTCGCCTGCGAGCTCCAGCATGGCGTCGAGCGCGAGCAGCGGCGGCATGCCGTCGGCCGCCGGCGATGCATTGCACAGATTGCCGCCCACGGTTGCGCAATTCTGGATCTGCACGCCGCCGATCTCGCGGGCGGCAAGCTTCAGGCCGTCGAAGGCCCGCGGCAACTGCGCACGCAGCACGCCGGTCCAGGTGGTGGCGGCGCCGATCCGCCAGCTGCCGTCCGGCTGCCGCCGGATGCCTTTCAGTCCGTCGACGCCGCTCAGGTCGACCAGCCGGCCGCCGGGCAGCTGCCCGACCCGGTTGGCGAAGTAATCGGTACCGCCCGCGAGCGGCATGGTGGAAGGGTCGGCAAGCAGTGCCAGCGCTTCGCCGAGGGAAGCGGGACGGCTGAACGAAGCTGCGGTCATCCGACGATCCTACCGGTTAGCCGTCGCAGCGGCAACCGACACAAGGCGCCCAAGCCCTCGCTGCCCGGCGCGTGACGTCTGTCACTGCGGCCACTGGATGGGCGGCCGACAATTCGTTGCTGACGCCGATCCGGCCGCAAAGCTCCGTGCCCTTCGACTTGCTGCCGCGCCATCCAACGACGCCAACAACGCCAACGACGCCAACGACATGCTTCCGATTCGACGAACCGCCGCCACCGTCTCCGCCGGGCTGATCGTGCTCGGCATGCTTGCCGGCTGCGGCAGCGGTTCCGACGCCGTCGAGCCGGCATCGCCGATCGCAGCGGCGCCGCCGCCGGCGGCGCCGGCGGCGGCGCCGGCGGACGTCCAGCCCGACTCCCAGGCCCCCGTGCGGCGGGCGGTTGCCTCCAGCAACATCGTCTACGAGAAGCGCGCCGCCGGCAGCCGCGTCTGGGTCGCGAACCAGGACAACGATTCGGTGACCGTCATCGATGCGACCTCGCTCGCGCGCATTGCCGAGATCCCGGTAGGCCGCAACCCGCGCGCGCTGGCGCTGGACCGCGACGGCAGGCTCTGGGTGAGCAACCGCGGCTCGGACAGCCTCAGCATCGTCGATACCGCCACCCTGAAGGTCGCCCGCACCATCGTGCTGCCGCGGGCATCGCGCCCGTTCGGCATCGTGTTCTCGCCGGCCGACGGCGCGCCGTGGGTCGTGCTCGAAGCGATCGGGCGAGTCGCGCGGCTCGAGCCGGCCAACGGCACGATCACCGCCACCATCGCGGTCGGCCCGAATCCGCGGCACCTGTCGATGCCGGCGGACGGCAGGCGCCTGCTGGTGTCCCGCTTCGTCTCCCCGCCCCTGCCGGGCGAGGCCACTGCCACGCCGGAACCGAAGGTCGGTGGCGTCGAGCACGGCGGCGAAGTAGTGGTCGCCGATGCGACGAGCCTCGCGGTGCTGAAGACCATCGTGCTGAAGGTCAGCGATCGCCAGGATTCGAGCCTGCAGGGCCGCGGCATCCCCAACTACCTCGGCGCTGCCGTGATTGCGCCCGACGGCCTGTCCGCCTGGGTACCGTCGAAGCAGGACAACGTCATGCGCGGCACGCGGCGCGACGGTCAGCCGCTCGACTTCCAGACTACCGTTCGCGCGATCAGCTCGCGCATCGTCCTCGGCGACAGCCTTGCGGAGGACAACGATCTCAGGGTCGACCATGACAATTCGGGCGTCGCCACCGCCGCCGCCTTCGAGCCGACCGGCACCTACCTGTTCGTCGCGCTCGAGACGTCGCGGCATGTCGCAGTAGTCGAGCCCGCCAACGGACGCGAAGTGTTCCGCTTCGCTTCCGGCAAGGCGCCGCAAGGCCTGGTCGTGTCGGACGACGGCAAGCGCCTCTTCGTCAACAACTTCATGGACCGGACGGTGGCCGCGTTCGACATCGGCCGCCTGCTCGAGCAGGAGCAAGTGATTGCCATCGGCAGCACGCCGGCGGTCGCGACCGAGCGGCTATCCGCGCAGGTCCTGAAGGGCAAGCAGTTCTTCTACGACGCCGCTGACCCGAAACTGGCGCGCGACGGCTATATCAGCTGCGCCAGTTGCCACGCCGACGGCGGCAGCGACGGACGCACCTGGGATTTCACCGGCTTCGGCGAAGGCCTGCGACGCACGATCTCCCTGCGCGGCCGCGCCGCCGGCAGCCTGCCGATGCACTGGAGCGGCAACTTCGACGAGGCGCAGGACTTCGAGGCTCAGATCCGCGAATTTGCCGGTGGCAGCGGCCTGATGGACGACGACGACTTCGTGCTGCTCCGCGACCCCCTCGGCACAAGCAAGGCCGGCGTCAGCGCCGACCTGGACGCGCTCGCCGCCTACATGGCATCGCTCGACAGCCACGAGCCCAGCCCGCATCGCAACGCCGACGGCAGCCTCACCACGGCTGCGGCCGAAGGCAAGAACCTGTTCGCCGGACGCGGTTGCCTTGCCTGCCATGGCGGCCCGGGCTTCAGCGGCAGCGACGGGCAACTGCACGACGTCGGCACGCTCAAGCCGACGAGCGGAGGACGGCTCGGCGGCAGCCTGACCGGGATCGACACGCCGACGCTGCGCGACGTCTGGTCGTCGAACTCGTTCCTGCACGACGGCTCCGCCGCGTCGGTGGCCGACGCCATCGCCGCCCACACGACACTCGGCTCGTTCGACAGCGGCGACCTTGCGAGGCTCTCCGCCTACGTCATGCAGATCGGCAGCGAGGAATAGGCGCAGCCGGCGCCGCGGATCAGACGTCGAAGAAGACCGTCTCGTCGGGGCCCTGCATGCGGATGTCGAAGCGGTAGACGGGACAGCCGCCCCGATCCGCCTCGCGCACCGCCAGCAGCGTCTTGCGGCGGTCCGCGGGTACGCCGGCAAGTACCGGATCGCGATCGTTGCTCGGGTCGCCTTCGAAGTAGGCGCGCGTGAAGGCATGCACGAGCAGCCCGCGCATCAGCACGATCACGTTCAGGTGCGGCGCCTGGCTGTCCCTGGTGGCGCCGGGCCTGATGGTCTGGAAGCGGAACTCGTTACGCGCGTCGGTGCCGGTGCCGACGCGTCCGAAGCCGCGGAAGCCGGGCTGCGCCTCGTCGCGACTCTTGAGGTACTTGCCGCTTGCATCGGCCTGCAGGATCTCGATAACCGCATCGGGAACCGGCTTGCCCTCGCCATCGAAGACCCTGCCGACCAGCTCGATCTTCTCGCCTGCCACGGTCGCATCGGCGATCAAGCCGTCGAACAGGCTCGGGAAGGCGTTGCCTTCGCTGTAGCCGTACTGGCTGGGGACCAGGCCGTAGGCGAAGAACGGCCCGACCGTCTGCGAAGGGGTCTGCCGGAGCACGGCTGCGGCACCCTTGGCGGCCCCGGGACTTCGCCTTGGCGACCTTGGCGACCTTGGCGACCTTGGCGACCTTGGCGACCTTCGCGACCTTCGCGACCTTCTCCATCTTCGACTTCTTCATCGCGGCGTCTCCATCGGCGTGGCCTTCGGCCCCCGCAGGACGATGTCGAACTGGTACCCGAGTGCGAAGCCCTCCTCGGTCAGGTCCAGCGAGAATTTCGACACCATCAGCTCGCGCGCATCCTCCGGCACCGAGCACAGGATCGGGTCGATCGCCATCAGCGGGTCGCCCGGGAAGTACATCTGCGTCACCAGCCGGCTCGCGAAGTACTCGCCGAACAGCGAGAAGTGGATGTGGTTCGGCCGCCAGGCATTGGGATGGTTGCCCCAGGGATAGGCGCCGGGCTTGATGGTCAGGAAGCGGTAGCGGCCGTCCTTGTCGGTGATGCAGCGTCCGGCGCCGAGGAAGTTCGGATCCAGCGGTGCGCGGTGCTGGTCCGCCCGATGGACATAGCGGCCGGCGGCGTTGCATTGCCACAGCTCGACCAGCGTGTTGCGCACCGGCCGGCCGCGCTCGTCCAGCACCCGGCCCGCGACCACGATGCGCTCGCCGAGGGGCTCGCCGTTGACCTGCGCGTTCCTGGTGAGATCGTGGTCGAGCTCGCCGATGCGGTCGTGCCCGTAGACCGGCTGCGCGAGCTCCGACAGCGTGTGCGCAAGCGGCACGAGCTTCTTCTTCGGCCCCCGCAACGGCGTCGAACGGTAACCGGGACTGATGTAGGGCGGCTGGGTCGACCAGTCCCGGCCCGCGATCGCTATGGGTGTCTTTGCCATGTCAGCGCCGCCCGGCCGCCCGAAGGCGTTGACGCGTCCCCTTGGAAGCGTAGCCGGACACGACCGGTCCCTGCGGACCGATCGCGCCTGCGCAGCGGGCCCGGACTCCGGCCGGGGCCTGCAGCGAATGAAATGAGCGTGGGGGTCGTTTCATATGTCAGCTCGTTGGAAGGTGTGGCGACGCCTGTCCGCTGCCACGGATGAAGGATGCCGCCAATGATAAGCGAGCGGCCAGGGTCGCCCGAAATCGCAGCCGGCCGCGCGGCCGCGCGCCGGCTAGCCGGCGGCAGCCGGGTGCAGGATCAGGTCCGCGCCCTTCTCGCCGATCATGATCGCCGCGGCATTGGTGTTGGCCGACACCATGGTCGGCATGACCGACGCGTCGATCACCCTCAGCCGCTCGATGCCATGGACCCGCAGCCGCGAGTCGACCACCGCGTCGGCGTCCTCGCCCATGCGGCAGGTACCGACCGGATGGAAGACGGTGCCGCCCTTGCTGCGTGCGAATTCGTAGAGGTCGGCATCGCTCGCCGCGGTATCGCCAGGCACGACCTCCTGGTCCCAGAGTTCCTGGAACGCCGGCTGCCGGTAGATCTCGCGCAGCATCCGCAGGCCCGCGACGATCACCCTGCGATCGTGCTCCTCGGCGAAGTAGTTCGGCGCGATCCTCGGCTGCGCGAGCGGATCCGCGGATGCGATCTCGACGCTGCCGCGCGAAAGCGGCCGGCATTGGCAGGCGGAGGCGGTGAAGCCGGAATAGGTGTGCAGCGGATCGCCCGGCTTGTCCACCGACACCGGCATGACGTTGAATTGCATGTCCGCGCGTCCGTCGCGCGCGTGCTCGGTGCGCGCAAAGCCGCCCACCTGCCCAGCACCCACCGTCAGCGGTCCGCGATTCTGCAGCAGCCACTGCAGGCCCATCTTGCCGAGCGCGATCGGGTTGCGGACCTGGTCGTTCAACGACATCCGCTTCCTCAGCCGGATGATGGTCCGTGCCTGGTAGTGATCCTGGAGGTTGGCACCGACACCGGGACGGTCGAGCAGCACCTTCACCCCAACCTTCTCGAGCACGCGGGCCGGGCCGATGCCGGAGAGCTGCAGCAGCTGCGGCGACTGGATGGTGCCGGCGCTGAGGATCACCTCCCGCTCGCAACGCGCACGGCGGAGCTCCCCCTGCTCGAGCCATTCGATGCCCACCGCACGGCTCCCCTCGAGCAACACGCGGGTGACATGGGCATGGGTCACCAGCTTCAGGTTCGGCCGATCCAGCACCGGATGCAGGAAGCAGCGCGACGCCGACGAGCGCAGACCGTTGCGGATGCTCAACTGGTAGGCACCGACACCGTAGTCGGTCTCGGCGTTGAAGTCGCGGTTGAACGGCAGGCCGAACTGCTGCCCCGCCTGCACCCAGGCGCCGCAATAGGGATGGTCGTTCCTGAGGTCGGACACGCCGAGTTCGCCGGAAGCGCCGTGCCAGGCCGACTCGCCTCCTTCGTAGCGCTCGCTGCGCTTGAAGAACGGCAGCACCGACGCGTAGTCCCAGCCGCGCGCGCCGAGCCGCGACCAGTCGTCGTAATCCTGGTGCTGGCCGCGGATGTAGATCAGGCCATTGATGGACGACGAGCCGCCGAGGATCCGGCCCCGCGGCCAGATCACGTTGCGGCCGGCGGTCCCTTCGCCCGGCACGGTGTCGAAAAGGCGCGAGAAGCGCAGGTCGTAGATCGTGCGGAAATAGCCGACCGGCAGGCGCAGCCAGAAGCTGGTGTCGCGCCCGCCGGCCTCGAGCAGCAGGACGCGCGACTGCGGATCCGCCGACAGCCGGTTGGCGAGCAGGCAGCCCGCCGAGCCGGCACCGACCACGATGTAGTCGTAGCCGGCGCTGGTCATGATGCGGTAGACGGGATCGCGGGCGCACCCTGGCACTGCGCGCCTTCCCGTGGAGCGGGCTGAGGTCCGTGGCTCCAAGCGCACCTGCGCGGGCATGGACGGACCGAGGGGGCGCCGCGTCCCGCGGCGCTGCGACCCGCAAGGCCAAGCCCCGCTTCGTGCTGCAGGCTCACGCCTTGATCGTGTCGAGATAGATCTTCGGCACGAAATACTTCGAGGCCGGCACCGGATTCTGGATCCCACCGGCGTTGACGAAGAAGTCGGTCACCTGCTGCAGCCAGCGCGTGGCGGTGCCGTCGGCATAAAGCTTGCGCCATTCTGACGAAGTGAAGTACTTCGACGCCTTGAACTGCTCCGCGAATGCCGCGAGTTCCACGTTCGGATAACGCTTGCTCTGCAGGGCGGCGATCGCCTTGTCCTGATTGGCCAGCAGATAGTCGTTGGCCTCTGCCCAGGCCTTGATGATAGAGACGAGCGTGGCCTGGTTCTTCTCGACATACTCGTTGCGCGCGACCCAGCCGCCGACGATCGCCGCCTCGGGGTAGTACTTGGATGCATCGACCAGCTTCTTCGCGTTCGGGACCTTTTCCCTGACGGTCACGTCGAACGGCACCCACAGGGCAACCGCCGGCACGGCGCCCGAGACAAAAGAGGTCACCGCCTCGGCCATGCGCTGGTTGATGATCTCGACATCCTTCTTCGGGTCGAGGCCGTTCGCCTTCAGGGCCGTCTCCAGGAACACATGCGCGGTGGTCCCGGTGGTGGTGGAGATCCGCCGTCCCTTCAGATCGGCGAAGCTCTTGATGCCCTGGTCCTCCCGCACCCACAGTTGCGCGGTGGCGAACTCGACGTTGTTGAGCAGGAAAGCGGTGCCCTGTCCCCGGGCCGGGAAGTTCGACATGACCGCCCCGGTGGCCAGCATGTCGAGGCTGCCGCCGATCATCGCCTGGAACAGTTCCAGGCCGGTGGTGAACTGGATCGTCTCGAACTCGATGCCCTGCTTCTCGAAGCTGCCGTTGTCGATGCCGAGCCAGATCTGGCCGTCTACCGCCGGCGTGTGCAGGTAGCCCAGCTTGACCTTGGTCTTGGCCTGCGCTCGGACCAGGTTGAACTGCCCGATGCCCGCCATTGCGGTCGTGCCCGCACCCGCTGCGAGACCCATCCGGACGCCTGTCGCCAGGAAATCACGTCGCTTCAGTTTCATGCCTGCTCCTCCTGAGTTGGCAGCTTCGACGGCAGGCCGGGACGGCCTCCGCGGCTGCTAGTCCGTCACCGCAAAACCCTGCCGCGCCTGCGCGGCGTATTCCTGCATGACGAGGTCGCGCACGTGGGCGCGCAGTTCCGCGAACCTTGGCTGCTCGTGCAGTCCGCTCTCGCGCGGATAGGGGAACGGCACGTCGATGATTTCGCGGATGCGCGCCGGCCTTGCCGTCGCCACGATGATCTTCGAGGACAGGTAGATCGCCTCTTCCACCGAATGAGTGATCAGCATCACCGTCTTGCTCTCGGCGCCGAGTACCTCCAGCAGCAGGTCCTGCATCGCCGAACGGGTTTGCGCATCCAGCGCGCCGAAGGGCTCGTCCATCAGCAGGAACTGCGGGCTCACCGCATAGGCGCGGGCAATCGCCAGCCGCTGGCGCATCCCGCCCGACAGCGTCTTCGGGTAGGCGCGCGCGAAATCCGTCAGCCCCATGAGGCGCATGTAGCGCTCGCAGATCTCCTTGCGCTGCGCCGCGGTGGTGCGGTTCGCCGCCAACGTCAGGCCGAAGCCGATGTTGTCCTCGACGCTGAGCCAGGGAAAGACGCCGTACTCCTGGAAGATGACGCCGCGCTCCGGCCCTGGACCGGCAATCGGTTTGCCGTCGAGCAGCACGGTGCCGGCATTGGGGCGCACGAAGCCGGCGACGATGTTCATCATTGTCGTCTTGCCGCAGCCGGAAGGACCGATGATCGACACGAACTCGCCGTCGGCGACGGTGAAGGAGACGTCGTCGACGACCCGCAGCGGACCACGCGCCGTGGGGAACTCGACCACGACGCGGTCGAAGCTGATGCGTGCGCGGGGCGCGAGGACACTCATGCGATCCGGTCCTGCCAGGCGACCAGGCGCCGACTCGCGGCGCGCAGGATCAGGTCCATCACCAGCGCGATCAGGCCGATGCAGATGATTCCGACGTAGATGATGTCCAGCTGGAAGAACGAAGAGGCGTTCTGGATGAGCGCCCCCAGGCCCTGCTGCGCCGCGATCAGTTCCGAAGCCACCAGGGTCGCCCAGGCCACGCCGAGCGCCACCCGCACCGCCGTCAGGATGTGCGGCACGGCAAGCGGCAGCACCACCTTGCGGAACACTTCGCCGTCGGTGGCACCGAGGGTCTTGGCGACCCGGATGAAAATCGGGCTGATCTGGGCGACGCCCTCGTACATCACGATGACGCCCGCGAAGAACGACGCATAGAACAGGATCACGATCTTGGCCGACTCGCCGATGCCGAAATAGACGATGACCAGCGGGATCAGCGCGATCGGCGGCAGCGCACGGAAGAAGTTGATCAGCGGATCGATGTAGCGCCGGATCTCCTGGTACCAGCCGAGCACGAAGCCGACCGGCACAGCGACCACGATGCCGAATGCCACGCCGAGAAAGACCCGCTGCGTGGACATCCACATGTCGGAGAGCAGGCGGCCCTCGGTCAGCAACTCCCAGAAGCGTGCTGCGACGGCATGAGGCGTCGGCACGAGGCTCGGGTTGATCAGGCCCGAGTACACGATGGCGTACCAAGCAAGCAGGATCAGGGTCCAGGGCACGGCAATCATGACCGCGCGCTGCAGGAACATGCGGCTTGCGGCGCGCGCGGCGGGGTCCGCAGGCATTGCGCCGGAGCCGACGCCGACAGGGGCCGGCGTCCCGCCGTCGATGCTCGACGATGGCGGTGTCGCGTCGCGCGGCCGCCGGCCGCCAGCCAAGTGCGGGCCAGGTGCTGCGGCGTTCGGCGTCCGTGAAATCGGCATCCGGTCAGGGTCTCCTTGTCGAGTGACCCGGCGGGGTCGGCCATCCACTCGGGGACGGCACCGACGGCATTGCCGGGTAACTGGGCTGATCGTACTATAGATAGGATGTGTGATCGACCGGTTACCGCACGTCTTCCTCATAACGATAGATGATCGCCGTCGTCAAGCCCGTCTTCGGACGCGGGCCCCTGCCACGCTACGCGCAGCTTGCGGACCTGCTGCGCGGGCGCATCGAACGCGGCGTCTGGGCGCCCGGCACGCGCCTGCCGTCGCTCGAGCAGCTGATCGAGGAATTCTCGCTGGCGCGGGTCACGGTGCGGCAGGCGATCGAAATGCTGCACCGCGAGGGCCTGGTCTCGCCACAGCAGGGGCGTGGCACCTTCGTGACCGCGCGGCCGGCGCGCCCACGCGCCATCAAGATGCAGACCACGCTGCGCGAACTCGCGCAGGTATACCGGCATGACAAGCCCAAGCTCACGCTGCTGGAGGAGTCGGAGGCGATGCCGGTGATCGGCATGGACGAGGGGCTTCCCGCGCCGCGCTACCACTTCGCGCGGCGGGTGCATTCCCGGGACAACGTCGCCTATTGCGTCATCTCGATCTACCTCGACGACCGGGTGTTTCGCCGCGCGCCCCGCCGGTTTCGCCGCGAGACCGTCATCCCGGTGCTGCTCGACCTCGAGGTCGATATCGCCCACGCCCACCAGAGCGTCACCATCGCCGCCGCGGACACCGAAATCGCCGCGCACCTCGACATTCCGGTGAACTCGCCGGTCGCGCTGGTGCGTCGCGTCTGCTGCAGCGCCGACAGGACGGTGCTCTACGTGGGCGAGGTGACCTACCGCGGCGACTTCGTCCGCTTCGAGATGGACCTCAAGCCGTGATCGGCAAACCCTGACCTCGATCCTGCAACCATGAAGCCAATCCCATGAGTCATCCGCACGGCCGCCCGAAGGAGGGCTCGCTCCCGCTCGGCGGGACGCCGCGAAGCGGCAAGGGTGCCCCATGACCGCAACCGTCCTGCCGCCGCTGACGCTGCACGCGATCGAGCCGCTCGTCTACCGGGTGCCCCTCGAGACACCGGTGCAGACGTCGTTCGGCATCATGCACGACCGACCCGCGCTGCTGCTGCGGGTCACCGACGCCGACGGCTTCGAGGGCTGGGGCGAGGTCTGGTGCAACTTCCCCGCGGTCGGTGCCGAGCATCGGGCGCGGCTGGTGCAGTCGGTACTGGCGCCGCTCGCGCTGGGCAAGGCATGGCGCAGCCCGCAGGCTCTCTTCCAGGCGCTGACACAGCAGACGGCGGTGCTCGCCATCCAGTCCGGCGAGCCGGGTCCGATCGCCCACGCGATCGCCGGTCTCGACATCGCCACCTGGGACCTTGCCGCGCGCCGCGCGGGCATCCCCCTGTGGAAGATGCTGGGCGGCGCCTCCGATCGGATCCGCGTCTATGCGAGCGGCCTCAACCCCGACCGCCCCGAGCGCCTGGCCGGCGAGCGGCAGGCCGAGGGCTACACCGCCTTCAAGCTGAAGGTCGGCTTCGGCGAAGAGCGCGACCTGGCCAACCTGGCGGCGCTGCGTCGGCAACTCGGCGATGCGGCGCTGCTGATGATCGACGCCAACCAAGCCTGGAGCCGCGAGCAGGCCGCGGCCATGGTGCCGCAACTGGAGCCCTTCGATCTCGCCTGGCTGGAGGAGCCGCTGCGGGCTGACCGGCCGTGGTACGAATGGCAGTCCCTGCAGGCGGTCAGCAGCATCGCGCTGGCGGCCGGCGAGAATCTCGCCGGTGCGGACGCTTTCGAGCAGGCGATCGCTTCCGGGGCGCTCACCGTCGTGCAGCCCGATCTTGCGAAGTGGGGAGGCTTCTCGGGCTGCCTGCCGGTCGCGCGCCGGGTGCTGGAAGCGGGGCTGCGTTTCTGCCCGCACTACCTCGGCGCCGGCATCGGGCTGCTGGCTTCCGGCCATCTGCTCGCGGCCGCCGGCGGCGACGGCATGCTCGAGATCGATGCGAACCCGAACCCGCTGCGCACGTTGCTCTGGGGGCCGCTGGCATCGGTGCACAACGGGCACTGCGGGCTTGGAGCGGAAGCCGGGATCGGCTGCGTGCCGAGCCTCGAGGTTATCGAGCAGTACCGGGTCGACCTCGGCAAGGCCGTCGCGGCATAGCCCGCCTCCGGGGGAGAGGCGGACCGCAACCGCCATCCTCCGGACTTGCCGCCACGCCATGGGAGCGCATGCCCGCCTGTTCGTCATCGAGCGGATCGCGCCGGAGCGGCTCACGACTTCCGTGATCGACCAGGGAATAGCACGATCCGACCTCCAGATGCTCGTCAGCACCGGCGGAAGGGAGCGGACCTGGCGGCAGTACGAGACGCTGCTCGCAGGCGCAAGTCTGCGCCTCGTACGAACCATGCCATTGTGCGCGCCCTTCGCGGCGCTCGAAGCAGCGCCCTGCTAGCCGAAGGCCGAGGGCTTCGCCGCAGGACGGGGGCCGGAACCGGCCGCTTCAGATCTCTTCGTACAACGGCAGAGTCAGGAATTCGGCGAACTCGTCCTGCGTGCTCATCTGCTCGAAAATCTGCGCCGCGCGGTCGTAGGTTGACGACTGCGGGCCGACCAGCTCCTTCACCTTGCCAAGCTCCTCCGGAATGAGCGCGCGCACCAGTTCCGGAGTGACCTTGCGACCGTCCTCCAGCACGCCCTTGGGCGAACGGATCCATTGCCACACCTGGCTGCGGCTGATCTCGGCGGTAGCGGCGTCCTCCATCAGGTTGTGGATCGGCACGCAACCGTTGCCAGCCAGCCAGGCGCCCAGGTAGTGGATGCCGACGTTGATGTTCATCCTGAGGCCGGCTTCGGTGATCGGCTTCTCCGGCTGGAAATCCAGCAGCTCCTTCGCACTCACCTGGACGTCGTCGCGTTGCTTGCCGATCTGGTTCGACTTGTCGCCCAGCACCGTCACGAATTCCTTCATCGCGGCATCAACCAGTCCGGGATGGGCAACCCAGCCGCCGTCGTAGCCGTCGGTGGCGTCGCGGCGCTTGTCGGCGATGATGCCCTGCATCGCGATCTCGTTCTTCGCCGGGTCGTTCTTGATCGGGATGAGCGCGCTCATCCCGCCGATCGCCGGCGCGTTGCGGCGATGGCAGGTCTTGAGCAGCAGCAGCGCGTAGCCACGCATGAAGGGGGCCGTCATCGTCACCTTGGCCCGGTCGGCCAGGCAGAAGTTGCGGTCGAGCTTGAACTTCTTGATGCAGGAGAAGATGTAGTCCCAGCGGCCGGCGTTGAGCCCGGCGCTGTGCTCGCGCAGCTCATAGAGGATCTCGTCCATCTCGAACGCCGCCAGGATGGTCTCGATCAGGACGGTGGCCTTGATCGTGCCCTGTGGCAGGCCGATCTCCTTCTGTGCCAGCACGAACACGTCGTTCCAGAGCCTCGCCTCGAGGTGGCTTTCCAGCTTGGGCAGGTAGAAGAAAGGTCCCGCGCCCCGGCTCACCTGCTCCTTGGCGTTGTGAAAGAGGAAGAGTCCGAAGTCGAACAGTCCGCCCGAGACCCGATCGCCGTCCACCAGCACGTGCTTCTCGTCCAGATGCCAGCCGCGCGGCCGCACCTGCAGGGTCGCAATGCGGTCGTTGAGGCGGTATTGCTTGGCGCCCGATTCGGCCGTGAGCTCTCGGCGAATGGCCGCCTTGAGGTTGATCTGGCCCTGTACCTGGTTGAACCAGCCCGGCGAGTTCGAATCCTCGAAGTCGGTCATGTAGCTGTCCGCGCCCGAGTTGAAGGCGTTGATGACCATCTTCGCCTCGACCGGCCCGGTGATCTCGACGCGGCGGCATTCGAGTGCCCGGGGAATGGGGGCGATCTTCCAGTCGCCCTCGCGTACCGCCTTTGTCTGCGGCAGGAAGTCCGGGCGCTCGCCGGCATCCAGGCGCTTTGCGCGCTCGACGCGCGCGGCCAGCAGCTCGCGCCGCCGCGGCTGGAATTGCCGATGCAGCTTCGCGACCAGCGCGAGCGCCTCGGGCGTCAGGATCTGCGCGAATTCGGGGCTGACAGGTGCCTTGATCTCGACGCCGGGAGGAAGCTTCAGTTCGATGGGGCTTGCAGCCATGGAGGACCTCTTTGCGTGATGCCAGGATCCGGACAGTGTATTGCACCGCCCGCGCAGGCATAAGGCTGGCCCCGCGCCTTTCAGCTTTTACTTGCGTGCAGGTAATCTAGCCCGATGGATAGATTCAAGCAGCTTGAAACCTTCGTCGCGGTGGCTGCCCGCGGCAGCCTCTCGGCGGCCGCACAGGCGGAGGGCGTGGCGCCCGCCATCATCGGACGACGGCTCGACGCGCTCGAGGCACGCCTCGGCGTCAAGCTCCTCGTGCGGACCACGCGCCGGATCACCCTCACCTTCGAGGGCAGCGCTTTTCTCGAGGACTGCCAGCGCATCCTCAACGACTTCGCCAATGCCGAGGCATCGGTCTCGCTCGGCGGCGTCAAGGCAAGCGGCCATGTCCGGGTCACGGCCCCCGCGGGCTTCGGCCGGCGCCACGTCGCACCGCTGATCGGCCCCTTCATCGCCGCCAACAAGGACGTCTCGATATCGCTGGAGCTCAGCGACCGGCTCGCCGACATCGTCAACGACGGCTTCGACCTCGCCATCCGCATCGGCCAGCTCGACGATTCGAGCCTGGTGGGGGTGACCCTCGCGCAGAACCAGCGGGTGGTGGTGGCGAGCCCGGCCTATCTGCAGGCGCACGGCGTCCCGCGCACGCCCGCGGACTTGGCCAGCCACAACTGCCTCGCCTTCGGCAACTACGGCAACCAGGCGCGGGGATGGCTGCTGCAGGTCGAGGGCCGGCAGGTCCCGGTGCGGGTGAGCGGCAGCATGGAATGCAACGACGGCGCGGTTCTCCATGAATGGGCGCTGGCGGGCCATGGGCTCGCCTGGCGATCGATGTGGGAGGTATCCGACGACCTCGCAGCGGGCCGGCTGCAGACGGTGCTGGACGACCATGCCGCCCCCCTCAACGCGATCCATGCCGTCTACCCGCAGCGCCGCCACCTGCCGCTGCGCGTCCGGATGTTCATCGACTACCTCCGCACGACCTACAGCGATGCAGAATATTGGGAGCTCCCCCCGAGGCGCCGGAGGCGCCTCCCCCCTCACGGAGGGGGGCGCCGCGAGCGGCCGGGCTGAGCCCGTTCCGCCGCGGCTGCTGGGTGTGGGGTGATGGAGCCTGCGAAGGTTGAGGCTGGGTTCGACAGCACAGCAATCCAATGCAAGTGTCGAAGGAGTGCCGCGAGCGGCCGTAAAAAAGCGGCCCGGAGGCCGCTTTCTGTCGATCGGAGAGGCAGAAGCTCAGCTGATGTGCTTGCTGACCAGCTTGGTCATCTCGAACATCGACACCTGAGGCTTGCCGAAGATGGCCTTGAGCTTGTCGTCGCCGTTGATCATCCGCTTGTTGGCCGAGTCCTGGAGGTTGTACTTCTTGATGTACTCCCACAGCTTCTTGGTGATCTCGGTCCGCGGCAGGGGCTTGTCGCCGATAACGGCGGCCAGCTGCGGGCTCGGCTTCAAGGCAGCCATGAAGGCGGCGTTCGGCTTGCGCTTGGCGGCGGTCTTGGCAGCGGGCTTCGCGGCGGCCTTGGCTGCCGGCTTCTTGGCAGCCGGTTTCTTGGCAGCAGGCTTCGCAGCCGCTTTCTTGGCAGCCGGTTTAACTGCGGCAGGTTTCTTGGCCGGAGCCTTCTTGGCCGCTGGTTTCTTTGCTGGCGCCTTCTTTGCAGGCTTCTTGGCAGTTGCCATTTGTACTCCTCGTTGTGTCCAATCGAAGTTGGTCGACACTTGCGGCAACTAAATCGTGTTGCCGCTTCCGTTGATCGAATCGACCTTTTCGGTACTTACCAATATGGCCTCGATCGGGGCTCGATTCTAATCACGTTTGTCGGCGTGTCCCCTAGGAAAAACGCGCGTCTGCCCCTGCAGAAGCCCCAGACGTCGCGCCACTGCCACCATCAGGCGAATTTCTACGCCTGCTCGCCCTCTCTCTGGGCCTTGCGGCGCTCGTGCTCCTTCAGGAAACGCTTGCGCAGGCGGATGCTTTTCGGCGTTATCTCGACCAGTTCGTCGTCGGCAATGAATTCCACCGCCTTTTCCAGCGTGAGCTCGATCGGAGGCACCAGCACGATCGCGTCGTCCTTGCCGGAGGACCGCACGTTGGTCAGCTTCTTCTCCTTGATCGGGTTGACCACCAGGTCGTTGTCGCGGGTGTGGATGCCGATGATCATGCCTTCGTAGAGCGCCTCATTGGGGCTCACGAACATGCGGCCGCGCTCCTGCAGCTTCCACAGCGCGTAGGCGACCGCCCCGCCGTCGTCCTGCGAGATCAGCACCCCCTGGCGGCGGCCCTCGATCTCCCCCGCCCATGGGCCGTATTCCTCGAACACGTGGCTCATCACCCCGGTACCGCGGGTCATGTTGAGGAACTCGCTCTGGAAGCCGATCAGGCCGCGGGCGGGCACCCGGTAGTCGAGGCGCACCCGCCCCTTGCCGTCCGGCTCCATTGCCTGCAGGTCGCCGCGGCGGCGGCCGAGCAGTTCCATCACCGGCCCCTGGTGGGTATCCTCCAGGTCCATCGTCAGCTGCTCGTAGGGTTCCTCGCGCTGGCCCTCGACCATGCGTACCCGCGGCTTCGGCCTCGAGACTGCCAGCTCGTAGCCCTCGCGACGCATGTTCTCGAGCAGGATGGTCAGGTGCAGCTGCCCGCGGCCGGAGACGATGAAGGTGTCCGAATCGGCGGTGAACTCGACCCGCAGCGCGACGTTCGCCTGCAGCTCGCGCACCAGGCGCTCGCGGATCTGCCGGCTGGTCACGTACTTGCCTTCACGCCCCGCCAGGGGCGACGTGTTCACGAGGAATTCCATCGTCAACGTTGGTTCGTCGATCCGCAGCAGAGGCAAGGGGTCGGGATGGCCCTGCTCGCAGATGGTCGAGCCGATGTCGACGCCCTCGATCCCGTTGATCGAGACGATGTCGCCGGCCTGCGCCTCCGGAACGACCTCGCGTTCGAGGCCGCGAAAGCGCAGCACCTGGTTGACCTTGGCGCTGACCGGAGTGTCGTCGCCGTGGATCAGCAGCACGCTCTGGCCGCTGCGGACGGTGCCGCGGTTGATGCGGCCGATGCCGATGCGGCCGACGTAGCTGGAGTAGTCGAGCGCCGAAATCTGGAACTGGAGCTTGCCGTTGGGGTCGTCGGCACGCGCCGGCACCCGGTCGAGGATGGCATCGAAGAGCGGCGCCATCGACGGCGGATTGGCCGCGGCGGCGGCCTCGGCGTCCTTCAGGTCGTGCACTGCATACCCGGCGAGCGCGGAGGCGTAGACGACGGCGAAGTCGAGCTGGTCCTCGGAGGCGCCCAGCCGATCGAACAGGTCGAAGGTCTGGTTGTGCACCCAGTCCGGCCGCGCCCCCGGCCGGTCGACCTTGTTGATGACCACGATCGGCCGCAGCCCCAGGGCCAGCGCCTTGCGGGTCACGAAACGGGTTTGCGGCATCGGCCCGTCGACCGCGTCGACCAGCAGCAGGACGCCGTCGACCATCGACAGGGCCCGCTCGACTTCACCGCCGAAGTCGGCGTGCCCGGGGGTGTCGACGATGTTGATGCGGGTACCCTGGTATTCGACGGCGCAGTTCTTGGCAAGGATGGTGATGCCGCGCTCGCGCTCGAGGTCGCTCGAATCCATCACCCGCTCGGTGACCGCCTGGTTGGCGCGGAAGGTGCCGGACTGCCTGAGCAGCTTGTCCACCAGCGTGGTCTTGCCGTGGTCGACGTGCGCGATGATCGCGATGTTGCGGATCGCCAGCCTGGGGGTGGCGGTAGTGTCGTTCATAAGGTTGTCTGAGGTTGGGTTCAAGTCACGATGACGCGCGCAGGGGCCAGCGCGCAGCCTGTTTGATTGACGGATGAGCAGCGGCCGAGCCCGGCCAGGCGGCCGTCGCAGAACACGGCGATCCTTTCGTCGGCAGCATCCTCGCCCTTCGCCGCCAGGTTCCCGCCGCGCAGCCTGCCGGCGCCGATCCGGACCGACTGGCCCTGCCGGAACCGGGCCACCTCGGCTTCCTCGAGCGTCACCGCCGGCCAGTCGGAAACCAACGCCTCGAGCTCGACCAGCTGCCCGCGGCGCTCGTCAGGCGACATCGCCGCGAGCGCGTCGAGGGTGACGGCGGAGGCCACCCTGAAGCGGCCCACTGCGGTGCGCCGCAAGGCACTGAGGTGCGCGCCGCAGCCAAGCGCGGCGCCGAGGTCGCGCGCGATCGAACGGATATAGGTTCCCTTGCTGCAGGCGACCCGGATCTGGAGCGCCGGCTCGGGGCCGTCGTGCCAGGCAAGCAGTTCGAGTTCATGGACCAGCACCTCCCGGGGCGCCGGCTGCAGCGGATTGCCGTCTCGGGCGTACCGGTAGAGAGCCTTGCCGGCGACCTTGATCGCTGAATAGGTTGGTGGTACCTGCACGATGCGGCCGCGAAAGCACCCGAGCGCCGCCTGCAGTTGCGCATCGCAGAAATCGACCGGCGCAGTGGCGACGATCTCTCCCTCCGTGTCGTCGGTCGTGGTGACCTGGCCCAGGCGGACGGTGGCTTCATAGGCCTTGTCCCCCTCGAGCGCGGACTCGGCGAGCTTGCACGCCTCGCCGAACATCAGCGGCAGCAGCCCGTCGGCCATCGGATCGAGGGTGCCGCCATGGCCGGCCTTGTCGGCATCCAGCAGCCGACGGGCCTTCTGCAGGGCGGTATTGCTGGACAAGCCCCGCGGCTTGTCCAGCAGCAGCAGTCCGTGGACCTTCAACGGCCCGCCATGGTCTTCAACGCTTGCATGCCCGACCTACTGATCCGGGTCCGAGGACCGAATGGCGTTGGCCTTGTCGATGAGTTGGCTCAGTGCCATGCCGCGTTCGGTGGAGCGGTCGTGGGCAAAGCGGATTTCCGGCGTGGTGTGGATGCGCACCCGCCTGCCGATCAGCGAACGGATGTAGCCGGCCGCCGCTCGCAGACCCTGCAGCGTCGAGGCGACGGTCCCCGGGTCGTCCGGCAGGACCGAGAACCAGACGGTGGCGTAAGCATAGTCGGGCGTGAGGTCGACGGAGGTGACCGTCACCATGCCCAGCCGGGGATCCTTGACCTCCGCGCGGATGATCTCGGCGAGCTCCTGATGGAGCTGCTCCGTCACCCTCACTGCCCTGCCGGGCGCCGATCCGGCCTTGCGTCGCATTCGTTGCCCGTCCCGGCACCCCGGCGGTCAGGAGGCGGCGGCCGTGGCCGTGGCCGGAGCCAGCGTCCGGGCCACTTCCTTGACCTCGAAGGCCTCCAACTGGTCGCCCACCTGGATGTCGCTGTAGCCGGCCAGCGCCAGGCCGCATTCGAAGCCTTCCTTCACCTCACGGACGTCGTCCTTGAAGCGCTTGAGGGAGTCGAGCTTGCCGGTCCAGACGACCACGGACTCGCGCAGCAGGCGGATTTCGGAATCGCGCCGCACGATGCCTTCCATGACCCGGCAGCCGGCCACCGTGCCCACCTTGCTGACCTTGAAGACCTGCCTGATCTCGATGAGTCCGAGGATGGTCTCCTTGCGCTCCGGCGACAGCATCCCTTCCATCGCGGACTTCACGTCGTCGACCGCGTCGTAGATGATGTTGTAGTAGCGGATGTCGATGCCGTTGGTCTCGGCCATCTTGCGGGCCGCCTGGTCCGCGCGGACGTTGAAGCCGATGATGACCGCATTGGAGGCGACCGCCAGGTTGACGTCGCTTTCCGTGATGCCGCCCACCTGCCCGTGCACGATCGCGACCTTGATCTCGTCGTTGGCGAGCTTGAGCAGGGCCTGGCTGAGCGCCTCCTGCGAGCCCTGGACGTCCGCCTTGACGATCAGCGCCAGCGTCTTGCTCTCGCCCTCGCCAGCCGAATCGAACATGTTCTCCAGCTTGGCCGCCTGCTGCCGTGCCAGCTTGACGTCGCGGAACTTGCCCTGGCGGAACAGCGCGATCTCGCGAGCCTTGCGTTCGTCCGGCAACGCGATGACTTCCTCGCCCGCCTGAGGCACCTCGTTCAGGCCCTGGATCTCGACCGGGATCGACGGAGTAGCTTCGTCGATCGGCTTGCCGGCCTCGTCCAGCATGGCACGCACCCGGCCATAGGTGGAGCCGACCAGCAAGGTGTCGCCACGCCTCAGGGTTCCGGACTGCACCAGCACCGTCGCCACCGGGCCACGGCCCTTGTCGAGTCGTGCCTCGATGACCAGGCCCTTGGCCGCCGATTTCACCGGTGCCTGCAATTCCAGCACCTCCGCCTGCAGCAGGACGTTCTCCAGCAGGTCGTCGATGCCGGCGCCGGTCTTCGCCGACACCCCGACAAACGGGACGTCGCCGCCGTACTCCTCCGGCACCACGCTCTGCGCGACCAGTTCCTGGCGCACCCGGTCGAGGTTTGCTTCTGGCTTGTCGATCTTGTTGATCGCCACCACCAGCGGTACGTTGGCCGCCTTGGCGTGGGCGATCGCCTCGATCGTCTGCGGCATCACGCCGTCGTCGGCCGCGACCACCAGGATCACGATATCGGTGGCCTGCGCGCCGCGTGCCCGCATCGCGGTGAACGCGGCGTGGCCCGGCGTATCCAGGAAGGTGATCACGCCCCGGGGCGTCTCGACGTGATAGGCGCCGATGTGCTGGGTGATCCCACCGGCCTCTCCGGCTGCCACCTTGGCGCGCCGGATGTGGTCGAGCAGCGACGTCTTGCCGTGGTCGACGTGGCCCATGACGGTAACGACCGGCGGACGCGGCATGGCCGGACCGTCGGAGCTGTCGCCGCCCACGTCCTCGAGCATGGCTTCCGGATCGTCGAGCTTGGCGGCGATGGCCTTGTGGCCCATCTCCTCCACCAGGATCATCGCGGTTTCCTGGTCGAGCACCTGGTTGATGGTGACCATCTGGCCGAGCTTCATCAGGTACTTGATGACCTCGGCCGCCTTGACCGCCATCTTGTGCGAAAGGTCGGCGACGGTGATGGTCTCCGGCACATGGACCTCGCGCACCACCTGCTCGGCCGCCGGCTGCTGGCTGGTCATCGTACGGCCGCCGCCGTGACGGTCGCCGGGGCGGCGCGGCCCGCGGGCGCCACGCCAACCGGTGTTGGCACCGGCATCGCCGCGAGTCTTGATCTGGCGGCGCTTGGCGGCTTCTTCCTGCCAGGTGGAGGACAGCTTCTCGGACTTGACGTGCTTGCGAGCGCCCGCATCCGCGGTAGCGGCACCGGGCGCGGTGGCCTCGGCGCCGGCGGCGGCGGCCGGCCTGTGGAGCGTTCCCGAGCGGCGCGCTGCGGCAGCCGCCGCGGCGTCGACCGGCTTGGCCGCAACCGCGGGCGCGGGAACCTCGACCGGCGGCGGCGGTGGCGGCCGGCGGGAAGCGCTCATCATGCGGTTGATTGCAGCGACTTCTTCCTCGGCCTTGCGGCGTGCCGCGGTCGAGATATCGGCGGCTTCCTTGGCGCGGCGGGCAGCATCGGACGCGGCGCTGGCGGTCGCCTGGGCGGCCTGCTCGGCAGCCTGCTGCTCCTTGCGCGTACCTTCGACGTGCAGCTTCTCGAGGCGCTCCTGCTCGAGGCGGGCCTCTTCCTCGCGGCGCTGCGCCTCCTCGGCAGCCTCGGCCTCGCGCTGGCGATCGCGCTCGAGACGCTCGGTCTTCTCGCGCAGATCCCTGCTCTGGCGTTCGATAAGATCCTGCTGGCGACGGTCCTCTTCCTCGCGCAGGCGGCGCTGCTCCTCGTCGATCACCGAACTGGCGGAGATGACGGGCGGCGGCACGGCTACCGGCTCGGGCACAGGCACCGCCTCGGGCGCGTCGCGCTTCACGAAGACCCGCTTCTTGCGGACCTCGACCTGGATGGTGCGCGCCTTGCCCGTGGCATCGGCCTGCTTGATCTCGGAGGTCTGCTTGCGCACTACCGTGATCTTCTTCTTGCCCTCGCCTCCGCCATGGGCGGCGCGCAGCGCAGTCAGCAGCTGCTCCTTGTCCGCTTCAGTGAGGGAATCGGCTGCCGATGACTTGGAAACGCCGGCAGCCTTGAGCTGCTCAAGCAGCACCTCGGCCGGCACTTTCAATTCCGCGGCAAATGTCTCAACGTTCGTACTGGCCATTAGGTTCCTTCCGCTACTACCGACATCCGACAAACTCGCGCACTCCGATCCGGGTCAAGGCCTGGTTCAGGCGTTCTCGCCCTCGAACCAGTGCGCCCGCGCCTTCATGATCAGGTCCTTGGCACGCTGCTCGTCGACCTGGGTTGCTTCCATCAATTCGTCCACCGCGAGTTCCGCCAGCTCGTCGCGCGTATGCACGTTGGCATCGGCGAGCTTGGCTGCGAGATCGCGGTCCATTCCTTCGAGGGAGAGCAGGTCCTCGGCGGTGGTATTCAGCTTTTCCTCGTTCGCGATCGCCTGCGTGAGGAGCACGTTGCGGGCGCGCTCGCGCAGCTCGTTGACCGTATCCTCGTCGAACGCCTCGATCTCCAGCATCTCGGTGATCGGGACGTAAGCGATCTCCTCGAGTCCGGTGAAGCCCTCGTCGATCAGGATGTCCGCCACTTCGGCATCGACATCGAGCTGGTCCATGAATGCTTTCTGGATCACCGCCCGCTCGTCCTGCTGCTTCTGTTCGCTTTCCTCGGCCGACATCAGGTTGATCTGCCAGCCGGTGAGCTCGGACGCCAGACGCACATTGCGGCCGCCGGTGCCGATGGCAAGCGCCAGGTTGTCCTCGTCGACCACCACGTCCATCGCGTGACGCTCTTCGTCCACCAGGATCGAGCTGACGTTGGCGGGCGCGAGCGCGCCGATCACGAACTGCGCCGGATCTTCCGACCACAGCACGATGTCGACCCGCTCGCCGGCAAGTTCCTGCGTCACCGCCTGAACCCGCGAACCACGCACCCCGACACAAGTGCCGATCGGATCGATCCGGCGGTCGGTGGTGTGCACCGCGATCTTGGCGCGCACGCCGGCGTCCCGGGCGGCAGCCTTGATCTGGAGCAGTCCCTGCTCGATCTCCGGCACTTCGAGTTCGAACAGCTTCATGATGAACTCGGGCGCCGTGCGCGACAGGAACAGCTGCGGGCCTCGGCCCTCGCGATTGATCTTCGAAACCCAGGCGCGAACGCGATCGCCGTTGCGCAGGTTCTCCTTGGGGATCATCTGGTCGCGCGGCAGCCGCGCCTCGATCCGCCCGGACTCGATCACCGCCCCCTCGCGATCGATCCGCTTCACCGTACCCGACAGCAGCGAGTCGCCGCGGGCGAGAAAGTCGTTGATGATCTGGTCGCGCTCGGCGTCGCGGATCTTCTGCAGGATCACCTGCTTCGCGGCCTGTGCACCGATCCGCCCGAATTCCACCGGCTCGAGTTCCTCCTCGATGAAGTCGCCGATCTGGATGTCCGCGATCTGCTTGCGCGCTTCGGTGTGGATGATCTGAAGGTCGTGGTCCTCGAGCTCGCCATCGGGCACGACCAGCCAGCGGCGGAAGGTCTCGTAGTCGCCGTTGGTGCGGTCGATCGCGACCCTGACGTCGACCTCGTCCTTGTAGCGCTTCTTCGTAGCCGAGGCGAGCGCGCTTTCCAGCGCACCGAACACCACGTCGCGCGCCACGTTCTTCTCGCGCGCCAACGCATCCACCATCAGCAATAACTCACGACCCTGCATAACAGCATCCCCTAGAAAACGAGCTTCGGCACCAGCCGGGCCTTCTCTATCTGATCCAACGTAAATTCCAGCCGCTGGCCCTGCGGCTGCTCTTGCGGCCCGGCGTCGCCACCGACAGCGGCCCCGCTGCGCGCGGCCACCGCGGCCTTGGCGGCACCCTTGCCGCTCTTGCCCGTCCTGGCGCCCCGCCCGCCCTTGGCCGCCTTCGAACCCTTCGCTCCCCTGCGCCCCGGGACCTCTGCAGGCTCGTCGGACCACAGGAGCACCCACTGCGCGGGCGGCGCGTCGCCCTCGCGCTGGAGGATCCCGGTGAACTGGCGCCGCCCCTCGATGGGCTCGCGCAGCCGCAAAGTCACCTTCTCCCCGGTGAAGCGGACGAAATCCGACGGCTTCTTCAGCGGCCGGTCCAGCCCGGGAGACGAAATTTCCAACCGGTCATAGTCGACATTCTCGACCATGAACAGGCGACCCAGCTGATGGCTCACCTTTTCGCAATCTTCCACCTGCACATGCCGGGCGCCGCCGCCGATGTCGATCACGACACGGAGAAGCCCGCCCGAGCCGAATTCGATATCGACCAGCTCATAACCCATCGAGCCCAACACCGGCTCGATCATGATTGCCAACTCGCCGCTTGGCGTGGCACCTGCCATCGCTCACCCTTTTGCCTTGATGGACCTGCGCCCCACCCGACCCGATCGTCCGGCACCTGTGCTGCGCGTCCCGGTATCCCGCAGCCGCCGCGCAAGGTGCGGGGAAAAAAAAATGGGCTTAGCCAGCCCATTCGTTCTTGGTATCGAACCGCCCCGGAAACCACCCGTGCTTTGAATGCCGCGCTCCGCATGCTGCGCTTTGCGAAAGCGCTTCACACGCCGCGCTTCACTCGCCGCGTTTTACATGCCCGGGAGGCCTTGGCGACGCATGATCAGCAGGACATGAGCTTGAGGTTCCCTTAGCTCACGGAGTATAACTCACGCGCCCTCCGGACACAAAGCCGCGCAGGTCGGAATCACCCTGGCGGGCGGCCCTTGCCCGAGGGCCCGCGCTTGCGGCCCCCGCCCTTGCCGGGGCCGTTGCCGCCGCGGCTTCGGACGTTGCCACCGACATTGCCACCCACATTGCCACCTCCTGACTTGCCGGCGAAGTTTCCTCCGCCGCTGCGCTTGCCGCGCGGCTGGCCGAAAGGCTTCGCCTGCCGCGGCCGCGGCGGGGCATTGGGATCCCGCGGGACCCCGACCTTGGCCGCAAAGCCGGGTACCGAACCGTAACGCTGCTGCCGGCTGTCCTTGCGCATCGAACGGGTTATCCCCTCGAGGTGTGCGGTTTCCGAATTGGGCTGCCAGTCGTCGTCCTCGAGGTTGACCTTCGGATTTGCCACCTTTGCCGGGATCCTGCCGTTGCCGTCGCGTGGATCGTGAATCGAGTTGCCGATGTTGTCGTCGACATGGACCTCGTCCTCGTCCCAGTCGGTGTCGCCGTTATAAGCCGCGACACGCGGATGGAAGGCCTCGTAGGCCGGCTGCTCGTCGCCGCGCGGGACCTCTTCCGCCGCCGCCGGAACTGCCACGTTGAAGCCTGCGTCCTCGTCGGCGACCTCGGGCGAATCGGCTCGGGGATCGTCAGTACGGGACGCCGCACGCCGCCGTCCCTTGACGTCGACTTGCGGAGCCCTCACCCGCGGCGCCCGGATGGGCGAAGCCGCCAGGATCTCGTCCGACTCCGGATCGGGCAGCGTGGCGTCGGGCGGCAGCTCGACGGCTTCGGGCATGAAGCCCGGAAGCGCCCCCGCGCCTTGCCTGCCGCGCAGGCGGCCCTTGCCCTGCGGACGCGCGTCGCCGCGACGCGGTTCGCGAGGCTCGCGCGCAGCGATGGGCGCAGCCTGCTCGTCGGGCGCGGCGACGCGCCCGGGTTGCTTGTCGACCGTCGCGGTCATCCGCTTGACCTGCTTGAGCAGCTGTGCAATGTCGGCTTCCGCGAGTTCCATGACCCGCCCGCGGCTGAGCCGCGGCGGCAAGGCGACCGGGCCGAACCGGATGCGCACGAGTCGCGAGACCGTCAGGCCCACGGCCTCGAAGATCCTGCGGACCTCGCGGTTGCGCCCTTCGTTGATCACGACCCGATACCAGTGGTTGGCGCCGTCGCCGCCGATGTCTTCGAGCTCGGTGAAATGTGCAGGTCCGTCCTCGAGTTCGACGCCGGCAAGCAGCTTGAGCCGGGTTTCCTCGTCGACCCGTCCCAGCACACGCACCGCGTATTCGCGTTCCCAACCGTAACGGGGATGCATCAGCCGGTTGGCCAGGTCGCCGGCCGTTGTGAAGATCAGCAGGCCTTCACTGTTGAGGTCGAGCCGGCCCACTGCGATCCAGCGCGCGCCGCGCAGCTTGGGCAGCCGGTCGAAGACTCGCGGCCGCCGCTCCGGATCGTCGCGGGTGACGACCTCTCCCGATGGCTTGTGATAAAGCAGCACGCGCGTCGGCAAAGGCACCCGCTTGCGGGCCAGCGGCCGCCCGTTCACCCGTATCTGGTCGGTGGGGCCGATCCGCTGGCCGACATGGGCAGGCTGCCCGTTGACCGAAACGCGCCCGGCAAGAATCAGCTCCTCCATTTCCCGGCGCGAACCGATGCCGGCGTCGGCGAGGATCTTGTGCAGCTTGCTCGACTCGTCGTCGACCCGCGGAGCGCCACGGCCCGCCGGCTTGCGTACACCGACCGGGGACAAACCGACATAGCCGGGCTTGGCGAAGATCGGAATGGCTTCGTCTTCGCCTTGGGGACTGCTGGCGGCGTCGCCGGCCAGCCCGCCGGCGCCGGGGTCAGCGACATCTTCGTCCGGGCCGCGGCCCGCGGCACCCTTGCCGTCGGCCGCGCCATCATCGGCCGCTGGCTCTGCACCGTCCGGACCGCGCCGGCGGCCGTTGCCGCGACGGCCGCGCCGGCGGCCGAAGCGGCCGCGGGTCGTGCCACCGCCCGACTCGTCCGATGCGAAGCCTGCGGGACTGGAACCATCGCCGGGACCGTCATCCGACCCGCCGGAAATGCCGGCGCCGGACACCGCGCCCTCGGCCGCGCCTGGTTGCCGGTTCGCGGCAGCCGAGCCTGGATCGGAGGCGGCGGGACCCGGCGCACCGTCTGCCGAGGCAGCCGGTGCGTGGGGTCGGGAACCGGAAGCCTGGACGGGAGCCAGACCTGAATCGTCGTAGTCGTTGTTCATGCGTTTATTGCCCGTTGAAGGCTTGGAACTCGTACAGAAGGCGGCGTCAATCTGCCGGCTTCGCTTCTACCGAGGATCGCCGGGACGGCGGCTCGTCATCGCTGGACTCGTCATCGCCGGACTTGTCATCACCGGATTCGTCATCGCTGGATTCATCGGCACTTGGCTTGTCGGCGCCGGATTCGGCACCGGCGCGGGCAGCGACCTGTTCCACGCGAGCGTCGCCGGGGTCGGGTTCATCGCCGCCTGCGCCGTATTCCCCGGTTTGCCCGCTCAGGTCGCTCTCGCCACCTGCTGAGTCCGAGTCGGTGGAAGCGGCAGCTACATCCAGCGAAGCAGTGATCGCAGCAGGAAGAGCCTCGCTGTCCGAACTGCGCAAATTCGATTCGTTCCTCTCATCGGGCGAAGGTCCATCGACGCCAACGGACGGCTCGACCGGCGCGACATCGGTCTGCGCAACAGCCAGCGCATCCGTGGCTTCGGCCTCCGGCTCCGACGCGCCGGTTGCGACCGGATCTTGCAGGGCCGCACCTTCCGCGAATAAAGGGGAGGCCGCGGCAGCGCCGGGCGAATCGCCGGCTTCGAGCTCGGGCAACTCGCTCAGCGACCGCAAGCCGAGGTCGTCGAGGAACTGCCTGGTGGTGGCGAACAGGGCTGGCCTGCCCGGGACGTCCTTGACTCCCACCTGGTCGATCCAGCCTCGCTCCTCGAGGGTCTTGATGATCTGCGACGACACCGTCACGCCGCGGATCTCCTCGATGTCGCCGCGAGTGACCGGCTGCCGGTAGGCGATGATGGCGAGCGTCTCCATGACAGCGCGCGAATAGCGCGGCGTCTTCTCGGGGTACAGCCGCATGACGAAGCGCGCGACATCCGGCGCACTCTGGAAGCGCCAGCCGCTGGCCAGCGTCGCCAGTTCCACTGAACGGCCCTTCCACTCGTCCCGCAGCGTTTCCAGCAGAGCGCGAACGGTGTCCGCAGACACCTCGACGTCGTCGGCGAACACCTGCCGCAGTTCGCTCACGGTGAGCGGCTTGGCCGCGCACAGCAGGGCTCCTTCCAGCACGCGCTTGACGTCCGAGGTATTCATCCACCTATCCGTACAGAGATTTGCTCAAATTCAGGTGGGCTTTGCCATTGGCATTGCCTTGGACTGACGATGTGCCGCGATCGGACCGTGCATGCGGGGCAAATGCCGATGAGTGGATCCGTCGCGATTTGCTGCGCATCGCAGATGCGCACCGTCTCGGGTTGTACGGAGAGCCGCGGTGCCAAGCGCAGTCCGCGGGTCCCGTGTCCAGGAGACCGACCGCCCGCCTCCAGGCAGGGTACGTATCGGCTCGCCACGTCCTGGGAACTGCGACCCCTCGGGGTTCTTGTCCCCAGTTCCCAGGCTCTCTCCCCCAGGCGCTCGTTACCGTCAGGCCTCTATGCCGTCAGGCTGCCTGCGCCGGGCAGCCCATATAGTACCGCAATCTGCTGGCTGCGTGTCCGTCAATGGCTGCCTGCCATGCATGCCGACTGGGCCCAGGCTCCCTAGGCCGCTTGCGCCAGCTGGTGCGGCCGCTCGAACTGATCGAGCAGCTGCGCCTGCCGCTCGAGCGCGGCTGTCAGGTGGCGATCCTTGACGTGGCCGAAGCCCCGGATCTGCTCAGGGATCGAAGCGAGCTGCACTGCCACATCGAGGCGTTCGCGGTCGAGCTCGCGCAGGATCCGGTCGACCAGGACCTCGTAGTCGGCGATCAGCTTGCGCTCGGTGCGGCGCTCCGCCGTGCGACCGAAGGGATCGAGCGGCGTGCCGCGCAAGCGGCGAAAGCGTGCCAGCACGCGAAACGCCTGCAGCATCCACGGCCCGTACTCCTGCTTGATCAGCTCGCCCTTGGCGTTGCGCTTGGCGAGCAGTGGCGGCGCGAGGTTGAAGACCAGCTTGTAGTCGCCCTCGAATTGCGCCGCCACGCGCTGCTCGAAGGCGCCGTCGGTGTAAAGCCGCGCGACCTCGTACTCGTCCTTGTAGGCCATCAGCTTGAAGAAGTAGCGCGCTACTGCCAGGGAGAGACGGCTCGAGCCGCCACCGATGCGAGCTTCCTCCGCCGCGCGGACACGCTCGACCAGCGCGGTGTAGCGCTTCGCGTAGCCCCGGCTCTGGTAAGCGGTCAGGAATGCCTCGCGGGTTGCGACGATGTCCTGGAGCGACTCCGACTTCTTGCGCGTCATCGGCACGATGCGGATCGGGGTCGCCGGAAGGGCTGCCTGCTCTACCTGGTCCAGATCGACCGCCGCTTTGCGTCCCCAGGCAAACGCGGTCTTGTTGGACTGCACCGCCACCTGGTTCAATTCGATGGCCCGTTCGATGGCCGCGTCCGACAACGGGATCATCCCCTTCTGCCAGGCGTAGCCGAGCATGAACAGGTTGGTGGCAATGGCGTCGCCCATCAACGCGGTGGCCAGTCGGCTCGCGTCGACGAAGTCCGCGTTGTTCTCGCCCACGGCATCGACGATCGCAGCCGACATCGCATCGAGCGGGAACGACAGATCGGCGTTGCGGGTGAAATCCGCCGTCGGGGTGGCGGCGACGTTGGCGACCACCCGGGTGCGATCGCCGGCCATCCGACCGATGGCATCCGAGCCGGCGGTGACCACGATGTCGCAACCCAGCACCGCATCCGCAGCCGCCGTTCCGATGCGGGGCGCATAGAGCGGTTCGCCGGGATTGGCGAAGCGCACGAAGCTCATCACCGCGCCGTTCTTCTGGGCGAGCCCGGCCATGTCGAGCACCGTGACGCCCTTGCCTTCCAGGTGCGCCGCCATGCCGAGGATCTGGCCGATAGTGACCACGCCGGTGCCGCCGATGCCGGTAACCAGCAGGGCGAACGAACCGTCTATCTTGGGCAATACCGGCGCGGCGAGGCCGGCAGCCGGCGAGGCGACCGCGGCCGGCACGGTGGCCGGCGCTGCGGCGCCGGGGTTTCCGTCGATCGCGTCTGTGCCAGCCGAGGCAGTCGCAGGCGCCGTTACCGGGGCCGTCTTCGGCCGGCGCAACTTTCCGCCAATGACGCTGACGAAACTGGGACAGAAGCCGCTGATACAGGAGTAGTCCTTGTTGCACGACGACTGGTTGATCACCCGTTTGCGCCCGAATTCGGTTTCGAGCGGCTCAACCGACACGCAGTTGGACTTGACGCCGCAGTCGCCGCAGCCTTCGCAGACAGCGGCATTGATGAAGGCCCGCTTCGGCGGGTCGTCCAGCGTGCCGCGCTTGCGCCGGCGGCGCTTCTCGGCAGCGCAGGTCTGGTCGTAGACCAATACGGACACGCCCTTGTATTCGCGCAGGTCCCGCTGCACCTCGTCGAGCTGATCGCGATGGAAGACCGTGACGCCCGGCTCGAAGTAACCTGCCGGATACTTCTGCGGCTCGTCGGTCACCACCACCACCCGCTGCACGCCTTCGGCGCGCACCTGCCGGGTGATCATCTGCGGCGTGACCTGGCCGTCGTGGGCCTGCCCGCCGGTCATCGCCACCGCATCGTTGAACAGGATCTTGTAGGTGATCGGCGTATTGGTCGCGACCGCGTGGCGGATTGCAAGCGAGCCGGAATGGAACCAGGTGCCGTCGCCGAGGTTCTGGAAGACGTGCCGGGTTTCGGAGAAAGGCGCCTGCCCGACCCAGGTCATGCCCTCGCCTCCCATGTGCGTGAAGGTCGCGGTGGAGCGGTCCATCCACTGCGCCATGTAATGGCAGCCGATGCCTGCGAGCGCGCGCGAACCATCCGGCACGCGGGTCGACGTGTTGTGGGGGCAACCGGAGCAGAAATAGGGAATCCGGTCGAGGGTGGTCACCTTCTTCAGGCCGGCCTGCGCCTTGGCGTCGAGAAGCGCGAGCCGCTGCTGCATCTGCCGCGCCAGCTCGTCGGGCAGGCTGCCCTGCGCATCCGCTGAGTCGCCGCGCATGCGCATCAGGCGAGCGGCGATCACCCGCGCGCAGGCAGCGGGCGAGAGCTCGCCCCATTCGGGCAGCAGGGGCGCGTCGCGCTCGTCCGTCTTGCCGACAACCAGCGGCCGCTCGGCCAGCGGATAAAGCGTGTCCTTGAGCTGGGCCTCGATCAGCGCCCGCTTCTCCTCGATCACCAGCACTTCCCGGCAGCCGGCGGCGAAGGCGCGGATGCCCTGCGGCTCGAGCGGCCACGGCATCGCGACCTTGTACACCTTGAGGCCGATGCGGCGCGCGGCCGAGTCGTCGATGCCGAGGTCCACCAGCGCCTGCATCACGTCGAGCCAGGTCTTGCCGGTGGTGACGATGCCGAGCCGCGCCGGCTCGTCGTCCGGCCGGCCGAAGACGTTGCCATCGAGGCGGTTGGCGCGCGCATAGGCCAGCGCCGCCGGCAGCTTGTAGACGCTGAGGCGTTCCTCGAGCTTGAGGAAAGGCTCCTCCGGCCAGCGCAGGTTCAATCCGCCTGCCGGCATGGCGACGCCTTCCGGCAGAGCGATCCGGACCCGCTGCTGCGAGACGTCGACGATGCCCGATGCTTCGATGGTGTCGGTGACCGCCTTCATGCCGACCCACAGGCCGCTGAAGCGAGAAAGCGCGAAGCCATGAAGGCCGAGATCGATGTAGTCCTGGACCGTGGCGGGGGCCAGCACCGGCATCGACACCGCCTTGAAGATGAAGTCCGTCTGCGCTGCGATCGTCGAGGACTTGGCGCCGTGATCGTCGCCTCCGACCGCGAGGACTCCACCGTGCGCCGACGATCCCGCCTGATTGGCGTGCCGCAGGACATCGCCGGATCGGTCGACGCCGGGCCCCTTGCCGTACCAGATCGCGAACACGCCGTCGTAGCGCGCGCCGGGGAAGCTGTTGACCTGCTGCGTCCCCCAGATCGCGGTGGCTGCGAGGTCCTCGTTGACGCCCGGCACGAAGCGGATGTGATGCGCGTCGATCTGACGTTTGGCCTTGGCCAGCGCCTGGTCGTAGGCGCCGATCGGCGAGCCCCGGTAGCCGGACACGTAGCCCGCGGTATTGAGACCGGCGGCGACGTCGCGCTGGCGCTGCATCATCGGCAGGCGAACGAGCGCCTGGGTGCCGGTGAGATACACCGCGCCGTCGGTCGCGTCGTAGCGGTCCTCGAGCGTCGCCGCCCGCAGCATCGGGTCTGCCGGTGCGTTCATGGTCTGGTCCTCAACATGATTTCGCCCATTGTCGCATCAGGGCGTCCCACGACTCGAATGGCCGGCTTCACGCCAGCCATTCAGGCGTTTTCGGTCGGTGATCGATGCTCGTGCCGCGGCCGCTCGATCCAGCGGATGGTCTGCGGCACCGAGGGGTCCGGCCGCGCCGCGCCCGCGCCCGCGCCCACGGCCGCTGTTGCGTTGAGCCTGCCTTCCGGATCCGACAGCGTCGCCGCCAGCGCCTGCTTCAGCTGCAACGCCGCGGCTTCCGGCTCCATGCCGCCGGCGAATGCCGGCACGACATGCGCCGCCCACAGCCGCGCGTAATTCTCGCGACCGCGCAACTGCGTGTCGCCGTAACCCTTCAGCACCTGCGGCAAGCCGGCGAGTTGCAGCGCGAACGCCGGCGCGTTGGCAAGCGCCTGCTCCATCGCACCGAGCCAGGCCACGATCGCCTGCTGCTCTTCGTGAAAACGCAGCGACGACCGGCGCCACGGCCGCAACCGCGCCAGCGTCCGCAGCAGCAGGTGGCCCCAGATACTGGTCGAGCGCACGTGCAGTCCGACCTGCGCACGGCGCAACCAGCTGTCGGGCGTGGCCTTGCGCATCAGCCAGGTGCCGAGCCGCAGCGGCATGACCGCGGCGATCTCCTCGATGCCCGGCTTCAGGTATTCGGTAACTCGAACGATGTCGTCGCCGCCCGCCTGCGCCTCCTCGCGCACCCGCCGATGCCGGGCAGGCCGCGACTTCAGCTCGGCCACGCGGATGACATCCTCGAAGCACATCCACAGGGCCAGCTGCCGGGCCGCTTCGTCGAGCGCTTCGGACGTCGTCGAGCCGGCGGTTACCGACCCGGTTGCCGCCCCGGCCGCCCGCGCAAGACGCTCGAGAAAATCGAGATACGCCCGCGCGTAATCGTCGTCCTGGAAGTCGCGGCACCTCAGGGCGCCGTGCGCCGCGCTCTTCTGCATCGGCTGCGGCAGCGCCGCCAGGAGCCGCGGCCATTGCGCGAGCAATGGGTCCGGAAGATGGGCTGCCTGCAGCACCCGGATCGCATCCGGGTCGCCGACCATCGCCGCTTCCCCCGCGCCGGCCTCCGGCAAGAGCGCCTGCGATGCGGCGGCCTGCGCCTGCCGGGCGGCGTCGTCGAAGCCGGCAAGGCTCGCGGAGACACCCCGTCCGGAATCGCGGATGACCTGCTCGCAGACGTCGCGCGACCAGGGCAGGCTGCCCGTGCCCGCCAGCGCGCCGAACATCACGGCGGAAAGGACGGTGTCGTGTCGCCGCGCAACCGCCTCCATGTCGAGCAGGATTGCCTGGCGCGCCAATGCCGCGGCGGCTTCGCGCATGCGCCGGGTTTCGTAGCGACCATCCGCCATGTGCATCTTTTCGGCAGTCGTGAAGACCCGGTGCGTCGATGCGATCAGCAGGGTGCGCCGTGGCGCCGAGAAACCACGCTCGATCATCCTGCCTGCCTCGACCGCCTCGCTGGCAAGCAGCACATCGACCTGTCCGGGCAGCGGGTTCAAGGAAAAGACCGGCTGCGGGCTGCCCGGCGGGAGCGGCTCGCGCATCAGCTCGATGTAGTAGCTGGTTGCGCCGGTGCGCTGGGCAACCCCGGGCACCGAAGTCGCCTGCACCGGCAGCCCGCTGCGCAGCGCACACTTCACCAGCCACTCCGCCAGCACGCCGCCGCCCTCGCCGCCGAGCGCGGCGATGAGGATGGAGAACGGCTGCTGCGCGGTCATCGGCGGCGAATCCGAGCGCCCCACTTCAGCCCTGCCGCTGCAGCAGGCCCAGCGCAAACCGGTTGATCCGGTCTCCCAGGCGGTCCCAGAGGTTCGGATGGGTCACGATTTCGACGCGATGAAACGACGGGCAGAGCACGGCCGCCATCGCAACCTCGCCGCACAGCCCGCAACCGACGCAGCCGTTGGTGACGTGCGCAACCGGGCTGCGGCGCAGCGGGTCACTGGAATCCTTCACGGTAAGGGTCGGGCAGCCGGAAAGGCGGATGCAGGAGTGGTCGCCGGTACAGGTGTCCTCGTCGACGCCGTACCGGGTGCGCACCACGCGCAGTCCCTCCTTGAGTCGCCGGGCACGGATCGGCCTCAGGCGGCGCTGGCGCTCGAGCTGGCATTCACCTTCCGCGATCACCACTTTCAGTCCCTGGAACGGCGAGGTGATCGCGTCCCTCAGTACCTTGCGCACCTTGCCGACCCGATAGTTGTGCACCGTGCGCAGCCACTTCACGCCCATGCCCCTGAGGGTGTTCTCGATGGTCAGTTCACTGCCGGTGGCGCTGCTGCCTTCGGCGACCCGCTTGGCCTCGGAATGGGGCGTCGAAACCGTCTCCTGGGTGCCGGTGGCCGACGTGTAGCCGTTCTTCATGATCACCAGCACGCCGTCGCCCTGGTTGAGGATGGTGGAGGAGACGCCCGACAGCAGGCCGTTGTGCCAGAACCCGCCGTCGCCCATGATCGCCACCGGGCGTCGGGCCGAAAAGTTCTTCACGGCCGCACTCGACGCCATGCTCATGCCGTAGCCGAGGATGGAGTTGCCGAAGGAGAACGGCTCGAAGGTTGCGAAAGCATGGCAGCCGATGTCGGCGGAGACATGCAGCTTGCCCACGTCGCGCTCCACCAGCTTGAGCGCGGCGAACACCGGCCGCTCTGGACAGCCGGTACAGAACGTGGGCGGCCGCGCCGGCACCGGTGCTCCCAGCCGCGCCGCGGCCTCGCGCCGTAGTTCGGCGACTTCGTCGGCATATCGGCGCCCCGGCGAGAGGTCCGTCGCCGGCAGGTAGTCCGAGAGAAACGGCAGCATGCCCGACAGGATGAGGTCCGCAGTGTACTCGCCGCCCATCGCGAGCCGGTCCTTGCCGTGCAGCCGCGTCTGCAGGTCGGCCCGGCGCAGCAGGGTCGCGATCTCCTGCTCGATGAACTCCGGCTGGCCCTCCTCCAGTACCAGAACTGCCTGTTTGCCGGTACAGAACCGTTCGATCTCCCCCGGCACCAGCGGATAGACCGCGTTCAGCACCAGCAGCGGGATGTCGGTGTTGCCGAAGTGGTCTGCGAGGCCCGCGATCTGCAGCGCCCGGATCGTGTTGTTGTAGAGCCCGCCCTGCACGATCACGCCGACGTCGCCATGCCGGCCGTCGACGAACTCGTTGATCCCCTGCTCCTCGATGAACCTGCGCGCCGCCGGCAGGCGCACGTCGTACTTCAGCTTTTCGTGCCGGAAGGTCGCCGGCGGATGGGCAAGGCGCTCATATAGGAAGCCTGCCGGCTCCTGCTGCAACTGCCGGCGCGAGATCGCCGGCGGCCGGTTGGCGCGCGCCTGGAAGCTGCCGCGCACGTGGCAGGTGCGGATCCGCAGTTCCATCATCACCGGCATGCTGGAGGCCTCGCTCAACTCGAACCCCTTCTCCACCATCCTGACGATGGTCGGCAGCTCCGGCCGCGGATCCAGCAGGCACATTGCGGACTTCATCGCAAAGGCATGGGTGCGCTCCTGGATCACGCTCGCGCCCTCGCCGTAGTCCTCTCCGACGATGATCAGCGCGCCACCCATCACCCCGGGCGACGACAGGTTCGACAGCGCATCCGACGCCACGTTGGTCCCGACGATGGACTTCCAGGTGACCGCACCGCGCACGGGATACATGATCGATGCGCCGAGCATTGCGGCGGCCGACGCTTCGTTGGTGCAGGCCTCGACATGGACGCCGAGTTCGTCCATGTAGTCGCGCGCCTGCACCATGACGTCGAGCAGGTGCGAGATCGGTGAACCCTGGTAGCCGCCGACGTAGGTCACTCCGGACTGGAGCAGCGCCTTGGTGACGGCCATGATGCCCTCGCCGTGGAAGGTCTCGCCGTCGCCCAGCTTGAGCGACTGGATCTCATCGTGAAAGGAAATCTCCAGGATCTGTCTCCGATGCGTCCTGAGCCCGAACGGCGCGAAAAAGCTCGCTTGGAAAATGCCGCGGTTGCCTGCTGCGGGCAGGTTGGGTTCATTATAGCCACGGCCATACTTGCATATACAACCATATACAACCATACTCCTCCCATGACCCAGCCAAGTCCGCCCCGACCAGGTTCCGGCACGACGCCGCCCGGCGCCACGATGCACCCCCGCACCCGGTTGCTGCTCGAAGGGCCGATCCTGGGGACGCTGCTTCGGCTCGCGGCACCCAACGTCCTGGTGATGCTGGCCCAGGCCTCGGTCGGACTCATCGAGTCGTACTTCGTCGGCAAGCTCGGCACCGAGGCGCTCGCCGGGATGGCGCTGGTCTTCCCGCTGGTGATGCTGATGCAGATGATGTCGGCCGGCGCGGTCGGCGGCGGCATCGCGTCCGCCATCGCCCGCGCCCTCGGCGCAGGCCGGCGAGCCGAGGCCGACTCGCTGCTGGTGCATGCCGGCGTGATCGCCGCCGGCTTCGGCCTGCTTTTCACCGTCACGATGCTCGCCGCCGGGCCCTGGCTGTACGCCCGCATGGGCGGCAGCGGCCTTGCCCTGCAGGCCGCCCTTGCCTATTCCGACTGCGTATTCGCCGGGGCTGTGCTGGTCTGGCTGTTCAATTCCCTTGCCGCCGCGATCCGCGGCACCGGCAACATGATGGTTCCCGCCATCGTGACCTGCGGCGGTGTTGCGGTACTGATCCCGCTGTCGCCGATGCTGATCTTCGGCTGGGGGCCGATTCCGGCGCTTGGCGTCGTGGGCGGCGCCGTCGCGCTGCTCAGCTACTACGCTGCCGGCAGCCTGGTGCTCGGCGCCTACCTGGCCTCGCGTCGCAGCGGCCTGAAGGTGACGACGGCGGGCGCCGGCCTGCGGGTCGCTTCCTTCCGCAACATCCTGGGCGTCGGACTGGCTGGCGCGGTGTCGGCCGCGGCCACCAACCTGGCGATCGGTGCAGCTACCGCGCTGGCGGCGAGTTTCGGCGCTGCGGCGGTCGCCGGCTATGGCACCGCGGCGCGGCTGGAATATCTCCTGGTGCCGCTGGTATTCGGACTCGGAGCTCCGCTGGTGGCGATGGTCGGCGTCTGCATCGGCGCGGGGCGGCGGGAACGCGCGCTGCAGGCAACCTGGATTGGCGCAGCAATCGCCTTCTGCCTCACCGAGGCCATCGGCCTGCTCGCCGCCGTGTTCGCCCGGCCGTGGCTCGCGCTGTTCGACAACGACCCGGCGATGATCGAGGCAGGCACCGTCTACCTGAGGATCGTTGCGCCCCTCTACGGCTTCTTCGGGCTGGGGCTGCTGCTTTACTTCGCCTCGCAGGGGGCCGGACGCTTGTTCTGGCCCGTGGTGGCCAACATCCTGCGCCTGCTGGTGGCGGCAGCCGGCGGATGGCTGGTGATCCGCCTCGGCGGCTCGCTCATGCAGATGCTGGCGCTGCAAGGCGCCGCCCTGGTCATCTACGGCCTGGTCTGCAGCGCCGCCGTCGCCGGCGGCGCATGGTTCGGCCCCTTGCGCTGGCCTGCGAACGGCCTGCGGCTCAAGGCGCGGTCACGAGCTTCGGCTTCCTCGCCAGCAGGAAGAACAGCGAGCCCGCTCCCACCATCACCGCCAGCAGCGTGAACCCGGCAAGATAGGAGCCGGTCGCATCGGCGAGCAGCCCGGCGATCATCGGCCCGCCGATCTGGCCGAAGACGATGACCAGCGACGAGAGGCCGAGGATCATGCCGATCGCGCGGCGGCCGAAGTAGTCGGCGCGCATCGCCTGCATGAACGGGCCGCGCAGGCCCCACGCGCCTCCGTGCAGCAGCGCGAAAGCACCCAACATGGCGTATCCCTGGGCATAGGTGAGCATCGCGAGCCCGGCTGCATGCATCAGCATGCACAGCGCTGCGATCCGGCGCTTGTCGAAGCGGTCGCCGATCCACCAGCCGCACAACACGCCGCCGATCTGCGCCACCGTCATCAGCGTGATGACGATGGACGCTTCGGCGAGTGTGTAGCCGAGCCCTTCCTTCATGTGCGTGATCGCATGCACGTTGACCGCATAGACGACGAGCAGCGCAAAGCCGTGGCCGAGCGAAATGAACCAGAAGGCCTGCGTGCGCAGCGCCTGCCGGGCGGTGAACTCGGGCTGCTCGTTCGGAGCTGCCGCAGACCTCGCGCCGTCGGCACCGGCCGCGGCAGGCGGTGCGACCGGCAGGCCGTCGACCGTTTCGCCGACCTCCGCCGGGCTGCGCCGGAAGACCCCCGACAGCGGCCAGCCGGCTACGATGACGAAAATGCCGGAAGCCAAGGCGGTCAGGCGCCAGCCGTACGTCTGGATCGACCACGCGATCAAAGGCACCGCCACTCCCCCGAGCGCGAGCCCGAGCCCGATCGACGACAGCGCACGGGCCCGGTAGATCTGGAACCAGTGGATGATCGCGACGTTGATGGGAAAGAAGCCGCACAGGCTCGAGCCGAGCGCGATGACGACGAAGGCGGCGTAGAAGCCGGCGAGCGTGTCGATCTGGCTGAGAAAGATGAAGCCGAGGCCGAAGAGGATGACGCCGATGCGGATCATGCCCTGCGGGCCGAAGCGATCGACGATCCAGCCGAGCGCCGGCCCGAGGATTGCCGACTCCATCGGCTGCATCGCCGCAGCCCCCGACAGTGCGGTCTTGCTCCAGCCGCGCTCGTCCACCAGCGCCGCGAAGTAGGCGCCGAAAGCCTGATGGAGCAATGCGGCCTGCATGAACTGGATGCCGCTGCCTGCGGCAACCATTCGCCAGCCGTGGAAGACCTTGCGCCCCAGACCCCTCTCCGTTGATGCGAGTTCGTTGCTACGCGCCGTGCTTCAACCGTGTCTCGGCTCGTGCTTCGACCCGTGCGTCGACCCGTGCTGCGATTGGCGCGTCGACAATATTTCGACTTCAGAGCCTGGGATTGTGGCACAGGGTCGCACCTCCGGCACCGGACGGCGGCCGGCGCGGCGCACGCAAGCTTCCACGCCTTCAGGTACTCAGCCCGGCCAGCCTCATGACACCCTTGAGAGCAAGTGCGATCAGCGCCATCGCGCCGACGCTGAGAGTCCAGATAGCGAGCAGCCAGCCGATGCGCCGGCTCCACCGTGGCGACTCTTCGCCTCGTCCGCTGGTGCGCATCACCGCCCGCCTCTCAGTGGTAGCCTTCGCCGCGGCGGATCTTGCCGCGGAACACCCAGTATGCCCAGGCGGTATACATCAAGATGAAAGGCACGATGAACAGCGTTCCGACCAGCGTGAAGCCGAGGCTCTGCGCGGGTCCTGCCGCATCCCAGATCGAGATCGAAGGCGGAATGATGTTCGGCCAGAGGCTGATGCCGAGCCCGCTGTACGAGAGAAAGACCAACGCCAGCGTCAGCAGGAACGGGGAGTACTGCGTGTCGCGGCGCAGTCCCCACAGCAGCCCGCCCGTGCATAGGATGACCAGGATCGGCACGGGCAGGAACCAGAACAGGTTGGGCAGGCTGAACCACCGATCGGCGATATCCGGCTGGGTCAGCGGCGTCCAGGCGCTCAGGAGGACGATCACCGCGAACAGCAGCCATGCCAGGAAGATGCCAAGCTGCCGCATGCGCACCTGCAGCTGGTCCTCGCACTTCATGATCAGCCAGGTGCAGCCGAGCAGCGCATACGCGATCACCAGGCCGGCGCCGGTGAAGACCGAGAACGGCGTGATCCAGTCGAGGTGTCCGCCCGCGTACTGCCCGCCTTCGACCGGCACGCCCTGCACGAATGCGCCGAGCGTCACACCCTGGAAGAAGGCTGCCACCACCGAGCCCCAGGTAAAGGCCTTGTCCCACCAGTGTCGGCGGCCAACGCTGGATTTGAAGCGGAATTCGAATGCGACGCCCCGAAAGATCAGGCCGATCAGCATCAGGACCAGCGGCAGGTAGAAGGCGCTGAGGATCACCGAATACGCGAGCGGAAAGGCGGCGAGGAGCCCTGCGCCACCAAGCACGAGCCAGGTCTCGTTGCCGTCCCAGACCGGGGCGACGCTGTTCATCATCACGTCACGATCCTCGTCGTCGGCGACGTACGGAAACAGGATGCCGATGCCGAGATCGAAGCCGTCCATGATCACGTACATCATGATGCCGCCGAGGATGATCACGGCCCAGACCAGCGGAAGGTCGACGCCCATCAGGATCTCCTCGCCGCGACTCCGGCCGTGGCGAATCCCTTCCCCGCAGACGCCGGTGAGCCTGGTGCCGCCGACATGGGCCGCATCTGCTGGCGGGGCAGCCCGGGGCCGCCGGGCAGCGGCTCGTCGCCCTCGCCTTCCTGCGGGCCGTAGCCGATCAGCCGCAGCAGGAAGATGGTGCCGGCGCCGAACACCACGAAGTACACCAGCACGAACAGGGCGAGCGTCAGCCCGACCTGTCCTGCGCTATGCTGGGACACCGCGTCGGCGGTGCGCATCAGGCCGTGGATGATCCACGGTTGCCTGCCGATCTCGGTGGTGTACCAGCCGGCGAGAATCGCCACCAGTCCGGCCGGCCCCATCCACAGCGCCATCCGCAGGAAAGGCCGCGATGCGTACAGTCTATCGCCGCGTCGCAGCCACAATCCGAGCAGGCCAAGGGCGATCATCAGCAGCCCGAGGCCGACCATGACGCGGAACGTCCAGAAGACGATGGTCGAGTTGGGGCGGTCCTCGCGGGGAAAATCCTTCAGCGCCGGGATGGTTCCATCCAGGCTGTGCGTGAGCACCAGGCTGCCGAGGCGCGGTATCTGGATGCTGAAGCGGGTCGTCTCCGCCTCCATGTCGGGCAGCCCGAACAGGATCAAGGGAACGCCCTCGCCGGGATGGTTCTCCCAATGGCCTTCCATTGCTGCGATCTTGGCCGGCTGGTGCTTGAGGGTGTTCAGGCCGTGCAGATCGCCGATCAGCAGTTGCAGCGGCGCCGTGAACAGGATCATCCACATCGCCATCGACAGCATCCTTCGCACCGGGCGGTTGTCGTTGCCGCGCAGCAGGTGCCACGCGGCACTGCCGCCGACGACCAGCGCGGTTGCAAGGAACGCCGCGGTCACCATGTGAGCGAGCCGGTAGGGAAAAGAAGGATTCCATATCACCCGCAGCCAGTCCACCGGGACCACCACGCCGTCGATGATCTCGTGGCCCTGCGGCGTATGCATCCAGCTGTTGGAGGCGAGGATCCAGGTGGCCGAGATCAAGGTGCCGACGGCAACCGCCATCGTAGATACGAAGTGCAGGCCGGGACCGACGCGGTTGAGCCCGAACAGCATCACGCCGAGAAAGCCGGCCTCGAGGAAGAACGCCGTCAGGACCTCGTACGCGAGCAACGGCCCGGTGACGCCGCCGGCGAAGCGCGAGAATTCGCTCCAGTTGGTGCCGAACTGATACGCCATCACCAGTCCCGAGACGACGCCCATGCCGAACGCCACCGCGAAGATCTTCAGCCAGAAGCGGTAGAGGTCCTGGTAGACCTGCCTGCCGGTATACAGCCAGCGCGCCTCGAGCACCGCCAGGTAGCTGGCAAGGCCGATAGTCAGCGCGGGGAAGATGATGTGGAAAGAGATCGTGAACCCGAACTGGATGCGGGCAAGAAGCAGTGCGTCGAGTTCAGGCATGACTGTCGCTCTCGGTCGGGCGCCGGCCCGCCTGCAGCAGGCCCGGCAGAGTCCAGCCGGCCGGGGTTCGGCCACTGCCCCGCCGAGGCGGATTATGCACTCCGCTCACCACGGCAGCGGCAAACCCGACCACTGCATATGTCATTGACCGCGGGATAGACTGGACTGCCATCCGCAACGGCCTCGCATCGCATCCGCATCGCTATCGGCGCCTGCGAGGCTGGAACTGGAGCGTTCCCATGAGCCGCATTGATTCAGACAACGCCGCCTCGCAGACTGCGCAGCCGGAGCAGGCAACCCCGCTCGACGCGGACCTGCTGCACAAGATGGACGCCTGGTGGCGCGCGGCGAACTACCTGTCGGTCGGCCAGATCTATCTCTACGACAACCCGCTGCTGCGCGAGCCGCTGTCGCTCGCACATGTCAAGCCGCGCCTGCTCGGGCATTGGGGCACAACGCCGGGCCTTAACTTCATCTACGTCCACTTGAACCGGATCATCAACCGCCTCGACGCCGACGTGATCTACGTCACCGGCCCCGGGCACGGCGGCCCCGGCCTCGTCGCCAACACATGGCTCGAGGGCAGCTACAGCGAACGCTATCCGGAAGTGTCGCAGGATGCGGCCGGCATGAAGCGGCTCTTCAAGCAGTTTTCCTTCCCTGGCGGCATCCCGAGCCACGTGGCGCCGGAGGTGCCGGGCTCGATCAACGAAGGCGGCGAGCTCGGCTACTGCCTCTCGCATGCTTACGGCGCGGCTTTCGACAACCCGGACCTGGTGGTCGCCTGCGTGGTCGGCGACGGTGAGGCCGAGACCGGCCCGCTCGCCACCAGCTGGCACTCGAACAAGTTCCTGAACCCGGTCCATGACGGCGCGGTGCTGCCGATCCTGCACTTGAACGGCCACAAGATCGCGGGCCCGACGGTTCTCGCCAGGCTGTTACCAACCGCTGCTCGACGGCGCAGATCGTGCCGGGCGACGACCACGTCGCGCCCGACGGCCGGGTGATGGAGATGCTCAGCGAGCGACCAGTGCCAAGGTTGGCTCGAAGGCTATCTGCTCACCGGCCGGCACGGCTTTTTCTCCTGCTACGAGGCCTTCATCCACATCGTCGATTCGATGTTCAACCAGCATGCGAAGTGGCTGGACGTCACCCGCGAAATCCCGTGGCGCAAGCCGGTCGCCTCGCTCAACTACCTGCTGTCGTCGCACGTCTGGCGCCAGGACCACAACGGGTTCAGCCACCAGGATCCGGGCTTCCTCGACGTGGTGATGAACAAGAAGGCCGACGTCATCCGCGTCTACCTGCCGCCCGACGCCAACACGCTGCTGTCGGTCACCGACCACTGCCTGCGCAGCCGTCACTACATCAACGTCATCGTGGCAGGCAAGCAGCCGGCACACCAGTGGCTGACGATGGAGCAGGCGGTCGCGCATTGCACTGCCGGCGTCGGCGTCTGGGATTGGGCGAGCAACGACGATGGCGGCGAGCCCGACGCGGTCATGGCCTGCTGCGGCGATGTCCCTGGCCTCGAGACGCTGGCAGCGGTCCAGATCCTGCGCGAACGGCTGCCTCGGCTGAAGGTTCGCGTGGTCAATGTCGTCGACCTGCTGACGCTTCAATCGCCACGCGAGCATCCGCACGGGCTTTCCGACGAAGCGTTCGATGCACTCTTCACCCGGGACAAGCCGATCATCTTCGCATTCCACGGCTATCCCGCCCTGATCCACCGCCTGACCTACCGCCGCACCAACCACGACAACCTGCATGTCCGCGGCTACAAGGAGGAAGGCACGACCACTACGCCGTTCGACATGGCGGTACTCAACGACCTCGACCGCTTCCACCTCGTCGAGGACGTCATCGCGCGGGTACCCGGCCAGTCGCCGGATGAAGAGCGGGTGCGAGCCTTCGCGCGCGAGCGGCTGGCCGCGCATCGGGCCTGGGTCACGCAATACGGCGAAGATCTGCCCGAGATCCTCGACTGGAAGTGGCACGGACCTGCCGGTCATGCTTCGCCGTCAGCCGGAGTGTCGGAGAGCTCGAGCTAGGAGCCTGGGCCCGGGAGCTTGCACTCAGGGAGACGGGTCGCCGGGAGCGAGGTCCGCGGAGCTCCAGAAGCGGTAGGTATTCTTGCCCGCCTGCTTTGCAGCGTACACCACGAACTCGTCGCCGCCGAGGCGCGCCGCGGAACCCGGTGCGCGCATCCTGCCGGTCGCGTCGGATCGTCTCAGCGTCGCCGTCAGCCGAGATGCGAAGGCCGCCAACAGCGCATCGCCGGCATCATGGCCGAGGCGGTCGTTGTGCGCGTCGCTCTGCGCCGTTTACCTTGCTGGCGGACGCAAAACGGCAAGGTGAGGCACCTTGCCGTTTGTCTGCTGCGCGGCGGGGACGACGACAAGTACTTTTGCCGTCGTACCACCCCCGCCTTGCGCCCCGGTCTCGCGCCCCGTCGGGGCGGGCTCGAGGCGGAGAGATCGCCTCTCGTTACTTGGTGCCGGTCCCCGGGGAGGTGCCGGTGCTGGAGGTGCCCGGCGCCATCTGCGACTTCAGGTCTCCGGGCGAGCCTTGCGACTTGGTGGCGTCGGAAGAATCCGGCCCGCCGGTCGCACCCGAGCTGCCGGTGCCGACGCTACCCGCGCCACCGGGCGAGGTCGTTGTGCCAGTACCGGGCGCCATCTGGCCGCGTACGTCGCCAGGCGAGCCCTGCGAACGAGTCGCTTCGCCGGCGGCTCCAGTGGAGCCGGTGGCGCCGGTCGCGCCGCTTGGCGACATCGTGCTGCCCGAGGGCGAACCGCCGCCCGGCGATTGTCCCGACTGCATGGTGCCCGGTGCTGCCTGGGCCTTGATATCGCCAGGCGAACCCTGCGACTTCGTGGCGTCGGATGCATCCTTGCCGGTCTGCGCAAATGCGCCGCCCGCAGCCATCATGACGCATGCCGAGAATACTGCAGTCTTCATCTTGTTCATGTCGAGATCCTCGTGAGTGGTTCCGATTGACAAGTGCCAGCCGAGGTAAAACGGGCCAGCATCGACCCCTGGCGCCCCGGGACACCGCTCACGAGCAACCGCAAGACACATGCCCGCGGGGCTGTGCGCGCTGCGTCGGATCTCCTGACACGCAGGGCCGCATCAGCCGGGGCACCTGGCAGTTCCTGAAGTCCTGCATGCTGCACAAGGTGGCGGACGTTGATGTTGACCGGGCGGCTCAGGCACTTAGGCTTCCGCCACGATGCGGTTGCGCAGCACGCCGACACGGTCGATCTCGATCTCGACGATGTCGCCCGGCTTCATCCAGACCGGCGGCTGGCGGCGCGCACCGACGCCGCCGGGCGTGCCGGTCACGATGACGTCGCCTGGATTGAGCGGCGCGATCGTCGACAGGTAGGCAATCTGGCGGGCGATCGGATGGATCATCATCTCGGTGGTGGCGCGCTGCATCTCCTCGCCATTCAGGCGCGTGACCAGGGTGAGCACCGTGCCCGGCGGAATCTCGTCGGCGGTCACCATCCACGGGCCGAAGCCACCGGTGCGCCAGAAGTTCTTGCCGGGCCCCCATTGCGAGGTGTGGCGCTGCCAGTCGCGGATGCTGCCGTCGTTGTAGCAGGCATAGCCGGCGATATGCTGCAAGGCCTGGGCTTCGGGAATCCGCCGTCCGCCCCTGCCGATCACCACCGCGATCTCGCCTTCATAATCGAATTTTTGCGACTCGCTCGGACACGGCATGTCCTCGTCGTGCCCGACCTGGGAGTCCGCGAAGCGCATGAAGAAGGTCGGCTTCTCGCTCTCGATATTGCCGGTTTCGCGCACGTGCTCGCCATAGTTGAGGCCGCAACACCAGATCTTGCCGGGGTCCGGGATGACCGGCAGCCACGAGACGTCGTCGACCGCCAGATCCGGCCTGCGCCCCTTCACGAGTCGCGCGGCTTCGTCCAGCGCGTTCGCCTCGAGCAGCGACCTGAGGCTGTTGAACCGACCGCCGAAGGCGCTGCCGAGGTCGACCACGCCCCCGTCGACCACGGCGCCGAAGCCGGGCCTGCCGGCATTGAGAAAACTTGCTAGTCGCATTGTCAGCTCCTGGAAATGGATCGCTAGGATCCGATCGCTACGATCGGATCTGGTTCGGTCAGCCCACGCCCATCCGGCGGGCCATCTGTTCCCGCCATTGCTCCCGCGGCATGAAACCGGGCAACTGCCTGGCGTGCGTTTCGAGCATCCTCATCAACGCGTCATCCGCCTGTTCGAGATCCACCGGCACGCGCATCGGCTGCGACACGTACCACGGCAGGTCGAGATAGAACTCCAGGCGATTGCCTTCCGGATCGGGCGCATACACCGACAACGCGTTGCCATGGGTTACCGGCATGATCTCAGCCGTTGGCTCGTCCTGCAGGCGGCGGTGGATGGTCCTCAGGGTGGGGAGGCTGTCCGCCTTCAGCGAGATCTGGTTGATGACGTTGAAGCCGATCGTTTCCGGCCGCCCCGATGCCAGCACGATCTGGTGGTGCTCGTCGGGATCTCGGCTCAGGAAGACCAGCTGGACCTGCCCCTTGGGCGTTTCGAGATGGCCGCGATCGGTGACGGTGAACTCGAGCAGGCGGGTGTAGAAGTCCTCCATCCGCCCGAGATCGCTGACATAGATGCCGACGTGGCTGAAGACGAGACCCGGCCTGCTGTTCACGATAGCCCTCCAACAAGATAATGCGCGATTATCTCATATATTGAGAATCTGATGCCAATCTACAACCGGTGGACTTCAGCGCGGCCTGGGCCGGCCGCGCCGGCTGCTGCTCAAGGTCCAAGGGCGCCGTCCCTGAGTGTCGTGTCCTGCCCGTCCACAGGGTCGTCGATCGCCCCGCGTAGGCTGTGCGTCCATTTCCATTGCTCTTTCGGTCGCGACCTCCCATCGCTTCCCAACTGATCCAATCCCCAGTAGATCTCGAGGCGGTGGCCGTCAGGGTCGCGAAACTCCACTGCAATCTGGCAGCCGGCGCGCCGCCTGCCCTCGAAGTCGATCGGCACCCCGTGGCGCCGGAGGTGATCGCGAGCCCTGACCACCTCGTCGAGGCTGGCGACCTCGAAAGCCAGGTGATGCAGGTCTGCGTTGCCCGGTGCGCCACGAAGGCCGCCCACCAGCGCGACGCCATGGTGGTCTGCGTTGCAGCGCATGAACACCATGCCCCCCGGCACCATGTCCTGGGAATAGGTATCGGAAACCTCGAAGCCGAGAATGTCCACATAGAAGCGCGTGGATCGGACCACGTCACTGACGTTGAGCACCACGTGACCGATCTTTCGGATGTCGAACGGCAGGCCGCGCGGCCGCCGCATCCCCTCCAGCGCCGCGATGTTCGCAGCTGCGCCGGAACCCGCGCTTTGCGTGGCGGACGCCTGCCCGGCGCCGCCAGCAGCACCCGCATCACCTTCCGCCTGCTTACTCCCCGCGCCACCCGATGCCTTCATCGCTTCCTCCTGTCGAGTCGTTTCGCCATTCCGGCGCCCGCTAGTGCAGCTTCACCAGCGGCGTCGCGCGTTTCACCAGGAAGCGTGCCATGGCCAGGACACCGGTCCGGACCGTCCCGAGCACGGCCTGGTGGTGCATCAGGTGCAGGCTGGCATACATCGCCCGCGCAAACAGGCCTTCGACGAACCACGTCGCCCGGAACACCGAGCCCATCAGGCTGCCGACGGAGCTGCGGGTGCCCAGCGACACCAGCGAGCCATAGTCCTTGTAGACGTACGGCTCCCGCTTCGGCGGCTTGCCGCGCTCGATGCGCTGCAGGACATCGACGAGGTAGTCCGCCTGCTGGTGCGCACTTTGCGCCCGGGGCGGCACCAGCCGGCCGTCGGGGCCGATGCAGGCGGCGCAGTCGCCGAATGCAAAGATGTCGGTGTGTCCCTTCACCCGCAGGTGCGGATCGACGTCGATCTGCCCGCCCTTCACCACCGGCAGCCCGAGCCGGGTGAGGAACTCCGGCGCCTTGATCCCGGCTGCCCACACGCAGAGGTCCGCCGGATAGTGGTTGCCGGCCGCATCCTCCACCCGGTTGGCGTCGATGCGCGCCACACGACAGTCCGGGACCACCCGTACATGCCGTTCGTGCAGCAGGTTGGTTGCGGCCGTCGACACCTTCTCCGGCAGCGGCGCGAGGATGCGCGGCGCGCCTTCGAGCAGCGTGATGCGCACATCGGTATTGGGGTCGAGCCGCCGGAAGCCGTAGTTGCGGTGCACCTTGCTCGCCTCGCGCAGTTCCGCCGCCAGTTCGACGCCGGTGGCGCCGCCGCCGATGATCACGATGTCGATGCCGGCCGAAGGCTTCGCCTCTTTCTGTAAATCCGCCAGCGCCATCAGCTTGAGCATCTGCAGGCGAAAACGTTCCGCATCCTCCGCTCCGTTGAGCGCCATGGAATTCTCGGCTGCGCCGGGTATGCCGAAATAGTTGGCCGTGCTCCCGACCGCGATGGCCAGCACGTCGTACGGCACCTGCCGCTGCGGGATGATCGGTTCGCCGCCCTCGCCCGCCACAGCGCCGACGGTCACGGCACGGGCCTGCGCATCCAGTCCGATCATCGGTCCATAGATGAAATCGAAGCCGTTGTCGTGGGCCAGCATCAGGTAGGACAGGCCCTCCTGGTGGATGTCCAGGGTGCCGGCGGCCACCTCGTGCAGCGACGGCTTCCAGACGTGGAACAGGCGGCAATCGACCAGGCTGACACGGCCGGGACCAAGCCTGCGTCCGAGCTTGCAGGCAAGCTCGAGCCCGCCTGCGCCACCGCCGACTACGATGATCCGGTTGCCTGACATCCGATCCTCATGCTGGCCCAAAGGACTTTACGGTTCAATGGAACGCCTGCGGCGGCCAAAGGGATGAAGCTACCAAAATTCGATCCGTAGCGCCCTGGGCACATGTAAAGAGCGTTGCCGGCGAAGATTCGAGGTTCCATTCAAGTCGGAGACGCCCCTCCCCCGAAAGGGAGATTGCCTTCGTCCCGCCACGGTCCATCATTCCTTCCATGTCATCAGCTTCCAAGATGCGCCAGACTTGCAGGTGAAGCTGCCGGCAGCGATGGCGGCGGGCATACCCGCGGAAACGTGGAAACCAGAGCGGATTGATCACAGGTGCGTATCAAAGAATTGGACACAGCAGAGCTTGCCGACGAGTTGGCATCCTTGAGCGGTTCCTCACAGACGGTGCCTGCAGGAGCCCGGCAATCGTGGGCCGAGCAGGAACTGCTCCGACTGAACCGCGCATTGCGCGTCCTCAGCGCCTGCAATCGTGCCGTCACAGCCAGCCGTGACGAGGCCGAACTGCTGCAGGAGGTTTGCCGGATCGTGCTGGAAGTCGGCGGCTACGGCGCCGTGTGGGTGAGCTATGCCCAGGATGACGACGCCAAGTCGGTCCGGCCGGTCGCCCACGCCGGCGCGATCGGAGAGTACCTGGACAGCCTCCAGCTGACCTGGGCCGACAGGGAACGCGGGCGCGGTCCGACCGGAACCGCGATCCGCACCGGCCAGCCGGTGGCCTCCCAGGAGATCCTGTCGGACCCGCACTTCCTGCCGTGGCGGGATGCGGCATTGGCTGAAGGCTACCGGGCCGCCGCCGCCTTGCCGCTGCTGATCGACGGCAAGCCGATCGGCGCCCTGAGCGTCTGCGCCGCCGAAGCCGACGCATTCGATCGCCAGGAACTCGAACTGCTCCAGCAGACCGCCAGCGACCTTGCGCAGGGCATCGCGCTGCGGCGGGCCGAAGTCAAGCGCCGCCACGCCGACGAAGCGGTGCGGCAGGCCGAGCGGGTGGCGCGGGAACATTCGGCGCTGATCACCGCCGCGCTGGAGTCGCTGCGACTCGCGCCGAGCGCGGACTCGTTCGTCCGGGATGCGCTCGGCACCATCGTCGCTCGCCTCGGCGGTTCGGGCGGCGCCCTCTGGGTCACCGGCGAGGGCCAGCACGACACACGGGTTGCCATCGACTACGACCTCGAGCGCTTCCGCAGCGGTGACGAACTCGAAGACAATCACCCCGGCAAGCTGCCGCAGCCCTTCCCGCTCGAGCTCCTGCAGCGCTGGCGTCGCCACGACGCCGAACCCGCCATCATCAACGCCGACCATCTCGACACAGACAATGCACAGTGCGCCCATTTCCGCGAATGGGCGGCGCGGCTCGGCATCCGCAGCGTCTTGCTGGTGCCGCTGATCTTCGGCGAAGACGTCCTCGGCGCCCTCACCGTCCGTTTCACCGAGCAGCGCTGCTGCACCGGCGAGGAATTGCGCCTGGCCAAGGCGCTGGCGCAGCAGGCGACCCTGGTGCTGCGCCTCTCGCACCTGAGCAACCAGGCACGGGAATCCGCGGTGATCGAGGAGCGGGAACGGGTCGCCCGCGAGCGCGCGGCGCGGCTGGAAAGTGCCAACGCGGCGTTGCAACGCACGCTCACGCATCTGGTCAACGCCCACGACTCCGCGGCACTGCTCGACCACATCATGCGCGAAGCAGCGGACCAGATGAATGCGTCCATGACCGGCGTCTACCTGTACGACGAGGCGAGCGACATGCTGCGGCTCGCGTCCTGCGTGAGCGAGGGCGCGGTGGTCGACCTTGCCGGCGACGAGCGCTTCGTGCTCTGGCGGACGCCCGCGCCCGCGACCGCCGTCCAGACCTGGCGCAGCATCATGCGCAGCGAACATTACGCCTGGTTCACCACCACCGCCGACAACCACGGCGCGCCCAACTACCTGCTCAATTGGCACCGCGCGATGGGACACCGGTCGCTGCTGGCGGTGCCCCTCAAGCTCGGCGAGAGCGCCCTCGGCTTTGTCGGAATGTTCTTCGCACACGAGCGGCTGCCCGACGATGACGGGATCGAGCTGGCGCGTGTCTTCGGTCAGCAGGCGGCGCTGGCCGCTCAGATGGCTGCACTGGCGGACCGTGCCAAGCAGGCGGCAGTCAGCGACGAGCGGCTGGCGCAACTGGTGCGCACCAACGAGGCGCTGACCCATACCCTCGACCGGCTGGCGACCGAGTCGTCGCTCGACACAGCACTCGGCGACATGCTGGTGGCCATTTCGCAGCACCTCGGTGCCCCGTCAAGCACGCTATGGCTGCACGACGTCGACAACGGCTGCGGCCGGCTGCACCTGGTCTACGACCGCGGCCGGCTGATGCCGGGCGCGAAGTCCTCGCATCCGTGCGCCAACGATCCTCTGCCGATCGACCGCAGCAAGCCGCTCTTCAAGGGCCTGTTCCAGGGCGTCGTGAGCATCATCGAGGCATCGCCCGAAACCGGGCTCGACCCGAAGGTGTGCGAGGAGCTGCGCTCCCAGGGCATCGAGGCGGTACTGGCCATTCCGATGCGAGCCGGCGGGACGCTGATCGGCTCGTGCATCGTGCGGCTCGCCAACCCGGGCGAAGCCACCGCCGAGCAGATCGAATTCGCCCGCATCCTGGTGCAACAGGCAACACTGCTGCTGGAGGTCACCCGCCTGGCCGAACTCCAGCAACAGGCGGCACTCAGCCGGGAGCGCGAACGCATCGCGACCGAGAAGGCGGCGGAGCTGCAGTCGATCAACGAGGCGCTGCAGCGCGCCGAGCAGCTGGCACGGGCGCACACCACCGTCATCACCAATACACTGCAGTCGATCACGCGCGAGCCGACACTGGATTCGTTCATCGGCCAGGTCCTCCGGACCATCGTCGAGCAGCTGGGCGGCGTCGGCGGAACCTTCTGGGAGCCGAGCGTGCTTCCGGACACGCTGGTGGTGCGGCTGAGGTTCGAGAAGGGCCGACTCGAGCGGGCGGATCCCGCCACCGAACCCGAGGACAGCTGGCAGCTGCCGAGCTGCCCCGACGAGAAGGCCGCCACCGGGCCTTGCGAGCCGGTGGTGCTGGGCCAGGCCTGGGCGGACGTCGGACCGGGCGCAGCTGCGGTTCGCGACTGGGTGCGCAACCTGGGCTGCGGCAGCGCCCTGCACGTGCCGCTGATGCTTGGCTCGCAGATCCTGGGCGCCTGCACCGTCCGGTTCGCCAAGCCGCGCGACTTCGTGCCGGAGGAACTGACACTCGCCCGGGCGCTGGCGCTGCAGGCGACGCTCGCGCTGCAACTCGCCAAGCTCGAGGAGCAGGGGCGGCGCAGCGCCGTCCTGGACGAGCGCAACCGGATGGCCCGCGACATCCACGACACCCTTGCACAAGGCTTTACCGGCGTAGTGATCCAGCTGGAGGCCGCCAAGGACGCCAACGGGCAGAATCGCCCGATCGAGGCGAATGCGCACATCCAGCGTGCCAGCGAACTCGCCCGCCACAGCCTGGCGGAAGCGCGCCGTTCGGTGCATGCCCTGCGGCCGCTTGCACTGGAACAGGGTAGCCTCGGCGCCGCCATCGAGGGACTGCTGCATCGCATGACCGCCGGGACCGGGAGGGACGCGAGCCTGGAAGTCAGAGGCCGCGCCTGGGAACTTCCCGACGAATGGGAGGACAATCTGCTGCACATCGGCCAGGAGGCGCTCGCCAACGCGCTCAAGCACGCCAACCCGAAACGGCTGCGCGTGATCCTGCAGTTCGAGGAGCGCCAGGTCAGCCTGACCATCAGCGACGACGGCAGCGGTTTCGAGGCTTCCAGGAGTGCAGCCGGTTTCGGTCTGGCCGGCATGCGCGAACGCGTCAGCCGCCTGGGCGGCCGGCTCATCCTGCGCAGTGCCCCGGGCGATGGCACTGCCGTCATCGTCGCGCTCGAGCAGCCCCAGGAAGTGCCTCGCCCTCGGCTCACCGGGGAACGGGGATGAGCCCTCCGCACGGCCGCCCGAAGGAGGGCTCGTCCCGCCTGGCGGGAAGGCGCGCAGCGCCCAGGGTGCACCCATGAGCCCTCCGCACGGCCGCCCGAAGGTGGGCTCGTCCCGCTTGGCGGGAAGGCGCGCAGCGCTAAGGGTGCACCCATGAGTTCCTCCTGGAGCAAGCCGGGAACCACGCTGGCGGCTGCCCGGCTCGCCGAAGCCGATGCCGCCCAGGGTCAGGCGAAGGACATCTCGATCCTGATCGCCGACGACCATGCCGTGGTCCGCGAAGGCCTGGTCGCCATGATCGACCGCCAGCCCGGCATGCACGTCGTCGCCCAGGCGAGCGACGGCGCGCAGGCAGCCGCACTCTGGAAGCAGCATCGACCGGACATCACGCTGGTCGATCTCCGCATGCCCGAGCTCGACGGCGTCGGCGTGATCACGCAGGTGCGGGCGATCAACCCGCGTGCGCGCGTCATCATCCTCACCACCTTCGACGGCGACGAGGACATCTACCGCGGGATGCGTGCCGGCGCGCGCGCGTACCTTCTCAAGGACGCGCCCCGCGACGAACTGCTCGACTGCATCCGGGCGGTGCACGCGGGCGAGACCTTCGTCCCGCCGCTGGTGGCGGCGAAGCTGGCCGCGCAGGTGAGCAGCGAGCGCCTGACCGGCCGCGAACGCGAAATCCTGGAGCTGATGGGTGCAGGCGCCAGCAACAAGGCAATCGCCCGCCAGCTCGGGATCTCCGAAGGCACCGTCAAGACCCACGTGAAGAGCGTCCTGCAGAAGCTCGAGGTGGGCAGCCGCACCGAGGCGGTGTCGCTGGCGGCGCGCCGGGGGCTGATCCAGCTCTAGATCTGATCCGGATCACTTCCGGATCCAACTCCCGATCCGGTGCCGGATCGCGCCCTCTCTCGAAAGAGACAGGCCGATGCCCCTCGGGCTGCACACGTTCAGCTGAGGCGCCTTGGGGAGTCGCCCCTCGCGCGCCTGACGGATGGTTGTTGTTCGGTCGCGCCGCGATACTGCGTGGGTCGATCAAGGAGATTTTCATGGCGGCGCCCCCTTCAACGGACCGCACATTGCAGCCGCAGTCTTTGCTGCCGCAGTCCTTGCAACAGCGTTCATCCCGATTGCAGTCATTGCAACCGCATCCTTCCGGTCTGCGCATTATCCTGGCGAGGAGCGCGCTGCTGCTGGCTACCTCCCTTGCGATCGCCGGTTGCCAGCCTGCCCAGGGTGACATGCCGGCGATGCCGCCGCCGGAGGTGACCACCGTCCCGGTGAAGGCGGAGAAGATCGACGTCGCCTACGAGTACGTCGGCCAGACCGAAGGCTCGCGCGAGGTCGAGGTGCGCGCGAGAGTGACCGGCATCGTGCTCGAGCGGCAGTACGAGGAAGGCGCGCCGGTGAAGGCAGGCGCTCCCCTGTTCCTGATCGACCCTGCGCCATTCGAAGTCGCGGTCGCGCAGGCCAGGGCCGAGCTCGCGAGCGCGGCGGCGCGCGAAGCGCAGGCGCGGCGTGAAGGGGCCCGCCTGAAGCCGCTGATCGCCTCGCGCGCGGTCAGTCAGCGCGAATACGACGACGCCCTGTCTGCCCATGACGTGGCGCGGGCCAACGTGCAGCTCGCTCAGGCCCGGCTGCGCGAAGCCGAACTCAACCTCGGCTACACCCGCGTCACCGCCGCGGTCTCCGGGATGACTGGACGTGCGCTCAAGTCGGAGGGCAGCCTGGTCACCGTCAACTCGGACAGCCTGCTCACCAGGATTTCGCAGGTCGATCCGATCTGGGTCAACTTCAGCCTCTCCGAGAACCAGCGCCTGCGCATCGCCAGCGAGACCGCGACGGGCCGGCTCGTGCTGCCGCCGGACGGCTACCTCGGCGTCCAGATCCTGCTGGCCGACGGCAGCACCTACGCGAGCAAGGGCCGGGTCAACTTCTCGGACGCGAGGGTCGACACCACCACCGGCACCATCGATGCCCGCGCCGAGTTCCCCAACCCGGAGCGTGTGCTGTTGCCGGGACAGTTCGTGCGCGTGCGGGTCAACGGCGCCACCCGGCCCAGGGCCATCCTGGTGCCGCAGCGCGCGGTCCTCGAAGGTCCGAACGGCAAGTTCGTCTACGTGGTGCGGGAGGGCAAGGCCGAACCGCGCCCGGTGCAGGTCGGCGACTGGCACGACAAGCAGTGGATCATCAGCCAGGGGCTCGAGGAAGGCGACTCGGTGATCGTGGACGGGGTGGTAAAGGTGCGGCCCGGCTCGCCGGTGAAGATGACCGGCCAGGCACAGGCGCCGGTCAGCAGGACCGGACCGGTCGAGCCGGTGGTGCCGGGTTTGCCCGGCAAGGCCGGTGCCAGCGACGACATCCTTTCGTAGTGTGCAGGCAGCGGAGCAGTCGGAGTAGCCGACTGCCCGGTCTGCCCGCAGATCTGAGGACCCTGGAGGGGCCGCCACATGTTCTCGAGGTTTTTCATCGACCGCCCGATCTTCGCGGCGGTGCTGTCCATCTTCATTACGCTCGCAGGCTATGCCGCGATGCGGGTGCTGCCGATCGCGCAATACCCGGAGATCGCGCCGCCGGTGGTGACGGTGCGGGCCGTCTATCCGGGCGCATCGGCCGATGTCCTCGACCAGACGGTGGCCGCGCCGCTGGAGAACGCGCTCAACGGCACGGAGAACATGATCTACATGGCTTCGACATCGGCTGCCAACGGCGTCGTGCAGATCCAGCTCACCTTCGAGATCGGGACAGATGCCGACCAGGCGGCAGTGGACACCAACAACCGCATCAAGCAGGCAGAGGCCAAGCTGCCGCAGGAGGTGCGGCGCCAGGGCGTGACGGTCGAGAAGAGCTCGTCGGCCTTCCTGCAGGTGCTGGCCTTCTATTCGCCCGACGGCAGCCGCGACGACCTGTTCACGTCCAACTATGTCACGATGAACGTGCTCGACGAGCTCAAGCGGCTGCGCGGCACGACCAACGTACAGATCTTCGGCGCCAAGGACTATGCGATGCGGATCTGGCTGAAGCCCGACCGCCTTGCACAGTTGCAGGTCACGACAGGCGACATCGTGGCTGCGGTCAACGAGCAGAATGCTCAGTTCGCCGCCGGCAAGATCGGCCAGATGCCCAATGGCGGCAACCAGGAGTTGGTATACACCCTCACCACGCAAGGTCGGCTCAGCACCGTCGAGGAATTCGAGAACATTCTCATCCGCTCGAGCGGCGACGGCTCGGCGCTGCGTCTGCGCGACGTCGCGCGGATCGAGCTGGGCTCCAAGGACTACGACTTCATCGGTCGCATCAACGGCCAGCCGGCGACACTGGTCGGCATCTTCCTCGCGCCCGGAGCCAATGCCCTCGAGGTGGCGGAGACCGTGCGTGCGCGGGTGCAGGAGCTGTCGCAGCGATTCCCCGAGGGACTGACCTACAAGGTGCCGTACGACACCACCCGGTTCGTCGAAGTCTCGATCCATGAAGTGGTCGAAACCCTGGCGATCGCGATGGTGCTGGTCTTCCTCGTGGTCTACCTGTTCCTGCAGAACTGGCGCGCCACCCTCATCCCGATCATGGCGGTTCCGGTTTCGCTGCTGGGTACCTTCGCCGGCCTGCTCGCCCTCGGCTACTCGATCAACACGCTGACGCTGTTCGGGATGGTGCTGGCCATCGGCATCGTCGTCGATGACGCGATCGTCGTGCTCGAGAACGTGGAGCGCATCATGCACGAGGAGCAGATGCCGCCCAGGGACGCCGCCGTCAAGGCAATGCACGAAGTGGCGGGCCCGGTGGTCGCCATCGTTCTGACCCTGTGCGCAGTGTTCGTGCCGATCGCCTTCCTCGGCGGCCTGACCGGCGAACTGTACCGCCAGTTCGCGGTGACCATATCGATTGCCGTCATCATCTCCGGCATCGTCGCCCTGACGCTCACGCCCGCTCTCTGCGTCCTGCTGCTCAAGCGCGAGCGCCGGGAGCCCGGGCCCGCGTTCCGGGCGTTCAACCGGTGGTTCGGCCGGGTCACGCATCGCTACACCGACGGCGTCGCCTGGATGCTGCGCCGGGCCACGTTGGGCGTGTTGCTCTTCCTCGCCATGGTTGCAGTGACCGCGGGGCTGTGGCGTCTCACGCCCGGCAGCCTCGTGCCGGACGAGGACCAGGGCTTCTTCATCACGGCAGTGATCCTGCCCGAAGGCGCCACCTTGCAACGGACCGACGACGTCGTCCGCGAGGTGCTGGAGGTCATCCGCTCCAATCCCGCAAATGCCGACGCAGTGGCTTTCACCGGTTTCGACTTCCTCGGCAACGGCTTTCGCAACAACGCCGCCACCATCTTCGTGACCCAGAAGCCCTGGGACGAGCGTGACGTCGCGGTGCCGGCGCTGGTGGGCGAGATGTTCATGAAGACCGCGCATCTCAAGGAAGCGCTGGTGCTCTCGTTCAACCCGCCGCCCATCTTCGGCCTCGGCCAGGCAGGCGGCTACGAGTTCTACATCCAGAACCGTGGCGAAGGCGGGCCTGCGAAGCTGTCGGAGGTGACGCAGCAGTTCCTCGGCCGTGTGAGCCAGGACCCGATGCTCGGGCCGGCCAACACGCTCTGGAATGCGCACGTGCCGCAGCTTTCGGTGGATGTCGACCGCGAACGCGCCAAGGCGCTCGGCGTTCCGCTCGACGAGGTCTTCAACACACTGGCCGGCACGCTCGGCTCGTACTACGTCAACGACTTCAGCAAGTATGGCCGCAACTGGCAGGTGCTCCTGTCGGCAGAGCCGCAGTATCGGAAGCGTCCCGACGATGTCGGTGCGGTGTACGTCCGCTCGCGCAGCGGCAAGGCCATACCGCTGTCGGCGCTCGCCCAGGTCCGCTATGCGTCGGGTCCGGACACCCTCGATCGTTTCAACAACCTGCCGGCGGTCAAGATCTTCGGCCAGAGTGCCCCGGGCGTCAGTTCGGGCCAGGCGATCGAGCGCGTCGAGGCGATCGCCAGGCAAGTGCTGCCCGCCGACTTCAGCTACGACTGGGGCGGCGCGTCGTTCCAGGAGAAGCGCTCGAGCGGCACCGCCGGCCTGGCGATCGGCTTCGCCGCCGTAATGGTGTTCCTGATCCTGGCCGCCCAGTACGAGCGCTGGTCGCTGCCGCTGACGGTCCTGGTGGCGCTGCCCTTCGGCACCTTCGGCGCCGTGGCGTCCGTCTGGCTTCGCGGTTTCACCAACGACGTCTACTTCCAGATCGGCCTGGTGACGTTGCTCGGCCTCGCCGCCAAGAACGCCATCCTCATCGTCGAATTCGCGGTGCTCAAGCACCGGCAGGGCATGTCGACCTCGGCGGCGGCGCTCGAGGCGGCGCGACTCCGATTCCGGCCGATCCTGATGACGTCCCTCGCCTTCATTCTCGGCGTACTGCCGCTGGCTATCTCGACCGGGGCCGGTGCGGGCGCCCGCCAATCCGTCGGCACCGGCGTCATGGGCGGGATGCTCGCGGCCACCTTCCTGGCGATCTTTTTCGTCCCGCTGTTCTTCAAGATCATCAGCGACCGCCGCGTCGCCGCCGAGCGCCGCTCGAGCAGCGAACTGCGCGCGGAAGCGTTGCCGCACGCCCTGCCGCATCCTCATGCGCATCCTCATGTGAATCCCCATGCGCACGCCCCTGGAGTGGACCATGCCTGACCCTGTTGCCCTTGATTCCCTGACCCGGGTGGCCGCCGCCCCCGCTGCGGCGGCCAGCCCCTCCCCTGCCGGAGGCCGCGCGGTGGGGCTCGCCGCGCGCGTCGCCGGCGGCCTGGCCGCCGCCCTCCTCGCCGCTGCCTGCTCGAGTCTCGCGCCGCCGGTAAGCGAGCCGGCGCTCGATATACCGCAGGCCTGGCCGGCGCAGGCGGGCGTGGGATCCCAGACGGCGGCGCAAGACTGGTGGAAGATGTTCGGCGACCCGAGCCTCGACCGGATGGTGGAAGAGGCGCTAGCCCACAACCTCGAGGCCGCCGTGGCCATGGCCCGGGTCGAGGAGGCTCGGGCGCTGGCCGCCGCCGCGCGCGCCGACCAGTGGTTTTCGGTGGGGGCCACTGCGGGGGCGTCCCGCGGGCGGATATCGGAGCGTTCCGCCCAGCCGCTGCCGCCGGGCTCGCCGACCATCGGCGACAGCCGCAGCATCGGCATCGAAGCCGCCTACGAGGCCGACCTCTGGGGCCGTTATCGCGACGCTAGCGCATCCGCAAGGGCGGCACTCGCGGCGAGCCGCTACGCGCAGGCCGTGGTGCGCCTGTCGGTGGCGAGTCAGGTGGTGCAAGGCTACTTCGACCTGCGCGCCTTCGATGCCCAGGTCGACCTGACCCGGCGTACGCTGCGCACCCGCAATGAAGCGGTGTCCCTGCGCGAAAGGCGCCTCAAGGGCGGCACCGGCTCGGCACTGGACCTTCACCAGGACCAGGCCGAGGCCGCGGCGGCCGAGGCAACGCTTGCCGCCCTCTTGGAGAGTGCAAGCCTCACCGAATCGGCGCTCGCGGTGCTGCTCGGCCGCAATCCGCGCGCGATCTTCGAATCCGGCATCGAGCGCGGCAAGACCATCGACGCGCTGGCCGCGCCGCCGGAAGTGCCCGGCGGGTTGCCGTCGCAGCTGCTCGCCCGCCGCCCCGACGTGCAGCAGTCGCATGCCCTCCTGGCAGCCGCCACCGCCGACATCGGCGTGGCACGCGCCAGCTACCTGCCGTCACTGTCGCTCACCGCCGCCTATGGAGGCGAGAGCTCGTCGCTCACCGACGTGCTGACCAGTCCGGCACGGGTCTGGCAGCTGGCGGCGGCGCTGGCGGCGCCGATCTTCACGGCTGGTCGCGCCGACGCCGCGGTCGACCTGGCCAACGCCCGCGAGCGCGAGGCGGCGGCCCGCTACGAGCAGACTGCACTCACCGCGTTCCAGGAAGTGCGCGACGCGCTGTCGCGGCGCACCTGGGCGGTGGCGCGGGCGCAGGCGCAGCAGACCCGCATCCAGGCATTGGAGAATGCCCGCCGGCTCGCACGGATCCGCTACGACAGCGGCTACTCGGGCTATCTCGACGTGCTCGATGCGGACCGCAACCTGTTCCAGTCGGAGCTCGACCGCGTTGCAGCGCGGCGCGACGCGCTGGTTGCCAGCGTCGACCTGATCAAGTCGCTCGGCGGCGGCTGGACCGGCCTCGAGCCGGAGATGGCGATGCGGCAGCCGTCGCAGACGCAGTCGAACTGAGCGTCGTCGTCTTGTTCCGGTCGGCCTCCCCCCGGGCTGCCACCTCCCGGAGGCAGTTGCCGAGCAGCGCGGCAGCGGCCTGGAGCTGCTTCGGTGACAGTGCAGCAAAGCCGAGCAGCAGACCCGCCGGTGCCGGCGATGAGAGGTAGTGCGGCCCGATCGGGTGCAGCCCCAGGCCTCGGAACCGGGCATGCCCGACCAGCGTCTGCAGATCTGCCGCCGTCCACCCGGGCAGCCAGCCGACCAGGTGCATGCCCGCGCGCGAATCCTCGAAGCACAAGTGCCCGGCGCAATGGCGGGCAAGGCCTTCGAGCAGCGCGGCGCGGCGCCGGCGCAGCTCCGTGGCGGTGCGCCGCAGGTGACGATCGAAGGCCCCGCTCGACATCAGTTCGGCAAGCGCGGCCTGTTCGATCAGGCCGCAGCCGATGTCGTCGAGCCGCTTCGCTGCCACCAGGTCGTCGCGCAGGCCCGAGGGGCAGACCACATAGCCAAGGCGCAGGCCCGGGAACAGGACCTTGGAGAAGCTGCCGACGTAGACGACTCGCTGGCGGACATCGAGCGAACGCAAGGCAGGGATGGCGGCAGAATCGTAGCGGAACTCGCCGTCGTAGTCGTCCTCGATCAGCCAGCACTGCCCTGCCACCGCGTACTCCAGCAGCGCCAGCCTTCTCTCCAGCGACATCATGGCGCCCGACGGGAACTGGTGCGACGGCGTCACGTGGATCAGCCGCACGCCATCAGGCGGCAGCGCATCGACCCGCAGGCCCTGAGCATCCACCGCAACGGGAACCAGCCGCGCGCCGTGGGCGCGAAGCGCATGGACCGCGAGCTGGTAGCCCGGATCCTCGACGACAGCGGTATCGCCCTCGTTCAGCAGCAGGCGCGCCATCAACGCAACCGCCTGCTGCGCACCGTTGACGATCACGATATCGTCGGCGTCGCAGACCACGCCGCGACGGCGCGCCAGGTAATCCCGGATCGCATGTCGCAACGACTTCAGGCCGGCACTTGCCGGATAGCGCCAGTCCGCACGTGCTGCCGCCCGGGCAAGTTCCCGGCGCCACGCGCCGACCAGCAGAAGATCGGCAAGCGGCTCGCCATACTGAAGGTCATAGGCGAGCGGCACCACGCCGGCGCGCAGCGCGAGCGGCGGCAACCCCCGCAACCTGCCCGCATAGCGGGTCTGCGGCGGCACCTCGGGCGTCTCGGCAGCGAAGCCGCCCGTCATCATGGCCCGTCGCACGAACGTGCCCGACCCCGCAGTTGCGACGACGAGTTGCTCGGCGCCAAGCCAGTCGTAGGCGGTCAGAACGGTATTGCGCGATACCCCGAGCTCGGCAGCAAGCGCACGGGTTGCCGGCAGGCGACTACCGGCCTTGAGCTGGCCGCGCAGAATCGCCTGCTTGAGCGCCCGCGTGAGTTGCGAATAGAGCGGGCCGTTGCCGTCGAGTTCCAGGAACATTTGAATGGCCGCACCGAAGGTGAGCTGCTTCGGGCCTTCCGGCGCCCGCTGGTGGATCCAGCATCGAGGCGGATGCCGACTGAAAATGGTACCAGTAGGCGACGCGGCGCCAGCCATGGCGAAAGCTGGAACTGGTACCTGCCAACCCGTCGGAATTGGATCTTTTCAGGACCAGCAGCCGCGCGTAACTTCGACTCTTTGAGAAAGGAGATTCAGCCATGTCCGCCGTCCAGCAAGCCAGCAAAGTGAGGCCCATTCCGGAGGGCATGCCGACGCTGACGCCGCATCTCGTCTGTGCCGGCGCCGCGGCCGCCATCGAGTTCTACAAGAAAGCGTTCGGCGCAGTCGAAGCCATGCGCATGCCAGGCCCCGACGGCAAGCTCATGCACGCGATGCTGCGCATCGGCGACTCGCCGTTGATGCTGGTGGATGCCATGCCGCAGTGGGGCATGGTGGGTCCCGATGCGTTGAAGGGCTCGCCGGTGACCATCCACATGTGCGTCGAGGACGTGGATGCGACGGTCGAGCGCGCCGTCGCCGCGGGCGCCAAGGTCACCATGCCGGTAGCCGACCAGTTCTGGGGCGATCGCTATGGCAAGATCGAGGATCCGTTCGGCCATCACTGGTCCATCGCCACCCATATCCGGGACCTCAGCCCTGAGGAAATGCGCGCGGCGATGTCGAAGATGAGCGGCGGTACATGAGCTTTCGCGGCACCTGCCACTGCGGCAGATTCGTCTTCGAATTGCAGGGCATGCCGCCGGACCCGGACGCGCCGACCACCCGCAGCGAGACCTTCATCCCGGGTGATGGGGCCAACCGCGTGCCTGCCGAAGTCGGTGCCCAGCGCGCGGTCCGCGGGCAGGGCGCCCTGCTGAGCATTCCGCGCGAGCGTCTGCGCCTGCTCTCGTCCGAGGAGGGCGTGGGCGCCTACACCTTCAGCGGGCGCATCGTCGGCCACCGCTTCTGCGGCGCGTGCGGCACCCACCTGTACGGCGAGGACCTCGACAATTCGGGACCGGGTACGGCCTACGTCAACCCCTGGTGCATCGCCCGCGGCTTGCAGGCGTCCGGGCTGGTGGAGCCGGGCTGAGCGCAAGCAGCCTGGCGCCTGGATCCGGGTCTCGGGATCCGGATTTCAGGACCCGGGCCTCAGGATCCGGCCGGGGCCGGTCTGCCGTCGTCTGCCGGCATCGGGTCGAGCGGCGGCTGAGGTACGCCTGCGGGCGGCGCGGCCGTGGACGTGTCGCCACGGAGCCGGCTGCGCCGCAGCTGGCCGGCCTGCTCGAGGATCGGATAGGCAGTCGAGCAGAAGAAGGAATTGATGCGCCGCATGTCGCTGATGATGTCCAGATGCAGCGAGCTGGTTTCCAGCGCCCTCAGCGACTGCCCTGCCAGCCGGTCGAGATGAGTGCCCGCGTAGGCCCGTTCGAGATCCCGGAAGCTCTCCTTCTCCGCCAGCAGCATCTGCGCGCTGCGCAAGTCGCCGCTGAGGAACACCGATAAACCGAGCCGCAGGTTGGCGATGAGCTTGGCCTGCAGCTCCTCGATTTCGCGCATGCCCTCGTCCGAGAACATCAGGCGGTGGGCGATCTTCTTGTCGCGCAGATCACGCATGACGCCTTCCAGGATGTCGCCGACGTGCTCGAGGTTGATCGTCAGCTGCATGATCTCCGACCAGCGGGCGCCCTCCTTCTCGTCGAGCGCCTCCCGGCTGAGCTGGGTGAGGTAGAGCTTGACGGCGGTATAGAGGCGGTCGATGTCGTCTTCGAGCCGCACGATGCCGGCGACCAGGTCGCTGTCGTTGGTGCGGATGACCCGCAGCATGCCATGCAGCATCTGCTCGACCGTATCGCCGATACGCAGCACCTCCCGTGCGGCATTGGCAAGCGCCAGGGCCGGCGTCTTCAGCGCGCCCCGGTCGAGGTGGCGCGGCTCGACCTGGGCGATCGTCGCGTCCACGACCGGTACCCACCGCGACACCAGCCGCCCGACGGCGTCGGTCAGGAAGATGAACAGCACGGCGATCGAAAGGTTGAAGATGACATGGAAGTTCAGCACCAGGCTGCGCGGGTCCGCATCCAGGCGCGCCAGCAAGTCGACGACGAACGGCAGGCCGAGCCCGAAGATCAGGCAGCCGACCACCTTGAAGAGCAGGTTGCCGAAGGCGACGTGGCGGCCTGCACCGGGCGTGCGCAGGTTCACCAGGAGCGCGAGCAGCCCGCTGCCGAGGTTCGCCCCGAGTACCAGGCTCAAGGCAACCGGTACCGAGATCAGGCTCGAAGCCACAAACGCTGCGGTCAGCAGCACCACCGACAGGCTCGACCACGAGACCAGCGTGAACAGCACGCCGATGAGGATGTCGAGCAGGATGTCCCCCGACAGCGAGGCGAAGATGACCTTCACCCCCTGGGCCTGCGTGATCGGCAGCGTCGCCTGGACCACCAGCTGCAGCGCGAGGATGATCATGCCCAGACCCAGCGCCACCCGTCCCAGCTGGCCGGCGCGCGAGCTCTTGCGCGGCAGGAAGGTGACGACACCGCCGATGATCAGCAGCGGCGACAGCCAGCGCAGGTCCAGCGAAAACACCAGGGCCATCAGCGCCGTGCCGACGTCCGCGCCGAGCATGATGGCCAGCGCCGGCCCGAGCGCGATGAGGCCCTGGCCCACGAAGGAACTGGCAATCAGCGCCGTCGCGCTCGAGGATTGGACCAACGCGGTCACGCCGAGCCCGGACCCGAAGGCCTTGGCGCGATTGCTCACGCTGCGGGCGAGGATATGGCGCAGGTTGGCACCGAACACCCTGAGGATGCCGGTGCGAACGATGTGCGTGCCCCAGACCAGCAGGGCGACGCTCGAGAGAAGATTCAGCAGTGTCTGCAAGAGACTCTAATACCCCTGATGTCGTCGATTCGCTCCGGTAACCCGGAAATTCGCGCACGTTTGGCGTGACCACCCGCAATTGCGCCATAACGGGGTGATGCCGTCGAGCCTGTTCGTGCAAACTGCCGACGAAAGGCCGAAAGTGCTGCCGAGGCGACCGGAAGTAGACTTGGATGAAACTCCCTGGACGAAAACTTGCCAGGCGGGATCAGGCATGCATGTTGCCGACGCCACGCCATTCGACCCCTTCCGGTTCTTTCGACGTCGCATTTGAACTCCCAGGCCAGGTTTCAACATCAGGTAACGCAGATGGCAAACCAGGAGCATGCGACGACCGGAAGCCGATCGGATGGAAATCGGGCGTCGAGCCAGACAGCGTGAGCCCGACGGCTTGGGCCTGACAAGCATACCTGCCCTCCGGCTTCGCCACCTCCGGCGGCTGTCGGCTGCAGTTGCGTGCGCCCTCCTCTCCTCCTGCCAAGGCATCCAATCCACTTTCTCCGCATTCGGCGCCGAAGCCGAATCGACGCGCGCACTGACGGTCACGATGGTCGCGGCCGCAGCGGTCATCACGATCGCCGTACTGGCGCTCGCGTTCCACGCCGTGCGGGCCCCCGAAGGCAGCCTCGACCATCGCCGGGGCATGCGGGTAATCCTCTGGCTCGGCGCCATCGGGCCGACGCTCATCCTCGCGGTGCTGCTCGCATCGACGTTGCCGACCTTGCGCACGCTGGCTGCCAAACCCGGCGACCTCGAGATCCACGTCGAAGGCGAGCAGTTCTGGTGGCGCGTGCGGTATCGGCCGGCGCAGGGCGAACCGGTTGAGGCAGCCAACGAGATCCGGCTGCCGGTGGGCCGCACCGTCGCCTTCTCCCTCGCCAGCCCCGACGTCATCCACAGTTTCTGGATACCGGGGCTTGCCGGCAAGATGGACATGATTCCAGGCCGCACCAACCGGCTCGTCGTGCAAGCGACCTCGGCCGGCGCAGTTTCGAGGAGTGTGCGCGGAGTTCTGCGGCCTGAGCCATGCCAGCATGGCGTTCGACGTCATCGTCGATGGAGGCGACGGATTTCGACCGGTGGCTCGTCGAACAGGCGCGCCCGGCGGCGTCGGCGCAAGCACCGGGACGGGAACTGTTCGACCAGTACGGCTGCGTGGGCTGCCACCGGATCCGTGGTCATCTGCGACGGCTCGCCGATCGGCCCCGACCTTACCCATTTCGGTTCACGCCCGACGTCTGGGCGCCGGAATCCTGCCTGTGAATGTCCAGGCCGTGGCGAGCTTCATCCGCGACCCGTCGCGGAGCAAACCGGGAGCACTCATGCCGAGCTTTCGCGACATGGCGGATGAAGACGCGCAGGCGATCGCGCGCTGGCTGATGGAGTTGCGCTAGTGTCCGACACCGTCCGCTCAGTCCGAGCCGATGCAATCGTCTCAGCCGACCGCCCCAGCCGTGCCGGATCAGGACGATCCCGCGGTCCGCGCCGCCCAGGAAGAGCGGCTTGCGCGAAGTGTGGAAACCGCCGCAGGGCATATTCCTGCGCTGGACGGATACCAACAACGACGCGGTCGGCGCGTGGTACACCCTCACCGCCTTCGGCATGATGCTGTTCGCCGGCGTCCTGGCCCTGATCATGCGCGCGCAGCTCGCCGTGCCGAACAACGACCTGGTGTCGGCGTCGACATTCAACCAGCTGTTCACGCTGCACGGCTCGGCGATGATGTTCCTGTTCGCGGTGCCGATGTTCGAGGCGGTGTCGATCCTGCTCCTGCCGCAACTTCTGGGCGCGCGCGACCTGCCCTTCCCACGGCTGTCGGCCTTCGGCTACTGGAGCTTCCTGATCGGCGGCGTGTTCGTCGCCGGCTCGATCTTCTTCGATGCGGCGCCCGACGGTGGCTGGTTCATGTATCCGCCGCTGGCAACCGAGCCGTCGCTCGCCGGGATCGGCGCAGACATCTGGATGCTCGGCCTGTCCTTCATCGAAGTCTCGTCGATCGCAGCGGCGGTGGAACTGATCGTCGGCGTGCTCAAGTGCCGGCCGCCCGGCATGCGGCTCAACCTGATGCCGCTCTACGCCTGGTACATCCTGGTGGTCGCGGTGATGATCCTGTTCGCCTTTCCGCCGCTCATCGCCGGCGACGTCCTCTTCGAGATGGAAAGGCTGCTCGACTGGCCGTTCTTCGACGCGGCACGCGGCGGCGACCCGCTGCTGTGGCAGCACCTGTTCTGGATCTTCGGCCATCCGGAGGTCTACATCATCTTCCTGCCGTCGGTCGCCATCTTCGCGATGGTGGTGCCGACCTTCGCCCGCCGCCATCTGCTCGGCTACCCGTGGATCGTGCTCGCGGCCGTCGGCACCGGCTTCCTGAGCTTCGGCCTGTGGGTCCACCACATGTTCACCACCGGCCTGCCGAACATCAGCCTCGGCTTCTTCTCGGCCGCCTCCGAAGCCGTGGCGATCCCGACGGCGGTACAGATCTTCGCCTTCATCGCCACGCTGTGGGCTGGCCGCGTCGTCTGGTCCACGCCGATCCTCTATGGCGCCGGCTCGCTCGCGATCTTCGTCATCGGCGGGCTGACCGGCGTGATGGTGGCGGTTGCGCCCTTCGACTGGCAGGCGCACGACACCTACTTCATCGTCGCCCATCTCCACTACGTGCTGATCGGCGGCTCGGTGATGCCGCTGTTCGCCGGGCTCTATTACTACTGGCCGTTGGTCACCGGCAAGAAGCTCTCCGACCGTCTCGGCCGGATCGGCTTCTGGCTCATGTTCGTCGGCTTCAACGTCGCCTTCTTCCCGATGCATATCTCCGGCCTCATGGGGATGCCGCGACGCGTGTATACCTATCCCGCCGAGATCGGCATCGGAATGCTGAACCTGGTGTCGTCGGTCGGCGCCTTCGTCCTCGCCGCGGGAATCGGCGTGGTGGTGATGGACCTGCTGCTGTCGCCGCGGCGATCGAGGGACGAGCGCAACCCGTGGCAGGCGGGCACGCTGGAATGGCTCGCGCACCCGCGTGGCGATCACTGGGGCGTGCGGACCGTCCCACTGGTCCAGAGCCGCTATCCGATCTGGGACCAGCCCGGCTTCGTCAAGGCGGTGGACGAAGGCCGCTTCTTCCTGCCCGATGCCGAGGAAGGGAAGCGCGAGCTCATGATCACCTCGGTGCTCGACGCCCGGCCGCTCCAGGTGATGCGCATCGGGGGCCCGACGGTCAAGCCGATGCTCGCCGCCGTCACGCTCGGTGGCGTCTTCATCCTCACGACCTTCCACTACTACGTTGCCGCGCTTGCCTGCGGCGTCGCCGCATTGTTCGCGATCCTCTGGTGGCTCTGGACGGGAACCGGCATCGTCCCGGAGAAGTCCGAGAAGCACGCCGGGCTGGGCGTGATGCTGCCGCTGTATTCCTCAGGGCCGAGGTCGCCCGGCTGGTGGGCGATGTTCATCACGATGATGGCGGACGCTACCGCCTTCGCCAGCCTGCTCTTCGGCTACTTCTTCTACTGGACGATCCATCCGGAGTTTCCGCCGGACTCGCAACCGGGCCTGGCGGGCCCCGGCGTGCAATGGCCGATGATCGCCATGGGGCTGATGCTGGGCAGCTGGCTGCTCACCATCGGCGCACGCGAATGGAATGCCAGGGGACGAGTCGGCGCCGCGCGCCTCGCGCTGCTGGTGGCCACGGTCGCCAGCGGCGGCGGCGGACTGGCCGCGGTTGCCGGACCCTGGTACAGCGGCCTCGACCCGGTGGCCCACGTCTATCCCGCGATCGTCTGGGTGCTGGTCATCTGGGTCGCGGTGCATGCGGCGCTGGGAATCGTCATGCTGCTGTATGCCCTTGCGCGCAGCCTCGCCGGACGGATGACGCCGGTGCACGATGGCGACGTGCGCAACGTCACCGTCTATCAGCATTTCATCGCGCTGAGCGCCGTCACCACGTTCCCCGTGATCGCTTTCTTTCCGGGGTTGGGATGAAAGACCAGGGCAGAGGCGACCAGCGGATGAGCGACCAAGGCCTGGGCGACCAACGCTTGAGTGACGAGGCCATGGTCGGCCTGAGCAACATCAGCCGCAAGGGCGAGGTCGGCAGGCGCGCGGATGGCACGCGCCGGCTCCGGCACACTCTGTGGGCGCTGATCGCGTCTCCGACTATCTGGGCGCTGCACTTCCTGTTCTGCTACGTGTATGCCTCGATCCTCTGCGCGAAGGCAGGCAGGCTCGAGCCGCTCGACGACGTGCGGCTCGCGATCGCCGTCGCCACCACGGTCTCGCTGCTGCTCGTGGTCGCCTGCGGCTACTTCGCGTGGCGCGAGACCCGCATCGAGGGCGATCCGCCGCCGCACGACGAGAGCACCGACGAGGACCGCCTGCGCTTCCTCGCTGTCGCGACCATGCTGCTGTCGGCGCTGAGCTTCGTCGCCATCGCGTTTACGGCCCTGCCGGCCTTCGTCTTCGGGGACTGCAGATGAACCCGCCGTCGCGGAATCTGCCGTCGTTGAACCTGGGCCCCTGGAGTCACGGGCCCGTTGCGGTGAGTCGACGCCCCCGTACGTCGCGACAACGCCTCTGCATCGTGGCGGCGGGGGCGGTGCTGCTGCTCGCCTGGCTGGTTGCAGCGGCCGACTTCGGCATGACCGGCCACATGGCGGCGCACATGGCAGCCGTCTCGCTGGCCGCGCCTCTGCTTGCCGTCGGACTCGCAGGATCGCGATGCGACCTCGCCACGCGCCGGCCGACGGTGGTGGCGCCGCTGGCGATGTCGCTGGTCGAACTTGCGGCGGTGTGGGGCTGGCACCTGCCGGCGGCGCGTGCATGGGTTGCAGTCAGCGCCACCGGCCTGATGCTGGAGCAGGCGACCTTCCTGCTCGCCGGCCTGCTGCTGTGGAGCGCCTGCCTGGGAACCCTCGATGCCGACAGCAGCGCCCGTCGTGCGGCCGGCGTCGCGGCGATGCTGCTCACAACGATGCACATGACGCTGCTCGGCGTGCTGGTGACGCTCGCGCCGCGCAACCTCTTCGGAACCGGCGGATTCACCTGCATGGGCGTCACGCTTGATCCGCTCGTCGACCAGCAGCTCGGCGGCGTGGTCATGCTGCTCGCCGGCGGCTTGAGCTACCTCCTCGGCGGCCTCTTCCTGCTGTCGCGTCTGCTGCGGTCCCCGGTTGACGAGAAGGTACTGCCGGAGGTAGTGCCAGAGGTACCGCCAGCAGTACGGCCGAGGTACCGCCAGAGGTGCGGCCAAAGGCGCTGCCGGAGGTCATGCCGAAGGTACCGAAAAAGGGGCCGCCGTGGTCCTGAAGCTGACCTGGAAGCGGATCTTCGCGGCGGCGGGGGCGGCGCTAGTCCTGGGGATGGCAATAGCCTGGTCGGGCATCGTCAACATCGGCGCATCGACCGGCCATTGGGCGATCACCGACTGGTTCCTCCACTGGACCATGCGCAACACCGTGCGCACCTACGCGGCCTTCACCGTCGGCGCGGAGGCAGACAGCCTGCCCGCCGACAGCGAGCGTCTCGTGTCGGCTGCGGGTCACTATGCTTCCCAGTGCGCGGTCTGTCACGGCGCGCCTGGCGAGCAGCCTTCACCGGTCATCCAGGCAGCTACGCCGCCGCCGCCCGACCTCGCGAAGACCGCAGGGAGCTGGAGCGGCCGACAGCTCTTCTGGATCATCAAGCACGGCATCAAGTTCACACCGATGCCGGCTTGGCCGGTGCAGGACCGCGACGACGAAGTGCGACAGATGGCGGCCTTTGTCGCGCAGCTGCCCGGCCTGAGCGCCGACGAGTACCGCAAGCTCGCGTACGGAGACCGCGGACATGTTCTCGCGGGCAAGGTCGTTCGAATCGAGGATGCGCTGCCCGACTGCGATCGCTGCCACGCTGCCGACGGCCGTGGCCAACCCGACATCCCGGCGCTGGCGGGCCAGAAGCCGGCCTACCTTGCGGCGGCGCTGCACGCCTTCGCGTCCGGCGAACGATCGAGCGCGGTGATGACTGCGGCTGCTTCGCGGCTGGACGCAAGCCTCATTCCGGCCCTGGCGGAACACTACGCAGGCCTGCCACGCGAAGGTGGAAGGGAAGACGGGAGTACTGCAAGAGCGCTCGCTCCTCGGCCCCTGAAGCGGCCCGCCGAGCAGGGAGCCGCGCTGGCGTCGGGTCTGGCCACGGAGCCTTCCGCGGATCTGGCCCTGGCGGCGCAGGTGGTCGAGCACGGCCTGCCCGAGTTGAACCTGCCCGCCTGCTCCAGCTGCCATGCATCGAACAAGCGTCCCAACTACCCGCTGCTCGACGGCCAGAAGGCGCAGTACATGGCCGCGCGGTTGCGCAACTGGCGGGGCGACCCGACAGTGGTCGACGCCCGCAAGCCGTCGGACCAGATGCCGATGATCGCGCGCCGCATTCCGGAGCACCTGATCGAGCCGCTGGCGCGTCACTTCTCGAGCCGCCAGCCGCCGCAGCACTGATCGCTCCGAGGGCAGCCGGGCTCTGCAACAAGGGGATTCCCCTATCCACCGGCGCGCCAGCCGCAAGGGGTACTGTGGCACACTCGGCGGGCACGTTCGACGGCTCAATCGGACAGGCATGTTTCGCCAGGCGCGATCGACAGGATTTCTCACCTGCGAGAATGAGAGGAGCACCAGGAGACAACGCGCCGCCATCGCGACGCGTCCCGCCCCATGAACCAGGTCATCGCAAGTATGAGTGCCGCCGCTACCGCGGACTCGGTCACTACCGCGGCCTCGGCCGCAGCACCCGCGTCAGCGGCTCAAGCTCCGCTGCTGTCAGTGGAAGACCTGCACGTCCACTTCGTGACCTCGCGCGGCGTCGTGCGTGCGGTCGAAGGCGTGAGCTGGCAGGTCTATCCCGGCGAGATGGTTGCGCTGGTGGGCGAGTCCGGCTGCGGCAAATCGGTCAGCGCGCTGTCGGTCATGCGCCTGCTCGCCAAGCCGGCCGGCCGCATCGTCCACGGCCGCATCGTCTTCGAAGGCCGCAATCTGCTCGAGCTGGACGACGAGTCCATGCGCCAGGTGCGAGGCCGGGACATCTCGATGATCTTCCAGGAGCCGATGACGTCGCTCAATCCGGTGCTCAGCATCGGGCTGCAGATCATGGAGCCGCTGCTCATCCACAAGCGCATGACTGAAGCGCAGGCTCGAGTCCGCGCGCTCGAGCTGCTCGCGCTGGTCGGCATCTCGGATCCGGAGCGGCGGCTCGGCCAGTACCCGCACCAGTTCTCCGGCGGCATGCGCCAGCGGGTGATGATCGCCATCGGCTTGGCCTGCGACCCGAAGCTGATCATCGCGGACGAGCCGACTACTGCGCTCGATGTCACCATCCAGGCGCAGATCCTGCAGCTCATGAAGGACCTTTCGCGCCGGCTCGGCATCGCGATGGTGGCGATCACGCACAACCTCGGCATCGTTGCACGCTATGCCGATCGGGTCAACGTGATGTATGCGGCGCGGATGGCCGAGCAGGCGGGCGCCGAAGCCCTGTTCGCGAAGCCTCTCCACCCCTACACCATCGGCTTGCTGCGATCGGTGCCGCGGCTCGACCGGCAGCGCGGACCACGCCTCGAGACAATCGAGGGTCTGCCCCCGAGCCTGCTCTCGCCGCCTCCCGGCTGCCGCTTCGCACCGCGATGCCCGGCTCGCCGCACCGCCTGCGAGGCGGATCTGCCGGAGCTCGAAACCATCGAACCCGGCCATGCCTCCGCCTGCATCCGCGCCCGTGAGCTGGAGCGCCATGGACCGCGCGCGTTGGAGCTGGTGTCGCCGGAGCTGGCGAAGCCCGCGCCGCCGAAGGTCCTTCACGGCGATCCGTTGCTGGTGGTCGAAGGGCTCAAGACCTATTTCACGGTAGGCCGTGGGATCGGTTCGTCGGCAAGGCAGGTGGTGCGCGCGGTCGACGACGTCTCGTTCAGCCTGCGCGCAGGCGAAACGCTCGGACTGGTCGGAGAGTCCGGCTGCGGAAAGACGACAGTCGGTCGAACCCTGCTGCGTCTCGAGCGAGAGGTCGCGGGCCGCATCACGTACGGCGGGGTCGACATCACCCGCGCCGACCAGGCGCAGTTGAAGACCTACCGGCGTTCCGTTCAGGTCATCTTCCAGGACCCGTACTCGTCGCTCAACCCGCGGATGACGGTCGGGCAGATCATTGCCGAGCCGACGCTGGTGCATGGCCTGGTGCCGAACCGTGCTGCCGCACGCAAGCGGGTTGCGGGGCTGCTGGAGCAGGTGGGACTGTTCGACTACATGGCCGAGCGCTACCCGTACGAGCTTTCCGGCGGCCAGCGCCAGCGGGTGGGCATCGCGCGTGCGCTCGCGCTCGAGCCCCGCTTCATCGTCTGCGACGAGCCGGTTTCCGCGCTGGACGTGTCGATCCAGGCGCAGATCATCAACCTGCTCGAGGACCTCCAGAAGGAGCTCGGGCTCACCTACCTGTTTATCGCCCATGACCTTGCCGTCGTGCGCCACATCTCCGATCGGGTCGTGGTGATGTATATGGGCCGCGTGATGGAGGTCGCTGATCGTGACCAGCTCTACAGCAACCCGCTGCACCCCTACACCGAGGCGTTGCTGAACGCGGTGCCGATCCCGGATCCGGCGCTGGAGCGGGAGCGCGCGCGCAAGGTCCTGGGCGGCGAGGTTCCCAGCCCGCTGAATCCTCCGCCGGGCTGCGTCTTCCACACCCGTTGCCCGATCGCCAGCGCTGAATGCCGGTCAGGTATTCCCGAATTGCGAGAAGTGAAGCCGTTGCACTACGCTGCCTGCATCAAAGCCTGAGGCCGACAGGATTGAGGCCAGCAGCACTGAGGCCGGCAGCACTGAGGGCCGGCAGCATCAAGACCGGCAGCATCATTCTGCCCCGCCAAGGGCGGCCGACCGGGGCCGAAGAGCCCACCGAGAATAGCTCCCGAGGAGACCACCCATGAAGTTCAAACATGCCGCCCTGGCGGTTGCAGTTGCGTCAGTCGCTACAGTTTCACCGACCTGGGCCCAGACACCGAAGTCCGGTGGCACCCTCACCTTCGCAGTCAGCGCCGAGCCGCCAAACTTCGACTGCCACGCGCAGAGCTCCTTTGCGTTCATTCATCCGGTGCGGCCGCACTATTCCACGCTGCTCAAGTTCGACACCGCCAACTATCCGAAGGTCGTCGGCGACCTTGCCGAATCCTGGACCGTCGCGCCGGACGGGCTGACATTCACCTTCAAGCTGCGCCAGAACGTCAAGTTCCACGACGGTTCGGCCTTCAGCTCCGCCGACATCAAGGCAACCTACGACCGGCTGCGCAATCCGCCCCAAGGCGTGCGATCGCTGCGCGTCGAGAGCTACAGCGACATCGAAAGCATCGACACCCCGGATGCGAACACCGTGATCTTCAAGCTGTCGAAGCCCAACGCTTCGATGCTCGCCAACTTCGCGTCGCCATGGGATTGCGTCTATAGTGCGGCGAAGCTCAAGGAGGACCCGAAGTTCCCCGAGCGCAACATCCTGGGCACCGGCCCCTTCACCTTCGTCGAGCACCAGGCAGGCTCTCACTGGCTCGGCAAGAAGTTCGATGGCTACTTCGAAAAGGGCAAGCCCTACCTCGACGGCTATCGGGCGGTGTACATGGGCGGCGCGCCGATGGTGAACGCGCTGTCCGCGGGGCAGGTCCTGGCGGAATTCCGGGGCCATTCGCCGGCTGATCGCGACCGGCTGGTGAAGGCGCTAGGCGACAAGGCGGTGGTAGTGGAGTCGCCGTGGGTCTGCAGCCTGGTGGTGAGCTTCAACACCGGCAAGAAGCCGTTCGACGACGCCCGCGTGCGGCGAGCCCTGTCGCTGGCGGTCGATCGCTGGACCGGCGCCCAGGCGCTGCAGAAGATCGCCCTGGTGCGGCACGTCGGCGGCGTCCTTCGACCGGGGTACGACCTGGCGACGCCCGAGGACGAACTGGTGAAGCTTCCCGGCTTCGCCCGCGACAACAAGGCGGCACGTGAGGAAGCGCGCAAGCTGCTCAAGGAAGCGGGCGCCGAGAATCTCACCTTCAAGCTCACCAACCGCAACGTCGCCATGCCCTACACGCCTGTGGGCGTGTTCCTGATCGACCAGTGGCGCCAGATCGGCCTCAACGTGCAGCACGAGCAGCTCGAGACGCGCCTCTACCTGGCCGCCCAGCAACGCGGCAACCCGACCTACGACGCGGCGCTCGACTTCAACTGCGACTTCATGGACGAGCCCAACCTGCAGCTGATGAAGTACATCTCGGCGGACCGCTCCGCGCTGAACTATTCCGGACACACCGACCGCAAGCTCGACGAGCTCTACGACAAGCAGTCGGGCGAGCTCGACAAGTCGAAACGGGCCTCCATAGTGCGAGACTTCGAGCGCCACCTGCTGCAGGAAGCGTACGTCATCCCGACCATCTGGTGGCACCGGATCATCGTTCACCACAAGCAACTCAAGGGTTGGAACATCACCCCGAGTCACTACGTCGGGCAGGACCTGGCGGACGTGTGGCTTGACCAGTAGTCGACAGCAGTGACCGACCGGAAGTAATCCGAAGCCGCCCTGCTTCTTTCTCCCGCAGCACCCTCCTCCATGCTCCGCTACATCGTCCAACGACTGCTGCTGATGATCCCGACGCTGCTAGGGGTGGCCATCCTGGTGTTCCTGATGCTGCGGATGATGGGCGGCGATCCGGTGGAGGTCATGCTGCGCGGCGAAGGGGCCAATGTCCCGCAGGAGATCATCGAGGCGGAGCGTGTCCGACTCGGGCTCGACCAGCCGATCGTCGTGCAGTTCGGCAAATGGCTGGGCGGCATGCTGACAGGAGACTTCGGCGTGTCGATGTGGACCGGCAACCCGGTTTCCCATGAAATCGCCAGCCGCCTGCAATTGTCGATCCAGGTGGCGGTCATGGCCACCATCCTCGCGGTCCTGATCGCCATCCCGCTCGGCACGCTGTCGGCGCTCTACAAGGACACCTGGATCGACCACCTGATCCGCGTCGTCTCGATCGCCGGCCTCGGCATTCCCTCCTTCTGGCTCGGCATGGTCATCATCCTGCTGCTGCTGACGTATTTCCAATGGCATCCGCCGGTTACCTTCACGCCGCTGTTCGAGAACCCGCGTGAAAACCTATCCCAGCTGATCTGGCCGGCCCTGGCCGTCGGCTACCGCTATTCCGCGGTGGCGACACGGATGATGCGCTCGACGCTGCTGGAGGTCCTTCAGGAGGATTACATCCGCACTGCTCGGGCGAAGGGGGTATACGAGCGACTGGTGGTCGTCCGGCATGCCTTGTCGAACGCGATGCTGCCGGTCGTGACGGTCATCGGCCTCGAGTTCGCCTTCCTGATCGGCGGGCTGGTGGTGACCGAGCAGGTGTTCAATCTCAACGGGATCGGCAAGCTGTTCGTCCAGGCGGTGGCGCGCAGCGACTTCACCATGGTCCAGTCGCTGGTCCTGCTGGTCGCCGTCTTCTTCATCGTCGTCAACTTCGTGATCGACCTGCTGTATGCCTGGCTCGATCCGCGGATCAGGTATCGCTGATGTCGAGCACGTCGCCCAATGCCATCCGGATAGACTACCGGATTCCGAAGCGCCGACATCCGCTCGTCGCCTTCTTGCTTCAGCAGCCGCTCGGCTCCGCCGGCTTGCTGATCATCCTCCTGATGGTATTCGCCGCGATCTTCGCGCCCTGGGTCGCCCCCTACGATCCGCTCGACGTCGACTATGCAGGTTTGCTCGCACCGCCCTCCCCCGAGCATCCGCTCGGGACCGACAACTTCGGCCGGGACGTCCTGTCGCGGATCATCTTCGGCTCGCAGACGGCACTCGCAGTCGGCTTCCTGTCCTCGCTGATCGGCTCGACCCTCGGCGCCGTGATCGGCGTCGCGTCGGCCTACTTCGGCGGCCTCACCGACCTGATCATCCAGCGGCTGATGGACATCATCCTCGCCTTCCCGATCATCGTCCTCGCCCTCGCGGTGGTGGCGGTGCTCGGCAAGAACGTGGTCTTCGGCATCGATTGGAACCTCATCATGGCCATCGGGCTTCCAATGGTCCCGAAGGTGGCGCGGGTCGTCCGATCGTCGGCGCTCTCGATACGCGAAATGCCGTACATAGACGCCGCCCGCACCGCCGGCTTCTCGCACAACCGGATCATCTTCCGCCACATCGTCCCCAACGTGGTCGCTCCGTACCTCATCATGCTCACGGCGTTCGTCGGCCAGGCCATCCTGCTGGAGGCTTCGCTGTCGTTCCTCGGCCTCGGGGTCACCGAGCCGACCGCCGCCTGGGGCCTGATGCTCTCCGGTTCGGCAATCGACTTCTACCAGCAGGCACCTTGGATGATCGTGTTCCCCGGCGTAGCCATCAGCCTTGCGGTGTTCGCCTTCAACCTCTTCGGCGACTCACTGCGCGACTGGCTCGACCCGCGAATCAAGATCTGACCGCGACGGCCGGGCCGAGGTTGCATCCTTCCGCTAACATCGCGACATGGAAAATCTCGAATCGATCGAAGCGATCAAGCGTGGCACTAAGGTCGTCATGTTCGACCAGTACGGCACCGTCGTGGACATGCAGGGCGGCCTCACGGAACACGTCACGCCCTGGCTCAAGGCGAAGGGATGGAAGGGTAACCCCGGCTCTTTCGTCACTTGGTGGAGGCGGACCCACTTCGAGAACTCGATGATCGACGCGCTGCTGCAGTCTACGCACACGCCATATCGCGAGATCGGCCATCGGGCGGTTGCCTACACGCTCGAGCGTGCCGGCATCGAGTTCACCCCGGACGAGGTCCGCGACCTGGTGAGCGCGATCGAACGGCTCGAGCCGTTTCCCGATGTGCCACCTGCCCTGGCGCGCCTGCAGCGCAAGTACCGGATCGTCGTGCTCTCCAACGGCGACCCCGACATGCTCGAGACGGCCCGGCAGTACCACCGCATTCCGTTCGACCAGATCATCTCGGTCGCCGTTGCAGGCGCGTTCAAGCCGCACCGCGCCACCTACGTGCAAGCCGCGGAGATCTGCGGCGTCAGGATGGAGGAGGTGCTGTTCGTCGCGAACCATGCATTCGACTGCATCGGTGCCAAGTCCGCGGGCATGAGGACGGCCTTCATCGACCGCCGCAAGCGGCCGTTCGGTGAAACGCCGCATCAACCCGACCTCTGGATGCCGGATATGAAGACGCTGGCGGAAGCGATCTCGTAGACCGGATCGCCCACAGGTGACAGGCTTCCCTGAGGCTCGCACACCCGTGACAGGCTTGCATCCGCGAGGCTCGCACCCCCGTGACCAGTGACGGCCGGCAGCCTGGCAGGCAGCAGGAGCGTGGCGATCAGGCACGCAACCGGCAGGCGTTCCTGCAGGCGGCGCGGGAATCGATCGGAGTGCCATCGGCGGTGCTCGCTGCCGGCTACCTGGGCTTCGGAGCGCTCGCCAACGGCACCGGGTTCCCACTCTGGGCAGCCATGCTGTCGAGCGCGACCATCTTCGCCCTCCCTGGCCAGCTGGCGATGCTGGAGATGTCGCTCGCAGGCACGCTCCCCAGTGTCATCGTGATCACAGTGGGCCTGACCGCTGCCCGCTTCCTGCCGATGGCGGTCACACTGATGCCGATGATGCGACCGGACGAGGAATCGTCGCATCCATCGACCCGTCCATCCACACGCCACCGGCGGCGTCTTTACGTTGCGGCACAGCTGCTGGCGATGACTGGCTGGGCCGCCTCCATGCGGCGATTTCCTGAACTGCCGCCAGCCCATCGGCTCGCGTGGTTCACGGGTTTTGCACTGACGAACTGGATCGTCTGCCTCGCCGCCACCGTCGCCGGCTACGGCCTCGCGAACTCGCTTCCGCCGCTGGTTCGACAGGGGCTGGTCTTCGTCGGGCCGCTCTACTTCCTGCTCATTCTCACCGGCGAAACACGCACCCGCCAAGGAATCGTCGCACTCGCCTGCGGCGCCGTCGTCGGGCCCATCATCCATCTTGCATCGCCACAGTGGAGCGTGATGATGGGTGGTCTCGCCGGCGGCACGCTGGCGTGGCTGTACCTGCGGAGCGTCGACAAGAAGCGCAGAGTCGACGCAAACGGCCGAGTCGACGGGATCGGCCCCGGGAACGGGATCGGCCGCGGGAACGGGCCCGGCCGCGGGAACGGGCCCGGCAGCGGCAGTTCGAGCTGATGTCCGAGTTATCCGCCCCCCTCAACCTTGCTTTGCTGGTGCTGGCCTGCGGCCTCGCCACCTATCTCTGGCGCGGCCTCGGGGTTCTGCTGTCCGGAAAGTTCTCCGCGAGCGGCGAATTCTTCAACTGGGCCGGCTGCGTCGCCTACGCCATGATCGCCGGGCTTACCACGCGGATCCTGCTGATGCCCAGCGGCACCCTTGCCGAGACACCGCTCTGGACGCGACTGCTCGCCTGCGCGCTTGCACTGGCTGCCTATTTCTTCTGGAGCCGCAATCTGCTCGCTGGAATTGCGATTGGGTTTGCCGTGTTGGTTGGCGCGCTGATGCTTGGGTAGCAGCCGGGGAGGCCTGCGCTTTGGCACGTGCGAGCCTCGGCAGGCGGGACCTGCTGCTCAGATGCTGCATGGCGGCCGCCAATGCCGCCAATGCCGCCGCCAATGCCGCTGATTGCGGCTACCGTCCCGATGGACGCCTGCTTACCGGACGACGTGCCAGCAAGCCGCGAGAAAGGGGCCTGCCTACGGCCTCGAGCGGAAACGGTGTGAACCGCCCGGAGGGATGCAGATATTCATCTCCTTTCTCGATCAGCAGGTCGGGGCTCACTGCGTAGTAGTCAACTCCGACATCCACGTCGGCCAGGTACCTATCGCCACTCGGATCGAAGTTTGCCGGATGCAGCTTCGCCGGATCGAAGTGGGTGGGGTCGAGACGCCTTCCCATGTGCACTCCACGGAAGCGAATTTCCGCCTTGTGCAGGTGATGGCAAGGCCTGCGCCCGCCTCATGACAATGGGAATAGTTCGCTCGCCCGCACGCGCGCGTTGTAGTGGCGCGCGAGTTGCCGCCGGGCCCTGCGGTTCGCGCGGTCAGGGTTCGCATACAGCTTGTCGAGGTATCGCTCATTCAGGATCCGGATAGCCGCGGCGGAAGCCTGGTTCGGCCATGTGGGTGATCGACACACGCAAGAGCGGACGCTAGGATGCTGTATATATATCCAGCTATCAGGAGGGTGCCATGAGCGAAGCAACCAGCGCAAGCGCAACGGCCACGCAGCCTCAGCGCCCGCTCACCGAACTCGAAGCGCAAATCACCGAACTGGCCGGTCACCTGAACGCTGCGAGCTACCGATGGCTGGTGCTCATTGCCGAGTTCGATCGCCGCGAAGGCTGGGCAGACGGATCGACGCCATCGTGCGCCCATTGGCTGGGATGGAAGTGCGGCATCGATCTCGGCGCCGCGCGCGAGAAGGTCCGCGTTGCGCGGGCACTCGAAGGTCTGCCGCTGATCTCGAGCGCAATGTCGCGCGGCGAGCTCAGCTATTCCAAGGTGCGTGCTCTGACCCGCATGGCCACCACCGAGACCGAAAGCACGCTGCTGATGATTGCGCTGCATGGCACGGCCCATCATGTCGAGAGCGTCGTGAGACTCTACCGCCGGGCCCATGAAGCCTGTGAGCTCGGGCGTGCAGCGATGCAGTTCGCGAACCGGGGCGTCACCTGGTACTACGACGACGACGGCTCCCTGGTGATGCGCGCCCGCCTGCCGGCCGAGAGCGGGGCGCTGCTGGTCAAGGCCGTCGAACTGGCGACCGACAACTTCCTGCGCCCGGGTGTCTCGGCGGACTCATCAGGTTCAGCTGACTCATCAGGCTCATCAGGCTCATCAGACGTTTCCGCGGCAACGTCGAGCGCCGAGGATGGAATGGCCGAGCCAGAAAGCTCCTTCTACGCCGGTGCGCCCGACATCAAGCTGTCGGCCGACGAGCCCGAAACCCGCGCACAACGCCGTGCCGACGCCTTGGCGCTCTTTGCCGAATCCTGGCTCAGCCATGGCTACCAGTCGCTCGGCGGTGGCGAGCGCCAGCAGATCGTGGTTCATGTCGACAGCGAAACGTTGAAGGACGCCACCCCGGGACGTTGCGAGATCGAGGCGGGGCCATCCATCGCCGCAGAGACCGCCCGCCGATTGTCGTGCGACGCCAGCCTGGTCAGGATCGTCGAAGACGAATCGGGTCAGCCCCTGGATGTCGGCCGCAAGACGCGCAGCATCCCGCCCGCGATCCGCCGCGCCTTGCGATCGCGCGATGCCTGCTGCCGCTTTCCCGGCTGCACCCACACCCGCTTTCTCGATGGCCATCACATCCGCCATTGGGCAGACGGCGGCGAGACGAAGCTCTCGAACCTGGTGATGCTGTGCCGATTCCATCATCGTCAGGTCCATGAGGGTCGGGTCGATGTGAAGATCCTCGACGACGGCGCCCTGCGCTTCACCGGCTCGAAGGGCCAGACGTTCGAATCGGCCGTGGCTTCAAGCGGCGACATGCAGGCGCTAGTCTGCCAGCACCATCAACAGGGGCTGAGGATCGACCCGACCACCGCCGTCACCCGCTGGTGCGGCGAGCGCCTCGACTACCAGATGGCCGTCTCCGGACTACTGGAAGAACAGCAACGGGGTCGGCGGCACCAACCGAAAGACTGGTGGCCAGACGACTGGATCCCGGACTGGATGCCGGAGTGGATGACAGACCTTTCCCCGGAAACGTGGAGCGGGGACGAAGACAAAACTACCTGAAGACGGCGTTACCGGAGAAGGCGGCGCTACTGAAGAAGGCGGCGCTCTTTTGGAAGGGGTCTGCCCTGGCTAGTACTCGGGTGTTCGAGGCAGTGACTCTGCGCCTGACTTGCTCACCGGGCCGCTCGTTCGTCGCAAGCGACGATCGGCCCCATGGACAAGTCTCGCGTCCTTCAGCTGGGCAGCAAGATACAGCGACGGCACGACGATCCGAGCGCCTGGATGGGCGCGGGACGTTGCCGCGGAAACGCGTCGCCTCTTTCGAATACCCGCGCTACTGCTCCACCGTGCCAGGCTGTCCACGGCGTCGACCGTTGCTGCGACGAAACGGCCAATGCATCGAGCACCTGATCCGCGCCTCGCTGGACTACGCCAACTGGAAGGACCGCCGGGCGCTCGCGGCGGCGATCAATCCGATCTACTACGCACCGAGCGCGCCGAGAAGGCTGAGGCCGCGCTTGACGACCTTGAGCAAGGGCTCTGGGGCGAGAAGTACCCCACAGTGGCGGCCGCTTGGCGCAGGGCTTGGGACAAGGTGATCCCGACTTTGGGTTCCCGCCGGCGGTGCGCAAGATCATCTACACCACCGCCGCCATCGAGAGCATTAACTCGCGGCTGCGCAAGATCATCAAGACCCGCGGGCACTTCCCCAGCGATGGCGCGGCATCCAAGCTGATCTGGCTGGCCTTGCGCAACATCACGGCCGGCTGGGGCAAGGCGCCCCACGACTGGAGGGCGGCGATGAGCCTGTTTGCCATCCTCTTTGGCGAGCGCTTTACGGCGTCAGCCTCGTAAACTATGAACGACTTGCCCACCGCGCCGCTCGTTCGTCGCAAGGCGACGAGCGGCACCGTGGACAAGTCTCTGCCCGCCTCGAACACAAAATCTCTGACACCCCCGACTCGATGGGCAACTCGCTCATTGGAGCCCATGCCCGGCCTTCAGTGAGCCTTGAAAAGAGGCCCCTCGAAAAGCCCCTCGAAAAGTCCCCTCAACAGGCTCCCTCAACAGGCTCCCTCAACAAACCTCCTCAAGAAATCCTTCAGTCGATTCCTCAATAAGTCTCCAAATGCAGCCGCCCCTCCCGCTTCAGCGCCGGACCCAACGCCTCCCACGACAGACCGCCCTCCTGCGCCACGTCGCGCAGCGCCATCACCACGCCCTCTTCCATGCTCTTGAGCCCGCACACGTAGATGAAGGTGTCGGGATCCTCGAGCAATTCGACCACGTCGATTGCACGTTCGCGTAGCAGGTCCTGGACGTAGCGCCGAGGGCTGTCGGGAAGCCTGGAAAACGCGAGGTTGATGTCGATGAAGTCCTTCGGCAGGCTCTTCAGAGGCCCGAAATATGGCAACTCCTGCGGCGTGCGCGCGCCGAAGAACAGCATCAGCTTGCCACCTTCGAACTTGCCGGTCTTTCGCAAGCGCCGCCGCCATTCGGTCATCGCCCGCATCGGCGCGCTGCCGGTGCCGGTGCAGATCATGATGATGTTGGACCTGGGATGATTCGGCATCAGGAACGAACTGCCGAACGGACCGATCACCTGCACCTTGTCGCCGACTCTGAGATCGCAGATGTAGTTGGAGGCCACGCCTCGCACCGGGTTGCCCTGATGATCCTCGGTCACCCGCTTCACCGTGAGGGAAACGTTGTTGTAGCCGGGGCGTTCGCCGTTGCGTGGGCTGGCTATCGAATACTGCCGCGCCACGTGCGTCCTGCCGCGCTCGTCCACACCCGGAGGAACGATCCCCACTGACTGACCCTCGAGCACCGGGAATGGCATGCTGCCGAAATCGAGCACGACGTGATGCGTCTCGCTTGCAAAACCGGACTCGGTGCAGTTGAAGTTGCCCACCACCGTCGCGGTGGTCGGATGTTTGGGCCCGTAGAGGTTGGTGTAAGCATGCGCAGCGGACCAGGGCGGCAGAGTGGCGCCGAACTCCGCCGAGTCGAACACCGGCTCACCCATCAGGGCAGCCTGCAGCGCCGGCTGCGCCTCCTCGGCCACGACCGCGACCTGTGCGTCGGCCGACACGCCCTCGGCTGCCAATTGCTCCGGCGTCAGCTCGGGGGGCAGTTCATCCCAGCCGAGTTGTTCCTCGATCGTGTACGCCTTCGCGGTTGGCACGATCCGCCAGTTATCGATCGATCCGGTGGGGCAAGGCGAGATGCAGTCCATGCAGCCGTTGCAGACGTCCGCCTTCACGACGTAGTTGCGATCGTCGTGAGTGATGGCACCGACCGGGCAGGTCGCCTCGCAGGTGTTGCACCTGATGCAGATCTCGGGATCGATCAGGTGCTGCTTGATGACTGCCGTTTCCGCGGCCATGTCCATGATGTCCGGTTCCAAGCCTAGTTGAAACGAACGTATTCAAAGTCGAGCGGTTGCCGATTGATGCCGACTGCAGGCGGAGAGATCCAATTGGCGAACTTGCCCGGTTCGACCACGCGTCCCATCAGCGAGGCGACATAAGCGCGGTCCTCGGCGGTAGGCAACCAATTGTCCTTGTTGGCCTGCCACGTGGCGTCGTCGACGATCTGGCCCTCTGGAGAAACCTTGACGCCGGCAAGCGTGCCGATGTTGCGGTGAAACGCCTTGTGGGGAACCGCGAGCCTGAACTGGATGCCTGCCTTCTCGATCACCTTGTTCCAGCGACCGACGCCTGCAACCGAATCCTTGATGAAATCGTCGCGCAGCACTTCGTTGAGCGCGTTGAGCATCGGCGCCTCCTTCTCGACCAACCGCCCGCCCTGGACGTCGAGCACCTTGTAGGTCTGGGCCTTGAGCACGTGATCGTCCTGACGTTTGCCCTCCTCATAGCGGCCTTTGAGGCCCGAGCTGTAGAACGCGGCAGCGTTGCTCGACTGGTCGGCCCCAAAGAGATCGATCGTGACGCTGTAGTGGAAGTTGAGGTAACGCTGGATCGTGGGCAGGTCGATCACCCCGGCCGCACGCAGCTTCTGCACGTCGTCGGTCTTGAGCTCGTTCATCACCTGGCAAGTGCGAGCGACGGTGCGGGAGACTCCGCTTTCACCCACGAACATGTGATGCGCTTCCTCGGTCAGCATGAACTTGGTGGTGCGTGCCAACGGATCGAACGCGCTTTCGGCAAGCGCGGAAAGCTGGAACTTTCCGTCCCGGTCGGTGAAGTAGGTGAACATGAAGAACGCAAGCCAATCCGGCGTCTTCTCGTTGAACGCGCCGAGGATGCGCGGGTTGTTCTCATCGCCCGAGCGGCGCACGAGCAGTTCCTCTGCCTCTTCACGGCCGTCGCGACCGAAATGCCGATGCAGCAGGTAAACCATCGCCCACAGGTGGCGGCCCTCTTCGACGTTGATCTGGAAGAGGTTGCGCAGGTCGTACATCGATGGCGCGGTCAGGCCGAGATGACGCTGCTGCTCGACCGAAGCCGGCTCCGTGTCCCCCTGCGTCACGATGATCCGCCGCAGATTGGCGCGATGCTCGCCCGGAACGTCCTGCCATGCCTTCTCGCCGAGATGATCACCGAAGTGGATCTGGCGTTCCGCGTTACCCGGGTTCATGAAGATGCCCCAACGGTATTCAGGCATCTTGACGTAGCCGAAGTGCGCCCAGCCTTGCGGGTCGACGCTGATCGCGGTGCGCAGGTAGACGTCGAAGTTGTTGGAGCCTTCCGGGCCGACGTCGCCCCACCAGTTGATGAAGTTCGGCTGCCAGCCTTCGAGCGCCCGCTGCAGCGTACGGTCTTCGCCGAGGTTGACGTTGTTGGGAATTTTTTCGCTGTAGTTGATCGAGGACATGTCAGTTCTTCCTTTCGAGGATGCGAAGAGCGGTTGCTTGTCGGACCCGGCCTGTCAGACGCGGTTCGGGTCGAACGAGACCTTTTCGCCGGTCCCATAGACCTTGAGGGCTCCGCGCTCGCCGACGGCGTTCGGACGGATGAAGATCCAGTTCTGCCAGGCGGTGAGGCGCCCGAAGATTCGAGTGAGCATGTTCTCCTTGCCGGCGAAACGCAGGTTGGCCTCGAGGCCGGTCAGAGCATCCGGGGACATCGCAACCCGCTCTTCGATGGCGATGCGGATCTCGTCTTCCCAGTCGATGTCGTCCGGCGCACTGGTCACGAGTCCAAGCGCCAGGGCAGCTTCGCCATCGAGCGGCTTGCCGGCAGCCCCGCGCACCGTCTCGAGCGGTTCGGCTTCCTCGTAGAAGCGCCGCTGCAAGCGGGACTGGTCGTTGACCATCGGGTAGAAGCCGAAGTTGAACTCGTTCAACGTCAGGGTCGGCGCTGCGGGCTCGTCGTCCGGCAGGGACAGCATGTAGACCCTGTCGGCGGCAAAGGCTGCCTCGGCAAGCGTGCCGGCAAAGCAGGAGCCGGAGTCCACGATCGCAAAGAGACTGCGGGACGAGACATCCAGCCGGGCGAGCGTTCGCCGCAGCAGTCCGATCGTCTCGCGAACGAGCCAATGTTCTCGATGCTGGAGCATCGTGGCATCGGCGGCGAGCACCGCCGCGGGATCGCCCTTCGTCTTGAGCAGCCAGACGCCGGTATCGAGTTCGTTGGTACGCATCGATAGGATCGCATCATCCAGCTGGCGCGCCATGGCAAGCGGCCACCAGTCCGCACCGACGGCTTCGATGCTCGCGATGTCGGTGGGCTGAGGAGACGATGGCGCCTTCACCGTGAAGGTCGCAGTTCGCCTCTTGCGGTCGATCTCGACCGAGACATGCTCGTAGTACAGCCCATCGGGCGCGTCTTCGCGCTGCAATCGCTTGAGCTGCACACCTTTGCCATCGGCAGGACGGTCGCTGCCTTGCCCGAGTCGGGCTGCGGCTTCGTCCACGGCGCCGGCGAACTGCGCGGGCTTGACAGCGGCATCGACCAGCCGCCATTCGACCGCCCGCTGGCCCCTGACGCCCTCGACGCTGGTACAGAAAAGATCGGCCAGGTCGTGGCGGACATGACGCTTGTCGGTGACACGGGTCAGGCCGCCGGTGCCCGGCAGCACGCCGAGCAACGGCACTTCCGGCAGCGAGACCGACGACGAGCGGTCATCGACCAGGATGATTTCGTCGCACGCCAAGGCGAGTTCATAGCCACCGCCGGCACAGGCGCCATTGACGGCAGCCACGAACTTGATGCCGGAATACCGCGAGGAATCCTCGAAGCCGTTGCGCGTCTCGTTGGTGAACTTGCAGAAGTTGACTTTCCAAGCGTGGCTCGAGACGCCCAGCATGAAGATGTTGGCCCCCGAGCAGAAAATGCGATCCTTTGAACTCGTGACCACCACCGAACGAACCCCGGGATGCTCGAAACGGATCCGGTTCAGCGCGTCGTGCAGCTCGATGTCGACGCCCAGGTCGTAGCTGTTGAGCTTCAGTTTGTAGCCCGGACGTATGCCGCCTTCCTCGGCGACGTCGAGTCTCAGGCGCGCGACTGCACCGTCGGTTTCCAGGGTCCAATGCCGATATTGTGCAGGCTCGGTCCGATAGTCGACTTTGCCCGGCGTGGTGGTATCCGCACCCATGAGGTTCTCCTTGGATCGTTGCATCCCGACAGCCATCGCGATCGGGACCGAACAGGCAGCGTGGCGCTACGGGGCACCGCGACGCGAAAAATACTGCCTAGCGAGGCCTGGTCATCAGTCGAGCCATGCGTCAGCAATGCATCATACTTCCACTTCAGGATTCGGGTCAAACACATTTCGTACGCATTATGATGCGTGCTCGCCCACCAGCGCCGCCACCAGCTCCACCAGCTTCCCAAATGTCCGCTCCAGGTCCTGCCGGCTCGTGTCCAGCGTCAGGTCCGCCTTGGAGTAGAACGGCCTGCGGCCCGCCAGGATGCGCTTGAGGTCCTCCATGGCTTCCCGGCTGGCGGCCATCGGACGGGTATCCCCCTGCGCCGCCACCCGATTCATGTGATCCTCAGGGTCCGCACGAAGCCAGATAGTGGTGCAACAGGCCAGCAGCTGGTTGAAGGTCGCGGGGTCCGAGACGATGCCGCCAGGCGTCGCGATGACGGCTTGCGGATACGCGCGGATTGTCTCCTCGATCGCTCGGCGCTCATAGCGACGGTAGGCGGTAGCACCATAGAGGTCGTAGATCTCCCGGATGCTGCAGCCGGCAAGTTTCTCCACCTCCCGGCTCAGTTCCACGAACGGAACTTCGAGGCTTTCCGCGAGCATGTGGCCGAGCGTCGACTTACCCGCGCCGCGCAGCCCGATCAGCGCGATCCGGGAATGACGCCCCGAGTCCTTGCCGGTGCCGCCGAACTGCTCCGACAGCAGCAGCCTGGCACGCCGCAGGTCCGCTTCGCTGCGATTCTGGAGCAGCTCGCGGATCAGCAGCCACTCCGGCGAACGAGTGGTGACATCGCCGAGCAGTTCCGCCAGCGAGCACTGGAGAGCCCCCGCAACCTGCTGCAGCACCAGCACCGAGGCATTGCCGATGCCGTATTCGAGGTTGGCGAGATGCCGCTCCGACACGTCGGCAGCCAGCGCCACTGCCTTGCGGGTGAGGCCGCGCTGGGCGCGCAGCGTGCGGACCCGCTCGCCAAGTGCCACCAGAAGCGGGTTCTTGCCCGCCTCCGTACCGGCTGCGCCGGCCAACTCGGCGCCGACGGCGCCGGCCAAACCAGGCGCGCTCCCACTCCCCGCAGTCGGGGCATCCGGGACGACAAGATCCACTTCCGGGCGGTCATTCATCGGTATGCGTTCCTGGCCTGGATCACAGAGAGGCGATCCAATGCGATGCAGTATATTGCTTGACTTGCAGCCAAAGCGTTGATAGCTTTCGATTCCACGCAAGATAATTCATTGCCTGCTGCTCTGCAAGCGCCGGGGCGCCCGTCACACCGGCCGGACTGCGCGGACGGGAATATCGAAGGAGACCGAAAGACATGTCCGCTTCTTCCACGTCCGCTGTTCTTCCACGTCCGCTTCTTCCACGTTCGCTTCTTCCACGGCTCGCAAGCCCGATCTTGCCGACGGCTACAACTTCGCCAGCCATCTCCTCGAGTTCAATCGGACGCGAGGCAACCGGTCCGCCTATGTCGACGACTACGGCAGCCTTACCTACGCGGCTCTCGACGAGCAGGTGCGGCGGGTGGCCGGACTGCTGGCGGCATTGGACATGCGGCGCGAAGAGCGCGTCCTCCTGCTGATGCACGACACGAGCCACTGGCCGGTCGCCTTCCTGGGATGCCTCTACGCGGGTGTCGTGCCGGTGGCGGTAAATACGCTGCTCACCGCTGACGACTACGCCTACATGCTGCGCCACAGCCGCGCTCGGGCGGCGTTGGTCTCGGCCGAGTTGCTGCCGGTGCTGAACGAGGCGTTGGCACGCGCCAAGGAACAAGCCGGCGGCGTCCAGGAAGTCGTGCACCTGATCGTGTCGCACGGCTCGGAGCTGCCGGCCGGCGCAATGTCGCTCGACGAGGTCTTGTCGCGGCATGAACCACCGCTCTCGGCACCTCCTTCGGCAGTCATGCCGCAGGCAGCCCACACGCATGGCGAGGACCCTGCCTTCTGGCTGTATTCCTCGGGATCGACTGGCCGCCCAAAGGGAACCGTCCATACCCATGCGAACCTCTATTGGACGGCGGAGTTGTACGGCAAGGCAGTGCTCGGCCTCACCGAGCAGGACACCTGCTTCTCCGCGGCCAAGCTCTATTTTGCCTACGGGCTCGGCAACGCCCTCACCTTCCCGCTTTCGGTGGGGGCGTCGGTGGTGCTGATGAGCGAGCGCCCCACTCCGGATGCCGTCTTCAAGCGCTGGACGGAGCAGAAGCCGACGGTATTTTTCGGCGCGCCGACCGGCTTCGCGGGGATGCTGGCTTCGCCGCGCCTGCCGCCTCGCGAGGCAGTGGCGTTGCGGATGTGCTCGTCGGCCGGCGAAGCCTTGCCGGCAGAGATCGGGCAGCGCTTCAGCGCTCACTTCGGCTGCGAGATCATCGACGGCATCGGCTCGACGGAGATGCTGCACGTCTACCTGTCGAACCGCCCCGGCGACGTGCGCTACGGTACCACCGGCAAGCCGGTCGACGGCTACCGGATCGAACTGCGCAGCGATGACGGCGCGCCGGTTCCCGTCGGCGAAGTCGGCGATCTCTATGTCAACGGGCCCAGCGCTGCGCTGATGTACTGGAGCGATCGGCAGAAGAGCCGCGACACGTTCCAGGGCGCGTGGACCCGCAGCGGGGACAAGTACAGCCTCGATGCCGACGGCTACTACACCTACGCAGGACGCAGCGACGACATGCTCAAGGTCAGCGGCATCTACGTGTCGCCCTTCGAGGTGGAAGCGACGTTGATGCAGCATCCGGCGGTCCTCGAGAGCGCGGTCATCGGCAAGGAGGACCAGGACGGGCTGACCAAGACCAAGGCGTACGTGGTGCTCAAGGACGGGCAGCGCGTCACCGAGGAAGAACTGCAGGCCTTCGTGAAGCAGCGCCTCGCTCCCTACAAGTATCCGCGGTTCGTCGAATTCGTCGAGGAACTGCCGAAGACGGCGACTGGCAAGATCCAGCGTTTTCGGCTGCGCGAGCGCGAGCAGGAACTGGCGGTACGCAAGCAGGCAGTACGATGAAAGCGTCGAGCGCGCTGTTCGCGCCTCCGAAGGTCGAGCTCGACCGGCGCAACGACGGAACGCAAGTCGCGAGGTCGCCGGAGCCCCTCGGCAGCTATTCGCGCTGCGTCGGCGAATGGCTGGTGCATTGGGCCGAACAAGCGCCCGGTGTGACCTGGCTCGCGCAGCGCGACGGTGCCGGCTGGAAGCACCTCAGTTACGGTGAGGCGCTGCCGCAGGTGCTTGCGCTGGCTACCTGGATGCTGCGCAACCGGCTCGGCCCGGACCGGCCGCTCGTGCTGCTATCGGACAACTCGATCGACCATGCGCTCCTGACTCTTGCCGCGATGCATGTCGGCGTGCCGGCCGTTCCGGTGTCGCCGGCCTACAGTCTGATGTCGCAGGACCATGGCAAGCTGAAGGCGATCCTGGCGAGCGTCGGACCGGGGGCGATCTTCGCCGCTCCTTCCGCCCGCTATGCGCTGGCCCTCGCGGCCGTGAAGGAAGACCATGACGCGATCCTGATCCTGGACGACCTCGCCGCCGCCCCGGCGGTGGCGACCGGCGCAGTACGCGAATACCGCGAGCTCCTGAACGAAACCGATGCTTCCGCGGTGGCCCAGGCGTTCGACGCCTTGGGCCCGGACACGGTGGCGAAGGTCCTCTTCACCTCCGGCTCCACCGGTGTCCCGAAGGGCGTGCTCAACACGCACCGGATGATGTGCGCGAGCCAGCAGGCCAAGCTGCAGGTCTGGCCATTCCTTGCCAAGACGCCGCCGGTGATCGTCGACTGGCTGCCGTGGAACCATACCTTCGGCGGCAACCACAATTTCAACATGGTGCTCCGAAACGGCGGCACGCTCTATATCGACGGTGGCAAGGCGGCGCCCGGCCTGTTCGACAAGACGCTGGAAAACCTGCGAGAGATCTCGCCGACGATCTACTTCAACGTCCCGAGGGGCTACGACTTCCTCGTGAGCGCCTTGCATGCCGACGCGGAGCTTCGGCAGCGGTTCTTCGCCCGGCTGCAGGTGATCTTCTATGCGGCGGCAGCCCTGCCGCAGCACCTGTGGGATGCGCTGCAGCGGCTGAGCCACGAGGCGACGGGCCGAGACATTCCCATGGTTGCCGCGTGGGGCTCGACCGAAACCGCGCCGCTGGCCACCGACTGCCATTTCCAGGCGCAGCGATCGGGCGTCATCGGTCTGCCGGTGCCGGGAACCGAACTCAAGCTGGTCCCCAGCGGCGGCAAACTGGAAATCCGCGTGCGCGGCGTCAACGTGACCCCCGGCTATTGGAAGGCCCCTGCCGCCACGTCGCAGGCCTTCGACGAGGAAGGCTTCTATCGCATCGGTGACGCGGTGCGCTGGCTCGACGAACGGAAACCCGAGGCGGGGCTCGTCTTCGACGGGCGCATCGCGGAAGACTTCAAGCTCACCTCCGGCACCTGGGTGAACGTCGGCGGCCTGCGCGTGCGGGCACTCGAGGCCCTGGCGCCAGTCGCGCAGGACATCGTCGTCTGCGGCCATGATCGCGACGACGTGCGCCTGCTGGTGTTTCCGAACCTCGCAGCGTGCCGGCAGCTGGCCGGGCTCGATGCGCAGTCGGCGGCGCCCGACGCGCTGGCGTCGAGTGCGGTGCGCGATGCGGTTGCCGCAGGCCTGAGCCGCTTGAGGCAGCTCGCCGCGGGTTCCTCGACCTGTGCCGCGGCCGCCTTGCTGATGGCCGAGCCGCCGTCGATCGACGCCGGCGAGATCACCGACAAGGGCTACATCAATCAGCGCGCGGTGCTCGAGCGCCGCGCGCAACTGGTCGCCACGCTGTACCAGGACCGGCCGGCTCCCGCTCTGATCGTCGACGCCTGAGGCGGCGCCCTCGAAGGCTACTGCCGGGTGACCAGAAGCGGGCTCTTGTAGACGGCACGCGGCAAGGTCCCGGGGGGAACGACACGCACCGCGATGCGCACCTGCAGCTGCGCCCTCACCAGATCTTCCATTTCGCGCGCGAGCCCATCGTAATCACCGGTATCGCTCGAAGGTGCTGCCTCGACTTCGACGGCGATCGCGTCGTCGTAGCGCACCTGCCCCGGGAACTCGCGCCAGACGCGCACCAGCGGCTCGCAGCGGCCGGCGAACGCCTGGACCACCAGGTCCCGGATCGCAGTCGGAAAGACGTTCATGCCGCGATAGATGAGCATGTCGTCGGTGCGCCCGATGCAGCGCATCCTCGGGCTGGTCCGGCCGCACGCGCACCGATCGACGCCGGTCACCAGCGCATGGTCGCGCGAACGGTAGCGCACCACCGGTGTGGCATCGCGCGCAAGCGCGGTATAGACGAGTTCGCCGGTGGCACCTTCGCGCCACGGCACGAGCTTTCCATCTGCCGCATCGATCAGCTCGACTGCGACATGCCGCTGCGCGTTGAAATGCATGCCGACGCCGTGGGCGCATTCGCCCCACATGGCCGGGATCACGTCGCCCAGCCCCATCGTCTCGCGCAGGTGATCCGTTTTCAGGCCCGACATGATCCGGCGCCTGACTTCCGGCTGGTTCAGTCCCGGCTCGCCGCCGCAAAGGACCTTGCGCAGCGCAAGCGGCGGCAGACCGTCGGAAGCTGCATTCTCGCCCGCACCCTCGCCGAGGTAAAGGCCGAAGGAGGTGGTGGCCAGCATCGCGGTCACCCGCAGTCGGCGCATCTCGCGCAGGATCCGCTCGGTGGGAAAGCCGCCAAGCCAGCACAGCGTGGCCCCGATGCGGCGGAATCCGTCGGCATACGGAAGCCCGCCTGCCACCATCGGCAGGCCCACCAGGTGGGCAACCACGTCCTCGCGGCGGATGCCGGCCGTGAAGAACGTGTTGGCCACCGCATCTGCCACCCGGTCCGTATCGGCCGCAGTCAATGCGTAGTAGAGCGGCGCGCCGGTGGTGCCGGACGACGACAGCACCTGCACGATGTCCCGGGTCGGCGCCGCCTGGTTGGCGCCGAGCGGTCGCTCATCGTCCGCGTCGTCCTGGGCTGCGCGGATATCGTCCTTGAGCGTGAACGGCAATGCCTGGAGATCGTCGAGGCTGCGCATCGGGATGTCGCTGGCGAGCCCGTCGTGCAGCCGCGCATACAGCGCCGAACGGCCGCGAACGCCGGCGAGAAAAGGGCCCAGTTGCCGCGCTTGCCAGGCAAGCACATCGCGCCACGGCATCGTCTCGAGCGATTCGTCCCAGTACTGCTCGCTCAAGTCTGCTCCTTCATCTCAAGTCTGCTCCTTCATCTCAAGTCTGCTCCTTCATAGCCTGGTCCTCCAAGCCGGCTCCGGCTCCTTCGTCCCCGCCCCTTGCTGCATCGCCTCACTTGCGCCGGTCATCGACCTTCAGCACCACCGCCATCGCGGAGTCGCCGGCCGCGCAGCCGCTGAACAAGCCGTGTCCGCCGCCGCGCAGGACCAGCTCCTCGATCAGCTCGATGACTGAACGCAGGCCGGTCGGTCCCTGCGGATGGCCCCACACGAGCGACGAGCCGAAGTTGTTCATTCCCATCGGATCGATGCCGAACTCACGCGCGAAGACGATGTCGTTCAGCACGAACGGGTTGTGGGTCTTGATCGCGTCGACCTGCGAGATGTCGAGCCCTGCGGCCTGCAGGGCTCGCCTTGCGGCAGGAGCCGGGGCAGCCGGCATGAAGCCGGGCTCGACCCGCGCCTGGCCGAACGACCGGATGCTGATGTCGATGCCCGGCTCACAAGACAATTCGCGGGCGCGCCCGGAGGTCGTCAGCACGATTGCCGCGCTGCCGTCGGCCGGATGGGTCTGTGCGCCGTAGGTGACGGTGCCGCCCTCGATCACCGGCTTCAAGCGTGAGAGCCCTTCGGCGGTCGTCGCATGGATGCCCTCGTCACCGTCGAGCGCGGACTGGCTGCGCTTGAAGCGGCTGTCGGGCACGTCGAACGGAAGGTCCATGAAGCGGCGCAGGAACGCCGCATCTTGGGCAAGCGCATCCTGGTACTGCTCATAGCGCCGCACGGAAACCTCGTGCTGCTTTGCCATGTCGACACCGCTGCGGCGGGCGACGTTCTCGGCCGTCTGCACCATCGACTGGCCGGTGAACGGATCGCAGCCGAAATTGTCGAGTACCCAGTTCTCGGCCTCACCCGTCCCACCGGGGGCGGTCGGCGCCGGATAGAAGATGTGCGGCCCGTTCGACGTCCGGTCGGTGGAGATGGCAAGGCTCACGGACGCATTGCCTTCGCGGATCTCGGCTGCGCAAGACTGCAGCACGCGGGCACCGGTTGCGCATGCCTGGTTGATGGTGGGCCCGGCGACCGATGCGGCGCCGATCTGCCCCATCAACCACGGCAGCCCGTAGAACGAGCCGCGCTGCGGAACCGTCATGCCGAGTGCGCCATGGTCGAACGCTGCAGCGTCGATGCCTCGCTTCTCCAACGCCTTGCGCGCAACCCAGGCGCCGAACTGCAGGCTGTGAAGATGCGCGAAACTGCCCTGCCAGCGGGCGAAGGGTGTCGACCAGTACCCGCCGTAGGGAATGGCGATGTCGATGCTCATCAGTCGGTACCTCCCCTGTTCTCCGGGTCCTGCCGCCGCCCATTGGTCAGGTGCACGCGCAGTGCGCCCAGCTCCGCATAGAGCCGTTGCACTGCATTGACATCCAGTGCCGAGAGCAGCTCGAGAACCCACTGTTCGTGTTCATTCGCCATAGTCTCGAAACTGCGGCGCCCTTTGGGCGTCAGGCTGACGATCCAGGCACGGCGATCCTCCAGGCTGGGAGAGCGCACCACCAGCCCCTCCCTTTCCAGCTCGTCCGTCAAGCCGGTGATATTGCCACCGGTCACCATGAGGTAGCGCGACAGCACGCGCATCTTGAGCCCCGCGCGAAACCGGTAGAGTTGCGCCATGTAGTCGAAGCGCGCCAGCGAAATCCCGAAACGCTCGCGCAGCCGGCGCCGGATCTCGCCTTCGATCTGCGTCGTGCTCGCCAGCATGCGAAGCCAGAGCTTCAGGACTGCATGGTCGCCGCTGCCGGCGCGGCCCTCGTGGCCAAGCCCTTGCGCATCGTCGAGCGCCGCATGCGATTCGTCGTCCCTCATCCGCAGTCTCCGTTGTCCAATCCCGCGCGGTCAGCGCATCAGCCTTCCGCCGTTCAGGTCGATGGTCGCCCCGGTGGTGAATCCTGCTGCCGGGGAAGCCAGGTAGACCACCGCAGCCGCGACCTCCTGCGCTTCGCCGAAACGACCGAGGGGAATCGAAGCGGCAATCGTCCGGCGGCGGGTCTCGTCCAGCGAATCCAGGAGCGGGCTACGGATGGCTGAAGGCGCCAGTGCATTGACCGTGACCCCGTACGGCGCCAGTTCGGTCGCGAATGTCCGCGTCAACGCCAGCAGGCCAGCCTTCGAGGCGGCGTAGTGGGCGCCGGAGGCAGCACTCGGCTGCTGGCCCGCGATCGACGAGATATTGACGATCCGTCCGCTGCCACGATCGCGCATGTGCCGGCCGGCGACGCGGCAGCCGAAGAAGCAGCCGCGCAGGTTCACTGCCAGCACGTCGTCCCACTCGTCGGCGGTGATCGACCAGATCGACGTGCCTCGGGTAGACGCCGCGTTGTTCACCATCACGTCGATCCCGCCGAAGCGAGCGGACGCCGCTGCGAAGGCGGCCTCGAAGGCCGCTTCGTCACGAACGTCGAGCCGGACGGCAGTGCATTCATGTCCGTCCGCCTGCAGCTGCGCCGCGACCGCATCCACGGCGGGATCGATATCCGCCAGCCCCACCCGGGCGCCCGCTTGCGCGAGTCCCTGCGAAATCGCCTCGCCGAGCCCGCGACCGGCGCCGGTCACGAAAGCCGACAGCCCCCGAAGCGAGAACATCTCCGGCAGCGGACCGGCGGACATCAGGACCGGCCCGGTGCCTGGCGCATGGCGCCCGGCCGGCTGCCGCGATCCCAGGTCACAGCGGTCACGCCGCGTTCGCGCAGCTTGTATTTCTGGACCTTGCCGTTTTCGGTTCGCGGCAGGTCCTCCAGAACGTCGACATAGCGCGGCACGGCGAAATAAGGCAGACGCGATTCGCAATGTCGCACCAGATCCGCCGGATCCAGTGCCTGCCCCGACCGCATCGTCACGGCCGCCATCACCTCATCCTCGGCCAGTTCGCTGCGCACGGGATAGACCGCCACCGCCGCCACTGCCGGATGGCTGAGAAGCACCTGCTCGACTTCGAACGACGAGATGTTCTCGCCGCGACGGCGGATCGCATCCTTGATGCGGTCGATGAAGCGAAAGGCGCCGTCGTCATCGCGCACCACGCGGTCGCCGGTGTGGAACCAGAGGTTGCGCCAGGCTTCGACCGTTTTCTGCGGCATGTTGAAATAGCCGCTGGCGAAGGCATAAGGTTCATCGGCCCGCAGCAGCAGTTCGCCTGCCGTGCCGGCCGGCACTTCCTCGTCGTGTTCGTCGGCCACCCGCGCATGGAACCCTGGACGCAGCCAGCCCATCACGCCGCCCCGCGGCGATTCAGGCCCGGTCGCGATGACGAAGTTGGTCTCGGTGGAGCCATAGCCCTCGAGCAGGCACACCCCGGTGCGCCGCCGAAACTCCGACGCGGCAGCAGCCGGCACGCCGGGGCCAAGGCCCACGCGCACTCGATGGTCCCGTTCGTCCTCGCCCTCAGGTTGCGCGAGCAGGATCGGCACCATGGCGCCGAGCAGGTAGACGACCGTCGCCTCGCACGCCCGCATCGACGCCCAGAAGCCCGAAGCCGAGAAGCGCGGCTCGAACACCACCTGGCAGCCTGCAATCGCCGCCTGCGCGAAAGTGTTGAGCGCGTTGATGTGAAACAGCGGCAGCGTCGTGCAGAGCACGTCGTCGACCCCGACGCCCAGGACGTCGCCGCTGTTGCGGCCCCACCAGTAGTACTGCGCATGCGGACATACGACGCCCTTCGCGGGCCCGGTGGTGCCGGATGTGTAGAGAATCGCGAGCGGGTCGCCCGGTAGCACATGCGCCGGCGGGATCGGCTCGGAAGCGGTAGGCCAGCCGCTGCGCGCGGGTGTTCCGGAGGCGCTGCCCCCGCTGCTGCCCCCGCTGCTGCCCCCGCTGGTGCCGTCTTTCCCGACGACCCAGATCGCCTGCAGGTTCGTGCGGGCGAGGTCCGCCATCTCGAGCCGCGAAAGGAATTGGGCCTCGATCACCAGCAGCCGCGCCTGGCTATCGGCGAGGAAATACTCGATCTGCGGTCCCATCGACGCGGTATTGATCGGGACTGCGACTGCGCCCGCCCAGCCGCAGCCGAGGAAGATCTCGACCAATTCCAGCCGGTTACCGCACATCACGGCGACCCTGTCCCCGGACCCGATGCCGGCCGCCGCCAGCGCGCCGGCGCGTGCGGCAGCGGCGCCCGCCGCGTCTTCATGGCACCAGCGCTGGCCGCCGATGGCGAGCAGCGGCCGCTTCCCGAAGGCCTGCGCCTGGTATTGCAGCATCGCCGGCAGGGTCCGCGTCGCCGGCTCACTCCCCTGCGGCTTCCTGGCCGCAGGCTCCTTCCCTTCCGGCTTCATACCTTCAACCTTCATCCTGGCTCCCTCCGCCAAGATACGTGGCCTGCACGCGCGGATCGCCGGCAAGCTCCGCAGAAGCGCCAGACAGCGCGACGTCGCCGGTCTCCAGGACGTAGCCGTAGTCCGATGTCTCAAGCGCGGCGCGGGCATTCTGCTCGACCAGCAATATCGAGACACCGTCGTCACGCAGCTGCCGCACGATCGCAAGGATGTCGCGCACGATCAGCGGCGCCAACCCCAGGCTCGGCTCGTCGAGCATCAGCAGGCGCGGCGAGGACATGAGCGCCCGCCCCAGCGCCAGCATCTGCCGTTCGCCGCCGGACAACGTGTCGGCACGCTGTGCGCGTCTTTCGGCCAGACGGGGAAAGCGCTCGAACACCGCCTGCAGCTGCCGCTTGAGGGCGTCGCTGCGCAGCCGCCGGGCATAGGCACCAAGCATCAGGTTGTCGAGCACGGACAGCTCGCCGAAGAGCTCGCGCTTCTCCGGCACCAGGCACAGACCGCGCTCGACCCGCGCCTCGACGTCGAGCCCATGCAGGTCCTCGCCTTCGAACCGCAGCAGGCCCTTGCACGGCAGCAGCCCCATGACCGCCGCCAGCAGCGTCGTCTTGCCGGCCCCATTGGGTCCGATCACCGACACGATCTGGCCAGGCTGAAGCGAAAGGCTCACGCCGCGGACCGCGTCGACCTGGCCGTACGACACGTGCAGGTCGCCGACCTCGAGCATGGGAACCGTACTCATGCGACTCTTTCCATCACGCCACGCTTCCAAGGTACGCGGCCTGCACGCGCTCGTCCGCCCGCACGGCCGCAGGCGGCCCTTCGACCAGCTTGGATCCGAAGTTCATCACTACCAGCCGATCGACCAGCCTCATCACGAAGTCCATGTCGTGCTCCACGATCAGGATCGTCACGCCCTCCTCGCGCAGCTTGCGCAGCAGGTCGGCGAGCGCCATCTTCTCCTTGCGGCGCAGCCCGGCGGCCGGCTCGTCGAGCACCAGCAGCACCGGATCGGCGGCGAGGGCGCGCGCGATCTCGAGGATGCGCTGCGTGCCAAGCGGCAGGCTGCCGGCCAGTTCATGCGCACGATCGCCCAGGCCGATGCGCTCCAGCTGGCGCTGCGCTTCCTGGAGGATCTGGCGCTCTTCGCGGCGGTCCAGGCGCAGCCCGGCTCGGAGGATGCCGGAGCGCGTGCGCGCATGGGCGCCGAGCGCGACGTTGTCGAGAAGGCTCATCTGCGGGCGCAGCTTGACGTGCTGGAAGGTGCGAGCCAGGCCGAGACGAGCAACCTGGCGCTGCGGCATTCCGGCGATGTCGCGGTCGAGGAAGCGGACCGAGCCTGCCGTCATCGGCAGCGTACAGGTCAGCAGGTTGAACATCGTCGACTTCCCCGCGCCGTTCGGCCCTATCAAACCGAGTATCTCTCCCGCGGCGAGGTCGAAGCTGACGTCGTTGACGGCGACGAGGCCACCGAAGCGCTTCAGCGCCCCTTTCACCGACAGGATCGGCGTGCCGCGGGCAGGCAGTTCGCGATGGGGCAGCGCCTCGACCGGAACCAGCAGAGCAGCGGCCGAGGCCGCCGGCACCCTTCCCGCCTGCCGGCGGCGCCGCCAGCGCACCAGGTAGCCCATCAGTCCGCCCCTGGCGAAGTGCAGCAGCAGGATGAAGAGGGTGGCGAAGGCGACCGCCTCGAGTTGTCCTGCCCGCTGGGTCAGCATCGGCAGCACATCCTGGAGCGCGTTCTTCAGCGAAAGCACCAGGGCTGATCCGACCAGCGCTCCGAGCAGGTGTCCAAGGCCGCCGGCGACTGCCATCAACAGGTATTCAATGCTGGCGCGCACATCGAACGGCGACGGGCTGACGAAGCGGTTGGTGTGCGCGTACAGCCAGCCGGCAAAGCCGGCCAGCAGCGCTGCGATCACGAACAGCGACAGCCGCACCCGATACGCGTCCGCGCCGACACTCGCGAGCAGGATCGACCCGCCCCGCAGGCTGCGGATGGCGCGGCCGGGGCGCGACTGCAGCAGGTTCTGGCTGAACAGGAAGGCGAGCCCCACGACGCCCCAGATCAGGTAGTACATCGTCCGCCGGTCGGCGAACGACCACGAGCCGACGGCGAGGGCCGGGATGTTGGAGATGCCGGTATGCCGGCCGAGCGCATCGACGTTGCCGAAAATCATCGCGATCGACAGGCCCCACGCGATGGTGCTCAGCGGCAGGAAGTGTCCGCCGAGGCGCAGCGTCAGCAGTCCGATCGCCAGCGCCGACAGCCCGGTGAGCAGCAGGGCGAACAGCAGGCCGAGCCAGGGCGAAAGGCCTTGCGCGGTCGTGAGCCATGCGGTCGCGTAGGCGGCAATGCCGACGAAGGCCGCCTGGCCGAACGAGGTTGCGCCGCCGACGCCGGTGAGCAGCACCAGGCCGAGCGCCACCAGGGCACCGATGCCGATGTCGTTCATCAGCGAGACGGTGAAGTTGCCCGCGAACAGCGGCGCCATCGCGAAGGCAAGTACCACCGCCGCCGCGACCCAGCGACCGGGGCTCATGAATCCAGCCGCTGTAGGTCCAGCCGCTGTGGGTCCAGCCGCTGTAGGTCCAGCCGTCATTGGTCCACCTCCTCGTCGTCGTCCTCGGCGTGGACCGTCAGGAACGACCTCAGCAAGAGGACCGGGATCAGCAGGCTGAACACGATCACATCCTTGAGCGCGCCGCTCCAGAAAGAAGCGAAGCTTTCGACCAGCCCCACCGCCAGCCCGCCGATCGCCGTCAGTGGATAGCTGACCAGGCCGCCGATGATCGCGGCTACGAACGCCTTCAGGCCGATGATGAAGCCGGAGTCGTAGTACATGGTGGTCACCGGTGCGATCAGCACGCCGATCAGGCCGCCGAGCAATGAGGCACAGCCGTACGCGAGGAGCGCCGTGCGGGCAGGCCGAATCCCCACCAGCCGGGCGCCGACCCGATTGACCGCGGTGGCACGCAGCGCCTTGCCGGTCACGGTGTGCTCGAACACCAGGAAGAACAGGCCGCTGAGCACGATGGCCGAAGCCACCATCAGGATCACCTGCCCGCTCACCGTATAGCCTTCGCCGAGCGTCACCGAGCCGGATGCGAGCGGACTGGTGCGCGAGCCCTCGGGTCCGAAGAACAGCAGGCCGAGTCCGGAGAGCAGGAAGTGCAGCGCGAGCGACACGATCAGCAGCACCAGCACCGATGCATCCGCGATCGGCTGGAACACGATGCGTGCGACCAAGGGTGCGAGCGGCACCACCAGCAGCACGGCGGCGGCGATGTGCACCGCCGGCGGCATGTCCGGGCGCGCAGCCAGCCAGGCGAGCGCGCAAGGAATGGCCGGCAGGAATCCCCAGAACGCCACTGCGCGCGGGATGCGCGCGTACTCTCCGCGGCGCATGAGGCTGCCGACCTCGACCAGCACCGCCAGCACCGCCAGCACCGCAACCATCGCAATGGTCGGAGGCAGCCGGTCGGTCTCGAACGCCGCGAGCGTCAACGCCGCGAAGGCGGCGATGTCGCCGAAGGGTACGAAGACGACCCGGGTCACCGAGAAGATCAGCACCAGGCCGATCCCGGCCAGCAGGTAGACCGCACCGTTGGCGATTCCGTCGATGGCGAGTATGAGTGCGACGTCCCAGGTCATTTCAAGGCTCCACGGCGGAGATACGCCCATTCCAGCAGCCGACGCCGATCGGGCACTGCCCGGCCGACGCTATGCGCCGAAGGCGCTTCGAGCGGCCCCTCAAGGAGCGAGCTTCCATTTGCCTTTTTCGAGCTCGACGATCACGCGCGCGCGCTCGTCGACGCCGTAGAGGTCGCCCACCTTGAAGTTGTAGACGCCGTGGGTGCCGACCACGTCTTTCGTGGTGGCGATGGCGTCGCGCAGCGCGAGCCGGAATTCGGAGCTTCCCGGCTCGCCCTTGCCGGCAGCGCGCTGCGCGGCATCGACGAACACCAGGTAGCCGTCGAACGAATATGCCGAGAAGGCATCGCTCGTGGGGGCGCCGTGGACTTTCTGGAATACCTCCCGGAACGCCAGCCCGATCTTCTTGGTCGGGTGGTCGGCCGGCAGCTGCTCGGCGACGATGATCGGGCCGGTCGGCATCAGCGCGCCGTGCCCCGCCGCGCCGACAACGCGCACGAAGTCGGGATTGATGAGGCCGTGCTGGCCATAGACGCCACCCTTGAAGCCGCGCTCGGCAAGGGCCAGGTACGGCAGTGCACCGGGCGTGCCGGCGCCGCCGGTCATGATCGCGTCGGGACGCATCGCGAGCAGCTTGAGCGTCTGGCCGGTGACCGACGAATCGGCTCGCGCGTAGCGCTCGTTCCCGAGCACCTTGATGCCGGATGCCGGAGCCGCCTTCATCAGCGCGTTGTAGACCAGGTCTCCCCAGGCGTCTGAAAAGCCGATGTAGCCGACGCTCTTGACACCGTCGCGCTTCATGCGCTCGACCACCGCATCGATCATCAACTGCGTCGGCTGCGCGACGGTGACAACCCACGGATTCTCGGTGGCGCTCAGCATGATCGGTGTGAGCCCGATCATCGGCACCTTGGCGTCGCGGCCCACCTGCGCCATGGCGATCGCGGCCGGCACACCGGAGGTTCCCATCAGCACGTCGACTTTGTCTTCCTCCACCAGCTTGCGCGCGTTGCGGCCGGCGGTGGTCGGATCGGAGCCGTCGTCGAGGACGATCAGCTGCACCTTGCGGCCGTTGATCTCCGGCTTGTAGGCGATGGCCGCCTCCATGCCCTTCACGTAGGGCACGCCGAGAGAGGAATTCGGGCCCGACAGCGACACGCTCAGGCCGACCTTCAGGTCGGCGGCGAGCGCGCCGGCGGTCAGGCCAACGCCGACTGCCGCGGCCAGCGCATGGCGCATCGAGGACTGGACAACGCTCTTCATGTTGGTGACTCCCGGTTGGTTTGGACAGCAGGCAACGATGCGAAGACGACTTCGGCTAGATGAACAACTGCACTGCAGGCAGCGCCCGCGACGGGTTCAGCAGGTCGACCCGCTTGAGGCGGATCGCCCAGGACTGCAACCGGCGGACCAGCTCGTGGCGATAGCAACCGGCGAGGAGCAACTGCTCCTCGCCACGCGACTCGACATAGATGAAAGGCGTGCGCAGCACGACCGTCATGTCGCCTGGAGCTCCGCCGCCGTCCGCGTCATCCCCGGTCCCGTCCCCCTCGACCACCGGTCGCTGCAGGACATGCTGGCAGCTGCTGCGCGGATGCTGGGAATGGGCACGCGGATCCTTCAGGCGGTCGACGCGCAACTGCAAGAGCAGGCGGTCTTCGAAGGCGAGCGAGTTGTGGCTCAGCGGATCCGCCTGCTGCGAGCCCAGCAGCGGCACCCAGTAGCGACCGGCGGTGTCGAAGAGCGCGAGCCAGTCGTCGAAACGGCCGGCATCCAGCAGCGCCGCCTCCTCGACGATGAAATCTTCAGGAGCCACTATGACTGCGCCGCCTGGTCGACCCGGGCAGCCGGGCGGGCCGGGATTGGCGGCACCATGAACTTCAGCCAGGCACGAAACTGGTTGCGCATCAGCAGCTCGTTGGTGCCGTTGGTGGTTACCGTCTCCTGCCCGAGTTCCGCAGGATCAAAGTTGCGATGCAGGCTGATCCATTCGTTCCCGCGCGCGCGCAGGCCCTGCTGAATGCTCTCGAAGAGGTGCACGTCGTCGTGCGCGACCACCGACATCGGCGAGAAGACCAGCCGGTTGTAGCTCATGGCGCGCTCGAACAGGATGTCCGGCGCGCCGACTGCACGAAAGCTCCATGCCTCCACCAGCGTCCGATCGACCGCCAGCGGCCTGATCACCCGGATTGCCTGGGGCGAGCCTTTCACCGCGAGGCTCGGGAACAGGATCGAGTTCTGTGGAGAACGCTGCAGAATCGCATCGGCGCGCTCCACGCCGTGGGCCTGGCGCATCGCGTCCTCGTACTCGGGCAGGCGCGCATAGCCGGAGTGGATGCTGAAGTTGACGCCGAGCAGGCTGTGCCCGTTGGGAAACACCCGTCCTCCCATGCGGTCGAAGAAGTCGTAGCCCGAACCGAACGGCAGGATCTGCTCCATCGCCATCGGCTTGGGATCTTCCGGCGCGTGGCCTTTCCAGAGCGCATCGGCCGCCCGGGTGGCGGACTCGTGCGTCGACAGCGGGTGAACCGTGTCGTTGATGTTCTCCAGGTACATCTTCCAGTTGCAATGGATGATGTTGCGCAGCACGCCGCCTTCGGCCACCAGCCGGCCCTGCGGCGAGCGGTCGACCATGTTGTCGATCGCCTGCAGCACCTCGCCGAAATAGGCCGCGAAGTCCGGCCCGGAGTTCGACAGGCGCACGAATACGAAGTCCCGATAGCAGGCGACGTTGGCGACCGGTGTCATCCCGCGCCCGGATTCGCACTCCTTGAGCGCAGTCCCCTCGTAGCCCTGCCTGAGCGGCAGCGCGAGCGGCGCCCCGTCCAGGCGATAGGTCCAGGCATGGTAAGGACAGCGGAAGAACTTGCCGGTGTTGCCGCGCTCGTCGCTCACCAGCCGCGTGCCCTTGTGCGCGCAGCGGTTGTAGAGCACACGCACCGCCCCGTCCGGCTGGCGCACCAGCACCAGCGGCTGGCCTGCGATGTCGAGCGCCCTGTAGTCACCCGGCTGCGGCACCTCGCTCGCATGCCCCGCATAGATCCAGGTGTTTGCAAGGAAGCGTTCCTGCTCGAGTGCGAACAGCTCCTCGCTCAGGTAGAGATCCCGATGCACCCGGTCCGGCTGCACCAGGGACCTGATGGCGTCCGGATGCTCGCGGTACGTACTCATCGGCTGCAGCGGCTCAAGCGGAGCGTTGAATCGGCAGGCTGCGCAAGGGCGTGATCAGTCGACCAGCTTCCACTTGCCCTTCTCCAGCTTCACGACCACCCGCGAACGCTCGTCCGAGCCGTAGCGGTCGTCGGGCTTGAAGTTGTAGACGCTATGGGTGCCGACCAGCTCCTTGGTGCTGACGATCGCATCGCGCAGCGCGACCCGGAATTCCGGCGTGCCGGGCTCGACCTTGGTGGCGAGGGCGCGTTTGGCGGCATCCAGGAAGACCAGCCAGGCATCGAACGTATAGGCGGAGAAAGCGTCCGTCGGCGAGGCACCGTTGGCCTTCTCGTAGGCCGCGCGAAAGTCCATCGTGATCTTGCGGATGGGGTTGTCGGCAGGCAGCTGCTCGCCCACGACCACCGGTCCGGTCGGCGCCAGCAGTCCCTCCACCGAGGCACCGCCGACGCGCACGAAGTCCGGGTTGATGAGCGCATGCATGCCGTAGATCTGGCCCTTGTAGCCGCGGTCCGCGAGTGCCAGGTACGGCAGTGCGCCCGGCGTGCCTGAGGTGCCGGTGATCACCGCATCCGGACGCAGCGCGACGATCTTGAGGACCTGGCCGGTGACCGAGGAATCGGCGCGCGCGTAGCGCTCGTTGGACACGACCTTGATCCCCTGCGGCTCGGCGTTCTTCTTCAACGCGTCGTACACGAGGTCGCCCCAGGCGTCGGAGAAGCCGATGTAGCCGACCGTCTTCACCCCGGATTTCTTCATGCGCTCGATCACCGCGCTGACCATCAGCGGCGCCGGCTGCGGCAACGTCACCATCCACGAACCTTCCTCGCCCGGCAGGTTGGCGTTGGCGATCGAGATGAGCGGGGTCCTGGTCTCCCGCGCCACGGCGGCGATAGCCAGCGCGCCGGGCGAACCGGCCGTGCCGATGATCACGTCGACCTTGTCCTCGTCGATCAATTTGCGCGCATTGCGGGCGGCGGTGGACGGATCGGACGCGTCGTCGAGCTGCACCACCTGGACCTTGCGGCCGCTCACCTCCGACTGGTAGGCGACTGCAGCCTTCAGGCCCTTCTCATAAGGGATACCCAGCGACGATACCGGTCCCGACAGCGATGTGATGAAACCCACCTTCAGGTCGGCGGCCACTGCACTCGCGGCAGGCAAAGCGCAAGCCGCCATGGCGATGCCGGCAGCGGTGGAGATGCGGGTAAACAGTTTCATGGTCGTCCCTTTGGTGGATGTCCGTAACGGTGATGGGTGCACCGATGGGCTTGTGGCAGATGGACTTGTGGCAAGGCGCTCGAGCCGTTGATCGCTAAATTGTTTAGGTGTCAACTATGCTAGCGGTCAACCTGCCTGCGTGACAAGCGGAATATGGCGTCGGAGCGATGCGCCGAGCATGTGCCCCGTGCGCGCTCAAAGGGCCAGGCTGCCGACGCTCGTGCCGCCACAAACGTACAGCACCTGCCCGGTGATGAAGCCGTTGCTGCGGATCCGCGAAGAAGCGAACGGCACGCGCGACATCGTCGGCCTCGCCGAGCCGCTTCACCGGCATCGACGCCGCCAGCGCGCGCTCCCTCTCGCTGCCGGCCTCCACCACGTCGTGGAACATGTCGGTGCGGATCGGACCTGGTGCCACGACGTTGACGGTGATGCCTGCCGGTGCGAGCTCGAGCGCCCAGGTTCGCGCCATGCCCAGCATCCCCGCCTTCGTGGCCGAGTAGCTGGTCCGGGTGGCAAGGCCGAGCGCCGCCCGCGAAGACAGCAGCACCACCCGGCCGAAGCCTTGCGCGCGCATCACCGGCAGCGATGCCTGGACGAGTTGCACGGCACAGCCCAGGTGCAGGTCGACCAGGGCGTCGAGGTCCGACAGCTTGACCTCGTCGATGAGCGCCGCCCGGATGACACCGGCGTTGTGCACGACGGTGTTGACCGCAAACCGGCTCATCAATTCGGCCGCTGCGGCGCCGGTGGCAGCCCTGTCGGTCAGATCCACCTCGATGCTGTGCAGCCGCGGATGATCGATGTCGCACCGGCGGCGCGCGAGCGACACGACTTCGCAGCCCTGCTCCAGCAGATCACGGCAGATGGCCTTGCCGATGCCGGCGCTGCCGCCCGTGACCACGGCGACACGCTCCCGTCCGGCGCCCGGTCTCGCGTCCGGTCCGCGCCCGGTCCTGGATTCAGCTGGTCCGTCACTGGGAGCTCTCCACCAGCGCCAGCACGCGCAGCGGGCTGCCGCTGCCCTTCTCGATCTTGAGCGGCGGACAGATCAGCACCGCGCCGGTTGGCGGCAGCAGGTCGAGGTTGCTGAGGCATTGCAGCCCGTAGCGGCCGGCACCGTGCATGAAATAGTGGCACGGGTAAGGCGGACGCAGGTGGTAGCCCTGGCCGGCGTCGGTCCCGATCGCCTCCGATCCGAATCCGAGCACGTCGCGTTGCTCGACCAGGAAGCGGACCGCCTCGGTGCTCGGGCCGGGCGTGTGCTGGCCGGTCTCGTCGAAATTCTGGTACGCCTCCGGATCCTGGCGCTTGGACCAGTCGGTGCGCATCAGCACCCATGCGCCCCTGGGGATGCGGCCGTGCTCCGCCTCGAAGCGCTCGATGTCGGCGACGGTCATCAGGTAGTCGCTGTCGGCCTTCACCTGTTCCGAGCAGTCGATGACGCACGCGGGCGCGACGAAGTTCTGCACCGGAATCGTGTCGACCGAATTGTCCGGCAGGTCCTTTCCCGAGATCCAGTGGATCGGCGCGTCGAAGTGGGTGCCGGTGTGCTCGCCGCAGGAGAAGTTGTTCCAGTACCAGCCGGGGCCGCGCTCGTCGTAGTGCGAGACCTCCTCGATCCGGAACGGCCAGCACTGTCCCATCTCCGGCGGCAGCGCGATCTGCGGGAAATCCGGAGTCAAGGTCTGCGTGAGGTCTACCACGCGAATGCGGCCGCTCGCCATGGCGCCAACCAGCGCCGCCAGGACGTGCCCGGCGCCGCCCAAGACGGTGGTTGCTGTAGGAGACGCCGGCGTGACCTGCGTCTTTGTCGTTGCTGTCGTCATCGTGCTATTCCTTTCTCAGTTGTCCCACTGCGTCAGCGCGACCGCGACACCCATCATCTTGTTTCTGTTGTCGCGCCGGAGCACGGGCGCAACAACTGACTCAATCGAAAGCCAGCGGCCGCCGCGGAACCGGCTTCGCCCGGCCGCTCGCGGCGCCCCCCTTGAAGCGCGGAGCGCTTGGAGGGGGGAGCGCCGAAAGGCGCTCGGGGGGAGCTACTCAATCTCCCGCTCCAGCACCTTCGGGTTGTCGCGCCACCGTTCCAGCCACTCCTGCGCAACGTCGCCCGGATAAACGTCCTCGACTCCTTCGCGCAGCGCCTTCACGATGGCATTGGCGAGGGCCGTCGGCGCGAGCTTCGGCGGCGGCATGTGCTGGTTCCACTCGTCGTCGATCGGGCCGGGGAACACGTTGACCACGCGGATACCCGCCGGCCGCATCTCCGCGCGCAGGCACTGCGCCAGCGAATAGGCGGCGGCCTTGGACGCGCTGAACGTGCCATGCGGTGGGAAGTTGCTGAGCGCATAGATCGAAAGCAGGTTGACCCAGGCGGTCGCACTGGTCACGCCGTCAGCCGACCGGCCCTTCAGCGCCGGGCCGAATTCCTGCGCCAGCCGCAGCAGCCCGAAATAGTTGATGTCCATTTCCAGCTTGGCCACGTCGGTGCCGCGACGCGCGGCGATGCCGAAGGTGCGATGGACCTCGGCGTTGTTCACGACAATGTCCACCTTGCCGCCGATCTCGCCGGCCAGCTCGGTCACCGAGCGGCCATTGGTGAGGTCGAGCGGCACCAGCGTCACCTGCGGCAGCGCCGTGATGTCGTCCATGCCGCCGTATTTCTTCCAGGGCTCGGCATGACCGACCCAGACGATCTCCGCGCCTGCCTTCACCATCGCCCGCACCAGTTCCTGGCCCACCGGCGTCTTGCCGTCGGTGACCAGCACCTTGCGGAATTTCGGGTCACTCGTCATTTCCCTCAGCATCCTGTCATCCGCCATATGAGCGCTCCCTTCTTCCGGCATTCCGATCAGCACCGCCCGTCCGGCCCGGTCGAGCCGGGCCCCGACCCGTACCCGCGTCGGCGCGTCGCAGACTTCGCCATGCAGGTGAACCATCAACGTCGGGCCGGCGTCGAGATGCACGAAACCGAGCCGCCAGGGCAGGCGTTCCCGGAAGAACAAATCGTTGCTGTGATGCAAGGTGCTGGCGCTCAGCAGTTCGCCCTTGCCGGTCTGCTCGCGCCAGGCGAGTCGCTCCGACAGGCATTTGTGGCAGGCGTCACGAGGCGGGTACTGGACCGTACCGCAATCCTTGCAGGTCTGCAGCTCGAAGCGGCCTTCGGCTGCGGCTGCAGTCAAGCCGAGCGCAACCCGGCCCCGCGCCCACGGCGGCAGGTTCATCTGCCGGGTTCGCAGGATCGGATTCTTGCGCTTGGGGCGCATCATCGGCATGGTCATGAGGGTCTCCCCAGGATTACCGCGCCGGTGCACAGGCAGCGGTCGTAGGTGACCATGCCGAAGCCGGCAACCAGCCCGAGCCGCGCATCGGCAACCGCGCGCGGGCCAGCCGTGCCGGTCAGCTGGCGCAGGGCGTCGGTCATCCCGAGGAACCCCGCTGCAGCGCCCGCCTGGCCCGCCGACAGCTGCCCGCCGCTGGTGTTGTTGGGAAAGTCGCCGTCGACGGTCAGGTCGTGCGACTGCACGAACGCCGGCCCTTCGCCCTTGTCGCAGAAACCGAGGTCCTCGAACTGCATCATCACGATTACCGGATAGTCGTCGTAGGTCTGGACGAAGTCGATGTCCTGCGGCCGCACGTCCGCCTGCGCGTAGAGGTCGTCGCGGTCGACGCGCCAGCCGCCGCGCACCATGATCGGATCCTCCGCGTAGGCGTTGTGCCGCTCGATCGAGCCGCGGATCACGACGTGCGCAAGCCCCAGATCCCGCGCGCGCGCTTCGCTCATCACCAGGAACGCTTCGGCGCCGGCGCACGGCATCACGCAGTCGAACAAGTGGATCGGGTCGGCGATCGGCCGTGCCTTCATGTACTCCTCGAGAGTCAGCGGCTTCTTGAACATCGCATTCGGATTCTTCAGCGCGTTGCTGCGCTGGGCGACCGCGATTCGCCCGAAGTCCTCGCGCCTGGCGCCGAAGGTGCGCATGTAGTTGGCGGTGATGAAGGCGAAGATTGAGTTCGGGCCGCCGGAGCCGTAGGGATAGGTGGCGTCTCGCGCGAAATTGCTGAAGCTGCCGAGCGACTGGCGGAAGGAATCGACGTGGTTGGTGTCGGCGCCGACACAGGCGACCACGTCGGCATCGCCGGCCTGCACCGCCCGCGCCGCACGCCGCAGGCACATCACGCCGGAGGCGCCCCCGGTAGGCACGTGGTCGAGCCAGCGTGGCGAAAGGCCCATGTGCTGGGTCACGCCGACCGCGGTGTCCGGCGCCAGGGTGAAGCTGCTCACGCACAGGCCGTCGATCTGCTCCTTCGAAATGCCGCTTTCCTTCACGAGCGCCTGCAGCGCCTGGCCCAGGAACCAGTGGGCGCCCCGCGTGGAATAGCGCACGTACGGCACCGTAACCGGAACCGTCACGGCCACGCCTTCGTAGGAACGCCGTTTCATGGCCACCCCGCTTTCAGTTGCCTCAGCGGTCGCTTCACTGCCGCCTCTTCAAGGCACGGGTATCGACGCAACCGCTGCTGCCCGGCAGCTCCCGGGCCAGGTCGCGCAATTGCCCACGCTGGATCTTCTGGGACGGCGTGAGCGGCAGCGCATCGACGAACGCGACATAGCCTGGCGCCTTGTAATAGGCAAGTTGTGCGAGCGCATGCGCGACGATGGACTCGGCCAGCTGGGACGGGTGCGTGGCGTCGGCTTCCTCGCGCAGCACGATGCAGGCGAGCACCTCGTCGCCGCGCACCGGATCGGGCGTCGCCGCCACCGCGGCCGTTTTCACCGCCGGATGCTGGTTGAGCACGCTCTCCACCTCCACCGCGGAGATGTTCTCGCCGCTGCGCCGGATCACGTTCTTCTTGCGGTCGACGAAATAGAAGCTGCCGTCGGCGTCGCGCCTCACGATGTCGCCGGTGTGGAACCAGCCGCCGGCCCACGCCTCCTCGGTTGCGGAATCGTCCTTCAGGTAGCCGCGGAAGAAGTGGCGGCGGGGATCGGCGCCTGCAGAGCGCACCAGCAGCTCGCCGGGAACGTCGGGGTCGACGTCCCTCCCCTCGTCATCGACGACGCGGATCTCGACGAACTCCTCGCGCCGGCCGAAGCAGCTGGTTCCGACATGGCGGGGTTCATGATTCGCCATCACGCAGGCAGCGGCGCCGGTCTCGGTCATCGCCCAGGCCTCGACCAGCGGAAAGCCGAAGCGCTGTTCGAACAGGGCATGGTTCTTTCGGTCGACGCCGGCACCGAAGCCCCAGCGGATCGAATGGCGGCGGTCCGACGCCGATGGCGGCGCGGCCAGCAGCATCGCGGGCATCACCCCAAGGTAGTGGGCAATGGTCGCGCCGCCCTCGCGCGCGCTGTCGAGCCAGCTGCGTGGATGGAAGCGGTCGAGCTGCACCAGGCACCCTCCTGCCACCAGGATCACCATCGTCGAGAAGGCCATCGCGTTGACATGGTTCAGCGGCAGCGGCGTGATCAGCCGCTCGCAATCACGATGGAAACTGCATGCGCCGTCGAGCGCTGCGTACCACTCGCCGGCACGCAGGAAATAGGCGTTGTCGAGCATGCACCCCTTGGGCCTGCCGGTCGTGCCGGAGGTATAGAGCAAGGCGCATTCGCTGTCGGCGCCGGGCGATCGCGACGCCTGCGGCGCCGGACTCCGCGCGGCGGGCAGCCCGCCGGAAAACGAGGCGTCGACCGCATGCAGGGGCAGGCCAGCCTGCTCGCCGGCTGCCGTCAAGTCGTCGATGCGCTGCGGCAGGCAGACCGCCAGGACGATCTCGCTATGCCCGACCAGGTAGTTCAGTTCTGCCGACCGCAGCTCGGAATTGATCGGCACCACGCTTGCGCCGAGCGCGTTGAGCGCGAACCAGTGGAAGAGGAAATCCGGACGGTTGTCGAGCAGGAGGCCGATGCGATGGCCGTGTCCGTAACCCGCCACCCGATACGCATCGCGCAGATCCGCGACGCGGCGCGCCGTTTCGCCCCACGAGATCGCGCCGGGCGCGATGGCGTAAGCCCCGGCGGTCACCGACTCGGTGAACAGGAAATCCGCGTCCGGCGTGCGCGCGGCCGTAGCGGCGAAGGCGGAATGGACCGTTGTCGGCATTTGGTTGGATTGCTGTGGCGCTGGAGGGCTGGAAGATCGGAGGATGGATCGCTAGATGAACAGCTGTACAGCGGGCAACGCGGCATCGCAGTTGATGAGGTTTACCCGCTTCAGCGTCATCCGCAGCGCGCCGTCCTGCACGGTGAGGTGATGGAAGAAGGTTCCGACGTAGAACTGCATCTCGTCCGCCTGCGACTCGGTGTAGTGGAATTCCGTGCGCACCACGAAGCGGTTGCCCGCCGGGTCGAATGTCTCCACCGTCGGCATCTGCAGGAGGTGATGGCAGCGGCTCGGCGGCTGCTGGGAGAAAGCGCGCGGACTGCGCAGGCGCTGGATGCGCAGGTCACGCAGCAGCTTGTCCTCGTACATGTGCGACGTATGGTTGAGGCCGTCTTCCTGGTCGGGCACGAGCGGCACCCAGTAGAAGCCGTCATCGGTGAAAAGCGCATCCCATTGCTCGTACTCGCGCGAGTCGAGGAGCCGTGCCTCGCGCACGACGAAATCGATCAGGTCCTGGTGACGGACCTTTGCCGGCTCCAGACCCGCGCCCACAGGCGAAGCTTGCTGGTCGATGGCTGGCTGCATCACATGGTCTCCGTCATGTAGCGCGCCCACGAGCGGTACTGGTTGCGCATCGGGAGTTCGCTCGTGCCGACGACGGCGCGTGCCCCCTTCTGCGCCTCGTCGGGCTCGTGGTTGCGGTGCAGGCTGATCCATTCATTGCCGCTGGCGTGCAGCCCCTGCTGGATTCCGCGGTAGGCATGGAGGTCGTCGTGCCCGACCACGGAAAACGGCGAATTGATCAGCCGGTTGTACATGGTGGTGCGCTGAAGCAGCTCCGCCGGCGCGCCCTTGAGCCGGAACGTCCAGCTCTCGACCAGCGTCTTGTCGGCCGCGATGGGCTTGGCCACCCGGATCGCCTGGATCGCGCCCTTGATGGTGAGGTTCGGATAGTAGACGGTGTTGTGGCGCGCCATGCCGAGAATCTGAGCGGCGCGCTCCGGACCGTACTTCGCCTTCATCGCCTCCTCGTACTGCGGGATGCCGCGGTACTTGCTGTGGATGCTGAAGTTCACGCCGGTGAAGCTGTGGCCGTTGTCGTACACCTGCACGCCCATGTCCTCGAAGAACTTGTAGTCGGACATGAAGGGAACGAACTGCTCGATCGCCATCGGCTTGGGCTCGTCCTCCGGCTTCCCGGCCCACATCGCCTTGGCCGTGCCGGCGGATGATTCGTGCACCACCATCGGGTGCAGCGTGTCGTTGAGGTTCTCGACGAACATCTTCCAGTTGCATTGGTGGATGTAGCGCAGGCAGCCGCCGGCGATCTCGAGTTCTCCTTCCGGGGAGCGGTCGGCCATGTTGTCGATCGACGAAAGCGACTCGCCGAAATACTCCTCGAAACCGGGGCCGACGTCGTTGATCTTGACGAAGATGAAGCCGCGGTAACTGCGCACGTTCTTCACTTGCGTAAGTCCCTTGGACGCCTCGCATTCCTTCAGCGCGGTGCCCTCGTAGCCGCTCCTGAGCGGGGTCGCCAGCAGGCTGCCATCGGTCTTGAAGGTCCAGGCGTGATAGGGACAGCGGAAGAACTTGCCGGTATTGCCGCACGGGGCGCTGACCAGCCGCGATCCCTTGTGCGCGCAGCGATTCATCATCGCCTTGACCGAGCCGTCGGTATGGCGAACGATGATCAGCGGCCGGCCGCCGATGTCGTTGCTGATGTAGTCCCCCGGCTTCGGCAACTGGCTCTCGTGGCCGACGTAATTCCAGGTGTTGGCGAAGAAATGTTCCTGCTCGAGCTCGAAGATATCGGTGCTGATGTAGAGATCGCGATGCACCCGATCGGGTTGCACCAGCGCTCGCACCGCCTCCGGATTGTCCCGGTAGCCTGTCATCGTTTCCTCCTTCAGATGTCCAGAACCAGCTTCTGCCCGCGCGCGCGCGAGATGCAGACCTGGATCAGCTTGCCCTCGGCCTTTTCGGCGGCCGTCAGGACGTAGTCGCGGTGGTCGATCTCGCCCTCGAGCACCGGTGTCACGCACACGCCGCATTCGCCGCGCTTGCAGTCGTACATCGGGTCGCAGCCGTGTTCGATCAGGCAGTCGAGGATGCTTTGTCCGGCGGGCACGGTGAAGTGCTGGCCGGACTGGGCCAGCTCGACCTCGAACGCCTGGTCACCCGCGGCGGGGATCGGCGTCGTGAAGAGCTCGAAATGCACCCGGTCATGACTCCAGCCACGCGCCTGGGTCTGCGCGAGCACCGCGTCGAGCATCGGCTTGGGGCCGCAGACATAGACGCGGTCGTCGGGGCCACAGCGATCGAGCAGCGTCGCGATGTCCAGCGCGGAGCCCTTCTCGATATCGCAATGGACCTCCAGGTCGTCGCCGAGCAGCGCCTCGAGCTCGGGGAGGAAGGCCATCAGGTCCCGGCTCCGGCCGGCATAGTGCAGCCGCACGGGCAGCTTCTCCGAGCGCCGATGCGCCGCCATGCTGGCCAGCGGCGTGACGCCGATGCCACCGGCGATCAGAACCGCCTGCCCGGCGTCCGCCTGAATCGGGAAGTCGTTCTTGGGCGGCTCGACCTCCAGCAGGTCACCGGACGAAAGCCCGTGCATGTAGCGCGAGCCGCCTCGGCCATCGTCATCGCGGCGCACGGCGATCACGTACTCGGTGGGCGCACGGGTGGCGGCCGGATCCGCAACCAGGTTGATCAGCGAGTAGTGGCGCCAGTCGTGCGAGCCGTCGGGCAGCGCCACCTGAACCCGGATGTGGGCGCCGGCCGTGAATGGCGGCAGGCTGCGGCCGTCCTCAGCCTTCAGCAGGATGAGGCGGATCAGCGGATTGAGAGGGTGCACCTCGGCGACCCGCAGTGCCAGGTGTCCGGGCTGCGCAGTGGAGTGCGCATTGGAGTGCACATTGGAGTGCGCATTGGAGTGCGCATTGGACTGCGAACTGGATTGCAGACTGGATTGCGGATCGGTCACTGAACCTCCTCCCTCAACCGAGCGCATGCTGCGCCAGGACCGCACGCAGCCTGTCGCCGTGCTCGTCGGCAAGCGCCGCGTCGCGCAGCTCGCGCAGGGTCGCGGGCGCAAGCGATGCGCCGGCCCGCTGCACCGCCGCCATCAACGCCCCGTAGTTGCGCAAGCCGCGCTCATGGGTATCACTGTAGCCCTTCACGAGCCTTTGGCACTGCGCCACCTCGACGGCGAGGTCGGGATTCACCGAGGCGGCCGACACGACGTGCCGCAGCCACTCCTCGATCAGCCGGTTCTCGTCGGCAAACCGGATGGTGGATCGGCGCCAGCGCCGCATGCCGGCCACGGCGCTGAGCATCAGGTAGCCGCCGACCGAACTGGTGCGCACCACCCGACCGCGCTGTGTCATGTGTTCGACCAGACGCCGCGGCCAGCCGGAGGCCATCAGCCAGCGGCCGACCGGGCCCGGCAGCGTCTCGCAGATCTCCTGCAGCCTGGGATGCATGTACTCGTTGATCGCGAGCACCTGGCCGGCCTGGACGCGGGCCTCGCCACGAACCCGCTCGAAACGCGACGCCCGCGTCTTGAGCGCCGCCACCCGCGCGGTGTCCTCGTAGGACATCCACAGGGCCAGGTGCCGTGCGGTCTCGCGCAGAAGCCGCCCGCCGTCGTCGACCGGCAGCTCACGGATCTTCGCCAGCCGGTCGAGATAGAGGCCGGCGTAAGGGGGATCCTGATAGTCGACCAGGCGACGGACACCTTCGAGCACCAGGTAGTGGGCAGGCGGCGGGAATTCCTGCTGCACGCGCTGTACCAACGCCTTGACCTGTGGATGGCGCGGCTGCGGGTCGGCGGCCGGTGCCGCCGGTATTTCGTCGCTGCCGGCAGCCGTGCCTTCGTCCCTGCCGGTGTCGCCACCCTCCTGCTGCGCCCGCTCGAAGGCCGCACCGAAAGCGCGCAGGCTGGGCTTGACGCCGACGCCGCCACGCTCGATGGTCGCCTCGAACTGGGCCCGGCTGAACGGCAGGACGCCGGAGCCGGCCAGCGCGCCAAAGAGCACCGCGCTGATGACGCTGCCCGATGCCTCCGCTGCCTGCGCCATGTCGAATCGGATGAAACGCTTGGCGGCGTTGACGGCGTGCACGAGCAGCTGCCTGCTGTCCACGCGCCCATCGCCGAGCGCACTCTTCTCGGCGATCGAATAGACCCGGTGGGTCGAGGCGATCAGCGTCGTGCGATCGCGCGTGACCAGCCCGCGCTGCACTGCCCGGCCCGCCTCCATCAGCTCCGATGCGAGCACCACGTCGACGTCGCCCGGAAGCGGCATCAGCGCGAGCACCGGGCTCGCGGCATCGGCCTGCGCCTGGGCCTGCGGATAGAGCTCGACGTAGTAGATGGTGGCCCCGGTGCGCTGGGCAACGCCCGGCACCGAGGTGGTCTGGGCGATGTACCCATTGGCCTCGCCGAGGTCGACGATCCAGTCGGCGAGCACGCCACCGCCTTCGCCGCCCATTGCGAGGATCGCAATCTTGATTGTCTGCGCCATGGATGCCGCCGGTCCGCTCCTTACTGTTTCGCCGCTTTGCTGCTTCGGTTGTCAGAACGCGAGACGCTCGCGTCGACGATCGTCGATGCGCTGCAGCCAGCCGATCACCGCGGAGCCGATCCGGTCGCGCAGCCGGTCCCAGCCGCTGGGGTTGCTCACGATCTGCGCCTTGTAGAAGGACGGGCACAGCACCGCGGCATGCGACACCTCGCCGCAGACACCGCAGCCGACGCAGCTGTCCAGCACCGTCGCCACCGGATCGGTGCGCAGCGGGTCCGGGTTCGACTTGATCGACAGCGACGGGCAGCCCGAGAGCCGGATGCACGAATGATCGCCGGTGCAGGTGTCGGGATCGACGCCGAATTTCTCGCGCACCACCCGCTTGCCGGCGGCCACCGCCTTGCGCACCAGCGGCTTCTCGCGGCGCTGGCGGTTGAGCATGCACTCCGACTGCGCAATCAGCACCTTGGGCCCCTTGTCCTTCGTCGTCAGCGCCTCCTTGAGCGCGTCGCGCATGCCGGCGACGTCGTAGGTGCGCCGTATGGTCCGGACCCATTTGACGCCGACGCCGCGTACCGCCCGCTCGATCGCATGGCCGGTGCTGCGGGTCGCATTGATCGCCTTGGACGACAGGATGTCCTGTCCGCCGGTGGCCGAGGTGTAGTTGTTGTCGACGACGATGGTCAGATTGTCGCTCTGGTTGAAGACTGCGTTGGCGACGCCGCTGGTCAGGCCGTTGTGCCAGAAGCCGCCGTCGCCCATCATCGCGATCGCCCGTTTGCCGGCCGGCACGTTGAGCGCCGATGCGCCGGCCGTGCCCAGGCCATAGCCCATGGTGGTGTTGCCGATGTTGAAAGGCGGCAGTATCGAGAACAGGTGGCAGCCGATGTCGGCGCTGACGTGATGCGGCCCGAGCTCCCGTTCGACCAGCTTCATCGCGCTGAAGATCGGCCGCTCCGGACAGCCGGTGCAGAACCCCGGCGGCCGTGCGTGCACCGTCTCCGCAATCGGCCGGGACAGGGCCATCGCCGCAAAGGCACCCTGTTCCGCGTCCACGGCGGACATCGGCGCGACCGGCGCCTCCTGCACCAGCGGGATCACCTTGCGCGGCGGGGCCGGCAAAGGCTCGAGGCGGTCGTAGCGCTCGCAGAAAGCCCGCACCCCCTTCAGCACCTCGGCTGCGGTGTACTCACCGGCGACCGGCAGCAGGTCCTTGCCGTGCAAGGAACCTTCCACGCCGGCCTGACGCAGGATCGCAGCCAGATTCTGCTCGACGTAGTTGGGCTGCCCCTCCTCGACCATCAGCACCGCGCGCTTGCCCTTGCAGAAACGAAGCAGCTCGCTGTCGACCAGCGGATAGGCCACGTTCATCACGTAGAGCGGAATCCTGGTGTTGCCGTAGACGTCCGACAGGCCGAGGCGTTCCAGCGCGCGGATCAGGGTGTTGTAGGTGCCGCCCTGCACGATGATGCCGATGTCGTCGGCGTCTTCCGCGAAGAACTCGTTGAGCTTGCGATCCTCGATGAAGCGCACTGCCGCCGGCCAGCGCTCCTTCACCTTCTCCTGCTCGTGCATGAAGCTGGCGGGCGGAAGGACGATGCGGCTCGCGTCCCGCTGCGGATGCTCCAACGCCTGCGCGAGCGTGAACTCGGGGCGCTTGTTGTCGGATGTGACGAAGTGGCCGTGCACGTGGCAGGCACGGATGCGCAGTTGCAGCATCACCGGCGTATGGCTCGCCTCGGACAGCTCGAAGCCCTGCTTGACTGCCGCCACGATGCTCGGCAGGTTGGGACGCGGATCGAGCATCCAGATCTGCGACTTCATCGCGAACGCATGACTGCGCTCCTGCATGATCGAGGAGCCCTCGCCGTAGTCCTCACCCACTATGACCAGCGCGCCGCCGGTTACTCCGCCGGAAGCGAGATTGGCAAGCGCATCGGACGCGACGTTGGTGCCGACGGTCGCCTTGAAGGTGACGGCGCCGCGCAGCGGGTAGTTGACCGACGCGGCCAGCGTCGCCGCCGCCGTCGCTTCGCTCGCGCTGTTCTCGAAGCGGATGCCCTGCTCGGCAAGAATGTCCTGGGCGTCGGCGAGCACGTCCATCAGGTGCGATATCGGCGCGCCCTGGTAGCCCGCGACATACGAGACGCCCGACTCGAGCAGCGCCTTGGTAACCGCCAGGATGCCTTCGCCGCGGAAGACCTGTCCCTCGCCGAGCCGCAGCTTCTTGACCTCTTCGACAAACGATCGCTCAGCCATGATGATCAGTCTCCTCGGGCGCGCGGCGGGCGGGCCTCTCAAACGATGATTCGTACCACGTGATCTGGACCACGAGCTCGTATATTATTGACAAATGAATGTATTCACAATCATGAATTTCATGCAGGCTTCGTGCCAGGCCCCGCGCCGTGCCTCCGGGCGTGGAGCCGGATCGTGAATCCACATCCCCGGAGCTGGTAATGGCCAGGCGGCAGGCGGATCCCGGGCCCGACCCGAGGCGCTTCGTCGACGACTACCTGCCGGCACTTCTGGCGCAGGCCAGCGAACTGATCTCGGCCGAATTTCACCGGGTAGTCCGCAGGCATGGCCTGTCGGTGACCGAATGGCGGGTACTGGCTTCGCTGGCGGGGGGCCAGCCGATCAGCATCGGCAAGCTGGCGCAGGTGACGGTGACCAAGCAACCGACGGTGACCCGCCTGCTGGACCGGATGGAGGCCCGCGGCCAGGCTGAGCGCCTGCCCCACGACAGTGACCGGCGCGTCACCCTGGTGCGCATCACCCGCAATGGTGCGCAGACGGTGGAGCAGCTGATGGCGCTGGCGCGCGACCATGAGGTGAAGGTGCTCGAGCCATTCGGTCTCGCAAGGGCGGAGGAATTGAAAACCACGCTGCGGCAGATGATCGCGCTGCATGCACGGGTCACCAGCGGCGACTGAGCCTGCGGACGGCGACGCCGAGGCGCAGCCCGTCAAGCCTGATCCGGCAGCCCCGAGATGAAATCGAGCACCACGGCCGCGAACTGTTCCGGCAGCTGCTCCGGCAGCGGCACCATGCCCTCCTCGATCGTCAGCAGGAGGGCGTGAGCGAGGCGCGCCTTCAGCTCGGCGGCATGCGGCGCGGCAAAGGGATCCTTCGCCGCCTTGACGATCAGGGTCGGCTGGGCGACGGCGCCGATGCGATCCTCCATCCGGTATGAGGCAACCGCCCGATGCCCTTCCTCGACGTCGCCGCTTGCCCTCAGGGCATCGAGCACGAACGCCTGCAGCAGTTCGGGGCGCCCCGCCGGATAGAAGGAAGCCCGCCTCTGCCAGAGCGCCGCGAGATGGCTGCCGTCGCCGCTGGGCTCGACCGCATCGATGGGGGGACGCTGCGCCCGCGCGCGCCGGAACGCCTCGTCGGTGTAGGGCGTCGACGACAGCACCAGTGCGCGGACCGCCGACGGATGGGACGCGGCGAGTTCCATGGCGATGACACCGCCGGTGTGATGGCCGACTACGCATGCCGGCCCGACGTCCAGCGCCGCCAGCAGTTCCGCTGCGACGGCCGCCCATTTGGCGATGCTGGCGGGCGCGGCAACCGGCGCGGAATCGCCGAAACCGGCTGTATCCATGGCGATGGCAAAGCAGCGCCTCCCCAGTAAAGGCAGCGCCTCGCGGTATTCGGTCCAGCTGCGCGGCGACTGGTGCAGCAGCAGGACCGGCGGCGCCAGCGGGTCCCCGGCGGTTGCGAAGTGAACCTGTCCGACGGTCAGGTCGGCGAAGGCACGACGCACCGGCCGGCTCACGCAATCGTCCGGTCCGACGCCGGGCGCAGCATGCCGGCGTGCCGCAGCATGGCCAGGGTGCGGCCCAGGACGTCGCGGCGGTAGGCGTCGACGTCGCGGCCTTCGTAGTCGTAGAAGCCGCTGCCGGTCTTCAGGCCCAACCGCCCTTCGGCCACCATGCGGTCGACGATTGCCGGCGCCGCATAGCGGTTCTTGTCCAGCGACGAAGACATCTCGCGGCTTGCATGGTGCAGGATGTCGCAGCCGCCGAAATCGATGAACTCGACCACCCCGAGCGCGGCAAATCGCAAGCCGAGTCCATAGCGCGTCGCCTTGTCGATCTCCTCGGCGGTGGCGGCGCCCTCCTCCACCATCCGTGCCGCCTCGTTCATGATCAGGGCCTGAAGCCGCGGCACGATGTAGCCGGGCGAGGCGCCGCAGACCACCGGCAGCTTGCCGATCTCCTCCATCAGCGACTTCGCCCGCGCCAGAACCTCCGGTGCGGTATCCGGATGGCAGCTCAGCTCGACGACCGGGATTACATAGGCGGGGTTGAGCCAGTGGATGTTGAGGAAGCGCCGCGGCAGCCGGACCAGGTCGGCAAGCTGGGTGACCAGGATGCTGCTGGTGGTCGACGTCAGGATCGCATCGTCGCGGCAATGGCGATTGAGGTGCTCGAAGGCTTCGCGTTTCGCCGCCAGGGTCTCGGGTACGCCTTCGAAAACCAGATCGGCGGCCGCCAGCGCCGCCGGCGCATCCGGCGCACGCACCAGCTCGACCCGCTGCGCGATCGACGGCACCTGTTCCGGCCGGATCACCGATTGGGCGGCGAGTCCCTCCAGGCTGCCCGTGATCTCGGCCGACGCCTGCGCGCGCAACTGACTCCAGGCATCGCCGCTGCGCTCACGCAGATCGATCAACGAGATCCGGTACCCGGCATAGGCGAACGCGATGGCGATGCCGCGGCCCATCCGGCCTGCGCCGACGGCAGCGATCCGCGGCAGGCCGTCAGTTGCCATCGGCCAGCCTGCGCCGCAATTCCGCCGGCTCGACACGGTCGAGGCCGAGCGCTTCGAAGGTACGAGGGCCCTGCCGAAGGTCACGGCCGAGAAATCCACCGACGATCGCGAGCAATCCGTGCGCGATCGGTGCGTCGACCCCCGCGTAGCGAGCCGCCGAGGCGAGGAAGGCAAGACCCAGCTCGGTATCCTCGGTGATGTAGCGATGGCCGTGCAGGTCGATGTGCTCGCGCCAGTCGCCCGACTTGACCAGCTGCTTATGCGCGTCGCCGTACATCCAGCGGTCGTTCTCGTAGTGATCGCGCAGCGGATAGTGCGGACCGGGGTAGCCGAACGCCTCGCGCACCGCGATGCGTTCCAGGTCGAGGCGGTTGGTAACCTCGCGCACTGCTGGCTGGGTGCCTTCGTTGTGGATGTCCCAGCGTTCGAAGTGCTGCAACGGCGCCGCGTTCATCACCATCAGCGGAGGATGAATCACCGGGCCGGCGTTCATCAGCGCACCCGAGAGTGCGTCGCCGCAGGCATGCACGCTCGGGTAAGCCTCGCGAATCACAGCCAGTGCGGCGTCCGCCGACCGCGCCGGATAGACGCCGGTGGGCAGCCGCAGGGCCCGCACGGTGACGTTGACTTCGCGCTCTCCATGCTTGCGCGCAAGGTACGGCAGCGTGCCCGTCTCCGCCCACGCGACGTCGGCCCGGCTGCCGGCCGCCCTGGCGGCCTGTGCCATCACGTAGCTGCCGAACGTGCCTGGCGGCAGGAACACCACCTGGCCGTCCACCAGATGCGGGGCCATCGCCGCGGCGATGTCGGTCTGCGCGATCGCCGGCAGCGGAATCAGGATCAGCTGCGCGCCTTTCAGCGCCTCGCCGATATCCGAGGTGACCAGCGCGACCTCCACGTCGCGAGCGCCGTGCCCGTCCTTCAAGCAGATCGAGCCCGCGTCGCGCACGGCTGCGAGCGCTGCGGCATCACGCCGCCAGAGTCGTATCTCGTGGCCGGCCTCGCCGAGGTCGGCCGCCGCGGCGTAGCAGCCGTGGCCACCGCCCAGAATCGCAATCTGCATGGTTCGCCTTGATGAGTGGTGGCGTAGTGGTGGCGTAGTGGTGGCGTTGAGGGCCTGGCCGAATACATTACTTTTCAATCATTTATTTGTCAACCAAATGGTCGCACGCTGGTGCTACTACCAAGCGGTGATTGCGGCGTCGGAGCCGGCAGCAGAGACTGACGCGACTCGCCCTTGCTGGAGGAAGCCATGCGACAGATCATCTGCGGCCTCACCCTCTTCGGCCTCGGGGGGCTCAGCGGCTCCGCCCTTGCCCTTGATCCGGCCGTGCGGGAGATCGACGACCGCGAGCTCTTGCGCACCTATTGGTTCTGCGACCGCGAAGCGAGCCTCAGCGCCCAGGCCGGCGAAAGGTTCGACGAGTCCCTGATGCAGCTCTGCGGCGGGGTTTCGCACGAGTTGCAAGCGCGCCGCTTCGGCGGCGACTTCAATGCCCTGCATCATTGGACCGAGGAGAACCGGGCAGCCGCGCATGCGGCGATGGGCAACGCCACGTCGGAACGGTCGGCTGCACGGCCGGTCGCGCGGACCATCTAACAGCCGCAGGCAACGATCCGCAAGTTGCTGCGACCGGCGCCAGCACCCGCGTCTACAGCATCCCCACCTCCTCCGAGCGCTTCGGGGACGCGGCAGCGCGCCTGACCCGGCAGCGCTCTACCGGGAGCGCGCTGACCCGGCAGCGCGTCTGCAGGGACGCGCCGGTCGGACTACGTCGAAAACCCTTCGTCGAAAACCCTTCTCATCCCAACTGTTGACACTTTGGTCTTCACCGTCAACAATTCGCGCACACTTGTCAACGGCCAGCCCATGCCTCACCAGCCTGCATCCCTTGCATTGAGCCGCTTTCGCGTCGTCGACCTGACGCAGGTGCGGGCAGGCCCCACTGCCTGCCGACAGCTTGCGGACTGGGGCGCCGACGTCATCCAGGTCCAGATGCCGGAGCACATGCGTGGCGACGATACGTTAGGCGGACAGGACGGTTCCGACTACCAGTACACCCACCGGAACAAGCGTTCCATCACGCTCAACCTGAAGGAAAGCGCGGGCATCGCGGCCTTGAAGCGCCTGATCGGCACGGCGGACGTCGTGGTCGAGAACTTCCGCCCGGACGTGAAGTACCGGCTCGGCATCGACTACGAGACACTTGCCGCAGAGCATCCGCGCCTGGTGTATGCCAGCATCTCGGGCTTCGGCCAGAGCGGGCCCCTTGCACAGCGGCCCGGATTCGACCAGATCGCGCAGGGAATGGGCGGATTGATGTCGGTGACCGGACTTCCCGGCGACGGGCCGGTGAGAGTGGGGATCCCGATCGCCGACCTCTGCGCCGGCATCTTTGCAGCCCAGGGCGTGCTGGTCGCCTTGCTCGAGCGGGAATCGTCCGGACGCGGCCAGTGGCTGCATACCTCGCTGCTGGAGTCGATGGTCTACATGATGGACTTCCAGAGCTCGCGGTACCTGATCGACGGCGAAGTCGCCACCCAAGCCGGCAACTTCCACCCCACCAGCATCCCCACCGGCGTGTACAAGGCGCGCGACGGATACATGAACATCGCCGTCTTCGGCTCGAAGATCTGGGAACGTTTCTGCCATATCCTCGGCGCGCCGCAATGGATCAGCGACCAGCGTTACCACGACAAGGCATCACGCTCGGTCAACCGCGATTCGCTCAATGCCGAAATCGATCGGCGCCTGGCCGCACACGACCGCAACCATTGGGTCACGCAGTTCAACGAAGGCGGAGTCGCCTGCGGGCTGATCAACGACATGCGCGAGGTGCTGGAGGAACCGCAGATCCGGCACCTGGGGATGGTGAAGGAAGTCGAATCGAAATGGCTCGGCCGCCAGCGCCTGGTGGGGCAACCGGTGCAGCTGGAGCGCACGCCCAGCACCATCACGCGGGCCGCGCCGCGCCGCGGCGAGCACACCGAGGAGGTGCTGCTCGAGTTGGGACTGGAGCCGGGCGACCTCGCCCGCATGAAGGCCGACGGAGCGTATTGATGACGGGGAAGACCACGGACCAGTCGACCGGCCAGATGCCCGGCAGCGATTACGAAGCGACCACCGAGCAGGTCCAGGCCTGGCTCGACGGCACGACCCTGCACATCCGTTTCAACAACCCGGTTCGGCATAACGCGCTGTCAGTCGACATGTGGGCTGCGGTCCCGCCGCTGCTGCGTCAGGCGCGCGATGACGACCGCGTGCGGCTGGTGGTCTTCTCCGGCGCTGGCGAGAAGGCGTTCGTTTCAGGCGCGGACATCTCCCAGTTCGAGGACATGCGCGCTGCGCGCGAGGCGGTTAGCCGATACGAAGCGATGGCGGAGGAGACGCTGACCGGCATCCATGACTTCCCGAAGCCGACGCTGGCCTGCATCCGTGGCTGGTGCATCGGCGGCGGGGTCAACGTGGCCATCGCCTGCGACATCCGCATCGCGGCGACCGACTCCGTGTTCTCCATACCGGCCGCGCGGCTGGGACTCGGCTACCGCTACTCCGCGATGAAGAACCTGGTGGACCTGATCGGCCCGGGGGCGGCCAAGGATCTCTTCTTTACCGCGCGGCGTATCGATGCAGCCGAAGCGAAATCGCTTGGCTTGGTGTCGCGCACCTGCCCGCCGGTCGAGCTCGAGGCCTTGCTTGCGGAGTACACGAAGTCGCTGGCCGACAACGCTCCGCTTACGGTTGCGGCGGGCAAGGCGATCACCCGCGAGATCCTCAAGGGTTCGCCCGAACAGGACCTGGCGCTGTGCGCGTCGCTGATCCGCGGCTGTTTCGAAAGCGCCGACTACGCGGAAGGCCGCACCGCCTTCATGCAGAAGAGAAAGCCGGTATTCACCGGCCGGTGACCAGCCGGAGCGGCCCGCAGGAGCTTTGGAGCGAAGGAAGAATGGAGAGACGGATGCGGGGCTACTGGATGCAGATGACCGACACGCGGACGATGCTCGAGCTGCGTGATTCGCCGGTGCCCGAGCCAGGAGCGCAGCAGCTGGTGGTGCGCATGCGCGCTGCCTCGCTCAACCGCGGCGAGTTCGTGCTGGGGCACGGGCTGCACGGGCAGGCGGGAAGCTGGAAGGCGATTGGCGGAGAAGGCGCCGGCGAAGTGGTCGCGGCAGGAGACGGGGTGGACGGATTCAGCCCTGGAGATCGGGTGATGGGCCGCTGCGCCGGCGCCTTCTCCGAGTTTGCCGTGATGGAAGCGGCCGAAGCGATGGCCGTGCCCCAAAGACTGTCCTGGGAAGAAGCGGCCAGCATCCCGCTCACCTTCCTCGTCTCCTTCGACATGCTCGTGTTGCAGGGACGGCTGAAAGCCGGCGAATGGCTGCTGATCAACGGCGTGTCCTCCGGTGTGGGCGTGGCGTCGCTGCAGCTCGGCAAAATGCTCGGCGCCAGCGTGATCGGCACCTCCGGTTCGAGGGAGAAGCTGGAGAAGCTGCGCCCGCTCGGTCTCGATGTCGCCTTGTGCACGCGTGCGGCGGACTTCGCGCCCGCGGTCATGGAAGCAACCAGCCGGCATGGCGCCGACCTCGTGGTGAACGCCGTCGGCGGCTCCGTCTTCGCGGAAGACTTGCGGGCCATGGCGTTCGAAGGCAGGCTCGCGACAGTCGGCTACGTCGACGGCGTGCTGCACGCCGATGTCGACCTCGAGGCATTGCATGCCAAACGGCTCGTGCTCTTCGGCGTATCGAACAAGCTGCGCACGAAGGCGCAACGCTCCGCCGCCGTGCCCCGATTCGTGGCGGAGGTGATGCCGCATTTTGCATCCGGGGACATCAGGCCGCAGATCGACCAGATCGTCGAGTTCGAACACCTTCCGGCGGCAAAGGAGCGGATGGAAGCCGGCGGCCACGTCGGCAAGATCGTCCTGCGGATGCCGGACCCGACCTGACATCCGCAACCAGAAGAAACAACCAAGGAGACGAAGCATGAAATCGGTGCAACTGGCGCTCGCCATCGGCCTGAGCGTCCTGGGTACGCAGGCATCCGCGCAGACCCACGACTATCCCAGCAAGTCGATCCGGCTGGTGGTCGGCTTCGCACCCGGCGGCGCCGCCGATCAGGTTGCCCGCTCGATGAGCGAAGCATTCGGCAAGGCCCTCGGCCAGAACGTGGTGGTCGAGAACAAGCCCGGCAACGGCTCCAGCCTTGCCGCCGATTTCGTTGCCAAGGCCGCGCCCGACGGCTACACGCTGCTGATCGCCAGTCCCAGCAGCATCTCGGTGAATCCGGCGCTGAATCCGAAGCTGCTGTACAAACCCGAGGACCTGCAGCCTGTCACCAAGATGACTACTTCGCCGCTGGTCCTGGCCGTCAATCCGGCCACCGGCATCGAATCGGTGAAGGATCTCATTGCCGCGGCGAAGAAGGATCCCGGCAAGCTGAATTACTCGACGTCGGGCAACGGATCGGCCCCCCATCTCGGGGCGGCCCTGTTCGGCCTGCTGACCGGGACCGAGATGACCCACGTACCGTACCGTGGCGGATCGCATGCGATCCAGTCGGTCATGGCCAACGAGACCCAGCTGACCTTCGGCACCTCGCCGACGGTGCTGCCGATGGTCGGCGACAAGCTGCGGGTTCTCGCCGTCAGCACCGGCGAGCGTTCCCCGCTCGTGCCGGACCTGCCGGGCATGAAGGAGGCGGGACTGCCCGAGTATCACATCGAGTTCTGGTACGGCATGTTCACGCCGGCAGGCACGCCATCCGCCGTGGTCAGCAAGATCTACGCAGCCACCGTGACTGCGATGCAACAGGCATCGGTCAAGGCCGCGCTTGCCCGCCAGGGCACCGAGGTATCGATGTCGGAATCGCCTGTCGCATTCGGCAGCTTCCTGCAGGAGGACGGCAAGTTCTGGGTCAACCTCGTCAAGTCGGCGAAGGTCAAGGTCGACTGAGCGAGCCTCCTTGCCTGCGTCCATGTCATCTTCCGGATCGTCGACACCGTCCGCGTCGCGCGGCGCGGGCCTGTCCAACGCGATCGTCCACAAGCTCAAGCAGATGATCTACGAGGGCGAGGTCCTGCCCGGCGATCGGCTCAACGAGGCGGCGCTCGCCCTCAGCATGGGCACCAGCCGAGGCCCGATCCGCGAGGCGATGAAGGTGCTCGCCGGTCTCGGCCTGGTCACTTCGATACCCAATCGCGGCGTGTTCGTGCGCCAGCTTTCCCTGCGCGAGATGAGCGAAGTCTACGAGTTGCGGGCGCTCGTGTTCGGGCACGCGGCCGAGCGTGCCTGCGAGCATCTCGCCGAGGAGCACAGGCGCCAGTTCGAGCAGCTGCTGCGCCGTATGGACCAGGCGTGCGAAGCCGGCGACGGCACACGGTACTACGAGCTGAATCTGCAGTTCCATGCGCTGATCCTCTCGGTTGCGAACAACCGGCGCGCCCAGCAGGCCTACGACGACTACGTCAAGGAACTGCATCTGGTGCGCCGCAGGTACTTCGACGTCCTCGGCCACATGCGCCGCTCGAATGTCGAGCATCGCGCCATCTTCGACGCGATCGCATCCGGAAACCCTGCCCGCGCCCGGGCAGCGGCTGAGCAGCACGTCCTTTCCGGCAGGACCCGGTTGCTTGCCAATTTCGAGGAGCCGCTGGCGCGTGGCGGACCCGGCCGCTGAGACCAAGAACTATCCCCAGGAGACACCGCATGCAGAACCTTGTGAAGAAGCCCGTGAACGCCACGACGAGAACCAGGAAGAACACCGGGGCATCCGCCTTGGCGGCGGGCATTCTCGCCGCCTCATTGCTGCTGGCCGGCTGCGCCGGCACTTCGAATGAGCAGCGCTCCGCCGCGGCGGCCGAGCTCGGATCCACCGGGAAGCTGCGCGCCGCCATCAACTACGGCAACCCGATCCTCGCCAGCAAGGGCCCCGACGGCCAGCCCCAGGGCGTGTCGGTAGACCTCGCGAAAGAGGCGGCTCGGCGCCTTGGCCTTCCGATCGAGCTGGTGACCTTCAACTCCGCCGGCAACGCGGTCGAGGCGATCAAGGCGCGAGAGGTGGACCTGGCCTTCGTCGCCATCGATCCGGTGCGCGCGGCCGATATGGAGTACACCGCGCCGTACGTGATCATCGAAGGTGCGTACCTCGTGCGAAATGCCTCGCCATTGCAGCGCAACGAGGAAGTCGATCGTCCCGGCACCCGGGTGGTGGTCGGCCGCGGCAGTGCGTACGACCTGTTCCTTACCCGCGAACTCAAGTCCGCCACTCTCGTTCGTTCCCCCACATCGCCTGCCGTGGTCGACATGTTCCTCAAGGAGAACCTGGAAGTGGCAGCGGGGGTGAAGCAGCAACTGGCAATGGATGCCGGTCGCGTCGGCGGCGTGCGCCTGCTGCCCGGACGTTTCATGGTCATCGAGCAGGCGATGGGCGTACCCAAGGGCCGCATTGCGGCGCAGGCATGGCTGAGCGACTACATCGAGGAGATGAAGGCGAGCGGCTTCGTCGGGGAAGCGCTCAAGCGGTACAAGATCGAAGGCGCGGCGGTCGCACCGGCGCGGGCCGCGCGCTGACCAGGCGAGGGGACGAAACCCGGACGGAAAATCGCGCCCGGCGGCGAAACCTGCAGTCACGACAAACCACCAACACTTCACACCGGCCATCGGACTGCGGGCGCCGGTCATGACAGCGGGCGCTTCGTTGCCCGCAGGTTCGGGTAAGCCTCACCGCTACGAAGGAGGATTGCGTGTTCGATCTCACAGTGCCCTGGTGGAGCTCGCCATCCGGGGCGCAGCTGTCTACGTCGTGCTGCTCGTGAGGAGTCGCAGTAGCGTCGGGTGCCTGGCTGGCTTCGGCCACCTTGATGTCTACCGCGACTTCCTTGCCGCCCGGCGGTCCGATATCGATTTCGTCCTGAAGCCGCACCCTGCCCTGTTCACGTTCGCGGTGCGCAGCGGCGCGCTGCCGCAACACGAACTCGACGCCTTCCAGGAAGCATGGCAGGCGCTTCCGAATTGCGCGTTGGAACTCGGGACCTACGCGCATCTGTTCGCCGCCTCCGACCTGATGGTTACGGATGGCCTGTCCTTCTTCACCGAATATCCGATCTTCGAAAAGCCGCTGATCTTCATCGATTCCGGCCGCCATGTGCCGATGAACGCGCTGGGCGACGCGGCGCTGGCCGCCGCCCATCACGTCTGCACTTTCGATGCAATGAGAGCCGCCGTGGAAGGATATGCCGGCGGGGCTTCCTGGATGTTCGGGGAGCAGCGTCAGGCTCTGCTGAAGAAATTGTTCCCGCGCGAGCGGGAACCGATGGAGATCATCCTGGACTCGATCGCGGACGGTCTCGTCCTGAACTGGCGGGTGGCTTCATGAGCAGGGTTGCGGGGAAAAGGATTGCGTTGAACAAGCACGAGGTCGCCGAATTCTTCGAGCAGCGCGCGCAGAAGTTCAATGCGCAGACGCCCTTGACGGCCATCCTCTATCAGGACAAGCATCCGGAGCTCGCAGAGAAACGCGACGCACTGGAGCGTGAGAGGGTCATACCGCTCCTCGAGCTGACCGGCACCGAATGCGTACTCGACGTCGGTTGCGGCATCGGCCGCTGGGGCATAGCCATCGCGGATCGCGTCGCCACCTATCACGGCATCGATGCGAGCCCCTCGCTCATCGAGCTCGCGAGATCCTATTGCCGGCGCGACAATGCATTCTTCCACGCGGCCGGGGTGGACGACCTGACCGACGAATGGCTGGCGGCGCACGGACCGTTCGACCGGGTCGTCTGCTCCGGCATCCTCATCTATCTCGACGATGAGCAGGTCGCGTCGCTGCTGGCGGCGCTCAGCCGACACCTGGCGCCCGGCGCGATCGTCTATGTCCGCGAGCCCATGGGCATGCAGGGCCGCCTGACGCTGGCGAGCAACTGGTCGGAAGAGCTGCAGGCCCACTACAGCGCCATCTACCGTTCGCCGGAGGAGATCACCGCTGCGCTCGCGGGTGCGTTCGCCGCGCCGTTGCATGAGGTCGGGCCCGCCATGCCCCTCTTCGCGCAGGCGGACCTCAACAACCGGGCCGAAACCCGGCAGCACTTCTGTCTCGTCAAGAAAAGCCGATGATCCCCAATTCGCGAGGAAGCTGTTTCTGCTTCGACCTCGACGGCACCATCACGGGTGAGGAGCTGCTACCCCTCATCGCGTCCGAGGTTGGTCTGGAGGAGGAGATGCGCCTGCTGACGCGCATCACCATGGACGGGCTGATCCCGTTCGAGGATTCCTTCCGCCTGCGCTTTGCGATCCTGCGCGGAGCGGGCGTAGAGCGCATCCAGGAGATCGTGTCCGAGGTCGACGTGGATCCGGATGTCGAACGATTCATCGCCGAGAATCGCGAGCGCTGCTTCGTCATCACGGGCAACCTCGATGTCTGGATCGCGCCGCTGGTCGAGCGGCTCGGCTGCCGCTTCTACTCCTCGACCAGCCGCCGCGACCGCGAGGGGCGGCTGGAGCTGTTCGACATCATGCGGAAAAATGTTCCCACGCTGGAGCTCAAGGAGCGCTTCGACCGGGTGGTCGCCATCGGTGACGGCTACAACGATGTTCCGATGTTCGATGTGGCCGATGTCGGCGTCGCCTTCCACGGCGTACATCCGAGCCCCGACGCGTTGGTTTCGGTGGCGGACTATGTGGCGCTCAATGCGAAGGGACTATGTCGACTGTTGAACACGCTGTAATCGCGGCGGCGGGGCTCGGATCCCGGCTGGGCCACGGCAAGCCGAAATGCCTCGTGCGGATCGACGGAGTCAGCGTACTCGCGCACCTGATGCAGCTGGTCGCGGATGTGCCCGACGTGCGGGTGGTTGTCGGCTTCATGGAGTCGGAGGTCATCGACGAACTGGCAAGGGTCCGGCCGGATGCCATTGTCGTGCGCAATCCTGCCTTTCGCGTCACGACGACCTTGCACAGCTACGCCATGGGGGCGCAGGGTATGAGGAGCGACTGCCTGTTCATGGACGCCGACATCCTGGTCGTGCCTGAGACGTTCGATCAATTCGTGGCCGGCTGCCGCGAGGGCGAGCCGCGTCTTGCCCTGACGCGGTCGCGCAGCACCGATGCGGTCTATGTGGAGCTGGCGAATGGACTTGTCTCGGGGTTCCGGCGCGATCGGCCGACGGACTTCGAATGGGCGAACATTTCCTGGCTTCCGACCCGCTTCTTCAAGGAGATCGGGCAGACCGCGGTCTACGAGCATCTGCGCAAGCATCTGCCGCTGGGTTTGGGCAAGGTCGACTCCTACGAGATCGACACGGCCGAGGACCTTGAATCGGCGCGGCAGAGGTCCGCGCTATTTCGCCTCGAAAAGTGCCGCGGATATCGGCCGGACTGAGCGACGGTCTTTCGAGAGGACCTGCCGGAGCAAGCCCCACGAGTGCAGCTGAAGGCCGAGCGGGCCCCGCGGTTTGCGGCGCATCAATGGAGCGGCTATACTGCGCCTGCGGGGTGGAGCAGTCTGGCAGCTCGTCGGGCTCATAACCCGAAGGTCGCAGGTTCAAATCCTGCCCCCGCAACCCCGACTAAAGATACAACGGATCCGCCCTTGATCCGGTGGTTCCCCATGCCTGCCCTCCGCGTACGCACCGCCGCGAGCGGCCGCGGCGTGCGGGCGATGAGCGGGGGCCCGGCTGCAAGGCGCTGCGACTTGCAAGTTGGCGTACATTCCAGAGTCATGAAGTTCTGCTCCAATTGCGCAAATCCAGTCGCCCTCGTCGTGCCGCCTGGTGACAACCGGCCGCGATACGTGTGCGCGTCTTGCAGCTCCATCCATTACCAGAACCCACGCATCGTCACCGGCACGGTCTGCACCTGGGGAGACCGGATCCTCCTGTGCAAGCGGGCGATCGAGCCACGCTACGGCTATTGGACGTTGCCGGCCGGCTTCATGGAGATCGGCGAGACGGTCGGCGACGGGGCGATTCGTGAAACCACCGAAGAAGCCGGCGCCAGGATCGAACTCGCGGGCCTCTATTCCATGATCGACGTGATCCATGCCGAACAGGTCCACGTCTTCTATCGCGCCCGCATGCTCGGGCCGGAGCTCGATCCCGGGCCCGAAAGTCTGGAAGCACGGCTCTTTGAAGAGAAGGACATTCCCTGGGACGAGCTGGCGTTCAAGACGGTGATCCGCACGCTGCGCTGGTTCGTCGCGGACCGCCGCGAAGGCAGCTTCGACATCCACACCGATTCGATCCTCTATCAGCCGAAGGAGAGGAGCGGACCAGCGTCGAGCTGATCCGCCCGCGGCGGCCATTGCAGCGAGCGAGTGCCATGCAAAGACGTCAATTCATCGAGACCTGTTCCGGTGCCCTGCTCTGCTCGACGCTGGCTGATCCGGCGGCTGCGGCAGGCGCCGGCGCGACGCCAAGGCAGTACCCCCGCGCCCGGCTGATGGACGACGCCGGCGCGCCGCTGCGCGCCTCGAAGGTGCCACCGCGCCGCAACCTGGTTTTCGCGTATCCGTACGTCGCGACCCCTGCGTTCCTGCTGAACCTGGCGAAGCCCTCCTCGGCCGGCGCACGACTCACCGACAGCAGCGGCAACGGCTATGAATGGCCCGGCGGAGTGGGACCGGCGCGCAGTATCGTCGCCTTCGCTGCCATCTGCGCCCACCAGCTGGCCTATCCGGCGCGGGAGATCAGCTTCATCAGCTTCCGCGAGCGGGCGTCGGGCGCCAACCGCCGGGCCGACGTGATCCACTGCTGCGCCGAGCACAGCCAGTACGATCCGGCCGCGGGCGCACGCGTGCTGGCAGGTCCGGCGCCGCAGCCGCTGACTGCGATCCTGCTCGAGTACGACGCAGGCGACGATTCGCTCACCGCCGCCGGCACGATCGGCGGCGAAGTCTACGATGCCTTCTTCGCCAAGTACGACTTCAAGCTCGCCCTGGAGCATGGGGGGCGCCAGCGCGACGTCGTGGCCGGCGAGACGAGGGTGCAGCCGCTCGAGCAGGTGTGCCGGCAGCAGGTCCGATGCTGACCTGGATAGAGCCGCACCAGCCACTCCCGCCGCCGGAAAGCGCCCGTCTCGAACCCAACGGCCTGGTTGCCGCCGGCCGGGATCTTTCGGCCAAGCGGCTGCTGGAGGCATACAGCCACGGAATCTTTCCCTGGTATTCCCAGGGCCAGCCGGTGCTCTGGTGGTCTCCCGACCCGCGGATGGTCGTCTTCGTCGACGAATTCAATCCCTCACGCTCGCTGCGCAAGACGCTGAAGCAGGTTCGCGAGACCGGCAGCTGGAAGGTCACGCTGGACCAGTCCTTCGTCCAGGTGATGCAGGCTTGCGCCGCGCCGCGTCCGGGACAGGACGGCACCTGGATCACCCGCGACATCATCAAGGCGTATCACGCGCTGCACCAGGCCGGGCATGCGCATTCGGTCGAAGTCTGGGCGCATGGTGAGTTGGTCGGCGGGCTCTACGGCGTTTCGATCGGCCGGATGTTCTTCGGTGAGTCGATGTTCACGCGGGTGAGCGACGCCTCGAAGTGCGCCTATGCCGCCCTCGTTGCAATGCTCCGACGGCTCGGTTTCAGCATGGTAGACTGCCAGCAGTCCACCGGGCATCTGGCGTCGCTCGGTGCGCGAGAAATCTCGCGCACCGACTTCCTTGACCGGCTGCGACTGTTGTGCCGGCTTCCCGGTCCGGATTGGCGAGAGGTGACCATCGATTGGCCCGTTCAACATTGGCCCCTTTGACATTGGCCTCCTCTGAGCTTCGCTTTTCGACTTCGGCGTCCTCGACTTCGGCCTCCTTGACTTCGGCCTCCTTGACAATTGCCCCCTGCCAATTCGGGCATCGTGGAGACCGGGCAGTCGAGACCGGCCCCTCAGGAACCGGTTTCGTCGAATTGCGCCAGTTGGTGAGTTGATCACTCGTCGGTCAAACCCGTGACACACCTCAAGGAATTGCCGTTCTCGGCGCTGCAGTTCTACTCGACGGCGCCCTATCCGTGCAGCTACCTTCCGGGGCATCAGGCGCGCTCGCAGGTCGCGACTCCCAACCACCTCATCAACGCCGACGTCTACAGCGAGCTGGTTCGTGCCGGCTTTCGCCGCAGCGGCATCTTCACCTATCGGCCACACTGCGACGGCTGCCGCGCCTGCGTGCCGGTGAGGATTCCGGCGCGGGAGCTGGTCCAGACCCGCAGCCAGCGGCGTGCAAGGCGGGATCATTCCGACCTTGCCACCGTCGTCGCTCGCCTCGCCCTGGTTCCCGAGCATTACGAACTCTACCTGCGCTACCAGTCGACCCGTCATGCCGGCGGCGGCATGGACCAGGACAGCCGCGAGCAGTACGCGCAATTCCTGCTCCAGAGCAAGGTGAACACGCGCCTGGTGGAATTCCGCTCTCCCGACGGCACGCTGCGGATGGTGTCGATCATCGACATCCTCGACGACGGCCTCTCGTCGGTCTACACATTCTTCGATCCGGACGTGCGCGGCGCAAGCTTCGGCACCTACAACATCCTGTGGCAGATCGAGCAGTGCAAGCTGCTGGGCCTGCGCTACCTGTACCTGGGTTACTGGATCGAGCAGTGCCCCAGCATGTCGTACAAGTCGCGCTTCAATCCGGTCGAGCAGCTGATCAACGGGCAGTGGGTCCGGCTCGACGCCTGAGCTACCGGCTCGCCCGTCCGGCGCTCTTCTCGCTGGACGCGGAGCGCGCCCATTCGCTCACGCTGAGCGCGCTCGACTGCGTCGGCAGCGCGCCGCTGCTGCGCTCGATCGCCGCCCAGGCGTTGGCGGGACCCCGGGTCGAGGATCCGGTCGAGCTGATGGGCCTGCGCTTTCCGAACCGTGTCGGGCTCGCCGCCGGACTCGACAAGGACGCTCGTCACATCGACGGATTGGCCGCGCTGGGGTTCGGCTTCCTGGAACTCGGCACTGTCACCCCCCTGCCCCAGCCGGGCAACCCGAGGCCGCGGCTGTTCCGGCTGCCGCAGGCGGAGGCACTGATCAACCGCTTCGGCTTCAACAACGACGGCATCGACCGCTTCGTCGCCAGCGTCTGCGGCTCGCGTACCTGGCGTGCGGCCGAAGCCGGCCGCACGCGAGCATCTCCGGCTGCAGGCCACACGCCGGCGCTGCTCGGCCTGAACATCGGCAAGAACGCGGTCACGCCGCTGGAACTCGCCGCAGAGGACTACCTGGCATGCCTGCGCAAGGCGATGCCGATCGCCGACTACGTGACCATCAACATATCATCGCCCAACACCCGGAACCTGCGCCAGCTGCAGGCGGGACAGGAGCTCGACGACCTGCTGCGGGCGGTCGACGCGGAGCGCGCGCACCTGGTCGCCGGCGGCATGCGCGACGTGCCGCTGCTGCTGAAGATCGCGCCGGACCTGGACGATGCGCAGATCGAAGTGATCGCGGCCTTGCTGACCCGCTACTCGATCGACGGCGTCATCGCCACCAACACGACCCTGGGCCGGGAATCGGTGATCGGCCTGCCCCACGCCGACGAAGCCGGCGGCCTTTCAGGGCGGCCCGTATTCGAGGCGTCGAACCGGGTGATCCGCGCATTGCGCGCCTGCCTCGCGCCGCGCTTCCCGATCGTCGGAGCCGGCGGCGTGCTGTCGGCATCCGATGCCGCAGCCAAGATCCGCTGTGGAGCCGACCTCGTGCAGCTCTACACCGGCCTCATCTATCGCGGACCGGCGCTGGTGGGCGAATGCGCGCGCGCCATCCGCCGGCAGCACCTTCGCCCGCGATCATGAGCAGCGCGCCCGGCTATCCGGCTGGCGACGAGGTGGTGCTCGCGACGATCAACGCCCGCTACCAGCACGCGTCGCTCGGCCTGCGCTACCTGCTCGCCAACGCCGGCGACCTGCAAGGGCGGATCCGGATCGTCGAGCTGGTCGGCGGCCGGCCGACCGAAGAGCTGGCGGAACGCCTGCTCGCGTGCCGGCCGCGCATCGTCGCGCTCGGCGTCTACATCTGGAACGTGGTCCAGTCGACGGAAGTCGTCCGGTACATCAGGAAGGTGCAGCCCGGCGTCGTCATCGTCCTCGGGGGGCCGGAGGTCAGCCACGAGGCGGATTGCCAGCCGATCTGCGACTTGGCGGACCACGTCGTGCAGGGCCCTGGCGATGTCAGCTTCGCGAAGCTGGTGCGCGGCCTGCTCGACGGACCCAGGCCGCTCATGCGCATCATCGCCGGCGAGCAGCCCGACCTCGCCCGACTGGTGCTGCCCTACCGGCACTACACCGACCGGGACCTGCGCGAGCGCTTCATCTATGTCGAGGCGTCGCGTGGCTGCCCCTTCAAGTGTGAGTTCTGCCTGTCGGCGCTCGACAAGACCGCGTGGCCCTTTCCCCTCGACTCCTTCCTCGCCGAACTGGCGGTGCTGCATGCTCGCGGCGCACGCCGCTTCAAGTTCGTCGACCGGACTTTCAACCTCCGGCCGGCGACCAGCCTCGCCATCATGGCGTTCTTCCTCGACCGCATCGAGACGACGCCGCACGACCCATGCTTCGCGCACTTCGAGCTCGTGCCGGATCACCTGCCGGATTCGCTCAAGGCGGCGATCAGTCGCTTTCCGGCCGGCACGCTGCAGTTCGAGATCGGCATCCAGACGTTCGAGCCGGCGGTGCAGTCGCAGATCAGCCGAAAACAGGACAACGAGCGGGCAGAAGCGAACCTGCGGTGGCTGCTCGCCGGTTCGCGGGCGCATTTGCACGTCGACCTGATCGCGGGGCTGCCGGGAGAGACGATGGCGTCTTTCGGCAGGGGCTTCGACCGGCTGGTCTCGATCGGTCCGCACGAGATCCAGGTAGGCATCCTCAAGCGTCTGCGGGGCGCGCCGATCGTCCGCCACGAGCAGGCCGGCCGGCTGCGCTTCTCGGCGCAGCCGCCGTACGAAATCGTGGAAACCGACACGATGAGCTCCGAAGAACTCGGGTCGATCAGGCTGCTGGCGCGCTTTCATGACCTGGTCGCGAACGGCGGTCGCATGCCGCGCCTTGCAGCGCTGGTGATGGCCGACGCGCCGTTCCGGCGCCTGCTGGAATTGTCGCGGCACCTCTTCGTCCGCTTCGGCCGCACCCATGCGATCGCCCTCGAGGCACTCTTCGACGGGGTGTTGGACTGGCTGCGGCTGGATTCCGCGCTCGACGAAACGTCGCTGCAGCGGGCCGCGCTCGCCGACTATCGGGCCTGCGGCGCCCAGGGCCGGCTCTCGTTCATGCGGCGCGGCCTCCCGTTGCCGGCCCCCGCGGGTGCCCCGCGTGGCCGAGGCCGCGAAGGGCCCGATGGCGCGGCCGATGTCCCCGGAGGCGGCGCGACGCCGATGCGGCAGGCCCGCCACCTGCATGCCGGAACGTGAAGTCGCCGCAGAGATCTGCCGACCGGGGAGGTGACCGCGACCCGGTCGGCTACGCCGGCTCGGACGGCGGCAACGCCGGAAGACGGACTACGAATTGCGCCCCCCGCCCGGCGCCGTCGCTTCGCGCGACTACCGTGCCGCCGTGCGTCTCCACGATGTGCCGTGCTATGGAAAGTCCGAGGCCGAGGCCGGCATGGTTTCCGCTCTCCGTCTTCTGGAAGGCGTCGAAGACTCGTGAAAGCATTTCCGATTCGATTCCCCGGCCGTTGTCGGCCACGACGACTTCATGCCAGAAGCCATCGTGACGAAGCGACAATGCGATCCTGCCTCCGGGCGGAGTGAACTTCACCGCATTGGACAACAGGTTCCAGAACACCTGTTGCAGCCGCTGGGAATCGGCAAGCACGTTGTGCGGTCCCCCCTCCTGAAGCCCCTCGGAGGTCATCTCGATATCCCTGGCCTCCGCCTGGGGCATGGTCGCGGCGAGCGCCGCCGCAAGGACGTCGTCCAGCCGCGCCGGTTGCCGATCGACCACCAGGTGGCCGGTTCGGGTCCGGGATGCCTCGATCAGGTCGTCCACCAGCCGTGCCTGGTCGACGACGTGCTGCCGCATCTTGCGCAGCGACGAGACCATCGGTTCCGGAAGGTCCTGGCCACGCAACAGGATCTCGATACGCAGGCCGAGGGCTGACAGCGGGGTGCGGAGCTCGTGCGATACGCCGGCGAGGAACACCTCCCGCAGCCGGCTCATGGCATCGATCCGCTCGAGCGCCTCGGCGTGGCGGGCGGCGGCCGACACCATGGTTTCCAGCAATTCGGTGAGTACGACCAGCCTGACCGTGGGCACGGGCGGCGTGAGGCGCACGGCCGACCAGAGCCGGGTTGAATCGACGCCGAGTTGCATGCCGAGACGCTGGCAACCGAGGGGCGTTCCGAAGCTGGGGAATACCCAGCCGTACACCAGGGCCCCGCGCAGTTCTCCGCCGATCACGATGGGGGCGCCGAGCACGGTCATCTCCCCGCCGACCATCCGGTTCGCGGGAGCAGCCGTCTCCAGCACTTCCCGCACCAGTTCAACCTCGATCCGGTACCCGGCTCCCCCGGGCATGTTGCCCTCTTCAACGCCGGCATCGAATGCGCCGGCCGACGCGAGCAGCGCCGCGACGCCGGAATCAAACAGAGGGCCGATCCTGCGCTCGCCCCGCTCGTCGTATCCGGATACGCAAAGCCCGGTCGCGCGGGAGAATCTACCGAGAGAGACCTTCCACTCGTCCCAGTCTACGTTCATCGACCCACCGCATGATCCCCGTCCGGAATGCCATCCGGCGCATGCGGCACCTCGGGCTGGAGTTCTTCGGACGGGGGCATTTCACTGCCTTGGGTCACCGCCTCCTCGATCGCCGGGCTCTGTCGCGACGGCGAGCGCGACAGCAGACCGTAATAGGCGGTGAAGGGCAGTTGCGGCACCGACGTGGTCCCGCCGGACGGAGCCTCCTGGACATCCTTCAGCGCGAGCCCGCCGGGACCGATCACATACTCGTGGGTCACCTGAACGTTGTGGCTGCCGCGGGACTTGGGCACCACCAGCGCCCGCCGCAGCCGGGTGGAGATCTCCACGTAACTGAGCAGGATGATGTTGTCCACGAGGTGCGAGCCCTTCAGTTCCTGGCTGATCTGCGAGATGCCGAGCAGCTCCGGGCTCTCGTAGTTGAAGAAGACCGTGGCAAGGCGGTTCTTGCAATAGTTCGCGAGCGCATACAGGAAGTCCGCCGCCTGCTCGGGATTGGTCATCTCGTAGACCGCGACGGAATCGAAGACGATGCAGTCGATGTCGTGCTCTTCGACGATCCGCACGACCCGGTCGAAGTGCACATCCAGCTCGAGTTCGAGCGGGGATTCGTAGTGGATGAACAGCTGCCCGGCATCGATCAGGGTCGCGAGGTCGAAGCCGACGGTCGCCGCATTGCGCAGCATCTGCTGCGGGTGCTCGTCGAGCGTCACGAGTAGCGTCTTGCGCCCCTGCATCGCGGCGCAAGCCAGGAACTGCACGCCCAGGACCGTCTTGCCGGTGCCCGAGATCCCCGACACGAGCGTGATCGAGCCTTCGTACGGTCCGCCGTCCATGATCGCGTCGAGCGCCGGCAACCCGGTCGACACGCGGTTCGACGAGGTCGGCTGGTCTTCGGAACCGACCGGTCGCGACTGGGCGCGGCGATATACCCGGATGCCGGCACCCTCCTCGATCCGCATGGCATGGTTGCCGGTGATGAAATCCTGCCCGCGCGACTTCACCACTGCCAGCGTCCGATGCACGCGACGCTTGTGCTCCTCACGCGACAACGAGATGATCGTGTCGAAGACGAAGCGCTCATGCGGGTGCGCAGGCGACAGCGACGGGGCCACCTCCGCGGTGACCAGCGTCGTCACGCCCAGGCGCGTGAGTCCTTCGATCAGCAGATGAACGTCCTCCCGGAACGGGAGGTCGTTTGCTTCCGCATAGAGCCGAAGCGGAGTCAGCCCGTCGATCAGCAATCGTTTCGTCCGCAGCGCCTTCAGTTCGGATGCGAATGCGCCATCGTCCGATCGGAACTCCTGCAGCAGCACCGCGGGCGACGTCTGGATGATCTTGACCCGGCCCGCGTCGATCTGCGCCTGCAGGTTCCAGTTGAAGCCGCGGGCATCGCGAAGAAGCTTCTGCGCATCGAGTTCGAACGAGACGATGACACCGGGCTCGCCGTAGCGCTGCGCGCCGGCATGGATGAATGCCAGGCCAAGCGTGGTCTTGCCGGAACCCGGCTCTCCTTCCACGAGGATGTTGTTGTTCCTCGGAATGCCGCCGCGCAGCACTTCATCCAGCCCGTCGATTCCCGTCCTTACCCGATTGCTGTCCATTCGGACCCCGATGTGCGTCGCAGCGCCGTGAAAGTCAAGTTATTCGGCCACCGAGGCCGTCGTGAGTGTACTCGCGGGCCCTCCCATGCAAATCGACACCGCAGCGGCGGGCATGCTAACTTCACTGCTGAGCAACCTTCGTGGCCAGGATGGAAGAAAGAAAAGCATCGTCGCCCTCCTCCCTGGGCCCCGGACCTGGGTTGCCTTCGAATGCGATCAGGCGGCGCGCGTCTGGCAGCCTGAGCAAGGCCGGTGGGTCGGGCAAGGCCGGTCGGGCGGAGAACGGCAAGACCGCCGTCCAGGTGCTCGAGCGGATGGTGTCGCTGCTGGACGGCCTTGCCCAGCAGCCCGATCCGGTGAGCCTGAAGGAGTTGTCCAGCCGCACCGGGTTGCATCCATCGACCGCGCACCGCATCCTCAACGACCTGGTCTGGGCGCGCTTCGTCGACCGGGTGGAACCCGGCACCTACCAGCTCGGCATGCGCCTCCTCGAGCTCGGCAATCTGGTAAAGGCACGGCTCAACGTGCGGGACGCGGCCATGGGGCCGATGCGGGAGCTGCATCGCATCACCGCGCAGCCGGTCAACCTGTCGATTCGCCAGGCCGACGAGATCGTCTACATCGAACGCGCGGTGTCGGAGCGCAGCGGCATGCAGGTGGTGCGCGCGGTCGGCGGGCGCGCGCCGCTGCACCTGACTTCCGTCGGGAAGCTGTTTCTCGCTGCCGACGCGAGCCGCGTCATCCAGGGCTATGTCTCCCGGACCGGCCTCGCCGGGCATACCCGCAACAGCATCACCGATCCGGCGCTGCTCGAGCGCGAGCTGGCGCTGGTACGGGCTCGCGGGTATGCACGCGACAACGAGGAGCTGGAACTGGGTGTGCGCTGCATCGCCGCCGGCATCCGCGACGACTCGGGTCAACTGGTCGCCGGCCTGTCGATCTCCGCGCCGGCAGACTTCGTGCAGGACGGCTGGATCGAGTTGCTCTGCAAGACCGCAAGCCAGATCTCCAGCGCGCTCGGTTACGAAGCGAATGGTTGAGACCTTGCCTGCCTTTCTGGCCGGCAACGCCCGCGCGGCAGCCAACGCGCGGCTGCTCCGGGAGTAGGAGCCTGGGCTCCTAGCCCTCCAGCCAGCGCTTGATCCGCTGCGCGTCCCCGAGGCGCGAATAGCGTCCGTACGAGTCGAGCAGCACCAGGATGAGGGAGCGGCCGTCGACGTTGCCGCGCATGACCAGGCAGTTCCCCGACTCGTTGATGTAGCCGGTCTTCTGCAGCGTCAAGTCCCAGTCTGAACTCGCCACCATCCGGTTGGTGGTGCGGAATACGCGTGCGCCATGGGCGGTGCGCACGTTCAGGTCCGGCGCGGTCGAATACCGGCTGATGAGCGGATACCGCGAGGCCTGCGCCACCATCACGGCCAGATCACGCGCCGTGGAGACGTTCGATGACGACAAGCCGGTACCGTCCATGAAGACGGAGTCGCGCATGCCGATCGCCGCCGCCTTGCGGTTCGCCGCGGCGACAAAGGCCTCGATCCCGCCGGGATAGTTGCGGGCGAGCGCGCTTGCCGCACGATTTTCCGAGGACATCAGGGCCAGCTGCAGGAGTTCGGCACGGGTCAGCACCGAGCCGATCGGCAGCCGGGATGCACTGAACCGCTCGGTGTCGCGGTCGTCGTCGCCGATGGCGATCTTCTCGTCGAGAGCCTGGCGCGCATCCAGCACCACCATCGCCATCATCACCTTGGTGATCGACGCGATCGGCAAGACAGCATTCGAATTCTTGTCGTAGAGGATCTCCCCGGTCTTCGAATCGACCACCAGCGCCACCGCTGAACGCAGTGCCAGCGGATCCGGCACCCGATGCAGCCCGATGGCTTCGCCGATCGAAGGCGTGCCTGCCGGCTCGGGAATGGCCTGGTGCAGGCTCGTCTGAACGGCCTTCGCGCCGATTCCGGTGCTGGCGAGCGCGGCGGCGGTGCCGCGGTCGGCATGTTGTCCAGACTGCGGGGTCTTGCTCGCCAAATGCGCCTTGCGCTCGGAGGCGCGCGCTGCGGACTGTCGAGCCTCGCCGGCGCTCGCGCGGTTTGAGGAGGCCTTCGGCCAGGTGGTTCGGGCAGCGGCTTTCGAGGTGCGAGAGGCAGCGGGTCTTGCCGTCCGGCCAGTGCCGGCCTTGGCTGAAGCCTGGGCTGCTGCGCCGGATGCTTTCACGGCCGCATTCTTGACGGGTCCGGCTTTGCTGGTCGTGCCGGCGTTTCCTGCCTTGCTGGCTTTGCCGGCTGAGTGTCCGGTCTCCGAGGCTGCGGCTGCCGGCGAAATCGCCTGTCCCGACAATCCCGTCATCACCACGAGTGCTGCCAGCACGCCCGCCAGTTTCATCCGCTTACCTCCGAAAGCGGCTCATTCTATGTCCGATCGACGTTATAGATCAAAGCGTTACATTCCGGTCCCTATAAACCACGCGAACTGGTCGCCGAGGCGTGGCAAGCCGGCAGATCAATCCCGCACCAGCGGCTCAAGCGCAGCGCGCAGCGCGGGCGGCAGCGGCACCGGCTTGCGGCTTTCGCGATCCACGTAGACATGGACAAAGCGGCCCTGCGCAGCCGGAGCGGCCTGCTCGTTGGAGAACAGGCCGATGCGGTAGATCACTGAGCTGGTGCCGAGGCGCTGGACCTGGAGGCCAGCGTAGACCCGGTCCGGGAACGTCAGCGACTGGAAATAGCGGCAGGTGTTCTCCACGACCAGGCCGATGACGTTGCCGCGATGGATGTCGAGCGCCCGCTGCTCGATCAGGTACTGATTCACCACCGTATCGAAGTAGGAAAAGTAGATGACGTTGTTGACGTGTCCGTAGACGTCGTTGTCCGACCATCGGGTCGAGATCGCCTGCAGGTGTGGGTACTGTTCGCGGCGGAGCGGTTCCATGGCGTCCATCGATGCGTTCGCCTCCAAATTTGCTAAGTTTCACTTTCGCGCAATTTGACAGATGCTGCACTGCACGATAGACTTCGGTTGTGCATTGCATCAATTCCCTGATTCGGTGCACGTCGGCTTCCAAAGATCATCGCCCCGAGGGCGGATCCCTTCAAAGTTACGTTTCACCAAGGAGTTGTTCATGTTCGCATTTCCCGATCAATTCGTCGCTCTGCATCGCCAGTCGCTCGAATCCGCTCAGGCGATCGCCCTGGCCTCATTCGCCGGCTTCGAAAAACTGACCCAGCTGAACATCCAGGCCGCCAAGGCTTCCCTCGAGGAAGGCGTGCATAAGGGCGTTTCGCTCCTGGACACGAAGGACGTCAAGGCGTTCGCTGACTCGCTCGCCGATTCGGCGCAGCCCAGCAACGACAAGTTCACGGCCTACGCCAAGCACGTCTACGAGATCGCCAGCGAGACCGGCACCGAGATCTCCAAGGTTGTCGAGAAGCAGTTCGCCGAAGGCAACCGGCAGTTGACCGCCGCCATCGAAGCCGTCGCGAAGAACTCGCCGGTCGGCTCCGAGGGCGTCGTCACGCTGGTCAAGTCTGCCGTCACCGCAGCCAATGCAACCTGGGATCAGGTCAACAAGGCCAGCCGCCAGGTCGTGGAGATGACCGAAGCCAACGTCGCCAACGCGGCAAACGCTGCCCGCGTCACGACCAAGCGCAAGGCCGCCTGAGCAGTCCTTCTGACGGCCGGTTGCATGCAGATGCGGACCGGCTCCGCAGGAACGATCCCCACGCCAGGCCGATGAACACCGGCACCGGCGTGGGGATTTTTCATGTCCGTGACGCGGGCTCGCCGGTCATGCGTTGTGCAGTTCCGGCGCCTGGAGCGTGCGCAGCACCGCGCGGTTGCAGTCGGCGAGCGTCATCAGGCAGCTGTCGAGGGTACCGACAAGTTCCGGGTCCGGGCCATTCTCGATCGATTCGACGATCTTCAGGTACGGCATGAAATGGCCGGTGCCGTGCACCAGCGACTCGTGCACGCTCTCCGGAACGGCAAGAGTGCCGAAGAGCTCTTCAAAGGGCTTCTTCATGAGCTTGTCCAGCAGCGAGAAGACGCCGAGGATGAATATCTCGTCGCGCACGCTTTCATCCTGCGCGCCGACCAGTTGCTCCAGGAACAGCCCACGCCGGAACGATGCGAGCATCACCGGGCGCATGTTCGCGTCCTTGCTCGAGGTGGCGAGCAGCAGGGCCAGCCAGCGCTTCAGCTTCTGGTAGCCGAGCATCATGATCGCGTGGCGGAAAGACTGCACCTGCACTGTGAGGCCGAAGCCGACCGAGTTGATGTAGCGCAGCAGCCGGTAGGCGATTGCCGGGTCGCGACGGATCACGGCCTCCATGCGCGGCGGATCCTCGCCGCGGTCGGCCATCGCGATCAGCTGCATGATGGCCATGTAATCGGGCGCCGAACTGGGGCGCTCGCGGTAGGTGATCGCGTCCTCCATCGGCCATCCAAGCACGGCATGGGCGCCAGTCTCGAAGCAGCGCTCCATCAGCTCGATCGACGACACGCCGTCCTGGGCATACCCGATGGAGCGGCGCACTCCCGACGGGGACGCCTTCTCTGCGCAATGCAGGCGGCGGTCGTCGTTGACGTGGATGATCGACATCTTGAATGCCGGCACCAGGTTCGTCGGAAGCGGCTGTTGCGTGCGCCCGCGCAGGACCAGCGGAAAGCCCTTGCGGTGCATGGCGACCAGGAGCTGCTGGATCTCGGCCGACGTTGCGAGATCGGCCGGCACCTCCATCCACACGTTCGGATTGGGCGATGCTCCCAGGATCTGCTCGTCGAGTACCGCCTGGGGTGCAGACAGGAGGATGGTATGGCTGTGGAGCGGCCAGTCCCGGCTCATCTCCGAATAGAGTGCCGACATGTCCTGGGGCTGGCCGGAAGCGGCCTGCAAGCGCACGCGCAACGCCATGACGCCGCGCTTGCGGTCGATGATCGGCTCGTAGCCGATGAGTGAATCGAGGAGGTTTGGCTGTTGCATGCGGCTGGTTCTGCGAAGGATCCGGATCCGGAAGCGGTGAAAGGTGTCGCCGCGCCGGGGGGCGCGCGGCGGCTACAGGTAGTCGAAGAGCGACATCCTGGAAATCTGGGCATAGGTCCGCATCGCGGCGTCCACTGCCAGCTGGTTCGTCTGCATTTCCGAGACGACCTTGGCGTAGTCGGTGGCACTGATGTCGGCAAGTCGGCTGGCTGCCTGCAGTTCGCCGGACTCGAGCAGCCGGCCGCGCGACTCCATGATCCGCAGCTGCTCGCCGACGGCGGTGCGCGCCTGGAGCACCCGGTCGAGGCCGGCATCGGTGGCACCCAGTGCGGCGTCGAGCCCGGCACGCAGCGCGGCGCCGTCGATGGCGTCGTCCTCGAGATGCAGGACCAGCGTGTCGAGCGCTTCGAAGATCGAGCCGCCCCCGCCGGGACCGCCGAGGAACACCTTGCCACCGTCCACGGTCGTGTCGAAGGTCATGTCGAGGCCGGTCTGCTGGGTGCCGCCGGTGGGCTCGAAGACCACCGTGGCCGGCGGCGTGCCGGTCGACGTGAAGGGCGCGGTTGCGCTGCCCTGCCCGCCGAAGATATATCCGCCGGCACCGTCGCGCTGGTTGGCGATGGCGAGCAGCTCATTGCGGACGTTGCGCAGTTGCAGGGCGATCGACTTCCGGTCCTCCGGCTGCAGCGAGCCGTTGCCGGCGCTGATCATCAGCTCACGCGCCGTCTGCAGCGAATCGGAAGCCCCGGCGAGAGCGCCGTCGGCCTGGCTGAGCATGCCGGTAGCGAACGACATCATCCGGGTCTCCATCGCCATCTTGGCCGAGGAGGCACGGATCCGTTCGGCTTCCGCCGCGCCGATCGGGTCGTCGCTGGCGCGGTTGATGCGCTTGCCGGTGGTGAGCTGCTCCTGCAGCTTCGCCATGGCGCTGCTGCGCTCGTTGATGGACTCGATCGCCTGCTGATGGTAGTGCGCGGTCGAAATTCTCATGATTACCTCGAGATCACCGACAGGATCGTGTCGAACATCGCGTTCGCGGTTGCGATGACGCGCGATGCCGCCTGGTAGGCCTGCTGGTACTGAAGCAGCCGCGCCGCCTCCTCATCCAGGTTGACCCCGGATTCCGCGGCGAACGATGCCTTGGCGTTCGACAGCAGCGCACCGGACGCCTCGCTCGCCGCCTGGCCCTGCAGGGTCCGGCTGCCGACGTCGGCGACCAGCGCGGCGAAGGCGTCCGTGAAGGTCGCGCCGTTGACGCGTGGCTCGTCGCCGAGGCCCGCCAGTTTGCGGGCGTTGCGATTGTCCATGGCGGGGTCGGTGGACGACGGATCGGCGGCGGCAAGCCCCCGACCGTCGCTGAAGCCCAGCCGCATCTGCTCGGCGAAGCTGGAGGCGCCCTTGATGGTGAAGCGATCGCCGATGGTCATGCCGCCGGCGGAGAGCGCGATCTGGAGGCCTTCGACGTCGGCCGGAAGGCTGTCCAGCATCGTGACTCTTCCGTCGGCCAGGCTCTCGAGGCGGTACTGGCTGCCGTCGAAACTGAGACGGTAGTCGGTTGCCCGCAACTGAGTCGCGTCACCGACCGCCACCGCGAGCGCGGCGTTGCCGCTGTTGCCGGGCGCCGCATCGGCATCGACCGTCGGCAACGCGAACAGCGCGGCGCCGGCGTTACCGTCCGCATCGACGCCAGCGGCCTGCTGCTGGTTGTACGCGCCCGCCACTGCCGCGGCCAGCTGCCCCATCCTCGCCTGCGCCGCCGCCAGGTCCTGGTCGCGGAACCGGACGAGGCCGGCAAGCTCGCCGGTGCCGAGGGTGGATGCATCGGCCGGGATTCGCGTGCCGCCGATCTGGAACGAAATCTGCAGCTTGGCCGGATCGAGCGGATCCGCCTGGGTCACCAGCTTCGATGCGCTGCGGCCGAGCACCAGGGCGTGGCCGGATGCGGAGTAAAGGTTGACGCTGCCATCCGACTGCGCGATGCGGCTGAGTTGCAGGCTGCCGGAGACCTCGTCGATCAGCTTGTCGCGCTGGTCGAGCAGGTCCGACGGCTGCTTGCCGCTGCCCTGGGTGGCGGCGATCTGGTGGTTGAGATCGGCAATCGCCTCGAGCTTGTCGTTGACCTGGTTCGCCGTCTGCGCAATGCGCAGGTCGGTCTCGGACCCGAGCTGCCGAAGCTGACCGCTGGTGGCACGGAACTGCTCGGCCAGCGCGTCCGCACGGCGCATCACCACCTCGCGGGTGCTGGCGTCGCCAGGCCGGTTGACGAGGTCTCCAAGGGCCGAGCGCAGTTGATCCAGCGCGGCGCCGAGTCCGTCGTCGGTGTTGGCGAGCAGGTCGTCCAGCCGCACCAGCCCCTGTGCACGGGCCGCATCGCCGGCGGCAAGCGAGGTGTTGTTGGTGACTTCGCGGCCGATGAACTGGTCGTAGCGGCGAGCGACTTCGGCAACGTTGACGCCACGGCCGATGAAGCCGGCACCGGTATACATTCCGCCCGCCGTCTCCAGGATCACCTCCTGGCGCACGTATCCGGGCGTATTGACGTTGGCGATGTTGTGGCCAGTGGTCTGCAGTTGCGCGTAGGCGGCTGCGAGCGCGCTCTGTCCGATCCCGATCAATCCGGCCACTTGACTGTCCTCACATGGCCAGGCGCTTGAATCTCAGCGCCTGGTTGATGGTGCGCTCCAGCTTCTCGCTGTAGCGCGGGTCGGTCGCGTAGCCGGCGTCTTCCAGTCCGCGGGCGAACTCGGCGGCATTGCCGGCCTTGAGCACATCGGCATAACGTGCGCTGCGGGTCATCAGGCGGGACCAGTCGGTGAAGGCTTCGGCGAAGGAGTCGTACTTGCGGAACTGCTCGACCACCTTGCGGGGCTTGCCGTCGACGTACTCGGTGGTCAGCACGGCTACCGTCTTGCCTTGCCAGCCGCCGGTTGCCTTGATACCGAACAGGTTGTGCGACGCATTGCCATCCGCATCGCGAATGTCGCGCCTGCCCCAGCCGGACTCAAGCGCAGCCTGACCGACGACGAATGCGGCCGGCAGGCCGGTCTTTTCCTGGGCAGCGAGCGCATGCGGCCACATGTCCTCGACGAAGGCAGCCTGCGCCGGACCGAGCCGGCGCGCCAGCGACGCCTGCAGTTCACCTGCGTCTTCCAGCCGGTTGCGGCCGTAGGCGGCGGCAATCGCCTTGGCGTCCGCGTCCGACTGACCGGTCGCGCCGGCCGCCGTAGCGCCCGCACCGGCTGCAGCGGCGGTGCCCTGCAAAGGGTGGCCAGCGTCGGCAGGAGTGGCCGGGCCGACCAGGCCGGCGGCAGTGGCCGGATCGGCTCGATTCGTCGCCTCGCGCGCCCCTTCTTCCGAGCGCTGGATACCGAGGTGCCGGCTCATCTGCTTCGCGATGAGATCGGCGAGCCCGCCGGCCGTGCCGGCCATCGACTGGGTGAGCTGGCTGTCCAGCATGCCGACGTACATCTCGCTGCCGGGGCCGTCGAACATGCCGCTCTTCGGGATCGCGGCACGCATGCTCTTGAGCAGCTGCTGCATGAACAGCGCCTCGAACTGTCCTGCCGCCTTGCGGATGCTGCCTTCGGGATCGACTTCCGCCGACTGGCGCAGCGACTCCAGCGCGCGTGCGTCCAGCGCCAGCCCGCCCGTGGTTCCTGCCGGGGCCGCGGCGCCTTTGAGTCCTGCGGACCCGGCGGATCCGGAAAACACGGACGACAGGGACACTAGATGATCTCCAGTTCGGCCTTCAGGCTGCCGGCCACCTTGAGGGCCTGCAGGATCGCGATCAGGTCCTGCGGCGTCGCGCCCAGGGAATTCAGCGCGCTCACCACGTCGGTCAGCCGGGCCGAGCCCGGCAGCATCATCACCGCCCCGCCCTCCTGGCGGATCGTGATATCAGCCTTTTCGGCCACGACGGTGGAACCTTGAGAGAACGGCGCCGGCTGGCTGACCAACGGCGTCGAAGACACCGTGACCGACAGGCTGCCGTGGGCGACCGCACTCGGCATCAGCGACACCGCCTGGTTCATCACGACCGATCCGGTCCTGGCGTTGACGATCACTTTCGCGATCGCCGCACCGAGGGTCACGTCGAGGTTCTCGAGTTCCGCCAGGAAGGCGACACGGCGCTCGGGATCGGACGGCATCGGCACCTGCACCACCCGGGCATCGCGGGCGCTGGCCATTTGCTGCCCCGAGGCGCCGCCGGCCGCAAGCCGCCGGTTGATGGCGTCGGTCACCGCGCGGGCGTTGCCGAAATCGGTCTGGTTGAGCTCGATCTGGATGGAATCGCCCGCCAGCACCTGGTTGGGCACGATCCGCTCGACGGTGGCGCCGTTGGGAATGCGCCCGGCGCTGAGGTGGTTGATCTGGACCTTGCTGCCGCCGGCGGATGCCCCCGCACCGCCCACCACCAGGTTGCCCTGGGCCATCGCATACACCTGGCCGTCGGCACCGCGCAGCGGCGTCAGGAGCAGCGTTCCGCCGCGCAGGCTCTTGGAGTTGCCGATCGACGAAACGGTCACGTCGAGCAACTGGCCCGACTGTGCGAACGCCGGCAGCTGCGCGGTCACCATGACCGCTGCCGAATTGCGAAGCTGCGGCGTGATGCCCGGCGGCAGCTGGATGCCGAGGTGCGACAGCAGCGACTGCATGCTCTGCGCGGTGAACGGCGCCTGGGTAGTCTGGTCGCCGGTGCCGTCCAGGCCGACCATCAGGCCGTACCCCAGCAGCTGGTTGGTGCGCACGCCCTGGATGCTGGCGATCTCCTTGAGGCGTTCGGCCTGGACGGCCGGCGACGCCAGAGCCAGGAGCATCGGGACGAGAAGCGAAGCGAAGCCGGCGAAGCAGCTTCCTGCTGGCCGGAAAAGCAGTGCGACAGGTGGTCATGTGGGTACTCAGATCGGCAGGAAGGAGAGGAAGAAGCGGCTCAGCCAGCCGGTGGTCTGGGCGCGGTCGATGTCACCCTTGCCGCGGACCTGCATGCGGGCATCCGCGACCTGCGTCGAGCTGACGACGTTGCCCGCCTGGATCGTCATCGGGCTGACCACGCCGGCGAACTTGAGCGATTCGATGTTCTGATTGATGCCCACCTGCTTCTCGCCCGCGACCACCAGGTTGCCGTTGGGCAGCACCTCCACGACGGTGACCGTGATCGTGCCGATGAAGGCGTTGTCGCTCAGGGTCGAGCCCTTGCCTTCGAAGGTGTTGCCGGAACTGCCCTTGACGGCGGCCTTGGAGAGTGCGTGCTGGCTGGTAAACGGCAAGGCGGCAAGCGAGGCATCCACGCTGCCCTTGCGGTCGAGCGAACTGGTCGAGCTCTGCCGCGCCGACAGCTTCTCCTCGATCTGGACGGTCAGGGTGTCACCGAGGAGGCGGGCCTTGCGGTCCTCGAAGAACCCGCGATACGTGGCGACCTGGAAGATCGCGCCGTTGGCTTGCGGCGGCGGCGCCGATTGCATCGCCGCGGTACGCCCGCTGGTCGGCATGTCGATCTCGACCTTCTGCGGGCCGACCGTGCCGCAGCCCGCGAGCAGCAGCGCGCAAGCGGCAGCGCCGGCGACGGCGACGGCGCGGCAGTCTGAAGATTGCGGGATGACTCGTGCCGCAACGGCGCTGGCGGTCGAAAGGAAGCGGGTCATAGCTGTGAAATCCTTGCCAGCATCTGGTCGGAAGTCTGGATCGCCTTGGAGTTGATCTCGTAGGCGCGTTGCGTCTGGATCATCGCAACCAGCTCTTCCACCACATTCACATTGGAGGTCTCGACGTAGCCCTGCTGCATCAGCCCGGCGCCGTTCATGCCGGGCGTACCGATGGTGGGGGTGCCGGACGCCTCGGTTTCGAAGAACACGTTCTGCCCGCGCGGGTCGAGGCCGGCCGGGTTCATGAAGGTCGCGAGCTGGATCTGGCCGACCTGGGTCGGGGTTTGCTGGCCGGAAATGGTCGCCGAGATGGTGCCGTCGGATCCGATGGTGACGCCGGTGGTATTGGCCGGCAGCACGATCGGCGGCGCCATCGGCAGGCCGTTCGAGTTGACCAGCTGGCCTTGCGCATCCACATGAAAGGCGCCGTCGCGGGTGAAGCCGGTGGTGCCGTCGGGCATCTGCAGCGGGAAGAAGCCGTTGCCGCTGATTGCCAGGTCGAAGGGGTTGGTGGTCTGCTGCAGGTTCCCCTGGCTGAAGTTGCGGCCGGTGGCAACCGGCCGCACGCCGGTGCCCAGCTGCAGGCCGGTCGGCAGCGTGGTGTTGGCCGTGGACTGGGATCCCGCCTGGCGCAGGTTCTGATAGATCAGGTCCTCGAATACGGCGTGCGAGCGCTTGTAGCCGTTGGTGCCGACGTTGGCGAGGTTGTGCGAGATGGTGTCCATCTGCGTCTGCTGCGCATCCAGGCCGGTCTTGGCAATCCATAGCGATCTGATCATCGACTTCTCCGTATCCGTTCGTGAGGCGCGGCGCCGTTGGCGCGCGTCAGCCCTTGAGCGACAGCAGCTGCGCTGCGCGCTGTTCATTGGCTTCGGTGTTCTGCAGCAGCTTCATCTGCATCTCGAACTGCCGTGCCACTTCGATCATGCCGACCATCGCCTCGACGACATTGACGTTGCTCCCCTCGAGGACGCCGTCGGCGATCCGCACGTTGGGATCGACATCCGCCGGATCGCCGCTCTGCAGCCTGACGAGTCCGTCGGCGCTCTTGGCGAGCTCCGCGGCGGGCGGATCCACCAGCTTGAGCTGTCCCACCGGCAGGGACGGTTGGCTGCCGACCTTCGCCGATACGTTGCCGTCGCTGCCGATCGCCACTTCCGCATTCGGCGGGATGGTGATCGGCCCGCCATCGCCCATCACGGCGAGGCCCCGCCGCGTGCGCAGCACGCCCTGGTCGTCGACCATCAGGCCGCCGTCTCGGGTGTAGCCTTCGGTGCCGTCCTCGCCCATCACCGTCAGCCACCCGGAGCCGCGCACCGCGATGTCGAGCGGATTGGCAGTCCGGCGGGCGGGGCCCGGCGCGGCGTCGAAGCCGGTGGTGGTCTCGACGTTGTAGACACGGGTGGTGGCGGTGCCTTCCTGGCGCACCGGCACGGCGCGCGCCGTCATCAGGTCGGCGCGGAATCCGTCGGTGCCGGCGTTGGCCAGGTTGTGCGTCAGCGCATCCTGGCGCTGCATCAGCGCCTTGGCCCCCGCCATCGACAGGTAGATCATGCGATCCATGCCGTGCCCCCTTCAGCGATCAGCGCAGGTTGACGATCGTCTGCAGCAACTGGTCGTTCGTCTTGATGGTCTGCGCATTGGCCTGGTAGACGCGTTGCGCGGTGATCATGTTGACGAGCTCTGCCGTCAGGTCGACGTTCGAGGCCTCGAGCGCACCCGACTGCAGCACGCCCAGCGTTCCGCTGCCCGGAGCGCCGACCAGCGGCTGGCCGGAGTCGGCGGTCTCGACCCACTGGTTGCCGCCCTGCGACTGCAGCCCCTGCGGATTCGTGAAGTTGGCGAGCGCGATCTGGCCGCGCGCGACTGTCTCGCCATTGGTGTAGCGCGACAGGATGGTGCCGTCGGCGCCCACCGAGAAGCCGGCGAGGCGGCCGGCCGCATGGCCGTCCTGATCGATGGCCGAGACGGAGAAATCGGAGCCGAACTGGGTGGCGCCGGCCAGCGAGAGGCTCACCGTCTGCGCCTGCGCGCCGCCGGCAGCAGGCAGCGCCACGCTGAAGTCCGGCGACGACGTGAGCGCGCCGGTCGCATCGAAGGTCATCGTGCCGAACTGGGTAGCGGCTCCGCCGTCCACCGTGCCGTGCACCTCCCAGGTGTTGTCGGGTGCGGCAGCCTTGCGAAAGTAGAGTGCCATCGCATGCTCGCGTCCCAGCGAGTCGTAGACTCCGATCGAAGTGCCGTTGTTGTAGCTGGTGCCGTCGGCCGGGTCGAATGCAGTGGTAGGCGCCGTCGCCGTTGCATTCAGTGCCACTCCGATCTGGGCGGTGGTGGTGGCGCGCGGCGCGATGTCCGACGTGTCGAGCCTGAGTTCCTGCGGCACGCCTGCATTCACCGCGCCGTTTGCGCCCGCCGGATAGCCGGTCAGCCGCAAGCTCTGCGCGTTGACGATGTAGCCGTCCTTGTCCAGCTTGAACTGACCGTTGCGGCTGTAGCTGATGGCGCCGTTGTTGGATAGCCGATAGAAGCCGCCGCCGTTGATCGCGATATCGAGCGCATTGGTCGACGTGGCCAGGTCGCCCTGGGTGAACTGCTGCGCCAGGTCGGACACGGACACGCCGATGCCGGGGCTGGCGGTGCCTGCGCCGTAGACGCTGGTCGCGTAGACGTCGGCGAATTCGGCGCGCGCGGACTTGAAGCCCACGGTGGCGCTGTTGGCGACGTTGTTGCCGATGACGTCGAGGTTGCGTGCCGCGGCGTTGAGGCCGGCGAGACCTTGCTGGAAACCCATGTCGATTGCTCCTGGAGAAACCCGTTGTGTTTGGTGTTCGTGCTGTTGTTGTTCGTCTAGAGGATCACGCGGACGTCCGACGGCGCGACCGGTGCCGGGCCGTCGAGCTCCAGTCGTGTCGACCCTCCCGACTGGCCGATGCCGACCACCCGTGCCGGGACCAGCGCTGCCGCCTCGACCGCTACCGTGCCATCGACCGCGGCGACCCTCACCGACAGCGGACCGGCCGGCACGGCCGAGCCGTTCGAGTTCCTGCCGTCCCATGCGAAGGTCTGCATCCCGGCGGCCACGTTGGTCATCGTCCGGGTGTGCACCACGTTGCCGGATGCGTCGACGACCTCCAGGCGTGCGGCGGTCGCCGCGCCCGCGAGTTCGATCCCGAGCCGGGTGCCGGCACCGGCGGCTGCCGGCTGGTAATTGAAGGCGTCGCCTTCCACCAGCACCTGCTTGCCCAGCATCGCCACCGACGACAGCGCCGTGCCCTGCGCGTTGGCGGCCACGAAATCGGTCATCGACTTGTTGAGGCTCTCGATGCCGCGCACCGTGCTGATCTGCGCGAGCTGGCTGGTGACCTGGGCATTGTCCATCGGGTTGAGCGGGTCCTGGTTGCGCATCTGCGCGACCAGCAGCTTCAGAAAGCGGTCCTCGGTGCCGTCGGCGGTGTCCGCCCCGTCGACCGGGCCGGTGTCGGCATTCACGTTTTCGGCAAAGCCCGCCGCGGACGCGCCTTTCACGACCGGCTTGGCGGCGGCGCCGCCAAGGGGATCGGTGCCGGAGGCGCTCTTGACGGAAGGCCAGGTCAGGCTGCCGGTGGTGTTCATCTCGATGGGATCCTGTTCCGGGAAATCGGTTGCTACTGGCCGAGCTGCAGCGTCTTCATCGCCAGCTGCTGCGCGGTGTTCATGATCTCGATGTTGTTCTGGTACGAGCGCGACGCCGAGATCATGTTGACCATCTCCTCGACCACGTTGACATTGCTGTGCGTGACATATCCTTCGGCATCTGCCGATGGATGCTTAGGATCGAAGGTCTTCTTGCCGGGCGACTGATCCTCGACCACGTCGGCGACCCGCACGCCGGCGGTGCCGATCGTGCGGCTGCCCTGCGTGATGCCGTGGCGGACTTCACCGGGCGTGGCGGCCTGGAACACCACCTGCCGGGCCTTGTAGGGCGCGCCGTCCGGGCCGGCGACGGTGTCGGCGTTGGCCAGGTTGGAAGCGACCGTATTGAGGCGTTGGCTTTGCGCGGAAATGGCGCTGCCGGCCAGCGGCAGGATATTGAGCAACGACATCGGTCAGCCCTCCTCATTCACCGCGGATCGCGGTCATCATGGTGCGCACCCGGCCGTTGATGAACCGCAGGGTGGCTTCGTAGCGCAGCGAGTTGTCGGCAAAGGCGGCACGCTCGCGATTGAGGTCGACGGTATTGCCGTCGAGCGAAGCCTGCTCGGGGGTCGTGTACCGAAGGCGGCTGGCAGTCGTCGAGACTTCGTTGCCGCCGGCGGGCAGGTGACCTGCCTGCGACTGGCTCATCCGCAGGTCCGTCGGAGACATGCCGCCGCCGGCCGCGGGGGCGGCCGGGGTGGCGATCGAGCTGCCCGACCGGCCACCCGCTCCCTGCCCGGCTGCACCGGACGCCGCAGCGGCGGTGGACAGCTTGGATGCATTCCTGAGCGCACTGGCGAAGTCGAAGTCGCGCGCCTTGAAGCCCGGCGTGTCGGCGTTCGCGATGTTGGACGACAGCACCTCCTGGCGCTGCGCCCGCAGCTGCAGCGCCTTGCCGTGAAAGTCGATTGCGTCCGTCATTCGGTCGAGCATGCTGGCTCCGACTCAAGAAGTTCCTGTGGCTGCCGATTATCCGTACGGGGGCGATTGCGCATCCGTCGAACAAGGCGGACAAAACCGCCCTTCTCCGCACCGCTTCGATTGGCCTGCTGGACTAAAGTCGAGTCATGCGACCGATGCTCCCGATTCGTTCACTGGCGCTGTGCCTCGTGTTGCCGACCGCCCTGCCTGTCGGAGCGGCTTCCGGCGCAGCCGCGGGCATCGCGCCCGGCAAGCCTCCGGCGGTGGCCGGGACGACCTCCAAGACCGCCGCCCAGGCCGCGGCCGAATCGGCGGCGCAGGCGGCCGCCCAGGCCCCGGACAAGCTCGAAAGCTGGCTGAGGCAATCGGTGAAGCTGCCCGACGGCCAGCAGCTGCGCGTCCAGGTGCAGGTCGGCACGATCAACCGCGCCCTGAAGCTGGCGCCATGCGACAAGGCCGAGCCGTTCCTGCCCGCGAACGCCCGCCTCTGGGGCCGGGCGAACGTCGGGCTGCGCTGCGTCGCCGGCGCGCGCTGGACGACATTCATCCCGGTACGGGTGTCGGCCTACGGGCCGGCGCTGGTCGCGCGGGTGATGCTGCCCGCGGGACGCGTGCCCCAGGAAGAGGATTTCGTCGTGCAGGAAGTGGACTGGGCGGCGAGCCGATCGACCCCGGTTGCGAACCGCAGCCTGCTCGACGGGCAGGAGCTGATCCGGCCGGTCGCCGCCGGTCTCCCTCTTCTCGCCGAGTATCTGCGCATGGCCCCGACGATCCGGGCGGGCGAGCCGGTGCCGGTCATCGTCCAGGGCCAGGGGTTTTCGATCGGCATCGAGGCGGTGGCTCTCTCCGCTGCGGCAGATGGGCAACAGGTTCGCGTACGAACGGGCACCGGGAAGGTGCTGAACGGCACGGTCGACGGAAGATCCGTGAAAATTATCCGCTGATCCGGGCTAAAGGTTCGGCGCGGGCGGCCGATACTACGGTTGAAGTCGCCTGTTTCGGCGTTCAAGGAGCATTGTCATGATGATCGGGAAGCCAACTGATGTGGGATCGCCGCAGTCCGCGTCGCGCACAGCCGACGTGTCCTCCCGGCGCATGGAATCCGGCGCCGGCGGCGGAAAGGTCGAGGGCGTTGTTCCGACCGACAGTGTCAGCCTCTCGCAGGCCGGGCGCGCGATCACCAGCACCAGCCAGACAGTGGAGGAATTCCGCTCGGACAAGGTGGCTGCCTTGAAGACGGCGATTGCCGAGGGCACCTATCACGTCCAGGCCAAGATGGTTGCCGAGCGGATGATCATGGAAGCAGCCGAGTTGCTGGAATCGATGACGGCGCAGGGTGCCTGAGGTGGCCTTGCTGCCCGCCGCCCACGAAGCCTCCGCCGGCGGCACCGCCCCTTCGGTCGACGATCTGATCCGCTCGCTCGCGAGTCACCGCCAGGCCCTGCTGCAGCGCGGACCGCTGGCGGCCGACGAGATCGAAGCCGGCAGCCGGCGGCTCGAGCAGGCATTCGCGACGCTGGTTGCGAGCCTCACCTCCCCGAAAGGCAATCCGGCAGGACGGGCTGGCAGCGGTGCGCAAGACCGCTTCCTGGTCACCGCTTCCCTGCCTTCCAGGGCCGAACTGGCACGCCTGCAGGACGAACTCCAGGCGACGCAAGCCACGCTGTCCAAGCTCGCTGCCGGCAATCGCCGCGCGCTGGACACGCTCTTCGGCGAAGCCTCGCTCTACTCGCGGTAGTTCCGCAGCCTGCATCCGATCGGTTTGGAGGCGCCAGCCCGCCTGGCGCGCTCGCGTCATCGAGGGGCGACGATCCGACGCAGACGGCGTCCGCGGCCCGCCACGACCCCGCCTCAGCTCTCGATGTGCCGAGGAGCCAGACCCTGGGACCACCGATCCGCCATCCGACGCAGGAGGTCGCCAAAGTCGGTCGCGAATCCGGCGCCATCGAACAGCGGCGAGGTGTCTCGAGCTTGTACCAGGTGGTTCCGGATGGCCTGCCGTCGGCCGGCATCGGTGGCAAGTTCCATGACCTTCGCTTCGTAGTCGATCAGGCTGGTCGCGACCAGGTCATGCAAGCCGACTGCGTTCAAGAGGCTTCCTGCCACGCGTGACGCGAAGGTATGACCAGAGATACGTGACCACGGGCACGCCGGCCCATAGTGCATCGCTCGCGGTGGTGTGCCCGTTGCAAGGCCAGGTGTCGATGAACAGGTCGGCCAGGGCGAAGCGGTTCATATGCTGTTGCGTATCGACCTTGGGTGCGAAGACCAGACGGCTCGGGTCGATGCCCCTCTCTTCGGCTTGCTTCTGCAGATGCGCAGGCGCGTGGTCATTCCACTGCAGGAGCCACAGCACCGATCCAGGCAACCGGCGCAGGAAACCGCACCAGACATCGAAGACCTCGGGCGACAGCTTGAAAGGCTGATTGAAACCGCACAAGACCAACGAGTCGCGGGGCAATCCGGCCTGGTCGCGCGTGCAGGGCATGGGCCGAGGACGCTGCCGGTCGTTGGGCTGGTAGCAGCGAGGCATCAAGGCAAGCTTCTCGCTGTGATGGCGCGCCTGGTCGAGCGGCGAGACAATCGAGTCGCCAATGAGATAGTCGATGTAGTCGGCGCCCGTCGAACCTGGAAAACCGAGGAACGTCGCCTGCACCGGCGCCGGACGATGGGCGAAGATGCCCAGGCGGTTGTCGCTGGTGTGGCCTTTCAGGTCGACCAGGACCTCGATGCCGTCGGCGCGGATGCGTTGAGCCGCCTGGCGGTCGCTGACCTGGGCCATGTCGACAAAGCGAGCGCTGCGCTTGAGCCGCTCGCGCATGAGGCTGGCATCTTCCGGGCCGTGCGAGTACAGCGTGACTTCGAACCGACTCGCCGCGAGCTGCTCGAACACCTCGGCCATCAGGTGCGCCGTCGCGTGCTGGTGGAAATCGGCCGACACGAAGCCCACGCGCAGGAGCGCGTTCAGGGGACGAGGCGGCACCGGCTGCAAAGGTTCGACATTCAGGGCCTCGAACCGGGAGCAGGAACGGGCGATGCGCAGATGCTCTTCAGGGTCGTCGGTAAGCGTGGTGTGGGCGAAGACATTCGCCCACATACTCGCATCCGCAGGCAACCGGGCAGCCATTTCGCGCAAGGCCGTCAGGTCTGCGACGGCATGCTCCCAGCGGCAGAGTTCCCGCTCGACAAGCGTCAGCAGCCCTTGCGCCATCAGGTCCCCCTGGGGACCGAGACCAAGGATCAGGGCGGTACGGCAGCATTCGGCGGCCTCGTGCTTGCGACCCAGCGCATTGAAAGACACGGCGAGGCGGTAGTGCGACATGGCATCGCCGATATCGCGCCCCAAGGCATCGAACAGGGCGACAATGGCCTGTTGATGCTGGCCCGCCAGCGCCAGGGATTCGCCCAGATTCCGGTAGTAGTCCCCCGTCAACGGGACGTGGGCCGGCACCCGCTGCCACAACGACGCAGACTCTTCGTGGCGGTTCTGCTGCTTCAGGCACAGGGCAGCGATCTCGCGCGCTATCAGGTTGTCCGGATCCAGAGCCAGCGCCGCCATCGCATCGCGCTGCGCCAGTTCTTCGCGCCGATTCTTCATCCGCGCGTGCGCCAGATTCACCAGGTACAACGGGATCTTCGGGGCTGCGTCCTGCGGCGCTCAGGAATGCGGCCTCGGCCCGGGCCCAATCGCCTGACCCGGCGTACTGGACGCCCCGCTGCCAATCGTGGTGCGCACGCTTTGCAACCTTCGCGCGCGGCGCGGCAGCGCCTCGTCGCGCCGAGGACGGTCTTGGGATAGTTGTACATTCGATTTGCCTTTGGCGATGGAAAGGACGGAAGCTACAGCCAGCTCTTGAGCTGCGAGCGCAACCGGGAAACCGCCTGACTGTGCAGCTGGGAGACTCGCGACTCGGTCACGCCCAGGACGGCGCCGATTTCCTTGAGGTTGAGCCCTTCCTCGTAGTACAGGCCCATCACCAGCTTCTCGCGCTCCGGCAGCTCCTCGATTCGCTCGACGAGCGCGGAGCGAAAGCGCTGGTCGCCGAGCCGCTCCAGCGGCAGTGCGGCGGCCGAGGGCAGCGATTTCTGCAGGAAACCCTCTTCGCCGTCATCGCCGGCCGCCTCTTCCAGGTAGACCAGCTGAGCGCCCTTGGCTTCGAGCAGGAACTGCTGGTAGTCGGCGAGCGACATCTTCAGGTGCGCGGCGATTTCGGATTCGGTAGGCGCCCGGTGCAGGCGCTGCTCGAGGAGGTGAACAGTCGACTCGATGGTGCGCTGGTTGCGGCGCACCGAACGGGGCATCCAGTCGCTGCCGCGCAGTTCGTCGAGCATCGCGCCGCGCACCCGCTGCGACGCGAAGGTCTCGAACTGCGTCCCCTGGCTTGCGTCGTAGCGCGAGACGGCGTCGAGCAGGCCGATCATTCCGGCCTGCACGAGGTCGTCGATGTCGACGTTCGCCGGCAGGCGCGCGACCAGCTGCGCGGCCACCCGTCTCACCATCTGGCCGTAGCGCTCGACGACGGACTCGCGATCCAGCACCCCCTGTTGCGTATACATGGACCGTGTCGCTCAGTGGGCGCGTCCGAGGCGCGCAGCCGGCATCAGCAGGTCCGACGGCGAATGGCCCTGGATTCCGACTTCGAACGACTGGATGCGGGCGATCGCCGTCTCGCTGATGGCGGAAGCGCCACAGGCACCGCTCGCGAGCGGCTCGATCTCGACGTGGAGGAAGCGACGCGCGCAGGACGCGAGCCGGTAATGGGCGTCGGCAGCATGCTGTGGCGTCGGTGCGTCGACGAACAGCGTCGCGAACTCGCGGACCCCGTGGCTGACCGTGATGGACTTGATGGTCGCGTAGTCGGCCGGCAGCCGCTCGCGTTCGTGCGACAGGAGCAGCAGCATGGCCTGCTTCCTGCCTTGCAGCCACCGGGCAAGGCGCACCGGCTCGTCGAGCAGCACCACCCGGTCGAACGGCGCATGCGCCTGGACGTCGCCGAGATCGTGGCCGAGGTCGAGCCGATCGAAAAGAACCGGTGTCATGCCGCTGCGCTTCAGCCGGCCGGCAAGCATGCCGGCATAGCCGCGGCAGGCCACAGGCGCGGCGCAGCAGGCCATCGGGATGACCGAAGGCTCGCGCGGCGAGAACAGGCGGCGCAGGCCATCGGCCTGGTCGGCCGCGGTCTCAAACATGCGCACCCTCCAGGATGAACCTCATTTCAGAGGTCTGCAGCTCGTCCTCGTCCGCGGCCGGCCCCTGCGGCGCTCTCATCGCGCACTTGACCAGGTAGTCGAAGTCCGGCCCATGGAAATCCTCCGGCACACGCTGGCCGTTGGCGAAGCCGAGCAGGCGCAGCCGGTTGCGCACCAGGCAGTCGATCGCGCTGCCCAACTGCACTGCTTCGTCGGTCTTCGACAACAGCACGCCGGCGCACTCCGGGGCACGGTACGCCGAGGCGACGTCCTGCAGGCTCGCCGCCTGCATGCCGGCGTTGAGCACGACCACCCGCTGGACAGGATCCAGGTCGAGCGCTGCCAGCAGCTGGCCGACACGGGTGTCGCGCTGGCTGACGCCGGCGGTATCGATCAGCACCAGCCTCTTGTCGCGGAACAGGCCGAGCAGTTCCTGCAGCGCGGCCCGGTCGTGGGCGACGTGCACCGGCACGCCCAGCATCTGCCCGAAGGAGCGAAGCTGCTCCTGCGCACCGATCCGGTAGACGTCTGCGGTGATCAGGGCAACTTGGGCAGCCCCGTGCTGCATCGCATACTGCGCAGCGATCTTGGCGACGGTCGTCGTCTTGCCGACGCCGGTCGGTCCGGTGAGCGCGAACACTCCCCCCTTGTCGAACAAGGAGTCCGTGGTTGCGGCGGGCGTCGAAGCCGGCGACGCTTCAGGATGGAAGCCCGCAAGCGTGCGCGCCAGGGTCTGGCGCAGCCAGTGATCGGCCTGCGAGTCGCTGAAATCCATCGGCAGCAGGTCGCAAAGCGACTTGGCGAGAACCGGTGAGAACTGGCGCGCCAGCAGCAGGCGCAACAGGCGCATCTGCGACGGCCGGCGGCGTGCCGTGTCGAACCAGCGCACCGTTTCAAGCTGCCCGGCGATGAACTGCTTCATCGACCGCAACTCCTCGAGCACTGCCGACTGGCTCTCTGCGTTGAGCCGGTCGCGCTCGGCGAGATCCTCAGGCGCGCGCGCCTTGGTCTGCACCGGCGCCTGTGGCATGGCGAGACGCGCCGACAGGCCGGCCGCGGCGGATTGAGATCCGGCCGCGGCGGCCTCGGCACCAGCCGCCGGCCGTGATTGCGGGAAGTGGGCCGGGCTCGGGCGACGCTCCTGGCGCTCGCGCGCGTAGCTTTCGAAGGACACGGTGCTCATCGGCTTGCGCTCCTCTTTGTCATGACCCTTTTCGCGGGCCTCGATCCGCGGCGCGGCTGCCGCGGCGCCGGCTCTTGCAACGACCTGTTCCACCGGATGGCGCGACGGCTCCGGCGCCACCTGCGGCTGCAGGTGCCGGCGCTGCAGCGGCACGCCGTGCACGATCGCAGTGAGCTCGACGCCGTCTGCAGTCTGGCGACTGTCGACGATCTGGACGTCGGAGCCGAAGCGCGCCTTCGCCAGCGCCATCGCTTCGCGGGTGGTGCGGCCAATGAACGTCATCGTATTCATCGCTTACTCCCAATCAGATGTCCGATACGGATCGAATGCGTATCCGGAATTTCCGCATGCGCCAGCACGCGCAGCCTCGGCGCGGTCTTGCGGACCATGCCCGCCACCGGCACGCGGATGCGGTCCGGCACCAGCAGGCAGCCTGGCAGGCCCTGCTCTTCCTGTTTCTGCGCGGTGCGCGCTGCCTCGTTGGCGAGGAATTCCGCCACCGACGGATCCAGCGATCCGGTCGCACCCGGGGCCAGCGACTGCATCAGCAAAGCCTCGAGTGCCGGATCCAGGGCGATCACCGACAGCTCGCTGGTCTGGCCGAAGAGCTGCTGCACGATCGCCGGCGACAGCGCGATCCGCGCCTCGCGGGTCAGTTCCGCCGCGTCCTGCGTGCGCGGCCCATGCTCGGCCAGCACCTCGACGATGGTCTTCAGGTCACGGATGTGTACCGATTCCTCGAGCAGGTTCTGCAGCACCTTCTGGAACACCGGTACCGTCACCACCTTGGGCACCACTTCCTCGACCAGCTTCGGCGCATGCCGGGTCAGGTGCTCGAGCAGTTGCTGCGCTTCGGCGCGGCCGAGCAGGCGCCAGGCGTGCAGCTGCATCAGGTGATGCAGGTGGGTCGCGATCACGGTGGCCGAATCGACCACCGTGTAGCCCGCCGCCTGCGCCATCTCGCGCTCGCTCTGCTGGATCCAGACTGCCGGCAGCCCGAATGCCGGGTCCACCGTCTTGCTGCCGGCCAGCGGCGTCGACGCATGACCGGGGTCGATCGCCATCCACATGCCTGGAAAGGCGTCGCCGCTGCCGACCGCCACGCCCTTGAGGCTGATGCGGTAGGTACTCGGTCTCAGGTCGAGCTGGTCGCGGATGTGCACCGCCGGCGGCAGGAAGCCGACTTCCTGCGCAAACTTGCGGCGAACGCCCTTGATGCGGCTGAGCAGATCGCCGCCGTTGTCCTTGTCTACCAGCTGGATCAGCTTGTAGCCGACCTCGAGCCCCAGCGTGTCCACCGGCTGCACGTCGTCCCAGCTCGCCTCGCTGTTGGCGTCCGTCCTGTGTGCTGCAGGCGCCTCCGGGGCGGGAGGCGGCATCTTGCTCAGCCGGAAAGCGAGATAGCCGAGGCCGGCGGCAAGGCCGAGGAACGCGAGATGCGGCATGCCTGGTATCAGGCCGAGCACCCCGATGATGCCCGCCACCAGGCCCAGCGCGCGCGGCAGCGACAGCAACTGCTTGGCGACCTGGCCGCCGATGTCGTCGTCGCCGTCGCCCACTCGCGAGACGATCAGGCCGGCCGCCACCGAGATCACCAGCGCCGGCACCTGCGCCACCAGCGCGTCGCCGATCGCGAGCAGGACGTAGTTGTTGGCGGCGTCGCCGACCGCCATCGAATGCTGAACCGTGCCGATGACGAGCCCGCCGACGATATTGATCGCGAGGATCAGGATGCCGGCGACGGCGTCCCCGCGCACGAACTTGGAGGCGCCGTCCATCGAGCCGTAGAAATCGGCTTCGCGGGAAACCTCCTGGCGGCGCTTGCGGGCCTGGTCCTGGTCGATCTGGCCGGCATTCAGATCGGCATCGATGGCCATCTGCTTGCCCGGCATCGCATCGAGTGCGAAGCGTGCCGACACTTCGGCGATCCGCCCGGCGCCCTTGGTCACCACCATGAAATTGATGACGGTCAGGATCGCGAACACGATGATGCCGACGGCCAGGTTGCCGCCGATCAGGAAGCTCGCGAAGGCTTCGATCACCTTGCCGGCCGCGTCGGTGCCGGTATGGCCGTGCATCAGCACAGCCCGCGTCGACGCGACGTTGAGCGAAAGGCGCAGCAGCGTCGTCACCAGCAGCACCGTCGGGAAGACGGCGAAGTCGAGCGGGCGCACCGTGTAGACCGCCACCAGCATCACCAGCAGCGACAGCGCGATATTGAAGGTGAAGAGGAAGTCGAGCAGCGGCGCCGGCAGCGGCAGCAGCAGCATCGCGAGCACGACGATCGCCAGTACCGGAACCGCCAGCGACGACAGCGGCGGCAGCGGCACCGTGGCGCCCCCGACGGTCAGCCGCGTCGGCAGCCGATAGCTGCGCGCTGCAGGAACGGGACGGGTGGTGGTCAGCTGGTTCATCGTGAGCGGGGCGTGTTCAGAGAGCCTCAGGGGCCTCAGGCGGCCTTGGGATCCATGCCGGGCGGCACTTCGATGTCGTCCGGAGCACGCGGCGCCGCGGTGCGGCCGGGCACCCAGCGCTTGAGCTGGTAGACGTAGGCGAGCACCTGGGCGATGGCTGCGTACAGCTCGCGCGGCACTTCGCGGTCGATTTCGACGTGCGCATAAAGCGCCCGGGCCAGCGGCGGAGCCTCCAACACCGGCACGCCGGATTCGCGGGCGATGGCCTGGATGCGGGCGGCGAGGATGTCGACGCCCTTGGCGACTACCCGGGGCGCGTCCATCGCCGACTCGTCGTATCGGATCGCCACCGCATAGTGGGTCGGGTTGACCACGACGATGTCGGCGGACGGCACGGCAGCCAGCATCCGGCGGCGCGACGCTTCGCGCTGTTTCGCGCGGATCTGCCCGCGCAGCATCGGGTCGCCCTCGGATTCACGCGATTCCTTGCGCGCTTCTTCCCGCGTCATCCGCAGGTCGGCGCGATGGCGGAACCACTGGAAGGGCACGTCGAAGGTAGCGATCGCGAGCAGCACCAGGATCAACAGCGAGAAGCCGCCCACCACCAGGCTCGATGCCGATCCGAGCGACGAGTGCAGCGAGCCGAGCGACAGCGAGGCGAACTCGGGCAGCGTCGCCGAAGCGAACCAGGCGCCGATCAGCCCCAGCACGATCGCGAGGACCGCGAGCTTGAGAAATTCCACGAAGCCGCGCAGCGAGAAGATCCGCTGGATGGCGCCGAGCGGGCTGAGCCGCGAAGCCTTGAAAGCGAGGGAATCGGGCGCGAAGTTGATGCCGCCGGGGATGGCGCCGGCGGCCACCGCTCCGGCTGCCGACATCAGCATCACCAGCAGAACCAGGCCGATGGTGCCTTCCATCGGCGCGGCCATCTGGCGCATCAGCTCCCAGGTGTCGCCGCGCGCGGAACGGTCGAAGTGCAGCGAATGGCGCAGCAGGTTGACGAGATCGCCGCGCATTCCCGCGCCGGCGAGCGCCAGCGTGCCGACGCCGATGCCGAGCACGAGGACATGGGCCGCATCACGCGAGCGGGCGACATTGCCGTCTTGCGCAGCCTGTTGCAGGCGGCGTTCGCTCGCAGGTAACTGCTTGTCTTCCTTGCTGGCGTCTGAATCGGCCAAAGCGCTCTCGAAAGTGGACGGTCCACTGGAAGGACCATTATTTCGGGCGCGCGGAAAACTTAAGCATTCATTAAGGGGGAGTTACCGGGGCAAATCCGGCGCGGCGCCGTCCGCAGCCTGCGGGACGATCGGCTGGATGGCCAACGCGTCGATCACCGGCCTGGCGGCAGGTGGCGATGGCACCATCGCCGCGCCCTGCTCTCCTGGCGCGCCGCTGCCGAGCACCCGCTCGAGCGGCGTCTTCTCGGCCATTGCCTTCGCCGCGATTGCCTTGGTCAGGTCGGCGGCTTCCTCGATGGAGAGTTCCGAGCCGCGCAGTATTCGCAGTTCGGCCGACTTGTTGAGCACCACGATGGCGATGCGTCGGTTCATCGGATCGAGCGGCTGGCTATTGTCGAGCGGCACGACCGGCCCCACTCCCATCACCCGCAGTACCTTTTCCGGGTTCATGCCGCCCGCGATCAGCTCGCGCCGAGACGCGTTGGCGCGATCGGCCGACAACTCCCAGTTGGAATACCCGCGGTTGCCGCCGACATACGGGGCGGCGTCGGTGTGACCGGTGAGGCTGATCGGGTTCTCGACTTCGTTGAGCATGACGCCGATCGCCCGCAGCAGTTCGCGCATGTAGGCCTGCACGACCGCGCTGCCGGAGGCGAACATCGGCCGGTTCTTGGCGTCGACGATCTGGATCGACAGTCCGTCCGCGATCAGCTCGAGGCGGATCTGATCCCGCAACTCGAGCAATCCCGGAACTCGGGCAATCGCTTCCTCCATCCGCTGCTTCAGCCGGGCGAGCTTGACCTGCTCGTTCCTGCTGAATTCGTCGCGCATCGCCTGCAGGTTGATCGTGTCCTTCTTCTCCTTGACCTCGCCGCGCCGGACATGGCCCGCCGTCCGCGTGAAGTCCTGTCCGCCGCCCTGGATGATCGACGAGCTGTCGCCGGAGCCGCTGCCGCCGGCCAGCGCCACCTTGAGTGGCGTGTTGAAGTAGTCGGAAATGCCGCGCAGATCGCCGGTGGCGGTGGAGCCCAGCAGCCACATCAGCAGGAAGAAAGCCATCATCGCCGTCACGAAGTCGGCATAGGCGATCTTCCAGGCTCCCCCGTGGTGGCCGTGCACCACCTTCTTCACCCGCTTGATGACGATCGGCTGGATCTTGCGGTCGGCATTGCGCACTGCCATCAGGTCACCCGTGGGCGCTGTGCAAGGGACGCACGCCTGATCCTTCATTCTCTGCTTCACGTGGCCTTCGAGCTCGGCGAAACTGGGGCGCTCCGTGGAATACAGCACCTTGCGGCCGAACTCGACGCAGACGGTGGGCGCGTAGCCCTGCATGCTCGCCAGCAGCGTGACCTTCACGCATTGCAATTCTTTGCTGGACTCGTCCACCTTCTGCTCGAGCAGGGTGCCGAAAGGCGCGACGAAACCGTAGGCGAGCAGGATGCCGAGGAAAGTGCCGACGAGCGCATGAGCGATCATCTCGCCCAGCTCGGACGGCGGCTTGCCCACCGATCCCATGGTGTGCACCACGCCCATCACCGCGGCGACGATGCCGAATGCCGGCAGTCCGTCGGCCACCTTCTGGATGGCATGCGGCGGGATCATCGCCTCGTGGTGGTGGGTCTCGATCTCGTTGTCCATCAGGTTCTCGATCTCGAGCGCGTTCAGGTTGCCTGAGACCATCATGCGCAGGTAGTCGGTGATGAACTCCATCAGGTGATGATCAACCGTCAGCTCGGGGTAGCGCGCGAACAGCGGGCTGTCTTCGGGGGCATCGACGTCGTTCTCGATCGACATCAGGCCCTCCTTGCGCGCCTTCGACAGCACGTCGTAGAGCATCGCCATCAGCTGCATGTAGCGCGTCTTGGTGTACTTCGACCCTTTCAGGGCGCCCGGCATCGCGGCGAAGGTGGCCTTGAGCACCTTGGCGGGGTTGGAGACGATGAAGGCGCCCAAGGCGCCCCCGCCGATCATCAGCAGCTCGAGCGGCTGGAGCAAGGCAGCAACGTGCCCGCCGGCAAGGGCATACCCCCCGACGACGGAGACAACGACCACCAGATATCCAACGATTACGAACATTCGACCCCGGCCCTGAAGAGATGCGGCACCGCAGTTACGGAGCCTCTCGCGATTAGATCGTCCTGCCAACCCGATTCGTGAAGAATCACGGCGGACACCTGACGCAATGCGGCAGACGCCCGCCGGACGGCCGGCACCCGACGGGCGTCAGTGGATGGCGCCTGCCTTCTTCGCCTTGCCCGCGCGGGCGGGGGGCGAGCACAGGCCGCAGACGAACTGCTCCTGGATCTCGTGCGGATGGTTGATGAAGTGGCCGCCGCAGCGCGAGCATTTCATCGCCGTCACCAGGCCGGTGTCGACGAAGCGGACCAGCCGCCACGCCCGGGTGATCGATAGCAGCGGCTCGACGCCGTAGCTGGCCACCTCGGCGCAGTAGAGTTCGTAGGCCTTGATGATCGACTCGGAGTCGTCGAGGACCGTCGTCTTCTGAAGGTAGCTGTGGATGTTATAGAACAGCGACGAATGGATATTCGGCTGCCAGGTCATGAACCAGTCGGCCGAGAACGGCAGCTGTCCCTTGGACGGCGACTTGCCCGCCACTTCCTTGTAGAGCTTGAGCAGACGTTCGTAGGGCAGTTCAGTTTCCGACTGCAGCATCTGCAGGCGGGCGCCGAGCTGGATCATGCGGATGGCGCGCTGGATCTGGCGGTTGTCGTCGAGGAGGCTACGAGCGGTCATGGACACTCCCGCCTTCGGGCGGCCGGGCGGCGGGTTCAAGGGGGCTCCCTTGTCGCTGCGCGACTTCCCTCCGAGAGGGAGCGAACCCGCCTTCGGACGGCCGGGCGGCGGGTTCAAGGGTCTCTTCAAAGTTGCCCGACATCAGGATGGCGGCATGGAGGCGCGCGGCAGAGCGGTCCTCGCGCTGGTCCTCGGCGGCGCCGTGATCGGCGAGCAGCGACCAGAGCATCTGGTCGTCGAAGCGGAAGCGGCAGATCAGCATGTTGCCCTGGGCAATGCGCAGCATCTGGGCCGGTGACAGCTGGTCGATCAGTTCGGCCGTCTCCTCCGACAGCCCAAGCCTGTAGAGGGCCTGCACCGGATCCTTCCTGATCAGCGACTGGGCGAGGATCAGGTAGGAGAGGTTTGCATCCCTGATCTCGGCCATCATGCGTTCATCGGTCAACATGCATTGCTCACTCTGGTGGGTTCGATAAACGGGGTTATTGCTCTGCTTTTCCCCGACGAACGCAGTCTCGGCGAGATCAATGCAGTAATGAATCGGACGAAATCTGTAAATGGATGTGTTGTTCTTCCCAGGGCGCGTAGGAAGACTTCCTACGGTTGCCGGACAGGAAGTTGTAGCGATGTCGGAGCACCGTGGTTCGATGCGATGAGCGGTCCCGCACGGGCCCCCGGTGGCGCGCAATCGTTAAAGCACAGGGGAACAGCGCCGATAAACATTCCAACGGGGCAAGAACCCGTGGTCCGGTCCGGCTGTCCGGGAGGACAACCTAATCGCTCTAAACACAACGGAGTCTCAAGATGGCCCAGATTATCAACACCAACCTGATGTCGCTGAATGCTCAGCGCAACCTGAGCACGACGTCGAACGCGCTGGCGACCTCGATCCAGCGGCTGTCGACCGGCCTGCGCGTCAACAGTGCGAAGGACGACGCAGCCGGACTGGCGATCGCCGAGCGGATGAACGCTCAGGTGCGCGGCATGAACGTGGCCATCCGCAATGCCAACGACGGCATCTCGCTCGCCCAGACGGCTGAAGGCGCGATGGGCAAGATCGGCGAGAACCTGCAGCGGATGCGCGAGCTCGCTGTCCAGTCGGCGAACGATTCGAATGGTGCCAGTGACCGGACCGCGCTGGACGCGGAGTTCAAGCAGCTGGCCGAAGAAAATGCCCGCGTCATTGCCAACACCAAGTTCAACGGTCAGGAACTTCTGACGGGTTCGGGCGGCGCGTCCGGCGCGTTCGCCTTCCAGGTCGGTGCCGGGACGACCAGCGACAACCAGATTTCGATCAGCACGTCTAGTCTCGCGACGGCGATCACCACCTCTACCCAGGGCAGCACGGCGACCTTGGGTTCCACGGCGGCAACCGCAGTCACCGCGATGGGTGCCATCGACGCCGCACTGACCGCAGTCAACAGCGCCCGCGCCACGATGGGTGCCGCCCAGAGCCGCTTCGAGTCGGTTATCGGCAACCTTCAAATCGCGTCGGAGAACCAGTCGGCGGCTCGCAGCCGGATCATGGATGCCGATTTCGCCGCAGAGACCGCTTCGCTGACCAGGGCGCAGGTTCTGCAGCAGGCCGGCACCGCGATGTTGTCGCAAGCCAACTCGATTCCGAACAACGTGCTCAGCCTGCTGCGCTGATCCACGTCACGGAAGCCGGCAAGCCCCTGGCTGGCCGGCAGCAGGCCACGGCAGGGCACGGCAGGAGACTGCCGTGCCCTTGTCGCGTCGGGCCGGTGCAAATCGAAAAGAGCGGCCTTTAGACCGCTTATCGGACAGTCACCGGCGGCCATCCGGAAATAACCTGTCGTCAGTCAACACTGACCAGGAAGATTTCCATGTCCCAGATCATCAACACCAACCTGATGTCGCTCAACGCTCAGCGCAACCTGAGCGGCACCAACGGCGACGTCGCCCAGTCCATCCAGCGCCTTTCCTCCGGCCTGCGCGTCAACAGCGCCAAGGACGATGCCGCCGGCATGGCGATCGCCGAGCGCATGCAGTCGCAGATCAAGGGGATGAATGTCGCGGTGCGCAACGCCAACGACGGCATCTCCTTTGGCCAGGTCGCCGAAGGCGCCCTCGGCAAGATGGGCGAGATGCTTCAGCGCATGCGCGAACTCGCCGTCCAGTCGGCAAACGGCACGAACAGCGCCGACGACCGTGCGAACCTCGACGCGGAGTTCCAGCAACTGGCGGCCGAAACCTCCCGTACCATCCAGAACACGCGCTTCAACGGCTTCGCCGTTCTCGCCTCGACGGCACCGCATACCTTTCATATCGGCGCCGGCAACAGCGACAACGACCGGATTACGATGAACTCGGTCAACATGACCACCCATGCGTCCATGACTGCGATCCTGAGCATGGCGACGCCACCCGCCGCTTCCGGCCCGGTCAACATTCTGACCCAGGCATCCTCGCAAGGTGTGCTGGCGCAGATCGACACCGCGCTGACCACGATCAACTCCGAGCGTGCCAACTTCGGCGCGATCCAGAACCGCTTCGAAGCCGTCATCGGCAACTTGCAGGTTGCTGCCGAGAACCAGACGGCCGCCCGCAGTCGGATCATGGACGCGGACTTCGCGGCAGAAACTGCCGCCCTGACCCGGGCGCAGGTGCTCCAGCAGGCCGGTACGGCGATGCTTGCCCAGGCAAACCAGCAACCAAGCAACGTCCTCCAGCTCCTGCAGGGCTGACGCGCGCAAAGCCGGAGCGGTTCCGGCTCGCTTGCTTCCAAGCGCCATCCCGATTCAAGTTTTACGGCCCGGGGCCGAAGAAGCCTTTGTACAGGGCTAACCCAGCGAGATCAGCATGGCCGTAAGTGGCATAGGTGGCGGGGCAATCGATGTCGCCGGCATCGTTTCCCAATTGATGACGATCGAGCAGCAGCCGCTCGTCAAGATGAAGCAGGACCTGTCCGGGATCCAGACGAAGCTCTCCGCCTGGGGAAAAGTCCAGTCAGCCGTCTCCAACCTTCGGGATGCCACGCGGGCGCTCACTCAAAACGACACCTGGCAGGCAAGCAAGGCGGCCAGCAGCGACGAAGCCTCGATCGCGGCCACCGGCGGCGGCTCAGCCGCGGCCGGCAACTACAGCCTTTCCGTTCAGTCTCTCGCCCAGAGCCAGAGCGTCGTCAGCCGCACGTTTGCCGCCAACGACACCGTGGTAGGCGGCGGGACGCTGCAGATCCAGCTTGGCAGCATCGACGCCACCGGCACGACCTTCACTGCCGATCCCGCCCGGGTGACCAGCGTGAGCGTGGCCGCCGGCGCTACCCTCGCCGACATCCGCAGCGCGATCAACAATTCGGATTCGGGCGTATCGGCATCGATCCTCGACGACGGCACCGGCAAACGCCTGGTGCTGACCAGCCGCGAAAGCGGGCAGTCCCAGGCTTTCCAGATCACCGCGACCGAAGCGGGTGAGCAGGGAGCGGCCGGGTTGTCTTCGTTCTCCGTGTCCGCCACGTCCGCATCCGGCGCCAACGGCACGCTGCGCACCCAGCTGGCCAGCGACGCGAGGCTCACCATCAACGGTCTTCCGATCACCGGCGGCTCGAACACGCTCGACGGCGTCATCGAGGGCGTCACGCTGAACCTGAAGAAGGTGACCGCCGCGCCGGTGGAGGTCAGCGTCGGCAGCGACCAGGAAGCCACCAAGGCAACGCTGGACAAGTTCATCACCGCCTACAACGACCTCAACAAGCTGCTGGCAGACCAGACGCGCTACGACCCGGCTTCGAAAACCGCGGGCGTGCTGCAGGGCAACTCGGTCGCGGTGCGGATCCAGCAGCAGATACGCGAGCAGATGCGCTCGACTGTCGACGGCGACGCCAGCAGCAGCCTGTCGGCGGCAGGCTTCGACATTGCCAAGGACGGCACCTTGTCGATCAAGGCCGAGAAGATGACCGCCTTGCTTGCCGACCCGGCAAAGCTGCGGCAGCTCTTCGCCGGTCCCACCCCGGTCGCGGGCCAGCCCACGAGCGGCGTCGCGCGGCTGCTGGATGAGCGGCTGACCAGTTATCTCGATTCCGAGGGCGCCATCACCAGCGCGACCGACTCGCTGCGCAGCCGCGAGGATGCGATCGAGAAGCAGCAGGAGCGGTTCGAAGGTCGGCTGGCGACGGTCGAGGCTCGCCTGACCCGCCAGTACAGCGCCCTCGACGTCAACCTCTCGCGGATCACCAGCTCCTTCTCGGCCATCCAGGGCCTGCTGAACCAGGGCGACAGCTGACGTTCCGATTTCCGCTGCCGCCCGTCGCGCCGGCCTAAAGCCGGCGCCAATCGCGTCGATAACCTGGGAGTAACCCGTTGCACCAACCGACGCCCGAGGTACCAAGATGTTCGCACAGCACAGATCCGCCGCCGCCTCCTACCGCGCCCTCGACGTCGAGACGATGGTCGACGGCGCGGACCCGCACCGCCTGGTCGAGATGCTCTATGACGGTGCAGTTGTCCAGGTCGCCAAGGCGCGTCACGCGCTGGCACGCAAGGACATCGCCACCAAGTGCGAAGCAACCACCCGCGCGATCCGCATCATCGACGAAGGCCTCAAGGCTTCCCTCGATGCCCGAGCCGGCGATGTTGCCCGGAACCTGGACGCGCTCTACGACTACATGACCCGTACGCTGCTCAGCGCGAACCTCAAGAACAGCGACGTCCATTTCGGCGAGGTCGAGAAGCTGCTCGGCGACTTGCGCGGCGCCTGGCGGGAGATCGGTCCCAAGATCCGCAAGGAAGCTGCATTGCCCGCCTGAGGAAAGTCGACGGTACGCAGGAAGCCAATAATCAGTACGACAGGAAAAGGAAGAGAGGAATGAAGCAACAGATGGTCGACCTGCCGAACGGATACGCCGACGCCGAAACGCTTGCCACCGCGATGCTGGCTGCCGCCACCGAAGGTGACTGGGATACGGTAGCCTCGCTGCGCCGCGCGATCCCGGCAATGGCCCGCAGCATGGATCGCGAGTGGTCCGCGATCCGCGACAACGACCCGCAGCAGGTCCGCCGCCTGGAGAAGGAACGGATCGGGGCGATCCGCCGCGTGCTGGCGGTGGACGACCAGATCCGTCGCCTCTCCGAAGCGTGGCGTGGTCCGATCGACGGATGGCTCCGTGGCGCGACAGCCACTCGCAGTCCAAGTTGACGCCGGGCGGCGCGCGAAACCACCATCGACGCGCCGGCTCCCCCTAGAATAACAACGAGACATGAATACCAGGACCAACGCCGACGAGGCCCTGATGAACGTGCCGCATGCATCGTTCCTGCCCTTGCCGACCGGCGAGGCGATCGAGCCTTTCCGCGTCCAAGGAACCATGGCGGTGCGCTCCCTGATCAGGGAACTGCTGGCCACCCGCGCCCTGGTTGCACTGTTCGCGGCCGACGATCCGGACCTGTTCATCGTCACCCGGATCCTTGCGCTGGAAGCTGACTCGCTGGAACTGGAGTTCGACGGCGACGCCGATCGCCGCCAGGCCCTGCTCGACGCAGCCTACCTCACCGTGGTCGGAGCCCCGGGCTCCGTCAAGATCCAGTTCCGGCTGCATGACGTCGAGGCCGTCCAGTTACCGGGCAAGTCCGGCCGCCCGGGCAACATGCTGCTCAGCGCGGGCGTTCCGGCCGAAGGATGGCGCGTCCAGCGTCGCAATGCTTTTCGAGTGCAACCACCGGTGGCGGACCGGGCAACGGTCGTCCTTCGGCTGCCGGGCAAGGCCGAGCAGGCATGCGTTCTTACCGATATCTCGGTCGGAGGCGTGGCGCTCACCTGGGCCGCAGGAGATCCGCCGGCACTCGGAACCAGGCTCCGCCACTGCCGCATCGATGCGGAAGGCATCGTACCCATCCCCTGCGATCTTCGCGTGGTGCGCGTCGATGTCGCGGACCGTCGCCAGCGCCCGGCGATCAGTTGCGAGTTCGAGAGCATGCCGCACACGGTTGCGCGTTTCGTCCAGTTATACGTGATGGACATCGAGAAGCGGGCTCGAACGACAATGCAGCGGGCCCAGGTGATTCAGCGAGCGTAGGCAGCGCGCCAGGCGCCGCGCAGTTCACATTCCCGTCGTCATGCGTTCGCTTCGGCAGCCGCTTTCGCTGCCGCATCGCCTCCAGCTCCTGGCCTGATCCCCCTTTCGCTCCCGGTGGCGAGAGGCGAGCAGCCGCTCCAGTCCTTCCCCGTCCGACCGTGTCTTGCTCCTCCGCGGGCGCTGCCGTCGCTGCGCGGCGGGGCCTCGATTTGCCTGCTGCCGCGCCCTGTCCTGTCCTCGCTGCGCGTCCGCTCATGAGCCTGAATCGACCGCACGCCGAAGACGAAATTTCCTTTTGAAACAGCCTGTTACGAGTGCTGACGCGAGATTCGCGGCCGCCCCTCGACGCCGCCTTCGCGCCTCGTTGATGCGAGTCGTGCACCTGCGCACGAACCAGGCAACGCCCGTCCATTGTCGACAACCGCACGTCCCGACCGCGGTCGGTGAGCGGACTTCCGCTGGGTAAGGTTTGGGCTCTCGTCAGGTGCCGGAAGCACGGTCACCTGGTTGTTGGCAGTCAGCACCGTCGGCAGGGCCGAGGTGAAACAAAAGGTACACAATGAAACTCTCTACACCGGTGAGGAAGTCGCGCAGCGACACCAGGAACAAGTTCGACGTCGCCCCTCTTCGCGCGCTGGCCTGCGTACTCGCGACAGCCGGCCTGGTCGCCGCTTGCGGTGGCTCCGGTTCGATGGACGGATCACTGGTTGCCTCGGCAGAAGCTGCCCTCAAAGCCATCGACGGCCGCAACGATGCCGGCCTCAACAGTGACGGCACGATCGACGGCCGCAACTCGGGAATCACGGCCGACGCCAACGGACAGGTTGTCCCGGCGGCACCGTCTGCGACCGGGCCGGCGGACAACAGCCAGCCCGTCGCCAGCAAGCCGGTGTCGGCAGCCATCAACTCGGTGGACACGATCGTCAGCGACATGAGGTTGATGAACGACACGCAGCTCGCCGGCATCTCCAGCAATTCCGGCTGGTCCAGGGGCCCGGGCTACGTGATGATGGGCAACACCCCACGCGGCACGAACACACCGTCCTGGTGGAAGGTCAACAACTCGTACTACAAGAGCAGCGCCTGGTGGAACGCGGTGCTGCCGTGGTTTGTCGTCTTCGACGGTGTCGGCAACAACGCCGGCAATACGCGGGTCCAGGTCCGCGACATGAAGATCTACATGAAGAGCAGGAAGAGCGGCGCATGGAAGCTGCTCAACCATTCGGTGGGCGTCGGCGGCGAAAACTATCCGAAATCGCTCCAGGGCGACAACGTCTCCACCCCTGACACGCGCACCGAATCCGACGGCTCCACGTCGATCCGTCCGCCCGGTGGCAGCTTGGTATTCCACGGCTGGGGTGGCGGCTTCAGCGACATCGACGGCTCGGACGTCGCGGCGATGTTCATGACGCTGCAGGCAAGGCTGGTGAAGAACAACCCCGCCGGCAGCGACGATCGATCCTCGGCCAAGTACCTGATCCACGTCGGCGGCGACTACTACCCTGACCGATCGACGCGCGTGTCCGACCTGGCACCCGCATACTACTTTCCCGGGATTGGCGTCTCGCGCGCCAAGCTGGTCTCGAACGACTGGCAGGCCTTCAACTTCGCGACGATCGATGCCGGCGTGCAGGATCCGGGCGGCGGCCTGACTGAAGCCGAACTGCGATCGAACCCGCCGCCGCTGCAGTAAGCGGCCGCGACTACTGCCTCGGCTGCGGCGAGCCCTCGATATCGATGTTCAGGTAGTGGATGTATCCGGGCGCGTTCGCGCGCCGCAGGATGTCGCTCTAGACCTGCATGTTCATGATGTCGGTATACGCCGACACCAGCTTGTTTCGGACCGTTACCGCGGTCTGGAAGCCGATCTGAGCCTTCTGCATCGACACCATCGTCTGCTCGAGCGTTGCGCCCGGGGCGCCCGCCTGGAAGTCCTGCTGCAGCTTTCCGGCATCGAGTTGCGCCGCGTTGATGTCCTTGAGCGCGCCGGAGAGCACCGTGGAGAAGCCGCCGTCGCCGGCAGCACCGACCCTCTCGACGCCGGACGTCGGCTGCGTCGGACCGATGCGGTCCGGACGAGCGGCAGCTGCCGCGGCATCGGCGGCGGCTTTCAGTGCTGAACTTGGAAAGCGTACTTCCATAATGGGTGGACCGTTTGCTTCGGAGGTTGCCCGCGCACTCCTCGATGTTCGTCATCCTAGTGGAGCAAGCGGCACCGCCGTCTGCGAAATAGCGCGGTTCCAGCCCGGTATTTGAAGCATATGGCGGACTGGCGATGCCGAATAATCGGCGCCATGAGCAACAACTCCAGGGCGATCGTGGCAGACGACGTACTACCGGCCTCCGGCTTCTCGCAGGTTCCGATGGGCCAGAAGGTCAAGGCGGGTCTCGGGGTCGTTGCGCTGATCGCCGTTGCCACGTCGGCCTGGCTCTGGTCGCAGCAGCCGGATTGGCGTGTCCTCTACACCAGCCTCTCCGACAAGGACGGCGGCGCGGTGATCGCATCGCTCGCCCAGATGAACCTGCCCTACAAGTTCACTGAAGGCGGTGGCGCCATCATGGTGCCCGCGGATCGCGTTCACGACGCGCGGCTGAAGCTTGCTTCGCAGGGGCTGCCGCGCGGCGGCAACGTCGGCTTCGAACTGATGGAGAACCAGAAGTTCGGCACGACGCAGTTCCAGGAGCGGTTGAACTTCCAGCGCGGCCTCGAAGGCGAGCTGGCGCGTTCGATCCAGGCGCTGGATGCAGTCACGAGCGCGCGGGTCCATCTCGCGCTGCCGGCGCAGAATGGCTTTCTGCGCGAGCAGCAGAAGCCGTCGGCATCGGTCCTCCTCACGCTTCACCCGGGCCACACGCTCGATCGCCAGCAGGTGGCAGGGATCCTGCACCTGGTTGCGTCCTCGGTGCCCAACATGGGCCCGAAGCAGGTGTCGATCGTCGACCAGAACGGCACGCTGGTCTCCGACTTCGACAGCGCCCAGCATGGCCTCGATCCGTCGCAACTCGGCTACCTGCGCCAGATGGAGTCTTCCCTTTCGCGCCGCGTGATGGACATCCTCGAGCCGATCGTCGGCGCCGGCAACGTGCGCGCGCAGGTGACTGCGGACCTCGACTTCACCATCACCGAGGCGACGGCCGAACTGTACAAGCCGAACCAGACGCCGGATTCCGCCGCAGTGCGCAGCCGGCAGTCGGTGGAGTCCATGGAACGCAATGCGGACGGCAGTACCGGCGGCGTGCCGGGGGCGCTCAGCAACCAGCCTGCCGCCGACGCCAGGGCGCCGATCAACGGGCCCGCACAGGCAACTCAGGCAGCCGGCGGCGGCGCGCCCGCCAACGCGGGGGAAAGCGCCTCGCGGCGCGAAACGCTAACCAACTACGAGGTCGACAAGACGGTGCGGGTGACGCGCAACCCGACTGGTACGATCAAGCGCCTGTCGGTGGCGGTACTCGTCAACCAGCGGCAGTCGCTCAATGGCGAGAACCAGCCGGTGTCGACGCCGCTCAACCAGCAGGAGATGGCGAGCATCAACGCCCTCGTACGCGACGCGGTAGGCTACTCGCAGGAACGCGGTGACTCGCTGAACGTGGTGAACGCTCCCTTCAGCCGCGTCGAGCAGCCGGCGGCGGTTGATGTGCCGCTGTGGAAGCAGCCGGAGAACATCGCGATCGCAAAGGATCTCGGCAAGCAGTTCGGCTTCGTGGTCCTGGCGCTGCTGATCATCCTCATGCTGATCCGGCCGGCGCTGAAGACCGCGAGCCGGCGGCAGGAGGCGGCCGGCCCAACGATTGCCGCCAGCGTGGACGAGGCACTGGAGCTGCCGAATCCGGGTGCGATGCGCGCCAACGATGAGCTGAAGATGCCCGACGGTCACCAGGGCATGGGCATGACGATCGCCCAGAGCAATGCCCTGCAGCTGGCCCGCGCCGATCCGACCGCCGTGGCGACGGTGGTGAAGGAATGGATCAACAGCGAGAAGCCGGCGAGCGCATGATGTCAGGATTCGACGAAAGCGGGACACTCGACGCCGCGGTGCTGCTGCTTGCGCTGGGCGAGGAAACGGCTGCGGAAGTCTTCAAGCACCTCTCGCCCAAGGAAGTCCAGTCGCTGGGCGAGGTCATGGCCAGGACCCAGCACACGACCAAGGACCACGTGAACCGCGTGCTGGAGCGCTTTCACGCGCTTGCCGCCGGCCAGAGCACACTGGTGGAAGATTCGAACGCCTACGTCCGGGGCGTGCTGCGGCGCGCGCTGGGCGAGGAGAAGGCCGGCATGCTGATCGACCGGATCACGCACGGCAGCGATGTCACCGGCATCGAGAGCCTGCGCTGGATGGATGCGGCTTCGATCTCGGAGCTGGTGCGCAACGAGCATCCCCAGATCATCGCGTCGATCCTGGTACATCTCGAACGCGACCAGGCATCCGCGATCCTGTTGCAGCTTTCCGAGGAGCTGCGTGCCGATGTGGTGCTGCGCATCGCCACCCTCGACGGCATCCAGCCGAATGCACTGAAGGAACTCAACGAGGCGCTCTCACGGGTGCTTGCGGGCGGCGAACAGGTCAAGCGAAGCCGCCTGGGCGGCAGCAAGACCGCAGCCGAGATCATCAACTTCCTTGGCGCGACGGCCGAAGTATCCCTGCTCGATTCGATACGCGAGGAAGACCCGGAACTCGCCCAGGCCATCGAGGACCAGATGTTCACCTTCGATGACCTCATCAACCTCGACGACAAGGCGATCCAGCTCCTGCTGCGCGAGATCCAGAGCGAGGACCTCATCATCGCGCTGAAAGGCGCGGAGCCGGCGTTGCGCGACAGGATCTTCAAGAACATGAGCCAGCGAGCCGCCGAATCGGTGCGCGAGGACCTCGAGGCCAAGGGACCGGTCAAGCTGTCGGAAGTCGAGACGCAGCACAAGGAGATCCTGAAGATTGTCCGCCGGCTCGCGGATGCAGGCCAGATCGCCATCGGCGGCGGTGGCGGAGACGAATTTGTCTGAGCGGCAATCGCGGGTGATCCGGGGCGGCGGCGCCTGGCAGCCGCTGCAGATCTCGAAGCTGGCCGGCAGCTGCGCACGGTTTGCACAGCCCCTGCCCGGAGCTGCGGACGATGCAGAAGTCGAGGCGCGGGTCGCAGCCGCATTCCAGGATGGCCTGGCGGAGGGACGGTATCGGGCGCAGTCCGAGGCGCAGGAACGCGAGCGGCAGCAGGTCCTGTCGGCGCAACAGCGCTGGGACGGCCTGTTGGCCGGATTGACGCAGGGCATCCACGAAATCCAGTCGGCCACGGCCGACCGGTTGCTCGACCTTACCACCCTGCTGGCGGCGACCATCGCCTGCCGCGAGATCGTCCTGTCCGCCGATCGCATCGTGCCGGTGCTGGACCAGTCGCTGAAGTTGATCGCCGGCGCCTGCCGGCAGCTGGAAGTCACCGCGCACCCTTCGGACTGCCCCGCAATCGACACCTGGCTGCGGCCGCGTTGCGGCGAGACGCAACTTTCAGTTCGCGCCGATCCGGGTGTGGCTCCCGGCGGCTGCCTGCTGCGTGCCGACGAAACCACCCTCGACGCGACCCTGCAAACACGCATCCGGCGGACGCTGGCCTCAGTGGGAGTCACCGGCGTGCAGGCGGATGCGGTTGTCGCACAAGCATTGGAAGCGGGAGCGAACGCGGCGGCAACGGCGGCGGAAGAGCCTGGGGCCGTCCGGGACGCGCTGCGGGCCACGACTCCCGATGAGGGCGAAAAGGCATGAGCGCAACGTCGGACGCACCGCTGAGCGCCATGGCGGGATTCATCGCCGGCTGCACCGCACTTGCCGAGGTGGCGCAGCCCATCGGCCTTCAAGGACGGCTCACGAAGGTCAACGGGATGGTCGTCGAAGCCGGCGGCCTGGAGCTGCCGGTCGGCAGCCTGTGCTGTTTCCGGCCCGCAGGCGGCCCCCAGGTGGAGGCCGAGGTCGTCGGGTTCAGCGCGGGCCGGCTGCTGCTCATGCCGTCCAGCGATACGGCAGGCCTCGCGCAGAGCACCCTGGTCGTCCCGCATGAGCCCCCGGTGCAGCGGCCCAAGCTCGGGCATCCGGCCCACCCCTGGCGACGGATCTCCGACCGCATGCGCCACCTGCCGATCGGCGACGGACTGCTGGGTCGGGTGATCGACGCCGACGGGAAGCCGCTCGATGGGCTGGGGGAGCTGCTGGCGACAGGCCCTGCCCCGATCTACGGACGGCGCATCAACGCGATGGATCGCGAGCCGATCCGCGAGCCGCTGGACACCGGCGTGCGGGCGATCAATTCGCTGCTGACCATCGGGCGCGGCCAGCGCCTCGGCCTCTTTGCCGGCGCCGGGCTCGGCAAGAGCGTGCTGCTCGGGATGATGGCCCGGTACACCGGGGCCGACGTCATCGTCGTCGGCCTGGTCGGCGAACGCGGCCGGGAGATCAAGGAATTCGTCGAGGAGATACTGGGCGAGGAAGGCCGGCAGCGGTCGGTCGTCGTGGCCGCGCCAAGCGACACCCCGCCGATCGCGCGGCTGCAAGGGGCCAACTACGCGACTGCCATCGCCGAGCACTTCCGCGACCAGGGCAAGCACGTGCTCCTGCTGATGGATTCGCTCACGCGCTACGCCATGGCGGCCCGCGAAGTAGCCCTCGCCATCGGCGAGGCACCCGCGACCAAGGGCTATCCGCCGTCGGTGTTCGCGAAGCTGCCGGCGCTGATCGAGCGTACCGGCAACGGCATCAAGGGCATCGGCTCGATCACCGCCTTCTACACGGTGCTTGCCGAGGGCGACGACCAGCAGGATCCGATCGCGGATTCGGCCCGGTCCTTCCTCGATGGCCACATCGTGCTGAGCCGATCGCTGGCAGACTCCGGGCACTATCCTGCCATCGACGTCGAGCAGTCGATTTCGCGCGTGATGACGGCCATCACGCCGATGGACCATCAACTGGCTGCCCGGCGCTTGAAGGCGCTCTGGTCGCGTTACCAGCGCAGCCGCGAGCTGATCACCATCGGCGCCTACGCGCCCGGCAGCGATGCACAGACCGACCTCGCGATCCAGCTGATGCCTCAGATCGAACGCTTCCTGCGCCAGGAGACCCACGAGCGCTGCAGCATCGTCGAGGCAAGGGCCGCGCTCGATCGCCTCCTCGGCACCGACAGCATGGTCGGTGCGAAGACTGCCAACATAGACTGATCGAGGCCGCCGGAAGCCAACCATGAAGCCGCAACCGCTCAAGCTCGTGATCGAACACTACCGCCGCCTGCGCGACGATTCGGTGGCCGCACAGGCACGCGTGCAGATGGAGCTCACCACCGCCCAGCGCACGCTGCGCACGCTCGACGAGTACCGGCAGGAACAGCTCCAGCGGGCACGCGACTCGCGCCGCGATGCGATCTCCACCAGTCAGCTGTTGTTGCAGACCCGCTTCACCGGCAAGCTCGACGAAGCGATCGCCTTGCAGAAGCAAAGGATCGCGGAGATCGAGCACCGCATCGACGCCTGCAGGGCGCAGGTACTTGGGCACCAGCAGCGCCTCAAGGCGATCGAGACGATCGAGGACCAGCGCGCCGCGCGCGCGCAGCACCGAGCCGCCCTCGCCGACCAGGCCGCCACCGACGAACGCGCTGCCAACGCGCACGCGCACGATATTCGGCAGGCCCTGGACGGCAAGGACTCGCGCCGCCATTCCATGCAATCCAAATGACATCGTCCGTGCAGACATCCAGCGCAAGCCCTACCCAGACCGCCCGACCGAACGCCAGCCAGCGGGACCCCGTCTCGAGCGGCTCGAACGCTGCCGGCGGACCTGCCGACGGCAAGGGCGGCGGCGCCCTCTTCTCCGATCTCGTCTCTCGTGCGGGCGCCGAGCGGGAAGCGCTGCAAGGCGCGCAGAATGGCGCGCAACAGCGAGCGGCGCAGGAAGCCCGCAGCGGGGGAGCCCATGAAGCGGCGAGAGAAGTAACGAAAGAAGCAGAGCGGAGAGAAGCAGCGAAAGAAGCAGCGAAAGAAGCGGCAAAGGAAGCTTCAAGGGACGCCGACCGCGAGGCGAAGCGCAAAGCGAAAGAGCAGTCCGGCGGCGAGGCGATGATGGGCTCCATTCCCGCCCGCCTCGGGGACGCTCGGCCAGCGGGCGACATGGGCTCGCCGGCCGGGGCGCCGCCCGGGGCACAGCTTCCGGCGAACGCTCCCTCCTCCGCGACGTCCGTCGCCGCCGACGCCGGGCGGAGCGCCGGCGGATCGCCGACTGCGGGAGACGGCCAGGCCGGCGAGTTCGGCAAGGTCATCACCGGCGAAGCCGGTGCGGCAACCGCCCCCGCAGGCGGCACGCAGGCCTCCATGGAGCCCCTCGTCGGGCCCGGCACGGAGCCTGGCAAGCAGGATCCTCTGGTCGCCGGCAATGCGAGGCCGTCCTTGGTGGCACGCACCGACCAGGCCCCCCTGCCGACGGTGGGAACCGAAAGGTCCGCCGCCGTCGACGCCACTGCGACCGCAGCCGGGAGACTCGCAGCCGCCGCCGCCGGGCGTCTGGCCACGGGTGTCGCAGACGGCGCGGATGCCGACCGAGGCCCTGCTCGCACGCGCCGCCTCGGGCGCGATTCAGTGCCCGGAGCCGGCGACAGGGCGACGGTCGCCAGCGCCGACGCCCTGGTCGCCGAATTGGCCGCCGATCGCGCCGACGCGGCGCAATCCGTCGACGCAAGAGCCCTTGCCGATGGCGCCGATGCAACGATCGCGGGCGCAGCGCCCTACGGATCGTCGGCAGCTGCTGCCGGCGCCGACACCGGCCTCTTCGCGTTGACGATGAACCAGTCGACCGCCACCGGCGGCCTCGCCGCCACCCGGCAGGAGATGATGGCGCAGGCCATGCAGAGCGCGATCGACGTGCCGGTCGATAGCCAGGATTTCGCCGAAGCCTTCGCCCGCCATTCCGCCACCCTGGTGGTCCAGGGCAGCAGCAACGCGGAAATCCGCCTGACGCCGCAGGACATGGGCCCGATCCATATCGCGATCTCGATGGAGGCCGACGGCGCCACCCTCGACATCGCCGCGGCGAACGCCGACACGCGCGCGGCGATCGAGGCATCCATGCCGCAATTGCGCCAGATGCTCGCCGACCAGGGCGTGCGCCTCTCCGACTGGCGCTTGAAGGAGACGTCGGCAGAGGCGCAACAGGCAGCCGGAGGTGATGCGGCTGGGCAACAAGGTGATCGTGCCGACGGCAGCCGCGCCGAGGGCGGTTCCTCGCGTCCCTTTGCGGACACGACTGGAAATCCTGCTCCGGGATCCAATGGCGGCAGCTCGCGCAGCCGCGCGCAGGCGCCCGCCGACCGGTGGGGCGCCATGGACGCACCGCTTGCCGGCGCTGCGCCGCCGGGCGTCGGTCCGCGCGGCGCCGGAAGCGAACGGCGACTAGACCTGTACGCCTGACGCCCGCCGGGTAGGGCTGGCGCACCTTCGCAGCAACCCTCGAATAAGGGCGGGAGCCTCCCGCTGCTCGGGTGATCTGCGCGCCTGCGTCGCCGCCAGAATGATCCTCGATGTCGGAATTCACCGACGCAAGCGAGATCATCGATGGCAGCAAAACCGGACAACAAGTCGTCCGACAAGAACGAACCGCCGGCCAAGCGGGGGAAGATCCTCTGGATCAGCGTCGCCGTAGTGATGCTGCTCGCGTGCGGCATCGCCGCCGGCTGGTATTTCACGCGGCCGGCAGCCGCCGAGGAGTCGGTCGAGGAACAGGCAAACCGCAAGCGCAGCGCGACGGTATTCGTGAAGCTCGACTCCTTCACCGTCAACCTGGCCGACGAAGGCGGCGAGCGGCTGGCCCAGGTGGCGATCGTCCTCGAGCTCGTCGACAAGGAATCGGAAGCGACGCTTGCCAAGGCCTTGCCGCTCGTGCGCAACAACCTGCTCCTGCTGCTCTCGTCGCAACACACCAGCACCCTTCTGACGCTCGACGGCAAGCTCGCGCTGGCCCACGACATCGCTGCTCGCGCCGGTACTGCGATGGGCTGGAAGCAGCCGTCGGAAGAATCGGCTGTCCCCGCCACCGCGACCGCCGCCAAGGCCGGCAGCGCCGCGGCGACACAGAAGGTCGCGGCGACCAAGCCGGCGGCCTCCTCACGGCACCCGGCGCAGGACAACCCGGTGGTCGCAGTGCACTTCTCCCAGCTGCTGGTTCAGTAGCCATGGCCGAACAGTTCCTTTCGCAGGACGAGATCGAGGCGCTCCTGGCAGCCACCGGCAACGACGAGGCGACGGCTGCGCCGCCCGCGCCCGCCCGTCACCTCAAGGTCGAGCCCTACGACCTGGCCCGCCAGGAGCGCATCGTGCGCGGCCGGATGCCGGCGCTGGAGCTGATCCACGAGCGCTTCTCGCGCAACATCAGGATCGGCCTCTTCAACTTCATGCGGCGCAATCCGGAAGTGACGGTGGAGCCGGTGGTGGTCGGCAAGTACGCCACCTTCATGGGCTCGATCATGGCGCCGAGCAACATCAACGTGATGAAGATCAAGCCGCTGCACGGCTCGGCGCTGCTCATCATCGAGCCGGAGCTGGTTGCCTCGATCGTCGACATCATGTTCGGCGGCACCGGCCGGCCCAGCACCCGCATCGAAGGCCGCGAGTTCTCGGCCACCGAGCAGCGGTTGATCCTGAGGATCGTCGAACTGGTCTGCACCGAGTATCGCAAGGCATGGGAGGCCTTCCATCCGCTGGAGCTCGTCTACAGCCGCTCCGAGATGCAGCCGCAGTTCGCGAATATCGCCACGCCGACCGAGATCGTGATCAGCGCCCGGTTCCAGATTCACCTCGGCGAACAGGGTGGCGCGATGCACCTGTGCATTCCCTACACCACCCTCGAGCCGATCCGGGAAACGCTGTTCTCGTCGGTCAACGCGAACCTGCAGTCCAACGGGCGCGGCTGGATGGGTGCGCTGTCGCGCGAAATCCAGCCGGCCACGGTCGACCTGGTTGCCGAACTGACAAGCGCTGAAATCACCATTGCCGAGCTCATCAACCTGAGCCGCGGCGACATCATCGAGATCGACTCCGGCACGAGGGCCCAGCTCAAGGTCGGCCAGGTGCCGGTGTTCGAAGGCAACTTCGGCGAGTCCGTCGGACGCTATGCCGTGCGGATCGACACCGTCCACTCGTATACAGACAAACCGCAAGGCTGAAAGCATGAGCAACGACACCCGCTTCATGAACACCACATCGGACGTCGGCGCCGCCGGCCCCGAGCAGATCGGCAATTCGCCCGTGCATCCGGACGCTGCCAGTGCCATCCCGCACGTTCTCGAGCACCTTCAGCATTCGCCGAGCACCGGCACCCGCGACATCGAACGCATCATGGACATCCCGGTCCAGCTGTCGGTCGAGATCGGCCGGACCCGGACCTCGATCAAGAACATCCTGCAATTGGCCCAGGGATCGGTCGTGGAACTGGATGCCATGGCAGGCTCGCCGATGGACGTGCTGATCAACGGCTACTTGATCGCACAAGGCGAAGTGGTGGTCGTGAACGACCGATTCGGCATCCGTCTTACCGACGTAGTGACGCCCGCCGAGCGCATGCGTCGCTTGAACAAAGGATGACCTCCCGGAAGCGCCTGCGGCCGGTTGAAGCCCGATCCGCGGCGGCTACCGCAATGAGTTTCGTCTCTGCAGACGGTATGTTGCGTGCCGGCTTGACGAACGGTGGAGAAATATCGAGATGAGTTCTGCTGTTGGTTCATTCGCGGTGTTGCTGCTCGTCATCGCGGCAATCCCGATGGTGTTGTGGCTGGTGAAGCGGATCTCGCAGTTGCCGGGCAGCGGCAGCGGGCCGCTGTCGATCGCCGCCTCGGTGTCGGTCGGCCCGCGCGAGCGGATCGCAGTGATCCGGGTGGAGGAGCGCTGGCTGCTGGTCGGCATCACCGCCGGATCGATCAATACCCTGGCCGAACTGGCCTCCGCACCGGATCTCGGAACCCAGGCCAAGCCGGCGTTTGTCGACATGCTTGCGCGACTGAAACGCAGTTCATGAGACCGACACTGCAAGGAACGCGGCGCTCACCCGCTGCGCCGCTCGCGTTCCTGAGGGTTGCCGCTCTGGCGGCGATGGCGCTGCTGGCGCCGCAGGAGGCGCTGGCGCAAAGCCTGCTGTCGCTGCAATCGACGCAGGGTTCAGGCGGCACGACCTGGTCCGTGCCGATCCAGACGCTGCTGATCTTCACGGCCCTGTCGTTCCTGCCGGCAGTGCTGCTGCTGATGACCAGCTTCACCCGCATCATCATCGTGCTGTCGCTGGTGCGCCAGGCACTCGGCCTGCAGTCGGCGCCGCCGAACCAGGTGATCGTCGGGATGTCGCTGTTCCTGACCGCCTTCGTCATGGCCCCCACCCTCGAGCGTGTCTACGAGGATGCCTACAAGCCCTACAGCGAGCAGGCGATGCCGCTGGAACAAGCGGTAGAGCGCGGCACCGGGCCACTGCGCGAGTTCATGCTGCGGCAGACGCGCGCCGGCGACCTCGATCTCTTCGCGCGCATCGCCCGGATACCGTCCGACGGAGACGCCGCCGTCGCGGCTGCCGACATGCCTATCCGGGTGCTGGTGCCGGCGTTCGTGATCAGCGAGCTGAAGACGGCTTTCCAGATCGGGTTCATGGTGTTCATCCCGTTCATCCTCATCGACCTGATCTGTGCCAGCGTGCTGATGTCACTCGGCATGATGATGGTCTCGCCGGTGCTGGTCGCCCTGCCCTTCAAGCTCGTGCTCTTCGTGCTTGCCGACGGCTGGAACCTGCTGGTCGGATCCCTGATAGCGAGCTTCAGCCCATGACACCGGAAACCGTTCTCACCCTCGGCCGGCAGGGCCTGGAGGTCATGCTCGTGACCGCCGCACCACTGCTCGCGGTCATCCTGGTCATCGGCCTGGTGATCAGCATCCTGCAGGCGCTCACCCAGATCAACGAGGCGACGCTGTCGTTCGTACCCAAGCTCGTCTTCTCGGCGGTGACACTGGTGATCGCCGGCCCCTGGATGCTGACCACGCTGACCGACTATCTGCAGCGTGTGCTGTTGTCGATTCCGGCCGTGGTCAACGGCCAGATCGGCTTCTAGCTCCGCCCTCAGCGGCCAGGCGATGCTCTCGATCACCGAGGCCCAGCTGCTGGGCTGGCTGGCCAGCTTCCTGATGCCGTTCTTCCGCATCCTCGGCATCTTCACCGCGGCGCCGATCCTGTCGGCGCGCGCCTTCCCTGGCCGGGTGCGCGTCGCGCTGGCGCTGCTCGTCGCCGTGGTCACCGCCCCGCTCAGCAACGCGCGTCCGCCTTCCTTCGGCGACCCCGACATCTGGCTGCTGCTCGCGGCCGAACTGATGGTCGGGCTGGCCATCGGGCTGGTCGCGCGCATGATCCTGTCTGCGGTCGATCTCGCGGGCGAGATCATCGGCCTGCAGATGGGCCTGTCGTTCGCGGGCTTCTTCGATCCAGCCTCCGGCAGCAACACCAACGCCGTCGGCCGCCTGCTGGGCACGTTGTCGCTGGCTGCCTTCGTCGCCGCCGACGGGCCGGCGCTCCTGATCGCGGCCACGGTGCAGAGCATCGAGACCGTTCCGGCCGCCGCTGCGGGTAGCGGCTTCCTGGGGCGCATCGATATCGGCAGCATCGCGACCACCGTCTTCGAACTGGGCATCCTCATCGCCCTGCCCTACATGGCGCTGCTGCTGTTCGTCAACCTCGCGCTCGGCGTCGTCTCGCGAGTGGCGCCGCAGCTGAACGTCTTCGCGATCGGCTTTCCGGTCACCATCACCGCCGGGCTGGTGCTGCTGACGCTCGGCCTGCCGCTGATGGCGCAGCCGTTCGCGCGGGTGCTGGAGGCGATCCTGGGGGCGATCGGCTTCTAGACCCCGCGACCAGCGGGTGGACAGTCCGGGACGCACGATCCGACCGGGGCCTGCGCGTGTTGCCATGCCGTCGAACGCAACCACGCGCGGCTGGGGCCTGCCGCCCGCTCCCGTACAATCGCCCGGATGCCCTTGTCCCTGCCCTCGATGCAGCCGGCGGCCGCTCTCGCACGCGAGCCGGCCCTGCAGCCGACCCCGCGCCAGCGTCATCTGGATCCGCCCGAGTCCGGCGAAGCCTTGCGTCTGCTGGTGGTGGAGGATTCGCCGCTCGACTACGACCTGCTGCTCGCGACTTTGCAGCGCGAGGGCATCGACGTCCAGTCGCAGCGGGTGCAGACCGCGCAGCAGCTGGCTGACGCGCTCGATTCGCGGCGCTGGGACGCGGTCGTCTCGGATCACCAGCTCCAGGATTTGTCGAGCCAGCAGGCCATCGACCTGGTGCGGGCGCGGCAGCCGCACTCTCCGTTCATCATCGTCTCCAGCGTGGCCGGCGAGGATGTCGCGGTCGTCGCGATGCGCCGCGGTGCCGACGACTACCTGGTGAAAGGACGGCTGGCGCGGCTGGTGCCGGCGCTGTTCAACGCCATCGCCACCGCCGATGCGCGCCGCGAGCGTGCCGAGGCACGCGAGGCCCTGCTGCATTCCGAAGCGCAGCTGCGCGAACTGCTGGCGCATCTCGAGACGGTGGTGGACGACGAACGCGGCGAGATCGCGCGCGAGATCCATGACGAGATCGGCAGCTCGCTGACGGCCCTGCGCCTGGACATGAACTGGATCGGCCTCAACGGCGACACCGCCAGCGCGGCTCGCGCGCAGCAGGCGATGCAGACGCTGTCGCAGGTAATGGACACCGCCTTGCGCCTGCAGCAGCGTCTGCGGCCGGCAGTGCTCGACCAGGGCCTCGACGCGGCGTTGCGCTGGCTGGCCGACGACGCCGGCCGCCGCAGCGGCCTGGAGGTGACCTTCCAGTCCAATGCGGAAGCGGTGGCGGTCCCGGCGCCCGCCGCCCTCGCCGCCTATCGCACGCTTCAGGAATCGTTGAACAACGTCATCAAGCACGCCGGCGCGAGCCGCGTCGACGTCAGCATGGTCGTCGGCGAGGACCAGTTGTCGCTGGAGATCGTCGACAACGGCCGCGGCATCCAGGCAGCCGAGCGGCAGAAGCCGACTTCGTTCGGCCTGCGCGGCATGTCGGAACGCGCCGAGCGGCTCGGTGGGTGGATCGAGGTGAGCAGCCTCTCCCCCGGGGCAGTGACCGGCGATCCTCGGATCAATGAGGCGGCAGGCACGGCCGCCTCCGGCACCGTCGTTTTCCTGTCGCTGCCCATGGAGTCATCGCCGGTGCCTGTCGCTACCCCGGCATCCGATGGCACGACGTCGCCGGCGGAGCGGCCATGATCAAGGTCATCCTCGTCGACGACCACACGCTGATCCTGCGCGGCCTGCGCGAGTTGCTCGCATCCGCTCCGGACATCACGGTGCTGGGCGAAGCGACCGACTACGGCAGCCTGCGCGCGCTGATGCGGGACGTGCATCCGGACGTGGTGGTCCTGGACATCAACCTGCCGGGACGCAGCGGACTCGAGGCACTGGCTTCGCTTCAGGAGCTGGAACAACCACCGAAGGTCCTGATGCTGTCGCAGTTCGCGGAAGACCAGTACGGCCTGCGCGCGCTGCGTGCCGGCGCGATGGGCTACCTGAACAAGGCCTGCGAACCCGCGCTGATCGTCGAGGCGGTCCGGCAGATCGCCGCGGGCCGCAAGTACGTGACCAGCGACCTGGCGCACCTGCTGCTGGATGCAGTCACCGGCCAGACCCCTGCCAAACCGCACGAAAGTCTGTCGGAACGCGAGATGCAGGTGCTGATGCTGATTGCCTCGGGCAAGCGCCTGTCGGTGATTGCCGAGCGGCTGGTGCTGTCGCCGAAGACGGTCAGCGTGTACCGCGCCCGCATCCTGGAGAAGCTGTCACTGTCGAGCAACGCCGAGCTCGCGGCCTATGCCCTGCGCCACCACCTGATCGAATGAGCCGTTCGCCCGCAGCGCCAGCGTGCGCGAATGAGCTTCTGCCGGGCACCGCCGGCAACTGCCGGGGACCGACTACCTGAAGCAGACCCGGTTCTTGCCGGTGCGCTTGGCTTCGTAGAGTGCCTCGTCCGCCTGGTCGAGTGCCTGTGCAAGGCTGCCGTCCTTGACCTCCGCAACGCCTCCGGAAAAGGTCAGTTGCAGGCGGTGCGGCCCGCCCATGAGCGCCTGTTCGGCCACCCTGCGCTGCAGCCTGCGGACCATTTCCACGCCACCTTCGACTGTCGCACCCGGCAGCAGCAGCACGAACTCCTCGCCGCCGAAGCGCGATGACTTGTCGTCCGGTCGCAAGCCGTTCTTGAGGAGCGAGGCGAACTCCTTCAAAGCCTCGTCTCCGCCGTGGTGCCCGAGGCTGTCGTTGATCTTCTTGAAGTCGTCGATGTCGATCAGCACGAGCGCGACCGGCCGGCCCTGCGACTGGCACATCTGCCACATTTCGCCGAAAGCCTGTTCCAGCCCGCGCCGGTTCAGCAACTCCGTCAGGTGATCGGTCATCAGCTGGGCACTGGTCGCGTTCAGCTGCTTCGACAGGCTGCTCACCTTCTCCTCGAGCTCGTGCGCCCGGTTGCACGACGCCTCGATCTCGGCGCGGGCCGTGTCGAGATGGGCATTCAGGGCGCGGGTTTCCTCGATGGTCGATGCCAGCGTCGAAGCGAGTTCGTCGAGAGTGCCCACGGTCTCGATCCGCTTGGCGAAGCTGCCGAGCACCGTCCCGTAGTCCCGGCCATGGTCGGCCAGGCGACCCATGTTGGCGACCCATTGCGACAGCAGCTCCTTGACGCCCTTCACCGACTCGCGCCGCAGCGAGAGCAGCTTCTGGTGCTCCGATGCGGTAGCGATGAGCAGCTGCCGGGCCTGCGCCAGCTCGCCCCGGTCCGGCATGCCGTGTTCCGGATGGACCGCCTTGCGCACGGCAGCGAACTGCGTCCTGACCCACTGTTCGTCCTCGACCAGCGTCGGCACCACCTGGCAGACCGTCTCGATCAGCTCGGTCATCGAGGTCATCAGGCGCGCCCTGCGGTTGGCGTTGCGGATCGCTTCGGCCGCTTGCGCAGCGACCACCGAGCGGCCAGCGGCGTCGGTCGCAGCCGGCAGCGACCCTGACGTGGTGGCAGCTTCGCCGGCGCCGCTGCCGCCGGCAACCGCGGGAGTTCCGGCATGGATCATCGGCAACGTCTTCGGGTCGTTGGTTCCGCCGACGAGCGACCAGGCCGCGGCGTAGTTCTCCGGCGTCGGCGGCATCCGATGCAAAGCCATGTGCCGCAGCGTGGCGCGCGCGATATCGGCAGGGCCGGCCAGCGCTGGCAGTGGTTCACTCACGGCGTTCCCTCCACGGGAGGCATGGATGCATGATCAGGAGAGTGTGCGGGTGGCGGCGGGAGGGTGAAGCGCGGATAAGCGCGGGCTGACCGTTCCTTCTCGACTCGCACCCGCGGGGCGGTGTCGGACCCACCGCACGAACCGGCGTCAGACCTCCTCGAAGTCGCTGCCGAGTTCGATCACACCCTCGAGAAGACTTTCATACGCCTCGTCGACCATCCCGCCAACGCCCTTCACGCCGAGTTCGATGTGCCGGCGCCGCCCGTCCTCTCCGACCGAAGGCAGGCTGTAGACCTTGACGCCGGCGAAAGCGGCCTCGATCGCTTCGAGCAGCGGCGTCACCACGGATTCCGCAGTGTCGAAGATCCGCAGGGAGCGGTCCGTCTGCTCGCCGAGGTGGAAGAGGTGCCGGTACTGCGTGTCGAGCACCCACTGCACCATCGGCCAGGCCATCACCGGGAAGCCGGGAACGAACCAGTGGTGCTCGATGGCGAAGCCGGGGATGCGATTGAAGCGGTTCGGGATGATGTCCGCGCCTTCCGGAAATTCGCCCATCTTCAGGCGCTGGCGATTCTCCGGCGTCGACATGTCGGCGCTGCCCTTGCCCTCGCGCGCCATCTCGGCGCAGCGTTGCGCGATCAGGCGCGCCGCCTCCGGATGCAACAACAGGGGCCGACCGAGCGCCTGCGCCGCCGCCTGGCGCGTGCGGTCGTCCGGCGTCGCGCCAATGCCACCGAAGCAGAACACCACGTCGGCCGAGGCGAAGCTCTGCTCCAATGCGTCGACGAGAAGCTCCTGGTCGTCCCCCAGGTAGCGGGCCCAGGTCAGCCTGAGGCCGCGGTCGGCCAGCATGTCGATGAGCTGTACCAGGTGCTTGTCCTGGCGCTTGCCGGACAGGATCTCGTCGCCGATGATCAGGGTGCCGAAGCGTCTCACCTCACCACCGTGCCAGGCGTCTTCACGCGTCATTTGTCGATGCCTCCGATCGCCTCCCGCGAGGCGGGCGCGCCAAGTGTGCGCTGTTCCCGCAGGCGCGACAACGAGTAGTGCGCAAACACCAGCGCCGAGAGAACGGGTGCGACCAGGAACAGTGGCGGGATGTAGTTGAGGAGCGCCACCGCGAGTCCGAGCAAGAGGTAGCTGCGGCGGTCGGTGCGGATGACCGCCTCGCGCTCGGGTGTCGTGGCATGCTCCACCAGGCTGTCGAAGCGCATCAGGCGTGCCGTGAGCCAGCCCCACCATAGCCAGGGGACAACCAGCGCCAGCGGCGGTATCAGCCAGAGTGGCATCGTCAGCAGGTAGCCGATCACGAAAACGCCGAGGCTGCGCAATACGTTCCAGAGGTTGGCGGCGAGGGACAGGCTGCCACGCCGCTCGAGGTCGGCATACCCCCGGGTGCCGAGATGGCGCACCACTACCGGCATGGCAAGGATGGCGATGAGCGCGAGTGCCGTTGCGATCGCGATCGGGACCAGGAGCAGGAAGGCGAACAGGTTGGGAATCCAGGTGTTCAGCGAGCCAAGCCCGTACGGCGCCACTGCGCGATAGCCGCGCGCCATCCAGCCGTCGCCCTGGAATACAACTACCTGCATCCAGGCGGTAACCGGATCCCAGAGGAACCATGCCGACAGGATCCAGAAGGCGACGGCCACCATGAACGGCAGCACCAGCAAGCCCAGCATCCGAGGATGCATCTGACTGGCGACCCCTCTGCCGAGGGCCGAGAAGACGGAGCCGAGCGAAGCGGCCATCAGTGCCTGCCCGCGATGCGCAGCAGCGCGCGCTCCGCGATCCCGCCGTTGCGCAAGCAAAGGAGGGCGTGCTGCCGGCAATGGGTCGCGCAGCGGGTCATCCAGCAGATGGTTGTGCGAGTCCGACCCGAAGGTCATCTGTCGACAAGCCGGCGCGAATCGCGGTCACTGGGATTCCTTCTGGTCAAGAACTCTGGTCAGGCGCTTGACCGACACCGGCACGGTCGTGCGCAGGGACTGCGCGAACAGGGACACTCGAAGCTCTTCCAACAACCAGCGAAACGACTCGAACCCCGAGTCCGGGGCGCCCTTGAGGGCCCGTTGCCGCCTTTGCCAGCGGGTCAGCAAGGGCGCCATCTCCGCCATCGACGCACGGTCGCGCTGTGGTTGCTCCCGCAGTCTATCCAACCGCAGGACGACAGCTTTCAGATAGCGGGGGAAGTGAGACAGATTCTCGAACGGCGTTGTTTTGATGAATCCAGGAGCAAACAGCGCCTTCAGCTGGCTTTCCACGTCCGCGGTCACGTCCGGTTGATCCCGGGTGGCGGCCAGCTTGCGCCTGACATTGGCAAAGTCTTCGAGGATCGTCTGCACCGTCCGCAGGATTTCCTGCGCCGTCAGGGTGAAGCGCGGCCTGCCCTGCGCGAGGCGGGCGGCAAACGCCTCTGCGTCGCCCGGCAGCCCGTCGATGAGGAAGCTGCGATCGATGGCGGCAGCGACGATCTGTGCCGACAGCGTGCCGGCAGCAGGCTGATTTTCGGGCAGGGTCGTGAACAGCAGTTCGAGGCGATTGTTCTTTTTCACTTCCCGCTCGAAGAACCGGATCGGCTCGGCCATGGCAATCATGAACAATCGCCGGATGCCCTCCTGATGCCGCCGCGCCGCCAGCGTCGGTTCGTCGAGCACCGTGAGTTCGACGGCGTCGCCCCGATCGAGCAGCGCCGGAAAGCCGACGATGACTTCGCCATCGGCCGATTCGAGCTCCATCAGCTCCGGCAACGGACCGAAGACCCAGGTCGTGGCCTTGCGGCCGGCGGCGCCCCGAACGGATGCGCCAGCGGGGGCAGCCACTTCCGACGGCGCGGCGGCCGCGGCCTCTCCGGCCGCCACCGGGGCAACGCTGCCGGCGATCCGGGCGAATGCGGCCTGGAAGCTTGACTGTGCCTTGGCGCCCAACTGCGCCTTCAGCTGGGGGAGCTGGCGCGACATCGCCAGGAAGCGGCCGTGCTCGTCGATGACCTGGAAGTTCATCGACAGGTGAACCGGCAGGGTTTCCGGCCGGAAATCCGCTGCTGTCACCGTCAACGACAGCTTGTGGCGCAGGTGGTCGGTGATCGCCTTCAGCAACGGCTGCGATGTGTCGCCACCGCCGGGGCCGGCATGCGCCGCGACGAAATCGGCAGCGCGCTGCGCCAGCGGCAGCAGGTGACGCCGATGCCGCTGCGGCAGCGACTTGAGCAGCAACTCGACCTTGCTGCCGAGCATGCCCGGCACCAGCCATTCGCAGCGAGCGGCATCGACCTGGTTCAGCAGGTGCAGCGGCACCGTCATCGTGATGCCGTCATTCGCGCTGCCGGGCTCGAAGTGATAGTCGAGGCTGAAATCCACGCCGTGCATCACCAGGTGCCGCGGGAAGCGCTCGCTGTCGATACCCTCGGCGTCCTTGCGCAGCAGGGCGTCGCGCGACAACTGCAGGAGGTTCGGCTCGCCGGGCCTGCGCTCCCTGTACCACCGCTCGAGCGCGGCAGCGCTGTGGATGTCGGCGGGGATCCGGCTGTCGAACCAGGCGGCGAGCGCCTGCTCGTCGACCAGCAGGTCGGGCCGCCGGATCTTGTGCTCGAGGCGCTCGATCTCCGCGATCACCGAGCGGTTGTGGCGGATGAACGGCAGCTCGTTCGGCCATTCCCCGGCCACCAGGCCCTCGCGGATCATCAGCTCGCGCGAGAGCGCCGGGTCGATCGACCCGAACGACACGCGGCGGCTGGCATAGATCACCAGCCCATAGAGGACGCCGCGTTCCAGCGCCATGACCTGCCCGGCCTTCTTCTCCCAGTGAGGATCCGTCCATGAGCGGTCGATCAGGTGCGCGCCCGCGCTCTCGATCCAGTCGCTGCGGATCCGGGCCACCGTACGTGCGTAGAGACGACCGGTATCGACCATCTCCGCGGCCATCACCCAGCGGCCGGCTTTCGCCGGCGACGCCGGCGCGACATCCGCGTCGGCGCCTGCTTCGGAGCGCGCGGCCGCCTTGCGACCGACAGCCGAGGACGGATGGATCCAGAACTTCTGCTGGTGCGCCCCCTGGTAGTGGCTGTCGTCCTGGGCGCGGTGCCCGATGTTGCCGAGCAGCCCGGTGAGCAAGGCGCGGTGCACCGGATCCGGTTTTGCTTGCGACTGGTTGACCGCCCACTTCATCTCGCCGGTGATCTCGACCAGCTGCGAATGCACGTCCGCCCATTCCCGCAGCCGCCGCACCGACAGGAACTCGCGGCCGAGGCGCGCGGCGAGGGCGCGGTGCGACTCGCCGCGCGCCTTGCGGCCATCCTGCTGCGCCTGCCAGTAGCGCCACAGCCTGAGCCACGCGAGAAAGTCGGAACCCGGATCCGCGAAGCGTGCATGCGCCTGGTCCGCGGCCTGCGCGAGCGCGGCCGGCCGCTCGCGCGGATCCTGCGCCGCCAGCGCGGCAGCGATGACGGTGACTTCGGCAAGGCAGTCGTGCTGGTGGCCGGCCAGCAGCATGCGCGCGATCCGCGGGTCCACCGGCAGCCGCGACAGCTGCTTGCCCACCCGGGTCAGCTGGCGCTGATCGTCCATCGCGCCGAGTTCCAGCAGCAGCGCGTAGCCGTCGGCGATGGCCTTCGGCGACGGCGGGTCCAGGAACGGAAAGGCGACGACATCCTCGAGGCCGAGCGAGCGCATCCGCAGGATCACCGCGGCCAGCGACGAACGCAGGATCTCGGGCTCGGTGAACTGCGGCCGGCGGTTGAAGTCCTCCTCGTCGAAGAGGCGGACGCAGATCCCGTCGCGAACCCGGCCGCAGCGGCCGGCGCGCTGGTTCGCCGCAGCCTGCGCGATCGGTTCGACATGCAGCTGCTCGACCTTGCCACGGATGCGGTAGCGCCGCACGCGGGCGAGACCGCTGTCGACGACATAGCGGATCCGGGGCACGGTCAACGAAGTCTCGGCGACATTGGTGGCCAGCACGATGCGAAGCGCCGGCCCCGGATCGAACACCCGCTGCTGGTCCGCGCTCGACAGCCGCGCAAACAGCGGAATCACTTCGGCGGCCGCTAGCAGGCGGCCGCCCCGGGACTGGCTGCCCGCGCCGTCGCCCGCGCGGTTGGCCGCACGTGCGGCGGCCCGGCGCAGGTGATCGGCGCAGTCGCGGATCTCGCGTTCGCCTGGCAGGAACACCAGCACATCGCCGGGACCCTCCGACCAGAGCTCGTCGATGGCAGACTCGATCGCCGAAGGCAGATCGGTCTCGTCGTCGTCGTCGGGCGCGACGGCGATCGAACGCGCGGGTGGGCGCGAACGCGACTCCGCCGCCGGCCGCTCGCCGCCCTGGAACGGCCGGTAGCGCACCTCGACCGGGAACAGCCGGCCTGATACCTCGATCACCGGTGCCGGCGTGTCGTCGTGAGCGAAGTGGCGCGCGAAGCGTTGCGCGTCGATGGTGGCCGACGTGATGACCAGCTTGAGGTCGTCCCGGCGCGGCCCGTCGACCAGCCGCTTGAGGTAGCCGAGTAGGAAATCGATATTGAGGCTGCGCTCGTGGGCTTCGTCCACGATGATGGTGTCGTAGCGCGAGAGCAAGGGATCGGCTTGCGTCTCGGCGAGCAGGATCCCGTCGGTCATCAGCTTGATCCGTGCCGACTTGGACACCTTCTCGTTGAAGCGGATCTTGTAGCCGACTTCCGCACCGAGCGGCGTTCCAAGCTCCTCGGCGATGCGTTGCGCGACGCTGGTTGCGGCCAGCCGCCGCGGTTGGGTGTGGCCGATGAGGCCGCCGCGTCCCGACTGCGCATGCCGCAATGCGCGGCCCGCCTCCAGGCAGAGCTTGGGCAGCTGGGTCGTCTTGCCGGAGCCGGTTTCTCCGCAGACGATCACCACCGGATGGCGGCGGATCGCGTCGATGATCGGCTCGCGGTGCCCGGTGACCGGCAGCGATGCGATCAGGCTGCGCAGGTCGGCCGATATCGCGCCGCGGGCGGGGCCGGGAGTGTCCAACGCTTCGGGACCAGGCGCGACCGCGCCCGCGCGGTTGCCCGCGGGGCCGTCGGAAGGAGTGGATTTGCTCAATTTGCCGACAGTCTGGTCGGCGGCGGCAACAGGCGGGTTCACGACAAAATTATAATGACCCCCACATGAACGATCCGAACCCCCCTCCCGCCCCGGTGTCCAATGGCCCGCAGGACCCGCCGGTGGCGCCGGCTGCGGCTCCCCCACCGCTGCCCAACGACCAGTTCGTCGCCTGGCTCCGGCGGGTCGCGCCCTATATCCACGCCTTCCGCGGCAAGACCTTCGTGGTCGGGGTTCCCGGCGAGATGATCATCAGCGGCGGCATCAACGCGCTGATCCAGGACCTGAGCCTGCTGCACGCCATGGGCATGCGCATCGTGATCGTCAACGGCTGCCGACCGCAGATCAACGAGCAGTTGCGCCTGCGAGGCCAGGAGGCGCGCTACCACCGGGAGGTACGGATCACCGACCAGGTGGCGCTCGAATGCGCCAAGGAAGCTGCCGGCGAGATCCGGCTCGACATGGAAGCCGGCTTCTCGCAGGGACTGCCCAATACCCCGATGGCCAACGCCGGCGTGCGGGTCATCTCGGGCAACTTCGTACTGTCGCGGCCGGTCGGCATCGTCGATGGCGTCGACTTCATCTACAGCGGGCTGGTTCGCAAGGTCGACGCGGAGATGATCCGTCTTGCGCTCGACAACGGCCAGATCGTGCTCTTGTCGAACATCGGCTATTCGGCCACCGGCGACGCCTTCAACCTGATGATGGAGGACGTCGCCGCCGCGACCGCGATCGCGTTGGATGCCGACAAGCTGGTGTTCGTCACCGAGGTCGGCGGCATCACCGACGACAGCGGCGACTTGTTGTCGGAGATCTCTGAGGCGCAGGCCAAGCGGCTGCTCGCGAGCGACAGCGTTCCGCCCCCGGTTCGCCCCTACCTGCGCGCGGCCTTGCATGCCTGCGAAGGCGGCGTCGCCCGCTCGCACATCGTGCCGTTCGCGATGGACGGGTCGGTGCTGCTCGAGTTCTTCCTTCATGACGGGGTCGGCTCGATGGTGGTGGAGGAAACGCTCGAGGCGCTGCGCGAAGCCACCATCGACGACGTCGGCGGCATCCTCGCCATCATCCAGCCGCTCGAGGAGGATGGCACGCTGGTCAAGCGCGACCGCGCCCTGATCGAGGCGGAAGTCACCAACTTCACCGTCATCGAGCACGACCGCGTCATCTTCGGCTGCGCCGCACTCTATGCCTTCCCGGAAGACAACCTGGCGGAGATGGCCTGCCTTGCGGTCAACCCGGAGGCGCAGGGACTCGGCGACGGCGAGCGTCTGCTAAGGCGCATCGAGCAGCGCGCCCGCGCGCTCGGCATCACGCGCCTCTTCGTGCTGACCACCCGAACGGCTCACTGGTTCCTCAGGCGCGGCTTCGTCCTGGGCAGCGTCGACGACCTGCCGGTGTCGCGCAAGAAGCTCTACAACTGGCAGCGCAAGTCGCTCGTCCTCCTGAAGAACCTCTAGCCCCGCCTGCCGCGGCCCCGATCGTGCCACCAACGTGACGCGCCTCGCACCGGCCGGCGTCAAGACGGCGTCGCGTCCCGCCGCCGCTGCGAGGCCCCATCCGGTTGCAGCCGCTACCGGTACCGACGGGGACTGGGAACAGTTCTGACCTTCGGCAGCCGCAGGCCGCGAGGGCGTCCAGCGGCGCAGGATCGAATGCCGTCCCTGTCCGCGTGCGCACGTACAATGCCCGCCAAGGGCGCCCCGCCCCGGACAGGGAGGTAATCCGATGACCAGGGCTGTCTTCAGTTCCGCTATTGCCGGCAGCCTGCCCAAGCCTGGATGGCTGTCCGAGACCCGGAAGCTGTGGCCGCGATGGAAGCTGGAAGGCGCGGAACTGGCAGAGGCCAAGGCCGATGCGACCCTGCTCTGGATCAAGGCGCAGGAAGACGCCGGGATCGACGTTATCGGCGACGGCGAGCAGGCCCGCCAGCATTTCGTCCATGGATTCCTCGAGCATGTCGAAGGCATCGACTTCGAGCACAAGGTCACCATGGGCATCCGCAACAACCGCTATGAGGCGCAGGTGCCGCAGGTGATCGCACCGCTGCGCATGCGCGGACGCGCGCACGAGACCGAGGCACGGTTGCTGCGCGCCCACACCACCCGGCTCACCAAGTTCACGCTGCCGGGGCCCATGACAATTGTCGATACGGTGGCCGATCGTTTCTACGGCGACCGGGTCGCGATGGCGATGGCGTTCGCAGAGCTCCTGAACCAGGAAGCGCTGGCGCTGCAAGCCGACGGCATCGACATCATCCAGTTCGACGAGCCGGCCTTCAACGTGTACCTCGCAGAAGCGGCCGACTGGGGTGTCCGGGCGCTCGAGCGTGCGGTCCAGGGCCTGACCTGCACCACCGCCGTCCACATCTGCTACGGCTACGGCATCAAGGCCAACATCGACTGGAAGGACACGCTCGGCGGGGAATGGCGACAGTACGAGGCGGTGTTCCCGGCCTTGCAGAAGAGCAGCATCCGCCAGGTCAGTCTCGAATGCTTCCATTCGCACGTGCCGCTCGAGCTGATGCGTCTGCTCGAAGGCAAGGATGTGATGGTCGGGGTCATCGACGTGGCGAGCGACGCGGTCGAGACGCCCGAGGAGATCGCCGACACCATCGGCGAGGCGCTGCGCTTCGTGCCGCGCCAGCGCCTGCTGCCGTGTACCAACTGCGGCCTTGCACCGATGGATCGTGCGATTGCGATGCGCAAGCTGCAGGCGCTCGCTCGCGGTACGGAGCTCGCGCGTCAGCGCTACGGCTGAGCACGCCGCACCCTCCCCGGGCCTTCATCGCGCCGCCGAGCTCCGCGATCCTCTCGCGGCTTGGGATGCCGTGCGCTCCGTCCCCGCCGGCGCCGCGGGCTTGTGCGGGGTGACTAGAATGGCAGCTACCAGCCGGCCAGTCATGGCAGCCAACCGATCACCAGGAGCACCCGATGTCACGTACCGTTCTCTGCGTCAAGCTGAAGAAGGAAGCCGAAGGGCTGGACTTCCCGCCCTACCCCGGAGAACTGGGCAAGAAGCTCTGGGAGAGTGTCTCCAAGGAGGCATGGCAGGGTTGGCTCAAGCACCAGACGATGCTGGTCAACGAGAACCGCCTGAACCTTGCCGACAGCCGCGCCCGCAAGTACCTGGCGCAGCAGATGGAGAGCTATTTCTTCGGCGAAGGCGGCGACCGCGTCGCCGGCTACGTTCCGCCGGCCTGAATCCGGCCGCCGCGCGATGCTCGATCGCGCGCCGGGAGCTTCTCCGCCCGGCTCAGGGTCTGTGAGTTCTGCGCGTTCCTGCGGGGCCCCGCCTTCTCAGGCGATGATTTCCTTCACGCCGCCGGGGCCGGCCACCAGCAGCACATCGGGTCGGCGCCGCGCGAACAGGCCGACGGTTACCACGCCCGGCCATTGATTGATCCGTGCCTCGAGCGCCAGTGGATCGGCGATGTCGAGTCCGGCGGCATCCAGGATCCGGTTGCCGTTGTCGGTAACGAAGTCGGCGCGTTCGGTGACCGTGGCGCCCAGCGACTGCAGCTCGCAGGTCACCAGCGTCCGCGCCATCGGGATCACCTCCACCGGCAACGGGAACCTGCCCAGGACCGGCACCTGCTTCGTCTCGTCGACGATGCACACGAAGCGCCGGCTCGCCTGCGCGATGATCTTCTCGCGCGTCAGCGCGCCGCCCCCGCCCTTGATCAGCGCCAGCTGCGGATCGACTTCATCGGCGCCGTCCACATAGACGTCGAGCGGCCCCGCATCGTTGAGGTCAAGCACCTCGATACCCGCCGACCTCAGCAGCGCCGTGCTCCGCTCAGAGCTCGAGACCGCCCGCGGGAAGTCCACCGTCCGCTTCGACAGCGCAGCAATGAAGAATGCAACCGTCGAGCCACTACCGACTCCCACCAGCGTTCCAGCCTTGAGGAAGCGCAACGCGTGCTCGGCTGCTGCATGCTTCTGCACGTCCCTGGATTGCGGATTGCTCATCGTCTATTCGCCTCAAATCGCCCAGCGCACCACGCACTTGGTTTCAAGCCACGGGGGGTCACACCACAATCGCGTCGTGGGCCCCGCTCCCAGGCGACACCAGCAGCCCCGGGTTCAGCTTCGACTGTCGCCACCAGGTATCGAAATCGGTAGCGGTGAGCGGGCGGGTGAAGTAGTAGCCCTGCACCATCTGGCAGCCCATCTTCTGCAACGCGACCAGCTCGTCGCGATTCTCGACGCCTTCGGCCGTTGTGGTGAGCCCGAGCGCCGACCCCAGCGCGACGATGCCTCGCACCACCATCAGCTGCTGCGGATTGATCTGCATCTCCTGGATGAAGGATCGGTCGATCTTCAAGCAATCGAGTGGCAACTGCGTCAGATAGGCGAGCGACGAGTAACCGGTGCCGAAGTCGTCGAGTGCAAGTCGCACGCCGAGGTCCTTGAGCGTGCGCAGCGCCGAGAGCGCCTTCTCGATGTCCTGCATCACGTCGGATTCGGTAAGCTCGAGCGTGAGCGTGCTCGGCGGCAGCTGTGTGGCTTCCAGCGCCTGCGTGACAGCCCGCGTCAGCGACGGCTGCACAAGGTGGCGGACGTTGATGTTGACCGATACGCTGGTCAGGCCAAGGCCGCGCAGCTGCCAGCGACGTACCTGCTGCAGCGCTTCCGATATGGCCCATTCGCCCATGCGGAACACCAGGCCGTTCTCCTCCGCGAGCGGAATGAACGATGCCGGCGTGATCAGCTGCCCGCCGCGCATCCAGCGCATCAGCGCTTCGGCACCGGTGACGCGGCCGGTGCGCGCGTCCACGATCGGCTGGTAATGCAGGACCAGCTCGTTGCGATCGACCGCCGAATGCAGTGCCGCCTCGAGGTCGAAGTTGCTGCGCAGGTGCTCGCCGAACTCCTCGCTGAACATCACCGCCGAGTTGCCGCCCTCGCGCTTGCCCAGGCCGAGCGCGACATCCGCCTTGGCAAGCAGCGCCTCGATGTTGCGGCCGTGCGCCGGATACACCGCCATGCCGATCGAACAGCGCAGGAGCATGTCCAGGCCGTCGAACGACACCGGCCGCTTCAAGTGCGCGAACGCGATGTCGGCGGTCTTCTCGGCGGCCGACTGCGACGGCAAGCTCGGGAACATCAGGGCGAACTCGTCTCCCGACAGGCGTCCGATGATGAGGCCCGGCCTGCGATTCGCGTCGACCGGCGCGCCTTCGGGCGCCGGCAAGGGAGACAGGTTGCGGAAGGCATGCTGCAGGCGCTGGCCGACCTCGACCAGTACCCGGTCGCCCACCTTCTGGCCCAGGGAGTCGTTCAATCGTTTGAAGCGGTCGATGTTGACCAGCAGAATCGCCGCGCAGTGCCCGGGCGGCCGCGGCATGCGCAGCGCCTCCTCGCCGAGCTGCAGAAATCCGGTGCGGCTGGCGAGCCCGGTGAGCAGGTCGCGATGCGTCTGCTCGCGCAGGCTGCGGGCGCTTTCCTGCGCGACCGACGCCATGTCCTTGACCCGATCGAGTTGAAGGCGACTGTCGGCCAGCGCCGCCTGCGCCTTGGCCGCGCTGACCAGGTGCAGCAGCCGCTCCGACAGCAGTGTCCACTGCAAGGACTTGGGGAAGTAGTCGCTGACGCCGCATTGGAAGGCGCGGTCGATCAACGCGTCGTCGTTGCGGCCCGACAGCATCACGATCGGGACTTGGCGCGGCCCGATCAACTCGCGCAGCCGGACGATGGCCTCGAAGCCGTCCGCATCGGGGAGCGCATCGTCCACCAGCACCGCGTCGGGGCTGACCCGGCCGAACAACGGAATCGCCTTGGCCAGGGTGTCGGCTACCTGCACATCGATGCCACGCTCACCCAGACCGACAGAGACGAGATGCTGCCACGCTGGATCGTCCTCAATTAACAACACCTTGAGTGTCGCAGTTCCTGATCGCAGCAGAGAATCTGTATCCAAGACGCTACTTATGTTTTGATCGACGGGCTGACAGCGTTTGGTTATCAGGTGTGACCAAAAACTGCAGGAGCTCGAAACGACGAGAGAGGGCGAGGCTGGGTGTCGGTGCCGGGTGCCTATTTTCCATCAATTGGGCCTTCGCCACCCAACTATCGCCTGAATGCGACAAATGGATGATTGTTATCGGCCAGGGAACCCTTCCCTGTGCACGCTGCTATTCGGACTCCTTTGCGCGGGTCTTCTGCTGCTGAATCCGCCGCCGGCAATCGCCCAGGTGGCCGACACGGCTGGAACTCGGGTCACCCACCTTCCCGATCCCAGCGACGACGAGCCGGAACTGGACGAGGTCAGGTTCGCCATCGGCATGCAGGCCGGGGTGTCCCCGACCTATTCCGGGTCGGACAAGATCGGCTTTGCACTGGCGCCCGCCGCCCGGATCGTCTGGCGGGGCTACTCCATCAGCACGTCGAGCGTCACGCGTGCGAGTTCAGCTACCGAGTCGACCCGGAGTTCCGAGACCGGACTCACCGGGCCGCTCTACCGCACCCACGAGTTCGCTTTCGGCTTCGGCGCGTCGATCAATCGTGGCCGCGACGTCGGGGAAGAAGACTTGAAGGAAGGCTTGAAGTCGTTACCCGCAACGGTGGTCGGGCGCCTGCGAATGCGCTACTACTTCAATCCCGACCTCGTCCTGACCGCGACCCTGGTAGGCGACCTGCTCAATCGACAGAAGAGTCTCGAACTGCCAATCGGGCTTGCCTGGCGCCACCCCCTGCGCCCGGGACTGCTCTTCAGCTCGGACGTCGGCATGACCTTTGCCAACGCCAAGGGGATGGACAACAACTACGGTATCGGTCCGCAGGAGCAGGCGGCCAGCGGCCTGCCCCTTTACAGTCCAAGCGCAGGCCTGCGCGAAGTCTCCGGTTCCATCGGACTGGTGGGCGAGCCTTCCCAACATTGGGTCTGGTTGGCACGCCTGAGCCTGGTGAAGCTCGTCGGACCTGCGGCCGACAGCCCGATCGTGAAGCAGACCTTCCAGCCGGCGCTGGTGGTGGGCTTCGCCTACCGCTTCACGCTGCATTGACTCCGGCAAGCACCCCCCGCACCGGTTCTATCTCGACGAGCGGCGGGTCAGTGCGAATCGGCGTTTCCAACCTGCTCTGGACCCGCGATCTCGACGAAACGATCGCCGACCTGCTGAACCGGCGCGGCATCGACGCGATCGATCTGGTTCCGACCCGCTATGTCGACGACGTCGCGGGCGTGACGACGGCGCAGCTGCGCGACATAGCATCCTTCTGGTCCGGTCGCGGAATCGAGATCGTCGGAATGCAGTCCCTGCTGCACGCGACCAGCGGCCTGAACGTCTTCGGCGACGCCGATGCACGCCGGCGCACGACCGATCACCTGCGGGCGGTGCTGAGGTTCGGTGCCGAGGTCGGGGCCCGGCAGATGGTCTTCGGCTCCTGGCGCAACCGCAGGCGCGGCGCGCTCGATCCCGGCGTGGCCCTGGAATCGGCAGCCGCCTTCTTCGGGGAGGCCGCGCACGAGGCGCAGCGGCTCGGCGTGTGCCTGGCGATCGAGCCGATCAGCGTGCGCTACGGCAACGATTTCCTCGTCGACCATGAGGAAGCGGCGCGGCTGGTGGAGCGAGTGGGCCACGCCGCCTTCCGGCTGACGCTCGACGTCGGCTGCATCGGACTGGCCGGAGAGGATCCGGCCGCGGTCGTGCAACGTCATGCTCACCTCATAAGCCACGTGCAGCTCGCCGAATACGAGCTCGTGCCCCTGTTGGCGGGCAATCCGGTGCATGCCGCGGCCGGCACGGTGCTGTCGAAGTGCCTGCCCGGTCGTGTAGCATGTATCGAAGCACTGAAGCCGCCGGAAATGTCCGCCGTCGATGCTGTCGCGCAATGCCTGGATGTCGCGCAACGGCATTACCGCTGATCGATCATAGCGCCGGGTGCGACAAGTGGCCCGCCTGACGCCACTCGTCGGCAACTGCGCGGACGCCGCCGGCACGACGCATGAGCCCGCTGGAGGACGCACCGGATGGACCTGAACTACTCGGCAGACGAAGCTGCATTCCGCCATGAAGTCCGCACCTGGCTCGATGCCAGCATCCCGCCCCACCTCAAGGAAAAGGTCACCACCTACCAGGAGCTCGACCGGGAGGACCTGCTGACCTGGCAACGGATCCTCGCGAAGAAGGGGTGGGTGGCACCGTCCTGGCCAGAGGAATGGGGCGGCACCGACTGGAACGCCGTCCAGCGCTACATCTTCGAGGAGGAATGCGGCGCAGCCGGCGCCCCGCCGCTGGTGCCGTTCGGCCTTGCCATGTGCGCGCCGGTGCTGATCCAGTTCGGCAGCGAGGCGCAGAAGAAGCGTTTCCTTCCAAGGATCTACCACGGTGAGGATTTCTGGTGTCAGGGCTATTCCGAACCCGGCTCGGGATCGGACCTGGCGTCGCTGAAGACCCGTGCCGATCGCAAGGGTGACCGCTACATCGTCAACGGCCAGAAGATCTGGACCACGATGGGCCACTTCGCAGACTGGATCTTCTGCCTGGTGCGCACCGACTTCGGCACGTCGATCCGCCAGGAAGGCATCAGCTTCGTGCTGATCGACATGAAGACGCCGGGCATCAGCGTGCGCCCGCTGGTCCTCATGGACGGCGGACACGAGGTCAACGAGGTGTTCTTCGACAACGTCGAGGTGCCGGTGGAAAACCTGGTACACGAGGAAGGCAAGGGCTGGACGGTTGCCAAGTTCCTGCTCGGCCATGAGCGGCTCAACACCGGCCGCGTCGGCGCGTCGAAGCGCGAGCTGGCGTCGCTCAAGCGCTTCGCGGCCACGCGCCGCCGCAACGGCAAGACGCTGACGGAAGACCGCCGCTTCGCAGACAAGGTGGCGGAACTCGAGATCGACCTGATGGCCCTGGAGATCACCAACCTGCGATTTCTCGACCAGCTGCGTGGCGGCAAGTCGCCCGGCGCAGGCGTGTCCATGCTGAAGATCCGCGGCACCGAGATCCAGCAGCGGCTCACCGAACTGGCGATGGAGGCCGGCGGGGCCGAGGCGATGCGCATCGGCGACGCCGGCAGCCCCGAGGCGCAGTTCGCCGCACGGCTCGGTCCGCGCTACTGCAACTTCAGGAAGACGTCGATCTACGCCGGATCCAACGAGATTCAGCGCAACATCATGGCCAAGATGATGCTCGGCCTCTGAGCTCGATCAACCCAGGCGGACAGCAGAACAATGGACTTCGAACTCAACGACGAGCAGCGCCAGCTGAGTGATTCGCTGGAGCGCCTGCTCACGCAGCAGTACGGCATCGAGCAACGCAAGGCGGTCATCGAGTCGCAGGGCGCCTTCAGCCAGCCCATCTGGGCGAAGCTCGCCGAGCTCGGCATCCTTTCGCTGCCGATCTCGGAGGCCGCCGGCGGCTTCGGCGGTGGCGCGGTGGACCTCATGAAGCCCATGGGTCTGGTTGGGCATGCGCTGGTGGTGGAGCCGCTGATCGAGCACCTGGCAGCGAGCCGCCTGCTCGACCTTGTTGCATCCGGCAACGGCGGCGCCGCCGACTTGCTCCGGCAGGCGGCCGCGGGCGAGAAGCGGCTCGCCTGGGCTCGCGACATCGACGGCGGCGCCGGCACCTGCACCGCCGCGTCCTCCGGCGATGGCTGGCGCCTCAGCGGACGCTTCACCAGCGTGCCCGGCGCGGAAGGCGCGTCGCACCTCCTGGTCGCGACGGGCAGCGGCAGCGACACCGGACTCTTCATCGTTGCGACAAGTACACCATCTGTAACCCTTGGGGCCGGCAGTGCGCTCGACAATCGCCGTATTGCCGACGTTTCCCTGGACGACGTCCACCTGCCGGCAGGCCAGCGCATCGCAAGCGGGGCCGGCGCGGTGGAAGCCATCGAAGACGCAGCAGACTTCGCCAGTGCGTTGCTGTGCGCGGAAGCCGTAGGGGTCATCGATTACGCATGCCAGGCCACGCTCGAGTACCTGAAGACACGCAAGCAGTTCGGCGTGCCGATCGGCAGCTTCCAGGCGCTGCAGCACCGGATCGTGGACCTCTACGTCGACCTCGAGCAGGTCCGTTCCATGGCAGCTCTCGCCTGCTCCAAGTGCGATGCAGCGGCGGCTGGACAAGTGACGCCTACCGAGCGGGCCAAGGCGGTTTCCGGCGCCCGGGTGCTCGTCGGCAAGGCCGCAACCAAGGTTGCGCAGGAGTCGGTGCAGTTGCACGGCGGCATGGGCATGGCGGAGGAAATGAAGGTTTCGCACGCGTTCCGGCGCCTGACGGTGCTGGCGAGACAGTTCGGCTCCGTCGACTACTTCCTGGACCGGTTTATCGCGGCAGAGCGGTCGTTGTAGTGCCGCGGTGGCATGGTCTGAACTGAGGCTTCCGGAGGAACCGCCCGCGCAAAGCACGGGGTCGGCAGATACGATGCACTTTCAGGCCTGCGCCTATTGCACCCACCCGAACCCGGTGGGCACCAACTACTGCAACCATTGCGGCGCGGCGCTGCATCTCAAGCCGTGCCGCCACTGCGGTGCCGTCGCTGTCGCCAAAGCCAGCCATTGCCCGGCATGCCGCCGCGAGTTTCCCAGCCGGCCGACGATCAACGTCGACATCCCCTGGGCGATCGCCCCGCCGCCCCCACCGGTCTTCGACAACAACCGCGCCCTCGGCGCAAAACCAGCCGACGGCGCTGCGGATGCAGGAGGAGAAGGGGTCCGGCTGGCAGCCAGCGCCCATGCCCTCGCCGAGACCCAGCGGCTGATCGAGAAGGCCAGCAGCCGCGCGCTGCCGGCGAACCACCAGCCGGAGCTGGTCTTCCCCGGACATGCCGGAGCGGGCGGCCGGCACGGGCGCCGCAGCCAGAGCCGCGGCAGCGAATCCGGGCCCGACACAGCGACCCGCATGCGCACGTCGCTCGCGCCGCTGCACGACGTGTTCCTTGCCGAAGAGGCGGCAGGCGTGGAGGCACCCCGACTCGAGGAGGCCGTCGAACCCGCCGCGGGCTCCCGTTACGGTCCCCTCATCGTCCTCAGCCTGCTGGGGCTGGTGGCCGCGGTGGCGCTGGTCTACCTCGTGCGCTACGCCGGCGACAGCGCCACCGGCTCGGCCCGCGAGATCGCATCGCCTCACCGGCTGCTGCTGCCGGCCGCCCTGAAGCCGGTTGCAGAGCCGGCAGCCGGCGAAACGGAGATCGTCGCGCCCACAGCTGTCGAATCGCAGGCTGCCGACGAAGTGGCCGTTTTCCCGCCACCGGCGCAGCAGGTCACGCCGGCGCAGCAGGTCACGCCGGCGCAGCAGGCCACGCCGGCGCAGCAGGCCACGCCCACGCCGCCGGCCACGCCCCTAACGCAGCTTTCACCGCCATCCGCAGCCGGCGAATGCCGAGCCGAACTGCGGGCACTCAACCTCTGCAGCAAGGTCAACCCAACCCGATAGGTGAAGGACATGCGCAAGCTGATCAAGCCGCTGGTGCTTGCCGCGGCACTTGCGGTGGGCAGCGGCGCGACGCAGGTCGCCCTGGCCGTCGACTACAAGATCGTCACCGCTTCCCCCCGCGGCACTTACATCGAGATCGGCCGCGATCTCGCCAAGTTCATCGCGCCTGCTGCGGACATCAATCTCGAGGCGGTGCCGTCCGCGGGCTCGACCGAGAACGTCCGGCGCCTGCGCTACGAGCCGGGGGTCAAGTTTGCGCTGGTGCAGTCCGATGTCTACCAGGCCTATCTGGATCTCGCCACCAGCGGCAACCGCGAGGCGCGCGGCCTCATCAACCCGCTGCGCCTGATCCTGCCGTTGTACAACGAGGAGATCTACTTCGTCGCGCGCAAGGATGCGCCCTTCGACATGATCCACGAAATCCGCGATCAACGGATCAGCATGGGGCCGCTCGGCAGCGGCACCGCCCTCACGTCGGCCACCATCTACCGGCAGATGTTCGGCGCCGCCCTTGCCGACGACAAGGCCCAGTTCCTCAGCAACGAGGAGGGCCTGTCCAGGCTGGTCACCGACAAGAGCGTGGACGTCGTCATCATCGTCGCGGGCCAGCCCGCTAAAGTCCTGGCGGACATGCAGCCGGAAGCCAAGGACCTGATCAAGCTGTTGAAGTTCGACCCGGAACATCCGGCGAGCAAGGAAGCGGTGAAGACCTACTTCCCGGCGACGGTGCGCTCATCGAGCTATCCGAACCTGCTGACCCAGGACGTGCCGACACTCGCGGTGAAGGCATTCCTGATCACCTACAACTACGACCAGCAATACACCCGCAACAACCTCGCCGGCTTCGGCCACTCCCTGTGCACCAACTTCGGCAAGCTCCAGGCCGAAGGGCATCCGAAGTGGAAGGAGGTGAAGCTCGAGTTGCCGGAGGTCGGTCGGGGCTGGACCTACTATCCCGAAACGAGCCGCCAGATCCAGTCATGCCTGTCCGGAGCCGCTGCGGCCGCACCGGCCACCGCCGGTACCGCCGCACCGGTGCGGCGAATAACCTGCAACCAGCAGGAAAGGATCCTCGGGATCTGCAACTAGCGCGACTGGTTGAGCGAAGCGACCACCGACGCAACCGCGAGCGACAGCTTCCTCGCGTAGCCGATGTCGAGGAACTCGTTCGGACCGTGCGCATTGGAGCCGGGACCCAGCACGCCGGTGATGAGGAACTGCGCCTGCGGGAACCTGACGCCGAGCATGTTCATGAAGGGAATGGTGCCGCCCTCCCCCATCCAGGCGGCCTCCCTGCCGAAGGCCAGCCGAGACGCGGCATCCACGGCTTGCACCAGCCACGGCGCGCTCTGCGGCGCATTCCAGCCGCTGGCGGCGGCATCCATCTCGAAGTGCACCCGCGCGTTGTAGGGAGGATCCGTCTCGAGTAGCCGTTTCATCGCCGCAGCCGCCGCTTCGCCGTCAACCGTCGGCGGCAGGCGCAGGCTCAGCTTGAGCGACGTCTTCGGCCTCAGCACATTGCCGGCATTGGCGATCCCGGGAAGATGTTCGGCGCCGGTGACCGACAGTGCGCCACGCCAGGTGCGGTTCAGGATCCCTTCGACCGGATCGGTGGTGGTCGGCATGGCATGCAGCTGCGCCGTGCTGTGCCCATCCGGCGCATGGTCGCAACCCACCCATGGGAACTGGCGCCAGACGGCGTCGCCGAGGATCGCGCCCGCGCGCTCTGCCTGCGCCAGCCGCTCAGCCGGGATCTCCGCGGCGAAGTCGGGCAGCAGCAGCCTGCCGGTGTCGGGGTCGTCGAGCCGGTTCAAGAGGCGTCGGGCAATCCTGAACGTCGACGGCACGATGCCGCTGGCGTTGCCCGAGTGCACGCCTTCGCTGAGCATCTCCACCGTGAGGGTGCCGCCGATGAGGCCTCGCAACGAGGTCGTCACCCAGAGCTGGTCGTAGTTGCCGCAACCTGAATCGAGGCCGGCGACGAGGAGGACGTCTCCGAAGCGCGGGGCGAGCCGCTCGAGGTAGGCCGGCAAGTCCGGCGACCCTGACTCCTCGCAAGTCTCGACCAGCCCGACGCAGCGCGGGCGGGAGATCCCCTGCGCGTCCAGCGCCTTGATCACCGACAATGCGGTGTAGACGGCATAGCCGTCGTCGGCACTGCCGCGACCGTAGAGGCGACCGTTCTCCACCACCGGCCGGTACGGGCCGAGGTCCTGCCGCCAACCCTCCATCTCCGGTTGCTTGTCCAGGTGGCCATAGAACAGCACCGATGCGTCGTTCGACAGGCCGCCGGTAGCCGGCACCTCGAAATACAGGCACGGAGTGCGGCCCTCGATCGCCACGATCTCGAGCTGCAAGCCCGGTATGTCCTGCGCCTGCGACCAGGCATGCGCCCGCGCCACGACTTCGGCGAGTTCGCCGTGCGCCGCCCAGGCAGGATCGAACGCCGGTGACTTGGCCGGCACCTTGACGTATTCGACCAGCCGCGGCAGCAGGTCCTCGTCCCATTTGCGGTCCAGGATGCGCGAGACTTCGGAAAGATCCATGTCCTTGTTCTCCGATTCGATGGGCCGCCCGTGCGGCCGGCAGATGCTCGATTATCCGCCGGCGGGCGGCCCAGGCAAACGCAGCCGCCCTACGGCAACCGGCCCGGCGGGCAACGCCTCAATCGTCGTCGCCGATCACCACGCGCAGGACCCCGCCCTGCACCTTGACTTCGCGCAGCGCCAGCCGGGCGAGCGCCTGCTGGGCGTCGTGCTCGTCGAGCACCCAGACGGGCGTCTGGCGCAGGTAGTCGATCAGCACGCCGCGGGTGAGCTCCATGGCTGGAGCCATATAGGCCGGCGGCAGGCCGGGAAACTCCAGGCTCAGGATCTCCGGCGCATCGATGAAGAAGGCGCCCAACGCCGCATCGTAGCGCGGCTTGCCGGCGAGCTCGATCCTGCCATCACCGAGCGGCTGGGCGCCGACATCCGGGCTTGCCCGGGCACTCAGAAAGAGCCGCGGATCGTCGTTCCTGAGGCGCACCTGTGGGTCCGCCAGTGTCACGCAGGCGAGTCCGAGCAGGCAGCGCCGCTGCGGAAAACGCGCGGCTGCCTCGCTGGTCAACTGCCTGGCGCTCACGGTGTAGGTGCGCCTTTCGGCACTCGCCGGCGCAGCGGCGCACAACGCCAGGACCAGCAGCATCGGCAGGACCATGACATACCGCGATGCCTCCGGCAACAACGCCTGCGTCCAGCGCCGGCGTCCTGACCATGACCGGCGCAAAGCCTCGATTGCGATTGGTTCCATTGCCGCAGTATGCCCGGCACGGCTGCCCCGGGGATTCCGACACCCTGTGCCGGCATGGGGGACACCCTCGTCCGCCGCTGCACGAGGCGGGGCTGACGGCAGCCGCCGGCAGTCGGACGCAGGCGATCATTGCCGGACGGCCCGATAATCCGCTCCATGCCTCCAGTTCAAGAGCCTCCCGGACAACCTTCCGAAGCGCGAGCCAGCGGGCGCCGCATCGCGCACGTCGACATGGACGCCTTCTATGCATCGGTGGAACTGCTGCGGCGCCCGGATCTCGAGGGCAAGCCGGTCGCGATCGGCGGCCATGGCAACCCCGACAGCCGTGGCGTCGTCACCACCGCCACCTACGCCGCGCGCAAGTTCGGCATCCGGTCGGGGATGCCGCTGCGCAAGGCTGCGCAGCTATGCCGAGATTGCATCTTCCTGCCCGTCGACTTCGATTCCTACCGCCACTATTCCCGCCGCTTCAAGGCGGCGCTGGCGACGGTGGAGCCGCATATCGAGGACCGTGGGATCGACGAGGTGTACGTCGACCTCAGCGCGCGCAGCGAGGATAGCGCCAGCCTCGGCCTGGCGATGAAGCGCGCGATCCAGGAGGCGACCTCGCTCACCTGCTCGGTGGGAATCGCGCCGAACAAGTTGCTGGCCAAGATCTCGTCGGACCTCGACAAGCCGGATGGCCTTACCGTGATCGGCGAGCAGGACCTCGAATCGCGCATCTGGCCGCTGGAGGCAAGCCGCATCAACGGCATCGGGCCGAAGGCCAGCGCGAGGCTCGCAGTCGATCGGCATCGTCACCATCGGCGAGCTGGCGGCTGCCGCGCCGGCGCTGCTGCAGAAGCACTTCGGCACCACCTACAGCCAGTGGCTGCTGCGGGTTGCCCACGGCATCGACAGTCGTCCTGTGGAAACGGTGAGCGAGCCGAAGTCGCGAAGCCGCGAAACGACGTTCGAGCAGGACCTGCATCCGCGCCGCGACCTCGAGGCGATCCGCGCGCTGATCCGCGAACTGTCGGAGCAGGTGGCGCGCGACCTTGCCCGGGGCGGCTACGGCGCGCGGACGGTGGGGGTGAAGGTCCGCTACGACGACTTCACGCGTGCGACCCGCGAACTTTCCCTGAGCCGATCGACGTCGGAGACGGCCGACATCGTCCAGGCGGCGCTCGCCTGCCTCGACCGCCTGTCGATGCATCGCAGGATCCGCCTGCTTGGCGTGAAGGCGAGCAACCTCGAGCGCGGCGGCGAAGCGGGTCCGCCGGCCTCGTCCCAGCTGTTCTAGGGAGCCTGGGCCTGGCGTCGCCGGAAGGGCTCGCAGCGTCCGGGCTCGATGCCGCTACCCGACCCTGATCGACATCCAGCGCCGCGAGGCCCAACGGCCGGCGAGCGCGAGGCCCAGCGACAGGATATAGATGACCGCTGCCCACCAGCCGCCCACGGCGCCGAAGCCCAAGCCCGGCAGCGATGCGACCGGCCCCGCGCCGGTCTCGAAGGTCAGCACGTGGGTCAGCGGAAGGAACACCGTCCAGCTCAGCAGCAGGAGCATCACTGCGGGAAAGCGGGTGTCACCCGCACCGCGAAGGCAAAAGCTCGATCCCAGCTGCAGGCCGTCGAACAGCTGGTAGCAGGCCGCCACCCAGAGGAGCGTCGTGGCGAGCGCGATCACCGCCGCGGCGTTCGGATCGCTGGGGGTCACGAACAGCGCGCTCAGCCAGGGTCCTGCTATTGCCAGCAGCAGGCCGACGCTGCCCATGTGCACCACCGCCATCAGGATCACCCGGTTGCCGAGCCGGCGCGCCCAGTCCGGGCTGCCCGCGCCGATCGATTGTCCTACCAACGTCGTGCCGGCCATGCCGAGTCCGACGGCCGGCATGAATGCGAGCGAAGTCAGCATCATCACGATCTGGGTGGCGGCGGCCTCGACGATGCCCAGGCGCGCCATCATCAGCTGGAAGACTGCAAGTCCGAGCAGGTCGAACGCGATCATCGCGCCGAGCGGCAGCCCGATCGCGAACAGGGCGCCGATCTGACGCGGGCGCGGGCGCCACAACAGGTGGGCCGCATACTGCCGGCGGCCGCGCGGCAGCCGGGTCAGGACCACCATCGCGATCAGGAAGCCGATTGCCATCGAGAGGTTGGTCGCCCAGGCGGCGCCGGCCATGCCCATGCCGAGCCGGAACATCAACAGTTCGTTGAACAGCGCGTTGGCTGCCGCCACCACCAGATTGATCAGCACGGCGACACGAATCTGGCCGGTGCCGTAGAAGTAAGACATCACCGCCCACATCAGGAGCGCGAGCACGCCGCCGCCGGTGCGCGGTCGCCAGTATTCGATGGCGAAAGCGACCACCTGGGCATCGAGCCCAAGGCTGGAAAGCATGCGAGGACCGAACCACGTGAGCAGGACGAACGCCGGCACCATCAGCAGCGAAGCCCAGATGCCGCTCCAGGCGGCGGCGCCGGCGCGCCGGTAGCGGCCCGCGCCATAGGCCTGCGCCGCGAACGTCTGCACCGCCATCGCCACCCCGCCGAAGAACAGGAGGAATCCGAGGATCAGCCAGTGGATGGCGGCGATGGCTGCGACTGCCGTCGACGAGATGCGCCCGATGAACCAGGTGTCGGTGAGACTCAGCACCGCCTGGATGCTGGAGTTGAGGAACAGCGGCAGCGCCAGGGCGAGGATGGCACGGACGTCGACCTTGATCCTGCCCGCCCCGTCCCGCCGTGATGCCGGCAGCCATGTCGCGCCTGCCGCCGATGACGAGGGTTCCGACGCCGGGTCCCCGGGCGTCAATACGGCGTCGGCTGGATGAAGCTGGGTCGGGATGCTCGGGTTCATGGGGATTGGGCCGGCGGCAGGGCCCTGAAGTTTAGAATCGAAGGCTGCTCTCACCGGGCACCTTACCGAGCCGCAGCCGGCCGGCGGACCGGGCGGGACGAATCGACAAGGCGAAGCGAGGAGCACCATGAGCAAGGAAGTCGGAGAAATACAGGAGCGTTGGCGCGAGCTGATGCCGGAAGACGTAAAAGCAGAGGTTTCGACCGAGCCGGTCGAGCGAGGCGACGAGGAATGGCGCAAGGAGCTCGATGCTGCTGCCTTCGAGGTGCTGCGTCATGAAGCCACCGAGCGCCCCTTCACCAGCCGCCTGAACGACGAGCACCGCCCCGGCGTCTTCGTCTGTGCCGGTTGCGGGCAGCCGCTGTTCAGTTCGGAGATGAAGTACGACTCCGGCTCCGGCTGGCCGAGCTTTTTCACCACCATTCCCGGCGCGCTCGAAACCAGCACCGATTACAAGCTGCTGATGCCGCGCACCGAATACCACTGCAGCCGTTGTGGCGGGCACCATGGCCACGTCTTCGAAGACGGCCCCCAGCCCACCGGAACCCGCTTCTGCAACAACGGCGTATCGCTGAAGTTCGTGCCCAAGGACAAGACCTGAGCAAGGCCCTGCACCGCTGCCCTTGTGCCGTCACCCGCAGCGGACTTCCCGCTGCCTCGGTTTCTCACGCCTACTGCGCCACCGCATAGAACACGTCGCGACGATCCGGCGTGACTGCGGTGATCACCAGCCGCCCACCCGTGGCGACGAGCACGCCGTTCGCGGAGAAGAGGAACGGACAGGTGGCGAGCGAAGTCAGCGCGATGTCGAAGACGTTGCGGCCGTTGCGGTTCGGCAGGATCCGGCCCGCGTATTCGCAACTGCCGGCGAGACCGGCGGTGAAATTGCCCTGCCCGTCGATGTTTATGACGAAGTCACCTGCAGACAGCAGCGTTGAGCCCGACCCGCGCCATTGTCCGACGATCGCAGCCGGGTTGGCCGCAAACCGGTAGTCGGGCACGAAACCCATGCTGAAGCCTTCGAGCCGGTTTTCCAGGTAGAGCTCGCCGTCGATCGAGTATTCGGGTTCGACGCGCGCGGAAAGCGAACTGAAGAAAGGCCGGTCATAGCCGAAGACATAGTCGGCGCCGTCGTCCGAGACGAATCGCCCCCCCGAGAAGAAGCCGTTGCCGTGCACGACGCTGCGGGCCACGCCAGCCGAGCCGTAGATGAGCCAGTATTCGCCGGTGTCGAGGATGACCCCATCCAGGGTTCCGGAGCTGGTGGTGCCGCTCCAGAGTCCTTCCGCCTGCCATGGCTCGAAATGGCGATGGTCCGAACCACCACCGCAACCGGCGGTGGCAAGCGCCGCCAATGCAATCAACCCAAGCAGCCACCGCTTCACCCTGACCATCTCGTTCTCCCGCGATCGGCCAATGCTACCCTGCCGCGGAGGCACGCTGCCCCGCGATCATCCTCGATCCACTGCACCTTGCCCGTGACGGTGCTGCAGCCCGCACGCTGTCAGCGTGGTGCCGCGTTCACGTCAACAACGCCGGGTATCGGTTCGGTCGGTCGTGCGAACTTGCCGTGCAAGGCGTCGACCCCGGACTGCGGCTTCGCCAGTTCGCGCAGGTCGGCGCGACTTTCGCGGATGCGCTGCGTATCGATGTCCATTGCGCGGTCCCGCTGCTGCAGCAGCGGCGGCTGGATCTCTCCGTCACGGTTGAACGACCACGCTAAGTGCGGGTCGCCTGTCGGCAATGGGTCGCCGGTGTGCTCGCGCGTGCCGGTATTCCAGACGTGCCAGGTCTTGCCGTAACTGTTCATCTTGCGCTTCATCAATTCTTTTTCGGCAGGCGCAGGGACGCCCGGCGCAGCCAGCTGCCCGCTCAGGATCTCCGCGTTGTGCGGATGCCAGTAGACCTTCTCCTTTTCGGCCAGCCCGGAGAAGAGCTTCTCCGAGATGATGTACTCGATGCCGTTGAGCCGCGCGCCCTTGCCATTGCCATCGAAGAGGACGCATTGCGCGAAGTCCTCGTTGACCTGGGTGCAGAAGTGGTGCGCCTCCATCTGGTGTTCAGGGTCGTCCTTCATCGGGTGAAAGCCGACCAGGTACACGTCCATTGGTTGCAGCGGCGAATTGTCCTGGAGCAGGCGGCTGCCGAGTTCCAGCGCCTTGGTGGTCGCAGACTTCTCCTCGCCCGGCGGCTGCGCAGCCTGCGCCATGGCGGGCATTGGCGCGGCGGCCAACAGCACGCCGGCAACCAGATGCACCGGCCGTACCTGCGTCCGATGGCGCTGGCGAATCCTCATCGCTGCCCGGTCGGCCGGCAGGTGTCGGATGACGTGCCGCGTTGCGCCTTCGTTCCTTCCCGATCCGGCTCCTTGCCCGGCGGATGACGGCCGGTTACCCCCTGCAATTCGTCGATGCGGCGCGACGCCTCGGCCTTGGTGAGGTTCTCGTCGAAAGGCTGCTTCGCCTCCTCCGACAACGTCTTCAGGTACGAGCGCTGCGCGCCGGTCATCGGCTCGTCGCCCGTCACCCAGGTGTCGGGATCCTTCTTCATGTTGCCCTCGGCGGGCGTGTCCTGCGTCTGCTTGTCCGTCATTGCCATCCTCCGTCTGCGGAGGTCGAGCAAGGCGGATGCCTGATCACCCGGCAGCGTCATGAGACCGAGAGCGAGGAGCTGCAAGCAGATTGGCAGCCCCATGCACCCGGCATGCGCGCGGGTACCGGCTTGCCGGTGTATCGTCCGGGAGATGAGAACGACGACGCCTCCCACCTCCTTCGCCGCCGCAGCCGGCGATCCCGCTGCGCCTGCACGCGCAGCGGTCCGGATCCGAGCCGACGAGACGGCGGTGCTGATCGGGCGGTTCGCGCCCTTCAACCGCCGGCACGAGGAAGGCTTGCGGGCTGTGCTTTCGAATTGGCGGCAGGTCGTGGTGGTCATCACCTCCGCCTTCCAGCCGCCGAGCCCGAAGAATCCGTTCAGCTGGCAGCAGCGCGCCGAGATGATCCGGCTTTGCCTGAACGACGACGAGACGGCGCGGGTGAAGTTCGTGCCGGTGCGCGACCATCATCGGGACGACCGCTGGGCCGACGAGGTCGCGCGCGGCGCCTACGGACAGGTCCCCGGAGCGAACCACCGGCAGTTCACGGTAGTCGATCCGGAATTCAACGATCCCGGGGACTATGCCTACGACTATCCGCGGGTCTTGCCCCGCTGGGGGTACCACTCGTTGCCGGTCGCCAAACGCCCGGACGCGACCCCCGATAGCGGCACCATTCGCAGCGTCCTGCTGTCGGTCGAAACCGAGGCGCGGGCGGCGGCCCTCGCCTTCCTGAAGGATGCGGTTCCCGTTGCCGTGCGTCAGTACCTGTCGGCATGGTGGGAGTCGCCGGTGCGTGAGCGGCTGGCGAACGAGACGGAATGGATCAGGCAGTACCGCAAGCGCTGGCCGGCCGAGCAGGCGATGACCGTCGATGCGGTCGTGATCTGCAGCCGGCATGTGCTGCTCATCGAGCGAGGCGAAGGCGCAGGCGCCGGGCTCTTCGCCGTTCCCGGCGGGTTCCTGGAGAAGGACGAGCGCTTCTACCAGGGCGCGAAGCGCGAGCTTCGCGAGGAGACCGGACTCGGCTACGTCGGCGACGGACTCGACGTCGCCTTCATACGGGCGGAAGTATTCGACCGCCCCGATCGAAGCATGCGGGCGCGCATCGTCACCGTCGCCCACCTCTTCGACCTCAAGTCCACGCCGCTGCCCGACGTGCAGGGACGCGACGATGCGCGCCGCGCGCTATGGATTCCGGTCGCCAACCTGCTCGACATGGAAGAGCGGTTCTTCGAGGACCACTTCCAGATCCTCGATCACTTCCTCGACCTTACGCTGCCTTCGCGGCCTGCTTGAAGCCGAACAGCCTGTTCGCAATCTCGGCGATGTGCCGGCCCTGGTACTTCGCTCCGGCGAGTTCGATCTCCGAAGGTACGCGCGAGCCGTCGCCTGCTGCGATGGTGGTCGCGCCGTAGGGACTGCCACCGACGATCTCGTCCAGCGTCATCTGACCCTGGAAGCTGTACGGCAGCCCGACCGTGATCATCCCGAAGTGCATCAGGTTGGTCAGGATGGAGAACAGCGTGACCTCCTGGCCGCCGTGTTGCGTCGCCGTCGAGGTGAACGCACCGCCCACCTTGCCGTTGAGCGCGCCGCGCGCCCACAGGCCTCCGGCCTGGTCGAGGAAGTTGGCCATCTGCGAAGTCATCCGGCCGAACCGGGTCCCAGTGCCGATGATGATGGCGTCGTAGTCCGCCAGTTCTTCGACCTTGGCGATCGGCGCTTTCTGGTCCAGCTTGTAGTGCGACGACTTGGCTACCTCGGCCGGCACCAGTTCCGGTACCCGCTTGATGTCGACGGCGGCGCCGGTTTCCCGGGCACCCGCGGCGACGGCGTTGGCCATGGTCTCGATATGACCGTAGGACGAGTAGTAGAGAACGAGAACTTTGGACATCGGGAGCTCCTGGATTCGATTTGGCGAGGCAACAGTGGCAACCCGCCTTCATTTAAGATCATAAAAGAGATGAATCCAGGGATAAACCCGCTAGGAGACAAATCACTATTGCATAAATAGAACAATCCCGCACATCAGGAGAGCATAGGCCGACGACGAGCCCGATTCAACGGAGGCGGGAGTATGATTTTCTTCCCCGCGGCAAGGCCGCCTGCTCAGCACGGCAGCCGGGCGGATCGTCTCAGCAGTCGTCTCAGCGTTTTCTTCGATCAGGAGATGAGCATGGGAACGAGCAGCGATTTTGTCAAAAGCCTCTATGACGCCTTCGCCAAGGGCGACGTCGCCACCGTCATCGGCGCACTGGACGGCGCAATCCAGTGGCGAGAGGCCGAGAACTATCCATATTCCGCAGGCAATCCCTACGTCGGGCCTGACGCAGTGGTGGAAGGCGTCATCAAGCCGCTGGTGGCGGATGTCGAGGGCTTCACGATCCACCCTGCCAACTTCATCGATGGCGGCGACACCGTGGTGGTCGAGGGGCGCTATAGCGGCAGGATGAAGGCAAGCGGCCGGTCGTTGGACGCCCAGTTCGCGCACGTCTGGCAGTTGCGCGGCAGCAAGGTCGTCAGGTTCCAGCAGTACACCGATTCGAAGCAGTGGACCGAGGCCGCGGCGGCCCGAACTTGCGGCACGTGCATTGGCCTGCTGCCCGGTTCGATAATTTGCAGGCCTTGCCTTGACCGTGTTCAGGTGCGCCTTCGCGACATCCCCGACCTCACACAAGTTCAGTCACCGTCTTCGAACAGCTGAGCCAGCTCGCGCACTTGCTCGATGGGAAAACCAAAGTCGCGGCAGCGCTTGATGAAGCGCGGGCGGTCAAGCTAGGTCTAGTCGAACACGTTGCAAACGCTTGCGAAGTTGCCCTAAGTCGAAACGACGATATGCAGAGGCGGCGCCCAACCATCGTGTATTGTCCAGGCGAGAGCGCGCCGAGCGGTCCGGGGTTCCACCGCCGCCCCTGCTTCCTGCGCAGATTGCCGGTGCCCCTTCCGGCGGAAACGCCCGGGACTTTTCGGGAGGTGCCGCATCAGGAAAAGCGTGGCAGCCCGCCAGCGCGTCCGGCTCTCGCTCGACGACCAGGGCGAGGTCGAACAGATCGCGCGCAGTCGCCCGATCTCCAAGGTGGTACATCTTCTTGGCGATCACCTCCGCAGCCGTCTTGACTCGCCCCGGCCGCCCCTCGATCTCCCACTGCTCCCAAGCTGCTTTGGTCAGGTTGGACGCAGCCACGAAATCGATCTCACCTTCCTCGAACTGCAGGTTGACGAACGCGCCGTTGCGCCAGACGGCTCGGGTGCGGTGGCGCGCGTCGCCAACTTTGCCGGGGAGCAGCACGAACGCCTCGTCCGAAACCTGGACACTCAGTTCGTCCACACCCTGCGCCGTTTGCCAGGAAACAGTGGTCCGCGACCCGAGAAAAGCATTGCACCGAACATCTTGCAGCGAGCGTTTGAGGCCGACTCGCCGAACAAGAAGTGGCTGGCCGATTGACGTACATATGGACCGAGCAGGGCTGGTTGTATGTGGCAGTCGTGCTCGATCTCTATTCGCGTCGAATCGCCGGTTGGTCGATGAAGCCGGAGATGACAGCGCAGCCAGTGATCGACGCGTTGCTGATGGCCGTCTGGAGGCGGGGCACAGGGAATAAGTTGCTGCACCACTCGGATCAAGGCAGCCAGTACAACAGGAGGACTTCCAGCGGCTGCTCTCGACTCACGCCATCGTTTGCAGCAGCATGATCTGGAAGGGCGACTGCTGGGACAACGCGGCGATGGAGAGCTTCTTCACCTCCCTAAAGACAGAGGGGTGTGCCAGACGACAGTACTGTAGCCGGGACGAGGCCCGGGCTGACGCGCTCGACCACATCGTTGGGCAGTTCATTGAGGCGTCGCATGAGGCGAGGGATAAAGGGCCGCTAGTTCGTTGGGTGGATCCGTATCATTCGCGCGCTGGATGGAGTGCCGTCATTGTCGAGAATAAATACCATGTAGTAACCGGGCGGATCTCGTACGGATTCTCCGGCAGCCTGATCCGGATTTGGTCGCCATCTACCGAGAAGGCCGGTTCGATGAAGCGTTGATCGATGTCAAAGGAATGAGTCACCGAGCCCGTCTTGACCATGGTCACCCGCTCGATGGTTGCGGCATCGACAGACGAGAGAGTGAAGGTGGACCCCGGGTTAACCACCGCCGGCAAAGCCCCTGAAACCCGGTCGATGACAGGGCGCTTCGCGCGGCTTCCGTCGCTCTCGAAGAGGTAGCCAGGGTAGTAAATCTGCGCGTTGAGGTTGGTGACTGGCCCTGGTGAACCGCCGCCAGCCGACAGAATTGTTGCATCCGGCAGCAGCAACGCAATGCTGTGATAGAAGCGCTGCCTTGACAGGGGTGCAGCCGGCGACCAGAGCCATTCGGCGTTTTCGCTTTCTGGATCGAAGATTTCGGTGCCATACCAAGCCACCCCCGCATCCTGGTTAGCCGGATCGAGAAGAAGGTTCTTGCTCTGAGCCACCGGACACGAACACCCTACCGTCCGGCATTACGGTGGCATCGGCCCACTGGCGCGTCTCGACTCATCGGCGGCAGGTCCTTCAACGTTGGCGTCGGACCAGTGATGTCGATAAGGGTCGCATTGGCTTGCGTGCCGCCGAGCTGCAGGATCTTGCCGGGACGATACATCACCGCGGTCGAAGTTGAAGACCAGCCGCGATAGCTGTCACCGCCGCGGGTATTCGGTACGTCCCAGTGGGATTGGAAAAGCGTAACACTGCCGGGATCGCCCTCGTCACCGGTCGCGTAGGGATCGATCTCATACATCCAGTGATGATCGATGCCGAATATCTTGCCATTAGGTGCGACGAAGTTGCGGGGATAGTTGTTGTCGAAATAACGGTCGCCATTAGGCAACGTCTTGAGCGTATCGATCCCTGTCAGCAGTCGGAAGGTGCCGCCGCTACCGCGGACCTCGGGATGATCCTCGCCATCGGTACCACCCTGTAGATAGATCTCGCCATTCGGCAAAACAGTAGACGTTGCGTACCAGCGCGGCCGCTTCATCCCAGCTGCCGGCCGGAGCTGGTTGTTTGCGGGATTGAAGAGGTTAACGTCGGCAACTCCACGGTTGAGAAGGTCGCCGCCAGGCTTCACAATGTCGCCGCCGCTTAGGAGCAGTTCTCCTGATAGCGGCAGCAGCACTTGAGCACTGCAGAACAGGAACGTTCCGGTCGTGTTCTCCAAGGTCAGATGCGCTGCCGGCGACCGAATTCCTCCGCTTCGGACGGGTCAAAGATGTCATACATGAATTCGTTAGAACCGCGCTTGCTGATTTCGTGCCATAGGTCATAACTCGGCCGTCCGGCAGGAGAGCGGCATGGATGGCATCAAAGGCCGATCTACAACGCTGGACCACACTCCTCGAGCTTGGTTTCCCGATGACGGCACCGGCCCGGCTGGCGGTGGTAGATCTGCCCCTGTTGTCGGCGCCGGTGGCGCCGCATTGTCGGGTGGCTTCGTCGGTGGTACATGAGTTGCCGGCAGGGGAGCAGGCGCTGGGATAGACGGAGCATCGGCTACCGGCCCCTTGGCCGGCGATTCCCCTCCCGGTGTCGGCGTGGGTTGGGATTCGCCTCCCCCTCCACAAGCAGTCAGTCCAGCGATCAGCAGCAGGCCAGGTAGACGCGCAGAAGAGTACCGCTGCATAGATGAAGTTGGATGAAAAGGCCGACAAGAGGACCGCGGGAACGTCAAGCAAGGCAAAGGAGGTCGAAGTCAGCTCTTCACTTTCTCCTCTTCCGACGCGCGGAACATTTCACGGGTGGTGAGCGGATGCTACTAGGGCTTTCTGAGATTCTTCGGCCCGGCATACCAAGTGTCGCGCAACATACAACGCACGAATTGATGACGCGCCGCTTCATCCATCAAGGGCAATCGCATGTTCGATGAGATACCCATCCAGTGGTGGCATTGGAGTTCCCGCGCGCCGTCCCGCCAGTCGGAATGGGAAGTTTTTGGCGCAGAATTTGGTGCGGTCTAACGACTCTGCGCGCCGCGAGCATTACGCTGCGTTTCCTTCGCTGGTCCAGCACAGGCTGCCGCACCGGCCGTAGCCGTAGCGGCTTCCCCTTCGTCGATGTCGGGCGACATGCAAAACTGACCCCCTGGAGGTGCGGACGAAATCTTGGACTACCTGGAGGGTAGTTCATGTATTCATACGAGGAACGGCTTCGAGCCGTGCGGCTGTACATCAAGCTCGGCAAGCGGGTTGGCCTGACCATTCGTCAGCTCGGCTACCCGACGAAGAACGCTCTCAAGAGCTGGCATCGCGAGTACGAGCAGCGCCTCGACTTGTCCGCCGGCTATTTGCGCCAGCCGAGGTACTCGCAGGCGCAGAAGGAACGGGCCGTCGGGCACTACCTCGAGCACGGCCGCTGCCTCGCAGCGACGATCAAGTCGCTGGGCTATCCCTTCGAGGTCGTTGCTTTCTGCCTGGCTCCAAGAACTGCATCCGCCAGAGCGCACGCGCGTCGTTGGTCGCTCCCAGGCGCTGACGCCTGGAATGAAGCAGTCCGCCGTCATCGCCTTGTGCATGCGACCAGGAAGCGCGCAGGCGGTGGCTCAAGAGTTGGGTGTGTCTCGGCCATCGCTGTACAACTGGAAGAATCAGTTGCTCGGCCACGACGCATCCGCACCCATGAAGCGCCAGCAAGACGTCCCGGCAAGCCTGATCAAGTCGAGTTGGAACAGCAACTCGAGGCCCTTCGACGAGACATCCGGCGCCTGCAGCTCGAGAAGACCTGCTGAAGAAGGCGAATGAACTTCTAAAAAAAGAACTGGGCATCGACCGGCAGTTTCTGACGAATCGGGAGAAGACGCAGCTGGTTGATGCCCTGAGACCGACCTACACGTTGACGGAATTGCTCTGCGAAGTGGACTTGCCACGCAGCTCCTATTTCTACCATCGCGCCCGGCTCGAGGTCGCGGACAAGTACGTCGAAGTGCGTCAGGCCATGACCGACATCTTCGAGCGCAATTACCGTTGCTACGGCTACCGCCGGATGCACGCCTCGCTGACCGAGCAGTCCATGAACATCTCGGAGAAGGTCGTGCGGCGCCTGATGAAGCAGGAGTGCCTGGTCGCAGTGACGCGCAAACGCCGGCGATACGGCTCGTACATGGGCGAGATCAGTCCGGCACCGGACAACCTAGTGAACCGCGACTTCAGCGCCCGTGCGCCGAACGAGAAGTGGCTCACCGACATCACGGAGTTCCAGATCCCGGCCGGCAAGGTGTACCTGTCGCCCATGATCGATTGCTTCGACGGCATGGTCGTCAGCTGGTCGATCGGCACGCGGCCGGACGCCGAACTCGTCAACACGATGTTGGACGCCGCCATTGAGAAGGTTACCGCCAGCGGCGACCGGCCCGTGGTGCATTCGGATCGCGGCGGCCACTATCGGTGGCCAGGCTGGCTATCCCGGATCGCTGAAGCGAAGCTGGTGCGCTCGATGTCGCGCAAGGGATGCTCGCCAGACAACGCCGCATGCGAAGGCTTCTTCGGTCGCCTGAAAACCGAAATGTTCTTCTCGCACGACTGGCTATCCACAACCATCGAGGAATTCGTCGCTGCCTTGGACGTGTACATCCGCTGGTACAACGAGGCGCGGATCAAGATCTCTCTTGGGGGGGGTTGCTGTGCGGCCGCTGCGAGCAGCGGCGATGGCCGCGGCTGACGCAACGCGCTTTGAGACGGCACCGGGCGAGCAAGCCCAAGTCGACTGGGGTCAGGTAAGGTGCTGCTGGGGTGATGCGCGACGGTCCACGTCTTCGTGATGACGCTGGGCTACAGCCGGCGCGGCTTTGCCGAGGGCTTCCTGCGCGAGCGCATGGCAGAGCCTGCTGGCCGCGCACGAGCCGGCGTTCGCCCACTTCGGCGGAGTGCTGCGAGTCATTGCTCTATGATCGGATGCGCACGGTCACCCTGGGCGAGCAGATCGATGTCAGGTCGACGCCAAGCGCGCTGAATCCGACCTTTCGCCGCCTTCGCCAGCACTGGGGCTTTACGCCGGCTGTGCCGTCCTTACCGAGCAAGACCAAGGGCAAGGTCGAGTCCGGCGTGAAGTACCTCAAGCGCAACTTCATGCCCGGCCGGCGTTCCGTGATCTGGAGGACTTCAACGCGCAACTGGCCGCCTGGCAGGCCGAGATCGCCGACGTGCGCGAACCACGGCACGACGCATCAGCGTCCGATCGAGCGCTTTGCCGAGGAGGCGCCGGCTCTGATCCCGACCGGCGGCCATGCGAGCTTCCTGCAGGCGATGGTGCGCGATCGCGTGGTCGCCGAAGACTGGCTGGTCTCGATCGATGCCAACCGCTACTCGGTGCCGTTCGGGCTGATCGGCCAGACCGTTGAGGTCGTGCGCGAGGGCGGCCGCTGGGTCATCCGCCACCGCGGCCAGGTCGTGGCCGAGCACCCGGTGCTGGCCGGGCGCGCGCAGTTGAGTGTTAGGCCCGAGCACGGGCCGGGCGCGGCCTGCCGCGCAACCCCCGCAGCCGCTAGCAGACACGACCGGGCGCCCGCCCATGCCGGAGTCGGACCGCTCGCGATGTCGCAGGTGCGCGACCTGGCGGTCTACGATCAGCTGGTCGGCACGACGTGCAGGAGGCCGCATGATGGCCACGACAACCCGCAGCGACAAGTCGCCTCGGCGGCCATCCGCCCGGCGATGACCACGCCGGCGCAGATTGAGCGGCTGGGCGAGCATCTGCGCAAGCTGCGGCTGCTCAAGAGCGGCGAGCGGCTGGAGGCGCTGCTGCAGCAGGCGGCCGCCAGGAGCTGCCCTATGCCGAGTTCCTCGAGCAGGTGCTCGGCGAGGAGGTGGCCGCCAAGACCAGCAAGAACATCGCCATGCGCACCGCGATGGCCCGTTTGCCCGTTCGTCAAGCCGCTGGAGACCTTCGACTTCGGCTACCAGCCTTCGATCGACCGCAAGCAGGTGCAGACGCTCGCAAGCTGCCACTTCATCGAGCATGGCGACAACGTCATCGTGCTGGGCCCGCCGGGTGTGGGCAAGACGCACCTGGCGTGTCTCACTCGGGCTCAAGGCCATCGAGACCGGCTACCGCCTACTCCTGCTGGCGTGGTAGACGGACCGTGAAGGTGGTGCCTTTGGCCTCGGAGGATTGCACTTCGATACTGCCACCGTGGGCGCGCGCAATCTCGCAGGCGATGAAGAGACCAAGCCCCATGCTCGTTGGAAATTTGACTCCTTGCTCGTCGGCTCTAAGTTGAACCATAGGCTCGAATATGCTTCGTCGAGCTTCCTCCGAGATTACAGCCCCCTGATTAGTCACTCCGACAGATAGTTCTTCAGGCTCACCCGTAGCATGAATCGAAACAGGTTGGTCGGGCGTGCCATGCTGTGCGGCATTGAGGAGCAAATTGGTGAGGACCCGGTGCATTCTCGTATTGTCGAAATAGCCGCTGAGGTCTCCTGAGGCAGTCAAGCGAAACTGCGTCTGGGGATAGGTTGAAGTCGCGTCCTCGACCGCCCAAGCACAGGTCGTGCTGAGATCGACATGTTGGCGCGACAGACGAAGTCCCTTGCCCAGTTGAGCGCGGGTGTAGTCGGCTAGGTCTCCGACCATCGACGTCATAAGGCCAGCGCACATACTGATGCGGGAACCAAGCTCATCGACCCGCTCAGGAGCGAGCCCCGGGCTCCGTAGCGCGCGGCCTAAAAGGGTCATCGTTGACAAAGGAGCCCTCAGGTCATGTCCCAGGATGGCTAGGAACATGTCCCGCGCCTTGCTCGTTCGGCCAGCGAAGGCGACCACGGACTCTGCCAGCGCTTGGTCAATCGCCTCGTTGAAGCGAACCATCTCATCGAGAGCCTCTTGCGGGTCGGTAACGTTTGCCAGCCAAAGCCGGAGCACCGTTGCACGGAGCGCCCTGTACTCGGCTGTTACCTGGAGCATGGAAAAATTGCTCTCGTGGCGCATGGTACCGTGCAGGGCGGCTGCACTGTCATTCTTTGCAGCATCAGTCTCGAGGCCAACGGACTTCCTGAACTGTTCTTCAGGCGTCTGGGTGGTCTCAATTCCCGCAGAGATGGCTTGCAGAATTTGCTCGGCATGGTCGCGAAGAGCAAGGCCAGTCATTCCTTCGGTCGCTGGTACGAGACTTTGCGCGAACGATTCCCAGTTCTGGAGAATCTCTTCGAGATGCTCGTTGATGAACTCCGACAATCTCATAGCGGCCTTTCAAGGAATGAACGTCGTCAAGACTGTCGCGGTGCGACGCGGAGGTAGAGCAGGACGGGGTGGGAGCCTGAGACGTCTCCGCTAGTCAGTATGGGACCTTCCATGCTCGATGGCGTGTAGATGCCTTCGGAGCGGGGCGGCGGAGGTGGGTAAGTGTTAAAGGTTGCGGAGTTGGAGTGGCAGCGAGGCATCGACGCGCCCTCAACGGCACGCGGGAACTTGGGTTCTGTCAGTGTGCTAAAGGGACGTCGCCAAGCACTACGGCTTTGAGCCGCGGCTTTGCCGGCCTATCGGGCGAGAACGAAGGGCAATGTAGAACGGATGAGCGGCTATCTGCGTCGCAGCTTCTATGTGCCGCTGGCGTCCAAGCTGAAGGCAGCGGGGCTGGAGCTCGACGTGATCACGGCCAATACACGAGGTGTGGCGAGGGTTGGGCGAAGTTGCCGAATAGCGAGTTCACAGCACGACCAAGTGCGTTCCGGCGTTGCAACTCGTCAAGGAGCGCCCCAGCTTGATGGCATTGGCGTACGGCGCACCGAACGCGCGAACTGAGGAACTAAGGACGAACGACCCGCTGCAGCATCCGCTGAGTGTCTACGACCGGTTGCTCGAGGTGGCGGCATGAACCTTGCCCACGAAAGGATCGCCGACCTGTGCGGCCAGTTGCGCCTGACGACGATTGCCGACAGCCTGCCGCACCTGGCCCAGAAGGCAGCCACCAGCGACACGAGCCTGACCGAGTTCCTGGAGTCGGTGCTTAGGGCCGAAGTGACGGCACGGCTGACCCGCCAGCGCAGCACCTTGGCCAAGCTGGCCGGGTTCCCCCGCGATCAAGACGCTCGATGGCTTCAACTTCGACATGGCCACCGGCATATCGAAAGCTCAGGTCCTGGGGTTGGCCACGCTGGCCTTCATTGAACGAAATGAGAACGTGGTGCTCCTGGGGCTCAGCGGGGTGGGGAAAAGCCACATCGCGGTGAGCCTGGGCTGCAGCGCGACGCAGGCCGGCATCAGGACCCGGTTCATCACCGCGGCGAACCTTCTACTAATCCTGACGACGGCACACCGGCAGAACCGGTTGGCCGACGCTTTCAGGCGGTTCGTGAACCCCTACCGCTTGCTGATCATTGAGGTGCCAGGTGGGAGGGGTGGGGTGGCTGACGGGACTCGAACCCGCGACAACAGGAATCACAATCCTGGACTCTACCAACTGAGCTACAGCCACCACCGGAGAAACTGGCCTGCCCGACAGGAATCGAACCTGTGACCCTCAGCTTAGAAGGCTGATGCTCTATCCAACTGAGCTACGGGCAGATGTCGAAACGACCGGTCAAGCAGTGGATCACCAGGCATCGATTGCCCGCCGGCTTCGAGCCGACAGATGCGCGCATGCATGCGTGACCTGCCGGGATTTTAACCCGAAAAGCGCGCGATCCCGGCGCCGCCGCCGGCCCTCCGGTAAGATCCTCGGCTCCACCCGAAGAGAAGTTCGACCTGATGGCGAGACCGAGATGGCAGCAGGAAGGGCAGGAACCGGACTACCGGTTCTCGCTGGCCAACGAACGTACCTTCCTCGCCTGGATCCGGACGGCTCTCGCGCTGCTGGCGGGCGGCGTCGTGCTCGAGCAGTTCGCGACGAAGATGGAGCCACGCCTCGCGGTGGTGGCGCTGGCGGTGCTGCTGGCGGTCCTGGCGACCTTCCTGAGCGCCGCTGCGTACTACCGCTGGAAATCGAACGAGATCGCGATGCGGCACGCCCGGCCGCTGCCGCTCAACCGCGTCATACCGCTGCTGGCGGTCGCGTCGCTGCTGGTGGCTGCAGCACTCGCCTTGCTCCTGCTGTTCCAGTGAACTCGCGGCTGCAGAACGTTTCGTTGCAGTGAGCCTGCCGCCCATGAGCAGTCCGTCTCCCGATCCGGGCCTGCAGCCGCAACGCACGGCGCTGGCCTGGAACCGCACCGCCCTCGCCGTCTGCGTCAACGCCCTGCTGGTCCTGCGGCTCGGCGAGCAATCCCATCAGGTGCCGACCATAGGGCTGGGCATTTTCCTGCTGGTGGCGGCAGCCGGTACGGTTGCAGCCGGCAGGTGGCGCAGGCAGGCGCTGGAACGGACGCCTGCGCCGGCCGGGCCGCCGGCCGCTATGCTGGCGGCGATGGTATGGGTGGTGTGGCTGGCTGGCGTAGCGGGCGTGGCCTCGATCCTCGCCGCCGCAGTGCCAGGCTGAAGGGATCGAGCCTCGGAATCTGGGGCTCAGGACTGCCGCCTCGGACCGCGTCTCGGATTGCGACTCGGGACGCGCCCCGACAGGGGCTGCGAATCCGCCGCCAGACGTCGGCATCGAGCGCCGGCGTCGAAAGGATCCTGGTCGGGGTGGAGAGATTCGAACTCCCGACATCCTGCTCCCAAAGCAGGCGCGCTACCAGGCTACGCTACACCCCGAAGCCGCTATTGTAGCGAATCGGCGATCGACTGGGCCAACCGGCTCGCCTGCTCCGCCGACGCCGCTTCCACCATCACCCTCAGGACCGGCTCGGTGCCCGACGGACGGATGAGCACCCGGCCGCCGTCGCCGAGTTCCTTCTCGGCCGCGACACGCGCGCCGGCAAGGCCGGCATGCGTCTGCCAGTCGAAGCTCTTCTTCAACCGGACGTTGATCATCTTCTGCGGCAGCAGCGTGAGCTCGCTGGTCAACTCCGCAAGCGTCTTGCCGGTGCGCACCACGGCGGCAAGCACCTGCAGCGCGCTGATCGTGCCGTCGCCGGTGCTGTGGCAATCGAGCGCGAGCAGGTGGCCCGAGTTCTCGCCGCCGTAGAGCCAGTGACGCTGCTGAAGCAGCTCCAGGACATAGCGGTCCCCGACCTTGGCCCGCTCGAAAGGCACCGCGCTGCGCGCCATCGCCTGCTCGAACGCATAGTTGGTCATCAGCGTGCCGACGACGCCGGCCACCGGTCCGGCGCGCAACCGATCCCTGACCAGGATGTAGAGCAGTTCGTCGCCGTCGTAGGTGCGCCCGGCGGCATCGCACATGATCAGCCGGTCCGCATCGCCGTCGAGCGAGATGCCGAGGTCCGCGCCGGCCTTGCGCACCGCGGCTGCCATGGTCTTGGGATGGACCGCGCCGACCTCGTCGTTGATGTTCACGCCGTTCGGGTCGGTGCCGATGGAGACCACCTCCGCGCCCAGCTCGTGGAATACGTGCGGCGCGGTGTGGTACGCCGCGCCGTTGGCGCAATCCACGACCACCTTCAGGCCCTTGAGGTCGAGTGCGAACGGGAAGGTGCTCTTGCAGAATTCGATGTAGCGCTCGGCGGCGGCCTCGACGCGAAAGGCCTTGCCCAGGCGCTCCGAGCCGACGCAGACGATCGGCTCGTCCACCAGGGCCTCGATCGCCAGCTCCGTCTCGTCGGGTAGCTTGTTGCCGTCGGCCGAGAAGAACTTGATGCCGTTGTCCTCGAACGGATTGTGCGAGGCGCTCAGTACGACGCCTGCCGACAGCCGAAGTGCGCGCGTCAGGTAGGCGATCGCCGGCGTCGGCAACGGGCCGGTGACATGGATATCCACCCCGGCGGCGCAAAGGCCCGCCATCAGCGCCGACTCCAGCATGTACCCGGAGATCCGGGTGTCCTTGCCCAGCAATACCGCCGGCCTGCCCCGCCCGCCCTGGGCGAGGACCTTGCCGGCCGCGTAGCCGAGGTGCATGACGAAGTCGGGCGTGATCGGGGATTCACCGACACGTCCGCGCACACCATCCGTTCCGAAATAACGACGAGCCATCCTGTTCCTTCCCTGAAAGCGTCCGGACCTGCCGGGCCTGCTGCCGGCGGTGCCGCGTCACGCGGCGGACGTACCGGAAACGCGGTTCTTTTCCTCGACGGCCCGCCATACGGTCAGTGCCGCCACTGTCTGCGCGACATCGTGAACCCTCACGATGTGCGCGCCGCGCGCAACCGCAGCCAATGCCGCGGCGATGCTGCTGCCGAGCCGCTGGTCGATCGGCAGCTTGGTCAGCTGGCCGACCATCGACTTGCGGGACATGCCGACAAGTATCGGACATTCGAGGCTGCGCAAAGCCTCCAGCCCGGCAAGCAAGGTGACGTTGTGTTCCAGGCTCTTGCCGAAGCCGAAGCCGGGATCGAGGCAGATCCGCTCGCGCGCCACGCCATGACGCTCGAGCAGGTCGCGCTGCCCGTGCAGGAAATCGCAGACCTCCCGCACGACGTCGTCGTAGTGCGGCGCCTGCTGCATCGTCCGCGGCTCGCCCTTCATGTGCATGGCAATCAGGCCGGCGTCAGTGGCTGCCACCGCATCCACGGCGGCCGGGCTGCGAAAACCTTCGACGTCGTTGATGATGCAGGCGCCGGCCGCGATCGATCGACTCATCACCGACGGATGACGCGTATCGACCGACACCGGGCGTTCGAAGCCGGCAAGCGCATGCAACACCGGCTCGAGTCGCTGCCACTCGACATCGTCCGCCACCGGCAGCGCCCCGGGTCGGGTGGATTCGGCGCCGATGTCGATGATGTCCGCGCCCTCGGCCGCCAGCTGGCGGGCTGCGGCCACGGCCTTGTCGGGATCGATGAACTTGCCGCCGTCGGAAAAGGAATCGACCGTCACGTTGACGATGCCCATGACCAGCGGACGGTCGAGCGACAGGGAGAAGCGGCCGCAGCGAAACGGCGGCAGCGGAGATGAAAAAGGGTGCCCTGGGGCACCCTTGGAGGATCGCGACGTCACGGACGACTGTCGCAGGATTCAGGCCACGGGCGCCGCCGGATTGGCAGGCTGGCCAGGAGCGACATCCGGCGCCTGCGGGGCACTCGGCCCACGGCCCGGCGATGGCGGGCTGAGGTCCTTGGGAGGACGCGGCGGCCGGCCGGCCATGATGTCGTCGAGCTGCTCGATGCCGATGGTCTCCCAGTCCAGCAGGGCCTTGGCCATCATGTGCATCTTGTCGGAATTGTCCTCGATCAGCTTGCGCGCGAGCGCGTACTGCTCGTCGATGATGCGACGGATTTCCTGGTCCACCTTGCGCATCGTCTCTTCCGAGACGTTGGTGGTCTTGGTGATGGAGCGGCCGAGGAACACCTCGCCCTCGTTCTCCGCGTACACCATCGGGCCGAGCAGGTCGCTCATGCCGTAGCGGGTGACCATGTCCCGCGCCATCTGGGTGGCCCGCTCGAAATCGTTGGACGCGCCGGTGGTCATCTCGTTGATGAAGATCTCTTCGGCGATCCGGCCGCCGAACAGCATCGAAATCTTGCTCAGCATGTAGGTACGGTCGTAGCTGTAGCGGTCCTTCTCCGGCAGCGACATGGTCACGCCCAGCGCGCGGCCGCGCGGGATGATGGTGACCTTGTGCACCGGATCCGCCTTGGGCAGCAACCGGCCCAGCAACGCATGGCCGGACTCGTGGTACGCGGTGCTCTTGCGCTCGTCCTCGTCCATGATCATCGAGCGGCGCTCGGCGCCCATCAGGATCTTGTCCTTGGCACGTTCGAAGTCGATCATCTCGACCAGGCGGGCGGCGCGGCGGGCCGCGAAGAGCGCCGCCTCGTTGACCAGATTGGCGAGATCCGCGCCGGACATTCCGGGCGTGCCGCGGGCCAGCACGTCGGCCTTGACGTCCGGGCCGATCGGCACCTTGCGCATGTGCACGTTGAGGATCTGCTCGCGGCCGCGGATGTCCGGCAGCTGCACCACCACCTGGCGGTCGAAGCGGCCGGGGCGCAGCAGCGCCGGGTCCAGCACGTCCGGACGGTTGGTGGCGGCGATCAAAATGATGCCCTGGCCGGTTTCGAAGCCGTCCATCTCCACCAGCAGCTGGTTGAGGGTCTGCTCGCGCTCGTCGTTGCCGCCACCGAGGCCGGCGCCGCGCTGGCGGCCGACGGCGTCGATCTCGTCGATGAACACGATGCAGGGCGCGTGCTTCTTGGCGTTCTCGAACATGTCGCGAACACGGGCGGCGCCGACGCCGACGAACATCTCGACGAAGTCCGAACCGGAGATGGAGAAGAACGGCACCTTGGCCTCGCCGGCGATTGCCTTGGCGAGCAAGGTCTTGCCGGTACCGGGCGAGCCGACCATCAGCACGCCGCGGGGGATACGGCCGCCGAGCTTCTGGAACTTGGTCGGGTCACGCAGGAAGTCCACCAGCTCCTGGACTTCCTCCTTGGCTTCGTCGCAACCGGCGACGTCGGCGAAGGTGATGGTGTTATTGCTTTCGTCCAGCAGCCTGGCCCGGCTCTTGCCGAAGGAGAACGCGCCGCCGCGCCCCCCGCCTTGCATCTGGCGCATGAAGAAGATCCAGACCCCGATCAGCAGCAGCATCGGGAACCAGGAGATGAAGATCTGCATCAGGACCGACTGCTCTTCCTCCGGTTTGGCATTGACCTGGACGCCGTATTTCAGCAAATCGCTGACCATCCAGAGGTCGCCGGCGCCGGGCGTGAACACGGTGAGCGCTTGACCGTCGCGGGTACGTGCGCGGATGGTGCGGCCATCGATCTGGACGCTCTCGACCCGTCCGCTCTCGGCCTCTTTCATGAACTGGGAGTACGGCACATCGCCCGAGCGGCCCTGGCGGGTGTCGAACTGCCGGAACACGGTGAACAGAACCAGGGCAATGACGACCCAGATTGCTGCCTTCGAAAACGCGTTATTCACCTATACCACCTCACTGGTTCGAACACCGTTGCCTGGATTCTACGCTGATGACATCCGCCGCCACTCTTGCCCCCGCACCGCTCAGGCGCTCTGTCGCAGCCGGCGCCCCAGAAGGTAGGTTTCCGCCGACCGGTCACGGGAAGCCTTGGGCTTTCGTGGTGCAACCGACACGAAAGTGTCCTTGAAAAGCTTGACCAGTTGGCCGTAGCCGCTGCCGTGGAAGCACTTGATCAGCAAGGCGCCCTCCGGCTTCAGCCAGGTTTTTGCGAAATCGATGGCGAGTTCGGCCAGATCCTGCATCCTGGCCGCGTCCGCCACACCGACACCGCTCAGGTTGGGGGCCATATCGGAAAGTACAAGGTCCGCCCGCTCCGCTCCCAGGCAAGCTTCCAATGCTGCAAGTGCCTCCGCCTCCCGGAAATCGCCCTGCAGGAACTCCACCCCCGCGATCGGCTCCATCGGCAGGAGGTCCAGCGCGATGATCCGGCCCGACACCGGCAGCTGGGCAGCCTCGCCCCGGGCATCGTCGGCCTTGGCCTCGTCGGCCGTCAGCGCGTTGCGGGCGAGGCGCCGGCGGACGACCTGCGACCAGCTCCCCGGCGTCGAGCCGAGGTCCACCACCGTCATTCCGGGGCGGATGAGCTTGTCCTGCTCGTCGATGCCGATCAGCTTGAATGCCGCTCGCGACCGGTACTGGTGGCGCTGCGCCAGCTTGACGTACGGGTCGTTGAGGTGGTCGTGCAGCCACGCCTTGTTGAGCTTCTTGCTGTTGCTGCCGTACATTTCGGTGGCGCCATCCGGTCGCGGTTGTGTTGCCCGTAGAATCAAGGGCGCCTGATCCGTCCTTCAGATCGACCCGTCCTTCAGATCGACCCGCCCTTCAACCCCGCCCCTTCACACTTCACCCCTTCACACTCCGCCCCGCCGGACCGTTATCCGCCAGATGCCCACCCTGCTGCTCACCAACGCCGAACGCAAGGACCTCAAGGCCCGCGCACACCCGCTGAACCCGGTCGTCATGCTGGGCAATGCCGGCCTGACGCAGCCGGTGCTGCAGGAGATCGACCGCGGGCTCGCGAGCCATGAGCTCATCAAGGTGCGGCTTGCAGGCGCCGACCGCGAGTTGCGAGAAAAGACGGCGGAAGACATCGCCGAAGCGCTGTCATGCGCGGTCGTGCAGATCATCGGCAACATCCTGGTCCTGTTCCGGCCGACGCCCGAAGAGGAATGACACCCGGACGCCCTGGACGTCGTCCATGGGATGTCCTAGACGTACTTGACCTCGAGAATCTCGTATTCCCGATCGCCGCCCGGCGCGCGGAATTCCGCGACGTCGCCGGCGCTCTTGCCGATCAATGCCCGCGCGAGCGGGCTCGACACCGAGATCTTGTTCAGCTTCAGGTCCGCCTCGTCCTCGCCGACGATCTGGTACTTCACCTTCTCGCGTGACTCGAGATCCTCCAGCGCCACCGTCGCGCCGAACACGACGCGTCCATCGGCCTGGAGGGTCGACGGATCGATGACCTGGGCGGCAGCCAGCTTGGACTCGAGTTCCGCAATCCGGCCCTCGATGAAGCTCTGGCGCTCCTTGGCCGATTCGTATTCGGCGTTCTCGGAGAGGTCGCCCTGGGCGCGCGCATCCGAAATGGCGGTGATGACGGCGGGCCGTTCCACCTGCTTGAGCCGCTGCAATTCGTCCTTCAACAACTGGGCGCCGTGAACTGTCAACGGTACTGTCACCATTACGATCCCTCCCCACAAAAACAAACCCCGGAATCAGATCCGGGGCTGGCTAGTACGATGACTTCGCATTGTAACACTGTGATGCGCGGCGGATCCCGCGGCCGCACCTGGCAATTTGCCCGTCAACCCGCCCAGATCGTCTGCGACTCGCGCCTCAGGCAGGCGAGAATGCAGGCGGCAACCGGATGCAGGGCGGCGTCGGCTCTCGGCTCGACCGAGACGAGCACCTGCGCATGCCGGCTGCGCGCCGCCAGCGCAAGCCGATGCCTCGAGTCATGGCGGCTCACTTCGACCGTGGCCCGATCCAGCCCCGGTCCCGCAAGCGCCGCCGCAACCGCCACGTTGACGCCGTCAGGATACCGCCGCGCCGCCTCGCGTACGGTGCCGTAGAACAGCCTGCCCGTCGCTCCTTCCGCGGCTGGAAGATCCACTTCCAGCTTCAGGGTCGCATCCGGATCGGCGAAGGCCATGGCGATCCCGTCGAGTCCGGCGATCGCGCCGCTGAGGAGGCGCAGCCTGTGACCGCTGCGCCGGCCGGACGCCTCCAGTTCCTCGCATAGCCGCGGATCCGCCAGCGCCGCACCACTCACTGTCCAGACATCGGCGACTGCCAGCGCCCTTGCGCCGTGCTCCGCCAGTGCGCCGGGCCCCGCAGCCTCGACGATCAGGTCGAGGCCGAGGCTGAAGAACAGGTCGGCATCCGACGTCACGCGATCGATGCCGGCCGGGCCGGCGGCGCTGGCCTGGCTGGCCGGGGCGGCCGGTCGGCTGGTGCGAGCCAGGACACCGCCCAACGCCCAACCGGCCAGCGAGCCTTCCACGCATGCCTGAAGGACTGGGAGCGCGATCCTGCCGCAGCCGATGACGCCCAGTCGCCGCGCCATCGGTCAGCTATCCCCGGCCGCGGGCAGCGGCAGCACGCTGAAGTCGCCATGATGCAGCGTGCGGCGCGCGAGGCGGGTGATCTTGAAGCGCGCACCGCAGGCGGGGTCGGTGCTGGCGATGAGCGTGTCGGTGGTCATCCAGTCGTTCGGATGGGTCGGCCGCTGCTTCGCCGGAATGAAAGGCAGCACCGCCAGCAGTCCGTAAAGCGAGAAGCTCGGGTTGCCCTCGGGGAAGACGACGCGCCCGCCGATGACGTCGAAGTAGTCGCCCTTCTTCGCGTGCATGACGAAGGGCCGCTCGGACTCCACCACTTCGACCCGCAGGTCGTAGAGCTCGAACTCGTCGCCGGTGGGGGCGGAGGCGGGGGCATTGCGGCCCGATGGCGGGCTGTTGCGTTCGTCGGTCATTGCCTGCTCCTCGTCAATGGGGCTTGCGCACGCTGGCGACATCAGGAGACATGTCGATGTGCACGGGGGCGCCGCCGCTGTTCTGGTTCATGTGCATGATCTTCGCGTGGACGCTCTCCTTGTCGCGCTCGAGGTCGTAGCAGTCGCCTTTCGGCCCCGGCGCCGCGCGGACGATCGCATCCAGGCGCTCCCGGTCCTGCGCGTCCAGCTGCAACCTGAAGATCGCCATGGTCTCGTCCAGGTGCCGTGCGTCGCGGGCGCCGACCAGGGCGGCAGCCACCTGCGGCTTGTCGAGGACGAAGCGCGCCGCGACCGCGGCAATCGTGCTGTCGTGCCGACGCGCGATCTGCGAAGCCGCCTGCAGAAGTTCCTGGAACGCGTCCCAGCCGCCGAACTCCTCGATGATCAGCCGGTACTTGATCAGCGAGCGATTCGCGTACGGCGGCGTCGGGGACGGCTGGCCGAGCCAGCGATCAGACAGGAAGCCGCCGGCCAGCGTGCCGTAGCAGAGGAGGTGGATGCCGTGCTGCCGGCACAGCTCCACCATCCCGTTCTCCGGGCGCAGGTCCAGGAAGCTGTACTGCAGCTGGTTGCTCAGGATCTTGACCCCGGCTTCGAGCACCTCGCGCAAACGCGGCACGTTGAAATTGGTCGTGCCGACATGGGCGATCTTGCCCGCCTTCTGCAGCTCCTGCAGCCACTGCATGGCCTGCACGCAGCCGGGGATCTCGTAGTCCCACCAGTGGAACTGCACCAGGTCCAACCGCTCGACGCCGAGTCGCTTCAGCGACGTGTCGATGGTCGCCTCGACATCCGTGCGCTTCAGGTCCGGCAGCAGCATCGCGTCCGGCGTGTACTTGGTCGACACCCGCAGCTGCCTGCCGAGTTCCGGATACCGGCGACGGAACGCGCCGATCGTTTCCTCGACGCCGACGTAGTGGTCGGCGCAATCGAAGGCATTGATGCCCGCTTCCACGAAGCGACGCATATCCTCGACGGCGTCGTGCAGCGAATACGGTGCACCATGCTTGGCTGCCAGCTGCCAGTTGCCCTTTGCGACCCGCGAGATGGCATAGCCGGGCGCGAGCGAGATGGTTTCGATCGTCATAGCCCGACCTTCTGCTCCAATGCGTTCATCTCCTCGAGGGAAATGTTCTTCTCGGTGGCGATCCCGCCGTCCTGGATCTTCCAGATCAGCATCGGACCGGTCACGTCGCCGTTCCGGTCGAAGCGGAAGGCGCCGGTTGCACCGACATAGCGGATCTTCTTGCCGTCCTTGAGCGCCTGCAGTCCCTTGCGGAACTCTTCGATGCCCGGGCCGACCTGGATGCCGTCGGGATCCTGCACCGCGCGCATCGCATCCCGGATCGCGGGCCCTTCCAGCTTCGGCGCCGCCTGCATCGCCAGCAGCGTCACCGCCGCCGCGTCGTACATGGTGTGCAGGCCGGGCCCGACCGGCGGCCGGTTGTAGGCGTCGGTGAACGCCTTGTTGAAGGCATCGGCGGTCGGACCCGAGGCCTGGCCGTTGTCGATGCCGACCGCTTTCGAGAGAAAACGCTCGCCGACGCCCTTGATGATGTCCATCGAGCGCATCGTGTTGTGGAGCACGACGTTGGGCGTGCCGCCGAGCGAGAACCATTCGCGCAGCACCACGGTCGCGTCCTGCGACAGACCGACGAGCACCAGCGAATCCGGCTGCAGCGCCAGCGCTTTGGAGACGTCGGAGCGATAGGACGGCTGGTTCTCGTTGTAGGCCACCATGCCGGCCACGCTGCCGCCGAGCTTTTCGATCGCCTTCTTAGCATCCGGCGCCACGCCGGTGCCGAAGTCGTTGTTGATGTACATGATGACCGTCTTCTTGTAGCCCTTGTCCTGGACCGCCTGCGCGTGGGCCAATGCAGTGGTGCGCGCCGTCGGTATAGTGCGGAAGAAGTAGCCGCCGGTCTTGCCCTCCTCCGCCATCTTCGTCAACGCGGGCGTGACCGCGCAGCAGGCCACCGTCGGCACCTGGTTGGGCGCCGATACCGAATTGACCACCGCCAGCGCCGTGCCGCTGCCGACCAGCCCGACGATCGCCGACACCTTCTGCACGTCGACGAGGTAGCGGGCGGCGTCCAGACCCACCGACGGCTGGCTGGTGTCGTCGCGGATCACGAACTCGACCTGGCAGCCCTTGACGCCGCCGGCCTTGTTGATGTGGTCGACCGCGAGGCGGCCGGCATCGGCTATCACCTTGCCGACTGCGCCCTGCGCGCCGGTCTGGGCGATGATGCCGCCGAGCTTCGGGCAATCCGCCTGCGCAAGCGCCGGCAGCGATGCAGCCAGACCGCCGGCTAGCGCGAAGGCCCGGAGCAGTGTTCTGAAGACGTTCATGCGTTTCCCCTCTGTCGTTCGAATCGTTCGGAAGCCTCGAGTTTCTCACCCGCGAGGCCGCGCTGTCTCTTGTCTCCGTGCCCGCCTGCTTCAGGAAACGCGTCTCGCGCCGAGGATCCCGGCGGGCCGCAGCAGCAGCGTCAGGACCAGCAGCAGCCCGACCAGGATCGCCTGGATCGCGCCGCCCTGCGCCTGATACTGCAGTGGCAGCACCGAGACGATGAACGCGCCGGAGAAGGTCCACAGGCCCCAGACCACGAAGGTGCCGACGACTGCGCCGTAGTTGTTGCCGCTGCCGCCGACGATCAGCATCGCCCAGATCTGGAAGGTCATGATCGGCATGAACTCGCTGGGACTGGTGGTGCCGACGAAGCCGGCGTAGAGGGCGCCGGACAGGCCCATCAGCATCGCTCCCAGGACGAACGCGGTCAGCCGGAAGCGCACGACGTTCTTGCCGAGCGCGGCGCAGGCAGCCTCGTCCTCGCGCAGTCCGCGCAGCACCCTTCCCCATGGCGAATGCAGCAGCGCCTGCAGGCCGGCCACCGCCGCCCCGAGCAGGGCCAGCACCATGAGCAGGTAGGCGAGCCCGAATTCGCGGTTTCCCAGCGACTCGAACGGCCGCGGGATGCCGACAAGCCCCCGCGAGCCGCCGGTGAGCGGCTCCAGGTTGTTGGCGAGCAGCTGGATCGACGTGGCAATGCCGAAGGTCGCGATGGCCAGGTAGTCGCTGCGCAGCCGCAGCGTGGCCAGCCCGACCAGCGCCGCCACCAGGGCGCTGGCTACCAGGCTGCCGACCAGGCCGAACGCGAACGGCAGGTCAGGATTCACCAGAAGCTCTGCGGACGGCGGCATGGTCAGGATCGCGAGCGCGTAGCCGCCGACAGCGACGAAGCCGACCACGCCGGCATTGAACTGGCCCGAGACGCCCCATTGCAGGTTCAGGCCCAGCGTCGCGATCGACAGGATCGCGGCCACCGTGGCGAAATACTGGAGGTAGGACAGCATCCGTCAGCTTCTCGGCGCGAACAGGCCGGCGGGCCGGAAGAACAGTACCAGCAGCAACAGCACGAATGCGATCATCGGCTTGTAGGTGCCCGGTATCACCAGGGTCACCAGGTTCTCGCACAGGCTGATCAGGAGCGCGCCGGCGACCGCGCCGGCAACGCTGCCGACGCCGCCGAGGATGGCGGCGGTGAACAGCGGCAGCAGCAGGTTGATGCCCATTTCCGGGCGGACCTGCACGGTCACGCCATAGAAGACCCCGGCCAGCGCGGCCAGCGCCGCCGAAACCGCCCATGTCAGCCGCACGGCGGCCGTGATGTCGATGCCGGCGATGCCGGCCAGGACCGGATTCTCGGCCACCGACCGCATGGCGATGCCCTGGCGGGTGTAGCGCAGGAAGGCCCACAGCAGGAGCAGCACCAGCAAGGTGATGCCGAACACCACCAGCTGGTCCGGCAGGACCAGCACATTGCCCGGCAGGCGCACCGCCATCTGGATTTCGGTGCTGTAGTTGTGCGGGTCGGGTCCGAACAGGAGCAGCAGCAGGTTACGCAGCACCAGCGCGAGGCCGAAGGAGGCGAACACCAGCGTCAGCGGGTCGGCGCCGCGCCGGCGCAGCCGCTGGTACACCAGCCGCTCCAGTATCAGCGCCACCAGCACGGCCACCAGGATTGCGAAGCCGAGGGCGATCGGCAAGCCCCAGCCGAAGGAGAACGGCCCGACCGGCGTCACGAGATCGCTCCACCAGGCAGCCGCCTGCCCTGCGCCCGCCTGCCCTGCGCCGCTGCCTGCCAGCATCGCCAGCAGGAAGAGCGCGGCATAGGCACCTACCGCCAGCAGGTCGCCGTGCGAAAAGTTCGCAAAGCGCAGGATGGCAAGGCTGAAGGTGACGCCGATCGCGCCGAGCGCGACGATCGCGCCGCTCAGGAAGCCGTCGACGATCGCCTGCCAGATCATGCCGCCGCCGCGCTGAACTTGCCGAGGTAGAGCTGGGCAACCGCGGGATCGTCGCGCAATTCGTCGGCGCGCCCTTCGTGCGCCACCCGGCCGTTGACCAGGATCAGGCCACGGTCGGCGATCCGCAGGCCGGCGCGGACGTTCTGCTCGACCATCAGGATGCCGATCCCGGCGTCGGCGATGCGGCGAACGTGATCGAAGACCTCCTTCACCATCAGGGGCGACAGGCCGGCGCTCGGCTCATCGAGCAGCAGCAGGCGCGGCGAGGTCATCAGCGCGCGGGCGATCGCCAGCATCTGGCGCTGACCGCCGGAGAGCGCATGGCCGGGCGCCCTGGCATGTCGGGCCAGGTCCGGGAAGCGCTCGTAGGCAGCTTGCAGCCGCGGGCCGAGGTCACCCTTCACCAGGTAGCCGCCGACACGAAGATTGTCCTCGACCGACAAGGTGGTGAAGACGTTGCCGGTCTGCGGCACGAACCCGACACCGCTGGCGGTGATCCGATGCGGGGGCAGGTTGGCGATGTCGCTGCCGTCGAGCCGCACGCTGCCGGCAAAAACCGGAACCACCCCGGCCACCGCCTTCGCCAGCGTGGATTTGCCGGCGCCGTTCGGCCCCAGCACTACCAGGATCTCGCCGGCCCCGATGAAGAAGTCGACTCCCTGCACGATAGGCAGGTCGCGTGCATAGCCGGCAACCGCTCCCATAGCCGCGAGCAGCGGCTGCTTCGTGGCGGCGTCGGCGGCGCCCTGCCGGGGCATCTTGCCCGGTGCCATGCCCGAGGCCGCGCCCGCCGTCATGCCGCTTCGCCGAGATATGCGTCGATGACGCGGGCGTCGGCTCGAACTGCCTGCGGCGAGCCTTCGACAACGATCCTGCCTTGCGCCATGACCACCACCGGATCGCACAGCTGCATGACGAGGTCCATGTTGTGCTCGATGAGCAGGAAGGTCACCCCGCGCCGATGCAGTGCCTGGATGCGTCCGACCAGCGCCTCCAGCAGCACCGGGTTGACGCCCGCCGCCGGTTCGTCGAGCAGGATGATCGAGGGATCGACCATCAGCACCCGCGCGAGTTCAAGCAGCTTCTGCTGCCCGCCGGACAGCACGCCCGCCGGCTCGCCGGCCAGGTGCGACAGGCCCACGAAGTCGACGACCTCGCGTGCCTTCTCGCGGTGAACCGATTCTTCGACGCGGATGCGGCCGCGGCGGAACCAGGTATTCCAGAACTTCTCGCCAACCTGCCCAGCCGGCACGAGCAGCAGGTTCTCCATCACCGTCAGGCTGCGCAGCGGCCGCGGTATCTGGAAGGTGCGGCCAAGGCCGCAATGAAACACCTGGTCGGGCCGCAGCCGGTCGATGCGGCGCCCGTCGAGGCTGATTCGCCCGCTGTCCGGCCGGAGCGCGCCGGCGATGGTGTTGAAGAGTGTCGTCTTGCCTGCGCCATTCGGGCCGATCAGGCCGGTGATGGTCGCCGACCGCACCTGCAGGCTGACCGCGTCGACCGCTCGCAGCGCGCCGAAGCTCTTGACGACATCCTCGATCTCCAGCAACGGATGCTCCGGTTGCGGATCAGCGAGAAGCCGCACCTACGACCGCGGCAGCTTCAACCCGGCATGCAGCGCCTGCAGCGAATACACCTGCTGCTCCTGCAGCGTGCGCATGCCTTCGACCGCCGCCCGTGCACCGGCGATGGTGGTGTAGTAGGTTACCCGCTGCGCAAGCGCGGTGGTGCGGATGGCGCGCGAATCCTGGATGGCGCCGCGCCGCTCCTCGACCGAGTTGATCACCAGCGAGATCTCGCCGTTCTTGAGCAGGTCGACCACGTGCGGCCGGCCCTCCTGGACCTTGTTGACCGGCGTCACCGGCAGGCCCTCGGCGGCCAGCGCCGACGCGGTGCCCTTGGTTGCGGCGAGCTTGAAGCCGAGCTCGTGCAGCGTGCGCGCCACCTTCACCGCCTTTGGACGATCGAGATGCTTGACCGAAATGAAGGCGGTGCCGGACGTCGGCAGCTTCACCCCGGCACCCAGCTGCGATTTCACGAAGGCTTCGCCGAAGGTGTAGCCGACACCCATCACCTCTCCGGTCGATTTCATCTCCGGCCCGAGGATCGTATCGACGCCCTGGAACTTCACGAACGGGAACACCGCCTCCTTCACCGAGTAGTACGGCGGCGTCACCTCGTGCTGGATGCCCTGCTCTGCAAGCGACCTGCCGACCATGCAGCGGGCCGCGACCTTGGCCAGCGGCAGGCCGGTCGCCTTGGACACGAACGGCACGGTACGCGAAGCGCGCGGATTCACTTCCAGCACGTAGACGGTGCCCTCGCCGCTCCGGCCGGAAGATCCGGAAGCTTCCGACGCCACCGGCGCATCCGCGGTGGATGCCGAGCTCGCACCCTGCTGGATTGCGAACTGCACGTTCATCAGGCCGACCACCTTCAGCGCCCGCGCCATCAGGGCCGTCTGGCGCTTGATCTCCTGGATCAGCTTGTCCGGCAGCGAATACGGCGGCAGCGAGCAGGCCGAATCGCCGGAATGCACGCCCGCCTGCTCGATGTGCTCCATCACGCCGCCGATCAGCACCTGGTCGCCGTCGCACAGGCAGTCGACATCGACCTCGATCGCGTCGTTGAGGAACCGGTCGAGCAGCACCGGCGAATCGTTGCTGACCTTGACCGCCTCGCGCATGTAGCGCTCGAGATCGCGCTGCTCGTGCACGATCTCCATCGCGCGGCCGCCCAGGACGTAGCTCGGGCGCACCACCAGCGGATAGCCGATCTCCTGCGCCAGCTGCAGTGCCGCAGCCTCGGTGCGGGCGGTGCGATTGGGCGGCTGCAGCAGATCCAGGCGGGTGAGCAGCTTCTGGAAACGCTCGCGGTCCTCCGCGATGTCGATCGAGTCCGGCGAAGTGCCGATGATCGGCACGCCGGCCGCTTCCAATGCCTTGGCGAGCTTCAGCGGCGTCTGGCCACCGTACTGCACGATCACGCCTTGCGGCTTCTCGATCTCGACGATCTCGAGCACATCCTCCAGCGTGACCGGCTCGAAGTAGAGGCGGTCCGACGTGTCGTAGTCGGTGGAGACGGTCTCGGGATTGCAGTTGACCATGATCGTCTCGTAGCCGTCTTCGCGCAGGGCGAAGGCGGCGTGCACGCAGCAATAGTCGAACTCGATGCCCTGGCCGATCCGGTTCGGCCCGCCGCCCAGCACGATCACCTTGCGCCGGTCGGTGGGCGCGGCTTCGCACTCGTCCTCGTAGGTGGAGTACAGGTAGGCGGTGCTGGTCGCGAACTCCGCGGCGCAGGTGTCCACCCGCTTGTACACCGGCCTCACGCCGAGCGAATGCCGCAGCTTGCGAATCTCGTGCTCGGTCGTCTCCAGCAGGTGCCCCAGGCGCCGGTCCGAGAATCCCTTCTTCTTCAGAAACCGCAGCGTTTCCCGGTTCAGGTCGCCGATGGTCATCTTGTCGAGCCGCAACTCGATGTCGACGATCTCCTTGATCTCTGCCAGGAACCAGCGGTCGATGTGCGTCAGGGTGTATACCTCCTCGATGGAGAAGCCCTGGGCGAAGGCATCGCCGACATACCAGATGCGCTCGGAGCCCGGCTCGCCCAGCTCCTCCTCGATGACCTGCCGATCGGTGGTCATCTGGTTGAGTCCGTCGACGCCGGTCTCGAGCCCGCGCATCGCCTTCTGGAAGCTTTCCTGGAACGTGCGCCCGATCGCCATCACCTCGCCGACCGACTTCATCTGCGTGGTCAGGTGGTTGTCGGCCTGAGGAAACTTCTCGAAGGCGAAGCGCGGGATCTTGGTGACGACGTAGTCGATGGACGGCTCGAACGAGGCCGGCGTCCTGCCGCCGGTGATGTCGTTCTTCAGCTCGTCGAGCGTGTAGCCCACGGCCAGCTTGGCCGCGACCTTGGCGATCGGGAAGCCGGTGGCCTTCGAGGCCAGCGCCGACGACCGCGAGACCCGAGGGTTCATCTCGATCACGATCATCCGGCCGGTTTGCGGATGGATGGCGAACTGGACGTTCGAACCGCCGGTGTCGACGCCGATCTCGCGCAGGATCGCGATCGACGCGTCGCGCATCAGCTGGTATTCCTTGTCGGTCAACGTCTGCGCAGGTGCGACGGTGATCGAATCGCCGGTGTGCACGCCCATCGGGTCGAGGTTCTCGATCGAGCAGACGATGATGCAGTTGTCCTTGCGGTCGCGCACCACTTCCATCTCGAACTCTTTCCAGCCGATCAGGCTTTCCTCGATGAGCAACTCGCTGGTCGGCGACAGTTCCAACCCGCGCTTGCAGATTTCCTCGAACTCCTCCGCGTTGTAGGCAATGCCGCCGCCGGTTCCGCCGAGGGTGAAGCTCGGGCGGATGATCACCGGGAAGCCGACTTCCTTCTGCACCGACCAGCCTTCCTCGAGCGAATGGGCGATGCCGGAGCGGGCCGAGCCCAGGCCGATCGAGCTCATCGCATTCTTGAACTTGAGCCGGTCCTCGGCCTTCTCGATGGCCGCCGGCGAGGCGCCGATCAGCTCGACGCCATGCTTGTCGAGCACGCCGTGATGGTGCAGGTCGAGCGCGCAATTGAGCGCCGTCTGCCCGCCCATCGTGGGGAGGATGGCGTCGGGCTTTTCCTTCTCGATGATCTTCTCGACGACCTGCCAGGTGATCGGCTCGATGTAAGTCACATCAGCCGTCTCCGGATCGGTCATGATCGTCGCGGGGTTGCTGTTCACCAGGATGACCTTGAAGCCCTCCTCGCGCAGCGCCTTGCAGGCCTGGGCGCCCGAATAGTCGAATTCGCAGGCCTGGCCGATGATGATCGGACCGGCGCCGATGATCAGGATTGTCTTGAGGTCGGTTCGCTTGGGCATTTTCAGTTTTCCACGGCGCTGGTCGCCATACACGCCGCAACTTGTCAGACGCATCCCGTCCAGTTGCCGCCGCGGATCCGGCTTCGCCGGGCCGCTGGCGGCGCCCCTAGGGAGGCGCCGAGGGCGCTTCGGGGGAGCTTATTTCGCCATCAGGTCGACGAAACGATCGAACAGGTAGCCGATGTCGTGAGGGCCCGGACTTGATTCGGGATGGCCCTGGAAGCAGAAGGCGGGCCGGTCGGTGCGCGCCAGCCCCTGGATCGAGCCGTCGAAGAGCGACACATGGGTCACCCGCAGATTCGAGGGCAGCGAATCCGGATCGACCGAGAAGCCGTGGTTCTGGCTGGTGATCAGCACCTGGCCGGTGTCGAGGTCCTTGACGGGATGGTTCGCGCCGTGATGCCCGAACTTCATCTTCGAGGTGCGGCCGCCGCTGGCGAGCCCCATGATCTGGTGGCCGAGGCAGATGCCGAAAGTCGGCAGGCCGCGCTCGATCAGCGTGCGGGTCGCCTCGATCGCATAGTTGCAGGGCTCCGGATCGCCGGGCCCATTGGCCAGGAAGATGCCGTCCGGATCATGGGACAGCGCCTCCTCGGCAGATGCGGTCGCGGGCAGCACCGTCAACTCGCAGCCGCGGTCCGCCAGCAGCCGCAGGATGTTCCACTTGACGCCGTAGTCGAAGGCCACGACCCGATAGGCGCGGCCTTCGGCACGGGTGGTCGCGATTTCGTCGGCACTTCGGTGGCCCGAGCCCAGCCGCCAGGTACCGTCTTTCCACTGGTACGGCGACTCGACCGACACGACCTTGGCGAGGTCGAGGCCCGCAAGACCGGGGAACTCCCGTGCGGCGGCAAGCGCCGCCTCGATGTCCAGGCTGGCGCCGACTACATCGCCGGCGACCACGCAACCGTTCTGGGAGCCCTTCTCGCGAAGCAGCCGCGTCAGCTTGCGGGTGTCGATGCCGGCGATGCCCTGCTTCTTCCATTCCAGCAGGAAATCGGTCAGGCTGCGCTCGCTGCGCCAGTTGGAGACGAGAGCAGGGATCGCCTTCACCACCAGCGCTTCCGCCTGGACGCGATCCGACTCCATGTCTTCGGTGTTGATGCCGTAGTTGCCGATCTGCGGATACGTCAGCGTGACGATCTGCCGGCAGTAGCTCGGATCGGTGAGGATCTCCTGGTAGCCGGTCATGGCCGTGTTGAAAACGACCTCACCGACTGCCACGCCTGGGGCGCCGATGGAATGACCGTGAAAGACAGTTCCGTCGGCTAGGACGAGAGCCGCGGGAGGAAGGGACGGCGCGAAGGCATTGGACATGATGAAGGCGGGGGCAAACCTGTGGATTATGCCATACCGCCCTTCCGCCGCTCCTCGCGGACTAACCGACCGGCGAAGGGAACGCCTTCACTACGGACACTTGGCGACTGCGTCGTTTTCCAGGAGGAAGTCAAACCAGGCAGAGGCCATCTTCGCGTAACCGGCGGCACTCGGATGCAGCCCGCCCACATCCACGGAGAGATCCGACAAATCGGTCGCCGGATTGAACCGGGAATTCATATCGACCCGGTTGACCGAGTAGCGCGGGCGGGCTGCGGACCAGTTGGCGTTGTAGAGCGCCGTCAGGTTGGAGTTGAACGTCGCCGTGTTGGGATTGCCACTCTTCTGGCCGATGATGGTGGCGAGCAGAACCCGCACCGGAGGATTGGCGGGATTGGCCGCAAAATTGTTGACCAGCGAAAGTATGCTGTTCGAGGACGCAGCCGTCGGCGCCGCGTCTGTACTCGCGCTTCCGTTCACGTCATTGGTGCCGATATGGAGGAGGACGACATCAGCCGGGTTCGCCTGGATTCGCGGAGCGAGGACCCCCCGAAGCCCGGTCTGGGTAATACCGGAAGTGCCCTCATGGTTCGGATAGGGCAATCCGGTGGCTGCACCATGAGTGCGGCTGCCGACAAATTCGACTGCGTAGCCTGCGGCCGTCAGCCTGTCGTACAACGGCTTGCGATAGCCCACCCGCAGAGCATCCAAGGGCCCCGTGACGCCAGCCCCGTTGTCGGTCTCCACGCCCTCGGTGATCGAATCACCCAGAGGCATGATTCGGCGACGTCCGTACAGCACTTGCGCCGTGGCCTGGGCAGTGAGTCCTTCGCTGTCGGTCACGCGGTAGGTGAAGCTGTCGAGATCGCCGCGGGCAGGATCGGTTCGCGTATACGTGTACACGCCTGTCGCGGACAACGACACCGTACCGGACTTCGGTTGCGTCACCGCCGAGAAGGTCAGTGGTCGGCCTGCCGGACTTGTAGCCTTGGCCGCGAGGTTTCCGGCCACGGTCGGAGAAACGGCAGCCGTGAACGGTTCACATGAGTTGTTTGCGACCGGCGAACCCGTTGGCCCCGGCGCAGGGGCCGGCGCCGGCGGCGACGGCGACGGCGACGGCGCAGGCGATGGCGATGGCGATGGGGATGGCGATGGATCCGAATCCCCCCCGCCGCAGCCCGCGGCCAGCAACGCAAGGGCGACGACGGCGGCAGGAGCTAGAGAGCGAGATTTCATGTTTAGTAGATCAAAGAAGTGGAAGAGGAAGAAGCGGAAGAGAAAGAGTGCAAGAGGAAGATAATCGGACACGGAGCCGACGCCGCGTGCTACCTGCAAGGCAGCGCATTGCCGCCCTCTTCCGGCTCGTTCTCCGGTGACGCTTTCCGGCTGCTACCGGATGGCGTCCTTCAGCACCGGCAGCCATTTCGCCGCCATCTTCTGCTCGCCGCTGACGTTCGGATGAACGCCGTCGTACAAGTCGGTCAGTGCGCTGAAGCCGGTGAACTGATCCACCAGAGTCACCGGCGATGCGGGCGTATTCAGGGACGCGACCAGCGACGCGATCTGGCTGTTCAGCACCGGTATCTGATTGGTTTCGGTCGCGTTGCCGCGCGACACCGGGATCACCTGGGCAACCACCACGCGGATCGCCGGATTGGCCGCCCGGAGCTGCCCGACCACAATGGCAAGCTCGTCGTCGATCAAGGCCGGGTCCTGCATCTGCTGCAGGATGTCGTTGGTGCCGAGATGAACGACCGCGACGTCCGGCCGGCGGTTGTCGACGTGAACCGCGCCCGTCTGGCCCGCCAGCGCTGCCAGGGTCGACGGCAGCACCAGGCTGACGTCGTTCACGCACCAGCCCCAATAGGCTTCGTGATCCTGGTCGAAGTCCGGCACGGCGGGGAGCCCATTGCCCGTGGACGGCGGACTGCCGCACGTGCCGCCTCCCGTCCGCACGCCGCTGCGGGTTCCGACGAAGTCCACGAGCGGATGGGAAGCATCGGACACGATCGCGTTCCACAGCGGACGCCGGAAACTGTCCTGCGCCGGCGCGTTGCTGCCTTCGGTGATCGAATCGCCGATGAGGATGACCCGCTTCGCCAGCGGGGCGTCGAGCCGGCTGCTGTTGACAATCGGCGCGGTACCGCCGGTCTCCTGTGCCACGCCGAGTCCATCGACTTGCGCGCTGGTGGCGGAATGGAAGTTCATCGCCCGCCAGTCGTTCCCTACCAGTCGCAGCTTGCCGATGCCCATCGGGGTGCCGGCGAGGATGTTCCCTGGTGGAGGCAGGTCGGTAGCGTACAACGATGCCTGGTTGACCCAGTCTGCGGCCGTGCTGACCACCATCCGAGCGCGCGAGCGATCATCAGCTTGGCCCGCATCCGAAATCAATCGAGCCTGGACGGTTGTAAACACCGCTTCCGTGGCGTTGAAAGGAACCTGGCTCTGCGCGAAACCGGTGAGGCCGCTCTGCGGCCAGAACCGGTACACCGTTCCGTTGCCCGGCTTGACCGAAACGCCGTTGGCTTCAGCGCGCACATCTGCCGCCACGCCGGTTGCACCGTAGTTGACGGTATAGGATGCGCCGGCGACTCTCTCGCTGTACTGCACGCGCGTCCATTTGCCATCGCGCAGGGCGTACGTCTCGAAGTTGCGCAACTGCACCCGCGTGTTGGTGGCCGCATGGCCCGGTGCGATGTAGAGCTCGCCGTATCCCCCAGGGCGACCGTGCCTGCCGGTGGAGTCGGCTGCCCGAAGACCGGCCCGGTGGTCGCGACTCCAGTCGGGATTGCATCGTGAGAACCGGTGGCATCCGATTTAACCTGCGCTACCGAGTTGGCCACTGTAGACGGTGACGGTGACGGTGACGGTGACGGCGACGGTGATGGCGCCGGGCCTGGTCCCGGCGGCGCGGGTACGTCGGGTGGCGGCGCCGCGGGCGAGTCGGAGTCACCGCCCCCGCAGGCGGCTGCCATCAGGGCAAGTACCACGCAGATCGAGGGCGCAACAACGCGTTTTTTCATCTTTTGCAGCGGGGGTACGAAAAAAGGAGGAAGCGAAGACCAAGAGCGGGCAATCGGCGCGGAGCCGACGCCGCTAGCAGCCGGCGCATTGAAGCACCGGTGAAGGACGAGTTTACCAGCGAGGCATGTCGACAATGTGGGAATTGTCACCTTTGCGCTAGCGACCCGCCCCGACTGTCAGTCCGTGCCCCCCACATGATGGCCTGCTCCCTGGCCCCGCCTGGCCTACAGTTTCTCGGTCTCGCCGGAGCGCGGCTGCCACTTCATCAGGCGCTTCTCTGCGAGGCTCACCAGGCCGTCCAGCACCAGCGCGAAGATGGTGAGGACGATGATGCCGGCGAACACGGTGTTGATGTCGAAGCTGCCTTCGGCCTGCAGGATGAGATAGCCGACGCCGCTCGCCGACCCGAGGTATTCGCCGACGACTGCGGCAACGAAGGCCAGGCCGACGGACGTGTGCAGGCTCGAGAAGACCCAGCTCATCGCGCTGGGCAGGTAGACGTGCCGCAGCAGCTGGCGTTGCGTCGCGCCCAGCATGCGCGCGCTCGCCAGCACGTTGGGGCTGACCTCGCGCACGCCCTGGTAGACGTTGAAGAATACGATGAAGAACACCAGCGTAACCCCGAGCGCAACCTTGGACCACACGCCCAGGCCGAACCACACCGAGAAGATCGGAGCGAGGATGACCCGCGGCATCGAGTTCATCGCCGTGATATAGGGATCGAGCACCGCCGCCGCATTCGGCGACAGCGCGAGCCACATCCCGATCACCAGCCCGCCGATCGTGCCGATGGCGAAAGCCACCATCGTCTCGAACAGCGTCACCCAGAGGTGACTGAATATCTCGCCGGTCCAGAACCAGTCGACGATGCGCAGGAATACGCCCAGCGGCCGCCCGAAGAAGAACGCTGCCTGGTCAGGATTCTCGAAGTAGATCGGCGGCAGCAGCGTGGGACTTGTCGCCACGTGCCAGAAAATCACCAGGATGACTGCCAGCCCGATCTGGTAGGCGCGCAGCCGAAGTTTGCTGATCTTCATTCTCCGCTTCCACCGTTCCGCATCAACGCCGCCCCGCCTTCACAGCAGCCCGCAGCTGATCCTTTCCAATGCGCGACCTACAGACACGCCGCGCGCCTCATTGCAGCAGCCGCCGCGGAAGCGGGCTTGGCCCGGCCGCTCGCGGCGCCCCGCCTCTCGAGGGAGTGAGGCCGGACATGAACAGTCCCTGCGGACTGTTCATGCCTGCTGAACGCCATCGGCCTCCGGCCGATGGCTGGAGGCGCCTCCGGCGCCTCGGGGGGGTATCTTCAACTGTTGTTCATATCCCTTCAGCACCTCCTCGCGCAGGACCGACCAGATCTGCTCGTGCAGCCGCACGAACTCCGGCGTCATGCGGATTTCCGCCACGTCCCTGGGGCGCTCAAGCCCGACCCGGAAGTTGCCGATGGGATGCGAGCCGGGACCGGCGGACAGAACCACCACCCGATCCGACATGGCAATCGCCTCGTCGAGGTCATGAGTGATGAACAGCACCGCCTTGCGCTTCGCCGCCCACAGGTCCAGCACTTCGTTTTCCATCAGCTGGCGCGTCTGGATGTCGAGCGCCGAAAACGGCTCGTCCATCAGGATGATGTCCGGGTCCATGATCAGCGTCTGGGCGAGCGCGACCCGCTTGCGCATGCCGCCCGACAACTGGTGCGGGTAGCGGTCGCCAAAGCCGCCGAGACCCACGCGCTTGAGCCATTCGTCGGCGAGGCGCTCGCACTCGCCACGTTCGATGCCGGCAAACTCGAGGCCGGCGGTGACGTTCTTCAGCGCGCTGCGCCAGGGCATGAGCGCGTCGCTCTGGAACATGTAGCCGGCGCGGCGGTTGGTCCCTTCGAGCCGGCTGCCGAATACCCTGACCTCGCCGGACGAGGGCTGCAGCAGCCCTGCGGCCACGTTCAGCAAGGTGCTCTTGCCGCAGCCGGTGGGCCCGACGACCGCAAGGAATTCGCCGGGTGCAATCGCGAGCGACACGTCGCGCACCGCCGTATAGCGCTGCCCGGGATCATCGCGCGCGAGGAACGTGCAGGAGACCTGCTCGAACGAGACCGCCGGCACGCCCGGTGCGCCCGACGCGCCTGGCGCCGCCGTCACCGGCACCTCCCCTGCGCCCACGGCCAGTGGTGCGGTGCTACTTCTTGTACTTGGCAAGCGACTTCTTGACAAACTCGTTGGTCCAGGTCCGCTGAAGATCGATCTGCGAAGCGTCCAGCTGGTCGTTGAACGATTGCAGTGCCTTCAGGGTCGTCCGGGCGCCGGCTTCCGACATCATCCCGTCCGGTGAAAGCGCATCCTTGACGTTGTTGTAGGCAGCGAGGTACACCGCCCGATCGCCGAGCAGGTACGACTCGGGAATCGTCTTGACGATGTCCGACGGGCCTGCGGTCTGCAGCCAGAGGTTGGCGCGCACGATGGCATTGGTGAGCGCCTGCACCGTATTCGGGTTCTGCTTGACGAACGTCTCCGGTGCGTAGAGGCTGCCGGCCGGCATGGGACCGCCGAAAATCTCCTCGGTACCCTTGACGGTGCGGCTGGTGGCGATGATCTTGACGTCGCCCGAGCGCTCGAGCATGGTCATGATCGGGTCGGTGTTGGACATCGCGTCGAGTTGGCCGGCGCGCAGTGCGGCCACCGCGCCCGAGCCGGTTCCCACCCCGATGAAGGACGCATCCTTCGGCGTGAGCCCCCCCTGGGCCAGGACGTAGTTCGCCACCATGTTGGTCGACGAACCCGGCGCCGACACCCCGATCTTCATTCCCTTGAGGTCCTTCGGCGACTTGTAGCTCGCGACCTTGGACTTGTGGATGCCCACCGATATCTGCGGCGCCCGGCCCATCAGGACGAACTCGGTGAAGTACTGCTTGCGCGACTGCAGGTTGATGGTGTGCTCGTAGGCGCCGGATACGACATCGGCGGAGCCACCGACCACCGCCTGCAGCGACTTCGAGCCGCCGGCAAAGTCGACGATCTCGACGTCGAGACCCTCGTCCTTGAAGTACCCCAGTTCCTCCGCGATGGTGAGCGGCAGGTAGTAGAGCGCAGACTTGCCGCCGACCGCAATCGTCACCTTCTTCTTCTCGGGCGACTGCGCGTGCAGCGGACTGCTGGCCATCAGCAGCGGCGTGCCCGCCAGGGCCGCGATCACCAGCGACCGGGCCAGCCAGCGCCGCCGCGCAGCCCGCGGCTGAACAGGGAAGTCCTGCGATCTCATCACGATCTCCTCCGGATGTGCGGCCACGGCGTCTTGGTCCGTTGTGCTGCCGCGGTTGGGCATCGCCGCTACCTGCGCAGCGACGCATGAATCATAGACCCATTCCCCAAGGACGCCCGGTGGGGCGCGCGTCGGTATTAACCCCGAGGCTGGCCCGGCCCCGCGCTCAGAGGTGCCTGCGGTCGCGCATCGCCTGCGCGACAGTGGCTGCATCGACGTATTCCAGCTCGCCTCCAAGTGGCACGCCGCGAGCGAGCCGACTCACCGCCAGCCCCCTCGCCCGCAGCATTTCGGCGAGGTAGTGCGCAGTCGCCTCGCCCTCCTGGGTGAAGTTGGTGGCGAGGATGACTTCCTTGACCAGCCCATCGTCGACCCGCTCGATCAGGCGGTCGAAATGTATCTCGCGCGGACCGATCCCGTCGAGCGGCGACAGCCGGCCCATCAGCACGAAATAGAGACCGGTGAACGCGAGAGTCTGTTCGATCACCAGCTGGTCGGCCGGCGACTCGACGATGCAGAGCACCGACGGGTCGCGGCGCGGCGACGAGCAGATGTCGCACAACTCCGACTCGGTGAAGGTGTTGCAGCGTCCGCACTGCCGAACCTTGGCCAGTGCGTCCATGAGTCCGGCGGCCAGGTCGCGCGCGGCATCGCGATCCCGCTGCAGCAGGTGCAAGGCATAGCGCTGCGCCGTCTTAGGACCGACGCCCGGCAGACGCTTGAGCGCGCGCGTCAGCAGTTCGAAGGATGGAGGTGTCTTCAAGCAGCGGCGGGATTCGCGGATCAGTCGCCGTTCAGAACGGCATCTTGAAGCCGGGCGGCAAGGGCATGCCGGCGGTGACCGACGCCATCTTCTCCTGCGAGGTCTGCTCGGCCTTGCGCAAGGCATCGTTGACCGCGGCGGCGACCAGGTCCTCGAGCATGTCCTTGTCGTCGGCCAGCAGACTCGGATCGATGGTGACCCGCTTGACGTCGTTGCGGCAGTTGATCAATACCTTGACCAGGCCGGCGCCGGACTGGCCCTCCACTTCGATGGCGGCCAGTTGCTCCTGCGCCTTCTTCATGTTGTCCTGCATCTGCTGGGCCTGCTTCATCAGCCCGGCAAGCTGGTTCTTCATCATCCGGCATCTCCTTCAAGCGGTTTGATCGAATCTGGCATGATCGTAGCGCCGAACCCGTCGATGAGTTCGCGCACGAACGGGTCGCTGTTGATCGCGTCGGCGGCCGCGGACTGGCGCTGCTGGCGCACCTGGGTGGCCTTGGCCGCGGCGGTGTTGTCTCCGGTTGCACCCAGCACCACGGACAGGCGCACCGGCGTGTCGAACCACCTGGAGAGGATGTCGGTCACCCGGGCGACGAGGCCGGGCTCCATCAACGGCTTGATCGGCACGCGCAACTGGAGCAGGTTCCCCTCGATGCCGAGCAGCTCGCTCTGCTGCAGGAACTGGCGTGACGCGCCGCCGGCGGGCAGCCGCGCGGTGAACTCCGACCAGTCGCCGTCGATTGCCAGGCCGCCGCCTCCAGCCGGCGCGGGCTTCGATGCGGCGGCGCGCTCCGGCAATGCATCGTCTCGCGGCGCGCGCGAGCCGGCAACGGCCGCAGCCGGGTCAGCCGGGTGCTGCGACGCTTGCGCGGTCGGCACCGCCTGCGCAAGCCGCACCCGCGGCTGCGCCGGCCGGGCCGCCGGCGAGGAGCGGTTTGACGAGGCCGGCGAAGGCGCCGCGTGTCCCGCGGTCGCGTTGCCGGCGTTTTTGAACGCGAGCATCCTGACCAGGGCCATTGCAAAGCCGGTCTGCGGATCCGGTGCCAGCGGAAGGTCGCGCGCGGCATGGATCGCCACCTGGTACCAGACCTGCACGTCCTCCGGCGCAAGCGCTGCGGCCAGGGCTGCAACGGAGGCCGCGTCGGCCCCATCGGCAGCGTCGTCGACGGCCAGCGACGGATCCAGCTGGGCCAGCGCAACCCGCTGCAACGCGCGCGCGAGCGCCATCAGGATCTGCGCGAAGGGCATGTTGGTGGCGGCCATCTCGTCGCCGAGCGCGACAACCTGCGCCGGGGTGCCTTCGGCGAGCAGGCGCAGGAGCTGCGCAACCACCTGGCCGTCGACCGCGCCAAGCATTTCCCGGACCGACGCGAGGTCTACCGACCCGCCCCCGAGCGCGATGGCCTGGTCGAGGAGCGAGAGCGCGTCGCGCATGCTGCCGGCGGCGGCCCGCGCGAGCAGGTCCAGCGCCGGCGCCTCGAAGGCGATCGCTTCCTGGCCGAGGACGTGGGCAAGATGCGTCGCCACAGCCGGCGACGTCATGTTGCGCAGGCCGAACTGCATGCAGCGCGACAGCACCGTCACCGGAACCTTTTGCGGATCGGTGGTGGCCAGCACGAAGATCACGTGCGCCGGCGGCTCCTCCAGCGTCTTCAACATCGCGTTGAAGGCGTGGTTGGTGAGCATGTGCACCTCGTCGATGACGAAGACCTTGTAGCGGCCGATGCTCGGCGAGTACACCGCATTCTCCAGCACCACCGTCATCTCCTCCACCTTGCGGTTGGAGGCTGCGTCCATCTCGACGTAGTCGGGAAAGCGGCCCTGGTCGACGCCGACGCAGGCGTCGCAGCGGCCGCACGGCCGCGAAGTGACGCCGGTCTCGCAGTTCAGCGCCTTGGCCAGAATCCGGGCGATCGTGGTCTTGCCGACGCCGCGCGTTCCGGTCAGCAGGTAGGCGTGGTGCAGGCGATTGTTGTCGAGCGCGTGGCGCAGGGCCCGGACCACGGTGTCTTGCCCGATCAGCGAGTCGAAATCGCGCGGGCGCCACTTTCGGGCCAGGACCTGATGTGATTGCGGAGGCTGCACCGTTTGACGTCCGGGACGGGTTCAGGAACTGACCCTGGGAAGATGGTGGACGAGCCTGACCCTCGGCACTTGCGGTTGACGGCTGTGGCTGCTTCCTTCCGGACCTGACCAGTTTCACCGAGCCGCAATGCGAGGAGGCCCGTCCATTGCCATTGTATCAGTGGCCCTGCAGTCGCCCGGTTGGCTGGCGGGGGCCATGCCGAACCGTTTACGATGGCAGGGAATGCGCAGGCGACGGGAGATCCGCTGTGCTATTTTACGGCCGCAGGAGATAGCAAATGAGCATCAAACAAGTATCAAACGATTCCTTCGAGACCGACGTCCTCAAGGCCGAAGCACCGGTGCTGGTGGACTACTGGGCCGAATGGTGCGGACCCTGCAAGATGATCGCGCCGATCCTCGACGAGGTTTCGCGAGACTATGCCGACAAGTTGAACGTCGCGAAGGTGAACGTCGACGAGAACCAGGAGATCGCCTCGAAGTACGGCATCCGCGGCATCCCGACCCTGATGCTGTTCAGGAACGGCGCGGTGGTAGCGACCAAGGTCGGCGCACTTTCCAAGAGCCAGTTGACCGCGTTTCTCGACAGCAACCTCTGAGCAGACGTCGGCGGGTGATGATGCCGAGCTGGTCCGGCCCCCGGCGGGCATGTGCCGGTCTTCCGCAGCCTGTCAAAGATTTCGACAACTGCGCCGACACCTGCGACGACGCCCCGCCGTATGCCTGCCCCTTGGCGCCGTGCGTCCGCTGCTCGTTTTGCGCCCGCGAGGCATTCGTAGTATAGTTACCCGCCGTCCCGACCGTTTAGGTCAAGTGCAGGATTCCTGAGGATCCGCACGATCAGTCCCGCCGCGAGCGTCTCCCGGTCGAGCCTGGTTACCGCCCCCCGCGCCCAACCTGTCTGTCGCCGTACGGCCGACCTCTCACCAGCCCTCAGTCCGTGCCCGGCGATCACGTCGCCGCACCCCTCCCGACAACCTTCCAGTATCCCACCCACACATGTATCTGTCCGAGCTGAAGGCACTTCACGTGTCGCAACTGATCGAGATGGCGCTCGCCCTGGACATCGAGAACGCCAACCGACTCCGCAAACAGGAACTGATGTTTGCCATCCTCAAGCGCAAGGCGAAGGGGGGCGAGCAGATCTTCGGGGACGGTGTGCTGGAGGTGCTGCCGGACGGCTTCGGCTTCCTGAGAACGCCGGAGACGTCCTACCTCGCGAGCCCGGACGACATCTACATCTCGCCGTCGCAGATCCGCCGCTTCAATCTGCACACCGGTGACACGATCGAAGGCGAGGTCCGCACGCCGAAGGACGGGGAGCGCTATTTCGCGCTGGTGAAGGTCGACCAGATCAACGGCGAGCCGCCCGAGAATTCGAAGCACAAGATCCTCTTCGAGAACCTGATCCCGCTGCACCCTAACAAGGTGATGCACCTCGAGCGGGACATCAAGGCGGATGAAAACATCACCGGCCGGATCATCGACATCATCGCGCCGATCGGCAAGGGCCAACGCGGCCTGATCGTGGCACCACCCAAGAGCGGCAAGACGGTGATGCTGCAGCACATCGCGCATGCGATCACGTCGAACCATCCCGAATCGGTCGTGATCGTGTTGCTCATCGACGAGCGCCCTGAAGAGGTGACCGAGATGCAGCGGTCGATCCGCGGCGAGGTCGTCTCCTCGACCTTCGACGAGCCGGCCACGCGCCACGTGCAGGTCGCCGAGATGGTGATCGAGAAGGCCAAGCGCCTGATCGAGCACAAGAAGGATGTGATCATCCTGCTGGATTCCATTACCCGCCTCGCCCGCGCCTACAACGCGGTCGTGCCGGCGTCGGGAAAGGTGCTCACCGGCGGAGTCGACGCCAACGCCCTGCAGCGCCCTAAGAGGTTCTTCGGCGCCGCGCGCAACATCGAAGAGGGTGGCTCGCTGACCATCATCGCCACGGCGCTGGTCGACACCGGCAGCCGGATGGACGAGGTGATCTACGAGGAGTTCAAGGGCACCGGCAACATGGAAATCCACCTGAACCGGCGGATGATGGAAAAGCGGATCTATCCGGCCATCGACATCAACCGGTCGGGCACGCGCCGCGAGGAGCTGTTGATGAAGCCGGAGATCCTGCAGAAGGTCTGGATCCTGCGCCGTCTCCTGCACGACATGGATGAGCTCCAGGCCATGGAGTTCCTGCTCGACAAGATCAAGCAGACCAAGAGCAACGCCGAGTTCTTCGACATGATGCGCAAGGGCAGCTGAACGCCCGATGCGGCTGATTCCGTTCATCCTGCCGCTGCTCTCGCTGGCTGCGGCCATCGCCCTGCGGCTTCAGGTGATCGAGCCCAGCCATATCGGCCATGCCTGCGACCCGGCGCCCTGGTCGGGCTGGTGCGCCGCGCGCACGGCACTCGTCATGACTTTCCGGTTTCAGGAAATCGGATGGGCGGCGCTGGCCGTCGGCATAGCCGCCAGCTTCCTGCGTCGGCGCTGGCTCGGCCAACTCGCCCTGGCGCTGGGTTTTGCCGGCCTGGTGCTGTACTCCTACGAGCCCGCCGTAGTGGGCGCGTTGCTGGGCACGCTGGTCATCGTCAGGCCCCGGCCCGATCCGCAGCCTCGAGGCGCCCTGCCTGCGGCTCGAATCGCCAGTACCGGAAACCGGTAGCAGCGCCTGCGAAGACGATCATCTGCAGGCCGAAGGTCAGCGCCTGGAGATTTGACACCCGCTCCATCGGGATGAATGCGAGCGCGCAGACGAGCACGATGGTCGCCAGCACACCCTCCTCCACGTCGAACACGCTGGTCCTGAAGCCGGCGGCCAGCAGGAGCACCAGCGACATCAGCGGCAGCGCGTAGAGCATCACGGGGAAGCCGCGGTAGCGGGCATCGAAGACGAGCAGCAGCGACATCGCCGCCGCACCGAACAGGAAGACGATGCGCAACAGGCTGAGCCAGCGAAGACTCGGCTCCCCCCGCCCTTGCCCCGTCCGCCAACCGGCCAGCACCTCGCGGAACGGCGGAATGGTCGCAGCGCTGAACGAAGCCTCCTGCAGCGGCAGCGCCGCCGCCGTCGACTGAAGCCCGCCTCCAAGCCGGGCACGGATTGCGCGCAGAGCAAATGCCACGAATGCCAGTGCAAGGACCGTGTAGACGGCGGTTGCGGCCCACTCGCTGAAATAGCGGTTCCACACCAGCATGTGCTGCCACTGCGCGGCAAGAACGGCGCCGCTGGTGGCGCCGGCGGCGGCAGCGGCTACCAGCTGCCAGCCACGCAGACGCTGGCGCGTCCCAACCACCAGGAACAGAAGCAGCCCGGCCGCCGCGGCGACGAGGCCACGGCGGGCATGCGGATCCTCCTCCACCGGACCTGTCGCCGGGAACTTTGCCACGCCGTCGCTATTGAAGAGCCCCCACTGTCCGCCCATTGCGCCTTCCATGCGCCGCTTCCAAGGCTGGTCGAACGCCTCGATGAAGTTGTAGCGCAGATTGTGCTCGGCAGCCGCCAGGCTGAACTGGCGAAAGAATCGCGCCTGGTTGATGCGGCTCGCCACGGCCTCGCGCCTGCTGCGGCCGTTGCTGGGCCAGCCGGTCTCGCCGATCAGGATGTCCTTGCCGCCGAACTCCGAACGCATCTGCTCGGCGGTCTCCACGATATGCTCGATCGCCACCTCGATCGACAACGGCTCGTCCTCCCAATATGGAAGGACATGGATGGTCACGAACGAGACGTGTTCGGCGAGCTCGCGATGCTCCATCCAGAATTCCCAGACGTCGGCATAGGTCACCGGAACCTTCACTTGCTTGCGCGCGAGGTCGAGATAGCCGGCCAGCACCGACTCCGGCAACTCGCGCCGCAGGAGCACCTCGTTGCCGACGACCAGCGCCGAAACGGTGTCGGCATACTCATTGGCCAGTTGGATTCCCTTGACCAGTTCGAGCTCGTTCTTGACGCGGTCGCGGCCCAGCCAGACGCCAAGCATGACCTTCATGCCCAATTCCCGGGCCACTCTAGGCACCGCATCGAGTCCCTGCTGCACGGAGTAGGTGCGCACGCACCCGGTACGGGCAGAAAGAATGGTCAGGTCTTCACGAAGCCGCGCCTCCGATACCATGGTGTCTTCGATGAAAGGCGTTTCGCCCGGCTTGCGAAACGGCGCGTACGACATGCATTGCACGCGATCGCTTGCGCCTTCCGCCACCGGCCGTGGCTGGCCCCTTGCGACCCAGTATCCGCATGCCGCCACGGCGCACACGGCAGCCAGCAGCGCGACCAGCATCGCGCGCGTCGAGAAGGATCGGGCTGGCATCAGGCGGAACTTGGCATCGAAGTTGCTCGGGAGTTGGGTGCGAGGCGATTAGTAATCGATGGCTCGCTGCCGCGCAAGCGATCTCCTCATGAACCACATCTAAAGTTCTACTTTAAGTTCGTCAGAGTTTTACGCGGCTGTCCACCATTCACAGAGCGGCAACGTTATCGACACCTGCAGTTCCTACAATTGGGCCTTGCATTGGATGGTCGGAAGGGGGAGCGGGGGTAGCGCAGGTCGGAAAGCTCGTACAGGCACGAGAAGTGCTGTCGGGCGATGCCTTCAGATCTGCACCACGGCAGTATCCCTTGCAGCACCTGTCATCGCGCGAAGTGGCGGTCCAAGCGAGTAGCGGTCCCCGTAACTGCGCGTGTCTTGACTGGATGAAATGGCCGGTGCAACCGGCATGGCGAGGCGACGGCCGATCGGACACCGATCGGCCGAAGTCTTTTCTGGGGGTCGGTTTTGTTGCGTTCTATTGCGGGCATGTGTAGCCAAGCATCAAGAGCTCAGCGCTCTGACATTGAAGAATTTTTCGGAACGAGTAGATCCTCGCAGGCGTGCACTTGAAAAAGATCTGGCGCGGCATGAGGTAGCGGACGCCTTGTGATGAAGCAGCAGCAACGAACGCAGCACGAACCAACGCAGCACGAACGAACGCAGCCGCAATCGCACCAGCAGGACGCGGCATCGGCAGCAACCCAGCAATCGCAAACAGCAGGAAGGCCATGTATCGACACCGTGACGACCACGCCCAAGCCAGGACAGCCGATGCCCCGGATGTCGACGTGAGGCCACGAGCGCGGACCTCCTCCGGATCCCGCATCGGCGCGCTGCTCGGCGCACTGTCCCTTGCTGCCGGCATCGCGATCGGCAACTTCGTTGCTTGGGATCGCACCAACCCGACGGTGTTCGCGCCTGGCTTCTACGGGCAGTTCGCCGGTCTCGCCTACAACGCCTTCGGCCGCTGGGACACGCCGCTCGAGCAGAAGTTCCCGGACTATGAATCGATCCAGCGCGACATGGGCGTGCTGGCACAGCACACGACGCGCATCCGCACCTACAGCTCCAACGAGCTCCCGGCGATTCCCGCACTGGCAGAGCAGAACCAGCTCTACGTCACCGCCGGCGTCTGGCTCGATGCACGCGAGGACAACAACAAGAAAGAGATCCTCGCCATCGAGCAAGCGGTACGCATCAACAGCAGCATCGAGCGCATCATCGTCGGTAACGAGCAGATCCTGCACGGCGCCTTCAAGCCCGCCGATCTGATCCTGAAGATCCGCGAAGTGAAGCGGCTCACGCGCAAGCCGGTTTCCACTGCCGAACCGTGGCACGTCTGGCTGCGCTACCCCGAACTGGCGGCCAACGTCGACTTCATCACCGTCCACCTCCTGCCCTACTGGGAAGGACTGCCGGTGAACGACGCGCTCGACTATTCGTTCGATCGCCTGCGGCAGATCGAGGAGAAGTTCCCGAACAAGAAGATCGTCATCGGTGAGGTGGGCTGGCCGAGCCAGGGCGACCGTCGCATGGGTTCCTACGCCTCGCCTGCGCACCAGGCTCAGTTCATCCGCGAGTTCGTGGTACGGGCGCAGGCTCGCAACCTCGACTACTTCATCATGGAAGCGATCGACCAGCCCTGGAAGATCGACAACGAAGGGCGTGCAGGTCCCTACTGGGGGATCATGGACGCGGACCGCGCGCCCAAGTTCAACCTGCAGGGGCCGATCGAAACCGACGCCAGCTGGAGAACCAAGGCCGCACTGGCGTCGACGCTGGGCATGCTGGCACTGATCTGGTTCATGGTGAAGTTCTACCGCATGCGCCTGCCCAGCCGTATCCTGTTCGGCGTGGCGCTGCAGTCGGTGATATCGCTCTTCATCTGGCTCCTGGCGATTCCCTTCGACTACTACCTGAGGGCGACCGACTGGATCTTCGTCTTCATCCTCGGCCCGTCGCTGGTCGCGATGGCCGCGATCCTGCTCGCCAACGGCTTCGAGTTCGCCGAGATGTTCTGGCCCGGCAACCTGCGCCGGCGCTTCGGCCGCAAGCCGCTGCCTGCCGGTGCCCGTGAACCGATGGTGTCGCTTCACCTCGCCTGCTGCAACGAGCCGCCGGAGATGGTCATTGCCACCATCAAGAGCCTGGCACGGCTCGACTACACCAACTACGAAGTGCTGGTGATCGACAACAACACCCGCGACGAGCGGCTCTGGAAGCCGGTGCAGGCGTTCATGGAGACGCTGGATGACCGCTTCAAGTTCTTCCACCTGCCCAAGTGGCCGGGCTACAAGGCGGGCGCACTGAACTTCGCCCTGCAGCAGACCAGCGCGCAAGCGGAGATCGTCGGCGTGGTGGATGCCGACTATGTCGTCGTCAGCCGCTGGCTCAAGGACCTGGTCGCGCATTTCGATGATCCGAAGACGGCGGTGGTCCAGTGCCCGCAGGCTCATCGGACCTGGGGCCGCCAGATCTTTCGGCGGATGATGAACTACGAGTACGACGGCTTCTTCCGGATCGGCATGCACCATCGCAACGAGCGCAACGCCATCATCCAGCACGGCACGATGACGCTGGTGCGGGCAGACGCGTTGAAGAGCCACGGCAACTGGTCCGAATGGTGCATCTGCGAGGATGCGGAGCTCGGCCTGCGGCTGATGGATGCCGGCTACTCGACTGTATACGTCGACGAGGTGATGGGTCGCGGCCTGACGCCGGACACGTTCTACGCGTTCAAGAAGCAGCGCCGGCGCTGGGCACAGGGTGCGATGCAGATCCTCAAGGCGCACACCCGCACACTGTTTGGACGCAGCAACGTCGACACCGGTCAGCGTTACCACTTCGTGACGGGCTGGTTCTCCTGGATCGGCGATGCCTTGCACCTGGTCTTCGCCTTCGGTGCGATGGCCTGGACGATTGGCATCGTCGGCTGGCCGCACCTGTTCAGCCTGCCGATCCAGCTGTTCATGGTGCCGCTGATGGTGTTCTTCGTCTGCAAGGCGCTGATGGGTCCGCTGCTCTACATGCGGCGGGTGAAATGCTCGCTGCAAGATGTGCTCGGTTCGGCGCTCGCCGGCATGGCACTTTCGCATGGCATCGCCCAGGGCGTCTTCGCCGGCCTCTGGAACAAGACGGCGGTCTTCGAGATCACCGAGAAGGGCGCGACGGACAAGGGCGGTGCCGCGGACAAGGTTGCCGTCGACCCGGCTCCGGCCGACGCCGCCCAGGCATCTGCCGGCAACGCGGACATCGCTCCAGCCGACGCCGCGAAGGCTTCGAAAGCCGTCAAGGCACCTGCCGGCCCGGCATGGGGTGGGGTGCGAGAGGAAGCAATGTTGCTGATCGCGCTGCTGAGCTGCGTCGGCGCCATGGCCTGGACCCGCCTGCCGAACCACCTCGAGTCGGCGATGTGGATGACCATCCTGATCCTGCAGGCCGTGCCGTACATGGCGTCGGTGGTCTGCGCCGGCCTGTCGGCATTGCCCGAGTTCCAGCCGCGTCGCCGCCGCCAACACAGCCTGCGGCCTGCGGCTGCCTCGGCTGCTCCGGGCCTGCTGGCCACCGCCCGGGCGATCAGCGGTGTCGACGAAGGCCCGGGCGGGCGCACGCCCTCCAAAGCCTGAGTGGGGGTCGCACGCCCGCGACCTATCATCCGACCGGGCCTTCGGGCGTCAGCGCCGAAGGCCCGTCGTTCCTGTACCGACAGCTTCCGCTCTTTGCGCACCAACCCGTGATCAGCCACCCCTGGTTCGCACCCACCGGCTAAGCTATAATCGAGAGTTTCCTGCCGTCGATTGGCGCAGGTCCTCACCAGACAGAGCAAAGACATGAAAGAAGGCATCCATCCCGCGTACCGCGACGTGGTATTCCAGGACATGGCTAGCGGGTTCAAGTTCATCACCCGCTCCACGGTCAACAGCCGTGAAAAGATCAAGATGGAGGACGGCAAGGAATACCCGCTCTTCAAGCTCGACGTGACATCCGAATCGCATCCGTTCTATACCGGCGCGCAGCAGCGGATCATCGAAACCGGCCGCGTCGAGAAGTTTCGCCAGAAGTTCGCCCGCGGCGGCAAGGCGACCGAAGGCGGAGCCGAGAAATCGGCGGAAGGCGCTCCGGAAAAAGCCGGCGCAGCAAAGGCCAAGGCCTGATTCATCCATCCGAGGCCTGACCCGGCCTCGACGGGGCCACGGCAGGCGATAGATCCTGCGTGAAGCCCTTTCTCGTCACCTCTCTGGAAGCCGGCAGGCTACCGCGCTGGATTCCGGTGCTGCTTTGCGCCGTCTACGTGATCGCCGGCCTGTTCGGCCGCGATCCCTGGCGCACCGACGATGCGGCCGGCTTCGGCATCGCGCACACCATGGCGTTTGGATCGGCCATCGACTGGCTGGCGCCGAACGTTCATGGCACGCTCGTGCCGGCAACCGGCCCCCTGCCCTTCTGGATCGGCGCGATCGGCATTCGAATCGGTGGCGTGCTCACCGTCCTGTTCAACGAGCTCGCGGAGACCGCCCCCGGCAATTTCCTGCCGCGCGTCGCCATCGCCCCAGACCTCGCGTTCCGCGCAGTGGCGGCCATCGGGTTGGCGCTTGCGCTGACGCTGCTCTGGTACGCCACCTATTCGTTTGCCCGGCGTCCCGAGATCCAGCCGGATGATCCATTCGGCGCGACCGCAAGCCGCAAGGACTTCGCCCGCGCCGTTGCCGACAGCGCGCTGCTCGCGATGCTGGCCAGCTTCGGCCTGCTCGCGCGGGTACACGAGACGACGGTCGACGCGGCGCAGGTCACCTGGATCGCGCTCTATCTCTTCGGCCTCGGCTACGCGCTGCAGCGACCCTGGCTCGGCGGTCTGATCGTCGGGCTGGCGATCGCTGCGACGCTGCTGTCGCGCGGCATTCCCCTGGCCGCCGTGCTCGCCCTCACCACTTTCACGCTGACGGTGGCGGTGCATCCCTTCCGCCTGATCGCGCTTGGCTTCACGCTCGCCTGGTTGCCGGCGGCGGTCGTCGCTGCCGCCATCTGGCCGGCCTTGCTGCTTCATTACAGTGACGCCGGCGCGACGATGATCAACTCGATCGGAGCGGTCGGTGCCATTGCCGCCGACGGCTCCTCGACCGCGGCCGGCTACGTCGGCGAGACCGTCAATCCTGCTGCCAGCGCCGTCGCGCGCAGTTTCCTCGACGGCTGGCTGGCCTGGAACGCGAGCCTGCTGCAGGGACCTACGACGGCGTCGCTGAACTACTACGCGCGCACGGCCGTCTGGTTCTTCTGGCCGCTGTGGCCGTTCGTCCTGTGGGCCATCTGGCGCTGGCGGGACAGCCGGCGCGAGGCGCCGGTCGCCGTGCCGGCCGTGATGCTGGTGCCTCTGCTGCTGCTCGCCCTGCTTGACCCGGTCGGCTCCGAAGCCTCGCTGCTGCCGATGGTGCTGCCGATGACGATGCTCGCGGCGTTGGCATTGCCCACCATTCGCCGCAGCATCGTCGCCCTGATCGACTGGTTTTCGGTAATGACCTTTTCCGTCGTCGGCTTTGCGATCTGGGCGTACTGGATCGCCTTCGTGACGGGCTTTCCGCCGCGGATGGCGCAGAAGGCCCAGGAAGCGGTCCCGGGCTTCCAGTCGCCGCTCTCGCTACTCGAGCTCGGGCTCGGACTGCTGGCGACAGCCGCCTGGATCGGGCTGGTGCTCTGGCGGGTCTCGCGCCAACCCCGCGCCTTCTGGCGCCCCATGGCCCTCTCATCGGGCGGCATGGTGCTCACCTGGTTCCTGCTGATGACGCTGTGGCTGCCGGCCGCGAACTTCCGCAAGAGCTATCGCGAAGTCGTCGCGCCCACCCGCGAAATCCTCGCCGCCGAAAGCGGATGCGTCGTCGGCTATGGCCTCGATGTCGCGCAGCGGGCGCTGCTGGCCTACTACGCCAATGCCCGCTTCATCAGGCTGCCGCGCCTGGACGGCAACGAGCCGATGGCCGATGCGCAGAACTGCCGCTGGATGCTGGTCTCAGACCGGGAGAGCGTGCCGCACGACATTGCCGCGTTGACCGCGAGCATCGACGGGAACGACAGCAGCAGCAAGGCCGGCGGCAGGGGCAACGGTGGCGGTAGCGGTGGCGATGGCGGTGGCGGTGGCGGTGGCGGTAGCGGCACCGGCAACCGGGTGTCCTCGGCGGACGCCGCAGCCGGCGCCGCCGACAGCGGCGACTGGACGCTGATCTGGCACGGCCAGCGGCGCGTCAGCCGCGGCGAGCGTCTATTCCTCTATGCCAGGGAAGGCTTGGCGATGAAGTGATCGCGGTAGTAGCGCAGCTCCTCGATCGACTCGAGGATGTCGGCCAGCGCGGTATGCGCGCTGCGCTTGTCGAAGCCGCGCGCAACCGCCGGCGCCCAGCGCTTGCAGAGTTCCTTCAGTGTGCTGACGTCGAGGTTGCGATAGTGGAACCAGGCCTCGAGTTCGGGCATGTAACGGGCCATGAAGCGGCGGTCCTGGCAGATGGAGTTGCCGCACATCGGCGACTTGCCCTGTGGCACCCAGTCGTGCAGGAAATCCATCAGTTGAGCCTGGGCGACCGCCTCGGTGATCCGCGACCGGCGCACCTGTTCCGTCAGGCCCGAGCGGCCATGGGTAGCGGTGTTCCAGGCATCCATCGAGTCGAGGACCGCATCTGGCTGGTGAATGACCAGCACCGGCCCCTCGGCCAATGGATTCAGGTCGCTGTCGGTCACGACCACGGCGATCTCGATGATCCGGTCGATTTCCGGCCGCAATCCTGTCATCTCCATGTCGACCCAGACGAGACGGGTCTCGTCGGTGCCGGTAGACGCTGGGCCCGGGAGGGAAGACGACGCCTTCACGGCGGGCGTCGTGCCCAGGGCGGCAGCCACATCGCCAGCGGCCGAACCCGCAGGCGCGCCAGCTCCGGCAGCACCTGCCGCGAGCCCGGCGCCACCTGAGGCGCCCCCCTCTCCCCCGGCGGGACCGCGGCCCCCAGCCGCTGCGGATGTCTTGCCGGCGCGGGGGCGGGGAATCGGTTCCTGCGACGATTTGCCGTTCATGTGGGGGCTCAGGGTGGCGTGAAAACGGGGCGGGCGCAGGGGTCGACCCGGGCGGCCTGGAAACATCTGCCGGAACAGGTGTCATCGGGCGCAGGGGTCTGGGCCATGCTCTAATTATCACATGCAAGCAATGACTCTCAGCGTGGCCTTCGTCGTGTTCCTCGCACTGTCGGTGCTCGTGCGCATGTGGCTGGCCTCCAGGCAGATCCGGCACGTCGCCGCCCACCGCGACTCGGTGCCGCCGCAGTTCGCCGAGCGCATCACGCTGAGCGCGCACGGCCGGGCCGCGGACTACACCATCGCCAAGGTGAAGCTGGGCATCATCGACAGCCTTGTTTCTGCGGTCATCCTTGTCGTGCTGACGCTGCTCGGCGGACTGCAGTGGATTGCCGGCCTGTGGGCCAACTGGCTGCCGGACTCTGCGCTGCTGCAGCAGATCGCGATCGTGGTGTCGGTCGTGCTGCTGACCTCGCTGATCGAGGTGCCGATGGACATCTACCGCCAGTTCCGGCTGGAGGCGAGGTTCGGCTTCAATCGCATGACACCGAGGCTCTTCGTCACCGATCTCCTCAAGAGCACCGTGCTCGGCGCCGCCATCGGCATCCCGCTGCTGGCCGCGGTGATCTGGTTGATGCAACAGGCAGGCGACTACTGGTGGCTCTGGGCATGGGCCCTCTGGACGGTCTTCAATCTGGTGATCCTCCTCATCTATCCAACGGTGATCGCGCCGCTCTTCAACAAGTTCCAACCACTCGAACCGGGTGCCGTGCGCAGTCGCGTCGAGAGCCTGCTGCAGCGTTGCGGCTTCGCCTCCAACGGCCTCTTCGTCATGGACGGCAGCAAGCGGTCGGCACACGGCAACGCCTATTTCACCGGCTTCGGGAAGGGCAAGCGGATCGTCTTCTTCGATACGCTGCTTTCGCGGCTGGACGTCGACGAGATCGAGGCGGTGCTCGCCCACGAGTTGGGCCATTTCAAGAAGCGCCACATCGTCAAGCGGCTGTGCTTCAGCTTCGTTGCAAGTCTGGCCGGCCTCGCGTTGCTCGGCTACCTCTCGCGACAGCTCTGGTTCTACCAGGGCCTCGGCGTCAGCGTGGATCCGCTCGCCGGCACGCCCGCGGGAATCGCCCTGGTCCTATTCTTCCTCGCGCTGCCGGCATTCACCTTCGTGCTGCGCCCGCTGGTCACCTGGTTCTCGCGCAAGGACGAATTCGAGGCCGATGCCTACGCCGCATCGCTGGCGGATCCCAGCCGCCTCACCAGCGCGCTCGTGAAGCTCTACGAGGACAACGCGTCGACGCTGACACCAGACCCTGTGCATTCGGCGTTCTATGATTCGCACCCGCCGGCGGCCATCCGCATCGACCGGCTCAGTTCCTTGGCGGCAGCGGCCTGACCGCCTTTGCCCGCGCCGCAGTTCTCACCCACTTCGGAACGGATCCCTTTGCCACTAGCGGCGGAACAAGGGGTGGCGCGGGTGATCGCCGCCTACGGCCGTCAGTTCCTGCTGTCAGCATCTTCCGGCGAGCCGCCGCTCAAGGCGGTGGTCCGCGGTCGGCGCGGCGACTGCGTCGTTGGCGACCGCGTCACCTTCCGGCGGTTGAACAACGAGCAGGCAGTCATCGACGAGGTGCTGCCGCGGGACAACCAGGTCACCCGCAGCGACAACTTCCGCTCGAAGACGATCGCCGCCAACGTCGACCTCGCCGGCATCGTGGTCAGCGGCTACCCCCGCTTCGACGAGGCACTTCTGGTGCGCATCCTGATGGCGCTCGAAGCCGAGGGCATCGCCGCACTGCTGATCGTGACCAAGCAGGACCTCGACCTGTCGCGCGAAGCGATGGCGGAGCGCGAGGAGGTGTACCGGTCGCTCGGTTACCCGGTCATCAACACGGCGGCCAAGTCCTCACCCGAGTCGCTCAGGCCGCTGGTCGAGCGGCTGCGCGGCAAGCGCACCCTGCTCCTGGGCCAGAGCGGGATGGGCAAGTCGACGCTGGTCAACGCCCTGGTCCGCGGCGCCGAGCAGCAGACGGCCGCCATATCCGCGGCGCTCGCCAGTGGCCGCCACACCACCACCTTCACTCGAGCGTTCCAGATGGAGGAAGGCGGCTGGATCCTCGACTCCCCCGGCTTCCAGACCTTCGAGATCGCCCACCTGAGCCGCTGGCAGATGGTCCACGCCATGCCCGAATTCCGGACCTTGCTCGGCAAGTGCCGATTCAACGACTGCAGTCATCGCGACGAGCCCGGATGCGCGATCCGCGGCGCGGTGCGGGAGGGGCGGATCGATTCATTGCGGTACAAGCTGTTTACCGGGATCCAATCCTCGTGAGTCCGGGGGCGGGTCTAACTTAGAAGCACCACCAGCAACCACGCGCCGGCGGCGACCACGGCGGAGCGCAGCAGCAGGCCGGAGATGGAGCGCAGCGACGCGGGATCAGGGTCCGCGCCGGGCAAATCGAGGTCGGGGGCGAGCGAGCGCAGGTGGTGGTCGACACCGGCGTCGGCGAGGCGCAGTCCCAACGCGCCGCCTGCCACCGGCAGCAACACCAGGCGCTGGTGCAGGTAGGGGTTGGCGTCGCCGGGGACCCGGAACGGGCTGACCGCGCGCAAGCAGTACATGGTGTCCTCGAAGCGGCCCACCAGCGCGAAGACAAGCGATACCAGCCGCAGCGGTATCCAGTCGATCCAGTGATACGCCGTGCGGGCGAACGAATACGAGTGGCACGCCGCAAACCGTGCAAACAGGTAAAGCACCGGCCCGACCGCACCGGGCAGCACCACGTACCAGAAGAGCGGCGCGAAGACGTCGCGGTAGGCGGCGAGCACCGAGTGGCTTGCTGCCGTGGAAGCAAGTGCCGTCGAACCTGCGTCGCCGCGCTCGAACGGCGTCGACTGCTTGAGGTCCACGGCGGGAGCACTGCCGGCACCGATCCAGCGCGCGAGGACGACCCGCGCCGATGCCTCCTCGCCGGCGCCAACCAGGAGTTGGAGCTCCGAGAACTGGCGATGGAAGCCGCCGACGCCGACCGTCAGGTACAGGACGACGACGTGAAGCACGAACACGAGAAAGCCGGTGATGGACCCGAGCAGAGCCTCTGCGATGGCGACCAGCGCGACCGGGATGCCGACGACGGCCAGCCATCCAGGCGCCGACACCTGTCGCGGCGCCAACTGCACGGCGTTCGCGCGCGAAGAAGCGACTGACGGCTCATCGTCGGCGACCCAATCGATCAGTCGCAACGCGTAATGCAGCAGCGGGTGGACCGCATGACGTACATCGGCAGCGCGCCCACGCGGCCTACCGAATACAGGATCGACCAAGGGATCGACCAAGGGATCGACTGCTGAATCGACCGGATCAACCAATGGATCGATCAGCGGGTCATAGGGAGCATCCGCGAGCGGGTCAGCTGCCTCGGGATCTGCAGCTGCGCCGGCAGCGGGGGCACCGCCCGCCTGGCGGTTCAGCGGCAGGTCCTGCGGACGACCGCGCAACGGCCAGATCGCGTCGACCACGACGCTGAAGATCAATGCAATCAGGCCCATCGGTTCCGGTTTTTTGGCAGGAGGTTGCTATTCTGCCGCCAAAAAGCGGTAAAAATTGCGCAGCATCGCGGCCGTCGCTCCCCAGATGAAGTATTCCTGCTCGAGGCCCGGATCCGGGCGCCACGGCATGCTGAAGAACGCTCGCTGGAAGTGCATCTCATCCTGGCGCCAGCTGAACACACGCCGCTGATGGTTCGCCGGATTCATCAGGAAGCCGAGCGGCACCTCGAATACTTCAGCCACTTCGGCAGGCTCCAGCTTGAGCGACTGCAATTGCACGGCATTGTCCACGAGACCGACCACCGGCGTGATGACATAGCCGGTGCCGGTGCGGTAGCGGGGGAGTTCGCCGAGGATTTCGACCGCACCCGGCTCGATGCCGATTTCCTCGTACGTCTCGCGCAGCGCAGTCGCAACCGCGTCGGTATCCGTATCGTCAACCCGACCACCGGGAAATGCGACCTGTCCGCTATGCCTGAGCAGCGCCTCGCTGCGCAGCGTCAGCAGCAGCGTCAGGCCGGATGGGCGCTCGATGAGCGGGAGGAGCACTGCCGCCGGGCGTTCGCCGGCGCCTTCGATGCGATACGAATCATCGAGGAATTCCGGCTGCCAGTGCTTCGGTTCGGCGAACCGTTGGCGAACCTCCTGCGCCGTCAGGCGGTGCACCGGTAGCGCCGGTGGCCGATCGGACTCCGGGTCGAGGGGCACTCCCCGCGGATCGAGAATTGGCGGGCGCTTCATCGTCGGGCCGATTGGTGGGACTGACAGCGGGGCCGGCAGGGACTAGCCCGGGGACTTGGGAGCGCGCCCGCTACGCGGATGCGCCGTCTTCAGCGCCGGCAGGGAGCGACAGCCTGACGGTCCCAAGTCCCGGACAAGGCTGCCCGCAGCCCAGCGCCTCCCGATCCCGATCAGGCTTCGGTGTTCTGCGCGCCGCTATCCTCGCCGTCGCCGGCACCCGCGTTCGATACGTCGGCGTTGCCGGCGTCACGATTGCGGCTGCTGCGGGCCTGCAGCTTCTCCTTGATGCGCGCCTTCTTGCCGGAAAGGTTGCGAAGGAAGTAGAGCTTGGCGCGGCGAACGTCGCCACGGCGCTTGACTTCGATGGACGCAATCAGCGGCGAATACAGCTGGAAGGTACGCTCGACGCCCTCGCCGGAGGAGATCTTGCGCACGGTAAACGCGCTATTGAGGCCGCGGTTGCGCCGGGCGATGACGACGCCCTCATAGAGCTGGACCCGCTTGCGCGTACCTTCCACCACGTTGACGGCTACGGACACGGTATCGCCGGGTGCGAAACTCGGCACCGTCTTGCCGAGGCGAGCAATCTCTTCCTGCTCGAGTTGTGCGATCAGATTCATTTCAAGGCTCCTGTGCATCATGACGCGGACTGTCGTCTCGCCCCGGACGCTGCCCCCTCGGGCACAAACATCCGGCCGTTGGCCGACGTTGGGAGCCGACCCTGCCGGGCCGACATCTGGTTTTCTGGTCGCGCAGAGGATGCGGTTTGTCAACTCGCCAAAAGGCAAGCCCGCTAGTATAACCGGGAGCGGCTGAACGTCATAGGCATGTCAGGGCGTCTCGCTTGAGGCCCTGCGGCATGATTGGCACGACCACGGACCCGCCTCACTTGCCTTCCTCCAGTATGCGGCGGTCCTGCAGCGTCAGGCGACCCTCCCGACGCGCACGCTCCAGCAGGTCGGGCCGCTTCGTCAGCGTTGCGAGCAGCGCCTGCCGACGCCTCCAGCCCTCGATCTCTCGATGGTTACCCGAAAGCAGCACCGGCGGTACGACAATCCCGTCGACCGCCTCGGGTCGGGTGAAATGCGGGCAGTCCAGCAGGCCATCGACGAAGGAATCCTGGGCTGCAGACTCGGTGTCGTTGAGCACGCCGGGAAGCAGGCGCACCACCGCGTCGATCAGCAGCAGCGCCGGCAATTCCCCTCCGGAGACGACGAAGTCGCCAATCGAGATCTCCTCATCGACATGCGCGTCGAGAAACCGCTGGTCGATCGCCTCGTAGCGGCCGCACAGCAGGATCAGGCCGGGCCCTTCGCTGATCGACTTCACCTTCGCCTGCGTCAGCGGCGCGCCCTGCGGCGACAGGCAAACCACGCGCAGCGGTACCCCGGCGCGTCGCTTCGCATCCCCGCCCGCTGCCCGACAAGCCTCCCCGCCCGCTTCTGCTCCTCCCGCTCCCCGCTTCCGCTTCCGCTTCTGCTTCTGCTCCCGCTTCTACCGCCGCTTCAGCCGCCGCTTCCTCAGCCTCTGCTACGCGCTTGCTGCGGATCGCCTGCAGGCAGCGGGTCAGGGGCTCCGCCATCATCACCATACCGGGGCCGCCGCCGTAGGGTCGGTCGTCGATTCGGCGGTAGTTGTCGGTGGTTACATCGCGCGGATTCCAGCAACGCACCCGGTAGCGCTGCTCGGTCAAGGCGCGGCCGGTGACCCCGTACGGCAGCACGCTGGAGACCAGTTCGGGGAACACGGTGATGACTTCGAAGTCCATCTCGGCCTCTCTGTGCCTGTTTCCAGTCGGTGTGCCAGCGTACGCCGTCAAGACCTGCCGTCGCCTGAGCCCCTGGCGCCGGCGCCTAAGAGAGCTTGGCGGACTCATCGAGCCTTGACGGACCGGTCGGGGCGACCGACCAGCCCACCCGCTGCCAACCGGACCTGTCAGAGCCAGTCCGCCGACCAGTCGGCAACGATGCGCTTCTGCGCGGGTGACACCTCGAGGACGATGGCGGCCACAAAGGGTATCAGGATGCCGCTGTCGAGCCGGAGCACTGCCTGCGCGCCGTTGTCGTCGAGAGCCAGCACCTGCCCCAGGGTAGCGCCTGCAGGATTGGTGACGGTGCAGCCGATCAGATCCGCCCAGTAGTACTCGTCGGCTTCCGGCGCCGGGAACTCAGCCCGATCGACCACCACCTCCGCACCCTTCAACGCAAGGGCCTGCTCGCGGCTGATGCCGGGCGCCAGGATTGCAATCACCATACCGCCGTGCTGCCGGCAGTTCTCCACGATGACGTCTGCAGGCAATCGAAAAGGCAATCGGTCGCCCGCGTCCGGCTGCGCGGGGGGAGCACTGGAACGCGCCGCTCCTGGACGTGGTCGTGCGGCGGCCGCCGCGACGATGCGCCAGCGGCTCAGGCGGTTCAGCACGGACGATTCGACGTCGGTGTACGGCTCGACCTTCAGCGCCCCCTGCACACCGAAAGCGCCCCGGATCACACCGACGGCAATCCAGCCGACGCCGGCGGAGTCTTCGCCTACGGACGCGGCCCTGCGGCCGGTTGCGTCCGCAGTGGGCGGGGAGCCTGGTTGCGACGAATCAAGGTCGGCAGCCGCTGATCCAACCGCTGGCCGGGGCGGGCTGGTGGCGGACATTACGGTCTGGCGACGGACATCGGGTTTCAGGAACCTGTGGACCGGCCTCAGGTCCCCATCAGGAGACGCTTTACTGTGCAGCGGTGGCGGAGGCGTCCGCCGTGCCGGCTCCGGCGTACTGCCTGACCAACCTGGCGACCGTCGGCGAAACCTGCGCGCCTTGCGCTTTCCAGTGACTCACGCGCGCCAGGTCGACGCGCAGGGACTGCTTTTCTTTCTCCGAGGCTGCCGGGTTGTAGAACCCGAGCCTCTCGATGAAGCTGCCGTCGCGACGGTTGCGCTTGTCGGTGACGACGATGTTGAAAAAGGGGCGTTTCTTGGCACCGCCGCGCGAAAGACGAACAACGACCATTGAGAATTCTCCAACCGGTACCTGGGACTCGCCGCCGACGCAAATGCGGGCGCGCTGATCATCCGAGGGGACGGTAAACAAGGTGGGTGATCCGGGAAACCCTTGATTATAGCTTGCAGGGCCCGGACCCGACAATGCCTTGCCCTTCACCCCGCAGCACGTCCAAAAAAAAGCGGCACCCGAAGGTGCCGGATTCCATCATGGAAGCAATCATCGCCCGGGCATCCGTCGCGCATGCCTTGCGGCACCTCGATCTGGGCCTTCTTCGTGCCGACGCCCGGAGTTTCCTCGTTGTTCGTTAGCGCTGATGCCCGCGGTTCGCATGAGGGGTGGGCTGCGGCTGATGCCGGCGGTTCGTATGAGGGGCGGCCTGCGTTCCGGAACCAGACGTACTGAAGCCGCTGCCGATGAAACCGCTGCTCCGCCCGTTGACCGCTCCCGGAGTGCTTGTATACGTTCGCGGCACCGCACGCAGCGGCACCAGCGGATTGCCGGCGTCGTATCCGTACTGGGAGGCCAATGGCCGCCACTCGTCGTACATGGCGAGGTCGTCCGGCTGTGCCGGAGCCATCCAACCACGCGGCGCATCGTCGGCCTCGCGGCGCTGCTGCCTCAAGTTGAAGGCTTCGGCCTCGCGACGCCAATAGTCGCGTTCGGCTTCAGCCGAGCCGCGGGGCGCGGTCAGGACGATGGTGTCGGTGGCCACGGAACGCGCACCCGTGGAAGGCTTGTCGCCCAGCACGACGCTGCCGTCGGGCATCGTGGAACGATAGATCTTCACCGTCTCGGCTGCGAACGACGGCCCTGCCACCGCCGCCACCGCCGCGATCAGCAACGCGCCGGTCAGGCGCCTGCCCTTGGTCAATCCCGACTTAGTCAATGCCAACCGCCTCAACGCCGACTGGCTCAATGCCGACCTGCTCGATTTCATCACCACCTCACCGGTTGATTCCTGGGTCCATCTGGGATCCGCACGGCGCCTGTCGCTGCGCCCAGAACCGATTGTTGGAGATGCGACTGCCCCATTCAAGCGCTCGATTCATCCATCCGTCGGAGCGTCGGTGCAATGTACAGCGAACACTTGAGAAGACGGATGAGCATCCGCTCCCGCGGCCTTGACGAGCAATCCGGACGGGGTTCCAACCCTCGTCTGCTCAGGGGCTGTGACCAGGAGCCGTGCATGGTTATCCGCCGAACCTTCCGTCAATGCAGCAGCCGGTCCGCAGTCACGGCCCTGTGGTGTGGCTCAGATCAGGCTGAGCTGCTCCGCAACCGGCGGCTGGCGCTCATGGTGCGGCTGCCTGGCTCGATCCGGTGCGGAGGGAGGCTTCGCCGCCGGGGCAGCGGTCGGCTTGACGAACAGGTCGGTGCGGAGCTCAGGGCGTTCCCGGTCGAGCCCGAGCTTGCGGCTGGTGTTGTCGAAGCGCATCCGGATCAGCTGCGCCAGGACCCCTTCGCCGCGCATCCTGCTGAAGTAGCTCGAGTCGTAGTTGCGGCCATCGCGCATGTCCTGGATCCGGTGCATCACGCGCTTGGCGCGGTCCGGGAAATGCGCCTGCAACCACTGCTCGAACAACGGACTGACCTCCAGCGGTAGCCGGATGATGGTGTAGTGGGCGCTCTTGGCCCCCGCTTCCCGACAGGCGCCAAGGATCGTCTCGATCTCGTGGTCGTTGATGAACGGGATGACCGGGCCGATGGATACGCCGACCGGGATGCCGGCGGACGACAGCCGCCTGATGGATTCCAGCCGCCGCCACGGCGCGCTGGCACGCGGCTCCAGCCGCCTGGCAATGCTCCCCTCCAGCGTGGTCACCGTGAGGAACACCGTGGTCAGGTTCTGCCGCGCCAGCTCCGCCAGCAGGTCGATGTCCCGCTCGACCAGGCTGCCCTTGGTGATCAAGGTGACGGGCTGCCGACGCTCCAGGGCTATTTCCAGCACCTGCCTCGTGATCCTGAACTGCCGCTCGACCGGCTGGTAGGGATCCGTGACCCCGCCGATGTGGATCGGCTCGCACTGATACGAGTCCCTGGAGAGTTCGGCGCGAAGGAGTTCCGGTGCATTGACCTTTGCGAACAGTCTGGTCTCGAAATCGAGCCCCGGCGAAAGCCCGAGATACGCATGGTTCGGCCGTGCGTAGCAGTAGATGCAACCGTGCTCGCAACCTCTGTAGGGATTGATGGAAAGACTGAAGAAGATGTCCGGCGATCGGTTGCGCGTGATGATGCTGCGCGCCTTCTCGATCATGACCTGGGTCCGGGGACCCGGCCGGTGCGCGGCCTCGTCGTCCGAGTCCAGCGGCTCCCAGCCGTCATCGACCGCTTCGCGGTGCAGCGTCTCGAAGCGACCCTCCATGGCAAGCGCGGTGCCGCGACCCTTGATCGCGCCGGCAACGGCCGCTGCCTGGATCCGGTAGACCTCCTTTCCGTCGGGTGGGTGGTTGTTCATGATCATTTTCCGATACTGTCATTTTATACAGTATCAAGCGATTTGCAATCGCCCTACACGCCCGCCCCGTGATCCGCGATAGGATCGGCCGTTGAACTGCCACAACGGACGTACGCCTTGCCAGACTTTGCGCCAGTGCCCTCGCTTCACCCTTCGCCCGCTTCATCTGCCGCGCCCGGGCACGGCTCGCCGGCGTCTTCGTCATCGGTGGCGACACCGGTCCCCGGAACCGCGGCGCCCGCCCTGGGCCCGGCGCCGGCCGGTGCGACGGGAACCGACGGGCAGGCGCAAGGCAACCGTGACGTGGACTGGGCAGGCCGGCGCGTGCTGATCACCGGTGGCCTTGGCTTCATCGGCTCCAGCCTCGCCCGTCGACTCGTGGAGCTTGGTGCCGACGTGTCCATCGTCGACAGCCTGATCCCGGAGTACGGTGGCAACTGGTTCAACCTCGACGGCATCGTGGACCGGGTAACCGTCAACCTGTCGGACCTGCGCGACCGCCACGTGCTTCCCCACCTGGTGCGCAATCGAGACGTGATCTTCAACCTGGTCGGCCAGACGAGCCACCTCGACTCGATGAGCGATCCGCTGACGGATCTCGCCATCAATACCGAGGCGCAGTTGTACCTGCTGGAGGCCTGCCGCAAGGCGGCGCCCGACACGCGCATCGTGTTCGCCGGTACTCGCCAGATCTACGGTGCGCCGGCATACCTGCCGGTCGACGAGAAGCACCCGCTTGTGCCACCGGACGTCAACGGCATCAACAAGCTGGCCGGCGAGTTCTACCACCTGCTCTACCACCGGGTCCATGGCCTGCGCGCGAGCAGCCTGCGGTTGACCAATACCTACGGGCCGCGAATGCGGGTCAAGGATGCGCGCCAGACCTTCCTGGGCATCTGGATCCGTCTCGCGCTGCAGGGCAAGCCCTTCGAAGTCTGGGGCGGCGAGCAGTTGCGCGACTTCACCTACGTCGACGATGCCGTCGAAGCTTTCCTGGCCGCGGTGACTCCGGCCACCGAGGGCCGAGCCTTCAACATCGGCGGATTCCCGCCGATCAGCCTGTCGCAACTCGCTGAAACGCTGATCGCGGCAAACGGCGGCGGCAGTTCCGTGATCAAGCCGTTCCCGGCAGAGCGCAAGAAGATCGACATCGGCGACTACCACGCCGACGATTCGGCATTTCGCGCGGCCACCGGCTGGAAGCCGCGCGTGGACATGGCCGAAGGGCTGGGCCGCACGCTCGACTGGTTCCGCGCCAACCTCCCGCACTACTGGCAGCCGGAAGGAGCGGGGCAATGAGCCCGCCGCACGGCCGCCCGAAGGCGGGCTCGCTCCCGCTTGGCGGGAAGGCGCGCAGCGCCAAGGGTGCACCTATGAGCCCGCCGCACGGCCGCCCGAAGGCGGGCTCGCTCCCCTCGGGGGCCATCGCGCAGCGCGAAGGGGTGCACCAATGACCGCGCTACTCGTTCCCCAGGCGGACCCTGGTGCCGGCTACCGCGCACGCAAGCAGGAGATCGACGCCGCGGTAGCCGCTGCGCTCGACAGCGGCTGGTACATCCTCGGCAAGGAAGTCGCGGCCTTCGAATCCGAATTCGCCGCCTACATCGGTGTCGGCCACGGCGTTGGCGTCGCGAACGGCACGGATGCGCTGGCACTCGCGCTGCGGGCGCTTGGCATCGGCGCCGGCGACGCGGTCGCGACCGTGTCGCACACGGCAGTCGCCACGGTCGCTGCCGTCGAGATGGCGGGCGCGACGCCGGTGCTGATCGACATCGAGGACGAATTCTTCACCATCGATCCGCAGGCGTTCGAGCAGGCCGTCCTGGCCCGCCCGGCAGACGCTCCGATCCGCGCGGTGATCCCGGTGCACCTCTACGGCCAGGCGGCCGACATGGACCGCATCCTGGCCATCGCCCGCCGCCACGATATCCGGGTGGTCGAGGACTGCGCGCAGGCGCACGGCGCGGAGTTTGCCGGACGAAAGCTCGGCAGTTTCGGCGATGCGGCCGCGTACAGCCTCTACCCGACGAAGAACCTCGGCGCCCTGGGCGACGGCGGCATCGTGACCACGGGCGATGCAGCGCGGGCGGCAACCCTGGCGGCGCTTCGCCAGTACGGCTGGCGCGACCGCTACGTAAGCGACCTGGTCGGCGTGAACAGCCGGCTGGATGAAGTCCAGGCAGCGCTGCTGCGGGTGAGACTGCGTCATCTCGACGAAGACAACTGCCGCCGCCAGGCCATCGCCGCCATCTACGACGAGCAGCTCGCCGACTGCGCCGCACTGCAGCTGCCCGCGCGACGCCACGGCTCGAGCCACGTCTTTCACCAGTACGTCGTCCGATCCGCCGATCGGGATGGCCTGCAGCAACGTCTGCGCGCCGCCGGCATCGGTACCAACGTCCACTATCCGGTGCCGGTCCACCTGCAACCGGCCTACAAGGGAAGGATCACGTCCGGCCCCGGCGGTCTGCAGCGTTCGGAGCATGCTGCGCGGACGGTGCTCAGCCTGCCGATGTTTCCGCAGCTCGGCGACGCGCAGGCGCAGGAGGTCTGTGCAGCCGTGCGCAAGCACTGCCGCTGAGCTAGACGCGGTAGAGCAGGATCACCCCGCTGCAGATCAGCGCGATGCCAACCACCTGCGCCCAGCCCATCGGCTCGGACCACAGCAGGTATCCCAGCAAGGCGATGACTGCGTAGCTGACCGATACGCTCGGAAATGCCATCGACACCGGGATCTTCCGCAAGGCGATGACATAGAGCACGGCCGAGATTGCGTAGAAGCCGAGCCCGATCAGCGTTGGCAGGCGCATGAACTGGTCGACGGTATTTTCCGCGCCCACAGAGCCGGCCTTGAGCAGCAGTTGCCCGCCGATGCCGCCCATGATCGCGGCGGCCAGCGCGAGGTAGTAGGGCAGTAGCGGGTACTGGCTGAGCAGGGAGGTCGGCATCAGCCCGCTTCCCGGTGGGCAGCCTGGAACCGCGGCGCGTCCTCTGCCGACGGTACCGCCTGGATCCGGAACGAGTCCTCCGCCGCCGGCGGCACCACCTCGCGCACCAGCGACTGCGGCTTGCGGTTCGCGGTCAGGAAGAGCCGGCCGAGGTACTCCCCGATGATGCCCAGCATCACCATCTGGACGCCCGAAATCAGCAGCGTGGCAGCCATCAGCGATGCCCAGCCGGGCGGCGGGGCACGCAGGAGCGCCTCCGCGACCACCATGAAGCAACCGACCATGCCCAGGAGGCCGATCACGAAGCCGGCAACCACGCTGAGCCGCAGCGGCATCGCCGAAAAGTTGATGAACAGGTTGAGCCAGAGGCGGACCAGCCGCCGCAGGGTGTAATTGCTCTGCCCGCTCGCCCTCGCCATGTGCTCGACCGGAATGCTGTCGATGTGTTGCGTCGTCTGCATGATGAGGCCGTCGACGTACGGGAACGGTCCCTCGTAGCGGGTGATGGAAGCGACCACGAACGCGCTCATGCAGCGGAAGCTGGAAAGATAGAGTCCGCGCGGTTTGTCAAGCAGGATGTCGGCGACCTTGTTGGCGAAGCGGCTGCCGAGGTTGCGCCATGCCGCATGCTTCTTCTCGGCGTAGTACGTATAGACCACGTCCCAGGCGCCGGCCCGCGCATGCTCGAAAAGCTTGACGACTTCCGATATCGGGTTCTGCAGGTCGTCGTCCATCGTGATGACGTAGTCGCCGCGCGTGTGGCGCAACCCGGCCATCACCGCGTTGTGCTCGCCGAAATTTCGAGACAGGTTGACGAAGGTGACCGGCAGGTCGGTACGTGCGGCGAGGCGGCGGCAGACCGCCGCGCTGTTGTCCGGACTGCCGTCGTTGACGAGGATCACCTCATGGCCGCCGGCGATGTCGAGTCCAGCCAACGCATCGACAAGGATGCCGATGGAGGCAGCGCCCCGGTAAACCGGCACCACGATCGACAAGGCGTATTTGCGCATCGCCAAGCTCATTTGGTTGCGACGGCGAGCAGCGAGCCGCCGAAGGGATAGCGCAGGCCCAGGCGCAGCCCGGCCCGCTCGACCGCCATGATGGCGCTAAAAAGCTTCTCGGCGAACAAGGAGAAGTCGCCGACGTCGCTCTGCGTGCGCTCGCCGGCCAGCATCTTGCGGCGCAGCACCATCAGCGGAAAAAGGATGCTGTTCCAGTAGGTGGTGCGAAACCCGGAGAAGCCCGCGGCAGTCAGCAGGCGTCCCATGCTCGCGCGTTCGAAGCGCCGGGCGTTGTGAACTTCCCGGTCGTGGAAGGAAGCCATCCACTGGTAGGCGGGCACGTTGATGATCAATGATCCTCCTGGAAGAAGACAGCGCCTGGCCTCGGCCAGGGCTTTGGCCGGATCGACGCCGCGATGGCAGATGACATCGACACTGAAGATCGTGCCGATGGAGTCGTCACGGAACGGCAGCCGGTCGGCACTCGCCACCGCCACGAGGCAGCCGCTCTTGTCGCGAGCCTTTCCCGCCGCCCGTTCGAAGATGTCGATGCCCACCTGCAGCCGGTCGGGGGCAGCCGCGGCGAGCCGCCGCAGCAGTCCACCTGTGCCGCAACCCGCGTCGAGCAGCGGGCTCGCGGGAGGAGGCGAGGAACGCTGCAGCGCGTCGAGCATGTTGGCATGGGCCGCGCGGTACCACCACATGCGGTCTTCCACCGCATCCATCCGATCGTATTCCGCAGGTTCCATGGCGACAGGTCGAGGGGCGCCGGCGCCCCGTTGACTACACACCGGTCGACCGGACATCGGACAGAACAGTGGAAGTCTGAAACTTTCCGAATATAACCGATCGATATACTGGGACGCGCACCGCCAGCGGGCAGCCGATGACTGCCCGGGCGGCGGGCGGCGCAGATCCAGTCGTTGCGGAACTCCCGGAGGTTCGTTTCCTGCCCTCCGCTGAAGGGGCATTGATTTACCGAAAAGCTTGGCCAGCGCCGCTGAAGCAGACGGCTTTTACACAAGTTCACCAATGATGAGCGAAGCTTGACCTCGAAGAACCAGGCTTTCCTTCGCCTGCTCCTCGAAGGACGTTCCAACGAAGGCAGTGTTGCGGATGCGGCTCCCGCACCCGTCACCTGGCACGGATTCGCCGACCCGTCGCGGGCGGCGATGCTGGCATTCGCGTTCTTCCTGCTCGCGCCACTGCCCTGGGTCTGGGCGTACTTCCTGCCGCCCCTGAATCATGATGCAGCCGCGCTGTTGCACTATGCCCAGCGCTGGCTCGCCGGCGAGCGCCTGTACGTCGATCTCATCGACGTCAACCCGCCGCTGGTGTTCGTCCTGGACCTGTTCCCCGCCCTGATCGCGCGCCTGACGCCGATCCCCGCAACCAGCGCCCTGATCCTCTGCGTGCTCGCCTGGATCGGCTTCGGATTCGCGCTCAGCTGGCGGCTGCTGCGGGTGATGCCCGGAACTGTGAGCGGGATTCACCGCTACCTGTTCCCGCCCCTGTTCCTGTTCCTGATGATCGTCTATCCGGGCAGCGAGTTCGCGCAGCGCGAGCACCTGATGATCGTGGCGACGCTGCCGTACCTGCTGCTCGCCCAGGCGCGGCTCGAAGGACGAGCGACCGAGCGCAGCATCATGCTCGCCACGACGTTGTTCGCCGCAATCGCATTCGCGCTCAAACCGCACTTCCTGCTGATCCCGCTGCTGATCGAGGCGCTGGTGGCCGCCAGGCTTGGCTCACGCCGCGCGCTGCGCGATCCCATTCCGTGGACGCTGGCCGCGGTTTTCCTCGCTTATGGCGCCTTCATCCTGTTCGTCACCCCGTCCTATCTGACCCTGGTCGTTCCGCTGGCAATGGTCAGCTACGTCGGCATGGGCGACGGCGGCGCGTGGCGCGTGCTGCTCCAATCGCAGCTCACTCCTTCGGTCGTGCTGCTCGTGCCGCTGGCGATAGCCTCGCTATTCATGCGCCGCCCGCTCGCGAGACTGGTTGCGCTCGCCGCCATCGCTGCCACGCTCATCGCGATGGCGCAAGGCAAGGGCTGGCCCTACCACCTGCTGCCGGCCGAGGCATTCGTCGTTCTGCTGGCGGCGGCGTTGCTCAGCGAGTTCCTCGATTCGCAGGTGCCCGCGGTGCACGAGCGGCGATCGGTGTCGCTGATGGTGTTCCTGGTGGCGCTGATGCTCGGCGTCTACTACCTGTCCGCCCTCACCCGGCCCACCTTCTGGCGCCAGGCCCGCTTCGAGAAAAGCCCGGCGGGACAGCTGCTGCAGCGCTTCGGCAAGCAGGCGTCCGAAGGTCCCGTGCTGGTCCTCTCGCCGGGCATCTATCCGCACTTCCCGCTGATCAACTACGCCAACACCAAGATGGCCACGCGCTTCATGAGCCTGTGGCCGATCCAGGGCGCGTATGAGCGCTGCCTGCCCGACGGCCGCATGTTCCGCGACCCCTCCGAGATGTCGCCCACCGAATCCTATGCCTACAACGCCGTCGCCGCGGACTTCAACCGCAACCGTCCGAAGCTGGTGATCGTCGACAAGCAGCCCGGCATCGACAAGTGCGCAGGCAAGGACTTCGACTACCTGGCGTACTTCCGGAGCAATCCGCTGTTCGAGGCGAATTGGCAGCGGTATCGGTTGCTGACCGAGTACGACCGCTACTGGATCTACGTCCGCCGGTGAGCCCTCCGCACGGCCGCCCGAAGGAGGGCTCGGCCTTGCAGGCGGGAAGGCGCGCAGCGCCAAGGGTGCCCTCATGAGCCGGCTTGCGCCGGCAGTTCTGCCTAGCGATTCGGCCAGGACGATGCGGCGATGGAGGAAGTGCCCTTGAAGCTGGGCCTGCCGAACAGGTAGCCCTGCATCAGGCGGATGCCGGCGTCGTAGAGGAAGTCGCGCTCGCCGGCAGTCTCGATGCCCTCGGCGATGACCTGCACGCCGGTATCGTTGCAGATCCGGAGCATGCCGCGCACGATCGCCTGGCGCGTGCTGCAGTTGTCGATGCCGCGGATCAGCGCCATGTCGAGCTTGATCAGGTCCGGCTGAAAATCCGCAAGCAGCGTGAGCCCGGCGTAGCCGGCGCCGAAGTCGTCGATGGCGGTGAGGAAGCCGCAGCGCTGGTACTCGCGCAGGATCTTGGCGAGCCAGGGGCCGTCCTCGACCCGCTCCCCCTCGGTCACCTCGAAGATGATCTGCTTGAGCGGAAAGCCGTGGACGCGCGCCGCCTCGAGCGTGGTGCGGATGCAGACCTCGGGCTTGTACACCGCGTTGGCCAGGAAGTTGATGGAGATGCGCTCGCGGATGCCCAGCTCGGCCGCCTGGCGGATCGCCTTTACCCGTCGGCGGTCCCGCATCCCCCGCAGTCCGGCCCGCCCCGCACATCGCCCGGCTCGGCATCTACAGCAGCCGGCACCGACGCCGGCAGAATCTTGAACATCGCGCTACCTCGCAAGCGGCGCAAACGCGCCTGAGCGAAGGAAGCTAAAGGCGCCCCGCCGCGCCGGGCAAGGGGGACTGGCTGCGCGGCATCCTTGCCGCATGAACGGCAGCCGCGCGTCGCCGACGACCGACAGCGGCGGGCAAGCTCAGAACTGCTCGGCCTCGAGCGCCAGGACACCGGCCGCGCCGTCGACGATGCTGTCGCGATAGCCTCCCGCGCGCGACAGGATGTGATCGGCGTAGAACCGGGCGGTGGCCAGCTTGGCTCGATGAAAGGCCTGGTCCGGCCCCGCATCCGACAGCCGCTGAGCTGCGACCAGCGCCGCGCGCCCCATCTGCCAGCCGCACAGCACCGTCCCCGCCAGCATCAGGTACGGCACGCTGCCTGCGTGCACGACGCGCGCCTCGGAGCGGGCATGTGCAACCACGAAGTCGACGGCGTCGTCGAGCGCATCGAGCCCGAGCGCGAGGCGCTGGCCGATGCGATTGCAGTCGGCGTCCGCCGAGGCGAGCAGGTCGACCTGCGTCCTGCGGGCAAGCTCGATGACCGCCATCGCCGTCCTGCCGCCGTCGCGCGCGGTCTTGCGGCCGATGAAGTCGTTGGCCTGGATCGCGGTGGTGCCTTCGTAGATGGTCAGGATCCGCGCGTCCCGGTAGTACTGCGCGGCACCGGTCTCCTCGATGAAGCCCATGCCGCCGTGCACCTGCACGCCGAGCGAGGCGACCTCGATGCTGATCTCGGTGGAGAAACCCTTCACGATCGGGACCAGGAATTCGTAGAAGGCCTTGTTCTGCGCAACCAGCGACTGGTCCGGCGACGCATGGGCGTCGGCAGCAGCAGCGGCGACATAGGCGAGTGCGCGCGCACCTTCGGTGTAGGCTCGCATCGTCATCAGCATGCGGCGCACGTCCGGATGGCCGATGATCGCAACCGGGCCGCTCGAGCCTTCGACCGCCCGGCTCTGCACCCGCTCCCGCGCGTACTCCACCGCCTTCTGGTAGGCGGCTTCGGCGACCGAGACGCCCTGCATGCCGACCGCAAAGCGCGCGGCGTTCATCATGATGAACATGTACTCGAGGCCGCGGTTCTCCTCGCCGATCAGGTGGCCGATGGCGCCGGCGCCAACTTCGCCCTTGCCGTCGCCGAAGACCAGCACCGCCGTCGGGCTGGCGTTGATGCCGAGCTTGTGTTCGATCGACGTGCACCAGACGTCGTTGCGCCGGCCTGGTGTGCCGTTCTCGTCGACCATGTACTTCGGCACGATGAACAGCGAGATGCCCTTGACACCCTCGGGCGCGCCGGGAATCCGGGCCAGCACGAGGTGGAGGATATTCTCCGCCATGTCGTGCTCGCCGTAGGTGATGAAGATCTTCTGCCCGAAGAGGCGGTAGCTGCCGTCACCCTGAGGCTCGGCACGGGTGCGCACCAGCGACAAGTCCGAGCCGGCCTGCGGCTCGGTCAGATTCATGGTGCCGGTCCAGCGGCCTTCGATCATCTTCGGCAGGAAGATCTGCTTCTGCGACTCGGTGCCGGCCGTCAGCAGCGCCTCGATCGCGCCGTCGGTAAGCAGCGGGCAGAGCGCGAAGGACAGGTTGGCGCTGTTGAGCATTTCGTTGCAGGCGGTGGCCACGAGCTTGGGCAGGCCCTGGCCGCCGAACTCGGCCGGGTGCAGCACGCCCTGCCAGCCAGACTCCGCAAACAGCCGGAATGCCTCGCGAAAGCCCGGCGAGGTAGTGACGACGCCGTCCTTCACCCTGGCCGGCTGGGTATCGCCGCTGCGGTTGAGCGGCGCGACCACCTCCGCATTGAACCTGGCCGCCTCCTGCAGCACGGCTTCGACCGTGTCATCGGTCGCTTCCTCGAAGCCCGGCAGCTTGCGCAGCTCGTCGAGGCCGGCGAGTTCCCGGATCACGAACAACATGTCCTTGAGCGGTGCTGCGTACGTCATCTCCTCTCCTCCCCGGTCGGCGTCAGCCCACTTCCTTGACCATCTCCGGCACCGCGGTGAAGAGGTCGGCCACGAGGCCGTAGTCGGCGACACCGAAGATGGGCGCCTCCTCGTCCTTGTTGATCGCCGCGATCACCTTGCTGTCCTTCATGCCGGCGAGGTGCTGGATGGCGCCGGAGATGCCGACCGCCACGTACAGCTGCGGTGCGACGATCTTGCCGGTCTGGCCGACCTGCCAGTCGTTGGGCGCATAGCCGGCATCCACCGCAGCCCGGGATGCACCCATGGCGGCGCCGAGCTTGTCGGCGAGCGGCTCGAGGACCGCCTTGAAGTTCTCGGCGCTGCCCAGTCCGCGCCCGCCGGAGACGATGACCTTGGCGGCGGTCAGTTCAGGCCGCTCGCTCTTGGCCACTTCACGGCCGACGAACGACGACTTGCCGGAATCCGCCACCGCTGCAAATTCCTCCACCGTGGCATTGCCGCCTTCCGCAGGCGCCGCGTCGAAGGCGGTGGTGCGCACGGTGATGACCTTGACCTGGTCGGACGACTGGACGGTCGCTATCGCGTTGCCGGCGTAGATCGGACGCTTGAAGGTATCTTCCGACTCCACGCTCATGATGTCGGAGATCTGCGCGACGTCGAGCTTGGCCGCCACTCTCGGCAGCACGTTCTTGCCGTTGGCCGTGGCCGGCGCGAGGATATGGGAATACTCCGCCGCCACCGCAAGAATCTGCGCCGCGACGTTCTCGGCCAACTGGTCGCCCAGCTGCGGCCCATCCGCCACCAGCACCTTTGTGACCCCTGCAATCTTCGCCGCCGCCTGCCCGGCTTCCGCGCAGCCGCTGCCGACGACCATCACCGTCACGTCGGATCCGAGCTTGGTCGCGGCAGTCACCGTGTTCAGCGTCGCGGGCTTGATGGTCTTGTTGTCGTGTTCTGCAATCACCAGTACAGCCATGAAACCTCTCCAAAGTTGTTGCTCCGCTGCGAATGGCGCAACGAGCGGCGGTTCATCGCCCGGCGCAATGCGCCACGGCTCATCAGATGACCTTGGCTTCGGTCTTCAGCTTGGACACCAGCGCGCCCACGTCGGGCACGCGCACGCCCGCCTTGCGGCCTTCGGGCTCGTTTACCTTCAAGGTCTTCAGGCGCGGCGCCGCGTCGACGCCCAGGTCCGCCGGCGAGAGCTTGTCCAACTGCTTCTTCTTCGCCTTCATGATATTGGGCAGCGTCACGTAGCGGGGCTCGTTGAGCCGCAGGTCGGTGGTGACGACGGCGGGCAGGCTCACCTCGATCGTCTCCAGGCCGCCGTCGACCTCGCGGGTCACTTTCGCCTTGCCGTCGGCCACTTCGACCTTGGAAGCGAAGGTTGCCTGCGGCAGGTCGGCCAGCGCCGCGAGCATCTGGCCCGTCTGGTTGGCGTCGTCGTCGATCGCCTGCTTGCCGAGGATCACGAGTTGCGCGCCTTCCTTGTCGAGCACCGCCTTCAGCAGCTTGGCCACCGCCAGGGGCTGCAGCTCGACGTCGGTCTCCACCAGGATCGCCCGGTCGGCGCCGATCGCCATCGCCGTGCGCAGCGTCTCCTGGCATGACTGCAGTCCGCAGGACACGGCGATGATCTCGGTTGCCACGCCCTTCTCCCTCAGCCGGACGGCTTCCTCGACAGCGATCTCGTCGAAGGGGTTCATCGACATCTTGACGTTGGCGGTATCGACACCGCTCTGGTCGCTCTTGACACGGACCTTGACGTTGTAGTCGATGACTCGCTTGACGGCTACCAGAACTTTCATGGGCTGACCTGAGGTTGAGTAATGCGAACGACCGTGCGCAAAATCGAACGACCGTGCCAAAACGACGATTATAGCTAGAGCCTGCTCTGCCGCCTTCAGGAAACCCGCAGGACCAGCTTGCCGAAGTTCTCCCCCGAAAACAGCATCAGCAGCCGGTCGTTGAAGCTCTCGAGGCCTTCGACCTCGTCTTCGCGCGTCCGCAGCCGCCCCTCCGCCATCCACCTGCCGATGTCGGCGATGGCCTGGGGATACCGGTCGGCGTAATCGAACACGACCATGCCCTGCATCCTCGCGCGGTTGACCAGCAGCGCCAGGTAGTTGGCCGGCCCGCGCACCGGCTCCGTATTGTTGTACTGGGAAATGGCGCCACAGATGACGATACGGGCATGCCGGGTGATGCGGGTCAGCACGGTGTCGAGAAGGCTGCCGCCGACGTTGTCGAAGTAGATGTCGACGCCCGCCGGACAGGCGTCCTTGAGCGCGCCCTTGACGTCATCGCCCTTGTAGTCGATGCAGGCATCGAAGCCGAGCTCGTTCACGACGAAGTCGCACTTGGCCTTGCCGCCCGCGATGCCGACCGCGCGGCACCCCTTGATCTTCGCGATCTGCCCGACGCTCTGCCCAACCGCGCCGGCGGCTCCGGAGACGACCACCGTCTGTCCCTCCCGTGGCTCTCCGACTTCCAGCAGACCGAAGTAGGCAGTCATCCCGGGCATGCCGAGGGGGTTGAGCCATTTCAGGGCAGGCGCAACCGCCAGGTCCACCGGCGAGCACGCCGGTCCGTCGGCACCGATGCGGCAATACTGCTGCACGCCGAAGACTCCGGCAACGCTCATCCCGACCGCAAGCTCGGGGCGGCGCGACTGCACCACTTCGCCGATGCCGAACGCGCGCATCACGGCGCCGATCGCCACCGGCGCGATGTAGCTCCTGCCTTCGTTCATCCAGCCGCGCATGGCAGGATCGAGCGAGAGCAGTTGCACCTTGACCAGCGCTTCCCCTTCGGCGAGCGGCGCGATCGGCTGGTCCTCGATCGACCAGTCCGAAGGCTTGGGCAGGCCCTGGGGTCGTGCGGCAAGCAGGATTCGGCGGTTGATCGTCGTCATGGGAGCTGAGCCTCTTCTGCGATGGCGCCCTGTGCGGGCGGGCGGCGCCTGTCCAGGAACGCCTGCACGCCATCGAGCGCGGCTTCGTCCATCATGTTGCAGGCCATCGTCTGGCCGGCAAGCTGGTAGGCCGCGGCGGTGCCCATCTCGAGCTGCCGGTAGAACAGGTCCTTGCCCATCCGGACCGCGACCTCGGCCTTCGCGGAGATCGCCTGCGCGAGTTCTCCCACCGCCTCGTCGAGCTTTGCCGCGGGCACCACCCGATTGACGAGGCCCCAGTCGCGGGCCTGCGCGGCACCGATGAAGTCGCCCGTCACCAGCATCTCGAAGGCCTGCTTGCGCAGCAGGTTGCGCGACAGCGCCACCGAAGGAGTCGAGCAGAACAGGCCGAGGTTCACGCCCGAAACAGCGAACCGGGCGTCCTCGCTCGCGACCGCGAGGTCGCAGGTTGCGACCAGCTGGCAGCCGGCGGCCGTCGCGATGCCCTGCACCCGCGCGATCACCGGCTGCGGCAGCGACCGGATTGCGGTCATCACGCGCGTGCAGCGCTCGAAGAGATGGCGGTAGTACTGTTCGCCCGGCTCCGCCCGCATTTCGCGCAGGTCGTGGCCGGCGCAGAAGGCGGGGCCGCGGCCGCCCAGCACCACCACCCGGACCTCGCGCTCGTCCGCCAGCTGCTCGAATGCCTCGCCCAACTGCAGCAGCACGGCTTCCGAAAGCGCGTTATGGGCGGTCGGGCGGTTCAGCCAGACGGTCGCCATCGCGCCATCCCGCTCGACAACCACCGACGTGTCGCTTTGCCTCTCACTGTGCATCCGGATCTCCGACTGGTGTGACTCCCGTGACCGACCGTCGGTCCATGCCGGGACGGCGGCAGGGCTAGATTACTATGCGTGAGGACTCGAGAGCACAACGAATGCTGGAAGGAATTCAGGGCGTCGCCGCCCAGGTAGGGTCGCTCGTCGTCGGCAAGAACCCGCAGATCCGTCTCGCGATGGCCTGCCTGCTCGCCCGCGGCCATCTCCTCATCGAGGACTTGCCCGGGGTCGGCAAGACTACGCTGGCTCATGCGCTTGCGATCTCGCTCGGCCTCGATTTCAAGCGCGTCCAGTTCACCAACGACCTGCTGCCCGCAGACATCACCGGCGCGACCATCTACCGCCGCGACTCCGGCCAGTTCACCTTCATGCCGGGCCCGGTCTTCTCGCAGATGCTGCTCGCCGACGAGATCAACCGCGCCTCACCCAAGACCCAGAGCGCGCTGCTGGAAGCGATGGAGGAACGGCAGGTGTCGGTCGAAGGCAAGCCGCACAAGCTGCCACAGCCGTTCTTCGTGATCGCCACCCAGAATCCGCAGGACCAGATCGGCACCTTCCCGCTGCCGGAGTCGCAGCTCGACCGCTTCCTGATGTGCATCGAGCTGGGCTACCCGGATCCCAAATCCGAGCGGGCATTGCTCGAGGGACGGGACCGACGGGACCTGCTAGCCACGCTGCAGCCGCGGCTCGACGCCGACCGGCTGATGGCGTTGCAGCAGGCGATCCGCGAGGTGAAGGCGGCGCCGGCCTTGATCGACTACATCCAGAACATCCTCACTCAGTCGCGCCGCTCGCCGCTCTTCTCCGAGGGGCTCAGTCCGCGAGCCGGACTCGGACTGCTGCAGGCCGCGCGTGCCTGGGCGCTGCTCGACGGACGCAACCACGTGCTGCCCGACGACGTGCAGGCTGTGATCACGCCGGTTGCCGGCCATCGCCTGCGGCCGGCCAAGGGGGCCGCCACCAGCCACCGGGCCCGCGCCGAACTGGTCGCCGAGCTCATCAAGGCCGTGGCGGTACCGTAAGGAGCCATGGCGGTGCAAGCCCAGGTGCCGCGGTTGGCAGACCGGATCGCGCTACGCCTGGCCTACAGGGGCGGCCCGCGCAGCGGCGACTACACGCTCGACCGGCGACGCATCTACATCCTGCCGTCGCGTGCCGGCCTGCTGTTCGCCGGCGCGATGGCGACGATGCTGCTCGCGACAATCAACTATTCGCTCGCGCTGGGCTACGTCCTCACCTTCGTGCTGGTGTCGGTGGGGCTGGTGTCGATGCTGCACACTTATCGCAACCTGTCGGGCCTGGTGCTGCGGCCGGGGCGCGGCGACCCGGTGCACGCCGGCCAGCTCGCCGAGCTGAGCCTGACGCTGGTGAATCCGTCGCGCCAGCCGCGCTACGCGCTGCAGGTGGAGGCGCCGGGCAGCCAGGACTCGCTGATTCACGACGTCGCCGCCACTGCCGAGAAGATCGTCGCGGTCGCGCTGCAGACGCGGCAACGGGGCTGGATGCCGGCGCCGCGCTTCACCCTGTCGACCACCTTCCCGCTCGGCTTGTGGCGAGCCTGGACCTACTGGCAGCCCGCCTCGCGCATCCTGGTCCATCCCTCGCCCGAAAGCCCGCCCGCACCGCTGCCGGCCTCCGACAGGGCCGACGGCGAGATGCAGGACCGCAGCCGTGGCGACGACGACTTCAGCGCTATCCGGCCGTATCGCGAGGGTGATTCGCTGCGTCGCCTGGCGTGGAAGGTCATGGCGCGAAGCGGCACCGGCGATCCGCTCACCAAGTCCTTCGAAGGCGGCAGCGGCGGCGAGTTGCTGCTCGACTGGCGCAGCCTGCCCGCGTCGCTGGACGTGGAAGCGCGGCTGTCGCGGCTCACGCGCTGGGTCATGCAGGCGGAAGCAGGTGGCCAGCGCTTCGGCCTCATGCTGCCGGGTCGCGAGCTGGAGGTAGACAAAGGCCCGGCCCATCGCGCGGCCTGCCTGGAAGCGCTGGCGACGTTCTCGCTGCCGCGTGCCCCCTCGAGCGCGGAGCCCGTGGACGGCCGGCAATGAAGCAGCCGCGTCGCCCGCCGCGGATATCGATCCGCGTCCTCGGCGGACGCCTGGGCGCAGCCTGGGAACGTGACCGGCGCGACACGCTGTTCCTGATGGGCGCGGTGCTGCTGTCCGTGCTGCCGCAGGTGCTCTACCTGCCGTTCTGGTGCACGGCGGGCTTCTTCATCCTCTTCAGCTGGCGGCTCGGCCTGGTCTTCAGCGGCCATCCGCTGCCGGGTGCCATGGTGCGACTGGTCGCGGCGCTCGCGATCATCGGCGCGGTCTTCGCCCAGTACCACACCCTTCTCGGGCGCGAAGCTGGGGTCGCGCTGCTGGTCCTCTTCCTCGGCCTGAAGCTGATGGAGATGCGCGCCCGCCGCGACCTGTTCGTGGTGATCTTCCTGTGCTGCTTCCTGCTCCTCACCGGCTACTTCCATTCGCAGGGCATCCTGATGGCCGCAGCCACGATGCTGGCGGTGCTCACGCTGATCGCGTCGATGCTGACCATGCAGTTCCGCCAGGAGGAATTGCCGGTGCCCCAGCGGCTGCGCTATGCAACCGTGCTCCTGCTGCAGGCCGTGCCGGTCGCCATCGCGCTCTTCGTGCTGTTTCCGCGGCCGAACGGCCCGCTGTGGGGCCTGCCGGACGATGCCTACTCCGGGCGCACCGGGCTTTCCGATTCGATGTCGCCGGGCGAGATCGCCGATCTTGCCGAATCGGAGGAGGTGGTCATGCGGGTCGACTTCGGCCGAACCGCACCGCCGGTGAACGCAATGTACTGGCGCGGCCCGTCGTTCGGCGAGTTCGACGGGCGCGTCTGGCGTCCGGCCCGCTATGCCGCCGCGCTGCCGCCCCGGCCGGAGGTCCGCCTGGCAGCGGAGGCTCGTGACCCGATCCGCTACACCGCCACCATGGAGCCGTCGTCGAGCCGCTGGATCCTCGCGCTCGAGACGGCCAGCCAGGTGCCGGTCGTCGACGATCGGCGCATCATGATCTCGCCGTCGTTCGAGCTGGTCGCGGGCACGCCGGTCAACGAGCGGATCCGCTATTCCGGCGAGGCCCGCCTCGATGCCCAGACCGGGCGCAACGAGACGCAGGCGTCGCTGCAGAACTGGCTCCAGCTGCCGACCGGCTACAACCCGCGCACGCTCGAGATGGCGGCTCGCTGGCGGGCCGACGGCGAGGCTTCCGTACCAGCACAGATCGAGCGGGCGATGGACTGGCTGCGGCGCGACCGCTTCACCTATACGCTCACGCCGCCGCTGCTCGGCAGGCACACGGTCGACGAGTTCCTGTTCGACACCAAGGCCGGCTTCTGCGAGCACTTCAGCAGCGCATTCGTCGTGCTGATGCGGGCGCTCGGCGTGCCGGCGCGCGTGGTCACCGGCTACCAGGGGGCCGAGCGCAACGAACTCGACGACTACTGGATCGTCAGGCAATCGAATGCGCACGCCTGGGCCGAGGTCTGGTCGGCGCAACAGGGCTGGATACGGGTCGATCCCACCTCGGCGGTCGCGCCCGAGCGCATCGAACGAGGCAGGACCTCCACGCGCAACCGCGCAGGCATCGCCCAGGCCGGCTTCGGCAGCCAGGAGTGGCTGCGCAGCTGGCGCCTGAACCTCGACGCGTTGACGCATCACTGGAACCAGTGGGTGCTCTCGTACGACAAGACCCGGCAGCAATCGCTGCTCAGCCGCTTCGGCCTCGACATCACCGACTGGCGCGAAGCCGCCGGGGCGATCGCCGGGGTACTTGGATTGCTGCTCGGCGCGGTGGCGCTCGCTACCCTGCGCCCGCGCACGCCGACCGACCCGGTCGAGCGGCAGTTCGACGAGTTCTGCCAGCGGCTCGCGGCGATCGGCGCCGAGCGCATGCCGCACGAGACCGCCAACCACTACCTCTACCGCGTCGACCGGCTGCTCGATCCGGAGCAGAGTGCGCTCGCGCACGACATCGTCGCGACCTACAACCGCTTGCGGTACGATCTCGGGTCCAGTCAACGCGACATCCTCGATCACCTCAGGCGGATGGTGCGTGCCTTCAAGCCCTGAGGCGCCGCGCCCCCGAAATCGATGACCTTCCGTTACAGCTTTCCGAAGGCGCTTCTTGCCGCCGCCCGATCCCTGCCGATCCTTGCACTGACCCTCGCGCTGGGGTTGGCGGGCGCATTGCCGACGGGCGCCGCGGCGCAGGGCAAGCCGGCGCCAACCTACGACAGCCGCCCCGAAGTCCGCGATTTCATGGATCGGATGGTGCAAAGCCACGGCTTCGACCGCAATGACCTGCAGCGGCTGTTCGGACAGATCCGGCCTTCGGAGCGCGTCATCCACCTGATGACGCCCACGACCGGCGGCACCTATCGCCGTTCGTGGCGCGAATACCGGTCGCGATTCATCGAGCCGACCCGCATCAACGGCGGCCTCGACTTCTGGCAGGCCAACAGTGCCGACCTCAAGCTGGCTTCGGCACTCTACGGTGTGCCGGAAGAAATCATCGTCGCGATCATCGGCGTCGAAACCATCTACGGTCGCAACACCGGCAAGTTCCGGGTCGCCGAGGCTCTCGCGACGCTCGCTTTCGACTATCCGTCGCGGGCCGACTACTTCCGCTCCGAACTCGAGCAGTTCCTGCTGTTCTCGCGCGAGAACCGCATCGATCCGCTCGAGCCGCTCGGCTCCTATGCCGGCGCCATCGGTACGCCTCAGTTCATGCCCGGCAGCATCCGCCGTTTCGCAGTCGACCTCGACAAGGACGGCCGCATCGACCTGCGCAACAGCAACGCCGACGCCATCGGCAGTGTCGCGAGCTTCCTCAACCGGCATGGCTGGCAGGCGGGCAAGCCGACTCATTTCCAGGTCGCCATCGCGGACCCGGCGCGGGCGCGCAAGTTCATCGACGCAGGACCGGTTCCCGGCTTCACCATTCTGGAACTCGGAGATGCAGGCATCACCAGCAACGACGAGATTGCGCAGGATGAGAAGCTGGTGCTGGCCGACCTCGTCAATGTCGACGCGCCGGCAGACCACGTGCTCGGCACGCAGAACTTCTACGCCATCACCCGCTACAACCGTTCGTATTTCTATGCGATGGCGGTGATCGATCTCGCCACGACGCTGCGCCAGGCGCGCCTGGCGAGCAATCCCGGCACCTGATGACGCGCGCCATCTATGCCATCTCGCCTTCGGGCGCGGTGGAGGACGAGGCCCGTCTGCGGCGCGCGGTCGCCCATCTCGGTCGCGCCGGATTCGAAGTGAAGCTCGACCGGTCCGCCCTCGCCGTGCATCAGCGCTTCGCCGGCCAGGACAAGTCGCGAGCCGAATCGTTCGCCCGGGCAGCTGCCTCCGATTGCGGGATCGTGATGGCCACGCGCGGCGGCTACGGCCTCACCCGTTACCTGCACCAGCTCGACTACCGGCGGCTTGCGGCAGCCGGCAAGCACTGGATCGGGCTGTCCGACTTCACCGCGTTCCACCTCGCGATGCTGGCGCAGGCGAAGGCGGTCACCTGGTCGGGTCCCTGCCTGGTCGCGGGCTTCGGCGCCGAGAAGTTCGAGGACATCGACGCGACCACGCTCGAGACATTCGTCGATACCGCCGACGGCCGCGTCGAGGCGCTCGGCTTCGCCACCCGCGGCAACAGCGGCTTCGAGGCCGAGGGCACGCTCTGGGGCGGCAACCTGGCCATGGTCTGCGCCCTGCTCGGCACTGCTTTCTTCCCGAAAGTCGACGGCGGTATCCTGTTCCTCGAGGACGTCAACGAGCATCCGTTCCGGATCGAGCGAATGCTCACCCAGCTGCTGCACGCCGGCGTGCTCGCCCGCCAGAAAGCGATCGTGTTCGGCCATGTCAACGGCTACAAGCTCGCACCAAAGGATCGCGGCTTCGACCTGCCGGCGGTCTATCGCTGGATCGGCCGGCAGGTGAAGGCACCGATCATCACCGGCTTGCCCTTCGGCCATGCCGATCCGGTGATCACGCTGCCGCACGGCGCGCGCATCAGCCTCGCCGTCGAACGCGGGACCTGCTATCTCGTGATGCCGCACCGGCACTAGGAGCGGCAATCCGCGGCAGGCGGACAGCTTTTAATGCACGAAGTGACCGGCGGCCGACAGGAGTAGACGAATGACTCGAACAGGCCTTCCGATTTCCATGGTGCGGCGCAAAATAGGAGCGTAGGGAAAACCCCTACGGCGGAAGCCCGGATTCGCCGGTTGCCCTGCCCGCCACCTCTGGAACGCACCACCATGCAAGTCGAACCGACCAAGCTCACCGATACCCTGGAACGTCAACTGGGCGAACTCGAAATCGAGGCGCAGCGCGGCGCTGCCTTTGCCGGCGCCGGCAAAGGCCCGCTGCACCACCTCATCCGGATCGCGAGGCGAGCCGCCGGAACGATTCAGTTCCTGCGCAACCAGGCCAGGCGCGCCAAGATCGACTACGTGACAGGCTGATCCGCGTCCACCGATTGCCATCCGGAGGAGCGACGCCAGTCATTCCCCCGGTCTCGCCACCGGCTGCACGGCCGAGGGCACCCGCTGGCGCAGGCCCATCATCACACCGGTGAAGACGATCAAGCCGATGCCGAGCAGCGCGACCGGGCCGGGGAAGTTGCCGAACACGAGCCAGCCGAGCAGCAGCGCAGCGACGATCTGCAGGTAGCCGAACGGTGCCAGCACGACCGGTGGCGCGTAGTCGAACGCGCGGATGATCAGATAGTGGCTCGACGCGCCGAGCGCTCCCACCGTCACGAACAGCAGCGCGTCAGTGGGAGACCGCGGCCATGTCCAGAAAAACACCACCGGCACGGTCAGCACGGCCACGCTGACCAGCGCGCCGATGAAGAGGGAAGTCGCGCCGTCGTCCACCCCGGCCAGCCGGCTGGTCAGCAGCTGGTAGATCGCCGCAAAGATGGCCGTGCCCAGCGGCAGCACCGCCGCCCAGGTGAATGCCGAGCCGCCGGGCTGGATCACCAGCAGCACGCCGAAAAAGCTCGCCGCCAGCGCGATCCACGTACCGGGCGGCGCCTTCTGCCCGTACAGGTACACCGCGCCGAGGGTCACGAGCATCGGCGTCACGAAGCTGATTGCAGATGCGTCGGCCAGCCGCAGGTAGGGCAGCGCACTCACGAAAAGCACCGACGACAGGCCCAGCGCGAGGCCGCGCACGAGTTGGAGGCGGGGCCGCTGCGTCCGGACGAGCCGCCTGCCGTAGACCGGCCCCAGGAACACCAGCATGATCAGCACGTTGAAGAAGAACCGCGCCCAGACCACCAGCGGCACCGGGTAGCGCTCGGCGAGATACTTGGCGCCCGCGTCCATCACCCCGAACAACGACACCGCGCAGATCATCAGCATGACGCCGCGCAGCGGATGACGATGCCCTGCCGGCGTGACGAACTCCGCGACCTTCAACGCGTAAGCTTCAAGGCCGTTGCGCGGGCGCGTTCACGCCTTCGCTGCCAGCGGGCAGGCGGAGGGCAGACCGGAACCCGCGCCTTGCCTGCGCCCCTTTCAGTTCCCAACGCGAGGTCGTCCTTCTGCGGCCCAGGCTCCCCTAGCCGGGAAAGACGCCGGTCGAGAGATATCGATCGCCCCGGTCGCAGACCACGAAGACGATGGTCGCAGGCTTCAGCGACGAATCCGCCTGCATTTGCCGGCGGTACTCCTGCGCCACCCTCATGGCGATCACGCACGCGCCGGCGGCCGAAATCCCGCAGAAAATGCCTTCCTTCGCCGCCATCTGGCGCGCCATCTCCTCGGCATCCTGCTGGCTTACGTACTCGAGCCGGTCCACCTTGGCATGGCGATAGATGCCCGGCATGTACTCCGGCGGCCACTTGCGGATGCCGGCAATGGAGGAGCCTTCCGAAGGCTGCGCGCCGACGATCTGCACGCGCGGGTTGCGCTCCTTGAAGTAGCGGGAGACGCCGGTGATCGTTCCGGTGGTGCCCATGGCGGACACGAAGTGGGTGATCGTGCCTTCGGTCTGGCGCCACAATTCCGGTCCGGTCCCCTCGTAGTGCGACAGCCAGTTGTCGTCGTTGCCGAACTGGTCGAGCACCCTGCCCTTGCCTTCCGCCTGCATCCGGTCGGCGAGATCGCGGGCGCCTTCGATACCCTGCTCCTTCGTCACGAGGACGAGTTCCGCGCCATAAGCCTTCATCGCCTGGCGCCGCTCCAGCGACTGATTCTCGGGCATCACCAGGATCATGCGATAGCCCCGGATGGCGGCGGCCATGGCCAGTGCGATACCGGTGTTGCCCGAGGTCGCCTCGATGAGCGTATCGCCCGGCTTGATCTCGCCGCGCGCCTCGGCGCGGGTGATCATCGACAGGGCGGGCCGATCCTTTACCGAACCGGCAGGGTTGTTGCCCTCGAGCTTTCCGAGGATGCGGATGCCGGCTTCGCCCAGCCCTGCCGGAGGGATCCGAACCAGTTCGACCAATGGCGTGTTGCCGATGGTGGCTTCAATCGTGGGGTATCTGATCATCGATGAGGTCGTCAATGCGTCGTCGGCTTTTCGTCCGGCAGGACGGTGACACCGGGCTGTTTCAGTCCGAGGATGGTCTTTCGCAGCACATCGATCGTCGCTGCACGGGTGAAGCTCTTGCGCCAGGCCAGCACCACCCGCCGCGTCGGCGCGACCGGATGAAACGGCACGTAGGTCAGCAAGCCGTCGCTGTGGCTTTCCGCCGGCGCCGGCGCAGTCGCAACCGCGGGCGGGCTGGCGACCGTTGCGCCACCGTCGCGATCCAGCACCGGCAACCCGGGAGCGCCCGTGCCGGGATGCGGTCCGCCGTGGATCGCTTCCCGCACTTGCGGCGGCATCGCCGTCCATGGCAGTACGGTGATTCCGATGCCGGAGGCAACCATGTGCCGGATGGTCTCGAGCGACGAACCTTCGAAGGTCTTCTGGATGCCCGCGCTGGCCTGCGAATACCGGGACAGTTCGGGACAGACCTCGAGGACCTGGTCGCGGAAGCAGTGGCCGGTGCCGAGCAGCAGCATGGTCTCCTCCTTCAGCTCCGACGACTTGACGTGCTTGCGCCTCGCCCACGGATGACCGTTGGGCACGGCCACGACAAAGGGCTCGTCGTAAACCGCCTGGGTGACGAAGCCCTGGTTGGGAAACGGGTCCGCCAGGATGGCGACGTCGACGTCACCCAGCCGCAGCGACTCGAGCAGTTTGATGGTAAGCCCCTCCTGCAGCAGCAGGGGCATCTTGGGGGCATCCTGGATCATGCGTGGCACAAGCGCCGGCAGCAGGTAGGGGCTGATGGTGTAGATCACGCCGACCCGCAGCGGGCCGGAAAGCGGATCCTTCCCCTGCTTCGCAATCTCCTTGATCGCCGACGACTCCTCGAGCACGCGCTGCGCCTGCTCGACGATCTGGACGCCGATGGGGGTGATGCTCACCTCGGTGCTGCCGCGCTCGAAGAGCTGCACCCCGAGCTCGTCCTCCAGCTTCTTGATGGCTACCGACAAGGTCGGCTGGCTCACGAAACAAGCCTCCGCGGCGCGGCCGAAATGCCGCTCCCGGGCCACCGCCACGATGTACTTGAGTTCGGTGAGAGTCATAGACGGATTCTATCAAGAATCCGCGTTCGGCTTGCAGATTCCTGACGGGAATTTGCGATGCTTCCCTTCCTCCGTAGGCAACCTAAGCCCTGAGGAACTCCTCGCGGCTGCCCAGCCAGCGCAGCAGGTGCGCGGCAACCTCCTGGGGGAATTCCTTCAGCATCATCCTGGCGGCAGCCTGCGCCGCCTCCACCAGGTCCGCGTCCCGCTCCAGATCCGCGAACCGCAGCAGCATCGCACCCGACTGCCGCGCGCCGAGGAACTCGCCGGGCCCGCGCAAGGCGAGGTCCCGGCGGGCGATCTCGAAGCCGTCGCCGGTTTCGTACATCGTAGTGAGCCTCTGCTTGGCGACCGGCCCGGCTGGATGCCGATACAGCAGGACGCAGACGCTCTGGTGGGCGCCGCGGCCGACACGGCCGCGCAACTGGTGCAGCTGCGACAATCCGAACCGTTCGGCATGCTCGATGACCATCAGGCTGGCATTCGGCACGTCGACCCCCACCTCGATCACCGTGGTCGCCACCAGCACGTCGACGCCGCCTGCCTTGAATGCCGCCATGGTCTGCGACTTCTGTTCCACGGGCAGGCGCCCATGCACCAGTCCGACCCGCAGGCCGGCCAGCTCCTGCACGAGCCGCTCGTGCGTGGCGAGGGCGTTCTCGAGGTCGAGCGCCTCGGACTCCTCGATCAGCGGGCACACCCAGTACACCTGGCGACCCTCCCCGACCGCATGCCTGACCCGGTCGATCACCTCGTCCCGGCGCCGGTCCGAGATCAGCTTGGTGGTCACCGGCTTGCGGCCGGGAGGCAGCTCGTCGATCACCGACACGTCCAGGTCCGCATAGAACGTCATCGCAAGCGTGCGGGGAATGGGCGTCGCGCTCATCATGAGCTGGTGCGGCAGGAGGCCGTCGTTGCGCTGGCGCAGGGCCAGCCGCTGCGCGACGCCGAAGCGGTGCTGCTCGTCGACGATCGCCAGCGCCATCCGTTCGAAGACCACCGAATCCTCGATCAATGCGTGGGTGCCGATGAGCAGGTCGATTGCGCCGGCAGCCACGTCCTCTCGAACCTTCTTCTTCGCGCGCGGCGTCAGCGAACCGGCGAGCCAGCCGATCCTGACGCCCTGGCTGTTGAGCCACGGCACCAGCTTGTCGCGGTGCTGCTGCGCAAGGATCTCGGTCGGGGCCATCAGGGCGGCCTGATGGCCGGAGCCGATCGCCTGCATCGCCGCCAGCGCCGCGATGACCGTCTTGCCGCTGCCGACGTCGCCCTGCAGGAGCCGGTTCATCGGCTGGTGGCCCGCAAGGTCCGCGCTGATCTCGTTCCAGACCCGCTGCTGTGCGGCCGTCAACCGGAACGGCAGCGCCTTGAGGAGCGCCTCGCAGCGTCCGGCCGCTTCGAGGGCGATGCCGCTGCGACTGGCACGGGCCGCGCGGGCTTGGCGCAGCGACAGCTGCTGCGCGAGCAACTCCTCCAGGATGATCCGCCGGCTCGCGGGTGTCCGGCGCGCCAGCAGGTCGGCATGATCAGCGGCCGCCGGCGGGCAATGGACCTCCTGCAGGGCCAGCATGATTGGTGGAAGGTCCGCTGCGCCGATCGCCTGCAGGACCTTCTGGGGAATGGTGTCGCGCCAATGCGCTTGGCGCAGTTCCTCGAGGATCACCTTGCGCAACTGGTGCTGCGGGATGGTGCTGCTGGTGGGATAGACCGGCGTCAGCCGCTGCGGCAGCGGCGTGCCCGGCGACACCAGCCGATATCTCGGGTGGACCATCTCGAAGCCGAACAGGCCCGACCTCACCTCGCCATGTGCCCTTACCAGCGCCCCGCGGGCAAGCTGCGCGACCTGCGAAGGATAGAAGTTGAGGAAGCGCAGGTTCAGTTCGCCGCTGCCGTCACACAACCGCACGACCAGCGAGCGGCGCCCGCGGCTGTGGTGCTCGGTATCCACGATTTCGCCCTGGACCTGCGCGGCCATGCCGTCCGCGAGCCCGGCGATCGGCGTCAGGCGGGTCTCGTCCTCGTAGCGAAGCGGCAGGTGCAGGAGCAGGTCATCGCCGCTGCGAAGCCCGAGCTTGGCGAACCGTTTGTCCAGTGCGTCCAGCGCGTCACTCGAGCACGACGGTCGCTTCGATCTCGAACTGCGCGTCGCGCGGCAGGGCCGCCACGCCGACCGTGGAGCGTGCCGGGTATGGCGCCTTGAAATACTCCTGCATGATGTCGTTGGCGCGCGGAAAATTGGCGAGGTCGGTGAGATACAGGGTCAGGCGCACGCATTGCCGCAGGTTGCCGCCCGCCGCCTCGACGACGGCCGTCATGTTCCTGATCGCGCGATGCACCTGCGCATCGAAACCGCCTTCCACCATCTGTCCGCTTTGCGGATCGAGCCCGATCTGGCCGGAAAGATACACGGTGCTGCCGACCTGGACCGCCTGCGAATACGGGCCAATGGCGGCGGGAGCGGCCTTGGTGGTGATGGGTGTGGCCATGGAAGCACCTCGAGATGTCTGGTTTCGTCGGTTGATTCTAGCGATTCCGCCCGCATACTCGGATGCTGGCGTGCTCCGTCGGTCACTCCCTCGCCTCTCGGACTCTTCCGAACTCCATCCTTCCAGCCCTTTGCCCACGCGCCCTGTCACGGTCCTGCTCTACCCGCTGCTCTACCATTAGGCAATGTCAGCCGTCGGCATCTTCATCCTTCTGCTGGTCGCCTTCCTCGTACTGCACCGCTGGTATGCCCGGCCCAGCGCCCGGGCCCGCAGGATACGGTCGGCCCGCGGCCGTGACAGCGGGCAGCCGCCTGCTCAAGTCCGCTCCCGTCCGGGCGCCCGGCACGCCCGCGGCGAAGGCGCACCAGGGGCCAATCTGGCCGCCGCGGAAGACACGGCAGGTGTTGCCGGCACGCTCGGAGCGGCTGGCGCCAACCCCGACGGTGGCAGCCATGGTGGTGCCGGCGCGAGTGGCAGCGTGGGTGACGGCAGCGGGGGCGCCGAGGGGACCGGCGGTGGTGGGGGTGGCGGCGGTGGCAGCGGCGGTGGTGGCAGTGGTGGGAACGGTGGCGGCAACGGTGGCGCAGGCTCAGGCGATGGGGACTAGCAGTTGAAGGATTTGAAGGATTCGAACGAGTCAGGCGTCTCGGCAATCGACGGCGACGGGGGCGGACAGCCTCCGATCCGCATCCGCGGAGCCCGGCAGAACAATCTCAAGAACCTCGACCTGGACATCCCCACCGGTGAACTGGTGGTGGTGACCGGCGTTTCGGGCAGCGGCAAGTCGTCCCTGGTTTTCGACACGCTCTACGCGGAGGGCCAGCGCCGCTATGTCGAGACTTTCTCCGCCTACGCGCGCCAGTTCCTCGACCGGATGGACAAGCCGCAGGTCGATCGCATCGACGGTGTGCCGCCGGCAATTGCCATCGACCAGACCAATCCGGTGCGCACCTCGCGCTCCACCGTCGGCACGATGACGGAGTTGAACGACCACCTCAAGCTGCTGCTCGCGCGCGCCTCCACGCTCTACTGCCGCAACTGCGCGCAGCCGGTGCGGCGCGACCACACCGCCAGCATCGCCGGGAATGTGCGCGATCGCGCTCTACTTGCCGGCGATCCGCGGCTGGTGGTCACATTCGCGGTGGCGGTGCCGGCCAACTTCAGCGAGAGCGAAGTCGAGCAGCACCTGCAGGCGCAGGGCTACACCCGCATTCACAAGCGCACGGAACTCACCGCCGGGCCCAACGCGGCCGCCGGGCCTGCAAGGAAGAAGAAGGCAGGCGCGGCGACACGATCGAAGGCGCGTGCCGGCGACAAGCCGGCAGCGGATTCCTCCGGTGCGATCAGCGCGGTCCTCGACGTGGTTGCCGACCGGTTCCGCGCGAGCACGGTCGCGCCGCAGCGGCTGGCCGAAGCGATCGAGGCCGCGCTGGCCCGCGGGCAGGGCCGGATGGCTGTCCACCTGCAGGGCGACGATGGCGCGGACCTCGGCGTCTGGCGCTACTCCGACAATTTCTCCTGCGCGGATTGCGGCATCGACTACGACCAGCCGACCCCAAGCCTCTTCTCCTTCAACTCGCCCATCGGCGCCTGCGACACGTGCCGCGGGTTCGGCCGCGTCATCGGCGTCGACCTCGGCCTGGTGATTCCGGACCATGGCAAGTCGCTTGCGCAGGGCGCCATCAAGCCGTGGCAGACCGCGAGCTTCAAGGAGTGCCAGGTCGAGCTGGTGAAGTACGGCAAGGCGGCGGGCATCGATCTCGAGACGCCGTGGGCCGAACTACCCGAAGGCGCCAGGCGCTGGGTCATCGAAGGCGCGCCGGACTGGACCGGCGACTGGCGGCGGCAATGGTACGGGGTCCATCGCTTCTTCGAGTGGCTGGAGAGCAAGGCCTACAAGATGCACATCCGCGTGCTGCTCTCGCGCTACCGTTCCTACACGCCCTGCACCGCCTGCAATGGCGCCAGGCTGAAGCCGCAGGCACTGCTGTGGCGTATCGGCAGCGCCGACGACGCGGCCCGTGCGCTGGCCGACCAACAGGCGTCGGGCGCCACCGGCAGCTACCGGCGCTTCCGTCCGCTGTCGGTCACATGGTCGGACGAGCAGCTGCAGTTGCTGCCGGGCCTGTGCGTGCACGACATCATGCTGCTGCCGATCGAGCGGCTGCGCAGCCTGTTCCAGTCGATCGAGCTGCCCGCGCCGCTCGACGAAGCAACCGACCTGCTGATGACCGAGATCCGCGCGCGCCTGAAGTTCCTCTCGGACGTCGGGCTCGACTACCTGACGCTCGACCGGCAGTCGCGCACCCTGTCGGGCGGCGAGGTGCAGCGGATCAACCTCACCACCGCGCTCGGCACGTCGCTGGTCAACACCCTGTTCGTGCTCGACGAGCCATCGATCGGCCTGCACCCGCGCGACATGAACCGGGTCATCGGCGTGATGCAGAGGCTGCGCAATGCCGGCAATTCGCTGGTGGTGGTGGAGCACGATCCGCAGGTGATGTTCGCGGCCGACAAGGTCATCGATATCGGGCCGGGGCCGGGCGAGCGCGGCGGCGAGATCGTCTTCAACGGCCCGGCGGCGGAACTGGCCCGCGCTGCGACGCTGACGGGCGACTACATCGCGCAGCGCAAGCAGGTGTCGGCGGCGAGTCCGCAGCCGGTGGTAGCGGCCACCCCGAGGCTGCTGCTCGAGGGCGTGCGCGAACACAACCTCAAGGGCATCGACGTCGAGATCCCGCTCACGCGCCTGGTGTGCCTCACCGGCGTCTCCGGCAGCGGCAAGTCCACGCTCATGCAGGACGTGCTCCTGCCGGCCCTCAAGAAGGCGAAGGGCAAGCCGAGCGAGGTGCCCGGAGAGTTCGACCGGCTGCTCGGCGACGACTGGATCGACGACATCGTCTTCGTCGACCAGTCCCCGATCGGCAAGACCACGCGCAGCAATCCGGTCTCCTACGTCGGCGCCTTCGATCCGATCCGCAAGCGCTTTGCGGCGTCGGCGACCGCACGCGAGCGCGGCTACACCGCCGGGACGTTCAGCTTCAACTCCGGCGACGGCCGCTGCCCCACCTGTGGCGGCAACGGCTTCGAGCGGGTAGAAATGCAGTTCCTCTCCGACGTCTACCTGCGCTGCCCGGATTGCGACGGCAAGCGCTTCCGTCCGGAGATTCTGGAGATCGGCATCGAAGGCCGTAGCGACGCCACTGCCTTCGGCCGAAAGCTGACCCGCTCCATCGACGAGATCCTCGACCTGACCGTGCACCAGGCTCTGTCGTTTTTCGCAGCCGACCGCGAGATCGCCATACGTCTGCAGCCGCTCGCCGACGTCGGGCTCGACTACCTGCGCCTGGGCCAGCCGGTGCCGACGCTGTCCGGAGGCGAAGCGCAACGGCTGAAGCTGGCGGGCTTCCTCGCCGAAGCCGCCACGCAGCAGGGCAAGGCCGACGCCAAGGCGCGACTGCCGGGCGCGCGCGCCAAGGGCAAGGCCGGCACGCTGTTCCTCTTCGACGAGCCGACCACCGGCCTGCACTTCGAGGACGTCGCGCGACTGCTGCGCGCCTTGCGCAAGCTGATCGCGGCGGGTCATTCGCTGCTGGTGATCGAGCACAACCTCGACGTGATCCGGGCCAGCGACTGGATCCTCGACCTTGGACCGGAAGGCGGTGACGGCGGCGGCTTCCTGGTCGCCACCGGCACGCCGCAGTCGGTTGAAGCGCATCCGACCTCGGCCACCGGCGCCGCGTTGCGCGCGTATTCGCAGGCGCTGCTCGAGCAGCGCCGACAGGCCGGAACGGAGCCCGGGTCACCGCCGCAGCCGGTGCCGGCGCTGCTCGTCGCGGCGCAGGCGGCCGTCGGCTTCGACGCCGCCAAGGCCGGCAATGACGCCGAAGCGGCAGGCCGGCCACTGCAGAACGTGCTGCGCGAGCGCGCACGCCATTCGATCCTGGTGCACCGCGCCCGGGAGCACAACCTGAAGAACATCGATGTCGAGGTGCCGCGCAACAAGATGACGGTCATCACCGGCGTGTCCGGCAGCGGCAAGTCGACCCTCGCCTTCGACGTCATCTTCGGCGAAGGCCAGCGCCGCTACCTGGAGTCGCTCAACGCCTACGCGAGGCAGTTCGTGCAGCCGGCGGCCCGGCCGGACGTCGACGGCATCTACGGCATCCCGCCGACCGTGGCGATCGAGCAGCGCACCAGCCGCGGCGGACGCAAGAGCACGGTGGCGACGCTGACCGAGATCTATCACTTCCTGCGCCTGCTCTACCAGAAGCTCGGCGTGCAGTACTGCCCCAAGGACGGCACCCGGATCGAGCCGCAGAATTTCGACGCGATCGTCGCGCGCCTGATGCGACAGTACCGCGACCGCCACATCGGCCTGCTCGCGCCGCTGATCGTCGCGCGCAAGGGCATCTACACCGACCTCGCCAAGTGGGCGAAGAACAAGGGCTTCCCGCACCTGCGCGTCGACGGCCAGTTCCTGCCGACCGAGAAGTTCCCGCGGATCGACCGCTATATCGAGCACAACATCGAACTGCCGGTCTGCGACCTGGTGGTGAGGGCGGACCGCGAGGCGGACCTGCGCACCGCGCTCGCCACCGCGCTGGAATACGGCAAGGGCATCGTGATGGTCATCGACGACGTGACCCCATTGCGCGGCGGCCTCGAGTCGCCGGTCCAGACCACCATCTTCTCGACGCGGCGTGCCTGCAACCACTGCGGCACCAGCTATCCGGAGCTCGATCCCCGGCTCTTCTCCTTCAACTCCAAGCACGGCTGGTGTCCCGGCTGCCTGGGCGCGGGCCTCGAAGTCATCGGCCGCATCGACACCGACGAGCTCACGCCGGGGATGGAGGGCGCGACCGACGCCGGCGTCACCTACGGCGAAGCGCCCTGCCCCACCTGCAGCGGACAGCGGCTGAATCCGGTGGCGCTGAACGTGCGCATCCGCGAGCAATCGATCGCCCAACTCACCGCCCTGTCGATCGAGGACTGTGCGCGCTGGGTCGAGACCATCGCCTTCGCCGGCCGCGAAGCCGAAATCGCGCGCGACATCATGACCGAGATCGCGTCGCGGCTGCGGTTCCTGGTAGACGTCGGACTCGCCTATCTGACGCTCGACCGCGGCGCACCCACCCTCTCCGGTGGAGAGGCGCAGCGCATCCGGCTCGCGGGCCAGCTGGGATCGAACCTGCAGGGGGTGTGCTACGTGCTCGACGAACCTACCATCGGCCTGCATCCCCGTGACAACCGCATCCTGCTCGACACGCTCGAGCGGCTGCGCGACAAGGGCAACACCCTGCTGGTGGTGGAGCATGACGAGGACACCATCGCCCGAGCCGACAACATCATCGACATCGGCCCCGGCGCCGGCCGCCTGGGCGGTCATATCATCGCCACCGGTACGCAGGAGGAACTCGAAAGCCATGCGGACAGCCTCACCGGGCGGTTCCTGCTCAACCCGCTGCGGCATCCACTGCATCCCCGGCGGGCGGTGGACATTGCCACGCCCGCGATCCGCCTGACCGGCGCGACGCGCCACAACCTCGTCGACGCCGGCGCCCGTTTCCCGCTGCAGCGGCTGACCGTCGTCACCGGCGTGTCCGGCTCCGGCAAGTCCACGTTCACCCGTGAGGTGCTGCTCGCCAACCTGCAGCGCATGGTCGGCGAGCGCTCGCCGCCGGCGCCCGAGCATTGCGCGACGATAGACGGCTGGCAGGGCGTCAGCCGGGTGCTGGAGGTGGACCAGACACCGATCGGCAAGACCCCGCGGTCCTGCCCGGCCACCTATGTCGGGTTCTGGGATGCGATCCGCCGCCTGTTCGCCGACACCAGCGAGGCGCGCGTGCGCGGCTATAGCGCCAGCCGGTTCTCGTTCAATACCGCCGGCGGACGCTGCGAAGCGTGCGAAGGCCAGGGCGTGCGCACCATCGAGATGAATTTCCTGCCGGACGTGAAGCTCGCCTGCGACGTCTGCAACGGACGGCGCTTCGACCACGAGACGCTGCAGGTCCGCCTCAACGAGAAGTCGATCGGCGACGTGCTGATGATGAGCGTCGACGAGGCGCTGGAATACTTTGCGCCGTTCCGCTCCATCGCGCATCCGCTGCAGCTGCTGCAGGATGTCGGCCTGGGCTACCTGACGCTGGGCCAGCAGAGCCCGACGCTGTCGGGAGGCGAGGCGCAGCGGATCAAGCTGGTCTCCGAACTGGCCAAGGTACGCGAGCTGACCGAGCTCGCCGACCCGATCCGGCAGGCCAAGGCCAACGCGTTCGCGCGCGCGGCGCGCCGGCTCGACGGCGGCGCCGCGCCCGCGCCCGGCGGCACGCTCTACGTGCTGGACGAACCGACCGTGGGTCTGCACATGGCGGACGTCGAGAAGCTGATCCAGGTGATGCACCGCCTGGTGGACGCCGGCAACACGCTGGTGGTGATCGAACACAACCTGGACATCTGGGCAGAGGCGGACTGGATCATCGACCTCGGTCCGGAAGGCGGCGTCAACGGCGGCAGGGTGGTGGCCGAAGGATCGCCGGAGGCATTGGCGAAGCGTCGCAGGACCCACACCGAGGCCGTGCTCGCGGAGTTTCTCGAGCGCCAGGCCCTGCGCGAGGCAGCGTAGCAGGCAAAGGAAAGATCACGATGGCACCGGAAAGGGTCTTCTTCGCGAGCGGCGCAGTGCTCGCGCTGCTCGCGGTGGCAGCCGGCGCCTTCGCGGCGCACGGCCTCAAGGCCAGGCTCGGCGCCGACATGATGGCGACCTTCGAGCTCGCCGCGCGCTACCAGATGTACCACGCCGTCGCGCTCGCACTCTGCGCGTTCGCGTGGACGCGCTGGCCCGGCCCGGCGGTGGCGATTGCCGCCCTGCTCTTCTTCGTCGGGATCGTACTGTTCTGCGGCAGCCTGTATGTGCTGTCGCTCACCGGGGTGAAATGGCTGGGAGCGGTGACGCCCTTTGGCGGAACCGCGTGGCTGATCGGATGGGGTGCGCTCGCCTGGGCCGCGGCGAGGCACTGAAATCCCCGACTCAGTCGCGCTCGACGGACCCGATGTCGGGCATGGTCCTACGACCGCGGAGACGCCGAACTCGCCCTGACGCCATCGTGCCTCGGCAGGGTGCGCTGCCGATAGCGGTCGCGCCAGCCATTGCCCGCGATCCATTCGAGGAGCGAGGCGGCCGAGGGCGCCGTGCCCTGGAGCGCGTGGAAGCACCGCCATGCGAGCGCGAAGGTACACGAGATCAGCGGCGCCTGCCCGATGCGAGGCGTGGCAAGGATCGCGCGCAAGGTCGGGAGACCTGTGCCCAGCAGGACGACCGCATCGAAGCGCCCTCGCAGGCCATCGAGGGCGCGCATCGTGGCGTCCGATCCCAGGCTGTAGACGGGATGCTGCCCGCCGGACGGATTGCTCGCGATCATTGCCACCGCGTCGACGTGGAGACCCCGGGATTCCCAGTATCCGATGCTGTGTCGAGTCAGCGAATCCGGGTAGGGCGACACGAGGGCCACGCGACGCGCATCGATGGCGTACAGCGCCTCCACCACCGACCGGGCGGAGCTGGTGACATGGCATCCGGTCTGCTCCGACAGGTGCCGGAGCGTGTCGTCTTCCCGCTCGCGCCCTGCCAGGTAGGACGAGCCCGTGCAGGCGAAGCCGAGTGCGCCGAGCGGCACGCCCGCGAACTGCCTCGTCGCCGTCTCGAGCGTTTCGAAGTAGTCGACGAGACGCTCCTCGATCGTCGCGCGCGGGCTGGTCAGCCGGCCGCTCAACTGGCCGACGCCTGGCGGGAAGAGAATCCCGCATTCGGATTCCACGCAGGTGTTCGCCTGGGGAGTCAGCAGACCGACGAATCCGAGGGGCGCATACTCGACCGACAAAGTGTTGTCTCCGGCGAAGGTGTCGTGAAAGAATATTCCGATTCGGATCGACCCGAGGGCTGACCATGCGCATGTCCCGTCTGGTGACGTCGACGCTGCTTTCGTTCGCAGTGCTCCTGCCTGCGTTGGCCGTGGCCGAATCCTGGCCAAGCCACCCGATCAGGTTCGTCGTTCCTTTCCCGCCCGGCGGGACCGCCGACCTGCTTGGCCGATTGGCTGCGAGGGAAATGCAATCGACCCTGGGCCAGCCGGTGGTGGTCGAGAATCGTCCCGGCGCGGGCGGCGTGATCGGCAGCGATTCGGTCGCCAAGGCTGCGCCGGACGGGTATGCGCTCGTCCTGTCGAACATCGCCTCCCATGCGATCGGGGCGAGCGTGTACGCCAAGCTGCCGTACGATCCGTTGAAGGATTTCACGCACATCGGCCTGATCGCCGGCGTGCCCAGCGGCATCGCGGTGGCGGCGAACGGGCCTTACATGTCGCTGGCGCAGTTGCTCGAGAAGGCAGGCACTGGGCCCGGCGCGGTGAAGTTCGGCTCCAACGGCAATGGCACCTCGTCGCACGCAAAGCTGGAGATCCTGAACCGTGCCGCCCGCGTCAACATCACGCACGTTCCGTACAAGGGATCGGCACCGGCGACGCAGGATGTCCTGGCAGGACAGATCGACGGCCTGATCGCGGCCGTTCCGGACGTCGGCAACAACCCGCTGGTGCGCTTGCTTGCCATCACCACGCAGGCGCGCGTTTCGCGTTGGCCCGATGTGCCCAGCGTGCGCGAGTTGGGCATCGAGCCACTGGTCGCGACCAACTGGTTCGGCATTTCGGGGCCGGCGGGCATCCCGGCCGAAGTCGCCGACAAGTTGAATGCGGCGCTGGTCGCTGCGCTCAACTCCCCCGAACTGGCCGAGCGGCTGCGCAGCTACGGTACGGAGCCCAATCGCCTGACGCCTGCCGAGTACACCGCCATGGTGGCCGGCGACATCGCCCGCTGGGCGGATGTGGTGAAGGCAGCGGGCATTCGGGTGGAGTGATGGATCGGAAACGGTAGACTGCCGGGAGCGCGGAGATGAGGAAATTGCTGGGAAGCCTGTTGCTGGCCGTGATGGCGGCCAGTCCCGCGGCCTGGGCGCAGGAGTTCCCGAACAAGCCGATACGGATCATCGTGCCGTACAGCCCCGGTGGCGGTACCGACACCGTGGCCCGGCTGATGGCCGAGCGGCTCACCGCAAGCCTGGGCCAGCCGGTGGTGGTCGAGAACAAGGCCGGCGCGTCGGCCAACATCGGGACCGAACTCGTGGCCCATGCTCCCGCCGACGGCTACACCATCCTCGTGACGGCGCCCAATTTCACCACCAGCGAAGCCCTGTTCGCCAAGCTGGCCTGGAAGTTCGACGACTTCGCCCCCGTCATTCATCTCGTGCGCTACGGCAACGTGCTCGTCGCGGCGCCCGACACCCCGTTCGCCGCGCTCGCCCAGGTCGTTGCCCAGGCCAAGGCCAACCCCGGATCGCTGAGCTTCGGTTCCGCCGGCACGGGGTCCAATTCCCACCTGGGCATGGAGCTGTTCAACCTGCGGGCTGGGCTCAGCATTCCCCATGTCGCGTACAAGGGGTCCGCCCCGCTGAAGACGGATCTGCTCGGCGGCCACATTCCGCTTGGCGTGGACGGACTGGCTGGCCTGTCCGAGCTGATCAAGTCCGGCAAGCTGAGGCCGATGGCCGTGCTCGCGCCGCGGCGCTCCGCGCTCGCCCCCGACATACCGAGCCTTGGCGATGCCGGCATCCACGATGTCGATGCCGACGGCTGGTATGGCGCGCTCGTGCCCGCCGGCACGCCACCCGGTGTGGTTGCCCGCCTGAACGGCGCTTTCGAGGCGGCGCTGCGGGCGCCGGACGTCACCCAGCGCCTGCAGTCGCTGGGTGTCGAACCCGTGGGCGGATCGAGCGACGCGTTTCGCGCCTACCTGATGGGCGAACGGAAGAAGTGGGCGGAGCTGACCCGAACGAAGGGCATCAGGCTGGATTGAGGACTAATAAGGACCGGGCACTCCGAGTTCGGTCGCCGCCAGTTCCCAGCAGGCCGCCGCCTCGATCATCGTGGGCCCGCCGCGGTGCAGCAGCACGTAGGAGAGGCCCTCGGCCATCTGCTCGCGGCGCACGCCACTCCCGAATGCGCGAACGAGATGGACCCGCATGCCGGCCGCATTGCGGTGTGCCGCGTGGCAAACGACGGCTGCGACTTCGGCGACTGCCCCGGGAATGGATCCGCGCGACGCATCGAACAAGGTTGCGTAGCGCTTCATCGCCAGTTCTTCGCTGACCCAGTCCGGGAAGGCGCGATGGCTGAAATGCAGCGCGTCGAAGGCTTCGCATGCTGCGGCGATCGCCATCGCGTCGCTGATCGATTCGCGCGTCATGCCGGCTTTCAGGCCGCGGTCCAGGTGAAACGCTCCGCTTTTTTCACGGGTCGTGGCCAGCAGTGCGGCCCATACGATCTCGCGTTCCTCCAGCGTCAGGCTGCGTTCGTTCAACGTCAGTCGCGTATACAGCTCGTCGTACGTGGCCAGCAGCGCGGGGTCGGACTCGCCGAGAAGTCGATGATAGGGGAGCAGGTACCCGCGCTTGGCGAACATCTGCTCCAGCAATTGCTTCGCGGTTAATGTCTCGTTCCGGGTCGCCATGATCCAACTCCTCTCGGGGATTGCAGATGACCAGGCCCATCGTCGCGGCACCTGGGCTCACCAGGTATTGCGCAGCTCGCGAAGCTTGACGAAAACCGTCTTCGGATCCGGCTTCTCCGGCAGATCGGGAAAGGCCGCGCGCAGCCCGGCGATGACGCTTGGGCTCGAAAGGCGCAGGAAGGTATTGACCTGCTTCTCCTCACGCAGAGTGGTGACACGGGCTTTGGCCGGATCATGCCCCGCCACGTCGGGCAGCAGCGCCGCGGCTGCGGCGTTGTCCGCCTCGCGCGCGAGCGTGAACCGCAGGTTGTTCTCGATGTAGTCGTGCCCCGGGTAGACCTGCGTATCCTCGGGCAGCTTCGCGAGCTGCTCGACGAAGGTTGAGTACAGCGCCTCCGGGCTGCCGCCATTGTGGCAGTTGCCCGCACCGGCGTTGAACAGCGTGTCGCCGGAGAACAGCGCCGGCCGCTCGGTGTGGGAGCGCAGGCAGATGTGGCACATGGTGTGGCCCGGCGTGTCCATGCATTCGAGCTCGACCGTCCTGCCGACTTTTATGACGTCGCCGGCCTCGACGCCACGATCGACACCGGCTATGCGCGACCCGGCGCGATGGTGCGCGATCACCTTGGCCCCGGTCGCCGCGACGACAGCCTCGTTGCCGCCGGTGTGGTCGTGGTGCTCGTGCGTATTGAGGATCTGCGTGATCTCCCAACCCTTCGCCTTGGCCGTGGCCAGGCATTTCTGGTGGTCCAGGGGGTCGATGGCCAGCGCCTCGCCGCTCTCGGGGCAAGCTATCAGGTAGTTGTAGTTGCGGTAGGCGTTACCGGTCCAGATGCGTTCGACGATCATCGGTTCCTCCAGGTATCAAGGATGCTAGCGCGCCTGAGCCGGCAGCGCCTGTCCGGTCGCGAGCAACGCGCGGTAACCGGAGGGCGACGCGCCGACCGATCGCGAGAAGAAGCGGCTGAAGTAGGCCGGGTCGTCGAAGCCCAGTTCGGCGGCGACTTCGGCGATCGAGGCCGGCGTGTAGGCGAGCATGCGCCGCGCCTCGAGTATCAGGCGTTCGTGGAGCAGATCGAGCGCACCCATGCCGGTGGCGCCGCGGCAGACGCGGCTCAGGTGATCAGCGGTGACCGACAGCAGCCGCGAATAGTGATGCACCTGGTGATGCTGCCTGAAATGCCGCTCGATCAGCCCGCGGTAGCGCTGCACCAGGGCATCCCTCAGCTGCCGGGGCTGCCGCCGCGAACCCTCGCTCGAATCGCGCCTGAGGAACCACAGGCCGATCAACTGGACGAGCGCCTGCAGCGCCTCGGTGCGGCCGGGCTGGCTGCCGCGGAACTCCTGCTCGAGTTCGGCATAGAGGGCTTCGCCGCTCTTCAGGTCCTCGCGGCTGCGGTTCTCCAGCAGGATGGTGTGCTGCAACTGTTCCCCGAGCTTGGCATGGGCCGCGATCGCGCCGAGCAGCCCGCTGGGCACCGTGACCTGTTGGCCGGCGCTTTCCGGATCGTAGACGAATCCGTGGACCACGCCGGGCGCGACCATCAAGGCCGCCGGCGCGCGCAACGCATGCCGCTCGCCATCGAGGGTCGCCACCAGCGAGCCCTTGGTCAGGAGCTGGAACTGGTGCAGTCCGTCGTGGCGGTGAGCCGGAATCGTCCAATGATGCAGCCGGCCGCGAACATCGATCGGTTCGTAGTGCAGGCAGTCCTGCGGCCGGAAGTGGCGCACCTCCGTGAAGGGAACGATCAGGGGAGCCGGACTGGCCTTCATGACGATAGTGCTTCGACCACTAGTGCCGGAAATCTACCTGCCGCTGACCGTTTCGTCCATGGCTCCCGCGGCTCGCACGACGTATCTTCCCACCATTCGGCGCCGCGGCCTGCGTTACACGAGTGTCAGGAGGAGACGACATGGGCGATCGACGGAAGTTTCTCAAGAGGGGCGCCGGCCTGATGATGATGGGCGCCATCGGACGGCCCGCCATCGCCTGGGCGCAGGCGCAATCGGCAGCAGCCGCCACGATCGTCTCGGGCTTTCCGGCGGGCGGCATGGGCGACAACGTCGCGCGCCCCGTCGCGGACAAACTCCGGGGCCACTACGCGAAGTCGGTGATCGTCGAGAGCCGCACCGGTGCCGGCGGACGGATCGCAGTCGAATACGTGAAGCGCGCGGCCCCCGACGGAATGACGATCCTGCAGATTCCCAGCTCGCCGATGGTGCTGTACCCGCACACCTACAAGAAGCTCAACTACGATCCGCTCGCCGACTTCACGCCGGTCTGCTCGACCGTCACCTATGCATTCTCGATGACGGCGGGACCTGGCCTGCCCGCGAGCATCAGGACCGTTGCCGACTACATCGCCTGGGCGAAAGCCAATCCGCAGCAGGCCAACTACGGCGTGCCGGCGGCGGGTTCGGCGCTGCATTTCGCAGGAATGATGCTGCAGAAGTCCGCCGGCGTCGAATTGACCAGCGTGCCGTACCGCGGCGGCGCGCCCCTCCTGAACGATGTGCTGGGAGGCCAGATTCCGGTCAGCATCAACGTCGTCGGCGAGGTGCTGCAGCATGTCCGATCCGGCAGGTTGCGATCGCTCGCGATGACCAGCGCGCAGCGCTCGCCGTTCCTGCCGGAAGTGCCCACCTTCAGCGAGCAGGGGTTCGGCGAGGTCGTAGTGCAGGAATGGCTGGGTTGGTTCCTTCCGGCGGGAACGCCCCAGGAAATGGTGCGCAACCTGAACAGCCAGGTCCGCGAGGCCCTGCAGCAGCCGGATCTGGTCGCGGCGCTAGCGGGCCATGCCCTCGAGCCGCGCCACCAGCCGGCGGAGGAATTCGCCCGCATCGTCAAGTCCGACTTCGACCGCTGGGCCCCGGTCGTGGCGCGCACCGGCTTCAAAGCGGATGAGTGACGGCATGCGTGGCACGGCCAGTGACGGCATGCTTCGCGTGACCGGCGCCGAGGCGCTCGTACGCACGCTCCTGGCGGAGAAGGTGGAGCACGTGTTCGGCGTGGTCGGCGGCAAACTGGCTCCCCTGCTGCATGCCATCGCGCAGCATCCGCCGCTGCGCTTCACGGGCCTGCGCCACGAATCGACGGGGCCGATGATGGCGGCTGCAGTCTATGCCGGCTCGGGACGCATGGCGATGGCCATCGGCGAGATGGGCCCGGGCGGCCTCAACCTGGCAGCCGGGATGGGCGTGGCCTTCAACAACAACCTGCCCCTGCTCGCGGTCACTTCCAACCAGCATCGGGCGGCCTCCTATCCACACAGCGGCATGTTCATGGACCTGGACACCCGGGCGGTCCTGGCACCGCTGACCAGGTGGAATGCGGTCGTCCACGACCCGCGTCGCATCCCGGAACTGGTTCGCCGGGCATTTCGCGAGGCACTCGGTGGACGGCCCGGTCCGGTGCACCTGGACATTCCCCAGGACGTGCTGGCGGCAGCCTGCGATTTCGCGCCCGACGAGTTCGACGTGCAGCCGCAGCGGTATCGGGTCTGCGTCGGATCGCGTCCCGCAGCCGCGCTGGTGGACGCGGCAGCCGAATTGCTTCGCCGCTCGAAGCGGCCGCTGATCGTCGCCGGTGGCGGTGTCGTCGCCGCGCAGGCGCATCCGGAGCTGCGGGAGATCGCGCGATTGCTGCGGGCGCCGGTGGTGCCCACACAGATGGCGCTCGGCGTGGTCGCCAGCGACAGCGACTCCTTCATCGGCCACGGCGGCTTGATCGCCGGCGAACCGGTCAGGCAGGCATTCGAGCAAGCGGACCTCATCCTCAGCATCGGCTGTCGCCATTCTTCCTGGCTGTGGGATCAGCACGGTCCGCTTGCCCGCCGGCATCATGCGGTCATCAGCATCAACACCGATCCATCGGCGCTCGGGCACCCGGTCCTCCATGAAGTTGCCATGCTTGCGGACGCCCGGCTCGCGCTGACCGATCTGATCGAGGCGCTTGGTCCGGAACCGGCAGCGCGCCACGATCCCGAATGGCTCGCTCGAATGAGGTGCCTGCGCAAGCAGCATGAAGCGACGCTCGCGGCCATGGCCGCGGCCGTCGACCCATCCGAAGACGGCGCAGCGATGCATCCGGCCGCGTTGGCACGGGCGATCGCCGACGCGCTTCCGGATGACGCGCTCGCCGTCTTCGATGGCGGCCACACCACTTTCTGGGGGAACGACCTCATGCCGGTATCCGAAACCCGGAGCCGGTTTCACGATCCCGGCATGAGCCAGCTCGGCTTCGGCCTGCCGTATGCGCTCGCGCTGCAATTGCAGCATCCCGGGCGGGTGGTCGCCAACATCACCGGCGACGGCTCGTTCGGCTTCACGCTCGTCGAACTCGATACCGCACGCCGCGCGCGCCTTCCGGTCATCACGCTGATCCACAACAACGCCGCCTGGGGCATCATCCGCTCCGGGCAGAAGCGGCAGCTTGACTTCGAGCTTGGAACCAGCCTGGAAGACTGCGACTATGCGGCGATCGCGAGGGGCTTCGGCTGCCATGGCGAGACCGTCACCCGCGTGGATGATGTAGCGCCTGCGATCGCACGGGCACTTGCCTCCGGTCTTCCCTCTGTCCTGGACTGCCACACGCGGTTCGTGCCCCATCCGTGCATGCCGTCCTTCGGCAGCATGAACCAGTTCGGCTTCGATGCGCTGACGCGGACGAACCCCTCTCCGGCTCGAGTTGCCGGCAACCCCTGAAGGAGCCCCTTCCCGAATGAACATCCTCACACTGGAACAGGCCCATCGGATCATCACCGCAGCGTTGGCCAACGCCCGATCGGCCGGCTACAAGCCGATGGGCATCGCGGTACTCGACGAAGCCGGCAACCTGAAGGCCTATGCCCGGGAGGACGGCGCGAGCATGTTCCGCTTCGATGTCGCCCAGGCGAAGGCATGGGGCGCCGTCGGCATGGGAGCATCGAGTCGCATCCTGGGGCAACGCGCCAAGGACAACCCCAACTTCTTCGTCTCGCTTGCTTCCACCTCCGGCGGCCGCTTCCTGCCGCAGACAGGAGCGGTGCTGATCAAGGATCCTGCCGGCAACGTGCTCGGCGCCGTCGGCGCCAGCGGCGGAACCGGCGACGAGGACGAGGCCATCTGTATCGCCGGCATCGAGGCTGCCGGCCTGCAGGCGGGCTGAAGGACGCCGCCAGATGACTGAATCATCCTCCGCGACCGGCCGTTCTCCGGTCGCTTCACTACGCAGCGTGGAAATCTCGGTGGTCAACGTCGCCGAAGCGGAACGCTTCTTCACCGGCACCTGGAACCTCTCGGTCGTCGCCCGCCATGGGGATGCCGTCTATCTCCGAGGCACGGGACCCGACCACCACGTGTTGTCGCTGCGACCCGGGGCCAGGTCGGAAGTCAGGATGGTGACCTTTCGCGCGGTCAGCGCAGGTGATCTCGACCGGATCGCCGACGCGGTTCCGGCTGCCGGCGGTCGCATCCATTCCTCCCGGGCACCCGTCGTCGAACCCGGCGGCGGCGAGGCCGTCATCGTCGAGGATCCGCAGGGGCGCATCCTGCGTTTCGTGTGTGGCGACCTCCGTCATGAGAACCAGCGAGGACCGGGGGACCATCCGATCCGGCTGGCGCATGTCGTGGTCAACAGCCACGACGTGGCGGCGGGCCTTCCGTTCTACGAGCAGGCCCTTGGCTTTCGCTTGTCGGATCGCACCCGGATCATGGCCTTCATCAGGATTCCCCAGTGGAGCCGTGGCGATCATCACAGCATCGCACTGGCTGACGCCGACAACGATTGCCTCAACCACATCGCATTCCTGATGCCGGATACGGATGCCGTCATGCGCGGCGCCGGACGCATGAAGGACGCCGGCTACGGCAGCGAGTGGGGCCCTGGCCGTCATGGCCCCGGCAACAACACCTTCAACTACTTCATCGGCCCCGGAGGATTCGTCATCGAGTACACGGCGGATGTCGAGCAGGTGGACGACAGCCATGTGGCACGCGGGCCGGACGACTGGAAGTGGCCGCCGGGGCGGGTCGACCAGTGGGGCATATCGGCGCCGCCTTCGGCGCGCCTCAAGCAGGCACAGCGGGAGATCGGGTTCGCCAGGTGGCATTCGGCATGAAGCTTCTCAGCTTTCGCCACGACGGCGAGGACAGGCTCGGAATGCTGGCCGACGACATGGTCATAGACCTCGCCGGGACCCTGCCCCATGTCCCGCCATCGCTGGAAAGCGCCTTGCTGGACGGCATCGACCTGCATGCCGCATGCCAGAGGGCCGCCGGCTCTGCCGCGCCGCGCCTGCCGCTCGAGGGGCTCACGCTTGCGCCGCTCCTGAGCCGGCCCGGCAAGGTGATCTGCCTCGGGCTCAACTATTTCGACCACGCCAAGGAAGGGGGGCGCGAGAAGCCCAACTACCCCTGGTTCTTTCTCCGGGCTGCGTCGTCCCTGATCGGTCATGGCCAGCCGGGGATCCGGCCGCGTGTATCGGAGCGGCTGGACTACGAGGCGGAGCTTGGGGTGGTCATCGGCAGGCGCGCCCGCCACCTCGCGGCGGCCGAAGCCCTCGGCTGCGTGTTCGGCTACAGCTGCTTCAACGACATGTCGATCCGCGACTACCAGAAGAAGACGCCCCAGTGGACGATCGGCAAGAACTTCGACGGCACTGGCGCCTTCGGCCCGGTGCTGGTCACCGCCGACGAGCTGCCACCCGGCGCGAGCGGGCTGCGCATCCAGAGCCGCCTCAACGGCGCCGTCATGCAGGACGCAAACACCGCCGACATGATCTGGAGCGTGGCGGAAACGATCAGCTTGCTGACCGAATGCCTGACGCTGGAGCCCGGCGACGTGATCGTCATGGGCACGCCGGCCGGTGTCGGGCAGGCCCGTACGCCGCCGGTCTGGATGAAGGACGGCGACATCGTGGAAATCGAGATCGAGCGCATCGGGCTGCTGCGCAACCCTATCCTCGACGAAGATAGATGAGCGCGCAGCCCGGCCGCCCGAAGGCGGGCTCGGCCGCGCAAGCCGCGGCGCCGCTTCGCGATGAAGTCGATTTCGACGTCGCCATCGTCGGCTTCGGCCCTTCCGGCGCCGTCGCGGCGGGGTTGCTCGGCGGCATGGGTTTGCGCACCTTCGTCTGCGACCGTTCCGTTGCCGTCTACGACAAGCCGCGCGCCATCTCGATGGACCATGAGATCCTGCGGGTGCTCCAGCAACTCGGCATCGCGGAGGAGGTGCTCGAACATGCCGAGCCGTTCACGCCGTCGGAGTTCCATGGCGTGGACGGCCGGCTGATCAAGCGCTTCACCACAGTCGATCCGCCCTACCCGCTGGCGCATCCGCCGTCGGTAGTGTTCGACCAGCCCTCGGTGGAGAAGGTCCTGCGCCGCCACGTGCAAGACCTGCCGTCAGTGGAGACAGCCCTGGGAACGACGCTGCTCGGCGTCCACCAAGACCCCGGCGGCGTGACGCTGAGGCTGCGGTCGGGCGATAGCGGCGAGCCACGCGTGATACGCGCCAGCGCGCTCATCGGCTGCGACGGTGCGTCGAGCACCGTCCGCTCGCTGGTCGGCGTCGAGCTGGACGACCTCGGCTTCGACGAGCCGTGGCTGGTGGTCGACGTGCTGCTGAACGAAAGCGGCCTCGCCAAGGTCCCTGCCGTGAGCAAGCAGTACTGCGAGCCGAGCCGGCCCTGCAGCTACATCGTCGGCCCCCGCAACCACCGCCGCTGGGAAATCTCCATCAACGCCGGCGAGGATCCGGCGCTGGTTGCAACGCCCGCCGGCACCTGGGCTTTGCTGTCGCGATGGCTGACGCCGGCGGATGCGACACTCTGGCGGCAGGCGGCCTACCGCTTCCACGCCCTCGTGGCCGGCACCTGGCGAGGCGGCCGAGTATTCCTGGCAGGCGACGCCGCGCACCAGCAGCCGCCCTTCCTGGGACAGGGCATGTGCCAGGGCATTCGCGATGTCGCCAACCTGGCGTGGAAACTGGAAGCGGTCCTCAGGGCGCGCGCGCCGGATAGCCTGCTGGACACCTACGGGCCGGAGCGCAAGGCCCATGTGACGGAACTGACCCGGCGCATCAAGGAGATCGGCCAGCTCGTGGGCCAGCGCGACCCGAAGGCGGCGCAGGCCCGCGACGCCCGGCTACTCGAAGAATGTAATGGCGTCGTGAAGTCCGTCCCGCGCCAGAACGTCCAGCCCGCCCTGTCGACCGGCCTGATCGCGCAGCAGGCGCATCAGGCGGTCGGCACGCTGTTCCCCCAGCCGTGGATATCCCAGGAGGACGGCGACGTCCGTCTCGACGACCTGACGGGCCGCGGATGGCGACTGATGATCAGCGAGGAAGCTGGCCCGGTGTTCGACGAACTGGCGAAGGTGCATGCCCCGGGCCTGCAGCTGCTGCCGGTGAGGACCGGTAGGCGCGGGTACGCCGAGCGCGATGGCGTCATGCGCGACTGGTTCCACCGGCATCGCTGCGCGGCCGCCATCGTGCGCCCCGACCACTATGTCTACGCAGTCCCGGTCGATCCGGAATCGGCAGCCGTCCACCTCGCGAACCTTCAAGAACAACTTGACACCAGAGAGACCCGATGAAACGCCGGACCTTCCTGTTCCTGGCCGCCCTCCCCGCCCTCCCCGCGCTGACCGAGCGCTCCGCAAGGGCGCAAACGCAGGCGGCCGCATGGCCCGAGCGTCCGATCCGATGGATCCTGTCGCAGCCGGCCGGGTCGGGACCGGACATCGTCGCACGGATGATCGCTGAACGCGTCGCTCGCGGGATCGGCCAGACCATCGTGATCGACAACAAGCCCGGCGGCCAGAACGTGATTGGCGCGCAGGCCGCTGCCGCATCGGCGGCAGACGGCCACAACTTCTACTTCGCTACCACCGCGGCGCTGGTCACCAACCGCTTTCTCTTCAAGAACCTTCCCTACGACCCGCTGCGTGATTTCGCGCCGGTCGCCTTCGTCGCCAGCAGTCCTTTCGCAGTGCTGGTCAACAGCGCGTCGCCTGCCGCATCGATCGAAGAGCTCCTGTCGCGCTCCAGGTCGGCGCCGGGAAGCCTGACGCTCGCCAACGAAGGACCGCGCACCTTCAGCGGCATGATCGCCCGGCTGGTCAACGCGCGGGCGAAGATGCAGGCAAACCTGGTGTCCTATGCGTCAGTGAAGATGTCGATTCAGGACGTCCTCGGCGGTCATGCCGATGCCATGATCGCGGACGTTGCATCGAGCGGGCAGCTGGTTCGCGACGGCCGGCTGCGCATGCTGGCCGTGACCTCGCCCCGGCGAATTGCGGGCTGGGACCAGGTACCCGCGCTGGCCGAGTCGATGGCGGGCATCGACATGGTCGGCTGGTTCGGCCTGGTGGCACCTGCCGGGACGCCGGAGCCGGTGGTGGACCGCATGAACCAGGAGATGACGAAGGCGCTGCAGGACCCCAGCCTGGCGGAGAAAATGCTTGCGATCGGTCCTATCGCCACGCCGTCCGGCAGCGCGCAGCAGTTCGGCGAGTACCTGCGCAACGAGCACGAACGGCTGGCAGGAATCGTCCTGGAGATCGGGTTGCTGCCGGAATGATCGACTAACCCGCCTGCAGTTCTTCACGCAGATCTGGCGGAGAACCGAGCATCGGCGGAAGTGCCGACTGGAGTGTTACGCCTTCAGCAGCGCCGCCTCCTGCGTCGGCCGCTTCGCAACCAGCGTCAGGATGTCGTAGCTCGCCACCAGTTCGCCGTCCTGGTTGGTCACCTCGACATCCCACGCCACCACGCCCTGGCCCTGGCCTTTGTCGTCGGTGCGGCCGCGGTCGGTCTTGCGCTTGCAGGTGAGCCGCGCGCGGATGGTGTCGCCGATGCCGACCGGCTTCACGAAACGCAACGTGTCGAGACCGTAATTGGCGAGCACCGGACCGGGTGCCGGGGAAACGAACAGGCCTGCCGCCGCGGACAGAACGAAGTAGCCGTGGGCGATGCGCTTGCCGAACTGGGTCTCCCTGGCGGCGATCTCGTCGAAGTGCATGTAGAAGAAGTCGCCCGAGATGCCGCCGAAGGCGACGATGTCGGCTTCGGCGACCGTGCGGCGATGGGTGAGCAACGAGTCGCCGATCTGCAGGTCGTCGAACCAGCGACGGAACGGATGCACCTCGGACTCGCGTAACGCGGCGCCGCGGATGTGCTCGCCGGTCACCGCCGCCAGCATGGTCGGCGATCCCTGCACCGCCGCGCGCTGCAGGTAATGCTTGACGGCGCGCAGGCCGCCGAGCTCCTCGCCGCCGCCGGCGCGTCCGGGGCCGCCGTGCTTCAGGAACGGCAACGGCGAGCCGTGGCCGGTGGATTCCGGCGCCGCCTCGCGATCGAGCACCAGCAGCCGCCCATGCAGGGCCGCAACGGCGGGTATCACGCGCGCGGCGGTGGCCGGACTGCGCGTGACCAGGGTCCCGACCAGGCTGCCGCGGCCACGGGCGGCAAGCTCCAGCGCCTCCTCGAGCCCGTCGTAGGCCATCAGCGTGCTCACCGGCCCGAACGCCTCCACCTCGTGCACCGCGGCATGCTCGAGCGGCTTGCGGCTCAGCAGCAGGGTCGGCGAGAAGAACGCGCCTTCCGAGACACCATCGCCCACCGGATCGAAGCCGTCGCGTTCCCCGTACACCAGCTCCGCGCCCTGCAGCAGGCTCGCAACCCGGTCGGCGACATCGCCGCGCTGTCCGTGCGACGCGAGCGCGCCCATCCGCACCTCCTCGCGCGAAGGATCGCCAACCACCGTCTTCGCCAGCCGGGCCTTGAGCTTAGCAGCCACCGCGTCGAGATGCTGGCGCGGCACGATCGCCCGCCGGATGGCGGTGCACTTCTGCCCCGCCTTCACGGTCATCTCACGCGCCACTTCCTTCACGAACAGGTCGAACTCCTCGTCGTCCGGCGTGACGTCCGGCGCGAGGATGGCGCAGTTGAGCGAATCCGCTTCGGCGTTGAAAGGGATCGATCGCCGCACCAGGTTCGGATGCACGCGCAGCTTCGACGCCGTCTCGGCGGAGCCGGTGAAGGTGACCAAGTCCTGCTCCTCGAGGCGGTCGAGCAGGTCGCCGGTGCCGCCGATGACCAGCTGCAGGCTGCCCTCGGGCAGGATGCCGGACTCGACGATCAGCCGCATCATCGCCTCGGTGAGATAGCTGGTCGACGTGGCCGGCTTGCCGATGCAAGGCACGCCGGCAAGGAAGGCCGGCGCGAACTTCTCGAGCAACCCCCAGACCGGGAAGTTGAACGCGTTGATATGCACCGCCAGCCCGCCGCGCGGCACCAGGATATGGGTGCCGGAGAAGGCGCCTTTCTTGCCCAGCGGGATCGCCGGTCCTTCGTGCAGCAGGTTGCCGGACGGCAGTTCGCCGGCACCGATTCCCGCATAGGCGTGCAGCGTGCCGGTGCCGCCTTCGATGTCGATCCAGGCATCGCTGCGGGTCGCCCCGGTGTGCAGCGACACCCGGTAGAGCTTCTCCTTCTCCGCGGTCAGGAACCTGGCAAGGGCCTTGAGCCGCTGCGCGCGCTGCTGAAAGTCGAGCGCCAGCAGGTTGGGCACGCCGACCTTGCGGGCATGCTCCGCCGCCTCCCCGAAGTCGATCGGCTCGGCGTGGGTGCTGGCGACAGGCTTGCCGTCGACCGCGCTGCGCAGGGCCTGCGCCGGCTCGCGCCCGATCCAGCTGCCGGCGATGAAGCTCTGAAGCGTTTGTGCCATCGATCGTTCTCCAGTGGTCGGTGGTTCGGCAGGCCGGTCAGCGTTCGTCGAACGACAAGACCACCCGCTCGGTCAGCGGATGCGACTGGCAGGTGAGCACGAAGCCATCGGCCACTTCCTTCTTGTCGAGCGCGAAGTTGCGCTCCATCCTGACCTCGCCTTCCAGCAGCCGGGCGCGGCAGGTACCGCAAACGCCCGAGGTGCAGGAGTACGGCACTTCCAGGCCGGCGGACGAGGCGGCGTCGAGGATGCTCGCCTGGCCGCGGGTGAAGGCGAAATCCCGGCGCAGGCCGTCGCGCACGATGGCGATCGTGGCTTGCGGCGCGTCCTCCGCTTTCGCCTCGTGCACGATCGCGTCGACCTTGCCGGCTTCCTGCAGCGCGATGCCGAAGCGCTCGATATGGATCCGATCCTCCGGCACGCCCGCGGCCAGCAGCGCCGCCTCCGCCTCGTCGTTCATCTGGAACGGTCCGCAGACGTAGGCGTGGTCGATGCTCTTGGCCGGCACGAGCAGGTCGAGGAACTCGGCGATCTTTGCCTCGTTCATGACCCCCTGCATCAGCGGCGAGTCGGTATGCTCGTCGGAGAAGACATGCTGCAGCACCAGCCGCGTCATGTATTTGTTCTTCAGATCCTCGATCTCTTCCTTGAACATCGTCGAGCGCAGCGACCGGTTGCCGTAGATCAGCGTGAACCTGCTGGCGGGTTCGCGCGCCAGCACCGTCTTCATGATCGACAGGATGGGCGTGATGCCGCTGCCTCCGGCGATGCCAAGGTGGTGGCGCCGTGCCTGCGGCTCCAGCGGCACGAAGAAGCGGCCTTGCGGCGCCATGACGCTGATGGTGTCGCCCGGCTTGAGGTGCTCGTTGATCCAGTTGGAGAAGACGCCACCCTTGACCTTGCGGACCCCTACCCGGAGCTCGCCGTCGTCGACGCCGGCGCAGATCGAATACGAGCGGCGCAGATCTTCGCCGTCGATGGTGGTGCGCAAGGTCAGATACTGGCCTTGGGTAAAGCCGAAAACGTCGCGCAGGTCCGGCGGCACATGGAAGGAGACGATGACGGCTTCCTGCGTGTCCGGCTCGATGGAGCGGACTTGCAGCGGATGAAAATTGATGCTCATGAGTTCACTCCGCGCAACTGCGAACGTCGCGCGCCGATGATGGAAGGCACGTCCAGGTCGACTCGCCTCGGATGGCCGGATCAGATCGGCTTGAAATATTCGAACGGCTCACGGCAGGCACGGCAGCGGTAGAGCGCCTTGCAGGCGGTGGAACCGAAGGCGGAGAGCCGCTCGGTGTCCGTACTCGAGCACCTCGGGCAGGCAGGAGACGATTCGCGCCTGCCCATGAACCGCAGCGGGACCGCGTCACCTGGGCCGCTCGGGCTCGGCGGCGCGATGCCGTATTCGCGCAGCTTGCGCTTTCCTTCCTCGCTGATCCAGTCGGTGGTCCACGCCGGCGCCCGCTGAAGCCGCACCCGCGCCGGTCCGAGCCCCGCCTGTGCAATTGCTTCCAGCACGCTCTGCTCGATGACTTCGGTGGCGGGACAGCCCGAATAGGTCGGCGTCAGCACGATTTCGAGTTCCGCGCTTTCGGCCGATCCGATCACATCGCGGACGATGCCGAGGTCGCGCACCGAAAGGGCCGGCACCTCCGGATCCAGCACCGTGCCGAGCACCGCCCAAGCCTTGTCGATGCGGTCGGTGCCTGCCCAGGCCAAGGCGCTCACCACTGGCCTCCCGGATAGGCACGTTGCAGATACTGCATCTGTGTGAGGAGGTAGCCCATGTGCTCGCTGTGGATGCCGCGTTTGCCGGTGCTGCGAAACGCAGTTTCGGCAGGCAGGGCCAAGCCCGCCTCGCCGAGGACGGCCTGCATGTCTGCCAGCCAGGGCTCACGCAATTCCGCCCAGCGAGGGCCGAGGCCACTTGACGCGGCCGCATCGTCGACCCCATCCGCCTCGAAGAACTCGGGCATGTAGAGCCAGGCGGTCGCAAGCGCGGCCTCGGTGCGTCGGCGCGACTCGTCGGTGCCGTCGCCCAGCCGCACGATCCAGTCGGCCGCATGCTGCTGGTGGTAGCGCGCCTCCTTGATCGCCTTTCCTGCAATCCCCGCCAGTTCGGCGTCGGTGGAGGAAAGCAGCCGGCTCCACAGATGCTTCAGGAAGCCGGCGATCATCGCATTGCGCACGACCGTGAAAGCAAAGTCGCCACGCGGCAGTTCCACCAGCGTGAGGTTGCGGTAGTCGCGCTCATCGCGCAGGTAGGCCAGCTGGTCCTCGTCGTAGCCGCGGCCGCTCATCTGTCCGGCGCGCGTCAGCAGCGCCCGCGCCTGGCCCACGAGGTCCAACGCCATGTTCGCCATGGCGATGTCCTCCTCCAGGACCGGCGCGTGGCCGCACCATTCGCCGAGGCGCTGGCCGAGGATCAGGCAGGTGTCGCCGATGCGCAGGACGTATTGGACGGCGGGATCTGGATCGACTCGAATCGATGGCTGCATCGCTTGCTCACATGTGGTCGACGGCTTTCGGCAATTCGTAGAAGGTCGGATGCCGGTAGACCTTGTCTTCGGCCGGGTCGAAATACATTTCCTTGTCGCCGGGATCGCTGGCAACGATCTGGTCCGACCTCACCACCCAGACGCTGCTGCCTTCCTGGCGGCGCGTGTAGACATCGCGCGCCATCTGGATGGCCATCTTCGCATCGGTGGCGTGCAGGCTGCCGCAGTGCTTGTGGTCGAGGCCCGCCTTGCTGCGCACGAAGACCTCCCACAACGGCCATTCGGTCGCGTCCGCCGCCTCGTTCGTCTGGTTCGACTCGCTCATGTCGTCGTTCCTCACGCTGCCTGTTCCGTCTGCCGCTGCTTGCGGGCGTGCGCCAGCGCCGCCTCCCGCACCCACGCGCCTTCCCTGGCCGCATCCACCCGTGCCGCGAGCCGCTCGCGGTTGCAGGGACCATCCCCGCCGATGACCCGCCAGAACTCGGCCCAGTCGATCGGCCCGTGGTCGTGGGCCTGGCGTTGCTCATTCCATTTCAACTCGGGATCCGGAAGCGTCACGCCGAGGACCTTCGCCTGCTCCACCGCCGCGTCGATGAACTTCTGGCGCAGTTCGTCGTTGCTGACACGCTTGATGCCCCAGCGCATCGACTGGGCCGAGTTCGGCGACTGGTCGTCCGGCGGACCGAACATCATCACCGACGGCCACCACCAGCGGTTGACCGCGTCCTGCACCATGGCCTTCTGCGCTTCGGTGCCCTTGGTCATCATCGTCAGCAGCGATTCGAAGCCTTGGCGCTGGTGGAAGCTCTCCTCACGACAGATGCGGATCATGGCTCGCGCGTACGGCGCGTAGGAGCAGCGGCAGATCGGCACCTGGTTCATGATGGCCGCGCCGTCGACCAGCCAGCCGATCGCGCCGACGTCCGCCCAGGTGAGCGTCGGATAGTTGAAGATCGAGCTGTACTTGGCCTTGCCGGCATGCAGCGCCTCGACCATCTGATCGCGCGACGTGCCGAGAGTCTCGGCAGCAGCATAGAGGTAGAGCCCGTGGCCACCCTCGTCCTGCACCTTGGCGAGCAGGATCGCCTTGCGCTTGAGCGTGGGCGCCCGCGAGATCCAGTTGCCCTCCGGCAGCATGCCGACGATCTCGGAATGGGCATGCTGGCTGATCTGTCGCACCAGCGTCTTGCGATAGTGCTCCGGCATCCAGTCCTTCGCCTCGATGAATTCGCCGGCATCGATCCTGGCGTCGAACCGCTGCTGCAGCACCATCTCGTCGGTGGAACGCAGCGCCCGCAGCTTGTCGCCGTCGTCCTTGCCCATGGTGTCCATTGCCTGTGTGTACATCGCCCCTCCTGGTTACTATGCCGGTGCGCCTGCTGGCGAGTCATCCCGGGCGCCTTTCCCTTGCGGCCGCTTGTTTCCCTTGCGGCGCGCTTGATCCTTGCGGCCGCTCGGTTCATTGCGGCCGCTCGTTCATCGCGGTCGGTTGTCGATCACCCGCCGCGCCTTGCCGGTGAGAGTGCGCTCGATGGATTCCGGCTCCTTCACCAGCACCCGCGCGGAGATGCCCACGAGATCCTTGATCCTGCGCTCGACCCAGTCGGCAATGGCGCGGACCCCGGTATCGTCGACACGTCCCGCCTGCGGCTGGAGCTCGCAATGCACCTCGACTTCGTCGAGCAGCCCCTTGCGAGAGACGTGGACCTGGTATTGCCCGGACAACGCATCGTGCGCGAGAACGATCTCCTCGATCTGGGTCGGAAAGACGTTGACGCCACGGATGATCATCATGTCGTCGCTGCGTCCGACGATCTTGCCCATGCGGCGGAACGACCGAGACGTGGGCGGCAACAGGCGCGTGAGGTCGCGGGTCCGGTAGCGGACGATCGGCATCGCCTGCTTGGTCAGGGAGGTGAACACCAACTCGCCCTCCTCGCCCTCCGGGACCAGTTCGCCGGTTTCCGGGTTGATGATCTCAGGATAGAAGTGATCCTCCCAGATGACCGGGCCGTCCTTGCTTTCGATGCATTCGCAAGCCACTCCCGGTCCCATCACCTCCGACAGCCCATAGATGTCTACCGCGTCCAGCGCCGCCTTGCCTTCGATCTCCCTGCGCATCGCCTCGGTCCAGGGCTCCGCACCGAAGATGCCGATCTTCAGCGAACATTGCCGCGGATCGAGCCCCTGGCGCACGAACTGCTCGATGATCACCTGCATGTAGCTCGGCGTCACCATGATCACGTCGGGCTTGAGGTCATTGATGAGCTGGACCTGCTTTTCAGTCTGTCCCCCGGACATCGGGATGACGGTGCAGCCCGCCTTCTCGGCGCCGTAGTGCGCGCCGAGGCCACCGGTGAAGAGGCCGTAGCCGTAGGCCACATGCACCAGGTCGCCGCGCCTGCCGCCGGCGGCGCGGATCGAGCGGGCGACGAGATCCGCCCAGGTCTCGATGTCAGCGAGGGTGTAGCCCACCACCGTGGGCTTGCCGGTGGTGCCGGACGAAGCATGGATGCGCGCCACCTGCTCGCGAGGCACGGCAAGCATGCCGAACGGGTAGTTCGACCGCAGGTCGTCCTTCACGGTGAAGGGAAAGCGCGCCAGGTCGCCGAGCTCCTTCAAGTCTCCCGGATTCACGCCCTTCGCGTCGAAAGACTGGCGATAGTGCGGAACGTTCTCGTAGGCGCGCTGCAGGGTCGAGCGCAGCCGCTGCAGCTGCAGCGCAGCGATCTCGTCCCGGCTCGCGGTTTCGATCGGCTCCAGGTCCCCGGCGGCGGGTCGCTTCACGGGCATGTGGGTCTCCTCTGGTCCTCTGAATTCGCGTCCGTATCGACGTATCGGAAAGCGTCTGCCGATACTCGTCGTCTGCGTTTGCCTGCGTTTGCCTGCGTTCGCCTTCGTCCGCCGCGTCAGCCGGCAACCGCGGGCCTGCCTCGCATCGTGTAGGAACGCCCGCGGAACACCGCGACGCGTTCTCCACGCTGGTTGCTCAGCTCGACGTCGTACACACCGGTGCGGCCGGACTTCGAAACCTCCGAGCAGCGCGCGGTGAGTACGTCTCCCAGCCGCGCCGGCGCGAGGAAATCGACCGCGAACCCGGAAGCAACCGTCAGCTCGTTGTAGGAGTTGCAGGCGAACGCGAAAGTGGAGTCCGCCAGCGTCGCCATGAAGCCACCGTGGCAGATGTCGTGGCCGTTGAGCATGTCTTCGCGCACCGCCATCGAAAGGGTGGCCGTGCCCGGCCCGATTCCGAGGATCTGCATGCCGAGGCCGAGGGTGGCGCGGTCGTTGGCCAGCATACCGTCACGCACATATTCCGCGACCTCCTGTGGCGTCTCCGGCAGCGTAGCGGCGCGGGAGAGGGGCAAAGGCTGGCTGGGCATCGGCTGCGGGTCTCCTTGAGCAATATTGACCGACCGTTCGGTAGATAATATGATCAACCGGCAGCCGATGCAACCCCGAACCCCCGGGAGCAGCACGGGCGGCGCAGGAATGGGGACGACGGATGGCACGCGGACGAGCGGCGGGATACGAGGATCAGCGCCAGGCGATACTTGACCAGGCGGCGCAGCTGTTCGCTCGCCACGGCTACTCGGCTACGTCGATGAATCAGGTCGCCGACGCCTGCAGGCTGTCGAAGGCAACGCTTTACCACTACTTCCGTGACAAGTACAGCATGCTGGTCAGCATTGCCGACGGTCACGTTTCGCACCTTCATACCCTGGTGCAGATTCCGGTGCCGTCGGGCACGACGCCCAGGCAGCAGCTCGAGCAGCTGATCCACCGGATCGTTTCCGCATACGCCGACGCCGAGCATGCCCATCGCGTCCTCACCGAGGACGTCCGGTTTCTCGAGCCCGAGGACCAGGCGCGAGTGCTCGACAAGGAGCGCCAGGTGGTGGCGGTATTCGCCCGCGCGGTCGTCGCGGTGCGCCCGGAACTCGACGAAGCCGGGCTTGCCAAGCCCCTCACCATGCTGCTCTTCGGCATGATCAACTGGATGTTCACCTGGATGAAGTCCGACGGAGCGCTGACGCACGAGGCGATGGCGCCGATCGTCGCCGACCTTTTCCTCGGCGGGCTGGCCGCCGTGCGGACGGGGCGCTCCGTCGATCCAACCGGCGCGGCCGGGACGCGGCGATGGCGCGCGGTGGCGACGGGCGTCGGGGGCGCGGACTGACAGTGGCGTGAACCACTGTCAACGCACTCCATTGTCGCCCGCCGCCACCGGCCGCCGCGAGCCGGGACGCAGCATGCCGGTCGCCAGCGCGGTCCCGAGCACGACGATGGCTCCCCCGATCACCATCGGCGGATCCACCGTCTCGGCCAGGAACAACCAGCCCCAGGCGATGCCGAACAGCGGGATGAGGTAGGTCACCGACAGGGCAACGGAGGCGCTGACGTTGGCGATCAGGCGAAAGAAGAGCAGGTAGGCGAGCCCGGTGCAGGCGGAGCCGAGCGCGAATGCGCTTGCCCAGGCGGCCAGGGACGGCATCTGCTGCGGCCAGCTCGCGAGGCCCGGCGGTAACAGGACGAGCATGGCGCCCATCTGGCTGCCGGTCGCTACCATCAGCGGATGGACGCCGCCGAGGTGGCGCTTCGCGAAGTTGCCGGCGATGCCATAGCAGAAGGTGGCGACCAGGCAAGCGAGCACCGCCCATCCCCCGGCCTCCCCTTCGCGAAACGACGCCTTCTCCCAGCTGAGCACCACCACGCCCGCGATGCCGATCACGAGCCCGGCGACGCGCCATCCAGTCAGCCGCTCCTTGAGCCACAAGTAGGCGACGATCGCGCCGAAGATCGGCGTCGTCGCATTGAGGATGGAGGAGAAGCCGGCGTTGAGCGCGAGTGCCGCGTAGCCGAACATCACGAACGGGATCGCGGAATTGAAGATGCCGGCAAACAGCAGCCGGCCACCGCTCTGACGCGCCACGCGAGCCAGCTGCGCGCCGCCCTCGCGCGCCCACGCGATCGGCAGCAGCACCGCTGCACCCACCAGGCAGCGCAGCAGCATCAACGGCATCGGGCCGAACTCGGGAGCGGCGATCCGCATGAACAGGAACGACGCGCCCCATAGCGCGGCGAGGAGCAGGAACTCGAGCTGGTAACGGCGATTCATCCGGGACGATCCAGTCGGGGCGGGGTCAGATGGAGGTACAGCGGGTTGGCGAAGGTCGGGCGCGGCGGCCGGCAGCATGCCGAGGTTGCCGTCGAGGGCAGGCGAGCCGCTGTGGCACCATGTCGGTTCGCCCGACGGGGGCCGAGTATGCTCCCGCTTCAACCTGGGGAAGCACCAATTGAGACCTGAACGACACCGGACGCCGCGTTCCGCGTGGCGGGCGCTGCAGCAGCAGGCTCGCCGGCTTTCGATGCGGCATCTTCGCGAGTTCCTCGCCGATCCGCAACGGCCAGCCACGATGACGGTCGAGGCCGCGGGGCTGATCGCGGATTTCAGCAAGCAGCGCCTGGACGAGACCGCCCTTGCCACCGTTTTCGCGATGGCGCGGGCTGCGCGTCTCGAGGAAGCGCGCGCGCTGTTGTTCGCCGGCGCCGTCATGAACCCGACAGAGAACCGCCCTGCCCTGCACATGGCACTGCGCGGCGTGGGCGGCAGCACGGAGGTTGCGGCGCAGGTCGCGGCCGAGCGCGGCAGGATCCGCAACCTCGCAGAGCGGATCCGCGGCGGCGACACCCGCGGCTTCAGCGGCGAGCCCCTGCGGCACCTGGTATGCATCGGCATCGGCGGCTCCGACCTCGGGCCGCGGCTGGTCTGCGACGCGCTGGCGCCGCCGCGCTCGGCATCGAACGGCGATGCGTTCGACGTCCGTTTCGTCGCCAACGTCGATCCATCCGACCTGCACCTGGCGCTCGCCGACCTCGAGCCGGCGCGCACCGGCTTCGTCATCGTGTCGAAGACCTTCACCACCCGCGAGACCCTGGCCAATGCCGAGGCCGCGCGCCAATGGCTGCGGTCGGCCGGCGCAGCCGACGGCGCCGTCGCCCGCCATCTCGTGGGAGTGACCGCGAACCCGGAGGCAGCGGTCGCCTACGGCATTGCAGCCGATCAGGTGCTGCGCTTCTGGGATTGGGTTGGCGGACGCTATTCGCTCTGGTCATCGGTCGGCATCTCGATCGCGGTGGCCTGCGGCCCGGATGCCTTCGATGCGCTGCTCGACGGCGCAGCCGCGATGGACGCGCATTTCCGGGACGCGCCTCTCGAAAACAACCTGCCCGCCTGGCTCGGGCTCATATCGATCTGGAATCGCAACGGGCTGGGCTGCGCAAGCCAGGCGGTGATCCCGTATGCGGAACGCCTGCGCCTGCTGCCGTCGTTCCTGCAGCAGCTGATCATGGAGAGCAACGGCAAGTCGGCGCTGCTCGATGGCACGAAGACCGCGCACCCGACCGCGCCGGTGATCTGGGGCGTGTCCGGCACCAATGCTCAGCATTCTTTCTTCCAGCAGCTGCACCAGGGGCCGGACGTGGTTCCGGTGGACTTCATCGTCGCGAGGCGGCCGGAGATCCAGCTCGCGGCCGATGACAAGCGCCACGACATCCTGCTCGCCAACTGCCTGGCGCAGAGCGCCGCTCTGGCGCTCGGCAAGCCGCTTCCGGACGCCGATGCCGGCGAGAACTGGCACAAGGCGTTCCCGGGCAACCGGCCGAGCACGACATTGCTGCTGCCGACCGTGGATGCAACTTCGCTCGGCGCGCTGATCGCCGCCTACGAGCATGCCACCTTCACCGCAAGCGTCATCCTGGGCATCAATGCCTTCGACCAGTTCGGCGTCGAATACGGCAAGGTCATGGCGACGTCGATCGAGGCAGTCCTCGACGGGCACGACGATTCCGCCATCGACTCTTCCACCAGGGCTTTGATCGGACGGATCAGGAACAACGGCTCGCACTGATGGGCGGCGCGCTCGATCCCGACCGGTTGCAGGCGATGGCGCGCGCCGTTGCGCCGGCATGCCGCTTCTGGTCGGTGCGCGCAGTGGCCGAAACCGGCCAAAGCCTGCGGGTGCGCCAGGACATCGCCGAAGCGCCATCGCGCACCGACGATCGCGGCCTGATGGTGACCGTCATCGACCGTGGCGGCATCGGCCATGCCGCCAGCTCGGATCAGGGCGAAGCCGGCCTGCGAAGGGCTTTCCAGCGCGCGCTGGCACTGGCCCGCGTCATGGCCGGCCGGGGCGTCTTCGACTTCGACCGCCTGGCCATGCCGTCGCCGCGCGGCCGCTACCGCGGTCCGCGGCAGAAAGCCCTGCCCGCGACGCTCGCGGAACGATTCGACTACCTGCAGGCCGCCTGCCGTTCCCTCGCGATCGACCCGCGCATCGTCGACTGGAGTGCGGAGGCCTGGTTCATCGAGACGGAACAGGCGTATCTCACCGGCGACGGCGGCGCCGTCGTGCAGCAGTTCCACTACGCGGTGCCGAACCTCACGGCAGTGGCTCGCGTCGGCAGCCAGACACAGACCCGCACCGCCGCAGGCCAGTACAACGGCTTCTGCCGCCAGGGCGGCCTCGAAGTCCTGGAACAGGCGGGGATGCTCACCGACGGACCGAGGATCGCCCAGGAGGCACTGCAGCTGGCAATGGCGCCCAACTGTCCCAGCGGCGACATGGACGTACTCCTCATGCCCGATCAGATGATGCTGCAGATCCACGAGAGCATCGGCCATCCGCTGGAGCTGGACCGGATCCTGGGCGATGAACGCAACTTCGCCGGCACCAGCTTCGTGACCCTCGACATGTTCGGCAGCTACCGCTACGGAAGCAGCCTGCTCGACGTGAGCCACGACCCGCAGCGGCCGGAGGAATTCGCCAGCTTCCCGTTCGACGACGAAGGCACCGGCTCCGACAAGCGGATGCTGATCGAGAAAGGCGTGCTGCAGCGGCCGCTTGGCGGCTCGATCTCGGCGGCTCGTGCCGACGCATCGCGGCAGGGAACGGCGGGCAGCATCGAGCCGGTGGCCACGGCGCGCGCCAGCAGCTGGAACCGCGCGCCGATCGACCGCATGAGCAACCTCAACGTCGAGCCCGGCGACGCCACGCTCGACGACATGATCGCGTCGATCGACGACGGCGTGCTCATGCGCACCAACTGCTCGTGGAGCATCGACGACTCGCGCAACAAGTTCCAGTTCGGCTGCGAGTACGGGCGCCTGATCCGCGACGGCAAGCTTGGCCCGGTGGTGCGCAACCCCAACTATCGCGGCGTCTCGGCAACTTTCTGGCGCAGCCTCGCGATGGTCGGCAACCAGTCCACCAGCGAAGTGCTGGGCACGCCCTTCTGCGGCAAGGGCGAACCGATGCAGGTGGTCCGGGTCGGCCATGCCTCGCCGGCCTGCAAGTTCGCGAAGGTCGCGGTGTTCGGCGCCGAGCAATGAAGGACTACTTCCTCAGGCTTGCCGATGCCGTCTGCAGCCTGCCCCCTGCTGCGCCCGGCGCAGGGCACGGCGCGGCCCGTGGCGACACCTCGGCAGGCACCTCAGGCGGCGCCGCGGTCGAGCGGGTGACGCTGTACCTGGCGTCGGAGCAGTCCGACTTCGTGCGCTTCAATCGCAGCGCGGTCCGGCAGATGACCAGCGTCGAACAGCACAAGGCGACCGTGGCGGTGATTGCCGGCCAGCGGCGTGCCGCGGCGAGCACCACGCTGTCCGGCGAGGCGAAGGCGGACGTCACGAGGCTGCTCGAGATCCGGGAGGCGTTGGCCCACGACCTGCCGATGGTGCCTCCAGACCCGCACCTGCGCATGCCGCACGAGATCGTCGACAGCGATCGCGACGATGGCAGCGCCGACGCCCTCCCTTCGGTCGGCGAGATCGTCACGCACGTGCTCGAGCAGTCACGAGGGCTGGACCTGGTCGGCTTCCATGCTGCCGGTCCGGTGATTGCGGCCTTCGCGGACAGCCGCGGCCAGCGCAACTGGCACCGCATCCGCAATTTCCATCTCGACTGGAGCCTCTTCTGCAGCGGCGACCCGGCGGTGCGCGATCGCGCCGTCAAGTCGATCTACGCCGGCGCGCAGTGGGATGCGGCCGAGTTTTCCCGACGCATGGCGCTCGCGAAAGCCAGGCTCGCGCTGCTCGAGCGGCCGGCACGGACTGTCGCCCCCGGCGCCTATCGCGCCTGGCTGGAGCCGATGGCGGTGGCGGAAATGCTCGGCACGCTCGCCTGGGGCGGGTTCGGCATCAAGCAGCGGCGCACCGGCACCGGCTCCCTCGGCGCGTTGGCCAGTGCGGCAGCCACGCTGTCGCCGAGCTTCGAACTGCGCGAGGCTACCGCGGCAGGAATCGCGCCGGCGTTCACCTCGACCGGCCACGTCCGTCCGGCTGTCGTGCCGCTCGTGAGCGAAGGCCGTTGCGCGCAGGCGCTCGTGTCCCCGCGCTCGGCGGCGGAATTCGGCCTGCCGGCCAATGCCGATGACGACGAATATCCGGCGTCGCTGTCGCTGGCCGGCGGTGCGCTTCCGGCCCAGGACTCCCTGGCCGCGCTCGACACCGGCCTGTGGATCGGCAACCTCTGGTACCTCGGGTACTCCGACCGCCAGGCCTGCCGGATGACCGGCATGACGCGCTTTGCCTGCTTCCTGGTCGAGCGTGGCGAGATCGTCGCCCCGATCGGGGTGATGCGCTTCGACGATTCGTTCCTGCGCCTGTTCGGCGAGAGCCTGGTGGGCTTGTCGCGCGAGGTCCAGCTGCTGCCCAGCAACGACACCTACGGCGAGCGCCACCTCGGATCGGTCAGCTCACCCGGGGCGCTGCTTGCGGACATGCGCTTCACGCTGTAGGAGGAGCCTGGGCTCCCAGCTCCGCCAGTATTTCGGCGGTGTGCTCGCCATGTCCAGGCGCCGGATAGCGCACCGCGCACGGCGTCTTCGAAAGCCTGACCGGGAACCCGAGCATCTTCACCGGGCCATGCCCCGGATGATCCACCTCGATCACCATCTCCTGGTGCACCATCTGCGGATCCGCCAGCGCCTCGCCGATGTCCTGCACCTTGCCGCAGGGCACGCCGGCGTCGTTCAGCCGCCTGATCCAGTTCGCCTGCGTATCGGTACTCAGCCGCTGGTTGATCAGCTGGTTGAGCTCGGGCCGGTTGATCATCCGCTGGTCATTGCTCCGGAACTTCGGCAACTCGAGGATCTCCTCGATGCCCAGGATCGACAGCAGGCGCCTGAGGATGGCCTCCGTGCTCGGCGCCACCGCGATCTCGCCGTCGCTGGCGGTGAACAGCCCGTACGGCGAAGCTATCGGATGGTCGTTGCCGGTCTTGCGCGGCAGCTGCCCGGTGGCCAGGTAGTCGGAGGCCAGGAATGCAAACATGCTGATCATCGTGCTCATCATCGCCGACTCGACCCGCTGCCCCTCGCCCGTCAGGTCGCGCGCGCGCAGCGCGCTGACGACGCCGAAGGCGGCATAGAGCCCTGCGATCAGGTCGGTAATGGGCGGCGCGCACCGCACCGGTCCCGCATCCGCATGTCCGTTCACGGACATGAAACCGCTCATTGCCTGGATCACGAAATCGAATGCGGGCCGATCGGCATACGGCCCGGTCGCGCCATAGCCGTTGATGCTCGCGACGACCAGGCGCGGATTGACGGCGTCGAGCGTCGCCTGGTCGAGGCCCATCTTGTCCAGCACGCCAGGCCGGTAGTTCTCGACCAGGACGTCGGCGCCTTCGATCAGCCGCAGCAGCGTCGCCTTGCCTTGCGGCGACTTCACGTCCAGCGCCATGGAGCGCTTGTTGCGGTTGAAGGAAGCGAAGTACCAGCTGAGGTCGTCGTGACCGGCGCCGATGCGCCGGATTGGATCACCCTCGTCGGCGCCTTCGATCTTGATGACGTCGGCACCCATGTCGGCAAGGATCATGGTGCAGAAGGGTCCGGAAAGGATCCGGGTGAGGTCGATGATCCTGATGCCGGAGAGTGCCAGCGGTGTGCTCGGATCGGGTCTCGTCATCGTCGGCGCCGTCTCAGCCCGCCGCCGTCTGGACCACGTCGGCTTCGTGCAGCGTCAGCCGGGGGCCGGCCCGCATCACCTGCCCGGACAACTGCCGGCCCAGCGTGCGCTCCATCTTCTTCGCGACCTCGATCGCCTTGTACAAGTCGACGCCGGTGCGATAGCCGCTCTCGTGCAGCAGGTACACCAGGTCCTCGGTGCAGATGTTGCCGGTGGCGCCGGCAGCAAAGGGGCAGCCGCCCAGCCCTGCCACCGACGAGTCGAACCGCCGCACACCCTCCTCGAGCCCGACCAGGACGTTGGCGAGGCCGATGCCGCGCGTATTGTGCAGGTGAAGCGTGTACGCGATCTCCGGGAACTCCGCCTTGAGGGCGCGCACCACACTGCGGATGTTGGTCGGCGTCGCCATGCCGGTCGTGTCGCCGAGGCCGACACGCGTGATGCCGAGCTCGACGTAGGACTCGACGATACGCAGGACCGCCGCCACCGGAACCTCGCCCTCGAACGGGCAGCCGAACGCGGTTGCCATCCCGCCGACCACGCCGATGCCGGCTTCCCGGAGACGCCCGGCGACCTGCGGGAAGCCGGCCATCGATTCGTCGATACTGCGATTGAGATTCTTGCGGTTGTGCGTTTCCGAAGCCGAGCACAGCAGCACGCCGGCATCCAATGGCGTCTGCGCCGCCCGCTCCGCCGCCTTCAGGTTCGGCACCAGCGCCATCAGGCAGGTGTCATCCTTCTTGCGGACTCCCGCGAGCACTTCGGCGGCATCGGCCAACTGCGGAACCGCCTTCGGAGAGACGAACGAAGTGACCTCGATGCTGCGCAATCCGCTGTCGATCATGTCGTTGATGATCTCGATCTTGCGCTGCGCCGGCACGACGTAGCGCTCGATCTGCAGCCCGTCGCGCGTGCCGACCTCGATGACCTCGACCCAATCGTCGTCCGAGGCGCCTGCGCCGGGCGTAGCCGACTTTCCTGCTTGCTGCTTGTCCGTCATCTTCCGGCTCCTGCTGAAGGCGACCCCTGGGCGGGTCCTGAGCCGCAATGGTGCGTCAGCGGGCTCCGCCTGAAAAGCGATCAATCAGCAACGGTACCATCTCGAACCGCGATGGCAATGCACAGCCCTCACCAGCCCCCGAAACGCGGCCACTCCAACAGGTCGCCCGACGGCTGCAGGACGCGATACCCGGCGAACTGCGCAGCAGTGGCGCAAGCATGGTTGGGCAGGATCCTGAGCAGCGTTCCCAGCGGCAGGCGCCTGACGATGTCGGCGCCATCCGGCGCGCCTTCACCAAACGCGACGATGCCGTGTTCCTGGTTGGCGCCGCACATCGTAAGCCCGTCGATGGGCCTGCCGTCGAGGTCGCAAACCTGGCCATAGCCGTAGTCGCGGCGCTGCGCCTGCGTGCCGCGGTCCCTGCTCATCGCCATCCAGCCCGCATCGACCAGCGCCCAGCCCTTCTCCGGCTGGTGGCCGATCACCGCGGTCAGGATCGACAAGGCGATGTCGTCGACCGTGCAGACTCCGACGTTGGCCATCACCAGGTCGAAGAACACGTAGACGCCGGCGCGGACCTCGGTGACGCCATCGAGACTGCGAGCCGACAGCGCCGTGGGCGTCGAACCGACGCTGACGATGTCGCAGGCATGCCCCGCCTGCCGCAGGCGGCGGGCGGCCGCGGCGCAGCGGCTGCGCTCCTGCTCCGCCATCTGCGCCAGCGCCTGCGGATCGTCGAGCTCGTAGCTCGCACCCGCATGAGTCATCACGCCCGCAAGTCGCGCTCCGCCGGCCGCGTCGCTCGAGCCGAGTGCACCGGCGACCTCGAGCAGCAGGGGATCCTCCGGCCTGATGCCGGCGCGATGGCCGTCGCTGTCGATTTCGAGCAGAAGATCGAAGCAATGACGGTGCTCCCGCCCAAATGCCACCAGCGCCCGGGCCGCGTCGAGGCTGTCGGTCAGCAGCTTCAGGTGGCAGCCGCGCCGGCGCAACTCCAAGGCGGCCTGGAACTTGTTCGGCGCGATACCCACCGCGTAGAGGATGTCGGTCACGCCGGCCGCGAAGAACTCTTCCGCTTCCTTCAGGGTCGACACCGTGATCCCGCTTGCCCCCGCCTCGAGCTGGCGCTGCGCCACCGGCAGCGACTTCGCCGTCTTCACATGAGGCCGGAATCGCACGCCGAGCCGGTCCATCTGCGCCTGCATGCGCACGATGTTCGATTGCATACGCGCCTGATCGACGACAGCGACCGGCGTGGAAAGTGCAGACAAGGAGCTTCGCGCCGATGATGCGATCATGATGGTCCTGCGGGATGAAGGTGAGCCGCGTGCCGCGCCGCCCAGTGCCAGCCGGCAGGCGATTGTAGGCAAGAACAGGCGGAGCGATGATGAGGATACTTGACGCACAGGCGACGGCACGGGCACTGGCGTGGCCGGCACTGGTGACGGCGGTGGAAGCCACCATCCGGGACAGCCGGTCGGGCCTTGCGAGCGCCCCGCCCCGCGTCAGCGTGCCGCTCGGCGGCGATGCGGTCTGGCTGCTGATGCCGGCGGTATCGCAGCCAGCCGACCTGGCTTCCTGCAAGCTGATCACCGTCCACAGCGGCAATCCGGCGCGCGGACTTCCGACCATCCAGGGAGACATCCTGGTCATCCGCTCGAGCACCGGCGAGCGGCTTGCGCTGCTCGACGGGCCGGCGGTGACCGCACGCCGCACCGCGGCGGTCACCGCACTGGCCATCCGGCAGATCCAGCAGGCGCGTTCGGTGCCGCCGAAGTCGGCGGCCGTCTGCCTGATCATCGGCTGCGGCGTCCAGGGCCGCGGCCATCTCGAGGCGCTCGCCGCACTGTTCCCGGGCACCCGCTTCCTGCTCTGCTCCCGCACCCCATCGTCGGCGCAGATGCTCGCTGCGGATGCAGACGGCGCCGGCATCGATGCGCGTGCAGTGCCGGACCCGGATGCGGCGCTCGCGCAGGCCGACCTCGTGGTGACTTGCACCAGCGCGCAACAGGATTGCGTGCTCGAGCGGCCACGCGATGGCACGATCATTGCGGCCATCGGCTCGTTCACGCCGGAGATGAGCGAGGTGGCGCCGGCGGTGATGAACGGCATCGGCCGCAACATCCTGCTCGACAGTGCCGACGCCGGCCATGAAGCCGGCGAGCTGATCAGGAACGGTGTCGATGCACGCGGCCTGCCGACGCTGTTCAGCGGCGGCGCGCAGGCGCTGCCGGCTGTCGATGGCACGGTGCTGTTCAAGAGCTGCGGCAATGCGCTATGGGATCTCGCCGCGGCGCAGGCCGCGATCGGCGAGGCTGCGGCAGCCGCCTGATCGTCAGCTTCCCGCCACTGCCATCTCAGCCACCGTGGCGCCGATGGAAAGGCTGCCGGTCAGGCCAGGTGACTCGATGCCGAACAGCTGGATCACGCCCGGCACGCCGTGGCTCTGCGGGCCGATGATCCGGAAATCGAGCGGTGGCTCGCCCGGCGCCTGGATCTTGGGGCGAATGCCGGCATAGGCCGGCTGCAACGCACCGTCGCGCAACCCCGGCCAGTAGCGGCGGATCTCGGCATAGAACGCATCGGCGCGCGCGGGATCGACGTCGTATTCCGGCTCGTCCACCCATTGCACGTCCGGGCCGAAGCGCGCCTGCATGCCGAGGTCGATGGTCAGGTGGACGCCGAGCCCGGCCTGCTCGGGAACCGGATAGATCAGCCGGCTGAACGGTGCGCGTCCTGCCAGGGAGAAGTAGTTGCCCTTGGCGAAGTAGGTGGGCGGCACGTGCTGCGCCGGAAAGCCTTCCATCCGGCCGGCGAGACGCTGGGCGTGCAGCCCGGCGCAATTGACCAGCAGCCGCGCTCGCAACGACAGCGATTCGCCGGCTCCTGCCGCCGCACCGACGGTCTCCAGGACGACCCCGTCGCCGCTGCATGTGCCGTGCACGACGCGGGTGTTGAACACGCAGATGCCGCCGGCCGCCTCGAGGTCTCCCTGGTAGGAAAGCATCAGTGCATGGCTGTCGACAATGCCCGAGCTCGGGCTCGACAGCGCACCGGCGCAGCGCAGCTGCGGCTCCAGCGCGACCGCCACCGCCTGGTCGAGGAACTCGAGGTCGTGCACGCCATTGGCAGCAGCCGTGTCCTTGAGCACCGCAAGCTTCGGCAACTGCTCCGGGGAGGTCGCCACGATGAGCTTGCCGCAACGCCGGTGCCCGATTCCGCGCTCGGCGCAATAGGCATAGAGCCAGGCCTTGCCGCGCACGCAATGGAACGCCTTCAGCGAGCCCGGTGGATAGTAGATGCCGGCATGGACGACCTCGCTGTTGCGCGAGCTCGTCCCCATGCCGATGCCGGCCTCCGAATCGACCAGCAGGACCTCCCGGCCGGCTAGCGCCAGGGCGCGGGCGCAGGCCAGGCCAACCACGCCGGCACCCACCACGATGACATCGATGTCTTCCATTCGAAGCGTTCCGCAAGACCGGCGGCAAGTCTAGCGCAGAGTGCCCGCCGGCAAGGCTTTGCCGCTCGCGCTTCCTGGCAGCGCCTTCGGAGCGGCGCGTCGGCGCAGCAGCGCCTGACATGCGCAGCATCTGTGGTTCAATGCCCGGCATGGAATCCAGCAGTGTTTCGGAGCCGCAATTGCCCGACCAGTACATCCTGACCCTGTCCTGCCCGGATCGGGCCGGCATCGTGCACGCAGTCACCGGGTCGCTGCTCGAGCACGGCGGCAACATCACCGAGGCAGCACAGTACAACGACCAGAGCACCGGCCTCTTCTTCATGCGCGTGCAGTTCACCTCCGCAACCGGCGAGCCTGAATTGAAGACCGCGTTCGAGCCCGTGGCTTCCAAGTTCGGCATGAACTGGCAGATGGCCGGCGCCGGCTGCAGGATGCCGACGGTTGTCCTGGTCTCCAAACTGGGCCATTGCCTCAACGACCTGCTGTTTCGACATCGCTCGGGCTTGCTGGCGCTCGACATCAGGGCCATCGTCTCGAACCACCGCGACTTCTACCAGCTCGCCGCGAGCTACAACATCCCGTTCCACCACATCCCGGTGACGGCGGACAGCAAGCCGCAGGCAGAGGCCCGGCTGATGGACGTGATCGACGCCGAAGGCGCCGAGCTGGTCATCCTGGCCCGCTACATGCAGGTGCTGTCGGACGACCTGTGCCGCAAGCTCGCAGGGCGGGCGATCAACATTCATCATTCATTCCTGCCAAGCTTCAAGGGAGCGCGCCCCTACCACCAGGCGCACGCCCGCGGCGTGAAGATCATCGGCGCAACCGCGCACTATGTGACCGCGGCACTCGACGAAGGGCCGATCATCGAGCAGGACGTCGCGCGGGTGGACCATTCGATGGGTGCCGACGCGTTGACCTCCATCGGCCGCGACGTCGAGAGCGTGGTGCTTGCACGGGCGGTGCAATGGCACGCGCAGCGCCGGGTACTGGTCGACGGCAACAAGACCGTGGTGTTCCGCTAGGCCGTCCTGCTGACCGTGCCGCGCTACTTCAGCGCCAGATCCGGCAGCCAGGTCACGAGCGAGGGGAAAGCCGATATCAGTGCCAGCACCACCAGCGACCAGCCGAGGAACGGCAGGGTCTCAATCGCCACCGACCAGAGCCTCACCCGCCCGATCGCACCGGTCACCAGAATCAGCAACCCCACCGGCGGGTGCAGCATCCCGATCATCAGGTTCAGGATGACGACGGTGGCGAAGTGGATCGGATCGATGCCGAGCTGCGCCTGGATCGGGATCAGCGTCGGCACGAACATGACCAGAGCCGGCAGCGGCTCGAAGACCATGCCGACGGCGAGCAGCATCAGGTTCACCACGAGCAGCACCACCAGCGGATCGCTCGAGAATCCAAGGATCCACTGCGAAATCCGCGTCGCAATGTGTGACTCGCTCATCAGCCATGCGAACGGTCCGGCCGCGGCAAGCAGGAACAGGATCACCGCCGATATCTTGCCGGCCGAGTAAAAGACCTCGCCGAGGTCGCGCAGCCTCAGGTCGCGGTAGATGAAGAGCCCGACCACCAGCGCGTAGACGCAGATGACGCCCGCCGCTTCCGTTTCGGTGATCACGCCCGAGCGGATACCAGCCAGGATCAGGATCGGAACCATCAGAGCCCAGATGGCGACACGGGTGCTGCGCAACTGCTCGCGCAACGGCGCGCGGGGTTTAGCGCGATAGTCGCGGCGATGCGCGATCCAGGCGCAGATGGCCACGTAGCCGAAGAACAGCATCAGCCCCGGCACGATTCCGGCCAGGAACAGCTTGGCGATGGACACGTTGGCGATCACTGCATAGACGATCATCGGGATCGACGGCGGCAGGATCGGCCCGAGCATGGCGCCGGCCGCAATGACTGCGGCCGCGTATCCGGGCTTGTAGCCTTCCTTCTTCATTGCCGGGATGAGCAGCGAGCCCGTCGCGGTCGCATCGGCAACGGCCGAGCCCGAGATGCCCGCCATCACCAGGTTGGTCATCATCGACACCTGCGACAGGCTGCCGCGGAAATGCCCGACCATCGCCGAGGCCCAGTCGATGAGGCGTCGGGTCAGGCCCCCATGGTTCATGATCTCGCCGGCAAGCACGAACAGCGGTATCGCGACCAGGGCTGCGCTGTCGACCCCCGATACGAGGGTCAGCGGCACCATGACCGGGTCGACCCCGCCGCCGGCATGCAGCAGCATCCCGAGCAGCGCCGCGACGATCATCGAGAAGCCGACATCCAGTCCCGCGATCAGGAGGACGAAAAACAGGACCGTGCTAATCGCGATGATCATCGTCTTCGATCGGAGGATCTATCTTCAGGCGCCGCCCGCTGAAAATGTCGGCGAACCGGATGACCATGAAGATTGCCAGCAGCGACATACCGGCGAGTTGCGCGGCATACATGGTGTCGTAGTTCAGGGAGGTGCCCATGATCGCCTGGAACGCTCCGATCTCCATCAGGCGGTAGCCGACGATGACCAGGAACACCGAGACGACGAGCATCACCAGGTCGAGCACGACCGCGACGCGGCGCCGCGTGACGAGCGAAGCGAGATGGCCCAGGAGTTCGATCCGCACGTTGGTGCGGTTGCGGATGCCGACGGCAATGCCGATGAAAGTCAGCCAGACGAGGCCGACCCTCGCGAACTGGTCGTGGGCGTCGAAGCGCGACTTGATGAAATAGCGATCCGCGACCTGCCCCACGGTGAACACGAGCACCATGACCAGCGCGAGGACGATGACGGCTTTGGCCACGCCGTCCAGGACGCGGACGGCAGTCGCCAGCCTTGGGCTTGCCGGCGCCTGGCGATCCTCCCCGGCGGCGCCGGCTGGTATCGAACTCACTTGCCTTCCTGCTCCTTGCGGATGCGATCGACCAGCCCTGCAGGCCATAGCTTACCGTCGAATTCCTTCTCGACGCCGGCCACGGCCTTGCGGAATGCCTCCTTGTCCGGCACCACATAGGTCACGCCGGCGTCCTTGAGGACCTTCACGCTGTCCAGGTCGAACTGGCGCGTCAGCTGGGTGGTGACGGCACCCGCCTCCTTGGCTGCGCGCTTGAACAGTTCGCGATCCGCTTCCGAGAGGCCCTTCCAGAAGCGCTCCGACACGAAGAACCCGACGAGCTCCTGCACGTGGTCGGTGGCGGACCAGTACTTGGCGGCCTCGTGGAATTTGGGCGGAATCGAGAGATCGAAGCCGTTGTCCTGCCCGTCGACGGTGCCGCGGGACAAGGCGTTGTAGATCTCCAGCATCCCCAGGGGCGTGACCTGCACGCCCAGCCGGTCGAAGGTGGCCTTGAGCATGGGAAGCGACGGTATGCGCAGCCTCATACCCTTGAGGTCCTCAGGCTTCATGATCGGGCCCTTGGTGGTCTGGATCGCACGCGGTGAGCGCTGTCCCCACGCGCCGAACACCCTGACACCGGCAGTTTCGCCGATCTTCGAGTAGATGGCGTTGAACTCGTCATTGTTCAGGATCTTCTCGGCCGATTCCCCATCCTTGAACAGATAGGGCACGTAGATCACGTTCAGCGCCTCTCCGCCGCGCACGAAACTGATCGAGGAAAGCCCGAAATAACCGAACTCCACCGTGCCGATCTGCATCGCCGACAGCAACTGCGCGATGTCACCCAGTTGACCGTCGGTGTAGATGTTGACGACATAGCGTCCCTTGCTGTCGGTATCGACGATCTCCTTGAACTTCAACAGCGCCTTGTGCCAAGGGCTGTTGGAAATGGCGATAGTCGTCATCTTCAGGGTCTTGGCCTGTGCCGCTGCCTGCCCCGTCCATCCGACCGCGGCTGCCATTGCGAGGAGCCACACCACCAACAAGCGCTTCATTGCCGTCTCCTAGTCCAGAATGTTTTCCGCGCGAAAGCGGATCGTGCCGCTTGCGCGGCTCTGCCTTTCAGCCGGCCGCAATTGCAGCCGGCTCAGAACTCCCACTGGACCGGCTGGGCGCCCGCGATGGGCGACTTGAAGGTCGCGATCTGCCGGCCGAACAACGATCCCAGATAGACCGTCTTCAGGTCGGGGCCGCCGAAACCGATGCCGGACAGATTGCCCAGCCGTCGCCTTCCCCCCGAATCGAGATGATCCCGCCGGTTGTAGGTGCCGTTCTGGAACGCTGCCTCGCAGACCTGCAGGTGGCCGGGATCGGCATCCTCGAGGATCACATGCTGCGTGCCATCCGGTGCGGTGCGGATCACCCGATTGCTGACGACACTGACGATCCACACGCCGCCTTCGGCATCGAAGGCGAAGCCGTCGGGCCAGGTACCGGCGCCGTACTGCGCAAATATTTCACGCTGGCCAAGCGAGCCGTCGCCGGCGATCGGAAAGCGGCTGGTGCAGCGCGCAATCGTTTCGTTCACGTAGAGCCACTTGCCGGTCGGGTCGACGATCGCCTCGTTGGTGAAGCCGATTCCTTCCGCCACGACCCGCGCGCCGGCGTCGTCGATCAGGATGATGTAGCCGTCGGCATGGCCCTTGCGCATGGACTGCTCGCGCGGCACCAGACGAGTGCTGACCGAGACCCAGGTACGGCCTTTCGCGTCGATGCCGACGAAGTTGGTCGGCTCGAGTGGACGTCCGGCGATTTCCATCAGCCGCGGCGTCAGCCGGCCGTCCTTGCTCATGTGCCAGACCCCGCCGTTGCCAAGGTCGGCGATCAGGAAGCTGCGATCGGGCAGCAACGCAAAGCCGTTGGGCAGGAAGCCCGCAGGCGCGTTTTTCGCAAGTATCAGTTCGGTCTTGCCGTCGGCCCTGACCACGCTGATGCCGCCGCGCTTGTCGGGCATGAAGATGTCGCCCGAGCGCGTCGCAAGGACCGTCTCCGGCCGCTCGAGCTGCTCGCCGACATACTCCAGATCTTCCACGGCCAGGGTCAACATATCTCCTCCGATTGACGGGCTCTCCGGTTCCATCCGGATGTAGGCTTCGGGCCGCCAGCGCGGCGACTCCGGCGTTGGCAGTTGCCGCTCAGCTCCTCGAGAGGTCGGTATGGTTCATCGGGTCCGGCCGCACAGCAAGTGCTAATTTAGAATGGGGACCATCTCGAATCGAGATGCCTCCAAGGGACCATGCGCAACATCAACTTCACCTCCGCGCTGCTCTTTCTCGCCGTGATCGAGGAAGGCAGCATCGCCAAGGCCGCGAAGCGCGAAAACATCGTGCCGTCGGCAGTGAGCAAGCGGCTTGCTGACCTGGAGGAGCTTTTCGGTGTCGCCCTGGTCGAGCGCGGCCGGCGCGGCGTGACGCCGACGCCGGCCGGCGAAGCGCTGGCCCATCACGCGCGGATGATCCAGCAGGCGATCGACCGGATGCAGGCGGAGATGGTCGAGTACATCGAAGGCGTGCGCGGCCACATCCGGGTGCGCGCAAGCTCGTCGGCGCTGTCCGCCGGGCTGACCGGCGACCTGCAGGACTTCACCCGCGCCAACCGCCACGTCCGCATCGACCTCGAGGAGCAGGAGACGCCCGTTGTCTTCCGTGACGTGGCCGAGGGCCGGGCGGACGTCGGCGTGGCGCCGTACTTCACCAGCCAGGAGGGGTTGGCACTGTTCCCGTATCGCAGCTATGACCTGTGTGTCGTGGTGCCCCGAGGCCACGTGCTTGCGAACCACAAGTCGCTCACCTACGCGCAGACGCTGGCATACGACCAGGTCGACCCGGGCAAGACCTCGGCGCTGGCTCAGCTCCTGGACAGCGCCGCCCGCCAGTTCCCGGTTGCCAAGCACACGCGCATCCGGGTCCATGGCTTCGACGCGAGCTGCCGCATGATCGCCAGCGGGCTGGGCATCGGCGTGGTGCCCGCCTTCATGGAGCGATCGCATGGCCGGATCTACAACCTCGCCTTCATCCCGCTTGCCGAAGAATGGGCGCATCCGGAGATCCGCATCGTCGTGAGGGACCTGCAGGCGCTGCCGAGCGCCGCCAAGACGTTCGTCGAGCACCTGCGGCGATCGGCGCAGGCGCTATCGCCGCACTCGTCAGGCGATGCGGGCCAGGGGTAGCCCTGGCAGCAGCAGGACCCGCGCGACAGCCCGTCAGGAGAGCCGCTGCTCCATGAAGAGCAGGCTTCGCCTGAGGTCGTCCGGACAGTCGTAATAGCAGTCGATCTCGCGGAAACCAAGGCCGCGGTAGAGCGCCTGTGCCTCCGGCTGCAGCGGCCCGGTGTCGAGACGCATCGACGAATAGCCGCGGGTGGCGGCGAGCACGAGCAGCGACATCCCGAGCGCACGCCCCACCCCGCGACCCTGGAACTCGGGTATCACGTACATGCGCTTCATTTCGCAGATCCGCCCGCCAAGATCCCGCAGCATGACGCATCCCGCGGTGCGCCCTTCCACCTTCGCAAGCAGCATCGCGGCCGCCGGCGGGGGATAAGCCGCGCGCGGCGATTCCAGCTCCCTTTGCCACTGGCGGGGCTCGAAGTACTTGTCCACGATCCAGCTCTGGTCCGCGTACCGGATCCGCATCCAGGCGAGGAACTCGCCCAGAAGACGCGTCACCTCGGCAGCGTCCATGTCGGTCGCTGCCTCCACCACGCGCACGGCGGCACGCGGTTTCATCCCGCTGCAACAGTCCTAGCGATAGTCCTTGTACTTCGCCAGGTGCCGCACCGGCTTGCTGAGCGCATCCCGGCGGAATGGGTCGCCCAGTTCCTTGGTGACCATCATCTCGAGCACCGTAGTCTTGCCCTCGGCCTGGTTCTTCACCGATTGGGCGAGCGCCGCACCCACGTCGGACAACTTGTCCACCGTGATGCCCTCGCAGCCGAACGCCCGCGCGACACCGGCCCAGCTGGGATTGTCGAGCTCGACTCCCTGGTAGCGATGCGAATAGAAGTCCACGTGGTTCTTCTTCTCGGCACCCCACTGGCCGTTGTTGAAGAGAACCACGGTGACGCCGATCTTCTCGCGCACGCAGGTGAGCAATTCGTTGAAGCTGATGCCCCAGGCGCCGTCGCCGACGTAGGCAATCGCCGGCCGGTCCGGCGCTGCCACCTTGGCTCCGCAGATCACCGGGAAGGCGTAGCCGCAGTTGCCGAAGCTCATTGCAGCGAACATCGAACGGGGCTCGTCGAAACGCAGGTAGCTGTTGCTGACCGAGCAGATGTTGCCGATGTCGGTCGACACCATGGCCTGCTTCGGCATCGCCTTCTCCAGCTCCCGCAGCATCTGGCGCGGGTGCATGAAGCTGCTCGACTTGCTGATCTCCACCGAATAGGAGTCGGTCTCATGCGTCCACTGGTCGAGTTCCTTCTCCCATGCGGATTTCTCCGATGTGATGGTCGCAGCGCGCTGGTCACGGTTCTGCTGGCAGGCGAGCGGCTTGCCCTTCAGGCGCGCCAGGAGCGCGGCCGCCGCCCCGCGCGCATCGCCATGGATGCCGACCGAGATCGGCTTCACCAGGCCGAGCATGCGGGCATCCGCATCGATCTGGATGATCTTCGCGTTGGCCGGCCAGTAGGTCAGGCCGTGCTGCGGCAGAGTCCCGAACGGCCCGAGGCGCGTGCCGAGCGCGAGCACGACGTCCGCCTGGGCGATCAGCTTCATCGCTGCCTTGGAGCCCTGGTACCCCAAGGGACCGCACCACAGCGGGTGCGACGCGGGGAACGAATCGTTGTGCAGGTAGCTGCAGGCGACCGGCGCGTGCAGCAGCTCCGCCAGCTCCACCGCCTGTGCGGTCGCCCCGGCCATGATGACGCCGCCGCCGGCGAGGATCACCGGGAACTTCGCCTGCGCCAGCAGCTGCGCCGCCTCGTCGAGCGCCTGTTCGTCACCGGGACCGCGCCCGATGCGGAGCGGCTTCGGGATCTCGGTCTCGCTTTCGCCGTAGAAGAAGTCGCGCGGGATGTTCACCTGCGCCGGCCCCATTTCGAGCAGGGCGCGGTCGAATGCACGGCTGGTGAGCTCGGCCATGCGGTTGGGATGCATGACGTGGGACTGGTGCTTGGTGATTTTCGAGAAGATCGGCAGCTGCTCGGTCTCCTGGAAGCCGCCGAGGCCGATCGTCATCGAGCCGGTCTCCGGCGTGATGAACACCACCGGGGAATGAGCCCAGTAGGCTGCCGCGATACCGGTCACGAAATTGGTGATGCCCGGCCCGTTCTGCGCGATGCACACGCCATGCCGGCCGGAAACCCGCGAGTAACCGTCCGCCATGTGCGCCGCGCCCTGCTCGTGCGCAACCGGGATGAAGCGGATGCCGGCGGCCGGGAAGATGTCCAGCGCATCCATGAACGCCGAGCCGACGATGCCGAAGACGTCGGTGACGCCCTGCGCGACCAGCGTCTCCACGAAAGCCTCGGACGGCGTCATCTTGACCTTGCCCTGCGCGACCGTTCGTTGCTGCAAGCCGGGCTGCTTCATGTCTGTCATCGGGGAGCTCCTTTGGTAGATCGGCCGGGTGACTCGCGGTCAAGAAGGCGGATCATTGAACGAGACGGAAAATCTCAGTGCCGCTAAAGTAGTCCATACTTCCCGCCACCACAAGCCCTCGCGTTCCGTTAAATGAGACGAATCGATTGCGCGCACGTACTATTCCCAACTAAGCTAGCGGCCATGCAGAATCTCGCCGAACTCGCGCCGGAACTCGCCGCTGTCGACCGTACTCGCCTCGAGGTGGCAGTGGAGAATTCCTCCACGTTGAAGGCATTCGCGGTGCTCGAGGTACTCGTCTCGAACGGCAAGCCGATGACGCTGGCGGAGCTGATCCACGCGACCGGCATGCCGAAGGCTTCACTCTATCGGACCCTCTCGCTCTTCGAGGAGGCGCGCCTGGTGTCCCGCGAATCCAATGGCCGCGCCTACGCCCTGGGGCCGCGGCTGGGCCGCTTCGCCCTCGAGATCCTGCGCCACGATTCGGTAAGCGCGGTCAGGCACACCATCCTGCGCCGGCTGGTGAGCGAAGTGGGCGAGACCTGCAACCTCGCCATGCTCAGCAGGGGTGAATTGATCTACATCGACCGGGTCGAGGCCGACTGGCCGCTGCGGCTGCACCTGCCGATGGGAAGCGCGCTGCCTGCCCACTGCAGCGCCAGCGGCAAGCTGCTGCTGGCCTACAAGCCGCCGGCCGAACGCCACCAGCTGATCGAGGCGATGCCGCTCACCCGGTACACGGAGCGCACCATTTGCGACCGGCAGTTGCTCGCCGCCGAACTCGACCGTATCGCCGCCAACGGCTATTCGCTGGACAACGAGGAGTACGTGCTCGGCGTCGCCTGCGTAGCGGTGGCCGTCAAGGCTGCGGATGGCGAACCGGTCGCCGCCCTGGCGGTGCATGCCGCGACGGCTCGCCTGCCGCTTGCGCGCGCAATCGACTTCGTGCCCACGCTGAACGCAGCCGCCGCGGCCGTCGCCCGCACCTTCGCCTGACCTGCCGGCCCGCCGATGCCTCACCTGATGCCTCACCTGATACCTCACCTGATACCTCACCAGAAGCCTGACCTGATGCCAAACCTGACGCGCAACCTGATGCCTGCCCCATGCTGAAGTTTCTGTCGAGCGCCCCGATCCACGATCCGCTGGCTTCGCCGCTGCCCGGCGCAACCACCGAGGTAAAGACCACCACCTGCTACATGTGCGCCTGCCGCTGCGGCATCCGGGTGCACCTGCGCGACGGCCAGGTCCGCTACATCGACGGCAATCCGGAGCATCCGCTCAACAAAGGCATCATCTGCGCCAAGGGCTCCTCCGGGATCATGAAGCAGTACTCGCCGGCGCGGCTGACCGAGCCGCTGCTGCGCAAGCCCGGCTCGCCGCGCGGCGCCGGCGAGTTCGAAACGATCACCTGGGAGCGCGCCTTCGAACTCATGACCGAACGGCTCGGCGCAATCCGTTCGACGGACCCGAAGAAATTCGCGCTCTTCACCGGCCGCGACCAGATGCAGGCCTTGACCGGCCTCTTCGCCAAGAACTACGGCACGCCCAACTACGCAGCCCATGGCGGCTTCTGCTCGGTCAACATGGCGGCCGGCATGATCTACACCATCGGCGGCAGCTTCTGGGAGTTCGGCGGTCCGGACCTCGAGCGCGCCAAGCTGTTCGTGATGATCGGCACGGCGGAGGACCACCACAGCAATCCGCTGAAGATGGCGATCAGCAAGTTCAAGCGCCAGGGCGGCCGCTTCATCTCGATCAATCCCATCCGCACCGGCTACTCCGCGGTCGCGGATGAATGGATACCGATCCGCCCGGGCACCGATGGCGCCCTGCTTCTCGCGCTGCTGCACGAGCTGATCCGCTGCGACCTGATCGACACCGCGTTCCTCAAGCGCTATACCAACGCGCCTCAGCTGGTGGTTCTCGACGGCGGCGAGCGCGATGGCCTGTTCGCCTTCGATCCGGCCGCCGGCCCGCCGGGCGACGGCCGCAACCCGCACAACAAGCTTGTCTGGGACCAGCGTCAAGGCCAGGTACGGCATGCCTACGACCAGGACGCGGATCCGGCGCTCGACGGGTACTACACGCTTGCCGATGGCACCCGCGTCGCTCCGTCCTTTCAACTCCTGCGCGATCGGGTCGAGGAGTCGACACCGGAATGGGCGGCTGGAATCACCGGCATCGCGGCCGAGCGCATCCGCAAGCTCGCCCTCGAGATCGGCGAGACGGCGCTGCAGCACGCATTCGAGCTGCCGGTGCCGTGGACCGATGCCTGGGGCGTCGAGCACGCCACGGTGGTCGGCCGCCCGGTTGCCTTCCACGCGATGCGCGGCCTGGCAGCACACTCCAACGGCTTCCAGACGACGCGCGCGCTCGCGATCCTGATGAGCGTGCTCGGCACGATCGACCGGCCCGGCGGATTCCGGCACAAGGCGCCCTACCCGCGCCACATCGTGCCCAACTACCGGACCATCCACAGCCCGGAACAGGTGCAGCCGAACACGCCGCTGCCCGCTGCGCCGCTCGGCTTTCCGGCGCATCCCGAGGAACTTGCGGTCAACCCGGACGGCTCGCCGATCCGGATCGACAAGGCGTTCTCCTGGGAGCATCCGCTGTCGGCCCACGGCATGATGCACAACGTGATCACCAACGCCGTCAACGGCGATCCTTATCGGATCGACACGCTGATGATCTTCATGGCCAACATGGCCTGGAACTCGACGATGAACACGTCGACGGTGCGCGAGATGCTCAACGCGCGGGTCGATCCAGGGGATGCGCAGGGCGGCGGCGAGTACAAGATCCCCTTCCTGATCGTCTGCGATGCGTTCCAGTCGGAGATGGTCGCGTTCGCGGACCTGGTGCTGCCCGACACGACCTACCTCGAGCGGCACGACGTCATGAGCATGCTCGACCGGCCGATATCGGAGTTCGACGGGCCGAGCGATTCGGTACGCGTGCCGGTGGTCGAGCCGACCGGCAACTGCAAGCCGTTCCAGGACGTACTGATCGAGCTGGCGACCCGGCTCAAGCTGCCCACCTTCACCACCCCGGAGGGAGCCCGCAGGTTCCGGGACTACCAGGACTTCGTCGTCAACTTCGAGCACAAGCCCGGCATCGGGTTCCTGATGGGCTGGCGCGGCAAGGACGGCAACTCGCCGCTCAAGGGCGAGCCCAATCCCAAGCAATGGGAGATGTATGCGAAGAACAATTGCGTCTTCCACTACGAACTGCCCGCCGGAATGCAGTACATGCGCAACTGGAACCGTGCCTACCTGGACTTCGGCATGGAGAACGGCTTTCGCCAGAAGAACGACGTGGTCCAGCTCGCCCTCTATTCGGACACGCTGCAGTCGTTCCGGCTCGCGGCGCGCGGCAAGACCGGCGGCCGCCAGCCTCCGGAGCACCTGCGCGCGCGCATCGACCGCTATTTCGATCCGTTGCCGTTCTGGTATCCGCCGCTCGAGGACGAAGCCACCGACCTCGCGAGCTTCCCGCTGCACGCGGTCACTCAGCGGCCGATGGCGATGTATCACTCATGGGATTCGCAGAACGCCTGGCTGCGCCAGATCCACAGCCACAACTACCTCTATGTCAACCCGCGCACGGCCTCTGCTGCCGGCGTCGCCGACGGCGGCTGGCTATGGGTCGAAAGCCAGTGGGGCAAGGTCCGCTGCATGGCCCGGTATTCGGAAGCAGTCGAACCGGGCACGGTCTGGACCTGGAATGCCATCGGCAAGGCAAGCGGCGCCTGGCAGCTTGCGCCCGGCGCGGACGAGTCCCGCAAGGGCTTCCTGCTGAACCACCTGATTTCCGAGGAACTGCCGCTGTCGACGGGCGCCGGCCGGCGCATCAGCAACTCCGATCCGGTGACCGGACAAGCCGGCTGGTACGACGTCCGCGTCAGGCTGCGCGCGTGCAGCGCCGGCGAAGCCGAGGAGACCTCTCCGCAATCGGAGGCGATGCCCCAGGCGCCGGGGGCGCTCGGCACGCTCGCCGGGCGCGGCGGCTTGCGCGACAGCGCCTGGAAGGCGCTGAGCTACTTCGCCGGCTCCCCCCGCTCGCCCAGCGCGTTCACCAGGCCCACCACGCCCGCCTCTACCGCCTCGCTACCTGCATCGAAAACGGAACCACGATCCGATGGCTGAAACCTACGCCAAGCAACTCGCGCTCGTCATCGACCTCAACGTCTGTGTCGGCTGCCATGCCTGCGTCACCGCCTGCAAGCAATGGAACACATCCGGCAGCGCGGGCCCGCTGTCGGACCAGCGCCCCTACGACGAGGCGCCCACCGGCACCTTCCTCAACCGCGTCCAGACCTACGAGGCGGGCGCGTTCCCGGATACCGAAACGATCCACTTTCCGAAGAGCTGCCTGCATTGCGAGGACCCGCCGTGCGTGCCGGTCTGTCCCACGGGTGCGAGCTACAAGCGCAAGGAGGACGGCATCGTCCTGGTCGACTACGACAAGTGCATCGGCTGCAAGTACTGTGCGTGGGCATGCCCCTACGGCATGCGGGAACTCGACGAAGAACGCCAGGTGATGACCAAATGCACCCTGTGCGTCGATCGGATCTACGACGAGAGCATCCCGGCCGATCGGCGGCGTCCGGCCTGCGTCAACGCCTGCCCGACCAATGCCCGCCTGTTCGGCGACGTCAAGGATCCGCAATCCGAAGTGTCGGTGGCGATCCGGGAGCGCGGCGGCTATCCGCTGATGCCCGAATGGGATACGAAGCCGGCCAACCAGTACCTGCCGCGGTCGATCACCGAAACGATCGCCGCGGTCCAGGCGGAGTAGCAGGATGAATCCCGCCTGGTCGGTTGTCTTCTTCACGACCCTTGCCGGAATCGGCCAGGGCGTGGTCATGGCGTTGGCGGCGGCGACGCTCGCCGGGGCGGCACTGCCCGCGCAGCTGGTGGTCATCGCCCTCGGTGCCGCGCTGGTGCTGCTGGTGGTCGCGCTCGGTGCGTCCTTCCTGCACCTCGGCCGGCCCGAGCGTGCCTGGCGGGCGGTGCTGATGTGGCGCACCTCCTGGCTGTCGCGCGAGGTGATCGTCCTGCCCGCATTCATTGCCGTGGTCGCTGTCTGGTTCGGACTGCATGCCTGGGGGCGGGCCGGCGGGCTGCGCGACGTCGCATTCCCGCTGCTGGCGATCGCAGGCTGCCTCGTGTTGTGGTACTGCACCGCGATGATCTACGCCTGCATCCGTTTCATCCAGGAATGGGCGCACCCGCTGACGCTGGTCAACTACACGCTGATCGGGCTTTCGTCGGGACTGGTGCTGTTCACGGCGCTGGCATGGCTTGCCGGCGCTCCGGCGCTGGTGAAGCCGTCGGCTGCCTGGGCCTTCGCGGTCACCGTCATCGCGGCGGCCGTGCGCATCGTCTCCATCGTGCGCAACACCCGGCTCAAGCCGAAATCGAACCTGCAGTCCGCGACCGGGATCCACCGGCCGCAGGTGGCACAGAAGTCGATGGGCATGACCGGCGGTTCGTTCAACACGCGCGAATTCATGCACGGCAGGACGCTCGCGTTCGTGTCGCGGATCAAGTTCTTCGCCATCGGCGCCGGCTTCATCGTGCCGGCTCTCCTGCTGCTGCCCGTGGTGACGGGCGCCGAAGACGCCTTCCACGGCGGCTGGCTGCTGCTTGCCGTGGCGGTGCAAGGCCTTGGCTTGCTGGCCGAACGCTGGTATTTCTTCGCGCAGGCGCGCCACCCGCAGAATCTTTACTACCAGGTGGTGTCCTGACGACGCCCGCGGCCACCGCACCGGATCAATCATCTCCAGGAACAACGACATGCCGACTCCGCCCCAACCCTCGCCCGCCGCCGTCACCGTCGAGACGCTGGCAGCCTTCGCCGACGCCTGGAACCGCCATGACGTCGAGGCGCTGATGACTTTCATGACCGACGACTGCGTCTTCGAAACCGCCAACGGGACGGAAGCTTTCGGCTCGCGCCATGTGGGCAGGGAAGCCGTACGCAGCGCCTTCGAGGCCGCCTGGAAGAACTTCCCGGATGCGCAGTGGCGTAACGGCCGCCATTTCGTTGCCGGCGATCGCGGCGTGTCCGAATGGCTCTTTACCGGCACCGCGGCCGACGGCACCCGGATCGAAGCCAACGGCGTCGACGTCTTCACCTTCCGCGACGGCAGGATCGCCGTCAAGAACGTGTTCCGCAAGGACCGCCCGCGCCTGCCGGCCAAGGGCGCGGCTGCCTGAGCCCGCACGCCGAGGCGGCGATTGAATCTACCGAGCCGAGCCAGCAACTCGTCAACCCGACCTGCAGCCTGTGCGACAAGCACAGCGCAAGCTACCCATGTCAGCAGTGGATGCCATTCCTGAAGCGGGCACCGCCACCTCCGGCGGCGCGCCGTACGACCCGCATTTCGACCCCTTGGTCTCGAGCCCCGGAACCAATCAGCGCTATGCGCCAACCTACTGGGTCGACACCGCAGGGCCGCCGCCGGAAGACGACGGGCCGGTGCGAGCGGACATGGATGTCGACGTCGCCATCATCGGCTCCGGCTTCACCGGGCTGACCACCGCGCTTTTCCTCGCCCGCGAGCACGGCATCCGCGCGACGGTGCTCGAGGCCAACCGCGTCGCCTGGGGCTGCACCAGCCGCAACGGCGGCCAGGGGCAGAACGCGAGCGGACGCCTGTACCGTTCGCAGTGGATCTCCAAGTGGGGCCTCGATACCGCGAAGCGACTCGACCGCGAGATCCGCGAGGGCTTCGAGAGCTGGCGAAACCTGGTGTCGCAGGTCGAATGCGATGCGCAGGATGGCGGTCACCTGTACATCGCCCATCGGCCGCAGAAGCTCGAATTCCTCAGGCGCGAATGCGAGATCATGCGCGAGGTCTTCGGCTACGACACGCGCATGTTGTCCGACGTCGAGTTGCGCGAACGTCATGTCCACGACCACGAAGCGGTGGGTGCGCTGCACGAGAAGGAAGGCATCGGCATCCATCCGCTCAAGCTGGCCTTCGGCTACCTGAAGATGGCGCGCGCCGCCGGCGTCAAGGTCCACACCGGCAGCCCGGTGCTGGGTTGGGAGCAGAGCCGAGGATCGCACCTGCTGCGAACGCCGGGCGGAATCGTGCGCGCGCGGGCGGTTGCAGTCGCCACCGGCGGCTATACCTCGCAAGGCCTGCACCCGCTCCTGCAGAGCAAGGTGATGCCGATCCTGTCGAACTCGATGGTGACGCGCCCGCTCACCCAGGCGGAGCTCGACGAAGCCGGGTTCCGGAGCACGACCTTCATCACCGACACGCGCGTGCTGCGTTTCTACTATCGCCTGCTGCCGGATAACCGCGTGCAGATCGGCAGCCGCAGCGCCGTCCACGGCGCCGATGCCTCCGAGCCGAAGCATCTTGAACTGCTCAAGACCGGACTGACCCGCAAATTCCCGTCGCTGCGCGACATCCCGATCGACTACTCGTGGTGGGGCTGGGTGGACGTGAGCCACGACATGATGCCTCGCATCGTGCAGCCGGATCCTGCGCAGTCGATCTACTACTCGGTCGGCTATGGCGGCAACGGCGTGTCCTTCTCCACGCATGCCGGTCGGCGGCTCGCGGAACGCATTGCCGGGAAGGCGGGGCCGCAGTGGAACCTGCCGATCTACGATTCACCGCTGCCCGGCCATCCGTTCGCGCCGTTCAGGCGGCTTGGGCAGCAGATGCTTTATCGGTGGTATCAGCTCAAAGATGAAAAGAGGTAATCCCCCCATGGCGCCCTTCGGGCGCCTACCTCCCTTGCAAGCAAGGGGGGCGCCGCGAGCGGCCGGGCGAAGCCCGTTCCGCCGCGGCTGCTGGGTGTGGGGCGGCGAGTGTGCGCGGAGGTTCAGGCTGGGCTCGTCAGAGCAGCATCCGATGCCAGGGACGAGAACGGCTGCACCACCGTGGAAGGTGACGGCGGGGAGCCTTGGTTGGTTCGGCGGCGAGTTGCGGGGGGTGTTTCGCTTTCTGGTATTGCGGGTTGCGCAATGCCGCGGGAAGCAAGATCCAAGTGGAGGAAATCAACGGCAACGCGTAGATTACGGCATGAGCAGAACGGCAGCAGGCGAGGTTTCGGGTAACACCCTTTGCAACGACTACTTCGGGAGAGATTCATGGATCGACGCAACCTGACCAAGCTGATGACAGCAACGGCAATCGCCGCCGGAACCTTGCCGTGGTTGAGCAGCGCCCATGCGCAAGCGAAGGAAGTGACGGTGGCCTACCAGGACATGATGGTGCCCTGGCGTTACGCGCATGCCCAGAAAGAGGTCGAGAAGGCCACCGGCTACAAGGTCAGTTTCCGGAAGTTCGGCGGCGGCGGCGACGTGATCCGCGCCATGGCCTCAAATCAGGTCCACGTCGGCGAAGCAGGTTCCGCGCCGATCGCGGCTGCCCTGTCGCAAGGCCTGCCGGTCGAACTGGTCTGGATCCTGGACGACATCGGATCGGCGGAGGTCCTGGTGGCGCGCAACGGCAGCGGCATCGAAAAGCTGGCCGACCTGAAGGGCAAGAAGATCGGTGTGCCATTCACCTCGACGACGCACTTCCACACGATGGTGGCACTGCAATCGGCCAAGGTCGATCCCGGATCCGTCAGGATCCTCAACATGCGTCCGCCCGATGTGGCAGCCGCCTGGCAGCGCGGCGACATCGACGCCACCTTCATCTGGGAGCCGGTGCTCTCCCAGGTGCTTGCCAACGGCAAGCCGATCATCACCTCCGGCGAAATCGCCAAGCAGACCGGCAAGGCCACGTTCGACGGCGTCGTGGTCAACAAGGCCTGGGCCAAGGACCACGGCGAGTTCGTCAGCAAGTTCATCAAGGTGATGGCGGACGCGGATGCCCACTATCGCGCCAACAAGGCGCAGTGGACGGCCGAGTCGCCCCAGGTGAAGGCCGTGGCCGAGATCAGCGGCGCCAAGCCGGAGACCGTGCCGCAGGGAATGGCGCTCTACAACTTCCCGACGATCGAGGAGCAGTTGAGCAATACCTGGCTGGGCGGCGGCAAGGACGGCGGCGCGGCCCGATCGCTGGCAGAAACGTCGGCATTCCTGAAGTCCCAAGGCACCATCCAGGAGTTGCTGCCCGACTATTCGGTGGGAGTCAATCCTTCCTACCTGAAGGCGGTGGCCAAGTAACGCATCCGCGACGCAGCCGGCACCCAACGTCAGAGGGAACGTCGCATCCGATGAGCACGCTCGATCTGCAGGCTGTCAGCGTCAGTTTCGCGGCGCGTGGCGGCGGCTCGACCCAGGCCCTGTCCGAGGTCGATCTGCGGATGTCTTCCGGCGATTTCGTCGTTGCGATCGGTGCGTCGGGCTGCGGCAAGACCACCCTGCTGTCGTGCATCGCCGGCTTCCTCGAGCCGACGGGGGGCCGGATCCTGCTCGACGGATCCCCGGTCGTGGGCCCGGGCTCCGACCGCGGCGTCGTCTTCCAGAAGCATGCGCTGCTGCCATGGTTGAACGTCATCGAGAACGTCGAGTTCGGCCTGCGCATGCGCGGCATGCCCAAGGGCGAGCGAAGCCGGATCGCGCTGCAGAAGCTGGCCGCGGTGGGCCTTGAGAAAGTCGCGGACTATCCCGTCTACCAGCTCTCGGGCGGCATGCAGCAGCGGGTCGGCATTGCCCGGGCCCTCGCCTCGAACCCCGAAGTCCTGCTGATGGACGAGCCCCTCGGTGCACTCGATGCGCTGACTCGAGAGCAGATCCAGGAGACGATCATCCGCCTGTGGGACGCGGAGAGGAAGATCGTCTTCTTCATCACCCACGACGTCGAGGAGGCGCTCTTCATGGCGACGCACCTGCTCGTGATGTCGCCGTCGCCCGGCCGGATCGTGCATCGCTACCAGCTCGACTTCGGGCGGCAGTTTATTGCCTGCGGCAATGCGCGCGCCGTCAAGTCGCAGCCGGAGTTCATCCGGATGCGCGAGGAGGTCATCGGCCTGATCCACACCACGCTTCACTAGGGGACACCGCGATGACCGATGGCGTCCTGAAAGCCCGTGCAGTCGACGCATCCGCCGGCGCGAAGGACGATTCTCCTGCCGGACCGCACACCGTACCGGCGCATGCCGGGGCCGCGCAGGTCGCGGGCAAGAACAGCAACGCCAGTGTCACTCTGCTCGGCGAAGGCCGCACCACCACCATCTCGGTGGTGACGGTGTGCCTGCTCTTCGCGCTGTGGTGGCTGGCCACGCAGCTGCGCTGGCTGCCGCCCCTCGTGCTGCCGTCGCCGGAAGCCGTCTGGAAGGCGTTCATGGCATCCAACCGCGGCGAGCTCCAGGGCGGCACCACGCTGCTCGAGCACTTCGGATGGAGCTTCACGCGCGTGTTCGGCGCCTTCTTCCTTGCCGTCGTGACCGCCGTTCCGATCGGCATCCTGATGGGCGTGTCGCGCGTCGCGCGCGGCGTCTTCGATCCGCCGATCGAGTTCTACCGCCCGCTGCCGCCGCTCGCCTACCTGCCGTTGGTGATCATCTGGTTCGGCATCGAGGAGGCCTCCAAGGTCATCCTGATCTACCTCGCCTGCTTCGCACCGCTTGCCGTCTCGGCTCGCGCCGGCGTGAAGTCCGCCACCATCGAGCAGATCAACGCGTCGCGGTCGATGGGCGCGTCGTTCCTGCAGGTGGTCCGCCACGTGATCCTGCCGGCGGCGCTGCCCGACATCCTGACCGGGATGCGCATCGCCATCGGCTTCGGCTGGACCACGCTGGTGGCCGCGGAGATGGTCGCCGCCACCGCGGGGCTCGGACAGATGGTGCTGAACGCATCCAACTTTCTGCGTACCGACGTGGTAGTGATGGGCATCATCGTGATAGGGATCATCGCCTACCTGTTCGACATGCTGATGCGCAGGCTGGAGCGCTGGCTCGTGCCCTGGAAGGGGAAAATGTGATCGCGGCGCAGGCTCAGCCGCGCACCGGCTCGCGCCCCAGTGCGCTGCTGCCCTGCTCCCTCTCCCTCTCCTGCAGCGCCCGCCACATGATCTTGCCGGTGCCGGACTTGGGCAGCGCCTCGACGAAAGCGACTATCCGGGGAGCCTTGTAGGCCGCCATGTTGTCGTGGCACCAGCCGACCAGGTCCTGTTCGGTCACCTTGCCCCTGCAGTCTTCGCGAAGAACCACGATGGCCTTCACCGTCTCGCCGCGACGCGCATCCCGCGCCGCGATCACGCAGGCCTCCTGCACCGCGGGGTGCTGGTACATGAGCGACTCGACTTCGGCCGGCCAGACCTTGAAGCCGGACGCATTGATCATCCGCTTGAGACGGTCGACCATGTAGAAGTAGCCGTCCTCGTCGCAGCGCGCGAGATCGCCGGTGCGAAAGAAGCGCTTGCCGTCGATCTGCACGAAGCAGTCGCGATCGGCCTGGGGATTGCGCCAGTAGCCCTTGAACACCTGCGGCCCGTGAGTGACGATCTCGCCGATCTCGTCGGGCGGAAGCTCGGCCAGCGTGTCCGGATCCACCACCCGCGAGTCGACATCCATGATCGGAATGCCGAGGCACTGCTTGCGTGCGCTGGCCGGCGGGTTGATATGGGTGGCGGCGATGGTCTCTGACAGGCCGTAGCCTTCGACATAGGTGAGTCCCATGTCCAGGAGCTTCTGGGCCACCGCCGCTGGCATCGCCGCTCCGCCGCCGCTGATGCGCGAGATCGACGAGAGGTCGAACCTGCCGATCTCGGGATCGGCCAGGAAGTCCACCACCATCGTCGGTATGCAGGTCCAGGAGGTGACCTTGTAGCGCTCGATGCATTGCGCCGCGACGCGACGGTCCCAGCGGGGCAGCAGGATCACCGTGTTGCCGTTGTAGAGGGGGATGTTCATGCTGCTTTGCATCCCGGTGACGTGAAAAAGCGGCAGCACCGCCAGCGCCACGCTGTCGCTCTTGGCATCCACCCATTGGCCGGTCGCCAGGGTCTGGTACAGCACGGTGCGATGGGTATGCATGCAACCCTTGGGCTGTCCGGTGGTCCCTGATGTATAGGGCATGACGCTGAGGTCGTCGGGCCCCACCGTCACCGGCCCGGGCCTGCGCGCCGCCTGCAGCGCCGCGGACCAGAGGCTGACGTTGGGCGCGGCGATCGGCCGGCGCGCCTCCGCGACCACGTCCGGCACCTTCAGGTCGGTGGGCACTTCCAGGTAGTCGGAGTACGCGCCGACGATCACATGCGCGAGCGTTGCGCCCGCCTCCCCAGGGTCCGCCGTCACCTGCCGAACGTCCTGCGCCGCCGGCTCCGACGCTCCGCCTGCTGCTCCTGCCACCAGCGGCCGGATGCGATCGAACAGGTCCTGGGTCAGGATCGCCACCCGTGCGCCGCTGTCGGAGACGAAATGGCGAAGCTCGAGCGTCAGGTTCATCGGGTTGACCGGAACGACCACCGCGTCGGCGCGCAGGATGGCGTAGTAGCCGATGACATACTGCGGGCTGTTCTGCGTGTACAGCAGCACCCGGTCGCCTTTCGATACGCCGCAATCCTGCTGCAGGTATCCGGCGAGCCGCTCCACCTCGTCCTTGAAGCGCCCGAAGCCGATGAGCGTGTCATAGAAAACCAGGTACGGCTTCGATGGATACCGCCGCGCCGACACTTCGACGTTGTAGAAGAGATCGGTTTGCGGAATGCTCAGGTGCCGCGGCTGGTTCTTCGGCCAGTGCTTCAGGTGCCGGTCGGACATCGTCTCATCCTCCTCCTCCGAGGTAAGCATGACGAATCGCGTCCGACCGCGCAAGCTCGGCAGCGGTGCCGCCGGCCACCAGACGGCCCCGCTCGAGCACGTAGCCGCGGTCAGCCACGGCGAGCGCCTTCCTGACGTTCTGCTCCACCATCAGCACCGTCGTGCCCGCGTCGGCGATGCGCCGCGCGATCGCCAGCAGCTCGGTCACCATCCGCGGCGCGAGACCCAACGACGGCTCGTCGAGCATCAGCAGCCGCGGCGCGCTCATCATCGCCCGCGCCACCGCCACCATCTGCTGCTCGCCGCCGCTCATCGTTCCGGCCAGCTGTTGCGCCCGTTCGCGCAGCTTCGGGAAATCCTCGAAGGCCTGCGCGAGGCGCTGCCGCCGCTGCGCGGGGCTGGCGAGCCAGCCACCGAGCTCCAGGTTCTCCATCACGGTCATCTGCGCGAACAGCTGCCTGCCTTCGGCGACCAGCGCGAGGCCGCGCCTCACCGCCTCGGCGGGCTGCGCAGGCGGCAGCGAGATGCCGTCGAGCCGCACGTCGCCGCTGCGCGGCAGCAACCCGGCGATCGCCTTGAGCAGCGTCGTCTTGCCGGCTCCGTTCGGCCCCAGGATGACCGTCAGGCCCGAACCCGCCTCGAGGCTCAAGTCGCGCAGCACCGCAAAGCCGCCGTAGCCAGCGCCAAGCGATCGCACCTCCAGCGCCGCACCTGCCTGGGACATTCCCGCGGGCATGCCGACCGACATGCTCACCGTCATGCCGGCTGCCCCGCGACCTCGTCGCCAAGGTACGCTTCCACCACTTCCGCGTTGGCGATCACTTCTGCCGGCGAGCCGTCGGCGAGCTTGCGTCCTTGATGCAGCACGATGACCCGCTCGACATGGCGAAGCAGCGTCCCGACTGCATGCTCGATCCACACGATGCTCAAGCCAAGCTCGTCGCGCAGCCGCCGGATCAGCCGGGCAATGGCCTCGATCTCGTTCTCGGTCAGGCCTGCAGCGACTTCGTCGAGCAGAAGCAGGCTTGGGCGCGTGGCGAGCGCCATGCCGATCTCCAGCAGCCGCTGCTGCGACGGCGTCACCTCCGCTGCCGGGGCCGCCGAACGATCGCCCAGGCCGATCAGCCCCAGGATGGCGCCGGCGTCGCGAAGCAGCGTCGCCGCGGCGCGGTGGCGGCCGGCGAACTGCAGCCCGAATTCGACGTTGGCGGCGACGGTCATGTCGCCGAAGACGCGCGGCGTCTGGAAGGTGCGTGCGACGCCGCTGCGAGCGAACTCGTGAGGCGGCGCGCCGCGCATCTCGCGGCCCCCGATGGCAAGGCTCCCGCCGGTAGGTTGCAGCACCCCGGAGATGGCATTGAAGAAGGTGGTCTTGCCGGCGCCGTTCGGGCCGATGATGCCGACCAGTTCGCCCGCTCGCAGCTCGATAGTCACCGCATCCACCGCCACCAGACCGCCGAAGCGCACCGTCAGCGCGCGCGTCTGCAGCAGCGGCCGCTCCGACGCGGAGCTGTTCCGATCTTGCGGGCCCATCATCTGTCGCCCCGGATCTTCAACGACGCCAACCCGTTGGGCAGCCAGAGGACGCAGATGATCAGCAGCACCCCGAGAGCCAGCATGTAGACCTGCGGCAGCTGCAGGCGCAGGGTCTCCGACAGCAGACTGAAGACGATCGCAGCCAGCAGCGGCCCCCAGAGCGTGGTCGCGCCACCGATGAGCGCGATCAGGACGGTCTGGAAGCCGATGAATGAATTGAAGACGCTGTGGGGGTCGATGTAGGTCCAGCGCACGGCCATCGCCGCCCCGACGGCCCCGGCGATGGCTGCGGTCAGCGCGAAGCCCGCCACCTTCACCAACCGCGTATCCACGCCCAGCGTCTGCGCGCGCTGCTCGTCGGCGCCGATTCCCGCCATGGCAAGGCCGAACCGGCTCCTGCGGACCAGGATGGATACGGCCATCGCCAGCACGGCGATCGCGAGCACCGTGAGGTAGACGGTCAGGTTCTCCGGCACCGTCATCAGCACCCGCCCGACCGTCCCGGAGAGCGACTTCTCGGCGAACGTGACCGCATGCATGATGAGCTCCGTCATGCCGAAGGTGAGCATCGCGAAATACGTGCCTCGCAGGTGAAGCACCGCCGCGCCCATGACGACCGCAAGCAGCGCCGCCGCCGCCGCGCCCGCGATGATCACCAGCGGCCAGGGCAGCTCCCCTACCAACAACGCGCTTGCATACGCACCGACGCCGAAGAAGGCCGAGGTGGCGAGCGACAAGTAGCGGGTGGTGCCGCAGAACAGCGCCCAACTCGATGCCAGAGCCACATACATCAGGCAGGTCATCGCCAGGGACAAGGCGAAATCGCTGGCAATCATCGGCAGCACCAGGGCTGCAACGGCCAGCACGCACAGCAGCAGCCAGTCCCGGCCGACGCCGCTCATTTCGCGAACAGCCCGTTGGGCCGCCACAGCAACACCCCGATGAACACGCCGTACGACAGCAGCATCTTCAGCGACGGGCTGGTGAAGTGCGTACCGAGAGCCTCGACGACGCCGAGCAGCAGTCCGCCGGCCAGTGCCCCGGTCATGCTGCCGAAGCCCCCGAGGGTGATCACGATCAGCGCCGTCACCGTATAGGGAGCCCCCATCGACGGGGAGATGGTCCAGGTCATCGACAGCAGGCAGCCGGCGATGCCCGACAGCCCGAGCCCGACGCCGAACATCAACGGATGCAGGCGGCGCGTATCGATGCCGACGAGTTGCGCTCCAACCGGCGACTGCATGAGCGCGCGCACCCCTTTGCCCAGCAGGGTGTAGCGCATCAGCGCGATCAGCACGAGACCGAGCACGAGCGAGAGCGCGAAGATCAGCAGCATGTTGGCTGCAAACTGCGTCGGCCCTACCGGCACCGGATCGGTCAGGTAGTCGTAGCCGCGCAGGTCCGCCCCCCAGGCGAGCGACACCGCGCTCTGGACAACGAACATCATGCCGAAGCTGACCATCAGGCCGCGCGCCTCGAAGGCGTCGAGGTTGGGGGCATTCGCCGCCAACCGCCGGAAGCACAGGCGATGGACCAGGACGCCGAGCGCCAGCAGCAGCAGGAACGACACCGGCAACATCCACAGCGGTGAAATGCCGAAGGTGGTATGCGCCCACCAGGTGAGATAGGCGCCCAGCACCAGGAATTCGCCATGGGCGATGTTGAGGATGCGCATCAGCCCATACTGCAGGTTCAAGCCCAGCGCGACCAGCGCGTAGATGCTGCCGGTAATGAGGCCGGAGGCGATCAGCTCGAACCAGGCGGTGGGGGACATGTCCTGGCTAGGTCCGGTGCCGTCTCGGGGAGAGAACCGACCGGACCGCGCAGGGGGTCACTTCCATTGCGGCTTGGGCATCGCGAGTTGCGCAGTGGCAAGCGACTTCGGCCAGACGACTTCGAACTCGCCGTTCTGCCATTGCCCGACGGACCCCGGTATGGTCGCGTTCTCGCTGCCCTGGAAACGGATCGGGCCGACGATGGTCTGGTGCTCGGTCCTGGCGACGTAGTCGCGGATGGCCTTGCGATCCATCCCGACCTTGCCCAGCGCTTGGGTCAGGATCTCGAGGCCGGCCCAGCAATGCCCGCTCGCCCAGCGGTCCGGCTCCTTGCCGCCGAATTTCGCCTTGTGGGCATCGAAGTAAGCCTTCGCCGCGGGGCTGGACTTCGCGTTCCAGGAGCCCATTCCGGTCACGCCTTCGGCGCTTGCGCCGATCAGGTTGCGGTAGAGTTGGAAGGCGGTGCCCACCGACGCGTAGAAGAGCCGGGGATTGAAGCCGACCTCTTTCGACTGGCGCGACGCGAGGATGGTGTCGGGGGGATAGGTGATGCCGATGAACGCGTCCGGGTTCTGGTCCTTGATGGTGCGCAGCACCGGCGACAGATCCTTGACACCGAGCGGGTAGCTCTTGCGTTCGACGACCTGGATCTTCGTCTTCTTCAGGGCATTGTTGAGCGCGGCGAAGTTCTCCAGCCCGAAGAGGTCGTCCATGTAGAGGATGGCGATCGACTTGATGTCCTGCGCCACCAGCAGGTCGACCAGCGCGCCCATCATCCGGTCCGGCTGCTGCAGCAGCGAGAAGAAATACGGCAGGTTCATGTCGACGAGCTTGCGGGAAAGCGCGGTCGGCGCCAGCAACGGATAGCCGTGACGATTCGCAAGCGGCGCCAAGGCGAAATTGGCGTTCGACCCCCATGGCGGCAGGACCAGGTCGACCTTGTCGCTGCCCATCAGTTTCTCGTAGGTGCGGATGCAGGTCTCCATCTCGCTGCGGTCGTCGAAGCTGATCAACTCGATCGGCCGCTTCACGCCCTTGACGCCGATCCCGCCCGCCGCATTCTGCTGCTCTGCCCACATCAGGTAGTTCGGTTCCTGGCTGACCTGCGCACCGGCCGCCCATGGCCCGGTCCGGGCGATCGCGTAACCGATCCGCAGCGGCCCATCCGACTTCTGCGCCAGCGCCGGCAGGGCGAGGCTGCCGCCCGCGAACGCCATCGCCTGCGTCAGCCGCCTGCGGCCATGCGAAACGGGCGGCGAGCCTGCCGTGGCTGATGCGATTTCAGGTACCGGACACCGGGCAGGTTTCGAATCTGCGTGGCTCATGAGCGTCTCCTCTGGTTTGGTCGATTGATCCGGTTGCGGTCGGGGGCGGCGCATCGGCAGCGTTGACCGCGGCTGCCGCCGACTGCTCACGACAGGTCCAGCGATTGTAGGCAGGGGCTGGCGCAGCGGGTTGACCTGAGGTGCAGCCGGACCTGACGCGGGCGTGCAAAACGACTCGGGCTTACCCTAATCGCGGGGGCCCGTTGGCAGGATAGCCAGAGATGCCTACATCCGCGCCTGTGCCAGGCGCGGGCGCGCCTGGAAGTCGATGCCTCGTGCCTGCAGCAGCTCGCGCATGGCGGCGGCCTTGCTGCCGGACGGATGCCGCATCACCAGGTCGAGCGCCGTCGTCGACCCGCCGCAGCTCGCCTCCACGTCCGCACCGAGGCCAAGCAGCTCGTCGAGCGCCGACGTCGCACCAACGAAGGCGGCCGCGCACAGCGGCGTGAAGTACGAGGGCTGCACCCCGAAGCCACCGCCCCACGGCAACGGCTGGTTGACGTCGATCACGCCCTCGCGGATCTGCGCGAGCAGCGGTCCGGCATCCTGGGCGATGACCAGCTTCTCCATCGGGGTGAGCGAGGAACAGCCGGCGAGCGCGCCGGCGATGAGAATCGGCAGTAGTCGGCGCGGGGAATACCGCATGAACGTCCAGGCTTGCGCAAGTTGCTGAAGACCAGATCTTGCGCGGCCTGGCCGGGCGCCGCCGCAAGCGCCCGACCGGCGGTCAGGTCAGGATTTCGGATGGCGTCGTCCGCGCCTGCCCGCGGCGTTCCGCGAGCCCGAAAAACGCCTGCGCATTGCCGGCACAGATCCGCGCCTTCTGGGCCTCGTCCAGCCACGGGCTCTGGGCGACCAGGGCGCCGATCTGCTGCTCGCCGAGCGGGAATGGATAGTCCGAACCGAGCATGATGCGTTCGACGCCCATCACTTCGATCAGCAGCCGCAACGAGCGCGGGTCGAAGACTGCGCTGTCGACGAAGAAGCGCTCGACGTAGCTCGACGGCGGGTTCGGGCAGTCCTGGCGCACGATGTCGCGGCAGTTCCAGGCGTTCTCGGCGCGGCCGAGCAGGAATGCGAAGCTGCCGCCCCCGTGGGCGAAGCAGAGCTTCAGCGACCGCGGGATCCGCTCGAAGGCGCCGGAGAGGATCAGCGACAGGATCCCGAGTTGCGTCTCCGCCGGCATCGCGACCAGCCAGGGCATCATCCACTTCTTCATCCGGCCGTCCGTCATCATGTCCCAGGGGTGGACCAGAACCGGAATGTCGTCGTTGGCGCAGTGGGTGAGGAAGGCGACCAGGTGCTCGTCGTCGAGGTCGCGCTTGTCGAGGTGATTGCCGATCTGCACCCCGACGTGGCCATCCGCCCGGGCGCGGCTGGCCTCGCGGCAGGCAAGATCGAGGTCCTGCAGCGGCACCTGCGCGAGCGCCTTCAGCCGCTTCGGATCGTGCGCACAATGCTCCAGCGCAAGATCGTTCATGCGGCGCGCCCAGGTGGCAGTGCGGGAGGCATCGTACGCATAGCCGAAGAGGATCGGCGTGGCGCAGACGATCTGCACGTCCACCGCCTGCGCGTCCATTTCCTCGATGCGTGCCGCCGGATCCCAGAGCGGCTGGTAGACCGGCCGGAACGGCTTGTCGGCCACCATGATCTGGCCGCGCCGGCCATCCTTCTCCACCGCCAGCCACGGCGCGCGCGCAGCGTCCAGCGCTGCCGCCTCGTCGCGCCTCACTTGCGGAAAGAAGTGCGCATGCATGTCGATCTTCATGTCGGTTCCTTTGACGTGCGAGCAGCCTTGCCGGGATGGACCTTCCCGCAGTTCGCGCAGGTGCGCTTGCCGGTGCTGGAGTAGAACGCCTCGAACAGCGGCGGCAGGTCGGTCACGAGGCTGTGGAGTTGCACTTCGACCCGGTAGACCAGGCTGCCGCAGCCGCCGGATTGGTCGCAGTACCATTCGAAACCGTCCACCACCCCTGCCGGGCGTTGCCGCTCGATCACCAGGCACACGCTGTCGTGCTCCGGCCGCTGCGGCGAGTGCCGCACGTGTGGCGGCAAGAGGAAGATCGCCCCCTCCTTCAACTCCACGCGTTCACGTCGCCCGTCGATCCGGAGATCGAGCGATGCGTTGCCGCGCATCTGGTAGAAGAACTCCTCGTACGGGTCGTCGTGATAGTCGGTGCGCAGGTTGGGCCCGCCGACCACCGTGACGATGAAGTCGCTGTCCTTCCAGATCTGCTGATTCCCCACCGGCGGCTTGAGCAGGTGCGAATGTTCTGCGATCCACTTCCCGAAATCGAAGGGCTTGCCATAGACAAGTCCCTTCATCTGCTGCTGCTCGGCCACGGGTCCGCTCCTGTCTTCATATCCGCTGTGGTATCCGCTGGCGTCATATCCGTATTGGACTGTGCGGGACGCCCGGCGCGCCCACGCCTTCCGGAATTCTGTCATGTTTGCCGGCGCCTCCGCTGGCAGCCTGCGCATCGCCGCTGCCGCGGCATTTACAATCCTGCCGATGACCCGAACGCCCCCTGCGCGCACGCCCCTGGCGCGCCCCCCTGATTCGAACGCCGGTCCTGACGAGAATGCAGCGCCGCTCGCAATCGCCAGCCTCGACGCAACCGGCCTGCACGGTATCTTCACCGACATCGACGACACCCTGACGACCGCCGGCAAGCTGCCCGCTGCGGTCTACATGGCGCTCGAGCAGTTGCGTGACGCCGGCTTCGCGATCGTGCCGGTGACCGGCCGCTCCGCCGGCTGGGCGCACATGGTGCTGCACCATTGGCCGGTCGAAGCCGTGGTCGCGGAGAGCGGCGGCCTCTGCCTCTACCGCAACCAGGCCGGCATCCCGACCTGGCTCTATCACGACGATCCGGTACGCATCGTCCAGGACCGCACACGCATCGCCGCCGTCGCGGAGCAGGTGATGGCGCGGATTCCCGGCTTCGTGCTGGCCGACGACAATCCTTTCAGGCTGGTGGACTTCGCAATCGATCATTGTGAGACCGTACCGCCGGTGCCGCATGAGCGGATCGAGGAAGCGATCGCCCTGTTTCGCGACCAGGGGCTGCAGGCCCGTGCGAGCAGCGTGCACATCAACGTCTGGCGCGGCGATTTCGACAAGGCGCCGATGTCGCTGCAATACCTCGAGCAGGTGCGCGGTGCCTGCCTGCCGGAGGAGACCAGGCGCTGGCTCTTCGTCGGCGATGCGCCCAACGACGCGTCTATGTTCGCGACCTTCCCCTGCTCGGCCGGGGTCGCCAACCTTGCGCCGCTGATGGATCGCCTGCCGGTGCCGCCGCGCTACCTCACCGTCGCAAGCCATGGCGAAGGCTTCCTTGAACTGGCCGCGCACCTGCTGCGAGGTCGGGTGCCTTCCTGAAGGAAGGTTGCAGGGAGGCTAGAGAAGGAACCAGCGGCGCTTCAGGCCGTGGTGCAGCACCAGCCCCGCGATCAGGCCGGCGCCCACGTTCCAGATGGTGACCGCCGCCGTACCCAGCAATACCGCGCGCTCGAGTTTGTTGCGGTTGCTGCCGGCGGTACCAATTACCATGTAGAGGCCGACCACGAAGAGCATGGCGCCGATGGCGCCGCCAGGCACCAGCGTCAGCGCCGCGACGATCCCCGCCGGGAATAGTACCGCCGCGAGCACGAACAGCAGGCCGAGGAAAGCCGACCGGCCAGCCGGTTCGGGCGCCGGCGGCGAGATAGCCGGCAAATCCGCCGGAACCGTGGCACATCGGCGGGCCGCCGATCACGCCCGCCCAGAGGTTCATCCAACCGGTCGAGCGGGCGAGCCTGCCTTCGTCGACGCTGCTGCCCGGGAACTCGCGCCGCGTCTCTTCCGCGGTTCCCGCCACCGCGTTGCCGAAGGTCAGCGGGATTTGCGGCAGGGCCAGCAGCAGCGCAACCATCCAGAGTTGCGGCGACGACCAGTCGGGCTGCGACCATCGCGGCCATTGCATCGCGAACGGCATCGTTGCCAGTCTTTCCACCAGGTCCGGCCGACGCCAGGCGCCGATCGCGATGCCGGCCACCACGATCAACAGGAACGGCGAGATGCGCGAGCGTGCGTTCAGCGCCAGCAGGACGGCCACCATCGCCAGTCCGACCAGCCAGTCGCCCTGCAATTGCCTGAGCGCCTCGAGGACCAGCGCCACGCCGACGCCCATGACGATCCCCTTGGTGACGTCGCGCGGAACCGCCTCGGCCGCCCGGCGGGCGAGTCCCGAATGGCTCGCCAGCAGCCAGAAGGCGCCGGTGATCAGCGCGCTGAGGGCAACGGATCCGGGCGTCACCACCACCTGCTGGCTGGCATGCGCGGCCGCTGCCGCACCGATCGCCTTCATCGGCTGCACCGGGATCGGCAGGCGGTAGTACAGCCCGGACGCAATCAGCGCGGCGCCGAACGACAGGAACACGATGCCCGCGTCCATGCCGACCACGACCAGGTAGGCGACGATGTAGGGAACCAGGGTGCCCAGGTCGCCGAACGCGCCGGAAAGTTCACGGCGCCAGTCCCTCGCGGGCGCCACGGCGGCGGTGGTTGGATCGTTGGCCATTCCCCTGTCTCCGACTCGCCCGCGGGAAACCGGGCGACCGGCGGCGCGCCCGCAGGCGGCATTGCTCGAATGGGTATGATACCCACCGGCAAACAACTGCTCCGGACCCAGACATGATCAAGTTCTACTTCAATACCGCACCGAATCCGATGAAGGTCGCCCTGCTGCTCGAGGAGCTCGAACTGCCCTACGAGGCGATTCCGATCGATACCCGCAAGGGCGAGCAGTTCACCCCCGACTATCTGGAGGTTAACCCCAACGGCAAGGTGCCGGCGATCGTTGACGGCGGGACCGCCGTCTTCGACAGCAATGCGATCCTGCTCTACCTTGCAGACAAGACCGGCCGCTTCGTCCCGCCGCCATCGGATACCGCGGCTCGCGGTGAAATGCTCTCCTGGCTCATGTTCGTAGCCAGCGGCCTCGGGCCTTTCTCGGGCCAGTCGGTCCATTTCCGCCATGCCGCACCGGAGCCCAAGGCCTACGCTCTCAACCGCTACGACTACGAAGCGCACCGGCACTGGAAGATGATCGACGAGCGTCTGGCCCGCCGCGGCCGCATGCTCGGCGACACCTATGGCATCGTCGACATGGCCGTGTGGGGCTGGGCGCGGATGGTCCCCTACGTCCTCGGCCTAGACGACGCCTGGGCGCGGCTGCCGCATGTGAAGCGGCTGCTCGACGAGATCAACCTTCGGCCCGCGGCCCAGAGAGTGGAGAAGTTGAGGACATCGCACACCTTCAAGGCCGAAATGGACGCCGATGCCCGCCGCCACCTGTTTCCGCAGAACGAACGCCTGGCGGGTTGAGGCGGATCAAAGTACGCTGGCGCCATCGGTTAGCATCGGCTCGGACGGTCCGGCCAAGGCGCCGTCAGGACTCCGGAGAATGAAGATGACGAAAGTACTGGTTCCCGTCGACGGTTCGCCGAGTTCGCTGCATGCGGTGGATACCGTGATGAAGGCGATCGCCGAGGGCAGGTCGCTCGACGTGCACCTGCTCAACGTGCAGCCGCAGATCGTTTCCGGCCATGCGCGGATGTACCTGAGGAAGGACTTGATCGACGAGTACTACGCGGAGGAGGCCGAGAAGGCACTGGCGCCCGCCAGGGACAAGCTTGCCCAGGCGGGCATTCCCTTCAGCGCCAGCCATCAGGTCGGGCACGTCGCCGAGCTCATCGCCAATTACGTCAGGAAGCACGGCTGCGGGCTGATCGTCATGGGCACGCGCGGCCTCGGCTCGATGCAGAGCATGATGCTGGGGTCGGTCGCTACCAAGGTGCTGCATCTGGTATCGGTGCCGGTCACGCTGGTGAAGTAAAGGCCCTACAGGACCGCGCTGGCCCCGCCGTCGAGGTTGACGCTGGTGCCGGTCACGAAGCTCGCTGCTGCCGACGCGAGGAAGGCGATCACATTGGCGGCTTCCTCAGCCCTGCCGACGCGCCCGATCGGCACGTTGCGCCCCATCGTCTCGTAGAGTTGCTCCACATCGATGCCGCGCCTTGCGGCCGTCTTCTCGTGCTGCCCTGCCCTGATCAGCCCGATGCAGACGGCGTTGACGAGGATCTGGTGCGGGGCCAGTTCCTTCGACAGCGCCTTGGTCATCGCGAGGCCGGCAGCCCGCGTCACGGTTGTCGGCATCGAGCCGGCGGAGGGTTGCTTGGCGCCGATGTTGGTGACGTTGACGATCCGCCCCCCACCCTGCTGCTTCATGTGCGGCACCGCCTCCCGGATCAGCCGCACGGCGCCGAACAGCTTGAGGTCGAAGTCCGCCTGCCAGGCCGCGTCGGTCACCGATTCGAAGGCGCCCGTGGCCGACGTGCCGGCGTTGTTCACCAGGATGTCGATGCGGCCGAACGCCTTCAGCGCCTCTTCCACGATGCCTGCGGCCGCGTCGGGCGTGGCGACATCCGCCGCCACCGGATGAGCCCGCCCGCCCGCTTCGCGCACCTGCGCGACGGCCGCATCGAGCAGATCCCGGCCGCGCGCGCAGATGACGACGCCTGCGCCTTCCCTGGCAAGTCGCAAGGCCGTCGCCTTGCCGATACCCTGGGTGCCGCCGGTGACGATGGCCACCTTGCCGTCAAGTCCGAGATCCATGGGGTTCGTCAGGTAGGCGACTTGCCGGAGGCCGAGCCGAGCCGCTTCTGTTGCTGGTATTCCGGCCGCCGCTGGCAGATGGCTGCCCATTGCTGCCATAGCTGGTTGCGATAGGTGGCAGAGCGCATGCTGACAATCTCGGTTGCCACCGCCTCCATGAGCGCAGACAGCCGGTGCAGCTTCTCCAGCGGGGTCTCGTCGCTCGGTCCGGCGTGAGCTCCCCTGACCGGTCCTTCGACTCTCGCTGCCTTGTCGTCGATTCCCAGACGCCTGGCCAGTTCCGCGTAGTCGTCACGTGCAGGCTGCTTGTCGTTCATCATCGGCTCCCTTTAGCGCCCAGACAAGGTGCGGGTCGCGAGAGGCCCGCAGCCTATGGTCGCACAGGTGGCCGCCGAAGTGCTGCCGGCAAGGCCTGCGGAAGGCGGTTTCCCGATGCGGGCGTTGCCGTAAAGCCGCTATAAGGCCGACGCGCCGACCGATGCCGGCGACCCGGGGGAGGACCTAGCTGCGGCCGACCGGGCTGACCGCCTCCAGCGCGCGCGCGGCAAGCCCGCGAGTGACGAGCAGGGTCGACATCGACCGCGCGCAGCGTTCGGGCAACTGATCGAGGCCGAACCAGCCGAAGGAATCCGCTTCGGGCAACGACTTGCCCGATCGGGCGTGAACGAACATGCTCGTACAGACGCAGTTGGCCACCACCACCACTGCCGTGCTCACCCGCCGTACGAACAGGTGGAGGTCCTTGCCGGGACGGTAGGCATGGCGCCCGAGGTCCAGCCAGCCGGTCGCATCGAGCACCACCCCGGTTTCCTCCTTCGTTTCACGCAGCGCGGCCGCGAGCGGCTCCTCGCCCGGATCGGCAAGACCCTTCGGCACGTCCCAGTGGCGGTTGCCGGTCGCGTGCGCGAGCAGCAACTGGTCGTGCTCGTTGAACAGCAGCACGCCGCAGGACAGCAGCGCGGTACCGGCCATCAGCCGTCTATCGAGAGCAGTTCGACGTCGAAGGTCAGTGTGCTGTCAGGCGGAATCACGTTGGGGATGCCGCGGGCGCCGTAGGCGGTCGAGGGCGGACAGGTGAGAGTCGCCTTGCCGCCCACCTTCAGTTTCTGCAGCGCCTGCGTCCAGCACGGCACGACCCGGTCCAGCGGAAACGTCGCCGGCTGGCCGCGCTTGTAGGAACTGTCGAACTCCTTGCCGTCCGCCAGCCTCCCACGATAGTGCACCTTGACCGTATCGGATGCCTGAGGGGAGGTGCCAGTGCCGATGGCAAGGTGCTTGATGCCAACGCCGGACGACAACGTCTCGGTGGCAGCCGGTGCCGCAGTGCCCTTCTGTGCAGCGGGCGCAGGCGCGCCGGTCTGCGCGGACGCATGAGATGCAATCGAGGCGGCAGCGAGCACCGCGAGTGTGGCGAAGGTCGGTTTCATCGGCTTCCTGCAGGGTTTGCGAACGCCGTCCAGTGTACTGCGATGCTCCGGATGCTGCGGCGGCCCCGCCTGCATCCGGTCGTGCCGGATGCGCTGCCGCCGTCGACTATGCGCCCCGGCGCGGGAGCACCTGCTCCGGCACCGCAACCTGCTACTCCGCAGACCCGCTATAAGCTGTTCGGGATGAGACTGCTGCTGGAGGTCGAAGCGTCGGCAATGCCGGGTGCCGGGCCGGATGAAGGGCCGCCGTCGACTTCACGCCCGTCTCGAGCACCCCGACGCAGCGTCGGTGGATTCTGCACGTCGAGGACGACCTGGATCGTCATCCGGATCTCGAAGACGTCGCTCGCGTCCGCGCAGTAGCCGGTCGTGTCGCCGAGCTCGACGAACTGCATGTACAGGTCGAGCATCGCGACCAGTGCGTCATGGATGGCCGGGTTGCGCGGGTCGATCGGCACGTGCATGCCCTTTCGGGGCTGCTCGTAGCAGGCGGCCGCGATGAGTTCTGCGGCCTCCAGCGTGCGCTCGACATGGCGCTCCAGCGCGCGGCGACTCCGGGACGCCGCCGGCGCGTTCGCTTCGATCACGTCCACCAGGTGAGGATTGCCGATGGTGCAGCGGGCAATGTCGATGAACGCGCGGGCGGCCGCGCTTGACTTCAGAATCAACATTCCGACCCCGCTACAAGCCCGGCCGCCGGACGGCCGAACCGGAAAGATGCGCCAGGGTAGCGGCCGCCCGGGTGCCGCGGCCGCGACCGGCGATGGACGGCGGCTTTGAGAGCCCCGGCGGTCACCGATCCAGTCCGAGGACCGGCGCGCGCGCAGCCCGGCCGGGATCCCGAGGCCCGCTCGGCTTGCATTCCGACCGGCCGGGCCCCATCTTTTCCGTGGAGGAGCTCATATGAAAGACACCGCATCCCGTCCCGACGACGCCGCCGCCGCCATCCTTCGGGTTTCGCCCCTGGGCTTCCCTTGGGTGACAGCCGATCCATTCCTCTTCTGCGCACACCATGACGACGCCTATCCGGCGGCCGACGGGCGCATGGGTCCGCGCGCATCCCTTGAAGGCCGCGACATCGGCCAGGACTTCAGCCGCAAGGACGGCTGGAGCATGTATCACGGCGAGACGGTGCCGGGCTTTCCCGCCCACCCGCATCGCGGGTTCGAGACCGTCACCATCGTGCGCGAGGGGCTGATCGATCATTCCGATTCGCTTGGTGCGGCAGCCCGCTTCGGGCAGGGCGACGTCCAGTGGCTCACCGCCGGACAGGGCATCGTGCACGCGGAGATGTTTCCCCTGCTCCACGAGGATCGTCCCAATCCGGTCGAGTTGTTCCAGATCTGGCTCAACCTGCCGGCCCGCAGCAAGATGGCGGCGCCGCACTTCCGGATGTTCTGGTCGCACCAGGTTCCGCATTTGCAGGTCCGCGATGATGCAGGGCGTGCCACCGAGGTTGCAGTGATCTCGGGCCGCCTCGACGGCGCGGCAGCTCCCCTGCCCCCGCCGCCCGACTCCTGGGCGGCACGAGCCGATGCCGACGTGGCGATCTGGACGATCCGCATGGAGCCCGGCGCGCGCTGGACATTGCCGGCCGCAGGCGATGAGCCCTCCGCACTACCGCCCGAAGGAGGGCTCGCTCCGGCTTGGCGGGAAGGCGCGCAGCGCCAAGGGTCCACCGGTAAGCGGTCCCGCCGGCACCTCTATTTCTTCCGCGGCCGCAGGGCGGTCCTCGCGGGCGAGGAGATCGTCGAACGCAGCGCCGTCGAACTGCGTGCCGACCGGAATGTCGAATTGCGCAACGTCGGCGACGACGTCGCCGAGTTCCTGCTGCTGCAAGGTCGCCCCATCGGCGAGCCGGTTGCCCAGTATGGGCCTTTCGTGATGAACAACGAGTCCGAGATCCGCCAGACGCTGATGGACTATCAGCGCACCCGGTTCGGCGGCTGGACCTGGCCGGACCAGGCGCCGGTGCATGGCCGGGACGCGCGGCGCTTCGCGCGACATCCGGACGGAAGGCGCGAACAGCCGCAGGACTGAGCGAAAACCCGAGGCGGGGCCGGATCAGCCGGTTCCTCGAAGGGGCCGGCTTCAGCGTTCCCCTAGCAGGCGCTCGACGACGGAATCGGCCATGCTGCGGGTTCCTGCCGTGCCGCCGAGGTCGGGCGTGACGTTGCGCACGTCGCCGAGAACCGCCGACAGCGCGCTCTCGATGCGGACCGCCGCATCCCCTTCCCCGAGGTAGCGCAGCATCATGACTGCCGACAGGATCATCGCCGTCGGATTGGCCAGGTCCTTGCCGGCAATATCGGGCGCCGTGCCATGCACCGCTTCGAACATCGCGCAATCGGTGCCGATGTTCGCGCCAGGCGCGACGCCAAGGCCGCCGACCAGGCCTGCAGCAAGGTCGGAGACGATATCGCCGTAGAGATTGGGCAGGAGCAGGCAGTCGTACGAATGCGGCTGCATCACCAGATCCATGCAGAGAGCGTCGACGACCCGATGCCCGACCTCGATTCCCGGCGCCTGCTCGAGCACGCCACGCGCGGCCTCCAGGAACAGCCCGTCCGTCAGCTTGAGGATATTGCTCTTGTGGATGATCGACACGCGTTTGCGCCCGGTGCGCCGCATGTAGTCGGCAGCGAAACGGGCGACGCGCTCGGTCGCGCCGCGGGTGATGATCTTCGTCGCTTCCGCCGTATCGGCGTCGCGCATCCGTTCGATACCCAGGTATAGGTCTTCGCTGTTTTCCCGGAAGATGACCAGGTCGACGTCCCGGAAGCGCGACGGGATGCCGGGATAGTTGCGGACCGGCCGGACGTTGACGAAAAGCCCGAGTTCCTTGCGCAGGGCTACGGTAACGCTCGGATAGGAGCGCGGCAAGCCGCCGCTGCCCGAACCTTCGAACTCGATGCGGTAGTTGCCGCCGAACGGCGTGGCCGTCGGCCCCTTGAGTGACAGGCCGTGACGCCGGATCGCATCGACGGTCGCTTCCGGAAGCGGGCTTCCCGACTCGCGCGCGGCCTCGAGTCCCGCCCTGCCCTCCAGCCAGCGGACATCGACGCCTGAGGCATCGACCACGCGTCGCGCGGCAGCGGTCACTTCGGGCCCGATCCCGTCGCCCGGCAGGAGCACGATGTCGTGACTAATGCTCATCTAGCGCGCCTGCGCCTTCCCTCTGCGCCCCCGTGACTCCTTGCCGCTCATGCCCCTTCTTCATTCTCCCCAGCACGATCGGCACGGCAACCGACAGCACCGCCGCGCACAGCAGCGCGATCGAGATGCCGCTCTGCAGGAAGACTGCAGGATTCGCGCTCGATATCGTCATGGCCTGCCGGAACGACTGCTCCATCATTCCGCCCAGCACGAGCGCGAGGACCAGGGGTGCGGGAGGAACGCCGATCTTGCGGAACAGGTAGCCGAGCACGCCGAAGGCAAGCGCGAGGTACAGATCGAAGACGTTGTAGTTCACCGAATAGACGCCGATCGATGAAATGGCGAGGATCAGCGGCAGCATGATACCGGTGGGGATGTAGAGAAAGCGCACGAAGAGCCCGACCAGCGGCAGGTTGAGCAGCAGCAGCACGACGTTGCCGATATACATGCTGTCGATCAGGCCCCAGACCAGCGCCGGCTGGCTCTGGAACAGCAGCGGCCCCGGCTGGATGCCGTACATGATGAAGGCGCCCATGATGACCGCCGTGGCGCCCGATCCGGGCACGCCCAGCGTGAGCAACGGCACCATCGCACCGCAGGTGGAAGCGTTATTGGCCGCCTCGGGTCCGGCTACGCCTTCGATCGCCCCCTTGCCGAACCGCTCGGGATGCCTCGAGATCTTCTTTTCGAGCGAATAGGAGAGGATTGATGCAATGGTGCTGCCGGCGCCGGGCAGGACGCCGACCAGGAAGCCGAGGAGGCCGCCGCGGGCGATCGGCCGGACCGACCGGCGCCACTCGTCGAGCGTGAGCCAGATGGGACCGGTCACCCGCATCGGTCGGCCGGTGCCGTTCAGGTGCTCCTCGATCCCGATGAAGACCTCGCTGATCGCGAAGAGGCCGACCACCACCACGATGAAGTTGAACCCCTCCTGCAACTCCGGCAAGCCGAACGTGTAGCGCGCCTGGCCGCTCTGCAGGTCGACCCCCACCGTCGCGATGATCAGCCCCAGGACGGTCGAGATCATCCCCTTGGCGAACGAGTCGCCGGCGAGCGCCGTCGTCGCGGTGAGGGCGAACACCATCAGCGTGAAATATTCCGCCGGCCCGAACAGGAGCGCCATGTCCGACAACGGCAACGCGAGAAAGGTGAGCAGCACGATGCCCAGGGTACCGGCGATGAACGACGCCAGCGCCGAGATCGCCAGTGCCGCGCCCGCGCGCCCGTTCTTCGCCATCTGGTAGCCGTCGATGGTCGTCATGACCGAGCCGGATTCGCCCGGCGTATTGATCAGGATCGCCGTGGTGGACCCGCCGTACATCGCACCGTAGTAGATGCCGGCGATCATGATCAGCGCGCTGGTCGGCTCCATGCCGGCGGTGATCGGCAGCAGCAGCGCGATGCCGGCGGACGGCCCGATTCCGGGCAGCACGCCGATGACCGTGCCCAGCAAGCAGCCGATGAACACGTAGAGGAGGTTGATCGGCTGGAGCGCCACCGAAAAACCGTTCAGCACATGCTGCAGGACATCCATCGGCTGGCGCCTAGAAGTAGACGAGGCCCTTGGCGAGCGACACGCCCAGCGCCTTGGCGAACAGCGCATAGCTGCCGATCGAGAACACAAAGGCAACCAAGAGGCAGGTGAAGGGCGACTTCCGGTGCAGCCAGAGCATCACCAGGAACAGGTAGATCGTGAACGCGATCAGGTAGCCCATCGGCTCCAGCAAGGCGAAGAACAGCGCAGTGCCGACCACCACGGCGGAAACCGCACCTGGCCGCGCGGATCCGCGAATGGCAGTCCCCGTGGCCGCAGCTTGCGGCCTTCCGGACTCGAACAGCAGCAGGACCGCTGCCAGCGCGAAGAGAGAGCCGAGCAGGAACGGGAAGGCCTTCGGACCGAGCGGATCCCCGTACTCCATCGAAGGCAGCGACGATGTGGCGTACAGGTACGCGGCGGACAGCAGCAGCGCGCAGGCCGCGAGGATCCGGTCAGCCAGGATGCTTCTCCATTCGGAGTCGAGCTGCTCGCCGGCTACTTCTTGAGGATGCCGAGTTCACCGAAGGTTTCGCGGAAGGACTTCGCCTCTTTCTCGAGGAACGCCTTGTATTCGGCGCTCGGCATGTAGGCGTCGTCCCAGCCGTTCTTGGCGATGCCGTCCTTCCAGGCCTTCGTCTTGACGAGTCTCGCGATCATGCCGTCCCAGACCTTGAGCTGTTCCGCGCTCATGCCCTTGGGGCCGAACAGCCCGCGCCAGTGGCCGAAGCTGCCGTCGATGCCCTGCTCGTCCCAGGTGGGAAGGTCCGCATCGGCGCCCTCGAGGCGCTTCGGCGCGGAGATCCCGACGATCCTGACCTTGTCGGCCCGGTGCTGCTCGACGATTTCCGACAGGCCGGTGGAAATGACGTCGACGTGTCCGCCGAGGATGGCAACCATCAGTTCCTTGCCGGAGGGAAAGATGACGATGCGCTTGAGCTTCGCGACGTCCACCCCGGCCGCCTTGGCCGCCTTCATGAACGACATGTAGTCGTCGTTGCCGACGCCGAGGCCGATCCCGATCGAGAGCGACGCAGGGTCCTGCTTGAGCTTCTCCATCAGCTCCTTGCCGCTCTTGATCGGCGAGTTCTTGTTGACTACCACCGCATGCCACTCGGTCGTCAGCATGGCGATCGGCGTGATGTCGGCAATCGACATGGTCGTGCGGCCGAGCAGTTCGTTCGCATGGATGACGGTCGAGCTCATGGCGACGAAATGGCCGTCGGGCGCGTGCTGGTTCATGTAGTTCCAGCCCACCACCCCCGATCCGCCCGGCTTGTTCACCACCGTGATCGGCACCGTGGCGATCTTCTCTTCCTGCAGGGCGGCGGCAAGCACACGAGCGGTGGCATCCCACCCGCCTCCCGGACTCGCCGGCGCGATCAATTCGATCGGCTTGGTGAGCGATTGCGAAGTTTGCGCAGCTGCCGGTCCGATGATGGCGAGCGCGAGTGCGCAAGCCGTCCCTGCAAGGGTTGTCCGCCTGCGAAAGATGCCGGTCATTTCGTCTCCTCCTCGTGTCCACGGGCGGGGCGCCGCGGCTCGTTCTCGAGTATCCGGCTAATGTAGCGAACCGACCCGATAGCCGCAACGCCGGGACTGCCGCCGATTTGTCGGAGCATCCAGGCGCGTGCGCCGGCGGCGCGCACAACCCGCATCTGCGTCCGCGGCAGGCTGCCGGTTGACAACTTCGCGCCGCGTCGGTAATACTTAACTCCATGGTTCAGTTTTGCGGATCATGTCATGGGCCGGAATCAACGGACTGCGGGCGAGAACGGATCGTGACCCGCCGCTCCAACACGACCTCAGGAGATCAGGAATGACGTATTCGGGAAGCTGCCATTGCGGCCGCATCAGGTTCGAGGCGGAGGGCGACATCGACTCGGCTCTTGCCTGCAACTGCTCGATCTGCCAGCGCAAAGGATCGTTGCTCTGGTTCGTGCCGCGCCCGGCCCTGCGGCTGCTGACGCCCGAAGCGGACACCGCCACCTACCTGTTCAACAAGCATGTGATCCAGCACCGCTTCTGCCCTACCTGCGGCATCCACGCCTATGGCGAGGCACCGGCACCATCCGGCGAGCTGATGGCGGCGATCAACATCCGTTGCCTCGAAGGGATCGACCTGCAGGCGATCCCGGTCACGAACTTCGACGGCCGTTCCAAATAGGGCTGCATTCGAGATCGAGTACGGGTTCGGGAAGAACCCGTTGCTGCTTCAAGGCGCCAGCAGGAACTCCCGCACCCGCCGGTACTCGGCAAGGCGCTCGCGGTCCTCATCGGTCGGGTCACCGAGCCGCGTCATGTCCTGGTTGTCGGCGTTATCGGCCAGCTTGACCCGCAGGGCGATCGGGTTCCTCTTCGCGCGCGCCGCCGCGTCCATCTTCGATTCGCCGTCGCGATTCGTGAGCGCATCGATGGCGCTCAAGACATCCTCGCCGAACCCTTCCGACCGCAGCTGCTCGAGCGTGATGCCGGAATCCTCGACCACGTCGTGCAGCACGGCCACCTTGCGCTCGACATCGGTGTCCAACGAAAGCATCAGGCGCAAGGGATGCAGGATGTAGGCTTCGCCGGCCTTGTCGACCTGCCCGGCATGGGCCTCGGCGGCGAGTGCGATGGCGCGTTCCAATGTGCTCATGGTCTTGCTCCGGGCTGCCATGGCGCCGCCTGCGGACGCCGATGGATCAACTATAGCGATTTCAAGGCACGCCGCTACGCTCAGCCTCCGTGCCTGGTGGCTGTAGCGAGATGCCGCTCCAATGCCTCGCGTGCGCGGCCGGAATGCTCTAAATCCACGCGGTCAGCCAGCACTTGCACGAGCTGACGCAGTTGGCCGGCCGTTAGCCCCACGTTCATGCTGATTCGCATGTGCGCCTGCAATTGCGACTCGGCTCCCGGTAGCGCAGACAGCATGCTCACGGTAGCTAACTCGCGGCTTTGCCAGTCGAGGTTGTCGCGCTCGAAGATGTCGCCGAACAGATGAGTCTTAAGATATTCGTCGATTGCCGCCGCGAAGTCGAACAGCGGCCCCTTGACGGGCCCTCCCGACAGCTTGGTCTGGTTGGCCGTGCCCGCAGCCAGCAGTGCCTCGCCCTTGGGGATCGCGCGGCTGGGCGGGGAACCTGGCGCGTCTTGGATGCCGCGCTGCTTTCGCGCCTCCAGCACCTTCATCAGTTCGGCTAGTGCATTGAGGCTTCGCGGGAAGCCCGCGTAGGCGTAGAGCTGCACCAGCACTTCTTTGGCGTCGCTCACCGTCAGGCCTGCGTCCAGCCCTTCATTCAAGGCTGTGTTCAACTGGGCGATGTCGCCAGCGGCGGCGAAGGCCGCGACGGGCACGATGGTCTGCTGGCGGGCAGTGAGGCTTTCGGACTGGCCTGTTGCCAAGGTTTGTGCCTGAGCGATGCGCTGGATCTCCTGCACGTCGGTGGATGCCTGGCTTGGTGCGTTGACCAGACTCATCGCCATAGCTAGCGCACCGGCGTAGAGGCGAGTTCGGCGATACTCAGCGGTTGTTGTACTGCTCATCGGTGACTTTCTCCATCCATGTGACGTTCTTGCCATCCATCGTGCCGGTGACGGCCAAATGGGTCATTGCGGTGGTGGGTGCTGCTCCGTGCCAATGTTTGACGCCGGGCGGGCACCGGATCACGTCGCCGGGGCGGATCTCCTGCACGCGCTTGCCCCAATCCTGCGTAAGCCCAACCCCCGAAACCACCACGAGGCGCTGCCCGGCAGGATGGGTATGCCAGGCAGACCGCGCACCTGGCTCGAAGGTCACCAGGCGCGCCCGAGGCATTGATGTTCTTGTCGGCAGACCAGACCGGATCGACCCGTGCCCGGCCGGTGAAGTAGTCCGACGGTCCGGCAGCCGAAGGCTGAGTGCCTGCGCGCGTGATCTGCTGGACCGGTGCAGCCGTATCGGGCTGAGGCTGCGCTGCGCTCATCGTGGCAACATGAAGCGCTGCAACAAAGAGTGAGCTTTTCAAAGTAGTCGAAATCATCATTGTTCATCCTCGTCGAGCGTCGGTTCGCAAACGACGGTGTGCCCTATGTCGGGCCGCGGCCGACGTATGTATTCCTGGAGATCCTGGCGACATCTTGAGGCTCGCCATCCACGCCGACTAGATGGCACAATGCGCACGCACCTATGAATCGCACTCAACAGTGGCGCGCGACACCATCACCGACGTTCTCACCTTCCTTGCTGTCGCAAAGGAGCGCAGCTTCACCCGAGCTGCCGAGGGGCTGGGCCTGACGACTTCTGGGGTCAGCCGTACCGTGACCGCTTTGGAAAAGCGCCTGGGGGTCCGTCTTCTCGTTCGCACCACCCGCAGCGTGACCCCGACGGAAGCCGGAGAGCGGCTGCTCCGGACGGTCGGACCGCGCTTCGACCAGATCAATGCCGAAGTCGCTGCGGTGAGCGCACTGGCGGACAAGCCTTCTGGAACCGTGCGCATCACGGCAATCGATTTCGTGGCCGACACCATCTTGTGGCCGAAACTGGCGCCGCTACTGCTGCAATATCCGGAGCTGCGTCTGGAAATCAATACCACCTACAAACTAACCGACATCGCAGCGGATCGTTTCGATTTCGGCGTGCGTACCGGCTCCCAGGTGGCTAGGGACATGGTCGCCCTCCGCGTTTCCCCCGACTACCGGCGCGCCATCGTAGGAACCCCCGGCTACCTGAGGGAGCACGGCATTCCAAGGCATCCGGATGACCTCGTAAACCACAACTGCATCACCATGCGACTGGCTACGCGCGGCGCCTTGTTCGCGTGGGAATTGAAGAAAGGCAGTAAGGAAGTCCAGGTTCGTGCCACCGGCCAGCTGACTTTCAACAACACGTACCAGATACTCAACTCCGCGCTGTCGGGACTGGGCCTGGCGTTCAGCCCGGAGCCGCTGGTGCAACCCCTTGTGGCGGCGGGGCAGCTGCAGAAAGTCATGGAGGACTGGTGCCCCACGGTTGCAGGCTTCTATCTCTATTACCCAAGTCGACGTCAGCAGTCGCGAGCGCAGGCACTGGTGATCGATGCGCTACGCTACCGGAACTGACTTTCATGGCACGCGATAACACCAGTGACCTTCTTGCCTTCCTCGCCGTGGCGCGTGAGCAAAGCTTCACACGGGCCGCAGGCAAGCTTGGGGTTTCGCAGTCTGCACTCAGCCACACCATCCGCAGCCTCGAAACGCGGATTGGCGTGCGCCTGTTGATCCGCACCACCCGCAGCGTGTCGCCCACCGAAGCGGGCGAACGGTTACTGCAGACTGTCGCGCCTCAACTCGAGGAGATCGAAGCTGAACTGGCTGCGATAAGTGATCTTGGAGGCAAGCCCGGAGGCACGATCCGCATCACCGCGACAGACTATGCTGCGAACACAGTACTTCGTCCGCGTCTGGCCCGGATCCTGCCTGATCACCCGGATCTCAAGATCGAGATACATGTCGACTACGCGCTCGTCGATATCGTCGAGCAGCGCTACGACCTTGGCGTGAGATGGGGTGACCAGGTCGCCAGAAACATGATCGCTGTTCGCATCGGCCCGGACGTGCGCAGCGTGATCGTGGCATCTCCCGGCTATCTTGCGTCCCGCGCGGCCCCTGTGGCCCCTCGGGACCTGGTAGACCACAACTGCATCGCCTTGCGCCTGGCCAGTGGCGGCCACTACGCGTGGGAGCTCGATGACGGAAAACACGAGCTGCAAGTTACCGTGGACGGACAGGCGAGCTTCAATGGGGTGTACCAGATGCTTGCGGCTGCGCTGGACGGGTGCGGCTTGGCATTTTTGCCCGAGGACCTGGCAGAGCCCCATGTTGAAGCAGGACGGCTTCGCTACGTATTGGAGAGTTGGTTCCCGACATTCCCCGGTTTGCATGCCTACTACTCCAGCCGACGCCCGCCTTCCCGAGCCTTGGAACTGGTGCTGGAAACACTGCGCTACCGCTGACCTGACGAGTTAGTTTTCACAGGCGGGAGGCCCCTTGCAATCAGGCCGCCCCGCGCCGAGCGGCGGGTGTAGCCTGATGAAGCTCGCCGCCGCGCAAAAGCCGTTGCGCGATGTCTGCCGTCTGGAACACCGAGCGCTCTGTGGGCGAATGGGCTGCAAGGTAGCGTGCCACCGCGATCAGGATGTGCCGGCCTTGATCAGTGTTGCCCCACTCCTTGAACTGCCGCACGCCCGCCTCCAGCATCTGGCAGGCGTGGAAGCCCGAATCCTCCCGGAGCAGCGCGTGCGCGAGCGTCGCAATGAGCGATTCGGGCCGGTGGCCCAGGGTGAGATGGCGCGCAACAAGCCGGGCCGCTGTGTCGACCTGCCGCTGGCGATCGAACGCGCTCAGCAAGGCCTCTTGAATTCCCTCGATCGAGTCGGGAAGGTCGTCCAACCGATCGTCGCCTTCGCCGGGCAGCCGCGCGGGTGGCACGTTGAGGTAGCGGGCGAGGTAGACCGCCATCGCCCCGTGCAGCACGCCGCGCGCCGCGTCGGCTCCGCCACTCCGGCTGTCCCTTTCCGGGCGATTCCCCACCTCGATCCGCTTCAATGCCTGGTGAACGGCGTTGGCGTAGGTGAAAACGTGGTGGGCCGTCTCCCAGTCCCCGTGCTCGTTGGCGTTGCCGAACCGCGCAACGCGCAGTGCGGCCGCGTAGGCCAGCGAACGGCCGAGATCGGCCGGCGACGCCCCCGCGCGGACCGCCGCCATGAGCGCCGCAAGAACCTCATTCGCATCGTCGCCGAGGAGCGCGGCCGACAACTGCGCATGGCCCGACCATCCACCGGAAGCAGGAGCAGCGCCGAAAATCTTGGCGAGTTCCGGCGCCGATTCATCGCACAATGCGACAAGGTCGATGGGCTGGCGCCACGACGTCGTCTCCTCTGCACCACGCGCCCCCACCATCTGCCCCACCACGCTCGGCAGCACGGCATCCGCATGCTCCCAACCGATCAGGTCAAGGCACTCGCAAGCCTTGTTGATGAAGTCGAGCGAATGGCCGCCATCGGCGAACGGGCGGTCGGTCGCCGCCGCGAACAGCAGGCTCGCAAGGCTGGCCGGCGGCGCGCCGGTCGCGATTGCGGTGAGCAGGGTGCGTTCGGCCGCCTCGCGATGGCGCACGGCGCTCCAGTGTCGGAGCCAGCGCTCGAGCCTCGGCGGATCGGTCCGACTCGCGAGCGGAGCACGCTCCCGCCGCGGCGCCTCGCCGTCGCAGTCCGCCGCCACCCTTCGGGCGCCGTGGAAGAGCGCCAGGTAGGTCTGCTCCTCGGGCACCACGGGGAGCAGGTTTCCGAGGGCGGTGAGGATGGTCACGCCGACTCCCCATCCGTCGCGATTCCGGACGGCGAACAACGCCACCTGCCGCAGGATCTCCTGCGCGGGTACGCCGGCGGCCAGCAGTCCCCGCACTGCCTTGGCGATCACGAGACCCAGGTTGTGCGCCAGGCCTTCGCCAAGCCGCGCGCGCCAGTGGCCAGAGGCGTCGCCATGACCAAACGAAGGGTTGACCCAGACTTCCCCTTCACGCACTTCGACCGTGCAGCTCGGGACATCGTCCGCCCAGAGATCGAAGGTGCAGCCGCTTGCCAGATCGAAGCGCGCGTGATGCCAATGACAGGTGAGGATGCCGTCCTCGATGCTGCCACGATCAAGCGGAAAGCCCATGTGCGGGCAGCGGTTGTCGAGCGCGAAGACGCGTCCGCCGTCATGAACCACGAGAATCGGGGGATGGCGGCCGTGCAACAGGAGCCGCCCCTTGGCTTCGAGTTCGATCAGGCTGCATGCGTGCACGAAGTCCGAGGCGGAAGGCAGCGAACGAGGTGAGCGTGGGGGTCGCTTCATTTCAAAGCAGCTTGTCCGGCGTGATCGGCAGTTCGCGGACGCGCTTGCCGGTGGCGTGGAAGACGGCGCCGGCGATCGCCGATGCGACACCCACGATGGCAATCTCGCCGAGGCCCTTGACCCCGAGCGGATTCACGTGCGGGTCATGCTCATCCACGAAGATCACGTCCATCACCGGCGGCGCATCGGCGTGGACCGGCACGGCGTACTCGGCGAGGTTGGCGTTCACGATGCGTCCGTTGCGCGGATCGACGACGGAATGCTCCATGAGCGCCATGCCAATGCCGCCGATCATGCCGCCGATGCACTGGCTGCGGCTCGTCTTCGGGTTCACGATCCGCCCGGCTCCATAGGCGCCCACGATCCGCCGCACGCGCGTCTCGCCGAGATCCGGATCCACCGACACTTCCGTGAACACCGCCCCGAAGGCATGCATCGAAAAGCGCTGGCTCGCATCACCCGGCGTCGAGTCGGCCGACACCTCGATCGGTTGGCCGATCTGGCGCATCGCCTCCGCAACATCGGTGCCGCCACCGCGCGCGAGCGCCTCCTCGCGCGCCTTGCGGCAGGCGGCCTGCACGGCGCTGCCGACGGTCGCCATTGTCATCGAGCCACCATGCGGCGGCGTCTTCGGCAGCCGGGTATCGCCAAGGGCGAACTTCACCCGCTCGATGGGCAAGCCGAGTGTCTCGGCCGCCACCTGCGTCATCGACGTCCAAGTGCCTGGACCCATGTCGCTCGCCGCACTTCCCACCTCGGCGGTCCCGTCGGGCAGCAGACGCGCGACCGCAGAGGCCGGCGCGAAATTCATTGGATAGGTCGCGCTCGCCATGCCCCACCCGATCAGCATCCGGCCGTCTCGCAAGGACCGCGGCTCGGGGTTGCGCCGGCTCCACCCGAACCGCTGGGCGCCCACCCGGTAGCACTCCCGCATCGAACGGCTCGAGAACGGCAGATTGCTGAACTCGTCGTGCTCCGGTTCGTTACGAAGGCGCAGCTCGACCGGGTCGATATTCAGGGCGATGGCCAGCTCGTCCATGGCGCATTCGAGCGCGTAAACGCCGCTCGCCTCCCCGGGAGCGCGCATCCAGGTCGGAGTGTGCACGTTCAGCGGTGCGATACGGTGGCGCGTGTAGACGTTCGGACACGAATGCAGGATTCGGCTGGCGTCCAGCAACGCCTCCGTGTACTCCTCGAACGACGAGGTCTCCTGGTGGGCGTCGTGGACGATGGCGGTGAGGCGGCCGTCGCGTGCGGCGCCGAGGGCAGCCCGCGACACCGTGTGCGGGCGAAAGCCGGTGCCGTAGTACATCTCGCGTCGCGAGAGCATCACCTTGACGGGGCGCCCGGCGACGCGCGCGCCAAGCGCCGCCAGGGTCACATGCGACCAGGCCCGTAGCGCTGAACCAAAGGCGCCCCCGACGAACGGCGAGACGACGCGGACGTTCTCCGCCGGGATCCCGAAAACCGCTGCGATCTCCTCGGCCACGCCGCCGACCCACTGCGTCTTGTCCCAAAGCGTCAGGCGGTCCCCCGTCCAGGAGGCAATGGTGGCGTGCATTTCGATTGGATTGTGGTTCTCCCGCGGGATCACATAGCGCTGGTCCACCTTGACCTCGGCTCGTGCGAACGCCTCTTCGGCGTTCCCACGATGTGATTCCCGCGGTTGCGATTCCCCCTGATCAGTCTTCTGCGGGGTCGGCAACACCGCCGTCGCGTGCTCGATATCTGTCTGGGCGGGGGCCACGGAGTAGGCGATGCGGACGAGATCCGCCGCGTAGCGGGCCTGCTCGAGCGTCTCTGCGACGACGAGGGCGACGGGCTGGCCCTGGTGACTGACCTGATCATCCTGGAGAACGTGGAGCCGCTCGCCCACCGTCGGGTCGGTGGAACCCTTGTGCGGGCGATACGCGAGGCGCGGAGCGTTACGGTGCGTGATGACGGCGATCACACCGCCGGCCCGTTCCGCGGCCGAGAAGTCGATGGACCGGATTCGCCCTTTGGCGATCGTGCTGCGCACGATGGCAGCGTGCACCTGCGCAGGGACGTCGAACTCAGCGGCATAGGTCGCTGCGCCCGTCACCTTCAGTCGGCCGTCGACGCGGCTGACCGGTTGTCCGATGAATGCGGTCGTCATGTGCGAGCTCCCGCGGTTTCGATGGCGCGCACGATGGTGCGCTGAATCAGTTCGATTTTAAAGTCGTTGTGCCCGTGCCCACGCGCGCCCTCGACGGCCAGCGCCGCAGCCGGGCGGAGCTCGGCCGGGTCGAGGCGGGAGCCGGCGAGCGCCGCTTCGACTTTGGGCACGCGCCAGGGCTTGGTGCCGACCCCACCCAGCGCGACCCGCGCCTGCCGGATTCGGGGTCCGTCCATTTCGAGCGCCACCGCGGCAGATACCACCGCGAATTCGAAGGAAGCCCGGTCGCGCACCTTCAGATAGTGCGAACGACGGGCCGCCGGACTCATCGGTACGGTGATGGCGGTGATCACCTCGCCCGGTTCGAGCACGCTCTCCCAATGTGGAGTCGCCTCCGGCAGACGGTGGAGGTGGGCGAGCGGGACGGTCCGATGTCCCTCGGGCCCTTGAATCTCGACGGCCGCATCGAGCGCAACAAGCGCGACAGCGAGGTCTGAGGGGTGGGCGGCAATGCAGTCCTTGCTCGTTCCGAGGACGGCATGCCAGCGGTTCTCGCCAGCGATCGCGGCGCAGCCGGAGCCTGGGTCGCGCTTGTTGCAGGCTGCATAGCCAACATCGCGAAAATACGGACAGCGGGTGCGCTGCAGCAGGTTCCCGCCCATCGTGGCCTGATTGCGTACCTGCGGGCTCGCCGAGTTCAACAGCGCCTCATATATAACCGGGAATTGCTCGGCTACGCCAGGGTGCGCCGCCACATCCGCCATGGTGGCGGCCGCGCCAAGCCTCAAGCCCTGTGGCCCGACTTCGAGGCGAGCGTCCAGAAGGCCTGCCAGGCTCACCAGGCAATCCGGCCGACGCACATACTCTTGAAGCAGCTGCACCATATCCGTGCCGCCCGCGATGTATTCGGCGGGCGCATCATTGCGTCCGGCCTGGGGGCGGAACGCAATGGCGGCGGCTAGATCGTGCGGGCGTTCGAGGGTAAAAGGATGCATGGCTCAACCTCCCCGCGATCTGGTGCTGCCAGCGGCGTCCTGGATGGCTGCCACAATATGGTCATAGGCGCCGCAGCGACACAGATTGCCGCTCATCCACTCGCGGATCTCTTCCGGCGAACCGGCATGGCCCTCTTCGATGCAGGCGACGCCCGCCATGATCTGCCCGGGCGTGCAATACCCGCACTGGAAGGCATCGCGCTCGATGAAGGCGGCCTGCAGCGGGTGAAGTTCTTCGCCCTTGGCCAGCCCCTCTATAGTCGTGATCTCACGCCCTTCCGAGAGCGCCGCGAGTGAGAGGCACGATTTCATCCTCTTGCCATCCATGAGCACCGTGCACGCGCCGCACTGCCCGAGGCCGCAACCCTTCTTCGAGCCCGTCATGTGCAGGTGCTCACGCAGTGCATCAAGTAGCGTCGTACGGGGATCAAGCGTCAGGCTGTGCTCCTCCCCGTTGACCAGGAGCCGAACGTCAATGCGCGCGGGCCCCGTAGCTGCTTGCGCAGCCTCTGCGCCCCCCGGCCCTATGTCGCCAACGGAAATCGCCCCGCCAGTCATCGCACTCGACTTCAGCATCTCGCGTCGGCTTGAATCGAAGCTCGTCATCGTAAGTTCCCCCTTCAAGAATAAGGCCACGGGCTACGCCTCAGGCGATCCGCCATCGTTCGGCGTGCTACGCGGCAATCACCGCTCCCGGGGAGACCACGAGAGACCAGGGGCAAGTGGCTGCGACGGGATGTGGAACGAGGCTGTGTCCAAAGTGCTGGCGTCAGTTCCTGGAGAACGTGATTCGCGCGGTGCCCCTGCCGAGTACCTGCGCCAGGCCAGCGGGCTCTTCCACACGGCCTAGGCGCGTGTACGAGTAGATCGAATCGAACGTCAGGTAGAAGAGAACCAAGGTTCTCGACCCGTACAGCATGAGATCGCCGTTGCGTATCGTGCCGGGCCGATCAGTGCTTGTCGGCAGCGCCCTTGGCAGCTCCGCATGCTTCTCGTTGCTGTTGAGATCGGGCATTTCGATCGTGAGCGGCAGCATGGCGGCAAAGGCACGAGCTGCTTCGGTGTCGGCCAGGGTAATGGCGAAGCGACGTTCGCCGACGGTCATCCACATGCGAGATTCCTCAGGTTGAACGGTTGCAGGCGCGGCTATGGTTGACGCCGACGAAGCGCCTGGCTGGGCGGCATTGCACCCGCCAAGCGCGAGCAGGCCACAAAGCAGGCCCAGCGCGCGGATGGCCTGCAGGCGGCGCGTTGCGCGGCGTTCAACGGCCGTCTGGCGGTGGCCGTTGCGAGAGGTATCGAGGCGCATGGTCATGGGGTTCTCCGGGTGTGACGTGCGACTCAGGCCGTTTGCAGCCTTGCGAACGCGAGGTGAGGAAAGCGAGGACAGCCGCGAACACCAGTACGGCGGCACTCGCCATGAAAGTGCTTCGGTAGCCCGTCGAGTCGAACAGCAGCCCGCCAACGGTCGAACCCAGGGCGATGGACAACTGGATCACCGCCACCATCAAGCCGCCGCCAGCCTCCGCGTTGTGCGGCATGGCTTCGGCGATCCAGCTCCACCAGCCCACCGGAGCCGAGGTTGCCATCAGACCCCACAGGCCCAGCAGCGCCGCCACGGCAGCGACCCAGGCGCCGAAGTGAATCAGCGTCAATGCGATCACCGCCATGAGGACAGGAATGGCGATCAGCGTCGTGTACAGACCGCGCCTGAGGACGGAGCCGATCAGCGCGGTGCCGATGAAGCCGGCCACGCCGATCACCAGCAGGATGAGCGACAGCGTGGACACGTTCACGTGCGTCACCGTCTCCAGGAACGGGCGCACATAGGTGAACAGAGCGAACTGCCCCATGAAGAACGCGCCACAGGCGGCCATGCCCAGAGCCACGGGCGGGGTCGCCAGCACCTTGAAGACGTTGCCCGAACCCGGAACTCGCTCGCGGGCCGCCATGGCAGGCAGGCTGATCCACTGCCAGACCAGGGCAATCGCAGCCACTGGAACCAGACAGAAGAAGGCGCCGCGCCATCCCATCACGGAGCCTAGGTAGCTGCCCAGCGGCGCGGCGATCACAGTCGCCAGCGCGTTGCCGCCGTTGAAGATCGCCAGCGCGCGCGGCACCTGATCGGCTGGCACCAGGCGCATGGCCGTGGCCGCCGACATGGACCAGAACCCGCCGATCACCACGCCGATGAGCGCGCGGCCGACCATGTAGATCAGGTAGCTCGGCGCCAGCGCCACCACAGCGCCGGAGCCGGCCATCAGCGCCGTCAGCGCCAGCAGCAACGTCTTCCGGTTCATGCCGCCGGCCAGCCATGAAATCGACAGGCTGGTCAGCACCGCAAAGGCGCCGGAAATCGCGATGCCTTGCCCGGCCATCCCTTCGGTGACTTGGAGGTCGGCGGCGATTGGCGTCAGCAGGCTGACGGGCATGAATTCGGAGGCGATCAGCGCGAAGACGCACAGCGACATCGCGAACACGCCGCTCCAGTTCGCGGGCAGCGCTTCGGTATCGCGCTGAGTGGAAAAGGTGGCCGCCTGGGCCTCACCTGTCTGGGTCGTCATAAAATCCTTCGTTCTCTGCTCTGATGTCCATGGGTAGCGCCGTGCTCGTCCAGCGAGCACGGCGACAAAGCCGACGCTGGGCGGCGTCAACCCTGCGGGTTTCAGTCCTTGCCGATCTGGTCCATCTGCTTGGCGTCCATGCGGCCACCATGGACGGTGATTCTGGCCATGCCCACCTCGATCTCACGCAGGTCCTCCGGCGTGAGGTCAACGTTGATCGAGCCGAGGTTCTCGCGCGAGTGGTCCAAATTGGTCGTGCCGGGGATGGAGACGATCCAGGGCTTTTGCGCCGCCAGCCAGGCCAGCGCAACCTGCGCGCGTGTGGCCCCCTTCTTCTCGCCAAAAGTCTTGAGGAAGTCCAGGATCGCCTGGTTCGCCTTCATGACCTCGGCGCTGAATCGCGGGAAAGTCTTGCGCAGGTCGGTCTTGCCGTCGAATCTGGCCTGCGCATCCAGCGGCAGCTTGCCGGGCAGGAAGCCCTGGCCCAGCGGCCCCCACGGCACGAAGCCGATGCCCAGTTCCTCGCAGGCCTGCAGCACGCCGTTGCGCTCGACGCTGCGCTCCATGATCGAGTACTCGGTCTGGATCGCGGACACGGGCTGCACGGCATGGGCGCGGCGGATGGTGCGAGCGCTGGGCTCCGACAGCCCGAAGTGCAGCACCTTGCCCTGCTGGATCAGGTCCTTGATCGTGCCGGCCACGTCCTCGATCGGCACGGTCAGATCGACGCGATGCTGGTAGTACAGGTCGATGCGGTCGGTCTTCAGGCGCTTGAGCGATTCGTCGACCACGCGGCGGATGCGCTCGGGGCGGCTGTCCAGGCCGTTGGTGCCGTCGATCTTGAATCCGAACTTGGTGGCGATGGCGACGTGGTTACGTACCGGCCCCAGCGCCTCGGCGACGAGCTCCTCGTTCACGTAGGGGCCGTAGACCTCGGCGGTGTCGAAGAAAGTGATGCCGCGCTCATAGGCATCGCGGATTACGCGGATGCTGGTTGCGCGGTCCACGCCGGAGCCGTAGTGGCCGGGGCTGTTGCTCATGCAGCCGAAGCCCAGTTCCGACACTTGCAGGTTGCCCAGCTTGCGCTTTCCGATGGTGTACGCCTGGCTACTAGTGGCACCGCGTTCCGTGGATTGCGCCACAGCAGGCGCAGCCAACGATGCGGCGCCGATCGGCAGCGCCGTGCCAACCGTGGCAATCCCTGCCGCCTTCAAGAAGCCGCGTCGGGCGGCAGCCACACCGGAAGCCTCCAGGACTTCACGGTCATTGATGTTCTGCGTACTCATGTTCGATACCTTTCAAGTAGAAATGGATGGACGGGCATCAAGCTTTCTCCGCTGCCCCGTCAGGCGAATCTTCATGGCGGCCTCATACGAGGGTGCGGGCGGCTCGCCGATGGGCGACGCTGCTCCCGAAGCGCCGGCACCGCACGCCGCGAGTGCCGAGGCTGAACCGGCCAGCAAGGTCAGTGGCTTTGCGTCTTAGCCATCTCAGGGGCAACGGCGCTGAGTTCCATGCCCTCAATGCTGCCGCTTTGAAATCAGCTTGACTAGCTAATGAAAACTTAAAAGGTTTATTAGTTGTACTAATCCGTGCTGCATGAAAAACTTCTGCCATGGTCAAACGCAACCTCAACGATCTCCTGTACTTCGTGACGGTGGCGCGGGAAGGGAGCTTCACGCGCGCCGCTTCGCTGCTGGGCGTCACGCAGTCGGCCCTCAGTCAGGCCCTCAGCGGCCTGGAAGCACGACTGGAGATCCGGCTACTCACGCGCACCACACGCAGCGTGTCACCCACGGCAGCCGGCGAGCGCCTGCTCAACGCCATCGGTCACCGATTCGACGAGATCGACGCGGAGCTGGATGAGTTGACCGAGATGCGGGACAAGCCCGCCGGCACGGTGCGGATCACCTGCGGCGAGCACGTCCTTCGGACCACGCTGCTGCCCAAGCTCACTCCGTTGCTGCTCGGATATCCCGACATCAAGGTCGAGTTCGACATCAACTACGGCTTCCGGGACATCGTGGCGGACCGCTTCGATGCCGGTGTGCGCCTCGGCGACACCATCGACAAAGACATGATCGCGGTGCCGATCGCGCCACAGTTGCGCATGGCGGCTGCGGCTTCGCCAGCGTACTTCGCGAAGCACCCAAGGCCCAAGCATCCTCGTGACCTGATGAAGCACAACTGCATCAACATGCGTATGCAGACAGCCGGGGGAGTCTATGTTTGGGACTTCGAGCGCCGCAGTCAGAAGTTGAACGTGCGGGTGGACGGGCAACTCATTTTCAATACATCACCCAGCATGGTTGATGCGGCAGTGGCTGGGCTGGGCATCGCCTTCTTGCCTGAAGAAGAGTTTTCTCCACACCTCGATGAGGGCCGACTGGTGCGCGTACTGGAGGACTGGTGCGCCCCATTCCCCGGGTACTACCTGTACTACGCGAGCCGCAGGCAGCCTTCGCATGTGTTCTCGCTTGTACTTGATGCGCTGCGGGTGACGATCCCATCCGGCTCCAAGAAGCGATAACCCGGCTCGTCCAGGCATGACCTGCAGGCTGTGCCGGTGACGCACTACGACGGTCGGGCGAAGCAGCGCCGGCAGGCGCCGGCAGGCGACCGCACGTGCGGCAAGGAGTGAAATCGCCGCACGCTCATTGCGTCTTGACAGCAACCGTGGAAGCCGCTGAAGCCCTCGACGCCGCGGCAAGCCCTGGCGCCGAACGAGCCCCTACGCCACAGCTTCCAATCGGCAATCGGCCGGATGATCTGCCTGATCAGGTAAGGATCCGGGCGCATTGGTGACACCCTGCAAATTGGCTGGCCGCGACGCGTGACAGCAGGACTAGACTTGCTGCGGCAACTGCGCGAACTGTTGCCGCGATGCCCTGCCAGGTCCGGCCCTGTGATCGTGGCGATCATTGGCGGCTGCGGCGGCAGCGACGACGATAGCCCGGCCGCCGTTTCACCAACCCCGACGGCACCCGGCGGAACGCCCGCCCCGGGGCCGACGGTGCCGGCGCCGGCGCCGCCCGAGGCGCCGGCACCGCCCGAGGCCCCGCCACCGGTCCAGCCCAAGCCGACGGTCCGCGGCGATGTCCTGATCGCGGCCCTCTCGCTGGAAAGCTATTCCGGCGCGGCCGGCGACGTGGTGGCAGGACGACGTCTCGACTATCCGTCCACGTCTACCTTCGTCGAGCAGAGGGCGGAGCGGGATTCCGCAGACCCGCAGATCCCTGGGGGCAGATACCTTTTCAGTTCAGCGGGATACATGAATCGCGGCCCATTCATCATGGACCGCCACGATCAACTCGACCCTGTGCTGGCGCAATGGACCGCGCCGGCAGGCAACCTCGGCTGGCGAGCGTCGCTCGAGATCCAGTCGGACTATGCCGATGATTTGTTCCGGATCTGCTGGAAGGTGGAATACCCCACGCGGCTACGAACCTCCTGCGGCGTCTTCGGCAGGGAGCAAGGCGACCTGCGCGGGGCTCACGTCGTCGACGATTCGCAAGGCATGCCCGCAATCCCCAAGCGCCAACCGCTGACCCGCGCGTGCAACCTCCGGAAGAATTCGCCCGGTGGCAGTGACCAGAGTGGTCACTCGACGGACCGGCTGGTGGGTGATTGGTGGAGACGAGGAGGATCGAACTCCCGACCTTCGCATTGCGAACGCGACGCTCTCCCAGCTGAGCTACGTCCCCGCACAGCTCGATGTTAGCAAATTTGGCCACGCCGCCACGAGTCCTGCGACGCCCCGGCGTGCCGCTGTTGGACAGGCACCAAAACGGCAACCGCGCCGGCTTCTACAGCTTCAGCAGCTGCGGCAGGAACAGCGTGATCACTGGAAACGCGATCAGGATTGCGAGGCGGACGAGGTCCGCCACGATGAACGGCGTCACGCCCTTCCAGATCTGGCCGGTCGGCACGTCCGGCAGCACGCTGGAGAGCACGAACACGTTCATGCCGACCGGTGGCGTGATCAGGCTGATCTCGATCACGCAGACGATCAGGATGCCGAACCAGACCGGATCGAAGCCGAGGCCCTGGACGAGCGGGAAGAAGATCGGCACCGTCAGCAGCATCATGGAGAGCGATTCCATCGCGCAGCCGAGGATCACGTAGATCAGGCAGATCACGATGATCACCATGATCGGGTTGACCTGGAACTGCTGTACGAACATCTGCAGGTCGGTGGGCAGCGTGGTGAAGTTCACGAAGCTGCTGAAGATCTGGGCGCCGATCACGATGGTGAACAACATGGCGGTGGTGCGCGCCGATTCCACCAGCACATCCCTCAGGCCGCTCCAACTCAGGGTACGACGCGCCCAGGCAAACAGGAAGCCGCCGAAGGCGCCGACGCCGGCCGCCTCGGTCGGCGTGAACCAGCCGCCGTACATGCCGCCGATCACCACGAGGAAGAGCAGCAGCACCGCCCACACGTCCATCACGGCGGCACGCCGTTCCTTCCAGCTGCTGCGCTCTCCGCGCGGGCCGAGTTCGGGGTTGCGGGTGGTGACCACGGCGGCGGCGAGCAGGTAGAGCGTCAGCGCCAGCAGGCCCGGGATGAAGCCGGCCGCGAACAGTGCCCCGATACTGGTCGTGGTCATGATGCCGTAGATCACCATGATGACCGACGGCGGAATGAGGATGCCGAGCGTTCCGCCGGCGGCGATCGAGCCGGCGGCAAAGGAGTCGTGATACTTGAAGCGACGCATCTCGGGCATCGAAACCCGCGCCATCGTGGCCGCCGTAGCGAGCGACGAACCGCAGATGGCGCCGAAGCCCGCGCATGCCGCAAGCGTCGACATGGCCAGTCCCCCGCGCCAGTGCCCGATGAACGCGTAGGCGGCGCGGTAGAGCTCGCGCGACATGCCGGCCTTGGTGACGAAGTTGCCCATCAGCACGAACAGCGGCACCACCGACAGGGTGTAGCCGGCGATGTCGACGAATTCCGATGCGGTCGAAGAGACCGCTGCAGGCCAGGACCGCATCAGACCGATGCCGACGAACCCCACCGCGCCCATCGACAGCGCGATGGGAACCCGCAGGGACATCATCAGGAACATGGCCGCGAAGCCGATCAGCGCCTCGCTCATGGCCTGGCTGAAGCCCCCCGCGATCGGTTCGTGGCTTGCTCCGACCTCGCCGACAAAGCCCTCACGCCCTGCCCTTTCGGCTGGTCGCGAGATAGAGGTGCATCAGCGCGGAAAGCGCGATCAGGCCGGCGGCAGCGAACTGGAACGGTGAGACCGGGATCTGCAATTGCGCGGTGGTATCGCCCATCGCCTGCGTCCGGATCGCCCGCTCGAGGACGAACCATGCCGAGAAACCGAGCAACACCGTGCAGATCAGATTGGAAATGACCGCCTGCCAGCGCTTGACCCGCTCCGGGAGGATAGAGTCCAGCAGGTCGAAGACGACGTGCTCGCCGGCGAACGAAGCCAACGGCAAGGCCGTGTAGATCAGGGCGAGCATCATCAACTCGGTCAGCTCGACGCTGCCGATGATCGAGTTGCCGAGGAACTTGCGGCCGACGACGTCGGCGAAGGTCAGCGTCATCATCCCGAAAAGCGCGGCCGCGGCGAAGAGGCCGAGGATGCCGGTCAGCCCGGCCGGCCAGCCGGCTTGTCCGGTCGGCTGCGGCGCGGCACGGGCGTCGGTCACGAGTTCGTCGCTCCGCGGCTGCGCGAATCCGGGTTCGTCAGGCGGACCATCAGCCTTCCGCGATGAGCGCCCGGAACTCCTTCAGCACCTGCGCAGGATCCGGCACTCCCTTGGCCTTGGCCTCCGCGACCCACTTCTGCTCGAGCGTCGACGTCTTGGACTTCACCTCGTCGATGAACGCTTGACTCGCCTTTGTCACCTGGACGTCGTTGGCCTGCATTGCCGCCTTGCCTTCGCGATCGGCCTTGTCCCAGTTGCGCCCTGCCAGACGTGCGAAATGAACGCCGGAGATCTTGGTGATGGCTGCCTGGTCCTCCTTGGAAATCTTGGACCAGGTGGCCGGGTTCATGACCAGCGCAAAGCTGGTGTTGTACAGCCCGCCGGGAAATTCCGTGCGGTACTTGATGAGCTTCTCGAGCTTGAAGCTCGGCACCGACTCGGCCGGAAAGAACGTGCCGTCCATGACACCGGAGGACAGCAGCTCGTAGGACGTCGGCGCCGGGCGCAGTGTGATGTTGATGCCCAGCACCTTGCCGACCTCGTTGACCATGCCGCCACCGACGCGGATCTTGAGTCCATCGAGATCCGCCAGCTTCTCGATGGGCCGCTTCGTGTTCATGATGATGCCCGGGCCATGCGTGAAGACCGACAGCACGTGCAATCCCCGGTGCTCATCGAACTTGGAAAGGTGCTTCTCGTACATTTTCTGGTAGGCGACGGACGTTGCCTCGGCGGAATCACCCAGGAATGGCAGCTCCGCCATCTCCGTCAGCTTGTAGCGCCCGGGCGTATAGCCGTGGACGCTGAAGGACACGTCGGCGAGGCCGTCGCGGATGGCGTCGAAAGTTCCGGGCGGCGGCGCCACCGGCTTGGCGAGGAGGTTGCACTTGACGCGGCTGGCCGTGGCCTTGGTCACCTCCTCGCACCACTGGTTCTGCGCCATCGTCAGCGCGTGGCTGAGGGGGACCCAGGTGGACGTGGTCAAGGTCACAGACTGCGCCGAGGCGCCGCCGGCAGCCGAAAAAATCGCGCCGAAAACTGCCAGCGCCAACGCCTGCTTCCTGAAGCTGCTGCTCGAAATCATGTCCGGTCTCCTTGTTGGATGCGCCCGTTCGCGCGGCGCGTCGCGGGCTTGTCGCGGCGCGCAATGGCGGGGCTCAGCGCGTGGGCGGATTGTACGGACTGGCCCGGGCGCAGCGCGAACCCGCATTGATGGGATTTTCCCCTAGTTGGCTATCACCGGCAGGGGTTCGAAGACGCTCAAGACGGGCTGCGACCGGCCTCGCGGGCAAGATCGATGCACCGGGACAGCACCTCCCGGTCGCCGATCTGGTTGGCCAGCAGCATCAGCAGCCGCACGTTCAGCTCGAAGCTCTGCTCGACAGCCAGGCCCTGATGCGCTTCCAGGAGTTGCTCGTAGAAGCCGTCGGGATCCTCCATGTTCGGCTCGACCTTCACCTGCATCCCCCTGCCTTGCGCCCGATCGTTCACGCCTTCTCCCCTGCGGCAACGGCGCGCCGCCCCGCGCCGGGGCCTGCCGCGGCGGGCGACCCGACCGCCTGGCCGCGATAGCACGCGAGCAGGGAGGCGAGGGAGGTGGGGACGATGTTGCCTGCGCTGTGCAGGTCGGGCCTGATCACCAGGATCCGACCCGGCTCGAGGTCCAGCGCCTCTACGAGGCTGCAAACCGACTCGGCCGCGATGGCGATCTGCTGCCAGCCCGACGACATGCCCTGCGCTGCCGAGCCGGCGACGAAACAGGCGACAGGGCCATCCGGATACACCAGGGCCGGATCGACGCCGCCGGCGGTGGAGATATCGGGCGCGATCGCGAGCAGCCTGCCCTCGTGGACACGCACCAGCGACACCAGGTCCCCGTAACCGTCGAGCGCCACGTTCTGCAGCGGCCTGCCGGCGCCGGCGGCGTCGACGGACCGTTGGCGCAACGCAGCCTCCGCGAGCGCAGACCGCGTATACGTGCTGGCGACCGACATGCGGCCGGTGTTGACCAGGCTGCGAGCGAACGGATGGCGACGCGCAAGGTCGATCACCGCGTTGCGGATCATCCGCTCGGCTGGAGAGCGCGGCGACAGGAAGCGCGCGGTGCGGTTGGTCACCAGCACGTTGTGCTCGGCGCCCTCGCGCCGCTCGCTGTCGTAGGTATCGAGGATCGACGACTCGGCCCAGCCGCGCCTGAGCCAGTCGAGCTTCCAGACCAGGTTGTCGGCATCCTGGATGCCGCTGTTGCCGCCGCGAGCGCCGAACGGGCTCATGCCGTGTGCGCAATCGCCGACGAAGAACACGGGCCCTTCGCGAAAGCGCTCCATGACATGGCTGCGATAGCCGTAAGGACCGACCCACACGAGTTCGTAGTCCACATCCTCACCGAACTGCGCGTGCAGGCGCTCGGCAACCACCTCCGGGCGGCTGACCGCCTCCGGGTCGGCATCCGCATCCATCTGGTAGTCCAGCCGCCAGACGTCGTCGGCCATCAGGTGCTGCCAGACCGCGCGGTTCTGGTTGAACGGCGCCTCGATCCAGGTCCAGCGCTCGATCTTCGGCTGGTGCCGGAAGCGCACATCGGAGATGCACCAGCGGTCGACCCCCACTTCCGCACGCGTCTGCAGGCCGAGCATGTCGCGCAGCGGGCTGCGGATGCCGGTGGCATCGACGACATGGCGCCCGCGCGCGACATAGTCGCCGGCCGGGGTGTGCACGGTGACTTCGGCTCCGCCTTCGACCAGCCTGATGCCGGTTACCCGGTTCTGCCAGCGCAGATCGACGGTGCCCAGCTCCATGATCCGGTCGACCAGGTACCACTCGATGTAGAACTGCTGGATATTGATGAAGGCCGGCTGGCTGGAATAGCTGTGGGTCGGCTGGGTAGCGAGGTTGAAGCTGTAGACCTCGTCGTCGCCGGCAAGCGTGCGGCCCACGAACCACTGTACGCCCTTCTGCTGCACCCGCTCGTATACCCCGAGCCGCTTCAGGATCTCGAGCGTGCGCTGCGCATAGCAGATGCCCCGCGACGAGGCGCCGCGCACGCCGATCGTGTTGTCCTCGTCGAGGACGATGGCGGGGATGCCGCGGACCGCGCAGTCACAGGCTGCGGCAAGGCCTGCCAGGCCGCCGCCGACGATGATCAGCGGATAGAAGCCGTCCTCGTCCTCGGGCGCGCCGAAGCTTCGTTCGCCGCCCAGCTCCGGCGGCACCTTGAACTCATAGGTTGGCAGGTCGTAGCCGGATCCCGCGGCCGTTGCCGCCTGCGGGTTCTGGTGGGCCTGGCCCTGCTCTGCTGACAAAGTTGCCTCCCGCTGTTGGTCTGCCGCCCCTGCGCTCAGATCGATCGCGCGAAAGCAGCCATTTCATCGGCGACCCGAGCCACGAGGTCCTGGCGTCCAATCAGGTAATGGTCGCCGCCGTGGACGTCGACGTTGCGGATCCGGCCCGCGGCCGCCTTCATCCACAACTCGACGGTACTGGGGAACACGCTCTGGTCGGCACAATAGGTGAGGTGCAGCACCGGCACCGATGTGCGTGCGAGGTTGTCGGGTCCGTCGGCCTGGGAGCGCGACGACCACTGGCTCATGAAGCTGGTCAGCGTGTTGAATCGTCCCATGGAATTGGCCGCGAGATTGACGGTGGCCGGGTCCCCCCAGACGCTGCCGGGCTTGCGCTCGTTGGGATCGATGGCGATGTCAAGGCAGCGCGGCTCGGCATGAGTGCGGTGCAGGACGAACGGCTCGTCTACCTGAGCGCCGGCGGCGCGCCGGATGCGCTCGAGACGGTCGATCGCCCAGGCCTCGACCCGGGCGAGCCTGGCCTGCTGCGCCTCGCGAAAGCGGGCCAGGAATTGCGCATCGAGGGGCAGCGGCCGATCCACGCCATACAGGTCCAGGTTCGGATCGCTGCGCATCGGATCGGCTTCATCGACCACCGCCGGATCGATCCATTCCCGCATCAGCCGCGCCCGTCCGGCGTGCGCCGCTGCCAGCGCAATGCCCTCCACCGGCGGCAGATCCGCCGGCGCCAGGCTGAACGGCGCGCCATCCGCCAGGTGCGTGAGCGTCGGCCGCTCCGCCTGGGCCTGGTAGAAGCTGACCAGGGCGGCGCCGCCGGAATTGCCGATCAGCATGACCTTGCGATAACCGATGGCGCGCAACTGCTGGATGCCGGCGCCGAGGTCCTGGATCACCCGCTCCATCAGCAGTGTCGAATCGTTGTTGACGTAGCGGGTGTTGAGGCCCATGCAGGAGATACCGCGCTCCATCAGCGGCTCGAGCAGGTAGTGGCCGTGGAAGTTGGACGCAGGGTGAATGACGATGGCCGCCACGCCGCGCGCGCGGTCGACGCCGGCAGCTTCCAGCAGCGCGCCGTAGATCCTCGGGCGCAGCATCTGCAGTCCCGATTGCGACTCCATCGGTCCCGACGGCTTGACGTCGATGCGCAGGAGCTGCGGCTGCACGACGCCGGGCGAACTCATGGTGCACCCTTGGCGCTGCGCGCCTTCCCGCCAAGCGGGAGCGAGCCCTCCTTCGGGCGGCCGGGCGGAGGGCTCATGGTGTCTCCTGTGCAGGCACGTCAGCGGTAGCCGGGATGGCTGTGGGAGCGGATGATCACCTGCCGGCCCGGCTTGATGTCGCCGCTGGCGCGCAGGCCTTCCTTGCGCGTCGTCCAGGCATCGAGCCTGGTGCGGGCCTCGGCCAGCGCCGAGGGATCGTGCCGGGTCTGCTGGACCTGGACGGTCAGCTCGAGCCGGATGCCGTTGGGATCGAAGAAGTAGATCGAATTGATGAACCCGTGGTCTGTGACGCCGACCACCTCGATGCCGGCAGTTTCGAGGCGGTGCTTGGCCTGCAGCAAGTCATCGACCGAGGCGACGTTGAGCGCCAGGTGGTTCACCCACGAGGGAGTATTCGGCGAAGGATCGCTGGCGAGGTCGTCGCCGAGATCGAAGAACGCGATGAACGAGCCGTCCCCCATCTCGAAGAAGATGTGTACATAGGGACAGTATTCGCCGGTGGACGGCACCCGGTCTTCCTGGATGAGGTGCGCGAGCGGCAGCCCCAGGACGTCCTCGTAGAACTGGCGCGTCTCCTCGGCATCGCGGCAGCGGTACGCAAAATGGTGCAATCCACGCACCGGCACGAAACCCTTGCCTTGCGCAGTGCGTTCGCCATTCATGAACAGGTTCCTCCGTTGCAACCGATGGACAGCCTTCTGCCGGGGGCGAGGCAGGGCACAACTATGCCACGATTTGCGGAGCCGACCGGTGCGATTCCGGGACGATGGCGAACGAACCGGAGCGGACAAGAAAAAGGCGCACGGTCAGGTGCGCCTTCAATGGCAGCTTTGCTGCCTCTCCTCCTCCTCAACAGGCGCCGCATTTGCTTCCGGTCTGGCCGGAGCCGTGCAGCCCTTTGGTGCGGCCGATGTTAACCAAACGGATACTCGCGGTCCATGCCGCGGCACCCTATGACAAACCCTTACGTGGACAGCGGCACCGTCGGTCTCAATAGGAGCGACCCACCCTGCCCAGCATCGCCAGCGCCAGCGCGAATGCGACCAGCGACGGAATGCTGACGGCGAGCCATGGTGGCCAGGTGTTGAGCAGGCCGAGGTTCGAGAACAATCCGTTCATGAAATAGAAGCCGACGCCGAGCATCACTCCGAGGAAGAGCTTGAGACCGATGCCGCCGGCCCGCGATTGCAGGTAGGCGAAGGGCAGCGCGAGCATCAGCATCACGATGATGGCAACCGGATAGACGATCTTCTTCCACAGCGCCAGTTCGTAGCGGCCAGCGTTCTGGCCGTTCTCGCGCAGGTGGCTGGTGTAGCGCCAGAGCGACCAGGCGGACATGCGGTCGGGGGCGAGGGTCAGCACCGCCAGGATGCCGGGATTCAAATCCGATTTCCAGACCATCTCCGCCTCCCGATCCAGCCGCGCGCGCAGCGACTCGATGCCGGCATCGCCGACCGCGACCTCGAAGCGGGTCTGCTCCACTCCTTTCAGCTTCCAGGCACTGCGCTCGCCATTGCCGGCATCGTCGACCGGCTGGTAAACGCCCTCCGCCGCCCTGATCACCGAGCTCAGCCGGAAGCGGGCGTCGAATTCATGGATCTCGATCCGCTCCATCCTGCCGTCCGGCGCGAGGTTGCCGATGTTGACGAAGCGCAGCCGCAGAGGCTTGCCGCTGCTGTCCTTGACGCTGTCCTTGATCCACAGGCCGGAGCGGAAGGTGCCTCCCTGGCTTGCGCCCAGCACGTTCAGGCGAAGTTTCTGCGCCAGCTGCTCCGCGACCGGCGCCACCCATTCACCGGCAAGCGCCGTGAGAATTGCCAGGACCACGCCGATGCCGATGATGCTTCGGAGCGCGAGAAAGCGGCTCATGCCGGCGGCACGCATCGCCGTGAATTCCGAGTTGCCGGCGAATCGCGACAGCGCATAGATGCAGCCGATCAGGGCCGCCACCGGCATGAGTTCGTACACGTGCCCGGGCAGGCTGAGCAGCACGTAGAGCACGGCGTGATACAGCCGATAGCCGCCCTGGCCGATGTCCTCGAGCTCGTTGATGAGATCGAAGAACGCGAACAGCCCGAGAAAGCCCAACAGCACCGCCACGATACCCAGCGAGATCTCGCGGATGAGGTAGCCGCCGATCAGGCGCATGATCGGCTCAGCCGGCCTGCGGGCGTGGCCGCGGCTTGAACAAGGACCGCACAAGCGCGAGCAGGCGCCCGAAGGACAGCTGCGGCAGGTTCATGCGGCGATGGAACAGGAAGAGCGCGATCGCAAGGATCGCGGCATGCGTCACCCACACGCCCAGCGAGAAGCCGATGCGCTCCTGCGCGATCCACGACCTCATCAGGCCATTGAGGTTCGTATAAGTGAAATAGATGAGCAAGCCGATCACGATATTGACCGAACTGCCGAGCCTCGGGTTCACGAAGGCGAGCGGGATGGCGAGCAACGCGACGGCCACCACCGACACAGGTAGTCCGATGCGGGACATCAGCTCGCCCTGGTTGACGGGCGTAAGGTTGGCAAGCAGCTGCGGTGTCGTCAACCCCCTCGCGGACTCGTTGCCGGCCGAGCCGGTAGACGGTTCCAGCCTGACGCCGTAGCGCTCGAACTCCATGAGCGAATACTCGACGCCCCCCCAATCTCCGTCGTACCGGCGCCCGTCCTCGAGCACCAGAAACCGGTCGCCATTGTCCTGGTTCTCGACCTTCCCGCCACGCGAGGCGACGACGATCATCCGGGGACCGTCGTGCTGGACCACGAACACGTTGGAGACTTCGGTCTGTTCCCTGTTGACCGACTCGACGAAGAACACCCGGTTCGACGACCGCGACTCCCGGAACTGCCCGGGCGCCACCTGGGAGACGTCCTCGCGCTGCTCGAAGCGCTGCCGCAACTCGACGATCTGCTGGTTGGCCCATGGAGACACCACCAGCGCCACCATCCCGACCACGAAGGCGTACGGCAAGGCGAACGACAGCACCGGCCGGATCCAGGCGGTGAGGCTCTGGCCGCTCGCAAACCAGATCACCATCTCGGAGTCCTGCCAGGCGCGCGACAGCACCATGAGAATCGACAGGAAGACCGTCAGTACCAGCAGGACGGGGATGTAGCCGATCGAGCTGAAGGCGATCAGCGGCACCACGTCGGCGCTGCCGATCCGGTCGGTCGCAGCCCGTCCCAGGAACCGGATCAGCGACGTGGTGACCATGATCGTGAACAGGGTCGAGAACATCACGCCAGCGACACTGTTCAGATCGCGCCGCAGGGACTGGCTGAAAATCATCGCGGTAGTGTACCCGCGTCGTTTCCCTGGAGGCGCAGCCCTATAATCATGGCCCGGCGCGCCTGCGCGCCTGTCGTGGCCCCGCGCCCCCGCGCTACCTGCGGCACAACCCCTCATGACACAGGCCCCATGCAATTCACGATCAAACCCCTCGTCACCGACAAGCTGCGTACGCAATGCCTGGTCCTGCCGGTCCAGGCCGGCAAGCTCACCCCCACCGGCAGCGCAGTCGACAGCCGGCTCGACAAGGCATTGACCGCCGCGCTGAAGTCGGGCGACCTGGCGAAGAAGGCCGGCTCCACCCTGCTGCTGCGCAGCGCGGGCGCGATCGGCCGGGTGGTGCTGGTGTCGATGGGCGATGGAGACGAGGTCACCGAGAAGCAGTACCAGGACGCCACTCGGGCGGGCCTCCGGACGGTGATGGGCACCGGCGCTGCCGAGGCGACGGTATGCCTGCAGGAGGTGCCGGTCGCGCAACGCGAACTGCGCTGGCGGCTGGCTCAGGCGGTGCTGATCAACCGCGAACTCGCCTACCGCTTCGACCAGTTCAAGTCGAGCAAGGACAACAATATGCCGACGCAGCTGGCCGAGGTCGTGTTCGCCGTACCCAAGGAGGACACCGCTGCCGCCAAGGTGGAGGTGGAGCGCATGCAGGCGCTGGCCGACGGCATCGACCTTACCAAGGACCTCGGCAACCTGCCCGCCAACGTCTGCAACCCCGCCTACCTGGCCGACCAGGCACGCCGTGTCGCGCGGCGCTTCAAGCTCAAGTGCGACGTGCTCGAGCAGAAGCAGATGGCCGCGCTGAAGATGGGATCGTTTCTCGCCGTGGGCCAGGGCTCGGCCAACCCGCCCAAGCTGGTGGTGCTGCACTATAACGGCGGCCCTGCCAAGCAGGCGCCGGTCGTGCTGATCGGCAAGGGCATCACCTTCGACACCGGCGGCATCTCGCTCAAGCCTGCCGCCGAGATGGACGAGATGAAGTACGACATGAGCGGCGCCGGAGCGGTGCTCGGCGTCGTGCAGGCGGTCGCGCAGATGAAGCTGAAGGTGAATCTGGTCGGCGTCATCGCGGCGGCCGAGAACATGCCTTCGGGCACTGCCACGCGGCCCGGCGATATCGTCACCACCATGTCCGGGCAGACCGTCGAGATCCTCAACACCGACGCGGAGGGCCGGCTGGTGCTGTGCGACGCGCTCACCTATGTGGAGCGGTTCAAGCCCGCCGCGGTGGTCGACATCGCCACCCTTACCGGGGCCTGCGTCATTGCGCTCGGCCACCATCATGCCGGCCTTTTCAGCCCGAGCGACGCGCTTGCCGATCGGCTTGCCGCGGCCGGCAAGGACATGAACGACACCTGCTGGCGCATGCCGCTCGACGACGCCTACCAGGAGTCGCTGCGCTCGCCGTTCGCCGACATGGGCAACATCGGCGGCCGCGCCGGCGGCGCCGTCACCGCCGCCTGCTTCCTGTCGCGCTTCGCCAAGGCCTACCAGTGGGCCCACCTGGACATCGCCGGCGTCGCCTGGAAATCGGGCACCAACAAGGGCGCCTCCGGCCGGCCGGTCGGGCTGCTCACCCGCTACCTGATGGACCAGGCTGGATGAGCCCTCCGCACGGCCGCCCGAGGGAAGCGCCTGGGGTGCACCAGCGAGCGCGGCGATGACCCGGGTCGACTTCCATTTCAACGTCGCCGACAAGATCGACTACGGCTGCCGGCTGATCCGCAAGGTCCGCAAGGCGGGCCAGAAGGCGGTCGTCTTCTGCGACGACGAGGCCCGCCTGCGGCAGTTCGACGAAGCGCTCTGGACCTTCGCGCCGCTGGAATTCATCCCGCACCTGATGGGCTCGGACCCGCTGGCGGATCGCACCCCGGTCCTCCTCACCAGCCGGCCCGCGGACTTGCCGCACCACGAAGTACTGGTCAACCTGGGCAGCACGCTGCCCCAGTTCTTCACGCGCTTCGAGCGCCTGGTCGAGGTCGTGGGGGCCGGCCCGGAAGACCGCGCCCAGGCCCGGCAGCGCTACCGCTATTACAAGGACCGCGGCTATCCACTGAGCACCCACGAGGTTGGGTCGTAGCCATGGCATTTCCGCCGCTGAAGGACCCGATCGAGGACATGAACGGACCGGAGGATCGCGGCCGCCGCAATGCCCGCAACCCCGGCACCGATGGGACCGACGGCACCGATGACGCCGACGCCACCGACGGCACCGGCGGGGGTGCCGGCAGCGGCGACGGCAGCGAGGGAAGCGACCGCTCCGCTTCGCCGAATCCGCCGGAAGCCGGCTCGTCCCCGGCCGCGAGCGGCGAGTCGGTGCCCCGCGAAGGCACCAGCCAGGCTGCCCCGGATGAAGACAACGGCAGCGAGCTCCTTCCGGACGGCGGCAGCGACGACGATGACGACGACCTGGACGAACTGAGCGAGCAGGTCGACCTGTCGGAACTCGAGGAGTTCGACGACCTGGTCGAGCACCGCGCGCACAATGCGCCGGTACCGCCCGATCCCGGCAGCCTCGCGGCGGCTGCGGCCGGTGACATCCCGATGCTGACCGAAGTGGTTCAGGTGCCCCGCTACGACACCGAGGACCTGCCGCAGACGCTGGCCGAAGTCGACTGGGGCGACCTCGGGCAGCGGGTGCGCGAGAATGTCCTTGAGCGGCTGCTCCGGCGTTCGGACGCGCTGCTCGACGCCCAGTTGCAGAACACGTTGACTCCGGTGCTCGAGCGAGCCGCCGAAACCGTCGCCCATGAACTGCACGACGCGCTCAACCGGATGATCCGCGACATTGTCGCCCGCGCCGTCACCGAAGAACTGACGCGGCTGCATGCCGAGATTGCGAAACGCAACCGATCCTCACCCCCGAACTGAATGAAACCCGCCAATCTTCCGCCGCCCCCCGCGCCGAACGCCGCGCCCTCCTCCGCTGCCGCGCCGGCCGCGGACGCATCCAGCAACGAGGCGGACGCGCTGCCGAAGAGCTTCGAGCCGGCGCCGATCGAAGCCCACTGGTACCCGCTCTGGGAAAGCCGGGGTTATTTCTCCAACCTGCCTGCCGCCCAGGCCGCAGCGCTGGCCGGCGCCCAGGCAGGCGCCGCGCCGACCCAGGCGGCGGGCGCCGTCGCCGCCGCCAGCCGCCCCGCCTACAGCATCCAGTTGCCGCCACCCAATGTCACCGGCACGCTGCACATGGGCCACGCGTTCCAGCAGACGCTGATGGACACCCTCGTCCGCTACCACCGCATGAAGGGCGACGACACCAACTGGATCGTCGGCACCGACCACGCCGGCATCGCGACGCAGATCGTGGTTGAACGACAGCTGCAGGCGCAAGGCATGGGGCGCCACGACCTCGGTCGCGAAGCCTTCGTCGCCAAGGTCTGGGACTGGAAGCAGGAGTCGGGCGCGACCATCACCCGCCAGATGCGGCGGCTGGGAGACTCCGCCAACTGGCCGTACGCCGACACCGAAGGCCAGAATGCGGGCTACTTCACCATGGACGCGAGGATGTCGCGCGCCGTGGTGGAGGTGTTCGTCCAGCTCTACCGCGCCGGTCTCATCTATCGCGGCAAGCGGCTGGTGAACTGGGATCCGGTGCTGCGCACGGCAGTGTCGGACCTGGAGGTGGACATGGTGGAGCGCGATGGCCACATGTGGCACATCCTCTATCCGTTTTCCGACGGGCCGCAGCAGGCGCTCGACGGCACGCCGCTGGCCGGGATGACGATCGCCACGACGCGGCCCGAGACGATGCTGGGCGACGGCGCGCTCGCAGTCCACCCTGAAGATCCGCGCTACCGCCACCTGGTGGGTCGCTACGTCGACCTGCCGCTGTGCGACCGGCGCATCCCGATCATTGCCGACGATTTCGTCGATCCGGAGTTCGGCAGCGGCTGCGTCAAGATCACCGGGGCGCATGATTTCAACGACTATGCGGCCGCCCAGCGGCACGGCATTCCGCTGATCGTCATCATGGACTTCGACGCCAACATGAACGGCGAGGTGCCGGCGGCATACCGGGGTCTGAACCGCTACGTGGCGCGCGAGCGGGTGGTGGCGGACCTGGAATCCGCCGGTCTGCTGGTGAAGACCATCGCGCACAAGCACATGGTGCCGATCTGCGGGCGCACCAACGAGGTGGTCGAGCCGATGCTCACCGACCAGTGGTTCGTCGACCTCACGCGCCAGCTCCAGCCCGACGGACGCATCGGCGGCCATGCGGCGATCACCATGCCGGCCCTGGAGGCGGTCTCGAGCGGGGCCGTCCGGTTCTTTCCCGAGCATTGGGCCAGCACCTACAACCACTGGCTCGAAGGTATCCAGGACTGGTGCATCTCGCGCCAGTTGTGGTGGGGTCACCAGATCCCGGCCTGGTATGGAGCCGACGGCCAGCTGTTCGTTGCCGCCTCGGAGGCGGATGCAATCGCCCAGGCGCGCGAAGCCGGCTACAGCGGCCGGCTGACGCGTGACCCGGACGTGCTCGACACCTGGTTCTCGTCGGCGCTGGTCCCGTTCACCTCGCTCGGCTGGCCGGACAAGACGCAGCAGTCGCTCATCGACCAGGAACGCTACCTGCCGTCGTCGGTGCTGATCACCGGCAACGACATCATCTTCTTCTGGGTAGCCCGGATGGTGATGATGACGAAGTACTTCACCGGAAGGTGCCCTTCCGCCACGTCTACATCAACGCCATCGTGCGGGATGCGGAAGGCCAGAAGATGTCCAAGTCGAAGGGCAATACGCTGGATCCGCTCGACCTGATCGACGGGATCTCCCTCGACGACCTGCTCGCGAAGTCGACGGTGGGATTGCTGAAGTCCGAGCACAGCGCGCGCATCCAGAAGTACATCCGCAAGACCTTTCCCAAGGGCATCCCGCCGTTCGGCGCCGATGCGGTGCGCTTTACCTTCGCATCGCTCGCCTCGTTCTCGCGCACGCTGAACTTCGACATCAGCCGGTGCGAAGGCTACCGCAATTTCTGCAACAAGCTGTGGAACGCGACCCGCTTCGTGCTGATGAACGTGCAGGGACAGGACAACGGCTTCGCGCCGCACACGCCCGAGCAGTGCGTCCCCGGCGGCTACCTGCACTTCGGCGCGGTGGACCGCTGGATCGTCTCGCAGCTGCAGCGCACCGAGGCGGAGGTCGAGCGCGCCATCGACGAATACCGCTTCGACCAGGCGGCCGGCGCCATCTACGCCTTCGTCTGGAACGAGTACTGCGACTGGTACCTGGAACTGGCCAAGGTCAACCTGCAGCATCCCGACCAGGCCACCCGGCGCGCCACGCGCCGCACCCTCCTGTCGGTGCTGGAGACCGTCCTGCGGCTTGCGCACCCGATCATCCCGTTCATCAGCGAGGAGCTGTGGCAGAAGGTCGCGCCGCTGGCGATGCGCTACGGCGAGCGCGGCGTGCAGAAACTCGCCGGCGAGGAACTCGCGCAAGCGCTGCGCGAGCAGCGGTATTCGCTGATGCTGCAGCCCTACCCGCAGTCACAGCCGGCGAAGATCGACGAAGCGTCCGAAGCGTGGGTCGCAGAGCTGAAGTCGCTGATCGACGCCTGTCGCGCCCTGCGCGGCGAGATGAACATCGGCCCTCAACAGAAGGTGCCGCTGGTCATCGCCGGCAACGCCGGCCGCCTGCGCGACATGGTCCCGTACATCCCCGGTCTCGCGAAGCTTTCGTCGGTCGAGGTGGTGAGCGAGTTGCCGACCGATGCGATGGCGCCGGTCCAGCTGGTCGGCGAGCACCGCCTGATGCTCAGGATCGAGATCGACATCGGCGCGGAGCGGGCGCGCCTGGACAAGGAACTCGCACGGCTGCAGGGGGAAATCGGCAAGGCGCAGGCGAAGCTGGGAAGCCCGGCCTTCGTCGAGCGGGCGCCGGCGGCGGTCGTCGCGCAGGAGCGCGAGCGGCTGGCGCAATTCGACGCCGCGCGGCAGAAGGTCGAGGAGCAGCGCGGCCGGCTCGGCTAGCCGACGCTGGTGTATCCGCCGTCGACGAGCATCACCGTGCCGGTCATGAAGCGCGCGGCATCGGAGGCCAGGAACAGTACCGGGTCGGCGATCTCGGCGGGCTGGGCCCATCGTCCCAAAGGCGAACGACCCATGATCATGGCGTTGCGTTCGACATTCTCGCGCGCGCCCTTGGACAGGTCCGTGATGACCCAGCCCGGCGCGACCGCGTTCACCCTCACTTCGTCCGGGCCATAGGCACAGGCGAGCGACATCGTCAGGTTGCGGATGCCGCCCTTGGAAGCGGAATAGGCGGGCTGCCGCGGACCGCCGAAGAACGACATCACCGATCCCACCAGCACGATCGAGCCCTTGGTGCGGGCGAGCAGCGGCCGTGCCGCCGACGCGACCCGCATGCTGCCGGAAAGGTTCACGTCGATGACCTGGTCGAAGACCTCCGGATCGTGCTCGCCGTCGCGACGGATGATGCCGGCGCTGGTCACCACCACGTCGAGCGAGGGCTGCGCGGCGATCAGCGCATCCACCGCCGCCTTGTCGGTGACGTCGAGCTTGACCACCTGGACGAGTGCGAAGGCGGGATCGGCCCGCGCCGCCGCCAGTTCCTGTTCCGTGAGGCCGCAGGCGACGACGTCGGCACCCGCGGCCAGGAACGCCATCGACACCGCGCGGCCGATGCCGGATACCCCGCCGGTGACGAGAACCCGCTTGCGGCTGAAATCGAAACTGAAATTCATGCTGTCATTCTCCGGCGCCTCAGCGCCGTTTCAGGTAGAAGGTCCACGTCCGGTCGGCCTCGAACTGACCTACCAGGACGTTGCCGGTCTGGCGAGCGAAGGCCTCGAAGTCGCGCTTCGAGCCGGGATCGGTGGAGGTGACCTTGAGGACCTGGCCGCTCTGGATGGTGGCCAGGGCCTTCTTCGCCTTGAGGATCGGCAGCGGACAGTTCAATCCGCGCGCGTCCACGACGCCGTCGAAGGCAATCCCATGATCGTCGCCCATGGCGTCGGTGTCATCCATGGCGGTCATTGTAGCCAGCCCGCAGCTGGTTGAGCACGCCTAGCCCTACCATCGATCCCACGGTCCAGAACAGCAGGCCGACCCCGAAGGCGCTGCCGAGCACACCGAACACCGAAGGCAGCACGGTTTGAGTGCCGTTGACGATCATCAGCCGCAATCCGGCCGCCTCGCCGATCCGGCCGGGCGGCGTGACCCGATGCATCAGCGACAGCACCATCGGCTGCGAAACGCCGAGACCGAGACCGAGCGCGAACGACAGGCCGACCAGGACCTCGAACCGGTCGAACATCGGATAGAAGATGTAGACGACGGTCGCCACCACCTGCGCCGTCATGATGGCGGTCCATTCGGTCAGCGAGCTGAGCAGGGGCAGGATCAGCCGCACCACCAGCGTGGCGAGGCCGAAGGCGCCCAGCACGAAGCCGACCTCGGTCGCCGACAGGCCGATGCTGCGGCCGTAGATCGGGACGACGAACTGGTGCACGTCCCACGCCGACGAAATCAGACCCACGGCCAGGTAGAGCCGGCGCAGCTCCGGCGTCTTCAGCAGGTCCGAGAAGCGGCGCTGCACCGGCATCTCGGCGGCCGGCCCGGGCAATCGGCGCCGACGCAGCAGCAACCAGAACATCACCAGCAGCGACAGGGCCGACAGCGCGAGGAATGTCTCGGCACCGCCGACACGGTCGTAGAGAACGCCGCTCGACGACGGGCCGACCACGCCCGAGATCGAGTAGCCGATCGCGAGGATGCCGAAGACCTTGCGCCGGTGCTCGCTCGATCGGCCAAGGTCGCCGGCCATCTTCTGCATGACCAGCTGCGAGAGCAGGAACCCCGAGCCGACCAGCGTCGAAGTCGCAAACAGCGTCCAGAGGTGGGGCATCAGGTAGGAAAGCAGCCCGCCGAGCACCATCAGCCCGGTACCCACGAAGAGCGGCCAGCGCACTCCGATGCGATCGATCCACCGGCCGCCGACCAGCGACAGGATGGTGGGCACGAGCGCGTACACCGAAAGCAGGGAGCCGATGACGAGAGGCTCGGCGCCGGCATCGATTGCAGCGAGCGACAGGCACACCCGGACGCCGCTGAAACTGATGTGCGCCAGGATCGCCAGCGCGGTGAGTTCGAGGATCTTCAGGACGGTCGGCCCGGTGCGTTGCCCCGCGGGCCTATCCGACTCTTTCTTCCACCCACGGCCGCACCGATGCGAGCGCCCTGTCGATTCCGGAAGCGTCGCTGCCGCCGGCCATGGCAAAGTCCGGCTTGCCGCCGCCCTTGCCGCCGACCTGCGCAGCGACATGCGCCACCAGTTCGCCCGCCTTGACCTTGCCGATCAGCTCCGGCGTGACGCCCGCCGCCAGCTGGACCTTGCCGCCATCCACCGCCGCCAGCACGACCACCGCCGACTTGAGGCGCGCTTTCAGCTGGTCGATGGTCGCCCTCAGGGTCCTGGGATCGGCGCCATCGAGCCGGGTTGCCAGGATGCGCACGCCGCCGACTTCCACCGCCTGCTCCGCGAGATCGTTGCCGCGGCTGCTGGCCAGCCGGGCCTTGAGCTGGCCCAACTCGCGCTCGAGACTGCGCGACTGCTCCTGCAGTTGGCCGATGCGCTCCGGCAGCTCGGTCACCGGCGCGCGCGCCACCGCAGCCGCCTGGTTCAGCGTCTGCAGAAGCTGCTGCACGTATGCGAGCGCGTTGTCGCCGGTGATGCCCTCGACCCGGCGAATCCCTGCCGCCACGCCGCTTTCGGAAGCGATCTTGAACAGGCCGATGTCACCGGTGCGGCTTACATGGGTGCCGCCGCACAGCTCGCGCGAAGAGCCGATGTTCAGGACGCGCACCTTGTCGCCATACTTCTCGCCGAATAACGCCATGGCGCCGCCCTTGACCGCTTCGTCGTACGCCATCACGTTGGCCTCGGTCGACGTGTTGGCGAGGATCTCGGCGTTGACCCGCGCCTCGACTTCGCGGATCTGCTCCGGGGTGACCGGCGCGTTGTGGCTGAAGTCGAAGCGGGTGCGCTCGGCATCGACCAGCGAGCCCTTCTGCTGCACGTGGCTGCCCAGCACCTCGCGAAGCGCCTTGTGCATCAGGTGGGTGACCGAATGGTTGCGCATGATCCGCTGCCGGCTGACCGTGTCCACCGCAGCCTCCACCTCGTCGCCGACGGCGAGCGAGCCGCGGCGCAGCACGCCGTGATGGCCGAATACGTCGGCCTGGATCTTGAGGGTGTCGTCCACCTCGAATTCGGCGGCTTCGGCCGAGCCGGCTGCTGCGGCCGCATCCGCACGCTTGAGAAACCCGCGGTCGCCGACCTGGCCGCCGGACTCCGCGTAGAACGGCGTGTGGTCGAGGACGACGACGCCGCGCTCGCCTGCGGCCAATTGCTCGACCCGCGTGCCGTCGCGGTAGAGGGCAACCACCCGGGCGCTGCGCGTGAAAACCTCGTAGCCGTGGAACTCGGTGGCGGCGCCGCTGTATTCGAGCGCGGCGCTCATCTTGAACTTGCCGGCGGCGCGCGCCTGCTCGCGCTGCCGGTTCATGGCCCGTTCGAAACCGGCCTCGTCGACCGCGACGCCTCGCTCGCGGCAGACGTCCGCGGTCAGGTCGAGGGGAAAGCCGAAGGTGTCGTGAAGCTTGAAGGCGGTCTCGCCGTCGAGCGCCTTGCCAGCGCCGAGGCCGGCCAGCGCACCTTCCAGCAGGGTCATGCCGTGGGCGATGGTTTCGAAGAAGCGCTCTTCCTCCGCCCGCAGGACTTCGGTGATGCGCTCGCCGTCTCGCCGCAGCTCGGGATAGGCGTCGCCCATCTCCCGGGCGAGGCTCGCCACCAGCCGATTGAAGAACGGCCGGCGCGCGCCCAGCTTGTAGCCGTGGCGGATGGCCCGGCGGGCGATCCGTCGCAGGACGTAGCCGCGTCCTTCGTTGCCCGGGATGACGCCGTCGGCCACCGTGAACGCGCAGGCCCTGATGTGGTCCGCGATCACCTTGAGCGACGGGCTGTCGGGGTCGGGCTTGCCTCCGGCATCCGCGACTGCCTTCGAGGCCGCCGCCAGCAGGTTCACGAACAGGTCGATCTCATAGTTGGAATGCACCTGCTGCAGCACCGCTGCGATCCGCTCGAGTCCCATGCCGGTATCCACGCTCGGCTTCGGCAACGGGTGCATGACACCGGCTTCATCCCGGTTGAACTGCATGAAGACGTTGTTCCAGATCTCGATGTAACGGTCCCCGTCCTCTTCCGGGCTGCCCGGGGGCCCGCCAGGTATCTCCGGCCCATGGTCGTAAAAGATCTCGCTGCACGGACCGCACGGGCCGGTGTCGCCCATCATCCAGAAATTGTCCGACGCGTAGCGCCCGCCCTTGTTGTCGCCGATCCGGACGATCCGATCTGCGGGCACGCCGATCTCGTTGGCCCAGATGTCGTACGCTTCGTCGTCCTCCGCATAGACGGTGACCCAGAGCTTTTCCGGCGCAAGCTCGAAGACCCGCGTGAGCAGTTCCCAGGCATACAGCAGGGCGTCGCGCTTGAAGTAGTCTCCGAAGGAGAAGTTGCCCAGCATCTCGAAGAACGTGTGGTGCCGGGCCGTATAGCCGACGTTCTCGAGGTCGTTGTGCTTGCCGCCGGCCCGGATGCACTTCTGCGAAGTCGTGGCCCGGGTGTAGGGCCGCTTGTCGAAACCGAGGAACACGTCCTTGAACTGGTTCATGCCCGCATTGGTGAACAGCAGCGTCGGGTCTTCGTGGGGGACGACCGGGCTCGACGGCACGATGGCGTGGCCCTTCGACTCAAAGAATTCCAGGAACTGCTTGCGGATTTCGGCGGACTTCATGGCGGGCTTCTGGGAAAGCTTTCGATTCTACCGAAGCGCGGGCCGCCTCCCTCGCCGACCGCCTGCCTGATATAACATCGCGCCCGGAACTACGACATGGGAGGAGGCGATGGTCGAACGGGATCGCGAATGCACGATGCCACCGCAACCATTCCGGCGGCAAGCACGGCGTCGGCTTACCGGCGGGCTCGCCGTGGCCGCCGTCGCCGCGCTGGGACTGGCTCCCGCCGCGGCGGGAGCCCAGGCCAACGAGCCCTACCCCTCGAAGCCGATCCGTTTCATCGTGCCTTATGCCGGCGGCGGTCCGCTCGACCAGGCAGCGCGGGTGCTGGCCGAGCAGATGCGGAGCAGCCTGGGGCAGCCGGTCGTGGTCGAGAACAAGCCCGGCGCCGGAGGCAACATCGGCGCCGACATGGTGGCGAAGGCCGACCCGGACGGCTACTCGATCGTCATGGGCGCCGTGGCCACCCATGCCATCAATCCGTACCTGTTCAAGAAGATGCCGTACGACGCCAACCAGGACTTCACGCCGATCACGCGCGTAGCCGTGGTCCCGAACGTCCTGGTGGTGTCGTCGGAGTGGGCCAAGCGGGAGAAGATCGACTCGGTGGCCGCGCTCACGTCGTACGCCAAGGCCAATCCCGACAAACTCAACTACGGCTCGGGCGGCAACGGCAGCGCCGGTCACCTTGCCGGAGAACTCTTCAAGTCGATGGCTGGGATCCGCATGGTGCACATCCCCTACAAAGGGGCGGCGCCGGCCAAGCTGGAATTGATGAGCGGCGAGATCCAGCTCATGTTCGACAACCTCGCCTCGGCCACGCCGCAGATCCGCTCCGGGCAACTGAAGGCGCTGGCGGTGACGACGCCCGACCGTGCCGAGGCTCAGCCGGACCTGCCCACCGTGGCGGAAGGCGGAGTCGCCGGCTTCGACATCAGCACCTGGTTCGGGATCTTCGCGCCTGCGGGCTTGCCGGCGCCCGTGCTGGACAAGCTGTACCAGGCCTCCGTGGCGGCGCTCAAGACGCCGGACGTGATCTCGGCGCTCGACCAGATGGGCGCCAAGCCGGCAGCGATGGATCCGAAATCGTTCGCGACCTACATCCGCGCCGAGCAGCGGAAGTACGAAATTATCGTCAAGCAATCAGGCGCGACTGTCGATTGATTTGCTCCACAGCCGGGGCGGCAGATAGTACTATCGCAAGCAGGGTGATTCGTCACTTTGCGTTACATGCGCCGGTGCCGCTCGATCGGCGCCGACGCGGACCGAGACACCAAAGGAGGACATTTTGAAGATACGGAACCAGAAGGATCTCTGGTCGGCGGTGATGTTCATCGCCTTCGGGGCGATGTTCATTGTCTGGTCGTCCGAATACCAGTTCGGCACCACGCAGCGGATGGGTCCCGGCTACTTCCCCACGATCCTCGGGATCCTGCTGGTCCTGCTCGGCATCCTCGTGGCGCTGCCAACCTTCAAGGCGGACTCGCACGAGACCCACGTCGGGAAGATCGGCTGGCGCGGCTTGATCGTGATCCTCGGCGCCGTCATCCTCTATGCCATCCTGCTGCCACGCGCCGGGTTCGTGATCTCGATGGCCGCACTGGTGATCCTGAGCGCCATGGCGTCCAAGGAGTTCACCTGGAAGGCTGCCCTGCTCTCCACCGTCTTCCTCGGGCTGTTCAGCTATCTCGTCTTCGTCAAGGGCCTGGAGCTGCAATTCCCGGTCTGGCCGCCGTTCCTGACCCGCTAAGGAGAGCAGATAGATGGAAGTCTTCTCCAACCTCGCCCTCGGATTCCAGACGGCAGGCACGCTGGAAAACCTGATGTACTGCTTCATCGGCGTGTTCCTCGGAACCGCCATCGGCGTGCTGCCGGGCATCGGTCCGCTGGCGACCATCGCCATGCTGCTGCCGATCACCTATCAGCTGTCGGATCCGACGACTGCGCTGATCATGCTCGCCGGCATCTACTACGGATCGCAGTACGGCGGCTCAACTACCGCCATCCTGGTCAACCTGCCCGGAGAATCCGCCTCGGTCGTCACGGTGCTCGACGGCTACCAGATGGCGCGGCAGGGACGAGCAGGTCCGGCGCTCGCGATCGCCGCCATCGGCTCGTTCTTCGCCGGCACGGTGGCCACCTTCCTGCTCGCGGCGTTTGCGCCGCCGCTGGCGGAAGTCGCCTTCAAGTTCGGGCCCGCGGAGTATTTCTCGCTGATGGTGCTCGGCCTGGTGGCCGCGGTCGTTCTGGCCAACGGCTCGGTGGTCAAGGCGCTCGCGATGGTGGTGCTCGGCCTGCTGCTGGGCATGATCGGCACCGACGTCAATTCGGGGGTCGCGCGGTTCTCGTTCGACATCCCGGAGTTGACCGACGGCGTCGAGTTCGCGGTGGTCGCCATGGGCATGTTCGGCTTCGCCGAGATCATCCTCAACCTCGAGCAGAAGGAGGATCGCAGCATCCTCGCCGGCAAGATCAAGGGGCTGTTCCCGACCTGGGAGGACCTGAAGGCTTCCGCCTGGCCGATCGTGCGCGGCACCGCCCTGGGCTCCTTCCTCGGCATCCTGCCCGGCGGCGGCGCGACCTTGTCCGCCTTCTCCGCTACGCCCTCGAGAAGAAGATGTCGAAGACGCCCGAGCGCTTCGGCAAGGGTGCGATCGAAGGCGTGGCCGGACCGGAAGCGGCCAACAACGCCGGCTCGCAGATGTCGTTCGTGCCGATGCTGACCCTGGGGCTGCCCACCAATGCGGTGATGGCGCTGATGATCGCGGCGATGATGATCCACAACATCCAGCCCGGCCCGCAGGTCATGTCGAGCAACCCGACGCTGTTCTGGGGTCTGATCTGCTCGATGTGGATCGGCAACGTCATGCTGGTGATCCTGAACCTGCCGCTGATCGGCATCTGGATCCGGCTCCTGACCATTCCCTACCGGCTCCTGTACCCCGCCATCCTGCTCTTCTGCTGCATCGGCGCGTACTCGGTCAACAACAACGTGTTCGACGTGATGATGACGATTCCGTTCGCCATCCTCGGCTACGCGTTCAAGAAGCTCGACTGCGAACCGGCGCCGCTGCTGCTCGGCTTCGTGCTCGGCAAGCTGATGGAGGAGTACCTGCGGCGCGCGCTGACGATCTCGCGCGGCGACGCCACCGTATTCCTCACGCGGCCGCTGTCGCTGGTGCTGCTGATCATCGCGGCGATCCTGCTGGCGCTGGTGTTCAGCCCGAAGATTGCGAAGAAGCGGGAAGAGGCGTTCCAGGAGGAGTAGGAAGGGATCCCCCCATGGCGCCCTTCGGGCGCCTACCCCCCTTGCAAGCAAGGGGGGCGCCGCCAGCGGCCGGGCGGAGCCCGCTCCGCGGCGGCTGCTGGGGTGTGGGGCGGTGGAGCTTGCGGCGGTTGAGGCCGGGTTCGTTGGAGTGGCATCCGATGCCAGGCACGAAGGGGGCGCGGCCGGCGGCCGGGCCAAGCCCTCACGCCTCCTCCTGCATTCCTCATCTGTAAGCACGGGCCTAGCTATCGGTGACCCCCGTCCCAGGTCGGACAGCGTCGCGGTCGTACTCTCTCCTCCGGACTACCGAATTGATGCGAGCGTTCTCCACGGACGGCCGGTTCGGTCACCTGTGACGAACCGGACCGGCCGGCGGTGGGCAACGCGTTGCTGCGTGGGGAACCGCTGGCCCTGGCCGCCTCTTGCCCGGATACCACCCACCGGCGGGCAGCATATGGGTACGCAAGCACCAGCAGCGCGCTACGCGGCGGGGTAGCGGCTCCGGAGTTCGGCTGCCTGCTCGCTGCTCAGGCAGCGGCAGGGCTGGCCTCTGAGCATGATGAAGAGCCGGGCGGTTGCTTCGAGCTCTTCCACCGCGTCGGTGGCGGCGGCGAGCGAGGAGCCGGCGACGACGGGGCCATGGTTGGCCAGGAGCAGCGCGTGGTGGCGGCCGGCGTAGGCGGCGACGGCTTCGGCGAGGCGGCTGTCGCCCGGAGGGTAGTAGGGCACGAGCGGCAGGCTGCCGATCCGCATCACGTAGTAGGCGGTGAGCGGCGGCAGGACGTCCTCGTGGTCGACGTCGGCGAGGACCGATGCGGCGACTGAATGAATCGAATGCAGGTGCACGACCGCGCCGGCACTCTCGCGCTGCCGATACATGGCACGGTGCAGGAACGCCTCCTTGGAAGGCGAATCGCCCGACAGCACCCTTCCCTCGTCATCGAGCAGCGAAATCCGCGCGGGCTCGAGCGAGCCGAAGCTGGAGCCGGTCGGCGTGACGAGCCAGCGGTCTCCGATCCGCACGCTGATGTTGCCGGTGCTGCCATGGGTGAGGCCGCGATCGAACAGCGATCGGGCGGCTGCGACGATGGCGTCACGGGCCTGGTTTTCGGTCATGCCCATGCGCTTGCGCCACCATTTGCTAGACTGGCCAGATGGTAAGAGTAATCGCATTCGACGTCTTCGGGACCGTGGTCGATTGGCACGGCACAATCGCGCGGCATGTCGACGGGCTCAGGCTCGGCGTCGACGGCAGTGAATTCGCCACCGCCTGGCGCGCCGGCTACGCGCCCGCAATGGACAAGGTCCGCAGCGGGCAGCTGGGCTGGACCCGCATCGACGACCTGCATCGCATGATCCTCGACGAGATCATCGACCGCTTCGGCCTGTCGATGGACGAGCAAGCGCGTCGGCGCCTCAACCTGATCTGGCATCGGCTCGACCCCTGGCCGGATTCGGCGGAGGGGCTCTGGCAACTCAAGTCCGCCTTCACCATCTGCACCCTCTCCAACGGCAACATCGGCCTGCTGACCGACATGGCCAAGCATGCCGGACTACCCTGGGACTGCGTCCTGTCGGCGGAAGTGTTCCGCCACTACAAGCCGGACCCGCAGACCTACCTGGGGGTGTGCGATGTGTTCGGCATCGAACCCGGCGAGATGCTCATGGCCGCCGCCCACAAGAACGACCTGCAGGCTGCCCGCGCCTGCGGCTGCCGGACCGCCTACATCGAGCGGCCGTACGAATTCGGGAGCACGCCCGAAGCGATCGCACGCAAGGACCTGTCTCCGGATTCGGACTTCGACTATCACGCGCGCGACATCCGGGATCTCGCCGCACAACTCCTGAACAAGCCATGACCGCCAGCCGCACCGATTCCTCCCCAGCCGGTTCCTCCTCCCCATTGGCAGGCGTGCCCTTCACCTGGGACAACCGCCATCCCACCGTGCGCACGCCGGTCTTCGCGCGCAACGTCGTCGCCACGTCGCAGCCACTGGCCGCACAGGCAGGGCTTGCGATCCTGCGAAGCGGCGGCAACGCGGTGGATGCGGCCATCGCTGCCGCCGCGGTGATCGCCCTGGTCGAGCCGGTATCGAACGGTCTCGGCTCGGATTGCTTCGCGATCGTCTGGGATGGCCGCCAGCTGCACGGTCTCAATGCGTCGGGCTGGTCCCCGGCTGCATGGGACAAGTCGTATTTCGACCGCGTCAACAACGGCAGCATTCCGCAGCGGGGATGGAACTCGGTGTCCGTGCCCGGATGCATCGCCGGTTGGAGCGAGCTGCATCGCAAGTTCGGCAAGCTTCCCTTCGCCGACCTGATCGCCCCGGCGATCGACTATGCGGAAAGCGGCTATGCGGTTTCGACCATCGTCCAGCGGAAGTGGCAGTCGCAGGCGGAAATCCTGAAGAACCAGCCCGGCTTCAGCGATCACTTCCTCCCCCGGGGGCGCGTGCCGCGGGTCGGGGAACGGTTCGTACCCGCCGGCACCGCTGCCACACTGCGCCGCATCGCGCAGACCGGCGGGCGCGATTTCTACGAAGGCGAGACGGCGCAGAAACTGGTTGACCACAGCAAAGCCAACGGCGGCGCGCTCGCGCTGGCGGACCTCGCCGAATATCGGCCCGACTGGGTCGGTACCATCGACGTCGACTACCACGGCTACCAGCTGCACGAGATCCCACCCAACGGCCAGGGCATCGCAGCGCTGATGGCGCTCGGCATCCTGCGTCACTTCGACCTGCCGGCGCTGGATCCCGAGGGCGCCGAAACCCGTCACCTGCAGATCGAAGCGATGAAATGCGCATTCGCCGACGTCTACCGCCATGTCGCCGACCAGAGCCACATGAAGGTCAGCGTGGACGCGCTCCTCGACGAAGGCTACCTGCGGGAACGCGCAGCGCAGATCTCCAGAGACAAGGCCACTGACTTCAAGCACGGCATGCCCCCCGCCGGCGGCACCATCTACATGTCCACCGCAGATGCGTCCGGCATGATGGTGAGCTTCATCCAGTCCAACTACATGGGCTTCGGATCGGGCGTCGTCGTGCCGGGAACCGGCGTGTCGCTGCAGAACCGCGGCTTCGGCTTCTCCACCGACGCCGGCCACCCCAACGTGGTCGCCCCCCGCAAGCGTCCTTTCCAGACCATCATCCCGGCCTTCCTGATGCGCGACGGCAAGCCGGTCATGAGCTTCGGTGTGATGGGCGGCAACATGCAGCCGCAGGGCCACATGCAGACATTGCTGCGGATGGTCGACTATCGCCAGAATCCGCAGGCCGCCTGCGACGCGCCCCGTTTCAAGGTGCACCGCGGACTCGACGTCGACCTCGAGTCGACGATGCCGAAGCAGGTGGCGCAGAAACTGGCGGCGATGGGGCACCGCATTACGGCGACCGAGGATCCCTACATGGACTTCGGCTCCGGCCAGTTCATCTGGCGCCTCGGCGAGGACCTCGACGACGGCTATGTCGCGGCCAGCGACAGCCGCCGCGACGGTCATGCCGCCGGCTACTGAGCGCGCCTGCCAAGGGCCGAGCTCAGTTCCCGTCGGGGACAAGCACACCAAAAGACAACCAGGAGCCCGAACGATGACCAGCAAGACCTATGAACCGGTGACCCCCCACAAGGTGGCCTTCCTCGGACTCGGGGTGATGGGCGGGCCAATGGCGCGGCACCTGCTCGCGGCGGGCCACCAGGTCACCGTCTACAACCGGACCCAGTCGAAGGCAGAGGACTGGGTCAGGCAGAACGGCAGCGACCGGGCAAAGATGGCGCGCCACGCCACGCGAGGCGGCACGGGACGCGCAGATCGTTTTCTGCTGCGTCGGCAACGATGCCGACCTGCGCAGCGTGGTGCTGGGTCCGGACGGCGCCCTTGCCGGCATGGCCGCAGGCAGCCTGTTCGTGGACCACACCACCGCCTCCGCCAATGTGGCGCGCGAGCTCTACGACACCGCCGCCAAGGCCGGCCTGCAATTCGTCGACGCCCCGGTGTCCGGGGGCCAGGCGGGTGCCGAGAACGGCATGCTGACCGTGATGTGCGGCGGCGACCAGGACGCGTACGACAAGGCCAAGCCGGTGGCGATGGCGTTCTCGCGCGCCTTCACGCGGATCGGCGACGCAGGGTCCGGGCAGCTTGCCAAGATGGTCAACCAGATCTGCATTGCTGGACTGGTGCAGGCACTCTCGGAAGGCATCAACTTCGGGCTCGCCTCGGGGCTCGACATGAAGCTGGTGCTCGAAGTGATCGGCAAGGGCGCGGCGCAGTCCTGGCAGATGGACAACCGCGGCACGACGATGGTCGACAACAAGTTCGACTTCGGCTTCGCGGTTGACTGGATGCGCAAGGACCTTGGGCTGTGCCTCGACGAGGCCAAGCGCAACAAGGCTCCGCTGCCGGTGACAGCCCTCGTGGATCAGTTCTATGGCGACGTGCAGTCCTTGGGCGGCACCCGCTGGGACACGTCGAGTCTCATCGCCCGGCTGCGCAAGTAGGCGATCGGCAGCCGCTCGGCAGGCTTCAGCCGAAGCGGTTGCGCCAGGCGGCGGCACGGCCGAACAGCGCGGCCAGCGCGTCCCGGTCGCCGCGCTCGATCGCCGCCTGTACCTGCGCCAGTTCGGCAGCCACGAGGTCGGCCGCCTCCAACGCCGGCTTGGCGTTCTGCAGCAGGATGTCCGCCCACAGCGCGGGAGAAGATGCCGCCGTGCGCGTGAGGTCGAGCAGGCCGGGGCCGACCAGTTCATCGCCGATGTCGTTCGCTGCAACGGCTGCAGCCAGCGCGAAACCGAGCGCATGCGGCCAATGCGATACCAGTGCATAGACTCGGTCGTGTTCTTCCGGAGACAGCCGCACGACCTTCGCGCCGAGCCGCTGCCAGACCGATTCCAGGCGTGAGGCCTTGGTCGGATCCGACTGCACGAGCGGGCTCAGGATGACCGTGCGGCCATTGAACAGTTCGGCATCCGCCGCCTGCGGCCCGCAACGCTCGCTTCCGGCGATCGGATGGCAGGGAACATAACCGGGCAGGGCCGCGCCGAGATGACGACGCGCAGCCTCGACCACCGGCCGCTTGACGCTCGACACGTCCGTGATCAGCACCCCCGCAGGCAGCCATTCGCCGATGCGCGTCATCAAGTCGGCGTTGGCCGAGACCGGCGCCGCCAGGACGACCGCATCGCAACCGGACACGGCTGCCTGCACCGTGTCCGCAACTTCGTCGACCAGGCCCAGCGCGAGTGCGGCCTGTGCATCACCGGCCGAGAAGGCGACGATTCGCGAAGCGAGGCGGTGGCGCTTGAGCGCGGCCGCCAGGGAGCCGCCGATCAGGCCGGTGCCGAGCAGCGCAACCCGGCCGAGGCCGCCCTCCCCCATCAGGCCGCAGCCCGCCCTGCCCCGGCGGCCTTTGCCTCGGCAAGCGCAGCCGGCAGCGCCGCCAGGAACGCCGCATTCTCCTCGGGCAGTCCCACCGTCACCCGCAGCCATTCGGGCAGCTCATAGTTGCCGACCGGTCGCACGATGATGCCCGCCCGCAGGAGCATCTCGTTGACGATGTCGGCCCTGCCGACCCGCACCAGCACGAAGTTGCCCGATGACGGCACGAACTCCAGCCCGAGCTCGGCAAAGCCGCGCTCCAGTTGCTCGAGCCCCTCGCGGTTGAGCCGGAAGCTGCGCTCGAGGAACTCCGCATCGCCGAGTGCCGCGATCGCGGCTGCTTGCGCGAGCGTGTTCACGTTGAATGGCTGGCGGATCCGGTTCATCAGGTCGGTCAGCGGGGTCGGTGCAACCATGAAGCCGACCCGCAACCCGGCAAGACCGTAGGCCTTGGAGAGCGTGCGCGACACGATCAGGTTGGGATAGCGGCGGATCCACTGCAACGCATCGTAGCGATCCTGCGGCGGCAGGTATTCGGTGTAGGCCTCGTCGAGCACCACCGCCACGTGCGCCGGAACCTTCTCGAGGAACGCCTGCAGTTGCTGCCCGGTGACGAAGGTGCCGGTCGGATTGTTGGGATTCGCAATGAAGACGACGCGGGTGTCCGCGGCGATCGCTCGAGCCATCGCATCGAGATCATGGCCGTAGCGCACCGCCGGGACCTCGATCGCGCGGGCGCCGACCGCCTGCGTGGAGAGCGCATAGACGGTGAACGAGTACTGCGAGTACACGATCGACTGGCCGGTCGCGCAGAACGCGCGCGCAGCGAGTTCGAGCAGGTCGTTGGAGCCGTTGCCGAGCGTGATCCAGTCCACCGGCACGTCGTAGCGGGCCGAGATAGCCGCCTTCAGGTCGAAGCAGTTGGAGTCCGGATAGCGGCCGAGGTCGTCGAGCACCGCCTGGATGGCCGCGCGTGCGCTCGCCGGCATCCCGAGGGGATTTTCGTTCGAGGCGAGTTTGACGATCCGGTCCGCCTGCAGGCCGTACTCGCGCGCGACTTCGCTGATCGGCTTGCCTGGACGGTAGGGAGCGATCGCCTTCACATGCGCCGGCGAGTCATCCAGAGGGGAAGTCGACGGCGAAGCGGATGCAGTCATGGTTTGCGAAGAAGCGGTGGACGACATGTTGACTCGCGGAGGTCTGGTTGATTGGGGATGGCGCGGCGCAAGGGCTGAGGAGTTCAGGCGCTGGCGCCTGGCGCCGACCTGGATGGTTCCGGTTGACCGGCCTGGCGCGTCAACGCGGATTCGCGGGGATACGAACCAAGCGACTTGTAGAAGGCGCACTGCGATTTCAATTCCGCCAGCGCCGGCGCAATCGTCGGATCATCCTGGTGACCGATCAGGTCGATATAGAAGTAGTACTCCCAGCCGCCCTGTCGGGCAGGACGCGACTCGAAGCGCTTCATCGAGACCCCATGACGCGCCAGCGGCTCGATCAGCGCGTGCACGGCGCCGGCGCGATCCGGAACGGCAAGGATCAGCGAGGTCTGGTCACGGCCCGACGGCGGACTGCGATAACGGCCGATCACTACGAAACGCGTGCGGTTCAGCGGATCATCCTGGATGCCGGTCGCGATCGGCTCGAGCCCGTAGAGTTCCAGCGCGAGTTCGCCGGCGATCGCCGCGATGGCCGGGTCGGCGGCGGCCATGCGGGCACCTTCCGCGTTGCTCGAAACGGGCACGCGCTCGAGGTGCGGATGGTAGCGGTTGAGCCAGTTGGTGCACTGTGCCAAGGCCTGTGGGTGGGCACATACCTTGCTCAATTGCGGACCATCCCCAAACGCTTTTTCCGCAGTCTTTGCCGCTGCAGTCGCTTCAGCCGTGCCTTGTGCAGTTTCCGCAGCGCGCGGCGACGGCGCTGCACCCCTTGGACGCGCCATCAGGATATGCCGAACCGGAACCGTTACCTCGCTGGAGATCACCAGGGGACTCGTGAGGAACAGGTCCAGGCTGCGGTTGACGGCGCCCTCGGTGGAGTTCTCCACCGGCACGATGCCGAAGTCGCAAGCCTCGGCTTCAGTCGCGCGAAACACTTCATCGATGGTCGGACACGGCACACCGTCGACGCCGCTGCCGAAGTGCCGGCGCATTGCCTGCTCGGAGAAGGTGCCCGCTGGCCCGAGATAGGCCACGCGGAGCCGGCGCTCGAGGCCGCGACAGGCCGACATGACTTCGCGCCAGATCGCGGCAACCGCGTCGGGTGGCAATGGCCCCGGGTTCAGTTCCTGCAGGCGCGCGATCACCTGGGCTTCGCGCTCCGGCCGATACACCGGCGTGTTGTCGATTTTCTTTACGTCGCCGACCGCAAGGGCGCGGCGCGCACGATCGGACAACAGCGCCAGCAGCTGCCGGTCGATGTCGTCGATGGCCTTCCTGAGGTCGTCCAGATCGGGCGCAGTCACCGCCAGCCCCCTCGCCGCGCCTCAGGTTGGTGCGTTCGCCAGCAAAAATTCATCCTCGTATCCCATTTCACGTGCTGCCCCGAAGCAGCGACTGCGGCAACGCGACATCCGTCACACCATCGAAGGTCGTTGAACCGGACAATGGGTTCACGCGACCCAATTCTATGAACAAGCTGCTGTTCTCCACCGCCATTGTCTCACTCGCCTTCGCCACGCCGGCAAGCTCGAGCCCCGAGCTCGTCCTGCCGCCCGCCGCGATGGCGGCACCGCTGTCGGCCACGCAGGTCGCCGCCTCGGACATGCTTCTGAGACCCGGCGCAGGACAGCCCGTCTCGGTGCAGCTGGTCGGCATCGGCGAGAACCGCGTCGCCCGCCCCGTCGGCCGCCAGGCTGCGGATACCCGGAGCTCATCGGCCCCGGCCGAAGGCCTGCCTTCGACGCCGATCGCGCTGGCAACCTTGCTGCTCTTGCTCTGCAGGCTGATCGGGCGACGCAGCAGCTGAGCCTCCCGCCTCCGGAGACCGCACCCGGGCTTCATCCGGGATCAGGGCTCCAGGCGCGCCGTCACTCCTCCGCCGGTGCCGGCTCGATCCGGCTCCTGATCCGGTTCCCGCTCCGCCTCCAGTTCACCGACTGCACTGGCAACGATCGCGTCGGCCGCCTCGGTCTCGACGATACGCTGCACGCCCGACAGCGTGTCGTCATCCTCGACGTCGATCAGGGTCACGCCCTGCGTCGCCCTGCCCATCTGGCGGATCTCCGACACGCGGGTGCGCACCAGCACGCCGCTGTTGGTGATCAGCATGATCTCGTCGTTTTCCTCCACGAGAATCGCCGCCACCATCTTGCCGTTGCGCTCCGACGACTGGATCGCGATCATCCCCTTGGTGCCGCGGCCGTGCCGGGTGTACTCGGACACCGGAGTGCGCTTGCCATAACCGTTCTCGGTTGCCGTGAGCACCGACTGCTTCTCGCTGTCGGCCACCAGCATCGCGATCACGGTCTGCCCCTCCTCGAGCGCCATGCCCCGCACGCCACGCGCGTTCCGTCCCATGCTGCGCACGTCGTTCTCGTCGAAGCGGACCGCCTTGCCGGCATCCGAGAAGAGCATCACGTCGTGCTCGCCGTCGGTCACCGCTGCGCCGATGAGGTAGTCTCCCTCGTCGAGGTCGACAGCGATGATGCCGGCCTTGCGCGGATTGGAGAACTCGCTGAGCGCTGTCTTCTTCACCGTTCCCTGGCTGGTCGCCATGAACACGTAATGGCTGTCGTCGAAATCCCTGATCGGCAGCACGACCGTGATCTTCTCGTTGTCCTGCAGGGGGAACATGTTCACGATCGGGCGGCCGCGGGACGCGCGCGAACCTTGCGGCACCTCCCAGACCTTGATCCAGTACACGCGGCCGCGGTCGGAGAAGCACAGGATCATGTCGTGCGTGTTCGCGATGAACAGCTGGTCGATCCAGTCGTCCTCCTTCATGCCGGTTGCCTGCTTGCCGCGTCCGCCGCGGCGTTGCGCGCGGTATTCGGACAGCGGCTGGCTCTTGATGTAGCCGGTGTGGGAGAGCGTCACCACCATGTCCTGCGGCGTGATGAGGTCCTCCGTGTCGAGCTCGCTGGTGTTGAGCTCGATCTCGGAACGGCGGGCATCCTTCTGCCGGTCGCCGTACTCCTCCCCGATGTCGCGCAACTCGTCGCGGATGATGCCGGTGATCCGCTCCGGACGGGCGAGGATATCGAGCAGGTCCAGGATCTTCTCGATGACGTCCTTGTACTCGTCGACGATCTTTTCCTGCTCGAGCCCGGTCAGGCGCTGCAGGCGCATCTGCAGGATCTCGGTCGCCTGCGTATCGGAGAGGCGGTAACTGCCGTCCGCCTGCAGACCGACCCCGGCTTCGACGTTGTCCGGACGCAGCGCGGCAGCGTCGCCGGCGGCCCGCTCGACCATGGCGGCGGCGATGCCCGCAGCCCAGTTTCGTTCCAGCAGGCGCTCCTTGGCGATCGGCGGCGTCGGCGACGCCTTGATCAGCGCGATCATCTCGTCGACGTTGGCGACCGCCACCGCGAGCCCTTCCAGCAGGTGGCCGCGCTCGCGGGCCTTGCGCAGGTCGTAGACCGTGCGCCGGGTGAGCACCTCGCGCCGGTGCGCGAGGAACGACTCGAGCATCTGCTTGAGGTTGAGCAGGCGCGGCTGGCCATCCACCAGCGCCACCATGTTGATGCCGAAGCTGTCCTGGAGTTGCGTCTGCTTGTACAGGTTGTTCAGGATCACTTCCGCGTTCTCGCCGCGCTTGAGCTCGATCACCACCCGCATGCCCTGCTTGTCCGATTCATCGCGGATGTCGGATATGCCCTCGATCTTCTTCTCGTTGACGAGCTCGGCGATGCGCTGCTGCAGCACCGCCTTGTTTACCTGGTAAGGGATCTCGTCGACGATGATCGCCTGCCGGTTGCCGCGATCCATGTCTTCCATGTGCGTGCGGGCGCGCATCACCACCCGGCCACGGCCGGTGCGGTAGCCTTCACGCACGCCGGACACGCCGTAGATGATCCCGCCGGTGGGGAAGTCGGGGGCAGGCACCTTCTCGATCAGCTCGTCGACCGTCACGTCCGGCTTGTCCAGCAGCAGCATGCACGCCTCGATCACTTCACCGAGGTTGTGCGGCGGGATGTTGGTGGCCATGGCCACGGCAATGCCGGTGCTGCCGTTGATCAGCAGGTTCGGGATCCTCGACGGCAGCACCAGCGGCTCGCGTTCGGAGCCGTCGTAGTTCGGCCCGAAGTCGACCGTCTCCTTGTCGATGTCGGCGAGCATCTCGTGAGCGATCTTCGCCAGCCGGATCTCGGTGTAGCGCATCGCCGCCGGGCTGTCGCCATCGACCGAGCCGAAGTTTCCCTGCCCGTCGACCAGCATGTAGCGCAGCGAGAAGTCCTGGGCCATCCGCACGATGGTGTCGTACACCGCAGTGTCGCCATGCGGGTGGTACTTGCCGATGACGTCACCGACGATACGCGCCGACTTCTTGTAGGCCCGATTCCAGTCGTTGTTCAACTCATGCATTGCAAAGAGAACGCGACGGTGCACCGGCTTGAGCCCGTCGCGGACGTCCGGGAGCGCCCGCCCCACGATCACGCTCATCGCGTAGTCGAGGAACGAGCGCTTCATTTCCTGCTCGAGACTGATAGGAACGGTTTCTTTGGCGAATTGATCCATGTGGCCCGGTGGTTCTCTACCTGTGTGCGGCGCATCGTCGGCGCCGAGTCGCGGCCCATGAGACAGGCTCGCGTTGTCGTGCTAAACCTTTGATTTTAAACTATTCCGCATATGCTTTAATGGGACTGCGAGGATTTTCGAACTGCCATGGACCCCGCCGACCCCGTCAGACTGCTTCAACCGCGCTGGATTGCCCCGGCAACCGCCTCGTCACCGATCCTCATGGACCACGCACTCGCCATCCGTGGCGAACGGATCGAGGCGATCGGGCCGGCCGCTGCGCTGGCCCAGCAGTACCCGCAGGTGCAGCCGGAGGCGCTGCCAGGACACCTGCTCATCCCCGGCCTTGTCAATGTGCACAGCCATGCCGCCATGACCCTCCTGCGCGGCGTCGGTGACGACCTGCCGCTCAAGCGCTGGCTGGAGGAAAGGATCTGGCCGCTCGAGCAGCAACTGGTCAGCGACGAGTTCGTCTATGACGGCGCGCTGCTCGCCTGCCGCGAGATGCTGCTCGGCGGAGTGACCTGCTTCAGCGACATGTACTTTTTTCCGCAGGCCACCGCACGGGCCGCGCTGGTGATGCGCATGCGGGCAGTGCTGGGCATCATCGTCTTCGAGTTTCCCAGCGCCTACGGCACGGGGCCTGCCGACTACCTCAGCAAGGGCCTCGCGCTGCGCGACGAGATGCGCGACCAGCGTTGCCTGGCGTTCACACTGTCTCCGCATGCCCCCTACACCACCAGCGACGAGACACTGCGCCGCGTGGCGAGCCTCGCGGCCGAGTTACAGGTTCCGATCGCAACTCACCTGCACGAGACCGCCGGCGAGGTCGAGGAGAGCGTCGCACAATACGGCATGAGGCCGATCGAGCGGCTCGAGAAGCTCGGCCTGCTCGGCCCCGAGTTCATCGCCATCCACGGCGTGCACATGAACGACCAGGACATCGCGAGGCTCGCTCGCGCCGGTGCGACCCTCGCGCATTGCCCGCATTCGAACCTCAAGCTGGCAAGCGGCATTGCGCCGGTCGGCGAGATGGCCCGCCGCGGCGTCAATGTCGCCATCGGCACCGACGGCGCAGCGAGCAACAATCGGCTCGACCTGTTGGCCGAAGGACGTCTCGCGTCACTGCTCGCGAAGGCATCGACCGGCGACGCGGCCGTATGCGACGCTCACTGGATACTGCGCGCGATGACGCAGGCCGGCGCCAATGCCCTCGGGTTGGGCGACCGGCTCGGTTCGCTCGAGCCGGGCAAGCAGGCCGACCTCGTGGCCGTCGACCTGTCGCCCCTGGAATACGGACCCGTTCATGACCCGGTTGCAACACTGATCCACGCAGCCGGCCGGGAGGCGGTGACGGATGTATGGATCGCTGGCGATCGTGTTGTTGAGGGGAGACAAATCAGCAATTCGCTGTCGCGCGAAGCCGTCGGAACCGTAGTTGGCCGCAATCCGCTATGGCACAATCGGTTAGGCGAATTCGTATCGTGTCGTGGCAACTGAACTTTCACGTCGATACTCATGGTTCACCGCACTTTGTCCAGGTTTCCATCTTGTCCGCAAGAGTCCTGTCAGGGTGTTGATTTTTCAGCTGAGAGTCGTCTCACCGAGAGGAGAAATATGAAGAAATCGGTCAAACTTGGTGCACTGGCTGCGACAGCATCACTGCTCGCCGCCTGCGCATCCAGTGGCGGTGGCCAGGGCCCCACCATCACTGCTGATCCCAAGAACAGCGGTTACGTAATGAGCCAGGACACTGGCGTGGTCATGAGTGGGTTCGGCAACTGCGTCCGGCACGGTTTCTTCACACCGGCGCAGGCCCAGAGGGGTTGCGATGACGACCTTCTGCCGAAGCCGCCCCCGCCTCCTCCGCCGCCGGCTCCTGCGGTAGTCCCGCCGCCTCCTCCGCCCCCGCCGCCTCCGCCGCGCGCGACGAGCGAGAAGGTCACGTTCGCAGCCGATACGTTCTTCGACTTCGACAAGGCAGTGCTCAAGCCTGAAGGTCGTGCCGTTCTCGATGACATCACCAGCAAGCTCAGTGGCGTTGCGCTGGAAGTGATCATTGCAGTCGGACACACCGACAGCGTCGGTAGCGACCAGTACAACCAGCGGTTGTCTGTGCGTCGTGCCGAAGCGGTCAAGGCGTACCTGGTGAGCAAGGGCATCGAAGCCAATCGGATCTACACTGAAGGCAAGGGCGAGAAGCAGCCTGTCGCCGACAACAAGACCCGTGATGGCCGCGCCAAGAACCGTCGCGTCGAGATCGAGGTCGTCGGTACCCGCCCGGTCCGTTAAGACCAGCAGGTAGCGTGACAGAAAGCCCCGCTTCGGCGGGGCTTTTTTCTTGCCCGGTCGAGCCGCGCCGGGCGCCGCTGCCGTGCCGGCGGCCTTGGTGATCGCGCCGCGCCTGCGGGCCTCGCGATGCTTGCGTCGGTTCTGGGTAAACTGACGGTATGAAGACAACCGCCTCATCGATCGGATCCAGCCCGCCCCGCCGCGCGGGCGGCGGGCCCGTCACGGCCAATGTCGATCCGGTCGAACTCGCCAAGTTCCAGGCGCTGGCATCGCGGTGGTGGGATCCGAGCAGCGAGTTCAAGCCGCTGCACGATATCAATCCACTGAGGCTCGGCTGGATCGAGAAGGATCTGCGGCGGCTCCATCCGCGGTCTCTCGGCGGTCGACGTCGGCTGCGGTGGCGGCATCCTCGCCGAATCGATGGCGCTCGACGGCGCGCAGGTCACCGGCATCGACCTCGCGGACAAGCCACTGATGGTGGCCGAACTGCACAGCCTCGACAGCGGCGTCGCGGTGCGCTACGAGAAGATCGCCGTCGAAGCGATGGCCGCGCGCGAGCCGGCGTCGCGGGATCTGGTTGCCTGCATGGAAATGCTGGAACACGTTCCGGATCCGGCGGCGGTCGTCGAGGCGTGCGCACGTATCGCGAAACCCGGCGGCTACCTGTTCTTCTCGACCATCAACCGCAGCCCCAAGTCCTTTCTCTACGCAATCCTGGGCGCGGAATACCTCCTGCGGCTGCTGCCACGCGGCACGCACGAGTACGACAAGTTCATCAAGCCGTCGGAGTTGCTGCGCGCCACGCGCCGCTGCGACCTGCAGGTCCTGGAGATGAGCGGGCTCACCTACAACCCGGTCACGCAGCAGTACCGCCTGGATCCGCACGACGTCAGCGTCAACTACATGATCGCCCTGCGCAAGCCCCTGGACTGAGCCGATGCCCCTGCCTCAACGGCCGCGAGCCGTCTTCTTCGACCTCGACGGCACGCTGGCCGATACTGCCGACGATCTCGCCGCCCCGGTCAACGCCATGCGGATCGAGCGCGGCCATGCGCCCATGCCGGTTGCCGACCTCCGCCCTTTCGCCTCCGCCGGCGCCCGCGGCCTGATCGCCAAGGGGCTCGGAGTCGACAAGGACGACCGCAACTACGAGGCGCTGCGCCTGGAATTCCTAGAACGCTACGAGCGGGACATCGTCGTACACACCCGGCTCTTCGACGGCATGCCGGAGCTCCTCGAGCGGCTGGAGTCGGAAGGCGTGCGCTGGGGTGTGATCTCAAACAAGATCGAGCGCTACGTCAGGATCATCGTCGAGCGGCTCGGGATCGCCGGGCGCATCGCCCTCGCTTTTGGCGGCGACAGCGCCGCCAGGGCGAAGCCGCATCCCGACCTGATGCTGCTCGCCCTCGAAACGACCGGCTTGCGCGGTGAAGACTGCGTCTACGTCGGCGACGACCTGCGCGACGTGGTCGCCGGCCGTGCCGCCGGCATGGCGACGGTAGCCGCCGCCTACGGCTACTGCGGAGACGCCGGCGGTCCGGAGACGTGGGGCGCCGATGCCCTCATCCGCCATCCGCGGGAGCTCGCGCCGCTGCTGGGGTTGTAGAAGACGGCCTGCTCGGCTTGGCGTCGGCCGGGCCCGTCATTGTGGTGCTGACGGCTGGATGGCTGGGGTGAACTGGCCCTACATCCTCGAGATGCTCGCAGACAACGTCTGGAGCGTCGTGGTGGCTGTGGCGCCCCTGGCGCTCCTCTTCCTGGTCTTCCAGGCGCTCTTGCTCAAGCTGCCCCCAAGGAAGTGGCCCGAATACTCGTCGGAACGTTACTTGCTGCGGCGGGCCTCCTTCTCTTCCTGACCGGGGTCAGCCTAGCGTTCCTGCCGTTCGGCAGACTGATCGGGCAGGCCATTGCCGCGGCGCAGAATCCCGGGCTGATCCTCGCGACCGGCCTGGCATTGGGACTGGTCACGGCATGGGGGGAGCCCGCCGTGCGCATCCTCGCAGGTGAAATCGAGAGTGCGTCGGGCGGATCGATCCCCAGAACGCTTGTGGTTCTCACCATCTGTGGAGGCGTTTCCGTTTCCGTGGGCGCGGGGCTGTTGCGCCTCGCGTACGACATTCCCGTCTCGTACATCCTGGTGCCGGGCTATGTATGGTGATGGTCGTCATGTGGTTCAGCGAGAAGGACTTCATCGCGATCGCAGCCGATGCCGGAGGCGTGGCGACCGGCCCGCTGGCGAACAGCTTCCTGCTGGCGCTTGCCCTGGGCATCTCATCCGCCATGGAGGGGCAGGACCCCCTGTCCACGGACTCGGTCTGGTCGCGCTCATAGCGATGACGCCGATCCTGTCGATCATGACGCTTGGCCTCCTGATGCGCCGGAGGACACTGACAAGGAGAACCTGAAAATGAATGCGTCGCTCATCGTCACCATCGTTCGAAAGGGCTGGGGCAGCACCGTGCTCGAGGCTGCTGTCAGTGCGGGCGCCAGGGGGGCAACGGTTCTCCTTGGCCGCGGCGCCGGAGTCAACGAGACGGAGAAGATGTTCGGCATCTCGATCGAGCCGGAGAAAGAGATCGTCCTGACGCTCGCTGCCTCGGAACAGGCGGACATCATCCTAGATGCCGTCGTCCAGGCGGCGGAATTGAATGACGGGGGACGAGGCATCGCGTTCGTGCTCCCCGTGAACAAGATCGCGGGGGCCGCTCACTTCCTCGACCAGGTGCCGCAGTGACGCCCGCACCCTCCGGCGGTCCGGAAAAGGTATTGAAATCCGCCAGGAAGCCTATACTTGCAAGTTCTGGGGCCGACCTGGTTTCGACGGGGGTAATGAAGCGGCTCAGGGCGTGTCGAGGACCCGTACCCTCGTAAATCCATCGGGAAACTATAAACGCAAACGACGAGCGTTTCGCTCTAGCCGCTTAAGGCTAGCAAGCCGCTGCACCGGGTTGTCGGTAGCCCGGGTCCCGCAAGGGACAGCAGCGTCATTCATACCGAATCGTGCCTCGCCGGGCTACTTGGCGAGGAGCTAAAAAATAGGTGGCTGGTTGTCGGTTGAGCCTGTGCGTCGGCGTAACGACAACGAGAATTCAAAGACGTCACTACACACGTAGAACTGATCGCAGAAGATTTCCGGACGCGGGTTCGATTCCCGCCGGCTCCACCATCTAACCGTCCAGCACTTGTCCGCTGGACTTCGAGAACCCGCCTAAGTGCGGGTTTTTTAATTAGTTTTTGGTCCAAAGTGGGGTAACACCGTCCGGCAGCATCCGCCTTTGGGGTGAGGTAACTCCGAGGGTAACCAGCTAGACCGCCCAGGAGTTACCCCGAAATGCCCCTGACCGACACCGCAGTCCGCAACGCCAAGCCTGGCCCCAAGCCGATCCGCATGTTCGATGAACGGGGGTTGTACCTTGAGGTTGCCCCTAGCGGCGGCAAGTGGTGGCGATTTCGCTACAGGTTCGGCGGGAAGCACAAGCTGCTCTCAATGGGTACCTATCCCGATATCAGCTTGGCGAAGGCCCGCGAGCGGCGCGAAGACGCACGAAAGCTGCTGGCGAACACCATTGACCCCGGTGAACATCGAAAAGCAAGCAAGGCGGCGCGGCTAGACCGGGCAGCGAACAGCTTCGAGGTAGTGGCGCGCGAATGGTTTGGGAAGGTGTCCCCGTCTTGGAACGCTGCGCATGCTGACCGGATCATCCGGCGCTTCGAGCGCGATGTTTTCCCGTGGATCGGTGGCCGGCCGATTGCGGAAGTGGCCCCCCGGAACTGCTGACCGTTCTGCGCAGAATCGAGGGGCGCGGGGCAGTGGAAACGGCACACCGGGCACTGAGCAACTGTGGGCAGGTTTTCCGGTACGCCATCGCCACCGGGAGGGCCGAGCGCGATCCGACGGGCGACCTGCGCGGGGCACTGCCGCCGGTCAAGGCAGAACACTTTGCGGCTATGACTGACCCCAAGAAGATCGGCGACCTTCTGCGGACGCTGTACGGCTACCAAGGCACGCTAACCGTGCAATGCGCGCTCAAGCTGGCCCCGCTGGTATTCGTGCGGCCGGGCGAACTGCGCAAGGCGCTATGGGCCGATATCGACCTGGACGCGGCCGAGTGGCGGTATACCGTCACCAAGACCGACACGGCGCATATTGTCCCTCTGGCCAGCCAAGCGGTTGCGATCATGCGCGAGCTTCACGCCCTCACCGGGCGCGGCGTCTACGTTTTCCCGGGCGCACGCACCAATGGTCGGCCGATGAGCGAGAACGCGGTCCTTGCAGCGCTGCGGCGGCTCGGCATCGGTAAGGACGAGATGAGTGGGCACGGCTTTCGGGCAATGGCGCGCACGATCTTGGATGAAGTTCTGTCCGTGCGACCGGACCTGATCGAGCATCAGCTGGCGCATGCGGTACGCGACCCTAACGGCCGGGCGTACAACCGAACGGCACACCTGTCCGAACGCCGAAAAATGATGCAGCAGTGGGCCGATTGGCTGGAGAAGCAAAGAAGCGGTGCAGAGGTGATTCCGCCGCACGGCAGCGCCGCATAGCAAGCAGCCGTCGCTCTCGACTTCTAATAAGACGATGGATGATCTCGACTACTGGCGGCTCTGTGACGAACTCAGTGTCAACCAAGCAGCCCACCTGGCCATCGGCATGCGGCCGGGGGAGTACGAAGCGATGGCAGAAACTTTTCATGAAATGCTGCCTCGCGCGTACACCTCGTACCGGACCAATCTCGACGCCGCTGTTGCGGCAATTGGGAACGCGCTTGTCGGAGGACGCCTTCGGCGCGCCCATCGCCAAGGTCGAGGTGCAGGTCGACGGTGGAGCCTGGGCGATCACGAGGCTCGATCACAGCGAGCAGGCCGAGTTCGCCTGGACGCCGTGGTCGTTCTCCTGGACGGATGCATCACCGGGGCACCATACGGTGACTTCGCGTGCGGTCGACACGCAAGGTACGGTGCAGCCGGCGATGGACGATCCGAAGATCGCAAAGAAGCGCACTTATTGGGAGAGCAACGGGCACGTCACCCGGAAAATCCAACTCACGTAGGTGGGCGCCAGCTTGGTAGTGCAACGCAAGTCGCAGCGATCGGCAACGGCGAGGTCATCTTGGGGATTAGCAAGTAGCCACGAGGCGCGGAGGGCCAGATTGAGAAGAGGTCGGATTGCTGTCGACCATTCGTTGCAATTACTCGCACTTCGAACCAGCGCTTTCGGCACTGGCTCGAAAGTCGAACTTGCCTGTTTCAGTCAACCGCAAAGCAGTAGAACAGCCCATCGCCTCCCGATCTGCGCAACGCATCCTGACTGCAGCCGCCCGAGTGATGCGCAAACGTCCATGACCGCTCATTTAAATACCGGCGTTCAGATCGGATGGTCTTCGGGCCGTCATGTCCGGTCCTGTCATGATGGCCAACGATCGCAACCGCAGGTGGATCGTCATTGCTCTTTGTCCACCTGTCGCAGGTAAACCTACGCAGGGGACAACTCTCAGCGCCAGCCAACCCAGCGACGGATCGAGCCCTCCGCGTCGGTCTCCATCACTTCGAGGCCGACCGGCTCGCTGTCGTCGCGGCGGTAGACCTGGCACGACAGCCGTGTCGTCCCTGGCAGGGCGAGATCCCAGCACAGGGAGAAAAGGGGTTCCATTGGGCCCTCCATGGGAGCCTTGCGCAGCTGCAGCGCGGCCGCCGCCGGAGGCTGCTCAGTCGTCCAGCGCTGGAGAGTGCTGCCGAAAGGAATGGCGGCGGCATCGGCCACTGCCAGCACCGAGACTGACCGGAGGACGTGGGTCGTTGCCGGTGCGCCCTGGCCGACAAGCGTCACCTCCATCGAGCTCGCAAGCGACAACGGCGCCCTCTCGGAGAGCAGGCCAGTAGTGACGCCTGCCAACGGCACCGCCGGCTCGCCACTGTAGCCACCCGAGTGGAAGTCGTACCGCGCGCCGCCCGACGAAGCGTCGGGACCGCAGGACTGCGCGGCATAAACCGTCGGGGCGACACCACCCGGCAGGAAGCCGATGGGGAGCGGTGCTCCTTGCACGGGGCGGGTGTCCTTGCAAAGGGCCTTTGCGATTGCGGCTCCGCCGACTTCGTCGGACCGGACCCCTTCGCGCCAGCCAACCCAGGTCACCACGCCGCCACCGGCCGAATCGTCGCTCACCTCCAGTCCTACCGGCGCCCCGTCGGAGATACGGTGCAGCTGGCAGGCCGTTCTCGTGACGGAGGGAAGCAGCGCATTCCAGCAGAGCTTGAAGAGCGGTACCGGGTGCCGCTCGCCAGGAACAGCCGGCAATGCCTGCAGCTCTACGAACCAGGGCTCCCCGGCAACCGTCGACGCCCATCGTTGCAGCACCGCACCGAGGGGGATGGAATCGTCGTCAGCCAGCGACAGCGGGGCCGGCGCGTAAAGCGTCTGCGGAATCCGCTGCGGCGCTCCGCTGGCGACGACCTCGGCGACCAGCGAAGATCCCAGGCGCAACGGGCTCGCCAGCGACTCGAGCGGCGTGTGGATCGAGACCGTGGCCAGGCTGCCCCCGCTGTAGCCGCCGGAGTGGATTTCGTAGCGCCCGCCCGCTGGGGATTCGGGCGGCGTGCACACCTGCCAGGCGATGGCGCGCGCACCGACGCCGCCCGGCGGGTCTGCCAGGTAGTAGGGAATTCCGTGCACCGGCTGCGTGCTGGTGCAAAGCGCCTTCGTGAGGGTCGCCCCGCTTACCGTCGCGGCCGCCGGCGGCGGCGGCTCCGGCGTCGGGCCGGGGGCTGGAGCCGGCCCCGGCGACGGAGCCGGCGCGGGGCCAGGCGAGGGTGCCGGCGGATTTGCCGAGACCGCCGAATCGGCGCCTCCGCCGCACGCCGAGACGAGCAGGGCGATCAGCGCAACGGTGACCTTCGTGCTCATGGTTCAGGCCTTCGAGCGACGCCTCTCCCGGCGCGACGGCGTGGCGCACGGGCTTGCATGCCACCTTGCTGAGGCTACGACGCTTCGGGTCTCGTGAACATGATCTGAATCAACCAGCCGCGCTCGTTGCGACTCGGCCGACGCGGAAGGCGCCACCGAGGGAGCGCCCGGCGCCCGCTATAGTGTCGCTACCTCGCCCTACTCTGGCACCGCCGCGTGCGGTAACGACGAAGGCGGCAAACGTGCGGCCAACCTTTACAGCCTGCTCGGCACAGAGAAGCTGCACGGCCTCAACCCGCAGACGTACCTTGCCCGCGTGCTGACCCACATTGCCGACACCAAGGTCAACCGAATCGACACGGGTAATCAAATCCAGAGTGTTCTTCAACGACTCGGGGATCAAGATGCAGTTCCACGAAGGCAATATTGGGACGAGAATCATCCTTAGAGCGGTTGAGGACAAGATGCCGGTACTTGCTGTGCATGATGCTTACGCTGTTCGGGAGCAAGACGCACGATGGGTCGTCAATGAGATGCGGGAGGCTTGGAAGCTTGAAATGGGGACTTCCATCGAGCCAGTTATCTCCGGTCAGAAAACTCCCGGATGGCCCGAAAGCCCTCCGAGGCTCTAGGAGGGCTCTAGGAGGCTCCAGGAGGGCCTAGAGGGCTCTAAGAGGCCTAGGGTTCGGAAGGCTCTGGGAGGCTCGGAGGCTTTGGGAGATCCCTGCCAGGAGCAGCTTCGGCGTTGAAATTTGCAGTGAAAGCAGTAAAGCACCGCAGAGGAAGGCAGGTCAACGGGACACCGGGCACAACCAGGCACGGCTCAAGGTGTTTGGTGAGGTCTGGGGCATCGGAAAGCGTTTAGCGGGATGGGGAAAATAACGTTGGAATGCCTGCTAAAACAAAAAGGGGTTTTGGCCCCTTTCTTGGAGCTGTTATGGATCGTCGCGGCTTTTTAATGTCAGCACTAGTGTTAGCTGGATGCGGAGATGACAATCCCCTTGAGGATCGGCCTGAGGATGCATTTGGTCCAGCAGATCCACTGGTGCTTGAGGGATACCCTGCTGAGGTAAAGTCAGGCGTTCCCATTACGCTCAATGTCGTGAGAGGCGGGAGCATCAATGACGCCTCAAAACCAGAAATTATCTATCGAGTGACTGCGGTAATGGGAAGTGGAACTGAATCTTTTGAAGCCCAAAAGATTGCTCAACCTCCTAATGGACTGCAACTATCATTTGCCTTCCCGCCGAATACGCTCGTTGCTGGCCGGTCGTTTAACGAGGCTCTTACACTTCCATCGCCCGAACAAATAGCACAAGCTGAACAAGTAGTGTTTGCTATTAAGAGGTTAGATAACAACGAGATTACAACAGCGACTGAGGATGTAACTATCAAAATCCCAGTTACATTTGTTAACCCAGAAATAATAGAGCCACAGCCAGGAGGCTCGCTCTAAGATGGTGTCCCACTCGGACAAGTCGGGGAGCTTGCCATCGCCGTGGTGACCATGTACCGACCGCCCTAGAGCTACGGCACTGGCTGATGGCGGAAGACGGCTGGACTTTCACGCCGGCCGAGGGAGTCGTCGCGGACCCGGTCCACCATGCCCACGCTCTGTACGAGCTCTATGCGCGGGCCAAGCCAAGCTATAGCGGTCGCGCCACGACACTGATCCGGTTCGACCCCGTCTACCACGGCCATTTCAAGTGCAACCTGCGCCGGCTGGTCGACTATCCCCACCTGTGGGCCTACACGCGATCGCTCTACCAGTGGCCGGGGATCGCGGAGACGGTGGACTTCATGCACGCCACTACTACGGCAGCCACCGCAACATCAACCCGAGCGGCATCGTGCCGCTCGGGCCATGCCTGGACTTCGGCGTGCCTTCAGGGCGGTGAACCTGGCGCGCCCGTGCCGACTACTCCGTGGTCTTGCCGTCGAAGTGCTCTTCCTGCGCGTCGGCCTGTGCCTTGGTCACATGCACCGTGCCCTCCTTGTGCTCGGGCGGCCCGTAGAGCGTATAGAGCTGCAGCGGTTCGTTCCCCTTGTTCAGGACATTGTGGCGCGCACCCGCCGGCACGATGATCGCATCGTCAGCCTCGACCGCGTGGCTCTTGCCGTCGATCTGCACTTCCCCCTTGCCCTTTTCGACCCGGAAAAACTGGTCGCGATCGTCATGCACTTCCGCGCCGATCTCCTCGCCCGGCTTCAGCGACATGAGCACCAGCTGCATGTGCTTGCCGGTGTAGAGCACCCGCCGGAAATCCGTGTTCTCCTCGGTCAACTTCTCGATGTCGTCGACGAAACCCTTCATGCTCAACCTCCTGTGGAATCCTGTTCGAAGTGCGATGTTATCCACTCCACGACGGTCTGCCGCAATGCCCCGGGTTGCCCGCGTCAGTCGAGCGCGAGTTCCACGTAGTCGCCATCCCGGTAGACGGTCAGGCGCGTGCCCTCCGGTGTCTCCCATTCGAGCAGTGAGCGGACCAGGTCGGCGCTGTCGGCCAGCGGGCGGCCGTTGAAGCCGACCACGATGTCGTCGACACGCAGTCCGATGCGCTCGGCAACGCTTTCGCGCGCCACCTCGGTGATGGCGGCGCCGTCAGCCAGCAGCCGGCCGGCGGCAAGAGCGGCCGGCGGCGAGACGTCCTCGAACTTCGCGCCGAGCCGCGGCCGGCTGCCCGCCGTGCCGCTCTTCAGGTCTTCCGCGATCCTCAGCACCAGTTCGATCGGCATCGACAGGCTCACGCCGGCAGTGCCGAACGGCCCCACCATCATCCTCAGGTTCATGCCGACGATCGATCCCGAGGCGTTGAGGAGCGGTCCGCCGGAGTTGCCGGGATTGAGCGCCAGATCGCTCTGGATGAAGAGCGCATCGGTATCCTCGGCAAAATGTCGCGCCCCGCCACCCACGATGCCGGCGGCGACCGAGCGGTTGAGTCCGTAAGGGTCGCCGATCGCCACCACCCAGTCGCCCGACTGCAGGCTCGCCGACCTGCCCATCGCTGGCGCGACCGGCAATTCGACCGGGATCCGGATCAGCGCTACGTCACTCTCGGTGTCCGCGCCGATAACCTCTGCTTCGAAGACGCGATGATCGCTCAGCTTGACCACGATCCGGTCCGCGTCGGCGACCACGTGAGCGGCGGTGGCGACCGTGCCGTCGGCTCCGATGAAAAAGCCGGCGCCGATGTTGACCGATTCGTCGCCGCCCTCGCGCGGATTAGGCCTCCCGGGCAGCGGCGCGCCGTTGGCGGCAGGGGCCGGCGAAGTTCCCGCGGTGCCGGCGCGAGCCCGCACGCCCGCCGCCGGGCCCTGGGCCCGCTCGCCGGCATCATCTTCTCTCGTGGCGGCGACGCCATAGACGCCGACCGTGAGCGGGAGGCCGCGCCGCACGGCAAGCGAGAAGCCGGGCGGTCCCGGCGGCGTCACCAGGGGCTGTGGCGGAGGGGCTGCCGGCGGCGCGGCGCACGCCGCCAGCAGCAGCATGGCAAGAGGCAGGCAGGACGATCGCAAGAACCAGCGGCACTGCATCATTCGACCCACCGGGGCATGTATCGGAACGGCGCAGATGGTACGCCATCGGCCTCCGGCGCCCGTCAGCGTACCGGCCGCGGCGGGCGCTGCCGCTCAGCCGGCGGTGGCGTGGATCGTGTCCCGCACCCGCGGATAGATCTGCTGGCTCCAGCGGCGGCCGCTGAACACACCGTAGTGGCCGACTCCGGTCTGAACGTGATGGAACTTGAGATACGGCCGGACGCCGCTGCACAGGTCCTGCGCCGCGACGGTCTGTCCCACGGAGCAGATGTCGTCGCGTTCGCCTTCCACCGTCATCAGCGCCGTGCGGCGAATGGCGCGCGGATCCACGGTCCGGCCCCGCCAGGTCAGTTTGCCGCGAGCCAGGTCATAAGTCTGGAAGACCTTGGCAACCGTCTCGAGGTAGAACTCGGCGGGCAGGTCGTTGACCGCCAGGTACTCGTCGTAGAAAGCCCGGATCGCATCCGCCTTCTCCAGGTCGCCTTCGAGCAGGTACTCGTAGAGGTCCCGGTACTGCTGACGATGACGCTCGATGTTCATGCTCATGAAGGCGCCGAGCTGAACAAAGCCGGGATAGACGCGGCGCATCCGGCCCGCATAGGCAAGTGGCACGCGGCTGATCAGGTTCTTCTCGAACCATCCGATCGGCTTGCTGGTGGCGAGCCGGTTGACATCGGTGGGATTCACCCGGCAGTCGACCGGCCCCGCCATCAGCACCAGGCTCCTCGGCTGCGCCATGCTGTCGTCCTCCGCCATGATCGCGGTGGCGGCGAGTGCAGCGACGCACGGCTGGCACACGGCGACGACGTGGCTGGCCGGACCGACACATTCGATGAACCAGATCATGTGCTCGATGTAGTCGTCGAGGCCGAAGCCGCCGTGCCGCAGCGGAACGTCGCGGGCATTGTGCCAGTCGGTGATGAAGACGTCGTGGTCCTGCAGCAGCGTGCGAGCCGTCTCCCTCAGGAGCGTCGCGAAATGTCCGGACAGTGGCGCAACCAGCAGCACCCGCGGCTGCTCGGGCAGGTCGAGGGGCAGCGCCCGCCTGAAGTGCAGGAGGCTGCCGAAGGGGCACGCAAGGATCACCTCCTCGGTCACCTCCACCTCGTGGCCGGCCACCGTCACGGTCCCGATGCCGAACGCCGGCCGGCGGTGCGTCAGCCGCATCCGCGCCACCACCTCGCTGGCTGCCGCGAGCCGGCGCAGCGGGGTGCGCTCCGTGCCGGCCGCCCACGCCGTGGCATTGATCCACTGCGCCAGCATGCGCAGCGGCCCCGTCATGTCCGAGTGGAACTGGTAGGCCTGATAGAGCATGGATCCCCCTCGCGGTCGGTCTTCCACCAGTGCAGGCAATTTGCGGGCCATCGCAAGCCCGCCGGTCCGCAAGTGGCACAGGCCTTGCTCGGAACCAGGCACAAGCTTGCGGCGAGGGACGCCGCCAAGCATGCCAGGGAGGCAGCATGGCCAAGGCGGAACTGACGATCAGCAGCAAGAACTATGGTGCGTGGGCCCTGCGCGGCTGGCTGATGGCCAAGTTCGCCGGACTCGACTTCGTGGAGAAGGTGGTCTCCCCGGACGACCCGGCCATGAAGGCGGAGATCCTGCTGCTCTCCTCGTCGATGCGGGTGCCGTCGCTGCGCCACAACCGCGTGCACGTCTGGGACACGCTGGCGATCGGCGAGTACCTTCACGAGATCAAGCCGAAGGCCGGCCTGCTGCCGGCGGACGCGGTCGCGCGCGCGCACTGCCGCGCCATCTGCGGCGAGATGCATTCCGGTTTCGGCTCGCTGCGGTCGTCGCTGCCGATGAACATCAAGGCCCGCTTTCCCGGCTTCAAGATCTGGTCGCGTGCCCAGGCGGACATCGACCGGGTGGCGGAGATCTGGCGGGAATGCCTCGGTTCGTACGGCGGAATCTACCTGTTCGGCGCGCAGCCATGCATCGCGGACGCCATGTACGCGCCGGTCGTCACCAGGTTCCTCACCTACGACGTCAAGCTGGACAAGGTCTGCGCCGCCTATTGCCGGCGCATCATGGCGCTGCCCGCCATGCAGGAGTGGGTCTCGGCCGCGCAAGGCGAGCCCGACGAGATCGACGAGCTGGAAGCCGAGTTCTGATCGCGTCTTTCCGTGCTGGGCAGTCAACCGGCGGGCCGATCCCAGGGTGTGGGCGACGGCACCGCGCAGACCGGCTCCACGTCGATCGACTTGAAGTCCGCCGGGGACACGATTTCCAGGTACTCCATGTCCGGGGAGTAGTCGAACAGGTAGTGTCGGATGCCGGGCCGCTGGTGGACGCAGTCGCCCGCCTTCACCAGTGTCTCCTGGTCCTCGTACATGAAGCGCGCCCATCCTTTGAGCATGATCACGATCTGGAACTCCGCCTCATGAAGGTGCCAGCCGGTGCCCGATTCGGGTGCCATGTTCGCCTTGACGAGGTGCGCGATCACCTTCCCGCCGGTGGCGTCGGCGATGCCGAGATCGCGATAGAGGAAGAAATCGCGCAGGCCGCCGGAGGCGTACCCGGTGTCCTCCGGCCTGACATGAGTAAACTTGGTGCTCGTGCGATCCAGCATGAGGTTCCCCCTGGAATGAGACGGCGCGCTGCGACGTCCCGCTCGTCAGGCAAGCAGGAAATGTTCCATTGCCCGCCGTCGCCTGCCGGCGTCTGGTCCCTTAGCCTGGCCGCGGGCGCGCAAGCATGGCAATCGACAACGAACCGGAGAGTCGGATGGACGTGAATCGCCGCATGCTGCTGGGCCGAGCCGGCGTCATGGTGCTTGCTGCCGGCCTGCCGATGCCGTCCCTGGCTGCGGGCGAATTGATCACGAAGGCGGTCCCCTCCAGCGCGGAGCCGCTACCGGTGATCGGCGTCGGCACGGCGCGCCGCTTCCAGGGAGCGTCCGGCGAGGCGGAGCTGGCGCCGCTGCGCGAGAGCTTGCGCAAGTTCCTGGAGCTGGGCGGCTCGGTCATCGACACCGCACCCTCCTATGGCGATGCAGAAGCCGTCGTGGGTTCGCTGCTCGCCGACCTGAAGCCTTCGGCACCGTTGTTCCTCGCGACCAAGGTGGGAGCGACCGGTCGCGCCGCAGGCGAGGCGCAGATCGAAGAGTCCTTCGGCCGCTTGCGGCGGCGTCCGCTCGACCTGGTCGCCGTGCACAACCTCCAGGACATCGACACGCAGTTGGCGCACCTGCGCGAGATCAAAGCCGCGAAACGCATCCGCTATCTGGGCGCCACCACCTCGAGCGATCGCCAATACCAGGCCTTCGAGGCGATGATGAGGAAGCAGGCGCTCGATTTCGTCCAAGTCGACTTCGCGCTCGACAACCGCGGCGCCGGCGAGCGCCTGCTGCCCCTGGCGCGCGACCGAGGCATGGGCGTCATGGTCAACCTGCCCTTCGGGCGCGGCCGCCTCTTCGATGCGACCCGCGGCCGGCCGCTGCCGCCATGGGCCGCGGATTTCGACTGCGAGAGCTGGGCGCAATTCTTTCTCAAGTACATCGTTTCGCACGATGCGGTCACCTGCGCCATCCCCGGAATGGCCAAGCCGGAGTACGTCGTCGACAACATGGGCGCCGCCAGGGGTCGCCTGCCCGACCAGCCAATGCGCAAGCGGATGGAAGCGTTCATCGATGCCCTCTGAGAGGCCGGGCCTGCCCGGGCAGGCGGCCGCAACGCACGCTGCCGCCGCCGAGGGCCACGGCCCCACGACACGCCTGGCCGCGCGCCTGCTCACGCGCCTTTTGGTCCGCCCGCACGAGATCGCCCTGCTCGCCTGGGCATGTCTCTACGTGCTTTCGGTCATGTCGGCTTACTACGTGATCCGTCCGATCCGCGACACCATGGGCATCGAAGGCGGCGTCGAGAACCTGCAATGGCTGTTCACCGGCACCCTGCTGGTGATGATTGCGATCAATCCTGCCTACTCCGCGCTGGTGCGGGTGCTGCCACGCGAGAGGTTCATCTCCTTCGCCTACCTGTTTTTCATCGTCAACCTGGCCATCTTCGCCTGGCTGTTGCACGTCGCAAGCGGCAGCGAGCTGGTCTGGGTCGGGCGGGCCTTCTTCATCTGGGTGTCCGTCTTCAACCTGTTCGTCGTGTCGGTCTTCTGGGCCTTGATGGTGGACGTGTTCGACACCGAACAGGCCAAGCGGCTGTTCGGCTTCCTCGCCGCGGGCGCCACCATCGGTGCCATCCTCGGCTCGAGCATCACCGCTTCGCTGGTCGCCGGCGTCGGCCACACCTGGCTGCTGCTCGCGTCCGCCCTGTTGCTCGCGATGGCCATCCTGTGCGTGCGCAGGCTCTCGCGGCTCACCGCATCCTTGCATCGCTCCCCGGCCGGGGGCGCCGCGCCCGCGCATGATGCGGTAGAGGCAGAGGCGCCTATCGGCGGCAGCATCCTCGCCGGGATCACGCATACCCTGCGCTCGCCCTACCTGCTCGGCATCAGCCTGTACATCCTGCTCTATGCCATCACATCGACCTTCCTCTACTTCCAGCAGGCCGCAATCGTGCGCGACTACTTCCCGGACCGCGCCTCGCGCACGACCTTCTTCGCCGCCGTCGACCTCGCGGTCAACCTGCTCACCCTGCTCGTGCAGCTGTTCGTCACGAGTCGGTTCCTGCGGGCGTTCGGCGTGGGAGTGACCGCGGCCGTGCTGCCCTTCTGCACGCTGCTCGGGTTCGGGGTGCTCGCCGCGGCGCCGACCCTGGCAGTCCTGGTGGTAGTCCAGGTGCTGCGGCGGGTCGGCAACTTCGGACTTGCACGACCGACCCGCGAGGTCCTCTTCACCGTGGTACCGCGCGAGGACAAGTACAAGGCGAAGAGCATGATCGACACGGTCGTCTATCGCGCCGGCGACCAGGCCGGCAGCTGGGCCTACGCGCTGCTCGGCATGGTGGGGCTCGGGACGGCCGGCGTTGCGCTGGTGGCGTTGCCGGTGTCGGCGCTCTGGCTGGGCAACGCCCTGTGGCTGGGCCGGCGCCAGAAGGCGATGGCCTCGCAGGCATGACGACCGCCCAGGCAACCCGGCTGCATCCGCTCGTCAGCGAACGAGTCGACCATCTCATCGGCGAAGGTGCTCCGATCACGCTGGTGGAATACGGAAGCTTCTCCTGTCCCTACTGCTTTGCCGCGCACGAGATCGTCGCCAACCTGCGCGACCGCTTCGGCAGCCGCCTGCGCTACGTGTTCAGGCATCGGCCGATCACCGGCAACGAACATGCGCTTGCGGCTGCCGAACTCGCGGAGTACGCCTACGAGATCAGCGGCGAGTACTGGCCGATCCACGATGCGCTGATGAAGCGCGGCCCCGCGCTGCGCTCGGCGGAATTGCCCGCCATCGCCGCGGATTTCGGCCTGCCGCCGCCTGACGGCGTGCATGCGCAGGCGATGCAACGTGCCCGGGACACGGTGCGGCGGCAGCGCGAGAGCGCGAGCCGCAGCGGGGCAATGGTGTCGCCCACGTTCTTCATCAACGACCGGCGCTTCGAAGGCGCCTGGGACGAATCGACGCTCGCCGAGGCGCTGCTGCGCTCGCCGGGCCATCGAGTGCAGGCGGCGGCGCTCGATTTCGCGCGCTGGGCACCTTCTACCGGAATCTTGCTGCTCCTGATGACGCTGCTGGCGGTCGCGCTGGCGAATTCTCCCTGGGGGCCGGCCTTCGAGAGCCTGTGGCATGCCCCGCTCGCCATCGTGGCCGGCAACTTCTCCTTCAGCCTGCCGCTGCGCGAATGGATCAACGACGGCCTGCTCACCGTCTTCTTCCTGGTGGTCGGACTCGAGATCAAACGAGAATTCACCACCGGCCGGTTATCCAGCCGGCGCGCCGCGATCCTGCCGATCGCGGCCGCCGCGGGCGGGATGCTCCTGCCGGCCGCGATCTACCTCATGATCGTGCCGACCGGGCACCTGACGGACGGCTGGGCCATACCGACCACCACCGACACCGCCTTCGCGATCGCACTGATCGCCGTGCTCGGCGACCGCGTACCGGTGGCGCTGCGCATCTTCCTCACCGCCGCGGTCGTCGTCGACGACCTGGTTGCCATCGTCGTGGTGGCCCTGTTCTATTCCGGCGGCTTCGACCTCGCCTACCTCGGTGCGAGCGCGGTGACGGTGGGCGCACTGACGGCACTCAACCGCGGCGGGATCTACCGCCCACTGCCCTACGCGCTGCTCGGTGCGACGCTATGGGTGCTGCTGCATGCGGCCGGCCTGCATGCGACACTCGCCGGTGTCATCGTCGCGGTGGTGACGCCCACCCGGCCTCCGGCCAACCTTGCCGCGTTGATGGCCCAGGCCGAGACGGTACTGTCGGCGGAGATGCGCACGGCGCAGAAGAAGGTGTTGCGGCACGGCCCGTCTGAGCCGACGCTGCGCGCCCTCGACGCGATCCATGATCGCATCCAGTCCCCGGCCGACAAGCTGCTACGCACGGTCGAGCCCTGGGCGAGCTACTTCGTGCTGCCGCTGTTCGCGTTGGCAAACGCCGGCGTCGCTTTCACCTCCTCGGCCGTGTTCGGCCACGAGCCGCTGATGCTGGCCATCGTGGGGGGACTGGTGATCGGCAAGGCGCTCGGCATCCTCGGTGGCGCCGCTTTGGCCGTTCGCCTCGGTATCGCCGACAAGTCCCCGGACTACAACTGGCGGCAGCTTGCCGGCGCGGGGGCGCTTGCCGGCATCGGCTTCACCATGTCCCTGTACATCGCCGCGAAGGCATTCCCGGATCCGGACGAGTTCGCCGCCGCCAAGATCGCCGTCTTCATCGCGTCGTTCCTGGCAGCCGGGCTCGGCACGGCGCTGCTCTGGCCGCGCCCGCCGCACGACCCGGTGCGCGGCTGACGGTCTCCTCCCAGGCTCTTAGGCGCTTGCGGCGTCGAGTAGTGCCAGGGTGTCAGGATCGAGCTCCAGTCGCGCGGCGCCCATGAGTTCCTGCAGTTGCTCGAGCGAAGTGGCGCTGGCGATTGCGGCGGTGATGCCGGGCTGCGCGATCAGCCAGGCGATGGCGACCTGCGCCGGCGTCACATGGTGCTCCTCGGCCGCCTCGTCCAGCGCGGAAAGGATGGAGCGGCCGCGCTCGTTGAGATAGGCGGCCATTCGTGCGCCGCGCGGGCTCTTGCCGAAGTCCTCCTCCGACCGGTACTTGCCGGTGAGAAAGCCGCTGGCGAGCGCATAGTACGGCGCGACGCCAAGACCGGCCTCCCTGCAAAGCGGCTGGAGCTCCGCCTCGAAGCCGCTGCGCGCGTAGAGGTTGTATTCGGGCTGCAGTACCTCGTAGCGCGGCAGGTTCAGCCGCTTGCTGACGTCGAGCGCCTCCCGCAGCCGCGACGCGCTGTAGTTCGACGCGCCGATCGCCCTGATCTTGCCCTGGCTCACCAGATCCGCATGCGCCTGCAGCGTTTCCTCCAGCGGCGTCTCCGGATCGTCCTTGTGCGAGTAGTAGAGGTCGATGTGATCGGTCTGCAGCCGCTTCAGCGACTGCTCCACCGACTTGCGGATGTGCGCGGCCGAGAGTCCCTTACCGCCCGGTCCCATGTCCATTCCGACCTTCGTGGCGATCACCACCTTGTCACGGCTGCCCCGGCTCTTGAGCCATTTCCCGATGATCGTCTCCGACTCGCCGCCTTCGTGGCCGGCAACCCAGCGCGAATAGGTGTCGGCAGTGTCGACGAAGTTGAAACCGGCATCGACGAACGAATCGAGCAAGGCCAGCGAAGTCTTCTCGTCGGCCGTCCATCCGAACACGTTGCCGCCGAAGCATAGCGGCGCCACCGCCAGGTCCGAGCCACCAAGTTGTCGCTTATCCATGTGCCACCATCCTGTTGACTTCGTCATCGCCGCCCTCGCCCGGGGCAAGGCCGTTGGGAAAGAGTCGGTCCCCCGGCTGCACGCCCGGGGGCAGCAGCGCCAGGACGCCACTGCCGTCGAGTTCAGGATGCCGGGAGGTTGCGCAGGCGACGATCTCCGCGGCGAGCTCGTCGAGGACCTTGCCCGACTCGCGCATCAGCGCATCGAATCCTTCGCCATCGAGCTTGTCGGTCAGGCCACGATTCATCTCCGCGAACCAGCCGAGGGCCGCCTGGTCGAGCAGCTGCGGCGGGTTGTGGTCGCGTCCCGTAGAGCCGCTCCAGTTCCGCATGAATCCCTGCACTGCGATGTTGAGCCGCTCGATGCGGGCCAGCTGCGCTTGCAGCTTGGCCATCTTCTGCAGGTCGATGAGCCGGTTCTGGATGAACAGCGGGCACATGATCCCCCAGTAGAAGGTGTAGTCCCAGATCACCTTCACCGGCATCACCTGGGCATCCGCAAAGAGCGGGTACTGGCCGACGTAGATCGGCAGCATGTTGCGGTAGAGCGAGAGATAGATCTGATCGTACATTCCGGCGATCATCTGCAGCGGCGCCTTGTCCAGGTCGAGCCGGATCATTTCCGTCACGAAGGTGTTGGAAATCGCGATGAAGTCGCTGCCGGGCGAATAGAAGGGGTCCAGGAACACGCCTGCCTCCCCGGTGATCGCCCAGCGCTGCCGGCCGCAGAAGACCTGCTTGCAGCCATGGGAGAAGCGCTTGAACCAGGCGAAGTCCAGCAGCTTGCCCCGCTTCGACTCGAGGTCGCGATGCAACTGTGGCTGATGCACCCGCAGCCAGTCCATCGCCTTCTCGAAGCTGTTGATCGTCTCGATCGGATGCAGCGCGGCATCCGCCACGATGCCCACCGAATGGGCTCCGGATGCGAGCGGGATCAGCCAGGCCCAGTAGCCTTCCCCGACCAGGTGATTCGTCGACAGCCAGCGATTGGGCGGATTCGCGCGCCCGAGCCAGGCCTTGTCCGTCGACCACTCGTTGATGTCGATGCGCTCGCCGATGCGGAACCAGACTGCCCCGACCTGGTGGTCGTTGCCTTCCTCGAGCCCAAGCTTGCGCTTGATCAGGTTGGCCCGGCCGGCAGCGTCGACCAGCCAGCGCGTCCGTACTTCATGAGTCCGCCCGGCGTGCTCGTAGACGACCCGATGGGCCTGCGCCGGCACGGCGCTGTTGCCACTCGACAGCTCGAAGCGTCGCACGACGGCCTCGCTGAGGAAGCGGCAGCCCCGCTCGAGCGCAAGCGCGGCCAGGTCATTCTCGAACAGGCCACGGTCGAGCTGATAGCTGGGGGTGGGCAGGAAGGTGCTGGCGCCGAGTTCGGTCACCTGGTCGAGATCCTCGCGCCCGTCCGAGAAGAAAAATCGAAAGCCGAACTTCTTCAGCTGGTGCGTCTGAAGGTATGACTCGAGCCCCAGCACCTGGCCGAAGTAATGGGCCGCGATCTCCACCGTCGATTCGCCGACCTTGTGAGCGGCCGCCGCAACCGGATGCGAGCGGCGCTCCAGAATCAGGATATCCAGCTGCGGCAGCCGCTCCTTCAGCTGCAATGCCAGCGAGAGCCCGGCGAGCCCGCCGCCCATGATGACCACGTCATGCGTCGCTTGGTTCACGTCCGGTTGCAGGACCCCCTGCTGCCGCCCGTCATGCAGTCCGATATTCATCCGAATCGGCTCCAGCCTCAGTCATTGCAGTTGATCGATAGTTCCAGCGAATGGTAGCGGTCAAAGGCGAGGCTCGACCGCCCGCTTGTCTGCGTCGCCAGATGGGCGAGCATCGGAAGCGCCGGTCCGACCGGATGCACCCGTCGCAGTCCTTCCGGCAGGCCGCGGGACGCGCGAGGTTCCGGCAAAGCGCGAGCCGCGTCATCGGCTTCTGCCGGACCACGCCTGCTCAACCGCACGACGAGGCCGGGTCCGGCCTTGTCGTCGGCCGAAAGCACCAGAGCGATTGCGCCTCCGCCCTCGATCGGGTGTGCGGCGAAGAGCGGCGCCGGCATCACCATGTCGAAGACCACGAGCAGGACCGGTCGCTTCGATTGCACCGCCTGCGACATGGCCTCGAGCAGGCCGAGCGCCAGGATCTCGTCGCCTCCCATCACCATCGCGGTCGGCGCGCGCGATTTGGTCAGGATCGTCCAGTAGCCGCTGACAGCATTCTGCACCGAATTGTGAAAGCGGGTCGGCGAAATGCTCGGCTCCGGCTCGTTCAGCGTCGTGCAGATCTCGTGGGTGTTCTGCGCATCGCCATCGGTGGATGCGAAGACGCTGGCGATCTCGCCGGCTGCGAAACCGCTGGCAGCGACCGCCTGGTGCGCGCATGCCAGCGCGAGGCGAACGACCTTGCCGGCCCGCCTTCGCTCCGCAGCAGGAAGGAATGAGGCTGCCTGCATCGCCAGCGGCGCTGTCTCCCAGGAACGGCGGCCGTCCAGGATTGCGGCGCCTGCCTGCCAATCCTCGATGCCAGGCGCAATCAGGCCGATGCCGCAGACCCGCGCGCGCAGGAGGGCGACGGTCATGCGCCCGCACCGAACACCAGCGAGCAGTTGTTGCCGCCGAAGCCCAGCGCATTCACCATCACGGCGCCAACCGGCTGCGAGCGGCGTCCGAAGCGGCACGGACACCGGGCAGGCAGGGTCGACACTCGCGGTATTGGCGGTCGCCGGCACGAACCCTTGCTCGATCGCCAGCACCGCAATCACTGCCGACAGCGCACCTGCTGCGCCCAGGGCATGCCCGGTCGTGCCTTTGGTCGAGGTCGCTATCGCATCGCCGCCGAAGACCGCCCTGATCGCGACGGCCTCGATCTCGTCGTTGGCCCGCGTCGCCGTACCGTGGGCGCAGGTGAAATCCACCGTTCCTGCCTCGAGACCCGATTGCTCAAGCGCGGCCCGCATCGAGCCCAGCACGCCCGCACCTTCGGGATGAGGCGCCGACATGTGCCAGGCATCGGCGGTCTCGCCATAGCCCAGCAGCCCGACGCGCCTGCCGCTGCTACTGCTGCCACTGCTGCGTCACTGCTGCGCTGGCCTGCTGCTGCCCGTGCGGTAGCTGTCATCGCCCTGTCCGGCGGGCTCGCGCTCGAGCAGCAGGAAGGCAGCCGCCTCGCCCAGGGATATGCCGCTGCGCGTCGCGTCGAAGGGCCGGCATGGGAGGTCGGACACCACCTGCAGCGAGCGAAAGCCCTGCATCGTCGTGCCGCAAAGGCTGTCGGCTCCGCCGACCACCGCAGCGTCGCACAGCCCGAGCGCCAGCCAACGGGCGGCGGAGGCGACCACCTTCGCGCTGGAGGAACAGGCAGTAGACAGGCATTGACCGGGACCGGTCACCCCGAGCCGCTGGCGGATGAATTCCGGCAGCGCACCGTAGTTGTGGGCATGCCGGTAGTCGAACCAGGCCGGGAGCTCACCCTGGACCGTGCGCTGCCCATAGGCAATTTCAGTCGACAGGATTCCCGACGTGCTGGTGCCGGCAAGCACGGCGACGCGGTCGGCGCCATAGCGATTGCAGGCGCGCGCGACGGCCTCGTCGAACCCGTCGGCGCCCAGGGCGGCATTGGCCAGTCGGTGGTTGCGGCAGTCGAAAGCGGCGAGCGGTTGCGGCAGCGGTTGCGCTTCGATTCCGTCGACACGACCGATGAAGCCGCCGCCGGGGAACCGGTCGAAATCGTTAGGGCGCAGTCCGCAGGACGCGGCGCGCAAGGCGCGCTCGAGAGACGCGCAACCCACGCCCACCGAACTGACTGCGCTGCGAGCCGTGACGTAGGCGAGGACCATCGGGCCGATGATAGCCCGAAGGTCGGAGAGCGGCAGCCAAAGCCCGCCGGATCACTGCGAAGCCCGCCGGATCACTGCGAAGCCCGCCGGATTCGCGCTGCCAAGCCGGCCTCAGCGGCCGGCGTAGCCGCCCTTGCCGGTCCGGGCGCGATCGCCGGCGCCGCTCCGTCCTGCGTCCCGGCCCTGGTAGCCGCCACCTTCCCCGCCCTGCCGCGCGCCGTCGCTGCCACCGAAGCGGCTCGCGCCGTAGCTGCTGTTGCCGCGGGGGGCACCCTTGTTCCAGGGCTTGCGTCCCGCGCCGTTGCCGAAGCCCGGCTTGCGGAATCCGCCGGGCTTGCCGTCGCGAGGACGGCGCTCGACCGGCTTGAACTCCGCTTCCAGCCCTTCGAATGCACTGACCTGGACCTTGCGCCCGATGAAGTGCTCGATCTTGCGCAGCGTGATGACGTCCTCGCGACCCACCAGCGACAGGGCCTGCCCGCTTGCGCCGGCCCGGCCGGTGCGGCCGATGCGGTGCACATAGTCTTCCGCCACTCGCGGCAGGTCGTAGTTGATGACGTGGGTGATCGTCGAGACGTCGAGGCCACGCGCGGCGACGTCGGTCGCGACCAGCACCTTGCACTCGCCGCGGCGCAAGCGGTTGAGGGCCTTGGTGCGCTCGCGCTGGTTGAGGTCGCCGTGCAGCGCCAGCGCGGAGATGCCCGTACGGTACAACTCGCCGGCCAGCTGCTCGGCATGCCGCTTGGTCGCGGTGAAGATGATCGCCTGGCCCATGCCGCTGTCGGCGAGGCACTTGGCGAGTACCTGGTCGCGGTGATGCGAGTTGTCGACGTAGACCACGTGATCGTCGATCGGGGTTTCATCGGTGACGACGCGAGCCACTTCCATCCACTGCGGATCGCGCAGCAGCTGGCCGGCCAGCGAACGTACTGCCCTCGACAAGGTGGCGGTGAAGCACACCGTCTGCCGCTGCGGCGACAAGGAACGCGCAATCGCGACCACGTCGTCGGCAAAGCCCATGTCGAGCATCCGGTCCGCCTCGTCGAGCACCAGTACTTCGATGCGCGACAGGTCGATGCGGCCCTGGTCCATCTGGTCCATGAGGCGGCCCGGTGTAGCCACCAGGATCTCGTGCGGCGACGAGAGCGCCTTGTTCTGCAGGTAGTACGACTCGCCGCCGGTGATGCAGACGGTCGATACCCGCTGCATCGATCGCGACAGGGCCTGTGCATGCTTGGCAACCTGCTGCGCAAGTTCCCGGGTCGGCGTCAGCACCAGGATGCGGGCGCCGAAGGTACGCTTGCCGGGACGGCTCGCCGATGCGGCGCCTGCAGCCGGGTTGGCAGCGGAGGCGACGCCGGCGCCGTCGTTCAGGATGCGTTGCAGCGACGGCAGCACGAAAGCCGCCGTCTTGCCGGTGCCGGTCGGTGCCGACGCGATCAGGTCGCGGCCCGCGAGCAGGATCGGGATGGCCTGTAGCTGGACGGGCGTCGGCTGGCTGATCTCCAGGCTCTTCAACGCGTCGAGCAAAGGCGCTGCAAGGCCGAGCTCGGCGAAGGATATTTCTTTGGCGGTAGCACCGGCAGCCGGGGCAGCCGTAGGCGATACATCGCTTGCCGCGTCGTCGGCAGCAGGCGAGAAAACAGGCGAGGAGGAAGCGTCGAACATTCGTGAACTCCGTACGGCACAAGGCGCACCGTCCGTCGCGTCCCGGCTTGCTGCAGGGCGACGGTGGCGGCACGACAATGCGCGATTGACCGGGTCGGTGTCCTTTGGGGGACGGTGATGACGCGGTCGGTTGGCGAATTGCAAAGCATCGACGCCAACCAACGGAGGCTCGAATCGAACCTGCGCCACCCCCGGAACATGGGGCACGACGAGGAACGGTGATTCGGGCAGAGGGCCAGATATCGATGACGCCGCGAACAACCGGAAGGTTGAACGGCGGCAGCCGGGACAGCCAGAGAGTATCGCATGTTGCGCCGCAAAAGTCCAACCGCAGGTCATGCTGTGGCTATCATCACCCAACCCCGCGATGAAATCGCCGCATCTGGCGGAAGGAGCCGGCCCTTGCAGCCCGAAATCGTTTGCCTCGGCGAGCCGATGCTGGAGTTCAACCGCCAGTCGGATGGCAGTTATCTCGCCGGCCATGGCGGGGACACCTCCAACTGTGCGATCGCGGCGGCGCGCCAGGGAGCGAGCGTCGGCTACCTCACCTGCCTGGGCAGCGACGCCTTCGGCGACAGCTTCATGGCGTTGTGGGCGGCTGAAGGCGTCGATGCCAGCCAGGTCAGCCGCGATCCGGACGCACCGACCGCCATCTATTTCGTCGACCACGACGAGGGGCAGCATCGCTTCACCTATCTGCGCGCCGGCTCTGCCGCGAGCAGGATGACGCCCCGCACGTTTGCAACGGGCTACATCGCCGGCGCTCGCGTACTGCATGTCTCAGGTATCAGCCAGGCCATCAGCGCCTCCGCGTGCGACACCGTCTTTCACGCCATCGGCATCGCTCGCGAGAACGGCGTCACCGTCTCCTACGACACCAACCTTCGCCTCAAGCTCTGGCCGCTGCAGCGCGCACGTTCCGTCATCCATGCCGCCATGAGCGAATGCGACATCGCGCTGCCCGGGCTCGATGATGCGGTCCAGCTCACCGGACTCGAGGACCCGGAAGCGATCGCCGATTTCTACCTCAGGCTCGGCCCCCGGGTGGTCGCGCTGACGCTCGGCAAGTCCGGCACGCTGGTGGCGACGCCCGAGCGGCGCGAGCTGATCGGCGTCCATGCAGTGGCCGCGGTGGATGCTACCGCAGCCGGCGACACATTCGACGGTGCCTTCCTCGCCGAGACGCTGCGCGGCAGCGACCCTTTCAGCGCCGCGCGCTATGCGAATGCCGCGGCCGCGATCTCGACGCTCGGCTATGGCGCCGTGGCGCCAATGCCGCGGCGCGAGAAGGTGGCGGCCTTCCTCGCCGGAAAAGCGGATCCCGGGGGGCCGGGGGACTTCAGGGCCTGAGCTGGACCTTCATGCTCCGTGTCTTGTCGCGCGCAAGCGTGATCGCCGCCGCAGCCTCCGCCAGTGGATGCGTGCCCGACAGCACCGGGCGAACGTCAACCCGGCGGCCGGCAATCGCCTGCACCGCGGTGTCGAAGACGTTGCCGAATCGAAAGGAGCCGCGCAGGTCGAGCTCGCGCGCCATGATCTGGTTGGCGAGAAGGTGCATGCCCTCCGGCGGCAGCGTGCCCACCTGCACGATGATCCCGCCGCGGCGCACGTTCTCCAGTGCCGACGCAAGCGCCGCCACCGCACCCGAGACCTCGAATGCCACATCCGGTTCCCCGCCGATCACCTCGCTCAGCCTGGATCCGGCCGGCAGCTGGTCGCTGCGCACCACCTGGTCGGCTCCGACCTGGCGCGCGACCGACAGGGGATGCTCGACGACATCCGTGATGGCGATGTGCGCAGCGCCGCCGAGACGTGCAGCGAGCACCATCATGCAGCCGATGGTGCCGCTGCCGGTGATGAGCACGCGCTTGCCCAGGAGGTTGCCCGCACGCGTAGCCGAATGCAACGCCACCGACAGTGGCTCGGACATGGCGATCTCCTCGAGCGACACGTCCGCCGTCACCGGCACGCACTGCCGCTCCGGCATCACGAAGTACTCGCGGAACAAGCCCTGCATATGCGGGAAGACACTGGCGCTGCCGAGGAAGCGCATATTCAGGCAAAGGTTCTCGCGACCTTCCCGACAGGCTGCGCACTGACCACACCATCGCGACGGGTTGATGGCGATCCGATCGCCCGCCTTGACGCGCAGAACCCCCTCGCCGACGGCGGCCACGACGCCGGAGGCCTCGTGGCCGGGGGTGAGCGGCTCGCGGATCCGGAAGCTGCCGACACCACCGTGAAAGTAATAATGCATGTCCGAGCCGCAGATACCGGCGGCCCCGAGCCGGATCAGCACCTCGCCGGGCTGCGGATCCGGCACCGGCACCTCCAGGACCCGCAGGTCGTTGGCCGCATACACTTTGCATTCAAGCATGACCGCCTCCAGTGAAACTGCACGTTTGCGCGGGGCTGCCGCTTCTGCGGGCCGATCCTGCGCTGGGGTTCCGACCTGCGCTCGCGACCCATGGCTCGGGCTTCAGTGTGCGCCTTTGTATACTAGTTCACTCATTCAGCTCCGGCAGCCCTCATCGGCGCCAGAACTCGAGGAGGACGCCCATGAGCCACTGGTACGGACGCCCAGCATGACCCGCCGGGAGTCGCGACGCGCATGACGAGCCGCAAGCGCCTTGGCACCGCAGCGATCGGGCAACTGCCGTCGCGAGTCTCCCGACCAGCCTACCTGCCGCAGGCCGCCACCATCGGCGTCGTCCACCTCGGCGTGGGCAATTTCTTCCGCGCGCACCAGGCCGCCTATCTGGACGAAGCGATGGACGCCGGCGCGACCGGCTGGGGCATCTGCGGCGTGAGCCTGCGCAACCCCGCCATCCGTGACGCGCTGCAGCCGCAGGATGGCTGCTATTCGCTGGTGGAACGCGACACCGACGGCGATCGCGTGCGGGTCATCGGCGCGCTGCGCGAACTGCTGGTGGCACGGGAGGATCCGTCGAAGGTAGTCGAGCGAATGGCAGCACCCACCACCCGCTGGATCACCCTCACCATCACCGAGAAAGGCTACGGGCACGTCGCGGGCGCCAGCCGTGCCACGCTCGATGTCGCACATCCCGACATCGCGCACGACCTCGCGAGCCTGCGGGAGCCACGCAGCGCCGTGGGACTGTTGCATTCGGCGCTGCGGCTGCGTCGCCGGCAACGGGCGCCGGCGCTCACCGTCCTCTCGTGCGACAACCTCATCGGCAACGGCGAGCTGCTCCGCGAGCTGGTGCTGCAGTTCGACCAGGCGGCGATGGCCGGCGAGTCAGCCTGGATAGAGGAACATCTGCAGTTCCCGAACACGATGGTCGACCGGATCGTGCCGCGAACCGGTCGGGCACAGCGGGAACTGGCTGCAGGCCTGCTCGAGGTCGATGACGCCTGGCCGGTAGTGACCGAGCGCTTCCGCCAGTGGGTAATCGAGGACCGCTTTGCCGGACCGCGCCCGCCGCTCGAGGAGAGCGGCGTCCAGATCGTTGCGGACGTGCGCCCCTACGAAGCGATGAAGCTGCGTTTGCTCAATGCCGCGCATTCGGCGCTTGCCTGGCTGGCCGTGCCAGCCGGCATCGCGACCGTGGATGCCGCCATCGCGCAACCGGCGCTGCGCGGCTTCATCGACGATCTCTGGCGCATCGAAGTCATCCCCGGTCTCGATCCTGCGCTCCTGGGCATCGCGCCCCAGTATTGCCACAACCTGCTTGCGCGTTTCGGCAACCCGGGCCTTGCCCACCAGACTGCGCAGATCGCCATGGATGGCTCGCAGAAGATGCCGTTGCGCGTGCTGCCGTCGGTTCGGACGAATCTTGCGCTGGGTTTGCCCATCCATCGACTGGCGCTGGTGGTGGCAGCCTGGATCGGCTATCTCGAGGGTGTCGCGGACGACGGCAGCGCCTACCTGCCGGACGAGCCGATGCTCCACAAGCTGCAACCGCTGGCGCGGATTCGAGACAGCCCGCAGGCCGCTGCGGCTGTGCTCTCCGAGCCGTCCATTTTTGGTGACCTTGGCGGCAACCGCCAGTTCACGGATGCGGTCGCGACGGCGCTGGAATCCCTGCGCGCCCTCGGGCGGCTCGACGCGGCGGGAAGGATGGGAAATGCACGGCAAGGATGATGCGGCTCGGCCACGCCATTCATTCGATGGAACTTTCTTGCGGCGCTTGACAGGCCCGTGACCGCATGATGACAGAGCGGTGACAGCAGGATCCTCCAGCAGGACCGAACGGAAGTCCGCCGGGACGAACCGGATCCGGTGACAGTCGCGTCACGAAACTGTCACACGGCGCAGCTAACGTTCTGGAAGTCGTCCATCCATAGAGGATCCACAGCATGAAGCTGACCACCACCATTCTTGCCGGCGCAGCCATCGCTGCGTCCCCCTTCGCGGCCTCGGCCGCGGACATCACCGGCGCCGGCGCCACCTTCCCCGCCCCCGTCTATGCCAAGTGGGCGGAGGTCTACAAGGCCAAGACCGGCAACGCGGTCAACTACCAGGCCATCGGCTCGGGTGGTGGCGTCAAGCAGATCAAAGGCAAGACTGTCGACTTCGGGGCCTCGGACGATCCGACGCCGGGCGACGATCTTCAGAAGTCCGGCCTCATACAGTTCCCGGCGGTGATTGGTGGCGTGGTGCCGGTCGTCAACGTCGCGGGGGTTGGCCCCGGGAAGATGGTGCTGGATGCCAACGTGATCGCCGCCATCTACAGTGGCAAGGTCAAGAAGTGGAACGACCCCGCCATCGCGAAGCTCAACAGCGGCCTGAAGCTGCCGGACCAGGCGATCACGCCGGTCTATCGCTCCGATTCCTCGGGAACCACCGCGGTGTTCACCACCTACCTCGCCGAACTGGTGCCGCAGTTTGAGTCGGACGTCGGAGCAGGCAAGACGGTCAACTGGCCAAGCGGCATCGGCGGCAAGGGCAACGCCGGCGTAGCAGCCAATGTTTCCAAGCTCGGCGGCTCGATCGGCTACGTCGAATACGCCTATGCGAAACAGAACAAGCTCGCCCATACCGCCCTCCTCAACAAAGCGGGCAAAACCGTGCAACCCGAGGAGGAGACGTTCTCCGCTGCCGCCGCAGGGGCGGACTGGTCAAAGGCACCTGGCCTCGGCATCAGCCTGAACAACCAGCCCGCGCCGGAGGCCTGGCCGATCACATCCGCCAGCTTCATCCTGATGCACAAGGACCCTGCCAAGCCTGAGCAGTCGGCCGAAGTGCTGAAGTTCTTCAAGTGGGCATTGGCTGAAGGCAAGGATCTGGCGAAGGATCTCGATTACGTGCCGATGCCCACCGCCACCATCCCGCTGATCGAAGCGACCTGGAAGGAAATCAAGGGAGTCGGCAACATCGCCGCCCTCAAGTAGACCCGCGGCGCATGCGGTCGCGCGGTACAGGCGGCGCATGCCGTTGCATCGAGCCGGCGGAAAACACCCGTTCCCGTCGGCTCGTGCTTCGTTCGTTTTCGGCTCAACCGCGAGACTGCCATGACTGCAACCGCGACGCATGACGACCAGATGAGTTCGCAAGCACCAGCCGAGGGGCCGGGCGCGCAGCCAATGCAGCATGGCAGTCCCGCCGATCGCCTCTTCCGCGAGCGGGTGCGTCGCTTCGCCACACAGGACCGACTCTTCGCCGGGGTGACCTTCAGCTTCGCCGCATTCGTCCTGTTCGCCATGGCCGGCCTGCTGGTCTCGCTGTTCATCGAAGCATGGCCGGCGCTGCGCGAATACGGTGTCGGATTTCTCTACGGAACGACTTGGAGCCCGGCCGACGACGTCTACGGCGCGGTCATCGCGATCTACGGCACCATCGCCACCTCCGCCATTGCGCTGCTGATTGCGGTGCCGATCAGCTTCGGAATCGCCGTCTTCCTGACTGAAACCTGCCCGCTGGCGTTGCGCCGCCCGCTCGGAACCGCCATCGAACTCCTGGCCGGCGTGCCCTCCATCATCTACGGCATCTGGGGCCTGTTCGTCTTCGCGCCGATCCTCCAGGAATACGTCCAGCCCTGGCTGTCCGCGACCGGCCTTCCGATCTTCTCGGGCGCACCGCTGGGCGTCGGCATCTTCACTGCCGGAATGGTGCTGTCCCTCATGGTGGTCCCGTTCATCGCATCGGTGATGCGCGACGTCTTCGAGACCGTGCCGTCGGTCCTGAAGGAGTCAGCCTACGGCATCGGCTGCACCACCTGGGAGGTCGTGCGCCACATCGTCCTGCCCTATACGCGGGTAGGCGTCATCGGCGGCATCATGCTCGGCCTGGGCCGCGCGCTAGGCGAGACAATGGCCGTCACCTTCGTCATCGGCAACGCCAACCGCATCTCCGGCAGCCTCTTCTCGCCCGGCAACTCCATCGCTTCCACTCTCGCCAACGAATTCGCCGAAGCCGATCCGGCCCTGCACATCCCGTCCCTATTCGCGCTCGGCCTGATCCTCTTTCTCATCACCTTCATCGTGTTGGCATGTGCCAAGTGGCTGATCAATCGCGGCACGGTCAAGGCCGGAATCTGAGCGGAGAACGACTGTGGAACAATCGATCTATCGCCGCCGCATCGTCATCAACAACGTCGGGATGACGCTGTCCAGCGTCGCGATGATCGGCGGCCTGCTGGGACTGGCCTGGATCCTCTGGACGCTGTTCTATAACGGCCTCTCCGCGCTCGATATCAACTTCTTTACCCAGTCGACGCCAGCCCCGGGATCGCAGGGCGGCGGAATGGCCAACGCAATCGTCGGCAGCCTGCTGATGGTCGGGACATCGACCCTGGTGGCGACGCCGGTAGGCATCCTCGCCGGCATCTACCTCTCCGAGTATGGCGCAACCTCGAAGTTCGCGGCAGTCACCCGTTTCGTGGTGGACATCATGCTGTCGGCGCCTTCCATCGTGATCGGTCTCTTTGTCTACGCGCTGGCGGTTGCCACCGTCGGTCATTTCTCCGGCTGGGCGGGCTCGATCGCCCTCGGGCTGATCGCGGTGCCGGTCATCGTACGCACGACGGAGAACATGCTCAATCTGGTGCCCGGCAGCCTGCGGGAGGCCGCGTTCGCCCTGGGCGCACCCCGCTGGCGCGTCAACCTGGCTGTCACCCTGCGTGCGGTCAAAGGCGGCGTCGTCACCGGCGTGCTGCTGTCCATTGCGAGGATGATCGGCGAAACGGCTCCGCTGCTGTTCACCGCCCTCAACAACCAGTTCTTCTCGGCGGACATGAGCCAGCCGATGGCCAACCTGCCGGTCGTGATCTACAACTTCGCCATGAGCCCCTACGAGGACTGGCAGAGGCTTGCGTGGGGCGGCGCCGCGCTGATCGCGCTGGTGGTCCTGGGCATCAACATCGCCGCGCGGGTGCTGTTCCGCGACCCGGTTCGCAGCTGACAAGTCCTGGAGAGCATCGATGCCAACCCTTCTCGACCATGCCCAACCGCTGCCCGCCGTCGTGCCGCCGGCGGCACATGTGCAGGCTCGTGGCGCGTTCATCTCGCAGATCGAGGATCCGATCGTGCAGGTCCGCGACCTCGATTTCTACTACGGCAAGTTCAAGGGCCTCAAGAAGGTGAACCTGGACATCGCGCGCCGCAAGGTGACCGCGTTCATCGGCCCGTCGGGCTGCGGCAAGTCGACGCTGCTGCGCACCTTCAACCGGATGTTCGACCTCTATCCGGGCCATCGTGCCGAAGGCCAGATCCTGATGCGGGGCAAGAACGTGCTCGACGCCGACCAGGACGTCAACCTTCTGCGCGCCAAGATCGGCATGGTCTTCCAGAAGCCGACGCCGTTTCCGATGACCATCTTCGAGAATATCGCCTTCGGCGTCCGGCTCTACGAATCGCTCGATGCGCGCGCAATGGAGGAACGGGTCGAATGGGCGCTGCGCAAGGCCGCGCTCTGGGACGAGGTGAAGGAAAAGCTCGACCAGAGCGGCCTGAGCCTATCCGGCGGACAGCAGCAGCGGCTTTGCATCGCCCGCATGGTGGCGGTCAAGCCCGAAGTGCTGCTGCTCGACGAGCCGACCAGCGCGCTCGATCCGATCTCGACCGCCAAGGTGGAGGAACTGGTCAACGAGTTGAAGGCCGACTACACCATCGTCATCGTCACGCACAACATGCAGCAGGCGGCCCGCATTTCCGACTACACCGCCTACATGTATCTCGGCGAGCTGATCGAGTTCGGCAAGACCGACGAGATCTTCATCAAGCCGAAGAAGAAGGAAACCGAGGACTACATCACCGGGCGGTTCGGATGAGCGACGGCAGCGAAACGAGGGACGAGAAGATGGACCACACCTACAGCCAGTTCGACACCGACCTCTACCGGCTTCGCAGCGCGTCCACCAGCATGGCCGATCTGGTCGAACGCCAGTTCCTGCGGGCGGTGGACGCGGTCGCTCGGCGAGGACCTGGGACTGCGTCGCGCAGGTGCTGGTGGACGAGGTCGAGGTCAACCGGATGCACATGCAGACCGACCTGCTGTGCAACCAGATGATCGCCAAGCTGCAGCCGATCGCGGTCGACCTGCGCGAGATCCTGGCCGCGCTGCACATGAACAACGACCTGGAGCGCATCGGCGACGAGGCCAAGAAGATCGCGCTGAAAGCACGGACGCTGCAGGGGCGGCCGCGGCCGATGGCGACCGACCGGATCGCAAGGATGGCCGACATCGCGCGTGAAATGCTGCGGCTGGCGGTCGACGCCTACGTCCGCCAGGATCCCCGGGTCGCCGTGGCGCTGGCCGAGCGGGACGACGAAGTGGACGCCTTGCGCAACGAACTCACCGAGGAGCTGACGACGGTGATGGCGTGCGAAGCCCCAGGTGGTTTCGCAGGCCTTGGCGCTGATCTTCGTGGTGCAGTCGATCGAGCGCGATCGGCGACCACGCCACCAACATCTCCGAATACGTCGTCACCGTCGTCGAAGGCACGGATACCCGTCACTCCAGGACTTCGCCAGCATCAGCTGAGACGCGGCGGCTGCCGGCCGCGCCGCACCGCGGCGCGCCTCACCCGCGCCTCGGTAGCACCTTGCTGCCTCACCCGCGCCTGCCCGCGACCAGCCAGATCCCGAGCAGGCTCACCGCCATGCCGGCCAATGCCGAGCGGCGACAGGTTCTCGCCGAACATCGCCCAGGCCATCAGCGCGGTGACGGCGGGCACCAGGTACATGTAGCTGGTCACCGTCGTCGCTCTGCCCTGGCGAAGCATGACGAAGATCAGCGAAATACCGCCGCCGGTCAGCACCAGTACCGACCACAGCATTGCCAGCACGACGGGCGTATTCCATTCGATCCGGAAGGATTCGAACGCCAAAGCGAAAGGCAAGGTGACGATGATCGACGCCACTGCCTGGATGCCCTGCCCCGCACGCAGGTCGAAATTCGGCACGTAGCGCTTCTGGTACAGCGTGCCGGCCGTCATCGACAGCAGCGCGAACACGCACAGGAAGGTCGGCACCAGCAAGGGATTGCCGGCAAGCACCAACTTCTGCCAGACGACCAGCACCACGCCCCCGAAGCCCAGCGCGACGCCCAGCCACTGGCGAGGGGACACGCGCTCGTGGACGAGAAAGGCCAGCGCGGCGGTCAGGACCGGCTGCAGGTTCACGATCAGCGCCGAGATGCCCGCCGGCATGCCCTTGCCGATGGCTACCCAGACGCCGCCGAGGTAGCAGGCCTGCATCCCGATGCCGGCGACGGCGAGATGCGCGGCATCCCTTGCCGAGGGCCAGCGCACACCGGAGGCGACGGCCAGCAGCAGCATCAGCACCGTGGTTCCCAGGTAGCGCCACAGCAGGAACGTCAGCGGCTCGGCATGCGCAGCCGCCGCCTTGGCCACGACATAGCCGGACGCCCAGATGAGGATGAAGAGCGCCGGGGCGAATCGGACGAGCGAAGGGGAAGCGCCGGAACGTGCCATCAAGGGATTGTCGCCGATCGCACACCGCAGGCGCCGCATGCCACAGGCGCCGGGCGGCGACCGGCGTTCGATGGGATAAACTGCCCCGTTCCGAGGTGCGTCAGCGCCACAGATCGTCCGATACGGCCGCCGCTCGTTCCGGATCGCCTGCCGCCGGACCCTTGGGCCGACATGTCCGGCGACAGCGGATTTCAAATCCGGATTTCCTCTCTCTCACCGAGCGGCTTGCGCTGCCCCTATCGGGAGCGCCGGTCCGGCCTCTGGAATCTTCAATCGAATCGGGCGTACATGAGCAAGAAAGTAGCATTGATCACCGGGATCACCGGCCAGGACGGGGCCTACCTCACCGAGCTCCTGCTGGAGAAGGGATACGAGGTGCACGGCATCAAGCGCCGCTCGTCGCTCTTCAACACCGACCGCATCGATCATCTCTATCACGACCCGCATGAGACCGGCCGCGACCTGACGCTGCATCACGGCGACCTGACGGACTCGTCCAACCTCATCCGCATCGTGCAGCAGGTGCGGCCCGACGAGATCTACAACCTCGCGGCGATGAGCCACGTGGCGGTCTCGTTCGAGGAGCCCGAATACACCGCCAACGCCGACGGCATCGGCACCTTGCGCCTGCTGGAGGCGATCCGCATCCTCGGCCTGGAGAAGACGACCCGTTTCTACCAGGCATCGACGTCCGAGCTCTACGGCCTGGTGCAGGAGATCCCGCAGAAGGAAACGACGCCGTTCTATCCGCGTTCGCCCTATGCGGTGGCCAAGCTCTACGCCTACTGGATCATCGTCAACTACCGCGAGGCCTACGGCATCTACGCCTGCAACGGCATCCTGTTCAACCACGAGTCGCCGATCCGCGGCGAGACCTTCGTCACCCGCAAGATCACGCGCGCGATGGCGCGCATCCGCCTCGGACTTGCAGGCCTGCCTCTACCTCGGCAACCTGTCAGCCAAGCGCGACTGGGGCCATGCGAAGGACTACGTCGAGATGCAGTGGCGCATGCTGCAGCAGGACAAGCCGGAGGATTTCGTCATTGCCACCGGCGTGCAGCATTCCGTGCGCGAATTCGTCGATGCCAGCGCCAGCGAACTCGGCATGAAGCTCGCCTGGGAAGGCGAAGGCGTAGCGGAGGTTGGCCGGGTCACCAAGGTCGACTCCAGCAACACCCATGTCAAGCCGGGCCAGGTGATCGTGCGGGTCGACCCGCGCTACTTCCGGCCGACCGAGGTCGAGACGCTGCTGGGCGATCCGACCAAGGCGCGCGAGAAGCTCGGCTGGGTGCCGACCACATCGTTCCAGGAGCTCGTCAAGGAGATGACACAGGCCGACTTCCGGTCCGCGCAGCGCGACGCACTCGTCCGCAGCCACGGCTACTCTTCCTTCAACTACGCGGAATAGCTCCATGGCCGTGACAGCTTCCAGATCGGCGAAGATCTTCGTGGCGGGCCATCGCGGCATGGTCGGCTCGGCCCTGGTGCGCAAGCTCGTCGCGAAGGGCTACAACAACCTGCTGACCGCGCCGCGCAGCGAACTCGACCTGCTCGACCAGGCGGCAGTGGCCGCCTTCATGGCGCGGCATCGGCCGGACTACGTGTTCGTCGCGGCGGCCAAGGTGGGCGGCATCCTCGCCAACAACACCCAGCGCGCCGACTTCCTCTACCAGAACCTGATGATCGAGGCGAACCTGGTGCATTCGGCGCATGCGGCCGGCGTGCGCAACATGATGTTCCTCGGCTCGAGCTGCATCTATCCGCGCGAGTGCCCGCAGCCGATCCGCGAGGACTACCTGCTCACCGGACCGCTCGAGCCCACCAACGAGCCGTATGCGATCGCCAAGATCGCCGGCATCAAGCTGTGCGAGGCGTACAACCACCAGTACGGCACGCAGTACACCAGCGTGATGCCGACCAACCTCTACGGCCCCAACGACAACTACGACCTGCAGAATTCGCACGTCCTGCCGGCGCTGATCCGCAAGGCCCACGAGGCCAAGCTGCGCGGCGACGACCAGCATGGTCATCTGGGGCACCGGCAAGCCACGGCGCGAATTCCTGCACGTCGACGACCTGGCCGACGCCTGCGTCTTCCTCATGGAGCGTGGCTATGCCGGCGGGCTGCTGAACGTGGGCACCGGCACCGACGTCACCATCCGCGAGCTGGCAGAACTGGTCATGGCAGCGGTAGGGCTGGACGCGAAGCTGGAGTTCGACGCCACCAAGCCGGACGGCACGCCGCGCAAGCTGCTCGACGTGTCGCGGCTCAAGGATCTCGGCTGGACGGCCAGCATCCGGCTCGACGAGGGCATCAGGATGGCCTACCGAAGCTTTCTCGCAGAACATCATCCCGAGCATCTGCCGCGGGCCCAGGCCACGCCGCAGGAATGAAATGAACATGCAGACACAATCCCTGATCCCGGTAATCCTTTCCGGCGGCGCCGGAACCCGCCTTTGGCCGGTCTCGCGGGAAGGCAATCCGAAGCCTTTCATGAAGATGGCGGACGGCGAGAGCCTGCTGGCCAAGACCTTCCGTCGAGCAGCCGACGTGGCGGTGGGCGGCAGCATTCTCACCGTCACCAACCGTGACTACTACTTCCTCAGCAAGGACGAATTCGAAGGCGCCAAGCTCGCTGCCGGCCTGAAGCCGCTGTTCCTGCTCGAGCCCGCGGGACGCAACACCGCGCCGGCGGTTGCGCTGGCTGCGCTGCAGGTGGCTCACACCCATGGTCGCGACGCGCTGATGCTGGTCCTGCCGGCCGATCACCTCATCCGCGACCAGGCTGCGTTCCGGGTCGCGGTCGAAGCGGCTGCCGCCCTCGCCCGCCAGGACTACCTGGTCACGTTCGGCATAACCCCCACGGCGCCTGAAACCGGCTTCGGCTATATCGAGGCCGGCGACTCGCTGGGTGCGGCACCGGAAGCCGGCCGCAAGGTGGTGCGCTTCGTCGAGAAGCCGACTCTCGACCGGGCCCAGGACTACCTGCGCAGCGGCAACTTCCTCTGGAACTCCGGCATGTTCTGCTTTCGCGCCGGAGCGGTGCTCGACGAGTTCGCGCTGCACGCGCCGGAACTCGACAAGTCGGTGCAGGCGTGCTGGACGGCGATGGCGGCGAGCCACGATGCCGGCATGCAGGAGATCCCGGCCGCGCCCTTCGAGGCGGTTGAAAGCATCTCGGTCGACTATGCGCTGATGGAGCGCTCCGAGCGGGTCGCCGTGGTGCCCGGCAACTTCGACTGGAACGACATCGGCTCCTGGTCCGCGGTCAGCGACCTGGTGGCGCCCGACGCGAACAACAACCGCGGCACCGGCGACGTCATCTTCGTCGACAGCCACAATACCTTCATCCAGAGCGAAGACCGGCTGGTTGCCGCTCTCGGTGTGGACGACCTGACCATCGTCGACACCCCCGATGCGCTGCTGGTGGCGCGGACCGACAAGGTGCAGGACGTGCGCAAGGTGGTCGCCGAGCTCAAGAGCCGGGGCCACGAGGCATTCAGGCTGCATCGCACCGTCGCCCGCCCGTGGGGCACGTACACGGTACTCGAGGACGGCAACCGCTTCAAGATCAAGCGGATCATGGTCAAGCCGGGCGCAAGCCTGAGCCTGCAGTTGCACCACCACCGCAGCGAGCACTGGATCGTCGTGCACGGCATGGCGCGGGTGGTCAACGGCGAGCAGGAACTCTACCTGCGTACCAACGAGTCCACCTACATCCCGGCCGGACACCGCCACCGCCTGGAGAACCCGGGCCTGCTCGACCTGCAGATGATCGAAGTGCAGAGCGGGGAATACCTGGGCGAGGACGATATCGTCAGGTTCGAGGACATCTACGGGCGGGCGTGAAGACCTCGTGACGACTGCTTCGGCTTGCGCTGGCGATTCGTGCTCGTCACGGACCGCGGTCATCGCGGCCGTCGTCGTCACCTACAACCCGGATCTAGCGCCGCTTTGCGCGCCTCTTGGCATCGACGGGTCCTCAGGTCGAGGTCATCGTCGTGGTGGACAATGGCTCGAGCTCCGAAGTCCTCGATTGGCTACGGCCCCGCGCCACGCCCGGCCTGGTCCTCCTCGAACTGGGCCGGAACGCCGGCATCGCCGCGGCGCAGAATCATGGCATTGGATGCGCCCGCAGCCTCGGTGCCAGCACATGTCCTGCTCCTCGATCATGACAGCGTCCCCGTCGACGTCGATGGCGAGCCGGTTGCTTGCAGTCGTTGACCAGCCTCCCGAAGGCAAGCGCGTCGCCGCTGCAGGTCCACGCTACCTGGACGAGCGGCAGAACAACCCACCGCCCTTCATCAAGGTCCACGGGCTGCGCGTCACCCGGTGTCCGTGCCTCAACGAAGGCGACGTCGTCGAGGTCGACTACCTCATCGCCTCCGGCAGCCTGATTCCGATGGCCACGTTGGACGCAGTAGGTGGCATGGCCGAGGATCTGTTCATCGACTATGTCGACATCGAATGGGGGCTTCGCGCCGCAAGCCGGGGCTTCCAGTCCTACGGTGTCTGCGCTGCCGCGATGGAGCATGACCTGGGGGAGACACCGATCCGCTTCCTCGGTCGGAGCCTGCCGCTGCACAGTCCGCTGCGGCACTACTATCACTTCCGCAATGCAGTCTGGCTCTACATCAACGGGGACGTGCCCCGGAACTGGAAACTTGCCGACGGCTGGCGCCTGGTGTTGAAGTACGGCTTCTATACGGTTTTCGCGGTTCCGCGGATGGCACACTTTCGCATGATGAGTAGAGGCATCCTGGACGGCCTTCGCGGACGTCTCGGCTCCCTGGAAGACGCGTCCCGTCGGCGCCCCTCGACGCCGCCTGGCCGATGATCTGCCTTTCCGTCGTCAGCCACGGCCAGCTATCCCTCGCCACCGAATTCCTGCGCTGTATTGCGCGAATCCGGCCGGCGCAGCTGTCGCACATCATCTACACTCGCAACATCGCCGAGGGCGACCTGCCCGACCTCGACCTTGGCCACATCGGATTGACCGTCGTCACCAACGATCAGGTGCAGGGTTTCGGCACCAACCACAACGCCGCATTCGCGCATTGCCGCCAGCCGATCTTCTGCGTCTGCAACCCCGATATCGTGCTCGAATCGGATCCGTTTCCCGCGCTGGTTGAAGCTTTCCGGGACGAGCACGTCGGCCTGGTCGCTCCGCTTGTCGTGTCTCCGCAAGGTGCTGTCGAGAACACCTCGCGCGCGCTCTACACTCCCTTCGAGGTGCTTGCGCAGAAGCTGCGGCCTGCAAATCGCGCAGCGCGCGCCGACTGGCTGGCCGGCATGTTCCTGCTCTTTCGCAGCGAGGCCTATCGGACGATATCCGGATTCGATCCCGGCTATTTCCTCTACATCGAGGACGTCGACATCTGTACGCGGCTTCGCCTGGCGGGCTGGACCTTGCGACAGGTTCCCGAGGCGCGGGTCATCCACCACGCCCGCAAACAAAGCCACCGCTCTCCCGGACACACCCGCTGGCACCTGGCAGGAATGTCCCGGTATTGGCTCTCCCGCTCGTTCTGGCGGTACCGGGCACTCCTGCGCCGCGAACGCCGCGCGACCCGCGCGGTTTCTTCCCGCTAGGCGGGCCGCTTCGCCGCGGATAGTAATATTGCCCCTCGTCCCTGGAGTGGCATGCGCCGCCTTGGCCAGGAAGACTAGCAAGTCAGCCCACCACAGCGCTCAGGAGAGCACAGATGGACATCCTCGATAACTATATTCGCGTTGCGCCGTCGCGCCAGGCAGTCCTGGACATCTTCGATGGGGAATGGTCATCTTCAATGCCCCAGGATTGCGGACTGGTCACCCGCCCAGGCACAGCGGCGCTCTTCGAAGATGCGCGGATCACCGGCGCGGACGCGGTCCTTGGCCCGTTCAAGGGCATGAAGATCCTGGAACTGGGACCGCTCGAAGCCGGCCATTCCTACATGTGCCAGTCGCTTGGCGCCGAAAGCATAGTTTCCATCGAGTCGAATTCCAGGGCCTTCCTCAAGTGCCTGTGCATCCAGAACGTGTTCGGCCTGGACCGCGTCACGTTCCACTACGGGGACTTCAACGAATACCTCCGCAAGGAGAAGCCGAAGTTCGACGTGGCCCTCGCCAGCGGCGTGCTCTACCACATGGTCGAGCCGCTGCAGACGCTGCAGTTGCTCTCGGATGCTTCCGACCGGCTTTTCCTCTGGACCCACTACTACGACGAGGCCATCGTCAAGGCCGCGCCGCAGGTCAGCAAGTTGTTCACGGCCACCAACACCGCCCATTTCAAGGGCAGAAGCTATCAGTTGCACAAGCGCGAATACCAGGAGGCGCTGAACTGGAAGGGATTCTGCGGAGGTTCCAGTGCCTTCGCGCTTTGGCTCACGCGCGATGGCCTGCTGGGCGCCCTTGGCCAGCTGGGCTACTCGAAGCTCGACATCAGCTTCGACGCCCCGGACCATCCTAACGGTCCCGCGCTGGCCATCTGCGCCCGACGCTAGGATTCAAGCGCAACGTATGCTACGCCGAGAGAAAATCCTCGAGGGGCTGGACCTCGAGCATGCGACCGGGCTTGAGATCGGCGCGCTGTGCAACCCGCTGGTCCTGAAGTCCCAGAGCGACGTCTACTACGTCGACTCTGCCTCAACGCCTTTCCTGAAGGCGCGCTATGCGTCAGACCCGACCGTTGCGGTGGAGAAGATCGTCGAGGTGGACTTCGTCTGGGGTGAGAGAAGCCTCGAGGAGATAACCGGCGGCAGGAAGTTCGACTACATCGTTGCTTCGCACGTCATCAAGCATGTCCCGGATCTGATCACCTGGCTCCACGAGCTCAAGTCGGTCCTGAAGCCGACCGGCTCCATCCGGCTCGCAGTCCCCGATCGCAGGTACACCGTCGACTACCTGCGTCGCGAGACGCGGCTCGCCGACGCGCTGGATGCCTACCTCAGGCGATCGAGGCGACCGCTGCCGGCGGCGATCATCGATCACATGCTGAACATCGCGCACGTCGATTGTCGGGCGGCCTGGGACTTCGAGCCGGTCCCCTCCAGGCTGCGGCGATACCACACGCTCGAAGACGCCATGCGTTGCGCCCGGGAAGCCCTCGAGGAAGGCACCTACCACGACGTCCATTGCTCCATCTTCACCCCCGCCTCGTTCGCGGGACTGCTCGAGGAGATCAGCCGGCACGACCTGCTCGCACTCAGCTGCGACCGCTTCTGGCCTACCGAGCGCTACGAAGCGGAGTTCCTGGTGTCGCTGCGACACGCCCGGGACCGCGGCGATGCCATCCAGAGCTGGCAGGCTGCGCGATCCTCGGCACAGCGGGCCGCGGGGTCGTCAGCCGCGCCCGCGTCGACCCGGGCCGCATCGGACGAGGTGACCGCGGCGCTGCAGCTGCGTGTGCAGGAACTGACGCAGGAAGTCGCGGCGCTACACGCCTCGACGAGCTGGCGGATCACCCGTCCGGTCCGGACTGCTGTGCTGCGGAGCCGGCAGCTCGCTCGGCTGGCACGGGCGGCGCGGGAATCCGCCCGATACCGAGGCGGCGTGATCCCGATGCTGTGGGCCGCCGCCGCGACCGTGCGCAAGCGGGGCTGGCATGCCGAATGGCTGAAGCTGCGGGGCCACGCTCTGGGGCCGAATGCCGCTGCGGGGCCGGCAGCGCAGCAGTCATCGTACGATCGCTGGATCGCGCGGCAGTCGCAGATCGACGCCGAAGCCCGGGAGCGGCAGCCTGCGCACCTGCAGTCCCGGATCCGGCAGCCGCTCCTGTCGATCCTGATGCCCACGTTCAACACGCCCCCGCAACTGCTCGAGCAGGCTATCGCATCCGTCCGCAAGCAGAGCTATCCTCACTGGGAACTCTGCATCGCCGACGACGCCTCGACCGATCCGCAAGTCGTGCGCGCCCTGGAAGCGGCAGCCGCCGCCGACCAACGCATCCGATTTGTCCGCCGCGACACCAATGGCCACATCAGCGCCGCGTCCAACTCCGCACTCGAGCTGGCAACCGGCGAATTCGTCGCCCTCCTCGACCATGACGACGAGCTTCATCCGATGGCCCTGTACTGGGTAGCGCGCGAACTCGACCAGCATCCGGACGCGTCTCTCATCTATACCGACGAGGACAAGATCGACGAGTCAGGCTGCCGCTCGGAGCCATATTTCAAGTCCGACCTGAACTACGAACTGCTCCTGTCGCACAACATGATCTGCCACCTCGGGGTCTATCGCCGTTCGCTGGTGCTGGATCTCGGGGGCTTCAGGACCGGCTTCGAAGGGGCGCAGGACTACGACCTGGCGCTGAGGGTGGTCGAGCGCCTCAAGCCGGACCAGGTGCGGCACATCCCGAAGGTGCTCTACCACTGGCGTGTGCATCAGGACAGCACGGCTGCCGGCGGCAGCGCCAAGCCCTACGCACAGGCTGCCGGACAGCGGGCGGTAGGCGAACACCTGCAGCGCGTTGCCCTTGCCGGGGAAGTCGTCGAGGCCCCAGAGGCACCGGGCATGATCCGGGTGCGTTTCGCCAGGCCCCAGCCGGAACCCGACGTCGAGATCATCATCCCGACGCGTGATCGCGCCGACTTGATGCGCATGTCGGTCGGTTCGGTTCTCAACCGGACCGCCTACCAGAACTACCGGATCTGCATCGTCGACAACGGGTCGGTGGAAAACGAGACGCTCGAGTTGTTCAGGCAGTGGCGCGGCGACCCAAGGATCCGCATCGTGCGCGACGAGCGGCCCTTCAACTTCTCTGCGCTCAACAACCTTGGCGTCCGGACCTCGGCCTGCAGCTTCGTCTGCCTGCTGAACAACGATATCGAGGTCCTGACGCCCGACTGGCTGTCGGAGATGATCTCGCACGCCGGTCGCCCCGGCGTTGGATGCGTCGGCGCCCGCCTCTGGTATCCCAATGAGACGCTCCAGCACGGTGGTGTCGTCCTCGGCCTGCAGGGTATTGCCGGGCATTCGCACAAGCACCTGGCCCGGGGCAACCCAGGCTACTTCGGACGTGCGGTCCTGCAGCAGGCATTCTCGGCGGTCACGGCGGCATGCCTGCTGATCAGGCGGGACATCTACCTCGAGGTGGGCGGCCTCGACGAAGACCTGGCGGTCGCCTTCAACGACGTCGATTTTTGCCTGCGCGTGCGGGAAGCCGGGTATCGCAACGTCTGGACTCCCTATGCGGAGCTCTACCATCACGAGTCGGTGTCGCGCGGCTACGAGAACAATCCGGAGAAGCAGGCGCGGTTCGTCAGGGAAATCGAATTCATGAAGCAGCGCTGGGCGGGGCAGCTCCTTGCCGATCCCTGCTACTCCCCGAACCTCACCATGATGGCGGAGGACTTCTCGATCGGCCTGGCTTGACACCCTCGCCGCCTGCAGGACGAAATTGCCGGCTATGGGTCCTCGACCTGCAGCGACACCCTGTCGAACTGCACCCCGACCAGCCCCCAACGGATCGTTGCGGACGAGACAGTCAGCACCAGCGCATCGTGCAGATAGTGATGCTGCACATGGTCGTGCAAGGTACCATCGGCAATGGACGCGGTCACCGAATACTGGCCGTTCGGCAGCATCGGCAGCCGGAAGACGAACTCGGCGACGATTTCCTGCCCCGGCTGGACCGGAAGCGACTTCCCGGCCGTGAATGGCAAGGTGTTCTCGCCGAACAGATCCTGTCCCAACCGATCCTTGACGACGAAGCCGAGGATGGGAGCGTCGAGTACCTCGTTGGCACGCGCCCGCACCCTGATGCAGACGGTCTCGCCGCCTTCGAGGGCGGTGGCGGACGCGCCGCCCACTGCCGTCATCGAGGCCGAGAGAAGCTCGGCGCCCCCAGTGGAGAAACCCGGTGACTCCGCAATGTTCTCGGCCGCGCTGAAACTCGCACGATAGTCCAGCGCCGGGGTGCCCGCCGCTTCGTGGGGCACCGAAGAAGCCGCCGGGTCGCCATCCGCCCGGGCAGGCTGAGTCTCCATCGTGGGCGATTGCAGAGCCTCGGCCTGCGCCTTCTCCACCGACTTCAGGGCCACGCCGTCACCGTACAATTCCTGCAGCGAATGCTTCAGATAGGCTTGCGATACCTCGCGCGAGCCGCCCTGGAGCATCAGGATGCCGCGATTGAGCCAAAGTGCCGTCCGGCACAGGTTCTGGACCGCTGAAGGGTCATGGCTCACGAAAAGGAGCGTGCCCTTCTCCTGGAAGCGCCGTATGAAGCGCATGCACTTCTGCGTGAAGACCGCGTCTCCTACCGCAAGCGCCTCGTCCACGACGAGGATGTCCGCATCCACGTGGGCGATGACGGCGAACGCGAGCCGCAGAAACATGCCGCTCGAGTAGGTCTTGACCGGTTGCTCCAGGTGCTCGCCGACATCCGCGAAGGCCGCGATCGAATCGAAACGCTGATCCACCGTCTCCCGATCCAGCCCCAGCAGCAGCGCGTTCATGTAGACATTGTCACGCCCGGAAAATTCCGGATTGAAGCCGGAGCCGAGCTCCAGCAGCGCCGCGATGCGGCCATTCGTCTCGACCGTGCCCAGCGTGGGACTCAACGTGCCGCAGATGATCTGAAGCAACGTGGACTTGCCGGAACCGTTGCGCCCGACGATTCCGACCGTGGACCCTCGCGGAATCTCGAACGAGATGTCCCGCAAGGCCCAGAAATCCCGGAAGTACTGCCGGACCTGGGTACCCCCCATCCGTTGCAGGCGCGGCATCACGAATTGCTTCAACCGGTCCGACGGCCGGTCGTAGATCTGGTAGCTCTTGCCGAGGCCGCGGACCGAGACCGCGAGGTCGTCAGACGACATCTGCAAAGCCCTTGCGGGTTTTCTGGAACCAGAAGAAGCCCGCCCAGGCAACCACCAGGGCTACCGCGCCATAGGCGAGCAGGCCGAGCCAATTCGGTTGCCGTCCCCAGATGAGTACCTGTCGGGCCTGCTCGATGATGAACGTCAACGGGTTGAGCATCATCCACGGCTGGAACTCGGGCGGCAGGGCCGAAATCGGGAAGAAAACCGGCGACATGAACAGCAGCAGCATCGTCAGCAGCCCGATGCTCTGGCCGATGTCCCTGACGAACACGCCCATCGAGGCGAGCACCCAGGCCAGCCCCAGGGTCAGGATCATCAGTGGCAGCAGGACCAGCGGTATCAGGATGACTGTCCAGTGCAGGTAGCCGTTCATGAGCAGGAAAGCGACCAGCAGCACGCCGATGCTCACGAGGCCGTGAAAGAGCGCCGAACCCAGAGCGATGACCGGCAGCACTTCCAGCGGGAAGACTACCCGCTTCACATAGTTGACATTCGTGATGATCAGGGCCGGCGCACGATTGAGCACCTCGGCGAAGATCGCGTGGACGATCAGACCCGCGAACAGCACCAAGGCGAACTGGGTACGGCTTTCTTCCGCCCCGCCCCACCGCGCCTTGAACACCACGGAGAAGACGAAGGTGTAGACCGCGAGCATGAGCAGCGGATTCAGGATCGCCCACTGCAGGCCCATGAAAGAGCCGGCATATCGGCCGACGACCTCTCGGCGGCACATCTGGGCGATCAGTGCCCTGTTCTTCCAGACGGAGCCAAGAAGCGCGCCAAGGGAAGCGGGCTGGTCGGCATGCGGATTCACTGCGGCGGCCCCCCGCGGGATGGTCCAGAGCCGCCCGGATGCAAGCCCACGGATGTCACCTGGACGCGGATGTGGAATCCTTGCCGTGAGCCCCCGTCGGCGTCAGCCGACGCACTGCCCGTGCCAGCATGCGAAAAGGTGCTGTCATCCTCCAGCTGCTGGAAGACACCATGGCCGAATGCTCCGCCACGAGCGTCCCGATCCGCTCGTCACGCGACTGGAGCTCGGCCTGTATGCGCTTCACGACATCGTTGCGGATGTGCGCGAGCTCGCTCTCACGCTGCACGACATCGTTCCGGATGTGCGCGAGCTCGCTCTCACACTGCTGCAGCGACGCTTCAAGGTTTGCCTTGATGCCATCCAGATTCGCCTTGATGCCTTCCCTTTCGGCTTTCGCGCGTTCTGCATCCTGCAGGGCCGCGGCCAGCCGCTGATGCGTCTCACCGAGCATGCCGACGTGGATGCGCAACTCCGCCTGGAGCTCGTACGACCGGCCCAACCGTGCCATCAATTGCTTGAACGCCATCCGGGAGGGGTCGGACTCCGGCTTCTCGGCGAGTTCACGCACCGCCTGAGGCTGGTCTGGCCCGATGAACAGCACGCCGAGACCGTGGGAGTGCTGGAACTCGATGTGCGGATGCGCCTCCTTGAGTTCCTCCCACAGTCGCCAGACTCCGAAGTCGCGCTCGCGCACATTGGTGTCGTGGAAGAGGATCACGCCCCGCGAGGACACTTTCGGGCGCCAGGTCTCGAAGTCGTGGCTGACGGCTTCGTAGGTGTGCAGGCCATCGATATGAAGGATGTCGATGGTGCCATCGGCGAACTGCGCCACCGCCTCGTCGAACGTCATCCGCAGCAGTCTCGAGAACGCATGGAACTGGTTCTGGTTCCTCGCGCTGACTTGCGCGAATATCTCTTCGCCATAGCTGCCTGCATGCTCGTCACCCTGCCAGGTGTCGATAGCGAAGCACTTCGTCGGCAGGCCGTTGGCGACAACGCCGGCGCAGAGGCTGAAGTAGGAGTGGCCGTGATGCGCGCCCAGTTCCACCAGCATGCCGGGCCTCGTCTGCTCCACCAGCCAGAGGGCGAACGGAACGTGGCCGAGCCACGCGCTCGGCGCGGGCGGCAGGTCAACGCTCAGCAAGGCGGAAGTCGAGACGAGGTCAGACAAGTAGAGGTCCTTCGAAAACCACGCAGTCTACTATACGGGACAGACGTCCTCGCTGCCCGAACCCCTCTCGTGCGCAGACGCTCTGGAAGGCTGCGGTGCATGCCGAAGCCTGGCTGCACGCGCAGGAGCCACGGACGCAGCGGGCCTGCCTGGTCTGCTGCCGCCGGGGCGAACGCCCCATGGTTGCCTGGGTCGCCGATCCCATGACGCCGCTCCTATAATCCACCCGGCATCTGCAAATTCCGTTTCGAACAGGGCGCGTAACATGGACTTGTGGCAGGACTTCCTGACCAACGACGGCAAGCTGATCCACAAGTGGGTTCACTATTTCGGCATCTATGACCGCCACTTCTCCTGGTTCAGGGGGAAGTCGGTGACCTTCCTGGAGATCGGCGTGTCCAAGGGCGGGTCGCTGCAGATGTGGCAGCGCTATTTCGGCCCGCTTGCCCGCATCATCGGCATCGATATCGATCCGTCCTGCCGTGAGCACGAACAGCCGGGGATCAGTGTGCGCATCGGAGACCAGGGGAACCCGGACTTCCTGCAGGAGGTCATCGACGAGTTCGGTGTGCCGGACATCGTGCTCGACGACGGCAGCCACCAGATGGCCCACATCAACGCGACCTTCGACTTCCTGTATCCCAAGCTCCCGAAGAACGGCATCTACATGGTCGAGGACCTGCACACCGCCTACTGGAGCGAGTTCGGCGGCGGCGTGGATGCCCCCGCCTCGTTCATCAACCGGTGCAAGCGGTTCATCGACAGCCTCAATGCCGACCACAGCCGCGGGGCGATCGCGCCGGATACGATCACCAGGCAGACGTACGGCATCAGCTTCTACGACAGCGTGGTCACGTTCGAGAAGGGACACGTCTGGCGCAAGGAAGCGCCTCAGATAGGCGGAGACCGGCAACGCTGAGCCTATCAATCCCGACCGCAGGTATCGCCGACGTGGATGCGGCCGCCTCTCTCCCGCTTGTCATCGACCTTGACGGGACGCTCCTTCGATCGGACCTCCTGGTGGAATCGGCCCTTGCGCATGTGCGCCTTCATCCCCGTGAGGCACTTCACCCTCTCTTGTGGCTTCGACAGGGCAAGGCATATCTCAAAGGCAGGCTTGCGCAGGGCGTCGAGATTGACGTCGCTAGGCTACCCTACAACGACACCGTGATCGACCTGATCAGGCAGGGTCGCGCCGAAGGTCGGGAGATCGTGCTCGCCACCGCCAGCCACCGGATCTATGCCGAGCAGATCGCCGATCATCTGCAGATGTTCGACCGCGTTCTGGCCACCGATGGCACAACCAATCTTTCCGCCCGCACCAAGCGCGACGTGCTGGTAGCAGAGTTCGGCGAACGCGGCTTCGACTACTGCGGCAACTCCCGCGACGACCTCGAGATCTGGGCAGCGGCCAACCGCGCCTACGTAGTCGATCCGGAAATGGGCGTCGAAGCCGGCGCGCGCAGGCTGGGGAACGTCGAGACCGTCATCGATACGCCACGGAGCGCGCCAAGGCTGTGGGCCAAGGCGCTCCGGCTTCACCAGTGGACAAAGAACCTGCTGATCTTCGTCCCCCTGCTGGCCAGCCATCAGGCCACCAACGTCGCACTCCTGATGCAAGGGGTGCTGGCGTTCGTCTTCTTCGGCCTTTGCGCATCCAGCGTCTACCTCCTGAACGACCTGCTGGATCTCGATGACGACCGCTACCATCCGACCAAGCGGGCGCGACCATTTGCCTCGGGACAGCTGTCGCTGAAGTCCGGTCTGCTGCTGGTCCCGCTGCTTCTTGGAGTTGCGTTTGCCGGCGCCCTGCTTTTCCTGCCATGGCGATTCGCCGGGGCGATGGCAGTCTACTACCTGCTGACGCTGGCCTATTCCCTGTTCCTGAAGCGGATGATGATGATCGACGTCATCACGCTGGGCTTGCTCTACACGCTGCGACTGATCGCTGGCACGTTCGCATTCGGCGTCTCGCCCACCTTCTGGATGCTCACCTTCTCCATGTTCATGTTCCAGAGCCTTGCGCTGGTCAAGCGCCATGCGGAGCTGCGCAGGGCACGGCGCCGAGGTGATTCATCGAAGTCCCGCGGCCGCGGCTACTATCCTGCGGATCTCGACATCATTGCGGCGCTGGGCAGTGCCTCGGGATACCTGTCCGTCCTGGTCCTCGCGCTCTACGTCCAGGACGAGCGCATTGCCGCGTTGTACTCTCACCCCGAAGTGATGTGGCTATCCTGCCCGTTGCTGCTCTTCTGGATCTCCAGGATCTGGATTCTGACGCACCGGGGCGAGATGGACGACGATCCGGTGGTTTTCGCCATCAAGGATTCGACCAGCAGGGTCGTCGGCATCCTCTTCGTCGCTTGCTTCTGGCTCGGGCGGTGAACGCCCCCGCACCCCCGCTGCTCTCCTGGGGCAGGTATCCACACCACCCGCAGGTGCCGCATCCTGTCAGCTGGCTCGAAGACGTGCCCGGCAGGCTCGACGAGATGGGGCGGCGGTTCGGAACCAGCCTCGCCTACGGCGCCGGACGCAGCTATGGAGACAGCTGCATGGCTTGCAGCGGCCAGGTCGTTTTCACGAGGCACCTCGACCGCATCGTTTCCGCCGACTGGGCCAGCGGCGTGATCGCCGCGGAGTCCGGTGTGACCCTGTCGGAATTGCTCGCCCTCGCGATTCCGCGCGGCTGGTTCCTGCCGGTAACGCCGGGAACGAAGTACGTGACGCTGGGCGGCGCCGTGGCCAACGACGTCCACGGCAAGAACCACCATGTCCGCGGCACCTTCGGCTGCCACGTGCGACGCCTTGGCCTGGTCCGATCTGATCGCGGCGAGTTCACATGCTCTGCCGACCTGAACCAGGATGTCTTCTCGGCAACCATCGGGGGCCTTGGATTGACTGGGATCATCACCTGGGTCGAATTGCAATTGATGCCGATCGCGGCCAGCTCGCTGGACGAGACCTCGGTCCGGTTCGGTTCATTGAGCGAGTTCTTCTCCCTGTCCCGCGAAATGGATCCGTCCCATGAATACACGGTGTCGTGGATCGACTGCGCGGCAAGGGCGGGCAAGGCCGGGCGCGGAATCTTCACCGCGGCCAATCACGCCCCGAGCGGAGCGCTGAAACCGTCCGGCCGGCGCGTCATGAGCGTGCCGTTCACGCCGCCGGTATCAGCGATCAACCCGCTCACGCTTCGGCTCTTCAACGCCGCGTACTACGCCAGGCATCCGTCCGGACGGCGGAGCCGGCGCGTCGACTACGACAGCTTCTTCTACCCGCTCGACAGCATCCTGCATTGGAACCGGATCTACGGGCCAGGCGGCTTGCAGCAGTTCCAGTGCGTGGTTCCCGACGCGGCTGCTGAACACGCCATTGCCGCGCTGCTGTCGGTCATCTCCGCGAGCGGCAAGGGCTCTTTCCTCGCGGTTCTCAAACGCTGCGGCCGGCGAACTTCTCCGGGACTGATCTCGTTCCCCCTGCCGGGCATCTCGCTGGCACTGGATTTCGCCCAGTCCGCGGAGCTCGAGCACACCCTCCTTCCACGCCTCGACGCCATCGTGCATGATGCCGGCGGCAGGCTCTATCCCGCCAAGGACGCTCACATGAAAGGCAAAGACTTCCGCGCGGCCTATCCCGCATGGGAAGCCCTCGAGAAACTGCGCGACCCGATGCTGTGCTCGCGCTTCTGGGCCCGGGTGACGGCGTGAAGCGGATCCTCATCATCGGCGCCACTTCCGCGATTGCGCATGCCTGTGCGCGGATCTGGGTCACGGCGGACGCCGAATTCTTCCTGGTTGGCCGCAACGCCACAAAGCTGAGCCAGAACGCCGCGGACCTCACTGCGCGCGGGGCGCGCGCCGTGCATACCCATGTGCTCGACATGAACCGTCTCGACGAGCATCAGGCACTCTTCGCAGCCTGCTTCACGCAGATGCAGGCTGTCGACATCGCCTTGCTCGCTCACGGAACGCTGCCGGACCAGGCGGCATGCGAGCGCGATCCCGCAGCAATGGCCGAAGCGTTCCACAGCAATGCGGTTAGCGTGTTGGCGGCTCTCACGCTGCTTGCGCAGCGGATGGAGGGTCAAGGCCACGGCACCATCGCAGTGATCTCGTCGGTTGCCGGCGATCGCGGCCGGCCGGGCAACTACGTCTATGGCGCCGCCAAGTCTGCAGTCACCACCTTCTGCAGCGGCCTGCGTGCGCGGCTCTTCAAATCGGGGGTCCGCGTCGTGACGATCAAGCCGGGCTTCGTCGACACGCCGATGACCGCCGGCCTGCCGCTGCCGGCACCCCTGGTCGCGTCAGCCGACGCAGTGGCGCGACGGATCACGGCTTCGATCAACAAGCGCCGCGACGAGTTGTACGCACCGGCATTCTGGGGCCTGATCATGTTCGTCATCAGAAGCATTCCGACGATCGTGTTCAAGCGTCTGAAGCTCTAGATCCCGAGATGCGCCGCCACACCTGGACCGCGCCGAACCTTGCAAGTGCCGACAGGCCGGCGAGCAGCAATCTAGCCAGGACCTTCACGCCGCCCTGCGTCCCCTGAGGACCTCGGAGATGGCAAGGCTGATCAGTCCGAACAGGATCGCGGCCCACAGTGACGACAGCCGTGCGCCAACGGCTGCGAGCGTGGCGGTCTCGACAGGAACCTGGTTCAGCATCAGCAGCGCGATGATGGCGGCTTCGGTGGAACCCAGCCCGCCCGGGATCATGGAAGCTGCTCCTGCCAGCATCGACAGGGGATAGATGGAAAGCGCGGTCAGCATCGGCAGCGTGCCGGCCGGTCCCCCGAGGCGGCCAAGCAGCCAGCAGAAGGACAAGGCGACCAGACCCCAGGCGACCAGGCCCCAGGCCAACGAGAGGCACACGTCCGTCCAGTTCAGCCAGCGCCTTGCGCCGGAGATGCCCTCCGAAAGGACCGGCACGCCCGACTCCAGGCGATTCAGGCGAAGGCGCGCAAGCCCGCCGGCAAGCGGGCGCAGCAATTGCGGACGATGGACAGCGGCCAGCACGGCCCCCACGACAAGGACCGCAAAGGCAGCGGCTGGCCAGAAGCGCTCGAAATGCCCCACCGCGAGCGTCGCCAAGAACAGTACCACCAGCAGGTCGAGGCAGCGCTCGTACACGAAGAGCCCGACGACCAGCCTTGCAGGAGCCCCGAGCGGTTCGAAGTAGCGGATCCGGATCAGTTCGCCGACTTTGCCCGGGGTCGCCGTGAAGGAGAAGCCCGCGAGGTAGGCGAGGAACGCACGCGGCCACGGTGGAGAAAGACCCGCTCGCCGCATCAGCCAGTGCCAGCGGCAGAACCTAGCGGTCCAGGAACCGGCTGCAGCGAAGACGAGGACGCCGAGCATGCCGAGCAGCTCCGGAATGGTCTGCAGCAGGCCGGCCCGGGCATCGACCCAGGCAAGGGCTCCGAGATACAGTGCGGTGACCAGCAGCAGGCTCCAGACCGCTCCGGATACCTTCATATCGTGAGCGCTACCTGCAGCAGATTCGCCTCGCGAAGTTGATCGCCGCCGCAGTGCCCACCCGTCGGCAGGAAGGCGACGATTTGCCGCGACAGGAACGCGACAGTCACGCGACTGCCTTGCGGGCCAGTTCGCGTCCGAACCCGATGCTCTCCGATATGCCCCGGTCCTCTGGGTAGTAGTAGGAGGTGTCTGCAACCCAGAGTCCTCTCACCGGCAGGCCGGGTGGTGGGAGGCTGTCCAGGAACCCCGGCGGGCAGACAGGCTGCGCGTGACGGTACCGGCTGGCCCGGATGTCGATGAAATCCTGCTCCGTCAGGTCAGGGCTGACCTGCATCAGGTAGCGCTTTACCTTCTCGATGAAGACGCCGTCGGCATCCTGGAACTTCGGATGCTCCCCCGGCATGTAGAACGGCACGTACACGACGTGCTCTGCCAGGGGCCTCAGATTCGAATATTCGACGAGCCCCGGGATGTCCATCTCCGGATCGTTGATGTTGAGCCAGAAGTTTTCCGATACGCGCCGCCGAAGCTTGGCAATGACGCAGACCACCGCAATGTTGGCCACCGATCGGAAGCGGGCGAGGATGTCGGCCGGAAGATCCGGTATCAATCGGGGCACGTAGGGCAGCGGCACCGTGCTGATGACGATATCGAAGGGCTCGAACTGTTCGGCCTCGACGCCAGCGACCTGCCCGTCTCGCAGGTGGACTCGGGAAACCGGGCACTGCAGCCTGAAGGTGCCTCCCCCTTTCTCGATCCTTGCCTTGAGCGCGTTCAGCAAGGTCTGCGAGCCACCCTCGAGGTAGCCGAGCTTCTCGCGGAACAGGTCATAGCGGGAGCGGCCGATCCGCCGGATCCGGCTCCAGATCCAGGCGGCGGACAGATTGTTGGCATAGTCGTAGAACTTGAAGTCGAAGAGCTTGCGCCAGAGCACCTCGTACGCCTCCTCGCCAACCCATCGCCTGATCCAGCCGGATGCCTCCAGCCTGTCGAGCGAGCGCCAGTCGTTGCGCTTCGTGGAGACGAAGGCGTGCAGGCCATAGCGCAGCTTAGCGACCAGTCCCAGCCCTGGAAACTTCAGCAGGGCAATCGGATTCCCCCAGGGCACGATCCTTCCCTGGTAGTAGTAACCCATCCTTGTCTCGACCCAGTTCATCTTCTTCGAGATGCCGAGTTCCTCCAGCACCTGCAGGAAAGCGGCATCGGAGGTGCAGTGGAAGTGGTAATAGCGCTCGATCTCGAGGCCGCCGAAGTCGAACATCGCCGTCATGCCGCCGACCCGGTTGTCTGCCTCGAACACGACAGGGCGGTAGCCATCCTGGACGAGCTGGTAGGCCACCGCCAGTCCCATCGGACCTGCGCCCAGCACGGCAATGCGGTCAGTCTTCACGCTCAGAACTCCAGCACGACCTTGCTGTACTGCGGATCATTGAACGTCCGATCGACAGCCAGCGCAAAGGGCGTCGCCTTCACGTCGAAGATCCCCGGCCAGTCGATCACCTCGAACTCGTCGTGCGCAACGAGCGCCTTCAGCTGATCGGCGGTGAAAGGCGGGTCGCGATCGAATAGCGCCCAGGTCTTGAGGAGCGCGTAAAAGATCGAGTACGGTGTCTTCAGCACAATCGTTTTTGCCCCGGTCGCCTTCCTGATCTCGCGGATGATGTCGATGTAGTCGATCTTCTCCAGGCCGGTGATGTTGTAGACCTGTCCGGTGATGCGCCGCTCGATGCAGCTGACGATGATGCTGCAGAAATCGCCCGCATATAGGGGTTGGCGCATGAACCGGCCATCGCCCGGTACCGGGAACACCGGCACGCGCTTCATGAACCTCGACAGCCAGCCCAGATGCTTGCGATCGAACCAGCCGAACATCAGCGTGGGACGAAGGACGACGCAGGGAATGCCGCTCCTGAGAACCCGCGTTTCCTGTTCCGCCTTGGTCCGCGTGTAGTCGTCGTCCGCCACCGACTCCACGACTGAGGAGCTGACGTGGACCGTGTAAGGCACGTGGTGGCGCACGATCGCATCGAGCACGTGGATGGTCGAGGTGATGTTGTTCCTGATGAAGGGCTCCGGACCCGGGGCACCGATCTGCGCCTGGAGCATCACGACCACATCGGCGCCGTCGAAGACCTCCATCCACGGCCCGATCTCGGCGAGGTCGGCGTACCTGGCGTCGATGTCCGGATGCATGCGGGACAGAACCTCGAGATTGCTCCTGTGCTTGTCCAGGACCACCAGGTTGTCATAGCCTCGCCGCTTCAGTTCCGCAACGAGATTCTGGCCGACGAGGCCCGCCCCACCCGGAATCAGAATCCTCGTCTGCTTCGCTTTCTGCTCCATCCACGCTCCGTCAATCGAAGTCCTCCCTCCGGCTTCACGCCGGCGATGATACCGAGTCCGAGTCCGGCCCGGGGGCGGCGATGCTTGCCCGGCACGACCGACTCTGGAGCCCGAGGCGCTTGAGATGAGCAACGAGATTCTTGTCCATCAGGCCAGCCTGTCCCGGTGTGTCCCGCTTCGCGGAGTAGCCGTCGTGCACTACCATGCAATTTTCTGCAGCCTCGACGGCTCCCTAACCAGCGACAAGCGGCAGCGGCTATCGGCGCATTGGCGCCAATATCGATGCCACGAACGGCCTCGGCGCCTGGACCGGATAGTCGTCTGGAGAGGGTTCCTCTCGTGACTCTTTCTTCTTAGGAACTCCCGATGGTTGACCTCAGGCAGCTCTATGACTTCCGCTTCGGCCAGACGGGGCTCGAGAAGCGCCGTGCGGTGTGGCGTGTCTTGTGCGACAGCTACTTCTCGAAGATGATTCCGTCCGATGCGACCATCCTGGACATTGCCTGCGGCTATGGCGAGTTCATCAACCAGATCCGTGCAGGCAGCAAGTACGCAGTAGACCTCAACGAAGACGCCGCTCGTCACCTGACGCCGGACGTCAAGTTCGTGCGGACCTCCGCGCTGGATCTGTCAATGCTTCCACAGGGGGAACTTGACGTTGTCTTCACTTCGAATTTCCTCGAGCATTTCCAAGACAAGCGGGATCTCGACCTTCTCTTCAAAGAGGTAGCCAAGCTGTTGAAGCCCGGCGGCAAGTTCATCGTGGTCGGCCCGAACATCCGATATGCCTACCGGGAATACTGGGACTTCTATGATCACTACCTGCCCTTGTCCCACTTGTCGCTTGTGGAGGGGCTCGTCCTTGCAGGGTTCCGCCCGGAGCGGGTGATAGATCGCTTTCTGCCATACACGATGCAGGGAGGCGTGCCCACGGCAGACATCCTGGTGAAGATGTACCTGGCTTTGCCGATAGCCTGGCGCTTCCTTGGCAAGCAGTTTCTTGTTGTCGTGCAGAAGCCCTCATGAAAGCAAGCAACATCGTCCGCTTCGTGCTTGTTGGGGGATTTGCCTCCTGCGTGAATCTCGCGGCACGCGTCGTGTTCAATCTGGTGACAAGCTACGAGGTCGCTATTGTGCTGGCTTTTCCGGTGGCGCTGACGACAGCGTTCGCCCTCAACCGGGCCTTCGTGTTCGACGCAGGGGCCGGAAACTGGAAGCGCCAGTATTGGCGCTTCTTCCTCGTCAACCTGGCAACGCTGGCGCAGATCCTTCTCGTCAGCGTAGCATTCGCGCGATTCATCTTTCCGGCACTGGGCTTTCGGTGGAACGCCGAACTCATCGCCCACGCAATAGGCCTCCTGAGCCCCATACCGACCAGCTACTGGGCCCACAAGAAGTACTCTTTTGCAGCCACGGGGGCGCAGAAGTTGTCCTGAGAACCTCGGCAGAGCTTACCGTCCTCCCGATCATCATTGCTCCAGGCCCGGTGAACTGCGGGCAGCGGGATCTAGCCCGGATTTCGGGTACCGACCGGTATCGTCACCGCCACCCGGCATGCGAGTCCAAGCGCATCCAGGAAGCCGATCGAATCACGATGCTTGGTGAGCACGTAACCGGTGAAGCCCGAGCGTTTGGCCTTGCCGTCGACGGCGCTCGCAACATCGGGACGACTGGCGCCCGTGATCACATGGCCGATGATCTCGCCCTCCCGGTCGACGACGGAGGCGCTATGCGGTGCAGTCCGGGAGACCTGATCGAAGATCCAGCCGGACACCTTCAGGAAGCGAGGGTCCCGGTCGACTTCCAGAATCACGTCGAGGTGCCCGGCACAGGACGCTTTCGGATTCTCGCGTACGAGTTGTCCGAGCGACAATGATGCGTCCTTGATCGAAGGATGGCCGAAGATCGAAAGATCGCGCCTGGATGGCTCGCGCGCAGTCTTCATGACTACCTCAGGCAGTGGATAGACTCTTCCAATGGCAGCAGCGTCATGGACGCCCATTTCGAGCGCCAGCGCCGCTATCATCGAGTCGAACTTTGCGGGGCGATCGAACTCGAGCGCGCGCAACTGCGACGGCAGCAGCAGCAAGCTCGTTGCCACCACCAATCCACTCGTCGCCGTCGCATGCCGGCGCATCTGCCTCGAGCCGTGCTGGTCGAAATAAGCGGCGTACAGCACCAGCAGCGCGCACCAAAGCATCAACGCAGGCGTCGAGTATCGGCTTGACAATGCCGCTTCCAACCCGAAAATCAGCCGACCGCCCGCGACCGCTATTGCCGTCGCAAGCAGATAGCCGGCGAAAGCAAGCAAGGACATCATCATGGGGTCCGGCCTCTTCACCAGCAGTACCTTGAGGACCATGAAGATCACGGCGAGCAGGGTGATGATGCCGGCAAGCGTGGCCGCCAGGACACTGACACCATTGACGAAGAAGAAGGCGGGATTGCCAAGATAGAGGACAATGAACCGGAGTAACTTCCCCGGATGATCCATAAGAGTGGGCAGGAGTTGGCCGTGTGTCCCCGGCGGCCGATAGTCATGGAAATACGCGATAGCGACAACGGCAAAGAGTCCCGCAAGGATGAATTGCTTTTTCCAAGCCTTCGGACGCGCGATCAACGTCGTCAGCGCCATGATCGGCAACACGGCCACTCCACTAGCCAAGGTTCCCGCACTGGCGACGCCCATGGCACAGGCACCACCGAACCGAACCCAGCATCCGGCGGGACCGGACATCGATCTACCTAGCAGGTAGAACGCGGTCAACGGGAACACCTGTGCGGAAAAAAACGAGCTTTGGAATGCCCACTTGAAATTTTCCTCTTGAACCCACGAGAAGCCGAGGACGCAGACCAGCGCAGTGATAACGACCCGGATGCTGCGGGCGTCAGCGCCCCCGAGCAGCGCCTTCAGGAACCGGTGAAAAACCAGGACGCTCGCCGCGGCAAGCAGGAAGTTGCAGATGATCAGGAAGGGCGTTGAACCCCCATCCATCAGTGCCAGGTCGATCCAGAACAGCAGTTTCGAAAAAACAATCCGATGCTCATTGTGCTGCGCCCACCAGACAGCGACATCGCCGCTGGTGGCCACGATGAAGAATCGGAGATAGCTGTCCCACATGTCCCAGTACGGCACCGGCGAATAGCGGCGTATCCCGCCGATTGCAGCCAAGCCCACGAACACGACTGGGCAGGCGAGCAGGAGCGCCTTCCAGGCGACAACGATCGGGCGAACTGTTCCTTGATTCATATCCGGTCAAACACTTGAAAGGGCCGATGTTAGTCGGTCGCTCGGTTGACTACGCCCAAAGATGAGGCTCCGCACCGCACCGCCTACAGAAACCGATCCAGCACCTTCCGGCTCCCCGCGTCCAGTCCCCCGACGTCCCGCACCAGGAAGCTGATTCCCCGTCCGTCCGCGATCAGCAGGCCGTTGGACGGGAGCCGCCGGATCGCGTCCTCCGACTTCAGCACGAACTGGGTCTCGCCGCGGTCGGTGTCCACGGTCCAGGTGCAGGGGGTGACATAGCCCGACACGCGGAGGATGCGGCGGATCTCCGGCATGAACTCGCGGCTGGCAACTTCCTCCGACACCAGGCGCCGCTGAGGCTCGGGCAGATCCTCGAGCCGCTCGATCCAGGCGAGCTCGCGGCCTTCGGCGCTGACCAGCGCGATGCCCTCGCCCGGCGCCGAGATCGGGAAGGCGCGCACCGGCACCACGCCGTCATAGGCGACGCCGTCGAGGGTCAGCACCAGCCGCCCGAACGGATCGCTGTGCAGGTCAAGCATCCTGTTCCGCCTGGCGCTGCTGCGCGTGGTAGAGGCGATGGTAATGGCCCGCGCGGGCGAACAGTTCCTCGTGGGCGCCCTCTTCCACCACCTCGCCGCGGTCCATCACCACCAGCCGGTCGGCCTTGCGCAGAGTGCTCAGCCGGTGGGCGATCGCGATGGTGGTGCGGCCCTGCACCAGGTTGTCGAGCGCCTTCTGGATCTCGCGCTCGGTCTCGGTGTCCACCGACGAGGTGGCCTCGTCCAGGATCAGGATGCGCGGATCGATCAGCAGCGCCCGAGCGATCGATATCCGCTGGCGCTCGCCGCCGGAAAGCGACTGGCCGCGCTCGCCGACCAGCGAGTCGTAGCCGTGCGGCAGCCGCAGGATGAACTCGTGGGCATGCGCGGCACGGGCGGCGGCGACGATCTCCTGCCGGCTCGCCTGCGGCTTGCCGTAGGCGATGTTCTCGGCGATGGTGCCGAAGAACAGGAACGGCTCCTGCAGGACCAGCCCGATGTGGCGCCGGTAGTCGGCCACCGGCATCGTCGCGGATGTCGACGCCGTCGATGAGGATCGCGCCGCCGCTCACGTCGTAGAAGCGGCAGATCAGGTTGACCAGGGTGCTCTTGCCCGAGCCGCTGTGCCCGACCAGGCCGATCATCTCGCCGGGCGCGATGTCGAGGCTCAGGCCGCGGATGACCGACCGGTTGCCGTAGCGGAACGAGACATCGCGCAGCTGCACCCGCCCTTCCATGCGATCGAGGCGTACCGGATCGCTGGGCTCGGGCACGCTCGAGACATGGTCGAGGATGTCGAAGATCCGCTTGGCGCCGGCGGCCGCCTTCTGGGTCACCGACACGATCCGGCTCATCGAATCGAGCCGCACATAGAAGCGGCTGATGTAGGCGATGAAGGCGGTCAGCACGCCCACCGTGATGTGATCGCGCGCGACCAGCCAGATCCCGAATGCCCAGACGATCAGCAGCCCGATCTCGGTCAGCAGGCTGACCGTCGGCGTGAACAGCGACCAGATGCGGTTGACGCGGTCGTTGACGACCAGGTTGTGGCGGTTGGCTTCGCGAAAGCGCGCGGCCTCGCGCCCTTCCTGCACGAACGCCTTGACCACCCGGATGCCCGGGATGGTGTCGGCAAGCACATTGGTCACCTCCGCCCAGATGCGATCGACCTTCTCGAAGCCGTGCCGCAGCCGGTCGCGCACGAGGTGGATCAGCCAGGCGATCAGCGGCAGCGGCAGCAGCGTCGCCAGCGCGAGCCACGGGTTGATCGTGAACAGGATGACCGCGGTCATCAGCATCATGATCACGTCGGTGGCGAAGTCGAGCAGATGCAGCGACAGGAACAGGTTGAGCCGGTCGGTTTCGGCGCCGATGCGGGCCATCAGGTCGCCGGTGCGCTTGCCGCCGAAATACTCCAGCGACAGCTTCATCAGGTGGTCGTAGGTGGTGGTCCTCAGGTCGGCGCCGATGCGCTCGCTGACCAGCGCCAGGATGTAGGTACGGGCCCAGCCCAGCGACCAGGCCACCAGCGCCGCCACCAGCAATGCGCCGAGATACAACTGCACCTTGCCGGGCTCGATCGGCACGCCGTTCTGGTAAGGAATGAGTACCTCGTCCATGAGCGGCAGGGTGATGTAGGGCGGCACCAGCGTCGCCCCGGTCGACGCAAGCGTCAGCAGGAAGCCGGCCAGGAGCCGCATCCGGTAGGGGCGCGCGAACCGCCACAGGCGGAACAGCACCCAGGTCGACGGCGGCCGCTCCTCGGCATCGGTGCCTTCGTCGGCATCGTCCGCATCCTCGGCATCGTCCGCCTCCACGTCGACCGGCTTCCGGGCATCCTCCGGCTCGCCCGCGCCTCCCGGCCTCGCGGGATCGCCCAGCCCGCCCGCACCGGCACCCTCCTCCGCCGCATGCCGCGCAACCGGCCGCGCAGCCGCTCGCGCCGCCGGGGCAGGCCCGCGACCACCATGGAACGCTCCGGAGGTGCCGGCACTCTGCCCCGGCGCAGCGTCCTGCCCCGCCAGCAGCCGCTCGAACGCATCCACCAGGTCGAGCGCTTGCGGCGCCCGCGACAACGTGTAGCGCCAGATCGCCAGCCGCGCCTGGTGATCGACCAGGGTCAACCGGCCGACGCCGGCGTGGTCCTGGTGGGCCAGGCTCATGCCGCGGGCCAGCGGCAGGGACTGCGGCCTGCCAGCCCGAGGAGAAGCGGGTGTAGAAGCGGGTGTAGAAGCGGGTGCGGAAGCGGGGGCAGCAGCGGGTGAAGAAGCAGGAGCCGAAGCAGGCGGGAGGCTGACCAGGCGTCGCGAGGTCAGCGCCAGCAATCCGTCGGCGAAGTCGAGCCGCTCGTTCAGGTCGGTTTCCAACCAGGCGACCAGCGTCTCCCCCGGTTCGAGCAATCCGCCGACGCGCTCGCGCCAGCCGGATGGAGGAAGGGAATCGGGAGCGGACGGCGAAGGAGGTTCTGCGATCATCGAAGGGGGACGGGAGCGGGCATTCCGGCACAAGCCCGGCGCGGAAGGCGTTGTAGTATCGCTGGCCGCGGTCGAAGCGTACAGCACCGCCAGCCGCAGGATCGGCACATGAAGCACGAAGACATACGGATACTCGGCGTTACACATCTGAACGGCCCGAGCATGTGGACCTACCAGCCGGCGCTGGAAGCACTGGTCGACATCGGCGCCCTGGAGGACTTCCCTTCCAACCTGCTGCCCGGCTTCGTCGACCGGCTGTGCGCATGGCTGCCGACCCTGGTGGAGCACCGTTGCAGCTACGGCGAGCGCGGCGGCTTCGTGCGGCGCCTGCAGGAAGGGACCTGGCCGGCCCACATCATGGAGCATGTGACGCTCGAGCTCCAGAACATGGCCGGCATGCCCGGCGGCTTCGGCAAGGCGCGGGAGGTGCCGATCCGCGGCGTCTACAAGGTGGTGGTGACCGCCTGGCATGAAGACGTCACCCGCGAGGCCCTGACCACCGCCCGCGACCTGGTCATGGCGGCGATCAACGACGAGCCCTTCGATGTGCCGGCGGCCGTGCAGCGGCTGCGGGAAATGACCGACGACCTGCTGCTCGGCCCGAGCACCGCCTCGATCGTCGAGGCCGCCGACCAGCGCGGCATTCCCGCCATCCGGCTCAACGCCGGCAACCTGGTGCAGCTGGGCTATGGCGCGAAGATGCGCCGGATCTGGACAGCCGAGACCGACCTGACCAGCGCCATTGCCGAAGGAATCTCGCGCGACAAGGACCTCACCAAGCAACTGCTGCAGGCGTGCGGGGTGCCGGTGCCGCAGGGGCGGCTGGTCGACAGCATCGAGGACGCCTGGGAAGCGGCGCAGGAGATCGGCCTGCCGGTGGTGGTCAAGCCCTATGACGGCAATCATGGTCGTGGCGTCTTCACCAACGTCGGCACGCAGGCCGAGATCGAGAAGGCCTACCGGGTGGCGGAGGAAGAAGGCAGCGGCGTCATCGTCGAGCGCTTCGTCCGTGGCAACGAGCATCGCCTGCTGGTGGTCGGCGGCCGGGTGGTGGCAGCCGCGCGCGGCGAACCGGCATCGGTGAGCGGCGACGGGCAGCACACCGTCCGCGAGTTGATCGAGTTGCAGCTGAATTCGGATCCGCGCCGCGGCAGCGGCGAGGACTGCCCGCTCAACTACGTGCGGATCGATTCGGCGGCGCGGCTGGAGCTCGAGCGCCAGGGCCTCGAGGCAGATTCGGTGCCGCAAGCCGGACGAGAGGTCCTGATCCAGCGCAGCGGCAACGTCGCCTTCGATGTCACCGAGCTCGTCCATCCGGATGTCGCCGCGGACGTCGCGCTGGCGGCGCGGGTCGTCGGCCTCGATATCGCCGGCGTCGACCTGGTGGCCGAGGACATCGCCAGGCCGCTCGCGGACCAGGGCGGCGCGATCGTCGAGGTCAATGCCGGTCCCGGGCTGCTGATGCACCTGAAGCCGGCCAACGGCGCACCGCGCCCGGTGGGTCGCGCCATCGTCGACCATCTGTTTGCAGGCGAGGACAACGGACGGATCCCGGTCATCGGCGTCACCGGCACCCGCGGCACGACCCCGGTCGCGCAGGTGGTCGCGCACATGCTGCGCCTGTCGGGCAAGCGCGTCGGCCTCGGCTGCGCCACCGGCATGTACCTCGGGCGACGCCACATCGAGCGCGGCAACTGCGCCAACTGGAAGACGGCGCGGCGGCTCCTGCAAAACCGCCTGGTGGATGCCGCGGTGCTGGAAAACGGCCCCTGGACGATCGCCAACGAAGGCCTCGCCTACGACCGCTGCCTGGTGGGCATCGTCACCCACATCGATCCCGAAACCACGCTGCCGGTCAACTTCATCGAAACGCCGGAGCAGATGTATCGCCTGTTGCGCACGCAGGTGGACGTGGTGCTGAGCCGCGGGGTCGCCGTGCTCAACGCGCACGATCCGGCGCTGGTCGAGATGGCCGAGCTCTGCGACGGCGAGATCATCTACTTCGGCAGCGAACCGTCGCTGCCCGCGATCGCAGCGCATCGCGCGGCCGGCGGGCGCGCCATCCTGCTCACCGGCGGCAACATCGCCATCGCGAACGGCGGCGATCTCGAGGTCATCGTCACGCTCGAAGCCGCGGCGCCGAAGGTCGGCAGCGGCAACGATATCTGGCGCGGCGGCATCCCGATCGAAGCCCTGCTCGCGGCCGTCGGCGCAGCCTGCGCCCTCAACCTGAGGGCCGATCTGATCGCCACCGCCATCCATACTTTCGTCCCCGACTACACCCGCGTCGAAGCCTGAGCCAATGGAACTGATCCGCACCCGCGCCCTCCGCGGCCCCAACCTGTGGAGCCGCCATACGGCGCTCGAGGTGCTGGTCTCCTGTCCGGAGCCGGAGCGCGCAATCGACAAGGAGCCCGGCTTCGAGACGCGGCTGCTGGAGCGCTTCCCGGACATTCCCGATTTCCATCCGGCGGATGGCGTCAGCCCGATCTCGATGGCGCACGTGCTGCAGCACGCCATGCTGGGCTTGCAGGCGAAGGCCGGCTGCCGGGTCGCCTTCAGCCTCATCCGCGCGACACCCGATCCGGGCGTGTACCAGGTGGTGGTCGAATATTCGGAGGAAGCGGTCGGTCGGCTGGCCCTGCAGCATGCGGCGACGCTGTGCCTCGCTGCCATGGAGGACACGGCGTTCGACCTGACCGGTGCGCTGCATGAACTCGCCGAGCTCGACGGGGACATCCGCCTCGGCCCGAGCACCGGCTCGATCGTGCGCGCGGCGGTCGTTCGCGGCATCCCCTATCGCCGCCTCACCGACGGCAGCCTGACCCAGTTCGGCTGGGGCAGCCGGCAACGCCGCATCCAGGCGGCCGAGGTGGACAGCACCAGCGCCATCGCCGAATCGATCGCGCAGGACAAGGACCTCACCAAGGCGCTGCTCGCCGCTGCCGGGGTACCGGTGCCGCTCGGGCGCCCGGTGACCAGCCTCGAGGACGCATGGCAGGCGATGCGGGAGCTCGGCGGGCGCGTGGTAGTCAAGCCGCTCGACGGCAACCAGGGCAAGGGCGTGACCGTGAACATCGCGACCCGCGAGCAGCTCGAGCTCGCCTACCAGGCGGCACGCGAGATCAGCGGCAAGGTGCTGGTCGAGCGCTTCATTCCCGGCAACGATTTCCGGCTGCTCGTGGTCGGCAACCGGCTGGTTGCCGCCGCCCGCCGCGACCCTCCGTCCGTAACCGGCGACGGGGTGCATAGCGTCGCGCAGCTGGTGGAGCAGGTCAATCGCGACCCGCGCCGCAGTTCCGGCCATGCCACCTCGCTCAGCTTCATCAGGCTCGACGACATTGCCCTCGCCCGTCTCGCATTGCAGGGGCTCAAGCCGGACTCGGTGCCGGCACAGGGCACGCGCGTGATCCTGCGCAACAATGCCAACCTCAGCACCGGCGGCACCGCCACCGACGTCACCGACGAAGTGCACCCCGAAGTGGCGGCGCGGGCGGTGGAGGCGGCACTCACCGTCGGCCTCGACATCTGCGGCGTCGACGTCGTCTGCCGCACCGTGTTCGCGCCGCTCGAGCAGCAAGGCGGCGGCATCGTCGAGCTCAACGCCGCGCCGGGGCTGCGCATGCACCTGAGCCCGTCGTTCGGCAAGGGACGCAACGTCGGTCAAGCGGTCATCATGGCGATGTTCGCGCCCAACCAGGACGCGCGCATCCCGGTGGTGGCGGTGACCGGCACCAACGGCAAGACCACCACCGCCAAGCTGGTCGCGCACCTGCTGGCGAAGAGTGGCCTGCGCGTCGGCATGACCGGCACCGACGGCATCCATGTGAACGGCCGCCGTATCGACGACGGCGACTGCAGCGGCCCGAAGAGCGCGCGCAACGTGCTCCTGCATCCGGAGGTGGACGCAGCGGTGTTCGAGACCGCGCGCGGCGGCATCCTGCGCGAAGGACTCGGCTTCGACCGGTGCGATGTCGCGGTAGTGACCAATATCGGCGGCGGCGACCACCTCGGCATGAACTACATCGAGACGCCGGCGCAGCTGGCGGCGGTGAAGCAGGTGATCGTGCAGAACGTCTCCGACCTTGGCACGGCGGTCCTCAACGCCGAAGACCCACTGGTGGCGGCGATGGCGGACAGTTGCCCGGGCTCGGTCATGTATTTCGGCAACAGCCGGCAGCAGCCGGTGATCGCCCAGCACGTTACGCAGGGTGGACGGGCGGTCTTCGTCGAGGGCCGCGACATCGTCGCAGCGGCCGGCGCGGAGGAGCAGCGCATCGGCCTGGAAGACGTGCCCCTGACCGGCGGCGGTCGCATCCCGTTCCAGGTCGAGAACACCATGGCCGCGGTCGCCGCTGCCTGGGCACTGGAGATCCCGTGGCCGATCCTGCGCGAGGGCCTGGCCAGCTTCGTGAGCGATACCGTCTCGGCGCCGGGCCGCTTCAACCTGATGCAGTTCCGCGGCGCGACCGTGGTCGCCGACTACGGCCACAACCCGGATGCAATCCAGGCGCTGGTGCGTGCGGTCGACGCGATGACGTCGAGGCGCCGCGTCGTCGTCATCAGCGGAGCCGGCGACCGTCGCGATGAGGACCTGACCCGACAGACCGAGATCCTCGGCGACGCCTTCGACGATGTCATCCTCTACCAGGACCAGGCCCAGCGCGGGCGCGAAGACGGCGAGGTGCTGGCGCTGCTGAGGCAGGGCCTCGCCAATGCGCAGCGGGCGACGCGGATCGACGAGATCCGCGGCGAGTTCGCGGCGATCGATGCCGCGCTGGAGCGGCTCGAGCCGGGCGACCTGTGCCTGATCCTGGTCGACCAGGTACCCGAAGCCCTCGCCCACCTCGCAGCCACCGGCGCGCGCCCCGCCACGGGGCTGCAGTGATACGCTTGAGGCCATGACGACCAATGCCAAGATGGCCGGCCCTCCCCCGGCCGCTCCCCCTGCCGCTCCCCCTGCCGCTCGCCCGGCCGATCGCCCGGCCGATCCCCCGGCAACCGATCGGCTGCGCGATTCGCTGCGAGCAGCCTATGCCGGCCGGCTCCTCACCGAGCCGGACGCCATGGCGCCGTTCCTGCTCGACTACCGCAAGCGCTGGATGGGCGCCGCGCTCGCCGTCGCCCAGCCCGATAGCACCGAGGAGGTCGCGAGCATCGTGCGCTGGTGCCGCGGCAACCGGATCGCGGTCGTGCCCCAGGGCGGCAACACCGGCTTGACCGGCGGTTCGGTGCCGGACGACAGCGGCCGCGCAATCGTGCTTTCGCTGACCCGGATGAACCGCATCCGCGCAGTCGACCCGATCAACAACACCATCACCGTGGAAGCCGGCTGCGCGCTGCAGCGGGTGCAGGAGGCGGCCGCCGAAGCGGACCGGCTGTTCCCGTTGAGCCTTGCCGCGCAAGGCACCTGCACCATCGGCGGCAACCTCTCCACCAATGCCGGCGGCGTGCAGGTGATCCGTTTCGGCAACGCGCGCGAACTGTGCCTGGGGCTCGAGGTGGTGAACGCCGACGGCGAGATCTGGAACGGCCTGAAGGGACTGCGCAAGGACAACACCGGCTATGACCTGCGCGACCTGTTCATCGGCGCCGAGGGGACGCTCGGCATCATCACCGCAGCCGTGATGAAGTTGTTCCCGTTGCCGGTTGCCAAGGTGGCGGCGTTCGTCGGACTCGAATCACCCCGGCATGCCCTGCGGCTGCTGGAACTTGCCCAGCGACGGCTGGATTCGTCGCTCACCGCCTTCGAGCTGGTGTCGCACGAGGCGCTGGCTCTGGTGCTCAAGCATGTCCCGGGCAGTCGGCTCCCGCTCGAGGCCGCCTGTCCCTGGTACGTACTGCTGGAGGTCAGCGACCTGCACAGCGACCAGCATGCCGGCGAATCGATGGAGGCGCTGCTTTCGGAAGCGCTCGACGGCGAACTGGTGAACGATGCGGCGGTATCGGCTTCGATCGACCAGTTCCGACAGTTCTGGGCGCTGCGCGAGCACATCTCGGATGCGCAGAGCCTGGAAGGCAAGAACATCAAGCACGACATCTCGGTGCCGATCTCGAAAATCGCCGACTTCATCGAGCAGACCGACGCCCAGATCGCCGCGGCGCATCCGCAGACAAGAATGATCGTCTTCGGCCACCTCGGCGACGGCAACCTGCACTACAACGTGTCGCCCGGCCCCGGCGCAAGCCGCAATGAGGAATTCCTTGCGCTCGAGGGTCCGATCAACCGCATCGCCCATGACGCGGTGGTGCGTTTCGGCGGCTCCATATCGGCCGAGCACGGGCTCGGCATCCTGCGCCGCGAGGAGTCGGCGCGCTACAAGCAGCCGGTCGAGGTCGCGATGATGCGCGCCGTCAAGAAGGCGCTCGATCCCGACGGGCTGATGAATCCGGGCAAGCTCCTGCCGGACTGATCCGTGGCCCGGTCAGGGCGCCGGACGCCGCTCCACGCCGACGTCGATCCGGTCGTACCCGGAATCCGCAAGCCGCAGGTAAATGCACGGAAAGGCGATCACCTGCGCCTGCAGCAGATGGGGCGGCGGCGGCTCCACCACCACCTGCACCGCGAGGATGCCGGCGCTCACGGGTAGGCTCTTGTGCGGGATCGAGATGCGATAGCCGAGGTTGGGCAATGCCCCGGGCCGCACGAGTGCAACGGACTGGCCCGCCTTGAAGTCGACCTCGAAAGACTCGAGTGCCGCCCGCATGCCGGGGGCGATCGATGCGAGGTGCGCGCGCCACTGTGCTTCGTCGCGGAAGCCATCGCCGCCCGGCCGCTCGGGATCCTGACCCTGCGGCCGTGGATCGACGCAACGCAACTGCCGTGTCGCCAGGAGCGCGACGCTGCGATCGGGTTCGGCCGCGACCCGGCCTGCCGCGTCCGACCGGCCTGACGGAGCGGCCCACCCCGGCCACCCGGCTGACCCGGCTGACCGGCCTGATCTTCCCGGCCTGCCTGACCGGCCGGGCCGGGCTGTCCCGGCTGTGGCTGTGCCGGTCCGGCGGCGCCAGGCGCAGTGGCTCCTGGCTGCGGCGACGCGTCAGTCGGCACGGCCTCGCAGCCAACGACTGCCAAGGCGCAGCCTGCGACCAGCACGGCCGCTGCAGCCCGGCGAACGCGCGCGGCAGCCCGCTGCATGGAGGAGCCGAGCAGACGCGTCATCGTTGCATGCCGGCGGCGTCCGGACTGATGCCGCCGTAGGGCACGAGGGTGAAGTCGAGGCCGGTCAGGTTGCCGGCGGGCCGCAGCACCTGCAGCTGCGACGACAGCATGGGATAGGCGCCACAGGCCTCGCCGGCACTGCAGATCGCGCCGTTGTTATCCAGGTCGCTGCCCGCAATGATCGAGATGGCGGTGGTGCCCGGCACCGTGATCGAGTAGCCGTAGCGGCCGTTCACCGGCGCGGTGACGGTGGCGCTGGCAACGACCGGCCGGTTGAGGCCCTCCGCATCCAGCACCAGCACATAGGCGGGTCCGACGTCGCCTTGCCCCGATGCGGGAGTGCGCCGCTCGATCGCCACCTGCACGGTGAGCGTGCGTGCGGGCGAGAGCTGGATCACGATGCTGGGGAATGCGGACGCGCCGACCGGCATCGCCTCGCGATTGGCCAGGACCCGGTAGGTTCCGAGGCCGGTGGCCGGGTCCACCGCTGCCGGATCCCGCGGTGCCACCGACACGAACGGCGAATCGCTCGTCACCGACAGCACCCGCTCGTCGGTGCTCCCGACCCGCGACAGCACCAGTTCGGCCTCGGCGCGCATGCTGCCGAAGCTGATGGAGCTCGGCTGCACCACCGTCTGCCCGGCCGGGGGCGGGACCGCACCGCCGCCGCGCGCTGCCAGGGCGGCATCGACCGCCTTGCGGGCGTTGATCAACCCGTAGCCGAATTCAGGGTCCCTGCCAGGACTGCCGAGGTCATCGACGATGGCGCCGCTGCGTATCAGGTCCTCCACGGCCTGCGCGGCCATGCCCGGGTTCACCCAGCGCATCAGCGCGAGCACGCCGGCGACATGGGGGGCTGCCATCGACGTGCCCTGCAGGTAGCCGTAGGTGGCCTGCCGGCTGCCGTCGGCGTCGACGGCAGCGGTTGTGCTGTAGATGCCGTCCGGCAGCCCGGTGGAGGTACTCGAACGCGACAGATCGCCGCCGGGCGCGGCGACGAAGTTCTGCGGCCCGACATTGGAGTAGGAGGCGCGCGCGAAGAGGCGCTCCACGCCCATGGTGACGGCGGGAACCGAAAAAACGTTGCCGCAGTTCGCCGGAAAGCCCGGGGGCCTGGTCGCGCCCGGTCGCGACTCGTTGCCCGCCGCAGCCACCACCAGCGCGCCGCGGGCACGAACCTCGTCGAACACTGCCTGCAGCATCGGGTCGCAGTCGATGCCCTCGGCACCGAGGCTGAGGTTGATGACGTCGGCCATCCGCGGCGGCGAGACGTTGGCGTCGGTGGCAAGTCCAGCGGCGAAGCGGACTCCCTGCAGGATGTCGTAGAGGCTGCCGGCGCCGCTGGTGCCCAGGACCCGCACCGGCATGACGCGGGCGATCGGCGCAACCCCGGCGCCGCCGATGCCGTTGTAGGTCTGCGCCGCAATCGTGCCGGCGACATGCGAGCCGTGGAACGGAAAGCCCTGCTCGAGCGACGCGTCGTCCGGATTTGCATCGCTGCCGCCACCGTCGCCGGCACTGGCCGGCTCGCTCACGAAGTCGAAGCCGGCCACCAGCTGGCTGGCGAGGTCGGGATGGTCGGCGACGATGCCGGTATCGACGACGGCCACGATCGGCTGTGGCGAGGCCGACAGGTCGATGCCCTGCAGCGCCGAAACCGCTGCCGGCAGCCGGATCGCCTCGTAGTGCCATCGCTGCTTGACGTAGTCGCGGTCGTTGGGCGGAAACGGCCCCATCGTCATGGTCTGCCGGGCCTGCAGCGTGAAGTTGGCGACCGCGCCGACGATACTCGCCGCTGGCAACCATCAGCTTGGCGTGGTCGACGGTGCGGTGGATGTCGAGCGAGCGCGGTGGCAGTTGCCGCCGCCAGGTTTCCACTGCCGCCCGGGCCCACGCATCGGCATCCGGCGCCGGTGCGCCGGCCGCCGACCTGGCCACTGACCCGGCCGCCGACCTGGCCGCCGACCTGGCCGCCGACTTCAGGCGCTGGGCCGCGACTTCGGCCGCCCGTCCGGTCGGGACCTGGACCAGCACCGGCCGGTCGGTGGCCGGATCGCCCTTGAGCACTTTCACGTCCGCCAGCGTACCGGCACCAGCCGCAGCACGCGTGCGTGCGGCCCGCGCCGGCTGCGCAACGATCTCCCCCGGCAGCAGCAGGTCCGCGCCACCTGCCGCCACCGCACAATTGACGCCCGAACCGGCCGCGCCGATGCGCAGCTGGTAGAGACTGCCGCCGGTGCTGGTTCCCTCGAACAACTGGACGGCCACGAAGTACTCGCCGCTGGTGCTGATGCTCACGCATTCGTAGGTGTTCAGCCCGATCGACAAGCCTCTCAACACCCGGTTGGCGTCGTAGACGAACAGGTCGATGTCGATGAGGCTCGGCTGGCCTGCGAAGGCGACCTCCACCACCTGGCCCTGCTCGAGGAACACGCGGTAGCCGTCGACGATGTCGCCGCCGGCGCGGGCCGGGCCCTCGGGCCCCTGGCCGGGCATCGTCAGGTAGCCGACCAGGTGCACCGGGTTCGGCAGCGGCTGCAGGGTGTCGAAGCTGCCGTTGTCGGCTCGCGCCGTCTGGTTGGGGTCATTGCTGTCGGAATCGACCGCGCTGGTCTCCGTCACCGCGATCGTGCCCGACACGGTATAACTCGCCGCGGCCGGCGCCGGAACCTGGACGCTCGGGCTGGGCGACACGGCAGTGGGCGAGTCACCGCCACCGCCACCGTCACCGTCACCGTCACTGCCACCGCCACCGCCACCGCAGCCGGCCACCAGCATCGCCGCCAGCAGCAGCAGCGCGGCCGGGCGCCGGTGGCGCGCCGCTGCCCGGGGCTGCGGCAAGGTGCTTCTCTTGGTCGAGTCCATCATGGCTGGGCAGTCCAGGCTCGCTGCAAGCGAGCTGCACTGTCATCGGCTAGTATAGGCAACCCTTCGGGACCCGGGGGGCCGCGCGCAATGTTGCGGCACGCTTGTTTTCAAGACCTGCCGGGCCCGGCTCGAGAACACATCACTGGAGGAGTCAAGTGGCAATCAATCAGGCGCAGCAGAAGGTGGCGATCATCACCGGCGCGGGAAGCGGCGTGGGCCAGGCGGTGGCGATCACCTTCCTCGCCAACGGCTACAAGGTCGCGCTGGCCGGCCGGCGCCAGGACGCGCTGCAAAAGACGATCGAGATGGCCAAGGCCGACGACCGCAACGCGCTTGCAGTGCCCACCGACGTCACCGATCCGGCCGCCGTCAACGCGCTGTTCGACAAGACGGTGGCGAAATTCGGCCGCCTGGATGTGCTGTTCAACAACGCAGGCATCGGCGCGCCGGCGATCAACCTCGAGGACCTGACGCCCGAGCAATGGCAGAGCGTGGTTGCCACCAACCTCAGCGGCCCCTTCTACTGCACCCAGGCCGCATTCCGGGTCATGAAGGCGCAGCAGCCGCGCGGCGGGCGCATCATCAACAACGGCTCGATCTCGGCGCACGCGCCGCGCCCGAATTCGATGCCCTATACGGCTACCAAGCATGCGGTGACCGGCCTGACCAAGTCGACGTCGCTCGACGGCCGCAAGTACGACATCGCTTGCGGCCAGATCGACATCGGCAATGCGCTGACCGACATGGCCCGCCGCATGACGCAGGGCGTTGCCCAGGCGGACGGACGCATTGCCGTGGAAGCCGTGATGGACCCGCAGCATGTCGCGGATTCGGTGCTGCACATGGCCAGCCTGCCGCTCGAGGCGAACGTGCAGTTCATGACGGTGATGGCGACCAAGATGCCCTTCGTCGGCCGCGGCTGAGGGATCGGGCGGCGCCGGCGCCGCAGCGATCGAAACGATCTGGCGTGGCAGGCGGCGCAGCAGGTAGGAGCCCAGCTCCTTAGAAGCGCGAGCCGGGCTCCTTGAGGAACGCCTCTTCCTCGTCGGTGCTGGTCCGGCCGAGGATCTCGTTGCGATGGGGAAAGCGGCCGAAGCGCGCGATCACCTCCCTGTGGCGGATCGCATAGTCGAGCGACTCGCGCTCCGGCGACGATTCGGCCGCCAGCGCCTCGAACAGCGCCACGCAACGCTCCTGTTCCTCGAGTTCCTCCGAATGCATGAAGGGCATGTAGACGAACTTGCGCTGCACGGGCGTCATGGCTCGCTCTTCGGCAGTACCGACCAGCGTACGGGCGGTGGCCAGCGCGATCGGATCGAGCGCGAACGACTTGGGCCGGCCGCGCCAGACGTTGCGCGGGAACTGGTCGCAGACGATGATCCGCGCGAGCCGCGTCACCGGCTGCGCCTGCTCGTCGGCGTCGCCTTCCAGCCTGCCGTGCAGGGCGCGCTCGAGCAGGCCGCCAAAGCGGGCCTCGATCAGCGCATCGAAGACTGCATCCTTGCGGAACCATTCCGGCCGCTGCAGCTGCCACTCCGGACTGCCCGGAACGCCGAACCAGAAGTCGATCACTTCCTGCGGGGAAGGCAGGTGCAGCGCGTCGTCGGCCGCCGCGCCGGCCGCACCGGCTGGGGAGCCGCGGCCGTCAGTTGGAAGGTCCGAAGACATCGTTGATCTGCTGGGTGACGCGCACGAACGTCGTGCACTTGGAAAGATCCTTGAGCTTGCGGGCGCCGACGTAGGTGCACGCCGAGCGCAGGCCGCCGAGGATCCCCTGCACGGTGGTGTCGACCGGCCCGCGCGCCGGCAGCATGGTCGACTTGCCTTCCGAGGCTCGGTACTTGGCGACACCGCCCGCATAGCGGGTCATCGCCTCCTCCGAACTCATGCCGTAGAACTTGCGGAAGGTGGAGCCTTCGTGCTCCACCACCTCGCCGCCCGATTCGTCGTGGGCCGCCAGCATGCCGCCGAGCATCACGAAATCGGCGCCGCCGCCGAAGGCCTTGACCACGTCGCCGGGGACCGTGCAGCCGCCGTCGCCGCATATGTGCCCGCCGAGCCCATGAGCGGCGTCGGCGCATTCGATGATCGCGGAGAGTTGCGGGTAGCCGACGCCGGTCATCTTGCGCGTGGTGCAGACCGAGCCCGGCCCGATGCCGACCTTGACGATGTCCACCCCCGAAAGGATCAGCGCCTCGGTGATATCCGCGGTCACCACGTTGCCAGCCATCACCACGACATCGGGATAACGCTCCCGGAAGCGCTTGACGAAGTCGATGAACGCCTCGGTATAGCCGTTGGCGACGTCGATGCAGACCCAGCGGACGTTGCCGCCGGTGCGGCTCCACACCCTCTCGAATTTCTCCAGGTCGCCCTCGAGGATTCCGAGCGAGTAGAACGCATGCCGATGCGGGCCTTCGCCTTCGTGGCCGAAGAAGGCCACCAGGTCGTCGATCGCATAGTGCTTGTGGATCGCGGTCAGGATCTTGTGCCTGGCGAGCGCCCCCGCCATTTCGAAGGTGCCGACGGTATCCATGTTGGCGGCGATCACCGGCACCACCGGCATCTCGAGCCGTGCGTGCCGGAACCGGTAGAGCCGGTCCAGGTCGACATTGGCGCGGCTGCCCAGCGTCGACCGCTTGGGACGCAGCAGCACGTCCTTGAAGTCAAGCTTGACGTCGCTTTCGATTCTCATGGGTGCTTCCTCTTCGATGAGCCTTGGCAGCAGGCGCGCGGGGCCGCGACGGCAATGATGACAGCCGGCGCGCCGCAGTTAACATTGCCCCTGCGCAAAACACCATTGTAGGAGAGGCGTTGCCATGACTTACCGTCCGTTGGGCCGAAGTGGCCTCAAGGTCTCGTCGCTTTGCGTCGGCACGATGATGTTCGGTGACCGTACCGACGAGCAGCAAGCCGGAGAGATCGTTGCAGTGGCGCGCGATCGCGGCGTCAACTTCATCGATACCGCCGACGTCTACAGCCTCGGCGAAAGCGAGCGCATCACCGGCCGCCTCATCGCCTCCGATCGCGACCACTGGGTGCTGGCCACCAAGGTCGCCAACCCGATGTCGAAGGATCCGAACTGCCGTGGCCTGTCGCGGCGCTGGCTGATGAAGGCCATCGACGGCTCGCTGCAGCGGCTCGGGCTCGACCACGTCGACATCTACTACCTGCACAAGGAAGACCATGCGACGCCGCTGGCCGAGACCGTCGCGGCGCTCGGCGATCTGATCCGCAGCGGCAAGATCCGCTACTTCGGCGTCTCGAACTACCGCGGCTGGCGCATTGCCGAAATCGTGCGCCTGGCGGAGAAGCTGGGCGTGCCGCCGCCGGTGGTCTGCCAACCGTACTACAACGCGATGAACCGCATGCCCGAGGTCGAGGTGCTGCCGGCCTGCGACCACTACGGCCTCGGCGTGGCCTCCTACTCGCCGATTGCGCGCGGCATCCTCGCGGGCAAGTACCTTCCCGGCCAGGCGCCGCCGGATGAATCGCGTGCCGGGCGCAACGACAAGCGGATGCTGCAGACCGAATGGCGCGAGGAATCGCTGCTGATGGCGCAGCGGATCAGGCAGCATGCCGAATCGCGCGGCATGTCGGCCGCGCAATTCGCCGTCAACTGGGTGCTCAACAACCGCCTGGTCAGCGCCGCCATCGTCGGTCCGCGCACCGTCGAGCAGATGAAGGAGTACGTCGGCAGCCTCGACCATGCCTTCTCCGAAGAGGACGAGGCGCTGGTCGACTCGCTGGTGCCGACCGGCCACCCTTCGACCCCCGGGTACTCCGATCCCGCCTATCCGGTCGAAGGCCGGCGACCCCGGACCCGATGACCTCGCACCGGTTCGCGCCGGGGCGGAGTTGCCCGCTCCCGTCCATGACCGCCTGCCTGCTTGCCTGCCTGCTTGCCTGGCTGCTGGGCGCGACCGCCGGCGCGGCGTCGGCTCAGACGCTCGGCGAAACGGTGGCTCGAGCCCTCGAGACCAACCCCCGGGTCCTCGGGGCGAGGACCTCGGCGCAGGCAGTCAGCCATGAGATCACCGGCGCCCGCGCCCAGATGAACACCCGCTACGGCCTGATCATCGAGCCCGGAGTCGGTTACATCCGGGGACAGGGAAACACCTCCGCCGGCGATCTCGGGGTCCAGGCTATCAAGCCCGTCTATGACTCGGGGCGTACCGATAACGAAGTGGCGCGCCAGCGCGCCCGCCTGGCCGGCGCCAACCAGCAACTCGAGCTGGCACGCGCTGAAGTCGCGCTCGAAGTGGCCGACGCCTACGTCGAGGTCGTGAAGCAGGAAGGGCTGGCGGCCCTTGCCAGGAACTATGTCGAAGGCATCTCGGCGCTGAACAAGCGCGTCGAGGAAATCGTCAAGCTCGACCGCGGACGCGGCTACGACCTGCTGCAGACCCAGTCGCGCCTGCAGCAGGCACGCCTCACCCAGGCCTCGCGCGACGGCACCCTGCAGGAGGCGCGAACGACGCTGGCGCAACTGGTCGGGCGGCCTGTGCCCAAGCCGATCGAGCCGCCCTCCCCCGGCAAGCTGCCGGCGTCGCTCGAGCAGGCGATGACGAGCCTCGACCTGCATCCGACGATCGTCGCCGGGCTGGCCGAAGTCGAGGCGGCACGCCGCGCAGCCGCGGTCGCAGCCGCGTGGGACAAGCCCGCCTTCAGCCTGCGCGGCCGGGTCCACAGCCCGGAGTACCCCCTCGGCGAGCGTCAGTGGTTCGGCGGCTACGACGTCGGCGTCGTCACCGACTGGAACCCGTTCGACGGCGGCGCCGGGGAGGCCCGCGCCGCGGCTGCCAACGCCCAGGTGCTGGCCACGCAGGAGGCGGCGGCGGCCAACCGGCGCGATCTCGAGGCCGAAGTGGCGCGGCACTGGACCCAGATGGAATCCCGGGCCGCGCGCACTGGCTCGCTGGACGACCTGGTGGAAGGCGCGCGGCGCGTCCGTGCGGCCTACTGGGAGCAGTTCCAGATCGGCAAGCGCAGCATCATCGACCTGCTCAACGCCGAAAACGAGACCTATCAGGCAAGGCTCACGGCCATCACGGAGCGAATGGAGCTGATCCAGGTCCGCTACCGGCTCCTCGGCTCCCTGGCGGGTCTCAACGCCTACCTCGGCATCGAGTCGGCGATTCCGGTCACCGAGCCCGATCCTGCCGCCGCCGCGGGCGGCGCGGCGAACGATCCCGCGCAGCGGCTGCCGGAACTGCGTTGAGCGAGGGCGGGCGCCCCCGGCGGGGCTGCCCTGCCGGCCGGCGGACCCCCAGGGGAAAGGGGGCGAATCCGCAGTTGATGGGACAATAGCCGTATCAGGAGCCCACCGACCTCAATGGATTCAGTCGTCAGCCCCGGCAACAAGCTGCCCCCCTCGGCACCGGCCGCGACCGCGACGGCGGCCACCGCCGCGCCCGACCCGGGCCGCCTGGTAGCGCCGCAGACGCCGCTGCCGGATCCGCTGCTGACCGCCCTCAGCCAGCTGCTGGCCATCTTCGGCACCCTGAAGAGCGAAGAGGCGCTGGCCGTCGGCATTCCGCACGAACGGCCGCTGCAGCCTGCGAGCTTCTCGCGCATCGCCGAAGCCAACGGCTGCAAGGTCAGGATCCAGAAGCGGGCCATCGGCCAGATATCGGACCTGCTGCTGCCGGTGATCCTGCTGCTGGATCGGCAGCAGGCGTGCCTGCTGCTCGCGCGCAGGCCGGGTGACCGGCTGGTGGTGCTGCCTTGCGAGCCGGGCGCGGTAGAGGTCGAGATCCGCGCCGACGACCTCGCCTCGCGCTACGTCGGCACCTGCATCTTCGTGCGCCCCGCGATCCACGTCGAGGATCGCGGCATCGTCGAAGCCCGCTCGACCGAGAAGGACTGGTTCTGGGGCACCATCTGGCGCTACAAGGGCTACTACCTGCAGGCGGCTACGGCGGCACTGCTGGTGAACATCCTCGCGCTCGCGGTCACGTTCTTCACCATGAACGTCTATGACCGCGTCATCTCCAACCAGGCCTACGTCACCCTCTGGACGCTCGCCGCCGGCGTGCTGGTGGCGATGCTGTTCGAATACCTGGCGCGCAACCTGCGCAGCTGGCTGCTCGACAATGCGGGCAAGAAGGCCGACCTGCTGCTCGGCTCGGCGCTGTTCCGGCAGGCGATGATGTCGCGGCTGGAGAACCGGCCACAGTCGGCCGGCGCCTATGCAAACACGCTGCGTGAATTCGAATCGGTGCGCGACTTCGCCACCTCGGCAACGCTCGCCACCATCAGCGATCTGCCGTTCATCCTGCTCTTCGTGTGGGTGATCCACATGATCGCCGGGCCGCTCTTCTGGGTGCCGCTCGCCGCCGTGCCGGTGCTGATGATCGTCGGCGGGCTCGCACAGTTCCCGCTCTCGCGCTACGTGAACGAGAACCTGCGCGAAGGTTCGATCAAGCACGGCATCCTCGTCGAGACGCTTGAAAGCGCCGAGACGATCAAGGCACTGCGGGTCGAAAGCCAGATGCAGGCGAAATACGAGCGCGCCGCCGCCCTCACGTCGCGCACCGCCATGAAGAGCCGCACCATCACCGCGCTGGTCAGCAACTTCACCAGCTTCATGCAGTCGCTGTGCACGGTCCTGATCGTGGTCTGGGGCGTGTACCTCATCGGCGACGGCCAGCTGACCATGGGCGCGCTGATCGGAGCGGTGCTGCTGTCGAGTCGCGCCATCGCGCCGGCGGCATCGATCACTGCACTGGCGGTGCGCTACCAGCAGGCTCGCATGGCGCTGCGTTCACTCAACCGGGTGATGGCCACTCCCACCGACCGCGACCCGAAGCGCAGCTACCTGCACAAGCCTGCCGCCAACGGTGCGCTTGCCGCCGTCAACGTCAGCTTCCGCTATGGGCCCCAGGCTGGCGACTCGCTCTCCGGCGTCGCGCTGAACATCGGGCCTGGCGAGAAGCTCGCCGTACTCGGACGCATCGGCAGCGGCAAGTCGACCCTGCTGAAGGTGCTCTCGGGCCTCTTCCGGCCGACCCAGGGCAGCGTCAGGCTCGACGGCATCGACCTGCAGCAGATCGAGCCGGCCGACGTGCGCCGGCATGTCCTCTATGTCGGCCAGGATGCGCGGCTGCTGTTCGGCACGCTGCGCGAGAACCTCAAGGCCGGCAGCCCGCATATCGACGATGAGTCGATGATGCGGATCGCCGATGCCTTCGGCGTTCACCAGTTCGCAAGCGCCCATCCGCAGGGCTACGACATGCCGATCGGCGAACGCGGCGAGGGATTGTCCGGCGGCCAGCGCCAGGCGGTCGCGCTGGTGCGTGCCGTGCTGAGCAATCCCTCGGTGATGCTGCTCGACGAGCCGACCAGCGCGATGGACAACGCGAGCGAGGCCATCGCAATGGCGGCACTGGCGCGCCTTTGCGCAGGCAAGACGATGGTCTACGTGACCCACAAGCTGCAGTTGCTCGACTGGGTGACCCGGGTGGTCATCCTCGATGCCGGCCTGCGCGTTGCGGATGGACCCAAGGAGGCGGTTCTGCAGGCATTGAAGGAAGGCAAGATCCAGGGGGCAAGGCGTGGCTGAGCAGCGCCTGGAAGCAGCCCTGCCCGGCGCGGCCGGCGGCAGCCTGGTGCCCGCCGGGCCGGGCGGCGGCGCCGGCGCGGTCGGCGCGGATGGCTCCGATCGCAAGTCCGGCGGCGGGCCGGTCGCCCCGCTCGCGGATCGCTCCGCCTTTGCCGACCCCGACTACCGGGGCAACGGGCGCGATTTCGATTTCATGCGGGACATGCAGCAGGCGATGGTCAACGATCGCCAGGGCGGCTCGCTGCTGCTGTTGCTGCTGGTGCTCGGATTGCTCGTCAGCGCGTCGGTCTGGGCCAGCTTCAGCCGGCTCGAGGAGATCACCCGTGGCGACGCGCGCGTCATCCCGTCGAGCCGCGAGCAGGTGATCCAGTCGCTCGAAGGCGGCATCCTGCAGGAGATGCTGGTTCGCGAGGGCGACATCGTCGCGGCCGGCCAGCCCCTGCTGCGCATCGACGAGACCAAGGCGAAGTCGTCGTTCCAGGAAGGCTACAGCAAGCTGATCGCGCTCAAGGCAGCGGCTGCGCGCCTGCGGGCGGAATCGCGCGGCAGCCGGCTCGAGTTCCCGAACGACGTCCTGATCGACCCGGACATCGTGCGCAACGAGACCGACACCTACAATGCGCGCAAGCAGGCGCTCGACCAGGCAGTGGCCACCGCCGCCTCGAGCCGGGCGCTGATTGCCCGCGAGATCGCCATTACCGGCCCGATGGTCGACAAGGGCCTGGTCGCGGAGATCGAGCTGCTGCGGCTGAAGCGCCAGTTCAACGACCTGCAGGCGCAGACCCAGGAGCGGGTCAGCAAGTACCGCGTTGACGCCGCCAACGAATTGAGCAAGATCGAATCGGAACTCGCGCAGACGCAGGAGGTCCTCACGGCCCGCCAGGACCAGGTGCAACGCACGGTGGTGACGGCGCCGGTCCGGGGCACCGTCAAGAACATCCGGATGAACACCCGCGGCGGCGTCATCGCTCCCGGCGGCGACATCATGGAGATCGTGCCGCTCGAGGACAAGCTGCTGGTCGAAGCCAAGATCAGGCCGCACGACGTCGCCTTCCTGCGGCCCGGCCTGCCGGCGACGGTGAAGATCACCGCCTACGACTATTCGATCTACGGCGGGCTCGACGGACACGTCGAGCTCATCAGCCCCGACACCCTTCGCGAGGAACGCAAGCCCGAGGAGGACAGCTACTACCGGGTCCTGGTGCGCACGACCAACTCCGTGCTGCGCTCGGGCGGCAACGAGCTGCCGATCATTCCGGGGATGACGGCTTCGGTGGAGATCCGCACCGGCGAGAAGACCGTCATGGACTACATCCTCAAGCCCGTCCTGAAGGTGCGTGAAGCACTTCGGGAACGGTAACCGGCGCGCGATACCGGCTTGTCACCGCAACTGTTCCTGCTGCTGATACTGGCACCCATCGGGCTGCTGACCACCGCTTACGTGATCTGGCCACTGTTGCGGCCGGCGCCGCAGGCGGAACACGCCGCACCCGGCCGTCGTGACGGGGACGCGGCGGGAGAACCCGCAACCGGCCCGGCCGCCTCGCCCGATTCGACCGCCGCTGCCCTGAACCGCGAGATCGTCGCGGAGCGGCGCGCGCAACTCGACCGCGAGCTCGCGCTGCTGCCCGCCGATTCGCCGGAACGCGACCGCCTGATCCTGGAGTTTTCGGCTGCCGCGCTGGCGGACCTGGAGACATCGGCCGCGCCTGCGGCACCACGGGCGCGCAGGTCGTCCCCGCGCTGGATCACCGCCGCCCTGCTGGCGGCACTGCTGTCAGCCGCCCCCCTCGCCTTCTATCGGCTGGCCGGCGTACCGGATGCCGCCAGTCCGGACTTCGCACAACGCGCACAGCCGCAGGACCTTCCGACCCTGGTGGCGGAACTCGAGAAGCGCCTGCAGGCCGAATCCGACCAGCCCGACGGCTGGCTGTTGCTGGGGCGGTCCAGGATGTCGCTCGGGGACCTGGCGGGCGCCACCGCCGCGATGGAGCGCGCGCTGCAGATCGACAGCAAGCTCCCGGGCCTCGCTGCACAGATCCGGGTCGACCTGGCCGATGCGCTGGCGCAGGGCGCCTCGTCGCGCCTCGCGGGCAGGCCCTGGCAGCTGATCCAGGAAGCGCTGCAGATCGACGGCGCCAACCAGAAGGCGCTCGCGCTGGCCGGCGCCTACCAGGTGACGCAAGGCAACCGTGCCGGCGCGCTCGTCTATTGGGAGCCGCTGCTCGCGCAATTGCCGCCCGGATCGGAGCAGCATGCGCAGATCGCGTCGTTCATCGACGACCTGAAGAGCGGTCGTGCGCCCGGATCCGCCGCTTCCCCGACTCCGCGCCCTGATGCTGGGTCGAGCGCCAGTCGAAGCGCGGGGTCGGGCCCCGGCGCCGCTGCCGGTGCCGCCGGCGCAAGCAGCGCGGCGCCCGCCGACCCAGGACCCGGCGTCGGCGGACCGGTGCTGCGCGGACGAATCGACATCGAGCCGGCACTGGCCGGAAAAGCAAGCCCCGGCGACACCGTCTTCGTGGCGGTGCGCGCCGTGGACCAGGAGGACAAACCGGTAGGCCCGCCGGTCGCCGTCATGCGGGCCCGGGTATCGGATCTGCCGCTGCAGTTCGAGCTCTCCGACCGGCAGGCGATGAGTCCCGCCGCCAAGCTCTCGGACCAGAAGCGGGTGGTCGTGGTCGCACGGGTTTCACGCAGCGGCACGGCCGCCGCGGGCGCCGGCGACCTGGAAGGACGAAGTGCGGTCGTCGCATCGGATGCGCAAGCGGTGCCGGTGCTCATCGATCGCCTGGTTCCCTGAGCCGGTGGCGACCACGGGCCGCAACTGGTTCGAAGCGCGCGACCTCGGTCTCTCGCGTGGCTCGCGGGTGCTCGTCGACAGGCTCGGTTTCGCGCTTGCGCGCGGCGAGGCGATCCTCCTGCAAGGCCCGAACGGCAGCGGCAAATCGAGCCTGCTGCGCGCCCTGCTGGGCCTGTCGGTGGCTACCGGAACGCTCCGTCTTGGCGGCCGGACCTTCGCTCCCGGCAGCGGCCTGCTGTGTCCGCATGCCCTCTACCAGGGGCATGCGCCAGGCCTCAAGGGTGAACTGACGGCGCTCGAGAACCTCGCCCTCGCCGCAGCCCTCGACGGGTCCGCGACCGAAGGGCCGGCGCTGCGTGCCGCGCTGGCAACCACCGGCATCGCGCGCGAGGCTGCCGTCGCAGCGCGGCAGCTGTCGCAGGGCCAGAAGCAGCGCCTGGTGCTTGCGCGCTATGCCCTCGCCGCGAGGCAGCCCCTGAGGCGGCCGCTCTGGCTGCTCGACGAGCCCTCCGCCGCGCTCGATCGCGCCGGCGCAGCCATGCTGGACGGCCTGCTCGCGCAACATCTCGAGCAGGATGGCGCCGCCATCATCGCCACCCACCTGCCGGTGCTCGCCGACAGTTCCTTCGGCTCCCGTCTGCGCAGCATCGAACTCGGATGAAAGTTGCGCCGAAGCGCCAGCCGCCGCTCCCTTCGATCGGCACCGCCGACGCGCCGTCAGCGGCCGGGCCGCGGCAGTCCCGCGAAACCCCGGTGGACGATGCGATCGAGCAGGCAATGGAGCAGGCCGGGTGGGATTCCTTCTCGGCCTTCGGCTGGGCGCTGCGCCGCGACCTGAGGCTTGCTCTGCGCCGCAAGTCCGACAGCCTGAACCTGGTGGGCTTCTTCGTCCTGTCGAGCATGATGTTCCCGCTGGCGATCGGGCCGCAGCAGGCGTGGCTGCAGCGGGTCGGGCCGGGCATCGTCTGGGTGGCAGCCCTGCTCGCGCTGCTGCTGGCGCTGCCGCGGCTTTTCGAGCACGACCACCAGGACGGGAGCCTCGAGCAGATGCTGGCGAGCGGGCGCTCGCTGCCGGCATTGGTGGCGGGCAAGCTGCTCGCCACCTGGCTGGTGAGCGCACTGCCGCTGATCGCCGCCACCCCGCTGCTGGCGATGTCGCTCTACCTGGACGCCGGCGCAACGCTCCTGCTGATGCTGTCGCTGCTGCTCGGCACGCCGAGCCTGCTCGCGATCGGCTCGATCGGCGCAGCGCTCACGCTGGGCCTGCGCGGCGCGGCCACGCTGATCACGCTCATCTGCCTGCCGCTGTTCGTGCCGGTGCTGATCTTCGGCGCGGGCGCCGTCGAGATGCAGGCGGCGGGCCTTACCCCCCTGGCCCATCTGGCCTTGCTCACCGCTGTTATGCTATTGGCCCTCGCCAGCGCGCCCTTCGTTGCCGCGCTCAGCCTGCGCACTTCCCTCGAATGAACCTCTACCGCTACGCTTCGCCCCAGTCCTTCTATCCGCTCGCCGGGCAGATGCTGCCGTGGTTTGCGGCAGCCGCGGTGCTGCTGGCGGTAGCGGGGTTGGTGATCGGCTTGCTGGTGGCGCCGGCCGACTTCCAGCAGGGCGAGGTCTATCGGATCATCTTCATCCACGTGCCCGCCGCATGGATGGCGATGTTCGTCTACCTGGTGATGGCGGCCTACGCGGTGCTGACCCTGGCGCTGCGCGCGAAGCTTTCCGCGATGATGACGCTCGCGCTCGCGCCCACCGGTGCGTTGATGGCGGCCATCGCGCTCTGGACCGGTGCGCTCTGGGGCAAGCCCACCTGGGGCACCTACTGGGCCTGGGACGCTCGCATGACATCGACGCTGATCCTGCTCTTCCTTTACCTCGGGTACCTCGCGCTGGTCGGCGCCATCGAAGACACGCAGCGCGCGGACCGGGCCGGCGCGGTGCTGGTGCTGGTAGGCGTTATCAACGTGCCGATCATCTACTTCTCGGTGCGGTGGTGGAACACCTTGCACCAGGGCGCGAGCGTAAGTCCGACCGGCGGTTCGTCGATGGCGGCGATCATGCTGCAGGGGATGCTGGTCATGACCCTTGCCGCCTGGTGCTATTGCATCGCCTGTGCACTGCACCGGGTACGCTCGATCATTCTCGAGCGCGAAGGACAGGGCAGGTGGGTCCGACGCCTGGTGGCCGCGCCGCTGGGTGCGCCATCGTTGCAGGAAGCCGGAAACCGACCATGAACCACTGGCTGATGATCGCCATCGCCTACCTGCTCACCTTCGCGACCGTCGCGCTGGAGATTGCACTGCTGCTGCGCCGCCGTCGCGCGGCGCTGCGCCAGGCCCGGGCGTCGATCGAGGAAGAAGACGCGGCCGCTGGTGCCGTGGAGACGGCATCGGCAGGCGCCGGAGCGGGAGCCGCTTCATGAAGCCACGCCACAGGCGCTTCGCGCTCATCATCGGCGGGGTCGCAGTGCTGGCCACCGCCGCGGGGCTGGTGCTGTACGCGCTCAACAGCAACATCGTGTTCTTCTATACGCCGACGCAGGTTGCGCAACAGGAGGCGCCCAAGGGGCGCAACTTCCGGATCGGCGGCCTGGTCGAGACCGGAAGCGTGCAGCGCGAGGGCACGCGCGTCACGTTCAGGGTGACCGACAACGTCCGCCAGATCCCGGTGGCCTACACCGGCAGCCTGCCCGACCTGTTCCGCGAGGGCAAGGGTGTGGTCGCCCAAGGCAGCCTCGGCGCCGATGGCGTGTTCACCGCCAGCGAGGTATTGGCCAAGCACGACGAGAACTACATGCCGCCGGAAGCGGCGGAGGCGCTGCGTCAGGCGGGGCATCCGGTGGGCGGCAAAGGCGCCGCCTCAGGTTCCGGCACAGTCAGGGGCGCGGGCGGCGCCGTGCAGCCGTGATCGGCGAGATCGGCCACTTTGCGGTGTGGGTGGCGCTCGCGGTCGCGTGCGTGCAGACCTGCCTGGGCCTCGTCGGCGGTCATCGCAACGACCAGCGGCTGATGAAGGTGGCCAGCAATGCGGCGAACGCGCAGATGCTGCTGATCGTGCTCGCGTTCAGCTGCCTCGCCGTTTCGTTCATCGAGAACGACTTCACCATCGTCAACGTCGCCAGCAACAGCAACAGCCGCTTGCCGGTGGCCTACCGCTTCGCCGCCACCTGGGGATCGCACGAAGGCTCGATGCTGCTCTGGGCGTTGATGCTTGCCTGCTGGACCGCGGCCGTCGTCAACCTGGGCGCCGGCCTCGACCGCGCGGTTCGCGCCCGGGTCGTCGGCGTGCTCGGCTTCATCTCCGTCGGCTTCCTCGGCTTCCTGCTTTTCACCTCGAACCCGTTCGTGCGCAGCCTGCCGGCGCCGCCGGACGGTCGCGACCTGAATCCTCTGCTGCAGGACCCGGGAATGGTGATCCACCCGCCGATGCTGTACATGGGCTACGTCGGCTTCTCGGTTGCGTTCGCCTTCGCGATTGCGGCAATGTTGGGTGGCCGGGTGGACGCCGCCTGGACCCGCTGGGCGCGACCGTGGACGACCGCGGCCTGGGCGTTTCTCACCATCGGCATCGCGCTCGGCAGCGCCTGGGCCTATTACGAGCTGGGTTGGGGCGGCTGGTGGTTCTGGGATCCGGTCGAGAACGCGTCGTTCATGCCGTGGCTGGTCGGCACGGCGCTGATGCATTCGCTGATCGTCACCGAAAGGCGCGGCACATTCAAAGGCTGGACGCTGCTGCTCGCCATCTCGACATTCAGCCTGAGCCTGCTGGGCACCTTCCTGGTCCGCTCCGGCGTCCTCACATCGGTGCATGCCTTCGCCACCGACCCGGCGCGCGGCATTTTCATCCTCGGCTTCCTGGTGATCGTCATCGGTGGCTCGCTCGCGCTGTTCGCCTGGCGGGCGCCGACGCTGGCCGACAATACCGCACCGGTCAGTTTCTCCGCGAGTTCCCGCGAAGGCTTCCTGCTCGCCAACAACCTGCTGCTGACGGTGGCCGCGGCCGCGGTCTTTCTCGGCACGATCTACCCGCTGCTCCTCGATACCCTCGGCCTCGGGAAGATATCGGTGGGGCCGCCCTATTTCGATGCGGTTTTCTTTCCGCTGCTCGCGCCGGCAATTTTCCTGATGGGCGTCGGTCCGTTCGCCCGCTGGCGCTCCGCGCCGGTGCCTGAACTGGCTCGCCGGCTCAAGTGGGCGATGCTGATTGCCGTCGCCACCACTATCCTGATCGGCGTGACCTCCGGTCGCTTTCGCGCCGAAAGGCTCTCCGAGGGCTGGCTCGGCGCGGTCGCGTTCGCCATCGCTATCTTCATCGCGATCTGGGTGATTGCGGCAAGCCTGACGCTGTGGCTCGAGCGGCTGCGCGAAGTCGGCGGCGCCAGCACCATGCCATGGACACAGCGCATCCGCGCCCTGCCCGGCGGGTTCTACGGCATGCTCCTCGCGCACCTCGGCATCGGCGTCTTCACCATCGGCGTCGCCGGCGTCAATACGCTCGCCGTCGAAGCCGACCAGGCCGTCGCGCCGGGCCAGTCGCTGACGCTGAACGACTACGAGTTCAGGCTCGTCGGATTGTCCAACGCCGACGGTCCCAACTACCGCGCGACCCGCGGCCAGGTCGAGGTCTGGCAGCACGGCGAGCGGCAGTTCACGCTGTGGCCGGAGAAGCGGGTCTACGAAACTCAGGGCTCGGTGATGACCGAAGCCGCCATCGACTCGGGACTGACCCGCGACGTCTACGTGTCGCTTGGCGAACTTCTGCCGGACGGGCGCTGGACGGTGAAGACATGGATCAAGCCCTTCATCGACTGGATCTGGGCGGGTTGCCTCATGATGGCGCTGGGCGGTTTTGCGGCGATCGCGGACCGGCGCTATCGCACCTCCAGGCGCACCGCGACGGCCGGGCGCCGACCGGCAGCCGCGGCCGGCAGCGCCGCAGGCTGACCCCCATGCGATCGCTGCGCTACATCGTTCCGGTGCTGCTGTTTCTGGTCCTGGCAGGCTTCCTGCTGCTCGGCCTCGAGCGCAATCCGAGCGAGATCCCGTCGCCGCTGATCGGCAAGCCGGCGCCGCAATGGTCGCTGCCGCGGCTTGCGACGACCGATGCTGTCGCCGCCGGCGCGCAGGAGGAGGGGGGCCTGCTCGACGGCGCGTCGCTGAAGGGCCAGCCCTATCTGGTCAACGTCTGGGCCTCCTGGTGCGCGCCCTGCCTGCAGGAGCATCCGGTGCTGGTCGAACTGGCGAAGCGCAAAGTCATCCGCATCGTCGGCATCAACTACAAGGATCGGCCGGAGGACGCCCGCAGCTGGCTGTCTCGCCATGGCAATCCGTTCGCCGCGGTGGTAGCGGATCGCGACGGTCGCACGGCGATCGACTTCGGTGTCTATGGCGTGCCGGAAACCTTCCTGGTCGACGCAAAAGGCGTGATCCGCTTCAAGCACATCGGCGCGCTGACGGTCGAAGCGGTCCGGGGCCGGCTGCTGCCAGCCATCGCTGCGCTCGGCAACGCAACCGGTACGACTGCGGCATCCACGCCCGCATCCGCGGTCACCGGCGCCGCCGACCCCGAATCCAACACCGCGCAACTGGCGAGATAGCGATGCCGTTTGCATCCAGCCAGCCATCCAGCCGCCGCATCGTCGCAGTGCTGGGACTCGTGGTGTCGGCTGTCATCATGCAGCCTGCACAGGCGCAGGCACCCGGCGCCGCTGCCGACAGCGCTCCTGCCACGCAAGCCGGCGCCGCGGCCGGCGCGCCGGTTGGCGCAGACGATCTCGCGAAGACCGAGCGCTTTCGCCGGCTCGCCAGCGAACTGCGCTGCCTGGTCTGCCAGAACCAGTCGCTGGTCGACTCGAACGCGCCGCTGGCGCAGGACCTGCGCAACGAAGTGGTCAAGCTGATGGCGAGCGGTCGCGACGACGGCCAGATCAAGTCCTTCCTGGTCGACCGCTACGGCGAGTTCGTGCTCTACCGCCCGACCCTGTCGCTGCGCAACGCGCTGCTCTGGCTGGGACCGTTCCTGCTGCTGGTTGCCGGCGCCGTAGCATGGTGGCGCCTCGGGCGGCGCAGGCCTGCTCCGGCGCAGTCCGCGCAGGAAGCGCTTCAACACGTGGATGAGCTGCTTGGACCAAGACACTGACGACGACGCGCCACCCTCGGCGCCACCGCGAGGCACCCATCCGTTCGCCGCGCTCGGACCGGACGAGGTGCTGGCGGCGATCGAATCGATCGGCATCCGCTGCGACGGCCGGCTGCAGGCGCTCAACAGCTTCGAGAATCGCGTCTATCTCGTCGGGCTGGACGACGGCACCAGCCGCGTAGTCAAGTTCTACCGTCCCGCGCGCTGGCGCAACGAGCAGATTCTCGAGGAGCACGCTTCGCGGCCGAACTTGCCGAAGCGGAGATACCCGTGGTCGCGCCCGAGGTGCTCGGCAACGGACTCCACGCTCGCGCAGGCGGGCGGCTTCAGTTTCGCGGTCTACCCCCGCCAGGGCGGACGCAGCCCGGACCTCGACAACGCCTTTCATGGGCCGGCCATGCGCGATCGCATCGGCCAGTTCATCGCGCGAATCCACAACGTCGGCGCGCGAGCGCCTTTCCGCGACCGGCCCGAAATCGGCCCGCGCACCTATGGCCACGAGCCGATTGCGATCATCCGCGAAAGCGGCATGCTTCCGCCGGAACTGGCATCCTCGTGGCTCGCGATTGCGGCGCAATGCGTGCAACGGGTCGAAGAGCGCTTCGATCGCTGCGGCAATCCTGCCGATGCTGCGGCTGCACGGTGACTGCCATCTCGGCAACCTGCTGTGGACCGACGAAGGTCCGCATTTCGTCGACCTCGATGACTGTCGCATGGGCGTCGCAATGCAGGACCTGTGGATGCTTGCCGACGCGGGCCGGGATGCGACCGGTCCTTCCAGCGAGGTCTCGAAGGAACTGCAGGAGCTGCTGGCCGGTTACGAGAAGATGCGCGAGTTCGATCGACGCGAGCTCACCCTGGTGGAAGCCCTCCGGACCTTGCGCATGATCCACTACAGCGCCTGGCTGGTGCAGCGCTGGGACGATCCGGCTTTCCCGGCCGCCTTCCCGTGGTTCAACACATCCCGCTACTGGCAGGACCAGATCCTCTATCTCCGGGAGCAGCTGGGCAACCTGCAGGGCTGATCGACAGCCGGATGGTGGGTGCCGCCGCGCCTGCCGAAAGCCATCGGCCGACGCAAGGCGCCGGCCGAGGTTCGAAACCATGCTGCTGCGCTGCCTGCTTGTGCTGCTGCGCTGCCTGCGCTTGCTACTTGCGCTTCCTGTTCGCCGCTTCCTTGAATGCTGCACCGGCGCTGAACTTCGGCACGGTTGCCGCGGCGATCTTGATCTTCTCACCCGTGCGCGGATTCTGGCCGAGCCGCGCAGCCCGCTTGGTTGCGTAGAAGGTGCCGAACCCCACCAGGGTCACCCGGTCGCCTTTCGAAACCGCCTTCATGACGGCGCCGAGTGCCGACGTCAATGCCCTCTCCGCAGCCGCCTTGCTGATATCCGCATCACTCGAGATGGTGTCGATCAATTCGCTTTTGTTCATTCAATCCCTCTACGTAATGGATCATCTGTCGTCCCGCCCAAGCCGCGGGGTTAATCTTCGACGCCCATCAATCGTGCGGTGTCCAACATACTGACCGCTTTGCAGCATTGCCGGGCAACCGGCGGTGCGCAAGGCGAACGGCAGATTCTACAGCCATTCAAGCGGACGAAAACCCGTCATCGCCCGAAAAGCGCGATGGACACTGGATTCAGCCGGAACGCGCGCGCCGTCAGTTAAACTCGATTAGCAGGTCATGCGCGCTAACTGTCTCTCCGGACTTCACGTGCACGGCCTTCACCGTCGCGTCTCGCTCGGCCCTGATCTGCGACTCCATCTTCATCGCCTCGATCGAGAGCAGCGGATCGCCGCTCTTGACAGATTGCCCGGCGCGCACTGCGACAGTGACCACCATCCCCGGCATCGGCGCTGCAACGTGGGCAGGGTTGCCGCTCTGCGCCTTGGCCCGCGTCTCGACGCTCGAGGCGATGCCGGCCTTGCGTACCCGGATCGTCCGCGGCTGGCCGTTGAGTTCGAAGAAAACGCGCACCACGCCCTCCTCGTCCGGCGGCGACGAGCCCTGCAGGCGCACGATGAGGGTCTTGCCGGGATCGAGGTCGATCGCCACCTCCTCGCGCTCGCGCATGCCGTAGAAGAACGCCGAGGTCGGCAGCACGCTCACGTCGCCGTACGTGCGGCGATGCTCCCAGTAGTCCTTGAACACCTTGGGATACATCAGGTAGGACGACAGGTCGCGCTGGCCAAGCTGGCGTCCGGCAACCTTCTCCGCATCCTTGAGCGCCTGCGTCCAGATCGACCGCGGCAAGCCGGTCCCCGGGGCGATACGGCGCGGGCGGCTCCTCCTTCAGGACCTTGCGCGACAGCGCAGGCGGAAAGCCGTCCGGCGGAAATCCGAGCTCGCCGCGAAACAGCGAGACCACGCTCTCCGGGAACGCGACTTCGCGCTGCGGATCGGCGACGTCGGCGGCAGAGAGATCGTTGGCGACCATCATGATCGCCATGTCGCCCACCACCTTCGAGGTCGGCGTGACCTTGACGATGTCGCCGAACAGCTGGTTCACCTGCGCATAGGCGCGCGACACTTCCGGCCAGCGGTGCTCGAGACCGATCGCGCGCGCCTGCTCGCGCAGGTTGGTGTACTGCCCGCCGGGCATCTCGTGGCGGTAGACGTCTGCAGTCCCGGAGCGGATGTCGGATTCGAATGGCGCGTAGAAGCGCCGCACGCCCTCGAAGTAGTCGGAGACCTCGCGCAGCGCCTGGTGGCTGAGGCCCGGGTCGCGCTCGTCCGCCTGCAGCATCGCGAGGATCGAGTTCATGTTCGGCTGCGAGGTGAGGCCGCTCATCGAGTCGAGCGCGGCATCGAACGCATCGACGCCGGCGTGCACCGCAGCGAGCACGCTCGCGGCTGCCGCGCCGCTGGTATCGTGGGTGTGGAAGTGGATCGGCAGGCCGGTCTCCTCGCGCAGCGCCTTGACCAGCGCCGCGGCCGCACGCGGCCTGCACACGCCCGCCATGTCCTTGATCGCGAGGATGTGGCAGCCGGCCCGCTCCAGTTGCTTCGCGAGCTTCACGTAGTAGCCGAGGTCGTACTTCGGCCGCTCGGGGTCGAAGAGGTCGGCGGTATAGCAGATGGCGCCCTCGCAGAGCGCCCCGGTCTCGAGCACCGCATCGATCGCGACCCGCATGTTCTCCACCCAGTTGAGCGAGTCGAACACGCGAAAAAGGTCGATGCCTTCGCGCGCGGCCTGCTGCACGAAATGGCGCACGACGTTGTCGGCATAGTTGGTGTAGCCCACCGCATTCGATGCCCGCAGCAGCATCTGCAGCAGCAGGTTGGGCATCGCGGCACGCAGCTTCTGCAGGCGCTCCCAGGGGTCCTCCTTCAGGAAGCGCAGGCTCACGTCGAAGGTCGCCCCGCCCCAGCATTCGACCGAGAACAGTTGCCCGAGCAGTGCCGGCGTAGCTCGGCGCGATGGCGAGCATGTCGGTGGTGCGCATGCGCGTCGCAAACAGCGACTGGTGCGCGTCGCGCAAGGTGGTGTCGGTGACCAGCGCACGCGGATGCTCGCGCATCCAGCGCGCGAAGGCGGCCGGGCCCAGTTCTCGACAGCCGGTCGCGCGAGCCCTGCGGCAGCGGCACGTCCGGCAGTCCGACCGGCCGTCGCAGCTGGACGTGGCTGAGATCCGGAGCCGCCCGGCCCTTCATGTCGGGATGGCCGTTGACGATGATGTCGCCCAGGAAGTGCAGCAAGCCGGGTGGCGCGGTCGCGGCGGCGGGCAAAGCGAAACAGCGCGGGCGTGCTGTCGATGAAGCGGGTGGTGACCTTGCCGGCACCGAAGTCCGGATGGTTGATCACGTTCTCGACGAACTGCAGGTTGGTGGAGACGCCGCGGATCCGGAACTCGCGCAGTGCGCGATCCATGCGCGCAATCGCTTCGCGCGGAGGTCGGCGCCCAGGCGGTGACCTTGACCAGCAGCGAATCGTAGTAAGGTGTGATGACCGCGCCGCTGTAGGCGGTGCCGCCGTCGAGGCGGATGCCGAAGCCGGCTGCGCTGCGGTAGGCGCTGATCCGGCCGTAGTCGGGCGTGAAGTTGTTCTCGGGATCCTCGGTGGTGATGCGGCACTGAAGGGCGTGGCCGTTGAGGCGGATGTCCTCCTGCGCCGGCACGCCGCTGCCGGATACCTGCATGCGGCCGTTGTCGTCGAGCGATGTCGTCACGCTGGCCGATCTTCGCGCCTTCCGTGATCCGGATCTGCGCCTTGACGATGTCGATGCCGGTCACCTGTTCGGTAACGGTATGTTCGACCTGTATCCGGGGGTTGACCTCGATGAAGTAGTATTCGGCGGTGTCCGCATCCATCAGAAACTCGACCGTTCCCGCATGCGTGTAGTTCACCGCCCGCGCCAGCTTGAGCGCGGACTCGCAAAGCGCGCTGCGCCTTCCCGCGTCGAGGTAAGGCGCGGGGGCGCGCTCGACCACCTTCTGGTTACGCCGCTGCACCGAGCAGTCGCGCTCGAAGAGGTGCACGACCTGGCCATGGCGGTCGCCCAGGATCTGCACCTCGACATGATGGGCTCGCTCGACGAGTTTCTCCAGGTACACCTCGTCGTTGCCGAAGGCCGCTGCAGCCTCGCGGCGCGCGACCGGCAGTTGCGCCTTGAGGTCGTCTGTCGTTGGCGATGATCCGCATGCCGCGCCCGCCGCCGCCCCAGCTCGCCTTGAGCATCAGTGGATAGCCGACCTCCGCCGCCATTGCCAGGCATTGCGGCTCGTCCGCAGGCAGTGGCTCTGTCGCGGGCATCACCGGCACGCCGGCGGCAGCGGCAGCATTGCGTGCCGCCACCTTGTTGCCGAGCGTCGTCATCACCTCGGGCGTCGGACCCACGAAGGCGATGCCGGCGCGCGCGCACGCCCGCGCAAAGTCGGGGTTCTCCGACAGGAATCCATAGCCTGGATGAATGGCATCCACCCGCGCCCGCCGCGCCACCTGGATGATGCCGTCGATGTCCAGGTAGGCCTGCAGGGGCTTCTGGCCGCCACCGACCAGGTAGCTCTGGTCGGCCTTGAAGCGGTGCAACGCAAAGCGGTCCTCATGCGAATAGATGGCGACGGTGCGCATGCCGAGTTCGGCCGCCGCCCGCATCACGCGGATCGCGATTTCAGAACGATTGGCGACGAGCAGCGAAGTCAGTTTCTTCATCTGGGAGCCTGGTGGAATTGATGCGTTGCAGTGCGCAAACGAGAGTATCACCGACCGACGGAAGGCGCCCTGCTCCGGACGGTCGTTGTGATCTTGCACCCGCGCGGACGACGCGGAAGTGTTCATCGATAATGGCGCGAACCACAGCCGCACGCCCGCCGCGCGCCTCCAATATCTCCCGCCGCGCCCACGTCATCACCTGATGCAGAAACGAAGGCTCTCAGCCTGCTGGCTCGCAGGCACCATGTTGGGGCTGCTGTCCGCATGCGGTGGCGGAGGCGGCGGTTCGCCTTCAGCCGCGCCCGGTCCCGCACCGGTGCTGATGAACGACAGCAGCTGTCCACTGCAATACTCGCCGCTCGACACGCCGCTCCTTACCGGTGCAGATCCGCTGCTCTCGCTGCAATGGCATCTCGAGAACAACGGTTCGGTCACCGGCCGGCCGGGCGAGGATCTCCGGGCCTTCCCTGCCTGGCAATCGAACCGCGGCGAAGGCGTCCGGGTGGCGGTCATCGACGACGCGATCGAAGTGACGCACGATGATCTCTCGCCGAACGTCGTACCCGGCGCCAGCTTCAACTACCGCCAGGGCAACCGCGGCAGCGCCTGGCCCCTGCCGTGCACCGCTGAGGACAACCACGGCACCTCGGTCGCCGGCTTGATCACTGCGCGCGACGCGAACGGGCGCGGCGTCGCCGGCGTCGCGCCGCGCGCCAGCCTCGTCGGCTACAACGCGCTGGCCACGTCGATCGACATCGACGTGTCGGAAGCGCTCAATCGCGATCTCGCGCTCAATTCGATCTACAACAACAGTTGGGGGTCGCCGGACAACGGCTTCCTGCACGTCGCGGAGCCGAGCTTCATCGAAGCGATCGAGCGCGGCATCACCAACGGACGGGACGGCAAGGGCGCGATCTACGTCTTCCCCAGCGGCAACGGCGGCTGCTACAACCCCGACCTGCAATCGACGTCGGCGGTGGAGCCGTGCGTGCGCGAGAACTCGAACTACGACGGCTACGTCAACAAGCTCGGCGTCATTGCCAGCTGCGCGGTCGACGCCAACGGCAGGCAGCCGTTCTACGGCGAGCGCGGCGCCAACATGCTGGTGTGCGCACCTTCCTCGAACCTGCCGGCCGAGTCGACCAACGGCTTCACCAACACCCGCATCACCACCACTGCCATCCGCAACCAGTACCGCTCGGATTTCACTGGCACCTCCGCGAGCACGCCGATGGTGAGCGGCGTGGTCGCGCTGATGCTGGCCGCCAATCCGGAACTCACCTGGCGCGACGTCCGGCTGATCCTGGCAACCACTGCTCGGCGCAACGACTTCCCGCCGGCGGGCGCCCCGGTGCCCGATCCGGAATGGCAGACCGCCTTCGGCCTGAACTTCTCGCACAAGTACGGCTTCGGAGTCGCCGATGCGGCAGCCGCCGTGGCGGCGGCCAAGACATGGACCAGCGTCGGCGGCCGCGCCGCGCTGCTCCAGTGCGGGCCCTTCTCGCAGCCGGTCAACCTGCCGCTGCTGGATCCGGTTCCGGCAACGCCGACCCCGGTGCTCCAGCCGGTGCCGAACACGATCGCAGTCCCGTCGTGCGGCATCGGCAAGATCGAATTCGTCGAGGTCCGCTTCACCGCCACGCACTCGAGCAGCGGCGACCTGCGCATCCGCCTGACAAGTCCGCAGGGCCTGGTCAGCGAACTCTCCGATGCCCACATCTGCTATGACCGATCGGAACAACCGGTGAACTGCGGCGCCTACAATGGCTATCCGTTCGGCTCGGTCAGGCACATGAACGAGCCGGTGATCGGCGGAAACGGCAATTGGACGCTGGAGGCAACCGACATGCTCAGCCAGGACGCCGGCAACTTCGTCGGCTGGTCGATTACCTTCTTCGGCAGGCCGTGACGATGCGACCCGTGCCGATCCCAGCCGTTGCTGGATCTTCGCAAGCAGCCCCGCCGGCACGGCGGCTTCCGTTGCTCCGCTGCGCGGCTGCGGCGATCGTAGCCGTGCTGCATCTCGCCGCGACGGCGCCTGCTCTGGCGCAGGCTCGGGGACATCAGGAGGATGGAGCGGGCGTGGCGCCGGTCAAGCCGGCGCTCGGCCAGGTCAGCGCTCCTACTCATGTCACCCGCGAAGGCGGCGTCGAGCGACGCTTGTGGATCGATACCGGCCGCGTGGCCGAATTCGGCAGCGACGGTGCGCCGTCAGTTCGCGCGGCGGCGGTGGGCGAGGTGGAGTCAATCCGGCGTAGCGGCAGCACGGATCCCAAGGTCGGCGCGTTCAAGGACCAGGCGCAGAACCAGGCGCAGAGGCAGGCGCAGAACCAGACTCAAGCCTCCTCCGGAATGGCGAGCGCAGCCGGCAAGCCGGTTTCACCGGTCTTTCGCGATGCCAGCGGCCGGCCGCGCGCCCTGCCCGGCGGCGTGATCGTCTCGCTCAAGCAGGCGCTGGCGGAGGACGACGCACGCGCGGCGCTCGAAGGTGCCGGGCTGGTGCCGCTGCGGCGGATCGGCGAACGGATGTGGCTGGTTCAATCGCCGCCGGGTATCGAGTCGCTGGAAATGGCCAACCGGCTGCAGGAAGAAGGCCGCTTCGGCTTTGCTCAGCCGAACTGGTGGCAGCCGAAGACGACCAAGTAGCGGCGCCCGCCCTTTCAGAAACCGCTTTCCCGCAACAGCAGTGCCGCCGCGCCGCGCGCCCAGTGCCCGATCAGGCTGCGCCGCTCGCCCTCGATCGAAACGCTCCCTGGCTGCTGCCGCTCCAGGCCGGCCGAAGCTGCTGCGCCTGCCGCCAGCATGATCCTGACCCGGTAGAGCGAGTCCCGGGCCGAGAGCGACCCGTCCGGCTGGCCATCGGCCGGCAGCCTTCCGCCGTGGACCGCCGCCAGCATCGGATGCGGCAGGCTCTGGGTCCTCGTCGAGTCGATCGCGACGACCCAGCCGGATAGCGGCTCCTGCCACCGGCCGCGGGGGTGAAACCGAGCCGCCGCGCCGAGGCGGAAACGGCCGATGGAATCCTGGTTCACCAGCGCATCGACCAGCCAGTCGGCCCCGTCGTGCAGGACGGCGATCGGCTGGCCCGGATTCACCCAGGCACCGGGACGAAGATGGGGGTCGACATCGACGACCCTGCCATCGAAGGCAGCCGGCAGGATGAGCCGCTGCAATTCGGCCCGTTGCGACAGCACTTCGGCGCGCTGCTGCGCCAGCTGCTCGGCCAGCCGGCTGCGCCGCTCCAGACCTGCGGCACGGCCGACCGTCTGATCCAGCTGCAGGGAGAGCGCATCCACGGCCACGAGCGACTGCGCAAGCCTGGCTCGCGCCTCCGGCGAATCCAGTTCCACCAGCACCTCGCCTGCCTTCACCGGCCCGGCCGGCGCCAGCGATATCACCCGCGCCGGCGCCGGGGCATAGACCAGCTGCTGCCTGGCAGCGTGCAGCCAGCCTTCGGCCCGGATCGTTGCCTGCCAGGGCAGCGCCAACAATCCACAGAACGCCAACAGCAGCAGCAGCGAACGCCGCGCATGGCCGGCCTGCGTGCGCCGCCGGCCCGCGATCCAGACCCTGACCTCCGCGGCAACCGGACGCGCGACGAACCATGCGAGCTCGACGAGCAGCAGGAACAGGCCGAGCGCCTTGAAGAAGAAATGGTAGACGGCGACGGCGATGCCGGCATACACCGCCACCCTGAACAGCCAGGTCGCCCACGCGAACAGCACCAGCGCGCGCCGCTTGATCGTCGCGAAAGGCTCGGGATCCGGCTCGTTCCAACCGAGCAACGCGCGCCGCAACGCCGCTCGCGCGAGGTCGAATGAGCGCTGGTGCAGATTGGGCAGGTCGAGTGCGTCCGACAGCAGGAAATACCCGTCGAAGCGCATGAAGGGGCTGCAGTTGATCGCGACGGTCATCACCCAGCTGGTGGTCGCGAGAAAGAAGAGCGCGCTCCTGACCGGGCCGTCGTCGACGAGACTCCAGGCGAGCGTGGCGAAGCCGGCAAGTGCCAGCTCGGCGGCGATGCCGGCGGCTGCAATCGCAAACCGCTGCCTGCGTTGCGCCAGCTTCCAGGACTCGGCGGTATCGGTGTAAAGCATCGGCCATAGCACGAGGAAGGCGATCCCCATGTGGGCGACACGCACGCCGTAGCGAGTGGCGGTGAAGGCGTGGGCGAGTTCGTGCACCGCTTTCGCGACCGCCAATGCCAGCAAGAAGCCGGCAAGGCCCGCTGGGCTCAGGAAGTCCTGGAAGGTGTGGACGAAGCGGTCCCACTGCCGCAGCGCCAGCACCAGCCCGAGGATCGTGCAGGCAATGGTGAAGGCAGCAAAGGTCCGGGTGAACACGAACGACAGCTTGGGAAGCAGCCGCTGCAACCAGTCCTGCGGCCGGACCAGGGGCAGCCGGATGAAGAGGTAGTTGTGCAGCAGCCATTTCCAGCGCGAGCCGCCGGCAGCCAGCCGCATCCGCTCGAGCGCCTGGACTTCGTCGCCGGTGCTTGCCCTCAGCAACTGGTTGCGGCGAAGGAAATCGCGCAACGCGAAAAGCTCCTCCCGGCGCGGCGACAACGGCCCCTGCATGCCGATCGCCGCGAGCACCAGCACCGGGTCGCGCAGGCGCCAGTGCGCGAGCATCTCGAACTCGAGCCAGCCGATGCGGAAGAAGCGGTTGGTCACCGGATCATGGATCATCCACGCGGGAGAACCATCCGGTTGCGCGGCTGCTTCGTGCAGTTGCAGGTCCTCGCGCAGCGGCGGCAAGAGCCGCTGCATGCCCGGCGACGCAGCCGGCCTGCAGCCGCCGCCCGTCTTCACCAGCCCGCCCGTCCTCACCAGCCAACCCATTCTCACCAACCGGTCCATTCGCGCAGCGCGGCGAGCGGCCGGCGCAACAGGTAGTAGCCGAGCATCGCCTTGTCGCCGTGGATTTTCGCCGTGCCCATCAACCCGATGCGGGCCAGTTGTCGCTGCTGCGGCGTCAGCCCGTCGAACTGCGCACGCAACCGGTACGAGGAGATGCCGTCGGGCGAGAGCGTCGCCTGGTAGCTGGTCTGCGACAGGCGCGCCTGCAGCGGCTCCAGCGGGGCGACCTGGAGGAACAGCCGGACCTCCGCGCCTTGCTCGATGTCGATCGCCTCCGCCACCGGCAGCCAGATCAGGACGCCGGCGCTCGCCGGGTCGCCGAGCAATGCCAGGCGCTCGCCGGTGGCTACCGGCTTGCCGATCCAGTCGTTGACGTCGCCGAACATCAATACGCCGTCCGCGGCAGCGCGCACCTCGACGCGGCCCAACTGCTCGTCGAGCCAGGCGAGCTCGGCCTTGCGCTCGGCGACGCGTCCGTTCAGAGCGGCCAGCTCCGCCCGGCTGGTATCGCTGGCGAACGCCCGTTGCGCCGCTGCCAGCGCGTCGGCCTGCGCCACCTGCAGCTGACCGCGCGCCACCTCGCGCCGATTGCGCAGCGTGGTGTCGTCGAGGGTGAACAGCAGGTCGCCGCGAGCGACGTTCCCGCTGGGTTGCACCGCGAATTGCTTCACCACGCCGTCCATCGGCGCAGTGACCGCCATGGCGTCCAGCGCCACGACCTCTGCCGGCGCAAGCACCGAAAGCCGTACCGGCAGGAGCAGTGCAAGCGCTGCACACCCCGCCAGCGACCAGCCCGCGAGACGCCGCCGCCAAGGCGCCCGCCTGGACGGCATCACGAGCCGCTCCCGCGCTTCCCAGGCGTGGCCGCACGCCGCGACCGCCCGCTGCACAAGTTCCTGCTGCGGGTCCGTCGGCGCCGCCTCCAGCGCGAAAGCCACGAGGCCGAGTCGTCGCCCGCTGCGAACTCCCGGCACCGGCAAGACGTACGCCAGCGTCGGCATGAACTCGTCCCAGTCGCGAGCCAGTTCCGGCGGCAGGTCGTCGCGGGACAGGAAGCACGGCTCCCCGAGCCCGTCGCCCAACGCGCGTTGGTGCAGGTAGCCGCCCAGGCGCCGCAGCCAGACGGTGTTCGGTGAGTCCTCCGCGAGCCGCGCCAGTGCCGATACCGTATGCAGCTTGGGCGTACCCCGTGCATTGATCCGCCACAGCACGGCCTGCCGGAACGGCATCAGCTGCCAGGTCTGGTTGGCGACAATGAAGCAGATTTCCGGTACCGACTGCGCCGCATTGGCCCGCTCCACCAGGTGGGCCAGCGCCTGCCACGGCGAGCCGCCGCCAAGGCGCGGCGAGGAGCCCCGCGCCGACGCCGAAGGCGCCGCCGTCGCACTCGCACCGCCTCTGGGCCGATGGTCCTGCCGGGCAGCGACGGGCGCCATCACCTTGGCCGCCTCAGCGTCGCGGCTCGGCGAAGCGCGCTGTGCCGCTCATGCCTGCCAGGAGCTCCGGTTGGTCCTGCAGCACCTTGCCTTCGACCTCGATGGTCTGGCTGCCGGCATCGACCCGGGAGTTGACCGCCGTCACCCGCGCCGGATACGACCTGCCGGTCTCGTCGACCTGCAGGTCGAATACGGCGCCCGCCGCCAGCCATGCCAGCCAGCGCGATGGCACGTTGAGCCTGATTCTCAGCGGGCCGCTCGACACGATCTCCACCAGCGGCTGGCCGATGCCCACTCCCTGGAACTCCTTCACGTGCAGCTTCGAGATGCGGCCGTTGAAAGGCGCGCCGACGGTGCACTGCGAGAGCTGCGCGTTGCCAAGATCGAGCTGCGCGCGGGCCTTGGAAACGGCAGCGGCGGCAAGCGACACCTCGACCTCGCCCGCGGCGCTCAGGCCCTGCAGGCGGACCTTCGCCTGGTGCTGCTGACGCGCCGAGTCGAGTTCGGCTTGTGCCATCCCGACGCGCGCACGCTGCTCGTTGCAGTCGAAGCGGACCAGCACCGCGCCCTGCCGGAACGGCGCGCCCATCTCCCCGCCCAGCTTCTGCACCGTGCCGACCATCTGCGCCACCAGCGTCGTCTCACGCTCGGGTATCAGCAGCGCCCGCGGCGTTTCCGGCTCGGCAGCGGATGCGCCTCGGGCCGCCAACGCCAGGCCGACGACAGCTGCAACCAGCCCCGGGTGCAACGCTCGGCGCAGGCCGGCCATCATCGCTTGAGCGCAAGCACGCGTTCGCGTTCCGAGCCGAGCCAGTCGATGACGACGTCGGCATTGAGGCTTGCCGCTACCTGCGTGAGTGCGCGCCGCGTCTCGGCCGAGGCGGCTGCCGGCATGACGCTGCTGTAGAGGGTGCGTCCGGCGGACGAGCCGTTCGGCCGCGCCAGTTCGATCGCCCATTCGACCTGCTGCGAGCCGGCAGCGGCCCCCGTCACGCGGCGTCTCGCCTGCAACTGCCAGGCAGTGAGTGGATCCTGGTCCGGCGGCTGTACCACCCGCATGCCCCTGCCCTGCAGGGCTTCGGCGAACACGCGCGCCACGGCTGCCTGCTGAGCGTCGTCGACGCCTTCGATGACCACCGCGATCGGCAACGTCTCGATGCTGCCGAGCGGCACCGTATCGAAGGTTCGCGCCTGCCAGCGCAGCAGCGAATGGCGGATGCGAATGGCGAGCGCCCTGACCGGCACTGCGCTGTCGTCGGCTTCCACATCGAGGCCGAGCGAGTTGTAGAGCCGTCCCCATGCCGCCTGGGCGTTGGCATAGGCGATGTGGCGCTGGTATTCGGACAGCAGCGCGCGGGCTTCGCTGCGGATCACCTCGAGTTCGGATTCCACCTGCGAGGTCGACGAGGCGCGCGCATAGCCCGCCAGCCGGTCGTCGACGCCGGCGCTCTGCGAGAACGTGTCGTACTCGTTGCGCGCCAGGCCGTAGCGCAGCGTTGCCACCCGCACCTGCGTCAGGATGGCCATCGCCTGCGTCATGCGCCGCGTCTCGTCGACCTGCTCCTGCACTTCGCCGTGACGCTTGATCGCCGGAATCGCCGCGAGCCTGAACAGGTTGAGCGATACCCGGATGCCGCCTTCGACCCAGGCGTTGTTCAGCAGGAACTTGTTGGAGTCGTAGTTCGCGCCGATATCGAAGGAAACCGCCGGCAGCGTCGACGCCAGCGCCCGGCGGACCTCGGACGCCGATACGCGCTTGCGATAGTCCTCCTCGCGCAGCTCGGGACGGCCGTTGAGGGCGACATCCTCGAGTTCAGCCACGCTTGCCGGCGGCGGCGGCAGATCGGCTTCGGCGAGATCCGATAGCGAATACTTCGTGCCCGGCGGCAGATTCATCAGGGCCGCCAGCTCCGAGCGCGCCAGCTCCAGGTCCTGGCGGCGGGTCTGCAACTGGGTCAGCGTATCGAGCAGCGCCCGCTGGTAGGCGAGTGCCTGCGGCACCGGCAGCAGACCCTGGCGCTCGATCTCGCGAGCCCGCTCGAGGGCTGTGCCGGTGCGGGCAAGCAGGTCGTCGAGGCGCTGCGCAAGCCGCTGCGCGCCCAGCGCCCGCCAATAGGCACTGCGCACGTCCTGCATGACGTTCTGGATGACCTTGCGCTTGCGCTCCTCAGCGATCAGGACCTGGTCCGCTTGCGCCCGCGCACGGTAGTAGGACACGCCGAAATCGAGCAGGTTCCAGGACAGTTCCGCGCCGGCCAGCCGCCGGGCGCTTTCGGTCGAGCGGCTGTAGGGCAGGTTCGGATCGTAGGGGTCGCCGAGGGTCTGGTACTGCGAGTAGAGCTCGTTGTCCCTGGCGACATACCCGGCGCTCGCGGTCAGCCGCGGCAGCATGTCGAATTGCGAGACCTCGAGCACGCCCTGCTGCAGGGCGCTCTCCATCAGCCGCAGCCGGTAGTCGAGGTTGTACTTGATCGCCCGGGCGGCGGCCTCTTCCAGCGTCAGCGGCGCGCGCACCGGCTCCTGGTCGGTGTACATGCGCTCGCGGTCGCCGCGCACACGATCCGCGACCTCCGCGGGACGCAGGGGATCGGTCGTGACCGCGCAGCCCGAAGCCCATAGGGCGCAGCCCAGCGCGGCGCCGACGAAGACGGGGCGGGCCTGCCGGCGCAGAAACCCGCGCGGTCCCGTCAAAGAATGCCCTCCGGAGGTGGGGCCGGGCTGCGCCCAGCCCGCCCCCCGAGGGGGACAGGGAAGCTTGGGGCGGCCCGGCGCTTCCTTGATTGGGTCGGCCGGTGCCGAAGTACCGGTGCGTTCATAGTTTTCACTGCCCGCCACACCTTTACTGGAGGTTGCCGGACCGGCCGAAGGGGTTGAAACCAGGCTGGATCCGAGTCGCCATCGGCAACAGATTCACCTGATTAATCATGAGCTTATCGTGACAATCTAGAAAGTGTCTCACAGCCGGATGCGGGTCACAAGTCGACCGGCGGCACTGCGGCGTCCGAACCACACCGGCATCGCCAGGCGCAGCAGCCGACTGAGGCGGCAATGAAATAGTCGTCAGTGCTTTTCTCGTAGCGTCAGCAGTCCGAGGCCGGACGCGGTTTCACGACCGCGGGCGGTGCCACCCGCTTGCGCGCGGCCTCGACCTGCTCGCTGAAGCTCCGGCCGCGCGGTTTCGCGGAGCCCTCGGCAAACACGCTGGACTTGACCACCTTCGGCTTGGCTACCGGCGGTGTCGCCGGTATGCAGTCGTCGTCCGGCGCGACCGGCTTCTCTTCAGCCGCCGCCCGCCCTGGCTCCGTCTCGCCAGGCATGCCGGCCTCGGCCACTGCAACCTCCAGGCCATCGGGCAACGGCCTTGCGAAAGGATCGATGACGGACAGCGGCGGCACCAACCATCCCTGGGGCAGGAGATCGGCCAGCGATGGTGCAGGAAGGGGTGCAAACAAGCGGTCGTCCTGCAGGAGGCCCGGGCGGGCCTGCACGCGCCCGTCGGGTGCCGCGGGCAGTGCCGCATCCGGCGGTACACCGACCGGCCCATCCGGCGCCAGGGGCGGCGGGACTGGAGGCGGCGCGGCAGGCAGCGGCGCGACAGGTGGTGGAGCAGCGGGCGGCGGCGCAGCGGGGGGTGGCGCAGCGCGCGGTGGAGCAGCGGGCGGCGGCGTCTCCTGCGGGCCGCTCGCCGGGGGCGGATCGACAGACGCGGATGGCGGCGGCACAACCGCAACGACGCTGGCCTCGTCCGAGGCCAGGTAGTCGTCGAGGCCTTGCGGTCCGTCGTCGCCGGTCCTCTCCCGGTCGCTGCCGGTGACGAAGGGGCTGAGATCGCGGCTGCCCTCCCCCAATACGCCACAGGCGGCCTCATCGCCCGGCAGCGACGTGTAGCGCACCACGACACTCACCGCCAGTTCCTGTCCCGCCGGCGCCTGCGCTGCCACCTGCGTCACCAGCCGATAGCTGATCTGCTGCCCCGCCGGCAGCACTGACGCCAGCACGCCGGCATCGTCGAGCGGCGCCGGCGAGTCCGGCGCCAGCTCGAGCCCTGGCGGCAGCACCAGGTCGTCGACGGTCACGTCGAAGGCGTCGACCCGGCTGTCGTTGCTGACCGTCACGAGGAACTCGATCCGCCCGCCCTGCTCCACCGGCTCGCCGCCGGTGGCCAGGCTGACGTTGAGCACCGGTTCCACCACCGTCACCGGCTCGGACATGGCGGCAAGTTCCACCGCCGGGTCGCTTGATCCGCAGCCGTCGTCGCAGCCATCCCCCTCGCCGGTACTGCGGTAGCCCGCGGTCGTGGCCAGTTCCCTCCCAGCCTGGTTTGCAGGCACGTTGCCCGCGACCGCCCGATAGGTGACGGTGATGGTGCCGGCCCCGCAGTCGTCGCCATTGCGATTGGCGATCTCGCCGAATCGCATGCTGAAGCGGTTGGCTTCGCCACCGTCGAACCCCTCAGGCACGATGGTAGTCGGATCGGGGGCGGCCTCTGCGATGACGCCATCCCCATAGGCGATGCTGTCGACTGCCACCAGCGAAAGTCCTGGATCGAGCCACTGCGTCAGAACCGCATCGGGGCTCCTTCCCTCGGGCAGCGTGAGCACCGTCTCAAAGGTGAGGATCTCACCGATGACGGCATCGGCGCCAGCCGTATGGCTCTGGCTGGTGCCGATCAGCCGCGTCTCGATGCTGGCCGACTCGATGGTTACAGTGGCGCCGTCTGCAGGCGGATCGCAAGCGTCGATCAGGTTCGGGCCGCATTCGCCTGACGCAGCCTGCACGACGCTGGCCTGGCTGCACAGCGCTTCGCCGGCCACCACGGTGGCGGGCAGGCTGACCTGGTAGGCGATGGTGAAAGTGCTGGGCCGCCCGGCGTCGCAGCTGCCGCCGAGAAAGCCGACGTCGCTTGCCGGGTCGGCGAATTCGACGCCGCAATCGGAAAACAGCGCCTCGGCAAATGACGCTTCGCTGCAGATCGATTCGCCGGTGGCGGCGTTGCGCAACACCTGGCCGGTGCTGTAGTCGATGGTGATGCCGTCGGCGCCGATGAGGCGCAGCTCGCCGACCGCGGCAACGTCGAGCCCGGACGGCAACTGGTCCCGTACCTGGAGGTCGAAGGCACCGTCGGATCCCTGGTTGCCGATCGAGACGGCAAAGTGCACGACGTCGGCCCCGTCGACACCGCCGGCATCCGCGGCGCCGACCGCCTGCGGTCCGTCCAGCAGCGCAGCCTCGAGCGACGCGAGGTCGGCAAAGGCGCCCTTGTGCAGCGAGATCGAAACCGGCTCGGAAAACGCGTTGGGAAGAACGCGTTGGGAAGCGCGTTGGGAAGCGCGTCGGACAGCGCGTCGGCAAGCCCGTCGACCAGCGCTTCGCGAGCCTGCGCCGCCGGGTCCGCGCCGGCTCGTTCGGCCGCACCGTCCCCCGATTCAGGATCACCGCCGGCGCTGTCGGCCGGCGCGGACGCAGCGGCCTCGCCGCCGGTTGCCGCCGCGGCGCCGTCGAACAGCAGGCGCGGCTCGAGCGCCAGCGGGCGGCAGCGGACCGGTGCCGGCAAACCGGGCGCCCATCGCGGCATGCGGGCGGTAGCGATGCCGGCGGACGGTTCCGGCTTACGCGGCAGCACGGGCAGCAACAAAGGACCTCCTCACGAGATGGATGCGAGCCGGAGGCAATCGGCCGACGGGCCGGTCGACGCCCCCCGGAACGGAATGGGACAGGAGCGCCGCCGGGACGGCGTCGCACGGATGGTCATTTTCGGGGCATCCGCCGCCCGGATGAGGAATCCCGGCGTGTAGTGGCGTTTCGGCGCCACGCCGTAAGCCGCCTAGAATGGCCGCCTGGTCCCCGGCTCATTCGCGGGCCGAGCAACGGCAGAAGGCTACATGACTACCGAAATCTCCGACCAGGCAGCGACCGTCGACGCCGCCTTGAACGACACCGACCCCGCCGATCGAGCGCAGGTCACGGTCCAGCGCAGCGACTACCAGCCGCCGGACTACCTGACGCCGTCGGTGCACCTCGTGTTCGACCTGGATCCGGCCAGGACCGTCGTGACTGCCACCGCACAGTACCGGCGCCGCCCCGGCGTCGCCGCGCAGGCACCGCTGCGGCTCGATGGCGAAGGGCTGGAACTGCTGGCGATCGCGCTCGACGGCCGGCCACTCGAGCGCGACCGGTACTCGCTCGCGGGCGAGTCGCTGGTCCTCGCGAACCTGCCGGAGCAGTTCGAGCTGACGACAAAGGTGGCCATCTCACCCGTCGCGAACCTGCAGTTGTCGGGACTCTACAGTTCCAACGGCATGCTGATCACCCAGTGCGAAGCGCAGGGCTTTCGCCGCATCACCTGGTTCCAGGATCGTCCGGACGTCATGGCCCGCTACCGGGTCGAACTGCACGCCGACCGCAAGCGCTTCCCGGTGCTGCTCTCCAACGGCAACCTGGTGGAAAGCCGCATCGAGACCCGGGACGGAGTCGAGCGCCACGTCGCGCTCTGGGACGACCCGTTTCCCAAGCCGAGCTACCTGTTCGCGCTTGTCGCCGGCCTGCTGGAGGTCAACGAGCAGCGCCACCGCACCCGCTCGGGACGCGAAGTGACGCTGCAGGTCTGGGTAGAACCCGGCAACCGCGGCAAGACCGAGCATGCGATGGAAAGCCTCAGGCGCGCGATCGTGTGGGACGAACAGCGCTTTGACCTGGAGCTCGACCTCGACCGCTTCATGATCGTCGCGACCTCCGACTTCAACATGGGGGCGATGGAGAACAAGGGTCTCAACATCTTCAACGCCAAGTATCTGTTCGCGAACCCGCGCATCGCCACCGACGAGGATTTCGCGCGAGTCGAATCGATCGTCGGGCACGAATATTTCCACAACTGGACCGGCAACCGCGTCACCTGCCGCGACTGGTTCCAGCTCACGCTCAAGGAAGGCCTCACCGTCTTTCGCGACCAGGAATTCTCGGCCGATCTGCTCGCTGCAGAACTCGGCGAGGGATCAGCCGCGGCGGTCAGCGCGCGCGCCGTTCACCGCATCGAAACGGTTCGCGTGCTGAGAGCGATGCAGTTCGCCGAGGATGCCGGGCCGATGGCCCATCCGATCCGGCCCGACAGCTACCAGGCAATCGACAATTTCTACACCACCACCGTCTATGAGAAGGGCGCCGAGGTCATTCGGATGCTGCAGACCCTGGTCGGCGTCGACGGCTTTCGCAAGGGCATGGCTCTCTATTTCGAGCGGCACGACGGCCAGGCAGTGACCTGCGACGACTTCGTCGCCGCCATCGCCGATGCCAACGGCCGGGACCTGTCGCAATTCATGCGCTGGTACGAGACCGCCGGCACGCCGCTGGTGCTGGTGCGCAGCAGTTTCGACGCAGCGGCCGGGCGTTTCTCACTGATCTTCCGGCAGCATCTGCGCGATGCCGACGGCCGCACCGTGCCGGCACGCGACCGGCCGCGCCCGCTGCAGATTCCGATCGCGATCGGACTGCTGGACGGCGCCGGCAAGGAAATCCTCGCCACCACGATCGAGCTGACCGAAGGAGAGCAGCGCTTCGATTTCGCCGGCCTGGCGGCAGAACCGTTGCCGTCCCTGTTGCGGGGATTCTCCGCACCGGTAATCGTCAAGCACGACTACAGCGACGACGACCTTGCGTTCCTGCTCGCACACGATACCGACCCCTTCAATCGCTGGGAGGCCTGCCAGCAACTCATCGTGCGCGCGATCGTCCAGGCGATGGGCGACACGACGGCGCGCCAAGCGGCGGTCCGGACGGCGGCGCTGCTGGGCAGGTCGCTGCTCGGCGCACTGAACGACAGCCGGCTCGACGACGGCCTGCGCAACCAGCTCCTGGCGCTGCCGTCGGAAGGATTCCTGACGGAGCAACTGGACGACATCGACCCGGCTCGCCTGCGCGCGGCGCGCAACCAGGTCCGCACCGGCCTCGCCCAGGCGCTGCAGGAGCCGCTGAAGTCGCTGGTCGTGCAACGCCACTGGCAGGAGCCGTACCGGCTTACGGTCACCGCCTGCAGCCGCCGGGCGCTGGCGAACAGCGCGCTGCAACTGCTCAACTCGCTCCGACAGCCGCAATCGGCGGAGCTTGCGCGGCGACAGTTCGAAGCCGCCGACAACATGACGGACCGGGTTGCCGCGCTGCAGGCGCTGCTGCTGACCGACGCGGCGAGCAGCGACGCGGCGTTGGCGGAATTCGAGAAGGAGTACGCCGACGAGCCGGCGGTGATGGACAAGTGGTTCATGCTGCAGGCGACCATGCATCGCCTCGACGCCATGCCGCCGGTCCTGGAACGCGTCCTGGCGCTCACGAAGCACCCGGCCTATTCCAGCAACAATCCGAACAAGGTGCGCTCGCTGCTCAATGCCTTCTGCACCGGCAACCTGGCGGAGTTCCATCGCGCCGACGGCCGCGGCTATGACCTGTGGGCCGAACAGGTGTTGCATCTCGACCGGATCAACCCGCAGGTCGCGGCCCGGCTCGCCCGCGCGCTCGACCGCCACACCAAGTTCGTCGCGCCGCTGCGAGACAAAATGCACGGCGCGCTCGCCCAGGTTGCCCAGAATGCAAGATCCGCAGACGTGCGCGAGATCGTCCAGCGTTCCCTCGGCGCGACCCGCCCTTGAACCCGGCCACGGCCGCTTCCAACGACATCCCGCGAGCAGACGCTTGCGGCGCCCCAAAGCGTCATCTTCCACTACCGTCACCCAAATGAGATCGATCAGCCTCACCCAATACCTCGTCGAGAAGCAGCGCGAAAAGAACCTGATTCCCGGCGAACTGCGCCTGCTGCTGGAGGTGGTCGCCCGCGCCTGCAAGAAGATCAGCATCGCGGTGAACAAGGGCGCGCTCGGCAACGTTCTTGGCGAGGCCGGCACCGAGAACGTCCAGGGCGAAGACCAGAAGAAGCTCGACGTCATCGCCAACAGCGAGTTGCTCGAGGCGAATGAATGGGGCGGTCACCTTGCCGCCATGGCGTCCGAGGAGATGGAGGCGCCCTATCCGATTCCGCACCGCTACCCGATGGGCGAATTCCTGCTGCTGTTCGATCCGCTGGACGGCTCGTCCAACATCGACGTCAACGTCTCGATCGGCACAATCTTTTCGGTGCTGCGACTGGTCGATCCGGAACCCACCGAGCGCAGCTTCCTGCAGCCCGGCAACCAGCAGCTGGCCGCCGGCTACGCCGTCTATGGTCCGTCCACCATGCTGGTGCTGACGGTGGGCGACGGCGTAGCCAGCTTCACGCTCGACCGCGAAACCGGCTCCTGGGCACTCACCGACGGGCGCCTGCGGATCCCGGAGCAGACCAGGGAGTATGCGGTCAACGCCTCCAACGCGCGTCACTGGTATCCGCCGGTGCGCCGCTATGTCGACGAACTGCTCGCCGGCAAGGAGGGACCGCGCGGCAAGGACTTCAACATGCGGTGGGTCGCGTCGATGGTGGCGGACGTGCACCGGATCATGACGCGCGGCGGGATCTTCATGTATCCGGCCGACAAGCGCGACCCCGACAAGCCGGGCAAGCTGCGCCTGCTCTACGAGGCCAACCCGATGGCGATGCTGGTCGAGCAGGCGGGCGGTGCCGCCAGCGATGGCCGCCAGCGCATCCTCGACATCCAGCCGCAAGCGCTGCATCAGCGCGTACCGGTGTTCCTGGGGTCGAAGGAAGAAGTCGAGCGGGTGGCCGCTTACCACGGGTGACCAGGATGGCGGCCGTGCTGCCCGACCGCAGCCGGCCTCAGGCGGCAGCCAGGATCAGGTCGATTGCCCGGGCCGCCGCCGCCATTCCCATCGCGGCGGTGACGGTGACGATGGAGCCGTAGCCGGCGCAGGCGAGCGGCGCGCCGCCGGTGCGATCGTTGTCGGCGTCGCTGCCCGGCGAAAGGCCAGACGGAGCCTCGCTGGAGAAGATCGCAGGCACGCCGAACCTGCGGGCGCGGGCCAGGTCCCTGCCGGTCGCGCCTGCGGCGGGCGGAAAGCCGTAGTCGCGCCTCAATCGTGCACGCAGCGAGGAGAGCAGCGAATCGCCGCTGGTGCGCGCCAGATCCTCTGACTTCAACCGCAGCGGGTCGCGCCGGCCGCCGGCCGCACCGCAGACGATGACCGGCCATTCGCGGTTGACGCACCAGGACACCAGCGCCGCCTTGGCTGCAACCGCATCGATTGCGTCGATCACGACTTGGGCCTCGCGCGGCATCAGCTCCGCGAGGTTGCCGGGCTCGACAAAGGCCTCGATCGCGCGAACCCCGGTCAGCGGCGCGATCTGCTGGATCCGCTGCGCCATGATGTCGACCTTGGCAGCCCCGAGGGTCGACTCCAGCGCATGCACCTGGCGGTTGATGTTGGATTCGACGATCTGATCGAGGTCGATCAACGTCAGGTTGCCGATCCCGGTACGAGCCAGCGCCTCTGCCGCCCACGAACCGACGCCACCCACGCCGACGACGACGACGTGGGCCTTCTGCAGGCGCTTGAATGCCGCCTGCCCCAGCAACCGGGTCGTCGACGTGAAGCGCCGATCCGGCTGGTCGGTCACGGCAACAGCACGGTCTGCCCGGTCGTCTTCCTGGCTTCCAGGTCGCGATGCGCCTGCGCGGCATCCGCCATCTGGTACTGCTGGTCGATCCGGATCTTCACCTTCCCGGACGTCACCTGCTTGAAAAGGTCCGCCGCCATCTCCTCGAGATTGACCCGGTTGGCGACATGTGGAACGAGCGACGGGCGCGTCAGGTAGAGCGTGCCTTTGAGCGCGGTCAATGCGATCGGCGGCACCGGCCCGGACGCATTCCCGAAGCTCACCATCAACCCGAACGGCTGCAGGCAATCGAGCGATGCGCTGAAGGTGTCCTTGCCGACCGCGTCGTACACCACCGGCACCATCGCGCCGTTGGTGATCTCGCGCACGCGATCGGCGATGTTCTCCTGCTTGTACAGGATCACGTGGTCGCAGCCATGGGCACGCGCCAATTCGGCCTTCTCTTCCGAGCCGACCGTGCCGATCACGGTGACCCCGAGTGACTTGGCCCACTGCATGGCGATCAGCCCGACACCGCCGGCCGCGGCATGAAACAGGATGGTCTGCCCGCGCTGCAGCTTGTAGGTGCGGCGAAACAGGTACTGCACGGTGAGGCCCTTGAGCATCATGCCGGCGGCCGTTTCGAACTCGATCGCCGCGCGGCAGCTTGACCAGGTGCTTGCGCCGGCATCACCCGCTCCTCGGCGTACGCTCCCGTCGGTCCGCTGCCGAACGCTACCCGGTCTCCGGCCTTGATGTGGCTGACGCCCGCGCCGACCTCCTCCACCACGCCCGCGCCTTCCTGGCCGATGCCCGCCGGCAAGGGCAGCGGGTAGAGACCGGTGCGGTGATAGACGTCGATGAAGTTCAGGCCCGCGGCGTGCAGCCTGACCCGCGCTTCACCCGGTCCCGGCTTGCCGACCTCCACGTCGGTCCATTCCATCATCTCCGGGCCGCCCGGCTTGCGTATGCGTATCGCCTTCGTCATTTGGATCCTTTGCTCCTTCTTCAGAATGTGCCAGGGTAGTTGCCGCCGTCGATCAGCAGGTTCTGGGCGGTCACGTAGGCGGCCTGCTGGCTGCAGAGCCAGGCGCAGTACTGGCCGAACTCCATCTCGTCGCCGAAGCGCTGCGCGGGTATGGATTTGCGCGCCGCCTCCTCGGCCTGCTCGACCGTGATGCCCTTCTTCTTCGCCTCCGCGACGAAGTTGCCGCGCAGCCGGTCGGTCATGAAGCGCCCGGGCAGCAGGTTGTTGATCGTCACGTTGGACGAGACCGTCGTGCGCGCCAGCCCCGCGACGAAGCCGGTGAGGCCGCTGCGCGCGCCGTTGGACAGGCCGAGGATATCGATCGGCGCCTTCACGGCGCTCGACGTGATGTTGACGATGCGGCCGAAGCGGCGCTCGATCATCCGGTCCACGGTCGCCTTGATCATCTCGATCGGCGTCAGCATGTTGGCGTCCACGGCGGCGATCCAGTCGTCGCGAGTGAACTGGCGGAAATCCCCGGGTGGCGGCCCGCCGGCGTTGTTGACCAGGATGTCGACCTGCGGCGCCGCGGACAGCACCTGCGCACGGCCTTCCTCGCGGGTGATGTCGGTTGCCACCGCGCGGACCTCGACGCCGGTCTCCCGGCGGATGCGCTCGGCTGCCTGCTGAAGCGTCGCCTCGGTGCGCGCGTTGATCACCAGGTTGACGCCTTCGCCGGCCAGCGAGCGGGCGCAGCCGTAGCCGAGTCCCTTGCTGGCGGCGCAGACCACGGCCCACTTGCCCTTGATTCCTAGATCCACTGTCGATTCTCCTTTTCCGGAACGATGATTCCGGAATGACGATTCCGGAACGGTAATTTCAGGACTGCGATTCAGAACGAGGATTTCGATGCAACGAAATCCGGGTGACGACTGCCAGGTCTGCGGTGAAGAGCGGGTGGCGGTCGGCCAGTCGGGACCGGAAACCATTCTCGGACGGCAACGTCGGTCCGCTGCCGGCGACGGTGATGATGCCTCCCGCAGCCGGTGGCGCCGGATGCAACTAGCGGCTTCTGGAAATGCCTCCCAACATGCCGCGGACGATGGCGCGCCCGAGCGAGGAGCCGAGTGAACGGGCAACGCTCTTGGCCGCCGTCTCGATGACCGAGTCCTTGCGACCGCTGCCGCCCAGCAGGCCGCCGAGCGAATCCTTGAGCGCGCCGCTCCAACCTTCCTCGGCCGGCCCGGTTGCGCCGCGCGAGTCGCCCTTGCCCGCCTTGCCTCCCGTCGCCGTCCTGGCGTCTGCCGGCTCTTTCGCGGCGGCGGCGGCCGTGCGCGCGCGCAGCAACTCGTAGGCAGATTCGCGGTCGTCGGTCTTGTCGTAGATGCCGGCGACTACCGAAGTCTTCAGGAGCTGCGCGCGTTCGGCATCGGTGAGCGGGCCGATGCGCGTCGCCGGGGCGGCCATCCACACCCGCTCCACCATATTGGGCCTGCCCTTCGCGTCGAGCAGAGATACCAGGGCTTCGCCCACGCCGAGTTCGCTGATCGCCTGCTCCGCATTGAACTTGGGGTTCGGGCGCATGGTTTCGGCGGCTGCCCGCACCGCTTTCTGGTCGCGCGGCGTGAAGGCCCGCAGCGCATGCTGGATGCGATTGCCCAGCTGGCCGAGCACCGTGTCCGGTATGTCGAGCGGATTCTGGGTGACGAAGAAGACGCCGACCCCCTTGGAGCGGATCAGCCGGACCACCTGCTCGACCTTCTCCAGCAGCGCCCGCGGCGCCTCGTTGAAAAGCAGGTGGGCCTCGTCGAAAAAGAACACCATCTTCGGCTTCTCGGCATCCCCGACCTCCGGCAACTGCTCGAAGAGCTCGGACATGCAGCCACAGCAGGAACGATGCGTAGAGGCGCGGCGCATTGAGCAGCCGGTCCGCCGCGAGCACGTTGATGACGCCCCTGCCCTTCTCGTCCGTCTGCATCATGTCGGCGATGTTGAGCATCGGCTCGCCGAAGAAGGCGTCGCCGCCCTGCTGCTCGAGCGCCAGCATGCCGCGCTGGATCGCCCCGATCGACGCCGCCGAGACGTTGCCGTATTCGGTGGTGAACGTCCTGGCGTTGTCGCCGACGTGCTGCAGCATCGCCCGCAGGTCCTTGCAGTCCAGCAGCAGGAGCCCGTTGTCGTCGGCGACCTTGAAGACCAGGTGCAGCACGCCTTCCTGGGTCTCGTTCAGGCCCAGCATCCGCGACAACAGCAGCGGACCCATGTCGGAGATCGTGGCACGAAGCGGATGCCCGTCCTTGCCGAAGACGTCCCACAGGCTGACCGGGAAATCCTGGAAGGCCGGGGTCGGCAGCTTGTGCTGCTTCAGCCGCTCGTCGAGCTTGGGGGACAGCTTGCCCGCCTTGGCAACCCCGGCGAGGTCTCCCTTGACGTCCGCCATGAACACCGGGACGCCGAGCAACGACAGGTGCTCCGCCAGGCCTTGCAGGCTGACGGTCTTGCCGGTTCCGGTCGCTCCGGTGATCAGCCCGTGACGGTTCACCAGCGCCGGCAGCAGGTAAACCTCGTGGTCGTCGTTCCTGCCCAGCATCAGGGGCGCAAGCGGTTCGGTCATAGCCAGTCCAGGGGCGGTTGAAGCTGGGGCGATGATAAAATCGGCAGCCAACCCGGGTATCTTAGATCAGAAGGATCATCAATGGCCGGCCATTCCAAATGGGCCAACATCCAGCATCGCAAGGGGCGCCAGGATGCCAAGCGTGGTGCGCTCTTCACCCGGCTGATCAAGGAAATCACCGTCGCAGCCCGGATCGGCGGACCTGATCCGGCGAGCAACCCGCGCCTGCGGATGGCGGTGGAGAAGGCCTCAGAAGGCAACATGTCGAAGGACACGGTGCAGCGCGCCATCCAGCGCGGCGCGGGCGGCCTCGAAGGTGCCAACTACGAGGAAATCCGCTACGAGGGCTATGGCGTCGGCGGCGCGGCGCTCATCATCGACTGCATGACCGACAACCGCACCCGCACGGTTGCCGACGTGCGCCATGCGCTCACCAAGTTCGGCGGCAACCTCGGCACCGACGGCTCGGTCGCCTACCAGTTCAAGCACTGCGGCCAGTTCATCTTCGCGCCCGACACCTCGGAAGACAAGGTCATGGAAGCCGCTCTCGAAGCGGGCGCCGAGGACATCGTCACCCACGACGACGGCGCCATCGAGGTCATCAGCGCCCCGCACGACTTCGCCGACGTCAAGGACGCACTCGAGAAGGCCGGCCTCAAGGCGGAAATAGCGGAGGTGGTGATGAAGCCGCTCAACGAGCTCGAGCTCAGCGGCGAGGATGCCGTGAGGATGCAGAAGATCCTGGATGCGCTCGACAACGTCGACGACATGCAGCAGGTCTACACCAACGCCGTGATCAACGAAAGCTGAGTCCTCGCGCTCCGCCCCCTCTTCGAAGCCACTAGCAGGTAGCAATTGTCAGGTACGAGAAAATGTCTGGTCATCGGTGGCGGCGGGCGTGAGCATGCCATTGCCTGGCGGCTCGCTCAGTCGAGGGGCATGGAAACGGTCTTCGTCGCGCCCGGCAACGCCGGCACCGCGCTCGAGCCGCGGCTGCGCAACCTGCCCCTGACGGGCATCGATCCGCTCGCGTTGTTCGCCGAGCGCGAGAAGGTCGACTTCACCATCGTCGGTCCGGAAGGGCCGCTCGCCGAAGGCATCGTCGACGCCTTCCGCGAGCGCGGCCTGCCCATCTTCGGCCCCACGCGGGCGGCTGCGCAACTCGAGTCGTCCAAGGACTTCGCCAAGTCCTTCATGAAGCGGCATTCGATCCCGACCGCTTCGTACCGCACCTTCACCGACCCGGTCGACGCCAAGGCCTGGATCAGCGGCCGCGGAGCGCCGATCGTCGTCAAGGCGGACGGGCTCGCAGCCGGCAAGGGGGTGGTGGTCGCGGAGACCGTGGCCGAGGCCCATGCCGCGGTGGATCGGATGCTCGGCGCAACCGCCAGCGCCGGGTCGCGGGTCGTGGTGGAAGAGTTCCTGCAGGGCGAGGAAGCGAGCTTCATCGTGATGGTCGACGGGCGCAACGTGCTCACGCTGGCATCCAGCCAGGACCACAAGCGCCTGCTCGATGGCGACAAGGGGCCGAACACCGGCGGCATGGGCGCCTATTCACCGGCGCCGATCATCACGCCCGACATCAACGCCCGCGTCCTGCGCGAGATCGTCATGCCCACGGTCGCCGGGATGGCGGCGGACGGCATCGGCTTCACCGGCTTCCTCTATGCAGGCCTGATGATCGACAAGGAAGGCACGCCGCGCACCCTGGAGTTCAACTGCCGCCTGGGCGATCCGGAAGCGCAGGTCATCATGGCGCGTCTCAAGAGCGACTTCGCGCAACTGGTGAAGGCGGGAATCGAAGGCCGCCTCGACCAGGTGGAGGCACAATGGGACCGTCGCAGCGCGCTGTGCGTGGTCATGGCCGCACACGGCTATCCGGACGCGCCGCGCCGGGGCGATGCGATCACCGGCTTTCCTGCCGCCGGCAATCCCGAGCATGGCGCGCCCATCGTCTTCCATGCCGGCACCAGCCGGTCGGGCAAGGACGTGGTCACGAGCGGCGGCCGCGTATTCGGCGTCACGGCGCTGGGTGACTCGCTCAAGATGGCGCACGGCGGCGCCTACGAGGCTGTCCGCAAGATCAGCTTCGCAGGCGCGCAATACCGGACTGACATCGGGCATCACGCACTGCCGGGCGCGGGGGGACGGCGTTGAGCGCGCAGCGCCCGGGCGGCGATGCGTCGGGCACGGGCGGCGGGACTGCTGCCGAGGGTCCGGAGAGCGCCGCCGCGGTCGGCAACTATCTTCTGTCGCTGCAGGCGCAGATCGTTGCCCGTCTCGAGAAACTGGACGGCGGACGCTTCCTGCAGGACCGCTGGGAGCGGGAGCCGGGGCAGGCGCTGCTCGGCAGCGGCGGCGGGCTCTCCTGCGTGCTGGAAGACGGCAAAGTGTTCGAGCGGGCGGGCGTGCTGTTCTCGGAGGTCCAGCTCGCCAGCCTGCCGCCGTCGGCATCGGCGCACAGGCCGCAGCTGGCCGGTAGGCCGGCCACTGCCATGGGTGTGTCGCTGGTGCTGCATCCCCGCAATCCCTATGTGCCGACGGTGCACATGAACGTGCGCTGCTTCGTCGCGCCGGGCACCGACGCCGGCGCACCGGCGGTGTGGTGGTTCGGCGGCGGAATGGACCTGACGCCGTACTACGCGTTCGAGGAGGATGCGGCGCACTTCCACCGGACGTGCCGCGACGCCCTGAACCCGCATGGCAAGGACCTGTATCCGCGCTTCAAGAAGTGGTGCGACGAATACTTCTTCCTGAAGCACCGCAACGAGGCCCGGGGCATCGGCGGCGTCTTCTTCGACGATCTCGACGAGCCGGACTTCGCCTCCTGCTTCGCCGTCATGCGCGGCGTCGGCGACGCGTTCCTGCCCGCCTATTCGACCATCGTCGAACGCAGGCAGTCGACGCCCTGGGGAGATCGCGAAAGGGCGTTCCAGTGCCTGCGCCGCGGCCGCTATGTCGAGTTCAACCTGATCTTCGATCGGGGAACGCTTTTCGGGCTGATGTCCGGCGGGCGCACCGAGTCGATCCTCTGCTCAATGCCGCCGCACGCGCAATGGCGCTATCGCTGGCAGCCGGAGCCGGGATCGCCCGAGGCGCGGCTTGCCGCGGAATTTTTGCAGCCACGGGACTGGGTATGAGGATTTGCCGGTGAGCCGCATCCGGGTGGGCCTGCTCGGCGGCAGCTTCAACCCGGTTCACGTCGGACACCTTGCGATCGGCCGGGCCGCCGCGCAAGCGCTGGATCTCGATCGGATCATCGTGATCCCCACCGGCAACTCGTGGCAGAAATCCGGCGCGAAGCATGTGCAAGTCGATGCCGCCCACCGTCTGGCGATGGCACGGATTGCCGTTGCTTCCATGACAGTGGATCAGCGAGCGGACTGCCAATGGCTGGTGGATGACATTGAAGTGAGTCGATCCGGCCCCAGTTACACTATCGACACGCTGCAGGTCCTGAGGGACCGCTTCGGCCCGGCGCCCGCACTCGTCCTCATCCTGGGCAGCGACCAGCTGCGCAACCTGGACACCTGGCACCGCTGGCGCGAATTGCTCGACCATGCCCACATCGCCGCGACGCAGCGCGAGCGGGTGCCGTTGTCGGGCCTGCCCGCGGCGGTCGACCGGCTCGTCGACGAGCGCGGAGGGCAGGCGCTGCCGGATGCGCCCGGCGGTGCCATCGTGTTTTTCCAGATGCCGCCGGTGGCGGTATCGGCGACCGTCCTGAGGGAGCAACTGGCGCGCGGCGAGCATCACGAGGAGCTCCTGCCGCCGGGAGTTTCCGACTACGTCCGCCGGCACCACCTTTACCGGGATGACCGGGATTGACCCGGGATTGACGAAACCCGGCGCGCGCGGCAGGCGGACACGGATAATGTACGAACAGGCAACCGAACGGGCGACAGATCACTGATGACCATCACCAAGCTGCAGCGAACCGTAGTCGACGCGCTGGAAGACATCAAGGCGCAGGACATCCGGGTCTTCAACACCACCGGCCTGTCGGACCTGTTCGACCGGGTCGTCGTCGCGAGCGCCACCTCCAATCGGCAAACCCGGTCCCTGGCGAACCACCTGAAGGAGAAAGCCAAGGAAAAGGGCTTCCCGGTGGTGTCGACCGAGGGCGAGGACTCCGGTGAATGGGTGCTGGTGGACCTTGGGGACATGATCGTTCACATCATGCAGCCCGCCATCCGCGCCTACTACAACCTGGAGGAGCTCTGGGGCGCCAAGCCCGTCAAGTTGAAGCTCGGCCCGGACAGCAGTGCACGCAACGAGGCGTCGCCTGCCGCGCGCGCCAAGCCGCCCGGCGCGGTCAGGGCTCCGGAGGCGAAGAAGGTTACGCCGGCGAAGAAGGCCGCCTCGAGCACCGCTCGCAAAAGCGGCGCGAAGGCAGGAACGAAGGCGGGAGAAAGGTCGACCATCACCACGCTGCGCCGGGTGCGTACGGCCAAGGCCTGATCGCGATCGGCAGTCATTCCCCTCTTTCCCCCGCGCCCGCGGGCGCGGGCGCCGGCGGTTAACGGATGCTGATCCGGATCGTGGCCGTCGGACATCGCATGCCCGCCTGGGTGGACGTCGCGGTGACCGACTACCTCAAGCGGTTTCCCCCGGAGATCAAGCTCGAGCTGTGCGCGGTCAAGGCCGAGCCACGAGGCGCTGTCGACAGCCGCAAGCCTGCCGCGGCGTCGCAGGTGCTGATGACGCGTGAGGCGCAGCGTATCCGCGCCCAGCTCCCGGCGCGTTGCAGACTGGTGGTGCTCGACGAGCGGGGCGAGGATCTCACCACGGCCGCACTGGCGCGGCAGCTGGCGGCGTGGCAGCTGGACGCCGCCCCGATCGCCATCGTGATCGGCGGCCCCGACGGAATCGCATCGGCGTTGCGTGCCGAGGCACACCAGACGCTGCGCCTGTCCAGCCTCACCCTGCCCCATGCCCTGGTGCGCGTGCTGCTCGCCGAGCAGTTGTACCGGGCCTGGTCGATCAATGCGCAGCATCCTTACCATCGAGAATGAAGGCAATCGCAACCTCCCCGACAACCGCCCCGAGTTCGACCTCGCCTGAGCAGCCGATGATCTACCTCGCGTCGCGCAGCCCGCGCCGGCTCGAGTTGCTGCGCCAGCTCGGCATCGAATGCCGGCTGCTCCTCGACGAGGACGAGTCGCGCGCCGAGGCGCTCGAGGCGGTCGCTGCCGGGCGAGTCGCCCACCGCCTATGTGCAGCGCGTCGCCCGCACCAAGACGATCGCCGCGCTGGCGCGCCTGCGGCAGTCGGCGTTGCCGCCCGCGCCGCTGCTGTGCGCCGACACCACCGTGGCCGTCGGTGGCGCCATCCTCGGCAAGCCGCAGGATGCCGAGGATGCCGCGCGCATGCTGCGACTCCTTTCGGGGCGCACCCACCGGGTGTTGACCACGGTGGTGGTCGCTGCGGCATCGTCGACGGAACTGCTGGCCGCCACCCAGGTCTCGCGAGTGCGCTTCTGTCGGCTGAAGCCGGCGCAGGTCGAGGCCTACGTCGCGAGCGGCGAACCGTTCGGCAAGGCCGGTGCCTATGCGATCCAGGGACGCGCGGCAGGGTTTGTCCGAGGGATCGAAGGATCTCACTCCGGTATCATGGGCTTGCCGCTTTACGAAACTGCCCGGCTGCTGCGCAAGGCAGGCTATCCCATGCGTCCATGACCGCCCCGTGAAAGAAGATATCCTGGTCAACACGACTGCGCAGGAACTCCGGGTCGCCGTCATGCACCAGGGAGTGCTGCAGGAACTGCATCTCGATCGCGAAGCCACGCGCGGTCTGGTCGGGAACATCTACGTCGGCGTCGTCACCCGGGTGCTGCCCGGCATGCAGTCGGCCTTCATCGACATCGGCCTCGAACGCGCCGCGTTCCTGCACGTTGCCGACCTCTGGCAATCCCGTACCGACGCCGGCATTCAGCCGATCGAGAAGCACCTGTACGAGAGCCAGCTGCTGCTGGTGCAGGTGCTGAAGGATCCTATCGGCACGAAAGGCGCGCGGCTTTCGACCCAGATCAGTATCGCGGGACGCCTGCTGGTGTATCTGCCGCAGGATCCGCATGTCGGCGTCTCGCAGCGGATCGCCGGCGAGGCCGAGCGCAGCCTGCTGCGCGAACGCGTGCAGCGATTCATGTCACCGGACGAACGCGGCGGCTTCATCATCCGCACGATGGCCGAGGAAGCCACCGACGAGGAGTTCGCCGCGGACATGGGTTACCTGCGCCGCCGCTGGTCCCAGATTCTCGACGAGACCAAGCCGCTGGCGGAGGCCGGCGCCGCCGCGCGAGCGCAAGCCGCGCCTGCTCTACGCCGAGTTGAGCCTCGCGCACCGGGTGCTGAGGGACATCGCCGGGCCGAGCACGCAGACGGTGGTGGTCGACAGCCGGGCCACGCTCGAGGACATGCGCACCTTCGCCAGGACCTACATGCCCAACCTCGAATCGAAGTTGCGCCTGTACGATGCAGAGCGCCCGCTCTTCGACCTGCACAGCATCGACGAGGAGATCAACAAGGCGCTCGCCCGCAGGGTGGAACTGAAGTCGGGCGGCTACCTGATCTTCGACCAGACCGAGGCACTCACCACCATCGACGTGAACACCGGCGGCTATGTCGGCGGACGCAGCTTCGAGGACACCGTGTTCCGCACCAACCTCGAAGCGGCGCAGTCGATCTCGCGCCAGCTGAGGCTGCGCAACCTCGGCGGCATCATCATCATCGACTTCATCGACATGGGATCCAGCGAGCACCGCGACGCGATCCTTCAGGAACTGCGCCGCGGACTCGGAAGGGACCGCACCAAATCATCGGTCAACGGGTTCACCTCGCTGGGCCTGGTGGAAATGACGCGCAAGCGCACCCGCGAGTCGCTGGCCCATGTGCTGTGCGAGCACTGCAGCGTCTGCCTGGGCAAGGGAACGGTGAAGACCGCCCGCACCGTCTGCTACGAGATCATGCGCGAGCTGGCGCGCGAGGCGCGGCAGTTCAATCCGCGGGAATTCCGCATCCTCGCCTCGGAGTCGGTCATCGAGCTGTTCCTCGACGAGGAGAGCCAGCACCTCGCAATGCTCGGCGACGCCATCGGCAAGCCGATCTCGCTGCATGTCGAGTCGCTGTACACCCAGGAGCAATACGACATCGTGCTGGTGTAGCAGCGCGCCGCATCGGCGTCGCGCACGCCGGCTGGCGACCACTGAAGCCAAGCCCGCGGGCAGCACAACCGGGTCAACCGCGCGGCTGACGCGGGCTGCTCAGGCGCTGGATCGACCCGGCAGGAGCACCGGGATAGGACTTTCGCGGACCACCCCCTCCGCGACGCTGCCCAGGATGACGCGGCGCAGGCCCTTGCGGCCGTGGGTACCCAGCACGATCAGGTCGGCGGCGAAATCCCGGGCATCGGCCAGGATGACTGTCGCCAGCGCGCGACCGGCAGCCGGCACCACGGCGTGTTCGGCTGCCACCCCGGCCTCCCAGGCAAGTTCCGCCGCGTTGGCGAGGGCCGCGTTGCCCTCGGCCAGCAATTCGGTCGGGTCGAGGGCATCGTCCAGCACGTAGAGCAGCCGCAACGACGGCGGCTTGATCGCATCGGCATTCGTGGCCGACGAGCCGGACGCCTCGGCAGGGGCACCGGATGCGGCAGCGCGCACGAGCCGGCAGACGACGAGAGCCTGCATCAGGGCGCGGATGGCGTCTTCGCTGCCGTCGACGGGAACCAGGATCCGGTGGTACATCTTCCCTCCGTCAGGAACGGGCCTGCTCATCGGTGCAAGTGCATGCCTCAGTTACCTTTGTAACCCAACCGCGTCATCTCCTGCAACCACTTGTTGCGCCGCGAGGGATCGGGTGCATCCACCAGGCCGACCAGCGATGCGCGCACCGGCCGGATGCCGCAGAAGCCGAGGATGTTGCGCTCCAGGGTCTTGAGGCTATGCGACCGGAAATACCAGCGGTAGACGAAGACCGGCATTCCCATCGTGATCACGATGCGCGCCGAGCGCCCGCGCAGGCGCTTCTGCCAGACAGTCTCCGATTGGTGTCGAGCGACCGCGAAGCCGGGCCGGAAGACCTGCTCGAAGAAGGCCTTCAGGAGCGCCGGCATGGAGCCCAGCCACAACGGATAGAAGATCACGAGGTGCTCGGCCCACTGGATCGTCTGCTGGGCTTGCAGCACCTGGGCGGAAGGCGTGTCCGCCTCCCACTCGGTGCGGCTGCGCAGCGGCGCGACATCCATTGCGGCAACATCGACCGTGCGGATCTCGTGACCCGCGGAGCGAGCCGAATCCTCGTAGGCGGCGGCCAGCGCATGACAGAGATGCGCGGAGGAGGCGTCCGGATGGCCCTGGATGATGGCGATGCGCTGCGTCATGAAAATTGTCCCGAGTGGTCCAACCACCATCCTAGGCCGGAGCGCCCTCCCCGACCATGACCTGCATCAAGCGGAGGCTACGAGGGCGAGGGGCAGCCTCGGCGCCGCCGGCATCGGCACCCTCATGCGCTAAGATCATCGATACAACATCGGACAGACAGGATGAAGATCAGCGCCCTCGAGACCATCCGCCTGAAAGAATTCGCCAACCTGATCTGGGTCCGCCTGCATACCGACGAGGGGCTGGTCGGACTCGGTGAAACCTTCATGGGCGCAGGCGCGGTCGAGGCGTACCTGCACGACACGGTCGCGCCGAAGCTGCTCGGCACCGACCCGATCCAGATCGAGGCTCGCAACGCATCGCTCGGCAACTACCTCGGCTGGCGCGGTGCCGGCGTCGAGACCCGCGGCAACTCGGCAGTGGACATCGCGTTGTGGGATCTGTTCGGCAAGGCGGCAGGCCGCCCGGTATGCGAGGTACTGGGCGGTCGGGCCCGCGACTCCATCCGTACCTACAACACCTGCGCCGGCTACAAGTACATCCGCGACGCCCGTGCCCAGGCGGTGGCCAACTGGCATGCCGGCGAGCAGGGAGGTCCCTACGAAGACCTGGAGGCCTTCCTCGGCGACGCCGGGGAACTCGCGCAGTCGCTGCTCGAGCAAGGGATCACCGGCATGAAGATCTGGCCGTTCGACATCGCGGCCGAACGCAGCCGCGGCTGGGACATCACGCCGGCCGAGCTCGATCGGGCGCTGGAACCGTTTCGCAGGATCCGTCGCGCGGTCGGCAGCCGCATGGACATCATGGTGGAATTCCACTCGCTGTGGAGCCTGCCGATGGCTTGCCGGCTAGCTCAGCAGCTTGCCGAATTCGATACCTATTGGCACGAAGACCCCTTCCGGCTCGACAACCTCGCGGACCTGAAAACGTACGCGAGGCACACCAAGGCGTGGATCTGCGCTTCGGAGACGCTTGCCTACACGCATTCGTTTCGCGAGTACCTGGAGACCGGATCCGCCGGCGTGGTGATGCTGGACCTGTCCTGGTGCGGCGGCCTGTCGGAAGCGCGCAAGATCGCCGGAATGGCCGAAGCCTGGCACACGCCGGTCGCGCCGCACGACTGCACCGGCCCGGTCGTGTACGCGGCCTCCTGCCATTTCTCCATGCACGCGCGCAATGCGTTCATACAGGAGTCGGTGCGCGCGTTCTACACCGGCTGGTACAACGAACTGGTGACCGCGCTGCCCCGGATGAGCAACGGCCAGATCACCGTTACCGATGCGCCGGGACTCGGGCTCGAACTCCTGCCGGAAGTCGCGTCGCGCCCGGACGCGATCGTGCGCGTCAGCCGCTGAGCGCTCAGTCCTTCTCCAGGGTCACCCAGGTAGGCGCATGGTCGCTCGCGTGGGGCTGGCCGCGCACCCAGCGATCCACACCCGCGTCGACCATCCGAGCGTGCGGGCTGAGCAGCAGATGGTCGATGCGCAGACCTGAATTTCGCTGCCAGTGCTGGCGGAAGTAGTCCCAGAAGGTATAGATACGCTCCTCGGGATGACGGGCGCGCAAAGCGTCGACCCAGCCTTGCGCCAGGAGCCGTGCGTACACCTCCCGGGTCTGCGGCTGCAGCAGCGCATCCTTCTTCCACGAGCGCGTGTCGTAGATGTCGAAGTCGGTGGGTATCACGTTGTAGTCGCCGGCCAGCACCACCGGATGGCCGCTCGAGTAGAGGGATTCGGCATGCGCGAGGAGCCGCTCCATCCAGGCGAGCTTGTAGTCGAATTTCGGTCCGGGCTGCGGATTGCCGTTGGGTGCATAGAGGCAGCCGACCAGGACGCCCTCCACTGCGGCTTCGAGGTAGCGGCTCTGGTCGTCTCCAGAATTGCCGGGCAGTCCGCGGCGGGTCTCGATCGGCTTCGTGCCCCGCGCCAGGATGGCCACGCCGTTCCACGAACGCTGCCCGTGCCAGATCGCCTCGTAGCCCGCCGCCTTGATCGCTGCCTCCGGGAACCGTTCGTCCGGCGCCTTGAGTTCCTGCAGGCAGGCGATGTCGGGCGCATCCCGCTGCAGCCATTCGACAAGGTTCGCGAGACGCGAAGTGATGCCGTTGACGTTGTAGGTGGCAAGCTTGAGCGTGGGCATTGACGGCTCCGGTCCTGGATCAGCGGGCCGCCCGCGAGGCCTGCGAGGGCGGCGTACGACCCATCGCATAGAACTCCTCGTTGGGCATCATGCCGCTGAAGTTGGCGATGCGGTTCGACAGGGCGAAGAACGCTGCGATCGCGGCAATGTCCCAGGCCGCCTCGGAATCGAAGCCGTGCGCCTGCAGCAGGCTGTGATCCTCGTCGTCGATTGCCGCCGAAGACTGCGCGACCTTGCAGGCAAAGTCCAGCATCGCCCGCTGCCGCGCCGGCAGCGGGGCCTTTCGGTAGTTGGTCGCAATCTGGTCGGCGATGAGCGCGTCCTTCTGGTAGATGCGCAGGATCGCACCATGCGCGACGACGCAGTAGAGGCAATTGTTGAGCGCGCTGGTGGCGACGACGATCATTTCGCGTTCGGCCTTGCTGAGGGCTCCCTCCTTCAGCATCAGCGCGTCGTAGTAGGCGAAGAACGCCCGGAATTCCGCCGGCCGCCGCGCGAGCTTGAGGAAGACGTTGGGCACGAAGCCGGACTTCTCCTGCACGACGAGGATGCGCTCACGGATGTCGTCGGGCAGGGTCGCGAGTTCGGGCAGCGGATACCGGTCGCGCGTGCCCGGCGCCACTTCGACCTTCGGCTGCTTCGCTTCCTTGCGCACTGCCTTCGCTTTAGCCATTCACTTCTCTCCCAGGTCGTGCTCCATTCCCGCCCAGCGGTAGCGCCAGTACGTGCCCTGCGCCGTCAGGCAGGCAAGGATCAATCCGTTGCGTCCATCGAGGAACCCGAGCCGCAGCAGGTAGCCGCGCACGAAGCTCCAGATGGCGTGCGTCCAGGCGCTGAAGCGGCCGCCCTTGCCGCGGGCGCGCAGCTGGATCGCGCCGGCGCGCGCGTAGCGGAAGGTCTTCTCGCGCGCGTCCTCGATCGAGTCGACGCTGTCATGGTAGAGGGTGCCCGGGAGCTGGCCCATGGGCTCCGCACAGATCACCCGTTCGTGCACCAGGTCGTCGGTGAACCGCCCGCCCTGGCGGCGAAACAGCCGCAGCACCTGGTCGTTGCGCCACAACCCGAAGCGGATCGTCTGGCCGCAGAACCGCGAGCTGCGCCGGATCCAGTAGCCATTGATACCGGCATCGTCCGCACCGCGCACCACCGCGACGATCGCCTGCTGCAGTTCGCGCGAAACTTCCTCATCTGCATCGATCGACAGCACCCACGGGCAGCGGCAGGCATTCAAGGCCCGGTTCTTCTGTATTCCGAATCCGGGCCAGTCCGGCGTCACCTGGACCTCGGCACCGAGGCCCCGCGCCACCGCAACGGTGTCGTCGGTACTGCCGGAATCGATGACCACCACCTGATCGGCGAATGCCACGGACCGAAGGCAACGCTCGATGCGGTGAGCCTCGTTCTTGGTGATCACGGCTACCGACAGAAAGCCTGTCATTGCTGCGGCCCCGTGAAACGCTGGCCGCTTTCGGCCGGCTGGAAGGCGGCCCGCAGGAACCAGTTGCTGAGCAGGAAAAACGCGATTACCGTGATCTGGCGGTCGAACATGTCGTCGGTGAGCGCGAATCCCGCGAACGCCGCCGAGGTGACCAGCGCGGCAAATGCAGCCGGGGAGCCTCCCTGCCTCGCGATCCTGCCTATCATCGCAACCATCGGCGCGACGAACATCAGCAGCAGCGCCAACAACCCCGTCACTCCCGCCTCGGCGAACGCCGAAAGGTATTCACTGTGCGGCTGGCCGTAGATGATCCGCTCGGACCGGGGGATCTCCCCCGCCGCAACCTGTCGTTCGAGTTCATCGTCGAAATGACCGAAGCCGACGCCGCCAAGTGGCGAACGCAATCCGGCCCTGATGGCGGCTTCCCAGAGCGCGAGCCGCTGTCCCACTTCCGAATCGATATCGCCCTGCAGGTAGCGCTCCACCTGCGGCTCGATGGCGGCAAAGCGCTTCTGCATGAAGCCGGCAGCGGAGATCGACAGCACCAGCGCCACCGCCAGCATGCCCATGGCGGTCCCCCGTCGCAGGCTCGCATGCAGCGCGGAAGCGGATGCTTCGGACGGCCCCGGGTGGTGTGCGCGGCCGCGGTGCAGGAAGAGCGCGAGCCCCAGGGCGCCCACGGCCAACAGCACGCCGAGGAGGGCGCCGCGCGTCTGGGTCAGCGCCAGGCTCAGCATGCCGCCGAACAACCCGGCGAGACCGAGCAGCCGGCGAGCCCGGTCCGCAGCCGTCAGCACCAGCACCAACGACAGCAGCGCCTGCAGCGAGGCGAGATCGGCAAACTTGATGGCACCGTTGCCGATGGCGCTGCCGCCGAGCCACCCATAGGGACGCAGGTAGCCCAGCACCCAGACCTGGTAGAGGGCGACGACTGCGCTGGCACCGGCGCCGATCGCGGCTGCAGGCAGAATCCAGCGGCGCACGTCCGCCATCCGGCCGGGTATTCCCGACAAGCCCATCGCCAGCGTCAGCATCCCGATCAGCAGCTGGCTGGCCAACTGCGGCGACGCGATCCCGACCAGTATCTGGAGCAGCAGGTGCAGGAGATAGGCGGCCGCCGGCACGACCAGCACCGCCATGTGCCGAAAGCCGGCACGGGCATCCGCCCGCCAGCTGCCATACGCCGCGGCCAGCGCAGTCAGGCAGGCGAGCGCGGCAATGGATGTGGGTGCGCGCGGCAGCGCCAGCAACGCGGCCAGGTAGACGGCAACCAGGCCGTGTGCCACCACGTCGAGCCGCCCCGTCAATCAATCTCCCCCGGGTGCGCCCGGAGGCTCGAAACGTTCATCGAAGGGACGCTGGCGCAGCCCCAGGTCGGCATGGATCACCCGACGGCTCTTGGCTTCCAGCGCCCGCAGCCGGTTCTGCTCGGCGTCGTCACGGGCGCGCTCCTGGTGCCACAGATGCAGCACGGCGGTCGCGAAGCGGCCGGACTTGACGCGTATGCCGGCATTGATCAGCCGGATGGCGAGATCGGAGTCCTCGAAGCCCCAGCCGCAGATCCGCTCCTCGAAGCCGTTGATGGCTTCGAAATCCTTGCGGAAGACTGCCATGTTGCAGCCCCGCATCTGCAGCCAGTGGGTGGGCCGCAATCGCCGCCAGGCATGGCCCGGCAGCGTGATCAGCGGCCAGAGCCGCTCGACATCGCCGTGGAGCCGGGCCTTGACCCAGTCAGCGATCTGCCAGCCGACCGGGTCGACCAGCCCCTGCTCCACCGCCTCGGTCAGCCGCGGCGAAAGCAGGATGCGGTTGCCGGCGACGGCGCAGCCCGGTTCCGCGAGGCGCCGGTGTTCGGCGACGACCCCGGGGCGCAGCAGGCAGTCGCCGTCGACGAACAGCAGCAGGTCGGTGGTCGCATCGCGGGCGGCACGGTTGCGGGAAGCAGCCGCACGGAAACCGTTGTCCGGCTGCCAGGCGTGGCGCAGCGAGGTCCGCAGCCGGGGCCGCCAGGCCTCGACCACCGCGGTGGTGCGTTCGTCGGACCCGTCGTCGGCGATGATCACCTGCTCCGGCAGCTCCGTCTGCCGCGCCACGCTGTCGAGCACGCGATCGAGCGCGGCGGGCCGGTTGTAGGTGGTCAGGATCAAGGCTACGCTGGGCATCGGCGTGCTCGAGTCGTGGGAGGCGGCAGCATTCGCGGTGGTTCCGATGGGGCGCTCGGATCGGAGGCGTTCAGGTGACCAGCTCGCCGCCGGCATACAGCCGCGAGTACAGCCCGGCGCCGGCCAGCAGTTCGGCGTGCGTCCCCTGTTCGACGATCCGGCCGCCGGCGAGCACGACGATCCTGTCGGCCTTCTCCACCGTCGACAGCCGGTGCGCAATGATGAGGGTTGTCTGGCCTTTCATCAGCCGCTCGAGCGCCGCCTGCACATAGCGCTCCGATTCGTTGTCGAGGGCCGAAGTGGCTTCGTCGAGAATGAGGATCGGCGCATTCTTCAGCAGTGCCCGGGCGATCGATATCCGCTGGCGCTGCCCGCCCGACAGGCGGATGCCGTTGTCGCCGATGATCGTGTCGATGCCGTCGGGCAACGATGCGACGAAGTCGGTGAGGTAGGCCGCATCCAGTGCTGCCCGGACTTCCGCCTCGGAGGCGCCGCGGCGGTCGCCGTAGGCGACGTTGTTCGCGATCGTGTCGTTGAACAGCATCACCGTCTGGCTGACCCACGCGATCTGCCGCCGCAGGCTCTGCAGCTGCATTGTCTCGATCGGGATCCCGTCGATCAGGACGCGCCCGGCGCTGACCGGATAGAAGCGCGGCAGCAGGTTTGCCATGGTGGTCTTGCCGCCGCCGGAGCTGCCCACCAACGCGACGGTCTCGCCCGCGCGCAGGTGCAGGTCGATGCCGTTGAGGGCCAGCCGCTCCGATTGCTCGTAGGCGAAGCTCACCTTCTCGAAGGTGATCTCGCCGCGCACCCGCTCGACCCTGCCGGTACCGTCATCGTTCTCGAGCGGCTCGTCGATGAAGCGGAAGACGGCATCGGCTGCTGCCAGCGCGCGCTGCAGCTGGCTGTTGACGTCGGCCAGGTGCTTGAGCGGCGCGAGGATCATCAGCATGGCGGTGATGAACGAGACGAAATCGCCGACCGTCGTCTGGTCCCGCTGCGACTGGAAGAGCGCAATCGAAATCACCACCGATACCGCGACTGCCGCCATGATCTGCGTGATCGGGACGATCAGCGCGGACGCGACCGTCATCCGCCGCGCGAAGTCGCGCAGCTTGCCGCTCGCGGCCGCGAAGCGCGAGCGCTCGTAGTTCTGCCCGCCATAGACCTTGACCACCGGATTGCTGTGGATGGCCTCCTCGACCACGCTGGTCAGCTCTCCGGTATAGCGGATCTGCTCCGACGACAGCCGCCGCATGCGCTTCGAGAAAGCGCCCACCGCCAGCGCCACCAGCGGAATCAGGACCAGGGCGATGGTGGTCAGTTGCCAGTTGAGGTAGAGCAGCCAGCCCAGCAGGCCGATGATCACGAACGTGTCCCGCACCAGGATGATCATGACGCTCGACAGCGTCTGGGTGACGTGCTGCACGTCGCTCACCAGCCGCGCGATCACGGTGCCCGACGAGGTCATCGCGAAGAACCGGATCGGCAATTCCACCAGCCGCGCGAACATCTCCCGGCGCAGGTCGAGGAGCACTTCCTGGCTCACGTAGTTCATCGCGTAGTTCATCGCGAAGGTGAACACGCCGCGCAACAGGAACAGCCCGATGATCATCACCGGCGCGAGCCACATCAGCCGCGCATCCCCAGTCTCGCCGAAGCCGTCGTCGAGGAGGATCTTCATGATCGCCGGAAACAGCGGCTCCGTCAGTGCCGTCAGGATCATTCCCGCGACACCGAGCGAGAAGACCTTCCAGTGCGGCTTGACGTGCCCGAGAAGGCGACGCAGGAGTACCTTGTCGCTGGCGACCGGCATCATCGGTACAACAGCTCGACGCCGCCGGGAGACAGCCAGTCGCTCAGCTGTGCGAGCAGGGCGTCGGCCGGCTTGACCGTCCAATCCGGGCCGAGCCGCACCGAGACGATTGCGGCGCCGTTGTGGTATTCGATTTCCACCGGGCAGCCCGGGCCCTGCTGCTGGCCCACCTTGAACGGCTCCAGCAAGCTCGCGAGGCGTCCGGCATCCGATTGACCGTTCATGCGCAGCCTGAGCGCCCGAGCGTGTTCCGCGCGCGCCGTGCCGAGATCCAGTATCCGCTCCGCACTGAAGCGGTAGCCGCCGCTGTATTCGTCCTTCGAAACCTTGCCGTGCACGACGATCAGCTCGTCCTCCTTGAGCAGCGCACGGTTCTGTTCGTACTGCTCGGAGAACACCGCCAGTTCTTCGCTGGAGGAGCGGTCGTCCAGCACGACGCGCATCATCCGGCCGCGCCGCGTCATCGTGCTGGAGAGGGCCGCGACGATGCCGGCCACGGTCACCTGGGTGCTGCCGTACGAGCCTTCGACGATCCGCGGCAGGTCCGCCAGCCGCGTCTTGATGAAGCGGCGCAATTCCGACTCGTGCGCAGTGAAGAGGTGCCCGGAAAGAAAGAAGCCGAGGGCGACCTTCTCCTCGTGCAACCGCCGGTGCTCGTCCCAAGGCGGTGCCGTCAGCCAATCGCGGGAATCGGCCTTCGCCGGCGTCCTGCGGCTCGGGTATCAACTCGCCGAACAGACCGCCCTGGCCGGCGCTGCGCGCGCGGGCAGCCTGCTCGGCCGCATCCATTGCCCGCTGCACGTTGGCCAGCAGCCGGGCACGATCGGCCTCCAGCTGGTCGAAGGCGCCGGCGCGCACCAGCGCCTCCACGGCCCGGCGGTTCACCAGGCGGCGGTCGATGCGGTCGCAGAAATCGTAGAGGTCGCGGTACGGGCCATGCGTGTTGCGCTCGGCGATGATGTCTTCCACCGCCGCCTGGCCGACTCCCTTGACCGCACCCAGGCCGAAGCGGATGGCGGCAGGATCCTGCGGCTCGAACCGGAAGCCGGAGCGGTTGATGTCGGGCAGCATCACGGTCACGCCGTTGGACTGCGCATCGCGCACGAACAGGTGCACCTTGTCGGTGTCGTCCATGTCCGATGACAGCGTTGCCGCCATGAATTCGGCCGGGTAGTGCGCCTTCAGCCAGGCGGTCTGGTAGGTCACCACCGCATAGGCCGCGGTATGCGACTTGTTGAAGCCGTACTCGGCGAACTTCTCCATCAGGTCGAAGAGCTGCGTCGCCAGGTCGGGATCCTGGCCGCGGCCCTTCGCGCCTTCCATGAAGATCTGGCGCTGCTTGGCCATCTCCGACGCTTTCTTCTTGCCCATCGCGCGACGCAGCAGGTCGGCGCCGCCGAGCGTGTAGCCGGCGATGACCTGCGCGATCTGCATCACCTGCTCCTGGTAGACGATCACGCCGTAGGTCGGCTCCAGGCATTCGCGCAGGTCTGAATGGAAGTAGTCGATCTTCTGCTGGCCGCGCTTGCGCAGGATGAAGTCGTCGACCATTCCCGAGCCGAGCGGCCCGGGGCGGTAGAGCGCGAGCACCGCGATGATGTCCTCGAAGCGGTCGGGCTGCAGCTTGCGCAGCAGCTTCTTCATGCCGTCGCTTTCCACCTGGAAGATGGCGACCGTGTTGCCGTCCTTCAGGATCTGGTAGGCCTTGGCATCGTCGAACGACAGCGTGGTGAGGTCTACCGGGTCGACGCCCTCGGCCGCCCGACGCTCGTTGACGTAGCGCACCGCCAGGTCGATGATGGTCAGGTTGCGCAGGCCGAGGAAGTCGAACTTCACCAGCCCCACCGCCTCGACGTCGTCCTTGTCGTACTGGCTGATCACGGAATCGGTGCCGGGAGCCTTGTAGAGCGGACAGAAATCGGTCAGCCGGCCCGGCGCGATCAGCACGCCGCCGGCGTGCATGCCGACGTTGCGCGTGATGTCCTCGAGGCGGCGCGCCAGCGTGAACAGCTCGCGCACCTCCTCCTCCTTGCGCTCGCGTTCGGCAAGGGCCGGCTCCTCCTCCAGCGCCTTGTCGAGCGACAACGGCTTCGCCTGCACCACCGGGATCAGCTTGGAGAGCTGGTCGCAGAACGTGTAGGGCATGTCGAGGACGCGGCCGGCATCCCGCAGCACCGCCTTGCTGGTCATGGTGCCGAAGGTGGCAATCTGCGAGACAGCGTCGCCGCCGTACTTCTGGCGCACGTACTCGATGACGCGGCCCCGGCTGTCCTGGCAGAAGTCGATATCGAAGTCCGGCATCGACACCCGCTCCGGGTTCAGGAAGCGCTCGAACAGCAGCGCATACGGCAGCGGGTCGAGGTCGGTGATGCCAAGGGCGAACGCGACCAGGGAGCCGGCGCCCGATCCCCTGCCCGGTCCTACCGGCACGTCGTTGGCCTTGGCCCAGCCGATGAAGTCCGCCACGATCAGGAAGTAGCCGGGGAACCCCATGCCGATGATCGTGTCGCATTCGGTGCGCAGGCGGTCGTCGTACTCCTCCTGGCGCGAGGCACGCACAGCCGGCTCCGGGAACAGCTTCTCCATGCGTCGCGCCAGTCCCTCTGCGGCCAGCTGGCGCAGGTAGTCCTCCACGCTCATGCCGTCCGGCGTCGGAAACTCCGGCAGACGCGATTCGCCGAGCTTCATCGACAACGAGCAGCGTCGGGCGATCTCGACGCTGTTGGCAAGCGCCTGAGGCAGGTCGGCGAATGCCCGCGCCATCTCGTCGCGGGTCTTGAAGTACTGGTCGGGCGTGAAGCGGCGCACGCGGCGCGGATTGGCAAGGATCTCGCCGTCGGCGATGCAGACGCGGGCTTCGTGGGCGCGGAAATCGTCGGCGCCAATGAACTGGATCGGGTGGGTTGCCACCAGCGGCAAACCCAGCCGCGCGGCGAGCCGGGCCGATTCGCGGGTGCACGACTCGCTTTCCGGGGTGTCGTAGCGCTGCACCTCGAGGTAGAAGGCATCCGGAAAACGCGCCGCAAGCCGCTGCGCCGCCTCTTCCGCTCGCGGCCGGTTGCCGGCCAGCAGCCACTGGCCGACCTCGCCGGCGGCTGCGCCGGACAACGCGATGATGCCGCAGGTCTGCTCGGGAGTGAGCCACTCGGGCAGGATCTCGCCGCGGCCGCGGTATTCGTTCTCGAGCCAGCCGCGCGATATCAGCTGGCACAGGTGGCGATAGCCCTGCGCATTGGCTGCGAGCAGCAGCAGCCGGTGGGGACGGTCGCGATCGTCGGGATTCGTGATCCAGCAGTCGAGCCCGCAGAGCGGCTGGATGCCCTTGCCGATGGCGGCGCGATAGAACTTGACCCAGCCGAACAGGTTCGCCGAATCGGTCAGCGCCAACGCCGGCTGCTGATCCGCCGCAGCGGCAGCGACCGCGTCGTCGATGCGGACGATCGAATCCGAGATCGAATACTCGGAGCGCAGCCGCAGGTGAACGAACCCGGGGTTGGTCACTGGATGGTGGGCCTGGTAGCTCGGAAACTGGACACGCGAAGGCTGGACACGCGAAAACTGGACACGCCGAAAAACGGGACACGCCGAAACTGGTCCCGGCGAACCTGATATTGGCAGGCCATTGTACGAGGACGAGGCAGGCCGGGGGGAGCGAACGCCGGGACACCCTCGCGCCGGGCATTGACCGGCACCCTGCGCCGTCCGGTGCGGCGGGGCGCGGAGCCGGTCAAGTAGAATCGGGCCTCATCCCGCAACGTCTGCATGTACCTCAACCTCGCCGCCTACCTGTTCACCGATCTCGACGATCTTTCGACGCTGCGGGACGAAATCCGCGTGGCTGGTGCCGAATTGTCGATGCGAGGCACGGTGCTGCTCGCCCCCGAAGGGATCAACGTCTTCGTCTGCGGCTCCGAAGGCGGCGCCCGCGAGTTCGCCCGGCGCCTGGTATCGCTGCCGGCGCTCGCTGCGCTGTCTTTCAAGGAAAGCTGGTCGGACAGCCAGAGCTTCAACCGCCTGCTGGTCAAGCTGAAGAAGGAGATCATCACCTTCAGGCAGCCTGCATTGAAACCCGCTGCCGGTCGCGCGCCCACCGTCGATGCCGTCTCGCTGGCACGCTGGCTGGACAGCGGCCGCGACGACGCCGGCCGGCCGGTGACGTTGGTCGACACCCGCAACGCGTTCGAGGTCGAGGTCGGCGCATTCGACGGCGCCATCGATCCGCAAATCAAGTCCTTCACCGACCTGCCGCAGGCGCTCGAGAGCCGCCGCGAGCGCCTTGCCGGACATCGTGTCGTGACCTACTGCACCGGCGGCATCCGCTGCGAGAAGGCGGCCCTCTACCTCGCCGCCAACGGTTACGAGAACGTGGTGCAGCTGGAAGGCGGCGTGCTGAAGTACTTCGAGGAGGTCGGCACGCGTCATTGGCGCGGCGAACTCTTCGTCTTCGACAAGCGGGTGTCACTCAAGCCCGACTTGAGCCCGGGCACCTGGGAGCAGGACTTCAGCTCCCGCGAGATCCGGCCGGGGAACCGCCTTCAGAGCGGCCCCGCGAGCAGCCCCGCAAGCAGCCGCACCGACAGCCCCGCGACCAGCGCATGAAGGCGGACGTCTGCGGGCGGCGGCGACACCGCATTGCCGTCGCGACCATGGTCCTGTGCGCGCTGCTCTGGAGCACCGCCGGCGTCGTGACGCGACAGCTCGAGCATGCGGACGGCTTCGAGCTCACCTTCTGGCGCTCGCTCGCCTGCCTGCTGTTCGTGTGCGTCTACCTGATGGTCACCAGCCGCTCGCGCTGGCTCGCCGTCATCACCGAATCCGGCTGGCCCGGGGTGGTTTCGGGCTTCATGTGGGCCATCATGTTCACCTGCTTCATGATCGCCCTCGGCCTCACCACCGTCGCGAAGACCCTGGTGGTGCTCGCCATCGCGCCGCTGCTCACCGCCCTGCTCGCCTGGCTGGTCCTGGGCGAGCGGATCGGCATGCGCACCTGGACGGCAATCGCAGCGGCCGGCGCCGGGATCGTGTGGATGGTCCGCGATGGACTGCAGACCGGCGGCGACAGCGGCAGCCTGTGGGGCATGCTGATCGCAGCCGGCGTGCCGCTCGCGTCCGCAATCAACATCATCAACATGAAGCGTCAGCAGGCGCGCGTCGACCTGGTGCCGGCCGTCCTGATCGGCGCGATCATCTCCTGCCTGGCGATGCTTCCACTGATCCTGCCGATGCAGGCGAGCGGGCGCGACATCCTGCTGCTGGTGCTGCTGGGCATTTTCCAGCTCGGCCTGCCGTGCGTCCTGATGATCGGCGCCGCGCGTCATCTCTCGCCGCAGGAGACCGCGCTGCTGGCCCTGCTCGAGGTCGTCTTCGGCCCGCTGTGGGCATGGCTGGGAGCGGGCGAGCGGCCCGCGGATGCCACCCTGCATGGCGGCGCCCTGATCCTCGCAGCGCTGGTCGCGAACGAGGTCTTGCCCGGGCGCAGGGCCGCCCCGGCTCAGGCGGTGCGCACGACGAAGTCGAAGCTCGCCTGAAGCCCCTCCCCAGGCTGCACGGTCGAGACCAGCAGGGCCGGCGAGAAGAGGCCGTCGCGCCGATTCTGCGGCACGTCGGGAAAGTAGAGCTGGGTGGTCAGCACCGGCCCGCCTTTCGCCTGCACCTTGACGTGGATGTGGCGGGTGCGGCCGGGATACAGCCCTGGCACCACCGTCTCCAGGCGGTAGCGCCCGTCGGCGTCGGTGAACTGGTGGCCCCGCAAGCGAAATCCCTGGTTGTCGTAGGCGCCTTCGGCGTCCGCCTGCCAGAAATCCAGCAGTGCGCCAGCCAGCGGCTTGCAGTCGAGCCCGAGAACGCTGCCGCCGAGGATGAGCCTGGGGCCGGCGACATCCTCCACGACGAGCGACCGGCGCTGCGGCGAGTTGCGGGTGAAGTACGGACCCTCCGTCTGGCGCGGCGTCGCGGCGGCATCGACGCCGCAGGACGGAGTAGCCGGGATGCCGGCCGACGGCGCCGACAGCATTGCCGCGCCCGCAGCGCCTGCCGCCGCGAGCCGGCTGTGCATCGGCAAGGCCGACAGCGCCTGCAGCAACCGTCGCCGCCGCCACGCGCCGGTCTCGTCCTTTACGGGCGTGATCGGTGGGGGGGTCCTGCGGGTATCCTTCATCGCGGTCTCCTGCAATTTCGCCGCAGGACGCCCCTGCGCTTACGTCGCTGCCGTAGCTGCCGGCGCGGGCGATCCTGCCGGGTCTCAGGCTACCATGACGTCGAAGGCATGTCGCGCGAGGCGATGGTCGACCGTGCCTGAGACGCCAGCAGGCCCCCTGCGCCAGGAGAAACCATGTTCCGCCGCCGTACAGAATGCTCCCGCCCGGCCACCAGAACCCGACGCCGGTGAACACGACTCTCTGGATCCTCAGCGTGGTGCTGATCGTCGTCGGCGTCGCAGGAACCGTGCTGCCTGCGCTGCCGGGTGTCATCCTGGTATTGGCCGGCATCGTCCTCGGCGCCTGGATCGACGATTTTGCCAGGGTAAGCGGCGTCACGGTGGCGATCACTGCCGTGCTCGCCGTCGCGGCCTGGCTCATCGAGTATCTTGCCGGCGTGATGGGCGCGCAGAAGGCCGGCGCCAGCAAGGAAGCGATCGTCGGCGCCTTGATCGGCACGGTCGTGGGCATCTTCACCGGCCTGTGGGGCCTCATCTTCATGCCGCTGCTCGGCGCGGTGATCGGCCAGTACCTGGTCGATCGCGATCTGATCCGCGCCCGCAATGTGGGCCTCGCCACCTGGCTCGGCATGGCCATCGGCACCCTTGCCAAGATCGCGCTGACGTTCCTGATGATCGGGATCTTCATAGCGGCGCTGCTGATCCCGTAGCCGGTTCTGCAGGACAGGGAGCACGTCGTGACCCGCTACGTCGGCCGCTTCGCGCCCTCGCCCACCGGCCCGCTGCACGCCGGATCGGCGGCCGCAGCGCTGGCCAGCTACCTGGATGCTCGCGCCCACGGCGGCACATGGCTGTTGCGCATCGAGGACGTGGACACGCCGCGAACCGTACCGGGTGCGGCGGACCTGATCCAGGGCCAGTTGCGCTTTCTGGGGATGCAGTGGGACGGCCCGGTCGTCTACCAGTCCGACAGGTTCGACCGCTACCAGCATGCATTCGACAGGCTCGCCGCCGCGGGCAAATTGTTCGGTTGCGCCTGCAGCCGCCGCGAGATCGTCGATGCGCTGGCGGTCCTGCGGCCGCAAGCACTGCAGCGCAATCGCGAGCCGGTCTATCCCGGCACCTGCCGAAATGGCATCCCGGGCGACCGCGCGCCGCGCGCCTGGCGTTTCAGGACCAACGACGAGGTGGTGGAATTCGACGACCGCTGGCTGGGGCCACAGCGGCAGATACCCGCACAGGATGCCGGCGATTTCGTAGTACGGCGGGCAGACGGCCTGTGGCCCTACCAGCTGGCCGTTACCGTCGACGACGGCGACGCCGGTGTGACGGACGTGGTACGAGGTCTCGACATCCTCGATTCGACCGGCCGGCAGGTGCTGCTCCAGCGCGAATTGGGGCTACCGATGCCCCGCTACCTGCACATCCCGCTGGCGCTTGGCGGCGACGGGGAGAAGCTCTCGAAGCAGAATGGAGCCGGCTCGATTACCGACGACAGCCGCACGCCCCCGCAGGCCTGCGAGGTGCTCGACGCCGCGGCGCGGCTGCTGCAGATCGAGCCTCCCGAACGTCGCGACAAGGAGGGTTGGCTGGAAGAGATGACCCGCCGCTGGGCGAGCCGCTTCCGGCACGAGCACCGCTGACGCGCGGCGCCAGGGCCGGCTGCCGCAGCGCTCAGTGCTGCGGGTTGGGCTTGCCGCCGAGGAGGGCGGCGACCTTGCGGGCCGGCCGCCGGCTGGCGGACGTATGCAGTCCGTCCTGCGGCTCCGACGCCGCAGCTTCCAATCCGTCCGCTGCCGGTTCGTAGGGCCGGGAGAAGAACGGATCGGCCTTGCCGCTGCGCGCCGGCGCGCCGCTGCGACGCGCCTGGCGGTCGCGGTCTGCCGCGGGATCGCGTCGGGCAGGCGCTTCCCGGCGGGTCCCTTCCCTCACCGGCTTGTCGCGGCCGCCGGTGCTGCCGCGGCTTTCGCGGCCTTCACGGCCCGGATCCCTGACGCCCTCGCCACGAAGTTCTGCCGGACGACCGATCAAGCCGGGGTCGAGCGGCTCCACATCGAGTTTGCGCTGGACCAGCTTCTCGATGTCCGCAAGATAGCGCTGGTCCTTGTCCATCATCAGCGACAGCGCCATGCCGGTTGCGCCGGCGCGGCCGGTCCTGCCGATGCGGTGGATGTAGTCTTCCGGCGAATGCGGCAGGTCGAAGTTGATCACGGCGGGCAGCTCGACGATGTCGAGGCCGCGGGCGGCGACGTCGGTCGCGACCAGCACCTTGATGCCCCCCTGCTTGAATGCTTCCAGCGTCTGCAGCCGCTCCTGCTGCGACTTGTCGCCGTGGATCGCCTCCGCATTCAGGCCTTCCTTCTGCAACTGGCGCGCGAGTCGCCCGGCGCCCAGCTTGGTGTTCGAGAAGACGATGACCTGGTCGATATCGCGAGTGCGGATCAGATGCGCGACGGCAGCGCGCTTCGCTTCGTCCGAATCGACGCGGTAGACGGTCTGCTCGACGTTGTCCGCCAGGGCATTGCGCCGCGCCACCTCGATGAGCACCGGCGAGCGCAGGAAGGTCCTGGCGAGCTTGCGGATCTCGTCCGAAAACGTGGCCGAGAACATCAGGCTCTGGCGCTGCGATGCCAGCAGGTTGATGATGCGCTGGATGTCGGGCAGGAACCCCATGTCCAGCATGCGGTCGGCTTCGTCGAGGACGAGCAGTTGCACCTGGGAAAGATTCACCGACTTCTGCTCGACGTGGTCGAGCAGCCGGCCCGGGGTCGCGATGAGGATTTCGACGCCCTGGCGAAGTGCCGCCGTCTGCGGCTTCATGTCCATGCCGCCGAATACGACGGTACAGCGCAACGGCGTGTGCCTGGCGTAGGCCTTGACGTTCTCGTAGATCTGGTCGGCGAGCTCGCGCGTCGGCGCGATGATCAAGGCCCGCACCGGATGACGCGCCGGCGACGTGCTGCTGCTCGCCATCGGCAGCAGAGCGTGGATGATCGGCAGCGCGAAGCCAGCCGTCTTGCCGGTTCCGGTCTGGGCGGCGCCCATGACGTCGCGGCCGGACATCACCACCGGAATGGCCTGAGCCTGGATCGGCGTAGGCTCTCGGTAGCCGAGTTCGGTCACGGCTCGCAGGATCGTCGGGTCGAGCCCGAAATCGCTGAATTCCGTTGTTTTTTCGTCTATCTTATTGGACTTCGCGATGCCGGTCGGCTGGTCTATCGCGTCGTGCGGGGGGGTGGCGGGGCTGATTCCGCCTGTGACGCCAGAGGGCGCCTCGCCTATTGACAAATGCATGGCCGTGATTGTAACGGACCTTCGCTGGGCGCGGGCGATGAACCGACAAGGCCAGCGGGGACGGCGCCCGGCGCGCCCCGGCGTGCCCAGGGGATCAGGGCGGAAGAACCTGGCGAAAGACCCTGAGGGCGTTGCCGCCGGAGAGCTTGGCGATGTCATCGTCCGAGAAACCGGCCGCCGTCAAACCGTGCGTCAGATGGGCCATGCCGGCCGCGTCCATGGGTGTGGCCGATCCGGCGTCGAAGTTCGATCCGAGCGCGACGTGGTCGATGCCGACCAGCTCCGCAGCGTAGCGGATCGCCTTGATGATCGCGTCGATCGACACGTCGCAGACCGCCCCGCGCCAGAAGCCGATGCCGATGACGCCACCGGTGGCGGCGATACCTCGTGCCTCCTCGTCGCTGAGGTTGCGCGGGCTGTCGCAAGTGCCGCGCAGGCCCGTATGGGAGGCGACGACCGGCCGGGTCGCATTCTCGACCACTATCCGCAACGTCGACGGCGACGCGTGGGCCACGTCCACGACCATTCCCTTCTCTTCCATGCGCCGCAGCCACTGCCGCGCGATCGGGGTCAGCCCTTTGGAGGCGTCACTGCGGTCGCCGGGACGATCGGGCACCGCCTGGGCGTGGCCGAGGCCTGCGCCCGCCTGGGGCCGCCTCACCTGGACCGGCGGCGGCACGGCCATGCGGAAGCCGGCGTCGAAGAGCGCGTCGAGGTTCTCGAGCCGGTTCTCCAGGGAATCCGGTTCGCTGACCGACAGCATGACACCGATCGGCCGGGTGAGGCCGTTGGCCTCCGCCTGCGAGCGCGCCAGGAGGAGACGATCGATATCGGCCCGGCCGCGGATGATGACCAGCCGCGATTCGGCTCGTCGCACCAGTTGCCGAAGCTGCTCGCCCTGATAGAGGACGCGCTCGAGCTTGCTGCCCCAGGTGCGCAGCGGCCAGAGCTGCGCGACGGCAAGCGGCGTCATCAGGTCGTAGGCGAAGGCGCCCGGCGCGACGTCTTCGCCGCGGTGCGCGTCGCCCCGCCACGACAGGCGACTTGCGGTCGAGAACACCTGCAGCGCCACGTTGCCGTCGGTGAGGCGCGGCAGGTCCACATGCCCGCTCGTGCCCTGCTCGAGGAGATCGCGCGACCACATGAGCGTGACCGCATGCAGGTCGACGACCAGGAGTTTGGAATGCAGGGACTGCGCCTGCGCATTCATCGCCGGCGGCAGGCTGCCGCTGTGCTGGTTCAGCCGCCAGGCCAGCAGCGGCGGGAAGACGCCGAAGAACAGCGCGCTCGCCAGCAGCAGGCCAAGCCCGACCCCCGCCACCTTCCAGCGCATGACGCGCGTACCGGGACCTTCGATCCTCTCCGCTGCCGAGCCCGGTTGCGGGACTCGCTCTTTCCTCACCGGCCCTCCCAAGGGTCCGCTGGCGCGTGAACGCGCGCGCTCCCGCCCTGCACTCTGCCACGCGTGGGCCGGGACGCCCTCGCCAGGCAGGCCGGCGGCGACGTCGCACGACCTCTGCATCGGTCGATGCAGGGATGCTAGCGCGAGCGCCGATCGAAGCAAGCCGGCATTTCGGGCCGCCCGCTTCTTCGCCCCCATCTACTTCGCCGCCCTTTGCTCCAGCCGCCCTTTAACATAGCCGATCCCACAAAGGAGCCACGCAGCGATGCCACTCAGCCCAAGTCCGGATGCCCAGGTTCCGGCCGCCCGGGATCCGGTGCCGACACCCGGCGCCCTGCTCGAGCGGCTGTTCCAGGCGGCCGTGCAGCGCGCCATGCCGCAGCACTGCATTGCGCCGTTCCTGCCCGCGCCACCGAAGGGCCGCACGCTGGTGCTCGGTGCCGGCAAGGCCGGCGGCGCGATGGCGGCGGCGGTCGACGAGTTGTGGCCGCGGGACGCACCCTTGTCGGGCCTGGTGGTCACCCGTTACCAGCACGTGCCGCCGGCCTATCGGATGACCGTGGCCGCCGGGCAGGCCCGCATCGAGGTGGTCGAGGCGGCTCATCCGGTGCCGGACGAGGCCGGGCGCAAGGCGACGCAGCGCATCCTGGCGGCGACCGCGGGGCTGCGGGAGGACGACCTGGTGCTGTGTCTGATTTCCGGCGGCGGATCGGCGCTCCTGGCGGCACCCGCCGAAGGCGTCGGCTTCGAGGACAAGCAGGCGATCAACAAGGCGCTGCTGCGCAGCGGCGCCGCCATCGGCGAGATGAACTGCGTTCGCAAGCACCTCTCCGCAATCAAGGGCGGACGCCTCGCCGCCGCCTGCGCCCCGGCCAGGGTCGTCACGCTGTTGATCTCCGACGTACCGGGCGACGACCCCGCCGTCATCGCCAGCGGACCGACGGTCCCCGACCCGACCACCTGCGCCGACGCGCTTGCCATCCTCAAGCGCCATGGCATCGAAATACCGGCCCAGGTGCGTGCAGCCCTCGAAGCCGGCGAGCTGGAGACGCCGAAACCCGGCGACCCGGTCTTCCAAGGCAACGAGGTCCAACTCGTGGCCACGCCTCAGCAGGCGCTCGAGGCAGCGGCCAGGGTTGCCGTCGAGGCGGGGATTCGCGCCCACATCCTCAGCGACGAGATCGAAGGCGAGTCACGCGAAGTCGGAAAGGTGCATGCGGCGCTCGCGAAGCAGGTGGCCAGGCGTGGCCAACCCTTCTCCGCTCCCTGCGTCATCCTGTCGGGCGGCGAGACCACCGTGACGGTCCGAAGCCGCACTGGACGCGGCGGCCGCGCAACCGAATTCCTTCTCGGCGCGGCGCTTGCCCTGGACGGCGAGCCCGGTGTCTACCTGCTGGCTGCCGACACCGACGGCATCGACGGCATCGACGACAACGCAGGCGCCCTGGTGACGCCGGACACGCTGGCGCGTGCCCGTGCCAAGGGACTCAATTCGCGCGAGATGCTGGACGCGAACGACGCGCGCAGCTACTTCGAGGCGCTCGGCGACCTGGTGATGACCGGCCCGACGTTCACGAACGTCAACGACTTCAGGGCGTTGCTGGTTTCGCGTTGACCATGTCCTCGGGGCGCACCCAGTCGTCGAACTGCCGGGCGGTCACATAACCGGTAGCGATGGCGGCCTCTCTCAGGGTGGTTCCTTCGCGATGCGCCTTCTTCGCGATTTCGGCGGAACGGTCGTAGCCGATGTGCGGATTGAGCGCAGTCACCAGCATCAGCGACTGCTCGAGCAGCGCGGTTATCCGGGCCCGATTCGGCTCGATGCCGACCGCGCACTCGTCGTGGAAGCTGCGCGCGCCGTCCGCGAGCAGGCGGATCGACTGCAGCACGTTGTGCACGATCATCGGCCGGTAGACGTTCAACTCGAAGTTGCCGCTTGCGCCGCCGAAGTTCACTGCGACATCGTTGCCGAAGACTTGTGCGCACAGCATCGTGAGCGCTTCGCACTGCGTCGGGTTGACCTTGCCGGGCATGATCGAGCTGCCGGGCTCGTTCTCGGGGATGCTGATTTCGCCCAGGCCGCTGCGCGGACCGCTGGCGAGCCAGCGCACGTCGTTCGCGATCTTCATCAGCCCTGCCGCCACGGTCTTGAGCGCGCCGTGCGCGTTGACCTGCGCATCGGCCGCCGCCAGAGCCTCGAACTTGTTGGGGGCGGTGACAAACGAAAGGCCGGTGAGCCGCGCGATCGTGCCGGCCACCTTGACCGCGAATTCAGGATGCGCGTTGAGCCCGGTGCCGACCGCCGTGCCGCCGAGCGCGAGCTCATAGAGGTGGGCGAGTGCATCGCGCAGGTGGCGCATGCCGTTGTCCAACTGCGCCACGTAGCCGGAGAACTCCTGGCCGAGGGTGAGCGGCGTCGCATCCTGCAGGTGGGTGCGGCCGATCTTGACGATGTCGGCGAAGGCTTCCGACTTGCGCTGCAGGGTGTCGCGCAGTTGCTGCAGCGAGGGCAGCAGCTGGTTGGCGATGGCCGAGGCAACTGCGACGTTCATGGCGGTGGGAAAGACGTCGTTGGACGACTGGCCCTGGTTGACGTGGTCGTTGGGGTGGACCTTCCGTCCCTGGCCGCGCTCGCCGCCGAGCAGTTCGCTCGCCCGGTTGGCGATCACCTCGTTGAGGTTCATGTTGGTCTGCGTGCCGGACCCGGTCTGCCAGACCACCAGCGGGAACTCCTGATCGTGGCGGCCCTCCAGGATCTCGTCGGCCGCCTTGACGATCATCGTGGCCATCTCCTTGGGCAGCGTGCCGAGTTCCGCATTGACCTGCGCCGCCGCGCGCTTGACCAGCGCGAGGGCGCGAATCAGCTCGGCCGGCTGCTTCTCGACGGAGATCCGGAAGTTCTGCAGCGAGCGCTGGGTCTGCGCTCCCCACAGCCGGTCCGTCGGCACGCCGATTTCGCCGAAGGTGTCCTTCTCGAGGCGAACGTCGTCGGCCATGGCAGCGGTCTCAGGGCGGCCGGGCGGAGGGCTCATCGGTGCACCCTTGCCGCTTCGCGGCGTCCCGCCAAGCGGGAGCGAGCCCTCCTTCGGGCGGCCGGGCGAAGGGCTCATCGGTGCACCCTTGCCGCTTCGCGGCGTCCCGCCAAGCGGGAGCGAGCCCTCCTTCGGGCGGCCGGGCGGAGGGCTCACACCAGTTGCTCGATAGCTGATGCCGGCCCGACGCACCATCGCGTCGAACATCAGCCTCGAGTTGCTGATCCTGCCGGTGGTCATCGCCTTCTCGGTAGCCGGCACCCGCCGCAGCACCTCATCGGAGATCTGCCGGTTGGGGCCGAGGCCGGCATCGCTCGCCAGCTGGACTTCGCAGGCGCGCTGCAGCGTCCAGAGCCGGTGGAAGGCAGCCGGTATGTCCTCGCCGGTCACCAGCAACCCATGGTTGCGCAGGATCATGTGGTTGCGGCTGCCCAGGGACTTGACCAGGTAAGGCTGCTCCTGCAGGTCGGTGGTGACGCCCATGTAGTCGTGGTACGCGACTTCGCCGAACAGCATCGCGCTGTAGAAGTTGTCCGCCCGCAGCCCGCTCTCCTTGCAGGCCACCGCGCAACCGGCAGTGGTGTGGACGTGCATGATGCAGTGCGCATCGTCGCGCACCGCATGGATCGCACTGTGGATGACGAAGCCCGCCGCGTTGACCGAATACTCGGTCGGCGCGATCGCCTTGCCGTCGACGTCGATCTTGATCAGGTTCGACGCGGTCACCTCGCTGTAGTGCAACCCGAATGGGTTGATCAGGTAGTGCGGCGTGAGGCCGTCCGGCTGGGGCACGCGCACGGTGATGTGGTTGAAGATCGCCTCGGTCCAGCCGAGGTGGTCGAAGAGCCGGTAGCAGGCGGCGAGTTCGAGCCGCAGCGCCCACTCGGCCTCGCCAGTTCCGTCCGGCCGGGACGCCGCGCGGGCGTCTCGATCATGATGCATGTCCAGGTCTCCCGACTGAGTTTGCCCGGCCGAGTTTCGCCGACTGGCTTTCCCCGACCGAGCGGTGGCTTCGATTATGCGCCGCCCGTTCACGCCAGGGTATAGGAGGTCTTGACCGTCGTGAAGAATTCCTGTGCGTAGCGACCCTGCTCGCGGGGGCCATAGCTCGAGCCTTTGCGGCCGCCGAACGGCACGTGATAGTCGACGCCGGCGGTCGGCAGGTTGACCATCACCATCCCGGCTTGCGAATGACGCTTGAAGTGCGTGGCGTGCTTGAGCGACGTGGTGGCGATGCCGGAGGAGAGTCCGAACGGGGTGTCGTTGGCGGTCGCCAGCGCCTCGTCGTAGTCCTTGACCTGGATGATGCTGGCCACCGGACCGAACACTTCCTCGCGGTTGATGCGCATGGCAGCGGTGGTGTCGGTGATCAGTGCCGGCGCCATGAAGTAGCCTTCCGTCGCGCGCTTGAGGCGCTCGCCGCCGGCAACCAGCACGCCGCCCTCGGACTTCGCGATCTCGACGTAGCTCAGGTCCTGCTCGAGTTGCTCCTGCGACGACACCGGACCGATGTCGGTGCCTTCCTTCAGCGCATCGTCCACCTTCAGCTTCGCCATCCGTTCCTTGAGCGCCTCGACGAACTTCGGGTAGATGCCACTGGTGACGATCAGCCGGCTCGATGCCGTACAGCGCTGGCCGGTCGAGAAAAACGCGCTCTGGGCGCAGATCTCGACGGCAATACCCAGATCCGCATCGTCGAGCACCACTTGCGGGTTCTTGCCGCCCATCTCGAGCTGAAACTTCTTGAGGTTGGCACCGCACATCTTGCCGATGCGCGCGCCCACGCTCTGCGAACCGGTGAAACTGATCGCGTCGATGCCGGCATGGTTCACCAGCGGATCGCCGATCACGCTGCCGCGCCCCATCACCAGGTTGAACACGCCTGGCGGGATGCCGCTGCGGGAGATGATCTCCGCCAGCGCCCAGGCGCAGCCCGGCACCAGGTCGGCCGGCTTGATCACCACGCAGTTGCCGTAGGCGAGGGCCGGCGCGATCTTCCATGCCGGGATGGCGATCGGGAAATTCCAGGGCGTGATCAGTCCGACGACGCCGGCTGGTTCACGGGTGATCTCGACCCCGATGCCGGGCCTTACCGACGGCAGGATCTCGCCCGAGAGCCGCAGGCACTCGCCCGCGAAGAACTTGAAGATCTGCCCGGCGCGTCCGGCTTCACCGATGCCTTCCGCCTTGGTCTTGCCCTCCTCGCGCGCGAGCAGCGTGCCGAGCTCTTCCTTGCGGGCGAGGATCTCGTTGCCGATGCGGTCGAGGGAATCGGAACGCGCCTGGATGCTGCCGGTGGCCCAGCCCGGAAAGGCCGCCCGCGCGGCCGCGACGGCCGCGTCCAGCTGCGACTCGTCGCCCTGCGTGTACTCGCCGATCACGTCGGAAACATTCGACGGATTGATGTTCGGCGCGTAGCGCGTGCCGGGCACCCATTTGCCGTTGATGAAATTGTCGTGCCTCTTGCTGGTCATGTCTCGTCGCTCCTGGTTGGGCCGGTAGTGTGGCCGTGGCGCTGGTGGATCTGCGTGCTATCGGCGTGCTGTCGGCATGCAACCGGGGGCGGTCCGGGCATGCGCCCGCTCCGCCCAGGCCAAGCCCGCGCAACCCGTATTGTGACCCGTCACGCAAATCGCGTCCGCAAGTGCCTGCTGCCTGTGCGGCGCGAGGCACGCTAAGCCATCCCCGCGCGCCAGCCGCGCCATCGCGTCCCACGCGCCGGATCAAGCCATCCAGCATACCAACGCGCCGCGAACCCAGCAGCCTGCCCGATCGGCCCCCCGGGTCCAAGGCCATTCCAGGTTGATCGCCCACGGCATGCGGCTGCCACTCTCCCCATCCCGCCGCGAACCAACAGATCACGCAGGCTGAAATTGAGCGGCGCTGGCGAACCCAGCTCAACCGCCGCACAGCCCACCGCCCCACACCCAGCAGCCGAAGGCGCCAAGGGGGGATCTCCTCCTACAACCCCATCGAGCGCGGCAACCACAGCGAGACCGCCGGAACATAGGTGATGATCAGCAACGTGATCACCAGCAGCACCCAGAACGGATTCATCGCGCGAATGACCACGCCCATCGGCAACTTCCCCACCGCGCTGCCGACGAAGAGAACGGTGCCGACCGGCGGCGAGATCAGGCCGATCGCGAGGTTCGTGATCATGATCATGCCGAAGTGCACCGGGTCGATCCCCACCATCTTCACCACCGGCAGCAGGATCGGCGTGAGGATGAGAATCATCGGCGCCATGTCCATCACCGTGCCGAGCACCAGCAGCATGATGTTGATCAGCATCAGGATCATCACCGGCTCGCGGGTCAGCTCCAGGATCGTTTCGGTCATCCGATTGGGGATCTGCATCAGGGTGATGGCATAGCCGAACGCTGCCGACAGCGCCATCAGCATCATCACCACCGATACCGTCTTGACGACCCGGAACATCAGCTTCGGCAGGTCGCTCCACTTGTAGTCGCGATAGATGAACATCGTGACGAAGAACGCCCACAAGACGGCCATCGACGCCGACTCGGTGGCGGTAAATACACCCGTCAGGATGCCGCCCAGGATGATCACGATCGTCATCAGACCCCAGAGCGCGTCGAGGCAGATCTTGAGCGCCTCACGCAGCGGGATGCGCCGTCCTTTCGGGAAGTTCCGCTTGCCGGCGATGAGCAGGCAGTAGGTCGCAAGGACCAGCCCCAGCAGCAGCCCGGGGAAGACACCGGCCATGAACAGCGCTGCAATCGAGATCGAGCCGCCCGCCGCCATTGAATAGATGACCGCGTTGTGGCTCGGCGGAATCAGCGTCGCCTGGATCGAGCCGCTGATGGTCAGCGCGACGGCGAACGGCCGCGGGTAGCCGTTGCGGACCATCTCCGGGACCATCACCGTGCCGATGGAGGCGGTGTCCGCAACCGGGGATCCGGAAATCGCCCCGAAGAACGTCGAAGCCAGGATGTTGACCAGCGACAGCCCGCCGCGTACGAAGCCGACCAGCACGGAGGCAAAGGCGACCAGCCGCCGCGAGATGCCGCCTTCCGCCATCAGCGCTCCGGCCAGCACGAAGAACGGGATCGCCAGCAGCGAGAACTTGTTGACGCCGGACGTGACGTGGATCATCACCGCGTCCAACGGCAGGTCGATCCAGAGGGCGCCCACGATGCCGGACAATCCGAGCGCGTAGGCGACCGGCATGCCGATCAGCATGAACACGGTAAAGCTGCCGCACAGCACCAGGGCGTCCACGATCAGAGCTCCGGTGCGGTCACGGGAATTTCGTCGGCTTCGTGCTCGAAGCGGCAGATCGGCCGCTCATGCTGCGAGCCGTACACCATCTTCTCGAGAATGAAGACGATGGTGACCACGCTGCCGAGCGGCAGCGGCAGGTAGCTCACGCCGACCGGCAACCATGGCAGGTCGGAGAGCGTCTGGCCCATCGTCTCGACGACCAGCTTGAGTCCCCAGATCGCCATGAAGCCGGACAAGGCGAGCATCAGGAGGTCCGACACGATCTCCAGGAAGCGCCGCCATTGCGGCGGTACTGCCTGGGTGAGGGTCTCGACCGCGATGTGGCCGGCGGCCCGGTAGGTGACGGCGGCACCGAAGAACGTGAACACGGTCATCAGCATGATCGCAATCGGCTCCGGCCATTGCGAGCCACTGCCCAGCACGTAGCGGGCAAACACCCCCCATGGGATGACGAGGCTCATCGCCAGGATGCCGAGCCCGGCGATCCACATGCACAGCAGGTACAGACCGTCCAGCCAGCGGCCCATCGCGTCGCTCATGTCGCTACTTGACCTCTTCGATCCGCTTCATCAGGTCGGTGAAGGCGGCCCCGTATTTCGCCCGCACCGGTGCAGTCGCGTCGAAGAACTGCTTCTGGTCGACGGTGATGAACTCGACGCCGGCCGCCTTGAGCTTCTCGGTGTACTCCGCAACGCTCTTGTCCCACAGCGTGCGCTGCTCCATCTGCGCCTCGCGGCCAAGCTTCTTCACCAGCGCCTGCTCGTCCGGCGCCAGCTTGCCCCAGGCGACCTTGGACATCACCAGCAACTCGGGGATGATCAGGTGGTTGGTCTGGGCGTAGTACTTGGTGCCGGTGGTGTAGTGGTTGGAGGTGTAGAGGCTCGGTGGATTGTTCTCGGCGCCGTCGACGACACCGGTCTGCAGCGCGCTGTACACCTCCGCGTAGCTCATCGAGATGCCGTTGCCCCCCATCGCGTTCATCGTGTCGACGAAGAGCGGATTGCCCATCATGCGGACCTTCTGGCCCTTCAGGTCCGCCGGCGAGCGAACCGGCTTCTTGGTGTAGAGGCTGCGCGAGCCGCCGTCCATCCAGGCGAGCGCGACCAGCCGCGCCGGACTGTCGGTGATCTTCTGCAGGATCTCGTCGCCGATCGGGCCGTCGATGATCTTGCGCATGTGCGCCTCGTCACGGAACACGAACGGCATGTTGAAGATGTTCACCTCCGGCACGACCGAGCCGACCGGACCGAGGGATGTCCGCAGGATCTGGATCGCCCCGACCTGGGCCTGTTCGATCATCTCCTTCTCGCCGCCGAGCACGCTGCTCGGATACATCTGCAGCTTGTACTTGCCCTTGGTGGCGGCCTCCAGCTTCTTCCCGAAGTTCTCCACCGCCACGACCGTCGAATAGCCGGGTGGGTGAACGTCAGCCGCCTTGAGCGTCGTTTGCGCCTGGGCAGCTTGAGGTGCGGCGCCCAGCAGAGCCGCCAGCGCGAACGTGGAAAGCGTCGCCACGGTGGGCGTGAAGCGTCGGGTAGATCTCATGTCTGTCTCCGTCGTGTAAGTGGATGTCGGGATCTGGAGTCGAAGCGGAAGTCTCGAACTTGATCGGGTGGCCCTCCCCCTGGGTCGTTCAGAACGGGCCGGTGCGCACGAAAACCCCGCCCTGGTGCTGCACTGCCGGGTCGTTCAGGTCGGGCTCCGGCGTGCGCGCATGGACTGCCTCGCGGAAGACGTCGGAACTGTCCTGCGGGCGGTAGCCGACATGCCGGGCGAGGCGGTTGTCCCACCAGGTGACGGCATTGTCGGACATGCCGAAGACGATGGTGTGGCCCAGTACCGGCGTGGTGAGACAGGCGCTGACCAGGCGGTGCAGGTCGGCGTAGCTCAGCCAGGTGGCAAGCATGCGCCGGTCCTTCGGCTCGGGATAGGATGAGCCGATGCGCAGGCAGGCAGTCTCGATGCCATGGCGGTCGAAATACAGCCGCGAAAGGTCCTCGCCGAAGGCCTTGCTCAATCCGTAGATGCCGTCGGGCCGCGGCGGGTCGCTGGCGTCGATGGTCTCGCCCTGCCGGTAGAAGCCGACGACATGGTTGGAGCTGGCGAAGACGATCCGCCTGACACCGTGCTTGCGAGCCGCCTCGTAGAGGTTATAGGCGCCGACGATGTTGGCCTGCAGGATCGGCTGGAACGGCCCCTCCACCGAGTAGCCGCCGAGATGGACCACCGCGTCGACGTCCGCCATCATCGCTTCCACCGCGGCTGCATCGGCGAGGTCCGCCTGGAACACTTCCTCGCGATCGGCGGCAGCGCCGAGATCGGCGACGTCCGAGAGGCGCAGGACGTCGCAGTTCTCCTTGAGGCTTACGCGCAGCACCCTGCCGAGGCCGCCGGCGGCGCCGGTCAGGAGCAGTCTCTTGTGCAGCTTCAAGGTCACGGTGTTCTCCTGTACTCCTTCCGTCAGCCTGGCGAGGCGAAAGGCGGCGACGAAGGCTTGCGGCCCGCGTCCTCGCGCCGACGGGATGCCTGCCCACCCGCCTCGCCGCGCCGACGCTGGACATCCGCGCCAGGTTTGCTACATTCGACGCAGTCATCAGACGTCTGATGACTGCCGATTCTCGGGGGCCGCGATTTCCGTGTCAACAGCTTTCGCCGCACGACGCTCGCGCGGACTGGTCACCGAAGTCGTGGACCAGATCGCAGCGAGCATCCGCAACGGCAGGTTGCTGCCCGGCCAGAAGCTGCCCACGGAGACGGAGATCATGGCCCGCTTCGACGTGAGCCGCACCGTCGTGCGCGAGGCCCTCTCGCGCCTGCAGGCTTCGGACCTGGTCCGCACCCGCCACGGTATCGGCACCTTCGTGATGGAGCCTTCCCGGACCGGCAACTTCCGGATCACCTCGAGCGACCTTGCAACCGTGGCGGATGTGATCTCGGTGCTGGAGCTGCGCATCAGTCTCGAAACCGAGGCCGCGGGGCTCGCCGCGCAGCGGCGCACTGCAGCCAATCTGAAGGCAATGGCGCAGGCGCTGCGCGACTTCCGGCAGTCGATCCTGCAGGACTCGGATGCAGTGCCGCCGGACTTCCAGTTCCACATGGAAGTGGCGCGCGCCACCGGCAACCGCCACTTCGCCGACCTGATGACTCACCTGGGCACCATGATCATTCCACGGGCGCGCGTCGACACGCCGAAGGGCGCTCCGGAAGGGCGGCTCAACTATCTGCACCGAGTGAATGCCGAGCACGAGTCGATTTATCGGGCCATCCGTGCGAAGGATGTCGAGGGGGCGCGAACCGCGATGCGAACACACCTGTCCAACAGCCGCGAGCGCCTGCAGGCTGCTCAACCGCGCGCGCCCGCACGGCGGCGCTGAAGCACCCTGCGGCCCGATTACGGCGCCGGCGCCGACGCCGCGGGATCGGCATGACGCCGCCGCCGACGGCCGGCCCGAACCTGCCTGCCGCACTTGCCAGACCGGTCGCGAACCTGTGTATATTGCGGAGGAATCATTCACGAGGAGCCGCAGCTTCATGTCATTCGCAACCAACCGAAGCGCACTGGCGCGCCTGGCGGCATGCGCCGCGCTGATCGCAGGCACCCTTGCCGTCAGCCCGGCGCTGGCCGCCAAGAAGGACAACACGCTGCGCTTCGCCTACGACCAGGCCCCGGAAAGCGTCGACCCGTACTTCAACAACGTGCGCATCGGCGTGATCCTCGGCGCCAACGTCTGGGACACGTTGATCTATCGCAATCCGGACACCAACGAATACAGCGGCCTGCTGGCGAAGAGCTGGAAGCAGGTGGATGACCACACCATCGACTTCGAACTGCGCGAAGGCATCAAGTTCCACAACGGCGAGCCCTTCGACGCCGACTCGGTCGTCTACACCCTGAACTTCATCGGCGATGCGGCCAACAAGGTCACCGCGCAGCAGAACGTCAACTGGATCGACAAGGCGGAGAAGCTGGGTCCCTACCAGGTCCGGCTGAAGACCAAGAAGGTGTTCCCGGCCGCGATCGAATTCCTTGCAGGTCCGGTGGTGATCCATCCGGCCAAGTACTACAAGGAAGTCGGTCCCAAGGGAATGAACGCGAAGCCGGTCGGCACCGGCCCCTACCGCGTCACCAACTACGCCCCCGGCAAGTCGATCTCGCTCGAGCGCAACCCGGACTACTTCAAGGACTCCCCCAAGGGAACGCCGCAGCTCGGCAAGGTCGAGATCCGGTTCATTCCGGACCGCCAGACCCAGATGGCGGAAGCGCTCTCGGGCGGCACCGACTTCATCATGCACGTCCCGAAGGACCAGGCCGAACAGGCGGCGACGGTTCCGACGCTGCAGGTCGTGAGCGGTGAAACGATGCGAATCGTCTTCATGCAGATCAACTCGCAGGACGGCACGCCTGCGCCTCAGCTCAAGGACGTGCGCGTGCGCAAGGCGATCATGCATGCCATCGACCGCGAGGGCATCGCCAAGAACCTGGTCGGCGCGGGCTCCCGGGTGCTGCACACCAACTGCTTCCCGTCCCAGTTCGGCTGCACCGACGAGGGAGCGCCGCGCTACAAGTACGACCCGGCGCTGTCGAAGAAGCTGCTGGCCGAAGCCGGCTTTCCGGACGGGTTCGAGACGACCATCGTCGCCTACCGCGAGCGCCACCAGACCGAGGCGATGATCAACAACCTGCAGGCGGTGGGCATCAGGGCGAAGCTGAATTTCCTCCAGTACGCGGCGATGCGCGAATCGATCCGCGCCAACAAGGAGCAGCTGACCCACCAGACCTGGGGCTCGTTCTCCGTCAACGACGTGTCGGCCTCGACCCCCAACTACTTCGCCTTCGAAGGCGAAGACATCACGCGCGATCCGGAAGTCCGGGACCTGCTCCTCAAGGGCAACAACTCGATCGATCCCGAGGCCCGCAAGAAGGCCTACAAGCAGGCCCTGACGCTGATCGCCGAGCGCGCTTACTCGGTGCCGCTGTGGTCCCTGCCGGTTTTCTACGTCGCCGCCAAGGAGCTCTCCTTCAAGGCCTATCCGGACGAGCTGGTGCGGTTCTGGGAGATGACCTGGAAGTAGGCGCGACAGAAGCAGGTCGATGGTCGGTTACGCGCTGAAGCGGCTGGGCCTTGCGGTCCTGGTCGCGCTGGCTGTCTCGATGATCGCCTTCCTGCTGCTGCGCCTGTCCGGGGATCCCGCGACCGCCATCGCCGGCGAGGGCGCGACGCAGGTGGACATCGACCTGATCCGGCAGACCTATGGCTTCGACAGGCCGCTGCCGGTGCAGTACCTGGCATGGCTCGGGCAACTGGTGCGCGGAGATCTCGGCGACTCGATCTACTTCAAGACCGCCACCGGCCCGCTGATCCTCGGCAAGCTGAAGACGACGCTGCTGCTCGGCGTGATGGCCCTTGCGTTCGCGCTGGTGGTGTCCATCCCGCTGGGCGTGCTGGCGGCCATCTACAGGAACAGCTGGATCGACCGGCTGTGCCTCGCCACTGCGGTCGTGGGGCAGGCGCTGCCCAACTTCTTCTTCGCGCTGCTGCTGATCATGCTGTTCTCGATCACGCTGCGCGTGCTTCCGGTCTCAGGCAGCGATACCTGGCTGCATTTCCTGATGCCGACGATCGCGCTCGGCTACTACGTGGCCCCGGCCTTCATGCGGCTGGTACGCGCCGGCATGATCGAGGTGCTCGAGGCCGACTACATCCGTACCGCCAGGGCCAAGGGTCTGCCCGCCCTGCAGGTCATCTTCAAGCACGCGTTGCGCAATGCAGTCGTGCCGGTGGTCGCCCTGAGCGCGGTGCAACTCGGCTACCTGCTGGGCGGCTCGGTGGTCATCGAAACCATCTTCGCGCTCGACGGGCTCGGCTACCTCGCCTACCAGAGCATCACCTTCAAGGACTTCCCGGTCATGCAGGCGATCGTGCTGCTGCTGTCGGTTATCTACGTCCTGCTCACGCTCGCCGCCGACATTGCCAATGCCTGGCTTGATCCCCGCATCCGCGTCGGCCTGAGATTGCGGCGGAGACCGCCGCGATCCTGCCCGGCGCCGCGCCCCGCAGCCGCATGCCGGCGCGCATTCTGCGCAACAAGGCGTTCATGATCGGTGGCGGACTGCTGCTGCTGATCCTGCTCGTTGCGCTGCTCGCCCCCTGGCTCTCGCCTTTCGACCCCTACGCGCAGGACCTGGTCAACCGGACGGCGCCGCCGGTGTGGATGGACAAGGGCAGCTGGCTCCATCCCCTGGGCACCGATCCACTCGGCCGCGACTACCTGTCGCGGCTGCTGTACGGCGCCCGCATCTCGCTGCTGATCGGCGTCAGCGTGGCGGTCATTTCCGGCCTGATCGGCACCACCATGGGCATGCTCGCCGGCTACTTCGGCGGCAGGACCGACATGGTGGTCAGCTTCCTGGTCACGACCCGCCTGTCGATGCCGGTGATCCTGGTGGCGTTGGCGACGGTCGCGCTGGTGGGCGGCTCGCTCTGGATCGTGATCCTGGTGCTGGGCCTTTTGAAGTGGGACCGCTTCGCGGTTGTGATGCGCAGCGCCACCCAGCAGGTGCGCTCGCTCGACTACGTTGCGGCTGCCCGATCCGCCGGCGCGTCGACGCCGCGCATCCTGCTCGGGGAAGTCCTGCCGAACGTCATGCCGCACCTGATCGTCGTCGCCACCCTGGAAGCCGCGAGCGCAATACTGCTCGAGGCGTCCCTGTCGTTCCTGGGCCTCGGCGTGCAACCGCCGCTGCCCTCCTGGGGCCTGATGATCTCCGAGGCGAAAGCCTACATGTTCTTCTCCTTCTGGCTGATCGCCATTCCCGGTACTGCCCTGGCGGTGCTGATCTTCGCGATCAACCTGTGCGGCGACGGCCTGCACGACCTGCTCTCGCCGGAGGGCCGGTCGTGACGCCTCAAGCGCCCGCCGGCGAAGGCGCCGTGGTGCTGGATGTGGACGGCCTCGACGTCGACATCGCGACACCCGGGGGCACGCTGCATGCAGTGCGCGACCTGACGTTCCAGGCACGTCGTGGCGAGACCCTGTGCATCGTCGGCGAATCCGGCTGCGGCAAGTCGATGACGTCGCTGGCGATCATGGGACTGCTGCCGAGGGCGGCGAAGCGACGTGCCCGGCGGCTGACTTTCCTCGGCGAGGATCTTGCGGCTGCCGGCGACCGACGGGTGAACGCCTTGCGCGGCAGCCGGATGGCAATGATCTTCCAGGAGCCGATGACCGCGCTCAATCCGGCCTACACCATCGGCAACCAGCTGATGGAGCCCTACCTCCACCACCGCCGCAGTTCGATGAACGAGGCGCGCGACCGGGCCGTCGACCTGCTGGAAAAGGTGGGCATCGCTTCGGCTGCCCAGCGCCTTGGGCAGTATCCGCACCAGCTCTCGGGCGGCCTGCGGCAGCGGGTGATGATCGCCATGGCGCTGATGTGCGGGCCCGAGCTGCTGGTCGCCGACGAGCCGAGCACCGCCCTCGACGTCACCATCCAGGCGCAGATCCTGCGGCTGCTGGCACAGCTGCAGCGCGACCTCGGCATCGCGATGGTGCTGATCACGCATGACCTCGGCGTCGTCGCCCGCATCGCGGACCGCGTCGCCGTGATGTACGCCGGCGAGATTGTCGAGCATGGCCTCGCGCGGGAGATCTTCGCCACCCCCCACCATCCCTACACCCGCGGGCTGCTGGACTGCATTCCCGTGCCCGGACGCACCGCCCCGGGGGGCAGGCTCGGCACCATCGGCGGCGTGGTGCCGTCACTGGTGGGCGAGCTGCACGGGTGCGCCTTTCGCGACCGTTGCCGGCATGCGCAGCCGGTGTGCGCGCAGACGGTTCCGGTCCTCGGCTCACCGGCAGGGCAGCGCTGGCGCTGCATCCTGGAGGCGCTGCCGCCGGCAGCCGTGGCCGAGCCCGCATGATCCGTGTCACCGGGGTTACCCGCACCTTCACCATCGCCGGCGCCTTCATGAAGCCGCGCCGCCTGCTGCATGCCGTCAACGGCGTCGACCTGGCCATCGATCGCGGTGACGTCCTCGGCATCGTCGGCGAGTCCGGCTGCGGGAAGTCGACGCTGGCGCGGATGCTTCTCGGGCTGATTCCCGCCACCAGCGGCCGCATCACGATCGACGGCGAAGACATCGCGCAGCTGGGCCGGCTGAAGCTCGCGCGGCGACTGCAGCCGGTGTTCCAGGACCCGTACTCGTCGCTGAATCCACGCCGCAACATCGCGTCCATCGTCGCCCTGCCGCTCGAGGTCCACAGCATCGGCACGCCGGCAGAGCGGCGGCGCAAGGCGATCGGGATGCTCGAACGGGTCGGGCTGCCCGCCCGCTACGCCGGCAGCACCCCCGGGCAACTCTCGGGCGGCCAGCGTCAGCGGGTGGCGATCGCGCGGGCGCTGGTCATGCAGCCGGAGGTGGTCATCTGCGACGAGCCGACGTCGGCCCTCGACGTTTCGGTGCAGGCGCAGATCCTCAACCTGCTGCTGGACCTGCGCCGCGAGTTCGACCTGACCTATGTCTTCATCAGCCACAACCTGGCCGTGGTCGAGCACGTCGCAACCCGCGTCGCGGTGATGTACCTCGGCAAGGTGGTCGAAGAGGCAGAAACTGCCGCTCTCTTCCGCAATCCCCGCCATCCCTATACTCGCGCCCTGCTCGCGTCGGTGCTGACTCCCGAACCCGGCCTCGGCCTGCCTGAGACCGGTCTCGGCCTCGCCTTCCCGGACCCGATCAACCCGCCATCCGGCTGCACGTTCCACCCGCGCTGCCCGCAGCGCATGGCACACTGCAGCGTGCAGGTACCGGTGGCGCTGAAGGATGCCGCGGGGTTGGTCGCGTGCCACCTCTATCCGGCACCGCAAACCGCCCCTGCCGGAACTGCCCCGGCCAACGTCCCCTGAACCATCCGGACCCCGTCATGACCCGCCCACAAGCCATCGCCCTAGCCAGCCGGCAATTCGATTCCGGCGCGTTCCGGGACACCCTCGCCCGCCGGATCGCCATACCCACCGAAAGCCAGAATCCGGAGCGCGGGCCGATGCTCGCGCGCTATCTGGAGGAGGAGATCCAGCCCGCCTTCGAGGCCATGGGTTTCGCGTGCCGCACGCTCACCCACGAGAAAGCGCGGGCGCCCTTCCTGTTCGCGCAGCGCATCGAGGACCCCGACCTGCCGACGGTGTTCGGCTACGGCCACGGCGACGTGATCCGCGGCCTCGAGCCGGAGTGGAAGGAAGGGCTTTCGCCGTGGACGCTGACCGAAGCCGACGACCGCTGGTACGGCCGTGGCATCGCGGACAACAAGGGCCAGCATTCCGTCAACATGCAGGCCCTCGCCAACGTGCTCGAGGTGCGCGGCACGCTTGGCTTCAACGCCAAGTACCTCATCGAGATGGGGGAGGAGACCGGCTCACCCGGGCTTGCGCAATTATGCGAAGCCAATCGCGAACTGTTCGCTGCAGACCTCCTGGTCGCATCCGACGGCCCTCGCCTGCGTGCCGAACGGCCGACCATCTTCCTCGGCTCGCGCGGCAGCATCAACTTCGACCTGACGATCGAGGCCCGCGAAGGCGGGCATCACTCCGGCAACTGGGGCGGGCTGATCTCGAATCCCGGCATCCAGCTTGCGCATGCCATTGCGAGCATCGTGTCGCCGACCGGCCAGATCCGGATCCCGGAATGGGTGCCGGCGTCGCTGCCGGAGTCCGTGCGCCGCGCGCTTGCCGACTGCGAGGTCGACGGCGGCGCCGACGGTCCGGTCATCGAGCCCTGGTGGGGCGAGCCGGGTCTTTCCCCAGCGGAGCGGGTCTTCGGCTGGTGCTCCTTCGAGGTACTCGCCTTCAAGGCGGGCAATCCGGAGACGCCGGTGAACGCAATCCCGCCGCGGGCGTGGGCACGCTGCCAGCTGCGGTTCGTCGTCGGCCCGGACCCTTCCGGTTTCCTGCCCGCGTTGCGCCGGCACCTGGACCGCCAGGGATTTCCGATGGTGAAGATCGCGACTACCCGGGAGGAGATGTTCCATGCGACGCGGATCGATCCGGAAGATCCCTGGGTACAGTGGGCTGCCGCTTCCCTGCAGGCCACCAGCGGCAAGAAGCCGGCGATCCTGCCCAATCTCGGGGGCTCGCTGCCGAATGACATCTTCACGGACATCCTCGACCTCAAGACGATCTGGGTACCGCACTCATACCCGGGCTGTTCCCAGCACGCGCCGAACGAGCATCTCCCGCCTGCCGTCCTGCGCGAAGGCCTGCAGATCATGACCGGGCTCTACTGGGACCTCGGCGAAGGCGATACGCCGAGTCGGAGTGACAGCATCGGCCTGCGCGAGGCAGCGTGATCATGAGCAGTCGATATTCCTGCTTCTGCCAGCTCGGCGACCTCGTCGAGGCGAAGAGCTACCTTGCCGGCATCCGCCACCGGCTGCACCAGGACCCGGAATTGTCGTTCCAGGAGGAGCGGACTGCCGCGTTCGTCGCCGACCGCCTGGTCGAATGGGGCTATCGGGTGGAGCGCAACATCGGCGGCCACGGCGTGGTGGGCACCATGACGAACGGCGACGGCGCCCGCAGGGTGAGCGTGCGTGCGGACATGGACGCGCTGCCGATCCAGGAGGAGACCGGCCTGTCCTATGCCAGCCGCAACGCCGGCGCGATGCATGCCTGCGGCCACGACGGGCACACGACGATGCTGCTCGGCGCGGCCCGCCGGCTGGCCACGACCCGCAACTTCTCCGGCACCGTCAACCTGGTCTTCCAGCCTGCCGAAGAGGCCGGCAAGGACAGCGGGGCGCAGCGGATGATCGCCGACGGGCTCTTCGAACGCTTCCCATGCGACGCCATCTTCGGGCTGCATAACCATCCGGGCTATCCGGTCGGCACGTTCATGTTCGGCAGCGGCCCCTTCATGTCCGCTTCGGATCGCGTCTTCATCCGCATCCAGGGGCGCGGCGGACATGCCGCGCGGCCTCACCTGGCGGTGGATCCGATCCTGATCGCCGGCAGCCTGGTGATGGCGCTGCAAAGCGTGGTGTCGCGCAATATCGACCCGACGCAGACGGCGATCGTCACCATCGGCACGCTAAACGCCGGCATCGCCACCAATGTCATCCCCGAAAGCGCTTCGCTCGGCCTCAGCATACGTTCCTTCAGTCCCGAGGTGCGCGACCAGCTGCAGCAGCGGATCACCGAACTGGTCACCCACCACGTGCATGGCTACGGCGGTGCGGTCGAGATCGACTACGAGCGCGGCTACCCGGTTGTCGTGAACAGCGATGCCGAGACGGAATTCGCGCGTCTCGTGGCCGAGGAACTGGTGGGTCCTGAACGAACCATCGCGCCCTTCGGGCCGGTCACCGGCAGCGAGGACTTCGCCTACTACCTCGAGCATCGGCCGGGCTGCTTCCTGCGTCTGGGCAACGGCGAGGCTGCGCCCATGCTGCACAACGCCCGGTACGATTTCGACGACGGCAATCTGACGGTGGGCGCCGCCTACTGGACGCGACTGGTCGAGCGTTTCCTATCCCGGGATGACGCCACCGGCTGAGTCGGTGCCGGCGCCCCACGCCGAGCCGACACCGAGGGAGGCGCCGGGGCCGCAACGGGCGTCCGTCATCGTCGTCGGCGCAGGACCGGCGGGTCTGATGGCCGCGCAGGCATGCGTGCAGGAAGGCGTCCGCGTCGACGTCTACGACGCCATGCCATCGGCAGGCCGCAAGTTCCTCCTCGCGGGCAAGGGCGGCCTCAACCTCACCCACAGCGAGCCCATCGCCGCCTTCGAGTCGCGCTACGGGAGCCGCCGCATGCAATTGCAGCCGATGCTCGACGAGCTCGGTCCGGCGCGGCTGCGGAACTGGGCGCAGGAGCTCGGTGTCGATACCTTCGTAGGCAGCTCCGGCCGCGTGTTTCCGCGCGAGATGAAGGCAGCACCGATGCTTCGCGCGTGGCTCAGGCGCCTGCGCGACGCCGGCGTCGTCTTCCACAGCCGATGCAGGTGGACCGGCTCGATCGTCAGGCACGAGGCCGGCGCCAAGTCCCGGCTGCGCATCGCGTTCGCGCGGGTTCCTCCAGCCGACCCCACCGCAGGACACGGCGCTGCCGTACTGGAAGTAGAAGCCGATGCGGTCATCCTTGCGCTGGGCGGCGGCAGCTGGCCAAGACTTGGCTCCGATGGGGCGTGGGCTTCATGGCTTGCCGAACGCGGCGTCGGCATTGCGCCGCTGGCGCCTTCCAACTGCGGCTTCGACTGTGGCTGGAGCGAGCGGTTCTCGAGCCGTTGGGCGGGCACGCCGGTCAAGTCGATCGCGATGGCGCTGCCCGGCCGGGCAAGCGGCCATGACGCGGACGACGATGACGAAGCTGCCGCCACCATGGTGCGCGGCGAATTCGTGGTCACCGCTTCCGGCGTGGAAGGAAGCGTCGTCTACCGGCTCGCTGCGCCGGCGCGCGATCGCATCGCCGCCGACGGTTCCGCCACCCTCCACGTCGATCTCCTGCCCGACCGGCAGGAGGCCTGGGTCCGTGAACGGCTCGATAGACCGCGCGGCTCGCTGTCGCTGGCGAACCACCTGCGCCGCAGCATCGGCCTGGAAGGCGTGAAGGCGGCGTTGCTGCGTGAATGCGGGATGGGGCCGGAAGGCGCCGCACCGCGGGACTTGGCGGGGGCGATCAAGCGGCTGCCGGTCCGGCTGCTTGCGCCGCGGCCGCTCGCCGAGGCGATCAGCACGGCCGGCGGCGTACGGTTCGAGTCGCTGGATCGCCGCCTGATGTGCCGTGCGTGGCGCGGGGTCTTCTGCGCCGGCGAGATGCTCGACTGGGAGGCCCCGACCGGTGGGTATCTGCTCACGGCGTGCTTCGCCACGGGCCGCGCCGCAGGCGCTGGCGCCATCGAATGGCTGCGATCGGGGGCGGCGAACACGGCGGAGGAATGACGACGCTGGAGCGCCCTGGGGGGACCCGCTTCGCTTACGTTGTATTTTTGCAACGCAAGGACCGGCGTTGTTGCGCGGAACCCTTGACAGGGTCCGCACCTCCGTTCATAACCGCCGAACGTCGCGGGCAACTGTCTTCACGACCGGGGCGATCGCAACATGCACCTGGGGCGGCGTTGCAAGGGTTGTAGCCGGTCCGATCTCTCTCTATCCTGAGTTTCTTTTGAAGGGGCCTGCCGGACGGCAGCCCCCTTTTTTTGGCCCGCCCCGGAAGGGGGCGGATCGACGGGAAGGCTCGGGCACCGGGGTGTCGCAGCGGAGCACAACATCGCCCCCTTGCGTCAAAGTCAAGCGGGCGCGACGATTGCTTGCGCGCACAGCGTAGCGCAAGCAGTCGGAGTGCCAACCAGCCAGGAAAAATGAACGTTCCCATCGGCCACGCCGGCTTAGCAAAGGCACGTGACCCGCACGCAGCGGTAGTCCCGTCGGAAGCCTCGGCGGAAAGCAAGGCGGGGCGGCGGTCTCGTACGGTACAGCTGCCGCTTTCAGTGCGCGTATCGCTGATCGGCAGCTTCATCATCCTGCTGATCGGGGCGCTCTATTTCGGCAAGGAGATCCTCCTGCCGATCGCGCTCGCGTTCATGCTCACGCTCACCCTCAGCCCGGTCGTCCGCTACCTCGCGAAGTTCCGGGTTCCCGAGGTGGTGTCGGCGCTGGTCATCGTACTTGCGGTGGTCGGCAGCACCGCAGTCGGCATCTACTACCTCAGCGGCCCGGTCAGCGGCTGGATCGACGGCGCTCCTCAGACCGGACGACAGATCCGCGCCAAGATCGAGGCGATGCGGGCGCCGGTCGATGCGGCCGTCAACGCTTCCAAGCAGGTCGAAGAGATAACCTCAGGCAGCAACGACCCGACGGTGCAGAAAGTCGTGGTCCAGCAACCGGGCCTGATTGCACGCGCAGCGGGCGGCGCCGTGTCACTGGGCTCCACCGCCGGCATCACCATCGTGCTGCTCTTCTTCCTGCTCGCCTCCGGAAAACTCTTCTATGAGAAGCTGGTGCGGATCCTGCCCACCATGACCGAGAAGAAGCGCGCAATCCGGGTGGTCTATGCAGTCGAGGAGGAAGTCTCCGCGTACCTGCTGACCATCTCGGCGATCAACTTGGCCCTCGGCGTGCTGATCAGCGGCGTCATGTGGGCGCTCGGCATGCCCAATCCGATCCTGTGGGGCGTGATGGCCGCAGCGCTCAATTTCATCCCCTACGTGGGAGCGCTGGTGGGCGTCGCAGTGGTGGGGATCGTTGCGCTGGTTTCCTTCGACACGCCGAGCGTCGCGCTGTTGCCGCCCGCCGTCTACTTCGTCTGCACGACAATCGAAGGTCAGTTCATCACGCCCGCGCTGCTGGGCAGGCGGCTGGAGATGAACACGGTCGTGGTGTTCCTGTCGGTAGCGGTGTGGGGCTGGTTGTGGGGCGTATTGGGCGCCCTGATGGCCGTGCCGCTTCTCGTGAGCCTGCGGGTGCTGTGCGATCACTTCGAAGGCCTGTCCTCGCTTGGCGAGTTCCTGGGGGGCAAGGTACCTGAAGAGCCCGAGCCCGCCGAGGAGCCGACTCGCGTCGGCGCAGCCCGCTGAAGGCAGAGCCGGGCAAGGCTATCAGTCCGATAGCTCTTGCATTGTTCCGGCTGAGGCAATAGTGTTGGTCGTGCAGCCTGCTTTATCTGGAGGGCCTCCTTCCGTACATTGTCTACATGCCGCTCGCAACCGGTGAGCGGAAAACAGGACAACCCGGGAGATCCGACCATGAACACTCGCAACTCGCTGATTGCAGCAGCCATCTTCGCAACCTTCGCCGCCGGCGCATCCGCCGCCTTGCAGAGCGATGAAGGCGTTCCCCAGAACCTCGTGGCTTCCTTCCAGCAGGACGAAGGCACGCCGCATAACCTGGTTGCGCTGAACGCCGACGAAGGCGTGCCGCACAACCTCATCGCACTGAATGCCGATGAAGGCGTGCCGCACAACCTGGTCGCAATGAATGCCGATGAAGGTGTGCCGCACAACCTGGTCGCGCTGAATGCCGATGAAGGCGTGCCCCATAACCTCGTCGCCTGATCGGCAGATGGCAGGATTGCATCTTGCCGCCCCAACAATCCGACGCCGTGTCGGCAGCCTGCCTGTGCGGGCCGCCGAGCACGGCTGATTCCATTTCAGGAGCGGACATGGAAATCACCTGCCCACACTGCTCGCAACGCAACCGAATCCCCGCCGAACGGATCGCGCAGAATCCGTCGTGCGGCAAGTGTCACCAGCCTCTGCTCGACGCGCCGGTGAGCACCAGCCATCGAACCTTCATGAACCTCATTTCGCAGCCGCAACTTCCGGTGCTGGTCGACTTCTGGGCGCCGTGGTGCGCTCCCTGCCGCGGCTTCGCGCCCACCTTCAAGGCGGCCGCAGCCAGATTTGCCGGCCAGGCCATCTTCGCCAAGGTCGATACGGAGGCAGAGCCCGAACTGGGGCAGCAATACGCAATCCGCTCGATACCGACTCTGGTCGCGTTCTCGAATGGCCAGGAGGTCGGCCGCGTCAGCGGGGCGTTGCCGGCTGGCGATCTCGACCGGATGATCCGGCAGGTGATCGAGCGCGCCGCCGTTCCGTGACGGATTCGCCCCGCTCTCCCTGACCAGCGCTCAGGCCGACGCTGCCGTGCGTCGCCCGCCGGTGGGTGCTACCGCCCGGTTCGGCGATCCTCATCCCATTGGCAGGTCGGGCTGGGGAGCTCATGAACATCTCTGCGAACAGGATCCGCGGCCGGATGGCCGTCGTCGGCACCGCAGGCGCGCTTTGCGCAGCCGCCCTCCTTCTCGGCACGCCGGTCGCCCATGCGGCCAGTTCCGCCATCGCCATGGACTATGCGGCCCTCGTCGAGATGCACGGCCCCGCTGTGGTCCATGTCAGCGTCCGGGAGAAGCTCGCCAAGACCGATGACAAGGCGACATCCGCCGGCAAGCCCGACGTCGTCCCGTCCAACAGCTTTGGATCGGGCTTCATCGTCAGCCCGAACGGCTATATCCTTACCAATGCCCATGTCGTGTCGCAAGCCACGCAATTGCGGGTCACGCTCAGGGACAAGCGCGAGCTACCGGCACGTATCGTCGGGGAGGACGCAACGACCGACGTCGCCGTCCTCAAGGTGGACGCAGTCGACCTGCCGACGGTTGCGATCGGCAATCCTGCCGCTGTGCGGGTCGGCGAGCCGGTCGCCGCCATCGGCTCGCCCTTCGGCTTCGAGCACAGCGTGACTGCCGGCATCGTCTCCGCGAAGTCGCGCAATGTCGACGACCTGCTGGTGCCGTTCATCCAGACCGACGCCGCCGTCAACCCAGGCAACTCCGGCGGACCGCTGTTCAATGCCGAGGGCAAGGTGATCGGCATCAACAGCCGGATCTGGACGCGTTCGGGCGGCTTCCAGGGCCTGTCCTTCGCCATACCGATCGACCTTGCCATGCGGATCGCCGAAGACCTCAAGACCGGCCGGCCGATCGTGCGGGGGCGCATCGGCGTCAACACGCAAGCGGTGACCAGCGAACTGGCGCGCGCTTTCAGCCTCGACCGGCCGCGGGGCGCCCTCGTCACCTCGGTTGCCGCCGACGGGCCTGCCCATGTCGGCGGCGTGCAGACCGGCGACATCGTTGTCAGGGCAGCTGGCCTGGACATCGAGACGTCGCTCGACCTGCAGCGGGTGGTCGGCAGCCAGCCGCTTGGGACCATGATTGCCGTCGACGTGCTGCGCGCGGGCGTGGCGGTTCCGCTGCAGGTGGCAGTCGCCGAAGCCGAGAAGAAGCAGGCAGCGGCCGAGACCGTATCGGTATCGGTTCACGAGAAGGTGATGCCGCTCGGACTGGAATTGCGCGCGATGAGCCCTCAGGAGCAGCAGCGGCTCGGACTCAGCGATGGCCTCTATGTCGAAGCGGTCGCGCCCCGCTCGCCGGCCGTCCGCGCGGAGTTGAAGGCGGGAGACCTGATCCTGCAGGTGCGCGGCCGGCCGATCCGCCAGGTGGCCGAGTTTCGCGATGGCATCGAATCCGCGGCTGCAGACGGCGCCCCCGTGGCGGTGCTGATGATGCGCGGCGACGAGAAACGCTTCGTTGCGCTGGAACTCGACCGCTAAGCGCCGTTGAAGTCGGCACCGCTGGTGACTTCCCGGACGTAGCCCGTCCGGACCACGAAATCGCCGAAATGCTCGCCGGCGATCCGCTCGGCAGCGAACCGCCCGAGCATGCCGTCCAGTTCCTCCACGATCTTCTCCTCGCCCACATTCTCGAGGTACATCCGGTTGAGCCGCTGCCCGTGCCAGCCCCCGCCGAGGTACATGTTGTACTTGCCGGGCGCGCGGCCGGTGAAGGCGATCTCGGCGACATAGGGACGGGCGCAGCCGTTCGGACAGCCGGTCATGCGCATGACGATCGGCTCGCTCTCGAGGCCGTGCCGGCTCAGCAGCGCTTCGGTCCTGCTCACCAGCGACGGCAGGTACCGTTCGCTTTCCGCCATCGCAAGCGCGCAGGTCGGGAAACCGACGCAGGCCATCGAGTTAAGCCGCAGCGCACTTGCCAGGTTCGCCTGGTCGAGCCGGTGCTCGGCGAGCAGCCCGTCGATGCGCGGCTTGGCCGCGGGCGCTACGTTCGCGATCACCAGGTTCTGATTCGGCGTCACCCGAAACTCGCCCTGGTGCACGCTAGCGATCTCCTGCAGCGCAGTCATCAGCCGCTTCTCGCCGGTGTCCGCTACCCGGCCATTCTCGATGAACAGCGTGTAGTGCCACGCCCCGTCGGATCCCTGGGACCAGCCGTACTCATCGCCGTTGGTGGTGAAGGCGAAGTCCCTCGCCGGCTCCAGGGAGAATCCGATGCGCCGCTCGAGTTCGCGGCGGAACCAGTCGAGTCCCTTCTCCTCGATGGTGTACTTGAAGCGGGCCCTGCTGCGGTCGGTGCGGTTGCCGAAGTCCCTTTGTATCGCAACGATGGTGCGCGCGACATCCAGCGTGCGCTCCTTCGGGAAATACCCGGCCAGATCTCCCAGCCGCGGAAAGGTATGCGGCGTGCGGTCGGTGCGGCCCATGCCGCCGCCTACCGTCAGATTGAAGCCCAGCAGGGACTCACCTTGGGCGATGGCGATGAAGCCGACATCCTGGGTGTAGACGTCGATGTCGTTGACCGGTGGAATGACGAAGCCGATCTTGAACTTCCTCGGCAGGTACGTGGGTCCGTAGAGAGGCTCTTCGGCATCGTCCACCGCGACCTCTTTGCCGGATGCGGCCGCATCCCTGGCTGCCGCCGCGACCTCATTGTCGAGACCGACTTGCGACGAGATCCGCTTCGCCCCGTCCAACCAGATTTCGTGGTAGGCACGGTGGCGCGGAATGACCGCATCCGAAGTCTGGCGCGACAGCTCGAGCACTTCGCGATGCAGAGCCGAAAGGTGCGGGTTCACCGACGACATGACGCCGCGAGTGTCGTCGCCGCAGGCAGCGATGGTGTCGAGGAGAGCGTCGTTCAAACCTCGAATGGTGTGCTTGAGGTTGGGCTTGAGGATGCCGTGGAACTGGAAGGTCTGCCGGGTCGTCAGGCGCAGCGAAGGACTGCCGTAGGCGAGCGCGAGTTCCGACAGCTTCAGCCACTGGGCCGGGGTGCATACCCCGCCGGCGAGCCGCACGCGGATCATGAACTGCCACGCAGGCTCGAGCTTCTGCTGCCGGCGTTCCTCGCGCAGGTCGCGATCGTCCTGCTGGTAGATGCCATGGAACTTCAGCAGTTTGGTGTCGGGTTCTGCCACCGACCCGGTGATCCGATCTGCCAGGCTCTGGACGATGGTGCCGCGCAGGTAGTTGCTTTGCGCCTTGAGCGTCTCATCCGGATGCAGTCTCTCCAGCGGCTGCGAGATGTCGCGGCTGCGATCGGGATGGTCAGATGCTCCCGACATGTCAGTAGACATCCCTCTGGTACCGCCCTTCTGCCTGCAATCCGCGCAGGTACTGCTCTGCCGCCTCGCGACCGCGGCCGCCCTCCCCGGCCACTATCCCCAGCAAGGCCTCGTGGACGTCGCGAGCCATGTGCTCGGCATCCCCGCAGACGTACACATGGGCACCGTCCGCGATCCAACGGTACAGTTCGGCGGCCTGCTCCTGCAGGCGATGCTGAACGTAGACCTTGCGCTCGTCGTCCCGGGAAAACGCCACGTCGATGCGCGTCAACGCGCCGCTGCGATGCCAGTCCTGCCATTCCGTCTGGTAGAGAAAGTCGGTACGGAAGTTGCGCTCGCCAAAGAACAGCCAGCTCCGACCCGCAATGCCCAGAGCCTCCCGGTGTTGCATGAAGCTGCGGTAGGGCGCCACCCCCGTCCCCGCGCCAACCATCACGATCGGCGTCTTCGGGTCCTTCGGCAGGCGGAAATTGTCGTTGCGCTGGATGTAGACCGGCACGCTGTCGCCCGGTTCGAGTGTTTCGGTGAGGAAGAGCGAAGCAACGCCGCCACGATCGCTTCCGTTCAGCGCGAAGCGCACCGGCGACACGCAGAGATGCGCCTCGTCGGGTGCGTACTCTGCGCTGGAGGCGAGCGAATAAAGGCGCGGCTGCAGGCTGCGCAGCGCCTGGACGAACACCTGCGGCGCGAGCCCCTTGGCCGGACTCGACCTGACGACATCGAAGATCTGATTGGCCTTCATGAAACGGGCCATTTCCCCACGGTCCTTCTGCGCAAGCGCCGCGAGCCGCGCGTCGCCCGCGAACGCCGCCCACTGCTCGATGAAGCGCGGCGTCAGCGCCGTGATCTCGAATGCATCGCGCAAGGCATGTTCGACCGGCATCTGCGCATCGCGCACCTTGACGGGTTCCGAGCCGGACCAGCCAAGGGCGCCCAGCAGGTCGTTCACCAGCTTCGGCTGGTTGCGCGGCAGGATGCCGATCGCATCTCCGGGCTCATGGGCGAGGCCGGATCCCTCGAGGGACAACTCAAGGTGACGGGTGTCCTTGCTGGAACCTCGTCCAGTGATGCGGATGCTGGCCGTGACCTCGGCGGCGAACGGATTGCCTTTGCCATGCGCCACCTTGGGCGATCCGGCGGCGTCGGCGCCGGGCTGCAGCCGCGCCGGCACGGCCGGGCCGCTGGCACGGGAAGCCGGCGCCGAAGCGGACGGCATGTCCTGCAACCTGGCGAAGACCTGCTCGAGCCACTGCTGCGCGTCGTCCTCATAGTCCACGTCGCAGTCGCGGCGATCGAGCAGCCGGGTGGCGCCGAGTTCCTCGAGCCGACGATCGAGGATCTTGCCGGCTTCGCAGAAAAATTCGTAGGTGGAGTCGCCGAGCGCGAGTACGGCGAACTTCGCTCCCTGCAGCGACGGTGCCTTGCGGCTGGCGAGGAACTCGAAGAAGCCGGCGGCGCTTCCGGGCGGATCCCCTTCGCCGTGCGTGCTGGCGATGAGGAGCAGCGTCTGCTCGTCCTTGAGCGCGCGGGTCTTGTAGCGCGCCAGGTCCTCCGCCACCGCAACCAACCCCGCGGCCTTCGCCTTCGCTTCGATGGCGCGTGCGAGCGCGGCGGCATTGCCGGTCTCGCTTGCGTAGAGGATCCGGATCACCGACGTCGTGACGTCGCCGGCCCGGGCGTTGGAAATTGCCGCGGAAGCAGCGGCGGAAGCTTCCGCGCCTGCAAGCGCAAGCAGCTCGCTCCTGGCTTCGGCCGCGCCGGCAAGGTAGCCGCCGACCCAGAGCGCCTGATCGGGCGTCAGCGAGCGAGCGAGGGAGCGGATCGCTTCTCGGTCCTTGTCACCAAGGGCGATGTCGGCGATCGGGGGAAATGACATGTCCATCTGAAAGCATCCTGCGAGCGCCGCGCAGCGGCTGGGGAAGGCGCGGCGCGGGCAGTGATAGGTATGCACGAATATAGGGCGCCGGACGCCTATCACGAACGAACCATCCGAAGCATGCAAGCAACCTGACGTTATGTAGGGGCTGCAACGGCGGCTGCCCCGCGACGCCGAGCTTGCCGCATCCACGCAACAGACCCGCGCCGTGCGTCCCTGCGAGCGCGCCGGCGGTCGCGGTGGCCGGGCTTCGACGGCAGTGCGCCGCTACCTTCGCGGCATGAAGAACCTGCATCACCGGGCTGTCGCCCTGGCGATGGCGATCGTGCTGTCGCTCCTCTCGTCGTCTTCTCCCGCGCTCGCGGCCCTTCCCGGCCACCCGGCGTGCAAGCCGGTCGACAATCCTGGCGACTCCGCACCAGCCGGAGCTCGCGATCTCGCTTGCCTCAGCGGCGCCGAACGCGTCGAGCTGCTCGACCGGTCGGTTGCGCCGACGCTGATACCGCCTCTAGGGCGCGAACGGTCGCTGCAGAACGCGCTGCACCGGTGGAAGGCGCGGGAGGCGCAGGCCCTAGCGACGCCGAAGCCGGAACGGCAGGATGCGCTGGCGGCCTATCTCGAGGGGCGAGAGATCGAAGCCCTGCGCAGCGAAGCGCTCAAGGAAACACAGGCGGCTATCGTTCGTGCGGAAGCGCGGATCCTGCAACTCGGAGTCGACTTCAGGGCGACGACGCAGCTCGCGACCCGCTGGATCCATCGCCAGCCCGGCCGCGGCGTACCCGGTGCCTACCTGGAACGGATCGTGAGCGCTGCGGATGCGATCCTCGCGGAGACCATGGCGCTGCAGATGCGCTACGCGGAGCGCGACGCGCTCAACCGCCACTACGACGAGCAACTCGAACACGTCCTGACGATGCAGGGTTGAAGCCGCCGAAGCGGGTCAGGAGGTAAGATGCTTTCATGCAGCCCCCCCGCACTCCGCCGACGCCCCAGCCACGGATTCCCGCAAGCGATCCGCTCGAGCAGGCGAAGCATCTGTTCATGCAAGGAGTCGCCGCCCTCGAATCCGGCCACCCCGCCGAGGCCAAGGAATGCTTCATGTCGTCGCTCGAGCTGGTGCCTGGGCGCATCTCCACGCTCGTCAACCTGGCTGCCGCGCACCTCGACCTCGGCCAGCCGGAGGATGCGCTGGCGGTGACGGAGCAGATCGTCGCGGCCGACCCCGACAATCTCGACGCCTGGTTCCATCGCGGCACCGCTTTCGGGCTGCTGGACCGCAACGAAGACGCGCTCGCGAGTTTTGAAAGGCTACTGGCGATCGAGGAACACTTCGCGGAGCCTTGGCAGCGGCACGCTCAGGTCCTGCAAAGCCTCAAGCGTCCCGAGCAGGCGTTGCAATCGTACGATCGAGCGCTTGCGATCGATCCCTCGCTGGCCGAGGCATGGAGCAACCGCGGTGGCATCCTCCAGGAGATGCGCCGCCTGGACGAGGCCGCCGCATCCTTCCGGCAGGCGCTCGAGCACGGCGGCGACCCGGAACTGAACCGATACTACCTTGCATCGGTCGGCGGCTCGGGCGCTCCCGCCGCGGCACCGCCGTCCTATGTCCGCTCGCTGTTCGACGACTATGCCGACCAGTTCGACGAGCACCTGGTGAAGGTGCTTCGCTACCACGGGCACACTGCCCTGGTGGGGCGCCTCGAGACGGTGGCGCCACGACGCTTTCGTTCGGCCCTCGATCTTGGTTGCGGCACCGGCCTCTGCGCGCCGCTGCTCGGAAAGATCGCGCAGCGCCTGACCGGCGTGGATCTCTCGCGCCGGATGCTCGACAAGGCGAAGACCTTGGGCCTCTACCAGCAGCTGTTGGAAGGCGACATCGTGCAGTACCTGCAGGACACCGGCGATCGGCACGACCTGGTGCTCGCCGCCGACGTCTTCATCTACATCGGCGACCTGGCCCCGACTTTCTCGGGCGTGCGTCGGGTGCTGGATTCCGGGGGCGTGTTCTGCTTCTCGGTCGAATCCTCCGCCCCCGGCTGCAGCGACTTCCAGCTACAGCCGAGCCTGCGCTACGCCCACGCCGAGTCGTATCTTCGCAGGCTCGCCGACCAGCATGGCCTGCAGGTCGCGCAGGTCTATCGCCAGCAGCTGCGCGAGGACCAGCGTACCGCCATCGACGGCCTGCTCGTCTACCTCACCGCAGGCTGATCGCGGCCGAAGAATGCCTGCGCCAGCTTGACCCAATAGGTCGCCCCGATCGGCAGCAGCTCGTCGTTGAAGTCGTAGTTCGGGTTGTGCAGCTCGCACGGGCCCATGCCATGGTAGGTTGCCTCGCGGTGCCCGCCGTCGCCGTTGCCCAGGAACAGGTAGGTGCCCGGCACTTTCTCGAGGTAGAACGAGAAGTCCTCGGCGCCGCCCACCGGCGCGGTGTCGCGGATCACCTTGTCGGCGCCGAACGCTTCCTGCGCCACCTGCGCGGCGAACTCCGTCTGCTCGTCCCAGTTCACCAGCGGGGGGTAGGCCCGCACGAACTTCAGCTCGCCGGTCGCACCGTAGACCTGGGGCAGGGTCTGCGCCACCTGCCGCAGGCGGGCTTCGATCAGATCGAGAACTTCCGTGCTGAAGGTGCGCACGGTGCCGCGCAGCACCGCTTCGTCGGGAATGACGTTATAGGCGTCGCCGGCATGGATCTGGGTCACCGACAGCACCGCAGTGTCGATCGGCGACTTGCTGCGCGAGATGATGGTCTGCAGTACCCCGACCATCTCGGCTGCGATGACGATCGGATCGACGGCCTTCTGGGGCATGGCGGCATGGCCGCCGGTGCCGCGGATCACGATGTCGAAGCGATTGCTCGACGCCATCATCGCCCCCTTGCGGAAGGCGAAGACGCCGGCGGGCGTTCCCGGCATGTTGTGGATCCCGTAGATCTCGTCGCAGGGAAAGCGCTGGAACAGGCCGTCCTCGATCATCGCACGCGCGCCGGCATTGCCCCCCTCCTCCGCCGGCTGGAAGATGAAATTGACGGTGCCGGCGAAGTCGCGATGGCGCGCCAGGTAGTGGGCAGCGCCCAGCAGCATCGTCGTGTGGCCGTCGTGGCCGCAGCCGTGCATGCGGCCAGGATTGCGCGACGCATGCGCGAAACGATTGTGCTCCGGCATCGGCAGCGCATCCATGTCCGCGCGCAACCCCAGGGCGCGGCCCGCCCCACGGGCGCCCTTCAGCACGCCGACGACGCCGGTCCTGCCGACGCCGCGATGCACCTCGAGTCCGACCCCGGCGAGGCGCTCGGCAACCAGTTCGGCGGTGCGGGTTTCCTGGAATGCCAGTTCCGGATGGGCATGGATGTCGCGGCGAAGCGCGGTCAGTTCCTGATGTTCGGCTTCGAGTTCGGCAATGAGGGTCATGACGGGTTCATCCGTTGGTTCGCGACCGCACGAAGGCGGCAATCTCGCCGGCAACCTCGCCGAGCGACTGTCGAAGGGCATCGAAGCCGGCGCTGCGCGCGCGGGTGGCTTCGTCCATGTAGAGGCCGCGGTGGACCTCGACCTGCAGGCTATGGCGCCGCTGCGCCGGCCGGCCGAGCCGCGCGATGAGGGCAACGCCCTTGAACGGATCGTTCACCGCAACGGTGTAGCCGCGTTTGCGAAGCGCCTCCGCGACCAGGCTGGTGAACTCCGCATCGCAGGTGACGCCGTCACGGTCGCCGAGGACGAAGTCCGACAGGCGCTTGTCGGTCCGGATCTGCAGGCCCTCGTATGAATTCCCCGGCATCGAATGAAGGTTCAGGTGCCAGACGGCGCCGAAGCGTAGATAGGCATCCTCCATCTGCGCCAGCAGCGCGGACTGGTACGGCGCATGGTAGTTGGCGATGCGCGCCTGGACCTCGGCGACCGAGAGCTTGCGATCGTAGATCGGCTGGCGACCGTTATGGCCGGCAGCGCGCCAGATCAGCCCGATGCCGAGCCGCGTCTTCTCGCTCGGGTTCACCACGCCCGGCCAGGGCGCATCGAGCATCTCGCTGTCGATGTCCTCGACGTCGCGATTCGGATCGATGTAGCTGCGCGGAAACTCTGCTGCCAGCAGCGTCGCCCCGACTTCAGGCAACGCATCCCAGAGCACGTGCACCTCGGTGTCCTCTCCGGCCCGCAGCTGCTCCAAGGCAATCACATGGCCGAAGTCGGCGGGATAGCGCACGCCGCTGTGCGGCGAGTCGCAGACCAGCGGAATCGCGGTGCCGGGCTCGGGCAGACGCAAGGTGTAGGGATCGAAAGGCGTGACGGACGACGCAAGGACAGGTGAAGTCATGACATGGTGGCCGGCTCGGCCACGGCCTTGGCTTGGACGACAGGATCGTTGAGATGACAGGCGCTGGCATGACCGTCGGCAAGCGCCCGCAGCACCGGCGCTTCCTGCCTGCAGCGGGCCATGGCATGCGGGCAGCGCGGATGGAAGGTGCAGCCCGAGGGCGGTGCCAGCGGCGACGGCAGTTCGCCCTTGATCGGCTGGTAGTCGCGGCGCTGCGTTTCGAGTCGCGGCAATTCGGAGAGCAGCGCCCGGGTGTACGGATGGTTCGGACGGCTGAAGACGACGTCGGTAGGCGCGATCTCGACGATCCGTCCGAGATACATGATCACGACGCGATCCGCCAGATGACCGACGACCCCGAGGTTGTGGCTGATGAACAGGTAGGTGAGGTCGAATTCCTTGCGCAGGTCGGTGAACAGGTTGAGCACCTGCGCCTGGATCGAGACGTCGAGCGCGGCCACCGCCTCGTCGCACACGATGATCCGCGGCTTCAGGGCGAGCGCGCGGGCGATGCCGATGCGCTGGCGCTGGCCGCCGGAGAACTGGTGCGGATAGCGCTGCCCATAGCCGGGATCGAGGCCGACCTGGCGCATGAGATTGGCGACATATCCCGCCATTTCGGGCGCGCGGATGATGCCGTGCACGACCGGGGCCTCGCCGATGATGTCGAGCACCCGCATGCGCGGGTTCAACGACGCCATCGGATTCTGGAAGATCATCTGCACGCCGAGTTCGTAGGCCCGCCGCTGCCGGCCCGACATGCCCTCGACCGGCCGCCCCTGGTAGCGGACCTCGCCGGCACTCGGCGGGCTGATGCCCGCGATCACCCGCCCGAGTGTCGACTTGCCGCAGCCGGACTCGCCCACCACGCCGACCACCTCGCCGGCGCGGACGTCGAGGTCGACGCCGCCGACTGCCTGAACCACCGCCGAACGGTTGCGAGCGCCGAGCAGGTTTGCCAGCCGTCCCACCAGGTCCACCGGCTGTACGAAGCGCTTCTCGATGCCGCGCAGGCTGAGCAGCGGCGCAATCGCCGTCATCGCCACGGCTTCAGCCATGACCCGCGTCCAGCGGATACCAGCAACGCAGCGTGCGGCCCGGTCCCCGCTGCACCACCGGCGGCGCCTGCAGGCAGTCGTCGCCGGCGCGAGGACACCGCGGCCTGAAGGCGCAGCCCTGCGGCAGGTGCAGCAGCGACGGCGTCATCCCCGGGATCTGGCGAAGCCGTTTGCCGTGCGTGCGGCGCGACGGGATCGAGTCGATCAGTCCCTGCGTGTACGGATGAATCGGCCCGCCGATCACCTCGGCTGCGGCACCGGTCTCGACGATGCGCCCCGCATACATCACTGCAATCCGGTCGGCCAGGCCCGATACCACTGCGAGGTCGTGCGTGATCCACAGCATCGCGGTGCGGGTCTCGCGGCAAAGCTTCTGCACCTCGTGGAGGATCTGCGCCTGAATGGTGACGTCGAGTGCAGTCGTCGGTTCGTCCGCGATGATCAGCCGCGGCCGGTTGAGCATCGCGATCGCGATAGCGACCCGCTGGCGCATGCCGCCGGAAAGCTGATGCGGATAGGCGAGCAGCCGCTCCTGCGGCGACGGTATCCCGACCATTGCCAGCGCCTCGCGTGCCCGAGCCCGTGCAGCGGCAGCGGCGATCCTTTCATGGGCCTGGATCGCCTCCACCATCTGCGTATCGACGCGCAGCACCGGGTTGAGGGTCATCATCGGGTCCTGGAAGATCATCGCGATCTCCTTGCCCCGCAGGCGCTGCAGCCGCTGGTCGCCGGCGCCCACCAGTTCCTCGCCCGCAAAGCGGATCGAGCCCGAGACGATCCGGCCCGGCTCGTCCACCAGGCCCAGGATGGAGAAGCCGGTGATGCTCTTGCCGGAGCCGGATTCGCCCACCAGCCCCAGCACCTCTCCGGCACCGATGCGCAGGTCGACGCCATCGACCGCCTTGACTACGCCGCCGTGCGTGAAGAAGTGCGTGGCCAGTCCCTTGACTTCCAGCACCGGCGTCGGCTCCGCCGGCGTCCGTTCCGATGACGTCGGATTTCTGTCCAGCGTGTCCGCATCCACGGCGATCATCGTCGTCAATGGGCGTTGTGCGGGTTGAGGATGTCGCGCAGGTGATCGCCCACCAGGTTGATCCCGACGATCGCCAGCGCCAGCGCGATGCCCGGGAAGAACGAGATCCAGTAGTGGCCCGAGAGCATGAACTCGTAGCCATTGGCGATCAGCATGCCGAGCGACGGCTCGGTCACCGGCACGCCGACCCCGAGGAAGGAAAGAGTCGACTCGAGCGCGATGGCATGCGCAAGGTCGATGGTGGCGATGACGATCAGCGGCGGCATGCAGTTGGGCAGCATGTGGCGCAGGAGCACGCGCCGCCAGCCGAGCGACATGCACTGCGCCGCCTCGACATATTCCTTGCCACGTTCGACAAGTGCCGCTCCGCGCGCGGCGCGGGCGAAATAGGCCCACTGCACGATGATCAGCGCGATGATCACCTTGTCGACCCCCTTGCCGAGCACCGCCAGCAGGACCAGCGCCACCAGGATGGCGGGGAACGACAACTGGATGTCGGCGATGCGCATCAGCAGCGAGTCAATCCAGCCGCCGAAGTAGGCCGCGGTGAGCCCCACCACGCTGCCGATGGCAAGTGCCGCAATCACCGAGACGCTGCTCACGACCAGGCTGGTGCGCAGGCCGTAGAAGATCGCCGAGAGCAGGTCACGCGCCTGGCCGTCGGTGCCGAGCCAATAGGTGATGCGGCCGTCGGCGCTGGCGCTGCCCGGTGGGAGCTTCGAGTCGAAGATGTCGAGGTTGCCGATGTCATACGGATCCTGAGGCGAGATCCAGGGCGCGAACACCGCTGCGCCGACGGCGAGCAGCAGCAGGATCAGCCCCAGCACGGCCAGCTTGCTCGCCAGGAACTCGCGCCGCAGCCGCTGCCAGGGTGTCTCGGGGGGCGGCAGTGGCGGCTCCGCCTCCAGGCTCCGAACTGCGTCAAGGACCGCTCCGAAACGCGTTGCGGCCGCGGTCATGGATGCGCCCTCGTGTTTGCGGCCGTCCCGGCGGACGGGCCTTCCTTCGATCGGCCGTGCCGACTTCTCATGCTTTGCCTCCCTGCAGCCGCACGCGCGGGTCGAGTACCGAATAGAGGATATCCACGACGAGGTTCAGCATCACCAGGAAGAATACGATCAGGATCAGGTAGGCCACCACCACCGGCCGGTCAAGCGTGATGATCGAGTCGAGCAGCAGCTTGCCCATGCCTGGCCAGGCGAACACCGTTTCGGTGACCACCGCGAAAGCGACGACCTGCCCGAACTCGAGGCCGCTGATGGTGACGATCGGGATGAGGATGTTCTTCAGGAGGTGCACGCGCAGGATCCGGCCCCACGCCAGCCCCTTGGCGCGGGCGAACTTGATGTAGTCCATCGGCAACGATTCGCGGGTCGCGGCTCGGGTGACGCGGATGATCAGCGCCGCTTTCGCAATGGCGATGGTCAGCGCCGGCAGCACCAGGCTGCGCCACCCGTCAAGCGTGAGCACGCTCAGGTCGACCGGTCCGAAGAGGACCGTATCGCCACGGCCGCTGGCGGGCACCCAACCGAGCCCGACGGCAAAAACCATGATCAGCATCAGGCCGACCCAGAAGTTCGGCAGCGAGAAGCCCAGCACCGAGCCGGTCATGATGCCCCGCGTGCTGAATGCCCGCGGCTTCAGGCCCGCCCACATGCCTAGAGGCACACCCACCACGACCGCGAGCAGCATGGCGACGCAGGCGAGTTCCAGCGTTGCCGGCATGCGCTCGAGGATCAAACCCATGGCCGGCTGGCCGGTGAGGAAGCTTTTGCCGAAATCGAGCCGCACCGCATGCTGCATGAAGATTGCGTACTGCTGCCACAGCGGCTTGTCCAGTCCGAACGAGCGGCGGATCGCATCGCGGTCGAGTTCGGTCGCCTCCGGGCTTGCCATCATCGAGACCGGATCCCCGACGACGTACAAGCCGAGGAACACCAGCCCCGACATCACGAACATGACCAGCAGGGACTGCAGCAGGCGGCGCAGGATGTAGGTGAGCATTGCCTGGCTGCGTCTCCTCAGCCCGCCAGAGCCCGCCGCGAACCGGTCGAAGCCGGCACCGGGATCATTTCACCTCGGAGATGTGCTGCACCATCGTCATCTGGTCGGCACGGCCGCCGAAGGTAATGTCCTTCTTCATCGCCCAGACCGAATGCTCGAAGTGGATGGGCAGCATGGCGAAGTCGGCCATCGCGATTTCGCTCGCCTTGGCCAGGAGGTCCCCCCTCATCGCCGGATCCATCTGCGTGGCCGACTGCTCAACCAGCCGGTCCATCTCCGGGTTGGAATAGCGGCTGCGGTTGGTGGTGCCGACCCCCTTCTCCTTGTTCGGCGTCACCAGCAGGGAGTTGAGCGTGTTGGACATCTCGCCGGTCGATGTGCCCCAGCCTGCCAGGTAGGCACTGTAGGCGTAGCTGTCGCGGTTCTTGAAGAAGACCGCCGGGGCGGTGGCGTCGATGCTGGTTTTCACACCGATGCGGGTCCACATCGAAGCAAGCGTCTGCGCCACCTTGCTGTCGTTGATGTAACGGCCGTTGGGAGTACCCAGCACCATCGAGAAGCCTTCCGGATAGCCGGCAGCCTTGAGGAGCGCCTTGGCCTTGTCGGGATCGGCCCTCGGCGCGGTCACCAGATTCTCGCTGGTCCCGAGCATCGGCGGCGGCAGGAGTTGCGCCGCCGGCGTGGCGACGCCCCCCATGATGCGGTCGACCAGCGCCTTGCGATCGATCGCGAGAGACAGCGCTTCGCGAACCCGCTTGTCGAGCAGCGGGTTCTTGCCACTGGTGCCCTGGATGCCGGGAGTCTCGTTGCCGTTCTGATCGAGCGCAACGTAGATGACGCGGTTGGACGACTTGGTCACCACGTTGAGCTTGGTATCCTTCTGCAGTCGTGCCAGGTCGTCGGTCGGCGGATCCTCGATGAGGTCCACGTCGCCCGCAAGCAGCGCCGCGACCCGCGCCGCCGGATTGCTGATCGGCCGGTAGACCACCCGGTCCCACGCCGGCTTCGGCCCCCAGTAATGCGGATTGCGCTCGAAGACGATCTCGCTGCCGCGCTTCCAGGACACGAACTTGTAGGGCCCTGCGCCGACCAGCCCGTCCCCGGAATTGAGTTCGGTCGTTGTCTTGCCTTCGGGCGCCGATCCTGACGCCGCCTTGGCCGACATGATCGGCAGCCCGGTCAGGTTGGTCGCGACCAGCGCATACGGCTGGGCAGTGGTGATCCGCACCGTGAGCGGATCAACCGCCTCCACCTTGGTCACCTGCTGCAGGTAGATCTTGAACGAGGACGGACTGTTGGGCACCTTGCCGGCGCGGTCATAGGTGAACAGCACGTCCTCCGCCGTCAAGGGCGAACCATCGGAGAACTTGACGTTCGGCCGAAGCTTGAACGTCCAGGTCGTGCCTTCAGCGGTCCAGGATTCGGCGAGACACGGCTTGGGTGCCAGTTCCGCGTCCGCACACGCCAATGGATCGAACAGCGTCTGCGACAACTGGATGTTGGGCGTCAGCGCGTGGTACTGCGGGTCCATCGACGTCGGCTCGGTCTTGAGCGCAACGACCAGGTCACGCGCCATCGCCGGGCCGCCGCAGGCGATGAGGGCCGCCACTGCCAAGCCGGCCAGCGGTCGGCCGATCTCGCGCCCCTTCGATAGATTCGATTGCATGCCGATCCGCTCCGTAGCTGAGGTTCAATGCCAAGCAATATGCGTACCACTTCGGGACGCAATGTAGCAGGCAGCGTACCACGGCGCCGCGGACAGATCGAGAGGCCGGCAGACCGGCCTTTCATAGGGAAATCGAGGGGAGGCCCTCACTGTTTGCGCGGATCGTCCTTGGGATCGACGTAGACCACGTCGAAGGGGCCGGTGCCGTTGATCTGCACCACTGTCTCGCCCTCGGCCCAGGCGAAATGCGGCATTCCGGCAGGCAGGTGAATGAAGCTCGCCACCGGTAGCGGCATGGCGGACTTCTTGTCCAGCTTCTCGCCCGCCGAGATTCCGAAACGGCCGGAGATCACGGTCAGGAATTCGTCCTTCGAGTGACGATGAGGCGGAATCACGAACCCGGACGGGAACTTCAGGCGAATCACGAATGGCCCTTCCTTTGCGGGGCTGCCCAACAGCATCGCCGCCTGCGCGCCGGCCGGCAGCGACGGCGGCGCGGGGCCCCACTTCACTTCGTCGGCCGGCACGACCGTATGGTGGGCATCCGCTGCCTGGGCCGATCCGATGGCGCAGCAGAAGATGGCGGCGCCGGCGAGCAGGCTGCGGATCGGCTTGTACGGGCGGGTCCTTGCATCCATCATTCATTCCTCCACGGTAGTGGTCATCGCGACGGGCGCATCAGTGGCGGGTGACCACGATCTGCAGGTATTCCGCGGGAACCACCATCGTCCCGTCGTCCGCGCGGCCGAACTCTTCAACCAAGGCCAGCAGGTCCCGCTCGAGGCCCGCCTGATGACCGGCATCGAGTGCGGCGAATGCCTTCAGCATCGGGCCGTAGTAGGTCCTGAAGATATCCAGCCAGTGCTTCGGCGTGCGGTAGCGGAACACGAAGTGACGCTGCGCGGAAACGATCGACGCGGCATGGATCTCGAACAATTCCGTGAGGCGGCCCCGGGTTCCCCAGGCGGCCGGCGACTTGGCGCCGGCAGGCGGTGGTATATACCGGCCGATGGTCTTGAAGACTTGCCCGATGAAGCCTTCCGGCGTCCAGTTGGCGAGCCCGATCTTGCCGCCGTGCCTGCAGACCCGGACCAGTTCGGCGGCGGCGCGATCCTGATCCGGAGTGAACATCACCCCGAAGGTCGACACCACGACATCGAAGGCACCATCGGCAAAGGGCAGTGCTTCCGCATCCGCCTGCCGGAATTCGATGGCCAACCGGTCCGCTTGCGCCCGTTCGCGCGCGCGCTCGAGCAGCGCGGGCACGTAGTCGGTGGCGACCACCTCGCAACCGCGGCGCGCGGCAGCGAGCGAGACGTTGCCGTTGCCGGCGGCGACGTCCAGCACCCGCTGGCCCGCTCGGACGTCGAGCGCCTCGCAAAGCTCCTCGCCGACTATCTGCAATGTGGTTCCGATGAGGGCATAATCGCCCGACGACCAGGCCGCCTGCTGGCGAGTCTTGATCGCCCCGAGGTCGGGCCTGACGGCGGCCTCGCGGTTCTGAGTGAGCGTTGTTGCGGCTGCGTCCATCGATTCGCTCCGGTTGGTTCAGCAGGTTGTACGCCTCGCAACTGCCGAGGCATCTGTCCGGACCCGACGCTGCCAGCCGCCGTGACCGTCAGATGCGAAAGTAGGCCGCCGACGTGAGGACGAACGTGGTAGCCACCGTGGAAATTCGCGTGGAATCCGAATCCGCCAGCCCTGCTGGAGAACCATCGCTTCATCTGCGGCTGCTCGGCGCCATGTCCGTGATGCGCGCGGGCTGCGGAGTCCCGCTCCCCGCCTCGCGCAAGGTCAGGGCACTGCTTGCCTACCTGGCGGTGGCGGCGCGACCGGTGGCCAGGAGCCAGCTGTGCGAGCTGCTGTGGGACGTCCCGAACGACCCGCGCGGCGAATTGCGCTGGTGCCTCAGCAAGCTCAGGGGCATCGTCGACGAGGCCGGCTGCCGCCGCGTCAATACCGGCGACGATCTGGTCCGGCTCGACCTCGAAGACTGTGCCGTGGACGCCCTGGCCATCCTGCGTGCTACCGATGCCGGCCTGGGTACGCTGGAGCCGGCGCGGCAGCGCGAACTGGCGGCGCTGTTTGCGGGCGACTTCCTCGAAGGGCTCGAGATCGATCGCAATCCGGTCTTCAATGGCTGGCTGACTGCGCAACGGCGCCGCTTTCGCAGCTGCCACGCGGCGCTGCTCGAATTGCTCGTCCGCGATGCAAAGGACGACGATGCCTTCGGCTACCTCGAACAGTGGCTGCAACTGGCTCCGTATGATTCGCACGTGCACGATGCACTGCTGGAACGGCTTGCCCGGCAGGGCCGCATCCGGGAAGCGGAGGAACATCTCGCGACCACCACCCGCCTGTTCGAATCCGAAGGCCTCGATACCGCGACGCTGCGCAGCACCTGGCGGGCCATCCGATCACGCGCCCGCGCGGCGCCAGTCGCCGCGGCCCCCGCTGGCGCGGCCGACGCCGGCAACGCGCCTGCCGACGGTGACGATCCTGTCCACGAAGCAGGCGCCGTCGTTTGCGTCGAGGAGCGGGTGCCCATTGCCGTCGCGCAAGGGACGCTGCCAGGCAGGCGCGCTTCGATCGCGGTCATGCCCTTGCACGACCTCGCCGTCGACGGAGGCGGGCGAGGCGGCACGGCCGATGCACTGGCCCACGACATCATCACCCGGCTCGCCAAGCTCAGGAGCATGTTCGTCATCGCGCAGGGAACGGTCTTCGCGCTGCACGAGCGACGCATCGGCGCCGAAGACGCCGGCCGGATGCTGAATGTCGACTACACGGTTGGTGGCTCCGTGCGCTCGAAGGGCGGACGCCTCACGGTCAGCGTCGAACTCGCTGAAACGCGCACCGGCAGGATCATCTGGGCGGAGACGTTCAACGAGGGCAACGACGACGCATTCCTGGTGCTCGACGAGATCGGCAACCGCATCGTCGCCTCGATCGCGAGCGAGATCGAAACCACCGAGCGCAACCGCGCCATCCTGAGACCGCCCAGTTCGCTTGACGCATGGGAGGCCCATCATCGCGGCCTGTGGCACATGTACCGGTTCAGCAAGGCCGACAACGAGCGGGCGCTGCACTTCTTCGAGGCCGCCATCAGGCTCGACCCAACCTTCGCGAGGGCGTATTCCGGGCTGTCGTTTGCGCATTGGCAGAACGCCTTCCAGGGCTGGGCGGCGCGCGAGCAGCAAGTGGATCTGGCCTACGACGCCGCAGGTCAAAGCCTGCTGGCCGACGACCGCGACCCGGCAGCGCACTGGGCCATGGGGCGCGCACTTTGGCTTCGGGGACGCCATGACCAGGCGGTGATCGAGCTCGAACAGACCATCGACCTCAGCCCGAACTTCGCGCTTGGACACTACGCGCTGTCGTTCGTGCATTCGCAGGCGGGCGATCCGCGCGCCGCTATTTCTTCCTCGGACCATTCGCGCCACCTCAGCCCGTTCGATCCGCTGCTCTTCGGAATGCTCGGCACCCGCGCCATGGCGCTGGTTCGGCTCGGCAATTTCAAGGAGGCCGCGGACTGGGCGGTGAAGGCCGCCGCCCGACCGAACGCCCATCCGCACATCCTCGCGATCGCCGCCTTTTCGCTGTCCCTTGCCGGAATGGCCGAGGATGCCCGCAGCTATGCCGCGACCATCCGGCGCACGCTGCCGCAATACGACGTGTCCGACTTCCTGGCAGCGTTCCGATTCGATCCTGACGGCGAGCTGCTGTTCCGCGAGGGCGCGAAGCGGATCGGCATGGCGTAGGAATCTCTTTGCCGGGCATCGGCACGCTACGCGCTGATTCGCGTGCCCGGCTCGTTGAGGCAGATCAGCGTCTGCTGGCCGACGGCTACCGGCACGAGGTCCTGCGCCTGTTCGGCAAAGACGTCCAGCTGGCACACCGTCAGGGTGCGCCCCGATTTCAATACCCGGCCCACCGCGACCAGCGCCTCGCCCTTGGCGGGAGCCAGCAGGTTGATCTTGAATTCGACGGTGAGCACCGCGCTTCCCCGCGGGAACACGGTCAGTCCGGCATAGCCGCCTGCCGTGTCGGCTATCGCACTGGTGCCACCGGCGTGGAAGAAGCCGTGCTGCTGGGTGAGTTCAGGCTTGAACGGCATGCGGATGCGGACCTCTCCGGAGCGAACGTCGGTCATGCTCGCGCCGAGATGACGCATCAGCCCCTGCTTGCCGAAGCTCTCACGCACCAGTTGCTCCACCTCCGGGTCGAGCATCCTTGCCATGTACCCGCTTGCTCCCTCCTGATCCGCGGTCATCGCCGCTCGCCTGTCGACCTCTCGATCAACGCGAGCAGCTGCTTCAGGTCGACCGGCTTGACCAGATGCGCGTGGAAGCCGGCCTGCCTGCTGTCTTCATGCGCGCTCTGCGTGCCGTATCCGGTCAATGCAATGTAGTTGCAGTCGCTGCCGCCAGGCAGCGTCCGCATCCGGGACTGGAGCTCGTAGCCGTCCATGAGCGGCAGGCCGATGTCCAGCACCGCCACCTGCGGTTTCATCGTCCGGAAGTGCATCAAGGCTTCATCCGCGGCAGTGGCCAGGCGCACCTCGTGACCGCTCATCGAGAGAAGCTCCGCCAACGCTTCCGCGGCGTCCAGATCGTCGTCGACCACCAGCACCCGCCGGGTCGTGGCCGCGTCGGCCGAATCGGAACGCTCTGACCGGCCGGGCTGTTTCTCGAAATGTTCGTTCATAGGCTCAATAGTTGCTCAAGCAGATCCGCCCAGCAACGGTTTTCGGGCTTGCTTGCGCGAATGAGCAGGAATTTTCGGAGATCGACGATGAAAGCAGACTCGACCGGCCCCTTGACCGCTACCTTGACGATTCCTGAAACCTCACGAACGCCGGCGTCGACCGGTCCAACGAGGAGCGTGCTGGCCGCCTGTGTGGCGGTCGCCCTGTTCGCGGCTCATCCGTCAGCTATCCAGGCGCAGCCCGGCGCAGCCTCCCAGGAGTCGGTTCCAGGTGCGGGCGAGCTTTCACCCGCCACCGTCCGCATGCTTCAACATTCGCTCATGCAGGGCGGTTATGCGGTGGACGCTGCGGACGGCGTTTGGGGTCCGAGAACGTCGGCTGCGGTGCGCGAGTTCCAGCGGGTAAAGGGCCTGAAGCAGACCGGACAGGCGGATGCTGCGACCCTGGAGGCACTTGGAGTCAATGCCGACGGTCGCACCGTGCCGGCCGCCGACCGCCGGCCATCGGACGCGGTCCGAGCCCCGGCAATCAGGACGCGAACGCCGGCGGACCTTGACCGTGCAACCGTGCGCGCAGTGCAGCAGGCGTTGGACAAGCAGGGTTTCAAGGTCGGTGCGGCGGACGGTGTCTGGGGTGCACAGACGGAAAGCGCCATCGGTAATCTCCAGCGCGCGCGCGGCATGACGGCGTCGGGCGAACTCGATGCGCACACCTTGGCCGCCCTGGGACTTCTGCCGGCAGGCGCTGATCGCCCGATGCCTCGCCGGCCCGGCGAGCCCCTCGGAGCCGCCGATCTCGATCCGGCTGCCATCCGGATCATCCAGCAGGCGCTCAATTCGACCGGCTTCGACGTTGGTTCGCCGGACGGGGTCTGGGGCGACCGCACGGTACGAGCCCTACGGGAATTCCAACGGTCGCAGGGTATCGAACCGCGCGGCGAACCGGATGTCTACACGCTCTCAGCGCTGGGACTCCTCCCCAACGGCACGGCCCGGACGAGCCGCAGGCCCTGAATTCGGTCGGCTTAAGCGACCTTGCCGGATTGCCTCGGCGGGGCTGCCTCGGCGGGGTTGCCTCGGGTTGCCTCGGAGTGAGCCCCCGATGCCCCCTCGGCAATAGGTATTAGCTGTTCCTCCCGCCGGTCTCGCCCCCACCATCGCCATCCTTCGGATTCTTGACGACTTTGGTGACGTTGACGGACACCGGGTCGCTCGCGGGGAACGACTCCTCGATTCCTTCATCGATGGCACCCTCGCCGGGCTTCACCGGTACCGGCTTGGCGCCGGTTTGCGGTTTTCCGTGATTCTCGGAGGTGGGAAAAGGCGTGGGCTTCTTGTCGGACGGTTTGCTAGTAGTCATGGCCGTTCAGCAGCAAAGCGCATTCCTGGGTCGGGTTAAAACGCTGCCGGAGCGCTAGCGCCGCAGGACGATGGCCACCTCGGACATCAGGAAAGGCTTCATCAGGAAATTGAACTCGTCCGGTTCGCCGGCATGCTGATCCATTGCGGACGCCGGATAGCCTGAAACGAGGATTACGTTGATGCCCGGAATGAGCTTGCGAGCTTCGCGTCCCAGTTCGACGCCGTCCATTCGCGGCATGAAGAAATCGGTGAACAGCACCTCGATGTCCGGGACTGCGGCGAGAAGCCGCATCGCGTCGTCACCGCTGCTCGCTTCGAGCACGTCGAATCCCATCTCACGAAAAAGATCCCCGGTCGAACTCAGCGCTTCCGGCTGGTCATCGACAACCAGCACCTTTCTTCCGCTGCGTCGTCGGGAGGGCCGGTCAGGAGGAAAGGTGTCCACGGTCCGGAATACTTCCCGGGTGTGGCCGTCGAAGGCATGGCGTATCCGTTCGTGCCGAACCAGGCCAGCGTTCATCATCGGGCCGCCACCAGGCCCACGGGACGCCCGCAAAACGTGGTCATTCGTGATGTCATGTCTGGTATCTCCACCATCTCACAATACGTTACGCCCCCGCATTCGGCTTGTCCAGCCTATGCGAAAACGTGCGCTGACTACGATTCCCGACGAACGGTCGATCAAGGGGGGCGAGCGGGAACTGCGCATTGCCGGACACGGCTACCGAGTCGGCGCGTTCGCATCCGCCCCCGGACCGGTCAGCGGCACGAATCGCACCGAAATGACAGTTCGAACTTGTACGACGCCGTCCGGGCGCTTGACGACGAGGAGCAGTTCCTGCTCATCGGGAAGCCTGCCGACCGGGATCACCATGCGCCCTCCGGGCTTGAGCTGCTCAACCAGTGGCATAGGCACCCGCGGCGCCGCTGCAGTCACCACGATGCCATCGAAAGGCGCCTTCTCGGGCCAACCCTGGTAGCCGTCCCCGATGCGTACCTCCACGTTGCGATAGTCCAGCGCCGCCAACCTGTCGGCGGCTTGGCGGCCCAATGGTTCGACGATCTCGATTGAATAGACGGTCTGGACCAGTTCGGCGAGGATAGCTGCCTGGTAGCCCGACCCGGTACCAACCTCGAGAACGATGTGGCCAGGTTTGGGGTCGATGAGTTCCGCGGAGAGGGCGACGATGTAGGGCTGCGAGATGGTCTGACCCAGGCCGATCGAAAGCGGGCGGTTGCGGTAAGCCGCATGCACGGCATTGTCGGGAACGAAACGATGCCGTGGCACCGCCCCCAAGGCGCGAAGTACCGGGGGGGAGAAGCCCTCGCGGCCGAGCTCCCACGAGGTGCTGCGCGCCATCGCAGCCACCTCCTCGACCATGCGCCGACGCTGCCCGTCGAAATCAGGTTCCGCACCGCCGGCAGCCGGGATCACGGTCGTGAGCACTAAAAACATGGCTGCACGCATTGCCCTTCCCATGCCGCTCTCCAAAGGGCCGCGCCCACACGGCAAATTGCGAGCCCAGAATCGCGAACCTTTCCTCAAACGCCCCGTGGGCCGGGCCATGCTGAGGCAGCACGAGCCCCTAGCTGCGAGCGCCGATTCTCGAATTCAACCTGTCGATTGCGGCATCGAGCAGCGGATAAACCCGACGGGCATTGCCTTCATAGATCTTCTGTTTGTCGTCCTCGGACAGTGCGGATGCGTCGATGTAGCGACGGGTGTCGTCGAAGTGAAACCCTGTCTCGGGATCGATTCCGCGGACCGCACCGATCATCTCGGAGGCGAACAGGATGTTAGCCACCGGGATCACATGCGTCAGCAGGTCGATGCCAGGCTGGTGGTAGACGCAGGTATCGAAGAAGATGTTGTTCATCAGGTGCTCGGAGAGCAACGGCAGCTTGAGCTCCTGGGCCAGGCCGCGAAAGCGCCCCCAGTGGTACGGCACGGCGCCGCCGCCGTGCGGGATCACGAACCGCAGGGCTGGAAAATCGCGAAACAGCGTCGATGTCAGGCACTGCATGAAGGCCGTGGTGTCGGCGTTGAGGTAGTGCGCGCCGGTGGTGTGAAAGCATGGGTTGCAGCTGGTGCTGACGTGGATCATGGCCGGAACGTCGTGCTCGATCATCCGCTCGTAGATCGGCCACCACCAGCGATCGTTCAGCGGCGGCTCCTTCCAGTGGCCGCCCGAAGGATCCGGGTTGAGATTGATCGCAACGAAGCCATAGTCTGCAATGCAGCGGTCGAGGGCCGCGACGCAGGTGCCTGGATCGACTCCCGGCGACTGAGGCAGCATCGCCGCGCCGATGAAACGATCGGGATAGAGCTGCTGCACCCGGAAGACCAGCTCATTGCAGACGTCGGCCCAGGCCGACGACATGGCGAAGTCGCCGATGTGATGTGCCATGAAGCTCGCGCGCGGGGAGAAGACGGTCAGGTCGACGCCACGTTCGCGCATCAGGCGCAACTGGTTGGTTTCGATCGTTTCGCGCAACTCGTCGTCGCTGATCCGCAGCTCCGACGCAAGCGGCCGTTCGCCGTCGAGCTGCCGCTTGCGCCATGCCTCCAGCGCCTTGGGAGCGGTCGTGTAGTGTCCATGACAGTCGATGATCAAGACGATCCTCCTTCGATCGGATCCGGTTCCAGGATGGGCCTCATGTGCGCCCGTCGAATGGCGGCAACTGCCGCGGGGGACGCCAGGAAGTCGATGAACGCCTGGGCCCTCGCCTCCTCTCGGCTTCGCGCGCAGACGGCAGCGGAAAATGTCGTTTGCAGGCTGGCCGCTTCAGGCAACGGGCCAAGGATGGACACGCCGTCGCTGCCGGCGAGCTCGCTCAACTGCTGAAAACCGATCTCAACCTTGCCTTCGCCGATCAACCTTGAAACCGGCACGCCGGGCGGGGCCTGCACCAGCCGCTGCCGGACTTCCGCAAGGATGCCGGCGCGATCCAGCAGGCCCACCAGGGCGTCGCCGCTGGGGCCGGTCGAGAAGCCGATTGAGCGGGCGCTGCGCAGCACCCGGACCAGGTCGTCGAAGCTATCGATGGCCGGAGCGACTGCCCCCGTCCCGACGGCAAATGCGGCCGGGGAGATTGCGAACGGCCGTTGCGTGCCGGAACGGACCGCGGCATCTTGCGCCAGCGCCGCCAAGGCCCCGGAGGCCAGGACGACGAGGTCGAATGACTCCCCGGCCTGCAGGCGGCGCGGCACCTCCACTCCGCCGACCGATTCGAACTCGACCTCGACGCCAAAGGCGCGGCAATAGACGGAGGCAAGCTCGGCGAGCAGGCGCTTCGTCGCCATCGACGAGATGCCGCGGAGGATAGGCGGCAGATCCGAAGTTTCGTCCGTCATAGCAGGCATGACATGTCTCTATCATAGGCCCAGCCGGTCGCAAGGCTCGGCGATGCTGCGAGGACGTTGATGGTCTGGATGTGGCCCTGCACCGGGGCGTCCACGGCGGTCACGAAGGTCCGTCGCCGTGCTGCGAATGAAGCGTGATGCATTTCACAGACACCCATCGGCGCCTGCCGCAACATGACCTGCCCCATCCGCCCCATCCGCCCCATCCGCCCCATCCGCCCACCAAGACCATGACGATCTCCGAACTGATCGCCCGACTGGAATCCGTCAAGGCGCAGCATGGCGATATCGCCTGCGTGATCCGCGACAACGACCACAGCAGGAAATCCGTCAAAGGCATCAAGCACCTGGAGACCCGGCCATCGCCATGGAAGGCCAGGGCTGAGCCGACCGTCGAGATCCACGCCTGAGCAGCAGGATTGGCCGCAGCTGCCGCAGCCGCCGGCCCTTGGCATCACGGGAATAGCACTTGCGTTTCTCGCGGCACGCAACTGTCGTGGAGCACTCGGCACATGTTGAAGATCCTCCTTTGGATTGTCGGCATCATTTTTCTCATCGGCCTGCTGGTCGTCTCGGGCGTCCTCAGCATGATTTTCTAGGCAGCCGCCGGCATCCGGCGGCTCACGATGCCGCAGTCGATGTCGTCCCGGCACGCTCCCCGCCGGTTGCCCCCGGCATGAGGCAGGAGTCGCGCCCCGGCAGCCTCAGCGCGATACCCGCGGCGATCAGCAACAGGGCGCCCGCACTGCCGAAGCTGACCCAATGCGTGCCGAACGCCTCGTACGCCCAGCCCCCCAGCCAGGAGCTGATCGTCGCGCCGATCTGATGGCCCAGGTAGGCGAAGCCGTAAAGGATGCCGACGAGCCGCACGCCGTACACATCGGCCAGGATAGCCGACGACAGCGCGATGCTTCCGGCCCATGCCAGTCCGCCGATCGTCGACACGCCGTAGAGTTCCCAATGCGTTCCCACCAGCAGCAACGCAAAGAACCCAAGCCCTCTCACTAGGTAGATCGCGGCCAGGATGTGCCTGCGCGGCAGGATGTCCGAGATCCGGCCAAGGATCACCGTACTGAAGATGGCGACCAGCCCGATGAGTCCGATCCCGAGGGCACTCGTCGTGGAATCGAAGCCATGGTCCATGAGCATCGGGATGCCGTGGGTCCCGATCAGGTTCATGCTGAACCCGCAGGCGAACAGGCCCAGGCTGATCTTCCAGAACGGGGCTGTGCGCACCGCGTCGCGGAAGCCGAGCACCTTCGCCGGTTTGGACGTCGCCTCCGAATGCCTCAAGGCGACCTGCTCGGGAAGCAGGTCGGCATGCACAGGTGCCTGGTCGCGGATCACGAACAAGGCCACCGGAATCGTCAGCAGCGCGAAAATCGCGGCGAACCCCAGCAAGGTTGCCTGCCAGCCTGCCGCGGCGATGGAGAAGCTCAGCGCCGGCGTCATCACTGCGATTCCCGCCATCGAACCGGTGGAAAGAAAGAACAGCGCCATGCCGCGCCGGCGGATGAACCAGTGGCTGATGACCGGGGTCAGTGCGACCGGACTGGTGAATGCGAGGCCGAGCGACAGGAAGACGCCGAAGGCGAGCAGAAAGTTGACCGGGGCGCGGGCGTAGACGGTCCAGATCGTCGAGATGACGACGATCGCCGTTCCCAGCAGCAGGACGAAGCGCGTGCCGTGCCGCGCGACGAGGTACCCTGCCAGCGGCATCCCCAGCCCGTAGCACAGCATGCCGACTGCAACGATGCTCGCCAGCAAGCTGCGGCTGTAACCGAGATCGCCTGCCATAGGCAGGAAGAACGGCCCGATGCCCATCCGCATGCCGACGGTCAGCAAGGTCACCAGCGTCGCCGCCGCAACGATGCCCCATCCGAAATACCATTTCTCTGGAACGCTGCCAGTCAATTCGGCCTCCCCCGACATCGCTGCGGTTTCATCTTCCGCTTGAAGCGTCATCCATCACCAAGGCAATGATACGAGCACCACTTCCATGCGTCCCGGAACCGGTGACCCGGGTTGCCGCAGGGACCCGTCGCCGGTCCCCGGCCGGCACGCGCTAAAGTCACGCCTTCCCATCGAATCATCCGAGCCATGTTCCGTTTCTTCGAGAAGCGCCTTCATCCATACCCTGCCCCGGAGCCCGACCCATCGCCGCCGCGCTTTGTTGCATTTCTCTGGGAATGCACCGCCGGCGTACGAGGACCGATGCTGGCGATGGCGCTCCTGACCGCCGCGATCTCAGCCTTCGATGCGTTGCTCTTCGCGATTCTCGGGAAGGTCGTCGATTGGCTCGCCCAGACCGAGCCGGCGCGGCTGTGGGAAGAACGCGGCGCCGCGCTCGGCTGGTTTGCGGCGGCACTGGTGCTCAGCATCGGGGCGGTCGCGCTTCAAACGATCGTCAAGCACCAGACGGTTGCGATCAACCTGCCGATGCGGCTGCGCTGGAACTTTCATCGGCTGATGCTGGGCCAGAGCATGGCCTTCTACCAGGACGAGTTCGCCGGCCGCATCACGACCAAGCTGATGCAGACAGCGCTGGCGGTGCGCGATACCTTGTTCGTCCTCGCCGACGTGCTCGTCACCATGGTGGTCTACGTGATCACGATCGTCATTCTCGCCGGCACCCTGGACGTCAGCCTGGTCTGGCCCTTCGTCGCCTGGTTCGTGCTCTACGCGTGTGCCGTAGCGTACTTTGTGCCGCGGCTCGGGCGAGTCGGTAAGGCTCAGGCCGATGCGCGCTCGGTGATGACCGGTCGGGTGACCGACGCCTACGCCAACATCGCCACCGTCAAGCTGTTTTCGCATGCCCGGCGGGAAGCCGCCTTCGCACGGTCGGCCATGCAGGATTTCATCGTCACCGGGTATGCGCAGATGCGGCTCGTGTCCGCGTTCGAGATCGTCAACCACGCATTGTCGATGGCATTGACGGCCGGCATCGCCGGAACGGCCCTCTGGCTCTGGTCCCGCGGCGCCGTCGGCGTCGGCGCGGTGGCCGCGGCCACGGCCATGGCGCTGCGGTTGCAAGGCATGTCGCACTGGATCATGTGGGAGATGACCGACCTCTTCGAAAGCGTCGGCACGGTCCAGGACGGAATCAATACGCTATCCCGGCCGCGGACGGTGGTCGACGCGCCGGATGCAGTGGCGCTGAAGGTTCCACGCGGCGAGGTTCGCTTTGAGCAAGTCCGCTTCCGCTACGGACCCGACAAGCCGCCGGTTATCGACCGCCTGGACCTGACAGTGCGGCCAGGCGAGCGCATCGGGCTGGTCGGCCGGTCGGGAGCCGGAAAATCCACACTCGTCAACCTGCTGCTGCGCTTTCACGACCTCGAATCGGGACGCATCCTGATCGACGGCCAGGATGTCGCCCGGGTGACCCAGGATTCACTGCGCGCGCACATCGGCATGGTGACCCAGGACACGTCACTGCTGCACCGCTCGCTCGCCGACAACATCGCCTATGGTCGACCGGAAGCGAGCGAGGCGGACATCCGTGCTGCCGCCGCACGCGCGCAGGCGTCGGACTTCATCGACAGCCTGTCGGACCTGCACGGCCGGCGCGGCCTGGCAGCCCATGTCGGCGAACGCGGGATCAAGCTGTCAGGCGGCCAGCGCCAGCGGGTGGCGATCGCGCGCGTCATGCTCAAGGACGCGCCGATCCTGCTGCTCGACGAAGCGACCAGCGCGCTCGATTCGGAAGTGGAGGCAGCCATCCAGCAAAGCCTGGACGAACTGATGCGCGGCAAGACCGTCATCGCGATCGCGCACCGGCTTTCGACGATCGCCGCGTTGGACCGGCTGATCGTGCTCGACGAGGGCCGAATCGTCGAGGAAGGCGATCATCGTTCGCTGCTTGCCATGAACGGGCTCTACGCGCGGTTGTGGCGGCGCCAGAGCGGCGGGTTCCTGGGCGAGGAGTAGCCTCAGGGAGCCCGGAACAGATCCTTGGCGATGTTGGCCCTCTCGAACAGATAGTCGCGCGATCCTTCCAGCTCGCGCCGCAGCCTGCCCAAGTCGGTATCCAACAGGCGGCCCTTCCACTTGCGGACCTTGCCGGCAACGATCACTGTCTCGACATTGCTCCGCTCCATGAGCGACACCACCGCTCCGGGCACGTGGTTCAGCGGAGCGACGTTGATCGCCTCCGCATCGAGGATGATGATGTCGGCCTCCTTGCCCGGCGTCAGCGAACCCACCTTGGCGGCGAGCTTCAGGTCGTGAGCGCCGTTCATCGTTGCCCAGCGCAGCACGTCGCGGGTCGTGGCCAGGGGCGGCAGGCTGGTCTCGGCGGGGCCGTTCTCGCCCAGCGCACGCCCGTTGATGAACATGCGCTGCAGCGCCATGGCACTGCGCATCTGGGTGAAGAAGTCCGCCGTCAGCGTACATTCGACGTCGGTCGACAGCGACGGCTCGAAGCCCAGGTCCAGCGCCTTCTGGATGGGCGGCGTGCCATGGCGCATGTTCATCTCGATCGGCACTGCCAGCGAGACACCGGCGCCGGCATCGCGCGCCTTGCGCCACGCTAAATCCGACATCCCCGTCATGTGGATGAACAAGTTGTCGGACGCGAATGCGCCGGCCGCAGCAAGCTGATCGAAGGTCGGCCGCATGCCGAAGGTGCCGACGATGTGCGCCGCGACCGGCAGACCGAGCTCGCGGCCGACCGCCCACGCCACCTCATGGCCTGGCAGGTAGATCTCGCCGCCCATGAACATCGACAGCAGCTGGTCGTCGGAGCCGAAATGCCGACGCTTGATGCGAGCCGCGTCTGCCGGATACTGGTTGCCCGGCACGTTGCCCGCACTTTCGAAATAGCCGAACACCGCGCGGCGCCCGGAGTCGCGCAGCGCTTCGATGGACGCGTCGCTATGCGCTGGCGAGTGATGGATCTGCGAGACGTCGAACACCGTCGTCACACCGGCATCGAGCTGGCTGAGCGAACCGAACAGGGTACTGATGTAGACGTCCTCCGGCCGGTACACCGGCGCGAAGGTCTGCAGGATCTTCTGGAAATAATTCTGCGTGGTCCGCGCATCCAACCCGTCGAACAGCAGGCCGTCGGCGAGATAGCTGCGCAGTGCGGTCTCGAACAAATGGTGGTGGGTGTCGACGAAGCCGGGCATCACGATCCGCCCGCCAGCCTCGATCACTGCCGCGCCGCCCGCCTGCAGGTTGCGTCCGACGGCAGCGATCGTCTTGCCTTCGACCAGCACGTCGGCCTCGGCGAAGTCGCCGACTTTCGGATCCATCGACATCACTGCACCGCCGCGGATCAGGTAGCGACGCCCGCCGCGGCCGCTGTGCTCGGGCTCACGGCCACCATTGCCCTGCGCCGCCGACGAAGGGAACAGCGACATGGCACCGGCGGAGGCCGCGATGGCGCTGCTGGCCTTGAGCCAGCGGCGCCGTGATGTCGCCGTTTGCGCGCCTGCCTCGCCCGGCTCATGGTCCTGCGGCTCGCCTAGGTCACATAACCTGCACATGGTAGGTGTCTCCTCCGGTCGCTTCCCTCGAAGGTTCGCCAGATGCCTCGAGCGGCAAGACGTGGCGGGTCGAAAAGCCGGGATCATCCTATTCTTCGCAGCGCGAGCAACGGATGGAGCGAGACGTTCTTTGACATCTTGCATCGGACCGCGGCGCGCTGAAGCATCAGCGGCACTGCAGCGTCACCGAGACATCAGGGTGCGCGATAACGGTCATGTCGCGCTCCCTGCCAGGGATACACCAGGATACGCAAGTAACAGACAAGAGACGCGCCTCGATCGCGAGACCACTAGAATCATCGTTTTGCCTGCGTACGCCAGGCTGGTTTTCCGCAACACCCTGGCTTAGCCCGGGCGGCGCCGGACAGCCTGAGAGCACAAAGCCCCCTCGTTGCTGCCGGCTATTGCCGGGCCGGGGCCGCCGCCCGAGCCTGCGGCTCGGTTTTAAGCCAAATGCGCAGATCCTCGTCCCGGCGAGAGTTGCAACGCAGCCGGTTTTTCGCTTGATCCTCGCGGCGATGCGAACATCCGGCCCTGCCTGAACATTGTTCAAGGAGGAACAACGTGATCCGACTGAGAGCCGTCACCTTTTGCGCCGCCGCCGCGCTGCTCAGCGCGGCCGCCCAGGCCAATGACGGCACACCGCCCTACACCTTCGAAGGATTACCCGGTCCTGTCATGGAGTTGAACGACCAGGGCAAGCCGTCCTTCCAGGCCGAGCCAGAACCGGCGCGACCGAGCACGTCGGCACCGGCCCCAGCGGCTATGCCGGCGCCAGCAGCCAGGCCGGCACCGGTGGCTCCGCCGGCACCGGTGGCCTCGCCGGCACCCGTTGCCCCGCCCGCTCCAATAGCCGCTCCAGCACCCGTAGCTCCGCCTGCACGGGTAGCTGTGCCGGCGCCCGTGGCGCCTCCCGCTCCGGTGGCCATGCCAGTACCGGCACCAGCGCCTGTAGTCCGTCAGCAAACTCCTCCGGCGCCGATCGCGCAACCGGGGCAAGCCGGGCCAGCGCCGGAAGAGCCCGTGGTCGTCAGGCCCGTGACCACGGCGCCACTCCAGTGGGAGACCCCGCCCCAGGGAAAGTCGCCGTTCGCGGACCCCGAACCGGTGAAGATGTTCGAACCCGAACCTCCGAAGGCTTGCACGAAGGAAGCGTTCGATCGCGGCATGTGCGTCGCCCGTTGAGTCGCGGGCAAGGGGCCGGGCTTGCAACCTTTCTATACGCCCGGTACGCAAAAGGCGACGCGCGCGGATAGGTCGCGCATCTTCACCCATCCATCGGCAATGGGATCGAGGCGTTACCATGGACAGTGACCCGCCTGATCACGACCTGCGCCCTGGACGGCGCAAGGGCGGCTGCCGCTACCACAGGAGACATAGGAAGTGACCCGACTTGCCCGTACCCTTGCCGTTGCCCTCGCCATCTCGCTCACTGCAGTCGGCGCCGCCCGCGCCGCCGACTACCCGAACCGGCCGGTGAAGTGGATCGTTCCCTACCCGCCGGGCGGCACCACCGACGTGCTCGCCCGCGTCGTGGCGCAGTGGCTCAGCGAGAAACTCGGCCAGCCTTTCGTCGTCGAAAACCGTCCGGGCGGAGGCAACAACATCGGGACCGAAACCGCGATTCGGGCGGCGCCGGACGGATACACGATGCTCCTGGTCAACCCCGCCAACGGCATCAACGCCACGCTCTACAAGAACCTCAACTTCGAGTTCATCCGTGACGTGGCACCGGTGGCCGGCCTGGTGCGCACACCGAACGTGATGGAGGTGACCCCGTCGTTGCCGGTGAAGACGGTGGCCGAGTTCATCGCCTACTGCAAGGCCAATCCAGGCAAGATCAACATGGCCTCGTCCGGCAGCGGCACGTCGGTGCATCTTTCGGGTGAACTTTTCAAGTCGATGACGGGCTGCGACATGGTTCACGTCCCGTACAAGGGCGCGGGTCCCGCGCTGACCGACCTGATGGGTGGCCAGGTGCACGTCCTGTTCGACAACCTGCCCTCCTCCATCAACCACATCAAGGGCGGCAAGCTGCGCGCCCTGGCCGTCACTTCCGAACAGCGCGACGGCGCCCTGCCGGACGTGCCGACGGTGTCGGAAACCGTCAAGGGCTACGAGGCAACCGCCTGGTTCGGCATCGGCATGCCGAAAGACACGCCGCGCGCAGTCATCGAGAAAGTGAACAGCGCCGTCAATCAGGCGCTCGCCGACCCGAAGATGCGTGAAAAACTGGCTGAAATGGGCGGCAAGCCCATCCCGGGGACACCGGAAGACTTCGGCAAGGTCATCGCGTCGGAAACGGAGAAATGGGCGAAGGTGGTCATTTCCTCCGGCGCAAAAGCCGAGTAGACGAAAGAACCACACCGAGCAACGACGACGGGGCGAGACAAGAAACTACGCCGCCCGGAAACGCCGCCCGGAAACGCCGCCCGGAAACGCCGCCCGGAAACGCCACCCGGAAGCGCCACCCGAGGGCTACACGATCCGCCGCGACGCCGATCTGTCCGGCGTCGGGACACCCGGCTGTCGAAGCAACCCGGGAATCATCCGTCCGAGGACGTTGTCCTTGCGGATCAGGTAGTGGTACAGCGCCGCGCCGACGTGCAGTGCGATCAGCATGACCAGCAGCAGCACGAGCAGCTTGTGGATGTCGAACACGGTTTTGGCCGCCTCCTTGTCAGGTGCGACGACGCCCGGCAGCGGTATCCCGAAGATGTTCAGCGCGGGGAACAGGGAGATCCCGATGTAGCCGGCAATCGGCGCGGCGATCAGCAGCAGGTAGAGGCCCCAGTGGTTCAGCCGGCTGACGATCCGCTGCCACGGTTCGATGGTGGGTTCGTCCGCGGGCGCACCCTTGGTGATCCGGTAGACGAGCCGCCAGACGACGACGACCAGTATCGTCATCCCGACGAGCTTGTGGCCGCTGTAGAGCGCATTGGTCAAGTTGTCCCAGATGTTCAGCGTATTGCCGCGATACACCATGTACAGGCCCACCGGGATCTGGAAGGCGAGCAGCGCGACGGTGGTCCAGTGCAGCGTTCGAGCCTTCGGCGTATAGATTTCCACCGGTGCCCGTACTGATGGCTGAGTCATCTTCGGCTCCTGAAATGGGGGCTGAGGGCGGGTGACGATCGCGCCGCGACACGCCGCCCGGCTGATGTTCGTCGCCGGCCGGGTGCTGGCCAAGTGCTATTGATACGATACTGCGGTTCACGAAGCAAGCGGAACCGCAGCAGGTTGGAGTCGAAACGATGGCAGGGAACATCGAGAGCGGTCGCGGGCGGCACCCGGCCCGTTGGCGCACAGCCGCTTGGAGCGCGGCAGGGCTCATTCTGCTGCTGCCCCTGGTCGCGATGGGGATCAGCGACGAGGTGAATTGGGGCCCGGGGGATTTCCTCATCTTCGGCGCCATGCTGATCGGCGCCTGTGGAGTTTGCGAACTGGCAGCCCGAAAGACCGGCAATGCGGCATACCAGGCAGCCGTTGGCGTTGCCGCTGCGGCCGCATTCGTCCTCGTCTGGATGAATCTTGCGGTCGGCATCATCGGGGACGAAGGAGAACCCGCCAACCTGATGTTTGGCGGAGTCCTCGCTATCGGCGGAATCGCCGCCGCGATCGCACGCTTTCGGCCGGAAGGCATGGCTCGCGCCATGGTCGCGACGGCGATGGCTCAGGCGATGGTCGGTGCGATCGCCCTCAGCGCCGGTCACGGCAAGACCGTGGTGCTGACGGCGTTCTTCGTAACGCTATGGCTTGTGTCGGCCGGATTGTTTCGCAAAGCCGCGCGAAGAAACGAGCGGCTCGAGGCGTAGCTTCCTACCTTCACGGACGCGTAATCCGGTCATCGCGGTTGCGCCCATGGCGGCGGCGCGCTGAATTCTTCACGGAGGAAGTCGACGAACCGCCTGGCGCGCTCCGGGAGGCTGTGCCGATTCGACCAGATCACGTGGATGTCGTGGCTTTCGGGCCGGTATTCGGGCAGCACTGCAATCAGACGGCCGGTATCGAGGTCGTTCTGCACCATGTAGTAGGGGTGCATGCCGATACCGTCGCCCTCCAGCGCCGCGGCCCGCAGCGGCTCACCGAAGTCCGATGCAAGACTTCCGCTGACCCGGACGGCATGTCGGCCTGAGGGACCTTGGAGCCGCCAGATTCCGGTCGGCGACTTGATCGAGTGCAGGAGGCAGTTATGCCCGCTCAGATCCTCCGGGCGCTTCGGCGTGCCACGTGCCGCGAGATAAGCGGGGGATGCGACCAGAACCTGCGGCGCGGAACCGATAGACCTGGCGACCAGACTCGAGTCCACCATATCGACTGAGATCCGGAGCGACAGGTCGAGCCCCTTCTGGATCAGGCTGGCATCACCGACATCCAGGACCAGCACCACCCGGATGTCAGAGTTCTGCGCCGTGAAGCGACGAACCAGAGGAACGAGGTGCAAGGTTCCGAATGCCGGCGGGGTCCCGACGCGGATCACGCCGCTCGGGGAACTCGCCGATTCGACGAGCATCGCTTGCAGTTCGTCGTACTGATCCAGCATTCGCCGGAAGGGCTCGATCGCAGCCTGGCCGGAAGGGGTCAGCCCTACCTGCCGGGTGGTCCGGTTCAGCAGCCGTATCCCCAGCACCTCCTCGAGTTGCGCAACCTGTTTCGTCACCGCGGTCCTGCTCATCGCAAGATTGGCTGCGGCGGCATGGAAACTGCCGCTGCGGGCGACCTCGAGAACGACACGAAACCCTCGGAGCCGATCCATCCTCACCTCATTGAGCACGAAATCGAAATGATCTGTTGCCGCCTGGATTGTAGCGCCATCCCCTCAGGTGCCATAGGATGTCGGCTTTCACCCTTAAGCGTTTCCTAAATGTCAATAGATCGAAGACTACTGTCCGCCGCCCAGGCCGAGCTGACGCAACTGCTGAGTCAGTTCTTCTATCGCCTGGACGAATTCGAGTACGAGTCCTTGATCGCGCTGATGGAGCAGGATGCGCTCTGGCATCGCCAAGGCAAAATCCAGCGGGGCGCGGCAGAAAGCCTCGCTGCTCTCGGGCAGCGCAGTCGGACGCAACGGATCCGGCACGTCATCACCAACGTCCAGGTCACGGAACTCAGCGAAGCCGAGGCCAGGACGATCGCCTACATGACGGTCTACAAGCACGATGACGGTGCGATGGGCGCGGCGCCACGAACCATCCAGGGCCCTTCCGGCTTCCTGCTGGTATGGACGCACTACCGCCGTCATGGCGATGAATGGCGCGTGGCCGAGATGAAGGCGGCTCCAGAATTCCAGTTCACACACTCCTGACTTGGGCGGCATCATGCGCATCCTCTCCACAGGTCGTCCTCTCTTCGCACGGGTCGAGGATGTCGACCTCTCGAAGCCCCTCGACGACAAACTCTTTTCCGGCGTCATCAAGGCGCTTGGCGACCACGGGGTCTTGTGCTTCCCGGGCCAGGACCTTTCGTCGGCACAGCTGAGGGATTTCAGCGCCCGCTTCGGCACGTTGGAGATCAACGTCGGCAACCTTCAGAAGGACTCCGACTATCCAGAGGTCATGGTCCTGTCCAACATCGTCAAGGACGGCAAGCCCATCGGCGTGGGGGACGCAGGACAGGACTGGCACACGGATATGTCCTACAGCAAGACGGTGGCCTTCGTGAACGTGCTGTTCGCGCTCGAGGTTCCGCGCAAGGATGGGCGGACGCTGGGCGCGACGCATTTTTCGGACATGGCAGCGGCCTGGGACGCGCTGCCGCAGGACGTCAAGGCCACGCTCGAAGGGCGTCGGATCGTGCATGACTTCGAGAAGTTCTGGGAGATGATGCGGCGCGAGAAAAACAGTCCGCGGCCGGCGCTCACCGATGAACAGCGGCGCGTCAAGCCGCCGGTTCCCCATCGGGCAACCTATCGCCACCCCTTGTCCGGCCGCCAGATCCTTTACGCGAACCCCGGCTATGCCGTCAGGATCGAAGGCATGCCGGCAAAGGAGAGCGACGAGCTCCTGGCGTTCCTCTTCAAGCACCAGACCGAGGACCGCTTCGTCCATGCGTTCAGCTGGACCAAGGGCGACGTGTTGATGTGGGACAACCTCCGGGTCATTCACAAGGCCATCGGCGACTACGGTCCGGATACGCCGCGCCACATGAAGCGCTGCCAGGTCATGGCAGACAAGGTGCTCGCCGACATGGAGATCTGACCGAATGAAGCTGATCAGCTACCGGACAGCCGGACCGGCTGTCCACATCGGTGCCGTCATCGGCGAGTTGGTCCACGAACTCGATGCCGTGGTACGCGACCTTTCCATCGGCCCTCGCGCCGCTGAGCTTCTCGCCGAAGTCGGTGGCCGCGGCGATACGGTCAGCATGCAAAAGCTCCTGCTGGCCGGTGAGTCCGGGCTCCAACGGGCTCGGCAGGCATTGTCCCAAGGCGATCTGCCGTCGACTCCACTGGCCGGGGTGCATCTGCTTGCGCCGGTACCGCGTCCCGGCAAGGTCCTCGGCGTCGGGCGAAACTACGGAGCACACGCCAAGGAGAGCGGCAGCGGACCGTTCGAGCAGCCGAGGATCTTCACCAAGGTTGCCTCGAGTGTGCAGCCTCCCGGAAGCCGCATTCGGATTCCCGATCCGATCCTCAAGCCGGACTTCGAAGTCGAGCTTGCGGTGGTGATCGGAAGCTTCGCCTGCAACGTCACCGAGCAGGATGCGCTCGGCCACGTCGCCGGTTACACCGTGCTGCACGACATGAGTGCCCGCGAGTTCCAGTTCGACGTATCGCCGCCGCAGACCAGCTTCGCGAAGAGCTTCGATGGCGCGATGCCGATGGGGCCATGGATCGTGACCGCGGACGAGATCCCGGACCCGCAGCAGCTCGCGCTGCGCTGCGAGATCAACGGCGAGGTGCTGCAGGACGACACGACAGCCGAGATGATCTTTTCGGTGGCCTTCCTGGTGTCGTACCTGTCGCGTTTCATGACGCTCGAGCCGGGGGACGTGATTGCCACCGGTACGCCATCCGGTGTCGGCGCTTTCCGTAAACCGCCTCGATGGCTGAAATCGGGAGACCAGCTTCGTCTCATCGTCGAGAGAATCGGCACCCTCGAGCACTCGATTGCCTGATTCGGGCGGCCGCCCCTTGCGCTGCCGCGCTCAACCTTCTCGAGAATGGAGACCATGATGCTCAAGAAAGCCTTGATGGCAATCACGGCGATCGCCACGATTGCCTCGACAACCACGGCGGCGCGTGCCGACGACAGCTATCCGGACAAGCCGGTGCGACTCGTGCTTGGCTTTGCAGTCGGTGGCCCCACCGACGTGATTGCGCGCGTTCTCGCGAAGGACCTGACCATCAGCCTGGGCCAGTCGTTCATCGTCGACAACCGACCGGGTGCGAACTCGATGATCGCTACCGAAATGGTTTCGCGGTCGCCGGCAAACGGTTACACCTTGCTGGTCTCGACCCTAGCGCACAACGTCAACGCGATCATCGCGGCCGACAAGATCAAGTACGATCCTTTCAAGGACTTCACGCCGGTCAACCTGTTGGCAACGGTTCCGATGATCGCGGTGACCAGCCACGAGGCACCCTATCGGTCGCTGCGCGACGTCGTCGAGGCAGCTCGCAAGGACCCCGGGGGCGTGACCTACGGCTCGGCCGGCAATGGCGGTTCGGCCCACCTGGCCGCGGCTTACCTGGCGACGGCAAGCGGCACGAAGATGACGCACGTGCCGTTCAAGGGCAACGGGCCGGCGCTGACGGACGTGATGGCCGGTACGGTCAACTTCATGTTCTATCCGATGATCGGCGTGGCCGACCTGGAGGCGCAGAAGCGCATCCGCGCGCTCGCGATCACCACCAAGGAGCGACACCCGGATTTCCCGAATCTTCCCACGACCGACGAAGCCGGCTTCAAGGGCTTCGACGAGTACTCACCGGGGATCGGATTGATGGCCCCTGCAGGTACCCCGCCGGCCATCGTCGAGAAGATCAGCAAGGCAGTCCAGGACGCGTTGAAGAATCCGGCCACGGCCGAGCAGTTGCGCAAACTCGGTGCGGTCAACGCCGGGCTCGGACCCGCTGAGTTCGGCAAGTGGGCTCGGGACGACTACGCGCGCTGGGAGCGAGTCATCAAGGCCGCCAACATCAGAAACGACTGAAGGCATGCACATCCCATGACGGACCATCCCGGCACGAATGGCAAGCGCAAACACTGGCGCGTTGCCATCCTGGACGACTTCCAGGACGCCGTCCGGACGCTGGATTGCTTCCGGCAGCTCGACGGCATGGATGTCGTCGTATTCAATGACCGGCTGGACAACGAGAACGCCCTTGTCGCAAGGCTCGCGGATTTCGACGCCATCATCCCGATCCGGGAGCGGACGATCCTCACGGCATCGCTTCTCGAGCGCTTGCCGCGGCTTCAGGTCATCAGCCTGACCGGCCCGGACTCGGGACAGATCGATCGCGCCGCCTGCGATCGACTCGGTATCCCCGTCCTGCAGGGCGGCCGTTCCGGCGCCTCGACGGCCGAGCACACCTGGGCACTGATCCTCTCGGCGACGCGGCACATACCGCGGGAAGACCGGAACCTGCGGGCGGGCGGCTGGCAGCGCACCCTTGGCCGTGTCCTGCAGGGCCGGCGCCTCGGCATCCTGGGCTATGGAACGATCGGGCCGCAGGTGGCACGCATCGGAACTGCATTCGGCATGAAGGTCTGGGCCTGGGGCGGCGAAGGGTCGCGAGCCCGAGCGGCGACAGACGGCGTGGCGTGCGCCCCCGATCGCCCCACTTTCTTCGCCGACAGCGATGTGCTGACGGTGCACCTCAAGCTTGGTCCGAGTTCGATCGGCGCCGTGACAGGCGAGGATCTCGCCCGGATGAAGCAGGACAGCCTGTTCGTGAACACGTCGCGCGCGCAGCTGGTCGTTCCCGGCGCCCTCCAGGCGGCGCTGCGCGCCGGTCGCCCCGGACAGGCGGCCGTCGACGTGTTCGACGAAGAGCCGGTCAATGGACCGATCGACGGAGAACCGGGACTTCAAACGCTCGACAACGTGGTGCTGACACCGCATCTGGGCTACGTGACACGCGAAGGCTACGAGAGCCTGTTCGGTGCGGCGATCGGTAATCTCGTGCAGGCAATTGCCGTGGGGACCGGACGTTCGATGCCGCCCGCGGGTTCGCCGGCATGACATCGGAGGCAGTCGAACACAGATCGGTGCCGAGAATTGCATGGCAAGGGCGGGCCTGGAGCATCGACGATCTACGGACCCTCGCACGGCGAAGGATCCCGCGGGGGATCTTCGACCAGTTCGATGGGGCTGCGGAAGACGAGATCGCACTGCGCGAGAATCGGGAGGCCTTCCGCCGGCAACGCCTGCTGCCGAAGGTCCTTGTCGATGTCTCGAAGGTCGACACCCGGACCACGATCCTCGGTCACACGTCGGCCCTGCCGCTCGTCATCGCGCCAACTGGGGCGGTGGGCTTCGGCCGCAGGGGCGGCGATGTGATGATTGCCCGCGCGGCGGCGGCCTTCGGCATTCCCTACACCCTGTCGACTTCTGCCACGGCATCGATCGAGCAGATTGCCGAGGCCGCACCCGGACGGCATTGGTTCCAGGCGTACATCCTGCAGGATCGGGAGTTCACCTACAAGCTGATCGAACGCGCCCGCGTGGCCGGCTACGAAGCCGTGATGATTACCGTCGATCTGCCGGTCGGCGGCAAGCGGGAGCGCGATTACCGCAACGATTTCTCGCTTCCGTTTCGCTACACCAGGCGCAATCTCATCGACTTCGCATCGCGGCCGCGCTGGGCGCTGGACATGCTGGCCCGCGGGTTGCCCATCATGGAGAACCTGCGGGGCTTCATCCCGAAGATCGAGACCGCCAAGGGGATCGCGTCGACTGCCGGCCGCAACTACGACCCGTCGTTCGATTGGACCGGGCTGCAGGCGATCCGGGATCAATGGCGCGGCAAGCTCATCGTGAAGGGCATCGTCCGGCCGGATGATGCCGAACGCGCTGTACGGATGGGTGCCGACGCGATCGTCGTCTCGAACCACGGCGGCCGGCAACTCGACGCCAGTGTTCCGACCCTGGATCTCCTTCCGGATATTGCATCCTCCGTCGCCGGCCGATGCAGCGTGATGGTCGACGGCGGCGTCCGACGCGGCTCGGACATCGTCAAGGCGGTCGCCCTTGGCGCGGATGCGGTTCTCGCGGGCCGGCCGGCGCTCTACGGGGTCTTCGCCGCCGGAGAGCAGGGAGCGCAGCGCGCCCTCGAGATCTTCACCGAAGAATTGACGAGGACGATGCAACTTTGTGGCCTCGCGCGCATCGAGGACATCACGTCCGATTGCCTCGCCCGCCCCAATCTCCGCCACGGATAGGCATCCGCTGAGGCGGCGATCAAGAGGAAACAAGGCAGGAACCATGGCGACATCTGGACCCGACCACCGACGCGTCCTGATCACCGGCTCGACGGCGGGCATCGGACGCGTCCTTGCCGAGGCGCTCGCAGATGATGGCTGCGAGGTCATCCTGACCGCGACCGAGGCATCCCGCGTGGAGGCGGCTGTCGGTGAATTCCGCTCCCGCGGCCACCGGGCTCACGGCCTCGTGCTGCGGCTCGAGTCGCCGGAATCGGTGGAGGCCGCGCTGCGTCGGTATATCGATCGCTTCGATGCGCTGGACGTGCTGGTGCTCAATGCCGCCATGGGCGGCGTCCGCGTTCCGATGACGGACTATCCGCCGGATACCTGGCGAAAGGTGTTCGAGGCGAACGTGCACGCCACGCAGCGGCTGCTCGCCGGACTGCACCCGATGCTGGTGAACGCTGCGGCAGGACGCGTGCTCTTCATGAGCACAGGGGTCGCCCGGAACAGGAAGGCGATGACCGGCGCCTATGCGGCATCCAAAGCGGCGGCGGACGCTATCGGGGGAATCTACGCCGTCGAGCACGCCGGGAGCACCATCAGGAGCAACATTCTCAACCCCGGACCGACGCGAACCGCAATGCGGGCGGCTGCATTTCCGCACGAGGATCCAGCCAACCTGAAGCCGCCCGAGACGCTTCTGCCGCTGTTGCGATTCCTGCTGTCGGTCGAAGGAGCACCCCACGGTCAACTGATCGACGCCGAGTCGCACCCGCTCGTCGAGGCTGAAATGGCGCGCCTGCCGACTGCGCCGAAGCCGCTCCGCTAGCGCGTCAATGCCCCCCCGGCCATTGAGTTCCCCTGATTGATCCCTATCTTCGTGCGATGGCCGCCTGTCCGGCCAGCCGCCGCATGTCTAGTTCCACCTCGTTCCGCGGATGACCTACATCTACTCCATCCTGCTGGTGCTGCACGGGTACGTCGCCCTGCGGATTGCGCCCGCGCTCACGGCCTGGCCTGTCGTCCTGGTGGCAATGTGCGCGCTGCTGACGCTCTCTGCCGTAGCGATTCCCGGCGCCCTCTTTCTGTTGCGTCGAAGGGGTCAGGCACTATCCGCCGGCAGCCAACGGTTGAAGGCAGCCGGCTTCCTGATGACCGGCCTGGCCTCGAGCCTCCTGGTGTTGACCCTGTTCCGCGATGTTGCGCTGGTATTGGTCCAGGCAGCCGCCTGGATTGTTCCCAACGCCTGGGCCCAGGCCGCTTGGCCGGCGGTTTTGCCCAATGCCGGCAGGCTGCGCGAACTAAGCGCCCTGGCCGTCCCGACGCTGGCCGTATCCGCCTGGTTGGTCGGCTGGCTGGGCGCACGGCGGACCGCCCCGGTCCGGCTCGTCGACATCCCCATCGCCGGCCTGCCCAATGCGCTGGAGGGGTTCACGATCGTGCAGATCAGCGATATCCACGTCGGCAACACGATCGGGCGCGACTACGTCGGAGCCATTGTCAACCGGGTCAATGGCCTGCGGGCCGACGTCGTTGCGATCACCGGAGACCTGGTGGATGGAACGGTCGCGAGGCTTGCGCACGACGTCGCGCCCCTCGCCAGTCTCAAGTCCAGATACGGCACGTTCTTCGTGACGGGCAACCACGAGTACTACAGCGGCGTCGGCCCGTGGCTGGCTGAATTGGAGCGGCTCGGACTCCAGGTGCTGCTGAACACCCACGTGGTGATCGAAAGGGACGGCGCCAGGCTGGCCCTGGCCGGCGTCACCGACTATTCAGGCCATCACTTCAGTGAGGCGCATCGCAGCGACCCCGCCGCCGCCATTCGCGGCGCGCCCGACGACATCAGCGTGAAGATCCTGCTGGCCCATCAACCCAGGAGCGCGGAGGCGGCGGTCGAGGCCGGCTTCGACCTGCAGTTGTCGGGCCACACTCACGGCGGACAGTTCGTGCCTTGGAACTTCTTCGTCAGGCTTCAGCAGCCGTATACCGCAGGCTTGGAGCGCTTGCGCTCGATGTGGGTGTACACCAGCCGCGGCACGGGCTATTGGGGACCACCGATGCGGCTGGGTGCGCCTTCGGAGATCACGCAGATCAGGCTGGTTCGCGAGGACGCCTGACACGGCCGTCCGCGGATCGTCATGGGGCGCGGCGGGTCGCGCGATTCCAGCCCGTTGCTGATAATCGTCAAGTCGTTGTCGACTGCACAGGTGAGGCCTCGGCAGGCGCCCGCTGCTTTCGTCCCACCAGATACTTGACCCCGCCCGGACCGAAGACCTCCGAGTGCGGCACATCCGCGAGAAGATGGAAAACCTCCCCCGCGCGATAAACCCGCTCCTCGTGGGCTGTACGGATGCTCAGTTCGCCTTCGATGACCAGAGCCTTGGCTTCGAAGGGATGCGAATGCAGGTCCATCGACCCACCCGGCTCCCGTTCGACCGTCACCACCTGCTCGAATCGCTCGGCCGCAAGCAGCGCCTCGAATTCGCGTCGATCCATGTCATTTCCCTCGATGCCGACCGTCGGCCACTGTTGATGGACGACATTCTTGCCGCAAGGCGCATGCAGCGGCAATAGAACTCGTTTTCGCGTACCCTTGTCCATCGAGCGCTCCTCGACAATCCGACCCCCGTGGACCATGGGATCGGCGCAGGAACCTGAGAAGCTTGAAGCTCTGCTTGACCAGATCGGCAAGGCATCGCCAAGCGAACGATCGGGTGACGCTGGCTGCTGTCCTCGATCGCATCGGACGCAGGTCGTTTGGACCGCTGTTGCTCGTGGCGGGGCTCATCACCGTGTCACCGGTCGGCGACATTCCGCGCATGCCAACCTTGATGGCGGTATTCGTGGCACCGGTCGCGGGGCAGCGATAGTTCCCTTCATGGAGCGCAACGCCTGTACATGATCACGCTCTATGGCTTTGGAAACATCTTCCCCGAGGGACGCGGAGAGACGAAAGACCTCCGGGCACAGTGGGCGCTCGAGGAGGTTGGCCTGCCCTATCGAGTTCACGCGCTCGACCATGCCGGCGGCGAGCTGGACGGCGACGCCTACAGCCGAATCAGCCCCTTCCATCAAGTGCCGGTCATCGACGACGACGGCTTCGTCGTGGCCGAGTCGGCCGCCGTCGTGCTCTATCTGGCCGAGAAGACCGGCAAGCTGATCCCAGCCGACGTCCAGGGCCGTACCCGCGTCGTCCAGTGGTGCTTCGCCGCAGTCAGCACAGTCGAGCCGACCCTGGTGTGCCTCGACCTCATCGCTATCTTCGACAGCGACAAGACGGCGCACAAGCTCACCGCCGAGGTACGCCGGATTGCCGGCCGCTGGCTCGGCGACGTCGAGCGGCGCCTCGAAGACCGCGAATGGATCGCCTGCGCCGATTTCACCGTGGCCGACATCATGATGGCCGGCGTCCTGCGCGGCATCCGCAAGACCGACCTGATGGAGCCCTTCCCGAAGGTAAAAGCCTTCTACGAGCGCTGTCGGGCGCGCCCGGCTTGGCAGCGCACCCTCGCACTCTACGCCGAACGAATCGGCGTGAGCGTCGACGACATCCGGTAGGAGCCTGGGCAGGCTCCTCGTGTGCTGTCGGGACAACCTTCAGCGCGCACCATCCCCTGAGGCGCCCGCTTTACTGTCTCTGCCCCGTACCACACGTAGCTTGGCGCAGACTGAGCGCACTGGCCCCGATCTCCATGCCGCGGCCCGGCAGGCGCTACCCGATCGGTCGGCTCACCTCGCCGCGCAGGTGAGCCGCCATCGATGCCGACTGGAACCTCATTCAGCAGACCCGCCACGGCGACACCAGGTCTGTGTCTGACACAGTGGTACAGCCGGGTCTTCTTCATCAACCAGTCAGTTGAGCACAGGAGCGGCGGTCGGTGGCGGAGGTGGATCCACAGGCCCGATGGGCAGACGTACCAGCCGCGGAGGGTCTTGCGGCGGCAATACCGGCTCGCCCACGGGCTGGCGGGGCGGCGGCACCGGTTCGCGCACAGGCTCCCGTGGCGGTGGCACCGGTTCGCGCGGCGGCGGAACGGGATCGCGGACCGGTTGACTTGGCGGCGGCACCGGGTCACGCACCGGCTCACTCGGCGGCGGCGGCGGGTCGCGTGGCGGCGGCGTTGGCGTTGGCGTTGGCGTTGGCGTTGGCGTTGGCGTTGGCGTTGGCGTTGGCGTTGGCGTTGGCGCTGGCGCTGGCGGCTGGCGGTGGCGGTGGCGGTGGCGGCGGTGGCGGTGGCGGCGGTGGCGGCGGTGGCGGCGGCGGTGGCGGCGGTGGCGGTGGCGGCGGCGGTGGCGGTGGTGGCGGCGGCGGTGGCGGCGGCGGCGGCGGTGGCGGTGGCGGTGGCGGTGGCGGTGGCGGTGGCGGCGGTGGCGGCGGTGGCGGTGGCGGTGGCGGTGGTGGCGGTGGCGGCGGTGGCGGTGGCGGCGGCGGTGGCGGCGGTGGCGGTGGGGCCGAGGGCGTCGACGGTGGTGGCGGAGCAGCGACCGGAGGTGTCGTGGGTTGTGCCGCAGGCGCATCAGCCGCGCCATACTGAATGTTTGCGCTTTCGATGGCCGACGCAATCCGCACGGAGAAATCGTTCATCCGATAGGCAAGTTCATTCTCCGGTGCAAGCGGTTTTCCTCCTGGGCCCACCCCATCGAAGCGGCCGTCGGACAGATCCGTGACGAGCTGCTTTGCGATGCTGAAGCCCGGAGCAGGTAGTGTGGAGTTGAACTCACCGGCCGAAATGGTCAGACCGGCAATGAATGACCCGTACCGACCCGCCGGCGTCGTAAGCGTGAGCGTATTGGTCTCGTCCTTGGCGTTGAGCGATCCCGGCCCGACCAATACGGGAAGGATCGTGATGTCATTCAGCGAGTACTTGACCGGCATCTGGCTGTTGACCTGGGCCAGAACCTGATCGTTCGCAGCCTGGATCCTTTCAGCCGGAGCTTTTTGCGCGAAGGCAGGATCGTCTTGTAACTGGACAGCCGCCTCCGTAAGCGGCGTGATGCCGATGTTGCCGCGGATCCTGTCTACATGAACACGAAGCCTTTCGTCGGCCGGAAATGCGAGGTCACCAATCCTGGCTTCATCGAAATAGCGTGTGCCTGGCACACCCACCAGTTCGATCTTGATGCCTCCCTTGTAGTCCCTCCCCGGCTTGATCGTGACCAGGCCGCGGTCATCCGTGAAGGCCGGCCCAAGAACCTTCCCGTCATCCAGGAATACAGTCACTCGTGCCTGCGCAAATCGGCCGAGTGAACCGCCCGCACCAATCCCGCCTCCACCATCACCGCCACCGCCAACGCTGCCGTCGCCGCCCGCATTGTCGAAAGCAAAGATGCCGGCGTAGCCGGGATAGACCCCAATCTCCTCGAGTGCCGGTACGCGGGATTGACCTGATACCGCCAAGGCGGGATCAGCTCCGTCATCGCCCCCGCTGCCACACCCGGAGAAGGTGGTAACACCCGCGATGACGACCAGACGCTTGATCTCGGATCTCATATTTCCCCCTGCTGCCTGACCAATGTTGCCGGGGCTGGCGCCGGGCCTACCTTCATTGCGATACGGCCCTGGTTGGGACGCATGCCGACATTCTCGGAAGACGATGAAGACGAGGCGGCGATCCGGATTCATGAAGCGCTGGACTCAGCTTCGCCGACGGAGACAATCCCGGTCGTTCATACTGGCACGCTCTTCCCGCTCCGGAAATTGCTCAGATGCACTAGTACGAAGGCGCATCGCCCTACCAGAAGAGCTAGCGAGAGCGATATGGGCCAGCGGATCGAGCCCAAACTCACCACATTCGGCTGTTCCGCTCATGCAGATCGACGACGCGTAGGCCGGCGGATGAAGACGTAGGAGCCTTAGCCGGCTCCAAGCGCCGGCGGCGACGACATGATCACGCTCCAAAGCTGCGGAAAAATGCGGTCATCGACGACGGCGGCTTACCATGTCCGGATCGCGAATCCAAACCGGGCCAGCTGGCTCTCCGATCACCCCAATTCCGGCCTTCAAGAGATGCGCTACTCCATTGCGACCGTTTCCCTGAGCGGCACCCTGCCCGAGAAGATCGACGCCATCGCGGCGGCGGGCTTCGATGGAATCGAATTGTTCGAGCCGGACTTCACCTACTTCACCGGCTCCGCCCGGGATCTTCGGATGATGTGCGAGGACAAGGGCTTGGCCATCGAGTTGTTTCAGCCCTTTCGCGACTACGAAGGGATGCCGGATGGGATACATCAGCGCGACCTGGCTCGTGCCGAACGCAAGTTCGACCTGATGGAAGCGCTCGGTGCGCGGCTTTTGCTGGTCTGCTCCAACACGTCGCCGGCTGCCTTGGCTGATCCTGAACTTGCCTCGTCTCAGCTCCACGAGTTGGCCGAGAAGGCGTCGCCCAGAGGCATGCGCGTCGCTTTCGAGGCACTGTCCTGGGGACGGCACGTGAACTTGTGGGCTCACGCCTGGAAGATCGTCGAGCGGGCGGCGCATCCTGCGCTTGGGCTGGTGCTGGACAGCTTTCATACGCTTTCGCTCGGTGACGACCCGTCAGGCATCGCCCAGCTTCCAGGAGATCGGATCTTCTTTGTCCAGATGGCCGACGCGCTTCGCCTGGATTTGAGCGTCATCGAATGGGCGCGGCATCATCGAAACTTCCCGGGACAAGGACAACTGGACACCGTCGGCTTTTTCGAGTGTGCAATGCGGGCCGGCTATACGGGCCCTCTCTCGCTGGAGATCTTCAACGACATCTTTCGGGAATCACCGAACCGTCGGATCGCAGTCGACGCCATGCGCTCGCTCCGATGGCTGGAGGGACAGGTCTCAGACCGCCTAAGTACGGCTTCTGACAAGACTGCCACCTTGAAGGCGGCTGCCGGAAGGCTGTCGGCAATCCCCGCCATGCCGAAGTGCGCAGGGATTGCCTTCGTCGAGTTCGCGGTTGATGACGAGTCTGCCGACGCGCTGGACGCGTTGTTGCTGCGCATGGGGTTTCGGCTGGCAGGCCGACATCGCTCGAAGCCGGTCACGCTCTATCAGCAGGGTCAGGTCAACTTCATCGTGAACCGGCTTTCGCATCTCCTCGCGCAGGAGCATTTTTCCGCCCACGGACCGTCGGTCTGCGCGCTGGGCATCTGGTCTGATGATGCCGAACATGCCTCCGCTCGCGCTGTCGAACTGCAGTCGGCTCGCTTCGATCCGCAACGGGGACCGGGCGAGTATCGGCTGCCTTCGATCGTCGCTCCCGGCGGCGGCGTCATCCACTTCGTCGACACGTCGCTCGCGGCGCGCCTATTCGAGACCGATTTCCATCCGGAAGGCACCGCGCCGGCCGATGCGTCAGACGCGGCCATAGAGAGGATCGACCACCTCGCCATGGCGCTGGCTCCGGACCGGGTCGACACCTGGGTGCTGTTCTGCCGCGCGGTGCTTGGCTTGGAGCTAGGCGAACGCATGGACCTCCCCGATCCCTACGGGCTGGTCCGCAACTTCGGCATGGCCGACGAAGACCGCCTTCTTCGCTTCGTCCTCAACGTTTCGCCGAGTCAGCGAACGCGCACCGCGAAGGTCGCCAGCGGAAGGGGGGGTGCCGTCGTGCATCACATAGCGATGTCGTGTGACGACACCTTCGCCGCGGTGCGGAGCCTGCGCGACCGCGGCGTCCGCTTCGTCCCCATCTCGGGCAACTACTACGACGACCTGCCGAACCGCTTCGACCTCGCGACCGGATTCGTCGAGCGACTCCGCAATCACGGCGTCCTGTTCGACCGCAATCCCTCGGGCGACTACCTGCACGCCTACACAGAACCCTTTGCCGGCCGCTTCCTTTTCGAGGTCGTTCAGCGGCTGAGGGACTATGACGCCTACGGCGCCTCCAACGCGCCGGCCCGCATGGCCTCCCAGGCGCAAGAACATCGTCCGTTGCCTTGAAGGGCCGTCAAGCAGCGGGGTACACGCAGCTTACGCGCCCAGCGGCGGCATTCGATGCAGCCGCTGCCGTCAGCGGGGATCTCGCGAAGCTCGCCACTGGCCACCCCCTTCCACGCTGCCAGCGATCGAAGGCCCATCGACCTCTCCGCTGTATCGACGACCTCCCGCCGTGAAAGTGAGCGCAGTTCCGGTCACCCGTGCCTCGCTGATCGGCAACGTTTTCCCACCCGACGTCAGTGTTCCATCGAGCACCTGGAACGTCTGGGTCATTCGCAGCGTCGCGTCGCCCAGGTTCCAACTACCACCGACCTGGGCAGGAATGATCCATTTATAAGCCTGGCACCAGCTCACGCATCCCGAACCTGCGTCGATCGTGGCATCCGGTTGCCATTCGCCCATGCTGAACGAGTTCGACACCACCCGCGTGCCAGGTCGCATCTTGAGCAGCGTTGGCCTCAGCTTCACGTTCAGATCGGGGAGGAGAAAGAGCGTGATCAACGAGGCGCTGGAAAAGTCGGACTCGAATATATCCGCCTGTGCAAACGTCGCGAGTCCGGCAACCCCTTCAGCTTCGGCAGCACGCTGCGCCAGAGCCACCATATCCGGGTTGTACTCGATCCCATGTGCCCTCGCGCCGCGCTTCGCAGCGGTGATGACTGTGCGTCCGTCACCCGATCCAAGGTCGATGACGTAGTCGTCCTTGGTCAATGCGGCCATGTCCAGCATGCGGTCCACCAGCGCCTGAGGCGTCGGTACCCAGACGACATCCTTGCCGGCCTGTCCTGACTGCGGCTCGAACTCGGCCTTGTTAGACGGTGACGCCGCCTGCTGCGGCGTCGGTTGGGCCAAGCATGCGGACACGGTGAATGCGGATACGGCGAAGGCGGCAACCGACGCTCGGAATCGGGTTTGCATGTTGTTCGTTCCAATGATGTGGTGCTGATCACAAAGGCAATCGACTGGTGCCTGTTCCGACGGGAGTCTACTGCACAGGTTGCCTGGAATCGCCGACGCGGATTGAACCGGCCGCGCCGTCCCTTGGCCTTTGGCTGTAACCGTACCCCGGCCGGTCGAATACGATGACGCGGTACTGCCGGGCCGCCTTACCGACGACTTCGCTGAGCAGGAAGTCCAGGGCGCCGGTGGCGTTGCCATGAAGAAGTACGAGCGGCTCCCCTTCGCCCCGCTCGACGTAGTGCAGTTGCACCCCGCCGACCGTGGACGTCCTGGAGCGAGCGGCGTCGGGGATGGGGCTCAGAAGCGCTGGCCGATGTACATCAGCACGGCGCTTCGGTCGCGCTGGTTGTTGTAGGTGCCTCCCCAAGTCGGCACCCACGCGATGTCGGCGGTGAATCCGCTGCGCCAGTTGGCGCGCAGCGATGCCACCATGAGCTTGCGTCCCTCCAGGATGGCCCCGTCGCCGGACCAGCCCGAGACGTCGTGCCCGAAGAGGACGGAGGGAACCAGGTCCACGCCGTCGACGACATTGGGATAGCGCAGCGCGGCTACCAGCCGATAGCCGAACGCATGGCGCGATACGTAGCCGTCCGTGGAGCATTGAGTCGGCGCGGCCGGCGGCGGGCACACGCCGTTCACCGGTCCCTGCCCGAACACGTCCACCCGCCCGAAGCGGCTCACCGAGGGGTCCGGAAGGTCCGGAACGTTCTTGTAGATGACTTCCGCGCCCCAATTGAGCCCCGCGGCTCCGAGCACTCGGGGCACCTGCCCGATGGCCCCCAGCTGCAGTTGGACATTCTTGTGCCGCTCGAAGCCCTGGAGGGTGCCGCCAGGCGGCAGCGCGCGTTCCTCGTCGCGCAGCGTCGTCGGAGCAATGGGCGATACGACGGCCCCCAGAAGGTCCGAAGCGTTGAACTGAAGCGGCTGGTTCGGCCGGTAGGTCAGCTCGCCAAATGCCATCCCGGCCTTCATCCTGGTTTCGAAACTCAGACCGAACATCCTGATGTCCTCAGGGTACTCGGTGTAGTACTTCGGATTGGTGCCAGCCGGGTCGCCCGGTATGAAGAGAGGCCCACCGGTGCCGGTCGACTTGATCACGCCGCTGTAGCCTGTGCGTGAATGGAACTGCGTGGCATAGAGGCCGAACTTTGTCGCCCAGCTTTCCACCGTGTGCGAAAGAGCTGCGCCGAATTGCCCGCTGTCGGAGGGCATGACATTGTCCCCGCGCTTGAGGAAGCTCCCCGTCGCGAGCGCCGTGCGGTCGGACGAGTTGCCGACCATCACGGCGTTGCAGCCGTCGGAAAGCCAGTCCACCCCCGAATAGAAGGTGCCGCAGTGGTTCAGGGCGTTGCGCTCGAAGCGGAACTGGTAGAAGCCCTCGACCGAGGTGGACTGCGGGCTACCCAGCCGGGCGAAAATCTGCGGAACCGGGATGCGCGTTTCCTGCTCGCGCTGCAGCATGCCAGGCCGGGTCAGAGCCGGTATGTCGATCGGGTTCAGGTCGCGCAGGCCGCCGAGGACGATGAAGCGGTTGCCCCAATCGAGCTTCTGGTAGCCCAGCTTCCATTCGAGGGGCCTGACGCCGACCTTGTGGCTGCCGTTCGCGTAGAGGTTGTCGAGTGCCACGTGACTGAACTGGGAGCGCCCCTGGGCGCCCTCGTCGCTCAGCTGCGCCCCTGGCGCATAGCCGTTGGGGATGTTGCCCCATGGGTGGTCGCCCCTCGCGTATACGTAGTCGTACCAGGCCTTGGCGCTCGCCGTCGCGCCGTAGTTCCCCGACTTGTATTCGAGGCTCAGGTAGCCGTTGACGACCTGCGATACCGGGTCGCCCTTGTCGAAGTTGAGATTGCCATCGTCCTGGTTGCGGCCAGTGTTCGGCGTGAGGGAGGTGCCGCCGATGCCGATTTCGGAACTGTTCACGTCGGCTAACAGGCCGGTCTTCCGCGACACGGTGCGGTACGCCATGCCCGCCGTGATCGAACCCTTGACGTTGAGCTTGCCGTCGGCGACTTCGTATTCGGCAGCGTGGGCCGACAGCGTTCCCAGAGCCAGCAGCACCGAGGCGGACAGCCGCTTCATCGCATGATTCGCGTTCATGTTCGGACTTCCCACGCTTGTCGGCCTTGCGGCCCTCACTCCGGCTTGAAGTCGATCGACTTCAACACGGTCCCCATCCGCTCGTAATCCGCCCTGAGCGACTCCGCCAGCTCCTCCGGCGTGCGCGGCTGGCCTACCTCGAAGCCGATCTCCTGCAGGCGCTCGCGAGCGGCGGGTTGCGTCAGCACCTTGAGGGTAACCTCGCGCAGCCTGGCCTGCACGGGCGCGGGCACGTCCGGCTTGACCCACAGACCCATCCAGCCGATGGCTTCCAGCTTCGGATAGCCGAGCTCGCTGAAGGTCGGCACATCGGGCAACATCGGCGAGCGCTTGGGCATGCTCACGGCAAACGCCTTGATCTTGCCGGACTTGATCAGCGGCAGCGAAGTGGCCAAGCCGTCGAACATCAAGGGCACGTGCCCGCCCATCATGTCGGTGAGCGCGGGGGTCGAGCCCTTGTAGGCGACGTGGGTCATGTCGAGCCCGGCCGCCTGGTTGAGCTGCAGCCCCAGCACGTGCGACAGGGTGCCGGCGGTGTAGGAGGCGTAGTTCACCATGCCCGGATTGGCCTTCACCCAGTCCACCAGCTCGCTGAAGTTCTTCGCCGGTACCGAGGGCGCGCCGACCATCACCAGACCGCCGCGCGCCACCTCGACCACCGGCTTGATCTCCTTGGCCATGTCGACACGCAGCTTGACGATGTGCGGGATCTCGCTGACCAGCGAGTTTACGCCCACCAGCAGCGTGTAGCCGTCGTGCGGGGCCTTGGAGAGGTCGTTGACGGCGAGCACGCCGGCCGCTCCGGGCTTGGGTTCCGCGTACACCGGCTGTCCGAGTTCCTTGGTCAGGTTGTCAGCCAGCAGGCGCGCCACGATGTCCGCCGATCCGCCGGCCGGACCCGCAACGACGATGCGAATGGCCTTCTCGGGCCATTTGGCGGTCTGCGCCTGGGCATCCGTCGGGGGTGCGGCCAGTAAAAGAGCGGCAGCCGAAACCACGGCCGTCCGCATTGCGTTGAACAAACGGTTTGTCATCATGATGTTCCAGCGGCGTCAGGCTGTCGGCAGCCTGTGGTCCTTGAACAGCTCGCGCAGCTTGTTTTTCTGCATCTTGCCGGTCGCGCCGAGCGGAATGCTGTCGACGAAGACCACGTCGTCCGGCGTCCACCACTTGGCGATCTTGCTATCGTAGAACTGCAGCAGCTCGGTGCGGGACAGCTCTGTGCCGGGCTTGCGCATCACCACCAACAGCGGGCGCTCGTCCCACTTCGGATGGCGCGCCGCGATGCAGGCCGCCATCGCCACGCCGGGATGTGCCATTGCGATGTTCTCCAGGTCGATCGAGCCGATCCACTCGCCGCCGGACTTGATGACGTCCTTGCTGCGGTCGGTGATCTGCATGAAGCCGTCGGCGTCGATGCTGGAGACATCGCCTGTGGGGAACCAACCATCCACCAGCGGATCGCCGCCCTCGCCGCGGAAGTAGCTCGAGATGACCCAGGGCCCGCGCACCAGCAGCTCGCCGGAGGCATTGCCGTCGTGCGGCAGTTCCTGGCCGTCCGTGCTCACGATCTTCATGTCGACGCCGAACACCGGGCGGCCCTGCTTGGACTGGATCGCCAGGCGCTCTTCGGCGCCGAGCGCGAGCTGGCCGGGCTTGAGCGCGCACACCGTTCCGACCGGACTCAGCTCGGTCATGCCCCAGGCGTGCAGCACCGCCACGTCATAGCGGTCCTGAAACGCGCGCATCATCGCCGGCGGGCAGGCCGAGCCGCCGATCACCGTGCGGCGCATGGTGCTGAACTCGAGGTCGTATGCCCCCACGTGCGCGAGCAGCCCCTGCCAAACGGTGGGCACGCCAGCCGATAGGGTGACGCCCTCCCTCTCGAACAGGTCGTGCAGCGACTTTCCGTCCAGCCACGGGCCCGGGAACACCAGCTTGGCGCCCACCATGCACGAGATGTACGGCAGGCCCCAGGCGTTGACGTGGAACATCGGCACCACCGGCAGGATCACGTCGCGCGCCGAGCAGTTCAGCGAGTCGGGCAACGCCGCGGCATAGGTATGGAGAACGGTGGAGCGATGGCTGTAGAGTGCGCCCTTCGGGTTGCCCGTGGTGCCCGAGGTGTAGCAAAGCGACGAGGCGGTATCCTCGTCGAAGCTCGGCCAGGTGTACTCGCTCGAATGGCCCTCGACGAGGTCTTCGTAGCACAGCAGATTGGGTACCTTTGAGGACACCGGCATGTGCTCGCGGTCGGTCATCGCCACGAAGGCCTTGACGGTCGAGACGCGTGAGGCGATCGCCTCGATCAGCGGGAGGAAAGTCAGGTCGAAGAACAGCACCTCATCCTCGGCATGGTCCGCAAGCCACACCACCTGGTCGGGGTGCAGGCGCGGGTTGAGCGTGTGCAGCACCGCTCCCGAGCCGGAAACCGCGTAGTACAGCTCCAGGTGGCGGTAGCCGTTCCAGGCCAGCGTGGCGACGCGAGAGCCGAAGCGCACGTCGTGCGCGGCCAGCGCGTTGGCCATGCGGCGCGAGCGCTGGGCCAGGTCACGGTAGGTGTAGCGATGCACGTCGCCTTCGACGCGGCGGGAGACGATTTCCTGCTCGCCATGGTAGCGCTCAGCATGGGTGAGCAGGTTCGAAATCAGCAACGGCTGATGCATCATGAGTCCGTTCATGAAAATACCTCGGTTCGATGTTGTCGGTCAGGTGCGGGAGTGCAGTTCAGGCTGGCGCGTGGCGCACGCCGGCAATCGATGGATCGCGGGTTTCGGCGAGGGGGTCGCCGGCACGCTGCATGTCCGCCTCGTAGGTGCGGGCGGCCAACCTGAAGGCCAGCGCCGCGACCAGGCCGAAGGCCGGCATGGCCGCGAGCACCGGGGTCAGGCCCCAGGCGTCGGACAGGGCGCCCGCGATGAAGGGCCCTGCGGCCAGGCCGAACAGGTTCTGGAACAGCGCCAGCACCGAGGCGCCGGTGGCACGGATGCCGGGATGTATCACGTCGATCACGATGGCCGAGACCGGGCCAACGGTGCAGGTCATCAGGAAGCCGCCGACTGCGATCAGCGCGAAGCGCGCCTGTGCCGACAGCTCGATGCCGAGCAGCGGCGCGCCAAAGGCCAGGCCCAACACCAGCGATGTGGCAATGCACAGCAGCGCCATGAAATGCAGCTTGCGAACCGGCCGGCGCGCGCCGGAACGGTCGACCATCGCACCCCAGACCACGCTTCCGATGGCGCCGCACAGCACCACCAGCGCAGCCTTCACGGCGGCCTGGTCGGGGGCGATCCCGTACTCGCGATTCAGGAAGCTGGGCAACCACGCCCAGACCGAGGAAACCACGATGAGCTGCGCGGCACCGCCGACGCACACCCACAGCATGGTGCGCGAACGGATCAGCGCGCGCACCACCGCCTTGGCCGCCGTCGAGGTCGAGCGCGTGGCGCGGTCCAGGCGCGGCGTGAGCTCCACCGTCCGGTAGTCGCGTACCTTGAGGTACAGCAGCGCCATCAGCAGCCCGGGCACGCCGACCAATCCAAAGGCGGCCTGCCATCCCCACTTTGCCGCGATGATTCCGCCCAGCATCACGCCGAGCACGGAGCCGACCGAGGCGGCGGCGAAGAAGCCGGCCATCAACGCCCCGCGCATGTGCGAAGGGAAGTGGCTGGCGATCAGGGCCGCGCCGACGGAGCCGTAGCCGGCCTCGCCCAGCCCTACCACGGCACGCGCGGTCAGCAACTGGCTGTAGTTGCGGGTGAACATGCAGGAGACGGTCGCCAGGCTCCAGACGGTGGCCATCACGACGATGCTCTTGACGCGGCTGGCGCGGTCGGCGAAGAGCGCCACCGGCAGCGCGCCGAGCGCTACCGTGAGCGAGACCACCGAGACCAGCGCGCCGAGCTGCTTGTCCGAAAGGCCCCACTCGCTCTTCATGTAAGGAAAGAGCGAGACGATCACCTGGCGGTCGACATAGTCGAACACCATCAGGCCAAGCGTCATCGCGAAGGCGAACCAGGCTTGGCCGCGACTGAACAGGTAGCCTTCGGCACCGTCCTTCTTCGCTTCGAGTGCGTGCAAATTCATGACAACCTCTTATTGGAGCGAAACGCTCAGGGGACCAGCACCGTGGCGCCGGTGGTCGCGCGTGACTCGAGCGCGCGATGCGCCTCGGCCGCGTCGGAGAGCGCGAAGCTCTGCCTCGGCTCGCCGGTGATCCTGCCGGCCAGCACCAGGCCGAACAGCTCGTCCGCCATCTCCAGCATGTGCGAGCGCGGCGTGGCGTAGTGGACCATTGCCGGGCGCGTCACCCAGATCGAGCCCTTGACGGCGAGCTGCATGGTGTCCAGCACCACCGGGCCCGAGGAGGTGCCGTTGCTGACCAGCGTGCCGCGCGGCTGCAGACTGTCGAGCGAGGCCTGCAGGGTGTCCTTGCCGACGGAGTCGTACACCACCGGCACGCCCTTGCCGTCGGTCAGCTCGCGCACGCGTTTGGCGATGTCCTCGCGCGAGGTGACGATGGTGTGGGTGCAGCCGTGCGCCTTGGCGATCTCGGCCTTCTCGTCGGAACCGACGGTGCCGATCATCGTGACGCCGAGCGCCTTCGCCCACTGGCAGGCCACCAGGCCGACGCCGCCGGCGGCCGCGTGGTACAGAATCGTCTCGCCGCCCTTGAGCGGGTACACCTGCCGGAACAGGTACTGCGCCGTCATACCCTTCATCATCAGCGTCGCGGCGGCGCGGTCTGTGACGCCATCGGGCAGCGGGATCAGCATGTCGGCCGGCATCGCGCGCACATCCGAATAGGCGCCCTGCGGCCCCATGAAATAGCCGACGCGCTGCCCGGCGCGGATGTCGGTGACGCCCTCGCCCACTGCCTCGACCACGCCCACCGCGTCCGAGCCCAGCCCGTTGGGCAGGGGCATCGGATAGCGGCCGGTGCGAAAGTAGATGTCGATGAAGTTGACCGCTACGTAGCTGTGGCGCACACGGACGTGGCCGGGGCCGGGATCCCCCACCTCGACGTTCTCGAGCTTCAGGACTTCCGGACCGCCGGTCTTCTGGATGCGAATGGCACGTGCCATGGTTTTATCTCCTCTCACTTCGATGAAGGTGCCAGGATCGACCTGGCGCGCCGCGCGGGTCAGGCCGCGAGGGCAATGTGATCGATGTAGTTTTCGGCGCTGTGCCAGTTCCCGAATCCGGAATCCGGGTTCAGGCGGCCCACCTCGCCGAGGTCGACGAGGCGGCTGCCCCAGTCATGCGCGAGTTCGGCCACCCGCTCGTAGCGTCCCAGCGGATCGTTGCGACTGGCGGCCACGATGCTCGGAAACGGCAGGCGTTGGCGCGGCACCGGTAGCCAGCCGCCGGCGCGCAGCTCGTCGAGGCTCGGGTAGCCGGCCGGCATCGCCTCCTCGAGATCGGGCGGCGTCGCCAGCAGCGCGCCCCAGACTCGGCCCTTCCACCTGCTCGCCCAGTGCGCGATCGTCAGGCACCCTGCGCTGTGCGCCACCACGACCACTGCCCCGTCGGTCGACCGCACCTCGCGCTCGATGGCGGCCACCCTGGTCTCGCAATCGAGATTGGCGCGGCCCATCGGCGCCACGCTGCGCACCTTGCGGCCGTGGCGTTTGAGCCGAGAGTGCAGCAAGGTCTGCCAATGCTCGGCCATATCGTCGCACAGGCCAGGGACGATCAGCACGGTCGGCTGGATAAATGCGCAACGCATCTCAGGCAGCCTTGAGCAGATAGCCCTGGTGGCGACCCTTCGGGTTGGGGGCAAAGCCGTTGGCGGCCAGCGTCTCTTCCACGGTGTCGTAAAACACGCCGATCTTGCAGATCTCGCGCGCTTCCTCGGCCGTGGCGATCTCGCGGCCGAATTCGCGTGAGATGCGCACCAGCTGCTCGATCTGCTTGACCGTGCTCATCTTCCCGGTGCGCGACTGGTTCCAGAGGTTGTCCTCGATGCCGCAGCGCACGTGCAGGCCCATGGCCATGCCCATCATGTTGATCGGCAGCACGTTGCGCATGCTGCTTTCCACCGTCAGCATCGAGCCGTCCGGAATGGCGCGCAGGAAGTTCGCCAGGTTGTAGACGTTCGGCGCGTCCATGCCACCGCCGATCGCCACCCAGTTCATCACCAGCGGGCCCTTGTAGATGCCGCGCCGGATCAGGCGCTCGACCGTCTCGTAGCTGTTGATGTTGTAGAACTGGAAGGCACTCTGGATGCCGCGGGCCGACAGGCGCTTGATATGCTCCTCGAAGAAGCTCGGCGTCGAGGGCACGATCATCTCGCTGTAGGCGCGCAAGGTCTCGGGCTCGGCAAGCGAGGTCCCGGCGATGTCCGCGGCGTCCATCTGCTCGATCACGTTCATTTGCGAGGTGTTGACCGTCACCGTCACCTGGTCGGGCTTAGGGTCGAGTTCGGCCAGCATGTGACGGGTGTCGTCGGACAACCACTTCGCGGAAGCGCCGTCGGTCTCCGGCGCAAAGGAGATCGAGCCGCCCACCTGGATGATCATGTCGGGCACGGCCTTGCGCACTCCAGCGATCAGCTCGTTGAACTTGGACAGGCGCTTGGAGCCCTTGCCGTCGAGCTCGCGCACATGCAGGTGCAGCACGGTGGCGCCGGCGTTGTAGCAGTCGACCGCCTTCTGGATCTGGGCTTCCATGGTCACCGGAATGTCCTCGGGGAAGTCGGAGGGAATCCACTCCGGGCCGTACGGGGCGGCGGTAATGACCAGCGGGGGCTGGTTTTCAGGGAACAGCGAACCGTCGAGGAAGTTCATGGTTGGTCCTATGGCTTTTGAGGTTGGTTGATTCGGTTCAGAACGGGGCGTCACCGACGATTCCGGCGCGTTCCATCTTCCGGTGGCAAGGCGGGTAGTCCATGACCGCGTAGTGCTGGGTGGCGCGGTTGTCCCACATGGCCACGCTGTTGCGCTTCCAGCGAAAGCGCACCTGGTACTCGGGGATCGCGGCCTGCGAGATCAGGTAGCGCAGCAGGTCCGAGCCTCCATGCGTGTAGTCCTGGCCGACACGCACGTTTTCGGGGGTGTGGAAGTTCGTGAAGTGCGTGGTGAAGGCATTGACGAACAGCACCTTCTCGCTCGTCTCGGGGTGGGTACGCACCACCGGATGCTCCGCATCGGGGAACTGGGCGTGCAGCGCCAGGCGTTTTTCGATCGGCATCGCGGCACCGAAGCTGGCCTCGATGCTGTGGCGGGCGCGCAGGGTGGCAATCTTGCTCTTAACCTCCCCGGGCAGACGGGCGTAGGCCTCGACCATGTTCACCCAGATGGTGTCGCCTCCAACCGGCGGGCATTCGACGCAGCGCAGCACGCAGCCGAAAAGCGGCTTCTTGTTCCAGGTGGAGTCGGTGTGAAAGGCGTTCTCGTAGCGGTCGTTCGGCGCCTCGGGCGACTTGTAGATGCGCACGAGGCCGGGATGCTCCGGATCGCTTCCTGCAACCGGGTGGTCTTCGAGCTCCCCGAAGTGGCGCGCGAAGGCCACGTGCTCAGCGCGCGTGATCTCCTGGTCGCGGAAGAACAGCACCTTGTACTCGAGCAGCAGCTGCCGCAACTCGACGACGAGGCCGGGGTCGCGCGAGGCGGCGCCGAGATTCACGTTGCCGACTTCGGCGCCGATCGTGCAGGTAAGCGGCTCGACTTTGAGGGAGGTCATCGTTGAATTCATGCTTTACGTCTCCTTCTGATGGCCCTTGGCGTGGTGCCGGGCCAGTCCGGGAGGCCTCAGGCGCCTTCACAAGACGAAGAATAGGACGCAAGCGTTGCTTGCCGCCCCTCCTTGTGGGAGGGGCCTGGGGAGCGGTGCAGTCGGACGAAGCCTGGAGCCTAGGCCGGCGGGAGCAGCCCGAGGATGCGAGCCCGGAGCACCACTTGCTTGCGGGTGCCCGCATCCAGCTTGGCGAACAGGTTCTTGACGTGCCACTTGACGGTGGTTTCGCCGGCCTGCATGGCGCGTCCGATCTCCTTGTTGGAAAGATGGCGGGCCAACAGGTCCAGCACCTCGCGCTCCTTGGCGGTAAGCACCGCCCCCGGGCCTGTCGCCGGCTTCGACAGGCCGCGCTCCTGCCGGGGCTTAGCCGGCACCGACCGCACCACCGGCGCATCGGGCACCGTGCCTGCGAGCTGGCGTATCCACTCGCCGAGGTCCGGATGCGCATCGAGCAGTACCCGCTGCAGCCCATAGGCCTGCGCCAGGTCCATCGCCTCGCGCAGCAGCGGCTGCGCCTGCTCGCCGCAACGATCGAGGGCGAAGGCACGCAAGCCGAGTACCTCGATATGCGCCCGCCCGACCTTGAGTTGCTGCGCCATCTCGCTCGCGCCGGCCAGCGACCGCAGCGCGCCGCGCCAGTCCTGTGCCGCAATCGCCGCATAGGCGAAGGCCAGGTCGCGCATCACCGCGACGCTCCGGCGCCACAGCCGGCCCTGCGGGAGCGCGGCATCGCCGAGCAGCTCTTCGATGCGCCGGCACAGCTCGCGGCAGGTCTGCGCGCGGTAGCGGCGCGCATGCATGCGCACCCGATCAGCGAGGCTCGCGACGCGCAGGCGGGGCAATCGCCTGGCGGCGCCAACCGCCTCCATGGCATCGAGCAGCTCGATGGCGCGATGCTCCGCCCCTTCAGCCACCGCGATGCGCACGAGGGTGCGATAGGCGAGCAGCAGCGATTCAGGCAGTCCGCAGCGTTCAAGCACGTCGAGCCGGTCGGCCAGCAGGGCCGCCGCCTCGTCCGGATGGTCGCGCTCCCACACCGAAGCCGCCAGCAGGGCCGCCAGCATGCAGGCGAAGGGGCTGCGGCGGCCCTGCTCGCCCTCGGTGCTCGCCAGGGCCGGCCGCAGCAGGTTCTCGGCAAGCCGCACCTGCCCTTCCCACAGGTAGGTGAGCGCGATGATGAGCTCGCCCCAGCGGTCGACGTACTGGATGGCATGCCCGAAGTCTCCACGCGGCGCCTGCTGCTGGCGAAGGCGCGCCAGCGCCGGATCGCCCTCGAGGAGGGTGCGGTAGGCCATCCGGTTGGCGTGCACGTCGAGCAGCATGGGATCGTGCAGCGGCGGCGCCTGGCTCCAAGGGTCGTGCAGCTCGGCAAAGCGGTCAGGCTCGTCCGCAAAGACTGCCGCGCCGCCCAGGATGAGCGCGCCTTCGCAGCGCATCGCATCGTCGGTGCCCGGCAGCGCCAGCAGACGCTCCACCAGACGGCCCGCTTCCTCGTGACGCTCGCTGATCGCGAGCGACCATGCAGCCGCCAGCAACAGGCGGGGTCGCCGGTCGAGTTCCTGGTCCGGCAGGTCGGCCATCCAGCCCAGCACGGTGCTCTGCCGGCCGCGCTTCATGATCGATTCATAGAGGCTGCGCTCGGCCAGTTCGTAGGCCTTGTCGTGCAGGCCCGCCGCCAGCGCGTGGCGCGCTGCCGGTTCGAGCAGGCCGTGCTCGTCCAGCCAGGCCGCAGCGCGCGCCTGGGCCTGCCCCTGCATCGAGGCGGGAAGCGCCGTGAAGCGCTGGCGCAGCGTCTCGCGCGCCAGCACGGACATGCGCATCCACTCGCTGTGCTCGCCGACGACGAACACCGGCGTGTCGCGGCCCAGGCGCGCGAGCCGCGCCGGCGCGTCATCGTCGCCGGAGAGGCTGCGGCACAGGTCGGGGTGCACATCTTCGAGGATCGAGATGCGGACAAGGAAGTCCACGTCCGCCGCGTCCAGGTTGGAGAGCAGCACGCCCACCAGGTGTTCGCGCAGCTCGCCGAGGCGTCCTGCCAGGCCGGACACCGCCGCCCGCGGCTCGGCTCCCGCCGAGATGGCCGACAGGGCGAGCTGCAGGCCAAGCGGCCAGCCCTCGGTCAGTTCATGCAGGCGCGCCGCGGTGTCGTTGTCCATCCGAGCATTGAGCTGGACGTGCGCCAACTCCAGTGATTCCTCGAGGCGGAAGCGCAACATGGCCGGGCCGATCTCGATGCACTGTCCGTAGGTGACCAGGTCCTCAAGGTCGAGCCGGAAGTCGGGCCGCGCCGCGATGACGCATCGCAGGTTCGCAGGCGCATTCTGCAGCAGATACACCAGGGCTTCGCGCGATGCCTCCGGCAGGTTGTCCGCCTCGTCCACGAACAGGACGGTATTGAATGCCGCCCGGGCCAGTTCGGCCAGCCAGATGGTGATGCCTTCGAGCCCGCCCGGCGCAGCGGCTTCGAGCAGGGTGTGGCAGAAGGTCTGCCGCCCCGAGGCCATCCGGACCGACAGTGCAAGGCATTGCGCGAGGCGATCGGGTTCGTCGCGCGGCTGCGCGGACAGCCATGCGACAACGGTGCCTTGCGCCAAGTGCTCGAGTCGCCATTGGGCCAGCAGGGAGGTCTTGCCGAAGCCAGGCGGCGCCTGCACCAGGATCACGGGACGATCGGCAAGGCTGTCGGCGGTCGACGACAGGTGAGGACGCGCGAGCAAGTGACGAGGCACGCGCGGGGGTGTGACCTTGAGCCACAGTTCGGAGATACCGGTTGCCGGAGGAGTCGTCACGCGTTGCCTCGACGGTGACTGGATCGGGTCAATGGTAGCCACACCCGATGTCCCCGCGCCAGCGCGGTGCATGGTCGATCCAGCCATTCACGATCCTCTGCCCTGCTCATCCGTCCAAGGAACTCCAACGGCGAGTCGAGCGGCTGGAGCAAGAGCGCCCGAATTGGGCTATGCCGCTCGTGAAGCCAGATACTCGACGATGCGTCTGCCCGCTGCTTGCAGATCATCGACTTTTCGGTAGCAGATCGCGAAGCGGCGATGGGCCCAGGTGTCGCTCAGCGGAATCAGCTTGACCAGGCCATTTGCGACATGCGGCGAACTCACCTGGGCCGGTATCACGCTGATGGCAAGGTCAGCCGCCACGACACGGAACGCTGCATCGAAGTTGGAGACAACCACCCGGTAGTTGACCGTGCGGCCCAAGCGCGCTGCCGCGCGCGCCAAGGCCATCTGCACCGAACTGGTAGGTTGCAGGCCCACGTGCGCGAAGTCCAGTGTCTGTTCAAAGCGCAGCGCCTTGCGGTGCCCGAGGGGGTGCCTGGCGGGGACGGCAAGCATCAAGTCATCGCTGCGATAGGGGCGCTGCTGAAGGCCTCTCAGGTCCGTCGATTCCCAGCAGATGCCGATGCCATTGCTGCCATCCCGCAGGACCCGGGGAATCTCGCGCGTGAAGTGTTCCTCGATGTTGACCTTGATCCCTTTGTTGCCGGGCTCGCGCATGAACGATGCAACGTCGTCCAGCAATTGCTCTGCGATGGCCGAGGGTGATGCCAGCAGCCGGACCTGGCCCTGGAGGCCGCTGCCAAAGGCGTTCATCTCGCTCTCGATCTGGGCCGCTTCGAAAAGCATCGTCCGCGCGCGCTCGAGCAGCGCCTCGCACGCCGGTGTCTGGGCAACGCCTCGACGTGTCCGGATCAGCAGCGGCACCCCCAGCATGAATTCGAGGCTCGCTATGCGCTTGCTGATCGCCGAAGGTGCGATGTGCTCCTGCTCGGCTGCCCGGGCGATATTCTGCGCGTCGCAGACCGCAACCAGGTAGCGCAGCGTCGTGAGGTCGAGGTCTCGCATGAGGCGACTCTACCATGTCGAAACGGAACGTCTGAGCCGATTAAATGCCACTTCAGAACCAGTTCCGAGGCGACTAGACTGCGATCAATCCACCGCGGCTTCGTCCTGAAGCAAGCGTCAGGTGAAGACCCTGCACAAGAGAGACAAGATGACCCACGAGACCCCGTCATTTCCCAGGAAAGCAATCATCCGCGAGGTCGGCCTTCGCGACGGGTTGCAGGCGATCCAGCGTATCCTGCCCACCGCCCTGAAGATCGAATGGATCCGCGATGCATATGCTGCGGGACAGCATGAGATCGAGGTTGGATCGTTTGTCCCACCCCGGCTCCTGCCGCAGTTGGCGGACACGGGGGAACTCGTGGCGTATGCCAAGACGCTGCCAGGGCTGTTCGTTTCGGTGCTGGTACCCAACCTGAAGGGTGGCGAAAAGGCCATTGAGTCGGGTGCCGACCTGATGCTGGTCCCACTCTCAGCCAGTCATGCCCACAGCCTCGCCAACCTGCGCAAGACCCCCGACGACGTGCTCGCCGAGGTTGCCCGCATCAGGGCCGCACGTGACGCATCGGGATCAAAGACGCTGATCGAGGGCGGCATTGGAACCGCATTCGGCTGCACCATCCAGGGCGAGGTCGCGTCGTCGGAAGTGCTCCGCTGCATGCAAGGGCTTCTCGATGCAGGAGTCGACCGGGTAAGCATTGCCGATACCGTCGGCTACGCCGACCCTGCTGCGGTGAGCAGGCTCTTCGAGCAGGCATTGAAGATCGCCGGTGAGCGCTTCTGCTGCGGTCACTTTCATGACACCCGGGGTCTCGCACTCGCCAACATCTTTGCAGCGCTCCAGCTGGGGGTGAACCGCTTCGATGCCACCCTGGCAGGAATCGGCGGCTGCCCGCACGCGCCGGGCGCAAGCGGCAACGCGTCCAGCGAAGACCTCGCCTACATGCTCGCCAGCATGGGCGTCGACACCGGGATCGACATTGACGCCTTCCTCACGCTGCGGGCCAAGGTCGCCCGCTGGCTGGAGGGAGAGGCTTTGCACGGCACTCTCGTGCGGGCCGGCCTTCCCAAGACCATGAGCAACCGCGCGGCCGTTGCCGCCTGATGGAGCCAGCAATGAGCAAGGACAAGCCGCAATCCCAGGACGCCGCGCAGGAATCACTTCCCCTGAGCGGCGTTCGCGTGGTGGAGTTCACCCACATGGTCATGGGCCCGACCTGCGGCATGATCCTCGCAGATCTGGGAGCTGAAGTCATCAAGATCGAACCGCCGGGCGGGGACAAGACCCGGAAGCTGCCCGGCCTCGGGATCGGCTTCTTCCGTAGCTTCAACCGGAACAAGATGAGCGTGGTCCTCGACATCAACACGCCCGAGGGCCTGGACAATGCGGTCCAACTGATCGGCCAGTGCGACGTCCTGCTTGAAAACTTCAGGCCCGGCATGATGGAGAAGTTCGGTCTCGACTACGTGACGCTGTCGGCCAGATACCCGCACCTGATCTACGTGTCCCACAAAGGCTTCCTGCCGGGACCATACGAGAACCGTCTTGCACTGGACGAGGTGGTCCAGATGATGGGCGGACTCTCGTACATGACCGGTCCGGTCGGCCGCCCGCTGCGAGCCGGCACTTCGGTCAATGACATCATGGGCGGGATGTTCGGCGCCATCGGCGTGCTGTCGGCGATCCTGGAGAGGCAGCGCACCGGTCGAGGCCAGGAGGTGCAGAGCGCCCTCTTCGAAAACTGTGCGTTCCTTTGCAGCCAGCACATGCAGCAGTTCTCGATGACGGGAGAACCTCCCCCGCCCATGCCGTCGCGGGTCTCGGCATGGAGCGTCTACGACGTATTCACCCTCGCCCACGGAGAACAACTTTTCATCGGGGCCGTCAGCGACAAGCAGTTCCACACGTTGTGCAACGTGATCGGCCGCGAGGACCTTCTCAGCGACGCCCGGATGGCGACCAATGCATCCCGTGTCGAGGTCCGGGCAGAACTGCTGACGCTGCTGGCTGAAACCCTCGCCCACCACGAGATCGGGCCGCTCTCAGCGAAGCTCGAAGCCGCAGGCCTGCCTTATGCACCGATCATGCGACCGGATCAGCTGATCGACGATCCACACCTGAAAGCAAGTGGAGGGCTGGTGAAGATGCCTACCGAAGACGGCGCCGAGACCGATGTCGTGCTCCTTCCCTTGCTGATGAACGGTCGGCGGCCGGGCGTGCGTCGACCCCTGCCACGGGTGGGAGAACACACTGCCGAAATACTGGCAAAGCTCGAGCACTGACCGCGACAAAACACTATCAAAGCAACCGAGACATCTCATGAAACCAACCTTCCAGCTCACCCGCCGCGCCCTCGTAGTGGCCACTGCTGCCAGCGTACTGAGCGCCACCGCCTACACCCCCGCCTGGTCACAGGCAGCGAGTCCCCATGCAGGAAAGCCGCTTCGCGTCATTCTCCCGGTCGGTCCCGGCTCGGGGGTCGATACGATCATCCGTGCTGCGGCACCCGCCCTGAGCAAGTCGCTGGGGCAACCGGTGGTCGTCGAGAACCTGACCGGCGCAGGCGGCATCATCGGTACCACCGCCATCACCAAGGCAGCGCCGGATGGACTGACCATCGGGGTGGTGTCGAACAATCATGTCGTCAACCCGAGCGTCTACAAGAAGATGCCGTTCGACGCCATCAACGACATCACGCCGATCTCCGTTGTCGGGGAGACGCCGTTCGTGCTGGTCGTGAACCCGGCCGTGCCCGCGAAGAACGCGAAGGAGCTGGCAGACTACCTGAAGGCCAAGCCGGGCGCGTACAACTACGGCTCATCGGGCAACGGGACGATCATCCACCTTGCCGGCGCGATGTTCGTCGACGCCGCGAACGTCGATGTCAAGCACATCCCCTACAAGAGCGTCGGAGCCCAGCTGACTGACGTCGCCGGTGGTCAGGTTGAATTCGGTGCGGTTGCGGTACCGGCGGCCATCGGCCAGATCAAGGGCAACCTGCTGCGGCCGATCGGCGTGATGGGGAAGGAACGCGTCGCGGCGCTGCCTGATGTTCCTACTTTCGCTGAGCAGGGCTTCCCGGAGGTGGATGTCGCCGGCTGGTTCGCGGTGGTCGGCCCGGCGAAATTGCCCGATTCCGAGGTAAAACGCATTCACGCCGCCGTCATCGAGGCATTCGCGACTCCTGAACTGAAGGCCACCATGGAAAAGCAGAACAACGTCATTCATCCGAGTTCACCGGAAGAGGCGGTGAAGTTCTTCAAGTCGGAACTGGATCGCTACGCCGGCCTCGTCAAGAGAGCCGACATCAAGATCGACTGATTGTCCCGTGATCCGGGGCGATAATGAGCCGCCCAATCGTCCGATACGAAACCGTCAACAGAGGTAGCTTCATGAGTGATCTATTCGACAACCCGATGGGCCTGATGGGCTTCGAGTTCATCGAGTTCGCAGCGCCGGAGGCTGGGGTGCTCGAGCCGGCCTTCGAGAAGCTGGGATTCACCGAAGTGGCGCGACACCGCTCCAAGGACGTCTCGCTCTACCGTCAGGGGGACATCAACTTCATCGTCAACCGGGAACCGAAAAGCCTCGCCTGGTACTTCGCAAGCGAGCACGGCCCCTCGGCCTGCGGCCTGGCCTTCCGGGTCAAGGACGCGCACAAGGCCTATGATCGCGCCCTGCAGCTCGGGGCGCAGCCGATCGAAATACCGACCGGCCCGATGGAGCTGCGCCTGCCCGCGATCAAGGGCATCGGCGGGGCGCCGCTCTACCTCATCGACCGGTTCGAAGACGGCAAGTCGATCTACGACATCGACTTCGAGTTCCTGGAAGGCGTCGACCCCCACCCGACAGGCCACGGCCTGAAGCTGGTGGACCACCTCACCCACAATGTCTACCGCGGCCGGATGTCGTTCTGGGCGGACTTCTATGAAAGGCTCTTCAACTTCCGCGAGATCCGCTACTTCGACATCCAGGGGGAGTACACCGGTCTCACTTCCAAGGCTCTGACCGCGCCGGACGGCCGCATCCGGATCCCGCTGAACGAGGAATCGGCCAAGGGCTCCGGTCAGATCGAGGAATTCCTGATGCAGTTCAACGGCGAGGGCATCCAGCACGTCGCGCTTCTATGCGACGACATCATCTCGACGATCGACAATCTCGGCATGGCTGGCGTGCCGCTGATGGCCGCGCCCAATGATGCCTACTACGAAATGCTGGAAGAGCGCCTGCCGGGCCACGGCCAGCCCGTCTCAGAGCTGCAGGCCCGGGGAATCCTGCTCGATGGGAGCACCGCCGACGGTAAACCACGGCTGTTGCTGCAGATCTTCTCGCAGGCGATGCTCGGGCCGGTGTTCTTCGAGTTCATCCAGCGCAAGGGCGACGACGGCTTCGGGGAAGGCAACTTCAAGGCCCTTTTCGAGTCGATCGAGCGCGACCAGGTCCGCCGCGGTGTGCTGCAGGCGGACTGATCAATCCAACCAGGCAAAGGCCAGGGGTACCAGCAGCGAAGCGAGCAGCACTTGGAGACCCAGCGCGATGCCGGCGTACGCACCGGCGTCGGCGTCCACCTGTAAAGCTCGCGCCGCGCCGATCCCGTGAGAAGCGGTACCGAGCGCAAAGCCTCTTATGGCCCAACTGTCGATCCGTAGCAGGTCGAACAGATACTTCGCCGACAGGGCTCCCACCATTCCCGTCGCCACCGCAAAGACAGCCGCCAACGCCGGCACGCCTCCGATTCTTTCGGCAATTCCCATCGCAACAGGCGCCGTCACCGATTTCGGCGCCAACGAACGAAGGACATCGCTGGGCATGTCGAATAGCCAGCCGATGCCGACCGCACTTCCCGCGGCAGCGATTCCACCCGCCAATGCGGCTGATGTCAACGCGACACCGCGCGATCGCAGCTCTCCCCGCCGCAGCCAGAGCGGCCAGCCAAGGGCGACGACTGCAGGCCCGAGAAGCACGTGCACGAACTGCGCACCGGCAAAGTAAGTCGGATAGGGGGTGCGAGTCGCAAGCAGAAGTGCGCCCAGACAGACGACCGACCACAGCACAGGATTTGCCCAGGGCGCTTTGCGTACGCTGTCATAGAAGAAGCTGGCGATCACGTAAACGACCAAGGTGGCGGTCAGGCCAAACAGCGGAGTCGAGGAGAGGTACACCCACAATTGCACAAAGTCGCTCACGGTGACTCATTCCTTCTGCCTGGGCAAGCGAGCTCGCAACACAAGGGCGGTGACCGTCATGCCGATCCAGGTCGACAGGACGATCACGATGAATAGGCGCAAGCCGTAGTCGGCGACCAGATCGAGGTGCGTGATGACACCGACGCCGACCGGCACGAACAGGAGCGACAGATGCGCCAACAACAACTCGGCGGCTGCCTGCACCGGCCCGCGTACCAGACTCCATTGAAGCGCCGGCAATAGGATTGCCATGCCAAGTACAGGCCCTGGAATGGGGATGCTCAAGGCATGAGCGATGGTTTCGCCCAGCGCCTGCAAGAGCAGCAACAGGGCAAGGCCTTGGACTGCAATCATGGCTGCCGGAGGGCTGGATCGACATCATGCTGCATGGTAGACGCGCGAGGTCTCGCAAGGTGCACGCCGAGGTGGTCTCCGACCTTCCGGAGTTTTCTGGCGATGGCGCGTGCTCAAGCCGTCACTCGCTCACGTCGCTTGAGCTTCAACTGCAGGCCCATCGGGGCCATCGTGAACGCGAGGTGCTCCTTCGGATCGGTGCCGTCTGCTGTCGCCACGCTTTCAATCTCGAAGCTGCCCGTCAGCATTGAGACGACCATCTTGATCTCCTGCAGGGCGAGGTACCGGCCCGGGCAGATGCGAGGGCCCGCGCCGAAAGAGAAGGCGACGCGCCTTGTAGCACTGCTGGCCTGTGCGGCGGTTCCGTCTGATTGCCAGCGTTCAGGCCTGAAAGCCTTCGCGTCGGGGAGCCTGCTCTCATCAACGGCGCCCGGGCGCAAGAGGCACATCAATAGCGTTCCCTTCGGTATAGCTATCCCTGCGACCGTCCTGTCCTGAACTGCCTGATGGGGAAGCACTGGCGCAACAGGCTTCAGCCTCAAGCTTTCGTGGGCGCAGGCTTCGATGTAGTCAAGCGACGCGAGCTGCTCGTACCGGCGAGGCAGCGGTTCATCGCCGATGGCTGCTCCTACCGTCTCTTCCACCCTGCGGCGAGCCTCAGGATTCTGCTGCAGAAGATAGAGCATCCAAGCGAGCGTATTGGCGGTAGTGTCCTCTCCAGCAAGGAGCATGGTCATGACGTTACCTGCCACGTCCCTGTCCTCCAGTTCGCTTCCATCTGCAGTCTCGAGCAACGATCATGGCCTCGATCAGGTTGTTCGGACGGACGCGCAAACGCGGGTCCCGCTCGAGCCTGGCTCTCGCCTGACGAATGAACTCCTGGACAGCACCGTGGAGTGCTTGAAGATGTCGATCAAGCTCTCGATCGGCTGGCAACCTCAGGTAGCGCCAATACGGAACCGGCGCAAGCAGTCTGCGGAGGAACGCGGGGAAGATCTTGTCGAGGTGAACCTGGATGACCTCGGTATCTGCGCCGAGGGTATTGATGTCCTGTCCGAAGGCGAGCCCCGCCGTCACGTCGACAGTGAAGCGCATCAGGTCCGATAGCAGGTCAATCGGCTGGTTGGCGTCGGCTGCACGGCCCCAGCGGCTCGCCAGCCGCTCCGTGACCTTGACCAGCGTCGGGAAATAGGATCGGATGTGCCCCGGGTCGAAGCTCGCCATGACCATCGGTCGCTGACGGCGCCACATGTCGCCGCGCGCGCTGAACAGCCCATCCAATCCCATCTCCGCCGCGATTTCGCTTCCACGATCAGTTCGTTGGAACCCGTCCGGCCTATCCTTCAGGACCGACGTCACCGCCTCCGGCTGAGCCACAACCACAAATTCTCGCTCAGCGATTCGGAATCGAAAGAAGTCTCCATACTCCCGCTGCCAGTCCTCAAGAAGCAGATGGAGGCTGGTAGCCTTTATCTGGAGCAAGTTGCCGAGGAAAGGGAGGCCTGGCGGTCCTGGCAGGTCGCGAACGAGGCGCAGGGGAACAACAGCCGAGATGGCACCTGGAGTCGCTGGTTGAGACACTTTGGATCTCCGAGGACACGTGACCAAGAACTCATGGGACCAGGACGCGGTCGGTCCCACTAAACTACCTCCGCCGCGAAACGTTCGTCAACTTTGAACAAGCCTGAAGGCCTGAAGGCGAGAATCTGACGAGCGAGTGCGGGTCGTGCAGAGCTTCCTCAGGGTATTGCCTTGTCGAAGAACGCCGGGATCTCACGGCCCAGCCGCGCGAGGAACGCCTGACGGTCGAAGCCGGGCGGGTTCGCGGCAATATCGCCGTCTTCCGTCGCAATCGCCGTGCTGGGGGAGTCCATGAACGAGAAGTGCCAGGCATTCGGCACGCGATGAAGTTCTGTCCCCGGCAAATGGCGAGCGATCCACTCGGCGTGGAAGCGTGGCACCAGGAAGCGGTCTTGCTGCGCCTCGTAGATCGCCGTGGGAATCCGGATCGCGGCCAGCGACGAAGCGCTGAAAAGCACCCCGGTCGGGGCCAATGCCACGACAGCCCGAACGCGCGGGTCAGCCAACGAGGGGGCCGGCGATTCGGGTGCGGCGGAGTTGCCAGCCGGCTGAATGGTTCGTGCAAGGCCGCAGAAGATCGGATCTTCGGGGCCAGATTCGGCGCAATGGGTGGCGAGACGCGCCAGGTCCGGCTCACCGCCGGCCAACGCCAACACGGTGTAGCCGCCCGCCGAATGTCCAACCGCCCCGATGCGTGGACCATTGGCGTCCCGACCAATACGATCGCGCCATTCTGGATCGCGCAGCAGCGCATCGATGACGTGCGAGACGTGTTGCGGCCGCTCCGTGAAGTAGCGCGCAGCGCCCTTCTGCACCAGTGAGCGGTCCTTCCAATTGTCGCCTGGATGGCGCAGCGCTGCGACCAGCCAGCCGTCCCTTGCCAACGCCTCGGCCAGCGAACTGTGGCCCAACTCCGTTCCGCCGATACCATGGCTCACCACGATCAAGCCCTTGATTTGCGGGTCCGGTGCCGCCTGAACGGCGACATCGACGCTGAACGGGCCCATCGCGATGACCCGGGCTGGTGCCTGCGTTGGGTAGTACAACGCCACCGAAACGGCATCGGTGGCAGGCGTCGGAGCCGGAATAGTGATTTGACGCCAGCCGGCCTGGGCGGCCACGCCGGCAGAAGAAACCAGCAAGCCGGTGAGCAGGCCCGTGACGAGCGGCAAGGCTTTATGAAGGACGGCGGACATCGTAGTCCCCGATAGTTCCATCAAGTGATGATCTTCGCCCGCCGAGCGAGCAAGCGCAACCGGGTTGCGAAGTGCAGAACTATGCGCGAGCAGTCCTGCGTCGGGATGCCTTGCCGATCACCTGCGCGAGCTTCTCGCTGGCGTGTTCGCCGGAGTCTCAGTCAAGCTTCGCCGCCTCGTCCGTCTGCTCGGCGATGACCTCGCGCGCCTCGCCCTCGCGGCGCATTCGCCGCTGCAGCGCCAGCATCTCGCCGCCCAGCCGCTCGCGCTCTTGCGCGTCCAGCATCCCGCGCACCTCCGGGAACAGGTCCTCTTCCTCTTCCTTGTGGTGGTGCACGCACTGTTCCCTCAGCACCTTGCACTTTGCCTGGAAGGTCTCGTCTGCCGGCTGCAGCGCCAGCAGGTCGGCCAGCAGCCGCTTCAGCGAGAGATGCTCCTCCAGGGACTCGAGCAGGTCGTCCTCCGTGCGTTGCGCGCGGACAGCCGGATAGAACACCTCCTCCTCTGAAGCCAGGTGCACGCCGAGATGGTCTCCGACCTCCGACAGAGATGCCTGCCTGGCTTCTACGCCGCCGGCCGTGACGAGGGATTCGAGTTGCGCTTCCAAGAGGCGGTGCTGCTTGACAAGAAGTTCAACGGCGTCCATGCGGTCTCCAAAAAAAATGACTGGAGCGTCAACTCGAGCAGCGGACGTGCCCGCTCATCAAAGCTTGGGGAACGTCCTGCAACCACAGAGCCTAAGAGGCCCATGCCGGTCATCGGGAGGAAATCCACCCGCGTCTTCGCAACCCTAGAAGCCGAACGACAGTCCCAGCAGACCCTCGACCTGCGACATCGTGTCGCCTCGAATCGAAACGACGCAGCCGCCTGAGCACAAGAACCCGCCACTGCTGTTGACCAGCGTCAGGTAACCGCGTAGCTCCGTGCGCAGCGAAACCTGTTTCGACAGCATCCACTGGTAGCCCAGGCCGAGACTCGCCGACGGGCGCACCTCGGACGACAATCCGCCGAGACTTGGCGAGAAGTACGTAATCCCCAACCCACCGACCACGTAACCGGCGCTTGTGGCCTCTGTGCCATGAAAGAACACGCGCCCGCCGCCATGCAGGTAGTTGATGTTGACCGCGACGTCGCCTGTCTGGTTCAGCGCCGAACCCGTCAGCCCGCTGCGCTGGAAGGAGTAGAAGACCTGCCCTTGCCGCCCATCGGAAAGAGGCCAGTCGAGGCTCAACGAGACGGCAGCGCCGCTGTCGAGCTTGATCACCGTGCCGGTGTTATCGTCAATGAAGTCGCCGCCCCCTCGTGCGCCGCCATACAGCGTCACAACGCCCTGGGCGGCCGACGTCGAGGACGCAAGTGCCAGCCCCGCTGCGATCGCGAAGCGACCAAGCGCACGATGAAACACGCACGCAGTTGCCGCCTTAGAAACTGGATGGGTCACCGACGCTCCCTTGTTGCTCAAGAGTGCCAAGCATACATCGGCGGCCCGTTGGCATCCTTGTCACCTCTCGGCATAAGCCGCCCACTTTTTTCGGCGCGATCGGGCCAGGAGCGAAGGCATCGAGATGCGTCGTCGGGGTATCAGTGACACCAAGGAGACCGCCGTATGAAGACCGAACTCCACCTCGCTCGGCGCCGCGTCCTCGCCGGCAGCGCCGCAGCCCTCGCAGCCGCCGGTTTAGGCCGTGCAGCTGCCCAGACCCCCGGCGCGCCGGCATCAATGCCCGCCGGCGCCCCTGCGGCGAAGCCGCTGCCGGCTTACGTGGCGTGGAAAGACCCGGGCGCGATGATCGTGCACAGTTCCAATACGGTCGAGACAAAGCGCAGCGCCTTCGGAACCAGCGTCGTCACGCCCACCAACCAGCTCTACATCCGCAACAACCTGCCGCCGCCGAGTGACGACATCGTCGCGGACCGCGATGCGTGGCAGGTCGCCATCGCTGGCGTGAAGACCCCGCGCACTCTCACGGTTGGCGAGCTGAAAACGATGGGCCTGGTGACCGTGGCGATGGTGTTGCAGTGCTCCGGCAACGGCCGTGGCTACTTTCCCGACAAGCCGAGCGGCACGCCCTGGCAGGTAGGGGCTGCCGGCTGCGTGGTGTGGAGCGGCGTGCCGGTCAAGGTGGTGGCCGAGGCGCTGGGCGGGGTGGCCGGCGGCATGAAGTACATGACATCGACCGGCGGCGAGAAGCTGCCCGAGGGCATCGACCCGAAGAGCGTGATGGTCGAGCGGTCGGTGCCGCTCGAGGCGATGGAGGACGCGCTGCTCGCCTGGGAGATGAATGACGACCCGATCCCCCTCGCCCACGGCGGTCCGCTGCGCATCATCGTGCCAGGCTACAACGGCGTGAACAACGTCAAGTACGTCAAGCAGCTGTCCTTCACCGCCGAGCAGAGCGAGGCCAATATCCAGAGGATTGGCTACCGGCTTTCGCCGCCCGGCACCAAGGGCGATCCGAGCCAGCCCTCCATCTGGGCGATGGCGCCCAAGTCATGGATCACCTCACCGGCAGCGGAGGGTGGGCCCGCGAAAGCCGGCCCAGTGCAGATCACGGGCCTGGCTTTCGGCGGCGTCCACGCGGTCGAGCGGGTGGAGGTCTCGACCGACGGCGGCAAGACTTGGAAGCAGGCCCGCTTCATCGGCCCGGACCTTGGCCGCTATGCCTGGCGGCCCTTCGTGCTTGCGGCCCGGCTCGAGCCAGGCACCTACACGCTGGCCAGCCGCGCCACGGACGCGAAGGGCACGGTGCAGGACGAAAAGCGCATCGAGAACGCGAGCGGCTACGTCAACAGCAGCTGGCGCGACCACGCCCTGCAGGTGACAGTGGCATGAGGCCGGTGTGTTCCAGGACGGCAATGGCGCTTCTCTTCGCGGCGGCCCTGGCCGCGGCTGGCCTGCCCTTGCAGGCCGCCGGCGACGCGGCCGCCGACCTGGCAGAGGGTAAGTTATTGTTCACCCAGAAGGCGGTGCCGGCCTGCGCTATCTGCCACACTCTCGCGGATGCCGGCGCCGAAGGCGCCGTCGGGCCGGTGCTCGACGAACTCAAGCCCGACGCGGCGCGCGTGGCCAAGGCGGTGAAGTTCGGCCTCGGCCAGATGCCGGCCTACACTACTTTGAGCGACGAGCAGATCCAGGCCGTTGCCCGCTATGTCGCCAAGGCCAGCAGCACCGCGAAGTAGGCGAGCGCCTTGGTGCATCCTGGCCTGGCGCACCTGTTCACCTCCCGCAAGGCTGCCTCATCTCCCCATTCGTTGGTCGTAGCTGCGCGAGACGCGGTCTATCACCTGCGGGTCGCGCATGCCGCTGGAATCGAACTGCACCCGCACGCTGCCGTCGGCCTGGTGACGCAGCGTGGCGGTCACCGTGCCTTCGCCCTGCCGCCCGACCACGGTGCCGCTGGCACGGTCTTCCATCGTGATCGCGAGTCCCTGGTCGCGCATCGCGCCGGAGGCGGCGGAGAAGGAGCGGTCGAAGGTGCCCGGGTTTGGATAGCCAGGCACCGGCGTGCCCGGCGCGACATAGTAGGTGCACCCGGGCAACGCGGCCAACAGGGCGGCACAGGCACTCGCGACGATCAGGGCTCTCATGGCAACACCTTTTTCCAGCCGGGGCCGGGATCGAAGGACTTCATTGCAGCGGCCTTGGCCGCGCTGTCGAGGCCGAGGTCGCGCTCGTAAACCTGGCCGTGATGGTTGACGATGAAGCTCATCACACCGGTGTCGCGGTAGCGGATCGGCCAGGCCACGACGCCGAAGCCGCCGAACAGCTTGCCGCGCACTACGTAGTCCATCGCGCCGCCCGGCGCATGCGGGCCCTGGGCGGTGAGCAGCTTGAACCGGTAGCCGTTGTAGCCCGAGGGGCCGAGGTGGAGCGCCTCGGCGGCGGAGAGCTCCCTGCCGAGCGGGCTAGGGCCAAGCTTCGCGTTGGGCGGCCAGTACAGGCCGTCCTGCTTGCCGGGCGAGCTGGACAGCCTGGCGGCGTAGGCCAGCAGGCCGTCGCCGTCGTGGTCCTGCATCACGTACTGGCGTTGCGCGTCGGCGATCAATTGCATCGTGAGCATCGCGACGTTCTCGTTGCGGCCGACGCGGCGCACCCGCATTTCCTCCACGCCGGCCGGCAGGTCGAACTCCCAGCCTTGCGATGCCTTGACGAGGGGGATCGGCAGCGTCCAGCCGTCGTCGCCTGCCGCGATGAGCGCGCGACCCTCGCCTGCCGGCTGGATCGAATGCTGCTTCGACCAGGCATGCAGGAAGACATAGCGCGCGTCGGCGCCGAGCGGCGGAATGAGCTTGCGGAAATTGGAGCCGAGCATGACCTTCAGCGCGTCGTCGTCGCTGGTGGCGACGGCGTCGCCAAAAGCCTGCATCGCCGCCTCGGGCGAAGCGAAGGCCTTTTGCGCCCTTGCCGGCGTCGCCGCGAGGCAAAGCATGAGCACCGCAGCCAGGACAGGCCCAGGTGCGAGGCACCTGACCGCAGGCGCACGAAGTAATGCCTTCATGTTGCAGCCCCTCATCTAGCGCCTGCCTCCGCCGCCGCGTCCGCCACCCATGCGTGCCCCGCCTCCGCCGCCGCCACTGAAACCACCGGATGGCCGCCCGCCCCCTCCTGCCCCTTGGCGATTGAAGTTGCCCGAGGGCTGCGTGCTGGCCCGGCCGCGATCGAAATCGCGCTGTGCGGCGCTGCCCCCGCCCACGCCCTGGAAGGCGAGGTCGCGGCCACCGGCAGCACCGCCCGCGGCACCCCCACCAGCACCACCGATGCCGCCGCCGCGATCCCCGGCGCCACCGGCCCGGTCGCCGCCTGCCCCGCCCCGGTCCCCAACTCCGCCCCGGTCCCCAACTCCGCCCGGGTCACCCACCCCGCCCCGGTCACCCAGGCCACCCCGATCGCCCACCCCGCCCCGGTCGCCGAGCCCGGCACCGGCGCCATCGCGCCCGCCGAGCCGGCCCTGGCCGCCCTGCCCGGCGAACTTGTCGCGCGTCGCGTTGTCGCGGTAGGCCACGCCCTGCCGGTGGCTGGCGTCATGCTGCCAGCGGCCGTTCTGCACCTTGCTGCGGTCGAAGTTGCGGTCGATGTTGGTGGCGCGGTTGACGTTGATGTCGATGTCGTTGCCACCCCAGTTGCAGTTGCCGAAGATGGCCCCCGCGGCGGCGAAGCCGATGCCCCAGGCGAGGCCCGTCGCGAGGGCCGTGCCGGGGTAGTAGGGGTAGTAGGCCGGGTACGGCGCCCAGTAGTACGGCGGGGCGTACGGATAGGCCCAGGCACCGTACACCACCGTCGGGTTGTAGGTGGGCACGTAGATCACCTGGGGATCGGCGGGCTCGATCCGCACGATGGTCTGCCCCGCCTGCTCCGGTGCCGTCGCCGGCTCCACGATCACCTTCTGCTGCTCGCTGGACTTGAGGCTGCCCGTCTGCTGCGCCTTGCCGCGCAGGCGCTGCACCGCGGCGAACACCTCCTTCTGCTGCCCCAGGAAGGCATCGCCCAGTTTCTGGGTCCAGTCGAGCTTGTCGTTCATCGGCTCGAGCACCTGGGGAAAGGCGAGCAGCGATTTCACGCTCGCATCCCAGGGCTGGCTCTCGACGGCCTTGATGGCCGCCTCGCCCTTGACCTTGGGGTTGGCCTTCAGCCAGCGCGCGGCGTAGACGATCTCCAGGGGATAGGTGGAAGCCATCAGCACCTGCGAGAGCAGCGAATCCGGATAGAGCGCGATCGGCGCCACCAGCGCCTCGATCTCCTCCGGCTTGAAAGTCGGTTGCGCGGCTTGCGGGTCCTGCGCGCGCACGCCGGCCGATGCCAGCATGAGCGCGGCCAGCCAGGCGCAGGCCACCCGCGCGAAGCGCTCATTCCAGAGTCTCATGGCCATCTCCTCTCAGTGGTTCCTCGCCCGCCGCCTCGCCTGCCGTGCGAATCATCCCACGATATGCACGCCGCCGTCGATCTACACCGCCCGGTGCACGCAAGCATACCGAAAAGCAGGGCTGGCGACTCGGCGAGCCCCGGCGGGAGAAGTTGCTGCCCTCCGGCAGCGGCTAACATATCGACGGCCCTTGTCGAGTTTTCGCTCCAGCATCATCGCCCGCATCACTCAGGAGGCCCCCATGAAAGCTGCCGAGTTGTTCGTCAAGTGTCTGGAAAACGAGAACGTCGAGTACATCTTCGGCATCCCCGGGGAAGAGAACATCGATGTCATGGATGCGCTGCTCGACAGCCCGATCACATTCGTCACTACCCATCATGAACAGGGCGCGGCCTTCATGGCTGACGTCTACGGGCGCCTGACCGGCCGGGCTGGTGTCTGCATGTCGACCCTGGGACCAGGGGCCACCAACCTGATTACCGGCGTTGCCGACGCGAACATGGACCGTGCGCCGCTGGTGGCCATCGCGGGCCAGGGGGCGACGACACGCCTGCACAAGGAAAGCCATCAGATACTGGACCTGGTGAACATGTTCCAGCCGATCACCAAGTACTCGACCCAGATCCTCGAACCGGGCATCGTCCCCGAAATCGTGCGCAAAGCCTTCAAGGTTGCGCAGACGGAAAAACCCGGCGCCACCTTCATCGACTTCCCCGAGAACGTGGCGGAGATGCCGGTGGACAAGCATCCCATCAAGGTTCAGAAAGCGTACACCTCGGAGGCTCCGGCTCGCAAAATCGACGAAGGCGTCAAGCTGATCACGGCCGCCAAGGCGCCCGTCATCCTGGCCGGCAACGGCGTTATCCGCCAAGGAGCTGCAGATGCGCTGGTGGCCTTCGCCGAGGCCTTGCGCATTCCTGTTGCCAACACGTTCATGGCCAAGGGCGTGATGCCGTTCACCAACGCACTGTCGCTAGGCACGATCGGCATGAAGGCGCGGGACCTGCCGTGGTTCGCTTTCGAGAAGGCCGACGTCGTGATCTGCGTGGGTTACGACATGGTGGAGTACCACCCGGAGGTGTGGAACCCGGACGGCTCCAAGACGATCGTGCACATCGACGCCCTGCCCGCCGAGGTGGATGAGCATTATGTCATGGCAGTGGGGGTGCTCGGCGACCTTCAGACGTCGCTGCGCGCGATCGCAACGAAGGCAAAGCCTCAGACGTCGTCACCGTTCCAGGCGGTGCGCAAGGCCATCGTCGCCGACCGTGCCGAGTTCTCGAAGGACACTGCCTTCCCGGTCAAGCCGCAACGCATCGTCTGGGACCTGCGTGAGGTTCTCGGACCCGATGACATCGCTATCTCCGACGTCGGCGCCCACAAGATCTGGATGTCGAGAATGTACAAGGCTGAGCGCCCGAACACCTGCATCATCTCCAACGGATTCGCGGCCATGGGAATTGCCGTGCCGGGCGCGATTGCAGCAAAGCTGGCCTATCCGGACCGCAAGGTTGTTGCGGTCACTGGCGATGCCGGCTTCATGATGAATTCGCAGGAGATCGAAACAGCGCTTCGCATGAAGACTTCGTTCGTCATCCTGATCTGGAACGACTCGGAATACGGCTTGATTACGTGGCACCAGTTGCGCCACTTCGGTCGGCCGAGCCATATCGATTTCAGGAATCCGGACTTCGTCAAGTACGCGGAAAGTTTTGGTGCCAGAGGATATCGGGTGGAGCGGACTGAGGACCTGCTGCCGACGTTGCAGGAAGCCCTCGCCCAGGACACCGTGGTCGTCATTGACTGCCCCGTCGACTACCGCGAAAACATGAAGCTGACCGCCGAGCTCGAAGAGATGCAGTCGCCACTGTGACGTCCCGTTCCCGTGAGCTTCTGCGAGCCTCAGGGAACACCATGCCGCTCAAGGACAAGGTCGTCACCGACGACGAAGCGATCGCGTCGATTCGCGACGGCGATGCGCCAGGACGGAGATCCCTTCACGATAGCCGCCGTCTGGGACAAGTGGAAACCGCGAGGTTCAGTCGACGAGGTGCTGCACTCTTTCAGCTTGCTTACAGTCAACTCGGATGAACATCCGCTCATGCGACGCTTTCACAAGCCTGGGGCGAGAAGCGCTCTCTTGTCGTCGTGCCCGCGTATCGCCTGTCGTGGCCTCGATCCGGATCGATGTCAGCTCGAGGGGAGGACGCTAGCTTGGCGCACTCGTTGCGGAAATGAGGGAATGCGCTGTGACCCCGACGACGTGGGTATCGGCGACCTGGGCTGTCCTGCAAGCGCGGCCGGGAGATGAAGCAGATCGCGGATGAGATGTCTGGTCGTATCAAGCGGTCGATGCACCGGGTGGCCCCCCGAGAGTCGAACTCGGCACCACGGATTATGAGGCCCGCTCCGGACTCCATGGGTCACGAAGATGCACCAGGATCCACGTTCCGTAAGCAGGATCCGACAACGGACCCAGGGCAGATGCCTCTGCTCCCGGCCTGCACAGGTAAGGCGGCCCCAAGTTCGAATTCAGCACCCGCCCACCCCTCTAATCCAGCAGTTAACGCTGCTTACCGAAAGCATCTTCGTTGCTGCCAATGGCGAATGCAGCAGACGCATACATAACGGAATCAGCGGTAGCGTTCGTCGCCATCGCATTTCGCCGGGGTGGTTGGCGCAGCCGAAGATCACTTCAGCCTCGCGGACTCTGAGTCAGGTTAGAGGTGCGGTTGCGGTGGTGCCACCCCCGCCGGCCTTCGGCATTGCTGGCGACTCTGCGAGCCGGTGGTGCCTTCAGGCCGCCTCGCATCTGCAAGCAAAGATATACCAGCCTTGCGTCAAGCGGATGCCAGTCGGCTGCTCCTCGCCCTATAGTGCGGCAACGAATGCAAGGAGGCCCATGAGATTCGATCCTATCCCCGGCGAGAGGCAACCCGCCACTATCCACCCGCCGTACGGTTCGACTCTACGGCGCGGCCCGAAACAGCCACCGGTCGTCGTCTCGGCACCGGCCGCGGTCGAAGCCGGCGTGCGTTTTGCCGAATCGGCAGCCAAACCGGGCGAGTGCGACATGACGCTGACCGGAACTGGTGAGGCACTCGGTCAACGTATTGTCGTCACCGGCCGCATCGTCGACGAAGACAGTCGGCCCGTGCGGGGCTCGTTGGTCGAGGTATGGCAATGCAATGCGGCCGGGCGCTACACCCATGCCGGCGACCAGCACAACGCCCCGCTGGATCCCAACTTTTCTGGAGACGGCCGGATGCTGACCGACGACGACGGGCGCTATCGTTTTGTCACGATCCGGCCCGGCGCGTATCCCTGGAACAACCACCACAATGCCTGGCGCCCCGCACACATCCACTTCTCGCTGTTCGGCAATGTCTACGCCCAGCGACTGGTTACCCAGATGTACTTCCCGGACGATCCATTGATGGAATACGACGCGATCCTCAACAGCATCCCCGACAAGGCTGCCCAGCGTTCGCTGGTCTCGCGCTTCAGCATGGAACACACCATCTCTGACCATGCGCTGGGCTATATCCATGACATCGTGCTGCGGGGTCGCAACGCGACGCCGTTCGGCCTCTGAAGGCTTCCAAACCATGAAGAACTCCTCGCAACCAACACCGGAACTAACTGCCACCAGCACACCGGGCCATACGATCGGCCCCTTCTTTCACGATGCGCTTCGCTGGGCGAGTTCCGACAATCAGCCCTCCGAATCCGCGCACGGCAGCATCTCCATCGAGGGCACTGTCGAAGATGGTTCAGGCGCATTGTTGCCGGCCTGGTTGATCGAAGCCTGGGTGCCGCAGGCCGTGGCCAGTGAGACCCAGGCCGGTCTGCCGGCGCCTGGATTGCGGCGCTTGATGAACGGCGCGGACGGAGCCTTTACGTTCCGTGTCCCTCTCCCGGTGCCAGGCCAGCCTGCCGCATTCATCACCCTGTTCGGATTGGGGCTGACGCGCCACTTCTCTACCGCAGTGTTTCTCGACGCCCCGACTGGTGAGGGCAACGGCGACGGCCTGCTCGAAGCGGTGCCCGCAGAGCGGCGGGCGACGCTGCTTGCTGAAAAGGTCGGGGAGTCGCGATACCGTTGGACGATTCGGACGCAAGGGGACCGCGAAACAGTCTTCTTCGAGTACCGCTGACCATCATGAATTCGGCTCGCCATGAGGTCCTCGTCGCCTATGATGACGTGCAGATCGAAACAATCGTTCAAGGAGAAGGGCCCGCGATCGTAATCCTGCCATCACTCGGCCGGGACGGCTACGAAGACTACGACGAGGTCGCGCAGATTCTGGCGGCGATGGGATGGCGGGTGCTGCGACCACAACCGCGCGGCATCGGCGCTTCCACCGGGCCCATGCGGGAGGTCATGTTGCCGGCGCTCGCACGTGATGTTGCTGAAGTGGTCAGGCAGCAGGGAGTCGGTCGCGCAGTTCTCGTCGGCCACGCCTACGGAAACTACGTCGCCCGCATGACAGCAGTCGCGTACCCGGAGACAGTTCGAGGCGTCGTCCTCGCCGCGGCCGCGGCGCGCAGCTACGCCCCAGAAATCCAGGCGGCACCGGGCATTGCAGGCAACCTGGACCTCAGCGACGAGAGGCGTCTGGAGGCATTACGCCTGGCATTTTTCGCGCCGGGCAACGATGCCACGCCGTGGTTGCACGGCTGGTATCCAGAGACACAGTCCATGCAGGCAGCCAGCAGCAGAGGCACCGTGAAACAGGACGTCTGGTGGCATGCAGGTACAGCGCCGCTTCTCGAACTGATTCCGGACACTGACCCGTTTAAACCGGCCAAGGATTGGCGACAGCTGCAAGACGAATTCGGTGACCGGATCACCGTGAGAGTGATTCAAGGTGCGTCACACGCGCTTTTCCCGGAACGGCCGCACGCCGTTGCCGAGGCGATTGCGGTCTGGGCTCGAGACCTTCCCTGAGTCCGTACCTCCTCTGGCGCCGGTGTTGAGCGCCACGATGTTCGGCTTGGCGGCCCTCTGCGGTCGACTCGGTATGCCCAACGTTGCACCTCAGCCTTGTCGGCCTGTACGTAGGCAAACATGGATCGGACCTCTAGAGTCTCGACTGAGCATTGACTTCGAGGTTCGAACAGATGACCCGAAACGCCGGCCCCCTGTCACACGTCAAGGTCCTTGACCTGAGTCGCATCCTTGCCGCCCCCTGGGCCGGCCAGATCCTAGCCGACCTCGGCGCCGAGGTGATCAAGGTCGAACGTCCGGGCGTGGGTGACGACACCCGGTCATGGGGTCCGCCTTACCTGAAGGGATCGGACGGCGAGGAGACCAAGGAGGCCGGTTACTACCTCGCCGTCAACCGCGGCAAACGATCGATCACAGTGAGCCTCGACAAGCCGGAGGGACAACGCATCGTGCGCGAGCTCGCGCTGAAGGCCGACATCGTGCTTGAGAACTACAAGGCCGGCACGCTCAAGCGCTATGGCCTGGACGAGGCCTCGCTTCGCGAGTTCAATCCTCGACTCATCTACTGTTCGGTCACCGGCTTTGGACAGACGGGCCCGCGTCGCGATCAGCCGGCGTACGACTTCCTGATCCAGGCGATGGGCGGGCTCATGAGCGTGACCGGCGAGAAGGACGGCAGGCCGGGCGGCGGACCGCAGAAGGTCGGTGTGCCGATCGTGGACCTGATGACCGGTATGTATGCCGCCGTATCGGTGCTGGCGGCGCTGGCGCGGCGCAACGAGAGCGGCAAAGGCGACTACATCGACATTGCGATGCTCGACGTTCAAGTCGCCACCTTGTCAAATCAGGCGATGAACTACCTGGTCTCCGGCAAGGTGCCAAGGCGCAACGGGAACGCCCACCCCAACATCCAGCCCCAGGACGTCTATTCCTGTGCCGATGGCGACGTGATCCTCGTCGTCGGGAACGATAGTCAGTTCGCGAAGCTTTGCGAGGTATTCGGACGTACCGAATGGCTGACCGACGAACGATTTGCCACCAACCCGCAGCGCGTCCGGAACATTGCCGAGCTGTCCGAGATGCTGCGGGATCTTTTCGCCGAGTGGGAGCGCGACCGTCTGATCGCGGCGCTCGATGCCGCTGGCGTGCCTTGCGGCGCCATCAATTCGGTCGCCGATGTATTCAAGGACCCTCAGGTCAAGGCGCGCGGCATGCTCAGCCATGTGCCGCATCCGAGCGGTGTAGACGTGCCGCAGGTGTCCACCCCGATGCGCTTCACCGACACGCCGCTGCAGCGGCAGACCCCACCTCCCCTGCTTGGGCAGGATAGCGATCAAATACTGGCGGAACTGGGGTACAAGGCGGCGGATATCGCAGCATTGCGGAGTGCCGGCGTCATTTGAATCTGGTCGTAGCCCCTGACGACGTGCCATCGAGGACACCATGAAACTTTACTGGTCACCCAAGTCGCCCTACGTGCGCAAAAGTCATGATCAGCGCCCAGGAGCTCGGGCTTGCTGAGCGACTGGAGCTTGTCCGGTCGGTAGCGGCGATGCTCAAGCCGAACCCGCGCCTCATGCAGGACAACCCGCTCTCCAAGATTCCGACTCTGGTCCTTGACGATGGCTTTCCGCTGTTCGAAGACACGGGCCTGCCTGAAGCAGCTCGACGACGAAGCGCAGGCGCTGAACGAAGTGCCTTTCTCGATTGGCCACGTTGCCGTCGGTTGCGCTCTAGGCTACCTGGACTATCGCTTCGGCGCCTTGAACTGGCCAAGGATCGCCCCGCGCCTGGCCACAACCCGTTCATCCTTCCCTCTTCCACCTATCACGAGCATCGATCCGCTCCACAAGGAGAACACATGAAAGTGAATCGGCGTGACTTTGTACAGGGTGTCGGCAGCCTGGCCGCCCTGCATGCGCTTGGGCTGGCATCAGCCGCTCGTGCCCAATCGGGGATCGAAACCGCCCGGGTGCTGGTCGGCTTCTCCCCTGGGGGCACGACCGACAACGTCTCCCGCCGCATCGCCGAAGGCCTGCGAGCGGGCTATGCCAAGACTGGGGTGGTCGAGAACCGGGCAGGCGCCGGTGGCCGACTGGCGATCGAGCAGATGCGCATCGCCCCCGCCGACGGCAGTACGTTGCTGCTTACGCCCGCCTCGATGATCACGATCTACCCGCACATCTACAAGAAGCTGTCCTACGATCCGCTGGTAGACCTGCAGCCGGTGTCAACGGCGTGCCAAACCGCTTTCGGGCTGGGTGTGGGCCCCGCTGTGCCGGCCACGGTTCGGACGGTGCAGGAATTCATCGCCTGGTGCAAAGCCAACCGGACACAAGCCAACTATGGCAGCCCGGCTGCAGGCTCCGTGCCGCACTTCCTGGGCGTACTGCTTGGGCGCGCAGGGGGGTTCGAGTTCCAGCACGTGGCCTTCCGTGGGTCGCAGCCGGCGCTGATAGACATGATGGGCGGGCAACTGCCCGCGGTGTCGGCGCCGGTCGGTGAGTTCCTGCCGCATCTCGGTACCGGCAAAGTGCGAATGCTGGCGACTTCAGGCGCTGCACGGAGCACCTTCATGCCTGATGTGCCGACCTACACTGAGCAGGGCTTCAAGGAGCTTGAATACGCCGAGTGGTTCGGCATCTTCCTTCCTGGGAAGGCGGCACCCGACGCAGTCCAGCGGCTCGCGAGCGCGATCCAGTCGGTCGTCAAGACGCCGGACTACCTGGCCGGTATTGCCCAGATGGGCCTGGACCCGGTGTCCAGCTCGCCGGCGGAATTTGACAAGATGATCCGCAGCGGCATCGACGAGTGGCGGCCGATCGTGAAGGAGATCGGATTCACGGCGGAATCCTGACCGAGGGTGTCCTTGTAAGATCGAGTGCTTCCACGCCATCCGTGAGTGCGCCAAGCCGGTGATCGCTGCGATCAACGGAGCTGCGCTCGGCTCGGGGCTTGCAATGGTCGCCTCAGCAGACATCCTGATTGCCTCAGAAAATGCCTATCTGGGTATGCCAGAGGTGGACGTCGGGCTCCTGGGTGGGTGCCGACACGCAATGCGCCTGTTCAGCCATTCACGCCTGCGCAGGATGGCACTCACCGGCTACCGGATCCCGGGACCTGAGCTCCTTCGCCTGGGCATCGTCGAGGCATGTACCTCACAGGAGGAGCTGATGCCTGCCTCGCTGGAGTTGGCGAAGACGATCGCGACCAAGAGTCCTATCTCGTCCCGAATGATCAAGCACACGTTGAACACCATCGAGGACATGAGCCTGCGGGACGGATATCGCTACGAACAGGACATGACTGCCCAGATTGCCAAGACAGAGGACGCGAAGGAAGCGCAACTTGCGTTCAGGGAAAAGCGCCCTCCGGTCTTTACCGGACGTTGAGAGACACTGTGATGCCGCGGGCGCTCCCGCGATTGTCGATGATCACCTTCCGACCCAATTCCTCGCCTGGTCGCTTGGCCATGTCACGCGCTATGACGTCGGCCGCGCCGCCGGCCGGGAGCATGGCCTTCTGGGGCAGCGGGAAGGCGGGCGGTCGCCCTCGGGAAGCGGAATCTCGTGGGCGTTGAGCGTCATCGCGACTATCGTATTGTATGCCGTGAGCTCGACCAGCCTGCACTCGCCGAACCGCTCCAGCGCATCGGCATAAGGGGCGTCGGATACCTGAACGTGCCCAGGCTGCGCTGCGAAATTGCTGGCCCCCATCGGACCGAGACAGCCACTGAGCGCAGCAATCCGGCGACGCGACCGATCAGTCTACGTGGGTGCCGGAAGGCAGACGAGCGGAGATGTCGAAGACCGCAAGTCAGCTTTGTGGGCGCCCCAACTCGCCAGCCATCGCCTCCGCGCCTAGACTGCAGCCTTCAACACGAACCTTCGGCAGTCTCCTCATGATCCACTTGATCTGCCGCGCGCTGGTGCTTGCGACAGCTGTGACCGTGACCAGTTTCGCCCCCCTGGCGCCGGCTGCCTATCCGGAAAGGCCGATCCGGCTGGTCGTGCCGTTTCCCGCTGGCGGCGCCACTGACTTCATGGCGCGCGGGCTGGCCCAGAAGCTTGGCGAAGGTATCGGACAGACAGTCGTGGTCGACAACCGAGGTGGCGCCGGTGGCTCCGTCGGTGCAGAAGCCGTCGCGACCGCGGCCCCCGACGGCTACACCTTGCTCTTCTCGACGATGGGCGTGCTCGCGATCAACCCCTCGCTGTACAAGTCGCTGAGGTACGACCCCGCCAAGAGCTTCGTCCCGGTCAGCCTCACGCATGCGACGGCGAACATGCTGGTCGTGCATCCATCCGTACCTGCGAAGAACGTCCAGGAACTCATTGCGTACGCCAAGGCGAACCCGGACAAGCTGACTTTCGGCTCGGCGGGTAACGGTACGTCGAGCCACTTGTCCGGGGAGCTCTTCAAGTTGATGGCTGGGGTGGCCATCACGCACGTGCCCTACAAGGGCACGGGTCCAGCGCTAACTGACCTCCTCACCGGCCGCATCTCGATGATGATCGACACCGTATCGGTGCATGTCGAGAACGTTAGCGCGGGCAAGCTGCGCGCACTAGGTGTAACCGGTTCAAAGCGCGCACCCAATCTGCCGGACGTGCCCACCATCGGCGAGTCCGGACTGCCCGGCTACGACGTGTCGATCTGGCTCGGCGTGCTGGCCCCCGCCGGCACGCCTTCCGATTTGATCGCTCGTCTCAACAGCGAGATCGGCAGCGTCATGAGCGCACCGGAGATGAAAGCGCTGCTGGCGAAATCGGGAATCGAACCGCTTCATTCCACGCCGGCCGAATTCGCTGGCATCATCAGGAGCGACACCGCGAAGTGGAGCAAGGTCGTAAAGGCATCCGGCGCTACCGTCGACTAATCATCAGGAGACACTTCATGAAGCACCGTGTCGTATCGCTCATCGCCTCGTTGACGCTGACACTCTTCGCCCAGGCGCAAGCGCAAGCGCAATCCTATCCATCCAAGCCCATCCGCCTGGTCGTGCCGTTCGCGGCAGGCGGCCCGGCCGACAGCATGGCACGCTGGCTTGGCAACAAGCTGAGCGCAACGCTCGGGCAGCCGGTTGTCATCGACAACAAGGGTGGTGCCGGCGGGCTCATCGGCACGCAGGCCGTGGTGACGGCGCCCGCCGATGGATACACACTGCTCTTCTCATCGGTAGGAGCCATCGCGATCGCACCCTACATCGCCGAAAAGCCTCCCTATGACCCGGACAAGGATCTCGTACCCGTCGTACGGTTCGCGACGGCTCCGACCGTGCTGGTCACCGCGTCCACGAGCAAGTTCGAAAAGCTTGCCGATCTTGTGACGTATGCCAAGGCGAATCCGGGCAAGCTCAGCTTTGCCAGCGCGGGCGTGGGCACGACGACGCAACTCGGATCCGAACTCCTGAAACGCGAAGCGGGTATCGACATGGTTCACGTCCCTTATCGCGGTGCGGCGCCGGCCCTTACCGACGTCATCGGCGGCACGGCCGGCGTGATGTTTGCAGACGTCCCGGTGGTGCTGCCTTACGTGAAAAGCGGCAAGCTGCGGGTATTGACGGTCGGAACGCCGGCGCGCATCGACGTCCTTCCGGACACCCCGACGACAGCCGAAGCCGGCTACCCAGGCGCGCTCGTCAGCACCTGGTACGGCTTGCTGGCGCCGTCCAAGACAGCCCCCGACATCGTGATCCGGCTGAATGCCACCGTCAACGCGATACTGTCGAGCCCTGAAGGCAAGGCTTTCGTTGCCGAACAAGGCTTGCAGCCCAATGGTGGAACGCCGGCGGAGTTCGGCACGTTCATCCGCAGCGAATCGACTCGCTGGACCGCGCTGGCCAAGGCCGCGGGTGTCAGGCTCGAATAGCGGCCCCGTCCCGCGGCGGTCTCCCGACCCCCAAGCATGAGTACGCTGGGTAAAGTGCTGATCACGGCGGCGTCCGTGAAGGAATCGCCGGCGGCGATACAGCGTTTGATCGACGCGGGATGCGAAGTGGAGTGCGAAACGACGCCCCTGGCCATCGACGAGCGCTGGCTGATCGAGCGGTCGAGTGACGCCGCTGGGCTGATCTTCGCGATGGAACCGGTCTCGAGTCGGTTTCTCGACGCGGCAAGACGCCTGCGGATCATTGCCCGCCCGGGCGTCGGTTACGACACGGTCGACGTTCCCGCGGCGACGCGCAAGGGTGTCGCCGTGACAATCGCCGCGGGCGCCAACGATCAAAGTGTCGCTGACTTCACCATGGGCCTGCTCCTGATGGGCGCAAGATCGATCATGTCCGCCGCGCAGAGCGTCCAGGACCATCGTTGGAATCGCGTCACGGGGACGGAGGTGTGGCGCAAGTCGCTGGCCATAGTCGGCCTCGGCCGCATCGGCAGGGCGGTCGCCCGGAGGGCGAGCGGTTTCGATATGCGCGTCCTCGCGGTGAGTCGCAACCCTGACTACGCGTTCGCCGAGGCGCACGGCATCACGTTCGCCTCGTTCGACGACGCGCTGCGGCAGGCGGATTTCGTCTCCCTGCACGCACCTCTCACACCTGAAACGGAGAATCTCATCAACGAGCGGACCTTGGCGCTGATGAAGCCGGAGGCTTATCTGGTCAACACGTCGCGAGGCGGCCTCATCGACGAGGCAGCACTGGCCGGGGCCGTGCGTGACGGGCGCCTGCGTGGGGCCGCGGTGGACGTACTGCGCGTCCAAGGTGTCAAGAGTCCGAGCCCGCTGATCGGCGTGCCCGGCATCATCGTCACGCCCCACATGGCCACGTTCTCACGCGAATCGATGGACCGGGTGGCGATGTCTGCGGTGACCAGCATCATCGCCGCGTTGAAGGGCGAACGTCCGTCGGGACTCATCAACCCCGAGGTGTACGACCGCTGATGGCCATTACCTACGAACTTGTCAAGGATGTGACGGCGAGACTGTATGACCGCTCGTTGCGGGGGATCCCAGCTGACACGCGTGCTGCGCTGCAGGCTGCCGATGCCCGCGAATCCAACGAGACGGCGAAGCATACGCTGCGGATCATGTTGCAAAGCGCGCAGACTGCGACAGAAAAGCAGCAGTTCATCTGCTCGGACGCCGGCGTGCCGGTGTATTTCGTCAGGATTGGCTCGCAAGCCCAGTTCAGCGGCAACGTGCGACAGGCGATCACCGACGGCTTCGCCGAACTCGTCGAGTCGATCCGGCCTCCACTGTTGCCGCACGTCACGAACCCGTTGACATTGGAGCGAGGTTACCGGGGCAAAGGAATGCCCATCGTAACGTTCGATCTCGTCGATGGCGTCGATCATGTCGACATTACCTGCTCGCCGAAGGCGTTGGGTTCCGGGCGCTGGGCGGCGCTCGAGATCTTCACCTTTCCGGACCTAGCGACGATCGAAAGGTTCGTGCTCGATACTGTCATCAAGGCGGGCTCGCAGCCCTGCCCTCCTGTCGTCATCGGTGTCGGCATCGGAGGCACGTTCGATTACGCGGCCAAGATGGCAAAAGAGGCCACGCTGCGCCCCATCGGAGAGCCGCACCCCGAGCGCATTGTCGCGGACATGGAGGCTCGCCTAATCGCCGCCGTCAACAAGACGGGCTTCGGCCCCATGGGCACGGGCGGTGACAGCACCGCGATGGCGGTACACGTGAACTACGCCGCAGGCCATGGATTCACGCCCGTTGCCGTCGCGTTCAACTGCTGGATCAATCGCCGCACACGCGCCCGGATCTACAACTCCGGACGCGTCGAGGTGCTGGAATAACATGACCATCCAGACACACCGGATGACGTTCCCGCTGTCCGCCGCAGACGCGCGGACGCTGCAGGCCGGTGATCAGGTGATTATCGACGGCGAGATCGTCGCAACCGCCGGCATGCCGACGCACGAGCGGCTGCTGCGCTGCCTGGACGGCGATGAAGCGCTGCCCATGGCGTTGCAAGGGGCGTCGATCTTCCACCTCGGAAGCTACAGCCGGGAATCCGGGGCCAGCCTCGAGCTTCTCTACATCAACCCCACGACGAGCACCCGGTTCAATCCGTATATGCCGCGGCTCATCGAGGGATTCCAGCTTCACGCGATCGGGGGCAAAGGCGGCCTCGACGAACATTGCGTGCGCGCGATGCGGGCCGCCGGATGTGTCTACCTGTCTTTTCTGGGCGGTGGCGCGGCGCTTCACACGCGCGCTATACGTGAGGTTCTCGAAGTGGGTTGGCCGGACATGCTCATGCACTACCGCCTCGTGCGATTGCGGGTCGAGGGCCTGGGTCCGGTGACCGTCGCAATCGATGCGCACGGCCGAAGCCTCTACCAGGAGGAACAAGCGTCGGTGAGGGACCGCCTGCCTCAGATCCTGCAGGAACTCAGCGCCGATCGGGATCTCGCGCAAGGAATTCGCTCCGGCAAGCCCTGAGCCGGCGCAGCCGGGCGGAGCGTCTTCGTCCAAGGTGCGCTACTGCAGACGCTGGTGGAAATGCTCGCCCAACTGGTTCTACGTTCGTCTGATCGCACGGTCAGGGCGAGGCAATGAAATCGTCGAACACGCTGTGACAGTTGAGCAAGCACGGCTCCCTAACCGTGAGCGACGAGCACGGCAGAACCAACAGAAGATCGTCTCAGGTAGGCAGCAGTACTCACCTAAGTTGCAAGACACTAGAGAGGACGATTGCAAGCCTCGGTCAGGTATGTTCAGATCCAAGCGGTCACGGAATCTCGGACGCCGAGGAGAACTTGATGAGCCTCAAGACGGTTCTGGCTGGCACTGCGCGCGCCGCCCTCCTTTGTCTCGTTGCCTGGCAACCGTCTGAAGCGCCTGCCGCCTCCCTCGATCCAACGGTGCCCATCATCCTGTACGACGCTTTCGGTCGAAATCCCGAGATGCAGCCGGATTGGGATATGCCGCGCTGGTCGAGGTCGGCGGAAAGCGCATCCTGTTCGACACCGGAAAGACGGCGACGTTCTTGCGCGAAATGCGAAAACGAAAGGCTTGGATCTTGCCAAACTCGATTTCGTGGTCATGTCTCATCGGCATGGCGACCACATGGGCCGGCATGAGCTACCTGCTCAGCATCAACCCGAGAGTAAAGATATCTCCCCCCAAGGAGGGCTTCGGGGTCTATGGCGGCGACCTGCCAAGCACCTTCTACTAGCTTGGCGCACTCATTGTTGCGGAAATGAGGGAATGCGCTGTGACCCCGACGTGGGTATCGATGAACTGGGCTGTCCTGCAAGCGCTGCCGGGAGATGAAGCATTATGAGATGTCTGGTCGTATCCAGCGGTCGATGCGCCTGGTGGGCCTCCCGACATGAAGCGCACTATCGGCAAGCCCGGACGTCGAGCAAGCCTTCATGTTCCTCACCAGTTCTGCTGGCTACCGAGCCGGCAAGTGAGGGTGGACCAGTTAACGCCTGAGATCAACGCGGGCGGCGCTCGGCACGCGCCGCGATCAACCCCGCCGTTCTCGTCAACGCGCTGCGGAATGCGTCGGGGTTGAATCGGAAAGTCGGAGCGGCAACCACCAGGCCGGCCAGCGGTGCCTGCGTCGACGTCCGCACCGCAACCGCGATGGCGCTGATGCCTTCGACGGGAATGTTGCGCACGATCGCGCAGCCCTCCTCCCGAGCGACCTCGATGGCCTTTTCCGTCTTGCGCCGCTCGGCCTTCGGCATGTCCAGCGCGTCCAGGATCTGTTCCCTTCGCTCCTGCGGCATCTCGGCCAGGATGATCCGGCCGATAGCGGATGTCTGGATCGGCAACTGCGTGCCGACCCTCAAATCCACGCGGAGCACGGACTCGGCCTCTACGCGCTGCACGAGCGAGACGCTGTTGCCCATCAACACACCGATCGAACACGTTTCGTGCACCTCGCCCACCAGCGCTTCCAGCAGCGGCAGGACGGAGGGTCCCAGGCCCGCCTGAGTCGATGCAACCGCACCGGCCTCCATTGCCCGCACGCCCAGGCGGTAACGACCCGAAGTGCCGTTGTTCTCGACAAACCCATGCGCCGCCAGCGTCGCAAGCAGCTGGTGCGCGGTGCTCTTGACGACACCCAGTTCGCGCGCGATCTCGGTCACGCCTAGCTCGTGGGCGGGGTCGAGATCATCAACTCGATGATCTGGAGCGCTCGGGAGACCGACGCAACCTGCCTGATTTCTACTGGGGAATCCATTGCGTTCCATTCTTCCTGGCACCCATGGACAGTCCGGTGCCTGCCTTGCTGGCCTCTGCAGGTTGGTCCATAATATACCGAATGCGAACGCCGTTCGCCATACACGAACAGCAAAAACTTAGAGACAGGACAAAGGAGTCAGCATGAATCACGTCAGGCGAACCTTCATCCACGCGGCCGCACTGGCCTGCCTTACCGCTACTTGCGTCAGCCCCGTGCTGGCGCAGCAGAAGGTCGGGAACGCCACCATTTCGGTCGTGCCTTCCACCAGTGCCGTCGTGCTGTTCGTGGCGCGGGACGGCGGCTATTTCGAGCAGGAAGGCCTGGACGTCAAGATCGCCGAGTTCGCCAGCGGCGCCGAAGCCGAACGCGCGATGGTCGCGGGCGCGGTGGACATGGGCGGCGGCGGTGTGGGAACCACCCTGCTGATGGCCAACCAGGGCATCAAGGCCAAGAACGTCGTGCTGTTCCAGAAGAAGCCGATCTTTACGCTGGTCGTATCCAACAAGATCACAGCCCCGCCCGGCGACCTCAAGGCGCTCAAGGGCAAGACCATCGGAATCAGTTCACCCGGCAGCCTGACCGACTTGTTCCTGAGGATCGCACTGCGCGACGCGGGTATGGACCCCGACCGGGACGTGACGCTAGTGGCCACCGGTGGCCTCAACGCTCACCTGCCCGCGCTCCAGGCAGGCCGTGTCGATGCGCAAATGACCTGGGAGCCTGCCACCGTGAACATCACGCGCAAAGAGAAAGCGGGCGCCGTGTTCCTGGACCTGCGCGGCGACGATGTTCCGCCATCCCTGCAGAATATGCTCGGCAGTTCGCTGCAGGCCACGGACAAGTGGCTCTCCGAGCCGGAGAACCTGCTCAAGGCCAAGGCTGCCGCCCGCGCCATCGCAAAGGCCAGCCGCGCGATCAACGCGAATCCGGACCTGATGCTTGCCTCGCTGCAACGCATGTTTCCCACGCTGTCGCCGGACCTGCTCAAGGAGATCGCCCGCATAGAGGCGCCCGCCTTCAGCCCGCTGATCACCAAGGAAGCGGTCGATCACATGAACAAGATCTACCGCGCCGCAGGCTTGACCAAGAACGACGTGAGCTTTGCCGACATCGTGGACCCGCGCCTGTCCACTGAATGGCAGTGAGCGGCCAGGCGACCAAACTGGAGGTTGAGGGCGTCACTCTCTCGTTTCCCGCGCCTAACGGGGCGAGCGGACGGGTACAGGTGCTCGACAAGGTGGACCTGTCGATTCAACCCGGCGAATTCTGCTCTATCGTCGGTCCGTCCGGCTGTGGCAAGAGCACACTGCTGAGCGTGATCTCCGGCCTGGTTGCGCCCGATGCCGGCGCCTGCAAGCTCGATGGCGGGCAGATCAGCCTGGGCGACCCTGCGGTCGGCTACATGTTCCAGTCGGACACCCTGCTGCCGTGGGCCACGGCGCTGGAGAACGTGCGCCTGCCGCTCGAGGCCGTCGGCCGCAGGGATGACGGCTTGTGCATGGCGCTCCTCAAGAAGGTTGGCGTCGGGCAGTTCGCCGATGCCTACCCGTGGCAGCTCTCCGGCGGAATGCGCAAGCGGGTGCAACTGGCGCGCCTGCTTGCACAGCAGCCCAAGGTCCTGCTGATGGATGAGCCCTTTGGCGCCCTGGATGCGCAGACCCGGCTGCTGATGCAGGAGGAGCTGCTGCGATTGTGGGAATCGACGGGATTGACCGTTCTTTTCGTCACGCACGACCTGCAGGAAGCCATCGGACTGTCGGATCGGGTCCTGCTGTTCAGCGCCCGCCCCGGCCGAATAAAGGACGAGTACGAGGTGCGCATAGGACGCCCTCGCGGCATCGAAACGATTGTCACGCACGAGGCGTACAACGACCTGTTCGTCGGGATCTGGCGCTCGCTCAAGGAAGAGATCAACCTCGAATGAACCTCGCACTCAATTTCTACCGGCTGATCTTCCTGTCCCTGGCCCTGGCGCTCTGGGAAGGTGTCGCGCGCCTGGGTTGGGTGGAGGAGTTCGTGATGAGCCGGCCCACCCGCGTGTTTGCCTGGCTGGGCGAGGCGCTCATGACCGGATTCTTCTGGATCAATGTCGGCGTCACCCTGCGCGAGACGCTCCTCGGCCTGCTGATCGGTTGCCTGCTGGGCGTCGCGTCCGGCTTCGCGCTGGCACACTGGCCCAAGGCCTTCCGCCTCCTCGAGCCATTCATCATGGCGCTGTACAGCCTGCCGCGGGTTGCGCTCGCCCCTCTGTTTCTCGTCTGGTTCGGCATCGGCGAAGCGTCCAAGGTCGCGCTGGCGGCATCGCTGGTTTACTTCGTGATGCTGCTCAACACCTACACCGGCGTTCGCGAGATCGATCAGGGATTGGTGAATGCGGCGCGAACCATGGGTGCCAGGAGCGGATTCATCACGCGCCGCATCCTGTTTCCCTCCGCCATGACCTTCATCTTCGCAGGCCTGCGCGTCAGCATCGGCCTGGCGCTGATCGGCACCATCGTCGGGGAAATGATTGCAGGCCAGTTCGGCCTGGGTCAGATGATCGCCAAGGCGGCGAACATGTTCGACACCGCGCAGGTATTCGGACTGATCGTTGTCCTGGCCGTGCTCGCGGTTCTGATGAACGAAGCCATGAAGCTTCTCGAACGCCGCGTGATGAAGTGGCAACCTCCCACCAGAGCTTTGTAATCCATGAGAGCAGCCTTTGTTCGCGGCGTTGGCATGACGGCCTTCGGCCGTCACCTTGAACGATCGATGAAGGACCTCGCGCGCGAGGCCATCGACGCCGCACTTGCGGATGCCGGCATCCCCAAGGACGCGCTCCAGGCCGCCTACTGCGCCAACTCGATGGCGGGCATCGTCACCGGGCAGGAGTCCATCCGGGGTCAGGTGGTGCTCAACCCGCTGGGCATCACAGGCATCCCTGTGTTGAACGTCGAGAATGCCTGTGCCAGCGGCGCCACCGCCGTGCACCAGGGTTGGCTGGCCGTGGCCTCCGGGTTGCACGATGTCGTCCTGGTCATCGGCGTCGAGAAGCTTTTCCATGAGAATCGGGAAGTCTCCTTCCGCGCGCTGGCATCTGCCAACGACGTCGAACTCGCTGCGGGCGAGACCGGGAAAAGCTCTTTCCTGCAGGAGTCGAGCAGACGTCTGGCGCGCTATATGGAGACCTCGGGCGGTACGCTGGAGCATGTCGCGAAGGTGGCCGCCAAGAGCCGCCGGCATGCCTCGCTCAATCCACTCGCGCAGTTCAGGGATACCTATACGGTCGAGCAGATCCTCGCATCGCCCGTGGTCGCCCCGCCCCTCACCCGCCTGATGTGCTCGCCAATCACTGATGGCGCCGCTGCACTGGTGATCTGCTCCGAAGCGTTCATGCGCGATAGCGCGCAGGTGCCCGTCCGCATCGCGGCATCGGTGCTGCGCTCCGGCGGTGCGCCGGGCCCGCTGGCGGGACGCACCGTCGAGGACGCAGTGCGGGCAGCCTACGCAATGGCTGGACTCGGCGCCGACGACGTTTCGGTCGCCGAGGTGCACGACACGACCGCCGCGAGCGAATTGATGATGTACGAGCGCCTGGGCTTTTGTCCGGTCGGCGGTGGTCCGGCCTTCACCGACGAAGGTTGCGCCGAACTCACCGGGCGCCTGCCGGTGAACACGAGCGGCGGCCTCATCGCACGCGGCCATCCCGTGGGTGCTACCGGGGTCGCGCAGCTTTGCGAACTCACATGGCAATTGCGCGGGCAGGCCGGCGTACGGCAAGTGCGAGGGGCAAGGAGCGCACTTGCCCACAACGCAGGCGGCACCATTGGCGGCGAACCCGCCGCGGTGGCACTGCACATCCTCACCACGAATTCTTGAACCAAAAGAGACAAGCATGATTCACACGTTTACACCCGAACAGTCTGCGGTACGCGAAACTGCCGCCGGAGTCGCCCGTGAGATCTCGAGGACCATCAGCGACATCGATCGTCAGACCGGCCACTCCAAGGAATGGTGGGACGCGATCCACTTGATGGAAAGATCCGGCCTGCTCAGCCTGCATATTCCGAAATCCCTGGGCGGCGGCGGTCATGACCTTATGGCTGTCGTGCTGGCCGAAGAAGAGATCGCAAAGGTCGACGGCGGCTTTGCCAACATCGTGTCGCACGAGGCTTGCTCCTATCTTATTTTCACCAACGCGAGGGACGCCGCGCTGCGCGACGACTGCATGAAGCGCATGTCCGAGGGCAACCTGACCTGCATCGCGATCACCGAGCCCACCACGGGCGCGGACCTCGCCAAGATGCAGACCGAAGCACGCCGCGAAGGCGACGGCTGGGTCATCAACGGTCACAAGAGAATTGCTTCGCTGGCCGCCGCGGCCGGCATGTACCTGGTCTTCGCCATTACCGACCGCAGCAAGGGCACCAAGGGCATCTCGGCTTTCCTCATTCACAAGGGTACGCCGGGTCTCTCCACCGGCGAAGTGGACGAACTCATGGGATACCGGCAGCTCCCCCCCGCCGATGTCTTCATGAAGGACGTGCGCGTACCCGGGATCCAGCTACTGGGCGAGGAAGGCGGGGGCCTGAAGATTTTTGCGCAGGCTCTGAATGTCGGACGGCTGGGCGGTGGCACCCAGGCATTGGGCATCGCCCAGGGCGCTTTCGACCTCGCACTGGCACGATCGAAGGAGCGGCATACCTTTGGTAAGCCGCTGATCGAGCACCAGGCCCTGATGTTCAAGCTTGCGGAAATGCAGACGCAGATCGAAACCTCGCGCGCGCTGGTCTACCAGGTGGCGCGCTGGATGGACACGCTGGACGATATCACCAGCGCGGAAGTCGGCAAGTATTGCGCTATGGTGAAACTCCAGGTTTCAGAGATGGCCTTGAAAGTCACGAGTGACGCGATGCAGATGTTCGGAGCCTACGGCAACTACCGCCAGTACCACATCGAGCGCCTTTTGCGCGACGCCCGGGTGACCATGCTGGTGGACGGGCCCAACGAGTTGATGAAGATGCGTATCGGCCACGCGCTCAGCCGCGGCAAGGCCTGAGGAAGAGGGTCATGCTCACAGGTGACATGCTGCGCCGGTCGGCGCAACGCTTTCCGGGGAAACCTGCCGTGATCTGGCAGGACCAACGGATGTCGTACAGCGAGCTCGATGCGCAGGCCAACCAGGTGGCGCATGGTCTGCGTGCCCTCGGACTCGAGAAGGGTGCGAAGGTCGCCATTCTCAGCCGCAATCGTCCCGAGTACGTCACAGCCTTCTTCGGCGCCTCGCGCAGCGGATGCGTGCTCGTCAATGTGTCGGTGCTGTACTCTGCAGAGGAGCTCGTGTACGTCCTGGACAAGGCCGACGTGGAGGTGTTGCTGTACGAGGATGCCTTCGCCGAGAAAGTGGCGGCTGCCGCTCGGCAGCTGTCTCGCCTGCGACACGCTTTCAGGATCGGGGCCGTTTCGGACGGCGCCCCGTCCTGGACGCAACTTTTAGCGGGCCACCCCGATACGGATCCCGTCTTTGAAATTGGTGAAGACGATCCGTTCTGCATGACGTATACCGGCGGAACGACCGGCCGCCCCAAAGGCGTGCTCGCCAGCCACCGCGCCCGAGCAGTCACGGCGCACACGGTCGTCGTCGAGAGCCGGATCCAGGAAGACGACGTGGTCGCCATCGTGACCCCGCTGTTCCACGTGGCTGCCCTGAACATCATGCTCCAGCCCGCGGTGCTGGTTGGCGCGACGGTGGTGCTGCTTGCGAAGTGGGAGCCCGGCCAGTTCGCGCAGCTGTGCAGGCAACATGGCATTACGGCCGCATTCATGGTTCCGACCCAGGTCAGCATGGTGATATCGGATCCGGCCTTCGCCGCGGAAGACTACGCCACTTGGAAGAAACTGAACTTCTCAGGTGCGCCCATGCCTGATTGGGTCCAGCGCACCGTGATCGAGAAGCTGCCACGGGTTCGGCTGACCCAGTTCTATGGTCAGTCCGAGATGGGCATCGTTGCGGTGCTCAAGCATGAAGACTTGCCTGCCAAGCTGGGCAGCGTCGGCCGTCAGGCCTACAACGCCGATCTCGCCGTCTTGAATCGTCAAGGCCGGCCGGTGGCCGTGGGTGAGGTGGGCGAAATCTGCGCGCGCGGCGAGAACGTGATGCTGGAGTACTACGCCGAACCCGAGCAGACTCGCGCGTTCCATGCGCACGGCTGGGCCTGGAGCGGCGACCTCGCGGTCGTCGATAGCGACGGCTTCCTGCGGCTGGTGGACCGGTCCAAGGACATGATCATCTCCGGCGGCGAGAACATCTATCCCAAGGAGATCGAGAACATCCTCTACGACCACGAGGCCGTGGCTGAATGTGCCGTCTTCGGGACCCCCGACCCCGTCTGGGGCGAGCTACCCGCTGCTCACGTGCAGCTCAAGCCCGGGAGAAGCGCAACCGAAGTTGAACTGATCGACTACTGCGCCCAGCGCCTGGCCAGATTCAAACGGCCTCGCTTCATCAAGCTGGTGGACGACTTCCCAAAGACAGCTATCGGCAAGATACAGAAGAACATCCTGCGGGCGCAGTACGGGCCCCCGCCAGAGCGCTGAATGGCAGGCAACATGATCGCAATCACGGGTGCATCGGGCAAGCTCGGCCGCGCGGTGGCGCATGAACTGGGCAAGCGGGTGCAGACAGCGCAGGTCACGCTTGGCAGCAGGACGCCAGAGAATATCGTTGACTTGCGCGAGCAGGGCTTCATCACCGCCGTAGCTGATTTTGAGCACCCGGAATCCCTGGGCGAGCTATTTGACGGCGCACAAACCGCTCTCGTCATCTGCGGGCACGGTGACAACGAAAAGCGCATCCGGCAGCACAAGAATGCGTTCGCTGCAGCCCGCGGCGCCGGCGTGCGCCGCCTGCTGTACACGAGCTTCACCAACCCCACCGCAAGCAGCCTCTTTCCTTTTGCGCAGGTGCATGAAGCCAGCGAGAGCCTGGCCCGTGAAATGGGCTTTCGCTGCACATTCCTGCGCAACAATCACTACGCGGAGAACCTCGAAGCCGCGCTGGGCCTCGCACGCAAGACCGGTGTCCTCGCCCTGCCCGGCGCCTATGGAAAAGTGGCATACATCGCCCGTGCCGATGTTGCTGCCGCAACCGCCGGGTCGATCACCATCGACGACGGCCGCACGGAGGCCGAGATCACAGGTAACGCCGCGTTCGACCTCTTCGAGGTGGCGGAACTTGCCTCGCAGGCCTGGGGCATGAAAGTGACCGCGCGCGACATGCCTGCCGCCGAATACGCCCAGCTGCTCACCGAACGAAACCTGCCCGGCTTCGTCGTCAACGCTCAGGTGGGGATCCGACTGGCCGCGGGAGCGAGCGAGTACGCGCGCGTGACGCGGGATGCGGAACAACTCGCTGGCCGTCCAATCGATGACCTCTTCAACTATCTGAAGGGTTTCGACACGGCTGGATGTCCGCGCAGGACATAATCGAGGCGGCTGCCGGTTAGGGCGTCGGTGTACTGCGAAGTGCCCTGACTTCCAGCGTCACGGCTCTGGTGCTATCAGAGTCTCAAACGGCTTGCTTCGGCCTCTGCCTCTCAGCCGCTGGACGATCTCGGCAGTCATTCGCCTTTCCTCCCTCTGCACGTCTCGCACCACGCCGGCCACCATCGACCCGGCCCGCCCGGTAGTGGGATGCCTGTAATGGACGATCAATCTCTCCTCGTCGAATGACAGCTTGACTCGCGGCCGCAACTCGAAGAGCTCGTCGTGATTCAACAATTCCGCTTGTACTCTCTGAAGCAGTTCTAGCTTCTCCATGGGGTTCCGAAACAACAGTTGGCACCAGCCCCATACGCATCATCCATGCCCGCTGGGTCGGGAGCCGTTGGTGGAGGGGGCTTGGCCGGTAAGATTCTCGAAAATCATCTTGGGGAGCGAGAATGGCAGCCAGCCGTACACCGTTTCATGAGCGGATCAAGGGACAGTGGCATGGACTAGCTGAGGATCCGGTGCAAGCGCAGTCGCTCGCGACTGAACTCGCTTCTCGTCGATCGAGGGCTGGTCGGCAAACCGGAGCTCCCGGTTCTACTCACCTGCCGCCGAAGTGACGCTCGCCCGCGGGCTGCGTTGGACAATTGCTCGCACAAGAGGAGCCGGGCGTCTAGTCACTGGGCACTGGCGTGGATACGGCCAGCGGGTTGCTCACCGCATAGGGCGCCTGAAGCGCAGCGGTATTCTGCGGCATGTAGAGAGGAATCGGCGGCTGTCCCATAGGGAACTGAGTCACCGAGGCCACTGAACCAGACGGAATTTGGTCTACGTAGCGGCGGGCGATATTCAAGTGGTTTGCATCGGGGTAAGGCAGATTGTGAGCGCCTGGAATAGGCGATCCAAACGCCAGAACTCCGGTGCCGAAATGATTGTCGACATAGAGAACGGTCGACCTGTCGTAGATCCGATTGAAGAAATTCGCTCCGTAGCCTCCTGCTTGATCGCCCTCCTCGATCCCGAAACGCGAGGGGGCCTCGAGCATGGTCACCTGCGTCACTCGAATCCCCGATGCTGCAAGGCTATCGAGCGCCGTCGCGTTCACCACTGTGCCGTGGCTATGTCCTATAAGGTGGATGTGCTGTCCATAAGCGGGCGGTAGCACGGCGGCGACTCCTTCAGCGAGTCGTGGACCAGCCACTTCGGCCATCATTCCCGCTACGAATACCAATGGTGTGTAGGCGCCCTCCCATTGGAACTCGACTATGTTCACCGAGTCGCCAAGGCGAGCTCGCCAGCCGGCCGTAAGTTCGTCGAACAGCGATGGCGTATCGCCGTATGACAACTCCGGAAATGGCTGCCATCCGTGGGTCAAGACAATCGTCGGCTTATGCGCTTCGATGCCTTCGAAGGGCTGCCCTCGATTGACGCGGAGAAACGTCCGATTTCCGAACCGGGTGGCGATGTCACCCAGCCGCGGGCGAACAATCCCCCCGGCCAATCCTGCGTCGGCAAGGAATTTCGAAGAGGTGATCGAGGCAGTGCTCGCCTGCAGCGGCGACTCAGCCACGAGTCCACGTCGGGGGTCATCACTCGCGATGGACGAGGTATCGCCGCCAGCGTCGTCTCCTCCGGAGCCACATGCATTAAGCAGTGTTGCCAGAACGACGCAGAAGGCTAGTCGCAGCGGAGCGCGTTGATGCAGCATGTTTCGCCCCTTTGTTAGCTCTATTGTTACTTCCTCTTCCCTTCCATGCGCAATGGAGTCGAGACACATTTTGACGTAGCAAGTTGCGCATGACCTACCGTGTCATTATCCCAAGCTCCTGCGTCTTATCATCGTTGCTCCAAGAAAACTCCCCGCGCTGGCGCCAGAGGGTGAAAATCCGAGACCGTCCCCCATCATGCATCTTGGACTTCTTCACTTCCTCCTTGCCCGCATCAGGCATCTTAGAAGCGACCGCACTCCAGCTTTAGACTGATCGCGATTTCCGGGGGAACGTCAAAGCTGACGTTTCCGGAAAGTCAGGAGCGGCCGCTTCCTGAGTGGCTTCGACGGGCCCTGCGCCTCTCGTACTGGTGCATCAGTGGCGTGACGGAGATCCCGTGTGCCAGGATCGACGCCACCACTACGGCGACGGTGACGGACAGCAGATGCTCCGCTGTAGGCTCGTCCAGGCCATGGCTGATCGCGTACATGAGGTAGTAGACGGAGCCGATGCCGCGGATGCCAAACCATGCCATCAGCCGCCGCTGGGATTGATTTACCCGGGTCCCTACGAGTCCGATCAGAACCGCAGATGGACGAATCAATAGAAAGAGCAACGGCACGAACCACAGGACCTCCGCGCGGAATTCGACACTGGCAATAAGCGCACCCACCACGATGACAACGCCGACTTCAGCGACGCGCTCGAGTTGGGCGTTGAATCGCTGAACCGCCATCATCATGCTAGATGGCTCCTCTACGGCCGACCGCACCGCATCGACTTCCGGACCTACCGCATGTGTTGCTTCCTTGGCGGGTGTGCGATCTGTGTCTTCGCTGAAATCGGACTCAGGAACTGGAAGCGAAGCGGAACCTACCCGCCGTAGCGCGAGCCCAGCAGCAAACACCGCCAAGAACCCGTAGGTATGGCACAAAAGCGCGAGGCCATAGGCCAAGGCGATCAGGCCCAGTGCAATGAACTCGTCGGAACCCAGCGCCTCCCGGTGCCGTGTCCGAAGAGTGATAACAACCCGACCGACCAACGCGCCCAGGAGATAGCCGATGCCCAAGCCTCCCGTCACCGCCCAGACCACGTCGATTGCCCACCAGCGCCAGCCACCGTCGCCCAAGTCATGCAACGAGAGCAGCCCAAGCCCCAGCATCACGAACGGGAAGGCGGTACCGTCATTCAGCCCACCCTCACCTGTCAGGCCGAAGCGAAGGCGGTCCCGGTCCTCTGCATCGGAGAGTTGTACCTCAGAGGCCAACACCGGGTCCGTTGGTGCGATGATCGCGCCGAGCAAAACTGCTGCTCCGAGTGACATGCCCATGCCGTAGACACCCGCGGCTGCGACGCCGGCCACGGTAACGATCATGGTGACTGATGCGAGCTGAATCGGTATCCGCCAGCGCCTGTCTCGCAGAGGGATTGCTAGCTTCAAGCCAGCCACGAATAGCGAGATCAGTACCGCCACCTCCGCTAGCCGCTCCAGCAGATTCGACTGCAGGATAGGCTCCAGCCAAAGCAGACCCAGACCCCAAGGCCCGAGCCCCACGCCAACCGCCAGGTACAGCATGGCGGCGCTCAGAGGCAGGCGCGCGATGAACGATTGCGCGATCGTCATGCCGATGAGCAGCAGGCCGACCACTGCGCAGGCAATCACGAAAACGTCGTCGGCATCCATGCGGCTCTCCGGACCCGATCAGGCGCCGGGCGCCCCACAGCGGCAGGGCAGTTCTTCCAGGTGAATCGATAAGGAGAGCGCAGGCCGAAGCGATCATCGTGCCTGTACATTTCACCGACGCCGCCTTGCCGCGACCTCCTGGAGGGTGCACAGGTGTCCCCGTAGGCGGTAGGGGATGGTCCTGGCATGGGCGGCGGCTGGGTTTTCCCCAGGCGGCCGTGCCCCGGGGCGCAGGTTGCGCAGGACCCACCCCGAAAACGGCCGGCCACTCGGAGGCCGGGATGAGACGCGCGGCCGGCAGATCGGCATGAACCGCAGAATCTGGCCCAGGCGGGGGCTGGCGCTGGCCAGCCAGTGGGCGTCAGTGGCTAGGTATGGCTTTTGCGGGGCGTTTGCCTCAACCTGATCGAGGATGTGCAAATGAGGAAGTGGATTCTTGTCACCGTTGGTGGCTTCGCATTCCGGTGGATTCAGAAGCAGATGCGCAACCGCCCCGCCGCACGCGGGCAACGGAACTGGTGACAGCCGCTCTTAGGAGCGACGGATGCACCGGCGGGATTTCATCATCGGCGGCTTCGGCCTCGTGGCCACGGCCGGCCTCGGGGCGGCCGCTTAGGTTCCGTGGGACGCAGACGAGGGTGCCGCGTTCGACGGATCCATGATCCGCCAACTGGCCCGCGAACTGGCGCAGACCCCGCACTCGGCCCCGAATGATCCGTTGCCGCCGGAGTTGAAAGACCTCAGCTACGACGTCTACCGTACTGTTCGCTTTCGCCCGGAGCAGGCGCTCTGGGGCGCGACCGACCTCCCATTCCAGGTCCAGTTCTTCCACCGCGGTTTCCTGTTCACGCCGCGCGTGAACGTTTATGAAGTGGACCAGGGCCGCGCCCGGCCGATCCGCTACACTGCTCGCCAAGCAATTGGCAACATATTGGCAACAGGGCAGGCCAGATCATCCGTATAGATCAAGTGCCCCCTCTGCTTGGCCTAAGGTGTTGATTCCTGTGGTGGGCCCCCCGAGAGTCGAACTCGGCACCAACGGATTATGAGACCCGATCCGGACTCCATGGGTCACGAAGATGCACCACAATGCACGTCTGCCTCCGGCCGAAAGCGACGGAGTCAACCCCCCGCCTGCAAAGCCTAGGAACGTTATGGTCGCAGCACCGACTCCGGCCTAACTTCGTCCCAGCAGATCCTCGATCGCACGATTCACGAAGGCGATGTCGCGCACATCCGAGGCGGGCGAGCCCGCCCGGTGCCCCCAGACAGAGTCAATAACCCTTAGTTCGGCTCGGGGCATTCCCGCCACTGCCTCGGCACTGTCCTCCGGCGGGAAGTACATGTCGGTTCTAGATGGCATGACCAGGGCCGGCACATCGATTGTCGCAAGTGCCCGTGACCTGCTACCGCCGAAAGAAGGATCCGTAGCAACGTCGGCGGTCTGCCAGGTATCGATCATGCACAAGAGGTCGTTCGCGTCGCGTGCGAGGAAGTTCGGCGCCCAGCGTCGCGTCACGTAATCAGCGACCGAGGCCGCACCGTCCTGTAGGTGCAAGCCCTGGCGGTAGAACTGCGGCGACATCGCCCAGGCGGCATAAGCACGCCCTACTGCCTCAAGACCTTTCCTCGGCTGCTGACAGTAGTTGCCGCCATTCCAGGTGCTATCGGCCTGGAGGGCCGCCTTGATGCTGTCGAGAAATACATAGTTGTGCGGCGTGGTGAACGCTGATCCGCAGAGGGCGAAGATGCGTCCGGCGTCCCCGGAGAACGAGGCCCCCCACTGGAAGGCGGTTTGCGCGCCCATAGAGCGGCCTATGACCAGTCGCAACCTTTCGATGCCGAAGCGCTCCCTCAGAAGGCGCCGCTGCAAGTGTGCATTGTCGAGGACGGACACACGCGGAAACCGAGGCCCATCGAAAGGTGCAGGTGTATTGCTGGGCGAGCTCGATAGCCCATTGCCCAACAGGTTGGCGCAGACAATGAAGAATCGATCCGGGTCCAGCGCTTTGCCGCCGTCCAATCAACCACGCGTTGCTCCTGTGATCAGCGCCGAACCACGTAGGGAACAGGACCGCGTTGTCACGTGAGGGCGCAAGCCGGCCGTGTGTTGCGTAAGCAAGGCGCGCGTGGGGTAGTGTCGCGCCACCGGACAAGCCGAAGTCGGTTGCTTCAAAGATTTCATAGTCCAACGCGCCAACAATCATGAGCCGAGCCGAGCCATTGAGTCCGAGGTCGCAAGATCAGTTCGCACGCTGGTCCTGGGCTACCACGTCTCCTTCCAGCACCACGGGTTCGCCGTCCAGATGAATCGAGCAATTGCACATCGGAATGTCTACATGGCACGGTGAGTTGTTCCTGCCTCCTGCTTCGGCGTTTGGCCCAGTGGAGAATAGGAAGTTCCCGTAGAACGCGCGGGCGTCCATGCCGAGGGATTGCGCCTTGTCGCGCATCCCCAGGCTCTGCCACCTGGCCTTTCGCTGGAGGCCCCATCCAACATGGGCAACCGCATACGCGTCCGGGTCGCGGTATGAATCGATGTGGCGCCGCAGATAAGTCGCTTCGAATCCCCCCTTGATCGACGTGATGTATCCGTCGTGCACTTCCATCTCGATGGGCGCCGATTCCACGTACCGCTTGAATGGAAAGAGCATGTCGCCCACGTCCACGACAAGTTGTCCCTGCGCCGAGCCTTCGTTAGGCCAGGTGGATATGAAGCCGCTCGGCCAATGGTCCCAGTGACCAGGTTCGTCTGCGAAACCGTACTCGGGGAGCGTGCCAAAACGTCCCAGGCCCAGGCGCAGGTTCGTGCCCGCCGCAGAGGTGACCCGCATCTCGCTCGCAGATCGCAATCGGGCGTCGGCAGCAAGCACGCGAGCCTTGTCCCCCGGCGTGGGGACCATCTGCGCCAGGACGTCGGGCGGTTCGACGACCATCAGCATGCGGGTACCTGAGGCAAGTATCTCGGTCTGCTCCGGCGAGTGAAGCAAGCCCATCAGGTCGATGACCATGTCGGCCCGCTTCAGTACCTCCAGGGCAAGCTGGTTCCCCGAAAGCGGCGTCACCCCCAGGAAAGTCGTCCTGTCACCTGCCCCTGGTCGCTGCGGTGGCCTGGGAGGCAGGTCCACTCGAAAGGCCGGCGCGCCTAGCGCCAACGCTGCTCGCATCGCGGCATCGGCGTTGAGCGGGTGGCTGGACTCGCCGGTCAGCAGTACCACTGCCTCCGAAGGCTTCAGCCGGCAAAGCTCAAGCACCTCCTTCCACATCGCGATGCGGTGGTCATCGCTGATGGACACTGCCGACCTCCGGACCGTTTGCCCGCGCGCGTTCGATGCCGTCGAGGATGGCAAATGCTGCGTCCAGCGACATCACGTCCGCGTACTTCTTGTCAAGGTCGAACAGGCTGGCCCGGTGGGCATCTTCGGACCGATCGCCTACGCAGTCCGAAACGACCATGGGCCGAAAGCCATGGCACATGGCGTCCAACGTACTGGCGCGGACGCAGCCGCTCGTGGTGCAACCTGCAACGAACAGGGTGTCGATGCCGCGACCAAACAGCATTGCCGAGAGATCGGTTCCAAAAAAGGCAGACGGAAGCCGCTTGCGAATGATGATCTCGCCCGCCCGGGGGAGCAGGTCCGGCACGAAATGACTCTGCGGATTCTCCTCGGTGAGGGTCTGCAACCGCGGCACCTTCAGGCAATGCACGTTGCCGTCGCTACCGTCTGCTGCGTAGACAATCCGGGTGTGGACCACCGGGAGGTTCCAGTCCCGGAAGGCTGCCAGCAGCGGTACCGTCCGGGCGATGGCGGCGGATATGTTGCCTCCACCGAACGCAGTCAGGCGTCGTTGAAGCCAACCGTGAAATCCACGATGAGCAACGCCGGAGAGCATCCCGGTCCCATCGACTGGCCGAAATGCTGGTGCTTGAAGATGTCCTCGTCTGGCGGTCATTGCGCGGACTCCGGTTGCTCCGGGGCATTCGATGTCAGGTCGTTGCGGGCCGCATCGTAGTCGAAAATCCAGTCGTAGCGATCCTGGACGCGCTTCGCCGCCCATTCCCGCTCGATGTACACCGGTGCCTGGACGGGATCGGCGAGAATCGGATTGTGGAATCGCTTGATGTTGTCTGCCGATCCTTCCACGACACGGCGGGTACGGTCGATGCGCAAGGACTCATAGCGGTGCAAGCCGGCGGCTATGTCACCCTCATCTGCTTCGACGCAACGCGCCAGCACAAGGCCGTCCTCCAGTGCCATCACTGCGCCCTGGGCTAGAAACGGGAACATCGCGTGGCAGGCATCGCCGAGCAGGCTTACGCGACCCTGCGTCCACGTCGTCAGTGCCGGACGGCGCACCATTCCCCACTTGAACGGAGTGCCGATGCTGCGAATCAGCGCTTGGACGTCCGCATGCCAGCCGGCAAAGTCGGCGGCGCACTCCTCGGCGCTGCCCTGGACGGTCCATGATTCCTCGATCCATCCGCTCCGTTCGAGATAGCCCACGAAATTCATCAATTCACCACGGCGCAGGGGGTAGTGGATGACGTGTCCCCCAGGGCCGATCCAGTTGGTGCCGACGTTGCGCCGAAGGTGCGGATGGAATTTTCTCCATCGGAATGACCCCGCGCCACGCCAGCAGGTCGGCATAGCGGGCCTTGTCTGCTCCAAAGAGCGAACTGCGTACGATCGAGTGAATGCCGTCGGCGCCGATCAGTGCTCGGCCGTTCGCCCGGGAACCATCCTGCAAGTCCACCGAGACGCTCCTCGAATCCTGGGCGAACGCCGACACAGCGGGCGCTTCAATCTGATTGCATCCGGCTTCTCCCGCCGCACCGCCTCGATCAGCGCGTTATGAAGGTCGACCCGGTACACTGTGAAGTACGGAAATCCATAGCGCTTGACCGCTTGTGCGCCGAGATCGAAGAGCTTCCAGGTCTGGCCGGAATTCCACAGGCGCACTTCCTTGCCTTCGGTTTCGCAGGCGGAAGCGCGGACGTCATCGAGTACCCCCAACGCCTGCAAAACGCGAGAACCATTGGGGCTGATCTGCACACCTGCGCCAACTTCGCGTAGTTCGGGCGCCTGCTCGAAAACGGCGACGTCGAAGCCGCGCCGCAAGAGAGCGAGCGCGGCCGCGAGTCCGCCGATTCCGGCCCCGATAATCAAGGATCGGCAAGTCCCCCTCACCGTTGATCGTTCTCATGCTCGCTTCCAAGTGCTTTGCTCGTCACGGCTTAGTTGGCCGTGACGCCCGTCGCCTTGCACCACCTCGGTCCACCTGTCCAGTTCGGAGGCGATCGTCTTGGCATATTCATCCTGCGAGGTCCCCAGCACCTCGAAGCCGGCTGCGGTCAACTGGCCCTTCGTTTCCTGGTCCGCGAGAGCAGCGCGCACTTCGGTGACAAGCTTTTGCACGACGCCGGCCGGCGCTCCCGCAGGGGCGACAAGACCGAACCAGCTGTAGGCGTTGAACTCGCCTCCCAGGGCCTCGGTCACCGTCGGAACATCAGGCAGCATCGGGCTGCGGGTGCTACCCGTTACGGCAAAGGCTTTCATGGTTCCCGCCTCGATATGGGGCTTCAGCGGCGGCACCGCATCGAACAGCATATCGATCTGCTTGCCCAACAGGTCGTTTACAGCAGGCGCGCCTCCCCGATACGGCACGTGCAGGAGCTTGATCCCGTAGGTCGACTGAAACAGCTCGGCGGCGAGATGCGTCGACGAGCCTGAGCCGGCCGAGCCGAAGGACATCTTGCCTGGAGCGGCTTTGGCACGTGCCACCAAGTCCTTGATGTCTGTCGCCGGCAGGTCCGCCCGGCCGACCAAGAGGTGTGGGCTCCGCACGATGAGGCTGATGGGCGTGAATGACTTGATGGGATCGTAGGCGAGTGTCTTGTAGAGGGCCGGGCCCATGGCAAGGCTGCTCGTTCCCGCCCAGAGCAACGTGTACCCGTCTGGCGCGGCAGTGGCCACGCCCGCTGGAGCAACTGTGCCGCCGGCACCGGCACGGTTTTCCACTACGATCGGCTGCCCGAGGCGAGAACTCAATCCTTTCGCCAGGATACGGGCGCTGGCATCGGTCGGGCCTCCTGGTGGAAAGGGTACGACCAGCGTGACGGGACGGGATGGATAAGGCTCCGACTGCGCGGCGGCCGGGATAGCAGCGCCAGGTCCCAGCCCCGATGGCACCGAGGCCCATCAATGCTCTCATCAGGGAGCGGCGGCGTGACGAACATCCGGTAGCAAGACTTTTCATTGCTGGTCCCGACAGGCGGCTCCAAGGACGTGGATGGATTGGCGAATCTTGCCGGCCGGTTCAAAATAAGACAATCGACAATATCTTCTGAATTCACAACAATTCGTCATGAATATCTCGACTCGGCAGCTGGCGGGCTTCGTGCAGGCCTCGCAGTTGGGCAGTTTCACCAAGGCGGCTGAACGGCTGAATGTGACCCAGGCCGGATTGAGTGCGATCATCCGCGGCCTCGAGGATCAGCTGGGCTGCCGCCTCTTCGACCGGACCACTCGCACGCTCGTCCTTGACGGAAGCGGGACAGAAGTTCCTGCCGGTTGCGATCCGCACCGTGAAGGACCTCGCTGCCGCCTCCTCCGAGCTGGACCAGATTGCACTGCAGGCTCGCCAAACCATCCGGGTCGGTCGCCACGCCGCTGGTCGCCTGCAAGCTGCTGCCAGCGGTGTGCAGCGTGTTTCCGGCGCACGCACCCGGAAGTGACCGTGCGGATCCTGGAACTGCAGCGTGATCGCATCCAGGAACTGGTGAGTGAAAGTGAGAGTGAACTTGATATTGGCCTCGGAATCTTCTTGAAGGTTGCGGCTGGCATTGAACGTTTGCCGCTGCTACGTTCCAGGCTCCTGCTGGTATCTCCTTGCGCTGGCGCCCGACGCAAGTCGCGCCGGGCCGTTGGACGCCGGCGCTGGGAGGAACTACGGGACGCCATGCTGGTTGCGCTGCAACCGGACAATCCAGTCCAGCAGTTGATCGAGCGGCATCTTCGGGCCGATGCGAACGTTCACGATGCCCGCAATGCCGTCAATCACATCGGGACTCAGATTGCGATGGTCGAAATCGGTACCGGGAGGGCCATCATCCCGTCTTTTGCATTCGCCTGCCTTCTATGCGTACGCGACGGGATCGCTTCCTTGCCGAGATCGATGCAGTCACGCCCTGGGCGGAGCTTGAGGCTGCCATTGAGACGTACTACCCGAAGGGCAAGGGCCCGGGTCGGCCACGGATCGGCTTGCCGAGAATGCTGCGGATGTATGTGGCTCAGCAGTGCTTCGGCCTGTCGGACGAGGGGATCGAGGATGCGATCTACGACAGCCAGTCCATTCGCCGGTTCGTGGGTAGCGATCTGAGCCGTGAAACCGCACCAGATGCGACGCCGCTGTTGAAGTTCCCGCGACTGCTGAACTGACCCGCACGATCTTTGACCGGATCAACGCTCACCTGCCTCATCTCATGGGATGACGCGCTTCAGCCGTTGCACCAGACACCAGAGACACTATGTCTCGTCCTGTACGATGTCTACTACTTCCTCTACGACCTCCTCGACCACTACGGCAGTGACAACGTCACCAGCCCCGCATCCGCTCAAAATCAAACCAGCGAGCAGCGAATAAAGTAACCTCATATTTGCCCCCTACGGACCGTCGTTCTGTATGCGAATCTGTTCAAGAATAGCAGCACTCCCGAGACGTTGAAGGTCCGGAGAAATAGCGGCTCATACCATAACCGGGTAGTGTGAATAGGTCTCTCAGACGGAACAGCAGGAAGGCCTCTTCTTGCGTCGGAAGGGCTGTCACTTCGACCGACGCAGCGGTGAGCCTGCTGACCGACCTCGATGGCCATGGCTTCGCGCGTGAAGACGTCGATCACGGTCGCCATACGAAACTCTCTGGGCAGCGCTTGCCATGCCCTCTCAGGATGGATGGTCGGGACCCTTCGCCGCGAGCAAACTAGGTGAACTTCGACTGCGGCCGGAACTATGGCTAACCGCCAAGCCACCGATCAGAAAATATGACCGCTTCACCAGAATCTGGCTCCCTCAAGGATGTCGTTGAACTGCTGTCGACGGCTAGGAAGGTCGCAGTGTTTACCGGCGCAGGCATGTCGGCAGAAAGCGGAATCCCCACCTTCCGCGGCCAGCAGGGCGGGCTGTGGGCACAGTTCGATCCGCAACAGCTTGCCACACCGGCCGCCTACCGCTCTGACAAGGCGCTCGTATGGGGCTGGTATCGCTGGCGTACCGCCTTGGTCGAACGGGCTGAGCCGAATGCGGGACATCGAGCCATCGCTGTGCTGGAAGACATTGAAGCCGGGCCTGGTTGTCGTGACTCAGAACGTCGACGATCTTCACGAGCGGGCGGGAAGTCGCGACGTGGTTCATCTACACGGCAGTCTGTTCTCACTGCGATGCTTCGCCTGCGAGCGTGCTTTTACGGGCGCGCCCTCCTCCGCGGCTGACACTCCGCAACCGGCGCTTCGTGTAGAACCTCCGAAGTGCCTGCGCTGCGGCGGCCCTGTCCGCCCAGGCGTGGTGTGGTTCGGCGAGCAGCTTCCAGAGAAGGCGTGGGGCCGGGCCGAGCGGCTGATGGAGGACTGCGATGTCCTACTTGTCATCGGAACTTCCGGCGTTGTTCAGCCGGCGGCCAGTTTGCCTCGGTCCGCCAAGCAGAGGGGCGTACCCGTGGTCGAGGTCAACCCGGAGGCGAGCGCGATCACACCGGTCGCTGATATCTTCAATCGAGCCAAAGCTGCCGACGCGCTTCCAAGGATTGCCGCTGCGCTGGAAGCGAGACGCGATGCCGAGAACAGCGGGTCCGATGGCCACACATCTTGAGGCATCTAACGGCGACGAATTTCGACTCAGCGGGTCCCAGGCAGCCGCCGCATCGAGGCCAAAGTAACAGTGCAGGAACGAGTGGGGAGGAGGGTACGGGTCCGGGCCGATCTTTCTCAACTTGCGGAGATAGCGTCAAAATTATTTGATTTGAGGCGGGCTGGGAAACTTGGTCACGGCGTCGATCGTCGCCTTTCGACGATCGAGCGACGCGGCGGGCAAGTCGGTTCATAGTTTACGTGGCCGGCGTGGTGAATCGGTTGGCGTAGAAGGCGCGAACTGGTTCATCGTGATTTTCCAGTCGCGAGCTCCGTGCCCCAGGCGGCGGTGATGTTTCGCAGCACCAGCCAGATTAGCTTCGAAGCGGCCTCATCGCTGGGAAGTGGCCCCGGGTCCTGATGATCTTGCGCAGCCTGGTCGATTGATGCTCTCGATAGCATTGGTGGTGTAGATCACCTTACGCGCCGCCGGCGGAAAGGCAGAGAGGGGAGCCACCTTCTCCCAGGCGCGGCGGCGGGAGGCGACCACCGTGGGAACGTGTGGTCTCAAGGGCCGCGCTCGAGGGCATTTAGCTCAGCTTCATTTGCCTCGGCGCTCGGTGCCGTATAGATGGGTGAGTGCTGCAGCCAGCGACCGGCGGTCCTTCCAACTGGCATAGTCCAGAGAGTTGCGGATCAGGTGCACGATGCAGGTCTGCAGCGTCGTGGCCGGATACACCGTACCAAGAGCCTCGCCCATGCCCTTGAGGTCATCGATGACAGCGATGAGGATGTCGTTGACGCCCCGGGTATTGAGATAAGAAGATAAGATGCATTGATCGATTCAATGGCTGCGTGGCTGAAGACGTTCGCAACACTATCTAGCCAGCGACGCCGAAGCGCGCCGTCAGCGTCCACCATTGAGAGCATCCGCGCCTATAAATTGCTCGACATAAGTGGAGGAGCCTATGTTTGGTGCGATCGCAGCGTTGCTGCCGCGAGTGTCGGCGGGCTATTTGGCCTTGGCGGCTGCATTGTCAACGCCCGCGGGCGCTGCCGGACAACCCGCTAATACCGCTTGGTCTGCCATGCGTTGAAGTCGGCGTACTGGCGCGTTTAACAGGCCCCGGAACTGATCCAACACTCGGACCGAGGCAGCAGTTCGAAGCATTCGGTACCGTCGGTAGATGTGGACTCACGTTTCAGTCGATGAGTCGGCGGGAAGTGGCTGGGAACGCGCCGATGAGTCGACATTAGGGATAGACGCCGCGGCTCCATCCCCTGTCGATATTGACGGTCGCCCCGATGAGCATGTCTGAGCGAGGGGAGATCAGAAAGCAAATAAGGTCCGCGACCTCTTCTGGCCGAACAATTCGCCCAAGTGGGTAGGAGGCGATCCGCTCAGCCCGAACCTCCTCGTAGGTCCGCCCCTCGGCTGATGCCTCGAGCTTCATCCTGTTTTCCCACCGCTCAGTCTGCACGGCACCCGGCGACACCGCTTTGACGAAAACCCCATGTTGCGCGCCCAGGTCTCAGAGTCCCTTGGTGAAGTGGACCAACGCCGCGTTGGCTGCTCCACCCACCAAGTAGTTCTGGTTGGCTTGACGGGCGGCCGATCCGATCACGTTGATGATGTGCCCGCCACCCTGCTCTTGCATGAGCGGAAAGATCAATCGGGCAGCACGAACGTAGCCCAAGACTTTCAGATTCCAGTCCTCGGTCCACTGGGCGTCAGGGATCTCGAGGAAGGCTCCCGCCCGGATCGAGCCAGCGTTGTTCACCAGGACGTCGACCCGCCCCAGCTTTGCCAGCGCTTTATCGATTGTTGCTTCGACCCCTGCCAATGAGGACATATCGGCCCGAATTCCTCCACCTCCGTTCCATGCCGCGCGGTACCTCGGCTGCGGCAAATGCAAGGCGCTTCGGATCACGGGCTGAAAGTGCTACCTTTACCCTTCGCCAGCGGCACATGCGCCGTGGCCAACCCGATCCCGGCACTCCCGCCGGTGATCAAGACCGTCTTGCTCTTTATCTCGAGATCCATGTGCGCTAGTCTGCCTTTGCGCCGGAGGCATTGGCGACCTTGCCAACGCTCGGTCTCGCCCTCGAACGTGAGCAGCGAACTCCTCCGGGGTGTTGCCTACCACGTCGGTGGACTGCGCCGTGAGATGATCGCGAACTTCCTTGGTGTTCAGTACGGCAACGACGTCTCTGTTAAGCTTTTCGACGATCTCCTTAGGGGTGCCCGCCGGCGCGAAGACCCCCACCAAGGCGATACCGTGAAGCCCGCAAGACCGGCTTCCACCATCGTTGGTACGTCGGGAAGCAACGGTAGGCGCTCCGGGCTTGTCACAGCGAGGGCTCTCAACCGGCCGTCCCTGAGGTATGGCATCGCGGTAATCATATTGTCGAACATCAGCGAAATCCTTCCGCCGATAAGGTCGATAACAGCACCCGTGGAACTCTTGTACGGCACATGAATCATGTCGATGCCGGCTGTCGTTTTCAGCAACTCCCCGTCAGATGATTGCTGCTGCCGGTACTGTTCGAGGCAAAGGTGAGTTCGCCAGGCTTGGCCTTCGCCAGCGCGATAAGTTCCGCTAGCGTCTTCGCAGGAAACTCAGGGGCGACAAGGAGTACGTTGGAGACGCTGGCTACCATGGTCACCGGTTCGAAATCCTTGACTGGATCGAACGGAAGGTTCCTGAATAAGCTTGGATTGATGCCATGCGTACTGGCATTTCCAAACAGGATCGTGTAGCCATCCGGCGGTGCCTTCGCGACAAAAGCAGCGCCGATGTTGCCACTGGCGCCCGCGCGATTATCGACGAACATTTGCTGCCCCCATTCCGCGGTTATCTGCTTGGCGATGGTACGGGCCAGGATGTCGGTGATTCCACCCGGCGGGTAGGGAACAACGAACCTGACCGGGTGATCGGGGTAAGCGCCTTGAGCCGCCACGGGCAAGGCGGTCGAGGCACCGAGCACGGCAGTGAACGTCAAGAGTCCAAGGAAATGAAGTCGCACACGCGACAAGGGTACAGACCGTCTCATGCAAATCTCCTTCGTTGGAGTCGTACCAGCTTCAATGTTCAGGCGGCTCACGATGGCGCCATGGTGAAGGGACTATCGAAGCGGCCAGCGCCTCCCGGACCTGGTCTATGGGAATTGCCTCACCGATGTTGCCGTTGCCTGCCAATGTCGTAGCTTGGAACAATGCGTTGTAGACGGCCTCCTCGGTTGCTTCAACGACGGCCTGGAAGAGGGGAGACATCTCGGTGCTTGCAAGCTCCTTGGTAACGAGACGAGGCGCGTTCCACTTTCGCCGGGCATCCGGTGCCGTGGAGAACGCGATGATATAGTCCCCGGATCCATTGGCTGCAATCGATCCGGTTCGGGCGATGCCTAGCATGCCCCGAGCAGCCAGGCGCTTGAGATTGCGATCGGACAAGGGTGCGTCGGTCGCCAAGAGCACCATCACCGAACCGTCCCCTCCCCTGCCAGCCTCAGATTCATGGAAAGAGTGGCGGCCCAATTTCATTCCTACCGGTGCTCCCAGCACTTGAAGGATCCCGCCGAAATTGGCCTGTAGAAGAACCCCAAGGGTATAGCCGCCGAACCGCCTCGGCAGTACCCGTGATGCGGTGCCGATTCCGCCTTTCCATCCAAAAGCCATGCATCCCGTGCCGGCGCCAACGCTGCCCTCGGCAACGGGGCCTGATGCGGCTATCTCCAGCGCCTGCCAAACAGATTCTGGCGTGAGGGCCCTTGCTCGAATGTCATTCAGTACCCCGTCATTGGTTTCACCGACAACCGGATTGAGTGACTTTACCGACTCCATGCCATCTTTCTCGAGCAACCACTGAACCATGGCGTCTGCGGCCCTCCAGGTGCTCAGCGTGTTGGTCAGCAAAATGGGCGTTTCCAGCTCCCCCAGTTCGCCCACCTGCGTCACTCCCACCAGCTTGCCGAAGCCGTTGCCAACATGTATCGCGGCCGGCACTCGCTCCCGATAGGCATTTCCCCTATGCGCGTGACGAGCAGGACATCCGGTACGGATGCTGCACCTTCATCGAAGTGACATGCCCCACCAGCACCGCCGGAGCTGTCGGTATGGCGTTGAACCGGTACAAATACTCCGGGCAGACACCGAGCTCACGTGCTCTCATACTTGGCGAACCTGCGCGATACAAGCGGTTGGCCGCTCTCGATGCCGTTCGGATGGTAAGCCCAACTGCACCTTGGCGCGGGTGACAACGTTGATCCATTGCGCGACCATCTCTTCTCATCTGGACGTATGCTCAGCGGCTGTGTTCGCCAGGGGCAGGTAGTCCCAAGGTCGGTACTTCGCTTCCGAGTTCCGGCCACGCGGATCGCCTTGACGAAGTGCTCGTTGAGATCTTCACCACCTCGCAGGGTGCCGGCGGCGCGTACATGCCCCAGTCGTTGTCCGCGTCGACGCCCTTCAGGCCCAGCTCGTCAAAGGTCGGGACGTCCGGCATAGCGGCCGGCGCCGCTCACCGGCGAGCGCCATGGCGCGCAGTCTGCCGCTTCGACATGCTGCTTGGCAGAACTGATACCGGCGAACTGCATGTTGACCTGGCCGCCCAGTAGATCGTTCATGGCCGGCGCGGTTCCTTTGACGGTATATGAATGATGTCCACACCTGCGGCCAGCTTCATCAGCTCCGCTGCGAGATGCGTGGAGGTGCCATTCGCCGGAGGCGTTAGTTCAGCGAACCGGGCTTTGCCTTGGCCGCAGCGAGCAACTCGGCCAGGTTTTTCGCCGGTACCGACGGGTGCGTCACCAGCAGGACCGGTGCAGTCGCCATCATCGTGACGCCGGTGAAATCATTCAACGTGTCGAACGGCAGCTTATCCTTGAAAAGGCTGGGATTGATCACGAAGGCGGAGTCGGTCGCGAGCAACGTGTACCCATCGGGTTCCGCCTTGGCGACCAAGTCGTTGGCCCCATGACGGTGGCAGCCCCGGGCCGGTTTTCGATCACGATAGTTTGCCCTAGGCTCTGGGTCAGCGCGGGTGCAAGCAGGCGCACCAGGTTGTCCGTGCCGCCGCCCGGACCATAGGGAATAACGATCTTGATGGGCCGATTTGGAAAGCCCTGCGCCGCGCCGACGAAATCGCGCACAGGGCAAGGAGCGGCGCCACCAGCAGAGTACAAATCGAACGTTTTATTATTCCGACTCGCGTTGGACTCATCGAAGAACCTTCTGCTGTAATTCCCGGGACGGCTAATCGGCCTGCAGCGGATAGACCTTGCGCCCCAGCCGCTTGAAATGCAGTTGACTGTAATCGGACGTGCAGACTCCGTCGCCGGCACATTCAACGACTGCGTCGGCCAGGGAACCCAGGCCGGCGCGCCAGTGCACCCGGCTCTTGAGCATCACGTATCGCTTTTGCGCGGGTCGATGCCGACGGCTTGAAAACAGGCAAGGTCGTTCGGTTCGACCTGCTTGGAAACGACGACGATTTGGCCGGCCCCGGTGTCGAGGACGGCGGATCTACCCATATCCACCAATTCTCCGCGGCCCATCGGACCCCGTTGCGGTACGTCCCGTCGAGATCCTCTTCACCCTTCCGGTAACAACCCGCGGCTGTCCGACGAGATCAAGGCCGGCATCGGGAGCTTGCCGCCGAGCGCCAGGGTGACCTCGGCGCCGACGCCGGCCGCGATGCCATCGCCGCCACTGCGCCGGGATCGTAGATCGCGAAGGCAGCCGACGTCCCGAAGTCCTGCGTCCAGGATCGCGCCCAGCACCGCCATGGTGTCCATTGTTCCGCCCGACGAGCAGTTGTCGTAATGGTCCAGCAGGACCACCGGCCCGTCGGCCGTGCGGATCGCTGCCGCCCTCGCGATGGACAGCTCCAGTGGCTCGGGCTCGTAGACCCACTGGGCGCGGCTCTCCCACGCCATCTCCAGCAGTTCGTCGCACCATCGAGCAGCGAGCTCAAGGCCGTTGTCGGTGACGACGGCCACTCGCCCGCAAACGGCACGTCCGCATGGGGAAAGCCGACGAAGAGGCTGGCGGACAGAGCGCCTTCCTGCTCCATCTCGCGCGCCCGGGCCTGGATCTCCCGGTTGGGCGAGTCCAATGACGACTGCCGCATGACGTGGGGGAGCATCGGCTTGTAGCCGATGTGCATCGTCGGCGCCAACGACCCCTTCAGCATGGCGATGATCGGGCGCGCGGCGCGGACGCCGGTCTCGTAGATGTCAACGTGAGGATAAGTCTGGTAGCCGGCCATGACGGTAGCCAACCCCGCCATCGCGGGCGAAAGATTGCAATGCATGTCGAGCGCCACTCCGATGGGAACCCGCGGCGCGATGGCACGGATGCGGCGTAGAAGTTCTCCTTCCGCATCGTCCAGCGATTGCGTGACCATCGCCCCATGCAGATCCAGCAACACGGCATCGCGCCCCGCCGGATTCGCTCAGGATACCGCGCCGCAATGAACTCGAAGACTTCATCCTCCGCCGGTCCGCTGGGCCACGCGGAGGCGGCAATCGGCAGTGCATAGTCAAGCCCGGCCTGCTCCGCGACCGAGATGAACGCTCCCAGTGCGGACCCCGTTGACCGGGCCGCAGCGACGGCATCAACCCCTTCCCGCGGCATGCCGGCGCCCCTCGAGAAGCGATCGATCGGCGTCCCGACCGGCGAGAACGTGTTCGTCTCGTGCTTCATCTGCGCGATCACGACCCGCATCGTCGTGCCCGATCCGGCGAACTCAGCCGCGCCTCTGCAGGAAATCGAGAAGGTCGACGCACTGGCTGGCATAGCCATCGCAGATGTTGTGGCCGGCCGTGTCGAGAAGCGCAGTTCGGCTCCCGCGATTCGCCCGCGCATCTCCTCGTAGGCGCTGGCATGGCCGATCTGCTCCCTGCCGGCGGCAACGATCAGCGTCGGCGCCTTGATGGCTGTCAGTTCCTCCATGAAGTCATGCGTGCACATGTGGAGTACGAAGCGCGCGATAAAGGCAGGATCGTTGGACCCGGCCTGCTCGATGAACCATTCACCAGTTCGGGATCCGCCTTCTGATCGAAGCGCTCGTCGATGGTGTCGGCAAGGAACCGCTTCAGTCCCACTTGCCGATCCTCGGGATCCAGGTCGGCGCATGGCTGTGCTTGAGGCCGGGCGTCGAGCCGAAGAGCGCGAGCGTTCTGACGCGCTCCGGATGGTGGATCGCGAGTTGCTGGGAGACGTAGCCACCGGCGGAGTTGCCCACGATGTGCGCGCTGCTCGGCACCGACCAGGTCCAGGAGCTCGACCGCGTCACCGACGAGCTGCGCCAGCGAAAAGTCGGCTCTCGGGCGCGGGCATCTCCGACTTCCCGTGGCCCCGCAGGTCCAGGCGCACGACCCGGTAGCGGCGCGCGAGCCGCGGCACCCACTGAACCAGCGCTGCGCGTCGCCCATGGCCGCGTGCAACAGCAGCAGCGTGTCCGGCTTTCGCCAGGGGTCGGTGAAGTCGTCGACCTGATAGGCCAGCTTCAGGCCGTCTCTGCTGGTAAATGTATCCATTATCAGGCCTTGGCGGGAAAGGGGAACCGGACGTCGTAAGCGTCGGCGGCGTCCTCCATGGTGCAGAACTGCACGCCGCCGTCGCTGAGCACCTTGAGCAGCTTTTCCAGCACCAGCATGCGGTGCCCCCGCCCGATCACGAAGGGATGGAACGTATAGGTCAGGATGCCCCAGTCGACATACTGCTGCATGTAGACAAAGTCATTCACCCAGTTGTCCAGCACGCTGTTGGCGTTCATCAAACCCGGCAGGACGTAGGTCTTGGTCCGGAGGAACTCGAAGTGCGGGTAGTCGTCCAGCGTCCAGCTGACCGGCATTTCAATGAGCGGTGTCATGGCGCCGTACTTTGCCGGTTTCTGCAGTTCGATGACATCGCCCTGGCGCACACGATAGGGCAGGTAGTCGTTGCCCATCATGCTGCTTTCATACCGGAACCCATGCTTCAGCATGAGTTCCACCGAATGGGGACTGAGGTCCCAGGACGGCGACCGGTAGCCCCGTGCATTGCGGCCGGTCAGCTTGCGGATCTGCTCGTTGCCGCGGAGGATCCCCTCTTCCTCCTCCTCCCGCGACATGTCATTGGGCGGCATGTGAGTCCAGCCGTGATGGCCGATCTCATGCCCCGCATCGAACACCTGCCTGCACTCGCCCGGATATGTTTGCAGCGTATGGCCGGGGATGAACCAGGTGCTGGGTACCTCGTACTTTCGCAGCATCGCAAGGATGCGCGGCACAGCGACCGGACCGAACTCACCTCGTGAAATCGGCGTCGGCGATGTCAGACCTCGGGAGATGAAGCCTGAGATCGCATCGAAGTCGAAACTGATGCATACGCGATGCTGCGCCATGGCCAGGCTCTCCAATGAGTCTCCAATGAGTCTCCAATGGGTATCCGATGGGTATCCGATGGGTATCCGATGGGTCTGCGCGAGTTCTGCAGACCGGATAGTGCCGTCCGATAGTAGTCGATGCGCGGAAGCCCCGCCAGCAGGTGCCGCTGGATGTTTTCCGATCCGATGCAGCAGACTTCGCGCAGATCTTGCTTAAGCTTCACCTACGCGCTTAGCGTCAGGCCAGGGATAGGCCCGCCAGCCGACGAAGTTCTCGGCTCCGGTCACCGCGGCGTCAAAGCGTCGCGCGAGCCCGGGTAGCAGGTCCGCCGCTTCCGGCGGCCGGACGGCCCATTCTGCGAAGATCACGCAGCGTGGTCGGAAGCTGCCGGCGCCGACGTTATCCGCAATACGCGTGCCATAGCGCAGGTGCTTGACGCCGTGCGCCACGAGGATCTTGCGCGCGTCACCTTGCAGCCAATCGAGCAGCGCGACATCCGCGGAATTCGGCAGATCGAAACGCAGCACCGATATCCAGTCAGCGTCGATTGTCTGGCCGTCTGCCGGCAGAACCGCGCGCTCGAGATACAGCGTCTGCGCACGCTTCTTCCCCGCGGAGAGTTCGCGCGTCTCGGTGGCGTAGGGATCCTTGGGCGTCATGCCCTTGTACGCAGGCGTCGAGAAGACCGCCGCGTCGGGTATCTCGTAGACGTTCAGCACAGCGAGCCCGCCGACGGCTGACCGGTACGAAGAGACGCTGCGCGCGCCAAGCTTGAATAGGTCCGGTGCATGACGGTGCGCGTACCAGTCGTTCCACTTGCCGTGGGGCGCACTGTGTTCCGCAGGGTAATCCACCTCTGCGATATAAAGAATCGGCCCTACCATGTGGCGAATTATATGATTATATTCAGCTGACACAGACACTGGAGCGGCCATGTCATTCTGCAGAGCGATACCCTTGCTCGCTGGTGTTCTCTGTTCCGCGTTCGCCGCCTCGTCGGCAGTGGCGCAAGAATGGCCCTCGAAACCGGTCCGCTTCATTGTCCCTTATACCGCCGGCGGCGGCACGGACATCGTCGCCCGTATGGTCGGCGCGCGGCTTTCGGAGATCCACAAGCAGCCCTTCATCATCGAGAATCGGCCTGGGGCAAGCGGCGCGATCGGCGGCGACGTGGTGGCCAAGGCGCCCGCCGACGGCTATACGGTGCTGTTCGAATCGCAGAGCATCGCGGTGACGCCGGCCATCAAGAAGGAGCCCCCCTTCGATGTCCTGAAAACCTTCCAGCCTGTTGCACAGACGGTCACGCAGGCCTTCATCATCGTGTCGACGGCCGCGCTGCCCGTGAAGAACCTTCGCGACCTCGTGGCGCTTTCGAAAACACGGCCAGGCGGGCTGAATGCTGCCGTCTCCGGGTCGGGCACCTTGTTGAGCGCCGAGTTCTTCAAGCTGGTCGGCAACACGCCCCTGACGATCATTCCCTACAAAGGCGGCTCCCAGGCGGCACTCGCGCTCGTCAGCGGCGAATCCGACATCGGCTTCATCGACATTCCGTCGATCGCCATGCAGATTTCCGCCGGCAGGGTCCACGCGCACGCCGTCACAACCGGCAAGCGCATCCCGCTCCTGCCCGACGTCCCGACAGCGGCGGAAGCGGGGTTCGCCGACTACAAGGTAGAGGGCTGGCTAGGGGTGTTTGTCGCGGCAGGAACGCCCGAAAACATTGTCAATCGCATCAGCAAGGAGATCCGCGAATCGGTCACGAGCCCCGAGATTTCGGCCAAAATCATCCAGCTTGGCGGGGAACCCACGCCGACCAGCGCCGCCGAGTTCACCGCGCTCGTCCGCGAGGAAATTGCGCACTGGAAGGACGTCGTGGCGCGCGGGAATATCAAGCAGGAGTAGCTTTTTCTCCTTCTGCTTGCTGCTCGTTCAGCCCGTCGATCAGCCCGATCGTGCCGTGCACCAGCGTCAGCGGCCACCGGTGACCTGCAGCGTCACCCCCGTAATGTAGCTCGCCTCCCCGGAGGCGAGGAAAAGGACGGCGTTCGCGACCTCGACCGGCAGGCCGAGCCGCTTGAGCGGTGTCAGGTGGGTCGGACCGTGTTCAATCGCCTCGTCCAGCTTGCGCAGCTTCGGCCCCGCGCGCTCGGTGTCAATGGGCCCGGGCGCGACGGCGTTGACGCAGATGCCGTACTCGCCGAGTTCAAGAGACACGTCGCGGATGAAGCCGTGCACGCCCGCCTTCGTCGTGGAATACGCAGAGCCGCCCGAACTGTAGGCGGTCCAGGGTGTGCCCTCGCGCGCGCCCGAAGACAGGCACACGATGCGGCCCGAGCGCTGCTTCATCATGATCGGCGCCGCGGCGCGGGTGCAGAGGAAGGTGCCGCGCAGGTTGAGGCGCATCACCGAATCCCAGGCCTCGACCGGCATCTCCCAGATCTTGCCGCGCGCTCCACCGCCCACGTTATTGACGAGGACATCGAGGTGCCCGCCGTAGCGCGCCACAGCCTCCGCGATGAGCTTCGCCGCCGGGCCTTCGTCGGTGACATCGCCCACCAGCCCGAAAGCTGTCCCGCCCCCTGACTGTATATTGGCGACCGTCTTCTCCAGCGCCGGGCCGTCCACGTCGCCCAGCGCGAGGCGCGCGCCCTCTTCCGCGAGGCGTATCGCGATCGCCCGCCCCAGTCCGTGCGCGGCACCAGTCACCACTGCAACCTGATCCTGTACCCGGCCCATGCCAGTCTCCCTGACTCCCGCGCGACGACCCTGCTCATCGCCTTCTACACCGGCGTCAATGCATGGCAGTATATTCATTGAACAACGCCGAATTCAAGGTGGATTGACCCATGAACCGAATGCCCTATCCGGTCGCGGAGAGCGTCCCGCCCGCCGTACAGGCACTGCTCGATGCGCGCCCGCCGCGCAACGTGTTCCGGATGATGGCGCACGCCCCGGCGCTGATGCCGGGCATCATGGAGCTTACCGGCGCCGTGCTCTACCGCGCCAAGCTCGACCCGGTGCTGCGCGAGCTCGTGATCCTGCGTGTAGGGAATCTGTGCGGATCCTCCTACGAGGTGGCCCAACACCGCAAGATCGCGCAGGCAATCGGCCTCACCCGAAAAAAAATCGACGGTGCCGCGCTCGATGCGGATCCTGCGCTCTACGACGGCAACGAGCTGCTTGTCCTGCGCATGACCGAACAGGTGGTGCGCAAAATCAAGGCCGACGACGAGCTGTTCGCCGCCACCACGGCCGCGCTCGGCCACGAGCTCACCATGGAACTGCTCGTCGTCATCGGCCTGTACGTGCTGCTGGCGCAAGTTCTGGAGAACACCGAAGTCGCGCTCGAGGAAGGCGGCGGGCCTTCGTCGAAGGACGTGCGGAAGATCTTCGAAAGCCAGGTGAAGAAGTAGTGCGCGCCGTCGTGTTCGTTCCCCGTGCCGGCGGGGCGGTGCCGGAAGTGCGGGAGATACCGAAGCCCGAGCCAGCAGCCGGCGAAGCGTTGGTGCGGGTGCGCGCCGCCGGCCTCAACCGCGGCGAGCTTGCCGTCCGCCGTGCGCTCACGACCGGCGCTCCGCAGCCGACCGGCATTGAATTTGCAGGCGAAATTGTGGCGCCAGGCGCGGGTGCGACACGCTTTAAGCCCGGCGACCGGGTCATGGGCCACTGGCGCGCGGGTCAAGCGGAGTACGTCGCGGCAGACGAACGGCTGCTGGTGCCGGTTCCGCTACGCCTGTCCTGGGTCGAAGCTGGCGCCTGGCTGAACGTATTCTGCACGGCGCATGACGCGATCGTCACCAATGCCGGCCTGAAGAAAGACGAGTCCATCCTCGTCAATGCCGCCTCCTCAGGCATCGGCGTGGCGGCGCTGCAGATCGCCCGACTCCTCGGCGCGCAGCCTGTGATCGCCAGTTCGCGTTCGCCCGCGAAGCTGGAAAAGCTTCACGCCTACGGCATGACGGCAGGCATCGTCGCCCGCGAGGGCGGCGCGAAGGCAATCGCAGAAGCGACCGGCGGAAAGGGCGTCGACGTTCTGATCGACAGCATCGGTGGCCGCACGCTGCAGGAGAACCTCGAAGCGATGGCGGTGAAGGGCCGCATGGTCAGCGTCGGTCGCCTCGCCTCGAACGTCGGCGCCATCGATCTCGACCTGCTCGCACTGCGGCGCGTAAGACTGATCGGCGTCACCTTCCGCACCCGCAGCAAGGAAGAGCGTATCGCGTGCGTGCAGTGCTGCGCGGCGGACCTGCTGGACGCCCTCGCCGACGGCCGCCTGCAGCCGGTGGTGCAGCGCACTTTCCGGCTCGACGACATCGCCGCCGCCCATGAATACATGGAGAGGGACGAGCATGTCGGCAAGATAGTGATCGAAATCAGCTAGACGTACTTCGTCAAGCCCTATGCCCCGGCGCGCGCCTGAAGCACGGGAAACGCATCGAGACTGATCGGCCGCTGCCTGCTTTCGGCCTCGCGGATCATCTCCGCCATGGCGGCATGCGCATGAACCTTGAGGCCGGCACGCCTGCCCTCCGCGGCGATGAAGCCATTGAAGAACTCGACCTCGGTGGGGCGTTCCTTGCGCAGATCCTGTAGGGTGCCCGACATCCCGTCCCCACTCATCGATTCCGCCTGCCTCTTCAGGGCGTCCATGACCTGCGCAAGCGACGCGGCATCGCCAGCCGCGGCCGAAAGCCACGCTTCAGAGGGGGCGCCGAAGAGCTGCGGCGCGTCGAAGCCGAGCGCGCGGCCGACTACCAGCGCTTCGGCTGCGAGCTTGACCGCGAATCCGCGGGTGTCCTCGCGCATATAGACCTCGCGGAGCGAGAGGCCGGTGAGCCCGGAGAGCCCGGTCGTCATGCTGTTGGCGCAGAGCTTCACCCAGCGCTCGCCCCACAGGTCGGCGGTCACCTTCGCGTGGTCGACCTGTTCCAGCACCTTGGCCAGCCAATGCGCCCGCGGCGTGAACCGCCCATGCAGCTCGCCGATCTTGAACGTGGTGCCGCCGCCGCGCCTTCGCGAGCGGCGCACCGAGCCCGGGCCGGTCAGGGAAACGTCCAGGCCGCCGGCGATGACGCCAAGCGTCCTGCCCCAGCCAACCGCGCGGGCGACCGTTTCCTCCACCAAGCCGTTCTGCATGGTCGCCACCGGCACGTCCGCCGCAAGCCATTGCGCGAGCAGCCTCGCGGACCAGTCCGTGTCGTAGAGCTTGGCGGCGAGAAAGGCGACCCTGGCCTGGCGCCCGCGCAGGCGGTAGGCGTCGGCCAAGTGCCACGCCTCGAGTCGCGCGACGAATTCTCCCTCCGGCGAAGCGATCGTCAGGCCGCGCGCGCGGATCGCCTCGACGTGCTCCGGCCAGCCGTCCACCAGCACGACCTCCACGCCGGCCACCGCGAGCATTCCGCCTACGTAGCTGCCAACTGCCCCACCGCCCAGGATGACGACGAGTCCACCATGTGAGCTCACTCCGGCTGGATCCCCGCGCGCTTCACGACCTCCGCGAACTTCGCGGTGTCCTCGACGATCCGCCGCGCGAACGCCTCCGGCCCGAGCTTGCCGGGCGTGACGCCCTGCGGCGCAACCGCTACGGCGAACTCGGGCGAATCCAGGATCGTCCTCACCGCGGCCGCCGCCTTGCGCACCACGTCGTCGGGGACCTCGGCCTGGCCGACCAGCCCCCACCACGCTCCCATGTCGAAGCCGGGATAGCCGCTCTCGGCTACGGTCGGCACGTCAGGCTGGAGCGCGGAGCGCTCGGTGCCGGAGACCGCCAGCGCGCGCAGCGCGCCGGAGAGGAGGTGCGGATTGGTGGCATTGGTGGACATGAACGCAGCCTGTACGCGGCCGCCGATGAGGTCAACGATGGCGTCCGCATCACCGCGGTAGGGCACGTGTTCGAGCTCGATCCCCGCTTGCGTCCAGAACAGGCTGGATGTCAGGTGCGGACCCGCGCCGACGCCCGAGGAAGCATAGCTGAGCGCCTTCGGTCGCGACTTGGCCAGCGCGACGAACTCCGCCAGGTTCTTCGCCGGGACGTCCTTGTGAACCACGAGGAAATACGGGCCAATGGCGCACAGCGCGATCGCGCGGAAGTCCTTCACCGGGTCGTAGGGAACCGACTTCCGGACCGCGGGCGTGATCAGTTGTGCGCTGGAGATCATATAAAGCGTGTAGCCGTCCGGTGCCGCCCGGGCGGCCGTCTCGGCGGCGATCGAGCCGGCCGCACCGGTGCGGTTCTCGACGACGAAGTTCTGCTTGAGCGCATCGGTCAGGCGGGCGGCCACCACGCGCGCGATCTGGTCGTTTGCGCCGCCGGCGGGGTAGCTGACCAGGATCCTGACCGGCTTCTCCGGCCATTCCGCGTGCGCCCCTCCCGCGAACAGGCTGAAAAAGCCCCACAACAAGAGCACACCAGGGCGTGTAAGCGGGTTCACCTTATTCTCCTCGTCAGTAGGCGGAGCGTCCGCCGTCGGCAGCGATCGCGGCGCCGGTAATCATCCGCGACTCGTTCGAGGCGAGGAAGAGTGCGATCGCCGCGATGTCCCCGGGTTCACCCATCCAGAACGGATAGGTCTTCAGCTGCTCGGTTACGTTCTGCCGGTCGGGCGCGCTGCCCGGCTTGCCGGGCATGCCGTAGGTCCTGCGCACGCGCTCAGTGTTGATCCGGCCGGCGCAGATGCAGTTCACGCGCACGTTCATCAGGGCGTAGGTGCCGGAAAGCGTGCGCGTGAGCGAGATGATGGCACCTTTCGCCGCGGTGTAGATGTGGGCCGGATTGGAGCCACGCAGCCCGGCGCCCGAGGACATGTTGACCACCGACCCGCCGCCTGCCGCGATGATCTTCGGGATGACGTGCCGGCAGGCGAGCATCGTGCCCTTCACGTCCAGGACCATGGTGCGGTCCCAGACCGCCATATCGACCTCGGTAATCGGCGAATCGGCGGGCAGGGAGCCGCCCGCCGAGCACAGTAGCGCATCGATTCCGCCGAACTTCGCCACGCCCGCATCCGCCGCCGCCCGGACGCTGTCCTCGTTCGTCACATCGGTGCGCACGAAGATCGCCTCGCCGCCCTTGGCCACGACGGCGTCCGCGGCCGCCTGGCCGGTGCGCTCGTCAAGGTCGGCGATGATGATCTTCGCGCCCTCGCGGGAGAACTGCAGCGCCGATTCGGCGCCGATGCCCGCGCCGCCGCCCGTAATGAAGGCCACCCTTCCTTCCATTCGTTTCACCGGCGGGGTTGTCATTTGCGCATCCTATTCGAGCTGAATCTTCGCTTTGCGGAGAAAGTCAATGCAAGGTCGGCGAAAAGAATTCTCGCATGTCCGTCACGGTATCGACGCCCGCGATTCGCACTGCGAACCGCCGAGCTGCATCCTGCTGGAATGGCCGAACGCCGGCGCCGAGGCACGTGAGCGCCTTCGCGTCCAGTTCCGATATCGGCATCGGGTTCGAAGGCGTGCCGGGAAGCTGCGTCACCGTCGCCTCCAACGCCGCGCCCGAGGCGGTGCGCACGCGCACCGTGGCCGGGAGGAACTTGCCCACCTGCGTGTCATCGATCTCGACCCGCACGCGTGAGGCGAGCGCGCAAACCTCCGGGGCTGTTGCTGCAGTGGGCAGAATGTCCTCGACAACGAAGCGGCCTCTCAGGAGAACGTTTGCGACCGAGTATTGCACGCTGAATTGCGCCGAGACCTGCGGATTGTCGCCCGGAGCATAGGGGGCGCCGACGAGCCGTGCCATGAAGGGCGTAATGCGCACGGCTGCTTCGCGCACCTCTGCTGCGCGCAGCCCATGGCGGTGCACGAGGTCAAGCGCGGCCTGGATTGCGGCGTGGTTACAGTAGCAGCTCGCGTACTTCTTCATCGTGAGCGCGGTGAAGTGGAACTCCCGGCCGAGCCCTTCGAGGGCAACGGCCGCGTCGATCTCGCCGTAGAGCGCCGAGAAGCCGGCCGCGCCCTCAAACATCTGCGCCGGCGCAGTGACGCCGCACGCAGCAAGCAGCGCCGACTCGACCCCGTCGCGTGCCGCGAACGCGGACTGCAGGCGCTTGGTGAGGCTGCGCTCGGCCAGCGTTTGCTGCGTGCCCGCCGCGCGACTGAGCGCTACCCCCATGGCATGGCGCGCGCGTGCCGCATCCAGCCTAAGCGCGCGCGCCGCCCCGGCGGCGGCGCCGAACACACCGAGCACCGAGGAGTAGAACCATCCCGGCCGAGAGCGGACCGCCAGCGAAAGCCGCACGAGGATCTCGCTTCCCGCCGCATAGGCGGTGAGAAACTCACGGCCCGAGAGGCGTTCGCGCTCGGCCAGCGCCAACACCGCGGGAATAACCACGATGTCGGAATGCGCGCCGGCGAGGTCGTGAACGCTGTCGAAGTCGAGCGCTGCCGCCATGGCACCATTGAGGAACGCGGCTTGCGGGGCCGGCAAGCACCCGCCAAACGACCAGATGCTGCTCTCCGCCGCGCCTCCTTGCGCCTGCACGAGGGCGCGCACCTCGGCGATACCCTCGGCACCAGAGCCGGCCCAACCCACCGACAAGGTGTCGAGCAATAATACCTTCGCTTTCGCCACCACTGTTGGCGGGAGGTCCTCGTATCGCAGCCGGGCCGCCCACTCGGCTAAGCGCGCGCCGAGCCACGCAGTTTCATTCGAATGAGACATGGGATGGCTGAAAAATAGTATGGCTCATCAAAAATCGAGTGGGTGATTCTGGGTCAATTCTCGAGTCCAGGGAGAATGCAGGTGAGGATCTTGAGGCGCAGGCATTTTGTCGCGCAATCTACAGGCGCGGCGCTGGATGACACGGTTGCTTGTTTTTCAATCCAAACTGTATTCGTCGAACATCGCCTCCAAAGTGAGCGCAACAATCGAAGTCGGCATGCTTGAGAACCAGGGCAGCAAAGTGACTTTTCACCATCCTTCAGATATGAAAGCCTGGGTGAGGCTGGCGAAAGATGTGAGTACCTAAACAGTCATTCCGGCGCCACCGTCAAAGTTGATCGCGGCCCCGGTGATATAGCTGGCCCTGTCTGACACGAGAAAAGTGAACAAGTCTGCGAACTCTTCAGGTGTCGCCACGCGCCCCAATGGTACCCGCTGCTGCGCCAATGACTTGTAGTGCGATTCTAAGTCGTCGGTGCTGGCCCATCGATCGATCTGCGGAGTTCGTACTAAGCCTATACAGATCGTATTCACGCGGATATTGTCCGCGGCGTATTGATTTGCTAATGACTTGGTCAAGTTGATCCCGGCGGCACGCGTCACCGATGTGGGCAAAACCCGAGGCTTCGGCGCCTTGCCGTTCACCGTTGTGATGTTGACGATCCGGCCGTCCTGATGCCGCCGCATGCTCGGAACTACCAAGCGTGTCATCCGAACAGCGCCCATTACCTTGAGTTCCCAGTCCGCCTGCCAGACATGGTCGTCTATATCCTCGAACCCGTAGGCCTGAGCCCCGCCGGCGTTGTTCAGGAGAATGTCTACCCTCCCCCAGCGCGCGAGGACAGCATCAACGAGACGCTGGCAAGCGGAAGGATCGGTTACATCACCAGCAACCGATATGACCTCTCCGCCGGTTGTGGCGCGAATCTCCTCAGCCGCCTTCTCCAGGCGCTCCGCTCGGCGCGCGAAGATTGCCACCAAAGCGCCCTCTCCTGCCAAGCGTTGCGCTGCCGCCCTGCCAAGCCCCTCACTGCCGCCAGTAACAATCGCCACCTTGCCCTGCAGCCCGAGTTCCAGCATGTTCTATTCCTTCAACTATGCCTAACTTTTCGCCCCCGCACGGCCAGCTTGCCTCAGCTCGGCCGCGGCACGGCGTGGCGCCGAATGAACGACTCGTCAACCGTCACACCTAGGCCGGGTCGGTCCGGCACCTCAATTTCGCCGTTGTTGACCACAAACGATTCATGCGCCAACTCGTGCAGCAGGGGATTGGCACCCAGCGAGTACTCCAGGATGAAGCCAGCTGGCGACGTCGCGGTCACGTGCAGCCCTGCGGCGAATGCGAGAGCGCCGGTCCACAAGTGGGGAGCGAGCCGCAGGTTGAAGGCACTGGCGATGATGCCAATCCGGACGCCCTCGCTGATACCGCCACAGATCGCAAGATCTGGCTGAAAGATGTCCGCGCCACCGCGCTGGGCGACGTCGAGAAAGTCGTATCGCGTGAACTCGCTTTCCCCGATCGCGATCGGCACCGAAGTTGATGCTCGAACCTCGGCCAGGCCGCGGTGGTCGTCTGCTGTGACCGGCTCCTCAAACCACGTGAGATCAAGATCCTCCACAAGGCGGCAGAACCGCTTGGCCTCCGCGACGGAGTATGTACCGTGTGCGTCGCACATGAGTCGAATATCTGGCCCCAGCGCCTCTCGGGCGGCCCGGACACGCTCGACAGAGCGCTGCACTGGCCCGTCGATGATTCCGACACGCATCTTGACAGCCCGAAACCCGCCCCGCTGGACATACGCGTTCAGTTGCGGACCGATACCTTGGGCGTCGGCCCAGCCACCAGACGCATACGCCGGGATCGATTCGCACCGCCGCCCGCCAAGTAGCCGCCAGACTGGTGCCCCAAGCGATTTCCCAAGCAGGTCCCACAGGGCGATGTCGACGCCACTGATGGCCGAGACCGTGATCCCGCGCCGACCAAGGATGGGAAACCCGCGACCTGCCCTCAGTGCATAGTGGTCGCGAGGCCCGTTGTACATGACATCCCAGAGCCGATTGATGTCACGGGGGTCCTCTCCGATCAAACGCGGCGCGAACTTGTGGTTTATCAAGGCCGCAAGTCCATGACCGTTGACGGAACTGCCGACCTCGTCTTTCGCCTCGCCCCAGCCGATCAAGCCGCACTCAGTCTCTATCCTGACCACAACCGTGTCAAAGGAGGCGATGCGACCAAAGTCGCTGACGTGCTGCTGTTCCTCCGGGATCGGTACGCGGACCCAGGTCGCCACAACCGTACGAATCTTCATTCCAGGTCGAGCCGGCTAAAAGAAGCTGGCACCAGCAGCTTTGTCTTCTGTCGGACGATCAGCGGCCGAATCTTCTTCACGTATGCCTGCCAGGCGGGATCCGCCAGCAGCGAGGCGCGGCGGCGCTCTCGATCAGCTGCATCCCGATAGCCCCACAAGTGGATGACCTGATTCAAGGGGCCACTTTCAGAGGCGAAATAGCCAATCATGTTGACTAGATGCTTGCGTTGGGTTGCGAGACCTTCCGCTTCATAAAGCCTGAAGTACTCGGCGACAGCACCTGGATGCAGGGTGTAGGTTCGATGGTCGACCAGCATGGCGCCGCTCCTCAGTTCCCGATTTGAATGTTGCCGGCCTTGATAACTTCGGCATAGTTATCGCGATCCTTGGCAAGCTGCGCCGTGAACTCCTCCGGCGTGCTCGCGTAGGGATCGAGGCCTTGACCGACCAGTATTGGCTTCAATTCGGGGCTGTTGACCGCCTTCCCAAGTTCAGCCGCCAACTGCGCGACGATCGATCTTGGGGTGCCTTTCGGTGCCAATACACCGAACCAGAACCTCGCATCGAAGCCCTTTACCCCGGCCTCCTCGAACGTCGGGACCTCAGGTAGGGCATTGGAGCGATCGCTTCCAGAAATAGCGAGAGCACGCACCTTGCCGCTTTTGATGTGTGGTAGAGCCACTGCCAGGTTCTGAAATGACAGGTGGACCTGCCCGCCTATCAAGTCCGTGATGGCCGGCGCCGCTCCTTTGTAGGGGATATGCTGGATATCGAGGCCGGTTAGAAGTTTGAACTGCTCCCCTGCCAAGTTAGTAGGACTGCCACCGCCAGAGGAGGCGTAGTTAAGCTGCTTCGGCTTAGCCTTCGCCCACTCGATGAATGTCTTGAGATCATTCGCGGGAACTTCTGGATGAACCAGCAGCACCTGCTCTCCGCTGGCGAGTGGAGTCACCGCCGAGAAGTCAGCGATAGGGTCGAAAGGAACTTTCTCGTAAAGCAGCGGCAGTGTCACATGGGTGCTGGCCACTACAGCCAGCGTGTACCCGTCGGGGGCGGCGCGCGCAACCGCCTCCACGCCGATGATCGTGCCGCCGCCCGGCCGATTGTCGACCACGACTGGTTGCCCCCAACGCTCGGTCAGCTTCTCGCCAACCTGACGCGCCAATACTCCCACAGCCCCTCCGGCGGCGTATGGAACGATCATACGGATCGGCTTATCGGGGTATGTTTGCGCCGACGTTGTCGGTGCAAGGGCAAGAATCGTTAATCCAGCGAGCATCTTGGCAGCCTGGCGCAGCAATACAAGTCTTGAGGTCACGTTGTCTCCTTTGTTGTGAAGCGGCCGGGCCGGCGGCGTAACCAGACCTCGGGATTAACCAAGTGCTGCGGGCGGCGGCCCGCAATCAGATCCAACGCCTGCGATACAGCGAGACGTCCGATGCGGCGCATGCTGTCGACTGTGATGCCTGCTAGATGCGGCGTTAGCAGTACACGGTCGAAGCCTCGCAGGGGCGAATCCAGCGGTAGCGGCTGGACCTCGAAGACATCCAGGACAGCACCGCCTAAATGCCGGCGCGCGAGCGAGTCGACAAGTGCTTGCTGATCGACGATTGGGCCGCGGGCAACATTGATGAGGACAGAGCCCCGCTTCATTGTCGCAAGGCGAGCTGCGTTAACCAACCCGCGAGTCTCCGCAGTTAGCGGGCAAGCCAGCACCAGAAAGTCGGATCGCGCGAAGACTTCGTCGAGCGAGGCGCGCCGAATCGGATCGGGAGGCGGCTGCTCAGATCGCCGGTAGCCGAGCACAGTCATGCCAAATCCCTTACCGGCCACCTTGGCGAGCGCAGCTCCAATCGCCCCCGTGCCAACGAGACCAAGTGTTTGGCCGCCGAGATCGCTGCCAGCCTCACCGAAAACACGTGCTGACCGCCAGCCATCTCCGCGCAGCAGTGCGTCGACATGACACAATCGACGCGATAGCTGCAGCATTTGCGCGATGACATACTCAGCTACGGTATCGGCATTAGCGCCGGGCACATTCGCCACCATGACGCCTGCAGCAGTCGCGGCCGCAACAGGGATCATGTCGAGCCCGGCGCCATGACGAACCACGCCCACCAGAAACGGGGAATGATCGAAGATATCTGCCGGCAATGGCGCGCGAACGATGATCGCGTCGGCATCGGTGACGGCGTCCCGGATCGAGGCGGCAGAGGTATGCGCTATTAGGCGCACATCCGCCCCCCTCGAAAGCTCCTCCATCGACATCGAATCTAATGGGTCGGTCAGCACGACGCACGGACCTGTCATTCCTCCTCCGGTTCCTCTCTACCAGCGCTACCTCTGCGGGAAGTTCTAAGCGTGTCCAACCAGTAGCGCTCGAGCCCCTTCAAGTGAGCTTTCATCAGGGCCTCGGCTCGTTCGCGAGCGCCGTCCCGTATCGCGTCGCGTAAGGCAATGTGCTCGCCCAGGGAACGCCTGGCGTGAGCAGCCTTCGCGAAGTAATGCTGTCGTCGCTCCCCCGACAGGAGGTAAAACCAGTTGGCGGCACGCACAAGGAGTTGATTGTGCCCCGCCTCGATCACGGCCAAGTGAAACTGTGCATCTTGATCAGCGAGGGATAGCCCGCGCTTCAAGCGGTCCTCGCTGGTGCGCAGGATATCGTCAATTCGCGAGATATCCTGCGACGTACGCCTGACAGCGGCCATTTCGACCGCACGGACCTCCAGCATCTGCCGGAACTCGTACAGGTCGCGCACATCTGCCGCGGTCAGCGGCAAACCAGCATCTTGCTCGAGAAGCATTACGTCGAGCCCTGCGTCGCGGTGCCCCGCCCTCAAGAACACCCCAGACTGTGGCCGGCATTCAACCAAACGATGGGTTTCGAGAACCGCCATCGCCTCTCGAACATTGCCTCGGGACACTTCGAATCGCTGTGCCAGATCCCTTTCAGAAGGCAGACGATCCCCAGGCTGAAAGCGTCGCTCACGGAGGAATGGCAGCAACCTCGACAACAAGTTTTGGGTGGTTAAAGTCGAGGATCTGTTGCCATCAAGTCCACTTGGGCGAGCGTCACCGAGCGAGTCCAATGTAGGCGTCATCTTCCTCTGGGTCTTTCAGGGCGAGGTTGCATGTCGATATCTAAGGGAAGTTACAGTCACGCAAAGCACTGGTCCGACCAGTTTGGTCAGACCAGTATGGCGCCCTTTTAGGAGCGATGTCAACCGTTCATCGACGTCCGTGAGCAGCGTGTCCAGCGTCAGCTGATACCCAAAGAAGAACGAACCGATTGGGTGCCGGCGTCATGTCATGGTTCTTGCGGCTTGTGCCGGGCGCTAGGGCGACGCGAGGGGCTGCCGACTCCTTTCGCAATCCCCGCCACGAGAGCTTCGACGGCCGGCCACGCGGACTCGGCACCCACGGATTGGGAAATCCGCTGCTGCGGCCGGCTAAAGGACGGCCGCGATAGGGTCCGCGCATCGCTAACATGACTGCGTCTTTTCAAGCCGCATGAGGTGCAACGAAAGTGCACAGGTTCGGCAGCCGCTGGCTTGGGCATCTGGAGCGGTATCTCGACGCACGAGTGGATCACCTGGCCGGACGTCAGGACGTCACGTGGCCGGCATCATGATGGCAGGCATATGGCGGACCATCCGCTGGACCGAAGTGATGGCGACGTTGCCGAAGGTGAAGGCGTCTAAGCGCTACTTTGCCGGTCCAGCTTGGCGGCTAGCGGTGGCGCCCTATGTGGAACGGATAGAGTTGGAGTCGACGGCACAGGATAGTGCGGCGCTGAGGCGGCCCCTCAAGCCCTGGTCCTTAGGGGCCGGAGGCTCGCTCAGCCGCAACTACGCTCCGCGGGAAAAGATCGAAAGTGACATGCTTCTCGTCGGATCGATGAAGACCGCGAAGAATGATGCTTGCCGGAGGTTGGCTCTTTGCCTTGCCACGCCCAAAGGACATCCCTCAGACGGGCCACATGCTCACATGCTCTGCCCCTGCGCGATTAAGCAAGACATGCGGTTCGCCCGGAAGGCTTGAAAGCAGTTCCTCCACGGTGGCACCGTGTCCCTCGGAAGCCGACATTCCTAGTGCGGTCGCGAAGTCCGCAAAATCGCCTCAGGACGAGACAGTGCCACGTGCGCGACCCGCGGACATCGCTACCCCGTACCGAATCGCGGATCTCGTCCGTTCGCGTCGTGCGGTAAACGCCAGAACGGGTGTGGTCCCGGAATTCTTGGAGCAGCTTGCTCATCTGCCGACATCAATTGCAGTCCTTCATGCAAACCGCCTTCCGAACGTCTGGACGCGGATCCGAAACGAAACCGCCACGGTTTGGCATTCGCAAGGACGAAAGCGTGCCGGCATCGATGGTGGCGCTCTCCGAGACGAGACCGTTGAGGAACAGCACATAACCAGTGACGGCGTAGACCTCAGGATCGGGGAGCGACTGGGGAGAGTCGAGCGGCATCGCACGGCGGACGAAGTCGAACACCGTGGGCGCATAGGGCCAATAACTACCGACGGTTCGGAGAGGCTTTGGGGTGTTGAGGGTCCCTTGTCCGCCGGCAAGTGCACCACCACCTAGCTGCCCGCCGGCCCCACCTTCCCCCTTCATGCCGTGGCAATGAGCACAGCGAGTCTCATAGATCTGCTTTCCCTGCTGCACGGTCCCCTGCCCAGCCGGAAGATTGCGGCCGTCCCCCGCAACGTCGATGTCCCAGGCGGCGATCTCGGCTGGGGTTGCCACTCGCCCTAACTCATACCGCGTCTGCGCGGTTGCTGGCAGTACGACGAGAGTGGGGGCCAAGGCTGTCGCGCCGAGGATGGCTCCGAAGCTAACTGTTCGCATTCGTGATCTCCCCGTTCTCCGCGACGCGCCAGGGCTGAACCGCATTGTTGTGATAGACCCCCTGGTCTCCACGTTCCGCTAACAGCTCCGCGAAACTTGGCTGCACGTAGCCGGTTTCGTCCATTGCACGACTTTGGATTATGGTCGGTCGGCCATCCCACTTCCACGGGTACCGAAAACGCGTGAGTGCGCGGGTGAAGACGGGTTCCTGTAGCGCCGAAGGATGCCAGTTCCGTCCGCCATCGACCGACACGTCGACCTTGATTATCTTGCCACGCCCGCTCCAGGCGATCCCGGAGATTTCGACGAATCCCGGAGAGGGGATCCGTTGTCCGCCGGAGGGTCTCGTGATAATCGACTTTGCCTCCATGAAGAACGTGAACTCCCTTGCCTTCCCGTCCGGGAGCAGATCGGTGTACTTGGACGTTTCCTGCCGTGAGTGAACGGGGGCGTCCACTACCTTAAGGCGCCTTAGCCATTTGACGCTCATGTTGCCCTCGTAGCCGGGGACGAGCAGGCGGATTGGGTAGCCCTGCTCCGGCCGCAACCGTTCGCCGTTCTGGCTATAGGCGATCAGGGTGTCCTCGAGACACTTGTCGAGCGGAATACTCCTCGTATGACCCGAGCCGTCTGCGCCTTCCGCAATGACCCACGCTGCTCCCGAAAGCAACTCCGCCTCTTCGAACAAGGTCTTGAGAGGCACACCAGTCCACTCTACGCAGCTTACCAATCCGACAAGGTCACCTGCCGTTTTCGCATAGGGCTTCGTGTAGACAGGATTGCCGGAGCATTCCAGAAAATTGATCCGCGAGACGGAAGGAAACCGGCGGAGTTCGTCCACGGAAAAGAGCAGGGGCGTCTTGACCATGCCATGCAGCATCAAGCGATGCCGCGACGGGTCGATATCTGGTACCCCGGCGTGATGGCGCTCATAAAAGAGCCCATTGGGAGTGATGATACCGTCCAGGTCCTGCAATGGAGTTCTAGTCACCTGCAGCGCGTTGTAGTTGTTCCCCATGGACTTGCGAACAACGCCGCCTTCGAATGGAGAAGGCTTGCCATAGGCATGTTCGCCGCCAATCGGCCTCGCAAGTGACTTCATCGATTCCGGCACCTCTAGCGCCGCTGTCCCTTGGCTCTGCGCGAGTGCGGCCGGCGTACCGACAGTGGCCGCCGTGCCGAACAAAGCACCTGACTGGCGGAGAAAACGCCTTCGAGAAGTATCGGCCCATGGCCTGGAGTCAACCGACTCGGTGTCCGGCTCCGAGAGGCCGCGCCGCTCGTTTGGTACGTTTGTCATGGAGCTCTCCCCGTTGGGATGAAACGTGTATTGCAGCCCTGGGCGACGTATCGCTAAGCGAAGGATCTCCAACTGTTTGCGCGAACCCAAAGCATGTGGCAACCGCTGCGTTTCGTCAAACACGGAGCGCCCTACGCGTTGACGTTCCCCCGGAACTGGAGGCGGCTCTCTTCTAAGATGCCCGGAGGAAACGGCCTGACTCCGGTGAGACTCCCGACTTCGGAGCATCGAACGACCTTGCCGGAGATCCAGGGCGCTGGAGCGGAGTTCGGAGGCGCGGTGCTGTCGGAAGCTGGGTATCGGGACGGAGCCGGCGTTAGCGCCTGAACCGGGGGACGGGATCCTCCACGCCGGCCTCGGGCAGGCGACGGTCCTGTTCGGGTGTCTGGGCTGTCGGCGTCGACCGTCTCGTCCAGCAGGCTGCGCTGGCTGCTGTCCAACCGCTTGGGCGCGGCGAACTTCCACCGCTTGAGCACCGCCATCTCGTGCGTGAGCTGATCGATCTGGAGCTGGCGGCGGTGTAGTTCGCGCTGATCTCGCTCGATCGATTCGGCCTAGGCGCGGATCCCTTGATCCTGCTGCGTCACCTTCTCGATCAGCTCGGCAGTGGACGTTGCGCAGCTGCTGCTCATTCATCGTCGCAATCTGCCGTGTAACTGCATGCACGCGATGGTGCCAAAACGACGAGAGCTCACAACATGCAGATCGTTGTGCCCTCTCCGATGCGATGCCAAGGCAAGCCGATCGTCAACGCAAGCAGCTGCCCATGCGTCAGGTCGACTCGCTTTGCCTTCCCCTGACCCGAATCGCCGCTACCGTCGGCGACGGCAGCTTGTGCCCGCCGTCGATCACCCACTCGCGCAGCATGTTCGCGTTCAAGCCAGCTCCGCGCGAGGGTGGTTCCTTGCTGTCCCCGCACAAGGTCGACCCCATTGATTTCTCTCTTGCGCACACCATCCGCGACGGCCTTTCCCAAGCAAGATAGGCGCGGCTTCCCTCAGCTCCGACGTCCCGACTGCGTAGACGCAGGTGTCGTTAGCGAGTAGTCGTTCCCGACGACCGCGGTCCCTCGTGCTGTACAGCTACGTAGCCCATCCCTGCTCCGAAGAAGCCCCGCCGCGTTGAACTTGACCGGTGCAGTATCCCGAAGCCAGGGTTCTGGACCACAGCTGTCCAGATGTTGCAAGACGCGACGAGCAGCATCAGACAAGCAGTGTCGGCCGGGTCGTTAAGTCGATCGCCACAATGATGGATGGGCGCATTCTGTTCCTGGCTTTGTCCGAGTCCTCTGCACCGCTGCGCTGCGTGCAGGTGGAACAGAGAAGGGCCCCGAAGGGCCCTGAAACTCCAGCCGCCAGATGACTGCGGCCGCAGGAAAATAGAAGTTCAACGGTTCAGCGGCACATATTCGATTGGTCCGATGTTGCGGCTGTCGTCAATGGCCTGCGATCCCCGGTAGGCACCGGAATCCTTGTTGTGCAGCGTGCAGGCCAGCCGGCGCACGTCAGGCAGGTACTGGGGCAGGCAGAGCTTGAACACCGTGTTGCTGCCCGAGTAGGTGCTGATCTGCAGCTGCACGAACCACGGCGCGCCCTCGACACCCTTCCACTCGGCAGCGGTCGTGTTGAGGATGAACTTGTAGTTGTCCGGGATCACAAAGTTGCCGGCAGCTCGGAACAGGGCCACGCCGTTGCCGGGGCTCCCTTCATAGCCGGTGTACGCCTCGGCGACGCTGCTCAGCGTGAGGAACCCCTCGGCGCTGTACGTGATCTGCCAGCCCATCGAGCTGTACGGGAACTTGCTGGTCCAGGGCGAGCTGTTCGAGAAACTGCTCTGCGTGAAGTGCCGGGCCGAGCTGCCGTAGGCGACCATGATCGGAAGGCCACGCGAGTTGCCGTTCTCGTAGGCCGGCCAATTGACGTTGGTGTCCTGGCGGGTTTGCAACGCGCAGCTTGACGATCTCGCCCCGGATGTACGTGCCCTCGGCCGGCTGCGGCGGGGCAGCCGGAGGCGGCGGCGGTGGTGGAGCCGGCTGGTTTGCGACCGGAGGCGGCGGGGTGGAGCCGGCACCGGGTTCGGGCTGACGGGCGCGACGACGGGGGCCGGCGCTGCGCTCGGGATCGGAGCCGGGATCGGAGCCGGCGTCGGGGCCGGGGTCGGTTGAGCTGCCGGAGGAGCTGCCGGAGCCGGCGGGCTGGGCGAGACAACGGGCGGGGGAGCTGCTGCAACAGGGGGGTCATCACCTCCACCGCCGCAGCCGGCGAGCAGGAGTGCAACGGTCGAGACTGCGCAGATTCGTTTGCTTTTCATTGATCGTCTTAGAGATGCTAGGGTTTCGAAGAGAAGTGGTTGCAGCAGGGCGAAGGGAATTGCCGCACCATGCTCCGCCCGACAATAGCTGCTCGACAATAGCCGCCCGATATCATGAGAATCTCCGAGCTGATCGCCCGACTGGAGTCCCTCAAGGCTGAGCATGGCGACATCACCTGCGTGGTCCGCGACGCCGACCTCGCCAAGCGGCTGGTGAAGGGGCATCAAGCACCGCGAGTGCCGCCCGTCGCCGTGGAGATCGCGCCAGGAACCGGTGGTCGAGATCCACGGTTGAAGGGAAACGGGTACGATCCGTTCCTTCGCCGGCACCTGCCGGAACCCGGAGGCTTCCATGAACAAGCGCCAGTTTCTTTGCACCACGGCGGCAGCCGCCATGCTTCCGGCAGCGACCCCGTCGCTTGCCAACACGCCCGGGCAGAGCGTCCCATTGCTCACCATCGGCGGCGCGATCGCCAACGGCAACCGCGGTCCGGTCGATGCGGTTCAGGACCAACTGCTGGTCCGGCACGGTATCCAGTTCTCGAAGGCGCTGGCGCTCGACGCCGGGCGACTGCAGCGGCTGCCGCGGATCGACATCCGGCCGACGCTCGAATACGACGAGAAGGCGCACAAGCTATCCGGTCCCCTGCTCACGTCGGTATTGGGGGAGGCTGGCGTCGAAGTCGCTCCAGCCCTGCGTATCGGCCTGCGCGCGATCGACGGCTACAACGTCACCCTGGGGGCGGACGAGATCCGTGCCTACCGTATGATCGTCGCCACGCACATCGATGACCAGCCCCTGGCGCTTGGCGGACTGGGACCACAATGGGCGGTCCACGATGCCGACAACCTGCCCGCCTTCAAGAACAAGCCGGTGAAGGAGAGGTTTGCCTCGTGCCCCTGGGGCCTTTACTACATCGACGTGGCGCATTCGTAGGAATGTCGGGAACACCTCAAGGTTGGCGGAACAGATCCTGCCGGATGCCGGCGCTGCTCGAACAGGTAGTCGCGCGACTCCTCCAGGTCGCGCCGCAGCCTGCCCAGGTTGGTGTCCAGCAGCCGGCCCTTCCACTTGCGGACCTTGCCGGCGACGATCACGGTCTCGACGTTGCTGCGCTCCATCAGCGAAACCAACGGCGCCCGGCACGTGGTTCAGCGGCGCGACGTTGATCGCCTCGGCGTCGAGGATGATGATGTCCGCCTCCTTGCCGGGCGTCAGCGAGCCGACCTTGTCGCCGAGCTTCAGGTCGCGCGCGCCGTTCATGGTGGCCCAGCGCAGCACGTCGCGCGTGGTGGCCAGCGGCGGCAGGCTGGTTTCGGCTGGCCCGTTCTCGCCGAGCGCGCGGCCGTTGATGAACATGCGCTGCAGCGCCATCGCGGTGCGCATCTGGGTGAAGAAGTCGGCCGTCAGCGTGCATTCGACGTCGGTCGACAGCGACGGCTGGAAGCCGAGATCCAGCGCCTTCTGGATCGGCGGCGTGCCGTGGCGCATGTTCATCTCGATCGGCACCGCGAGCGAAACGCCGGCGCCGGCGTCGCTGCGCCCGCGCCAGGCGAAGTCGGACATGCCGGTCATGTGGATGAAGAGGTTGTCGGCGCCGAAGGCGCCGGCGCTGGCCAGTGCATCGAAGGTCGGCCGCATGCCGAAGGTGCCGACGATGTGCGCCGCAACCGGCAGGCCGAGTTCGCGGCCGATCGCCCATGCCGCCTCGTAGCCGGGCAGGTAGATCTCGCCGCCCATGAACATCGACAGCAACTGGTCGCTCGAGCTGAAGTGCTGCAGCTTGATGCGCCGGCGCGTCCGCCGGATACTGGTTGCCGGCGACGTCGCCCGCGCTCTCGAAGTAGCCGAAGACTGCGCGGCGCTGCGAGTCCCGCAGCGCCTTGATCGCGGCGTCGCTGTGAGCGGGCGAATGGTGGATCTGCGAGATGTCGAATACCGTCGTCACGCCGGCATCGAGCTGGCTCAACGAGCCGAACAAGGTGCTGATGTAGACGTCCTCGGGCCGGTAGACCGGCGCGAAGGTCTGCAGGACCTTCTGGAAGTAGTTCTGCGTGATGCGCGGATCCAGCCTCGTCGAACAGCAGGCCGTCGGCGAGATAGCTGCGCAGCGCCGTCTCGAACAGGTGGTGATGGGTATCGATGAAGCCGGGCATCACGATGCGCCCGGCGCGCCTCGATCACGGCCGCGCCGCCGGCCTGCAGGTTGCGGCCGACCGCGACGATCTTGCCGCCTTCGACCAGCACGTCGGCTTCGGCGAAGTCGCCGACCGTCGGATCCATCGACATCACCGCGCCGCCGCGGATCAGGTAGCGGCGCCCGCCTCGGCCGCTGTGTTCGGGCTCGCGATCGTTCCTGGTCTGCACGCTCGCAGGACGAAACAGCGATAGCGCTCCGGCAGAAGCGGCGATGGGACCGCCGGTCTTGAGCCAGTGTCGCCTCGGGCGCGGGACCGGGCCCGGGCTCGACCTCGGACCTGGCGCCCCCACTCCGCCGCTCCGCTGATCCTGCGGCTCGCCCTGTTCACACAGTCTGCACATGGTCGATGCCTCCTCTGGAGGCGATCATCCTATGCTCGGCAGGCTGGGCGGCGGCGGGGGCGAGATGCTTTTTCATCTGAACCTCGCCCGTGGCGTTGGCGGTGTCGGCGGGTGTGGAGGGGGTGGTGATTGCAGCGCCGTTCGGCCGTTCCACCTGAGGTTCGACGCGCGGGCGAACTTGACACCCGGACTGGTGAAGGTTCAAGGAGCGTGGTGTCGATCGCCGCGATAGGCTGCGTCCAGCGAGCTGGTGATCACAGCGATGCTTTTCGACCGAGACGGCGCACTTCTCGCTCTATTTGATCTCGACGACCATTCGATACTCGGTGGCCTGTGGCTCGCCTTCGAGATGCTCGGCGATGCTCTCCCAGACTGCCTTGATTCGAGGCGCACCGAGGCGGGCTTTTTCCTCGTCGTCCCCCCGCCATGGATTCCGGCTTGGGCAGCATCCAGCGATTCAATCAGGTCTTCCAGCTGCTCTTCGGCCGTCGCCGCAGGCGCTGCGCCGAGGTGCCACGACCGTTCCCGGCATGGAAGTCATCCGCGATGGTGCCTATGCCCGCACCATGGAGCTAGCCGGTGCGGTCGAGGCCAGGGCCAGCCCCTACTCCGGTTCGATTCCGGCACGCTTCATCAGCGCGCCGAAGCGCTCTTTTTCGGTGCGGCAGAACTGCGCGAATGCCTCAGGCAGGCTGGCGACGACGCGTCCGCCCATGGCCTCGACCTTCTCGACGACGTCCTTGCTCTTGGCAGCCTGAGACAGCACCTCACCGAGCCGGTCGATGATCGGTTTCGGCGTCGCCGCGGGTGCCCAGTAGCCGTGCCAGGTGCTCGCGTCGACTCCCGGAAAACCGAGTTCGGCGAACGTAGGGACGTCGGGCGCCATCGCCGAGCGAACCCTGCTGGTGACGGCGAGCGGGCGCATCTTGCCGGTGCGCAGGTAGGGCGATGCGGCCAGCAGCGCTTCGTAGGTGAACGGGACCCGGTTGGCGGCGACGTCGAGAGACCGGGTGTTGCCGTCGCGGTACTGCACTGCATTGACCTTGATGCCGGTTTCCTCCTGCCATTGCTGGGCCGCGAGATGCCCGGCCGAGCCGATGAACGTGCCATGGTCGATCAAGTCGCGCTGCTGCTTCGCCCAGGCGAGAAATTCCGCGTGATTCTTCGCCGGATGCTCGTTGCTGATCAGCATCACCATCGGCACTTCGGTGACCTGCGAGATTGGCGTGAAGTCCGTCAACACGTCATAGTTCAGGTTGCGCTTGACTGCGGGGAGGATCACGTGGATCGACGAATTCGCCAAAAGCATGTAGCCATCAGCCTTGGCGCGGGCTACCTGCGACGCGCCGATTGCACCTGAGGCCCCCGGCTGGTTCTCGGCGACGAACGACTGCCCGAGTGCGCTCTCCAGTTTCTGGTTCATCAGCCGCGCGACGATGTCGACGTTGCCGCCGGGAGCGAACGGGACGATGACCCGCACGGTCCGTTCCGGATAGGTCTGGGCCCGGGCCGGTATCAGTGTCGAACCCAGTGCACCCGCGGCGATCCCCTTGATCAGTTCGCGTCGCCCGCGCAGTAGTTCATTCCAGTGCTTCATGCTTTGATCCTCGGTCAGGTTGTCGGTAGGTTCACCATATGCCGGAATGCGCGCCACCGTCTATCGTGATCGCCTGACCTGTCACGAAGCCGGCGTCTTGCGAACAAAGATAGGCGCAGAGCGACGAGAATTCCTGAGGCGTGCCGAACCGGCGCGCCGGCGTCAGCGCGACACGGGTGCGAAGAACGTCCTCAGCAGACTGGCCGAGACGGGCCTGCAGCGACTCCGAATAGGCGGCCTGCGTCTCAGTCATGAAGATGCCGGGCAGCATGGTGTTGACCGTGACGCCGTCCGAGGCGACCTCGTTTGCCAATGCCTTCACGTAGCCGGTCAGGCCGAGCCGGGCCGCTGCCGGCATGGCTAGAGCAAGTTCGGGTTCCTTGATCAGCCGTGATGTAACCGCGATGATCCGTCCAAAGCCGCGCGCCCGCATCCCGCCGACCAGACTCGACATCAGATGAATCTGCGCGACCAGCAGCACTTCAAGGGCGGCATGCCATTGGGTGTTGTCCAGTTGCAGCGGATCGGTCTGTGTGGTCGGCCACCCCCCCGAGATGACCAGGATGTCGGGGGCGCCGCCGTCACGCAGTACGCGCTCGCGGCCAGCCAGCGTGGCGAGGTCCGCGGCGATCCAGCGGACGGTGACCGGATGGCTGGTCCGCAGCCGCTCTGCTGCCTGGTCGAGCGCGACCGGGTCGCGGGCCACCAGGACGACGTGGCAGCCGTCCGCAGCCAGCCGCTCGGCGCAGGCGAAGCCGAGCCCCTTGCTGGCGCCGCAGACCAGAGCGATGCGATTCGCGATGCCCAGATTCATGGAGCGAGTCTCAGCCGTGGCAGAAGTCTGCTGCTCACCGAGCCGCCGGCCGCCATACACGGGCGGCGTCGATCGCGGCGGCGATCAGGTCGTCGGGCGTGCCAGGGTTGATCGAGCAGTCCGGCCCGACGATGTGGCGATTGCCCCCGGTCTGTTCGAGCGAGCTGTGAATGTGGGCGCGCAGCGCCGCCGGGGTTTGCTGCGCGAAGGCGGGCTTGCCCGGCATGCCGGCTAGTACCGTCTTGCCGGTCAGCGCCTGCATGCTGCGCAGGTCGGGATTGCCTGGGGTCGTCGCCCAGCTCACCACCGATACCGGGTAGTTGGCGAACCAGTCGGCCATGATCGAACCGCCGCAGATGTGCAGGATGTTGAAGGGTGCGCCCCGCACCGCATCGAGGATCGTGCGGTCGGCCTTCAGCTGGAATCGTTCGAAGTCGTCGGAGGTCGTGTCGCCTTCATTCGCCGTCGTGGTCGCATAGAAGATGCCGTCAGCGCCATGCGCAAGGCTCGCGGCGGCAAACTCCGCGAGTGTCTCCGCCATGGCATCGACCGCGCGACCGAGGTCCTCGGGTGCTTGCTTCTGCAGGTTCAGCGCCGCATCGCGGCCGCGTGCGTGCATCAGGGTAAGGTTCATCATCGGAGAGAAAACGGTCGCCACGAACGGCACGTTCGGACCGATTGCCGCGCGCAGGCGCCGGAATGCGTCGAGCTGCTCGCCGAGTGCACCCTGGTTCGCGTAGACGCGATGCACGTTGCCGAGGTCGCCAGTGTCACGGATCGCATAGCGCGTGATCTCGGGTCTCAGGTCCTTGCGCAAGGAGCGCGCGTATTCCTGTCCCCACATCTGCCCGAAGCAGTGCGGGCGCTGCTGCGGCTTCAGGAAATCAAGGTCGAAGCGATCATGCAGGCGACAGGTTTCGCGAACCAGTTCCTCGGCCGAGTTCTCCATTGTGAAATCGTGCAGCCACATGCCGACGGGAACCCGATCGACAGGCTCACCACGGACCGCGGCCATGATCCGCTCGCGCTTGTTCAAGTTGTTCTCCTTTAGGTACATGATCCGGTCCGGCACGGTGGGCCGCAGCCGGACAGAAGCGGGTGACCATTCCCGGCCGATCGGGTTCGACCATGCCGCTGGGGGTCCGCCGCCGGGCTGCGCCTGTGATCGTATCCGGTTTGGCTCCGGGAGCCGCAGTCATCACTGCCGCACGCGGTTGGTGACCATCCGCTGGTGCAGCCGCGTGATCGTCAAGCTGCCTGTCTTCGTGCACATGAACGGCAGCAACGCATGAACCAGACATGCCAAGGCGCCGATGAACATTGCCACCGCGAAGCCACCGGCGGTCCGCATATGTTCGAAGTAGCTCTCTCCCACCGACTCGGGGTGGTTGGTGAATGGGGCCATCAGGTTCATGACGATCGTCCATGTAGTTGCACGCTGGCAACAGAATAACGTTGATGTCCTGAAAACGGGTTTCAAATAACAACCGAAGTGAATAGAGTAGGTGAAACTGATTCTATAAAACAGGGTTTTGGGAGAAATGGATCGGATCGACGGGCGGATTCTTGAAGCGCTGCAGATCGATTGCGATCAGAAGGTCGCCGATCTCGCCGCGGTCGTGCACCTGTCGACGACCGCCTGCTGGAAGCGCATCCAGCAACTCGAAACGTCGGGCGTCATCCGCAAGCGAGTCGCGCTGCTCGACCCGACGCGGCTCAATGTCGGCGTCACCGTGTTCGTCGCGATCAAGACCAATCAGCACAATGACGCGTGGCTGCGGCGCTTCGCACAGGTGGTGACCGCGATCCCGGAGGTCATCGAGCTCTATCGGATGAGTGGCGACATCGACTATCTTCTGCGGGTGGTCGTGCCGGACATCGCCGCCTACGACGGTGTCTACAAGAGGCTGATCCGCGACATTCAACTGTCCGACGTCAGCTCGAGTTTCGCGATGGAGCAGATGAAGTACACGACCGCGCTGCCGCTACATTACGCGATCAGAGCTTGACCCTGCGCCGAGGTGGCTGCCGCGAGCGGGAAACTCGCCCGCCTCGAGAATCGCGTCCAGCGCTCCGGACTGCCCCGCTTTTGGGACAATCCGTCGATGCAGTACCTCCCATCGATGCCCTCCTCGCGTCATTCCGATACGCTCGACTCCGCTGCCGACCTGCTGGTGACGGCAGCGCAGGTCGTAGTATTCACGGGCGCCGGCATGTCGGCCGAAAGCGGAATCCCGACCTTCCGCGATGCGCAGACCGGCCTGTGGGAGCAATTCGATCCGGAGCAGCTCGCCACGCCGGCTGCCTTCCGGGCTGACAAGGCGCTGGTGTGGGGCTGGTACCGTTGGCGGATGACGCTGGTCGAGCGCGCGCAGCCGAATGAGGGGCACCTTTCCATTGCGGCCCTGGAGAGCGTGAAGCCGGGGGTGGTGGTGGTGACGCAGAACGTGGATGACCTGCATGAGCGGGCAGGCAGCAGCGACGTGGTGCACCTTCACGGCAGCCTGTTCGCGCTCCGCTGTTTCGCCTGCGCGCGCCCGTACGAAGGCGAAGCCGCCACGCCGGCCGACGGCCCGGCGGCATTGCGCGCGGAGCCCCCGGCGTGTCGCCACTGTGCCGGCCCGATCCGACCAGGCGTCGTATGGTTCGGCGAGTCGCTGCCGGTGGATTCATGGGAGCGCGCCGAGCGCCTGATGGAGCAATGCGATGTGCTTCTGGTGGTCGGGACATCGGGGGTCGTGCAACCCGCTGCGAGCCTGCCCCGACTGGCAAAGCGGCACGGCAAGCGCATTGTCGAGATCAATCCGCAGGATTCCGAGCTGACGGAGATGGCCGATCTCGTCTGCAAAGCCAAGGCTGCCGACGCCCTGCCCGACATCGTCGCGGCCATGCAAAAGCCTCGTGCGGGATAAAACAAGTTAGGCGCCTCCCTCGCAGATACTCCAGGATACGCTGGTAACAGGCTGGATAAGGCATCCGGTGGCCGTGCAAATAAACTCAAACGCTGCGCCTCCAGGCACCTGCACCTGAAGGAGCCCGACGCGCGACGCAGCCAGCCGTCGCCGCAGCCACGTCGAGTCGGCACTCTGGCAGCCGCCGCTTCGCGGACTTCGGCCCGCGCGGTCCGGGCAATAGCTGCCGCGCCACCGCCAAGGCGGCCGCCTGGGTCTTCAGCTGTCCCTGCCAGGCATTTCAGGTGCCGCACCTGTCGTGTCGCGCCGCCTTTCCCGGCTCGACTCCCGGCTCGACGCCTGCAGCCCCGCCTGCGCCCCGACGTACAGGCAAGCGCAGAGTTGCAGCGGCAGGCCCCCAGACACGACCGCGTTCTCAAGGAGGAACCACGAGATCCGATCGAAAGTCGCCACCACCTGCGCCCTGACCTGGCTCTGAGTGCGGCAGCCCAGGCCAATGACGGCGCCCCGCCTACACCTTCGAGCGATCAGGTCCCGGCCGGCGCTCGAGCTGAACGACCAAGGCAAGCCATCGTTCGAGGGCGTTCCTGATCCGGCACCACCGGCCGCGACAGCGCCCGGACCCGTCCCTCCGCGTGTCGTCGCGCCCGCCCTGAAAGTACCAACGAACCTGGCAACGCTTCCGTCCACCAGCGATGTCATACCAGCCTACTGGAGCCGTTAGCGGCGGCAACGCTCCAGGTCATCTCGAAGTAGAAGGATTGCCTCAGAATTGCGAGGGCACGCTCCTGTGGCGCGCAGCCTATGAGTGTGGTCGGCAATCCAGGACCTGTTATTCGCAGCGACTGCCCCTCGACGACATAGGAGCCGTTCAGGCCATTGCAGTTGTCATCCCAGACCATGTACCTGTCGAAGAACCCCGTCTCGATCGCTCCGGCGACTCCGGGATCCAGTGCCTCGATCGACACACCTTGGGCGGTGGTTGCTGACGTGAGCCGCCAACGAGGATCAGCCAGTTCTGCCGGCGCTGACGGCCCTTCCGGAGACCCGTTGCCGCTCGAGTCGCTCCTTTCATTGTCGCCACTCCCACACGCGGAAAGGACGAGCGCACCCAGGTACGCCAAGACAATAGACCTTCTCAACGCTGCTTACCTCAAGAAGCGGGCGTCTTCCGCGAGCTCTGTGGTGGGCCCCCCGAGAGTCGAACTCGGCACCAACGGATTATGAGTCCGCTGCTCTAACCAGGCATGAGCTAGAGGCCCCCGCCAACATTATAGACAGCCCCCCGCGTGCCTTCACCCGTCCTCTCGCGCGGAACCGCCCCGCCTCAGTGCACCGTGCTCCGCGAAAACACGTTGATGACCAGCACCCCCGCCACGATCAGCGCCATCCCGAGCAGCGCCGGCGCGTCGAGTACCTGGCCGAACAGGAAGCGGCCGGCGAGCGCGATCAGGACGATGCCGACGCCGGACCAGATGGCATAGGCGATGCCGACGGGGATGGTGCGCAGGGTCAGCGACAGGCAGGCGAATGCGATGCCGTAGCCGGCGACGACGATGAGCGACGGCACCAGCCGGCTGAAGCCCTCCGACGCCTTGAGGGCCGATGTCGCTATGACCTCCGCGACGATCGCCACTGCAAGATACAGCCAGTTCAACCTGCGTCAGCCGATCTCGACGACGACCCGCCCGCGCACGTCGCCGGCGAGTAGCTTTGCTGCGGCGCCGATCACGTCGTCGAGCGGGATCCGGGTCGTCATCGACTCGAGCAGGTCGGCGGGCAGGTCCGCCGCCAGCCGCTGCCAGGCCTCCTGCCGCCTGGGCATGGGCGACTGCACGGAGTCGACGCCGAGCAGGGCCACGTTGCGGAGGATGAACGGAGCGACCGACGCGGGCAGGTCCATGCCGCCGGCGAGGCCGCAGGCGGCGATGGCGCCGCCGTATTTCGTTCTGGCACAGAGGTTGGCGAGGGTGTTGGATCCGACGGTGTCGATGCCGGCCGCCCAGCTTTCCTTGCCGATCGGCTTGGGCGGTGCCTCGAGTTCGCTGCGGGCAATGATCTGTCTGGCGCCCAGCTTCTGGAGGTAGGCGGACTCCTGGGGATGGCCGGTGGAGGCCAGCACTTCCCATCCCTTGCCCGCCAGCAATGCGATCGCGATCGAGCCGACGCCACCGGTGGCGCCGGTGACGACCGCGGGCCCGTCCGCCGGCGTGAGGCCATAGCGCTCGAGCGCAAGCACGCACAACATGGCGGTGAGGCCGGCAGTACCGATGGCCATCGCCTGCTCGGGGCTCAGGCCTTGCGGCAACTTGACCAGCTGCTCGCCGGACCAGCGGGCACGTTCGGCAAAGCCTCCGTTCCTCGACTCGCCGGCGCCCCATCCGGTCAGGACCACCTTGTCGCCGGGCTGGAAATCGCGATGGCCCGACTCGAGGACCTCGCCGGCGAAATCGATGCCAGCGATCAACGGGAACTTGCGCACGATCGGTGCGCGGCCGCCGAGTGCGAGAGCATCCTTGTAGTTGAGCGACGAATGCGTCACCCGCAAGTAGACATCACCCTCCAGGTCGCTGTCGTCGACCTCCCGGACATGCGCCCGCTGCCCGGATGCAGTCTTCTCCACCAGGATTGCCCTGAACTTGCCCGTTGACTTGCCCATTGACTTGCCCATTGCCGTGCCCTCCTCAGCTCAGCTACCCGGCACCACCGAAACCTTGTCCCCCGCCAGCCTCGCGATCATGCCGACCAGCCTCGCGGCATCCACCGGCTTCGCGATATGCTCGTCGAAACCCGCATCCAATGCCTTCTCGCGGTCCTCCTGCCTGGCATAGGCGGTCAGCGCGATCGCGGCGATCGCGGCGACCGCCGCACCGTCGACTTCGCGGGCACGCACCGAGCGGATCAGGTCATAGCCATCCCTGCCCGGCATGCCGATGTCGCTGACCAGCACATGGAAGTCGTCCTTCCCGATCAGCTCGAGCGCCTCGTCGACCGAGGCGGCGAGCGCCACCGTCGCCTGCTTCTGCTCGAGGATATGGCGCAGCAGCTGCCGCGCGTCCGGCTCGTCGTCGACACAGAGGATCCGCAGCCCGCCGAGGATGCTGGCGGGGATCGCACCATTGGCGCCTTCAGCCTCGCTACGCGTAACCTGGACGGCCTTGGGCTCGGCCGTGACGGCCGGCGGCTCCGTGAGCGGCAGCGTGACCGTAAACCTGGATCCGCGGCCGGACCCGGCACTTTGCGCCCGCACCCGCCCGTCGTGCAATTCCACCAGTTGCCTGACGATCGACAGCCCGAGTCCGAGGCCGCCGAAGCGGCGAGTGGTGGAGTCGTCGGCCTGGTGGAACCTGCTGAAGAGTTGCGGCAGGACCTTGGGGTCGATACCCTGGCCGGTATCCTGCACCGCGACTTCGACCTCGCCGGCGCCGGCCCTTACCAGCACCGTGACGACGCCGCCGGGCGGCGTGAACTTGATGGCGTTGCTCAGCAGGTTGCCGATGATCTGCTGCAGCCGGCCGAAGTCCCCGATCACCCAGGCACCGGCAGGCAACTGGGCGCCGCTGCCGATGAGCGTATCGAGCCTCAGGCGGTTGGCGGCGGCATTCGGCTGCGCGGTCTGCACCGCCGCGGCCACGACCTCGGTGAGGTTGACGGGCTGCGCGTCGATGCGCGCCTTGCTCGAGGCGATGCGGCTCATGTCGAGCAGGTCCTCGATGAGGCGCGACTGCGCCTTCGCATTGCGCTTGATGGCCGCAAGGCCTTCCGCACGCGTGACCGCACTGACGCCTTCGCGACTCAGCAGTTCCGACCAGCCGTAGATGGCATTGAGCGGCGTGCGCAACTCGTGGCTCACAACCGCCAGGAATTCTTCCCTGAGCCGGCTTTCCTCTTCGGCCTCGGCACGCGCAGCGCTTTCCCTCTCGATGGCGCGTCGCAACTCCGTGGTGCGCTCCTCGACCCGTCTCTCGAGCTCCTGGTTGGACTCGCTCAGCGCCTTCTCCGCCCTGGTCCGTTCGACTACCTCCTGCGACAGCGCGGCATTGGCCGCGGCCAATGCCTGCGTCTTGCGAAAGAGCTCGACATACGCGGCGACTTTCGCGCGCAGCACGCGGGGATGCACCGGCTTGCTCAGGTAGGCGATGGAGCCGGCGTCGTAGCCGCGCAGGATGTCCTGCTCATCGGCATGGAAGTCGTTCAGGAACAGGACAGGAAGGTCGCGCGTCCTGGCGCGTTGCTTGATGATGTGGACGAGTTCGATCCCGTTGACCAGCGGCATGTCGATGTCGAGCACGACCGCCGCAAAGTCGTTGTCGAGCAGCGCCAGCAGCGCCTCGTGCGCGGACCCCGCGCGCACCAGCGTGTAGTCGAGCGGCTCGAAAGCGGCGGCAAGCGTCTCCGCATAGCCCTGCTGGTCATCCACCACCAAAAGGACGCCCACCGGGGCGTCTGCCGCCACGGCGCCGTTGCTTGCCGGGGCTGCGGAACATCCTGCTGCGGATAGGCTCCTCAGCGGCGTTGCTGACATTGCGCTCGCTCCATCTGGTTCCGGGGATCAATCCGTCATTCTAGAGGACGGTCCCTTCGTCGGGGCATCGAGCGCTCAGGCATTTCTTCACCGCGCGCGCATATTCAGCAACTGACGATGAAAGTGACAACGATATTCAACTCATTGCAAGATGCAAGCGCCAACAGTCGGCTTTCGCCCGACGAACGGCGAGCCGCAACTGGCTACAATCCGGCCCGATTCATCCCGCTGGACTTCGTCAATGCCCGCTCCGATCGAAAACCGCCTCGCCGCAGAACTCGCCGTCCGTCCGCAACAGGTACGCGCCACGATCGCGCTGCTCGACGAAGGCGCCACCGTTCCATTCATCGCCCGCTACCGCAAGGAAGTGACCGATGGCCTGGACGACACGCAACTGCGCAATCTCGCCGAACGGCTCGAATACCTGCGCGAACTCGACACGCGCCGGCTGGCAATCATCGAGGCGATCGAGTCGCAGGGCAAGATGACGCCGCAACTCGCCGCACAGGTCGACGGCGCCGACAGCAAGCAACGCCTCGAGGATCTCTACGCGCCCTACAAGGTCAAGCGCCGGACCAAGGCGCAGATCGCGCGCGAGGCAGGTCTCGAGGCGCTCGCGGACCTGCTCCTGTCGGACCCGACGCGCGACCCGGAACAGCAGGCGGCCGCCTTCATCAAGGCCCCTTTCACCACCACCGAAGGCGACAACCCGGGCGTGCCGGATGCGAAGGCGGCGCTCGAGGGCGCGCGCCACATCCTGATGGAGCGTTTTGCGGAGGACGCCGCGCTGGTTGGCCGCCTGCGCGAGGTGCTGCAGTCGCGCGGCGTGGTGGTATCGAAGGTTTCCGACGGAAAGCAGGAAGCGGGCGCGAAGTTCGCGGACTACTTCGACTATCAGGAGGCGTTGCGGGACATCCCATCGCACCGCGCGCTGGCGCTGTTGCGCGGACGCCGTGAAGAAGTGCTTGCCGTCAGCCTGCGCATGCCGGAGGACCTGGAGCCGACGGTGCCTGCGGTGCCAACCGGCGCTGCCGACGCCGGCGCGAGCCGCACGGCCGCGGCGCGTACACAGGCAGCTGCACCGGGCTACTGCGAGCAGCTGATCGCGGGACATGTCGGCATCAAGGACCTGGGCCGCGCCGCCGATGCCTGGTTGCGGCAGACGGCGCGCTGGACCTGGCAAGTAAAGCTTGCGTGGCAGATGGAGACCGAGCTGATCGGCGCGCTGCGCGAGCGCGCCGAGGAAGAGGCGATCAAGGTGTTCGGCCGCAACCTCAAGGACCTGCTGCTGGCCGCCCCCGCCGGGCAACGCGCGACGATGGGTCTCGATCCCGGACTGCGCACCGGGGTCAAGGTCGCGGTGGTGGACGCAACCGGCAAGGTGGTTGCGACGGAAACCATCTATCCGCACGCACCGCGCAACGACTGGGACGGCGCCATCGCCATGCTCGCGGCGCTCGCGACGCGGCACAAGGTGGAGCTGGTCGCGATCGGCAACGGCACCGCGTCGCGTGAAACCGACAAGCTGGTCGCCGAGCTGATCAAGCGGCATCCGGAAACGCGCCTCACTCGCGCCATCGTGTCCGAGGCGGGTGCTTCGGTGTATTCGGCTTCAGAGCTCGCAGCGCGCGAGTTTCCCGAACTCGACGTCAGCCTGCGCGGCGCCGTGTCGATCGCGCGCCGGCTGCAGGATCCATTGGCGGAACTGGTGAAGATCGATCCGAAGGCGATCGGTGTCGGCCAGTACCAGCACGACGTGAGCCAGACGCGCCTCGCCAGGCAGCTGGATGCGGTCGTGGAGGATTGCGTCAACGGCGTCGGCGTCGACGTCAACATGGCGAGCCCGCAGCTGCTGGCCCGCATTTCCGGACTCAGCAGTTCGCTCGCCGAGAACATCGTGAAGTACCGCGATGCCCACGGCGCATTCTCGAATCGCGTCGCGCTCAAGGCGGTGAGCCGGCTTGGCGAGCGGGCCTTCGAGCAGGCGGCAGGCTTCCTGCGCGTGACCGGCGGGGACAACCCGCTCGACGCGTCGGGCGTGCACCCTGAAGCCTACCCGGTGGTGCAGAAGATCCTCGCCGACATCAAGCTGGACCTGCGCGAAGTGATCGGCAGGCGCGACGTGGTCGCGAAGCTGCGGCCCGAGCGCTATGCCGACGACCGCTTCGGCCTGCCGACCGTGCAGGACATCCTGAAGGAACTGGAAAAGCCGGGCCGCGACCCGCGGCCGGAGTTCAAGACCGCGGCCTTTCGCGACGGCATCGAGAAGATCGGTGACCTCGAGCCGGGCATGACGCTCGAAGGCGTCATCACCAACGTCGCCAACTTCGGCGCCTTCGTCGACATCGGCGTGCACCAGGATGGCCTGGTCCATATTTCGGCGCTCTCCGAGAAGTTCGTCAAGGATGCGCACGAGGTGGTCAAGACCGGCGACCTGGTGCGCGTCAAGGTCCTGGAGGTGGACGTCAAGCGCCAGCGGATCGCGCTGACGATGCGCATGAGCGATGAAGTTGGAGCGTCGCGCAACGCCGGCGACGGCAGCCGTGCCGGCGGCGGCCAGGGCGCGCGCCGCGGCGGCCCGGGCAGCGGCGGCACCGGATCGAAAGGCGCCGGCGGCCGGAACGACCGGCAGCCGGCCTCGGTGCCCCAAGGGGCGATGGCGATGGCCCTCGCCTCGGCCCGCAGCGGCCGCGGCAACCGCTGAGCGGCCCGCGGCCCTCCTCCCCTCCCTCCTCCCTCATCCCCTCCGGCTCTCACACCGCTCACACCAGCCGCTGCACCCCGCGCCAGAGCCGCTTTCGCAAAGCGCAATGGCGCAGCCCGCGGTTGCGCGGCATACTTGGCCGGCTGCCGGGAGGCCCCCGGCCGTGCGCGGTCGCCGGGCTCGTGGCCACTGCCGGAATACCGGGCATGGGGCACGGGCGTAGAGCACCGGGCGCCGAACCAGGCACTTGAAAACACCAAACAGCCAGGAGACATGACCATGAGATTTGGTTCCCTGATCAAGGCCGCGGCAGTGCTGGCGCTGACGGCCAATCTCGCCTTCGCGCAGGAAAAGCCTGCGGAGCTGAGGATCGGCATCACCACCTTCCTGTCCGGTGCCGCCTCGGTGTTCGGCGTTCCCGGCAAGGCGGCGGCCGACCTGCTGATCGAGGAAATGAACGCCGCCGGGGGGATCGGCGGCGCGAAGGTCGTTGCCTCGTATATCGACGAAGGCGTCGGCGGCGACAAGATGCTGTCCGAGTACCGGCGCCTGGTGCAGGAGCAGGGCGTGCGGACCTTCCTCGCTTCGATCTCCAGCGGCAGCTGCAACGTGATCGCCCCGGTCGCCGAAGACCTGAAGGTGCTCAACGTGATGTGGGACTGCGGCACCGAGAAGATCCTGGAGGAGCGGCGCTACAAGTACGTGGTGCGCACGCAGGGCAACGCGACCAGCGAGATGGTCGCCACGGTGCTGTACCTGATGAAGACCCGGCCGAAGTTCTCCACCATCGCGGTGGTCAACCAGGACTACGCATGGGGCCGCGATTCGTGGGAGATCTTCCTCAGCACGCTGAAGGTGTTCCTGCCCGACGTCAAGGTGGTCGCGGAGATGTTTCCGAAGCTGGGCGCCCCGGACTTCTCCACCGAGATCAGCCGGCTGCAGGCGCTGCGCCCGGACGTGATCCTCTCCACCTCCTGGGGAGGCGACCTCGACACCTTCGTGCGCCAGGGATCGCAGCGCGGACTCTTCAAGCTTGGTGCCACCGTGGTGCTGCCGCTGGCAGAAAGCTCGCTCGAGCGGCTGGGCTCGGCCATGCCCGAGGGGGTCATCGTCGGCGCCCGCGGCGACCATTACTTCCTGCATCCTGAAACCCGTGACGACCCGAAGCACAAGGCGTTCGTCGAGAAATTCCGCTCGCGCAACGGCGCCTACCCGATCTATCCTGCCTACCACATGGCCCAGGCGCTCACCGGCCTGAAGATGGGCTACGAGAATGCGATGAAGGCGAACGGCGACAAGTGGCCGAGCGTGGAGCAGGTGGCCGCGGCGATGCGCGAGATGCAGTTCAAGGCGTTCGGCGGCACCGTCAAGATGCGCGAAGACGGCCAGGGCCAGGAAGACCAGATGCTCGGGGTGACGAAAAAGGTCCCGGACTATCCCTTCATGGTCATGGACAAGATGATGCTGGTCCCGGGCACGCTGGTCACTGCGCCCGTGGGCGCGAAGTCGGTCGAATGGGTGAAGACGCTCAAGCCAGCCATCCTGCAGGACGCGCAGATCAGGACCTTCGAATAGCGACAGGACTTCCACGCCCTCCCCAGCGTCGACCTTCGGCCCGTTGAACTCAGCCCGTTGAACTCCAGCCTCGTAGCCCTCGCACTGATGGACGGCATCTCGTATGCCGCCCTGCTCTTCCTGGTGGCCGTCGGGTTGACGCTGATCTTCGGCGTGATGCGGATCATCAACATCGCGCACGGCAGCCTCTACGCCTGGGGAGGCTATTTCGCGGCCACTCTGGGTCTGGCCATCGCGAAGTACGGCCTTCCGCCCGGCCTCGCGCTGCCTGCGCTGCTGGTTGCCGCGCTGGCCGTCGGCATCCTGCTCGGCAGCCTGCTGGAGATCGGCCTGCTGCGTCGGATCCTGGACAAGGACCCGATACTGCAGCTGCTGGTGACGTTCGCCGCATTCATGGTTCTCGAAGACCTGCAGCGGCTGATCTGGGGCGTGCAGCCCTACTTCGTGTCGGAGGTGGTCGGCCAGCTCGGCACCCTGTCCGTGGCCGGCGTCACCTACACCCGCTACCAGCTGCTGGTCCTGCCGCTGTGCGCCATCCTGGTGTTCCTCGGGCTGCGCTGGTTTCTCGCCCGCACGGCACTCGGCCGCCAGATCACGGCAGTCACGCACAACCGGGAGGTGGCGACCGCGATGGGGGTCAATGCCTCCCGGGTATCACTCCTGACGATCGTGATCGGCGCCTCCCTCGGCGCGCTCGGCGGTGCACTCTCGTCGCCGACCACTTCGCTGGTGCCGGGCATCGGCGCCGAGATGATGGTGCTGTCGTTCGCCGTGGTGGCGACTGCAGGGCTCGGTCAGATCGGCGGCGCGGCGATCGCGGCTCTCCTCATCGGCGTCGCCCGGTCGTTCGCGATCTACCTGGCGCCGGAGCTGGAGGTGCTGGTGCCCTACCTCATCATGGTGCTGGTGCTGCTGGTGCGCCCGCAGGGCATGTTCTCCGTTCCCGAGGCGAGAAGGATCTGATGCGCCTGAGGATCTTCGTCGGCGCCTTGCTGCTGGTCGTCGTGGCCTTGCCGTTGGTCGTGTCCTGGCTGAAGACGCCCTTCCTGCTGGCATTGAGCAACGGACTGGCGGTGCTGGGAGTGGCGGTGCTCATCCGCGCCGGCCAGGTCTCCTTCGGCAACGCGATGTTCGCCTGCCTCGCGGGCTATGGTGCCGCATATGCAGCGCGGCTCTGGCACCTCGACGCGCTGCTGCTGATCCTGCTCGGCACCGTCCTGGCCGCCGCGGCCGGCGCGGTCATCGGCCTGTTCATGGTCCGCTACCGCGGCATCTTCTTCGGGATGCTCAACCTGGCGTTCTCGATGATGCTGTTCGCGGTGCTGGGCAAGTTCGGCGCATTCACCGGCGGCACCGACGGCCTGCGCTTCGACCGCCCGACCTTCGGATTCGTGCAACTGGAACGCGACGCCTTCGAAAGCGCACTCCTCGCCGTCGCGCTGCTCCTCGCGCTGGCGGCCGGCTGGTGCGTGCAGCGCTACTACCGCTCGGTCTCCGGCCAGGCGCTCGCCGCGATCAAGACCAACGAAACCCGGCTGGAATACCTGGGAATCTCCGCCAAGCGCGTTTTCTGGGGCGGCTACGTGCTGGCCGCCACGCTCTGCGGACTGGGCGGCACCCTCTTCGCCCTGACGCAGGGGCTGGTGACGCCCGAGATGGGCTACTGGGTACGCTCCGGCGAGCTCGTCTTCGTGGCTATCCTGGGCGGCTCGTCGCACGCGGTCGGCGCGTTCCTCGGCGCCTTCGTCTTCGAATTCATGAAGCTCTATGCGGCTGCCCTGATCACCGGCATGTGGCAGCTGGTGCTCGGGCTGATACTGATCGTGATGGTCTTCGTGGCGCCCTCCGGCATCTTCGGGCTGCTGTCCCCCTGGCTCGGCCGCAAGGCGCGCAAGGCCGGTTCCACGAGCAGCGGTGCCGTCTCCGAGGAGGCGGCGTGACGGCGCCACTCCTGGAGACGCGAGGGATCTCGCTGGCATTCGGCGGCGTGGTTGCCGCCGAGGCGATCGACTTCAAACTGGTGGCGGGCGAGCGACTTGCGGTGGTCGGACAGAACGGCGCCGGCAAGACCACCTTCATCAACATCTGCACCGGCCACCTCGCGCCGGCCAGCGGCTCGGTATTCTTCGACGGCCGCGAAGTCGACCGGCCAGAGCTCGCGGGCGATCACCCGCCTGGGCGTCGGACGGACCTTCCAGTTGCCGCAGATCTTCACCGCTCATACGGTGCGCGAATGCCTGCTGCTCGCTGCCTCCTCGGTCGGTCGCCGTCGCGGGTTCTGGGTACCGCTGGAAGATGCAGTCGACGCGCAGGCAGTGGACGCGACCCTGGACCTGCTGCAGCTTTCGAGCCGTGCACACGATCTGGCCGGGTCGCTGCCGGGCGGACAGCGCAAGCTGCTCGACGTGGCGATGGCGCTCGTGCTGCAGCCCAAGCTGATGATCATGGACGAACCCACCAGCGGCGTGTCCTCGGACGAGAAGCACGACCTGATGCGGGTGTTGATGGGCGCTCTCGACGCGCGCCAGGTGACGACAATCTTCGTCGAGCACGACATCGACATCGTGCGCCGCTATGCCACCCGGATGTGCGCCTGGATCGCCGGCCGGATAGCCGCCGACGGCCCGCCCGACCAGGTGCTCGCCGATCCGGTGGTAATCCGCAACGTGATCGGGGAATGACGTGCTGACGCTCGAGGCCGTCTCGGCGCAGATCGCGGGAATCGTGGTCCTGCACGGGATCACGACCACCTTCCTGGAGGGAGACACCATTGCGATCGTCGGGCGCAATGGCGCCGGCAAGACGACGCTGCTGCGGCTCGTCATGGGCTTCATGCCGAAGCATGGGGGGCGGGTCCTGCTGCAGGGACGCAACCTCGACGCCGTGCCGCCACAAGACCGGGCGCGTTTGGGCATCGGCTACGCGCCCGAGGAGCGGGGCATCTTTCCTTCGTTCTCGGTCGAAGGAAACCTGCGCTTCCCCTGCGAGGTCATCGGCATGAGCCGTTCTGCCGTGAATGATCGCCTGGCGGAAGCACTGTCGATCGTGCCGGAACTCGAGGCGTTGCTGCCGCGCTCCGGCGCGGCGCTGTCGGGTGGCCAAGGCAAGATGGCCGCCCTGGGGCGGGCAATCATGGCCGGACACCGGATGGTGCTGCTGGACGAGCCCTTCCAGGGTCTCGCTCCGGTGCTTGCGCAACAGTACGCCGAGTCGCTGCGTCGCCTGCATGCGGCACGCCCGCACCTGTGCCTGGTCATCACCGAATCGAACCGGAGCCTGTTGAAGGACATACCGACGCGCACGCTGGTGCTCGAGCGGGGCGAGGTCCAGGCGCAGAAGGAAGGTAATCTGGAAGGCGATTCGCCGATCGGGAAATGATGGAACTGAAAGAACTCCAGGCTTGGCTTGGCCGCACCGAAAGCCGCACCGACCTCGTCACGCCCGCACCGATGATGGGACTGTCCGCCACCCTCGATCGGCCGGATCCGGAGCCGCTACCCGGCACCGACGTCCCGCCGCTCTGGCACTGGCTGTACTTCCTGCCGATGGCGCGCCAGGGCGAGATCGATGTCGACGGACACCCGCGGCGCGGCAGCTTCCTGCCTCCGGTGCCACTGCCGCGCCGGATGTGGGCAGGAGGCCGCCTGTCGTTCGAACATCCGCTGCAGGTGGGCGACGAGATCACCCGGGTGTCGCGCATCGCCGCAGTCGATGTGAAGGAAGGCCGCAGCGGCCCGCTCGTGTTCGTCACCGTGCGCCACGAGATCAGCAATGCCCGCGGCCTCGCCCTCAGCGAAGAGCACGATATCGTCTACCGCGAGGCGCCGCGCCCGGATGCGCCGGCCGCGCGCCCCCAGCCGGCGCCCGCAGACGCCACGTTCAGCCGCGACATCGTCCCCGACCCGGTCCTGCTGTTCCGGTACTCCGCCCTGACCTTCAATGGCCATCGGATCCACTACGACCGTTCCTACGTCACCGAAGTGGAGGGCTACCCCGGGCTGGTGGTGCATGGGCCGCTGATCGCGACGCTGCTGGTCGACCAGCTGCGGCGCGAGTCGCCGCAGCTGCGCCTGCGGCGCTTCGAGTTCCGCGCGCTGCGGCCGGTCTTCGACATCCATCCGTTCAGTGTCTGCGGCACGCATGACGGTGGCAACCGCCACAGCCTCTGGGCGCGCGACCACGAGGGATTCCTGGCCATGCAGGCCAGCGCGGAAACCGCCTGAAGCAGCGCCGCCGGGCGAAGACCCGACTACCGACTCGACCGACCGCCGACTCAACCGACCGCCCAAAAAAAACCGCGCCGGTCTTTCGACGGGCGCGGACCAAGACAGAGTGTCGTCTTAGGAGAGGGTGTCAGCCCAGGGGGCCGACATCTCCAATAACGAACCATCTGCCGATCCGGTTGACGACCGACGTGACGTCGGTAGACCACCGGAGGAGACAGCGGTGAAGGCTACCCGGTCGTCAGCGAACTTTCCCTTCTTTCCAGGCAGCTAGCAGCTTTTCATAAGGAATCGTCTCACCTTTGGGCTTCTCGTTGGCAAGCTTCTTCCAGGGCGCGCCCTTGTCGCTCAGCCACTTCGCCTGATCCCCCTTGGGATTCAGCTTGGGCGGACAATTGGTCATCCCGGCACGCTGCAGCCGGGCCATGATCTGGTCCATTTCATCGGCAAGAGTATCCATCGCCTTCTGCGGCGTCATTTCCCCGGTGACGGCCACCGCCACGTTCTTCCACCACAGCTGCGCCAGCTTGGGATAGTCGGGCACGTTGTTGCCGGTGGGCGTCCAGGCCACCCGCGCCGGGCTGCGATAGAACTCGATCAGGCCGCCGTACTTCGCCGCATTGTCGGTGAAGTATTGATGGCGGATATCGGAGTCACGGATGAACGTGAGTCCGACTATCGACTTCTTGAGGCTGGCAGTCTTGCTGGTGACGAACTGGGCGTAGAGCCAGGCGGCCGCGGTACGGTTGGCGTCATGGCCCTTGAAGAAGGTCCACGAGCCCACGTCCTGGTAGCCGTTCTGCATGCCGTCCTTCCAGTACGGGCCATAGGGCGAAGGCGCCATCCGCCATTTGGGCGTGCCGTCGTCGTTCACCACCGGCAGGCCCTTCTTGGTCATGTCGGCGGTGAACGCGGTGTACCAGAAGATCTGCTGCGCGACCTGGCCCTGTGCCGGTACCGGCCCGGACTCCCCGAACGTCATGCCGGTCGCCTGCGGCGGCGCGTACTTCTTCATCCAGTCGACGTACTTGGTGAGCGCGTAGACGGCCGCCGGCGAATTGGTGGCTCCACCGCGCGGACACCGACGCACCCACCGGCGTGCACTTGTCGTCGGCTACGCGGATGCCCCATTCGTCCACCGGCTGCCCGTTCGGGATGCCCTTGTCCGCCGTGCCGGCCATCGACAGCCAGGCGTCGGTGAAGCGCCAGCCGAGCGACGGATCCTTCTTGCCGTAGTCCATGTGGCCGTAGATCCGGCGGCCGTCGATCTCCTTCACGTCGTTGGTGAAGAACTCGGCGATGTCCTCGTAGGCCGACCAGTTCTGCGGCACGCCGAGGTCGTAGCCGTACTTCGCCTTGAACTTGTCCTGCAGGTCCTTGCGCCCGAACAGATCGGCACGGAACCAGTAGAGGTTGGCGAACTGCTGGTCGGGCAGCTGGTAGAGCTTGCCGTCCGGGCGCGGTGGTGAAGCTCGCACCGATGAAGTCCTTGATGTCGAGGTTCGGGTTGGTGAACTCCTTGCCCGGGCCGCTCATGTAGTCCGACAGCGGCATGATCTGGCCATAGCGGTAGTGCGTGCCGATCAGGTCGGAGTCGGAGATCCAGCCGTCGTAGATCGATTTGCCCGACTGCATCGACGTCTGCAGCTTCTCGACGACGTCGCCTTCCTGGATCAGGTCGTGATTGACCTTGATGCCGGTGATTTCCTCGAAGGCTTTCGCCAGCGTCTTGGACTCGTACTCATGGGTAGTGATCGTCTCCGAGACGACGCTGACCTCGTTGATTCCCTTGGCCTTCAGTTTGGCGGCGGCGTCGATGAACCACTTCATCTCGGCCATCTGCTGGTCCTTCGAGAGCGTAGACGGCTGGAACTCGCTCGTCGATCCACTTGCGTGCTCGCCGCCTCGTCGGCTGCCGCAACGCCGGGCATCATCGCCCAGAGCGCGCCTGCCACCGCAGCCGCGGTCGCGGTCCTCAAGTGCCGGACGGACTTGTCCTGTCTCATAACAATCCTCCTCAGTGATCTCTCTGCATCGAGAATGCTGCCGCCGGCCCGAGAGAGATGAACGGGCCGCCGTCGAACCGGATCCCATGTCTCTTGTATCGTGTCTCCCGCGTTGGATGTGCCCGTTCCTGAACGTTCCTGAACTTTCCTGATCTTTCCTGACGCTTTCTAACCCTTCCTCATGATCAAGGCCAGTACCACCGCCGACACGCCGAGGCCGATCCACGCGCTCGGCTCTTCCTTCATGCCGGACAAGTTCATGATCATCTCGCCCAGCGCGAGCAGGATCAGGTTGACATAGGCCGCGACCAGCAGCCCGATGAAAAGCCGGTCGCCCCGGGTCGTCGCGATCGGCAGGAACCCCTTGCGCATCACTGTCGGCGACCGGATTCCCAGACCGTCATCCCCACCAGCATCAGCGCCACGCAACAAAAGAACACCGCAACCGGCGTTGTCCAGACCATCCAGCTCAGCATCTCCCCTCCTCGGCAATCCGAAAGCGCGAACGCCCTACTACCACCCTCACTCCACCCCAGCCTCGACCTCCGCCCACACTCACTGCCCCGCACCCAGCAACCGCGGCGGAACGGGCTCCGCCCGGCCGCTCGCGGTGCCCCCCTTCCAGGGGGGGAGGCGCCTCCGGCGCCTCGGGGGGGTCTCTAAACCCTCCCCATGGCGAAGCCCTTGGCGATGTAATGCCGCACAAACCAGATCACGATCGCCCCAGGCACGATCGTCAGCACGCCCGCAGCCGCCAGCACGCCCCAATCCATTCCCGCCGCCGACACGGTGCGCGTCATCGTGGCGACGATCGGCTTGGCGTTGACCGAGGTCAGCGTGCGCGCGAGCAGCAGCTCGACCCAGCTGAACATGAAGCAGAAGAACGCGGTCACGCCGATCCCGGCCTTGATGAGCGGCATGAAAATCCGCAGGAAGAAGCGCGGGAAGGTGTACCCGTCGATGTACGCGGTCTCGTCGATCTCCCGCGGCACGCCCGACATGAAACCTTCCAGGATCCAGACCGCGAGCGGCACGTTGAACACCAGGTGCGCGAGCGCCACGGCCAGGTGCGTGTCCATCAGTCCCAGCGTCGAGTAGAGCTGGAAGAACGGCAACAGGAAGATCGCCGGCGGCGTCATGCGGTTGGTCAGCAGCCAGAAGAAGACATGCTTGTCGCCGATGAAGGAGTAGCGCGAGAAAGCATAGGCGGCGGGCAGCGCGACCAGCACCGACAGGACGGTGTTGATCGCGACGTAGATCAGCGAATTGATGTAGCCCGAATACCAGGACCGGTCGGTGAAGATGAGCTTGTAGTTGTCCCAGGTGAGATCGCGCGGCCAGAACGTGAAGGTCGAGACGATCTCGGTATTGGTCTTGAGCGACATGTTGACCATCCAGTAGATGGGCAGGATCGCGAAGACCAGGTACAGGAGCAGGAACAGCGAGCGCTTGCGAAACCGGGGGTTCATCGGCCGGCTCCGGTTGCGGCGCTGTCGGCCGGCGTGGTGTCCGACGCCCCGACCCGCAGCATCCAGTTGTAGAGCACGAAGCAGAACAGCAGGATGATGAGGAAGTAGATCAGCGAGAAGGCGGCCGCCGGGCCGAGGTCGAACTGGCCGACCGCCTTCTGCGTGAGGTACTGCGACAGGAACGTGGTGGCATTGCCCGGGCCGCCGCCGGTCAGCACGAACGGCTCGGTGTAGATCATGAAGCTGTCCATGAAACGCAGCAGCACGGCGATCATCAGCACGCCGCGCAGCTTGGGCAGCTGCACGTAGCGAAAGACCGCGAACTTGCTCGCGCCGTCGATGCGCGCCGCCTGGTAGTAGGCATCCGGGATGGCGCGCAGGCCCGCGTAGCAAAGCAGCGCCACCAGCGGCGTCCAGTGCCACACGTCCATCACCAGCACCGTCAGCCAGGCGTCGGTGGAGCTGCCGGTGTAGTTGTAGTCGAAGCCGAGCTCCGTGAGGAACGCGCCCAGCAGCCCGATGTCGGTCCGGCCGTAGATCTGCCAGATGGTGCCGACGACGTTCCAAGGAATCAACAGCGACAGCGCCACGGTCACCAGCACCAGCGAGGCGCGCCAGCCGGCGGCCGGCATCGACAACGCGAGGCCGATGCCGAGCGGAATCTCCACCGCCAGCACGCTCAGCGAGAACACGACCTGGCGATAGAACGCCTCGTGCAGCTCCCGGTCGCGCAGCACCGCCTTGAACCATTCGGTGCCGACGAAGACGCGCTGCGTCGGCGAGAGGATGTCCTGCACCGAATAGTTGACGACGGTCATCAGCGGCAGCACCGCCGAGAAGGCGACGCATATGACCACCGGCAGCACCAGCAGCCAGGCCTTCTGGTTGATCGGCTTCACGTGATCAGGTCCTGGTTGCGATAGAAGCGGCTGTGGCTGTTGATCACCGACAGCTTGAGCGGCCTGCCGATCGCAGCCGCGCCGGAGGCTGCGAGCGAGGTCTGCAGGTCGCTCTGCACCGGCGTTCGCAGCTTGATGCTCGTGCTGCCCACGCGGGCGGTGATCAGCATCGACGTGCCGAGGTCCTGGATGCGCTCGGTGACGGCCTCGACGGTGCCGGCGTCGCCGTCGGCGGCGAGCCGCACGTACTCGGGGCGGATGCCGAGCACCAGCGGGGTCTCCGGCGCCGTCGCCTGTTGCGCGCGCAACCAGCGCGCCAGCTGCTCGGTGGCGGCGCCGCTCAGCGGCTCGCCGGCCACCCGCGGCACGCCGTCCTCCAGGGTCACGGGCAGGAAGTTCATTCCGGGCGAACCGATGAAGTGGCCCACGAAGACATGCGAAGGTTCCTCGAAGAGCTGGTCTGCAGTGCCGGCCTGCACCACCCTGCCCTCCGACATCACCATCACCTGGTCGGCGAAGGTGAGCGCCTCGACCTGGTCGTGCGTGACATAGACCAGCGTGAGCTTGAGCTCGTGGTGGATCTGCTTGAGCTTGCGGCGCAGCTGCCACTTGAGGTGCGGATCGATCACCGTAAGGGGCTCGTCGAAGAGGATCGCCGCAACGTCCTCGCGCACCAGGCCGCGGCCGAGCGAGATCTTCTGCTTGGCGTCGGCCGTCAGGTTGCTGGCACGCCGGTCGAGGTCGTTGGACAGCTCCAGCATCTCCGCTACCTTGCCGACGCGCCGCCGGATGGCGTCATCGGCGAGGCCGCGGTTCCTGAGCGGAAAGGCGAGGTTCTGCGCCACCGTCATCGTGTCGTAGACCACCGGGAACTGGAACACCTGCGCGATGTTGCGCTGCTGCGGGGACAGGCCGGTGACATCGCGGCCGTCGAAGAGCACCTTGCCGCGGCTCGGGCGGATGAGCCCGGAGATGATGTTCAGCAGCGTGGTCTTGCCGCAGCCCGAAGGCCCGAGCAGCGCATAGGCGCCGCCGTCCTTCCATTCGAGTTCGAGCGGCTGCAGCGCGTAGTCCGCTGCCTCGCGCGGGCTGCGCTTGTAGGAATGCGAGAGCCCCTTGAGCTCAATGCGTGCCATCGACGCCTCCCTGAACCGCAGCGGCCGAGGCAGCGGCGGCCGTCGCAGCGGTGGCCGGCCCGGACCGCGCCTGCTTGAGCAGCTGTGCCTCGTAGTGATCGCGCGTCTGCACCAGCTCGGGCGCGAGCAGCAGCGCCCCGGCATGATCGAAGACGTAGATCGCGCCCGGGTCCATATGCAGGCGCAGCGGCTGGCCAAGTTCGAAGCGGTGCACGCCGACCAGTTGCACGACCAGCGTGCCGAGGCGCGAGTCGACATGGACGTAGCTGTCGGACCCCGAGATCTCCGCGATCTCCACCCGGGCATCGAAATGCACGTCGCCGGGCTGGCTCTCGACTCGCAGGTCGCCGGCGCGTATGCCGACCGTCACGTCCGGCCGCTCGCTGGCCAGCGCCGCATGCAGCGGAATCCGCGGCCCCTGCTCGATGGCCAGCAGGTTGCGCTGCAGCTTCGCCGGCACCAGGTTGATCGGCGGATCGCTGAAGGCACGCGCGACTTCGATGGAGGCGGGCTTCAGGAAGACATCGATGGTGCGGCCGACCTGCAGCAGGCGCCCCTTGTCGAGTACCGCCGTGTGGCCGCCCAGCAGCAGCGCCTCGGCCGGCTCGGTGGTGGCGTAGACGACGCTCGATTCGCCGCTCGCGAAAAGCTGCGCGAGCTCCTCGCGCAGTTCCTCGCGCAGCTTGTAGTCCAGGTTCACCAGCGGCTCGTCGAGCAGCACCAGCGGCGCGCCCTTGGCCAGCGCGCGAGCCAGCGCCACCCGCTGCTGCTGCCCCCCGGAGAGCTCGGCCGGCAGCCGGTCCAGCAGGTGGTCGATGTGCAGGCGCCTGGCCAGGGCGGTCACGGTCTGCCGGATGTCTCCGGCGCGCGCGAGCTTGAGCGGCGACGCGATGTTGTCGAACACCGTCATCGACGGATAGTTGATGAACTGCTGGTAGACCATCGACACGCGGCGCTTGCGCACCGGAACGCCGGTCACGTCGCGGCCGTCCTCCAGGATCCGGCCGTGCGTTGGCGCGTCCAGACCGGCCATCAGGCGCATCAGGGTCGTCTTCCCCGCCAGCGTCGGCCCGAGCAGAACCGTGATGCCGCCGGGTGCGACCTCCATGCTCATCGGATAGAGGTGCTCGCGCGCGCCGACCCGCTGGGAGACGTCCTGGAGCTGCAGCCTCATCGCGCAGCGGCCGCAGCCAAGGGGAGCGCTGGAGCGGCGCGCTGCAGCCAGGCGGCCACCGCCTGCTGTTGCGATGCGTCGTAATGCAGGCCGAGCTTGGAGCGCCGCCAGAGCACGTCGTCTGCAGCGTCGGCCCACTCCTGCTCGCGCAGGTAGACCAGTTCCGCCTCGTAGAGATCGGGAGCGACTTCCTCGCCGAGCTCCGGCAGCGACTGGGCATTGCCGACGATGGCGCGGTAACGCGTGCCGTAGCTGCTGGCATAGCGCCGCACCAGCGCCTGCGGCAGCCATGGATGGCGCTCGCGGATCAGCGCGCGCAGCCGCTCGAGGCCAAGGTCGCCGGACGGCAGGCTGCCGAGCACGGCGCGGAAGTCGCCGCCCGGCAGCGGCGCGGCAACCGTCCAGGCCGCGCCCATGCGCCTCACCAGCGGCGAAAGCACCGGGCGCAGCAGGTCGACCGCTTCCTCGGCGAGCTTGCGGTAAGTGGTGATCTTGCCGCCCCATACGGTGAGGCACGGCGCACCGTCGCGGGTCAACTCGAGCGAGTAGTCGCGCGTCACCGCCGACGGATCTCCCGATTCGTCATCCATCAACGGGCGGATGCCGGAATAGCTCCAGACCACGTCGGCAGGGCTGATCGGCTGCCGGAAATAGCGGTTGATGAGGTCGCAGAGGTACTGCACTTCCCCCGCCGAGATGCGGGCTTCGCCCGGCCCGCCTTCCAGTTCGACGTCGGTCGTGCCGATGAGAGTGAAGTCGTCCTCGTAAGGGATGGCGAAGACGATCCGCTTGTCCGGGCTCTGCAGGATGTACGCCATCGGGTGGTCGAACAGCTTGCGCACGACGATGTGGCTGCCCTTGACCAGCCGCAGGCTGCGCGTGCCCTCGCGGCGGGTGCCGTCGCGCAGGAAGCTCGCCGCCCATTGGCCGGTGGCGTTGATCAGGGCGCGGGCGCGAACCCGCTGCTCGTTGCCGTCGGCGCCGCGCAGCGTCGCCAGCCAGCCTGCGGCAGCATCGCCGGATGCGATTGCGCTGACGCATTCGGTGCGCGGCAGGATCCGCGCACCGTGCTCGGCTGCGCCGACCGCATTCAGCACCACCAGGCGGGCATCGTCGACCCAGCCGTCGGAGTAGATGAACCCCGAGGTGAACGCCGGCTTGAGTGCAGGGCCCGCCTCGTGCCGACGCAGGTCGACGCCTTCGGAGCCTTCCAGCAGCTGCCGCCGTGCGAGGTGGTCGTAGAAGAACAAGCCGAGCCGCATCATCCAGGCGGGTCGCATCGACGGATCGTGCGGCAGCACGAAGCGCAGCGGGCGCATGATGTGCGGCGCGTTGGCCAACAGGATCTCGCGCTCCTGGAGCGCCTTGCGCACCAGGCTGAATTCGTAATGCTCGAGGTAGCGCAGCCCGCCATGGATCAGCTTGGTCGAGGACGAGGAGGTGTGCGAGGCCAGATCGTCCTTCTCGCACAGCACCACCGAAAGGCCGCGGCCCGCTGCATCCCGCGCGATGCCCGCGCCGTTGACGCCGCCGCCGACGATCAGCAGGTCGCAGTCGATGGCCGTCGACGGATTTGTCATTTGAGTCATGTGTGGCGGCGAACGCCTCCGCGCCGTTCTTTTCTGATCGAATCGGGTCGATTAGAGATCACAAACGAAACCAACGCAACATCAGCACCTCCGGTTCGTTTCTTTTCGTTTATCCTTCCGGATCATGATCACGAATCCCCGCCAGCAGCGCCTGCTCGAAGAAGTCAAGCGGCGCGGCTCGATGTCGGTCGAAGGCCTTTCGCAACTGCTCGACGTCACGGCCCAGACCATCCGGCGCGACGTGTCGGCGCTTTCTCAGGCAGGTTTGCTGGCGCGCTTTCATGGCGGCGTCGGCGTGCCCTCGTCCACCGTCGAGAACATCGCCTATGGACAGCGGCAGTCGCTCAACGCGGAAGGCAAGCGGCGGATCGCGCAGGCGGTGGCCGCCCGAGTGCCGAACGGCTGCTCGCTTGATCCTCAACATCGGCACCACCACCGAGGCGATCGCCCGCGCCCTGATGCACCACCAGGACCTGCGGGTGGTCACCAACAACCTCAACGTGGCGGCGATCCTCGCGGACACCCCACGATGCGAAGTGATCGTGTGCGGCGGCCAGGTCCGCTCGCGCGACCGCGGCATCGTCGGAGAGGCCGCGGTCGACTTCATTCGCCAGTTCCGCGTCGACATCGGCCTGATCGGCATTTCCAGCATCGAGAGCGACGGTACGCTGCGCGACTTCGACTACCGCGAGGTCAAAGTGGCACAGGCGATCATCGCGCAGTCCCGCGAAGTCTGGCTTGCCGCCGATCATTCCAAGTTCACGCGCCGCGCGATGGTGCAGTTGGCGCACCTGTCGCAAGTCGATGTACTGTTCACGGACCAGCCGCTCACGCCCCAGTTCCAGGCCTGCCTGGAGGAATCCGGCGGCCAGTGCGTGGTGGGCTGAAATGGAGACACCATGAAGTATCTGATTGCCTTGGACCAGGGCACTTCGAGTTCGCGCAGCATCGTCTTCGACCTGCACGGCAACATCGTCGCCATGGCGCAGGAGGAGTTCCGCCAGATCTACCCGCGCCCGGGCTGGGTCGAACACGACCCGGAGGAGATCTGGGCCTCCCAGCTCGCCACCGCGCGACGCGTCCTCGCCGACAACCGCATCGACCTTGCCGACATCGCGGGCCTCGGCATCACCAACCAGCGCGAGACCACCCTGGTATGGAACCGCCGCACGGGCAAGCCGATCCACCATGCGATCGTCTGGCAGGACCGCCGTTCAGAGGGCATCTGCGCCGCGCTTCGCGAGTCCGGCGCGGAGCCGCAGATCCGCCAGCGCACCGGCCTGATCGTCGACGCCTATTTCTCGGGCACGAAGATCCAGTGGCTGCTGGAGAACGTAGCCGGCGCGCGCCAGCAGGCCGAGGACGGCGAACTCGCCTTCGGGACAGTCGACAGCTGGCTGATCTGGAAGCTCACCGGCGGCCGGCTGCACGTGACCGACGTGACCAACGCGTCGCGCACGATGCTCTTCAACATCCGCACCGGCCAGTGGGACGACGAGTTGCTGAAGCTGATCGGCGTACCGCGCCCGATGCTGCCGCAGGTTCATCCGTCGAGCCACGTCTACGGCGAGACCGATCCGCAGCACCTCGGCGGCAGCCTGAAGATCGCCGGCATCGCCGGCGACCAGCAGGCCGCCCTCTTCGGCCAGGCCTGTTTCAAGCCGGGAATGGCCAAGAACACCTACGGCACGGGCTGCTTCATGCTGATGCATACCGGCAGCGAAATGCAGGTTTCGCAGAACGGGCTGGTGTCGACCGCCGCGGCCCAGTCGGCGGGCCTGAAGGAATACGCGCTCGAGGGCAGCGTCTTCATCGCCGGCGCCGTGGTGCAGTGGATGCGCGACGGACTCAGCGCATTCGAGCAGTCGCCGCAGATCGAGTCGCTGGCCGCGACCGTGCCCGATGCCGGCGGCGTCATCATGGTGCCGGCTTTCACCGGGCTTGGCGCGCCCTACTGGCGCGCCAACGTCAAGGGTGCCCTGTTCGGGCTGACCCGTGGCGCGAGCCTTGCGCACATCGCCCGCGCGTCGCTCGAATCCATCGCCTTCCAGAGCGCCGCCCTGCTGGTGGCGATGAAGCGCGACGCTTCGACGGCCGATCGCCGAGTTGCGGGTCGATGGCGGCGCCTGCGCCAACAACCTGCTGATGCAGTTCCAGGCAGACCTGCTGGGCGTTCCGGTGGTGCGTCCCCGCATCACCGAAACCACCGCGCTGGGCGCCGCCTACCTCGCCGGCCTCGCCTGCGGGGTCATACGGCGAGCACCGCCGAGGTCGCCAGCAACTGGCAGGTGGAGCGCGTGTTCGAACCGACGATGTCCAGCGACGAGGCGGCCGCGCGCATGGCGCGATGGGAAAAGGCGGTTGCGGCGCTGCCGGCAGAGGACGGCTGACCCCGCCGACAGTCATCGAGACGCCGGCCTGCTCGAGCCGCGAGGCGTGCGGGCGCGACTCGTGCTGGCGATCACACCTATCATCCAGGGTGCGGCCCGTCGGGCTGCGACGGCACCGGTCAAGCGGGAGGTTCGCTATGCGCTGGCAAGGCGGAAGGCAAAGTCGAGAACGTCGAAGACCGGCGCGGGCGCGGCGGCGGCATGGGCTTTCCGGGCCTCGGCGGCGGGATGCGCCGCGGCGGCGGAATCGGCATCGGCACCATCGTCGTCGCCATGCTGGTGGCGTGGTTGCTGGGCATCAACCCGCTGACGCTGCTGGGCATGCTGGAAGGCGGCGGCCCGATGGTGGAGCAGTCGCAACAGCGTGACCCGTCGATGTCGCAGCCGGGCAGCGGAGTCGCGCCGGCCGGGAAGATGGACGAGGGCGGGCAGTTCGTCTCGGTCGTGCTGGGTAGTACCGAGGATGTCTGGAGTGCGATCTTCCAGCAGTCGGGCAACCGTTATCCCGCCCCGACGCTGGTGCTCTTCAGCGGCGCGACCCAGACCGCCTGCGGCCATGGCAGCGCGGCTGCCGGTCCCTTCTATTGCCCGGCCGACCAGAGGCTGTACATCGACCTCGCGTTCTACAAGACCCTGCGCGACCGGCTCGGCGCACCCGGCGACACCGCGCAGGCCTACGTGATCGCGCACGAGGTCGGCCACCACATCCAGAACCTGACCGGCATGATGCGCAAGATGGAAGCGGCGCGCCAGCAGGCCAACGAGCGCCAGTACAACGACCTGTCGGTGCGCCTGGAGTTGCAGGCGGACTGCTACGCAGGCATCTGGGCGCACCACTCCCAGCAGGGGCGCCAGTGGTTCGAGCAGGGGGACATCGAGGAAGCGCTCAATGCGGCAGCCGCGGTCGGCGACGACAACATCCAGCGCCGCACCCAGGGCACGATCGTGCCGGAAGCGTTCACCCATGGGTCTTCCGCGCAACGGGCACGCTGGTTCAAGACCGGGCTGCAGAGCGGTTCGGTCGACCAGTGCAACACCTTCGCGTCGAACAACCCCTGAAGGTAGCCGACCAGAGGACCCTGCTGCTGCTGGCGACCTGCGCCTTCGCCAGCGCGGCGTCGATGCGGATCTGCGACCCGCTGCTGCCGGTGCTCGCGCGCGACTTCGACACTTCGCTGGCTGCCGCGGCCGCGACCACCACCGGCTTCGCCATCGCCTACGGCGCGACCCAACTCTTCTTCGGCCCCCTCGGCGATCGCGTCGGCCGGTTGCCGGTCATCGTCGTCGCCATCATGGTCGCCGCCCTGGCCAGCGTGATTTGCGCGCTCGCGCCGACGCTGCAGGTCCTGGTCGGCGGAAGGATCGCAACCGGCGCCTTCGCGGCCGCCGCCATCCCGCTGTCGCTTGCCTGGATCGGCGACAACGTTGCCTTCGGCGAGCGCCAGCCGGTGCTGGCGCGCTATCTCATCGGCCAGATGCTGGGCATGACCGCCGGCCAGATCGGCGGCGGCGTGCTTGCCGACCTGGTCGGCTGGCGCTTCGCGTTCTGGGCGATCGCGCTGCTCTTCGCCGGCGCGGCGCTGATGCTGTACCGGTCGATGCGCCAGGAAGCCGCCGAGCGCAGGACCGCGGCGCCCGACGCCGGCGCGCAGATGCAGGCGACGCTCGACCGGCGGGTTCCTGCAGCAGTGCCGGTTGCTCTTCACCGACCGCTGGGCCCTCATCGTGATCGGCACCGTGACGCTGGAAGGCATCCTGCTCTTCGGAGCGGTGGCCCTGATCGCCAGCCACCTGCAACGCACCTTCGGCGTTTCCCCGTCGGTGGCCGGCACGGTGAGCGCCCTCTTCGGCCTCGGCGGCATGTTCTACGCGCTCAACGCCGGCAGGCTGATCGCGCGGCTGCGGGCGCCGGGGCTGTGCCGGCTAGGCGGTAGCTTCATCGCACTGGCAATGGTCGTGCTGCTGTTGCAGCCGGTCTGGCAGCCCGCGATCCTCGCCACGCTCCTGGCCGGCCTCGGCTACTACATGCTGCACAACACGCTGCAGACGCAGGCGACGCAGTTGTCGGTCCAGGCCCGCGGCGCGGCCATCGCCTGGTTTGCGAGCGGCCTGTGGCTGGGCCAGGGCATCGGCGTGTCGATGGCCGCCGCAGCCGCGGAACGCTACGGCTTCGGCCTGGTGTTTGCGGTGACCGCGGTGGGGCTGGGCGTGCTGGGCTTCGCATTCGGCCGCGCGCTGAAGACGCGCGAGGGCCGGTTGCGGGTCGCCGGCCAGGGTGCTGGTTGAACACGCATCAGTGGCCCAGCAGGTCGAGCACGCTGAGGATCGTGAAAGTCACCGGATCGTAGACGACGCTGTAGCCTTCGTAGTAGCCGACCCGATAGCCTCGCGGCGGGGGCGGCAGGTGACGGTGCACATGAGCCGGCAGCACCGCGACATGAGAACGGTATGGGACCGGGATGATCCGCCCCGGCGAAAACATCGGTCGCCGGTCGACCCTCACCATGCGCAGCGACGACCGGTAATGTCGCTGCAGGTAGCTGCGGTCGGCATCGCGAAAGCGGTAGGCGGCTTGCGGTGCCCGGTCGAAGCGCGCCGGTGCATGGTACCGAGCCGGCTCGCGATGACTGGCGGGTGCCTGGTAACGCTCCTGCGGCTGGTAACGCTCCTGCGGCGGGTAACGCTCCTGCGCCTGGTAACGCTCCGGGGCCTGGTAACGCTCCGGCGCCTGATAACGCTGCGGTGCGTGGTTCCTGCCCGGGTCGTTGACCCGCATCGGCGCCTGCGCGTGCACAGGCGCGGGCGGCGTGAACCGGGTCGCCGTGGCTGTCGGCGCCGGCTTGGCGTGCTTGGCATTGGCGCCTGGCTGGTTGTCGACCGCATGCGGGCGGGCGTGCGATTGCGGCAAGGCCTGGGCAGATGCCTGGCCGCCCAACGTCACGCCGACGGCCAGGACGCCAAGGGCGAGGCCTGCGAGGCGGCGGCGCAGCGCAGCCGATGAAACATCCGCCTTCTTCACTGCAGTTCCGAACGAATCCATGTCGACCTCCTTGATCAGCACGATGCCAGTGTAGGAACTGCGCCCGTCGGGACCGATGGAGAAAATGTGGAGAATCGCGCAAGGCGCACGAGCCCCGGGAGGTCCCGGGAACGCGTCCGGTTTGACAACCGGCCGCGGAGTTTCAATCATTGGCGTCTGCCAGGCGCCCGAGCGCCGGAGGTGATGGCGATGTCCCCTGTCGATCCGCATCCACATGAATCCGCTCCCGACGTCGGCGACCAGGGTCATGGCCGCCATGCTCACGACACCCATGGCCACCACGGCCACCACGGCCACGAAGACGGCAGTGAGCTTTCGGAGATGGCGCTGCGCGTGCGTGCGCTCGAATCGCTGCTGATCGAGAAGGGCTACGTCGAGGAAGCCGCTCTCGACGAACTCGTGCAGACCTACGAGAAACGCATCGGCCCGCGCAACGGCGCGATGGTCGTCGCCCGCTGCTGGACCGATCCCGCATTCAGCGAATGGCTGCTGCGCGATGCCAGCGCCGCGATCCACTCGATGGGGTTCACCGGCCGGCAAGGCGAGCATATCGTCGCGGTGCAGAACACTCCCGAGGAGCACAACATGGTGGTCTGCACCCTGTGCTCCTGTTATCCGTGGCCGGTTCTCGGGCTGCCGCCGACCTGGTACAAGTCCCCGCCCTATCGCTCGCGAGCGGTCATCGACCCCCGCGGCGTGCTCGCGGACTTCGGTGTGGAACTTCCGCCCGGTACGCGTATCCGGGTCTGGGACTCGACTGCCGAAGTCCGCTACCTGGTGATCCCGATGCGGCCGGCCGGCACCGATGGCTGGGGCGCGGAAGAGCTCGCAGCGCTCGTGTCGCGCGACTCGATGATCGGTACCGCGCTCGTCGAGCTGCCGGCCGTGGAGGCGGCATCATGAACGGCGGCCAGGACCTCGGCGGCATGATGGGCTTCGGGCCGGTGCGGCCGGAGCCCGAGCCGAAGGACGGCGGCCAGCTGTTCCATGAGCCCTGGGAGCAATCGGCCTTTGCGGTCACCCTGGCTGTCGGCGGCCTCGGCCTCTGGAACATCGACCAGTCGCGGCAGATGCGTGAAAGCCTTCATCCTGCCGAGTACCTGAGGTCGAGCTACTACGAGATCTGGATCAAGGGGCTCGAGCGGCTCTTGCTCGAACGCGGCCTCGTGAGCTCCGGCGAGCTCGCCAGCGGCCGCGCCCGGGTGGCGCCGGTGGCGGTCAAGCCGCTGCCGGCGGCGCAGGTATGGCCGTCGCTGACTCGCGGCACCCCGTACGACCGGCCCGCGCAGGCGCCGGCGCTTTTCGAGGTGGGCGACTCCGTGCGCACCCGCAACGAGCATCCGGTCGGCCATACCCGCCTGCCCCGCTACGCCCGGGACAAGGTCGGCGTGATCGAGCGCTGCCATGGCGTGTTCGTTTTCGCCGACAGCAACGCAGCCGGAACGGGCGAGTCACCGCAGTGGCTGTACGCGGTGCGCTTCACCGGTCGCGACCTGTGGGGCGACGGCGGCGATCCTCTGCTGGCGGTATCGGTCGATGCCTGGGAGTCCTATCTTGCCCCGGCCTGAGGTGCCCCGGCCTGAGTCGCCCCGGCCTGGAGTGGAGCTGAGTCCCGGCGTGCCGGTCGAGGAACCGGTCTTCCAGGAGCCGTGGGAGGCGCAGGCGTTCTCGATGGCAGTCGCGCTCCACGAGCGCGGCTTGTTCACCTGGAAGCAATGGGCGGACACGCTGGCCGCCGTGATCGCGGATCCGCAAAGCTCGACACTGGCCTACTATGAGCAGTGGCTGGCAGCGCTGGAGCGGCTGGTCACCGAACGCGACCTCGTCGATGGGGCGGAACTGGCGAAGCGCCGCGAAGCATGGCGCGCGGCAGCCAGGGCGACGCCGCATGGCCAGCCGATCGTGCTGCCGAAGGATTGACCGGCGCCAGGCGCTCACCTGCCGGGATCGATGGCCAGGCATGCGCGTCTGCAGGACCTGGCGCCGGTGCCGGCTAATGCGTCATCCCTCGCGGATGCGATGACTCCCGGGCTGAACCGTGCGCCGATTCGTGCAGCGGCAACCAGGGAACTGCCAGCGTCGCGGCAGCGCAGGCCAGCAGTACGACACCGGCCGCCATGCGCGCCCGCGGACCACCGGCGAAGCGCAGCGCCTGCGGCATGCCGAGCGACGTGACCAGCATCGCCGGAAGTGTGCCCATGCCGAAGGCGATCATCGTGGCCGCGGACTGCCAGGCACTGCCGGCCAGCGACGCGATGAGCAGCACCGAGTAGACGAACCCGCACGGCATCCATCCCCAGATCATGCCGAATCCGAGTGCACGCAGCGGCGTGGTCACCGGCAAGAGTCGCCGCCCGAGCGGCGCGAGCCGCGGCCATAGCCAGCCGCCCAATCCAAGGCCGTTGTCGCGGAGCTTGCCGAACGCCACGCCGGCGGCGATCAGCAGCGCAGCAGCCGACACCGCCCGAAGCCCCAGCCTGACCGCCTCCATGTCCAGCAAGGCGATGATGCCGCCGAGGACACCGCCGATCAGTGCGCCAGCCACCGCATAGGATGTGACGCGGCCGAGCTGGTAGGCGATGAGCAGCGTGAGCCGCGGCCGCCCGGCAGGATTCGTCGCCGTCGCCATGCCCAACGCGGACGCGATGCCACCGCACATGACCACGCAGTGCCCGCTGGCGGCGAACCCGAGCAGCAGCGCCGCCGACAGCGTCAGCGCCTCGGTCACTGCCGAACGTCCCGAGGGACGTCCCGTGGGACGTCCGGCTCGCTGTCGGCAAGCGGCTCGAGCGCGGGCGTCTCCATGTCGTCGAACTGGTCGTGGTTGACCGCCCAGAAGAAGGCGATGCCGCCGACGACGACGAACAGCAGCGTGACCGGGATCAGGACCAGCAGGATGGTCATGGGACTACCCTCCTGCGCGGGACGGCCCGCGGCAGGCGCGGGTGCCCTTTTCCTTCACGACCGATCCGCATCGCGTTCAGCACCACCAGCAGCGAGCTGAGGGACATGCCGAGCGCCGCGAGCCACGGCGGGACCAGCCCGAAGACGGCCAAGGGCACCGCTCCCAGGTTGTAGGCAAGCGCCCAGCGCTGGTTCTGCCGCAGGATCGCGAGCGCATCGCGCGACAGCCGCACCGCGACGGGCAACGCCTCGAGGCTCTCGCTGGTGAGCACGATGTCGCTGCTCGCCTGCGCGAGATCGGCGCCGCTCGCCATGGCCACTGCGACGTCCGCACCCGCAAGTATCGGCGCATCGTTGATGCCGTCGCCGACGACCACCACCCGCGCGCCATTCGCGCGCAGGTCCGCGAGCCGCTGCAGCTTGCCCTGCGGCGACCGGCGTGCGCGCCATTCGCCGACACCCGCCTCGTCGGCCACGGCGGCCACCCGGCCAGGCGCATCGCCGCTGAGGATTTCGACTTGCATGCCCTGGGCTGCAAGGGCAGCGAGCGCCGACCGCGCGCCGGCACGCAACCGCTCGCCCAAGGCGAACGCCGCCAGTGGCCCGTTTTCATCCGCCAGCAACACGTCGGCATCGTGGCCGGCGGGGATGGCCGCGCCGCGAAGGCTGAAATCCGGCCTGCCAAGCCGCAGACGACGGCCATCCACCATGGCCTCGACTCCCGCACCCGCAAAGGCGGTCACGGCCGCCACGGCAGGGGCGGTCACGGGTGGATCGGCAGCCGCGATCCCGGCGGGGACGGAGGCAATGGCAGCGGATTGCGCGGCCGCTGCGGCGATGGCCTGCGACGCAGGATGCCGGCTTTCGCGCGCGAGCACTGCTGCCAGGCGCAGCGCCTGATCGGGCGTCAGGCCCGGTGACAATACCTGCACGCGCTCGAGCGCCAACCGGCGATCGGTCATGGTGCCGGTCTTGTCGAAGACGACGTGGGTCGCCCCGGCCAGCGCCTCGATCGCATCCGGCTGGACCACCAGCACCCCACGCCTCGCCAGCGCCGCCAGGCAGCGCGTGATCGCTGCGGGCACCGCCAACGCGAACGCGCACGGGCACGACACCACCAGCACTGCGACGGCGGCATCGAAGGCGCGCGACGGATCGAAGTACCCCCAGAGGACGGCGGTGATCGCCGTCAGCAGAAGTATCCTCGCCACGAAGCGCCCGGCTGCACGTTCGCCGGCCCGCGCAAGCCTCGGCCTGGACACCTGTGCCCGCGTCACCAACGCGACGATGGCCGCCAGCGTCGTCTGGGATCCGGTCCTCGTCACCAGGATCTCGGCTGGACCTTCGGCAACCAGGCTGCCCGCCACGATGACATCGCCGCAACGACGTGGCACCGGAGTCGACTCGCCGGTGAGCAGCGCTTCGTCGACCAGGCAGCGCTCGCTCTCGAGGCGACCGTCCGCCGGCACCGCGTCGCCGTCGGCGACGCGGATCCGCATGCCCGCAACGAGGTCCGCGATCGCGATCCGCGCGAGGCTGCCATCCTCCCGGCGACGATCGGCGAACGCCGGCATGAGTCGCGCGATGGCATCGCTGAGGTCGCCCGCGCGGTGGCGTGCACGCATCTCGACATAGCGGCCGCAGAGCAGGAAGAACACGAACATGCTGACCGATTCGAAGTAGACCTCGGCCCCGCCCTGCAAGGCGACAAACAGGCTGGCGGCATAGATGGCCGCCACGGCGATGGCCACCGGCACGTCCATCCCCATGCGCCGCGCGCGCAGCGAGCGCAGCGCGCCCACGAAGAACGGGCGACCCGAGTAGAGGACGACCGGCGTTGCGACCAGGAACCCGATCCAGCGGAAGAACCCGCGGGTAGCCTCGTCCATGGTATCGACGGCACCGAAATACAGCGCGCTCGCGTACATCATCGACTGCATCGCGCCGAATCCGGCCACCAGCAGTCGCTTCAGCGCGTCTCGCGATTCGCGGCGACGGGCGTCGTCGAGCGCCGAACCATCGAGCGGCAGCGGCCGGTAGCCGGCGCGCGCAATCGTCTCCAGCAGGCGGGGAAGGCTCGTACGGCGCGGATCGAAGACAATCCGCGCACGCCGCGCAGTGGCATTGACCTGGACCGTGGCGACGCCGGCGAGGGTGCCGAGCGCCCGTTCGATGAGCCATACACAGGCGGCGCAATGCATGCCGTCGACCAGGAGCATGACCTCGAGATGGCGTCCGCCTGCCGGCCGCACCACATGACGAAGCAGGGCCTCATCCGACCAGACGGCGCCGTCCAAGGGCGCAGGCTCGGCCCGCCGGAACCTGGCGCGCCACGGCTGAGCGCCGCTGCTCCCGGCTCCCGTGCCCCGCTACTTTCCCTCGAGGTGGTGGCATCGCGCAGGCGATAGTAGTCGCCGAGGCCCAGCTGCTCGATCCAGAGCGCGGCGGCCCGGCATCCGCCGCAGCACATCGGACGCTCGAGCCCGCCCACCCGCGCGCTGCAACCGCCGTCCGCCGGCATCGCCTCCCCGCAATGCCAGCAGCCCGATGCCACGGCGGTGTTCATCCGCGCTTCCTCATCGCGGCCTCGGCCCGGGGTCGGCCGGCAGCCGCTCGACCGGTACCTTCATGAGGTACTCGACCCCATGTCCCAGCGCCGGATCGTCATGCCGGCTTGCCAGCACGATCGTCAAGATGCAGCCGATCAAGGATGCCAGGAAGACGGCGGCACCCAGCCAGACCACCGGCTGGCGCCACGCCGTCATCCGCGCCGGCGGACCGCTCGCGCCGTGCCGGTCCGGCGGCTCATTGCGAAGGGCGGATCGTGTTGGCATTGCCGTAGATCCAGGCAGCGACGAACCTGGCGCCCTCTTCGCCCAGCCGGTCCCGCCACGCAGGCATCACGCCACCGCGGCCATCGCGGATCGACCTCTGGATGTCGGCGAGGGAGCCGCCGTAGAGCCAGGTGTGGTCGGTCAGGTTCGGCGCGCCGAGGGCGGTATTGCCCTTGCCGGTGGCGCCGTGGCAGGCCGAGCAGGCCTGAAACAACGGCTTGCCGAGGGCCGCCTTCATCGCGTCGCGCGGCTCGCCCGAAAGTCCGGCGACATAGTGCGTGAGGTTGCTGATGGCGGCTGCATCGAGGGTCGCGCCGAAAGGCGGCATCGCACCCCGGCGCCCGTCGAGGATGCTGGCCAGGATTGCCTTCCCGTCGCCGCCGTAGAGCCAGTCGGCGTCGAGGAGGTTCGGCGCGCCGAGCGCCGATATCCCCCGGGCGTCGCCGCCGTGGCAGGCGGCGCAGTTGTCGACGAAGAGCCGCCGGCCGATGCGGTTAGCGTCCGGATCGGCGGCGAGCTGCTCGATCGGCTGCTCGCGCACGCGCTGCACCAGCGCACCCATCAATTCGTCGTTGCGTGCAGCCGCTTCCTGCAGGGCATCGGTGGAGGTCCAGCTCAGGAGGCCGCGGTAGTTGCCCAATCCCGGGAACAGGAGCACGTAGAGCGCGGCCGCGAAGAACGCCAGGAACGACACGGCCAGCCACCAGCGCGGCAGGTCCTTGACGCCTTCACGCAGCACGCCATGCGCCCAGACGTGGGTGGTGGTGCCGTCGGCCTGGGTCGGTATCTTGACCCAGGGCGCCCAGCACAGCAGCAGGAAGCTGATGCCGAACGTCACCACCGCCAGCACGATGACCCACGTCGACCAGAAGGTACTCACTCGTCCTGCCTCCGACCGTTGCGTTCGAGGTCCTCGAGCGGCAGCTTCGACAGGCGCTCGAACTTGCGCTTGTGGCGTGGCCGCCAGACCCAGACCCAGATGCCGATGAAGACGAGCATCAGCACCACGATGAGAACGCCGATCAGGTGCCCCCAGATGCCGTTCACCGCGGCACCCCCGGCGCTCCCGGCGCGGTGGCGGCAGGCTCCTGGCTGACGCCCAGTCCCTGCAGGTAGGCCACGAGGGCATCCATCTCGGTCTTGCCCCGCACCGCCTGCGGGGCCGATGCAATCTGCTCGTCGGTATACGGGTCACCGAGGCGCTGCAGCGTGCGCATCCGCTGCGCAATGTCCTCCGCATCCAGGTTGCGCGCAAGCAGCCACGGATAGCCCGGCATGTTGGATGCCGGCACGACGTCGCGCGGGTTCTTCATGTGGATGCGGTGCCACTCGTCCGAGAACTTGCCTCCCACGCGCGCGAGGTCCGGGCCGGTGCGCTTCGATCCCCATTGGAACGGCCGGTCATACACCGACTCGCCGGCCACCGAATGCGGGCCGTAGCGCTGGGTCTCGAAGCTCTGTGCGCGGATCATCTGCGAATGGCACAGGTAGCAGCCTTCGCGCACGTAGACATCCCTGCCTGCAAGCCGCAGCGGATCATATGGCACGACCCCGGGCGCCGGCTTCACGGAATGCGCGTTCGCGAACAGCGGCGTGATCTCGGACAGACCGCCGAGGGACACCATGAAGGCGATCAGGATAGCCAGCAGGACGGCGTTCTTCTCGATCGCTTCGAAATGCTGGTAGCGGATGCCCATGCCGAGTCGGACTCAGGTGGCGGCCGGCAGGGGCGCCGGACGCTGATGCGGATCGGGTTCGGGAATCGGCACGACGATCGGGATGATCAGATGCTTGCGGGCATCGCCTGCGGTATGCCAGAGGTTCCACACCATTACCACCATGCCGGCGAGCACGAACAGCCCGCCGAAAAAGCGCATGACGTAGTACGGCATGATGGCGACGAGGCTGTCGAGGAACGGATAGGTGAGCGAACCGTCCGGCTCGATCGAACGCCACATGCTGCCGGCGACCGCGCCCGAAATCCACATGGCGGTGATGTAGATCAGCAGGCCGATCACGTGCATCCAGAAGTGCAGTTCCATGGCGGCGCGCGAATGCATCGCCGGCACGCCCAGCGCGCGCGGAGCCATGGCGTAGAGCGAACCAATGGTGATCATCGCCACCCAGCCGATCGCGCCCGAGTGAACGTGCGCCACGGTCCAGTCGGTGTAGTGCGTGAAGGAATTCACCGACTTGATCGCCATCATCGACCCTTCGAAGGTGGATGCGGCATAGAAGACGAGCGACATCACCATGAACTTCGCAGCCGGATCCTGGCCGAGGCGATGCCAGGAGCCGTTGAACGTCAACAAGCCGTTGGCCGCCGTGCCAAGGCTCGGCATCAGCAGGATCAGCGAGAACACCATGCCCACCGACTGGACCCAGTCCGGCAGAGCCGTGTAGATCAGGTGATGCGAGCCGGCCCACATGTACACCGAAATCAGCGCCCAGAAGTTGACGATCGAGAAGCGGTAGCTCCACAACGGCTGCTGCGCCTGCCGGGGAACGAAATAGAACATCATGCCGAGGAAGCCGGCAGTCAGCACGAAGGCGACCGCATTGTGTCCATACCACCACTGCACGATGGCGTCGACCACGCCCGAATAGATCGGGTAGGACTTGGTGAGCGAGACCGGCAGCGCAAGGTTGTTGACGATGTGCAGCAGCGCGACCGCGATGATCAGCGCCGCGTAGTACCAGACCGCAACGTAAATATGCTGGATGCGGCGCCGAGCGATCGTGCCGAAGAACACGATGCCGAAGGATACCCAGACGACCGCGATCAGCAGGTCGATGGGCCATTCCGGCTCCGCGTACTCCTTGCTCTGCGTGAAGCCGAACGGCATCGACGACATGGCCAGCAGGATCACCAGCTGCCAGCCCCAGAAGGTGAAAGTGGCGAGCGGTCCGAAGGCGAGTCGGGTGTGGCCGGTTCGCTGCACGACGTAGTAGCAGGTGCCCATCAGGGCCGTCACGCCGAACCCGAAGATGATGCCGAACGTGTGGTTGGGACGGATGCGGCTGAAGGTCAGCCAGGGCACATCGAAATTGAGTGCCGGCCAGGCAAGCTGCGCCGCCGCCAGGACGCCCACTGCCATGCCGACGATCCCCCAGACCGCGGCGGCGAGGAGGAAATTGCGGACGATACGATCGTTATAGGTCTCGACTTGCGGCATCTTGGACACATCCAGAAGATGCAGCAATGGTTATCTTTTGCTGCACTGTGCTGATTCGGTCGCGGCAGAGCCCGCCTGACAGCGCCCCGCGTGCTCCCGGAAGTCTATTCCCGGTCGCCGCGAAATGCTTCAGGAATGTGTGCCGTATCATCGCGGACGCGCTTCAGGGTGCTGTCGGCGCGGCAAACCGGTACTTGCCGCCTTTGTCCAGCGCCCGCAGATAAGCCGGACGGGCCTGGAAGCGCTGTACCCAGGCGTGAAGGTTGGGATAGGCGGCGAGCTTGCCGAACTGGCCCGCGATCTCACCCACGAAACTGGTCTGGATGTCGGCGCCGCTGAACTCCTCGCCGAGCATCCACGGGCCCTTCTTAAGGACGCCGTCGAGGTGACCGAGATGGTTCGCGATCTCGCTCTCGATACGCGATGCGAGCGGCGCGCCGGCCTCGCCGAGCCGTTGGACGTACAGGTGCAGCATCAGCGGCAGCATCGCCGAGCCTTCCGCATAGTGCAGCCACTGCTGGTAAGTGTCGTAGGCATCGCTCGACGGATCGGGCTGCAATTTGCCGCCGCCATGACGGCGGATGATGTAGTCGACGATCGCGCCGGACTCGATGATGATCCTGCCGCCGTCTTCGAGCACCGGCGACTTGCCCACCGGACTGACCGCCAGCAACTCGGGCGGCGCCAGCCGCGTCTGCGGGTCGCGCTGGTAGCGCCGGATCTCATAGGGCAGACCGAGTTCCTCCAGCAGCCAGAGCACGCGTTGCGAGCGGGAATCGTTGAGGTGGTGCAGGACGATCATCGGATTCTCCATCAAGTCACGAAGGATACCCCGCGGCCGCGGCCCTAAGGCCTTCATCGAAGGCGCAAGCGCGAGATTGGTCCTTCTGGACCCGGCCCATCTCCACCGGCTGCAGGATCCGGATACCGGCCTGGCCCTGATCCGGCTCCCGCAGTGACGCGATCGGGGTCAGGAGCCGAGCGACAGGCCGGGTTGCCTGCCGGCAGTGTCAGGAATGACAAACGCGCCCGACGGCGCGTTTGTCCGAGTGCACCAGCTGACTACTGCCCCCCGGCACAGAGCGCTTGTGCAGCCCGCTTGCGCTACTGCCCTTCCAGGAAGCTCTTCAGCTTGTCCGCGCGGCTGGGATGGCGGAGTTTGCGCAGGGCCTTGGCTTCGATCTGACGGATCCGCTCGCGCGTGACGTCGAACTGCTTGCCGACTTCCTCGAGCGTGTGGTCGGTGCTCATCTCGACGCCGAATCGCATGCGCAGCACCTTCGCCTCGCGCGGGGTGAGGGAATCCAGCACCTCCTTCACCACATCGCGCATCGAGTCGTGCAATGCCGCGTCCGACGGGGCGAGCGTGGTGGTGTCCTCGATGAAGTCGCCGAGATGCGAATCGTCGTCGTCGCCGATAGGCGTCTCCATCGAGATCGGCTCCTTCGCGATCTTCAGGATCTTGCGGATCTTGTCCTCCGGCATCTCCATCTTTTCCGACAGCGTTGCCGGATCCGGCTCCTGACCGGTCTCCTGCAGGATCTGACGGCTGATCCGGTTCATCTTGTTGATCGTCTCGATCATGTGGACCGGGATCCGGATGGTGCGCGCCTGGTCCGCGATGGAACGCGTGATCGCCTGGCGGATCCACCAGGTGGCATAAGTGGAGAACTTGTAGCCGCGCCGGTACTCGAACTTGTCGACGGCCTTCATCAGGCCGACGTTGCCTTCCTGGATCAGGTCCAGGAACTGCAGGCCGCGGTTGGTGTATTTCTTGGCGATCGAGATCACCAGCCGCAGGTTGGCCTCGGTCATCTCGCGCTTGGCCTTGCGCGCCTTCATCTCGCCCATGGCCATGCGCTTGTTGATGTCCTTCAGGTCCGGCAGCGGCAGCACCACGCGGGCCTGCAGGTCGATCAGCTTCTGCTGCAGGTCCTGGATGTCCGGGACGCTGCGCGACAGCACGTCGGCATACGACGGGTTCGAGCCTAGCTCCTTCTCGACCCAGTTCAGGTTGGTCTCGTTGCCGGGGAAGCTCTTGATGAAGTGGCCGCGATCCATCCCGACCCGATTGACGCTGATGTCGAGGATGGAACGCTCGAGCGTGCGGACCTCGTCCACCTGCGCGCGCAGCATGTCGCAGAGCTTCTCGACCATCTTCGCCGTGAAGCGGATCGCCATCAGCTGGTCCTGCACCTCGGATTGCGCCTTCAGGTAGCCCTTGGACTTGTAGCCTTCCTTCTCGTACGCCTGGCGCATCTTCTCGAACCAGTGCGCGATCTGGTCGAAGCGCGCAAGCGCGGCCTGCTTGAGCTCCTCGAGCTTGGCGTTGTTCATCGCGGCGACGGCTTCCTCGTCGTCGTCGTCGATGTCGGCGTCGTCACGCGACGGGCCGAACGAGATCTCCTCGTCCGCCGCCATGTCGATCAGGCCGTCCACCACCTCGTCGACCCGCGCCTGCTTGGCGCGGATGCGATCCGCCTGCAGCAGGATCTCCGCGATGGTGGTCGGGCAGGCCGAAATTGCCTGCATCATGTCCTTCAGGCCTTCCTCGATCTTCTTGGCGATGACGATCTCGCCTTCGCGCGTCAGCAACTCGACCGACCCCATCTCGCGCATGTACATGCGCACCGGATCGGTGGTACGGCCGAATTCGGAATCCACCGTCGAAAGCGCAGCCTCGGCCTCCTCCTCGGTGTCGTCGTCCGACGATGTGACGGTGCGGTCCGCCATCAGCAGCGTGTCCGCATCCGGCGCCTGGTCGAACACCGAGATGCCCATGTCGCTGAAGGTACCGATGATCGACTCGATGGCCTCCGCCTCCACCAGCCCCTCGGGCAGGTGGTCGTTGATCTCGGCGTAGGTCAGGAAACCGCGGTCCTTGCCGAGCTTGATCAGCTGCTTGAGGCGCGAGCGGCGGGCCTCGAGTTCCTCTTCGGTGATGCCCTGCTTGGCGTTGGCCAGCGCTTCCTTGATCAGCGCCTTCTCTTTCGCCCGCTTGTCGCGCAGCTTCTGCTTCGCGGTCGGCGCCGGCACCTCTTCGACTTCGATGGCCTCGGCGTCATGGTCGACGTCGTCGTCCAGGGTCTCGAATTCGTCACCGGCGACCGTTCCGTCTTCGTCGTCGATGCGAGCCTTCGGCTTGGGGCCCCGCTTGCCGGGCTTCTTGGCAGCCACCCCGGCACCAGCCGCCTTGGGTGGACGTCCGGGCCGGCCCCGGGGGCGCGCGGGCGCCGCCTCGAGTTCCTCTCCGCCTTCCCCTGCGCCGGTGGCAAGCGCCCGCTTGTCGGTTGCAGCCGCAGCCGGCTTGCCGGCTGCCGGCTTGGTCCCGGCGGCCCGCGCCGGTGCGGCAGCCGGCGCCTTGGCAGGCACCGGCTTGGCCGGCGTCGCCTTGGCGGCGGCCGCGAGCTTGGGCTTGGTCACGCCAGACTTGGTTGCGGTTGCCACCGACTTGCCGACGGCCCGTACGGGAGCCTTCGCTGCCGTCTTGCTGTCCGTGCCGGCAGCCTTCGATTTCGCCTTTGCCTTGTCACCTGCTTTTACATTCAATTTCTGGGACACCTTTGGAATTGCTTTCGGAGTCGCCTTGGCGGCTCCCCTGGATGACGTCGCCGCACCACGCTTGGCGGCGGACGACTTGCTTGCTGCAACAGCCATTTGCCGGTCGACTGCCTGACCGCTCACCTTCTCGCTGCTCTTCGTTGGTACTCCCGGCCTTGCCGACCCCGCCCCCGCGCTTCCCGCTCTGTCGCTTGCCGCTCTGGTGCCAGCCGGTCCGGCTGCCGGCTTGCCTGCGGCCTGTTTCGGAGCCGCCGGGAGCTTGCCGGCAGCCGCCTTGCGCCGGGGTGCAGGTTGCCTGCTACCTGTCGCCTTCAGCGACCCTTTGGGCGCCGGGCTCGAGTGCTGGCGCGCGCCTGAAGTGGCGCGAACCCGCTGGGAAGCTTTCTTTGAGGACGAAGCTGCTTTCATCGGCTCGAATACCCTCTGTTGAATGGATCTGGCGGACCGTTCCTGCCGAAGTGCGTTCGTCGCCCCGCACTGCGGCATGGGGGGCAGCAGCTCCAGGGCTGGAGTCAGGGGCGAGTGAAGAGCATGTGCTCGGCCTGCGTCCGAGATGGTCCGGTTCCCGTCGCGGCGACATCATGTCGTTGACAAAGCCCTGAATTTTATCAGGTTTTTTCCTCGACCGATAGCCTGAGCTTGGCCTCCATGAGCTCCCTATATCGGGTCCGCCAGGCGTCTGTTTCAACCCCCTGACCGACCAGTTTGTCGATTTCCGCGTCGATATTCCGGCGTTTCAGCCGGATAAGAGCATCCCGGTACTCCTCCTGCGCCTGCTCGAGCGTGAAATCGCCCATCAACCCCGGATGGCGCAGGTCCGCGGCGGAAAGGCTCTCCGCCTCTTCCGGGGCTTCGATCTTCAGCCCCTCGAGCAGGACGGCGAAATTCGACCCGGCCGGCAAGGCGGCGATCCGGCTCCGCCACTGCATGAGATCGGCCGGGCAGGAACGCCTGATCGATGTCCTGGCGGGCGAGCGCCGGGTGGTACGCCAGCAGCAGCTTGATCTGCGCCTCCAGCGTTGCCGGGGCTGCCGCCCGGTTGCGCAACTCGGCCGGGCCCCGCTCCCAGGGCCTCCCGCTTCCCTGCCCCGCGAAGCTGCCGGCGAACCCGCCCGGCCGGCCGTTGCCGGACCCGGCACCACGATCGAATCCGCCCGGACGGCTGCGATCGAAGCCGCCGCCCTGGCCGAGCCGTCCGGAACCCTGGCTACCCTGCCAGCCGCCCTGCGGCCAGCCACCACCGCCGCTGCCGCCTTGCCAGCCGCCGCTACGAACACCGATGCCGCTCTTCCAGCCGCCGCCGCGGCCAGGCGGCGCCGCCTGCGCCGGCGGCGCCACCCGCAGGCCGAGATATCGAAGCAGTTCACCGGTCTCGACGCCTGCCTTGCCCGCCACCTCCAGGACGATCTGGGTCGCGCAGCGCGATGTCCGGCATTGCCTTGACCATCGGCTTGAGTTCCGCCTGGATGCGCGCCCTGCCCTCCGGCGTCGCCTGGTCCGCGCGACGGCACAACTCGCGCACCAGGTAGGCCGACAACGGCATCGCCTGCGCCACCAGAGACTCGAACGCCTCCAGGCCATGCTCACGGATGAAGCTGTCCGGATCGTGGGCAGGCGGCAGGAACAGGAAGTCGAGCCGCTTCGTGTCCGACAGCATCGGCAGCGCATTCTCCAGCGCCCGCCAGGCGGCGCGCTGGCCGGCACTGTCGCCGTCGAATGCGAAGACCACCCGGTCGGCCTGGCGCAGCAGCTTGGCGAGATGGGCCGCGGTGGTGGCGGTGCCCAGGGTCGCCACGGCGTACTCCACGCCGTGCTGGTGAAGCATGACCACGTCCATGTAGCCTTCCACCACCAGCACCAGGTCTCGGGTGCGGATGGCCTCGCGCGATTCGTACAGGCCGTAGAGCTCACGGCCCTTCGAGAACAGCGGCCCCTCCGGCGAGTTGAGGTACTTGGGTTCGCCCTGATCCAGGATCGCGGCCCCCGAAGCCGATCACCTGCCCCCGCGTGTTGCGGATCGGGAACATGATCCGGTCGCGAAAACGGTCGTAGCGCTTGCCGTCTTCGCCGCTGATCACCAGTCCGGCGGACACCATCGACTCGTCGGCGTAGTCGGCGACCGCCGACTCCAGGTTGCGCCAGCCGGCGGGGGCATAGCCGATGCCGAACCGGGCGGCGGTGGCCCCGGAGAGCTCGCGGGACTTGAGGTACTGGATCGCGCGCGGCGTCTCGCGCAGCCGCTGCTTGTAGTAGTCCGCCGAAGTCTGCAGCACCTGCAGCAGGCTCGGGCGCAGCCTGCGCTGGCCTCCGGCCGCTGGCGGTCGCCGCCTTCGCGCGGCACGGGCAGCCCGAGGCCGGAAGCAAGCTCTTCGATTGCTTCGACGAAGCTCAGGCCATGCTGCTCCATCAGGAAGCCGACCGCGGAGCCATGCGCGCCGCAACCGAAACAGTGGAAGAACTGCTTGGTGGGCGAGACGGTGAACGACGGCGACTTCTCGTTGTGGAAAGGGCACAGGCCCTGGAGGTTCGCACCCGCCTTCTTCAGCTTGACGGTGCGCCCGACGATGTCGACGATGTCGACCCGGCCAGCAGGTCCTGGATGAATGCCTGGGGAATCATCGTCTGCCTCGTTCGCCCACCAGCGCCTGCGCCCTCGACCACCTCGGATGCATCGCACCCTTCGGCCAGGGGAACCATATCGCACCATTGCGCCACATCGACCACATCGACCACCGGCCCGTCAACCACATGGTGGACATCGCGGCCGGAAATCGCAACCGTGCCGCAATGGCGATCGAAGGGCCAGGCAGATCGGAGTGATGAGGGCGAGCAATGACCGAGGATCAGGCGTTCGGCTTGGCCCCGCCACCCGCGAGCCTGGCCTTCACCACGGCGCGGAAACGGCCGACATGTCGGCCCGGCCCGCCAGCTTCGGCTTCAGGATCCCCATCACCTTGCCCATGTCGGCCGGACCGGCGGCGCCGGTGGTGCCGATGGCTTCGTCGACGGCGGCTGCGAGTTCCTCCGGCGATGCCTGCTCGGGCTGGTAGCCGGCGAGAACGGAGAGCTCGAAGGTCTCCTGGTCGACCAGGTCCTGGCGATTGGCGCGCTGGAACTGCTCGATCGAATCCCGCCGCTGCTTGATCAGCTTTTCGATGATGGCAAGCGACCTGGGCGTCATCCACCGTCACCCGCTCGTCGACCTCCTTCTGCTTGATCGCCGCGAGCAGCAGGCGGATGGTGGACAGCCGGGCGCTGTCCTTGGCCCGCATGGCGGTCTTCATGTCTTCGGTGATCCGGTCCTTCAGGCTCATGGAATCCTCCAGGCTGATGATGGCCGCCCCGGCTCGTCACGAGCGGTCGGGCCCGGAAAACGACAAGCCCGCCATCGGCGGGCCTTTCCGGATCCGCAGTGGGCAGACCCTGGCTTGCTTTGCTGGTTCCTCCGGCAGGCCCCAACTCGGTAAAGCTCGGTAGAGTCTCGGTGGAGCGCCCGCTGGCGCACGCCCGATCGGCTACGGGTGCCCGACCACGGCTGCCGCTGCTCGCGGAGCCGCCCTGCGGTCAGACGATCAGTACTTCTTCTTGGGCAGCATCTGGCTGCGCAGACGCTTGTAGTGGCGCTTGACCGCTGCCGCCTTCTTGCGTTTGCGCTCGGCCGTGGGCTTTTCGTAGAACTCTCGCGCGCGCAACTCGGTCAGGAGCCCCGTCTTCTCGATCGTTCGCTTGAAACGCCTGAGCGCAACGTCGAAAGGCTCGTTTTCCTTGAGGCGGACCGATGGCATAAATTCAAGACCTTAAAATTTGGCGGCTGCGGTGGGAGCTGCAGCGGTTCGATTGCTGGACGGTAGAAAGTTCGCAGCCTAGAGGCTGGATGCTTGCGCGATGAGCCCGGTAGTGATAGCCCGTTCGCGCCGTACCCGCGCAATCTGCATGAGCCCGTCGTGAGCCCTGCGTCGGCTATCTGGCACCGCCAGGCGGCGCGGGGACCGGCCAGACCTGTCCGTCGCCGATCACGAAGACCCGCTCGCCCGGCTTCGGCAGCACGTCGGCATTGCCGGTGAATTCGCCGAAAGCGGGCAGGATCGCCGCAGACTCGCCGAACACGAAGCAAGGCAACCGCAGGCGCTCGCCTGCGCGGCCGCGCAGGACGTAGGCCGGATGGAGGTGTCCTTCAAGCCGGAAGGCGCCTCGCTCCGCGGAACGGGTTCGGCGATCGCCGTGCGACAGTTCGAACGGCCCCAGCATCAGCGGGTCCGGCACCCGCTCGATCGCCAGGTCCGGGGGCAGACAGCCCGGCGCGGCGATCGTGGTTGCCCTCGACCAGCGTGCAGGCCAGGCCCGGCAGGCGCCTGCGCCAATCCGCCAGCGCAGCGACGATGGACGGCTGGCGCGCCTGCGGTGCATGCAGGAAATCGCCGAGCACCACCAGGCGGGACGCGCCGAGGCGTTGGACGAGCTCTTCCAGCCGCTGCAGGTTGGCGGCAGTCGTACCCGCAGGCACCGGCTGGCCCAGCGCACGAAACGTGGCCGCCTTGCCGATATGCACGTCGGCGACCAGCAGGACCGCGGCGGCCGGCCACCAGAGCGCTCGTCTCGGGAAGCAGTTGCAGCTGCTCGCCCCGGCAGTCGATGGTGACGGCACCGCTTGCGATGCCCGGGCCGGCCGGGCTCGGCACCCTTGGCGCTGCGCGCCTTCCCGTCGAGCGGTGCAGCGCTCCTCGCGCCGGGCGAGGGCTCATGTTCGGGAACCGGCTCGTCGAGCCTTGGGCGCGGGTGTCGCCACCGGCAGGTCGGCAGCCCGCTCGAGATCCTGCAACATCCGCTCGATCCGGTCCCGCAGCTTCTCGGTCGACAGTTTCTCGCGCAGGCGCTCGATGAGCAGCGGAAAGGCAAACGGCGAGGGCCGTTCCAGCGGCTGCATCAGAAGCCGGCTGGCGCGCATGCGCTGCAGCGCCTCCGCCAGGCGGTCCACCTCCAGCTCCTGGCGCAGTACCTCCTCTTCGGCCTGCGTCAGCAGCAGGTTGCCGGGATCGTGCTGGCGGAACACCTGGTAGAAGAGCCCCGAGGAGGCCTGCAGCTGGCGGGTGCTCTTGCCGGCGCCCGGAAAGCCCTGGAAGATCAGCCCCGAAACCCGGGCGATCTCGCGAAAGCGGCGCTGCGCGAGTTCCGCCGCATTGAGGCCGGCGAGCAGGTCCGGCAGCAGGCGGTCCCCGCTCAGCACCTCGCCGTCGAGCAGCAGCCGCTGCCAGTCGATCGGCTGCGGCGAAAGCAATTCGAGGCCGTAGTCGTTGACCGCCATCGAGAAGGTGGCCACCGTGGCCCGCGCCGCGCGCCAGGCAAGCAGGCTGGCGACACCGAGGTGGACCTGGCGCCCGGCGAACGGATAGAGAAAGAGGTGGTGGCCTTCGCGCGAGCGCAGCGTCTCCGCGAGCAGCCGGCCGGTCGCCGGCAACGCCGACCAGCGCGCCTGCAATTCGATCAGCGGGCGAAGGCGCTGCATCTCGGGACCGTCGAAGCGGCCGGCCAGCGCGTCGTCCAGTTCCCGCAGCATGGCGTCGGCAAGCTCGCTCGACAGCGGCATGCTTGCCCGCCGTTCCAGCGCGGCACCGCCGCCCGGCCGGCCTGCGCCCGACGCACGTAGGCCGTCATCTCGTGAACCCGCACCAGTTCGAGCAGCCGGCCGCCGAAGAGGAAGCAGTCGCCCCGGGAGAGACGCGCGATGAAGCCTTCCTCCACCGTGCCGATGACGGCAGCGGCCGCCCCCTTGCCCCAGTAGCGCACGGTCATGCTGGCGTCGCTCACGATGGTGCCGATGCTCATGCGGTGGCGCCGGGCCAGCCGCGCATCCGGCACCCGCCAGACGCCTTCGTCGTCCGGCTCCGACCCGACGGTAGTCGGGATAGGCGGTAAGCGACGGACCGCCGCGGCGAACGAAGTCGAGACACCATTGCCACTGCTCGTGGGTCAGGTCCCGGTACGCGTACGCGCTGCGGACCTCGCCGAGCAGGTCGGCGGGCATGAACCCGCCGCCGAGCGCGACCGTCACCAGGTGCTGCACCAGGACGTCCAGCGGCCGGTGCGGCGAGCATCCGTGCCTCGACCCGGCGCGCCGGCCACGGCGCGCCTTGGCCGCGGCAGCCTCCAGCAGCTCCAGGCTGTGGGTCGGCACCAGCGTCACCCGCGCCGCTCGACCCGGCGCATGGCCGGAGCGACCGGCCCGCTGCAGCAGGCGCGAGACGCCTTTCGCGGAGCCGATCTGCAGGACCCGCTCGACCGGCAGGAAGTCGACCCCGAGATCGAGGCTGGAGGTGCAGACCACCGCCCGCAGGCGACCTTCCTTGGTGCCGAGTTCGACCCAGTCGCGGGTGGCCCGGTCGAGTGAACCGTGGTGCAGGGCGATCAGCCCGGCCCATTGCGGCCGCGCGTCGAGCAGGGCCTGGTACCAGAGCTCCGCCTGCGAGCGGGTGTTGGTGAACACCAGCGCCGATTGGCGTCCGCTCCAGTTCAGCCGATCACCGCAGGCAGCATCTTCATGCCCAGATGTCCGGCCCACGGAAACCGCTCGACGCTTGCCGGAAGCAGCGAGTCGACGATGATCCGCTTGTCGATGCGACCCTCGACGATCACGCCGGCGGCAGCCGGAGCAGGCGGGTCCCCGGACGCGTGGACAGGACGCAGCGCCGCCAGCGCATCCGGCAGGTTGCCGAGGGTCGCGGACAGGCCCCAGGTGCGCAAGTCCGGACACCAGCGCCGCAACCGCGCCAATGCGAGCTGCACCTGCACTCCGCGCTTGGTGCCGAGCATCTCGTGCCATTCGTCGACGACGACGAGGCGGACGGTGGCGAGTGCGGCGCGCGCATCGGCGCGCGCCAGCAGCAGCGACAGGCTCTCCGGGGTGGTCACCAGGGCGGTCGGCAGGCGCCGCGCCTGCGCCGCCCGCTCGGCATCGCCGGTGTCCCCGGTACGCACGCCGATCGTCCAGTCGAGCCCGAGGTCGGCGAGCGGCGCCTGCAGCGCACGCGCGGTGTCGGCGCTGAGCGCGCGCATCGGCGACAGCCAGAGCACCGTCAAGGGCGGCGCCGGGTTGCCCGGCAGCGCGCGAGGCGGGAGCTGCAGCGCGCCGAACCAGAGCGCATAGGTCTTGCCGGCACCGGTGGTCGCATGCAGCAGCCCGTCGTCGCCGCGTGCGATGGCTTCCCAGACCCGGCGCTGAAATTCGAAAGGCTGCCAGCCCCGCGCCTGGAACCAGTCTTCGATTGCCGCCGGAGTCATCGGGCGGTGGTCGGCGGGATCGCCCGGTCCAGCGCCGGGTCCGGTGACGCATCGGCCACCCTCGCGAGCCATCGCACGAGGTCCGACAGCGCCCTCGCCCGATCCGCTGCCGGTTCGTTGAACAGCTCGTGATAGAAGCCGTCGTAGGCGAGCAGCGTGCGCAGCGTCTCCGGCAGCCGATCGTGGAACAGCCGCGCACTGGCCGCGTCGATCAGACGGTCGTCGGTGCCGATCATGACCAGCGTCGGCACTTTCACGGCGGCAGCTCCTGCCAGTGCCTGCGCGCCCGCATCGACGATGAACTGCGTGAGCCGCGGCGTGATCAGCCCATGGTTGAGCGGATCGCGTCGGTAGTGTTCGACGACGGCGAGATCGCGGGAGACATACTGCGACTTCAGCCCCGACGGCACCGGCCGATCGGGCGACAGCCGCCTGCCGACCCGCAGCGCGAACTTCTGCAGGCCCGAGAGCCGGCCGGCGATTGCCGGCGAAGACAGCACCAGGCCACGCGGTGCGATCCAGCCGCCGGTGACCGCGCGCGCTGCGACCGCACCGCCCATGCTGTGTCCGATGAGGAAGGGCCGATCGCCGCGGCTCCTGTGCCAGTCCTCGAAGACGACGCGCGCATCGTCGAGCAAGGCGTCGGCATCGGGGATGACGCCGCGCGCGCCGGGAGAGCGCCCGAAGCCGCGCTGATCGTAGCCGCGGACCTCGACGCCGATCGCCAGCAGCGCGCTCGCCACATGCGCGTAGCGGCCGATGTGCTCGCCGAGTCCGTGCACGATCAATGCACTGCCGCGGCGGGCCGCCTGCGGCGGCAGGAGCCAGTCCTCCACATGCAAGGCCGCGCCGTCCTTCATGGCGAGTGTTCGAACGGTCGGGCTTATTGGACTACCCTCCTGTCGCGACACGCGACATCCTCCCCGGGGGAGGTCGCACCGCCTTCGGGCGGCCGTGCGGAGGGCTCATGGTGCACCCTTGGCGCTGCGCGCCTTCCCGCCGAGCGGGAGCGAGCCCTCCTTCGGGCGGCCGGGCGGAGGGCTCATGGTGCACCCTTGGCGCTGCGCGCCTTCCCGCCGAGCGGGAGCGAGCCCTCCTTCGGGCGGCCGGGCGGAGGGCTCATCGCTGTACGGCCGTCGCCGCCGCGTATGCGGAAGCCCAGGCCCATTGGAAGTTGTAGCCGCCGAGCCAGCCGGTGACGTCCACCGCCTCGCCGATGCAATAGAGGCCCGGAAGGCGCAACGCCTGCAGGCTGCGCGCATCGAGTTCCGAGGTGGCGACCCCGCCCAGCGTCACTTCGGCCTTCTTGTAGCCTTCGGATCCCGCGGGCTCGACCTGCCAGCGGTTGAGCGCCCGGCCGAGCATGCGCAGCCGCGCATTGCTGGTCTCCGCGAGCCGCTCCTGCCCCGTCAGGTCGGCGAGCCCCTCAGGCTGCGCCGCTTCGATCCAGACCTGCGCAAGCCGGCGCGGCAGCATGCTCGCGAGTACCGTCGCCAATTGCTGGCGTGGTCCCTCGCCGGCGGTGGGCTGCGTGCCCTCCTTGACGCCGAGCAGGCGCTGTTCCATGTCGACATCCGGGAGCAGGTCGACATCCAGCCGGCGTCCCGGGCGCCAGTAGCTCGAGATCTGCAGGATCGCCGGGCCCGACAGGCCACGGTGGGTGAACAGCAGGTCCTCGCGAAACGAGACCGGCCGTGGTCGCTCGGTCCCGCCCACCAGCGGCGCCACCGAAATCCCGACCGGCAGCGACACGCCCGCCAGGTCGACGAACGGCCGCCAGCGGGATGCGGCAAAGGTCAGCGGCACCAGTCCCGGACAGGCCGGCACCACATCGACCCCCCATTCGGCCAGCTGGCGCCACGCAAAATCGGTCGCGCCGATGGCCGGAACCGAAAGGCCGCCGGTGGCGATCACCAGGTTGGCGGCGGCGACCGGACCGCCCTCGGTGTGCAGGGTGAAACGGCTTTGCGCACCCGCTCGGGCTTCGATCGACCCGATCCGCACCGGATGGCGGATGACCACCCCGCCGGCGCCGCATTCGGCAAGCAGCAGGTCGATGATCCGCTGGCTCGCATCGTCGCAGAACAGCTGGCCGAGGTGCTTCTCATGGAAGGCGATCCGATGGCGGCGCACCAGCTCGACGAAGCGCTGCGGTGGATAGGACTTCAGCGCATGCCTGGCGAACCGCGGATCCTGCGACAGGTAGCGCGCAGGATCCGCGCCGTTGAGATTGGTGAAGTTGCAGCGTCCACCGCCGGAGATGCGGATCTTCTCGCCCAGGCGCGGCGCGTGATCCAGCAGCAGGACCTTGAGGCCCCGCTGGCCGGCAATTCCTGCACAGAACAGGCCGGCTGCCCCGGCGCCGACAACGGCAAGGTCGAATCGTTCCACCGGCCGATGATAGACTGCGCGCCATGCTGGTCCTCGGTATCGAAACCTCCTGCGACGAGACCGGCGTTGCCCTCTACAGCACCCGCGAAGGCCTTCGCGCGCAAGCCCTGCATTCGCAGGCGGCGATGCACGAGAACTACGGCGGCGTCGTGCCAGAGCTAGCGTCGCGTGACCACGTGCAGCGCCTTGCGCCTCTGATCGAATCGGTCATGGCCGAGGCCGGCTGCACGCTCGCGGACGTCGACGCCATCGGCTATACCCGCGGTCCAGGGCTCGCCGGCGCACTGCTGGTCGGGGCGGCCGTCGCGACCGCCCTCGGCTACGCGCTGCAGAAGCCGGTCATCGGCGTTCACCACCTCGAAGGCCACCTGTTGTCGCCGCTGCTGTCGAGCGAACCACCGCAATTCCCCTTCGTCGCGCTGCTGGTCTCCGGCGGCCACACGCAGCTGCTGAAGGTCGAAGGCATCGGCCGCTACGGGCTCCTGGGCGATACGGTCGACGACGCCGCCGGCGAGGCATTCGACAAGAGCGCCAAGCTGCTCGGGCTGGGCTATCCGGGCGGCCCCGCGCTGTCGGCGCTGGCGGCGACGGCCGAAGCCGTTGCAGGCGGCACGCCTGCCTTTCCGTTGCCCCGCCCGAAGCTGCGATCCGACGACCTCGACTTCAGCTTCAGCGGTCTGAAGACTGCCGTGCTGACCCACGTCAAGCGGGGCATCACCGATGCGCAGAAGCCCGCGCTCGCCCGTGAAGTCGAAGAAGCGATCACCGACGTGCTGGTCGGCAAGTCCCTGCGCGCGCTGGCCGAGACCGGCCTGCGCCGCCTGGTGATCTCCGGCGGGGTCAGCGCCAACCGCGTGCTGCGGAGCAAGCTCGCCACTGCCGTCGATGCCAGCCGAGCGGCCGGCGTCGGCATCGACGTCTATTTTCCCGAGCTCGAGCTCTGCACCGACAACGGCGCCATGATCGCGTTCGCGGCGGCGCTGCGGCTTCAGGGCGAGGGCGTCGAGCGGTCGACGCACGGGTCGGTCGACACCAGCTTCGACGTGCGGCCGCGGTGGCCGCTGACGGAACTCGAACCGGGCTGAATAGCGGGCGGTGGCGGAGGGTGGCGGGAGGCGGTAGCGGGCACATCACCCTCGATCCAGGAAGTCATCGATTTTGGCCCGGAGCGGGACGCCCAGCAGCGCTTCGACTGCGCGAGCAGTGGCAAGTAGCGCAGCGTCTTCGCCTGCCGACGCGCAGAGCTGCAGCCCCACCGGCAGCGCAGCGCCGAGGTGGTGGATCGGCAACGAGATGCCGCACTGGTCGAAGAGGTTGCCGGGGCGAGTGTTCTGCGTGGCGCGGCGGTTCCAGGATGCAACCTGGTCGACCGATTCGAAGTCCGCCGTCGGCTCCGGAAGCATCGGAACCGTCGGCGATATCCACGCGTCGATGCCTGCGGACCGTTCGCGAATCAGCCGCGTAAGGTCACGGCGGCGGGCTGCAAGCCTCAGGTAGGTATCGGCGGTCACGTCGAAGGCAGCGCCGGCGCGTTCAGCGGCGACCGGGTCCATCTGCGACAGGTTTTTCATGACTCGGTCACGACCGAGGAACGCAAGCAGATCTGCAGGCACCAAGGCCCGGAACACTTCGTCGATCTCGCGCGCCTCGGCTGCGTCTCTTTCGACGATCACGACCCCCGCCTGCCGAAGGCGCTCCAAGGCGACGTCGAAACAGGTCGCCACCTCGCGATCGAGGTTCTCCAGGAAATGCGAAGTCGGCAGCGCGAGCGTCAACGAACGCAGCGCCGGCACCGGCTGCTGCGCCTCGCCGGAAAGTGCCGCCTCGATGAAAGCCGCATCAGCGGCCGATGGCGCGAAGAACCCGATGCTGTCCATCTGCGGGGCGAGCGGAAAGATGCCGTCACCGCCCCAGCGGGACGCGGTGCTCTTGAAGCCGACGACGCCACAGAGCGCTGCCGGCCAGCGGACCGAGCCGCCGGTATCGCCGCCGATGGCGAAGCCGCACAGGTCGGCAGCCATCGCCACCGCCGAGCCATGACTGGATCCGCCCGTCATACGGGGCGTCCGTGGATCACACGGGTTCCACGGCAGCCGGTGGGTGAGGTTGTAGCCACCGAGTGCGAACTCGACGGTGGTCGTCTTGCCCAGGACGACGCAGCCGGCGCGCTGCAACGCGGTAACAAAACTCCCCTGTCCAGGTGTCAGATCCGAAACGTCTATCCGGCTGCCGGCATTCATCGGCATGCCGGCGACGGCGAAGAGGTCTTTCACGACCACCGGAACGCCCATCAGCGGACCGAGATCGACCCCCGACCGAAGCAGCGCATCGATCGCCGCTGCGTTGGCGAGGGCGCGCGGCGCATCGACATGGGTGAATGCGCCCAGGGATGCCCGAGTGGCCTCGATCCGGCGCAGCAGCCTGCTGCTTGCCTCGACTGCCGAAATTTCCCCCCGCCGCAGGTTGCGGGCGAAGTCCCCGAAAGAGCCGGACGAGAAGGGGGAATCGGGAACCACGCGTTGAGCGGGCCTGCCCGCATCATCGTGCGTTGCACTGTCAGGCCGCACCTGGAACCTCCACATCTCTGGTCGCTGGAGCTAGTCCTTCTCCCAGTCGGCTGTCGCACTCCCGGCGGTCACTCCAGGCGCGCCCCGGAACTGCCGCGAAAAGCTCGCGCGTATACGGGTGCCGCGGGTCCGCATAGATCTGCTGCACGGGTCCCATCTCCACGATCTCGCCGTTGCGCATCACCGCGACCGAGTCGCAGACCTGGCTCGCCACCCGGAGGTCGTGCGTGATGAACAGCACCGACAGTCCGAAGCGTGCGCGGATATCGGCGATCAGTCGCAGTACCTGGGCCTGGACCGAGACGTCGAGTGCCGACACGGGCTCGTCCGCGACGAGTATCGCCGGATCGAGCGCGAGTGCGCGCGCCAGGCCGATTCGCTGGCGCTGGCCGCCGGAGAACTCGTGGGGAAAGCGATCGGCGGATTTCGCATCCAGCCCGACCAGCTCGAGCAGCTCCAGCGCCCGCCGGGTCGCCTTGGCCGCGTCCTGGCCGTGGATGATCGGCCCCTCGGCGATGAGCTGCCCGACCTTGCGCCGTGGATTCAGCGAACCGTACGGGTCCTGGAAAACCATCTGCATCCGTCGTCGCATCGGCCGCAGGGCGCGAACTCCGAGCGGGGCGATGTCCACACCGTCCAGGAGTATCCCCCCGGCATCCGGTTCCACCAGCCGGGTGACGCAACGGGCGATGGTCGATTTTCCGGAGCCTGATTCGCCCACGATTCCCAGCGTCTCGCCTCGGCGCAAGGTGAAGCTCACCGATCGCAACGCGTCGACGCGCCGGACCTTTCCCCCGAGCAGCCCCCCGCCGGTGCGGTAGCTCTTGCAGAGGTTCCGGACTTCCAGGACGGTTGGCGCATGGCCGAACTCACCGCGCGCCACCGGCGTCAGACGCGGTACCGCCGCGAGCAGCGAGCGGGTGTAGGCAGCCTCGGGCGCCCCCAGGACCTGGGCCGCGGAACCCTGCTCCACGATCCGTCCGAACTGCATCACCGCGATGCTATCGGCGATTTCCGCGACCACACCGAAGTCGTGCGTGATGAAGAGCACGCCCATCCGTTGACGAGACTGGATGTCCCGGATCAGCGCCAGGATCTGTGCCTGGGTGGTCACGTCCAGGGCAGTTGTCGGCTCGTCTGCGATCAGGACGTCGGGCTCCAGGGACAACGCCATGGCGATCATCGCCCGCTGCCGCTGACCGCCGGACAGCTGGTGCGGATAAGCCGACAGTATTGCGGCAGGATCCGGCAGGTTCACCGCAGCCAGCACCTCCAGAACCCGTGCACGCCGTTCCTTGCGCTGGCCGGCGTCGTGGCTCACCAGTACCTCGTCGATCTGCCGGCCGATCGTCATGACCGGGTTGAGCGCCGTCATCGGTTCCTGGAAGATCATCGCGATCCGGTCACCGCGCAGCTTGCGCATCGTTTCCGGCGGGGCTGCGATCAAGTCCTGTCCCCGATAGATGATCCGACCGGCGCTCGGCCGGACGTGTCGCGACGGGTACAGCCCGAGCACCGAACGCGACATCACCGACTTCCCGGACCCCGACTCGCCGACGACACAAAGGATCTCGTTCCGGTGCAGCGTCAGCGTCACGTCCTCTACCGCATGGGGCCGGTCGGCGTTCGGCGGCAGGTCGACCGTGAGCCCTTCGATCGACAGCAGAGGCTCGCGGGGAGGGCTCATATTGTCTTGAGACGCGGATTCAGCGCATCGTTCAGGCCGTCGCCGACCAGGTTGATCGCCATCACCGTCAGGAGTATCGCGATGCCCGGAATGGCGCAGATCCACCAGGCAGTGCGCAGCACTGAGCGTCCGGAGCCGATGATGAAACCCCAGCTGATCGTGTTGGCGTCCGACAACCCCAGGAAAGACAGCCCCGACTCGATGAGGATCGCCGTGGCGACCATCAACGACCCGGTAACGATGATGGACGACAGGGTGTTGGGAAGTATGTGCAGGAAGATGATCCTGCGATGGCTCATGCCCATCAGTACGCAGGCCTGGACGAACTCGCGGTTGCGCACCGCGAGGAACTCGCCGCGCACCAGTCGCGCCATGGGCGGCCAGGACACCACGGCGATGGCAAACACTACGCTTGCGATCGAAGGCGTCATCACCGCGACGATGAGGATGGCGAAGAGAAAGAACGGGATCGTCTGGAAAATCTCGGTCATGCGCATGAGTAGCGCATCCAGGCGGCCGCCGAAATAGCCGGCGAGGCCACCGATGGTCACCCCCACCAGCGCTGCAATGACGGTTGCGACGAAGCCGACCAGCAGGGTTGTGCGGGCACCATGGAGCACCCCCGCGGTCAGATCCCGGCCGAGCATGTCGGTGCCGAAGAGATAGTCGCCGAACGGCGGCTCGAAAGGCTTTCCGACCAGTTCGAAGGGGCTGACCGGGTAGAGCACTGGAGCAAGCAACGCAGCCGCAACGACGAGCAGCAACAGGAAGAGTCCGAGGACCGCGGGTTTGTGCCTGATGAATCTTGTCAACACGCCGTTCATGAAGTCACCGCAACTCGATCCGCGGGTCGAGCATCGAATAGACGATGTCGACGACCAGGTTGACCACGACTACCAGGCAGGCGCAGATGAAAAAGATGCCCAGCAGCAGGTTGAGGTCGCGGGCGAACAGCGATTCATAAGCAAGCAGCCCGAGGCCGGGCCAGGCAAAGACCGTCTCGACCACGACGGCGCCGCCCAGCAGCGCGCCCGCCTGGACTCCGGCCATGGTCACCACCGGCAGGAGCGCATTGCGGAAGACGTGTCGGCGCGCGATCTGACGCTCGGTCAGGCCCTTTGCCCGCGCCGTCACGACATAGTCCATCGACGACTGCTCCAGCGCCGATGCACGCATCAGGCGCGTGTAGAGCGCGAGATAGAACATCGTGAGAGTGGCGGCCGGCAGCACCAGATGGTGGGCGATGTCCACCACCCTGTCCCAGCCGACATGGAACGCGGCAATTTCCTGCATGCCGCTGGTCGGGAACCAGCCTAGCTTGATGGAGAACACAACGATCAGCATCAGCCCGGCCCAGAACACCGGGGTCGCGTAGGCAAGCACCGTCAACACCGAAACCAGGCCGTCTTGCCAGCGGTTGATGTTGCGGGCGGCGATGCTTCCGAGCAATGCACCGAACAGCACCGCCGCCAGGAAGACCGTCACCATCAGCAGCAAGGTCGGGCCGAGCCGCGAAATGATCAGCTCCGACACCGGCATGCCGTGGCGGAAGGAATGGCCGAGGTCGAAGGTGAGCACCTGCTTGAGGTACACGACCAGTTGGACATGGATCGGCTGGTCCAGACCGAACTTCTGCCGCAACTGCGCCATGTACTCCGGCGTCGCGGACCCGGCCTCTCCGGCCAGGACGTCCGCCGCGTCGCCGGGCGCCATCTGCAGCAGCGCGAAGTTCAGGCAGACGATCACCAGGATGGTCGGCACCGCCTGCAGGAGGCGCTTGAGCGCGTAGAGCAGGGTCTGGACGGTCACTGTCGGGCAGCCCTCGACGGCGTGCTCGTCACTTGGACAGCCAGGCCTGGTCGAAAGAGGAATACAAGCCCAAGGGGCTGACCAGGAAGTTCCGCAGCCGCTTGCTGTGCACCGTCACGAAGTCCAGCTCATGAACAAACACGAGCGGACTGGCCTCGACCACCTTCTTCTGGAAGTCGTGATACAGCGCAGCGCGCTTCTTGGGGTCGACCTCGACCGAAGCACGGTTCATGAGGTCGTCCGTCTCAGGGCTGCTCCAGCGCGAGCCGTTCACGAACACGGTACCGGGTCTGATGGTGTTCGAGTGATAGAGGCGGTGCACCCCGATGGCCGGATCGGCAAGCGTCTGTATCCAGTTGTTGGTCAGATGGAAGTCATAGTTGGTATAGATGCGCCTGAGCCAGGTTGGAACGTCTTCGTAGCGCAATGTCGCCTTGATGCCGAGCTTGCCGAGTTGCTGCTGGACGAACTCCCCGAAGCGTCGCCATTCCTCCCCATACGGCGTGATGTCATGCACGATTTCGAATCGGTCGCCATTGGCTGCGCGCGGGAACCCGGCCTCGTCGAGCAGCTTGTTCGCGATCTCGATCCCATCGGGCACGTTGTAGTTCTTCACGTCGTTGGTATAGAGGCCGTTGGCCTTGAAGTTCGAGTTGATCGGTCCGGTTGCAGGGCGACCGAACCCGAACCAGATGTTGTCGATGACGAACTTGCGATCGATCGCATAGGCGACCGCCTGGCGGACCTTCACGTTGTCGAACGGCGGCTTCTTCGTGTTGAAGTCGAGTTCGACGATCGGCGACTGCATCTCGTAGCCGCGACTGGTCACTTCCAGGTGCGGCATCGCCTGCAGGCGCTTCACATCGACCGGCAGCACCGCATTGAAGCCGGCGATATGGGCTTCCTGCGTCTCCAGGGTCGCCGCGCGTGTGCCCCCGTCGGCGATGAATCTGGCCACGACCCTCTCGAGGTGCGGCAGTCCCTGCTTGTGATAGTCGGGGTTGCGGTCGAAGCGCATGAACTGCCCGCGCTGCCATTCGACGAACTTGAACGGCCCCGTGCCGACGGGCCGGTTCGCATTTGGATGGTTTGCGAGGTCACCCGTGCCGTAGATGTGCTTCGGCAGCATCGGCGACTCGTAGGACGAGAGCGCCATCAGCATGTACGGCGCCGGCTCCGAGAGCTTGAACACGGCCGTCAGGGGGTCCGGCGTGTCGATCGCGGTCACCGACCGGAAGGTGTTGGCGCCGCGGGGGTGCGTCTTCTTCAGCACGTCGAGCACGCTGAACTTCACGTCCTCGCTGGTGAACGGCCGGCCGTCATGGAACTTGACTCCTTCCTTGAGCTTGAAGCTGACCGTCAGCCCGTCCGGACTCACTTCCCAGGATCTGGCCAGGCTCGCCACGGGCTTGAGGTCGAAGTCGTACTCGAGCAGTCCGTCGAAGACTTTCGTCGCCACCTGTCCGACCGGCCCGGCGGTGCTCTGGTAGGAGGCGAGCGTCGGCGGCTCAGGCTGCACCACCATGACCAGTGTGCCGCCCTTCTGCGGCGCGCCCTGGGCGTGCAGGCCGAGAGGTGCCACCGCGACCAGGCCGACCGCCAGCGAGAACAGCGTGCGCGAAAGGAAAAGCGTGGATCCAATGCTTGCCTGCGGATGCTTCATGCTCAGCTCCATGGTGATCGTCTCGTCATTGCGTGACTTGGACCGGCGTCGCGCCGGCGGGAAACGCCCAGCGATAGCCAAACAGCGCGGATGAACCGCCGGTGTGGACGAAGATGACGCTTTCGTCCGCCTTGAACCGACCTTCGCGCAGCAAGGCGATCATGCCAGCCATCGCCTTGCCGGTATAGACGGGATCGAGCAGTATTCCTTCGCATCGCGCAACCAGGGTCACTGCTTCGAGCATCGCGTCGGTCGGCAGACCGTAGCCCTCGCCGACGAAGCGATCATCGGCGAATATCGCCTCGCGCGGCAACCCATCGCGCCTTCCGAGCAGTGCCAGCACCTCCGACGCCAGTTGGTGCACCTTGGCCTCCTGCGCGGCACGCGGCAACCGCACGCCGATGCCGGTCAAGGGCCAATCCAGTCCGAACGCGCGCAAGCCCGCCGCCAGTCCCGCATGCGTGCCGGCACTGCCGGAAGCGGTCACCAGGTGCGGCCTGGCTATTCCCTGATCCTCGCACTGGCTGACAAGCTCCCGAACGCATTCGACATAGCCGAGCGCCCCCAGCGAGTTGGAGCCGCCGCCCGGAATGACGTAAGGGCGGCGGCCGTTCGCGGCCAGCCGCGCCGCGAGGTCCGTCAGAGCCGCATCCATTGCGGTGCCGCCCGGTACCCGGTGCAGCACGGCACCAAGAATCCGATCGAGAAGAACGTTGCCCGAGTCGGCGTATTCGTCGGAAGGGGTCGCTACACGCTCCTCGAGCAGCGCTTCGCAACCAAGACCGGCCGCGGCGGCAGCGGCGGCCGTCTGCCGGACATGATTGGACTGGACTGCGCCATGGGTCACCAGGGTATCGGCGCCTGCGGCCAGTGCATCCGCGACGAGGAACTCGAGCTTGCGCGTCTTGTTGCCGCCGCCGGCAAGGCCCGTGCAGTCGTCGCGCTTGATGAAGAGGCGGGATCCCTTGAACATCGACTCGAGTCGAGGCAGCGGCGCCAAAGGAGTCGGCCAGTGACCCAGGCTGAATCGGGGGAAGCGTTCCATATTCATTGCCCAGCCACTCCGCTTCTAGGCCACCTGCACCGGAGTATGGAACTTACGGGCTCAACGCTTCGGCGGTCCAATGCTTAATGCTCGCGGAACTATTCCTTGAAGTCATAGTTCCGCACCCGGGCATAGCGCGCCCCCAGCCGGGCCTGGTTCGCGTAGAGCCTGATGCCGAGCCGCATCTCATGGCGCGCGCTGCCGGCGCTCACCAGCCGGCCTGCGTCGAGGTCATCCTGCACGAAGTGCCGCGGCAGCCAGGCGAGGCCCAGCCCCGCGATCGCTGCCGCCCGCAGCGATTCCGTCAGCGTGCTTTCGAAGACCACCGTGAAGCTCCGGTCGGGGGACAGCCGTGAAGCAATCAGGGAGGTCGCCCTGCCGAGAAACGATTGCGCGCCATAGTGAAGCATCGGGATCGGAGACCGTGAGGCGCGACGCACCGAGAACAGCGGACGACCGCTGCGGTCGGCGCGGGAGACCGGCACCAGCAGGGTGGTGGCGATATCCCTGCAGGGAAAGCGGACGGGATCCACTCCGATGGGTAGTGCTGGATGCTCATAGCAGATCAGCAGGTCGACGTTGCCCTCATCGAGGTCGCGCACACAGTCGTGGAGGTTGTCGGCTCGCACTTCGACCGCCAGGTCGCCGAGCTGCTCGCGCATGTCGACCAGCCAGTGCATGAGGAAGCTTCCGGCGAGTGAGTGCTGCGCCGCTATGCGCAAGGTGCCGCTGCGGGAATCGACAACGGCACGCAAATCCTGGCGGGCTTCCTGCAGCGATGACAGCACCTGATCCACGACCTCGCGAAACCGCTCGCCTGCGGGCGTCAGCCGAGTCGGATACGAGCTGCGATCGATCAGCGCCGCGCCGACCCAGCCTTCCAGGGACTTGATGCGCCGGCTGAACGCAGACTGGGTTATGTGACGCTCGGCGGCGGACCGCGAGAAATTTCCGGTCCGCGCAACGCTGAGGAAGTCCTCCAGCCATTTACCTTCCATCCCGACGCTCCGGTTCTGCCCTCATGATCCGCCTGGTCAGGCAATCGTCCCGTTGAGCAACTGCTTCACCGCCCGCTGCCGCCGAGGGGGTCGTCAACCAACATGTCATCCGCAGAACTTTGCACATGAGACTGATACTCCGGAACGATTGCTGGGTGCATGCCGCACGCAAGGCTCTCACCGCGCTGCCGCGTCACCGGAAGCGCATCGCCGTACCGGCTGTCACCTGACACACCCACCCACCAACAGTCCGGATGATGGCAGCGGTGGCGGCGGGTGTCGGGGGCGCGGACTGTTTGTGGCGGAGCCGTCCGCTGACGAAGGGAAGGTCGGGCACGGCTGCCCCTGAGGCAGGCGATCGAGCCCGCAAAGCGGCGACTCGCGAAGCCGCGCCCGTGGACGCAGCCCGACCTGGACGAGGCAGGGACGGGCTCCGGGGCGCTCGCCGTCAGGCGACGCTGCGCATGCGCAGCGAGCCCCGGAGCGGGATTGCGCCTGCAAGCGCAATCCCGTGAGCCACTGTCAGTCCGCGCCCCCGACGCCCGCCGGCACCGCCCGCCGGCACCGCCCGCCGAAACACCGCCCGCTGTCAGTCCGCGCCCGCCTTCCTGCTCAACCGAAGCAACGGCGTCAGCAGCAACGGCGCGAAATACATCGGGATCTGCGCCAGCCCCACGTAGAGCGAGAACATCTCGCCCGCCGTCCCGGCGGTGATGACCAGCATCAGTCCGACGTTGCGGTTGCCGCCGAGGACCGTCGCCGTGTAGGCGACCACGACACCGGCGCGTCGGAACAGCAGGTAGGCCATGAGGTGGAGCAACACCGCCGCGATGCAGGCGGCGAGCAGCAGGCGCGCGATGTACGCGGGATCGTCGAGCAGCCTCGCGCTCACCCCGTCCATGACCGCGATCGCGAAGATGACGAGCAGCAGCACGTTCAAGCCCCCCAGCAGCTGGTCGGCCCTTTGCAGCCGTTGCAGCCCGACGAGGCGGCGCAGGATGCCGGCGAGCACGAACGGCACCACGACCAGCAGCGTCACGCGCAGGAAGAACGGCAGCAGTTCCACGCGGATGCCCGCCTCCGGCAGCAACAGGTACACCAGCGGAGTCAGGGTGATCGGCAGGAGCAGAGTCGCGGAGACCGTCGAGAGGGCAGCAAGCACGCCGTCGAGCCCGAGGATCAGCGCGAATACGGCGGCAGAGCCGATCGGCGGCGCCGCCGCCTGCAAGAGCAGCATCAGCCGCAGGTCGGGCGGCACGCCGAGCACCGCGGCGCCGAACCACATGAGCAGCGGCGACAGCAGCAGTTGCGACAGGGCGAGCGCAGCCGGCAGGCCGGGGCGGCGCAGGATGTCCGCGAAGCGACTCCAGTCGAGGCGCAGCAGCGCACCGGTCAGCGTGCCGATGACCGCCGCCGTCAGCAGCGGACGAAGCAGCCGGGCCAGGTCCGGCAACACGATGCCGATGAAGACCCCGGCAGGCAGCGCCCAACGCGCCTGCCGGCTGAGGAAGGCGAGCAGATTCAGTCCCGATAGCCGGGCATCTCGCGGTCGAGCACCCGCATCATCGCCTCGAAGAACAGACGCTCGCGCTCGGCGCGTGGATGGCGGTCGTCCGGATGCGGTACCTGCACGCGCTGCACGATGTCGTCCGGAAGGAGTTGCAGCGGCCGCCCGGTGCTCATCGCCAGCACCTGCGCACGGCAGACCCGCTCGAGCTTGTACAGCCGGCGGTAGGCCTGTGCGATCGTGTCGCCGACAACCAGCACGCCGTGGTTCTTCATGAACAGGATGTGCTTGCCGCCCAGCAGGGCCGCCAGACGCTCACCTTCGTTCAGCTCGTCGGCGGTGCCGCCGTAGTGGTCGTCGTAGGCGACGTGGCCGTGATAGTAGGCGGCCGTCTGGCTCGCCGGCAGCAGCCGGTTGTCCTCGAGCATGTTGAGCGTGACCGCCCAGGTCTGGTGGGTGTGCAGCACGACTTTCACGCCGCAGATGCGATGAATCGGCGCATGGATGCACTGCGCCGACAACTCGACGTCGCCCTTGCCGGCCAGCGTCCTGCCGGATTCGTCGAAGACGATCAGGTTGCTCGCGCAGGCCTCCGACCAATGCAGCCCGAACGGCAGGATCAGGTAGCGATCGTCGCTGCCCGGCAGCATCATCGTGAAGTGATTGTCGATGCCCTCGTCCAGTTCGTGGAACACGGCGAGCCGATGGGCTGCCGCCAGGTGCACCCGGGCCTGGGTGACGGCGTCGGTGGCGCGGGCCTGGTCGAGCGGATGGACGGTCATGGAAGGTCTCCGGTATCGGAAGGTCTCCGATTGGTCGACGGCAGTATAACGAGGCAGCGAGGAGAGCTCTGCTTCGCGAAACCGAAGATTCCCGAGCTGCCCGGCGCCCGAGGCGACCGCTGCATCCGTGCCATCATCCGCCGTTCGCCCGTTCGCCCGTGCGTCGTTCGCCAGTCTCCCCGTTGCCATCATGTCCGACGACTACCAGATAATCATTCCGCCCTCATTCATCGAGCTCTACAGCGACCGGCGCCGTCGCCTGACGGTTCCTCTCGAGACGCTGCGCGATCGCTACGACCTCTGCGAAGACCTGGCCAACCAGCTGGTCGACTTCGCGAACGGCATCCACCACGACCTCGGCGTCGCCGAGGACGAAGTGCTGGCGCGTTGCCGCAGCGGCCTGCTCGAGAAGCCTGCGCAGGTCGAACCGATGGAAGCGCACTGGATCGAGCGGCGACTGGCGGAACTGCTGCGCTGGCCGTGGCCGGAACCGGAAGGGGAGGACGAAGCGGAAAACCGCACAGGAATCGGCACGGGTCAAGGGAGAGGGCACTGAACCAAAGACCGGAACCGCGCGGACGAGCGCGCTGAGCCGGCCCGCAGCGCGATGGCGTTTAGCTACTGTGCGGGCCTTGCAGGATGGCTTACGGGATGGCTTGCAGGATGCCTTGAAAGCGGCCAGGCACGCGCCATGGCACAGCAGATCACGCTGCCCACCAGCAGAGCCGCCGCAGCGATCTGCAACGACAGGCTGAAGCCGGCTCCCCGGCTGGCGCTGCCGGCCAGCAGGAATGCCGCCAGCGGCGGACCGCTGACCTGGCCGACCCCGTACACCGCGGTCAGCAGGCCCATGTAGCTGGCCGCGGAGCCCGCCATCAGGCGCCGCGCCTCCTGCATCGCGAAGAAGGTGATGGCGGTGAAGGGGAAGCCCAGCATCAGGCTGCCGATGGCAAAGCCGGCATCCGTGGGAAACCAGATGCCGATCGCGATCCCGAGCGCCTGCATCACGTAGGCCGCGCCGAGCAGGTAGCGCCGGTCGCCCGAGGGCGGCAGGCGCGACGCCAGCAGCGCGCCGATCACGACGCCCGAACCGAAGATCGGCCAGAACAGGTCCAGCCACGCCGACGATGGCATCGCCTCGCGGGCGATGACCGGCAGGAAGGTCGCAGTAATGATGTAGCCGAAACCCGCCAGGCCATACGCGATCGCGAGCAGCGTCATCTCGCCGAGGCTGCCGGCGCGGCGCGCGCCATCGTCCGACTCGCGGCCGCGGCGCAGCGCCACGAGGCGTTCCTCGCCGCCTTTGAATACCGGCCACACGACGCCGGTGAGCACGAAGGCGAGCAAGCCGAAGACCAGCCAGCCGGCGCCGGCGGTCCAGCCCCAGGCCACCATCGCGCTGCCGAAAAGGCCGCTGATGACGATGCCGATGCCGGGGCCCGCGAAGATGATACTGCCCATTGCCGGCGCCCCGAGACTGGCCAGGCGCGCGAGACACCAGCCGGAGGTGAACACCAGCGCCACGGCGCTGGCGATGCCGGCGCCGAAGCGCAGCGTCGGCCACGCCGGCGGCCAATGGATCGCCATCGCGAGGGTCAGGATGCTGGTCGCGGCGAGTCCCGCACGAACCATCGAAGAGTAGGCCCACGACGGCGGACGGTGCAAACGCGACCAGATCCACGGCTGCAGGGTGCAGAGCAAGGCGCCGAGCAGGTAGGCGAGATAGTTGGCGCTGGCGAGCCAGCTCGCCTCGCGCAGGTCGATCGAGCCTTCGCCGAGCATCATCGGCAGCAGCGGCGTGAAAGCGAATCGCCCCAGCCCCATCGCAACCGCGAGCGAGAGCATCCCCGCCAGCGCCACCCTCCAGACGCCGGCGCGGCGCCCGCTGCTGTCGGTCAGACGATTCTCCGGTGGCCGCCCTTGCGATTGCCGGCCCTTGTCGCCTGCGACGGCTGCAGCCTTCTTGCCGATGCGGCTCTCCTTGCCCGCGAGCAGATTGGCGATGTTCTTGCGGTGACGCCAGATCAGCAGCGCGCTCATCGCGACGATCACCAGCACCCGCGGCCGGGCGCCGAACAGCAGCACCCAGTAGAACGGCGCGAAGACCGCGGCCACCAGCGCGGCGAGTGACGAATAGCGAAAGAAGAAGGCGATGATGATCCAGGTCGCGAGCGTGGCGAGGCCGTGGACCGGGTTGAGCGCGACCAGCACGCCGGCCGCGGTCGCCACACCCTTGCCGCCGGCAAAGCGATGGTAGACCGGGAAGAGATGGCCGACGAAAGCCGCCAGCCCGACCAGCATGATCGTCACCTCGCTGAAGCCGGCCTGCGGCGCGAGCCAGCGTGCGAGCAGCACCGCGACCACGCCCTTGAGCACGTCGCCGAGCAGCGTCAGGGCAGCGGCCTTGCGATTGCCGGTACGCAGCACGTTGGTGGCGCCGGGGTTGCCCGAGCCGTAGGTATGCGGATCCGCAAGGCCCATCGCCTTGCTGACGATGACGGCAAACGAGATCGATCCGATCAGGTAGGCCAGCAAGATCGCGCCGAGGCTGATCCACATCGAGCCGGCTGCAGTCATGATCCGTTTTCCCCTCTGTTGGTCCTGGTCCGGCGTGCGTGCGCCCGCTCGGCCTCGGCAGTCATTGCGCGCGCGCTTGCGAGGCGTCCTTCAGCGCGCACTCTACAGGAGTCGCGGCGAGCAGCCTTGTCAGCACCGCCGGTTCGATCTCGAGCAGATAGCCACGCCGGCCGCCGTTGATCGAGCAGCCGCGGCAGGCCGAGGACGGTGCGCTCCACGTAGACCGGCAGGCGCTTGCGGCTGCCGAAGGGCGAGATCCCGCCGACGCGATAACCGGTCACGCGCTGCGCCTGCTCCGGGCTGCATGGCGACACCGTCTTCACCCCGATCGACCGCGCAAGGTTGCGGGTGGACACGGAGCAGTCGCCATGCATCAGGATGACCAGCTCGTGGCCGCGTTCGTCCTGCATCAGCAGCGTCTTGACGATCTGGTTCTCGGCGACGCCCAACTGTCTGCGCGGCCTCGCGGGTGCCCCCATGCTCGACGTAGTCGTAGACGTGCTCGACGCAGCGGGACGCCGGCCTGGCGCAGCGCCTGGGTCGCAGGGGTGGCGGAAACGTGGCGCGTGTGCCCCATGGTCGCCTCAGCCGCTACGCCCGCGTCAGTACAAGCCCAGCTGCCGGGCGCGCAGCCTGGCGATACCCATCAGCGCGCGGATGTTCGGCACCTCGACGCCGAGCCGGTCGGCGATCTCGATGACCGATCCGACCAGCGCATCCAGCTCGATCGGCCGCGACGCCTCGACATCCTGGAGCATCGAGGTCTTGAAGGCGCCGAGTTGCGCCGCGACCTTGTGCCGCTCCTCGGGCGTGACCGGCAGCGAGATGCCGACCCGCTTCGAGACCTCGCCAGCTTCCGTCATCGCCCGCGACATGAATGCCCGGACATCGTCGTCCTTGAGGATGAGGTCCATCGTGGCGCCGGTGACGGCGGAGATGGGGTTCATCGTCATGTTGCCCCACAGCTTGTACCAGACCTCGGCGTGGATGTCGTCGGCGGCAACCGCATCGAGGCCCGCCCGGCACATGAGCTCGACCACTGCGGTGGCCCGCCCGGTGCCTCCCGAGCCGCGCGCCAGGGGGTCGCCGAGCAGGAAGCGATTGCCGAAGGCATGCACGACCAGACCGGGCTCGGGCATGCTCGCGGCCAGGTGGAGCACGCACCCGATGCACTGCGCGGGCGGCAAGGCCCGGCTGATGGCGCCGCCGGCATCGACCGCCTCGATCGGCGTTTGCGCCTGCGCGTCATCCAGGCCGTGAAAGAACCACCAGGGCACGCCGTTCATCGCGGCCACGATCAGGGTCTCGGGCCCGATCATCGGCGCGAGTGTCGGCGCGATGGCCGGCAACGCGGTCGCCTTCACCGCGAGGATGACCAGGTCCTGCCGGCCGAGCTCGTGCGGGTCGCTGCTCGCCCGGATCGGGTGGCTGGTCTGCAGCGTGCCGTCGACCAGTCGCAGGCCGCGCTCGCGCAGCGGCTCCAGGTGACGAGGCGTGACGAGCGCAACCGTCGGCACCCCCGCCGCCAGCATCCTGGCCGCCATGTACCCGCCCATTGCACCCAGGCCAATCACTGCTGTCTTCATCTGCCGCCGCCTATGCCGTCGCCTGCCGCTATCGGTTTGGATGAGAACACGCCGCTGGAAGCGTGGTCAAACGCTCAGCCGCGCGGATGGTGGCTCCGGTGGACGGACTTCAGCCGCTCGCGTGCCACGTGCGTGTAGATCTGGGTGGTGGAGATGTCGGCATGGCCGAGCAGCATCTGCACCACGCGCAGGTCGGCGCCGTGGTTGAGCAGGTGCGTGGCGAAGGCATGCCGCAGCGTGTGCGGCGACAGCGCCGCGCGAATCCCCGCCACGACCGCATACTTGCGGATGAGATTCCAGAACATCTGCCGGGACATGCCGCTGCCGCGCCGGGTCACGAAGATGGCATCGGCGCTCCGTGCGCCGAGAACGGCGCCGCGGCCGCCCTTCATGAAACGCTCGAGCCACCAGCGTGCTTCCTCTCCCAGAGGAACGAGGCGCTCCTTGCTGCCCTTGCCGACGATGCGCACCACGCCGTCGGACATCGACACCTCCACCGTGCGCAGCGCGACCAGTTCGCTCACCCTCAGGCCGGTGGCATAGAGCATCTCCAGCATCGCCCGATCGCGCAGGCCGAGTGGCGTATCGACATCGGGCGCGGCAAGCAGCGCCTCGACCTGGGCCTCGGTGACCGACTTCGGAAACCGCGGCGGCTGGCGCGCCGATCGGATGCGCACGGTCGGATCGTCGGCTCTCAGCCGTTCCCGCACCAGGTAGCGGTAGTAGCGCCGGAACACCGCCAGCCGCCGGTTGCTCGACGTCGCCTTGGCGCCGGCGTGCCGGGCGGCGATGTAGGCGAGGACATCGCTTTCCGCGGCGTGCTCGAGCGCAATCGAGCGGCCTTCCTCGCCAAGCCAGGCGGCGAGGTGCTGCAGGTCGCGACGGTATGCCGCCAGGGTGTTGCGGGCCAGGCCATCCTCGAGCCAGATAGCATCGCAGAATGCAGCAATCGAGGCCTGTGCCCCAGCCTGCCCCTCGGCAATGTCGCCAGCCTCGGCCTCATCCGTCCCGCCCTGCCCTGCCGGTCCTGCCCGCGTCCTCTGCCTCATGAACCTCTTCTTGCTGCTGTTTCCCGATCTTGCCCTGATCGCGATCGGCTTCGTATTGTCGCGCAAGGTCGACTGGGGCAGCGACCTCTGGCCCGGCATCGAGAAGCTGACCTACTACGTTCTCTTTCCGGCCCTGCTGTTCCATGCCATCGTGCGCAATCCAGTGCACTGGGACATCGCCCGTGACCTGGTCCTGGGCGTGCTGCTGGTGGTCGCCGCAGCGGCCACGACGGGCGCGCTCGGCAGCTACCTGCTCAACCCGCCCGCGTTGCGGTCGGCGTCCTCGGCCCAATGCGCCTACCGATTCAATTCCTATGTCGCGATGGCACTGTCGCAGCGCCTCGGCGGCACGGAAGGCCTCGCGCTGTGCGCCGTCTGCCTCGGGGTGGCCGTGCCGGTCGTGAACGTGCTGGCCGTCAGCTCGCTGGCACGCCACACTCGCACCGGCCTCCTGACCGAATGGGTCCGCAACCCGCTGATCCTCGCTACGCTCGCCGGACTGCTCGCCGCGTGGGCGGGATTGGGCATGCCGGAGTCGGCCGATGCGCTGCTCACGAGGATCGGGGCCGCCGCGCTCGGGCTCGGACTGATGTCGGTCGGAGCCGGCATCCGCCTGACCGGTGTCGGCGGAGATCGCGGCCTCATCGCATGGCTGACCGCGGTCAAGCTGCTGATTGCGCCGGCGGCAGCGCTGGCTGCAGGCCGGTGGCTCGGGCTCGAGCCGATGGCGCAGATCGTGCTGGTGGTGTTCGGCGCCGTGCCCACCGCCTCCGCGGCCTACATCCTCGCCAATCGGATGGGAGGCGACGGGCCGTTCGTGGCCTTGTGCATCACGGTCTCCACCTTCGCCGCCGTGCTGACCCTGCCGTTCTGGTTATCCGTTATCGTCTGAACCGGAGCCGATGGCCGCATCGAACCTTCCGACCAACGGCGGCGGCCGCCGATGCCCCGGCCTGCAACGTCGTCATTCTGTAGCACACCAACAACGATCACGCCCATGGATTCGGTCGAACTGATCCTTTCCGACGAAGCTGCCACCGCCGGATGGGCGGCGGGGCTGGCCGATGCGCTCGCCATGGAACCCCTTACCGAACAACCATTTGTGGTCCATCTGAGCGGAGACCTGGGCACCGGCAAGACGGCGCTGGCCCGGGCTATCCTGCGCAAACTCGGTTTTTCGGGTGCTGTCAAGAGTCCGACATTCACCCTCGTCGAACCCTATAATCTTCCGAACTTCTCGGTCTATCACTTTGATTTGTATAGGTTCTCGTCCGGAGATGAATGGTTTGACGCAGGATTCGACGACATCCTCGACGGCCCGGGACTCATGCTTCTCGAATGGCCGGAAAAAGCGGCGGGTGCCATCGGCATGCCGGACCTGCTGCTCGAGCTGGTGGCGCCGGGCGACGACGACCGGCGCCGTCTGCACGCGCGCGCCTTCACCGACGGCGGCAAGCGATGCCTGAGCCGACTCGCACCAACCCCGGCCGCGCCGCCGGCAACGGGCCGCGACGCCAGCTCCTGAAGGCGGGCGTCGGCTGCCTTCTCGCGCTTGACCTGAAGCTCGCGCACGGCGGAGCGATCGCGGCAGTACGGGTATGGCCGGCACGCGAGTACACGCGGGTGACTCTCGAGCTCGAGCAGCCGCTCGAGCATTCGCACCTGCTGGTCGAGAATCCGCACCGGCTGGTGATCGATTTGCAGGGCGTAGCGGTCGACTCTTCCCTGCGCGAGCTCGTCTCCAAGGTCATTCCCACGGATCCGTACATCGCCCAGGTGCGGATCGGCCAGTTCACGCCCGAGACGATGAGGCTGGTCTTCGATCTCAAGCAGCGCGTCAAGCCGCAGGTCTTCACGCTGGAACCGATCGCGCAATACAAGCACCGGCTGGTCATCGATCTCTATCCGACCAGCCCACCCGATCCGCTCGACCTGCTGATCGCCCAGACCGAGGCGACGGCCATCATGCGCGGCCTCGGCCTGGGTTCGCCGGAGCCCCCGGTCGCCGGTAACGCCCCGGTCCCGTCGACGGGCAGGAGCGACAGTCGGGGCGGCGGGCGCCTCCTGCCGCGCCCGCCGCCGGCAGTGTCGCGGCTGGTCACGATCGCCATCGATCCGGGCCACGGCGGCGAGGATCCGGGCGCGATCGGACGTCGTGGAACCCGCGAGAAGGACGTCGTGCTGGCGGTAGCCGCCCGCGTACGCGCAAAGCTCGCCGACGAGCCGAACATGCGCGCCTACCTCACCCGCGACGGCGACTACTTCGTGCCGCTCGCTACCCGGGTGACCAAGGCCCGCGCCGTCAAGGCCGACCTCTTCGTGTCGATCCATGCGGATGCCTTCGTCAAGCCGCGCGCCCGCGGCTCGTCGGTGTACGTCCTGTCCGAACGTGGCGCCAGCAGCGTCGAGGCGCGCTGGCTCGCCAGCAAGGAGAACGATGCCGACCTGGTCGGCGGCGTCAACCTGCGCACGCGCAACCGCGAAACGGCGCAGCTGCTGATGGAGCTGATGACCACCTCGCAGATCCGCGACAGCCGCAAGTTCGCCGCGTCGGTGCTCACCGAGCTGGGCGACATCGGCCAGCTGCACAAGCCGCAGGTGGAGCAGGCCGGCTTCGCGGTGCTGAAGGCGCCGGACGTGCCGTCGATCCTGGTCGAGACCGCCTTCATCAGCAATCCGGAAGAGGAGCTGAAGCTGCGCAGCGTAAAGTACCAGGACGAACTCGCGTCGGCGATCGTGCGCGGCATCCGGGCCTACTTCAAGGCCAATCCGCCCGGGCCCAGGGGCACCATCCTCTAGGCGGCGCCTCAGCCTCGCGACTGCTTCTGTGCCGCGTGCGCGGCTTCGGCCGCTGCGCGGGTGGCGCGGTCCGCCCGCTTCCTGTAGACCATGTGGCGCAGCACCTCGAACACCGCCGGCAAGCCGGGGATGATGATCATCGCCAGCGTCACCCACTCGAAGTTCTCCTTCACCCATGGCGTGTTGCCGATCAGGTAGCCGAGAGTGGTCAGGCTCACCACCCACAGCAGCGCGCCGACCACGTTGTAGAGCGCGAACTTCGCATAGGTCATGTCGGCGACGCCGGCGACGAACGGCGCGAACGTCCTGATGAAGGGCATGAAGCGTGCGACGATGATGGTGATGCCGCCGTGCTTCTCGTAGAACGCGTGGGTGCGGTCGAAGGCGTCGCGGTTGAAGAAGCGCGAGTTCTCCCAGCCGAACACCTTCGGTCCGAAGTAGCTACCCACCGAATAGTTGAGCGCGTCCCCCAGCACCGCCGCGACCGTCAGCAGGATCAGCAGCAGGCGCAGGTCGAGCCCGCCGACCGCCGCCAGGGTGCCCGCCACGAACAGCAGCGAATCCCCCGGCAGGAACGGCATGACGACCAGGCCGGTCTCGACGAAGATGATCGCGAACAGCAGCGCGTAGACCCAGGGGCCGTAGTTCTCCACCACCGTCGCGAGGTGCTTGTCGAGATGCAGGAAGATGTCGAGCAGCGATGATGGATCCATCGGAAGCGAAGGAGTTGCGCAGGCGCCCGATGATACAGGCCACCTATAATCCCCCTCTACCCTTGAACCGGTCGACATGCCCAGCACTGCACGCCAGTTTCCCCTGATGCCCGGACAAGCCGGGGGTGAAGAACCGGCGTTCGCCGCGCGCGCGGGCGCTTCGTCTCGGCCGATCGCACTGCTGCCGGACTCCCTCATCAGCCAGATCGCCGCGGGCGAGGTCATCGAGCGGCCGGCATCGGTGGTCAAGGAGCTGCTGGAGAACGCGCTCGACGCCGGCGCCGACCACATCGAGGTCCGCATCGAGGAAGGTGGCCTGAGGCGCCTGCTGGTAAGCGACAACGGTCGCGGCATCACGCCGCCGGAGATGCCGCTCGCGCTGCTCCGGCACGCGACCAGCAAGGTGCGCAGCCTCGACGATCTCGAGCGGGTCGCGTCCCTGGGCTTTCGCGGCGAGGCGCTTGCTTCGATCGCATCGGTCGCGCAGCTCGTCCTGACGACGCGCACGGCCGATGCGGAGCATGCCTGGACCATCGATGCGCGACCCGGGCGACCGCTGCCACAGCAGCCCGCGCCCGCTGCTGCAGGGCTCGGCACCACCATCGAAGTCATCGATCTGTTCTCCGCGACGCCGGCGCGGCGCAAGTTCCTGAAGGCGCCGGGCACCGAGGCTGCGCATTGCCTCGAAGCAATCCGGCGCATCGCCCTCGCGCATCCCGCGGTGGCATTCGACGTCTACCAGGAGGGTCGCGAGATCCGCCACTGGCCGGCCACCGACCTCGAGGTCCGCACAAGGGAGGCCATCGGTGACCAGGGCGTGCTGCATCCGGTCGATGCGCAGGCCGGACCGATGCGGGTGGACGGGCTGGTGTGCGATCCCGATGCCGCCCGCGGCCGGCCCGATCGCCAGTACCTCTACGTGAACGGCCGCTTCGTGCGCGACCGCATGCTCGGCCAGGCAGTGCGCCAGGCCTATCGCGACCGCCTGCATGGCGACCGGCATCCGGTCTACGCGCTCTTCATCCGCATCGATCCGGCGCTGGTCGACGTCAACGTCCATCCGGCCAAGATCGAGGTCCGCTTTCGCGATCCGACCGCGGTACGCAGCCTCGTCTATCACGCGGTCGAAACCGCGATCGGCGCGGCTGCGGACGAGCGCGAGGCGGCAGGCGACGCCAGGACCATCTCGTTGTCGACGCTCGCGCCGGCCCCGGCACCGCCGTCGAGCGGCCACCTGTTCGCTGCCGACGCCGCGCGGGCGACGCTGCAGTTCCATCCGGCGGGATCCCTGGGCTCGTTCGCCGATCGGACACAGGTCTTCGATGTCGCTTCCGGCGCCGGCGGCGTTGCCGCTGCCGACGCTACCGGCGCTGGCGGCCCTGCCGCCTTCGCCGGTGCGGATGATGCCCCGCGACCCGGCCCTTCGGCCATTCCGCGCCTCGGCTACGCGATCGCGCAGTTGCATGGCATCTACCTGCTGTCGCAGACGGCCGACGGCATGATCATCGTCGACATCCATGCAGCGCACGAGCGCATCGTCCTCGAGCGGCTGCGGCGGCAGATCGCCGAGCGGCAGGTAACGCAGCAGCCGCTGCTGATTCCGGCCGTGTTCAAGGCATCGGAGCTCGACGTGGCGGTGGTCGGCGACGAAGGCGAGGCGCTCGCGGCGCTCGGCATCGAGATCGACGTGATGTCGCCGACCACGCTCGCGGTGCGCAGCGTGCCGGCGTTGCTCGCGCGCGGCAATCCGGCGGCACTGGCGCGCGATGTCCTCGACGAGTGGCAGTCGCCAGAGCGCCGGGATGCGGTGGCCGACCGGCGCGACCGCCTGCTTGCGACGATGGCGTGTCATGCGGCGGTGCGCGCCAACCGGACGCTCACCGTGCCCGAGATGAACGCGCTGCTGCGCGAGATGGAATGCACGCCGGACGCCGACTTCTGCAACCACGGCCGCCCGACCTGGTTCAGCCTGCCGCTGGCGGAGATCGATCGCTGGTTCCTGCGCGGCCGCTGACGTCGCCCCGCCTGCGGCCCGATGCGCGCACTGCTGATCCTGGGCCCGACTGCCTCCGGCAAGAGCTCGCTCGCGATGGCGCTGGCGGCCCGTTTCCCGGTCGAGATCGTGAGCGTCGATTCCGCGCAGGTCTATCGCGGCCTGGACATCGGCACCGCCAAGCCCACTGCTGCAGAGCGTGCGCAGGTGCCACACCACCTGATCGACATCCGCGAACCGCATGACCCCTACAGCGCGGCGGCTTTCGTTGCCGACGCGCTGCCGCTCATCGACCAGATCCGTTCGCGCGATCGCCTGCCGCTGCTGGTGGGCGGAACGATGCTCTACGCCAAGGCCCTGCTCGCGCCGCTCGACGACCTGCCGCCCGCTGACCCGGCGATCCGCCGCCGGCTGGAAGCCGAGGCCGCCGCCTCCGGCTGGGAGGCGCTGCATCGGCGGCTGGCGACGCTCGATCCGACGAGCGCACAACGCATCGGTGCCGGCGATCCGCAACGCATCCAGCGTGCGCTCGAAGTCATCGAGATCACCGGCAAGCCGTTGTCGGTCCTGCAATCGCGGCGGACCGATGGATCGCATCCCGACCCGGCGCTGCCGATCATCTCGCTCGAGCCGTCCGACCGTGCGATGCTGCATCGGCGGATCGCGCAGCGCTTCGACCAGATGCTGGCAGCCGGGCTTCTGAATGAAGTGCGCACACTGATGGCGCGGCCCGAATTGCATCCGGATCTGCCGGCGCTGCGTTCGGTCGGCTATCGGCAGGCGTGGGAGCACCTGGCGGGCGAGATCGATGCCGCCGGACTGCGTGAAGCGGGCATTGCGGCCACCCGCCAGCTGGCCAAGCGCCAGCTCACCTGGCTTCGCTCACTGCCGGCTCATCGGCGCCTCGACTGCCTGGCCACGGATTTGCCGCGGCAGGCCTCGGCTATCATCGACGAGCTGTGCGGAGCCGGCTGAGCCGTGCCGTCTACGCGTCGGAAGGAAAGCACTCATGACCAGCAAGGCTTCGAAATCCGCAACCGACACGGGCTCGCAGCAGTCGAGCGTGCCGCCGACCCTGCTGATGGTCGGCCTCGGGCGCATGGGCTCCAACATGGCACGACGCCTGGCGGGAGCCGGCGCGGCCGTGCATGGATACGACCGGTCGATCGAGGCGCGCGCGGCGGTGGCTGAAACCGGCCCGCAGTTCCCGGTCGTCCTTCACGACCAGCTGCAGGAAGCGGTGTCCGCCCTGCCTTCGCCGCGCATGGTCTGGCTGATGCTGCCTGCAGGCGCGGCCACCAAGCAGACCGTCGAGCAGCTGGTGGCGATGCTGCACGCCGGCGATGTCGTCATCGACGGTGGCAACGCCAACTATCTCGACTCGCAGGCGTTGGGCCGCGCACTCGAGACCCAGGGCATCGGCTTCGTCGACTGCGGCGTGTCCGGTGGCGTGTGGGGCCTGCAGAATGGCTACTGCCTGATGTACGGCGCCGCCGCCGCCGACGCCGCCACCGTCGCGCCGGTGATGCGCCTGCTCGCGGTCTCGCCCACCGAAGGCTGGCTGCATTGCGGCCCGGTCGGCTCCGGTCACTTCGTCAAGATGATCCACAACGGCATCGAATACGGCATGATGCAGGCGTTCGCGGAAGGCTTCGCCCTGCTGGCCGGCAAGCCCGAGTTCGACCTCAAGCTCGGGGAGATCGGTGAGCTGTGGCGCCATGGCTCCGTGGTGAGGTCGTGGCTGCTCGATTTGACGGCGCAGGCGCTGCAGGACCCGCATGCGCTGGACAAGGTCGCCCCGGTGGTGGCCGATTCGGGAGAAGGGCGCTGGACGGTGAACGAGTCGATGCGCCAGGGCACCCCGATACCGGTGATCGCGATGGCGATGATGAGCCGCTTCGACTCACAGGGTAAGGCGGACACCGGCAACAAGCTGCTGGCCCTGATGCGCAAGGGCTTCGGCGGCCATGCGGTGACCGCGTCGCCGGAGTCCGGCATGCCACCGCGGACCAGCCCAGGGGGCAGCCAGGGAGGCAGGCAGTGACCGCCTTGGGGGCTCAGCCTCTTGTGGCGCATCAGCGACGTACGTCCGCAACTGCCGGTATGTCGCCGTAGCGGCGGGTCGCGTGCTCAATCCGCGGCCGCCTGCGGCTGGCGCAAGTTGCCGGCCTGCGCCTGCGCGCCGGGCGCCAGCCGTTCAGTGACCTCGTACTGAAGCTTCAGGATGTTCCAGACGCCGGCCAGGCTCTGCTCATAGATCGCAGCCAGCCGCGAGCCGAGCCGCCGGCCCAAGGTGGCCATGGCCTCCCGGGCCTCGGCGCCGGACGCGTGCAGCGCCGTCAGGTCTCGAGCCCGCGGCGCCTCGCCGGCGGCCGCACCGAGCATCAGCCAGGAGAGCTTGTCGGCCTCATCGACCTCCGGTTCGCTGACCAGCTCGACCACCGGCGACACTGCCTTTCCGCTCATGGCGATACCCGCTTCGACCTTCGAATGCTCGCGGATCGCGACGATGTCGAGCGACGGATCCCCGAGCGGACCATCGAACACGACCCGGCCGCGCTTTATCCGCAACCTGCGGCCGTCGACCTCGAACACGCCGTGCAGGAGATCGACGGCGCCGGCCGCGCGCATGGCGTCGGGCAGGCTGCCGCCCAGGCGGATCGCACCGCCGAGGTTCGCGTCGATGCCGCTGCCGGAAACCCGGAACAGCCGGCCGAGGTCGACTTCGAGGTTGGTGCCGATGGCGAGGCCGCGCATGCCGGCCGGCCCGGTGCGCCCGCCTGCGCCCGGCTGCGATGCCGGTGGCTCGTCGGGGCCCAGTTCGAGGTTGCCTTCGTCGGCGATGAGTCGGCCGGTGATGTCGAAGGTTCCTTCCTGCAGGGTCGCGACGGTGCTGCCGGAAACGACCACCTGCTGATCGGGACCAAGCGGGATCGCGAGCCGGTCAAGGATGATTCGCGCCTGGCTGCGGCCGTGTTCCGGCGCCTGCGCAACACCGCTGATGGCGACACTGCCATCGCCGCTCGCAAAGCGCAGGAGCCTGACGTCGATCCGGTCGCCAGAGAGGTCTGCTGCCAACAAGCCGTTGGTGAGGTGCAAGCCGAGGGTCGGCTCGCGAGCACTGAGGTCGTTGCCGGTGACGACCCCTTCCGCGCGCGGCTCGATCAGCGTGCCGGCCAGTTGCAGCCTCGCACTGAGCGCGCCGTCCACGCGCCAGTGGTCGCCGGACAGTGGTGAGAGCCAGCGAAATGAACTGGTCGCCATCTGGACGCGCCCCGACAGCGGGCTGCGTGCCAGGACGGCCTTCGACCATACCGGCTCGCCGCGGGCCTGCAGGGGAACCTGCGCCTCGGCGCTCATCCAGCCGATGTTGTCGCCGTCGACATTCGCGACCAGCTTCAGCATCCGCGCATCGATGCTGGCACTCGCCTCGAACACCTTCAGGCCGGCCCGCAGCGGCGCGCCCTCCGCGGGACCCGCGATCGCCAGGTCGCCGTCGTCGCGCCGGACCTGCAGGACGCCGCGCCAGTCGCCTGCGCCGGCATCTGCCGGGCTGCCGCGGAAGTCCACTGCCCCCCTCAGGCGCAGGTCGTGCCGGAGGTTGGCGGCACCGCCGGAATCGCGGAGAGGGTCGCCGGGAGGGTCGACCGCGGGGGCCGCGGCTGCAGCCCCGGCGGGGACTGCGGCAGGGGCTGCCGCATGGCCCGCGCGCAGGAGGGCATCGATGCCGAAGAACCGGTCGAACCAGCGCGCCGGAATCCCGGCCGCGTCGGCCCGGACCGAAAGCACCGGACCCTGCCAGTCCAGTGAGCGCAGGTTCAAGAGCGCACCGTGCAGGAGGAAGCGCGCGTCTCGCCCGCTGATGAAGCCGTCGCCGGCACTGATCGCGAATGGCTGCAGCGATTGGAGGTCGATCTCGCCGGCGGCCGCGTCGGCGGGCTGCATCCGCAGCGCCGGGCTCGAAGCATCGAGTCGCGAGACCGAGCCGTGCCAGAGGCCGTCGTCGTCGAGGCTGCCGGTGGCAACCAGCACCAGGTGCTGGTCGCTGCCGCCGGCTTCGAAGCGAACCGCGTGTTCCTTCAGCCTGCCGTCGGCGGTGGCGACGAACTGCCCGAACCGCAGCATCGGCGCCGCAGCGGCGCGCCCGGCGGGGGCGTGGGGACCGACGGCAACCTCCTCGAGTCGTGCCCGCAATTCCATCGCGCCGGGCTGCGCCTTCGTCGTCCGCAGCTGCACCGTGGCCGTGGCGACGCTGGTGCGAAGCCCGCCGGCGGTGGCGGCAAGGCCTCGCCCTTCCAACGCGCCTTCCACCGACGGGTCCGCCAACGAGCCCCGCAGGCTTCCCTGCCCGCGCAGAGCGCCGTCCATTCCCGCCCGGAGTTCGCTCGCCTTCGGCAGGTCGATGGTGATGCGCAAGGCATCGGCTGCGTCGCCAAGGGCGCCGGAAGCCTCCACGGTGCTCGAGCCCCAGCGCAGGCTGGCCGCGACCCCGCTGACCCGGCGCGGCTCGAAATTTTTCAAGGAGAGGTTCGCCGCCAGGCTGCCTGCAAGCGGCAGATTCTTCAGTCTGCTATTCGCCAGCGTCACCTCGGCCTTCAGGCCCTCGCCGTCACCGCCGGCGACACGCCCGTCCAGGCGCCACCTGCCGTTGAGCAGCGCCGGCGGCACGGCGGTGAGTTGCCCGGGATCGAAATCACGGAAGCTGCCGGCCAGGTCGACCGGCCATGGTGCCGAAACCCCAATTTCGCCGCTGAAACTCGCCATGCCCGAGACCGTGGCCATGCCGCCTCTGGCGGGCCTCAGTTGCACCTGCGCGCGGCTGATGCGAAGCCGGCCGTCGACCAGGGCCGCCTTCATCTCCGCGGCAAGGGATGGATCGCGGGCTTCAATCGCCAGGCTGAGGCCGGCTCCTGCAAAAGACTCTCCGGAGCCTTTCGCCGCCGAATTCGGCGAGGCTGCCGACTGGCCCGTGCCGCCTCGAGACGCCTCGATCGGCTCCACGGCCACCTTGGCAGCCAGCATGCGCGGCTTGAGCGACGAATTGATCGCACGCAGTTGCAACCTTTCGCTGCTCAGGGCGAGCCGGAAGCTGCCGCCCCCCATCCAGCCGTCGCCCGACAGTTCGCCGATCGGCCCGCTCGCCTGCAGGGTCTGCACCTCCAGGCGCCCCTCCACGTAGCCGACCACCGCCTTGGCCGCCGTCACCGGGATGCGCCGACGATCGAGCGGACCGGCGATCGCGTTGGTGAGGTTCACCGGACCAATGAGCAGCGGCTTGCTCTCGCTGGCCCAGGCCGGCATGACTTCGGCCTCGTAGGTGCCGCTGAGCCGGGTGCCCGGCAGCCTCGCGTCGTAGCGCGCAAGGTCGAGGTCCTTGACCTCGAGGCGCACCTGGCGCAGCGGCCTCGGATCGAGCGCATGAAGGACTGTGCGTGCCTCGATCGGCGCACCAGCAAAGGTGGTGGCCGCGCGCACTGCGAGTTCCTGGATCGGGCCGTTGAGCCGCACGTCCACCCGCAGCGCCTGCGGCTGCAGCGGCACCTGCACGGTCAGGCGCCCGTCGGTTGCAAACGGGGCACGCGCCAGCACCGACGCTTCGCCGCGCATGCCGATCCGGGCGCCGTCGGCGAACACGTCGAGATTCAGAAGGCTGGCAATGATGCGATCGCCGTCGTGCCGGAAGACGGCTTCGAGGTTGTGCAGGTTCGCCAGGTCCCGGCCGCCGCGCCGGACGACGACGCGGCTGGCGTCGAGACGGTCGATCGCGATCGGCAACATCGCAGCCATGGCACCTGGCAGCCGGATCGGCTGCCGGTGCTCTTCCGCAGGCGATGGCAGCGCAACGACGATTTCCGACGCGCTGATGCGGTCGATCCGGACCAGCCCGTCGAGCAATGCGAACGGCTGGTAGGTGAAGCGTGGCGCCGTCACTGTCACGACGACCCCGCCATCGTGCCAGCGAACCGAGTCCGCGGCGACCTCGCTGAGCACGGAACCGGTGATGCCTTCGATCTGCAGCCTGCCGTCGCTCAGGGCGACCGCCTGCTGCGCGGCCCACTGCAGCGTGACCGTCCTGCCGGCAACATAGACGAGCGCGGCGACTAGCAGCAGCAGCGCCACCAGCGTCCAGGCGCCGGCCCCCATGAGCGGCCCGCCGACGCGACGCCGCAGGCCGCGTCCGCGGTTGGCGCCGGCCTCGCCTTCCTGGGCGGCGTCGGCCGGATCGTCGGCGACCTGGAGATCGCCGGGCGGCCGTGCGGTGGCGGCGGTCTGTTCAGCCATCGGAAGCTGCCGCCGTCCGGAACGCGCAATGGCCCACGGAAATACCGGCGTCCGGCAGGCGGGCCTGCCGGTGCGATCCGCGCGCGCAGGCCACGGGCGGCGCCATGCGCGGCACCCGTTGTCCCGGCCTGCAGCTTGTCTCCGACACCACCCCGGTCATAGAACATCGCTCCGGCGACATCCCGGAAGATCGGATGCTGGAAAGCGATGGTCCAGGCCGGAGCGCCTTTGCCTTCGGCCACTGCATCGCACACGCCCAGGCCGTGCCGGCCCTGGCCCACAGCGATTGTGGATCACCCGAACCCAAAAAGGTGCGTCGGCAGCGACGACCAAGCCGATTCGCCTGCCCGGGCCGGGATAGCGGAGCTGGCGATGTGGTTCAGGCAACGACGGTCGCGGCCGAGCCCGACTGCCGGACGACGATCTCGCCGAGATGGCAGGCGCTTTCGCCGGCGCCTTCCAGTAGCTGCATGACGGCATCGAGGTCGGCTGGCGCGACCGCCAGGACCATGCCGATCCCGCAGTTGAAGACGCGATGCATTTCGGCGTCCGCGATGCCGCCTTCGGACTGCAGCCAGTCGAAGATGGCAGTGCGCGTCCAGGCGCCGGCGCGCACGACTGCCTGCAGGCCGGACGGGAGCATCCGCGGCACGTTCTCCAGGAGCCCGCCGCCGGTGATGTGCGCCATCCCCTTGACCGGGTTCCGCCCGGCGTTCGGGCCGTCGCCCGACCCGCGGATCAGCGAGAGCAGCGGCTTCACGTAGAGGCGGGTCGGCGCCATGATCCAGTCCGCAAGCGGTCGGCCTTGCAGCGGGCGCTGCAGGGCAGACGGCGTGATCTCGCCGCAAGCCTTCTCCAGGACCCGCCGGATCAGCGAGTAACCGTTCGAATGCGGCCCGGAGGATGCCAGGCCCACCAGCTGGTCGCCGGCAGCAATGGTCGAGCCGTCGATGATCCCGCTCTTCTCGACGACGCCGACGGCAAAGCCGGCAAGGTCGTATTCGCCGGGCGGGTACATGCCGGGCATTTCGGCAGTCTCGCCGCCGAGCAGGGCGCAGCCCGACTGCTCGCAGCCGGTGGCAATACCGCCGATCACGGCCGCGGCGGTGTCGACATCCAGTTTGCCGCAGGCGAAGTAGTCCAGGAAGAACAGCGGCTCCGCGCCCTGCACCAGGATGTCGTTGACGCTCATCGCCACCAAGTCGATGCCGATCGTGTCATGGCGTGCGAGCGCGAATGCCAGCTTGAGCTTGGTGCCGACGCCATCGGTACCGGAAACGAGGATCGGCTCGCGGTACCCCGAGGGCACCGCGAACAGCCCGCCGAAACCGCCGATGCCCGAGAGCACGCCGGGACGGCGGGTGCGGCTCGCCAGGGGCTTGATGCGCTCCACCAACGCGTCGCCGGCGTCGATGTCGACGCCTGCATCCCGATACGACAGGCCGGCGCCGCCGGAGCCCGGCGCGGAATCCTTCGCGGATTCGTTCCCTCCCCGATCGGACGCGCCCTCATGAGCATTCTTGTGACCGTTCTTGTGACCGTTCATGTGGCCGTTCTCGCGCCCGCCTGCGTCAGTCATGCCTGTCTGCTCGTCAAACCGCCATTTTAGCCGGACCCCGGGCCGCGCCGGTGCGCGCCGAGATTAGAATCGGAACATGCTTTCAAGCCAGCGCCCGCGCTCGATTCCGGCCGGCCCGACCTCCCCGTCCCACCTGCTCCGCCTGTCCCACCGCGCAGCAACGTGAGCCAGCTGACCCTGGACTTCGGTCCGCCACCGGCGGCCGGCTTCGACAACTTCGCGGCCGGCCGCAACCGGGAATGCCTGCAGACGCTGCGTGCGCTGCCGGCGCAGCTGCGCTCGGGCATCGATCCGCCCAGCCGGTTCATCTACGTCTGGGGGCCCACCGGCAGCGGCAAGAGCCATCTGGCGGCGGCGCTGCGTTCGAGCAATTCCAGGGGACTTCTCGTGGTCGATGACTGCCAGCACCTCTCGACCGAGGCCCAGGAGCAGTTGTTCCACCGCTTCAACGCCATGACGCAGGTGCGCGGCCAGGCGCTGGTGGCATTCGGAGACCAGCCGCCGCCGAGGCTGCAGCTGATGCCGGACCTGGCGAGCCGCCTGGGCTGGGGAATCGTGTTCGGCCTCGAGCCGCTCGGCGACGACGACCTGGTCTCCGCCCTGCGCAATGCGGCCCAGGAGCGCGGCCTGCCGATCGGCGACGAGGTGCTGGCCTACCTCCTGCGCCACGCCCGCCGAGACATGGCTTCCCTGAAGACCGTCCTCGACGGGCTTGACAGGCTTTCGCTCGAACAACAGCGCCCGGTGAGCCTGTCCCTGTTGCGCGACCTCCTCAGGACGGGCGCCGCGGACGAGGCGGACAGGTTGCCCGATAGAATCGCTTGATGCGGAAAGTTGCGTGGTTCGTTCGCTCCCGCGCCCTGGCCGATAGATGAAGTCTATGACCCTCCCGAACATCCTCCTTCCGAAAATCCTCAATCCTCCAGCTGCCGGTATTCCAGCCGCAGGCATCCGCGGAAAGCCATCGTTGCAGCCGCTCGCTTCGGCATTGCCCGCTGCCGGTTGCCGGCACCGGTCGTTGAGGTCGCCCGCAACATGATCCGCAAGATCATCGACTGGCTGCGCGGCTCGCGCAGCGACGACAATCCGCAGGCTGGGACGGTGGTCGCGGCGCCGCCACTGCCGACGCCGCGGCGGCGCTCCTATCCGGCCGCAAGCCTGAAGCTGGCCAATACCGCCATCTCGAGCGCCGCGCTCAAGACCTGCGAAGGACTGCAGCAGGCAGGCTTCAAGGCGTATGTGGTGGGCGGCGGCGTGCGCGACCTGCTGCTGGGCCTGCGCCCGAAGGATTTCGACGTCGCTACCGACGCGCCGCCGGAAACCGTGCAGCGGCTCTTCCGTCGCGCGCGCCTCATCGGCCGGCGCTTTCGCATCGTCCACGTGATCTTCGGCCGCGAGACCATCGAGGTCTCGACGTTTCGCGCCATGCAGGTCAACGCTCAGACCGACGAGCACGGCCGCATGCTCAACGACAACGTTTTCGGCACCGAAGAGGAAGACGCACTGCGCCGCGATTTCACGATCAACGCGCTGTACTACGATCCCATTGCCGAAGAAGTCATCGATCACCTCGGCGGCGTGGAGGACCTGCGCGCCCGCAAGTTGCGCATGATCGGCGATCCGGCCACGCGCTACCGCGAGGATCCGGTCAGGATGCTGCGAACGGTGCGCTTCGCGGCGAAGCTTGGCGTCGATGTGGATCCGGCGACCCTCGAGCCGATCAGGCCGCTCGCCGAGCTGCTGGAGAACGTGCCGGCTGCCCGCCTCTTCGACGAGATTCTCAAGCTGCTCGAAAGTGGACACGCACTCGAATGCGTGCGGCGGCTGCGGGCAGAGGGGCTCCATCATGGCATCCTGCCGCTGCTGGACACGATCTTCGAGCGCGACGAACGCTTCGTCACGCTCGCCCTCGAGCGCACCGACGAGCGCGTGCGGGCCGGCAAGTCCATTTCGCCGAGCTTTCTGTTCGCGACGCTGCTGTGGCTGCAGGTACGCACCCGTTGGCAGGCGCGGCTGAATGCCGGCGAACATGCCTTCCCGGCCCTTCACACCGCCATCGACGCCGTCCTCGACGAGCAGGCGGCGAAGCTCGCGATCCAGCGCCGCTACCAGTCCGACATGCGCGAGATCTGGGTGATGCAGCCGCGCCTGGAGAAACGCGGGCGCACCGCATATCACCTGCTCGAGCACCTTCGCTTTCGCGCCGGCTACGATTTCCTGCTCCTGCGCTGCGAGGCCGGCGAGATCCCCGTCGAGGTCGGCGAATGGTGGACCCGGTTCATCGACGCGGATACGGCCGAGCGCGAGGAACTGGTCCGCAGCCTTGCGCAGCAAACCGCAGGCGCCACCAAGCGCCGGCGCCGCCGCAGCAGCGGTGGCCGCGGTCAGTCGGCCGGCGCGACGGGCTCGTCAGCCACCGATGCAGATGATGCAGGCCATGCCGGTGACGCCGTTGCCCGTGGAATTGCTCGAGAGCCCGATGAAGGCAAGCGCGACGACGCACGCGGATCGAGCCAAGGCCGGCAGCATGCTGCCGCAGCCGCGCCGGCCGAAGTTGCCGCCGGCGCCGGCGCGCGCGAGGCGGGGCCGGCCACTGCACGCAGGAACCGGGGCGAGGTCGCTTGACCCCCGCGTCGCTTGCCTTCGTCGGCCTCGGCGCCAATCTGCCCGGCGCCCATGGCAAGCCGAGGCAGGCGCTCGACGCGGCGTTGGATGCCCTTGCCGACCTGCCCTCGAGCAGCCTGAAGAAGGTGTCGCGGCTCTACGCCAGTGATCCGGTCGAGGCCGACGGTCCGCCATTCTTCAACCGGGTCGCGGCCGTGCGCAGCAGCCTCGCACCCGAGGCGCTGCTGGACGAGCTGCAGAAGATCGAGCAGCGCTTCGGGCGCGAACGGCCGTACCTCAATGCGCCGCGGACGCTGGACCTCGATCTGCTGATGGTGGACGACCTGCAACTGCAGACGCCGCGCCTCACGCTGCCCCACCCGCGGATGCACGAGCGGCTCTTCGTGCTGATGCCGCTCGCCGAACTCGATTCCGGCCTCGTCATTCCCGGACACGGCAAAGTCGCCGATTGCCTGGCTGTCGTGCACGCCACGCAGTCGCAGCGCTGCTGGCCGAGCGACTGACGGCCGCCGCCTGCCGATCGCCCGTTCACTTCGCTTATCCTTACGGCCATGCCTCCCGCGCCCCAAGTCATCCGCCCCACCGGCCCCAATCCCTTCGACCGTTACCGGCACATCGTCGTCGAGGGGCCGATCGGCGCAGGCAAGACCACCTTGTGCCGACGCCTCGCGGACCTCTATGGAGCGCAGACGGTCCTCGAGGAGCCGCAAAGCAATCCCTTCCTCGAGCGGTTCTACAAGGACAGCGCGCGCCACGCGCTGCCGACGCAGCTGTTCTTCCTCTTCCAGCGCGTCAACCAGTTGCGCGACCTCGCGCAGCAGGACCTCTTCACTCGCGCGGTGATCGGCGACTTCCTGATCGAAAAGGATCCGCTGTTCGCACGCCTGACCTTGTCGGACGACGAGCTCGCCCTCTACCAGCAGATCTTCGCGAGCCTGCGTCCGCAGGCGCCGACGCCGGACCTCGTCATCTACCTGCAGGCGTCGCCCGATACGCTGGTCGAGCGCGTGCAGGCGCGCGGCCTGACGATGGAGGCCGCGATCTCCGAGGATTACCTGCGCGCGCTGAGCGAAGCCTACAGCCGTTTCTTCTACCACTTCGACGCGGCGCCGGTGCTGATCGTCAACACCGAGCACCTCAATCCGGTCGAGCGCGACGGCGACCTCGCGCTGCTCGCCGAGCATGTGGTGTCGATGCGGGGACGACGGGAGTTCTTCAACTTCAACCGGTAGTCCAGGTTCGCTGGGCCGACCACTGCTCCCACCCCCCTCTGCCTCGGCGCCGCTCCTTACCGCGTGCTGATGTCCTTCGTACCGGTGTCCTGCGCGGTGTTTCGCGCAAGATTGAGCTCGAGATAGACGGCGCCGGGGATCGGGTTGAAGTAGTACGGCGGGATCGGGCGGAAGCCGAGCGCCTCGTAGAGGCGGCGAGCTGGGGTCATGGTGGACAGGGTATCGAGGCGCATGCGGTCGTAGCCGGCAGTGCGGGCCTCGTCGCAGATGCGGTGCGCGAGTCGCCGGCCGAGCCCGGTCGCTCGTGCCGCAGGGCTTACGTAGAGCCGCTTCATCTCGCAGACGCCCTGCTCGAGGGGCCGCAGCGCCACGCATCCGACCGGTTCGTCCGCCTGCCACGCAAGCAGCAACCGCCCACGCGGCGGCGCATAGTCGCCCGGCAAGCCCGCGAGCTCGGCCTCGAAATCCTGGAAGTCGAGGCTGATGCCGAGCGCGTCGGCATAGTCGCGGAACAGGCCTCGGACGACGTCCAGATGGCGCGGGATATCGACGGGACGAATGTCCTGTGCAGGCGATGACGGGGGCATGGCGGCAGTTTACCTCCACGCTTTTACCTCCACGCCTGCGGATCGCCGGCTCGCCTGCAGGCGGCAGCGGACTGGGCCTGGCAATCGCGCGCGTCCGCCTGCCGGTAGCAGCGGCCGTCATCGAGTCGCCCGTTGGGCCGAGATGATCAGGGCAGGCATGGTGAAGACAACCGAGCCGTCCGGCTGCACGAAGGGTGCCAGCTGCGTGCGCGACTCCTCCAGCAGGCTGTCGAATTGGGCATCGTCGAGCAACCCGCCGAGCGTCCAGGCGCAGGCGCGCTCCGTCGACACCAGTGCGTCGATGGACGCGAAGCGGACCATCCCGGCGTGGCGTGCGACCGCGGCGGCTCCGATGCCGGCCTCCTCGCAAAGTCTTTGCAGCAGCACCTCGTCGCCAAGCGCGAACGGCGCGCGAAACGCGTCCGCGATGCGGCTACCGAAGAGCCGCTGCAGCAAGTCCGCGAGCGCGGCGTAACCGGGCGAGCGATCCAATCCGTCGCAGACGGCGACCGCGAGCCGCCCGGCCGGACGGAGCACGCGCATCATCTCGCGCAACGCCTGGGCACGGTTGTCGAAGAACATCAGCCCGAACTGGCTGACCACTGCGTCGAAGCTCGCATCGTCGAAGGGCAGCGACTCCGCGCGAGCCTCGCGCCAGTCGGCGCCGATGCGCTTGCGCCGGGCGACCTCGAGCATCTGGTCGTTGGCATCGACGCCGACTACCGCGCCGTCGGAGCCGACCCGCTCGCAGACTGCCTCGGTCAAGGCGCCGGTGCCGCAGGCCACGTCGAGGACCCGCAGGCCCGGGCCCAGCTGCGCGGCCTCCGCCACCACCCTGCCCCATGGCCGGAACAGCGCCGGCACGAACCGCTCCTCATAGATCTCGGCCGGCGACCGTGGTCCTTCACCCGGCTGCGCGCCCGCTACCGGCGAGCCGCTCCCGGCGTGAACGCTGCGATCCGCTCTTCCTGCAAGATCTTCCATTGTCGTCGACCCCCTGATTCGCCCACGTTGTCATCCCGCACCTGCAAGCGTAGGATCGATCACCCCGGCACCCAACGCCATGACCGACCTGCCGAATCGCTTGCTGCAGCGTCCGGCCGCGCGCACGGCTCGCGTACCCGAAGGCGGCGCAGCTCCTGCCGGCGGCACCGGGATCGACGTGCTGTCCGACGTCTTCCGCTGCGTCCGGTTGACGGGGTCGATGCTCTTTCTGGTCGAGGCCTCCGCCCCCTGGAAATCGGCGGCTCCGGCGGCTCACGTTTTCGCGCGACTGGTCCTGCCTGCCGCCCAGCACCTGATTTCATACCACGTGGTGACCGAGGGCACGTGCTGGGGCGGCATACGAGGCGAGGACGCACAGCCGATGGCGGCCGGCGACATCCTTGTCGTTCCTCATGGAGACCCGTACTTCCTGGCGAACCCGGCGTCGGCCGTATCGGCTGCGAGCGATGACGAGGCCGTCGACTTCTTCCGCCGGATGGTGGCCGGGGAGCTGCCGCAGGTCGTCGCCGAAGGCGGCCCGGGCCCGAAGCGAACCCGTTTCATCTGCGGCTTTCTCGGTTGCGATGCCCGCCCGTTCAATCCGATCCTGGCCGCGCTGCCGCGGGTGCTTCACCTGCGGCGCACGATGCAGGAGAGCGAAGCGATGCGCCACCTGGCCGGATGCGCCGTGGCGGAACTGCGCGCGCCACAGGCCGGGAGCCGCGAGGTGCTGCTGCGCCTGAGCGAACTGATGTTCATGGCCGCCATCCGCTGCCACGTCGAGCAGCTCTCGGCGCAGGTCCGCGCGGCGCCAGCCATGTCGACGCAGGTTTCCGCAGGGTGGCTGGCAGGCCTGTACGAGCCGCTGGTGGGACGGGCGCTCGCGCTGCTGCATGCGCAACCCGCACGTGCATGGTCGCTCGAAGCGCTGGCCGCGGAAACAGGGTCGTCTCGGTCAGTGCTCGCCGCCCGCTTCGCGCACGTGGTGGGGCATCCGCCCATGCGCTATCTCGCCGCCTGGCGCATGCAACTGGCAACCACGCTGCTGGCCGAGCCGTCAGCGAAGGTAAGGACGGTGGCGCAGGCGGTCGGCTACGATTCAGAAGCGGCCTTCAGCCGGGCCTTTACCCGCGTGGTCGGCCGCAACCCGGTCGCCTGGCGGAGCTCAGGTCACCGCTTCGAGCGGCTCGCCGCATTCGCACCGGCCGAACCGGCCTTCCAGCCGCCGCATGCGCGCGCACCTTGAACAGCGCCGGAATGAGTTGCTTTGCACGAGGAGCCAGACGCTGGTTGCACCGCCTTCCGCCAGGTCGGCGCTCAGGACGCGCCGCATCGCCTCGCCATGGGCATTGCCGATCAGCGACTGGCGCAGCGAACGCACCGAGTCCCAGGTCGACATGGTGGTCAGGCGACGGCCGGCAATGCTGGCCGTCAGGCTGAGGAAGCCGGGCTTGTCGGGCAGTTCGGCAGAGATCCGGGCGCCGAGCTCCTGCAGCTCAGCCATTTCGGCATCGGAGCGGGCGACCAGCTCGGTGATGCCGACCGCGCCCTCATCGATCGGCCTTCCGGTGCGGATCACGCGGCTTGCTCCGCAAACGGCCGGACCGATGCGCTCGGGTTGCACGACCACCTGCAGCCCCAGCTGGCGCGGCACGGCGGCGGTATCGAAATAGCCGGTGGCTTGGGCGATGCCTTCGCGAACGCACCGGAGCAGGTTCATGCCGCGCAGGCTCACCCGCCTCCCGGTTGGCGCCAGGCCCTGGTACTCACCCTCGTGGGTCCCGGTCATCGTCCACGACAGAGCCACCCGGTCGGGCCCCGAAGCGATCGGCGCGTCGGCCTCGAAAGCGAGATCGGGGAACGCGCGCCACAGGGACGCGGCACGCGCCTTCAGCTGCGCGCCACTGATGGGAGTGGCGGTGACCGGATCCTCGTAGCGTCCGTCGAGGGCGAAACAGCCCAGGATGGCCTCGGCGTCGTGTCGGTTCCATGCATCGACGTAGCGCCGGCACAGGTCGGTGGGGTTCATGCTGCTTTCCCTTCTCGCTTCGGATCGATGCCTGTTGCATCAACTTGCGGCCGCGCCTGCGCGCAACGCGCCCATCGGCCATTGTGCGAAGCGCAGGCGCTCCCGGCGACGGACGCAGGTCCCGGATCGTGACGCGCACGGGACGCATCTGCCTCGCGGCCCGGGACAATTGTCCCGGCCCCGGGCCCGGCGGTATATTGCTCGGTCACGGTTGCGGTGTCCCGTTCAAGGTCCGGATTGCAGCAGGACGAAGCCATGCAGTCGCTTCAGCAACAGATCCGCTTCTGCCACGGTCACGACGGCGTGCGCCTCGCCTATGCGGTCGCCGGCGAGGGTCCGGTCCTGATCAAGGCGGCCAACTGGCTGAGCCATCTCGAATACGATTGGGAGAGCCCGGTCTGGCGCCATCTCCTGCACGGCCTGTCGTCGCGCTGCACCTTCGTGCGCTACGACGAGCGCGGCTGCGGCCTATCGGACTGGGATGTGGACGACCTGACTTTCGAGGCCTGGGTACGCGACCTCGAGATCGTGGCCGACGCGGTCGGCGCGAAGCGCTTCGCGCTGCTCGGCATCTCGCAGGGAGCCTCGATCGCCATCGCCTACCAGGTTCGACACCCGGAGCGGGTAAGCCACCTGTTGCTGCACGGCGGCTACGCGCGCGGCCGGCTGGTGCGCAGCACGTCCGAGGAGGAGCGCGACGAGGCAGAGCTGATGTGCCGGCTGGCCGAGCTTGGGTGGGGCAAGCGCGACCCGGCATTCCGCCAGTTCTTCACCACCCAGTTCATCCCCGGCGGCACGCCCGAGCAGCATCGCTGGTTCAACGAGCTCGAGCGCATCTCCACCTCGCCGCAGAATGCGGCCCGCTTCATGCGCGAGTTCAACCGCATCGACGTCACGGCGCTGCTGCCGGCGGTCACCTGCCCTACCCTCGTGCTGCACAGCCAGCGCGACGCCCGCGTGCCCTTCTCCGAGGGAAGGATGATTGCCGGCGGCATCCCCGATGCGCGCTTCGTGCCGATCGACAGCCCCAATCACCTGCTGCTCGAGCACGAAGCGGGATGGAAGCGCTGGCTCGAAGCAGCCTCGTCCTTCCTGCCGGCTGCTGGTGGCCTGGGGGATCCCACCTTCGCCTGCCTCACCCAACGTCAGTGCGGCCTGCTCGACCTGATGGCGCAGGGCCGCGACAACGCGCAGATCGCGGCAACGCTGGGGCTCAGCGAGAAGACCGTGCGCAACCACATCACCAGCATCTTCGCGAAGCTCGAGGTCGAGAGCCGCGCCCAGGCGATCGTGCTCGCCCGCGAAGCGGGGTACGGGAAGCGGGCGTAGCGGGTTTTGGGGCGCCCGGGCACTGCATCGCCGCGTTTCGCCGCGTTCACCCCGTTCATCTCGTTCGCCGCGGGCGGTGTCGGCGGGCGGCGGGGGTGGGGAATGACAGTGGCTCACGGGATGCGCTTGCAAGCGCATCCCGCTCCGGGGCTCGCGGAGCGTGCTCCGCGTCGCCTGACGGCGACCGCCCCGGAGCCCGTCGCTGCCTCGTCCAGGTCGGGCTGCGTCCGCCAGCACGGCTTCGTTCCTCGCCTTTGTTGCGGGCTTGAGCGCCTGCCTCAGGACCGGCGGTGCCCGACCTTCCTTCGTCAGCCGACGGCTCCACCACAAACATTCCCCACCCCCGCCACCCGCCGCCACCGCTCGTGGCAGCCGAGCTGGCGAAGGTTCAAGGCGAAGCAGCTCGTTGTCGCCGCGACTCCGCGTGGCGGGACCAGGCGCTTGCGCTACAAGTCGGCGCGCTACACGTCGCCACGGACCGGCCAATGAACGACTCTGTTGAACCCTCGGACCGCCTGACCAGCAGACGCGCCCGCCGCCACCGCAGCTCGTCGAGCAACACGATCGGCGCCTTCACACGGCGATCGCCACTGCAACCCCCACCCCCCCAGCCGCTCGGATGATGGCAGCGGTGGCGGCGGGTGTCGGGGGCGCGGACTGTTTGTGGTGGAGCCGTCCGCTGACGAAGGGAAGGTCGGGCACAGCCGCCCCTGAGGCAGGCGATCGAGTCCGCAACGACGCGACGAGCGAAGCCGCCCCCGTGGACGCAGCCCGACCTGGACGAGGCAGGGACGGGCTCCGGGGCGCTCGCCGGAACGGCGACGCGGAGCACCGCTCCGCGAGCCCCGGAGCGGGATTGCGCCTGCAAGCGCAATCCCGTGAGCCACTGTCAGTCCGCGCCCCCGACGCCCGCCGACACCGCCCGCCGCGTCACCGCCCGCCGACACTGCCCGCCGGCACCGCCCGCGGGGGCCCGCCAGGACGCCGGTCCCGCCAGCGAAGGTCCATTCGGCAGGTCCCGGCCGGGCACTCAGGGCAGCGGTCCCAAGGTTCCTTCCGCCATCACGCGCACAATCGCCCAGGCCTGCCGCCGACGCGTGCGGCTTCATGAGAAAGGTCACCCGATGAGCGACTCGAGCCTTCCTCGTCTGCGGCTGCATTCCGGCACGGCGGTCTGGACCGGCGGCGCCCCGGGAGCCCCTGTCGATCTCTGGCTGCTGCCGGGTTTCGGCGATTCGCATCTTTGCTTCGGAGAGGCGTTCAACCAGCCGCTGGCGGCTCGTGCCCGGATCCACGTCTGGGACCTGCCCGGTCATGGCGCGTCACCACCGCAATCGGCAGGACTGACGGTTGCACGGGCCGCCCGCCTGTTGCGCGACCTGGTCGCCGACATCTCGGCGGAACGGCCGGTCGTCCTGCTGGCTCATTCCACCGCCGCGGTGGTCGCGATCGTCGCGGCGCAACTGCTCGAGACGCCGCCGAGGCTGCTCATCAACGTCGAAGGCAACCTGACGCCGGAAGACAGCGCCTGGTGCAGCCGCGCCGACGATTTCGATTCGCCGACGAGCTTCGTCCAGAACCTGTACGACGAGATCCTGTCGGCCGCGCCTGGCCATCCGGCCCACAGCTATTGGCGAAGCCTGCGCCTGGTGGACCCGCGGACCCTGTGGTCGCTGTGCCGGTCGCTGCTCGCCTACCGGAACGCCGGCGCCGCCTACCTGCGGCTGCCCTGCCCTGCGATCTACTACTGGAGCTCAGAGGTGACTTCGCGGAGCACCCGGCGCTTCCTGGCGCAGCACCAGCCCACGCAGCGCCGCCTGGACGGGATGGGCCAGTGGCCGATGGTCAAGGCGCCGGCCGTCTTCTACCGGCTGGTCGATGAGGACGTCGAGCGCCACCTGGGCGCCGAACCGGCATCGGCCTTGCCGCTCCTGCCGGCCGTACCGGCCGTACCAGGAGTGCCTGGTGTTCCCGGTGTTCCTCGTATTCCTGGTGTTCCAGACGTGCCAGGCTGGCCTGCCGGGCGGCCGGTCGCCGCGGGCAGGCCTCGCAGGCCGCATTTGCGCCGGCCCCGCGGGGGGCGGCACCTGGTCGCCTAGCGGCCCCGCAGCAGAGAGAGGCCGTCCCGACCGGCAAGGCCAGCCGCAGGCAAACCGCTAGTAGCCGTCCGGATTGAGGCTCTGCCAACGCCAGCTGTCGGCGCACATCTCCTGCAGGCCGCGGGTGGCTTTCCAGCCCAGCTCGCGCTCGGCATTGGCCGGGTCGGCGTAGCACTGGGCGATGTCTCCCGGCCTTCGCGCCACGATCTGGTAGGGAATGCTGCGGCCGCTGGCGCCTTCGAACGCCTTGACGATCTCGAGCACCGAATAGCCCTGGCCGGTGCCCAGGTTCACGGTCCAGATGCCGCCTGCCTGTTCGACGCGCCTCAGGGCGGCGAGGTGGCCGAGCGCGAGGTCGACCACATGGATGTAGTCGCGCACGCCGGTACCGTCGGGCGTCGGGTAATCGCCGCCGAACACGGAGAGGCGCTCGCGCTTGCCGACCGCCACCTGTGTGACGAACGGCATCAGGTTGTTGGGCACGCCCCGTGGGTTCTCGCCGATGCGCCCGGACAGATGGGCACCCACCGGATTGAAGTAGCGCAGCACCCCGATTGCCCAACGCGGATCGGATGCGGCCAGGTCGGCGAGGATGTGCTCGATGAGCCACTTGGTGTTGCCGTACGGGTTGGTCGGCGCCGTCGGCGCGTCTTCGCGGATCGGCACGCTGTGCGGGTCACCATACACGGTCGCCGAGGAGCTGAACACGAAGCGGCGCACTTGCGCCTCGGCGAGGCATTGCAGCAGCGTCACCGTGCCGTTGACATTGTTGCGGTAGTAGGCGAGCGGATCCGCCACCGATTCGCCGACCGACTTCAGCCCGGCAAAATGGATGGTCGCGTCGAAGCGCTGCTCGGCGAGCAGGTTCCTGAGCAGCGGTGCGTCGTTGATGTCCCCCTGCACCAGCGGCACGTCACGCCCGGTGAGCTCCGCGATGCGCTCCACCACCTGGGCGGAGCTGTTGCTGAGGTTGTCGAGGATCACCGGATCGAAGCCGGCTGCAAGCAACTCCACGACGGTGTGCGAGCCGATATAGCCGGCGCCGCCGGTGACGAGGATTTTCTTGATGGTCATGCCGGACATTCTCACACAGCCGACCGGCCCCGGCGGGCGCGCCTGCCGCCGCCGTTCGGATACGGCGAACCGCGCGGAGGCGAGAGGGACCTTGCGGGCTTCGTGGCGCTGTCATATTCCTGCAATGGCCGTGTAATACTTTACGTTGCATCGGCGTTTCCGCGCGCGGCCGCCCTGCTGTTCAGCAATCCTGTCCAGCAGTCCAGTCTCAATCCCGATGCAAGGCCAAGGCTTCATGCCAGCAAGTATTCTCGTTGTCGAAGATGAACCCGCGATCCGCGACCTGCTGGCGGTGAACCTGCGCCACGGCGGATACAAGCCGCTGCAGGCGAGCGACGCCGGCAGTGCGCGCCGGCAGATCGACGAGGAGTTGCCCGACCTGATCCTGCTCGACTGGATGCTGCCCGACCAGAGCGGCACCGAATTCGCCAGGCGCCTGCGCAGCGAGGACCGCACCCGGTCGCTGCCGATCATCATGCTGACCGCGCGCTCCGAGGAAGGCGACCGGCTCAACGGCTTCGACGCCGGCGTCGACGACTACATCTGCAAGCCGTTCTCGCCGCGCGAATTGCTCGCCCGCATCAAGGCGCTGCTGCGGCGGGCGGCGCCGGACACCAGCGACGAGCCGATCGAAATCGACGGGCCTGCGCCTCGAGCCGGAGACTTTTCGCGCCAGCGGCAACGGCCAGGCCCTCAAGCTGGGACCCACGGAATTCAAGCTGCTGCACTACCTGATGCGCAATCCCGACCGTGTCCTGTCGCGGACCAAGGTGCTCGATGGCGTCTGGGGCGACCACGTGTTCATCGAGGAGCGCACGGTGGACGTGCACATCCGGCGCCTGCGCCTGGCCCTGCAGCCCAGCGGCCACGATCGCCTGATCGAGACAGTGCGCGGCGGCGGCTACCGGCTGCTGCCCAAGCTGCCGGCAGTGCAAGCCTGATGCCGGTCGCGCAAGGCCGGGCCCCCGTGCCGGTGCCGTACCCTGAGCCGATGCCGACATGACCTTCCTGCGCGGCATCGCCTTCGTCGCTTTCGCGCTGGTGGTGGCAGCCGTCCTGATGGCGGCCGCGAGGCCGGTCGCCGCCGTCGTCTGGCTCGGTGGCTGCCTCGCGGCAGTGAGCGCCTTCCACCTTTATCACCTGCAAGGCCTCAACCGATGGTCGATCCTGCCACGACAGCGGCAATTGCCGATCGGATTCGGCACGCTGGCGGGCCATCCTCGACCGGCTCGGCCGTTTCGTGCGCCAGGAAGCCGCGGAGCGCGAGGAGACCGCGACCGAACTCGAACGGCTGCACGCCGCCGTCGACCTGCTGCCGGATGCGCTGGTGGTGATGGACCGCTACAACCTGGTGCAGTGGTTCAACCGAGCCGCCGAGGATCTGCACGGCATCGTCGGGATGCGCCGGCCGATCGACCATTTCATCCGCCAGCCGGAGTTCACCCGCTACCTGGAAGCCGGCGACTACCGCGCGCCGCTGCAACTGTCGCTGCCGCGCCGCCCCGGGCGCATCTTTTCGCTGCGGCTGGTGCCGACACCGGATTCCTGGCGCCTGCTGGTCACCCGCGATGTCACGGAGCAGAACAAGCTCGATGCGATGCGCCGCGACTTCGTCGCCAACGTCTCGCACGAGATCCGCACGCCGCTCACGGTGGTCAGCGGCTACATCGAAACCCTGATCGACCTCGACCTCCCGCGCGAGGAGATGCTCACGCACCTCAACGCGGCCCGCAAGCAGGCGGTGACCATGCAGAGGCTGCTCGAGGACCTGCTGATGCTTTCGTCCCTGGAGAATGCCGCCAACCGGCCGGCGGACCAGGAGTTCGACATCGAGCCGCTGCTGCGCGGGTTGCTCGCCGACTGCGCGCACGCTTTCCGCCGGCCGCCACACCATCGAGCTGCTCATCGACAAGCCGGTGCGCCTGCGCGGCGTGCCCTCCGAGATCGAAAGCGCGGTGCGCAACCTGCTGACCAATGCGATCCGCTATACGCCGCAGGGCGGCCGCATCACGATGAGCTGGTCGAACCGGGCGCAAGGCGCGCAGCTGACGGTGGAGGACACGGGCATCGGCATCGCGCCGGAACACCTGCCGCGGCTGACGGAGCGCTTCTACCGCGTCGATCGCGGTCGCTCGCGCGACACCGGCGGCACCGGGCTCGGACTGGCGATCGTCAAGCACATCGCGCAGCGCCACGACGCCATCCTCAGGTTCGACAGCACCCTGGGCAAGGGCACGCGCTTCACGCTGGCGATCCCGCGCGAGCGGGTGCTGCCACCAGGCGCAGGCACCGTAGCGGCCGAAGCGGCCGGAGCCGGCAACGCCTCCTGAGGCGCTTGCCGGGCTGACCGGAGCAGGCTCAGGCCCTGCCGGTTACGTCGCTGCGGCTCGCCGGTGCGTGGCGGCGGTCTATGCCTTCCACCACGTTCACCACGTACTCGGCGATGTTCTTCGCGTGGTCCCCGACCCGTTCGATCGACTGCACGACCAGCACCATGTCCATTGCCGAGCCGATCATCGACGGCGTGACGGCCATGCCGGCCAGCAGCTCCGCGATCACCGCGTCGCGCTGGCTGTCGAGGCTGCGGTCGCGTTCGTTGAGCACGGCCGAGATCCGCGTGTCGTGGCGTACGAATGCGTCCAGCGCGAGCCGCAGCATGTCGCAGGCCTCGTCGGCCATCGCGCTGACCGGAGCCAGCGAGATCGGCAGCGCCATGCCCTGGAAGCGGCGCACCTTGAGCGCGATCTTCTTCGCCTCGTCACCGACGCGCTCGAGGTCGTTGATCATGTGCAGGATGGCGATGATTTCGCGAAGGTCGACGGCGATCGGCTGGCGCTTGGCGATCACCTGGTTGCACATCAGGTCGGTCTGGACGTGCAGGCGGTTGACGACCTCCTCGTCCTGCAGGACTTCCGCAACCAGTCCCAGGTCCATCAGCCGGATGCCGTCGACGGCCCGCGCGACCTGGCGCTCCACCAGGCCGCCCATCTTGAGGACATTGCTGCGCAGCAGGTCGATGTCCGTGTCGAAAGCCTTCGCCGTATGCTCGGCCACCATGTCCTTATCCCCGTCCTGTTGCGGCTACCGCGCGGCTGCGCAATTCGCCGGCATCCTTCGCGAATAGTGTAGAACGGAATCAGGGCGCTTCTGGTTGGCAGGCTAGACCGAGGTCTGTGGCAACGGCCTCTGGAAAGCAAGCAACAGAGTCGCCGAAAGGCGTGCGCGGAATCCGCTCGCGTGCGCCAGTCTCGAGCAAACCGTGCTCCTGCATCAGCCCGCTCCACTCGTCGGCCGCGCGAAATGCACGCGGATGTGCCTGGCTGGCTTCCCAGGTCGCGCCGGCGCACAGGTAGGCGAGCGTCACCGCGAGCGATGCCTCGAGCCCGTCATGCGCCGTTTCCACATCGTGCTCGAGCAGCAGCACCATGCCGCCGGGCCGCACCACCTTCACCAGCTGCGCGAGGCAGCGTGCCAACTGCGATGCCGGCAGGCCGCTCAAGCCACCGTAGAGCGTGACCAGGTCGACGCTTCCCGCCTCGTTGTTCAGGATCTGCTCGTCCCACTGGCCGGCATCGCCCACTGCCGCGCGCGCGGGCATCCGCGACTCGAGCCAGCGCGAGCCACCGTCCGCGAACTGGCAGCCGAAGTTGTCGATCTGGCGCACCAGGCCGTCGATCCTGAAGTGGCGGCGCAGTGCGCTCAGCTGCTTGCCGCCGCTTGCAACCTCGAGCATTCCCTCGAGCCGCTTGCCGTCGGAGGCCTTCGCGGCCTGCAGCTGTTCACGCGAATAGCGGGCGAGGCGCCGGTGCAGCGCACCCTGCCAGTCCGACTGGCGCATGGTCAGCGCCGCGAACATGCGAGCTGCGCCACTTGAGCAGCGTGCTGCGCATATTGCGGTAGATGAGCTCATCCTCGGTGCTACGTTGCGACATCCGCTCGAGCAGGCCCAGCATCCGCGGGGCATGGCCGCGCGGGCCGCAATCGGCAAGCAGCCGGTAGACGGCGTCGCGCGAGGTGGTCTTGGCGAATGCTGCCCGGAACTCGGAGACCTCGCCTTGCGCCAAGGCGTCGGTACCGTGGTCGTCGTCCAGGTAGCGGCTCCACAGGCCGTTGCCGAAGCGGTTCGCGGGATCGTACCGGCGCTTGGCCTGCAACAGCTCCGCGCGGCGGCGCGAATGCGCGACCGAACTGCTCGGCCGTCGCATGCATCTGGTAGGCCGGATTGAAGCTGCCGTTGCCTTCGAGGGCGGCGTCGACCAGTTCGCGGCTCCAGACCGCGTAGTCGGCCTTGAGCGAATCCACCGGCTTGGCGCGGACCGCCAGCAGGAAGGCGAAGGAATCGAGTTCGGCGAGGCTGAGGTAGCTGTCGTCGCAGCGACCGTAGTGGCGGATCGACAGGTAGACTGCCGGCACCTTGTAGCGCGCGACGATCATCCTGCAGCCTGGCCAGGAAGGGCATCGCATGGGCCGGACTGACCACGTACTCCTGCAGCTCCAGCGACGGGTCTTCGTGGATGCGGGCGTCGAGCTCGACCAGGTCGTGGCTCGCCTCGAAGTTGCGCCAGTGCACCACCTTGCGCGCGTGGCGGATCGGCTCGACGATCAGCTCTTCGCGCATCCGGCCGAACCAGGAAGTCGGCCGGGCCCAGTCGAACACCTTGCGCAGCGGATCGTCGAAGCCCGCCAGGTTCAGCGGCTGGTCGTTGGTGCAGCGGTCCTCGGAGCAGACCCAGGTGGTCGCCCGCAGGCGCCGGAAAGACGGCGCATAGAATTCGGCGGTGTGGAAGACCGCGCCGGGATCGGTGGCGATGCGAGCCTTGTAGTGGTCGACGTACTGCTCCGCCGGCAGGCGGATCGACTTGCGCATCACGCGGGTGTTCTCGGTGAGTTCAAGCTCGACCTCCACCACCACCGCCGACACCGCCGAAGCCGCCGACGACGGCGGCGAACAGGTCGGGCTTGTCGCTGCGGCTGGTTTCCACCCGGCTGCCGTCGGCGAGCACCAGGCCGAGACTGCGGATCGACGCCGACATCGGCCCGATGCCGACATAGTGGCCGTGCGCGTTGCTGGCGACCGAGCCGCCGATGCTGAAGTTGGCGAACTGCGGCATCACCTTGACGGCGAAGCCGTGCGGCTGGATGAAGCGCAGCAATTCGTGCCAGCGGATACCGGCCTGCACGCGGATGATGCCGTCCATGGGCTCGAAGCGGATGACCCGGTTGAGCCGCGACATGTCGATATGCAGGGCGCCGGCCAGCGCGAACTGGCGTGTCCGGGCTGTAGCGGGCGCTGCTGACAGAGAGCCGGCCGTTGCTGCGCCGGATCGCCTCGCTGACCTCCGCGACGGTCTCGCGGTACGACCGTGGCCCAGACCGGGACGAGCGTCGTCTGGGATGCGTTGCTGATGCTGGTGCCGGTCTTTTCTGCAGCCATGATGTGTCGGACTCGCGCCCGCGCACTGTCCCTAGAGGTGGTTGCCCCGACTCTAGCTGGCTGCCGGTAACAGTTTGCGATCGGCCGATGACCGGTTTGCTCGATCCGATCGTCAGCACGCCGTCGAGGCGGCGCCAGGCGTCAACGGCCGATCAGGTCCAGGAACTCCTTGCGCAGGCTGGAGTCACGCAGGAACGAGCCTCGCATGACCGAGGTCGTCATCTTGCTACGGTCCTTGACGCCGCGCCAGTGCATGCAGAAATGGTCCGCCTGCATCACGACCGCAAGGCCGTCCGGGCGCGATCTTGCTCTCCAGCTCGTCGGCGAGGTTCTTTACCGCTTCCTCCTGGATCTGCGGCCTGCTCATGATCCAGTCTGCCAGCCGCACGAACTTGGACAGGCCGATCAGGTTGGAATCCGCGTTGGGCAGGACGCCGATCCAGATCTTTCCCATGATCGGGCAGAGATGATGGGAGCAGGCCGAGCGGGCGGTGATCGGACCGACGACCATCAGCTCGTTGAGCTTCTCCACGTTGGGGAACTCGGTCATCGGCGGCGCCGGCTCGTAGCGGCCGGCGAAAACCTCGTTGAGGTACATCTTGGCGACCCGGCGGGCCGTATCCTGGGTGTTGTGGTCCGATTCGGTGTCGATCACCAGCGCCCGCAGCATCGCCTCGATGTGACCCTCGACCTCCTCGCGCAGCTGCCGGCGCTCCTCGTCCGACTGGATGAACTCGGCGATGTTGTCGTTGGCATGGAAACGCTTGCCGGCAGCCACGATCCGTTCGCGGATCACCTGCGACATCGGCCGGCCCTGCTCCGGCGAGACCTGCGCCAAGGATGTCACCTTGCTCTTCACATTGCTCCTCTTCTCTCTCGGCCGTTCGCCTATTGTGCCGCGTCCGGATCGGCTATTCGCCGCTGGGCGCGACCGGGCGCGACCGGGGCGACCGGCGACGCCGGCGTCACCGGTTCCCAGCCGCGCGTTCCCGGCCGCCGGTCCTGCCCCGCGCGTCCTGCAAGGCCCGCGTCCGGAGCTTGCTGCGCTCCGGGTGCTCCCGACGCTCCGGCTTTCGCCCGCCCGCGCACCGCGGTCGCAGCGCCGGCCAAGGCCAGCCGCCGCTCGATTTCCTCGGCCAGGGCGCCCAGATGGCGCTCGAGCGAGCGCTGCACGGCGTAGGGACCGATCATCGGCGGCAGGTGAAAATCCGGAAGGAAGCGGGCGCGGTATTCGATCAGCGTATGGTCCTTCTTGCGGGTGAGCAGGTAGTTGCCGTCGAGTTCCCGGAAGCTTCCGGCAAGCGAGCTGACCGAGAGCCGGAAAGGCGGATGCTCGACGATCACCAGGCGCGCGTCGATACGATGCTTGAACAGGAAGACGCCTTCGTCGGCGCTCTGCTCGACGATCACCGTATTTCCGTTGCGGGAGACCACTGCGGAAGCCAGCATTCCCGGCAGGAAATCGGCCATGCGGTCGTAGTCGGTCAAGACCTCGAAGGCAAGCTCGGCGCTGGCCGACACTTTCACACTGCCCCAGCTCACGACATGCGCGCCTTGCATCTCCGCGCTGCCGCTCGCGCCGGCTACGCCGATCACGGCGTTCGCTGAAGCCGGCAGATGCGCACCGTACCCGAGCACGGCGCCCAGCAGCAGGCTGGCGCAGAGCCGGCTTCGGGGATGGCCTCGGACGGGGCTCACCAGGCGGGGTCGCAGCGCCCGTCGGAAGAAACGAGAATCGCCATGTGGTGCAGCCCTCAGCCGGCCTGGCGCTCCGCCGGCAGCGTCGAGACGTCGATCAGATGGCCGGCGCGGTCCCGCTTGGTCGTGATGTAGCGCTCGTTGTGGCGGTTGATGTGGCCGCCGATCGGCAGCCGCTCGACCACGTCGAGGCCGGCCTGGCGCAGCGCCGCGATCTTGGACGGGTTGTTGGTCAGCAGCCGGATGCGGCGGATGCCGAGCGCCTGGAGCATCTGGACGGCGACCGCAAAATTGCGTTCGTCGCCTCGAAAGCCCAGGTAGCGGTCGGCGTCGATCGTGTCGAGGCCGGCGTCCTGGCGGGAATAAGCGCGCAGCTTGTTGGCCAGCCCGATGCCTCGGCCTTCCTGGGCAAGATAGAGCAGGATGCCGCCGCCCTCGCCGAGGCGGTCGATGCCGCCGCGCAGCTGGTCGCCGCAATCGCAGCGCAGGCTGGCGAACAGATCCCCGGTCAGGCAGGAGGAATGCAGCCGAACCAGCACCGGCTCCGCCGGGTCGGGCTTGCCGATGATGATCGCGACATGCTCCAGGTCAGCCACCGTTTCGCGGAACAGGACGAAGCGGCTTTGCTCGTGTCCGGCGAGCGGCACCGGCGCCTCGCTGACGCGCAGCAGCGAGCTGGCACGGTCCTGCGGATAGGCCAGCACGTCGGCAGCCGATACCGCGAGAAAATCCGGGTCGCCGTCGTGCGTTGCCTGTCCGTTGCCCGCGGTACCGGCGGACGCGGCCGACGAAATCCGCAGCGTGACGATTGCCGGCACCAGCCGCGCAAGTCGTGCCAGTTCCAGCGCCGCACGCATCGCCGGCGTGGTCTGGGCGGCCGGCGAGTCGGTCTGTCTGGCCAGCAGCGACGCGGCGGCAGTTCCGTCGCCGGGGTGGCCACCCAGACCGGCCAGCTCGGCAAGTTGCGCCGGCTCGAAATCGGCGGGCAGGCGCAGCGAGATCGGAAGCAGCGGCGGCGGCGCGTCGGCGTCGACTCCCGCCCCCTCTGCCAGCGGCAGTGCCACCGACCCGGCATCCGCGAGCACGGCGACCGAGACCGGCTGCGACCAGCCCGAAGCCTGCGCGCGTTCGGCCGTGAACGTGACGTTCAACTCGCCCCCATCGGAGCACAGGAAGCCCCATACCGACGGCAGCATCGTCTCCACCGCTGCGACCAGGATCTCCTCCCGGCCCGCAGACAGCCTCACCGGACGGCCCCGCCGCAACTCGCTGACCACCCGGTCGACCCGGATGCCGGCACGAAGCCCGGCTGCGGTCGGGCGCGGGCGCTGCCTGGCGCCGGTTGCCGGGTGCCGAGCGTCGGAACGGCTTATGGGAGAAGCGCCTCCGGCGAAAGGACCCCCGGCAGGACCACCGGAAGAAGGACTGCCGCTGGAGGCGGTCTGAAATCGTGAGGGCCGGGGCGTGGGCGCGTCATCGGCAGGCGGATTTTCGAGCTTCATCGGGTCCTAGCATACCGAATCTGCGTCTCTTGCACCGGAATGGCCCGTAAGGGCCGGATGCGGGCCCGCAGGGAGATCCGTCAGGGCTTATCCTCTGTGATCGCCGCCGGCCGGCAGCATGCGGCCGGCGCCAGCCGGACCCTTCCCGACGGCGGCAGCTTGCGCTGCGAACGACACGCTCGGGTTGCCGAAGCCTTGCACAAGCCTCTTTGACGGCCAACGACATGACCAGAGACCCAGCCGCCGTGAAATCTGCCGCCGCCGAGCGGCTTCGCGCTGTCGGCGGCCGCAGCCCGGCGCCGCTGCCGACGGCCGAAGCAGCGGCCGGTGCCGGGGCTGCAGACGATTGCGAGGCCTTGTGGGCGTTGTGCCTCGATATTGCCCGGCGGCGCCGCCACGGGCTGCCGGCGGTCGACCTGGTCGCACCCGGCGGCCGGCCGGACACCGAACCCAGGATCGACCGGCATCCGGCGCGCGGCTGGCTGCTCGCCGGCGACTGGTCTGCGGCCGCGCGCGAGATGTTCGACCTCTACCGTCCGCTGCTCGCACTGCAACCCGGGCAGCGCTACGTTCTCGGCCACCTCGGGCAAAGCATCGACGGCCGCATCGCGACCAGCTCCGGCGACTCCTGCTTCATCAACGGAAAGCAGAACCTCGTCCACATGCATCGGTTGCGGGCGCTGTGCGACGCGGTGGTGGTCGGCGCCACGACCGTCCTGTCCGACGACCCGCAACTCACCACCCGGATGGTGCCCGGATGCCACGCTACGCGCGTCGTGATCGATCCGTCGCAACGGCTGACGCCCGAGCACCGGGTTTGTTCCGACGGCCGCTGCCCGACGCTGGTGGCGCGCTTCCCGAGTCTCGATGACGACGCGAGGCCGCGCTGCGGACAGGCCGAGCTCATACCGGCTGTAGCGTCTGGAACCGGGGTCGACCTGCGCGCTCTGCTCGACACGCTCAGCAAGCGCGGCCTGCATGCCGTTCTCGTCGAAGGAGGCGGCATTACCGTCTCCCGGTTCCTGGAGCAGGGCCTGCTGGACCGCCTGCAGATTGCGATCGCACCGGTGATCATCGGCTCCGGGCGACAGGGGCTGCAGCTGCCGGAGGTGCTCGCGCTGAGCGACTGCCTGCGCCCGTCCTGTCGCCAGCACCAGATGGGGCCCGATGTCCTCTGGGACCTGGACCTGCGGCCCGCCACGCCGGAGTCGGCGGAGCAGGAAGCGCGCTGACCGCTGGACAGCGACCGGAAGCGGGATCGGCCAGGCAGGAAGTCGCAGGCTGGACCCGGTGGCAGACCGGCAGGGGACGGACAGGAAACTAGGGAGCCTGGGTCAGGCTCCTATGCCCGGGACGACCGGATCGGCAGGGCGAGCAGGTCGCGATGACCGACTTCGACGGCCGAGACTCCTTCTTCGAGCCACGCGGTGCGGCATTGGACCCATTCCCGCAGCCGGTCGACGTCGGCCGCTTCAGCCAGCGCCGCAGCCGCGCCTGCGAGGCCGGCGAGGAATTCGCGCTGGATGGCGACGTCGGCTGCGCCAAGGCGCCAGGGACTTGGTGCCGATGTCACCTGGTAGCCGGCCTCCTGCAGGCGCCTCTGCGCCTCATCCGCTGCCGACGGCCCCAACGCTGGACCGAATCCCTTGTCGCCGCGCTGGTGGCGGTTGAACAAGCCGGTGGCCCAGTCGTCATCGGGATGGGGCGGCTGCCAGGCGATGGCACCGTCGTAGCTGAGCGCGAGGAGCATCGCCGGCGCACGTGCCGGGCCTGACTTCGGGCGTGGCTCGGGGCTCGACCCCGCGGCCGCCTCGCTGACCGCCCCGGTGCCGATGCTGCCGGCGGCAACGGCGGCTGCCACCAGCCGGTCCAGCCAGTGCGCGGACACGAGGTCGAGCAGCGCGGATGCGGTGACCACGTCGACGTCGGCCAGCGCAAGCCGATCGATCTCTTCAGCGAGGTCGATGGACAACGGCGACAGACGCAACTGCAGGCCGGCGTCGGCTGCAGTTCCGATGCCGTCCGGCTGCGGCAGCGCTGCCAGCAGCATCGCGTCGTTGTCCACCAGCATCCAGTCCTGCGCGCCACCGAGCCGCGGCGCCAGGTAGCGCAACGTCGACCCGGTCCCGCAGGCGAGATCGAGGATCCGCAGGCGCTGCCCGGGCGCCGGATGCCCTTGCGCGCGCAGGAAGGCGCCGAGCCGCACGGTCAGCGACGCCGCGCGCGCGGCGTGGTCGTGGGGCTCGCGCAGGGCGAGCCAGGAGGCGGCAAAGCCCTCCGGCTCGGAAGGCCGAGGCGAAGGCGTTCGTACCGACTGCAGCATGCCGATGAAGCGTCCGGCTGCCGCCTGCCAGTCGGGCAGCGACCGCGCCGAGGTTCGGGCGGCGGCCGCCATCGTCCGCCGGACCTCCGGCCGGCCGATGACTTCGGCGAGCGCATCGGCAAGACCTGAAACGTTGCCGGGCTCGACCAGCCGGGCGGCATCCGCCGGCACGGTCTGCGGAATCGCACCGGCGGTGGTGCTTACCACCGGCAAGCCATGGCCGATCGCCTCCGCCAGCACCATGCCGTAGCCCTCGTGGTGCGACGCGAGCACGAAGACATCCGCCTCCTCGTAGGCGCGGTCGACCGCGTCCTCGTCGCGCTCGCCGACCAGGTGGACCTGCGCATCGAGCCCGAGTTCCCGCACCCGTGCCTGCACCGCTGCTGCGTAGCCGGCGTCGCGGTCGAGGCTGCCGATGCAGACCAGCCGCCAGTTGGATGCCAGGCCACGGGCACGACACGCAGCGAGCGCATCGACGAGATCGAGTTGCCCCTTGCGCGGCGTGATCGACGCCACGCACAAGAGCCTGACCCCCTCCGATGGGGCCCGCTCCTGCCGGTCCCTGGGCATCGGGGAATGGACAGGGAACGGGGCGGGCGACTGCGCCGGCACCTGCGTGCCCGGCAGCACGACCGTCACCCGCGACTCGTCCACACCATAGCCCCGCAACGCCTGCGCCGTCGCCGGGCTGGTCACCACGACCGCGCGCGCGCTGCGCAGCGCCCTTCGCTCGGATGCTTCCAGCCGCGCAGCCGTGTCCGGGTCGAGGCCGGTTTCGAGGGCGAGCGGATGATGGACCAGTGCGACCAGTCTCAGGCGCTGAGCATGCGCCACCGCCTGCTCAGGCATCGCGCCATAGGCGAGGCCGTCGACGACCACGGTGCTCTCGTCGGCGATTCCCGCGAGCAGTCGATCCGCGTCTGCGAGTGCGGCCCCATCAGGAAACGGGAAACTGCCCGACAGACGATGCACGGCCGCCGTCACGCCGCGCAGACGCAACGCGGCGAGCAGGCAGCGGGCGTAGCGATAGCCGCCGGTCCGGGTCGCCAGGTCGCCTGGATGGATGAAATGGAAATCAGCCACAGGCCCGAAGCCAGTCAGTGCAGCGGCGACTCGTAGGCCGCCCAGGCGACGTGTGATTCGTGCAGGACCACCCGCATCGATTCGAGGCCGGCCGCGCCGGGCCCGAGTTCGCCGGCTGCGCAGCCGCGTCCTGATGCGCTCGAAGATCTCCCGCGCGAGGAACTCGGTGGTGGTGTTGCTGCCGGCAAACTCCGGCGCCTCGTCGAGATTGCGGAAGTTCAGCTCCGCAAGCACCTGGCGCAGTACCTCGCCGGCGCGGCCGATGTCGACGACGATGCCGTCCTCGTCGAGCGTCTGCCTGCGATATTCGACATCGACCACGAAAGTCGCTCCGTGCATGCGCTGGGCCGGCCCGAAGACGTCGCCGCGAAAGCTGTGGGCGATCATGAAGTGATCGCGGGTATTGACGCTGTACATGCTTTCGTTCCCCGTGGATTTGCCTGCACATTATGCATGGGGGGTCTGGGCGGCGATCCCTGCGCAGGCCGACACCGTCCCGTAGCCGATGCGTTCGCAAAGCGCATCGCGAAGGGCCGGATCGCGGGCCGCGAGCCTCGCCATCAGTCCGGGCAATTCGTCGAAGGGCGTATCGCCGGTGATGAGCAGGTCGAGCCGCGGATCCGCGAGCAGGCCGAGGACCAGTCCCATGCGCCGGGCATGTGACCAGCGCGCCCGTTGCGGCGGCGCGATCGAGCCGACCTGCGACGACCGCAACGAAAGGCGACGCGAATGGAAGGCCTCTCCCAGCGGTACCGTCACCGGCTGGTTCCCGTACCAGCTCATTTCCAGCACGGTCGCTTCGGTGCCGGCCAGCCTCAACGCAACTGCGAGGCCATCGGGATTGCCGCTTGCGTGGATCACCAGGTCGGCGTCCGGCGTCGCTGCTTCGACGCCCGCAAAGCCGATGCCAAGGCCGGCCGCGATCTTCTCCCGCGCAGGGTTGGTGTCGACCAGCTCGACGATACAGCCCGGCAGGCGGGCCGCCAGCCACGCGACCAGCAGCCCGACCACGCCACCGCCCACGACGCAGATGCGGTCGCCGATGCGCGGTCCAGCATCCCAGAGGCCGTTGACCGCAGTCTCGAGGTTGGCCGCAAGGACCGCGCGCGCCTCGGGTACATCCGGCGGCAGCGCGTGAACTGCCGAAGCCGGCACCACGTACCGGGTCTGGTGGGGATAGAGGCAGAAGACCGACCGTCCGACCAGGGCCTGCGGTCCGGATTCGACGATGCCGACGTTGCTGTAGCCGTACTTGACCGCCCCATCGAAAGAGCCTTCCTGGAACGGCGCCCGCATCCGCTCGTGTTCGCCTGGCGGCACCGCGCCCCGGTACACCAGCGATTCGGTGCCGCGGCTGACCGCGGAATAGACGGTGCGAACCACCACCTCGCCCTCCCCCGGCTGCGGCAGCGCCGCAATGCGGATCTCGCCGGTGCCGCGGCCACTGCTCCAGAACGCGCGGGCGGAGTCGGAGAATGGCGCTCGGGTCAAATACCCTCCTGGTGTCGCCGGGAAGACGGCAGGCTCGGCAGGCGCCGCGGCGGGCGCCTGAACTACACGCGGACACGCTTATCCACGCTACAGCGGCGGCGGTGCCATGGCATTCTATGGCACGGTTGCGCCGACTCGCGTACGATTCCCCGAGCTCTCCCGATACCGATCGCGCGACGCGGACGCCCTCCTGGATCATGAACGACACGCCCGACGACCCGATGCCTGCCGTGCTCACCGGGTCGCTGCCGGGCGCGCGTCGACTTGCCCTCAGCGCCGCATTGAACTTCGTCGGCGTCGGCGCCGCGCTGCTGCTCGGCGCAGCCGCACTCGCCGAACTCATGCCCGCCGGTGGCAGCCTGTACTTCTACAAGGCGGTTGGGGGCTACCTGCTGCTCCTGCTGCCGCTGCTCGCCTGCCTGCACGCCCACCGCCCCCACACGCGCTTCGGCTCGGCCAACACCGTCACCCTGGTGCGCGCCGCCATCGTCTGCCTGCTGGCATCCCTGTATGGCGAGCAGTGGAGCCACAACGCGCTGATCGTCACCGGGGTCGCCATCTTCGCGCTGACCCTCGATGGCGTCGACGGCTGGCTCGCCCGGCTGCGCAGGACCGAAAGCAGGTTCGGCGCACGGTTCGACATGGAAACGGACGCGTTGCTGGTGCTGGTACTGTCGCTGCTCGCCTGGGAATCCGGTCGCGCGGGCGCATGGGTTCTGGTCGCAGGACTGATGCGCTACGGCTTCGTGGCGGCCAGCAAGGCCTGGCCGTGGCTCGACCAGCCGCTGCCGCCGAGCCGGCGGCGCAAGACCATCTGTGTCCTGCAACTGGTGGCGCTGATCGCGTGCGTCGCACCGATCCTGCCTGACGGCTTACGCACCGCCGCAGCCGTGGCTGCGGTGATGATGGTGAGCTGGTCGTTCGCGGTCGACCTTGCCTGGCTGTTCCGACGTCGTCTCCTGCCGCTCGCCGCTGACGATGCGATCCTCTGAGCCCGTCCGGTCGCCGTGGACATGGGGGCGGCGCGCTGATGTCGTGCATCGCGCTGGCGTTGCTCAACGCTGCGCTGACTTTCGACAACCTCTGGCCGACGCCGGCAGTAGTCCCTTCGCCCGCGATATCGCTCGAGTTCCTGGGCCTGCTCGGCCTGCTGCTGCTGTCCCCTTGGCTCGCCCCGCGCAATCGCACCCGCCTGGTATCGCTGGCGGCCATCGCCTTCACCTTGCTGGTGTTCGGCCGCTATGCGGAAGTGACGATGCCGGCGCTCTTCGGGCGTCCCATCAACCTGTACTGGGACGGCAGGCACATCCCCGGCCTGCTCGTGCTCGCCTCGAAGCAGATGCCGCTGTGGCAATCCGCTGCCATCGCCGCGGCGATCGTCGTGCTGGTCATCGTCGTCCACCGGATCCTGCACCGGTCGGTTGCATCCGTGGCGGACGCGCTCGCCGCCGGCGGCCGGGCGACGCGCCGCAACGCCGCGCTGGCGACGATGCTCGCCACCGGCGCCACCCTTGCAATCGTGCTGGTGCCGGCGGTTGGCGCGGTGCCGGTAACGGCGCAGACCCGGCTACGCGACTACGTGGTTCAGCCGGTGACCGCCACCCTCCTGCGCCAGGGCAGCTTCGTGGTCACTGCCCTGTCGCCGGGCCGGCTAGCCCGCAGCCTGCCGCCAAGCCCCGCCTTCTCCGGCAACGTCGACGCGCTGCGCGGCGCCGACCTGATCCTGGTCTTCCTGGAATCCTATGGCGCAGCCGCGTTCGACAATCCCGAGTATTCGAGCCGGCTGCAGCCCCACCGCCAGTCGTTCTACGAAGCGGCCTCGGCCGGCGGCCGGCAAGTGGTGTCCGCGTTCGTCCGGTCGCCGACCTTCGGCGGCGGCTCCTGGCTTGCGCACGCCTCGCTGCTCTCCGGCGTCGACGTGAGCGACCCCGACAACTACGACCTGCTGCTCACCACCGGGCGCCCCACCCTGGTGAGCCACTTCCGGTCGCAAGGCTACGGCACGGTCGCCCTGATGCCCGGGATCCGCGGCGATTGGCCGGAAGGCTCTTTCTACGGCTACGAGTCCATGCTGGACAGCCGCAGCCTCGACTACCGGGGGCCCGACTTCGGTTTCTGGCGCATCCCCGACCAGTTCTCGATCGCCCGCTTCGCCGAACGGCGCCGCGACGGGCGCGACCCGAGGCCGCAGTTCCTGGTCTTCCCGACCGTCAACAGCCATCTTCCCTTCAATCCTGTGCCGCCGTACCAGCCGGACTGGTCGCTGCTCACGGATACCTCGCCCTTCAGCCCCGCCGCCGTTTCGCGTTCGCTCGCGCAGCCTCTGGAGTGGCTGAACCTGGGCCCGGCCTATGTCGGCACGCTCGCCTATTCATACGACTGGGTCGCCGGGTTCCTCGCGCAGCCCGCCCCGCGCGACTACCTGATGATCGTGATCGGCGACCACCAGCCGGCCGCCAGCGTCAGCGGTCGCGACGCACGCTGGGACGTGCCGGTGCATGTGGTCGCTTCGGACGCCGCCTTGGCTGGCCGCTTCATCGATGCCGGATTCACGCCGGGCATGGTGCCGGAGGGCGTCTCGCTGGGGGGCATGAGCGACCTCACGACGCTGCTCCTGCGCGCACTGAGCCTTCCACGGCAGGTTGCGGCGCAATGACCCCTTGGCCGTGGTGGCGCAGAGGCCGGTTGCCGGAGAGCCGGCGCAGCAGCACGTAGAACACCGGCGTCAGGAAGAGCCCGAAGGCGGTGACGCCGATCATGCCGAAGAACACCGCAACGCCCATCGCCTGGCGCATCTCGGCGCCGGCACCGGTGGAAAGAACCAGCGGCAGCACGCCCATGATGAACGCAAAGGAGGTCATCAGAATGGGCCGAAGCCGCAGCCTGCTCGCCTCGATGGCCGCCGCCACCGGCGACTTGCCCGCCAACTCGAGTTCGCGCGCGAACTCCACGATCAGGATGGAGTTCTTGGCCGACAGTCCGACCAGCACGATCAGGCCGATCTGCGTGAAGACGTTGTTGTCGCCGCTGGAGAGCCAGACGCCGGTCATCGCCGCAAGCAGCCCCATCGGCACGATCAGGATGATCGACAAGGGCAGCGCCAGGCTTTCGTATTGCGCTGCCAGCACGAGGAAGACCAGCAGCACGGCAAGCGGAAAGACCCAGAGCGCCGAGTTGCCGGCCAGTATCTCCTGGTAGGTGAGCTCGGTCCATTCGAAGCCGATGCCGGCCGGCAGGGTCTCCGCGGCGATGCGCTTGACGGCGTCCTGCGCCTGCCCCGAAGAGAAACCGGGAGCCGGACCACCGCTGATGTCGGCGGACAGAAAACCGTTGTAGCGCATGGCACTTTCGGGCCCGAAGCTCGGCGCGACGCGCATCAGCGCCGACAGCGGGACCATCTCGCCGTTGGTGGAACGGACCTTGAGAAGCGCGACGTCCTCCGCGCGTGCCCGGTAGCGCGCGTCCGCCTGCACCCGCACCGTGTACGTCCGCCCGAAGCGGTTGAAGTCGTTCACGTAGAGGCTGCCCAGATAGATCTGCATCGTCTCGAAGATGTCGGCCACCGGCACGCCGAGTTGGCGCGCGCGCGTGCGGTCGATGTCGGCATGAAGCTGAGGCACGTTCACCCGGTAGCTCGTGAACAGCCCGGCCAGCTCCGGCGCCTGCGCCGCCTTGGCCATGAACGCCTTGGCCGCCTCGTCGAGCGCCGCGTAGCCCTGCGAGGACCGGTCCTGCAGCTGCAGCTTGAAGCCCCCGGTGGTGCCGATGCCGGCAACCGGCGGCGGCGGAAAGATGGCGATGAAGGCGTCGCCGATGCCGGCGAACTTCGCGTTCAACTGCCCGGCGATCGCCTGGCCCGACAACCCGGGCGACTTGCGCTTATCGAACGGCTCCAATATGGCGAAGACGATGCCGGCGCTCGAGCTGTTGGTGAACCCGTTGATCGACAGCCCGGGGAAAGCCACCGCGTTCTCCACGCCCGGCTGCTCGAGCACGATGTCACCCATGCGGCGGATGACGTCTTCGGTGCGGTCGAGGGTGGCGCCATCGGGCAGCTGCGCGAAGCCGATCAGGTACTGCTTGTCCTGCGCCGGCACGAAGCCGCCGGGCACGGCCTTGAACACGAGCACGGTCAGTCCGACGAGCAGCAGGTAGACCGCCATCATCGACGCCTTCCTCGCGATCACGCCGCCGACCGCGCCGCTGTAGGCGGCAATGCCGCGGCCGAACACGCGATTGAAGCGCCGGAAGAGCCAGCCGAGCGACGCATCCATGAAGCGCGTCAGGCGGTCCTTGGGCACGTCGTGGCCGCGCAGCAGCAGCGCGGCGAGCGCCGGCGAAAGCGTCAGCGAATTGACCGCGGAGATGACGGTGGAGATGGCAATGGTCAGCGCGAACTGGCGATAGAACTGGCCGGTGAGGCCGCTGATGAAGGCAAGCGGCACGAACACCGCGACCAGCACCAGCGCGATCGCGATGATCGGGCCGGCAACTTCGCGCATCGCCTGGTAGCTCGCATCACGCGGGCTCAGCCCCGCCTCGATGTTGCGCTCGACGTTCTCCACCACCACGATCGCGTCGTCCACGACGATGCCCACCGCCAGCACGAGCCCGAACAGGCTGAGCGCGTTGATCGAAAAGCCGAACAGCTGCATCACCGCGAAGGTGCCCACGATCGACACCGGCACCGCAAGGAGCGGGATGATCGAAGCGCGCCAGGTCTGCAGGAACAGGATCACCACCAGCACCACCAGGCCGACCGCCTCGAACAGCGTGGTCACCACCGAACGGATCGACGCGCGCACGAACTGGGTCGGATCGTAGACGATCGCGTAGTCCACGCCCTCGGGCATGCTCTTCTTGAGCTCGGCCATCGTCGCGCGCACGTTGTCGGAAATCGCGAGCGCGTTCGAGCCTGGGGCCTGGAAGACACCCATGCCGACCGCCGGCTGGTTGTCGAGCAGCGAGCGCAGCGAGTACTCCGCCGCGCCCATCTCGATGCGCGCGATATCGCGCAACCGGGTCACCGCCCCGTCGGCGCTGGTCTTGACGATGATGTCGCCGAATTCCTCCTCGTTCTGCAGGCGGCCCTGCGCATTGATCGAGAGCTGCAGGTCGACGCCCGGCAGCCCGGGCGATGCGCCGATGGTGCCGGCGGCAGCCTGCAGGTTCTGGCCGCGGATCGCGTCGGTGACGTCGCCCGGCGAGAGGCCGCGCTCGGCGACCTTGTTCGGGTCGAGCCAGACACGCATCGAATAGTCGCCCGCCCCCCAGATCTGGGTCTGGCCGACGCCTTCGATCCGCGCGAGCTGGTCCTTCACGTTCAGCACCGCATAGTTGCGCAGGTAGGTGATGTCGTAGCGTTCGTTCGGCGAGACCAGGTGCACCACCATGGTCAGGTCCGGCGAGCTCTTCACGGTGGTGACGCCGAGCCGGCGCACTTCCTCGGGCAGCCGCGACTCCGCCTGCGCCACCCGGTTCTGCACCATCTGCTGGGCCTTGTCGGGATCGGTGCCGAGCTTGAAGGTGACGGTCAGCGTGAGCAGGCCGTCACTGGTCGCCTGGCTGCCCATGTAGAGCATGTCCTCGACGCCGTTGATCGATTCCTCGAGCGGCGTGGCGACCGACTCGGCAATCACCTTCGGATTCGCGCCGGGGTATTGGGCCCGCACCACGACCGACGGTGGCGCCACCTCCGGATACTCGGAGATGGGCAGCACCCGCAGCGAAAGCAGCCCGCCGATCAGGATCAGCAGGGACAGGACACCGGCGAAGATCGGCCGGTCGATGAAGAACTTGGACAGGTTCATGGCGGGCTGCCGTTGGTGTTCAGAGGGTCGCGGCGGGACTGGTCAGGTTGCCGCCGCGGTGCGGCTCGCCGGCGTGGACTCGACATCGGCCTTGCGGGTCGCGGTGCCGGCAGCGGCGCGACGCAGCTCGGGCTTGTCGTCCATCGCAACCGTCTGGGGCGTGACCCGCGCGCCCGGCCGCACGCGATGCAGGCCGTTGACGACGATCCGTTCGCCGGCCTGCAGCCCGCTCGAAACCACGCGCAGGCCGTCGGACGCAGCGCCGAGCTTGACCTCGCGATAGGCCACGGTGTTGTCGTTGCCGACGACCAGCACGAACTTGCGGTCCTGGTCGGTGCCGACCGCGCGCTCGTTGATCAGCAGCTCGGTCGACGAGCTCGCATTGCCCATGCGCAGGCGAGCGAACTGGCCCGGCATCAGGCTGCCGTCGGCATTCGCAAATACGGCGCGCAGGCGCACGGTGCCACTGCCCGCATCGACCTGGTTGTCCACCAGTTGCAGATGCCCTTCGAATGGCGTGCCGTCGGTTGCGGCCGTGCCCATGCGCATCGGAATCCTCGAGAGGTCGCTGCGGCTGCCGCCGGCCTGCTGCAGGCCGGCCAGCGCGCGGCTCACGATCGACTCGTCCGCCTCGAATGTCGCGTAGACCGGGTCCACCGACACCAGCGTCGTCAGCACCGGCGCACTGGGACCTCCGGAGGTGAGGTTGCCGACGGTGGTTTCGAGCTTGCCCACCCGCCCCGCCACCGGTGCGCGAACTTGCGTGTAGCCAAGGTCAAGGCGCGCCGTCTGCAGCGCCGCCTGCGCTGCACGCAGTTGCGCCGCCGCTTCGAGCCGCGCCCGGATCGCGTCGTCCGCTTCGCGCCGCGACACGGCGCGTTCCTCCCAGAGCCGCAACGCCCGGCTGTGCTCGCCGTTGGTATGCGCGAGCCGCGCCTGCGCCGATGCAACCTGAGCCTCGGCGCGGTCGACCTCGACCGCAAAAGGCGCCGGATCGATCGTCACCAGCAGGTCCCCCTTGCGAACCAGTTCGCCCTCGCGGAAATGCACCTGCTGGATCGTGCCGGCGACCCGCGAGCGGATGACCACCCGATCGACCGCTTCGAGGCGACCGGAGAATTCATGCCATGCGTTGACCTCCCGCTGCACCACTACAGAGGTGGCGATCGATATGGGAGCCGGCGCCGCCTCCTGGGCCGCGGGTGCGCCGGCGGCTGCATCAGGCCCCTGCCACAACAGCAGCGCAGTCGAGGCGGCGGCGGCGGCAGACACTGCGAGCGCGGTGCCGAGGGCAACCCGCAATCGGCTGCGGATCGAAGATGTTTTCTCTTGCATGGTTTGCCTTTGGAGTTTTCGGTTGCGACGGCCGCGGTCCAAGCGGCCGGATGTTGATGCAGATGCTGACATGCGGACGAGCATCCGCCATCGCCCCCTCAGATCACGAACTGCTGTCTCCTTCGGGAGAGGCAGCAGCCTGCCGGGCGGCGATGAAGCGCTGCAGTTGCTCGTGCAGTTCATGCGCCCAGTCGGGCGGTGCAATGCTCGACGATGCGTCGTGCGCCGGCGAAGTGGGGCGGGCATCCGCGAGCGCCAGGCTCTGGGGCCAGCCGGTGGTCGACTGGATGACGGCCTGGTCCATGGCCACGCCCGCTTCCCGAAGCCTGGCCGCAAACGCCAGCGCCTCGTCGCGCATCGGATCGTCGCGAGCGGTGGTCAGCAGGGTCGGCGGAAGTTGCGCGAGCCGCAGGCAGATCCCCGGGACCGCATAGGGGTGGCAGGCGTCTGCAACCCGTGACAGGTAACTCGCCCAGCCGGCCGTCCACGGGCATTCGCGGACGTCCAGGTCTGCTTCGCGCAGCGAGGCGGTGCCCAGACAGGGATCGAGCATCGGCGACAGCAGGATCTGCCCCGCGAGCGGCGGACGCTGCCGGTCGCGCGCCATCAACGCCACCGCTGCCGCAAGATTGCCGCCGGCCTCTTCGCCGGCGAGGAGCACGACCGCGTCTTCACCGCCAAGCCGCCGGCGATTGCGGTGCAGCCACAAGGCGGCCGCATGCCCCGCCTCCACTGCCGCAGGAAACGGATCCGCCGGCGCGAGCGGGTAGTCGATCGACAGGACGACGCTGCCCGCCTGCGCGAGCAGCCGTGCAACCGGCGCGCCACTTTCAAGCGAGCCACCGGTGAAGGCACCGCCATGGAAGTGGAGCACCAGCGGTGTCGGGCCGCCGTCGATGCGACGGCCGTAGATGCGCGCATGGAGCACTCGGTCGCCTGCCAGCGGTATCGTCTGGCTGACCCAGCGAACGGTCGAGCAGGAACCGGCCGAAGAGGGACCGGCCGAAGAGGGGATTGCCGACGAGTGGCCGGCGCGGCGGGTCTTCAAGGTGGACATGGCGTGAACCTCCGGAACATTGCCCAGGGCGATGCAGCCACTGTATTGACGAAACGCCGCCGGATAAACAGGGCGCACGCATCAGCATTGTTTCAAGGTCGGCAACAAAGCCGATGCCATAATCCGCGCTCGTCTTCGTGACCGACGGCGCGCAGGCCCCCGCCGCCCCGGCACCGGCCGACCAGGAGCGACATCCGATGGACAAATTCTCCGCGATGCAGGCGTTCATCCGCGTGGTCGAAGCGGGCACGTTCACGAAGGCTGCCGATTCGATGGCGCTGCCCAAGCCGCGCGTGACGCGGCTGATCCAGATGCTCGAGACGGAACTGCAGACCAAGCTGCTCAACCGCACGACTCGGCGCGTCACCGTGACTTCCGAAGGCGCAGCCTATTTCGAGCGGGCGGTGCGGGTGATGAGCGAGCTGGAGGAACTCGAGTCGGCGATGACGCACGCGCGCGCGAATCCGCGCGGCCGGCTGAAGGTCGATTCATCGGCCGCGGTCGCCTTGCCGATCCTGATCCCCGCGCTGCCGGCATTTCACGCCCGCTATCCCGACATCAAGCTCGAACTCGGCGTCAGCGACCGGCCGGTGGATCTCCTGAGCGACAACGTCGACTGTGTCCTGCGCGGCGGAGAGCTCACCGAACAGTCGCTGGTCGCCCGGAAGATCGGCGAGGCACACCTGGTGACCTGCGCAACGCCGCAATACCTGAAGCGCCACGGCGTGCCGAAGCATCCGCACGACCTCGACGATCCGGAGGGCAGCCACACCCTGATCAAGTATTTCTCGCCGCGCACCGGCCGGCTCTATCCGTTCACCTATTCAGGCGATGGAGAAACCATCGAGATCCAGGGAAGGCACCAGATCGCGCTCGACGATGCCGGCGCCATCGTGGCCGCCGGACTCGCGAGCCTGGGTGTGATGCATGCGCTCACCTTCCTGGTGCAGGATCAGATCAGCCGCGGCGAGCTCGAGCCGCTGCTGCTCGACTGGTCGTCGGATTCGATTCCGCTGCACGTCGTCTACCCGCCCAACCGCCATCTCAGCAACAAGGTGCGCGTGTTCGTCGACTGGGTCGCGGAGCTGTTCGCCAACCACGACCTGATTCAGCGCAAGAGCACGTTCCCTAGACGGTAGGACGCCCCCCGAGGCGCCGGAGGCGCCCTCCCCCCACTGGGGGGCGCAGCCTGCGGCCGGGCAGAGCCCGTTCCGCGGCTGCAGCTGGGTGTGGCGCGGTGAGGCTTGCGGCGGTTGAGGCCGGGTTCGCCAGAGCAGCATCCGATGCCAGGGACGGGGGGCGCCGCGAGCGTCGAAGAGCGTTGTCCACGGACGGCCGGTTCGGTCACCTGTGACGAACCGGACCGGCCGGCGGTGGACAACGCGGTGCTGCTCACTGCGCCGGTGCCTGGGCCTATTGAGCGGCGCGGCCGCGCGATGGGAGCGTCGGCGTGGACTCGACTCAGATGCGCTTTTGCAGCTCGGGCGGGTTGGCGGACGCCTGGCGGAAGGCGTCCGCGCCGGCGGAAAGCTTCAGGCCGGCGCTCTTCACCTCGCGGTCGTCGACCTTGGCGAGCGGCGTGTAGCGCGGGTGGTGATGCTCGAGGTATGGGTCGTTGCGGGCGGCGTTGTAGCACATCAGCACGGTCCAGCGCCGGTTCTTCGATCGATTCTGGTCCGAGCGATGAAGTACGTTGCTGTGGAAGAAGAGGCCGTCGCCCGGCTCCATCTCCGCATACTCGAGCGGCATCCGCTCGAGGATCTGCTCGACGCGGCTCGGGTCGGCGCCGACCTGCTCGCCGGGCAGCACGCCGTGCTCGATGCGGCCGCACAGGTGCGAGCCCGGGACCACCTGCAGGCAGCCGTTCTCCCGGGTCGAATGGTCGAGCGCGACCATGACGCTCGCCATCAGCGGCAAGATGCAGCCGTTGTGGTACCAGTAGCCGTAGTCCTGGTGCCATTCCCAGGCGCCTCCGACCTCCGGCTCCTTCGCCGTGAGCTTGGAGTGATAGTGATAGACCTCGCCGCCGAGCATCTGCTCCATCCTGTCCACCACCCGACGCGAGCGGGCGGCGAGCCCATAGACGCTGTCGCCGGGATGGTTCCAGAGCGCCATGCGGGTGGCATTGCCCGACTTGTCGCGGCGATCGTAGAGGCTGCTGCGCAGCGCCGGATCCGTCTCCATCGCCTCGCGCATCAGGGCGATCTCCTCGCTGTCGAACAGCTTCTTCACCATGAAATAGCCGTCGCGGTCGTAGGCTGACTGCTGCTCGGCAGTCAGTATCGAATCGGTCATCGCAGTTGTCCCCTCGCGTACTTCGCACGGCGCCGGCAATCGACGCGCTCGGGGACCGATGTTAATCTTTTCTGGCGGACGCTCCGAAGCCCTCGGCGCCGTTCCCCCCTACATCACCGGAGCACACCGCCCCATGGCACGTCGATTCGTCGTCGCAGGCATGCTGCACGAAACCAATACCTTCTCGCCGGTCGCCACGCCGCTCGCGTCCTTCTTCTCCCGCGCCGCCGCGATCGACCCTGCGCAAGGCCCGATGCTGACCGGCAGGCGTGCCATCGACGCCTATGCCGGCACCAACGTCGCCTTTGCGGCCTTCCTCGACGCGGCGGCAGCCGCCGGCGGCGAGGTCGAGGTACCGGTCTACGCCAATGCCTCGCCGAGCGCGCCGACGGACCGGCAGTCGTTCGACACGATGGCCGGCGCGATCGTCGCCGCGGTGACCAAGGGTTGCGACGCGGTGATGCTCGACCTGCATGGCGCGATGGTCGTGCAGGGCTACGACGACGGCGAAGCCGAACTGCTGCGCCGCATCCGCGAGGTCGCACCGGAGGTGCCGATCGCGGTCGCGCTCGACTTCCATGGCAACCTCAGCCCGTCACTGGTCGAGCGGGCCGACATCATCACCGGCTACCGGACCTATCCGCATGTGGACATGGGCGAGACCGGGGCACGGGCGGCGCGGTCGCTGATGGCAATGCTCGAAGGACGCGCCAAGCCGTTCACCCTGCAGCGCTGGCTGCCGATGCTGACCCACATGAACCAGCATTCGCCGATGTTCCAGCCGATGAAGGACATCATGGGGCGCGCCATCGAAATGGAAGCGGCCGGCGAAGTCATGAACGCATCCGTCTTCGGCGGCTTCCCGCTTGCAGACATCCCCTGGGCAGGCCTGAGCGTGATCATCGTCGGCGACGCGGCCAAGTCCGGCGGCCGCACCGAGGCGCAGGCGCGCTGCGACGAACTGGCCGACATGGCCTGGAAGCGGCGCGCGGAATTCGTCTACCGACCGGATCCGCTGCAACTCACCGTCGCGCAGGCCAAGGCGCTGAACGATTTTCCGGTGGTGCTCGCGGATCATGGCAACAACACCGCCTCCGGCGGCTCCGCCGACACGATGGAGACCATCGCCGAGGCCCTGCGCCAGGGTCTTCACGGCGTTCTCGCCGGACCCGTCTGCGATCCGCTCACGGTTGCTGCCATGATCGAGGCCGGTGTCGGCGCCAAGGTCACGCTGCCCATCGGCGGGCGCGTCGACATGCCGAGCATCGGACGCAAGGGCGCGCCGCTGACGCTGACCGGCAGGATCCGGGCGATCACCGACGGACAGTTCACGATCACCGGGCCGATGATGACCGGCGTGAAGGTCTCGTGCGGCCGCACCGCGGTGCTCGATACCGGTCCGCTGCAACTGGTGGTGTCGGAGGAGCGGACCGAGCCGGTGGACCTTGGCGTCTTCACCCATTGCGGACTCGATCCGCTGCGGGCGCGCTATCTGATCATCTACTCCCGCCAGCACTTCCGGGCCGGCTTCCAGCCGATCGCGAAGTCGATCCTGATGTCGGCCGGCCCTGGCGTGTGCAGTTCCGACTACGCCCAGTTTCCGTTCCGCAACCTGCGCAGGCCGATCTATCCGCTCGACGCCGACGCGACGCCGGACTGATGTGGCGCTTGTGTACAATGAGAATCATTAGCATTCTTTACCCGGCGAGCCGCAAGCGATTGCTTCGCGCTCGACCCGGCGCCCTTCCGACCGACCGATCCTGCCGATTCCAGATACAAGATCCCTTGCGAGCGACGAGACAAGGTGCCGGCAACTGGCCTGCCACCGAGCCCCTTCCCGCGTCGGCCTTTGCCCGTGACATCGACACCGCCAGCCTCACCCCATCCGCCGCCGCCGACGCCGCCGCCGGTTGCGGACGACAGGCTGCACGCCATCGCCTGATCAGGACGCCGCGCGACTCGCAGCAGCCCTGCAGCTCGGCTCGCGCCCGCCACGTTGGCATCAGCTGCCGGTACTGGTGGGCGTGGTGCTCGCGCACCTGGCAGCGGGCTGGTCGCTGAGCCGCGTCGACGTGCGCGTCGAGGAAGCTGCGGAAGCGGCGCCCCTCTTCGTGCAGTTGCTGCCGGACCCTGCGCCGCTGCCGCCGCCCGCACCGGTTCCCCCGGCACCGCAACCGCCTCCGCCTGCGCCCGAACCGCCGCCTCCTGAGCCACCACCACCACCGCCGCCGGAGCCACCGCCTCCCGAGCCGCCACCGCCACCACCACCGCCGCCGGAGCCGCCGCCTCCCGACCGCCACCGCCACCACCACCGGAGCCACCACCGCCGCCTCCGAGCCTGCGCCGCCTCCGCCGCCGATCGAGGTTGCGGAGCCTCCACCTGTGCCCGCGCCGCCGCCCGAGTTCAAGGTGCCTCCGCCTCCGCCACCGCCACCGCCGCCTCCACCGCCTCCACCGCCGCCGCCAAAGCCAAAGCCAAAGCCCAAGTCCAAGCCGGAGCCAAAGCCGGAGCCGAAGCCCGCGCCGCCACCACCGCCGCCACCAGCCACCGCCACCACCGCCGCCCGCGCCGCCACCGGCCCCGCCTGCGCCTCCGCCGCCACCCGCACCGCCGGCCGCGCCGCCGCCACCGAAGACGGTGCCGTCGACGGCGGTGCAGTATTTGAAGCGGCCGGCGCCGAGCTATCCCGCGTACTCGCGCCGCGCCGGTGAAACCGGGCGGGTGCTGGTGAGGGTATTGATCGACGAGCAGGGCAACCCGCTCAAACTGGAATTGCAGCAGTCCTCGGGATTCTCGCGGCTGGACGACAGCGCGATGACCGCCGTCCGTGCCGCCCGCTTCAAGCCCTACACCGAGGCCGGCGACGCCCCGGCAGGTGTGGGTACTGGTACCCATCGTGTTCGACCTGGAGAAGTGATCGTGAATGAACCCGTAACCCTCGGCTTCGGGCACTTCATTGCCCAGAGCGATCTGGTCAGCAGGATGCTGCTCGGCATCCTGGTGCTGATGTCGATCGTCTCGTGGGCGCTGATCGTGTCCAAGGGCATCTCGCAGATGCTGCGCAGGGCGCGCAGCGAGAAGTTCCTGCAGATGTTCTGGAACGCGAGTTCGCTGCAGGCGGTGCAGCACGAGATCGCCACCCACGGCGTGCGCGACCCGTTCTCGCACCTGGCCGCGCATGCGATGCACGCACAGGCGCACCATGCGCGCTACGGATCATCCAAGCTCGAGGAGGCCGGCACGGCGCAGGACTTCCTCACCCGCACGATCAAGAAGGTGCTCGACGAGGAAACCGTGCGACTCGAGAACGGGCTGACGGTGTTGGCGACCATCGGCGCGACCGCGCCCTTCGTCGGCCTCTTCGGCACCGTCTGGGGCGTCTACCATGCGCTGGTGGCGATCGGCCTGAGCGGCTCCGGCTCGCTCGACAAGGTTGCCGGTCCGGTGGGCGAAGCACTGATCATGACCGGACTGGGTCTCGCGGTCGCGCTGCCGGCGGTCATGGGCTACAACTGGCTCACCCGCAGCAACCGGGTGCTGACGGCGAAGCTCGACGCCTTCGCCTTCGAGCTGTTCGCCTTCCTCTCCTCGGGACAGACACTGCGCACCGGCAACCAGTCGCCGGCGGAGAACCTGCGCAACCTGAGCCTGGCCGGCGGCCAGGACGTCGGCAGCCAGAACATCGCAGCGATGAAATAGCAACCTCGAGAGACCGCCATGGCATTTGCAAGCTTCGATTCAAGTCGCGCCAGCGCCCCGATGGCCGAGATCAACATGGTCCCGCTGATCGACGTGATGCTGGTGCTGCTGGTCATCTTCATCGTGACCGCTCCCCTGCTCACCAATACCGTCAAGCTCGACCTGCCGAAGGCCGATGCTTCGGCAACCAGCACCAAACCGGACAAGATCGAGTTCGCCATCGACGCGAACGGCAACCTCTACTGGAACAACGAGCCGGTCGGCAGGGATGACGCGGCGACCCGCTTCGCCGAAGCAGCCAGCCGGCAGCCGCAGCCGGAACTGCACCTGCGCGCCGACCGGTCGGTGGCCTACCATCATGTCGCCGAGACCCTCGCCGCCGCCGTCGAAGGCCGGCCTCAGCAAGATCGGCTTCATCAGCGCCCGCGACGACCAGTAGCGCAAGACTCGGAGACGGGCGCGACGGGGACGGCGCGGAAATTCGGCGCAGAATCCCTTTCTTTCAGACCAGACGCGGGAGACGACATGGCAGACCAGTCGAGCGGCAAGCTTGCATGGATCACGGGAGGCGCCACCGGCATCGGTCTCGCCTCTGCCCAGGCTCTGGGCGCGGCGGGATTCAGGCTGGTGATATCGGGACGCCGCGCCGAGGAACTCGACAAGGCGGTTGCGACGCTGGGCAAGGCCGGCGTCGCGGCGCAGGCGCGCCAGCTCGACGTGAGCGACGCGGCAGCGGTGCAGGCGGCCGCCGATGCCATCCTCGCCGAGCACGGCCGCATCGACGCACTGGTCCTCTCGGCCGGCACCAACGTCCCTAACCGGGCCTGGAAGGACGTCACGCCCGAAGCGTTCGCCAGGGTGAGCGCCATCAACCTGAACGGCGTCGCCTACTGCGTGGCTGCGGTGCTGCCGGCGATGCGCAAGGCCGGCTCGGGAACCATCGTCGTCGTCTCCTCGTGGGCGGGATGGCGCTTCCTGCCGTTCACCGGTGCCGCCTACGGCTCGACCAAGATGGGCCTTGCTCCCCTGGTGGAGAGCATCAACTACGAGGAAGGCCACCTCGGCATCCGCGCGACGCTGGTGTGCCCAGGGGAAGTGGCGACGCCGATCCTGCGCTCGCGGCCGGTGCCGCCGCCGGAAGCGGACATCGCCCGGATGCTGCAGCCGGAGGACGTCGGCTCGGCGATCGCCTATGCCGTCACCGCGCCGGCCCGCGTGTGCATCAACGAGCTGGTGATCGGACCGAGCTGGAATCGCATCTACCTGGGAGCGGACGACCTGAAGACGAAGCGCTGAGCGGCAGGCCCCGGCCGGCGCGTCAGGAACAGCGCTGGTGCCGCTCCTTGATCGTTCGCATCACCAGGTCCGGGTCCTGCTGCCACCAGTGGTTCGAGAAGATCTCGCACTCGTGCAGGCCACGATAGCCCTGTGCCTCGACCAGCGCGCGCAGGGCCTTCAGGTCGATCACGCCGTCGCCCATCATGCCGCGGTCGAGCAGCAGGTCCTTCGTCGGCACCAGCCAGTCGCAGATGTGATAGCCGAGCAGGCGCTGGTGGCCGATCCGCGAGATGGCTCGGGCAAGATTCGGATCCCACCACACGTGGTACGCGTCGACCGCGACGCCCGATCGCGCCTGACGGCGCCTCGCCTTTCGCAAGCGGCTCGACGGCATCGCAGATGTCGAGCGCCTGGTCGATGGTGTTGACGCAGGCGCGGTCCGCACAGTACATGGGATGCAACGGCTCGATCGCCAGCGGCACCTTGCCGCGCGCATATTCCAGCAACTCGGCGATGCCGTCGAAAACCATCTGCCGGGCGCCCGGCAAGTCCTTCGATCCGGGCACGATACCGCCGACCACCAGCACCAGGCATTGCGCGCCAAGGGTAGCCGCATCGTCCACCGCACGCCGATTGTCGTCGAGCGCGGCTCGCCGACCGGCCGCATCCGCCGCCGGGAACATGCCGCCACGACACAGGCCGGTGACGGTCAGCCCATGCTGGCGGACCAGGCGGGCGGCCTCGTCGACGCCGAGCTCGGCGAGCTTGTCGCGCCACGGCGAGATGCCGCGCACCTCGTGGCGCGCACACGCCTCGATCATCTGGCGAAGGTTCCACTGCTTCCCGACGGTCGCCGTGTTGAGCGACAGCAGTTCGGGAGAAGGGGCCGCCAGGCTCACCTCGCGCTCCGGGCGTCGATGCCGTGCGTCGCGAGCAGGTGGGTCATCCGCGCGCAGGCCAGTTCCGGATCCTCCAGCAGGCCGGCGGCGTCGGCCAGCCGGAACAACTCCGACAGGTGCAGGATGTTGCGGCTCGACTGCTGCCCGCCCACCATCACGAAGTGGTCCTGGTGGCCGTTCAGCCAGGCCATGAACACCACCCCGGTCTTGTAGAAACGGGTCGGCGCGCAGAAGATGTGCCGCGACAAAGGAACGGTCGGGCCCAGTATCTGGTGAAACCGGTCGGTGTCTCCCTTTGCGAGCGCTGTCAGCGCGGCGGATGCCGCCGGGGCGATCGCATCGAAGATGCCGAGCAGCGCGTCGGAATGTCCCTGCTCGTCGCCGGCGATCAGTTCGGCGAAGTTGAAGTCGTCGCCGGTGTACATGCGGATGCCGGGAGCGAGCCCGCGGCGCATGACGATCTCCTTGTCCTTGTCGAGCAGGGAGATCTTGACGCCGTCCACCTTGTCGGCATGGCGATTGAGGATGTCGAGGGCCACGTCCATCGCCGGGACCGGATCCGCGTGGCCCCAGTAGCCGGCAAGTGCCGGATCGAACATGTCGCCCAGCCAGTGGATGACCACCGGCTCCTTCGCCTGGGTGAGCAGGCGGTCGTAGACGCGCGCATAGTCGTCCGGCGACTTCGCGCAGGCGGCAAGCGCGCGGCTGGCCATCAGGATCAGCCGGCCGCCGAGAGCCTCGATCGCCTCCATCTGCGACTCGTAGGCCGCGATGACTTCGTCGACGCCCAAGGCTGCCGACGGCGCGAGATGGTCGGTGCCGCAGCCCGAGGCGATCAGCGCCCCGGGATGGTCCTTCGCCGCATCCAGCGACCGCCGGATGAGTTCGAGCGAAGTCGGCCAGTCGAGGCCCATGCCGCGCTGCGCGGTGTCCATCGCCTCGGCTACCCCCAGGCCCAGGCCCCACAGGCGCTGGCGATAGGCGATGGTGGTGTCCCAGTCGATGGCGGCCGTGATCCAGGGATCGGCCGGCGACAACGGGTCGGCCACCACGTGGGCGGCGGAATAGGCGACACGGTTGAACGCGCCCCGGGCTTGCTGAGGATAGCCCTTCGGCTGCGACAGCGTAAAGGTCCGCGGCACGCCGCTGTTGTCGGGAAGCATGAGTGCAGGCATGGTGTTCGTCTTCAGTAGGATGTTCGGAGGCTCTGCGTCGAAGGATGTTCGTTCGGGGGAGTTGCGTCGGAGGATTATCGCGGACCGGTCAGCCGTTATTCGGCGAAGCGCCATCCGCCGCCGTCAGGGCGGCGATCACCGCCGCATTGTCCTGCTCGCCAAGGCCGAGCGCGATGGCACGGTCAAGCAGGTCGAGATGGGCCCGTGCAAGGGGCAGTCCCGCCGCGTCTCCCCCGGCCTCATCGATGATCAGGCCAAGGTCCTTGCGATGCTGGGCCAGCCGCGATCGCGGGGCGAACTCGCGCGCCACCATCCTCGCGCCCACCGTGTCGACCGCTCGCGAATAGGCAGGCGACAGGCGCAGCAATTCAAGGAAGCGGTGGCCATCGAGACCGAGGCGTTCAGCGAGGACGATTCCCTCCGCCAAGGCAGCCCGGTTGAGGCCGAGCACGAGGTTGGAAGCGAGCTTGGCCCTTGCGCCGGCACCGGGCGGACCGACGTGGAAATGCCGCGGGCTCAGCACGTCGACGACGCGGGCATGCCGCACCAGGATCGCGTCGTCCGCGCCGAGCAGGCCAAGCGCTTCGCCCTCGAGGATCTGGATGCTGGAGCCGGACAATGGCAGTTCCATGAACGCAATCGACTGCGCCTGCAACACCGCGACGGCGGATTCGATCGCGGCCGGACTGCAGGTCGTGACGTTGATGACCAGTTCCGGCCCGCCGGCAGAGCCCGCGCGAGCCGCGGCGATCATACCCACGACATCGATGAACTGGCCATCGTCGAAGACGCACACCAGCGCGATCGATCCAGGCGGCAGCAGGACCGGCAAGTCCGACGCGGTGGCAATGCCGGCTGCGCGCGCAGCCGCAACCGCGGCGGGCGACACGTCGAACCCCTGCACCACGAAGCCCGCCGCCGACGCCCGCTGCGCCAATGCCCGGCCGACGTGGCCGAGCCCGATGACGCCGATCGTCGTCTCGTGCATGGCTCAGGCCCGCCTGCGATGACGCGTGTCGTCGATCACTGCACCTTGATCCCGGCGTCGGCAATGATCCTGCCGACCGATTTGTAGTCGTCCTGCACGAAGCGGGCGAACTCGGCCGGCGACGAATGCTGGGTGTCGAAGCCCTGCTCGCCGAGCCGCGATTTCAGCTCGTCCTCGGCAAGGATCTTGTTGATCTCCGCATTGAGCAGCGCCACCACGCCGGCCGGCGTATTCCCCGGCGCCCACAAGCCGTACCAGGCGTAGAACTCGAAGCCCGGGACACCCGACTCGGCCACGGTCGGTACATCGGGCAGCGCCGCCAGTCGATGCGCAGACGTGACCGCCACCGCGCGGATGCGTCCGCTCTTGACGTGCGGCATCGCGCCGAGCGCCGGCTCGACGAATCCCTGGATCTCGCCGCTCATGAGATCGACGTAGGCGGGCTGCGACCCCTTGTAGGGCAGCACGAACAGGTCCATTCCCGTTCTTCCCTTCAGCAACTCGGTGGCGATGTGGCCTCCCGAACCGACGCTTCCGATCGCGAAGTTCAGCTTGCCGGGGTTGGCCTTGGCATAGGCCACCAGCTCGGCGAAGGACTGCGGCGGCAGGTTCGGAGTCAGGCAGACGATCAGCGCGCCCTTGGCAAGCAGCGCGACCGGCGTGAAGTCCTTCTCGAGGTCGTAGGGTGTCTTGAGCAGGTGCTGGTTGATGACCAGGTTGCCGGCGTTCACCAGCAAGGTATATCCATCGCCCGGCCGCTTGGCGACATGGTCGGAACCGATGACGCTGTTGCCGCCCGCCTTGTTCTCGACCACGACGCTCTGCCCCAGCGAGACGGTGAGCCGCTGCGCGATGTGACGGGCCAATGCATCGACCGAGCCGCCCGGCGGAAACGGCACGACGATCCGGACCGGCTTGTCCGGAAAGGACTGCTGCGCAAAGCCGCTCCGCGCCGCCGCCGCAACCGCTGCGCCAACCGCCACCTGCCCCAGGAACCCGCGTCGACCGACCATCACCGTCTCCCTTGCAGTAGTAGTGATCACCCAGCAGCCGCCGCGGAACGGGCTTGGCCCGGCCGCCGGCGGCGCCCCCTCGTCCCTGGCATCGGATGCTGCTTTCTCAAACCCGGCCTCAACCCCCGCAAGCTCCACCGCCCCACACCCAGCAGCCGCCGCGGAACGGGCTCCGCCCGGCCGCCGGCGGCGCCCCCCTTGCTTGCAAGGGGGGTAGGCGCCGAAGGCGCCATGGGGGGTTACTCCCCTAGTTCCCCCAGGTCCACCCAGCGGCGCTCCTGCCACGACTGCAGGCCGGCTTCCACCAGCTGCACGCCCTTGGCGCCTTCGCGAAGGCCCCACGGAAACGGCGCGTTCTCCTCGACATGGCGGATGAACAACTCCCACTGCGCCTTGAATGCATTGTCGAACAGCGTCGTCTCCGGCACCTCCTGCCAGCCGTCGAAGAAGTCGATCGGCTGCGGCAGATCCGGGTTCCACACCGGCTTCGGGGTGTTGACCCGCGGCTGCGTGCGGCACTCCCGCAGCGTTGCGACAGCCGACCCGTGCGTGCCGTCGACCTGCAGGGTGAGCAGGTCGTCGCGCCGCACGCGCACGCACCAGGAGCTGTTGAAGTGGGCGATGATGCCCTTGTCGGTCTCGAAGGTCGCGTAGGCAGCGTCGTCGGCCGTTGCCGCATACGGCTTGCCCTGCTCGTCCCAGCGTTGCGGAATGTGGGTCGCGCCCAGGCACGAGACGCTCTTCACGTTGCCGAAAAGGTTGTCGACCACATAGCGCCAGTGACACAGCATGTCGAGGATGATGCCTCCGCCGTCTTCCTTGCGATAGTTCCAGGACGGCCGCTGCGCCGGCTGCAGGTCGCCTTCGAACACCCAGTAGCCGAACTCGCCGCGTACCGAAAGGATCCGGCCGAAATAGCCCGAATCGATCAGCATCTTCAGCTTGAGCAGGCCCGGCAGCCAGAGCTTGTCCTGTACGACGCCGTGCTTGACGCCGGCCTTGCGGGCTGCCTCGTAGATTTCCATTGCCTCGGCGAGATTGGTCGCCGACGGCTTCTCGCAATAGACGTGCTTGCCCGCGGCGATCGCCTTCTTGATCAGCGACGGGCGCATCTGGGTGGTGGCGGCATCGAAGAAGACGGTATCGCCCTTGTTGGCGAGCGCCTTTTCGAGGTCGGTACCCCAGCGTTCGATGCCGTGCTGTTTCGCCAGCGCCTGCATCCGCTCTTCGCCGCGGCCGATGAGGATCGGGTCCGGCATCACACGGTCCCCGCTGGACAGCTTCACTCCGCCCTGCTCCCGGATCGCCTTGATCGAGCGTATCAGGTGCTGGTTCATTCCCATGCGGCCGGTGACGCCATGCATCACGATGCCGAGTTTCTTCGTAGCCATCATTTCTCCATCGAATTGGGCAGTCGCCGGCCAGGGTCGACTGACGGTAATTCAGCTTGCGGTTCGTTCGCCAGCCGGCCAGGCTGGGGATGTTCAGCTTCAATCCATGCTCAGCTTCCATCTCAGCTGCAAGTGGTGCTCCGCTTCAGGTGATGCTCGGCCTCTGCAATGCTCGGCCTCAGGTGATGCGCAATTTCAAGCTGTCGTCATAGGGCAGCGCCGGATGCTCGAAGAAGGTGTGCGCGTTGACGTAGTGCAGCGCACAAGCACGGCGCCAGCGGGTCGACAGGTTGGGGCCCGACTGGTGGAAGGTGTTGCCGTGGTGAAAGGATACGCCGCCCCGAAGCACCGGCGCGGGCATCATCGGCTGGCGATCCAGGATCGACTGCGGCAACTGCAGGTTGAATGGCTCGCCGGCAGGCGCCTCGTGCCGGTAGACCGGCCCGAGGTTCGTGCCCTCGCCGAAGTACAGGCAGCCGTTCTCGAGGGTCGCGTCGTCGAGTGCGATCCATGCAGTCACCACGCCCTCGGAATCGTTCGGGCCGAAATAGAAGTTGTCCTGGTGCGCCGGTTTCGGCCCCCCTCCCTCGGGCGGCTTGAAGAAGATCTGGCTGAAGTACACCCAGACCCCCGGTCCGATCAACTGCTCCACCAGCGACACCAGTGCCGGCGAGAAGGCCAGCCGACGAACCACCTCGCGGTGATGGTGAGGGTTGTCCAGCTTGCGCAGCACCGCACGCGCGGTCACGCCGCCATCGACATACCAGGCGCGCTGTGCGGCAGGCAATTCCGCCAGGAACTCTTCGCCCCACCGCTGGATGTCTTCGATCACCGCCGCGGTCTCATCCCCCTCGAAGACGCGAGGAACCGTCAGGTGGCCCACATGCCGATAGTGCGCAAGGTCGGCCTCGGTCAGTTTCATGGCTGCTCCTGGTGATGGCACTTGCGCTACCGCGGGCAGTTCCGCCCCTGCGCCTCGAGTGCGCCACAGTGCGCAAGGACGCTAAGTAACTATATAGTTAATAATGTACGACGTCCGGCCCCGCTGCGTCAACGCAGGTTGAAGCGCGGCCAAGCGCGCATTAACATCGCCTCTCGCCGGCAATGTCACCAACCGGTTAACTCGCTGCCCCCGCAACGATCCTCCTGCAGCCCATCGATCTCTCGGACATGCCACGGCATTGCCAGGTTCGCGGCCAACTCACTGACCAACATGCCCAGAATCAAGACCACCGTCGTCGGTTCGTATCCAGTGCCGGACTGGCTGATCAACAGCCCGTCCGAGCAGGCACTGATGGACGCCACCCGGCTCATCATCAACATCCAGGAGCAGGCCGGCGTCGAGGTGGTCTGCGACGGCGAGCTCTACCGTTTCGACATCAACCATCCCGAGACCAACGGGATGATCGAATACTTCGTCAAGCCGATGGATGGCGTCACCCAGCGCTTCTCCTTCGACGAGCTGATCGCCTACCGCTCGAGCACCGGCATGAAGTTCCGCACCCGGCCGCCCGGCACCGTCGTCGGCCCGATCGGGCACGGCAGCCTGGACCTGCCGCTCGCCTGCTCGCGCGCCAAGGCGATGGCCAACAACACCTTCAAGTTCACCGTCACCGGCCCGCACATGCTTGCCAAGACGCTGATCAACAAGCACTACAAGGACACGCCGGAACTCGCGCACGCGATCGCCGATTCGCTGGCGAAGCAGATCCGTCACCTGGATGCCGACGTCGTGCAGATCGACGAGGCCAACCTGCCTGGCCATCCGGAGGAATGGGAATGGGCGGCATCGGCCATCAACCGCATGCTCGACGCCGTGCAGGGCACGCCGGCGGTGCACCTGTGCTTCGGCAACTACGGCGGCCAGTCCATCCAGGAAGGCAGCTGGGACCAGTTGATGCAGCTACCTCAACGCGCTGCATGCCGATCACGTCGTGCTGGAATGCGCGCATCGCCCGCCGCAGGAGCTGGAGGCGTTCCGTGACCTGCGGCCGGAGATCGGCTTCGGCCTTGGCGTCGTCGACATCAAGGCGACCGACATCGAGAGCGCCGAGCGAGGTCGCGCGTGCCATCGAGCGGGCCGAGCAGGTCCTCGGCGCCGGCCGGGTCAGCTACATCCATCCCGACTGCGGCTTCTGGATGCTCAAGCGCTCGATCGCGGACGCGAAGATGCGCGCGCTGGCGCTGGGCCGCGACCTGTTCGAAGGCGTGACTGCGCAATGAGCGGGGACGATCACGACACTGCCGGCCCGGTTCGCCGACGTGGCGGAACTCGAGGAGTTCATGACCCGGCCGTCGCCAGGCGCTGGTCGACGACCTGGCGCGGGTGGAAGGCGACATCCTGGTGCTCGGCGTCGGCGGCAAGATGGGCCCGACGCTGGCGCGGATGGCCAAGCGGGCCGCTCCCGGCAAGCGCGTCATCGGCGTCGCCCGATTCTCCGAGCCTTCGCTGAAAGCGACGCTCGAGAGCCAGGGCGTGGAATGCATCGCCAGCGACTTGCTGGATCGGGAGGCGATCGGCCGCTTGCCCAACGTCGGCGACGGCGTGCGCAACGTCGTCTTCATGGCCGGCCACAAGTTCGGCGCCGCCGACAACGCCTCTCTAACCTGGATGATGAACGTCGGCGTGCCCCTGATGGTGGCCGAGGCGTTCCGCGAGGCGCGTATCGTCGCCTTCTCGACCGCCTGCGTCTACCCCTTCGTGCCGGTCGACGGGCCGGGCGCGAGCGAGGACGTGCCAGCGACCCCGCCGAGCGGCGACTACGCGAACTCCTGCGTCGGCCGCGAACGGATGTTCGAGTACGCCTCGCGCAAGTACGGCACGCCCGGGCGGCTGGTGCGACTTTCGTATGCGATCGACACCCGCTACGGCGTGCTGCACGACGTCGCCACGGCCGTCTACGGCGGAGTGACCCTCGACCTGGCGATGGGGCATGCCGACGTCATCTGGCAGGGCGACGCCAACGAGCAGTCGCTGCGGCTGCTTGCCCACTGCACCACACCGACCTCGCCGATCAACATCACCGGGACCCTCGCACACCAGCATCCGCTGGCTCGCCGAGGAATTCGGCCGGCGGCTGGGCAAGAAGCCGCAGTTCACCGGCTGCGAGGCGCCGACTGCCTGGCTCGAGGACACGACGCAATCGCAGCGTCTCTTCGGCAAGCCCGCCGTGCCGCTGGAGCGGATGATCGATTGGGTGGCGGACTGGGTGAGCAGCGGCCAGCCCAGCCTCGGCAAGCCGACTCACTTCTCCACCCGAGATGGCAAGTACTGAGTCTGCGAGTTCCATCTCCCATCCTGCCATCCGCCTGCTGACCGAGGCCGATCTTCCCGGCTGCGTCGCGCTCTCCCGGGCGGCCAACTGGAACCAGAACGAAGCCGACTGGCGGATGATGCTCGCGATGGGGCGCGGCTGGGGCATCGAAATCGGCATCGACGTCCAGGGGGCGGCTGCCGCCAGCGGCAGCCAGGACAACCGGGGCAGCGACTCCGGCCGCGGCCCGGTGCTCGCCGCCTCTGCACTGGTGATCCCCTATCCGGCCCTGCCCGGCGCAGCCGCGCCGGCCGCCCGCTGCGCGTGGGTGAGCATGGTGCTGGTGCTGCCGCCGTTCAGGCGCCGCGGCCTCGCCACCCGGCTGCTGCGCGAAGCGCTTGCCTTCCTCGGCGATCATGGATCGGTGCCGGTGCTCGACGCCACCCCGGACGGCTATCCGGTCTACCTTCAGGAAGGCTTCGATGCCGGCATGGGGTTTCCGGCGCTACCGGCGCGCGGCGGTTTCGCTCGATCCGGATGCCGCGGGCGCTCCGCGCACCCGCCGCATCGCCGAAAGCGACTGGCCCGCGATACTGGAACTCGATGCGCCGGCGTTCGGCGCCGACCGGAGCCGACTGCTGCGAGCGCTGGCCCTGCGTATGCCGGCGGCCGCACGGGTGGCCGAAGAGGACGGCCGCGTCAGCGGCTTCATCCTTGGCAGGGACGGACTCGAGGCCTGCCAGTTGGGCCCGCTGGTCGCGCGCAACGCCCGCACCGCGCAGATCCTGATCGACGACGTGCTGGATGCGGTGGCGGGCCCGGTGCAGGTCGACCTCGCCGACCGCCATCTGGAGCTGCTGCAGGGACTGGTGGCGCGCGGCTTTCTGCTGCAGCGGCCCTTCACTCGCATGGTGCGGGGCGCAGCCGCCCCGGGCGATCCGTCACAGGTGGTGCTGGTGGCCGGCCCCGAACTCGGCTGAGGTCTGCGGCCGGCCCGCCAGCGATCAGGCACTACTTGGTCATCTTGATCGACCGATCGAGGAATTCGTTGGTGTAGACGGTCTTGACGTCGAACTCCTTGTCGAGACCGATGTATTCCTTCACGAGGGCGTAGTCCTCGGCCATCCGCTTGTCATCATGGATTCCCAGAGCCACCTCCCGGGAAGACTTGTCGCTCATCAACACCTCGACCAGCGCCCAGTTCTGCATTTCGTTGTCGAACTTGAGCGCACCATTGGCGTCGATCATCGCCTGCACGCAGGGCTTCGGCTCCTTCACGCATTGCGCGAAGGCGCGTTGCGTCACCTTGACGAACTTGTCGATGGTGGGCTTGTTGGCCGTCGAGGTACTTGGCGTTGACGATGATCGAGTTGCCGTAGGGGTTCTGGCCGGCATCGCGCCAGGCGAGGAAGCCCAGGTCGTCGCCGAGTTCGCGCTGGAAGATGTGGTGGATGTTGTAGAACGACGTGGTCGCGTCGATCGCCTTGGACTTCAGCGCCGCCAGCTTGGAATTGGCGTCGATGTTGACCCAGGTCACCGACTTCGGATCGATGCCGTTGGCCTTGGCCAACGCGGGCCACATCACGCGCGCGCCGTCGCCGGCAGGGTTGCCGATCTTCTTGCCGACCAGGTCCTTGATGCCGGTGATGCCGGAGCTCTTCAGCCAGTACATGCCCTGCGGCGAATTGGCGTAGACGTTGTAGACGGCGACGGTGTCGGCCCCCTTGCCCTTGGCTACCAGCACCCCGGCCATGTCGGCAAGGCCGATCTGGTTGGCACCGGCACCGACCTTCTGGGTGGCGAGCGCCGAGCCCTTGCCCGGCTCGATGGACAGGTCGATTCCCTCCTTCTCGTACCAGCCCATCTTCTTGGCGTAGTAGTAGGGAACGTGATCGCCGCCCGGAACCCAGTTCAGGACGAAGTCGAGCTTCTGCTGCGCCTGGACGGCGCTCGACGCCATGACGCTGGCCGCGAACGTTGCCGCGATCGCGGCACCAAGCTTGAATCGGTTCGACATTGGAACTCCAGTTTGGTCGGTGGACTGCAGCCGCAACTGCAGCGAAAGAAAAGGCGCGCGCCATGACGCTCGAGTGACCTGGGGTGACCTGGGCGCAAGCGGCGCGTTAGGGTAAATTAACCGCCTGGTTACATCAATAAAATTATATTTTAGGGGTCCGACGGGCCCCCCGGAATCCCACGGAATCCCTAGCATGAAGCTTCACTGGTCCGCCCTGCCCGCCGAGACGCTTGCGCTGCTGCGCCGCGGCTGCGCCATCCCCGCTCATCCCCTCGCCCTCGATGCGAATCGCAAGCTCGATCCCGCCCGCCAGCGTGCGCTGAGCCGCTACTACCTGGATGCCGGCTCGGGCGGCCTCGCAGTCGGTGTGCATTCGACGCAGTTCGCGATTCGCGATGTCGGTCTCTACGAGCCGGTGCTTGCGCAGGCGGCACAGGTGGCCCGCGATTGGGTCGACAGGCCGCTGGTGATGATCGCCGGCCTCGCCGGGCGCACCGAACAGGCGTGCCGCGAAGCAGAGATAGCGGTCGGCAACGGCTATCACGCCGGCTTGCTTTCGCTCGCGCCGATGAAGGGCGCGTCGCTCGACGAACTCGTCACCCACTGCGAGGCCGTTGCGAAGATGATCCCGCTGGTGGGGTTCTACCTGCAGACCGCGGTCGGCGGCATTGCGCTGCCGATGGATTTCTGGCGCCGCTTCGCCGCCATCGACAACGTGGTGGCCATCAAGATGGCGCCCTTCGACCGCTACCGCACGCTCGACGTGATCCGCGGCGTAGTGGCCGCGCGCGCCGAGGACCGCGTGACGCTCTACACCGGCAACGACGACCACATCGTGCTCGACCTGCTCACGCCGTTCCAGGTGTCGCGCGAGGGCGAGCCGGTGACGCTGAGGATCCGAGGCGGGCTGCTCGGTCACTGGAGCGTCTGGACCCGGGGAGCGGTGCAGATGCTCGAGCGGATCCAGTCCGCAGTGGCGGCCGGCCGGATCGACGACCAGTTGCTCGCCCTCGACTCGCGGGTGACCGACTGCAACAGCGCCTTCTTCGACGTCGCCAACGACTTCGCCGGCTGCATACCCGGCTGCCATGAGGTGCTGCGCCGCCAGGGCCTGCTGCAGGGCATCTGGTGCCTGGATCCGGCGGAGACGCTCTCGCCGGGGCAGGCGCAGGAGATCGACCGCGTCTGCCGCGAGCATGCGGATCTCGCCGACGACGACTTCGTCGCGGCCAATCTCTCGCGCTGGCTGGAGCGCTGATGGATCGCGTCAACACATCGGCGGGCCGCTACGCGATGGCCGTCCTGGCCCACATCGCCTTGCTGGTCGGTTGGCACCTGTTCGTGGTGATCGGGGAAGTGCCGCGCTTCGTCATGCCGTCGCCGGCGGACACCTTCGGCTCCCTGCTGTCGCCCAACTACGACTGGTGGGCAAACACCCTGGTGACCGGAAGCGAGATCTTCGGCGGCTACTTCCTGGCGCTGATCGTCGGGCGTGCTGCTGGCACTGGCGTTCACCTGGTCGCGCAGCCTCGAGGCACTGGTGCTGCCGCTGCTGGTCACGCTGAACATGATTCCGAAGGTCGCGCTCGGACCGCTCTTCATCGTCTGGTTCAAGTACGGCGTCTTTCCGAACACCATGATGGCCTTCTCGATCGCGGTGTTCCCGATCCTGCTCAACACCGCCAAGGGGCTGCGCGAGATCGAGCCGGACCTGCTCGACCTGGTGCGCTCGCTGCACGGCTCGCGCTGGCAGCTGTTCACCAAGATCCAGCTGCCCGGCTCGCTGCCCTATATCTTCGCGGGCATGAAGGTGGCGGCCATCCTCGCGGTCGCGGGCGCCATCGTCGGCGAATTCCTCGGCTCCGACAGGGGCCTGGGCTACCTGATGCTGCAGGTCCAGGTCACTCTCGACACGCCTGCGATGTTCATGGCGGTCGTGCTGATCACCCTCCTCGGCATGCTGCTCTACGGACTGGTGCTTCTTCTGGAACACTTCATGATCGTCAAGGATGCACGGGTCCGATGAGCGCCACTGCTACTGCTACCGCAACCACCGGCCTGACCGAACCCTTCATCCATCTCGCCGGCGTCACCAAGGTCTACCGCAGCGGCCGCAAGGAGCATCTCGCCATCTCGGATGCAACCTTCGACGTGATGCCGGGCGAACTGGTCTCGCTGGTAGGCCCGTCGGGCTGCGGCAAGTCCACCTTGCTGAAAGTGCTCGCGGGCCTGCATGGCCACGACCAGGGCACCGTGCGGATCGGCACCGCGTCTCATCCTTTCGACCCGGCCAAGGACATCGGCATGGTGTTCCAGTCGCCGCTGCTGCTCAAGTGGCGCCGCATTCTCGACAACGTGCTCCTGCCGGCGGAGCTGCTCGGCATCCCGATGGCTGCAGCCCGCGAACGCGGCCGCGCGCTGCTCGCGCTGGTGGGACTGCAGGGCTACGAGGACAAGTATCCGTACGAGCTTTCCGGCGGCATGCAGCAGCGCGCGGCGATCGCGCGCGCGCTCATCCACGACCCCAAGCTGGTGCTGATGGACGAGCCGTTCGGCGCGCTGGATGCACTGACGCGCGAGAAGATGAACCTGGAGCTGCTGCGCATCTGGAAGGAGTCCGGCAAGACGATCGTCTTCGTCACGCACGGCATCTCGGAAGCCGTCTTCCTCGGCTCGCGCGTCGTCGTCTTCACGGCGGGCCCGGCGCGCATGGCCGACAACTTCGAGATCGAGCTGCCGCATCCGCGCACGCTCGACATGAAGACGCAGGAAGCGTTCGGCGCCTACACGCGCCGGATCTACAAACTATTGGGGATGGAATGAGACCTTCGCACGGCCGCAGGAAGACGGGCGGGAAGCTGCGAAGCAGCAAGGGTGCACAGTGAGCACGGCACACTCTGGTGAGCATCGAGGCGGTCGACTTCTATGAGCGCGACGTGCGCCTTCGCATGCCGTTTCGATTCGGCGTCGTCACCCTCACCGAAGCCCCGCAGGCGTTCGCGCGGGTACGAGTGCGGCTCGCCGACGGCCGCATTGCCGAAGGCGGCGCCGCCGAGCTGCTCGCGCCGAAGTGGTTCGACAAGGACCCGGCGCTGAGCAACGAGGACAACTTCGACCAGTTGCGCCGCTCGCTCGGCATCGCCCGTGAAATCTACCTCGCCGGCGGGCCGGCAACCGCCTTCGGTCATTTCATCGGTCACTACCAGGCGCAGATCGACGAGGCGGCACGTGCCGGCCTCAACCGGCTGGTGGCCAACTACGGACCGGCGCTCATCGACCGCGCCATCCTCGATGCCATCTGCCGTGGCCTGGGCCGCTCCTTTCACGACGTGATCCGCCACAACGTCCCCGGCGTCGGGCCGACCGATCTGTGCCCGGACCTGAAGGACTTCGACTTCGACGCCTTCCTCGGCAGCCTGCAGCCCGCGTCCACCATCAGCGCCCGCCACACCGTCGGGCTGGTGGACCCGATCACCGCGGACGACCAGGAGACGCGGGTCGACGACGGCCTGCCGGAAACGCTCGAGGAGGTGGTCAAGGCCTACGGGCACCGCTGGTTCAAGCTCAAGGTAGGCGGCGACATCACCGCCGACGTGGAACGGCTCGCGCGCATCGCTTCGGTGCTCGACCGGGTCGAAGGCGGCTACCGCGCCACGCTCGACGGCAACGAGCAGTACGCGGACGTCGACGGCATCATCGAGCTGTGGCACCGGATGCAGGCCGACCCGCGGCTGGCGCGCCTGAGCCGCAGCGTATCGTTCATCGAGCAGCCGATCATGCGGCAGGCGGCGCTGTCGCAGAACGTCAGCGGCCTTTCCACCCAGAGGCCCGTCATCATCGACGAATCCGACGATTCGCTCGACGCCTTCGTGCAGGGCCGGCAGATGGGCTACACCGGCGTGTCGTCGAAGACCTGCAAGGGCTTCTACAAATCGCTGATCAACCGGGCGCGCTGCCTCAAGTGGAACCGCGAGGAATCGCGCGACGAGGTGCTGGACCCGACCAATCCACGCTACATCATGAGCGCCGAGGACCTGACCATCCAGGCAGGCCTGGCGCTGCAGCAGGACCTGGCGCTGGTGGGGCTGATGGGCATCAAGCACGTCGAGCGCAACGGCCACCACTATGTCAACGGCATGGCCGGCCTGCCCGTGGCCGAGCAGGAGGCGTTCCTCGCCGCCCATCCTGACCTCTACGAGCGCAGCCACGGCGCCGTGCGCGTCAGGATCCGCGACGGCACGCTCGCCATCGGTTCGCTCGGCTGCACCGGCTTCGCCAGCGGCACCCTGCCCGACTGGTCGGTCATGCGGCCGATGCCCGCCGGCCGGTGGCCCGTGCCGGCCAGCGAGTGAAGCCGCAGCCGGCGGCTTCCGAGGAAGCGCGCGGACTGCTCGGGCACCTGGGCAGCGGCTTCGCCTATTACCTGCCGAGCGTCCTGGTAATGGTGGGCCTGTTGCTCGCCTGGCAGCTGGCGGTCCAGCTGCTCGGCATCAAGGAGTACATCCTGCCGACGCCGTGGGCAGCGGTGCAGAAGCTGTTCGATTCCAACTACCAGTGGACCGCCAACTTCCTTGCCACCCTCTATGCGGTCCTGGGCGCCTTCGTGCTGTCGGCGGTGCTCGGTGTGCTGCTCGCGGTGGTGGTGGTATGGAACGACCTGCTGCTGCGCACGGTGATGCCGGTGCTGGTGCTGTTCAACACGCTGCCCAAGATCGCTCTCGCCCCGCTGTTCGTCATCTGGCTGGGCTACGGGATCTGGCCCAACATCGTGATCGGCACGACCATCGCCTTCTTCCCGATGGTGGTCAACACGGCGGTGGGACTGGCCGCTGCCGAGCCGGAGATGCTCGACCTGGTGCGCACGCTGCGCGCGAGCCGCTGGCAGGTGCTGCGCAAGATCCGCTTCCCCAACGCCGTGCCCTACATCTTCGTCGGCTTGAAGCTCAATGCCACGATGAGCGTCATCGGCGCACTGGTCGGCGAGTTCGTCGCCTCCGAGCGCGGCCTCGGCTCGCTGATCATCACCGGCGGGGTCACCATGGAAACCGCGTCGATCTTCGCGTCGCTGATTCTCATCTCGGTCCTCGGCCTCGTGCTCTACGGCGTGGTGGTCGTCGTCGAGCGGATGGTGGCGCCGTGGGCGCATCGGGAGGACGCGTCGACCTGATCCCGGCCGCAGGGACTGGCGCGGGCGCCTGGGCAGTGAGATGATGGGGTGCACCGCCTGGCGGCAACGCGGGGCGATATGACAACGAACAGCGACAGGAGCGAGCGATGGGACAGTCGGTTGCAAGGACGACGATGAACGCGGTGCGCCGCAGGATCGTGGCGGGACTGGTGGCGGCAACCGTCGGCGCAGCAGGCGCGCTGGCCTCGCTGCCCGTGCAGGCGGCGGACAAGATCCAGTTGCAGTTGAACTGGTTCCATCTCGCCGACCACTCCCCGATCTACCTGGCGCTGAAGAAGGGCTATTACCGGGAGGAGGGACTCGATCTGACGGTGCTGCGCGGCAGTGGTTCCGCCGACAGCGCCAAGAAGATCGATCTCGGCCAGTCGGACGTGGGCATCTCGGATGCGCCGACAATCCTGACCGCGATCAGCAAGGGCGCCAACCTCAAGATGGTGGCGGTCGTCTACGACAAGGCCGGCAACAACGTGTTCTTCCGCAAGAGCGCCAACATCAGTTCGCCCAAGGACCTGGTCGGCAAGAAGATCGCGGTGCCGCCCGCAGATTCGCACCGGGTGCTGTGGCCGGCGTTCGCTTCGCTCAACGGCATCGATCCGCAGAGCGTGACACTGGTGAACGTCAAGCCCGAGGGCAAGCAGGCGATCGTCGCGGCCAATGAAGTCGCCGGCGCCTTCGACCTCTACACCAGCTACGCGATCTGGGAAAAGGTGCTGGGCAAGGGCGACGTCGGCAACCTGCTATGGGCAGACTTCGGCCTGCCCATCTACGGCCACACCTACTTCGTCAACAGCGACACGGTGAGCAGGAATCCCAAGCTGATCGAGCGCTTCCTGCGTGCCACGCACAAGGGCTGGCGCGACGCCAAGGCCGATCCTGCCGCCTCGATCGACGCGATGGTGGAACAGGTGCCTGGGCTCGACCGGACCACACTCCTCGCCACCATGCCGCAGATCCTCGACCTCTGCGTCACCGAACGGTCGGCGAAGCACGGGCTGGGCTGGATCGAGCCGGAGTTGATGCAGAAGACGATGGACATCACCTTCGCCAGCAACAAGCCGGAGCGGGCGGTCGACATCAAGGACGTCTTCACCAACGACTTCAACAGCCGCATCAAGCCCTGACAGGTCGGCGAGGCGCCCAAGCCGGTAACCGCGTCGCCGTCGCGATTCCGGGACGCTGGGGCGTGCGTGTAGTTACCGCAGCCCCTTGGGCACGGCCATTGCAACTCGGGCCTGCAGCACCGTGACGCGTTGCCGCGGATCCACCGGCCCGGGCCGATGCCATTCCTGTTCGTTTCGAACCCTGCATCGCCTCGATCGGATTCCTCGGCGCCGCGTTCCATCACTCCCATGCATTCGTGAGGAACGTCATGAGCACGATCAGGATCGCATTGCTGGCCGCAGGCCTCCTCGCCGCCGTTGGAACTGCCCAGGCCCAGACCACGCAGCCCAGCGGCCCCACCCCGTCCACCACACCCCGCACTGCGCCGGATGCCGACAAGGCGGAGAGCCCGCCCGGCAAAGCTACCGGCGGCGTCGAAGGCAGCACCGGCACCCAAGGTGGGCCCGACCCGGCGGCCGCCAAGAATTCCTCCGGCCCCATGCCCCATGGCCAAGCCATGCCGCAGAGCGGAACCGACCCGGCCACTGGCCGCGACGTCGACCGCAGCAGCGCGACAACCGGCGTACCCGCCGACAAGGGCGCCCAGGGCGGACCCATGCCCGACAAGGCGAAAGAGAAGTAGCCGGGATCGGTTCTTGCGTTCTCAGACGGGGGCGCCTTCACTCGGCGCTTCCGTTGCAGCGCCCTTCTTTGCGCCGCCCTCCTTTCGGGAAGACTGAATGTTCGACTGGATCACCGGCTTCGTCGAATCGGCGGGCTATGCAGGCATCGTCCTGCTGATGTTCGCAGAGAACGTCTTCCCGCCCATTCCCTCGGAAGTCATCATGCCCCTGGCCGGATTCACCGCCGCCAAGGGTGAATTGAACGTGTTCGGCGTCGTCGCCGCCGGCACCTTCGGTACCCTCGCCGGGGCGCTCGTCTGGTACTACGTCGGCCTGCGCATGGGCCTCGACTGGATCAAGGGAGTGGCGCGACGCCATGGCCGCTGGCTCACGCTCGACGAGAAAGGAATCGACAACGCCTGCGGCTGGTTCAAGCGTCACGGCAAGATGGCGCTGGTGCTCGGGCACCTGGTGCCGGCAGTGAGAACGCTGATCTCTGTCCCTGCCGGCGTCAGCCGAATGCACCTGGCGCCGTTCCTGGCGGCTTCCGCCGTCGGCACGGTCGCATGGACGGCCATTCTCACCGCAGCCGGCTACCTCCTGCAATCCCAGTACGAGCGGGTGGAAGGCTATGCCAACATCGGGACCAACCTGATCCTCGGCCTGATGCTGGCATGGTATGTCTACCGGGTCGCGACGTGGCCCGGTGCGCGCGCGGGATCATCCGGAAAGCGTTCCGGGAAAGCCGCAAGCGGAGCCACCGGCAAGACCTGAGCTGACGACGCCGCGCTCGTGGGTAAAGGTGCGCAACGAAGGCAGGCTGGTCGGCTGGATTTCGCGCCGGCTGCTGCGGGGCTGGTAGCTGCCGGCCGGTGATCGCGCCACCGCCGCTGGCGACGGCTCAGGAGGGATCGAGCGCAGCTTTGACGGCGGGCTTGTCACCAGCCCTCGCGAGGCAGCGCCGGTAGCGCGTTTCCACCCGTTCCGCGAACCACTGGGTGGTCAGGTTGCGGGTGATCTTGGGGCTGCGCAGCCGGATCTTCGGCACCACGGCCCGCGGCAGTTGCGCCGGGGCCCGCTGCTCGGCGAGTTCGAAAACGCGCCGGTAGAGTGGTGATCGGTCGAAGGCTTCCGTGTCGCCTTTCTCGAGTTCGCCCCGGATTGCCGCATCGCTCATTTCCAGTCGCGTGCGCAACGAGCGCGCTGCCATTTCAGTGCTGCCGGGCGCGCCGGATGCGCCGGCCGAATGGTCGATCAGGTCGCCGTCGAGCACGAGTTCCTTTCCGGTAGCGATCGCGAGCGCATTCTGGAACGCCGCATTGCGGCTGGCGTAGTGGCCGGCATTGAAGTCGGCAAAGCGGTAGAGCTGCCGCTCGTACGACGCCGGATAGTCCAGCAGGTGCGCGATGCCGAAGTACATGCCGCCGTGGCGAGTGAAGACCTCGCCGCGGATGCTGTCCTTCACCGGGTAGGGGTAGCTCCGATCTTGCGCGTGCTGCTGAGCGAAGGCGATGCTCACCTGCATCGGCCCGCCGGTGCGCACGGGATTGAAGCCGCCGAAGAGCGACCGTGCCCATCGGCACCAGTCCGATCAGATCCTCGAACACGTCGCTCAACTCCTGTTCGGTTTTCGCCTTGTCGATGCGCTCGCTATAGCTGCGGCCATCCGGTGAAGATATCTTGAGCGCGGTCCGCACCACAACGGCCGGGACGCCGAGGCGGCCGGCGCGTTCGTCGATCTCCTTCCATGCGATCTTCGCCAGCCCCGGCACGGCGGGCGTCGCCTGGAAGGTCGACTCCTGCTCGGTCACCGCAATCACCGCGCAGACGTTGTCGGCGTTCGTCGGCAGTTCGAGTGCGGCGAAGGCGGCGTAGATGTCGGTGGCCCAGCCGATCCGGTCCGGCACCCGCTCCGGCAGCAGGCGCATGACCAGCGCGTGGCTCTCCGCGGGGCTGGGCGCCGCAGGCCCGGTCCGCTCGGTGAACGAGCAGCCCGCCGACACGGTTGCCAGCGTAGCTGCCACGAGGGCCAAGCGGAGGACAGACTCTGCAACAAAAAACCGGGGCGCGACGAGCAATTACCAAGCCTAATATAGGAGATGAAATTCGAGGGGCACGTGGCCGAAGACGTCGAGCCGAGTGGATTTTACAAGCCAACGGCTTCCGGCCCCGGGCAACGCCGCTGGGGCCGTTGGCTGGCCGGCTTCGCAGCAGCGTGCGCAGTCATGGCATTTCGCGGCCTGTTCACACCATGGCTCGGAGATGACCTCACGCTGCTGCTTGCCTTCCCCGCAATCGCGCTGGTCGGGCTCTTCTGCGGCGTCGGACCCGGTATCCTCGCCTCGCTCGTCTGCGCGTTCTGGACGCTGATCCCATGGTCGGAGCCGACGTCGGGCGAGGCCGGCCTGCAGGCCTCGATCTTCCTGCCGGCGGCAATCCTGGTGGCGCTTGCCGCGGGCAGGTTCCAGTTCGCCGAGCCTGCAGCCGAAAGACGCCATACGGGCCTCGTGCCCAGGCAGGACAGCGTGATCGGCTGGCTTCGCCTGTCGATGGCGCTTGCCGCCGTCCTGCCGGCCGCCTTCTACGCCTTCGCTGCCGCCTACAGCTACCGCCACACTTTCGAGGAAGTGCGCCTCTGGCTCGACGGCATGGCGCGGGTGACGCAGGAACATGCCTCCAAGGTCTTCCAGACCAACGAGGTGGTCCTCGCCAGGGCGTTCGACGCGGTCGGCAGCGACGATGACCAGGAGATCCGCCGCCGCGAGGCGGACTTGCACCGCCGCCTTCGCGAGATGGCCCAGGGCATCGATCATCTGCACGACATCCGGATCTGGAACGTGGAAGGCAAGCTGCTCGCCAGCAGCATCGAGTATCCCGTCGGCGCCGTCACCATCACCGACCTCAGCCTGATCCGCGGCCCGCAGGAGCCTGCCGGCCGCGGCGGCGAGCCGCAGTCGACCTTGCGGTGGTTTCCAGGCGAGGACACGCTGCAATTCAGCCAGCGGCGCAGCCGAGGGGACCCCGGCTTCGACGGATTCATCACTCTCGGCATCGCGCCGGGCTATTTCACCGACTTCTACAAGCAGTTCGTGCAGTCCGAGCCGGGGTTGGTGATGTCCCTGCTCGGCGATGACGGCACCGCTCTCGCCCATTGGCCGCCGACCGGCGGCGCGGCGGGCCAGGGTGAACTGATGACAGCCGTGCGGCAGCTGCCCGGCTATCCGTTTCGTGTCCAGGCGGCGATCGCACGCGGTGCGGTACTCGGCCAGTGGTACCGCAACCTGATGGTGCTCGCGGTGTTTACCTTCCCCACGGCACTCGCACTCATCATGGTCTCGTCGGTCGCGCTGCGCCGGGCGCGTCTCGAACGGGAAGCGGTGGAACGGCTGCGCGACGAATCCGAGCGGCGACTGCGGATCGAGGAGTCGTTGCGCCAGTCGCAGAAGCTCGAAGCCATCGGGCGGATGACCGGCGGCGTGGCACACGACGTGAACAACCTGCTGATGGTCATCGACAGCAACGTGCAGCTGATCCGCAAGCTGGAGCCCGAAATGGCGCACAGCCCTCAGGTGGATGCGATCGCGAACACCGCCCGCACGGGCGAGCGGCTGATGCGCCAGCTCCTCGCCTTCTCGCGGCGCCAGGCGCTCAACCCGGAAGTCATCCGCCTGCAGGAGCGAATGGGTGCCCTGGTGGCGCTGGTTCGCACCACCCTCGGCGGCAGCATCAGGATCGACGTCCACGTTGACGAGGACACCGCGGCGATCGAGGTCGACACGGCTGAACTCGAGTTGACGATGCTCAACCTCGCCGTCAACGCGCGCGACGCGATTCCCGGCCAGGGCGTGCTGACCATCCGAGCGCGCAATCTTCCCGCCGGCGAAATGCCGGACCTCGTCGGCCGCTTCGTCGAGTTGTCCGTCGCGGACACGGGCGCGGGAATCGACCCGAAGGACCTGCCCTACGTCCTGGAGCCCTTCTTCACGACCAAGGAGGCCGGCAAGGGCACCGGCCTGGGCTTGAGCCAGGTCTACGGCCTGTGCGCGCAGGCCGGCGGGACGGTGCGGGTCGAGAGCAAACCGGGCGAAGGAACCCGCATCCGCCTGTTCTTCCAGGCCTCGGGCAAACCGCTGGCACAACCGGAGGATGTACCGGCCGCGTTGCCACGACTTTCCTACCGCGTCCTGCTGGTCGAGGACAACCGCGAAGTCGCCGACGCCAGCCGTCAGTTGCTCGAAACCTTCGGCTGCAGCGTGGAGCACGCGGTTGCCGCCGAACCGGCGCAGGCGATGCTGGCCTCGGACTCGCAACCCTTCGACGTGCTGCTCTCCGACATCGCCATGCCGGGTGCAATGAGCGGCATGGAGCTGGCGGAATGGGTACGACAGAACCGCCCCGACATGGCCGTGGTCCTGATGACAGGTTTTGCGGAAGAACTGCGGCGCGCGAAGGCGCTTTTCTTTACGGTCCTGCAGAAGCCGGTTTCGGCGCAGTCGTTGGCGGCCACGCTGGCCCGCGCCCGTCGCCACGACAGCAAGGCCGGCCCGCCTGTCTGACCCGCGGGATCATTGCCGACGCGGTGCCACGTCGGCAACGGCGCGAGGGCGCAACGGCTAGATCGAAGCGGGATCGGAAGGCGGATCGGAAGCGGCCTCCGCCGACCTGCCGGTGGCGACTCGCAGAGCCGACACGCTCACCAGGCATGATCGCTGTCCACGATCGCGCGCAAACGGGTCGACGAACTCCACCTCGATCACTGGCGGCACGCCGCCGCCGTGGGTGACGGTGACAATCGCGAAGCCGTGGCGGTTGAATGCCTGAGCTTGGCAGCGAGCCAGAGGCGCGTTGGTTGCGCTGTCCGACGGGTCCCGGATCGCCTCCTCCGGCAGGATTTCTTCGGCGCGGCTGTTGGCGAAGGGAAACGGGGCGTACAGAGGCGGCGAGACGATCGCCCAGGCGCGCAGGTCGAGCGGCCGGCGCGTCACCGGGTCGAGCCACTCGACCGCCGCCGCCGCAGCGCAGTGGTAGTCGCCCGAGAGGAAGACGACGTTGTCCGCGCGTGCCTTCGCGACCAGCCGCGCCACCTCCGCACGTTCGCTGGCGTAGCCCTGCCAGCTGTCTCCGCGCACGCGATCCCCCGGCAGCCCGTCCCATTCGGCAAGCCCGGGCGCATAGACGCTGCCGCTCACGATGAACTTGGGCGCACCCGGCTGCCGTTGCTCGACATCGTCGAGCCAGCGGCCGAGCGCCGCCAGCTGCGCGCTGCTGCACAGCGGCGGCGGCGCGTCGTCCTCCGCGAAGCCGCGCTCGAAGCGTGTGTCCATCACGAAGAAGTGCACGCCGGCGACGGCGAAGCGGTACCAGTTCGCCGCGCCCTCCGCGGGCGGCGGACCGTGCATGCGCTGGTAGGCGAGGAACAGCTGGCCGGCCCACTGCCGAAGGCGATCGTTGCGAAAAACGTCGGCTGGAGCGAGGTGCGGCGCGTGCGTGCTCGGCATGGACCAGCCGTCGCTGATCTCGTGATCATCCGCGGTCATGTAGAGCGGGATCCGGCGGGCGAGCTCGCGAAACGCGGGCGTCGAGAACGCCGACTCGTAGCGCGCGGCTACCTTCTCGCGGCGCCCCTGCGTCTCGAACACGCCGGCGGTCGCGTCCGCATAGATCTGGTCCCCCGAGAAGATCGCGAAGGAGGGACCGTCCGGGCACTTCGCCCGCTCTGCGAGCATCTCGATGGCCGCGTCCGCTCGATCGCGCTCGAACGGTGTACCTGGATACCGGCAGCAGCCGGCGGCGAAGCGCAAGGTCGTGCGCGTCGCCGGGGATGACCCGGCCGCAGGCTTCATGCTGGCGCGCACGCCCGGCCCCGGCACTGCCGCGGACTCTTCCACCGGCCGCTCATAGCGGCGCTTGCGCAGTGGCGGCGCGGCGGCGATCAGCCGCAGCCTCTCGAACTCCGCTGCCTCGATTCGCGACTGCGCCAGCCCCTGCAGCGCCTGGCCCGCAAACTCGTCGAGCCACGCCCGCACCGCCTGTCGCGAGCGAGGGCCCGGCAACAGGCCGGCCACGTCGATCGGCTGCGGCTGCGGCCAGGATTCGCCCGCAGCCACCGGTCGCGCGGCGGCAGCGGCAGCGGCGCCGGCATCGGCGGCCGTGACGCCGGCGGCCAGGAGCGCGAGCAGCTGGTCGCCCAAGGCGACACGCGGGCGCCAGCCTTCCGCGCCGCGGTCATCCGGCGACAAGTCGCCCGCGAGTTGGATCGCCGGATCGGTGAACGGCACGCGTATACAGCGGTGCAGCGCCACCACCCGCACCGTGTAGTCGGGCGCCTCGATCGGCAGGAAGACGTCGGCGAGACCGATGTGCAGGCGCCGCTCGAGGCCGGCCCTGGCAAGGCTCACTGCATTGAGTTTCCACAAGCGCACGCTGCCCGAGCGCATCTCGTCCCTGCTGCGGTCCCAGCCCATCGTCATCATCGCCAGCGGCATCTCGCTTTCGTAGCCGTCGAGGCACGCCCAGATCCGGCTTCGCATGACGCCTCGGCCGATCGGTCGCGTCCAGCCGATCACGGGGCCAAGCAGGGGCAGGCGCGCAACGACATCCGCGGCTTCGCCGGCTGCGGTCGGCACGGGTGCCTCGGATCCGGGGTCGCGACCCTGCCTGCGTCCAGGGTCGCGCTCCAGGTCGCTCTTCGGGTCACGCTGCAGCATCATTCGGCCGCCCCGACCGACGCCGACACCGCCCCCGCGCTTGCCACCGCGCTTGCCACCGCATTCTTCTCTTCGCTTGCCCCCGCGTCCGCGCCCGCTTCTGCCCCCCCTCGCCCCGCCCCCTCGCGCCCCGACGCCGCTCCTGCGCGCCGGAGCAGGATCGGATCGGGTGGATCCACGTGCCGCTCGAGGAAGGCCGACACCGGCGGGAACACGTCTCGCCAGGCGTTGTCGCCGATGAGGCAGTCGAAGTGGCAGTAGCCGTCGACGATGATCGTCTCGTGCGCCGGCGATCCGGCGTCCGATCCGTGGACGCGCTGCAGGTGGCGGTGCGTGCGCCGCGCCGACTCGACACTGAAGACCTGGTTCTCTTTGCCGTGCAGCAGTGCGATCGGCAGCCGCATGTAGCTGCGGATGTTGTCGTCGGTCACGTAGGCGTTCGATCCCTCGGCGGACACCAGCCGCTCGTATTCGAAGAAACGGGCAATCTGGTTGAAGACGCCGACGTTCGCCCAGCCGAAATACTGGTCGAGGCTGTCGTGCATTCGGATCACGTTGTCGTGGCGGTACAAGGGGCCGATGACGCCGGCGACTCGCCGGCAGGTCGGATCGGCAAGCGGGCAGCCGCCCGGCAGCTGGCTGTCGTGGCGCTCGTCGGGGAGCGTCGCGAAGATGCGGTCCATCACCGCCTCCCAGGCGCTCACGCCGGCATCCGCGGACAGGTTGACGACATCGACGCCGAGGACGTCGCGAAACAGCGCGGCGAGTTGCTGGCGCCATTGGCTGTAGGCGCCGCCCACGACGTACGGCGGTACCTGCGAGAGCACGGCCGCCGACAGCACCGGCCCGGCGGGGTCGTCGGCATATGCCGGGACCGGCCTTCCGGGAACGTCGAGTTGCTCGAGGCGCGAGGCCGCGAGCGCGCCCGACAGCATCGCCATCGACAGCGTCGCGGAGCCCATGCAGTGGCCGATCGCCATGATGCGCGGGCGTCGCGTGCAGCGGCGGATGTATTCCACGGCATGGGGTATGTCCACCGCAGCCACGTCGTCGAGGGAGCAAGCGAGCCGGCTGTATGGCAGCGCGGTGCTGGTCCGGTAGTCGAACAGCCAGACATCGAAGCCTCGCGCCAGCAGGTGGCGCACGAGATCCTCCTGCAGCGGCTCCGCCACGAACGCGCTGGCCGACTGCGCGAAGCCCGCGAGCATCAGCACCGGTGTACGGCGGCCGGGACCCGCCGGATCCACCGGCGGCTCGAGCCGCGTCAGCAGCAGTTCCAGGTGCGGCGGGTGGTCGCCCGGCGGCCCCTCGTCGCCGCAGGACCACGGCACCGTGAGGCTGTGGCGCTGCGAGCGGCTCGCCCGGGGGCCGGCCGGCGTCTGCACCTGGATCTCGATCGACGTGAGCAAGGGCCGCTGGGTCGGTATCGGCGCGTCGAGGGCGCGCGCGCGGTAGTCCGGTGCCCGGAAGTCCCACAGGTGCGTCGCGAGGATCACCCGCAGGAACAGCAGAGGCAGGCCGGCGATTGCGAGCAGGCCGTTGGGAGCGTCTGCATGGCCCAGGATCTGCGGCGCCCCGCGATCGGCGAAATCGACGAGGTCGAGCCGCAGCACGCCGCGCGCCACCGGCACGCGGTCACGGCCGCGACGGACCATCACCGGCAGGTCGAGCAGCGACTCCCAGACGTTGGAGTCGGTCGCGAAGCGGACGGTCTTGACGCCATAAAGCGAATAGGAGTCATCGGACGGGTCGGCCCCCTTCGCGCGTTCCGCGCCCTCCGCACCAGTCCCCAGTTCCAGCGCGTAGCGGAACTGCCGCCGGGTTCCGGCGCGCTCGGCCAGCCAGAGCGACGTCAGCAGCGAACTCCAGGGCTTCCTGCCGCTCAACAGGTCGCGCATCAGCGCGCCCGATTCCTGCGAGCCACGCTTGCGCCACCAGGCCCACAACCCCCGCACGATCCGCAGCAGGCGCAGCTCGCGCACCTGGACCAGCACGTCGACGCTTCCCGACACCACCTGCAGTGCGGCAGCCGGTCCGCGGGCGGGAAGCTCCCAGCGGAACTCGCCGCCGACCTTGTCGATGCGATGGCCCGCGCCATGCAGCAGCGCCAGCATGTCCGGCACCTCCATGCGCAGCTTGAGCACCGCCGCAATGCCCGGATCCGACGGGCTGCTTGCGGAGAGCACCAGCCGCCCGCGCAGGGTTTCGCGCAGCGCGATCGGCACCCGCGCGGCGGCAGCGTCGTCGAAAGCGCGGGGCGCCGGCAGCCGCCGAGCGGGCAGTTCGCGAGGCGGCTGCGACATCCTCCCCGCGACCCCCAGGGCCTGCGCCTCGCCCTCCCGAGAAAGCAGCCCGAGCACGCGATCCACGGCTCGTTCGGCAAGCGCGGTGATGGTGAGGAACGGGTTGGCGCCGAGCGACATCGGGACGATCGACCCATCCCAGACGAACAGCGAATCGTGCACCGTCCGGGGCGAGCGCCCGTCGTAGACGGCACCGTACTGGTCGACCACGCCGATCGAGCAGTCATCGCCCATGGGGCAGCCGCCGAGTGGATGAACCACCAGCCGCTGCCCCTGCAGCGGCGGCCCTGAGAGTACGTCGGTCAGTGATGAAGGCAGCGGCTCGGTCAGGGGGTTGGGCAGCGGCACCGCGCCGGTGACGACGGCGGCACGTTCGATGATGGCCTTCTGCCGCTTGGCCGCATGCGCCTGCGACGACTCCGGCTGCGTCACCACCAGCCGGCCGCCTTCCAGCGCCATCGAGCCGTCGGCGTCGTCGTGGCCCATCGCCAGGTAGACCTGCGTATGGCGCAGGGCCTTCTCGTTCAACGCCAGCGGATCCTCGCCGGGGCCATCATGCCGCAGCCGGGGTTCCGACAGCTGCTGCAACATCGCCGCGGTGGTGACGATCTCGTGCGTGACGCCGCGCAGCGCGCCGGGCACGATCCCATCCTCGATCAGCATCGCATCGCGCAGGTCGACGCCGCCGCGAAGGTCCAGCACGCCGACGATGGCAGGACCGGGGGCATCTTCCGGTGCGACGCCCGGTGCATCTTCGAGCGCATCCCGCGAAGCAGCCGCCCTGGCTGCCGCCATGGCCGCGCCGCGTGCGCCGAGTGCGATGCCTGCCACCGGCTCGGCCTGGTCGTAGCCGAAGCCGAGGCCATCGGCATTGCCGGAGAAGGCGCTGCCGAGGCGCGATGATGTGGCGAGCAGGCCAAGCTGTCGCGACCGCAGCAGGATCTCAGTGCTGCCGAGGCTTCCAGCCGCCAGCACGACGATCGGTGCCGCGAGGCTGCGGATGCCGAGGCGCACCAGCGTCTGCTCGTCGGCGTAGCGATCCTCGCTGAAGCGGGGGCTCCAGTCGATGTCGCTCGAGTCGAACCAGACCGAGTGCGGCGAAGGCGGCTCACCCGGCGAGCGCGCAGCCGCCTTCACCGCCAGCACGCCGACGCCGGTGAACAGCACCGCGCCGTGCGCATAGGCGCGCGCCAGGTAGTTGGTGGTGAGCGTGTTCTTGGCGCCGGTATTGCAGCCGGTGACGCAATCGCCGCAGCCGGTGCAGGCGGGTTGCGTCACGCCGAACCGGTTGCGATCGAGCGCCCGCTGGTTGACTGCAAGCGGCGCCCGATAAAACCTCACCTGCGGCTGCTGATCGCTGCGCCCGTCGTGCTGCCCCCGCAGCCACTGCTCGAGCGGCGCCTCGAGACGCTGCAATTGATCCGCCTTGCGGCAAGCGGCCGTGTATTGCGCCACGCCGAGCATGTCCTCCGCGCGGGTATACCAGGCATCGAGCGGGTCGTACTGCTCCCTCAGCGCGCGCGGCCAGCGTGCATCCTTGAACACCTGTGCGTCCGCGCGCAGCGCGACGTTGGCATTGATCAGGCTGCCGCCGCCGAGGCCGTTGCCCACCAGCAGGGTGACCCCACGGTGCAGGCGCAGGTCGAAGAGGCCACCGGCCGTGCGGCCCGGCCCATCGTGTCCGGCCCTGTCGATGCGGACGTGTCCTGGCAACTCCGCGATGTCGTTGGGAAACTCGCCGGGCAGGTATTCCCGGCCGCGCTCGAGCACTGCCACGCGCAGGCCCGCTTCGGCAAACCGGCAGGCCGCGACCGCGCCGCCGTAGCCCGAGCCGACCACGACCACGTCGAAAGGCGGGGACGCCGGCCGGGTGGTCACCGGCCCGGCGGCAGGCGCGTGCTGCTGCTCGTGGGCGGCGAGTTCGGCCAGCAGCGATTCGAAGTTTTTCGACAGCCAGCGCATTCAAAGGTCCCCTGAAAGTGACAGCGGGAGGCGCAAGGGCCGGCCGATCAAGCCGGACGCGGCGCCCCCTGGCGAACGAGACGGCACAGCAGATGGCCGAGCGCCGGCGCCTGCAACGGCTTCTGCAGGACCGGCAGCCCCGACGCTTGCAGCGATTCGAGCCGCTCGGCCGAAATCTCGCCGGTGATGATGGCCGCGGGAAGCGACCCGAAGCGCGCCCGCAGGTCCTCGATCGCGTCGACACCGCTCGCCCCGTCGGCAAGCCTCAGGTCCGACAGGATCACCTGCGGCACCACATCCCGTGATGCCGTCAGCGACAGCGCATGCGCCGGCGAAGCGGCGATCAGCGGCTCGCAGCCCCAGCGCCGCAGCAGCAGCGCCATCGCCGTGCGCACCTCGACATCATCCTCGAGCACAAGCACCGGAACGTTGCGCAAGGCAGCCATCTCGTCGTCGGGACCACCGCCCGGCACGACCGCGGGCGCCACCCGGTTGCGCTCGACCAGCGCCCTCGGCAGCCTCACCGTAAAGCTGCTGCCACGCCCCGGACTCGACTCGAGCTGCAACTCGTAGCCGAGCATGTCGACGAGCCGGCGCACGATCGACAGGCCGAGCCCGAGGCCGTGCGAGCGATCGCGTCCGGCATTGTGCAGCTGGAAAAACTCTTCGAAGATGCGCTCCTGCTCCGCCGGCGGGACGCCGACCCCTGTGTCGCTCACCGTCAGCAGCACGTCCCGGAGGGTGGATTGCGCGCGCACCGTGATCGAGCCCGCACCGGTGAACCGGATCGCATTCTCGAGCAGGTTGCGGGTGATCCTCTCGAGAAGGATCGGATCGGCATGGATCCACATCGGCTCGCAGTCGAGATGGAAAGCAAGCCCCTTTTCGCGGGCGTTGGCGCGGTGCTCGACCGAAAGGCGGTCGAGCATGTCGGCAAGATCGAAGTCTTCCGGCTCGACGGTGACGGCGCCGGCATCGAGCTTGGAGAGGTCCAGCAACGCACCGAAGAGCCGGTCGAGCGACTGCACGGAACGGTCCATCTGCTGCGCCACTTCCCGCAGGTAGGGGTCCTTGGCGACGTCGTTCATCACGCCGGTCAGCAGCGACAGCGCATGCAGCGGCTGGCGCAGGTCGTGGCTTGCGGAGGCCAGGAACTGGCTCTTGGCACGGTTGGCCTGCTCGGCCCTCTTCCTCGCGTCGCCCGCCTCCTCCGCGGTCGACCGGAGCAGGCCGATCAGTTCCTCTTTCTGCGCGAGCGCCTGCTCATAGGCGTGGCGCAGGCGGATCGACCGGACCAGCACACGGCCGTTGTCGCGTCCGAAAATCGCGAGGACCACGAACAGCGTGGCGAGCAGCAGCACGATGTAGACGGTGTCGCGCGCACCGAACAGGATCCAGCCGGCAGCCATCTGCGCAAAGAGCGGGAAGATGAACGCGTGATAGGCGGCAGGATAGGCACCGTTGGTGGCGATCGCGCCCGCACCCCAGCAGCACATCACCATCACCATCATCGCTTGCGCATCCGGCGGTATCGAGCCCAGGAACAACGGCGCCGCGGAGCCGGCGAGCAGGCCGTTGCCCGCCGCGAATACCGTCAGGAGGCGCGCCCACTTGCGCGGCTCGCTGGCAATGCGGCCGTCCTTGCGCAGGCGGTGCACGTACCAGGCTCGCAGCGTCAGCGGGCCCAGCGTGATGGCTACCCACCCCAGCGTCAGGGCAACCGGGACCAGGTCCCACACCAGGTGGGCGATGTACAGGCAGACCGCGAGCACCGGCAACGGTGCCCGCACCCACATGTAGCACAGCAGGGTCAGCTGTTCCTGCAGTTCGCCCGCGTGCATCGGCGGTTCCGGGGCAGAACCGAGCAACCCTGCGGGAGTCGACGCGACAACGCCAGCCATCCAGGCGCTCCTGACCATCCGGGCGGTTGTGGGACTTCGGGCGGATTATGCGCGCTTCATCACGACCGGCAAGGGAAGCGGAAGGCTAGACCTTTGCAGCAGTTCGAACCTGCCAGTAGCGCTTTCGTACTAATCGTTCGTACTATACGGAGATGTGCTCCCTTGAATCAGCGTGAGGACAGAAGGATGCGCATCCTCGTTGTCGACGACCATCCGCTGATGGCCAGTGCGGTCAAGCTGGCCCTGCAGGGAATGGACACCGCTGCAACCGTCGATCTTGCCGAGATGCTGCGCCAGGCAATCGAGATGGCGCAGCGCGGGCCCGACTACGACCTCTGCCTGCTGGACCTGGGCCTGCCGGACCTCTCCGGCATCGAAGCGCTAGTCCAGTTCCGGGCTGCGAACCCGGAACTGCCGGTGGTCGTGTTGTCCGGCAAGGACGATCGCGCCAGCATCCTGTCCGGACTCGACGCCGGCGCCATGGGCTACATCCCCAAGTCGTCGCCGGTCTCGGTGATGATCAACGCCATCCGGCTGGTCATGTCCGGAGCAGTCTATGTGCCGGCGGAGGCATTGCGCGCCCGGGAGAGCGGACATGGCGAACTGGCCGGGTTGCCGGCCGCAGGGTTGAGCGGGCAACGCACCGGCGAGCCGGTTCGCAGCCGCTCCAACGAGGCCATGGACGCCCGCGATCCTGCCACCCTCCCCGGCATGGACCCAGGCGCGCACCGGGCCGAAGCCGACACTGCCGTTGCGGCCGGCGCCAGCGTGCCGGCGCAACTAGGCCTGTCCGCCCGTCAGACCGAGGTACTGGAACTGCTGCTGAAGGGCCTGCCCAACAAGCTGATCGCCCGGCGCCTGGACATCTCGGACAACACGGTCAAGATCCACGTCAGTTCGGTGCTGCGCGCCCTCGGCGTCAGCAGCCGGACCCAGGCGTTGCTTGCTGCCCACCGGCTTGGGCTGCGCCTGAACGAACGCACCTGACGGCGCGGGTCCGATCGCCGCAGGCATCTGGCTTGCTTGACCGCGGGGTGCCAGGACTCCAGGGGTCGCCGCCAACATGCATCGTCAACAACCCACGCGACCGACCCGCCGGCGACTGCTGCTGGCAACCCTGCTGCTGCCGATGGCGCTGGTTGCCGGCTGTGCCACCACCGTCACCACGCAAGTGACGCCGTTCCACGACCTGACCGGCAGTCTCGACGGGCAGCGTTTCGTCATCGTGCCGACGCCGGAGCAGCAGGACAGTCTTGAATTCGGCGCCTATGCCGACCTGGTGCGCCAGGCGCTGGTGGGTGAGGGCCTGGTCCATGCCGGCGACGATAGGGCGAGCGCCGACCTCGGCGTCTCGATGGCATTCGAAGTCATCGGTCGTTCGCCGGGCATGCGCGGCGGCAGCAGCGCCACCGGCGGCTTCGGCTTCGGTGCCGGCTCCGGCGGCTTCTCCGGTGGCGGCATCGGCATCGGCTTCGGCTTTCCGATCGGTGGTGGCAGCAGCGGCGAAGTCAACTTCCAGCGCACGCTGCAGATCCGTATCGACCGGCTGCGTGGATCTGTCACACCGGCGGCGGCTGCGACCGTCCCGTCTTCCGGGTCGGGCACACCGGCCATGCCGGACAAGCCGCCGCCCTCGAGCCGCGTCTTCGAGGCCCGCGCGATCAGCGAGGGGCCTTCGGCGTCCCTCGCCCCGGTGATGCCGGCGATGGTGCAGGCGATCTTCGAGGATTTTCCCGGGGAGAACGGCCGGACCCGTGTGGTCGAAGTGCCGCTGGAGGGTGCTCGCTGACCGGCAGGCATGGGCCATGCTCGACGCGATGTGCTGTCACTCACCCGTAGGAGGAGCCAATGAGCGATCCAGGAAAAATACCGACACAGGACAAGAACCAGGGCGAAGGCGATCGAGAAGCCGCCCGCCGCTATAACGAGGACCAGCGCGAATTCGTCCAGTCCGGCAAGGTCGGCGCCGCTGCCGAGCAAGCCAAAGGCCAGGATCCCGCCGAGGCCAAGGCAGCAGAAGAGGCCGGCAAGGCGCGAGCGAAGGGATTCGACCCCGAAGAATTGCGCGACTCCAAGCAACCCGGCAAGGGCTGAGCGCCACGCGGCCGCCGAATGGCCGCGTCCTCCACTTCCTTGATCAGGCGGCGTTCCGCCGGCTGGCGCAGCGGCCGCCCGGAACGCAGTGCCACCCGGATCGCAGCGGTCGCCGAGTCAGTAGAGAACCCGGCACCGAATCGTGCCTGGGATGTCGCACAGCGATTCGAATGCCACCTGGTTCGCATCGCCATCGATGTCGATGACGACATAGCCCAGTTCCGCGTCGGTTTGCAGGTACTGCGCCGAGATGTTGACGCCGCTGCGCGAGAATCGCTCGTTGATCTGCGCCAGCACGCCGGGCACGTTGCGGTGGATGTGCAGCAGCCGGCACTTGCCGGCGTGCTCGGGCAGCGACACCTCGGGAAAATTGACCGCCGTGTTGGTCGATCCGTTGTTGCTGTAGCGGATCAGCTTTGCAGCCACTTCCTTGCCGATGTTGACCTGGGCCTCGCCTGTCGACCCGCCGATGTGCGGGGTGAGCAGGACGTTGTCGAAACGGATCAGCGGCGACACGAAGTTCGCGTCGTTGCCTTCCGGCTCAACCGGGAAGACGTCGATGGCAGCGCCGAGAAGGCGTTTCGAATCGAGCGCGGCGGCAAGCGCGTCGATGTCGACCACAGTGCCGCGCGACGCATTGATCAGAAACGAGCCGGGCTTCGCGAGCTCGAGCTGGCGCGCGCCGATCATGTTGCGCGTCGCCGGGTTGTCCGGCACGTGCAGCGTCACCACGTCGGCCGTGCCCATCAGGTCGTCCAGCGAAGGGATCTGACGCGCGTTGCCGAGGGCGAGCTTGTTCTCGACGTCGTAGAAGATCACGGTCATGCCGAGCTGCTCGGCCAGCACGCCGATCTGGGTGCCGATGTGCCCATAGCCGACGATGCCGAGGACCTTGCCGCGCACTTCCCAGGAATGCGCGGCGCTCTTGACCCAGCCGCCGCGATGGAGGATCGCGTTCTTCTCCGGAATGCCCCGCATCAGCATGATGATCTCGGCCAGCACCAGTTCAGCGACGCTGCGGGTATTGGAGAACGGCGCGTTGAAGACCGGCACTCCGCGTGCGGCAGCCGCCCTCAGGTCGATCTGGTTCGTGCCGATGCAGAACGCGCCGATCGCCGTCAGCTTCTGCGCCTGCTCCAGCACCGCCCCCGTCAGCTGGGTGCGCGACCGGATACCGAGAAAATGGGCGTCGCGGATCGCGTCGACCAGCGCGGCTCCGGCCAGGGCCTTCGGATGGGTCTCCACGGTGGTATAGCCGTCACGGTTGAGCGCCTCGACCGCGGAAGGGTGAATGCCCTCGAGCAGGACGAACTTGAGGCGGTCTTTCGGGACGGATAAGCGCGACGGCATGTTGGCGACCGGATGATGGGCAGGGCATCTATTCTCGCCCAAGCCGCTTGCCGGCGCCGGCGGCAGGGTTACAGGCGCGTCGCCGCCCGCCGCGGCAGCGCGCGCCATGCCCTGTGTCCCCGCTCTACTCAGCGGTGATGCCGCGCTCCTTGATCAGCTTGCCGAAACGCACCGAGTCCTTCGCGATCCGGTCGGCGAACTCGGCCGGCGTCATCGGCGCAACCTCGCCGCCGAGGTCGGCGACGCGCTGGCTGACCGCGGAACTCCTGAGGATCGAGTTGATCTCGTTGTTGACACGCTTGACGATCTCGGGGCTGGTGCCCGCAGGTGCGTAGAAGCCGAACAGCGAATCGGCATCGAAGCCCTTGAGCCCGAGCTCGTCGAGGGTCGGCACCTCGGGGAAGAGCGGCGTGCGCTTCATGCTGCCGATGGCGAGCAGCTTGAGCTTGCCGGCCCGCACCTGCTGCAGGCCCGGCCCCGGATCGAACATGAAGTCGATCTGGTTGGCGAGCAGGTCGGTCAGCGCGGGGGCGGCTCCCCGATATGGCACGTGGATGGCATAGGTGCCGGTCATGCCCTTGAGCATCTCGGCCGCCAAGTGCGGCGAGCTGCCGTTGCCCGGCGTGCCGAAGCTGAGCTTGCCGGGGTTGGCCTTGAGGTAGGCGATGAACTCCTTGAAATTGTTGACCGGCAGCGTCGACCGTGTCTCGAGGAACACCAGTACCCGGGCTGCGGCCGCGACCGGCAGGAGGTCCTTCGCGGGATCGAACGGCATCGACTTGTAGAGCTGCGGGTTGATGGACGACACGCCTGCGGAGCTCATCAGGAAGGTATAGCCGTCGTTGGGAGCCTTCGCCACCACGTCGCCGCCGATGTTGCCGTTGGCGCCACCGCGGTTCTCCACGATGACGCTCTGGCCCAGCCGCTCGCCGAGCGGGGCGGCCACGGCGCGTGCGATCACGTCGGCGGCACCACCGGGAGGGAAGTTGACGACGAACCTGATCGGCTTGGACGGCCACTGCTGGGCATGCGCCAACCCGCCGAGGCCGCTGCCGAGGGCCAGGGCGGCGCCGGCGAGCGCGATCCGTGCGATCGCATTCCGACGCTGCGGTCGACGCCTGGGGAGGGTGGCATGTTCTTGGCTGCTTGTCGGGCGGGTCATCGATCGAGTCTCCTTGTGAGTGTTGTCAGTCCTTCCGGACGCGGGCAATCGTACCCCGTTGCCGGTCCTCGTCGAGCCGCAGGTGACGCCTCAGCCGATGCCTCAGCCGATGCCTCAGCCGACGCCTCGGCCGCCAACTCAGGCGCCGGCCTCGAGCACCTCCAGCAGCCCCCGCACATAGCCGATCGAATGAGCGGCGCAACCTGGCCCGTCGGGCTGGTAGTCGAAAGGCTCCATGGCGATCCAGCCATCATAGCCGTGCCTGCGCAGGGCGGCGAGAACCGGTCCGAACCGGTCGGCGCCCTGACCGGGGCCGCGACGGTTGCGGTCGTTGAGTTGTACGTGGGCGAGCTTGGCGCTCGGCCACCAGCGGTCGACCAGCCGTTCGATCGGCTCGTCCTCGGAGCGGGCGGCCGAACTGGTGTCGAGCATCGTCCTCAGTCCGGGAAGGTTTGCCCCCTCGACGATGCGCATTGCCTGGGCGATCGTGTTGACGACCCGGGTCTGGTCCGACGACAGGGGCTCGACGCAGTAGGCAAGTCCCGCCTGCCCGGCGTGCACGCCGGCGGCGATCCAGCACTCGGTGGCGCGAGCGAGAGCGTCCTCGAGCGATTGACCGGCCGAGGGATTGCGCTGCGCTGGCGAGCCGTGAACCAGGTAGGTCCCGCCGAGCAGCGCGCACAGGTCGACGAGCCTGCGGACGAAGTCGACGGTGCGCTCCCGCACCTTCCGATCCGGGCTGCTGATCGACAGGCCGTCGGGCCTGACCAGGAGCCAGTGCAGGCCGCTGATGGCGAGCCCGTGGTCGGACGCCATCCTGCGCCAGACCGCGGCCTGTGCATCGGTGATGGTGGCGGGATCATCGGCGAGCGTGAACGGCGCAACCTCGAGGCCGCGATAGCCGAGCCGGCTCGCATAGGCGCATTGGGCCTCGAACGTCCACGGGGCCAGAACCTCGTTGCACAGCGCGAGGCGATCGGTCATCTTCATGCAGGCTCTCCTGCGATGCGGCGCCCGCCGAAGCGACGACGCACGAACGGTATCTGGGCCAGCAGCATCACCAGGACCACCGCTGCAAGCACGCCGCTGATCGGCCGGACAAAGAATGGCACCAGGCTGCCGTCCGAAAGCACCAGGCCGCGACGCAGCGACTTGTCGATGATGTCGCCCAGCACCAGCCCCAGCACGAAGGGTGCGACCGGAAATCCGCGCCGGCGCAGCAGGAAACAGACGATGCCGGTGACCAGCATCACCCAGACGTCGAACAGCCGTTGGGTGATCGAATAGGAGCCCAGCACGCACAGCACGAAGACGATCGGCATGATGATCTCCCGCGGCACGCGCAGCACCCACAGGATCGGCCGCACCATGATCAGTCCGAAGATCAGGATGGCCAGCGTCGCCACCAGGGTGATACCGACCACGTCGTAGATGTATTGCGGCTGGTTGACCATCAGCATGGGGCCGGGCTGTGCCCCGTGGATGATCATCGCGGCCATCAGGACCGCGGAAGGCGCCGAACCGGGGATGCCGAGCGCCAGCGCGGGAATCAGCGCGCCCGGCACCGCCGCGTTGTCGCCGGTCTCAGCCGCCATCAGCCCTTCGACCGAGCCCTTGCCAAAGAGATGCCGCTCGCGGCTCGCGCGCTTCGCGGCGGCATACGAACTCCAGGACCCCATGTCCTCGCCGACCCCTGGCAGGATGCCGACGAACACGCCGATCAGGCCCGAGCGGACGATGGTGCGCCAATATTGCAGCACGTCGCGGATCTTCGGCAGCACGGAATCGAGCGTCGACTTGACCGGCTGGGCCTTCGGTGCGCCCATGACCGTCAGGATCTCGGCAAAGCCGAACGCGCCGACGAGTGCCGGGATGAGCGAGATGCCCCCGGTCATCGCGTTCTCGCCGAAGGTGAAGCGGGGATGCGCGTGGATCGGGTCGAGTCCGATGGTGGCGGTGAAGATGCCGAGCAAGCCCATCAGCCAGCCCTTGAGCGGACTCGAGCCGGTGAGGCTGCCGGACATCATGACCCCGACCATGCCGAGCCAGAAGAATTCGAAGGCGCCGAAGGACAGCGCCACCTCCGACAGCAGCGGCGTGAACATCGCCAGCGCGATCACGCCGAACAGCGAGCCGGCCACCGAACCGGTGGTGGAGATGCCCATCGCGCGGCCCGCCCGCCCCTGGCGCGCCAGCATGTTGCCGTCGAGACAGGCGGCCGCGTTGGCGGCGGTTCCCGGTATGTTGAGCAGGATCGCGGTACGGCTGCCGCCGTAGATCGCGCCGACGTAGACGCAGATCAGCACCAGGATCGCATCGTTCGGCGCCATCTTGACGGTCAGCGTGGTGAACAGCGCCACGCCCAGCGTCGCCGACAGTCCCGGCAGGATGCCGATGACGATGCCCGCCAGGGTCGCGCCCAGCGCATAGGCGATCTGCCATGGACCGGCCAGTGCCGCGAGCGAATTGCCGAGGTAGTTGAGGCCTTCCATGTCGAGCTTGTCAGTCGGACCGGTGCGGCAAGGAGGCTAGGGCAGGCGGACGAGGAAGACCGACTCGAACAGCCAGGAGATCAGCAGCGACGCCACGATCGCGGTCACCAGGGTCGTCGCCAGGCTGCGCAGCACGCGGGCTTCGGCACGCCACTGCGACCAGCTGAACACGCTGGTGAAGAGGAAGATGAAGGTGGCAGCCTCGGCCACGAAGGGTAGCCCCCTGCCGAGCGAAACGCCGGCGAACAGCACGCACATGGCGGCTGCGGCCAGCGTGCGGCCCCATTCCCTGCCGGCCGCAGCGGCCGGTGCGGCCTCGGCGGGCGGCGCCGCCTCCTCCGGAACCGCCGGATGACGGGACTGGCAGGCCAGCGCGACGGCAAGCAGGACGATCAGCAAGCCGACGACACCGGGAAGCAGTCCCGGTATCGACCACGGGTTGATACCCAGATTCTCGAGACGCTCGATTCGCCAGCTTGCAACCGCCACGACGAGCCCGAACACCAACCACGCCGCTGCGCCGGCGTACTCGCCACGCCGCCAGCCTCCCGTGGCCTGGCCGGCGCTTGCCTGCGGTTCGTGGTTCAGCGCTTGATCCCGATCGATTCGGGCGTCACTTTGGCCATGCCGGCATCCTGCAGCAGGTAGGCGTCGCTGACGACGGTGGGCCAGACGGCATCGAGGGCAGCCTTGCCGTACAGCGGGGTGAACAAAGCACCCTTGTCGCTGGCGTACTTGCGAATCTTCTCGGACTTTGCGACCCGCTCCGCCCACAGCTTCTCGATAGTCGCCACCACCTCCGGCGGCGCGCCCTTCGGAATGAAGATGCCGAACCCGGTGGTGACCTGCGGGAAGTCCTTCACGAACTGGGTGATCGGCGGGATCGTGCCGACGCCTTCGATCGTGAGCGGCTGGTCACCGACCACCGCGAGCGGTCGCAGCCGCTTGCCCTTGATCATCTCGGCCTGCTCGGGTGCGAGTTGCGTCGTCACCTCGGTCTCGCCGGACACGGTGGAGACGACCGCGGGATTGCCGCCGTCATAGGTGACGTGGCGGTACTTGACGCCGGTGGCGCGCGAGATGGCCTCCATCGCAAAATGGCCCGAAGAGCTGTTGCCGGCGGTGGAGACCGACATCTGCTTGGTCTTCATCGCCTCCAGCAGTTCCGGGAACGTCTTGTAGGGGCTCGACGGGTTGACGCTGACGATCGAGACGTTGGTGACCGCAAGGAACAGGTCGAAATCATCGACCTTGCTGTTGATCATGCCGAGCAGCGGATACGTGCCCAACTGCTTGGCAGCACCCGCCGTCCAGGTGTAGCCGTCACGCGGTGCATCCATGGCCGCCTTGGTACCGATCGAGCCGGCGCCGCCGGGCTGGTTCACCACCACGATCTTCTGCCCGAGGCCCTCCTCCACCTCCGACGCCGCGAGGCGCGTCACCTGGTCGGTCGCGCCACCGGCCGCCCACGGCACGATGATGGTGATCGGCTTGGTCGGCTTCCATTGGGCCTGGGCGGCACCAGCCGCGAGCAGTCCGCCGACGAAAGCGGCGCCGGCCATCGCCGCGACGCTGCCGGTCCTCCTGAGCATGTCTTTCAAGCTGATCTCCCCCGTGGCGGCCAACAAACCATCGGCCTTGTTAACTGACCGGTTAATATAAAGCTGCAGTCGGCGCTGCCGCAAGCCCGGAACATCCCGGACGCCCGTTGCCAAGGCTCCTGGGAGCCTTGGAGCCTGGGCCTCCTCCTGGGCCTCCTCCTGGGCCTCTAATTGCGCACCAGGTAGCCGAGCACCAGGTCCGTCATGTGCGACAGGCGCTCGAGCTTCGCCTTCGGCGCCATCAGGTCGCGATCGAAGATCGTCGACAACGTGTGGTTGTTGCTGAGGTAGAAGTAGGAAAGTCCCGCGATCGAGATGTACAGCTGGATCGGGTCGACACCGGCCCGGAACAGTCCGGTCTTCGCGCCCCGCTCGAGCACGTCGGCGATGGTCGCGACGAATGGTGAATGCAGCGTGCGCACGCGCGCCGACCTCTTCAGGTGCCGCGCGCGGTGCAGGTTCTCGCTGTTGAGCAGGATCGGGAACGAAGGATTCTCGATGTAGTAGTTCCAGGTGAACGCGATCAGCCGGCGGATCGCCTCGGTGGGCTCCACCTGCGTGAGGTTCAATGCCTGCTCCTCGCCGCGGATCTTGGCGTAGGCGCGCTCCAGGACGGCGAGGAACAGGTCCTCCTTCTGCCCGAAGTAGTAGTACAGCATCCGCTTGTTGATGCCCGCCCGCTCCGCAATGCGGTCGACCCGCGCCCCTCCCAGCCCGTAGGCGGCGAATTCGTCGGTGGCGGCGATCAGTATCGCCTCCCGGGTCGCCTCCGGATCGCGGCTGGCCTGCCGGACTCGCGGTGTCAGGGATTTGAGCATGCCCGATACTAACCAACCGACCGCATGCGGTACAGTGAGCGGCGGGCTCCAGCGCGCCCGGGCTTACCCGGATGCCTCGCCGGCGAATGGCGCCCTCATCCTTGCTAGCGATCCTCAACGTCACCGTTCCGTTCTTCGCGCTGGTCCTGTGCGGCTACCTGGCTGCGCGCGGCCGGCGCCTGCCGCTGGCCGCGGTCGGGCCCCTCAACAGCTTCGTGCTCTACTTCGCGCTGCCGGCGCTGCTGTTCCGTTTCGTCGCCAACTCGCCGTTCCGCCAGATCGCCAACGTGCCGATCTTCACCGCCTACGGCCTCGCCGGGTTGCTGGTCTTCGGCTTGTGTGCCTTCATCCTGCGGCGCTTCAACCACGACAGCTGGAACGACACCGCCTTCGGCGCCCTCGCGGCCAGTTGGGCGAACTGGGGCTACATGGGGTTCGCGCTGATCCCGGCGATCCTCGGGCAGCAGGCAATCGGCGTGCTGGTCTCGGCCGGCATTGCCGACCTGGTCCTGATCGTGTCGCTGGCGCTCGCCCTCGCTTCCCGCGAAGGCCGCGGCGGCGAGCACTGGACGACGGCAGTCAAGGGCGCCCTGCAGGGCATCGGGCGCAACCCGCTCATCTGGGCGATCGTCGCGGGGCTGTTCGCATCGGCCTTCGACATCGGACTGCCGTTCGCGATCGACGAGTTCCTGCGCCTGCTCGCGACGGCAGCCGGTCCGGTGGCGCTCTTCGCGATCGGCCTTTCTCTCTACATGCCGGGGCCGATGAAGATCGCGCCGGTGACCTTCGTCCTCGCGTTGATCAAGCTGGCGGTGCATCCGCTGCTCGCGTGGGCGGTGGCAACCTGGCTGCTGCGGCTCGACGCCATCGAGGCCGCCACGCTGATGCTGGTGGCCGCGCTGCCCGCCGCCGGGACCGCCTTCCTGTTCGCGGAGCGACAGCAGGCGGACGCCGAGCGCATCGCCGCGGTCATCATGGTCTCCACGGCGGCAGCGTTCGCCTCGTTTTCGATGTTCGCCGCGCTGGTAAGATAAACCGACAAGCAACCGGCGCGGCGTGCGGGCCTTCCCGGGCACCGTCATAGCGTGGCGCTCTTGCGCCGGGATCGCATCGTTCCATCCGCATCACCGCGCCACTCCTTCGAGGTCATCCCATCGAAACGCACTGGTACGACGAACCGCTCCTGATCGGCCTTTCGGCTATCGACATCGGCATTGCCGTCATCGTCACCATCCTTGCCTACGTGGCGATGTCGATAGCGCTGCGGTTGGCACGCTCGACCACATCGCGTATCGCCGCGCATGGGTCGCTGCACGGCGCCGGTTCGGCTGCCGGCGTGACCGGCGAGATCCTCAGCGGCACCAGCCGGCGGCTGATCACATTGACCGCCGTTCTCATCGGCATCGGCACCCTGAACCTGGCGGAGCCATGGGCGTCGCGGCTGAGCCACCTGTGGTTCCTGACGCTGATGCTGCAGGTCGCGCTCTGGGCCAACCGCGCGGTGACCCTGGGACTCGGGCGCTACTTCCAGCGCAATGCAGGCGAAGGCGCGCAGGCGAGCGCCTCGGCCACCCTGCTGTCATGGGCTCTGAAGACGGTCCTCTGGACAGTCGCGGTCCTCTCCGTGCTCGCCAACGTCGGCGTCAACATCACCGCGTTCATCGCCAGCCTCGGCATCGGCGGCGTGGCGGTTGCGCTGGCGGTCCAGAATATCCTCGGCGACCTGTTCGCCTCCTTGTCCATCGCGCTCGACAAGCCTTTCGAGGTCGGCGACGCGATCGGGGTCGGTGCGGTCTCCGGCAGCGTGGAATACATCGGCCTGAAGACGACGCGGATCCGGGCCGTCGGCGGCGAGCAGGTCATCATGGCCAACGCGGACCTGCTCAAGCAGACTGTCAGCAACTACAAGCGCCAGGCCACGCGGCGGGTGGTGCTGACCTTCGGCGTGAGCTACGACACGACCCCGGACCAGGTGGCGGCCATACCGGGCATCGTGAAGGCCATCATCGAGCCGGAGTCTCAGGTCCGCTTCGACCGTGCGCACTTCAAGGGCTTCGGCGAAAGCGCGCTCAACTTCGAGGCCGTCTACATCGTGCTGGTGCCGGACTTCATGCTCCATATGGACCTGCAGCAGAGATTCAACCTGCAACTGATGCGGGAGCTGAAGAACATCGGCGTGAGCTTCCCCCATCCCACCCGCACCGTCCACCTTGCCGGCAGCGAGGCGGCCATGCCGGCGCGGGCCTAGTGTTGGCGATGTCGGCGATGTTGGCGGGCGGTGTCGGCGGGCGTCGGGGGTGCGGACTGACAGTGGTTTTACGGGATTGCGCTTGCAGGCGCAATCCCGCTCCGGGGCTCGCGGCGCATGCGCCGCGTCGCCTGACGGCGACCGCCCCGGAGCCCGTCCCTGCCTCGTCCAGGTCGGGCTGCGTCCACGGGGGCGGCTTCGCTCGTCGCCGTTGTTGCGGACTCGATCGCCTGCCTCGGGGGGAACTGTGCCCGACCTTCCCTTCGTCAGCGGACGGCTCCACCACAAACAGTCCGCGCCCCCGACACCCGCCGCCACCGCTGCCATCATCCGAGCGGCTGGGGGTGTGGGGGTTGCAGTGGCGATCGCCGTGTGAAGGAGTCGATCGTGTTGCTCGACGAGCTACGGTGGCGGCGGGCGCGTCGGCTGCTCAGGCGGTCCGAGGGCGCATCAGCGTCGTCTATTGGCCGGTCCGTGGCGACGTGTAGCGCGCCGACTTGTACAGCGCAAGCGCCTGTCCCGCCACGCGGAGTCGCGGCGACAACGAGCTGCTTTCGCCTTGAACCTTCGCCAGCTCGGGTGCCACGAGCGGTGGCGGCGGGTGGCGGGGGTGGGGAATGTTTGTGGTGGAGCCGTCGGCTGACGAAGGAAGGTCGGGCACGGCAGGTCCTGAGGCAGGCGCTCAAGCCCGCAACGAAGGCGAGGAACGAAGCCGTGCTGGCGGACGCAGCCCGACCTGAACGAGGCAGCGACGGGCTCCGGGGCGGTCGCCGGAACGGCGACGCGGAGCACCGCTCCGCGAGCACCGGAGCGGGATTGCGCTTGCAAGCGCAATCCCGTAAGCCACTGTCATTCCCCACCCCCGCCACCCGCCGACACCGCCCCGGCGGCGCCGCCTGCAGTACGCGAGTCGAACAAGCGTCTAGGACCCCGTCTCCAGAACGAACGTAGCCTCGTGGTCCTGCGCAAGAGCATCGTTGAGCCACGGCATCGTCTGGCGAAGCGTTTCCGCCAGCGTCCACGGCGGGTTCACGACGAACATGCCGCTGCCGTGCAAACCATAGCCGTCCGCCGACGGCGCTTTCACCGTCAGGCTGACGTGCAGCCAGTCGCCGGCCCCCGCCAGCTTCAGCGAGTTGGGCAGTTGCAGTGACTCGCGTCGCTGGACCTGCGGGTACCAGATGGCGTAGCTGCCGGTCGCGAAGCGGCCGAGGGCATCGACCAGCGCCTGCTTGGTCCGCTTGTAGTCTGCCTTGTCCTCGTACGATGGATCGATCAGCACCAGCCCGCGCCGTGATGGTGGCGGCAGCACCGACTTGAGGCTCTCGAAGCCGTCGCCGAGCAGTGCGATCGCGCGTCGCCCTTCGGCCGCCACGTTCTGCTGCAGGATGCGGATCTCGGTACTGTGCTTCTCGAACAGGCGCAGGCGGTCCTGCGGCCTGAGCATCTGCAGTGCGATCTGTGGAGAGCCCGGATAAGTTTTCAGCTTGCGCGGGTCGGGATTCACCCGCTTGACCTGCGCGACGTAGCTCTCCAAGGCGTGTGGCAAGCCTCGCTTGCCCCACAGCCGGCCGATGCCGGTCTCGAACTCGGCGTTCTTGAGCGCGGTGCTGTCGGTCAGCGCGTATTGCGCGGCGCCGGCATGCGTGTCGATGTACCAGATCGCCTTCTCCTTCTGCAGCATGTACTCGAGCAGCTGCACGAGGATGAAGTGCTTCAGGACGTCGGCGTGGTTGCCGGCATGGAAACCGTGTCGATAGCTGAGCATCTCGCGATGGTAAGGCACGCAGTGAATGGACCTGCCACGCCTGGCCGCAGCGCAAGCGCGCGGATCCTGTCGGTGCCCGGCGCGGGTTCAGGCGGCGCCTGTATCGTGGCGCCGGCGGCGCGGCGGAAAGTAGCGCCAGGCTGCCGCAACCAGCAAACCGAACAGCGAGTAGCCGGCGAGGAAGACCCAAGGAGGCGCTTCGTAGTACAGAAAGCGCTGCAGCCAATATTCGACGAAGCCGCCGCCGTAGGTCGGCGCCTGTGCGCTGGCGCGAAGGCTCATTTCGAGCGACGTCAACGGGCAAGCGGCCCCCAACCAGGCCTGCGCGACGACGACAGCGATCGCAACCAGGTGAAGGATCCGGAACGCAGGGGCATTGACCCAGCGCCAGCGAAGGTAGTTGCCGGCGACGATGACCACCAGCCCCCCCACGACGAATGCCACCACCGCGACGTGAAGGACCAGCACCACGTCCGCCAGGAATCGATAGGGAATTTCCCCGAGCACGCGCGATCGCCTCCGTGTCCACCCCTGCGGGCGTGGCTCATCTTCTCACGAACCGGGTCGGCGGTTGCAGGGCGTCCGCAGGACCTGGCGCTGCGAAATGACGGACTGCGGCAGCCGCGGCGTCGACCTGCCTGGGCATGTCCATTGCAAAACCGCAAGGCGCTTGCCGCAGGAGGAACTGGATGGACCCCGCGTTTCGCAAGCCGGCCACGGGCCGAGGTGCCCCAGCGAAGCTGGAGGAGTTGCGCGAGGCCGCCGCCGGATGCCGTGAATGCCCGCTCGGCGAGCCTGCCACCCAGACCGTCTGGGGCGAAGGCTCGCCGCGAGCGGCGCTGATGCTGGTGGGCGAGCAGCCCGGCGACCGGGAGGACCTGGAAGGCCGGCCCTTCGTCGGTCCTGCCGGGCGGATGCTCGAACGGGCGTTGCACCAACTCGGCTGGCGCCGCGAGAGCCTCTACATCACCAATGCCGTCAAGCACTTCAAATTCGAGTTACGCGGCAAGCGGCGCATGCACAAGACTCCGGGGCAACGAGAGGCGATGGCTTGTCTGCATTGGCTGGAGAGCGAAATCGCCGCTGTCAAGCCCGCGGCGATCGTCGCCCTCGGCGCCGTGGCCGCCCGCTCGGTCCTCGGCCGGGCAGTGTCGGTGATGAAGGAGCGGGGACAGTGGCTGGAGCGCGAAGATGGAATCCCGGTGCTCCTCACCCTGCATCCCTCTGCGCTCTTGCGCGGCGATCGCGAGCAACTCGACGCAGCCTTCGACGCCTGGCTGGAAGATCTGCGCAAAGCCGGCAGGCATCTCTGACACGCCCTGCTTTGGCGGCCGCTTCAATAGCCGTTTCGGCGGCGCTGCTGCCGTCATCAGGGTCTCGTGATGCTTCGGCCGGCATGGCTGATACTCTTGCGAAAGATCCCGCAGGAGTTCCTCCATGGCAATACCTTCGCAGACTTCGCAACCTCTCGAGAACCTGCCGCGCGAGCCGGGCATCGACGTCGACGAGGCACGCAGGCTGCTGGACGCGCTGGAAAGGGATGTTTCCGGTCTGGATGGCAATGCGCCGGACCTCGACGTGCTGCGCGCGGAGATCCGCGAGTTGCGGCAGGTGCTTCACGGCGACTCCAGTACTGCGGAGGACCTGCAATCGGGCCTTCACGGCATGCGTGACCGGCTTCACGAGTTCCCCGAAGAACTCAAGGGCGACGCGTTTCAAGCCGGACGCTACCTGGCGGAACTCGGCCGCATCCTCGGTCTCTGACCCCTGCCCGGCTGCGGTTGGACGCACTTCGTCGCGCCGGCTAGAATCCCGGCAGTCATTGGGGAGTAGCCTCCCTGCAGCGCGCCTCGAGCGCCGCGGGGGCTTGCATCAACACGCTTGACCGTCAGGTCATGGTGCAAGCTGGTCCCGCCTGGCAAGACCACTGACCATGTTGCCTTCACCTGGCCGGGAAGGCGCATGGTCATTGTCGCTGCCCGGCTGCGGAGCTCCTCCTGGAAGCCTTCCTGATCTCCACCGGTATCGTCGCCCTCGCAGAAATCGGCGACAAGACCCAACTGCTGGCCTTCATCCTCGCAGCGAAATTCCGCAAGCCCCTGCCGATCGTCCTCGGCATCCTGATGGCGACGCTGGTCAACCACGCGTTCGCAGGCGCGCTCGGCGCCTGGCTGACGACGCTGCTGAGCCCGACCTCGCTGCGCTGGATCCTCGGGCTGTCCTTCATCGCCATGGCAGTCTGGACGCTGATCCCCGACAAGCTCGACGATGACGACGCCAAGCTCAAGGGCCTGGGCGTCTTCGGCACCACGCTGGTCGCCTTCTTCATGGCTGAGATGGGCGACAAGACGCAGATCGCGACGGTCGCGCTGGCCGCGCAGTACAGGGCCGTGGTGGAGGTGGTACTCGGTACGACCTTCGGGATGATGATCGCCAACGTGCCGGCGGTCATTGCAGGCGATCGCATCGCCGAGCGCATGCCGGTGCGCGCCGTCCACGCGGTGGCTGCCGCGATCTTCGCGATCCTCGGAATCGCGACGCTGCTCGGGGCAGGCGCAACTCTGGGCGTCTGAGAAATCGGCAGGACGAGGCAGGGTGTGCGGTGGACCGACCCCGCGCTATTGCGGCTTGATCAGCGAGCGGGACCGTCGCTGCTTGACGATCACCACCGGCGCCCGCTCGGGCGGACGCCGCGGGGGGACCGGCTCCACCAGGTCCGGCATCTCATGCGCCTGCTTGCGGGGTTCCTCGAGCGGACCACGATGAGGCGGGCGCCCCTGGCTCTTGAACGGCTTGCCGCCGCCACGCTTGTGCGCGCGCACGACGGTGCTGATGGCGTGATGGTAGAGCCCGATGTCGCCGCTGCGGGTCTGCAGCAGCATCATGCTGGCGTCGAAGGAGCGGATCTGGCCGTGCAGGCAAGTGCCGCCGATCAGGAAGACATCCACCCAGGTGCGCTCGCGGCGCAGCTTGTTCAAGCTGGCGAACTGCTCGTTCTTGGGCACCGGCGGAAGCTGGGGATCGCCCGCGTCGGCGTCACTCGACTCTGCCTTCGGGTCAGCCACTGATTCGTTCCTCTCTTGGCGTGGCCGGGCGCGCCTTGCGCAACCACCGGCCCTCGCGGCATGCCGGAAGCAGGACCGCGCTCTGTGCCGCCATGATACTGCATTGCAACATACGCGACCTGATCGACCTGATCCGATCTGATCCGGCGACAGAGGTTCAAGATTAGCGCGCATCGGGCCGCTTGTGAACCGCGGACCTGCCCTTTGCCATGGTTTCGCCGATGCGCCTGCAGGCGATCCGCGGCTGCCCGCAGGCGGCCGCCGTGAATTTGTTGGCGACGCGGTGATGCAGTATCTTCGTCGGCTACGCGCCCGGATGACCCGGCGTGTGATCAAGGAGATTTCAATGACCCGCTTTCTGCCTGCAGCGCCGGCAGTCCTGACGACCGCCGTCCTGCTGGGCACCGCAGTGCTCACGACCCCCGCCCCGGCGCAGGCCCAGAACTATCCCGAGCGGCCGATCCGGCTGATCATCCCCTTCACGCCCGGCGGCGGCACGGACAACCTGTCGCGACTCGTCGGCAACAAGCTCGCCGAGAAGAACAACTGGACGATCGTGATGGACAACAAGGCCGGAGCCTCGGGCAGCATCGGCATCACGGAAGCCGTCAAGGCGCCTCCTACCGGCTATGAGATCGTCATGGGCCAGGCCGACAACCTCGCGGTCATCCCGCTGCTGAACAAGGCGGTGTCCTACGACCCGGTCAAGGACCTGCAGCCGATCGCGCATGTCGCCGACGTGCCGATCATTCTCCTGACTTCGGCCAGCAAGCCCTACAAGACGCTGGCGGACGTGATCACCGCGGCGAAAGCCGCCCCGGGCACGATCACCTTCGCATCGGCCGGCGCCGGAACCGTCTCGCACCTGGTCGGCGAACTCTTCGGCACCACCGCCAAGATCGACATCCGCCACGTGCCCTACAAGGGATCGGCACCGGCAATGGCCGACCTGCTCGGCGGCCATGTTGACCTGATGACGTCGTCGGTTTCGTCCGCCGTCGCCCAGATCAAGGCCGGCAAGGCACGCGGGCTTGCGGTCAGCAGCGCGCGCCGCAGCAGCATCCTGCCCGACGTGCCCACGGTGGCCGAATCCGGCTATGCCGGCTTCGACGTGGCGACCTGGTACGGCCTCTATGCGCCGGCTGGCGTGCCGAAGCCGATCGTCACCATGCTGAATGCGGAGGTGAACAAGGTTCTGCCCGAACTGCGCGAAGCCATCAACGGCCAGGGCGGCGAACTGAGGATGCTGTCGCCCGAGGCCTTCGGCGACTTGCTGAAGTCCGACATCGGCAAGTGGAGCGACGTGATCAAGGCCGGCAACATCAAGCTGGAGTAGCAGGCTCTGGAGTAGCAGGCTCCCACCGACCGCGGCAGACTCTCAGCCGACCGCGGCGGCCTGCGCGTCGAGCGGGTACAGCCGCAACCGCGGGCCGGCCCGCATCACCTGCCCCGGCAGTTGCCTGCCCAGCACCCGCTCCATCTCCCGCGCGACGGCGCCGAGCTTCTCGAGGTCGATGCCCGTCTCGATGCCCAGCTGCTGCATCAGGTGGACCGTGTCTTCGGTGCAGATGTTGCCGGTCGCGCCGGGTGCGAACGGACAGCCGCCGATGCCTGCGAGCGACGACTCGTAGGAGGTGACGCCCAGCGCCAGGCCTTCCATCACGTTTACAAGGCCGATGCCACGGGTGTTGTGGAAGTGCAGGTTCAGCTTCAATTGCGGCAGCCGCGCCTGCAGTCGTTGCACGGTAGTGCGCACCACCGGCGGCGTCGCCATGCCGGTCGTGTCCCCGAGGGTGAGCGAATCGAAGCCGCACTCGGCAAAGCATTCGGCGATCTGCTCGACCCGGTCGAGCGAGACGTCGCCCTCGAAGGGACAACCGAAGGCGGTGGCGATGGCTCCCTTGAGCAGCACCCCGCTACCTTTCACGAGGCCGGATGCTTCACGCACGTCCTCGAGCGAGCGAGCGACGCTGCGATTCAGGTTCTTCTGGTTGTGGCTCTCCGATACCGACAGGAACATTGCCACCTCGTCGACGTCGGCAGCCAACGCACGCTCGACTCCCTTGCGATTCGGTGCCAGCACGCCCAGGATCACGCCCGGACGACGCTTCACGCCGGCGAGCACTTCGGCGGCGTCCTTCAGCTGCGGCACGGCGCGCGGCGAAACGAACGAGGTCGCTTCGAAATGCCGGACGCCGGCATCGATCAGCGCATCGAGCAGGCGAATCTTGATTTCGGTCGGGACGAATGCGGCTTCGTTCTGGATGCCGTCCCGAAGGCCGACTTCGATGATTTCGATCCGGGCAGGTAAGGCAGGCTTGTTCATCTGGTCCTCGCGGCGGTGAAACGGCCGAGCCTCGATTCTAGCCGCCACCCGGATCGGTGCGCCCATAAGGCGCAATCCGCTTCAAGGACGACTATCCGCTGCCTCGGGAGATGACCGAGGCCGACATCTCGCGAGTGGAGGAGCAGTTCGCCTCTGCCGCCCGCCGCTGCGTTCGGGCGGGCTTCGAAGTGCTGGAACTGCACATGGGCCACGGCTATCTGCTTCATCAATTCCTTTCGCCGCTTGCCAATCGGCGAACCGACGACTACGGCGGCAGCTTCGAGGCCCGCACGGCCTTCGCCATGCGACTGGTGAACACGGTGCGGGCCGAATGGCCGCAGGAGCTGCCGCTGTTCGTTCGCCTGTCGGCCACCGCGAGCAAGCCGGCGTCGCCACCGCAGCGGTCGGCCTCATCACGAAGCCGCGCCAGGCCGAGCAGATCCTTGCCGAAGGTTCGGCGGACCTGATCTTCCTGGCACGAGCCCTGCTCGTCGATCCTTACTGGCCGCTGCGGGCAGCCGGGGAACTGGAGGGCGGTGCAGCCTGGCCGGTCCAGTACGAACGGGCGGTGGGCGTCACTCGGACTTCAGGTTCGCGTCCTTGATCAACTCCGCCCAACGCTGGGCGTCGCCCTTGAGCCAGGCCTGATATTCCTGAGGATTCGATCCGACGACCACCGCGCCGAGCCCCTTGAGACGCTCCTGGATCTCCGGCTTCTTCAACGACGCGCGGATGGCAGTGCTCAACTTGTCGACGACGTCGGCCGGTGCTCCTGCCGGCGCCAGGAAGCCGACCGGGCCGACATAGTCCTCGAATCCGGGAAACCCCGCTTCGGCCATGGTCGGCACGCCCGGATAGTCGGGGTGCGGTTTCGGCGTGGTCACAGCCAGGACCTTCACCCGCTTCTGCGCGACCAGGTCCGCGACCCCGATCATCGGATAGAACATGAAGCCGACCCGGCCGGCGCTCACCTCGGTCAGCGCCGGTGCATTGCCGCGGAACGGGACGTGCAGCATCTTGCTGCCGATGCGCTGTTCGAGGAGCGCGGCGGCGAGGTGCGCCGATCCGCCGTTGCCGGCTGAACCGTAAGTCACCGCACCGGGATTGGCCTTGACCTCGGCGACCAGCTTCTGCATCGACGCGTAGGGCGAGTCGTGACCGGTGACGACCACCTGGGGCAGCACCACCGCGAGGCTCACCGGCGCGAAATCCTTGACCGGGTCGTATTTCGCCGTCGCCGAATTGAGAAGCGGATTGACGTTGTGCGACAGCGTGTTGACGATGAGCGTGTAGCCGTCGGCCGGTGCGCGGGCAACGAATTCGGTCCCGATGTTGCCGTTCGCACCGGAGCGATTCTCCACGATCACCGACTGCCCGAAAGTGACGGTCAGGTCCTGCGCGATCAGGCGCGCGATCACGTCGGTCGGTCCGCCGGGTGCATAGCCGACGACGAACTTCACCGGCCGGTTGGGAAAGTCGGCAGCCGCGACACCGGCTGCAGTCGCCGCCATCGCCACCGCCGCAATCGTCCTGGCCGTCATCGTCCTCGCAGCCATCGCCAGCGCAGCCTTGCCCAGCGCCCTCCTCGTCCTGTTGGTCCTGTTGGTCCTGTTGGTCCTGTTGGTCCCGTTGGTCCTGCTCGCCCTGCCCGTCCCTTCAGCCCCATGCGTCATTTCGTCTCCCCTGTGGTCATCCGTAATTCGTCCGCTCCTGCCCTTGGCCGTCGTGCTGCCGGTTCCCTGGCATCTCGGCCGGTCGCAGTCGTCATGCTATGCGTTTGGCAAGCTTCCCACGCCCGATGCTCGTGCCCATGTTGTCCCACATCAGCACACTGCGAGGCTGCCAGCGGAACCGGTAACGGAACCCGGGCTGCAATTGGTGCGCGAACAGCTGCTCGAGGAGCGCGTCGCTCTCCGCCTGCGGCAGCTGCTCGATGCGGATCGCATATCCCGGATTCGCGTAGAGGACACGTCGCCCGGTGATCGGGTGGGTGAGGAAGACCGGATGGGAAACTGGCGGCTTTGCGGCACGCTGGGCCGCTGTCAGCCGCAAGCGACCGGCCGGCCCGTGCCAATGCGGCTATTATGAGCATCCTGAGGCGCGATGGCGCCACACCCTGCGCCACACCTTCAGTGGGCGCGCATGCCGCCTGGCTGGGCGGCACCTACGAACCGGCTGCGGAGCGCCGAGCGAACGACAGCCACGAACCGTGCGGTGGCCGCAAGGGAGGAATGGTCAATCCTCGTCGTGCGAATGCGAGATCAGGCTGCCGTCCTCGCCGTAGGTATACAGCGAACCGTGCTTGCGAATGGTGACTGTGGAAGGCGTATAGTCCACGAGACCATCGCCGCTTTCGGTCCCCACGGAAATCCGCGCAGTAATCTCGCCGCTGTTTCCATAGACGTAGACGCGTCCGTCTCGCGCTACAGCATCGCTGATCGTCATGTCGTTTCTCCGCCAAGGGGAAAGTATCGATTGTGACGTGCAGCATAGGGGATGCCTGTGCCGCCCTCAACGCAAACCGGCATTGGCGACGAGGAAATCTAGGAATACCCGCACCCGCGCTGGCAGGTGCTCACGCCGGCCGACGAAGAACGCATGCACCGCTTCGGCGTCTCCGGGGATTGCATGAATGCGCCGGCATGGCTCGATCGCGACGTGCTCGGCAACCAGCTTCGACGCGGTCATCCGCTTCGACGCCCATCCCCGGGGACGCCGGCAACGAGGCATTGGCGGCCGCCATCGCGCCCAAGAGATGCTCTGGATCCACAGGGCGCCGAACATCATGGAGATTGTGAAATGAAGATCGACCTCACCGGCAAGACCGCCGTCGTCACCGGTTCCACTGCGGGCATCGGCTATGCGATCGCCCGCGGCCTTGCCCAGGCGGGAGCCGATGTCGTCATCAACGGCCGCAGCAAGGACTCGGTCGAGCGCGCTGCCGTTGCGTTGGCGGCCGAGGTCGTCGGCGCCGACATCCGTGGGCACGCGGCCGATGTCGGAACAGCCGACGGCTGCGCGGCTCTGGTGCACTCCCATCCCCATGCCGACATTCTCGTGAACAACGCCGGCATCTTCGGCCCGGAGGACTTCTTCGAGACCTCCGATGCCACCTGGGCGCGGTTCTTCGAGGTCAACGTGATGTCGGGGGTGCGCCTGTCCCGAGCCTACCTGCCCGGAATGATGGAGCGCCGGTGGGGCCGCGTGATCTTCATATCGTCGGAATCGGCGATCAACATCCCCGTCGACATGATCCACTACGGCTTCACCAAGACGGCAGAGCTGGCCGTCTCACGGGGACTGGCCAAGCGTGTCGCCGGCACCGGCGTTACGGTCAACGCGATCCTGCCGGGCCCGACGCTTTCGGAAGGGTTGCGGGAAATGCTGCGCGAACAGCAGCAGGCGTCGGGCAAATCGATGGAGGAAACGGCAGCGGACTTCGTAGTCAAAGAGCGCGCAAGCTCACTGATCCGCCGAGCCGCCAGCGTCGAGGAAGTCGCGAACCTGGTGGTCTACGCCGCCTCCCCGCAGGCGTCGGCAACGACCGGTGCCGCGCTCCGGGTGGACGGTGGGGTGATGGAGACGATCACCTGACGCTCGCGCCAGGCGCACAGCCGAGGTGTCCTTGCTGGCCGGCGGGTCCGGTCAGTGCAATACGATGCTCTGGCGATAGAGCTGGCCCACCAGGTCTCGCACCGAATGGGCGGTGTCCTCGACGTTCTCATACGGATCGTCGAGCTTGCGCAGCGACGTTTGCAATTCCCGGCCGAGGCGCAGGGTGTCGGAGGTCTCGGTGACGGCAAATACGCCTTCTTCCTCGCCCACGTCCTGGAACCAGATGAGCCCATCGTCGCGCTCCAGCGCCACGACCGACTTGGATGCGGCATCCAGCAGCGCCTGCGAGATCTGTTCAACTACGAGTTCGTCTGGTGACACGGCTATTCCCCTTTGGCTTCCCATAACGCGCAAGCACGGGACGTGCCTACGGGAAGCATAACCGGCAGTTGAGGGCATTTCACCCAACATCAACCGGTTGCTGGCCATTTGCAACGCCCGCCCGGCCATGGCGACAAGAAAAAATGCTTGCCGCCCGTTTCGCATCGGCGTAACTTTCTGCGCTCCAGCCAGGGGGACAGAACATGCGAGTGTCGCGTTTGGGCAATTCGTTGGTCGTGCGCTTGCCTGCCTCGATCGTGACATCACTCGAATTGAAGCCGGGCGACGAAGTGGACATGCGTGCGGCCGACGACAAGGCTGTCGTGATCGCCCGCGCCCCCGATCCGAAGGAACTGCTCGAGACGCTGCGGCAACTCCGCATCAAGATCCCGAAGACCCTGCTCGAAGAGCGCAAGATCCCGGTACCGCCCTGGACCAAGGGCTGAAGCGAGCGCCGAGGCGGCGCGGTCGCCGGCGCCAAATCATCGGTCGCCGGCGATGATCACGGTCACCGCAGACAATCCGTCCCCATAGATCGCCTCGTAGCCGTATTTCCCCATGAGGTCGACGTCATCCCAGACCTGGTTGAACCGCGTCCGGTAGTTGAAGACGAGCGTCTTGACTCCGGATCCATAGTGCAGGACGCGTGCCACGGCTTCAAGGTGAGGGTGCCTGGTGTTGTTGGCCCCGTTGGAACTGAATATCCACGTCGGCGCCGCGACCTGGGCGGCAAGTTCGCGATCGGTATTGTTCCGACTGCCATGATGCGCGACCTTGACCACGTCCGCCTCGAAACGACCTCCGCGAGCCAGCGAGCGCAGGCTCCTGGCGACGACGGAGGGGAATGCGTCGCCAAGCATCAACACCGTACGCCCACCGAATTCAAGCGCCAGCGCGATGCTGGAGCCGTTCGGCACCGTATCGTCTTCCTCGAATGCGGCTTCTGCCAGGCCGGGAATGTCGATCGTCCCCATGGGCTCCATGCCGATGTCATCCACACCCGGCCCAGGCGGCTCTACACCTTCGTCTTCGGCGCGTTCGGCAGCTGCGAATTCCTCGACTACATCCGCCCAGCGGTCGCGCAAGCGTGCAAGCTGCCCCTGCGTCGGTCCGAGCACCTTGATCTTCATGCCTGCGTCGAGCGAGTGAGCGACGACGGCGTCGTCGGCGTCCAACGCGATCGCCTTGCCCCCGGCAGCCTTGTTCCAGATCCGGAGATGATCCCTCTGGAGGATCTCGGACAGCCGGATGCCTTCCTTGACGCCCAGCGGCCCCATGCCCGCGGCCTTCATCTGGTCCCACCCGTTGAACCAGATGTCGCCGAAGGTGACTCCATCCGGAAGGTCGTTCAGGAACTGCAGCACGCCCAGGATGTGGTCGAGGTCGATGTGGGTGATGACCAGCAGCTCGAAGTGCAGTGGGGTTCCGACCTCGTTCACTCGCCGGCGCAGATGGTCGCGGCCGGTCGCCATGATGCCGCCGTCGACAAGGACGTGCTTCAACGCCTGCTTGGGACCGTATTCGATCCACAGCGCATCGCCGCGCTGCGCGGGAAGGACGTTGACACGAAAGACATCGTTCATGTCCGCTGCTCGTCCACTTCCAGGACCGGCCCCTGATGGTGCCCGGGGCCGGAATCGAACCGGCACGCCTTGCGGCGGGGGATTTTGAGTCCCCTGCGTCTACCAATTTCACCACCCGGGCATCGCTCGAACCGGCACGAAAAGGTGCCCGTTCGAGACGAGGCTGGATTATGGTGCATATCGCCGCCTCCCATCAAACAGCCAGGCAGATGCAGGCGCCGCGGGTAGCTTGGCGGCCTTTCCCGAGGTTGTGGTGCAATGCCGGAACCCGACCACCGACAGCGATGCGACTCTCCGACTTCGACTACGAGCTCCCGGCGGAGCTGATCGCGCAGCATCCCGCATCCGACCGCGGCAGCTCGAGACTACTGGTGGTCGCAAGCGAGTTGCAGGATCTCGCCTTCGCCGACCTGCCGGAGCAACTCGCCCCGGGCGACCTGCTGGTGTTCAACGACACCCGGGTCATCAAGGCGCGTCTCCTGGGTCGCAAGGAGACCGGCGGCCAGGTTGAAGTGATGGTTGAGCGGGTGGTGGCCGAACGTGAGGTTCATGCGCTGATCCGTGCCAGCCACCCGCCCAAGGCGGGCAGCCGGTTGCATTTCGACGGTTGCACGGCCACTGTCCTGGCCCGCATGGCAGGCCCCTCTGCAAGTCCTGGCGCATCCGTGGACAACACGGGGCCCGGTTCTGACACGGCCGCGACACCGCTTTACCACCTTGCCTTCTCCGATGCGATCGAGTCGCTGCTGGAGCGCATCGGCAAACTGCCGCTGCCGCCCTACATCGAGCATGCTGCGCAGGCCGAGGACGAAGCTCGCTACCAGACGGTGTACGCGAGCCATCCCGGTGCGGTTGCCGCGCCGACCGCCGGACTGCACTTCGATTCGCCGATGATGGCGAAGCTGCGCGAACGCGGCGTCGACATCGCGATGCTGACCCTGCATGTCGGCTCGGGCACCTTCCTGCCGGTCAGGACCGAGGATCTGGCGCTGCATCGGATGCACAGCGAACGCTTCGAGATCCCGCAGGAGACGGCGCGCCGGGTCGAGCAGGCTCGCGCGCGCGGCGGGCGGGTGATTGCCGTGGGCACCACGAGCCTGCGCGCGCTGGAAGCAAGCGGCGCTCGCGCCGGTCGCTCCGAAACGGATATCTTCATCACGCCCGGCTACCGCTTTCAGGTGGTCGACAGCCTGATCACAAACTTCCACCTGCCGCGCTCGACCCTGCTGATGCTGGTCAGCGCCTTCGCGGGGGTTGATACCATCCGGCGCGCGTACGCCCATGCGATCGAAGCGCGCTACCGCTTCTTCAGCTATGGCGATGCGATGCTGCTGCGACGAGCGGGCGCCTGAGCCGCGGGCAACTCGGCAAGCAGCTGCTCGCGCGCGACAGGCAAGCCAGTCAGGCACCCTTGCCTCCCTGCCCCCGCCGGAACGCACCTACTGGAGAATCCCTTGCTGAAGTTCGATGTCCTCGCCGCCGACGGCGCCGCCCGCACCGGCGAACTGACGCTGAACCATGGCAAGGTACAGACCCCGATCTTCATGCCGGTGGGCACCTACGGGGCCGTCAAGGGCATGGCGCCGGACGACCTCGACGAGGTCGGCGCGCAGATCATCCTGGGCAACACCTTTCACCTGTGGCTGCGCCCCGGACCCCAGGTGCTGGAGAAGTTCGGCGGCCTGCACGGCTTCAACGGCTGGCACAAGCCCATCCTCACCGATTCGGGCGGCTTCCAGGTCTGGAGCCTGGGCGACCTGCGCAAGATCTCCGAGGAGGGCGTGCGTTTTGCTTCGCCGATCAACGGCGACCGGCTGCTGCTCACCCCGGAGGTGTCGATGCAGGTGCAGCGTTCGCTGAACTCGGACATCGCGATGGTGTTCGACGAATGCACGCCCTATGCGATCGACGGCAGAGCCGCAACCGAGGCAGGAGGCAGCCGACTCGATGCGCCTGTCGTTGCGCTGGGCACGCCGCAGCCGCGAGGAGTTCGACCGGCTGGGCAATCCCAACGCCCTGTTCGGCATCGTCCAGGGCGGGATGTTCGAGGACCTGCGCGACGAATCCCTCGCCGGGCTCGAGGACATCGGCTTTCACGGCCTCGCCATCGGCGGCCTTTCGGTGGGCGAGCCGAAGGAGGACATGATGCGCATCCTTGCGCATTGCGGCCCTCGGCTGCCGGCGGACAAGCCACGCTACCTGATGGGTGTCGGAACGCCGGAGGACCTGGTCGCCGGCATCGGCCTGGGAATCGACATGTTCGACTGCGTCATGCCCACGCGCAACGCGCGCAATGGCTGGCTGTTCACCCGGCACGGCGACCTCAAGATCCGCAACGCCCGCTACCGCGACGACCCGGAGCCGATCGATCCCGCGTGCGGCTGCGGCGCATGCCGCCGCTTCTCGCGCGCCTATCTGCACCATCTGCAACGCGTCAACGAAATGCTCGGCGCCCACCTGGCGACGGTGCACAACCTGTACTTCTACCTGGACCTGATGAAACAGGCCCGCGAGGCCATACGGGAGGGACGATTCGCCCGCTTCCGGGACGATTTCGCGCGGGACAGGGCGATCGGCATCCAGGCGGCTCACGGCCCAGCTGCAGCGAGCGGCACCGGCCGATGATGCCCCGGCCACCGCCGACGCGGCCGCCGCGGATTGCGGCGGATCGGATCCGCCCGGCTCCGGCCATTGGCAGCGCCCCCCGGGATAGCCCATTGGAGGAATGACCCCTCGCCGGTGGCCGTCGCTATAATCTTCGCGATCCAGCCAACGAGGAAGCAAAGTGTTCATCTCCAACGCATACGCCCAAGGCGCTGCCGGCGGCGCCGAAGGCCAACTGCTCGGCTTCCTGCCGATCATATTGATGTTCGTCGTGTTGTACTTCCTGATGATCCGTCCCCAGATGAAGCGGGCCAAGGACCACAGAACGATGCTCGGCGCCCTGCAGAAGGGCGATGAGGTGATCACTTCCGGCGGGCTCGTCGGCAGGATCAACAAGGTCGGCGAGGGCTACGTGACGGTGGAGGTCGCGCAGCAGGGCGACAAGCCGATCGAAATGCATTTCCAGAAGGCCGCCGTGCAGACCCTGCTGCCCAAGGGCACCATCAAGGCCATCTAGCCCGCATCCCGACTCAGGAGGTACCGGGACCATCGAGCCACTCCCTGCTCCGCCCCGGCCCGTGGAACGTTCGCGCGCTCCGCTTACGCGATCGGCTCCTGCACTTCAAGCTATTGCGGCCCTAGCGCCCGACCAAGGCATTTCGTGTGAATAAATATCCCCTCTGGCGCTACGGCGTGATTCTGGTGGCCCTGCTGTTCGGGCTCATCTACACGTTGCCCAACTTCTACGGCGAGGCGCCCGCGGTCCAGGTCTCGAGCCTGAAGGCAACCGTCAAGGTCGACGAGCAGACCGAACAGGCGGTCGTCCAGGCGCTGCAGAGCGCCGGCATCCAGCACGAGGGCATCCTGCGCGATGCCAATTCCGTCAAGGCCCGCTTCGCCAGCCCCGACGTCCAGATCCGCGCCCGGGACGTGCTCGAGAAAGCCCTGAACACGGATCCGCAGGACCCCACCTACATCACGGCGTTGAATCTGCTCAGCAGTTCGCCGCAATGGCTGACCAAGCTGCGCGCACTGCCGATGTACCTCGGGCTCGACCTGCGCGGCGGCGTGCACTTCCTGATGCAGGTGGACACCGCCGAAGCGCTCAACAAGCGCCTCGAGTCGACCACCGGCGAGATCCGCGGTTTGCTGCGTGATCGCAACGTCCGCCACGCCGGGATCCGGCGCAGCGGCGACACGGTCGAGATCAGCTTCCGGGACGCGGAAACGCGTCAACGGGCGGAAGACGTCCTGCGCCAGAACCAGCCGGACCTGGCGCTCGCCGAGACCGGCAGCGGCACCGACCTCAAGCTGGTCGCCACCATGACCGAAACCGCGATGCGCGCGTTCCTCGACAGCTCGCTGCAGCAGAACATCACCACGCTGAACAACCGGATCAACGAACTCGGCGTCGCCGAGCCGGTGATCCAGCGCCAGGGCCTCGACCGGGTGGTGGTGCAGTTGCCGGGCGTGCAGGACACCGCCCGCGCCAAGGACATCCTCGGCCGCACGGCCACCCTCGAAGCCCGGCTGGTCGACCTGTCGCCGGAAGCGCAGCAGGCGGTGGTGGGCAGTGGGCCGGTGCCGTTCGGCAGCGAGTTGTTCCGGCAGGGCCGCGGCGCGCCGGTGGTGTTGAAGAAGGAAGCCATTTTCACCGGCCAGCAGCTGACCGGCGCGGCCGCCACCTTCGACGAGAACCAGCAGCCGGCGGTGGCGGTGAACCTCAACGACGCCGGCGGGCGGTCGCTGCGCGAGGTCTCGCGCGCCAACATCAAGAAGCCGATGGCGGTCGTGCTGTTCGAGAAGGGCAAGGGCGAGGTGCTGACGGTAGCCACCATCCAGTCCGAACTCGGATCCCGGTTCCAGATCACCGGCATGGGCACGCCGCAGAATTCCAACGACACCGCCCTGCTGCTGCGCGCCGGCGCACTGGCCGCGCCGATGTCGATCATCGAGGAGCGCACCATCGGCCCGAGCCTGGGCGCCGAGAACATCGAGAAGGGCTTCCAGTCGGTGGCCTGGGGCTTTCTCGCCATCGCCATCTTCATGACGCTGTACTACGCCCTGTTCGGCCTGTTCTCCACGATCGCCCTCGCCTTCAACCTGATGCTGCTGGTCGCCCTGCTGTCCCTGCTGCAGGCGACCCTCACCTTGCCGGGCATGGCGGCCATCGCGCTCACCCTGGGCATGGCCATCGACGCGAACGTGCTGATCAACGAGCGCGTGCGCGAGGAACTGCGCAACGGCGCGTCGCCGCACGCCGCGATCAACCTCGGCTACGACCGCGCGTGGGCCACGATCCTGGACTCCAACATCACCACGCTGATCGCCGGCGTCGCGCTGCTCACCTTCGGATCGGGCCCGATCAAGGGCTTTGCGGTGGTGCACTGCCTTGGGATCCTGACATCGATGTTCTCCGCGGTCTTCGTATCCCGCGGCCTGGTCAATCTCTGGTACGGGGGCAAGAAGAAGCTTTCCAAGCTCTCGATCGGACAAATCTGGAAGCCGAGCGGCTCCACGAGCAGCTAATCATGGAATTCTTCCGGATCAAGGGCGACATCCCGTTCATGCGCCACGCGTTGATCTTCAACGCGATATCGATCTTCACCTTCGTTCTCGCGGTCGGCTTTCTCGCGTTCCGGGGGCTGCACCTGTCGGTCGAGTTCACCGGCGGCACGGTCATGGAGGTTGCCTTCTCGCAGCCCGCGGACCTGGAGAAGACGCGGCTGGCCATCGAAAAGCTCGGTATCGGCGAAGCCCAGGTGCAGAACTTCGGCACTGCCCGGGACGTGATCATCCGCCTGCCCCTGCAGGAAGGCATGACGTCGGACCAGCAGGCGGCCCGGGTGATGAACACGTTGAAGGAGATCGACCCGGGCGTGGAGCAGCGCCGCAATGAATTCGTCGGCCCGCAGGTGGGCCGGGAACTGGCCAACGATGGCGCGATGGCGCTGCTGATGGTGGTCGTCGGGATCATGATCTACCTCGCCATCCGCTTCGAATGGAAATACGCGGTCGCGGCGATCTTCGCCAACCTGCACGACGTCGTGATCATCCTCGGCTTCTTCGCGGCCTTCCAGTGGGAGTTCTCGCTCTCGGTGCTGGCCGCGGTGCTGGCGGTGCTCGGTTACTCGGTGAACGAGTCGGTGGTCATCTTCGACCGGGTGCGCGAGAAATTCCGCGAGCGGCGCTCGCGCAACATGACAACGCCGCAGGTCCTGGACCATGCCATCACCAGCACCATCTCGCGCACCATCATCACCCACGGATCGACGCAGATGATGGTGCTGTCCATGCTGCTCTTCGGCGGGGCGACGCTCTTCTATTTCGCGCTTGCGCTGACCATCGGCATCCTCTTCGGCATCTATTCCTCGGTGTTCGTGGCCGCGGCCATCGCCATGTGGCTCGGCGTCAAACGCGAGGATCTTCTCAAGCCGGCGAAGAAGAAGGACGAGACCAGTGGCGTCGAGCTTCCCTGAGAGGGGAGGTGCGGTGGACGCCGCGTCCACGCAAGCGCCGTCGGACGGGCAGCGGTGGCTGCGGATTCGCGTCTGGGACCTGCCGCTGCGGCTCTTCCACTGGTTGCTGGTTGCGTGCCTGGTGGGATCGTTCCTGACGGTCAAGGCGGGTTGGATGGATTGGCACTTCCGTTTCGGCTACACCGCCCTGACGCTGATCGTATTCCGCATCCTGTGGGGCTTGGTGGGTCCGCGCTACGCCCGCTTCTCGAGTTTCCTGTTCGGGCCGTCGGCGATGCTTGCCTACCTGCGCAACGGCAGCGGCGCGCCGCGCACGCTCGGCCATTCGCCCATTGGCTCCTTGTCGGTGTTCGCCCTGCTGGCGGTCGTTGCCGTCCAGGCAAGCGCGGGACTGTTCGCCTCCGACGACATCGCCAGCGAAGGGCCGCTCGCGCGCTTGGTCTCGAACGCGGTGGTGGAGCGCGCAAGCTGGCTGCACCACTTCAACGAGCCGGTGATCCTCGGGCTGGTTGTGCTGCACCTGCTCGCCATCCTCTTCTACCGGATCTTCAGGCGCCAGTCGCTGACCAAGCCGATGGTGGTCGGCGACCGGCTGTTGCCCGCGACAGCCGTCGATGCCGAGCCGTCCGGACTGGCGGCGCGAGACGATGCCGGAATGCGCCTTCGGGCGCTCGGTGTCGCGGCGATTGCAGTGGCGGCCGTGGCTGTCATCGTCAACTGGCCGCCGTTCTGAGGCCGCTGTCCTGAGCGACTCGCAGCTCAGGACTACGCGCCGCGGCGCCGTACTCGATGGGATCTTCCGAGCCTATCCTGCCCAGGCCGCAATCCACGATACCTCCCTGGATGTCGCGCAGGAGCTGTCTTCCGGTTGCCTCGCGCAACTGCAGAACCAGTTCCGGCCATTCGCTGCGGCATCGGTGCAGGACTTCCGTCATCAGCGTGGCCAGTGCCAGCGGTAGACCTCCGACACGCAGCAAGGTAGCCGTCGTTCCCTGCAGGAACAGTGACTGTTCCGTCCTCGCCGCCTCGACATCGCGGATCAGCCGTGCGGCGCGCCGCAAGAGTGCGTTGCCGGCGGGGGTGGCGTGCAAGCCGAGCCGGCCGCGGTCGAACAGCTTCGAGCCGAATGCCCGTTCGACGTCACCGAGGAGCTTGCTCGCGGCCGACTGGGTGAGATGCATCCGCCGTGCCGCCTCCTGCACGCTTACCGATTCCCCGAGGGCCACCATCATCCGCAGATGCTGCAGCCTCAGCCGCAGCACCACCCCCTCGAGCCGTACCTGTGGATCTTTTCCCACCAGGGTCATGTATTCTCGATTGGAATATGTATCCGCGAATTCTATTCTTGTGACAGAACTGCGCGGCTCGTATAGTTGGCGCCGATGAAGCTGATCTTCGTTCTTTTCGATTCGCTCAATCGCGGCTCGCTCGAATGCTACGGCGGAGAAGCGGTGCCGACACCGAACTTCCTGCGTCTGGCTCGCCGCGGGGTCACGTTCGACAATCACTACGTCGGCAGCCTGCCATGCATGCCGGCGAGGCGCGACATGCACACGGGGCGCCTTTCCTTCCTGCATCGCGCCTGGGGGCCGCTCGAGCCGTACGACAATTCATTCGCCGAACTGCTGCATCGGGCAGGTATCTACTCGCACCTGGTGTCGGATCACTACCACTACTGGGAAGACGGCGGCGCCACCTACCACAACCGCTACGACACCTACGAGTTCATCCGCGGCCAGGAACGCGATCCGTGGAAGGCAATGGTCGCGCCTCCCTGGGATCGGCTTCGCGAGATGTACCACGGCTTGCAATTCAGCGACCAGCGAAGGCACAAGTTCGCCCAGTACATCATCAACCGGCAGTTCATCCGCGAGTACGCCGACTTCCCCTCGGTACGCTGCTTCGATGCCGGCCTCGATTTCCTGCACCAGAATCGCGACGCCGACAACTGGCTCCTGCACGTCGAGACGTTCGATCCCCACGAGCCGTTCCATGCACCGAAGGCTTTCCGGGACGCCTTTCCGACGAGCTACCGGGGGCCGGTCCTCGACTGGCCGCCCTATGCGCGGGTCAACGAAGCACCCGAAGAATGCGAGGAGCTGCGGGCGAACTACTGCGCCACGGTCGCACTCTGCGACCACGAGCTCGGCCGGCTCCTGGACACGATGGACGAGCAGAACCTGTGGGAAGACACGGCGTTGATCGTGACGACCGACCACGGCTTCCTGCTTGGAGAGCACGACTGGTGGGCGAAGCTGATCATGCCCTGCTACAACGAGGTCGCGCACATTCCCCTGTTGATCTACCACCCCGGCTTCCGGGACCAGGCAGGAACGCGCCGCGCGGCCCTGACGCAGACGATCGACATTGCCGCCACGCTGCTCGACGTCTTCGCGCAGCCTGCGCCCCCGGAGAACCAGGGCTTCTCGCTGCTGCCCGTGCTCGCACGCGACGAACCGGTTCGCGCCGCTGCGCTCTATGGAGTGTTCGGCAGCGCAGTCAACATCACCGACGGCCGCTACACCTATTTCCGCTATCCGCAGGACATGTTGCGGCACGACCTCTACCAGTACACCCTGATGCCGATGCACATGAAGGAGTTCTTCAGCATCGGCGAACTCGCGGAGGCGACACTCGTTGCGCCTTTCCAGTTCAGCAAGGGGGTGCCGCTGCTGAAGGTCCCGTCAACGCCGAAATCGCCGGTCTACTTCGGTCACGGCCCGGGCGGGCAGAAGGACACCAGCACCGTCCTGTTCGACCTGGCACATGACCCCCGCCAGCTCGCGCCGTTGACTGATCCCGGGATCGAGGCGCTCCTGCTCCGGCAGATGGGAAGCCTGATGCGCGGCACGGATGCGCCCACGGAGAGCTTCGAGAGAATCGCCCTGGGTATCCAGCAACGCTGAAGGCGCGGCGGCAGCGCCGCGCGACTGAAGAACATTCAACGGCCATCGAGCCGAAGCGACTAGAGGAGGAGAGGCAAATGCGATCGATCAGGAGAGCCGGACGGCTCATCGGAAGGACCCTTGGTTTCGGACTCGGGATGCTGGCGGTGTCGCTGCTTGCGGCCGGCCCGGCCCGGGCGGCGGGCTACCCGGACAAGCCCGTGAAGATCGTCGTGGGATTTGCGGCCGGGGGCGCAACCGACAGTCTCGCACGCATGGTGGCAAGCAACCTGCATGAAGCCTGGGGGCAGCCGGTCGTCGTGGAGAACCGGCCGGGCGCCGGCGGCAACATTGCGCATGAGCTGGTCGCGCGCTCGCCGGGGGACGGCTACACGCTGCTGTTCACTTCCGCGCCCCTGGCCATCAATCCGAGCCTCTACCGCAACCTCAACTACGACGCGCTGAAGGACTTCAGTCCGGTGACGCTGGTCGCGACCGTGCCCAGCCTGCTGCTGGTGCCGTCAGGCTCGCCGATCGGCAACTTCGGCGACTTCCTGAAGCACGCACGCAGCAACCCCGGCAAGCTGAGCTACGGCTCCGCAGGCAACGGAACGCCGCAGCACCTCGCGATGGAACTGCTCAAGTCGATGGCCGGCCTGCACATCGTGCATGTCCCCTACAAGGGCGGCGCACCCGCCGTTGCCGACCTCATCGGCGCCCAGACCGACGTCATGTTCGCGGCGTTCCCGGAAGCCTCCCCCCATGTCAATGGCGGGCGCCTGCGCGCCCTCGCGATATCGTCGCCGAAGCGTTCGAAGGTCCTGCCGTCGGTGCCGACCGTGGCCGAAGGCGGCGTCGACGGATTCGAGGCCATCGGCTGGCAAGGTTTGCTCGCCCCGGCCGCGACGCCGCCGGAAGTTGTAAAGCGCCTCCATGATGCAGTCGCCGCGGCGCTCGCGCGACCCGAGAACCGCTCGAAGATCGATGCCATGGGAATCGAGTTCAGCGGCCAGGGTCCGGCGGAGTTCAGGTCCTTCCTCGGTCGCGAGGTTTCCAGGTGGTCGGCGGTGGTGAAGCAGTCCGGCGCGCGGATCGATTGAACTGGCCCGGTGCCAAGGGCGCCACCCCGGTCGCACCGCGCGCCGGAGAAAAAGCCGGCGGCACACGGTCCAGCGCAGCCGGCAGCTTCGACTGCACTATCGTATATGATGCATGACCTTCGTATATGATGCACGACTCGTGCTGATCCGGCAGGCAACGCCTGCTCTGACTGGAGAATGCCGCTTGAAGGTCGTTTTCGTCCTCTTCGACTCCCTGAACCGGCACGCCCTGTCTTGCTACTCGCGAAGCGATGGCGATGCCGACGCGGCTGCCGGGCGCGTCGAGGCCGGCGCCGGACCGGCGGCGCAGTCGCTCGCCAAGGCCGTTGCGAACACCCCGAACTTCCAGCGCCTCGCGCACCGGGCCGCCGTCTTCGATCGCCATTTCGTAGGCAGCCTGCCTTGCATGCCGGCACGGCGCGATATCCAGACCGGACGCCTCAATTTCCTGCACCGCGGCTGGGGTCCGCTGGAGCCGTTCGACAGGTCGATCGCCCAAATACTCGGCGAGCACGACGTGTACACGCACCTGATCACGGACCACTACCACTACTTCGAGGATGGCGGCACGGGATTCCACGGCCGCTACGCCTCTTGGGAGTTCATCCGCGGCCAGGAAAAGGACAAGTGGCGCCCGCGGCTGCGGCCGGACGCGGAGAAGTTCGCCAGACGATTCGACGAGCGGCAGCATGATTTCGGCATGGACATGAACGGGAAGCTGCCGTATTACGTCAATCGCGAATACCTCGAGCAGACCGGCTTGTTCCCGCTCACGCAATGCTTCGACGGCGCCGACGCCTTCCTCGCAGAGCACCATGCCGACGACAACTGGTTCCTGCACCTGGAATGCTTCGATCCGCATGAGCCGTTCTTCGCACCGGAGCGTTTCCTGCCGGAAGACGCCGCCGCGCTGGGCGGGAAGATCTTCGACTGGCCGAGCTACGGCAAATGCGACCTGAGCCCGGAGCTGCTGGCTCAACTGCGCGGCAACTACGAGGCGCTGGTGGCCGCCTGCGACGAGCAACTCGGCAGGCTGCTCGACCGGTTCGACCGGCACGACCTGTGGAACGACACCTGGCTGATATTGAGCACCGACCACGGTTTGCTGCTCGGCGAGAAGGAGTTCCTGGGCAAGAACCGGCCACCCTTCTTCAACGAAGTGGCGCACATCCCCCTGCTGGTCGCCGCGCCCCAGGAACTTCGCCACGCGCCTCGTCGGGTCCGGACGCTGACGCAGACCATCGATCTCATGCCCACCCTGCTCGACATCTTCCGGATACCGAAGCCGCCCGAGACCGAGGGCTTGAGCCTGTTGCCGCTGCTGGACGCGGATGATCCGGCGCGCGCGGAGCGCGGCTGCATCTACGGCCAGTTCGGGGCGGCCATCAACTTCACCGACGGGCGTCACACCTACTTCCGCTATCCGGTGCCGGCGCAGGCCTCCGCGCTGTACCAGTACACGTTGATGCCGATGCACATGCGGTCCTATTTCGAGGCGATGGAGTTCGGCGACGCCCGCGTCGTCGACTCGCTGCCCTTCAGCCAGGGCTACCCGGTCTGGAAGCTGCCGATCCGGCTCGACGCGAAGGCGAACATGACGCGGCGCTATCCGCTGCTCGAAGCCAGAACGGTCATCTACGACATCGAGTCCGACCCGCAGCAGACCACGCCGCTCGCAGATCCGGCGCTCGAAGACGAGCTGACCGGCAAGCTCGTGGCACTACTGCAGCAGAACGATGCGCCCGTCGAGCTGTATGCCCGCTACGGTCTCGATGCGCCGCAGGCGGCGGCCGTGGCCGCACAGGCAGGCGCCATTGCCGCGGCCGGATCGTGAACACCGTACGGGCACGCAGCCTGGTCCGGCAGGTTTACGAGGAGATCGTGCAACTGCTCGACAGCGGCGCGTTCCCGGCAGGTGCCGGCGTCGGCATCAGCGACCTGGCGCGACGCTTCGAGGTCAGTTCGACGCCGGTGCGGGAAGCGCTCGCCGGACTGGCCGCCGAGGGCCGGCTCGTCTTCCACGAGAACATCGGCTATCGCGTGCCGGAACTTCCCACCGCCCGTGAATATGCGGACTGGGCGGCCGCGCGCATCGCGGTCGAGTCCAGCGCCCTCCTCTATACGTTCGGGCCTATCGATGCGGCATTGCTCGATATTGCGGAGTCGATCAACGAGGAGATGGGGCGAACGAAATGGGACGGCGCCGCCTCCTCGGCATTTCGCTATTCGGATCTCAATCGCCGCTTCCATGCAGCGATCGTGGCAGTGGCGCGGAATCCGCTGCTTGACGACCTGCAGCAGCGGCTGTACGCCGGACGGCACTTCGCCAACGTGTTCATCGGCCGTGGCATGCCCGCAGTCGACCTCGTCGTCGCGGAGCACCAGCAGATCGTAGCCGCCTTGCGCCGGGGCGACACCGGCAAGGCCGCCCGCCAGTTGCAGGCCCACATCGTCCAGAGCCTGGAACGCGACGCGCGCGCCACCGAATCCGCGCCCGCTTTGCGAAGACTGATGACCGGCTTGCAGGTCAAGCCACCGATCGAAAGCACGAAGAAGAGGAGAGGAGCATGACGAAGAGAAGCATGACGAAGAAAATCAACCGCCGCCGGCTCAACCTGAAGGCGATGGTGCTTGGTGCCACGCTCCTGGCCTGGGCCGCACCGGGCGCGTATGGACAGGACTTCCCTTCGCGGCCGCTGACGCTGGTGGTGGGCTTCCCGCCCGGCGGGGGCGTCGACATGGTCGCGCGCCAGCTCGCGCCGGAACTGGAGAAGCGCCTCGGGCAGCGCATCATCGTCGAGAACCGCCCCGGTGCGACTGCCACCAACGCGATGATCCATGTCTCCCGGGCTGCGCCCGACGGCTACACGCTGATGATGGGCAATGTCGGCATGCTCGCGGCCAAGCCGGCGCTGTATCCGAAGCTGCCCTTCGACACCGCCAAGGATTTCCTGCCGGTGGCGCGGGTGGTGGTCACGCCGCTGGTCGCAGTCGTTCCCAGCTCGGTACCGGCGAAGACGCTCGAAGAGTTCGTGAAACTCACCAAGGACAGCAACGGCAGCTTCAACTTCGGCTCCGGTGGCACCGGCGACGTCAACCATCTTGCCGGCGAGCTGTTCAAGCTGCAGTCGGGCGCCAGGATGCAGCACGTGCCGTACAAGGGCAGCGCCCCCGCACATGTGGACCTGGCAGGCGGCAGGATCCAATTGATGATCGACGGGGAGAACATCGTGCAGGCCAACCTGCGGGACGGCCGCACGCGCGCGCTGGCGATCACCGGCGAGAAGCGTTCGGCAGCCCTGCCCGATGTTCCGACGGTAGCCCAGGCAGGCTTTCCGGACCTGGTGGTCTACGGCTGGCAGGGCGTCATGGTGCCGGCCGGCACGCCGGACGCCATCATTGCCCGGCTGTCGTCGGTCATCGGGCAGGTGTTGTCGGATCCGGGTCTTTCGGAGCGTCTGTCGAAGCAGGGGACATCGCCCGCCTATCTCGACACCCCGGCGTTCAAGTCATACATCGACAGCGAAGCGAAGCGCTGGGCCGAGGTGATCAGGTCGGCGAACATCACGGTGGAGTGACGTCGAGCACTTGAAGTAAAGGATCGCCGCACGCGCGGCGATCCAGGCTGCCGGCTACTTCGCGCGGAAGCTGTCGTGGCAGTTCTTGCAGGCGCCCGCAGCCTCGCCGAACGCGTCCTTGATCTTCGCCTTGTCGCCGGTCTCGGTCGCCGCGGCCAGCTTGGGAAGCGCAGCGGCCAGCCGCTCCTGGGCTGCCTTGAACTTGCCGGCATCCTCCCAGACTTCCGGCGCGCGCCTTGGTGTCGCCCTTGTCGCTGTTCGGGCACGAAGGCGGCCCAGGGCAGCTTGCCGACCACATTGACGATGGCGGCGCTTTCCTTTGCCTGCGCCGCATCGAACGGGATCTTGTCGTTGGCCATAGCGCCGATACGCCCGAAGGTGCTGCCCCATGATGAACAGTGCGCTCTGCCGATACTTTATTGCGTCCTCGGTCTTGGCGAACTGCGCGCTCGCCAGCAAGGGCAGGAAGGCGGCTGCGGCCACCGCGGCAATCAACTTTTTCTTCACAGGCGATCCTTTGACAGAACAAGTTCGTTGAAGAGTTCTCGAGCGCCACGGCAGACGGCACCGGCGGTGCACCACAGCCGCGCGCCGGCAATCTAGCACGCGTCGATGGTGAAGGTGCGAACGAGAATGCTTCGCAGCCCGCATGGCGCGAGCAGCGGCTCCTGCGCCTAGACGCTACGCGCAAGGGCCGCCGCGCGGCCGATATAGCTTGCCGGGGTCATCGCCAGAAGGCGCTCTCGCGCTTCAGTCGGAACCTGCAGCTGGCGGATGAATTGCGCCATCTGCTCGCCGCTGATCGCCTGGCCGCGGGTGAAGGCCTTGAGCTGCTCGTAAGGCTGCTCGATGCCGTGACGGCGCATGACCGTCTGCACCGGCTCCGCCAGCACCTCCCAGTTGTCGTCCAGGTCGGCGGCCAGCCGCGCGGGATCGACCTCCAGCTTGCCCAGGCCGCGCAGGCAGGAATCGTAGGCCAGCAGCGAATAGCCGAGCGCGACGCCGACATTGCGCAGCACGGTCGAGTCGGTCAGGTCGCGCTGCCAGCGGCTGACCGGCAGCTTCTGGGCAAGGTGGCCCAGCAAGGCGTTGGCAAGACCAAGGTTGCCCTCCGAATTCTCGAAGTCGATCGGGTTGACCTTGTGCGGCATGGTGGAGGAACCCACCTCGCCTTCCTTGAGCGACTGCCGGAAATAGCCGAGCGATATGTAGCCCCAGATGTCGCGGTCGAGGTCGAGCAGGATGGTGTTGACCGAGATCAGCGCGTGGAACAGGTCGGCCATGTAGTCGTGCGGCTCGATCTGCGTGGTCAGCGGGTTGAACCGCAAGCCCAGCGATTCCTCCACGACCCGACGCGCGAAACCTTCCCAGTCGACGTCCGGATACGCCGCGAGATGGGCGTTGTAGTTGCCCACCGCGCCGTTCATCTTGGCCAGGATCGGTACCGCCGCTGCCCGCAGCCGCGCCGCGCGCAGGCGCACCACGACATTGGCCATTTCCTTGCCCAGGGTGGTCGGCGTCGCCGGTTGTCCGTGCGTTCGCGACAGCATCGGCAGCTCGGCATGGCGATGCGCCAGTTGCCGCAGCGCCTCGACGATGCGGTCGATGGCCGGCAGCATCACCTCGTCGCGGGCTGCGCGCAGCATCAGCGCGTGCGAGGTGTTGTTGATGTCCTCGGAAGTGCAGGCGAAGTGGATGAACTCGCCTGCCGTCGCCACTTCGGCGTCACCTGCCAGGCGCTTCTTGAGGAAGTACTCGACCGCCTTCACATCGTGATTGGTCCGGCGCTCCTCGGCCTTGATCGCCTGGGCGTCGGCATCGCCGAACTCCGCCACCACCGCCTGCAGCGACGCGCGCGCGCCCTCGGAGAACGGTGCCAGCTCCGGAAGGCCGGCGTCGGACAGGGCGATCAGCCATTCGATCTCGACCCGCACCCGGTGGCGCATGAAGGCGGCTTCGGACCAGAGCGCGCGCAGCGGAGCCACCTTGGCGGCGTAGCGTCCGTCGAGTGGGGAAAGGGCGTTGAGTGCATCGGATTCGGCCATGGGGGGATGCTAGCCGATCTTCCCTGCCGGCTACGTTGGCGGTGTCGGCTGTGTCGGCTGTGTCGGCGGGCGGTGTCGGCGGGCGTCGGGGGCGCGGACTGACAGTGGCTCACGGGATTGCGCTTGCAGGCGCAATCCCGCTCCGGGGCTCGCGGAGCGGTGCTCCGCGTCGCCTGCGGCGAGCGCCCCGGAGCCCGTCCCTGCCTCGTCCAGGTCGGGCCGCGTCCACGGGGGCGGCTTCGCTCGTCGCCGTTGTTGCGGGCTCGATCGCCTGCCTCAGGGGCCGCCGTGCCCGACCTTCCCTTCGTCAGCGGACGGCTCCACCACAAACAGTCCGCGCCCCCGACACCCGCCGCCACCGCTGCCATCATCCGAGCGGCTGGGGGTGTGGGGGTTGCAGTGGCGATCGCCGTGTGAAGGCGCCGATCGTGTTGCTCGACTAGCTGCGGTGCGGCGGCGCGTCCGCTGCTCGGGCGGTCCGAGGGTTGCATCAGCGTCGTTCATTGGCCGGTCCGTGGCGACGTGTAGCGCGCCGACTTGTAGCGCAAGCGCCTGGTCCCGCCACGCGGAGTCGCGGCGACAACGAGCTGCTTCGCCTTGAACCTTCGCCAGCTCGGATGCCACGAGCGGTGGCGGCGGGTGGCGGGGGTGGGGAATGTTTGTGGTGGAGCCGTCGGCTGACGAAGGGAAGGTCGGGCACGGCCGGTCCTGAGGCAGGCGCTCAAGCCCGCAACGAAGGCGAGGAACGAAGCCGTGCTGGCGGACGCAGCCCGACCTGGACGAGGCAGCGACGGGCTCCGGGGCGGTCGCCGGCACGGCGACGCGGAGCACCGCTCCGCGAGCACCGGAGCGGGATTGCGCTTGCAAGCGCAATCCCGTGAGCCACTGTCATTCCCCACCCCCGCCGCCCGCCGACACCGCCCGCGGCGCCCGCCGCCCCGTACGCCGGCCGAAACGAATCCGCCCGCGCCTTGGGCCAGTAATACTTGTAGACCGCCGGCTCCGCCTCCCCGTCCAGCAGTTCGCCGGGCTGCAGCACCGGGTAGATGTTGGAGAACAGCTGGATCCGTTCGCCGGACACGCGCCGGACGATGTGCTGCGGGCCGAGATCCGACGGATGCGTCAGGCCCGCGGCTGCCACCAGCTCGGCGAGCGCGGCGAGCGTGTTGCGATGGAAGTTGGCCACCCGTTCGGCCTTGTCCGGGACCACCAGCGCCCGCTGCCTGATCCGGTCCTGCGTCGCCACGCCGGTCGGACACCTGTCGGTGTGGCAGGACATCGACTGGATGCAGCCAAGCGCGAACATGAATCCACGCGCCGAATTGCACCAGTCGGCACCGATCGCAAGCGTACGCGCCACATCGAAGGCGGTGACGATCTTGCCGGCTGCGCCGATCCGGATCTTGTCGCGCAGGTTCAGCCCCACCAGCGTGTTGTGGACCAGCATGAGGCCTTCCTGCATCGGCGTGCCGATGCGGTCCATGAACTCGGCGGGCGCAGCACCGGTGCCGCCCTCCTTGCCGTCGACCACGACGAAGTCCGGCGTGATGCCGGTCGCGAGCATCGCCTTGGCGATGGCGAACCATTCCCAGGGGTGGCCGATCGCCAGCTTGAAGCCGGTCGGCTTGCCGCCGGACAACTCGCGAAGCCGGGCGACGAACTGCAGCAGCTCGATCGGCGTCGAGAAAGCCGAATGCGACGCCGGCGAAACGCAATCGACGGCAATCGGAACGCCGCGGGCCTCGGCGATCTCGGGTGTCACCTTGGGCCCGGGCAGCATGCCCCCGTGGCCTGGCTTGGCGCCTTGGGAAAGCTTGATCTCGATCATCCGCACCTGCGCATCCGCCGCATTGGCGACGAACTTCTCCTCGCAGAACGAGCCGTCGCCGTTGCGGCAGCCGAAGTAGCCGGATCCGATCTCCCACACCAGGTCGCCGCCATGGCGGCGGTGATAGCGAGAGATGGAACCCTCGCCGGTATCGTGCGCGAAGCCGCCCGCCTTGGCCCCCTTGTTCAGCGCCTCGATCGCGTTGGCAGACAGCGAGCCGAAGCTCATCGCCGAGATGTTGAACACGGACATGCTGTAGCTGTTCGAGCAGGCTGGGCCGCCGACCATCACCCTGAAATCGTGGCTCACCACCTGCGTCGGCGCGAGCGAGTGGTTGATCCACTCGTAGCCGGTGCCGTAGACGTCCTGCTGCGTGCCGAACGGCCGCTTGTCGAGCTCCTTCTTGGCGCGCTGGTAGACGATCGCGCGCTGCTGGCGCGTGAAGGGCGTGCCGTCGGTATCCGACTCGAACAGGTACTGGCGCAGCTCCGGACGAACCGCCTCGAAGAGGAACCGGAAGTGGCCAAGGATCGGATAGTTGCGCAGGATGGAATGGCGCTGCTGGAGCAGGTCGCGGATGCCGACGGCCATCAGCGCCAGTGCGACCAGCGTCAAGCCGCCCCACTCGCGCCCGGCCGCCCAGCCGGCAAGCAGCCCCAGCGCCGCCAGGGTCACGAGGGTGAGCGCGAGGAACCGCAGCTGGTGCAGCAGAGGCAGGCCCAGGTAGGTCCGGGGCGACATCTAAGGCTGCGGCTGCGGGGCTGCGAGGGCTGCGCGCCGACCATCCCGGCCAGCCGGTCCGTCGTCTGCACCAGGCTCTTCATCGACTGCCGCGTGCAGCCAAGGGTGCCGGCTCGCGGCAGCGACGTCGTCAGCAGGTTCCACTGCGCGCTGTACTGGACCCAGTTCACCTGCGACAACTGCTTCTCCTGGGCGGCCAGCCAGCGGCTGAAATCGGACTTGAGCCGGTCCATCTGAGCCCATCGGCCGAGGTCGTCGCGCCAGCAGCCGAAGATGCCTTCCTTCGCCAGCCACTGCAGGCCCTGGCGCTGCCACGCCCGCTCGAACTGGTCGCCGCCCGGGCCGACCGCGGGCGGTGCGGGAAGCAGCGCCCGCAACTGCGCAGCGATGTCCTCGCCGATGTCGCTCATCAGCGCGCCGATCTCCGGCGACGGGCGGGTGTAGGTGGCGTCGCGCACGGAGCGCCAGCGCTGGCTGAGCCGCTCCGCCTCGGCCTTGCTGAGCTGCTTCGTTCCACGGCGCAGCAACCTTTGCAGGATGGCGTCGAAATCGCTGCGTGCCTGCGCAAGGAGCCCGGCAGCCTCGGCCTCGTTGACCTGCTGGCCCAATTGGCCGTAGGCGCGCAGGACCGCTCCCAGGTGACCCAGCGAGTCCGCCACTGCCAAAGCCTCGCGCGCCCGACGGTCCTGGGCCTGCGCCGGCGCCGGGAGGAGCAAACCCGGCAACCCCGTCAGCACGAGCAGCACGAACAAGATGAGCCGGACGGCAGCAGCGACCAGGCGAGTCGGCGGTGTCTTCGGGTATGTCGGCTTTGCGGTACGACGATCGATGGCGGTGTCTCCAGCGGCAGCCGACGACGGATCGGGCCCGGTGGCCCGATCTTACGTCTGCCGTGCGACCAGCGCAGGGACATCCGATGTAAGGACCGGCATCGTGGCGATGACGCCACCGCCGAGGCAAACCTCGCCATCATAGACCACCGCCGACTGCCCGGGCGTCACCGCCCACTGTGGCGACTCGAAGTCGATTCGGACCTGGTCAACCCCCGCTGTCACCTGGGCAGGCGCGTCCGACTGGCGGTAGCGCGACTTCACGCCATACCGGCGTCCCGGCTGGGGCGCGGCGCCGATCCAGCGGGCATCCTCGCTGCGCAGCGACCGGGACAGCAGCCAGGGATGGTCATGGCCCTGCACGACATGCAGCACGTTGCTCGCGAGGTCCTTGCGCGCCACGTACCAGGCTTCGCCGCTGCTTTCGCGCTGCCCGCCGACGCCGATGCCCTTGCGCTGCCCGAGGGTGTAAAAGGCGAGCCCGATGTGCTCGCCCACCACCCTACCGCGCTCGTCCAGGATCGGCCCCGGCCGCGTCGGCAGGTACTTGCCCAGGAACTCGCGGAACGGGCGCTCGCCGATGAAGCAGATGCCGGTGGAATCCTTCTTGGCCGCGTTGGGCAGGCCGATCTCGGCTGCGAGCCGCCTCACCTCCGACTTGTGCAGCCCGCGCAGCGGAAAAATGGCGCGGGCCAGCTGCCGCTGGTCGAGCCGGTGCAGGAAGTAGCTCTGGTCCTTGCCGCGATCCACCCCGCGCAGCAGCTGCCAGCTGCCGTCCTCTGCCTGGCGCACGCCGGCATAGTGCCCGGTCGCGATGCGCGCCGCGCCGAGACGCACCGCATGGTCGAGGAACGCCTTGAACTTGATCTCGGCGTTGCACAGCACGTCCGGATTGGGAGTCCGTCCCGCCGAATACTCGCGCAGAAATTCGGCGAAGACCCGGTCCTTGTACTCGGTCGCGAAGTTGACCGCCTCGAGATCGATGCCGATGACGTCGGCGACGCTGGCTGCATCCAGCCAGTCCTGCCTGGTGGAGCAGTATTCGCTGTCGTCGTCGTCTTCCCAGTTCTTCATGAACAGGCCCACCACCTCGTAGCCCTGCTGCTTCAGCAGCCAGGCGCTCACCGCGGAGTCGACGCCGCCGGACAGGCCGACCACGACCCGGTCGCGGCTGGCGGCCGGAGCCGGCACGTCCTTGGGCAAGGCGGCAGGGGCGGCGTGCACCGCGGCATGGGAGCCTGGAGCGGCAAAAGGAACCGGTTGCATGGACGGCATTCTATTGACACCCGCAGGCAACCGGGCCGGCAGACCGCAGTGGCGGCATTGGCAGCCGACAGCACGCAACGACAGGCGCAACGACACAGCCGCGACGACGGGGGTGCTTGTTAGACTGTGGTCCTGGAAGGAATTCCAAGCGGCAATGCGCGGCGTGTGCGGGCTGCAACAAGAACAGGTGATTCGAACATGAGAATCGGGGTCCCCAGGGAGCGCCGAGCAGGTGAGAGCCGCGTGGCAGCTACGCCCGAAACCGTCAGGAAGCTCGTGACCGCCGGCCATGAAGTCCTGGTCGAGAGCGAGGCCGGCGTCGCCGCCAGCCAGCCCGACAGCGCTTTCGTCGAAGCGGGCGCAAAGATCGTGTCGGCCAGGGACGCCTTCACCACCGACATGGTCATCAAGGTGCGAGCCCCGCTCGCCGAGGAACTCGCCACGCTCAAGCCGGGTGCGGTGCTGGTCGGCATGCTCAATCCCCACGATGTCGAGGGCTTGCAGAAGCTAGCCGCCACCGGCGCAAGCGCATTCGCCCTCGAAGCCGCGCCGCGGACGACCCGCGCGCAGAGCATGGACGTGCTGTCCTCGCAAGCCAACATCGGCGGCTACAAGGCGGTCCTGCTTGCCGCCAACCTGTACCAGCGCTTCTTCCCGATGATGATGACGGCAGCCGGCACGGTGAAGGCGGCGCGGGTGGTGGTGCTCGGCGCCGGCGTCGCCGGCCTGCAGGCGATCGCGACAGCCAAGCGCCTCGGGGCGGTCGTCGAAGCCTCGGACGTCCGGCCGGCGGTCAAGGAGCAGATCGAATCGCTCGGCGCCAAGTTCATCGACGTCCCCTACGAGACGGACGAGGAGCGCGAGATCGCCCAGGGGGTCGGCGGCTACGCCCGGCCGATGCCGGAATCCTGGATGAAGCGGCAGGCGGCGGCGGTGGCGGAGCGGGTCAGGCAGGCGGACGTGGTGATCACCACCGCGCTGATCCCCGGTCGCAAGGCGCCGGTTCTGGTGACCGAGGAGATGGTCAAGTCGATGAAGCCGGGGTCCGTGATCATCGACATGGCCGTCGAGCAAGGCGGGAACTGCCCGCTGTCGGAGGTCGATGCGGTGATCACCCGCCACGGCGTGACCATCGCGGGCGTCACCAACCTGCCGGCCCTCGTCGGCGCGGACGCATCCGCCCTCTATGCCCGCAACGTGCTCGACTTCCTCAAGCTCGTGTTCGACAAGGACGGCAAGTTCCGCATCGACCTCGAGGACGACATCGTCAAGGCCTGCCTGGTCTGCTCCGAAGGCCGGGTCCTGAGAGCCTGAGCGGCAACTGCCCCGGTTCTCCGGCTATCCACCGTATCGCAAGAGGCACCCATGGAAAGCATCAGCCCGACCGTCATCAACCTGATCATCTTCGTCCTCGCGATCTACGTCGGCTACCACGTCGTCTGGAACGTGACCTCGGCCCTGCATACACCGCTGATGGCGGTGACCAACGCCATCTCGGCAATCATCATCGTCGGCGCGATGCTGGCGGCAGCACTGACCGAAACGGCGCTCGGCAAGACGATGGGCGTGCTGGCGGTGGCGCTGGCGTCGGTCAACGTGTTCGGCGGCTTCCTCGTCACGCGGCGCATGCTCGAGATGTTCAGGAAGAAGGAACCGCGCAAGCTTCCTGCCGCCGGTCCAGCCAACGCGGGAAAATAGCCCGCCGTGACTCTCAAGGCCTTCCTCTTCCTGCTGGTCGTCACGATCGTCGCCGTGGTGGGCGCGGCGATGATCGCGGAAGCGCTCGTCGATCCCGGCTTCGAGCGAGGCATCCTGATCGCCGTGCTTGCCGGGCTGGTTGTCTTCCCTGCTGCCCGCTGGGCGGAGTATCGCGGCTGGATCAAGGGCGAATGGAGCCCGGGCGGCGCGCGGCGCAAGGAGCAGGATGCGCTTCGCCAGCGCGATGCCCTCGCAAGCCAGCCGGCGACCGACACGGCCCAGGAAGGCGGCAACCAGCTCCTGAAGCAGGCATCGGACGACATGCGTGACCCATCTTCGGCCGGCGAGGATCCCCCTCGCGCCGCCCGCCCCACCTTCCCCGGAGATCCTCGGTGAGCCTCAATCTCGTCGTCCTGCTTTACCTGGTCGCATCGGTGTGCTTCATCCAGGCGCTGAAGGGTCTGTCCCACCCGACCACCTCGCGGATCGGCAACACCTTCGGCATGGTGGGGATGGCGATCGCGGTCGTCACAACCCTCGCCCTCATCGTCAAGCTGCAGGAAGACGGCGGCAACGCGGGCCTGGTATGGGTATTTCTCGGCGTGATCGTCGGCGGCACGGCCGGTACGGTCATGGCGCGGCGGGTGGAAATGACCAAGATGCCCGAGCTGGTCGCGTTCATGCACTCCATGATCGGCCTGGCCGCGGTCTTCATCGCCATCGCGGCGGTGGCCGAACCATGGGCGTTCAACATCGTCGCCAGGGGCGAACCGATACCGGTGGGCAACCGCCTCGAGCTCTTCATCGGCACCTTCGTCGGCGCGATCACCTTCTCCGGATCGGTGATCGCCTTCGGCAAGCTCTCGGGGAAGTACAAGTTCCGCCTTTTCCAGGGCGCGCCGGTGACGTTTCCCGGCCAGCACCTGCTCAACCTCGCGCTCGCCCTCGCCATGCTCGCCTGCGGCGCCTGGTTCTTCATGACCCAGCAGTGGACGCCGTTCTGGCTGATGACCATCCTCGCCTTCGCGCTCGGGGTGCTGATCATCATCCCGATCGGCGGCGCCGACATGCCGGTGGTGGTGTCGATGCTCAACAGCTACTCCGGCTGGGCGGCTGCCGGCATCGGCTTCTCGCTCAACAACCCGATGCTGATCGTCGCCGGGTCGCTGGTCGGCTCGTCCGGGGCGATCCTGTCGTACATCATGTGCAAGGCGATGAACCGGTCGTTCTTCAACGTGATCCTCGGCGGCTTCGGCGGCGAGGCCAGCAGCGGCACGGCTGGAAGCACCGAGCAGCGGCCGGTGAAGTCGGGATCGGCCGACGACGCAGCCTTCCTGCTGGCCAATGCCGACCGCGTGATCATCGTGCCCGGCTATGGCCTCGCGGTCGCCAGGGCGCAGCATCCGCTGAAGGAGCTGACCGACAAGCTGATCGGCAAGGGGATCGACGTCCGCTACGCCATCCATCCGGTGGCGGGGCGGATGCCGGGCCACATGAACGTGCTGCTCGCCGAGGCGGAAGTCCCCTACGACCAGGTGTTCGAGATGGAGGAAATCAACTCCGAGTTCGGCAACACCGACGTGGTGCTGGTGCTGGGCGCGAACGACGTGGTGAATCCCGCGGCGAAGGATCCGAAGTCGCCGATCGCCGGCATGCCGATCCTGGAGGTTCACAAGTCGCACCGCGTCATCGTCAACAAGCGCTCGATGGCCTCCGGCTACGCGGGGCTCGACAACGAGCTGTTCTACATGGACAAGACGATGATGGTCTTCGGCGACGCCAAGAAGGTCGTCGAGGACATGGTCAAGGCGGTCGGCTAGTGGCGAGGCCGCCGCCAAAGCCCGGCGCCACCGCATGCCATCGCGCCAGGCGGTAAGATCGGGAATCTTCCCTTTGCTGTATGGCAATGCCATCCGGTGACAGGTTCCAGATCGATTCCGACGACAGGCGCAGATTGATATCCGGCGACAGGCCTCCATATACCCGGCACGCCAACCCTCAAGGAGCGCGCTCAGTGAACCAGACCATCGAGACCATCGACCCAGACCGCGAGGGTTCCCTCGCGCGTACCGCCATGCTGGACTACGCCCTGCACATTGCCGGGCTGCTGCTTTCGCTGGGCATCCTGTCGGTGGTCGCGCTGATCATCAACTACGTCAAGCGGCCGTCGGCGCGCGGCACCATCTTCGAAAGTCACTTCACCTGGCAGATCCGGACCTTCTGGTGGACGCTGTTCTGGATCGTCGTCCTCGCGGTGCCGGTGATGCTGACGCTGGGCATCTTCTCGTTCCTCTTCTTCATCCCTGCCATCTGGTACCTGTACCGGATGATCAAGGGATTGCTCTACCTGAACGATCGTAAACCGATGCCGGTCTGAAGCAATCACCAGCGGGGCCGGCTGCCATTCAAGTACGGTCAAGGAGATCCCGATGGACAAGACGATTCGACGGACCGACCTGCGGCGACGCGCCCTGGTCCTCGCAGGTGCAGGATCTCTGGCGACGCCGGTGCTGGGTGTCGGATTGGCGGGCTGCGCCACTTCCCGGCCGACCGGCCCGGTCGTGCAGCTCGAGCAGCCCGAAGTGCGCGTCGGCGACCGCTGGGTCTATCGCGAGATCAACCGCTACAACGGCTTGGCCATGGCGCAGGTGGAAGTGACGGTCACCGCCACTTCGCCGCTGACCTGCAGCGTCAGCAGGACTCGCAGCGAGACTACCGCCGGTGCAATCGCCCGTCCGGACGGGGTCCAGGTGGAGCGCTACGCGCAGGCCTGGGCGGTTGACATCGAGCCCACCTACGACCTCACCATGGACTTTGCCGAACCGATGCCCATCGTGCCTGCGGCCATGCGGATGGGCGAATCCGAAACCAGCAGGACCAGCTATTCGGTGCAGGGTTACTCCGGCCGCTACCGCTGGATGCAGCGCCTGAAGGTGGTGGGCACCGACCGGATCGCCACGCCGGCGGGCAACTTCGATGCCGTGAAGGTGCAGCGCACGATCTGGTTCGACTATCCGGACGTATTCCGCTTCAACTCGTCGCGCATCGACAGCGTCTGGTATGCGCCGGAGGTCAATCGCTGGGTGCAGCGGGAATGGACCGGAGACTACCAGCACGAGAACTCGTTGGGCAAGCACGGTGGTACGCGCCGCCGCGAGGACTGGGTGCGCTGGGAGCTGGTCTCCTACGCGCCCGCGGCCGGGCCGAAAGCCTGAGGGCAGCGAGCGGCTGCGGATCCAGGCGAATCCCTCGGAGGCTGGGCTCCTAGCAGCCGCCGTCAAGGCTTTTGACGCGACCACCCATCGGCAAACGTCGGCGCCGCGGCGGCGGACGTGGCATAACTCGTTCCAGGAGCCGCAGTTCAGTATCGGCTGACCGGCTCCGGACAATGCCATCAGTGCCGCCGCAAGCAGGGCGTGCATTCGCTAGAGGACGCCGCAAGCCAATGACTCGTGAACAGAACCAGCTCATCAAGAAGGTAAGGAACCTGCCGCCGGAGGACGTTGCCCGCGTCCTGCAATTCCTGCAGCAACTCAAGTCGCCAGAGTTGCGCGTGGTGCCGACGGAGCTGAGGGCGGTGACGGGCGGGATGTCGCAGGACCAGGCGTCGCAGTCGTCGGAATCCGAGGTGCAGTTGGACGCCAGGAGTGCCGCCCCACAAGTCGTCGAACCGGTGGCAGTGCCCGTGACTGCCGAAGAGCCAGTCCGCCGCGAGCCCTCAGCCGAAACCGTCAGCCCCGAGGCTGAGGTCGCCCGTGCCGCCTGCGCCCAGTGGCGTCGGCGCCCCTTCCAGGCCATCGACGCGGACGACCTGATGCCGATCGCCGCCCTGTTCCGGGAGGCGGTGGATACGCGCGCGCAAAGCCGGTTCCGGTACGGGTCCCGCTAGGCCACAGGGGTGGTGAGGGGCTAGTAGCTCGCCACCACGCCGCCGGCGCTGTTGGAACCGAGTCTTCTGGCCTCCTCGACCGCCAGACCGACATCGCGCAAGTACTCGTCCACCACCGGCTCGTGTGTCAGGTTGAGCATGAGGTGGATGCCATCCGGGTTGGTGACATGACCCACCATCCAGCCGCGCGCACCGAGACCGCGGCCGATGGCCGCCATGTCGCAGCCTGCTGACCCATAGGCGAGGATCGAAAGCTCGGGTCGGCCCAGTGCCGGCAGGCCGAAGCCTCGGAGCCCTTCCTCGATGGCGCGGCGGGTGGCGATGATGCGCTCGGTCACACGCAGGTACCCCTCTTCGCCCAGGAAGTTCATGACCGCCCAGGCCGCGGCGATCGCGCCACCGGCACGAGTGCCTACGAGCGTGCGGGTCGCGTACTGGCCGCGCGGCCAGTTGTCGAAGCGGTATTCCATCCACTCGAACGACGCCGGGTCCCTGAAGAAGAGGGTCGAGGCGCCCTTCGCGGCGTAGCCGTACTTGTGGAGGTCGGCCGAGATGGACGTCACTCCTTCGACCGCGAAATCGAATGCCGCCACCGGATAGCCCAGCTTTCGGGCGAAAGGCGCGATGTACCCGCCGACGCAGGCATCCACGTGCATCCAGATCGAGCGCTTCTTCGCCACCGCCGCGATCTCCCCGATCGGGTCGACCACGCCGTGCGGATAAGCAGGCGCGGATCCCACGAGCATCACCGTATCCGGCGTGAGCGCCGCTTCCATCGCCTGTGGATCGGCAGTGAAGTCGGCGCGCAACGGAATCCGGGTAGTCGATAAACCGAGGAAGTGCGCCGCCTTGTCGAACGCCGGATGCGCGCTGTAGGGCAGCACGATTCCGGGAATGCCGGATCCGGCCCGCTGCCGCCGGGCCTGGTCGCGGGCCGCCTTCACGGCGAGGAAGATACTCTCGGTACCGCCGGTGGTCATCGCGCCACGGGCATCCGGGCCGCCGTTCAGCAAGCCCAGCCCCATTTCGACGATCTCGGCCTCGAACTTCGCGAGGCTGCCGAACGCCCGCGGGCCGAGTCCATTCTCCGAGAAGAACATCAGGTAGGCCTGCTTCGCGACCTCCAGCACCTCTTCGCCGGCGTAGTGGATGTACGCGGGAGCCCTCCCCCGGCGCCAGTCCACGTCCCGGACTGCGGCCTGCCGCATCCGCTCCTGGAGATCCCCCCAGGAGGCGCCCTTGGTGGGTAGTCGGTTCATGTGTTCAGCCTTCCTTTCCGCCCCAGTGGACGATGCGGGTTTCGAGTGCCCGAGCGAGCAGGTCGAGCGAATAGCCGAGGACCGCCATGATCAGCACGCCGACGATCACGACGTTGGTCAGGAGGAAGTCGGAGGCAGACATCGCCATGTAGGCGATGCCCGCGTTGGTGGCGATCAACTCGGCGCCGACCAGCATCGTCACCCCGATGCCGATGCTCACCCGGATGCTGGTGAAGATGCCGGGCAGACTGGCCGGGAAGATCACCCGCCGGAAGATCATCGCGCGCGACGCCCCGAGCGCCATCGCGGCCTGCACCTTGCGCCGGCCCACGTTGCCGACGGCCTGCATCGCGCTGATGGAAAGGATCGGGAACAGCGCCAGCACGATGATGACGATTTTCGACACTTCCCCGATGCCGAACCAGATGATCAGCAGAGGCAGCAGCGCGAGCTTCGGCATCGGCCTGGTGATTTCGATCGGCGGATCCAGGATGGCCTTGACGGTTCGATTCATGCCCATCCACAGGCCGAGCGGCACCGCGACCAGGATGGTGAGGCCGAAGGCGACGCCGAACCGGAACAGGCTGATGCCGATGTGCTGCCACAGGCTCCTGCCCTGGTAGCCGTTCTGCAGCAGCATCAGGAAGGTGTCGTAGACCGAGGCCGGCGAAGGCAGGAAGAGCGGCGCCACCAGCGGCTCGCCGCCGGGCAGCGGCATCGTGACCAGCACCCAGAAGAGGAGCAGGCCCGCGAACGAGGCCAGGTTTATCCAGCGCGAGCGCCTGGCGGCGGAGCCGCCGGCCCGGTCCCCGGCGCTCACAGTGCACCCTTGGCGCTGCGCGCCTTCCCGCCAAGCGGGCTGAGGTCCGCGGCTCCATGCCCGCCTGCGCGGGCATGGACGGACCGAGGGAGCGGCGCGTCCCGCGACGCGGCGGCCTGCAAGGCCGAGCCCTCCTTCGGGCGGCCGGGCGGAGCGCTCACCGGCTTTCCTCCTGGCGCTGTGCCGCGATCGCTTCCTCCCGAAGCAAGCCGAAGATCTCGGCCTTCATCCGCATGAATTCGGGGCTCGTGATTACCGCCGGATCCTCGCTCAGGCCGAATTGTGGCCTGAAGGTCGCCTTGATGCGGCCGGGCCGTGCCGACATGACCACCACGTCGGTCGCAAGGAACAGCGCCTCCTCGATGCTGTGCGTGATCCAGAGCACGGTCTTGCGGGTGTTCTGCCAGATCCGCTTGATCTCCTCCTGAAGCAGCTCGCGCGTCTGGGCATCGAGCGCCGCGAACGGCTCGTCCATCAGCAGGATTTCCGGATCGTTGGCCAGTGCCCGCGCGATCCCGACCCGCTGCTGCATCCCTCCCGAAAGCTCATACGGGTAGCGGTTGGCGAACGATGTCAGACCGACGAGTTCGATGAACTGCGCGGCGATCGAGCGGGCCTGCGACTGGGATTTGCCCGTTGCAAGTGGTCCGAACGCGACGTTGTCGAGCACGCTCATCCAGGTGAAGAGAGCGCCTTGCTGGAACACCACGCCGCGTCGCGAATCCGGCCCCTGCACCGGGCGGCCGTCCATCAGCACCCGGCCGGTGGTGGCCGTCTCGAAGCCGGCGAGGATGTTGAGCAGCGTGGTCTTGCCGCAACCCGACGGCCCCAGCAGGCAGACGAAGGCGTACTCGGCGATGTCCAGGCTGATCGGTTCAAGGGCCTGCACTGCATCCGGGCCGCTGCCGAAACGCTTCGAAACCCCCTCGAAGCGCGCTTTCGCCGCAATGACATGCGGCGCCCGCTGCGCCGCCAGTTCCTGCTGCATCGGTCAGGCCAATTGCGCCACGAAGCTGCTGTCGATGAGCCCGTTCATGTCGGCAGGCACGGCGCCGATCTGGCCGGTGTCCTTGAGGAACTGCGCCTGCACCTGCAGGGTCTTGACCACCGCCGTATCCCTCGCACCGGGCTTTCCGAGCCACTTGTCCGTCAGCTGCTCCCGGGCCGGCACCGGATAGAACGCATTGAGCGAACGCATGACCGCTGCCTCGTCGACTCCGAGGAATGTGGTCATGGTAGCGACGACATCCTTCGGGTTGTTCTTGAAGTCGTTGGCGATCCGCTCGAAGTCCTTCAGGAACGCGAGGACCAGCTCGGGGTTGCGCTTCTTGAATTCGTCGCGCACCAGGAAAGCATCGAACATCACCAGGCCGGTGGCATTGAGGTCGCCGGTCTTGAAGATCACCACGCCGTTGTCCTCGACGAGCTTGGGCAGCACCGGGATCCAGATGTAGGCTGCATCGACCTCGCGACGTGCCCAGACCGAGGCGATGGTGTCGGCCCGCATGTTGATCAGTTGCACGTCGCCGATGCCGAGGCCGGCGTTCTTGAGCGCGGCGAGGGCAGCGAAATGCACCGAGGTGTTGAACGGCAGGCCGATTCGCTTGCCCTTCAGATCCGCGACCTGGCTGACGCCGGCAGACTTCTGCACGACCAGCGCTTCGCTGTCGATGATGTTCTTGTAGATGTAGACGAGCGAGGCTTTCACGCCGTTGGCGTAGCCCACGACCATCGGGCTCGAGCCGACATTGCACATGTCCAGGCTGCCGCCGGCCATCGCGGACAGCACCTCCGAACCCGCCCGCACGGTCACGAAATCCACCGCGGTGTCGGGTCCGAACGTCCGGGCCATGCTCTTGCTCGCGCGGATGTAGTTCTGCACGTCGATGCTGCCGAAGGTCCCGAGGTTGACCTTCCTCGGCTGCGCGACGGCGTTGCCGGCGGTGAGCAGCGATCCGCCGGCAATTGTGCCGACCATCATCTTCGAGGCCACCAGGTTGAATTCGCGCCGCGACAAGCTGAGCTTCATGTTGTTCTCCGTGCACCAGGGTTGAGGGCCGAGCGAGCCATGCTATTTGCTACTCGATATATCGTCAAACGAACGACCGTGCCGTCGCTGATGGCTCGGTTCCGGAACCGACCGATCTAAGGCTTGAGAAGGCGCAGCAGGTACTTGGCGCCATGGGCGAGGTCATCGCGCATCGTCCTGGCCGTCGCCTCGCCGTCGCGACGACGCAGCGCGTCGATCGCAACCCTGTGCATCTCGTGTCCCAGCAGACTGCCGGAATACCTTGGGAAGAGCAGGTTCAGTGTCGGCCCCACCCGCAACCAGAGGTTCTCGATGATCCCGCAAAGGATGTCGCAGCCACTGGCCCGATACATCCGCAGGTGGAACTCGGTGTTGGCGGCAAGGGTCCGCGCGGCGTCGCCCGCCTCGATGGCGCGCCTGTGCTCCTCGGCCAGTTGCTCCAGTGCGTCGATCTCGGCGTCGGATATGCGGCCCGCAGCCTCCTTCGCAGCCATGTATTCCAGTTCTAGCCGGATCCGGAGGATCTCCCGATAGCTCTCGCTATCCAGGCGCGGGACCCGGATGGTCCGCCCGTTCTCGATGGTCAGCGCCCGCTCCGCCACCAGCCGCTGCACCGCTTCGCGCACCGGTGTCAGGCTTACTCCAAACGCCGCGGCGACGCCGCGCACGGTCAGGACCTGCTCCGGCTTCAGGAGTCCGGTCATCAGTCCCTGGCGCAGGCGCTCGTAGGCCTGATCGGCCAGCGTGTCGCCGCGAAGGAGGTGTCCGCTGAGGTTGATCCCGCCGTGCGCGCCGGATTCAGTAGAGGCCAAGGGCATATATTCGGCACCGTTCCAGGCGAGGTGAGCCGCACTCAAATATATCGTACATCAGCGCCCACTCAAGTGCGGCAGGTGCGTATGGCCGCCTCGGCCCGATCGGCTTCGACGAACCGTTCGATGCGCGCTTATCCCCGGTCTCGAGCCGCCTCCCCGCCCCCCGCCGGCGTCAGATGGTGCCCTTCATCCCCAGCCGCTCGATCGTCGAGCTCTCGGACTCGTAGGTCTTTTTCGCCCACGCCGTGTACTCCTCCGGGCTCATGTAGATAACCGACTGGTCATAGCGCTCGAGCATCTTCAGCACCCCCGGATCCTCGGTTGCCTTGCGAAACGCGTCGTGCAGCACCTTGACCGCCTGCGGGTCCATGTTGCGGGGGCCGCCGAGGCCGAAGGGAGAATCAGAGACGGTCTCGTAGCCGAGCTCGTCCAGCGTAGGCACATCCGGCCAGCGCCGGGTGCGCTTGCTGCCGTAGGTGGCGAGCAGCCGCAGCCGCCCGGATTCCACGTAGGGCGCCCACCCGGTCGAGTCGCTCGCGGACATCACATGCCCGCCGACGACCGCCTGCATCAGGTCGGCGCTGCCCTTGAACGGCACGTGGTTCAGCTTGATGCCGGCGCGGGAAGCGAATTCCTCGACGGCGAGATGCGGCGAGGTGCCGATCCCGGTGGAGCCATAGGTGAACTGACCCGGGTTGGCCTTGGCATGCTCGACCAGGTCCTTGATGGACTTGATCGGCGACTCGGACGGAAGCACCAGCCCGAACGTGTAGCCTGTGAGGTTGATGACGTAGGTGAAGTCCTTGATGGGATCGAACGTCTGGGTCTTCTGCATGTGGGGGATGCGGAACATGCCCATCGGCATCTGCGCGAGCGTGTAGCCGTCCGGCCGCGCGTTGCGCATCGCCAGCGCGGCCAGTGTACCGCCCGCCCCGGGCTTGTTCTCCACCACGACCGGCTGGCCCAGCGTGCGGGCCGCCACCTCGCCGAAGGCACGGAAGACCTGGTCGGTGGGTCCGCCTGCGGGGAAGGCGCAGAAAAGAGTCACCGGGCGGCTCGGGAAGGACTGAGCGCGAACGGGCAGCTGGCTGGAGAGGGCAAGTCCTCCGGCGACCAGCATGAATTGGCGGCGATGCGTCATGGGGGGGTGTCTCCGCGCCTGGATCGGCGTTGTTCATCGATGAGGGGAAGGGACCATTCTGCCCCATTTCCGCAGCCCGGGAAGGGGCGTCAGCAGCGCATGTCATACTTGATCGGATCTCTGCTCGAGGTGTGTGCGGCCTGCGTCGCGATCGCCACCCGAAGGCCGATCCCGTGAACGTCCCACCGTCCGCCGTCTGCGACAACGTCCTTGAGCGCCGCCCAGAAGACCGCAAAGAGCGCGAGAAGCGCAGGAGCGCCCGCCTCGCCCCCGCCGCCCCCCGGCACCACCACCTCGCCGGTGCCGTCCCTGCAACAGCCGGTGGCGGGAAATCCGCGTCGCCCGGGCCTCGCCACCCAGGCGCTCGAGCGGCTGGAGGAGATGATCGTCACCCACCGGCTCGCGCCGGGGAGCATGTGGTCCGAAGGGGCGCTGGCCACCCTCACCGGATTCGGCCGCACGCCGGTCAGGGAGGCGCTCAAGCGCCTCGAGTCCTGCCACCTGGTGCGCATCGTCCAGCGCCATGGCGTGCAGATCACCGAGATCAACGTCGAGCGGCAACTGCTCCTGCTGGAGACGCGCCGCGAGCTCGAGCGGCTGGTTGCCGCCCGCGCCGCCCGGCGCCGCACTGCCGCCGAGGCCGCCCAGTTCGAGCAATGCGCACGCGCCCTGCGGGAAGCCGGTGACCGCGGCGACGTGCTCGCATTCTTCCGGGCCCATGTGCAGGCCGAAGGCCTGGCGCTGCAGGCGACCCGCAACCCCTTTGTGGCCACTGCCATCGCGCCCTGCCACGCCATGTCCCGGCGCTTCTACTACCTGCACCACCGCACGGCGAAGGACCTGAAGCTGGCCTGCGATCACCATGCGGACGTCATGGATGCGATCGCCCGCGGCGACGAGCAGCAGGCGGCGGCAGCGGCCGACGCGGTGCTCGACTACGTCGAGGGTTTCACCCGCGCCACCCTCTCGGAGAAGTTCTAGCCTCAGCGTCCCGGCGTTCTCCGCGGGCGACGATCAATGCGATGAGCAGGTCCGCCGACCCGACGCCGCAAGAGGCACGGCTACGCGGAGCACCGCGCCGCGTGCCCCGAGGCGGGATTGCGCAGGCTGGCGCGCTCCCGTGACCATTGACCCTTCCCTGCACCCGTCGCCCGCCGACACCGCACGGCAGCAGGCACGTTTGACGACGCCATGGCCTGTTGTTTACTATCTTTGTGATATATCAATTTGCGCAGTTGCCGGTTGCGCATTGCGTTACCCATCCCAACACGCGGCCGCACCGGCCGGAAAACGAGGAGTGGAGACATGGCAGGAAGCATCTCGCGCCGGAATTTCATCGCATCCGCGGCAGCGGCATCCGCTATCGGCGCCCCGGCGCATCGCGCTGTCGCAGCCGAAGATCCGCTGGCGTGCGCAGTCGATGTGGAGCGCCTCCGAGACGACCTACAAGGCGTTCGAGGACTTCTGCAAGCGGGTCGGAGCCGCGACCGGCGGCCGGCTGGAGATCCAGCCCTTCTCGGCCGGCGCGGTGGTCGGCGTCTTCGAGACGCTCGATGCGGTCTCCGCCGGGGTGCTGGATGCGCAGTCGACGGCGCCGGTCTACTGGTCCGGCAAGGATGCCGGGTTCTCGGTGATCGGCGATCTCAACTTCGCCTACAGGCACCCGTGGCAGGCTGAGGCCTGGTACTACCACCGCGGCGGCCTCGACATGCTGCGCGAAGCCTATGCCCGCTACAACGTCTATCCGGTGGGAGTCAGCTGGTGGGGCCAGGAGGCGCTGGTGTCGAAGAAGCCGCTCAAGACGACCGAAGACTTCAAGGGACTCAAGGTGCGCACGCCGCAGGGGATGTTCGCCGAGATCATCAGCAAGCTTGGCGCCTCGATCATCGTCGTGCCCGGCGGCGAGGTCTATTCGGCACTCGACAAGGGAGTGGTCGATGCCGCCGACTGGGCGACCGAATCGATGAACCACCGCATGGGCTTCTTCGAGGTCGCCAAGACGTCGATCCGCATCGGCCATTCGATGCCGTCGCAGGAGTTCGCCGTCAACAAGGCCAAGTGGGACGCGCTGCCGGCGGACCTGAAGGCGACCGTCTCCACTTGCGTGCGCGAATGGTGCTGGGACCAGATCCAGCGCATCGCGGTCGAGGACACCGACGCCCTGGCGCAGATCCGAAGCAAGGGCGCCGCCACCGGCACGCTCGCGGACGCCGAGATCGGCAAGATGCGCGCGCTCGCGGAGAAGACCTGGGAGGAATGGTCGAAGAAATCGCCGCTCGCGAAGAAAGCCTACGACTCGCAGATCGCCTGGCTCAAGGCGCTGGGCGTGCTCGCGTGAAACCGGCTCGCGACAACGCCTTCCTGGACGTCTTTTGCCGGTCGGTCGACCGGGTGAACGAATGGATCGGCTGGCTCCTCGGGCCGATGATCGTGTTCGTGTCGGCATCGATCGTCTACGAGGTGGTGTCGCGAGGGGTATTCAGCCAGGCGACTCTCTGGGTCAACGAGACCGTCGTCTACGGTTCGTCGGCGGTGTACCTGCTGGTCGGCGGCTATGCGTTGCTGCATCGCCGCCATGTTCGCATCGACCTGCTGTTCGGCATGATCTCGCCGCGCGCCGCACGCATCCTCGATCTGGTCGCGATGCCCTTCCTGATCGCCTACGCGCTGGCGCTGATCATCGCCGGCGGTGAACTCGCCTGGGCTTCGCTCCAGCAGTCCGAGGGCACCGGCTCGCCGTGGAATCCACGGATCTGGCCGGTGAAGATGTGCATTCCGCTCGCGGGCCTGCTGCTGCTGTTGCAGGCGTTCTCGAACCTGTTCCGGGACCTGGGAATGACCCATTCCTCCAGCCAGGTGCTGCACGATGAGCGCGCCGAATGAGCATCGAGACGATCTCCGTGCTGATGGCGGTGTCGTTCGTCGCCCTGCTCGTGATCGGCCTGCCGCTGGCCTTTGCCGCCGGCGCCATCGCCGTCATCTTCGCGCTGGTGCTGTATGGCCCGCCCGGGCTGGCGCTGGTGGTGAGCCGGGTCTTCACCCTCCTCGGCAACAGCGTGCTGGTGGCCGTGCCGCTGTTCGTGTTCATGGCATGCCTGCTGGAACGATCCGGCATCGCCGAGGACATCTTCAGCGCGGTGGCGGCCTGGGCCGGCAACGTGCCCGGTGGGCTGGCGGTGGCAGTCATCATCACCAGTACGCTCATGGCGGCAATGGTGGGCGTGCTCGGCGCCGAGGTGGTGACTATCGGGATCGTGGCGCTGCCGGCGATGCTCGCACGGGGCTACAAGAAGGACCTCGCGCTCGGCTGCATCTGCGCGGGCGGCGGCCTGTCGACGCTGATCCCGCCCTCGGTGGTGTTCATCCTGTACGGGCTGACCGCAGGCGTGTCGATCGGCCAGCTCTACATCGCCGGCATCATTCCCGGGCTGATGCTCGCGGCCATGTACATCGCCTACATCGTGATCCGGGCCTGGCTCGATCCCTCGATCGCGCCGCGCGCCCTGTCGGTGGAGACATCCCTGCCGCTGCGGCAGAAGACCGCGTTGCTGGCCAAGCTGATACTGCCCGGGCTGGTCGTCTTCGCGGTCCTCGGCTCGCTCTACCTGGGATGGGCGACGCCGACCGAAGCAGGTGGGGTAGGCGTCGCCGGCGCGGCACTGGCGGCGCTCGCCAAGCGCCGGCTCGACTGGTCCGCGGTGCGCCACGCCATCACCGAAACGACCCGCACCACCGCGATGCTGTACTGGCTGTTCTTCGGCTCGTCGGCGCTGATCGGCGTCTACACGCTGGCCGGCGGCACGTCGATGATCCAGGGTTTCCTCGAGGCCTTCCCGCTCGGGCCGATGGGTGTGCTGCTGATGATCCAGGTGGTCTGGATCGTGCTCGGCTGCTTCATCGACTGGATCGGCATCCTGCTGCTGACCGCGCCGATCTTCGTACCGGTGGCGGTCAAGCTCGGCTACGACCCGATCTGGCTGGGGGTGCTGTTCTGCATGAACATGCAGATCTCCTACATCTCGCCGCCATTCGGGCCTGCTGCCTTCTACCTCAAGGGCGTCACGCCGCCGGGCATCACGCTGACCGACATCTTCAAGTCGATCTGGCCCTACCTGGGGCTGCAGGTCGCGGCGCTGCTCATCGTCATCACATTCCCGCAGATCGCCCTGTGGCTGCCGGCGACGATGGCCCGCTAGCGAACCGGATCGCCATGAGATCGCCATCAACCAGAGCCGCCATCCGACAGAGCCGGCATCAACCCGACGGGCGCGGGACGAGCGGCATGCCATGCCGCCACCGTGCCCTGCTCCCACGCTGAACCCGAAGGAGAACGACATGACCAGGATGCTGACCGATGAGCAGGTTGCACGATTCCACCGCGAGGGCTACCTGAGCCCGCTGCGGGTAATGAGCGAAGAGGCCGCGCAGGCGGTTCGCGAGAAGCTCGAGGCCCACGAGGGGGCAACCGGCGGGCCGCTGCGCGGCGAACTGCGCCACAAGTCGCACCTGCTGTTCAAGTTCCTCTCCGACGTGGTGCACGAGGAGAAGATCGTCGATGCGATCGAGGACCTCTACGGCCACGACCTGCTCTGCTGGACCACCAACTTCTTCATCAAGGAAGCCCGCACGCCCGCCTTCGTCTCCTGGCACCAGGATTCGACCTACTGGGGCCTGTCGTCGCCGGACGTGGTGACCGCCTGGGTCGCGCTGACGGAAAGCAACCTGGCCAACGGGGCGATGGAAGTCATCCCGGGCACCCACCTGATGGACCAGGTGCCGCACCGGGACACGTTCGACAACAACAACCTGCTGTCGCGTGGCCAGGAGGTCGCGGTCGAGGTGGACGCATCGAAGGCGGTGCGTCTCGACCTGCGGCCCGGCGAGATGTCGCTGCACCACGTGCGCCTGGTTCACGGCTCGCCGCCGAACCCTTCCGACGACCGCCGCATCGGCTTCGCGATCCGCTACATTCCGACCTCGGTGCGCCAGCTTCACGGCGAGGACGCGGCCACGCTGGTTCGCGGCGCGGACAAGTACAACACCTTCGAACACGAGCCGGTGCCGGCGTCGGACCTCGAGCCCGACATGGTCCGCCTGCACAAGGAGCTGACCGAGCGCAACGCCAAGATCCTCTACCGCGGCACGCCGATCAAGTCCTACAGCGATTCGGCGGCCCGCGGCGCGTTCCGCTGACGGCCGGCCGACGCGCGACGGCGCCGGCAACGCTGCACAGGCTTACGGCTGTGCGGCGGCCAGCGTCGCGTCGGCGCGTATCGCCTTGGGCTCCGCGGCTGCAAGCCTCGCGTCGAGCCATTCGATCCAGTGCATCATCGGCGTGCCGCTGCCCGACTGAAGATGCGTGAGACAGCCCATGTTGGCCGAGAGGATCACTTCCGGATCGGCCGAATGGAGCGCATCGAGCTTGCGATCGCGCAGCTGCCGCGCAATGCTCGGCTGCAGGACCGAATACGTTCCCGCCGAACCGCAGCACAGGTGCGAATCAGGTACCGGAAGGATCTCCGCGCCCCATGCCGCGAGGAAACGCTCGACTTCGCCCTTCAGGCGCTGGCCATGCTGCAGCGTGCAGGGCGGATGGAACGCCACCCGGCGCGCCACTTGCATCGGCTCGCCGGGCACCGGCTGACGCAGGTTCTCCAGGCGCCGGGGCAACCATTCGATCAGGTCGAAGGTGGCCGAGGAAACCCTGGCGGCGCGCTCGGCATACGCAGCGTCGTTGCGCAGCAGGTGGCCGTACTCCTTGACCAGCACGCCGCAGCCGGATGAGTTCATCACGATCGCGTCGACCCCGGCGTCCAGGTAGGGCCACCAGGCGTCGACGTTGCGGCGGGCGTCGTCGAGGCCCCCTTCATGGTCGTTGAGGTGATAGCGGATTGCGCCGCAGCAACCGGAGCTCGGCTCGATGACTGCCTGGACGCCCAGGCGATCGAGCACCCGGGCAGTGGCGCCGTCGATCCCCGGCATCATCGCACCCTGCGTGCAGCTGTTGAGCAGCAGGACCTTGGCAAGGTGGGAATCGGTGGGCCAGGCGCCGCCGTCGCCGGCTGCGGGCACCTTGCTCTTGAGGACATCCGGCAGCAGCGGCCTGACCAGCTTGCCGACCCGCATTGCCGGATCGAACAGCCAGCGGCGGGTGAGGCCCTCGCGCAGTGCCTTGCGCGCCACCTGCTGCGCCAGCGGCCGCTCGACCCGCTCCTCCACCAGCTTGCGGCCGATGTCGACCAGACGCCCATAGCGAACGCCGGACGGACAGGTGGTCTCGCAGTTGCGGCAGGTGAGGCACTGGTCGAGGTGCGTCATCGTGGCCATGGTTGGACGCTCGCCCTCCATCACCTGCTTCATCAGGTAGATGCGGCCGCGTGGCCCGTCGTTCTCGTCGCCCAGCAGCTGATAGGTCGGGCAGGTGGCCGTGCAGAAGCCGCAGTGCACGCAGGCGCGCAGAATTGCATCGGCCTCGATCCCGTCGGGCGTGTTCTTGAACCAGTCGGCGAGTTTCGTTTCCATCAGCGAATCGGGCACGGCCCGAGGCCGGCGTGCAAGGGACGGCGGCAGGCCGCGTCCCGAAGGTCAGAGCCAGTCATACATCCGGCCGGGATTGAAGATGCGGTTCGGATCGAATTCCTGCTTCAGCCTGAGGTGGATCTGCCTGATGGCTTCATCAAGAGGGTGAAAACGCGCGACCGTGGCGCGGGGGCCGGCGCGGAAGAGCGTCGCACTGCCGCCGACGGCCGCCACCAGTTCGCGCAGCGCCTGGGCAGACGCATGGTCGTGCACCGGCACGTGCCAGCGCAGGGCGCCGCCCCATTCGATCAGCTGACGACCGCTGAGCTCCAGCGGCGGCGTGGCCGGCGGCAGCGACAGCCGCCACAGCACCGCCGCGTCGGCGAAGAAGGCATGGGTCTGCTCGCGCACCGACAGCCAGAGCGCGGCAGCCTGTTCCGCCTCCATACGCTCGCCGCCCAGCCTGGCCGCCGCTGCGTTCACGGCCGCGGCTGCGCCGGAGAGGCGCACCCACAGGCGGCCGGCATCCCACAGCGTTGCCGAGATCGGCAGCGGCTGCGCCGCCCCATTGGTTGCAGCGCCGGATCGCCTCGGCCTCGCCCAGCTCGAGCGACAGCGTCTGCTCCGCGGCGGGCAACGGCAGGACCTTGAGCGACACTTCGGCGATCACGCCGAGCACGCCGAGCGAGCCGGCGAGCAGCCGCGAGACATCGTAGCCGGCGACGTTCTTCATCACCTGCCCGCCGAAGCGCAGCACCTCGCCCCGCGCCGGTGAGCAAAGTGGTGCCGAGCACATAGTCGCGCAGCGCACCGGCGGCCATGCGCCGCGGGCCGGAAAGCCCGGCGGCGACCGCACCGCCGACGGTGGCCTGCGCGCCGAAGTGCGGCGGCTCGAACGGCAGGTACTGGCGCTCGGCGGCCAGCGCCTCCTCCAGCTCCGCCAATGGGCGTGCCGCAGCGCGCGGTGACCACCAGTTCGGTCGGCTCATAGCTGATCGATGCCGCGGTTGGGGCGGCAGTCGAGCACCTCGGGCGCAACCGCCGCCGATACGGCCGATGCCGCCGATGCCGCCGATGCCGCGGAAGCCGCCGGCTCGCCGGGCGTCGGGGCGCCTTGACGGCCGTAGAAGCGCTTGGTCCCGCCGCCCGAGATCCTCAGCGGACGACAGTGGCGATTGGCGTCCATCACCTGCTCGCGCAGCACCGCGAGCGCATGCTCCGTCGGGTGACCGTGCGGATCGCTCATAAACGGACCCTAGCCGCTTCGCGGCTTCCCGCCAAGCGGGACTGAGCCCTCCTTCGGGCGGCCGTGCGGGGATGATGGGGCACCCTAGCCGCTTCGCGGCTTCCCGCCAAGCGGGACTGAGCCCTCCTTCGGGCGGCCGTGCGGGGGCTCATCAAAACCGCGGCAGGTCGGGGAAGGCGAGCCGGCCGTGCTGGACGTGCATGCGGCCGTACTCCGCGCAGCGGTGCAGGGTCGGGATCGCCTTGCCGGGATTCAACAGCCCGGGCGGATCGAAGGCGCGCTTGACCGCGAAGAACGCATCGCGTTCGGCGGGCGAGAACTGCACGCACATCGAATTGATCTTCTCGACGCCCGACGCCGTGCTCGCCGGTGACAGTGCCGCCGAGTTCGACGCACAACTCCAGGATCTCGGCGCCGAACAGGTCGGCGCGCTCCCACTCGCCGGGTATGTTGGCGTCGAACAGGATCAGCGGATGGAGGTTCCCGTCGCCCGCATGGAAGACGTTCATGCAGCGCAAGCCAGTAGCGGCGCTCCATGTCGGCAATGGCGAGCAGCATCCTGCCGAGCCCCTTGCGCGGGATGGTGCCGTCCATGCAGTAGTAGTCGGCGGAGATCCGGCCCGCCGCCGGGAAGGCGTTCTTGCGTCCGGACCAGAATCGCAGCCGCTCCGCCTCGGAGTCGGAGATCGAAAGCCGGGTGCAGCCGGAATCCCGCAGCACCCGCTCCATCGCATCGATCTCTTCGGCCACCTCTTCCGGCGTGCCGTCCGACTCGACCAGCAGGATCGCCTCGGCCTGCAGGTCGTAGCCGGCCTTGACGAACGGCTCGACCGCGCCGGTCGCCTTGCGGTCCATCATCTCCATGCCTGCCGGCACGATGCCGGCGGCGATGATGGCAGCCACCGCGTCGCCGGCCTTCTGCACGTCGTCGAACGAGGCCATGATGACGCGCGCGAGCAGCGGCTTGGGCATCAGCCTGACGACGACCTCCGAGATCACTGCCAGCATCCCTTCGGAGCCGACCATCAGCGCCATCAGGTCGAGCCCCGGGCTGTCCAGCGCGGCGCCTGCGCAGCCGATGGCGCTGCCGAAGGTCACTACCTCGCCGTCGATGGTGATCGCCCGGACCGACAGGACGTTGTGCACCGTCAGCCCGTACTTGAGGCAATGGACGCCGCCGGAGTTCTCGCTGACGTTGCCGCCGATGGTGCAGGCGATCTGCGACGACGGGTCCGGCGCGTAGTAGAGGCCGTAGGGAGCGGCGGCTTCGGAGATGGCGAGGTTGCGCACGCCCGGCTGGACCCGGGCCGTGCGCGACAGCGGGTCGAGCGCGATGATGCGGTTGAAGCTTGGCGAGCGACAGAACGACGCCGGCGGCATGGGGCATCGCGCCGCCGGAAAGACCGGTGCCGGCGCCACGCGCCACCACCGGCACTTCCAGTTCGCGGCAGGCCTTGAGGATCCGGCACACCTGCTGCTCGGTCTGCGGCAGCGCCACCACCATCGGCAGTTGCCGGAACGCGGTCAGGCCGTCGCATTCGATACGGACGGGTATCCTCCACCCGGAACAGCAGCGCGCCCGCCGGCAGGAACTCCCGCAACGCGGCCACCACCTGCTGCTGACGGTCGGCGGTCGGCTTGCGGCCGAAATCGGTAAAGCGCTGCTCCGATCGTCGGATTTTTCAGGCGCCTGCGCCGCCTTTCCGGTCGTCACTTCCATGGCCCCAAGCGTACCGTTTCACATTCGTTAGATAAAGCTGGTCAGACGGCTAAGACTTTTTACTTCTGCGACACAGGCCGGTGTCACGCTGCGGCAATCATCGCGCCTCACTATACGCCCCAGGCGAAGTCACACCAGGGAGACACCGTCGATGTTTCGCGATTTCCACATCCATTTCCGCCCCGGCGCCCGTGCACAGGTCCGCGCAAAGCCGACACCACCGGCACGCCGCACGGAAACCGCCCGGCCCTTCATCCGCTGCAACGGCGTGCAGATGCAGCCTGCCGTCCTTCGCGTCCTGGAGACCACATGGCGGGTCTGGCGCGAGCCGCTGGTTTGAGCGCCGCACCGTCGCTTGACAGGCATCCATGCCGCGGCTACTGTCCGGTCAGTCTTCCTCCGAAGCGGGAGAGACCGTGATTCTGCCAGACCGCCGCGGCAACCCGGGTCGCCGGCCGGCTGACAGCTGATCGGCGCCGAAGGTGCACGCGACCCCGCAAACTCTCAGGCAAAAGGACCGCTTCGGATCGGACTCTCTGGAGAGTAGGCTGCCCAGGCAGCCTCGCCGAAGGTCAATATCTCAGGCAAAACGGACAGAGGGGGTGGTGAGAGCAGGCGCAGCCTTGCCCTCCGCCTCCCCAACCCGATTTCCCGGAGATAAGCCGTGTCCAGTTCCCCCAATCCCCCAGAACTGAAGTACACCGAGTCGCACGAATGGCTTCGCGCGGAGCCTGACGGCAGCTTCACCATCGGCATCACCGCGCATGCCCAGGACGAGCTCGGCGAGCTGGTCTACGTCGAGCTGCCCGAGGTCGGGCGCAAGCTCGCCAAGGAGGAAGCCTGCTGCGTGGTCGAATCGACCAAGGCCGCGTCGGACGTCTACGCGCCGATTGCCGGCGAGGTTGTCGCCGTCAACGACGCGCTTGCGGACGCGCCGCAGACCGTCAACGAGAAGCCCTTCGGCGACGGCTGGCTGTTCCGCCTCAAGCCCGACAACGCCGGCGACGTGAACGGCTTCCTCTCGGCTGCGGACTACGCCAAAGCGATCGAGGACTGAGCATGAAGGCCAACGAATTGCTCGGCGCGAACGTGACGGCGCTGTTCGGCGAAGACGAATTCCACCGTCGTCATATCGGCCCATCCGTGCGCGAGGAAGTCGAGATGCTGGCCGTGATCGGCTACCAGTCGCGCCACGAACTGATCGCGGACACGGTCCCGGCCGCGATCCTGCTCGGCGATTCGAGAAGCTCCGATTCGAAAGGCTCCGGAAAAGGCTCGGATTCAAGACCCCGCCCGGAAGCTCCGTATCCGGAAATCGCAGCTGGCAAGGCGGCTGCCGGCGCAGGCGCGTCTGCCCTGCACATCGGCGAGCCGGTCACCGAGGCGGCGCCCTGGCCGAACTCGCCGGCATCGCCGCCGGCAACCAGGTCTGGCGCAGCTACATCGGCGCCGGCTACCACGACACCATCACGCCGGAGCCGATCCGGCGCAACGTGCTCGAGAACCCTGGCTGGTACACCGCCTACACGCCCTACCAGGCCGAGATCGCACAGGGCCGGCTCGAGGCGCTGATGAACTTCCAGCAGATGGTGATCGACCTCACCGGCCTCGAGGTTGCCAACGCGTCGCTGCTCGACGAGGCCACCGCCGCGGCCGAGGCGATGACGCTGATCCGGCGCGCGGTGAAGTCGAAGTCGAACCGCTACTTCGTCGAGGCCGCCACCCATCCGCAGGTGGTGGCGGTCATCCGCACCCGCGCGCGCTGGCTCGGCATCGAGGTGGTGATCGCGCCGGTCGAAGCACTCGATCCGGCCGAAGTCTTCGGCGCACACCTGCAGACCCCCGACACCGAGGGGCGCGTGCGCGATTTCTCGACGGTCATCTCGGCGCTGCAGGCAGCCGGTGCGAAGGCCTGCATCGGCACCGATCTGCTGGCGAGCCTGCTGGTGAAATCCGCCGGCGCCCAAGGTGCCGACGTCGCGATCGGCTCGGCGCAGCGCTTCGGCGTGCCGCTCGGCTACGGTGGCCCTCATGCGGCCTTCATGGCCACCCGCGAATCGCTGGTCCGGATGATGCCGGGGCGGATCATCGGCGTCAGCAAGGACGCTGCCGGCAATCCCGCCTACCGCATGGCCTTGCAGACGCGCGAGCAGCATATCCGCCGCGACAAGGCGACCAGCAACATCTGCACCGCCCAGGCCCTGCTCGCCAACATGGCGGCCTTCTACGCCGTCTACCACGGGCCGGAAGGCCTGCTGCGGATCGCGCTGCGCACCCACGCGATGGCCCGGCTGCTGGTGCAGGCGGTGGCCAGGACCGGCAGGCTTGCCGGTGCGCTGCATCCGCACTACTTCGACACGGTCGCGTTCGACGCGGCCGGCGACCTCGCGCAGGTGCTCGAACGTGCCGCAAGCAAGCGCATCAACCTGCGCCAGCTCGGCGGCGAGCGGCTCGCGGTGGCCTTCGACGAAACCGTGGGCCTCGCCGACGTCGCCGACGTGGTGTTCGCGTTGACCGGCGTGCACCGCCGCTCGAGCAGCTGAAGCTGGCGGCGGGCTCGATGCCGGTGGAGACCGAAGTGCTGCCGCCGGGCCTGCGCCGCTCGGACGCGGTGCTGACGCATCCGGTCTTCAACCGCTACCACAGCGAGACCGAGTTCATGCGCTACCTGAAGAAGCTCGAGAACCGGGACATCTCGCTGGTGCATTCGATGATCCCGCTGGGCTCCTGCACGATGAAGCTGAACGCGGCAAGCGAGATGGCGCCGATCACCTGGCCGGAGTTCGCGGCCATCCATCCCTTCGTGCCGGCCGCTCAGGCTGCGGGCTACCAGGCGATGCTCGACCAGCTGGGCCGCTGGCTCGCCGACATCACCGGCTTCGAAGCCGTCTCGTTCCAGCCCAACTCGGGCGCGCAGGGCGAGTACGCCGGCTTGCTTGCGATCCGCAATTATCTGGCCGCCAGGGGCGAGCCGCATCGGGACGTGTGCCTGATCCCCTCGTCGGCGCATGGCACCAATCCCGCATCCGCCCAGATGATGGGCCTGAAGATCGTCGTGATCGGCTGCGACAGTCAGGGAAATATCGACATGGAGGACCTGGCGGCCAAGGTGCGGGTCCATCGCGACCGCATCGCGGCGCTGATGGTCACCTACCCGTCGACCCACGGTGTCTTCGAGGACGGGATCAGTGATGCCTGCCGGCTGGTGCACGAGGCTGGCGGCCAGGTCTACATGGACGGCGCCAACATGAACGCGCAGGCCGGCCTTACCAAGCCGGGCGACCATCGGCGCCGACGTCTGCCACCTGAACCTGCACAAGACGTTCTGCATACCGCACGGCGGCGGCGGACCGGGCATGGGGCCGATCGCCGTGGCGGGACATCTTGCGCCCTTCCTCGCCCGGGATCCGTTCGACGACTGGTCGGTGGAGGGGGCGGACGATCTGGGCTCGGTGTCGGCGGCGCCCTTCGGCAGCGCGCTCATCACGACCATCTCCTGGATGTACATCCGGATGATGGGCTCCAGCGGCATCCGCAAGGCGACCGAGGTCGCGATCCTCAACGCCAACTACATCGCGAGCCGGCTGCAGGATCACTATCAGGTGCTCTTCGCCGGCGCCAAGGGCCGGGTCGCGCACGAATGCATCCTGGACCTGAGGCACTTCAAGTCGACGTTACGGCATCAGCGCGGAGGACGTGGCCAAGCGCCTGATGGACTTCGGCTTTCACGCGCCGACGCTGTCGTTCCCGGTGCCCGACACGCTGATGGTCGAGCCCACGGAGTCCGAAAGCAAGGCCGAACTCGACCGGTTCTGCGACGCGATGATCGCGATCCGCCGCGAGATCGAGGACGTCCATGCAGGAAAACTCGATGCGAGCGACAATCCGCTTGCGCAATGCGCCGCACACGGCCACGGAGCTCGCCGGCGACTGGCAGCATCCGTACAGTCGCGAGCAGGCAGCCTTTCCGCTGCCGTGGGTGCGCGAGGCGAAGGTCTGGCCCGCCGTCAAGCGCATCGACAACGCGGGCGGCGACCGGAACCTGATATGCACCTGCCCGCCGATCTCGGAATATGCGGATCAGGCGGATCAGGCGGACCAAGTGGGTCAGGTGGATCAGGTGGATCAGGCAGGCCAGGTGGATCACCTGGCTCACGCCAGCTAAGCGGAGCGCCAATGTTTGCTGCACTCGCCCTGATCGTCATCGGCTCGCTGCTCCTGCTGTCCAACCTCGGCTACATCAAGATCGCCAATCTCGCCGGCCTGATCCACACCTGGTGGCCCCTGATCCTGATCCTCGTAGGCGTGAGCATGTTCATCACCCGCTGGCGGAGAAGCCGCTGATGGCCGTCGATCCCCCCGCGGCAACTGCGGCCGAAACCACGCCGGACGGGCTGCTGCGCGTCCCGCTCGACGCCCTGCACAGGGAACTCGGCGCCCGCATGTCCGGCTTCGCCGGCTTCGACATGCCGATCCAGTACCCCAAGGGCTTGAAGGCCGAACATCTCGCCACGCGCTCGTCTTGCGGCCTGTTCGACGTTTCCCACATGGGCCAGCTGCTGGTGCGCCCGCGCGACGGACGAATCGAGACCCTCCAGCAGGAGCTCGAGGCCTGCCTGCCGCTCGACTTCGACGGCTGGCATACCGGGGTGCAGAAGTACTCCCTGATGCTCAACGAACGTGGCGGCATCGAGGACGACCTGATGCTGGTCAACCAGGGCGACGAAGTGCGGATCATCGTCAACGCCGGCAACCGTGCTCATGACCTGCACCTGCTGACCATGCGCTGTCCCGGCCTCGACTTCGAATGGCTCGACGCCGCGCTGATCGCCTTGCAAGGGCCGCAGGCGGAGGCAGTGTTGTCGGTTCTCGATCCCCGCGCCGCCTCGCCGCGTCTTCATGGAGGCGGTGGCCCTCGAGCTGCTCGGCGCACCCTGCTTCGCGACCCGCTCCGGCTATACCGGTGAGGACGGTTTCGAGATCTCGATCCCGTCGGTCGAGGCCGAGCTGGTGGTGCGCCAGTTGCTGCAGGACTCGCGGGTGACGCCGGTCGGGCTTGGCGCGCGTGACACGCTTCGGCTGGAAGCGGGCTTGCCGCTCCACGGCAACGACATCGGGCCGGAGACGACGCCGGTCGAGGCGCAGCTGGCATTCGCCATCGCGCGCTCGCGACGCAGCGACGGGCCGAAAGTGGCGGGCTTCCCCGGGGCGGAAGCAGTCCTCAATCAGCTCGCGCATGGCGCCGACCGCAAGCTGGTCGGCCTGGTATCGGACGAGGCGGTTCCGGTCCGGGCCCATGCGCCGATCGTGGATGGCGAAGGCCGGCAGGTTGGCGAGGTCACCAGCGGCACCATCTCGCCCACCTTGGGCCATCCGGTGATGCTCGCGTACCTGCCTGCCGCGCTGGCGAAGTCCGACATCCCGCTCTTCGCACAGGTGCGCGGCAAGCAGCTGGGGGTAACGCGCAAGCCGCTGCCCTTCGTGCCGAAGCGCTACAAGCGCTGATCGGCGCAAGCGGCTGCCGCTCAGGCGGCAAGCTTCTCCGCAGCGCCGGGTCGAGCCTTTCCAGGCGCTGGACCCTCCGCCGCCATGTCGAAGCCCAATGCGCCCAGCAGGTCTGTCAGCAGCCGCGACAGTTCGCCTGCCATCATCGTGAAGTCCGAGTCGAAGCGCTCGGCTGCATCGCCGCCCTCGCCTTCGCCCTCCTTCATCACGTCGAGCGGCGTGATGCGCTTCAACGCCAGCGTCTCCGTCAGCACGAACGAGATGCGGTCCGCCCAGGTCATCGCGAGGCGCGTGCATTGCTTGCCTTCCTCGATGTGCCTGCGAACCTCGGCTGCCTCGATCGATTGGCGCACGTAGCGGATGGCCGCACGGCTGTCGCCGGTTGCGCGCAACTCGGTGTCCTGGTCGATGCTGAAGCCGCCCGGCGCTTCGTCGCTGGCGAGCCAGGTCGTCATCGCGGCCGCCGGCGACTGCGGCACCTGGACCTGCTGCAGCGGGAACGGCTCGATCGACTTGGACAGCAGGCCGATCACCTCTTCGGCCTTCGCCGCGGAGGTCGTATCGATCAGCAGCCAGCGGTGCTTCGGGTCGATCCACACGCGCGTGTCGCGAAAGATGCTGAAGGCCTTAGGGACCAGTTCATCGGTGACCGCCTCCTTGATCTCCTTCATCTGCTTGCGCCCCGGCTTGTAGCCCTGCCGCTCCTCGGCTTCCTGCGCACGCGCCTTGGCTACCTGGTTCACCACCGACGCCGGGAGCAGTTTCTTCTCGACACGCAGGGTCAGCAGGATCTGGCCGCCGACCACATGAGCCAGCGAGCCGCTCTCGACGGCGGGGACCCAGCCGATCGATTGCGTCTGCACCGACGTACCGGGAGCGAACTGCAGCCGCGCCAGTTGCTCGTTGAGGGCATCGGTGGTCAACGTCCAGTCGGCGGACAAGCGATAGACCATGGCATTGCGGAAGAATGCGTTCATCTGGGTGGGGTACTCCGAAGTAGTGCGATCGGGACCGACGATCAGGACCGGCGATGAGATCGACGATGAGATCGACGATGAAGATCGGAAGTTTGACGCGCATCGGCATCCGATCGGGCTTGACCCGGATGCGGCACGGGGGCGCGATTATGCCATGTCGAAGCTGACGGACAGGCTGCGACGCCAGCGTCCCGACATGTCCGGCAGCGACGAGAGGGCGAGCACCGGACGGCCGGCTATCGGACCGTCACCGGGGTCGGATCGATCGCCGGCGGCGGTCAGTAGGTCTTGTAGGGCAGGAACTTGCCGGACATCACGATGTTCACGCGGTCGCCGTTGCTGTTCGGCTCGCGCTTCAGGTCCATCTTGAAATCGATGGCGCTCATGATCCCGTCGCCGAACTCCTCGTGGATCAATTCCTTGAACGTGGTGCCGTAGACGTTCACCAGCTCGTAGAAGCGGTAGATGAGCGGATCCGCCGGCACCGCCGTCGGCAGCGATCCCTTGAATGGCACCACCTGCAGCCACTTGCGCTCGCCTTCGTCAAGTCCGAAGATCTCGCCCACCACGGCAGCCTGCTCGACAGTCATCGTCATCTGCCCGAGGCAGGCTGCAGTAACCCATTCCTTGCTCAGTCCGACCCTGGCAGCGACTTCGCTCCACTTGATTCCCTTCTGCACCTTGGCGGCGACGATCTTCTCTGTGACTTCCAGGCGGCTCATGCTCGATTCCTCGTGACCTGTTGTGGATGGACGGATCCCGGCGTCTCCTGCCCCGCGCGACCGGCTGCGCTGCCGACGACGACCAGTGCCGGCGCGGCGCGGGCGGCAGCTTCCGGCGCAAGCGGCGGCACGGGCCCGGCGGCGGGGTCATGCGCCGGCCCCGGGGAGACCATCGGCGGCTGCGGCGCCGCCCTGCCGTGGGAAAGCTCGCGCGACCGCAGCACCAGGAAATCGACCAGGTGGTTGCGGATGCGGTAGTACTGCGGATCGTGATGCAGGCTTGCGCGCTGGCGCACGCGCGGCATCGTGTTGCGGACGATTTCGGCGACGCGCGCCTGGGGGCCGTTGCTCATCAGCAGGATGCGGTCCGCCAGCAGGATCGCCTCGTCGACGTCGTGCGTGATCATGAACACGGTCTGGTGAGTCTGCGCGCAGATGCGCAGCAGTTCGTCCTGGATGGTCCCTCGCGTCAGCGCGTCGAGTGCGCCGAACGGCTCATCCAGCAGCAGCATCCGCGGCTCGATGGCGAACGCCCGGGCGATGCCGACGCGCTGCTTCATCCCGCCCGACAGCTCGGACGGCTTCTTGTCGATGGATGAACCGAGGCCGACCATGTCGACGTATCGCTGCACCTGCGCCTCCACCTGTGCGGCACTCCACCGCGGCCAGCGGCTGCGCACGGCGAAGGCGATGTTCCTGCGCACGCTGAGCCACGGGAAAAGCGCATGGCCCTGGAACACGACGCCGCGCTCGAGGCTCGGACCCGCGACCTCGCGGTTGTCCATGAACACATGTCCCCGGCTCGCCTTGTCGAGCCCTGCCAGGACGTTCAGGATGGTGGTCTTGCCGCAGCCTGAATGACCGATGATGCAGACGAACTCGCCCTTCCCGATGCCGAAATTGACCTCGTCGAAAACCGGCTCGTCCATGCCGGGAAACGTCTTGGCCAGCCCCTCGACCTTGAGGAAAGGTCGATCGGACGCGGCGGGATCAGTCTGCATAGGTAACCGCCCGCTGAAGCCGCGCGAACAGGAGGTCGAGCGCCATTCCGACCACGCCGATGACCAGGATCGCGAAGATCACATTGGTCAGGGAAAGGTTGTTCCATTCGTTCCAGACGAAGTAGCCGATCCCGGTCCCTCCGACCAGCATCTCGGCTGCGACGATGACCAGCCACGCAATGCCCATGCTGATCCGCATCCCCGTGAGGATGGTCGGCGCTGCCGCCGGCAGGATCACCTCCAGGGCCAGCCGACGCTGGGACAGCTCCAGCGTGCGGGCGACGTTCAGCCATTCGCGCCTCACGCCGGCCACTCCGAACGCGGTGTTCACCAGCATCGGCCACACCGAGCAGATGAAGATGACGAACACGCCGGAGATCGACGAATCCTTGATCGTGTAGAGTGCGATCGGCATCCACGCGAGCGGCGAGATCGGCTTGAGCACCTGGATGAACGGGTCGAGCGCGCGGTAGATGAGCGGGCTCATGCCGATGAGGAACCCGAGCGGCACCGCAAGCAGTGCCGCGAGCGCGAATCCCGCGGCGACCCGCACCAGCGAATGCCACAGCTGGATGCCGATGCCCTTGTCGTTCGGACCATTGTCGTAGAAGGGGTCGGACAGGTTGGCGACGATGGTCGCACCCATCTGCGCAGGCGTCGGGAAGCCATCGCTTTTCACCTGCCCCGGATCCTTGCCCAGCATCTTCTGGTATTCGACCTGCTCGGGTGACAATGCCTGCGCCGCGTCCGCGTCAGGAAGCGTCGCGACATGCCACACGAGCAGGAGCGCGATCAGCAGGAGCGCCGACAACGCCGCCGACTGCAGGCGCATCCGCCGGTCGCTCATCAGGTCCGCCGGATCGCGAAGCTGCCCAGGTATTCCTCGGGCTTGGCCGGGTCGAACTCCTTGCCCATTACCCTGTACTTGCGATAGGCGCCCTCCGGGACCTTCTGCTCGAGCAACTTCATCTGCTTCTTCGCATCGGTGAGCAGGAAGACCTTCTCGGCAATCTGACGATAGTCGATGTCGCCCTTCACATAGCCCCAGCGCTTCATCTGCGTCAGCATCCAGACCGCCATGCTCTGCCAGGGCATCGGATCGAAACCCGCGCGATCCGGAACCTCGCGGATATTGCCAAGCCCGTCGGCGAACCTGCCGCTCAGCACCTGTGCGACCACGGTCTCCGGCTGGTTCAGGTACGCCGCCGGCGAGATTACCTTCGCTATCAGGGCCCGATTCCTCGGCTCCTGGGCCATGGCCGCCGCGGTGAGCACGGCGCGATAGAGCGCGGCAAAGGTGTTCGGGTTCTGCCCGATGAACTCATCGCTGACGCCGAAGGCGCAGCAAGGATGACCGTCCCAGATCTCCTTGGACAGGATGTGGATGAAGCCGACTTCATCGTAGACGGCGCGCTGGTTGAAGGGGTCAGGTCCCAGGTAGCCGTCGATGTTGCCGGCGCGCAGGTTAGCGACCATCTCGGGCGGCGGCGTCACCCGGATCTGGATGTCGCGATCCGGATCGAGGCCCGCCTCCGCCACGTAGTAGCGCAGCAGGAAGTTGTGCATCGAGTATTCGAACGGCACCGCGAACCTGAAGCCCTTCCAGCTCTTCGGATCGCGCTTGTCCTTGTGCTTCACATGCAGTGTGATCGCCTGCCCGTTGACGTTCTGGATGGTGGCGACATTCATCGGCACTCGGTTCGAGCCAAGCCCCATCGTCATTGCCAGCGGCATCGGCGACAGGAAGTGCGACGCGTCGTACTCCTTGTTGATCATCTTGTCGCGGATCAGGGCCCAGCCCGCCGTCTTGTTCAGGCTCACCCGCAGGCCCTGCTCCTTGTAGAACCCGAGCGGGTCCGCCATGATCAGCGGCGTTGCGCAGGTGATCGCGATGAAGCCGATTTTCAGGTCGGTCTTCTCGAGCGGTGCTTTCTCCTGCGCCATCGCTTCCAGCGCCGAGAACGGCACCAGCGAAGCGATCGCGGCCCTCGCGGTCGACGCGCCAACCGCCTGCAGGAAGCGGCGACGGATGCGATCGTCCGGCATCAACGCCTTAACCAGGGCCGCCTCCAGCTGATCGCCGATGCGCCCCCCGTCGCCCGACCGCGAGCCCGAGGGCGCTGCGTCGGCCTCATGCAGTACCTTCGAGCCATGCGTCCGCCCGCAGGCACAGCGCATCTGCAACGGTCGGTCCGCGTTGTACGGATCGAAGCGATTCTGCTTGCGACTCATCGAGATTTCTCCGGGAGGTGTTCGTGCCGTGGGGCGACGGCACCCATTCGGTGCCGGCCGATGGCCTCCGGCGCGCAGGCTGGGCCACGACGGTGCAGGCTTCGGGCTCGAGCTGCGGGAGGCGTGCGGGGCAGGACGAATGCAGAAGGCATGGGAGCCTGTCATGCAAGGCCCGTGCCACCGGCGGCCACTCGAAGGCGCGGCCGGAGCTGCGTGTGGACACCACTCTTATCGGGGGCGCCAGAGCGGCCGCCCGCAGACCGGATCAGGCGAGCAGTTCCGGGTTCAACAGACTGTCGATGCCGCGGATGGCATAGAGGGAGGCCTCGTAGGTGTCGGCAGCCGAATCGCCCGCAGCGGATGCGGTCGGCGATGCTGCCACCGGCTCGAGCCCGACGGGAGCAGGAGCCGACGACGACAGCACGTCGTCGAGGCCGAGAGTCATTGCGGTGCCGTCGTCGCCTGCCGCGGCCTGCTCCTCGAACAGGAGGATCCCGCCGGGGCGGCTGACGCGCAGGTCGTAGACGCTGCTCGCGCCGCCGACGTTGCCGGCTGCATCGACGATGCGGACCGTGTAGTCGTAGTTGCCGTTGGCGAGCGGGCCGTCCGTGAATGCCCAGCCGGTGCCGTTGACCTGCGGCGAATTGCTGATGACCGTGCCGTTGCGCAGGACCTGGAGTTCCTCGCCGCCTTCGAGGCCGCTCGACAGACGTCCGTTCAGTGTCGGCGTATTGTCGTTGGTGGTGCCGCCGTCACGGATGAGGCCGGTGTCGGGCGCGACATTGTCGTCGATGGACGTGATGGCTGCGGTCTTGGCGTTCTGCGTATCGACGACGATGCTGAAGCCCGTTCCAGCCGGGCCCGCACCGTCGGCATCCACTACCCGGGCCGAATAGGTGTGCGAGCCGTCGGCCACCCGCGAGTCGGTCACCCGCCACGCGTTTCCATCGACGACTACCGTGGCGCCGATCACCGCGCCGTTGCGCAGCACCTGCACCGTCTCGCCGGGCGCGAGCGGCGCCGACAACGTGCCGGAGATGGTCGGCGAATCGTCGTTGGTCGCACCCCCGTTGCCGACATTGCCGGTGCGGGGCGCGACATTGTCGGTGGCTGTGGTGACTGCTGCGACGGTCTGCGGCGGCACTCCGCTCACCAGCAGTTCGTACTGCGTCGCGCCACTCTGGTTCTGGCTGCTGTCGATGGCAGTGACCGTCACCAGCGTAGTCGATCGCTCCGGCAGGCCTGCCGGCGGCAAAGCACCGGATTGCGGGGCCTGGCTGCCGAGATCGACCTGCCACTGCCCGTTTGCGTTGGCGATGGCGACGAAGGTGGCCTCGGCGCTGCCGTCGCGATCGGTATCGACCTGCACCCGGACTGTCGCACCGGCCTCGGCGCGGCCGGCGATCGTCGGCGTGCGACTGGTGCTGGTCTTCTCGCTGGTCACCTCGGGCAGGTCCGGCGGGGTGACATCGATGGATCCGGGCGGCGGCGCAGGCGCAGGGACCGGTCCGAGGCCGGGCGAGACCGCCGACGGTGGAGGCGAATCATCGCCGCCGCCGCCGCCACCACCACCGCCCGCGCCCGCCAGCGCCACCAGTGCAAGACCGCCGACCACGTAGCCGGCCCCGGCCGGGAAGCCTTCGCTGTCGGCTACCGCGATGGCGGGCGCGCCGCTGTAGCCCGACGGGTAGACGACGAAACTGCCATCGGTGAGCGCCTGCAGCGGCGGGGAGGCCGGGGTGATCTCGACCGCGCCCGCGGAGAAGACGCCGGGGCTTTCGACGACGAACGTGCACGGGCTGCTGACGCCGCAACGCGCATAGAAGTCCGTCAGCTCGACGCTCGCGTCGTTCGGCAGCCCTTCGATGATCATGTGGCTGTCAAGGCGCTTGACGACGATATCCGTCGGCGTCTTGCCGGTCGCCTCGTCGTAGATGCGATAGCGGTCGCCGATGGCAGCCTTGATGCGCTGCAAGCCCGGTTGCAGCGCGATCCGCGCCGGCGTGCCCTGCGCGGAAGTCAATTCGAAATACAGGGTCATGAAGTTCCAGCCTCGTCGCTGTTCTTACGATGGTAGCCAAGCCTTCAATCCAGGCTGCGCCAAGGGGTCATCGGTGACCGATGGCACGCCCGGGCTGTCAAGTCGACCGACGTGGGGGTGGCGGCTGTCGCGCGGTGTTGGCGGGCGGTGTCGGCGGGCGTCGGGGGCGCGGACTGACAGTGGCTTACGGGATTGCGCTTGCAGGCGCAATCCCGCTCCGGGGCTCGCGGAGCGGTGCTCCGCGTCGCCTTCGGCGAGCGCCCCGGAGCCCGTCCCTGCCTCGTCCAGGTCGGGCTGCGTCCACGGGGGCGGCTTCGCTCGTCGCCGTTTTGCGAGCTCGATCGCCTGCCTCAGGGGCGGCCGTGCCCGACCTTCCCTTCGTCAGCGGACGGCTCCACCACAAACAGTCCGCGCCCCCGACACCCGCCGCCACCGCTGCCATCATCCGAGCGGCTGGGGGGTGGGGGGTTGCAGTGACGATCGCCGTGTGGAGGCGCCGATCGTGTTGCTCGACGAGCAGCGGTGGCGGCGGGCGCGTCCGCTGGTCAGGCGCTCCGAGGGTTCAACAGAGTCGTTCATTGGCCGGTCCGTGGCGACTTGTAGCGCGCCGACTGTGTAGCGCAAGCGCCTGTCCCGCCACGCGGAGTCGCGGCGACAACGAGTTGCTTTCGCCTTGAACCTTCGCCAGCTCGGCTGCCACGAGCGGTGGCGGCGGGTGGCGGGGGTGGGGAATGTTTGTGGTGGAGCCGTCGGCTGACGAAGGGAAGGTCGGGCACGGCAGGTCCTGAGGCAGGCGCTCAAGCCCGCAACAAAGGCGAGGAACGAAGCCGTCGCTGGCGGACGCAGCCCGACCTGGACGAGGCAGCGACGGGCTCCGGGGCGGTCGCCGGAACGGCGACGCGGCGCATGCGCCGCGAGCACCGGAGCGGGATTGCGCTTGCAAGCGCAATCCCCTGAGCCACTGTCATTCCCCACCCCCGCCGCCCGCCGACACCGCCCGCGGCCGCCCGCCGACACCGCCCGCGCGCCAGCCGACACCGCCTGCGGCGCCCGCCGCCGGGCGACACCGCCCACGCAGGAGGAGGGTTACGGCAGCCCCTGCCACCCCCCGCCCAGCGCCTTGATGAGCGCAACGCTCGCAGCGAGCCGCCTGCCGCGCAGGTCCAGCAGGGAGCGCTCGCTGTTCAGCGCCGAGGCCTGCGCGATGAGGACGGCGAGGAAGTTGATGATGCCGGCCTGGTACTGGTTGGTCACCAGCTGCAAGGCGAGCCGCGCCGCCGCCAGCGTCTCCTCCTGCAGCTGGATTTCCTCGTCGAGGATCCGCAGCGCGGCGAGGTTGTCCTCCACCTCCTTGAAGCCCTGCAGCACGGTCTGCCGATAGTTGGCGACCTGTCCCTCGTGGGATGCTCGAGCCTGCTCGGTCACCGCCTCGCGCTCCCCGGCATCGAACAGCACCTGCAGCACGCTCAGCGCCGGCGACCAGAACCACGACGGCGAGCGCAGCAGCTGCGAGAACGACGACTCACGCAAGCCGGCGGACGCCGACAACGACAGGCTCGGGTAGTAGGCCGCCACGGCCACGCCGATGCGCGCGCTCGAGGCCGCGACCGCCCGCTCGGCGGCGGCAATATCGGGACGGCGCTGCAGCAACTCGGACGGCAGGCCGGCCGGCAGCACCGGCACCTTCGGCATCCCGGGATATTCCGTCGCCGCCAGCGAAGCGGCCCGAGCCGCCGACCCGGTCGGCGGCGGCTGATCGAGGCGGGGTCGCTGCGGTCCGACCACGATCGGATCGAGTTGGAAGGACGACGCCGGCCGGCCCACCAGCACGGCGATGGCCGATTCGAGCGCGGCGCGGGCGATGCCGGTATCGACCAGCTGCGCCTGCGTGCTCTTCCACTGCACCTCCGCCTGCACCACATCCGCCCGCGGCACCACGCCGGACTGATAGCGATTGCGGGTCAGCGTGACGCTGCGCTCGTAGGCGGCAATCGTGTCGGTGAGCAGCTGGCGCTGGGCGTCGAGCACGCGCAGGTCGAAATAGTTGCGAGCGAGTTCCGTGACCACCGTCAGCCGCACGTTCTCGAGGTCCGCGCCGGCGGCGTCCAGGTCCGCCTCGCCGGCCTCGACCGAACGCCGGATCCGCCCCCACAGGTCGAGCTCCCAGCTGGCATCGACCCCGGCGCGCCAGCTCTGGCCGGAGGCCGTGCCGCCGCCGAATCCGTCGATGCCGCCGGAGGATCCGGACGAAGAAGCGCTCGTGCGCGATGCGTTGAGACCGCCGGAAACGACCGGGTAGCGCGCGGCGCCGACCTGTTGCAGTTGCGCCCTCGCCTGCCGCACCGCGGCCTCGCTCGCCCGGACCGTCTGGTTCGCGGCCAGGGCCTGTTCCGCGAGCGCATCGAGCGTGGAGTCGCCGTACATCCTCCACCATGCTCCCCGCGGCAGGCGATCCGCCGCCTGTGCCTCCTTCCAGCCGGCAGGCGGCTGCTGCCGGAACGCCGCCGGCGCCGCGATCTCGGGCCGCACGTAATCCGGGCCGCTGGCGCAGCCGGCGAGAGCGGCGACCACCAGCGTGCCGGCCAGGCAGATCCTGCTTCGCGTCGCGGCTCTGCGCCGCGCGCGGTTCGTCCCCGGCGCCATGTCAGTGGCGCCCGGCCGCCCGAAGCCACTGACGCGCCACCTCGGGGGCGTAGCCGGACACGATCGGTCCCTGCGGACCGATCGTGCCTGCGGAGCGTCCCCGGACTCCGGCCGGGGACTGCAGCGAGAGAAGCGAGCGTGGGGGTCGTTTCATCTCAGGCCTGCGGCGCGCGCGGTGCGCGGCGATCGATCGCCCGCCGCTGCACGCCTTCCTGGACCCGCGCGGCCTGGCGCCGCGCGCTCCAGATCCGCAGGCGGTCGAGGTACAGGTACACCACCGGCGTGGTGTAGAGCGTCAGCACCTGGCTCACCATCAGGCCGCCGACGATGGCGATGCCGAGCGGCTTGCGCAACTCGGCGCCGTCACCGGCGCCGAGCGCGAGCGGCACCGCGCCCAGCATCGCCGCCAGCGTCGTCATCAGGATCGGTCGAAATCGCAGCAACGCCGCCTGGTGGATGGCGTCGCGCGGCTCCAGTCCCTGATCGCGCTGCGCCGCCAGCGCGAAGTCGACCATCATGATCGCGTTCTTCTTGACGATCCCGATCAGCAGGAACAGCGCGATCAGGGCGATCACGCTGAACTCGGCATCGAAGAGCAGCAACGCCAGCAGCGCGCCGATGCCGGCCGACGGCAGCGTGGACAGGATGGTCAACGGATGGATGTAGCTTTCGTAGAGGACCCCGAGCACGATGTACACCGCAAGTATCGCCGCCGCGATGAGCAGCGGCTGGTTCGACATGGCGCTCTGGAAGTTGCGCGCCGTGCCCTCGAAGCTGCCGAAGATGCTGGCGGGCATGCCGATGCGCGCCATCGTGTCGTTCGAGCGCTGCGGTGGCATCGGACAGGGAAACGCCTTCCGGCAGGCTGAAGGAGATGGTGGCCGCGGCGAACTGGCCCTGGTGGCTGACCGACAGCGGCGTGTTCGAGTATTCGTAGCGGGCAAAGGCGGAGAGCGGCACACGCACGCCCGCCGGCGTCATCACCTGCACCTGGCGCAGCGACTCCGGCCCCTCGGCAAAGCGGGGATCGATTTCCATCACCACCCGGTACTGGTTCTGGTCCTCGAAGATCGTCGAGACGACCGACTGCGAGAACGCGTTGCCGAGCGTGGTATCGATCAGGTCTGCGCGTGATGCCGAGGCGGGCAGCCGTCGGCCGGTCGATCACCACCGCCACCTGCAGGCCGCGCGCCTCCTGGTCGCTGTCGATGTCGGTGACCTGCGGCACCCGCTGCAACGCAGTCTCCAGGCGCTGCGTCCAGACACGCAGCGCGTCGATGTCGTCGCTGCGCAAGGTGTACTGATAGCTGCCGCTGCTCTGCCGGCCGCCGGAACGTACGTCCTGGATCGGCGTGAGGAAGAGCCGCGCGCCGGGCACCTTGAACTGCTCGCGCAGCCGGTTGACCACATCTCGAGCCGTCTCGCGCCGCTCCTCCAGCGGCTTGAGCTGCACGTACATCTGCCCGGTCGAGCGGCTGCCGCCGCCGGTCGTCGCCGTCACGCTCTGCACCGCCGGATCGGCGCGAACGCCGTCGACGAAGATCTGCATCTTCTGCCGGGTGAGCTGGAAGGAGCTGCTCTGGTCGCCGCGCATCCAGCCGATCAGCTTGCCGGTGTCCTGCTCGGGCACGAAGCCCTTGGGGATGACGCCGAACAGATAGACGTTGAGGCCGACCGTCGGCGACCAGCACGAGCAGCGTCAGCAGCGAATGGCGCAACGCCCAGGTGAGGCTGCGCGAGTAGCCGCGCAGCACGCCGCCGGCCGGCCACATCGAGCCAGTTCCGGCGGGGCGCGGGCGGTCGCTCCGCACAGCCGCCCGTCCGCGGGCCGAGCAGCCGCGCGCACATCATCGGCGTCAGCGTGAGCGACACCACCATCGAGATCAGCACCGCCACCGACAGCGTCAGCGCGAACTCGCGGAACAGCCTGCCGACCAGGTCGCCCATCAGCAGGATCGGTATGAACACCGCGACCAGCGACAGGCTCATCGACACCACGGTCGAGCCCACTTCGCGCGCGCCGAGCAGCGCGGCCGCAGGCGCCGGCATGCCCTCCTCGACATGGCGCGCCGTGTTCTCGAGCACCACGATCGCGTCGTCGACGACGAAGCCGGCGGCGACGATGAGCGCCATCAGCGACAGGTTGTTGATGCTGAAGCCGGCGAGGTACATGAAGGCGAAGGTGGTCGACCAGCGACACCGGCACGGTGGCTGCCGGGATCAGCGTCGCGCGCCAGCTGCGCAGGAACGCGAGCACGACCAGCACCACCAGGATCACCGAGATCACCAGCGTCGTTCTGCACCTCGCGGATCGATGCGCGCACGGTGGAGGTCCGCTCGAGCGAGACCTGCAGGTTCATCGTCGGCGGCAGCGTTGCGCGCAGCACCGGCAGCAGTGCCTCGCACCGCGTCGGCGGTGTCGATGATGTTCGCGTTGGGCTCGCGGTAGACCATCAGCAGCACGGCCGGCACGCCGTCGGCCGAGCCGGAGTTCTTCAGGTCCTGCACCGAATCGGTCACCCGCGCCACGTCGCGCAGCCGGATAGCCGAGCCGTTCTGGTGCGACAGGATCAGCGGCAGGTATTCGCTGGCGCGGCGCGCCTGGTCGTTGGCGTAGATCCACCACTGGCGGTCGCCTTCCTCGACCAGCGCCCTTCGGCCGGTTGGAGTTGGTGGCCGCAAGCGCCGCGCGCACCTGGTCGAGGCCGAGGCCGCGCTGGTTCAGCGCCGCAGGGTCGACCTCCACCCGCACCGCAGGCAGCGAGCTGCCGCCGACGGTCACCTGCCCCACCCCCTTCACCTGCGACAAGCTTCTGCGCGAGCACGGTGGAGGCGACGTCGAACATCTCGCTCTGCCGCGCGGTCGGCGACGTCAGCGCGATCACCATGATCGGCGAGTCCGCCGGATTCACCTTGCGGTAGGTCGGGTTGTCGGGCAGGCTCGACGGCAGCTGGCTGCGCGCGGCGTTGATCGCCGCCTGCACCTCGATCGCGGCGTCGTCGATGTTGCGGCTGAGGTCGAACTGCAGCGTGACCCGGGTCGAGCCGAGCGACGATCGCGACGTGATCTCGTTGATGCCGGCGATGCTGCCGAGCGCGCGCTCGAGCGGCGTTGCCACCGTCGCCGCCATCGTCTCCGGATTGGCGCCGGGCAGGTTGGCGGTGACCGAGATGACCGGGAACTCGACCTGCGGCAGCGGCGACACCGGCAGCCGGGTGTAGGCGACCGCGCCGGCCAGGACCATGCCGACCGCCAGCAGGATGGTCGCCACCGGCCGGGCGATGAAGATGCGCCGACAAGTTCACGACGACGACACCGGCCGGCCGCGGCGCGCGCGCATGCAGCACCGGCGCGCGCGGCGGCTCGCGCCGCAGGCGCGCGGCCGCGCGGTCGAACGCAAGGTAGATGACCGGCGTGGTGAACAGCGTCAGCACCTGGCTCACGATCAGTCCGCCGACCATCGTGAGGCCGAGCGGCTGGCGCAGTTCCGAGCCGACGCCGGTGCCGAGCATCAGCGGCAGCGCGCCGAGCAGCGCCGCCATGGTCGTCATCAGGATCGGCCGGAAGCGCAGCAGGCTGGCTTCGAAGATCGCCGTCCGCGGAGCGAGTGCCGCGCGTCGCGCTCGGCATCGAGGGCGAAGTCGATCATCATGATCGCGTTCTTCTTGACGATGCCGATCAGCAGGATGATGCCGATGATCGCGATCATGTCGAGGTCGCGCCCGGCCAGCAGCAGCGCGATCAGCGCCCCGACGGCCGCCGACGGCAGCGTCGAGAGGATGGTCAGCGGATGGATGAAGCTCTCGTACAGCACGCCGAGCACGATGTACATGGTCACGACCGCGGCGAGCACCAGCCAGCAGCGTGTCCGCCAGCGAATCGCGAAACGAGGCTGCGGTTCCCTGGAATGCGGTCTGCACGCTGATCGGCATCGCCGACGCCTCGCGGGCCTGCTCGATCGCGGTGACCGCATCGCCGAGCGAGGCGCCGGGCGCCAGGTTGAACGAGATCGTCGCCACCGGGAACTGGCCGCTGTGGTTGATGGTGAGCGGCGCGGCAGCCGTGCGGATCGTCGCCATCGTGGTGAGCGGCACCAGGGCGCCGCCGCTGGTGGTGACGTAGACGTTCTCGATCGCCTCCGGGCCCGCGGCGGAACTCCGGCGCCACCTCGAGCACCACCCGGTACTGGTTCGACTGGGTGAAGATGGTCGAGATCAGCCGCTGGCCGAAGGCGTTGTAGAGCGCGGTGTCGATCGCCGCCGGCGTGACGCCGAGCCGCCCGGCGGTGTCGCGGTTGATCTCGACGAAGGCCTGCAGGCCCTGGACCAGGTAGTCGCTGGCCACGTCGGCGAGTTGCGGCAGCGCCTGCATCCGCTCGACCATCTGCGGCACCCACTGGTCGAGGCATCTTGGCGTCGGCCGCCTCGAGCGTGAACTGGTACTGCGTGCGGCTGACCCGGTCCTCGATGGTCAGGTCCTGCACCGGCTGCAGGTAGAGCCGCGCGCCCGGCACCTTCGCCGAGCGACGGCCTGCAGCCGCCGGATGATCTCCGGCGCCCGCGCCTCGCGCTCGCGCGAGCGGCTTGAGCTGGATCAGCATGCGGCCGGTGTTGGGCGTCGCGTTCTGGCTGTCGACGCCGATGAAGGACGACAGGCTCTCCACCGCCGGATCCTCCAGCACGACGCGCGCCAGCGCCTGCTGGCGCTCGGCCATGGCCTGGAAGGATACGCTCTGCGGCGCCTCGGCGATGCCCTGGATGATGCCGGTGTCCTGCACCGGGAAGAAGCCCTTGGGCATGACGAAGTACAGGCCGACCGTGAGCGCCAGCGTCAGTGCGAACACCAGCAGCGTGAGCGGCTGATGGTCGAGCACCCAGGCGAGCATCCGGCCGTAGCCGGCGACCAGTCGGTCGAAGCCTGCGCCGACCGTGCGGTCGAAGCGGCCGCGCTCATGCTCCGGCCGGTGCCTCAGCAGCTTCGCGCACATCATCGGCGTCAGCGTCAGCGACACCACGCCGGAGATGAGGATGGCGACCGCGAGAGTGACCGCGAACTCGCGGAACAGCCGTCCGACCACGTCGCCCATGAAGAGCAGCGGTATCAGCACCGCGATCAGCGAGAAGGTCAGCGAGATGATCGTGAAGCCGATCTGCTTCGAGCCCTTCAACGCGGCCTGCAGCGGCGACTCGCCGGCTTCGATGTAGCGCGCGATGTTCTCGATCACGACGATCGCGTCGTCGACGACGAAGCCGGTCGCCACCACCAGCGCCATCAGCGTCAGGTTGTTGATCGAGTAGCCGGCCAGATACATGATGCCGAAGGTGCCGATCAGCGACAGCGGCACCACCACGCTCGGTATCACCGTCGCCGCCAGCGTGCGCAGGAACAGGAAGATCACCATCACGACCAGCCCGATCGCGAGCGCGAGCTCGAACTGGACGTCGCGCACCGAGGTGCGGATCGTGACAGTGCGGTCCGACAGCACCGCGACGTCGACCGCGGCCGGCAGCGACGCCTTCAGCTGCGGCAGCTGCCGCCATGACGCGGTCGACCACGTCGATCACGTTGGCGCCCGGCTGGCGCTGGATGTTGAGGATGATCGCCGGCGTGTCGTTCATCCAGGCCGCGAGGCGCAGGTTCTCGGCATCCTCCACGACATCGGCCACGTCCGACAGGCAGATCGGCGCGCCCTCGCGCCAGGCGACGACGATGTCGCGGTACTCCTGCGGCGGAGCGCAGCTGGTCGTTGGCGTCGATGCTGTAGGCGCGGGTCGGCGCCGTCGAAGTTGCCCTTGGCCTTCTTCACGTTGGCGGCGACGATCGCGGACCGCAGGCCCTCCATGCCCAGGCCGTTGGCGGCAAGCGCCTGCGGATTCGCCTGGATCCGCACCGCCGGCCGCTGTCCGCCGGACAGCGTCACCAGCCCGACGCCCGGGCACCTGCGAGAGCTTCTGCGCGAAGCGGGTGTCGGCGAGGTTCTGCACCTGCGGCAGCGGCAGCGTTGCAGAGGTCAGCGCCAAGCGTCACGATCGGCGCGTCCGCCGGGTTGACCTTGCTGTAGACCGGCGGCGCCGGCAGGTCCGACGGCACCAGGTTGGAGGCCGCATTGATGGCCGACTGCACGCCCTGCTCGGCGACGTCGAGCGCCACCGACAGGTCGAACTGCAGCGTGATGATCGACGCGCCGCCGGAGCTCGTCGAGGTCATCTGCTTGACGCCGGGGATCTGGCCGAACTGCCGCTCGAGCGGCGCGGTGACCGTCGACGTCATCACTTCCGGGCTCGCGCCGGGATAGAAGGTGTAGACCTGGATGGTCGGGTAGTCCACCTGCGGCAGCGCGGACACCGGCAGCATGCGGTAGGCGATGATGCCGGCGATGACGATCGCCAGCATCAGCAGCGTGGTCGCGACCGGCCGCAGGATGAAGAGGCGGGACGGGTTCATGTCTGCAGCGGATCGGCGGATCGGCGGCGGCTCAGCGCGGCGGGCCGCCGGCCGGCGACGCTGCGGCCCGCCTGCAGCCGCGGCCGGCTTGGCGGCGGGCGCAGCCTGGAAGTCGGGGCGCTCGATCAGCTCGACGGCCGCGCCCTCGCGCAGCCGGTCGACACCGTCGACGACCACCAGCTCGCCGGCCGCGCACGCCGTTCGCCAGCGTGATCCGCTGTCCGTCGACCGGCCCGAGGGTAACCGGCCGCAGGGCGACCGTCTGGTCTTCCTTCACCACGTAGACGAACATGCCCTGCGAGCCGCGCTGGATCGCCGACGACGGCACGGTGATCGCATCGCGCAGCGCGTCGAGTTCCAGCCGCGCATTGACGAACTGGTTCGGGAACAGCTGTCGATCCGTGTTGGCGAACTCGGCGCGCAGCTTGATCGTGCCGGTGGCCGGATCGATGAGGTTGTCCAGCGACACCAGCACGCCGGTCGCCAGCAGGTTCTGCTGGGTGCGGTCGAAGGCCTTCACCGGCAGCTTCTCGCCGCTCGAGAACCGCTTGATGATCTTCGGCAGATCATCCTGCGGCACGGAGAACAGGACGGAGATCGGCTCGACCTGGGTGATCACCACCAGCCCGTTCTCCTCCGCGCCGGTGACCATGTTGCCGGCATCCACCTGGCGCAGCCCGACCCGGCCGCCGATCGGCGCGGTGACCCGCGCATGGCTCAGCTGCAGTCTCGCGTTGTCGACCTGGCTTTCGTCGACCTGGATCATCCCCTCGTACTGCCGCACCAGTGCCCGTTGGGTATCCACCTGCTGGCGCGCGATCGAATCCTGCTTGAAGAGGGTTTCGTAGCGCCTGAGGTCGACGCGCGCGTTCTCGAGCTGGGCGCGATCGCGCGCCAGCTGGCCCTCGGCCTGGGCCAGCTGCACTTTCAGCTGGCGCGGGTCGATCTCGGCGAGCAGCTGGCCTTCCTTGACGAGGTCACCCTCCTTGAAGTGCACCCGCTCCAGGAGGCCCGCAACCCGGGGCTTGACGGCCGCCGTCTGGGTCGGCACCGCCGTGCCCAGGGCATCGATGACGATCGGCACGTCGCCCACCTGAGCGGCGACGGCAACCACCGGCGTGCGCGGGATGGGGCCACGGCCGCCGCCGGGGGCGGTGGGCGCTCCCGGCGCGGCGGCACCCGGAGCCGCCCCGGCGGCCGCGCGGGGAGCGGCCGCGGTTGCGGCAACCTGTGCCGGTCGCCAGTGCTTCCAGTAGTACCAGCCGCCGGCCACCGCCAGCGCGAGCACCAGCAGGAGCAGCCACACGCCGCGGCTGCGGCGCGCACGGGCAGGCGCTCCCAGCGGGGCGCCGCGCCGCGGGGGCGGCAGGGGCTCGCCCGGCAGTGCATCCGGCGCAAGGTCGCCGTCGTCGCCGTCTTCGAGGCCCGCGTCATCCCGTCCCGCCCGGCCGCGCAACGGCGCCCGCGCGCCACCATCCACCCGGCCAGATGCCGGGCTGGCAGTCAGGGTGTCGTCATTGCTGTCGGGGAACGCCTTCATGGCTGAGGATGGTGGGGGTTGCGGGGCGATCGGGGCGGGCGTGAGGGGCTTGTTCGGTGGTCGCGACAGGCTGCCCGATCAGGGCTCGAACTTGTAGCCGATGCCGTAGACCGAATGGATCAGGTCGCGGTCCTTGACGACTTGCATCAGCTTGCGCCGCAGGTTCTTGACATGGGTGTCGACGGTCCGGTCGTTGACCACGCGATGGTCCTCGTAAAGCCGGTCGAGCAGCCCATCGCGCCGCAGCACCCGGCCGGGCACGGCAGCGAGTACGGCCAGCAGCCTGAATTCTACTGGCGTCAACTCGAGGACCTGGTCCTCCAGGCGTACCTCATGGCGATCCTCGTCGATCACCAGCCGCACCGGCCGTGCGTCCGCATCGGTCCAATCGACGACCAGTGCCTCGTCCGCACTGTCAGCTGCAGCCGGTCCAGCCGGTTCGGCCGGCGCAGATCCGCGGCCGCCGCCGCGGGTACGCCGCAGGATGGCGCGAACCCTGGCGACCAGTTCGCGCGGGCTGAACGGCTTGCAGACGTAGTCGTCGGCGCCGAGTTCCAGGCCGAGCAGACGATCGATCTCCTCGACCCGCGCCGTGACGATGATGATCGGCACGTCGCTGAAGGCGCGCAGTTCGCGGCAGATCTCGATGCCGTCGCGGCCCGGCAGCATCAGGTCCAGCAGGATCAGGTCGGGCCGCGCCTCGCGCACCTGCGGCACCACCAGGCGTCCGTCGGCCACGGTGGCGGTCTGGTAGCCACCGGCCTCCAGGTAGCGCGTCATCAGCGCCGCCAGCTTCGGCTCGTCCTCGACGATCAGGAGCCTTGCAGCAGCGCGCGCAGCGCCGTCCGCGCCTGCCATGCCACGTGCACCTGTCATGCCTTCAGCCTTCGTCATGCCGCCAGTATTCATGCTTTCAGCCCCCCTGTCGCCGCCGCGACCCGCAGCCGCAGGGTCAATGCCAGTCCGCCCAGCGGCGAACGGCTGGCGGTCAGGCTGCCGTCGTGCGCGGCCACAATACTCTGGCAGATCGAAAGGCCCAGTCCGGAGCCGCCGGTTGCCCGGTTGCGCGAGCCTTCGACCCGGTAGAAGCGTTCGAACAGCTTGTCCAGGTTCTCATCCGGCACGCCGGGCCCGGAATCGTGAAAGCCGATCTCGACGTCGCCGCCGCGCCTCAGGCAGTGAATCCGCAGCCGCGCGTCCTGGTCCGCATACCGCACCACGTTCTCCAGGATGTTGTGGAACACCTGCTGCAGCCGCTCCGGATCGCCCACTACCACCAGCGGCTCCGCCGGCGCCTGCAGCTCCGGCACGATGCGCCGGGACTGCAGGCGGTCCCGGAAGGCATCGACGCCCTGCTCCAGCACCTCCACCACGTCGAATGACACCCGCCGATAGGAAAGCGACCCGACATCGGCGATCGACAACTGGTGGATGTCATCCACCAGCTTCGACAGCACCGCCACCTCCGACTGCAGCGACTGGATCGAACGGCCGTCGAGCGGCTGCAGGCCGTCCTCCATCGCTTCGAGCTCCCCGCGCATGATCGCGAGCGGCGTGCGCAGCTCGTGCGACACGTCCGCCATGAAATCGCGGCGCAGGTTTTCGTTGCGCTCGAGGGTGTTTGCAAGGCGGTTGAAGTCAGCTGCCAGGCGACCGAGCTCGTCGCTGGAGGTGACGCTCACACGGGTGTCGAAGCGGCCTGCCGCAAGACTGTGGATCGCGGCAGCAAGACGCCGTGCCGGCGCAAGGAAGACGCGTCCCAGCGCCAGGGCCGTCAGCCCCGCGAGCAGGACCGCCAGGCCGGCGATGTACCAGGCAGCCGCGCTCTGGCGCTGCTGGAAGCTCAGGTCGGCCGCGCTGGTCAGCTCCCGGAAAGGCACGCTCGCCACCCAGCCGACGGTGCTGCCGTCGACGACGATGGGGCCGAACATCGCGTCGCCTGCGGGACGCGGATTGCCGGCGACCGGCCGGCGTTCCGCATCGAGCAGCGTGGTGCGACGGGAGGGCTCGCCGCGGCCGGCAGTGTCGGTGCGCGGATGGGCGCCGCCGGCAGCAGACGATGCCGCCGGCGCCACCGGCGCAGCCGACACGGCCGGCAACCCGGGCGCGGCAGGCGCGCCGATTTCAATGGACCGGGCACCGTCCGGGCGGCCTTCGGCATCGCGCGAGGCACGAAGGCTGCGGTCGCTCGCTCGGACGATCCGGCGCCATTCGTCTTCCTCGCCGCGCAGGAATTCCCAGGCCTGGGCTTGCGAAGAGCCGGCGGCGATCCGGTCGCGATAGACATCCGCAAGCGTGGCGGTGAGCAGGTCGAGCCGCTGCGTCTCGAGTTCGTTGAGGTAGCCGAGGAAGCCGCGCTGGAAGCTCAGCCGCGACGCGACGCCCATTGCCGTGGCCATGACGATGCCCGCACCGAGCAAGGCGCAGAAGAGCTTGAAGGCGATACCGATGCGAAAGCGCGACGTCATGGGCTGTGCGAGGTAGTGGCCGGGGGAACACGGAGGTTCGGAAACCGGTTGTCATTGGACCTCACGGCAGGGGCCCTCTCAAGCCGATGCTGCGTAAACACGCCGGATCTTCGCCGTGTCTTCACAATTGTCCGGCCCGAGGTCGCCGTCGCCCGACCGACGGAGGTCGGGCACCCGGCCCCGTTAGAATCGCGCGGCACTCGCGCTGCAGCCACCGCGGCTTGCGCGGCGAACGTCGGCTTGGGACTGGATACTGGGGATGCTGCAGAACGTCGGAAGGCTCAATGACATCGCCGTCGTCCTTATCCGCTACGGCTTCGGCGACCTCGTGCGCCGCCTCGGGATGGCGGGCGCGCTTGAACGGACGGGCCGGGCCTTGCACTGGCAGGCTCCGGACGAGCTCGCGCGGCTGCAGCCGCCGGCCCGCGTGCGGCGTGCCCTCGAGGAGCTGGGCCCGAGCTTCGTGAAGCTTGGCCAGATCCTGGCCACCCGCATCGACCTGTTCGAGCCGGCCTGGATCGCCGAGTTCAGCAAGCTGCAGGACGCCACGCCGACGGTGCCGTTCAGCGTCCTGCGCGCGCAGCTGGTCGAAGACCTCGGCGACGAACCCGAGAACGTTTTCGACGAGCTGGTGACCGAACCGCTGGCCTCCGGTTCGCTGGCGCAGGTGTACACGGCGAAGCTGCGCGACGGCACGCCGATCGTGCTCAAGGTGCGCCGTCCTGGCATCGTGCCGGTGGTCGAGGCGGATCTGCGCCTGCTCGCAAGGCTCGCCGATCTGGTCGAATCGCGCCTGCCGGAGTTGCACCGCTACCGGCTGCGCGAAGTGGTACGCCAGTTCCGGCGCTCGCTGATGCGCGAGCTCGACTTCGCGGCCGAATGCCGCAACGCGGAGCGCGTCGCCGGCAATTTCGCAGGCCATTCGGAAATCGTGGTGCCGAAAGTGCACTGGGAGTGGACCAACGAGCGGCTCAACATCCAGGAGCGCGTGACCGGCATCGCTGGACGCAATCTCGCGGCGCTGGACCAGCAGGGCCTCGATCGCAAGCTCCTCGCCCGCCTCGGCGCCAACGCCGTGCTCAAGATGATGCTGGAGGACGGCTTCTTCCACGCCGACCCGCATCCCGGCAACGTCTTCTACCTGCCCGGCAACCGCATCTCGCTGATCGACTTCGGCATGGTCGGGCGCTTGTCCGAGGAACGCCGCTTCCAGGTCGCGATGCTGATGAAGGGTCTTGCCGGCCAGGATTCGGCAGCCGCCACACAGGTCCTGCTGGAGTGGGCCGGCAACGATGACGAGGTGGACGCGGCACGGCTGCAGGCGCGCCTCGACGAGTACATCGACCAGTTCCATGGCGTCCCGCTGGGCGAGCTCGATTTCGCCGCCCTGCTCACCGACGCGATGGCGATCCTGCGCGAACAGCAGCTGCCGTTGCCGCCGGACCTGGCGCTGCTGATCAAGGCGTTCGTGACGCTGGAAGGGCTCGGCCGCAGCCTCGATCCGGACTTCGAGATGGCGGCAGCGGCATCACCGTTCCTCGGCCAGGTGGTGGCGGAACACTACGCACCGGCGGCGCTCGCCCGGCGGGGCAAGGGCAACCTGCTGCGGCTGGTGAACGTGATGGGCGCACTGCCGCGGGATCTCGAGCATCTCCTGCGCGTCGCACGGCGCGGCAAGCTGAAGGTCGACGTGAACGTCTCGCCGCTCGACAGCTTCGGCGAGCAACTGGACCGTGCGGCCAGCCGCCTCACCGTCGGCATCGTGGTGGCGGCGCTGATCATCGGTTCGTCCATCGTCGTGACGCGCGAAGGCGGTTTCCTGCCGGGATGGCCGCCGCTCAGCCTGCTCGCGTTCCTTGGGGCGGTCGTCGGCGGCGTCTGGCTGCTCGGCTCGATCTGGCGCAGCGGCCATCGGCGGCGTGAGCGCAAGGACACAGGACGATGACGCAGCTCGTCAGCGCAGCATTCCCTGGTGCTCGACGAACGCGATGATCTCGTCCAGTCCGGTGCCGACCTTGAGGTTGCTGAACACGAAGGGCCGCGTGCCGCGCATCCGGCGCGCGTCCCGCTCCATGACTTCCAGCGAGGCGCCGACGTGCGGGGCCAGGTCGATCTTGTTGATGACCAGCAGGTCGCTCTTGGTAATGCCGGGCCCGCCCTTGCGCGGGATCTTGTCCCCGGCGGAAACGTCGATCACATAGATGGTGAGGTCGGAAAGCTCCGGCGAGAAGGTCGCGGCGAGGTTGTCGCCGCCGGACTCGATGAAGACCAGCTCGAGCTGCGGAAAAGCGCGATGCAGGCGATCGACCGCCTCGAGGTTGATCGATGCGTCTTCGCGGATGGCCGTGTGCGGGCAGCCGCCGGTCTCGACGCCGAGGATGCGCTCCGCCGGCAGGGCATCGTTACGCACCAGGAACTCGGCGTCCTCACGGGTGTAGATGTCGTTGGTCACCGCGGCGACCTCGTAGCGCTCGCGCAGCCGCCGGCACAGCAGCAGCGTCAGCGCGGTCTTGCCGGAACCGACCGGCCCGCCGATACCGACGCGCAGGGGACCGTGGCCGGCAGGGGCTCGTTGCGCCGCGGCGGGCTCGGACGAAGGGATGCGTCGGCTCGCGGCGGCGTTCAGGTTCGGATTGCTCGACACGTCATGGCTCCTGGGGTTCGTGACGCCACCCGCCGCCGCAGGACTGGAGGCGTCGTCAGGGCAGGTTGCGGTTGCTTGGAATGCTCCATCGGGCTGCCGGCTCAGGATCGGAACAACCGCGAATATTGGGTTTCGTGCCCCATCGACGCGATCGCCAGCCCCGGCGCCGCGTTGGACCATTGCGCGGGCGACAGCAGCACCGCCGCTTGCGCCACTGCCTCGATACGCGGCCCGAGCCGGTGCAGCACCCGCTGCGCCTGGATCTGGCCCAGCGGGATCGTCTTGATCAGCACCATCACCTGGTTTTCGACGAAGCTCCACAGGAAGCCGGTGACCGCATCGCCGGCGGTGAGCCCCAGGCGCCAGGCCGCAATCGCCCAGGCGACGGCGGCCGCTACCGGCGCGGCCGGCCAGGGCGTGGTCGCTTCGGGGTCCCGTCCTTGCGCCGCGTCGCCCTCCACCTGCGCAGGCGGTGCCTGCGGGGCCGAGCGTCCCGGCACCTGGTCGATCCACTGCATCAGCGAGTAGCCCATCTGCTCGCTTTCGAGCCGCAGTTCCGCCGTCTCGCGCGCGGCCAGCGCCAGGCGGTTGAGCTCATCGAGGGCCGCCTGGTCGCCGGCGTCGCAGGCGCGCATGGCGGCCGCGACCAGCGGCGCGTCGAAGCGTCCGATCACCAGCGACAGGGCGTCGTCGATCCACCGCAAGGCGCTGTCCGGCTCGCGGACCTCGCCCGCCTCGATCGCCGATTCGAGCCCGGTCGAATAGCTGTAGCCACCGATCGGCAGCGCGGGCGATGCGAGCTGGAGCAGCCGGACGACGTTGCTCACGGCGCCGGCTTCAGGTCATGCATCGTGTGGATGCGGCCGCCGTGGCCCTCGTCGTCGTGATGGTGATGGACGTGGCTGTGGCCGTAGGCGCCGCTCTCCGGCTGGAAGCGGCTGCTCACCGTCTGCACGCGACCGCCGAGGCCCTCGACCATCGCCTTGAGCACGTGGTCCGGAAGGATGCGGATCCAGCCGTCGCCGACCTGGATCGGCACGTGGCGGTTGCCGATGTGGTACGCGATGCGCGCCAGTTCCGCCGCACCCGGCGCGCGCACTTCGAGCAGGTCCTCGTCGCAGGCCTCGACGGCCACGACCCCGCCGCCTTCCAGCAGCAGCTTGCTGCCGTGACGCAGGATGGTGCCGACCGGCAGGTCAATGCCGATCTCCCGTCCCGAAAGCATCGTGGCGCGCAGGCGCGAACGCTCTCGTGCGCCGTAGCTGAGTTCGACGACGTCGTCGACAACGGCATCCTCGGAAGCGAAGCCCGAGGTCCTCGCGATCGTGCTGCGTGCCCTCTCGTTCATGATCTCCTGCGTTCCCCCGTGGCGCTTGCGCCGTCGTCAATCGTACAAGGTAGTCATTGTTGCCAATGACGGTTCGTTTATCAACCACTCGCGGGCGAGCGGGCGCCAGCGGGCGCCGCCGGCGGTGTCGGCGGGCGGCGGGGGTGGGGAATGACAGTGGCTCACGGGATGCGCTTGCAAGCGCATCCCGCTCCGGGGCTCGCGGAGCGGTGCTCCGCGTCGCCTGACGGCGACCGCCCCGGAGCCCGTCGCTGCCTCGTTCAGGTCGGGCAGCGTCCACCAGGATGGCTTCGCTAGTCGACTTTGCTGCGGACTTGAACGCCTGCCTCAGGGGCTGCGGTGCCCGACCTTCCTTCGTCAGCCGACGGCTCCACCACAAACATTCCCCACCCCCGCCACCCGCCGCCACCGCTCGTGACACCCGAGCGCGACAGAGGTTCAACGCGAAGCAGTTCGTTGTCGCGCCGACTCCGCTTGGCGGGACCAGGTGCTTGCGCCAGACAGCCGGCGCGACCAGTCGTCATGGACCGGCCAATGCGACGGTGTCGAATCCTCGGACCGCGGGGCCACCGGACGCAGCCGCCGCCACTGCAATTTGTCGAGCAACACGATCGGCGCCTTCACACGGCGATCGCCACTGCAACCACCCACCCCCCAGCCGCTCGGATGATGGCAGCGGTGGCGGCGGGTGTCGGGGGCGCGGACTGTTTGTGGTGGAGCCGTCCGCTGACGAAGGGAAGGTCGGGCACGCCGCCCCTGAGGCAGGCGATCGAGCCCGCAGCAAAGGCGAGGAACGAAGCCGCCCCCGTGGACGCAGCCCGACCTGGACGAGGCAGGGACGGGCTCCGGGGCGCTCGCCGAAATAGGGGTCGGGAAGGCTCGCGCCTCCCCGCCCTCCGAACCGTGCGTGCGGTTCTCCCGCACACGGCTCTCCAGTCAGTGGTTACCGCATCGGGATTGGCTCGCCTGCATCCGGGCTGCGTACATGGTGAACAACCCGGTTGCCGCGAAGTAAGCATTCGGCCAACGAATGTGATCCTGAGGCGTCCAACCCATACCAGGACGCCGTTGCTGCTTGCGCAAGAGCGCTCGCCGACACCGCTCGGGGCAGCCGAGCTGGCGAAGGTTCAAGGCGAAGAAGCAGCTCATTGTCGCCGCGACTCCGCGCGGCGGGACAGGCGCTTGCGCTGTAGCGTCGGCGAGCCACGCGTCGCACACGGAGCGGCCAATAGACGACGCTGAGGCGCCCTCGGACCGCCTGAGCAGCCGACACGCCCGCCGCCACCGTAGCTCGCCGAGCAACACGATCGGCGCCTTCACTCGGCGATCGCCACTGCAACCCCCACACCCACCAGCAGCTCGGATGATGGCAGCGGTGGCGGCGGGTGTCGGGGGCGCGGACTGTTTGTGGCGGAGCCGTCCGCTGACGAAGGGAAGGTCGGGCACGGCAGGTCCTGAGGCAGGCGTCCAAACCCGCAACAAAGGAAAGAACGAAGCCGTCCTGGAGGACGCAGCCCGACCTGGACGAGGCAGGGACGGGCTCCGGGCACGCGGAGCACTGCTCCGCGTGCCCGGAGCGGGATTGCGCTGGCCAGCGCAATCCCGTAAGCCACTGTCAGTCCGCGCCCCCGACGCCCGCCGACACCGCCCGCCAGCAAGCCGGGCTTAGAACAGGAAGTACCGCTGCGCCATCGGCAGCACCGCCGCCGGCTCGCAGGTCAGGAGTTGTCCGTCGGCGCGGACCTGGTAGGTCTCCGGGTCGACGTCCATCGCGGGTGCGTAGTCGTTCCAGACCATGCTTTTCTTGCTGAGCTTGCGGGTGCCGGAGACTGGTGCCAGTTGCCGCGCCAGCCGGAACCTGCGGCCGATCCCCGCCTTGATGGACGCCTTCGACACGAACGTCAGGCAGGCATTGTTCATCGCGCCGCCGAACGCGCCGAACATCGGCCGGTAGTGGACGGGCTGCGGTGTCGGGATCGACGCATTCGGATCGCCCATCAGCGCGTAGGCGATGCTGCCGCCCTTCAGTATCAGCGACGGCTTCACGCCGAAGAAGGCCGGCCGCCACAGGCACAGGTCCGCCCACTTGCCCGGCTCGATCGAACCGACGTGCGCCGCGATGCCATGGGTGATGGCGGGATTGATGGTGTACTTCGCGATGTAGCGCCGGATACGCCGGTTGTCGTTGCGCGCGGTGTCGGGCGCGAGCGGGCCGCGCTGCTGCTTCATCTTGTGCGCCGTCTGCCAGGTGCGCACGATCACTTCGCCCGGCCGACCCATCGCCTGGCTGTCCGACGACATCATCGAGATCGCGCCCAGGTCGTGCAGGATGTCCTCGGCGGCGATCGTCTCGCGGCGGATGCGGCTTTCGGCGAAGGCGAGGTCCTCCGCGATCGACGCATCCAGGTGATGGCACACCATCAGCATGTCGAGGTGTTCATCGAGCGTGTTGACGGTGAAGGGCCGCGTCGGATTGGTGGACGAGGGCAGCACATTGTCCAGCCCCACCACCTTGATGATGTCCGGCGCATGTCCGCCACCGGCACCTTCGGTGTGATAGGTGTGGATCACCCGTCCAGCGATGGCGGCGATCGTGCTTTCGACGAAGCCGGATTCGTTGAGGGTATCGGTGTGGATAGCGGCCTGGACGTCGTACTTGTCGGCGACCGTAAGGCAGTTGTCGATCGCGGCTGGCGTCGTGCCCCAGTCCTCGTGCAGCTTGAGGCCGATGGCGCCGGCTTCGATCTGCTCGACCAGCGGCCCCGGCACCGACACGTTGCCCTTGCCGAGGAAGCCGAGGTTCACCGGGAACGATTCGGCTGCACGCAGCATCTGCTCCATGTGCCATGGTCCCGGCGTGACGGTGGTGGCGTTGGTGCCGGTGGCAGGCCCGGTGCCTCCGCCGAGCATCGTGGTGATGCCCGAGCTGATTGCTTCCTCGATCTGCTGCGGGCAGATGAAGTGGATGTGCGAATCGACGCCACCGGCCGTGACGATCATCCCTTCGCCGGCGATGATCTCGGTTGCACCGCCGATCGGGATGGTCACGCCGGGCTGGATATCGGGATTGCCCGCCTTGCCGATGCGCCAGATGCGGCCGGCCTTGAGGCCGATGTCCCCCTTCACGATGCCGGTGATCGCATCGATGATGAGCGCGTTGGTGATGACGGTGTCCGCCACGTCCTTCGAGAGCAGTTGGCCCTGCCCCATGCCGTCGCGGATGACCTTGCCGCCGCCAAACTTGACCTCCTCGCCGAAGATGGTGTGATCGGCTTCGACTTCCGCGATCAAGTCGGTGTCGGCCAGCCGGATGCGGTCGCCGACGGTCGGGCCGAACATCTCGGCATAGGCCTTGCGGGAGATTCGCGTCACGATGATCCTCTTGCGGGCGGCGAACTATTTGACGGACTTGCGGGCAGGCTTCTTGGCGCCCCCGCCGGCGGACTTTCCGGCGAGCGGCCCCATCACCTCCTGGCGAAAGCCGAAGACCCGACGCCGGCCGGAAAGTTCGACCAGTTCAACGGTGCGGCCCTGGCCCGGTTCGAAACGCACCGCCGTGCCGGCGGCGATGCTCAGGCGATGCCCATAGGCGGCGGCGCGATCGAACTCCAGCGCCGGATTGGTCTCGAAGAAGTGGTAATGAGACCCAACCTGGATCGGCCGGTCGCCGGTGTTGGCAACCTTGACGCTCACCGTCTTGCGTCCCGCATTCAATTCGATCTCGCCGTCCTCGACGAACATCTCGCCTGGGATCATCGTTGCACGCTCCTGGGATGCGCAGCGCAAGAGGCGGCGGCGCAGGCGGTCTATGGTACGTGCGAGCAAGGCCGAATTGGGCCTCGCCAGAGTTTCGAAATCCAAGCCCGTGATTGCGCCCCACTTCGGGGCATGCCGCCGGAGAGCGTCAATGCAAGGTGCTGCTGCCTCCGGCGCCCATGTTTCGCTAAGCCCGCCTGCCTTCGTACGCTGCCTCGAGTGCGGCGATGTCGAACTTCACCATCCTGAGCATCGCCTCCGCCACCCGCTTCGCCTTCTCGCGGTCCGGGTCGGACATCATCTTGGCAAGGACTGCGGGGACGATCTGCCATGACAGGCCATAGCGGTCCTTGAGCCAGCCGCACTGCTCGGACGACCCGCCCTCGAGCAGCGCGTTCCAGTAGCGATCGACCTCTTCCTGGCTCTCGCAGTTCACCATGAACGAGATCGAATGGTTGAAGGCGTCCAGCGGCCCGGCACTGATGGCCATGAACTCCTGACCGCAGAGAACGAACTCGACGAGCTTGACCGAACCCGGGGGGCCGCTCGGCGACTCGGCGGGCAGTTCGGTCACGCGAGTGACGCGCGAGTCCGGCAGGACCGACGCGTAGAAGCGGGCGGCTTCCTCGGCTTCCTTGGCATACCAGAGATGTGGGGTGATCTTTTGCATCGTCTCTTCTCCTCGGTCGGTGGAAACCAAAGACTATACCTAAAGGTTAAGTTTCGCAATCTTGCGGACACGCGGCTTGGCCTGCTGGTCGCAGATCGAGGGTCAGGTGCAACCGCGCCGGTATATGCTTGGCGCCGGCATTCTGGCAACGGAGATTCCGATGAAGGATGAGGTTCGTCCCGGCGACGAAGCCGCGCTGCAGGTTTTCGACGTCAACCGCATCCGGATGCGCACCTGCTGCCGAGGCGCGGGCCCGCTGGTGCTGCTGTGCCACGGCTTTCCCGAGTCCTGGTATTCGTGGCGTCATCAGATTGCGGCGCTTGCCGATGCCGGCTATCGCGTGGCGGCGCCCGACATGCGCGGCTACGGCGGCACCGACGCGCCGGCCGATCCCGCGTCGTACACGATGCTGCATCATGTCGGCGACATGGTGGGCCTGGTGCAGGCGCTGGGCGAACAGCAGGCGGTCATCATCGGCCACGATTGGGGCGCGGCGGTTGCATGGCATGCGGCGATGCTGCGGCCGGACATGTTCCGCGCGGTTGCGGGGCTGAGCGTGCCGTTCACCTCTCCTGCCCGGATCGACCTGCTGAGCGCGCTCGAAGCGAAGGGCGTGCACACGTTCTACATGCAGTACTTCCAGGAGCCCGGCGTCGCCGAAGCCGAGTTGCAGGCCGACGTCGAGGCGTCGATCCGCCGCATCTACTTCAGCATGTCCGGCGACGGGCCGGACCGCACCATTTGCGGCGTGCTGGCACCGGGAGCGGGCCTGCTGGACGCGACGGCAGACCCGCCGTCGCTGCCGCATTGGCTGCCGGCCGAAGCCCTCGCCCATGCAGTCGGCGAATTCAAGCGCACCGGCTTTCGCGGCGGCCTGAACTGGTACCGCAACCTGCGCCGCAACGCCGAGCTGCTTGCTCCGTGGCGGGGCTGTGGCATCGCACAGCCGTCACTCTTCATCGGCGGCACGCGGGACGACGTTCTCAGGTTTCCCGGCACCACCAACCGCCTGGAGCAGCTTCCACGACTGTTGACGGACCTGCGCGGCAGTCACGTCATCGAGGGAGCGGGCCACTGGATCCAGCAGGAGCGTGCCGGAGAGGTCAACCGCCTCCTGCTCGGCTTTCTCCAGGCGCTATAGGCGCCTCCGCGCACCCCGAGGCCGCGAAGCCCTGGTCGACCCGCACACTCAGAATGAGAAGTCGATGTCGACGACGCTGCCGCGGCTCACATCCGCTTGCGTGACGGCGCTATCGTCTCCCGATCGGGCCTCGACGGAGTAGAGGCCGGCGGAATCCCCGGGTTGCAGGCTTTCACCGAACTGCGCAACGCGCGCTGCCCCAGCGGGAACGCGGAGCACGTAGTCGCCGGTCAGCGAATCGGCATTGGCGAACGCCGCCTGGATGACCACTTCGCCGGTGGCCCCGCCGGCCCCGACGACCGCCTGCAGGGCCCGGACCTCGCCGTTGCCGCCCACGACGACCGGCAGGCTGCCGCTGATCGTCCGTTCCGGGCTCGCATCCAGCTGCACGTTCGGGATGCTCGTCGCCACGCCGGTGACGACAGGGACGTTGGTGTAGACGACGTTGCCGTATCCCGACGATCCGATGACGACGCTGTATCCCGGTCCGGAAGGTGGGGAAACCGGCACCGGTGACAGCATCCAGGTTCCGTCGGCTTTCGCCGTCGTCGCACGCACCACCGAGACCACACCGGAGGAAGGATCGAAACGCTGCAGCGACACGGTTGCATTCGCCCGCGCGGCTTGCGGATCGACGGTCCCGACGACAGAGCCCGTGAGGACCGGCAGGACAGAGATCACGGGCTTCAGGTTGTACTTGCCGCTATTGCCCGCCTTCACGATGGATCGGCAGGCGTCGAAGTCCAGCACGAGATCGGCCTCTGCACCGTCTTCCACGTCGAAGCCGTGCTTGAGCTTCAGGCCGCTCTGCTGAGCGCTTGGCGTGTCGAGCGACACGCGTGCCTTCGTATCCGACAGCACCAGCTCATTGGCAGCGGCTACGGTCGCGTTGTCGGCCAGGACGAGCCGCACCTGCGAGTAGTGACCTGACGGCAGCGCGGTCTGGCCGAGGTCGGCCAGCACCCCGTTCTGCAGCTCGAGGAGGTCGATCTTCCGCCCCCCGCTCGAGGGATCGACGACGACTTCGGACCAGCCGGAATCGTTATCGGCGGCGGTGTCGGAGCGATGGACCCGAACCTTGGTGACCGTTACCCAGACGTTGTCGTAGCCGCACGCAGGCGCATCGGTCAACGACACCTTGAGAACGCCGGATCCTCTTGAACCGTCCCCGCCACCTCCGCATGCAGCAGCAACTGCTGCTGCAGCCAATGCAGGAACCCATTGCATCGCTCGACCCATTTCAACCACCTCTGGCAGCCTTGTATCGGGCCGCATTATCCCGAAGTGGCGCAGCCAAGCAACGCCGCACCTGCATGGCAGCAGATCGGCGGCGCATGCAGGTGCACGAGCGGTCCGTTGATCCCGCGATCTGTGCAGCGGCACCCTGAACCGGAGCGTTCGCCCTAGGCTGACGGGGGCGCCGCTCCGGTCCCGCGCCGCGCGGTTACCTCGATCTCCACCTTGGCGCCTATCACCGCGAGTGGACAGCAAACGGTGGTGTTGGTGGCGCGCGCCGGGCCGATCCGGCGCTTGATCACTTCGCTGATCGCCGGCACGTCGCCGCGCTCGGGAACGTAGACCCGCACGCGTACCACGTCGAGCAGGCTGGCAGGTACCTGCCGCAGCGCCGCCTCGATGATGTCGAGCGCCTTCTCCGCCTGCGCCTGGGCGGACTGCGGGAAGCGCATCGTCTCGAAATCCTGCCCGACGGTTCCCGAAACGAAAATCCAGTTGCCGTCGACGACCGCGCGGGAATAGCCGGCGAGTTCCTCCCAGGGCGAGCCGCTGGAGATGAAGCGGCGTTCCTCCGCAGGCCCGCTACTGGAGGACATAGCCGGATTCCCTGATGACCGGCCCCCAGTGCGCGGTCGCCGACGTCACCCATTCCTGCAGTTGCGCGGGCCCGGCATAGGACGCTTCGTTGCCCATCGCCTTGAACTTCTCCAGTACTTCGGGGTCCTGCAGGACTGATTCCACCGCCTTGGAGAAGCGCTCGACAAATTCCTGCGGCATGCCCTTCGGCCCGAAGAAGGCGAGCCACGGATTCTTGTCGATGCCGCTGAGGCCGAGTTCCTGGAACGTCGGTATTTCCGGCGCCGCCTTGCTGCGCATGGTGCCGGAGACGGCCAGCACGTGCATCTTGCCGGCACGGTGGTGCTCGATGTACTCCGTCAACGAGCCGATGCCGGCGGGGACCTGGCCCGACAGGAGGTCGAGGACCAGCGGCGCACCGCCGCGATAGGGGACCGGCACCACGTCGACACCGAGCGATCTGCCGAGGATGAGGCTCGCGAACTGCGGAACGCTGCCCGCGGCGGGCACGCCGAAGTTGGCCTGGCCGCGATGCGACTTCAGCCATTCGCCAAGTTGCTGCATCGTCTTCACGTTCAGGCTGCTGCCCACCGCCAGCGCATTGAAGTAGTTCGCGACCCCTGCAACCGGCGTGAAGTCGGTGAGCGGGTCGTAGCCGGGAGCCTTGAATGTCAGCGGCACGATCACATGCGAATGGTCGATGGTCAGCATGACCGTCGACCCGTCCGGCGCGGCGGCCTTGAGCTGCTGGGTCGCGATCATGCCGCCGGCGCCGCCGCGGTTCTCGATGAAGATCGGTTGCCCGAGGCTGTTCTTGAGCTTTTCCGACAACAGGCGGGCCACCACGTCCGTGGCGCCGCCGGGCGGAAAGCCGACGAGGACCTTGATCGGTCCCTGGTAGTCTGCCGCCTGCGCGGGAGCGGCATGCGAAAGGGGCAGTGCGACGGCAGCGAGGCTGGCAAGCGATGCGGTGAATCTGCGGCGACTGATCGACATTTGATGCGCTCCTTGCGGGTGGGATTCAGATGGAGACCGAGGCAAAGCAAGGGTCACGCCACCGCTGCTCGGCCAGGATCGATCGCAGACGCTGGACGGCATTCCAGACGTCGACGTGACTGAGCGTCACAGCCGACAGGCCGAACCGGATCACGTCGGGTTGGCGAAACGAGGCAACCACGTTGTCTGCGAGCAGCGCCTCGCACACCGGACCGCCGCCGGGACAGCTGAAGGCGACATGGCCGCCGCGCGCGTCGTACGACGCGGGCGAGGCCAACTCGACGCCGAGCGGCCCGCCCTGCTCCTCGAGCAGGCGCACCAGCGTCGTCGACAGCGAGCGGTGCTTGCCGGCAAGGTCCTGCACCGGCACGTCCCGCCAGACGTCCGCGGCGGCTTCCATGACCACGTTCTGGAGGACGGGCATGGTGCCGCCGACCAGGGACAGCATGCCCGGGGCGGGCCGGTAGCGGGTGTCGAAGTCGAGCCGTTGCGCATGACCCAGCCAGCCGGGAAGCGCCGGCCAGCCGCGGTCCTGCAGGTCGCGCCGGATATAGGCAAGGGCCGGCGCGCCGGGGCCGCCGCAGAGATACTTGTAGCCGCAGGCTACCGCGAAGTCGGCCTCGGTCGCGCCGAGTTCGACCGCGACCGCGCCGGCGGTGTGCGACAGGTCCCACAGCACGCGCGCACCGCAGCGATGCACCTGCTCGTTGACGACGCGCATGTCCCAGCGGTAAGAGCTGCGGTAGTCCGCATGCGACAGCAGCACCATGGCGACATCGTCGCCGAGCGCCGCCTCGAGCTCCTGCGCCGAATGGATCGGCCGCGCGACCCATCGGCCCGCACCATGATGCACCACACCCTGCACGACATGGCAGTCGGACGGGAACCCGTCGCCCTCGTAGACGATGAAGCGCCTGCCGGGATCGACGGATGCGAGCTTCAGGCCGTAGGCGAGCAGCTTGTGCAGGTTCGAGGTGGTGTTGTCGACGGCAATGACTTCGTCGGCCTGTGCTCCGATCAGCGGTGCAAGCGCCGCGCCGATCCGCTGCGGCGCGTCCAGCCAATCGGCCACATGCCAGGCATGCCGCCGGTGAGCAGACCATTCGTTGCGCATGGCATGCTCGATGCGTGCGACCGCGGTCCGAGGCAGCGCCCCCATCGAGTTGCCATCGAGGCAGATCCTGCCATCGGGCGCCGGCTCGAAGGCGGCACGAACCGACGCCAGCGGGTCGGCGGCGTCGAGCGCGAGGCAGTCGTCGCGGGTCATGGCCTTCATCGCCCTGCCCCTCCACCGCCCGCCACGACGTCTGCCACCGGAGAATCGCCACTGCCTTCGGGCTGCCGGGCGACAGACAGCGCCGCAGCGGCTGCCTCGGTCACCAGTCCGAAGCGCAGGTCGCGCGCGAGCAGCGCCGGATCGCGGCCCGCAGGGTCGCCGAACCCGCCGCCACCCGGAAGATCCACGCGCAGACGGGAGTTCACCGGCACACGGATCGTGCCCTTGCCGGTGAACGCCTCCAGCCCGCTCGCCGATTCGATGAACACCTGCCCCGGCGCGCCGTCGGCGCCGCCGTCGCGACCGCGGGCCGGATTGCGACGGCGATCGAACGTGGCCGCATTGCAGGTGAACGCCTGGCCATTGCGGCCGCCGATCACGATGCGCTGCGCGATGCCGCCGCGAAAGCGGCCGGCGCCGCCGGAATCGGGCAGGAACTCCTTGTGCCAGAACACCACCGGCGCCTGGGCCTCGGTGACCTCCACCGGTATGCCACCGACGCCGGAGGGAAACGCGGTCGTCGAAAGGCCGTCGGCGCCTGGTCGTGCGCCGGTGCCGCCCAGGCCGACGCTCATCACGTTGAACTGCCTGGCATCGCCGCCACCGCCGCCCGGCGCATTCGCCATCGCCAGGACCCAGATGCTGCCTGCCGATTCCGCCGGCACCTGGCCATCGAGAGCCGGCGACAGGCATCCGAACATCAGGTCCGGCAGCATCTGGCCGACGACATGGCGCGCGGTCACCGGGCTCGGCCGGGCCGGACTCACCACGGTGCCCGCCGGCGCGACGATCTCGAACGGCTCGAGCGACCCTGCGTTGTTGGGCACTTCGGGCGCGATCAGGCATTTCAGCCCGAACACGGAGTAGGCGTCGGTGTAGCACTTGGGCGAGTTGATGCCGCGCCCGGACGCGGGCGACGTGCCAGCGTAGTCGACGACCAGCCGCTCGCCGGCGATCGACAGGCACGCCCGCAGCTCGATCGGCTCGTCATAGCCGTCCAGGCGCATCCGCGCTTCCCACTGCCCGTCGGGCAGGCGCGCGATGGCCGCGCGGGTCGCCTTGCGCGACTGCGTCAGGATGTGCTCCGCAAGATCGTCCAGCGTCGTCAGCGAGAACTCCGACATCATCTCGAGGAGCCTCGCGCTGCCCACTTCGTTGCAGCTCACCAGCGACAGGATGTCGCCGCGCGCCTCCACCGGATTGCGCGAATTGGCCTGGATGATGGCAAGGATGTCGCCGTTGATGCGGCCTGCATCCACGAGCTTCAGGTGCGGGATGCAGGTGCCTTCCTCGAAGACGGAGCGCGCATCGGCGGAGAAGCCGATGCCGCCGACGTCGATCGTATGGCAGGTCGACGCAAACAGCGCAACCGGCTCGCGGTCATCGAACACCGGCGTGACCACGACGTAGTCGAACAGGTGACCGGTGCCGAGCCAGGGGTCGTTGGTGACGTAGACGTCGCCCGGCCGCATGGTGCCCAGGGGAAACCGGGCCAGGAAATGACCCACCGCCGTAGCCATGGTGTTGACGTGGCCGGGTGTGCCGGTCACCGCCTGGGCGAGCATTCGGCCGGACCGGTCGTACACGCCGGCAGACAGATCGCCGGCTTCCCTGGCCACCGCGCCGAATGCGGTGCGAAGCAGCGCCTGCGCCTGCTCCTCCACCACTGCGATCAGGCGATTCCACATCACCTGGATCTGGATCGACTGCAGTTGCGCGGGGGAATTCGTGGCTAGGGTGGTCGTCATCGCGTGGTCATGGTCGGGATTCATTGCGGATCGGCCTGCATGACCAGATGGCCCGCCGAATCGATTCGCGCGGACCATCCTGCCGGAACCACGGTGGTGGTTTCATGCTCGGCGATGAGGGCGGGACCGGCGACCCTGTCGCGGCGCTTCAGATCGAAGCGCCAGTGCAGTCCAAAGGGCTCGGCTCGGCCGGCGGCGGGCTCCCATGCGTTGCGCGTGCCGGTTCGCGCCGCTTCGGCAAGCGCCGGTTCGAGCGCCGACATTTCAACCGGCGACGCGATCGTCGACAGCGTCAGCAGCCAGGTCACGACCTCGACCGGCGATTGGGTGTTGCGCAGTCCGTAGACTCGCTCGTATTCGGCTTCGAAGCGTTCGGCGAGGTCTTCCAGCGCAACCCTGTCGAGCGGCCCCGCAGGCAGCGCAATCTGCAGCTCGTGGCCCTGGCCTGCGTAGCGCAGCTCGGCGAGCCGCACCTCCGCGAGCAGCTCCATCAGCCCGCCCTCGCCTTCCGGCGCGCGGCCGGCCAGGCCCGCGCGCACGGCCGGTTCGACCACCGCCAGCGCCTGCGCGCGCATGTCGGCTAGCCGCTCGTTGAGCTCCTCCGGCTCGCATTGCGCCAACGCCCGGTGGTCGCTGTGCACGACTTCGTACGAGATCGGCGCCCGCAGGAAGCCGATCGCGGATCCGACACCGGCGCCGGCCGGGATCAGCACTCGCGAGATGCCCAGCTTCTGCGCGAGCCGCCCCGCATGCAGGGGCGCGGCACCGCCGAAAGCGATCATGGTGAAATTGCGGATCACCTTGCCGCGCTCGATCGCATGGACACGCGCGGCGTTGGCCATGTTCTCCTCCACGATCTCCGAAATTCCCGCAGCCGACCAGAAAGCATCCATGCCCAGGCGGGACCCGACCCCGCGCTCCAGCGCTTGCCGCGCACGCGGCTCGTCGAGCGGCATCCGACCGGCAGCGAAGCGGCTCGCATCCATCCGGCCGAGAACGAGGTTGGCATCGGTGACCGTGGGCGCCTCGCCGCCGCGGCCGAAGCAGGCAGGACCCGGCTCGGCGCCTGCCGAATCCGGGCCGACGGTGATGCGCTCGAGCGCGTCGACACGTCCGATCGAGCCGCCGCCGGCGCCTATCTCGACCAGTTCGATGACCGGGATCCGGATCGGCAGGCCGCTGCCCTTGAGGTTGCGGTAGACGCGGCCGACCTCGAAGCGTCGCGAGCGCTCGGGCTCGCCGTCGCTGATCAGGCAGACCTTGGCGGTGGTGCCGCCCATGTCGAACGCCATCACGTCCTTCAGGCCGCATTCGCGCGCAAGATGGGCTGCGAGGATCGCCCCCCCCGCCGGACCCGACTCCACCAGCCGGATGGGAAATCTTGTCGCATGCTCGAGCGTCGTGATGCCGCCGCCGGACATCATCAGCAGCAGCGGGCAGGCGAGCCCTTCCTGCGCGAGCAGCGCCTGCAGCCGTACCAGGTAGCCGGACATCAACGGCCTGACGTACGCGTTGGCGCAGGTGGTGGAGAAGCGTTCGTACTCGCGCATCTCGGGGCAGACCTCGCTCGAGATGCAGATGCTCACGTCCTTGCCGAGGATGTCTCCGAGGATGTCGCGCGCGCGGCGCTCGTGATCGGGCCAGCCGTAGGCGTGGATGAAGCCGATGGCCACTGCCTCGACCCCCTCGGCCAGCATCGCGCGGCCGCAATCCGCGACCGCGGCTTCGTCGAGCGGCTCCAGCACCTCGCCGTCGACCGCGACGCGTTCCTTCACCGTATAGCGCAGCGGCCGAGGCACCAGTTCCTCGGGCCGCTGGATGTTGACGTCGTACTGCTCGAAGCGCTTCTCGAAACCCATCTCCAGCACGTCGCGAAAGCCGGCGGTCGCCAGCAGCGCGGTCCTCGCCCCCTTTCGCTCGATCAGCGCGTTGGTCGCGAGCGTGGTGCCGTGGATGAAGAGACCGACCTGCCCGGCACGCACCCCGGACTCCCCGAGCAGCCGGCCGATGCCCTCCATGACCGCGAGCTCCGGCTGTTTGGGGGTCGTCGGCACCTTGCACGAATGGCGCCGGCCATCCGCCTCCAGCACGATATCGGTGAAGGTGCCGCCGATGTCGGTGGCAAGCTGGATCTGCGGGCTATGCAGAATCGTCATCGGCTTAGTAGAAGTTGATGGAGGGGTTGTCGCCGGGATGGATGACGCCGGCCACCAGCATCGGCCGATTCCCGACGCATTGCAGCGAATGCAGCTGCTTTCTCGGCAGGAAGATCACGTCGCCGGCCGACACCGGCGCCTTGAGCGTCTCCGTCCACATCATCCCCTCGCCGGCGAGCACGATCAGCGTCTCTTCGTAGAGGTGGCGATGCGGCAGAGACTTGCCCGGCGGGATCTCGCCGATGAACTGCGTCAGTCTGGTCGCGCCGTGGTCCTTGCCGACCAGCACCTGGAAGAAGCGATCTGCCATCGCCTGCTTGCGGGCCGCATCGACCGGCGCGAGGCGCTGGAGATGGCCGTCGTCGAAGCGTGCCGGCAAGTATCCCAGCCAGCGCGGCAGGTCGCCAAAGCCGTCGCCGATCGGACCCACCGCGGCGAAGAAGCGCAGGCGGCGCCGGCCGGTATTGGCGACGCGAAAAGCCTCGCCGGGGAGCACGCAGACGCCGACCTCCACGCCCAGGCCGGCGGCAACCGTGAACGACTTGCTTCCGATCGCAAGCGTGGCGTCCCCGCCGGTGAAGAGCAGGGCTACCTGGCGCATACCGAAGTCGAGGATCGGACAGGCGTCGGGTTGCACGTCGACGCAGAAGAGCGCCTGGTGACGGGCCCCATCGCCCACGGAAACCGGCGCCGCCCAGCAGAAGCCGTTGCCGATCTGCCAGGACAGCCGGTCGACCGTGCAGACGAAGCAGCCGCCATCGAGAAGCGCCTTGCCGTCGGCGACCGACGCCACCTGGCGCACCAGCCGGTTCGCCGCGCTTTCCGGATCGTCCGACTCATACGCGGCCAGCAGCGCGTTGTGGGCGCCGTCGCAGAACGGCGGTGTGGCGGTCCGCTTGCAGCCGCAGAACAGCACCTCCTCGGCATCTGCGCCGGCCGCGTAACGCATCGGCAGGATATCGGTAGCGGCGTGCGAGCCGTCGCAGTACGGCTGCTTGCGGCTGAGGCCGCAGCGGCACCAGAGCACCACCTGGTCGCGCGCCAGTTCCACGTAGTAGGGCGCCTTCCTGGCGACCGCCGGCGCATTCACGGTGGACGTATCGGTAGGCGAAGCCACCTGCGCCTTCGCGGAGCCGCTGTCGTCTGCGCAGTTCATGAGCCGTGGGGCGTCAGATGCCGGGACCCGAGAATGCCGGCTCGCGCCACTTCCCGGTCTCGAGGATACGGCGCAGGCGCTGCACCGCCTGCCAGAGCTCGGCGTGGCGGGTGGTGAGCGGATGGATCCCGAAACGCAGGGAGTCCGGCTTCCGGGTCGAGACGATCACCTTGTCGCCGACCAGCGCCTGTCCCAGCGCGTCGACATTGGCATCGGGGCTCGTCATTCTCACCGCCACATGCCCACCGCGGCAGGCATGGTCCCGCGGACTGCTGATCTCGATGCCCAGTCCCTCGCACTCCTGCTCCAGGAGCCGCAGCAGCAGGTCTCCGAGCGACCGGTGGCGGGCATCCATCCGCGCCGGATCGACCTGGCGCCACAGCGCTGCGGCGGCGCTCCAGGCCGCGTTGGCAATGACCGCCGGCGTGCCTGCCAGTTGCCGCGCGACGCCGGGCGCCGGCACATACTCGGCGCCGAAGTTGAAGGTGTCGGCATGACCCATCCAGCCGCAGATCGCAGGCCAGGTTGCAGACTGCAGGCGCGGATGCATGTACAGCAGGGCGGGCGCACCCGGGCCGCCGCAAAGATACTTGTAGCCGGCCGCGACCGCGTAATCGACATCGCAATCGCGAAGGTGCACGGCGACCGCGCCGGCCGAATGCGACAGATCCCAGAGAGCAAGGGCGCCGTGGTCATGGATCATGCTGGTGAGGCGCTTCATGTCCAGCCGCCGGCCGCTTCGATAATCCACATGCGAAAGCGCTACCACGGCCACCTCGCGCGAAGCGAGCGCTGACGGCAGGTCCTGTTCCGATTCGACGAACACCAATGCGGCGCCATCCTCATGAGCGATGCCCTGGGCGACATAGCTGTTGGTCGGGAACACGGAGCGCTCGACGACCATCTGCGCACGCGGCGCTGCAGTCGCCAGCGCATGCCGCAGCAGCTTGTACAGGTTGATGCTGGTGGAGTCGCAGACGAGGACGTCGTCCGGAGCGGCGCCGACGACATGCGCCACCGACCTTCCCAACGAACGAGGTTGCTCGAGCCAGTCGGAAGTGCTCCAGCCGCGCCGCCGATCCCGCCGCCAGCCGTCTTCCAGCAGTGCCGCCAGGCACGCCGGCGCGGCGAGCGGCATCGGCCCGATCGAGTTGGCGTCGAGATAGATCGTGTCCGGAGCGCCAGGCGCGAACCCTGCCGACACGAAGTCGAGCGGATCCGGCTGCTGGTCCAGCGCAAGGCAGTCGGCTTCGGCGATGCGTGCGGTCATGGCAGCGGGCGCATCAGGCTGCGCAGGCGAGTTGCGCCTGGATCAGCTCGATCTCCGCCTCGTGAGAAACGACCAGCCGCCGCCATCGCTCCTCCGACATCCCTTCCGGCTGCCAGGCAAGCAGGCTGACGACACAGGTCCCGGGGGGATGGCCGAGGACCGGCCCGTCGACCACGCGCGCATGGATACGTGGCAGCAGGCGATCCGGCGATGAGCCCACGTGATAGTCGACGGCATCCACCCCCGCCAGCTTCACGATCCTCGCCCATGCGATGGTGCCGTCGAAGAGCGACTCGCCGCTCAGCAGGCCGGCTTCCACTTCCCTGCAGTTCCACAGCCCCAGCGCCCATCGCGACATCCCTTGTGCGCTCGAGAGATGGCGCATGGCCGTGGAGACGGTGGCGCGGCAAAGGCGGGTTGCAACGTGGGCCGAGGCTGGCATGGATGCCGATACTAGCAATCAGCGCCATTACGTACAATCGCGATGCTGCTAATAGCCATTCCAAACGGTTATGCCATGCCCCTCGACCCGTCCGGCCTGACCCTGCTCGCAGCCATCGCCGACGCAGGCAGCCTGTCGGCCGCGGCCCGCGCCTGCGGGCTGAGCCAGCCGGCGCTTACCAAGCAACTGCGCAAGCTGGAGGCGGCGGCGGGCGTCGCATTGTTCGAGAGAGGCGTGCGCGGTGTGCAGCCCACCGCCTACGGCTCGGCCCTGCTGCCGCGGGCGCGAATCATCCGGGCGCAGGCCGAACAGGGCGCCGAGGAACTGGCGCAACTGCGCGGCCGCCGTGAAGGCAGCGTGCGAATCGCGCTGTCGCACCTCGCAACGATCGCGCTGCTGCCGGGCGTGGTGCAGGCTTTCCGCTCGAGCTGGCCCGACGTCGTGCTGCGGATCGAACCGCCTGCCTTCCCCGACCGGATCGCGGGCCTGCGCGAAGGCGCTCTGGATTTCGCGGTTGTCACGCTGACGGCGGCGCCGCTCGGTGCGGAATACCTGGTGCGCCCGCTGTGCGCGACGAGCGTGGTCGCCGCCGTCCGGTCGGGCCACCCGTTGCGCAACACGCGCTCGCTCGCCGCCCTGGTGGGCGCGCAATGGGCCATGCCGAACCCGCAGAGTTCGACCGCGCAGACCGTTGCAGCGGCGTTCGACCGGCTGAAGCTGCCGCCACCGCGATGCCCCGTCACCTGCGACACCCTGACCGGATTGGAGGTGCTGGTCGCCGGCAGCGACCTGATCGGCGCGTTTCCGCTGGAAGTCTACGAGGCCCGCGGCGAGGCAGCCGGGCTCTCCCGGCTCAGCTTCGACATCGGCGCGAAAGGCAGCAGCCTCGCGCTGGTGCGCTGGGCAGATGCGCGGCCCACGCCTGCCGCCGCCGAACTGGAGGAGCAGTTCCTGCACGCGGGACGCCTGCTCGCCCGCAACCGGCGGCCGAGGCGCTAGGCGGCCGCCCGATATTCATGCCGAACGTGCCGTCAGCAGGCAAGCCACGCCGGCGGCGATCAGGCACAACGCCCACAACGAGCGCAGGTCGAACCAGGCGTGGTTCAGGCATCGCAGGCCGATGTACCGATAGACGATCCAGGCGACGCCCAGTCCGGAAGCGATCATCGCGGCCGAGTGGAGCAGCGCGACTGCAACGGCCGTCCCGATTCCAAAGCCCATCAGCATCATCGCACCGTCGTGCCCTAGCGGTCCGGCGGCGGGCGCGACCGAGCCGCCCGGCGTGACGCACAGCTCCATGACGATCGGCAGGAGCATCAGCGCCGCGCCGTGGGCCGTGGCCATCAGCAGCGACCACAGCAGCAACTGGCCGGGCCTGATCCGCATCAGCCGTCGCGGGTGGCGACGAAGGAACGGTTGCAGGACGCCGAACAGGATCACCAGCAAGCCGGCTGCGATGCGGATCTCCCGCCCCCACGCCATCAGTCCGGACAACATCGAGAACGGCACCAGCACCAGCGCAATCGCCAGGAAGTGGCCGGCACCGAGCGGCAGGAAGGTCAGGCCGACGGCCGCGCTCCGCTTCTGGGTCATCGCGTTGGCCACCGCGAGCGGCCAGCCCATGGCCGGGTTGAGGCCATGGTAGGCACCGATGGCCGCCACCGTCAGCCACAGAACCGCCGTCGCGTCGTCGGGCATGTCCGTCTCGCGTCAGGCGGACGGGAAGCAGAACGAATCCGTCGAGCAGTCGCCGCCCTGCAGTCGCACCTGGTGGGCGCCATACTCCGGCCCGAAGTCGACGACGAACTTCTCGTCCAGCGCGATTCCGCCGCTCTCGCCGACGTTGCACATCACCTGGCGGCCCGGGATTCCCGCTGGATAGAATTGCCTGTCCCAGGCGCTGTAGAGCGAGTTGGTGAAGTACACGCGCCGGCCGTCGCGGCTGATCTCGGTCATCTGCGGCCCGCCATCGAACGAGCCACCGCCGGGCAAGGCGGTCTTGCGGACGATGCCGCCGGCGTGCACGCTGCCCGCCAGCTGCGGCTTCATCGGATCACTGACATCGTACTGGCGCAACTCCCCGGTTCCCCAGCAGGCGACGTAGAGAAAGCGGTCGTCCATCGAAAGATCGATGTCGCTGATCAACGGCGGCACCGCGCCGAATCCCTTGAGCAGGCCGGGCAACCGGGCCGCGTCCGCAGGCTCCGGCGGGATGACTGCCGTCTTCCGGACCTGGAACTTGCCGTCTTCGCGATACCAGGTCCAGATCGAGCCCTCGAGATTGGTGGTGTCGACGACTACGCCCGCGAAGCCGTATTCGCGCGTGGGATCGTGCGCCGGTCGCAGCTCCAGGACCATCTGATGGTTGGCGCCCAGGTCGAGCGACTGCACATGGCGACGGGAACTGAGCTCCCAGAAGTGCAGCTGATGGCCATACCGGTTGCCCAGCAGGTCTTCGGGGACGATGCCGTTCTCGAACTGCGGCGGCAGGCCCCACTCGCTCGAGACCATGTAGTCGCGCGGCAGGTTCCACCAGAAGTCGTAGTGAAGCTTCTGCGGTCCGCGGTCGATCTCCCATCTGCCGAGGATCTCGAAGCTTTCGCAGTCCATCAGGAAGATTCCCGGCGGCCCCTCGGTGCCGTCGCCGGCGCCACCGAGCGTACTGATGTAGATGCCCTCCGGACCGCAATGTACGGTGTGCGGCCGGGAGTACCCCGTCTTGCGAAAGACCTCCTCCGGCTCGATCACCTTGGCGATGGTCGGCTTGGCGGGATCCGGCTGCGTATCGACCACATAGATCCGCGAGGAACGAATGCCTGGAATGACCAGGTAGCGTCGCTTCAGGAAGGTGTGGCCGGACATCGGCGAGAGCGCCGAGCTGCAGGCGTTCCAGCCGAAGTGGTGGAACTCGTCGCCGCGGTTCGGCATGTCGAGCCGGTGCAGCACCTTGCCATAGGTGCCCGAGCCCGGGTCGACGTCGACTACTGCCAGTGCATCGGGCCGTGAGCCATCGGGAGAAAGCAGGGCGGTGTAGGCGATATGCTCGCGCTCGGCCTCCATGGCGAGCCGCGGGGAAGCGTGGAAGGTGGGATCGGGACGCAGGTTCTCTAACATGGCGAACTCCTTGAGGAGGGCGGCATGCCTCTCGACGCGGGTCCAGGCGCATGCCGATGTCGGGGAACCCGGCTAGTTTGCGCCGGCCAGAGGACGCGTCAAGCGCCTGACCGCCGCGAGCGAACGGCACGCGGTCACTGCGGCGCCGCAATACCTCATATCCGCACCGGCAACCAGCGGCTGTGCTACGTTTTCGCCTGCAAGACCTTTGTCGACCAGCAGCAGCAGCCGGATCGCCTTCAGATCCACGGCGGACAGGTCCGGCGCCGCGACCGTTACCAATTGTGAGGAGACGCTTTGAGATCGAAATCGCTGTTTCGCGCGTTTGCGCTGGGATGTCTGAGCGCCGCGATCGCCCCCTCCATCCTGGCCGCCGAGGTCAAGGTGACCCCGCTCGGCGGGCAGGAAGGCGAGTTGTGCCCGCAGGATCGGGCGCTGGTCTTCGAGGATCCCGACGGCACCCGCATCCTTTACGATGCCGGTCGCACGGTAGCCGGTCCCGACGACCCACGCCTCGGAAAGATCGACGGCATCCTGGTCAGCCACATGCACGGCGATCACCTTGGAAACGCGCACAACAAGGCGCCCAACTCGGGCAGTTGCGACAAGCCCGACGTGTCGGTGTCGGCGCTGCCGAACTCGAATTCGGTCAACATCGCGCTGGCCAAGAACGCGAAGGTCATAACCGGCAGCGAAATGCCGCCCTTCTTTGCCGGCAAGCTGGCCGCAGCCGGCGGCGATCCCAAGAACTCGATCCTTGCACGCTTCGGCGGCAGCGTGAAGCTGGGCGGCGTCTCGATCGCCACCGTGCCGGCCTTCCACAGCAATGGTCTCGACCCCGAGTACATCGGTGGCGAACTGGGCAAGAGCATGAAGGCTGCGGGTATAGCCGGCTATGTCGGCGAGGCCACCGGTTACGTGCTGACCTTCAGCAATGGTCTGGTCGTCTATCTCTCCGGCGATACCGGGATCACCGCCGAACAGGACCTGGTGGTACGCGGGCACTACAAGCCGAGCCTCGCCGTCATGAACATCGGCGGGGGCTTCACTACCGGCCCGAAGGAGTCGGCCTACGTGATCAACGACCTCGTCAAGCCGAAGGCGGTCATTGCCACGCACGTCAACGAGGTCGCCACGCGGGACGGGAAGGTGCTGCCGGGCAGCAAGACCGAGGCTTTCATCAAGGCAGTGTCGGTGCCGGTCCACATCCCCCTGAGCGGCCGGACCATGTCATTCGACAATGCCGGCAAGTGCACCGCCGGCTGCTGACGTCCGGCACTACTTCAACCACGAGACAGGCATGTTCCGATCGATCAGCCGGGGCTGACCGACGATCCGTGGTCGACGTCGTGGAACTCGTCGCACCAATCGCGGGGCGGCTGCAGCCAGGAGGCGCTGCGGGGCACCGGGGGGATGGGTTTCTTTACTGCTTCGCTGAAAGAGAGGACGCCCCCGAAGGCGCCTTCGGCGCCGGCCATCGGTCAGAGGCCGATGGCGCTGGGTGAGTGGCTCAGACCGCCAGCAGCTCACGTAGTCCGTCTGCATCCATCTGTGCGCCCTGCCCTGCGCGGATGATTTCGCCGCGCTGGATGACGAAATAGCGGTCGGCGAGAGTGCGCGCGAAGTCGTAGTACTGCTCGACCAGCAGGATGGCCATCGTGCGCTGGGCCGCAAGCGCGGCGATCACCTTCTCGATCTGCTGGATCACGATCGGGCTGATGCCTTCGGTGGGCTCGTCGAGTATCAGCAGGCTGGGCCGTGTCACCAGCGCCCTCGCGATGGCCAGTTGCTGCTGCTGCCCGCCCGAGAGGTCGCCGCCGCGGCGATGGGCGAACTCCTTGAGAACCGGAAAGGTCTCATACACCCAGTCCGGGATGCCACGTTCACCCTTGTGCCGCTCCGGCGGCGTCGCCTCGATCGCGATCCTGAGGTTCTCGGCCACCGTCAGCCGCGAGAAGATCTCGCGTCCCTGCGGCACATAGCCGATGCCGGCCCGAGCCCGCTGGCTTGGTTTCATGCGACCGAGGTCGAGGTCGTTGAACATGATCCGACCGGACTTGACCGGCAGCAGGCCCATCAGGCATTTCAGCAGCGTCGTCTTGCCCATGCCGTTGCGCCCAAGCAAGGTGGTGACCTCGCCGACCGACACCTCCAGCGTCACGTCGCGCAGCGTATGGCTGCCGCCGTAGAACTGGTTCAGGCCTTCGATCCTCAGCATTGACTCGCGCCCCTTGCGTTGTCGTGTTGTATTCGATCCGTCGTGTCGGCTGCAACCGCCGGCTCAGCGGCCGAGATAGACCTCGATGACCTGCGGGTCGCTTCGTACCCGATCCATCGGGCCCTTCGGCCAGGACCGAGCCCTCGTGCAGGACGGTCACCTTGCGGGCGATCTTGCTCACGAACTCCATGTCGTGCTCCACCACCACCAGCGAATGCAACCCTTCCAGCGCCAGGCACAGCTCGGCGGTGCGATCCGTCTCCGCGTCGGTCATGCCTGCCACGGGCTCGTCGAGCAGGATGAGACGCGGTTGCTGGACCAGCAGCATGCCGATCTCCAGCCACTGCTTCTGGCCGTGCGACAGAATGCCGGCCGTGCGCCAGACCGAGTCGCGCAGGTTGACCTGCACAAGGGTCTGCTCGATGCGGTCGAGCTGCTCCGAGTCCAGCCTCGCACGGACGCTGGCGTACGGCCCCTTCGCAGTCTTCAGCGCGAGCTCCATGTTCTCGAAGACGCTCAGCGTCTCGAAGACTGTCGGCCGCTGGAACTTGCGGCCGATGCCGATATTGGCAATCTGCGACTCGGTCATCCTGACCAGGTCGATGGTCGAGCCGAAGAAGACGGTACCGCTGTCCGGCCGGGTCTTGCCGGTGATGCAGTCCATCATCGTGGTCTTGCCCGCGCCGTTCGGGCCGATGATGCAGCGAAGCTCGCCGTCGTCGACCTCCAACGACAGGTTGTTCAGCGCCTTGAAGCCGTCGAAGGAGACGGTCACGGCGTCCAGGTAGAGGATCGGGACCGTGAGTGACGTCGACACCGGCGGTGGCGACATGCCCCACCACCGCATGCGCCCCCTCTCCCGATCTCCCGCCGGCCTCGTCCGCCGGCCGCGGCATAGTGGTCGCGCCCGCATTCACCTGCCGCCCTCCGCGGCCAGGCCCGCATCCGGATCTGCGTCCCGCGTGCCGGCTCTTGCCGATGCGCCCTTCGCCGGCTCAGGCTTCACCGCCGCCGTTGCAGCGGCTGCTCCTGCTGCATTCGTCGCGGCCGCGGGCGCGGTTGTGGCCTCCTTGCCGCTGGCCGGCGCGACGGGCCCCGTCCCGCTTGCGCCCCGCCAGGATGCCGTAGATGCCCCGCGGCAGGAACATCGTCACCAGCACGAACAGGAGCCCGAGGAAGAACAGCCAGTATTCCGGGAAGGTGACGGTGAAGAAACTCTTTGCGCCGTTCACCAGGAACGCGCCCATCACCGGCCCGAGCAGCGTGCCGCGACCGCCGACCGCCGTCCAGATGGCGACCTCGATGGAACTTGCCGGCGACATCTCGGACGGATTGATGATGCCGACGATCGGCACGTACAACGCGCCGGCCACGCCGCTGATCACCGCCGCGAGCGTCCAGATGACGAGCTTGTAGCCGAGCGTATCGTAGCCGCAGAAGCGCAGCCGGGACTCCGAATCCCGGATCGCCTGCAGCACCCGGCCGAATTTGCTTGCAACCAGCATGCGCGAGCCGACCAGCACCAGCAGCAGCGCGAGCGCAGCGGTTGCCAGGATGACGGCCTTGGTCGAGGAATCGGTGATGCGGAACCCGAGGATGGTCTTGAAGTCGGTGAAGCCGTTGTTGCCGCCGAAGCCGGTCTCGTTGCGGAAGAAGAGGAGCATGAAGGCGAAGGTCATTGCCTGCGTGATGATCGAGAAGTAGACGCCCTTGATGCGCGAACGGAAGGCGAAATAGCCGAAAACCAGCGCGAGCAGGCCGGGCGCCGCCACCACCAGGAAAAGTGCCCACAGAAGGTGGTCGCTGCCGAACCAGTGCCAGGGCAGTTCCTTCCAGTCGAGGAACACCATGAAGTCCGGCAGCGCGCTCTGGTATTGCCCCTCGCGGCCGATGCCGCGCATCAGGTACATGCCGAAGGCGTAGCCGCCGAGTGCGAAGAACAACGTCTGGCCGAGGCTGAGGATGCCGGTGTATCCCCAGATCAAATCCATGGCCACCGCCACCATCGCGTAACAGATGAACTTGCCCAGCAGCGTTACCGCATACGAGTCCGGCCAGAAGGGCGAGTCATGAGAAAGCAATGCATGCAGCAGCGGCACAACGATGCCCGCGGCAAGGAAGGCGGCGAGGATGAGGGCCCACTGCAGGGGCGAGAAGAGCCGTGTCCGGGGAACAGTCAGCATGTCAGTGGCGCCCGTCCGCCCGAAGCCACCGACGGCCTTGCAGGCCGCGGCGTTGCGGGACGCAACACTCTCGTCGCATGAAACGGACCAAGCCCAGCAGCCGGCGCGGATCGGGCATTGCCCGGCCGCTGCCGGCGCCCCCCTTTCCATTGAAAGCGGGGTAGGGCCGAAGGACCCAGGGGGGTTTTCATCCTAGTTCTCCATCGAGCGTTCGCGCAGCGCGAACAGGCCTTGCGGGCGACGCTGTATGAAGGCGATGACCAGCACCAGGATCAGGATCTTGCTGATGACCGCGCCCATGGATGGCTCGATGAACTTCGAGAGCACGCCGAGTCCGAAGCCCGCCACCACCGCGCCCGTCAGCTGGCCGACACCGCCCGCCACCACCACGATGAACGAGTCGATGATGTAGGACTGCCCGAGCTCCGGTCCGACATTGCCGACCTGCGACAGCGCCACCCCCGCGAGGCCGGCGATGCCCGAGCCGAGGCCGAAGGCAAGCATGTCGACCTTGCCCGTCGGCACGCCGATCGCACCGGCCATCGGCCGGTTCTGCGTGACACCGCGCACGAACAGGCCGAGCCGCGTGCGCGACAGCACCAGGCCCACGGCGGCCAGCACCAGGAGCGCGAACACGATGATGGCGATCCGGTTGTAAGGCAGCACCAGGCTGCCGAAGGCGATGCCGCCGGACATCCATGCGGGGTTCTCGATGCCGACGTTCTGCGGCCCGAAGATCTGGCGGATCGTCTGGATCAGGATCAGGCTGATGCCCCAGGTCGCGAGCAGCGTCTCGAGCGGGCGGCCGTAGAGGAAGCGGATCACCAGCCGCTCGATCAGGATGCCGACCAGTGCGCAGAGCGACGAAAGCGACCGGCAGCGCGAGGATCGGGTACCAGTCGAAGATGCCCGGCGCGAACTGGCGCACCAGCGATTGCGTGACGTAGGTGCCATAGGCGCCGATCATGATCATCTCGCCGTGCGCCATGTTGATGACGCCCAGCAGGCCGTAGGTGATCGCAAGCCCCATCGCTGCCAGCATCAGGATGCTGCCGAGCGAGAGGCCGGCGAAGATCCGGCCGAGGTATTCGTTGATGGACAGCCGACGCTCCACAGCTGCCATTGCAAGCTGCGCCGCTTCGCGCACCCGCGCATCCGGTTCGACGAAGCTGCCGTCGGTGTTGGTGCCGGTGAGGCGTTGCAGGGTGGTCAGCACGTCGCGCCGACCGCTGCTGCGCAGCGATTCCAGCGCCTTGAGCCGCACGGCCGGATCCTCGGACGCGATCTGGATGAGTGCGGCCGCCGCCTGCAGCTCGATGAGGACCTCGGCATCCTTCTCGCGGGTCAGGGCCTGCTCGAGCCGCGGCAGCAAGGCTTCGTCCGGCCGGTCCTGCAGTTCGCGCGCAGCCGCGAGCCGCTGGCCCCGATCGGTGGAGAAGAGCCGCAACGAGGCGAGCGTCGCCGCGATCGCATTGCGCACCCGATTGTTGACGGCGACCGTGCCCGGCTCGGGATCCGGCTTCGCAACCGGCTCACCCGTCCTGGCATCACGCCATCCGGCTGCACCAACCAGGTAGCCGTTCGATCCGTCATCGGAGACAGCCAGCGCATCGTCCGCCAGCGCCCGCAGGATCTGCGCCGACTGCTCGTCGGCCTGGGCGGCAAGCCGCCCGATGGCGCTGTCGCGATCCTCCGAATCGCCACTGGCGAGCAGCTTGAACGCCTCGTCGACGGCACCGCCGCCCGGCGCAGCCGCGCCAGGCGGCGCAACAGGCGCCTGGGCAAGCGCGGCAAGCGGCAGCAGCAGCAGGATCGGGAGAAAAAGCGAAAGCAGAAGCGTGACCAGAAGCGAAAACAGAAGCGGGAGCAAGAGCGGGAGCCGCAGGAGCGGCAGCGATCGAAGCGCAGGTCGCATGATGTTTGATACCGGAAGTGATTCAGCGACGATCGTTGCCGGACCCGCGAAGGTCATCCTGCTCAGATGCTCTGCTTGCCCTCGTTGCCGGCGATGAACGGCGACCACGGCTGCGCACGGATGGGACCGCGTGTCTTGTGCACGACCGTGAACTGGCCATCGGCCTTGACCTCGGCGATCATCACCGGCTTGTGCAGGTGATGGTTGGTCTTGTCCATGGTCAGCTCGAAGCCGCAAGGCGCCTTGAACTTCTGGCCCGCCATCGCCTCGATCACCGGGTCCACCGCCGTCGTGTTCGCCTTCTCCACCGCCTGCTTCCACATGTGGATGCCGACGTAGGTCGCTTCCATCGGGTCGTTGGTGACCACGGTGGCTGCATTGGGCACGTTGTTCTTCGCGGCCCAGTCCTTGTACATCTTGATGAAGGCGTCGTTGGTGGGGTTCTTCACCGACATGAAGTAGTTCCACGCGGCCAGGTGCCCGACCAGCGGCTTGGTGTCGATTCCGCGCAGCTCCTCCTCCCCCACCGAGAACGCGACCACCGGGATGTCCGTGGCCTTGATGCCCTGGTTGCCGAGCTCCTTGTAGAACGGCACGTTGGAGTCGCCATTGATGGTCGAGATCACCGCGGTCTTGCCGCCGGCGGAGAACTTCTTGACGTTGCCGACGATCGTCTGGTAGTCCGCGTGTCCGAACGGGGTGTACGCCTCGTCGATGTCCTTGTCGGCAACGCCCTTCGACTTGAGAAACGCGCGCAGGATCTTGTTGGTGGTGCGCGGGTAGACGTAGTCGGTGCCGAGAAGCACGAAGCGCTTGGCGCCGCCGCCGTCCTTCGACATCAGGTATTCGGTTGCCGGGATGGCCTGCTGGTTGGGAGCCGCGCCGGTGTAGAAGACGTTCTTGGAGAGCTCCTCGCCTTCGTACTGGACCGGATAGAAGAGCAGCGAGTTGAGTTCCTCGAACACCGGCAGCACCGACTTGCGCGACACCGAAGTCCAGCAGCCGAAGACGCAGGCCACCTTGTCCTGCGTGATCAACTGGCGTGCCTTCTCGGCGAACAGCGGCCAGTTCGAGGCCGGGTCGACCACCACCGCCTCCAGCTTGCGGCCCATCACGCCGCCGCTGGCGTTGATCTCCTCGAAGGTCATCAGGGCAGTGTTCTTGAGCGCGGTTTCTGAGATCGCCATCGTGCCCGACAGCGAATGAAGGATGCCCACCTTGATCGGCGACTTGTCCTGCGCGAACAGGATGTTCGACGCGGTGAGACCGGGAAATGCCACCGCCGAGCCGGCTGCAAGTTTGAGAACGGAACGACGCGATGCCATGTAAGAGCACTCCTCTAGTAGATGCCGTGATCGGAATTTCGTGATCGGATGCCGTGGACGACGCGACAGGCGCGGACAGGATGCGTCCGGCGAACCTGCACGAGATGCTGCTTCCGGCGCGCCGGACATCACACCTGAATGCAACTCGCGTGCCACCAGCATCGGCAGCAGAGGAGATCGGCGATCGCGCACCGGCGCGGCGCGGTGCTCGAAAAGACGGCCGACTTCAGCCGGGATCGCGCACCTGGATGGTGCCGATCGGCCGGCTCATGGTTCAGCCCGCAATCGGATGGTGCACGGTGACCAGCTTGGTTCCATCCGGGAAGGTCGCTTCGACCTGGATCTCGGGAATCATCTCGGCGATCCCATCCATCACGTCGGCGCGGCTGAGCAGCGTTGTGCCGTAGTGCATCAGGTCTGCAACCGTGCGGCCGTCGCGGGCTGCCTCGAGCACCGCGGCCGTGATGTAGGCGACTGCTTCCGGATAGTTGAGCTTGAGCCCGCGCGCCTTGCGGCGCTCCGCAAGCAATCCGGCCGTGAAGATCAGCAGCTTGTCTTTCTCTCTCGGGGACAGGTCCATGAGTCGCGCTTCTCCACGGCGATGATTCGGGCGGACGAAGCCGCCGACGGTGTGGCCATTGTCGGCCAGAACGGATTCGCTTGCTTCAGGTACGCCAGATCCTCGGCGCCGTTCCCTCGTCGCCTTCGAGCGCAACCCGTGCCGCCCGCCACAGTCGCTGGCAGGTCGACATCATCTGCTCGCTGTCGTCGGCCAACAGCTTGGCGAGCAGCAGGCCCTCGGCCGCGATGGTGGCACCGCCGTTGATGACGATGCCGTCGCCCACCGTGGCACAGCTGCGAACGGCTGCATCGGCGTCGCCCGGCTGCTCATGGGGGTTTCGCAAGGACAGGAGGGAGCGCCAGCTATCCCGCAGGTCCCGCAGCCGATCGGCAGACAGAGCCGGCGCGCAGCACCAGACGCTGGCTGCGATCCGGCTTCCTCCCCAACCGAGCGGCGAGTCGAAAAGGCGATCGGCGGCGCCGGCATGCAGGCGCTCCTGCCACAGCAACCGCCGGCCGACCGATATCGACAGCGTCTGGTCCACGTGTCCGGTCACGAGGCGCTCGCCCATGGCAGCCCTTCCCCTCACCAGCACCTCCCAGCCGACGCAGGTCGCGGTGGGGTCGACGGTGATCGCCAGCGCCTGCTGCGCACGCGCGCCGTCGAAGAGGATCGCCGGTTGCGGCAGCCATTCGAGGCAGGCATTGGCCTGCAACGCGATCCGGGTGCGCGCCGTTGCGACCGTTTCGCTGCGGTACCACTTCTGCTGGCCGGGCGTCGTCGCGAGCACTCGCGAATCGGCACCGAGCTCGAGTTCGATCGCCAGCGTGTCGCCGCCGACGAGTCCGCCGGGAGGATGGACGATGACCGCCTCGAGCCGCCGACCGTCGCCGCTGGACAGCGCCTTCAGCAGGCGCAGTGGTCCGCCATGCCGGTTGTGCACCAGTCGCGTGCCGCGGTCGTCGGCGGCGAACCGCAGGCAAAGGTTTGCGGCCCAGCCGGCCGCAACGGGCGAGCTCGCGGCGCTCGCCGGCAACGTCGTCGAATCCGGTCGTGGCGGCATCGCTCCTCGGCAATCGCGCGGGATCGCGCGGGATCGGTCGGGATCGGTCGGGATCGGGACGGTATTATGGCTGCATCCCAGCCGCCAGCCGCGCTGTGAGCAAACCCCTGCCGTGACGGCTTCCTGCCGGGTACAGCATCCCGTGACTGAAACCCCGTGACTGAACCTTTCTACGCAAGCGACCCGGATCACCCGCCGCCCGCAGGCCGGCCGGGCGAGCCTGCGCCGGCGCACGGCCCCGATCGCCCGGCACAGCCGTGGCCTTCGCCGCGACCCGAGCGGCAGGACCGCGGCCCCGAGATCGGCCAGTATCCGTGGTCAACCGAGGTTCAGACTGCTGTCGCGCATTCCCGTCACGGCGGTTTCCTGCGCCTGCTCTACAACGGCTTGCGGGCGATCCTGCTGCTGCCGGTGCGACCGGCAGACGTGAATCCCGGCGCGGGCTCGTGCCTGCTCCTGGTCTTGCTGGTCACGCTGGTCGGCGTCGCCGGCGAATGGTGGCTGGTCGGGGAGCCGGGCGACCGCTTCAACTGGAACGCGTTGCGCACCGCCTGGTACGACCTGCCGATCGTCGTGCTGGGCGGCGCCTGGCTGGCCCAGGCCCGAGGGCCCGGCCTGTTCGGCCGCAAGCGCGTGCCGATCATCAGCGCGGCCCCGACACCACTGCTGCACTTCGCCGCGGTCATGCTGAGCGCCTCCGCGTGGATTCTTGCCATCGCATACGGCCTGCTGATCGCGATCTCAGGCGGCCTGCTGCCCGAGGGTGTCGGCGATCCGGTCGGCAGCTGGCTTTACCTCGGCGCGCCGCTCTGGTCGTACCTCGTTGCCGCCCGCACCATCTTCACCATGCAGCGATCCTCGCCGATCCCGGTCATCCGTCGCTTCGTCGTGCTGGTGCTGCTCGCCGCCGCCACCGCGTGGAGCATCGTCGATCCGCCCGAATCGTACTGGGAGGAGCCGCCACAGCAGGGCCCGGTCAACTACGTGACCTCCGAGGAAATCCTGGAGCTGCAGCAGACCCTCCTTGTCGAACACCTCGATCGCCTGAAGCCACAACGGCGGGCAGTGACCGACCTCTACTTCATTGGGTTCGCACCCTATGCGAGCGAGGACGTGTTCCGCAAGGAGCTCGAGGTCATCCATCCGCTGATGGACCAGCGCTTCGACACCGGCGGCCGCTCGCTGCGCCTGGTCAACAACGACGAAACACTGCGCGACTTCCCGATCGCCACCATGGGCAACCTGCGCCGCGCCCTCGCGGGGCTCGCCCGGCGCATGGACACCCAGGAGGACGTCCTGGTGCTGTACGTCACGACCCACGGGTCGCGTAACGCGGTCCTGGCCGTCGAGCTGCCCCCCCTGCAGCTCCACAACATCGACCCGCCGGCGCTGAAGCGGATGCTCGATGAAGCGGGCATCCGCAACCGGGTGCTGATCATCTCCGCCTGCTACTCCGGCAGCTTCATCCCGGAATTGCGCGGCCCGGACACCCTGATCATGACCGCGTCGACCGCAGACCGGCCCTCTTTCGGCTGCGGCAGCGAATCCGGCTTCACCTATTTCGGCGACGCGATCTTCAACCGCGCGCTGCGCGAGACGCTTTCGTTCGAGCAGGGCTTCGCATCCGCGCTGCCGGCAATCCAGGCGCGCGAGGAGGCACAGGGCTTCGAGTCGTCGCAGCCCCAGATCGCCGTCGGCGAGGCGATCCGCACGCGCCTCGCGGCGGTGGAGAAGAGGCTCGCCGCTATCCCCCGGTAGGACCGGCCGCGCGGCCGGCGGCGGAGACGGCCGGCCGCCGCAGCCATTGCGACAGCAGCACCACCGCCAGGAGCGCGAACCCGGCAACATCCGCCAGGCCATGCGGGTACACCAGCGACAGGCCCGCAAGCGCCAGCAACAGCCGCTCGATGACCGGCGTGCGCAGGAAAAGCCAGCCCTGGCATGCGCCCGCGAGGGCCGCGATGCCGGCGGCGCCCGTCACCGCGACGATCGCGATCGAGCTCCAGTTGGCAGCCTCCAGCCTGTCGATCGATCCCATCAGCAGTAATCCGTGGCCGGCGGGATCGAGGACGAACATGAACGGCAGCAGGAACGCAGGCATCGTGTACTTCCAGCTCTGCAGCGTCGTGCGGTAGGGATCGCCGCCGGTGATGGCGGCAGCCGCGAACGGCGACAGTGCGGTCGGCGGCGACACCTCCGAGAGCACCGCGTAGTAGAAGATGAACATGTGGGCGGCGAAGTCGGGAACGCCCAGCTTGATCATCGCCGGCGCCGCGATCACCGCGCAGATGATGTAGGAGGCAGTTACCGGCACCGCCAGCCCGACGATCCAGACGATCAACGCGGTGTAGATGGCGGTCAGCAGCAGCGACCCGCCGGCGTAGGCCAGGATGATCGACGAGAACTTCAGGCCCAGCCCGGTCAGCGTGACGACCCCCACGATCATGCCGGCGCCGGCGCAGGTGGTGCCGACATTGAGCATGCCGATCGAGCCGCCTGCCATCGCCTTCGTCAGGCCCGAGCCTCCCAGCTTGCTCCAGAAGCCGCGGGGGCTCGAGAACAGGTTGCGCGGCAGCAGTGCGCAGTCACGATGCAGGAAGCTGGTCAGGATCGCCAGCATCGTTGCCCAGAACACCGACAGCACCGGTGAGTAGCCGAGCAGCATGAAGGCGATGATCGACACCAGCGACGCGAAGTGGAACCAGTATTCCCGGGCGAGTTCCCAGGCGCCCACCACCTTGTCGAACTTGATCCGCGCCATGCCGTACTTGCGCGCGTCGATCTCGACCATCAGGAACAGCGCGAGGTAGAACAGCAGCGTCGGGATCACCGCCATCAGCAGCACGTCGAGATAGGAGATCTTCAGGTATTCGGCGATCAGGAAGGCCGCGGCCCCCATCACCGGCGGCGACATGATCGCGCCGAGGCCGCCGGCAGCAAGCAGGCCCCCGGCGGCGTTCCTCTCGTAGCCGACTCGCGCCAGCATCGGATAGGCGACCGACCCCAGGGTGACGGTGGTCGCCACGCCCGACCCCGACGGCCCGCCCAGCAGGAACGACGCCAGCACCACGGTGCGGCCGGCGCCGGTGGGCTTGCCGCCCATCGCCGAGAACGAGAAATCGATGAAGAACTTGCCTGCGTTGGAGAACTGCAGCACCGCGCCGAAGATGGTGAACAGGATGATCAGCGTCGAGGACACGTCGATCGCGGCACCGAAGATGCCTTCGAGCGTCATGTACATGTGCCCGACGATGCGACCGAGCTCATACCCCTTGTGGGTCCACGGTGCCGGCAGCCACGGCCCGACCATCGCGTAGGCCAGGAACATGATCGTCACGGCAGGCATCACCCACCCGTTGGCGCGGCGCATGCCTTCGAGCACCAGCAGCATCAGTGCGATGCCGAAGACGATGTCGAGCGGATCGGGCAGCGTGTTGCGATCGAAGAAGTCGTCGCCGCCGTAGAGCATGTAGGCGCAGACCGCGACCGACGCGAAGGCCAGCAACCAGTCCCACCACATGATCCGGTGACGAAAGCGCCGGGCGACCGGGAACAGCAGGAAGGACAGGAAAAGCACCCAGGCGACGTGCACCGAGCGCAGGACGTAGGCGGGAACGATCGCGTAGGCGGTGTAGAGGTGGTACACCGACATCGCAACCGCGCACAGCATCACGAAGATTCCGAGCGGGCCGGCCAGCTTGTTGACCGCCCCTTCCTCTTCCTCGATATACGCCTCGGCCTTCCTGAGCGCCGCCTCCTCGACGGCCGCCGCGCCAACCGGGGGTTCTTCGTTCACAGCACCGGTCGCAAACGCCCCTGGTGCGGCCGGCGGCGAGCCGCTAGCCGCCGTCGGCGCACCGCTCACTGGAGCTTGACGCCCTTCTCGGCGAAGTACTTGACCGCGCCCGGATGGTAGGGGACCGGCGTCGCGGATGCCTTCTGGTTCTCGAGCTTGAAACTGGTAGCTTCCTTGTGGACGGCGATGAGGTCATCGCGCTTGTCGAAGATGGTCTTGACGATGTCGTACGCGGTCTTCTCGTCCATCGTATCGTGCGCGACCAGGATGTTCCAGACGGTTGCCTGCTTGTTGTCGGTCGCCATGCCCTTGTAGACCGACTTCTCGATTGTGTCCTGGACGTAGAGGTTGCCGTACTTCTCGTTCATCTTCGGCACCACCTCGGCATGGTCGATCATCTTCAGCGTCGTGCCCGGCGTGTTGGCAAGGTCGGTGACCGCCGCCGTCGGCAGGCCGCCTACCCAGAAGAACGCATCGATCTTGCCGTCCTTGATGGCGTTGACCGACTCCGCGACGCCCAGGCGCTCGCGTTTCATATCCTTGTCCTTGTCGAGCCCCGCCGCCTCGATCACCCGGAAAGCCATCACCTCGGTGGCGCTGCCCGGCGATCCGGTCGACACCCGCTTGCCCTTCAGGTCCGACATCTTGGTGATACCGGTGCTGTCGATGGTGACCACGTGCATGCGGTTGGGATAAAGCACCATCAAGGTCTTCAGCGGCACCTTGTTGCCCTTGAACTTGTCCTGCCCGTTGAGCGCGTCGAGGGCCGCGTCGGCCATGGTGAAAGCAAGGTAGGGCTTGCCGGTGGCGACCAGCTTGAGGTTGTCGACCGAACCGCCGGTCACCTCGGCGGTTGCCTGCATACCCGGGACGCTCTGGGAGAGCGCGGCGGCCAGTCCGCCCCCCATCGGGTAGTACACACCGCCGGTGCCCCCGGTTGCGATCGACAAGTTCTGGGCCATCGTGCTGCCCGAAAAAACGAGCGCGGCCACGATAGTGGCCAGCAAACCGGATCTGCGCATTGGGTGTCTCCTGATATTTGTCCTGGATGCGCCCGTCGCGACCGATCGAGCTTGATCGGCAGGCGCCGCTGCAACCGGCCTTTCCACTCATGCCGCCGGCATGCCGGCGGCCCTGGGCCCGGACCTGCGGCCATGGTGGCATGCCTGCCGGGCGCCACCAACCCAGGGGTTTCCCGATCCCGATGGCGTCGCGGCCGCATCGCGCTGCGGGCCGGGCCCGCCGGATCCGGGAGACGGCTAGATCCGGAAGATCTTCCCCGGATTGAGGATGTTGAGCGGATCCATCGCGATCTTGATCCGCCGCATCAGCTCCAGCCCGTCCTCGCCCGCCTCATCGACCAGGAAGCCCATCTTGTGCAGGCCGATGCCATGCTCGCCGGTGCAGGTGCCGTCGAGCGACTGGGCGAGCCGCACGATCTGGTCGTTGACCAGCTCCGCGCGCTGCATTTCCTGCGGATCGTCCGGATTCACCAGGATCACGCAGTGGAAGTTGCCGTCGCCGACGTGGCCGATGATCATCGACTGGAACCCGCTCGCCTCGAGCAGCTTGCGCGCGCCCTCGAGTGATTCGGCCAGGCGCGAGATAGGCACGCAGGTATCGGTGGAGATGGCCTTGCAGCCCGGCCGCTGCTGCAGGCAGGCGAAGTAGGCATTGTGCCGCGCGTTCCAAAGCCGGGTGCGATCCTCCGGTCGCGACGCCCATTCGAAGTCGGCGCCGCCGTTGTCGGTGGCGAGCTGCTGGACCGCCTTGGCCTGCTCCGCGACGCCGTTCTCGCTGCCGTGGAACTCGAAGAACAGCGTGTACGCCTCGCGCAATTCGAGCTTGCTGTGCTCGTTGAGCGCCCGGATGGAAGGCGGATCGAGGAACTCGCAACGTGCCACCGGCACGCCCAGCTGGATCGTCTGGATCACGGTGTCGACCGCGGCGGCCGCGGTCGGGAAGTTGACCACGGCAGCCGAGATCGCCTCGGGCTGCGGGTACAGCCGCACCGTCACCTCGGTGATCACGCCGAGCGTGCCCTCCGAGCCGATGAACAGTCGGGTCAGGTCGTAGCCGGCCGACGACTTGCGCGCCCGGTTGGCGGTCTTGACGACCTTGCCGTCCGCGGTGACCACCGTCAACGACAGCACGTTTTCGCGCATCGTGCCGTAGCGGACCGCGTTGGTGCCCGAGGCCCGGGTGGCCGCCATGCCGCCGAGCGTCGCGTCCGCCCCCGGGTCGATCGGGAAGAACAGGCCGGTGTCGCGGATCTCGAGGTTGAGCTGCTTTCGGGTGACGCCGGGTTCGACGGTGGCGGTGAGGTCGTCGGCTGCCACCGTCAGCACCTTGTTCATCCCGGTCAGGTCGAGCGACAGGCCGCCGTGGATCGCCAGCAGCTGACCTTCGATGGACGAGCCGGCGCCGTGCGGGATCAGCGGATAACGGTGCGCGCGGCACAGATCCACGATCTCCACTACCTCCGCGGTGGAGCGGGCGAACACCACCGCGTCCGGCGGCACCGTCGGGAACGGCGACTCGTCCTTGCCGTGGTGATCCCGCACCGATTGCGCGACGGTGAAGCGTTCGCCGAAGCGGGCGGCCAGGGCATCCGCCAGTTCCGGCGGCAGCGGCCGCTTCAGGGCGTCGAGGATCGGCTGGGGATGGTTCATCGCGAGGTCTCGCAAGTGTCGTGTGCCATCCCCGATTCTAGTCCGCGCCCGTCAGGGCGGAAAGCGCGCGTGCCAATGCCGCGCGATGTCCACGCGTCGGCAGACCCAGACCCGGTCGTGCCGCGCGATGTGGTCGAGGAACAGCTGCAGCCCTCGCAGCCGGCCCGGCTTGCCGACCAGGCGGTTGTGCAGCCCGACCGACATCATCTTAGGTGCTACGGCGCCCTCCTCGTACAGGACGTCGAAGGTGTCGCGCAGGTAGGCGAAGAACTGCTCGCCGTTGGCGAAGCCCGAGGGGCTCACGAAGCGCATGTCGTTGGCGTCGAGCGTATACGGCACGATCAGCTGCTTGACGCTCAAGCCGTCGCTGCGGCGCACGTCGGCATAGAACGGCAGGTCGTCGCCGTAGTAGTCGCTGCTGTAGAGGAAGCCGCCGGCGTCGCAAACCAGTCGAAGCGTATTCGGGCTGTCGCGTCCGGTGTACCAGCCGAGCGGTCGCTCGCCGGTCATCTCCCGGATCACCTCGATCGCCTTGTGCATGTGCTCGCGTTCGATCCGCTCGTCGACTCCCTGGTAGTGGATCCAGCGCCAGCCGTGGCAGGCGATCTCGTGCCCGGACGCCCGCAGGGCCTCGACCAGCGCCGGATGGCGCTGCAGCGCCATCGACACGCCGAAGACCGTCAACGGCAGGTTGCGCTTCTCGAATTCCCGCAGGATGCGCCAGACGCCCGCCCGCGAGCCGTATTCGTACATCGACTCCATCGACAGGTGCCGAGCCGGGTAGGTGGCGGCGTTGACGATCTCGGAGAGGAACTGCTCGGAGCCAGGATCGCCATGAAGCACCGAGTTCTCGCCGCCCTCCTCGTAGTTCAGCACGAACTGGACGGCGATGCGGGCGTTGCCCGGCCATTGCGGGTCGGGCGGGTTGCGGCCGTAGCCGATCAGGTCGCGGGGATAGTCCGGGGTCATCGGGCGCGCTCCATGGTGTCCACTTAGGGACGGCACCGGCGGCATCGCGCCAGGATCCGTCCCTTCCGTCGTGTAGCATCTTAGCGGTTTGACGACACGCCGCGCAGCCACGACTGCGGCGCCCCGAGGGAGGACAGATGGCACCGGTAATCACCTGCATCGACGATCTGAAGAAAATGGCCCGGCGCCGGGTTCCGCGCATGTTCTTCGACTACGCCGATTCCGGTTCCTGGACCGAAAGCACCTACCGGGCCAACGAGGAGGACTTCTCGCGGATCAAGTTCCGGCAGCGGGTAGCGGTGAACATGGAGAACCGTTCCATCGCCAGCACGATGGTCGGCGAGAAGGTGGCGATGCCGGTTGCCATCGCCCCCACCGGCCTGACCGGCATGCAGCATGCCGACGGCGAGATCCTCGCGGCGCGGGCCGCCGAACGCTTCGGCATCCCGTTCACGCTGTCGACGATGAGCATCTGCTCGATCGAGGACATCGCCGCGGCCACCACCCGGCCGTTCTGGTTCCAGCTCTACGTCATGAAGGATCGCGACTTCATCAACCGGCTGATCGATCGCGCCAAGGCAGCCAACTGCTCCGCGCTGGTCATCACCCTCGATCTGCAGATCCTCGGCCAGCGCCACAAGGACCTGAAGAACGGCCTGTCGGCACCGCCCAAGCCGACCTTGGGGACGTTGCTCAACCTCGCCACCAAGCCGCACTGGTGTCTCGGCATGCTCGGCACGCAACGCCGGACCTTCGGAAACATCGTCGGACACGCCAAGAGCGTGAGCGACCTGTCGTCCCTGAGCGCGTGGACGGCTCAGCAGTTCGATCCGGCCCTGAGCTGGGACGACGTCGAATGGATCAAGAAGCGCTGGGGCGGCAAGATCATCCTCAAGGGGATCCTCGATCCGGAGGACGCCAGGCTCGCGGTGCAGACCGGGGCGGATGCGATCATCGTCTCCAACCACGGCGGCAGGCAACTCGACGGCGCGCCTTCCTCGATCGCGGCCCTGCCTGCCATCGTCGACGCGGTCGGCAGTTCGATCGAAGTCCATCTCGACGGCGGCATCCGCTCCGGGCAGGACGTGGTGAAGTCGCTGGCCCTCGGCGCCAAGGGCACCTACATCGGGCGCGCCTTCCTCTATGGGCTGGGCGCCATGGGCGAAGCCGGCGTCACCCGCTGCCTGCAGATCATCGCCAACGAGCTCGACCTCACCATGGCGTTCTGCGGACTGCGTAGCGCCCAGGATATCGACAGCAGGATCCTGTTGCCGGGAAGCTACTAGCCACTGCCGGCTGCAGTTGCCGGCTGCAGTTGCCGGCTGCCGTCGCCGGCTGCAATGTCCGCTTCAGGCACCCTCGCAGACGCGATGGGCGTGAACTTTGCTCCCGGGGGACTTTCCTTCTCCTCGCACGGAGGCACAACTTGCTGATCACGGACATGCAGTCATCCCAGGGTAGCGGCGCGAAGGCCGCGCCCATGTCCGATCACGACGTCTACCTTTTCAAGGAAGGCAGCCACGGCCGCCTGTACGACAAGCTCGGCTCGCATCCCGGCCATGTCGATGGCGTGGCGGGTACCTGGTTCGGGGTGTGGGCACCCAACGCGGCGCGCGTGAGCGTCATCGGCGACTTCAACGGCTGGGATCACGACCGCCATCCGCTCGAGGTCCGGCACGACGGCTCGGGCGTGTGGCAGGGGTTCGTGCCGCAGGCGGGCCACGGCAACTGCTACAAGTACTACATCGAATCGCATCAGCAACGGGGAGCGATCGAGAAAGGCGATCCGTACGCCTTCGCATGGGAAGAGCCGCCGCGTACCGCCTCGCGCATCTGGGCGCTGGACCATGCCTGGCAGGACGACGAATGGATGGCCGGCCGCAAGCGGGCCAACGCACTCGACGCGCCCTTCAGCGTCTACGAGATCCATCTCGGCTCGTGGATGCGGCCGCAGGACGATCCGACCGGCTTCCTCAATTATCGGGAGATGGCGAAGCAACTCGCGCAGTACATGCAGAAGATGGGCTTCACCCATGTCGAGCTGATGCCGATCACCGAGCATCCGTTCTACGGCTCATGGGGCTACCAGACCACCGGGTATTTCGCGCCCACGGCCCGCTACGGAACGCCCGGAAGACTTCATGTGGTTCGTGGACCATCTGCACCAGTACGGCATCGGGGTGATACTGGACTGGGTGCCTTCGCACTTCCCCGGCGACGCGCACGGCCTGGTGAACTTCGACGGCACTGCGCTCTACGAGCACATGGACCCGAAGGAAGGGTTCCATCCGGAATGGCAGAGCTACATCTTCAACTACGGCCGCAACGAGGTGCGCGCGTTCCTCACCAGCAGCGCGCTGTTCTGGCTGGAGAAGTATCATATCGACGGTATCCGGGTCGACGCGGTGGCCTCGATGCTCTACCGCGACTACGGCCGCAAGGCCGGCGAATGGGTGCCGAACAAGTACGGCGGCCACGAGAACCTGGAGGCGGTGTCGTTCCTGCGCGACCTGAACGCCGCCGCTTACCGCGAGTTTCCGGACGTGCAGATGATCGCCGAGGAATCGACCGCCTGGCCCGGCGTCTCGCGACCGGTCTACACCGGCGGCCTCGGCTTCGGCATGAAGTGGAACATGGGCTGGATGCACGACACGCTCTCCTTCTTCAAGGAGGATCCGGTCAACCGCAAGTACCACCAGGGCCAGCTCACGTTCAGCCTCTGGTATGCGTTCACCGAGAACTTCATGCTGTCGCTGTCGCACGACGAGGTCGTCTATGGCAAGCGCAGCCTGCTCGAGAAGATGCCGGGCGACGACTGGCAGAAGTTCGCCAACCTGCGCCTGCTGTTCGGCTTCATGTGGGGCCATCCCGGCAAGAAGCTGGTCTTCATGGGCAGCGAGATCGGGCAGCGCGCCGAGTGGTCCCACGACGGCAGCCTGGACTGGAACATCCTCGGCTATCCGCCTCACGAGGCGTTGCAACGCTGGGTCGAAGACCTCAACCGCATCTATCGCGAGCAGCCGGCGCTCTTCCAGATCGACTTCAACGGCGACGGCTTCGAATGGATCGACGCGAGCGACACGCAGCAGAACGTGGTCAGCTTCCTGCGCAAGGGCCGCGATCCTGCCGACTCGGTGCTCGTGATCGCGAACTTCACGCCGATGCCGCGCCACAACTATGCGATCGGCGTGCCCCGCGGCGGTCGATGGAACGAGATCCTCAACAGCGATGCCACGCTCTACGGCGGCAGCGGGCAAGGCAACATGGGCGGCGCCGAAGCGGCACCGGTTCCTGCGCATGGGCGCATGCACTCCCTGTCGCTGACCCTGCCGCCGCTATCGATGATCTGCTTCAAGGCGGCGGCATGAGCCCTTCGACCCGGGATGGCGGCGCGAAGCCGAGGGCTGCGGCAAACGCCGAACGCAGGCCCTGGCAGCGCGCGATCATCGAGAATGTGACCCCGCAGGTCGACGGCGGCCGCTTCGCGGCCAAGCGCAGCATCGGCGACCAGGTGCTGGTCGAAGCCGATGCCTTCACGGACGGCCACGACGTCCTGCGCTGCCGCCTCAGGTATCGGCACGAGAGCGAGGCCCAATGGACCGAGCTCGAAATGGAGCCGCTGGTCAACGACCACTGGCGCGGCGAGTTCAAGGTCGACAAGCTCGGCCGTTACTTCTACACGGTCACCGCCTGGGTGGACCGCTTCCTCACCTGGCAGCACGATTTCGAGCGCCGCGTCGAGCCGGCCGACATCCAGACCGCGCTGCAGTCCGGCGCCCAGGTCGTGCGCGAGGCAGCGGCTCGGGCCTCCGGCGAGGACGCGCAACGGCTGGAACAACTGGCGCAGGCGCTGGTGGGGCCGCAGGAACTGGCGCAACGCCGCGAACTCGGCATTTCCAGGGAACTTGCGCAGGCCGCATCCAGCTACCCCGACCGCAGCCATGCCGCGGAACTCGGCCGCGAGCTCGCGATCGTGGTCGATCCGGTCCTGGCCCGCTACAGTACCTGGTACGAGCTGTTCCCGCGCTCCGCATCGCCGGATCCCGGTCGCCACGGCACCTTCCGGGACGTATCGCGCAGCTTCCGAGGGTCGCTGCGATGGGCTTCGACGTGCTCTACCTGCCGCCCATCCATCCGATCGGCAGGATCCAGCGCAAGGGACCGAACAACACGCTCGAGGCGGGACCGGACGACCCCGGCAGCCCGTGGGCCATCGGTGCGTCCGAAGGCGGCCACCTGGCGATCCATCCGCAACTCGGAAACGAGGCAGACTTCCGGGCGCTGGTCGAGGCCGCGCGCGAGCGCGGGATTGCGATCGCGCTCGACATCGCGTTCCAGTGCGCCCCGGACCATCCCTACGTCACCGAGCATCCGGAGTGGTTCCAGTGGCGCCCTGACGGTACCGTGCAGTATGCCGAGAACCCGCCCAAGAAATACCAGGACATCTACCCGTTCGACTTCGAGAACTCCGACTGGCAGGGCCTCTTCGAAGAGCTCAAGCAGGTCTTCCTGCACTGGATCGCCCAGGGGGTGACCGTGTTCCGGGTCGACAACCCGCACACCAAGCCGTTCGCGCTCTGGGAATGGCTGATCACCGGGATCAAAGAGGAGCATCCGGAGACGATCTTCCTGTCCGAAGCATTCACCCGGCCCCGGGTCATGCACCGCCTCGCCAAGCTCGGTTTCTCGCAGTCCTACACCTACTTCACCTGGCGCAACACGCGCCAGGAACTGACCGAGTACTTCACCGAGCTCACCCGGCATCCGTCGCGCGAGTACTTCCGGCCGAACGCGTGGCCGAACACGCCCGACATCCTGCCGGAGTACCTGCAGCTCGGCGGCCGGCCAGCCTTCATGAGCCGGCTCGTCCTGGCCGCGACGCTGTCGGCCAACTACGGCATCTACGGCCCGGCCTACGAGCTCCTGGAAAACCAGCCGCGCACGCCCGGCAGCGAGGAATACCTCGACTCCGAGAAGTACGAGATCCGCCAGCGCGACCTGTCGCAACCGCACAGCCTCGAACCGTTCATCACTCGCGTCAATCGCATCCGCAGGGCAAACCCGGCCCTGCACGAGAACTGGAGCCTGCGCTTCTGCCCGGTCGACAACGACGCTCTCATCTGCTATTTCAAGGCCACGGACGATCTGGCCAACATCGTGCTCACGGTGGTCAACCTCGATCCTCACCACGTCCAGTCCGGCTGGGTGGAGCTGCCGCTGCCCGACCTCGACATCGGCTACGACAAGGGCTTCCAGGTGCACGACCTGCTCACCGACCAGCGCTTTCTCTGGCATGGATCGCGCAATTTCGTGCAGCTGGATCCGTCACGTTCACCGGCGCACATCTTCGTGGTCCGCAAACAGGTGCGCTCCGAGCGCGACTTCGACTATTTCTTGTGATGGAGGCCTGACCTGCCCGCGGCACCCGCGACCAGCGCCTCGCAACCCAGCCGGCATTTCCAGATGAGAAGACACGAGTTGATCAAGCCGATGCCGCAGGACGGCATCATTGCCGGAAGGGACGTCGACCCGCTGTGGTACAAGGACGCGATCATCTACCAGTTGCATGTGCGGGCCTTTCGCGACAGCAACGGGGACGGCATCGGCGACTTCCGCGGCCTCACCGAGAAACTCGACTACATCAAGGATCTCGGGGTTACCGCAATCTGGCTGCAGCCTTTCTATCCGTCGCCGCTGCGCGACGACGGATACGATATCGGCGACTACCACGGCGTGCATCCGGACTACGGCACGCTCGCGGACTTCAAGCACATGATGCGGGAAGCGCATCGCCGCGACCTGAAGGTGATCACCGAGCTGGTCATCAACCACACCTCCGACACCCACGCCTGGTTCCAGGCGGCGCGGCGAGCCCCGCCGGGCTCGGTCAAACGCAACTACTACGTCTGGAGCGACAACGACCAGAAGTGGCCCGAGACGCGCATCATCTTCACCGACACCGAGAGCTCCAACTGGGCCTGGGACCCGATCGCGAAGGCGTACTACTGGCACCGGTTCTTCTCGCACCAGCCGGACCTGAACTTCGACAACCCGAACGTGCTCAAGGCGGTCATCAAGGTGATGCGCTTCTGGTTCGACATGGGGGTCGACGGGATGCGACTCGACGCGATCCCCTACCTGAAGGAGCGCGACGGCACCAACAACGAGAATCTGCCCGAGACCCACGAGGTGCTCAAGCAGCTTCGCGCCGAGCTCGACAAGCGCTACCCCGACCGGTTCTTCCTGGCCGAGGCCAACCAGTGGCCGGAGGACGTGCGCGAATATTTCGGCGACGGCGACGAATGCCATCTTGCATACCACTTCCCGCTGATGCCGCGGATGTACATGGCGATCGCCCAGGAGGATCGGCATCCGATCGTCGAAATCATGCAGCAGACGCCGGACATTCCGGAGACGTGCCAATGGGCGATCTTCCTGCGCAACCATGACGAGTTGACGCTGGAGATGGTCACCAGCCGCGAGCGCGACTACATGTACCGGATGTATGCCGCCGATCCGCGGGCGCGCATCAACCTCGGCATCCGCCGCCGTCTCGCGCCGCTGCTGGAGAACGACAGCGACAAGATCAAGCTGATGAACAGCCTGCTGATGTCGATGCCCGGATCGCCGATCATCTACTACGGCGACGAGCTCGGCATGGGCGACAACGTCTACCTCGGCGACCGCAACGGCGTGCGCACGCCGATGCAGTGGAACCCCGACCGCAACGCGGGATTCTCCACGGCGGATCCGCAGCGGCTCTACCTGCCGCCGGTGATGGACGCCATCTATGGCTACCAGGTCGTCAACGTCGAGGCGCAAGGGCGCGAGCCGTCGTCGCTGTTGAACTGGATGCGCAAGCTGCTTGCCGTGCGCAAGCAGTTCTCCTCGCTCGGGCGGGGATCGCTCAATTTCCTGCGCGCGGGCAATCGCAAGGTGCTCGCCTACATCCGGGAGTACAACGACGAGATCATCCTGTGCGTCGCCAATCTGTCGCGCACCGCGCAGCCGGTCGAACTCGGACTTGGCAAGTACAAGGGCTATGTGCCGGTCGAGCTGATCGGGCGCACCCCTTTCCCGCCGATCGGCGAGCTGCCTTACCTGCTGACGCTGGCCGGCCACGGCTTCTACTGGTTCCGCCTCTCCCTCAGCGAGGATGCGCCCGTCTGGCACAAGGAATGGCTGAGCCGTGAAGAGGTTCCGGTCCTGGTCCTGCCCGACGGCTGGCGCAGCTTCTCGCCGAACGAGAGCCGCCGCGGCGCCCTGGCGCAGAAGGCACTGCACCGGCTGGAGAACGAGCTGTTGCCGCAGTTCATGGCCGGCCAGCGCTGGTATGCCGGCAAGGATGCGTCGCCCGAGGCGGCCCAGACCACCAGCGCCGCCGAGGCCGCCAGCGGTGGTGCCGGCAAGGCGGGTGCGCGAGCGGTCCTCACGCATCACATCGAATGGTCCATTGAAGGCGGCAGCGCCTTCCTCGCCCTCGTCGCGGTCGACGGCGTCCGATACTTCGTGCCGCTGACCCTGGTGTGGGAGGACGCCGATGGCGACGGCTCGCGGCTGCCTGGCCCTTCGCTGCTCGCCAAGGTGCGCCAGCAGGCTCGGATCGGCATGCTGGTCGACGCGATGGCCGACGACCGCTTCTGCCGAGCGGTGGTGCGCGCCATCTCGAGCGGGGCCGACCATGCCGACGCCTCATGGCCGGATCGAATTCCGGCCCGGCAAGGAACTCGACCCGGTGATCGCGTCGTTGAGCGACCAGGAGAAGGTGGCGATGGCGGTTCGCTTTCCGCCGACCCAGAGCAGCAACACGACGGTCATCGTGGGCGACAAGCTCTTCCTCAAGGCCTACCGGCAACTGCGGGTGGGGATCAACATCGAGGTCGAGATCGGCCGCTTCCTGACCGAGGTCGCCGGCTTCGCCAATGCGGTGCCGGTTCTTGGCACCGTCGAGTTCTTCGGCAGCGACGGCATCGAAGGCACCCGTGTCTCGCTGGCGGTGCTCCAGACGGTGGTCCAGAATCAGGGCGACGGCTGGAGCTATACGCTCGACTATCTGGACCGCTTCCTGGAGAACTGTCGCCTCGGCGGCCGGCCGGAGGAAGCCGGTGTCTCCGCGCACGGCGGCTACCTCGAGCTGGTCCGGGTCCTCGGCAAGCGCACCGGCGAGATGCACCTGGCGCTGGCGACCCCGAGCGACGATCTGGCCTTCGACACCCGAGCCGCTGACGGCGGACGACCAGCGCCGATGGGCGGACCAGGTCCAGGCCGAGGTCCATCAGACGCTGGATCAGCTCGAAGCGCATCGCCAGGGTCTGCCGGCGGCGATGCAGGCCACTGTCGACGACCTGCTCAGCGGCGCGCGAGCGCATGCTAGCAGGCCATCGAAGAGTTCCGCAGCCGGCCCGTCTCAGGGTCGAAGATCCGGCACCACGGCGACTTCCACCTCGGCCAGGCCTTGCTGTCGAACAACGACTTCGTGATCATCGACTTCGAAGGCGAGCCGGCCCGCACCCTGGAGGAACGGCGGCTCAAGCACTCCCCGCTGCGGGATGTGGCCGGCATGATCCGGTCCTTCAACTATGCTGCCCGGGCCGCCCTGCACAGCCTGCCGTCCGAGGGATTCAGCGACCGCGACATGCTCGAGGCGGCGGCGCTGCAATGGGAGACGGAAGCGGTGGCGGTGTTCGTCGAGGCTTATGCCGCCGCCGCCAGCCATTCGGTGCTGTTCGACGAATGGTCCGACATGCAGGCGGTGCTGAAACTGTTCATCCTCGAGAAGACGCTCTACGAGCTGCGCTACGAGCTGTCGCATCGGCCGGACTGGGTGGCCATTCCCGCGGGCGGCCTGCGGGCGCTGTTCCCGGTAGTGCCGCCGCCCGCGCCGGCGCGGCTGACGCAGGCGGACAGGGGAGCCGCGGCAGCGGACGCCGGCGGAGAGTAGCCGGAGATCGGGGTGGTGCCGGGTCGTGGGGCAGGTACGACTTGTGCTTGGGCGAGGTTCACCACCTCCCTCGCCGTCATGCCGGAATCCGCACGCCCGTTCTCTTCGGCTTCGGGTTCGGCGCCGCGGCCGACCAAACCGCCCCGAGCATGAACCAGCCCATAGCAGCGCCGCTGACCCCGTTGCGCCCGATCCCCCGGGCAACCTACCGCCTGCAGCTTCACCACGACTTCGGCTTTCGCGAGGCTACCCGGGCACTGCCCTACCTGGCTGCGCTGGGGATCAGCCACGTCTACTGCTCGCCTTACCTGCGCGCGACCCCCGGCAGCATGCACGGCTACGACGTCGTCGATCCCTGCAGCATCAACCCCGAGCTGGGCACGCCGGATGACTTCAACCGTTTCAACCGGGAGCTGCGGGCCCTCGGCCTTACGCAATTGCTGGACATCGTGCCGAACCACATGGGCGTCGAAAGCGACGAGAACGCCTGGTGGCAGGACGTCCTTGCAAAAGGACCGGCTTCGCCGTTCGCAAGCTATTTCGACATCGACTGGTCGGGCGGCAGCGGCGTGGGCCCGGGCAAGCTGCTGCTGCCCATCCTGGGGGTGCCGCTGCAGGAGGCCATCGGTGAGCGGCAGGTCACCCTGCGCTGGGATGATGCCCGCCGCAGCTTCCGGCTCGATTACTTCCAGCGCAGCCTGCCGGTCAATGCGCGCGGTGCCGCGCTGATTTTCGCGAGAGCCGCGGCGCTCGACGGCAGCGACGCGAGCGACGGCGGGGATGCCGGCGACCAGCCGCCGGCAACTGGGCTCGCCCAGACGCTGGCGGATCGCGCGCTGGTCGCCGCGGTGGCGGACTGCCAGCACTATGAGCTGGCGCCCTGGCAGGAGGCTGCCACGCGGATCAACTACCGCCGCTTCTTCGACGTCAGCGGCCTGGCTGCCTTGCGCATCGAGGATCCGGCGATCTTCGAAGTGACCCACCGGCAGGTGGTGGAACTGGTGCGGGCGGGTATAGTGAGCGGGCTGCGGGTCGACCATCCCGACGGCCTGCGAGATCCTGCGACCTACTTCCGCCGTCTGCAGGAAGCGGTGGCCGAGGGTGGCGACGAGCATCGCGACAAGGGGCCGCTCTACATCGTCGCCGAGAAGATCCTCGCGGAAGGCGAGGACCTGCCACCGGACTGGCCGGTGAACGGCACCACCGGGTACGACTTCGCCAATCTCGCCTGCGGCCTGCTACTCGACGTCGACACCGCGGAAGAGGTGGATCGTGCCTGGCGCGGCTTCACCGGCGAGTCGATCGCACGGTTCGCCGAACTCGCCGTCGCCGCCAAGAAGGAAGTGATCCAGCGTAGCTTCGGCAGCGAGATGAAGTCCCTTTCGCGCCGCTTCCTCGACCTGTTGCCGCCGGATCTGCGCACCGAGGAGAACCTGCCGCCGATCGCGACGGTACTGGCGGAAGTCATCGCCTGCTTCCCGGTCTACCGCACCTATCCCGGCCCCGTCGCCACGGCCGAGACGCGCCGCGTGGTGCGCACGGCGTGCGGAGAGGCCGCGCGCCGGCTCGAGGCGACGGCCCGACCGCGACGGCCGCGAACCTGGACTGCTGGCGGCCCTGGAGGAAATCCTCACCGGCCCCACCGGCGACTACGACCCGCCCGCGGGGGCGCGCCATCCGCTGGATCGAGAAAGGGCGCAATGGGCCGTGCGCTTCCAGCAGCTTTGCGCCCCGGTGATGGCCAAGGGGGTCGAGGACACCGCCCTCTACCGCTGGACGCGCCTGGTCTCCATCAATGACGTCGGCGCCGATCCGGATGTCACCGGCGTGAGCATCGAGCACTTCCACGAAGCGAACGCGCGGCGCCTGGCCGGCTGGCCTCATGCCATGCTGGCGACGTCGACCCACGACAACAAGCGCGGTGAATACGTGCGCATGCGGATCAACGTGATCAGCGAGGATCCTGCCGCCTGGAGCGCCATCGCCGCGGATTGGCGGGCGGCGGCCGAGCAGCTGATGAATCAGGCCGGCATGCAGCGCCGGCCGGCGCCGGGCGACCTCTACCTGCTCTTCCAGACCTTCGTCGGCACCTGGCCGATGCCGCCGAGCGGAGACCTGCGGGGATACGCCGCGCGCCTCAAGGCCTACATGACCAAGGCTTGCCGCGAGGCAAAGTTGCACACGTCATGGACCGAACCGGACGAGGTCTACGAAGGCGCCGTGCACCAGCTGATCGACCTGGTCCTGGCCGACAAGGATCTGGCGGAACGGATCGGCAGCGATGTCCAGCCCTTGCCTGGTACGGCGCCCTCAACAGCCTGTCGCTCACCGCGCTTGAAGCTGACGGTCCCCGGCGTGCCCGACATCTACCAGGGAGCCAATGTGCTCGATGATTCGCTGGTGGATCCCGACAACCGCCGTCCGGTGGACTTCGCGGCGCGCGAGGAAGTGATCCGCGAGCTGGTCGAAGTCGCGGCCAGGCCGGCCGTCGAGATCCGCAAGGCTGTCCAGCAATGGCTGGCGGACGGCGACTTTGCGCGTCTCAAGCTGTGGACGCTGCACCGGCTGCTCGGCTGGCGGGCCCTGCATCCGCAGCTCTTCGAATCGGGCGACTATCGGCCGGTTCCCCTGACCGGGCCGCTCGCGCGGCATTGCGTAGCCTACATCCGCAGCAACCCGCGCCACGGCATCCTCGTGCTCGCGACGCGCCTCTACCGCGAACTCGGCTATCCAGGCCCGGAGGCAGGCCGGGCAGCGCGTGGCCTTCTCGTGGGAGGACACCTGCGTCGACCTGGAGGCGGCCGGCATCCAGGCGGTCAATCCGAGAAACATCCTCCTCGATCCGGCCCCGGATTGCGAGCGGCGATTGCCGCGTCTGAACTTGCACCTTTGTGACGCAGCGCCAGCGACTCGACACCCTGCTCCAGGCATTGCCGATTGCAATCATCAGCTTCGCATCGACGTCGCACCGACCCCAGCACCCACTCCAGCAGGATTCCATGAACACCAGGAACATCACCGTCCGCGAAGGCAGTCCGCTCCAGCTCGGCGCCGTTGCCGACAGGCGCGGCACGAACTTCGCGATCTTCTCCTCCTCCGCCACGAAGGTCGAGGTCTGCCTTTTCGATCAGTCGCGGGCGAGACCGAGATCGCGCGGATCGACCCTGCCCGAGTACACCAACGAGGTCTGGCACGGCTACCTCGAGGGTGTGCGTCCCGGCACGATCTACGGGATCAGGGTGCATGGTCCGTACGAGCCGGACGCCGGCTACCGCTTCAATCCGAACAAGCTCCTGATGGACCCGTACGCCCAATCCCACTGGGGATCGCTCAAGTGGTGCTCCGGAGGTCTTCGGCTACCAGCTCGGCCACAAGGACCTGGATCTGTCGTTCGACGAACGCGACAGCGCGGCCTTCGTGCCCAAGTGCATCGTGCCCGAGCCCGAGGCACCCGGCTCGACGCGCGGCAGCCTGCGCGTTCCGCCATCGGAGACCATCATCTACGAGGCACACGTCAAGGGCTTCACCATGCGCCATCCGGACGTACCGGAGATGCTGCGCGGCACTTTCTCGGGGCTGTGCGAACCGAAAGTGGTCGACTACCTGCAGTCGCTCGGCGTCACCAGCATCGAGCTGCTGCCGATCCACACCTTCATCAACGACAGCTACCTGCTCGACCAGGGGCTGACCAACTACTGGGGCTACAACTCGATCGGCTTCTTCGCAGCCGACCCGCGCTACTTCGCAACCGGCTCGATCATCGAGCTGAAGTCGATGGTCCAGCGGCTGCAGGTGGCGGGTCTGGAGGTGATCCTCGATGTCGTCTACAACCACACCGCCGAGGGCAGCGAACTGGGGCCGACGCTCTCGTTTCGCGGCATCGACAACGAGTCCTACTACCGCCTGCTGCCGGACAACAAGCGCTACTACATCAACGACACCGGCACCGGCAACACGTTCAACCTGACGCATCCGCGCACCCTGAAGCTGGTCACCGACAGCCTGCGCTACTGGGCCACCAACATCGGCGTGAACGGCTTCCGCTTCGATCTCGCGACCATCCTTGCGCGCGAACTCCACGGCTTCGACGAAGGCTGCGGCTTCCTGGACTCGTGCCTGCAGGATCCGGTGCTGTCCTCGGTGAAGCTGATCGCCGAGCCATGGGATTGCGGCCCTGGCGGCTACCAGGTCGGCGGCTTCCCGCCGGGCTGGGCCGAATGGAACGACCGCTTCCGCGATACCACCCGCTCCTTCTGGAAAGGCGACGAAGGCTCCGCCGGGGACCTCGCGCAACGGCTGACCGGCTCGAGCGACCTTTTCAACCGCCGCGGCCGGCGACCCTGGGCGAGTGTGAATTTCATCGCGGCGCACGACGGCTTCACGCTGCACGACGCGGTGAGCTACGACCACAAGCACAACGAGGCGAACGGCGAAGATGGCCGTGACGGGCATTCCGACAACCGCAGCTGGAACTGCGGCGCCGAAGGTCCGACCGACGATCCCAAAGTGCTGGAATTGCGCGAGCGACAGAAGCGCAACCTGCTCACCACCCTGCTCTTCGCGCAGGGCACGCCGATGCTGCTGGCCGGCGACGAGCACGGCCGCACGCAACACGGCAACAACAACGCCTACTGCCAGGACAACGAGATCAGCTGGGTGGACTGGGAGCTGGCGGCGCAGGAGCCGAACCAGGCGCTCACCCGATACGTCAGCATCCTCACGCGGATGCGCCGCGACCTGCCGGTGCTGAGAAGGAACCGCTTCCTCACCGGCAACGTCGACGAGGCGACCGGGATCACCGATGTTCGCTGGTTGACCCCGGACGGTGCCGACATGAACGAGGAGCAGTGGTCCGATCCGCAGATGCGCAGCTTCGCCGTCCTGATCGACGGACGCGCCCGGATCAGCGAAATCCGCAAGCGGGCGGAGGACGCGACCGTGCTGATGTTCTTCAATGCCTATCACGAACCGATTCCATTCGTCCTGCCGGAGACGGCAGACCAGGATCGGTGGGTCCTGCTGATCGATACCCGCCTGCCCCTGCCCGAGGAGCACGCCGAATTCCGTACCGGCGACGAGTACCTGGTGACCGAACGTTCGCTGGTGGTGTTCGGGCTGCAGGCTGAAGGCGCGACCCGGCAGGTGCTCGCAGACCTGGAGAAGGCGATCCATCTCGCGGCGAAAGCGCAGGACCTGCCACCAACCTGACCGGCTGCGCTCCCTGGGTCGGGCGCGCCTCCAACCCCGGGGTGCGCGCGCTTGCAGGAAAGGCGCGGAGAGGCTCAGCGGATCCGGCCGACGATGCCTTCCACCAGCCAGTCCATCCGATGAAGTGCCTCGTCGGTCAGGAACCCGTCTTCGACACGCGGCTTGCCGTCATTGGACTTCAGCGGACCGCTGAAAGGCAGCAGCTTGCCCTTGGCGATTTCTTCGCTGCGACTGCGGATGTCGCGTCGCACCGACGCCGGCACCCGGCGTGCGAACGATTCCAGGCGAATGAAGTCGTCCGCGATTCCGCCCCAGGTGTTGGCGCTGGTCCAGCTGCCGTCGAGCACCGCGCGGGCGCGCTTGATGTAGTACCTGCCCCAATGGTGGGTGACCGAGGCGAGATGCATGGTGGGCGCGATTTCGCTCATGTCCGAGTTGTAGCCGATCAGCAGGCGCTTCTTCTGCTCGGCCACTTCCGCCACTGCCGAGGTGTCGGTGTGGTGGGTAAGCAGGTCCGCTCCCTGCGAGATCAGCGTCAGCGCCGCATCGCGTTCCCGTTCCGCGTCGTACCAGCTGTTGATCCAGATGACCCTGACTTCGAGCTTCGGATTCACCGACCTGGCGGCGATGGTGAACGCGTTGATGCCCTGCAGGACCTCCGGGATCGGCATGGCCGCGACATACCCGATGACGCCGCTCTCGCTCGCGTGCGCGGCGAGCAGGCCGGCGAGATATCGCCCCTCGTAGAAACGCGCGTTGTAGACCGCGACGTTGTCGAGGGTCTTGTAGCCGGTGGCGTTTTCGAACGCGAAATCGTTGAACTCCCGCGCGACCCGGACGGTCGGATCCATGAAGCCGAAGGCGGTGCTGAAGATCAGCCGCCGCCCCTGGGCGACCATCTCTCGGATGACCCGCTCGGCGTCCTGCCCCTCCGGAACTCGTTCCATATAGGCGCATTCGACGTCCGCGCCCAGTTCCTTTTCCAGCGCGATGCGACCCAGGTCGTGCTGGTGCGTCCAGCCCACCTCATGGATCGAGCCGACATGCACGAAGCCGACCTTCAGCGGCGGCTCCACCGGCAGTCTCTGGCGCATCGCAGGCTGCTGGGCCACCTGCCCGTTCGGCGCAGCGGGCGCTGCCTGGCCCTGGACCTGACCCTGGGGTTTCGGCCCGTCTGGCGGCGGCTTGCCGCCCTGCCCCCTTTCCTGTTGTTGTGCCTGCGGCTGAGCCAGCAACCTGCCGGCGGGAGACGCAAGCAGTAGACCGGCACCAGCGGCAGTGACTGCCCTGATGCGATTTCGATGGTAGTTGTTCAAGCAGCTTACCTTTGACCCGGGTCACGAGACGGGGTGCGCGCGCGGTCACCCTCGCCGAGATCGCATCCGATTCTACGATCGGCGAGCGAATCGATCTTACTTGACCGTACTGAATTGGTGGCGGGGCGCCGAATCCATGCGGCGCCGCAACGGTGTCAACCATGGCAAGTTCGAACCAATTGTCGACCCGTACCGGCAACGCCCGATCGGGCGCCGGCGGCGCGGCATCCACGACCGGCCGGTTTCAGTTGCCGGTGGGCACCTTGCCTTCCACGCCCTTGACATAGAACATGATGCCGCTGATGAACTTGTCGTCGCCGACCGCGCCGGTAGGCAGCACTTCCTTGTCCTCGGACGTCAGCATCGGCCCTTTCCAGATCTTGAAGTCCCCGTCGGCGATCGCCTTCTTCTTCTCCTCCACGAGAGCCCTGACGTCCTCGGGCACAACCTCGGGCACGTTCACCAGGTCCACCGCACCCTGCTTGATGCCCCACCAGTTGGTCTCCACCTTCCAGTTGCCGTCGAGCACCTGTCGCACCGCCTTGGTGTAGTACGGGGCCCAGTTGATGATCGACGAGCCGAGGTGTGCCTTGGGCCCGTACGACTTCATGTCGCTGTCCCAGCCGAAGCCGTACTTGCCGGCCTTCTCCGCCACTTGCAGGGGGGCGGAAGAGTCGGTGTTCTGCAGCAGCACGTCGGCTCCGCCGTTGATCAGGGATTGGGCGGCTTCCGATTCACGGCCCGGGTCGAACCACTTGTTGATCCACACCACCTTCGTCTTCACGGAAGGGTTGACGGACTGGGCGCCGAGAGTGAAGGCATTGATGTTGCGCACGACCTCGGGGATCGGGATGGAAGCGACGAAACCGAGCGTATCGGTGCGCGTCATCTTGCCGGCGATGATGCCGGCAAGGTAGGCGCCCTCGTAGGCTCGCACGTCGTAAGCGCGCATGTTGTCACCCGATTTGAAGCCGGTGGCATGCTCCCACTTGACGTCGGGAAATTCCTTGGCAAGCCGCACCATCGTTTCCATGTAACCGAAAGTGGTGCCGAAGATCACCTTGTTGCCCTGGGCCGCCAGGTCGCGCAGGACCCGCTCGGCATCCGCATTCTCCGGAACGCTCTCGACGAAGGTGGTCTTGACCTTGCCGGCCAGCGCCGCCTCCATCTCCTTGCGCCCGCGGTCGTGCGCAAAGGTCCAGCCGCCGTCGCCGACCGGGCCGACATAGGCGTAGGCCACCTTGAGCGGCTCGGAAGGTGCGCCCGAGGACGCACCCGGCGATGCAGCCGCTGCCGCGCCACCTGACGCTTTCGCGGCCGCGGTGGCGGCCGCGGCCGCCGCGCCGGCTGCGGTGCGTGCCGCTTCGGCAGACGCGCTCGCCGGGTCTGCCGCATTGCCGGCGCCCGCCGGCGCCTCCGGCTTGGCGGCATCGGCCGGTGGCGCAGGTTGAGCCGCGGGGGTCGCCGGCGCCTGCGCCGCCGGTGCTTGCGCCGCAGGAGGCTGCGAGGTCGCTGCGGGTGCCGTCGTCGCAGGTGCCGACGAGGAGGCAGCCGGCGGCGGAGCCTCCTCCTTCTTGCCGCAGGCGGCGACGGCGATCGCGGTTGACAGTACGGCTGCCAGCAGCGGGTAGCGGGCGAGCTTCATCGGAGCACTCCTGGAATCATGGGTGGCGACCGGCGCCGGCGGAAGAGCCGGCCGCGGCACCATGCGGGTCGATGACCAATACTAGCAGGCCGGCAGCCGGTGATCTCATCATTTGCTGAGGCCTCGGTGGGCCGCGCGGGTGGCGGCCGGTGCTACCGGTGGCGCTCGAGCTCGGTGACCCAGCTCGCCTTGACGTCCTTGGACACGAAGCTCGATTCGAGGCTGTTTCTCGCCAGCGTGAGGACGTCGTCCCTGCCCAGACCGAGGGCCTTCGCGGCCTGGATGTAATTGTCTCCGACATATCCGCCGAAATAGGCGGGGTCGTCGGAATTGATGGTCACGTTGAGGCCGGCGTCCAGCATCCGCTTCAGGTTGTGGGAAGCGAGGTCCGGGAAGACGCGCAGCTTGACGTTGGACAGCGGGCAGACCGTGAGCGGCACCCGGCTGCGCGCGAGGCGGTGCATCAGCGCCGGGTTGGCTTCGCTGCGCACTCCATGGTCGATGCGCTCGACCTTCAGCACGTCGAGCGCTTCGACAACGTATTCCGGCGGACCTTCCTCTCCCGCGTGCGCAACCAGGTGCCAGCCGAGTCCGGCGCAGGCGTCGAACACCCGCGCGAAGTTCGACGGCGGGTTGCCCTTCTCGGAAGAATCGAGCCCGACGCCGGCGATCCGCGCCGCATGCGGCCGTGCCTGCACCAGCGTCTTGAAGGCTTCCTCTTCAGACAGGTGCCTGAGAAAGCACATGATGATGCGGTAGCCGATGCCCAGTTCCGCCTCGCCCTTCCTCAGTGCAGCCTCGAGACCGTCGAGCACCGTCTCGAAGCGGATCCCGCGCTCGGTATGAGTCTGCGGGTCGAAGAAGATCTCGGTATGCACCACACCGTCGGCCTTCGCGCGCAACAGGTAGGCCCAGCAGAGGTCGAAGAAATCCTGCTCGGTGCGCAGCACGTCGGCGCCGGCATAGTACAGGTCCAGGAACGATTGCAGGTCCTGGAACTGGTAGGCGGCACGCACCTCGTCGATGCTTCGGTACGGCAGCTTCACCAGGTTGCGCTCGGCCAGCGCGAACATCATGTCGGGTTCCAGCGAGCCCTCGATGTGCAGGTGCAGCTCCGCCTTCGGCAGTGCCCGGATCCACCGGTCGAATTCGTCGTTGTCGGACATGGGTTGCTCCGCGTCGCCCGCCGCTCAGCCGCCTCTGAAGGGCTTGCCGAGGCTGGCCGGCATGTTGAGTCGAATGAAGGCCGGATTGCGCGAGATCACCGCCAGCACGATCACGGTGGCCAGGTAAGGCAGCATCGACAGCAACTGGGAGGCGATCTGGACGCCCTCGGCCTGGAGATAGAACTGGATCATCGTAACACTCCCGAACAGATAGGCGCCGAGCGCGACCCGCCATGGCCGCCAGGTGGCGAAGGTGGTGAGCGCGAGTGCGATCCAGCCTCGGCCTGCAACCATGCCGTCGACCCAGAGCGGCGTATATACGCAGGACAGGTAGGCGCCCGCGAGGCCGCAGCAGGCGCCGCCGAAGCACACCGCGGCAAAACGGATGGCGCGCACCGGCAGGCCGACCGCATGGGCTGACTCGGGCGATTCGCCGACCGCCTGGATCACCAGGCCGGCGCGCGTGCGCGAGAGGAACCAGGCCAGCGCCGCAGTCAGTGCAAGCGCAAGATAGGCCACCGGGTGCAGGCCGAAGAACGCGGGACCCAGCAAGGGAATATCGGCGAGCCAGGGCAATCCGTTCCAAGTGGCGCCGCTGCCTGGCGGCAGCAGCGGCTTGCCGACGTAGGGCAAGCCGATGAACGAGGACACGCCCGCGCCGAAGAGGGTCAGCGCAAGGCCGGTCGCGTACTGGTTGGTGGCCATTCCTACCGCCAGCGCGGAAAAAACGAGCGAGATGGCGACCCCGGCGCCGGCGCCGGCCGCGAGCGCCACCGTCACACTGCCACTGTGGTAGCCGGCAGCGAAACCCACGGCGGCCGCAACCAGCATCATGCCCTCCGCGCCGAGGTTGAGCACGCCGGCCTTCTCGTTGACCAGAAGGCCCACGGCCGCCAGCAGCAGCGGCGTGCCGGCACTCAGGGTGGCTGCAATCAGCGCGGCGACGGCTTCCATGGTTTCCAGCCGATGCGGTAGTGGATGAAGGTGTCGGCGCACAGCAGCGCGAGCAGCAGCACTCCCTGGAACACGCCGGTGATGGCGTTCGGCAGGCCGAGCCGAGACTGCGACAGTTCGCCGCCGATATAGATCATCGACATCAGGAACGCCGCCGGGATGCAGCCGAGCGGATTCAGCCTGCCGAGCCAGGCTACGATGATCGCGGCGAAGCCGTAGCCGGGCGAGATGCTCGGCGTCAACTGGCCGATCGGGCCAGCGACCTCGAAAGCGCCGGCAAGTCCCGCCAGCGCACCGCAGGCCAGCATCGACACCCAGATGCCGAGCCTGGAGCTGAAGCCCGCGTATCGCGCCGCGAGCGGTGCGTCGCCGAGTGCAAGCAACTGGAAGCCGAGGCGCGACCGGAAGACGAACACCCACGCCAGCACCGCCAGCACCAGCGCCGCCACCAGCCCGATGTTGACCCGATACGGCGGAAGCAGGCGCGGCAGGGCGGTCACGGCCTCGAACATCCGGCTGTATGGGAAGTTGTAGCCCTTGGGATCCTTCAGCGCCCCGTGCACCAGGTAGAGCAGGAGAAGTTGCGCGACGTAGGTGAGCATCAGGCTCACCAGGATCTCGTTGGCGTTGAAGCGGTCGCGCAGCCATGCGGTGGCAGCGCCCCAGGCCGCACCGCCGACGGCACCCGCGACGATCACCAGGAGCACGAACAACCGCGGCGATTCCGGCGTGGCCAGCAGCGCAGTCGCGCCGGCGGCCAGACCCCCGGCCACGAGCTGGCCCTCGGCGCCGATGTTCCAGACGTTGGCCCGATAGCAGATGGCCAGCCCCAACGCGCACAGCAGCAGCGGCGTCATCTTCAGGCCGATCTCCGACCAGCCGCGGATGTTCTGCAGCGGCGTCACCAGGAAGACCCTGAGGCCCGCCACCGGATCCCTGTCCAGCAACGTGAAGAGCAGCAGGCCGAAAAGCGAGGTGATCGCCAACGCGAGCAGGGGGGCCATCAGGACCATCCAGCGCGAAGGCGTCGGACGCAGCTGCAGGCGGATCAAGACATCCGCTCCCCGATCAGTTCCACCGTCGCCTCGCCGACCGGGATGCGCTCGGAGAGGCGGCCGTTGGCAATGACGTGCAGGCCATCGCAGATCTCGAAGAGCTCGTCGAGTTCCTCGGAGACGACCAGCACGGCCGAGCCCGCGTCGCGCAGGTCGACCAACGCCTGGCGGATCTGTGCGGCGGCGCCGACGTCGACGCCCCAGGTCGGCTGCGCGATCAGCAGCACCGCCGGCCGCTTCTCCATTTCGCGGCCGACGATGTACTTCTGCAGGTTGCCGCCGGACAGGCTCCCGGCTGCGGCCGAAGGGCCCGCCGCCCTCACGTTGTAGCGGGCCATGATCTCGGCCGCTCGCGCCGTGAGCACCTTCCTGCGGATCAGGCCGAAGCGGAACAGGTCCGGCGCCGACCAGGTGAGCAGCAGGTTCATCTCCAGGCCAAGGCCGGGAACCGCGCCACGTCCGAGGCGCTCCTCGGGGACGAAGGCAAGGCCGGCAGCGCGGCGCGCGGCCACGCCGCAGGAACCCATCGGCCGGCCGAACAATTCGACCGTCGCCGGCAAGGCGCGACGATCTTCTCCCGAAAGTGCGGCAAGCAGTTCGTTCTGTCCGTTGCCCGAGATGCCGGCGATACCGATCATCTCGCCGCGGCGCACCTCGAGCGAAACGTCGTGCAAGGCCTTGCCGGTCGGTTCAAGCGGCGGCAGCGACAGGCAGTCGACCCGCAACGCCGCCACGCCGGGCCGATGCCGCGACGCGCGCGTCGCAGGCGGATCCGCGCCGATCATCATCCGGGACAGGCTGGCGACGGTCTCCGCCGCCGGAGCGCAGACGCCGGTCACCCTGCCCGCACGCATGACCGTCGCCTTGCTGCACAATGCGCGCACCTCGTGCAGCTTGTGGCTGATGTAGAGGATCGACACGCCTTCCTCGGCGAGCTTGCGCAGCGTACCGAAGAGCTGGTCCACCGCCTTCGGGGTCAGCACCGATGTCGGCTCGTCCATGATCAGCAGCTGCGGCGCCTGAAGGAGCGCGCGGATGATCTCCACCTGCTGGCGCTCGCCGACCGACAAGGCGTGGACGTGGCGATCGGGATCGATCGCCAGGCCATAGCGCCGGCCGATCTCGGAGATGCGTGCGGCAAGACCTATCCGCTGCGCCCGCTCCGGCAGAACCAGGGCCACGTTCTGCGCCACCGTGAGCGTGTCGAACAGCGCGAAGTGCTGGAACACCATGCCGATGCCGAGCCGACGCGCCACGGCGGGCGAAGCGACGGCCGCCATTTCGCCGTTCCAGCGGATCTGACCGGCATCCGGAACGACCGCGCCGTAGGCGATCTTCATCAGCGTCGACTTGCCGGCGCCGTTCTCGCCGATCAGGCCATGGATCTCGCCGGCGGCCACCGACAGCGACACCTGGTCGTTCGCGACCACCTGGCCATAGCGCTTGCAGATACCGGCCAGTTCGAGCCGCGGCGGCCGGTCGCGAACGGCGGCTCGGGCGTGGGGCATCGGTTGGGCAGCGGCTGCGCCGGCATGCATGGGTCGCGGTCCGGTGGTCAGGATCGGAGCGCCGCGCCCAGCAACCCGGCGACGCTGTCGGCGAATCCGTCGGCCGGCAGCGGTTGGCCGAGCAACTGGGCGGCGTCGACGGTCATCGCTGCCAGGTCGCACGCCTGGCCGGCAGGCTTTCCCATCGTCTCGCACAGCAGGGCCCACGGCACGGCGGACAACAGTGCACCCGCCACCAGCAGCACGCCATGCCGGTTGCGGCGCTGCGCGAAGCCGACCAGCTTGCGCTCGCCGACCGCCACCTCCCAGGGCGAAATGCCCGCAAAGCAGGCCCAGTCGAGCTCGGCCGGCGCCTTCCAGGTGTGCTCCCGAGGCACTGCCGTCGCTGCCACCTCATGGCGCGCCAGCGCCGCCACGAACAGCTCGCCCAGCCAGCGGTAGCTGTCGGCCACCGCGCCTTGCGGCAGCAGCCGATGCCCCGACGGCAGCACCACAGAAGCGGAAAGCATCCACGGACCAACCAGCACGGCGCCGCCTCCGGCAGTCCGCTCGACGATGCGATGGCGCTCGGAGTCGAGCGACGGCAGCAGCGCATGCTGCGAGCGGCCGAGGACGAGCGCCGGCCCGTCGTAGAGCCAGAGGCACGCCCGTGCGGACTGGACCGGGTGGGAGAGCTGCTGCTCGTTCCATGCCTGTTCCCCGGCAGCGTCGACGCGGCAGACCGCAACCGCCGGCGACACCGGCGAACCGGATCGGTGATTGGGCATGGGTGAAGCTTAACGCATGGCATAAACTACGAGGCGTTTCGCCCCGCATCCACAACACGCTCGCGATCCACACGACCCGCAGCCGCGGCAACCGCAGGCAGGAGAAAAGCAATGAGAGCAGAGTCGGTCCTTGAGACCATCGGCAATACCCCGCACGTGCGCATCAATCGCCTCTTCGGCTCCGATCACCAGGTCTGGATCAAATCCGAACGCGCCAATCCGGGAGGCTCGATCAAGGATCGCATCGCCCTGGCGATGATCGAGGATGCCGAGCGCAGCGGCAAGCTCAAGCCCGGCGGCACGATCGTCGAACCGACCTCGGGCAACACCGGCATCGGCCTTGCCATAGTGGCCGCCGTCAAGGGCTACAAGCTGGTGCTGGTGATGCCGGACTCGATGTCGGTGGAGCGGCGCCGGTTGATGCTCGCCTACGGCGCTCGCTTCGAGTTGACGCCGCGGGAAAAGGGCATGCCCGGCTCGATCGAGAGGGCCAAGCAGTTGCTCGCCGAGATCCCGGACAGCTGGATGCCGCAGCAGTTCGAGAACCCGGCCAACGTCGAGGTCCACGCCCGCACGACCGCTGCAGAGATCCTGAAGGACTTTCCGGAGGGGCTCGACTACCTGATCACCGGCGTCGGCACCGGCGGTCACATCACCGGCTGTGCCCAGGTGCTCAAGAAGGCCTGGCCGGGCCTCAAGGTGTATGCGGTGGAGCCGTCGGCCTCGCAGGTCATCGCCGGAGGCAAGCACACGCCCCATCCGATCCAGGGTATCGGCGCCGGGTTCATACCGAAGGTGCTCGACACCAGGCTGCTCGACGGCACGATCGCGGTGGAGGCCGAGGATGCGAAGGAATTCGCCCGGCAGTGTGCCTCCCGCGAAGGGTTGCTGGTCGGCATCTCTTCCGGCGCAGCCCTGGCAGCCATCGCCGCCAAGCTGAAGGAAATCCCGAAAGGCAGCCGTGTGCTCGGCTTCAACTACGACACGGGCGAGCGCTACCTGTCCATCGAAGGCTTCCTGCCGACGGCCTGAGGGGACGCGCAGGCGCGTGGCAGCCGAACACATCCAGATCCTGGTCCAGCTGCTCGCGGCGCTGCTGGCAGGCGGGGTCATCGGTCTGGAGCGCTCCTTCCAGGCGCGCCCGGCGGGCTTCCGGACCCACGCGCTGGTCTGCATGGCGTCGAGCCTGCTGATGCTGGCCACCCTCTACCAGGATGCCTGGCTCCCGCAGGCCCAGGCCGCCGACTTCCGCAGCGACCCGGTGCGCATGGGCCAGGGCATCATGACCGGCATCGGCTTCCTCGGCGCCGGGGTCATCTTCCGCGAGGGCGCTACCGTTCGCGGCCTCACCACGGCTGCATCCATCTGGATCACCGCCGCGATCGGCATCATGATCGGCATCGGCTTCTACCTGCCCGCGGCTGCCGCGACGCTGCTGACACTGGCAGCCCTCACCTTCTTCCGGTGGCTGGAAGACAGGATGCCCTCGCATCTGTACGCCCAGCACATCGTCCAGTTCGCGCGCTCGGACGTGATTCCGGAAGACGAGCTCAGGGACCTGCTGAAGAGTCACCACTTCACGATCGTCAACCTCAGCTATCGCACCGGCGATGACGGTGCGACCTTCGAATACCGGATGGTGATCAGGACGACGAGCAAGCGCAATTTCGCGGCGCTCTCGGCGGCGCTCCTGCGCCTGCCGCGGATCCGGTCGTTCAGGATCTCGCCCGCAGGCAACTGATCAGAGACGGTCGCGGAACATGAAGTACGCCGCGCCCAGCAGGCAGAGGCCGGCCCACAGGAAGTCGAGCTTGAGCGGCTCCTTCAGGTAGAAGACGGCGAACGGCACGAAGACGGTGAGCGTGATCACTTCCTGGAGGATCTTCAACTGCCCGACGCTCATCACCGTGAAGCCGATGCGATTGGCCGGAACCTGCAGCAGGTATTCGAACAGGGCGATCCCCCAGCTTACCAACGCGGCGATGAACCACGGCCGCGAGTTGAGCTCCTTCAGGTGGGCGTACCAGGCGAAGGTCATGAAGACGTTGCTGCAGGTCAGCAGCAGGATGGCCTTGAGTGTCGGCGTCAAGCGCTTCTTCCTTGGTTCCGCTTCTTGCTTTGATTCGATCTTCCGGTCGATCCGCATCCGGCCGGGCATGCGTGCAGCCGCCGGTCAGATGCACAGGCCGGGCGACTACAATGCGCGCCCTCACCGACCAAGGATATCTCATGGCCTGGACCATCCTGCTCATCGCCGGCCTTTTCGAAATCGCGTGGGCCATCGGACTCAAGTACACCGACGGCTTCACCCGGCTCTGGCCGACTGTCGGCACCGTGTTCGCCATGGTGCTGAGCGTGGTGCTGCTGGGGCTCGCGCTGAAAAGCCTTCCCGTCGGTACCGCCTATGCGGTGTGGACGGGAATCGGCGCGGTCGGCACGGCCGTGCTCGGCATCGTGCTGCTCGGCGAACCGGTGAACGCCGGGCGGCTGGTCAGCCTCGCGCTGATCATCGCCGGCATCGTCGGCCTCAAGCTGGTCACGCCAGCCTGACGTCGGCCTTCCCGTGACTTGCGGCCAGACGGGTGTCGGGATCGACCGGATCGTCTGCGACCGCGCCGCGGCCGAGGCCGCGCTGCGCCACCCCGCGCTCGGCGGCCGCGAACTGGATCGGGGCCGGGTTGAGCTGCTTGGAGATCATGTCGATCGTCGGCAGCGGCTTCGCCGACCAGGTGAAGGTGCGGATGGCTGCGCGCTCGAGCAGCTTGCGGCGCAGCTTGAGCTGCCGGCGGCTGAGCAGGGTCTCGCCGTCCTCGAGGATTACCACCGAAGAGACGGTGCCGTCTGCGCGGAACACTCCGAAATCGACCGTGAGCGCGTCGAGCTTGCGCTGGTTGCGGCCGAGGCCGCCGGCCTTGCGCACTGCGAGCACGCGAGTGATCGGCACCGCCATCAGGACGATGTGGTCGGGCAACGCGCTGTTGAGCCGGGACCAGAGCAGACCTTCCACCTGGCTGAAGGCGCGCCGCGGCGTCACGTTGGTTCGACCCTTGCGGGCGGGACGGCGCCACAGCCAGACCCCGGCGGCCACCAGCATCACCAGCAGCGCCACCACCAGCGGGCCCGCGCCCTTGAAGGATTGGCCGACGGCGATGGTGGCGGCGCCGACCGGATCGGCGAGAAAGGAACTGAAGGTTGCATCCATGTTGCGGGCAAGCATCACAGAATCCCGCCCCGGTGCCAAGCGAACGCCCGGTGCAGCGAGACCGGTGGCGACTGTCAGCCGATATCCGGCAACGCCCGCTCGATGAGGCGGTCGATCGCCGGATGCGCCGGCAGGTTGCCGAAGGTCATGCCGCAGGCAGCGGTGCCGTCCAGGCGCGAGCGACAGAACAGGTCGCCGATCTCCGAATCCTGCTGCAACAGGATGGCCGCCGACACCGCCAGCGCCAGTTCGCCGACCAGCTGCCGTGCCTGGGACTCGAGTTGCTCCTGCGGAGCCTTCGCGGCGAAACGCGTCAGCAGCCGCTCGCAGGATGCATCGAAGCGAGCATCCACGCCACGTGCCGGCTGCAGCACCTGGGCTACGGCTTCGGCCGCAGCCGGCGAGCGGCCGAGGGCGCGCAGCACGTCGAGGCACATGACGTTGCCGGATCCCTCCCAGATCGAGTTGACCGGCAGTTCGCGATAGAAGCGCGCCAGCGGCGCCTCCTCGACGTAGCCGTTGCCGCCGAGCGCCTCCATCGCCTCGAACGCAAGCGGCGGGCCGCGTCGGCAGATCCAGTACTTGCAGGTGCCGGTCATCACGCGCCGCAATTCGATCTCGAAGGCGTCTTCGGCACGATCGTAGGCCCGCGCGAGCCGCATCGACAACGCGACCGCCCCTTCGACCTCGAGCGCCATGTCGGCAAGCACGTTGCGCATCAGCGGCTGCTCGAGCAGCCGGCGGCCGAAGACCCGGCGGTGGCGGGCATGGTGCACCGCCTGCGCGACGCACTGGTGCATGATGCCGGTCGAACCGAGCGAACAGTCGAGCCGCGTGAACACGCCCATCTGCAGGATGGTCGGGATGCCCCTGCCCTCCTCGCCCACCAGCCAGGCGACAGTGCCGTCGAACTCGAGCTCGCTCGACGCGTTGGATTTGTTGCCGAGCTTGTCCTTGAGCCGCTGGATCCGGATGTCGTTGCGGCTGCCGTCCGGCAGGAAGCGCGGCATGAAGAAGCAGGAGATGCCTGGTGCCGCACCTGCCGCCTGCGCGGTGACGAAGAACCCGTCGCACATCGGCGCCGAAGTGAACCACTTGTGCCCGCTCAGCCGCCAGGTGCCATCGCCGGCAGGTGATGCGACGGTGGTGTTGGCGCGCACGTCGGAGCCGCCCTGCTTCTCCGTCATGCCCATCCCGATCAGGGCGCCACGCTTGCCGGTCACCGGGCCGAACATCGGGTCGTAGTCGCGGGTGAAGATCGCCGGCAGCCATTGCGTCGCGAGCTCCGGCGCCTGCAAGAACGACGAGGCCGAGCCGTAGGTCATCGACAGCGGGCACAGCGTGCCGTTCTCAACCTCCGCATGCAGCATGAAGGCACAGGCACGCGCCACGTGAGCACCCGGCTTCGGATCCGACCACGGCGAAGAGTGCAGGCCGGCGCCGACGCCGGCAGCCATCAGCTCGTGCCAGGCGGGGTGAAAGTCCACCCGGTCGATGCGATGCCCGAAGCGGTCGTGCGTCTGCAGGACCGGAGGATAGCGGTTGGCGAGCGCCGCCTGCTCCTGCATCCGCGCCGTGCCGAGTTGACCGCCGTAGTCGTCGAGCGTCGCCTCGGCCCATTGCGCGCCTTCGCGCCGCGCGGCTTCGCGCAGCGGCGGGTTGGCGCGCCACAGGTTGTAGTCGGACAGCGGCTGCGGCTGGTTCTCGACCCGATGCATTTCATCCTCCCGGCTGGCTCCTGGAAGCGATGATAAGACTCAGGCAGCCTGCTCGGCGGATTCGAGCGCCGCGGCCTGATCCGCCGCGTTGGGGCAGTACTGGGCGCTGGAGCTCGCGCCGGTCAAGCGCGCCCGCCACGCGCCACCTTCTGCAGCAGCTCGGTCAGCATCGCGCGCTCGGCCTCGGAAAGATGCCTGAGCAGATCACGCTCCATCGTCAGCGACACCTCGCGGGCCTCGCGCGCGAGCGCCGCGCCCTTCCGGGTGAGGCGCACGTGCTGCGAGCGCCGATCCGTTTCGTTGCGCACCCGCTTGAGCAGGTCGCGCTCGTTCATGCGGTCGATCAACGCGGTCACGTTCGGTGCGGAAACGGCGAGCGCCTGGGACAACTGCTTTTGCGTCGCGTCGCGGTTGTGCGCGACCAGCATGAGGATGGTGAACTCGACCGGGCTCAGCTTGTACGGCTCTCCGATGTGGCGGGTGAAGACCTTGCGGCTCGAGACGTTCGCCTGCGTGATCTGGTAGCCGATCAGGTGGCCCATGCAGGACTGGTCGAGGCCGTGAGGTGCGGCCTGCACGCGCTGGGCGCCATCGCCGGCAGGCGCGCGGGCAGCAACCTCGTAGCCGGTTTCCTGCGCGGTCACCGACTCATGCCTCCGCCGACCTGAGGCCGAGATAGCTGGCGATGACCTGCTCGTTCGCCATCAGGTCCGCGGCCACGCCCGCCAGCGCGAGCTCGCCGCTTTCGAGGACGTAGCCGTAGTCCGCCACCTGAAGAGCGGCGCGCGCATTCTGCTCGACCAGCAGCACGCTCACCTGGCGCGAGCGCAGGTCTGCGATGACATGGAAGATCTCGCGCACGATCATCGGCGCGAGGCCCAGGCTCGGCTCGTCGAGCATCAGCAGGCGCGGCTTAGCCATCAAGGCGCGGCTCAACGCCAGCATCTGCCGCTCGCCGCCCGACAGCGTGCCGGCCAGCTGGCGGCGCCGCTCCTTGAGCCGCGGGAAGATGCCGAAGACGTCCTCGAGGGCGGCATCGAGCCCGCGCTCGCCGCGCCGGCTGCGCGTGAGCGCGCCGAGCTCGAGGTTGTCCTGCACCGTCATCTCGGCAAACAGCTCCCGCTTCTCCGGAACCAGGCTCACACCGTTGGCGACCCGCTCTTCGACCGGGATGCCGTGCTGGTCGACCCCATCGATCATGATGCGGCCGTCCGCCGGCAGCAGGCCCATGATGGCGGCCATGAGCGTCGTCTTGCCGGCGCCGTTGGGGCCCACCACGGTGACGATCTGGCCGGCCTCGAGCCGCAGCGACACCCTATGGACTGCCTCCACCTTGCCGTAGCGCACCGACAGGTTTTCAACCGACAACAGCGGCTGCATGCCCGCCATCGCCTGCCGCTGCGGGATTCGCCGGCGCCGGGGCCTCAGACGCCGCCAAGATATGCCTCCAGCACGGCCGGGTCGCGCTGGACCTCGGCCGGCGCGCCGTCGGCCAGCTTCTCGCCGAACTGCAGCACCACCAGCCGGTCGGTCAGGCCCATCACGAAATCCATGTCGTGCTCCACCAGCAGGATGCTCATGCCCTGCGAGCGCAGCGCGCGCAGCAGTTCCGCCAGCTCCTGTTTCTCCTTGAACCGCAGCCCGGCTGCCGGCTCGTCGAGCAGGAGCAGGGACGGATCGGCGGCGAGCGCGCGGGCGATCTCCACCACCCGCTGCTTGCCGAGCGGCAGGCTGCCGGCCGGCTCGTGCATCTGTGCCTCGAGTCCGACCCGGCGCACCTGGCGGGCCGCTTCGCGCAGCAGCCCCGCTTCCTCCCGGCGGTCGAGCCTCACACAGGTGGCGAGCAGGCCTTTGCTGCCGCGCAGATAGGCTCCCAGCGCGACATTGTCCAGCACCGTCATCTGAGAGATCAGCTTCACATGCTGGAAGGTGCGGGCGATTCCGAGGCGGGCGATCTCGGCGGCGCCGAGGTTCGAGATTCTCCTGCCGTTGAAGCTGACCTCACCGCCCGACAAGGGCGCATAGCCGCTGATCAGGTTGAAGAGCGTGCTCTTGCCGGCGCCGTTGGGGCCGATCAGCCCGAGGATCTCGCCGCTTCTCATCTCGAAGCTGACCCGGTTGACCGCCACCAACCCGCCGAACTGCTTGCGCGCTTCCTGCACGGCGAGCAGCGGCGCGCCTGCCGCGACCTGCTCGCGCGGGAGCAGGCCCGACTCGCCGTCGACCTCTCGTGGCCGGCGCGCCGGCAGCAGTCGTTGCACGACCGGCCAGACACCGTCGCGGGCATGGTGCAGCAGGATCACGATCAGGATCCCGAAGACGATGATCTCGAACGGTCCGGACTGCCCGATCAGGCCGGGCAGCGTCGCCTGCAGCACTTCCTTGAGGATGGTGATCAGCAGCGCACCCAGCACCGCACCCCAGACACTGCCTGCGCCGCCCACCACCGCCATGAACAGGTACTCGATGCCCATGTTGATGGAAAAAGGCGTGGGATTGATGAAGCGCTGCATGTGGGCGAAGAGCCAGCCGGAAAGCGCCGCAAGCACGGCGGCCAGGATGAATACCTGGATGCGCAGCTTCGAAGGCACCACTCCGAAGGCCTCCGCCATCGTCGCCCTTCCCTTCAGCGCCCGGATCGCCCGGCCGTTGCGCGAATCGAGCAGGTTGGCAGTCGCCCAGAGCGCCGCGAGCATCACGCCCCAGATGAGATAGTAGAAGCGACCGAGGCTGGTGAACTGGAAGTCGCCGATCGACAGTGTCGGGATATCGCTCAAGCCGCCGAAGCCGCCGAGCAGCGGCACGGTGCCGAACAGGTAATAGAGGCTGACGCCCCAGGCGATCGTGCCCAACGGCAGGAAATGGCCGCTCATGCGCAGGGTGATCAACCCGACGAGCCACGCGACCAGCACCGTGAGCGCCAGGGCGATCGGCAGCGTCATCCAAGGGGAGAACCCATAGCGGGTAGTGAGCACCGCAGTCGCATACGCGCCGACACCGACGAACGCAGCCTGCCCGAAGGAGATCTGACCGGCGACGCCGGTCAGCAGCACGATCCCCAGCGCCACCAGGCTGTAGAGGCCGACGTAGTTGAGAAGCGTCACGTAGAACTGCGGCAGCACCCACGGCGCGACGGCGATCAGCGCAACGACGGCCAGCGCGGCCGGCGCCGGCAGCCCGGCGAAGCCGGCCTTCACTGCTCTTCCTCTTCATGATGCAAGGCGGTCAGGGAGAGCCAGATCAGTACCGGGATGATCAGCGTGAAGACGATGACCTCCTTGTAGCCGCTCGCCCAGAACGAGGAGAAGGCCTCGAGGATGCCGACCATGGCGGCGCCGATCGCGGTCATGGGATAGCTTGCCAGCCCGCCCACGATCGCGGCGACGAAGCCTTTCAGGCCGATGATGAACCCGCTGTCGTAGTAGACGGTGATGATCGGCGCGATCAGCACACCCGAGAGCGTGCCCAGGAAGGCGGCGAAGGTGAAGGTCATCAGGCCGGCGCTGGTGGGCGAGAAGCCGATCAGCCGCGCGCCGGTCCGGTTGAAGGCGGTGGCGCGCAGCGCCTTGCCGCGCAGGGTGAAGCCGAAGAAGAGCGCCATGGCGACGATCAGCAGCGCGGTGACGCCGTAGATCCAGAGGCTCTGGCCGCTGACATTGAGCGTGCCGAGCGACAGTCCGCCGTCGGTGAACGCGGGCGTGCGAAAGCCTTCGGCGCCGAAGAAGACCAGGGCCAGGCCGGTCAGCGCGAAATGCAACGCCACCGATGCGATCAGCAGCACCAGCACCGACGCGTCCGCGATCTGCTGGAACACCGCCCGGTACAGCAGCGGCCCGAGCGGCGTGATGATCGCAAGCGTCAGCAGGATCTGCACCGGCAGCGGCAGCATCATCGGTGCGAGCCACCACGCGGCCGCTGCCACCAGCACCGGCACGGCCAGCGTGCGCAGCAACATCGGAAGCAGGCCGGCGCCGCGCTGATGGCGCAGCGACTGCCAGGACTGCAGCAGCGCGACGGCGAGCGCGACGACCAGCAGCAGCCAGACCGATCCTGGCAGCATCCCCGCCTGCAGGCTTGCCAGGGTCAGCGCACCAAAGGCGACGAACTCTCCCTGCGGCACGAAGATGATGCGGGTGACGGCGAACACCAGCACGATCGCGATGCCGAGCAGCGCGTAGACCGCGCCGTTGGTCAAGCCGTCCTGCACCAGCAGGACGGCGATCTGCCAATCCACGGTAGGTTGTCTCCGGCTCCGGCTGCCTGCCTACTTGAGCAGTTCCCAGTCGCCGTTGGCGACCTGGACCATCACCGCGCCGCGCTCGTCGAGGCCGTAGTGGTCCTGCGGCGTGAAGCTGTAGACGCCGTTGACGGCAGCGATGTCCTTCTGCGACTCGAGGGCGTCGCGCAGCGCCTTGCGGAACTCGGGCGTGCCGGGCTTGGCCTTCTGCTTGGCAATCGGCACCACCCGCTGCAGGATCAGCGCGGCATCGTAGCTGTGCGCACCGAACACCACCGGCGATTTGTCGCCGAACTTGGCCTGGTAGTCCTTGATGAAGGTCTGCACCACCTTCTTGGATGGATGCGAATCCGGCAGTTGCCGCGGAACCAGCACCGGGCCGATCGGCAGGATCGCTTTCTCGGCCGACTTGCCCGCGATGCGCAGGAAGTCGCTCGAGCCTGCGCCATGGGTCTGGTACACCTGGCCCTTGTAGCCGCGCTCGGCGAGCGCCGTCTGCGGCAGCGCCGCGCCGGTGCCCGAGCCGGCGATCAGGATCGCGTCCGGGTTGGCCGCCACCAGCTTGAGGACCTGACCGGTCACGCTGGTGTCGGCGCGGCCGTACTTCTCGTTGGCGACGATCTTCGTTCCCGATCCTTCGAGGCCCTTCGCGAGCGCTTCGTACCACTGCTCGCCCCACGGGTCGGAGAAGCCGATGATGCCGAGCGTCTTGAACTTCCTCGCCTTGATGTCCTTGACAACCGCGTTGGCCATCAGGTTGACCGACTGCGGCACGACGAAGGACCAGGCGGTCTTGTCGCCCGCCAGCGGGATCGGTGCGAACGCCATGTGCACCGTCTGCGTCTCGTTGGCGACCGTGGCGACCGCCATGCCGCCCGGCGTCTGGGTAGACCCCAGCATCACGTCGACCTGTTCCTCGGTTGCGAACTTGCGCGCATTGCGCGTCGCCTGCGACGGGTCGCCGGTGTCGTCCAGGATGATCAGCCGCACCTTCTCGCCGCCGATCTCGGCGGGCCAGAGGTCGAAGCCGTTCTTGACCGGAATGCCGAGCGCCGAGCCGGGACCGGTCAGCGCCAGCGACACCCCGACCGTGAGGTCGGCGGCCGCCGGTGCGGCGAAAGTGAGGGAAATGGCCAGGGGCAGGCCCAGGCTTGCGAATCGCTTCATCGAGATCGGTTTCATGCCTTGTCTCCTTGGGTACTTGTATTGCTTCATTGCGTGGTTGCGGATGCCGGTGCTGCTCTGGATACGCTCGCTCGCCTCACGTGACGACCTGGCGCCGGGCGCCGGTCATATCCTCGCGGGCGACGATCACGTCGGTCTCGCCGCGGCCGCCGGGTGATGCCCTGTATACCGCTTCGACGAGTGCCGCGCGATGGGTCAGCACCGCGCGTTGGTTGATGGAGCCCTTGTCGGTCATTTCGCCCCGGTCGATCGACGGCGGATCCGCGAGCAGGTGCGCCCGCGCGATGCGGCTGGCGCTGCCGGTGCCCTCCGCCCACATCCGGTCGGTGAGCGCCTGGAAAAATTCGCGCACCGCCGGCGCGGCCACCACGTCGGCAGCCGGCGCGTCGGCGCCAAGCCGGGCGAGACTGCGGCATTCGTCGAGGCGCGGGAACACCAGCATCGCGACCTCGTCGCGGTCCGGGCCGGCGAGCACCACGTCCTGCACGAACGGCGCGCCGGCAGCGATGATGCGGGCCCGCAGCGGGCCCACGCTCACGAAGGTGCCGCTCGACAGCTTGAAATCCTCGGCAATGCGGCCGTCGAACATCAGGCCGCGATCCGGATCGGACGGATCGACCCACTTCACCGCATCGCCGGTGCGATAGAAGCCTTCCTCGTCGAAGGCGGCGGCGGTGAGTTCGGGCTCGCGCCAGTAGCCGGCCATGACGTTCGGCCCGCGAAAGCGCACTTCGACCTTGCCGTCCACGCGGCACCAGCTTCGCCTCGACACCGGGGCACGGCAGGCCGATGTGGCCCGCGCGCAGCTCCCGCGCCTTGAGCGCGAAGGTGCAACTCGGCGACGTCTCGGTCATGCCCAGGCCGGTGATCATCGGGATTCGTTCGCCCACCTCCTGTTCGGCCAGGCGGTCGAGCTGGTCCCATACCGCCTGCGACAGACCCGCGCCCGCGAACATGAAGGCCCGCACGCGGCGGAACAGCGACGCGCGCAGCTGCGGGTCGGCGGGCATCGCCGCAGCGATCTCCTCGAAGCCGCGCGGGACGTTGAAGTAGATCGTCGGCGAGATCTCCCGCAGGTTGCGCAACGTCTCGCCGATGGCCTGAGGCGTCGGGCGACCGTCGTCGATGTAGAGCGTGCCGCCGTTGTAGATGGTGATGCCGACGTTGTGATTGCCGCCGAAGGTGTGGTTCCAGGGCAGCCAGTCGACCAGCACCGGAGGCTCGTCGGCGAGAAACGCCATGGCCTGGCGGATCATCTGCTGGTTGGCACAGATCATGCGATGGGTGTTGACAACGCCCTTCGGCAGCTTGGTCGAGCCGGAGGTGAACAGGAACTTGACGATGGTCCGAGGTCCCACCCGCGCATGAGCTGCGTCGACCCCGGCACCGCGCCTGCGTGGCCAGCAGGTCACCGAACGGCGTCGCAGCCCGCCCGAGGTCCGCCGATTCCGTCGTCACCACCTCGGTGTCGCGAGCGACAGTCGCCGCGATGGCCCGGGCATATGCCGCCCCGGACGCGAAGACGAGTCCAGGCGTGACCCGGTCGAGGATATGTCGCAGCTTGCCGTAGTCCCGGGAGATCAGCGAATAGGCGCTGGAGATCGGCACGAAAGGGATGCCGGCCCACATGGCGCCCAGGGCGAGGCTCAGGTGCTCGAGGCTGTTCTCCGACAGGATCGCGACCGGCCGGTCCGCGGACAGGCCGCGATCCACCAGCGCTTGACCGACCGCCCGCGCGCGATCGAGCATCTGGGCATAGCTGACGCGGATCCAGTCGCCGCCGCGGTCGCGGCGGGCCGCCAGCGTTCGCTCCGGCGCCTGCAGCACCCACTGCTCGAGCCGGTCGGTGAGCCGCGGCGGAAAGTCATGCAGCGGCGTGTCGGACAGCAGCACCTGGATGTGGTCGCCGCGCTCCGCGAAGCGCGCCTTCATGCAGGCGGCGACGCGGGCATGCCGGTAGCGGGACGAGTCCTCCTTCGGGCGGCCGGGCGGAGGGCTCATGGGTGCACCCTGGGCGCTGCGCGCCTTCCCGCCGAGCGGGACGAGCCCTCCTTCGGGCGGCCGGGCGGAGGGCTCATGGGTGCACCCTGGGCGCTGCGCGCCTTCCCGCCGAGCGGGACGAGCCCTCCTTCGGGCGGCCGGGCGGAGGGCTCACGGCTTCCCGACCTTGCCGGCCTTGCCGGCAAGGAAGGCGCGCATGCGCGCCTTGGCGGCGGGGTCGTCCTGCGCAACCGCCGCCACCAGCGACTCGACGAACAGGCCGTCGTCCCGGGACAGCCCTGCTATCCGCGGCAGTGCCTGCAGCACCGCGAAGTTGGACAACGGCGCGTTGCCGGCGATCTTGCGGGCGAGCTCGAGCGCGAGCGGCAGCCCTTGCCCGCCGGCGACCCGGTAGCTGGAGATGCCTGCCTGGTGGCCCTCGTCCGTGCTCAGCACGCGGCCGGTGAGCATCATGTCGGTCATCATCGACACCCCGACCAGCCGTGGGATGCGCACCGACCCGCCGCCGCCGACGAAGAGGCCGCGCTGCCCTTCGGGCAGGGCATAGAACGCGCCGTCCTCGGCGATGCGGATGTGCGCGGCGCTGGCGAGCTCGAGCCCGCCGCCGATCACCGCACCGTGCAAAACCGCGATCACCGGCAGCCGCCCCATCTGGATGGCGTCGAACGCCGCATGCCAGCTGCGCGAATGGGCGATGCCGCCGGCGACGTCGTGGTCGGCCAGCTCCGAGAGGTCCAGCCCGGCGCAGAAATGTTCACCTGCGCCGTAAAGGACGACGACCCGCACCGACTTCGGCAGGTTGATGAAGCAGGTGTGCAGCTGGGCGATCAGCGTGTCGCTGATCGCATTGCGCTTTGCCGGACGGTTGAGGCTCACCTGTGCGACCGCGCCGTCGATAGCGATGGCGAGCTGGTCGAGTTGCTTCAGGAGGGCCGGCGTCTCGCTGGTCATGTCGGGGAGGCTGGAGCAGATAGTTATGAGTATTAAGTACCTGTCGCCACCCGGCACTTGGTACAAACCCGAAGTCCACTCCTGGGCGCGCGCATATACTTGATCCGGCCAGTCTCTCGATCAAGCCAAGCCCTCGATCAAGTCAAGCCAGCCGGACACCAAGGATGAATCATCAGGATCTGATCGCGATCGACATCCATACGCACGCCGAGGTGTCGTGCTGGAACCCGTTCGATGCCTACGGCGAAGAATACGACCGCGCGGCCGACAAGTACTTCCGCTCCAGCCGCCGCCCGACCATCGCGGAGAGCGTCGCCGCCTACCGCGAGCGCAAGATCGGCCTGGTGATGTTCACCGTCGACGCGGAGACGCAGATGGGCAGGCGGCGCATCCCCAACGAGGAGATCGCCGAAGCCGCACAGCAGAACCAGGACATGATGATCGCCTTCGCGAGCATCGATCCGCACAAGGGCAAGATGGGCGCACGCGAGGCTCGCCGCCTGGTCGAGGAGCACGGCGTCAAGGGCTTCAAGTTCCATCCGACGGTGCAGGGCTTCTACCCGCAGGACCGGATGGCCTGGCCGATCTACGAGGTGGTGGCGGAGTTCGGCATGCCGGCGATCTTCCACAGCGGTCATTCCGGCATCGGCTCCGGAATGCGCTGCGGCGGGGGCTTGCGGTTGGAGTATTCCAACCCGATGCACCTGGACGACGTCGCGATCGCCTTTCCCGACATGCAGATCGTGATCGCGCATCCGTCGTGGCCGTGGCAGGACGAGGCACTGTCGGTGGCGATGCACAAGCCGAATGTATGGATCGATCTTTCCGGCTGGAGCCCCAAGTACTTTCCGCCGCAGCTGGTGCAGTACGCGAATACCTTGCTGAAGGACCGTGTGCTGTTCGGCTCGGACTACCCGCTGATCACGCCGGACCGCTGGATGAAGGACTTCGCGGAAGCAGGCTTCAAGGATGAAGTGAAGCCGCTGATCCTGAAGGAAAATGCGGTGAGGCTGTTGCGGCTGTGACCGCACGTCGCCCTCTTGCGCAGGCTGCCACGGCCTGAATTGCTGACACCGATCGAGATCCGGCGGCGCAGCCTGCTGGTCGGCTACCTGCTCGCGCAACTGGCCTTCGGGCTGGTGGCGATGACGATCTGCATTCCTTCGATGCAGGAGTGGGGGGCACTGTTCGGCGCCGACCAGGCGAAGGTGCAGCTCACGTTCAGCGGTTACGTCGTGGCCAACGGTGGGCTGCAACTCCTCTACGGCCCGCTCTCGGACCGCCTCGGACGACGGCTGATGCTGCTGATCGGCCTTGCCCTCGCCTTTGCCGGATCCGTGCTCGCTGCGTTTGCGCCCGACCTCGACGTCCTCATCGCCGCCCGCATCCTCCAGGGCGCCGGCGGCGCGGCCGGCATGGCCGTGGGACGGGCCATGGTGCAGGACCTGTTCCAGGGGCCGGAGCGGACCCGGGTCATGGCCTACATCGGCATGGCGATGGGCCTGTGTCCTCCGCTCGCCACCATCATCGGCGGCCAGGTGCACGTGCGCTTCGGCTGGCAGGCCAACTTCCTGTTCCTCGCGGCTGTCGCACTGGTGCTGTTCCTGGCGGGCTGGCGATGCCTGCCGGCGCACCGTCCAGCCGCCGGCGCGCAGCCGCACTGGCTGGGCGCGATGGTCGGCTCCTATGTGCGACTTGCCCACGAGCCCGCCTTCCTGTCGTACGTGGTCATCCTCGCCATGACCACCGCGACCTTCTACGCCTTCCTGGGCGGTGCGCCGATCGTCCTCGGCAGCTACGGCGTCGGACCCGATGGAATCGGCTACTACATCATGTGCATCCCGTTGTCCTACATTGCGGGAAACTATTGTGCGAGCCGGCTCGTGCGACGGCTCGGGGAGCGCAACATGATGATGGTCGGTCAGAGCCTCACCATCGGCGGCCTGGTCCTCATGCTCGGCCTGGGCATCGCGGGCGTGAACACGCCGATGACGCTGGCACTGCCGCTGGTGGTCCTTGGTATCGGCCATGGCCTGCTCGTCCCCGCTGCGCTCGCGGGTACCGTCGGACTGATTCCCGCCCTGGCAGGCTCGGCCGCCGCGGTGGCGGGCCTGATGCAGCAGATGACCGGTGCCGCCAGCGGCTATGTCGTCGGCATCGTCAGCCACGAAGGCGCCGTCAACCTCGGCTGGGTGATGCTCGCGTTTGCCGGCTTCGGCGCGCTGGCGCAGGTGTACCTGCACCGCAACTGGAAGAAGGGGTGAGGAAGAGGCGCAGGATCGGGAGGCCGGTCGGGTCGAGGCGGCAGCCCCGGGCAATCTGATAACCTCATCGATGGGTACGGCGGCAGCAGCGGCGGCAACGATGGCCGGCGCAGCGGCATGTCCGCTCGCGGCAGCAGGCAAGGAGAGTTCGAATGAGTGCGAACCCCGTCGACTACGGCGAACAGGAATCCGCAATGCGCGACTACCTCGCGCAGGGCGAGCGACGCGCATTCGCCCTCGGCAATCGCGGCCCGCTGCGTTTCACCATCGACGGCCGGCTGCATCCCGACATCCTCGATGCCTACTGGCGCTGCGGCTTCTATGTGTTCGAGGGTGTCCTCGGCGCCGAGGAACTGGCCGACATCGAGGCGGACTTCAAGCAGATCCTCGGGCGGCTGCCGGTTCGCAAGGGTGCTCCGCTCGACCGCCGGGGCCGCCCTGCCCTGGCTGCCGACAACAAGGCGACGACGCTGCTGTGGTCGCGCCCCCTCGGCGACCCTGCCGGCGGCACCGACTTCGCCAACGGCCGGCATCCGGTGAAGATGTTCGAGCCCAGGCCTGCGGCGCAAGCCCCCGACGAGATCGTCTACCTGATCCTCGGCTCGCTGCAGTTCTCGGAGGCCGCGCTGCGCGTCTACGGCCATCCGCAACTGCTGGCCGTCGCGGCGGCCGTGAATGGCGACGACTTCGTGCCGTTCAACGAGGCGTTGTTCATCAAGGAGCCGGGGCTCGGCGCCTCCGTCGCCTGGCACCAGGACGGGATCACGCACTGGGACAGCCCCGCCTTCGACCCCGGCAGTCACGGCTTCAACTTCATGGCGCAGTTGTACGGCTGCACGGCCGCCAACGGCGTGTGGGTCGTGCCCGGCTCGCATGCGCTGGGGCGCGCGAACATCCCCGCCATGGTTGCCGCATCCGGCTCCGAGCGCCTGCGCGATGCCGTGCCGCTGATCTGCAAGCCGGGCGATGTCGCGATGACCAACCGCCAGGCGGTGCACGGATCGTTCGCGAACACCAGCCCCGACTGGCGAGTGACGGTGAACTTCGGCTTCCATCGGCGCCGGTCGGTGCTCGGCGTTCACGCGCCTGCCACCCTGCACGGCGCCGCCGGCGTCTACGACGAGCACCGGATCGAGCAGCGCGCCCGCGTGATCGGCTACGCCATCGACGCCCGGCGCCAGCGATTTCCGCAGGAAACGCCCTTCCTGTACCAGCCGCATGCGGCAGCCGGCAGGGACTTCCGCTGGGACGCCGCCGCGAAGGCGTCGATGAAGGACTACAACCTGCTGGACCTGAGTATCTGACCGGCGCATCCGGTTGACGGCGCCCCGCCTCTCGGTTTATATTTCCTATCGGTTATATAACTTCACGGTGATTGATGACGGACCGGCTGGACAGGGTTTTTGCGGCACTCGCCGATCCCACCCGGCGCGCAATGCTCGCCCGGCTTGTCTCCGGCGATGTCACCGTCAATCAGCTGGTGGAACAATTCGAGCTGACGCAGCCGGCGATTTCCAAGCACCTCAAGGTCCTGGAACGCGCCGGACTGGTCTCCCGCAGCCGCGCCGCGCAGACCAGACCCTGCCACCTCGAGCCTGCTCCGCTGAAGGAGGTGGAAGGCTGGTTCGGAAGGTATCGATCACTGTGGGAGGACAGCTTCGAGCGGCTCGATGCGTTCCTGAAGGCCACTGACCCCGAGCCGGTGCGCACTCCCCGCCAGGCAGCGCAAGCCGCCGGGCGCTCGACATCGAAACGAGGAGCTGGAAATGGCCGGAAGCGCTGATGGAAGCGACGACATGAACGCCGCCCGCCGGACGGAGGATCTGCCCCTGCCGCTATTCGAGATCACACGCCACTTCAATGCCGCGCGCGACCGGGTGTGGAAGGCCTGGGCGGATCCTGACCAGTTGCAGCGCTGGTGGGGACCGAAGGGCTGCACCGTGGAGGTCGCCCGCTTCGAGTTCCGTCCCGGCGGCTTCTTCCACTATGCGATGCGGTTTCCCGCGACGCCAGTCATGTGGGGCAGGTTCAACTACCGTGAGATCGTCGAAGGCGAACGCATCGTGTGGCTCAACTCGTTTGCCAATGAGAACTGCGGCATCGCACGGGCGCCGTTCAGCGATCTGTGCCCACTGGAAATCGAAAACCACGCGACGTTCAGGGCGCAGGGCGACGGCACCATCGTTGCGCTGCGGGCGACGCCGTTCGGCGCGACGGCGTCGGAACGCGACTACTTCGAGCAGCTGCGGCCGTCTCTCGAGCAGGGCTATGGCGGCACCCTCGACCAGCTCGACGACATCCTCCGCGGGAAGCAGCCGCCGGCGCGATCCCAGGCTTGACGGTCCGCCGGATCGCGGTTATAACAGTTAACCGTTTGGTACTCTATCGCCCCTCCGGCTGCGCGGGCACCTGCGCTGCGCAGCGTTCGGCACAGCCGCGAGCGTTATCGGAAGCGCGCTGCGCCCGCGCGGCACCTCGACACTGGAAACCATGATGACTCTACAGCAGCAACTTCGCCCTGCAACCGAGCTGGCAAGGCTCAACGGCGTTCGCTTCCCGAACGAAAGCGAGGAATATCGGCAGGCGCGCGACGCGCTGCTCGCCGAGGAAATCGAGCTGAGGCGCCACATCGAGCGGGTCGCACAGCAGCGCCGGGCCCTGCCGCCGGGTGGCAAGGTGCCGAAGGACTACCGCTTCGAAGGCCGGGAAGGACCGGCGACCTTCTCCCAGCTCTTCGGCGATAAGCAGACGCTGGTCGTCTACAGCTACATGTTCGGACCGCAGCGTCAGCGGCCCTGCCCGATGTGCACTTCCCTGCTGTCGGCATGGGACGGCGAGGCGGCGGACGTCGCGCAGCGCGTCTCGCTGGTCGTCACCGCGCGTTCGCCGATCGGGCGGCTGGCTGACTTCGCAACGGAACGCGGCTGGCGCCATCTCAGGCTCTATTCGGACACCGCCGGCGACTTCACCCGCGACTACGTCAGCGCGGAAGACGGCGACGTGCCCGCCTTCAACGTCTTCACGCGGCGCGACGGCACCATCCGCCACTTCTGGAGCGGCGAGATGGGCGGCGTCACCGCGGATCCCGGTCAGGATCCGCGCGGCGCGCCGGACCTGATGCCGCTGTGGACCATTCTCGACAGCACGCCCGAAGGCCGCGACAAGGACTGGTACCCGAAGCTCGACTACGGCAGGTAACAGCGGCGCGGCGTCCACCGCCGGCATCACGACGGTTGCTCCACTGTGCAACCCATTCCCCGCTTCCGTATCGACCGGTTCGGAAGCGCGGCGGCGCTCCCTGGCTTGCGCCTCACTCGCGACGTTCCGGCACTGAAGGCGGGAATCGGGCGATCACCTCGTAGCGCCGGCCCATGTCCCCGGTGGAGACAACCAGTGCGAAGTCCTGCACCGGCCATGCCACCGGCGCGCCGCCTCTGGGCGCAACTGCGCCTGCCGCCCGGCGCGCGAGTGTCACATGCGGGCGGTAGGCCCGCTGCTCGAGCGGCAGGCCGAAGCCCGCGAGCGCCGCGCCAAGCCGGCGCTGCAATTCCGCCAGTGCGGCCGGCACCCGCGTCACTCCCAGCACGGCAAGACCGCGCGGCCACACCTGCGGCTTGTCCAGCAGCAGGTGGAACGGCTCGACCGGCAGGTCGACCGCGTCCGCCAGGCCGCCGATGCGTTCCATTGCCAACCCGCCGACAAAGTGCAGCGTGACATGCCAGTCCTGCGGCTGGTAGCGCAGGCATCCGGTCGGCAGTGCCCATCCGTCGGCGTGTTCGGCGATGCCTGCCCGCACCGCGGCATCGGGCCAGATGGCGAGGAACAGCCGAAGGCTGCGGGGCGGTGCGGTCATGGCTGACTCGGTTTCGCCAGCCGGATTGCGGGGATCGGCCTCAGGCGACCAACCCGACCGTCATCCCGCCACAGACGTACACGACCTGTCCGGTGACGAACCCGGCCCGCTCGTCGAGCAGGAATGCGGCCGCGTGGGCGATGTCCTCCGGCGTGCCCAGCCGCTTGACCGGAACACCTTCGATGATCGCCTTCGTCCTCGGACTGCCGGCCGGATTGACGTCGTGGAACAGTTCGGTCCCGATCGGTCCCGGGCCGATGGCATTGACGGTAATGCCGTGGGCAGCCAGTTCCAGGGCCCAGGTCTTGGTCACTCCGATCAGGCCCGCCTTGGTGGCGGCGTAGACCGTGCGCAACTCCTTGCCCAGCGCCGCGCGGCTGGAGATGTTGACGATCCGGCCGAGGCCTGCCGACTTCATCGCCGGCAGCACCGCTTGTGCGCACTGGATGGCGCATCGCAGGTTCAGCGACACCACCGCCTCGAGATCCTCGACGGTCACTTCCTCGAGCGGCGCCGGGCGCACCAGGCCGGCGTTGTTCACCAACCGGGTGGGCGCGTGCCGGCGAACCGCATCGGCAAGTGCGGCGGCGGTCGCCTCGCGATCGGAGAGATCGACCTGCAGGAAGGTCTCCTGCGCCAGGAGCTCCGCCGGCGCATCGCGGTCCAGGGTGACGATCGAATACCCCTCGGCCGCGAGCCGCTTCACGATGCCCCGGCCGATGCCGCGGCTGGCCGCGGTCACCAGCGCACACTTCTCAACCATGAGAGTCCTCCTCGAGCGGGACGTCCATCGATTGCAGGAATCGCGACACGCAGACGTAGAAGCTCGCGGTCAGCGTCAGTTCGGTGACCTCGGCATCGCTGAAGTCCTGCCGCCGCAGCCCGGCAATGCACTCGGCGGAGGCGCCGGGTCCGCGGGTGACCTCGTCGGCGAGGCGCAGCACGGCCCGCTCGGTTTCGTCGAACGCGCTGCTCTGCGCCCACCGGTCATCGAGCGAGTCGATCTGCTGCCGTGTCACGCCGGCAGCCAATGCCATCGGAACGTGATGCACCCATTCGTAGCGCGTGCCGGAGACCTGCGCGCCGCGCAGGATCAGCAACTCGCGCATCCGTCGCGGAGCCTGCGCATCCAGCCGCAGCGGCCAGGCGAAGTCCAGCCAGGCGCGCAGCATGCGCGGCGAGTGACCGATCACCCGATAGAGGTTGGGGACCTGCCAACCCCTGCCTCGGACCTCGGCAAACATGGCGGCAAGCTCCGGATCGTCGGGCTCGAGCGGGATCATCGGCAATCGCGTCATCGTTTCATTCCAGCAGCGGATTCGTCTTCGGAGGGCATCAGTCGCTCTTGGCGCCGGAGGCCTTCACGATCGGGCCCCAGCGCTTGACCTCGTCCTGGATCATCGACGCCATCTGCTCGGGCGAGGTATTGCCGACGATGCCGTAGCCGAGTTCGCTCAGGCGCTTCGAGAAGTCCGGCGCCTTCGCGGCCTCGCGGCCTGCCGCGTTGAGCCGATCGACGATCTCCTTCGGCGTGCCGGCGGGCACCACCAGCCCGAACCAAACGGTGGACTCGTAGCCCGGCACCCCCGCTTCCGCCACCGTCGGCAGGTCGCCGAGCGTCGCATCGCGCTTCGCTCCGGTGGTGGCGAGCGCGCGCAGCTTGCCGCTGCGGATGTGCGGGACCGACGACGGGATGTTGTCGAACATCATGTTCACATGCCCGCCGAGCAGGTCGGTCACCGCCGGGCCGCTGCCCTTGTAAGGAACGTGCGCGATGTTGACGCCCATCTTCTGCTTGAACATCTCGCACGACATGTGGATGGTCGATCCGCTGCCGCTCGAGGCACAGGTGAGCTTGCCGGGCTCCGCCTTGGCGAGCGCGACCAGTTCCGGCACCGATTTCGCCTTCACGCCGGGATTGACGACCAGCACGTTCGCGACCGAAGCCAGCACGATCACCGGCGCGAGATCCTTGTTCGGATCGTAGGTGAGATTGGAGAACAGGAACGGATTGATGCCGTGCAGGCTGCTCGCCGACATCAGCATGGTGTAGCCGTCGGGTTCGGCTCGCGCAACGATTTCGGCGCCGAGGTTCGCGCCGGCACCCGGGCGATTCTCCACCACGACCGTCTGACCCAGCGACCTGGTCATTTCCGCAGCCGCCGCGCGGGCTATGATGTCGGTGGCGCCGCCGGTCGCGTACGGGACGACGAGGCGCAGCGGCTTGGCCGGGAAAACCTGGGCCAGGGCGTGCCCGGGCGCGATGCCGCCGACGGCAACCGTCGCGGCAAATGCAAGCATGGCGAGTGATTTCATGCGGTGTCTCCTCAGTTTTTAGTTCCGGGGCTGCACTTCGATCCGGTGCCGCACTTCGTTCCGGGGGCTGCAAGTCGTTCCGGGCGGATCGCCAGATGGCTCAGCATCCCGGGTTATCTTAGCGCCGAACGGCGACGACGCCGACACGCGGCACTGGCGCCAGGCCTGCGCACACAAACATCCCCAGGAGATGAAGACCATGAAGCAGAAGTTGAAGTCGGTGCTGCTCGGACTCACCGCCGCTTGCAGCCTTGCGCTCTTGCCGGGTATGGCACACGCGCAGTCGTATCCGACCAAGCCGATCCGCATGGTGATCCCCTACACTCCCGGTGGCTTTACCGACACCATGGCCCGCTCGATCGGCGACGCCTTGTCGCGCGCGCTCGGCCAGTCCATGGTCTACGACAACAAGCCGGGCGCAAACAGCCTGATCGGCGCAGGCATGGTTGCGAAGGCGGCGCCGGACGGCTACACGCTCGGGACGGTGATCGCGGCGCACTCCGTCAACCCGAGCCTCTACGAGAAGATGCCCTTCGACGCGGTCAAGGACTTCACGCCGGTCACGCTCATCGGCGTCGCGCCGCTGATCCTGGTGGCCAATGTCGATGCACCGTTCAACAACGTGAAGGAACTCATCGACTATGCGAGGGCAAACCCGGGCAAGTTGTCCTACGGTTCGTCCGGCACCGGAGCAGCCGCGCACCTGACTACGGAGTACTTCAGCAGCCTCACCGGCACGAAGATGATCCATGTGCCTTACAAGGGTACGGCAGGTGCGTTGACGGATCTGATCGGCGGGCAGATCCACCTGCTCTTCGACGTGGTGTCTTCGATGGGCCCGCACGTCAAGGCCGGGAAGGTCAAGGCGATCGCCATTGCCAGCGAACAACGCGTCGGCGAGGTCCCCGACGTGCCGACTTTCGGCGAGAGTGGACTCGCCGGCTTCCAGTCCTCGACCTGGGGGATGCTGCTCGCTCCTGCCGGCACGCCGAAGGAGATCGTCGACAGGCTGGCAGCGGAAGCGGGCAAGGCACTGAGATCCGACGAACTGCGGACGAGGTTCGACAAGCTGGGCACCATCCCGGTCGGCAATTCCCCTCAGGAGGCAGCCGCCTTCCTGCGCGCCGAGGTCGAGAAATGGGGCAAGGTGGTAAGGGACGCCAACGTCAAGATCGACCAGTGATCGCAGCTGTTCCCCCTGGCTGCCTGATAGCGGCAGACATGGCTATTCCGCCTCGATACCTGCCGCCTTGATGATCTTGCCCCACTTCTGCGCTTCGGCCTGCTGGAACTTCGCGAGTTCTTCCGGCGTCCCCGATACCGGCTCGGTGCCGGTCGTCTCGTAGAACTGTCGTGCTTCCTGGCTCGCCACCGCCTTGACCAGCAACGCATTCAGCCGGTCCAGGACATCCGCCGGCGTGCCAGCCGGCGCGTAGGCTCCAAACCAGTAGCCCATCTCGTATCCCTTGACGCCCGCTTCGTCGATGGTGGGCACGTCGGGGGCCAAGGGGGACCGCTTGCTGCTCGAGACGCCGAGCGCCCGCAGCTTGCCGCTCTTGACCTGCGGCAGGCCGGTGGCCGCGTCGGTGATCATCATGTCGATCTGGCCGCCGAGCAGATCCGTCACCGCCATCGGGTTGCTCTTGTACGGGACGTGAACCAGCTTGACCTCCGCCATCTGCTGGAACAGTTCACCGGCGATCCTGCTCGATGAACTGCCGCTGCCAAAGGTGCGCTTGCCCGGCTCCTTCTTCGCGAGCGCGATGAAGTCGGTGACCGAGTTCACCGGAAGTGACGGGTTCACCACCATGATCTGACCGCCCTTGCCGAGCAAGGTCACAGGCTGGAAGTCCTTGACCGGATCGTAGGGCAGCTTCTTGTATAGATGCTCGTTGGCCGCATGCGTGGTGTTGGTGGTGATCAGGACGGTATACCCGTCGGCAGGCGCCCGTGCCGCCGCCTGCGCCGCGATGAAGCCCGAAGCGCCGGGCTTGTTGTCGACGACCACCGGCTGCTTCGCCTGCGCGGTCAGCGACTGTCCCAGCGCGCGTGCCAACTGGTCGGTGGCGCTGCCGGCGGCGAACGGCACCAAGAAGGTCACGCTCTTGGCCGGATACTCGGCCGCCGCCGGCGCGGCGACCGCTGCCGACGCAATGGCCAGCGTCGCAGCCAACACCTCGAATCGAATCCTCATCGTCTGTCTCCTGGTGAACTGAAATGGATCTGCCTCAGGCCTCGTCGTCGCCGGCCAGCAGCGGCAGCATGCGCTGCGGGACCTCTACCGCCAGGTCGAGCAGCAGGAACGACAGCGCCTTGCCATGGCTGTCGAGGTTCAAGGCGTCGTTGACGCCGCCGTCGAGAACGCCGTCGATCACGAAGTTCATCGCGCCAAGCCTCGGCAGGAGGTAGCGCACGACGCGCGCCGGTTGCCGGAATGCGAACTGCCTCGCAACGACGCTCTCGGTGACCTGCTCGACCAGGATGGGCCACCATTCGGCCCGGTAGGCGATCACGCTGATGCTGCTGCGGTTGCCCTTGTCGCCGGTCCGCCCATGGGCAAGCCGGCGCAGCGGCACGGAGACGATCGTGTTCATGAGTCGTAGAACCGGTAGGAGGTCTTCACCCGCTCGCGCGGCACCAGGCAGGACAGCGTATTCAGCCGTGCCCGGACGCTGGTGCGCACGCCACCGCCGCCGGCCGGGCCACAGGTGTAGAGCCCGTTGACCTCATGGACCAGCCGGTCTGCCTGTTCTCGATCGTCGTGGGCGGCTGCAACCCGCAGTCGCACGTCGCGCGCGGCACCGGCCCGCGTCGCCTCGAGGAGCCTCCCGCCGTCGTCCCCCAGAATGCTGAGGACCCCGATCAGGTCGACGCGCAAGCGCAGTCCCGCCAGCCGCTGCTGCAGGATACCGGCAGCGAGCCGTGCACGCCGTTCCGCGCCATGGCCGGCGTACGAAATCTCTCCCTCCGCGAGCCATCCGCCGGCATGGAAGACGTTCACCTTGAGATCCGCCGGCCGGGGATGTCCGCTCACACCGCTCAGTGCAACCTGGTCCGGCCCAGACTGCGCCAGCTCCGCCGTCGACAGGTCGGCGATCACATCGGGGGTCAGGTACGCAGACGGATCGTGCACCTCGTAGAGCAACTGCTCCTTCACGGTCTGCAGGCTGACCGCGCCGCCGGTGCCGTTCGCCTTGCCGATGACACAGTTGCCGTCCGCCTCGATCCGCGCCACCGGAAAGCCGACCGACGCCAGGCCGGGCACTTCCTTGTAGCCTGGGTCCGCGAAGTATCCGCCGGTCACCTGCGCGCCGCATTCGAGCAGGTGACCGGTCATCGTCGCCCGTGCGATGCGCTGCCAATCGTCATGACCCCACCCGAAGTGCGCCCTCGCGGGCGCCACCGCGAGCGTCGGATCGGCGATGCGGCCTGCAACCACGATCTGTGCACCGGCGTCCAGAGCCTCGACAAGCGAATCGGCGCCGATATAGGCATTGGCGCACAACACCTCGAGGTCATCGAAGGCGGGCCCGATCTGGCTGCGCAGCAGCGGGCGGAATTCCGGCCCCGACAGGTCGTCGCCCTGGATGACGGCGATCCGAGGCACGGTCAATTTCAGCTCCCTCGCCAGCGCCGCGATCCGCGCAGCCGCGCCCTCAGGATTCGCAGCGCCGAAGTTGCCGACGATGCGGATGCCGTGCCGCAGGCAATCCCCAAGCACCGGACGAAGCAGTGCGTCGAGTCGCGGCTCATAGCCGCCCTCCCGATTACCGCGCCGCGAAAGCTGCGCCAGCGCGAGGGTGCGCTCCGCGAGCGTCTCGTACACGAGGAAAGCCGGGCCTCCAAGTTCGATGAGCGTGCGCACGACCGGGGCAGCGGCATCGATCCTGTCGCCCGAGAATCCTGCGGCGCACCCGATATGCAGCGCTGTCATGTCTGCGCTTCCGTCATGTCTCCGCTTCCTCCTGCTGTCTGCCCACTGCAAACAAGCCGATCCGTATGGTAAATCCCGGCGGGCAGATCCACATGCCCCCCGATGTGAGCGGCAGTGCAAGTTGGCAACGCACAGTGGTACGGCCGGGCGGGCCCGGTGCATACTGTCCCCGTCGTGCCGCGGCGATCAGTTACCGGAGGTCCCCATGAAACTTTCGGCTGTGTTCTCGGTCCAGGCGATCCTCGCCGCGTTTTTCGGCCTATGTTTCCTGTTCGCCCCCGCGTGGATCATGCAGGTTTACGGGATAGCCGCCGACCTCTCCAGCGTGTACTTCGCGCGGCTGCTCGGTGCTGCCTACGTCGGGATCGCAATGATCTCGTGGGGGGCCCGGCTGACCATGCTCGGCAACCGCCCGCTCCTCGTTCCCGCGTTCGCCACCGCGAACACGCTGGGGGCAGTCGTCGCCATCCACCAGGGCTTCGTCGGCCCAGGCAACCAGCTGCGCTGGCTTAACGCCTTCATCTTCATCGCCCTGGCGGCAGGCTTCGTCTATCACACCTTCAGCCCGCGTTTTGCCCGCCCGTAAGGGGTGATCCAGCGCGAGGCCTCACCTCGAGCGCACACGCCTTGCCGCCGCAGGCAAGCGGCTGCGCAACGCCATGCCGAGCAGCATGCCGAGCGAGCAGAACAGCCAGAAGACCCAGCCCGACAGCGCGCCCGCCATGATGCCCGAGAGCAGCGTGCCCACCGTGCAGCCGAGTGCGACCATTGCCCCCCACCCCATGAGGATGCCGCCCATTAGATTGCGCGCGATGGCCTCGCCCGTTGGACGGCTCGGTCGAAAGTCGCCGGCCACAAGGGCCGACGCGAAGGCGGCGAGCACGAGCCCTGCGACAAAGACGCCGTTCTCCGAGAGCAGCGCCTCCTTGATCACGGTGGCGCAACCGGAGAAGCCATCCAATCCTTCCAGCCGCGCGGGCAGCAGCGAGGCGGCGTCGGCGAGCGTACGCGTCACGCTGCCGAGCTCGGCCGTGACGCCGAGCGGGCCGACACGGAAGTAGGCGACGACGCCCAGCATGCCGATGAGGCCGCCGCCGACGTAGGTCGGCCAGCGACGGCGCAAGATGGCTTCGGCCAGCGTGCGCGCCGGGACTTCCTGCGGCTGCCGGCGTGAGAAGCGCACCAGCAGCCACCCGATCAGCCCGAGGGCGGCCAGTTGCAGCAGAACCGACCCACCGTAGCCGGCGAACGCCGGCAGCCAGGCGATCGGCGCGGCCTGCATCGTCTGCACGTAGAGAGCGTTCCAGCTGTGGAAGCCGAGCCCGAAACCCACCACGGCACCAGCCAGCGCGAAAGGCGACGCGGTTGATCCCTCGCCAAGGCGATAGAGGTGCGCGCTGATGCAGGAGCCCGACAGCGACATGCCGACGCCGAAAGCGGCAGCGCCGAGGGCCAGCACCCAGCTCACCGGGCCGATATGCGCGTCGGGGGGCAGCCGCCCCATGCCGGGATCCGGCAGGAAGGCGCCGAACACGGCGTGATAGCCGAGCGTGCCGACGGCAAGGGCAGCTACGAGCCCGAGCAAGCCGCGCGGGTCGCGGCGTTCGAAGAAGTCGCGGCTGATGCAGTAGAAGCAGAACCGGGAGCGCTGCAGCAGCAGTCCGAACAACGCACCGAGTACCAGAGAGATCGAGAGACCTGCGGCCGGTCCGGCGCCTGGTCCGGTCACCCCGTCCAGGTGGAATGCCCAGAGCACGATGCCGACGGCCACCGCCGCGGCGATGCCGCGGGCCGCGGCGGAAGGCGAGACAGAGGCCTCGCCCTCCGCCAGGCCGCTCACTGCACTATCCAGCGTCGCCATTCACCGGCCTTGCCCGCTGGACGCAGGCGCAGGGCCCACGGTTACTTGCCGCCCCAGACCGTTCCGGCATTGTTCACCACCGGCACGCCGACGGCGTTGCCGTATTCGGTCCAGGATCCGTCGTAGTTGCGAACCTCGTAGCCGAGGATCTTGCTGAGCGCGAACCAGGTATGCGACGAGCGCTCCCCGATCCGGCAGTAGGTGATCACCGGCTTGCTGCCGTCGATCCCGACGGCCGCGTAGACCTTGCGCAGCTCGTCCTTGGACTTGAAGGTGCCGTCGGCAGCCACGGCCTGGCCCCAGGGCACGTTGACCGCACCGGGCACGTGCCCGGCCCGCACGGCGAGCTCCTGCACGCCCTGGGGCGCGAAGATCTTGCCGTTGTACTCGTCGGCCGATCGGATGTCGACGAGCTGCGCGTCGCTGCGCTTCTCCGCAACGGCGAGCACGTCGGTGAGCCGCGCGCGCAGTGCGGTGTTGGCCGGCTTGACGGTGACGTCACCGGCGGCATGGGTCGGCGGCCTCACGTCCAGCGGCCGCTTCTCTGTTTCCCATTTGGCACGGCCGCCGTCGAGCAGCTTGACGTTCTGGATGCCATAGATGTCGAAGATCCAGGCGCCCCAGGCGGCAAACCAGTTGTTGGTATCCCCGTAGATGACGGTGGTGCTGTCGCCGCCGACCCCCGCCTGGCGCAGCAACTTCTGGAAGTTCTCGGGTGAGGCGATGTCCCGCCGCACCGGGTCGACCAGGTCCCTGTGCCAGTTGAAGTTGGTCGCGCCGGGTATGTGACCGCGCTCGTAGACGCCCGGGTTGACGCTGACCTCGACGACGCGAATCTTCGGGTCGGAGAGGTTTTTCTCGAGCCAATCGGTGCTGACGAGGAACTCGCTGGCGTGAAGGGTTCCCGACAGCAGAAGACCGGCTGCGAGCAAGAAGCTCCTGATGTTCATGACTGGACTCCGATGGTGGACGAGGGAGGTCCCGGGCGATCCGATGGATCTGCCCGGGACCCTGAAGTCACCGTTCGAATCTAGTGCGTTACCGCCCGCCTGGCCAATGCCGATTGGCAATGATCAAATTACTTTTGATTCCATCGTATGGCGGCCGGTACCCGGAGGAACACCTCCCTGCCCTGGAGGCCCTCCGGACCGCGGACCTAGCCCCAGACCGCCCGTGCCACGTCCACGACCAGCTTCAGCTTCTCCCGCTGCTGCTCGACCGCGATGTTGTTGCCATGCACGGTGCTGCTGAATCCGCACTGCGGGCTGATGGCCAGTTGCTCGAGCGGCGCGTACTTCGATGCCTCTTCGATGCGCCGCTTCAGGTCGTCCGGGTTCTCGAGCTGACCGAGCTTGGTGGTGACGAGGCCAAGCACCACGGTCTTGCCCTTCGGCAGGAAGCGCAGCGGCTTGAAGTCGCCGGAACGGGCGTCGTCGTACTCGAGGAAATAGGCGTCGACATCCATCTCCGAAAGCAGCGCTTGCGCGACCGGCTCGTAGCTGCCCTGCGCTGCCCAGGTGCTCTTGAAGTTGCCCCTGCACAGGTGGATGGCGAGTGTCATGCCTTCGGGCTTCTGCGCCACCACCTTGTTGATGAACGACGCGTAGCGGTGCGGGAGTTCGTCAGGATCATCCCCGCGGCTGCGCGCCGCTTCGCGCATCTTGTCGTCGCAGAGGTAGGCGAGGTTGGTGTCGTCCATCTGCACGTAGGTGCAGCCGGCTGCCGACAAGGAGCGCAGTTCGTCGCCGTAGGCCTGGGCGACGTCGTCATAGAACGCGGGGTCGAGCTCGGGATAGTGCTGCTTGCTGATGCCGGCACGGCCGCCGCGGAAGTGCAGCATCGTGGGTGACGGGATGGTCACCTTCGGCGTGTGGCCGGCTGCGACCTGGCTCCTGAGATATTCGAAGTCGGCCTTCTGGATGTCCTTGACGTGGCGCACCTTGTCGACGACGCGCATCACCGGCGGGGCGAGCTCCTGGGTTCCGTCCGGCTTGGCGATGGTCATCGGCAGGTCGGTCTTCACGCCGCCGAGTTGCTCGAGGAAGTCGATGTGGAAGTAGGTGCGCCGGAATTCGCCGTCGGTGATCGACTGCAGGCCGACGTCCTGCTGGAACTTGACGATCTCGCCGATCGCCTGGTCCTCCACCCGGCGCAGTGCCTCCTTCGTCAGGGTGCCGTCGGCCGCCTGGGCACGGGCGTCGAGGAGGTATTTCGGGCGCAGGAAGCTGCCGACATGGTCGGCGCGAAAAGGCGGGCTGGTTCTTCGGGTCATTGGAGTCTCCTCGAGGAAATTGACGAAGCGATCATGAGCGCTGCTGCGACTATAGTGCGAACCGGCTGTGACGACATCTGCATACAGTGGACGCCAAAAACTACGGGTAAACCCTTGTCCTGGAGACGTCCGTCAGCGACATATTATCGCCAGTGTATACAACCGGTATGTTGACCGAGAGTTGCTGCAGGAGGAGCGCCCATGGCCACATTCCCGATGAACGCCTGGTACGCCGCCGCCTACGACGTCGAAGTCCGGCGCGAACTGCTGGCGCGAACCATCTGCGGCCGAAAGGTCGTGCTCTTTCGCCGCAGCGACGGCGAAGTGGCGGCGCTGGAGGACGCGTGCTGGCATCGGCTGCTGCCGCTGTCGATGGGGCGGCTCGAAAACGACCAGGTCGTCTGCGGCTATCACGGCCTGGTCTACAACGCCCAGGGCCGCTGTACGTTCATGCCTTCGCAGGAGACCATCAACCCTTCCGCCTGCGTGCGCAGCTATCCGGTGGTGCAGAAGCATCGATTCGTCTGGATCTGGCCGGGCGACCCGGTCCTCGCCGACCCCGCGCGCGTGCCCGACCTGCACTGGAACGACGATCCGCAATGGACCGGCGACGGCAAGCGCATCGCGGTGAAATGCGACTACCGGCTCGTCCTCGACAACCTGATGGACCTGACCCACGAGGCCTTCGTGCATGGCACGTCGATCGGCAACCATGCGGTGGCCGAAGCGCCTTCGGTCGTCACGCACGGCAACCGCTTCGCGACCGTCACCCGCTGGATGCAGGCCGTCGAGGCCCCGCCCTTCTGGGCCGGCCAGATCCGCCATGCGCGCGGCTACACCGGGCTCGTGGACCGCTGGCAGATCATCCGGTTCGAGGCGCCGGCCACCATCGCGATCGACGTTGGCGTGGCGCCGGCGGGCAGCGGCGCGGTCCCGATGGGCGGCCACCCCGGCGACCGGTCCCAAGGCGTCAACGGCTACGTCCTCAACACCATCACCCCGGAGACGGAGCGCAGCTGCCACTACTTCTGGGCCTTCTGCCGCAACTACAGCCTCGACGAACAGCGCCTCACACACGAGCTCCGCGAGGGCGTCGACCGCATCTTCCACGAAGATGAGCTGGTGCTGGAGGCCCAGCAACGCGCGATCGACGAGCGACCCGAGCAGCCATTCCAGAACCTGAACATCGATGCAGGCTCGATGTGGGCGCGGCGGCTGATCGACCACATGATCGCCGAGCGGGCGGGCGCGCAGCGCACGTTCCCGCTGCGCCCTGCGGCATGAAGAGGGCATCGGTGCCGCTCGGGCAGGCGGCATCCATCGAGATCCGTGCGAAGTCGTCCCTGCAGATGGCGCCCGGCGGCAGGCCCGCCGCCACGGTCCCGGACGGGGGCGGATCCCAGACCGTACGCGCCCAGCTGAGGCTGCGCGAAATGGTGCTGGGCGGCGAAATCGAGCCCGGTGTCCGGATCGCGGAGCTCGCGCTGGTCGAACGCATCGGCGTCTCGCGCACGCCGATCCGCATGGCGCTCCTGCAGTTGCAGCAGGAGGGGCTGCTGGATTCGCTCCCCGCCGGCGGCTATACGGTCAAGGCGTTCACCGAGAACGACGTGCACGACGCGATCGAGCTGCGCGGAACGCTGGAAGGACTTGCCGCCCGCATGGCGGCCGAACGCGGCGTCGGCGGCGGGCTGCTCACCGAGGCTTCGGACTGCCTGGCACGCATCGACGAACTGCTGGCCGAGCCGGCGCTCACAGAGCAGTCCTTTGCGATCTATGTCGAGCAGAACGGGCGCTTCCATGCTGCGCTGGCGGAGATGGCCGCGAGCGAACTGGTTCATCGCCAGATCGAGCGCGCCTGCACCCTGCCGTTCGCTTCGCCCAATGCTTTCGTCCTGCAGCGCTCGACCGGTCCGCGCGCGCGCGACGTGCTGGTGGTGGCCCAGGACCAGCACCGCGGCCTGCTCGAGGCGATCCGGCGCCACGAGGGCGCGCGCGCCGAGGCGATCGCGCGCGAGCATGCGCGAATCGCCCGGCAAAACCTCGGCGAGGTCCTGCAAAGCCAGCACGCGCTCAGCCGGATACCGGGTGCCGGGTTGCTGATCCGTCGCCGCGGCCGACGCTGACGGCGCAGGCAATAGGTCATGCAGACGATCGAACACCCGGCCGGGTCCGCCGGCTCCTCACTGCCGACCGCGATGGAGGAGCGCGCGGCCACGGCCGGCCTGGACGACCTGGCGGTTCTCGAGCGCATCAGCGACCTCGGCCCGGCCATCCGGGAGTTCGAACTGCGCCCCCAGGGCCGGTTCCGGCCTTGGTCTCCCGGCAGCCACCTGACCGTCGATGTCGGCGAGGCGGGTACGCGCACCTACTCGCTGGTAGGGCTGCCGCAGCGGGACGGCATCTACCGGATTGCCGTCAAACGGCTCCAGCCCAGTCGCGGCGGCTCCCGACGAATGTGGAGCCTGGTTGCGGGCGATCGCATCGCCATCGGCAGTCCGCACAACCACTTCGCCCTGCCCTTCGACGGCACGCAGTTCCTGCTCGTCGCCGGCGGCATCGGCATCACGCCCCTGCTCGGCATGGCGCTGACCCTGGCGGCGAAGCAGGCCGACGTGACGATGCGCTACGCTGCCAGGAGTCCGCAGGAACTCGTCTACCTGCAGCCGCTGCGCGATGCGCTCGGCGATCGGCTGACCACTTTCAGCAGCCTTCACGGCGAGCGCATCGATTTCGACGCGGAGATCGGCGCGCTGGCGCCGCAGGCCTACCTGCTCTGCTGCGGGCCCCTCACCCTGCTGCGGGCCGCCCGCGACGCCTGGAGTCGCGCCGGCAGGCCTTCCGACCGCCTGCGATTCGAAACTTTCGGTGCGAGCGGCACGCGTGCGCCGGAGCCGTTCTGGGTGCAGGTCGAAGGCTATCCCGGGAGGATTGCGGTGGACTCGGGCACTTCGATGCTCGACGCGCTGACCCGCGCCGGCGTTGAAACGGTGTACGACTGCCTGCGCGGCGAATGCGGGCTGTGCGCGGTCGATATACTCGCGCTCGAAGGCGAAATCGATCACCGCGACGTGTTCCTGGGCGATGAACAGAGGCGCAGCGGGCGCCGGATCTGCACCTGTGTCTCCAGGGTTGCCGGCGGGGGCGTGGTCATCGATACCGGATTCCGCACTGACGAATGAATACCAGAATGACCGATAACCGGAGACCCAGATGACGAAACCGACCCTGCTTCACTGCCTGGCAGCGGCCCTGCTGGCCGCCGCGCCCCTCGGCGCATACGCCCAGGAAACCCTCAAGATCGGGCTGATCCTGCCGATGACCGGCCCCTTCGCATCCACCGGGCGCCAGGTGGAAGCGGCAGCCCGCCTCTACCTCGCACAGAACGGCGCTACCGTCGCCGGCAAGAAGGTCGAACTGGTCCTGCGCGACGACGCCGGCACCGCCGACACCACGCGCCGGATCGCTCAGGAACTGGTGGTCAATGAAAAGGTCACCGTGCTGGCCGGCTTCGGGCTGACGCCGCTCGCACTTGCCACCGCGCCGATCGCAACGCAGTCGAAGACTCCGATGGTGGTGATGGCGGCCGCCACGTCGAGCGTCATCAAGGCGTCGCCGTACATTGTCCGGACCAGCTTCACGCTGCCCCAGGTCACGCTGAGCATCGCCGAATGGGCGGCCAAGAACGGCATGAAGAAGGTCGTGACGCTGGTGTCGGACTACGGCCCGGGCATCGACGCCGAGAAGACCTTCACCAGCCGGTTCGCGCTGGCCGGCGGCACGGTGCCGGCGGAGCTGCGCGTGCCGCTTCGCAATCCCGACTTCGCGCCGTTCCTGCAGCGGGTGATCGATGCCAAGCCGGACGGCCTGTTCGTGTTCCTGCCTTCCGGTGTCGGCACGCAGTTCATGAAGCAATTCACCGAACGAGGGCTCGACAAGTCGGGCATCAGACTGATCGCCACCGGCGACGTGACGGACGACGACATCCTCAACGAGATGGGCGACGTGGCTCTCGGCGTCGTCACCTCTCATCCCTACTCCGCCTCGCACAAGTCGGCGCTCAACCAGAAGTTCGTGGCCGAGTTCAAGAAATCGAACAACGGGATGCGGCCGAACTTCTTCGCCGCAGGCGGCTACGACGGCATGCGGGTCATCATGAAGGGCCTCGAGGCGACCAAGGGACAAGGCGGAGACGTGTTGCTCGACGCGATGAAGGGACAGGTCTTCGAGAGCCCGCGCGGCCAGATCATGATCGATGCGCAAACCCGCGACATCGTGCAGGACGTCTACATCCGCAAGGTCGAACGGGTCGACGGCGAGCTGTACAACATGGAGTTCGACAAGCAGTCCGCCGTCAGGGATCCGGCGCCCAAGTGACGTGCTGACCCTGCTGTTCGACGGCATCTCCTACGGGATGCTGTTGTTCGTGCTCGCCGTGGGCCTTGCAGTGACGCTTGGCCTGATGAACTTCATCAACCTCGCCCATGGCGCGTTCGCCATGGCCGGGGGCTACGCGGCCGTCCTGCTGATGAACCGCGCCGGCTGGCCGTTCCTCGCTACCCTGCCGGCAGCGTTCGTGATCGCCGCCGCAGCCGGCGTCCTGCTCGAGCGCACGCTGTATCGGCCGATGTACTCCAGGCCTCACCTGGACCAGGTGCTGTTCTCCATCGGCCTGACGTTCATGACCATCGCGGCGGTGGACTGGTTCATCGGCTCGCAGCAGCAGAACCTGCAGTTGCCGCCGTGGCTGCAGGGCCGGTTCGATATCGAAGGCGTCGGGATCGGCAAGTACCGCCTGTTCATCGTTGCCGTCTGCGCGACCCTCACGATCCTGCTGCAGTGGGTGTTGTCGCGCACGCGCTTCGGCAGCCGGCTGCGCGCATCGGTGGACGACCCGCGCGTCGCGGCAGGACTCGGCCTGGATGTCAATCGCATCTTCGCGCTGACATTCGCGGTGGGGTCCGGCCTCGCCGGCCTTGGCGGCGCCCTGGGAGCGGAAATCCTCGGGCTCGATCCCACGTTCCCGCTGAAGTTCATGATGTACTTCCTGATCGTGGTCGCCGTCGGCGGCACCACCACCATCACCGGGCCGCTGCTGGCCGCGCTGCTGCTCGGCATCGCCGACGTGATGGGCAAGTACTACGTCCCCAAGCTCGGCGCCTTCATCGTGTATGCGGTGATGATCGTGATCCTCACGCTGCGCCCCCAGGGACTGTTCGGGCGGAGCATCGCGCGATGACGCCGGCTGGTGCCTCCGCTGCTTCCGGCGCCTCCGCTTCAGCCGCCGCCCTGGCCGCCGCCGCCCGCTGGCGCTGGTGGGAGTTCGCGCTGCTGGCAGCCGGCCTGCTGTCCTGGTTGCTGCTGCCAGGCCACGCCCTGCTGCTCAACGAGATCGCGATCCTGGCACTGTTTGCACTGTCGCTGGACCTGATCCTCGGCTATGCCGGCATCGTCTCGCTCGGGCATGCCGCCTACTTCGGCTTCGGGGCCTATGTCGCGGCGCTGTTCGCCAAGCACGTGCTGCCCGACCCGCTGCTCGGGATGGCAGTGGCGATCGCCGCCGCCACCGCGCTCGGCTTCGCCACCAGCGGGCTGATCCTGCGCGGCTCCGACCTGACCCGCCTGATGGTGACGCTTGGCATCGCGCTGATTCTCTACGAGCTCGCCAACCGCCTCGACTGGCTCACCGGCGGTGCCGACGGCCTGCAGGGCGTCGTCATGGGACCGCTCCTTGGCCGCTTCGAGTTCGACCTGTACGGGCGCACCGCTTACGCCTACAGCCTGGTGGTGCTGCTCCTGGCGCTGCTCTTCTGCCGGCGACTGGTTCATTCGACCTTCGGAATCTCGCTGCAGGCGCTGCGCGACAACCCGCTGCGCGCCGCGAGCATCGGCCTTTCGGTGCGGCGTCGGCTGGTGGCCATCTACACCATTGCTGCCGGCGTCGCCGGGGCAGCCGGTGCACTGGTCGCGCAGACCTCCGGCTTCGCATCGCTCGATGTGCTGGACTTCCACCGCAGCGCCGACGTGCTGCTGGTCCTGGTCATCGGCGGCGCGGGCTATCTCTACGGCGGCATCGTCGGCGCGGTCGCATTCAAGCTGCTGCACGACGCGATCTCGGTGCTGACGCCGCAATACTGGACCTTCTGGCTCGGACTGTTCCTGGTCGTGCTGGTGCTGGTTGGTCGCGACCGCCTGGTGCGTCCCTGGACATGGTTCGGGAGCCGGCAGTGAACCCGGGGACCGGCACCGGCGACGTGGTGCTCGAGACACGCAAGCTGAGCCGCCGATTCGGTGGCATCGCGGCGACCGACGAAGTCTCGCTGCGCGTCGTCCGCGGCGCGCGCCATGCCCTCATCGGTCCCAACGGCGCCGGCAAGACCACCCTGGTGAACCTGCTGACCGGCGTGCTCACGCCGAGCGCCGGCACCATTCTGCTCGAAGGCCGCGGACATCACCCGGCTCGCGGCGCACCGGCGGGTCGAAAGAGGACTGGTGCGCACCTTCCAGATCAACCAGCTGTTCGGCGGGCTTACGCCGGTGCAATCCCTTGCCCTGGCCGTCAGCGGCCGGCTTGGCCGGAGTGCCGGCTGGTGGCAGCCGCTCGGTGGCGGGAGAGATCGCATCGTCGCCGAGCGTTGCGACCGGCTCCTCGTTGAGTTCCACCTCGACGACGTGATGAATCAGAAGGTGGCGCTGCTTCCCTACGGCAAGCGTCGCCTGCTCGAGATCGCGCTGGCGATCGCCTGCATGCCGCGTGTGCTGCTGCTCGACGAACCGGTTGCCGGGGTGCCCGAAGGCGAGCGGCAGCAGATCCTCGAGACCATCGGCGCCCTGCCGGCGGAGGTCACGGTCCTGCTGATCGAGCACGACATGGACCTGGTGTTCAACTTCGCGCGCAGCGTCACGGTGCTGGTCAACGGCACCATCTTCGCCGAAGGAGACGCACAGTCGATCTCGGCCGATCGGCGGGTACGCGCCGTCTACCTCGGCGAGGCTCACGAGCCGCTGCCGGGATCCGCACCGAGGGCGGCGCAGGTGGCCCGGGAGCGCGACCGCGATGACTGACGTCCTGCGCATCGAAGGACTGCGCGCGGGCTACGGCGAAGCGGTGGTGATCCAGGGCATCGACCTGGCGCTCGAAGCGGGACGCTCGCTGGCGCTGCTCGGCCGCAACGGCACCGGCAAGACGACGCTGCTCAACACCATCGTCGGCGTCACCCGCCGCCACGGCGGGCGCATCGTGCTCGGCGGCAAGGACGTCACCGACCTCGCGCCTCACCGCCGCGCCGCGGCCGGCATCGGCTGGGTTCCGCAGGAGCGCAACATCTTCAAGTCGCTCACCGTCCACGAGAATCTGACCGCGGTGGCACGGCCCGGGCCGTGGACGCCGCAGCAGGCCTACGAGATGTTCCCGCGGCTCGCCGAGCGCCGCGACAACCTCGGCAACCAGCTGTCGGGCGGCGAGCAGCAGATGCTGGCCGTCGCGCGCGCGCTGATGCTCAATCCCAAGGTCCTGCTGCTCGACGAACCGCTCGAGGGACTCGCCCCGATCATCGTCGAGGAGCTGCTCCGCTCGATCGCGCGCATCGTGCGCGATGAAGGCATGTCGGCCATCATCGTCGAGCAGAACCCGCGGCTGGTGCTGGGCATCACCGAGCGCGCGGTCGTGCTGGAACGCGGCCGCGTCGTGCACGCGGCGACCAGCAGCGAACTGCTCGCTGATCGTGCGCGGCTCGAGAAGCTGCTTTCGGTCTCTGCGGCCTGATCGCCGCCACCGACGCCGTCCTTTGCGATTACCTGCCACGTAATTGTGTCGCCCGCACCGGGCCCCGATCATCTCTTCAGGTTCAACGAGAAGAGGAAATCGACATGGGCATCATCGGATTCGTGGCGCTGGCCTGCGGGCTGATCATCGGGCTCGGCGCCGTCGGCGCCTGCATCGGCATCGGCCTGATGGGCGGCAAGTACATGGAGGGCGCGGCGCGCCAACCCGAACTGATGGATCGGCTCCAGGTGAAGATGTTCCTGCTGGCCGGCCTGATCGATGCAAACTTCCTGATCGGCGTCGGCATCGCGATGATGTTCGTCTTCGCCAACCCGTTCGGCGGCTGAGCAAGCGGGCGCCGCGGACATCAGGTCGAGGAAGCCACCCCGACGGTCTCCTGGGGCACGTACATGTAGCCTCCGTTTCGCACCGTGCGGATGCAGCGCGGCTCCCCACCGGGATCGGGTTCGATCTTGCGCCGCAGGCGCCCGATGCGGATGTCGATCGAGCGGTCGAACGGTTCCCACTCCCGGTTGCGGGTGCGCATGAGAAGCTGGTCGCGCGACAGAACCCGATTCGGGTTGGCCAGGAACACGCGCAACAGATCGAACTCCATGGCGGTCATCGGGACCTCTTCGCCGTTCTCGAAGAGCAGCCGCGAATCGACGTCCAGCTCGCAGCGGCCGACGCGCTGGCGGCTGGACGCCGGAGCAGGCGATTCGGCAGCCGGCGTCTGCGGCTTGGCCTGCATGCGGCGCAGGACGCTGCGCACCCGCGCCAGCAGTTCCCGCGGCTCGAACGGCTTGGCGACATAGTCGTCCGCGCCCACCTCGAGTCCGACCACCCGGTCCACCACGTCGCCGGACGCCGTCACCATGATGATGCCGACGTCGTAGCGCTCGCGCAGGAAGCGCGCGAGCGTGATGCCGTCCTCGCCCGGCAGGCGGATGTCCAGCAGGATCAGGTCGGGCAGGTTGCGCTCGATCTCGGCGCGCATGGCACTGCCGCTGTCGACCGCCTGCACCTCGAAGCGGTGGCCCGACAGGTACTCGACGAGCATCGCCCGGACATTCGGGTCGTCGTCGACGACGAGGAGGCGGCCAGTGTCCTGCATCGGCGGATTGTGCGACGGGAATCCACTGGATGACAAGCCCGATACCCGCCGATACCAGGCCGCTACACGCTGCAGCCTGACTGACGCGCCGCCAATACCGTCGCCTTCGACACTGTCCCTCGAAGCCGGAACAGCGGTTCCGGGAAGGCAACACGGGAGGACCTTGTCATGAATGCATTGCAATTGTTCACCACAAGAGGGCATGCCGGCGGCGTCCACGGAAGCCGGCTGACCGTTGCCGGTCCTGCAGGCGCCCTCGCCGACGCGGCGCGTCGACGCCCCGCCGGGCGCCGCGCACCGGGCCTGTTCCCTACCCTGCTGGCTTGGCTGCGCACCACGCTGCTGGCCACGCTGCGGAACTTGGGGCGGAACCGCGCCGAGGCAGTGATCGATCCCGACGCGGCAGGCGATGCGACGCTGCGCGACCTCGGCCTGGAAAACCGGCGGGGGCCTTCGCCCTACGACCTGACCGATATGCACCCGGGGCTCGAATCGACGCGGATGCGCCTGTTCGTCATGACCGGCCATTTCTGGAGAGGGTCGTGAAAGCACTCGCAATCCAGCTCCCGACGGTACTTCGGGACGGCAGCTGGCAATGCACGATCGCCGCGACCGTGCTGATCGCGATCGTGGTCGGCAGCCGGTCTGCCTTCGGCCTCTTCCTGTCACCGATCAATTCCGCGACCGGGCTCGGCCTGGCGACGATCGGCTTCGCCGCCGCACTCGGGCACCTGGGCCAGGGACTGGCGCAGCCGCTGGTGGGCGCGCTGGCCGATCGACATGGCGCGAGCCGCGTCATTGCCGCCGGCGCGCTCGGCTTTGCGATGACAACCGTGCTTTTCGCCGGCGTGGCGGACGCGGCAGGCCTGGTCGCGCTGATCCTCCTGGGCGCGCTCGCCGGCACGGCGATGGGCAGCATCGCGACGATGCTCGGCGAGGTGTCCAAGCGCGTGCCGGTGGAACGCCAGGGGATGGCCCTCGGTATCGTCGGCGCGGGCGGACCGGCCGGCCAGCTGCTGTTCGGGCCGCTGACCCAGGCGACGATCCAGGCTGCGGGCTGGACGGCTGCGCTGTGGCTGACGGCAGCCATCGCGTTGCTGGCGCTGCCCCTGGCGCTGGTGTTCCGCAATCCGGCGACGTCAGGCGCAGCGCCGGCGCAGCCGGTTGACGCGGCGGCCGACAGCGCGGCGGCCGGCAGCGCGGCGACAGCGTCGCCGCCGACAGTGCGGCAGCCCGCAGGCAGGCAACAGCGCCTGTCGCCGATGATGGCGTCGGTGCGGCGCTGCGGCGTCCGGCGTTCTGGCTGATCGGCATCGGCTTCGCGGCCTGCGGCTTCCACATGTCGTTCCTGACGATGCACATGCCCGGCTTCATCGAGCGCTGCGGATTGCCCGGCGGCCTCGCCGGCCTGTGGCTGGCCATCCTCGGCGTCACCAACATCGCCGCGAGCCTGGCAGTCGGCCTGCTGGCGAAGCACCACGCACCGGCCATGCTGCTCACGGTCGTGCACGTGCTGCGCGCGGTCTTCGTTGCCGGCGTCCTGGTGCTGCCGCCCACCGCGCCGGTAATGCTGCTGTTCGCGATCGCGATGGGCATGACCTACATAGCAGCACTTGCGCCGACGACGATGCTGGTGAAGCAGGCCTTCGGCGGGCGGCGCCTCGGCACCTTGTTCGGCATGGTCATGCTGCTGCATCAGCTGGGCAGCTTCGCCGGCGTCTGGCTCGGCGGCCTGATGGCCGAATCGATGGCCGGCTATCGCGTGATGTGGACCGCCGACATCGGCCTGGCGCTGCTCGCCGCCGCGCTCAACCTGCCGTTGCGGCCGGCGGCGATCCGGCTCGCGACGGTGCCGGAACTGGTCGTGCGGACCGTCTGATCAGGGCGTCCCGGAGGCCCTCAGCAGCGCCTGGATCGTCGAGCGCAGCACCTTCGGGTCGATCGGCTTGCGCAGCAGGCGGTGCACGCCGCAGCGCCACAGCTCGGCCGTATCGTAGCGGGTCGCATCGCCGGTGTAGAGCAGCACCGGCAGGCCCTCGCGCTGCGTAGCGATCCTGGAGGCGAGCTCGACGCCGGTCATCCGCGGCATCGTCTGGTCGGTGATCACCAGGTCGAGGATCTGCGAGCCGTCCTGCAGCCATTCGAGCGCCTGCAGCGGATCGCGGTGCAGGACCACCTCCAGCCCCCAGCTTCCCAGCAATTCGCTCATGAAGTCGCCGACCATCGCCTGGTCTTCGACGACCAGCACGCGGCCGCGCAATGCGATCACGCTTGCCAGGACACCACGTTCTGCCGGATCCACCTGCAACACCTGCTGCGCAGACCCGGCGCTGGCCGGAGGCAGCATCACCCTGAACGTCGCGCCCTCCCCTGGCGCGGTATCGACCTGGAGGTGCCCGCCGTGGTCGTGGACGATGCCGTGGACCATCGCCAGTCCCATGCCGGAGCCGCGGCCCAGTTCCTTGGTCGAATAGAAGGGATCGAACATCCGGTCGAGCACTTCCGGCGTGATTCCGCAGCCGTCGTCCTCGACAGCCACCTCCAGCCAGTGCGCGGCTGGGACTTCCATCCGGCAGGACGCGCAGCGCCAGCCGCCGCCGTGCCTGCGGTCATGCAGGCTGACCCGGATGCGCCCGCTCGCCTTGACCGCATCCCGGGCGTTGATGCAGAGGTTGAAAAGCACCTGCTCGATCTGCACGGCATCGACCTCGGCGAGCGGCGACTCGTCCGGCACGTCCGCATCGATGATCGTCGACGACGGCATGGTCGCCCTCAGCAGCTGCACCGACTGGCTGACCACGGCGGTCAGCTCGACGACCCGCCGCTCGCTGCGCTGGCGCCGCGCAAAGGTGAGCATCTGCGCGATCAGGTCGCGCGCGCGCCGCGCCGCCAGGTGCGCCTGGTCGAGTTGCCTGACCAGATGCGGGTCGCCGGCCTCGGCCGCCCGCTCCTCGCCCATCGCCAGGTAGCCGATGACGCTGGTGAGGATGTTGTTGAAGTCGTGCGCGATGCCGCCGGTCAGCTGGCCGATCGCCTCCATCTTCTGCGCCTGCCGCACCTGGTCTTCCAGCTCGCGGCGCCGCGCCTCCGCCTCGTGGCGCGAGGTGATGTCACGCGCCACCGCCAGCACGTGAGGCTCGCCACGATGCATGATCGGCAGGTAGCGCAGCTCCGCGTCGATGTAAGTGCCGTCCTTGCGCACGGTGCGGCTCTCGAGGTGTCCTTGCTCGCCGGCCAGCGCGCGCTCGATCTGGCGCTTGCGCATCTCAACTTCCTGCGGCGAGATCCTGTCGCCGAAGCTCTTGCCGATCACCTCCTCCGGCAGGTAGCCGTACATGCGCGTGAAGGCCGCGTTGACGTCGACGATGTGGATCCGGCGGTCCCACAGCACCAGGGCGTCGGCCGAGCCGTCGAAGATCGCCCGGTACTGTGCCTCGCGGCTGCGCAGCGCATCCTCCGCGGCCTTGCGGGCGGTGATGTCGCGGGTGCAGGCGAGCACATGGGGCTTGCCGTTGATGGTCACCGCCTTGAGGCGCACTTCGTCCCATCGCAGCGTGCCGTCGCTGCGGCGGCGATGCCAGGTGAACAGCGGATGGTCGCCCTGCCTTGCCCGCTCGACCCACACCATCGCTTCCGAGGCCGTGTAAGGAGGCTCGCCGGAGCCGAAGCGGTCGATGGTCCAGCCGATCATCTCCTCGCGGCTGTAGCCGTAGGCCTCGCAGGCTTTCGAATTGACGTCGAGCACGGTGCCCGTGTCCCAGTCATGCACGAAGACCGCATCCTCCACCGCCTCGAAGATCGCCCGGTAGCTCGCTTCGGAATTGCTCAACGCCTCGAGGCTGCGTTGCCGCTCCAGCTCCGCCGCAACCCGCACCGCGAAGATCTTCATCAGCGATTCGGCCAGGTCGGGATCCGCGATCGGCGCCCGGTCCATCACCGCAATGAGCCCGAGGGGCGCGCCCTCGCTGTCGACCAGCGGGTAGGCGGCGTACGAGTCCATCCCCTTGGCACCGAACATGGAACCCTTGGGAAACTCGGCCGCTGCGCCGCTTGCAAGGAACCGGAAGGCGCGGCCGACCACCTGCTCGCACGGCGTGCCCTCGAGCAGGTAGCTGAAGTTGCGCAGCGGGCGGGCATCCATGCGAGCGGCCAGGGTGGACATCCTCTGCCGTGCCGGGTCCTCGAAGACGGCGATGAAGGCGACCGATGAGCCCAGATCCTCCGCCAACTGTCGTACCAGGTCGCTGAACAGGTCCGGGTTGCCCAGTTGGGCGACGGCGAGCGCGGCCCGCCTCAGGGCCTGTGCGGGATCGGTGCGCGCCGTGGTCGGCGCCGGTTCATGCGTGACGGCGGACATGGGCGCAGTCTACGGCGAACCGCCTGGCGCGGGGGAACCGCCGGCAGGAATTTCCAGGGGAATACCGCGCCGATACGAGCCGGATACAAACCGCTCGGCGACGATACCCACCGCAGACACAGGCACCGGGGAAGAAATGAAACCGATACCGCCGTCGCCGAATATCACTTCAGGATGACGCCAGAACCTACTCGCCGGAGGATCCAGAAATGTCCACCATCCATTCCCTGCCGCACGCCGAAGCCGGACGCCCGACGGTCCTCTGCCTGCATTGCAGTGGCGGATCCGGCCGCCAATGGCGTCCGTTGTCCACTCCCCTCTCGCAGTACTTCAACTTTCGTGCGCCCGACCTGCTCGGCTACGCAAGCCCGGGTTCCTGGCGCCCCGGGGCGATGGTGTCGCTCGACGACGAGGCCGAGCGCCTCGCCGGTTTCATGACGGCCGCCGACCAGCCGGTGCACCTGCTCGGTCATTCCTACGGTGCCGCAGTCGCCCTGCAGCTCGCGCTGCGCTGGCCTGAGCGGGTGGCGAGCATGACCCTGTACGAGCCGGTACGGTTCGCCCTGCTCACGGATGTCGACGGGGCATCCGCGGCGGAAAAAGCGCAGGCGAGCGAGGCCCGCTACCAGATCACCACCGCCGCCAACCGCTTCTCGCTGGCGGTGATGTCGGGCCGACGCGAGGAGGCGGCGGAGCGCTTCGTCGACTTCTGGGGCGGACCCGGGAGCTGGGCGGCGATGGACCAGCGGCACCGGCAGCTGCAGATGGCAGCCACGCCCAAGGTGCACGCCGAATACCAGGCGCTGATGGCCGACGGCGTCCGCGGCAGCGCCTACGAGTCGCTGACGATGCCGGTGCACCTCATCGGCGGGACTTCCTCTCCGCTCGCGGTGCGGGAGGTGATGCGCAGGCTTGCGGCGCGGGTGCCGCACGCGGCCACCGTGAGCATCATCGGCCTCGGCCACATGGGGCCGGTGGTCGCCGCCGGCCGGGTGCGCGCACACCTGCCCGAATGGCTGCAGGCGCCGGCGCGATCCGCCGAGTTGCAGGCCGCCTGAGCCGCCTGCGGACCGTGCCGTTCGCCCGTCACCGTCCCGAGCCGCAAGGACGCCGCGGCGCGGGGCGGCCGGCGGCTTTCATTCGTGCAGATGCAACGGTCGGCGCTCGGCGAATCGCGCCTTGGCCTTGGCCGCCTCGGTCTCGCGGTCGCGCGGCTCGCTGCTGGTCACCAGGGATCCGATGAGCCGCGAGGCAGCGGCGGCGACTTCGTCCACCGCCCGCTCGAACGCCTCCGCATTCGCCTTCGACGGTGAGTTGAAGCCGCTCAGCTTGCGCACGAACTGCAGCGACGCGTCGCGAATCTCCTCCTCCGTGGCGGGTGGCTCGAAGTTGAACAGCGTCCTGATGTTCCTGCACATGGCGAATCCCCGGCAAGGCGAAAGTGCCGATCTTAAACCGGCGGCGGGCCATGCGTCGCGGCCAGCGCCGCGAGCCGTCGCAGGATCTCGCGCACCTCGCCATCGTCCAGCGGGACCAGTTCCAGGAACAGCCGGCCGTCCCTCGCCTGGTGGTCCATCAGCCAGATCGGGGGAGCGCCGGCACGCAGATGCCGGGCGAGCGCCGCCGCACTCCACTCAACGCCCGCCGGATCCACCGTCAGGCACGCGCGCGAAAACGGCAGCCCGGTCGAATCGGGCACGATCGTCGCTCGCAGGCCGCCGATGCGGGCCGCCTGTTTCACGAAAGCCGCCACCTTGGAATGCTGGTTCGCGGTCCATTCGTCGAGATCGAGGCTGCGCCGCTCCTGCAGCGCTGCCAGCACACCGACGACGGCTTCCTTGGTCGGCTTCATCGCCCGGCCGATGCCGCTGTCCTGCGCGCGGCACGCCTCCACCAGGTCGGCGCGGCCGACGATCAGGCCCGCAGTCGGCGCTGCCAGGTACTTCTGCGCGCTCAGCACGACGAGATCGGCGCCGGTCTCGAGGAGCCGGCCCATCCTCAGGTCCTGGGCTGCGCCATCGATGATGGCGGGCACGCCGCGGCGCCGCGCCGCCGCGACGGCCCCCTGCAGGTCCACTGCTTCGCCGCCGACCAGACGCGAGGAAACGAGCAGCAGGCACGCGGTGCGCTCGTGAGCCAGCGCCGATTCGATGTCGTCGATCCCGCAGGCTTCGCGGCTGCCGGCGAGGACAGGAGTCGCGCCGGCGAGGCGGACGTCCGTCTGGATTGGATGGCCGTAGTCGACAGCGTGGCCCGCCGGGATCACCACGCGCGTGGCCATGCCGGTGGCATCCGGCAGCGCCGCGATCCGCTGCGGATCGCGACCGGTCATCGTCGCGGCAACGGCGAGCGTGATGCCGGCGGCCGCGCAATGAGTGACAGTGGCTGCCTCCGCACCAGTAGCTTCGGCGACCTGCCGGCTGAGGGCCGCCAGTAGTTCCTCGATCACGAAGAAGCCGCCCAGCGCAGCAGCCACCGCACTGGCGACCTGCGGCGAGGACCGCGACACGCCGAGCGGCGTGAAGGTGCCGCGCGCATTGATGACCTGCGTGAAGCCGTAGCGCTCGTGGATGCTCATCCGGATCCCGCGCAGCCCTGCGGCTTGAACACCCGCTGTGTCGACGCCGGGTAAGCGGCCAGCTTGGCGGCATGGCGACGCGGCCGCACGACCAGTTCACCGCCGCAGTTCGGGCACCGCCCGCCGAGCCTGCCGTTCGCGCAGCCGGCGCAGAACGTGCATTCGAATGAGCAGATCCGCGCCTCGACGGAGTCGGGCGGCAGGTCCTTGTCGCAGCATTCGCATCCGGGTCTGAGTTGCAGCATGCACTTCCTCCGATGAAAGCGGGTCAGGCGACCTGGAGCAGGCGCCGGAAAGCCCGTTCGCCGGGCGGCGTGAACGCCACGACCCGCGACGCCCTGAGGCGCCTTGCCCAATTCAGTTCGAAGATGCGCTGGAGCAGCGCAGTACCGAGCGCGCCGCCGAGGTGGTGACGGCGCTCGCCCCAATCCAGGCACGGCCGGCAGAAGGCCCGCCGCTGCCTGGCAACCGCCATGGCCTCGATGCCGAAGGCCGCGAACCAGTCGACGCCCGAGGCGGTGAGATCGAAGCCGTCGTCGGACGCGGACAGGACTTTCCGGACCAGCAGCGATTCACATGCGAACACGCCGAGCTCGCCCGCGAGATGGTCGTAGCACACACGCGCCTTGCGCAGCGCGGGTTCGCGCGGGCCCGACCGCAGGCGAACTGCACCAGTGCGAAAAGCGACACCCATCAGCGACTCGAGAAGCTGCGCCACATCCCGATCGGCAAGACGGAAATAGCGGTGGCGGCCCTGGCTCTCTACCGCCACCAGGCCCGCCTCCACCAGCTTCGCAAGGTGCGCGCTGATGGTCTGCCGGGTGACGCCGGCGGTCCCCGCCAACTCGGTCGCCGTCAGCGCCCGATCCGCCATCAGCGCCGTGAGCACGTCGGCGCGCGCATGGTCGCCGATCAGGGCGGCAACCCTGGCGATGTTCGGACCGTTTTTCATGGTTCGATCGTAGACGAAGCATCGCGGTGGCACAAGCGGCTAAGTGCGAAGGTCAGCGCCTGGAGGTCGTCGACGACGGGTTCCTCCTCGAGCCGGCAGCAAACGCGGCTTGACGAGGAACAAAGCCGAGGGGGCACATTCGATGCGGGCGCGCCAGACGGAAGGACCGGATGGTGGCCCCGCTACGCTTGCACAAGGGTATCGAACCCGCCATAGATCATCCGCTTGCCATCGAACGGCATGCCGGCAGGATCCATGTCGGCAATCCGGGGGTCCGCCATCACCTTGGAGTTGACCTCGTCCCGATGCTGGCGAGAGTTGTACACGATATAGGCGAAGACCACGGTCTCGCCTTCCTCGAGATTCACGCTCCGTGGGAACGACGTCAGCTTGCCGGGCTGAACGTCGTCCGCGATGAACTCGCGATATTCCAGCGCGCCGTACTCGCGCCAGATGGCGCCCGCCTCCGTGGCCATCTTCCGATACGCCTCGATGTTCGCCTTTGGAACGGGAAGTACGAATCCGTCGACATATGCCATGCCGCATCTCCTTTCTCGTTGCAGTCACATAACCAGAAGGTTCAGTATACGACGGAGGGCCGGAGTCTGCTAACCTGCCCCGGGCCATGACAACTTCCGCCCTGCACTGGTTCCGGCGCGACCTGCGCCTCACGGACAACAAGGCGCTGGCTGCCGCACTCGGAGGCTTCGAGCGCGTCCACTGCGTCTTCGTTTTCGACACCGAGATTCTCGATGCGCTCGGCCGGCGTGCCGATCGTCGCGTGGAATTCATCCTGCGCAGCGTCGAGGAACTTGCAGCCGCCCTCGAGAAGCGAGGAGGTTCACTGATCGTGCTGCACGGGGCGGCGAGCGAAGAGATTCCCCGCCTGGCGCGTCAACTGCAGGTGGAATGCGTCTTTGCCAATCGCGACTACGAGCCGTCGACGATTGCGCGCGATGCAAAGGTCGACCAGGCGCTGAGCGGCGACGGCATCGCCTTCATCCGCGTCAAGGACCAGGTCATATTCGATCAGGACGAGATCCTGAGCGGCGAAGGCCGGCCCTATGCCGTCTTCGGCGCCTATCGCAAGGCATGGCTGAAGCGGCTGCCCGACGCGGACCTCGAGCCGGCCGCGAGCGCCGACGGCCGCGGACGCCTCGCGCCGCAGTTGCAGGAGTCGCCCGGACTGCCCACCCTGAGCAGTCTGGGCTTCGAACCCACCAACCTGCTGCAGGCGGGCGTGGAGCCGGGCGGCGCCGGCGCCGAACGGGCGCTGCAGGCGTTCCTGCCGCGCATGCCGGCCTACCGGCAGGCACGCGACCATCCCGCGCTGGACGGTGGCTCGCACCTTTCCGTGCACCTGCGCTTCGGAACGATCTCGATACGCCGGCTGGTGCATGAAGCGTTGCGCGACGGCAGCGACGGCGCGCGTGCCTGGCTCGACGAGCTCGTCTGGCGCGATTTCTACTTCAGCATCCTGTACCTGTTTCCGCATGTCGCGGGCAGCGCCTTCAGGCGGGAGCTCGAGCATCTCGCCTTCAGCAACCGGGAGGATCGCTTCGACGCATGGTGCCACGGCCAGACCGGCTATCCGCTGGTGGACGCCGGTATGCGCCAGCTGAACCAGACCGGCTTCATGCACAACCGCCTGCGGATGGTGACTGCATCGTTCCTGGTCAAGGACCTGCAGGTCGACTGGCGCTGGGGCGAGCGCTACTTCGCTGCGCAGCTGAACGACTACGACCTCGCGGCAAACAATGGCGGCTGGCAATGGTCCGCCTCCACCGGCAACGATGCGCAGCCCTGGTTCCGCATCTTCAACCCGGTCCTGCAGTCGAAGCGCTTCGATGCCGACGGTGGATTCATCCGTCGCTACGTGCCGGAACTCGCCGCCTGTGCTTCCGATTCCATCCACGAACCCTGGAAGGCGAAGCAGACGGCATTCGGCGCAGGCGGGTATCCGCCGCCGATCGTCGATCACCTCGAAGCGCGCCAGGCGACGCTGCGGATGTTCGAGGCGGCCACCCGCGACAAGCGCCGGCTGCCGGACGGGGACCGCAGCTGACCCGGATCCGCCCGCGCCACGCGGACACGCCGGATCAAGGCATGGCACTTGCGGACGAAGCCGATCATCACGATCCTTCCACGATGCTTCAGGCACACCCGATCCCGGACCAAGAGGGAACCGAACACACGCTCGACAGGTTCGTCAAGGTCAGGGGCGCGCGCGAGCACAACCTGAAGAACGTCGACGTCGACATCCCGCGCGACGCACTCGTGATCTTCAGCGGCATCTCCGGTTCCGGCAAGTCCTCCCTCGCGTTCAGCACACTCTATGCGGAGGCGCAGCGACGCTATTTCGATTCGGTGGCGCCCTATGCCCGCCGCCTGATCGAGCAGGTGGGCGTGCCGTCGGTCGATTCGATCGACGGCCTGCCGCCGGCGGTCGCGCTGCAGCAGCAGCGCGGTACGCCGGGAACCCGCTCATCGGTCGGCAGCCTCACCACCCTGTCCAACCTGCTGCGCATGCTCTACTCGCGCGCCGGCCACTACCCGGCGCGACAGCCGATGCTCTACGCGGAGGACTTCTCGCCCAATACGCCGCAGGGCGCCTGCCCCACCTGCCACGGTCTCGGGCACATCTACGACGTCACCGAAAAATCGATGGTGCCCGACGATTCGCTGAGCATCCGCGAACGCGCAATCGCCTCGTGGCCGCCGGCCTGGCATGGCCAGAACCTGCGCGACATCCTGGTCACGCTCGGCTACGACGTCGACCGGCCGTGGCGCGACCTGCCCCGCAAGGACCGAAACTGGATCCTGTTCACCGAAGAGCAGCCGACGGTTCCGGTCTACGCCGGCTTCACGCCGGCGGAAACGCGTGCGGCATTGCGCCGCAAGATGGAGCCGAGCTACCAGGGCACGTTCATCGGTGCGCGCAAGTACGTGCTGCAGACCTTCGCCACCACGCAAAGCGCGCTGATGAAGAAGCGCGTCTCGCGGTTCATGGCCGGCACCCCCTGCCCCGCCTGTCATGGCAAGCGGCTGAAACGCGAGGCGCTGTCGGTGACGTTCGCAGGCTGCGACATCGGCGACCTGTCGCAGATGCCGCTCGACAAGGTCGCCGAGGTGCTCAAGCCGGCCGCCGAGGGCCGCGCGGAGCAGGCAAGCGGCAGCTCGATTCTCAGCCGATCCGCGTCGCGCAAGGCGACCGAGCGGCGCGTCGCCGCGGGCGGATCGGCACACCAGGCAGCGCCGGACGTGCGGCGCACCCCCGAGCTTTCCGAAGAGAAGCGGCTGGCGGCGCAGCGCATCGCCGGCGACATGCTCGCCCGGGTTGAGACGCTGCGCAATCTCGGGCTCGGCTATCTCTCGCTCGATCGCAGCACGCCGACATTGTCGCCGGGCGAGCTGCAGCGCCTGCGCCTCGCCACGCAGATCCGCTCCAACCTCTTCGGCGTCATCTACGTGCTCGACGAACCTTCGGCCGGATTGCATCCCGTCGACGGCGAGGCGCTGCTGCTTGCACTCGAGCACCTCAAGCGCTCGGGCAATACGCTGTTCGTAGTCGAGCACGACCTCGAGCTGATGCGCCACGCCGACTGGATCGTCGACGTCGGTCCGGATGCGGGCGAAGGAGGCGGCGAGATCCTGTACAGCGGCCCCCCAGAGGGCCTGCGCCGGGTCGAAGCTTCCCACACGGCACGCTACCTCTACGGCAACCTCAAGGCAGCGGGGAGAAAGCCACGGGACCCGAGCGGGTGGCTGCGGCTCGAATCCATCAGCCGCAACAACCTGCACCGCCTCGATGCAGCCTTTCCGCTCGGCGTGCTTACTACCGTAACCGGCGTTTCGGGATCCGGCAAATCGAGCCTGGTGAGCCAGGCGCTGGTCGAGCTGATGTCCGCTCACCTCGGGCACGAGGCACCACTGCCCGACGAGGAAGTCGACGAGCTGCACGCGCCGCCCGGCGGCGCGACCTCAGGCCGTATCGTAGCCGGCGCCGACGACATCGGCCGCCTCGTGCGGGTAGACCAGAAACCGATCGGACGCACGCCGCGATCGAACCTCGCGACCTATACCGGCCTGTTCGACCAGGTGCGACGCCTGTTCGCCGCGACCCCTGCGGCGCGCAGCCGCCGCTACGACGCCGGACGCTTCTCCTTCAACGTCGCCAAGGGACGGTGCGAGACCTGCGAGGGCGAAGGATTCGTGAGCGTCGAGCTGCTCTTCATGCCGAGCGTATATGCACCCTGCCCGAGCTGCCATGGAGCACGCTACAACCCGCAAACGCTCAAGGTCACCCTGCGGGACCGCAACATCGCCCAGGTGCTTGCCATGACCGTGGACGAGGCCCTCGAGTTCTTTGCCGGCGAGCCGGTGGTACACCGGCCGCTGCAGCTGCTGCACGACATCGGTCTCGGCTACCTGCGCCTTGGGCAACCGGCCACCGAACTCTCCGGTGGCGAGGCACAGCGCATCAAGCTGGCGACGGAGCTGCAGCGCTCGCAGCGCGGGAACTCGCTCTACGTGCTCGACGAGCCCACCACCGGCCTTCATCCGGCCGATGTCGACCGGCTGATGGCGCAACTGAACGGGCTGGTGGACGGCGGCAATTCGGTGGTCCTGGTGGAGCACGAGATGCGAGTCGTCGCCGCGAGCGACTGGGTCATCGACGTCGGCCCCGGTGCAGGCAGCGAAGGCGGCCGGATCGTCGCCAGCGGAACGCCTTCCGAGGTCGCTGGCGTGCAAGCGAGCCGGACCGCGCCCTACCTCGCGCAACAGCTCGAGCGGCAGCGGGCACAACAGCAGTCACATCGGCAGGCACAACCGCAAGCTCCCGGGCACGGATCTGGCGCAGCGGCTTGACAGCGGGCCGCAGCGCACCTAGCATTTGAACGCCCGTTCAACCCGCCGAGAAGTCGCCACAGCAATGGACAAGGCCTCCGCGTCGGGAAGGCGCGCCGCATCCGCCAGCTCCCGCAGCCTCTTCACCGGTACCGATACCGGCGACACCAAGTCGAAGATCCTCGCCGCGGCCTTTCGCCGACTTGCCCAGGAAGGATACGCCGCGCTCAGCATCCGCGAGATCGCGCGCGACGCCGGCGTCAATCATGCGCTGATCAACTACCACTTCCGAACCAAGGATCACCTGGTCATTGCGGTCCTGGACGAGGCGAACCGGCGCCTGCTCGAGCGGCAGCAGCAGATGTACGCGGCGCCGGGTGATTTCGCGCAAAAGTGGGCGCAGGCACGCCGGTTCTACACCGACGACCTCGCCTCCGGCTTCGTTCGCGTACAGGCCGAGTTGTGGGCGGCGAGCCTCTCCAACGACGATCTGCGCAAGAAGTTCCTGCCGCGCATCCAGGCATGGAAGCAGGTGGTCCTCGGCGCGGTGCGCGATGCGGTGGAGACGCTGCGGGCGCATGGAGTCGAGTTGCCCGAGCCGTTCAGCGCCGAGGTTATCGCCACCTGGATCACCGAATTCTGGCTCGGCATGGAGTTCGCCGACCTGCTCGCCGCGCGCGAGGAGCGGCGGCCGCACCAGGCGGCGCTCGACGCCATGCAGCGCCTGCTCGAGATCGTCGACGAGCAGATCCGCAATGCCCGTCCCTGAGACAGCGCCTCAGTAATGCGGCGGGGGTAGCTCGTCCGGCGCCCGACCCACGCTGTCGTCCCCATCGGGAATCCGTCGGCGCAACCGGGCCACTTCACGCGTCAGCGAATCGAGGAGCTGCTGCTGACGGAACAAGCTCTGGTTCAGCTGCTCGAGCAAGTCCTCGGCAAAGCCGACCTTGACTTCGAGGTCGATCAGGCGTTGTTCCGTGTCCTTGATTTCGTTCATGGGTCGATTAGACCAGATGGTACGGACCGTCGTTCCGCAAACCTGAAGCCGGCGCGGACCTTCCCGCGCACGGTGTCCGGTGACCGTCGGCGCCCGGCGGGAACGCGCCTTGCCGCCCGCCGACTCAACCAGCGGCCGTCTCCTGCCAGTCGCGTTCACCTCAGGGGTTCCCACCGCCAATCGGCAGGCTGTGCCTGCTACCGCATGGACAGATCCGCCAGACCCGCCTCTCCAGCGTCAGTCCCGGCGGCCCCGATGACGCCTGACAAGGTGATGGCGCCGTAGGTCTCCGAAGCGCGTGCGGCGTCGGGCGCCGTGGGCGCCGCAGGCGGTGTCGGCGGGTGGCGGGGGTGGGGAATGACAGTGGCTCACGGGATTGCGCTTGCAGGCGCAATCCCGCTCCGGTGCTCGCGGAGCGGTGCTCCGCGTCGCCGTTCCGGCGACCGCCCCGGAGCCCGTCGCTGCCTCGTCCAGGTCGGGCTGCGTCCACCGGCACGGCTTCGTTCCTCGCCGTTATTGCGGGCTGGAACGCCTGCCTCGGGAGGACTGTGCCCGACCTTCCCTTCGTCAGCCGACGGCTCCACCACAAACATTCCCCACCCCCGCCACCCGCCGCCACCGCTCGTGGCACCCGAGCTGGCGAAGGTTCAAGGCGAAGCAGCTCGTTGTCGCCCCGACTCCGTGTGGCGGGACCAGGCGCTTGCGCTGACCGTCGGCGCGCCACACGTCGCATACCGACCGGACGATAGACGACGCTGATGCGCCGTCGGACTGCGCGAGCAGCGGACGCGCCCGCCTCCACCGTAGCTCGCCGAGCAACACCATCGACGCCTTCACACGGCGATCGCCACTGCAACCCCCACCCCCCAGCCGCTCGGATGATGGCAGCGGTGGCGGCGGGTGTCGGGGGCGCGGACTGTTTGTGGTGGAGCCGTCCGCTGACGAAGGGAAGGTCGGGCACAGTTCCCCCCGAGGCAGGCGATCGAGTCCGCAACAACGGCGACGAGCGAAGCCGTACCCGTGGACGCAGCCCGACCTGGACGAGGCAGGGACGGGCTCCGGGGCGCTCGCCGGAACGGCGACGCGGAGCATGCTCCGCGAGCCCCGGAGCGGGATTGCGCCTGCAAGCGCAATCCCGTAAGCCACTGTCAGTCCGCGCGCCCGACGCCCGCCGACACCGCCCGTCACCGCGCGCTAATTCTTGAACAAGCCCGAGAAGAACGTCGCCATCTCGGCCTTCGACTGGCGGTCGGCCTCTGCGTCGTAGCGCAGGGGCAGGTTGAATTCCTTGCCCTTCGCGGTTGCTTCCGGATTGGTGAACGCATGCACCGCCTCCGGATAGTTGACGTACTTGTAGTCGACCTTGGCCGAATCCATTTCCTGGCGGAACGCCGTCACCGACTCCGGCTTGATGAACGGGTCTGCGGCGCCGTTCAGCACCAGCACCTTGCCGCCTACCTTGCCGGGCGAGGCACGCGGGCCGGCCGGATCGAGGCTGGAATGGAAGGCGGCGACGCCGGCCAGGGGCGCACCGGCGCGCGCCATGTCGAGCACCACCGCGCCGCCGAAGCAGAAGCCGATGGCGCCGACCTTCTTCGGATCGACCGTCGCATGCCGTCCAAGCGTTTCCTGCGCCGCCTCGAAGCGGGACCGCATCACGGCGGCGTCCTTGCGCACCGATCCGGCCAGCGCGCCGGCATCCTTCGGGTTGTCCGCGGTCTTGCCGTCGCCGTACATGTCGGCGACGAAGGCGGTGTAGCCGCTGCCCGCGAGCCGACGGGCCTCCTCGCGCACGTGCGGCGTGATGCCCCACCATTCGTGCACGACGATGATGCCGGGGCGCTTCGCCTGGCTGGCATCGTCGTAGACGATCACGCCCTTCATCGTCGTGTCCTTGTCCTTGTACTCGACCGGCTCCTCCTTGATCGCGGCTTGCGCCGTACCGAGCGCCAGTGCCAGCGCCGTGGCAACGATCCAGCTATGCAGCATTTTTCTTCTCCTTTGATCGGGTTTTGGATGTTGCCATGGATGCGGCCATCGCTGTAGGCCTCGAGGTCCGCGTTCGCCGCAGGCGGTGTCGGCGGGCGGCGGGGGTGGGGAATGACAGTGGCTCACGGGATGCGCTTGCAAGCGCATCCCGCTCCGGGACTCGCGGAGCGGTGCTCCGCGTCGCCTGACGGCGACCGCCCCGGGGCCCGTCGCTGCCTCGTTCAGGTCGGGCTGCGTCCACCCGCACGGCTTCGTTCCTCGCCTTTTTTGCGGGCTTGAGCGCCTGCCTCAGGGCCTGCCGTGCCCGACCTTCCTTCGTCAGCCGACGGCTCCACCACAAACATTCCCCACCCCCGCCACCCGCCGCCACCGCTCGTGGCAACCGAGCTGGCGAAGACTCAAGGCAAAGCAGCTCCTCGTCGCCGCGACTCCGCGTGAGGGGACCCGGCGCTTGCGCCGCACAGTCGACGCGACAAGTAGCCACGGACCGGCCAATGCGAAGCTGTCGAACCAGCAGTCCGCCTGTCCAGCGGACGTGGCCCGCCGCCCCCGTAGCTCGTCGAGCAACACGATCGGGTCTTCACACGGCGATCGCCACTGCAACCACCCACCCCCCACCCGCTCGGATGATGGCAGCGGTGGCGGCGGGTGTCGGGGGCGCGGACTGTTTGTGGCGGAGCCGTCCGCTGACGAAGGGAAGGTCGGGCACCGCGGCCCCTGAGGCAGGCGTCCAAGCCCGCAACAAAGGCGAGGAACGAAGCCGTCCTGGATGACGCAGCCCGACCTGGACGAGGCAGGGACGGGCTCCGGGCACGCGGAGCACTGCTCCGCGTGTCCGGAGCGGGATTGCGCTGGCCAGCGCAATCCCGTAAGCCACTGTCAGTCCGCGCCCCCGACGCCCGTCGACACCGCCCGCGGTCAGCCGCGCGCCCCCGACGCCCGCCGGCGCCGGGCGACGTCGAAAGTCAGAGCCTGCGCACCCGCACCTGCCGGAACTGCACCTTGCCGGTGTGGTACTGCATCCCGAAGAAACCGGAATGCACGAATTCCTGCGGCAGATCGCCCTCGCTCGCGAGCAGGCCGTTCAGCCGGACGACAAGCCGCCGGTCCTGGACGATGATCCGGAATTCATTCCAGTAGCCGTCGGTGCCGTCGCTGCTCGGTAACTTCTGCACGGCGCAGCGTCCCGGATGGCGGCCGTAGATCGCGCCGGTCCGGTGCAGCGGACTGCCGAAGCGATGCCGCTTGTTGTCGTAGCCGGTGTCGTCGATCTGCACCTCTGCGCAGCGGGAGTAGAAGCCGGCCTCGTCCAGTTGGAGCGGCGGCCGCGGCGCGCGCAGGAAGATGCCCGAATTCGCGGTGAGGTCGCCGCCGGCGTCCAGAAACGCCTTCCATTGCAGCCGAAGCTCGAAATCCTCGAACTCCTGCTGGCCGTCGAAGAAGAGCACGCCGTCGCCTTCGTCGCCATGCACCTCCAGGATCGATCCACCAGCAATCAGGTGCGGCCGGGCGGCGTTCAGCCGCGGATGGTTCGGCTGCCACAGGCCCGCATTGGCGCCCTCCAGCAGGAAGTCGAACCCCTCCGTCTTCTCCGAGGCGATCTCCTGCGCCGTGAGGTCCCGCGTGCTCATCCGGCGATCGACGATGGTTTCGGCCACCCGGCGCGCCAGGCACAGGCCGGTCAGCACCGGGTTCGCCGAGCCGACCGTCGGGAACAGCGCCTGGTCGGCGCAGGCGATGTTGGCGATGTGATGGAAATGTCCCAGCTCGTCGGTCACCGACCCTGCCGGATCGTCGCCCATGAACAGGGTTCCCGAATCGTGCCAGGTGCTGCCCACTTCATGGCGATCCTCGGGCGGCAGGCTCAGCGCGCCGAGTTCCAGAGCCAGCTTCACCGCCGCCTCGCGCATGTGGCCCCAGATGGCAGCCTGTCCCTGGTCGGCATAGTGGACGAATGCGCGACGATGGTCGAACAGGCCATCCCGGTCGATGTCGGCGGCGAGGTCGATCCAGCTCGTCTGCGGCGCATGAATCGGGACCGTCCGGTCGCCGTTCATTTCGCCGCAGGCGCGGATGACCAGATTGATCATGCCGGGGCTCTGCATACCCGCGAGCCGCTGCGCCACCTCGCGGTCCGGGATCATGCGGTAGAGCAGGCCTTCGGGGTTGCCGGAATTGTCCCCGGTAGCGTAGACCTGGAAGTGGAAGCGCCCATCGGGCGTGTCACCCTGGATGTGAAAGCTCGCCGTCTGCAGCTGGTCGCGCAGCCGCTTGCCCGTCTGCGCCTGCACCCATGCGCTGAATGCCGGCCGATCGACCTGAAACTGAAAATCGAAGCGCAGGTGGGCCATCAGGTTGCGGCCGATGCGCTCGGCAGCCGGCGAGTCCGGTTCGGTCGGAAAACATTCCAGGGCGAGCCGGGTCGACTCGATGCAACCCGACGCGAGAACGATGGAGCAGGAAGGCTTCACCGGCAGGAAGCGGCGCTCGCCATCCACGAACAGTTCGATGCCGCTTGCGCGAAAGCCTCGGCTGCGCACGCCGTCGCGGTCGATCTCGGGGACGACGATCCGCGACACATGCGCGTTGGGCACGAGGAACAGGCGCGCCGCGGCGTCCGGCTGGCCGCGGGCGCTGCGCAGCGCGGCCATGAGCAGCGTGAGGCTGCTGAACTTGTCGGGCGAGAACACGCCGGACACGAAGGACTGGGTCTGCACCGCGATCGGTGGCGGCTGCGGCGCGAGCGCCAGCCGCTGCTCGCCCTGCGCGCGCAACGCTGCAAGTGCATCGGCAAGCCGGGCACCGAGCGCGGCGTTGAGCCCCAGCGAGCCTGGCTCCTCACCCGGGCCTGCGACCGGATCGAAGACGAAATCGTCCGGTGGCTTCACCCCGATCTCGAACTCCACCGCCTCGTAGACATCCGCGCGCGTTTCGGACGACAGCCGGTTCGGCAGGTTCGTGCCGAAGAATGGCGGCGAGGTCAGGTACTCGCGGATGCCCGCCGGCCACTGCGCCAGGTCCCTGTCCGTCAGCCGCGGGCACCAGCCACCCCAGTAGAGCGACTTGCCGCCCACGCAATAGGCGGTTCCCGGAAAGCCGGTGTTGCCGCGCCAGCCGAGACCCCAGACCAGGTGCCGGGTCTTGCCTGCTTCGGCGGAGAAAGTATCGACGACCGGCCTGAACGGATTGGTGAGCCCAAGGTCCGGAATGTTCTGGCCGTGTTCGTGGACCAGGAAAGGACCGGCCTCGAGCACCAGGACGCGCAGCGGCGTGCGACCCGGCAGGCCACTTTCGCTGAACAGCTTGGCCGCACAGTAGCCCCCATACATGCCCGAGCCGATCACGACGGCATCGAAATCCGGATTGATGGTGGCTTCGTCCCAGGTGTTGCAGATGAAGCGCCCGAGCACGTCCAGCGAGAACGTCGTGCGCTGGACGTCGGGTTCTCCGGGCGGGAAAGCGTCACCGGGATGAAGCTGCTTCAGGGGCATGCGGGACTGCCGGGCCGGCGCCAGGCCGAGCCGAACGACGGTGCAACCCGCGTATCCTAGCGCCCCGACCTGCCCCCGCGCGCCCTTGGCGCTAGCGTCGTCGGCGCATCATCGTCAGGAAAAGTGAAATCGTCATGCTAGGGTCGGCGGCATCAGGCCCGGCGTTGCAGGATGGTTCCCAGGATCCCCTTCGGCATGAAGATGATGAACAGGATCAGCAGCGCACCATAGACCGTCATGTCGACCCCGTGGTGCTCGTTGCCGATCAGCACCCGCAGCGTCTCCGACAGAGCCAGCAGGAACATCGCGCCCACGGTCGGCCCGAGCCGCACGAACATGCCGCCGGCGATGGCGCCGAACACCATCTGCAGCGAGATCGCGATACCGGAGACGGTGTCCGGGTTCACGTAGAACTGGTACTGCGCGTAGAGGACCCCGCCGAAAGCGGTCATTCCCGCCGACAGCAACGTGATGCCGAGCTTGGTGCGAGCGACCGGGATACCGATCGAAGCGGCCGCGTCCTCGTCTTCGCTGATCGCCTGCAGCGCGCGGCGCGACGGATGGTCGTCGGCCAGCTTCCAGAGAACCAGGCCCAGCAGCCAGACGGCGAGCGCGATGTAGAACCACACCGTGCGATCGGAGAACTGCATCGCATACAGGCTCGCCGTGGCACCGTCCACCAGACCGGGCTTCGGCGTGATGCCGAGCGATCCGCCGGTATGGTCGCGCAGCGCGATGATGACCAGCCGGACCACCTCGGACAGCGCGAGGGTCACCAGCGCGAAGTAGTGACCGATGATCCGGAAGCGAAAGCAGGCGTAGCCGATCACCAGCGCGACCAGCAACGACAGCAGCACCCCGACCACTGCGCCGAGCCAGGGCGTGATGCCGTGCAGGTTCCAGAGCAGCACCACCGAATACGCACCGATGCCCATGAACGCACCGTGGCCGAAGCTGACCATTCCGAGGCGGCCCATGATGGCCCAGCTGGTGTAGATGTAGGACCAGATCAGCGCGATGATGATCAGGTGGAGCGGATACTGGCCGATGCCCAGCCAGGGCAGCAGCAGGAACAGCAGAAGCACTGCGAGCCAGACGTTCTTCAGGGTGCGGCCGGGCCCCCGCGCCGGCGCGCCGCCCGGCAATGCCGCCGCCTGCCGGGTCATCGCGTGCTCCTTGCGAAGATCCCCTGTGGTCGCCAGAACATCACGCCGATGAAGAAGACGAAGGCGATGACGTAGCCCCATTCCAGCTGGAACATGAAGCCGCCCACCGAGATGAACTGCGCGAAGACGAAGGCGGCGACAAAGCCGCCGATGAGGTTGCCGAGGCCCCCCATCACGCAGATGAGGAAAGTCAGCGGTCCGAAGGACAGGCCGATCGCCGGATGAACGTCGTACTGCAGAACCAGCAGGCAGGCGGCGAGGCCGGCGAGCGCACCGCCGATGGCAGAGGTGACCAGATAGATCCGCCCGGGGTTGACGCCCATCAGCGGCATGATCGCCCGGTCCTGGCTGATGGCTCGGATGGCGACGCCGATGAACGTCTTGCGCAGGAACCACCAGGTCGCGCCGATCGCGGCCAAGGCGACACCGAAGGCGAGCAGCCTCGAGCTCGAAAAGTACATGTCGCCAAGGCTGAATCCCGGCAGCCGGACGCCCAGGTTGCGGAAGTCGATGCCGAACACCACGGTGGCCAGCGCCTGCAGGAAGAACAGCACGCCCCCGGTCACCAGCAACTGGTTGATCGGCTCCGCCGCCAGCACCGGCCGGATGATGAAGTAGTGCAGCGCGAGCCCCAGCGCAGCCACCAGCAGCACCGCAGCCGGGAATGCAATCCACAGGGTGACGCCCTGCGCCACGTGCAGCCACCAGATGGTGTACATCCCGATCATGATCAGCTCGGCGTAGCAGATCCAGACCACGTCGATGACGCCGAAGATGAGATTGAGGCCGAGCGACAGCAGCGCCAGCAGGCCACCGAGCAGCAAACCGTTGATGACTGCTTCGAGCAGGAAGATGTCGAAGAACGAATCCATGCCGATCAGAGGCCCAGGTAAGCGGTGCGCACCGCGTCGTTGGTCAGCATTTCGGCGGCAGAGCCGCTGGCTCGCATCCGGCCCGTCTCCATCAGGTAGGCCCGGTCCACGACACCGAGCACCTGGCGCACGTTCTGCTCGACGATCAGCACTGTATAGCCCTCGCTGCGGATCTTCTGGATCAGCGAAAAGATGGATTGCACCACCACCGGTGCAAGCCCTGCGGACGGCTCGTCGAGCAGCAGCAGGCGCGGCCCGCTCATCAGTGCCCGGCCGATCGCGCACATCTGCTGCTCGCCTCCCGACATGGTGCCGGCAAGCTGCAGCCCGCCGCTCGCGCATGCGCGGGAACAGCGAATAGACGAACTCCAGGCGCGTAGCCAGTTCCCGTCGCGCCGCCGGCAGGTAGGCGCCGATGCGCAGGTTGTCCTCGACTGAAAGCCGCGGGAACAACCTGCGGCCTTCGGGCACTTGCGCGACGCCGAGGCCGATCACTTCCCAGGCCGGCATCCGGTCGTAGCGTCGGCCCTCCATCCGCAACTCCCCCTGGCGGCTGTCGATGAGGCGCGAGATCACCCTCAGCAGCGTGGTCTTGCCGGCGCCGTTGGGTCCGAGCACCGCCACCGCCTCCCCGGCGCGGACCTCGAGGTCGACGTCGAAGAGCGCCTGGAAGCTGCCGTAGCCGGCGCTGACCCGGTGCAGTTCGAGCATCTTGCTCAAGAGACGGCTCCGATCGCGCCAACGCATCGTCCGCTGTCGATGCTCACGCGCCGGCCTCCCCGCTGACGGAGCGCCGCTTCACCTGGTCCTGCACCTGCGCCGCATCGGTACCCAGGTAGACCTCGATCACCTTCGGATGATTGGCGACCTCGGTGGGCGAGCCTTCGGCGATCACCTCGCCATGGTCCAGGACGATGCAGCGGTCGACGACGCGCATCAGCACGCCCATGATGTGCTCCACCCAGATGATGGTGATTCCGCGTTCGCGGCGGATGCGCGACAGCATGTCCGCTGCCTGCTCCATCTCCTGCTCGTCCAGCCCGCCGAGGCTTTCGTCGGCCAGCAGCAGCTGCGGCTGCGTGGCCAGCGCCCTTGCCATCTCCAGCTTCTTGAGGCCGGCCGCACCGAGTCCGTCGACCTGCGCATCCGTCGATGTGGGCAGCCCCACCATGTCGAGCGCATCCGCCGCCCGCCGCTGCGCCTCGGCCGCGGAGATCCGTTCGCCGGAGCCGTAGAAGGCGGCGAGGCTTGCGTTTTCGAGAATCGACAGCTTGCGGAACGGCCGCGGAATCTGGAAGGTCCGCGCGATGCCGGCGCGGCAGACTGCGGTTCGGCATGGCGCCGCCGATCTCCTCGCCGCGCAAGCGGATCGACCCTTCGCTCGGGGCCAGCGTCCCCGCGATCAGGTTGAAGGTGGTGCTCTTGCCGGACCCGTTGGGCCCGATCAGGCCCAGGATCTCTCCCTGGCCGAGCGTGAACGAGACCTTCTGGACCGCCGTGAACCCGCCGAAGCGCCGCGTGAGTCCACGCACCGCCAACAGCGTGCTGTCCGTCCATCGGACTCAGGGCGCGTAGGCATGCCCCTTGGGCAGCGGCAGCACGGCGTCCTTGGTCTTGATCGACTCGGGCCAGACGACTGCCGTCTGCTTGCCGATGTACTGCATCACGGCCGGCGTCGAGCGCTCGTTCTGGCCCGCCATCGGCGTGCCGGAACCGTAGAACTTCACGCCGTAGCCCTGGATGGTGCCGCCGACCGGGATGTCGGTTTCGAGCGCCGCCTTGCGAAGCGCCTCGGCATCGATGCCGCCGTGCTTCTTGATGGCCCGCGGCAGCACGTCGTTGAGGAAGATCCACGTCTGGTTGAAGCCCATCGAGACGTGCGTCGGGACTTCTTCGGCGTTGGTTTCTGCCTTGTAGCGCTTCACCATTTCCTGCGTGAGATCGCCGAGCCCCGGCGCAAGCGTCTTCGGATCGAGCAACTGCGCCGCTACCGGGTCGACGTTGTAGATGTAGTTGGCGTCGTCCTTGAAGGTGTTGTAGAGCTTGTCGAACTGGCCGTAGCCCGCGCCGTGGCCGATCAGCGCCGCCCATTTGAGGTTCTGCTCGCGGGACTGGCGCAGGAAAAGCGTGATGTCCGGGTTGTAGCCGGTGTGCAGGATGACGTCGGCACGCGCGCGCTTGAGCTTGGTCACCAGCGGCGACAGGTCCGGCGCCGTGGCGGAATAGCCTTCCTTCAGCACCACCTGCATGCCGTTCGCCTTGCAGGTCGACCTCGTTGCCGGCGGCGACGCCGGCGCCATAGGGGCCGTCCTCGTAGATGATCGCGACCTTGAGGTCCTTCGGCTCCTTGCCGAGCCTCGCCTTGGACGAGTCCCTGAGGAAGTTGCAGGACGCCTCGCCGAACTGGTCGGAATGGACCTGCGGCCGGAACACGTAGGAGAAGTTCTTTTCCTTCAGCACGGCGGAGGCGACGCACACGTTCATCCACATGAAGCGCTTGGCGGCGTCCGCCTTCTGCGCCATCGGCACGCACTGGGCACTGGAGAACACGCCCATGACCAGGTCGACCTTCTCCTGGCTCTGCAGGCGCTCGGCTTCGTTGATGGAGACATCCACCTTGCTCTGCGCATCCGCATAGATGGCGGCGATCTTGTAGCCTTCGACGCCACCACGCTCGTTGACCATGTCGATGGCGTACTTGGTCCCGAGGTTGCTGGCGACCGAACCGCCTGCGGCGAGCGGGCCGGAAAGGTCGAAGATCACCCCGATCTTGACTTCCTTCTGCTGCGCGACGGCCGGGCTCAACGCAAGCGCCAGCGCGGCACCCGCCACCAGTGACTTCATCATGCTGTCTCCTTTCTTGTGGCGCCTGCGATGCGCGAATCCCGGCGGGCGCCGATTGATGGTGCGGCTTCTGACGAGCCGGTGAGCAATCGTATGCTGAAGTCATGCCAGGTACAAGAGTCGCCGCTGGATCCTGATGCGCGATCCGATCCGGCGCGCGGCCGCTTTGCGAGCCGGGTCAGGCGAGGCCGACGGAGCGGGCGAGCATGTAGGACGCCAGCGCGAACAGGATGAACGCGAACAGCGTGCGCATCCGGTTCACCGACAGCGCATGGGCGGCGCGGGCGCCCAGCGGCGCCGTCAGCACGCTCGCGGGCGTGATCGCCGCGATTGCAGGCAGGTAGAGGTAGCCGAAGGTGTGGTCGGGAAGGTGCAGGTTCCAACCGGCGACGATGTAGCCGACGGTGCCCGCCAACGCGATCGGAAAACCACAGGCGGCACTGGAGGCAATGGCCTCCTGGATGCGGACGTTGCGCCCGGTGAGAAACGGGATGGTCAGGAAGCCGCCGCCGGCGCCGAGAAATGCCGACAGCGCACCGATCAGGCCCCCGACCGCTGCAAGCCCGCCGGATGACGGCAGGACGCGCGGCTCGCCGTCCTTTCCCATGCGCTCGCCGGGGCGCAGCATGCGCCATGCCGACCAGCCGATGAAGGCGGCGAAGAAGGCCGCGATGAGCCTGCCGGGTAGCGCACCGACCACTTGTGCGCCCAGCAGCGTGCCGACCACGATTCCCGGCGCGAGGGCCTTCACGATGTCCCAGCGCACTGCCCCGCGGCGGTGATGGGCGCGCACGCTCGAGACCGAAGTGAACAGGATGGTGGCCAGCGACGTTGCGATCGCGACCTTGATGACGGCGTCGGCAGGAAACTGCCGGGCGTCGAGGATCATGGTCAGGAACGGCACCATGATCATGCCGCCGCCGATGCCCAGCAGGCCTGCGAGAAAGCCGGTGAAGGTTCCGAGCACCAGCAGCAGAAGGACGGACGACAGATCCAACGTGAACGTCGGCCGATGCCGCTCAGGCCCGCGGCCGGGGCCGGCTCACGGCCACTGCCCGGCCACCAGCCTGCTTGTCAGTGCTGCCAGGAAACGGTTGCAGGCGTCGAGCTGCGTCCGCTCGACGTATTCGTCCGGCTGATGCGCGACAAAGATGTCCCCCGGTCCGCAGACGACGGTGGGCACGCCCGCGGACTGCAGGATCCCGCCCTCGGTCCCGAAGCTGACCCGGCGCGGCGCGAGGCAGCCGCAAAGCGGCATCACCGCCTGCGCAAGGTGGCGGTTGCCTCGCTCGTCGAGGCCGGGCGTATCGAGCAGGGATTGCATCTCGATGGCGCACTCTTCCGACACCGCCTTCGCCTGCGGCAACAGGACCTGGTCGCAATAGTTGCGCACCTTGTCGACGATGGGCGCCGTATCGACCCCCGGCAGGGTGCGAATCTCGAAAAGGAACTCGCATTCCTTGGCGGTGATGTTCTGCGCGGTGCCGCCTTCGATACGCCCGACGTGCAGGCTGGTGTGCGCGAACTCAAAGCCGTCGTGGCGTTCGCCGGCCAGCAGTTGCTTCTGCAGCGCGTTGATGAAGACGATGATCTCGGCCGCCACCTCGACCGCCGACACGCCGAGGTGACGGAAGGAGGAATGCACCGGCTTGCCGCGCACCTTGATGCGGTAGACGGCGGCGCCCTTGTTCGCGACCACGACCTGCATCAGCGTCGGCTCGCCGATGATCGCCACCGCCGGCTTGACCGGCGCGCTGGCGAGATGGGCCGCCAGCTGGCTCATGCCGTGCATGTTGCTCTCCTCGTTGTAGGAGAGTGCGATGTGCACCGGCGTGCTCAGGCCCGCACGCAGGAAGGTCGGCACCATCGCCAGGCAGCAGGCGATGTACGCTTTCATGTCGGCCGAACCGCGGCCGTAGAGCCTGCCGTCACGCTCCGCCAGCATGAAAGGATCGCTCTTCCAGACTTCGCCGGCCACCGGCACCACGTCCGAATGGCCGGACAGCATCACTCCCGGACGGTCCTGAGGCCCCACGGTGGCGAAGAGGTTGGCCTTGCCGGGCTCGTCGCCGTGCTGCACAAAAGGCGTGATCCCTTGGGCGTCGAGGCGGTTGGCCACCCAGTCGATCAGTTCCCGGTTGCTGCCGGAACTGGTGGTGTCGAAGCCGACGAGCCTGCCCAGGATCTCGACCGTATCGTCCAGCAGCGGCGGATCGATGACGGCGTCGGCGGCGGAGGGGCGCGGCGATGTCGGTGGCGGGCTGGGGATCAAGGCGGCACTCATCCGTGCGTGCGTTTCGATGCAGCAGTCTAACCGAGCTTTGCCTTGGCCGCGGCAGCGCGGCCGGCGCTAAACTCCCGGCATGATTGAGACCTCAACATGGGTGCGATTGCCATGACGACCGTTTACGAACTCTCGGCGAAGTCGCTGTCCGGGGAGCCGGTGTCCTTCGCGGACTATGCCGGCAAGGTTCTGCTGATCGTGAATACCGCGAGCAAGTGCGGCTTCACGCCACAGTACACGGGCCTGCAGAAGCTGCACGAGAAATACCACGACCAGGGACTCGTGGTGATGGGCTTCCCCTGCAACCAGTTCGGCCACCAGGAGCCCGGGGGCAGCGAGGACATCGCGAGCTTCTGCGAGTCCAACTACGGAGTCGGCTTTCCGATGTTCGCAAAGGTCGATGTGAACGGCGCAGACGCCCACCCGCTCTTCAAGCACCTCAGGTCGGCGGCGCCGGGGCTGCTGGGCAGCGAGGCGATCAAGTGGAATTTCACCAAATTCCTGCTCGGGCGCGACGGCGCCGTCTTCAAGCGCTACGCGCCGCAAACCTCGCCCGAAAACCTGCAGGCCGACATCGAGCAGTTGCTGAAGGCGTAGGTCCTGAAGGCGCAGTCCGCAGCGGAGGTCACGCCGGCAAGCGCGGCGCCGGCAAAGTTAATGCGCGATCGGTCCCGGCAGCACCGCGTCGGATGCCCGGGTGTTCGCGGCTGCAGCGGCTGCAACCGCCGGAGCGGCGGCGGGGACAGGGGCAGGCGCAGGAGCGGGGCGCGCGCCCCCCGTTGCGGTCACCGGGCCCGCCGCGTCGCCGCGGCGCTGCTTCGCGACCAGGTCGGCGGTCGCCTTGACGCGCGGCAGGCTGATCTCGGCGATGAGGCCCGTCTTGCCCGGCGCGTTGCGCAGCTTGACGTCGCCACCGTGCCAGCGGGCGATGTTGCGCGAGATCGCGAGGCCGATACCGGAACCTCCGCTGTTGCGGTTGCGTGATGGCTCGAGCCGGACGAACGGCTCGAACACCCGCTCCAGATCCTCTTCGGCCATCCCCGGGCCGTGGTCGCGGATGGAGATGCGCAGCATCGTCAGGCTGTCGCTGAGCTCGATGTGGGCCCGTCCACCGTACCGGATGCCGTTGGAGACCAGGTTGTTGACGCAGCGCCTGAGCATCGACGGCTCGGTGGGATAGACCGCGCGCGCGGCTCCTTCCAGCGTCACCAGGTGGCCCGTATCGGTCCAGTCGTTGGTGATGCTTTCGAGCAGCGCGGTGACGTCGACCAGCTGGCGTTCCGTCGACTTGCCGAGCTCCGCGAACAGGTCCAGCGACGAGCCGACCAGTTCCTCCATCTCCATCAGGTCGTGCACGAACTTGCTGCGCTGGGGTTCCTGCAGCATCTCCGCGCGCAGCCGCATCCGGGTGATCGGCGTGCGCAGGTCGTGAGAGATCGCGGCGAGCAGGCTCGAGCGCTCGATCATGTAGCGGCGGATACGATCCTGGGTCTCGTTGAAGCTGCCGATGACCCGGCGCAGTTCGATCGGCCCGGTCTCGGGAATGACCACCGAGCTGGCGCTCGAACCGGTCGGGTTGTTTCCGATGCTCGTCACGGCCCTGTCCAGCTGACGAAGCGGGCTCGTCATCATGCGCGCGATCACCAGCGCCAGCACGAAGATGATCGCCATCCACATCAGCAGCTTCGGTATCAGAGCCTCGAGTTGGCCGAGCGGCTCCTGCGGCATGCGAACGAAGAAGGCGGCGGTGGAGCCGTCCTCGAGCTCGATCTGGGTGACGACCGAGAAGGTTGCGGGCAAGCATGAAGTAGAAGCGCCGGGCGAGCCATTGCTCGAACGCATTGGCGCTGGGCGGCGCCACTTCCTCGGGCGTCTTCGCCCGCGCCGCGCGCGTGATCTCGACAGTGGTGAGCAGCGGCGGATTCATCTCGTTGCTGATGGCGGCGGCAAAGCCCTTCTCGTATTCGTCGAGCTCGATGAAGCCGCTCTCGATCTCGATCGGCCGCTGCGCGAACTCGATCCTGAAGTCGCGCCCGCCGAGCTCCTGGGCGACGGTGACCCGCTCCTCCTTCGGCAGCCGGTTGAGCAGGCTTGCCGAGCGCGCGATGCGCTGCGCCATCTGTTCGGAGTTGAGGCGGTACATCGAGCTGCCGCGGTCGAAGAAATTGACCATCAGGCTGGCCAGTTGGGACAGCAGGAGACAAGCGGCCAGCACCAGCACGGTACGGCCGAACAGCGAGCGCGGCAGGCGCAGTTTCAATCCACCCTCTCGACCTGCGCGGCGAGGATGTAGCCCTCGTTGCGGATCGTCTTGATGATCCGTGGCTCACGCGCGTCGTCGTTGAGCCGGTTGCGCAGCCGGCTGATCTGCACGTCGATGCTGCGATCGAAAGGCGTCGCCTCCCGGCCCAGGGTGAGGTCCATCAGCTGGTTCCGGTCGAGCACGCGATTGGGATGCTCGACCAGCACCGCGAGCAGACGGTATTCGGCACCGCTGAGGGAAACGATGACGCCATCGGGTCCGACCAGGTGGCGCGCGCCGGAATCCAGGATCCAGCCGGCGAACTTCACCCGCTGCGCACCTCCGAGCGTGGGCGGCAGGCTGCGGGTGCGTCGCAGGACACCCTTGATCCGGGCGAGCAGTTCGCGCGGGCTGAACGGCTTGCCCATGTAGTCGTCTGCTCCCATCTCGATGCCGATGATGCGGTCGACCTCTTCGGCGCGGGCGGTCAGCATGATCACCGGCACGTTCGAGCGCGAGCGCAATTCCCGGCACAGGGTCAGGCCGTCCTCGCCGGGCATCATCACGTCGAGCACGATGATGTCCGGCTTGGTCCCGTCGAGCACCTGGCGCATCTCCTTCGCGTCACGCGCAACCGTTACCTTGATCCCGTTCTGACCGAGATATTCCGCGAGCAGGTCGCGGATGTCCGCATCGTCGTCCACGACGAGTACATGATCGGGAGTGTCGTTATTGTCCATAGCCTTTGGGTTTCCAACCCGCATTGTCCGGTTCAGAGCCTGCGTGCATGTATCGGCGCGTAACACAAGCATCCTAGTTTAACTGCCGTTGTTCGCACCTCCTGCCCGAAACCCGCTTGCCGCCTTGTTTCGCGGCTTGGCGGGCAGTTCGGCAATCGCACTGCAATCGCGCCTGAACATGTCGTCTCAGTGCGCAACTATCTGCTTACACAGTGCCTGTTGAATGAAGTCGTCAGCACAACAAGATAGGACAGAGGCGGTGCCCCGCCAGTTCCGAAAGAGAGCAGGAAGCCAGGTTGGGCATCACCTTTGCTCAACAGAAGTTCTACCACAAAGAGGAATCAACCATGAAGACGAAACTTGTAGCAGCATCGCTTTGCGCCCTTGCCCTTGCCGCGTGTGACTTCGAGCAGCGGCCCGCCAGCGCGCCCGATCAGGGTGGTTCAGGCGCCACCAGATCCGCGCCTTCCGGTTCCGCCCCGATGACCCCGGCCACACCTCCGGCAGGCACTGGCTCGCCGGCCACACCTCCGGGAGGCGGCGGCTCTTCCTCCACTGGCAAATAGTGCCCGCGCCCTCCGCGCTGCGCAGTAGCGCCTCCCTGCCGGAACCCGGTTCCCGGCTCGCCGCAAGGTCATGTCCGGCGGGCTTCCGGCTTCGATTTTCCGCCTTCCGACTTCCTGACGACTTTTGTCGCCGAGGAAGTCGGATCTGACGAATCGCCGCTGCTAGGACATTCGTTTCCCAGTACTTCGTTTCCCAGTGCGACCGGCGGAAACCCGGCACGGTGAAACCCTGCGCGGAAGTCGTCAACGCGATCTCCACCGCCGATCTCCACCGCTCGACCGTTCCCGAAGACTCGGCACGATGCCGGGGAGCGAACCGCTCATTCCCGCCCCCACCGCCGGCCGTCTCGGCAACCCATCCGCCAAGCCGATCGCCCTGCCTTTCGCCTGCGCCGTCGACGCAGTTTCCAGAGAGACATCCAGGCGCGCGTGCGCGCGCACTTGGCAATGAAGGCGGACGAACGCCTTGAGTACTCGACCGCTCGCCGCGAACTTCCGCTCGAAGCGGTAAGATCGCGGCTTGGCCATCCGGGTGGTGCGGCTTGCACGCCTTAGTTTCAGGCAGGTTCATGGCCTTCGGCCGTGCGCCATGCGTCCGTACACCCCGTTCCTCGAGAACACATGAGCTACATAAAGCGATTCGCCGTCACTGGAAGCGTATGTCCTTCGACCCCGATTTTCGGCCAGCGCGCGGCGGCAGAAGTGGCGCGCCTGGCACCGCATTTCGACCGGGTGGTGGTGGCGGGAATCGGCAGCGGCGTGGTGGCCGATCGCATTTTCGAACGCTGTCCGACTGCGGTTTTTGTGGAATGCGAAGCTCATTTCGCGCACCGGTTCGCGCAGCGTCACCCGAAAGCCACCGTCGTCACCGACTACGTGCAGCACCTGCATGAGCATCTTCCGGAGCTGAAGGGACAGCGGGTGCTGCTCGCCTCTTTCGTGCCGACGGCAGGCAGCTTCTACTGCGACGAAGTGGTGAGGTTCTTCGTGTCGATCTGCCGCAGCGGCGGCTCGGTCATGCAGATGCGCTACCTGCCGCACCAGATGAGCGCGCGATTCTTCGACGGCATGCGAGCGCGGGGCATCGTCAGTAAGCGGCTCTTCACGGTAGCGATGAACTTTCCGCCGGTGTCGATGTACGGACTTCGCTCCGTGCTTGCGCCGGTGGCCAGCAACAGCGTGGCAGCCACCGTCAGCCGGTCGGCGCCGGCAAGACATGCAATTGCCGCGAAAGCCTCCGTGCAGAAGGCGGTCCAGACGCAGGACGCGGCAGCCTGATCGTTTCCTGCGGCGGCTCAGTCGACGATGAAGAGCCTAGCGCCGGTGGGCGTGGATGATCGATGCGCTTCCGCCATGTCGGCAACCTGATAACTCATCCCCGCCGCAAGGACGAAGCGGCGGCCGTCCTCCAGTTCGGTGTGCAGTTCGCCTTCCAGACATAGAAGGATGTGGCCCTTGCTGCACCAGTGGTCGCCCAGGTAGCCCGCCGAATATTCCACCATCCTGACACGGATTGCGCCGAACTCACGGGTGCGCCAGGTCGCGAAGCCTCTCTGGCCCGGATGGCGCACGGGTTCGATGCTGCCCCAGTCCGTGGTCCCGAAGGGAATCCCGGTCATCTGCATATGCGCTCCCGTTCGTTCGTTTCCGACCGACGCATCCGCGGCGGTTTGACGCGGTGGCTACGCTAGCGGAACTCGACGCCCGGCGCAACCGGGTCGTTGCCACGGCTCGCGACCGGTGCATCAATTGGCAGCACGGGCAGCGCCGCCGAGCGGCATCGGCTCCCCGTTTCTCATCAACAGCACCTCGACGCGGCGGTTGAGCGCGCGGCCACGTTCGGATGCATTGTCGGCGATGTACTCGTCGGCGCCGACCGCACTGCTGAAGATCCGTCCCGACGCAATTCCACGGCGCAGGAGGATCTGCACCACCGCATCTGCCCGCGCCAGCGCCAGCGCATCGTTGGTGGCGCGCGAGCCGGTCGCATCGGTGTACCCGGTAACCCGGACCTCATCGGCATTGCCTGCCTCACGCAACAGCAACGACAGGCCGTCCTCCGGCGCGACGATGGCACGAGAGGCGGTGGCGAAGAACACCCGGATGAGGCCCCGCTCCGGCGCGAAGGCGGAGGCGTTGGCGGCCGCGAGTGGCGGCGCGAAGCTGCGCGGGTCCGCACTGGTGTGACGGACCGGCTGCAGCAGGGGACGCACGCGGCTCACCTCCGATGAGACAGGCTCGTTGGCAGGCGCAACTGCATCGCCGCGCGGCCATGCCGGATCCTGCAGCCCGCGGCTCGAAAGCGGCGGCGCGGCGTAGACCACCTCGGGCAGCAATGGCGCAGTTGCATGCGCCGGTAGCATCGGAGCGGGCGGCAGGGCTGCCGATTCGGCCGGGACCATGGATGCTCCGCCACGTCCTGCAGGGCGCCGACCGGCTGCCGCCGCTACCGCCAGCCTTGCAGCCTCCAGTGCGCGCTGCATCGCCTGCAGCTGGTCCGACTGGTTCTCGAGTCTGGCCCTCGCTTCGGCATGCTCTGCGGACTGGACCAGCGGCTGCGGCGGCAGCGCGAAGGTGCGCGGATTCTGCGAAACGAAACTGGCGCGATCTGCGCGCCGCACCAGGATGCCGGCGTGCAGCCCTTGTACCGCGGCCACCCGGCCGGCGACTGCCGATGCAAGGGGCCGCCCATCCTGGTCAAAGAACTCGAGGTCCGCGCCGGTGGGCGACAGGAACTCGAGATAGGTGTGGCGCCCGTCGTCCTGCGCGTTGCTCAGCTGCGTTTCGTCCGGCCGGTAGCGCAGATACCGGGGCTCCAGCGATGCCTGCGCCTGGGTGCCCGCGGCACGCGGCGTCGCGGGGGCCGCATGCGCAAGACCGGAAGGCCCCTCAACCATCGAGCCCTGCGAATTGGATTGCAGGAGACCGCAACCAGCGCTGCCGGCGATCACCAGCAAGACAGGCACGAACGGCAGCACGACGCGAGAGACGAAGGCCCCGGGTTCAATCGGCATATTGACCCGCCTTGCGGAGAATCGGGGTCCAGCGGGCGATCTCGCCCGCCAGCAAGGCAGCGAGCGCAGCCGGCGTCGCCTGCTCGCGGCTCGCGACAACCACCTGCATCCCGCTCATGGAGTCGACGAAGGTGGCCGACAGGAGCGCGGCCTGCAATGCATGCGTCAGGCGGGCGACGATAGCCGGCGGCGTGCCGGCAGGCGCAAACAGGCCATGCCAGATGGAAAGCTCGACGCCGCGAACCCCCGCCTGCGCCATGGTGGGAAGATGCGGCATGCCCGCGAGCCGGCCGGCGCTGGTCACGGCAAGTGCGACGACATGGCCTGCACGGATGGCGCCGGCAGTGTTGGTGGTCTGGTCGCACATCAGGTCCGCCTGGCTGCCCCGGAGATCCTGCAAGGCGGGAGCAGTGCCGCGGTACGGCACCTGGATCAGGTCGATGCCGAGGGACAGCGACAGCAGCAGACCGCAGAGGTGCGACGCCGCACCGAGTCCCGCATAGGCGACCACGAGCGAGCCCTGGTGCCGCCGGATGTAGCGCACCGCGGCAGCCGCATCCGGCTCGGGCCAACCCGGCCGCGCGACGAGGGTCATGGGCACATCCACGACCCTGCCGATCGGCTCGAAGTCCCGCCGCGAATCGTACGGCAGACTGCGGTACAGCACGGGGGCGGTTGCCATGCCGACGTGATGCAGCAGGAGCGTGGCGCCATCCGGCGTGGCGCGAGCCACCGCGGCAGCCCCCGCGGTTCCGCCCGCGCCCGCCACGTTCCTGACGACCACAGCAGCGCCGAGTTGCTCACCCAACGCGGCAGCCAGCGCCCGCGCCACCGTGTCGGTAGGTCCGTTGGCGGCGAAAGGAACGACCAGCGTCAGCGGAGGCAGCCGAGTTGCTCCTCCGCCTTCGGATGCCGCGGTGCCGTCCGCTGCTCCCGGCGGGGGTTGCGTTGCCCGCGGAAGCCTCGCAACGCGACCATCGACGGGAGACGCAGGCGCCGCCCCTGCTGCGGCGGACAGCAGACAGGCGGCCATGAACAGCAGCGCAAGCAGCCAGGCTGGTGCGCCCGGATGCAAGCAGGCGAGACGGCGGGCGGATCGGCAGGCGAGACCGCAAGCGAGACCGCAAGCGAGACCGCAGGCGAGACCGCAGGCGAGACCGCGAGCGAGACCGCGAGTGAGACAGCAGGCGGCCGGGCAGGCAGGGCGGGAGGCGGCTTGCCAGGAGAGCTGCCATGTAGGACGCGGACGGTTCACGTTGGCCGGCGGAGGAAAGGATCGAGGAAGATCCATCCTAGCGCCGCCTGCGGCGCGGCACCGCAGGTAGCTAGGCCCTGCGACCTAGGAAAAAAGGCAGCCGCGGAGGAAAGGCAGGCGCTGCGCGGCGTCCGAAGCGGCCAGGAGCCTGGCCCAGGCTCCTAGCGCCGGTCGTGCGAGAACGCCCAGTAGAGTTCGCGTGCCTTGCGGTAGACCGGACCGATCGGGCACTTGCGCTCCTCGACTCGCGTACATGGCTGGATCTTGCCGTAGTTGCCGGTGCAGAACACTTCGTCCGCCTGGAGCAGGTCATCCATTGTCACGCGCTGCTCGAGCACCGTGCGTCCCTCCTGGCGCAGCAGCGCAATGGTCCGCTGCCGGGTGATGCCATTGAGGAACGAGCCGTTCGGGGCCGGCGTGACGATCACGCCGTCCTTGACGATGAACAGGTTGGACGTGGCCGTCTCCGCGACGTTGCCGAGCATGTCGAGGACGATGGCATTGCCGAAGCCGCGCGCCTGCGCGTCGGCGAGCGCACGGGCGTTGTTCGGGTAGAGCGCACCGGTCTTGACGTCGGTGGGCATCGTCTCCAGCGTGGGCCGCCGGAACCGGGAGACGCCGAGGGAAAATCCGGTCGGCTCCGGCATGGCAGCCTCGAACAGGCACAGGCAGAAGCGGGTCGAATCCGGGTCCGGCATGATGGTCCCCGGCCCCTCCGCCTCTCCCCAGTACATCGGCTTCACGTAGAGGGCGGTCTTGCCGTCGAAGCGACGCACGCCTTCACGCGCGAGCGCCACGATCTCGTCTGTCTGCATGGTGGGCTTCATGCCCATCCGGGCTGCCGAGTCGTTGACCCGCTGGCAGTGGGCGTCGATGTCCGGCATGACGCCTTCGAAGGCACGCGCTCCGTCGAACACGGAAGAGCCGAGCCAGGCGGCATGGGTGCGGGGGCCCATCATGGGCGGGTTCCCCTCGATCCACTTGCCGTCGAGCCATGTCCAGGTCCTCGAATACCAGCTCACGCGCGCCTCCTGCCAGGATCATGTCCTGCGCTATTATGAAGCCCGAGTCTACTCCCCTGGCGCAGCCGCTCATGATGCATTGGTCGGATCATCGACGCCTGATTTCCGCCGCGACGCTGGCCCTGGCCACCGTATCCGGTGCGCTCGCCGGCGCCGGTACGGCACACGCCGGTCCCACGGTGCAGCTCGAGGCGGCAGCCCGCAGCGAACTGCCCAACGATGAGATGGTCGTGCAGCTTGCGGTCGAGCGCGGCGGGACGGTTGCCGAGAAGCTCAACGACGAGGTGCTCGATGCGTTGAACCTCGCGATCGCCAAGGCGAAGACTGTCGAGGGCGTCAAGGTCCGCCTTGGCTCGATCACCACCCAGCCCGAGTGGGGCCAGCAGGGCAAACGCACCGGCTGGCGCGTTCGCGGCGTCATGGTCCTCGAGGGCCGCGACCTGAAGGCGACCGGCGCGCTTGCGGGCCAGCTGTCGGAGGACCTGCAGATCGCCGGCGTGTCCTTCCGGCTCACCGACGCCGCCCGCACGCGCGAAGAGTCCCGGCTGCTGAAGGAAGCAGCAGCCGCCTTCAACGACCGCGCGCGCGAGACCGCCGCCGCTTTCGGCTTCGGCGGCTTCGAATTGAAGTCGCTGAACATCAATCACGCCACCGAATCGCCGCCGCCGCGGCCGATGCAGATGGAGATGCGCGCAGCATCCGCATCCGCAAAGTCGTACGTGCCGACCGAGGGCGGGGATGCCACCGTGATCCTGACGATCAGCGGTTCCGTCGAGCTGAAATAAGGTCGGGCGCCGGCAGGCCGTGCCTTACCGACTGGCGCAGTCTGCTGGGTATCCAGCCTTGCTGGCGGGGTCTCGCAGCAGGTCCCGCTACCGGTCACGTGACGCGGCGCAGGCCGCGAGGTCGTCCGCATGCGGCAGCACCGATCCGGTGCGGTACATTTGTTGCTTACCGTCCTGCCAGACCATTCCACCGATTGGAGATACTCAGTGAAACTGTTCCCCTGGAGCTCGAAGAGACATGCATCCGGCCTTTTCTCCTGGCTCGCAGGCGGTCTGATCGGCGGCCTGACTCTCGCGGCCGGCTCCCCTGCGGTGGCCCAGACCTCCCCGGTCAAGTTCCAGCTCGACTGGCGCTTCGAAGGCCCGGCCGCCCTCTTCCTGCTGCCGAAGGCAAAGGGCTATTTCGAAGCCGAGAAACTCGACGTCACCATCGACAGCGGCAACGGCTCCGGCAACGCGGTGAACCGCGTGGCCTCCGGCGCCTACGACATGGGCTTTGCCGACCTCGCGGCATTGATGGAGTTCTGGGGAAACAACGCGAACATCCCCAACAAGCCGGTTGCCGTGATGATGGTCTACAACAATACGCCGGCGGCGGTCTTCGCACTGAAGAAATCCGGTATCAAGGCGCCTTCCGACCTGGTCGGCAAGAAGCTGGGTGCGCCGGTTTTCGATGCCGGCCGCAAGGCCTTCCCGATCTTCGCCGCCGCCAACAGCCTCGACCAGAGCAAGATCAACTGGGTCAGCATGGATCCACCGTTGCGCGAGACCATGCTGGCACGCGGCGACGTCGACGCAATCACCGGCTTCTACTTCACGTCCCTGCTCAACCTGAATGCGCGCGGCGTGAAGGACGAGGACATCGTCATCCTGCCGTATCCGCAATACGGGGTTAAGCACTACGGCAACGTGATCATCGCCTCGGAGAAACTCGTCAAGGAGAAGCCGGAGGTCGTCAAGGCGTTCCTGCGGGCCTTCACCAAGGGCGTCAAGGAAGTGCTGGCTGATCCGGATGCGTCGGTGAAGACGGTGAAGGCGCGCGACCCGATCATCGACGAAGCGCTCGAGAGGCGGCGCCTGAAGCTGGCCATCCAGGGATCGATCTCGACCGACGACGCCAAGGCAGAGGGCTTCGGCGAGATCCGCGAACCGCGCCTTGCGCTGATGGCCTCCCAGGTCAACGATGCATTCGGCCTGAAGGAGCGGCTCGATCCTGCCAGGATCTTCAACTCGAGCTTCCTGCCGCCCAAGGCCGAACGAAGCATCTTCCCGAAGTGAAGGAGGCGGCAGCCGCCGGCGCCGGCAAAGCCCCGGCCGACGCCGCAGCGCACCGGGCGGGATCGGAAACGGTAAAGGCGGCGTTCGTCGACTTCCGCAGCGTCTGGCTCGCCTACAGCGAGGAGCTGGAGGCGAACAACGAGTTCGCGGTCGAAGACATCAACCTCAGGACCCACGACGGAGAGTTCATCGCCATCGTCGGTCCCTCGGGCTGCGGCAAGTCGACCTTCATGAAGCTCGCCACCGGGCTCAAGCAGCCGACTCGCGGGGACATCATGATCGACGGCAACCGCGTGAGCGGACCGCTGAAGATCGTCGGCATGGCCTTCCAGGCGCCCACGCTGCTGCCCTGGCGAACCACTCTCGACAACGTCCTGCTGCCGCTCGAGATCGTCGAGCCGTACCGGTCGCAGTTCCGTACGCAGCGCGAGGCTTTCGCACAACGCGCCAGGAAGCTTCTCGCGACCGTCGGTCTCGCCGGCTACGAGGACAAGTTCCCCTGGGAGCTTTCGGGCGGCATGCAGCAGCGCGCCTCGATCTGCCGGGCGCTGATCCATGAGCCGAAGATGCTGCTGCTTGACGAACCTTTCGGTGCGCTCGATGCGTTCACCCGGGAGGAGTTGTGGAACGTGCTGCGCGATCTCTGGACGTTGCAGCGCTTCAACGTCATCCTGGTCACCCATGACCTCCGCGAGGCCGCCTACCTGGCGGACACCATCTACGTCATGAGCAGGCGGCCCGGTCGCATCGTCGCACGGCGCGAAGTCGACCTGCCGCGCCCTCGCGACCTCGAGGTCACGTACTCGAAGCCGTTTGCCGATCTCGTCCTGGAACTGCGCGAGCAGATCGGCGCGATCCGCAGGCACTGAGCGAGCCCCGGACGGAGCGTCGACCATGGTCACCAGCAGCAAGACGCTGCGCCTCGCACCTCTCCTGCTCCTGATCGCAGTCCTGCTGATCTGGGAGATCCTGTGCCGCGCGCTCCAGGTTTCCGAATTCATCTTCCCGGCGCCAAGCGCCATCATCGCATCCTTGATCGAATTCGCCGAAGTCATCGCCTGGCATGCCTGGCGAACCTTCTGGACGACGATGATCGGCTTCGGTCTAGCGATCGTGGTCGGCGTGCTGCTGGGCTTCCTGATCGGCTCGTCGCGGATCGCCTATGCCGCCGTCTATCCGCTGATGACCGCGTTCAACGCCCTGCCGAAGGCGGCGTTCGTGCCGGTGCTGGTGGTCTGGTTCGGCATCGGCGCGGGCCCCGCCATCCTTACCGCCTTCCTGATCTCGTTCTTCCCGATCATGGTCAACATCTCGACCGGCCTCGCGACGCTCGAGCCGGAACTCGAGGACGTCCTCAGGGTGCTCGGCGCCAAGCGCACCGACGTGCTGTTCAAGGTCGGGTTGCCGCGGTCGCTGCCCTACTTCTTCGCGTCGCTCAAGGTTGCCATCACGCTCGCCTTCGTCGGCACCACCGTCTCCGAGATGACGGCATCCAACGAGGGCATCGGCTACCTGCTGATCTCCGCCGGGTCGGCGCTGCGAATGCCGCTTGCGTTCGCGGGGCTGGTGGTGATCGCAGTGATGGCGATGGCGATGTACGAGCTGTTCGCCTACGTCGAGAAGCACACGACCGCGTGGGCCCACCGCGGGTCCTGAGCGGGCCCGGCGCATCCCATCAGGCGACCCGGTACAGACGCCTCAGCCGTATCAGGCGGCGCATCAGGCGGCGCATCACGCGGCGGAAGGCCGCTCCAGCAGGCCGGCAGGCTCAGGCAAGCCCGAACAGCATCGCGGTCCCGGCCAACGCAATGGCGCCGCCGGAGGCGCGCACCGCAATCCGTCCGGCCGGCCAGCGCAGGAGGCTACCGATGCCGATGCCGGCAAGATGCAGCAGGCCGGTGGCTACGATGAAGCCCGCGGCATAGCCCAGGGCGCCGGCCGCCTGCGGCAGTTCGGTGCCGTGCGCATGGCCGTGCAGGATTGCAAAGCCGCCGACGATCACGCCGGCGATCGCAGGCGACGGCGCGAGCGCCGCTGCCACGACCAGCCCGAGCACGATCGCCGACGCAGCGATCCCCGCCTCCACCGCCGGCATTGCAACGCCGCTCATGCCGAGCACGGCACCTGCCACCATCGGCAGCAGGAACACCAGCGGCAGGCGACGCTTTGCCGAGGCACCGATGAAGGCCGCCCAGATGCCGACGGCTACCATTGCCAGCAGGTGATCCCAGCCGAGCAGCGGATGCATGAAGCCGCTGACGAGTCCGCCCATGTGACCGGCGCTTTCATGAGCCCATGCGGAACCCGAGGCGCCAAGCACCAGGATGGGGCCAAGCACCGTGCTCGGCTTGAACGACTGCGATTGCTTGTTGGGCATCATGTCTGTCCGCAGGTTTGGCTTCTTCGCCGCGCCAATCCTACTACGGCGATTGCCGCGCCGGAGCATTCACATGACTTTCCTGCAAGCGTTCGAACTGGCCCTGCCCCTCTACCTGCTGATCCTGATCGGCTACCTGCTTGCGCGCTTCAGCAAGTGGCCGAAGGCGGTACCCGAAGCCTTGTCGCGCTTTGTGTTCGTCATCGCGATCCCGTCGATGCTGTTCGCCCTCACGAGCGACCTGTCGCGTCTGCCGCCGTTGGACGCCCGAGTGCTGCTGGCCTACTTCGGCGGCTGCCTTGGGGTGTATGTCGCTGCCCGGCTGGTGGCATTGCGCCTGTTCCGGCAGGACGGCGTCGAGCAGACCGTCTTCGGCATGGGAGCGATCTACGGCAATACCGTGATGCTCGGCCTGCCGATTGCCAAGGCGGCGATCGGGGAGGCGGCGGTACCTTCGCTGGCGATGGTGCTGGTGACCAATGCCCTGGTGATGTGGACGCTGGCCACCGTTTCGGTCGAGTGGGCGCGCGGCGGCAACCTCACCTGGCGCGGCATGCTGCTGACCTTGCGCAGCCTAGTTGCCAATCCGGTTGTCCTGTCGATCCTGCTGGGCTCGGCCTGGAGCCTGACCGCGCTGGCCATGCCTTCGCCGGTCGTGAGCACGCTGAACCTGCTGGGGCAGTCGGCTGTCCCACTGGCCCTTGTGACTGCCGGTTTCGGACTTGCTGCCTATCGACTTCGCGAGGGCCTTGGGGTGGCTGCGGCGATCACCGCGTTCAAGCTGATCGCCCTGCCCCTCCTCGTCTGGATCGTCGCTCGCATCACCGGACTGCCAGCGCTCGAGACGCAGGTGGTGGTCCTGCTGTCGTCGATCGCGCTGGGCGTCAACGGCTACCTGATGGCGCGCGAGTTCAACGCCCTGCAAGGGCCCATCGGTACGGCGTTGCTGCTGTCGACGATCGGATCGGCGGTGACGGTACCGGTGGTGCTGCTGCTGACGGGCGCCGGACCCGGTTCCGGATGAGGATCGAAGGCTGCTCAGCCCAGCAGTTTCCTCGCCCGCTCGACCACCGGGTAGTCGATCATCTCCCCATCGAGCTTGAACGCGGCGAGGCCCTGCGCTTCCGCCTTTTCGAACGCGGCCACCACCTTCTGCGCCCAGGCAAGCTCGGCGGCGCTCGTCGAGAACACCTCGTTGACGACGGCGACTTGCGACGGATGGATGCAGGCCTTGCCGGAGTAGCCGAGCGCGCGCGCTCGCAGGGAGGTGGCGCGCAGTGCGTCGGCATCGGCGATATCGGTAAAGGCCGTATCCAGCGGCGCGTGCAGCCTCGCAGCACGCGAAGCCCGCGCGATCGCGAAGCGCGCCTGAGCGGTTGCGCCGCCGGAATCGTCCATTTCGATACCCATGTCGGCGGCAAGATCCACTGCGCCGAACATCAGGCGGCTCAGCCGTGCAGAAGCCGCGGCGATCTCCTCCACGGCGACCAGCCCACGTGCCGTTTCGATGATCCCCATCAGTCCGACGCTGCGCTCCGGCATCCCGCTGTCGCTCTCGATCTGCGACATCAGCCAGTCGATGGTCCGGATCTCGCAGGCCGATTCCACCTTCGGCAGGATGATGCCCGCGATGCCGGCCCGCGTGGCCGCGATGACGTCACGATGGCAGAACGGCGTGGACATGGCGTTGATCCTCACCCAGCAGGGCAGGGGTCGCGGCGTCGATACGATCCCGGCAAGCACAGCCCGTGCGGCCGCCTTCTCCGCGACGGCCACGGCATCCTCCAGGTCGACGATCACCGCATCGGCGGGACTTGCGAACGCCTTCTCTATCTTGCGTCCACTGGTGGCGGGAACGAAGAGCAGCGAGCGCGCGGTCACAGCGACCCTCCGGTCGGCGCGGCGGTGACGGCAGCTCCGGCGGGAGCATGGGAGTGCAAACTGCGACCAGCCACCGGCACCCTCGCGCGCAGGATCTGCCCGCTGCCGGAATCGGTGATGTAGAGCGTCTTCATGTCGTCGCCCCCGAACGCGATGTTGGTGACGAGGTCGCTGCCGCAGGAGTTGACGCGGTAGAGCGGCTCACCGCGGCGGCTGAAGATCCAGACCGCGCCCATGCCGGGGTGCGCAACGACCAGTCCGCCGTCCGCAGTGAGCGCGAGCCCGTCCGGGCCGATGCCGCCCGACATCTGGATCATCGTGCCGACTGCCGTCACCCCGCCGTCCGGCATCAGTGCAAGGTGCCAGACGGCGTTGGCATTGGTCATGCCGACGTAGAGCACCGACTCGTCGAGATTGGTGACGACGCCGTTCGGATTGATGCCGGTGGCAAGGATCTTCTCGAGCCGCCCGGATGCGTTGACCCGATAGACGCCGCCGCTGGGATCCTGATGCCCGGTGCGGCCCTGGTCGGTGAAGTACATGTCGCCGTTTGCCGCGAAGAACAGGTCGTTCACGCCGCGAAGGTGTTCCGTGTAGTGGCGCGCCAGCACCGGCGTGACCGCGCCAGGACCCGGGTCGACCTGCATGATGCCGTTGCGGTAGTCGGTGACGAAGATCCTGCCGTCCGCACGGATCTTCAGCCCGTTCGGCTCGCCGTCGTATTCCGCTACGAGACTCACCTGCCCCGCCGGCGATGCCCGGAAGATCCGCCCGAACGGGATGTCGGTGAAGTAGAGGTTGCCCTGCCGATCGAAGGACGGCCCCTCGAGGAAGCTATGGATGGGCTTGCCGCCGCGGCGGGCATCGCTCCAGCGCGAATGTCGCAGCTGCCTGAAGGGCCCCGGAAGCTCGGCGAACACTTCAGTGGCGATTGCTTCCGGAGGGGCGAACACGGCTAGTGCTCCGCGCGGATGCGATTCATCATCGGGCCGAACCGGTCACTGTACTGCTTGTAGACAGGCTCGAGCTTCGCCTGGAACGGCCCGACATCCACCGATTCGACGACCTGCATGCCGTGACGCTTGAGTTCCGCAACCCCGGAAGCGTCTGCCTCGTCGACGTACTTGCGGTTGGCCGCTCGACCCACCAATGCCGCCTTGCGCATGATTTCCTGGTCGGCCGCGGGCAGCTTGCCGAAGAAGGCCGGAGACATGGTGAACGAGATCGGCGTGAACACGTGCCTCGTGAGCGTCACGTTCTTCTGCATCTCCCACATCTTTGCCGACACCAGGATCGACACCGGATTCTCCTGGCCGTCGATCGTGCCCTGTTGCAGGCCGGTCAGCACCTCGGTCCAGGACATCGGGGTCGGCAGCGCGCCGAGCGCCCGGAACGCGGCCAGGTGCACCGGGTTCTCCATCGTGCGGATCTTCAGGCCCTTCATGTCGTCGGGAGATCGGATTACCCGGTTCGCCGAAGTCACATGCCGGAATCCGATCTCCCCGAAGGTGAGCCCCTGAAGCCCGCGAGCCTTCATCTTGGCGAGCAGTTCCTGGCCGATCGGGCCGTCGAGCACGGCGCGGGCATGCGCGGAATCCCGGAACAGGAACGGCATGTCGAGCACCAGCATCTCGGGCACGAAGTTGCCCAGCACTGCCGTGCCGGTGATCGCCATCTCGAGCACGCCCAGCTGCACGCTCTCGACCATCTCTCGCTCGCCACCCAGCGATCCGTTCGGGAAGAACTCGACCTTGAATCTTCCGGGTGCCAGGCGCTCGAGCTCGTCGGCGAACGCCTTGGCGCCCGCGCCATGGGGACCCACCAGCGGCGATGGCCAGCCGATGCCGAGCTTGACCGGGTCGGCTGCGAATGCGGCGGCGGACGACGCCAGGCAGAACCCAACGGCAACGAGTGGGCCGAGCAGCCTTCGAAACAACCTCTTCATGCTTGTCTCCTGGGGCGGGATGTTCCCGCGGTAGTTGAATATCGGATCGGTTCGTCCAGCAGCGATGGGGGATGCGGCCCGGCGATCAGCCCGGCATGGCCACGGTGCCTTCGCGCGCGAGCGCGGCCAGCTCATCTTCTCCAACCCCCAGCTCGCCCAGGATTTCGCGGGTATGCGCGCCCAGGCGCGGGGCGGGAAGGCGAAAGGACCCGGGCGTCGCGGACAGGCGGGGCACGATGTTGTGCATCGGCAGCGCGCCCATGTCCTCGTCCGGCAGCTCGACCAGTACCTCCCGCTCCCGCGCATAGGGATGCACCATCAGGTCCGCGGCGTCGCAGACCGGGCCGACCGTCACCCCGACCTCGTCGAAGAGCGCCAGGTTCTCGGCCTGCGTCCTCCGGCGCATGAATTCGGCGACGATGCCGTCGATGGCATCGTTGTTCTGGACGCGAGACGTGTTGGTGGCGAAGCGGGGATCCTCCAGGAGGTCGTCCCGGCCCATGACGTGGAACAGGCGCTCGGCCATCGACTGCATCGACGCCGACAGCGCGACGAACTTGCCGTCGCTGCACTCGTAGACATTGCGTGGCGCGGTGTTGGAGGCCTTGCTGCCGTTGCGCAGCGTCGGACGGCCGTTGAGGCGCAGGTTCGCCGCTTCCGGTCCGAGGATCGCATGGATGGGCTCGAACAGGGACAGGTCCACGACCTGTCCGAGGCCGCCGCTCACCTCCACCTCCCGCAGCGCAATCATCGCGGCCGACGCACCGTAGACACCGCTGACCATGTCGGCGAGCGCAAGTGGCGGCAGGACCGGCTCGCGATCGGGGAAGCCGTTCATGGCCGCGAAGCCGCTCATCGCCTCGACCAGCGTGCCGAAGCCGGGCTTGTGCGAGAACGGACCGGTCTGCCCCCATCCGGAAACACGCACGATCACGAGGCGGGGGTTCACGGCCTGCAGCACCGATGGACCCAGGCCCATCTTCTCGAGGCGGCCGGGCACGAAGTTCTCGACCAGGATATCCGCATCCCGCACCAGCGACAGCAGCAGCTCGCGACCACGGCCGGCCCGGTAGTCGAGCGCGAGGCTGCGCTTGTTCCGCCCGTAGACTTTCCAGTAGCTCGGGACACCGCCGACGATCCAGGCCCGCAGGTCATCCCCCTTGGACGGTGCCTCGACCTTGATCACGTCCGCGCCGAAGTCGGCGAGCACATGAGTGACGATGTTGCCGGCAACCAGACGCGACAGGTCGAGCACGCGCACGTCCTGCAACGGTCCCGCCGCCTCGGGCACGTAGGCACGGCGCCGGATGGGTGCCGGGGGATTTGTCTCCATGGGTGGGTCTCTCTCCAAGGCACGCATCCTACTGACCGGTCCACTTCGCCGGAAGGACCGAATTGACCTACTATCCATGCTGAATCGGCATAGCCCTGAATGGACGCGCGCAGGCTGCGGTACTTCGTGACGGTGGCGCAGCTCGGCAGCTTCTCGGCTGCGGCGCGCCGGCTCCACATCGCCCAGCCTGCCCTGAGCCGGCAGGTGAAGGCGCTCGAGTCGATGCTCGGCGTGGCCCTGCTGGTGCGCGACGCCCGCGGCGTCAGCCTCACCCACGAAGGCGAGGAGCTGCTGGCGCACGCCGTGCATGTCCTCGAGCAACTCGACATGCTGCCGCGGCTCGTCGGCCCCAAGAGCCTGCGCATCGCCGGCCGCGTGGTCGTCGGCCTGCCGACCTCCGCCGGCGCGGTGATCGCCGTGCCGCTCCTGCGGACCGCGATCGAGCGATTCCCCAACGTCCGGATTCACCTGATCGAATCGCTTTCAGGCTACCTGCAGGAGTGGATCGAATCGGGCCGGCTCGATCTTGCCGTGGTCTACGATCCCAAGCCGAATCCCGGCATCCGGATCGATCCGATCCTTGTCGAGGATCTCTGGCTGGTGGGCGCACCGCAATCGCTGCCGCCTGACCTTGAGGTCCTCCCGCTGCAGGAGCTGGCACGCTTCCCGCTGGTCGTGCCCGGCGCCTCGCATTCGCATCGGCGCCTGCTCGAGGGGATGGCATTGAGCCATGGGGTGCGGCTGAACATCCGCGCAGAAGTGGATTCGCTCACGATACTGAAGCGGATGGCCGCCGACGCCGGCGTCTTCTCGATCCTTGCGCACGGGGCAGTGCAGGCCGAGCTGAAGGCGGGGACGTTGCGGGCGGCTCGGCTGGTGGAGCCGGTTCTCAGCCGCTCCGTCGCGCTGGCCTCGTCGCTTTCACGTGGCGACAACCAGGCCTGCCATGCCATTGCAAAATTGACGCTGGAGGTCGCACGGGGCATGGTCGCCGCCGGGACCTGGCGCGGGCGACCGGAAGCGAAAGGCGCCGATACCTGAGCGTCATGCCCCTGCCGTATACTCGCTCGCCGCGAAACGGCACTTGCCCGCCGAGCGACATCCCGCGCGGCGGGCCGCCGGTGCGCGGTCGACGGGGTACGGCCCCTTGCCGATACAGCGTAAACTGCCGACCGGATCGGCAACCGGCGGATCTTCAGCCGGCAACGGGAGACACATGAGCACCATCGTCCGCGTCGAAGTGCACGAGTTCGGCTTCGACGCCATGAACCTGGCGCGGGACGGCGAGTCGCAGTCCGTGGCCTACAGCAAGGGCGAGACCACCCGGCTGAGCAAGTACGCGGTCTCGATACACACCGCCGACGGTGGTCGCGGCGACTACGTCGCGCTATGGGTCGCGACCAGATCGTCCCTCGGCCAGACGCTGATGCTCGCGCCGAGACTGATCGGCAAGGATGCGCGTGAGCGCATCGCGATCTACGAGGACCTCAAGCGCGACATCCGCCAGTTCGACCACATGGGCCACGGCCCGATCGACATCGCCTTGTGGGACTGGGCAGGGCGCCACTTCAACGCATCCGTCTCCGAATTGCTCGGCGGCTATCGCAAGCGCCTGCCCGGCGTATGCCAGCACCTACCACGGCGACCGCGCCGGCGGCCTGTCGTCGAAGGAAGCCTATGCCGACTTCGCCGAGGCCTGCCATGCCATCGGCTACAAGGCCTTCAAGATCCACGGCTGGAACGACGGCAATCCGCGCGAAGAGGCCGAGAACGTCCTGCATGTGGCGAAGGCGGTCGGCGACCGGATGACGCTGATGCTCGATCCCGCATGCGAGCTGCGCACCTTCGCCGATGCGCTCTACGTCGGCCGCGCCTGCGACGAGGCCGGCTATTTCTGGTACGAGGATCCGTTCCGCGACGGTGGGGTCTCCGCCTTTGCGCACCAGCGGCTGCGCAGCATGATCAGGACGCCGCTGCTGCAGACCGAGCACGTGCGGGGTGTGGAACCGAAGGCCGACTTCGTGCTCGCCGGCGGCACCGATTTCCTGCGCGTCGACCCGGAGTACGACATGGGCATCACCGGCGCTCTCAAGATCGCCCACCTGGCCGAGGCCCTCGGCCTCGACTGCGAGATCCATGCCAGCGGCCCGGCGCACCGCCACCTCATGTCGGCGATGCGTAACAGCAACTTCTACGAGGTCGCGCTGGTGGGACCCGACTGCCCCAACGCCATGCCCCCGGTCTATCGTTGCGGCTACACGGACCAGCTCGATTGCGTCGACGCGAACGGCACCGTGCCGGTCCCGGACGGTCCGGGGCTCGGCGTCGACTACGACTGGGACTGGATCGCGGCCAACCGGACCGCGCTGCACGTCTTCGACCGAGCGGGAGGCCACGGCATCGGCTGACCTCGCGCTGGAAGTCCCTGCCGGCCTCGAAACCCGTGCACCTCTCGACCCTGAGGCCTATCGCCCTTCCCCCATCTTCTTTGCCTCTGCTTCGCTACTGCTTCTCTGATTTCTCTTCTTTCACAACCGGATTCATACCAGCGCCACGCTCGAACCAGGAGACACCATGCACCGATTCCTTTCCCGCAAACTGCTCGCGACGACCCTTGCCGCAGCGATGCTGGCTGCCTTTGCGGCAGTCCCGACGGCTGCCTCGGCAGCGACGACGCTGCGCTTCGGCCATGCCAACAACAACGGCGAGATCGCTACCGACCTCTTCCAGGAGTTTGCCGACAACGTCACCAAGCGGACCAAGGGAGAAGTCACGATCAAGGTGTTCCCGGCCGAGCAGCTCGGCAAGGAAGGAGACCTGATCCAGCAGGTCAAGTCGGGTGCGCTCGACATCTCGGCTCCCTCCATGCCGTCGCTCTCGGGCCTGGTGCCGGCGCTCGAGATAGCCAGCGCGCCGTTCCTCTGGACCGACTGGGCCCAGGCCGAGAAGGTGATCAGCGGGCCGGCCTTCCAGCCGCAGTTCGACGAGCTGCGCGACAAGCACAACGTGCTGATGCTGTCGAAGATCTGGTACTGGGGCTGGCGCAACCTGACCACGGGCACCAAGGCGGTCGTCAAGCCCGAAGACCTGGCGGGCATGAAGATCAGGGTGCCGGAATCGCCGGTCTGGGTGGAGATGATCCGCGCCATGGGCGGGCGCACCGACGCCGATTCCGTTCGGCGAGGTCTACACGGCGCTCCAGCAGAAGACGGTGGACGGGCAGGAGAACCCGATCCCGACCATCTACTCGCGCAAGTTCTATGAAGTGCAGGCGCATCTCTCGATGACGCGCCACATGCTCCAGAACAATACGATGATCATCAACAAGCGCTCCTTCGACAAGCTGTCGCCCGAGCTCCAGAAGGTGCTGCTCGAGGAGGCCTCGGCCGCGTCGGCGAAGAACTCGAAGCTGCAGCAGGAGCGCGAGACCAGCATGCTCGAGGAAATCCGCAAGAGCGGCAAGACGGCCATCGTCGACCAGCCGGACCGTGCCGCCTTCGCCGCCAAGATGGCACCGGCGTTGCAGAAGCTCGAGTCGCGCTGGGGCGCGGCCAACCTGCAGCGGGTGCGTGCGGCGGTCGAAGCCTCGGGCGCGAAGCAGTAGCGCGGGAGGGCACGGCCGTGGGCGGGTTCCGCAGGCTTTTCGGGCGCATCGACGACGCCATCGGCAAGGTCGAGGACATCTTCATCATCGTCGCCCACGGTGGGGTTGCCGGCCTGGTGATGCTGGCCGTGGTGCTTCGCTACGTCTTCAACGATCCGTTGACCTGGGGCGAGGAGCTGATCGTCGGGCTGTTCACCTGGATGGTCTTCGTCGGGGCGGCGGCGGCGATCCGCTCGCACATGCACATCCGCATCGATGTGATGGCGGCCATGTTGCGCAACCCGAGGATGAACTGGCTGAATGTCGTGACGCTGATCATCGGCATCGTGATCATCGTCACGATGGTGTGGGCCTGCTACGAGCAGGTGCTGCAGGAACTGGTAGTGGAGTCGCCGATGCTGGGAGTCTCCAAGGCCTGGTTCGCCGCTTCGATGCCGGCAGGCATGGTCCTGATGCTGATCCACGTGCTCAGGGCGTGGATGGACCAGGGCGCCGCACCGGTGTTTCGCGGCGAAACGGAAATATTGTGACCTCCCCCCGTGATTGTGACCTCCCCCCGTGCGCCTGCGGCGCTCCCCCCTCAAAGCGCTCCGCGCTTCAAGGGGGGCGCAGCCTGCGGCCGGGCGGAGCCCGCTCCGCGGCTGCAGCTGGGTGTGGGGCGCAACGTGATGCGGATGTCGAGGCTGGGTTCAACAGAGTGGCAGCCGCACGCCGGGGACGATCAGACCTCGAGTTCGACATAAAAAAGCGCTTCGCCGTGCCTGCGGCTGGGTGCGGTGCGCTCTGCAATGCGCCGGCTACCGCCGCAGCGGTCGTGGCGCTCGACATAGTGATGATTAGATGACGCTTTTGCTCGCTTCGTTTGCCCTGCTCCTGGTCATCGGCTTGCCGATCGCGCTGGCGATGATGGGCGCCTCCTTGCTGTTCATCTGGTGGGAAGGCATCCCGCTGTCGGTGGTCGCGCAGCGCGTCGTGACCGGGGTGCAGTCGTTCCCCCTGCTCGCGATTCCTCTGTTCACGCTCGCGGGCTCGCTCATGAATGACTCGGGCATCAGCGAACGGCTTTTCTCCTTCACCCGCGCATTCGTCGGCCATATCCGCGGCGGCCTGGCGCATACCGCGATCGTCGGCAACATCTTCCTCTCGGGCATCTCCGGCTCGTCGGTGGCGGACTGTGCCGCCACGTCGCGGGTATTCGTGCCGCAACTGTCGAAGGCCGGCTACGGCGCGGGCTTTGCCGCCGCGCTTTGCGCCGCCTGCGCGACGCTCGGTCCGATCATCCCGCCTTCGATCCTGATGGTGATCTATGCCTGGCAGGCGAACATCTCGCTGGGCGACTTGTTCTGGGCCGGCATCATGCCGGGACTGGTGATGGCTTGCGCGATGGTCCTGCTCACTGCCTGGATTGCGCGGCGGCGGCAGTTCCCCAAGGGCCAGCCGTTCGTCGCGGGCCGGCTCTGGACCGAGTTCAAAGGTGCGGTCTGGGCGCTGCTGATGCCGGTGCTGATCCTGGTCGGCTTCCGGATGGGCGTGTTCACCGCAACCGAAATCGCCGGCGTCGCGGCGGCCTATTCCCTGGTCGTCGGGGTATTCATCTACCGGACGCTGAGCTGGTCGCACCTGCCGAAGATCCTGCTCGCGACCGCCAAGGAGACGGCGGTGATCCTGCTGATCGTGGCCGCGGCGTCGCCATTCAGCTGGATCCTCGGCATCGAGCAGGCGCCGCAGCTGATCTCCCAGGCGCTGACGGCGGCGACCCAGAGCCCCTGGATCATCCTGATGCTGCTCAACGGGGTGCTGCTGGTGCTCGGCTGCTTCATGGAGACGCTTGCGATCATGATCATCCTGGTGCCGATCCTGATCCCGGTGCTGAACCAGTTCCAGATCGACCTCACCCACTTCGGCATCATCCTGCTGGTCAACCTCACCATCGGCCAGCTCACGCCCCCGGTCGGGGTGCTGCTGTTCGTTGCCAGTTCGGTGGCCAAGGTGCGGCTGGCCCTGCTGGTGCGGGAGGTGGTGCCGTACGTCGCGGTGCTGGTAGCGGCGCTGCTGGTCATCACCAACATTCCTGCCCTGTCCCTGTGGCTGCCGCAGGCGCTCAAGTAGCGGCGCCCACGCAGGACTCCCATCGCTCACGCCCCGATTTGGGGCGTTTTCTGTTGCAGAATCCATCTCTCGGCCATGCGGTCGCACCAGAACAGGGAACACCCCGTTAATGAAGTACGCATCTCTCGAAGCATTCCTGGACCATGTCCGCCGTAGAAATCCGGGACAGGATGAATACCTGCAGGCCGTGGCGGAAGTGATGGAGAGCCTGTGGTCGTGGATCGCGCAGCACCCCCAATATGCGGAGCATGGGTTGCTCGATCGCCTCGTCGAACCCGAGCGGGTCGTGCAGTTCCGGGTTTCCTGGGTGGACGATCACGGCGACGTCAGGGTCAACCGCGGGTTCCGTATCCAGCACAACTCCGCGATCGGCCCCTACAAGGGCGGCCTGCGCTTCCATCCATCAGTGAACCTGTCGATTCTCAAATTCCTCGCCTTCGAGCAGACCTTCAAGAACGCCCTGACCACGCTGCCGATGGGTGGCGGCAAGGGCGGCTCCGACTTCGATCCGAAGGGACGCAGCCCCGGCGAAGTCATGCGCTTCTGCCAGGCTTTCGCCGCCGGGCTCTTCCATCACGTGGGATCGGAAACCGATATCCCGGCCGGCGACATCGGCGTGGGCGCGCGCGAGATCGGCTTCATGACCGGCATGATCAAGAAGCTTTCCAACCGCTCCGACTGCGTGTTCACCGGCAAGGGCCTCTCGTATGGCGGCTCGCTGATCCGTCCCGAGGCGACCGGCTACGGGACGGTCTATTTCGCGGAGGAGATGCTGATGCAAAGCGGTCGCTCGCTGCAGGGCCTGAAAGTAAGCGTCTCGGGCTCCGGCAATGTGGCGCAGTATGCGGTGGAGAAAGCGATGGCGCTCGGAGCCAAGGTGATCACGGTATCCGACTCGAGCGGCACGGTGGTCGACGAGGAAGGCTTCACGCCGGCCAAGCTCGCCGAGCTGATGGACGTGAAGAACAAGCACTACGGCAGGGTCGACGAATATTCGAAGCGGGTGCGCGCACAGTTCCTTCCCGGGGCCACGCCATGGCACGTCCCGGTCGACGTGGCCCTGCCCTGCGCCACGCAGAACGAACTCTCCGCGGAGGACGCCCAGACGCTCTTGAAGAACGGCGTGATCTGCGTGGCCGAGGGCGCCAACATGCCGTCGACCACGGACGCGATCCGCGTTTTCGAGGAAGGCGGCGTACTGTTCGCACCCGGCAAGGCGAGCAACGCCGGCGGCGTGGCGACGTCGGGGCTGGAGATGAGCCAGAACGCGATGCGCCTCTCCTGGCCGCGCGAGGAGGTCGATGCGAGGCTGCTGACGATCATGCGCAGCATCCACGCATCCTGCGTCCAGTACGGGCGGCGCGACGACGGCAGCATCAGCTATGTCGACGGCGCCAACGTCGCCGGCTTCGTCAAGGTCGCGGATGCGATGCTGGCGCAAGGGGTGATCTGAGGGTGGTCGCGTGCGGTGTCGCCGCGCGCGGTCTCGGCAGCCGCCGCAGGCGGTGTCGGCGGGCGGCGGGGGTGGGGAATGACAGTGGCTCACGGGATTGCGCTTGCAAGCGCAATCCCGCTCCGGCGCTCGCGGAGCAGTGCTCCGCGTCGCCGTTCCGGCGACCGCCCCGGAGCCCGTCGCTGCCTCGTCCAGGTCGGGCCGCGTCCACCAGCGCCGGCTTCGTTCCTCGCCGTTGTTGCGGGCTGGAACGCCTGCCTCGGGAGAACTGTGCCCGACCTTCCCTTCGTCAGCCGACGGCTCCACCACAAACATTCCCCACCCCCGCCACCCGCCGCCACCGCTCGTGGCAGCCGAGCTGGCGAAGGTTCAAGGCGAAGCAGCTCGTTGTCGCCGCGACTCCGCGTGGCGGGACCAGGCGCTTGCGCTACAAGTCGGCGCGCTACACGTCGCCACGGACCGGCCAATGAACGACTCTGTTGAACCCTCGGACCGCCTGACCAGTAGACGCGCCCGCCGCCACCGCTGCTCGTCGAGCAACACGATCGGCGCCTTCACACGGCGATCGCCACTGCAACCCCCACACCCCCCAGCCGCTCGGATGATGGCAGCGGTGGCGGCGGGTGTCGGGGGCGCGGACTGTTTGTGGTGGAGCCGTCCGCTGACGAAGGGAAGGTCGGGCACGGCCGCCCCTGAGGCAGGCGATCGAGCCCGCAACAACGGCGACGAGCGAAGCCGCCCCCGTGGACGCAGCCCGACCTGGACGAGGCAGGGACGGGCTCCGGGGCGCTCGCCGGAACGGCGACGCGGAGCACCGCTCCGCGAGCCCCGGAGCGGGATTGCGCCTGCAGGCGCAATCCCGTGAGCCACTGTCAGTCCGCGCCCCCGACGCCCGCCGACACCGCCCGCGGACATCGCCGACACCGCCAACAACGCCGCTGCGGGTTGAGCAAGATGAGATAGGATGGTCGAACACACCGCGCGGAGACACGCATGAAGCAGCGCTGCTACTGTCTTACGGCCCATCACCAGCCGCTTGAGCGGCGGGAGGAGGACGTGCCCGAGCCCCGCGGCGGCGAGGTGCTGGTGAAGATCCTGGCAGCCGGGGTCTGCCACAGCGACATCCATATCTGGGAAGGCGAATACGACCTCGGCAGCGGCAGGAAACTCGTGCTCAGGGACCGCGGCGTCGCGCTGCCGCTGGTGATGGGACACGAGATCGCCGGCGAGGTGGCGGCGTTCGGCCCCGACGCCCAGGGGCTGCAGGTCGGCAACCGGGTGCTGGTCCACCCCTGGCTGGGGTGCGGGGAATGCCGCACCTGCGCGCGTGGGCAGGAGAACCTCTGCCTGAAGCCGGCGTCCATCGGGGTCTATCGTGCCGGTGGCTACGCCGAATACGTCCTGGTGCCGCGCGCCGCCTATTGCATCGACATCGGGGACCTGGACCCCGCGGAAGCGGCGCCGCTTGCCTGCTCGGGGGTGACCACCTACAGCGCGCTGCGAAAATTCGGGCCGGCCATCGAGGACGAACCGGTGGTGATCATGGGTGCAGGCGGCCTTGGCCACATGGCGTTGTCGGTGCTGCGGGCACTGAATGGCAAGGGGGCGATTCTGGTCGATATCGATGCGGCCAAGCGCGAGAAGGCAGTCGAGGCCGGCGCGCTGTCTGCGATCGACGGCAGCGCATCGGACGCGGCGAAGCAGATCATCGCAGCGACCGGAGGTGGCGCACGGATGGTGCTGGACCTCGTCGGCTCGGCCTCGACCGTGAATCTGGCGATCGCCGGCGCCACCCGTGGCACCGAGATCGTTGTCGTCGGCCTCTACGGGGGCGAGCTCACCGTCGCGATCCCGTTCTTCCCGCTGCGCCCGCTCGCGATTCGCGGCAGCTACGTGGGCAACCTGGCCGAACTGCGCGAGCTCGTCCGCCTGGCTCGCGATGGCAAGCTCGCTTTGGTCAAGGTCACTCGACGGCCGCTCGACGAGGCACCCGAGGTGCTCGCGCAATTGAAGGCCGGCAAGGTCTTCGGTCGCGCGGTCCTGGTGCCGTAGCCGCATGCGCGCACTCTCAATCCGTGGCCTATCCGAGTGCCACCGCGATTGGCATGAAATGAACCAGGTTGCGTGGTTTCACGCCCTAAAAGCGCCAGGCACCTGATCGTACCGCCAGTCGCGGTTCGGAACACATCGGCGGCCGGCGTGCGATTGGAACCAAGGAAGCCGCGTGGCGTCGAGCCGGTCAGGGACCGGACGACGTGACACCTGCTGCAAGCGCGGCGCGACCTGCAGGATCGCTTCGCCCGCGCCGAGCTGGTCGGCGGCGACTCCGCCTTCGAAACGCTGGTGGCGGGGGTGGCGGGCCTGCTCGATCCGGCTGCGCACCGATGCTGCGACTATACTTCAGGGTCGGCCGCAGGAACCACGCCTTGAAGATCGAGTACCGAACGTTGGAAAGAAGCAAAGTAACCCTGCTCAGGGGGGTGGTGGTACTGGCCGGTCCGCGGCAGAGCGCGCCCCGGAACTCTTTACGGTCCTGCACGTGCTGATCGACCGCGAGAACCGACACGGAGTTGGAGCGGGTCGAACGCCGACATGGCGCCGTTGTAGTCGAACCCCGGACCCTCGGCGGCCCCAGGCGTTTGCCGGGTCCCGCCCGCCAGGTGGCCATGCGCCTTCTCGCTCGACCCCCCGTGACCGTTAGTAGTATTGGTAGTGGCGGTCTCTAGTCTGGGCGCAGACTGCGGCATCGATAGTCCCAGCCGTTCGGCCGGCCGGCAGGTCGGCCTAGCTTGCAGAACTGCCCGGTTCTCCGCGCTCGGAACTGCGCAACGATCACCCAGCGGTATGGTGTGAGTGCTGCAGTCGAGGCAATGGATGCCACCACGCGATGGCTTGCGGGGTTCGCGGCACTATGCGCCATCGCCCTGTCGGCCGTTCTGCTCGGCGAATTCCGCTCGAGCCAAGTCCAGGCGAAGGTCGCAATGGAGCGCTTCTCTCCCGAGGCTGGCCTGCTGAGTCAGCTCGAAGCGTCCGACGTGCCGCGGATCCACCTCGAAGGTCAGCCGTCGGAGACAGCGCCGCCGCCGCTGTTCCTGCGCGAGGGCACACGCGACTGGTTCCGAGTCGACATCACCCTGCCGCCGGAGGTGTCCACCGAGCCGCTGATCGCGAGCTTCAGCCAAGGCCTGGTCGTGCCCGACCGGGTCTGGCTGCTGCCCCGGCCGGAAGCGCGACCGCCGGGAAGCGACGAGCATCGACCCCTCGCGCTGACGATCACCTCGTCGGCCATCGGCCGCTGGGTCCCGTTGCCGGCGACCGCGCAGAACAGGCTGACGATCATCGCCAGGATCGTCTCGCCAGGCGTGGGGCAACCGAAGCTGAAGGTATTCAAGGCCAGCGAGCGCGAGCGTGCGGCGCTGCGCCAGACGGTGCGCAACGGCGCCTTCACCTCGATCCTGCTGATCCTCGCCTGCTTCGGCGCCGTGGTCGCCGCGAGCTCCAGGGACTGGACGTTCCTGGTGTTCTCGGGCTGGCTGCTGATGTCGCTGCGACTGGTCGCGATCAACTCCGGCTGGGGACTGGAATGGGCCGCGACGCACGTCCCGCCTTCGGTCATCGTCGCGCTGTCGCCGGTTACGCTCTGCGCCTACGGGCTGTTCACGATCGCGCTGTTCCGCGGCCTGCTGGACGATGAGATCCAGGGGCGGTGGGCGCGCCGCGTCTTCGTGGGCGCCGAGGCCTCCTACATCCTGCTCGGCGTCGCCACCATCGTATTGCCGACGAGCGTCTTCTATCGGAGTTTCTGGCTGATTTCGGCAGTGGCGATCCTGCTCATGGTCGCCAAGGCCGCCTGGATTGCGGCGGCACGCAAGAGCGGTATCGCGCTCATGTTCCTGATCGCCTGGCTGCTGATCTTCGGCGGCATGGGCGCGGAAATCCTATACAGCTCGGGGCTGATCGCCAGCCCGACCGGCATCCTCAACGCGGAGATGGGCGCCCTCGGCGGTGCGCTGGCATGCGCGCTGGCGCTCGCGCAACGCCTGCGAGCCGAGATCGTCGCCCGCCAGCAGGCGTCCCGGCGCGAGGCGAAGGCCGCTTCCGCGTTGAGGGCCAACTACGAATCCATGCCGATCGGCCTGTTCGGCTGCGACCGCGACGGACGCATCTTGATCTGCAATCCGGCGTTCACGGCGATCTTCCGCTCGGTCACCGGCGAAGGGCCGCGCCTGCGTGAATCGCGGCTGAACGACCTGATCGGCGACGACGATGCCACCCGGATCGCCGCCACGGCGGCGAGCGAACAGCAGGGGCCGACCCTGGTCAACGTGAATCGGTGCGGGGACCCGGTCTGGCTGCAGTTCCGGGTCCGCGGCACGGAGAGCCAGATCGAAGCCAGCGTCGAGGACGTGACGCCGCGTGTCAAAGCCGAAGTGGCGCTTGCCCGGCTCGTCGATCATGACCCGATCACCAAGGCGCTCAACCAGCGCGGCCTCAGCGACGCTATCGAGCGAGCGCTGAGACTGGTGACTTCCGGGACGCCGTGCAGCATCATCGAGACCGACGTCGACCGCTTCAAGATCGTCAACGAGTTCTACGGCCCGCTGATCGGCGACCGGCTGCTGGCCGTCGTCTGCGACCGGCTGCTGCGACACCTGCCCGCCGACGCGGCGCTCGCGCGGATCGGCGATTCCTTCTGGATTGTCGTTACCGGCTGCTCCACCAGCGAGGTCCAGGCACTGGCTGCAGGGATCTGCCATGACATCTCGCGCACGCCGCTCGAGGTGGCAGGGCGCATCCTTGGCGTCACGCTCAGCATCGGCGTCGTGCCGCTCGACTCATCGATGGCGGTGCGCGACGTGATCGCCGCCGGTGCTCAGGCCTGCGCCGAAGCCAAGCGCAAAGGCCGCAACCGCGTGGTCCCGTTCGCCAAGGAGGACCTCTCGATCCGGACCTTCCTTGAGGAACTGAAGGTCCAGGCCGACCTGAAGGACACCCTCAACTCCGAGCGCTTCTTCGTCGAGTTCCAGCCGATCGTGTCGCTGCGCTCGGCGTCCGAAATGCTGAACTACGAAGTGCTGGTCCGCATGCGCGACGAACGCGGGCGCACGATTCCGCCGTCGCGGTTCATCCCGGCGGCCGAGCGCAACGGCCAGATGTCCCTGGTCGATCGCTGGGTGCTGATGACGATGCTGCACTGGCTCGATGCCCACCCCGAGCACGTCGGCCGGCTGGACTACGCGACCATCAACCTCAGCGGCTCGTCGCTGAACGACGCGCGCTTCGTCGATAACATGTTCGCCATCATGGCGGACTTCCCGCACTTGGCCAGGAAGATCTGCTTCGAGATCACCGAAACAGTGGCACTGGCGGACGCGAGCGCGACGCAGCGTTTCTCGCAGCGCGTGCATGCGATGAACGGCCGGATCGCGCTCGACGATTTCGGCGCCGGCTACACCTCGTTCAGCTATCTGCGGGACATCGAGGCCGACATCATCAAGATCGACGGCAGCTTCGTCTTCGACCTGCACCACAACCCGCAAAGCATGGTAATCACGCGCATGATCACCGACCTGGCCCACCAGTTCGGCAAGCGCTGCGTCGCGGAATGGGTCGAGAAGCCCGAGACCGTCTCCGCATTGATGGCCTTGTCGGTGGACTACGCGCAGGGCTCGGCTCTCTGCGGGCCGGTGCTGCCGGAAGTCTTCCTGCAGGTCCACAGCGCAGCCGACCTGATACACGACGATCGCGTCATGGCGCTGCTGCACGGCGAAGCGCAGAGCCTGCGTAGTACTGGGCGAGCACCCGATCCAGCACGGGATCGGCGGTGACGATATGGTCGTACCAGGCCCGGTTCGCCCTGAGCAGTGACAGGCCCGAATCGTTCGCCTTCAGGGCGAGTACGAACTGCGGCGCGCCGAACCAGTCAAGCTGAATGGTGCGGTTGTCGCCGAAGACGCTGCTGAAGCCGAAGCTCTCGAACTGCCGGTTCAGCGGCGCGACCGTCGAGATCACGATCCAGTCGACGGCTGAGCCGAGGGTGAGCATGAAGGCGACCTTGAACAGCGCCTGCTTGGCACGGGCGGCGGGCATGCCGCCGCCGTCGATCGCCAACCGCTCGAACGAGGCGAGCCGCCGGTTGCGATAGGCCTCGGGCACACCGTACTTGTCGAGCCAGGCATCGCCGCCATCCTCGCTGAACGAAACTCGCATCGTCGCGAACAACTCGCCGTCGCGATCGAAGGCGCCGAGCACGGCTGTTCGCGGCGCATCGTCGATCGCTTCGTTGCCGATCTCGATGGGTCGCTCGTGACGCGCGTAGACGGCCTTTCTCAGTGCCACCACGCGGTCGAGGTCGGCAGGGCTCGTCAGCAGCGCGATGCGCACGACGCCGTTGGTGGTCCGGGGCCGGATCGTCTCCTCGGCCGGCATGTCGGCCCGGGCGAACTCCGCGTTGCCGACGCTCATCGTCGTGCTCGATCCGGCGGAGAACGTCGCGCCGGGCCACCATCCCAACGGTCGTGATGATCGTCCCGAAACCACTTCCGTTGCGCCCGACAGGCGGTGCGCGGCTCCACTCGTCGGGTGGCTGGTTCTGGCGGGCGTTATCACGGCATTCATGAATGGGTCCTTCTAGAGCGTTGGGGTGCCGATCCGGTCGGCGTCTCGCCCGACCTTCTGCCGTCGGTCGTCCGAGCTCGCAACTGGCTGAGCGGGCTGAGAATAGACACGCGTCGGACTCAACTGAAGCGCGATCGCCCAACGGACTGCGTCCGAGGATCGGCGGTCTCGAGATCGTCGAAGGCGTTGCATGAAACGCTTCACCATTGTCAAGCAGATGGCGGCCGGAAATTGCTGCGCTTTCGAGCGGCATCGCCATGCGATCCGCGACGCGCATGCCAATTCCCATGCGGTGCTGAAGGGCGACACGACGCGCCGCAGCTGGCGAAGATCGCGCTGGAGGCGATGGTGCGCAAGCACAATCCCGACCTGAAGGGCAGCGGCGCGCAGCGGTGCTCGATGCTGTACGACTTGATGCGCGTCCCTCTGCCTGCCGAGAGTGGGGCGCTGCGAGATCGATGACGGGCGCGTCGCTGGCCTGCCCAGCTAAGGTGCGAGGCGGACGTTAATCCTCCCGCCCGAACATCCCGCCGGCCATGAACCCGCCGTCGACCGCGATGGTCTGGCCGGTCAGGTAGCTCGAGAAATCGGGGTCGAGCAGGAACGCGACCACGCCGGCGATCTCGTCCGGCGTGCCGTACCGGTTCATCGGCACGGTGCGGTTCCACCTCGCGCGCGCCTCGGGCGTATGCATCTGCGCGACCAGCGGCGTTTCGACCGGCCCCGGCGCGATCGCGTTGACGCGGATGTCGAACTCGGCGAGCTCGACCGCCATCACCTTCGTGAGCGTCACGAGTGCGCCCTTGGAGGCGCCATAGGCGGAGCGCCCGACATTGCCGGCGAGGCCCGACACCGACGTCATGTTCACGATCGAGCCGCTGCGCCGTGTCTTCATGCGCCTCACCGCCGCCTGCCCGACCAGGAAGGTGCCGATGACGTTGATCTCGTAGATCTCGCGGAACAGCGCCGCGGTGGAATCGAGAAATGGCACGTCGCGGCCGATGCCGGCGGAGTTCACCACGCCGGCAATGGGTGCGAAGCCGGCTTCGACCTGTGCGACCAATTTCTCGACCGCGACCTCGTCGGTGACGTCCACCTCGGCCGTCATCAGTTCCCGCTCGTCGATGCCGGCGAAGTGCTTCTGCATCGCAGCCTCGTTGCGGTCGGCGACGACCACCCGCCATCCCTCGGCGAGCAGCCGCTCGACGCAGCCGAGCCCGATGCCGGAGGCGCCCCCGGTGACGATCACCGCCGTGTCGCGCAACGTCCTCATGCCTCTCATGGTCCGTTCCCGCTGTCTTTCGCTGTTGATCCGCCCGCCTGCCTGCCGTCGTCCGCCTGCCGTCTTCCGCCGCTCGTCGTCCGCCGGCGCATTTTCCTCTACGCGATCATGCCATGCTAAGGCCGCTTCGTTTCGAGTTGCGCTGCCGCCGGCGTGCCGCGCCCGGGCTGCTCGCGCGTGGGCCGGTGCAGGAGCCGGCGGACACCTTCGATGAGGTCGTCAACAAAAGTGAACACGACCGGGATGATCAGCAGGCTCAGAAAAGTCGAGGTCACCAGCCCGCCGATCACGGCCACTGCCATCGGCGAGCGAAAACTCGGATCGACCCCAAGCCCGACCGCGATCGGCAGCATGCCCGCGCCCATCGCGATCGTCGTCATGATGATCGGGCCGCGCGCGCTTGTGGCAGGCGTCGACCAGCGCCTCGGTGCGGCTCATGCCATGGTCGCGGCGCGCAACGATCGCGTACTCCACCAGCAGGATCGAGTTCTTGGTGGCCACCCCCATCAGCATGATCAGCCCGATGAGCGACGGCATCGAAAAGCCCTTGCCGGTCAGCAGCAACGCCGCGAACGCGCCGCCGATCGACAGCGGCAGCGCCGCCAGGATCGTCACCGGCTGCATGAAGTCCTTGAACAGCAGCACCAGCACCGTGTAGATGCAGAAGACGCCGATCAGCATCGCCAGCCCGAAGCTTTCGAACAACTCCTTCATCCCCTCGACATCGCCGAGTTCGGCGCGGCGCACCGTCGGCGGCAGGTTGACGAGGCTCGGCAGCTGGTCGACCTTGGCGAGCACGTCGCCGAGCGCCTGGCCGTTGAGCTCGATCTCCAGCAGCACGTTGCGGCTGCGGTCATAGCGGTCGATCTGCGCGGGCCCGGAATCGATCGAAAGGTTCGCGACGTTGGCAAGCGGGACGTTGCCGCCGCTGCCGGGCACCGCCAACCGCTCGAGCAGCCCGAGGTCGTCGCGCGCACGCTCCGGCAGCCGCACCACGATCGGCACCTGGCGCTGCGCCAGGTTCAGCTTGGCGAGGCTCTGCTCGTAGTCGCCGGCGGTGGCAACCCGCAAGGTATCGGCGATCGCTTCCGCGGTCACGCCGAGGTCGGCGGCGCGGCCCGGATCCGGCCGCACCACCAGTTCCGGCCGCGTCAGCGCCGCGCTCGAAGTGACGTTGCCGAGCCCGTCCAACGCCGCGCAGTTCCCTGACCACCGCGCGACTGGTCTCGGCAAGCGCGCGGCCGTCGTCCCCGGTCAGCGCGACGACGAGCTTTTCGCCGGCGCCGCCGAAGCCGACCGTGCTGCGGATGCCGGGCACGGTGGCGAGCGCCTCGCGCAGGCGGGCTTCGATCTGCTGCTTGCTGCTGCCCCGGCCCTCGCGCGGCGAGAGGTTCAGCAGCAGCGTCGCCTTGCGCGACTCGGGAACGCCGCCGACCGCGAAGGGATCGCTGCCGGTCGCGCCGCCGCCGATGGCGGTATAGACCTGGCGGACGTCGGGATCCTTCATCAGCTGCGCGCGTACCTCCTCCGCCACGCGCAAGGTCTGCTCGAACTTGCTGCCGGGCGTAAGCTCGATGGTCACCTGGGTCTGCGCCAGGTCGTCCGGCGGGATGAAGCCGGTCGGCAGCAGCGGGATCAGCATCAGCGAGGCGACGAAGAAGGCCGCCGCCGCGAGCGAGGTCAGGATCCGATGGCGCAGGCACCAGCCTACCCAGGCGAGGTAGCGGGTCATCACCCAGCTGTCCTTCGGCGCGTGGTCGATCGGCTTGAGGATGTAGGCCGCCATCATCGGCGTGAGCAGGCGCGCGACCAGCAGCGAGGCGAACACGGCGATCGCCGCGGTCCAGCCGAACTGCTTGAAGAACATGCCCGCGACGCCGGTCATGAAGGCCGTCGGCAGGAAGACGGCGACCAGCGTGGCGGTTGTCGCCACCACCGCCAGGCCGATCTCCTCGACCGCCTCCATCGCGGCCTCCTTGGGGCTCTTGCCCATGCCGAGGTGGCGCACGATGTTCTCGATCTCGACGATCGCGTCGTCGACCAGGATGCCGACCACCAGCGACATCGCCAGCAGCGTCACCACGTTGATGGTGAAGCCCATGAAGTACATCGCCGCGAAGGTCGGGATGATCGACAGCGGCAGCGCGGTGGCGGCGACGAAGGTGGCGCGCCAGTCGCGCAGGAACAGGAACACCACGATGACGGCCAGGATCGCGCCCTTCGAACAGCAGGTTCAACGAGCCGACGTAGCTCTGCTCGACCGGGTCGACGAAGTTGAACGCTTCGGTGATGCCGATGCCGGGGTGGGCGGCCTGCAGTTCCGACAGTCGCGTGCGCACGCCCTCCGCGACGGTGACCTCGCTCGCGCCGCGGCTGCGGCTGATCTCGAAGCCGACCACCTGCCGGCCATCGAGCAGTGCCGCGGTGCGGCGTTCGGCAACCGTGTCGGTGACGGTGGCGACCTGGTCGAGGCGGATGCGCCGGCCGTCGAGCAGCGGCACCTCGAGCCGCGCGATGCTCGGCGGCGGTGGCGACGGTGCCGATGGTACGGATCGACTGCTCGCCGCCGCCGATATTCGGCGCGGCCGCCCGACGATTCCTGCTGGACCTGGCGCACGCGCCGCGAGATCTCGGCCGCGGTGACGTTGAGCGCCTGCAGCCGCGCCGGGATCGAGTTCCACCCGGATCTCGCGCTGCACGCCGCCGACCCGGGCCACCTTGCCGACGCCGGGCACCGTGAGCAGCGCCCGCGTGACGTCGTTGTCGACGAACCAGGACAGCGCCTCCTCGTCCATCCGCTCGCTGGCGATCGAATAGGTCAGCACCGGCATGCCGGCGATGTCGAGCTTGCTGACGATCGGCTCGCGCAGGTCCTGCGGCAGGTCGGTGCGCACGCGGCTGACCGCGTCGCGCACGTCGTCGACCGCTTCGGCGGTGTCCTTCTCGAGCCGGAACTCGGCCGTGACCGTCACCATGCCGTCCTGGATCTTGGCGTAGATGTGCTTGATGCCGGGGATGGTGGCGATCGAGTTCTCGATCTTGCGCGCAACCTCCGTTTCCAGCTGCGCCGGCGCCGCGCCCGGCAGCGCGGCCGAGACGATCACGGTGGGCAGGTCGATGTCCGGGAAGTTCTGGATCTTCATCGCCCTGAAGCTCAGCAGGCCGAGCATGGTCAGGAGGATGAACAGCAGCAGCGCCGGGATCGGGTTGCGGATCGACCAGGTCGAGAGGTTCATGATGGCGGCCGGCTACTTGATGCTCTGGGTCACCGCGACGGTGTCGCCGTCGGCGAGGAAGCCGACGCCCGAATCGACCACCGTCTCGTCGGGTCTTCAGCCCCTCGGTGACTTCGATGCGGTCGCCCTCGCGGCGGCCGGTCTCGACCTTCGAAAGCGTCACCCGATTGTCGGCGCCAAGCTTGAAAAGGTACGAGAAGCCATCGCGCACCAGCACGCTGGCGGCCGGCACGGTGAGGGCCTTGCTGCGGGCGAGATTGAAGCGGCCGCTCGCGAACATGCCGGCGCGCAATGCGCCATCGACGCCGCCGATGTCGACGTAAACCATGCCCTTGCGAGTCTGCGGGTCGATCGTCGGCGCAACCGTGCGCACCGTTCCGCTCACGGTAGAGCCGTCGGGCAGCGCCAGTTCCACCGATTGGCCTTCGCGCACCCGGAAAAGCTCGGCGCCCGGCACCTCGGCGCGCCATTCCAGGCGCCCTTGCCGGATCAGCCGGAACAGCTCCTCGCCAACCCTGGCCAGGGCGCCCGCCGTGGCGGCCCGCACGGAGATGACGCCATCGTCGGATGCGATGACGCTCGTCTGGCTCAGGCGCAGCTGCTCGGACTTGATGCGCGCCTCCGCCGCCTGCACCCGCGCCCGCGCGGTCTGCTCGGCGGTGAAGTACTGGCTGACCTGCTGTGCGCTGATGGCACCCGAGTCCTGCAGCTTGCGGGCGCGCATGGCGTCGGACGACGCCTCGGCCAAGGCCGCCTTCGCCTCCGCGAGCGCTGCCGTCTGCTGCGCAAGGTCGTTGGCAACCATCGTGTTGCTGAGCGTCGCGAGCACTTGCCCCTTCTTCACCTTGTCGCCCACGTTGACCAGCACGTCAGCGATTCGCAAGCCGCCCACCTCCGGGCTGATCGACACCTCCTGCCAGGCGGCGACGCTGCCGTCGGCATCGAGGCGGGTCTGCCATTCCTGCACGACCGGCCTGACCACGGTAACGGTCATTGCCGGCCTCGCCGCCGCTCGCGACCCCGCCGACTGCGCGGCCGGCGCGATCGTCGTCTCCCGGGGCGCAGGCTGGCGGATGTGGAACCACCATGCGGACGCGACCAGGATCGCCACCAGCACGACTGCATTGATCAACCGGGATGCCGTTCTCTTCATGGTGTCGCTCTTGCATTTCGTGTCGGCTCTTCGCTGCCGACGATCGATCCAGGTTCCCAGCCGCCGCCGAGCGCCTTGTACAGCGAGATTGCGGCGGCCACCCGTTCGGTGCGTACCTGCAGCAACGCGGCGGCGGCATCGAGGGAAGACCGTCGTGCGCCCTCCTGCTCGAAGGCGGTGCCGGCACCGGTCTCGAACCGCGTGCGGGATGCCTTCAGGTAGACCTGGAAGCTCTGCGCAGCCCGCTCGGCATCCTTGACGCGGTCGTTCGCGCTGTCCAGGCGCACCAGCGCTTCCTCGACTTCCTGCACCGCAAGCGTCGCCCGCTGCCGGTAACTCGCGACCAGTTCGTTGAAGCGGGCGCCGGCCTGTTCGACCACTGCCTGGCGGCGGCCGGCGTCGAACAGGGGCAGCGACAAGGTCGGGCCGAACGACCAGGTGTCACCGGTGCCGGTGATGCCCAGGGCCCTGAAGGCCGCGTAACCGATCGAGCCGGTGAGCCGGATGCGCGGATAGCGATCGGCCTGCGCGACACCGACTTCGCCGGCGGCTGCGACCAGCTCGCGCTCCAGTGCCGCCAGGTCCGGGCGTTGCGCCAACGCGGCTGCCGGCACCGCCTGCACCCCGAGCAGGCCCGGCTGCGGCAGCCGGCCGCTTCCGGCGGAAAGTTGCTCGCGCAGCAGCGGTTCGGGCTGCGCGCTCAACGTGACCATCGACTTCACCAGGAGGTCGCACTGCGCCTGCTGGGCGCGCACGCGGTTGCTGGCCTCGGCGGCCGCGGCCCCGATCAACGCCGCGTCGGCAGGCGCCGAGAAGCCACTGCGCACCTTGCGGTTGGTCAGGTCGAGCACCACGCGCTGCGACCGAAGGTCCTCCCCGTACACCTGCAGCAACGCTTCGCACAATCGCAGGTTGGCATAGGCTCCCGCCACCTCGGCCGCCAGCGTCACCCGCGCGTCATGCCATTCGGCCGTCCGCGCGTCGACCCGCGCAATCGCCGCCTCCCGGGTGCGGCGATTGGCGCCGAAGAGGTCGAGTTCCCAGATCGCATCGAGCGACACGCCGGCAATGGTCGCCGCGACCGCCGGCGGTTCCAGCGTCGAGCGCCGCAGCAACTGGCCGTTCGCATCCACCGTCGGCAACCGGCTCGCGCCGGCAACTACTGCGGTCGCGCGGGCCTGCTGGATGCGGGCCAGGGATACGTCGAGTCCGGCATTGTCGGCGCTGGGCGTCGTCGACCAGTTGCGCCAGCACCGGGTCCTCGAAGCGCTGCCACCATTGGGCCAGATTCGCGGGATCGCCGCCGTGAGGCAAGGGCGCCTGCCAGGTCGCGGCAGGCGGCGCCGGTGGCGTCGGATCGGGCACCGCGATCGCGCAGCCGGCGATGGCGAGAGGGACAGGCAGGGCGGCCAGCCACACTCGCCATCGCGCCGGCGCGTGGGCCTTCCGGGCACAGGTCGTGGCCGAAGGCGCGACAGCAGGGCGGTGCTGCGAAGCGAACACAGGTCTCATGAGCCGGCGGCCATGGACCGGTTTGCGGCTGCGGCGGCGCGCCGGCGGCGCTCGGATTCCAGCAGCGCGACCGCGTAGCCGGTGAGCCGCTCGGACATCCGGTCGATGGCCGCCGGCCCGGCATGAAGTGCGGGTGCGATCTGGCGCAGCCAGTCCGCGCTGGTCAGGAAGTCCACCGCCAGGGCGATCAGGCTGCTGGCGAGGCGACGCAGGTCGTTGTCGGGGGCGCGCAACCCGAGTTCGCGCGCCAGCATCGCCACCAGCGCCTCGAAATGCAACCGCCCGACCGCCACCACCTCGTCGCCGGCAAGCCCCGTGGGGTCGGCCTGCTCGCGAAAGTGCAGCTTGAGGATCTGCATCGGCCGCGCGTCGGATTGCTTCAGCGGCGCCAGGAAGGCCTCGTAGGTGCGCCGCATTGTCGCCTCGAACGGCTCGCCCGCCTCGGCGATCGCTCGCGCCGCAACCATCAGCTGCTGGATCGGCGCCAGGTAGACGGCCCGGTAGAGGCCCGCCTTGTCGCCGAAGTAGTAGTGGATCGAGGCCGCATTGACGCCGGCCGCCACGCAGATTTCACGGGTCGACGTTTGCGCGTATCCTTTCTCCGCGAACAGGCGCAGGGCTACCTCGAGGAGACGAGAGCGGGTGTCGAGACCGCGGGCGAGGCGGCCGTCGATCGCCGTACGGTCCGGCGACAGTCGTGAGTCGGGTGCGTTCATGTCGGCTTGAAGACGCATCACGGGGACGCATCGGCGGGTAGCATGGAAGCCGACGCATCATACGCTCAATCAAGCGCTTGATTGACTTTACCTTCCGAGATCGCCATGGCCAATCGACTGACGAGAATTGCAACCCGCACCGGCGACGACGGCACCACCGGCCTCGGCGACGGTTCCCGCACCCGCAAGAACAGCGCGCGGATCACCGCGATCGGCAGCATCGACGAGCTGAATTCGACGCTCGGGCTGCTCGCTGCCGAGGACCTGCCGGCCGCGGTGCGACCCGTCGTTGCATCGATCCAGAACGACCTCTTCGACCTCGGCGGCGAGCTGAGCATCCCGGGCTTCGAAAAGATCAGCCCGACGCGGCTTCGCCTCCTGGACGAGTGGCTGGACCAATTCAACGGCGACCTGCCGGCGCTGGCGGAGTTCATCCTGCCCGGCGGCTCGCGGCCGGCGGCTATGGCGCATGTCGCGCGCTCCACCTGCCGGCGTGCGGAGCGCGACGTGGTGGCGCTGGCAAGCCTGGAGTTCGTGCGGCCGCTGTGCCAGCAGTACCTGAATCGCCTGTCGGACCTGCTGTTCGTGCTGGCCCGCGTGCTCAATCGGGCCGCCGGAGGCGCGGACATCCTGTGGGAGAAGGACCGAGGGACGGAAGGAGAGACGAACGCGAAGCCGAAGCGCGAGACGAAGCGAGAGGCGAAGCGAGAGGCGGAGGGAGAGAAGGATGTGAAGAACGAGAAGGAAAGAGAGCTGGGGGAGCGACGCGAGCGGCCGGACCGTTGATCGCCCAGTGCGCGCGCCTGGGGGTGCAAAGCTCGCGAGGCGGACCGCCGGTCCGTGCGAAGCGACCGATCAGGCGTCGCGGGCGGCTTCCAGGTAGGAAACCAGTTTCGCGCTTGTCTGGCGCAGGCGCTCGGAAAGCAGCTGCACCAGCTTGAGCAGGATCTTGTTGCCGAGCTTGGCCTCGTCCTGCAGTACCAGCATCAGCGAGTCGCGGGTCAGGACCGCAAGGCGGCACTGCTCGAGCGTCACGCACGACGCGAAGCGCGGCTCGCCGTCGAACATCGACATCTCGCCGAGGGCATGGCCGGCATGGGCGACTGCGATCCGAGACGGATAGTTGTAGCGGTTGCGCCGGAGCACGTCCACCATGCCGGACATCAGCAGCACCATGAAGTCGCCGCTGTCGCCTTCGTTGATCAGCGTCAGCCCGGCCGGCGCGTCGTAGACGTACATGAAGGCGCCGAGAATGCGTGTCTCCGCCATGTCGAGTCCGGAGAACAGCGGCGTCTTGGCCATCAAGCGCGTAAATATCGTCCGCGAACTCGCTGGCCCGCCCGAGAGGCGTCAAACCCAGGCCCGTAAGGCGCTCATGCGGGCTGATCCGCGAGCGCTGGCTTGAATTGACTGAGGCAGAAGTACTGGTGGCCTGCATGACTACCTCCGGGTGCTTTCGACTATTACAGCATGCAGCGGCAGCGCCAGTGACGGTGCAGAAGGCCATCCCGGGGTTCCATCCGATTTCTGCAACCTTTTTGCCGACAGACGGTGGAGGCTGTGGCGGGCATGCCGGCGGCGCCGACGCCGTCCACATGACGCCCGCCGCCCGACGCCCGCCTCGAGGCGCCTGGCGGCGGCGAGCCGGATACCGGCGATGTCATTGCGCCATTGCGATACGCCGCTCCGCGACGCCTTCAGCCAGCAGTTCCAGCGCCTGCTCGGTAGCCTCCCAGCCGAGGCAGCCGTCGGTGATGCTGCGCCCGTAGGTCGGCGTCCTGCCGGCCACCAGGTCCTCGCGGCCGGCCACCAGGTGGCTTTCGACCATCACGCCGAAGATGCGCGATTCGCCCTCGCTCATCTGGTCGACGATGTCCTGCGTGACCAGCAGCTGGTTGTCCGGATTCTTCTGGCTGTTGCCGTGCGAGCAGTCGATCATCAGCCGGCAGGCGAGCGCCGCGGAGCCGGCCTCGCGGCAGGCCGTGTCGACGCTGACGCGATCGAAGTTGGGCGCCTTTCCGCCGCGCAGGATGATGTGGCAATCCTCGTTGCCGCTGGTCGAGAAGATCGCGGAATGCCCGCCCTTGGTCACCGACAGGAAATGGTGCGGCTGCGATGCAGCCTTGATCGCGTCGAGCGCGATGCGGATGCTGCCGTCGGTGCCGTTCTTGAAGCCCACCGGACAGGACAGCCCGGACGCCAGTTCGCGATGCACCTGCGATTCGGTGGTGCGCGCGCCGATCGCGCCCCAGGAGATCAGGTCGGCGATGTACTGCGGGGTGATCATGTCCAGGTATTCGGTGCCGGCCGGCACGCCCATCGAATTGATGTCGAGCAGAAGCTCGCGAGCGACGCGCAGGCCCTTGTTGATATCGAAGCTGCCGTCGAGATCCGGGTCGTTGATCAGGCCTTTCCAACCCACCGTTGTGCGCGGCTTCTCGAAGTAGACCCGCATCACGATTTCCAGGCGGTCCTTCAGCCGCTCGCGCTGCCCGGACAGGCGCGAAGCGTACTCGCGGGCGGCGGACGCATCGTGGATGGAGCACGGGCCCACGATGACCAGCAGCCGGTCGTCCATGCCGTGCAGGATCCGGTGGATGGAGGAACGGCAATCGTTGACGACATCCGCGGCCTCCTGCGACACCGGGAACTCCCGGATCAGGTGGGCAGGCGGCGCTAGTTCCTTCACAGCGCGGATTCGTAGATCGTCGGTGGTGGGCATGGCGGCAAGCTCCAGATAAAAAAACCGCCAGGGCTTTCGCGCTGGCGGTTCGATTCGGACGGATTGCTGCTTCTTACTTCAACGCACTCTCCGACTCATCCCGCCTGCGACAGGAAAGCCCCAAAAGTAGCCAAAGTAAAAGTACGTCGTCCGCATATTGTCTTTAATGTAGTCCCAAGCGTCCCCATGTGGCAAATCAGTTCATGGCGCATGGATGGGTCGGGCTGGCGGCGTTGTCGCCACGCGACGCCGACAAATGGAGGAATCGATGGCAAATCCTGCGGGAGCATCCCTGCGGAGTCCGGCAATGGCGAGAATACTGTTGGCGTTCCTGGTCGTGGTCCTTGGCTTGCTGGCGGCCCGGCGGCTGCTGGAAACAGCGTCGTCGTCCGCCGGCCCCCGCGACGACCGCCATTATCGCCCGCATGCGCGCAGCCGCAAGAGCAACCGCTCGCAGCCGCCGCCACCCTACAACGCGCGCTCGGTGGTGCGGCGCTCGGCACTCGCCGAAATGCGCGATGCCCTGAGCGGCGGGCCGCTCGATGCCGGCGCCGAATTGTTCCGCTGCGCCGAATGCCAGAGCTTCTATTCGGTCGAAAGCGTGAGGGCGCTGGCGATGGACAACGCCGCCCGCTGCATCAACTGCGGCAGCATCCACCGCATCGCCGTCGAGGTGGTCGACTAGACCGATCCGATGGACCGCTATGCGCGCCACCGGGCGATCGAAGGGTTCTCGCAGGAGGAACTGCAGGCGAGCCGCGTGGCGGTGATCGGCGCGGGCGCGATCGGCAACGAGGTGGTCAAGAACCTGTGCCTGCTCGGCGTCGGCGCCATCGACGTGTACGACTTCGACAGGGTGGAGCTGCACAACCTGACGCGCTCCGTGCTGCTGCGCGAGGCCGACGTCGGCCGCGGCAAGGCCGCCAGCGTGGCTCGCCGCGCCGCCGAACTCGATCCTTCCGTTCGAGTGATCGGCATCGACGGCGACCTGTGGCAGAAACTCTCCTTCGACGGCGCTTGGGCGCTATCGCTGCGTGATCGCCGCGCTCGACAACTTCGAGGCGCGCCTGCGGCTGAACCTGCTGTGCTGGATCGCCGGCGTGGACTGGATCAATGCCGCAATCGACAGCCGTTACGTCACCGTCGAAGCCTTCCCTTTCGGCGCGCGCGGCGAGGAGGTCGCCTGCTACGAATGCGGACTTCCGGCATCGGTCTACCAGCGCATAGCCGAGCGCTATTCCTGCGGCGGGTTGCAGCGCGCCGCTGCTGCACAGAGAATCATGCCGACCACCGCGATCACCGCTTCGCTCGCCGGCGCGCAGGCGGTCAACCGCGCCTTGCGCCTGCCGCCATCGGCGCAGCGCTGGCTCCTGGATTCGCACAGCGGTCAGGCGACGCAGGCGAACCTCGCGCGCGCCGAGGGCTGCCCCTGCTGCAATGCGCATCCGCATGCAGCGGCCATCACCCGCCCTGCCCCCGGCGAAGGGACCGCGCAGGCGATCGATGCGGCGGCACGCGCAGCCGACGTCGGTTCGGTCCGCCTCAGCGACGCGCTGATCTGGTCCTGCGAATGCGCCAACTGCGGCAGCACCGACGCGACACGCGCGGTGGAACTGCGGCGCGCGGCCGACTTGTCGGATTCGATCACCTTCTGCCTTCAGTGCCGCAGCCACGCGATCCGCGTGCAGATCCGCGATGAATTCGAGCCCGGCGAGCTGTCCGGCCGATTCCCACCGGCGACGGCGGTACCGGCTCGCTTCGCAATCGCGGGCGATAGCTGCCTCGACCTGCAGCAGCAGGATCTCCGGCACGACTCCAAACACGACACGACTCACCATTCGCGACACGACCGCGATCAATCGACCACCAGGGAGTGAACCACATGAACGACAGGAAGCTGGCCGAGAGGAAGCTGGTCCTGCGCACGGCGGACCAGAGCCGGCGGGCGGAGATCGATTTCGATCAGAGCAGCACCGGCAGCGAGATCATCCAGGCAGCCGTGGACAACTGGGCGCTGCCGGCGGACATGGACTACACGCTGGTCAACACCACCTCCGGCCAGGTGCTGAATCCGTCCCAGCCGCTGGAGCAGCAAGCAAGAAGCGGCGACGTGCTGGAGGTGCAGCCGGTCCTGGTGGCAGGTTAGATGACGCCCCCGAAGCGCCACACCAAGGTTTGGCGATGACTGCACATGCACTGCGACGCGAGGCGGATCTCGCGCGGCTACGCGAGCTCGCGGCGCTGTCCGGCGGGCGCATCGGACTGCTGGAGACGCCAAGTCGCGCAGGGCGACCGATCCGGCTGTCCATCCGCTGCCGGACGGCCGCATCGGATTCGCTATCCCCAGGCGGCCCAGGAGGGGGTGACCTTGCGCATCGACCTGCCGTCTCGATACCCGTTCGAACGGCCGGTGCTGACGGTCGAGAGCCGCATCTTCCATCCCAACGTGTTCGCATCGGGCGTCGTCTGCCAGGGAGAGAAGTGGCTTCCCGGCGAGGGCCTGGACCTGGTGGTGAAGCGCATCATCCGGCTGGTCACGTTCGACCCCAGCCACGTCAACCCGGCTTCGGCCGCCAATCGCACAGCCGCCGCCTGGTACCTGCAACAGCGCAGCCGCACGCCGCAAGCCTTCCCGACCGATCACGTGGACTTCGCGTCGTCAGGTCCGGCCGCAGCGACGGACGAGCCGTCCCGGGTGGTGCGCCGCTGCCCGGCATGCGGCAAGGGCCTGCGGCTTCCGACCGGCAAGTCGGGGCATCGTCACCTGCCCCGCCTGCCGCCATGACGTCGAAGTCAGCACCTGAAGCATCCGCAGGCCAGGGCAGAGGGACCTAACTCGGGATCGAGACATGGGGATCAAATGGACCGATGCGACGCCGGCGCTGAAGCTTCCGCCCCTTCCCGCCTGCGACACGGCGTCGGCGCTGGCATCGGGGCAGGTCGATGCCTGGATCGAGCGCGAATGTGGACCGGCAGGTGCTGGCGCACCTGCGCACGCGCCACGTCGAGCAGGGCGGCCTGCTGGTGGGCCGCGCCTTTGCCGATCCCGTGACCGGCCTGCTCGCGCATGTCCGCATCACCGGCAGCGCGCCGGCCGACGAGGCCGAGGGCACGGCGTTCTCGCTGCGCATGGGCACTCGGGTATGGCAGGCAGCGCAGGCGCTGCTCGGGCCGGAGGACCTGATCGTCGGCTGGTACCACAGCCATCCCGGCCTGAGCGCTTTCTTCAGCGACACCGACAGGCAGACGCAGCGCGCTTTCTTCAACAACCCCTACAGCATCGGCTGGGTGATCGACCCGACCGACGGAGATGAAGCGTTCTTCCTCGGCGGCGATTGCGTGCCGCTGCAGCGCGGGCCGGATCGCTGCGAGGTCGGCAGGCAGGCCGGGCCGCCTGACGGATTCGGCGCTTAGGCCGTCCCGCCCACCGTCAGCCCCTCGATGCGCAGCGTCGGCTGGCCGACGCCCACCGGCACGCTCTGGCCGTCCTTGCCGCACACGCCGACGCCCGAATCCAGTTGCATGTCGTTGCCGATCATGGTCACCCGGGTCAGCGCGTCCGGGCCGTTGCCGATGATGGTCGCGCCCTTCACCGGGTACTGGATCTTGCCGTTCTCGACCCAGTACGCTTCGGAAGCCGAGAACACGAACTTGCCGTTGGTGATGTCGACCTGGCCGCCGCCGAAGTTGGCGGCGTAGATGCCGCGCTCGAGCGAGGCGACGATCTCTTTCGGATCCTTGTCCCCGCCGTACATGAACGTGTTGGTCATGCGCGGCATCGGCAGGTGGGCGAAAGATTCCCGACGGCCATTGCCGGTCACCGGCACCTTCATCAGGCGAGCGTTGAGCGAATCCTGCAGGTAGCCCTTGAGCACACCATCCTCGATCAGCACGTTGCACTGGGTGGCGTTGCCTTCGTCGTCGATGTTCAGCGAGCCGCGCCTGTCCTCGATGGTGCCGTCGTCGACCACCGTCACGCCCTTGGCGGCGACCCGCTCGCCGAGACGGCCGGCGAATGCGGACGATTTCTTGCGGTTGAAGTCTCCCTCGAGTCCATGCCCGATGGCTTCGTGGATGAGAACGCCGGGCCATCCGGGTCCGAGCACGACGCTCATCACGCCCGCCGGGGCCGGGCGCGATTCCAGGTTGATGAGCGCCGATTTCACCGCGTCGTCGACATATCGCTCGATCATCGAGTCGGTGAAGTAGTCGAGGTCGAAGCGGCCGCCGCCGCCGGAAGAACCCTGCTCGCGCCGACCATCCTGCTCGGCGATGACCTGCACCGAGATCCTGATCAGCGGGCGCACGTCGGCCGCCAGTACTCCGTCCGAGCGCATCACCATGACGACGTCGTGCTCCGCCGCGAGCCCGGCCATCACCTGGATGATCCGGGGATCCTTGGCCCGCGCGTACTTCTCGATCCTGTGCAGCAGGCCGACCTTGCCCGCCGCATCGAGCGACGCGATCGGGTCGGTCATCGGATAGAGGCTGTGGCCGACTGCGCTCGACGGCGGCGTGGCCGTCCGCCGGCGCGCCGACGCGGGTCCGCCCCCCCCTGCCGGAGCGCGCGATGGTGCGGGTGGCGCGGGCGGCGGACTCCAGCGCCGCGGCGTTGATCTCGTCGGAATAGGCGAAGGCTGTCTTGTCGCCGGAAACCGCGCGCACGCCGACGCCCTGCTCGATCGAGAAGCTGCCGGACTTGACGATGCCTTCGTCGAGACTCCAGCCCTCGCTGCGGGTGTACTGGAAGTAGAGATCGGCGTAATCGACCCTGTGCTCGAAGATCGTGCCGATCGCCTGCGAAAGGTGCGACTCGTCGAGGCCGTACGGCTCGAGCAGCGTGGCCCGGGCGACGACAAGGTGGCTGATGGCTGGATCGTTCAGATTCATGGCAACTCTATTGAAGATGAGACCGTTGATCGGGGTTTCAATGGCACTGACTGTTCGCGCCGGTTGCAGCAGCCTCGGGAGAGCGGCTGCGGCCTCTCACGGGACAACGGCGTCTCACAGGACGCGGTGCGACAGCGCCGGCAGGCTCGTCCGGACTTCGGCGACGCGCTCCAGGTCGACGATGCCGCACACGACGCCCTCGCCCTCCGGCAGCACCGCCTTGATCTCGCCCCAGGGATCCACCAGCATCGAGTGACCCCAGGTGCGCCGGCCGGTGGGATGAGTACCACCCTGTGCGGCGGCCAGAACGTAGCACTGGTTCTCGACTGCGCGCGCGCGCAGCAGCAATTCCCAGTGCGCCTGGCCGGTGGTGTAGGTGAAGGCCGACGGCACGACGATCAGGTCGACCGGCGCCATCTGCCGATAGAGTTCCGGAAAGCGCAGGTCGTAGCAGATCGACAGGCCGGTGCGCAGCAGCGGACCTGCAGCAGTCGGCAGGTCGCAGACGACCGGCGTGCGTCCGGGCATGATGGTGGCGGACTCGTCGAACTTCTCGTCGCCGCGCTTGAATCCGAAGAGGTGGATCTTGTCGTAGCGCGCAATCGGCGCCCCGTCAGAGCCGTAGACAGGGCAGGCTGTTGAGTACCTTGCCGGCCTTGGTGGACAGCATCGGCACCGTCCCGCCGATGATGGTGATGCGGTGGCGACGCGCGCACTCAGCCAGGTAGGCCTGGATCGGCCCGCCGGGCGCCTCCTTGCAATCGACCTTGTCGGTATCCCGGCGGCCCATCAGGCAGAAGTATTCCGGCAACAGCGCGATTTCCGCGCCCTCTTCCGCTGCCTGCGTGATCAGGCGCTCGGCCGTGGCCAGGTTCGTGGCCACCTGGGGCGCCGACACCATCTGGATCGCTGCGACTTTGACTTGCATTCCCCGATTATCCCCGAGTCGGCGAAAGAGCGACCCTATTGCCCCAGGGGTGCCCCGAAGCGCTCGCGCTTGCGCTCCACCACCTTCGGATCCGACCAGGAACCGGTGATATCGATCTCGTGCGCAAGCGCCCTCGACAGCGGCTGGCTGAAAATCGATTGCGCGAGAAAAGCGCCCAGCCCCACGGCCGGGTTGACGATGGCTGCGTAGGCGAGTGTCGCGAGGCCGCCGTTGAGCTCCGGAATGACCACGACCCTGAGGTCCTGCGTGCTCTTATCGAGGTCGGCCTGGCCCTTGATCTGGACCACCGCCTGCAGTCCGCGCATTGCCAGGCTGTCGGTGCTGGCGATGCCGTCGAGGATGGACACGCTGCCGCGCAGTTCGTCGAACGCAAAGCCCTGCTCGAAGATGTTGCGGAAGTCCAGCGTCAGCAGCTTCGGCAGCGCCTGCAGGTTGAGCACGCCGATCAGCTTCGCGGCGCCCGGCTCGACCTTGAGGAACTGGCCGTTGCGAATCGCGATGTCCATCGTGCCGGCGAGCGACGGCAGGTCCATCGATAACGGCGATCCGCTCCAGCGCAGCTCGCCGGTGAGCGAGCCGTTGCCGCCCTTGACCACGTCCTTCAGCTGCAGCCGGTTCAGGAATGCGCCCGCATCCTTGATGTCCAGCCGGTACGCCAGCGACGTGTTGCGCTCCCACTGCCCGCTCGCCTGAAGTTCCGCGGCTGGCATGCTCAGGCGCAGGCGCTCCAGTTGCCAGACCCGCGGGCGGACCGTACCCCGCGCGGCTGCGCCGCGCGATTGCGGCGCGGTTGCGTTGCGTGCGACGAGTTCCAGGGCGCCGAAGTCGTAGCCGCCGAGGATGAACTGCTGAGCGCTGATGTCCATCGCCGGCAGGCTGCGCGGTCCGGTGGACAGCGAGGTGGCGATCTCCTGCTGCTGCGACTTGGGGATCTCGAGCCGGCCAAGTCGCGCAGTCAGCTTGCCGGGCGAACGCCCCGTTTCGGACCAGGTGAGAAAGCCGTTGATCTCGCGCGCACTGATGTTGGCAAGCCAGAGGTTACCGGTCCTGGACGCCCCCAGCACGACCTTGCTCAGGTTGCGGTCGCCGACACGAACTTCGTCGGCAACCAGCGAGACCGTGAGCGGCAGGGCCGCGCCGTCGCTGCCGAGCGCGCCCTCGAGGCCGCCCGCCGCGTGGGCAGGAGCTGCCGCAGCCCTGCCGGTGTCATCGGGCGGCGCCAGCGCCTGCCGCCAGGCGTCGAGGTCGATTCGCTGGCCGGTGAACTGGAAGCTCACGCCCTGGTCGGGCAGCGCCGGCTGCCGGTTCACTGCGAGGGCCGCGCGCAGCTGCGGCGTCGGACGGCGAGCGTCGCTGCGGCCCCGCTCGGCGAGCAGGAGGACTTCCGAACCGAGCGATGCCTCGATGCGGTCGAGAGCGCCACCCGCCGGCGCCATCGCCAGCTTGAACACCAGATGCGCATCCGCGGTCTTGGTCAGCGGCGCCGGCAGGTCGCTGGCGAGGCCTGCAAGGTCGGACGCGATGTTCAGCCGCGTACCGTCGCGGCCGATGTCGACGTCGACGGCATAAGCGGCCGAACCGTTCAGCTGCCGGGCCAGCTGGTCGCCGACAAAGGGACGCAGGCCACCGGCGGTCATCGTTCCGCGCGCCTGCATTCGCATCGTTCCCGGCTCACCGGTCTTGCCGCTCACCTCGATCGGCGTCCCCGCGTAGGTGCCACGCACCCCGTTGAAAGCGAGCGACTTCGTCGTGAAGTCGAAGCGACCCTGCAGGCCAGCGATCTGCACCTGTGCCGGCTGGTAGTCGAGGGTAGCGCCCGTGACATCGAGTCGGCCCTTCGCGGTGGCGCCCTTCAGGTCCTTGAGCGGCAAGCCGAGTTCCACCTCGAGGGCGGCTGGCCCTTTGGCGATCATCGACCGGGTCACGCTGCCGATGTCCTCGGCAAGCGGACTGGTGTTCACGAACTTCAGCATCTGGGCAAGATCGCCCTGCGCCTTGCCGCCGACCTCGAGCAGGCCGCTGGCGACATCGTCCATGCGCGCGGTGACTCCAGTCAGCGGGACCTCGAGGAGGGTGGCACGTTCGGCGCGGAATTCCATGCCGACGCGGTCGAAGACGATATCGCCCGCAATGCCGTGAAGCGCAGGCCACTCCGGCTCGTACTTCAGCAGCAGGTCCCGGACCTTGGCAGTGAACCGGAATTCGCCATGTTCCTCGGCTGTCTTCAGGCGATAGGGGAAGTCCCTGATATCGCCGCGCCAGCGTGCCTCGCCGCCTTCCAGGACGCCGGCCTCGAGCGCCTCCTTGATCCACCGGCGAACGTTTTCCGGCACCTCGTGCGGCAGGTAGCGCCAGACCTTGCTTGCCTGCAGGCTGCCGATGCGCGCCCGCAGGTCGAGCGATCCGGCACCCCTGCCACCGGTCCGGTACCGGCCGGTCATCGAGGCGCTGCCATCCGCATTCGCGAACACCAGCTTGTCCATCTGCACCGCAAGCCATTCGCGACCTGCCGATCGGTCGACCTTCCACGAGAACTGCGAGTCGAGCGTGTTGAACGCCACCTCCGGCTCGACCAGCATGCCGCCGAAGCGGATCGCGGTCGTTGACTGCTGCGCAGCGGCTGGTGCAGCCGATTTCGGCACAGCCGACGGCGGCGAAGGCTGCAGTGCGCCGGCGGCACCGGCCGGGGAAGCCGCCGGCGTGCGCAGCACCGCCTTGCCACCTGCTTCGGTCGCCTCGAAGCTGCCGGCAATGTCCTGGAGGTCCGGCACCCGCATCGCCCGCGGGTTCTTCAACTGGAAATCGGTCGGCGCCATCGCCATGCTGGCGCGTTCGAAGGCTGCCCGGACCCGCCAGGACGGCGGTGCGTCCCCGGCGCCGCGCTGCCAGGCGACCGTTACGTCGCGAAGCTCGCCGTCACCGTCTACGCGGTGGGCAGCGGCGCCGGGCTGGCCGGCGGCAGGATCGGTGAGCAGCTTCACCAGCTCGACGACCGGGCCGATGTCGATCCGCTCGAAGCCGGCCTGCAGCCGCTCGATTCGACCGCCCGGGGCGAGGATTACCACCGGCTGCGGGCTCGTGCCGCGCAGGCGCATGCCTCCCGCTTCCGACAACTCGAGGGTGCTGGCGCTGATCTCGGTCGTCCCGTCCGCCGTCGGCCGCAGCCTGACATCCAGGTTGACGCGGTCGAAGCGCAGCAGCCCGCTGCCGCGCGGCGATCCGGCGGTGGCCATGGGAGCGGCCGGAGAGTCACGGTCCGCCAGCGCCACCATCAGGTCGTCCGAACGCAGCCGGAGCCGCGCGTTCGCGACCTTTCCGTCCTCGACTTGCAGCGACAAGGACGGGTCGACCTGCCCCGCCAGCGACTCCGTCGCCACCGCCGACAGCCGGTCCTGCACCGCGGCCCTGGCGGCGGCAGGCAACTCCGCCAGGAGCTGTTGCGTCGCCAACTGCCTTGCGTCCAGTTGCACGTTGCCCGCCCAGTTGCGCCAATCGGCAGGATCAGATTGCGGCTTGAGCCTCAGGTCGGCCTGCAACAATACGGTGGCCGCCAGCGCATGGGCGTTGCCGATGTCGAGGCGCACCGCGTGGTCACGCCCCTGGCTCCTCAGCACCAGTGCGACATCGTCGAATCGCAGGCTGACGCGCGAAGCGGTGTCGGTCACGACCAGGCGGCCGCCGCCGATACGCACATCAGGTTGCTGCAGCAGCCACTGCAGTACCCCCGAGGACGGCCTCGTGCCCTCGACTTTGGGTTCCAGGGCGGCAAGTGAAATCGAATCCCCTGAGCGGCGCAGCACGACGACCGGGTTGTCCAGCACCAGGCGGTCCAGTTCCGCCTCGCCGCGCAGCAGCGTGCGCAGCGAAATGGTGGCGGAGAGGCGGTCGGCGCGGGTCGCGAGGTCGCCTTTGCCGAGCATCGGCTCGATGATCTCGATGGACGGCCGCAGGCCGGTCCATTCGGAATGAATCGCTTTCCAGGTGAGGCTGGTTCCCAGGCGCTCCTCGACGGTGCCGGCGTAGCGCCCGACGACGTTGTCGATGTTGGGCCAGACGATGAAGCGGGCGCCGGCATACAGGACCAGCACCACGACGCCGAGCAGCAACAACGCACCGAGCCCCAGACGGGCGAGCCAGGCACCTGAACCGCGGGAATTGGTCGACGTTTCGGGGAACATAGCGGACATTTCCGACTCTAGCACGGCGGCCTGAGAGGGCGACGCTACCAGGCCCTCGCACAAACCTCGCGGGACCCACCGATGCCCTGGCGGCCGGATCGCGCAGCCGCCCGTCCGCCCGTTGCAACCGTGGCTGCCGCCCCGACGTCGCCTTCCAAGACACAGAAGGTGACAAGAAACAAGAATCGATGCGAATATCCGGCCACCATTCTGCAGGGAAGGAACACATGGCTGGATTCGCGGGAACAACCTGCAATCCGGCTATCTGATCGAATACGACACGGCCGCCGCTTTCCCCCTGACACTGGGCGGCGCCCCGGTGATCCCGGGCCAGGTGATCGCGGCCGACCAATTGGCCAACCTTTCCTGGAGCTCGGTGTTCAACAACGGCGGGACGGTGACCTTCCAGGTCGGCGACGACGAAGGCGCCTATTCGGCGGACAACACCTTGACCTTCGCAGCACCGGTGGTCGCGATCGCGCCGCCGACTTCACTCACCTTGGAAGACCAGCACCTGAACCTGCTGGCCTGATCGCGCCGGTGCCGAACAAGGAGCCTGGGCCGCAGAAGGACGGCCCAGGCTCCCCTAGGTTGCCTGGTTGCCGGCCGAGGCGGACGCACCGGCGCCTGCCTCGAGGCGTGCCGCGATCCGCTTGCCGCGCTCGCGCCACGGCACCTCGACATGGCGGTGCGCGAGCACCGACAACAGCAGAACGGCGGCGACGAAAACCAGGCCGACGAGGTGCTTGGCCGGCTCGGGAAGCGCACGGCCCGGCCAGTCAAGCAGCGTCTGCACAGTGATATGGGTCAGGTAGATCGCGTAGCTGTGCACCCCGAGCCATTGCATCGGCCCGGTCTGCAGCAGGGCGGCCACCATGCCGCGATCGGGAAGCAGGGTCAGCACCAGCAGGGCGAAAGCGAAGGGGATCGCCAGTTGCCAGGCCCCGAGGGCGGACTGGCCATCGACCAGCCAGAGCGCAAGCAGCAGCGAGCCCGATTGCAGCAGGCTGAGCAGGATGATGCCGCGAGTCATTCCCCCACCGCGGCCCACGTCGCGGCCCATGTCGCGGCCCATGTCGCGGCCTGTCCGCCAGCCCCACGCGTGGAACACCAGCACACCCAGGAAGAAGCTCAGCAGGCCCCGCGGCAGTCCCTGCACGTCGAGTGTCGGCAGTGCCGAAGACGACGACCAGGCGCTGAGGAAGTGGACGAGGCAAAGCGCGACGATCACCACACTGAACAACACCCGCAGCCAGCGTGTCCGCACCAGGAGCATCGACACGCCGAAGAACAGGTACATCCAGAACTCGACCGAGATCGACCATGACGGGTAGTTGTGGATTTCCTTCGTCACGATGCCCAGGCCCTGCATGAGCACCAGCTCGTGACCGAGGTAATCGAGGTCGAAGAAGGGGACGGCGAACGGCGCTGCTTCGCCGACCCGGATGCCATGCGATGCCAGCAGCCACTTGACCGTCTGCACCGCCAGCGCCGCCAGGATCACGCTCGCGGTGGTGACGAGATGAAGCGGATAGAGACGGAAGAACCGCCGCGCCATGTAGCCGCCCAGCATCGCCGGCGTGCGCAGCCGGTCGCTGTAGGCGGCAGCCATCACATAGCCGCTGATCACGAAGAACAGATCGACGAACAGCCAGGCATGCGCGAGCACGCCCCATTGCGCCGGAAAGCCGCCCCAACGGCCATAGACATAGACGTGGAACAGAGCCACCAGCAGGGCCGCCAGGCCTCGCAGTCCCTCGAGAGACCGGTTCACGCGCGCAATCCCCTGTGCTACCTGCTGTGCAACCTGTTTTGATACCTGCAATGACTGCCGGTGGATGATCGCGCGCGGCACCGGTTGGCTGCGTGAGAAATGTTACGCTAACCCACCATGCCGCCTGCCTCCGACGCATCCCCTCCTGCGCAGCCCGATCCGCGGCCCGCAGGACCCGGCGCATTCCATGCCGAGCGCCACTCCGGCTTCTTTCGCCGCACCTTGACTTCCTTGCGCAGCCGCGCCGACGAGTCACTCTCGCAACTCGAGCAGCTGGTCGCTGCACCGCTGGTACCCGAGGTGATCCACGCGCTCTGGCAGCGGCGCCTCGCTGCAGCCGAAGCGCCGGAAGCGGCACTGCGCCGATTCCGCAACCTGCTGATGCTCGCGATGATTGAGCGCGACCTGCGCCAGCAGGCTTCGGTGGCGGAGATCTGCACCGCCGTCACCACCCTCGCCGAGCTCGCGATCAACCACGCGCTGCGCGTCGCTGCGCAGGAATTCGCGGCCGACGGCCAGACGCTGGTCGACGACGACGGGCTGCCGCAAGATCTGATGGTGGTCGGCATGGGCAAGCTCGGTGCCGCCGAGCTCAACGTCTCGTCCGACGTGGACCTGGTGTTCGTGATGCGTGACCAGGGCCCGCGGCCGCAGGCGGTGGAGCGGATCGCCCGCCGCATGGTGAGCCTGCTGTCGCAGCCGACCGCGGAGGGCTTCGTTTTCCGGGTCGACACCCGCCTGCGGCCCTACGGCGATTCGGGCCCGCTGATCTGCTCGCTGAACATGCTCGAGCAGTACTTCTACGAGCAGGGCCGCGAATGGGAACGCTTCGCCTGGTTCAAGGGGCGGGTCATCGCGTCCACCGGCCTCGCCCCTGCGGAAGCGACCGCGACCGACGAACAGGCGCTGATGCAGCTGGTCACGCCGTTCGTGTTCCGCCGCTACCTCGACTACGCGGCCTTCTCGGCGCTCTCGAAGCTGCACGACCTGATCCGCGACGAGGCGCGCAAGAACGAGACCCGTCGCGAGCGCGGCGACAACGCAGGCTTCGACGTCAAGCTCGGCCGCGGCGGCATCCGCGAAATCGAGTTCAGCGCGCAACTGTTCCAGATCGTGCGCGGTGGCCAGGATCCGCTGCTGCGCGAACGCGCGACGCCGCAGGCGCTGCAGCGGCTCGCCCAGCGGCGGCTGCTCGAGCCGGAGACAGTGGTCGCCCTCACCGGGGCCTGGACGCTGCTGCGCCGGATCGAGCATGCGCTCCAGTACCAGGAAGATGAGCAGACCCATTGGCTGCCGGCGGCGCCGGCGAGGCGTGCCGCCGTGGCTGCCATGCTCGGCCTCGCGCCGGCAGCGTTCGATGCCGAACTCCAGCAGGCACGCGATGCGGTGATCGTGGTGTTCGACCGCCTGCTCGCGCCGGCTCGCCGCGAAGCGAACCGTGCCGCGGAACTGGCGGCAAGCGGCGGCGCCAAGGTGTCGATCCTCGAGGACGGCAAGGTGATGGTCGGCAACGGCGTCGGCAACGGCAACGGCAACGGCGCCGACCCCGGCGATGGCAAGGACGGCGAGACGGCTGCGACGATCCTCGACGCCGATTGCGCGAGGCGGATCGAAGCGCTGCGCGATTCGCGGCGCTACCGGCTCGCCAGCAACGACACCCGCGACCGGATCGAGCGTCTGATCGTCAAGTCGGTAGATCTCGGCCCGACCGATGCCGACGACTCCCGCGTCGCCACCTGGATCGGACGCCTGTGCGATTTCCTCGAGGCCACGGCCGGCCGTCCTGCATACCTGAGGCTGCTCGACGAGCATCCCAGGGCATTCGAGCACCTGTTGCGCATCATCTCGAAGGCGAAGTGGGCAGCCGACTACCTGCTGATGCACCCGGTGGTGCTCGACGAACTGCTCGACGGCCAGCTGATGGCGCCGTTCGACAGCGCGCGCTGGGCCATCGACCTGCGCGAGCAACTGGCAGCAACCACCCTGTCGGGCCTGCCCGGCACTGCCGCCGACGAAGGCGACGCACCGGACGTCGAGCGCCAGATGGATGCCATGCGCGAGGCGCATCATGCGGCAGTGTTCCGCCTGCTCGCTCAGGACCTTGAAGGCAAGCTGACGGTGGAGGCGCTGGGCGACCAGCTCAGCGCCCTCGCCGACCAGGTGCTCGAGATCACCACCGACCTGGTCTGGTCGCAGATGGGCCGCAGGCACCGGGAGCGGCCGCAGTTCGCGATCATCGCCTACGGCAAGCTGGGCGGCAAGGAGCTCGGCTATGCCTCCGACCTCGACCTGGTGTTCCTCTACGACGACGACCATGAGGACGCGCTGCAGCGCTATTCGCAGCTCGCACAGCGCATCGCCAACTGGATGTCCACCCGCACCGCTGCCGGCCAGCTGTTCGACATCGACCTGCGTCTGCGTCCCAACGGCAGCTCGGGGCTGCTCGTCTCGAGCGTGCGCGCCTTCGAGCTCTATCAGACGGAGTCGGCGTGGGTGTGGGAGCACCAGGCGCTGACGCGGGCGCGCGCCTGCGCCGGCGATCAGGGCATCGCGAGAAGCTTCGAGACGCTGAGGCGGAACATCCTCGCCCGGCCACGCGATCGCGCCAAGCTCGCCGACGAGATCATGGCCATGCGCAAGAAGATGCACGACGGGCATCCCAACCGCAGCGAGCTGTTCGACCTCAAGCACGACGCCGGCGGCATGGTCGACATCGAGTTCATCGTGCAGTACCTGGTCCTGGCCTGGGGCTCGCTATTCGCCGAACTGCTCGACAACAAGGGCAACATCGAGCTGCTGCGGCGCTGTGCGAGCGCCGGGCTGATCGACCAGGCCACCGCCGAGGCGGTCGGCAACACCTATCGCCGTTACCGGCAGCTGCAGCACGCCCTGCGGCTCAACGACGCCGAGTTCGCGCGGGTTCCGCCCAAGGCCGTCGCCGCAGAAGCACGGCAGGTGCGCGAGATCTGGCGCGACGTGTTCGGCTTGCCGTCGCAGTAGCTTCCCGCCGGCTCCCTGCCTGCCCCGCGTGCTGAGCCGGCTCTGCCGGCTCCCGGCCCCCCTCGAGCCGTGCCGCTCAGCCCGTCAGGCCGCCGATCGACGCGCGTACCGCGGTCAGGTCGCGGCGGGCGACCGCGACCGCAATGTCCTGGATCACGCGGGCGGCGGCCGGCATCGACCATTTCAGCAGCACCCAGTAGAGGAAGGCGCCGAGGGCGACCAGCAACGGCAGCAGCAGCGCGGCCGGCAGCGCCGGTGAAAGCAGCAGCGCCACCCCCCACACACCCGCGGCCATGAAGAGCGAGGCGACTCCGGCGTTGAAAACCGCCCCCAGTTGCACGCTTACTGCGAGGCCGGTGAGGTTGCGCACGAAGCGGGCGTTGATCGGCGCAGTCACCAGGCTGCCCAGCACAACCGCGGCGGCCGCGGCATTGAGACCCCACGGCAGCGACAGGACCAGGAAGATCGCCGTCGCCGCGAGGACCGCCAGTTCGTACAGGATCTCCCAGTGCGGCTTGCCCATGCCGCGGATCACCGCCGCCTGGACGACCGACATCGACGCGAGCACGCCGAGCAGCATGATGATCTGGACGACCGGCACCGCGTCGTTCCAGGCCTCGCCGAACACCGCCGGCACCAGGACCGGGGCCAGCGCCGCAATGCCGAGGAAGAGCGGGCATGCGACAACGCCGGTGACGCGCAGCGTTCCTTCGGTCAGCAGGCGTGCAGCGTCGGCGTCGTGCTGTGCGCGGGCGACCCCCGCCTGCACCACCTGGTACGCCGGAATCATCACGATGTTCTTGACCTGGTCGAAGAGGCGCTGCGCCAACGCATAGAATCCTACCGCCTGCGCTCCGAGGCTGGTCGCGAGCACGAACCGCGGCAGCTGGCTGCTGAGATAGCCCAGGCCCCACGAGCCCCAGGTGCTCGCGTTGAACGCCAGCAGGTCGCGCAGATGCGAGGGGCGCATGGCGAACCCCGGCCGCCAGCGGGTGATCGCGAAGAGCGCGACGCACAGCACGAGCACGCGCACGAGCTCCATTCCCACCAGGCTCCAGATGCCGGTCCCGGCGAGCGCAAGCGCGACTCCTGCCAGGTTCGAGACGATCGACGCCAGTGTTTCCGCCCCGGCAACCGCTTTGAAGCGTGAATCGCGCAGCAGGATCGCGGTCGGCGCGACCGCCAGCGCCTGCAGCGGCAGCACCGCGGCCCGTGCCGGGAGGATCGCGGCAAGCAGGGCACCGCCTTCGAGCCAGTGGTCGGCGAGGTCCGCGCCGGCCCAGATCCCGCCCGCGATCAGCAGGCCCATCACGAGCGCTCCCCAGAAGGTGGCGTCGAGATGCCCGGCAGAGATCGTGCGGCGCTGGATCAGGGTGTCGGTCGGCGCCGAGCTGACCACCACCTCGAAGAGGCCGACCACCAGCCAGCCCAGGGCGAAGATCCCGTAGACCTGCGGGCCGACGACGCGGGCGATCACCGCCAGCGCCAGCAGGCTCAGCCCGAGCTGGATCGCCTTGCCGGCGGTGCTCCAGGCGGCACCGCTGGCTAGATGTCCGAATTGCGCCATTGACTCGCGTGGTTGGAGAGAATTCCTGCCGCTTCCTGAATCCAGTCGCGGAAACGGGCATCGAACTGGAGATTGTGGCTCAGGGCGTCAGGCGCCTGCCGGTACTAGTGCACGTCTTGCCATCAGCCAGGCGATCGCCACCACCACTGCGAGCACGAATGGAATCGACAGGTAATTCAGCAATTCCCACCCCCGGCTGTGCAGCAGCACGCCCGAAGAAGCGGAGGAAGTGATCATGGTCACGAACACGATCATGTCGTTGAAGCCCTGCACCCGCGTCTTCTCCGCTGGCCGGTACGCCTGGGTCAGCAAGGTGGTCGCGCCGGTGTAGGCGAAGTTCCAGCCGACGCCGAGCAGCGTCAGAGCCACCACGAAGTGACTCACCGCCACGCCGTTCAGTGCCACCGCGATGCAGGCGATCAGCAGCGCGCAGCCGGCAAGGATGATCGGGAGCACGCCAAAACGGGAGATCAGCGCTCCGGTGAACAGGCCGGGCAGGAACATGCCGATGACATGCCACTGCAGCACCAGCGCGGTTGCCGCATAGGGATGGCTGCACAGCTCCATGGCCAGCGGAGTCGCAACCATCAGCAGGTTCATGATTCCGTAGGCGCTGGCCGCCGTCAGGATCGCCACCCAGCAGATGGGCTGGCGCAGGATCTGCCGCAGCGGCCGGGCGCTGCCCGCGGCATGCGTATCGGCGCCGGCGGGCAGGCGCAGCAGCTGCGCCAGCAGCAGCGAGAGGATGGCGAAGCCCGCCAGGGCCAGGTAGGAACCGGCATAGGTTGCCGGCAGCATGTCGAGCGTGATCTTGGACAGCTCGGGACCGACGACACCGCCGACGATGCCGCCGGCAAGCACGAGCGAGATGGCGCGGGCCCGGAAGTGGGGCCGGTACGCGTCGGCGACGTCCGCCGCCGCGAACCGATAGCTGGCGCCGAAGGCGTTGTAGATACCGGTAACGAAGGTCGCCGCCGCGAGCAGCCAGAGGCTGCCGATGCTTACCGCCCAGGCGGCGAGCACCGCACCGCCGCAGGCGAGGATGGCGCCGATCGAGTAGCCGCGGCGGCGGCCGAGCCGGCGCATGAGCTGGGCCGCCAGCATGCTGAAGACGGCCGCGCCGAGCACGTAGCCGGTGACCGGCAAGGTCGCAAGCGCCTTGTCTTCGGCCAGCGCGAAGCCGGCCAGGCTGCTGATGGCGATCAGCGTCACGTTGTTGGTCAACAGCAGCGCCTGCAGCGTGGCCAGCACGCCCATCTGGAATCGAAGCGTTTGCACGGCGGATCCGATTCGGTCCGCACGGCTCTGGCCGAGCGGATCGTGGTGGAAGCGTTGCTGGCAGGCGATGTCCGCGGGTCGATCCCGCAGGAAATCCCGTTGCACGAAACGCCGGGAGCGTCAGTTTAGCGTGACGCGGCTCCGGCCGGCCGTCTGCAGCCGGGCAGGCGCCGGCCGGCCGAACATGGCCTGCTGCTAGAATTTATTGCCGTGGGATCTTTGCCCATGAAGGAAGGAAAGCACATGTCGACGTCGATGGCGGATCGGGACGGTTTCATCTGGATGGATGGCAAGCTCGTGGAATGGCGCAGCGCGCAGATCCACGTGCTCACGCACAGCCTGCATTACGGCATGAGCGTCTTCGAGGGCGTACGCGCCTACAAGACGGTCAGCGGCACCGCCATCTTCAGGCTGCCGGAGCACACGCGCCGGCTGATGAACTCGGCAAAGATCTTCCAGATGAAACTGGGCTATGACTTCGAGACGCTGGCCAAGGCGCAGAAGGAAGTGGTCCGCGTCAACAAGCTCGAGAGCTGCTACCTGCGGCCGATCGCGTGGATCGGCTCGCAGAAGCTCGGCGTCTCGCCCAAGGGCAACACGGTCCACGTCGCCATCGCCGCCTGGCCCTGGGGCGCCTACCTCGGCGAGGATGGCATCACCAAAGGCATCCGCGTCAAGACTTCTTCATTCACCCGGCACCATGTCAACTCATCGCTGGTGCGCGCCAAGGCATCGGGCTACTACATCAACTCGATCCTCGCCAACTCGGAAGCCGCCAACGACGGCTACGACGAGGCACTGCTGCTCGACACCGAAGGCTACGTTTCCGAAGGCTCCGGGGAGAACGTCTTCATCGTCCGGCAGGGCCAGCTCTACACCCCGGACCTGGCTTCCTGCCTCGACGGCATCACCCGCGACGCCGTCATCACCCTGGCGCGCGACCTCGGCATCGAAGTGACTCAGAAGCGCATCACCCGGGACGAGGTGTATTGCGCCGACGAGGCGTTCTTCACCGGCACCGCGGCCGAAATCACGCCGATCCGCGAGCTCGACAACCGTACGATCGGCAACGGCAGCCGCGGACCGGTCACGCAGAAGCTGCAGGACCTGTTCTTCGACGCCATCGCCGGCAAGTCGGAGCGCTACCGGCATTGGCTTCATTCCGATCGCCGCCTAGCATCCTCCAGGTCAGGTTCACATATGGATCAGCACTCCAAGGAGGAGGCCGTGATGGAACTCGACGGCAAGGACATGCCGGCGTTCTGCCCGCATCCGTCCATGACGTTGTGGAACCAGCATCCGCGCGTGTTCCTCGACCTCTCCGTCACCGGCGAGGCCAAGTGCCCTTACTGCGGCACCCGCTACCGCCTCAAGCCCGGCTCGCGCATCCACCGGCATTGACAGATCGTGCGCGCTCGCTGCAGCGCGGGACGAAATTCACGCCGGGCTGTCCGCCGATGTGACTTCTTCGAGGTTTTTCCCCCGCTGGGCAAGACACAATCCATGCACAACAAACGGCGCTGCTGCCCGGCGGCGCCGAAGAACTCTGGTGGATCGACCTTGCCTTTCCAGAAGCAGCCTTCCCGGCGCTCTTTGCTGATCGCGCCTTCGACGATCACCGAGGCGGTGCTGGCGCAACCTCTTCTCGCCCTGCTGCGCCGTTTCGACGCCTTCGGTCGCATCGACGTGCTGGCCGAACCGGGAATCGCCCCGATCTTCCGGGCAATGTCGGAGCCGGACGAGGTGCTCGAGTCGGACATCCCGATCGACCGGATCGCCCCTCTCCGCCGCCTGGCCCTGTCCAGGACCATCGATGCCCATGCCTACGACCGCGCATTCATCCTCCAGGACAGCAGAACCGCCGCGATCGCCCCATGGCTCGCCAGGGTGCCCAACCGGATCGGCTTTGGCAGCAGCCACGTTCCTTGGAATGATCAACCGTCCTGCCGCAAGCGGCGGAGGCCGCGGCAAGTCGATCGCGGAGCGGTTCGTCGCGATGGCCTTCGAGCCCGGCGAAAGCTTGCCACCCGGGATCCCGACGCCGCAGCTGGCCGCGCCCCCCGAGATGACGCCGGCGCTCGCGCGACAGTTGAACCTCGACCCGGCCAGTCAACTGGTGCTGCTGTGTCCATCGTCGGAGCTCGGCCCGAGCAGCGAATGGCCGGTGCGGCACTATGCCGAACTCGCCGCGCTGATCCGGCTCCAGTGGCCGGAGGTGACGGTGGGCCTGGTCGGCAGGCCGCGCGACCGGTCGGTCGCCACCCAGATCGCCCTGCTCTGCGGCGAATCGCTGCAGAACTGGTGCGGACGACTCGACCTGCATCAGACGCTGGCACTGGTGAACCATGCCGCCGCGGTGGTGACGTCGGAGTCGCAGTACATGCATCTCACGGCGGCCCTGGGTCGACCGCATGTCGCGATCTACGGCTCGGGCGACCCGCGGGCCGAACGCATCAGCGCAACGCGCCGCAGCGTCATGTGGCTGCACCTCGAATGCAGCCCGTGCTTCGACGCGCACTGCAGGCACGGCCACATGAACTGCGTCAACCAGCAGCAGCCGATCCAGGTCTTCGCCACCTTGCGCAAGGCCATGCGCTTCTCGGCCACCGCCTGACTTCGCCTGACCATGCGCGAGTTTCGCGGCGATCCTGCCTGCGGTTTCGCCCGCGGTTCGCCCGCCGCCCGCGTGCCCGTTCGAACCGGCGCGCGGTCCCGGTTCCTTCCACGATTCGGCTAAACTCCTGCTCAGCCAGTTCCAATTCACTTCCCGGCATGCCGCGACCGCTGATCTTCGCTTCCGCCTCGGCAGTGGAGGAGGCCTTCTACTCCGCCCTTGCCCACGCCGACGTCGCCGGCGTCATGACACTCTGGGCTGACGACGAGGAAGTCATCTGCATCCATCCCGGCGGGCAGCGACTGGTCGGCCTGCATGCGGTACGCATGTCTTTCGAAGAGATCCTCGCCAGCGGCCCTCTCAACATCAGGATCCGCGACGTCCAGGTGTTCGAGAGCGCCACGCTCTCCGTCCACAACCTGGTCGAGCAGATCGCGGTGGCCGGTGCGCAGGGGACACAGACGATCAACGTGCTCACCACCAACATCTACATCAAGGGCAGCGCAGGCTGGCAACTGCTCGTGCACCATGCTGCGCCGGGCGCGGAGGTGGAGCGACCGGTCCATGAAGCCCCGCCTGGCAAGCTTCACTGAACCGGACTACCAGGCGCCGGCCTGGATGCGCAGCCGCCACCTGCAGACCATCTGGCCGGCCGTGATCGGGCCGGGTCCGCGCATCTCCTATCGGCGCGAACGCGTGACGACACCTGACAACGACTTCATCGACCTCGACTGGACGACGTCGACGCCGGCCGGCGAGCCCGGCAGCGGTCCCCTCCTCGTGCTCTTCCACGGGCTCGAGGGCAACTCGGAAAGCCACTACGCCCGCTCGCTGATGACCCATGTCGCGGCCGCCGGCTGGCGCGGCGTGGTCGTCCACTGGCGAGGCTGCAGCGGCGAGCCGAACCTGCTGGCGCGGGCCTATCACTCCGGAGATTCGGCTGAAGTCGACTGGATCGTGCGCCGCCTGCGACCCGACTTCGTCGCCGGCGTTTCGCTGGGCGCCAATGCCCTGCTCAAGTGGGCGGGCGAGCAAGGCTCGAAGGCGGACATCGTGAAAGCGATCGCGGGCGTGTCGGCACCGCAGGATCTGCATGCGGGCGCGCTGGCCCTGTCGCGCGGCTTCAACCGCCTCTATTGTGCGCATTTCCTGAAGACGCTGAAACGCAAGAGCATCCTCAAGCTTGCGCATTTTCCCGACGTCTACGATCGCAGGGCGGTCATGGCCGCCCGCGACTTCTTCGATTTCGACGGCCTCGTCACCGCGCCGTTGCACGGATTCGACAGCGCCGTCGACTACTGGACGCGCAGCTCCTGCAGGCAGTTCCTCGGCGGCATCGCGGTGCCCACGCTGGTGCTGAATGCGCGCAACGATCCGTTCCTGCCGGAGTCCTCGCTGGCAGGCCCGTCGGAGGTCTCCGGCCACGTTCTGCTTCGAGTATCCCGCCGAGGGCGGCCATGTCGGCTTCATCGACAGGCGTATCGGAGCGGACTGGCTGCCGCAGCGGCTGATGGGCTTCTTCCGCCAGTTCGCCTGATGGTGCTACGCTGGCTGCAGGCTTGAGCCGTGCGGAGTGCTCGTTCAAGAGACGGCCGGGCATGGCGCAGGCGCGCCCTCGGGTGGAGATTGGAATGGAGAGATGCGGTGCTCGATGAGCAGGTGAGACGGGCGATGGACAAATGGCCGCAGGTGCCGGCGGTCTACGGCTGGCTGCGCCTGAGCCGTCGTGGCCTGTGGTTCCTGATCGATCGTTCCAGGCCGGATTTCGACCAGCAAAGCGATGGCGAAGGCAGCCTCATCAGCAGCCCGCCCATCATCGATTTCATCGGCCGCAACTACGAATGCGACGCGCGCGGCGCCTGGTACTGGCAGAACGGCCCGCAGCGCGCGTTCGTGCGTCTCGACCTCGCGCCGCTGGTGCTCAGGGTGCTCAACGAGCCGCCGACGCAGCGGCTGGTTACTCACACCGGCTTCATCGTCGAGCGCATCGAGCGGGTGCTGGGCGATGCCGACGGCAACCTGCTGATGCTCACCGACATGGGTCCGGCCGTCGTCGACGACCGCGATATCGGACAACTGCAGCTCGAGAGCGCCGAGGTTGATGCCGCAGACGTGGCTGCCGGCCCGCTGATGCGCCTGACGCTGGAGCGCTATCCCGCACCGGGGGGGCCGGCCTGGGAATTCCGCATGGGGCCGCTGTCGGGGGCGGCCGCGCTCGGCCGGGAACTCGGCTATCTTGCCGATCCGGCGCCGGCGGAAGCAGTCGAGCCCTGAACGCAGGCCTTCAGAGCCACAGCCATGTCACCATCAGCAGCAGCGCGACCAGCAGCTTGAAGAGGTCGTAGCGCCGCACCTGCCGCAGGCTCCTGCCGCGGATGGTGGCCGGCACGTCAAGCCTCCCGCCGCGCAGCCGCGCCGTCCGACTGCAACTCGTCCTGCAGCCGCGCCAGCCCTTCCCAATCCTGCGACGCCGCGAGCTGCGCCTGCGCCGCCCAGGTCTGCACGCCGACTTCCGCCGGCTCCTCGCCGGTGCTCTCGACGATGCGCTCGAGCTCGGTCACGGGGGTCGTCACAAGCTCGGCGAAGGTGGTGATGCCGTTGTTCCTCAGCATGGCTCCGATCTTCGGTCCGACTCCGATCACGGCTTCGAGATCCTCCTGCCGATAGACCGGGGCGCGCGAGGTAAGGGTCGCGGAACTGGTCGAGACCGCGCCGGCAGCGCCCCTTGCCACGTCCGCCCCAACCCGCCCGGCCGCGGTGCCGGCAGAGGTGCTCTCGCCCCTGCCCGGTTCCGCCGGCTGCCGCTGCACCGGGGGCAGGTGTGCGCCGGCCGGCTCGGCGGCAGTAGGCACGAGCGCACCAGCCTCTGCCGTGCCGGCCGCCCGAGGGACCGGACCTTCAGCGACGACGCCGGCCGCAGCCGACGACGTCGCGACCGGATCGATGCCGCGGCGCCAGTAGAACCAGTCGATGATCCACTCCAGCAGCCAGCCCACCAGCAGTCCGAGAAAGAAGTACTTCCACATCCGCCAGCCCCCGCATTTCAGCCTGCCAGGATTGCAGGCTGTCCCGCACCTCAGCCTGCCCGACCCTCAGCGCCTGGCATCCTTCATCTCTTCACGATAAGCCGCTTCGACTTGGCGCAGCTTCGCATCGACGATCGAGCCGTTGTAGAAATCGAGGTCACCGGCGGCCCGCGCCAGGCGGAGTTGCTCGATGGCAGGCAGGCGCATGCCGCGCAGCAGATAGCCTTCGGCAGCGGCCTTGTGGGCCATGCCGCGCTCGCCAAGGGCCTGGTGCGCTTCTCCCAGGAGCCGCCACAGTTCCGCATCGCCCCTGAAATCGGCGGTCTTCTCGCGCAGCAGGGCCACGGCATCGCGGTGCCGACCCGCGGCGTTCAGCACCTGCGCACGCAGTCGGATGATCGCAAGGTTGTCGGGATTGGCCTTGATTGCCTGCGCGGAGACTTCGGTTGCACGCGCCGAGGTCCCCCGCACCCAGCCTGTTGGCGATGCGCAGGCGCGTGAAGAAGACATGCGGCGAGCCGAGCGCCTGTTCCGCCTTGTCCAGCGCACGCTCCGATGCGGACCAGTCACGGCCGGCGTTGGCGACGTTGGCAAGGCCGAACCAGGGGGCCGGATCCTTCGCTCCCTCCGGCGTCTCGACCTGCTGCTGGAACGAGCGCCGCGCCGAGGCCAGGGAGTCGACCGCATCGCTGCCGACTGCAAGCGCCCGGGCGCGCTGCAGGCTGAACTCGATCCGGTCGCGATGGTCGAACACCGGCAGGTCCTGGATGCGCAATTGCAGGTCCGTCATCCGCTCGCCGGTGACCGGGTGGGTACGCACGTAGACCGGCAGGCCCCCCTCGTTGTAACGGTTGAACTGCTGCAGGCGCTCGAAGAATCGCGGGGCGGCGCGCACGTCGAACTTCGCTTCGCGCAGGATTTCGAGGCCGACGCGGTCGGCTTCGCGCTCGGCATCGCGCGAGAAAGACAGCATCGAGCGCGTCGCGAGGGTATCGCCGAGCGAAAGGGCACCGATCGCGGCATCGGGACTCGAGCGCGCGGCGAGCGCGCCGAGGACCATGCCGGCCAGCGCCATCATCGACGCCTGGCGCTGGTTGGCCAGCATGCGCGAGATGTGCCGCTGCGTCACGTGGCCGATCTCGTGGCCCATCACCGTCGCCAGCTCGGACTCGTTGCCCGGCGGCGGCGAGCAGGCCGGTGTGGATGCCGATGAAGCCGCCGGGAAGGGCGAAGGCGTTGATCGACTTGTCGCGGACGGCGAAGAATTCGAACTGGTACGACCGGGCGGGGCCGGTGGATATCAGCCGGTCGGCGAAGCGGTTGAGGAATTCGGTCATCTCGGCGTCGTCCCAGACCACGCCCTCCGCGCGCAACTGGCGCATGATCGATTCGCCAAGCCGGCGTTCGGCGGCGCCGGAGAGCTCGTCGCCGCTCGCGGCGCCGAGGTCGGGCAGGCGATCGACCTGGGCCGCCTGCCCCCGCGGGACCGGCGAGCAGGGCGACCGCCGGTCAGCAGCGCCACCGCGCGGCGACGCCAGCCGCGCCCGGGCGCAGACAGGAAGATGCCGGCTTCCGGCCGTCGCAACAACCGGACCTGATCGGGACGATTGATCACGTTGCTATGATAGCGATGCCGTCCGGTGGATGCTTGGCGGCACTGCAAGCCGCGCGGACACCTGCCCAACCCGTGCAGGCAACGCGACAACCAGTACACCGGGACACGATACACCGCAAGCCATGGCGCAACTTTCCCATTTCGATTCCAGCGGCCAGGCGCACATGGTCGACGTCGGCGCCAAGCCTGACACCGGCCGCATCGCGGTCGCCGAGGGCTGGATCCGGATGCAGCCGGCCACCTTCGAGCTGGTCAAGTCCGGAACGGCGAAAAAGGGCGACGTCATCGGTGTCGCGCGCCTGGCCGCGATCATGGCCGCGAAGAGGACCTCCGACCTCATCCCTTTGTGCCATCCGATCGCGCTGACCCACGTGTCCGCGGAGTTCGAACTCGACGAGGCCGGCAGCCGCGTCGGCTGCAGGACCCGCGTCGAATGCAGCGGCAAGACCGGCGTCGAGATGGAGGCGCTCACCGCCGTGCAGGTCGCCCTTCTCACCATCTACGACATGTGCAAGGCGGTGGACCGCGGGATGGTGATCGAGGCGGTGCGGCTGCTGGAGAAGCACGGGGGGAAGAGCGGCAGCTTCGTGGCGGAGGGTGCGCAGTACTAGCCTCGGCACTGGTCCGGATCCCGCGGTCGACGGTCATCGGCTGGCACGAGGCGGGACCCTGACCGACACGAACGACATCACGACGGGGGCGCCGTCGGCGACCGGCTTTCGCTACCGCGCGAAGAAGATCGTCGCCAGGCCAAGGAAAATCAGGAAGCCCAGGCTGTCGGTCGAGAACGTCAGCAGCACCGACGAGCCGATTGCCGGATCGCGCCCGGCGCGCTCGAGCAGGAACGGCACCAGCACGCCGATCAGCGTGCCCACCAGCAGGTTGAGCAGGATCGCGAGCGTCATCGTCAGGCCGAGCAATTGGCCGTAGGGACTGTCGCGATAGAGCAGCCAGGCGAACAGGCCTGCCACGCCGCCCCAAACCAGGCCGTTGAGCGTCGCGATCAGCAGTTCCTTGCGCATCAGGCGCCTGACGTTGCTGCGTGTTCACCTGGCCGAGGGCGAGCGACCGGATCACCAGCGTCATCGTCTGGTTGCCGGAATTGCCGGCGATGCCGGCGACGATCGGCATCAGCGCGGCGAGCGCCACGACCCGCTCGATCGTGCCGTCGAAGAGGCCGATCACCCGCGACGCGAAGAAGGCGGTGACCAGGTTCAACGCCAGCCACAGCCAGCGGTTGCGCGCCGAATACCAGATCGAGGCGAAGATGTCCTCCTCCTCGCGCAGGCCGGCCTGCAGCAGCACGTCGGCTTCGCCCTCCTCGCGGATCACGTCGACCACCTCGTCGATCGTCAGCCGGCCGATCAGGTGGCCGTGCGGATCGATGACCGGCGCCGACACCAGGTCGTAGCGCTCGAAGGCCTGGGCTGCCTCGCCGACGTCGTCGAGCCCGCGCAGCGCCAGCACGTCCCGCTTCATCACTTCGGAGACCGTCGCGTCCGGCTCGTTGATCAGCAGCTGGTCGATCGGCAGCGATCCCTTGAGCATGTCGTAGCGATCGACCACGAAGACCTGGTCGGTGTGCTGCGGCAGCTCGTCGAAGCGGCGCAGGTAGCGCAGCACCACTTCGAGCTTCACGTCCTCGCGCACGGTGACCAGGTCGAAGTCCATGCGCGCGCCGACCGATTCCTCCGGATACGACATCGCGGCGCGCAGCTGCTCGCGCTCCTCCGGCGTCAGCTGCCGGCGCACCTCGTCGACCACTTCGTCGGCAGGTGATCGGCCAGGTCCGCGAGGTCGTCGGCATCGAGCTCCTTGACCGCCGCCACCAGCTCGCTGCGCGTCATCGACTCGATGAGCGAATCCCGCACCGGCTCCGAGACTTCCAGCAGGATCGCGCCGTCGGCTTCCGCCTTGACCGAATCCCAGACCAGCAGCCGCTCCTCGCGCGGCAGGGCTTCGAGCACGTACGCCACGTCGGCAGGATGCAGGCGTTCGACACGCTTGCGCAGGTGCGACAGGTACTGCGCCTCGCTCAGCCGCGCGACGATCTCGGCCCGGTCGCCGCCGACGAGTTCACCCTCGTTGCGGGCCGCCTCGCGTACCGCGCCGTAGTGCTGCAGCAGGTCCTGCACTTCGGCCAGCGCACGCTGCGCCTCCTCGAAGTCCTTCGGCTGTGCGGAATGGGACGCGGCGTCGGAGCCGGCCTCGGCGTCGGGATCGACAGCAGGCGCCGGCGCGACGGCATCGGCTGCCTGTGGGGCCGGCGGCGGCGCGGCGTGGCTCTCCGGAAGGTCCGGCTTGTCTTGATCGGTCATCGTGGACACCCGGGTGCCAGGCACCCCTTCTCTTCAAGAGGGCGGATGCTGCAGTCCGCCGCACCTCGCCGTGACGATGATCGTCCCTCGCTCCGGCGCGTCGCGCCAGCCGGTCCGCGTGGATGCTTCCGCCCGGCCGTGTCCGCCGTCAAGGCACCTCCACGCCAGCCATGCGCCGCTGCACGATCGCCGCCCGCCGCGCCAGCGGCGCACTGCCGCGGTTCTGGTCATAGTAGCGCGGACGCGGAAGCATCGCCGCCAGGCGCGCCGCCTGGGCCGGGCTGAGTTGTGCGGCCGACACGTCGAAGTAGTGCCGGGCCGCGGCCTCGGCACCGAACACCCCCACGCCCCATTCCGCGACGTTCAGGTAGATCTCGAGGATGCGCTCGCTTGCTCATCATCGCCTCGAGCATGTAGGCGATAACCAGTTCCTGGGCCTTGCGCAGGTAGCTGCGGTCACCCGAGAGGAACAGGTTCTTCGCCAGCTGCATGGTGATCGTAGAGCCGCCGAACGCCACCCTGCCACGACGCGTGTTCTTCTCGAAGGCCCGCTCGATCGCTTCCCAGTCGACGCCATCGTGGTCCGGGAACCGCGAATCCTCCGACGCGATCACCGCGCGCTTGAGGTTCACCGACACCTTGTCGTAGGGGACCCAGCGGTGCTGCAGCCTGGCCTTCGGATTGCGCTCGCGCAGGACCTCGAGTTGCTGACGCATGAAGCTCGTCGACGACGGATCGACCTCGCGCCACAGGATCACGTGCATCAGGTACCAGAGCTGCATCGCCAGGATCACCGCCAGCCCCAGCAGCGAAACCCCCAGGATAACCCTGAGCGTACGGTTAGCGGGCATCGCCGGCGCCGCCAGCCTGCGCGCCGATCGATTCGCGCAGCATCCGGTAGACCGGCCCGGTGGCGGGGCGCACGCCGCGCCAGATCAGGAAGCTCTCGGCGGCCTGCTCGACGAGCATGCCCAATCCATCGGCGGTGCGCGCCGCGCCACCCGCCTCCGCCTGCACCATGAAGACGGTCGGCCGAGCCGAATAGACGCAGTCGTAGGCCAGCGAGCAGCCGGCGAACAGGTCCGACGGCAGCGCAAGCTCCCCGGCCAGCACGCCGCTGGACGTGGCATTGAGGACGAGGTCGGCAGGCCTCGCTGCAGCCAGTTCCACCGCACGAACCGGCGGCAGCCCCCCATCCCGCAAGGCCGCCGACGCATTGAACTGCGCAGCCAGCGCCGCAGCGCGCGCCGGCGTGCGGTTGGCAACGGTCAAGGACGCCACGCCGGCCTGCAGCAGCGACATCACGATGCCTCGTGCGGCACCGCCCGCCCCGAGCAGGAGCACCGACTTGCCCGCCAGATCGAAGCCGAGGCGGTCGCGCAGGTCGGTGACCAGCCCGGGACCGTCGGTGTTGTCGCCGACGACGGTATCGCCAGCGAGCGCCAGCGTGTTTGACCGCCCCCGCGAGCAGCGCGCGCTCGCTGTGCCGCTGCGCGTAGCCGAAGGCCTGTTCCTTGAACGGCAGGGTGATGTTGAGACCGCGCCCGCCCCCGCCGAAGAAGTCGTCGACGACACGCGCGAATTCCCCGGCCGGCGCCACCGGCACCAGCAGCCGGTCGTAGCTGATCGGTTCGCCGGTCTGGCGGGCAAAGGCCGCATGGATCTCCGGCGAGCGGCTGTGCGCGATCGGGTTGCCGATCACCAGGTAACGGTCCAGTGACGCACCGGCCGCTTCAGCCGCGGCCGCCGCGGAGGAGCGCGTCAGACTCACTTGCTCACCGACTTGGTCTTCAGCGAATTGTTGGTGAAGGTCCAGGTGCGCACGATCTGCAGGATGTCCCCGTCCTTGCGCATTTCCTCGGTGAATGGGCTGTACGGGGCGCCGGCATAGACGATCTGCTTGATCACGCGGTTGAGCGACTCGTAGCGCGACTTCTTGTTGATCAGCACGTCGACGACGTTGCCGAAGCGGTCGATCTCCACCGTGATGATCAGCGAGTCGTACATCTTGCCGCGCGCCTCCCTCGGGAACCGATCGGTGCCGATCTGCTCGATCGTGTCGGCCCAGGCGTCGACGTAGCGGGCATAGTTCACGCCCACCGCATTGACGCCGTAGGTGAGGCGCCGCGGGCGCTTGTTGTAGTCCTCGATCTGGCGGTCGATCTGGGCCTGCAGCCGCGAGATCATCTCCTTGGTTTCATCGGCGTTGGGCGCCTCCGCCTGCGCGGGTTCGTTGGTGACCGGCGGGTTCTCGACCTGCCGGGTCTGGCCCTGGGCGAGCGCGAGCAGGCGACGCTGCTCCTCTTCCATCTGCTTCAGGCGGGCCTGCTGCTCCTGCAGGACCTCGCCATCCCGCGCCTTGCTCTCGGCCGGAAGCGGCGAGCGCGAGCGGCCGCTGTCGCGGTCACCGCCACCTTCCATGTTGACCTGCGCCAGCACCTCCGGCGCCAGCGGGGCAGCCTTGGTCTGCGCGTTCAGCAGCACGACCTCCAGCTGCGACTCGCTGGGAATGAACTTGAACGGGTCCGGCGGCGCGAAGCGCACCATCATCACCAGGAGGTGGAAGACCAGCGAGATCGCGAACCCGATGGTCAGTGGATCCTTGCGCGCCCACGACCCGCGCAAGGCCGCTGCGATCGCCCTGATCATGGTCCCGACGACTCCGTGCCCATTGGCTGCACCACGCCGATATGGCCGCACGCCATCGGCGACCGGGATCCGACTCGACCCCGAGCTGTTCGACTTCCACCGGCTCGTTCTCCATGTCGGCCATCGCTTCCGATCCGACCGAATCCGGATTGTTCGGATCGGTCAGCAGCTGGGCCGCGCGCGCCTGGATGGTCAGGTCCAGTTCGTCCCATTCCAGCACGTCGACCAGCAGCCGCTGGCCCGCCGCCAGCGGCGGCGCGCCCGACACCCGGAAGTAGAGCGGCGCATCCATCAGCCGAACCGTGTCGTCGCGGATACCGGTCGCTTCGAGCCGCTTGCGCGGCTGCTGCGCCACCCAGCGCAGGCACCAGAACCGCTCCATCGTCTGCTGGTACTCGTTGACGCTTGCATACGCGTCCCTCGAAGGCCGCGAGGATCGCGAACAGCCGGGTGTCGTTCTGCTCGAACGCAGGATCCTCGCCGTTCAGCACCGCAACCAGCTGCATCTGGTTGACCAGGTCGACATAGCGGCGCAGCGGCGAGGTGCACCAGGCGTACTGCGCCACGCCCAATCCCTGATGCTCGAGCGCATGCGTCGACATCTTGACCCGCCCGACGGCCTGCGACCGATAGAGGCCGGAGACGCCATGATCGGCAAGCAGCTTGCCCCACAGGCTGTTGGCGAGGATCGCCATTTCCGCCACGATGCGATCGACCGGCGCGTCGCGCCGCCGCCGCCGGATCTCGACCTCCTCGCCGTGTACGTAGAAGCTGAAGTCCGCCCGCGAACGCTGCTCGGGCTTGCCGCGCATGCGGTCGCGCTCGGCACTCTGCGCGAGCGTGAAGCGCCAGAGCACCGCCAGCTCCGCCGCATGCGGGAAGTCGCCTTCGCGCGCGCCGGCAAAGCGCTCATCGTCGTCGAACCCGTCGAACTGGTTGTGGCGCAGGTTGGCCGCAACGCGGATACGGTCGATGCGCGAGAACTGCTCCATCACCTGCATCGTCTGCGGGTCGACGTCGACATAGAGCGAGAGAGCGGGGCGCACGCTGCCGGCGTCGAGCGAGAAGGCGCGCACCACCGGTTCCGGCAGCATCGTGATCTTGCTGCCCGGGCTGTAGACGGTGGTCATCCGCTCGCGCGCCGCCTTGTCGATCGGGTCCTCGGAGCGGACAGCGAGCGCCGGCGCAGCGATGTGCACGCCGATGCGGTAGAGGCCGTTGGCGACCTGCTGCAAAGACAGGCAGTCGTCGATCTCGGTCGTGGTCTCGTCGTCGATCGAGAATGCCGCCACGCCGGCATCCGGCAACTCGTCCAGGTCGGGAGGAGCGAATGTGCGCAGTCAGCGATGGCCGGGAAGTCGAGCCCCGCCGGGAAGTGCAGTTCCGCAGGAAGCGGCTGATGTGCACCAGCTTCGGACTGGGCAGCGCGCCCACCTTCAGCAGCAGCCGCTCGGGCGACAGGCCGGTGCGCTGGCAGGCGATGTCCATCGCACGGTATTCGACGCTCTGCTTGTCGCTCTGCACCAGCAGGTCGGCCGCGCGCGCCGCGATCTCCGGCGGCAAGCTCGCCCGCCGCCAGCTGGTCGGCCAGCCGCGCGATCTCCGCCTCCTGCTGTGCGCTTGCGCTCGAGCGCGGCCAGCGCCGCGCGCAGTGTCTCCGGCTGCGCCGGGCGGTAGCGCCCCTTGCCCTTGCGGTAGAAGTAGACCGGCGCCGCATGCAGCCGCATCAGCAGCGCCGCCGACTGCACCAGCGTGCGCTCCTTGCCGAAGTACTCTTCGGCAAGCTCCTGGAAATCGAACTCCTCCTGCGGCGCGCATTCCCAGAGGAAATCCAGGTCGATTGCCTCCGCCGCCTGGAGCGCCTCGATCATCATCTGCGACGGCTCCGGCGAGTCGTAGCGCAGCATTACCGCCGCCTGCTTGACCTTGGTGCGCTTGCCCGACGCCATTTCGACCTGCAGGCTGGCACCGTTGTCCTGCAGGATCGTGCCGGTCTTGAACTGACCGGCCTCTTCGAATAGGACGTGCTGGCTGGACATCAGGCGGGCTGCAGGCGGCCGGGCGGGGCGGCGGGGAGTTGCGGCTGCAGATTATATCTGCCGGTGCCAGGGGGTCGGGGGACGTCTGTCGGGCGACGGGTGTCGTGCGACAGGCTCGGTTGCGTACGGGAGACGCTCGCAGCTTGTCTCAGCGGTAGCCTCGGTTTACTACGGGAGACGCTCGCGGGACCCCTCTACAGCCAGAACCCCCTACAGCTGGATCCCGCCCGACACCTCGATTACCGCCCCGTTCAAGTAGGACGCATCGTCGCTGGCAAGAAACGCATACACGCTCGCGATCTCCTCCGGCTCGCCGAGCCGGCCGAGCGGCACCTTGTCGGTCATCTTCGCGATCACCGCCTCCGGGATGGTGTCGAGGATCGGGGTGCGGATGAAGCCCGGGCAGACGGCATTGACGCGCACACCCTTGGGACCGAGCTCGCGCGCCCAGGTCTTGGTGAAGCCGATCACGCCGGCCTTGGTGGCGGCATAGTTGGTCTGCCCGAAGTTGCCGTAGAGCCCGACCACCGACGAAGCGTTCAAGATCACGCCGCTGCCCTGGCGGATCATCGGATCGGCCACCGCCTGGGTGCAGCGATACACACCCTTGAGGTTGACCTCTATCACCCGGTCGAACTGCTCCTCGGTCATCTTGACGAGCCGCGCGTCCATGGTGATGCCGGCATTGTTCACCAGGCAGTCGATACGGCCGAAACGCTGCAGTGCCACCTCGACCATGCCCCGCACCTGCTCCGCGCGGGTCACGTCGACCACCGCGGTGGCCATCGCGGCATCGGGCGCTGCGGCCAGCACCCGTGACCGCGCCTGTTCGAGCATCGGCCTGCCGCAGGTCGGCCAGCACGACCGCGGCACCTTCGGCGGCGAACCTGCAGGCGGTTGCGAGACCGATGCCGCCGGCCGAACCGGTGATCAGCGCCACCTTCCCCTTCAAACGCATGTGTGTTCCCCGAGCGACTTCGAATTCACTTGGACCGGCCAGCGGCTCGAACCCTGCGAAGGCCAGGACTTCACCGATCCACGTCTCGAAATCCGAGAGACCGTGGTCGCTGCCGGCGATGATGCGCTGGCGCGCACCGGGATAGTGCGGCGACCATCTCGCGCCAGTCGAGCACTTCGTCGCCCTGCGCGGCGATCAGGAAGTAGCGCTCGGGACGGGTGATGCGCGTGACTTCGTAGCGCGCAGCTGGTCCACGTAAGCCTGCCTGAATTCGAACGGCTGGCCGTCGTGGTAGCCGGTCTGCGGGCCCACCTGGGTGGCAAGGTCGCGCGCCGGATGGACCGCCGGATTCAGCAGCACCGCCTTGCAGCCGGCCTGCTCCGCGAGCCAGGTGGCATAGCAGCCGCCCAGCGAACTGCCGACCAGCGTGTCGGCCGCGGTCGGACGCGACTTCCCGTCGTACCAGGGCGATGGCGCGGTCGGGCTCCACCGGCAGGTCGGGCGCGACGAAAGCGGTCGGCGCATCCAGCGGCCGCCAAGCGGGCCTGCAGCAGCCGGGCCTTGAAGGAGCGCGACGAGGAGCGGAAGCCGTGCAGGTAGATCAGCCGCATCAGTGCGCGGTGCGCATCCTTCCGGTAGTGGTGGCTGGGACGGAGGCGGAGTTTGTCGCGACGGCGGCGCCGGTGGCGGCAGCCTTGCCTGCAACTTCGCCAGCCCGCGCCGGCTGATCGCGGCCGCGAAGGGCTGCCTGCGGCGAGCGCCGCCAGCAGCTTGCCGTGGATGCCGCCGAAGCCGCCGTTGCTCATCACCAGGACCTGGTCTCCGTCACGCGCCTCCTGCGCGATCGCCTGCACCATCGCATCGATGTCGTCGAAGGTGCGCGCCCGCAGCCCGAGCGGCGCCAGCACCTGGGCCGCATCCCAGCCAAGTCCGGCGCCATGGCAGAAGACGAGGTCCGCGCCCTCCAGGCTGTCGGCAAGCAGCGCCTTCATCGCGCCGAGCTTCATCGTGTTGGAGCGCGGCTCGACGACCGCCAGCAGCCGTCCGGGACGCTGCCGGAAGCCGGCATCGCCCTGCGTCAGCCGCGCCGCTTCCATGCGCGAGCGCAGCCCGGCGATGGTGGTTTCGATCGCGGTGGGGTGATGCGCGAAGTCGTCGTACACCGTCACGCCGCGCTCGCGCCCGCGGACCTCCAGCCGCCGCTTGACGCCGCCGAAGCGCGACAGTGCAGCCAGCGAGGTGGCGAAGTCGACCCCGACATGAGCGGCAGCCACGACGGCTGCGATGGCATTGGCGCGGTTGTGCGCGCCGGCGAGCGGCAAGGTGCAGACGCCGATAGGCTGCGCCCCGTGCGTCAGCATGAATTCGGTGGCATCGGCGCCTTCGACGACGCGCTCGGCGCGCCAGCCTTCGGAACCGCCAAGCTGCTCGGTCGCGCTCCAGCAGCCGCGGGCGATTACCCGCTGCAGCGACGCCTGGGTGGCTTCGTAGATCAACCTTGCCGGTGCGCGGCACCGTCCGCACCAGGTGGTGGAACTGGGTCTCGATCGCTTCGAGGTCGCGGAAGATGTCGGCGTGGTCGAACTCGAGATTGTTGAGGATGGCGGTGCGCGGCCGGTAATGGACGAACTTGCTGCGCTTGTCGAAGAACGCGGTGTCGTACTCATCCGCTTCGATCACGAAGTAGCGGCTCGAACCGAGCCGCGCCGACACCGGAAAGTTGCTGGCGACGCCGCCGATCAGGAAGCCGGGCCGCAGGCCCGCCTCGTCGAGTATCCATGCCAGCAGCGAGGCTGTGGTGGTCTTGCCGTGGGTGCCGGCCACCGCCAGCACCCAGCGATCGCGCAGCACTTCCTCCGCGAGCCATTGGGGACCGGAACTGTAGCGCTCGCCGGCCTCGAGAATCGCCTCCATCAGCGGATTGCCGCGCGACACCACGTTGCCGATCAGCCATACGTCGGGCCGCAGCGCCAGCTGGTCGGCGCCGATAGCCCTCCACAAGTTCGATTCCCAGTGCGCGCAACTGATCGCTCATCGGCGGGTAGACGTTGGCATCGCAGCCGGTGACCCGATGGCCGGCCTCCTTCGCGATGGCGGCAATGCCGCCCATGAAGGTGCCGCAGATACCCAGTATGTGAATATGCATCGGGGAATTCTACCGATCCGCTAAACTGCCCGCACGGATGCACTGACCAATGGATTGCGGATGGAACCGATGCGTTCGGACTTGCGATCGGAGCTCGCCGCGCTCGCTGCGCAGCTGATCGCGGACAGCGGCCTCGACTACCAGAGCGCCAAGCGAAAGGCGGCACGCCAGGTTTTCGGCGACGGCCACATCAATTCGGCGATGCTGCCGGACAACGATGCGATCGACCAGTCGCTGCTGGAACACCTGCAGCTGTTCGATCGCGACCACGGCGAGCGCGTCTCGCGCTACCGCAGGGCGGCGCTCTTCTGGATGGAACGGCTCGAGGACTTCAATCCTTACCTGGCCGGCGCTGCCTGGAAAGGGATCGTCGCCGCCCATGCGCCGATCCACCTCCAGGTATTCACCGACGACGCGAAGGAGCTGGAGATCCGATTGCTGAACGAGGGGATCAACTTCGACGTGGTCGAAGTCGCCCACTTCGCCGGGCGCGACGACGTCCCGGCGCTGACCTTCTATTGGCAGCAGGACCTGCCGATCCTCGTGTCGGTGTACCGGTACGACGACCTGCGCGGCGCGCTCAAGCGACAGAAGAACGGCACCGGCGGTCCCCGGGCCGAGCGTGGCAGCCTGGCCGCGGTGCGCGAACTGGTGGAGACACTGCCGGATGCCTGATTTACCCAGCACGCCCGGCGCCCCCGGCTCGCCACCGCCTGCGTCGGCGAGCGCTCGTCGGCCTCGCTGCCGCTGCCGGGTTGAGCGGAGCCGGCTTCTCCTGGTGGCGCTCACGCGAGCGCAACCGCGAGCGGCAGCAGGAGGAGGAAGCGGTCAGCCTCTTCTTCCAGCAGGTACTTCCCGACTCGAACGGCGCGGTCTTTGCCTTCGAGCAATTGCGCGGCAGCCAGGTGGTGGCCAATTTCTGGGCCACCTGGTGCGCGCCCTGTGTCGAGGAGATGCCGGAACTTTCCGCGCTTGCCACCGAATTGCAGGGCACCGGCACCCGCTTTGTCGGCGTCGGCGTCGACAACCCGGATGCGATTGCCAGGTTCAGCAGCAAGCTGCCGGTCTCCTACCCGCTGGTGGTCGCCAACGCCACGGGCGCATTCCTCGCCGCCCGGTTCGGAAACAATGCCGGCGGCCTTCCTTATACGGTGGTGATTGCCCCGGACGGCAGGATCAAGACGCAGATTCTGGGGCGGGTCCGCATCGATTCACTGCGCGAAGTGATAAAATCGTCAGATCTGCGTTGACTGGTCCACAACTTGGCCCCATCTGCAAGCATTTCCTCGATCCTCGTGCTGCACGGTCCCAACCTCAACCTGTTGGGCACGCGTGAGCCTGCAGTCTACGGAAGCACCACGCTTGCGCAGATCGATCGGCGGCTTGGGGAACTCGCGCAGGCTGCGGGCGTGCGGCTGGAGACCTTCCAGAGCAATCACGAGGGAGCGCTGGTTGACCGGATACACGCTGCCAAAATTTCTCAAATCGACTTCATCATCATCAATCCGGCAGCTTTCACCCACACGAGCGTCGCCCTTCGGGACGCCCTGGCGGCCGTGGGCGTGCCGTTCGCGGAAGTCCACTTGTCGAACGTCCACCGGCGCGAGCCGTTTCGCCACCATTCGTATTTCTCCGATGTGGCCGACGCGGTGATCGTGGGGATGGGACCCTACGGCTACGAAGCCGCCTTGGGGTATGCGCTGTCGCGAGCAGGGTGAGGCCCCGGCGGCCGCTGCAGTGCGACCCTCCCCCGGCTGCAGGAATCGAATGCAGGGTCGGGGCTTCGGGGCGGACCTCGGTGCGGACCAGGTAATCCAGGCATAAACAGAAAGGCTTAAACAAATGGATCTGCGCAAACTCAAGACATTGGTCGATCTGGTCGCCGAGTCGGGGATTTCGGAGCTTGAGATCACCGAAGCCGAAGGCCGCGTAAGGATCGTGAAGGCGCCCCCGGCGCCCCCGCCACAGCGCATACAACCCGTCGCCGATGATGCCGATCATGGCGGCACCGGCGCCGATCGGCAACCCGGGGATCGCAGCGGCCACCGAAGTGGCGAAGCCGCTGGCCCGCGGCAATATCGTCAAGTCGCCGATGGTCGGCACGCTCTACCGTGCGCCCAATCCGCAAAGCGATCCCTTCATCGAGATCGGTACCCAGGTCAAGGTCGGCGACACGCTGTGCATCATCGAGGCGATGAAGCTGATGAACGAGATCGAATCGGAATTCGCAGGAACCGTCACCGAGATCCTGGTGGAGAACGGCCAGCCGATCGAGTACGGCCAACCGCTGTTCGTCATCGAATAGATCCGCCGACATGTTCGAAAAGATCCTGATCGCCAATCGCGGAGAGATCGCGCTGCGCGTGCAGCGCGCGTGCCGTGAAATGGGCATCCGCACGGTCGTCGTCCATTCGGAAGCCGACACCGATGCGAAGTACGTGAGGCTCGCCGACGAGTCGGTCTGCATCGGACCGGCAGCCTCGCGCGACAGCTACCTGAACATTCCGGCGATCATCAGCGCGGCCGAGGTCACCGACGCCGAGGCCATCCACCCCGGGCTATGGCTTTCTCTCGGAGAACGCGGACTTCGCCGAGCGGGTCGAGCGCAGCGGCTTCGTGTTCATCGGCCCGCGTCCGGAATCGATCCGGCTGATGGGCGACAAGGTGTCGGCCAAGGACGCGATGAAGAAAGCGGGCGTGCCGGTCGTGCCGGGGTCGGAAGGCGCGCTGCCCGACGATCCGAAGGAGGTCCTCGCCACGGCGCGGGCAGTCGGCTATCCGGTGATCATCAAGGCAGCGGGCGGCGGCGGTGGCAGGGGCATGCGGGTCGTCCACACCGAGGCTGCTCTGCTCAACGCGGTGCAGATGACGCGCTCGGAGGCGCAGGCGGCGTTCAACAACGGCACCGTCTACATGGAGCGCTTCCTCGAGAATCCGCGCCACATCGAGATCCAGGTGCTCGCCGACGAGCATCGTAGTGCGATCTATCTCGGCGAGCGCGACTGCTCGATGCAGCGGCGCCACCAGAAGGTGATCGAGGAAGCGCCTGCGCCGGGCATCGCGCGGCGCCTGATCGACAAGCTCGGCCTGCGCTGCATCGAGGCCTGCAAGAAGATCAACTACCGCGGAGCGGGCACCTTCGAGTTCCTCTACGAGAACGGCGAGTTCTTCTTCATCGAGATGAATACGCGCGTGCAGGTCGAGCATCCGGTCACCGAGATGATCACCGGCGTCGACATCGTCCAGGAGCAGATCCGCATCGCCGCCGGAGAACGGCTTCGCTTCAAGCAGCGCGACATCGAGATCCGCGGCCATGCCATCGAATGCCGCATCAATGCCGAGGATCCGTACAAGTTCACGCCCTCGGCCGGGCGGATCACCAACTGGCACCCGCCCGGGCGGCCCAGGCACCCGGGTCGACTCGCATGCCTACAACAACTATTTCGTGCCGCCCTATTACGACTCGATGATCGGCAAGGTGATCTGCTACGGCGACACCCGCGAGCAGGCGCTGCGGCGGATGCAGATCGCGCTCTCGGAGATGATCGTCGAGGGCATCCACACCAACATTCCGCTGCACCGCGAACTGATGATCGATGCCCGCTTCGTCGCCGGCGGCACCTCCATCCACTATCTAGAGAAGACGCTCGCGCAGCGACGGTGAGCCATGAGCCCGCCGCCCGGCCGCCCGAAGGCGGGCTCGATCCCCTCGGGGGACAGCGCGCAGCGCGAAGGGGTACACCAATGACCCGGCAATGGCAGGAGTTGATGCTGGAGGTTTCACGCGACGAAGCCGAAGCCTGGGCCGACGCCTTTCTGGACGCCGGCGCCCTGTCGGTGCAGGCCGAGGATGCCGATGCGGATTCGCCCGACGAGCAGCCGCTCTTCGGCGAGCCGCCGACACCCGGTCAACCAGACGCGCTCCCCGGCCCCACTTTCAGCTCTGCTACCGGCCCAGCGTCAGGAACCGCCCATGGCGCCACCTTCGGCTGGGAACGCACGCGGCTTGCGGTGCTGCTGGATAACGGCGACGACGGCGCCGCGCTGCTGACGGCAGGCTGCCGCCACCCTTGGCAAGCCGGTGCCGGCGACCGCTGTCGAGCCGGACGGTCGAAGACCAGGACTGGGTGCGGGCGACGCAAGTCACAGTTCGAGCCGATCCCGGTCGGCGAGCGCCTGCTGATCGTGCCGAGCTGGCACGTGCAGGAGGCACTCCAGCGTGAAGACCGACGGCGTCGCGCTGGTGATCGACCCGGGCCTCGCCTTCGGCACCGGCAGCCATCCCACCACCCACATGTGCCTCGAATGGCTCGAGCAGGCGGATCTTGCCGGCAGGCGGGTGATCGACTACGGCTGCGGCTCCGGCATCCTGGCGATCGCCGCGGCCCGGCTCGGGCCGCCGGAGTCACCGGCATCGACATCGATCCGCAGGCGCTGGTCAGCGCCGCCGAGAATGCGCGCATCAACGATGTCGACGATCACAGTTCAGTCGAGTTCGGATGCGCTGCCCCCGGCGGCGGATGTGGTGGTGGCCAACATCCTGTCCAACCCGCTCAAGCTGCTTGCGCCGATGCTGATGTCGCTGGTGGCGCCCGGCGGCACGCTCGTGCTTTCGGGTGTTCTCGAGCGCCAGATCGAAGAGGTATCGCAGTTCTACGACGAGAGCCTGCCGGTGGCGCCCTGGCGGGTGCGCGATGGATGGGTGTGCCTCGTCGGCAGCCGCGGCTGAAAGCAACTGCAGGCTGAAAGCAACTGCAGGGTGAAGGCGGCTGCACCTGCGTCTGCGATGGATCGCGCCGCGACCGCAGCAGCACGAAAGCAGGTCCTGGAACCAACAAAGCGCGCGGGCGCCGCGGGCACGGACGGTAAGATACCGGCATGGCGTTAGCGACCACCTGCCCGCAGTGCAAGACCAGCTTCAAGGTCATTCCCGACCAGCTCAAGCTGCGGCGCGGGCTGGTGAGATGCGGCGTATGCCAGCATGTCTTCTCCGGCATCGACTACCTGCGCTATGTGGACGACTCCGGCAAGGCGCGCCAGAAGGCAGCGGCTGGCACGGCCGGCCCCGGCTCCGGAACGGCGCAGGTGCCGGCGGGACCGCAGCGCGCTGCCGGCGATCGTGCCGCAGCGGGCTCGGGGCGCGGCGACGCACCGGCGAGCGGCGTGGCCGGCGGTGCGGGAAGCTCGAGCAACGGTCCCGGAACCCGCTTCGCGCCCGCAGCCGCCGGTCCCGCCGCCGCGTCCGACTCGCCGCAGACGATCATCGCCGCCGACGAGGACCTCAAGACCGCCTTCTTCCTGTCCGACAGTACCTTCGGCCCGTATTCGCAGACCCGGGCTGAAGATGTCGTGCCGCCGCGATCGATCGTCGCGCGCGACGTTCCGCCGCAAGCACGGGCCGAGTCCGGCAGGCAGGCGAGAGAGGGAGAGGGAGAGGATGCCGGTGCGCGGCGTGGGCAAGCGGACCTGGATGCGCACGAGGAGCAGTCGGCGTCGCGGCGCAGTCGCGGCAGGAGCGGTAGCCTGCCCGGCGCGGCCGAGGACGACGATCCGGAGGTCGCGGCCGCCAACCTTCTTGCGCGGCAGGCTCGAGACGCCTACCGCGGCGGCGGCGGCAGCAGCCGGCGCTCGAGCCGCTCCCAGGCAGCATCGCGCTGGCCGAGCAACGCGGAGGCGCTCGGGCCCGACGAGAACTGGTCGCTGTTCTTCGCGGACCGGCGGCGCCTCTATGCGGTCATCGCGTTGCTGGTGCTGGCCGCGCTGCAGTTGACCCTGCTGTTCCGCAGCGAGATCGCCAGGCGGGTTCCACCGCTTCGGCCGGTGGTGGCTGCCCTTGCCGCCCCCTTCGGCCTGGGTGTAGATGCGGTCCGGAGCCTGGGCTCGCTGTCGATCGAATCGTTCGAGCTTCAGGCGACCGGCCAGCAGGACCACCTGTCGCTCAACGCGGTATTGCGCAACAAGGACCCGCATGTGGTGCGCTGGCCGGCGATGGAGCTGATCCTCACGGACCAGTCGAGCACGGTCGTGGTCAGGAAGGTGATCCTGCCGGGCGACTACCTCAACCGCAACGCGTCACGCGACGGGCTTTCTGGTCGCAGCGAATGGCCGATCCGGCTAAACCTCGATCCCGGCGGCCTGCAGCTGGCTGGCTATTCGGTCGCCCTCTTCTATCCTTGAAGGCCCGCTGCCGGATCACCCTTTTCGCCGGATCATCCCGCCTCTCCTGACTACCCCAATCCGACCACCACGACTTCCCGGAAACCAAAAAAGATGTCCAGACGCGTCCTGATCAGCGGCTCGGTAGCCTTCGACACCATCATGGTCTTCGAGGGCCACTTCAAGGAGCACATCCTGCCCGACCGGGTCCACATGCTGAACGTGTCGTTCCTGACGCCGCGTCTGAAGCGCGAGGCCGGCGGCTGTGCCGCCAACATCGCGTACAACCTGAGCCTGCTGGGCGGAGAGCCTGCCATCCTGGCCGCCGTCGGCGAAGACGGTGCAGCCTACGTGCGCGAACTGGCGGCACGCAACATCGACGTCAGCCAGGTGAAGGTGCTGAAGGACATGTACACGCCGCAGGCGTTCATCACCACTGATCTTTCGGACAACCAGATCACCGCCTTCCACCCCGGCGCCATGGCCGAAGCCCACCAGGCCGATGCCGCCAAGCTGGCCCCGGCAGCATGGGGCATCGTGTCGCCCAACGGCAAGCAGGCGATGCTCGACCACGCACGGCAGTACGTCGAGTTGAAAATCCCGTCGATCTTCGATCCGGGCCAGGGCCTGCCGATGTTCAGCGGCGACGAGTTCAAGACGCTGGTCGGTGCGGCCACCGCGTTGACGGTCAACGACTACGAGTTCAGCATGATCTGCGAGAAGACCGGCTGGACCGAAGCCGAGCTCGCCGCGGCAGCCGGGATCATGATCGTCACCCGCGGCGCCGACGGCTCGCATCTCTACCGGGCCGGCCAGGAAAGGGAGACCATCGCGGCGGCCCCGATCGGCAAGGCCGTCGATCCCACCGGCTGCGGCGATGCCTACCGCGGCGGGCTGCTTCTACGGCCTCGCCGAAGGATGGGACTGGTCACAGGCGGCCAGGCTCGGCAGCGTGATGGGCGCGATCAAGATCGAAAGCCAGGGTCCGCAGAATCATGCACCCGACCGCGCGACCATCGCGCGCCGGTTCGAGCAGGCCTACGGCAGCTCGCCCTGGTAGTCCGTCGGCACCGGCCGGATCAGGCCTCGGTCCCGCCCCCGGCCTCCTGCGCGCTGGCAGCCGCGGACACGTAGCCGTTGCGCAGGTCCGCCTCGAGCAGGGCCGGATCGCGCTGCGACGGATCGCCATAGCCTCCGCCGCCGGGCAGGCTCAGGACCACGCGGCGGCCTGCCGGCACGACCGTCTGCGAGCCCTTGCCGCGCAGCACGGTGCCATCGTCGAGACTGACGCTTCCCGCCGCTCCCGGCTCGCCGCCGTCCCGACCGGCGGCGGGATGCGCGATGCGGTCGAACATCGCATTGAACCGAATCTCGTGCCCCTCGGCCGCGCCGATCTCCACGACCTGCCCCAATCCGCCGCGCTGCCTGCCGGCGCCGCCGGACTCGGGACGCAGCTCCTTGCGCCAGACCACGATCGGTCCCACCTGCTCGGTCGCCTCGATCGACATCGTGCGCACACCGCTTGGGAAAGCGGTGGCACTCATCCCGTCGAGCGCCGGGCGCGCGCCGCTGCCGCCGCTGTTGAACATCAGGATCTCGGCGCGTCGCGCGCCGGGCGCGTCGGCCTCGAGCGGCCGCGCGCTGATGTGGATGTTCCAGAGGGTGCCGGCACCTTCAGCGGGTAGGCGTCCGGGGAGCAGCTGGTGCAGGGCGCCGAGCACCAGGTCGGGAATGAAGTGGCCGAGCACGTGGCGCACCGACACCGGCGCGGGCCGGAGTGCGTTCAGGATACAGCCCGGCGGCGCCAGCACTTCGAAGGGCGCGAGCGACGCTGCGTTGTTGGGGATCTCCGGCGCGAGCGCGCACTTGAGCCCGTAGCAGGCGTACGCCTTCGTGTAGATGAGCGGCACGTTGATGCCGTAGCGGCTCATCGCGGACGTGCCGGCGAAATCGGCGACGATGCCGGTCGCGCCGATGGCGAGCTCGACGTTCATGGTGACCGGCTCGTCGTAGCCGTCGAGCACCATGCGGTTGCGGCAGCGCCCCTGCGGCAGCGCAGCCAGCCTTTCCAGCGTCGCGCGGCGGCTGTGCGACAGGATGAATCCGCCGAGCTCTTCCAGTCCGTCCAGGCCAAACTCGTCCAGCATGGCGGCGAGCCGCCGGTCTCCGATCTCATTGCAGGCCGCGAGCGAGTACATGTCGCCCACCACCTGGTCCGCCTCCCGGACGTTGTTGCGCACGATCGTGACCAGGTCGAGGTTCACCTCGCCACGCTCGGCGAACTTCATGATCGGGATGAAGAGGCCTTCTTCGTAGACCTCGCGGGCATCCGGGCCGAAGCCGCGGCCGCCGATGTCCACCACGTGCGCCGTGCAGGCGAAGTAGCCGATCAGCCGCCCCCGCCGGAATGCCGGCGAGACGACAGTGACGTCGTGCAGGTGGCCGGTCCCCTTCCACGGATCGTTGGTGATGTAGACGTCGCCTTCGAAGATCCGCTGCGGTCCGATATCGCGGATGAAGTGGCCCACCGCCTCCGCCATGGCGTTGACGTGGCCGGGGGTGCCGGTCACCGCCTGCGCCAGCATCCTGCCTTCGGCGTCGAAGATGCCGGCGGAGAGATCGCCTGCCTCGCGCACGCTGGTGCTGAAGGCGGTGCGCACCAGCGTCAGCGCCTGCTCTTCCACCACCGAGACGAGCCGGTTCCACATCACCTGCATGTGGATGTCCATCATCGCGCCGCTCACCGTCGTCATCGCCGGACCTCTCCGTCGTTGTGCGCCAGGCGCTGCACGAGCAGGCAGCCGTCAGCCTGCACCACCGCCTCGAACTCGCCGCTCAGGATGGTCGATGTCTCGCGTTCGGCAACGACCGCCGGTCCCCGGACGCAGGCACCGACCTCGAGGGCGTCGCGATAGAAGACGGACGCGTCGACGAAATCCCGGGTGGCGGCGTCGAACAGCCGGCGGATGCCGTCGGCCGGGGGCAGCAACCGCGCCGGCGTCACCGCGACCGGCTGCGGAGGCGGCAGTGGAGCGCTCGCGCGCACCGACCAGCTGACCAGTTCGGCATCGAGCCCGTGGATCGGCCGCCCGAAGAAGCGCTGGTAGGCAAGCTCGAACCGCTCCTTGAGCATCAGCCGGTCGTCATCGACGAACTCGCGCGCGGCGCCGACCTCGACCGGGATCTCCCAGCCCTGCCCGGAGTAGCGCATGTAGGCCGTCTGCTCGAGTCGCGGCTCGGCGTCGCCCATGCCCTGGCGCGCGAAAGCAACCGCCTCGGCGGTGAGGCTGACGACCAGGGCGTTGAGGGCATCGGCGTCGAAGTCGACGAGCCGCATGTAGGCGCTGCGGGCAGCCTCGAAGCCGAACGGCGCGCGCAGGAAGCCGATCGCCGACCCGACGCCTGCACCGGGCGGCACCAGGAAGCGCCCGATGCCGAGCTTCTCGCAAAGCCGTGCCGCATGTACCGGCCCGGCTCCGCCGAAGGTGATCATCGTGTAGTCGCGCGATGTCGCGGCCGTTTTCGACCGCGTGCACTCGCCCGGCGTTCGCCATGTTCTCGTCGACGACCTCGGACACGCCATAGGCCGCGAGCGGCACCTCGAGGCCGAGGGGATCGGCCACGTCGCGCTGCACGCTGTCGATCGCCAGTTGCGGATCGAGCGCAATGGCACCGCCGGCGAAATAGCCGGCGTCGAGGCGGCCGAGCAGCAGGTCCGCATCGGTGACGGTGGGCCGCGTGCCACCGCGCCGGTAGCAGGCAGGGCCGGGCTCGGAGCCGGCGCTCTGCGGGCCGACCCGGATCTGCCGCAGCACGTCGACCGCAGGCGATCGAGCCGCCGCCGGCGCCGATCTCCACCATCTCGACGACCGGTATCGAGATCGGCATGCCGCTGCCCTTCCTGAACCGGTAAGTTCGGGCCACTTCGAAGGTCCTGGCAGTCTTCGGCTCGAAGTCCTCGATCAGGCAGATCTTGGCGGTGGTGCCGCCCATGTCGAAGGACAGCACCGAATCGAGCTGGTAGCGGCGCGCGATGTCGGCTGCGAAGATGGCACCGCCGGCAGGCCCCGACTCGACCAGCCGGACCGGAAACTCCGCAGCGGTCTCCACCGAGATGATCCCGCCGCCCGAATGCATCATCAGCAATGGACAGGTCGCACCCGCCGCCTGCAGCGCCTGCACCAGCCGGTCAAGGTACGACTTCATGATCGGCTTCACATAGGCGTTGGCGCAGACGGTATTGAAGCGCTCGTACTCGCGCATCTGCGGCGAGACTTCCGCCGAGATCGAAATCGACAGCTGCGGCAGCCGCTGCTGCAGCGCATCGCGCATCCGGCACTCGTGAGCGTCGTTCACGTAGCTGTGCAGGAAGCCGATGGCGACGCTTTCGTAGCCGCCGGCGGCGACGGCATCGACCACCCCGGCAATGGCGCCTTCGTCGGCTGGCCGCAGGATCCTGCCGCCGGCATCGATCCGCTCGTCGAGCGTGAACCGGTCGCAGCGCGGGATCAGCGGCGGCGGCAGCGTGATGTTCAGGTCGTACTGCTCGAAGCGGCTCTCGGTCCGCATCTCGATCACGTCGCGAAAGCCGGCGGTGGTGACGAAGCGCGGTGCGGGCGCCGCTGCGCTGGATCAGCGCGTTGGTGGCGAGGGTCGTGCCGTGGATGATCGTACCGATCTCGCCGACCGAGATGCCGGCCTGCGCCACCACCTCCGCCAGCACCGTCAGGATGGCGCGTTCCGGCGCGGCATAGTCGGTGAGGATCTTGGAAGAAACCAGACGGCCGCCGACCTCCAGCGCGACGTCGGTGAACGTGCCGCCGATGTCGATGCCGAGCCGTGCGGTCGGGTTGCCCGGAACCACTACGTCAGCTGCCGAGCAGCACCGGGAAGGTGGCGGGATGCACGAAGGCGAGCAGGATCTGTATCACCAGGATCGCGACCAGTGGCGAGAGGTCGAAGTTGCCTACCAGCGGCAGAATCCGGCGAATGGGAGACAACAGCGGGTCGGCGAGCTGGTTGAGCGCCGGCGCGAGCGGCGCATACGGATTGATCAGCGAGATGATCGCCATCAGGATGATGATGCCCATCATCAGGTAGAGCGACCAGCGCACCAGCCAGATGAAGCCGAGCAGCACGACCGGGCCCGGCGACGGGGTGCGGCCGTTGAGCACGAAGAACAGGAGGGCGACGAGCATGGCAACCAGCAGGCCGGCGATCGCGCTCGGCCAGTCCATCTTGCGGGTCGGCTTGATGAGGCGGCCGAAAGGCTTGACCAGCCAGTCGGTGAGCGCGTTGACGAACTGCGAGACCGGATTGTGCGGATTGAGGTGCACCCGCCAGGCATAGGCACGCAGCACGCACGAGGCAGCGAAGAGGCTGCCCAGCGTCTCGATCAGCATCCAGATGATGGGGTTCATGGCGGCACCGATTCTCGCACAAGAAAAAAAAATCGCGCCCCGAGGGGCGCGAAGCTAACTGGTACTGCGCCGCCGCGTGTTTCCGCGGCGGCTTGTTCTTGTTGTTGTCTCTCAAGCCTGCAATTGCAGGCTGCTTACGGCCGATTGCCGGTAGGGAAAGGCCAGGCAGCAGCCGGGTTCGCCGCAGGCGTAACCGCAGGAGCAGCCTTCGCTGCAGGAGCAGCCCGCTTCTTCGCAGGCTTCTTCGCAGCCTTCTTCGCGGGCTTCTTGGCAGCCTTCTTGGCTGCTTTCTTGGCCGCAGGCTTCTTCCCAGCGGGTTTCCTGGCGGCCTTCTTCGCAGCTTTCTTGGCGGGCTTCTTGCCAGCAGGCTTCTTCGCTGCGGCCTTCTTCGCGCCTTTCTTCGCAGCAGGCTTCTTCGCAGCCTTCTTCGCCGCTTTCTTGGCGGGCTTCTTGGCTGCAGGCTTCTTCGCCGCAGCCTTCTTCGCGCCTTTCTTCGCAGCAGGCTTCTTCGCAGCCTTCTTGGCAGCAGGCTTCTTCGCCGCTTTCTTCGCCGCCGGCTTCTTGGCAGCAGCCTTCTTCGCTGCCGGCTTCTTGACGGCCTTCTTGGCGGCGGGCTTCTTGGCGGCGGCTTTCTTGGCTACCGGTTTCTTGGCTGCCGATTTGGCGGCGGGCTTCTTGGCCGCAGCCTTCTTGGCGGCCGGCTTGGGAGCAGCGGGCTTCTTGGGTGCTGCAGCTTTCTTCGCGATTGCCATGACAGTACTCCTTGAAAAGGAAGTTGCTATAAAGGAAGCCCGTAACAAGGAAGCCCCCGATCCGATGGATCAGATGCTCGCTTGTTGCACGGGCTATTCATCGGCGCAGACGTGTTTTGATGTCTACCTACGCTAATGAATCTGGTGAGACCCCGCTTGTCACTGCTTCGGGTGCCGGTCTTCATCAGGCGAAGCATGCGCGAGGAGGTCAAGATGCCACTTCGGCGAGGCGCCGAATGCAGGCAAACGGCAGATGAAAGGAAGGGAAGTGTGGCGACGGCATCACCAGGCACGGCAGAGACCATGCCTGTTTGCGAAGACCTCTTCCCTTGCAACTCCCTCAAGGCGATTCCTGTTTGCGGAGATCTGCTGATCAGTCCCAGGCCAGCGCGCCGCCGGTCTGGTACTCGGTGACTCGCGTCTCGAAGAAGTTCTTCTCCTTCTTCAAGTCGATCATCTCGCTCATCCACGGAAACGGATTCTCCTCGTTCGGGTAGAGCGGGTCCAGCCCGATCTGCTGCGCGCGCCGGTTGGCGATGAAGCGAAGGTAGCCCTTGAACATGGACGCGTTCAGTCCGAGCACGCCGCGCGGCATCGTGTCCTCGGCGTAGGCGTACTCGAGTTCGACGGCGCGCTTGAACTGCTGGCGGATGTCGTCGCGGAACTCCGGCGTCCAGAGGTGCGGGTTCTCCAGCTTGATCTGGTTGATCAGGTCGATGCCGAAGTTGCAGTGCATCGACTCGTCACGCAGGATGTACTGGTACTGCTCGGCGGCGCCGGTCATCTTGTTCTGCCGGCCCAGCGCCAGGATCTGGACGAAGCCGACGTAGAAGAACAAGCCCTCCATGAGGCAGGCAAAGACGATCAGCGAGCGCAGCAGCTTCTGGTCGTTCTCGGGCGTGCCGGTCTTGAAGTGCGGATCCGTCAGCGTATCGATGAACGGGATGAGGAACTCGTCCTTGTCCCGGATCGACTTGATCTCGTGGTACGCATTGAAGATCTCGCCTTCGTCCAGGCCCAGCGACTCGGTGATGTACTGGTACGCGTGGGTGTGGATCGCTTCCTCGAAGGCCTGGCGCAGCAGGAACTGGCGGCATTCGGGCGCGGTGATATGCCGGTAGGTGCCGAGCACGATGTTGTTGGCGGCGAGCGAGTCGGCGGTGACGAAGAAGCCGAGGTTGCGGCACACCAGGCGGCGCTCGTCTTCGGTCAAGCCGTTGGGCGACTTCCAGAGCGCGATGTCGCGGCTCATGTTCACTTCCTGCGGCATCCAGTGATTGGCGCAGGTGGCGAGGTACTTGTCCCAAGCCCACTTGTACTTGAACGGCACCAGCTGGTTGACGTCGGAGGCGCCGTTGATGATGAACTTGTCCTCCACCCGTACCCGCCGGTTCGACGGCGCCGCCTGGGATTCTCGCGTCGCCGCGAGAGCAGCAGCAGGCGTGCCGGTGGGCTCGAGTGGGGGCAGCGTCATCGTGGCCGCATCGCTGCGTTTCACCGGCGCGATGGCGACGTCCCGATTGAAGACCGAAGACTGGAGGGAGGAACGGCTGGCTGCCGCGGGTTGCCTGGCGGCGTCCGGGGAAGCGATGGACCTGTCGGTCCGTTTGACGGGCCGCTCTTGCGGCCGGGCGAAAAGAGGTTCGTCCCAGGAAAGCATCTAATCTCTCGCTTTAGCTAGAAGTAGTTAACTGCCATGACTAACTGCTTGTGCTAACGCGAGATTCACCGGTTGTGCAGTGAGCGAATCATACGTCAGCTGTATAGCAGTTGCAACGGATTTCGGAAATATCAACTTGACTTTGATGCTGATCACGCCACGCATCGAAGCACTTTCGATGCGGCAACATGCGCCGCATCGGCCGGCACGCAGCGCGCCGCGCCATGCCGGTGAACCTGCATCGCGAGTCGGCTTGCTAGTCGGCTTGCGAGTCGGTGCGCGACGTTCGCATCCAATGGCGCAGCGCACGCCGAAGCGCGGCGCATCGACAGCATTGGCGCCTCGCGCCGGCATCCGCCGCGCGCGCGGCGCGCGCGCTCGCGACTCTGGACGGGCAGCACGCGCGCGCTCTTCACTGGCAGGCTTCGCAGTCGGGGTCCGCAATCAGGCACGCCTTCACGGCAGCATCGTCCGCCACACCCGTCGCGCCAGAGCCGGCGCCATAGGAGAAGCCGGCGGCGTTGCCGTTGCTCGATACCGAGTTGAGCTGCCCGACGCGGTCGGAGGTGGACTTCTCCGCATGCGTCGCGCCGACGGTGCGCAGGTAGTAGGTGGTCTTCAGGCCGCGCTGCCACGCGAGCAGGTAGGTGTCGTGCAGCTTCTTGCCTGAGGCACCCGCCATATAGATATTGAGCGACTGGGCCTGGTCGATCCACTTCTGGCGCCGCGCGGCGCACTCGACCACCCAGCGGGCGTCGACTTCGAAGGCGGTGGCGTAGATCTGGCGCAGCGGCGCCGGGATCCGGTCGATCTTCGCGACGCTGCCGTCGAAGTACTTGAGATCCGCCACCATCACCTCGTCCCACAGTGCCGGCCTGCTTCAGGTCGCGCACCAGGAAGTCGTTGACCACGGTGAACTCGCCCGACAGGTTGGACTTGACGTAGAGGTTCTGGAAAGTGGGCTCGATGCAGGCGGAAACCCCGATGATGTTCGAGATGGTCGCCGTCGGCGCGATGGCGATGCAGTTGGAATTGCGCATGCCGTGCTCGGCGATGCGTTGCCGCAGGCTCGACCAGTCCATCGTCTCAGACATGTCCACGTCGACGTAGCCGCCGCGCTGCTCCGCCAGCAGCTTGAGCGTGTCCTGCGGCAGGATGCCGCGATCCCAGAGCGAGCCGCGATAGCTGGCATAGCGACCGCGCTCCTCGGCAAGCTCGGTCGACGCCCAGTAGGCGTGGTAGCAGACTGCTTCCATCGACTGGTCGGCGAACGCCACCGCCGCCTCGCTGCCGAAGGGGGTGCGCATCAGGTGCAGGCAGTCCTGGAAACCCATGATGCCCAGCCCGACCGGCCGGTGCTTGAGGTTGCTGTTGCGCGCCTTGCCGACGGCGTAGTAGTTGATGTCGATGACGTTGTCGAGCATCCGCATCGCGGTCGAGACCGTGTGCCTCAGCTTGGCCTGGTCCAGGACCACCGCGCCGCTGCCGTCGTCGGCCGGTTTCATGTGGGCGACCAGGTTCACCGAGCCCAGGTTGCAGACGGCGATCTCCTGCCCGTTGGTGTTGAGCGTGATCTCCGTGCACAGGTTCGAGCTGTGTACCACGCCGACATGCTGCTGCGGCGACCGGATGTTGCAGGGATCCTTGAAAGTGATCCAGGGGTGGCCGGTCTCGAACAGCATGGACAGCATCTTGCGCCACAGGCCCAGCGCCGACACCTTGCGGAACAGCGGCAGCTCGCCGGAAGCGGCCTTGCGCTCGTAGCCCAGGTAGGCCTCCTCGAAGGCCTTGCCGTACTTGTCGTGCAGGTCGGGAACGTCCGACGGCGAGAACAGCGTCCAATCGGCGTCCTCGACCACGCGCTTCATGAACAGGTCCGGCACCCAGTTGGCCGTGTTCATGTCGTGCGTGCGACGGCGGTCGTCGCCGGTGTTCTTGCGCAGCTCCAGGAACTCCTCGATGTCCATGTGCCAGGTCTCCAGGTAGGCGCAGACCGCGCCCTTGCGCTTGCCGCCCTGGTTGACCGCCACCGCGGTGTCGTTGACCACCTTCAGGAACGGCACGACACCCTGGCTCTTGCCGTTCGTACCCCGGATGTGGCTGCCGAGGGCGCGCACCGGCGTCCAGTCGTTGCCGAGGCCGCCGGCGTACTTGGCGAGCAGCGCGTTCTCCTTGATGGCTTCGTAGATGCCGTCGAGGTCGTCGGCGACGGTCGTCAGGTAGCAGGACGAAAGCTGCGAACGTTGCGTGCCTGCGTTGAATAGCGTCGGCGTCGAGCTCATGAAGTCGAAGCTGGAGAGCAGCTGGTAGAACTCGATCGCTCGCGCTTCCCGATCGATCTCGTTGAGCGCGAGGCCCATCGCCACCCGCATGAAGAAGGCCTGCGGCAGCTCGATGCGGCGCTCGTCGATGTGCAGGAAGTAGCGGTCGTAAAGCGTCTGCAGGCCCAGGTAGGTGAACTGGAAGTCGCGCGACGAATCGAGCGCCTTGCCGATCCGATCGAGGTCGTACTGCGCGAGGCGGTCGTCGAGCAGGCCGGCCTTGATTCCGTGGGCGATGAACTGCGGGAAGTATTCCGCGTAGCGCTCGGCCATCGCCGGCTGGCTCACCTCTTCGCCCAGCACCTCGCGGCGCACCGTGTGCAGCAGCAGCCGCGCGGTGACCTTGCTGTAGGCCGGATCCTTCTCGATGTGTGCCCGCGACGACAGGATCGCCGACTTGTAGACCTCGTCGAGCGGCACGCCGTCGTAGAGGTTCTTCATCGTGTCGTCGATGACCGCGTCGGCGGACACCGCATCGCCGAGTCCTTCGCAAGCGGTGGCGACCAGTGCCCGCAGCTCGGCAACGTCGAGGGGCCGGGCGATGCCGCCGTCGGTGACGGTCAGGCCGTGCGCCGGCTCCGCCTGCTCCGCGCGGCGAGCCGCGCGTTCCTGCGCCCGCTTCTCGCGGTACAGCACATAGGATCGCGCAACGTCATGCTCGCCCGATCGCATCAGCGCGAGCTCGACCTGGTCCTGGATGTCCTCGATGTGGAAGGTACCGCCGGCCGGCTTGTTGCGGATCAGCGCCGCGGTGACGGATTCGGTGAGCCGCTGCACGATTTCGCGGACCCGCGCCGAGGCGGCGCCCTGGCCCCCGTTGACGGCGAGGAACGCCTTGGTCATCGCGATCGAGACCTTCTCGGGCTGGAACTCGACCACCGCCCCGTTGCGGCGGATGACCTTGAAATCGTCGAACCGACCATCCACCGGCGTACCGGATGCCTGTGCGGCGGCTGCGATGCCCGCACCACGCGGCGACGACGATTCCCGCACGGACTCACCAATCCATTGCATTGCTTTAACCCTCTTGGTTGTTTTGGCCGCCCCGCAGGGTGGCTGGTTCGGACGGCCGGTGTCGCCTGAACACCTGGACCGCCGGTTGATCAGTTGGACCAGGCCTCTCCCGGTCCTCGTGCCGGTCAGCCGGAACGCACGCTGAGTGCCGGACCTGGATGTTCGCGATGAGCTGGTTCCCGGTCGGTTTTTCTCATGGCTCTGACTCCTGCCTCCTGATGAAGCGCCTCGAATGACCATCTTCGGACGCGTTCGACAGCCTCCCCCGGTCGAGGCAATGCGCTACCGCAAACACTACAGGTAGTGTTTTGATCGCAGCTCGATGACTAATTCTAGTGCGCGACCTGGGCGATCGCAAGCGCGAATCCGCTCCGGCGGCAACCGCTGCAGCGCCGTCGGCCGCAAACGCGCATGGCTTCTGGAAGCACGGTTGGAGGGTGAGCCGTGGCGTCGTCTGGAAGGAACTTCCGGCGCGCAAGCCGCGTGTTTTCTAGCTTGTCTCGTTCGGCTTCAGCAATCGTGCGGGATGCCGATCAAAACGGCCGCTCGATGCCTGCGCGCCGGAGCACCGGTTCGATTCTTCGCCAGTCGAACAGCGGCCCGGGATCGTCCTTGCGACCGGGTGCGACGTCGCTGTGGCCGGCAATGAGGCGCAGCGGATAGCGCTGACGCAGCGCTGCAACCAGCTGTTCCAGCCGGCGATACTGCGTGCCGGTGAACGGCCGCGCGCCGCTGCCTTCGAGTTCGATGCCGATCGAGAAGTCGTTGCAGCGCTCGCGCTCGAGCAATCGCGATGCGCCCGCATGCCAGGCGCGCCCGTCGCAACTCACGAACTGCAGCAGTTCCCCGCGCCGGCGCAACAGGAAATGCGCCGATACGTGCACGTCGCGCAGCCGCTCGAAGTACGGATGGGCGCAAGGATCGAGCCGATTGGTAAAGAGCCGCTCGATCGCATCACCGACGAAATGTTCCGGCGGCAGACTGATATGGTGGATCAGCAGCGTATCGATCACTGCCGCAGCCGGCCGCGAATCGAAGTTAGGACTCGGCACCCGCCGAGCCCCCGCCACCCACCCGTCGCCGTCAACCCGCATCACCAACCATGCCCCCATCCGACTCCGCGCCACACACCCAGCTGCAGCCGCGGATCCGGCTCCGCCGGTCCGCTGGCTGCGCCCCCCAGTGGGGGGAAGGCGCCTCCGGCGCCTTCGGGGGGCGTCACAACTCCAAGCGCTGCATCCGATACCGCAGCGCCCGGAACGTGATCCCCAGCAGCTTCGCTGCCGCCGTGCGGTTGTGGCCGGTCTTCTCCAGCGCGTTGCGGATCGCCTCGCGCTCGAGCCGGTCGAGGTAGTCGGGCAGCGAGCCCGGCACCCCGTCGGCGTCGACCACGTCGAACGGCGCTGCCGCTGCCGGCGCACCGGCAGGCGCAGGCTCCTCGACGGGACGTTCACTCTCGCTGTCGTCGGTGACGATCGGTCGCAGGCCGAGGTTCTCGACGTTGATGACCTTGCCGTCGGAGAACGCCAGCGCCCTCTCGAGGATGTTCTCGAGCTCGCGGACGTTGCCCGGGAAGCGGTAGCTCTGCAGGTAGCGCAGCGTCACCGACGCAAGCCTCGGCACGGTCGGCACCTGCGCGCGCCCGGCCAGCCGCACCAGGATCGCCTGCGACAGCACCTCGATGTCCTCGAGCCGCTCGCGAAGTGGCGGCATCCGCAGTTCGATCACGTTGAGCCGGTAGAACAGATCCTGCCGGAAGCGCCCCTGTTCGACACAACGGGCGAGGTCCTGGTGGGTGGCGCTGATGATCCTGACGTCGACCGGCTCCTCGTTGACCGCGCCCACCTTGCGGATGCGCTTCTCCTGGATCGCCCGCAGCAGCTTGACCTGCATGGCGAGCGGCAGGTCCGCAACCTCGTCGAGGAACAGGGTGCCGCCGTCCGCAGCCATGAAGAAGCCGGTTCGGTCGGTGTCCGCGCCGGTGAACGCCCCCTTGCGATAGCCGAAGAACTCCGACTCCATCAGGTTTTCGGGAATCGCACCGCAGTTGACCGCGATGAACGGCCCCTGCGGCCTCGCGCCCATCTGGTGGATCAGTCGCGCCGCCAGTTCCTTGCCGGAACCGGACTCGCCGGTGATCGCCACCGGCGCCATGCTGCGGGCCATGCGCGCGATGCTCGATCGCACCGCCTCGACCGCCGCCGAGACGCCCAGCAGCAGGCCCGCGCCGTCGCTGCCCTGGGCTTTCTTCGCAACTGCCGCCTGGATCGATTCCGCGCCGCCTGGAGCCGGCAGTTGCAGGGCGGCGCGGATCAGCGCGCGCAGCGCATCCAATCCGACCGGCTTGGCCAGGTAATCGAAGGCGCCGGCCTTGAGCGCCGCCACCGCGTTCTCGGCGCTGCCGTAGGCGGTGATGACCGCCACCGGCGTGTCAGGGCTGCGCGAAGTAATCAGGCTGACCAGCTCGAGTCCGTTGCCGTCCGGCAGTCGCATGTCGGTCAGGCACAGCGCGTACTTCTGCTCCATCACCAGGCGGCGCGCCTGCGCCAGATCGGCCGCCACGTCGACGTCGAGGCCCATGCCCACCAGCGTGAGCTCCATAAGCTCGCGCAGGTTCTCCTCGTCGTCGACGACCAGGACGCGAGCCACGCGCGCGCCGCGCGCCAGCGATCTCACGCCGTCTGCTTCTGCTGCCATTGCGTCTCTCGTGATTGATCCGCGCTCCCGCCGGGACGCCCTTCGCCGGCTGGCCGCGGCGCCGTCGCCGGCTCGATGACGAAGCCGCCCCGGTGCCGCTCGCCCGATCGCGTCTCGTAGCGCAGGCCAGCGCCATTGGCTGCGCACAGTTCCTGCGCCATGTGCAGGCCCAGGCCGGTGCCGCGGGCTTCGGTGGTGAAGAAAGGCTCGAAGAGATGTCGACGCGAAGCGGGATCGATGCCTGGTCCGTCGTCGAGCACCCGCAGCACCGCCCGCCCCTCCCCGGCCGGCTGCCAGCGCACGAGGATGGCGCCCGGCGTATCGCTCGCGTAACGCAAGGCGTTGCCCAGCAGGTTCACCAGCACCTGGCGCAGGTGGTTCCGGTCGAAGAGCAGCGCCTCGCCGCTTTGCAGGTCGACCGCGATGCGTTCCCAGCTGGTGTCCACCTGCGCGACGAACTCGGGCAGGAAGTCGTTGAAGAACTGCGGCAGGTGCAGCGGCTCACGGGCCGCCGATCGCCGTGCGATCGATAGCACGTCCTCCACGATCCGGTCGATGCGCAAGGAGTTGGATTCGATGATCGCCGTCATGCGGCGCAAGGGGCCCTCCGGAACCTGTTCCGCCAGCAGGTTGCCGGCATGGCGGATCGCGCCGAGGGGATTGCGGATTTCGTGCGCGATCGACGCCGAGAGGCGGCCCATCGCCGCCAGCTTCAGCTCCTGCGCCCGTTCCTCCAGGTGCACCAGGTCCTCGAGCAGCACCACCCTGTCCACCGCGGTGCCGCCGCCGGCAAGCGCCTCGAACGACGGATCGAGCGCGGCGAGGTCACCGGCGGCGGGGCCGGTGGCCGGCCGGGTGGCCGGCCGGGCGGCCGCCACTGCGCCGTTGCCGGTCAGCACGCGCGCGCGGATCTTGATCCTGCGATCGCCTGCACCGCCGATCGCAAGATCGGTCACCAGCTGCTCGCCGGCGATCAGCGCCCGCAGCGCCGCCTGGACCGGCTTGTCGACCGCCTCCAGCGGCATGCCGCGCTCGAGGCCCAGGATCTCGCGCGCCTTCGGGTTCATCCCCTTGATGCCGCCCTTGCGGTTGAAGACCACCACGCCCCGGTCGAGTTCCGCGATCACCAGCTCGTTGATCGCGAGCTGGTTGCGCAGGTCCTGGCCGCGGCGAAAAGCCAGGCGTTCCTGGTCGGTCAGGCGCCGGGCCAACCGGTTGACGATGATCACCGTGATGAACAGCGTGGCGCTGATCACGGCGGCGATGAAGAGGCCGCCATCGGAGCCGTCGGCGCTCACCAGCCTGCGCCACAAGCTCTCCGCTAGCAGCACCAGCGAGGCGGTGGCGGCGATGAACATCGAAAGCAGCGGCGTCGACAGGATCGCGGCACCGGCCGTGGGCGTGATCATCAGTACGCCGAGCCCGCTGCGCGCGCCGCCCGCCGCATAGATGATCAGTCCGATGACCACGATGTCGGCCAGGACCTGGCCCAGCAACTGCACGTGAAAGCCGCGCGGCACCAGCCGCACGAGCACCGACGAGAAGATGGCGATGGCGAAGTAGACGGCGGCGACCTCGAGGAACAGCCGGCTGTCGAAGGTCTCCTCGAGCGCCGACTCGCGGCCGAGCAGCGGCACGTAGGCGAGAAGCAGTGCCGCGACCGTCAGTCGCGCATCGCACAGGTAACGCAGCGACTTCCAGAACGAGGGCGTCGGCTGCGCAAGATAGCGGCTGGCGCGGCCGTCCGAGGAGTTCATCCCTCAGGCGCCATCGCGCTCATTGGCGTCACGATGGTCGGCGCTGCAGAAGACCTTGCCGCGGGCGAAGACCGCGTCGGAAGCGGGCACGTGGATGCCGCAGACCGCGCAGCTCATCATCAGTTCGCCGCTGTCGCGCCGGTCGTCGTGATCGCCCTTCTCCTGGGAGCGCCGCGAACTACCCGGTCCGGCTTCGGGCGCGGACTTGTCGTCCAGTGGGCGCTTCTTCGTGCCGATCAGTCGCAGCACCAGCATCACCGCCACCGCCACCAGGATCCAGAACGCGATCTTGCCCATCAGATCCGCCTCAGGACGACTTCGAGCACGAACCGGCTGCCGACGTAGGACAGCAGCAGCAGCCCGAAACCTCCCAGCGTCAGCCGGATCGCGGTGCGGCCGCGCCATCCCCACAACCAGTGGCCGATCAGCAGCAGCCCGACGAAGACGGTAGCCACCAGCGAAAACACGGTCTTGTGGTTCAGCGGCAGCGGCTTGCCGAACGTCTCCTCGGAGAAGACGATGCCGGTCAATGTCGTCAGCAGCAGGAAGCACGAAGCCGATGGCGATCACCCGGAACAGGATCCGCTCCAGGACCATCAGCGGCGGCAGCGGCCCGCGGCGCGCCAGCAGCGAGGCCAGCAGCCCGGGCCGCTCTGCCGGTCGCCGCGGATGCAACCGGTGCTCCGCAGCCGCCATCAGCAGCGCCTGGATCGCGCCGAGGAACATCACGCCGTAGGCGAGCGTGCCGACGATCAGGTGCGGCACGAACAACGGCGGCTGAGCGTGCAGGTCGAAGGCCACACCCGGGAAGAAGTACGGCAGCACGACCAGGACGATGGCGAGCGGCGCCAGCAGCGTGGCCAGGCTCGCCAGGTCCACCTTCGCGCTTTCGATCCACACCAGCAGCACGCCGATCCACACGGTTGCCGACAGCAGCTTGGCAAAGCCGTAGTAGAAGCTGCCCGCCTGCCACGGCAGGATGAAGGCTGGCGGCATGCAGCGCCAACGCCAGCGCGAGCAGGATGGCGGTCATCGCCCGGTGCCGGCCGCGCAGGCTGAGCCACCAGACAGCCTGCATAGAGCGCGGCCGGCAGCAGGAACAGAATCAGTACAATGCTCACGCGGGCAGTTTACCCTGCCGTTGCTGCGCCAACGCCCCCGCCCGACGCCCTGCGCCGCCGCCGTCGCAGGCGGCAGACACCGCCTCCGCGCGGATCACGGAAACAGCACATGCTCGATAGCCTTTCCCAGAGACTGGCCCGCGTCGTCAAGACGATGCGCGGCGAAGCTCGCCTCACCGAAGCGAACACTCAGGAAATGTTGCGCGAGATCCGCATCGCGCTGCTCGAGGCGGACGTCGCGCTGCCGGTGGTCCGCGAGTTCGTCGCCACCGTCAAGGAGAAGGCGCTCGGCCAGGAGGTGCTGCAGTCCCTCACGCCGGGCCAGGCCCTGGTGGGCGTCGTGAACCGGACGCTCACCGACCTGATCGGGGGCAGCACCGCCGAGCTCGATCTTGCCAGCCAGCCGCCGGCGATCATCCTCATGGCAGGCCTGCAGGGCGCCGGCAAGACCACCACCGTCGGCAAGCTCGCCAGGTGGCTGAAGGAGACACGCCGCAAGAAGGTGCTGACGGTCTCGTGCGACGTCTATCGGCCCGCAGCCATCGAGCAGTTGAAGACGGTGACGGCTCAGGCCGGGGCCGACTTCTTCCCGTCGCAGACCGACCAGAAGCCGGAGGACATCGCCCGCGCCGCTGTCGCCTGGGCCCGAAACCATTATCACGACGTCCTGATCGTCGACACCGCCGGCCGCCTCGGGATCGACCAGGCGATGATGGCCGAGATCACGGCCTTGCACCGGGTGCTCAAGCCGGTCGAGACGCTGTTCGTGGTGGACGCGATGCAGGGCCAGGACGCGGTGAACACGGCCAAGGCCTTCAACGAAGCGCTGCCGCTCACCGGCGTAGTGCTCACCAAGCTCGACGGCGACTCGCGCGGGGGTGCCGCACTGTCGGTGAAGTCGGTGACCGGCAAGCCGATCAAGTTCGTCGGGGTCGGCGAGAAGCTCGACGGACTCGACGTCTTCCATCCGGACCGGATGGCCAACCGCATCCTCGGCATGGGCGACATCGTCGCGCTGGTCGAGCAGGCGCAGGCGGGTGTGGACCAGGAAGCCGCGCGCGGCCTGGCGGAGAAGCTCAAGGGCGGCTCGCGCTTCGACCTCAACGACTTCCTGCAGCAGCTCGGCCAGATGAAGAAGATGGGCGGGCTTTCGTCGCTGCTGGACAAGCTGCCGGCCGAGATGCAGGGCAAGGCCGGTCCCGGCGACATGGACCGCGCAGAACGCGACATGCGGCGCATGCAGGGCATCATCCACTCGATGACCCCGCAGGAGCGCTCCAAGCCCGAACTCATCAAGGCGAGCCGCAAGCGCCGCATCGCTACCGGCGCCGGCGTGCCGGTCCAGGAAGTCAACCGCCTGCTGAACCAGTTCTCGCAGATGCAGGCGATGATGAAGAAGATGCAGAAGGGCGGCCTTGCGAAGATGATGCGCTCGATGAAGGGCATGATGGGCGGCGGCCTGGGGGGGATGGGCGGAATGGGCGGCATGCGCTGAGGTACAGGCCTTGCTCACCATGCGCACGCCCGCCCTGCGGTGTGCCACCTTCGCACGAGAAGCACCATGACTCCACGCCTTGCCCACCAGACCCCCGACGTGCCGATCGACGACGATCCGGATGCGGAGGATCCAGCCAACGACTGGCCCGACAAGGGCAAGCATCGGCCCGACGAAGTCCGCGAACCGCCTCGTCCACGCACGCCGCCGATCCGCGAGCCCCTGCCGCCGGCTCAGCCTTGATCGCCCACGGCCGCATCCGCGGGCGCAGCGCCGCCGGCCCGGGCGTCCGATTGACCCGCCCTGGCATCCATGCAAGACTGCGCGCCAACACGAAGATGCGGTCCTGCAAGGAGACGCGATGCTCTTTCCCACCACCATCGTGGGCAGTTATCCCCAGCCCGACTGGTTGATCGACCGCGAGAAGCTGAGCGGGCGTTTTCCTCCGCGGGTCCGGGCGCGTGAGTTGTGGCGCATTCCGCCGCAGTATCTCGACCAGGCCCAGGACGATGCGACGCTGCTGGCGATTCGGGCACAGGAATCCGCCGGCCTGGATATCGTGTCGGATGGAGAGATGCGCCGCGAAAGCTACTCCAACCGCTTCGCGACCGCGCTCGAGGGCGTCGACCTGGACAATCCCGGCACCGCGCTGGACCGATCCGGGCATCCGAATCCCGTGCCGCGCATCGTCGGCAGGATCCGGCGCCGGCATGCAGTCGAAGCGGACGACGTCCGGTTCCTCAAGGCGAACACCGACCGGATGGTGAAGATCACGGTGCCGGGCCCGTTCACCATGGCGCAGCAGGCGCAGAACGACTTCTACCCCAGCGACGAAGCGGCGGCAATGGATTATGCCGTCGCGGTCAACGACGAGATCCGCGACCTTTTCGCCGCCGGCGCCGACATTGTGCAGATCGACGAGCCGTACATGCAGGCACGGCCGGAGAAGGCCCGCCAATTCGGGCTCGCGGCTCTGGAACGGGCGCTCGACGGGGTCGCCGGCACCACCGCAGTCCACATCTGCTTCGGCTATGCCGCGATCATCCACGAGCGGCCGAGCGGGTATTCGTTCCTGCCCGAACTCGCGCAATGCCGTTGCAGCCAGATCTCGATCGAGACGGCGCAGTCGCGACTCGACTGCAGCGTGCTGCGCCAGTTGAAGGGCAAGCAGGTGATGGTCGGTTGCCTCGACCTGTCGGACCCCGCCGTCGAGAAGCCCGAGACGGTGGTGGGCAGGATCGAGCGCGCGCTGGAGCATATTGCACCGGAGGACGTGATCCTTGCGCCCGACTGCGGCATGAAGTACCTGCCGCGCGCGGTTGCGGACGGCAAGCTGAGATCGATGGTCGAGGCTGCAAGGATCCTGCGCTCCCGCTACGGCTGACGGCGGGTTGGCCGGCCCGCCCCGCCGACTCCTAGCCCCGCTCGGCCACCCACGACCTGCCAAGCACTTCCGCCTGGTCGACAGCCTCCTGGCGGGTGGCGTAACGCACGTCGCCCGGGGCAATGACCCGGTAGTCGTCGGTCACGTCGTCGAGATCCACGTCCGGACGATCGTCGTGGATGGTCGCGGACGGCATCCATCCGTCCTCTTGCTGCACGGCTTCCGCGACGATGACGTAACCGTCAAGGGTGATTTTTGGCACGCTCTTCCCCCTGGGTGTTGCTTTCAGGCCAGCAATGCTCGTTCCTGACGCCGGCTTAGGGAAAACTCCCCCCTTCGCGCGCGGCACCGGCGAATCCCATGGCAATTCAGGGACTTGAAAGGCTCGGCCAAGCAGTCCGGAAACCTCCGGATACAAAACGGCCGGCCCGGCAACCGACGCTCATGCCGAGGCAAATCCGCCCTCCTAGCCTGGGTCCATGGTGCCGCCAGCGCGACGACGGTCGCGCGCATGGGCGGCACGGCCAAACAACGAGGGAACCAAATGTCTGGACTGGATTTCGCAAGCATGCAGACCGCGGTGCAGACCGCGATGAGCTACTGGCTGGGAGCTTTGAGCGAACCGGTGCTCATCATCGGTCGCGACGAGATGACCCGCGCGGCTGCCGACGGCGCCATCATCTGGGACGTGCGGCCCGCCGAAGAGGTCGAGCGCAATCGCGCTGACGGCCCGCTGTCGGGTGCGCTGACGCTCGGCGACGTAGGCTGGCTCCTCGCCGACAACAGTGGCGGCAACCTGATCCCGGCGGCCGTGATCGAGGATACGCTCGGCAGGTCGGGCATCCAGCGGGGGCGCGCGGTGGTCATCTATTCGGAACGACACGCGGTCGATGCATTCGTCGCGTTGCGGGCGCTGCGCAGCATCGGAATCGGCGATGCACAGGTGTGCCTGGGCGACGCCGCCGCAGTCGAGACGGCATCGACCGTCACCTGGAACCGGCGCTCCGATGGATCACAAGCTGCACCCCGTCCGGGCGCGACGGCCGCTTCGGCAGATCCGAGCCGCGCCGTGCGGCTCGGCCAGCCGCTCGGTCAACCGGCCTGAGGCTCCGTACCTTCCACACACTCCGCGCCTGCGACGCTCCGTTCCTGTTCCTTCGGGGCTCCGCCATCACGGTCACAGACAGTGGGGCCGGAAGCTCTCGAGCCCTGAAGCGCGCCGTGCCGGGTGTCGACTTCAGAGCCGGTGGATGTGCAGGCCTCCGTCGACATTGAACGCCTGACCGGTGCTGAACGGCATCTTCCCCTGTGCGAGCGTGGCGACCGTGCGTCCGACGTCGTCGGCGGTTCCCCAGCGGGCGATCGGCGTCAGCCCTTCGGCAATCAGCGCGTCGTATTTCGCCGCCGCCGGTGCGGTCATCGCGGTACGGATGATTCCCGGGCGGATTTCATAGGCGCATATCCCCGCCTGCGCGAGGCGCAGTGCGAAGAGTTGCGTCATCATGGACAGCGCGGCCTTCGACAGGCAGTACTCGGCACGATCCGCTGCGGGCAGGGCCGCATTGACGCTCGACACGACGACGAGACAGCGGTGATGCTGCCGCGCGCCTGCGGTCAGCATCCGCCGCACGATCGCCTGCGTGAGAAAGAACGTACCGCGCAGGTTGACGCCCATCACCCGGTCGAAACTGTCCGGCCCGACGTCCAGGATGTCGCCGCGATTCGCAACCTGCACGCCGGCGTTGTTCACCAGGCAATCCGGGACGCCGAAGGCATCGGCGACTTCATCCGCGACCGCCTCGTGCCGCTCGATCCGGGCGAGGTCGAAAGGGATGAAGCGGATGCGCGCAGCCGATTCCTGCAGCGGCTCGAAAGCGGCGGCGGCATCTTCCCAGTCACGGTCCAGCAGGACCAGGTCGAAGCCGGCTGCCGCCAGCGCACCGGCAATCCCGAAGCCGATCCCCTGGCGCGCGCCGGTGACGACGGCGACCGGTCGCCGAGGCGCGGCCGCAGACCGATGAGTTGCTTGCATCTCGAGCTCCCGGGTTACCTGCTGGCGTGACGCAGCCGAGCGCGGGCCGGATCGGATGCGGTTCGAGGAAATCGATAGTGTACTGAGCGACTAGCTGCTTTAATCGCTGCAAGAGCGTGGCGACGCTCTCTGCGCGCTATTCGCCGCCTGCCAACCTGCAGGTCCGGCACGCAGACCGCAACCCCTCTTCAAGGAGAATGCTCCCGTGAGCTGGCCGCTTCGAACGATGCTGTTCATACCCGCGCACAAGCTCGACTGGGTCCGTAAGGCCGGTCGCTTCCGGCCGGATTCGGTGGTGCTGGACCTCGAGGACGCCGTTCCGCCGGCCCTGAAGAAGGAAGCCCGCGGCCTGGCACGCGAAGCCATCGGCGTGCTGCGTGACCAGGGCATTGCCGCCTTCGTGCGGATCAACGCCTTCGGCGAGGATGGTGCCGCCGACGTGCCGGAACTGGCCACCGATGGCTTGAGCGGCGTGATGCTGCCGAAGGCCAACGACGTGGAGGAGATCCGCCTGCTCGACCGGCTCTTGTGCCATGCGGAGGGCAAGGCCGGCCTGCCGCTCGGCTCGGTGGCCATCATGCCGCTACCGGAAACTGCCCAGGGAATCTGGGCAGCGCGAGACCTGGCGGCGGCGAGCTCGCGCTGCCGGGGGATCATCGGTGTCGTCGGCGGCCCGATCTCGGGCGACGTGGCGCGCGCCGTAGGCTTTCAACCGAGCATGGAAGGCACGGAGCAACTGTATGTGGCGTCCAAGCTGGTGCTCGACAGTCGGGCCGGCGGCGCGCCCTACCCGATGGGCAGCCTGATCGGTACCGCGCTCGACGATCTCGATGGCGTGCGAACCCTTGCCAGGCGCATCAAGGCCCTCGGCTACAGCGGCGCAGTGCTGATCCATCCCAGCCACGTCGCTGTCGCGGCCGAGGTTTTCGCGCCGACCGCGGAGGAGGTGGAGTACTACCGCGGCATGATCGAGGCGATGCGAGACGCGCAGGCGCGCGGCGATGGCGCCGTCAGCTATCGCGGCATGATGGTGGACTATGCAATGTTGCCGCATGCGCAGCAGGTAGTCGGCGCAGCGGATCGGCGGGAGGCGGACCGACGGAGGAACTCGGCATGAACACGATGGTGCGCAGTCGACGCGCAGTGCTCAAGGCCGTCGGGGCAACCCTCGCCATCCCCGGTCTTTCGACATCGGTGCCGGCCGTCGCCGCCGGCTACCGGACCCTCGCGTTCTCCCCGCCTTCTGCAGGCCCCCTGCGGCCATCCGCTACATTCGCCGGCGGCGGGCGCAGCGAAGCGGCCGCACAACAAGCGCCGACAGTGCCGACACCGGTCCGCCCCGACCTGGAGGGTTCAACGATGAAGATGCACTCCCGCCCGATCCCTTCCAGTGGTGAGCCCCTTCCGGTGATCGGCTGCGGCACCTATGTCGGGTTCGACGTGGAGCCGGGAACCGCGGCTTACAAGGAACTACCCGGCGTCCTGAAGACCCTCTTCGACGCCGGTGGCAGCGTCATCGACAGCTCGCCCATGTATGGGCGTGCCGAAACGACCGTCGGCGAGCTGCTGGAGCACTCGCCGGAGCGCGATCGCGCTTTCGTGGCGACCAAGGTCTGGACCAGTTCGCGCGAGCGCGGCATCGAGCAGATGACGCAGTCGATGGCGCGGCTGAAGACCAGGCCGATCAACCTCATGCAGATCCACAACCTGGTCGACTGGCGCGCACACCTGGTCACGCTGAAGCAATGGAAGCAGGAGGGCAGGATCCGCTATCTCGGCGTGACGCACTACACGTCGAGCGCCTACGGACAACTCGAGGAGGTAATGCGCGAGCATGCACTCGATTTCGTCCAGATCAACTATTCGATCGACGAGCGCGAGGCGGAAGCGCGCTTGCTGCCGCTCGCGGCCGACCTGGGAATTGCCGTCATCGTCAACCGGCCGTTCGGCGGTGGCGGCCTTTTGGGCACGCTGCGCAAGCGGCCCCTGCCGGATTGGGCTGCCGAGATCGGTTGCAGCAGTTGGGCCCAGGCACTGCTCAAGTTCGTGCTGGGCCATCCGGCGGTGACCTGTGTCATCCCCGGCACCGGCAAGGCGGCGCACATGCTGGACAACGTAGCCGCCGGAACCGGTGAACTGCCGGACCTCGCCATGCGCGAGCGCATGGCGGCGCAATGGCGCTGACGGCACGGCATCAGCCCTTGCGCGGAACCGGCTCCCCGATCGCGGAGTTCTTGCGCGCCATCGCTTCCTGCACGTCCGCGAGCGACTGCACGCCGCGGTAGACGGCGGCCACCGCGCCGCGCTCGAGCAAAAGGCCGGCGATGTCGAGTGCGGCCGGCTGGTAGAAGGTCTCGATCGTCCAGTCGAGCGGCGTGTGATGCTTCGTGCAGGCCTTGTTCGCGTCCGCGCCGCGCAGCAAGAGCTCCTGCACCGCATCCTGTCGTCCCGCAGAGATCGCGGCACAGAGCGGCGTTGCCCGCGCATCGGCCTCGCCGCTGCGCCACGCCTGCGGCTCGTCGACCCCTCCCTGGGAGTTGCGCAAATTGCCGCGGTCGCCGAAGCTGCGCAGGCCACGCTGCGGTCACGGCAGACCACAGGCTAGACGTGCCGTGGTCGGGGATGGGGAGCAAGGCAGCGGGCTGCGGCAAAGTCCCGATGAACGGGAGCCGTTCCGTTGCACCAAGGCGATGGCAGCGCCCGTAGTAGACTCGGCACCACAACGGACAAGGAGATTGACGATGACGCTCGTTTCGAAGCCAACGTTGTTCAAGCTGGCGATGTTTGCTGCCGTGTGCCTGGTGAATACCGGCGGCGTACATGCCGCCGACGAGAAGAAGCCTGTACCGGCCACGCAAGAGACTGCCGCCGACATGAAGGCTCCGGCGACCAAGGCGCCAGCAGCCGCCGACCGCATGGACATCAACAGCGCGAGCGAAGCGGAACTGGCCACGCTCGACGGCATCGGCGAGGCCCGGGCCAAGGCGATCGTCCAAGGACGTCCCTATGGCGGCAGGGACGACCTGGTGAACAAGAAGGTCATCCCGCAGGGCGTCTACGACAAGATCAAGGACCAGATCATCGCCCGACAGAAATAGGAGACGAGAGACCCATGACGGACGAAATAGTCAGGAGCATCCGCCGCCATCGCATACCCACCGCGGTCCTGTCCGACATTCTCGACTCGCTCGAGTTGCGCAACCAGGCCATGCGGACGCACATCCGGCCACTCGACTTGTCGATCGACATGGCCGGGCGCGCCCGCACCGGCCTCTATATGCCGGTGTTCCATATCGAGCCGGGCGTCAATCCGTACGAGCTCGAGATCCAGCTGATCGACGACCTCAAGCCGGACGAGGTCGTCGTCCTGGCCTGCGGCGACAGCGGCCGCATCGCGCCGTGGGGGGAATTGCTGACCACCGCCAGCCTCGCGCGCAAGGCGGCCGGGTGCGTCACCGACGGGCTGGTCCGCGACATCCGCCAGATCGTGCAGATGCGCTTTCCGGTCTTCCACGGCGGCGTCGGGCCGCTGGACTCGAAGGGTCGCGGCCGCGTGATGCAGATCGAGGTTCCGGTGATGTGCGCCGGCGTGCTCGTCCGTCCCCAGGACGTGATGGTCGGCGACGCTGACGGCGTGGTGGCGATTCCGCGGGAAGTGGAAGAGCGGGTCGTCGCGCTGGCGATCGAAAAGGTGACCGGCGAAAACCAGACCCGCGAAGCCCTGCGCACCGGCGAGTCGCTTGCGAGCGTGTTCCAGCGCTTCGGCATACTGTAAGGCTCATCATCCGCCCATTGTCGATCGCAGGATAGTCGAGCAGTTCGGCCCGCGGCCGGCTGCCGCAACCGCAGATGACCATCGCCCCCACTTCACGCCTGAACAAGCGGATGGCGCAGCTCGGCTTGTGTTCGCGCCGCGAAGCCGACGAGTGGATCGCCCAGGGGTGGGTGCGGGTCAACGGCCATGTTGCCGCCGTCGGCATGCAGGTCGCCGATGCCGACCGCATCGAGGTCGACCGGCGCGCGCGGGGTCAGCAGGCGAGCCAGGTCACCATCCTCATCAACAAGCCGATCGGGTATGTCAGCGGCCAGGCAGAGGATGGCTACCAACCGGCCGCCGCGCTGGTGGAGGCAGGCAGCCATTGGCGCGGCGACACGTCGGCGCACCGCTTCCAGCCTTCGCATCGCAAGGGCCTTGCGCCGGCTGGCCGGCTCGACATCGATTCGGTGGGACTGCTGGTGCTCACGCAGGACGGCCGCATCGCCCGCCAGCTGATCGGCAACGACTCGCGCATGGAAAAGGAATACCTCGTGCGTGTCAGTCTTGATGGTGAGAGCCGCGAGGTCCAGTCCCGCTTCCCCGCCAGGCAGCTCGCGCGCCTGCGCCACGGGTTGTCGCTCGACGGAGCTGCGCTGCAGCCGGCACAGGTGCAGTGGCAGAATCCGGAGCAGCTGCGCTTCGTGCTGGTCGAAGGCAAGAAGCGCCAGCTGCGGCGCATGTGCGAGCTGGTCGGACTGCAGGTCGTCGGCCTCAAGCGAATCCGCATCGGCGGGGTGATGCTGGGCAACCTGCCGCTCGGGCAATGGCGCTACCTGCGAGCGGACGAACGCTTCTAGGCGCCTGGGCCGCAGGCGCCTGGCGCTCGCATCACTCCCGGGAGAAACTGCAGGACACGGTGCCAAGGGCGCCATAATCGGCGTGGAAGGTGTCGCCGGCCTTTGCCGCCACCGGACGGGTGAAGGAGCCGGAAAGGACTACGTGGCCGGCTTCGAGCGCAGTATCGAAGCTGGCCAGGCGGTTGGCCAGCCAGACGATGCCCATCGCAGGATGACCCATGACCCCGGCGGCCAAGCCGGTCTCCTCGATCCGGGCATTGCGAAAGAGCATGGCGCCGACCCAGCGCAGGTCGACGTCGTGTGGCTTCACCGGCCTGCCCCCGAGGATCACCGCGCCGCAGGCGGCGTTGTCGGCGATGTTGTCGACGATGGTGCGCGGATAGCGGCTGCGCCCGTCGATCAGCTCCAGCGCCGGCGTGACGTACTCGGTTGCAGCCAGTACGTCGAACAGCGTGAGGTCCGGCCCCTTCAGGCGCTTGCCCAGGACGAAGGCGAGCTCGACCTCGATGCGCGGGACGATGAAGCGCGCGGTCGGCAGGGTCTCGCCGTCGGCGAAGAACATGTCGTCGAGCAGGTGCCCGAAATCCGGTTCGTCGATGCCGGCGCTCGCCTGCATGGCCTTCGAGGTAAGTCCGATCTTGTGACCCTTCAGCCGCGCGCCCGCCGCCCGCCGCTGGCCGATCGCCTCCAGCTGTATGGCGTAGGCATCGTCTATGTCCATCCCCGGAAACGTCTTCGCCAGCTGCTCGACCGGCGCGACATCGCGCTCGGCCGCCATCAGCAGGCGCGCCGCCTCGCGGCGCTGCTCGTCGTTCAGCATGGTCTCACCGCTCGTCCTCGACCCGGTTGCGCAGCACGCCCACGCCGCTCGACCTCGACCTCCACCGTGTCGCCCGCAGCCAGGAACTTCGGCGGATCGAAGCGCACACCCGCGCCGGTGGGCGTGCCGGTGGCGATGACGTCGCCTGCTACGAGCGTGGTCCAGGTGGACAGGTAGCTGATGAGCGCGTCGAACGGAAACATCAGGCGAGCGGTCGTGTCGTGCTGGCGCGTTTCGCCGTTCACCCGTGTGGTCACGGTCAGCGCGCCCATGCCGGCGAACTCGTCCGCCGTCACCAGCCATGGCCCGATCGCGCCGCTGCCGTCCCAGTTCTTGCCCTGGGTCACGTTGAACTTGCCGTGGCGCACCCAATCGCGGATGGTTCCCTCGTTCAGGCAGGTCAGCCCGGCGATGTGCGACAGCGCCTGGGACCGGGGGATCCGGCGGCCACCCTTGCCGATGACGATCGCGATCTCGCCCTCGTAGTCGAGCTGCGTCGACTCCGGCGGCCGGCGGATCGCGCGGCCGTGCCCGACGAAGGAACGCGCAAAGCGGGGAAAGACGCTCGGATAGGACGGGGCGGCACTACCGTCCTTGTACTCCTCGTTGCGCTCCGCATAGTTGACGCCGATGCAGAGGATCTTCTCCGGCTGCCGGATCGGACAGTCGAACTGCAGTTCGTCGAGGGCGAGGTCGCCGGCGCCGGCAGCCGGCGAACTGCCCTGCAAGCGCTGCACGAGTTCGCGCGATCGATCGAGTTGACCCGATTCCAGCAGTTGCCGCAGGTCCGTCACGCCCTGCCCGAGGCGGCCCGCCAGGTCGATGACGCCGTCGCCGTTGGCGGTCAGGGCGCCAAAGCCGTGCCTGCCGTCGCTGCATTCGAAAGAAATGAGCTTCACGTTGCGAATCCGAACAGTTGCGCCGGATTATCCACCAGCACGCGGCGGCGGAGTTCAGCATCCGGCACAAGCCGGAACAGTAGATCCATCAGGGCGCCCTCGTTCGGCGGCTGGCGAACCGACACCGGGCGCTTCGCCGTGGTCACCGCAAGCGGCCGCAGCCTGCCATCCTTGATGAAAGGCAGGGATACCGAAACCTGGTCGAAGGTCAGCGGCGAGTAGAGCAGCGGCCCGTTGGCCGTGAAGAAGAACGTGTAGCCGTCCGGACTGCTCCTGGCGACATGCTCGCCCGCGATCATTCCTCCTGCGCCGGCGCGGTTCTCCACCAGGATCGGCTGTCCCAGTTCCTTCTCGAGGCCGGGCGCAACGATCCGCGCCGCCCCGTCCACGTTGCCGCCGGGGGGATAGGGAACCACCAGCCGGATCGGCTTGTCCGGCCAGCTCTGGGCATGCGCATGCGCCGGCAGCAACCCCGCGAACCCGGCCAGCACCGCCAGCGCTGCACCCATCCTGCTCAGGCCCGCGGCCGCGGTCGCGGCCCTGCGAGCACCCTTCGTTGCGGGTGTGTCCATACGGTCTCCTCCAGTTGTCTCTGCACTGCACGATATGCCTGAGGCCGGGCGACTGCAACGGTACGGCGGCATTTTGTTCCACTATATGGGCTTTCCGGTCCCCGCCATCCGGATCCGCCATTGACCATCCTTATCCCGCCGATGTGAGCGAGGTCGATGTTCTCGGCTTGCAGACCGTGGCGTCCGATCACGTCGCGCCTCCGCGGCTCGTGGCCGCACCGGTAGCGATGGAATGTCGCCTCCACCGTTCCATCGTCTTCGGTGACACGGGGTCCGAATTCATGGGGGGGAAATCTGCGCCTTCCATATCCGCGACCATCTGCTGCTCGACGGAAAGATCGACACGGCGTCGCTGAAACCGGTGTGTCGCCTTGGCGGGCCCAACTATGCGCTTCTCGGCGAAATCGTCCGCATGGCACCGGTCGCGCAGACGCCAAAGACAGTGAAGCCGAAGCTGCCATAGGTTCCGCCGCCACCCCTGGAGCAGCGCTGGCACCGGCCGCACCAGCGGTGTTTCCAGCAAGACACGCGGCCAACCGCCCTTCGCGCCCCCACCTTACACTTGCAGCAAACCGGAGCAGCGCCGTCGGCGCAGGGTCGCGCGCAGAAGGGTGCAGCCGGCAACAAGCAGGGCTAAGAGCAAGGGAACATCGCGGGCCATGTGTCGTTGGGTTGCCTATACCGGAGCAGCGGAACGGCTCGAGAACGTCGTCACCAAGCCGGCGCGATCGCTGGTGCACCAATCGCTGCATGCGTCGCAATGCAAGACCGCCACCAACGGCGACGGCTTCGGTATCGGCTGGTACGGCGACCGCGAGATCCCCGGCCTCTACCGCGAAATCTCGCCTGCCTGGTCTGACGAGAACCTGATGTCGCTTTGCGCGCAGTTGAGCGCCGCCACCTTCTTCGCCCATGTCCGCGCCTCGACCGGCGCCGCCACCGCGCGCGCCAACTGCCACCCGTTCAGCGTCGGCCCCTGGCTGTTCATGCACAACGGCCAGATCGGCGGCTTCTGCAGCATCCGGCGCCGGATCGAGAACATGATCCCTGACCGGCTCTACGCCCATCGGCGCGGGGGCACCGACTCGGAAGCCATCTTCCTGATCGCATTGGGCGAGGTGGACAACGAAGGGCCGGTGGCGGCGGTGCGCAACACGCTCGCCCGCATTCATGACGAGATGCGCGGCGCCGCCATCGACGAGCCGTTCCGTTTCGCAGCTGCGATCAGCAATGGCCGGCAGTTGACGGTGTTCCGGTGGTCGAGCGACGAACTGGCACCGTCCGTCTACTACCGCAAGACCAGCCGCTCGCTGGTGGTGGTCAGCGAGCCGATCGACGACCACGCCGACGGCTGGCAGGCCCTTGCAGCCAACCACCTGCTGTCGATCGCCTGCGGCGAATCCGCAGGCATCCCGGTGATCTCGGCGTTCCGGATGCCGGATGAAGACACGCCGCAGGCGAGCGTGACGATGCGCACCGACGAGCCGGAGCGGCAGGCGGAGCTTCTCGCCGCCACCGTCTGAGTGTAGCCTTCGCGGGGCGGACGGCTGCAAGCCGGGCCGCGTTTCGGAGGCAGCACATGGACATCATCGATCTTCGTTCCGACACCGTCACCCGGCCGTCGCCAGGCATGCGCCGGGCAATGGCAGATGCCGAAGTCGGCGACATGCAGTACGACGACGACCCGTCGCTCAACCGCCTGCAGGTGCGAATCGCCGAACTGGTGGGCAAGGAGGCGAGCATCTGGCTTCCCAGCGGCACGCAGGCGAACCAGGTCGCGCTGCTCGTGCTCACCCGCCGCGGCGACGATGTCATCGTCACACGGGAAGCGCATTCGGTATGGCACGAGACCGGCGGCTCGGGCGCAATCGCGGGTGTGCAGCTCACGGAGATCGGCGATCGCGGCGTGTTTTCGGTCGAGGAACTGAGGCGGGCCATCAAACCCCGCAACCACGACATCTATCCGCCCACCACCCTGCTCGAGATCGAAAACACGCACAACCGGATGGGCGGAGTGATTTTTCCGCAGGCGGCGGTGAACGACGCCTGCGCGGTGGCGCGCCACCACGGCCTCGCCACCTACCTCGACGGCGCGCGGTTGTGGAACGCCGCTATCGCCACCGGGACCAGCGTCGCCGAGCTCGCGGCGCCCTTCGACCTGGTCATGGTCTCGATGTCGAAAGGTCTCGGCGCACCCGGCGGCTCCTTGCTGGCCGGATCACGCGATCTCATTGCAGCCGGCGTGCGCTACCGGCGCATGCTGGGTGGCGCGATGCGGCAGGTCGGCATGTTCGCGGCAGGCGCCGAATACGCGCTGGACCACAACCTTCAGCGCCTCGCCGAAGATCATGGGAGCGCGCGGGAACTTGGCCGTATGCTCGCGCAGTCGCCACGCATCCGCATCGATGCGAAGGCCATCCAGACCAACGTACTGGTGTTCGACCTGGCGGGCGCAGATGCAGGCAACAGTCCGCAGCGCGATCTTCCGGATGCGCATGCGCTGGTCGCCAGGGCACGAGGCCGGGGCGTGCTGCTCAACGCCCTGAGTGCCACCAGGCTGCGGGCGCTGACTCACCTCGATGCGCCGCTGGCCCAATGCCGGCGGGCTGGCAGGATCCTCCTGGAAATCCTCGACGCCTAGCGCTATTCCTTGCCGCTCCCAAGCTCGAAATCCTTTTCGCCGGCCAGGTTTCCACGATCGATGACGTCGGCAGGCGGCCGGTCCTGCGGATCGAGCCGCTGGCGGTCGAAGCCTTGCCGTTCCGCCTGATCCTCGGCACGCCCCGGCGGCGGGCCGCCGAAGTCGGCAGGCCCGCCTCGCACCTTGTCGCCGCCCCGCTGCGTCGCGACCGATCCTTTCACAGGCGCCTTGCCGGCCGCGCTTCCCTTCGTCCCCGAGCCCTTCCCTTCGCCGGTTCCCGCGCGGGAGGAGTCTCCAGCACCTTCCGACGTCGGCTGCTTCATGTCTGCCCTGTCCGACCTCATCGTGACTACCCTCACTGTGTCCGGTCTCACTGGATGACGACCGTCTTGCGGTTGACGAACTCGAGCATGCCGTCCCTGGCGAGTTCCCGGCCATGACCCGACGACTTGATGCCGCCGAATGGCAGGCGAGGATCGGATGCGACGATGGTGTTGAAGAACGTGCAGCCGGCCTCGATCCGGGTCGCAGCAATCCCGATTTCCTGCTCGTCGCGAGTCCATACCGACGAGCCGAGACCGAATCGGGTGGCATTGGCCAATGCGATCGCCTCGTCGAGGCTGTCGACCTTGAACAACATGGCAACCGGCCCGAACAACTCGTCCGACCATGCGGGCGATTCCTTCGGAATCGACGCCAGCACGCCGGGGCGAAAGTAGTTGCCGGGACCCGACATGGGACGGGCACCGCAGAGGCGTCGCGCACCCTTGGCGACGCTCTCGTCCACCTGGGCAGTCAGGTCCGATTTGATCTGCGGCATCGCCAGCGGGCCGACATCAGTGGACGCCTGCATCGGGTCGCCGACCTCGAGCGCTTCGAAGCCAGCGACGAAGGCCTCCTCGAACCGGCGGTAGACATCCGCATGGACGATGAATCGCTTGGCAGCGATGCACGATTGGCCGTTATTGATGATGCGGGCGCCGACCGCCGCCTTCACCGCCTTCTCCTGGTCAGCCGACGGCATGACGATGAACGGGTCGCTGCCGCCCAGTTCCAGTACGGTCTTCTTGTGGTGCTTGCCGGCCACCGACGCCACCGCCGCGCCGGCGCCTTCCGATCCAGTCACCGTCGCCGCGCGCACCCGCGGATCCGCCAGGATTCGCTCGACCGAGTCCGAGCCGACCAGCAGTGTCTGGAAGACGCCATCCTCGAAACCGGCGAGGCGGAAAATCTCCTCGATGGCCAGTGCGCAGGCCGGCACGTTGGAGGCATGCTTGAGCAGCGTCACGTTGCCAGCCATCACCGCAGGCGCCGCGAAGCGAAATACCTGCCAGAACGGAAAGTTCCAGGGCATGACCGCGAGGACCGGCCCCAGCGGCAGGTGGCGCACGTACGCGCGAGAAGCAGATGACTGCATCGGCTCGTCCGCCAGGTACTCGCTCCCGTGGCTCGCATAGTGCCGGCAGGCCAGCGCGCATTTCTCGACCTCGCCGATCGAGGACTTGAGGGTCTTGCCGACCTCGGCCGTGAGCAATTCCGCCCACTTCGCCCTGCCCGATTCCAGCACGTCGGCCGCTGCGTTCAGCAATGCGCCTCGTTCCTGCAGCGCCGCCTGCCGATGGCGCTCGAAAGCCAGCACGGCCCGGGCGATCGCGGAATCGACCTTTGCATCGCCGTGCGGCTCATAGGTGTTGATCGTCTCGCCGGTCGCAGGATTGATGCTGCGCAAGGTCATGGCCGATCTCCTCGTTGCGGTTGGGTTGACGAAGGAATGCCCTTCATGAGAACGCCAACGGAAGCATGGGGGATTGGCGGCAGCTTCCGTGCCTGCGACTGCGGGTGGAGCCCCCAGCCGGCAGCCAACTTGGCATTACAAGTCCTCGATTGACCGGCAACTTGTTTGACAAGTATGATGCGACCTTCGCAGAAGTGCCGAACTGGAAGACCGCCCATGAAGACCACGCCCGTCACGCCCGCAGACCTCAGCCGCTCGGTGGTTGCAGTGCCACCGTTCGCCCGCAACGCCGACCTCACGCCCAACTGGAAGGCCAATGCCGCGCTGATCGCGCATCTGCAGGACGGCGGGGTGCGCAGCCTCATGTACGGCGGCAACGCCAACTTCTACCATCTCGCCCCGAGCGAGTACGCGGCAGTGCTGGACTTCCTCCAGGAAACAGCCGGTGCCGACACCTGGGTGCTGCCTTCGGCTGGGCCGGACTACGGCAAGCTCGTCGACCAGGCCGCGATCCTGAAGGGCCGCGCCTTTCCCACGGCGATGCTGCTGCCGATGACCTTCCCATTCACGGACCAAGGTCTCGCCGTGGCCATCCGCCGCTTCACCGACATCCTCGCGAAGCCTGCGGTGGTCTACATCAAGTCGGACCACTACATCCGGCCGGAAACCATCGGCAGGCTGTTCGAGGAAGAGCGGGTGGCCGCGGTGAAATACGCGGTGGTGAGGGAGAATCCGGCCGATGACGCCTATCTTCGCGAACTGGCAAAGGTGGTGCCGCGCGAGCGACTGGTGAGCGGAATCGGCGAGCGGCCGGCGGTGGTTCACCTGCGCGATTTCGGCCTCACCAGTTTTACTTCAGGATCGGTGTGCGTTGCGCCTCGCGGCTCGATGCGCATGCTGGAGCTGCTGCGTGACCAGCGCTGGGAGGAGGCTGAACGGATCCGTTCGGAGTACATGCCGCTCGAGGATTGCCGCGACGAGATCAGCCCGATACGGGTCCTGCACGACGCCGTGACCCTCGCGGGGATTACCGACATGGGGCCGATGCTGCCGATGCTGTCGGGGCTCGACGAGAAATCGCGCGACCGGGTCGCCCCGGTTGCCCGCCGATTGCTGGAGATCGACCGCCGGCGCTGACGCATTTGCCACGCCCCCTGCCTTTCGCCGTGACTTCCACCCCGCCCGCCATGCTGCCCGGTGCGCGCCTCGATGGAAGCGAGCGGGTCACGCTCGGGGACCAGCTTTATGGGCAGATCCTGGAGCGGATCATGTCGGGCGCCCTCAGCATTGGCGACCGGTTGCCGTCGGAGAAGGAGATCAGCGATGGCTTCGGCGTATCGCGGCCGGTGGTGCGCCAGGCCCTGCTGCGGCTCAAGGCCGACGGCCTGATCACCACCCACCAGGGCCTAGGCAGCTTCGTGGTGCACCAGCCCGACCAGCGGATCCGCAAGTTCGCGAAGGCCAGGGACGTGGCGTCCTACCTGCGGTGCCACGAGGTTCGCACCGCGCTCGAGGGCGAGAGCGCAAGGCTTGCCGCGCTGCGCCGCTCGCCCGCGCAGTTGCTCGCCATCGAGCATGCCCACCAGATGTTCCTGGAAAGCACGAGGGCGGGACGGATGGCCGCCGAGGAAGACCTGGCCTTCCATCGCAGGATCGCCGAAGCGAGCGGCAACGAATTCTTCCTGCAGGCGCTCGATGCCAGCCTCGATTCGATGTCCGGCTTCATGCAGCTGACGCTCAACCTGACCCGCACCGGCAATCGGCAGAGAGCGCAACGGGTGCTCGACGAGCACGAAGCGGTGGTCGCCGCGATCCGGGACGAGAACGGCGAGGGGGCTCGTACCGCAATGCAGTTTCACCTTGGGCAGGCACGGCAGCGGTTGACTCATCGGTCGCAGAAGCGCTAGGGAGGCTGGGGTCCGACACTCACGCAGCGGCCACCGGGCCGTCTGCGCCAACCACCTCGACGCCCCCGGCGGCCTCGGCAGCAGCTGCCGCACCCGCCGTTGCGACCACCTCATGCACGAACTGCATCTTGCGCAGCGCCAGGTACGAGAGCGCAAACGGATAGATGTCCTCGTGCCCGAGACTGCGGCTGAGGCTGTTGGCCAGCAGCGTCAGCGGCACCCATTCGCGGACCATCTGTGCGAACTCGTCTGAAAGCCGCGCCGCCGCCGGAATCTCTTCGGCCACTTTCTGGTCCTCGAAGCCGGCGATCGTGAGCCGCCATGACTTGGCGGTATTGAGCAGGTCCACCATGTGCAGGTAGTGGGCCCAGGTCTCGGCCCAGTCCTCCCAGGGGTGCATGGTTGCGTAGCCGCTCACGAAGCCGCCTCGCCAGTTGGGCGCAGGCCCTTCGCGATAGTGCCGCTGCAGCGCTTCGCCATAGTCCTGGCGCTCGTCGCCGAAGAGTTCCCTGAACGGTCCGATGAACCTGCTGTCGCGCACCAGCAGGTCCCAGTAGTAATGCCCCGATTCGTGGCGGAAGTGGCCGAGCAGCGTACGGTACGGTTCATGCAGCTCGTGTTTGCTGCGTTCGCGCTGGACCGGATCCGACTCGATGGCATTGATGGTGATTTCGCCGGAGTCGTGTCCGGTCAGGACAGGCTTGGCGGCATCCAGTTGGCGCAGGAAGTGGAAGGCGAGTCCGTGCTTGGGGTCCTCCAGGCGCGACCTGACCGGCAGCCTCAGTCCCAGGATGGTGTAGAGCCAGTTCCGCTTGGCCGACTCGAGCTTCGCCCACGCGATCTGGTTCTCCGGCAGCGACTGGTCGGGAATGGTCGCAGTGAGCCGGCAGGATACGCAGAGCGGATTCGGGTCCCCGGCAGGCACCATCCAGTTGCACAGGCAGGCGCGGGCGTAGTCGGCGCACGGCTTCCAGCGTTCGTTGCCAGCCGCGTAGCGGCGATGAGCGCCATCGGGCAGCACCTCGAAGGATGCCAGCTGGCGATCCTGCGGAATGAAGCCGACGCGGGCGCCGCATTGCCCGCACGAATCATTGTTGAAGTAAAGCGGCTGGCCGCAGTTCTCGCAACGGTACTGCCGCATGACTACTCCTCGAGCGGAACCTTGGCGCGCATCTGCTTGTTGAGCCGCACCGGCTTCTCGGCTCGCTTGCGCATCCTGATGTTGATCATCTCGACGGCGACCGAAAAAGCCATCGCGAAGTAGACGTACCCTTTCGGCACGTGGAAATCCAGGCCATCGGCAATCAGGGTAACGCCGACGAGGATCAGGAAGGACAGCGCCAGGATCTTGACCGTCGGATGACTGTCGACGAAGTCGCCGATCGGCTTGGCCGCGAACAGCATCACGACGACGGCCATCACGATGGCGATCGCCATCAGCGAAATCTCGCCGACCATGCCCACCGCAGTGATGACCGAGTCCAGCGAGAACACGATGTCGAGCAGCGCGATCTGGACCAAAGCCATGCCGAAGCTCGCCGGCACCACATGCACGCCGCTGTCCTCGACCCCTTCGAGGCTGTTGTGGATCTCGTGAGTCGACTTGGCCAGAAGGAAGAGCCCTCCGCCGATCAGGATGATGTCGCGCCCTGAGATCTCCTCGCCAAGAACGGTGAACAACGGATCCACCAGCCCCATCACCCAGGTGATCGAGAACAGCAGCGCCAGCCGCGAGACCAGCGCGAGGCCGAGGCCGAGCTTGCGGCCAATCTCCCGCCGTTGCGGCGGCAGACGCCCGACGAGGATCGACAGGAAGACGATGTTGTCGATGCCCAGAACCACCTCGAGCGCGAACAAGGTGGCGAGCGCGATCCAGCCTTCGGGGGTAGCAATCCAGTCGAACACCGCCTCAGCTCCTTGGATCGGGGAACGCCATGTTAGCCATCCCCCTTCCGGTTCGTTCCGGATGACCCCTCAAGCCGCACCCGCCGCCGCGCCGGTCTCGCCCATCGCGGCTTGCCGGGTGATCCGCAAGTCATGCGCGCAGCGCCTGGACGATCTCCAGAGTCAGGGCATCCTGCGGATCATCGAGCGCCATGACGATGGAAAAATGGTCGTGCCCGTCGACGACGCGGGCGGAGGTGCGAGAATTGCCGCCGGCCGACCAGCGTCGAGCAAGTTCCGTGCTCTGCCGATGGTATTCGGGCCCCTCCTTGCCACCCACCAGCGCGGTCCAGCTCCCGGCTCGGGGCGGGGCCAGGTTCATCGGGCTGTTGGCGGGCACCTCCTGCGGCGACAGCTGCAGGCTCTGCTGCAGGTAGCAACGGCTGATCGGCACCAGGTCGTGCAGGCCGCTGATGGAGAAGCCGGCCCACGGCCGTGCCGATACCGGCTCGGGCACGAGCGGCGCGGTGAAGCGGGCCCAATCGGTTGCACCGACCATGGCGGTCAGGTGTCCACCCGCGGAATGGCCGGCGACGCCGACCCGAGCGGGATTCCCGCCGAAGCTGGCGGCGTTGGCCAGCACCCAGGCCACCGCCTGGCGGCACTGCCTGACCAGTTCGTCCATGCGCACGGAGGGGACCAGCGCGTAGTTCACCACCACGGTAGTGATCCCATGCGGCACGAAGCCGTTGGCGACGAAGCTGAAGTCCGCCTTGTCGAGCATCAGCCAGTAACCGCCGTGGAGGAACACGAGGACCGGTGCCGGCGTGGAGCCGGCCGCGGGGAAGATGTCGATGCGCTCCATCGCAGTCTGCCCGACCGGCACCTCCAGCCGGGCGCTGCCTGCGAATCGCTCGCGGGCAGCCAGGCTGGCCGCCCGGTAGCGCTCCAGGTACTGCGGAAATTCCGGCACCTTGGCGCGATTGTCGTATTGCGCGTCGAGCGCAGCCTGGTCGTAGTCGAGAAATATCTTCTGGCTCATCCGCCTGCTTCTCCTGGATCGTCCGGTTGTGGAATCGGTTGGCATCCCGTCATGCGCCGTCCGGCGTACGCCGCGGAACGCCCATCGGCCGACGCCGCCCGTGCGGACCCGCGTCCCTACACTTGCCCGGTTGATCCTGCACCGACGCCGCCAATTGCCGAAGAATACGACAGACCTGTCAAGCAACCTCCTGGTCGGCGCGATGCGGCTCGGCAGCCGCTGGTGGGCCGGCCAGCTCGCGGGCTGGCTGTTGACCGCCGTGGTGATCGCGTACGCCACCTGGTTCTTCGGCTTCGCCACCGTCCACGACGGGCCGCTCGCCTCGGTGCCCATGCGCGCCTTGACCTCCGAGCGACCCTTCAACGACGTGCAGGAGATGGCCGATCTGCTCAAGGAGGCACCGGAGCAGGCGGTCGTCAAGACCGGCATCCACAAGCCCACCACCTGGCTGCTCGCCAGCATTCCCCGCGGGCTGCGCTTCCAGCACCGGACCATCCATCTCACCGAGAAGAGCGTCGGGCGCGGCGAGGCTGTCCTGCTGAACTCGCAACGGCAGGCCGTGCTCTGGACGATGTTCGGCGTCGGCATGACGCCGCTCGAAGCCCGGCGGGCGCTCCCGGGCTTCGCGATGGACATCCCCTCGGACTGGGACGACCGCGATGACCTGACGCTGGTCATGCGGATCGAGCCGGCGGGGGTGACCAATTCGCTCGGCATCGACCTCTGGTACACGAAGCGCTTCCAGGATGCGCAGTTCAAGCTGCAGCAGCGCACCGCGATGCTGATCGGTGCGCTGATGCTGCTGACGGTCTATGCCCTCGCCGCCGCCCAGGCCGGCAAGGTCCCGTACCTGCTGGTGTTCGCCTTCTGGCTGGTGGCGCGCTGCGGCTTCGTGATGAGCTCCGACGGCTTCAGCTTCTTCTCCTTCGGGGTCGCCGCCGGCTCGCCGCTGGGACTGGGCCTGGGCCAGGTTGCGCTGCTGTCATTCCCGTTCGCTTCGGCGCTGCTGTTGTGGTCGCTCACGCAGGCGGAGCTGCGGGGAACTTTCGTGCGCCGGCTGATGCTCGCGGTACTGGTCGCAAGCTGCGGCGCAACCCTCGTCGCAGGCGTGCTGCCGTCGCCGGCGTTCCAGGTGCTGCTGTGGCTCTCGGCTGCTACCGTCATCGCCACGGTAGTGACTGTGATCGTGGCCGGATTCCGGCTGATCAACAACACCACCACCCGCTGGTACTTCGGTGGCCTGCTGGTCGATGTCGCAGCAGGCCTCAACCAGCTGGTCCAGTCGATTGGGTTGGTCACTCCCCTGCCCCTCCTGGGCCTGACGCAGGTCTCCCTGCTGTCGGCGATGCTGACCGGCGTCGCGGTGGGTTCGATGGTGGCCAAGGAGCGCGCCCGGCGCCTGCAGGCCCAGGAGGCGGCAATCGAGGTACTTGGCCGCTACGAGGCGGTCTACCGGACGGTGCCGATCGGCTTGATCTCCTTCGGGCCGGATGACAATGCCGAGCGCTTCAACGACGGCTTTGCGCGCATGTTCGGCCTGCCGTCGCCGCTCGACAGCAACCGCCGCGACGCCGACAGCGTAGCCGGCGACGTCGACATGCAGGCGCTCGACCGCGCGTTCCCGGTAGCGCTGCGCAACCGCATCCGGGCGGAGCTCGCCAGCGACGGGGAATGCGATTTCCCCTACCGGATCGGCGACGAAGCCAACGGCCGCTGGCTGCGCATCCTTGCCCGCGGCGCGCACTCTTCGTTCGAAGCCAGCGTGACCGACATCACGGAACACAAGAACACCGAACGCCGCCTGGCCCATGCCGCCGAACACGACGCCCTGACGGGGGCGCTCAACCGCCGCGGGCTCGGCCGCCGCATCACCCGCCTGCTCGACAGCAGCGTGGCCGCCGACGACATCGGCAAGGTCTCGCTGATCTACCTCGACCTCGACCGCTTCAAGCTCCTCAACGACCTGTTCGGACATCCCGCCGGCGACATCGTCCTGCAGGAAATCGTCAGCCGGCTGCAGGCGGCTCTCGGCGACAAGACTGCGGTGGCCCGTCTGGGCGGCGACGAGTTCGCCGCGCTCCTCGACACGGACAGCGGCGCGGATCACGGGCAGCTGGCGGCGCGTGCCCTCGGGGCGATCGCCGGGGAACCGTTTCGCATTCCCGGCCGCAGCTTCACCGTCACCGCCAGCGTCGGACTGTTCCGGTTCGCTCCCGGGTTGTCGCCGGAAGCGCTCATCGCCGGCGCCGATCGCGCGTGCCTCGACGCCAAGCGCAAGGGCCGCAACCAGGTAGTGATCCAGAACGACGCCAGCGCGCTGATCAAGCGGCAGATGGCGGAACTGTCGGTGCTCGCCGACACCGGCGACACCAACACCTTCGGCGACTTCGAACTGACGATCCAGCCGATCGTCTCGCTGCACGACGCGCGCCGTATCGGTGGCGAGGTGCTGCTGCGCCACCGCGCGCAGGACGGCAGCCTGCAACCGGCCGACCACCTGACCGATGCCGCGGAGGCGCGCGGCGAGATGGCCAACGTCGACCGCTGGTTGCTGCGGCAGTCGCTGCACTGGCTCAGCCGCAACGGGGAGCGCTTCGGCATGCTGGACTTCCTGTCGCTGAACCTCTCGGGCAGTTCGCTCAACGACGAGTTCTTCAAGACCTTCGTGCTCGCGCTGCTGCGCAAGCACCACCACATCGCGCACCTCGTGGTCATCGAGATCACCGAAGGGGTCGCGATGCAGGACGTCTTCGTCATGGAGAAGTTCATCGCGCAGGTGCGCGAGACCGGCGCACGGCTCGCGCTCGACGACTTCGGCAGCAGCTACAGCAGCTTCGCATCGTTGAACGACGTCGGCGCCAGCTACCTGAAGATCGACGGCCGTTTCGTCAGGTCGCTGTCGGAGCAGGCATCGAGCACCAGGGTGATCCGCACGATCAACGTGCTTGCCCACGAACTCGGGATGGAATGCATCGCCGAATCGATCGAGGACGCCGCGACGCTCGCGCTGGTCAGGAAGCTGGGCGCCGACTACGGCCAGGGCGTCGCGCTGTGCCCGCCGCTGCCGCTGCCGGCATTCGAGGCGATCTGCGAGGCGGGCAGGATCGAGCATCCCGCGGAAATCCGCCGCGCACTGGGCGACGGGAACACAGTCAGCGCGCGGTCGCGGCCGGCGCTGCCGGTGCCGGTGGTTTGACCGCAGTCGGCGGATCACCTTCGTCCGAGGCACGCGCCGCCGCGGTCGGCGGCCGGGCAAGGTGCGGTGGCGGAATGAACTTCCAACGCTTCCAGGCGGCAAGCACCGCATTCGGATAGGGATCGCGCCCGCGGCTGCCGTTGTAGCGCCCGAGCGCCAGGAACAGGTTGCCGTTCTCCAGGTCGAGGTAATGGCGCAGGATCACGCAGCCGTAGCGGATGTTGGAGACCATGTCGAAGAGCGCGCCCGGATCGCCGTCGCCGATCACCCGGGTCCAGAACGGCATCACCTGCATGTAGCCGCGCGCGCCGGCGCTCGACACCGCATAGCGGCGAAAGCCGCTTTCCACCTGGATCAGGCCGAGCACCAGTTCCGGATCGAGACCCGCGCGCTGCGCCTCGTAGCGCACGGTGTGCAGGAACTCCCTGCGATCCTCGTACTTCGGATGGTGCCGCAGCGGCAGCTTGTCCGACATCGCCGTCAGCCACGCCACCTTGTACTCGAGCGACTCCCACAACGGCTGCGGCTCGCTGCGATCGGCGATTGCCGCCGACAACGCAACCTTGACCGCGGCCGACAATTCCTCGTACTGCTGCGCGCCCCCGAGCACCGGTGCCGACTTCAGCGCCAGCAGCGCCAGCAGTGCGCCGGCCGCCGCGACCCGACGACGCCGCGCCTTGTTCGTCGCAGTTGACGCCATCGGCCCCGGTCAGAGGCCCTCGAGCCGCCGCGCCACCTCGACCGCGGCGGTGGCCAGAGGGACCTTGTCGGTGGCCAGGCCACGCCGAACGGTGACCTCGACGAGGCCCTCCTTCAGGCCGCGCTCACCGACGGTCACTCGCAACGGCACGCCGATGAGTTCCCAGTCCGCGAACATCGCGCCCGGGCGTTCGCCGCGGTCGTCGAGGATGACGTCGACGCCCGCCTGCTGCAACTGATCGAGCAGCCCGATGGAGGCATCGCGAACCGCCTCCGAGCGGTCCATACCCATCGGGCAGATCACCACCTCGAAAGGCGCGATGCGCCGCGGCCAGATGATTCCCTTCTCGTCGTTGTTCTGCTCGATGGCAGCGCCGAGCAGCCGGGTGACGCCGATGCCGTAGCAGCCCATCTCCATCGGTTTCGCCTTGCCGTCCTCGTCGATGAAGTTCGCCTGCATCGCCGCCGAATACTTCGTGCCGAGGTAGAACACGTGGCCGACCTCGATGCCGCGCTGGATGGCCAGCGTGCCCTTGCCGTCGGGCGACGGGTCCCCGGCGACGACGTTACGTATATCGGCGGTGACGATCGGCCCTTGCTCCCCCGACGCCGCCGGCAGCGGCAGGTCACGGCCCCAGTTCACGCCGGTGAGGTGGAAATCCAGCTCATTGGCGCCGCAGATGAAGTCGCTCATCGCCGCGACAGTGCGGTCCGCGACGATCCGCACCGGCTTGGCAAGCCCCAGGGGACCAAGGTAGCCCGGCGGACAGCCGAAATGGTCGATGATCTCGGCTTCGGTGGCGAAACGAAAGCCGGCGAGCCCCGGCACCTTGCTCGCCTTGATCTCGTTCAGGTCGTGGTCGCCGCGGACCAGCAGCAGCCAGATGACCGGAGCCGCGGCAGTACCGTCGGCAGTCAGCGAATCGGTGGCAAGTACCAGAGACTTGACGGTGGTCTCGAGCGGCACGCCGAGGAAGGCTGCCACGTCTTCGCAGCGCGCCTTGCCGGGCGTCGCCGTCTTCTTCATCGGCTCGGCCGGGGGCGCGCGGCGGCCGATGAGCGAAACCGCTTCGGCGAGCTCGACGTTCGCTGCGTAGCCCGAGCCGTCGCTGTAGGCGATCGCGTCCTCGCCGGTGTCGGCGATGACCTGGAACTCATGGCTGGCCGAACCGCCGATGGCGCCGGTGTCCGCGGCAACCGCGCGGTAGGTCAGGCCGATCCTGTCGAAGATCCGGATGTAGGCGTCGTACATCTGCCGGTAGCTCTGCAGGGCGTCGTCAGGGCTGCGGTCGAAGGAGTAGGCATCCTTCATGGTGAACTCGCGACCGCGCATGACGCCGAACCGAGGCCGGCGCTCGTCCCGGAACTTCGTCTGGATGTGATAGAAGTTCTTCGGCATCTGCCGGTAGCTCTTGATGTCCTGCCGCGCGATATCGGTGATCACCTCCTCGGAGGTGGGCTGGATGATGAAGTCCCGGTGGTGGCGGTCCTTGACCCTCATCAGCTCAGGGCCATACTGCTCCCATCGCCCCGACTCCATCCAGAGCTCCGCGGGCTGCACCACCGGCATCAGCAGCTCGACGGCGCCGGCACGGTTCATTTCCTCCCGGATGATCGACTCGATCCGCCGCACCACCCGCAGCCCGAGCGGCATGTACGTATAGATGCCCCCGGCGAGTTTCCTGATCATGCCGGCGCGGGTCATCAGCCGGTGGCTGACGATCTCGGCGTCGGCGGGCGCCTCTTTCAAGGTGGCCAAATGGAAGGCGGTAGCTTTCATAGTGTCGATCGATATAATGAAATCAATTCTAGAGGATCGAGGCAGCGTAGCCATGTTGGACAGGAACGGCTATCGCCCTAACGTCGGCATCATTCTGGTCAACCGTCGCAATGAGGTGTTCTGGGGCAAGCGCATCCGGGAACATTCCTGGCAGTTTCCGCAAGGTGGCATCAAGAGAGGCGAAACGCCCGAACAGGCCATGTACCGGGAACTCAACGAGGAAACCGGCTTGTGGCCCGAACATGTCAGGATCATTGGGCGCACGCGAAACTGGCTGCGCTATGACGTGCCGGAGCGGTGGGTCAGGCGTGAGTGGCGCGGACATTATCGCGGACAGAAGCAGATCTGGTTCCTCCTGCGGATGATCGGCCATGACACGGACGTGTCGCTGCGCGCCTCATCCCATCCGGAATTCGATGCCTGGCGCTGGAACGAATACTGGGTTCCGCTCGACACCGTCATCGAATTCAAGCGCTCGGTCTATCAGCAGGCGCTGACGGAGCTGTCGCGGTTCCTGCAGCCTTTGAGGAACGACGCGCGCGTCGGCGACGGACATGCACCCGACGGACATGCACCCGACGGGCGTGCGAACGACGGACGCTTGAACGATGGTTCAGTCAGCGCGCCGAACGACCTCGGCGTCAGCGTTGCCGTTGCCACCGCAGGCCTTCCGGTTGCGGAGCCGGCTTCCGGCCAGGCCGCCGGCCTCGCTGCCTCGGCAGCCTCCCGCAAGGACTGAGCACCCGAGCGGTTGGCAGGTGCGGACGCGACTTCCCGAGCCTCCTGTCAAGATCAAGGCAACCGGCCTATGGCAACGGTGTCAGCAGCGGCTTGCCGGCGAAGAATGCATCGACATTGCCCACGGCCAGGTCGCCCATCGCCTGGCGGGTCTGCGTCGTGCCGCTCCCCTGATGGGGCTGCAGCACCACCGTGTCCAGCGTCAGCAGTTCAGCGGGCACGCGGGGTTCGTCCTCGAACACGTCCAGCCCCGCGCCGCCGAGTTTGCCGTCGACCAGCAGCCTGACCAGCGCCTTCTCTTCCACCACCGAGCCGCGGGAAATGTTGACGAAGTGGCCGTTCGGGCCGAGCGCCTCGAGCACGTTGCCGGAGACCAGGCCGCGCGTCGCCTGCCCGCCGGGACAGGCTGCGATGAGCACGTCAGCCCAGGCAGCCAACGCCACCAGGTCGGCGAAGTACTGGCCGTCGACCGGCTTGCGGCGCGGGCCGAAATAGCCGATCTCGGTTTTGAATGCCCGGCAGCGGTCGGCAATCGCCTGCCCGATCCGGCCCATCCCGACGATCCCGACCTTGCGACCGGCAACGGTGGTCGCGAGCGGCAGCGCCCCCTTGAGCCACTTGCCGGCGCGCACGAAGCGGTCGGCCTCCGCCACCTTGCGAAGGCTCGCGAGCATCAGCGCGACCGCGAGGTCGGCGACGTCGTCGGTCAGCACGTCCGGCGTGTTGGTCACCGTGATTCCGTGGCTCTTGCAGTACGCAACGTCGATCGCATCGACCCCGACGCCGAAGCAGCTCACCAGCTTCACCTGCGGCAGCTTGTCCAGGGTGGCACCGTCGATGCCGCGCCCGCCGCTGGTAACGACCACCCGGCAGGTCGGTGCGATCCGCTGCAGCAAGGCTTGCGGATCGGACGCGGTCCACAGGGCGTGCACCTGGTAGGTCTCTTCCAGCCGTCGCTGAGTCGGCGGGTAAAGGGGACACATCAGCAGGACTTCGTTGTTGCTCATTAATTACCCTCCTGTCGCGAAGCGCGACATCCTCCCCGAGGGAGGTGAGCGCCGCCTTCGGGCGGCCGTGCGGCGGCGCTCATTGATCGATGGGCTCCGGCAGGTCGATGCGGTGTCGGGTGGTCCAGCTGGCGAGGCCCGTCATGATGGACGGCTGCAGCGCGATGCCGTTGGCGAGCTGGTCCGCCTTGCGGGCAAGGCCGCGTTCGCCTGGCAGCCGCACCGACTGCCCGGGCGTCCTCGAGGCGCTGGCGCGGCAGGCATCGGCCAGCCAGTCGGTCTGCCAGGTGAACTCCGCCGAGCCGCCGAATGCGGCGGGATCGGAGATGCGCACCATCACCGTGGCTCCCCAGCCTTCAGGCACGTCGGCACGGCCGTAGCCGGCAAGGCCGCCCGTCATCGCTTCGACCATCAGCAGCAGGCCGTATCCCTTGTGCCCGGAATCCAGTCCGCCCAGCGGCAGGATCGTCCCGGGTGGCGTGGTGAAGAGAACCGCCGGGTCGTTGGTGGGCTGGCCCAGCGAATCCAGCCACCAGTCGTGCTCGCCCTTGACCTTGGCGGCCCGCATGCGGTTGGAGAGGCCGTTCGTGGTCACGGACGAGGACACGTCGATCATGATCGGATCGCGCGACGTCGGAATGCCCACCGCGATCGGGTTCGGGGTGAAGACGGCCTGGGTGCCGCCGAACGGCGCGACGCTCGCGACCGCCGGGTCCGAGCTGTAGATCTCGATCAGCAGCCCTGCGCGAGCCACCTTCTCGAGGTAGGCGGCAAGGCAGGCGATGTGGTGGCTGCGTTTGATGACGACGGTCGCCGCACCATGCTCCTGCGCCCTCGGCCGCGCCCATTCGACGGCCCGCCGAACCAGCCAGGGCCCGGGCAGCCGATGGCCGTCCCAGGTGGCCACCGAGGCGCGCTGGTTCACGACCTCCGGCTCGCCGATCCTGGTCATCGTCCCCTTGTCCAGCTCTGCCAGGTATGGCGCGAGCAACTGCAGCCCGTGCGTATCGTGGCCGAGCAGGTCGCCTTCGACCAGCACCTCCGCCACGTCGCGGGCAGCAGCAGCCTGCAATCCGGCCGCCGTCAGCAGACTCTCGGCGAAGTCGGTCAGCGCCTCGGCGTCGTAGCGTATCCGTTCGTAGATGCCACCGCTCATGGGCGCCCCTAGTAGACGGCGCGGCCGCCGGAGAGGTCGAAGACCGCACCGGTGGAGAACGAGCAGTCCTCGCTCGACAGCCAGGCGATCATGGCGGCCATCTCCTCGACGGTTCCGAAGCGGCTCATCGGTATCTTCGACAGCATGAAGTCGATGTGCTGCTGGGTCATCTGGTCGAAGATCGCTGTCCTGACGGCTGCCGGCGTAATGCAGTTGACGCGGATGCCGGTGCGCGCGAGTTCCTTGCCGAGCGACTTGGTCAGTCCGATGACGGCCGCCTTGGACGCGGAATACGCCGACGCGTTGGGGTTGCCTTCCTTGCCCGCGATCGAGGCGATGTTGACGATGCGGCCGTAGTCGCGCTCCATCATCGACGGCAGCACCGCGCGATTGCACAGGAAGACGCCATGCGTGTTGACGTCGAAAACCTTGCGCCAGTCGTCGAAGCCGTAGTCCGCGACCGTCTTGTTGGGGCCGGTGATGCCGGCGCTGCAGACCATGATGTCGATGCCGCCGAAGGCATCGAGCGTCTTCTTGGCCGCCGCGGCCACGTCGCCCTCGCTGCTGACATCCAGCGCCACCGCAAGGTGTCCCTCGCCGGAAAGCGTTCCGATCGCCTCCTGCCCGGCCGCCTGGTCGCGATCCCAGAGCGCAACCCGCGCACCGCTTTGCGCCATTCGCTGGGCGGTTGCCAGGCCGATACCCGCCGCTCCGCCGGTGATCACCGCAAACCGCCCCTCGAGATCGATCCTGTTCATGTGCGCCCCTCTGTCCTGTTCCGTGACCACCGCGTCGACGGCAGGTGATCGTGAAAACGTGAGTTTAAGCGACGAATCGTGCCGCGACGCCCCGCCCCGGAAGCCGGGGCGAGCGATCCCGGCAACCGGCTAGCATAGCGGCACCGCAAAGACACCTGCACGGAGACACATGAAAGTCCTGTTCACCGACCACGACATGCTCGATGTTTCCCTGGAAAAGCGCATCTTCGAGCAGGCCGGCATCGAGCTCAGGCTCGCGCAATGCCGCACCGAGGAGGACGTCATCCGCGAAGGCAAGGGCTGCAGCGCGATGCTGATTCAGTACGCTCCGATCAACGCCAAGGTGTTCGAGGCGCTGCCGGAGGTGCGGCTGTGCGCGCGCATCGGCGCCGGCTACGACACGATCAATGCCGGCGATGCCGCCCGCCATGGGGTGTGGGTCGCCAATTCGCCGGACTATGGCGTGGGCGAGGTTTCCCTGCATGCGCTCGCGATGATGCTCGCGGTGATCCGCAACATCGTGCGTTACGACGACGACATCCATGCCGGCACCTGGCACTACACCAGTCCGGGCACGCTCCCGAGGGCGCAGGACATGACCGTCGGCATCCTGGGCCTTGGCCGCATCGGCAAGCGCTTCGCTCACTACGCGCAACCGATCTTCAAGCGGGTCATCGCCCACGACCCGAACCTGATCGATGGAGACTTCCCGCAGTACGTGCAGAAGGTCGGCCTGAAGGAGCTGTTCGAGACCGCGGATGCCATCACCCTGCACTGCCTGCTCGACGACGGCACTCGCGGACTGGTCGGCGATTCGCTGCTCGGGCGCATGAAACCGGGTGCCTACCTGGTGAACACGGCCAGGGGCGCCATCGTCGACATCGATGCGTTGACCCGGGTGGTTCAATCCGGCCGGCTGGCCGGCGTCGGGCTCGACGTGCTGCCCCGCGAGCCGATCGAGGCGGACCATCCGCTGCTTGCGGACCCGCGCGTGATCCTCTCGCCGCATTCGGCCTTCTATTCGGTCGCGTCCGAGATCGAATTGCGGCGCAAGGCGGCCATGAACATCGTGAATTGGATGAAGACCGGACGCCCCGACTATCCGGTAGTCGTCGGGACGAACTGAAGCGGAGCCGGTCGAAGCGGAGCCGGTCGGACTACTCGATCTCGATTTTCAGGTCCTTGATCAGCCCGCCCCAGATCCTGGCCTCGTCTTCCGCCCGCCTTTGAATGTCGGCCGGCGTGCCAGGGATGGGAAACAGAAACTGGTCGATAAGCTTCTGCTTCATCACCGGGTCATCCAGGAAGCGGTTCACGGAGTCCGCGAGCGTCTGCGTGACCTTCGGATCGAGCTTTGCAGGCCCTACCAGGGCGTACCAGCCCGGCAGCGCCGGCACGTCGGGCGTCAGTTCCTTGAGCAGGGGCAGGTCAGGTAATTGCGGGGAGCGGGATTCGCCTGACTGTGCAAGGGCGACCACCCGACCAGCCTTGATCTGCGTGAGTCCCGTAGCAGTTGTCACCGTCATGATGTCCGTTTCACCGGAGGCAACGGCCATCAGTGCCGGTCCCGAGCTCTTGTAGGGAATGTGGCGCAGCTTCAGCCCCGAGCGCAGCGCGATCATCTCCGTGTAGAGGTGCGTGGAGTTGCCCAGGCCGGCGCTGGAGAAGGTCAGGTCGCCGGGCTGCGCGCTGGCTTTCTTCAAGAGGTCGGCCCAGGACTTGATGCCGCTCTCGTTGCTTGCAACCACGACAAAGCCCGCGTCCGAGACAGGCGCGATGAAGGTGAAGTCCTTCAGCGGGTCATAGGGAACATTCTTGTAGAGGAACTGGTTGAAGCTCACCAGCGAAACGCTCGTGAGGAGCACCGTGTAGCCGTCGGCGGGCTCGCCCTGCACCATCTGCGAGGCGATGATCCCGTTGGCGCCCGGCCGGTTGGACACGACCACGGGCTGCTTGAGGTCCCTGGACATGAAATCCGCGAGCATGCGACCGACCACGTCCGCACCGGAGCCCGGCGCCTGCGGGATCACGAGCTTGATGGGACGCGAGGGGAAGTCCTGTGCTGCAGCCTGCCCGCAGGCGCATGCAAGTGCAATCGATGCGACCGAAGCGAGGAAATGGCGGCGATTGAAGCGCATGGCGTAGAACCTTGTGAGGCAAATCTCGATAATGGCACAATCCGGCTCCCGGTTTCGCGCCCCTATGCATCGAAGCAATGTCTGACAGAGACGATCTCGGCCAAGCCTGGCACGTCGCGCCGTCCCGGTACCTCGAGCAGCGGCGCGCAAGCCATGCTGTGGGCGCGCCCAGTTCCTGCTACGTCGCCATGCCCGACGGCGTTCGACTGGCCGTCGACGTCTACCTGCCTGAAGGCGCGGATCGTCCGGAGCGCCTACCGGTCATCGCGGTGTTCACCCCTTACTACCGCCGCTTCAAGGTGACGGCTCCCGGCGCCGAGCCATCGCCGAACGTGGCGATCTATCGCGACTTCTTCGTGGCGCGCGGCTATGCGCTGGTCGTCGTGGATGTGCGGGGCTGTGGTGCCAGCTTCGGGGCGCGCGACTGCTTCCGTTCCCCCCGCGAACGCGAAGACCATCGCGAGATCGCCGACTGGATCGTCTCGCAGCCCTGGTCGAGCGGTGCGATCGGTTCCACAGGCATCTCGTACCTCGGTGCCGCCGCCTGCTTCCTGGCGAGCACCGGCCATCCCGCTGTGAAGGCGGTCGCGCCGCTGTTCGCGGTGCACGATACCTACGCCGACCATCTGTTCCCTGGCGGGGTCAAGTGCACCACGGTCACCGAGAATTATGACGATCTCGTGCGTGCGCTGGATCTCGACCTGCGCGACAAGCTCGCGCCCTATCCGTACTTCAACGACCCACGCTACGCCGGCCCCGCCCCGGTGGACGAAGATCGCGAAGGCCGTCTGCTCGCGCACGCCCTCGACGAACACCGCGACAGCTTCCGCATGCGCGACCTCGCGCCCGAGTTCGCGTTCCGCGAGGAGGCGGCGTCGCATGACCCTGCGATGCACAGCGGCGCCTTCAGCCCCTACTGGTATCTCGGCCGGATTCCGGGCCAGGTCCACATCTATTCGGTATCGGGTTGGTACGACGGCAGCGCCTTCGTCAACGGCGCCATCGCACGGTTCCTCAGCAATCCGGGAGCGGACAACCGGCTGCTGCTCGGTCCGTGGGACCACGGCGCGCGAACAAACGGATCGCCATGGCGCGAGGGCCCACCGCAGCCGCAGTTCCCGGTGCTGGGCGAGGTCCTGCGCTTCTTCGATGAACACCTGGCCGGCAAGGACACCGGGCTGCACCGCGAAGCGCCGGTCCACTTCCACACCGTGCGCGAGGAGAAGTGGCAAGCCGCCGAGACCTGGCCGCCGCACGATGCGAGCACACGCCTCTACCTGGCGGACGACGGACGGCTCGAGCCGCAGGCGCCACGCGCCGCCTCAGTCGCGCCGTACAAGGTCCGCTTCACCACCGGCACCGGGCAGAACAGTCGCTTCGAGCGGCTTGGCGCGCTGGCCGTCCTGGACTACTACAAGGACTGGCAGGGCCGCGAGGATGGCATGCTGTGCTTTGCCACCGCGCCCTTCGAGACGCAGACAGAACTCTCGGGGCACGCTACCGTTCAGCTGCACCTGTCCACCTCGGAGCACGACGCGAGTGTCTTCGTCTATCTGTCGGAATTGGACTCCGACGGCAGATCCTCGTTCATCACCGAAGGACTGCTTCGCCTCCTTCACCGTCGCGAAGCGCGGCCACCAGCGAGCTACCGGGCGACCTGGCCTTACCGGACGTTCCGGCGCGAGCACGCCTCACATATGCAACCCGACGTGCCCGAGACGGTGCGCTTCGCTCTCCTGCCAGTGTCCTGGACCCTCCAAGCCGGCAGCTGCCTGCGCTTGGCCGTTGCCGGCACCGACGCCGACCACTTCGCGCAAGTGCCACACGGGCGCCCGCCACACCTGAAGATCACCCTCGGCGGCGAGCACGCCTCGTTCATCGACCTGCCTGTGCGTTGACAGGCAGCCACACGATGAAGCGGCTTCCGCCGCCTTCGCGCGGCTCGCAGCGGACGCTGCCCCCATGGGCTTCAGCGATCTGCCGGACGAGCGCCAGACCCAACCCCACACCCCCTGCCTGCTCCGAGTACCCTTCGACCCGGTAGAAGGGCTCGAAGATCTTCTCGCGGGCATGGGCCGGTATGCCCGGGCCGCGATCCAGGACCTCGAGTGTGATCGACTCATCCGTGCCCGCGGTGCCTTCCAATCGGTCGACCGGGCCATGGCGTCTCAGTGCCACCGTGACCGGCTCGCCGGATGCGCCGCCGTGACGCCTGGCATTCTCCAGCAGGTTGCGCACCAGCCGCCGCAGCAACCGGCCGTCGCCGGCCAGCATCATCGCGGTACCGGAGGCGACACCCTGTCCCTCGGCGACCGCGACGTCGGCGCCGACCCGGCTCGCCTCCTCGGCCGCCAGCCCGGCCAGATCGACCTCCTCGCGTGCCGGCCCCGATGTCTCGAGCCGACTCGCCAGCAGGATCTCGTCCACCAGCTGGTCGAGCTCGGCGATGTTCCGGCGGAGCTCGGCGGCGAGCTGCTCCTGGTCCGGCGGCCGCGTCAGCAGCAGCTCCGTGGCCATCCGGATGCGCGCGAGCGGCGAACGCAACTCGTGCGACGCATTGGCGAGCAGCCGTTTCTGGCTGGCGATCAGCGCCTCCTGCCGGCCAACGAGCTCTTCGATGCGCGTCGCAGACGCGTTGAAGCTGCGGGCGATCGCCGCCACCTCGTCCTTGCCCTCCACCGCGACTCGCGCCGCCAGGTCGCCGCGGCCCTGCTGGTCGACGCCCGATTGCAGCTTCTCCAGCCGACGAGTGATCCGGCGCGATACCGGCCAGGCGACCAGCGCTCCCGCCAGCATCAGCAGGCCCAGGGCGACCACCGGACTCACCGGGCGCGGCCCGGGCCGGATGCGATGCGGCCGCGCCAGCAGCACGCGTCCGTCCGGCATGTCGACCTCGAAGGTCCACAGGCGATGTTCGGCTCGCCAATGCGGCCGGTCGCCGCGCTCGCTGCGGCGGGCCGGGAGGCCGCCGGAAGCGCCAGCCGGATCGTCGCCGGCATCCGCGCCTGGATCGCCGCCGCGGCCGGCGACGAGCCGGCGCCCCGCCCACGCCACCACCGTCCCGTCCTTGTCGAGCACGGTCAGGTCCATGCGCGCACGCCGATGCCAACGCTCGAGCGCCCGGCGCAGCTGGCCCGGACCCTCGGCCGCGGCCGGCAGGATCTCGACCGCGAGTTCGCGCGCGAGCCGTTGTTCGAAAGCGGCCTCGCGGGCTTCGGCGTTCCACCACCAGGCCAGCGCGACCGCCACCGCGAACACGGCCAGGCTGCCGAGGACCGCAAGAAAGATGGTGAGCGACAGGCGACGGGTCACGGCTCGGCCTGTGCGTCCTGCTGTCGCGCGAGGACGTAGCCGCTGCCCCGGACCGTCAGCAGGCGGCGCGGCTGCTTCGGGTCATCCTCGATCGCCTGGCGGATCTTGCCGACATGCACGTCGATCGAGCGGTCGAAGGCTTCGAGCGTCTCGCCGCGCACCAGATCCATCAGCCGGTCTCGCGACATCACCCGGCCGGCGTTGCGTGCCATCGCAAGCAGCAGGTCGAACTGGTAGGCGGTCAATGACCGTTCGGCACCGTCGATGCGCACCATCCTCGCACCCGCGTCGACCTCCATGCGGCCGAAGCGAAGCACTTCGGCGGCTGCGACGGGCGCGGCAGCCCTGGCTCCCGGGGTTCCAACGGCAGCGGCTCCAAAAGCAGCGGATCCGGAGGCAGCTGCATCCGCGACCGGATCTGCGGCTGACCCGGCGGCGCCCGCGCCCGCTGCGGAGGCGCGCGCGCCGGCGCGCAGGGCCGAGCGCCGGAGCAGCGCCCGCACCCGGGCGAGCAGCTCGCGCGGCTCGAACGGCTTGGGTAGATAGTCGTCCGCGCCCACTTCGAGGCCGACCACCCGATCGGTGGTCTCGCCGCGCGCTGTGAGCATCAGGATCGGCACCTGCCCGACCGGCCCATCGAGGCGACGGATGTCGCGGCAGACGTCGAGCCCGTCGGCATCAGGCAGCATCAGGTCGAGAAGAATCAGGTCGGGCAGGTGGGGACCCCATTGCGCAACCGGCAGGTTGGCGGCATTGGCAGCGCCGGATTTCAGGGGCGACTCGAGCAGGACCAGGCCCGACCGCGCATCGAAGCAATGCATCACCTGGAAGCCGGCCTGCGCAAGATAGCGGCTGACCATGTCGGCCAGCCGCTTGTCGTCGTCGATCAGCAGGATGCGCGCGGCCACGCTAGCGAGAGGCGGCGAGGCTGATCGAGGGCAGCGGCATCAGCCGCGCGGGGGGCCGCGGCGCGACTGCATCCGCTCCGCGAGCTTCGCGCGCTGCTCCGGCGTCAACACCTCGGCGGCATCCGCGAACGCAGTCGACAGGCGCTTCGAAATAGCGTCCGCCACCGCCATCTGCTGGCTGCGAAGGCCTTCGATCGCGGCGCGGTCGATGGTCGGCGCCTTCAGCAGGTCCATCCCCTGGCGGCGCAGGTCGACGCCCTGTTTGCGGAGCTCGCGCAGCTCCTTGGCCGCAGCCTTGGCGATTTCGGTGACCTTCTGCTTCTGCTCCGGCGTGCCGTCGACGGAATCCACCAGCCGTTGCGCCATCCGGTCGATCCGGGCATCCGCGCGTTCGGGATCCATCGGACCCGCGCCGTGCCGGTGGCCACCCTCGCCGCGCTCATGCTGATGGCGGTGATGATGGCCGCCTCGCCCTTCGCCGTCGCCCATGCCGAACAGGTCGGGACCGAAGCCTGGAGCCGCCCACGCGGTCACCGCCGCCGATCCGAACGCCACCGCCAGAATTGCCTTACTGAATTGCATCACGATCTCCTTGAAGTACCTGGAAAGAAGAACCAGTGAGGAGATTCTGGGCGGCGACCGTCAAGCCCTGATTGAAGGCTGGGTAAAGTTGTGTAAAGCGGCCGTTGCAGGGGCGATGGCTACAGCTTGAACTTCACCACGGTCGCATGCTGCTCGCCCAGCCCGTCGATGCCGAGCGAGACCTTGTCGCCCGCCTTCAGGAACTGCGGCGGCTTCATGCCCGAGCCGACTCCGGGAGGCGTGCCGGTAGTGATGATGTCGCCGGGATTGAGCGTCATGAACTGGCTGACGTACGACACCAGCGTCGCGCAGTCGAAGATCATCGTCTTCGTGTTGCCGCGCTGCTTGCGCTCGCCATTGACGTCGAGCCACATCTCCAGCCGCTGCGGCTTCGGCACTTCGTCGGCTGTCGCGATCCATGGGCCGATCGGGCCGAAGGTATCGCAGCCCTTGCCCTTGTCCCAGGCGCCGCCGCGCTCGAGCTGGTACTCGCGCTCGGATACATCGTTGACCAGGACGTAGCCTGCCACGCGGCTGAGGGCGTCGCGCTTCGAGACATAGCGTGCAGTGGAGCCGATCACGATGCCGAGCTCGACCTCCCAGTCGGTCTTGACCGAATTGCGCGGCAGCATGATGTCGTCGTCCGGTCCCTGGATGCACGACAACGTCTTCATGAAGACGATCGGCTCGCTCGGCACCGGCATGCCGGATTCGGCAGCATGGTCCGAATAGTTGAGCCCGATCGCGACGAACTTGCTTGCCCCGGTCAGGGGCGGACCGAGTCGCGGATTGCCGCGCACCAGCGGCAGGCGGTCAGCCTTGATGCGAGCGAGCTTCGCCAGCGACTTCGGCCCCAGCGTCTCGGGAACGATGTCGGCGACGACTCCGGAGAGGTCGCGCAGCGTCGCCCTCGGCGTCGATCAGGCCGGGCTTCTCCTTTCCGGGCTTGCCATACCGTACTAGCTTCATTCGTCATTTCCTTGGTTGCGGGTGGTCGATGCGTTCAGATGGTAATGCCGCCGTCGACGGCGAACGCCTGGCCGGTGGCGAAGCGCGATTCGTCGCCGGCGAGGTAGACGACGATCGGCGCGATCTCTTCGGGCCGGGCGAGCTTGGCCGGTCGGCTGGCGCGCGAGGAACATCCGGCGGCCTTCCTCCGGGTCGCCATGGGCATTGATTCGCTCCTGCAGGCTCGGCGTGTCCACCGTGCCGGGGCAGACACAGTTGCAGCGGATGCCCTTGGCGACGAAGTCCGCGGCCACCGACTTCGTCATCCCGATCACCGCCGCCTTGGTCGCGCCGTAGAGGAAGCGATTGGGCAGGCCCTTGATGCTCGAGCAGACCGAGGCCATGTTGATGATCGAGCCGCCGCCGGCTTCAAGCATCCGGGGCAGCGCGGCGGACATCGTCTTCCACATGGCGCGCACGTTGAGGTTGAAGCTGAAGTCCCAGTCCGCGTCGGTGGTCTCGAAGATGTTGCCCTGGTGGACGATAGCCGGCGCAGTTGAAGAGCACGTCGATGCGATCCATCGACTCGATCAGGCTGCGCACGGCACCGTCGTCGAGCACGTCGAGCCGCCGGGTGCTCACGCCGTCGACGTCCTGGTAGACCTTCAGCAGCGCCTCGTTGACGTCGGTCGCGAGGACCCTGGCTCCTTCCGCAGCAAGGGCAAGCACGCTCGCCTTGCCGATGCCCTGCCCGGCCGCCGTGACCAGGATGTGCTTGCCTTCGAGCCTCTTCGCCATGGGTGTCTCCGGTAGGCGCCGCGCGCGACCCAGTGGCCGGCGGCAAACTTGCAACAGTCGCAGATGCTACTAAAAAAACATCTGCGCCCGTCGCAGGGCCCGGAGCGGCACACCTGCGCCTTCTACAATCGCAGAGTCGGCTCACCCGGAGGGATGCGTGCAGACCCTAGCTTCGCGCCGCGACCTGCGGCTCGACTTCTTCCGCGGGCTCGCCCTGTGGTTCATCTTCATCGACCACGTGCCTTCGAGCATCGTCGCCAACGTCACGTTCCGCAATTTCGGCTTCAGCGACGCGACGGAGATCTTCGTCTACATCTCCGGCTACACCGCGGCAATCGTGTACGGCGCATCCTTGCGCCGCAATGGTTTCGTGCGCATGGCCTTCCAGGTGCTCAAGCGCTGCTGGCAGCTCTACGCGGCGCACATCCTGCTGTTCGTGTTCTTCATCGCCCAGATCACCTGGGTGTCGATCCGCTTCGACAACGCCTCGTTCATCGAGGAGCTGAACATCATGCAGTTCCACGCGCAGCCGCAGGAGTCGATCATCCGCGCGCTCATCCTGCACTACCGACCGGTGAACCTCGACGTGCTGCCCCTCTACATGGCGCTGCTCGCCGGGCTTGCCGCCGTGCCTGTGGCTGATGGAGCGCTCGCGGCTGCTGACCCTGCTGGCGGCGGTGGTCCTCTGGGTCCTCGTGCAGCAATTGCAATGGGCGTTCCCCGTCTACGAGAACGGCGACACCTGGCTTTTCAACCCGCTCGGCTGGCAGCTGCTGTTCGTGATCGGCGCGATTCTCGGCTCGGCCCGCGACGAGGACGTCCGGTGGCTGCGCTGGCGCCCCTGGCTGGGCTGGCTGGCGGTTGCCTGGCTGCTGTTCTCCCTCTTCATCACCCTCAGCTGGAAGTACCCGCCGCTCAACGACTGGGTCGAAGTGGTGGTCGGGCCCTGGCTCTATCCCGATCGACAAGAGCAACCTCGGCATCGCCCGGCTGCTGCATTTCCTGGCGGTGGCCTACCTGGTCGTGCGGCTGCGTGCCGGAAAACGCCCCGATGCTCAACTGGCCCCTTGCCCATCCGATCATTCGCTGCGGGCAGCATTCGCCTGTACATTTTCTGCGTCAGCATCTCGCTTGTCCTTTGTCGCCCACTTCGTGCTGGTTCAGTTCGGACGCGGCATCATGATGCAAACGGCGGTTATCGTCGGGGGCTTGCTCCTGATGTCGGCACTTGCCTACCTGCTTCACTGGCTGGATCGCGGCGGCCGCCAGGCGCCCTCGCCGGCTCACGCTTCACAATGACGGGGACCCGCGGATGAAAAGAGTCCTGTTCCTGCCGATGCCGCCGAGCGCGTTGCCGGGGTTGCTTGCCCGGTGGCGCGCTGCCGCCCAGGCGGCGATGCCATCGGGAACGGCAATGGCAATGGCCATGGCCATTGCCATGGGCATTGCGATGGGAGTGGCCACCGGCCCCGGCGCCGCGCTGGCAGCGCAGGAAGGCACTACCAGCGACGCCCAGCTGCCGGGCAACGGCGACGGGGAAAGTCCGGCCGCTGCCCCGCCGGCTGCCTCCGACCCGGCCGCTGCGACATCGTCGGGGGGCGAAGAGTCGCTGGCCACGCGCTGCGAGGCGCCGGAGGAGATCGCGCCCGAGCAGGAGCGGGTCGACGAAATCGCCGCCGGCTTCGCCAATGGCCGCCGGCCGCTTACGATCGTGGTCCTGGGTTCCCTTTCCGCGGCACGACACCGACAATCAGGGGCCGACGCCGTTTGCGCCCCGGTTGCAGGAGATTCTGCAGGCGGAGCTTGCGGCCCGAGGTATCGACCTGCCGGTACAGGTGAAGCTCGTCGGTCGGTCCCGGGCGCTGGCGGCAGACCTCGCAGGCGCGATCATTCGCGAGGTGCTGCCGTTGAAGCCCGCGCTCGTCATCTGGCTGGCGGGGCGGGCGGATGCCCGCCAGGGCCACCCGCCGAACCGCTTCGCCCAGAGCCTCAAGGAAGGGCTCGCCAGGTTGCGCGACGCGGGTATTCCCGCAATCCTCGGCGATATCCAGTTCCATCCTCAATTCGAGGCCCTCTTCCGGACCGATGAATACCGCAACTACGTGCGCTGGATGGCAGGGAAGTTCGATTTGCCGTTGCTCAGGCGCTACGAAATGATCGAACATTGGTCAGCGTCCGGGCGGTTCGATCTGGACTCGGGCAATGATGCCGATCAGCAGGCAGCGTATGGATTCATTCAGGAATGCCTGGCCTACCAGGCGGCTCGGATGATCCTGGCCGCCGCCGGCCGGGCTCCCGCAAAACGTGAATGAGCGACATGACCGACCTCTCGACGACGAATGTCAGGCAGTCCCAACAACCATTCCGAAGCCGGCGCGCCGGCTTCAACCTCCTTGCACTGGCAGTCGCGCTCGTCGCGGCCGTGCCTGTCCGGGTTGCTGCGGCGCAACCTGGCGCATGCCCGGAAGCCGGGCCGACGGTGGTCATGCAGGGCGAACTGCCCCGCCTGCTCGCTCGGCTCGACCAGAAGCGCAGCCTGAAGATCGTCGCGATCGGCTCCTCTTCCACCGCCGGCGCGGGCGCGTTCGAGCCCGGCGAACAGCTATCCCGACCAGCTGGAGGCGGACCTGGCGCGCCGCTTCCCCGGGCACCTCGTGGATGTCGTCAACGCCGGGGCCAACGGGCAGGAAGTCCCCGACATGCTTGCGCGGCTCGATCGCGACGTGCTCGCCCACCTTCCAGACCTGGTGATCTGGCAGTTCGGCAGCAACGGCCTGCTGCGCGGCCGCCCCCTGGCGGAGTTGGAGGCCGGCGCGAGGATCGGCATCGAGCGCATCAGGGCTACCGGTGCCGAAGTGGTCCTGATGGACCTGCAGCATGCGCCGCGGATCGACAGCGTCCCTGCCCGCGACGAGCGTCCTGGCGATGATGGAACGGCTTGGCCGATCGACGGGCGCGGCCGTCTTCCACCGCTACCGGCTGATGAAGAGCTGGGCGGCGAGCCTGGGCGCAGGCTACAGCCGGATGGTTCATCCGGACCAGCTCCACATGACCGACGCCAGCTACCGCTGCATGGCAGCGGCGCTGGCGGCAAGCCTGCAGGGCGCCGCCGACCGCCGATCGACCGCACCGCGAACCGGCAGCAACCTCGCCGCGGCAGTCAGGCTCCCCTCGCCACCCGCGAGAGCAGCATCAGCGCCATGAAGACCTTCGAGCAGCAGCTGGCGCAATACGGCGCCTACCACCGGGATCCACGCAACATCGCGACCCATTTCCTCGGCGTGCCGATGATCATGTTCGCAGTGGTGATCCTGCTGTCGCGGCCGGTGTTCCTCGCAGCCGGCGGGCTGGCGGTGACGCCCGCGCTGCTGATCGGGGTGATCACCGGCCTCTACTACCTGCGCCTGCATGCCGCCACCGGGTTGCTGATGGCGATGATCCTGGCGACGATGCTCTGGGGCGCCCAGCGGATCGCCGGCTTCGACACCCCCGCCTGGCTCGGCTGGGGTGGCGGTCTGTTCGTGGTCGGATGGATCATCCAGGCGATCGGCCATGTGTATGAAGGGCGCAAGCCCGCGTTCGCGGACGACCTGATGGGCCTGATCATCGGGCCGCTGTTCGTGCTTTGCGAATCGCTGTTCGCATTGGGCTTGCTGCCGCACACCCGCGCGGCCATCGAGGCCGAAGCCGGTCCGATACGGCGCAGCCGTGCGGATGTCCCCGCATAGCAGCAAGACGCCGGAGATCTTCAATCGGCGAAGTCGACCACTGCCTCCAGTTCGTCGCCCACCCTGACGACGGCTTCGTCGGCGCCACGGACCACGGTTGCATTCATGCCGAAGGTGATCCCGTCGAGCCGCCGGTCGTGGCGGTAGCCTGCCAGGGTATCGGTCGGCTCGGTGCCAACTTCGGCAGTCTGCTGGTCGATGTCGGGTATGCCGCAGCGGGTGCAGGGCTTGACCAGGCGGAGCTCGTAGGCCGCAGTGGACAGGGTGGCCAGGTGATCCTCGCCATAGGGATCGATTCCGTCGATGACGACATTCGGCCGGAACCGCTCCATCGGCACCGGCGCCTTGCCGCCGGCCTGCAGCCGCCGGTTGAGATCCTCGAGCGATCCTTTCGAGATCGCCAGCAGGGGGTAGCCGTCGGCGAACTGGGTGATCGCCTCCTGGTCCTTCGTCCACTGCGGATCGCAGACACGCCTGAAGTCCGGATCGATCCGCACCAGCCGCACCGGCATGTCGAGGAAGCGGCTGAACCAGGTGTTGACCAGCTCGTTCTCCGCGAAAGCCGCCACCCGGCTGCTCCACAGCTCGACCTCGATCCGGCGCTCCGGCGAGTAGTCGAAGCCGCCGATGGGGATGTCGAGCCGCAGCATCCCCGGCGCCCGCAGCTGCAGCGTCTCGAAGCGCAGGGCGGTGCGCACCAGCGCCAGGCGCGGAACCGTGCGCTGCGACACGAAGCGCCCGTCCTCGGTCACGATCATCCAGAGACGGTCCAGGTACAGCCCGGTCTCCCAGAGGTCCGCGGAATCGACGCGGATGCCGGCGCAGGACTTGATCGGATAGATGAAAAGATCGGTGACGACGGGCATGGCCAGGCTCGGTGGACGACACGGTGGAATCCGCCGGAAGATAACTGGACTTCCTGCGGGAGAGGCCGCATTGTAAGGAAGCGGGATTCGAGCGCCACTTCCCTCTTCGGCCGCAACCGGTGGCAAGGCGGTTGCGGAGGAAGAGGGCGCCCCAATACCGCCTGGAAGGTCGGCCCGGCGACCGGTCGGCAACCGATCTAGAATCCTGCCTGACCCGCCCCGGCGTCATCGCGCACCTCTCGGGCGCCCCACCTGCTTCAACTGGAACACCCATGACCGCAGTCTCCCTGATCCGCAAATCGATCCTGCGCCTCAATGCTGCCGACGACGTCGTCATCGCCGCCCGGCCGCTTTCTGCCGGCACCCGGCTGGAGGAGGAAGGCGTATCGTGCGTCGACGCCATCCCGCCGGGCCACAAGGTCGCCACCCGCGGCCGGTCGCCAAGGGCCAGCCGGTGCGCCGCTACAACCAGATCATCGGCTTCGCCAGTTGCGACATCCACCCCGGGCAGCACGTGCATACGCACAACCTCGCCTTCGACGGCTTCGAGCGGGACTACGCGATCGGCGTCGACGTCAAGCAGGTGCCGAAGGTTGCCAAGCCGGCGACCTTCGACGGCTATGTGCGGGCCGACGGCAGGATCGCCACCCGCAACTACATCGGCGTCATTTCCACCGTCAACTGCTCGGCCAGCGTCTCCAAATACGTGGCGGCGCACTTCACGGAGGAGCGGCTTGCCGAGTATCCCAACGTCGACGGCGTGGTGGCGATCACCCACAGCGTCGGCTGCGGCATGGACAGCAACGGCAAGGGCATGGACGTCCTGCGCCGCACGATCGCAGGCTATGTCCGCCATGCCAACTTCGCCGGCGTCGTGATCATCGGTCTCGGCTGCGAGGCCAACCAGATGGACGCGCTCTTCCAGGCGCAGGGGCTCGAAGAAGACCGCTTGCTCAGGCCGCTGATCATCCAGTCCTCGGGCGGCAGCCGCAAGACGGTGCAGGCTGGCATCGAGGCAGTGGAGTCGATGCTGCCGATCGCGAACCGCCTGCAGCGCGAACCGGTGCCGGCGGCCTGGCTGACGGTGGGGCTGCAATGCGGTGGCTCCGACGGCTATTCCGGCATTTCGGCGAACCCGGCGCTTGGCGCAGCCTGCGACCTGGTCGTTGCCCACGGCGGCACGGTGATCCTGTCGGAGACGCCGGAGATCTACGGGGCAGAGCACCTGCTGACCCGGCGCGCCGTGAGCACCGAGGTCGCGCAGAAACTGATCGACCGCATTCATTGGTGGGAAGGCTATACCGCCCGCAACGAAGGCAGCATGGACAACAACCCGTCGCCGGGCAACAAGGCCGGGGGCCTCACCACCATCCTGGAGAAGTCTCTCGGCGCGGTCGCCAAGGCAGGCACCACCAACCTGGTCGACGTCTTCAACTACGCCGAGCCGGTGACCGCCAAAGGCATGGTGTTCATGGACACCCCGGGATACGACCCGGTCTCCGCAACCGGCCAGGTCGCTGGCGGCGCCAACCTCATCTGCTTCACCACCGGCCGCGGTTCGGTCTACGGCTGCAAGCCGTCGCCCTCGCTGAAGCTCGCCACCAACACTGTGCTCTACCAGCGGATGACCGAGGACATGGACATCAACTGCGGCGACATCGTCGAAGGCAAGTGCACGGTGGCCGACAAGGGCCAGCAGATCTTCGAACTCATGCTGCGCACGGCATCCGGCGCAAAGAGCAAGAGCGAAGCATACGGGATGGGATCCGAGGAGTTCGTGCCCTGGTACCTCGGTGCGGTGATGTGAACTGCGGCGCCCTGCCGCCGGCCACGACCTTCCCGGCCCATGCCGGCCCGCGCCGGCACTGCGGGCGCGGCCGCCCTGCCCCTTTGCTGGAGACACGCCTTTGATCCCGTTCCTCCCGGTCCGCGCCATGCGTGCGGCGGCTTGGCTGCTGGCGGCGGTCGCCGTCTTCCCGCTGTTTTCCTCCTCCGCCGCCGCACGGGAGCAGGCACCTGGCGTCGTCGCTGCCACCCCGGCGACGACCGCGAAGAAGATCGTCACCATCGAGGGCATCACCGAATACCGGCTCGACAACGGGCTGCGCATCCTGCTCGGTGCCGACAGCTCGCGGCCGATGGTGACGATGAACATGGTGTACCGGGTCGGCTCGCGCCATGAAGGCCCCGGCGAAGCCGGCATGGCGCACCTGCTCGAGCACATGCTGTTCAAGGGAACCGACGCGCATCCCGACCCGAAGCAGGAGTTCAGCCGGCGCGGCATGCGTTGGAACGGCACGACCTCCTACGACCGGACCAACTACTACGCGCAGTTCGCCCCCAGCCGCACGGACCAGCAGTGGCTGATGCGCTGGCTCGCCGACACCATGAGCAACCTGAGGATCACTGCCGAGCAGCTCGACAGCGAGCGTCCGGTGGTGCGCAACGAGATGCAGTCGAGCGAGAATCGGCCGCAGCGGATCCTGTACCAGCAGTTGATGAGCGCCGCGTACGAGTTCCATCCCTACGGACGGACGGTCATCGGTACCGAAACCGATCTCGCGCAGGTGCAGCCGGCACAGTTGCAGGACTTCTACCATCGCTACTACCGGCCGGACAATGCGGTGCTGATCGTCACCGGCCAGTTCGACGAGCAGCAGATGCTCGGCGACATCGTGCAAGCCTTCGCACGCGTCGCGCCATCGAAGAAGTCGGTCGCCGACCCCTATACCCTCGACCAGGCGCAACAGGGCGAACGCGAGGTGTACCTGCGGCGATCCGGCGGCGTGCCGCTGATGTACGCCGGCTACCACATGCCGGCCGGCGCGACGCGCGAAGCGGTGGCGATGGCGGCGCTCGCCCTGATGCTCACGCGCCAGCCGGATGGTCCGCTCTACGAGGCGCTGGTCAAGACCGGCATCGCGGTCAGCGTCTACGGCTATCCCGTGTCGCTGCAGGATCCGGGGCTGGTCCAGTTCGGCGCGACGCTCGCGGACGAATCGCGGCGCGAGGAGGCCTGGCGCACGATGCGCAACCTGCTCGAGAACGAGTTGCCGCTCACCCAGGAAAGCCTGGCTCGCACTCGCCAGGACTATGCCAACTCGCGCCGCGAAGTGCTGGAGTCGCCGGAATCGCTCGGACTTGCGCTCACCGAAGCAGTGGCGCTCGGCGACTGGCGGCTGTTCTTCGCGCAGGGCGACTGGATGCAGGATCTCACGCTGAAGGAGGTGGAGTCGGTCGGGCGCCGTTACCTGGTGCGCGACAACCGCACGCTCGCCTGGTACGTGCCGACACCGGACACGCGGCGCGCGCCGGAGCCGGCGCGGGCCGACATCGCCAAGCTGCTGGCAGACCATCCGTGGCGCCAGCAGGATGCCTTCGATCCGGATTTTGCACTGACCCCGCAGAGCATCGAGGCGCGCAGCATCAGCGGCCGGACCGCCGGAGGCATCGAGTATTCGCTGCTTCCCAGGCGCACCAAGGGTGACCGGGTGAGCGTGGTCCTGCGGCTGCAATGGGGCGATCTCGAGAGCCTCTCCGGGCGCTGGAAGGACGCCGACATGCTCGACCGGATGATGCAGACCGGCACGCGCACGCTGCCCTTGCAGCAGTTCGAGGATCGCCTGCGCGAGCTGGACGCGCGCATGGAACTGAGTGCCGACGAAACCGGCGCCTCTCTCGGCCTGCAGGTGGCTCGCGGCAATCTCGCCGGGGCGCTCGACATCGCCGCGCAAGCGCTCAAGGAGCCGGTCTTCCCCGCCGACGTCTACGAGGAACGCAAGCGCCGCCTGATCGCCTCGATCGAGTCGCGCCGCGACCAGCCGGAATCGCTGGTGTCCGACATGCTCCGCCGCGCCGGTCGCGACTACCCACCCGCCGATCCGCGTCACTACCGGACGCCCGAGCAGCTGATCGCCGACCTGCGCTCGCACACGATCGAACGCATGAAGGCGTTCTACAGCGAGTTCGCCGGCGCCTCCCACGGCCAGTTCGCGGTGGTCGGCGACATCGATCCGCAGTCGATGAAGTCCTGGCTTGAGACGACGCTCGGTGATTGGAGCAGCAGCAAACCCTACCAGCGCATCGAGCGACCGTTCCATCCGCTCCCCGCGGATCGGCAGTTCGAATCGGTGATCGACAAGCCCAACGCGGTCTACCTGCAGACCATCGCACTCGATATGAGCGAGGACGATCCGCAGTATCCCGCGCTCGCGCTGGCGGTCCGCCTCTTCGGCGGCGATTCCGGCAGCCGCGTATCGAAGCGACTGCGCGAGCGGGACGGGCTGACCTATGGCGCGTACGCCAGCCTCAGTGCGGATCGCAAGGTCCCCCACGCCGCCATCAGCGTGCGCGTCATCCACGCCGCGGCCGACCTGCCGCGCATCGAAGCGGCGCTGCAGGAGGAAATGGCGCGCGTGCGCAGCGAAGGGTTCACTCTGAAGGAACTGGACGCGCTTCGCCAGTCGTGGGCGCAGCGCCGGGCGCTGCTTCTGGGCGACGAGTCCAACGTGGCGTCGATCCTGGCCTCGAACCTTTACTGGGACGACACCATGAAGCGCTGGGTCGACTTCGACGAGAAGATCCGTACCACGACTCTCGAGGAGGTCAACGCGGCGTTCAGGAACTACGTGCGGCCCGACCAGACGCTGGTGCTCGGCGCGGGCGAGTACGGCCGCGCGGCCAACTGAGCAGGTCAATGCCGCTCGACGCCCGCCTCGCGGCCTGACCGGTGCTCAGGTCGGTCTGGTCGGTCTCCTCGCTGCTCGGCGGCATGGGGATCCTGCTGTCCGGCTCGGGCCTGCTCGGCATCACGCTGGGATTGCGCGGCGCCCATGAGCAATTCGGCAACCTGATCCTCGGCGTCGTCATGTCGGCGTTCTACATCGGCTACATGGCCGGTGCCTGGATCTGTCCGCCGCTCATCCTCCGGGTCGGTCATATCCGCGCCTTCGCCAGCTTTGCCGCCTCGGCCGCTGCCCTCTCGCTCGCCTATGGGCTCGCTGTCGGCCCGATCGCCTGGTGGTGCCTGCGCATTCTCAACGGCATCATGATCATGGGCATCTACATGGTCATCGAGAGCTGGCTGAATGAGCGCGCCGACCGCGGTCGCGCCGGGATCTTCGCGCTCTACATGATGATCAACCTGCTTGCGATCGCATTGGGCCAGTACCTGATCGTCGCCCAGGGCGTCGAAGGCCTCGGCTCCTTCGCGATCGCTGCCATCCTGTTCTGCCTGGGGCTGCTGCCGATCGCGCTCACGCCATTGCGCCAGCCGGTACCGGTGCAGTCGCCGAAGCTGTCCCTGCGCAAGCTGTTCCGCGCCTCGCCGACCGGGGTCGCGGGCTCGTTCGGCTCAGGCCTGGTGCTGGGCTCGTTCTGGGCACTATCGGCCATCTACGCGCGTTCGCTCGGCCTCGACGACCTGGGCGTCGCCAACTTCACCGCCTCTGCGATCCTCGGCGGCGCGCTGCTGCAGTGGCCGATCGGCTGGCTTTCGGATCGACGCGACCGCCGGGTAGTGCTCGCCTGGGTCTGCGTCTGCGCCACCATCGCGCTGACCGCCATGGGCCTGGTCGATTTCGTCGCCGGACCCGCGCCCGCTCCCCTCTGGTACGTGCCGCTGTCGTTCGCCACCGGCGCGTTCATTTTCTCGATCTACGGCCTTGCGGTCGCGCAGACGCATGACCGCTTTCCGCCCTCCGAGGCCCTCGAGGCCACGCGCGGCCTGCTGCTGCTGCACGGAATCGGCGCATCCAGCGGGCCGCTGATCTGCGGCGCGATCATGCAACTGCTGGATACTCGCGGCTTTCCGGTCGCGCTCGGGCTGGTCACCATCCTGATTGCGACCTTCAGCGTCGTGCGCGTGCGCAATGACCCACCGGTGCCGCCGTCAAGTCGCGGCAGCTTCGTGCCGGTGGACCAGTCGTCGCCAGGCACCATCGAACCGGCGCCGCGGGCCCCGGCGACGCCGTTCCAGAACGCGGCCAATCCCGCGCCGGGGCAGGCAGAGGCCGGCGGCTCGGCCAAGGCTGCTGCAGGCGAGGGAGGGGGCGATGCGAGTGCGGCCGGTGCAGCCGACGGCAAAGGTGCCGTCGCCGCGCCGCCGACACGCCGGGCGCGAGACAATCCCGCCGTGGAGGATGCCAAGCTGGTCGCCGAGAGCCGCGAGTAGCAGCCGGGCGGGCGACTAACGCGGCTGCGCGCCGGTGCGAGGCTTCTCCATGTTCTTCTGCATCTCTTCGGCCATCCGGCGTGCCTGCTCGGCAGAGACGCCGCCACCACCCCGCCCCATTTCCAGGACGTTCAGCCGCGGCATGCCCTGCATGACGACATCGCCCGGCTTCATCCCCGGCTTGCAGGCACCCACCCACTTACCGTCCATCTTCATGTTCATTTCGGATGCACCCGAAAGCGGCGGATCGAACGTCATCTTCATGTCGCCGGTGTATTCGGTGTCCTTGGTCATGGTGTAGACGCCGTCCAGGCTGCTCTTCGTGCCGGCCTGGTCGCACAGGCTGGTCACGCGATATCGGTTGCCGTTGCGCTCGACCACCGGCTTGCTGCAATTGCGCCCCTCGTTGCTCTGCATGCGCAGCAGGTCGTCGGTACCGGCGTCGATGCACTGCTGGAGCGTCTGCGCGCCGACCGGCCCGCCGCTCGTCTTCATCTCCCACAGCCCAGCCCTGCGCCTGGGGAACTCGTCGCCGAACGCAGGCGCGGCCGGCAGCGTGAGGACCGCGACTCCGGCGCCAAGGGCGACCAGCGGGGCGGCGAGCCGCGAACTGAGCGCGCCGCGCCCGCTTCGAGGACTGGCTGAAGCATCATCCCGACGGCGCATCGCGGCCCCTTCTGATCAGACGTGAATCGACTTGTAGCGCAGCCGCTTGGGCTTGGCTTCTTCCTCGCCCAGGCGACGCCGCTTGTCTTCTTCGTATTCCTTGTAGTTCCCCGCATAGAACGTCCATTGCGAGTCGCCCTCGGCCGCAAGGATGTGCGTGGCAATCCGGTCGAGGAACCACCGGTCGTGCGAGATCACCAGCACGCAGCCTGCGAACTCCAGCAGCGCGTCTTCCAGCGCGCGCAGCGTCTCGACGTCCAGGTCGTTGGACGGCTCGTCGAGCAGCAGCACGTTGCCGCCCTCCAGGAGCGTCTTGGCCAGGTGCAGCCGGCCGCGTTCTCCTCCCGACAACTGGCCGACCAGCTTCTGCTGGTCCTGGCCCTTGAAGTTGAAGCGGCCGATGTAGGCGCGCGACTGCATCTCGAACTTGCCGACGTTGAGGATGTCGAGGCCGCCGGAAACGTCCTCCCACACCGTCTTGTCCGCCGCCAGCGAATCGCGCGACTGGTCGACGTAGGCGACCTGCACCGTATGGCCGATCTTGATGTTGCCGCTATCCGGCTTCTCGACACCGGTGATCATGCGGAAGATGGTCGACTTGCCGGCGCCGTTGGGACCGATGATGCCGACGATCGCCCCCGGCGGAACGATGAAGCTCAGGTTGTCGATCAGCAGTCGGTCGCCATAGCCCTTGCTGACATTCTCGAACTCGATGACGCTGTCGCCCAGGCGCTCGGCCACCGGAATGAAGATCTCCTGCGTCTCGTTGCGCCGCTGGTATTCATGCGACGACAGCTCGTCGAATCGGGCCATCCGCGCCTTGCTCTTGGCCTGGCGCCCCTTCGGATTCTGCCGCGACCATTCCAGCTCCTTCTTCAGCGCCTTCTGCCGGGCCGATTCGGTGGACTCCTCCTGCTTCAGGCGGTTGCTCTTCTGCTCCAGCCACGAGCTGTAGTTGCCACGCCAGGGGATGCCGCTGCCGCGGTCGAGCTCGAGGATCCATTCCGCCGCGTTGTCCAGGAAGTAGCGGTCGTGGGTGACGCCGACCACCGTGCCCGGAAACTTCTGCAGGAACTGCTCGAGCCATTCGACGCTTTCGGCATCGAGGTGGTTGGTCGGCTCGTCGAGCAGCAGCATGTCCGGTCGCGACAGCAGCAGCCGGCACAGCGCGACGCGGCGCTTCTCGCCGCCGGACAGCGTCGCGACCTTGGCATCCCAGGGCGGCAGGCGCAGCGCATCCGCGGCGATCTCGAGCTGCAGGTCGGTGTTGTCGGTGCCGGCGGCAGCGATCATCGCCTCGTACTTTGCCTGGTCGGCTGCCAGCTTGTCGAAGTCGGCATCCGGTTCCGCATAGGCGGCATAGACCTCCTCGAGCTTCGCCTTGGCCTCCATGATCTCGCCGAGGCCTTCCTCGACCGCCTGGCGAACCGTGGCTTCAGGATCGAGCTCGGGCTCCTGCGGCAGGAACCCGACCTTGATGCCGGGCATCGGCGTGGCTTCGCCCTCGATGTCCTTGTCGAGGCCAGCCATGATCCTGAGCAGGGAAGACTTGCCCGAGCCGTTGGTTCCCAGCACGCCGATCTTGGCGCCGGGGAAGAAGCTCAGCGAGATATCCTTGAGGATGGTGCGTTTGGGCGGGACAGTCTTGCCCACCCGATTCATCGTGTATACGTATTGGGCCATCTATGCGAGGCAGCTGGCGCTGCCGAAGGTGTGGGGATTGTGCGGATCCGCGATCTCGTGCCGGAGCCGCGCTGGTGCCACGGCGCCTGCCACGGCCACCTGCCGCCGGCAGGCATCATCCGCCATTGTAGACGCCCCCGAAGCGGCTTCGGCGCTTCTCCCCATTGAGTGTGCCGCCAGTGGCCGAGGGGCGCCCGCTGCGCGGCGCCTGCCGGGAGTAAGGGTATCCGGTATCCGCAGAAATGCGGGCGCGTCCGGGTGCCTCCCGCCTCAGACGATTTTCAGGCGCGTCTTGCGGTCCGGCGGCGGAAAGAGGCGGTCCAGCTCTGCGAGGGTCGTGTCGGAGAGCGACAGGTTCAGGGCCGCGCAGTTTTCCACTGCCCGCTGCGCCGAGCTCGTCATCGGGATCGGCCAGGTGTTGCCGCGCCCGATCAGCCACGCCAGCGCCAGCTGGGCCGGACTGGCGCCGTAGCCGTCGGCAATCGACTGCAGGCCGCGATGGCGGGGCAGCCGACCCTCGTCGAGCGGGCAGTACGCCATGGTGACGATGCCGTGGCTGTCGTGCCAGGGCTTGAGCTCGAACTCGATGCCGCGCTCGGACAACGAGTAGTAGACCTGGTTGGCGGCACATTCGCGTCCATGCTCGAGCGCAACCAGCTCCTGCATGTCGGCCAGGTCGAAGTTCGACACCCCCCAGCGAAGGATCTTGCCTTCGTCCACCAGGCGGCGGAAGCCCGCCACCGTCTCGGCCAGGGGACGGCTACCACGCCAGTGCAGCAGGTAGAGGTCGACGACGTCGGTGCCCAGGCGCCGCAGGCTGCGTTCGCAGGCTGCCTTCACGCCGCCGAAGGAAGCATTCTGCGGCAGCACCTTGGTGACCAGGTAGCACTGGTCGCGGCGGCCCTTGATCGCCTCGCCGACCAGCTCCTCCGAAGCCGCCGTCGGCGTACATTTCGGCCGTGTCGACGAGGTTCAGGCCCTGGTCGAGCGCCGCCTGGATGGCAGCGATCTCGTCCGCCGCGCGCGAGGGCGCCTCGCCGAGGCGCCAGGTACCGATGCCGAGCGGATGCATGGGGCTCACCTCGCAAGTGGAGCGCATTTGCAGGAGGGAAGCGACGCGCGGGATGCGTTGCCGGTTGCGCCCCGGGAGTCCATTGTGCCTGCAGCCGGAGTCGATGGGTCGACATCCCCATCGCCCAGGCGCACGCTGCAGCCGTCCGGTGCGGCGACCAGGTTGAGTACCACCGGCTGCGGAGTCGCTGCCCGGCCGTCCAGCGCGCGCCCGTCGTTGCCCCGACGCGGCATGCGGGTGAGAACCAGCCGGTCGCTGTCGGCGAACGCCGCTTTGCCGAGCATCACGCGGTTGCCGCTGTGAAGTTCGGCGAAGGCTTCGATCTCGGCGAGGCACTGGTCGGACGGCCCGGCCGCACCGGCTGAAGCCGCGGCCAGCTTCGCGGGGACTGCAGCCGGCGGTTCGGCGGCCCCCGGAGTCTGCGTGCCGGATCGATCGCCAGGCTGCCGCGAGGCAGGTGCGGAAGCCGATGAGGAACCTGAGCCGTCGATGCCGCCTGCACCGGAAACGTCCGGCGGCGTGCGCGTGGTGCACCCGGCGACTGCCGCGACGAATACCAGGGTCGCGACGACGGCACCGACGCGTCCGGGAGATCCGACGCCGCGGCCTGGCATCCTGTCCTGGTGCGCGGGCATCGCAGTCAATCCATGAGGAATTTGTTGCTGCGAACCGGCGGGCGCACCACGGTGCCCTCAAAGAGGCTCGCCCGCGTGGCATCACCTTCCTTGGCTCTTGCGGCGGCACCGGCGGCGATCGGCGCGCAGCTGCCGGTGGCTCGATAGGCCAGGGCGGCGGCCAGCATGCCTTCACTTTGCGCGCCGAGCGGGCTGTCGAGATCGTCGGCCACCGCGCAGGTCGGCGCGAAGCCGTCGGCGAAATCTCCGAAGCCTTTTTCATTCACCCCCTTGAACTCGACCGGGAAGTACGAGAGGCCGCAGTTGTCCTTGGCGGTGAAGCCGTAGGGCTTGCCGCAAGTGCTCGAACCCAGCACGATCACTTCGACATCGATGCCGCGCAAGCCGTTGATGACCGACTCGCTGGCGGAGCAGGTGCCGGCGGTGGTCAGCACGTAGACCCGGTTCAACGCCAGGTTCGGCAGCGACGCGTTCGGCAGCGTGCCCGTGCCTGCCACGCCGCTGCTGGTGGCGAGGAAGGGCATGTTGCTCGACGAGCTGTTGCTGGCGGCCTGGCGCTTGTCGCTGTACATCGAGCGCTCGAAAGTCTTGCCTGCGGTCCGTGCAGCAGGAGCGATCATGTAGGCGAGCTGGCTCGCCATGAAGAGGTAGCCGCCGCCGTTGTAGCGCAGGTCGAGCACCAGGTCGCTGATGTTTGCCGCCCGGAACGTCTCGAAGGCAGACTTGAGCTGCGCCTCGCCCGGCAGGATGAAGTCGTTGAAAAGCAGGTAGCCGACGCTGCCGCCTCCTGCCTCGATGACCGTGGCTTGCTTGACCGGCGTGGTCGTGACGGACGACGCCGCCAGCGCGACGTTGCGTTCCACGCCGTCATTGCCGCGCAACTTGAAGGTCGCCTGCCGACCCTGTGCGGGCGAGAAAATCACCTCGTTGAGCTTGGCGATCTGGGCGCTGTCCGTGGTGTTGACGAAATCGATGGCCACATCATCGACGACGACCTGCAGCAGCGCATCCCCGCGCGCAACACCGGCGCCGGCGGCCTGGGTACCGTTCTCGACGTAGACCACCCGGGCATTGCGAGGCGGTGTGGCCGAAGCCAGCGCCCATTCGATGCCGTAGCCGCCGACGACGCCGGTTTGCGCCAGCGCGTTCCACTGCGCCGTCGACATCGTGAAGCTGAACCGGTCCTTCCTGAGGTTGCCCGGCGTCAACGCCGGCGTCTTCAACGCCTCGAAGTAGCCGGCGAGGGCGACCTGGGCCGGGGTCGCGTTGTAGGTCGGCAGCGAGACGTCGACCTCGGGAACCTCGCCGTACCAGAGGTAGGCCTCGTCCATGTAGCTGCGAACGAAAGCCCGTTCGTCGGCCAGCGTGCCGCTCGCGTAGCGGCCGGTGAGATTTCCGCCCGCATCACGGGCGAGGGTGTTGTCCGGCGCGCACTTGTTGGCGGACGCGATGGATGGGATCGACGCCCCGTCCGCGCCGCCGTCGCCGCCGCCGCAGGCGACGACCAGGGTCGTCAGCAGGCAGAGCAATGCCCGCCGGCCCCCGCCCGCCGCGGACCGCGCAAGCGGTCCGCCTGGGTTGCCGGCTGGAGCCGTCGGGACCTCGCGCTGCGTGGCGACCGGCGCCGCCTGCTCGATGTTCGTCATGGCGGCGAAGGTTGCCAGAAACAGCATCCGGCGGCAAATGGCATCCGTCCTGCGGCATGCGTTCCGGGGCGTCCGCGCCGCGCCATCCTGCCGCAGGATCCGCCCTGCGGCTCAGGGAACCAGCTTTGCCCCGGTCAACTTCTCCTGCGCCCTCACCAGCGACGGAACGAACTCGTTGCCGTAGCCGAGCGCGCTCGCGAGACACAGCGTCTGGTGGACGGCTTCACCGACCACCGATGGGACATTGGCGGATTCCGCCAGGTGCGTGTAGTAGCGGATGTCCTTGCGGGCGTTGTCGAGCCCGAACTTCAGACCCTGCATGTCGCCAGAAAGAGTCTTGCCCATCGCCTGGAAGAGGCCGGAATTGACGCCGCCCGCCGACACCACGTCGACCAGCTTGCGCGGATCGATGCCGGCCTTCGCGCCGACCGCAAACGCCTCCGCGGCGGCGGTGCAGATCGCCTGCGCAATGAAGTTGTTGAGCAGCTTGACGATGTGGCCGGCGCCGGCATCGCCGACATGGAAGACGTTCTCGGCGAACGTTTTCAGCACCGGCTCCAGCGCCGCATGGTCGGCCGCCGAGGCGCCGATGATCACGTTGAGCCGGCCTTCCTCCGCCTCCACCGGCGTGCGGGCCAGGGGCGCATCGATCAGCACCATGCCCTTCACCGCCGCCGCCTCCCGTAGCCGGGCGGTCGAATCCGGCTCGCTGGTCGAGCAGTCCACGATGTAGAGCCCCTTGCGGCCGCCCTCGAGCAGGCCCTGCGGCCCGTGGAACTGCTGCTCCACCTGCGGCGATCCGGTGACGCAGATGAAAACGACGTCCGATACGCCGGCCAGCGCGGCAGGAGAATCGACCCGGGTCGCGCCGGCTGCGAGCAGGTCCTTGACCGCGTCGGCGTTGCGGTGGACCGTGATCGCCAGCGGGTGCCCCTTCGCGAGGATGTTCTTCGCCATGCCGTGGCCCATCATGCCGGACGCGCCGATGAATCCCACGCGCATCCTGTTACCGTTTGCCATCGATGTCTCCTGTTCCAGTGACCGATTGATCCGCAGACCCGCGATTATCGTTCAAGCTCGAATCGTCGATCCGCTGTCCCGCGATGCAAGGTCGTCGAGGCCAGGATCGTTGCAGCCCGGATCGTTGCGGCCGGCAGTTGCGGCCCCGGCAATTGCGGCCCGGAAAAGATGAGGGGGAGCAATGCTCCCCCTCGGTGTGCTCGCCGATGACGAATCAGGTCGCCGCTTCCGGTGAAGTTTGCTGCGGGACCGTACGATCGGCGTCCGCATTCTTCATCGCCTCCCCAGGGCAGGCCAGCGCAGCCGACGTGCCGAGCATGAGAGTCACGAGCACCGACATTAGATATCTCATGGATCACCTCCTTTTCCAGTTTAGGGCAGCGTGGCAACGATAGCACCGCCGCTTCGCCCGGTGGCACAGACCCGGGCGCCATCATGGCGAATATCCGCGAGAGCAGCTTCCTAGCGCAGGACCAGGTTGTCGCGGTGGATCAGCTCCGGCTCCTCGATGAAGCCGAGGATCGACTCGATCCGGCTGGACGCCTGGCGCATCACCCGCCGGGCGTCGTTGCTCGCGTAGTTGACCAGGCCGCGCGCGAGTTCCTTGCCGTCCGGGCCGAGGATCGCCACCAGCTCGCCGCGCTCGAACTCGCCCCGCACCTCGGTCACGCCGATCGGCAGCAGGCTGCTGCCGCTGGAGAGCAGCGCCTTCACCGCGCCGGCATCGAGCACCACCGCACCCCGCAGCTGGAGGTGGTCCGCCATCCACTTCTTGCGGGCAGCCAGCCGTGGCGTCTGGGCGGTGAAGCGGGTACCGATCGCCTCGCCCTGAATCAGCCGGACCAGCACGTCCGGCTCGCGTCCCGAGCAGACGACGGTGGAGGCGCCGCTGGTGGCGGCCCGCTTGGCCGCGAGCACCTTGGTGATCATGCCGCCCTTGCCGATCGACGACCCCGCGCCGCCGGCCATCGCCTCGAGCGTCGGGTCGCCCGCCCGGACCTCCGCAAGCAGCCTCGCCGTCGGATCGTGCCGCGGGTCGGCCGTGAAGAGTCCTGCCTGGTCGGTCAGGATCACCAGCAGCTCCGCCTCGATCAGGTTGCTCACCAGCGCCGCAAGCGTGTCGTTGTCGCCGACCTTGATCTCGTCGGTCACGACCGTGTCGTTCTCGTTGACGACCGGGATCACGCCCAGCTTCAGCAACGCGAGCAGCGTGAAGCGCGCGTTGAGGTAGCGCTTGCGATCCGCCAGGTCATCGTGGGTCAGCAGGATCTGGGCCGCCATGATGCGGTGACGACGAAAGCTGCTCTCGTACGCCTGCGCCAGCCCCATCTGGCCGATCGCGGCGGCGGCCTGCAGGTCATGCATCGCGCGCGGGCGCCGCTTCCAGCCGAGCCGCTTCATGCCCTCGGCCACTGCGCCAGAGGAAACGAGGATGATCTCCGAGGCTCGTCCCGGTTCGCCGGCCTGGCCCTCCTCGTCGCCGCCGCCGGCATCGCAGAGGTCGCGGATGCGTGCGATCTGCTCGCTCCAGTGCGCAATCGCATCCAGGTCGATCCCCTTGCCCTCGTTGGTGACGAGCGAGGAGCCGACCTTGACGACGATGCGGCCGAGCCGCCGCTTCATCGGTCGCGACTCCCATCGGGCAGGTCCTGCCCGGCGTCATCCGGAGACACGTCGCGATCGAAGCGCACGTCCATCGCCCGCGTCTCCTCGCCCTGCAGGCCGAGCACGTAGTCGCCGATCGCATAGCAGAGCTCGCGGCAGCCTTCGCCGGTGAGCGCCGAGATCGAAAACACCGGCCCTTCCCAGCCAAGCCCGGCGACCAGGTCGTCCCGAACCCTCTCCCGCTGGTCGGGATCGATCATGTCGAGCTTGTTGAGCACCAGCCAGCGCGGCTTCTCGTAGAGCTCCGGGTCGTATTTGCGAAGTTCCTCGACGATCGCCTTCGCCTCCGAGACGGGGTCGCGGTCGGGATCGAAGGGGAAGACATCCACCAGGTGCAGCAGCAGCCGCGTGCGCTGCAGGTGGCGCAGGAAGCGATGCCCCAGCCCGGCGCCTTCGGATGCGCCTTCGATCAGGCCCGGAATGTCGGCGACCACGAAGCTTCTCGACGCCTCGATCCGGACCACGCCCAGGTTGGGATGCAGGGTGGTGAACGGATAGTCCGCGATCTTCGGCCGCGCATTCGAGATCTGCGTGATCAAGGTCGACTTGCCGGCATTGGGCATGCCGAGCAACCCGACATCCGCCAGCACCTTCAGTTCGAGGCGCAGCGTACGCTCCTCGCCCGGCCACCCCTTGGTCGCCTTGGTCGGCGCCCGGTTGGTACTCGACTTGAAGTGCAGGTTGCCCAGGCCGCCGTCGCCGCCCCGGGCGATGCAGATGCGCTCGCCGTCCGTGGTCAGGTCGAAGAGGAGCTCGCCGCTGGCGTCGTCGAGAGATCTGCGTGCCGACCGGCATGCGCAGCACGATGTCGTCCCCGCCCTTGCCGTACTGGTCCGCCCCCCGGCCGTTCTCGCCCTTCTTAGCGATGAACTTGCGGGTGTAGCGGTAGTCGATCAGCGTGTTGATGTTGCGGTCGGCGACCACGAAGATCGAGCCGCCGCGGCCACCGTCGCCGCCGTCGGGGCCGCCTTCCGGGATGAACTTCTCGCGCCGGAACGAGGCCGAGCCGTTGCCGCCGTTGCCGGCAACGACTTCGATGCGTGCCTCGTCAATGAACTTCATCTGCTACCTTGGGTGTATTCCCCGATATGGCCCACGAGACCCGGTGCCGGCCCCTGATACAAAATGGCCCCGCACAGCGGGGCCATTCTGCAAGTCTCGAAGCCGAGCGGCCGTGCCCTATGCCGCCTGCTGCCTGCGACTGTTCCAGCGGCTGAATGCTGACCGTACTGTTGTTGCGCATGCCCTTGACTGCGAACTTCACCGTGCCATCCACCAGCGCGAACAGCGTGTGATCCTTGCCGATGCCGACGTTCACGCCCGGATGCACGCGGGTGCCGCGCTGCCGGACGATGATCGAGCCCGCCGAGACCGTCTGGCCGCCGAAGGCCTTGACGCCCAGCATCTTCGGATTCGAATCGCGGCCGTTCCGGGTCGAGCCGCCACCTTTCTTCTGTGCCATTGCTAACTCCTGTTATTGCGCCGCTGCGCCAGCGGACGCCTCGGCGCCCGCAGACCACCGCCTCGCCCTTGGGAGCGGCATCTGCGCCTGCAGTAGCCTTGGGTTCCGCCTTGAACACGCCGAGATCGGACGCGATCTGCGAGATCAGCAACTCGGTGTAGTTCTGGCGATGGCCCTGGTGCTTCTGATAGTGCTTGCGCCGGCGCATCTTGAAGATGCGCACCTTGGGATGACGCCCTTGTGCAAGCACCGTGGCCGACACGGCGGCGCCACCAACCAGTGGCGCCCCGATCTTGAACTGGTCCCCGCTGCCTACGGCGAGCACCTGGTCAATCTGGATGTCGGCTCCGATGTCTGCGGGTATCTGTTCTACCTTGATTTTGTCGCCGGGGCTCACCTTATACTGCTTGCCACCGGTTTTTATGACCGCGTACATGGGAATCTCCAAAGAGCAATTAAAACACCCTCTCTAAAGAGGAACCCTAGATTATAGAAAGGATGGGGTTCCAGGTCAATTTCGGGCAGTTCAGGCCCGTGCGACGCCCCCGCGGGGGTCGCGGGGATCGCAGAGTTCGCAGGCGGATACACCGCAGGGCGGTCCCGCCAGCCCCCGTTCCGCGCTTGCAGGAAGCACGGCAGCACGGCCGCCCTGCAACCTGAGGCAGTCCTCCAGCCTCCTGCCGACGGCGCCCGGAAGCCAGCGGGCGGCACTTATACTTTCCGTTCCCGCCCCGGACGCCCGGGCTGCCATGCGGCGCGCCGCCGGCAGCCGGCACGGCTGTCCACCTGGCGTCTCCTTGGAAGTTGCAGGCATCTTGAATCCCTACGAGTCCTTTCCGATCATCACCAGCGACCTGGCGGAAGTCGACCGGGTGATCAAGCAGCGCCTGGACAGCCCGGTCGTGCTGATCAGCACGATTGCCGACTACATCATCGGCGCAGGCGGCAAGCGGCTGCGGCCGGTCCTGCTGCTGCTCTTCGCCCGGGCGCTCGGCTATGGCCACACCGAGGCCCAGCAGGCGCGGGGGCACCACTGGCTGCTGGCAGCGGTGGTCGAGTTCATCCATACGGCGACGCTGCTGCACGACGACATCGTCGACGAGTCGACCCTGCGCCGCGGCCGCCCCACCGCCAACGCCCAGTTCGGCAATGCCGCCGCCGTGCTGGTCGGGGACTTCCTCTATTCGCGCGCATTCCAGATGATGGTCGAAGTCGACCAGATGAAGATCCAGCGGATCCTCGCCGATTCCACCAACACCATCGCCGAGGGCGAGGTGCTGCAGTTGATGAATTGCCGGGACCCCGACGTCGACGAAGCGGCCTATCTGCGCGTGATCCGCTACAAGACCGCCAAGCTGTTCGAATCCGCCGCCCAGATCGGCGCCGTCCTGTGCGGCGCCGACGGCGAGATCGAGGCCGCGGCCGCCACCTACGGCAGGCACCTCGGGACGGCCTTCCAGCTGGTCGACGATGTGCTCGACTATTCCGGCGCCAGCGACGAACTCGGCAAGAACATCGGCGACGACCTGCGCGAAGGCAAGCCCACCCTGCCGCTGATCAGGGTGATGCAAGCCGGCAGCCCGGCGGACCGCGCCATCGTGGCCGACGCGATTCGCGACGGCGGCACCGACCGCTTCGACGAGATCCAGGCCGCCATCCAGCGCCATGACGCGCTGCGCTACACCCGGGAACTCGCCGAGCGCGAAGCCGCCCAGGCCCGCGACGCGCTCACCGCGCTGCCGCCCTCGCAGCACCGCGACGCTTTGCTATACTTGACTTCCTATTCGGTCTCCCGGAGCAACTGACTGCTCCGGTGCGCTCCCAGCGCGTCAACCGTCCGGCATGATGCAAACCGGCCGGATGATTCAGCCCCGGATAGGTTCTTGGAAGATTCGGGGTGTAGCTTAGCCTGGTAGAGCGCTGCGTTCGGGACGCAGAGGCCGGAGGTTCGAATCCTCTCACCCCGACCAGAAACGCCCACTAGTCAACTGCCCTCCGCATATCGAAGACGTCGCGGTCAGGCAAGGCGCGAAAGCCGCCTGAACCTGGCCATGAAGCGGCGGTCGATCCAGTCTTTCCAGCGCCAGACCCAGGCGCCCTGCAGTGCGATCGCGCCGCGTGACGCGACGGCGTACCGATCCCCGGTGCTGATCAGGGCAAGCCATCGACGCTGTGGGCGGTAGGGTTCGAGCGGCCTGCCTTGCAGGGCGCGACGCAGATTCCCGGCAAGTGGGCGCGCCTGGCGGACAGCGAACACGCCTGCCTTCTCGAGCGGAGCGTCCAGCATGCTGGCGACGTCGCCCGCGGCAAAGATTCGGGGATCAGTGACCGTCTGCAGCGTATCCAGCACCTGGATGAACCCGTGCTCATCCAGCGCAAGACCGGTCTTGCGCAGCCAGGGCGCGCCGCCAGCGTGCGTCGCCCAGACGACCTCGTCTGCCGCAACGGTTTCGCCGGCCGTGGTCCGCAGGTGGTTAGCCGACACCTGGTACACCTCGGCCCCCCGGTGCACCATCACCCCACGTCCCGCCAGCACCCGCTCGAATGCATGCCGGACGCGAATGTTGTGAGTCGGCAGGATATGGTCGTCCCGGGTCAGCAGATGAAACAGGAGTCCATCCGGATCGCGGCCTAACGCCCGCAGTTCGCTGCGCAGGCGGTACTGCATCGCGAGCGTCAGTTCGACTCCGCCTGCGCCTCCCCCCACGACGGCGATACGCCTGATCCCAGCCTGGTCGCGTACGCGGCGCAGCAGCAGCTCCCAGCGCCGGGCGAAGCGATCGATCGGCTTCACCGGCACCGCGTGCTCCTGCGCGCCGGCCACGGCGCTCATCTGCGGCGTCGAGCCGATGTTGATCGACAGCTGGTCGTACCGCACCGGCGGACGGTCTCGGCAAAGGACTGCGCCTTCGCCGCGATCGAGACCGACCGCTTCGTCGCGAAGGAAGCGCGCACCGGCAAACTCGGCCAGCCGGCCCAGGTCGATGTGGACCTCGTCGTAACCGTAGTGCCCGGCGATGAAGCCCGGCAGCATCCCTGAATACGGCGTATGTGTATCGCGGCAGATCAGGGTGAGGCGGACCCCTGGCAGCGGCTGCATGCCGAAGCGCCGGAGCACGCCGACGTGGCTGTGACCGCCGCCCACAAGCACGAGATGTTCGAGAACGGGTTGATCGGGCGGTTGCATCTGCGCGCTATTCTACGAATCCAACCATGAGAGCCGGAGTCCGCGATGTCCTTCTTTCCTTCGCTGCCTGACGAGGCCGGTGTGCGCCACATTCTCAAGCTGAACCCGGCGGCCGGCCGCGCACTGATCGAGTTCCACAGTGCCAGCGAAGTGGTTGGCGAGCACATAGCCCCAGGGGCCCATCAGCGTAATGTCGGTCTCGCCATTGGCGAGACTCTTGGCCAGGCCCTCCCAGCTGTCCACCGTGCGCAGTTCCACCGCGCGGCCGAGCAATCAGATCACGACGAGCAGACTTCAATACGGCATCTCCGATGACTTGAAATTCGAGCGGTCCGCGCAGCTAGCGGCTTCCGCTGCGCCCGGGCATGCGGGCCCCGGCACTGGAGAGTGCCGGCCAGCCAGGCCGCTTCATGGCAGCCACCCGGAGGGCAGGTTCACGAGATCGGCCGGCAGGTCGATGTCGGCAACCGCCGGCATTTCGGCCCAGCACAGGCCGGCGCGGCGCGCCCGCTCGCGGGTCTGCGCCATCACCCGAGGTGTGCTCCAGAGCACGTCTTTGAAAAGACCGGCCTGCGGGCGCTTCAGACCTACCAGCGCGTAGCCCCCATCGAGTGCGGGAACGAATACGGCATCGTGGTCGGCGATAGCCCGAGCCGCTGCTCCCAGGGCAGCGGCGTCCAGTGCCGGCGCATCGGTACCGATGAGCAGCACATGGCGGCCACCAGCCGTCCGACGCTTCAACGCCCGGTGCATGCGCTCACCCAGGTCCCCATTGCCCTGCTCGCCCAGTTGGAGGCCGTCGTGCCGAAGCAGCAGGCGGGCAAATGCCGGATGGGATGCGTCGGGGGCAGCGCACAACTCGACGCCGGCGAATCCGGCAGACATGCCCGCCGCGACAGCATGCTCGAGCAGGCGTTGCGCCAGCGTCGCAGCCCCGGCGGCTCCCAAGGCCGGAATCAGCCGCGTCTTGCTCAGGCCTGGCAACGGAGCCTTCGCAAAGACGATCAGGTCGCAGTTGGCCGTCGCGTTCATCGATAGGCCTCGGCCAGGGACCGTGGCGATTCGCCGCGCCAGTAGCGCCATCGCAGCCGCCACATCAGGAAGATCGTGGACCAGACGCCACGGGCCTCCCATCGCCGACCCGAGGTGGTGACGCGCGCTGCGCAGGCAGCTAGGGCGGCTGATCGTCAGCAGCCGCCTCGACAACTCGACGTCTTCCATCAACGGCTGATCTGCGAAGCCCCCCAGCCGCTCGAAAACCGAGCGACGGACGAACATGGCCTGATCGCCGGTGGCCACGCCCGACCAGCGCGAGCGGGCGTTCATCAGCGCGGCCACCACCCGCAGCATCCAGGGCCGACCGGAGATGGACACATCGAAGCGTCCCCACACCGCGCCCGCGGCCATGGCCTGGCGAACGATCAGGTCCGCTCCGATCGGCAAGCGCGTATCTGCATGCAGGAAAAGCAGCACCGCGCCGCGAGCCACGGCCGCGCCGGCGTTCATCTGCCGCGCGCGCCCGCACGGTGCGATCAGCACCCGGTCGGCCAGGAGGGTCGCACGCGCCACGGTGGGGTCGGTACTGCCGCCATCGGCGACGATCACCTCGACGCCTCGTGTGCGCAGCACCGCCAGGGCCTGCAGCATGCTCTCGATCACGACAGCCTCGTTCAGCACGGGCATGACGATGGACAGCGTCGGGTTCATCGGGCTTCACCATCGGCGTCGTTCAATGACCAGTCGTAGTCCAGGAAGGCAATGTCCGCCTTCCCGCTGCGGATGTGTTCGTGCTCAGCCGGAGCATCGGCCAGGCGCTCGGCGTGCAGGCCCGCGAAAGCCTCGACAGAGTGAATGCCGCGATGGCCAAGACGGAAGTCATCGCCGTACCAGTCAAAGATCTTCGACAGTTCCAGGCGCCGGCGCCGGGCATTCCATCGATTGCGCGTCCGGTCGGCCATGAAGCGCTCAGCCTGCTGCGCGAGTTGCGCCTCGAGCGAGCCCGCGACGAACGCCTCCTCGCGCAGCATCGGGCAGCCGGTGGACGCGCAGTTGACTGCGAAGTGCACGCGCGGCTCGTCGTAGACGCCACGCTGCCGCAGCATGCCATGCTCGATATCGTCCAGCGAGAGCTTGCTGCCGAGAAGCCCGATCCACTTCGACTGCCACGGACTCGAGAAGAGGCCGCCCAGGTCCTTTATCGAATTCAGGTCAGGGTATCGGTGCTTCTTCAGCAGCGCCGTCCACACCGCGTGCCCATGGTCGAACCCCTTTGCCTGCGCCGCGGGCGCAACCATGAAGCCAACCCCGGCCAGCAGCAACTGGCGGCGGCCCATTTTCATGCGCGCTCCCAGGCGTGATAGCGTTTTACCCACTCGAGCAGCTTCAATGGAGCGTGGGCGCGCTTCCAATCGCCGGCCACGTACTTGTTAGCCTCGGCCAGCGTCGGGTAGGTGTGGATGGTGCCGAGGATCTTGCTCAGTCCCAGACCGTGCTTCATCGCCAGCACGAACTCCGCCAGCAAGTCGCCGGCGTGCTCGCCGACGATGGTCACGCCCAGGATCCGGTCCTTGCCTGGAACCGTGAGCACCTTGACGAAGCCGTGGGCGGTGCCGTCGGCGATCGCCCGGTCCAGATCGTCGATACCGTATCGGGTGACCTCGCACGCGACGCCCTGTTCCTTCGCTTCGGTCTCCGACAGGCCCACCCGTGCCACCTCGGGGTCGGTGAACGTGGCCCACGGGATCACCGAATAATCGGCCTTGAACTTCCTGAAGCGGCCGAAGAGTGAATTCACGGCGGCGTACCAGGCCTGGTGGGCGGCCGTGTGGGTGAACTGGAACGGTCCCGCCACGTCTCCGACGGCGTAGATGTTCGGGTACAGCGTCTGCAGGTACGCGTTGGTCTCGATGGTCTTGCGCGGCGTGATCGCAATGCCCAGCTCCTCCAGGCCGTAGCCGCTGACACGGGGACTGCGCCCGACGGCACACAGCAGCTCGTCAAAAGGGATCGCAATCTCGCGCTCGCCGTGCTTGACGATCAGGCGCTTTTCGCCATCCACCACCTCGGCACGCACCGCCTGGTGACCCGTCAGCACGTCAACGCCGTCCTCCCGGAGGCTGTCTGCCACGAGTGCCGAAACCTCCGGATCCTCCCGCCCCAGGATACGCGGCGCCATTTCCACCTGGGTCACCTGACTGCCCAGTCGCGCGAAGCTCTGCGCCAGTTCGCTGCCGATGGGGCCGCCGCCAAGCACCACCAGGCGCGGCGGCAGATCGGTCAGGCTCCACAACGTATCACTGGTCACGAAGCCTGCATCACGCAGTCCCGGGATCGGCGGCACGGCAGGATCGGCTCCGGCAGCGATGACGATGCTGCGGGTGGTCAGCGTCCGCCTGGTGCCATCGGCCAGCGCGACCTCTACCTGCCACGGGCTGGTGATACGAGCATGACCCCGCAAGACTTCGACACCCAGCTTCGTATAGCGCTCGACCGAGTCGTGCGGCTCGATGTCCCTGATGACACGTTGAATGCGCGCCATCACCGCGGCAAAGTCCACGGTACCGGTGGTACCGGTGAAGCCCAACGCGCCGGCTCTCCTGATCTGCTTGGCCATCGTCGCCGAACGGATCAGCGCCTTGCTCGGGACACAGCCGAAGTTAAGACAGTCACCGCCCATCTTGTGTCCTTCGATCAGGGTGACCTCGGCCCTCACCGCGGCGGCGATGTACGCAGAGACGAGGCCGCCCGCGCCCGCGCCGATGACGACCAGGTTGCGGTCGAAGCGCGCCGGCTTCTTCCACCTGGCGTAGACCTCTCGGCTCTGCATCCAGCTGACGACGATCTTGGCGATGAGCGGAAAGATGCCGAGCAGGAGAAAGCTTACCAACAGCGTCGGCGAGAGAATGTCCCCCGGCGACTGTATTGCCGCCAGCTGGGTGCCGGCGTTCACGTACAACGCCGTGCCCGCGAGCATGCCGATCTGGCTGACGAGGTAGAAACGGCCGGCGCCGATCGGCGTGAGCCCCATCACCAGGTTGACAAGCCAGAACGGGAACACCGGCACCAGACGCAGTGTAAGCAGGTAGAAGGTGCCGTCCTTCCTGACCCCCTCGTTGATCGGCGCCAGGGAACGACCAAGACGTGACTGCACGGTGTCGCGTAACAGGTACCGTGCGGCCAGGAAAGCGAACAGCGCGCCCAGGCTCGATGCAAAGGACACCACCAGCAGCCCGACTCCCAGGCCGAACATCGCGCCGCCGGCCAACGTCAGAATCAGCGCCCCGGGAATGGACAGCGCAGTCGCGAGCACGTAGACGCCGAAGAAGGTCAGCAAAGACTGCAGGGGCCTGACCTGATAGGCCCCGACGAGCACATCGCGACTGGCCTTGAGGTTCTCCAGTGTCAGCAGCCGCCCGACGTCAAAATGAAGATAGAGCGCGACAGCCACACTCGCCGCCACGCCGGCGCCGATCCACACCCCCTTCCGGGAGCCAGCGGCCATCAATCAACCCCGCGAGGGACGAATCGTACGATGGCTTCGGGCGCGGCTGCTTCCAGCGCGCCGCCGCAGCTGCTGCCCTGCCCGGCGGTGCAGCCGTAGCAGTGGTCGGCGATGCGGATGTCCTCGCCTGCCACGTCGTGCGTCAGCAGGTTGCGCAGATGCGGGCGCGGCAGGTCGTCCACGCGCGCGCGCAGGCCCAGCATCTGGTTGAAGTCGCAGTCGTAGAGATCGCCCTGCCAGTCGACGCTGACGAGGCTGCGGCACATCACGGTGTCGAGGTTCTCGGGGCGGAAGGCGTCGCGCAGCGTCTTCAAGTAGCCGGAGAAGGTGCCCTTGCTCACGAGCGTGCTGCCGAAGCGCTGGATCGGCATGTTGGTCAGCGCGTACAGGTGGTCGAAGCGGATGCCGAAGTGGGCGAACAATTCACGCTTGTAGTCGGCCTGCAGCTCATCCTGCGGCGGGGGCAGCACGGCGCCCTGCGGGTTGTAGACCAGGTTCAACACCAGGCCCGCACCTTGTTGTCCGTAGCCCAGCGCATTGAGCTGGCGCAGCCCGGCGATGCTCCGGTCAAACACCCCGTCTCCGCGCTGGCGATCGACGTTGGCGGGCGAGTAACACGGCAGCGACGCGGTTATCTCCACGCCCTCGCCTGCCAGGAAGGCCGCCAGGTCCTCCTGGCCAGGCTCGGAAAGGATCGTCAGGTTGCAGCGATCGATGACCTTCACGCCCAATGCATGGGCGCCGCGCACCAGGTCGCGAAAGTGCGGGCTCAGCTCGGGCGCACCGCCGGTGAGATCCAGCGTCTCGATGCGCCGCGCCTGAAGGACCTCCATCACCAGGGCCACGTGCTCCGCATCCATCATCTCAGTGCGATTGGGACCGGCGTTGACGTGGCAGTGCAGGCAACTCTGGTTGCACTTGTAGCCCAGGTTGACCTGCAGCGTGTCCAGACGTCGACGATCGATGGGCGGGAAGTCGGTGACGGCAACAAGGGGAAGGATGTCGTGCATGCTATGACTGATCCTGCGGGTGATTGGCGTAGCGCGCGAATGCGGCCTGCATGCAATTCGTGCCGGAGACTCGAATGGTTACACTCATCCCGCACCTCATACTCATTCGAGACCTGAGGCTCGGCATGACGATAGGGCCCTCATGATCGGCTCCGATTTCACATTGGATCGTCGGGCGGCCGGCAGCGTCCAACACTGTAACCAAAGCGGGCTGCCCGACGAAATGCCTGAGGATGCTGATGGGAATGACTTCGAGGCCTGCCTGAAGCCGCTCTGGCTGCGCGCTCAGGCGGGAGACGATATTGCTTACAGGGATGCCCTCGAGCGCATTGCCGGCCGAGTGCGCGGCTATTTGCGACGCCGCATGCGCAATCTGCCGGACGAAGTGGAGGACCTGGTGCAGGAAATTCTGCTCGCGGTGCATCTGCAGCGCGGCACTTACGATCCCTCGCTGCCCGTTGGTGCGTGGGTGGTTTCAATTGCCCGGCACAAGCTGGTTGACCTTTGGCGCCGCAGAGGGCGACGGGAAAACCTGCACGACGCGCTGGAAGACGTGAATGAGGTCGCTCTCGCTGCGTCCGATGAGGGAGTCGAGGCACGGCGCGATCTCGGCAAATTGCTGCTTGAACTGCCGCAGGCACAGCGTCAGGCAATCCTGCTGACCAAGCTGGAGGGACTGTCGATCTCCGAGGCCTCCGCGCGTACAGGCGCGTCGGAATCGGCAATCAAGGTTCAGGTTCACCGCGGGCTCAGACGGCTCGCTACGCTGGTGAGGCATCGACGACTTTGAAGACAGAGACCCTGATAGATCTGCTCGCGAAAGGGGCCGGGCCCGCGCCCGTGGCCGTCGCCGCCCGGCGCCTATGGCCGATAGCGCTACTGGGCGTACTCTTCAGCACCGGACTTGCACTGAGCATCTTCGGCCCACTATCGGCCCCGGCGTACGGTACGCCCGCGCTGGGGGTAAAGCTGGCCTACACATCAGCTCTCGCCGGTGCGGCAGGATGGCTGACAGCGCGCCTCTCACGTCCGGTTGCGCGTCTGGGCTGGCCGTGCCTCGCGTTGCTTTCGGTAGTTGCCGCCATGGCGCTGCTGGGGGCTTGGTCGATGTGGGCCTCGCCACCGAGCGAAAGGCTTGGCTGGCTGTTTGGTCAAACGTGGCGGTCTTGCCCATGGAATGTGCTTGCGTTCTCGCTGCCGGTGCTCGCAGGAACACTGTTGGCGGTGCGGGGCCTCGCCCCGACTCAGCTTCGCGCAGCCGGCTTTGCCGCCGGCTTGCTGGCCGGCGCAATCGGCGCGCTCGGTTACGCGCTGGCATGTCCGGAAGTCTCGCCGACCTTCGTGGCAATCTGGTATTCATCGGGTATCGCATTGACGGGCATGCTTGGCGCGATCCTCGGGCCCCGTGTGCTTCGCTGGTGAGCCTGAATGAGCTCGACCTGGCCCCCTTGGCGCGCACCACGGCATTCCCCGTGAAGCCGTCGCACCACGGGGAATGCCGGCCAGCTACGATGCCCTGTGCATGTCGTTGTCGATCGGCAGCAGCTGCCCGGAGATCGACTTCCCGGCATCGGAGGCGATGAACACCGCCAGCGCCGCAATGTCCCTCGGATCGACGAACCGCTGCAGCGACTGGATCGTCATCGCAGCCGTGCGCTCTTCGTCGACTGTCCGATCGCCGGCTTGCGCGCGCGCGGCCAGCACCCTCTCCATCCGGTCACCGGCGACGGCACCGGGAAGAATCGCATTGACGCGGATGCCGAACTTGCCCAGCTCGATGGAAAGCGTCTTGGTCAAGCCGATCAGGCCCCATTTGCTGGTGCAGTACGCGCTTCGATTGGGATAGCCGAAACGCCCGGCGACCGACGACATCACGATGATCGAGCCGGCGCGCGATTGCTTCAAATGAGGTATCGCCAGGCGGGTGACGTTGAAGGTGCCATTGAGATTGACCTGCATCACCTGATCCCAAGCGTCCGGATCGAAGTCTTCGACAGGTGCCGTGGGACCGGAGATGCCTGCGTTGTTCACCAGCACGTCCAGGCCGCCGAGCGCCTTGATCGCCTCGGGTATCACCCTCTCGATCTCGGCGCGCCTGGACAAGTCGCATTCGGCGGTAGCAATACGCTCCGATTGACGTCCTAGCGCAGCCAGAGCAGACGCGTCGATGTCCACAACCGACACGGATGCGCCCTCGGCCACGAAGCTGCGCGCGATCTCCCGGCCGATGCCGGAAGCTCCCGCGGTGATGAGAACTCGCTGCGAAGCCATGCGGCCTCCCCTTGATGATCGTCCAGGTCGAATGGTAGCTCTCTGCGATGACTGCCGGCCCCGGCTACCGCTCTTGCCGCAAGAACTCCGTGGACAAGCCGCTGCAAGGCACGTCTCTTGCACGATGATCGGCATCCCCGCACCTGATCCCATTCGTCGAAGGGTAAGCACTAGTGACCGTCACCATCGAACGCCGGTATTCCCAGATCATTCACCCGTTGCATGCGGTGTTGCTGGCTGGAACCGTTCCGCTTTTTCTCGGCGCCGCACTCGGCGATGCCGCCTATGCCTCGAACTACGAGATCCAGTGGAGCAATTTCGCCTCCTGGCTCATCGTGGGCGGTCTGGTCGTTGCCGGTATCGCGCTGATCTTCGCCGTCGTGGACCTCTGTCGCGCCAGTCGTCGTGCCAGAGGTATTGCACCCTATGCCATGGTGCTACTCGTCACCTGGGTAGTCGCACTGCTCAATGCCCTGATGCATGCTCGTGACGCATGGGCGAGCATGCCGATCGGCCTGGTGTTGTCGGTGATCGTCGTCGTGCTCGCCTGCGCTGCGACCTGGCTTGGCTTCGGCAGTTCGCGCGAGCGCAATTCGCTCGTCGCAGGGAGCAACGGATGAGGCGCTCCGGCCTGGTCGCGGTTGTGGTGCTCGCGGTATCTCTTGCCGCCTGCAGCAGCGAGGGGGGATCGATGCAATATGGTCCCAACCCGGAGTTGCCGCAGCCGCAGCGCGGGATCCTTCCCAACATGACGATTGCCGAACCGGTGCAATGGGGCGATCAGCAACCCCGTGTGCCGCAGGGCTACGAGATCAAGGCCATTGCCAAGGACTTGAAGATTCCTCGCCAGACACTGCTGCTGCCCAACGGCGACATCCTGGTCGCAGAGGGCAAGGGCGGCAACGCGCCGAGCCTCAAGCCCAAGGACGTGATCGCCGGCTACATCAAGGCCAAGGGCACCAGTTCGGTCAAGGGGGGCAACCGCCTGACGCTGCTGCGCGACGCGGACGGCGACGGTGCCTACGAACTCCAGACCGTCTTTGCCGAAAACCTGAATGCGCCTTACGGATTGGCGTTCGTCGATGGCGCCCTCTACGTCGCGAACCAGGACGCCCTGGTGCGATTCGACTACAAGGACGGCCAGACCGAGGCCGGCGGGCCGCCGACAAAGGTCACCGACCTTCCCTCGGCGATCAATCATCACTGGACCAAAGCACTCGCCGCGAGTGCCGACGGCCGCCTCCTCTACGTCGGCATCGGTTCGAACAGCAACATCACCGAGCGCGGCATGACGGCGGAGGTCGACCGCGCAATGGTGTGGCAGGTGGACGCCCGCACCGGGTCGCACAAGCCCTACGCGACCGGCCTGCGCAACCCCACGGCGCTGGCCATCCAGCCCGGCACCGGGCAACTGTGGGCGGTCGTGAACGAGCGCGACGAAATCGGTCCGAACCTGGTGCCCGACTACCTCACCTCGGTGCGCGAGGGCGGCTTCTACGGCTGGCCGTACAGCTATTGGGGCAAGAACGTGGACACCCGCGTCCGCCCGGAGGATCCGGAGAAAGTCGCAGCGGCGATCACGCCGGACTACGCCTTGGGCTCGCACGTGGCGGCGCTCGGCGTCGCATTCTCCAATGGCGCGATGGGCGAGCCATTCGCCGACGGCGTCTTCGTCGGCGAGCACGGCAGCTGGAATCGTCCGGATCCAGTGGGCTACAAGGTGATCTTCGTACCATTCCGTGACGGCAAGCCCACCGGCGAGCCCGTCGACTTCGTCTCGGGCTTCCGCGGCGAGGACGGCAAGACCCGCGGCCGCCCGGTCGGCGTGACCGTGGATCCGCGCGGTGCTGTCATCGTGGCCGACGACCTTTCGAACATCATCTGGCGGGTGACGCCGACTGGAAGGCGGTAGCCCTCGCGCCGGACTGCGGGCGGGACTGCGCCCGTGCTCCGCAGGCGCTTCGTGATAGGCTGCCGGGGACCAGCAACCATCCCTCTGCGCGAAAACATCGCGCCACACCATGAAGACATACGACATCGTCACCATCGACGGCGACGGCATCGGGCCGGAGGTCTGTCAGTCGGCCGTGACCGTGCTTCGGGAGGCGTGCGGACACCGACTGCGCTTCCAGGCGCATGAAGGCGGCGCGGGCCACTACGCCAGGACGGGCCAGGTGCTGCCGCCGGAGACGTACGACGCCTGCCGTTCCTCGAACGCGATCCTGCACGGCGCTGCCGGGCTGCCCGGCATTACCTACCCCGACGGAACGGAGGTCGGCAACGACCTGCACCTGCAACTGCGTTTCCGGTTGGACCTGTACGCCAACGTGAGGCCAATCCGACTCTACAAGGGCGTGAGGCCACCGCTTGCCGGTTTCGAGCCCGGGCGCATCGACTATGTGATCGTGCGCGAGAACACCGAAGGTCTCTATGCCAGCCGCGGCGGCGGCTTGAACCTGCGCGGCGAGGTGGTCACCGATATGCTGGTCATGACGCGCAAAGGGGTGGAGCGCGTAGCCAGGTTCTGTTTCGAGTTGGCCCGCCGCCGCAACGGCGCGCCCCGTGACGGCAAGCGGCGGGTCACCGTCTGCGACAAGGCGAACATCCTGCGCACGTACGCCTTCTTCCGAGCCGTCTGCACCGAAGTGGCTGGCGACTACCCCGACGTGGAGATCGACTATGCATACGCGGATGCGATCACCGTGCACATGCTGAAGAAGCCCGATTTCTACGACGTGATAGTGGCCGAGAACATGTTCGGCGACATCATCTCCGACCTGGGCGCCGGCACGGTCGGCGGCCTGGGCATCGCGGCCTCGGCGGAACTCGGTGACGACCACGGCCTGTTCCAGGGCGCCCATGGGTCTGCCCCGGACATCGCCGGGCAGAACCTGGCGAGCCCGGTCGCAACCGTGCTGTCGGCCGCCATGATGCTGCGCTGGCTGGCCGACCGGAACAGCGACCTCGACCTGCGGGACGATGCGCAGCGTATCGAGCAGGCCGTCGAGGCGGTGCTGGCTGCCGGCGAATCCGTGCCGCACGACCTGGGCGGCCGCGCCTCCTGCACCGACATGACCTCTGCAATCTGCCGCCACCTGCGGTAGGCAAGGAACTGGAGAATCTCTCGTGAAGAAGATCGGCATGGTGGGCATCGGCATGATGGGCCACGGCATCGCAACGAACGTGCAGAAGCACGGCTATGAGCTGGCGGTATTGGAGCACGCGGGGAACCAGCCGCTGGAAGCGCTGAAGGCGGCGGGCGCCCGGACTTTCACCAGCGCCGAAATGCTCGCAGCGCAGTTCGGACGTGATCATTCTGGTGTTGACCGGAACCCCTCAGGTCGAGGCGGTGCTGACCGGCGAGAACGGTGTGCTGCAGGGGCTGCGCGCAGGGGCCATCGTCATCGACTGCTCTACGGCGATCCCCTCCTCCACGCTGCGCATGGCCGACGCCACGAAGGCTGCCGGCGGCAGTTTCCTGGATGCGCCCATGACTCGCACCCCCAAGGAAGCAGCCGAAGGCAGGCTCAACCTGTTGGTGGGGGGCGATGCCGCCGTGCTCGATGCATGCATGCCCTTGCTGCGCTGCTTCGCGGAGAACATCACGCATGCGGGCGCGGTAGGTGCCGGCCACAGCATGAAGTTGCTGCACAACTTCGTTTCCATGGGCATGGTTGCCCTGCTATCCGAAGCTGCCGCCTGCGCCCGGCATAGCGAAATAGCCTTCGACGTCTTCGTGGACGTGCTCGCCAAAGGAGGCGCCGGCGGCACCGCCCTGGAGCGGATCAAACCGTACCTGCTGGCAGGTGATCCATCGGGCCTTCGCTTTACGGTCGCCAACGCCTGCAAGGACCTCGGGTACTACAACCAAATGGCGGGCGATGTGCAGGCGGATCAATCGATCGCTGCCGCCGTCCTGGCAACCTTGGAAGCCGCCGTCAGCAGAGCGGGCGACAAGGCGTTGATGCCGGAGTTGGCATCGATCCTGGCGCGGGAGCAGCACTAGCGCCGGACTTCGAAGATCAGGTTGAACGGGGTCTCGGCCGCGCGCCGGAACTGCGTGAAACCAGCCTTGCGAAAGACCGCTTCCAGTCGCCCCTGTCCGGCCTGGGCGCCAAGCACGAACCGGCCGCCTTCTGATATGGCGTGCGCGCAGCAGATCGTGCACGAGGCCGAGTAGTACAGTTGTCCAACCACCGAGAGGTTATCCTCCACCCGGTCGTTCGCGAAGGGTTCCACAAGCAACACCGTCCCGCCGGGGGCAAGTACCTCGAGCGCGTGCCGCGCGGCAGCCACCGGATTGCCAAGGTCGTGCAGCGTGTCGAAGAAGCAGACCAGGCCGTAGCGCTTGTCGGCGTAGTCGGTAGCGCGCGCGACCGCGAAGCTCACCCGGTCGGCCAGCCTCGCCTGCTCCGCATTTCGTTGTGCCTCCTCGATCGACGCAGGGTGTGCATCGAAGCCGTGGAAGCGCGAGTTCGGGAAGGCCTCGGCCATCAGCAGCGTGGAATGCCCGTAGCCGCAACCGATGTCGGCCACCTCGACTCCTGCGTCCAACTGGCTCACGACGCCGTCCAGCGCCGGAAGCCACTGCTGCACGAGGCTCGCCCGGTAGCCATTGCGATAGAAGGCGGCCACTCCGCAAGCGAGGCGCGGATCATGCTCGCCCCAGCCTACGCCTCGTCCTGTACGAAATGCCTCCAGGGACTTGTCCTCGTCGAACCACATCGACGCCGGGACGTTCCATGCAGGGGGGATGTAGAAGGGGCTTTCCTCGTCCGCCAGCACCGACGCCTGCTCGGGCGAGAGCTCGTACGTTTCGCTGGCGGCGTGGTATCCGACGTAGCCGCTCGCTGCCTGCGCGTTGAGCCACTCGCGCACGTACCGTTCGGCGCAGCCGCTGCGAGCGGCCAGCTCCCTGGCGCTCATCGGGCCGGCGTGGGCCATCGCCTGGTAAAGGCCCAACTTGCTGCCGATGCTGACCATCACCCCGGTGTACCCGGCGGCAATGTCGGTGATCGTCCGCATCGCGAAAGTTTCCAGTTTGGCTTGATCGATCACAGGAGCGTCCATGTTCCGTTTCCTTTTCAGAATGAAGAAGCTCTATCCAGTGCCTGCATGATCCGGCCGCGAAGCCGCCGACGACAGAGCTAGAATCGCCCGAAACCGGTCGGTTCGTGCCACTCGGATGCCTGGCGTTTCACTTGGAGTCCCGCAGCATGGCTGGACAGGTGAGCTTCAACGGATCGAACACGCTGCACGTGAGCCTGGTGGCGCTTCCCGACGCGGTGGTGTCGACCCTCGCCGGGATCCTCGACGTCTTGAACGGGGCGGCGCTGATGGGACTGGGCGGCATCGGTACGAAGCCGCCGTTTCGCATCGAGATCGTCGGCGAGAAAACGGGGGCGATGCACCTTGCCAGCGGCGTGCCGTTCGACGTCCAAAGATCGATCGGCGAAGTCGACGCCAGCGACATCGTCATCGTTCCGTCGGTGCTGCTGAAGCCGGAGGGGTGGACGAAAGGAAGGTACCCGCACCTGGTGACCTGGCTGCAGCGCATGCACGATGGCGGCGCCATGCTGTGTTCCGCCTGCTCCGGCATCTTCCTGCTCGCGGAAACCGGCATCTTCGACGGCAAGGACGCGACCGTGCACTTCGGTTATGCGCGGACCTTTGCCGCGCTCTACCCGTCGGTCGCGATCCATCCCGAGCGCGTCCTGGTGATCTCCGGAGCGCGCGAGGAACTGGTTTGCTCGGGCGCCTCGAACAGCTGGCACGACCTGGTGCTGTACCTCACCGTACGGCATGCCGGCGCCACCATCGCGCAGGAGGTCGCCCGGAGTTTCGCACTCCAATGGCATCAGGACGGGCTGACGCCCTACATCGTCTTCGAAGGCAGGACCGATCACGGCGATGGCGAGATCCTCAGCGCCCAGCAATGGTTGAGCCGGCACTTCTCCGTCGCGAATCCGGTCGAGGAAATGATCAAGCGTTCGAAGCTGGCCGAGCGTACCTTCAAGCGCCGCTTCGCCACGGCCACCGGGCTCGCGCCGCTCGAGTACGTCCAGCGCCTGCGAATCGAGGACGCCAAGCGCCGTCTCGAGCGCACCGACAGCCCGATCGAGGACATCGGCTGGCGCGTCGGCTACGAGGACCCTGCATTCTTCAGGCGCCTGTTCAAGCGCACCACCGGCATGGCCCCCGGCGCTTACCGCAGGCGCTTCTGCATCCCGGACTTCGCGCGGGGCGGTGGCGGTGTCGGCGGCTGACGAGGCCGGGAAATGGCAGGAGAAGCCGGGCAGCAGGAAAATCGGCGGATGTGCCGGCGACGATGGCGGCAGTGGCAAGAGAGACTGCAGCCGATGTGAACGGGATCGTGGCGAGAGTCTTGGGCGACATTTCGAGTACCTTGCATGAATGAATGCGCCCGGCACAAGGAGCGACAGCATGAACATCGGTGAAGCGGCGAAGGAGTCGGGCGTATCGGCGAAGATGATCCGCCACTACGAGCAGGTCGGGCTGGTGCCGCCGGCGGCACGCACCGACTCGGGATACAGGCAGTACAGCGACTCGGACATCCACACGCTCCGGTTCATCCGCCGCTCACGCGACCTCGGCTTCTCGATCCGCGAAATCGCGGAACTCCTGGACCTGTGGCGCAACCGCAGGCGCCCGAGCCGGCTCGTCAAGTCATTGGCAGAAACCCATATCAGCGCGCTGGAGCGGAAGGCCCATGAACTTCTCGCGATGAAGGAGACGCTCGAGCATCTGGTTCACTGCTGCCACGGCGATGACCGCCCCGACTGCCCGATCCTGGACACGCTCTCCTCGGGCGAAGTCGCCGCAGCGGCCGCCCGCCCGAGGGGTCAAATCAGTCCGCGGCCGACTCGCCCAGCCAGGTGACCGCATCCTTCGGATCGGCACGGACCGTCCGGAATCGATTTGCCGGATGATCCGGATCCTCATAGCCGAACGAGATCGCGCAGACGATCAGCCGATCCGCCGGCAGATCGAAATGTTTGCGAACCAGTTCCGGCCGATAGGCGATCGCCGCTTGCGCGATGCAGGCGATGCCCAGGCTGCGGGCGGCAAGCATGAAGCTGGAGACATACGCGCCGCAGTCGATGGCGCCATACACGCCGAGCGACTCGGGTGAGGTGACGATGGCCACATGCGGCGCGCCGAACAGGCGGTAGTTCTCCAGGTGCTGGCGCGCCCCGCCTTCTCGGTCACCGCGCACGACACCGACACTCTGGTATAGGGCAAAGCCGCACTCCCGTCGGCGTTGCAGGTAGACGTCGCGATACTCCCTCGGCCAGGGAAAGTCCGGCTGGCCCGGCTCGGCAGCCCCCTCCAGCAACCGGCGGCGAAACCGCTCCGTCGCCTCACCGCTGGTGATGATCAGTTGCCACGGCTGAGCATTGCACCAGGATGCGGTGCGCTGGGCAATCGCAAGGATCCGCTCGATGTCCTTGCGCGGTACCGGCTGGGGCAGGAAGCCGCGGCAGCTGAAGCGCGACGACATCAGCCGCTCGAGAGTGTCGAAGGCGAGCGCGCCGTCGCCTGCATCTGCATGGCCCTTCGCCTCTGCCGTCACTGCGCCTGCCGTCACTGCGCCTGCCGTCACTAGCCTGCCGTCACTGAGCCTGCCGTCATCGCGCCTGCTGTCCTCATCGCCTCTCTCCCCGATTGCAGCCCGATCCGGGGCATTTCCGGCGAGTCTATCGGATCACGAGAGCGCCGATGCGCGAGCATCCGCAGGTGACGCAGGCACCGGTCAGCCGCGAACCCAAGTACGATAGCAGCAACAACAGGAGGAGACCCCGATGAGAACCGCGTTCCTCGCTGCCGCACTCGCGGCGGTAGCCGCAATATCCTCGACCGACGGGGTAGCCCAGCAGGCCTATCCCAGCAAGCCCGTCAAGATCGTCGCGCCGGTGCAGCCGGGCGGAGGTGTGGACCTCGTCGCCCGCACCGTCGCCGAGCAGCTTTCCAAGTCGACCAACGCCTCCTTCGTCGTCGAGAACCTCGCCGGCGGCGGCGGCGTGATCGCATCGCGCACCGTCGCGAACGCCGCGCCAGACGGTTACACGCTGATGGTGGGCTACGTCGCGACCCACGGCACCAATCCGGCCGTGCGCAAGCTGCCTTACGACGCGGTGAAGGACTTCACGCCCATCGCCATGGTAGGCGGCACTCCCAATGTGCTCGTGGTCCATCCCGACACACCGGCCAGGAGCCTGAAGGAGTTCGTCGAATATGCGAAGCAGAACCCCGGCAAGCTGAGCTACGGCTCGGCCGGCCAGGGCTCCCTTACCCACCTGGCAATGGAGCAGCTCAAGGTGGCCACCGGCTTCGACGCGGTTCACGCCGCCTACCGTGGCATCGGGCCGGCGATCACGGACCTGCTCGGCGCCCAGACTCAGATGATGATGCCCGGCCTCGCTGCAGGACTTCCGCACATCAAGGCCGGCAAGATGCGGCCGATCGCCGTGACCGGAACCAGGCGCCATCCACTGCTGCCGGAGGTGCCGACTTTCGAGGAACTGGGATTCCGCGGATTCGACGGTGTACAGTGGTACGGCATCGTCGGCCCGGCAGGCATGCCGCCGGAGATCACGCGGCACCTCAACACCGAGATCAACAAGGCGCTTGCCGATCCCAAGCTTCGCGAGCGGCTATCCGCCGAAGCGTTGGAGCCGATGCCGATGAAGCCCGAGGAGTTCGGCAGGTTCATCGAGGCCGACATCGCACGCTGGAGCGCGCTCGCCAAGGAACGCAATATCAAACTCGAGGAGTAGGAATGGCCCGCAACACCAAGGTCCCGGCAGACCATGATGCACCGGCGGTCACACGCATGCTTGCGAAGTTCGTCGCGACCCATCCCTCGCGCGGCTGGAGCGACGCTGTCGATCGGGAGGCGCATCGCACGCTGCTCAACTGGGTCGGCTGCGCGGTGGGCGCCGCCCGCCACGAGAGCGTGGAGGCCGCGCTCGCCGCAGTAGCCATGCTCGAGCCGTCCGCTCAGGCCACGGTGCTGGGGCGTTCCGACAAGCTGGACATGGCCAGCGCGGCCCTGGTCAACGGAATCTCGTCGCATACCTTCGACTTCGACGACACCCACCTCAAGACGATCATCCATCCGGCCGGCCCGGTCGCATCGGCGTTGCTCGCCCTGGCGGAGGTCACCAGGGCCAGCGGGCGGCAGGTGATCGACGCGCTGGTGCTGGGCATCGACGTCGCCTGCCGAGTCGGCAACATGATGTACCCGGAACATTACGACCGCGGCTGGCACATCACCGGGTCGACCGGCATGCTCGGCGCTGCTGCCGGCTGCGCGCGGCTGCTGGGCCTGGACGAAGACAAGACCACGATGGCGCTGGGCATCGCCGCGTCGCAGCCGGTCGGCGTGCGCGAGCAGTTCGGCACGATGACCAAGCCGTTCCACCCCGGCGGTGCTGCGCGGGCGGGGCTCATGAGCGCGCTCCTGGCGAAGCACGGATTCACCGCCAGTTCCAAGGCGATCGAGGCGCCCCGCGGCTTTGCCCAGACGGTGTCGACCAAGAACGACTGGAACGAGATCAGCGACGAGTTGGGCAAGCGCTTCGAAATCTCGTTCAACACCTACAAGCCGTTCGCCTGCGGCATCGTGATCCATCCGACCATCGACGCCGCCACGCAGCTTCGCGACAGGAACGTGCGAGCGGAGGACGTGGAGCGCATCGAACTGCGGGTCCACTCGCTGGTGCTCGAACTCACCGGCAGGAAGGAGCCGAAGGACGGCCTCGAAGGCAAGTTCAGCGTCTACCATGGGTTCGCGTCGGGGCTGATCTTCGGCCGCGCGGGCGAGCACGAATTCGCCGACGAGATCGTGAACCGGCCGGACATGGTCGAACTGCGCAAGAAGGTAGTCGCAACGGTCGACGACGCCATCGACGAAGCATCGGCGGATGTGACGGCAGTCATGAAGGACGGGCGCACGGAGAAGGTCTTCGTCGAGCACGCCATCGGCTCGCTCGAGAAGCCGCTCACCGACGCGCAACTCGAAGCGAAGTTCCGCGACTTGGCAGAGCCTGTGATCGGAACAGGCTCAGCCGACAAGTTGATCGAGGCCTGCCGCAGGCTCGGCGAGGCGGCGGACGTCGGTGCACTGACTGCCGCGGCACGTCCCTGAGCCGGGTGCGGCAGCGGGCGAAAATCGACAGTGACGGGCTGAGATCATGAGCAACGGCATCCCGGGACATTCGGCGCCGACCGCGGGATTCGAGGTTCCGCTGGAAATGCTTTCGGCGTGCCACCACCGCATCCAGCGGCAGTGCGAAACCCTGCGCCGCCTTGTGGAGCACATGGCCGCTCGGGGCCCGGACGCGGAAGCCCGCAGCGCAGCCGCCGCCGTGATGCGATATTTCGACACCGCCGGACGAGACCACCACGCCGACGAGGAAGACGACCTGTTCCCCGCGCTCATCGAGTCCATGGCCGGCTCCGACGCGGTCTGCCTGCGGGAGATCATCGAGGGGCTCACGGCGGAGCATCGTGAAATCGAGTCGAAATGGCAGCGCGTGCGCGCTGCGCTCGAGAAGATATCAGCTGGTGGAAGCGTGCTCCTGGCGTCCTCGGACGTCGAGGCACTGGCACTTGCGTATGAGCGGCACATCGAACGCGAAGAAGGCGAACTGCTGCCGATGGCGGCGCGCCTGTTGAGTGACGAGACCCTCGACGTCATCGGGCGCGCGATGCGCAGGCGACGCGGCATCGAGGCATGACCTATTCCGACGGCTTTCAACCTTCCCGACGGCTTCCAACCTTCCCGGCGGCTTTCAACCTTCCCGGCGGCGCGGAGCGCGCCGCGGCTGGCCGGGAGCTTCCGCCCCCTCCAGCGGCAGCCGCGTTTCCGCCTTCACCTCCTTCAGCACCACGCTCGAGCGCACGTGCGTCACGCCCGACAGCTTGAAGATCGTCTCGTGCAGGAACGCCTCGTAGCTCTTGATCTCCGGCACCAGCACCTTGATCACGTAGTCCGCCTGACCGGTCGTGGAATAGCAGCTGACGATCTGCGGACAGGCCGCCACCGCCTCCTCGAAGCGGCGCACGTCGTCCTCGCTGTGCCGCGAAAGGTTCACCTCAGCCAGCACGCATAGCGCGAGACCCACTTTCTCCCGATCGATGAGCGCGCTATAGCCGCGGATCACCCCCGACCGCTCCATTTCCTTGATCCGCTTCCAGCAAGGGGTGCTCGACAGGCCGGCGGCGGCGGCGAGTTGCTGCACCGTCTGGCGGGAGTCGCGCTGCAATTCGGTCAGCAGGAGCACGTCATGGCGATCTAGACCATCCATTCTCGTATTCCAGGGCTTCTGAGAATGACGATTCTCCTACGTAAGCACAGACAAGGCAAAAAGAAAGCACTTTTCCACCGGCTTTGAATAAGCTGGCGGGTTACGAACTGCACGAGGTAATAGTCCATGGCCGAGACGACAAGTTCCACTTCGAAGCTGCTGCGCCCGGACTACCGCCTCGGCGACAGCCTCTGGGGCGACAGCGGCGCCATCTTCATGACCGGTACCCAGGCCCTGGTGCGCCTGATGCTGATGCAGCGCCGGCGCGATGCCGCTGCCGGACTCGACACGCGCGGGTTCCTCAGCGGCTATCGCGGGTCGCCACTCGGCATGGTCGACCTCGCGGTGTGGAAGGCGGGCAGCAAGATCGAGGAGAGCGGTATCCGCTTCCTGCCTGCGATCAACGAGGAACTGGGCGCGACCGCGGTCCTGGGAACACAACGGGTGGAAGCCGACCCCGAACGTACCTGTGCCGGCGTCTTCGCGATGTGGTACGGCAAGGGACCGGGCGTCGATCGTGCCGGCGATGCCCTCAAGCATGGCAACGCCTACGGCGCATCGCCGCATGGCGGTGTGCTGATGGTGGCCGGCGACGACCACGGCTGCGTATCGTCGTCGATGCCGCACCAGAGCGACCAGGCTTTCCAGGCGTGGCATGCCCCGGTAGTCTCGCCGGCGAACCTCGCCGATTACCTGGAGTTCGGTCTCTACGGCTGGTCGCTGTCGCGCTTCTCCGGCAACTGGGTCGGCTTCACGGCGCTCTCGGAAGTGGTCGAGAGCGGCGCAACCGTGGATCTCGACCTGGTGAATGCGCGGGTGGCCGCCTGGCAGGACGCCGCGACCGTCATGGGCATCACCGGCTACGCGCCGCCGGCGGGCGGCTTGCACTATCGCTGGCCCGATCTGCCCTCCCTGGTGATCGAGCAGCGCCTGCAGGCGAAGCTCGATGCCGTGCGCGCATTCGCGCGCGTCAACAGCATCGACCGGCATGTCGTTTCGAGCCCGCGCGCGAAGCTGGGCATCGTGACCGCCGGCAAGGCGCACTACGACCTGATGGAGGTCCTGCGCCGGCTCGACATCACGCCGGAGACGCTCGCGGCGCATGGCGTGCGGATCTACAAGCTCGGGCTGACCTACCCGATCGAGCCGACCCGCATGCAGGAGTTCGTGCACGGGCTGCGAGAGTTGCTGGTGATCGAGGAAAAGGGCCCGGTGGTCGAGGAGCAGTTGCGCTCGATGTTCTACAACGCGACCGAACGGCCGGTCATCGTGGGCAAGCAGGACGCGCAGGGCCGGCCGCTGGTGTCGGCCTTGGGAGAACTGCGTCCTTCGCGGCTGATCGAGATCGTCGCAGGCTGGCTGGCCGGCCACTTCCCGGACCTCGACCGCCGCGCCCTGGTGCGCGACTTCACGTTGCCTGAGCTGCTGTCCAACGATTCCGACAGCGTGAAGCGGCTTCCCTACTTCTGCGCCGGGTGCCCGCACAACACCAGCACGCGGGTGCCGGAAGGCTCGCATGCGCAGGCCGGCATCGGCTGCCACTTCATGGCCAGCTGGATGGACCGCGGCACCGAAGGCCTGATCCAGATGGGCGGCGAAGGCGTCGACTGGGTGTCGCACGCCATGTTCACAAAGGTGCCGCACGTGTTCCAGAACCTCGGCGACGGCACCTACTATCACTCGGGCTACCTCGCGATCCGGCAGGCGGTGGCCGCCAAGGCGACCATCACCTACAAGATCCTCTTCAACGACGCAGTCGCAATGACCGGCGGCCAGCCGGTCGACGGCGTGATCAGCGTCGACGGCATCGCGCGGCAGGTCGAGGCCGAGGGCGCGAAGCAGGTCGTGGTGGTGTCCGACGACGTCGGCAAGTACGACGCGATCAGGAAGCGCTTTCCCGCGGGAACGGAATTCCACGACCGCGACGAACTCGACGCCGTCCAGCGCCGCCTGCGCGAGATTCCAGGGGTTACCGTGCTGATCTACGAGCAGACCTGCGCCGCTGAGAAGCGCCGCCGGCGCAAGAAGGGCGAGATGGTCGACCCCGACCGCCGCATCTTCATCAACGACCGCGTCTGCGAAGGCTGCGGCGACTGTTCGGTGCAGAGCAACTGCGTCGCCGTGCTGCCGCTGGAGACGCCCCTGGGACGCAAGCGCAAGATCGACCAGAGCAGTTGCAACAAGGACTATTCATGCGTAAAGGGCTTCTGCCCCAGCTTCGTCGGCGTGCTGGGCGGCAAGGTGCGCAAAGGTGCCGGCGCACTGTCGGGCGGTTCGGACGATTTCATGCGCCTCGTCGATGCCCTGCCAAGACCGGCGCCGCACCATTGGACGGGGCCCTATGACCTGCTGGTCACCGGCGTGGGCGGAACCGGCGTGGTCACCGTCGGTGCACTGGTCGCGATGGCCGCACACCTCGAAGGCAAGAGCGCGAGCGTGCTCGACTTCATGGGTTTTGCGCAGAAGGGCGGCTCGGTGCTGAGCTTCGTGCGCGTGGCCGACCTGCCTTCCCGCCTGAACCAGGTGCGGATCGACACGCAGCAGGCGGACGCGATCCTGGCCTGCGACCTGGTAGTGGGCGCTTCGGCCGATGCCCTGGCGACGGTCAGGCACGGCCGCACCCGCATCCTCGCCAACACCCACGAGACACCGGTGGCGGAGAGCCTGCGCAATCCCGACGCAAGCCTGAAGGTACCGCAACTGCTCGAGAAGCTCCGCTTCGCGGCCGGCGAGGAACAGCTGGAGACGCTCGATGCACAGGCGCTGGCGGAGAGCTTCCTGGGTGACTCGATCGTCTCCAACATTCTGGCCTTGGGCTATGCCTGGCAGCGCGGACTGGTGCCGGTCACCCTGGAGGGTCTGCTGCGCGCCATCGAGCTGAACGGCGTCGCGGTCGAGACCAACAAGCTGGCCTTCTCACTCGGTCGCCTGGCGGCCGCGCAGCCGCAGGCGGTCTCCAGATTGCTGTCCGGTGCGCAGGCGGCGGATACGCCCTCGGCACCACCGGCAGCGGGAGACCCGCAGGAGTCGGTTGAGTCGCTTGTAGCCCGCGCCAGCGCACACCTCACCGCTTACCAGAATGCTGCCTACGCCGGGCGCTTCGGGGAAATGGTGGCACGGGTACGGCAGCGCGAGGAGGCGCTTGGTGCCGCCGCTTCCATGCCGGCCTCGTTCCCGCTTACCCGAGCGGTGGCCCAAAGCCTGCTCAAGCTGATGGCGTACAAGGACGAATACGAAGTGGCGCGCCTCTACACCGACGGCGAGTTCCAGCGCAACCTGCGTCGGCAGTTCGAAGGCAACCTGCGGCTCGAGTTCTACATGGCGCCGCCGGTCTTGAGCCGCTCGCGCAAGGGCCAGCCACCGCGCAAGCTGCGACTGGGCGGCTGGATGATGCCGGCGCTGAAGCTGCTCGCGCAGGCGCGCAGACTGCGCGGCACGCCGCTCGACCTTTTCGGCCGCACCGAGGAGAGACGCCTGGAGCGCGATCTGGTCGACGCCTATTGCCGCCGCATGGACTCGCTGCTGCCGGGGTTGACCGCCGAGCGCCTGAAGACAGCCATCGACATTGCCGCGCTGCCGCTGTCGATGCGCGGCTTCGGTCACGTGAAGCTGGCCAACGTCGCGCTTGCGCGGGCGCGCGAGGCGGAGCTGCTGCATCGCTTCGATCCGCAGGCCTATCCGCGACCGGCAGCGTCGCGCGAGGCGGGACAGATACGGGGAATCCGGGTGACGGCGGAAACGCTTTGACCGCACCTGGCCGATGCGTACCGCTGCGGCCGAGGCGACGATGACCGCCTCGGATTGCGGCCCGCTGGCCGCCACCTCCGTCACCCGGCTGTCACATCGCGCCGAGAGAATCGCCGCGTCCGGCCACGGACAACGGCGGCCGGTGGCCGTGGGGCACTCAAGCTCGACGCCCGGCAGCTGGACACGTCGCCCTTGTCTCGAAACTCACTGGAGCAATCATGAAGAAGCCTCTGCTCGTCCTCGTCGTCGCAGCCCTTTGCGGGCTGGCGACGGCGGGTACCACGACCGCCGCACCGCGCGACGGCGCCAGGCATCAACAAGACCACCACCACCGCGATCATTCCGCGCCGCAACTTGGCCAGCGCCCCTTCTTCCTGGTGGACGACATGAGGGAAGGCCCGCTCAAGCAGCGCCTGCAGCAGTGCGCGAGGCGCGGCAACTTCAGCAGGACGGATTTTTCGATCGGCCACCGTGGCGCGCCCCTGCAGTTCCCCGAGCATACGGTGGAGTCCTACACCGCGGCCGCGCGCATGGGCGCCGGGGTCGTCGAATGCGACGTCACCTTCACGAAGGACAAGGAGCTGGTCTGCCGCCACGCGCAAAACGACCTGCACACCACCACGAACATCCTGCTCACGCCGCTGGCGGCGAATTGCACGAAGCCTTTCACACCGGCGACGATCGCCCCTGACGGGACCGTCCTGACGCCGGCAACCGCTGAATGCCGCACCAGCGACATCACGCTCGCGGAGTTCAAGAGCTTGCGCGGCAAGATGGACGCCGCGAATCCACGCGCGCGCACGGTTGAGGAGTACCTCGACGGCACGGCCAGCTGGCGCACGGACCTCTATGCCGGCAAGAGCAGCGGCACCCTTCTCACCCACAAGGAGAGCATCGAACTGTTCCAGCATCTCGGCGTGAAGATGACGCCGGAGCTCAAGGGCGCAAGCGTACCGATGCCCTTCGACGGATTCTCGCAACAGGCGTACGCGCAGAAGCTGATCGACGAATACAAGGCGGCAAAGGTGCCAGCGAGCCACGTCTGGCCCCAGTCCTTCGATGTTGCCGACGTGCTGTACTGGGTGCAGAACGAGGCGGCGTTCGGTCGCCAGGCGGTCTTTCTCGATGATGCAGACACGGTTGCGGACCTGCCTTCCTACGCTGAGCTGGCCGGCTATCGCGCGCAAGGCATCAACATCGTGGCGCCGCCCATCTTCGCGCTGCTCGAACGGGACGCGGCTGGCAACATCGTGCCGTCGAAATACGCGATCGACGCAAGGAATGCGGGCCTCGACATCATCACGTGGTCGCTGGAGCGCTCCGGTCTCCTCGCCGGCGGCACCAGCGACTTCTACTATCAGACCGTCGGCGCAGGCCTGCAACGCGAGGGCGACATGCTGGAAGTGGTGGACGTGCTGGCGCAGCAGGTCGGCGTCCTAGGTATCTTCAGCGACTGGCCCGCCACCACCACTTTCTACGCCAACTGCATGGAGATGAAGTAGCGCGAGCTGCAACCTGACGCGGGCGCGATCAGGGACCGCGGCGCCACGGCCGCCAGTTGTCCGCGACACCGGCGGGATCGTACAGGTGCCGGCGCGCGATGACACGGTCGACGACGGTAAGCGGCTGCAGACCGACTGCCTGAAGTCTGCGGCGCGAGTTCGGTGCGATCGCATCGAAGGTCGCGAGCAAGCGGCCGGTCCGACGGATGCCGTCTTCGACCTGTGCGGCTTCGCAGCCGAGGTGCTCGGAGAGCAGCCGCGCCAACAGCCGGAGCAGCGCTCCGCTTGCCCGGTCGTTGCCGGCCTCGGCCTCGATGCAGAGGTCGCATTCCGTGTCGAGCCCGAGCGAGCGGCGGTTGAGATTGGCGGAGCCGACCCGAAACAGCTGCTCGTCGACCACCATCACCTTGGAATGCACGATGACGGGCTCGCCCGCCGACGTCAGCGGCGCGAGCGCACGAAAGCGCCCATGGCGGTCGGCGGCACGGAGTTGCTGCACCAGCGCGTTGCGCGCGCGATCCATGGCGAACCGATCGGCGCGGCCGCCGCTATGCAGCGGTGCGATGACGAGGATGTCGGGCCCGTCGTCTTCAGCCAGCCGCCGGGCGAGAGCGGCGCCAATCGACGGCGCGGTGAAATACTGGTTCTCGATGTAGATCCAGCGGCGCGCCTGCGAGATTGCCCGCAGGTACAGCGCCTCCACCTCGCGCACCTCGGGATGGCCGCCGTGGGCCGCGGTGGTCCGCGAAATCCCCACCCTGGCAGCGACGACATCGGGTACGAGGCTGGTCGGCCATGGATCGTCGTCGGCAACGACGGGCGACAGCGGCACACCGCCCGCACGCAGCCAGCGGTCCCGGGCGAGATCCGCCAGGCAGGAGGCGGCCGAGCCGTCGACGGCCGCCATGACTTCATGACGCGGCGGGTAGATACCGCCGTCCTGCCTGCGCCGCCGCGGATCGTTGCTGAGATGTTCGCGCGTATCCCAGCGGTTGCGCGTGAAGTCGGCGCCGCCACAGAAGGCAATGCCATCGTCGACCACCAGAAGCTTCTGGTGATGCGCTGCGCCGATCGGAACTTGTGCGTCGAGACGGTACTGCACTGCCGCCGGAAGCCAACGTGCCGCGTTCTGCGGCCGGTCGCGACGCTGCCAGGCGAACAGCCGGCTCATGTCCCAGATGAGGATCTGGATCCTCAGGGAGGGCCGCCGGGCCAGCACGCGAGAAAAAAGGTCGCAGAGCCGGTCCGGCTCTGCGCCGGTGGCCTCCGACGGGTTCAGCGGGATCCGCGGGTCGAAGTCCCAGCCCAGCAGCATGATGGACTGGCGTGCGCCTTCCATCGCCGCACGCATCGCCGGCATGAAGGACTCGCCGTCGGGCAACAGGACGAAGCGATCGGCAACCGCTGTTCTCCAGCAGGTCGAGCCGGGCTCGAGGATCGGCTGACGGACTTGCAGTGTCATCGCAGCCAGCATACCCGACCTGCTTTGCCAGCCCCACCGGGGCCTGGACTGCGATCAGCCCGCCGGTGGGTCCGCCTTGGCGAGCAGCTTCAGCTCCGGCTTGGCGATCATGCGCACTTCGGCCACGCGGGCGGCCAGCCAGCCAAGCGCGAACCAGGCGGCGGGATCGGAAGCGACCAGCGCCTGGTAGCGTGTCCGTGCGACGAAGAGGTCGTTCAGTTCGCCCATCCGGTCCTGGATCGACGTCAGCGGCTTGAGGTAGCGCTCGACCTCGCGCCGGCGCAATACAGGAGCGAAGAACTCGACGGCATACCGCTGTCGCTTGATGCGCTTGCGCAGCGTATGCAGGTCCTCCTCTTCGAGCTCGTCGAACGCCTTCCAGGCGGCCACGATCTGCCGATGCCATCGGCCCAGGCGCCGTTGCGCCTTGCGCTGGAAGGACTTGCCGTCGTCGCCGGCGGGCTGGAGGTCGACCTGCGCCATCGGCTTCTCGAACCCCGTTTCCGCCGATTGCAGCCCGGCCACTTCCCCTGTCGCAGCCATGGAACCTGTCAACTCCGATCCGTCGGCTGCGTGCTCCCCGGCCGCAACACCCGGCCGGTCGGCAACCGCGACTTCCGCTGCCGCCGACGATGCGGCGTCAGCGGTGACCGGCGCCGCGGCCGTCTCCGGCTCGGTGGTGTCCGGCCCGGTCTTGTCCGGCTCGATGGCGTCCGGCCGGGTGGTGTCCGGCCCGGTCTTCTCCGAAGCCGCTTCGGCCAGTTGCACCCGCCAGGCGAGCCAGGCCAGCAGCATCTTCTGGGTGCCCGACGCGCCGACTGTCGCAACCGGATTCGGGCCGGCTGCGCCCTTGGGAAGCGTCAATGCCGGAGCGCCGACCTTTGCCAGCTCGGCAGCAACGCCGCTGTCGAGCACGTCGCTGTCCCGGGCCCGGCCAAGCTCCGAGAAGAGATGCTTCAACTCGTCGACGAGCTGATCGGGTGGCGCGGGCACCCAGCCCCTGAAGCTGCGCAGCGCGCTGCGCAGGCGCCGGATGCCGACCCGCAGCTGATGGACATGCTCGACGCGCAGGTCCTTGTCGCCACCGACGAGGCCGATGGCATTCCAGGAGATGTGGTCGAGGCATTCGTCCATCACCTTGCCGAACGCCTCGACCGCACTGGCGTCGCGCGAGTATTCCGGCTGCACAGCCTTGCGCAGCGGCGCAAAGCGCGATCCTTCGGCCAGCCGGTCGCCGCGCGCGGCCTTGCTGCGCGGATCGTAGACGAGGCCGAAGCGCTTGCGCCAACGTTCCGCCAGCGCCAGCAGGCCTGTCGCCGACCCTGAAACCAGCTCGAATTCGACTTCCCTGATCCGCAGCCTGCCACCGGCGGCAAGGACACTCCCCTCATCGAATGCAACCTCGACGATCGCCCCCTGGGTGCGGATCCTGCGTGCGATTCGCCGGACCTGGGTCTTGAAACGCAGGCCGACGTCGAGCCCATCCTTTTGCGCATTGCGCAGGATCTTCGCCAGCTTGTCGCCGGTCCCGGTGCCGGCATGCATGGCCGGGTCGTGGCTCGGACCGGGGCGAATGACCTCGTGCTCGAAACGCTCGATGGCACTGGCCCCGCCAGACTTCAAGGTCTGGACCCAGCGGCGTCCCTCGCGCCGCAGCCGCCAGGCGATTCCGGCCGATGCAAGCCGGCGGTCCGGCGTGTCGAGATACATCGCGGCGAGCGTGCGTCGCTCGAGGCTCGCGGACCGGCGGGTCATTTCGGCCAGGATGGCCGCACGCGCCTCCCGCGGGACGAAAAACTTCAGCTCGACTTCGCTCTCGCCACCCATCACCCTGCCCATCCTCGGTAGTAGCCATCGTCCGCTGCGCAGGGTCGCCCCGCATTCCTCTGCAAGGGAGTCAGGCGGTGCCGGCGTCCTGCAACCGGCGGTTTCGTGTCAACGCTGACCGCTCACGGCGTCGCGCAGGATCGAAGCTTCCCGTATCTCCTCGGCCGTGATCCGGTGCTGCTCTGCCGGGTTGCCGGAAGCCATCCGATTGCGCGCGACCTCATAGATCCTTCTGCGGAAGGCGTCGAAGATGCCGGCGCGGTCGTAATACGCATCATCGTCAAGATCCTCCAGAGTCTGCTGGTCGACGCAGAACATCCGGTGCGACTGGGTCCCATTCTCGCACCGGAACACGAACATCTGGCGCTGCGGCACCCAGCGCTCGGGAAGCATTCTCAGTTCCATCGGGTTCTCCATTCGATGGCGGGGGGGCCGGCAAGCGTAACCGTGACTTGCTACACGGCTGTGACCAGCGAAGCGGAGGGTGCCGCAAGGAGCGCCTCGTGGGGCATGTACGGGTACCACTTGCCGTCGCGCCACAGTCACGAAGACGTCATGAGCAGCGGCGACCATCGAACGGATGAAGAGAGACGATGTCCTGCTCGATGTGCCTGCTGCGATGGTCGGCAATGCCATGGATGCCGAGGACCCCGTGTCAGCCGATGCGGTCACCTACCGGACTCTGTGGATCTCCGACCTCCACCTCGGCACCCCGGGCTGCCAAGCGCAGGCGCTGCTCGACTTCCTGCGCCGCACCGAATGCGAGACGCTCTTCCTCGTCGGCGACATCGTCGACGGCTGGCAGCTGCGACGCCAGTGGTACTGGCCGCAAGCCCACAACGACGTTGTCCAGAAACTCCTGCGCAAGGCGCGCAAGGGCACACGGGTGATCTTCATTCCGGGCAACCACGACGAATTCGCCCGCAAGTACCTGCACAACAGCTTCGGTGGCATCGAGGTCGCCGATGAGTGGATCCACCTGACAGCCGACGGCCGCCGGCTGTGGATCATCCACGGCGACCTCTTCGATGGCGTGATCCAGTGCGCGAAGTGGCTCGCCTACCTCGGCGACTCGCTCTACGAGTTCACCCTGCGGCTGAATCGCCATCTCAATTCGGCAAGGGCGCGCATGGGCCTGCCCTACTGGTCGCTTTCCGGCTTCCTCAAGCTGAAGGTCAAGCGGGCGGTCAGCTATGTCAGCCAGTTCGAGGACGCGGTTGCCCGCGAAGCCCGCAAGCGCGGCGTGCACGGCGTGGTCTGCGGTCACATCCACCACGCGGAGATGCGCGAAATCGACGGCATCCTGTATGCCAACGATGGCGACTGGGTCGAAAGCCTGACGGCACTGGCCGAACACGCCGACGGCAACCTGGAGATCCTGCGCTGGTCCGAACACACTGCCGCCTGGCCACCGGCGCCGAAGAGGCTCGCCTCGCCCGAACCCGCCCACGCCTGAGATCGCCATGCGGATCATGATCGTCACGGATGCCTGGGAGCCACAAGTCAACGGTGTGGTCCGCACCCTCAAGTCGACCCGGCGGGAACTCGAGGAGGCGGGCCACGAAGTCGAGCTGCTCACACCGGCGGAATTTCGCACCGTCCCTTGCCCGACCTATCCGGAGATCCGCCTCTCGATGTTTGCCGGCCGGCGCGTCCGGGACCGCATCGAGACATGGCGGCCCCAGGCGCTGCATATTGCGACCGAGGGCCCCCTGGGGCTGGCCGCGCGCGCGGTGGCCATCAGGGCCGGACTGCCCTTCACCACCGCCTATCACACGCGCTTTCCGGAGTACGTCCACGCCCGCTTCCGACTGCCCCTGCGGCTGACCTATCGGTTCCTCAGGTGGTTCCATGGCCCAGCGGGAGCGGTAATGGTCCCGACGAGGGTGGTCAAGGCCGACCTCGAGGCCGCGGGCTTCGACCCGGAGCAGGTGGTGCTGTGGTCGAGGGGTGTGGACCTCGACATCTTCAAGCCGGGACCAGCGACACCGCACGACCTGCGTCCACCCGTATTCCTCTATGTGGGCCGGATTGCCGTCGAGAAGAACATCGAGGCCTTCCTCGCGCTGGACCTGCCGGGCAGCAAGTGGGTGGCCGGGGACGGACCGCTGCTGTCGCGACTGCAGCGCGCCCACCCCGGCGTGCGCTTCACCGGCGTGGTCGATCAGCAGGCGCTTGCGAGTCTCTACAATGCCGCCGACGTCTTCGTCTTCCCGAGCAGGACGGACACCTTCGGACTGGTGCTGCTCGAGGCGATGGCTTGCGGCTGCCCCGTCGCGGCGTACCCGGTCACCGGACCGATCGACGTCATCGGCGACTCGGCAGCCGGCGCGCTCGATGACGACCTCAGGTCGGCGTGCCTCCAGGCGCTGCGGATCAAACGCACGGCGGCCCGGGCGCATGCGGAGCGCTTCTCGTGGGAAGCCTGCACTGGGCAGTTCCTGCAGCATCTGCAACGGATCGACGAGGTCGACGCCGGTTACCGAACGGATCCCGATCCTGCCAGGCGCTCGGCGCTCTCATGAGCAATGGCAATCCCACGGGCGCCAGGGGCAGCCCCGTCGATCCTGCGGGGAAAGAAAGTCCCTACAAGAGCCTCGGCGGGCTGCGGCGCATCTGGCGCGCGTTCGGCCACTCGATGCGCGGCCTTGCCCATGCGTTGCAGGTGGAAAGCTCATTTCGCCAGGAGCTGGCCCTTGCCGCGCTGCTGATTCCGTTCGCCTTCATTCTGCGCCTTGAAGCGCTCGAAACGGTTGTCCTCGTCGGCTCGGTGCTGATGGTGCTGATCGTCGAACTCCTGAACTCGAGCGTCGAGGCCACCGTCGACCGGATTTCCTTCGACCACCATCGGCTGTCGGGACGTGCCAAGGACCTCGGCAGCGCAGCGGTCTTCATCGCCCTGCTGCTATGCCTTGTGACCTGGCTGCTTGTGGCGGGGCCCGCGCTGATCGCGAACGGCAAGGCCCTGCTGTCGCTGGCGCTTCCGTAACCCTTCGGTGATCGAGCGGCGGGAACCGGCACTGCCGCCATCCAAGAGTGGATCACCCGCTTCAGGCGCCAGGCCGAGGCCGAGAGAGATCGCGCGGGCCTGCTGCGACAACCTGATGGCGGTACTCCGGAACCAGCCGCTCGGTCGGCGCTAAAATTCCATTTCAAGTCCAGTTCTATCCAAAGAAATTTCGGGGTGCAGCTTCGGATGCTGCTACCCCTGCGACTCGAGCACGCCACCGATATGAATCAGAGCAGCAGCAACCGGATACTCCTGAGCGAAGTGGGTCCGCGCGACGGCCTGCAGTCGATCAAGCGAACCATGCCGACGGCGGACAAGCTGCGCTGGATCAGCGCCCTGCACCGGGCGGGGCTGCGGGAGATCGAGGTCGGCTCATTCGTGCCGCCGTCGCTGCTGCCCCAGATGGCCGACATCCGCGAAGTCGTGGCGCATGCCTTGACGCTGCCGGGACTCACGGTCGCAGCGCTGGCGCCGAACCTGCGGGGCGCGCAGGCGGCCTTCGAGTCCGGCGTGCACAAGCTCACCATACCGGTCTCGGCGACCGAAGCACATTCCCTCGCCAATGTCCGCAAGACCCATCACCAGGTCTTCGAGGACCTGAAGGCCATTGCAAGCCTCAAGCGCTCGCAGTATCCGCATGTCGAGGTCGAAGCCGGGATTTCCGTTGCCTTCGGCTGCACCCTCCAGGGAGCGGTCACCGACGACGAGACCATGCGAATCGCCGAGCGCTCGGCAGAGGCCGGCGTGGACGTGATCGGCCTGTCCGATACCAGCGGATACGCGGAGCCGCGCCAGGTGCGGCGACTGTTCCGCAAGCTGCAGGCTGCGTTCGGCGAGCGTGCCGGCGGCGCGCACTTCCACAACACCCGCGGCCAGGGACTGGCCAATGTGGTCGCCGCACTCGAGGTCGGCGTCACCACCTTCGATTCCAGCCAAGGCGGCATCGGCGGCTGTCCCTACGCGCCCGGCGCGAGCGGCAACATCGTGACGGAGGACCTGGTCTTCCTGCTCGAATCGATGGGCATGGACACCGGCGTCGACATCGAGCGGCTGCTCGAGGCGCGCGAGGTAGTGGCTGCGGGGCTCGCGGGCGAGCCTCTCTATGGCATGCTGCCCGAGGCCGGGCTGCCGAAAGGCTTTCGCTACGCCAGGCAGCAGCCGGCGGTGCACTCATGAGCCCGCAGCCCGACGGCGATCAGGTCCTGCCGCTCGCGGGCGTACGGGTGATCGAGTTCACGCACATGGTGATGGGACCCACCTGCGGGATGATCCTCGCCGACCTTGGTGCCGAAGTCATCAAGATCGAGCCCATCAAGGGAGACGCCACGCGGCGCTTGCTCGGCTCCGGCGCCGGATTCTTCCCGACCTTCAACCGCAACAAGAAGAGCCTTGCCGTCGACGCGCAGGATCCACGCGGCAAGGACCTCCTGCTGAAGCTGCTTGCAACCTGCGACGTGTTCAGCGAGAACTTCAAGAGCGGCGCAATGGAACGGCTCGGCTTCGACTACGCCAGCCTGTCGCGTCTCAATCCGGGCCTGGTCTACGTGTCGCACAAGGGCTTCCTGCCCGGCCCCTACGAGCATCGCACCGCGCTCGACGAAGTCGTGCAGATGATGGGCGGGCTTGCCTACATGACTGGGCCTGTCGGCCGCCCCTTGCGTGCAGGCGCGTCGGTCAACGACATCATGGGCGGCATGTTCGGCGCGATCGGCGCCATGGCCGCGTTGCGTGCCCGGGAGAAGACCGGCCGCGGCCAGGAGGTCCTGTCCTCGCTTTTCGAGAACAACATCCTGCTGGTCGCGACCCACATGATGCAGTTCGCGATGACCGGCAAGCCCGCCGCACCCATGCCGAGCCGTATTTCTGCCTGGGGCGTCTACGACGTCTTCTCGGTAAGGGACGATGAGCAGATCTTCCTGGCCGTCGTGTCGGACACGCAGTGGCGCATCTTCTGCGAGACATTCGGCTTCGACGACCTGCTCGCCGACGAACGCCTGGCGACGAACAATCTCAGGGTCACTGCGCGCGACTGGATGATGCCGGTGCTGCGCAAGCGCCTCTCCCATCTGCCGGCAGTCGATATCACCCGCACCTTCGAGCAGGCCGGCTTGCCCTACGCGCCGATCAAGTCGCCGGACCAGCTGCTGGAAGATCCTCACCTCAAGGAAACTGGCGGTCTCGCGCCGATGCGCCTGCCCGACGGGCGCGAAGTGTCGACACCGCTGCTTCCGCTGATGATGGACCGGCAACGGCTGCCGCTGCGCACCGATCCACCGGCGATCGGTGCGGACACCGATCAGCTGATGCGCGAATTGGGATACTCGGAGGGGGCGGTCAGGGCACTGCGGCAGGCACAGGTAATCGCCTGAGAAGGTAGTGCCCCCGAGTCCCCGGATCTGACCCCGGTGGGCTTCAGCTGGCGTTTGCTCGATCGGCCATCGTGGACTACTCTCTTCGGAGACTTGCAAGATGGCCGCCATGCCGGAGATCCACCTCCACTACCTCAACCACGACGACGTCCAGTCCCTCGCCTTCTCCGACGCGGAGATCATCGCCGCGGTCGAGTCGGGCCTGTTGGCGCAGGGGCGGGGTGAAACGACGATCGAGCCCCGCATGCACCTGGTGCCGGAAAAGGACTACCCGGGACACTTCAACGTGCTGCGCGGCTACATCCGGCCGCTGGCATTGGCGGGCGTGAAGGTGGTCGGGGACTACTACCGGAACTTCGAGCGCGGGTTGCCTTCGGAGCTCGCGGTGCTGAACCTTTTCGACCCGAAGACCGGAGCGCCGGTCGCGATCATCGATGCATCCGACATCACCGACATGAGAACCGGTGCGGTCACCGCGATCGGCGCGAAGCATCTTGCGCGCCGCGACTCAAAGGTGCTCGGTCACATCGGCGCGCGCGGCACCTCGTACTGGAATGTGCGCCTGCTCGATTCGATCTTCCATTTCGACGAGATCCGGGTCCATTCGCGCCGCCCCGACAGCCGCAACGCGTTCGCCGACCGGCTCCGGGAGGACCTCGGCAAGTCGATCGTCGTGACCGACGACTGGGAGTCCTGCGTGCGCGGCGCCGACATCGTGGTGGAGGCCTCCCGGCTGGAGAAGCCGCAGCCCCTGCTGAAGACCGACTGGATCCGCAAGGGTGCATGCGTGATTCCCTATGGCACGATGAGCGCGGTTGAGCTCTCCCTCACCGACATCATGGACAAGATGGTGATGGACGACTGGGGGCAGGCGAAGGCGGGTCCATTCGGCGCCTTGCGCGCCCATGTCGACAGCGGCCGATTGTCCGAACGCACATTGCATGGCGAACTGGGTCAGATCGTTGCCGGCCTCAAGCCGGGTCGCGAGCGCGACGACGAGACCAACCTCATCTGGCACCGCGGATTGTCGCTGTCCGACATCGCGCTGGGCGCTGCAATGCTGCAGAAGGCGCAGCGGCTCGACATCGGCCAGCGACTGCGGTTCCGTTGAGGGCGGCAATGACGTTCGCCAATGCCCGCATGTACTCGGCCACCCCCGGTGTCAAGGCAGACTGGCAGAATCTGCTGCGCTGGACACTGTCGCGCGCCGGCCTGGATTGGACTGTACTGGATCATGACCCGCCGGCCCCGCTTGCCGATCTCTGGCGCCGCGACGACCTCGGTCTGGCCATGATGTGCGGGCTGCCCTACTCCCGGCGCCAGCCCCGCCCCTTGCTGATCGCCGCGCCCGTGCCATCCCCGCCCCGCTACGGCGACAGCCCGGTCTACTTCACCGACCTGGTCGTCAAGGCCGACTCTCCATTCCAGCGTCTTGAGGATACCTTCGGCGGCAGGGCCGGCTTTACCGTCGAGGACTCCTTCTCCGGCCATATCGCCTTTCGCCGTCACCTCCTCCAGTATCGCTGCGCGGGCGGCAGGCCGCTCTACCGGCGCGTGGTGGGCGGACTGATCCATGCGCGGGGTGTGATCGATGCGCTGGTCGACGGCCGCATCGACATCGGCGCGCTCGACAGCTACTACCACGACCTGCTCTCGCGCAACGAGCCGCATTTCGCGGCGGCCGTTCGCGTGGTGGCGACCACGAAGGCGGCGCCGATACCCCCGCTGATCGCCACCGCAGCCCTCGCTGCGCCCGTCGTCGAGCGCCTGCGCGCCGCCTTGACCGACGCCGGTCGCACGCCGGACCTGGCGGCGCAGCGCGAGCGGCTGCTGCTGGCGCGCTTCTCGGTGCCCGATCCTGCCGACTACGCCGCGTTCGCCGAGGCGCACAGGGAAGCAGAGAGCCTAGCGGGCTGGTGAAGTCATTTCAAATGCAAGCCGGACAACGGAGACTAGCGATGATGAAACGGGCCGTTCTGATCCTGCTGTGGGCACTGATGCCGCTGCTCGTCCATGCCCAGGGCTTTCCGTCGAAACCGCTGCGCATGATCGTTCCCTTTCCGCCCGGTGGGCCGACCGACCTGCTTGGACGCGTGGTCGGCGACGGGCTGCAGGCTGCACTCGGCCAACCGGTGGTGGTCGAGAACCGATCCGGCGCCGCCGGCAACCTCGGCGTCGGACAGGCGGCTCGGGCCGAGCCTGACGGACACACGTTCGTGGTCGTGCCAACCGGCAACATCGCCGTCAACCCGGCCCTGTTCAAGGACCTCCCCTACAAGGCGTCGGACCTCGCTCCCGTCACTATGATGGCAATGGTGGAGAACGTGCTGGTGGTGAACCCGAAGGTCGAGGCCAATTCGGTCAAGGAACTGCTTGCGTTGGCGAGGAAGCAACCCGGCATCCTGACCTTCGGCTCACCCGGGGCAGGCAGTCAGGCGCATCTCGCTGGCGAGTTGCTCGAGCTGGAGGCCGGCATCGACCTGATCCACGTGCCGTACAAGGGCATCGCGCCAGCGGTCAACGACCTGCTGGGTGGTCAGATCACGATGATGTTCGCCCAGATGTCGTCAGCGCTGCCACACGTCCAGACCGGCAAGCTGAGGGCGCTGGGCGTCGCCAGCCTGAAGCGCTCGCCGGCTGCGCCGGACCTGCCCACCATCGCCGAACAGGGCTTCGCGGACTTCGAGGCGGTATCCTGGTATGCGCTGATGACACCCGCGGGAACGCCTCAGGACATCATCGCCAAGGTGGCGGCCGAGACGGCGAGGATTGTCATCCAGCCCGAGAACCGCAGGAAGTTCGAAGGGCTCGGCATGACGCCGGTTGGCAACCTGCCGCAGGAGCTTGCTGCAACCATCGAGGCAGAAACCCGGCGCTGGGTCGACGTCATCGGCAAGCAGAACATCAAGGTGGACTGACCGGGACTGGATCCTGGAAGTCGCCTGCCTGCGGCGCAACCACCCCGACAATGCGTTGCAGCGGCTTGCCCGCGAGCCGGCGATCGAGGTTGTCGAGAAACATTGCCGCGATGCGCTGCGCATTCCCCTCGGAGAAGCCTGCGCTGTGCGGCGTGACGATGACGTTCGGCAGGTCCCACAGCGGCGAGTCTTCCGGCAGCGGCTCGTGCGCAAAGACATCGAGGAAGGCACCCGAGAGGCGGCCGGACTGCAATGCGGCGATGAGGGCGGATTCGTCGACCACCTCGCCGCGTGCCACGTTCACCAGCCGCGCGCCTGCTGGCAGGAGCTGGAGCGCATCGGAGTCCACCAGCGATCGCGTGCGTTCGGTCAGCGGGCAGGCCAGGATCAGCCAGTCTGCACGCGAAAGGACGGAAGCCAGCTGCTCATAGGTGACGCTCTCGACTTCCGGTCCAGCCGCCGCGGCGCTGGCCCGTACCACTACCAGTCGCAAGCCGAGCAGGCGCAACAGCGTGCCGAGCTGTTGACCGATCGGCCCCCATCCGACAATGACGGCCGTCTGGCCGGCCAGCTCGCGCGGCATGGCCGGCTCGATCAACGGTGCCCAGACGTGCGCGCGCTGCGCCGCCATCAGCTTCGGAAACTGTCGCGCCAACGCCAGCAGGCCGGCAAGTGCGGTCTGCGCAACCACCGCTGCACTGGCGCCGGACGAGGTCGTCAGCGTCACACCGCGGCGCTGCAACTCCACGAACACCGGCCGGTCTGCGCCGGCAGAGGGCAGGTGAACCCACCGCAGGCCCGCCGCGCCGAGGAGGGCATCGTAGAAGGCTTTCGTTGCCGGCACGAGAACGTGCTTGGTGGAACGGCCGGTGACGTCGCGCGAAACGAAGGCCACGTCGGCATCCACGCCGGGCGCGGGTCCGACCAGCACATGCGGGCGGCCGTCGAGGACTCGCACGATCGCATCGCCCCACTGCTCGCGTGCATGATCCGACAACAGGATGCGCAGCGGCTCAGGCATCGCTCCCGCTGCCACCATCGCTACTCCGCCGTCGCCTTCGACTCTTGAACGATGGTGCGCCACTTCTCGAATTCGGAGCGGGTGAAGCTCGCGAACTCCTCGGGTGTCCCGCCGACCGGATCCGCACCCGCATCGATCATCTGGCCCTCGAGCATCGGCAGGATCTCGATCACCGTCTTGTTCAAGAGGGCGATGATCGGCTCCGGCGTGCCCTTGGGTGCAAAGAAGCCGAACCAGGAACCGGCCGAGAAACCGGGAAAGCCCTTCTCCGCCACCGTCGGCACGCCTGGCAGCGACCGTGACGGCTTCAGGCTCGACACGGCCAATGCGTTGAGCTTGCCGGCGCGGATGTGCTGGATCACGGACGGAATAGTCGCGAACATGAACTGCAGCCGCCCGGCCATCAGGTCGTTGAGTGCGGTGGCGCCCTTGTACGGAATATGGACCGCATCGGCGCCGATGCGCTGGCTCAGCATGTAGCTGGACAGGTGAGACGACGTGCCGACGCCTGTCGAGCCATAGTTGAGCTTGCCGGGATTCCCCTTGGCGAATGACACGAACTCCTCGAAGCTCTTCGCCGGCACCGAAGGATGAACCACCAGCACGTTCGGCACGTCCGCCAGTTGCACGACCGGCACCAGGTCCACGAGCGGGTCATACGACAGGTTCTTGTAGAGCGTCTGGTTGACGGCAATTGGTCCCACCGAATTGACGATCAAGGTATAGCCGTCCGGCGCCGACCGGACCACATGCTCGGTGCCGATATTGCCGCCGGCTCCAGGCTTGTTGTCGATGACAAAGGGTTGCTTGAGGCGCGTCGACATGTGGTTCGTGACGGCTCGCGCAAGGATGTCGGTGGTGCCGCCTGCGGTGAAGGCCACGACCACCCGCACCGGCTTGTCGGGATAGCCTTGCGCAGCAGACTGCCCCCAGGCAGTCGCAGGCAGGGTGCCCCCTGCAACGCCGAGCGCCGCGACAGCGGCGCACAGCAGGCGCCGGCGCCCGTTCCTTGCCGGGTCCAACCGCTTCGTATTCAATGCCGCCATCTCCTGTCTCCTGTCTGGTCGTTTCTCTTGTTGCGGAAATAGATCCTGCTCGAGGCGAACCGGGTCTTGGCTAAGCCCGGAAGCCCGGGTCCATCCGATCGAGCTTGCGCAGCAGCGCCGGCCACTCCATCACCCCATATGGCCGGCGGGTCCCGGGCTGGTAGTTGTTCCAGGTTTCCTCCAGCACGCTCTGCGGCACTTCCTGCAGCGGCGTCTGGCAGGACATGGCACCGATCTGCGCTCGGCAGGCAAGCTCAAGCCGGTGAGTCCAGTTGAAGGCTTCGCCGACCGTGCGGCCGACGACCAAGGCGCCATGATTGCGCAGGATCAATGCCTCGCCGCTGCCGAGATCGGCGATCAGCGACTCCTGCTCGCCCTTGTCGAGCACCACGCCCTGGTAGTCGTGATAGCGGACCTTCAGGAAGCGCATGGCTGTTTGCGTCACGGGCAACAGTCCGCAGGCCAGCGAGGACACTGCCATCGATGCCCAGCTGTGGGTGTGGATGACACAACCGACATCCGGCCGGGCCTCGTGCACCGCGCTATGGATTACGTAGCCCGCCTTGTTGATACCGTAGTTCAACTCGCCGAAGTCGGGCTTCGACAGGATCGTGCCGGCGTGATCCACCTTGACCAGGCTCGACGCGGTGATCTCTTCATACATCATTCCGTAGGCATTGATGAGGAAGGCGTTCTCCTCGTCCGGCACCCGCGCCGTGATGTGGTTGGCCATCATGTCGGCCATACCGTAGATCTCCACCAGCCGATAGCAGGCTGCGAGGTCGACGCGCGCCTGCCATTCATGCGCGGAGCAGCGATCTTTCATCGAGGGAATCTGCAGGGTTCCTGTCGTCGGCATCGGGAAGTCTCCATGAACAATAGCCGGATTCATCGTACTCCCAACTCCTGCGCCTCGTGACGCACCCCGGCTGTCGCACCGCGCCGTTCATTGTAGGAAGCGATCGCCGCGGCCGAACATACTGTTTTCGGAGAGCAGGTGTAAGGCTGGCCTATGTCTCTTGCGGCCGATAGTCCTCGGCCGGTCTCAGCGGATCCTGCAGGCAGCCCGCAGGGCCGCATTGCACAGAGTCAGCGCAGGAACTTCGGCGCAGCGACGCCGGTGAAACGCATGCGCATGCCGTAAGGATTGGTAACAAGGGACTTCGCGAGCAACCTTTGCTTTCATGCCGGCAGAGAGTGCAGCGGCCTGGAACGGGCGAGGAGCTAGCATCGGCTGTTTACGGGAAGCGCCCTCATGCCGCATGTTTCGCCTCGTTTCGCGCGCCGAGGCACCCTGATGTTCCTTGCAACTGCAATCTGCTGGATATCGTTCTCCAACCAGATCGCATTCGCGCTGCAGCCGGAGCACCTTCAGCCGGTGCAGACGTTCTCGCAGCTTGCGTTTGCCTTCCTCGTTGCCGGGCTGCTCTACTGGCAGTTGAAGAGGGCGGAGGTTTCGGTAACACGGGCAGCGAACGGAGCGAACATCGGCGGTATCCGCTTGGCGAAGACAGGACCGCGCAGGCCGCGATTCGCCACCAGGCGCATGCCGGAGCCGGCCTCCCTCGAAGAGCGGTCGCCCTGGACTTTCCGCCTGCACGAGCGCCACGGCGCGTGCGCCGCCAGTGCCACCTTGCAGGACAGCCTTCCGCCTGGCATGGCGGCGGCTGTCTCGCGTCGCGTGGCGCTCGAGGCCGGCTTGCTGCTCGCGATCCTGGACGACGAGTTCAGCCTGCAACTGCAGCCGAAGTGGTGCGTCCGGACGCGGCGGACCATCGGCGCGGAGGCGCTGCTGCGCTGGGACTGCCCTGGGCTTGGCACGGTGTCGCCGGAAGAGTTCATGCCGATCACCGAGCAGCACCAGGTCATCCGGGACCTGGGCCGCTGGACGGTCGTCCAGGTGGTGCGGGCTCTGGCGGCATGCCAACGTCGGCATGCCGCGCTCCAGGTGTCCATCAACCTGTCGGCCCGCCAGTTGCAGGACGAGCAATTTGCGCGCTTCGTCTCGTCCCGCCTGAGCGAAGCCGGGCTGCCATCGTCCTGCATACAGTTCGAGCTCACCGAGACCGCCCTCATCCGCAACGTCGATGCGGCACGGGACTTCCTCATGGCGCTGCGCAATGAGGGGTTCTCGGTGGCCCTGGACAACTTCGGCGCCGGCTACTCCTCCCTTTCCTCCCTTTCCTCCCTCTCCTCCCTCTCCCCCGTCTCCTCCCTCTCCTGTCTCGCTCGCCTTCCGGTCGACTCGATCAAGCTCGAACGGTCCTTTGTCGAGCACCTGCATCACGACCGGGCGAGCCGCGTGGTCGCCTCCAGAATCATCGCGATCGCCGCGGAACTCGGGGTCACGACCGTGGCCGAGGGAGTGGAGACCGAAGCCCAGCGGCAGTTCCTGGAGAACGTCGGCTGCCGGCAGGCGCAGGGATCGCTCGTCTGCGAGGCGCTGCCCGTCGATGAGTTTTTCCGCCGGCAGGAGAGGCATGCGGCTCTCGCATTCGCCTGATCCATCCTGACCCTTCCTCGACTACACGCCGCCAAGGCAGCGACGATCGGTAAGTATCCGGTTCGAGCTGCGACCAACCTTCTGCAGCCGCCTTGCCGGGGCTGCAGTTCGTCAGTCAACCATGCGAGGGTCCAATGAACAGGATGAAACTCACGGTAGTCGCCGCCGGCCTGGTGCTGGCGGCGGGCGGCGCATTCGCCCAGGACGCTGACAAGCGGGCGGAGGAGCTGCGCAACAGCTCGGAGATGATGAAGCCCCAGGTCAACGTTCCGGAACGGACCATGGCGCCTTCGACGTCCCGACCGCAGACCGAGGCGGAACGCCGCGCCGAGGAGATGCGCTCCAGCTCAGAGATGATGAGACCGCAGACCAGCACTCCCAGCGGATCGCCGGACAAGGCACCGATGTCGAGCCCGCCGAATGCGGCGGAGAGCAAAGCGGCTGCCGAGCGCGAGAAATCGGAGATGATGAGGCCGCAGTAGCCCATCCCCGCCCAGGCTGCCACTGCGCGATCGGCTGGCCGAACTGCCGACGCTCGCAGGGTACCGCCGTTTGCAAGGGCAGTATCATCGGCAGCGTGTTCCTGTCACCCCCCGGTGAGGAAGTGGAGACGCGCCGCCGCCCTGATGCAAGTGGATCGAAGGACATGCTGAAGACAAGAACAGACAAGTACCAGGACATCCGCGAGGCGGTGCGCGCGCTCTGCGCCACCTTCCCGGACGAATACCACCGCGAGATCGACGCGAAGCGTGCTTATCCTGAGGCGTTCGTCGACGCGCTCACCAAGGCGGGATGGCTCGCGGCGCTGATCCCGCAGGAATATGGCGGCTCCGGGCTCGGCCTCGCGGAGGCGTCGGTGATCATGGAAGAGATCAATCGCGCCGGCGGCAACTCCGGCGCCTGCCATGGCCAGATGTACAACATGGGCACGCTGCTTCGGCACGGTTCGGCCGCACAGAAGCAGCGTTACCTGCCGAAGATCGCAGGCGGCGAATTGCGCCTGCAATCGATGGGGGTGACCGAACCGACCACCGGCACCGACACGACGCGCATCAAGACCGTTGCCCTGCGCAAGGACGACCGCTATGTCGTCAACGGCCAGAAGGTGTGGATCTCGCGTGTCCAGCATTCGGACCTGATGATCCTGCTGGCCCGCACGACGCCGCTGGCAGAAGTGAAAAGGAAGAGCGAAGGGATGTCGATCTTCATCGTCGACCTTCGCGAGGCGATCGGCAAGGGCCTGACCGTCCGTCCCATCGCCAACATGGTGAACCACGAGACCAACGAGCTCTTCTTCGAGAACCTGGAGATCCCGGCGGAGAACCTGATCGGCGAGGAAGGCAAGGGCTTCCGGTACATCCTCGACGGCCTCAACGCGGAGCGCACGCTGATCGCCGCCGAATGCATCGGCGACGGCTACTGGTTCATCGACCGCGTCACCGGATACGTGAAGGAGCGGGTCGTCTTCGGCAGGCCGATCGGGCAGAACCAGGGCGTGCAGTTCCCGATTGCAGAAGCCCATATCGAGGTGGAGGCGGCCAACCTGATGCGCTTTCGCGCCTGCGAGTTGTTCGACGCGCACCAGCCCTGCGGCGCGGAGGCGAACATGGCGAAGTACCTGGCCGCCAAGGCTTCCTGGGAGGCAGCCAACGCCTGCCTGCAGTTTCACGGCGGCTTCGGGTTCGCCTGCGAGTACGACGTCGAGCGCAAGTTCCGGGAAACCCGCCTGTACCAAGTGGCGCCGATCTCGACCAACCTGATCCTGTCCTATGTGGCCGAGCACATCCTCGGCCTGCCGAGAAGCTTCTGATGAAGGCGCTGCAGGGCATCACGGTGGTGGCGCTGGAACACGCCATCGCGGCACCTCTGTGCACGCGCCATCTCGCAGACCAGGGGGCGCGCGTCATCAAGGTCGAGCGACCGGGAACCGGCGACTTCGCTCGCGGCTACGACCAGCGGGTGCGGGGACTTTCGTCGCATTTCGTCTGGACCAACCGGTCCAAGGAGAGCCTGGCGCTGGATCTGAAGCATCCGCAGGCGCTCGGCGTGCTGGCGAGACTTCTTGCGAATGCCGACGTGCTGGTGCAGAACCTGGCGCCCGGCGCCGCGGCTCGGATGGGGCTGTCGTACGAAGCACTTGCGCAGAAGCATCCCCGGCTCATCGTGTGCGACATCTCGGGCTACGGCGACGATCCTGAACGGCCCGGCCCGTACCGGGACCGCAAGGCGTACGACCTGCTGATCCAGAGCGAATCGGGCTTCCTGTCGGTGACCGGCAGTCCGGAAGAACCGTCGAAGGCAGGCTGCTCGATCGCCGACATCGCCGCCGGGATGTACGCCTACAGCAGCGTGCTCACCGCCCTGATCGAGCGCGGCCGCACCGGCCGTGGCAGGCGCATCGATGTGTCGATGCTGGAGAGCATGGTCGAGTGGATGAGCTTTCCGCTCTATTACGCCTTCGACGGCGCGCCGCCTCCGCCCCGGGCCGGCGCCGCACACGCCACCATCTTCCCGTACGGGCCGTTCCCGGCCGGCGACGGCGGCACCGTCATGCTCGGCCTGCAGAACGAGCGCGAGTGGCGCGTGTTCTGCGAGAGGGTGCTGCGCCAGCCGGCACTTGCCGAGGACGCGCGCTTCGGCAGCAACGCCGCGCGTGTCGCCGCCCGGCCAGCGCTGCGCGCGATCATTGTCGAGGCCTTTGCGGGCCTGGGTGTCGCCGACGTGCTCGAGCGGCTGGACGAGGCGGGCATCGCCAACGCCCAGGTCAACGACATGGCCCAGGTCTGGGCACACCCCCAGTTGAAGGCGCGCAACCGCTGGGTCGAGGTCGATACCGCCGTGGGGCCGATACCGGCACTGCTCCCGCCAGGTGCCGCCGACAGGCAGACGGTCCGGATGGACGCGGTGCCTGCGCTCGGCGAGGACAGCGAGCGCATCCTCGCGGAACTCGGCTACACGGCCGGCGAAATCGGACAGCTCCAGCGCGATGGCGCGTTCTGAGCGCCGGACGGATCAGTCGTGACCTGAAGTCAGCGCGGCGACGCCGGGCCGGGCGCCTTGACTCTCAGCGGCGAGAAGTCCCCATCTCGATCCGGTCAGCCAGGTCTGCAGCGCGTCGCGCGAAACCGGCTTGCTGGTGTAATAGCCCTGGGCCAGGTCACAACCGATCTGCGTCAACGCGTCCATCACCGCTTCGCTTTCGACGCCTTCGGCCACGACTCTCAGCCCGAGGTTATGGGCCAGTTCGATCGTGGACCGGACTATCGTGAAGTCGTCCTTGTCGTCCAGCATGCTCATGACGAAAGTGCGATCGATCTTCAATTCGTCGACCGGCAGCTTCTTCAGGTAAGCCAGGGAAGAGAAGCCGGTGCCGAAATCGTCGATCGAGATCTCGACGCCGAGCGCATCGATTTCCAGCAAGGTCCTGAGCGTCCGCTCGGGGTCCTCCATGAAGCTGCTTTCGGTGATTTCCAGGCAGATCAGATCGGCAGGGACCTTGTTGAGCGCGATCAGCCGGCCCACGGTGGCGGCCAGCGTCGCATCCAGAAGATCCCGAGTGGAAACATTGATCGACACCTGCAGGGCCATGCCATGTGCAAACCATTGGCCACACTGCCGGATCGCATCTTCCAGCATCCATCGCGTCACATGTCGCACGAATCCGGTCTGTTCGGCATACGGCATGAACAGGGCCGGTGGCACCAGGCCGCGGGTGGCGTGCTGCCAGCGGACAAGCGCTTCGACGCCCTTGGTCGTACCGGTGGCCAGATCGATCTTCGGTTGATAGAAAGCCCTCAGCTCGTTGCCCTCGACCGCGCGTCGAAGCTCGCCCAGCAGCGTGAGGTGATCCTGCTGGGCCACGTCGAAGCGGGGATCGAAGAAGGCATACCCCTGGTTGCTGCGCTTGGCGCCATACATCGCCATGTCGGCATGACGAATCAGCGTCCCCGCGTCCGCCCCGTGATCCGGGAAATGCGCGATGCCGATGCTGGCACCGATATCGAGAGGCTGGTCATTGAACAGCACCGGATGCTTCATCATCTCCAGGACGAGTTGCGCCAGACGCTCGCAACTCACCGCCGGCTGCCCATCCGGGCTGCAGTGCCCGGGTACGAGCAGCGCAAATTCATCTCCGCCCAGCCGCGCCAACGTCACCGATGGCGGCGCCAACTGCCTCAGCCGAACCGCCACCTGCCTCAGAACCTGGTCGCCGGCGGCATGGCCGAGGGTATCGTTGATGAGTTTGAAGCGATCCAGGTCCATCATCATCATCGAGAGAGGCGACCCGTCCGCGCGGGCAGTCCCGATGGCTTGCTCCAGTTGCTCGTTGAACCGGGCGCGGTTCGGCAACCCTGTCAGGCTGTCCTGATAGGCGAGCCGCCGAATCTCCTTTTCGCGGGAGGAAATCTCCTCGCGCATGCTGTTGAAGCTGTCTGCGAGTGCGCCGATTTCATCCGCCTGCTGCACGACGATGGGCGCACTGTAGTCGCCGGCGCTCATCCGCATCGCCCCCTGATGGAGCAGACCGAGCGAGCGGGTGATGCCGCGTGCCAGAAACGCACTGAAGAGGATCGACACTGTCACACTGGTGAGCGCCAGCACTATCAGGAAGCGGCGCAGAGGTCCGAATCCCGCCAGCTTCTCGTCCAGCGATCGCTGCAGGATCGCCAGCAGCTGCTGCTCGCCGCCAAGGCTGACGGCGCGACTGCCGTATCGGAGGCCCGCCAGCTCCATCGCGAACCCGCCCGGCCGCAGCGGCGCCGCGGCGGTCGCGACCTTCAGCGCCTTCCTCAGGTCACCCTCCAAGGTCGAGGCGAAGATCGACAGGTTTCCGTCCGCGCGCCGCAGGAACGACACCTCCAGATCGGTCAGCCGCTTGATGTCCTGCGCAAGCCGGTCGTCGATCTCGAAGCCGACGGCAACCCAGGCGATCAACGCCGGTGCCAGGACCGGGACGACGACAACCTGGGAAGGGGTATCTGCCTGACTGACGATTGCGCTTGCCGAGCCGCTTCTTCGCGCCGCATCCAGCAGGCCGGCGAACGCAAAGCTGCCCGCGACCCACCCTCCCGGCTCCCCGGGCCGCCAGGCCATGCGTCTGCTGCCGGCCTGCGCCAGCACCTGGCCTTCCAGGGAGAGCAGCTGCATGCTCGAGGCGTCGATCCGGCGGCCATGATTGTCCAGCACCGAACTCAGCGTCTCGGCATCCCGCGTTGCGATCGCTTCCCGGAATCCATAGTCGGCGGCGAGTACCGTCGCCGCCTGTGTCAGCTGGTTGCGGTTGTGCTCGAGCAGCCGGGCGAAGACACGTTCGCCGGCGACGAGTTCCTGCTCGAGTTGGTCGTGCGCGTTGCGCTTGCTTGCCGCATCGACCAGCCAGTATCCGATGCCCTGCCCGGCAATCAGCACGAAGGCAAACGAGAGGATGACTCGCGTTCGCAGCTTGCCGATGCGCGCCCAGCGCATGCTCAGGTTCCGGCCGTCGTCTGCCGCCCGATGTCGGCGATGAACTGATGTGACAATCTGCCGCTCGCCTGGATCGTGACGCGCCGGGCGATGGGTGCAGCTCTTTGCTTCGGATGCCAGGCCCGCAGCTCGTAGTCGCCGGGTATGAGATCCGAAAGCACGGCCTGTCCCTCGCCGCCGGTCTTGCCGAAATAGGGCGTCTCCAGCGCCATCACGTAGGCCAGCATCCCGTCGTGGATGTTGCAGCCCAGGACGACCTCTCCCGGCTTGTCGAAGACCACCGGTTCCGCCGGTGTACCCAGATACAACTTCAGCGAGAACACCTTGGCGGGCGAGAACGAATAGACGTGGTGCCGCACGGTGTCCAGATTCGGGAAGCTCACTGCCGTGCCGACCCGCACCGGCGTTACTGCAGGAATGAAGGCCTTGCCACGCTGTTCGATCGCAGTGGTCATGGTGCCGGTCGCTGGCATCGCCTGGTCCGATACCGGTAGGGCCCAGACGATCGCCCCTTCCAGTGGTTCCCCGGATCCGTCGACAACGGTCAAGGAAACCCGGTTGGGTTCGACCGCCGATCCATGGGACAGCATCCCACCTACCATGCCGGCGAGCAGCGAGGCTGCGAGCAGCAGACCACAGCAGTTGCGGCCAACAGCGAGGGATTGCAAACTGAATTCCATCTGTGAAGTGTAAGCAGGCAGGCCCCCATACGCCGAGCCATCCATCGGGCGGCGTTGCTCTCCATCGGAAAACCTTGGCGCTCGCGACGAGAAGCCTGGATTTTGCATTCCAGTTCCATGTGGAGATCCAGCCAATGAAATTGCCCACGCCCGCAGCGGGCGGATGCTTCGCTATGAGCGCGGGCCGCGTTCACTCGGTAAGGGTTCTTGTTCACGCACTCCTGGTGCTGGGCACGGTGTCGGGTTGCGCCACCATACCCGAGCCGCTGGGCCCGCTGCGCCAGGAGACCGTATTCGCCGTCACCGAGTCCAACCGCCTGATCCGCTTCAACGCCGGGCAGCCCGCGAAGATCCTCGACAACCGTCGGCTCGAAGGATTGCCGGACGGCGAGAGAATCCTGGCCATCGATTTCCGCGTAGCTCGCGGCATGCTTTACGGCCTCGGCGGGAAGGGCCAGCTCTATGTCATCGAGCCGTCGACCGCGGTGGCGAAGCCGGTTGGAGCAGGCCTGAAGGATGAATCCCTCGTACAGGATTCATTGAAGGGCGACATCGGCTTCGACTTCAACCCGACAGTCGATCGGATTCGGCTGGTGAAGGATCAACTCAATGCGCGGATCCATCCGGATACCGGCCAACTGGTCGACGCGAGCCCGGAGGCGCCAGGAATCCAGCTGGACGGACCGCTCGCCTATGCAGCCGACGATACGAACCGCGGGCGCAAGCCGCAGCTGGCTGCCGCCGCCTACAGCTACAACAAGATCGACGAGAAGATCACCACGAACTTTGCCATCGACGCCGCCGCCGGCGTGCTCGTGACGCAGGGAAGCCGCGAAGGTGCGCAGCCTGCCGTCTCACCCAACACCGGCCGGCTGTTCACGGTCGGCCCGTTGAACGCCGGCCAGATCAGGCACGTCGCCTTCGACATCGCCGACCTCAACAATGCCGCGTTCGCCGCCATCGCGGCGCCAGGCGCCGCTCGCAGCCGCTGGTTCAGCATCGACCTGGCCAACGGTGCCGCCGTGCCGATCGGAACGATCGGAGTCAGGGAACCGGTGATCGGTATCGCGATCGAACCCTGACCGCGTTCAAACCCGGCTCGGGCTGCAGAAGCGTCGAGAAGGAGCGGAGGCTGCCATTTTCGTCAGGCCGGCCTTATTGCCGAGAAGCTCGCTCCATCTTGCTGCCTGATTCGTGTCCGATAACTCAGGCGTGTAATTCGCACTTTCAAAAAGCAAGCCATTCGCCGTCGGTGAATCATTCCGGGCCGTAATTCACGGTAGTCCTTTCGTGGCACAACTTGAAGCAAATGTGACGAATCGAAAGCGCCGCCGGGGAGCGTCGGAACGAAGCGTAACTCGCTTCTGTCGATCACCAAGTACTTGCAGCGTCCAATCGCGTTCTGCCGTATCCTTGTGCCCTCCGAATGAATGGACAGATCGATGGCGAAAACATTGGCTCAGATCAACCGTCAGATCGACAAACTTCAACGGCAGGCAGAGGCCCTGAAGAAGCAGGAGGTCAGCGAGGTCATCAGTCGCATCAGGAGTGCAATTGATCACTATGGCCTGACGGCGAGGGACCTCGGCTTGACGAGCAGCCGCGCAGGCGCATCCGGAAGGGCGGCGCGCAAGTCGCTGGGTCGCCAATCGGTTGCCTTGAGAAAGCCCGTGCCGGTGAAGTATCGGGACCAGGACGGACATACGTGGACCGGGCGCGGCAAGCGGCCCAACTGGTTCAAGTCCGCACTGGAAGCCGGAAAGAAGCCGGAAGACTTTGCCGTCTGACAAACCCGTCGACGTTGGTTGACGAGCATGCTCGTCAACCTCGTCGGCAGTCGTTTCGCTCGTATCGAGACGGTATTGCATTGCCACCCGGCAATCTGCGCACTCATTCGGTGCACCGCGCATCGGCGATGGGGTGGCATCTTCGGCCACCACGTTCTACCGGCGCCATCCGCATTCGACTTTCATCCGCATCCGCGAGCTGCCGCTGGCCACCAGGCAGACTGGCCGATATGCAATCCAGCGCATCGCCCCTCCCGTTCCTGAAGGACGAATTGCAACGCCGCGACGGTGGCCAGCCGCCTGCCGAAGTGCAGACGCACATCTCGATCGTGCTGATCGGCGCAACGCTCGCCTGGAAGGTAAAGAAGGCGGTGATGTTGCCGTACCTGGACTTCCGCATGCCGCAACAGCGGCTCGCACTCAGCGAGCGCGAGCTCGCATTGAACCGGCGCACCGCACCCGGCCTCTACCGGAAGGTCCTGCGTGTCGTTCGGGCAGGCGACGGCAGGCTGTGTATCAAAGGCCCTCATGAAGGAGGGCCGAATGCCGATGACCTGCATGCGGACGGCGATGACGAACTGGTCGAAGCCGTGCTGGAAATGCAGCGCTTCGATGAAGATGGCCTGCTCGATCGGATGGCACTTCGCGGCGGGATCACGCCCGCGCTCGTCGCTCGGCTCGCCCATGTCGTGGCCGACTTCCACGCACATGCCCTACCCGCGTCAGGACTCGATCGCAGCGGATCTCAGCGCATCGACGACATTCTGCGCATCAACGAGAATGCCCTGCCGGCGGTCAAGCGGGTCGACGCCGATGCAGCGGTGGAGGACCTCGCCGAGGCGACGCGAGATTCCTGGCAACTGCACGCGCCGCTGCTCGACGAACGACAACGCCGCGGCCATGTCCGCCTGTGCCACGGCGATCTCCATTTGCGCAACATTGTCGTGATCGACGGAGTGCCGACGCTTTTCGACTGCCTCGAATTCGACGAGGACATGGCAACCATCGACGTCCTCTACGACCTCGCCTTCGCGCTGATGGACTTGTGGCATCGGGGACTGGACCGGCTAGCCAACCAGCTGCTCAACCGCTATCTCGACGACGCCGACGAATTGGCCGGCCTGCCGCTGCTCGGGCTTTTCATGTCGATGCGCGCCACGGTGCGCGCGCACGTTGCGGCCGCCCGTGCGCTGGAAATGCCGCCGGAAGATCCACTGCGGGCGGATGCGGTTGCGCAGTCGCGGGCGTACCTCGGCCTGGCCCGGCACCTGCTGAGGCGGCGACCGCCGCGCCTCGTCGCAATCGGCGGGCTGAGCGGCTCCGGCAAGTCGACCGCTGCCGCGGCAATCGCAGCGGCCATCGGCACGGCACCCGGCGCCCGCGTGTTCTCGAGCGATCGGATTCGCAAGGCGTTGCACGGCGTTGCACCCGGGACGCGGCTGGGTCCGGATGCCTACCTGCCGGAGGTGTCCGCACGGGTCTACCAGGCCATGCAGGACGGTGCCGCGGCTGTTCTCGCCACCGGCCACAGCGTCGTCGTCGACGCCGTTTTCGGCCGGCCGGGCGAGCGCGAACGCATCGAGGAGATCGCACGATCATCCGGCGCCGACTTCAAGGGTATCTGGCTGGAGGCGCCGATGCCGGTGCTGCTCGAGCGGGTCGCCGCGAGGCAAGGGGATCCGTCCGACGCCGACGTGGACGTGGTTCGTCGACAGAGCGTGCGCGACGTCGGCCGCCTGGCCTGGACCCGGCTGGCGGCAGACGGCAGCGACCACGACTGGACCCGGCTGCACGCCCTCTTGAGCTGACTGCCCGCCTGGCATGCAAGCGCCGGAGGGCTCACCGGCAGGCTGCCTTGCAGGACACCGTTGAACGGACCAGAATGCGATTGGAACTGCTCCACCGCGCAGCGCTTCAAAGGGATTGCCTCATGTCAACCAATCAGCCCGTCGATCCGAACGACATGAACCCCACGGAAAGCACCGTCGTCGGCAATCCGCCCGATGGCGCCGACGTCTGCCCGGAATGCGACGGCAATGGGGTTCTCAAGGACAAGACCGAATGCACCAACTGCGGCGGCACCGGCCGGATCGCTCAGGCGGTCGGCGGCGCCTGAGGCGGCTCCTCAGCCCGCGCGTGCCGGCGGCACCTGCTGCGCCGCCTTGCCGCGACTCTCGCGCAGGACGCCGACGACCGCGTTGAAAAGCGCATCCGCCGGCAACTCTTCCAGCGTGAGTGAATGTCGCCGGCGCCAGTTCGGATGCTCGTCCGAGGTGGCCGGCACGTTGACCGGATCGGTTTCGCCGGTGAGGTCATCCAGTTGCGCCATCGCAAGCAGGCTGGGGGTTCGGGCGAGGAATGCATGCGCCGCGCGCGACAACGCGGCAAGGTCAGGATCCGGCTGCGCCGGCAACAAGCCCCGGGCGCGCAATGCATCCAGCAGCGCCTGCCGCTCGCGACGGCGGCCCTCATGCTGCCTGGCCGTCTCCCTCTCGTCCGGAAAAAGGCCCAGTTCCCCCTTGATCTCGAGGTCGCGGCCTTGCCACCAGCCGTGCAACGTCGGCAGGTCATGGCTGCCGATCACCGCCAGGGCCAGTTCCGGATAGTCTTCGGGCGGCAGGAAACCGCCATCGGCATCCTGCTCGAAGAACAGCACGCGATAGGAGAGGATGTTGGCCGCCGTCATGCGCTCCCGAAAGCCTTCCGGCACCGTCCCGAGATCCTCGCCAACCACCAGGCAGCGCTGGCGGTGGCTTTCCAGCGCCAGGATGCCGATCATGTCCTCCATCGGGTACTGCACGTAGGCGCCGTCGGCAGGTCCCTGGCCAACGGGCACCCAGTAGAGATGCTGCAGGCCCATCACATGGTCGATGCGCAAGCCCCCGGCATGCCGCATGTTGGCCCGGATCAGCTCGATGAAGCTGCGATACGATTCGGCGCGAAGCGCCCTGGGCTGGAACGGCGGCAGTCCCCAATTCTGGCCCGCGGGGTTGAAGATGTCTGGCGGCGCGCCTACCTGCGCGTCCGAAGCCACTGCCGATGCGTTGGCCCAGGTCTCGGCCCCGGACCGATCCGCGCCCACTGCCAGGTCCCGGTAGAGGCCGATCGCCATGCCGCGGCGGGCAGCAGTCTGCGCGGCGGACTCGAGCTGCTCGTCCGCCACCCACTGCAGCCAGGCAAGGAAGTCGACATCCTGGCGATGCGCCTGGGCAAATTCCGACACCTCTGCCGAAGCGGGCTTCCGGAAAGGCTGCGGCCATTCGCGCCAGTCCGGCCGCGGCGGCTTCCCGCACGCAAAATGCTCGCGCAACGCAAGGAACAGGCAATTGCGCTCCAGTACCTCGCCCCGCTCGCGTCGGAATGCCTCGAACTGCTGCCAGCGGGTCTTGTCGTGCGCATTGCGGCAGGCATCGAAAAGGCTGCGCAGCACCGGCAGCTTCAACGCGCTCACCTGGGGGTAGTCGACGTTGCGTTGGGCCCGGCAGGCCGCAAGCGCTCGCTGGAAATCTTCCCCGTCGATCAGCTCGGCTGCCTCCCCGCCTGCGGTCAACTCCGGGATCGCTGCCACATCGATGTTGAGCACGTTGAGCAGCAGCCGACTCGCCGGCGAATACGGGCTCGCATGGGCCGGGTTGTCCGGGAACATGGCGTGAAGCGGATTGAGTCCGATCACGTCGGCCTGCTCGCGCGCCGCCAGTTCCACCAGTTTGCGCAAGTCGCCGAAGTCACCGATGCCCCAGTCGCTCGCGGAGCGCAGCAGGTAGAGCTGCGCCGCGATGCCCCATAGGCGGCGGCCTTTGGAAGTTCCTTCCGGGAGCCAGCAGCGCCCGGGTGAGACCACGAGCGTGGTGGCGCTGCCGCACGCCAGCGTCAGCTGGTGGTAGCCCCACGGCAGGTCATCCGGCAGCGGCAGGCGGCGCCGCTCCAGCATCCGGCCGTCGACCTCCAGACGGTGAAGAAGTTCCAGTCCGCTCCAATCGGCGCGCCCGCTGCGCTCGCCGCCGCTTTCGAGATCAACGCGCCACGAGAGCGCCGTCGCGCCCTGCGGCTGCACCACATTCAACGCCGGCGCCCCGGCAGACGGCTGCAGGACTTGCACCGGTGGCAGCGGCCGCACCCAGTCTTCGCGTTGCAACGATTCGAGCGCCCGCGACACCTGCTCGTCATCGCCGGCGGCCGTCCCCATCGCGGCGAGCAGGCGACGCCGGGTGTCGTCGCTGGTTCGCACGATCCTGCCGCGCGCGTCCTTGAACCAGGGTTCGATACCCATCGCCAGCGCGAGGCGGTCGAGAGGCGGAGCCGGCTCGACTGACCACCGCACGGCCCAGGGGCCGAGGGTGCTCGCATCTGCCTCGCCCTCGGTCCAGATCGACTCGCCTTCCGGCTGCGGAAAGCCCTTCACCGGCTTCGCGGAGAGGTTTGCCGCCAGCACCAGGCTGCTCGCACCGTCATCGAGAGCCCAGCTCACCAGCACCGCACCCTCGTCCACCACGCGGTGCCGGCCGGCGCTGCGGATAGAGCCGATCCGGGGCACGATCTGCCTGTGCCGGACCGCCAGCACACGACGATACCAGTCGAGCCAGGCGGCGTGCTGCCCGCTGCCGGCCTGCTGCCAGTCGAGCTTGGCGGACGTGAACGTCGCCTCGGCCACCGGATCCGGGATCCGCTCGCGCGTCGCCGGATCCTTGAACTCCGGGAAGCGGGCGAATTCCTCGCGCCGGCCGTTGCGGACTGCATCGGCAAGTTCTTCACCGAAATCGCAGAAGAATGGAAACGGCTGCGCCGCCGCCCACTCCTCACCCATGAACAGCATCGGCACTTGCGGCAGCAGCAGGTAGGTGGCAGCCATCGCCCGCACGGCTTGCGGCGGCGCGATGGCCGTCAGCCGCTCGCCGAAGGCGCGGTTGCCGACCTGGTCGTGGTTCTGCATGAAGGCGACGAAGGCGCTCGGCGGCAGCGCCGTGCTGTCCTCGCCGCGCTCGTGGCCGCGATACGGCATCACCTCGCCCTGGAAGGCGAATCCTTCCGCAAGCGCCCGGCCGAGCTTGCCAGTGTCACCGTGGTAGTCGCCGTAGTAGCCGTGAGCCTCTCCGGTGGCGGCGACGTGCAGCACGTGGTGCACATCATCGTTCCATTGCGCCGAATACCACCGCGGCTTCGCGTCGGCATCGCGCACCAGCCTGCTCGCCTGGTTCTCCTCGTTCTCCAGCACCAGGTGGATCTGCCGATCCGGATTGGCCGCGCGCACGCGCTCGGCCAGCTCCGAAAGCAGGTGCTTCGAACTGTCGTCCAGGATGGCATGCACCGCGTCCAGGCGCAGGCCGTCGAGATGAAACTCCTCGATCCAGTAGAGCGCGTTGTGGATGAAGTACTCGCGGACCGCGGCCGCGCCGGCGCCATCGGTGTTGATTGCCGCTCCCCAGGGCGTCTTGTGCCGGTCGGTGAACGTCTCCGGCGCGATCACATGCAGGTAGGCACCCTCCGGGCCGAAGTGGTTGTAGACGACGTCCAGCAGCACCATCAGCCCGCGTGCATGAGCCGAATCGACCAGCGCCTTGAAGTCTTCGGGGCGGCCGTAGGCGCCATCCGGCGCATACGGTAGAACGCCGTCGTAGCCCCAGTTGCGGCCACCCGGAAAGTCGGCGACCGGCATGATCTCGAGCGCGGTGACCCCGAGCGAGACGAGGTGGTCGAGCTTGTCGATGATGCCGCGAAACGTCCCCTGCTGCGTGAACGCGCCGACGTGCAGTTCGTAGACGACGGCCTCCTCCCAGGCACGGCCGCGCCAGTCGCCGTCGCGCCATTCGTAGGCCTTCGGATCGATCACTTCGCTCGGGCCATGCACGTCCTGCGGCTGGAAGCGCGACGCGGGGTCCGGGACACGGGTGCCGTCGGGCAGCACGAAACGGTAGCGGGTGCCCGCCTGCGCCTGCCGGCTCACGAGTTCATGCCAGCCGCCCTCGAGCCGCTGCATCCGCAGCGTCTTCGTCCGGCCCGGCACGACGCCCGGCGCAGCGCCACCCGCTTGCGCCGGCGCCCCACCGTTCGGCCCTTCCCGCCCTCCTACCGACTCGCCTCTCGACTCTCTCGACTCTCCTTCCGACTCTCCCTCCGACTCTCCCTCCAGCTCGATCGCGACCTCCGGATGCGATGGCGCCCACAGCCGGAACCGCACGCTGCGGTCGTCCTGCACTTGCGCACCGAAGGGCATGCGATGGGCGCGCCTGACCCTGCCCTGCTCGACGCCGCCGGCAGCCGCATCGCCGTCGTCCTGCAGGAGCTGCAGGATGCCGCGCAACGGTATATCGACCCACGAAGGCCGGTTGGCGAGTTCGTAGGCAACTTCGTAGAGCGCCTTCTCCAGCATGAAGAAGCGGATGAGGCGCTGCGCGCTTGCGCGATCGGAGGGGCAGCCTGCCATCCCTTGCGCCGCCCGCAGGTAGGCATCGAGGAAGCGGTGCGATGCCTCGCGTTCCCAGGTCTGCAGCCGCCGCTCCACCTGCTCGCGCTCTGCGGCAGGCATGTCGACCGGCAAGGCGCGCGCCGCGGCTGCCGCCGCATAGGAGACCGATCGCAGCAGGCCGGCGACGTCGCGGAGCGCCGCATGCTTCGCGCGTCGTTCGACGAGCGGGCGCATCGGCTCGCCCTCGAAGTCGACGATCACCGCATCGCGGCCGGCGACGAGAACCTGACCGAGGTGATAGTCACCGTGGTGGCGGGTCTTCGAGAAGTCCCACGATGATGTCCGCAGCAGCTCGTCCAGTCGTTGCGACAGCTTGGCGCGGTTTGCCTGAAGTGACGCCAGGAGTTCGCGCGCCGGCGCATCGAGCCGTTCGGCGCCGGCTACCAGCCCGTCGAGCGCCCGCTTCTCCATCGCGTGGCCGGCATCGGCCCACGACTGCAGGTCCTCGTCGCGCACAGGTTCAGGAGCAAACGCGGGGTCCTGCGATGCGATGCCGAATGCGCCATGCATCTGCGCCGTGCGTTCGCCCAGGCGAGCAAGCCATTCCGTTGCCTCGGCGAGTGCCATCTCGTTCGCCCCGGAAGCGCCGGAGAGCTTGCGCAGCACCCAATCCCAGGCATCGCCCTCGTTAGGCACGAACGACTGCATGACGCTGAGGGTGTAGGACTCGCGGCCACCGCTTTGCGCGACCAGGTCCATGTCGGCCCACGCCAGCATGGCCGGGGTCGCCTCGAAGCCCGCTTCAAGGGTGAGAAACCTTCCAACCTCAAGTTCCGGATGCGTGCCCTCCTCCAGCTTGCGGATCACCTTGATGATTGCGCCGTCGCCGATCCGGATGGACGTGTTCGACTGTTCGGCTTGACTGCGGCGGATGATCCAATCGACGCCTGGGCGCAGACCCGCCTCGGCAACCTGCTTCGCATGGCCGCCATGCAAGCGTGAACCCGATCCGGCCTGCACGTCCTGCAGCATCATCTCCACCCAGGCCCGGGTGAAAGCGTCCAGCGAGAATGCCTCGACCAGCACCTGCGGCTTACCGTCGGAGGAGCCCCCGGGCAGCCGCGCGATCACCTGTGCCGGATCCGCCGAATCCTCCGCGACCAGCGCGATCGCAACGAACAGATGCAACGGCTCGCGGCCCGGTGGCTGCACCCGCCAGACGCCCGCCGCCGCTGCCATGCCGGGCACCGCCAGCGGCTCCAGTGCGCGCGGCGAGACCACCGGTGCGCCGGCGTCCTTCGCCGGATACCAGCGCTGCCGCATCAGGAAGTCGGGAAGGGCTGCCAACAGCACCGGCTCGAGGTCGTCCGGCCAGCCGACCGAGCGGGGGTCGCGCGGATCGGCAACAGCGGGCGTGCCGGCCGGCGCCGCCGGCGAGGGTGCAAATTGATCGGAGGCGGTTGGCGAAGCTGACATCGGCGACCTGCATGGAGTTGGACAAGGGAGGCAGCAGCCAAGGCAAAGTGCAAGCCTGTCGCAGAGCCGCCAATCCCGGAACGGCCGCGTCGCCGCGGTCCGACAAGACCGGGCGGACCGTTTGGGTCAGGCACCAGGCACGCAGCAGAAAAACAGGCGAGGCAGCCGGGAAGATCGGCCGGCACCCGCCCCGAAAGTCAGCGGCCGGCGAGACTCACGGTAGCAGCGTCTCGAAGCCGCCGAGCGGCTCGAAACGCCGGTTCCTGAACACCAGTCGCGACGGCCCGGGCAGCGCCCGCCGCGCCACCGGATGACGTTCGTCTCCCGGGTAGCAGACCACCCGCTCGCCGTCGATCTCGCAGGTGTGGGGCTCGATCAGGGCGGGGCCGTCGGCCCGCGCCGCCGCGAGCACCTGCCGGCCGTTCGCATGATGGGACAGGTGCGCCAGGCTCATGATCTGCGGCGGCGCCAGCATCAACCGGCCCTGCCAGTACATTTCGAGCGCCGCGCGCGGCTGCAGCCAGACGGTTTCCACCAGTTCATGGTCGTCGTGGCTGACCTCCACCTGCGCGTCGACGAGCGCGATGAAGAAGCGGGTGTCGAAACGCTTGCTGGTCACCGACGGCACCTTCGGCGTGATCCAGCGCGACCAGGGAACGAGATTGGTGGTATCCAGGCGCAGCGACAGGTCCGCAAGCAGCTGGTTGAAGGACACGCCCCGGCTCGCCCGCATGGCTGCCAGTTCCGCGACGCGCTGCGGCGCCCCATGCGCCAGCAACAGGCCGCATTCCTCGAAGGCTTCCCGCAGGGCGGCCACATGAAGGCCGGCCGCTTCCAGCACCGGCAGGTCCGGCTCGCGCAGCGCCTCGTGCAGCGCCTGCACGTCCCGATCCAGGTGCGCCGCCATGTCGAGTTCCAGGTCGGCCGGGTCGAGTTTGCCGCCAGGGAAGACGTGGGCCCCGCCGAGGACGCTCGACGCCGCGTGCCGCTTCTGCAGCAGGACTTCCATGCCGGCGGCCGAGTCGCGCAGCATGACCACGCTCGCTGCCGCCCGCGGCGGCGCCGTGACCTCCAGATGATTCAGTTCCATGCCGGGCCCCCGTACGCACTACCGCTACCCTCGTCGCATGCTATCAGCGGCAGCACATGCCCGCAGCGAGAGCCGCCAGCGCCACCTCCCTGCCGCGGCAGTGGCTCACCACTGGGAGCCTGGCGCGGCCGCGACCTCGGCTAAACTCGGGCGATCCTCTTTGCAGACCCGGTCTCCAGCCGCCTCCCCGACTTCCCCCTTGACTCCTCCGGCTTCCTCCTTGACTCTTTCCCGCGACCCGGCCATGACGACCTTCCGGCTCACCTACTCGACGATGTTCGACCCGCCGGAGGGCCTGCACCAGCAGTTCGATGCGTCGCTCGCCCGGGCGCGGGCCGCGCTCGGCAAGGACCATGCGTTGCGGCTGCCCGCCATCGGACCGGCCGTGGCGCGCCCCTCGGGGGGAAAACGCGAGTGGTTCGAGGTGCGTTCGCCGATCGACAACGATCTGCTGCTGGCCCGATTCGAGGCCGCAACCTCGGAGGACGTCGACGCGACGGTAGGGGCGGCGAGGGTCGCTTGGCCGGCATGGGCCGCCACCGCCTGGCAGGAGCGCATCCGCCTGCTGCGGCGTGCCGCGGCACTGATCGAGGAGCGTGTCTATGACATCGCTGCCGTGCTCGCGCTGGAGGTCGGCAAAAACCGGATGGAGTCGCTCGGCGAGGTGCAGGAAACGGCAGACCTGATCACCTGGTACTGCGACCGCATGCAGGAGGGCGAGGGCTTCGACCGACGCCTCTCCGATGATCCCGTACAGGGCTTCGTCAGCCGCAACCGCACCGTGCTGAAGCCGTACGGGGTGTGGGCGGTCATCGCGCCGTTCAATTTTCCGGTGGCGCTGGCCGGCGCTCCGATCGCTGCGGCCCTTGTCACCGGCAACACCGCGGTTTTCAAGGTCGCGGCGAATACCGCCTGGAGCGGGCGCCTGCTGATGGACGCGTTCGAAGACGCAGGCATTCCCCCGGGGGTGCTCAGCTACATCACCGGAAACGGCAGTGTCGTCGGCGAGGCGCTGGTGCGGCATCCCGGAATCTCCGGCGCCACCTTCACCGGCTCGCATGAGGTCGGCATGGGCATCCTGCGGCACTTTGCGGCCGGGCCGCGCCCGCGTCCGTGTATCGCCGAGATGGGCGGGAAGAACGCGGTCATCGTCAGCCGCCATGGCGACCTGGCGCGTGCCGCCACCGGCATCGTCCGTTCGGCCTTCGGCCTGCAGGGACAGAAATGCTCGGCATGCTCCCGCGTCTACGTGGAGAGGCCGGTGGCGCAGGCGTTGCTCGAGCGGCTGGTGGCGGCGACGCGAGCAGTGACCATCGGCGATCCCACTGAACGGGCCAACTGGATGGGGCCGGTGATCAGCCAGGGGGCGCGCGCGCGGTACCTCGCGGCGGCCGCACGCCTGGCAGAGGCCGGCACCATCGACGTCGGCGGCGAGGCGCTGCAGGGAAGCGGGCTCGAGCGCGGCTTCTTCGTCGCGCCGACCGTCGGGCGCATCGGCTTCGAGGACGCACTGTGGCGCGACGAGATTTTCGCGCCGCTGGTGCTGGTGGGCGAGGTCGATTCGATCGACGAGGGCATCGCCCGCGCCAACGCCTCCAACTATGGCCTCACCGCCGGCTTCTACGGCGCACCCCAGGAGATCGACCACTTCCTGCAGAACATCGAGGCCGGTGTGACCTATGTCAATCGGCCGCAGGGGGCAACCACCGGCGCCTGGCCGGGCTACCAGCCCTTTGGCGGATGGAAGGCGAGCGGCACCACCGGCAAGGCGATCGGCTCCTATTGGTATCTGCCGTTGTATCTGCGGGAGCAGTCGCAAAACGTGGTTGAGTGAACCCCCCCGTGGCGCCTTCGGCGCCTCCCCCCCTCCTAGGGAGGGGGGGCGCCGCGAGCGGCCGGGCTAAGCCCGCTCCGCCGCGGCTGCTGGGTGTGGGGCAGTGAGTGTCTGCGGAGGGTGAGGCTGGGTTTGACAGAGCAGCAGCCGATGCCGGTGACGAGGGGGCGCCGCCGGCGGCCGGGATAAGCCCGTTCCGCGGCGGCTGCTGAATATTGCAATTTGAACGGGGCGATCGCGCTGCGGTCGCCATTGCCGCCGAGACACATACTGAGAGGCATATGGACGAACAACCGACGCACGAACGCATCCTCTACTCGGGCATCCTCCGGCAGGGCAAGCTGCCTCGCGAGGAAAGGCCGCTTCCGCCGGGAGCGCCGGCGGTGTGGGTCGAGGCGCGGCGCGAGATTCCGGTGCATGCGCAGTGCGATGTGCTGGTGGTGGGGGGAGGCCCCTCCGGCACCGCGGCGGCGGTGGCGGCGGCGCGGGTCGGCGCGGACGTCATCCTGCTCGAGCGCTACAACCATCTGGGCGGACTTTCGACCGGCGGGCTGGTCATCTGGATCGACCGGATGACCGACTGGGACGGCAGGCTGGTGATCCGCGGCTTCGGCGAGGAGATCCTGTCGCGGCTGCCGAAGGATGCAGTGGCGGGTCCGCCGGGTAACGAATGGGGCTCGACCGACGCCGAGCGGGTGGCCCACTGGGGTCAGCGCACCGCTGCCTATCGAGGCGTCGTCACCTGGTCACCGACGATCGATCCGGAGTGGCTCAAGCTCGCCTCGCAGGAACTCGTGCTCCAGAGCAAAGTCCGGCTGGTCTACCACAGCTGGGCCGCCGAGCCGATCGTCGAGGACGGCGCGGTGCGCGGTGTTCTGTTCGAGAACAAGGCCGGCCGCCGAGCCATCCGCGCTCGGGTCGTTGTCGATGCCACCGGCGACGGCGACATCTATGCCCGGGCCGGTGCGGAATTCGACTCCAACTTCGCCGACGACGACATCCATCACTGCATGAACACCGCCTGGCTCTTCGGCGGCGTCGACATGAAGCGCTGGATCGAATTCCGCGTCGGCCAGCCGGAGCAATACAACGCATTCATGGCGCTCGGGCGCGAACGCATCGGCCTGCTCGAGCGACCCTTCGTCTCCTGGCGCGATGACATCGCGCTGTTCATGGGGCCCAGGCTGTCGGGCTATTCGGCTGTCGACATCGAGGACCAGACGGAGGTCGAAGTGCGCTCGCATCGGGCCATGGCGGCGCACCTGACCTTCTATCGCGAGCATGCGCCGGGTTTCGAGAGTGCCTACCTGATGCTGAGCGCGCCGCAGCTTGGCGTGCGCCACAGCCGGCGCCTGGTCGGCATCGGCCGCGTGACCCGTGCGCAGTGGCCGGGAGGGAAGGTCTTCGACGACGAGATCGGCGTCTCCCCCAGCCTTTCGCAGGTGTTCCCGAGCATCTCGCTCCCGTACGGGTCGCTGGTGCCGAAGCGGGTCGACGGCCTGCTCGCCTGCGGCCGTCACATGTCCTGCGACACCAATTCACACGGCTTTCTGCGCGAGATTCCGCAGTGCTGGGTGACCGGACAGGCGGCGGGCGTGGCCGCGGCTCATGCGGTGCGGGCGGGAGTCGAGCCGCGCGCGGTGCCGATCGCACCGTTGCAGGCGGAGCTGGCCAGGCAGGGGGCCTACCTGCAGGAGCGCTGACTGGCCAGTGCACGGTCCAGTGCCCGGCAGCCCCCGGTGAGTGGCCCGGTCAGTATCCGGACGGCGCTTGGACTTGGGCGAGGGTCCGGATCTGGAAGCGCCCGTCGTCCCGGAACAGCCATGTCTCCGTGATATCGGCGGCCCCTGCCGGAGCAAGGCGCGGGCAGGGATCGGCAGGGGCGCGGCGGCGCGCACGCTCTGGATGGCGCGCCGCTCGAGTGAACGGATGCCGTTGGACCTGAGCACCCCGATCCTCACCAGCCGCCCGCGGGCATCGACGCGCACCGACAGCACCACGACCGAGCGCAGCACCGGTGGCGGCGCCCCGTCGTACAAGTGGGTTCCGTTGCGCGCATGGATGCGGCAGGCGAGGTCGCGCTTGTAGCGCTCGAGGTTGTCGCCCTGCTTCGAAGAGCCTGCCTCGCATCGCGAGAGGGCAGGTTCGGCTGCCGCTGCCGCGAGCAATGGCACGGTCGAAAGTGCCGTTCCCAGCAACACGGTGGCGACATTCAGGCGCAAGGCATTCAAGCGCATTCGACGCCGCTGAGATTGGGAGACGCTGCCACCGGCACGAAAGCGCCGGCTACAGGTTCCGCTTCAGCCGATGTGCGATCTCGCCGACCACCCCGCGCCTGAAGGCCAGCACGCACACCACGAAGATCACGCCCTGCACGACCGTGACCCAGGCGCCGAGCTGCGCGAGGTAGTTCTGCATGGTGATGATGATCGCGGCGCCGACTACCGGGCCGAACAGCGTGCCCATGCCGCCGAGCAGCGTCATCAGCACGACCTCGCCCGACATCGTCCAGTACACATCGGTGAGCGAGGCCAGCTGGAACAGCAGCGCCTTGACCGCGCCCGCCAGGCCGGCGAACCCGGCCGACAGCACGTACGCCATCAGCTTGAAGTGATCGGTGTCGTAGCCGAGGGAGGTCGCGCGCGGCTCGTTCTCGCGGATCGCCTTCAACACCTGACCGAAGGGCGACTGCACGATGCGCCAGATCATCAGAAAGGCGCCGAAGAAGATCACCGACACGAAGATGTACATCGCCCAGGTATTGGACAGGTCGATCAGGCCGAAGAGGTGGCCGCGCGGCACCGCCTGAATGCCGTCCTCGCCGCCGGTGAACGGCGCCTGCAGATAGAAGAAAAACACCATCTGGGCGAGCGCGAGCGTGATCATCGCGAAGTAGATGCCCTGGCGACGGATGGCGAGCAGACCGGTGACATAGCCCAGGACAACCGAGCAGCCGGTAGCGAAGATGACCGCCAGTTCCGGGGTCAGGCCCCAGACCTTGGCCGCATGCGCCGACGCGTAGCCGGCGGTGCCGAGGAACATGGCGTGGCCGAAGGAAAGCAGCCCGCCGAAACCGATGAGCAGGTTGAATGCGCATGCGAACAACGCGAAGCACATCACCTTCATCAGGAACACCGGGTACACCACGAAGGGCGCCAGCACGAAAAACGCCAGCATCACGAAGAAGGCGATCTTCAGATGGCCGTTGACGTCGCCTCGGGTCGCTTCCGTCGGCGCCGGCGCAATGGAGGCAGACCGCTGAGCAGCGCCGGCAGGTGCTGCGCCCGATGGCCCCAAGTCTGCGGGAGTGGTGGTATTGATCGCCATGATCAGAGCCTATTTCTGGGTGCCGAACAGCCCGGCCGGTTTGATCAGCAGGACGATCGCCATGATCACGAAGATAACCGTGTTGGAGGCTTCCGGATAGAAGACCTTGGTCAGGCCTTCGATCAGCCCGAGCCCGAAACCGGTCACCACCGCGCCAAGGATGGAGCCCATCCCGCCGATAACCACGACCGCGAACACGACGATGATCAGGTCTGCGCCCATCTGCGGGCTCACGGAATAGATGGGCGCCGCCATCACGCCGGCGAAAGCCGCGAGACCGACGCCGAATCCATAGGTGGTAGTAATCATCCGCGGAACATTGATGCCGAAAGCCTGCACCAGTTGCGGATTCTCGGTGGCGGCCCGCAGGTAGGCGCCGAGCTTGGTGCGCTCGATCACGAACCAGGTGACCAGGCAGACAGCGGCCGAGGCGACGATCACCCAGCCGCGGTAGTTGGGCAGAAACATGAAGCCGAGGTTCTTACCGCCCATCAGCTGCGACGGGATCGGGTAGGGCTGCCCCGAGGAGCCATAGGTATTGCGGAACAGCCCCTGGATGATCAGCGCGATGCCGAAGGTCAGGAGCAGACCGTAGAGATGGTCCAGCTTGTAGAGCTTGGACAGCATCAGACGCTCGATGACGGCGCCGAAGAGGCCGACGATGATCGGTACCAGCAGCAGCGACCACCAGTAGCCGATGCCGAGCTTGTTGAGCAGCAGGTAAGCGACGAATGCGCCCATCATGTACTGGGCGCCATGCGTGAAGTTGATGATGTTGAGCAAGCCGAAGATGACGGCCAGCCCGAGCGACAGCAATGCATAGAAGGAGCCGTTGATCAGCCCGATCAGCAGTTGCCCGAACAGTGCCTGCGTCGGTACGCCGAAGATCTCCATCTGGCCCTAGTCCGTTTGTTTCCCTGGATATTGTGCCGCAACCCCGGCCGCTCATGCAGCGGCGGTCGGGGTTGCGGGCATGACTGCAGACGCCGTTACTTGGCGATCGAGCAGTTGCCGTCGGCCAACGGGCGGAACGCCTGGTCCGCCGGAATCGTCGTGCGCAGCTTGTAGTAGTCGTACGGACCTTTCGACTCGTTCGGCTTCTTCACCTCGAACAGGTAGGCCGGATGGATCTTGCGGCCGTCCGCTCGGATCGTGCCCTTGCCGAACAGCGGATCGTCGGTCGGGATCTCCTTCATCTTGGCGATGGTCTTGGTGCCGTCGTCGGTCTTGCCGGCTTCGATCGCCTTCAGGTAGTGCAGCACCGCACCGTAGACGCCGGCGTGAACCATGGTCGGATACTTGCCGCCGTTCTTGGCGAGGAAGCGCTTGGTCCAGGCGCGGGTGCTGTCGTTGAGGTCCCAGTAGAACGTCTCGGTCAGGATCAGGCCCTGCGCGATCGGCAGTCCGAGTCCGTGCACGTCCGACAGGAACACCAGCAGCCCGGCCAGGTTCTGGCCCGATTTGGTGATGCCGAACTCGGAAGCCTGCTTGATCGAATTGATGGTGTCGCCGCCGGCGTTGGCGAGGCCGATGATCTTGGCCTTCGACGACTGTGCCTGCAGCAGGAACGACGAGAAGTCCTGCGTGTTCAGAGGGTGCCGGACCTTGCCGACGACCTTGCCGCCGCCGGTCTTCACCACCGCTTCCGTGTCACGCTCGAGCGCATGGCCGAAGGCGTAGTCGGCGGTCAGGAAGAACCAGGAGTCGCCGCCGGTCTTGACGATGGCGCTGCCGGTGCCGTTGGCCAGCATCCAGGTGTCGTAGGTCCAGTGCACGGTGTTCGGCGAGCAGTCCTTGCCGGTGAGGTCCGACGAGGCGGCGCCGGAGTTCAGCATGGCCTTCTTCTTCTCCTTGGCCACCTGGTTCACCGCCAGCGCGACCGACGAGGTCGGCACGTCGACGATCACGTCGACCTTGTCGGTGTCGAACCACTGGCGGGCGATGCTCGAGCCGACGTCCGGCTTGTTCTGGTGGTCGGCCGAGATGATCTCGACCTTCATGCCCTTCTTGGCGGCGCCGAAATCGTCGACCGCCATCTGCGCCGCATGCACCGAGCCCATGCCGCCGAGGTCGGCGTAGAGGCCGGACATGTCGTTCAGAACGCCGATCTTGACGACGTCGTCCGAGACCTGCGCGTTGGCCGCGCCCGGCACCGCTGCAAACGAGGCAAGTGCGCCCGCGACCAGCAATGCCGATAGTTTACGTTTCATCTTGTAAGTGCTCCTGTTTCTTGCTGTGGTTTTTTCCGGATAAGGCAGGCCAGGGGACGACAGGTTCCGGATGTGTCAGACCCCGAGATATTCGTGCAGCATGTCCATCTTGGACTTCAGCTCCGCGGCCCCGAAGCTTTCCACGATCTGGCCATGCTCCATGACGTAGAACTGGTCCGCGAGCGGTGCGGCAAAACGGAAATTCTGCTCGACCATGACGATGGTGAAACCCTTCTCGCGCAGCATCCGCACGGTGCGGGCGAGCGTCTGCACGATCACCGGCGCAAGGCCTTCGGAGATCTCGTCGAGCAGGAGAAGGCGCGAGCCGGTTCGAAGGATGCGCGCTACCGCGAGCATCTGCTGCTCGCCGCCCGACAGCCGCGTGCCGGGGCTGTGGCGGCGCTCGTAGAGGTTGGGGAAGAGCTTGTAGATCTCGTCGATCGCCATCCCGCCGGCCACCAGTTCCGGCGGCAGCATGAGGTTCTCCTCGCACGACAGGCTGGCGAAGATGCCGCGCTCCTCGGGGCAGTAGCCGATGCCAAGCCGGGCGATCTCGTGGGGCGCCATCCTGCTCGACTCGACGCCGTTGATCAGGATCGACCCGGTGCGCCGGCCGACGAGCCCGAGGATCGCCTTGAGCGTGGTGGTGCGGCCGGCGCCATTGCGGCCGAGGAGCGTCACCACCTCGCCCTTCCTGACCGTCAGGTCGACGCCGTGCAGGATGTGCGATTCGCCGTAGTAGGCTTGGACGCCCGACAGGCGCAGGAATTCTTCCATCAGTGCCCCGCGAGCGTTTCTTCCGCGCTGCCCATGTAGGCTTCGAGTACCTGCGGATCCCTGGACACCGTTTCGTAAGGCCCTTCCGCGATAACCTGGCCGCGCTGGAGCACGCTGATCTTGTCGGCGATGGTCGCGACCACGTTCATGTTGTGCTCCACCATCAGCACCGTGCGGTTGGCCGATACCTTCTTGATCAGCTGCGTGACCCGGTCGACGTCCTCATGCCCCATGCCTTGGGTCGGCTCGTCGAGGAGCATCAACTCGGGCTCGGTCGCGAGAGTGGTAGCGATCTCGAGCGCGCGTTTGCGGCCGTAAGCGAGCTCTCCGGTGGTCGTGTCCGCGAATTCGGCAAGCCCAACCGTCTCGAGCAGTGCCATCGCCCGGTCGTTGAGCGAGTCGAGCGAACGGGCGGGCTTCCAGAAGTGGTAGGAGATACCGGTCGCGCGCTGCAGGCCGATCCGGACGTTGTCCAGCACCGTGAGGTTCGGGAAGGTGGCCGAGATCTGGAACGAGCGCACGATTCCGCGCCTGGCCACCTGCGCCGGCTTCTCGGTGGTGATGTCGTGCCCGTTGTAGTTGATCTTGCCGGCAGTCGGGATGAGGAACTTGGTCAAGAGGTTGAACACCGTCGTCTTGCCGGCACCGTTGGGTCCGATCAAAGCATGGATGTGACCCCGCTGAACCTGCAGGTTCACATCGTTGACCGCCCTGAATCCTTTGAATTCCTTGACCAGCCCGGAAGTTTCGAGAATGCAGTTGTCTGTCGCCATGCCTAGCTGTTCCAAGATCGGGCCGGATTATTGCAACTGCAGCACCGAGAGCAAATCGGGGAAAACGTGAGTCGAAATGCTGCGGTGCTGCGCAGTCTGCGCCGCTACTTCACGAGCGGGCAACCGCCGTCCGCCAGCGGACGGAACGCCTGGTCCGCCGGAATCGTCGTCCGCAGCTTGTAGTAGTCGTACGGGCCTTTCGACTCGTTCGGCTTCTTCACCTCGAACAGGTAGGCCGGATGAATCTTGCGGCCGTCCGCGCGGATCGTACCCTTGCCGAACAGCGGATCGTCGGTCGGGATCTCCTTCATCTTGGCGACGGTCTTGGTGCCGTCGTCGGTCTTGCCGGCTTCGATCGCCTTCAGGTAGTGCAGGATGGACCCATACACGCCGGCCTGGACCATGGTCGGATACTTGCCCCCGCTCTTCCCGATGAAGCGCTTGGTCCAGGCGCGGGTGCTGTCGTTGAGGTCCCAGTAGAACGTCTCGGTCAGGATCAGGCCCTGCGCGATCGGCAATCCGAGGCCGTGGATGTCGGTCAGGAACACCAGCAGGCCGGCCAGGTTCTGGCCGCCCTTGGTGATGCCGAACTCGGAAGCCTGCTTGATCGAATTGATGGTGTCGCCGCCGGCGTTGGCGAGGCCGATGATCTTGGCCTTCGACGACTGTGCCTGCAGCAGGAACGACGAGAAGTCCTGGGTGTTCAAGGGGTGGCGCACCTTGCCGAGCACCTTGGCGCCGCCCTTCTTCACCACCGCCTCGGTATCGGCCTCGAGCGCATGGCCAAAAGCGTAGTCGGCGGTCAGGAAGAACCAGGAGTCGCCCCCCGTCTTGACGATGGCGCTGCCGGTGCCGTTGGCCAACATCCAGGTGTCGTAGGTCCAGTGGACCGTGTTGGGCGAGCATTCCTTGGCCGTCAGCGCGGAGGTAGCGGCGCCCGAGTTCAGGAATGCCTTCTTCTTGTCCCGTGTAATCTGGTTCACCGCCAGCGCGACCGACGAGGTCGGCACGTCGACGATCGCGTCGACCCTGTCGGTATCGAACCACTGGCGCGCGATGCTGGCGCCGACGTCCGGCTTGTTCTGGTGGTCGGCCGAGACGATCTCGACCTTGATCCCCTTGCCGGCCGCGCCGAAGTCCTCGACCGCCATTTGCGCCGCGATCACCGAACCGGGGCCCGCAATGTCCGCGTACAGGCTCGACATGTCGCTGAGCACGCCGATCTTGACGACGTCGTCCGAAACCTGCGCGTCGGCCGCGCCCGGTACCGCTGCGAGCGCCCCGAGCGCGCCAGCCACCAACCATGCCGAAAGCTTCCGTTTCATCGCTGTCTCCTGGATGCTGTTTGTCTTGATGCAGGGATGGTCAGGCGCAGCCGGCGTATGCCTGGAGCTCATGGCGGCCTGCCTCCAGCATACTCGACGAGCAGGTCGCTCGGGTGCAAATGGGGAAAACGTGGGGGCAGCAGGATGGCGGAGTTCATGGAAGGGGCCGGCGCCGGTGACGCGACGCGGCCGGTGGAGGTCGGGAACCAGGGGGTCGCAAGGATGCGGATCGGCATCGACCTCGGCGGCACCAAGACCGAGGTTGCCGTGCTCGACCGCGACGGCAGCTTCGTGCTTCGCAGGCGCAGAGACTCGCCGCGCGACGACTACCACGCAACCATCGACCTGATCGCCGGCCTGGTCGCCGAGGCGGAAGCCAGCGTCGGCGCGCAATGCACGGTCGGCGTGGGCATCCCCGGTGCCGTTTCGCCGGCAACCGGACTGGTCAAGAATGCCAACTCCGCGTGGCTCAACGGCCGGGCGCTGCCCCAGGACCTGCAAGCAGCCCTCGGCCGGCCGGTGCGCATCCAGAACGACGCCAACTGCCTGGCCATGTCGGAGGCGACCGATGGCGCCGCTGCCGGTGCCTACTGCGTTCTTGCCCTCATCCTCGGCACCGGCGTCGGCGCAGGCATCTGCATCGGCGGCCAGGTGCTCGCCGGGCGCAACGCCATCGCCGGCGAATGGGGCCACAACCCGTTGCCGCCCGCGATGCCCGGCGCCAACCCGCCGCTGCAGACGGCCTGCTGGTGCGGCCGCCGCGGCTGCATCGAAACCTGGCTGAGCGGGCCGGCGCTGGCGCGGGACTTCGCCCTGAACGATCGCCGCGCCGCCGCTCGCGAAGAGCTGGTGGACGCTCGACGGGTGTTCCGTCTGGCCGAGGAAGGCGATGCCGATGCCGCCGCCGCAGTCGAGCGTTGGCTCGATCGCCTTGCCGGCAGCCTGGCCACCGCGATCAACCTGCTGGACCCGGACGTTGTCGTAGTCGGCGGCGGGCTGTCCAATGCCACGATCCTCTATCGGGAATTGACGCGGCGCTGGGGCGGCCACATCTTTTCGGATCGCGTCGATACGCCGGTGCTTCCGGCTGCGCACGGCGACTCGTCCGGGGTGCGCGGTGCCGCCTGGCTATGGCCGTAGCGGGTGTACTGCCCTATCTGACTGCCGAATACGCCGTCGGCTTGAGCATGTAGTTCTCGAAGTGCCCGACGATCGGGCCGTCGACCTCCGATTCCGCCTTCGCCCGGTGCCACTCCGGATCGGCCTCGAACGCATTCCAGCGCTCCTCGCGCTCCGCCAGGCTGTCCCATTCGAGCAGGTAATAGAGGGCGGCATTGCTGGGCCCGATCGCCACCGTCCAGAAGCCGGCCTGGCGGATGCCGTGCTTCTTCCAGATCTTGAGAGTGGCCTGTTCGAAACGCTTGTTCAGGGCCGGCAGGCGACCCGGCAGGCAGTGATAGATCCGCAGTTCATGCAGCATGTCGGCATCCCGTCAGTGGTTGTCGCGCGGCAGGCCCTTGGTCTGCGCGATGCGCTGGTACTTGACCGCGAAGTCGAGGCAGGCCCCCGTTTGCAGTTGCCCGATCGTCATCCGCTGGAGTTCCTGCCACGGCGTCTGGTGCTCGAGCTGCGGCGGCTTCCAGGCCTGGCGGCGTCGTTCGTATTCGGTCTCGTCGATGAGGATGTCGGCGGTGCGCCGCCCGAGATCGATCCGGACACGGTCGCCGGTCCGCAGCAGCGCGAGGCCGCCACCGACGACCGCTTCCGGCGACGCGTTGAGGATCGACGGGCTGCCGGAAGTCCCGGACTGGCGACCGTCGCCGATGCAGGGAAGCATCGTGATGCCCTGCTTCACCAGTTCATCCGGCGGCAGCATGTTCACCACCTCGGCAGCGCCCGGATAGCCGATCGGACCCACCCCGCGGATGAACAGCATGCAGTCGGCGTCGATCTTCAGCGACGGATCGTTGATTCGATGGTGGTAGTCCTCCGGCCCCTCGAACACGATGGCGCGCCCTTCGAACGCGCCGGGATCCTTCGGGTTCTCCAGATAGCGCTTGCGGAATTCGTCCGAGATCACCGACGTCTTCATCACCGCCGATTCGAACAGGTTGCCGGACAGCACCGCGAAGCCGGCTTCTCCAAGCATCGGCTCCTTGTAGGGCTTGATCACCCGCCGGTCGGTGGCCGAGGTCTGGGCGTAGTTCTCGCCGACCGTTCGACCGTTGACCGTCTTCGCATCGGCGTCGAGCTTGCCCGCGTGCAGCAATTCGTGCATCACCGCCGGCACCCCACCCGCGCGGTGGAATTCCTCGCCGAGATATTCGCCGGCAGGCATGACGTTGCACAGCAGGGGGATGTCGTAGCCGACCCGGTCCCAGTCCTTGATCTCCAGTTCGACTCCTGCATGCCGGGCGATCGCGGTGACGTGCGGCGGGCAGTTGGTGGAAGCGCCAAGCGCGCTGGCGGCGACGATGGCGTTCTCGAAGGCTCCCCGGGTGAGGATGTCGGAGGGAAGCAGGTCCTCACCCACCATCTCGACGATCCTGCGGCCGGTGAAGTACGCCATCTGCGCCCGCTCGCGGTAGGGAGCGGGGATGGATGCACAACCCGGCAGCGACATCCCCAGCGCCTCGGCCATGCTGTTCATCGACAGCGCCGTGCCCATCGTGTTGCAGTGGCCGACCGAAGGCGCCGCCGCAGCGACCATGTCGAGAAACTGCGCGTAGTCGATCCGGCCGGCGGCAAGTTCCTGGCGCGCGAACCAGACCACGGTGCCCGACCCGGCCAGGCCACCGCCGTAGTAGCCGTTGAGCATCGGCCCACCCGACAGCACGATGGCAGGGATGTTCACCGTGGCCGCGCCCATGATCAGGGCGGGCGTCGTCTTGTCGCAGCCGGTGGTCAGCACCACGCCGTCCATGTAGTAGCCATAGAGGCACTCGACCAGGCTCAGATAGGTGAGGTTGCGGTCGAGCCCGGCAGTTGGCCGCTTGCCGGTCTCCTGAATCGGGTGGACCGGGAATTCGATCGGGATGCCGCCGGCGTCTCGGATGCCGTCGCGCACGCGCGCGGCGAGCTCCAGGTGGTGGCGGTTGCAGGGCGAGATGTCGCTGCCGGTCTGGGCGATGCCGATGACCGGGCGGTTGCTCCTGTGCAGCTCGTCGAGCGTGAGGCCGAAGTTCATCTGGCGCTCGAGGTAGAGCGCCGTCATGCCCGGATTGTCCGGGTTGTCGAACCAGGCACGGGACCTTAGTGTGCGCGCTGCCTTCGGCGCGTCGCCGGGCTTGGGCTTCGAATCGCTAGCCATCGTGTTTCCGAAGTAGGGTGGACGAAGATAGAGGGAGAAAGAAGGATGGAGGGCCTGCCTGCGAGTCTATCAAGTCCCCCATGGTGCACTGCGTCCGGGCCGGCCGGCCACCGGCTCGCCAGGGTCCAGCGCGCACCGCGCTCAGTGCCGACCAGGCCTCAGCGCGTCCAGGGCGGCGGCGTGCCGGCATCCGTCGCCGCTGCCGTGCGCGCCCGCTCCAGCGCAGCGTCATCGACCCTGCCCTCCTGATGAAGCGCGTGAACCGCGGCCAGCACGATTGCATGACGGTCGACTTCGAAGAACGCGCGCAGCTCGGCGCGGGTGTCGCTGCGGCCGAAGCCATCGGTGCCGAGCGTGACGAGGCGCCGGCCCGTCGGCAGGTAGGCGCGGATCGACTCCGGCACCGCCCGCACGTAGTCGCTCACCGCCACCAGCGGTCCCTCGCTGGCAGCCAGCTGCTTCGCGACGAAGGGCTGCGCGACACCGGCATGCAGGCGCGCCGCACGCTCCGCGGCCATGCCGTCACGAGCCAGTTCGCTCCAGCTGGTGACGCTCCAGACGTCGGCAGCAACCTCGAAATCGCTCGCGAGGATACCGGCGGCCGCAACCGCCTCATTCAGCAACGAGCCGCTGCCGAGCAACTGTACGCGCCGCCTCTCGCCGGACACGCCTGCCGGCTCTGCCGACTGCAGCCGGTAGAGGCCGCGGATCACGTCTTCGCCTACGCCTGCGGGCAGCGATACCTGCGCATAGTTCTCGTTGCCGACCGTGATGTAGTAGAAGACATCGCGCTGCGACTCGAGCATCTCGCGCATGCCGTGCTCGAGGATCACCGCCAGCTCGCCGGCGAAGGCCGGGTCGTAGGCGCGGCAGTTCGGAATCGGTCATCGCGACCAGGTGCGATGAGCCGTCCTGATGCTGCAGCCCCTCGCCGCCCGAGCGTGGTGCGCCCGGCGGTGGCGCCGATCAGGAAACCTCGGGAGCGCTGGTCCGCAGCCGCCCATATCTGATCACCGACGCGCTGGAAGCCGAACATCGAGTAGTAGATGTAGAAAGGCAGCATGGCCATGCCATGCACGGAATAGCTGGTGGCCGCGGCGGTCCAGGAAGCGAGCGCTCCTGCCTCGGTGATGCCCTCCTCGAGGATCTGGCCTTCCTGGATCTCGCGGTAGTAGAGCATCGAGCCGATGTCCTCCGGCTCGTAGCGCTGGCCCACCGACGAGTAGATGCCGACCTGGCGAAACAGATTGGCCATGCCGAACGTACGCGCCTCGTCGGCGACGATCGGCACGACCCGTGGCCCGAGCGCCTCGTCCTTGAGCAGGCCGCCCAGCATCCGCACGAACGCCATCGTCGTCGACATCTCCTTGCCCGCCGCCTCGAGTGCGAACCGGCCCCACCGGGAAGCCGGCGGCACCGGAACCGGATGGGCGTCGTTGCGCCGCGCCGGCATCGGGCCGCCAAGCGCCTCGCGGCGCTCCGCTCAGGTACCGCATCGCCGGCGCATCCGCATCCGGCTTGTAGAACTGGAGCGCCTCGGCCTGGGCGTCGGTCAGCGGCAGGTTGAAGCGGTCGCGGAACTCGCGCAAGGCATCGGCATCGAGCTTCTTCTGCTGGTGGGTCGTCATCCGGCCCTGGCCGGCGCTGCCCATGCCGAAGCCCTTCTTGGTGTGCGCAAGGATCACTGTCGGCTGGCCGACATGCCGGGCGGCGGCAAGATACGCCGCATGCAGCTTGACCGGGTCGTGGCCGCCGCGGGTGAGGCGGTCGATCTGCTCGTCGGTCATGCCCTGCGACAATGCCCGCAACGCCTCGTTCTGCCCGAAGAAGCGCTCGCGGTTGAACTTGCCGTCGGTGGCGGAGAGGGTCTGGAACTGGCCGTCGACCGTCGCCGCAAAGGCATCGATCAGCGCGCCGTCGCGGTCGCGGGCAAACAACCCGTCCCAATCGCTGCCCCACACGAGCTTGATCACGTTCCAGCCGGCACCGAGGAACAGCGCCTCGAGCTCGTCGATGATGCGTCCGTTGCCGCGCACCGGCCCGTCCAGGCGCTGCAGGTTGCAGTTGATGACGAAGACGAGGTTGTCGAGCTTCTCGCGCGCCGCCAGCGTGAGTGCGCTCATCGACTCCGGCTCGTCCATCTCGCCGTCGCCGAAGATTCCCCACACCTTGCGCGGCAAGCCGTCCTCGAACCGGGCGGCGCTGGCGAGGCCGCGATGTTCGAGGTAGCGGATGAAGCGGGCCTGGTAGATGGCGCTGATCGGGCCGATGCCCATCGAGCCGGTCGGAAACTGCCAGAACTCGGGCATCAGCCACGGATGCGGATAGCTGGACAAGCCGCGCGCGCCATGGCGCTGCGCGGCCAGTTCCTGCCGGTAGTGCGACAGGTCCTGCTCGCTGAGCCGGCCCTCGAGGAAAGCCCGCGCGTAGACGCCGGGTGCCGAATGCGGCTGGAAGTAGACCAGGTCGCCCAGGAACTCGCCGCGCCGGGCGCGGAAGAAGTGGTTGAAGCCGACCTCGAAAAGGTCGGCAGCCGACGCGTAGCTGGCGATGTGGCCGCCGAGTTCGCCGTGGGCAAGGTTGGCACGCACCACCATCGCGAGCGCATTCCAGCGCATGATCGCCGCCAGTTCCCGCTCGAGTTCCAGGTCGCCCGGAAAGCGCGGCTGCGCACGAGACCGCGATCGTGTTCACGAACGGCGACGCCAACGCCGGGCGCCAGCCGAGGCCGGTGCGGGCGGCATGCCGCTGCAGCGCGTCGAGCAGGAAGCGGGCGCGCTGCGGCCCGCCGGGCCTGGCGTACCGCCTCCAGCGAATCGAGCCATTCGGCCGTTTCCTGCGGATCCGCATCGGCAATGGCCGGCGGGTCGGCCGCATAGGGAAGCCCCGGCAGCTGGGGCATTTCGGGCTGGTCGCCGGAAGAGACGGCGCGATTGAAGTGAGAGAGATCGGTCATGGCAGCGTGGGCAAGGCAGATTGAGAGATAGGCTCGATTATCCGCCGCCGAGCGCTTCCAAGGCTGCCGAAAAGCAGGCCGGAACATACAATGACAGCACATCATGCCAGCCATGGCGCTCGTTGCGAAACAAAATGCCTCTCCCACCAGCCGAACTGGATCCGGTCGACCTCAAGATCCTGGCTGCCCTGCAGCGCGACAGCTCGCTGACCAACGTCGAGCTCGCCCGCCGCGTGCACTTGTCGCCTTCGCCGTGCCTGGCCCGGGTCAAGGCGCTGCACAAGTCCGGGGTGATCCGCCGCTACGTGGCGCTGGTGGATCCGGAGGCGGTGGGACTCGGCGTCTCGGTCTTCATCTCGATCAGCCTGCGCGAGCAGAACACCGCCGCGCTGGCTGAATTCGAGCGCCGCATCGAAGCCTGCGACGAGGTCATGGAGTGCTACCTGATGACCGGCGACGCCGACTACCTGCTGCGGGTGGTCGTGCCGGACATCCGCGCACTCGAGCGCTTCATCCTCGACCGCCTGTCGCCGATACCGGGCGTCGAAAAGATCCGCTCCAGCTTCACGCTGAAACAGGTCCGCTACAAGACGGAGCTGCCGCTGCCCTGACCGGCCGGCGGCGGCAGCAACGAAGCGGCAGCCGTTCATAGCCGTGCGCCGCCCGTTCAGCCGACACTCCCGGATCGCGCTTTCCTGCGGCGCCTGGAACAGGTCAAACTCCATTGCGAGTAGTGGTCATCAGTGTGTTCCTGAGGGGAATCCGTGTCCGTCAACACTGCGTATCCAGCGAAGGCAGCCGACAAGGGCGATCCCGTCGCTCTGCCGGGGCTTGCCCGTGCGCTGGTTCAGCACCAGATGCTGCGCATTGACCAGGCGGTAGCCCTCCAGCAGAAGGCCCAGGCAGCCGAACAAGGCTCGTTCGTCGACGAACTGATCGCCAGCAAGTCGATCACCCCGCCGCGACTTGCCCGCTTCCTGGCCGAAACCTTCGGCATGCCGATGATGGACCTGCTGGCGCTGGATGTGTCGGTCCTGCCCACCGAGCTGATCGACCGCAAGCTGCTCGCCGAAACGCAGATCGTGCCGTTGCTCAAGCGCGGCAACCGGCTGTCGGTGCTGCTCTCGGATCCGACCGATCAGGCGGCACTGGACCGCGTCAAGTTCCAGCAGCAGGCAACCATCGACGCGATCGTCGTCGAGCACGACAAGCTGCGCCGGCTGCTCGACAAGCTCGGCCAGAGCGCAGCCGACAAGCTCTCCGACATGGTCGGCGATGCACTCGACATCGAGATGACCAACGACGACCAGGCAGGCAGCGTGGTCGAGGACAGCTCGGAGGTCGACGATGCGCCGGTCGTCAAGTTCCTGCAGAAGGTGCTGATGGACGCGATCCAGTCCGGCGCCTCCGACATCCACTTCGAGCCCTACGAGAAGTTCTACCGGATCCGACTGCGGATCGATGGGGAACTGCGGGAATTCGCCCAGCCGCCGCTGGCGATCAAGGAAAAGCTCGCGTCGCGCATCAAGGTGATCTCCCGTCTCGACATTTCCGAGAAGCGGGTACCGCAGGACGGCAGGATGAAGCTGGTCATCTCCAGCACCCGGGCGATCGACTTCCGGGTATCGACCTTGCCGACCCTGTTCGGCGAGAAGATCGTGATGCGGATCCTGGATCCGTCCTCCGCCCGACTGGGTATCGAAGCGCTCGGCTACGAGCCGGAGCAGAAGGCAATCCTGGTAGAGGCGATCGCGCGCCCCTACGGGATGGTGCTGGTCACCGGGCCGACCGGTTCCGGCAAGACGGTGTCGCTCTATACCTGCCTGAACATCCTCAACCAGCCCGGCGTGAACATTGCGACGGCCGAGGATCCGGCCGAGATCAACCTGCCCGGCATCAACCAGGTCAACGTCAACGACAAGGCGGGCCTGACGTTCGCAGCCGCCCTGAAATCGTTCCTGCGGCAGGATCCGGACATCATCATGGTCGGCGAGATCCGCGACCTCGAGACCGCAGACATCTCGATCAAGGCGGCGCAGACCGGCCACATGGTGATGTCGACCCTGCATACCAACGACGCGCCGACCACGCTGACGCGGCTGATGAACATGGGCGTTGCGCCGTTCAATATCGCATCCTCGGTCATCCTGATTACCGCGCAGCGCCTGATCCGTCGGCTGTGCACCTGCAAGAGCGAAGGCGTGTTCGACGAGGACGCGCTGCTTGCCGCCGGCTTCAAGGAGACCGACCTCGACGGCAGCTGGAAGCCCATGCGGCCGGTCGGCTGCGAGCGCTGCAACGGCTCCGGCTTCAAGGGGCGCGTCGGCGTCTATCAGGTGATGCCGATCACCGACGCCATCCAGAGCATCATCCTGAACAGCGGCAATGCGATGGAGATCGCCGCCCAGGCGAAAAAAGACGGTGTCAAGGATCTTCGCGAGTCCGGCCTGCTGAAGGTAAGGCAGGGGCTGACGACGATCGAGGAAGTCCTTGGCGCCACCAATGAATAAGCGGAGTCGATGATGGTCGCGAAAGCACTGCCCGCCGGGCAAAAGCCGAAGGTCAAGGAAGCCACGCTATGCCTGGGAAGGCCGCGACCGGGCCGGCAAGACCCTGCGCGGCGAGACCCGCGCAAGCGGGGAGACGATCGTCATCAGCGCCTTGCGCCGCCAGGGCATCGTCGTCACCAAGATCAAGAAGCAGCGCTACAAGGCGGGCCGCGGCAAGATCAAGGACGCGGACATCTCGCTCTTCACCCGCCAGCTGGCCACGATGATGAAGGCCGGCGTGCCGCTGCTGCAGGCGTTCGACATCGTCGCCAAGGGCACCGACAACGGCGCGGTTGCCAAGCTCTTCACCGACATCAAGAGCGACGTGGAGACCGGCACCTCGCTGTCGCGGGCCTTCCGCAAATACCCGCTCTATTTCGACAGCCTCTACTGCAACCTCGTCGGCGCCGGCGAGCAGGCCGGTATCCTGGATGACCTGCTGGACCGCCTGGCCACCTACAAGGAGAAGATGGAGGCCATCAAGGGCAAGATCAAATCCGCCCTCTTCTACCCGATCTCCGTGCTGGTGGTCGCCTTCGTGGTGGTGGCGGTGATCATGCTGTTCGTGGTGCCGGCGTTCAAGAGCGTATTCGAGAGCTTCGGCGCCGACCTGCCGGGGCCGACCCTGCTGGTGATGGCGATCTCCGACTACTTCGTGAGCTACTGGTACCTCATCTTCGGCAGCATCGGCCTGACCTTCTACTTCTTCATGCAGGCCTGGCGGCGCTCGCCGCGGATGCAGATGGTGATGGACCGGGCACTGCTGAAGATGCCGATCTTCGGATCGGTAATCCGCAAGGCTACGGTTGCGCGCTGGCTGCGCACCCTGTCGACGATGTTCGCAGCCGGCGTGCCGCTGGTGGAAGCGCTCGACTCGGTCGGCGGCGCTTCCGGCAACCACGTCTACCTGCAAGCCACCAAGAAGATCCAGCAGGAAGTGTCTACCGGGACAAACCTCACCGTCGTCGATGCAGAATGCGAATGTCTTTCCGAACATGGTGCTGCAGATGGCCTCGATCGGCGAGGAATCCGGTTCGCTCGACTCGATGCTGGGCAAGGCGGCGGACATCTACGAGCGCGAGGTCGACGATGCGGTCGACAGCCTCGCATCGCTGATGGAGCCGCTGATCATGGTGGTGCTCGGGCACGATCATCGGCGGGCTGGTGGTCGCGATGTACCTGCCGATCTTCAAGCTCGGCCAGGTCGTCTAGGCACACGGACGCAGGCAAGGGACACGTGACGGAAGCAGGTTTCGCGGGCATCGACAGCCACTACTGGATCACGCCCGCCCTCACCCTGGTCTGTGCCGCGGTATTCGGGCTGATGGTAGGCAGCTTCCTCAACGTCGTCATCCACCGCCTGCCGCTGATGATGCAGGCGCAGTGGGAGGCGGAGGCTGCCGAGTTTGCGCAGTCGCATGCCGAGTCCACCGCCGACCTTTTCCGCCACCGCACCCGGCTCCGAGCCGGCGCCCGGGCAGCCGTTCAACCTGGTGGTGCCGCGCTCGCGCTGCCCGCATTGCGGCCACCAGATCACCGCCCTCGAGAACATCCCGGTGCTGTCCTGGCTGTGGCTGCGGGGCAAGTGCTCGGCGTGCAAGGCGCCGATTCCCATCCGCTACCCGCTGATCGAGACGCTGAGCGCCGCCCTTGCGCTGGCCGCGATCTGGCAGTACGGCCTCACCCTTGCCGGCGTCGGCGCGGTCGGGCTGTGCTTCGCGCTGATCGCGCTCGCCTTCATCGACGTCGATACCCAGCTGCTTCCGGACGACATCACCCTGCCGCTGCTCTGGGCGGGCCTGCTGCTCAACCTGTTCGGCGCCTTCGTACCGCTGCAGGATGCGGTCATCGGCGCGATGGCGGGCTACCTCCTGCTCTGGAGCATCTACTGGCTCTTCAAGCTGCTCACCGGCAAGGAGGGCATGGGCTACGGCGACTTCAAGCTGCTGGCGGCGCTCGGCGCCTGGTTCGGGTGGCAGGCAATCCCGGCGATCATCCTGCTCGCGTCGGTGGTCGGCGCGGTCGTGGGCATCGCACTGATGGTCTTCGCGCGGCATGGCCGCGACGTCCCCATCCCCTTCGGCCCTTACCTGGCCGGTGCCGGCGCGTTGACGTTATTCTTCAGCAAGCCGCTGATGGCACTGTACGGACTGGCGTAGCCCGCCCCTGCCTGCAGGCGGTGTCGGCGGCTCCTTGGGGAGGCTGTCATGAGTGCAGGGGATATCTTTCGCGTCGGCCTGACCGGCGGCATCGGCAGCGGCAAGAGCACCGTCGCCGACCGGTTCGTGAGCCTTGGAGCCGCGCTGATCGATACCGATGTCATCGCCCACCGGCTCACCGCCCCCGGCGGCGGCGCCATCGAACCGATCCGCGACCGCTTTGGCGCTGCGATGATCACCGGCGACGGGCGGCTCGATCGCGCCGCGATGCGCGCCCATGTCTTCAGCCACCCGGCGGCCCGGCAGTCGCTGGAGGCGATCCTGCATCCGATGATCCGAGCGGTTTCGGAGCAGGAGGTCGCCGCCGCGGCTGCCGGCGGCGCCGACTACGCGATCCTGGCGATACCGCTGCTGGTCGAGTCGGGCCGCGCGCGGCACCGCGTCGAGCGGGTCCTGGTGGTGGACTGTCCGGAGGAGGTGCAGATAGCCCGCGTGATGAAGCGCTCGGCGTTGTCCCGCGAGCAGGTCGAGGCGATCATGCGCGCGCAGGCCACGCGGCAGCAGCGACTGGCGGTCGCCGACGACGTGATCGACAACGGCGCTGACGAGGCCTCGCTCGATGCGCAGGTGCGTCCCTTGCACGACGTCTATGTCGCCTTGGGCAGGGCCCGTAAGGACGGGCAACGGCAGGCGATCGCCACATCGCCTTCACCGGCGCCCGGCCGGTAGCCGCCAAGCTGGGTATCATAGGCGGACCCACTGTCCAGACGATTTGATGATCACGTACGCACACCCGTTCAACGAAAGAATCCGCACCCTGCTCAGGCTCGAGGAGCTGTTCCGTCGGTTCGAGCGGTTTGCGGCCCGGACGGACCCGCTCGACCATCACATCGCGCTGACCACGCTGTTCGAGATCCTCGAGGTGTCGTCGCGCGCCGACGTCAAGTCGGACCTGCTCCAGGAACTGGAGCGCCAGCGCCAGACGTTGCTCGCATTCAAGAACAATCCGAGCGTGTCGCTCGATGCGCTCGAGCACATCCTCGGCGAGATCGAGCAGGCGTCGGGTCTTCTGCAGACGTCGCCGGCCAAGACCGGCAACCACCTGCGCGACAACGAATGGCTGATGAGCGTGCGCAGCCGCAGCATCATTCCCGGCTGCAGCTTCCAGGTGGACCTGCCCTTCTACTATGCCTGGCAGCAGAGCAGCGCGGAGACGCGGCAGCGCGACATCTTCGAATGGGCGCAGCCGTTCCAGCCGCTGCACGACTGCCTGAACATCGTGCTGCGGCTGCTGCGCGAATCGGCGCAGCGCAGCAAAGTGTCGACCCAGGCCGGCAGCTATCAGCAGCAGCTCGGCGGCAAGACCTACCACCTCGCGCAGATCCGCATCGACGAGAAGGCGGGCGCCGTGCCGGAGTTCTCCGCCAACAAGTACATGCTGTGGATCCGCTTCGGCCGGCTGGACCGCGAGTTCAAGACACGGCCCTTCGAAGGCAACGTCGACTTCGAATTGAGCCTGTGCAACCTGTAAGACCCCGTTCCGCTCCGCTGGTCAGCTGCCCAGGGTGCGGCGACATGATCCCTTACAGCCCTACCAACCGGTGGCGGCCGTTCTGCTCCGAACGCTGCAAGATGATCGATCTCGGCACCTGGGCGAGTGACGGCTATGTCGTGGCCGGCGAGGCGCTGGAAGCGGACGACGACCTCATCGACCCCGAAACCGGCAGGCCTCGCGGTGCCGCCGGTCCTGCCAGCGGCAACTGAGAAGCGGACCCCCTAGCGGGCTGCAGCCCAGGCTGCGCGCTGCGAGGCGATGCCGTGAGCGCCGTGACGCATTGCGGTCTCGATATCATCCGGCCCGAGTCCTCCCAGCGCGTAGACCGGCACCGGCGTCAGCTCGATCGCCTTCTGGAAGAGCGGCCAGCCCATCGGCGCAGCTCCGGGATGGCTCGCCGTAGACTTCACCGGCCCCAGCAGCGCCAGGTCGGCGCCGATCATCCCCGCAGCCGCAAGGTCGCTGCTGTCGTGGCAGGACGCGCCGACCAGCCCGACCTCCGGACGTTCGGCGGGCTTGCCGTCCTCGGCGCGAGCCGCCGCCGCATGCAGGTCGCGGGCGGTAAGATGGACCCCGCCGCCGGTGGCGTCGGCAGCCTCCCGCCAGAATCTCGTCGGATGGCGGCTGCTCACCAGCAGCGGCGCGCCGGCGTCGCGCATCATCGCCAGCGTCCTGTCGAACAGGGCCTCGAAGGTCGCCGGCGCCATCAGCGGCTCGCGCAACTGCATCAGCGCCAGCGACTGCGTTTCCCCCAGGCGCCGCTCGAGCGCGTCGAGGAACCGGTCGACACCGAGTTCCGTCGCGTTGGAAACGGCGCAGGTCGCAGGCAGCCCGAGCCAGCGGATCGGCGCGATCGCCGCCGGCAGCAGGGGCGCAACGTCGATGGCGCCGGGTGGCCGCCAGACGAAAGCCTGGCCTTCGCGCGAAGTGACGGTGCCGCGCCAGCGGATCACCCGCCTGAAATGCAGCCGCACATGCGCATGCGCATAGACATGTTCGCGAACTACCCAGGGACGGGATTCGAGTACCTGCACGCCCAGTTCCTCGTCGAGTTCGCGGGCAAGGGCTTCGGCGGCATCCTCTCCCGGCTCGAACTTGCCGCCGGGGAACTCCCACCAGCCCGCGTAGGGCTTGCCGATCAGGCGCTGGCCGATGAGGACCTTTCCATCCTCGCGAAAGACGATACCGACCGCGACGTCGGTCTTCTTCATGCGGAGGGCATCCCCACCACCGCGGGCAAGCACGCCATCATGAGCGGCGGTCCGCGCGCCGCTCGACGTGCTGGCCGGCCCAGTCGCGGGCGAATTGCCAGGCCACGCGTCCGGAGCGCGAGCCGCGCTCGAGCGCCCAACGCAGGGCATCGCCACGCGCCCGCGCCACATCCTTCCCGGTGGCACCGAAGAACTCGAGCCAGTGGGCCACCACCGCCAGGTAGTCGTCCTGCCGGAACGGATAGAACGCGATCCACAGGCCGAAACGCTCCGACAGGGAGATCTTCTCCTCGGAAGTCTCGCCCGGATGGATTTCGCCGTCCTCCTGGTACTTCGCCTGGAGGTTCTCGCTCATCATCTCCGGCATCAGGTGCCGCCGGTTCGACGTCGCGTAGACCAGCACGTTGTCGGACTGGCCGGCGACCGATCCGTCGAGCACGGTCTTCAGCGCCTTGTAGCCACCCTCGCCCTGTTCGAAGGACAGGTCGTCACAATAGACGATGAAGCGTTCGGAACGCCCCGCGACCAGATCGACCAGCTCCGGCAGGTCGACCAGGTCGTCCTTGTCGACCTCGATCAGGCGCAGTCCGTCCTCGTTGAACTCGTTGAGGCAGGCCTTGATCAGGGAAGACTTGCCGGTGCCACGCGCGCCCGTCAGCAGCACGTTGTTGGCGGGGCGCCCGGTCACGAACTGCCGGGTATTCTGCTCGACCAGCCGCTTCTGCTCGTCGATGTTCTGCAGGTCGTCCAGCCGCAAGGCAGCCGGATGCGCCACAGGGACCAGCATGGCCGTCGAGCCGAGCGGCGTGCGCCGCCGGCGCCAGCGAAAGGCGATCGCCGCTTCCCAGTCCGGCTGCACGGGCGCCGGCAGCAGCTGGTCGACGCGCCCAAGCAGCGGCTCGATCTGACCGAGCAGTGATTCCAGCCGGTTGGTCAGGCGGGTGAGGTCGTTCGACATCGGCGCAGTTTTCCAGGTTTCGATGTGGCGCGATCGGCGTCGATCAGCGGCAGCGTGGCATCAGGATCGGTAGTCGGCATTGATCGACACGTAGTCGTGCGACAGGTCGCAGGTCCACACGGTGGTGCCCGCCTCGCCGCGGTTCAGCACGACCCGCACCAGGATCTCCGCCTGCTTCATCACCCGCTGGCCGTCCTCTTCACGATAGCCGGGATGGCGGCCGCCGCCGGTGGCAACAGGGACGTCGTCCAGGTAGAGGTCGATGCGGCTCACGTCGAGGTCGTCGATGCCGGCGTATCCGACAGCGGCGAGGATGCGACCGAGGTTCGGGTCGGAGGCGAAGAAGGCGGTCTTGACCAGCGGCGAATGGGCAATCGCGTAGGCAACCGCCGCTGCTTCCGTCCCGCTGCCCGCTTTCTCGACCGTGACGGTGATGAACTTGGTCGCGCCCTCGCCGTCGCGCACGATTGCCTGCGCCAGCTCGCGCGCGACCTCGACGATGGCATCGCGAATGGCTGCCGCGCGCGGCCCGGCGCCCTGCGCATCGACGCCGACGCCCGAAGCGCCGGTGGCGACGAGCAGGAGCGTGTCGTTGGTGGACGTGTCGCCGTCGACGGTGATCCGGTTGAAGCTCGCGTCGGCAGCTTCGCGCACCCAGCGCTCGAGCAGCGGCTGCGGCACGGCCGCATCCGTGGCCACGAGGCCGAGCATGGTCGCCATGTTCGGCCTGATCATGCCGGCACCCTTGGAGATGCCGGTGACGGCGACTGCCTTGCCGTCCAGCTCGATGCGCCGCGACGCTGCCTTCGGCAGGGTATCGGTCGTCATGATCGCCTCCGCGGCCGCCAGCCAGTTGCGGGATGCGAGATCGGCCACTGCCGGAGCGATGCCGTTGATCACGCGGTCGACCGGCAGGTGCTCGAGGATGACGCCGGTGGACATGGGCAGCACCTCGCCAGGCTGGCAACCGAGGCCGGCCGCCACTGCGGCGCAGACGGCCCTGGCGTTGTTCAGCCCGAGGGCACCGGTGCCGGCATTGGCGCAGCCGGTGTTGACGACGATGGCTCGCGGCGCGCCATGACTCGCGGCGAGGTGCTCGCGGCAGACCGTCACCGGCGCGGCACAGAAGCGGTTGCGGGTGAAGACGCCGGCAGCGGTTGCACCGGCAGCGATGCGCACGACCAGCAGGTCGCGCCGATCGGGCTTGCGTATCCCGGCGCGTGCGGTGCCGAGTTCCAGGCCCGCGACCGCGTGAAGGCCGGCGGGATCCGGGGCAACGAGATTGACTGGCATCGGCAACTTCTCCTGAAAGCAGTGGCGATTCTAGGCGATGGCTGCAGCCCCGTTGCCGGGGACCGTCGCGCCCGCCGGCATCGCTGCCGAACCGCAAGTCGTCGGCCGGCGGTTGACCGTGCGCGAAAAGCCAGGGAGGATCGGCAGGTGGTCATGCCGTCCGCCTTGCGCCTTCTCCAAGATGAGCAATCCTGATTCGCCGCCGGCCGGGTCTGCCGCGAAGCCGGTCGGCCTCGTCCTGACCGGCGGCGGCGCCCGCGCCGCTTACCAGGTCGGCGTGCTGGTCGGCATCCGCCGGGTCCTCCTCGACTGCGGCTGGCCCGCGGGCGCCAATCCGTTCCGGGTCTTCTGCGGCACGTCGGCAGGCGCGATCAACGCGACCGTGCTGGCGTCGGCTGCCGACGAGTTCTTCGACGCGGTCGCGCGCTTGGCCCTCGTCTGGGGCAGCCTCGCGCCAGCGCAGGTCTATCGGGTCGATACCGGTGGCGCCCTCGGCAACGCGGCGCAATGGCTGGGCGCCGCCGGTCTCGGATGGCTGATCCGTCGCCAGCCTCGCGCCTTCTTCGACACCGGCCCGCTGAACGACCTGCTGATCCGGATGGTCGACTTCGACCGGCTTGCCCGCAACCTGGAGGCCGGACGGTTCGACGCGTTGGCGGTCTCCGCGTCGAGCTACACCTCCGGTCACCACGTCACGTTCTTCCAGTCTCGCGACGCCCGCGAGCCGATCACCCGCAGCCAGCGCCTTGCCTGCCCCGCCATCCTGAGCGCCGACCATCTGATGGCATCGAGCGCCATCCCGTTCCTGTTCCCGGCGATCCCGCTGACGATGGAGGGTCGCCACGAGTTCTTCGGCGATGGCTCGATGCGCCAGACTGCGCCCATCAGCCCGGCGATCCACCTCGGTGCGAGAAAGATCCTGGTCATCGGCTCCGCAGAGCTCGACCGCAACGCCGCCAACCGTGACGTGAGCGGCTCGCAGTTCATCTATCCCAGCCTCGCGCAGGTCGGCGCACACGCCCTGGCAAGCATCTTCCTGGATGCGCTGGCAAGCGACCTGGAGAGGCTCGAGCGGATCAACCGCACGCTCGGCATGCTGCCTGCCGAGGCACTCGCGCGCACGACGCTGCGACCGCTGCAGACACTGGTGATCTCGCCCAGCCGGCCTCTCGATCGGGTCGCGCATCCGCACGTCAAGCGCCTGCCGCGCAGCGTGCGCACCCTGCTGCGGATCATGGGCGCGACGCGTGGCCGCGGCACAGGCTTCAGTTCGTACCTTCTGTTCGACCGCAGCTACACGCGCCGGCTGCTGGCGATGGGACGCCGCGACGCGCTGGCGAAGCGGGCGGAGATCGAGGCGTTCTTCAAAGACTGAGCCGGGACGGGCGAGGAAGTGTTCATCAACGCTGGACGGCCGATACGCAGCGAGCCGCGGTGCGCGGCAAGCGCTCGGTGCAACCGCCGGCATTTCCAGCGGACGTTTCCGCGGGAACGTCATTCCCGTACTCGTCGGCCGTTCATCGCGCTTCGCTTGCTCAAAGAGCCACTGCAAGAAGGCGCTCGAGCCGGTCTCTGAACACGGGTTCCGCACCGACGGCCTCGGCGTGAGGGCGCCAGGCCGTCCCTGCATAACCCTGCACCGGATCAATCGATCGCTTGTCGGCAAGAGCGCGCGGCGCTGGTCGCGAACGCAAATCGCCCTGCTTTGATCGCCACTGCCCCACGGTGCGACTCTTCCACAACCCGGCCTCAACCTCCGCCGAGAAGCGCCGCCCCACACCCAGCAGCCGCGGCGGAACGGGCTTCGCCCGGCCGCTGCGCGGCGCCCCCTCGAAGAGGGAGTGAGGCCGCACACCAGCAGTCCCTGCGGACTGTTCGTGCCTGCCGCAGCGACGCCTCCGGCCGATGGGGTAGGCGCCGAAGGCGCCAGGGGGGATCACCCCAACCTCCCGTGGCACTGCTTGTACTTCTTCCCCGACCCGCATGGGCAAGGATCGTTGCGGCCGATCTTCTGGCTGAAGCGCCGGAACGGCTGATGCCTCATCCTGCTCGGCGCCGACGGTCGCATGGAGGCGCACCGCAACCGACTCCGGATCCTCCTCGCTGTTGCCGGCGCCGGCCGCATCGGCATGGACGTAGCTGGGCGCCGCCGTAGGCGGCCTCTGCCTTGTCCTCGACCTGCTCGGCGACCTGTTCCGCCTCGGCGGCCGACTGGATCTGCACGTTCATCAGCACGCGGGTGACTTCGTTGCGGATCGTCTGCAGCATCAGCTCGAACAGCTCGAAGGCCTCGCGCTTGTATTCCTGCTTCGGGTTCTTCTGCGCATAGCCGCGCAGGTGGATGCCCTGGCGCAGGTAGTCGAGGGCCGAGAGGTGCTCGCGCCAGTGCTGGTCGATCGACTGCAGCGTGATCGAGCGCTCGAAGTTGCCGAACGCCTCGCGCCCCACCAGGTCGACCTTCACCTGGTACTGCGCATCCGCGGCGGCCAGGATCTTGGCGAGGATCTCCTCGTCCGTCAGCTCCGGCTCATCCTTGAGCATCTGCGCGAGCGGCACCTGCAACTGCCACTCCGCCTGCAGTGTGCTTTCGAGCCCGGCGATGTCCCATTGCTCCTCGATGCTCTCGGGTGGCACATGCCGCCGGAAGAGTTCGTCGAAGACGCCGTGGCGCAGGCTGGTAATCAGTTCTGTGACGTCCGGCGAATCCAGCAGCTCATTGCGCTGGCCGTAGATGACCTTGCGCTGCTCGTTGGCGACGTCGTCGTACTCGAGCAGCTGCTTGCGGATGTCGAAGTTGCGGGCTTCCACCTTGCGCTGCGCCGACTCGATCGAGCGGCTGACCAGCCCCGACTCGATTGCCTCGCCCTCGGGCAGCTTGAGGCGATCCATGATCGCCTTGAGCCGGTCGCCGGCGAAGATCTTCAGCAACGGGTCTTCCATCGACAGGTAGAACCGCGACGAACCCGGATCGCCCTGCCGTCCCGAACGGCCGCGCAGCTGGTTGTCGATTCGGCGCGATTCGTGCCGCTCGGTGCCCACGATGTGCAGGCCGCCGGCATCGATCACCGCCTTGTGCAGGCCGTCCCATTCGGAACGCAGCTTCTCTGCCGTCGCCACCTTCTGCTCGGCGGAAAGATCTTCGCGCGAGTCGACCGCCTCGATCTGCCTCTCGATGCTGCCGCCGAGCACGATGTCGGTACCGCGGCCCGCCATGTTGGTGGCGATGGTGACCTGCTTCGGCTTGCCCGCCTGCGCGACGATCTCCGCTTCCCGCGCGTGCTGCTTGGCGTTGAGCACGTTGTGCGGCAGCTTGTGCTCGTCGAGCAGGCCCGAGAGCAGTTCCGAGTTCTCGATCGAGGTGGTGCCCACCAGGACCGGCTGCCCGCGTTCGTAGCAGTCGCGGATGTCCATCAGGATGGCGTTGTACTTCTCGCTGGGCCGTGCGGAACACCTGGTCCTGCAGATCCTTGCGGATCATCTCGCGGTGGGTCGGCACCACCACCGTCTCGAGCTTGTAGATCTCCTGGAACTCGTAGGCTTCCGTGTCCGCCGTGCCGGTCATGCCGGCAAGCTTCTCGTACATGCGGAAGTAGTTCTGGAAGGTGATCGAGGCGAGCGTCTGGTTCTCCGCCTGGATCCTCACGCCTTCCTTCGCTTCGACGCCCTGGTGCAGACCGTCGGACCAGCGACGCCCGGCCATCAGACGGCCGGTGAATTCGTCGACGATGATGACTTCGCCGTCCTGGACCACGTAGTGCTGGTCCCTGTGGTAAAGCGTATGAGCGCGCAGCGACACCATCAGGTGGTGGATCAGCGCGATGTTCGCGGGATCGTAGAGGCTCGCACCTTCCGGCAGCAGCCCCATGCGGCCGAGGATCTCCTCGGCATGCTCGTGGCCCGATTCCGACAGGTGCACCTGATGCGCCTTCTGGTCCACCCAGTAGTCGCCGGGCGCATCCGGCACATCCGACTTCGGCTCGTGCTCCATCGGCTGCAGCATCGGAGCGACCGCGTTCATCTTGACGTAGAGGTCGGCGTGATCCTCCGCGGGGCCGCTGATTATCAGCGGCGTGCGAGCCTCGTCGATCAGGATCGAGTCGACCTCGTCGACGATCCCGTAGAACAGCTTGCGCTGCATCCGCGACTGCACGTCGTAGACCATGTTGTCGCGCAGGTAGTCGAAGCCGTATTCGTTGTTGGTCCCGTAGGTGATGTCCGCGGCGTAGGCAGCACGCTTCTCGTCCGGTGGCTGCTGCGAGACGATCACGCCGACAGTGAGGCCGAGGAAGCGGTAGACCTTGCCCATCCAGCCGGCGTCGCGACTGGCAAGGTAGTCGTTGACCGTCACGACGTGGACGCCGCGCCCGGCAAGACTGTTCAGGTAGACGGGCAGCGTGGCCGTCAGCGTCTTGCCCTCGCCGGTACGCATCTCTGCGATCTTGCCGTTGTGCAGGACCATGCCGCCGATCAACTGCACGTCGAAGTGGCGCATGCCCAGCGCCCGCTTCGACGCCTCGCGGCAGACGGCGAATGCCTCCGGCAGCAGGTCCTCGAGAGCCTGGGCGAGTTCCTTGCCGGCGGCCGTCTCGCTGGCGATGCGCTCGCGGAACTCGGTGGTCTTGGCGCGCAGCGCGTCGTCCGTCAGCGCCTCGAATTCGGGCTCGAACGAGTTGATCTTCGCGACGGCGCTTCCGTACTGCTTCAGGAGCCGCTGATTGCGACTGCCGAAGATGCTGGTCAGGACTTTCTGGAACATGTATGGATGGCCGAATGTGGAGGTCGCGGGGCGAAATGCGCGTCGGCCGCGCTGCAACGGCGCGCTGGCCTCGCGGCCGGAAAGCGCAGTCCCCGGCCTTTGCCCTCTAGGCGAACCAAACCGAAAATGGTATCACGCGACCCTGCGGGGTCGCGGCCGCGGGGACTGCTGACTGCAGTGGGGACCGACCGTGATTGCGCGCGGCCTCGCACGCTGGCGTAGACTCTGCGAATGCCAGAGAAACCCCGCAGCGCGCAGGCCGAGTCGATCGCAAGCGGCGCAAAGCGCATGCGCAGCGGGCCGCAGGCTGCGCCGGGCCGATCCCTGGCGCCGGTGTATCAGGGCGGCGGCCTGGCCGCCAAGCGCAGGCGCGATCCGATGCCCGCCCTCTCCTTTCTCCAGGGCAGCGACCTGTGGTCGACCTGGCAGCGGCTGTCGGCGCTGGAGAAGGACCTTCAGCAGATCCAGCCGCGACTTGCATTGAAGCCTCTCAAGCTCGCCAACCAGGTCCTCGTCGTGACAGCCGGCTCGCCGGCCGTCGCCGCACGGTTGCGCCAGTTCGAGCCCAGCCTGGTCGAAGGACTGCGTGCCCGCGGCTGGCTGGTGGGCCGCATCCGCTTCCGCCCGATCGCGGCGCACGACATTCCGCCCCCGCCCAAGCCGCGCGAAAAGGAGCCGGTGAGCCCGAAGGTGCTCAGCGAACTGCAGGCATTCGAGGAGGACGACATGAACCCGGAACTGAAGGCAGCGCTGCACTCGTTCGTCAGGCGGCAGAAGTCTTACCTGGGTTCATAGGCCCGGTGCTGGATCTCTTCATCAGCTGGATCGGCAACGACGCCATCGGCTCCACCGGCCGGCCGCGCAAGCGCGCGACCAGGTACTGACCTGAGCTTTCCCCGATCTCCCGTATCGGCAGGCGCACAGTCGTCAGCGGCGGATGCAGGAACGATGCGAAGTCATTGTCGTTGAAGCTGGCAACGGACAGCGATTGCGGCACGGCGATGCGTGCCCGATCGAGTGCCGACAGCGCGCCGGCAGCAAGATAGTCGTTGCCGCAGACGACGGCAGTGGCCTGCATGCGCCGCGAAAGCAGCATCGACATCGCGTCGTATCCCTCCTGGAACCCGTAGTCGGTCTCGATCGTCGCCTCTTCCATGAGTTCCAGCCCGCGCCTCGCCAGCGCGCGCAGAAGACCCTGGAATCTTCGGCGGGCGCGCTCGTTGTCGGCCGATGCGTCCCCCGATGAATCCGACGCGCCGGTGGCCGAGGTCCGCGAGGTGGTCGACCAGCAGCCCCGCAGCTGCCGGCTCGTCGAAGCCGATGCAGGTCCCTTCGTCGCTGTCCTGCGCCCACATCATCACGAATGGAGTGCGGCTGTTGGCCAGCATCGCGAAGACCTCGCGTGGATGCTCGCTGCTCAGCAAGGCCAACGCATCGACGCCGCGCTCGAGCATGGTGCGCAGGATGGCTGCTTCGTGCGAATGACGATGCTCGGGCGCTGCGAGCAGCAGCGTATATCCATGCCCGGCAAGCGTCGTTTCGAGCGCCTGGATCATCGTCGGAAACGACGATCCACCGAAGCGCGGGACGATGGCGCCGACGGTCATCGTACGACGCATTGCGAGCGCGCGGGCGGCCCCGTTGGCGACGTAGCCGAGGCGCTCGACCGCTGCCAGGACCCGATCGCGGGTGGCCTCGCTGATCATGTCCGGCCGCGACAGCGCGCGGGACACGGTGCCGCTCGAGACGCCCGCCAGTGAAGCGACGTCCGACAACGATGGCGAACGTGCGCCAGGCGGCGTGCGAGTTGCGGGTTTGCGTGACGAAGTCATGGTCGATCCGGTACGCGGTGCCCGCATGATAGCCGGGTACCCGCCTGCAAACGCATGCATTCTGACAGCCGGGTAAACCTTGCATTTGACTCGTTGCCGCCGCAGCGTTACTCTCAATGCAAGCGCTTGCATAACCAGCATCGTCGTTGCGCCCCAAGGATTGCGCCGACCCGCGCGCACCCGATCTTTCGAGGAGATTCAGTTTGGCTACCACCAAGAACGCGCTGGTGCGCACCCTCATCGACTGTGGCGCGAGCCACGCGTTCACCCTGCCGGGGCTCGGCATCACCTGGATGCTCGACGAGTTCGACGAGGTGCGCGATCGGCTGCGCGTGGTGTTGACGAGAAGCGAGCAGGTCGCGTCGGTGATGGCGCAGGTCTACGGGCGCTTGACCGGCAAACCCGGTGTCCTCATGGGACAGGGACCGTGGATCAACACCACCGGTGGTTTCGGCATCCTCGAGGCCTACTTCGCCGGATCACCGATGGTGGTACTCACCGATACCTCCTGCTATGACGGCTTCGGCATGTACGGCGTCTACCAGACGATGACCGGCGACTACGGCGCTGCCGATATCCGCACCGTGCTCGGCACGATGACGAAGTACACCGCCTACGCGACCGAACCGCACGAGGCGGTCTACGGCCTGCAGCTGGCGTTCAAGCATGCGCAGCTGCCGCGCATGGGGCCGGCAGCGCTGGTGCTCAAGTCGCCGATCATTCGCCGCGAGATGCCGGAGCAGGAACGGGTGAAGCTCTACCCCGCGGCCGGCTACCTGCGGCATACGCCGCCGCGAGTCGACCAGCAGGCGGTGGCAAGCCTGGCGTCGCTGATCGCCAAGGCGACGAACCCGGTGATCGTGGCCGGCCAGGGCGCGCAGACCGAGCGCGGCCGGGAACTGCTGGCGGAAGTGGCCGGCAGCGCCGGCATCGCAGTGGCGAGCAGCTACAACGGCAAGGGCGTCATCGACGAGACGACGGCGATTGCAGTCGGCATGCTGGGCACCTGGGGCAGCAGCAGCGCCAACCGGATGCTCGGCAAGGCGGACCTGGTGATCGCACTGGGCGCGAGCCTCGGACCCGACTACCTGCGCTTCCGCGATTCGGGGCTCATCGATCCCGAACGCCAGACCATCGTCCAGGTCGACATCGACCCGCGCAACGCCGGCTGGGTCTACCCGGTGGACCTGGCGATCACCGGCGACGTCGTGGAAGTGCTGGACGGCCTGGGTTCGCTCGATCTCGGCCAGGCACGGCGGGAGGCACGGCTGGCCGACATCGAGGCCAACAACCGTGCCGAAGGCTTCGGCGTGCTGCCGCCCACCGTCGCCGCCGACGGCACGTTGCACAACGCCGACATCATCCGCGCGCTCGACCTGGTCCTCACCCCGCGCGACATGCTGGTGCTCGACGCCGGCAACAATCGCATCTGGGCAACCAGCCGACTGCGGATCCGCACGCCGGGCCAGCTGGTGGTGCCCGGCGGCATCGGAGGAATGGGCTGGGGCCTGCCCGCGGCAGCGGCGACCAAGCTGGTCTATCCGCAGCGTAACGTCATCTGCCTGATCGGCGACGGGGGTGCGGCGATGACCCTTGCCACGTTGGCCACCTGCGTGCAGGAGCGCCTGCCGATCACCGTGATCGTCGCCAACAACAAGGGACTCGGCATGGTCCGCGACAACATGAAGGGACGACGCATCGCGGTAGACTTCAGCGAGATGGACTTCGCGATGATCGCCCGCGGCATGGGATGCCGCGGCATCCGCGTCGACCGGGCCGGAGACCTCGCCGATGCCATCGTCGGCGCACGCGATGCCGAAGTGCCGACAGTCATCGATGTTGCCGTCGACCCGCAAGCCAGCCATGTTCCGGTCTCGGACTACTGAGATGCACCCTCGTCGCAGTGCCATCGTCACCGGCGGCTCGAGCAATATCGGCTGGGCCTGCGTGCAGCGACTCGCCGAAGACTACCAGGTCGTCATTGCCGACCTCCAGCCTCCCGACGGTCCGCTGCCGGACGGCGTGTGTTTTGTCCAGACGGATGTCACCGACGAACACGCTTGCAGGGCGCTCGTCCAGCGCGCCTGTTCCGAAGGCGAGCTCGCGGCATTGGTTCATTCGGCGGCGATCACCGCGCCCCAGCGTCCGATCGAGGAGATCAGCGCGCAGGAATGGCGGCGCCTGCTCGATGTCAATCTCACCGGCGCCTTCCTGGTGGCGCGAGCGGCCATCGGCGCCTTGCGCCAGTCGCAGGGCGCAATGGTCATGATCGCGTCGCGCGCCGCGCGAACCGGCTTCGCGGCCCTGGCCGCGTCGCCCGAGGGCACCAAAGCGCACTACTGCGCATCGAAGGCGGGCCTGCTGTCGCTCGTGAAATCCCTGGCCATCGAACTCGCGCCGGCGGGTGTGCGGGTCAATGCAGTGGTTCCCGGCTCCATCGAGGGGGCGATGATCCCGCGCGATCGCTGGCCGGAGATCGCGCGACGAATCCCGCTCGGACGGCTCGGGCTGCCGGCTGAAATTGCCGATGCGGTGGGTTTTCTATGCTCGGCGCAGGCACGGTACATCACCGGCCATTCGATGGACGTCAACGGCGGGACGTGGATGAACTGAGCACGGCATGAAGTGCGCCGGCTCGACAGGCAGTCGCGAGAAGTGAAAAACGGAACAGCAAAGGAGAAGCAGATGAGACGAATCACCGCAGTACTGCTGGCCATGGCGGCAGCCACCTGTATCGGCTCGGCCCACGCCGATTCGACATACCCGAACAAGCCGGTGAAGATCATCGTGCCGTTCCCGCCCGGCGGAGCGACGGACATCGTGGCCCGAGCCGTCGGCGAACGCCTGCAGGCCGCGCTCGGCCAGCCCTTCGTCGTCGAGAACAAGGCCGGTGCGAGCGGCAACATCGGCATGGGCGAAGCAGTTCGTTCGCCGGCCGACGGCTACACGCTGGTGCTAGGCGCACCGCAGACACTGACCATCAACCCGCAGATCTTCGCGAACCTGCCCTTCGATCCACAGAAAGGGCTGGCGCCTATCGTCGTGGTGGCGTCGGTGCCCAATGTCCTGATCGTCACCAACAAGCTGCCGGTGAAGACGCCGCAGGAACTGATCGACTACGCCAGGAAGAACCCGAACAAGCTGAACTATGGATCGTCCAGCATCGGCGGCACGCCGCACCTCTCTGCCGAGATGTTCAAGGCAATGACCGGCGCCTCGATCGTCCACGTGCCCTACAAGGGCAGTGCCCCGGCGCTGCAGGACCTGGTGGGCGGTCAAATCGAGATGATGTTCGACAACCTGCCGGCCGCGCTGCCGCAGATCCGAGCCGGAAACGTGCGGGCACTCGCGGTCACCACGATGAAACGATCGAGCTCCACCCCGGAACTGCCGACGCTGGATGAATCCGGTGTGAAGGGCTTCGATTCGCAGGGTTGGTTCTCCCTGCTCGCGCCTTCGGGCACGCCGCAGCCGATCCTGGAAAAGATCAACTCCGAGGTCAACAAGGCCCTTGCCACCGACGACTTCAGGAAGCGGCTCGAGACAGTCGGCGCCGAACCGGTGGGCGGCTCGATCGATGATTTCAAGCAGCGCATCCGGGAAGAAACCGAACGCTGGGCCAAGGTCATCAGCTTTGCCAACATCAAGGCGGAATGAGCGGTGACTTCGAGCATTCACGCAGGCGGCCCCGGCGCCATCCGTGAGCCGGATCCGGGCCGGACGTGCCGCCGCATGGCTGACAAGGTGGTTTTGCTGACTGCGGCGGCGCGCGGCATCGGCTTTGCATCGGCGGCCAGGCTTGCGGCCGAAGGCGCCACCGTCTGTATCACAGACCGGGACGAGGCGGCATTGGCCGAAGCAGCGGCGGTGGCCCGAGCCAAGGGCATCGGATTGCACGGGTTCGTCATGGACTCGTCCGACCCGGCCATGGTCGCAGAGACAATCGCGGACATCCTGCGCCAGTACGACCGGATCGACATCCTGGTCAACAACGCCGGCGGCTCCCTGCACACCCCCTACCGCTTCGAGGAGGCGGCAGACGATGACTGGAAGCGGGTGCTCGACCTCAACGTGATGGGCGCAGTGTGGGCGAGCAAGGCGGTGCTGCCGTCGATGGTGAAGAACGGCCATGGCCGCATCGTCAACTTCGGGTCGAAGGCCGGCCGGTTCGGGAGCCTGATCGCCGGGGCCAACTATGCGGCAGCGAAGGGCGCCATTGCCTCGATGACACGGCAGATGGCGATGGAGTACGGCCCGCACGGCATCACCGTGAATTGCATCTGCCCTGGCATCGTCATGACCGAACGCACGAGCGGCCTGTGGGCGCAGCGCCGCACGCCCGAGGAGCGCAGCAAGGTCCTCGAGGAAATCCCGCTGCGACGCCACTGTGAAGTGGAAGACATCGCGGCTGCCGTCGCCTTCTTCGCGTCGGATGACGCAGGGTTCGTTACCGGGGTGACCCTGGACGTGAATGGCGGGCAGGGGATGGCTTGAATCAGAACAACCGCTGCACGAACAACACCGCGAAGAACACGAAGGCCGCGACCAGTCCCCACAGGAAGGTCTTCTGCGCGCGCCGCAGGTGCTCCCGATCTCCGGTGCGCAGGTACGCGAGCGCGAATCCGACGACCCCGAGGCCGACGAGTATGGCGACGATCCTGAGCAATGCGAGCATGATGTGGTCGCCGCGGCGGCCCCTCGAGAAAATCAGGCCTGCAGCCAGTCCAGGGCGAAGGCCGGCGGCGAGGTGCGCCGCTGCGGGAAGGTGACGATTTCCCAGGCCTCTTCGTCGGCCAGCACCGCGCGGACCAGCTGGTTGTTCAGCGCATGGCCGGACTTGCGGGCGTGGTAGGCACCCAGGATGGGATGGCCGATGAGATAGAGATCGCCAATGGCGTCGAGCGCCTTGTGCTTGGCGAACTCGTCGCGATAGCGCAGCCCGTCACGGTTGAGCACACGGTTCTCGTCGACGACAATGGCGTTGTCGAGGCTGCCGCCAAGCGCCAGCCCATGGGCGCGCAGCAGTTCCACTTCATGAGCCATCACGAAGGTACGCGCCCGCGCGATCTCGCGCACGTAGGAGGTGTCCGCGAAATCGATTTCGATGCGCTGCCCGGTGGCGTCGATGGCCGCCTGCCCGAATTCGATCTCGAAGCTGACCTTGAAGCCGAAGTGCGGCTCGAGCCGCACCCACTTGTCGGCCTCGCGGATCTCGACCGGCTTGAGTATCTTCAGGAACCGCTTGGCCGCGCTCTGCTCGACCACGCCCGCCGACTGCAGCAGGTAGACGAAGGAACCCGCCGAGCCGTCGAGGATCGGCACCTCGCCGCCGGTGATGTCGATCACCGCGTTGTCGATGCCGATGCCGGCGAGCGCCGACATCAGGTGCTCGACCGTGAAGACCTTGGTCTCGAGCCCCGGGCCTTCCACCGCGGCCGACAGCGTCGATGCAAGCCGCGTATCTGTCACATGATGCGCAACCGCCGGCACGCTGACCGGCGGGTCGAGGTCGGTGCGGCGAAAGACGATGCCGCTGTTGACGGCACCTGGCTTGATCGTCAGCTCGACGCGCTGGCCGGAATGCAGGCCGATGCCGGTGGTGTGCACCGGCTGCTTGAGCGTGCGCTGTCTGAGCATCTCGCCCGATCCTGCATCCGGTCCGTCAAAGAGCCTGCAGCACTGCTTCCGCGCTGCTGACCTCGAACTTGCCGGGCGCCTCGCGGTTGAGTGCCTTGACGACGCCGTCCTCCACCAGCATCGCATAGCGATCCGAACGGATCCCCATGCCGCGCGCGGTCAGGTCGAGCGTCAGCCCGCAGGCTTTGCTGAATTCGGCGCTGCCGTCGGCCATCATGCGCACCTTGCCGGCAGCCTTCTGCTCACGGCCCCAGGCGCCCATGACGAACGCGTCGTTGACCGAGACGCACCAGATCTCGTCGACGCCCTTGGCCTTGAGCTTGTCGTAGTTCTGCAGGTAGCTCGGGACATGCTTGGCCGAGCAGGTGGGGGTGTAGGCGCCGGGAAGGCCGAAGATCACGATCTTCTTGCCCTTGACCAGGTCCGCCACCTTGAATGAGTTGGGGCCGATCGAGCAGCCGTTGCCTTCGACGTCGTAGAACTCGTTGAGCGTCGCGTCGGGAAGTCTTTCACCTGGCTTGATGGTCATGTCGGTCCGGCCTCTCTATCTCTGTTGATTGGTGATCGTGTTGCCGCTCTTCGGAAACCCGGCGGGCAAGCGGTCGCCATGCCTGCGGGTGGTGTTCCCGCAGGCATGGCATCACGCGTGCGACGCTGGAATGCAGAAGGCCCCCGCAATTCTATTCCCGCAGGCGGAAACCCTCCGGATGCCCCTGAAAATCCAAGATCATCCAGAAGGACGGGTTGACCGGAAGGCCAGCGGTCAACCCCTCCGGCGCCAGATGCGCCGGCCGCCTGCCAGGCGCTGCCCCTAGTCTCGAGACTAGTCAGCCTGGCGGCGCAGGAAGGCCGGAATGTCGAGCCGCTCGACCCCCTTCTGGGCCATCGCGCTGATGCGCGCGCTGGCTTCGGAGCGGGGATTGCGGAACACTGCCGGCTCGTCCAGGCCGGTCGCGTACTCGGCCGGCTCAGCGCTGGCATTGTCGGTACCGGTCTTGACGGATGCCTGCGGCACCAGCTGAGGCTTGCGCACCACCTTGCCGATGCCGGTGGCAACCACCGTGACGCGCAGCGAGTCTTCCATGTCCTCCTCGTACACGGTGCCGTGGATGATGGTGGCGTCCTCGGCGCAGAACTGCTTGATGGTGTTGATGACTTCGTTGGTCTCGCGCAGCTTGAGGGAGCGGGTTGCCGTGATGTTGACGATCACGCCGCGCGCACCGTGCAGGTCGACGCCGTCGAGCAGCGGCGACGACACCGCCTGTTCGGCCGCGAGCCGGGCACGGTCGAGGCCGGAGGCTTCACCGATGCCCATCATCGCCTTGCCCTGCTCGCCCATGATCGTCTTCACGTCCGCGAAGTCGACGTTGACCAGGCCGGGAACGTTGATGATCTCGGCGATGCCGGCGACGGCGTTGTTCAGCACGTCGTCGGCCCGCTTGAACGCGTCTTCCAGCGTCGCGTCCTCGTCCATGACCTCGAACAGCTTCTCGTTCAGCACGACGATCAGCGAGTCGACCTGGGTGATCAGGTTGTCGATGCCCTCGTCGGCCACCCGCATCTTGCGGCTGCCTTCGTAGTTGAAGGGCTTGGTGACGACGCCGACCGTCAGGATGCCGAGTTCCTTGGCGATCTCCGCCACCACCGGCGACGCGCCGGTGCCGGTGCCCTTGCCCATGCCGGCGGTGATGAACACCATGTTGGCGCCCTCCAGCGCCGCACGGATATCGCCACGCGCCGCCTGCGCCGCTGCGCGCCCGGCCTCAGGGTTGGCGCCGGCGCCAAGACCCTGGTCGCCCAGCTGGATGGTCTTGGTCGCGAGCGAACGGCTGAGCGCCTGCCGGTCGGTGTTGATGGTGATGAACTCCACCCCCTGGACACCGCGATTGACCATGTGGTTCACGGCGTTGCCGCCGCCACCACCGATCCCGACGACCTTGATGACAGCGCCGTCCAAATCCGATTCGAGCATCTTGAATGACATTTTTAATGGCCTCCTGGTTGACAAGACAGCCGTCGGCAATGTTGCCGGGGCTGGCGGGTGCGACACCGGGCAGGAGTACGCACCCTTTCGATACGAAGGACCGGCGCCTCAGAAATTGCCAAGGAACCACTCCTTCATGCGACGCATCGTGTCCTTGAACGAACCCGATTGCTCCGCAACCTTGCGCCCCCGCAGCCGGATCTGCCGAGCTTCCTCGAGCAGGCCCATCGCGGTTGCAAATCTCGGCGTCCGCACCACGTCGGCAAGCGGACCGTCGTACGCCGGCGCACCCACGCGCACCGGCTTGAGGAAGATGTCTTCGGCGAGCTCCGCCATCCCCGGCAGCAGGCTCGAGCCGCCGGTGATCACGATCCCTGAGGAGATCGCCTCCTCGTACCCCGACTCGCGGATCGTCTGCTGCACCATCGAGAACAGTTCCTCGACGCGTGGCTCGATGACGGCGGCGAGCGCCTGCTTCGACAGCGAGCGCGGACCGCGGTCGCCGATGCCGGGCACCTCGATCTTGTCGTTGGGGTTGGCGAGCACCTGCTTGGCGAGGCCGTGACGCAGCTTGATGTCCTCGGCGTCGGCGGTCGGCGTGCGCAGCGCCATGGCGATGTCGTTGGTGATCTGGTCGCCGGCGACCGCGAGCACCGCCGAATGCCGGATCGCGCCGCCGACGAACACCGCGATGTCGGTAGTGCCGCCGCCGATGTCGACCAGCGCCACGCCGAGTTCCTTCTCGTCGGCCGTCAGTACCGAACTGCTCGAGGCGAGCGGCTGCAGGATCAGGTCCTGGACCTCGAGGCCGCAGCGGCGCACGCATTTGATGATGTTCTGCACCGCCGACACCGCGCCGGTCACGATGTGCACCTTGACGTCCAGGCGCACGCCGCTCATCCCGACCGGCTCGCGGATGTCCTCCTGGCCGTCGATGATGTATTCCTGCGGCAGCACGTGCAGGATCTGCTGGTCGGTTGGGATGTTGACCGCCTTCGCCGTTTCGGTCACCCGCAGCACGTCGGCCTCGGTGACCTCCTTGTCCTTGATGGCGACCATGCCGATCGAATTGAAGCTGCGGATGTGGCTGCCGGCGATCCCCGTCACCACGGTGCGGATCTTGTAGCTCGCCATCAGCTCGGCTTCCTCGAGCGCGTCCTGGATCGAGGCAACCGTCTTCTCGATGTCGACGACCACGCCCTTCTTCAGCCCGCGCGACTCGTGCTGGCCGATCCCCACCACTTCGTACTCGCCGTCGCTGTGCATCTCGGCCACGATCGTCACCACCTTCGAGGTGCCGATGTCCAGCCCGACCAGCAGGTCCTTGCTTTCTCTAGTCATGGCCGCCTGGAGATTTCCCTGCTGCCGCGCTCACTGCGCTCACTGCGTTCATTTCCTTCCTGTTCCAGCACTCCGGGTGCCCTTACCGCAAATCCGTTCGGGTAGCGCAGGTCGACGACCTCGGTGCGCTCGTTGAGCCGCGCCTGCACCGTCGGATGGACGGCGACCCAGCGGGTGATCCTGTCGTTGATGGCGACGCCTTCGTCGCGTCCGATCAGCAAGGTGATGCCGTTATCCAGGCGCGCCGACCAGGCCTGGCGCTCCGACAGCGCCACCTTGTGCGGCTTCACCGCGAGCGGCTTCAGCTGCTCGGTCAACTCCGCGAAGCGGCGGGTGACGATCCCCTGCGTGCCTTCCGGCCCGGCGAACTCCAGCAGCGACTCGCGCTCGTCGACCTCATCCGGGTTGACCCTGAAAAGCTCGCCGAAGGTATTGACGAATCGGCCGTCGCCCCATTGCGCAAGCGGCCGGTGCTCTTCGATGGCGACGAACAGCCGGTTCGGCCAGACCCGCCGCACCTGCGCGCGCCGCACCCACGGCGCGTCCTCGAACGACTCGCGGACCCGATCCAGGTCCACCGTGAAGAAGTTGCCGCGGAATTCGTCCAGGTTGGCGGCGCGCAGCGCCTCGACGCTGACATGCTCGAGCTCGCGGCCCGGCACGGGGCCGATCTCGATGCCCTGCAGGTCGAATACCTGGCGATGCGCGAGCCACCAGATGGCAGTCGCGACCAGGCAGGCGAACGCTACCATCATCAGCCCGTTGGCGATGGTGTTGAGCGCACGCGCGTCCTGCCAGAGCGTCATGCGGATGTTCCCTCCCGGGGCGCGCCATGGACCTTGAGCGCTGCGGTGGCGGTGATCGCAAGGACCAGGTCCTCGTAGGAGAGCCCTACCGCCCGCGCCGCCATCGGCACCAGCGAATGGCCTGTCATGCCGGGCGCGGTGTTGACTTCGAGCAGGTAAGGCTTGCCGTCGTCGGACGGACAGCATGAAGTCGACGCGGCCCCACCCCTCGCACGACACGGCCCGGTAGGCAGCCACCGCGATGCGGCCGATTTCCGCGCGCCATCTCATCGTCGAGCGGCGCCGGGCAGAGGTATTCGGTGTCGTCGGTGAAGTACTTGTTCTGGTAGTCGTAGTTTCCCTGGGGTGCCCGGATCTCCACGATCGGCAGCGCACGCGCCTCGTCGCCCGAGCCGAGTACGGCGACGGTAAGCTCGCGCCCGGCAATGAACTGCTCGGCCATGACCTCGTTGTCGAGGCGGGCCGCGACCGAATACGCCTCGAGCATCCGGTCGGCTGCGCTCACCTTGGTGATCCCGATGGTCGAGCCTTCGTGCGGCGGCTTCACGATCAGGGGCAGGCCGAGCAAGGCGACCGCCGCATCGAGCTGTGCGGCGCCGCCGATCGCCACATAGCGCGGCGTCGGCAGGCCCTGCGCGATCCAGATCTGCTTGGTGCGGACCTTGTCCATGCAGATGGCCGAAGCCATCACGCCGGAGCCGGTATAGGGGATGCCGAGGAGCTCGAGCGCGCCCTGGATGGTGCCGTCCTCGCCGTAGCGGCCATGCAGCGCGATGAAGGCCCGGTCGAAGCCGGCGTCCTGCAGCGCCTGAAGCGATTCGACGGCGGGATCGAAGCCGTGGGCATCGACGCCCCGGCTCCTGAGTGCCTGCAGCACGCCGTTGCCGGACATCAGCGACACTTCGCGTTCGGACGAGCGCCCGCCGAGCAGCACGGCAACCTTGCCGAGCGCGACCGGATCGGGCAGCTCGAATCGCGCGGCGGCGGCAATCTGCGGGTTGTCTTGCGCGATGCCGGCGACGGCTGTATTGCGCTCAGGCATCTGAAGCTTCCTTGAGCAGGGCGGGCACCCGGCCGATGCTGCCGGCGCCCATGGTGATGACGACGTCGCCGTTGCGAACGGCACGCAGGATTTCGGCCGGCAGGTCGGCGACCGACTCGACGAAAATCAGGTTCGAGCCTGCCACCGAGGCGCAGCGACCGGGTCAGCGAGCGGCTGTCGGCTGCCGCGATCGGCGCTTCGCCAGCGGCGTAGACATCCGCGAGCAGCAGGCAGTCGACAGTCGACAGCACCCGCACGAAATCCTCGAACAGGTCGCGGGTGCGCGAATAGCGGTGCGGCTGGAAGGCGACCACGATGCGGCGGCCGGGGAAGGCGCCGCGCGCGGCGGCGATCGTCGCCTCCATCTCGGCGGGATGATGGCCGTAGTCGTCGATCAGCGTGAAGACACCACCGCTGCCCGCCGCGCCGGCCGGCACCGCCAGTTCGCCGTAGCGCTCGAAGCGCCGGCCGACACCGCGGAACTCACCGAGCGCGGCAACGATGGCTTCGTCCGGTGCGCCGAGTTCGTCGGCTACCGCGATCGCAGCCAAGGCGTTGCGCACGTTGTGCTCGCCGGCCAGGTTGAGCGCCACGTCGAGCGGCTGCTCGCCCTCGCGCAGCACGCTGAAGCGCATGCGGTCGCCTTCGGCCCGGACATCGACCGCACGGACCTGGGCATCTTCGGCCGAGGCCGTAGGTGATCATCGGCTTGCTGACGAAAGGCATGATCTCGCGCACGTTGCGGTCATCGACGCACAGTACTGCCGCACCGTAGAACGGCAGGTGATGCAGGAATTCGATGAACGCGTGCTTGAGCCTGGCCATGTCGTGGCCATAGGTGTCCATGTGGTCGGCGTCGATGTTCGTCACGACCGAGATCATCGGCACCAGGTTGAGGAACGAGCCATCGGATTCGTCCGCCTCGACGACGATGTAGTCGCCGGTGCCGAGCCTGGCATTGACGCCGGCGCTGTTGAGCCGTCCCGCCGATCACGAAGGTCGGATCGAGCCCCGCCTTGGCCAGCACGCTCGCCACCAGGCTGGTGGTGGTGGTCTTGCCGTGGGTGCCGGCGATGGCGATGCCCTGCTTGAGTTTCATCAGCTCGGCGAGCATCAGCGCACGCGGCACCACCGGCAGCCGGCGGCTGCGTGCGGTGCGCACCTCGGGGTTGTCGGACTGCACCGCGCTCGAGGTGACCACCACGTCGGCCTGCGCGACGTTGCTGGCCGTCGTGGCCGACCTGGATCAGCGGCGCCCAGATCGCGCAGTCGCTGCAGCACCGGCGAATCGACCAGGTCCGATCCGCTCACCTGGTAGCCGAGGTTGAGCAGGACCTCGGCGATGCCGCTCATGCCGGCGCCGCCGATGCCGACGAAATGGATGCGCTTGACCTTGTGCTTCATTCTGCCCCCACCCCCACCTTGGCGACTGCCTCGCAGACGTCGGCGACCGTACTGGCGGCATCTGGCTTGCCGAGTGCGCGGGCCTTGGCCGCCATCGACACGAGCGCGGCAGCGGCTGAGCTCCGACAGCAGCGCGGCGAGGCCGGTGGGGCTGAACTCCTTCTGCGGGATCAGGAATGCGGCGCCGGCCTCGGACAGGAACTTCGCGTTCGCGGTCTGGTGGTCGTCCACCGCATGCGGGAACGGCACCAGGATGGAAGCCACGCCGACGCAGGCGATCTCGGACACCGTCATCGCGCCCGCGCGGGCGATCACCAGGTCGGCGTCCGCGTAGGCGGCCGCCATGTCGTCGATGAACGCCACCGCTTCGGCATCCACCGCGGCCGCGGCATAGTTGGCCTTGCAGTTGCTCGATGTTGGCCCGGCCCGCCTGGTGCAGGATCGACGGCCGCCGCTCCGGCAGCATCAGGCCGAAGGCATTGCGGCACCACCTGGTTGAACACCTGGGCGCCGAGGCTGCCGCCGACCACCAGCACGCGCAACGGCCCGCTGCGCTTGCGGTAGCGCTGCTCCGGCGCTTCGATGGCAGCGATGCTGGAAGCGACCGGATTGCCGCTCCAACGCGCCTGCGACAACGTGCCTGGGAACGCCACCATGATCCGGTCGGCAACCCGCGCGAGCACCTTGTTGGCAAGCCCGGCGACCGAATTCTGCTCGTGCAGCACCAGCGGCCTGCCGAGCAGGACCGCCATCATGCCGCCGGGGAAGGTGATGTAGCCGCCGAGTCCGAGGACTACCGCAGGATCCGCCTGGCGCACCGCCCGCAGCGACTGCCAGAATGCACGCAGCAGGTTCAGCGGCAGCAGCAGCTTGGTCAGCAAGCCCTTTGCCGCGCAGTCCGCCGAAGTTCACCGGCTTCATCTCGATGCCGCGCTGCGGCACCAGCGTCGCCTCCATGCCCTTCGGGATTGCCGAGCCAGACCACCCGCCATTCGCGTTCGCGCAGCAGCTCCGCCACCGCGAGACCGGGAAAGATATGTCCGCCCGTGCCACCGGCCATGATCATGATGGTCCGGGGGTGGGACGATGAGCCGGGTGCCGTCACGCGCGCGTTCAAAGCACGGTCCCCCGCATCAGGCGGCGGTTCTCGAAATCGATGCGCAATACGATGGCGAGCGCCAGGCAGGTCATCAGGATCGCGCTGCCGCCGAAGCTCATCAGCGGCAGGGTCAGCCCCTTGGTCGGCAGCAGCCCCAGGTTGACGCCGAGGTTGATGAAGGCCTGGATGCCGATCCACAGCCCGATGCCCTGCGCGACCAGGCCGTTGAAGAAGAGCTCGAACGAGATCGCCTGCCGGCCGATCTCGAAGCAGCGACGGATGATCCAGAAGAACAGGCCGATCACGACCAGCATGCCGGCCATGCCGAGTTCCTCGCCGATGATCGCGAAGAGGAAGTCGGTGTGGGGCTCCGGCAGGTAGTTGAGCTTCGCAACGCCGCCGCCAAGCCCGACCCCGAGCCACTCTCCCTTGCCGATCGCCATCAGCGAGTGGGTCAGCTGGTAGCTGCTGCCCTCGGCGTTCTTGGCTGGCGAACGGCTCCAGGTAGGCGAAGAAGCGTTGCCGACGGAACGGCACGAACAGGATGAACATCATGAAGACGCCCGCGAGCGTCGTGCCCATGCCGAAGAACAGCTTCGGGCTCATGCCGCCCAGGAACAGCACCCCCATCGCAACCGATACGATCACCATCAGCGCGCCCAGGTCCGGCTCGCGCATGATCAGGATGCCGACCACCGCTAGTGCGGCCGCCATCGGGATGAAGCCGCGCTTGAACTGGTGCATCATCTCCTGCTTGCGGGTCGCGTAGTCGGCGACGTACAGGATCACGAACAGCTTCATCAGCTCGGTCGGCTGCAGGCTCATCACGCCGAGGCTGATCCAGCGGTCCGCGCCGCCGGCGCGGCGGCCGATGCCGGGCACGAAGACCAGCGTGAGCAGCACGATGCCCAGCAGGAAGAGCGGCAGCGCCGCGCGCTGCCAGTGCTTCACCGGCACCGCGAAGGCGACTACCGAGGCGCCGATCGCGATGCACATCGAGATCGAATGGCGCACGAGGTAGTAGGTCGACGCATCGGCCGCCGGGTTGCGCCGCTCCAGCACCGCGATCGACGCCGAATAGACCATCACCAGACCGAGCATCAGGAGGATGCGCGACGCACCACAGCAGCCCGGCGTCGAAACCCTGCACGCCGGTATCGAGCGCGTCGCGCGTGAGGCTGCGCAGCAACGACGGCTTGTAGGCCGGGCGTGCGGCGCCGGCCGGTTCCTGCCGGCCTGCCCTGCGCGCGCCGCTCGCCGGTACGCCGATCCGCATCCGCGTCGCCGCGGCCGAACCTGAAGTAGGCGGTCACAGCGGTCAGCATGGCTGCCCCGCCTCGTGCGCGAGGTCGCTCACCGCCGCGACGAAGACCTCGGAGCGATGCGGATAATTGCGGAACATGTCGAAGCTGGCGCAGGCCGGCGACATCAGCACCGCATCGCCCGCGATCGCCAGCCCGGCGGCCTTCTGCGACCGCGTCCTCCATGCTGGTCGCATCGATCAGCGTCACGCCGGTGGCCGCGAGTGCTTCGCGAATCAGCCCCGCGTCGCGCCCGATCAGCACCACTGCGCGCGCATGGCGGCGGACCGCCGGCGCGAGCGGTGCGAAATCCTGGCCTTTGCCGACGCCGCCCGCGATCAGCACGCAGCGTCGGCCGAGGCCGGAAAGCGCGGCGACGGTCGCCCCGACGTTGGTGCCCTTGCTGTCGTCGTAGTACTGCACGTCGTTGATGACCGTGACCAGGTGGCAGCGGTGCGGCCCGGCCTCGAATTCGCGCAGCCCGCGCAGCATCGGTGCGAGCGGCGCGCCGGCCGCGCGCATCAGCGTCAGCGCCGCCAGCGCGTTGGCATGGTTGTGCGCGCCGTGAAGCCGCAGCGCGTCCGCCGGCATCAGCCGGTTCAGGTGAAAGCCGGTGGATGACGCCGCACCGCGGCGCCGGCGCGTGCCGTCCTCGTCGTCCGGCAGCGCCTCCACCAGCCAATTCAGGCCGCCGTCCCTGACCATGCCGAAGCCGGGCGCGGACAACGGCGGCGACAGCGAGAAGCTTGCCTGGGCCACCGGTCCGGCGGGCGTTTTCGCAGCCTTGGCGGCGCGCGCACGCTTGACGCCGGCTGCAGCACCGCCGGCGGCCGCGCTCGCTTCGGCAGCCCCTGCGGGCAGTTCGCCGGTCCATGACGGATCCGTCTGGCGGTCATCGGCATTCACGACGCAGCAGGCGGTGTCACGATGAATGCGCAGCTTGGCGTCGCGGTAATGCGCCATCGACTGGTGCCAGTCGAGGTGGTCCTGGCTGATGTTGAGCACCACCGAGGCGGTGCACTTGAGCCGTGCGGCGATGCCGCCGCCGGCCAGCGCCAGTTGGAAGCTGGAAAGCTCCAGTACCCAGATCTCGGGCAGTCGGTCCGGCGACGATACGTTCGCGCAGCGCGTCGAGCAGCGCGGGGCTGATGTTGCCGGCCACCTGCACGTCCATGCCCGCCTCGGCCGCCAGGTGTCCTGCAAGCTGCGTGACGGTCGTCTTGCCGTTGGTGCCGGTGATGGCGACGACCTTCGGCTGGTAGCCCGCCTGCGCGCGGCGCGCGAGTTCATCGGCAAAGAAGTCGATCTCGCCAAGCACCGGCAAACCGGCGTCGACCGCCGCCTGGTGCAGCGACGCGGCGGCGCCGGTCAGCGGCGACAGGCCGGGGCTCCAGGCGAGCAGGTCGGCGTCCCGAACGGCCGCTATCGAGAACTCGCCGGCGACCAGCCTTGCCTGCGGGCATTGCTCGAGCAGGGCCTGCTTCTGGGGAGGAGATTCGCGGTTGTCGAGCACCGTCACCCGCGCGCCGTTGAAGCCCGCCCAGCGCGCCATGGCCAGGCCGGACTCGCCGAGCCCGACCACCGCCACATGCCTGTCTTTCAGTTCGATCATCGCCTACCTCAGCTTCAGGGAGGAGAGACCGAACAGGACCAGCATCATGGTGACGATCCAGAACCGCACCACGACCTGCGACTCCTTGACCCCGCCCACCTCGAAATGGTGGTGCAGTGGAGCCATGCGGAAGATGCGCCGGCCTTCGCCGTACTTGCGCTTGGTGTACTTGAAGTAGGCGACCTGCATCATCACCGAGATCGTCTCGGCGACGAATACGCCGCCCATGATGAAGAGCACGATCTCCTGGCGGACGATGACGGCGATCGTGCCGAGCGCGGCGCCGAGGGCAAGCGCGCCGACGTCGCCCATGAAGACCTGGGCCGGATAGGCGTTGTACCAGAGGAAGGCCAGGCCCGCCCCCGCGATCGCACCGCACACCACGATCAGTTCGCCCGCACCCGGGATGTACGGGATCAGCAGGTAGCGCGAGAACACCGCGTTGCCGGTCGCGTAGGCGAAGATGCCGAGCGCGGAACCGACCAGCACCGCCGGCATGATCGCGAGGCCGTCGGCGCCATCGGTGAGGTTGACGGCATTGCTCGTGCCGACGATGACGAAGTAGGTCAGCGTGATGAACCCGAAGACGCCCATCGGATAGGCGATCTCCTTGAAGAACGGCACGATGAGGTTGGCATTGGAGGGCAGTTCCAGCCTCAGCCCGCTCTTGACCCAGAGGATGAACAGGTCGAGCGCCTGGCCGCTGGTCTGGCTGGGAATCGCGAAGGCGAGATAGAAGGCGGCGAACAGTCCGATGGCGCTTTGCCAGAGGTACTTCTCGCGCGCAGACATGCCTTTCGGGTTGCGATAGACCACCTTGCGATAGTCGTCCACCCAACCGATCAGCCCGAAACCGGTGGTGACGAGCAGCACCAGCCAGATGAAGCGGTTGCCCAGGTCCGCCCACAGCACCGTGGCCAGGCCGACGGAGATCAGCACCAGCACGCCGCCCATCGTCGGTGTGCCCGACTTGATCAGGTGGGTCTGCGGCCCGTCGTTGCGCACCGCCTGGCCGATCTTCATCTCGGTCAGGCGACGGATCACGGCTGGCCCGAAGATCAGCCCGATGAACAACGCCGTCAGCGTCGCCAGCACCGCGCGTAACGTGATGTAGTTGAAGACCGAGAAAGCGCGGTAGTCCTTGGCCAGCCATTGCGAAAGCTCGAGCAGCATCAGTGAGCCCTCCCGCCGGCAGGCTCGGACGCCAGCGCCCGCACCACCCGTTCCATGCGCATGAAGCGCGAGCCCTTGACCAGGACGCTCGCGAAGTCGTCGGCGCCGGCATCCCCCGTCGAAGCCGGATCCCGAGCCGCAACCTGCGCCAAGGTCTGCGCCAGCGACTCCACCGATTCGAAATGCCGCGCGCCTTCGCCGAAGACCGCCACCGCTTCGCGGGCCATGTCGCCGGCAGCGAAGCAGGCGGTCGATGCCACGCTCGCGGGCGTAGCCACCGACCTCGCGGTGGAATTCGGGTCCCTGGGTTCCCGACTTCGCCCATGTCGCCGAGCACCAGCAGCCGCGGCGCCGGTTCGTCGGCGAGCACGTCGATCGCCGCGCGCACCGAATCGGGATTGGCGTTGTAGCTGTCGTCGATCAACTCGAAGCCCGCTGCGGCACGCAGCCGGCGCAGGCGGCCGGCAACCGGCTGGAACGCCTTCAGGCCCCGGACGATCGCCTCCAGCGGCACGCCGATCGCATGCGCGCAGGCCGCGGCGGCAAGCGCGTTGCGAACATTGTGCCGACCTGCGATGTTGAGCTCGATCTCGACCGGCTGGCCGTCGATGCTGGCGCTGAAGCGGGCCGGACGGGCGTCGGCTGCCGCATGGACCCGCTGCTGCGGCGTGAGGCCGAAGTCGATGGTCTGACGGGTCCGCGCCAGGTCCCGCCAGATCCTGGCATGGACGTCGTCGCCGGGAAACACCGCGACGCCGTCGTCGGCCAGCGCCTCGAACACCGCGCCGTTCTCGACAGCAGTTGCCTCGGGTCCGGAGAGGAATTCCTGGTGCTCGCGCTGCGCATTGTTCACCAGCGCCACCGTCGGCTTCACCAGCCCGGCCAGCCAGGCGATCTCGCCGACATGGTTCATGCCGAGCTTCGATCACGGCGGCGCGATGCGCCTGCGCCAGCGACAGCAGCGTCAGCGGCACGCCGACATCGTTGTTCAGGTTGCCACGGGTCGCGAATGCCCCTTCATTGCCGACATGCGCCGCCAGGATCGCGGCGATCATCTCCTTGACGGTGGTCTTGCCGTTGCTGCCGGTGACGGCGATCAGCGGCAACCGGAATCGGGCGCGCCAGCCGGCGGCGATCCAGCCCAGCGCCTTGCGGGTGTCCGGCACCAGCAATGCCGGCGGGCGGATCTTCTCGCTCCAGCGCTCGACCACCACGGCGGCTGCACCGCTGGCGATCGCATCGGCGACGAAATCGTGCGCATCGTACTTCTCGCCCTTGAGCGCGACGAACAGATCGCCGCGGCGCACGGTTCGCGTGTCGGTCGAGACCGCGGTCAACTCCTCGGCGCCGGTGCCGAGCAGCACCGCCTGCGGAAGCCAGTCGAATGCCTGGCGCAACTCAAACATCCGCATCGTCCGCATCGGTGCTGCCCGGCGATCCTGCGGCGCGCGCATCCAGCGCACGCCGCGCATGCTCGGCGTCGGAGAAGGCATGGCGCTCGCCTCCGATCTCCTGGTAGGTCTCGTGGCCCTTGCCGGCGATCAGCACGACGTCGGCAGACTCGGCCGACTGCAGCGCCGTGGCGATAGCCAGGCGCGCGGTCGGGCTCGACGAGGTGTGGGGTGCGGCTGAGGCCGGCGCGCAGCTGGGCAATGATCGCGGCCGGATTCTCGTTGCGCGGGTTGTCGCTGGTCAGGACCAGCACGTCCGCATGGGTTTGCGCAGCCGCAGCCATGGGCGCGCGCTTGCCCGGGTCGCGGTTGCCGCCGGCGCCGAACACGCACCAGAGTCGGCCGCTGCGGCGTTCCGCGAGTGGCCGCAGCGCCTGCAGCGCGTTTGCGATCGCATCCGGCGTATGCGCATAGTCGACCACCGCGAGCGGCTCTCGGCGATTCGCAGGATCGCCGATCACCTGCAGCCGGCCCGGCACCGGCCGCAGCTTCTCCAGCTCCGCCGCCACTTCAGCAAGCGTCCAGCCCAGTGCGAGCCAGACGCCTGCCACCGCCAGTACGTTGCTCTGGTTGAAGCGTCCGATCAGCGACAGTCGCAGGTCGACGCTGTCGGCGCCGGCTGCTTCGCCTCCTTCGCCTCCTTCGTCCGCTGCTTCGTCCGCTGCTTCGTCCCTGCTTCGTCCGCTGCTTCGGCTGCTGCGGCCCGCGCTGCGCCGTGGGAACCGGTATCGGCCCCTGGATCCCGACTCTTCGTGCTGTTGCGCGAGCGGAAATGCGTGAGCACGAACCGGTCGTCGCCTTCGATCGGCGTGATCGTGAGCAGGTCGCTGCAGGAAGTGGATCGCTCGCCTGCATCGGCCAGCGGATCCGTCGTGATCCTGCCCGGCCGCATCGTCGTTGACCAGGTAGCCGATCCGGCGCAGGTCGGGGTCGGCGGCGTTGAGCATCTCGGCGGAAGCCGGATCTTCCAGGTTGACCACCATCGCCACCAGTGTCGGCCAGGCGAACAGCCTGGCCTTTGCCGCGGCGTAGGCCTGCATCGTCACGTGATAGTCGAGATGGTCGCGCGTCAGGTTGGTGAGTACCGCGACCGCGATGCGCGTGCCGTTGAGCCGCCCCTGCTGCAACCCGATCGACGAAGCCTCCACCGCGACCAGTTCCATGCCGCGGCCTGCGAAGGCCGCGAACTGCTGTTGCAGGCCGATCGCGTCCGGTGTCGTGAGCGTCGGCGGTCGACAGCTCACCGGGAACGCCCGCGCCGAGCGTGCCGATCACCCCCGCCTTGGCATCGATGCAATCCGCCTGCGCCGAGCCATCGCCCGGCTGCTGTAGCCTTGCGCGATCCAGTGGGTGCAGCTGGTCTTGCCGTTGGTACCGGTGACCGCCACCACCGTCAGCCGGGCGGTCGGCTCGTCGAGATAGGCCGCGGCGATCTCGCCGGCACGGCGGCGCAGCCCCTCGACCTGCAGCGATGGCGTGTCCGACTTCGCGAGCAGCGGCTCGAATGCTTCTGCGCCCGCCTGCTCGATGACGATCGCACGCCGCGCCCGCAGCAAGCGCCTGGCTGATGTGCGCCCGTGCCGTCGCTGGTCTCGCCCGGATAGGCGACGAACACGTCGCCGGCAGCAATGGCCCGGCTGTCGGCGGACAGCCTGGCCTGAGCCGGCAGCTGCCGCTTCAGCCAATCCGCGGCCTGGCGGGCCGCCGGACTGATGACCGACGAATCCGTCACACGCCTTCCTTCGTGAGGGCGACCAGCGGCGAAATCATCGTCTCGAAGGGCGCATCGGGCTCGACGCCCAGCGTCTGCAGCGCATCGCCGGCGATGCGGCTGAAGACCGGGCCGGCGATCTGGCCGCCGTAGTACTTGCCGGCGGAGGGCTCGTCGATCATCACGGCGACGATGATCCGCGGATCCGACATCGGCGCCATGCCGACGAACGATGCGACGTACTTCTTCACGTAGCGGCCGTTCTCGAGCTTCGTCGTGGTGCCGGTCTTGCCGCCGACGCGGTAACCCGGCACGCGCGCGAGCGGTGCGGTTCCCTTGGGCCCTGCCGCCATCTCCAGCATCTTGCGCATCGCGGCCGCGGTCTCGGGCCTGATGACCGGCACGCCACGGACGCGTGTCATCGTCACGGCTGCGCAGCGACACCTGCATCGGCCGGCCGCGCTGTTCGTCCTCGGTGCTGAAGATCCGCGCCGGCAGCAATTCGCCGTTGCCCGCGAAGATGGTGTAGGAACGCGCCATCTGCATCAGCGACACGGAGATGCCGTGACCGTAGGAGATGGTGGCGTGCTCGATCGGCTTCCACTTCTTGTAAGGGCGCAGCCGGCCGGCGGCCGCGCCGGGGAAGCCGATCTTCGGCGACTGGCCGAAGCCCGCCGCCGTCAGCAGGCGCCAATGGTCCTCGGGCGGCAGCGACAGCGCGATCTTGGCGGTGCCGATGTTCGAGCTGTGCTGCATGACCTGCTCCAGCGTCATCAGTTCGCGCGCCCGATGCGAGTCGCGGATGGTGTCCGGCCCGATCTTCATCTTGCCTTCGCGCGCATCGATGATGCTGCCGGGACGGTACTTGCCGCTCTCCAATGCCATGGCGGCGGTGAACACTTTCAGCGTCGAGCCAGGCTCGTAGAGGTCGGTGATCGCGCGGTTGCGCAACTGCCCGCCGGACATGTCGCTGCGATCGTTGGGGTTGTAGGACGGCCAGTTGGCCAGTGCCAGCACTTCGCCGGTCTTGGCGTCGAGCACCACCGCGGCGCCGGCCTGCGCCTTGGTGTCCTTCACCGCCGCCTTCAGCGCGTCGAAGGTGCGCGGCTTGGATACGGGTGTCGATGGTCAGCCGCAGGTCGCGGCCATCGCGAGGCTCACGCACCTGGTCGAGGGCGCCGATGATCTGGCCCGTGCCGTCGCGGATCACCCGGCGACTGCCGACGTGCCCGGCGAGCGTCGACTGGAAGGCGAGCTCGAGGCCTTCCTGGCCGACATGGCCGATATCGGTGAAGCCGACCAGGTGGGCGACCATCTCGCCCTGCGGGTAGTCGCGCTTGTACTCGCCGTCCTGCCCGACGCCCTTGATGCGCAGCGCCCTGATCCGCTCGGCCGTGTCCAGGTCGACCTGCCGCTTGAGGAACACGAAGTTGCGGTCCTCGTTCGTCAGCCGGCGCTGCAGGTCCAGCGGCTTGATGTCGAGCAGGCGCGCCAGGTCCATCAGTCGCGGATCGCTCAGGTCGATGCGGTCCGGATAAGCCCATACCGACCGCGCCGGCAGGCTGGAGGCCAGCACGACGCCGTGACGATCCAGGATCCTGCCACGGTTCGCCTGCAGATCGATGGTCTTCTCATAGCGTTGCGCACCCTGCGCCTGCAGGAACGGCGCCGACATGGTCTGCAGGTAGAGCGCCTTGCCGCCCAGGGCAACGAAGCACAGCGCCACCAACGCGAAGATGAAGCGCGAGCGCCACAACTGCAGTCGTGTCTGAAGAAGTTTCGGGGCGGCGAACTTGACAGATCGGACCATCAGTTGGGCTCCTTCAGGTACAGCGTGCGCTCCGGCGACAACGGGATCATCCTGAGTTCCTTGCGGACCCTGCTGTCGACGAGCGACGGCTTGGCGAGCTTCGAGATCTCAAGCTGCAGCTGCGAGTAGCGGACATCGAGCTCGCGCATCTGCCCCTGGGCCCGCTCGAGCTCGATGCTGAGCTTGCGGGCGCGATGCTGCGACGTGACCAGCAGCAGCGATGCCACCACCAGCACAGCCGCGAGCACGACATTGAGGCGGGCGAGGAACGAGCTGCTCATGGCCTCGTCGCCGCCGCCGCGGTCCGCTCGGCGATGCGCAGCACGGCCGAGCGCGCCCGCGGGTTGGCCCGCACTTCATCGTCGCCCGGCAGGACCCGGCCGCAGTTGCGCAGAGTCGGGGCCGTGAGCGCTGCGCCGGTGATGGGATGCTTCGCGCCGCTCTTGCCGCTATGCAGGGAAACGAACTGCTTGACCATGCGATCTTCGATCGAGTGAAAGCTGATGACCGCCAGGCGCCCTCCGGGCGCAAGACGGCCGACAGCCGCGTCTAGTGCCCTCTCGAGCTCGACGCCTTCGTTATTGGTGTGAATCCGTAGAGCCTGAAAGGTACGTGTTGCCGGGTTTTTGCCCACCTCCGGCTTCTTTTGCCGGCGACGGACGACACCCGCCACGACATCGGCAAGTTGTCGTGTTGTTTGAAACGCCGCGCTACCGGCTTCGCTGCGGCGAGCAGCAATCGTCTTTGCAATCGGAACAGCAAACCGTTCGTCCCCATATCGCTTAAGCACCTCCGCTATTTCCTGTTCCGACGCCTTCATCAACCACTCTCTCGCGGACATGCCCTGCGTCGGATCCATGCGCATGTCCAGTGGGCCGTCACCCGCGAAGCTGAAGCCTCGGGATGGGTCGTCAACCTGCGGCGAGGAGATGCCGAGATCGAGAAGGATGCCGTCCACCGCCTGGAGGCCGCGCGCCTGCAGCAGGTCTTCCAACTCGGAGAAACGCGCATGCACGATCTCGAACCTCGGGTCATTCCATTCCTGCGCCATCCGCTCGCCGGCCGCAACCGCCTCCGGATCACGATCTACCGCGAGCAACCTGCCCCCCCCGCCGAGCGCCTGCAGCAGCAGGCGGCTGTGCCCGCCCCGGCCGAAGGTTGCATCGACATAGGCCCCGTCCGGCCGGATGCGCAGCGCAGCGATCGCCTCGCTGGCCAGGACCGGAACGTGCCCGAAACTTGAATGCTCTTCACTCAACGCAACTCGATTCAGAATCCCAGAGCGTTGCGAAGCGCTTCGGGAATGCCGGCCTCGGCCTGGGCATCCAGGTAGCGCGCATGCGCTTCTTCATCCCACAGTTCCAGTCGCTGAAGGTCGCCGACCAGCACCACCCGCCGGTCGAGGTTGGCCGCCTTGCGCAGGATCGGGCTGATCAGGATCCGGCCGGCGCCGTCCATCTGCACCGTGTCGGCCGAGCCGACGATCAGGCGGCGCACCGCTTCGCCGTCGGCTCCCTGGTGCTTGGCCAGGATGCCGCGCATCCGGTCCCACTCCGGCTCCGGGTAGACGCGCAGAAAGTTCGGGCCGAAGTGACGGGTGACGGTAAGCTTGCCTTGGCAGAGCGTCTCCAATTGCTCGCGCATCTCTGCCGGGACGGTCATCCGTCCCTTGGCGTCGAGCGAAAGCGGATAACTACCCTGAAACATCTGCCAATGTGCCTTTCTCTGCCTTCTTCCCGGTCTCCCTGGCGACAGGGAGGCTTCTTACCGTAACCAGGGTCGCAGGAGGGCTGTTGGCGGCCAAAAATCCCACCCGGCCCCACCATTTCCCACGAATCCCCACTCGATGTCGGAGAATATTGCAGTAAGCAGGGGCAGTCAAATCTTCGGGGTGTAAATTTCCTGTTGGGACAAGGACTTACGCGAAGTTCCTAGATCCCTCACCGGGTCTGGACGCGGAATTCCAAAGACTTAGCGATGCTAGTCAAAGTAAGTTCACAGAATCGGGGTACCTGAGGGAGCACCAGCGGCTGCGGATCGCCGTCGAAAGGCGCTGCTGAAAGCGCCGAATCCGCAACCTGACGGCTCCAAGCGGCGGGCGCTGGCACCGATACGGTGCCAGGGCACGGTCGGCGCAGGCTGGCGCTGAGAGGGAGTGGATGAAAGTGGAGCGGGCCTGTAGGCCGGATTCTGTCCGCCGTTGCCGGCGCGACGGTCATTCCTCTGGGCCGCCGGTTACCCGGCGGCTCTAGCCATCTACCCGCACGCTCGAGTGGGCGCTCTGCGCGTCGACACCGGGGCGCCGACGCATCGCGTGCCTATTTGATGTTGCTCCGGATGGGGTTTGGCCTGCCATTGCTGTCGCCAGCAATGCGGTGAGCTCTTACCTCGCCTTTTCACCCTTGCCGGGAAGGCTTGCGCCAACCAGGCGGTATGTTTTCTGTGCCACTTTCCGTCGCCTTGGGCCGGCAAAAGCCGGCTTGCTGCGCCTGGCCGTTAGCCAGCATCCTGCCCGATGGAGTCCGGACCTTCCTCCGGGAGTTGCCCCCCGGCGACCGTCCGACCCGCTCCGAACGCCACTCTATCAGGAACTGGACCAGATGCCCGATCAGGCGCGCGATCGGGACTCCTCGGCTGCTCCGCGGAGATCGACCGTCCGTCGACGCCGGATGGACTGGCCGGTGCCGGGCGGGCCATCCTGCGCCATCCGCGCCGCCGCAGCCGATGGATGCGGCGACCGTGCTGGCGCTCTCGCCGTCCACCCCGAGGAAACACGTCATGAAGGTCATCACCCGCAGGCCGTTCGCCCTGCTCACGCTGCTGGCCACCTGCGCCGCCTTCGGCTCGCCGGCCGGCGCGGTCGACCAGACCGTGGAGTTCGGTGCACCAACCGTGCTGTCTGCCCAGGGGCAGCGGCTGAAGGTGGTCGTGCCGGTAATGTCCCCGGCCGACGACTGGGCCACGGCCGCGAGCTTCATGGTGCGCGAGACGGAGGTTCCGCAGGGACACGCCGCGCTGCCGGCCGGCGACTTCACCGTGATGCGCCCGGCGGCTTCGGACTACGTCGTCTTCCAGTCCGGCGACGTCGTGCTTGCGCCGGAGGTCAGCCTGATCATCACCGTAGCCGGCGACCCGCGCAGCCCGTACCGCATGGACCTGCAGGTGCCGCAGGCGGGTTCGGCACGGTTCACGAGCGACGTTGCGGGCAGAGCCGCCGAGCCTGGCAGCCGCGGCACCCTGCCGACCCGCAGGCTCCACGGCCCTCAGGGCGAGAACCGCCTCCCGCCGAAGTAGGCCCAGGCCAGGCTCCTAAATGCGGACTGGCACCCTTATCGCCTCGCGGTTGTCCTCTACGTAGGCCTTGACGATCCCCGCGAAGTCGCTGTCGGCCTGAAAGCCCATCGCCGTGGCGCGGGCGGTGTCGAAGCGCGCCGCCCAGGTCGACACCAGCTTCTGCACCTGCGCGTCCGGCCGGTGCTTGACCAGCGCCACTGCCGCGTCGCCGCCCACCTGCCGGAGGGTTTCCAGCTCCTGGCTCATCGTCACGACGAAACCCGGAAGGTTGAGGCTGCGATGCCAACCCCAATCCTTCGGCGACAACTTCAGCGCGTGCAGGAACATGCCGACGATTGCCCGCGGCGAGGCAACCCACATGGCCGTCTCCGCGGGCACCGGCAGCACCGCCTCGATTCCGCTGAGCGGCTCGCGGATGATGCCGGAGGCGAAGCCCGAGGCCGCGCCGTTGGGCGTGCCGGGTCGCACCGTCGCCGTGGGCACCCGGACGCTGCGCCCGTCGATGAAGCCCTTGCGGGTGTAGTCCTGTACGAGCAACTCGCCGATCAGCTTCTGGATACCGTACGATCCCTGCGGCGTGGGCGTCGTCGCGTCGGTCACCACTGTCGGCAGGTCGCCGCCGAAGACTGCGATCGAGCTTGAAAAAAGCAGCCGCGGCCGGTGGCCGGCCGCGCGGCAGGCGTCGAGGAGATTGCGCGTGCCGTCGAGATTGACGCGCATGCCGAGATCGAAATCGGCCTCGGCCGTGCCGCTGACCACGGCCGCCAGATGGACCACCGCGGCCGTTTCCTTGTCAACCAGCCCGGCCACGGTGGCCCGGTCGCCGATGTCGCCGGACCGGTTCGAGACGCGCGGGTCGTTGATCCGGCCTTCGGCCATGTCGAAGCAGACGATGCCCGAAATGGGCTGGGCGACCACCCGGCCGCCGTCGTCGGCGAGTTCGAGGCTGCCCTGCCGAAGCAGCGCACGCACCAGTTGCTGGCCGAGGAAGCCGGCGCCGCCGGTGATGAGGACTTTCATGTGGTTCTCCATTCAATGGCAGCCGTGCCGCGCTGCCGGTGATCGACGATCAGCCGACCTGTTCAAGCGCCTTGGCGAAAAAATCGGCGGCACCGAAATTGCCGGATTTGAGGGCGAGGCCCACGGGCACGTCCAAGCCGCGCAGCGCCGGCACGCCCGGGTCGATCTCCGGCCCGATCGCGAGCTGGCGCACGCCCAGCGCCTGCACGACCGCGCCGGAAGTTTCGCCGCCGGCAACGATGAAGCGCCGGAAGCCGTCGTCCAGCAGCTGCCGTGACAGCCGGCCGGTGAACGATTCGATCGCCTCCGCGACCCTTTCGGCACCATACTTCTGCTGGGCCGCGGACACGACCGCCGGATCGGCGCTGGTGTAGACCATCGGCGCCGGTTCGGCCGGCTGCTCGCACACCCAGGCCGCAACCTCCTGCGGCGTCAGCCCTTCCTCCAGCACCTGAGCCGCGGTGACCAGGCGCGCCGGCGCGAGCGCCGAATAGGCAGCAACTTGCGCACGGGTGGCAGCCGAGCAGCTTCCGGAGACGACGACGCCGCGGCCGCCGAGCCGTACCGGGCTCGCTGTGGCGAGCGCCAACCGACCCTTGCGACGAAAATTCTCCGGCAGCCCCAGGGCGATGCCCGAACCACCGGTGATCAGCGCAAGGTCGGCGCAGCCCTCACCGAGCGAGCGCAGGTCGGAATCCGTGATGGCATCCGCAATCGCCACCCTCACCCCGTCCGCCGCGAGAAGGGCGAGGCGTTCGCGCACCGCCGATGGACCCGCCGCCACGGTCGCATGGTCCAGCAGCCCCACCTTGCCGGGCATCTGCTGCTGCAGCCAGCGCACCAGGTTGGCATCGGTCATCGGCGTCAGGGGATGGTGCTGCATGCCGCTCTCGTTCAGCAGGCGGTCGCCGACGAAGAGGTGGCCCATGTAGATGGTTCGCCGATTGGTCGGGAACGCGGGGCAGGCGATGGTGATCGGCGCATCGAGCTGGTCAAGCAGGGCCTGGGCGACCGGCCCGATGTTGCCCCGGGACGTCGAGTCGAACGTCGAGCAGTACTTGAAGAGGATCTGGTCTGCACCCTGGGATTGCAGCCACGCGAGCGCCCCCAGGCTCTGGCGCACCGCTTGCGCCGGTTCGATGCTGCGCGACTTGAGCGCAACCACCACGGCGTCGGCATCGACGCCTCCCTCCGGAGGGACCCCGATCGTCTGTACCGTGCGCATTCCCGCAGCAGTCAGCGTGTTGGCGAGGTCCGAGGCGCCGGTGAAATCATCTGCAATGCAGCCGAGCAACATCCAATCGTCTCCATGCCGGTTCCCGGAACACGCGGGCGTCGTCGTAGTATGACGGATCGAGGTTGGCAGGATCCCATCCCGGCAGCCCCAGGATCGGCAGCGGCGCGAGTTTCGGTACGCTGCCGGCGGCGAATGCCGCGGCGATGCAGGCGGCGGCCGACTCGTCGACGGTCTTCGCGGCTTCCCCGGCCGGCGCTGCGACTCCCTCAGGCCGATCGTTCCGCCTGCAGATGACACAGTGCGCCGTCATCGACTTGTAAGGCGCGGCCAGCTTCTCCAGCAGGCCGTGGCCGATGACGATCGGCCTCACGTTGGCGGCCAGTTGTTCACGGCTGGATACCAGCAGCCCGCGCCAATCCCTGGCCAGCAACTGCGCGTCGAGAACGGCAGCGCTGCTGAGCCAGAGCAGCCCGCTCTCGTCGAGCAGCGTCGCCATGTCGCGCAGCCGGCCGCGGCCGGTTGCGCGGCCCCGCATGCGGTCGTCGCCCCGCTTTCGCCACCTCGTCGCCACCCTCATCGTCGCCACCCTGATCGTCGCCACCTCGATCCCTTGCACGAGAGGACGCCGACTCCACATGCAGCCGATTGAGGGTTGCTTTCACCGCCGGAAAGGTGAGCCAGACGAGCGCATTGTGCAAGTCGTGGTCGGCGCCGCGCCCCTGGCTGCGGCAAGCGACCCGTCCTTCGTTGAAGATGACCGCCTCGTAGCCGAGGGCCCCCTGCGCCTCGCTGCCGGACACGAACCGAATCGGTGCGCCGGCCGCCGAGCGCAGCTCACGTTCATCCGCGAGCCGATTGCAGCGGGCGATCCACTCGCGCGCCGGCAGCCCCAGCAACTCGTCGCGCAGCCGGCGGTAAGGTTCGAAGCCCGGGTGGATTCTGCCGGCATCGGAAGAAGGCGCCGCGGCGTCGCCGCGAGCATCGCGGGCGCCTCGAATGATCGCGATCATCCGTCGATGGTAGCGCCCGCCTGCCTTGCGCGATGTCGCCGCGAACGGCCCTTCGGGCAGAATAGCGCCCTGGCTGCAACCGCTGGAGGAGACGGGATGAAGATTCGCGAACTTGCGTCCGGACTGGTGTTCCCGGAAGGTCCGATCGCAATGGCTGACGGCTCGATCATCCTTGTCGAGATCGGCCGCGGCACGCTGACCCGGGTCGCATCCGACGGCCGGGTGCAGGTGGTCGCAGACCTCGGCGGCGGCCCCAACGGCGCGGCCGTCGGCCCCGACGGCGCGGTCTACGTCTGCAACAACGGCGGCTTTCATTTCCAGACCGAAGCCGACGGCTGCCTGCGGCCGGTGGCACAGGCTCGCGACTACTCCGGTGGGCGTATCGAGCGGGTCGACCTGAACACCGGCCGCTTCGAGCGCCTGTTCGACAGCGTCGACGGTCATGCGCTGCGCGGGCCCAACGACATCGTCTTCGATGCCCACGGCGGCTTCTACTTCACCGACCTCGGCAAGGTCCGCGAGACGGAAATCGATCGTGGCGGCATCTACTACGCGCCGGCTGCCGGCGCCGCGCCCACGACGATCGCCCGGCCGGTCATGACACCCAACGGCATCGGTCTCTCACCCGACGGCAGGACGCTCTACTTCGCGGAAACCGAAGCCGCGCGCCTCTGGGCTTTCGACGTGCAGGCTCCCGGGCAGGTCGCCAAGCAGCGGTGGCCGTCCCCGCACGGCGCACGCATGGTGGCGGCGGCGCCCGGCGGGCACTACCAGCGCTTCGACTCCCTCGCGGTGGACGAGTTCGGCAACATCTGCGTCGCGACGCTGATACATGGAGGCATCAGCGTCGTGTCGCCTGACGGCAGCCAGTGCAGCCATGTCCCCCTGCCGGACTTGATGACGACCAACATCTGCTTCGGCGGGAAGGACCGGCGCACCGCCTACGTCACCCTGTCGGGCAGCGGCAAGTTGATCGCGATCGACGACTGGCCGGTGCCGGGGCTCGAGCTGAACTACAACGCCTGAACAGTGCTTGACGCAAGCGGGGTCGTCTCGTGCTCTGGACGCGAGTGACGGCGTCCACGCGCGCGGGCGGCTGTCCACGCAGACGGTGGTGTATCTACCCACCTGCGCGGCTGTATATTAAACGGCCCCATCAGGCGCCCTGCATCCGGGGAGCCGACCCACCGCGCAGGAACGACATGAAGACATCCCCACTCACGCTGGCCGCCTCTGCCGCCGGCCTATGCCTTGCTGCCCTGCTTCCCGCCACGGCCAGCGCCCAGCTCGAGATCAAGCTCGGCCATGTGCTGGCATCGAGCCACAGCTGGCACAAGGCTGCCGAAGGCTTCGCCGCAGACGTCAAGCAGCAGACCGCCAACCGGGTCAACATCGTGTTGTTCCCGAGCGGCCAGCTCGGCAACGAGAAGACGATGCTGGAGGGCATGCAGATCGGCAGCATCCATGCCGGCGTGATCGGCACCGGGTCGCTCCAGCCCTTCGATCCGAAGTTCGGCGTGGTGGAGATGCCGTATGCCTGGCAGTCGCAGCAGCACGCCTACCGGGCGCTCGACGGCGACCTCGGCAAGGCGCTCGAGAAGCTGGCCGACGGCAAGAACCTGGTGATCCTCTCCTGGTGGGAGAACGGCTATCGCCACATCACCAACAACCGCGGACCGATCCGGACGCCGACCGACCTCAAGGGGCTGAAGATCCGTGTGACGCCGGACAAGGTCCGCCTCGACACCTTCACCACCCTCGGGGCGAGCCCGGCGCCGCTTGCTTTCGGCGAGCTCTACTCGGCGCTGCAGCAGGGCGTCTTCGATGCGCAGGAAAACCCGCTGTCGATCATCTACACGTCGTCGTTCTTCGAGGTGCAGAAGTACGTTTCCCTTTCCGGCCATGTCTGGGGCGCTGCGTCGCTGATCGTCTCGAAGCCGATCTGGAACAGGATCTCTGCCGACGACCGCAAGGTCGTGCTGGCGGCGGCGGCGAAATGGCGGGACGCCCAGCGCAAGATGGTGCAGGACTCCGAGAGCGAGACGATCGCCAACCTGAAGGCCAAGGGCATGGCGGTGAACGAAGTCGACAAGGCCGCGTTCGAACAGGCCGTGCAGCCGGTGTGGAAAGCATACGAGCCGGTGCTCGGCAGCGAGCTCCTTGGACTGATCCGCAAGTACCGGGAGTGATTGCCCGTTTCAACCAGCGCCTCACCGCATTGTGTGAGGCGATCGCAGGCTTCGGCGTGCTGGTGCTGGCGGCGCTGGTGACGGCCACGGTCTTCCTGCGATTCGTCCTGGGCTCGCCGCCGCACTGGGCGGAGGAACTGCCCCGGCTCGTGCTGGTCTGGGCGACGTTGCTGGGCGCAGCCGTCTGCAGCCAGCGCCGCACGCACCTGAATGCCGGCGTCGCGCCGCTCCTGATCCGCAATGCCCGGTACCGCCGCCATGTCGAGCGCTTCAACGACATCCTGCTGGTCGCCCTCTTCTGCCTGCTCGGAAAGGCCGGCTGGGATCTCGCGCAATTGACGATGAGCCAGACGACGACGGCGCTGCAACTGCCCGCGGGCGTGTTGTACCTCGCGGTGCCGGTCGGCTGCGCAGCGCTGGCGCTGGTCCACCTGGGGCTGCTCCTGCAGCCGCAAGACGAAGCATGACACCGGGAGTTGCAACGCTGCTCGGCATCTTCGCCGTGACCGTCCTGCTCGACATGCCGATTGCATTCGGCCTCGTGCTCGCGTCGGTAGCCTACCTGCTGATCTTCGAGACCGCGCCGCTGATGGTGGCGGCTCAGCAGCTGGTCGCCGGCCTCGACAGCTTCACCCTCCTCGCGATCCCGCTGTTCCTGCTGGCGGCCCAGCTGATGAACGGCGCCGGACTGACCATTCGCATCATCCGCCTGTGCTCCGCTGCGGTCGGCGACATCAAGGGCGGCCTGGCGGTGGTGGCGGTCCTGGCCAGCATGTTGTTCGGCGCGCTTTCCGGCTCCGGCGTGGCGGACGTGGTGGCAATCGGCAGCGTGATGCTGCCGGCGATGTACCGCAGTGGCTACGGCAAGGGCTTCAGTTGCGCCCTGCTAGGTTGCGCGGGCTCGCTCGGCACGGTAATCCCGCCGAGCATCGTGATGATCGTCTACGGCACGACCACCAACACGTCGGTGGGCAAGTTGTTCGTCGCCGGCATCATTCCCGGGCTCCTGCTCGGCGGTGCGCTGATCCTCGTTGCCATCCACCAGTCACGCCGCAAGGGATGGGCCGGCGGCGAACCGTTCGACCGAATCCGGTTCTTCGACGCTTTCAGGGAAGCGTTGCCGGCGCTGATGGTGCCGGTGCTCATCATCGGCGGTATCCGTTTCGGGATCTTCACCGCCACCGAAGCTGCCTCCAGCGCGATCGTCTATGCGCTGCTCGTCGGCTTCTTCGTCTACCGGCAGCTGACCTGGTCGCTCATCCGGGAGTCGCTGAAGCGCACCGGCGAGACGTCCGCATCGATCCTGCTGATCGTCGGTTCAGCCGGGCTGTTCGCCTGGATCCTGGTTTCGGAGCAGGTGCCGCAGGCGCTTGCCCAGGTGCTGGCGCAATGGACCTCGAGCGGCACCGCCGTGCTGCTGCTGATCACCGTCGTCCTGCTGCTGCTCGGCACGTTCATGGAGACGATCGCGATCATCATCATCGTGGCGCCGGTGGTGATGCCGGCGATCCAACAATATGGAATCGACCCGGTGCATTTCGGCATCCTGCTGACGATCAACCTCGCGATCGGTGCCAATACCCCGCCGCTGGGCGTAGACCTGATGGCTGCCTGCCGCATCGGCGGCATCAGCATGCTGGAATCCCTCAGGCCGCTGCTGGCGATGATCGCTGCGATGATCGCGGTGCTCATGCTGGTGACGTTCGTGCCGGAACTGGCCCTGTTCCTGCCGCGGCACATGCAATGACGCGGGCGCAGTCGTGGCCGCCGCGCCCTCGTCGCGATGCGACCGTTGCTCTTCAGCAGCCGGTTGTGGCACGCCGTGTCGGCACATTGCACCATGTTGCCGGGCACGGCAATTGAGGAGGTCGGGTGAAGAGTGCGCGACGGTCGACCGCTGCCGCCAGTAAGGGTAAACCGCGGCAATGCCCCGCCCGTTTCAGAATGACAACAGGACCAGGCCGGACATGCGGCAGTCCCTGCCAATCTCCTCTCGAGGTGACGTCATGACGCGAATGCGACTTTGCAGCTGGATCATCGGGCTGGCTGCAGCCCTTCCGGCCGCTGCAATGGCCGCGGAGGCATACACCACCACGGCGGTCAACCTCAGGGCAGGACCCGATGCCGATTATCCGCTGGTGCGCTGGGTGCCGGAAGGGACCGAGGTGGAAGTGTACGGCTGCCTGGCCGACTACCGGTGGTGCGACGTCGAGGTCTTCGGGGACCGCGGCTGGATGTCGGCAAGCTACCTGGTCTATCCGTACCAGAGTTCGAACGTGCCGATCGTCACCTATGGCGCCGTGATCGGCCTGCCGCTGGTCAGCTTCACATTCGACTCTTACTGGCACGACCACTACCGCGGGCGCCCCTGGTATGGCTATCGTGACCAGTGGGCGCATCGCTATCGGCCCGAATATCACGCGCCGCGCTACAGCTCACCCCACTATTCGCGGCCGCCGCAGTACCGGCCTCCGCAGCGGCCGCCGCAATACTATCCGCCGGCGGCGCGTCCGCCCGAGTTCCGGCCACCGCAGGTCCAGCGCCCGCCGCAATACGACATGCGGCCACCGCAGCACCGGTCGGACGCCCGGCCACCGCAGCCTTCCTACGGGCCGCCACAGGCGGTGAGGCCGCCGTCGGCACGTCCGCCCGGACCCGTGGCACCGCCCCAGGTGGCACGGCCACCTGCGCCACGGACGGAGCATCGGACGCCCCCGGGACGCTCACCGCAAGGCCTTCACAACGACGGCGGCGAACGCGGCGGCATCACCACCGGCAACTATTGACCCGGCCGCCCGGTCGCGATGTCGCGCTGCAACTGCCGGGCGTATTCGCCGAAGTCGACTTCGAGCGTGTAACGCGCCGAGCCGACGTAGCGCCTGGCGAGCGCGCCGTTGTGCGCCCGGATCTCGTCCTGCATCGCCGCCGCGTCCGGCAAGGCGGTCTCGCCGGCCAGCACCGACGCGACCCAGCGCGCCTGTATCTCCACCAGCGGAATCGTCGGCCCGATGGGCTGGACCAGTCCGACCATGAATAGTCCGGGCAGCGACGGCGGAATCATCCGGCGGTAGAGCGAAGCCTGGCCATCCTTGACCTCGAACAGCGAGCGGTCGATGAATGGGAACGTGGTCTTGTAGCCGGTGGCATGGATGATGGCGTCGACGGGCAGGCTGGTGCCGTCTTCGAAACACACTTCACGGCCGCGCATTTCGCGCACGTTCGGCTTGATGCCGATCCAGCCGTGGCCGACATAGGGCAGGAGTTCCTGGCTCAGCGTCGCATGCTCCTGCCAGATGGAATGCTTCGGCCGCGGCACGCCATAGCGCGCCTGGTCGCCGACCGCGAGGAACATCAGGCGGCGCATCAGGGCGCGAGTCACCCGCGTCGGCAGCTTCAGCTTGCGAGTCATGAACGCCGACCAGCGATCCACCGGAATGCCCATGATGTACTTGGGCATGATCCAGGCGCTGCGCCGCGTCGACAAGGTAGTGCTCCTGGCCTGGCGGCAGACGTCGACTGCGATGTCGACGGCCGAGTTGCCGATGCCGACGACGAGGACGTGCTTGTCCTTGAAGGGATCGGCCGTCCGATAGTCGTGCGAATGGATGACAGCCCCGTCGAAGCTTCCGGGAAAGTCCGGCCAGCGCGGGTCCCACAGGTGTCCGTTCGCGACCAGCACCGCGCGATAGCGGCGCTCGTCGCCGTCGTGCAGTCGCACCCTCCAGCCGCCGGCCGGGTCCGGCCGGACCTCCTCGACGCGAGTCTTGAAGCGGATATGCGGGCGAACCCCGAACCGGTCGGCATAGGCCTGCAGGTGCTCGAGCACCTGCGCATGCGACAGGAAGTCCGGATAATGGTCCGCGATCGGGAAGTCCGAATAGCCGAGGTTGTTGCGGCTGGTGTCGATGTGCAGGCTGCGATAGGCAGACGATAGGCCGTTGTCGTTCTCGTAGCGCCACATCCCGCCGATGTCCGAGCCGATCTCGAAGCAGTCGAAGGCGATGCCTTTCTCCTTCAGCGCCTTGGCCATCGCGACGCCGGAAGATCCGGCGCCGATGATGCATACGGGAAGCAGAGCGGCATCAGCCATGTGCGAGGTGATCCTCAACGTAGGCGGCGACGATTGCGTCCAGCGAGGGATCGCCCTCGATGCCCAGTTCCAGCGCCCGAGCCGACGTGAAGCCTCGCGGCCAGGCCTGCACGATGCGCTGCACCTGCGGATCCGCTTGCCATTCGATCGTGCCGACGCCCTTACCCGCATCGCCCGCGCGCAGCACTGCCGCTTCAATGGCTGCCGGCGTGACCGACAGAGAAGGCAGGTTCAGGGCGCGAGTCGCGCCGAAGGCGTCGGTCGGCAGCGCCAGCATCGCCAGCATCGCCTTCACGACGCTGCGGGCGGATGCGACGGGAAAGCGGGTGCGGGGATCGAGCGGGCAGACCGCGGTGCGGCCATTGAGCGGTTCACGGATCAGTGAGGCGATCCGGTCCGAAACACTGGCACTGCCTGGGCCGGGATGGACCAGCACGATCGGCAGGCGCAGCGCGCGGCCGTCGATGAAGCCGCGTCGCGAGTAGTCGGCGATCAGCAACTCGGCGACAGCCTTGTGGCAGCCGTAGGAGGTTTCGGGAGTCTGCGCGAGGCCGTCGTCGACCACTTCCGGAAGCGGGCCGCCGAAGGTGGAGATGGAACTCGCGAAGCCGAACAAAGGCACGCTCTGCTGCAATCGGCAACGCTCCAGCAGGCGGATCAGGGAGAGCAGGTTGACGTCGAGCCCATGCGCGAAGTCGCTTTCCGCATCGAGGGTCAGCGTCGCCGCCAGATGGAAGACGCAATCGAACTCTTCCGCGAACAGGCGGTCGAGGAAGGCGCCATCGCGAACATCGCCCTGCTCGATCCTGATTGCTATGCCGGATGGAACGCCGACCGGAGGCACCGGCCGCGAATCGGCGAGGGCCAGCTCTGCGATCGGCTGCGCGTCTTGACCGCGCAGCGCGAGCGACTTGCGCGTGCAGAGCGCCTTCACCAGGTTGCCGCCGATGAAGCCGGCGGCACCGAGCACCAATACCCTCATCCCGATCTCCCTGTCTTGACGGGCGCCGCGTGCACGAGCGCCCAACGCAGTCCCGGTCATTCGGCTCTGCGGCCCCGGTCCGGCAGGCATAATAGCCGGTCATGTCCCGAGCTTCCGCCAGACATCGACAGCGGGCGGCAACGAATTGCCCGCCAGGTCGCGAGCGCGCTGTTCCCGGATGCGGGAGTTCCAGTACCCGCCTTCGATCGCTGGTGGCGTCGCTGGTGACACTGACGGCCTTCCTTGCGAGCGGCGCCGCTCTCGCCGCCCCGCAGGTGGAGGACACGATCGCGCAGCGTGTCGCCGCCTGTACCGGTTGTCACGGACGCGAGGGACGCGCCGCAAGCGACGGCTACTACCCGCGGATCGCGGGCAAGCCTGCCGGCTACCTCTACAACCAGCTGGTCAACTTCCGCGACGGCCGCCGCACCTACCCATTGATGACGCATCTCGTGCAGTACCTCACCGACGAATACTTGCGCGAGATCGCAGACTACTTCGCCGGCCTCGACCTTCCTTACCCGCCACCGCAGCCGTTGGCAATCGACGCGGCGACGCTGGAAAGGGGCAGGAGGCTGGTGCTGGAGGGCGACGCGTCGCGCGACATCCCCGGTTGCGCCCAATGCCACGGCGCTTCGTTGACCGGTATCGCACCTGCGGTGCCGGGACTGCTGGGACTGCCGCGGGACTATCTGAACTCGCAGTTCGGCGCCTGGCGCATCGGCCAGCGCCGCGCGCATGAGCCGGATTGCATGGCGCAAGTGGCGCGGCAGCTTGGTGCGGACGACGTTGCCGCAGTCACCGGTTGGCTCGCGACGCGACCGGTACCGATACCTTCGAAGCCGGCGCAGACGCTGCCGGCGCCGATGCCCCTGCGTTGCGGCGGCCTGTCCGGCAATGCCGCAGGCTCTACGGCGACAGGTTGATGGCGGTCCTGGGATGATCCGGCTTCTGCTCGCGCTGGTTCTGATCGCAGCGGCGCTGGCCGGGGCGGTCGCGGCGCTCAACCTGCGCGGCGAGGATCCGGTAGAGGAAATCTCCGCAGCCGACACTGCACGGCAGCCCGATGCGGCCGAGCTCGAGCGCGGCCGGTACCTGGCACTCGCCGGCAATTGCGCCGGCTGCCATACCGCACGCGGTGGCGCCCCGTATGCCGGCGGCACCGGCATCGATACGCCTTTCGGAACCGTTTACGCCTCGAACCTGACGCCCGATCCTGCAACCGGCATCGGCCAATGGAGCGCATCGCATTTCTGGCGGGCGTTGCACAACGGGCGCTCGCGCGACGGTCGCCTGCTCTATCCGGTGTTCCCCTATCCCAACTACACCCGCATCACCCGCGAGGATTCGGATGCCATCTACGCCTGGTTGCGTACGCTCGCGCCGGTCGAGCGGCCGAACACGCCCGACACGCTCCGGTTCCCATACGACTCGCAATTGTCGCTCGCCGTGTGGCGCGCCCTGTTCTTCGAGCCGGGCACGCACGAGCCGGACGCCGGCCGGTCGGCGCAATGGAACCGCGGCGCCTACCTCGTCAACGGCCTCGGGCACTGCAACGCCTGCCATTCCGGGCGCAACCTGTTCGGCGCGACCAGCGGCACGCTCGACCTCAGCGGCGGGCTGATCCCGATGCAGAACTGGTACGCGCCGTCGCTTGCGGCCGCCGACGAGGCCGGCGTCGCCGACTGGGAGGTGCGCGACATCGTCGACCTTCTCGGCAAGGGTGTTTCGCGCCGAGGCTCGGTGATCGGGCCGATGGCAGGAGTGGTCTTCCGCAGCACGCAGCACTTGTCGGCGTCCGATCTCAAAGCGGTGGCGGTATTACTGAAGGACCTGCCGCAGGCCCCGCCGACTCCATCAAAGGGGGCGGCATCTTCGGCTGGCGCGCTGGACGCGACCATGCAGCAGGGTCGCAAGATCTACGAGGAGAATTGCGCCGGTTGCCACGGCGATCAAGGCGAAGGATCTGCGGGCGCCTATCCGCCCCTCGCGAGGAATCGAGCGGTGACGATGGATCCGCCGGCGAACGTCGTGCGGATCGTGCTGGGCGGCGGATACCCACCGGCAACCGAGGGCAACCCTCGGCCGTTCGGCATGCCCCCCTACGCCACCGTCCTGAGCGACTCGCAGATCGCGGCTGTGCTGACGATGATCCGCGCGAGCTGGGGCAACAATGCCAGCCCGCTGAACACCGTCGATGTCCACCGCTATCGAGGCGGCGGCTGAACTTCGGGCCAACTCGGCCGAACGCGGCGCGATACCTCAGCCCGCGGTGACCGTCTCCGCGGCAGCCGAAGCGGCCGCGCGCGACGTGAGCGAAGAAGCTGCCGAGACCGACGGGTCGGGCGCCTGCGCGATCCACTGCGCCGCCTTTTCCGCGATCATCAAGGTGGGCGAGTTGGTGTTGCCGGACGTGATGGTCGGCATGATGCTCGCGTCGACCACTCGCAGTCCGCCCACGCCGCGCACCGCCAGGCGGCTGTCCACCACCGCCATCGGATCATCGGCACGACCCATCCGGGCGGTGCCGGCCGGATGGAAGATCGTCGTGGCAATGTCACCGGCCAGCTTGACCAGTTCCTCGTCGCTCTGGAACTGCGCGCCCGGCTTCCATTCCTCGGGCTCGTACCGCGCCATGGCAGGCTGCGCGACGATGTGCCGGGTGATGCGCAACGACGCTGCCGCCACGTCGCGGTCTTCCCTGGTGCTCAGGTAGTTCGGCGCGATGGCCGGCGCGTCCTGGAAGCGAGGGCTCTTGATGGTCACCGATCCGCGGCTGGTCGGGTTCAGGTTGCAGACGCTGGCGGTGAAGGCGTTGAAGACGTGCAGGGGCTCGCCGAAGGCGTCGAGGCTCAGCGGCTGGACGTGGTACTCGAGGTCCGGATACGGCTTGCCGGGCGAACTGCGGGTGAACGCGCCGAGCTGCGACGGCGCCATGCTCATCGGCCCGGTACGCTTCAGGGCGTACTCCAGCGCCACGAGCGCTTTGCCCGCAAGATTGCCGACCATCGTGTTGAGAGTCTTTGCGTTGTTGAGCTTGAACACCGCACGGATCTGCAGGTGGTCCTGCAGATTCGCGCCGACCCCGGCCAGTTCCACCTGCACCGGCAGGCCGTGGCTCGCAAGCAGTGCCCCCGGGCCGATGCCTGATAGCTGCAGGATCTGCGGCGACCCGATGCTGCCGGCGCTGAGGATGACCTCGCGTGCCGCCTGCGCCGTGACCATGCCCCGGTCGGTCCACACCTCCACGCCGGTGCAACGCGTCGAACCGTCGGGCCGCTTCTCGAGAACCAGCCGCGACACCTGCGCCGAAGTCCAGAGCGTGAAATTGCGGCGGCCGTGGCAGGTGGGCCTGAGAAAGGCTTTCGCCGTGTTCCAGCGCCAGCCGTTCTTCTGGTTCACCTCGAAGTAGCCGACTCCTTCGTTGTCGCCGCGATTGAAGTCTGCGGTGGCAGGTATGCCGGCCTGCTGCGCGGCCTCCGCAAAGGCGTCCAGCACGTCCCAGCGAAGGCGCTGTTTCTCCACCCGCCATTCGCCACCGCCGCCGCCCCTCATCGTGACGTTTCCGGGCTTTGCGCCATGGAACTGGTCAGCGCCGCGGTAGTAGTCCTCGTGCTGCTTGAAGTACGGCAGCGCGTTCTGCCATCGCCAGGCGTCGTCGCCGGTGAGGCTTGCCCACTGGTCGTAGTCGCGCGCCTGGCCGCGCATGTAGATCATCCCATTGATGCTGGAGCAGCCGCCCAGCGTCTTGCCACGCGGATAGCGCAGGCTGCGGCCGTTCAGCCCGGCGTCCGGCTCGGTGGTGTAGAGCCAATCCGTCCGGGCGTTGCCGATGCAGTAGAGGTAGCCGACCGGGATGTGGATCCAGTGGTAGTTGTCCTTTCCCCCGGCTTCGATCAGCAGCACGCGCCGCGAAGGATCGGCGCTCAGCCGGTTGGCGAGCAGGCAACCGGCGGTTCCAGCGCCCACGATGATGTAGTCGAAGATCTGGTCGTTCATGGCAGGCATCTCCGACGCCGGCAGGCTCTCGCGGTCATCTCCTCATCCTCGCTCTTGCTGCCGGCGGCACGCATCGGCAGGTGGCCGACCGCGCATCCGGCATTCGCCTCCGTCCCAGGGGCCAGGCGGCGTCGGGCGATTGTATGGCCAGCGGGAGGCGCACCGCCATTGCGCGCGATTTCGATTGTCGCGCCTGCCGTATCCGATCACCTGACCGCCTTACTGCGCGAAGGGGCGGGAGCCCGTTTGACACCGGCCGCTTCCGATCCTATCGTGAGGTTGTCGCCCCTGCCGGACCCGAAAGAATTGAGCACCGCTGAAGCCCCTGCGCAAACCCTTGCCGAGAAGCTGATCGCAAAGGCCTGCGGCCGCGCCGGCGTGACCCCGGGCGAGACCGTCATCTGCAAGGTCGACCTCGCGATGTCGCATGATTCGAGCGGTCCGCGGCGGGTCGGGCCGATGCTGGCGCAGCTGCAGGTGCCGATCTGGGATCCTTCGCGTTATGTCGTGGTGACCGACCACTACGTCCCGGCTGAGACACCGGAGGCCGAAGCTATCCTGCAGTTCACCCGGGACTGGTCGAAGCAGGCCGGCATCACGAAGCTGCACGACGAGGAAGGCATCTGCCACGTCGTCCTGCCGCAGAAGGGTCACCTCAAGCCCGGCATGTTCGTCGTGGGCGGAGACAGCCACTCACCCACCGGCGGTGCCTTCGGCTGCTACATGTTCGGCATCGGGGCCACCGAGATGGCCGGCGTGCTGGCCACCGGCCGGATCTGGCTCAACGTGCCGCAGACCATCCTGATGCAATGGAGCGGGCGCTTCCAACCCGCCGTATCGGCCAAGGACGTCATGCTGTTCCTCTGCGGCAGGTTCGGCATGGACGGCGGCAAGTACCAGTCGGTCGAATATGCCGGCGAAGCCGTCGCCGCGCTGTCGATGCAGGAGCGCATGACCTTGTGCAACATGACCGCAGAACTCGGCGGCCAAGCCGGGCTGGTTGCACCGGACCAGGTCACCATCGACTACCTCCTGCAGGCAGGCGTGCCATCGGAGGAACTCGAAGGCGCGCAGGCCTGGTGCAGCGATGCGCAGGCTGCTTTCATGGAGCACCATCGCTTCGATGCGGCCCAGCTCACGCCGCAGGTGGCAGCTCCGCACAGCCCCGCCAATGCTGCGCCGATCGAGGACCTGCAAGGCCAGCCGATCGACATCGCCTACATCGGCGCCTGCACCGGCGCGAAGCTCGACGACCTGCGCAAGGCCGCCCGCGTGCTCGAGGGACAACGGATCGCAAAGGGGCTGAGGCTGATGGTGGCGCCCGCGTCGCGCGTCGACCAGGAAGCCGCCCGGGCGGAGGGCAGCCTTGACATCCTGCTGCAGGCCGGCGCCGAGTTGCTGCCGACCGCCTGCGGCACCTGCGCCGGCTACGGCAAGTTCCGGTTCGCGGAGGACACTCGTGTCGTCTCTTCCACCGCGCGCAACTTCAAGGGTCGCATGGGCGCCGCCTCGAGTCGAGTCTGGCTGGCTTCTCCGGCCACGGTCGCCGCGTCGGCCATCGAAGGGCGACTCGCGGACCCCAGGGGATACTGGCGTGGCTGAGCCATCGGCCGGAGTCGGCGGGCAGAACCGCATCTGGCGCTTCGGCGACGGCATCGATACCGATGCGATGGCGCCCGGCCAGTACATGAAGCTGCCGATCGAGGAACTCGCCAGGCATTGCCTGGAGGGTGTGCGGCCGGAATTCGCGGCGGCGGTTCGGCCGGGGGACGTGATGGTCGCCGGAGCGAACTTCGGCATCGGCTCATCGCGCGAGCAGGCGCCCCAGGCGCTGGCGACATTGGGGGTGGCCGGCGTGGTGGCCGTCTCCTTCGCGGGCCTCTTCTACCGCAACGCCATCAACCTTGGTTTGCCGGTGTTCGTATGCCGCGACATCGCGCGGCTCGAGGATGGCGCGACCGCATCGCTGGATGCGTCGGAAGCGAGGCTGAGACTGAAGGGCGGCGCAACGGTCAAACTCGAGCCGATGCCCGCATTCCTGCTGGACATCGTCCAGGCAGGCGGGTTGATCCCGCACCTCAAGGCGTCCCTGGCCCCGAAATGACCCCGCCCTGAAGCTTGCCGTCGCGGCGATCGAGGAAGATCGTCAGCAGCACCGACGCATCTTCCAACGCGCGCAACGAATGGACCTCGTCACCACGCAGGTACAGCATCTTGCCGGCATCGAGCGTTCGGATGTCCTGCGAAGACACCTCCACGACGCCTTCGATGCACTGGATGGTCACTTCGCCCGCGACCCTGTGCGGCGGGATGCCCTTGCCCGCCAGCAGCACCAGGCGCATCACCTCGAGATCCTCGGCCTTGAACAAGGCGGTGCTGACCGTGGAGCGCAGGCGACTGCCCAGGGGGGTGATGTCGATGATCTGGCCGGATTCGGCATGGGGCAATGCCATCGTCCTTCTCCTTCGTGGGCGGTGGTCCGTCGAGCAACAGTTTATCAGTCCGGCCTACGCCACACCGTGGCCAGCCACTGCTGCTCTTCGCGCGGCAGGCCCGCCGGCCGGTAGTAGTGCTCGAGCTCCCTGAACCCGGCTGCAGACACGAATCGGCGCCAGCCGGCGAGGTCGTGCCAGGCACCGTAGCGGCCCTGGTTCCAGCCCTCGACATTGTCGCCGCGCGGGTTGGAGCTGAACAGCACGCCACCGGGCAGCAGGGCATCGAAGAGCTGGCCGAGCACGCGCGGCAGTTCCTGGCTCGGCACGTGAAACAGCACTGCGTTCGCGAAGATGCCGTGAAAGCGTCTGGGCGGAAGGGCCAGCGCCAGCAGGTCCTGTCGCCATACTTCGCAGCCCGTCTGCGTGCGCGCCATCTCGACGAAACGCGGGCATCCGTCCAGGCCGATGGCGACATGGCCGAGGTCCTTGAACGTCTGCAGGTCGCGTCCGGGGCCGCAGCCGAGGTCGAGGATCGTGAAAGGCGCAGGCCCCGCGATGTGCCGGAGCAGTGCGGCGACATTCTGGCTCACGTCATGGTCGCGGGTGCCTTCGCGAAACGCCTCCGCCCGCTGCTCGTAATGCGCGACGGTTTGCGCGGCGATGCGCCCGAGTGCTTCGGCGTCCAGGCGGGGACCGTTCACCAGGCTGACCTCCCGTGGAGAAGCGCGTCGTCCTTTCGAGTGAGCGGATCGCTCGCCACGGGCGGCTGCGTGGGGACGTTCATCGGCGCGCAGCGCGGAGCAGGTCGCTGACCTCCTTGTAGCCGATGGCCTCGTCGCCATACGTGAAGGTGCCGCGTTCCCTCACCTCGCGCGCCGCGCGCAGGAATCCGCCCAGGGCCGCCCGAGCGAACGAGCTGCCCACGCTGATCCTCCTGACGCCGATCTCGGAGAGTTCGTCCAGACCGAGCCGAACGCCGGGCAGCCCCATGATCACGTTCACAGGCAGGTCGACCGAGCCGACCACCGCCTTGATCTCCTCGCGGGTGGTGAGACCGGGCGCGTAGAGGACGTTCGCCCCCGCATCCTGGTACGCCTGCAAGCGCGCGATGGTGTCGGCGAGATCCTTGCGTCCCACGAGGAAGTTCTCCGCCCGCGCCGTCAGCATGAACGGGTAAGGCAGCGAGCGGACGACCTCGGCCGCCGCCCGCACCCGCTCTACCGCCAGGTCCCGCGGATAGATCGGCTGGCCCGGATCCCCGGTCGCATCCTCGATGGATCCGCCAACCAACCCGGCCGCCGCCGCGCGACGAATCGTCTCCGCGACCTCCTCCGGTTCGTCACCGAAACCGTTCTCGAGATCCGCACTGACCGGCAGGCCCGTTGCTGCGACGAGTTCCGCAACGTGCGCGAGCATCGGGTCACGCCCGACCTCGTTGTCGCACAGCCCGAGCGTGAAGGCATAGCCGGCACTGGTGGTGGCCAGCGCCTCGAAGCCCATCCCCCCAAGCAGCCGCGCGCTGCCCACGTCCCACGGGTTCGGAATCACGAAAGCCCCGGGCCCTTGGTGCAGCGCCTGGAAGCGGCGGCCCTTGTCCGCCTGCGTGTAATCGCCCATCGAACTGCCGCTCATTCGCTGCCTCCGCTGCTCTTTGGAAATGGTCGCCCCTTGCTGGGACATCAGCTGCGCGACACGAGACGCGCGATGCTCGCCAGCAGTTCCGCCGGATCCACCGGCTTCGCCAGATGCATGCCGAAGCCGGCATGCAAGGCGCGCAGCCGGTCCTCCGGCGCCGCGTAGGCGGTCAGCGCCACAGCAGGTGTCCCGCCGCCTTCGCCGGGCCCCATCGCACGCAGGCGGCGCAGCAGCGAGTAGCCGTCCTCGCCTGGCATGCCGATGTCGCTGACCACGGCATCATAGCGCGAGGCACGCAGCAACCGCATGGCATCTTCGGCCGAAGCGACGGCGTCCACCCGGGCGCCCGCATCGGCAAGCAACTCCTGGATGAGCTCGCGCGTGTCCTGCTCGTCGTCGACCACGAGGATCCGCATACCGCGCAGGTCGGTCCGGCTGGGACCGGGCTCCGGCGACTCGCCCGCGACGGAGTCTTGCAATGGCACCTCTTCTGCCATTGCCTCCCCTGCCAACGCCTCCTCGGCGGAAGCTTCCCTGCCCCAGGTGATGCCCGCGATGGCGAGGGCCGAACGGACCCCGGCAAGCGTCGGCTCTGGTCCAGTCTCGCCATCGTTCGACGAGCCGGCCGCTTCCCGCATGCTTGCGTCCTCGGTCGTCTCGCTCGTCGGGGCAAGTGGCAGCGACAGCACGAAGGTCGCGCCGTAGCCGATGCCTTCGCTTACGGCGCGCACCGACCCGCCGTGCAGTTCCGCGAGCTTGGTGACGATGGACAGCCCCAGGCCGAGGCCACTATGGCGTCGCGTCGTCGACGAGTCTGCTTGCCGGAAGCGGTCGAAGACGAACGGCAGGAACAAGGGATCGATCCCCTCGCCGTTGTCACTCACGGCTACCTCGACGCTGGCCCCTGCCCGCCGCAGCGTCACCTGGATCGAGCCGTCGCGCGGCGTGAACTTCACCGCGTTGCTGAGCAGGTTCCAGAGGACCTGCTGCAGCCGGTCCGGGTCGCCGAGCACCACGAGTGCAGGATCGTCGTCGAGGACCAGGCGGACCCTTGTCTGCTTCGCGTCCGCACCCGGGCGGACCGTCTCCAGCGCCGCGGCGACGACCGGGGCCACGGGAACCGGCCGAACGTTCAGGCGGACCTTGCCCGAAATGATCGCGCTCATGTCGAGAAGGTCTTCGATGATGCGCGCCTGGGCCCGGGCGTTGCGCTCGATCACCTCGATGCCCCGGGCCAGCGTTTCATTGCCGCCCGCCGTTCCCCCGCCCGCCGTTCCCTTGAGCACGGCGACCCAGCCGAGGACCGCATTGAGCGGAGTACGCAACTCGTGACTGAGCGTGGCCAGGAATTCATCCTTGGCGCGTCCGGCCCGCTCCGCCTGGGCACGCGCCTCCTGCTCGACCCGCAGCGCCTCGCCGATGCGCCGGTCCACCCGGTGCCTTTCCATCACGATGCCGGCGAGCCTCGCGCCCAGCCGCGCAAGGTCCCGGTCGCGGTCGCTGGCGCTGCGCCGCTCGCGATAGAACGACGCCACCATGCCCAGCAGATAGCCCTCGCCGCCGGTGACGCGGGTGGCGTGGGCGGCGTGCAGGCCGTGCCCGGCGGCCGCCGAGGCGAACCCGCGCCACGACGCGTCATCCGAGGGCCATGGACCGATGCCCGGATCGACGGGCGCGGCAGCCACCGACTCGCGGTACGAAGCAGGCAGGCTCGGGGCGGCAGCGACGAGCAGGCGATCGCCATCGTCCTGGAGCATCAGGATAGCGAACAGCGCGCCGTCCGGCGACTGGCGCTCGAGCGTCCTCGCGATCTGCGCGAGCACCTCCGGCAACAGTGTCCCGGTAGCAACCATTTCCAGGACGTCCTTCTCCGCAGCCAGCGCTTCCTCGATGCGACGACGGTCGGTGATGTCCACCACCGAGCCGACGTAGCCGAGGAAGCTGCCATCCGCGCCGCGTCGCGGCGCTGCGATGTCGGCGCACCAGCGATATTCGCCGTCGCGCCGCCGTAGCCGGTATTCGAGCGCCAACGGCTCGTGCCGGCGCGTGGCCGCGGCGTACTTCTCGCTGGCGGGTCCCTGGTCGGCTTCGTGAAGCGCCCGCAACCAGCCGAAGCCGGTGGCCTCGGCCTGCGTCTGGCCGGTGAATTCCAGCCACCGCTTGTTCAGGTACTCGGCGCTGCCGTCCGCACGCGCCAGCCAGATCATCACCGGAGCGAAGTCCGCCATGTTGCGAAAGCGGGCTTCGCTCTCGACCAGTTCGCGCGCGACCCGCGCCCGTTCCAGCGCCTCGTGGCAGCGACGTGCCACATGCCGCACCAGGCTCACCTCCTCCGGCCGCCAGTCGCGCGGCGTCGCCTGGTTGACGACCAGGATAGCGGCCAGCTTGCCGTCCCTGAAGAGGGGCGCCGCGATGACGGCGTGGATCATCATCCCGCGATACGCATCCGGTCGCGTCGGCGCCGGCTGATGGGTATCGATGTCGTTCACGACGTAGGCCTGATCGAGCCGCAGCAGGCTACGAGCCTCTTCGCCGAAATCGCTCAGGTGGTGCCGGCCGGTGAGGGAAGTGGTGTGCCGGTTGTATTCGCCTGCGACCTCGAACGCGTCTTCGTCTTCCTCGACCAGGCTGAACGCGCACCGGTCGACGTTCATGTGGACGCCCAGCAGGCGCGTGCATTCGGCGACGATCTCCGCCTGAGCCGTCAGCTGGCGCAACGCGTCGTCGAGCGCCAGCAGGAAGCGGTCGCGCACCGTGCGGCGGTTCTGCTCGGTGATGTCGACGCCGTGGACGAGGATGCCGCTGATCTCGCCGGTGATGTCGCGCAGCGGCTGGAAGACAAAGTCGATGAACGCCTCCTCGAGCCCGCGATCCGGCCGGCGGCGCACTTCGATCCGCACCGCGGTGCCGACGTAGGAGTCGCCATCGCGAAATACCCGGTCGAGCCTGTCGACGAAGCCCTGGCTGACCACCTCCGGCAAGGCCTCGCGAACGGTCCTGCCGACCAGGCCGCGCCGGCCGACCAGCTGGTAGAAGCGGTCGTTGAGAAACTCGATCCGGTGGTCGGTTCCGTTCAGGAGCGCGATGAAGGCAGGTGAATGGCTGAATGCTTCGGCGAGGCGGGTTCGCTCCGACTGGACCTGGGTCATCAGCAGGTCGCGTTGTTGCTCGGCGAGCATCCTCGGCGTGTCCTCGACGCAGGCGCAGATGAGGCCGCCGACGCCGCCCTGGTCGTCGATCAGCGGGCTCATCGACCAGGTGAAGGAGGCCAGTTCAGGGTAGCCGCGCCTTTTCACCGTCAGTTCCGCACGTTCGCTCCAGGTGGCCTCGCCGCGTCGCATGACGGCATCCACCTGGTGCCGGATGATCGGCCAGATATCGCTCCAAGCCTCGCGCGCAGGCCGGCCGAAGGCATCCGGATGCCGGTCCCCCAGCACCGCCACATAGGCATCGTTGTAGATGTTGACGAGTTCCGGCCCCCACCAGACGAACATCGGGAACCTGGAATTGAGGCAGATACCCACCGCGACACGCAGGCTAGCCGGCCACGCCTCGACGGCTCCAAGGCCGGTCGCAGCCCAGTCGGTGCCGAGGAAGCGCGCAGCCATCTCGCCCGGATTGAGCCGCAGCGGCGGAAAGCCGGGAACCTGGAAAGCGGACGGATGATTGCCCAACTGCGTGCCTTTCAGAAGTACACGCCTCATGTTAACGGTCGGACTGTCCGCTTCGTCCTCCCCGCAGCCAAAGGCAGGTCAGCCGCGCGGATCCGGGACGTCGAGCCTCAGCCGGAGGCGATCACTGCCCGGCCGTGCGCAGGCGCTGCATGAACCACCACATGTGGCCTTCCGGATCCACCGCGCCATAGCTGCGGTCGGTCCAGTATTTCTCGCCATAGTCGGCGGTACTGGGCTCGCTGAAGATTCCGGCGCCCGCCGCCCGCGCGCGTTCGCAATGGGCATCGACGTCGTCGACGTACAGGCACAGACTCTGGGTATTGCGCCGCTCGGTGGCGAGCGGACTTGCCTGCCTGGGCTGCCAGGCGCCCTTGCCCTCGTCCTCCCGGCCGGTCTGTCCGATCATGACCAGGCCGTCGCCGTATTCGAGTTCGCAATGGACGATGCTGCCGTCTTCGCCCGCAACCTTGAGCCGCACCATGAAGCCGAAGGCGTTGCAGAGCCAGTCGATGGCGGTCTCGGAGTCATCGTAATAGAGCACGGACGAGATGCGGGGCCAACCGGCCGGCGCGGGTTTCAAAGGACCTTTCATCACAGGCTCCTGAACAGGCTCTCCAAGCAACAACGCATCGGTCAGTACACCGCGCGGCCGCCGGAAATGTCGAAGGGATATCCGGTCGTGAAGGAGCATTCGCTCGACGCCATCCACGCCACCAGCGCCGCAACCTCCCCTGCTTCCACCAGCCGGCCCATCGGGCTCTTCGAAAGCATGGTCCTGACATGCTCCGGCGTCATTTGCGCCAGCATCTCCGTACGCGCGGCCGCCGGCGCCACCGAATTCGCCACGACGCCGCGGGTGGCAAGTTCCTTGCCCAGGGATTTAGTCATTGCAATCACTGCTGCCTTGGATGCGGAATAGGCGCAAGCGTTGGCGGTGCCGTCCTTTCCCGCCAACGATGCCAGGTTCACGATCCGGCCGTAACCATGGTGCAGCATCGCCGGCACGATCGCCTTGCAGCAGTTGAACGTTCCGACGACGTTGACCTGCAGCACCCGTGCAAATTCGGCTGCCGGATATTCCCATAGGGGGTGGTTTGGCCCGGTGATGCCGGCGCTGTTGATGAGGATATCGATCTGCCCGAACGCGTCGAGAACGTCGCTGGTCGCCTGGGCAACCTCGGCCTCGCTCGTCACGTCGACCACCGCCGTGCGCAATGCCGGCAGGCGGACAGGCGGGCCACCGGGGGCTTCGGCTGTCCCGGCCAGCGACTTCGCCGCCGCGTCGAGTTGCTCGGCGGAAACGTCCCACAGCGCCAGACGTGCGCCACCGGCGCGCAACCTCTCGGCCACGGCCAGGCCGATGCCGCGGGCGCCGCCGGTGATCACCGCTACCTGCCCCCTCATGTCATAGTGATTCAGATTGCACCTCTCGATCAAGACAGTCACCATCGTGACGGCTACGCTGCCCGGCCGGGGAGTCATCTCGCCTTGCGCTACGTTGCGAAGATGTCCGTGACCATGCCGGGCCGCCGTCCAGCCAACAGTCTAACGGCTGCGAAACTTCAGGGAGGTGTGGATGGATACCTGCAGTCGGATGCTGCATTCGGCCAAGCTGTCGTCCCTGTTGGGCGTGCTGGTCCTGCTTCATTGGCTGGTGGTGCCGGGCCTGCGGCCGGTGCAGGCGCAGCCGGCATCGCCCGCGCCCGTCGCCGGATCCGCAGACCACGATCGCCTCGTGAAAGCGCTGCGCAGCGGGGGGCTGGTCGTCCTGATACGGCATTCGTCGACGTTGCCGGGCGTCGGGGATCCGCCGGGCTTCCGGATGGACGACTGCCCGACCCAGCGCAACCTGAGCGAGCCAGGCCGCGCGCAGGCCCGGCGCATCGGCGAGTGGTTCAAGCAGCACGGCATCGAGCCGACAGTCATCAGGGCCTCTCCCTGGTGTCGCACCCGTGAAACGGCCATGCTGGCGTTCGGACGATCCGAGGATTGGCTTGCCCTGTCGAATCTCCTCGCAGGCCGCAGCCGCCAGGACGAGCGCGCCAAGGAGGTGCTCGATGCGATCGCCAGCATCGGCGCAAAAGACCTGCCCGTGCTGGTTTCCCACGGCGTGACGATCGATGCCTTCATCGGCGAATACCTGCAGCAGGGCGAGATGGTGGTCGTGCGACCAGCCCGCCGCGCGGCCACGGCCCCAAGCGGCGGCTCGCCGGGTGACGCTGCCACGCGCAGTCTCGAAGGGGGGCGGCGAATCGAGGTGGTAGGCCGCCTGCTGATCCCTTAGTCTACTGGTCCCTAGGCTGCTGATCGCTCAGGCTGCTGCGGCCGACCCGGGTTGCCGACATGTCTCAGTTCGTCCAGGGAGTCGCTTCGAATGATCGCGGATGAATCAACCGGCGGAATCCACGTCCTCGTCAGCGGCCGGGTGCAAGGTGTCGGCTTTCGCCAGATGGTCAGGCAGAGTGCGCTGGCGGCAGGCGTGGGCGGCTGGGTTCGCAACCTGCGTGACGGGCGAGTGGAGGCGGTGCTGACCGGCCCACCCGAAGCCGTGCAACGGGTCCTGGACGACATCGGACGCGGCCCAGGCGGTGCGCGGGTGGAAGAGGTGATCACACGGCCGGCGCTGACGGAGGAATGGGCAACGGCACGGACGCCGGTGGACATTCGTCGCACAGCCTGAGTAGCAGCCGTAGACCCCTGCTGTCGTTGCACGTCCTCCGCCCTCGGATGATTGACATCGACGCCGCGGGGCGCCACAATCTGATCACTTAACCTTAAGGCTAAGTAATAGTCGAGCGGGCACGTCGGACGCGATGTTGATCTCTACGTCCGGCGAAATCCATGCCTGCGCGAAACTTGGAGAGGGCCGCCATGGAGCCATCTGACGAGGTGCTGGCGTTCCATTCGCTACCGGGACCGATGACTGCCGGCGATGGCAGCGACGAGGCGCTGGCCGCGCTGCCGGACGACATGGATACGCTGGTGCGGATCGTGCAAGGGCTGGTACTGCACGAGTTCACCGCAACGGCGATGCATGGCGTCGAGATAGCGCCCGAGCGGCGCTCAGAGTCTCATATCCGGGCCGTGCCGCGCATGCTGAACCGGATCCGGGAGCTTGCCGATCGGCCTCTGTGGCACGCGCGCCCGCCGTCGTTGCGCCTGGTTGGCGTGTGCCATCATTTCGCCTTGCTGTTGCTCGCGATGCTTCGCGCGAAGCGCATTCCGGCACGCGCTCGCTGGGGATTCGGGGCATGGTTCAATCCGCCGTTTTTCGAGGACCACGTGTTGTGCGAGGTCTGGCGGCACGACGAGTCGCGGTGGATCCTGGTGGATGCGCAACTCGATGAGGGCTGGAAGCGGCAACCGGCGGTCGATTTCGACCCGCTCGATGTGCCGCGGGACCGGTTCATCATCGCTGCGGATGCCTGGCTTCATTGCCGGGAAGGCCGCTCGGACCCGGACCGATTCGGGATCTTCCAGGGCAACCAGCGTGGCATGTGGTTCATCGCGAGCAACCTGCTCAAGGACGTGGCCGCACTGACGAAGAACGAGACGCTTCCCTGGGACGTCTTCGGCGCCATGCCGTCTTCCACCGCCTCGCTCGACGCCGAGGCGCTCGCGTTCTTCGACAATCTCGCCGTGCTGACCGCCTCGCCGGACGACTCGCTGCCGGAACTGCGTCGCCTCGCGCAGATGGACGAGCGGGTGCGGGTGCCGCAAGTGGTCTTCAACGCGCTTTTGCAGAGGGCGGAGCCTTTCCTCGAAGCAGCGCCGGCGGTGCGATGAATGGCGACGCAGTTGCAATGAGCCGGGCCAGCCCCGAGGCGGCCGGCAAACCTGCGGGGCGGCGTGAATGGATCGGCCTGGCCGTGATCGCGCTTCCTTGCCTGCTGTACTCCATGGACCTGACCGTGCTGAACCTCGCGCTGCCTTCGCTCAGTGCCGACCTGCGGCCGAGCAGCACGCAACTTCTCTGGATCGTCGATATCTACGGCTTCATGGTCGCGGGCCTGCTGATCCCGATGGGGACCCTGGGCGACCGCATCGGGCGTCGGCGCCTGCTGATGATCGGCGCGGCGGCCTTCGGCGTGGCGTCGGTTCTGGCAGCGTTCGCGCCGAGCGCGGAAATGCTGATCGCGATGCGCGCCTTGCTCGGAATCGCGGGCGCCACACTCGCCCCGTCCACGCTTTCGCTGATCCGCAACATGTTCCACGAGCCCGCGCAGCGAACCTTTGCCATCGGCATCTGGGTTGCGAGCTATTCGGTCGGGGCGGCCATCGGCCCGATGGTAGGCGGTCTGCTGCTCGAGTACTTCTGGTGGGGTTCGGTGTTCCTGCTCGGCGTGCCCGTCATGCTGCTGCTGCTCGTGATCGGGCCGATCCTGCTGCCGGAGTTCCGCGATCCGGAGGCTGGGCGCCCCGACCTGCCAAGCATAGCCCTGTCGATGCTCTCGGTGCTTGCGGCCATCTACGGGCTCAAGCGCATTGCCGAGGACGGCTGGTCGTGGATCGCCGCGATCGCGGTGACGGCAGGCGTGCTGGCCGGCATCGCTTTCCTGCGGCGCCAGCCACGCCTCGAGGTCCCGCTCATCGACCTGCGCCTGTTCCGGCTGCCCGCCTTCAGCGCTGCGCTGGGCGCCTACGCCCTCGGTTGCTTCGTGCTCTTCGGCGTCTATCTCTTCATCGGCCAGTACCTGCAGCTGGTCCTGGAGTTGACGCCCTTGCAGGCGGGATTCTGGACGCTGCCGTGGGCGCTGTCCTTCGTGGTCGGCTCGATGCTGACACCGCTGCTCGTGCGGCATGTGCCGCCGACGGTCGTCGTGACCGGCGGGCTGGTGCTTGCAGCGATCGGTTTTTTCCTGCTCATGCAGCCGTTCGTCCAGCTGGGGCTTGCCGTCGTCCTGGTCGCGACGGTCACGATGTCGCTCGGACTTGCGCCGGTCTTCACGCTCGCCACCGACCTGGTAGTCGGCGCAGCCCCGCCGGAACGAGCCGGCGTCGCGGCGGCTATTTCGGAAACCTGTTCCGAGTTCGGCGGCGCGATGGGGATCGCCATCCTCGGCAGCATCGGCACGGCCGTCTACCGCGCCGGCATCGGCGGCGAGGCGGCAGCCTCCATCCCTCCCGACGCGATGGAGGCTTCCAGGGCAAGCCTCGGTGCCGCAGTGGCGATCGCCGGGCAAGCATCCGGAGAGACGGCCACCACGATCGTCTCGCTGGCCCGGCAAGCATTCCTGCACGGGCTGCAGGTGATGTCGCTGATCGCTGCCTGCACGATGATCGCCACTGCCCTCGCCTTCGGCGCGGTCATGCGACCCGGCGCCACCCTGCCGAAGACCCGCTAAGGAGCCTGGGCCGCAGAAGGCCGGGCATGCGCAATGCCGGCACATCGACGTCTCAATCAGACCTCGAAAGGAGCCATCGTGAAACCTTCTTCACTCGCCCGCGCACTCGGAACAGCCGTGGCTTCCGGCGCGCTGCTGGCATTGCTCACAGCACCTGCTCACGCAGGGCCGGATGCACCGGCCATTTCTTCCGGGAGCTTCCTGCTCGCCCAAGCCACGCCTCCATCAGCCGGCTCGCCCGCAACAGCCTCCCAGAAGACTCGCAACCCCGATCAGAAGTTCGTCGAGGAGGCAGCCCACGGCGGCATGGCCGAGGTCGAAGCGGGCAAACTTGCGCAGAAGCAGGCCTCGCAAGCATCTGTCAAGGCATTCGCCGAGCACATGGTCACGGACCACACGAGGGCCAATGACCAGCTGAAGCAGATCGCGATGACGAAGGGCATGACATTGCCGACGGAACTGGATCGCTCGCACAAGCGCAACGTCGAGAAGCTGGGCAAGCTCCAAGGGGCGGACTTCGACCGGGACTACATGAAGATGATGGTCGCCGACCACAAGAAGACGGTGTCGCTTTTCGAGAAGGAAGCCAAGAGCGGCAAGGATCCCGAACTCAAGCAGTTTGCCGCCACGCTGCTGCCCGACCTGCAGAAGCACCTGCAGATGGCAGAGTCGACTGAAAAGGAGATCAAGAAGAGCAGCACCGCCCAAGACCAAGCCAACCGTTCGGCAACCATGAAGTAGTCACAACGGTGGCTGCGACAGGGGGCGGCGGACGCGGGCGTCATGACTCGTGCCGGAGGCTCGGCGGCGCCTCGTCGCTCCAACTGCTCCGAGGCAGAGAAGCAGAAGCAGTTGCTGGCGGCTGCCATGGACCGCATCGCCGGACGCTGGCAAGCGCGAAAGGCGGCAGGCGGTGACGCGGGGCAGCCGGAGAGCGCGGATGCGTCGCGGGTCGATCGCGGTGGTCCTGGAACGACGGCTACTTCGAGAACTGGGTGGCGCCCGAGCCGAAGGTGTTCATTCTCTGGCATGAGAGCGGTGGCAAGGTGATGCCGGTGGCCGCATCCGTCAGCTACGCCGAGGGCGCGCGCATGCTCGATTCCGGCGATGCCGCCGACGGGCTGCCGATGCCCCGCGAGATCCACGAGTGGCTTGGGAGCTACCTGCGTGAAAACTACCGGCCCCGGATTCGCGGCGGGCGAGAGCACGGCTGAGCCCGTCATGCGAGTTCATCACCTGAACTGCATCTCGACGTGCCCGGCCGGCGGCCGCCTGATGGACGGCCGCACCGATTGCATCCTGCGGCTCGGCAACCAGGAGCGATTGCGAGAACTGCGGCGCAGCCATGGGCACGAGGTCGAGATCTTCTGCGGCCACGACCTGGGCGAATTCGAGAACCTCGCGGGACGACCGGCGACGATACCGGCCCCGGATCGAGGCCGCGCAGCCGCCGAGAGCTGAGAGGGAGGGATTACCTGAAGTCGGGATAGCCGCTTACTGCCGGGTTTCCGCGTGCCTCATAGCTCGAGCCTGCCCCACGCTCCGGGAAGCTTTCGTAGGCTTGCCCGCTGGAGCCGCTGCGGCCGGCGCCGAACGAATCCCGGCCTTCCGAGCCCCTCGATTCCCATTGCCTGCCTCCCATTCCGTCGGTCGAGAGGCGACCATGCGCAGTTCCGCGGGCGCTCCCTCCTCGCAGCATGCCGAGCAGACCGTCCCGGCCGCTCGCCGCCCGATAGAGCAGCGCCGCGCCCGCGACCTTCCCTAGTAATCCCTCGCGCCGCAGGAACCACATCCCGGCGGTGGCGGTCAACCAATGCTCGCCCGGGAAACTTGCCCGTCGCTGGTCCGCCTGCCGCAGACGATCCATCCATGTTCCGATCATGAGTCTCTCCTTGTATGGCCTGCAGCGCAGTTGCAACTATCAAGCCCGCTCGCGGCCCCGCTCGCGGCCCCACTCGCGGCCCCGCTTTCGGACGCAGGTCCGGGCGTGCCATTGTTCTTTCTCGTGCAACAGTGTTGGCCCTGGGGACTCCTTTATCCGGCCGGCGAGGCTCCGTACATTGGCTGGTGTCGCCACCAGTCCGCACCCGGTACAGCAACGAGGAGAGGAAATGAAAGCCAGCAAGTCACTGATCGCCGCGGCCATCATGGCGACCTTCGCAGCCGGGGCCTCGGCTGCCTACCTCAGCGAAGACGTCTACGGTATCCCCCGGCAGCCATCCGCCGCGCGTCAGTCGGATGAGGCGATGAAGGTCGCGATGAACCCGGCGGATCGCCAGAGCGACCAAACCAGCATCTCGTCGCCACAGTCCGATGGAGGGAAGGCATGAAGTTCGGAGAGGCCCTGGTCGCGATCCTCCTGGTGGTCGCGGCGGCGTTGTATGGCGGCCTTGCGGCCGCGACGCTGTTGAGCTGAAATCACCGCAATCGCGCGCGACGTGGAATCAAGCCGGCGAGCCGTCAACGGTAAACCGGGTCAGATCAACTATCCTGGCGGACGAACGGCGCCATCCCGCAGCCATTGCGCAATCCGACCTTCAGCGACTCCCGCCTCACGAAGGACTTCCATCGTGTGCTCCCCCAGCGTGGGTGCGTGGCGACGAATCGTCGGCGGCGACTGAGACCACTCGGTCGGATTCGCCACTGAGGCGAGAGCACCTTCCGTGGGATGATCCACTTCCCGCAGCAGCCCAACCAGGCGCAGGTGCTCGTCTTCCATCAGATCGTCGATGTCGTACATGCGTGCCGCGGGCAGGTCTGCCTGTTCGAAGACATTCATCCACTCGGTGGTGGTCCTCGTAGCGATCGTTTCGCTCAGGAAGCCGTACACCGCGTCGATGTTCGCCAGTCTTGCTCCCTGAGTTGAAAACCGTGCGTCATCATCCATCATCGCCGGATTGCCGATGACGTCGAAGAAGCTTCGCCACTGCTTGTCGTTGTAGATCAGAGTGCAAAGGTAGCCGTCCTTGGTCTTGTACGGACGCCTCTGAGGGGTGAGACTGCGGGAGTACCCGCTCGGGCCGATTGGCGGCTTGAATTGCTTTCCGGCCAGATGCTCCCCCAGGACGATCGACGCCATGCCTTCGAACATGGGGACGTCGACTCTCTGCCCTTCGCCTGTTCGCAGGCGGTGGAACAGCGCACTTGCGAGCGCCAGCGCGAGTTGCAGCCCGACCAGGCGGTCTGCAAGGATCATCGGGGCGTACTGCGGCTGTGCCGCCCCGGCCTGCAAGCTCAGTGACGGCAGCCCGGACATTCCCTGGATCAGGTCGTCATATGCGGGACGGTCCGCATACGGCCCTCGCTGGCTGAAGCCGAAGCCGCCAACGTAGACGATCGACGGGTTGATCGCGCGGACCTCTTCGTAGCCCAGCCCAAGCCGCTCCATCGCCTGCGGCCGGACGTTGTAGACCAGTGCGTCTGCGGTCTTGACCAATTCCAGCATGGCAGCGCGGCCCGCATCCTGCTTCAGGTCGATCACGACGGAACGCTTGTTACGGTTGGTGCTGAGGTAGAGGTGGCCCATCCGCTCGCTGCGCATCGGCCCGGACTGTCGCATTACGTCACCTGCAGGCGGTTCGATCTTGATGACATCGGCCCCATAGTCGCCCAACCACTGCGTTGCATATGGACCCATGACGACACTCGTCATGTCGAGAATGCGTACGCCATGAAAAGGCCCGTTCATGCCCGGCAAGCTTCGCGGTCCGACGACGAGCAGCGCATCGTCCGCATCAGTTTGCCTTGACGCCCGAGGTCCGGACGATCTTTCCCCACTTCTCGTAGTCAGTCCGGAGGAAGCGATCGAACTCATCTGACTTCAGCGTCCACACGCTGTAGGCCTGCGACTTTATCCTCTCCTCGACCTCCGACGTGGCGAGCGCCTTGACCAGTTCCTCGTTCAGTCGATCCACGATCGGCTTGGGAGTTCCTGCCGGCGCAAACACGCCGAACCACAGATCACTGCCGGCGTCGGTATAGCCGGGCACCCCGGACTCGCTCATCGTCGGGATGTCCGGTGCGAACTCGCTTCTCCTATCGCTCGTCACCGCAAGGGCTCTGACTTTCCCTGCTCGAATCTGAGGCAAGCTGGTGACCAGGATATCGAACATCGCCGTCACGCTGCCGCCAACGACATCGACAAGTGCAGGGGCACTGCCTTTGTACGGCACATGAACCATGGGAGCTCCAGTCAAGCCCTTGAGCAGCTCGCCGGACAGGTGGTTGGTGGCGCCGATCCCACCGGAGGCGAAGGTCACCTTCTCCGGATTCGCCTTGGCATACATCACCAGTTCCGCCACCGTCTTGACGGGCACGTCCGCATTCACGACCAAAACGTTGACGTAGGAGACGAGCGGCGTAATGGCCTCGAAGTCCTTCCTCGGGTCGTACGGCAACTTCTCGTAGATGTGCGGATTGATGGCTTGCGTGCCGGTGTGACCCATCCCGATGGTGTACCCATCCGGTTCGGCGCGGGCCAAAGCTTCCATCGAAATGCTACCGCCCGCGCCGACCCGGTTGTCGACCACGATAGGCACACCCAGCGACTGGCCCAGTTTCGGCGCGATAGCGCGCGCCAGCGCGTCCGTAGGCCCGCCCGCTGAGAACGGGATCAACCAGCGGATGGGTTTGCTGGGATAGGACTGCCCGAACGCGGGCGCCGTCGTGGCGATCGACAGAACAATCGCCGCAACCGCCCCAAGAACACTACTTCGCATTGCTTGTCTCCTTGTTTGCCTTGTCGCCTGCTTGACTTTCAAGCTCTATCACGCTGCTGCTTCAGCAGTTCGCGGGCAATTATCACCTGCTGGATCTGGCTCGTACCTCATAGAGTCTCAACAAGCGGACGTCACGGTAAAGCCGCTCGATTGGATACTCTTTGATATAGCCGCTCCCGCCATGAATCTGGAGCATCCGGTCTGCTATCCGACCTGCTGCCTCGGTTGCGAAGTATTTGCAGCAGGCTGACTCCATGGTGACGTTGAGGCCTCGGTCCTTGTCGGTTGCCGCCTTCTCCACCATTGCCCGCGAGGCGTATGCCTCTGCCTGGCTGTCCGCAAGCATGGCCTGTATGAGTGGAAATCAGCAATGGGCCGGCCGAACTGCCTACGCTCCAGCGCATACCGGGAACCTTCGTCGATCATCCTGAAGGACATTCCAGTCGCCACCGCGGCCATATGCAGGCGGGCGTGGTCGAGCGATTTCATGCACTCTTGAAGCCGCCACCTTCCCGGCCTCCGAGCAATGCAGTTTCCGGCACCCTGCAGTTCTCGAAGATGACGTCGGATTCATGTGATCCACGAAACCCCATCTTCCTGTACGGGGGAGCAACGACGATCCCCGGCGTGTCTCTTTCGACAAGGAACGCGGAAATTCCATTCGAACCTGCTTCCTTCGGCGCTGTCCGGCGAAGACGGTGAAGAGCCCAGCATGGATGGCATTGGTGATGAAACGCTTGGTACCGTCGATGACGTAGCCGTCGCCCTCTCGTACTGCGCGCGTCGTCAGCGAAGCGGCGTCGGAGCCCGAATCAGGTTCTGTCAGACAGAAGGAAGCCATCATTTCGCCGCTGGCAATCCTGGGCAGGTAACGCTCCGCTGCTCCTCGGTTCCGTCGTTGATGATTCCCAAGGTACCGACACCGTTTGTCGTGCCGAAATAGGCCCGGAACACAAGGACGCATACGTGACCTCGAATACCAGCCGCACCTCCTCGTACATCGTCAAGCCAAGACCGCCATATTCCTCCGGACGGTCATGCCGAAGAGCCCCAGCTCCTTGAGTTGATCGACATCGATGCCGGAATCTCCTCCGTCTCCTCGACGATCGACTCTGCGGCACAAGTTCCTCACGCGCGAATCGCCGTACGGCGTCGGCGAGCAGTTCTATCGTCTCTTCCCGTTCCGACATCCAGGTCTCCATGTGCGGGGCGAAAGGCCAGATAAGGAATATCCCATCGCTGTCATATCATGTCCAATACTTAAGAACGACGTTCTGATATGCTTTTGCTATACCAACACGACGCAACCCAAGGGATGATCGCGGCCTAAGCCGTCGCATGGACATCAGGCAGATTCGCCAGTTCCTAGCCGTTGCCGATACTCTCAGTTTCAGCAGAGGCGCCGAACGCCTGCACATGGCGCAACCGCCCCTGTCGATGGCCATCCGCCGACTGGAGGAGGAACTCGGGGCGACCTTGTTCGTTCGCAGCCGCAGAGGCGTCTCGCTGACGGATCTGGGTCAATCGATCCTCGCGGACGCACGTCGCGTGGTGCAACACGCAGAGCAACTTCGCCAGAAGGCTGCTTCCGTGATCGAGGGATCCAGCGGAATTCTGCGAGTGGCATTCGTCGGTTCGGCTACCTACAGCCTCCTGCCACGTGCCCTGCCGGTGTTCAGATCCCGCTATCCCGATATATCGCTCGAGTTGCGGGAGGGCACGACGAGCGAGATCCTGAACCAGATCCAGCGCGGCTGCCTCGATATGGGATTGGTCAGGTACCCGTCTTCGACCGCCGCCCGACCCGACGCGGCGCGATCCAGGCGAACCAGGCGACCGCCGCGAGCGGAACGCCAAGGGCGATCCAGGATACCAAGTCCCACATGCCGTCTGCCACCAGGGCAGCCACCAGACCGACGCAGGTGAGGATCCCGAGCGCGATCGGGACCGGCCACACGCGTACGCCCTCCGATGCCTTCATCGCGCCGGGCGCATGCCGCCGCTCTGTGCGGACTGCGCGCGACCTGCGACAGCGCCGGCAGGCGATCGCCGTCGGGCGAGCCACAGGTACAACCCGCTGCCGAGCACGACGATGGTCACGATGTCGAGCAAGGCCCAGATGACCTGCATCGGCAGGCCGCCGTAGTCACCGAAATGCAACGGCTGGGAGATCAGCAAGGTAGTGACGTACCACGGCAGTTCGCGGCTGTCGGTGACCTCGGCGCTACGGGCGTCGATCAGCACCGGCTTCAGCGTCCGGGATGTCAACGGCGTGTCGCCACGCATGAAGACGGCGTAGTGATGGGGACTCGAGAACGTGGTGCCGGGAAAGGCGATGAAGCCGATCTTCATGTCGGGTTCCCGCCTGACTGCGGCCTGCAGCGACTCCTCGACCGACGCAAGCCGGTCGGGCGGCGGCAGCCCCCGATAGGGAGCCGTCATCTGCGCGACCTGGTCGAACTGCCAGAGCTTGATCACCGGATCGGCCAGCGTATTGATGGAGCCGGTGAACCCGACCACCACCGCCCAGACTACGGTGACGATGCCGAGCAGGTTGTGCAGGTCGAGCCACTTCGTCCATCTGGAATTCTCTCGCCGCACCGTTCCGAACTCCAGCTTGCGGGTGAACGGACCGTAGAGGACGACGCCGGAGACGATGGCGGCGAGCAGGAGCAGGCCCATGAAGCCGAGGAACAGCGTGCCGGGCAGTCCGGCAAACATGTCGACGTGCAGCTTGTACATCACGTAGATGAAGCCTTCGTCGAGCTTGGGTTCGCCCAGTGCCTCTGCCGTGCGCGAATCGACTGCGACCTGCTTCAGGTCGGTCTCGGAGGTAGGCGTATCGGAAAGCGTCACGTACCAGATTCGGTCATCGTCCGGCTCGCGCGACACGAACATCGGGTTCTTGCCCGGATGCCGCGCCTTCGCGACGTCGATCACCCGGTCGAGACTGGCCGCCGGCGTACCGGGCGCCAGTGCGGGCGCCTCGACTTCAGTCCCGAGCAGGTGTCCGATCTCATGATGGAAGATCAGCGGCAACCCGGTGATGCACAACAGGAGCATGAAGACCGTGCTGATCAGGCTGGTCCATTTGTGGATCCAGGACCAGCGGCGGACGGAGCGGGCATCGAGCATGGTTCGGACGGTCAGAAGTCGATGCTGGCAGACAGGATGACGGTGCGCGGATCCCCTTGCACGAGATATCCGGAACCTGGATAGCCGCCTGCCGAGGCCCAGTAGCTGCGGTCGGTCAGGTTGTGGACCGCAAGGCGAAAGGTCACGCCCTGGTTGCCGAAGCCGGCCAGGTAGCGCGCGCCGATGTCGAGCCGCGTCCACGAAGGCAGCTCGAGCAGGTTCGAGGCGTCGGCGTACTGCGACGAGGTGCGAACCACGCGGCCGGTGAGGGTGAGCCCCTGCAGGCCAGGCACGTCCCATTCGGCGCCGAGGTTGAACTGAGAATCCGGCACGCCGATCGCCCGTCGCCCTTCGGTCGCCGCCAGGCCCGTGTTGCGCAGCTCCGTGTCCAGCAGGGTGAGCCCGCCCAGCACGCGCAGGCCTCTCGTCGCCTCGCCGTAGACCGACAACTCGATGCCCCGGTTGCGCTGCTCGCCATCGATCGAGAAGCGTCCGTCGTAAATGCCGCCGCTGGGCTGCGCCGTCTGGAAGAGCGCAACGCCGCCGCCGATCCTTCCCGCGTCGTACTTGGCGCCGACCTCCACCTGCTTCGCGTTGTACGGGTCGAATACCTCCCCCGGGTTGGAGATGTTCACCGTCGAGCCGTTGTTCGGGGCGGTCGGCCCCTTCGTGAGGCCCTCGATGTAGTTCGCGTACAGCGACAGGTTGCCGCGCGCCTTGAAGACGATGCCAGCCACGGGGGTGACGCGGCTCTTGTCGTACCCGGACGTCTGGATCCCGGTGTCGTAGTCGTAGGCGTAGTCCTGGATGTTCTGGTGCCGCGCACCGACTGTCAGCAGCACCCGATCCTGCGCAAAGGACATCGTATCCGCGAGGGCAATGCTCGACAACTTTGTTCGGCTGGTGATCAGCGGCGCGCCGAGTTCGCCGCCGGTGAAGAAGTCGGCCGCAGGCGCTGCCACCGTGACCGGTGCGAACAGGTTGCCGGGAAAGCCGGTGAAGTCGGAGAATCCGTAGGCATTGCGCGAACGCAGCTGATAGGCCGAGACGGCGCCGCTGACCACATGGCCGACGCTTCCGGTAGTGAATCGGCCGCGCATGCCGATCTCTCCGGTCGCCACCGTATCCTCGCGCGATCCGACGAAGCGCGTGCCGGCCGTCGTGCCGGCGGCATCGAGCACGGTCAGCCCGCTGAGGTCGTTCGACTCGCTGCCATTGCGCGACCCTGCAGCGATCCAGGCTGTGACCTGCTCAGTGAGGTCGAACTCGCCGCGCAACGTACCGAACGTGTCGCGCTCGTTGGAAAAGGTCCACGGCTGGGCGTAGTTGCTGGACGCATCCGGTGCCGAGGGAATGACCATCGGTGTCACGCTCGGCCGCGTGCCCGACAAGCGATGGTTCTGGTAGCCGAGGTCGGCCGACAGGCGAAGCCGCGCCTGTCGATAGTCGATGCCCACCGCCAGCACGCTGAGTTCGCGGCTCTCGTCGTCGATCGCGGTATCGCCATCCCGCCGCACCGCATTCAGCCGGATTCCGGTGCTGCGGTCGGGTCCGAAGCGTCGCGACAGGTCGACCGCCGCAAGTCCCTGCAGACCGCTTTCGACACCGACAGTCGCCTGATTCAGATCGGCGCTTGAAGCGCGCTTCGGCACGATGTTGATCGCGCCGCCGACGCCGCTGCCGCCGGGGGCGGCGCCGTTCAGGAACGTGTTCGCGCCCCTGAACACCTCGACCCGCTCGATCAATTCCGCGGCGAGGTACTGCCGCGGCAGCAGCCCGTACAGTCCGTTGTAGCCCATGTCGTCCGAATAGACGGGGAAGCCGCGGACGATGTAGACCTGCTGGAAGTTGCCGAAGCCGCGCGCCACCCGCACCGACGGGTCGTTCTGCAGGACGTCGGCCACGCTGGCGGCCTGCTGGTTCTGGATCAAGTCCTGCGTGTAGTTGGTGATGTTGAACGGCGTGTCCTGCGCGTCCTGGCTGCCGAGGATGCCGACCCGCCCGCCACGGGCAACCTGTCCTCCAGCGTAGGGAGGCTTGAGGCCCTCGGCCGAAGCGTCGGCATTCGCGTTGACCACGATCGTGGACAACGTCGCGTCACCTGCTTGAGTGCTGTCCGCCTGAGCGTGGACGCCCGGCAGGCAGCCCAGCATCGTCAGCGAACCAAGGGCGCCGTTGACGGCGAGATGGCATGCGAAACGCCGGCGAAGGGGCATGAAGGGCTCACTGGAAGTCGAACGGAAGACGATCGGAGGCGATCCGATCGCCCGGCAGCGCTCGCCGGGCGGGTCAGGCCGCAGCTGGCGCCTGTCCGAAGTGCCTGGCAATGCGAATCGTTCTGATTATTATGCCTTATCCGCTTTGCGACGGGGGATCGCGTCGACGGGGCTGTCGTCGCCCGGCGGCCTGCGCGGCCTGCGCGCCGGAGAATTTGATCGTCAGAGGAGCGACGTCAGAGGATCAACTCGCGTGCGGTGCCGCGGACGTCCATCTCGTACTCGAGTCCGATCACCGGCGGCCGGACGTAGTACCAGACCAGGCCACCGGTCATCGCTCCGCGCCTGGCCAGTTCCTCGCCCACCAGGTGCCCTACGTTCTGGACCGTGTAAGCCTGCGTGCTGACCGCATCCTCCCAGCCGAAGCCGAGGGCCTGCATCCGGCGTTCCATCTCCCGGATCACGAAGACCACCTTCTCCCTCAGTCCTTCCGGCGAGGTATCGCCATAGCGGATGACACGTTCACGATACGGCTGCGGACCCTCGCTGGCATCGCCACCACCCGACAACATGAAACGTCTGGCGCCGCGGCCTGGATGCCGGGACGGTGTAGGTGAAGGCGAGCATCGAAGGTTCCGGCGGCACGTCGTACATCGGACAGACGTTGGTCCGCGCAACCGGGTTCACACCATCCTTGTAGATGCCCCAGCGTTCGAGCGTAGTGACATAGCGCTTGTTGAAATCGATGAAACCCTGGTCGGTGAACGGCGCCGGCGAGCGCAACTCGCACTGGGCGAATGCGGTCGTCGGACGGCCGAGGCCGGCAAGATGCGCCTCGACCGCTGCGAACGCTTCGCCGAGCGACAGCGGCTTCATGAATCGTGCGCGCTCGAGCTCGAAGCCCGCTTCGGCAGCAACCCCGCCGGAATACTGGAATACCGCAGGCAGGTAGCGATAGCCGCCCGGCGCGAAGACAACGGTGTCGCTCATCGATCGATTCTCCTGGTTGTGCCCGCGGCATGCTCACCCCGCATGGCGCTACTTCAGCAGCCGACTTCCTCTATCGCATGAGGATCGATGCTCCGGGATCGTCTGGCGCTAAAGCATATCACCGGGGTGCAGCGCTACAGACCCTTCTCCACCATCTCCAGAAGGCGCTGCGCCAGCGCGCTCGCCTGTTTCTGTCCCACCCCTTTCAACGGTCCGTCGATCAGCAGCAGCGCGAGCCCGTGCACCGCCGACCACGCCAGGTACTCGGCGCCCGGGCGGCGCGACGGCGGCAGCACTCCTGACTCCACCATCAGGTCGAGCGCCGACCCCAACAACTGGAAAGGGTTGAGGCCACTGCTTCCGGCCTTGGCCGGGTCAGGGTCGTCTTCCACGGCGGACGGGACGGAAAAGGCCGTCCGGAAGAGCCCGGTCTGGGCGAGCGCGAAGCGCAGGTAGCCGGCCCCGACCGCGCGAAGACTGGCGCGGGCATGGTCGCCGGCCCGTTGCCCCCGTCGCAACCGCCCCAGCTCTTCCTCCATGGCAACCGCCAGCGCCGCAAGGGCGGCCGCGCGAACCGCCTCCAGCAGGTCTTCGCGCCCGGCGAAATGGCGATAGGCAGCATTCGGCACGACGCCGGCACGCCGGGTCGCCTGCCTGAGCACGACTGCATCCGGCCCACCCGCGCGGGCGAGCTCTATCCCAGCCTCCAGCAGAGCCCGGCGCAGATCCCCGTGACGATAGGTGCTGCGAGCAGGTGGGCGTCGCGCCTTGGTGCCGGCTCCAGCGACCATCGACCCTCCATGTGGACAGTGTCCATTTTAGCTGATAAGCTTTGTGGACGGTGTACACATTTTTCGCTGCGTCCACGGCTTTTGTTCCCCACAGCCCCGGTTCGCCGTGTCCCCGTGGTTTTCCCCTGGCGCATCCGGCCTGCCCTGCCCTATTCATGAGGAGATCACATGCAATTCCAGCCCTATCTGATGTTCGACGGCAACTGTGCGCAAGCGATGCGCTTCTATGAACGGGTCATCGGCGGCAAGCTCGAGCCGCTGCTCAAATTCTCCGAGATGCCGGAGCCGTGCGCGGACCTGCCGGCAGGCGGCGGGGACCGGATCGCGCATGCTTGCCTCGCGCTCGACGGCGCCCTGCTGATGGCGTCGGACACGATGCCGGGCCAGCCGTACGAGGGCATGAAGAACTTCAGCGTCGCCCTGACCTTCCCGACACCGGATGCCGCCCGCGTGGTGTTCGATGCGCTCGCCGAAGGCGGCCAGGTCACGATGCCGCTCGGCAAGACGTTCTGGGCCGAGGCCTTCGGCATGGTGACCGACCGCTTCGGCACGCCGTGGATGGTCAACGGCGGCATGGCGGCGCAATGACAAGGCGGTCTCGTTGACCAGGCGGTCTCGTTGGCTTCGTGCGACCCGAGGCCTACAATCCGCTCCCCGACGCAGCGGCCTGCCTGACCTGCAGGCCGGCAATCGGCGCAAGGAGCGAATATGGAGCAGCGCAGACTGGGTGACGGCCCGCCGGTAGGAGCGATCGGCTTCGGCTGCATGGGCATGTCGGAGTTCTACGGAACCACCGACGACGACCAGTCGCTCGCCACCCTCGAGCACGCCTTCGAAGCCGGCGTCACCCTGTTCGACACGGCCGATATCTACGGCTTCGGTCACAACGAGTCGCTTCTCGGTCGCTTCATCCGCGGCAAGCGCGAGCGGGTGGTCGTCGCCACCAAGGCCGGCATCGTTCGCAGCCAGTCAGATCCGGCGCTGCGGGGTGTGGACAACTCGCCGGCCTACCTTGCACGGCAGTGCGAAGCGTCGCTTCGGCGGCTCGGCACGGACCATGTCGATCTCTACTACCTGCATCGGATCGATCCGGCGACCCCGCTCGAGGAATCCATCGACACGCTCGGCCGACTCGTGCGCGAAGGCAAGATCGGCGGCATCGGCCTTTCCAATGTGACGCTGGACACCGTGCGTTCGGCGCATTCGATCCATCCGATCCGGGCGGTCCAGAACGAGTTCTCGCTCTTCACGCGCACCGACCAGGACACGCTGGTGCCGGCGTTGGCCACCCTGGGCATCGCCTACATCCCGTACTCGCCGCTGGGACGCGGCATGCTGACCGGCTCCCTTCAGCCGCAGGCGCTTGCCGCCGGATGACTTCAGGCGCAACCTGCCCCGCTTCGCGGACGATGCGATGCTGACGAATGCGCGCCTGGTCGCGGCACTGCAGGCGATCGCAGCCCGCCGCGGCGTCACCCCTGCGCAGGTGGCGCTCGCCTGGGTGCTCCGCCAGGGACCCGGTGTCATCCCGATTCCCGGCACGAAGCGCATCCGCTACCTCGACGAGAACCTCGCTGCCGCCGACCTCTCGCTGTCCGATGACGAGGCTGCCGAGTTGCAGCGGATCTTCGATCCCGCCGCGGTTGCCGGGCTGCCCTATCCGAACATGTCGTTCATGCGCTGAACGGGCGGGGACGGGCCCTCCCCCGGCGGAAACCCTCATGGAGCCCCGGATCCCAGGCGCTACAATGGCCGCCGGTCGCGCCAGCCGCCGGTTGCGTGCCGCCCGCTATACCCAAGATCCCGATCCAATCGAGGAGACAAACGCATGAACCGTCGTTCCCTGCTGAAAGCCGGCGCCTTAGGTTCCGCCGCGCTGGCGGCCCCCATGGTGCTCACGCGTGCCGCCCACGCCCAGTCCTATCGCAACGAATACAAGGTATCCACCGTCGTCGGCACTGCCTTCCCCTGGGGCAAGGGTGCCGAGATCTGGATCAACATGGTCAGGGAGCGGACCCAGGGCCGGATCAACATGAAGCTGTATCCCGGTGTCTCGCTCATCAACGGCGATCAGACCCGCGAATTCAGCGCGATGCGCCAGGGCGTGATCGACCTGGCTCTCGGCTCGACCATCAACTGGTCGCCGCAGATCAGGGAGCTCAACCTCTTCTCGCTGCCGTTCCTGGCCCAGGACCACGCCGGGCTCGACGCGCTCACGCAAGGCGAGATCGGCGCCCACATCATGAAGACGGTGGAGAAAGCCGGCGTCGTGCCGCTCGGCTGGGGCGAGAACGGCTTTCGCGAAGTCACCAACTCCAAGCGCGAGATCCGCAGCCCGGCCGACATGAAGGGCCTGAAGTTCCGCGTCGTGGGCTCGCCGATCTTCAACGACACCTTCACCGCGTTCGGCGCCAACCCCACCCAGATGAGCTGGGCTGATGCCCAGCCGGCGCTCGCGTCGGGCGCGGTGGAGGGGCAGGAGAATCCAATACACATCTTCACCGCCGCCAAGCTGCACACGCTGGCGCAGAAGTTCGTGACGCGCTGGGGCTATGTCGCCGACCCGCTGATCTACGCCGCCAACCGCGAGGTCTGGAATTCCTGGACGCGAGCAGGACCGCAAGATCGTGCGCGAGGCCGCGATCGAAGCCGGCAAGCAGGAGATCGCGCTCACGCCGCAAGGGCCTGACCGCCGGCGACATGTCGATGATCAAGGAAGTCGAGGGGCTTGGTGTCAAGGTCACGGAATTGTCGGCGGCCGAAAAGCAGGCGTTCCAGAAAGTGGTCCAGCCCGTCTACGAGAAGTGGACCAAGCAGATCGGGGCGGATCTGGTCAAGCGGGCCGAGGCGGCGGTCTCGGCTTCGCGAAGCAAGGCCTGAACCACCGCGGCCGCCTGTGCGGCCGTCCCGGCGCGAGGACGCCTGAACCCCTCGCGCCGGAAGCAACGACGCCTCCATGTCCGACGCCGCACCGCCTCCCGCCGGCGACCCCAAGTCTGTCGCCGGCGTAGCCACGCCCGTCGATGCCGCGACGGTGGCCGCCGCGGCGGCGCCGCCCGCGGCGCTGTTCGCCGACAACCGACGTCGCATCGAGGACCAGGTGGGCGCGCTTGCCATGGCCCTGCTCGCGCTCATCACCTTCGGCAACGTGCTGGTACGTTACCTCACCAACGAATCCTTCGCCTGGAGCGAAGAGATCTCGATCTCCTTGATGGTGATCCTGACGCTGGTGGCGGGCAGTGCGGCGGTGGCCCGTGACCGGCACATCCGCATCGAGATGCTGTTCGATTCAGGGCCCGTGGAGCGGCGGCGCCGCTTCGCGATGCTGTCCTCATTCGCCACCGTGGTCGCCTTCCTCATCCTGACGTCGTTGAGCTGCCGGCTGGCCTGGGACGACTACCAGTACGAAGTGACTTCGCCCGGCATCGGCGTGCCGCAATGGTGGTACACGATCTGGCTGCCGCTGCTTGCGGCCCTGATCGCTTTTCGTGCCATGCAGCGCCTGGTCCGGATCTGGCGGCGGCAATGGTAAGCATCGGCATCTTCGTCGTGTTCGTGGCACTGATGCTGGCGGGCGTGCCGATCGGCGTCGCGCTGATGCTGGGCGGCGCAGTCGGCATCCACTTCGCGGATCTCGGCTGGCTGTCGATCCCCAACAATTTCTACGCCGGCATCGCCAAGTACCCGCTGCTCGCGCTGCCGATGTTCGTGCTGGTCGGCACGCTGTTCGAACGCTCCGGTGTCGCGGCGCGACTCGTGGACTTCGCCGTCGCCATCCTCGGCCGCGGCCGCGGCATGCTGCCGCTGGTCGCCATCGCGGTGGCGATGTTCATGGGCGGCATCTCGGGCTCCGGTCCGGCCACCGCCGCCGCCGTCGGCGCGGTCATGCTGCTGGCGATGTCGAAGGCGGGCTACCCGGCTTCCTACTCGGCATCGGTGATCGGCGCCGCCGCCGCCCTGGATATCCTCATTCCGCCGTCGATCGCCTTCATCATCTATTCCGTGCTGGTGCCGGGCGCATCGGTGCCCGCGCTTTTCGCTGCCGGGGTGGTGCCGGGCATCCTCGCCGGTCTCGGCCTGATGGTCCCGGCCGTCTGGCTCGCGCGCCGCCATCGAATGGGCGGCAACGACGCGCACCTGCCCCGGCCGCCATTCTTCACGGCGCTCAAGGAGGCAAGCTGGGGCCTGTTCGCGCCGGTGCTGATCCTGGGCGGGATGCGACTGGGCTGGTTCACGCCCACCGAAGCGGCAGTGGTGGCGGTTGCCTACGGGCTGTTCGTCGGCATGGTCGTATACCGCACGATCGGCTGGCGCGACCTGTGGGACATCCTGATCGACTCCGCCGAAACTTCCGGCGTGATCCTGATCATCATCGGACTTGCCAGCATCTTCGCCTATGCGGTCAGCACCCTCGGCATCGTCGATCCGCTGGCGACTGCGGTCAGCGAGAGCGGCATCGGCTCGCTCGGCGCGCTGACGATCGTGATGATCGTGCTGCTGTTGGTCGGCATGGTCCTCGACGGCGTATCGATCTTCCTGATCTTCGTGCCGCTGCTCGCGCCGCTGATGCGAGCCTTCGCCTGGGATCCCGTGTGGTTCGGCGTGCTCCTGACATTCATGGTGGCCATCGGCCAGTTCACGCCGCCGGTGGCGGTCAACCTGATGGTCTCGTGCCGGATGGCCGGTGTCCGCATCGAGAGCACGATACCGTGGGTGATGTGGTTCGTGTTCACCATGATGCTGATCCTCGCGGTGCTGGTGGCCGTGCCCGAGACCTCGCTCTGGCTGCCGCGCGCGCTCGGGTACTAGGCCAGGCCGACGGCGCGCGGCATCACCTGCTACTCGCCGCGATTCGCCGCGGCCGGACCGTCAGCGGCCGGCACGCGCGCTCGACCTTGCCGATGAACGCCTGGACGCTGTCGCCCACGGCGACCCCGACGCCGGCGGCCGTCTCGTTGACGCACGAGAGCATCCCGTCGGCAAGCACCGAGCGCCCGTCGCCGATGCGGGCGCTATGCGGCCGAGACCGTCACCGCCGCGATTCCGCGGCGATCGAGCGCCGGCAGGCGGTGACGCCGGCCCGTCCTTGCCGAATCCGGCGTCGCAGTAGACGGCGGCCAGCGCGTCGACCTTGATGGCGCTGGCGGGATCGCCACCGAGCAGGCCGCCATGCGATCCGGTGACGACGATCGCGCCGGCATCCGACGGCACGACCAGCGACACCGAGTCCATCGACGACGACCGCGGGCCCCCCGCCGGCCGTCCCGCGCAGACGAACCGCGTCTCGGCCAGCGGCGGCACCGGCAACGACCGAGAGCGCTGGCGCTGCACGCAGGCTTTCGGCGCATTCGCGCACGCTCTGGCCCGGCGCGCATCCGAGCGCCGCAGCCGTGTCGTTGACGAAGGACACGATCCCGCAGGCGAGCATGTCGTCGCCATCGCCGATCCGGCAGGAGCGGCTGTCGGCTGTCGCGGCCGCGATGCCGAGCCGGTCGAGGTAGGCCAACGACCCGATGCCGGCGCGCTCCCGGCCCACGCCGGCGTCATTGAGGATCACCGCCCTCACCCGCCCGAGGGCGGCGCAGTAGCCGGCGTAGACGCCGCCGTGCGATGCGGCGACGACCACCTGGCCGGCGTGGTCGGGCGTCAAGCGGGTGATCGAGTCGAGCGTCATCACCCGGACCTCGCCGGTCCCGTTCATGCCTTTGATTCCGATCGCCGCAGTTCGGCGCGCATGCCGGTCACGCCACCCGGTCGCCCTGCTTCACCTGCGCGGTGCGGTTGTCCACGCCCGGCAGCATCTTGGAAGGATCGCGGGTCACGACGACGTCGATCACCACCGGCCCTTTCAGTTCCTTGGCCCGCTGCAGCGCCGGCCCCATCTGCTCCGGCCGCTCGACCCTGATGCCGGTGCAGCCGAGCGCTTCCGCCGCCTTCGCATAGTTGGTTTCGGCAAGGTCGCTCGACTGGTAGGCGTCGGCGCCATACATCAGGTGCTGCAGCGCCTTCACATAGCCGGAGGCCGCGTTGTTCACCACGATCACCGCCAGGTCGAGTTTCATCCGCCGAGCGGTCTCGAGTTCACCGATCATCATGTTGAAGCCGCCGTCGCCGGTGAGACCGAACACCTTGCGACCGGGCCAGGCGGCGGCGACACCCATTGCACCCGGCAGCCCGTAGCCGATCGAGGCGAAACCGCGGTCCGGCACGAAGCTGCGGCCCGGGCGCCGCGTATCGAAAAGCAGGCCCCCCCAATGCGCGGCGAAGCCGCCATCCGCAACCAGGAAGCCGTCCTCGGGTAGCGCACGATTGATCTCGTTCAGCATGCGCGCCATCGCAACCGGCGTCTCGTCCGACTCCAGACGCGGCGCCACGCTTCTTCGCCACTCGGCCATCGCGGACGCAACCGAATCGGCGTACGGCTGCAGCCGGTCGCGGATCGCCTGCGCCTGCGGCCGCAGCGCCTCGTCGAGGTCGCGGATGCCCTCGCGCGCATCGCCCCACAGCCGCAGCGTCGGATGCAGGGTCCGGTCGAACTCTTCCGCACTGATGTCGAGATGGATGATGCGCATGCCGGCCGGAGGCACGGTATAGCGCTTGGTCGCGATCTCGCCGAGCTTGCAGCCGATCACCAGCAGCAGGTCCGACTGACCGATGAGCCCGTTGGCGATGCGGTCGTAGCGGCCGAAGAGGCCGGCATTGAGCGCATCGATGCAGGGAATCGCGCCCTTGCCGGTCATGGTGTGGGCCACCGGCAGGTTGAGCGCTCGCGCGAAGGCAGTAAGGGTCTCGGCGGCGCCCGACAGGTGCACGCCGCCGCCGGCGAGGATCAGCGGACGCTGCGCGCCGGCAAGCAGATCCGCTGCCCGACGCAGCGAGGCGCCATCGGGGCGGCAACGCAGCGCGGGAATGGCGGCATGCACTTCGCTCGCCTGCCACGCGTCCGGCGTGAAGCCATGCACCCCATGGGCGACATCCTCCGGCACGTCGAGCACCACCGGCCCCGGCCTCCCGGATGTCGCGACCGCGAAAGCACGCCGCACCAGTTCCGGGATTCGCGAGAGGGTCTCGATCCTGATCACTTCCTTGACCGCCGGGCGCAGGATCTCGAGCTGCCGGCATTCCTGGGTCATGTTCCTCCAGGAATACTCCCGGTGGCTGTCGCCGACGATGGCGACCATCGGCGTGCCCGAATTGAGCGCCTCCACCAGGCCGGTCACCAGGTTGGTCGCACCGGGTCCGAGTGTCGCATCGACCAGGCCGACGCGGCCGGTGACCTTGGCATAGGCGTCGGCCGCGAAGACGCCGGCGCGCTCGTCGTTGATCAGGTGGTGGTCGAGACCGAGACGGCGCGCCGCATCGTAGAACGGAAGCAGCTGGAATCCGCCCATCCCGAACACCGGGCCCGCGCCATGCGCGAGCAGCATGCGAACCAACGCCTCGCCGCCGGTGATCTCCACCGGTCGCATGTCGTCTTTCATCGGATCTCTTCCAGTGTGGATTGCATCAGGCGCGACGCTGCCTCGACAAGTCGTTGCGGCGTCACCCGCACCTGGTCTTCCAGGCTCGGGGCATAGCCGATGTGGATGCGTGGCGCAGCCACGCGCGCAGGGGCGGCAAGCAGCGAACCATAGAGGTTTTCGGAGACTGTGGCAACGACCTCGGCGCCGAAGCCGGCGACCGAAACCGCCTCGTGCGCGACCAGCAGGCGCCGGGTCCGGGCCACGCTGTCGAGCACCGCACCCTTGTCCCACGGCCAGAGCGTGCGCAGGTCGATCGACCTCGACCTCGATGCCGGACCGCGAGAGTTGGTCTGCCGCCTGCATCGCCACATGCACGGTCGCCGACCAGGTGACGAGCGTGATGTCGGCTCCGGCACGGACGACCCGCGCCTTGCCGATCGGCACCAGTCGATCCTCGCCGTCGGGTACCTCGCCTTCGAGCGGCCAGAGCAGCTTGTGCTCCATGTAGACGACCGGATCGTCGCAGCGGATCGCGCTCTTCAGCAGTCCCTTGTTGTCTTCCGGCGTAGCCGGGCAGATGACGACCAGGCCGGGAATATGCGCGTACCAGGCTTCGAGCGATTGCGAATGCTGCGCGGCCGAGGACCGCCACATGCCGATCGGCTGGCGCACGACCAACGGCACGCGGGTCTGGCCGCCGAACATGTAGCGCGCCTTCGCAGCCTGGTTCACGAGTTCGTCGGTGGCGCACAAGGCGAAGTCGGAGAAGCGCATCTCCACCACCGGGCGTGATCCCATCATCGCCGCACCGGTTGCCGCGCCCATGATGCAGGCCTCCGAGATCGGCGCATCCGCGATCCGCTGCGCGCCGAATTCCTCCGCCAGACCCTTGTACTGGCCGAACACACCGCCGCGGCCGAGATCCTCGCCCACCGCCCAGACTCGCGGATCCCGACGCATTTCCTCGATCAACGCCTGCCGCGAGGCCTCCATGTAGGTCATCGCCGCCATCAATAGGCCTCCTGCCGCGGATCGCCCGGCATCCTGGACATCCTCGAATGCCCGCGAGGCTTCCGGCCAGGCTGCTTCGCGCGCATCCGCATAGGCAGCGGCGACCTCCTCGCGGATCCTGCGGACCTCCTCGTCCAGCACTGCCGCGGCGATGCCCTGCTCTTTCAGCAGTCGCTCGCGCAGCCGGACGATCGGTTCGTGCCGCAGCCGCTCGTCGACCTCGGCCTGCGGACGATATCCCGCCGGGTCCGCGGCGGTATGCCCGGTCAGTCGGTAAGTCAGCACATGCAGGAAGCGCGGACCGCTACCGCTGCGGACCTCGCGCACGGCCGCTGCGGCGACCTCGTCCACTTCGCAGACATCGTTGCCGTCGACTTCCAATGCGACGATGCCGAGGCTGCGCGCCCGTGCGCAGGGTCCCTCGCCGGCGCTCATGGCGCTGCTGCGGGTGGTCGCCGCGAAGCCGTTGTTCTCGCAGACGAAAAGGATCGGCAGCGAGTTGATTGCCGCCCAGTTGAGGCCCTCGAGAAAAGGTCCGCGATTGGTCGCGCCGTCGCCGAAGAAGCAGACGACGATCTCGCTCGATCCGCGCAGCTTGATCGCATGAGCGGCACCGGTGGCGATCACGATGTTGGCGCCGACCACGCCGTTCGCCCCGAGCATTCCGACGGAGAAGTCGGCGATATGCATCGAGCCGCCCTTGCCTTTGCAGAAGCCGCCCTCCCTGCCGAAGAGCTCGCGCATCATCGGCTGCAACTGCGCTCCCTTGGCCAGCGTATGGCCGTGGCCGCGGTGCGTCGACAGGACGATGTCGGTCCTCTCGAGGTTGGCGCAGACACCAACCGCCACCGCCTCCTGGCCGATGGAAGGATGGATCGCGCCGAGCACGAGCTGCTCCTTCATCCCCTGGATGGCAGCCTCCTCGAAGCAGCGGATGCGCAGCATCTCGCGATAGAAATGCAGCAGGCGTTCGGCGCGGACCACGTCGCCCTTCATGCTGCCGCCAAGCGCAGCCGATTCCCTGGCCATCTGTCTCCTCCCTCTGGCGAGCCACGCCGGATGATACGCCGGGTACCTGGTGCACCCCGGCGGGCGCGGGCTGCAAGATTATCAGACGGAATTGAATGCCTGCCGCGACGGACGACGAGCCGCCGCGGCAGGCAGAGCAAAGGCCGGGTCGCTGGCGGCCGGCAAGACGCAGGTTTAACATCGGCGGACATCGGCATTCCCGGACGCTCCATGCAGATCGAACGCCTCGACCATTTCACGATCGTCGCCCAGCCGGAAGAAATCGAAGCGTTGCGGGATTTCTACTGCAAGGTCCTGGGGCTGCAGCCCGGACCGAGGCCGGATTTCGCGTTCGGCGGGTACTGGCTCTACCCCCCTACCGGCGGACCCTTGGTTCATCTTGCCGCCATCACCGCGCGAGCGCTGCCGGCAGGCGTTCGCGACACCGGGAAGCTCGATCACATCTCGTTTCGCAGCACCGGTCTTCACGAGTTCCGGCGCCACCTGGAGGCGCTCGGCATCGCGAGCAACGAAGCCCCGGTGCCGGGGTTTCCGCTATATCAGGTGTTCTTTCGCGACCCGGTAGGAATCAAGGTCGAATTGACGTTCGACGCGGACGAACTGTAAGGAACCGCCAGCGAAACGCACCCGCCGCTCAGCGCTGGCCGTCGTTGACCGACACCTGCTCTTTCAGCAGGCCGCCCAGGCGGGAATGGACGCGACCGCCGGTCGCCATGACCAGCCCATAGAGGATCTCCTTCGGCCGGGGCGCATCCTGGATGCCGACGTCCATCGTGTTGAAGTGGCTGCGAACGTACGCGGCATGGATGTAGTGCAACGGCACCATCAGGCGAAAGCCGGCGCCGGCGACCGCCTTCGCGGCCGGCACGATGGCCTTGGGCTCGCCAAGGACTTGACGCATCGCCCACCCGCCGGCCTCGTGCCAGACCGCACCATGCTCGAGTTCGCCGTCCACGCCCACGATGGCCGCCTTGCCGTACGCCTGCACCTGATCCTGGCCGAGCGCATCGACGAGATCGGCGGCCAATTCCTTGCCCAGTCCACGCAGCTCTGCCATGAACGGCATCAGGTCGGCTTCGTAGCGTCCCGCGAACGGATTCCTCACGACGGCGACGGCAGCAGCCATCCGCAGGGGCGTGGCGGGTGGCGGACCGCCTTCGTGGTACACGGTCTCGATGGTGAGCGCCTTCTTGCGTACGTCGATCAACGACATGCTGTTCTCCGACTGGTTGGCGTGAAGCTGGCGCCGGCGCCGTGCATCGGCGCTGCTTCGGCCCATGATCGCACACCGCTACGCGCATTCATTCGCCCATGCATTCGCCACGGGTTCGATTAGCATCCGGCGATGAAATTCAGCCCTCGCCGCATCTGGTCTCACCGCCACGAGCCGGTCATCCGTCCGCATATCGGCCAGGTGATCGAGCGCCGCCTGCTGCTTGGCGGCAGGGTGCTCGAGGCGGGCGCACTGGCGCCGTCCTCGCCGACCACCCCCCGATGGCGAAACCTCGTCAACACCTACCACAGCTTCGTGCACACCAAGCTGGCCGGAGTACGGCTGCTGGCAGTCTTCGGCGGAGCCAGGACAGAAGTGACGACCGACGAGGAAGGTTACTTCAGCGTCGAAATGGAGTTGCCCGCGCCGGTCGCAGGTCCGCTATGGCAGGAAGTGAACTTCGCGCTTGTCGAAGAGGGCACGCTCCGGGGCACGGTGACGGCGCGGGGCCTGGTCCTGGTCCATCCGATGAAGTCGCGCTTCGCGGTGATCAGCGACATCGACGATACCGTGCTTTCCTCGAACGTTGCGAGCAAGCTGCGCATGGGCCTGAGGGTGCTCTTGTCCAACGCGCACACCCGAATGCCTTTCGCCGGCGTCGGCGCCCTTTACAAGGCACTGGAGAAGGGACACGGGGAGGAACACAACCCGATCTTCTACGTGTCCAATGGTCCGTGGAACCTGCACGACCTGCTGGTGGATTTCTTCCGCCTGAACGAGATCCCGCTCGGTCCGATCTACCTGCGCGACTGGGGCACGCACCTGCTGCTCGCGAGGAAACCGACCGGCACGCACAAGCGGACGCAGATCGGGCAGATCATGAGTTTCTTCCCGGAAGTCCCGGTGGTGCTGATCGGCGACAGCGGTGAGCACGATCCTGAGATATTCCTGGACGTCGCGAAGGAGTTCCCGGGCCGCGTCGACACCATTTACATCCGCTGCGTTGGTGATGATCGCAAGCGACTCGAGGAGCTGGAAACGATCGGACAGGAGGTTCGCGCAGCGGGCACAGACTTCCTCGCGGTACCCGATACCGAAGCGGCCGCTGTGCATGCCGCCGGTCGCGGCCTGATCCCGGCGCAGGCGATTGAAGCGGTACGGAAAGACAAACGCAAGGTGTAGATGGCGAAGACATTCCGCCGGCGACCCGCACCGGATCGGAATGCAGGCCGGCCGGGTTGCCATCAACTCCAGCAACACGACCGGATTTCCAACGTCGGCCGCAATCCCCGAGGATACGGCCGGTGTTACTGCAGGCTCAGCGGATCGACTTGCGGCGGAACAGGTTCACGATCGCCAGCAGGATGACGGCTCCCAGCAGCGAAACCAGCAGTCCGGAGATGCTGAAGTCGTTCTGGTTGATCGTGCCGGTACCGAACATCGGAGCCAGCAGCCAGCCACCCAGCATCGCACCGATGATCCCCACGACAATGTTGAGGAACATTCCCTGTTGCGCGTCGGTCCGCATGATGAGGCTGGCAATCCACCCAAGGACGCCACCGACGATTAGCCAGATGATGAAGTTGATCATTGCGCGCTCTCTTTCTCTCTTGGTTGTTGTCGCTTGAAACACTCGTAGTCCCGAAGACGCACGCAGTTGCGCCTACGCGCCGACCCCGTAGCAAGGCGTATACCTGCGTCGGGTCCGGCGTTTGGCGCGCATCAAGACCCTGTTGCGGTCATGCCTTGCAGCTAAAATGTGCAAACTGCACATTTATATTGCCGATATGACCTTCGACGCAACGGCCCTTCCGATCGATGCCCTGCTCGGCGCCTTTCGCTCCGTGCTCAGGCCGCTGGCCAGGCTTGCCGTTGCCGGTGGCCTCACCTATCCGCGCATCGACGAGGTGGTGCGCGAGGTGCTGGTGGAAGCGGCGAGCGCTGCCCATTCCTCGGCTCCCCCGCAGCGGCGGGTCAGCCGCATCAGCACCACGCTCGGCCTGCATCGGCGGGAAGTGACGCGGCTTTCGCGACGCGAAGCTGAAGCGCTGCCGGCGCCACCCTCGCAAGCCACGCGCCTGTTCCTCAAATGGCAGTCCGATCCACGCTATCGCGACGCCGCTGGAAAATTGCGAAGCCTGCCTCGCCAGGGAGCGGACCTCAGTTTCGAAAAACTCGCCCAGGAAGTCACTCGCGACGTGCATCCGCGCAGCCTTCTCGGCGAATTGTGCCGGCTCGGGCTCGCTCGTCATGACGAGGTGCAGGACACCGTGGAATTGGTCGTCGATGCGTTCGTGCCGCGTGGGGACAATGGGCGCATGCTCGGTTTTCTCGGCGCGAACGTTGGCGATCATTGCGAAGCGGCCGTCACCAACGTGCTGGGAGAGGGTCGCGACCATTTCGAGCAGGCAATCTTCGCGGATGAGCTCTCGGCCGAATCGATTCGAGCATTCCGCGACACGATCACCCGCCAATGGCAGGTGCTTCGGGCAACGGCAGTGCCTGCGCTCGAAACCCTGATCGAAGTCGATCGCGCCACCGGCAGGACTCAGGACCAGCGCATCCGGATCGGCCTTTTCAGCTGGACCGAACCCACGCGCCCGGCTTCGCCGGTTGGCGCCGGTGAGCCTCCGTCCGATGGCGCCTCTTCCCGTCAGTCCGCCCCTGCGATGCCGGCCGAGGACTCGAGCGGCGGCAAACCCAGACGGAGGAAAACCAAGCAATGAGTGCCGGCAGCAGGAATCTCCTGACCAGCTTCGCCTTCGTCATCTCCCTTCTGGTCGGCGGCTGCGGCAGCGGCGGCGGCGACATGGCCGGCGTCGACTCCGGGGGCACCGGATCCTTTGCCGTCGGCACGATCAGCGGCTTCGGCTCCATCATCGTCAACGACATCCGTTACGACGAAAGAGGGGCCGTCGTACAGGACGCCTACGGGTTGCCGCGCACCGCATCCGACCTCAGGCTGGGCATGATCGTCGAGGTCGAGGGCTCCCAACTTTCATCGGCGCCCTCAGGATCGCTTTATACGCGGGAAGGCGTCGCCAGCGAAGTTCGGATTGCCGCAGAAATCGTCGGGCCGCTGCAGGCACTCGACGTTGCGACCTCGCAGCTGGTCGTCCTCGGCCAGACAATCGACGTGACGGCCGCCACCGTCTTTGGCGACGAGTTGACCGGCGGGCTGCCTGCAATCGCGGTACTTCCACCCGGCAGCCTCCTCGAAGTGCACGGCTACCCCAATCAGGCCAACGGCGATCGATATGCCGCGACCCGCATCGACATCCGTCTCGCCGCCGAGGAATACCGGCTGATCGGCATTGTCAGGAATCTCGACGCCGGTGCCCGGCGCTTCTCCGTCGGCGGCGCCTGGATCGACTACGAGGCTCTCGATGCGGCCGAGGCACTGGCTGCCGGGGTGGTCGAGGGCGGGCTGGCACGGCTGAGGCTTGGCACCGTGCCGCGTGGCGACGGCACTTGGGCGATGCTGCAGTCCGAGTCTGCCGCGCCGCAACTTTCCGATCGCGAGGACGTGGACATCGAGGGAACGGTGACCGGCTACGATGGCAGCGCCCGCTTCGCAGTCAACGGCATTCCCGTAGACGCCTCGAACGCGACCATTGAGGGGCGGGATAGGCTCAGGTCCGGCGCCAGGGTCACGGTCGAAGGTCAAGTCAGCTCCGGCTCCCTCGTTGCAAGTCTCGTCCGGGTCGAGGAAGAGGAGACGGCCGCACCACAGGCGCCGGGTGGACGCATTTCCCTCAACGGTTCCGTCGCCGCTCTTGCCGTCGAAGCCAGGCAGATGCGAGTGCGCGGCGTGAGGGTGAACTTCGGGGCTGCGGCCTTCGAGAACGGCACGCTTGCAGACCTTCGGAATGACGTCGACGTGGAAGTCGAGGGAAGGCTTGCGACCGATCGTTCTTCCGTGAATGCAAGCAGGATCCGCTTTACCGTCCCGAGCAGCGTTCCTGTCCCTGGCGACGACCGCAGCCAAGGCCCCGGAAACAGCGCGCGTCCCGCCACACCCGCACCGGGCAACACCGCCACTCCCGCACCGCCGAGCAATGCGGGGGAGGACGACGACGACAACGGCAACGGCAACGGCAACGGCAACGGCGGCGGCAACGGCGGCGGCAACGGCAACGGCGGCGGCAACGGCGGCGGCAACGGCAACGGCGGCGGCAACGGCAACGGCGGCGGCAACGGCAACGGCAACGGCGGCAACGGAAACGGCGGCGGCAACGGCAACGGCGGCGGCGGAAACGGCGACGACGACGACGACGACGACGACGACGACGATGACGATGACGACGATGACCGACGACGATGACGACGACTAGGGCTGCAATCGCAGTGCCGATCAGCCGTCGACCAGCTTGCTGGCATGGGATTTGAAGCAAGGAGCATTTGATGGATTCAACCGACGCGTCGGGCACGTTGGCGCCTTGCCTGCACCGCGGCCTTTCGGCCGGAAAGGACGGACGATGCGTTCTCGACGAGGAAGTATCGACGCGCAAGGCAGAGCCTGCGGAAGCGGCCAGGGAGCGCCGCGACCTCACGGTGCTGGTGGCGGCAGCCGCCGGGGCGAAAGCGGTGGCGGCCGCTCAGGTGGCCGCTGCGATCGCTGACGGCGTACTGGCAACCTTCCCGTCCGCGCGCGTCCTGCAGGTGCCGGATCTGGAAACCGGCACCTGCTTCATCGAACAGATGGTCGCGTTGTCCGACGGCGCGATCGAGCGGATCAGCCTGCCGGGCCCGCACGGCGAAGTATTCGTCGGCAAGCTCGGCCTTTGCGGACCCCGCGACAACCTCACTGCCGTCATCGCGACCGAGGAAGTGGTCGAACTCGGGCCGGGCGCGGGCCAACTCAGGGATCCAACATCGGCCAGCAGTCGCGCGATCGGCCAGCTGATTTTGACGGCCCTCGATCGTGGCGCCCGAAGCATCATCGTCGGCTGCGGCAGCAGCGGCACCTACGATGGCGGCATCGGCATGGCCGAGGCTCTGGGGGTCCGGTTCTTCGATGCACAACGCGCGGAAATCGTCGAAGCAGGGGGCCTGCTCCGCCTGGCGGCAATCGACATGTCGCATCGAGATTCCCGCCTCGACAGCGTCAGCATCCAGGCCGTCGTGGATCCTGCGCATGAGTTGCTGGGACCTTGCAGCGTTGCCCCCACCCAGGCTCCCGGACATGGGGCGTCGCCTTCTCAAGTGCTTCGTCTGGAGCGCGGCTTGGCGAAGTTTGCGAAGGTCGTGCGTGAGCATCTCGGGCTCGATGTCGCCGCAATTCCTGGTGCGGGCGCAGCGGGTGGACTCGCGGCCGGCCTTGTCGCGTTCGCGGGCGCCCTGATCGTTTCACGGTCCACGTTCCTTGACCAGTGCAGCGTCCTCCAGTCGGCGCTCGCATCCGCCGACATGGCCATCGTTGCCGACGCTGCGTCAGATCCCGCCGGAGAATGCGCTCCCTCGGCCGCCGTGGCCGGATCCGGCCATGCCTGCGACTGGTTGGACCGCAAAGCTGCCGCGTTGGGGTTGCCGGTGATTGCAGTGCCACTGGAGCAGCTGTTCAAGGACACCGAGCCGTCGAACCAGGATGACCCTGGAGGCGCACCGCCCTTCGAGACGTCAGCCGCCGGCGAGGCATCATGGGTGGGGCGCTATCGCGGGATGCGCCTTCACGCAGCCGGCGCCGATGCCTTGCGGCGGGCGCTGGGGGGCTGGCAGCGCCCGGCGGCATCCGGCTGAGCATAGCCGCCGGAAGCCGATCAGCCAGTAGCGCGCGCCACCTGCCCCGCCACCGCGCGAACCCGCCGCGGTGCGGCGCGCCAGATCGCCACCACCGAGACGAAGCCGGCGGCCATCGCAATCCAGAACGCCCACGCATAGCTTCCGGTCTGGTCGTGGACGATGCCGGCTACCCATGGACCGACCGCGCCGCCACTGATGGACACCAGCATCAGCATCCCGAAGATGCTGCCGTAGTTCTTGCCCTCGAAGATCTCCGCCGGTATCGCACCGAAGACGGACGTGACGCCATAGCCGAGCAGGCCCTGCGCGAGCACCATGAAGATCAGCAGCGGCATCGTGGGCATGGCCGGCAGGAGCAGCAGCGCCAGGTAGGTCAGCAGGAAGCCGAAGCAGCCGATCGTCCAGACGATTTCGCGGCCGACCCGGTCGGACAATTGACCCAGAGCGATCTGCCCAGGTACGCCCGCGAAGCTCACCCATCCCAGTGCCCAGGCGGCATCGGAGGCGCTGAAGCCGATTTCCACCAGGTACTTGGTCTGGTGAACCTGCACCAGGTACCAGCCGAAGAGGCCGAAGAAGTAGCCGACAGCCAGCCACCAGAAGCGGGCGGTGCGCAGTGCCCGGCCGAGTGTCCATTCAATTGCCACCCAGGCGTGGTCGACCACATATGCACTGCTCGCCGCGGCGGCGGCACCGACGGTGCCGGTATGGCCATCGGGCTGCAGCCCGATGTCTTCCGGCCGCCGCCGCAGCAGCAGCGCCAGCGGCGAGAGCAGGAAGAGCGCGAATAGCCCGAGTGCCATGCACGCGGTACGCCAGCCGAATCGGTCGATGAGGAGCTGCAGCAGCGGCAACATCACGATTGACCCGATACCGACCCCCGCGAATGCGATGCTCATTGCAAGACCGCGACGGCGAACGAACCATGCGGGCAGGAACAGGGCCTGGCAGGAGTAGCCGAGGCAGACACTGCCTGCACCCACCAGCGCGCCGAGGGTGGCATAGAAATGCCAGGGCTCCTGCGCCCAGGCTGCCAGCACGAGCCCGGTGGCGATTGCCGCGACGCCGATCAAGGTCACGGTGCGGGGGCCGTGGCTGTCCATCATCCGGCCGAAAAGCGGGCTCAGGAGAGCAGACAGGAAGAAGCCGAAAGAGAAGACGCCGGCAGTCACCCCGCGTTCCCAGCCGAATTCGCCGAGTATTGGTGGGTACAGCAGCGAGAAGGCGGTGCGCGCGTTGACGCCGACGCCCATCGTGACGAACACGACCGCCACCACCACCCAGCCGTAATAGAAGGGCAGCCGCCGCGCGAGCGTCTCCAGCATCACGCGTCACTCCGGGCTGGCAGGCGCAGAGGCTTCGCGGTCTCGATTCGAGTCGGTGTCATTGGTCGGACCCTGAGGCGGGACGGATCCCGGCGCTGCCTCGGCAGTCGACGCCTTGGCGCAAGCACGGCATTCTCTCATTCCCGCGCGGCCCGGCAACCACGCGCCGGGATCACGGCAGCCCGATTTCCCTCAGGCTCCCGATCAGGCGTGCGCGCCCTTCGATGAACTCCTGGTCCGGCACGTCGAACATCCGGACGATCCGGTTCGCGTCGTAGCCTGGATGACGCCTCAGGAAGCCGGCGAGAATCTCCCTTCCTTCCGCTTCATTGCCGAGTCGCACGGCGGCCGCTGCATGCACCGGCGGCCACGGCAGTTCGGGATTGCTGACCTGGGCGTCATGTCCCCACTGCCGCGCCTGCTCGAAACTCCCCAGCAGGAAGTGCGCCAGCGCCAGCCGGTATTGCCACTCCGCGCGGAAGACATCCCGCGGGCTCAGCCGCAACGCTCGTTCCAGCGGCGCGATCGCGTCTTCGGGACGGCCGTTGAAGATCAGGTTATAGCCGTAGCCGCCGAGCGCGATCGACTGCGGATATCGCTCCGCCCAAGCCTTGCTCAGACGGAGCGTTTCGAGCCCGCCCTTGTGCCGGTAGGAGACCATGGTCTTCACCTGCATCGCCGAAAAGCTCTCGGGATTGATCCGATCGAGGTTCCGGCTCGCCTCCTCGACCCGCAGCAACGCAGCCTCGCGATCCGGCAGCCAGCCGTTGGCGGCGCCCAGGTTATTCATGATCGCGATACCGGCCCAGGCGCGCGAATCCGGGTCGAGCGCCACCGCCTGCTCGAAGAGCGCCAGCGCCTCGACCAGGTTGTGCCTGTTGAAGCCGCGATACCAGATCGAGCGGCCGCGCATCTGCAGGTCTTCGGCAGTCACAGCATCCGGTGACAATTCCCCGACACGGGCTCCCGCGGACCTGACCACTTCGACTTCGAGGTGGCGCGCGAGTTGACGAACGAAATCGTCCAGCGCCTCCCCCAGCCGTGGCCGCGCGACGATGAACTTCTCGGACCAGCGCTGCCGGCCGCTTTCGCCGTCGATGAGCGCAAGCCTCAGCTGGATGTGGTCGCCGCTGGTGCGCAGCCGCCCCTGCACCACGTATCGCACCCGAAGTGCGCGCGCCACCTCGCGCGGATCCTCTTCGCTTCCCTTGAAGGCCTGGGCGGTCTGACGCGCGATCACTTCGCTGGTACCAAGGCGCCCGACCTCGAGAATGAGGTCGTCGAGGAGCGCGTCGGCAAACCACGTGTCCCCGTCTTCACCACCATCGGCCTCCAGCGGCAACACCACCAGCGACACTGCGCCCGGAGCGGCGCTCACGAGCTGACCACTCGAGCGGTTGCTCAAGAAGTACCAGCCGCCCAGGCTGGCTGCTGCCACGGCGACCGCCATGCCGGCGGCGAGTTGACGCCACCGCCTGCTGGCGCTCGATGAGGCGACGGCAGCCGGGGCGGCGATGCGGGTTGCTGCATCCGCGTCGGGCATCAGCAGGTAGCCTCGCCGGGCGACGTTGCGCACCATCCGATGGTCAGTGTCGCCGAGGACGCGGCGGATGTCGGCGATCGCCTGGGTGAGCGAGCCTTCGCCGACCACGACCCGCGGCCAGACCAGCTGCATCAGCTCGTCTTTCCCGACCACCTGACCCGGACGCGAACCCAGGACCAGCAGCACCTCGAGCGCCTGCTTGCGCAGACCGGCCAGCTCGCCATCCTCCGACAGGAGTTCCCCGGCATCCAGATCCAGGATGAACCTCCCAAGCCGCAACCGGCCCGTACCCGATCCGGGCGCTGACGCCACGTCATTCACCGGCACCACCTTCCTGTCGCGAGCCCCGCTCCAGCAGAGGATCCGCAGGGATCGTTCGCTCGCGCCGATGATAGTTCTTTGGCTCCGATTTCAGGGTTCCTTGAGGACGTTCAAGCACGTTGATCCTAGCCTTGCCGGAATCGAACCCCCGAGCGACGGGGTTCATGGACGGCACTCCAGGAGGAGCGAATGGAAGATCGGGAGAATGGGAGAAGGGCGCTGCTGGTCAGGGGCGGCGCGGCGGCCGGCGGGCTCGCCATGCTGCACACGCCGTGGCTGGCGCGCGCCGACGGCTTGCGTCCAGGCGAGGAGGTGGTCCCCTGGCTCGACCAGCCGCCACCGAACGAGAACAACCTGCAGCCATCGGAGGATCTCGCCCGCTGGATCACCCCCAACGAGAAGTTCTTCAAGGTGCATCACTATGACGAGCCCGTGATCGATGCGCAGTCATGGAGCCTGGAGATCAGCGGGCTCGTCCGCCAGCCGATCACAGTGACGCTGCCGATGCTCAAGTCCATGCGCCGCCAGGAGGTTGCCTTCACGCTCGAATGCTCCGGCAACCATGGTGATCCGTCGTTTACCACCGCCATCGGGAACGCCCGTTGGGCCGGGACACCGCTTGCGCCGTTGCTGAGGGATGCGGGAATACTCGAGAACGGGCGCGAGATCGTGTTCTGGGGGAGCGACAAGGGTGAAGACGTCGTCCGCGAGATGAAGTTCCCGCAGCATTTCGCGCGCAGCATGTCCGTCGACGATGCGATGAATCCCGACAACATCCTGTGCTACGAGATGAATGGCAAGGCCCTGCCGCCACCCAATGGCTTTCCCGTGCGCTTGATCGCACCCGGCTGGTACGGGGTCGCGAACGTCAAGTGGCTGAAGCGGATCGAGGTCCGGGATTCGCGCTACATGGGCCCCTTCATGGCGCGCGAGTACGTGACGATCCGCGAAGAGCAGCGCGACGGTGAGAAAGTGGTGGCCGAGACCTCGGTGAGCCGCGGCCTGCTCAAGTCGATGCCGCTGAAGGTGGTGCGCCACGGCAACCAGTACCGGGTCATCGGCGCCGCCTGGGGAGCGCCAGTCGCCCGCGTGCACGTGCGCATCGACGAGCAGCCCTGGGTATCCACCATGCTCGATCGTGGCGAGCGCGCCGAGCACGCCTGGAAGATCTGGTCGCTGAAATGGGACAACGCCACGCCGGGCGTCCACACGATCAGCTCGCGCGCGGTCGACTGGGCCGGGAACATCCAGCCGGGGATGGACGACCCACGGATCGTCGGCAAGAAGACGTTCTGGGAGAACAACGGCCAGGTCAGCCGGCACGTGCTGCTCTGACTCCGCAAGCGGGTAGTACGGGAGCTCCGAGCTCCTGCGTACCGGTACTTCCCGGAAATCGACGCCCTGCTGGTCGAGGCTGCACTCGACGCCGCCGCGCCGGACCCGGCGCGGCTGTTCAGGGCCTCGCGACAAACGATCCGGTCACCCGCCTCGAAAAGGCCGATCACGCGCTCAACGAGATGATCCTCGCCAACGAGGCCGGGCTGCGGATGATGCTTGCCTTCACGCTGCAGCGCCCGGCGGAGAAGAATGGCAACCAGTCCAAGCCGCTGCCCGTCCGACAGGACCGTTGAAGCAGCAAGGCGCGAATAGCAACTACACTCGGACGACCGACTGTCTTTTTCGAGCGAGTGCTGCCGTGAGCCGACGCGAAGATACCGCCGTAGATCCAGATACCGCCGTAGATCCATTCACCAACGACAACGATCCGCTTGCGCGGCGCCGTCGGTTGTTGCGCTGGCTCGTCGCGGCGCCGCCGTCGATGATGACCGGCCTGGCTGTTCCCTTTGGGTCTGCCCGTGCCCAGGACTTTCCCCACCGCCCGTTGCGCCTCATCGTCCCATTTCCCGCAGGCGGCGGCACCGACGTGATCAGCCGGCTTGCGGCCGAAAGCCTTGCGCCGAAGCTCGGGCAACCGGTGGTGGTGATGAACAAGGCAGGCGCGGCCGGCAGCATCGCGTCGGAATTCGTGGCCGGGGAACCGGCGGACGGGCACACCATCCTCGTGGCCGGGCAAGGCCAGATGTTCATCAACAAGGCCCTCGGCCGCAAGCTCGGCTACGACCCGGATGCGGACTTCAGCTTCGTCGGCATGCTCGGCGCCTTTCCCAACATCCTGATCACCAACCCGGAGGTCATCCCGGCGAAGACGCTCGACGAGTTCATCCGACTGGCCAGGGAGAAATCCGGGATGCTGTCCTACGGCTCCAACGGCATCGGGTCGCTCGCCCATCTCACGACCGAAGTCTTCGCGGAAGCCGCCGGCGTCAAGTTCCTGCATGTCCCGTACCAGGGCGCGGCGCCGCAGCTGGCTGATCTGCTGTCGGGGCGCATCGGCTTCACGGTCGTCGGCCCTCAGGGCATGCTGCCCCACATCAAGGAGGGCAAGCTGCGCGCGCTTGCGGTCACCACCGGGATTCGCTACCCGGTCCTGCCCGAAGTGCCGACCCTGGTGGAATCCGGCTTCCCGGCGCTTGATGCGCCGGTGTGGTTCGCAGCGTATGTTCGCGCGTCGACACCGCCTGCCGCGACCGAGCGCCTGCGCACGACGCTCACGCAGGTGAACCAGTCGCCGGAATACGAGGCCGGCCTCGTGAAGCTCGGTGCCCAACGGATGGTGGTGCCGCCGGAGGCCGCGGGGGAGCGATTCGCCGCCGAGAAGAAGATGTGGGTGGATGCGGTCGAACGCACGGGTGCGAAAGGCAATTGACGTGACTGGCGGCGATCGGTGGCGCCTGCACGGCGCGACACTGGCCGCGACGACGCGCTTGCGCCTGGGCGCCCCGGCGCAGCCCGAGGTTGCCGCACATGCACGATTGATCGTCCTCGACACGATTGGTTGCGCGCTCGCAGGCCGCACTGCACCTGAGGTCGCCGCTCTGGAACGCGACGCGTCGGCCCTGGAGCCGGGTCGATTCCGCCTCGGCAACGGGGCTCCGCTGGGCCTGCGCACGGCCGTGCAATTGCTCGCGATCGCTCCCACCTGGCACGAAGCCTGCGAAGGACATGCTTTCGCGCACGGCCGTCCCGGCATCGCGACATTGGCCGCACTGCTGCCGCTGGCGATGGCGCACGACCTGTCGCTGGACGAGCTGATCGACGCCTTCGTCCTTGGCTACGAAGTCGGGGCTCGGGCCGGGGGCTGGCTGCGCGTCAACCCGGGGCTCCATGTCGACGGCAACTGGCCGGCGCTCGGCGCCGCCGCCGCCGTCGCGTCCTTGCTGGGCCTGGACGAAGATGCAACGCGACGCGCGGTGGACATCGCCGCTTGCCAGTTGCCCTGCAGCCTGTACCTGCCGATCCGCACCGGTCGCAACGTGCGCAACCTGTACCTCGCTCACAGCGCGACCCTTGGCCTCGACGCCGCATTGGCCGCGCAGGCAGGGTTCGACGCACCGCCCGAGACGCTTGGTCACTACGCCGACAACTACTGCCGGGCCTCGACGCAGCCGATGCCGGAGGCTGAAATCAACCTCCTGCTCGACGCCTATCTCAAGCCCTTCGCCGCCGTGCGGCACGTCCATTACGGCGCGATCGCCGCGAGCAGGATCCGCGAACGGCTGGCCTTCGAGACCGGTCGGATCCGCCGGATTGTCCTGTCGGTGTATGAGGAAGCAACCGTCTACTGCAACAACCCGCGGCCTTCGACTCTCCTCGCTGCGCAGTTCAGCCTGACCTTCGGGATCGCGGCGATGCTCGCCCGCGGCTGCCTCGACGCGGACAGCTACGCGCCATCGGTGTTCGACGATCCGGAGCTGCGCCGGCTGGAAGCGCTGGTCGAAGTCGTGGTGGATGACGATTTGACGCGCGGGAACCGCCGGGGTGCGCGGTTGACGGCCGACGTCGAAGGTGACGGCAGCCTGAGCGAAACCGTCGGCGCCGACGATCCCGGACTGGACTTGCCGCCGGACCAAGCGCAGATTAAATTCGCGCGCAATGCCGCCGCCGGCGGTGTCCCGGTCGACGATGCCGACGCCTTCTTCGAGTCCGTTCTCCACGGCACCGGCAGCACGCCGCTCCGCGTCCTCTGGGCATTGCTTTGCAGATCGACGACCGTCGGGACGCCTGCAGGTTAGGATGCGGGAAAGCATCCAGGAGGAGACTTCATGACAGGGCTCACCGAATCGCTCGGCAACTTCGTCGCGCAGCCAGGGTTTCGCGAGATTCCGCCCGAGGCAGCCCGGATAGTGCAGTCCGGCTTCATCGACTCCATCGCCACCATGCTGGCCGCGCGCAACGAGCCGGTCGTGGAGATCCTGCGCCGATTCGTCGCCGACCGTCGCTCGCAGGCAACCGAAGCGCGCGTGCTGCTCGGGGTCGAGTCGGCCGGCAGCGCCGACGCCGCGCTGATCAACGGCACGGCCACCCACGCGCTCGACTACGACGACGTCGCACTGGGCGGACATCCCAGCACGGTGCTCGTGCCGGCCGTACTCGCCGAGGGCGAACGCCTCGACGTGTCAGGTGAGACGGCGATGCGCGCCTACCTGGTCGGATACGAGGTCTGGGCCGAGCTTTACGCCCGGGAACCGGACTCCTACCACCTCAAGGGATGGCATCCGACCTCCGTGCTGGGCACCGTCGGCGCCGCAGCAGCCGTAGCGAGCCTGCATCGGCTGTCGCCGCAAAGTTGTCGTCACGCACTCGCGCTCGCCGCGAGCATGGCAAGCGGCCTTGCAGCCAACTTCGGCACCATGACCAAGCCGCTGCACGCCGGCCGGGCAGCGGCTTGCGCGATCGATGCGGTTCGTCTCGCCGCGCACGGACTGACCGCAGCCCCTGACGCCATCGAGCATCATTCGGGCTACCTCGCTGCCTTGTCGCCGAAAGGTGCCGCCCTGCGCGAAGGGACCGCCGATACGCTCGGCCGGCAGCTACGGATCCTCGACAGCGGCCTGTCGATCAAGAAATACCCGATGTGCTATGCCACACACCGTGTCATCGACGCCATGCTGGACCTTGTCGAGGCACACGACCTCCAGCTGGAGGACGTGAAAGGCGTGCATGCGACGATCGGGCCCGCGCAGGAGTCGATGCTGCGCAACCACTCGCCGGTGACCGCGCTCGAGGCCAAGTTCAGCCTGGAGTTCGCCGTTGCGGCAGCTCTCGTCGCTCGCAAGGTGGGGCTTCAGCAGCTCACCGACGAGTTCGTCGGCAAGCCCGAGGTGCGCGCCGCGATGCGCCTCGTCGGAAGCTCGACCGTCGACACCCGCTGCCCGATCGAGCCGATCCTGGCACTCAACGACCGGTTGGTGGTCGACCTGAAGGACGGACGCACGCTCGACTCAGGCGACATCCGGTTCGCTCGCGGCAATGCCAAGTTGCCGCTGAAGGAGGACGAGCTGAAGGCAAAGTTCCTGGACTGCTGCGCGAGCGCCGGCGAAGCGGATGCCGCACGGCTATATGAACGGCTGAGCGGCCTGCGTGGGCTGCCGACACTGCGCAGCCTTGCCGCCCCAGCAGGAGCTTGAACTTCATGGAAGTCCGCGCCGTTCGTCTCGGCTTTCTCATTCCGCCGGGAAACCCGACCACCGAAACGGAAGTCATCCGCATGACTCCGCCGAATGCCACCGTGCACTTCACCCGGATGGTGGCGCGCGGCGAACCCGGCAGCCTGCACGGGCAGGAAGAACGCAACCGGACCCAGATCGCCCACCTGCCGGAGAACGTGGCGCTGCTGTCCATGGTCAAGCCCGGCGTGATCGTGCTCGCGCATACGGCTACGAGCTATACCTTGGGGAAGGCGGCAGAGGAAGTTCTGGTCAGGCAGCTTTCCGAGTCCAGCGGCATTCCGTTCATCACGGCGTTCGGCAGCGTCGTCGGGGCGTTGATGCATCTCGGTGCCCGAAGAATCGCGTTCGGCACGCCTTATGGCGAAGCGGCAACCCGCCAATGCAAGGCCAACCTGGAGGTCTTCGGCTTCGACGTGGTGAATTTCGGCCGCCTGCAGGGCGTGCAGAACATCTACGACGAAACCAGCGGGCGCGCCGCCGGGCTCGCGCGAGAGGTCGATACTGCCGATGCGGATGCCGTCTTCCTGAGCGGTGTCGGCATGCCCACCATCGATGTACTGGAGCAACTCGAGCGAGAACTCGGCAAGCCGGTGATCTCCAGTGCCGCCGCGATGATGTGGAATGCATTGCGCACAGCGAGAGCGGGCGACGCCGGCGTTGCCGGCTTTGGCAGCCTGCTCGCAGGCAAGCCACTGGCTTGAATCGGACAATCCCGGAGACGAATGGTGAAAATTGCCACGGTAGCAAGCGTGCCTCTATTGCTGGCCTGTTCCTTGATTTATTCGAATGCGTTCGCGCAGCCGGGGGGGTTGCAGGATCGGCCAGTCCGGATCGTCGTGCCATTCACCGCCGGCGGCAATGTCGACATCGTTGCCCGGCTGATCGCACAGGGCATGGCCGAGCGCTTGAAGGTCAACGTGGTCGTCGAGAACAAGCCCGGCGCCAACGCGATCATCGGCGCGGAGTCGGTAGCCCATGCCGCCGCCGACGGACACACGCTGCTTCTCGGCACGGCAGAAACCCATGCCATCAATCCGCACATCTACAGGAAGCTCAGCTATGACCCGCTCAAGCAGTTCGCGACGGTCGGCATCGTCAGCAGCTTCCCGTTCGCGCTGGTAGTCAGCCCGAAGCTGCCGGTCAACAACCTTGCGGAGTTCGTGGAGCACGCCAGGCAGAACAAGGGCAAGTTGAACTATGCGACCTGGGGAGTTGGAAGCACGTCGCAGATCGCGTTCGAGCAGTTGAAGCAGGCTGCCGGCATCGACCTGGTCCACGTTCCCTTCAAGGGAGCGGCGCCCGCCATCACGGCAGTGGCAGCCGGGGAGGTGGAAGCGTTCATGGTGCCGCTTTCCGTTGCCAGGCCCCAAGCGGCAGGTGGCCGGGTCAAGCTGATCGCGATCACGACTGCCAAGCGGGACGACACCGCGCCCGATGTTCCGACTGCGACCGAGCAAGGGGTTCCGGTCGTCATCAGCGGCTGGCATGTGCTGGCGGCTCCGAGGGGAACCCCGGAGGCTGCTATCGCCCAGCTGAACGCTGCATTGAACGGCGCGACCGGAGCGCCCGAGTTGCAGGAGAAAATGGCGAAGCAGGGAGTACGTGCCGCGGCGTCGACCCCGGCCGAGGCGCAGGCGATGGTCGACGCGGAATGGAAGCGTTGGGGAGCGATTGCGGAGAAGGCGGCGATCAGCGCCGACTAGATGCCCTGCGCGCGGGTACCTTGCCCGCGTGCTGCTGATGGCGAGTGCGTTCCGGGGGCATTGCCTCTGCTAAGCTCGTTGCTTGAACCCATCATGAATTCAGGACGGGGATCGTGACGCGAGAGACCAGAACGGCAGAAGAGATCCAGGCGGAGGTGTTCCACCTGATTGCGGCGGCCGCTGCCGGTCATGGCAACCCCGGCATCACGGTGCCGTTGCCGGAGCGTATCGTCGAGGCGCGGCCTGAGGAGTGCAACTGGGACATGACCTGGTTCGGTCAGTCGGTGCCGCATCCGGAGGCGGTGGAGTCCGCCATCGAAGAGGTCAAGGCGCGCTGGAACCTGCGCTAGGCGCTGACGCAGGGGGAAGGGGCCAGGGGGCAGGCGGCAGGGTACGGCGATTGCTCCCTGGCCTGGCCGTCAACTCCACAGGAGAAACGCATGGATCCCTCTTCCAAGAAACCCGGCCCGCAGCAGCAGGACCAGCGCAAACAGCTGGAAGAGTCCGAGAAAAACGCCAACCGCAAGCAGCCGGAGAACTACCAGGAAGCGGCAACCGACGACAAGATCGTGGAGATCGGCCAGGACCTGGAGAAGGATCCGATCAAGGGCCTCGATGCTCCCGAGGGCAAGGACAGCCGGCGCTGACGCCCGGCGCCGCCACGCGATCAGCCCCAGTCGTCGATCGCGTACTTCTCGAGCGCCGTCTCGTCGAAGCCAAAGCCCAGGCCCGGACCCGTCGGGACCTCGAGCATCCCTTTCTTGAGAGTCAGCTGGGTGTCCACCAGCCGCCGGAAGTTCAGCACCTGATCGTCGGGGAAGTACTCGACGAAGCGTGCATTCGGCGTGGCTGCGACCAGATGAACGTGCAGGTCGTGGAACCAGTGCGGACAAATGGTCACACCGAAGCCGGCGGCCATCGCCGCAATCCGTCGCCACTCGCTGATGCCGCCGCAGACGGCAGCGTCGGTCTGCAGGATCATCGCTGCGCGCTTCTCCAGCAACTCCTGATGCCGCCAGCGGCCGGCCTCGATCTCGCCGGTGGCCACCGCAACCGACGTGAGCAGGGCAAGCTGCGCGTGGTTCTCGATGTCGTCGGGGCTGAAGGGCTCCTCGATCCAGTACGGATCATATGGCTCGTAGCGCTTCATGTATTCGAGCGCGGTCGGCAGGTCGCTCCAGGCATTGTTGGCGTCGAGCATCAGGAGGACGTCATCGCCGATCGCCTCACGCGCTGCCTCGATGCGGGCCTCCTCTTCCTTGGGGCCCAGCCTGCCTACCTTCATCTTGACCGCACTGAACCCGAGGTCGACGTACCCGGCCAGTTCTTCCGCAAGTTTCTCCGGGGTCTTGCCGTCGAGGTAGTAACCGCCGCTGGCATAGGCCGGCACGCGCTCGCGCGAGTGGGCAGTTCCCGCACGGCATGGGCGACCAGCGACCCGGCACGGCTGCCGCCGTAGCAGAATCCGATCCCCTCCGCGCCGTCGACCGTATGTACCCGGACCAGCGCGTAGTCGCGCGCCGTCACCCTTCTCGTCGAAAACGAGGTGGCATGGTCGAGCGGGACCCTGACGGTCCTCGCCTCGACCGAAACGATCTTCGCTCCCGCTGTACGTTCCCTGCCGTCGTCATTCATCGGTTCTCTCCCCTGCTTGTCGAGCGTCATCCAGATGCAGACCCATGTCGTTCCACACGTCCTGCCTGCGGAGCAGCCCGTCCTCGATCTCGAAGCGGTCGATGAAGCGGATGCCCGAGAAGTTGCTGCCGTCGTTCCAGATCCCGTGCAGTCGCCCTGAACAGTAAACCACCGCCCCCGCTTCCGTCCATGATTCGTCGACCCGTTCGAAGTCCTTCGCAATGGTGCGGTAGCGGCCGCGAGAGCGCTCGACGAGTTCCTCGAGCCCATGCATCTGGAACCCGCCGGGGAAGAACATCACGAAGTCCGGCGCCAGGAACTGGCGAGCTGCTTCGAGGTCGCGCCGCTCCATCGCGCCAAGAAAGCTGAGCGCCAATTCGCTTGCAATTGGCCGATGCGCCGCGCCGGCGCCGATGAAGCGACCGTCGCGCCGGTACGTGCTGGCGTGGTTCACCACCACGGTCGTGCCCGCCGCCGGAGCCGCGATCACCGACTGCGCCGCGATCGCAACCCGGCTTGCGAGGCGCTGCTCCACCTCTGGTGGGTAGCCCGGCAATAGCGTGACGTTGATGACCGGCATGTCGAAGTCTCAGTCCACTGTGAGTTGCACGTCGATGTCGCCCAGTTCTCTTGGCATGACCAGTTCGAACTTGATGGCGCCGTCGGACGACTCCCGGGTGCCGGTGCGTCCGCCGGTGAAAGTGGGGTGCGCGGTGTAGAACGCTCTTACGATGGCCATGAGACAGATCCTTTTCCTGGTTCCGGTGAGTAGGAGCGACAGCATGCGGTACCGGCTGCTGGCTACTATAGCGTCCATGCAACCCGAAGCCACTCGCCTTGCACCACCGCAACCGCCGCCGGACCAGCCCCGGATCCGCTCCCGGACGCTTTTCCTCGCCTTCAGCCAGATGGCCCTGATGGGCTTCGGCGGCGTCCTGCCGTTCGCCTATCGGGCGCTGGTCGAGAAGCGCGGCTGGGTGAGCGACCGCGATTTCTCGCAGTACCTGGCGTTCAGCCAGATTCTCCCCGGTCCGACCATCTGCAATATGTCGATATTGATCGGCTGGCGCTTCAACGGACTTTCCGGCGCCGTCGCAGCGTTCGCCGGCATGCTGGTTGGCCCGGTCATCGTCGTGATCCTGCTCGGCCTGCTGTACGCGAGCTTTGCCACGCATCCCGTGGTTCGGCATGCCCTGGCAGGCATGTCGGCAGTCGCTGCCGGCCTCGTCATAGCCACCGCGGTCAAGATGGCGGTGGGCATCCTGAAGGCGCAGCGGGCAAAGGTGAAAGTTGCGAGCATCGCCGCATTCGCCGCGCTCGCCTTCGCCGGCGTCGGCCTGCTGCGCTGGCCCCTCATTTTGGTGGCGTTGGGACTCGCGCCGCTGGCCGTCGCGGCCGCCTGGTTCCAGGACAAGGCCGATGATGCGGGAGCCGCCGATGCCGAATGATCCTGGCATGGAAGGCTCTGGCGGCGCGGTCGTCGCCATGATGCTGTACTTCGCCCTGATCTCGCTGACCGCGGTCGGTGGCGGCGTCGTCATGCTTGCCCCGGACATCCACCGCTACGCCGTCGAAGTCCATGATTGGATCAGCAGCGAGCAGTTCGCCTCTGCGTTCACCATCGCACAGGCCTCGCCCGGCCCGAACGTGCTGTTCGTCACGCTGATTGGCCTGCAAGCCGCCGGGCTTGTCGGTGCGATCGGTTCGACCATCGCAATCGTGCTGCCGCCGTTTCTCCTGACCCTCACCCTCGTGCGATTCATGCCGGTGCGGCCGGCGGGGCCATTCGGCAGGGCCGTGCGCAACGGAATCGCGCCGATCTCGATCGGCCTGCTGGCCGCAGGCGGCCTGGTGCTGGCGCAATCCGCAGATACCGGCTTCATCCAGTTCCTCATCACTGCCGCGACCGTCGCCGCCATGGTGCTGACGAAGTGGAACCCCGTGTGGCTGATAGCGATGGGGGCTGCGCTGGGGATCGGGCTGCAGCTCTGAGCGTACGGCGGCTTGCAGGCTCGCCGGTGCGCGACGAGGGGCTGCGGGCACATCGCCCGGCCAGGTGCGTAGTCCGCCTGAAACTTCCTTGCGAACGCGTATTGACAGTCGAACGGCCCGGCCGTAGAGTCAAGTCACTTGACTGTGCGGTAAGTTACTTGACTCACGAGGACTTCCGCGACCGTCATCAGGGGGAAGACCGATGCCCATGCTTCCGCGCGAGCGCGCGCCTTTTTCGGCCATTGTGGACAGGCCGGCTCTACCTTTGCCGGATGGCGGCCGCATCGTCGTCTGGACTATCGTCAATCTCGAGGTCTGGGACATCGCCTCAGCGATGGCACGTCAAGTCCTTCCGGCTCCAACCGGTGCGCCCATGCTTCCAGACGTCCCGAACTGGAGTTGGCACGAATACGGCATGCGCGTCGGCTTCTGGCGCTTTCACGAGTTGTACCGGCGCCTGAACATCCGGCCCACGCTATCGATCAACGCGCGTGTCTGCGAGGACTATCCGAGAGTCGGGCAGGCCGCGCGAGACGACGGCTGGGAGTTCATGGGACATAGTTGGCAGCAAGGTCCGATCCACAAGGAAGCTAACCAGTCTGCCATGATCCACCGCTCACTCGACACCCTGGAGCGATTTACAGGCCGCCGACCGATCGGGTGGCTCGGACCGGGCCTCACCCAGACACTCGAGACACCCGACCTGCTGACGGCGGCCGGCATCCGCTATATCGGCGACTGGGTCTACGACGACGAGCCGACCGAGATCGCGCACGGAGAACGGGCCGCTCGTGACGATTCCGTACACCCTCGAGAACAACGACATCACGATGATGATCGTGCAGCATCACGAGGCGCCCTACTGGACCCGAAAATGCATCGACACGTTCGATCGGCTCTATCAGGAGGGAGCGGACCGGCCAAGGGTCATGGCGATCGCCATTCACCCATATATCTCCGGCCAACCTTTCCGGATCGGTTACCTCGAGAAGGTGTACGAATACATGAGCGGCTTCTCCGGCGTCATGCACTGGAACGGCGAACAGATACTTGACTGGTTCCTGAGGGCCCGAGAGCTGGCGGGCGACACCAACTAACTTCCTGGAGAAAAGATGATTGCGTCAAGAGAACGCCGATGCCTGCTGGCAGCAATAAGCAGCATCGTCATTGCCCTGAGCCTGCCGGGGACTAGCGCCGCCCAGACATTCCCGTCGAAGCCGATACGGGTGATCGTTCCCTTCAGCGCCGGGGACCTTGCAGACACGATAGCCCGAATGCTGGCCCCGAAGATGGGAGAGCGACTTGGGCAACCGATCGTAGTTGAAAACCGGCCCGGCGCTTCCGGACTGCTGGGTCTGCAGACCGCTATGCAGGCGGAAGCTGATGGCCATACCCTGGTTCTCGGTCAGATGGGCGGGATGGCTGTTGCACCAAACATCAACCGGCAGCCCTTCAAGGTTCGTGAGGAATTCCTTGCCGTTGCACCCGCGTATGCGAACTACATGCTGCTGGTGGCCCACCCTGACGTGGAGGCGAACACTCTTCCGGAGCTTGTCGCATTCTCCAAGGCGAATCCGGGGAAGATCACCCTTGCGACAAATGGGGTCGGTGGTTTCCCTCACCTCGCGATGGAATTGCTCAAGGAGGGTACCGGCCTCAACTACGTGCATGTCCCCTACAAAGGCGCAAGCCAGATCCCGTTGGATATCATCGCCGGAAGGGTCGACCTGACGATCCTCGGATATTCCAGCCTCATCCAGCACGTGCGTTCGGGAAAGTTGAAGGCGATTGCGGTCACCGGCCCGCAGCGCCCGGCAGGCTCGCCGGACATAGCCACCATGGCGGAAACCGTCCCCGGCTATTCCGCGCTTGGCTGGTTCGGCTTCTTCGCCCCGAGAGGGACCCCGCCCCAGGCCATTGCTGCAATCAACGATGCAGTGAACTCTGCGCTCAAGGGATCCGACGTGGTCGAGCGTGCCCGAGCACTGGATATCGACACGATGCCCGGAGCACCCGAGGATCTCGAAAAACTCTGGAAGCAGGACTTCGAGCGCTGGGGACGCCTCATACGGGAACAGAACCTCAGCGCGAACTGACGCTTTCGCGGCCGAACCACCCACACACCCATATCCAGGATATGACCCAGGCAGCCAATCCCGCACCCCGTTACGAACCCTTTGGCTGGCATCACTGGCCAGAAGAGTTCTGGATGTCTTATCAGTTCCGTCGCGGCCTTGGCGAGACGCAGGAGGGCGGCGGCGCGGTCAGCGAGTTGTTCCAGGCAGCGAGTCGCATTACCCCGGGAGACTACGAAAGCTGGCATCGCGAATGGATGCACATCGCTGATCGCAATGATCGCCGCGGCGACGAGGCGTTCGCGAGCGGCCATGTTCGAACAGCGATGAACTGCTGGCTGCGAGCGGCCAACTGCTTCCGCGAGGCAGAGTTCTGGCTGAAGCCGGACGACCCGCGTCGCCTTCCCACCTTCGACCGCTGCGAGGCGGCATCGCGCAAATGCTTCACCCGCCTTACGCCGGCTGCCGAGATCGTTGAGATCCCATACGAACCGGGAAAGCCGCTTCCTGCCTACTTCATCAGGTCCGCCAACGGCGGTCCGCGGCAACCCGTGCTGATCTCCGTCGGAGGTCTCGATTCGTTCAAGGACGAGTTGTGGTTCATGACTGGGCGCGGCGCGCTTCAGCGGGGAATCTCCGTCCTGATGGTCGATGGTCCAGGCCAGGGTGGCGCGCTTCGTCGCCACAACCTCGTGACGCGCCATGACTACGAGGTTCCGATCGGCAAATGCATCGACTGGCTTGAAGGTCGCAGCGACGTCGACCATTCAAGAATCGCAGTCAGCGGATCGAGCCTGGGTGGCTACTACGCTGCGCGCGCGGGTGCCAAGGAACACCGCCTGGCGGCCTGCATCTCGCACGGCGCGATCTGGGACATCCACGAGCGCTGGAAAGCCCGCGACGACAACCACGGCCTCGCCGGGCACATCAAGTGGGTTTTCGGCGCCCGTACGATGCAGGAGGCGGCAGAAATCGCGAAGCCGTTCAAGCTCGAGGGCGTGCTTGGCGAGATGCAGTGCCCCTACCTGATCATCCATGGGGGACACGACGTCCTGGGTGTCGAGACGGTAAACACGGTCTTTCAATACGCCATCCAGCACGGCGTGGACGCTACGCTGCGATTGACGAGTGCAGAGGAGACAGGCGCCGAGCACTGCCAACACGACAATCCGACTTTGGGCCAGGAATTGATGCTGGACTGGCTCGCGGACGTGTTTGGCATCGACCAGACGGCGCTGGCCTTCTATCCCGGCTGACTTTCGAATGACACCACGAGGACAAGGCAACATGGCCGATCGCGCATTGAGTCACTGGTTCGAATATTTTCCCGGGAACCACATGTGGTCGCAGGGCATGATGTTCGGAATCGAGATGGCTGCCTGGGGTGCATCGGCCATCGGAGAGATCGACCAGATTGGGCAGCGGCTGAGAGGACACGAAGGAGACAACGAGCGCTGGTGGAGCGAGTGGAACGCGATGGCCCGTCGAATGGAAACAACCGGCGACGCCGAGGAAGCCAAGGGGCATCGGCTTACAGCCGGTGCTTACTACCTGCGAGCCTCCATCTACTACTTTTGCGGTGAGCGGTTTCTTCCACCGTCCGACCGCAAGTGGGAGACCTACCGGAAGTGCCTTCATTGCTTTGAGCGCGGTATCGAGCGGCGCTATCCCAACATTTCGCGGGCCGAAGTCCCCTATGAAGGGGCTTCGCTGCCTGCGTGGTTCCTCGCCGCGGATGTGGATGGGCCTGCACCAGCGGTCGTCATGTTCGACGGCTTGGACAACGCCAAGGAAATGAGCGCCTTGTTCGGCGGCGTGGAAATAACCAACCGCGGAATTCACGTTCTGGCGATCGATGGGCCGGGCCAAGGCGAAGCGCTTCGCCTGCGCAACATCCCCAGCCGGTTCGACTACGAGGTACCGGCAGGAGCGGCCTACGACTTCCTGGCAGCCCTCCCCGACGTCGATCCTAAACGTATTGCGGTCATGGGGTTCTCCATGGGTGGCTACTATGCCCCGCGTGCAGCTGCCATGGACTCCAGGTTTGCTGCCTGCGTGGCGTGGGGAGGCCACTTCGACTATCACGAGGCATGGACACGGCGCCGGAAGATCATGGAGTCAGGCGGCACCAAGATATCGGCACCGCCCTTCCAGTTGCCATGGGTGCTTGGCAAGCCTGACATGGATGCAAGCATGAAAAAACTGGAAGACTACAGGCTTGCCGAAGTCGCCGGCAGCATAACGTGTCCGTTCTTCTGCATCCACGGGGAGAACGACAACATCGTGCCCGTCGAATTCGCACAGCGCCTGCATGCCGCGGTTGGCTCTGCAAACAAGACGCTGCGAATCCTGAACGCCGAAGACGGTGGCAGCGAACATTGCCAGGAAGACAATCGGCAGGTAGGTGCCAACATAGTTGCCGATTGGCTGATGGACAACCTCTGATCCCGGTCTAGGCGGAGGACGTGCGCAGGTAGAATCGCAGGCACCGTCATGGTGACACTGCGAAGTTGTCCTTGCCCATTCCCCCCTTTCCCCTACCCATGCCTAGGAACCGATTCTCGGTCACGGCCGCTACGCCGTGAAGCATGATGCCGATCGGGCCGCTCTGGCCAGCAGCATTCGCAGCACACGCCTTCTCAAATCGCTGACGCTGAGGGATCTGGCGGAGCAGGTGGGCTGCTCCGAAAGCTTTCTCTCGAAGATCGAGAACCTGAGAATCAGCCCATCCCTGCACATGCTTCACCGCATCGCGCGGGCGCTCGACGTTCCCGTGGCCGCTCTTGTCTCGTCCATCGATCGTCTGCACGTGGTGTCGCGGGCGGCCGATCGAGCGGCCGTAGAGGTTGACCGTGCAGGATCGCGGGTCGAACTCCTCATCCCGGCGACCGAAGAGCACCTGCTCGAGGGGCACCTCCATGTAGTGATGCCTGGGGGCGGGAGCGAGCGGATCCTTGCTCACGCTGGCGAGGAAGTCGGATACGTCGTGGAAGGCAGGCTCGAACTTACGGTAGGCAGAGAGATTTACAAGCTCCAGGCGGGCGACTCCTTCAACTTCCGTTCGGAAATCGCGCACAGCTACCGCAATCCCGGCAAAGCGCCGGCAAAAATCGTGTGGGTGAGTACTCCGGGGCGTCGCGGAGGAAGACCGGGCCGCAGGACCGGCTGAGATCCCGAGGCTGGTGCTGCAGTCGCCCGGCGACAGATGCCCGCGTCTACCGCACCGCGGCCGCCTCCGCGGCTATCCGCGCTTTCGGAGTACGACGCTCCTGCAGCAGCGAGATCAACACCGTGAACAGCATGAACGCAACGGCCGACCAGAAGATCCCCTCCGGCCGGCCGCTGTCCAGCAACCAGCCGAACAAGACGGGGCCGACGGCGCCGCCGATATTGAAGCCGGTGGACACGATCCCGAAGACGCGGCCCTCGGCGCCCGGCGGGGCCGCTGCCCGGACCAGCATGTCGCGAGACGGCGCGATGATCCCGAACAGGAAACCCGCCATGCCGAGGATTGCAACCAGCAGGTAGCCATGGACGCCGAAAATCGGAATCGTGGCAATCAGCATTCCAGCTGCGGCAAGCGCCACCGCTGCGACCGTGCCGTGATGGGCGGTGCGATCCGCGAGTGCGCCGCCGGAGAGGACCCCGAAGGCGCTGGCGAACAGGAAAGCGGTCAGCCCGCCGTTTGCGATTGCCAGCGGGATGTCGTAGCCGGACAGCAGCGCGCTTACCGAGAAGTTCTGGATCGATCCGCCGCTCAGGCTCAGCAGCACGAACAGGAAGGTGAGCGCGAAGACGGCCGGGGTGAATACCTTGACGGCGCTGCTTCTCGGCCTTGGTCGCTGAAGTCTGCTTGCGTGGGCCGGCGCCTGCTGCGGCGCTCACCCGCGAGGGCAGCCACAACAGGGCGATGGCAACGAAGCCCGCCAGGCCGGCCGCCGCAAATGCCAGGCGGGTGTCACCCTGCCAGGCCGCAATACCGAGAAGCATTGCGGGGGCGATGGCGGCGCCCGCATATCCCGCGAACGTATGAACGGAGAAGGCGCGGCCCATGCGGCGCTCGTCGATGCCGCCCGAGAGCATCGAGTAGTCGGCCGGGTGGTAGATGCCGTTGGCGAAGCCCGCCAGGCCCATCGCGACCAGCAGCCACCCGTATGTGGGCAGCACCCCGAGCGAGAGAAAGCTCGAACTGCCCAGCAGCAACCCGAAAGTCAGCATCCGGCGCGCACCGAACCGGTCGACCGCGAAACCGAGCGGCGCCTGCACCAGCGCAGAGACGATGTTGAACACGCTGAGCGCGAGGCCCAGTTCGACGAATCCCACCCCCATCTGGTTCGGCAGCAGCGGCAGCAGCGCGGGCAGCGCCATGATGTGCAGGTGGCTGACCAGGTGGGCAGCGGAAACCTGGCTCAGAAGGGAGATCCGGGGGAGCTTCATGTCGTCCTGGAGTAGCAGCATGCCGGCAGCGCTAGCGAACCGCCGAGCAGCGTCAAGCCATCATGATAGCCCGTGCGACTCACGGAACCGCCGTCTCGGGATAGGTGATCCGGAGCCCGTCGACGAGTGCGAACCGCGTCAGGACGTGCGGCCGTCGACTGCCAGGCCCGACGATGTCTTCCACACTCACGCCGCGGACCAGCAGCGCGTCACCGACGAGCGATCGGTGACAACGCCACGGCACCGCCTCGGCGCACATCAGGACGCAACGTTGCGCCGCCGCCATTTCCACCACCCGCTCCACGTTCTCGCGAAACTCGGCCGACTGCATGTAGTCCGCGTAGCCTCGAAACGAAAGGTTGCGCCAGCCGGAATTCGGCGAGTCCGGACGCGGCCGGCGAAGGCCGCCCAACCCGGGGAGATGCATATAGGAGATGCCCACGGCCTGCAGTGTCGCCGGCAGCGCATCGAGATTGAACTGCGGATTGTGGCGCGAGCGCGGCACCGTCCTCACGTCCAGAACCTTCGAGACCTCATTGCTCCACAGCAGGGAGACAAAATCCTCGATCGCGCGATTGGAATGGCCCATGGTGAGAACCAGCGGAACACGCGCGACATCGTCCCCAGAAATGACTGCAGGACCGGCTCCGTCTCCCGTCTTGTCACTGCCCATTTTCATGCATTAGACTCGAATGGCCCTTGTATGCGTACAGAACAGCCACACCAGCAACGCTCACGCCCGCTACCGACCTGCAACGGACTTCCATGATCGAACCTCGCGACCGGTATCGCAATCCAGCGCTTCTCGTCGTCGACATGCAGAACGACTTCGTCCGCGTCGGCGCCGCGCTGGAGGTGGTGGACGCGCGCGCCACGATCCCCGCCAACCGCGCGCTGATCGGCTTCTTCCGCGCCCGCAAGCTGCCGGTCGTCTTCACCAGGTTCATCACTTTCCCTTCGGAGGTGCTGCTCTGGGAATGGTCGCCGCAAGCCCGGCCGCCGACCAAATGCTGCTGGAAGGGGCACAAGCGCTACTACCCTGACATCGGCCGGGAACAGGAATGTACCGATGTCATCGATGAACTCGCCCCGCTGCACGGCGAGCATCAGGTCGAGAAGTTCAACTATGGCGCCTTCCATGCCACAGCCCTCGAACCTATCCTGCGCTCCCTCGGTGTCGAGTCATGCGTCGTCACCGGCACCGTCACCCAGATCTGCGTCGAGGAGACCGCGCGCCAGGCGTTTCACCACGGCTTCCGGACCACCGTCGTGCGCGACGCGGTCTCGTCCTTTGCACCGGACCTGCATGCGGCCACGCTGAAGAACTTCGCCGGCAAGTTCGGCTGGGTCGAAGAGAGTGTCGATGTGATGCGCGTCATCGGCTGAAGACGATCTTCCAGAACGCCTTGCTAAGACGTTCTTCCGGATGGGGGCGTCGAGCACCACGGCCGCATCGCTGCGGCATCCGGGCCGGAGGAACTACGAGCCGTCGCGCTTCGTAGACGATACCGCGCTCATCCGACGCCGTGCGGCGCGGGCCCGTCGACTACCCGCTGCGGCGAGCAATCCAAAAGCAGCTTGCCCTTGGTTGCTCGTTCAGCGAGCAAGGTGTGCGCTTCCGCAATCCGCTCCAAAGCCAGGATCCGGTCGACGGAGACGTGCAGCTGGCCTGCAGCTACCCACCCAAAGAGATCGCTCATCCTCCGTTCGAACTCCTCCCGGGTTGCCACGTAATGCTGCATGTGCGGCCGGGTCAGGAACACCGAGCCGGCTTCGGCAAGTTCCATCGGTGCGAAAGACTCCACGAGTCCCGAGGAGTGGCCGAACAAAACGCAGAGGCCGCGTGGACGCAGTGATCTAAGAGACCCGTGCAGCGTGTCCTTGCCAACCGAGTCATAGACGACGTCTACACCGCGTCCGGCGGTCGCCTCCATCACAGCCTCACGGAAGTCGGTCTCTCGGTATGGAATCACCACATCAGCGCCGAGTTCCCGGGCAACCGCCGCCTTCTCGGCACTTCCGGCCGTCGCCAGCACCTGTGCACCCTTCAGCTTCGCGATCTGCACCAGTAGTTGACCGACACCGCCCGCGGCGGCGTGCACCAGGCATCGGTCGCCCGCCTTCAGGTCGAACGCCGAATGCGTCAGGTAGTGGGCGGTTAGTCCCTGGATGGTCATCGCGACGGCGGTGTCGAGTCCGACGCCTGGCGGCACCCGTGCAGCTTTTGAAGCGTCGGCAATGGCGGATTCGGCGTAAGCCCCTCCCGGCACGAAAAAAACGATCCTGTCGCCGATCGAGAACTCCGAGACGCCCTCCCCGAGGGCATCGACTTCCCCTCCTCCCTCGATGCCAAGTACCAGGGGCAGTTCGGTAAGATAGGTTCCCGAACGCGCGTAGTGCCCCTGCCGCCGGTAGATATCGGTGAAATTGACGCCGGCAACCGCGAGTTTGACGCGGACCTCGCCGGACTTTGGAGACGGGGGCTCACGATCGACCGCGGCTAGAACCTCCGGCCCCCCGTACTGCGTAATCTCAATCGCCCTCATCCTGCCTCCGCGCAAAAAAGTTCGAGTGGCCTACAGTGCTTCCCGGACCACTATAATTCTGTTCCACGCGCATGCTGTTTCACGCGTCGCTCGCATGCTGGTAGACCAGCATGCCTCGGGCCCCAGGCCCCCACCTCGACCTCGGAATGCCTGCAACCGCCACCAAGACGAAACGCCCCCCAGTTCAGCGCGGGCCGCACCGAGACAAGGTCGATCGGAGGCTGAAGCGCATCGCCGCCACGCTTCAGGCGTCGGCCACGAGTGTCGACGCAAACCTGCCGAAATACCGCCTTCTTCATGACGCCCTGCTGGACGCGATCGCGTCCGGGGTCTGGAAGCCCGGCGAGCGCCTTCCATCGGAGGCCGTCATTGCGGGAATCCTCCCGATCAGCCTTGGCACGATCCAACGGGCCCTTCAGTCCCTCGTCGAGCAAGGCGTTGTAACCCGTCACCATGGCCAAGGCAGCTTTGTCGCCGGACTGCCGGTCAACGCCAACCAGATCAGGAATTTCCGCTTCCTCGATGACGACGGAAAGCGACTGCTTCCCGTATACGGCAGAGTCCTCAGTGTGGAAGGCGTCGAAGAAACCGGCCCCTGGAGCTCTTTCCTTCCCGGAGAGCAGCGCTTTGTCCGCATTTCCCGCCTGATAAACGTGAACCTCGAATTTCAGACCTTCAGCCAGGTCTATCTGCCGGAAATCCGCTTCGGGGACCTTCTCAAGATGCCGTCGTCGAGCATCAGCGTCCCGCTCACCCACATGTTGAGCGAACGGTTCAATGCGCCGACGCTCAATGTCACGCACACGGTCTGCTGCGAACGCCTCACCGACGAAGCCTGCAACGCCATCGGACAGTCCGCCGGGAGCGTCGGCATGCATTGGGAGATCTTCAGCTACAGTTATCGGAATCTGCCGAGCTTTTACCAACGGGTGTTCCTGCCCCTCACCAACCGCAAGCTGCAATTTCCCGAAGTGGGATAGCCTGTCGGCGCATGGCGCCGCCGTCGCAGCGACGGTTGTCTCCGCTCGCCGCCCCCCCGGATCTTCAGTGTGCCGAGGCCTCATCCAGCTTCGCCCCGCGCCGCAGGTGTCGCACGTGGCGCATATGGCGGAACAGCGGGTAGACCATCGATACAAGCGCCAGAACCATGATTGTTCCCGAGATCGGGCGCGTGAAAAATACGGTCCAGTCATTCTGGTAGCTGATCATGCTGGTCATGAAGGCATTCTCGGTCTGCCCGCCCAGGATGCAGCCCAGCACCAGTGGCGCGATCGGAAACTTGTACCGCTCGAACAGATATCCGACGATGCCGAACACAACGATCATCCAGAGATCGGTGAGGTTGTTTCTCGCAGAGTAGGCACCGATGAAGCAGAAGATCACGACGAATGCGGAAGTGATCGCCTCGGGCAGGTAGAGCACCTTGATCAGCAGCTTGATCGCGAAGTAGCCCATCAGGCACATGCCGATCACACCGAGGAACAGCGAGCCGAAGATCGTGAAGACGAGATCCGAGTTCTTGATGAAGACTTGCGGCCCCGGCTGCATTCCCTGCAGCAGGAAGGCGCCGAGTATCACAGCTGTCGCGCCACTGCCGGGAATGCCGAGAGTGAGCAGCGGCACCATGGCCGATGCTACCGTGGCGGTCGAAGCCGCCTGCGGAGCGACAATGCCCTCTGGTATGCCGGAGCCCAGCTGTTTGCGACGCTTGCAGTACTGGGCTTCGGTTCCATAGCGATACGAAGGATGCGATCGTCGCTCCGGCGCCCGGGAATCGTTCCGAGCACCATGCCGATGCGGAACTGCGGGCGAGCGTGGCGCGGACGCTCCAGACTTCGCGCAGGCTGCGGGAACCGGGTCGCCACCTTCCCGCCTCCGGCAAGCGGCGCACTCTTGAATCGCTTCTCGAGTCGCATCAGGATTTCGCCGAGGCCATAGGCTCCGACCATCACGGTCAGGTACTCGATGCCGTCAGCCAGCATCGGAACGCCAAACGCGAAGCGCTCGGCGCCGTAAACGACGTCGACACCCACGGTAGCGATCATCAGGCCGAGGAAGAGGCTGATGAACGCATTGACCATCGATGCCGCCGCCGAGGGCGACGACCGTGGACAAGCGCGAATATCAGAAGGGCAAAATAGTCCGGGGAATCGAACTTCAGGCCGAAGCTGGCGAACTTCGGTGCCAGGAGCACCGCCAGCACGACCGACACCAGCCCGCCGACCAGCGCCGCAAAAAGCGTCCAGCCAAGCGCCCTTGCAGGCTCGCCTTTGTGCGCCATCGCATAGCCGTCCCAGAGAAGAGGCACATCGAGTGGCTCGCCCGGTATGCGGAACAGGATCGAGGTGAAGGCGCCGCCGTACGTGCCGGAGATGTACATCGCCGAAAGGAGAATGATTGCCGGCGCCAGCGGCATGTTGAACGTGAATGGCAACGCGAGGACCACGCCCATGACCAGCGTAAGTCCGGGCAGCACCGCCACCAGCATGCCGGCCACGAGCCCGACCACCAGCGCCAGGAAGTTCATCGGCTGGAAGCATGCGCCGATACCGGCCGCGAACTGCAGGAACACGTCGCTCATGTCAGCGGATTCCCATCAGCCGCATCAACAAGAGCGAGACCTGCGAGAACGGCTCCACGCCCAGCGGCAGGGATACGTAGACGATCTTCATGAACACGAAGACGAAGGCGAGGCTGCCGAGGAGACTGCTCGCAAGCGTCACCGCGATCCTTCGATAGCCGCCGAGGTAGATGAAGCCCGCCAGGAACAGCGCCGTGCAGATGAAAGAAGCCGAGGAATCGCAGCAGGGCCACGTAGGCGATCGTCATCACAACGCCCGCCACCAGAAGCGACCGGTAAGAGCGGCGCTTCCTCGGGCTCGCTCCTGCGCGCTGCTCTCGGGCATTTCCTCAACGACGCTTTCGAGGACGCCGCCGACCTCGCGCTTTACCGCTCCCGAAGAACAGACGCTTGACGATTTCGTAGGCGCAGACGAACCCGAGGAGGCCGAGCACGATCTTCGGCCACATGTCCGGGACCGATGCGACCGCCGGGCGCCTCGAAGCCGAACTGGGTGGACTTGAAGAAAAGGAATCGCGGTGATCAGCAGCACGACAACATACGGCGCCGTGCCCTTGAGCCTGTCGTTCACCTGGAGCATTCCCCGGTTTCCCGTGTCAACCACAGTGCTGTCCGCGCGTCTACTTCGCCGTCTTCAGGCCCGCTTCCGAGGCCTCCTTGCGCACCGAATCAAGCATCCCCTGGATGAACTCGCGCGCCTTGGACGCCGGGACGAAGCTGTCGGGATCTGCATACTCGGGCTCAGATACTCCTTGAACTCGGGCGTCTTCGACATGCGTTCGAGCGAATCGGCAATGACCTTCACCCGCTGCAGGATCGGTGCCGGCCTTCATGTAGACCCAGCGCACCTGCGGCACGATGATGTTATAGCCCTTCTCCCTGCGGTCGGTATGTCCTTGTACGCGGAAAGCGCTCTGCCGTGACCGACAGCAGCGGGCGCATCTGGTTGTTCTTGATGTAGGACTTCAGGTCTCCCGCCTGCTCGTACAGGAGGTCGGAGTGACCGCCGAGAATCGACACGTAACGCTCGCTCGGGTTCGCATAGGGCACTACGTTGAACTTGATGCCCTTCGACAGCATGTAATTGGTGTGGATCTCGTCGATGATTCCGTATCCGGCCATCGCGATCTTGAGCGAGTTGGGCTTGGCCCGGGCCTCCTTCTCGACATCGTCCCAGCTCTTGAACCGGCTGTTCTGCTCCACGAAAATGGCGCCCGCCTGGTTGATGATCACCGCGACGGGGAATGAAGTCGTCCAGCTTCCACTTCGCGGTCGGGCTGCCGAGGATGCCGTAGTAGTCGCCGCTCACCCCGAATGAATAGCCGTCGGCGGGATTGAGCAGCAGCTTCTGAACGCCGGTGATGCCTGAAGCGCCCGGCGCATTGACCACCGGGAAGGTACCCTTCAGGTCCGATTCGAGGAACTTGGCGATCATTCGTGCGGTCTGGTCGGATCCGCCGCCGGCGCCCCACGGGACGATGACTTCGACCGGCCGGGACGGATACTTCTCCTGCGAAAGGAGCAGGTCCGACACGCAGGCGAGCACGCAGCCGATCAGCAGGCGCCCGCGCGACGCAAGAGCGGGTAGCTTCATGCTGGTGTCTCTCATCTTGTCTCCTCCATTGTCTGATTACCGGCGATGCGATCAGGCAGCGTGCGCCGCGCCTTCCTGACGTCCTGGCACGCACCGGCTTGTCCCCTGCGATCTGCGTGCGGTGCATTATCCGCCGCTGGCCGCCGTCGAAGGCGTTGCGCCGGTGCATTACGCAACGGTTGTCCCAGAGGACCAGTCGCCGACCTGCCACTCCTGGTACCAGGTGAACTCGTCGCCTGGTGACGTGCGCCCAAAGCTCGTTCGAGCAGCGCCTCGCTTTCCTCGAGGCTGAGTCCCATGATGTAGGCGTTGAGCCTGCGACCGAGAAACAGCGCGTCGCGGCCGGTGACCGGGTGGGTGCGCACGATGGGGTGAATCGCACCGGGCGCATCCTTGGGATTCGTTACGTCAGGATAGTCGCCGCGCCGCCCGCCGGTGCTGTTGCGGCTCGCATCGTGCTTGCATTGCAGGTTTTCGATGCGGCGCTTCAAGGCTGCCGGCAAGGTCTCGTACGCGAGGTACATGTTGTTGAAGCCTGTTTCGCCGCCGCTGCCGGGAATCTCGAGGGCGTAGAGCGCGCTGGCCATCGGCGGCATCTCGTTGTACGACATGTCGGTGTGCCAGAGTGATTCGCCGTCGCCGAGGTCGCCGATCGGCTTGCCGTCAATCTTGACGTTGGAGATGACCGTGACGATAGTCGCTGTCGACGTTGACCCGCGTGCCCGCCGTGTAGACCGGCGCACGATCGAGCTTGCCGAGCCGGGCGGAAAACTGCTCGAGCTGCGGGTCGCTCAGCCGCTGGCCGCGAAAGCGCAGTACCAGATGCTGCGACCATGCTTCGACGATCGCGCGCAAAGTCGCATCGTCGAGCGGTTGCCCCAGGTCCACGCCGACGACGTCGGCGGCGAGGGCCTTGCCGGAGGGACAGCTACTTCAATCATGGTCTACTCCTCGATGGATATCGGACGTGTCGGTAACGACGGGATGGCGAGGCGGCGGACGCCTAGGCGGTTGCAGCGGTCCCCATGCGATAGCGCTCGAGCTTGGCCTCATCCAGCGTGACGCCGAGCCCAGGACCGGGGGGAGGGCAAGGCTACCGGAGGCGAGATCCAGTTTCTCGCCCACGATGTCATCGGAGGTCTTCAGCGGGCCGACGCATTCGAGCCCGTCGATGACGTTGCTCGACGTCGCAGCCAGCATGATCTCGGCCATCGTGTTGATGCCCAATCCGAAGCCGTGGCCGAGCACGCAGGGAATGCCCGCCGCCTCGGCAGTGGCGATCATCAGGCGGGTGTTGCTGATTCCCCCCTGCTTCATCACCTTCACCTTGACGATGTCTGCGGCTTCGGCTTTGATCAGGCGGATCAGGCTGGCATGGTCCAGCACCGACTCGTCCGCCATGATGGGGATCCCGCCCGCCCCGCGAACCCGCCTCATGCCATCCAGGTCGTCCGCCGGCACCGGCTGCTCGAACAGCTGCAGGTCATAGGGCGCCACCATTCGGGCCAGCTGGATCGAGGTGTCGGCATCGTAGCCTGCATTCGCGTCGATGCGCAGCTTGAATTCCGGCCCCACGGCTTCGCGGATCGCCTTGATCCTGTCCCGATCAGCCTTGATATCGCCGCCAACCTTTACCTTGGCGGACTTGAAGCCGCGACGCTGCCAGCCGACGGTCTCCGCGGACCGCTTCATCCGGCGGCAGGATGCCGATCCAAGCATTGAAGAGGAGCTGCCGGCGTACGGCGCCGCCAAGGTAGGTATGGACAGGAACGCTCAGCGCCCGCGCAGTCAGGTCCACGCAGGCCATCTCGAGCGCGGCCTTCGCGTCGAGATACTGTGCCGACAATGCTGCCATTCGCTGCCACAGCAGATGGATATTGGTCGGATCCATGCCGAGTACCAGGGGCGCGAACCGTGACCTGAGGGCGTCCAGCGTGTCCTCTGTCGACTCGACCGAGTATCCCGGAACCGGATCGACGTTGCCGAGCCCGACAACGCCATTGTCTGCCGTGATGCGAACCACCGCGCTCTTCTGGATGGACTTGCTCTTGTAGGCGGTGGAGTACTCGCCGATCAGCGGCATCGCCACACCAAAAACCTCGATCCGCTCGATCTTCATCACGCGCTTGTCTCCTGCCCGGAGCCCGGGCCTGGTGCGGTTCCGCTATATAGTACATTCGAAACTGTATCGGTAGACCGGGGAGTCGTCTTCTCTCCACGTTTTCCCGAGCAGGATACCGCCGAAGAAGCGTTGCGCTTCCGGGCAATCCTTTGTCACCCGCGCGGCTTGAGCAACTGGTGCGCGCGTTGATCGTCGAGGTCAGGCCGTGGAAACAATGCAGCTGGCGACGCTGGTCCGCGCGAGGGCACTAGCGAAGCAGAGCCTCGACGGCCTGTTCCAGGCGTTCACGCGATGCGGCGACACGGGATTGTTTGCCAGAATGCCCTTCTCGATCCTGCGTCAGCTGCGCCGCCCGGTTGGAGAGTGAGGCCTCCACGGCAGATGGCGCGGTCCCGCCCACTACCTTGCGGGCCCGAACGATGTCAACGGGGTCCAGTGCGCGTTGAAGGACTTCGACTGCCAATCCTATCGGACTGCCTGTCACCTCGATCGCCGCGTCGTCGATCATCGCAGTGTCGATCTCGCACGGCTTCTTTCCAGCCGCTAGCGTCCTTCGGACCACAGTCCCGATCACTCTGTGGGCGGTGCGAAAAGATAGTCCCTTCTCGCGCACCAGGGTATCGGCCAATTCCGAGGCTTGGGTGAAGTGGGCACCGGCCCGCTCACTCATCACCTCCTTGTTGATGCTGAGCGTCTCCACCACCCCCGTGAGCATCTGTGCCGCTTCGCAGACCTCCGACACGGTCTTCGCAGGATCCGCCTTGACTCCCCCCAGATGAGTCGCCAATCCGAACGAGACACGATTCCACCGGACAGCATCCTGGGCAAAGGCTGCAATTGCACGCCCTGGAATCACCGACAGCTCCTCGAGCACATAAGGGTTCTTCTTCTGCGGCATGATGTAGCTGGTCGCAGAGTATTCGTCAGCCAGTTCAACCATTCCGAATTCGTAGGTGCACCAATAGAAGAGGTCGTCGGAGAAGCGATTGATATTGACAGCAAGGATTGCAACCTGCGCCAGCACCTCGATCGTGCGGTCCCAGCAAAGCAGGGCGTAGCGTGTATTCTCCACCAGACCGTCGAAGCCAAGGAGGGAGGCAACCCGATACCGGTTGATCGGATAAGCGGTTCCCTGCCCTATGCCTGATTCCGCAAAGCTCGCGTTGAGGCGCTTGTAGGTATCCTCGAGCCGGGCGAAGTCCGTCTCGAAGGCCTCCGCAACACAGGCGAGATAGTGGCCGAGCGTCGTCGGCTGGGCGTGCTGCGCATGCGTGTAGCCCGGCATCACTGTGTCGACATGCTCGCGAGCAAGCGCAAGGACCGCGGAGCGCAGCGTATTCAGCTCACTCATCAACTGCAGGTACCTCTCCCTCAGCAGCAGGCGAATGGCAACATTCGTCACCTCCCCGCGAGCCCGCCCGGTCAGCAACCGTCCCCCGACCTCTCCCAGCCGGCTCACAACGATGCCTTCCATGTTGGGAGCAAGATCCTCCAGAGAAGGATCAAACTTGAAACCTTCGACTCCCTCCGACTCCATCCACCGCAACGTCTCGAGCAGCTTACCGGCATCCCCGGCCGATACGATCCCGGCCGAATGCAACTCCACGACATGTGCCTTGTTGTACTCGATCAGCTTGTCGAACAAGTGTCGTGTTCCTTCCAGCCAGCGCTGGTAGAACCCGTCGACCACGGATCGAGCCGGCAGTCCTTTCAGGCGGGAGTCGTGGGACCCGAGGTTGACCGAGTAGGCGTACTTGGCAGCATGGCCGCTGCCAGGCGCTGTCGGATCCGGCGAGGTACTCATTGCGGCTTGACTCCTGCAAGATCGGCAAGGCGCTCGAACCGCTCCGCCTCCTTCAGCTGGAACGCACGCATTTCCTCAGGACCGAGGGGGAGCAGCTCCGTTCCAGCCGTCAGAACAAACTTTCTTGCCGCATCCGACGCCAGTATCTTCTGCATGGTCTTTGCCAGCTTGCTGGTGGGACCCTCTGGCGTTGCAGAAAGAACATAGAGCGAGTTCCACGAGTAGGTCACAACATCGGGATAGGTCTCCTTGACTGTGGGTACATCCGGGAAGTCCCGGTGCCGCGTTTCACCTGTGGTAGCGAGCGCTTTGACCTTTCCGCTTCTTATCAGTTCCGCTGTCCCGGCGAGTTCGCCGACGGCAAGATCGAGCTGCCCTCCGGCCACATCCCCATAACACTGCCCACCGCCCTTGTAGGGGACGTGATTGACCTTCACCCCCGCGGTGCTTGCAAGCCATTCAAGGACCAGGTGATAGCCTGAGGCAGGCGTACCAGCGTTGAGTGGACGATCGCCTGCCTTGGCCGCCGCCACGAGGTCTGCAAGCGTCTGGAACTTGGAGTCAGCCGGGACGATGACCACATTGGTGTTTCTCGTGAGTCCTGAAACTGGCTTCAGCTCGTTGACCGGGTCGTAGGACAGGTTCTTGACGACAACCGGGTTCACGACGATCGGCGAGTTTCCACCAAGGAACAGGGTGTAGCCATCAGCGGGTGCATTCTTGACGATGCCGGCGGCGACCGCACCGAAGGCACCTGGGCGGTTCTCCACCAGCACCGGCTGGCCCAGTTCCGTCGACAGCTGGTGGGCAAAGAAGCGTGCGGCGATATCCGAGCCTGCCCCTGGCGTGAAGGGCACTACGACCCTGAGAGACCGACTCGGGAACTCAGGCTCCTGCGCGGCCGCGGATGGCGAAAGGACCAACGCTGCCAGCAATGTCCAGATCAGTTTCATTTTGTACCGTGACGTGGTGAATTGCGGATACGCACGGTACCCCACGCTGGCCGGCATGAGAAATACGACTTGGCGGAGATCAGCTATACGAAATTTCTTATGTCTTCCGGGTTGACTTTGAGGGTCCCGCACCAGCTGCCGTCGGCAACCATCCTTGCAAGCACGTCCATCGATAGCGCCAGGACCTCCATTGCCGCGCGGGACATCGAGCGCCGCTGCACGAGATAGACGTTGCGCCGGATGACCGGTGCGCTGACGCGTCCAATGTAGAGGTCGTGATCCTCCCTCTCCCGCCTCATGCTCGAAAGGGACAGAACACAGCAGCCACTGCCGGAGAGGGCCAGCTCCTTCAGGATATGAAGGGAGTCGACCTCGGCCAGCAGGTTGATCGACACCCCGCGCGACTTGGCGTTATTGTCGATCGTGTCGCGCACCAGCTGACCCTGGCGGGAGAGATACAGGGGAAGACCGCCCAGTTCCTGGAAAGGAAAGTTGGTTGGTGCATGTCGCCCCAGGTGCCGCTCGACCATTCGGCGCTGCCCGACAAGGCACATCTCCTCCGAGAGAACTGCCAGCGACCGCACGCCATCGCAATTCACGGTGTTGAGGGAGAGCGCGAAGTCGATGCCGCCGGAGCGGATAAGATCCTGAAGCAGGCCGCCAAGCAGTTCCCGCACTTGTACGCGGACACGCGGAAGCCTTTCTGCCGCCCGCTCGAGCAGTGGCGCCATAAGCATCGAGCCGATGGATTGGCCAACGCCGATAACAACCTGTCCTTCGGGATCGCTGGAGCTGCGCACCCGCTCCACTATCGAGTTCATCTCGTCCAGGAGCCGGCGTGCTTCGACAATCAGCCGCTGGCCCGCCTCTGTCGGCCTTACTCCTCTGGGGCCTCTTTCGAAGACCTTCACTCCCAGTTCCGACTCGAGCATCCGGATCTGTTGAGAGAGCGCCGGTTGCGCGATGTGCAAGGAAGCGGCTGCCCGGGTCAGCGAGCCCAGCTCCGCCACCTTGACGAAGTAGCGGAGCCGTCGGAGTTCGAAGCTGCTGGACATGTGGAGCGGCTCTGGGTTCGTAGGGCTGTCGCGAGGGCAAGAGGATACCCCGACGGGGCAACGCCACTGGCGCCCTTGCTCACGGAGGCCGGGGTGCTTGAGCCCATGAGGGAGGTCGTTTTCTGAGGCAGCAACTGCCACGCCGCCCCCGCGCTCCAGGAGCGGCGATTACATGCGGATTACGAAACTGATCTCGGCTGAAGCAATTCCGATACTGCTGCGTCGGACACTGCCCACTCGCCTGCAGCACAAGCCCCGTTGATGAGGATGCAAGGGCGTAGTTCGAGTCCTTCAACAGTCAGGGGTACTCACCATGAAACTGCTCAAGACGATCTTCCAGAACGCGTTGATCCTCGCAACCCTGGTCACCATGGGCGCCGGGGCGATCCTGGTTTCCTACGCCGATCGCGAAGCCGTGGATGCCCGCAAAGGTCAGGGGACGGCGCTCGAGGCGGACGAGGGCGTGCCGCCTAACCTGATCGCCGCGACCACTGCCCGCCGGGGCAGCGGTGCGCCGAGGGAGGCCGACGAAGGCATGCCGCCCGGAATGGCAGCTTAAGGGATAACCAACGCGGAAGCGGTCGCGCGATCCCGGCTTGTTCCTCGACTGCCTGCTCCAGGCGCCGACGCGATGCGGCGACCCAGTCGACCGCGCGTAACCAAATTTATCCTTCCCTTCAAGGCTCGATGTGGACTTGGCCTTGACACGAGCCTAGGCTCTTTTTAAGCCACCGGCCCTTCTCCGCCGGGAGCGATCACAGGTCTGATTCATGGAGGGCTCCATGCGCTGCCCGGACCTCTCCCGACGCAAGGTGCTGAAGCAAGGCGGCGCCGCCCTCACCGGCTTGTCGCTGATGCAAGCCTCCTGGCTGGCGCGGGCCTTCCCCGTCCGCCAAGGCGACGAAGTCATCCCCTGGCTCGACCAGCCGGGTGCCAATCCGAGCGGCGGGGCGGTCGAGAACCTGCAGCCGTCGGAGAGCATCGCGACCTGGCTGACACCCACAGACAAGTTCTTTCGTGTGGCGCATTACAACAAGCCGGTGATCGACGAGAAGGCCTGGAACCTTCAGGTCACCGGCCAGGTCAAGCAGCCGCTTTCGCTCAACCTGTCGGCGCTCAAGGCCCGTCCACGGCAAGAGGTCGTGTACACGCTCGAATGTTCCGGGAACCACGGCTTTCCATGGTTCACCACCGGAATCGGCAACGCTCGCTGGGCCGGCACGCCTCTCGGGCCACTGCTGAAGGAGGCGGGGGTGCTGGAGCCGGGTAGAGAGGTCGTTTTCTGGGGCAGCGACAGCGGCGAGGAAGACGTCCGGGGGACGAAGATGCAGCAGAACTTCGCCCGCAGCATGTCGCTCGTCGACGCGATGAACGATGACGTCCTCCTCTGCTACGAGATGAATGGGGCCGCGCTGCCGGCCGCCCATGGCTTTCCGCTGCGCGTGATCGCACCCGGCTGGTACGGCATTGCCAACGTCAAGTGGCTCGAGCGCATCGAAGTACGCGACTCCCGCTACATGGGCCGATTCATGGCGCGCGACTATGTGACGCTTCGCGAGGAACAGCAGAACGGCAGGACGGTCTGGGCGGAAACCTCGGTCGGTCGGTCGCTGCTGAAATCGATGCCGGCCCGGGTGAGCCGCAAGGACGGCCAGTACCAGGTGCTCGGCATGGCCTGGGGCAGCCCGATCGCGCGAGTGGAAGTGCGGATCGACGACGGCCCCTGGGCCGAGGCGAGCATCGATCGCAGCGAGGAGGCCCAGCACGCCTGGAAGCCTTGGACCGTCGCATGGAAGGACCCCGCGCCGGGCCAGCATTCGATCACTTCGCGCGCGACCGACACCAGCGGAAACGTGCAGCCGTCCATGGAAGATCCAAGGATCGCCAGGAAACAAACCTATTGGGAGAGCAACGGACAGGTGACGCGCCGAATCGAGATCAAGTAGAAGCCGGCCGATTCGACGGCGACCGTCGGGATCACATCAATGCCTTGCACCACTGCGTCTCGCAGTGGATGCCGTCGTAGCTGCCGTCCATCCTCGTCGCAGCACAATCGCCTCGTCGCGGTTGCCTCGTCGTCGTTGCGTTGTACCAATCTGCTCCTTGACATCAGGAGGCAACATGAAACCCGCTTTGGCAGCCCTGCCCGTCACGCTCGTGGCGGCATTCCTCTCCGTCGGCACTCCCGCTTCCGCGGACGACGCAACCCACGCTCACGCGCATGCTCGCCTCGGCACCGTGCAGTTTCCGATCACATGCAATGCCGAGGCGCAGTTGCAGATGAATACTGCGATGGCCTATTACCACTCGTTCGCGTGGCAGCACATCCGCGAGCCACTGGATCGGGTCCTCGAGGCCGATCCCACCTGCGGAATGGCCCACTGGGCGCGGGCAATGGCAAGCCTGGACAATCCGTTCACCTGGCCAGGCGCCATCTCGCCTGCAACACTTGCCCAGGGACCGGAGGTACTGGAGAGCGCGCGACGCACCGGCCTCAAGTCGCAGCGCGAGCGCGACTACGTCGACGCTCTCGAGTCCTTCTTCAAGGATCATGACAAGCTCGATCATCGCACCCGCGCCAAGACGCTCGAGACTGCGATGGAGCAGGTGATGAAGCGCTACCCGGAAGATTCGGAAGCAGCGACGCTCTACGCGCTGATTCTGTCCGCCAACTTCAATCCGGCCGACAAGAAGTACACCAACCAGTTGAAGGCCGCGGCCATCCTCGAGCCGATATTCAAGCAGCAGCCCGATCATCCCGGCGCCGCGCACTACCTGATTCACAGCTACGACTACCCGCCGATTGCCAAGCATGGGTTGGACGCTGCAAGGCGCTACGGCGACATCGCGCCGGATGCGCCACATGCGCTGCACATGCCTTCGCATATCTTCACACGCGTGGGCGCGTGGCAGGAATCGGTCCGGGCCAATCAGGCATCTGCCAGCGCCGGAACCGACAAGACCTTCGACAAATGGCATGCGTACGACTACATGGTGTACGCCCACCTGCAGCTCGGTGAAGACTCGGCTGCGCGCAAGGTGGTGGCCGAGGCACTGGGCAACCCGGCACGCGTCGACCACATCGCCACGGCCTATGCGTATGCAGCCATGCCGGCACGTCTGGCGCTCGAACGTGGCGACTGGAAGTCGGCGGCGAAGCTGGAGGTTGTGCCCTCCGATGGCTTCCCCTGGGCAAAATACCCGCAGGCCGAGGCTATCAATGCCTTTGCCCGCGGCCTCGGTGCAGCGATGACCGGCGACTCAGCAGCCACGCGTGTCGAGGTTGCACGGCTCGAGAAGCTGCGCGAGGTCGCCACAAGCCGCAAGTTGGCCTACTGGGCCGAAGAGATCGACGTCCAGGCCGGCGTGCTGCGGGGCATGGCGCTATGCGCGGAGAGCAAACGGCCCGAGTGCCTCGAAGTCTTGCGGGCCGCTGCTGCTCGCGAGGACGCGAGCGAGAAGCATGCGGTGACGCCGGGTCGCCTGGTTCCAGCGCGTGAGGTACTCGCCTACGCCACGCTCGACAGTGGCGATACGGCGGCTGCGCTGCGCGAATTCGAAAGCGTGCTGGAGCAGGAACCCAACCGGCTTGCCGCCTTCGCCGGCGCGGCGGATGCAGCACAGCGTGCCGGGGAACCGGTGAAGGCGAAAGAGTATTCGGCCAAGGTCGTGGAACTCACGAAGACCGCCGACACGCCGATCGCGGAGGTGGCGCAGGCGAAGCGCCTGCTTGGCAGGCAGTGACGTAGCGGCAAAGTGTGGACGGTGGGAGGAGCCCGCTTCCCGCCATTGCGGATCAGCAAGCCGATGTTGTTTCGTCAATCAGAGCTGGACACCGCGAGTGAGCGCACCGTCGACGACCAGGTTGGTGCCGGAGATGAAGCTGGCGGCCGGGCTCGCGATGAATGCCACCGCGTTGGCCATCTCCTGCGGCGTGCCCATCCGCCCCGTCGGGTTGAGATCCAGGGATTTGCGGAACAGTTCCGGGTTGCCTTGCTCGATCTGCTCCCAAACGCCGCCAGGGAAATAGGTATTGCCAGGCGAGACAGTGTTCGCCCGTATGCCTTTGGCCGCATGCTGGAATGCGAGACCCTGGATGTAGTGCACCAGCGCCGCCTTGAAGGTTCCGTAGGGCCCGGCCGCGAAGTCGATCTCGCGCCCGGAGACACTCGAGATCGCGACGATTGCGGGCGCCCCGCTCTTCTGCAGCCAGGGCATGGCGGCATTGACGAGGCGCACGCAGCCCAGCATGTCGACGTCGAAGGACCTGCGCCAGCTGTCCTCGTCCTGGCCGATGGCAAGCGCGCTGACATTGGCGACGACGATGTCGATGCCGCCGAACCTGGCCGCAGAGGCTTCCACCCAGCCCTTGATGGCGGCGCCGTCGCCCACGTCCAGCACACTGCCGAACGCGTCCACGCCCTTCGACGCCAGCGCAGCAACTGCCTTCTGCACATCGGCTTCGTGTCGGGCACAGATGGAGACATTCGCGCCCTCGGAGGCAAAGGTTTCGGCGATGGCCCGACCGATGCCCTTGGTGCCGCCGCTGACCATTACGCCCAGTCCCTTGAGCCCCAGATCCATGCCACTTCTCCCTGTCGAACGGTTGGCTGCTCTGCGGATGCCGGCGCGGCCTACGGGGCGAGGTAGCGCTTGTCGATCGCCGCGCCCACCGTGTACTTCGGGTCGACGACGTTGCCGAGCCGCACCCTGCCGCACTGGCTGAGCATCATGTAGGCATCCCAGCGGTCGTAGCCGTATTCCTTCTCCATCCACTTGACGAGCTCCACATAGGCGATGCGCGTCGCATCCTCCAGCGGCCGGGTGCTGCCGATCGCCATGATCACGTGCTCGTTTTCCAGCCGCGGCCAGTCCAGCTGCCAGCCCTTGATCAGGTCGACGTGAATGGTGGTGACGCTCGAATACTCGATCGCCGTGCCGCAGATCTCGCCGTCACCCTGGCAGGCATGGGCGTCGCCGATGAACAGGCGCGCGCCGTCGACGCGCACCGGCAGGTAGGTGATGCTGCCCGGCCCCATGTCCGGCAGGTCCATGTTGCCGCCGTGATTGTCTGGAATCAGCGAGCTGATCGAATCGATTTCCGGCGAGGTCGACAGGGTGCCGATGTGCGGCCGGTAAGGCAGCGTGACTCGCTTGCTCCAGTAGACGCCCTTCTCGTCCACGTCGATCTTGCGGATCCGCTCCGGCAGCGGCTCGTTCAGGGTCGCGGTGAGCGATGTGCCCGACAGCCCGCCGAAGAACGGAATCATCGCGCAGGTCCCGCGCGGGTTCTCTCCGCGCGGCTTCATCGACTCGATGTAGACCGCAAGGGCGTCGCCAGGCTCCGCGCCCTCGATGAGAACCGGGCCGTTCTGCGGGTTCACGAACGGCAGCCGCAGGACCTTGGAAGGCAGGTCCTGTTCGGTTTTCACGGCGCCGCCGAATGCGTCGCGGGTCTCGACAACGATCCGGTCTCCGGGCTTGATCGAGAGCACAGGATCCGAATACGGACCCATCGTGAAGTGGTACTTGCCTTGCCTGGCCTCGGTGAGCTCGTGAGTCGCGCCCGCCTTGCCGGCGGCCACTCCGCGGGTGTGCATGATCGATTGCTTGAGCCATTCCATATCGGGAGCCTCAGGAGTTGAGAGTCTATTCGGCGCTCACTCGCGCGGGTTGCCTTTCGCTCCCGACGGGAAGCGGATCGAGCCTCCCGTATCCGCGCCTTTGGTGCCGTAGCACAGGCCCGACACCGTGGCGACACCCGAACCACTCGACGATACCCCCGTCGATGGTCCGCGTGCCATGGTTGGCGAATGTACGCCGTGCATCGATGCGCGTATCGCCTGCGGCCGATCTCTTCGGCCTTGCGCGCGTGATCGAGCGCGATGTCTCCGGTGACTGTGATAGCTGTAAAAGGACGGATCGAGGCGCTCGATGCGGTCGAGCACTTGGCGGGTCACTTCCACCGGCAACCAGTTTGATCGTAGTCCGCATGAGCACCGGGAGTCAACACGAACCAAACCCGGGGAGGCAACCCGATCAGGGCTCCGCCATCGTGACGCATTCGGCGATGTCGATCGGCCGGCCGACCGTCAGCGCGCGACGCAGCGACTCGTCGAGCGCGAGGCAGGGTGCGTCCGCCAACACGCCCAGCGCATCGAGCAGCTTGGCCCAGAATGCCCTGCCCGCGGCCGTGGCGGCGATATCGAAGATCTCGGCGTCGTCGTAGCCATGCGCCCTGAGCGCCGCCGCCTGGGCTTGCGTGATGCGCGGTGCGTCGGTCGCGACCTGCCGTGCGAACGCGACCATGGCCTGCTCCGCCTCGCTGAGGATGCCGTCGCAGCGCCCGGCCGCGATCGCGCAGACCTGCTCGTTGCTGAAGAACTCGCCGAGCGCCTTGCCGTGCACGAGCGCGCAGGCCGTGTTGTCCAGCGCGTATGCCGCGGTGAAGGTGATCAGCTCGAAGCGCCTCTTGTCCATCGGACGCCTGATCTCCGTCAACAGTTGCCCCCAGCGCGCCAGCACCTCCGGACGGTGGCAGAACACCTTCGCATAATTCGGCACGAAGCCCCATGCGTGCTGCTGCCGCAGGTACATGGCGGCCACGACACCTTCGGCTGCGTCGGGGGGTGTGGTTTCGATGAATGCCATGATGATTGCCTCCTCTACCGGCGGTAGTGATGGATCTGGACCTCTTCGCCGATGTCGGCGTAGTCGCCGGCGGCCCGCAAGCTGCGGAACTCGCGCCAGCTGATTCGGCGGTATGCGGCCGGCCGATCGGGCGTCACGGTGGTCGGCAGCGGCTCGTAGGTGGTTTCGTACGAGGGATTCAGGAAAAACGGAATGCTGTAGCGGTCGTGCGCCGGGTTCGAGAGCACACGGTGCGTCGCCGCCTTGTACTGGTCGTTGGACCACACCTGCACGATGTCGCCGATGTTGACCACCAGCGCGTCGCGTCGCGGCTCAACCAGATGCCAGTCCCCTTCGCGTTGCACCTCCAGGCCCGGTTGCTCGTCCTGCAGCAGGATCGTCAGTGCGCCGGCATCGGTGTGTTCGCCCACGCCGAACGGGCGCTGCCTGGCGTCGCCGGCGCTGCCGAGCGCAGACGTCGGGTAGAAGTTCAGGCGCAGGAAGCTCGTGTGTGCGTTGTCCTCGAAGCCGCTTGCCAGTACCTGGGGGCCCACGCCAAGGTTTGAGGCGATGGCAGCCAGCAGGCGCATCGACAGCGCCGCGCAGCCCGCATGGCGCTGCGCGCACGGCCGGCTCGAACCGTGCGCGCAAGGGTCCATCCGGCCAGCGTGGCCCACGGCCGTCGCCGCTGTCGGGGCCGAAGTCGTAGATCTCCTTGCAGTCCTGCCGGTTCTTCGTCAGTTCCTTGTCGAAGTAGCCCCAGGGGTTGTCGGCGTCGCGCAGGAGACGGCGCTTGTCCGCGGCAGGCTGCTCGAAGAACAGGTGCGACACCGCGAAGATCTCGTCGATCACGGCCTGCTCGATGCCATGGGCAGTCACCTGGAAGAAACCCCAGTCGCGGCAAGCCTCGTCAATCGCAGCGAGCGCAGCCGCGCCGCCAAGCTCACGGATGTCGATGACCGGAACGACTTCGCTCATGTCACTTGCTCCCGAACCAGATTGCGACGACGCATGAAACTGATCCAACCCGCGGACACCGCATGAAGCGGCCAATACCAGCAGCCGCCGCGGAACGGGCTTCGCCCGGCCGCTGGCGGCGCCCCCCCTTCAAAGGGGGGGAGAGCCGAAGGCTCTCGGGGGGGTGCTCCCTATCACCGCGGATGCAGCCACTTCGGCAGCAGCGCATACGGATCGACATGAGCGCCGCGCTCATGCTCGACACCGGCATCCTCGAGCAGTTGCCACATTCGGCCCCCCTGCATCGCATCGAACAGGTCGGTGCAGCCGCCGACATGGGTGCCGCCGATATAGATCTGAGGGATGGTCGGGGAGCCGATCCGGTCTTTCAGCACGGCGCGGATCTTGGACCCCATGTCATGCTCCTGCAACGCCGCAGAGTCGATGTCCACGCTCCGATAGGCGATGCCCAGGCGCCCGAACAGCTTGCGCACCGCCCAGCAGAACTCGCACCACTCGAGCGCGAACATCACCACGCCATGGCCGCGAACGACATCGCTGACAAACGCGTCGGCGCTCGCGTCGAGCGCGACGGCAGTCTCCGGCGGCCGAACCATCACGGGTGGGGCCGTGGGCGGCGCGTCGAAGCGATAGCCCGGCGTCGAGCGCGAGAGCTTCAGTTCGGCTTCGTTCATGTCGACGTCGATGCCGTCGAACAGCGGCGTCGACAGATAGCGCTCGCCGGTATCGGGCAACATGCAGACGATGTTGCTGCCCGGCGGCGCACGCCGCGCCACATCGAGTGCCGCCGCAAGCGTGGCGCCGCTCGACGTGCCGACGAAGATGCCTTCCCTGGTGGCGAGCTCCCGCGCCAGCCGCAACGCCTCGTTGCCTTGCACCGGCACGATCTCGTCGACCAGCCCTTCGGCAACGGCCTTCTCGGTGAGGCTCGACACGAAGTCGGGGCTCCACCCCTGCATCAGATGCGGCCGGAACTGCGGATGGCTGACCGCGGGCTGGCCGGCGGCGTCGCGCGCCTGAGGAATGCCGCTGCCGAGGATCGGCGAGTTGTCCGGCTCGGCCGCGACCACGCGGATGCGGGCGTCGGCCGCCTTCAGGCCGCGCCCCGCACCCAGCAGCGTGCCGCCGGTGCCGAAACCGGTGACGAACGCGTGGATCGGTTCCCCGGCGAAGTCCGCCAGGATCTCCCGGGCCGTGGTCCGCGTGTGCACCTCGGCATTGGCCTCGTTGTCGAACTGGCGGCACAGGAACCAGCCATGCGCCGCGGCCAGTTCGATCGCCTTGTTCAACATGCCGGTGCCTTTCTCAGCGGCGGGCGTCAGGACCACCCGCGCACCGAGAAAGCGCAGCAGCTTGCGGCGCTCCAGGCTGAAGCTCTCAGCCATCGTGACGACCAGCGGGTAGCCCTTCTGGGCGCACACCATGGCGAGGCCGATGCCGGTGTTGCCGCTGGTCGCCTCGATCACCGTCTGGCCCGGCTTCAGCGCGCCGCTTCGTTCAGCGTCCTCGATGACCGCGCGCGCCATGCGGTCCTTCACCGAGCCGAGCGGGTTGAACGACTCCACCTTGACGTAGAGATTGATCCCCTCAGGAGCCAGCCTCTGGAGCTTGACCAGGGGCGTGTTGCCGATGGTCAGCAGGATGTTGTCATAGCGGGCCATAGTCGCTCCTCGCGGGTGATTCGATTGGACACTGGCGTCCACCCTGGACCCGGCACGAGGCATCCGGCGTGGCGGCGAGGCCGGGCTCCTGCCCCGGCGCCCTCCACCGCGGCGTGATCGGGGCTTGCCCGCCTGAAGGTCGCGCCGCGCGATCCAGGTAGGCCGCCAGGTGCGCGCCCAGTTCGCGAACATCATCCTCGGCGCCATGCATGAAACTCGACTTGCGCCGCCGCAGGAACGGCAGCCCCAGGACATACAGGCCCGGCGCGTCGACCACGCCGCGATCATGCTTCAGCTCGCCTTTGCGATCGAACACCGGCGCCTGCAGCCACGAATAGTCCGGGCGCAAGCCGGTGGCCCAGACCACCGTTCGAATGTCATCGCCCAACGTGAGCTGCAGCCGCGGCGACACGCCGACATCCGTCGGCGCGTAGCGTTCGGCGTCGCCGACTTCACCGGCCGCCAGGTGGCAATCGGCCCACTGGTCGATCGAATCCAGCAGCCGGTTCATCTTCAGGTCCGCCAGGGAGCAGACGTTGCGCAGCGAGCCGGAGAACAGCGCCTTGCTGTCGCGAATGCCTGCCAGACGACCGACCAGCTCGACACCCTGCGCCCGCAGCGCATTGAGGTCGATGGACACGCGTCCGGGGAAGCCGGCAAGCTGTGGTGACGGCACCCGCCGCGCGCGACGGGGATCGTCCACTTCTTCGATGCGCTGGTCGAGCAGGCCGGTTGCGAGCATCCACCACTGGATGTCGCGGCCACGGTAGAGACGCGGCAACCGCACATGCTCACCCACCGCAAGCGTCACCCGCCGGCCGCTGCGCTGGATCTCCTGCGCGAGCTGCACGCCCGTCGCCGACCCACCGACCACCAGTACGCCGCCGTCCTCGGCGAGCTGCCCAGGGTTGCGATAGGTCTGCACCGTCAACTGCTGCACGCCAGGCGGCAGGCCCTCCGCCACCCGCGGCACGACCGGCTTGCTGAAGGCACCGTTGGCCAGCACCACGACACGACACAGCCAGCTGCCGCGATCGGTGACCACCCGGTAGCCGAGGTCGTGCGGCTCGACCCGGGTAACCGTGGTCTGTGTGAGCGCCGGGGCCGACAATGCCGAAGCGTAGCTCGCCACGAAATCCGCGACCTCACCGGCGCTCATGAAGCCGTCGGGCTCGCCGCCCCGGTAGTGCCAGCCTGGAAGGCGACAGAGCCAGTTGGGCGTGAGCAGGCGCAGGCTATCCCAGCGCTCGGTGCGCCAGGCATTGGCGACCTCGCCACGCTCGAGCACCACGTGCTCGAGCGAGCGCTGCCCGAGCTCGCGGCTCATCGCCAAGCCGTTGTGGCCGGCACCGACGATGACCACGTCGATGGCGCGCCCGCCGCCCATCACACCACCACGTCTGCCGCGAGCCGCGCCTTGCCGACCGATGCGCACCGCATCATCACGCCTTGTGCGTGGTGACCGTGACGTCGGTCGGATTGGTGACGATGTCGAACACCGCCGAGCGCTTCTGCGACTGCGCCACCAGCGCGGCGATCTGCTCAGGCGTGGCGTCGGCGTCGATCTCGTAGTGCACCTTGATGCCGTCGAATCCGTTGCGCACCTGGTCGTCGATGCCGAGAATGCCCTGCAGATCCATGCCGGCTTCCAGCGTCGCCTTCACCGACCTGAGCTGGATGTTGCGGTGCTGTGCGACCGCAGCGACCCCGGCGGTCAGGCAACCGGCCAGGCCGACAAGCACGAACTCGACCGGCGTCGCGCCATTGTCGGGGGAAGCGAAGATCTCCGGATGATCCGACTCGAACTGATACGTCTGGCGATGCTTCTGTTCGGCGCCGAGACCGAAGAAGCCGTCGATGGTCGCGCGGCTGTGGGTGCCGCGCAGCCATTCGCTGCTGGCGCGCCACTGGAAGCGGGCGGCCTCGGGGGCGGCGGTGAGCGCTTCGCGGGCGCCCAGCAGCGCGGCAACGTTGACACCGTTGTCGACGGTCGCCGTCGTGGAAGAGGCCGTGGTCGTCGAAGAGGTCATGATCGTACTCCTGTTGAGGATGGTCGGCGGTCAACCGAAGCAATGAAGGCTGGGAAGCCTGTCGCTGCGGTACTTCATCAGCGGGCCCACTCCCGGTTGTCCATCACCTGCGCAATGCGCAGAGCGGCGCGACGGGCGCCGTCCGTCTCCACGGGCCTGTAGCGCACCGGCTCATGCATGGCGGCCAGTGCCCGTTCGGCCAGTGTGTCGGGATCGAGGGAGGGATAGTCGAGCGAGCGGTCAGCCTGGTAGTTGGCCAGGCGCCGCCGCACGTGCACGCACTGCTCGAAATGGCGCTGCAGGGGAAAGCTCAGGAACGGCCGGCGCGTGGCCACCAGTTCCATCGTCGTGGACAGCCCGCCCTGCACCAGCGCCAGATCGCAGCACGCCAGGTGTTCGTACAGGTTGTGTACATAGGGCCTTACCTCGAGCCCCGGCTGTGGCGCAAAGTCCGTCGGGTCCATTCGCGGGCCTGCCACCAGGATCAAACGCAGCTCCGGCAGTTGCCGCTTCATGCGCGGAAACGCTTGCGCGATCCGCTGCAACAGGGGGCGTCCGGCCGACGTGCCGCCGACCGCGGCAATCGCCACCTTCTCATCTCGCCGGTAGCCGTGCCGCGCGCGCAGTCGTTCGGTGTCGGCGAGCGCTTGGGGGTCGAAAGGCAGGCAATAGCCGCAGTAACAGAAGTTCTTGTCGGTCCATTCGCGGATGCCGGGCAGGCCGGGGCCGAACGCCTGCTCGGTCACGTCCTCCCGGTTGCCGACGAAGATGGCGGCGTCGCGCAGGTACGGATAGCGGGCGACGTGCTCGATGTCGTCGGCATTGCGGTCGGCGCACAGCAGCGCCTCGCGTTCGTTGCCGGGTTCCATCGGCAGGCAGCCGACGAAGTCGGTCAGGAACACGAACGGCTGGCGCTTCAGCTCCGGGTTCTCGTGGTAGTAGTAGTCCACATCCCACGCCTCGTCGCCGATCACGATATCGTAGTGCTCGGTCTCGACCAGATCGACGAAGGTCATGAAGTTGTTCGTCATGATCTCGTCCATCGTCCGCAGCGCGAAGAACGCCGACAGGTCGTGCTCGCCGGCCATGCCCTCGAAATGCCTGCTTTCATTGGCCAGGCGCCGGGTTATCGGGTGCAGCCGCTCCGCCTCGCGCTCCAGGTAGCGCGCCGCGGGGTCGGTCGTGAACCAGTCGATCTTCAGGTCGGGCTGCAGCTTGCGCAGCTCGCGCGCGATGGCGAGGTCGCGCTGCACATGGCCTAGGCCGATCGGGCTCGAGATGAACAGCGCCTTGCGTTCGCGCTTCATGCCTCGCACCCAGGTGCGCGCCGTGGGTTCGTTGCGAACGAAGTCGCGCACCGCGCGGTTGAACAATGCCGGATCGCGCGCTGCCGTCACGTGCCCGCCACCGCCGATGGTGAGCAGCCGGGCGCCCGGCACCAGCGCCTGGATCTCCTGGCCCTTGGCAAACGGCACGCGGCGGTCGTCGTCGCCGTGGATCACCAGCGTCGGACACGAGACGCGGCGCGCGTGCTCGCGCATATCCTGGTTGACCCACGCTTCACGCGCCCATCGAATGACCTCGCCATCCGTGGCCCAGGCATAGCGCACGCCGTCTTCGTACAGCTTCGTCGAATGCGGCTCGCTGAAGATCCACGACATGAAGCGGTCGATGTAGCCCGGCCAGTCGCTCGCGATCAGCTCGGATTCCATGCGCATCCGGCTGCTCATGGCCTCGGTCTGCACCAGCGAATCGGCGAAGCCGCCGGCGGTGATCACGTGACTGACGCGCTGCCGCTGTTCGTCCGCCACCCGCAGCACGATCATCGCTGCCGCCGACACGCCAACCAGTGCCGCGCGGTCGACCGCGAACGCGTCGAGCACGGCGACGAAGTCGTCGTGGAAGTGATCGAAGCTGTAGGCGTCCTGGCCACGGGGGCGGCCGGAGCGGCCGTTGCCGCGGCCATCCATCGTCAGCACGCGGAAGTGCTGCGACAGGTACGGTACCGTGCTCTTGAGCATCTGGGAATGAACGATCTGGAACGGCTGTGCGAATGCGATCCAGGGCCCACTCGAGCCCCACTGGGCTGCGTAGAGCTGGACGCCGCCGCGCTCGACGAGCCGCTCCTGCACGGGCTGCACGGTCTGGAACGGCGCGCGGTCGGCCTCGGGCACCGCCCCGGCCGGCGGCAGGTCGCCGGCGACCCGGACGAAGCCTGCGGGCACCGACTTGGACGACGCTGCCATCAGCGGCTCCCTCTGCGGGGTGGGTCGACCGCGTCAGCCGACGTGCGCGCGGCCTTGCGCCGTGCGCCGGATGCCGAGCGCGCAGCGGTGCGCGCTGCGCCGCGCGGCACGGCGCAGCGCGCGTCGAGCGATTCGAGCAGCGCCTGCAGCGCGTCGAGCGCCGCGCGATGCCTTCCCTGCTCTTCCTTCACGCCGAGCAGGTCGGCGAACTCCATGCCGAGCCAGAATTCCGAGATCCAGCACGCGATCACCTCGGCGGTGAAGCCTTGCGGCAGCTCGATGCCCTGTGCCTCGACGGCCTCGAGAGCATCGCGCACGGCGCCGAGCACGAGCTGCTTCCAGGCCAACAGGCGCGGCAGGAACTTCTCGCGGAGCTCTGCGTTGGACAGGCTCGCGGCCCACAGCTCCGCCTGCACCCGCACGAATCCAGAGGCCACGTCGCTCTCATAGAAGCGGCGCGCCTCCGCCCATTTCTGGGCGAAGCCGCCCGGCGCGCGGTACATCGACGCCTGGCGCGCCAGCAGGTGCTGGTTGGCCGCGTCGAGGACGTCGATGACGAGCTGGTCCTTGGTGCGGAAGTGGTAATTGATGAGCGCGTGGTTGACGCCCGCATCCCTGGCGATCTCGCGCACGCTGAGGCCGGCATAGCCCTCGCTGGCCAGGCGGCGGAACGCGGCGCCGAGGATCTTGGCCCGCGTGTCGCCCTGTGCGGCGTCCAGTAGACGCCGCCCGCCTGAAGGCTTATTACCGGCACGGGGAGACGGGGAGCGGTCCATGCGGTTGAACGCCCGGTTTATACACTTGCTCAAACTATAGGAGAGGGAACTGCCGGCTGTCAAGGTGGATTACCTGAGGGTTACAAAGCGCAGCCTGAAGCAACCGGGATACCGGCGAACGAAGCCACGGCACCGGGTGCGATGGGTGGATGAAGGTTCCGCGAGGAAGCTTCGTGGACTCGATGCCTTGAAGGTCAGGCGCCGCGGTCTCGCCAGCATTCCCGCCACCACCGCCAGCTGACTGCCAGCGTCAGCAGGCCGACGGCCGCGCTGATCACCGCCGCAGACGGGGCGCCGAGGTGCTCGGCGAGCCAGCCCAGCATCAGGAAGCCGACCGGCCCGACGCCGATGCACATCGTCAGCACGCCCATCGCGTGCATCCGCCGCTCGATCGGTGCGGCGACGAAGACGATCGTCGCCTGCATGACCGAGAACGCCGATTGCCCGATGCCGACCACCAGCAGCGCGACCGCCGCGGCCCACGGCTGCGTGCTCAGTGCGAACACCGGCAGCATGACGAGAAAGACGATCACGCCGCAGACATAGAGGCGCCCATAGATGGACGGACGCGACACCGCGGCGAGGACGGTTGCGCCCAGGAGGGTGCCTACGCCATCCATGCTGGCCAGCAGCCCGATGCCGTCGGCTGCCAGGCCGAGCCGATCCTGTCCGATCACCGGCACCATGCTCAGTACCGGCCAGCCGAAGAGGTTGAACAGCACCGTGATCCAGAGCGTGCCCGCGAGGCGCGGGCTGGCACGGGCGGCATCGAATCCGGCGACAAGCGTGGCGCGCAGGGAAGGCTTCGTGCTCTCCCGATGAACCGGTGCATCGCGCAGGCCCAGCACCGCGACCAGCGCGATGAAGTAGAGCAGTGCCACCAGCGCGAAGACGGCGGCCATCCCGGAATGCGCGAGAAGCAGCCCGCCGATGCTCGGTCCGGCAAGCCGGCTCGCATTGCTCGCGCCGACATCCAGCGCCATCGCGGTGCCCATGCGCCTCAGCCCGGCAATGTCGCCGATCAGCGCACGGCGCACGGGATTGTCTGCCGCCCAGATGACCCCGTTGATGAAGCCGGCCAAGCCCAGATGCCAGACTGCGAGGTGATCGAACAACGCGACGACCATGAGGATCGATGCGGTCAGGGCGAGCGCCGCCAGCATGACGATGAGACCGATCCGGCGAGGAACGCGGGCCGCCAGTGCGCCGAAAGGCACGCCGAACAGCGCCAGCGGCAACAGGCGCAGCATCGTGAGGCTCGCCACCACGAAGGCCGAACCGGTCTGCTGGTAGGCGAACACACCGAACACCAGGATCTCCAGCCAGCGGACCAGGAAAACGATCAGCCCGGTGGTCCAGAGGCGGCGGAAGTCCGCGTCGCGGAACAACGGCCCGCCCCCGGCCTGCAGGCCGTCGCGGTCGGCCGTCCGATTGCCGATCGTCACCCGTGCGCGCTGGCCGTGTGCCCAAGCCGTTGCGAAAGACTTGCGCTCGCCCTCGCGAGCGGGGCGCGAACCTGCAGCAGGCGCTGGTGCGTCATCCTGTGCTTGGGCCCGACGACACACATCGACGCCACTACTTCGCCGGTGTGGCTGAAGACGGGCATCGCGATGCAGCGCAGCCCCTCGTACTGCTCCTCGTCGTCGATGGCATAGCCGGCATTGCGGATCCGGCGCAGTTCGGCCTCCAGCGCCGCATGCGTGACGATGGTCTTGGCGGTATGGCGCTCCAGCCGGCTGGCGGCGAGCGCGGCCTGCAACGTCGAGGGCTGCATCCAGGCAGCCAGTGCCTTGCCCACCGCCGTGCAATGGAACGGGCGCTGGGCGTTGACATCCTGGACTACGCGCACCGGGCCATCGGTCTCGCATTTGGCGACGATGCGGACCAGGCCATCGCGCCAGACCGCCACGCTGGAGCCTTCTCCGACACCCTGTGTCAGCTCCTCCAGCAATGGCTGCGCGAGTTCGCCGATCTGCTCGGCTGGCCACGCGCGGCCGGTGAGCTGGTAGAGCTTCTGCGTGAGCGAATAGCTGCGGGTGTCGTCGTCCTGCTGCAGGTAGCCGACGCGCACCAAGGCCTGCAGCAGATGGTGGGTGGTGCTGCGATGCAGCGAAAACTGCCGCGCCGTATCGCTCAGGCTGAGGGGCCGGCCTGCCGCGGCAAGCCATTCCAGCATCGCGAGGCCGCGCTCGAGCGAGCGATGGGTCGGCGGGACTTCGCGCGGGGGGGTGGCAAGCTTCGGCATCGACTTCTGTCTCATTGCATGAAATGACCTGGAGTATGCAGTTTCACGCTATAGACTAATCATTACAACAGGACAGCAGGCGCGAGACAATGGCCTTTCGCCTGCGACGCCGTCGGTACGCGACGGAACTAACGCAAAGGAGACCTTCGTGAAACGACTTTCCATTGTCCACGCTCGCATCCCGGGCCGCATCTTGGACCGCACCTTGGGCGGCAACCTGGGGCGCACAACGGGCCGCAGAGCCGCGTCGATCGCGATCGCAGCCGCGCTCTGCGCCGGCTGGATCGGCGCGTCCCAGGCGCAGACTCCCGCTCCCATCGTGTTGAAGTTCAACCATGTGCTGAGCCCGAAGGAGCCCTTTCACGATGGCTTCAACAAATGGGCACAGCGGGTAAGCGAGCGCACCAAGGGCGGCCTGAAGATCGAGGTGTTCCACAGCGCCCAGCTCGGCAAGGAAGAGGACATCATCGAGCAGATCCGCCAGGGCGCCAACATCGGCCAGAACACCGACTCCGCAAGGCTTGGCAACTACGTTCCGGGCATTGCGGTGGTTAACGGGCCGTACTTCGTCGAGACGCTGGAGGAAGTAGCCAAGCTGCGCACGGCGCCGACCGTGCTCAAGTGGCAGGAAGAACTGGCCGCCAAGCACGGCCTCAAGGTCATCTCGTTCAACTGGGTTCAGGGCTATCGCCACTTCTTCACCAACAAGCCGGTGCGCAAGCCCGAGGACCTCAAGGGACTGAGGATCCGCACGCCGCCGGCGCCGATCTGGCAGGAGTCGGTGCGGGCGCTGGGCGCCACGCCGGTCGCGATGGCATTCACCGAGATGTATCCGGGCCTGCAGCAGCGGGCTATCGATGGCGTCGAACTGGTCTACAACAACATCCCCGGTGGCCGCTTCTACGAAGTCCTGAAGCACGCGAGCGAAACGCGGCACATCATGCTCGTCAATTTCGAGGTCGTCAGCGCGAAGTGGTTCGACTCGCTGCCCAAGGACTTCCAGCAGATCCTGATGGAGGAAGCCGACAAGGCCGGCGAGGAGGCGTCCAGGCGCATCCTGCAGTTGGAGGGCGAGGTCAAGGCACAGTTGAAGACACGCGGGATGACGGTGGCGGAGGATGTGGACCTCGCTGCCTTCAAGAAGGCCGGCGACAAGGCCTATGAAGCCTTGAACCTCACCGAAGTCAAGAATGCGGTCCACAAGGAGATCGGCAAGCAAAGCGCAAGCCAGTAATGGCGGACAAGCTGCGCGCGGCATACCGGCGGTTCTGCAGGGCCGAGGCCCTCGTGGCCGGATCGCTGCTGGTGATGATGGTCGCGTTGATCTTCACAGGCGCCGTCAGCCGTGTGTTCGGCTACCCGCTGAACTGGAGCACCGACGCAGCAACCTGCTTCTTCGCCTGGGCCTGCTTCCTGTGCGCCGATATCGCGTGGCGCAACAACGGCATGATGGCGATCGAGCTGGTCACCAGCCGATTGCCGGCGCGGCCGCGACAGTGGCTGCGCTACCTGAACCTCTCCCTCATCGTGGCTTTCCTGATCTACGTCATCTGGCTCGGGCTCTGGCTGTCGTGGACCAGCAGGGTGCGGTCCTTCCAGGGCATCCCGGAGATCAGCTACTCCTGGGTGACGATGAGCATGCCGGTCGGAGCCGCGCTGCTGCTGGTGACGACGCTGCTGAAGATCCGCGATGAACGGCGCGGGCTCGGCGAAACGCTGGGCGCGGCTGCAGCGGATGTGATCTAGATGACGCTGGTCCTGATCGCTTTCACGATCCTGATGCTGATCGGCATGCCGGTGGCCTTCGCGATCGGCATCTCCGGCCTGGTGTTCTTCTTCCAGCATCCCGAGTTGCCTTCCACCATTCCGGTGCAGCTGACGATCACGGAGACGCAGAACTTTGCGCTGCTGGCGGTCCCGCTGTTCGTGCTGGCCGGCAACTTCATGAACCATTCCGGCATCACCGAGAAGCTGTTGACACTTGCCACGGTGCTCACCGGGCGCATGCACGGCGGCCTGGCACAGGTTTCGATCGCATTGTCCACCCTGATGAGCGGCGTGACCGGCTCGTGCATCGCCGACGCGGCGATGAACAGCCGGTTGCTCGGGCCGTCGATGCTCAAGCGCGGGTTCTCCAAGGGCTACGCGGCCGGCGTGCTGGCGTTCGGCTCCCTCGATGGCGCCGATCATCCCGCCGGGCATCGGCTTCATCCTCTACGGCACCGTCGGCCAGGTGTCGATCGGCCGCCTCTTCGCCGCCGGCGTGATTCCCGGCTTCCTGCTGTGGGCGGCGCTGGCGGCCACGATCTCGTTCACGGCGAGAAAGCGCGGCTACAAGCCCGAGCGCACCAGGCGGCCGTCCCTGCGCGAGCTCGGCAGCGCCGCATGGGGTGGCCTTTGGGCCCTGATGTTCCCGATCATCCTGCTCGTGGGTCTTCGCTTCGGGATCTTCACGCCGTCGGAAATCGGCGCCTTCGCCGTGGTCTATGCGGTTGCCATCGGCGTCGTCGTCTACCGCAAGCTCGACCGCGCCAGTATCGGAAAGGCGATCGAAGGCAGCCTGATCGATGTCGGCTCGGTGATGTTCCTGCTGGCGCTATCCGCGATCTTCGGCTACGGCATCGTATTCGAACGCGTGCCCGAGGCGATCTCGGCCGGCATGCTTTCCCTGACCGACAGCCCGCAGGTGGTGATGGTGCTGATCGTGGCGTTCATCCTGGTGGCCGGGACGTTCATGGAGGGCTCGGTGCTGATCATCATGCTGACGCCGATCTTCCTGCCGCTGGTTACGCAGTACGGCATCGATCCGGTTCATTTCGGCCTGGTCTTCATCATCGCGGCGACCATCGGCAACTTCACGCCCCCGGTCGGTGCTGCCATGTTCGTCGTCTGCCAGATCCTGCGCTGCCCCATCGGGGTCTACACCCGTGAGTCGATGCCGTTCCTGCTGGCGGTCTCCGCCGTGTCGCTGCTGCTGATCTTCGTGCCGGAGGTGGTGCTGTGGCTGCCCGACTGGATCTTCGGGAAGGATCTGTGGTGAGTTCAGGAACCCCCTTCAGCACCGGGTCAGCAACCGCCCTTCTTGAAGACCGCCTGCGGCTGCGAGAAGAACGAATGCAGGATGTGGTAGACCAACAGGTAGTTCTTCTGCTGGAAGCTGGCGTGGGAGATGCCTTCCATCACGGTGAATTGCTTGTCCGGGCACGCGATGCGCTTGAAGAACTCGATCAGGTCATCGAAGCTGGCTATCCCGTCGTACTGTCCACGCATGATCAGTGTGGCCACCGTCAGCTTTTCCGGATCGACCAGGGGCAGCCGCGAACACATGTCGACGTAGGTCCCTGTCGGCAATGAGTCATCCAGCGAGAGGATCGCGTCGGCGAAGGCATCGACGGTGGCCAGGTCGGCCGTGTCAGGATGGTCGCGTTGGAAGATGCTGTGCACGAATGCCCGGTCCACCGGCCTTCGCTTGCCGGAGGTCCATTGCGACAGCTTCTTCTTGCGTTCGGCCAGCGTAGGACTGCCTTCGCCGGTCCAGACGAACGCGTCCAGCGCGAGCCGCGCCACGCGCTCTGGATGACGCTGCGCGAAGAGACCTGCCCTCAGGGCTCCCGAGGAGATTCCGTAGACGAGCAGCTTTTCAGCCCCGCTGGTTTCGAGGATGTAGCGACTACCTGCTTCGAGGTCGTCCGCGCCGTTGGCGATATCCGAATTGACCGGGCGGTGCTTGTCGGATCTCCCGTAGCCCTCGCAGTCCATGCACCACGTGTCGAAGCCGCGCGCAGTAAACCAGTCCATGGCAGATGAATCGGGCCGCCCCGGCACTCGCAGGTCGAACGTCGGCTGAGACGCCATGGAAGAACCATGCACGAAGAGGATGGTGCCTCGCGGCGGTACTTCCGATCGCGGCGACTTTCGCCACAGGAAGAGGCGTACATCACCCTTATCCGTCCAGTGTTCCTCGCCGCCGCTCCAGCTGACCTTGTCGTTGCCCATTGCATCTCCTCGAGTACCAGCCCGCGACTCTAGTGAGATTGGTCCCGGCGTTCAACGCCGGACGGTGAACAGACTGTTCACGCCGCGTCGATGCGTTTACCCGCGTCGACGCGTTTACTTTACTCGACGCGTTTACGTTTACTCGTCCCAGTAGGGGACCGGGCTGAATCGGTCGATGAGGAATCGCACGAAGGTTTGCACCCCCTGCGCCATGTGGGGGTTCGGGAGATAGGCAGCGTACAGGACGCTGTTGCCGAGCTCGCAGCCAGGCAGCAGGCGGATCAGCTGTCCGCTGCGCAGGTGGAGGTAGGCAGCGAACGTCGGGACTGCCGCCACCCCCATGCCCGAGAGCACCCCTTGCAGCACGCCGTCCGCGTTGCTCGCCTTGTAGGACCCCTTCACCGGTACGGCTTCCGGCGGCTCGCCGGGCCGGGAGAAATTCCATTCGCTACGGATGTTCGACAGGTAGGTAATGCAGTTGTGACGGGCCAGATCCTCCGGCACGCGAGGAGGCGGATGCGCTGCCAGATAGCCCGGAGTCGCGCAGAGGACCCACCTGAGTGGCGCAAGTTTGCGCGCCACCAACGAGTTGAGCCGAGGCTCTTCAGCCTGACGGATCACAACGTCGGGTCCACCGGCGATCAGGTCCGCGAACTTTCCGTTGAGGTCCAGTTCGATCCGAAAGCCGCCGTGGCTGCCGAGGAAGTCCGCGATCGCGGGCACCAGATGGAGCCTGCCGAAGGAGATCGCGGAACTGACCTTTACCAGCCCGCCCTGCGCGTTTTGGAACTGCTCGAGTTCGTGGCGAGCTCCTTCGGCATGGGCGATGATCTCCCGGCACCGGTCGTAGAAGACGGCTCCGGCCGCGGTCAAGCCGATCTTGCGGGTGTTACGGTTCAACAGCCGGACGCCGAGCGACCGTTCCAGTTCTGCGACCTGTTTGCTGGCAAGGGCCTTGGAGATATTCAGGCGCTCGGACGCACGCGAGAAGCTGCCGGCCTCGACGATGGCAGCGAAGGTGACAAACCCGTTCAGATTCCGCATCGGAGCAATTCGTGAACATACTGTTTACCAGCAAGCGTTTACTCGCCCAACGGGCGCTGGCACCATAGGATGCGATGAATACTATCCCAACGCCCTTGTCTAGTCCTCCCGCAAGCCAATCCGCCAAGGTGCCGGAGCGGCGCCTGGACGCGGATCACGGCCGCGGGATGACAGGTGCCGAAAAGATCATTGCCCGCGCCTGCGGCCTGGCCGTCGTTCGCCCAGGCGACATCGTCTTCCCGACGCCAGACATGGCGATGGTCCATGACAACGTGCTGCCGGCGGTCAAGCGCGCGCTCGATGAGCTCGGCATCGACCGGCTCGCGGAGCCGGAGAAGGTGGTCATGGTCACGGACCATGAGGTGCTTTACGGCAGCCCGAGGGCGGCAATGTACGGGGTGATCAACCGGAAGGCCGCCAGGGCCTGGAGGGTCGACCGCTTCTTCGACGTCGGCCGAGGCGGCCATGGCCACGTCTTCCCGATGGAATGCGGAATGCTCCGCCCGGGGATGTTCTATTTCGACAATGACCGGCATTGCACGAATGCCGGCGCCATCGGCGCGGTGGGCTTTCGTGTCGGCGTCGAGATCTCACGCGTACTGGCTACCGGCACCACCTGGATCATGGTGCCGCACACACTCAAGCTCACGCTTCGCGGCCAGCTGGCTGCCGGCGTGCATGCCCGAGACCTCGGAATCCATATCGGTGCCATGGTGCGCAGCGGACGGATTCCTTTCGATCTCGACTATCGCGTGCTCGAACTCGCCGGCGACCTCGACCAGTTCTCGCTGGCCGCACGTGTGGCGTTGTGCAGCACGCCAACGGAACTCGGTGCCTACGGTGTCTTCATTCCGCCTTCGGAAGCGGTACTTGCGCATGCCCGCTCCGTCGCGCAGGCTCCGTTCGAAGCGCAGTTTCCGGATGCCGATGCACGGTATGAAGCCGAGGCAGAACTGGATGTGTCGAAGCTGGAGCCGCAGATCTCGCTGCCTGGCGGCGTACAGCAGGCCGTGAACATCTCCCAGGTCGCCGGCCAGGCGGTCCAGCATGCCTTCGTCGGTTCGTGCGCCTCCTCCATGTACGAAGACATTGCCGCCGCGGCGGAATTCCTGAAAGGACGCCGCATCGCCGACGGAGTGCGCTTGTTCGTGGTCCCTGGGTCGGAGCAGACAAACAAGCGGCTTGCGGCCGACGGGCTACTCCAGGTCTTCATCGAAGCCGGGGCGGTGGTCCTCCCTCCCGGCTGCGGCCCCTGCAACGATGCGGTCGTGGGCCCGCTCGACTCGGGCGAGGTTTCGATATCCACCGCGACGAACAACAATCACGGGCGCTTCGGTGCCAAGGATGCCCGCCTGTTCCTGGGCAGCCCGGAGACTGTCGCCGCTTCGGCAGTGACCGGTCGCATTACCGACCCAAGAACCTTCTGAAGGAATCCAAATGCTGCGACGCGTGCTGTCTCTGGCCTTGCTGCTGTCTGCCTGCCTTGCTATCCCTCAGGTCGCGTCGGCGGCGTATCCGGATCGCCCGATCCGGATCATCGTGCCGTTTCCGGCAGGCGATGGACTTGACCTCCAGGCCCGGATGATCGGGCAACGGCTCACCGAACGCTGGGGGCAGCAAGTCATCGTCGACAACAAGCCGGGCGCAGGCACGCTCATCGGTGTCGAGGCAGCGAGCAAGGCGCCCGCCGACGGCTACACGCTCCTTCTGGTCACCACGACGTACGCCATCAACCCGAGCCTGCGCGAGAAGGTACCCTACGACCCGATCAAGGATTTCGCACCGTTGATCCAGACCACCGCGATTCCGCTGATCGTCGTCGGCTCCAACAAGTTCTCACCCGGCAATTTCGCAGAAGTGCTGGCCTTGGCACGCCAGATGCCGGCGACCTTGACCATGGGCAATTCCGGCATCGGCACCGCCGCGCACATCGGCATGGAACTGCTCGACTCGGCCGCGGGAGTCAAGGTGGTTCATGTCCCGTACAAGGGGATCCCGCCCGCAATGATCGACCTGATATCGGGCGACCTGCAGATGCTGTGCACCTCGCCCGCCCAGGTCATGGGCGCCATCCGCGAGGGCAAGGTCAAGGCGCTGGCGGTCACGGGCTCGAAGAGGATGTCGCACCTGCCCGCAGTCGGCACGGTGAAGGAGGCAGGCGTCGACGGCTACGAGGTCAACGCCTGGGTCGGTCTCGTCGCACCGACGGGCGTTCCGGCGGACATCCTGCAGAAGCTCAACCTCGAGATCGCGTCCATCCTCGCAATGCCCGAGGTGAAGGACAAGCTGACTGCGGACGGCTCCGAGGTGGTGGCCAGTACACCGGAGGCATTCGGAAAACACATTCGCATGGAGTTGGACAAGTGGGGTTCGGTCATCCGTAACGCCGGCATCAAGGTTCAATGATCACCTCCGCGCCTGCCGCGCCATTTTCCTGGGTACTGCGAGGCCGCTGCTATCGCCTGGGACACGACGTGCCGCACATGGGCGGTGTCGTTCCGATGCGGATCGTGTCGGAAATGCGCTTCGACCCCGCGGACATCGTGCCACACCTGTTCGAGGAGACCGATCCCGGATTTCATGAACGCTGCCGGCCGGGCGACCTGATCGTTACCGGGCGGAACTTCGGCATGGGGCCGAAGATGCAGGGATACATCGCAATGAAGTCGCTCGGCCTCGGCCTCGTTTGCGAATCGATGCCGTTTCTCGCCTACCGCGAGGCGATCGGCCTCGGCCTGCCGGTCTTGACCGACTGCAAGGGCGTGACGAAAGTATGCGAAACCGGCGATGACATCGAAGTCGACTACAGCGTCGGCTTGCTGGTCAACCACACCCAGGGGACGTGCATCACTATCCGCCTGTCCCGCAGGCCCTGCGCGAACTGGTGGAGATCGGAGGCACGTCCGCATGGCTCAAGGCCTGGTGGGCGCGCCGGCAGAATGAGGAATCCCGCCATGCATGAGGTAGAAGGACGCCTGAACCGGATGGGCTACACGCTACCGGAGCCCTTCGTGTTCCCGAAGAAGAACCGCCGTGGCTGCGTTCGCGTCGGAAACATCCTCTACGTATCGGGGCATGGGCTCAACCTTCCCTTGCTGCCGCAGGTGCGCCAGACCGGCCGCTTCGGTGTCGACATCAGTGACGAGGAAGGCTACGCCACCGCGAGAGCAGTCATGCTGACCATATTGGCAACCGTCAAGGAAGAGATCGGTGACCTCGACCGGGTTCGCCGGGTCGTCCGCATTTTCGGGATGTGCAACGTCACGCCCGAGTTCGTCGGCATGCCGCAGATCATCGATGGTGCATCGGACCTCGTCTTCGATCTGTTCGGCCCGGACTCGGGCTGCCACGCCCGGACCGCCGTGGGCATGGCATCGCTGCCCCGTGGCATTGCCGTGGAGATCAATGCGGAGTTCGAGGTGGCGGAGGGGATCCGCGGACTTCGTGGAGTCCATGCAGCGTTGCCTTGATCGTCGGGTACAGCCCCTTGTAGATTTCGAACATGCGGTCATAGACGGCTGCCGTATCCGGCCGCGGCTCCGCGCGCGGCACCAGCGTTACCCAACCGCGACGCACCTCCTCAGCCGTCACCAGGCCGACGCCGTGGGCGGCGAGAATGGCGGCGCCCATGGCCGCTTCGACATCCTGTTCGATCGTCAGCACCGCGTCGGCCGGTGACGTCGGCGATGATCTGCATCCACAGGTCGGAACGTGGTGGCGCCACCGACGACGATCGAGGTCGCTCGTCGAGCGCGCCGGCGCCCAGCGCGCCGGCTTCGATGTTGTGGCGCAGGGCGAAGGTGACTCCTTCGAGGACCGCGCGATAGAGATGCTGGCGCTTGATGGAAAAGACTGAGACCGACGAATGCACCGCTGGCCTTGCCGTCCCAGACCGGACTGCGCTCGCCCATGAGGTAGGGCAGGAATACGACCCCCTCGGAGCCGGCCGGCACGTCGCGGGCATCGGCGTCGAGCAGGTCGTGCATGTCGAGGCCCGCGAGCCTGCTGCCAACGCCGGCCGCTCGCGACAGAACTGGTCACGAAACCAGGTCACCGCAGCGCCTGCCGTGATGGCGCCACCGAACACGTAGCTGTCGCGCGGACTTCCGAACACGTAGGGCATGCTCACCAGCCCGTGCCTGGGATCGACTTCGCTGGCTGATGAAGCCCCAGCACATGCTCGAGCCGATCATCGCTACATGCTGCCCGGTGCGAGTAACGCCTGCGGCAAGCGTTGCCACGGCCGCGTCGACACCGCCGGCGACAACCGGCGTGCCGGCGGGCAGGCCGAGCGATGCGGCTGCCGTCGGAGTCAAGGCGCCGACGACCTCGCTCGACCCGACCAGCCGTTCCGGCATCATCGCCGCGGGTATGCCCAGTGCCTCGAGCATTTCCGGGACCAGGCAGCAGCGGCCATGTCGTAGACGCCGCCGATGTTGCCCGCGGACGAGCGGTCCACTGCCAATTCACCGGTCAGGGCATGGATCACGAACGCATTCGGCGGCACGAAGTAGCGCGTCCTGCGAAACACATCGGGCCGATGGTTCCGCAGCCACAGCATCTTGGTGTAGCCGTGGTAGCTGTCGATGCCGTTGCCGGTGATCCGGCCGAGCCGCTCCACGTCCACGTCCGGCGCACCCACTCGACTTCCTCGGTGGCGCGGCGGTCCATCCAGATGAGACAAGGATGCAGGGGCTGCATCGCGGTCATCCACGGGGATGCCTGAACCGCCGTAGAGGCTGCTGATGCAGAACGCCCGCACGTCGCCGGCAGCGAAGCCGGGACTCCGCGCCTTGGCGCTTGCCACGCAGCCTGCTATGCATTCGACCGACGGCGTCGAGCCAGACTGCGGGCCACTGCTCGGCCCAGAGCGGCCGCGGCGTGTCCACCCGGTAGCTCGCTGACGTGCTGCGCGACGATCCGGCCGCGCTCGTCGCACAGCAACGCCTTGGTACTCTGCGTTCCGATGTCGACGCCGACGACGTAACTCATCGAGCCCCCGATTCCGGAATGCAGCGGCCGCCCGCAGCGCCGGCCGCGTCGGGAACGGGTCGGCTGCCGTCAGGCCTGCTTTTCATCGTCTTCCTGCTCGGGCTTGAGCAGCACCTTGATCGAATCGAGCGAATCGGCCATGGCAATGGCCTCGGCCCAGCGCTCAAGAGGATAGGCATGCGTGACGATGCCCTCGGAGGTCACCAGCCCGCGGCGCAGGAGATCGATCGCGATCGGATAGCAATAGGGACCGAGTGCGCGCCGCGGATGTCGAGCTCCTTGCGGTCCCCGATGATCGACCAGTCCACCGTGGTGTCCTTGCCGAAGACGGAGAATTCGACGAAGCGCCCGAGCTTGCGAATCATCTCCAGGCCCTGGACCGGCGCCGCTGGGCGCGCCGGTCGCCTCGATGTAGACGTCGCAGCCATAGCCGTCGGTCAGGCCGCGCACGATAGCCGCACGCATCTTCGCGGGCCGGGATCGATCGACGACGTCGGCGCCGTACCGCAGCGCGAGATCCCGACGCTGCTTCACCATGTCGATCGACGATCAGCTTGCGTGGTGTCTTGAGGCGCGCAACCTGCACCATCATCAGGCCGATGGGTCCGGCGCCGGCGATCACCACGACGTCGTCGAGCTGGACGTCGCCACGATTGACTGCATGGATGGCACAGGACAGCGGCTCGATGATTGACGCGTCCTCGAGCGGAATCTCGGCCGGGATCTTGTGCACGATCGCGGTGGCTGGAATGCGCATGGCCTGCGCCATGCCGCCGTCCGCCACCTCGCGCTGGAAGCCGAAGATGTTGTGCACTTCGCACATCCAGTACTTGCCGGAACGGCAATAGCGGCAGCGCTCGCACGGCACGATCTGCTCGGCAATCACGCGGTCGCCCGCCGCGACGTCGAAATGCTCCGCGGCGCCTGGGCCGAGTTCTTCGACGTAGCCGAAGAACTCGTGGCCCGGAACGACCGGCGCCTTGACCCAGGGATTGTCGCCACCCCAGAACATCTTGGCGCCGGACCAGCACTTGCAGTCACTGGCACAGATGCCGCAAGCCTTGATGCGGATGGTCATCTCCCGCGCTCCGGGCTTCGGCCGCGCGATCCTCTCGACCCGGTAGTCCTTCGGCCCGTGGCAGACGATGGCCGTCATCCGGCTGTTGGTGCTCTTCACGATCTCTTCCTTGGCTTCCTGGATCGCTTCGCGAGCGCGACTACTTTGCGCGCAGCTTCTTTGCCGCCTCGACGATCGGCAGTCCGGCGTTGATCGCGCCCTTCAGGTCCGGCACCTTGTCGTACGCTCCGCCGGCCACGAACACCTGCGCAGTCTCCGTCAGGGCCTTTTCGCTGGACCCATTCCTCATGTCGGCGAGCGCCTGGTCGAGCGTCTGGTAGTCCCGATAGTCGAGCGTGTAGCGCGCCTTGGTCTCGTCGCCTTCGATGCCGACGTCCTTGTAGAACTCGAGCAGGTGCTTCACCGCCTTCTCGCGATCCGCCATGATGAGCTCGTTGGCCCTGAACGCGGCCTCGATGAACCTCGCGGCCGCCTCCGGGTTCTCCTTGGCGAAGCGGGTCGTCACCACGTACGGATCGATCACGGAGCTCTTGGCAACCGCACCGTCGCAGACCACCTCGAAGTTCGCCTTGTCCATCACCAGGTCGTAGTCCGGCGACGAATCGGTGGTGCCGGAAGCAACATCCCCTGACCTCAGGGACTGTCGCGTGACCGGCGGCGCCAGCGGCACGACCTTCATCTTCTCGGGATCCGCACCAAAGTGCCTGGCACAGGCAAACAGGACCTGGCTCCATGTGCTGTTGGGTACCGACCCGATCGGCTTGCTCATGAGCACGTCCTTTGGACTGCTGCCCTTGAGCGCATCCTTGCGCATGATCAGCTTGATGTTCCGATCCTCCTTCATCATGGTGCCCGCCGGAATCAGGCCGAACTTGGCCCAGCCGGTGATCGCCGGCGGCGACCCGATCCAACCGCCCTGCCAGTCGCCGGCAGCACCGGACGCGAGCGCCGCACCGCCGTTCGGGAAGTACTGGATCTTGGCGTCGATGCCGGCGTCGGCGAAGTAGTTGAGCTTCTTGGCCAGCCACATCGGGAAGCCGGCCTCGTTCGCCTGGCTGATCAGCACCATCGGCACCGATGGCTTCGCTTGCGCCACCACGATGGCAGGAGCCGCCGTGATAACGAACCCCGCGACCGACATTGCGACGGCAGCTACCTGTCTTGCGATCCTCATGACGTTCTCCTTGGTGATTGCAACTTGATCTACTGACGAACGATCTCTGCCCGGATGAGCTCCCAGATCTCGCGCTTCGCGTCGATGAAGGAAGCGTGGTTCGCGGCCTCCTCGATCTCCAGTCCCCGCCACTCGGCGTCGCGGGCAATGCTGATGATTCGCTTGATCCGGCCCGGCCGGCTCGACATGATGACCACCCGATCGCCGAGATAGACTGCTTCCTCGACGCTGTGGGTGATGAACATGACGGTGTAGTTCATCACCCGGCGTAGTCGTGATACCTCTTCCTGCAGGACCGTGCGCGTCTGCGCGTCAAGAGCGCCGAAGGGCTCGTCCATGAGCAGGATGTCGGGCCGCACGACCAGCGCGCGGGCGATCGCCACGCGCTGCTGCATGCCGCCGGACAACTGGTGCGGGAACGCATTGCGGAACTGGGTAAGCCCCATGAATTCGAGTTGTTCCGTCACCCGGCGTTCGCGCTCGCTGCGGTCGACGCCGGCAACATCCAGACCGAAACTGATGTTCTGTGCCACCGTCTCGGAGGGGAACAGCGCGAACCGCTGGAACACCACCGTGCGCCGCGGCCCTGCCGGTCCCGCGGTCCGCCCGTCGACCAGGATCTCGCCGCTGGTCGGCGCATCGAGCCCGGCCGCGATCATCATCAGGGTGGACTTGCCGCAGCCGGAAGGACCGACCACGGTCACGAACTCCCCTTTCTCGATGGACAGGTCGCAATGCCCGAGTGCCACGACGTCGCCGCCACGCGTCTGAAAGGTCTTGGTGACGCCGCGGATCTCCATCTTTGGCGTAGCGACCCAGCCGGGCTGCGCTTGGGTTGCAGGAGTCATGGTCATGTGGGTATCCGGCTCATTCTGGCGGCCGACCATCGGCCGACTTCCAAGGCAGCAGCAGGCGCTGGGATCGCTGCAGGCCGGCGTCGATCAGGAAGCCGAGCGCGCCGATGGTCATCATGCCGACCAGGATGGTGGCGGCCGAGTCGTTGATCTGCCCTTGGGAAATCAGGAAGCCCAGACCCTCCTTGCCGACGACCAGTTCGGCGCCGACCAGTGCCATCCAGCCGTTGCTCACTGCGATCCGGATGCCCGTGAAAATGCTTGGTGCCGCGGCGGGAAGGACCACCCGCCTGAGGACCGTCGCCGACCCCGCGCCCAGGGTCCTTGCCGCACGGACCAGGGTGCCATCGACCTGGCTCACGCCCAGTTGCGAGTTGATGACGCAAGCGGGAAATGCGGCGATGAACACGATCAATGCCTGCGTAGTCGTCGACGCGCCGAGCCACAGCACTGCGATAGGAACCCAGGCGAACGGCGGTATGTAGCGCAGCAGCTCGAAGGTCGGCGTGATCACCGCTCGCAGCGGCGGCAACCAGCCGAGCACGATTCCCACCGGCACGCCCAGAGCGATGCCGGCCGCGACGCCGAGCATCCAGCGGTGCAGCGACGCCAGCGCGTGGCCGGCCAGCGTGCTGCCGCTGAACGGCTCGGCGATGAGCGAGCCGAAACGCGCGATGACATCGGCAGGCGACGGCAAGACCCGCGGCGGCACCAATCCAGGAACAACCGTCGCGACCCACCAGGCGAAAAGGAGCGCGAGCAGCGCAGCGGCGCCATAGGCTGCCGGATTCCGCGCCACGCTACAACCCCTCCCGTGCCCACGGCGCCAGCACGCGAGCGAGCAACTGCATGCCGATCGAGAACAATGCGCCCAGCACGCCGATGATCCCCATCGCCACCAGCAGGATCCCGACGTCGAGCGTACGCGAAGCGTTGAGCGCGATGTAGCCCAGCCCGGCGGTCGCCGCCACCAGTTCCGCTGCCACCAGGGTCGTCCACGCATTCCCCAGCGCGATGCGGGCACCGGCCACCAACGTGGGCAGCGCGGTCTTGCAGACGACGCGCGTGAGGATCTGGAAGTTGCTCGCGCCCAGCGACATGGCCGCGCGCACCAGGATGCCGTCGATGGAATAGACCGCCTGCATCGAATTCATCACCCAGGGGACGATGGCGGCGATGAAGACCACGAAAATGCGCGCCGAGTCGCCGATGCCGAGCCAGAGGATCGCGAGCGGGATCCAGGCGAGCGGCGGGACCGGCCGCAACAGCTGGAAGATCGGGAACATGATCCAGTGGGCCTTGCGCCACCAGCCCATGGCGATGCCGATCGGCACACCGATCAAGCCGGCGAGCAGCCAGCCGCCGATGACCACCTGGAGGCTGGACAGCACATGCTGCCAGAGCGTACTGCCCAGGTAGCGGCGGGAGAACAGGCGCACCAACGAATCCCATACCTCCACCGGCGGCGGCAGGAAGAGCGGCGACACCAGGCCGGCGGGGCCCGTCACGACCCACCAGGCGGCGAGGATCACTGCAATGGAAAGCACTGCGATGGCGAGCCACGCCGGCCTCGCGGGCTGCCGGCGCCAGAACGAAACTGTCGCGTCCTCACCCGGCGCCGATAGCGCGAGCCCCCAGGAGGAGGCGGAGGTCATCGCGTGGCTCCCGACGCCATGGCCGGCCTCAATCCATCGGCTGGTGATCGACCGGGCGCTCCTGCACCTCGAGGTCGAAATCCACCCGATCGAGCTTGCCTGGCGTGAAGGCGAAGTCGTCGTCGTAGGCTTGGGACACACGCGAGAGCGAATCGCGTCCCACGTCCAGTGCCGACCAGGAGATGAACCACTTGGCCGTACGCGGGATCTCACCGGCGGCGACGTCGCGGCCGTCGACCGCCAGGGTCGCCTTGCCGGCGAGGTCGCGCGTGCGCTCGAACGCGAGATCCAGCCGCCGGCAATCCGGAGGAACCGCAGCGGCCTTGGTCTCGACCCGGTATGGCGTGCCCTCGCAGTTGTACTCGAAGACGAACCGCCCATCCTGCACGTAGAGGCTGAAACCGCCGCTGAGATCGCCTAACGACACGATCACGCCGCGAGGCTCGCCCCCGCGGAAGACATGCCGCTCGCCGCCGGACTTGCTCTCGTCGGCGCGCAAGTGAGCCGTGATCCGAAACGATCGATCGACCAGCAGCGGCGCCGCCCCGCTCGGGATCCGGCTGATGCCCGGATAGAGCGAGAAGCGCGTACGTCGCCTGGGCGAGCCGCTGCTGTGGTAGCGCACCGCACGCTCCGGGAAGCCGCGGTCATCGAGCGGCAGCACGCCATACTTGCCGGCCTCGGTCCACCAGGCCGCGACGAGCCGATCGAGCATTTCCGGATGCTGCGCGGCCAGGTTGCGGCATTCCGAGAAATCGTCGTCCAGGCGGAAGAGCTCCCACTCGTCCTTCTCGTAGCTCTGGCCGCGATGATGAAACGACACCGCCTTCCAGCCATCGTGCCAGATCGCGCGGTGCGAGAACATCTCGAAGTACTGCGTTTGCCGGCGGGTCGGGGCGTGTGCATCGTCGAAGGAGTAGCGCAGGCTCACCCCGTGTAGCGGCATCTGCGGAATGCCGTTGAGCTGCTGCGGCGCGGTCACGCCGGCCAGGTCGAGGATGGTGGGTGCGATGTCGATCACATGATGGAACTGCGGCCGCACCTGGTTGCGGGCGGCGATTCCGGCTGGCCAGGACACGATCATCGGCGCTCGCACGCCACCGGCATGGGTGTTCTGCTTGTAGCGCCGCAGCGGCGTGTTGCCGACTTGTGCCCAGCCTTGCGGGTAGTTGGTCTGGCTGCGGGGGCCGCCGATGTCGTCCAGCCGCGCCAGGTTGAATTCCAGGTCCGGCTGGTGACCGTTCTCGTAGGCGACGATGTTGGTGGTGCCGCCCACCCCGCCTTCCTGGCTCGCGCCGTTGTCGGACATCAGCACAAAGACGGTGTTGTCGAGCTTGCCGAGGGCGTCGAGCTCGGCGACCAGGCGACCCAGCTCGTGGTCGGCGTGGTCGATCATTGCGGCAAACGCCTCCTGCAGGCGGCTCGCGACCAGCTTTTCGTCGTCCGACAGGCTGTCCCATGCCGGCACACCAGGATTGCGCGGCGCGAGTTCGGTGCCAGGCGGAATGATGCCGAGCTCGAGCTGGCGCTCGTAGCACTGCTTGCGCACCTGGTCCCAGCCGGCATCGAACCGGCCCCGATATTTCTCCAGGAAGCGTTCCGGCGCCTGATGGGGACAATGCGCGGCGCCGAGCGGTACATAGAGGAAAAAGGGCTTCTCGCTCGTCGTCGAGACCTGGTCGCGCACAAATCCGATCGCATGATCGATCAGGTCAGTGGTCAGGTGATAGCCCTCGTCCGGCGTGGCCGGCGGATCCACCCGATGGTTGTCGTAGACCAGGTCCGGATAGAAGTGGTCGGTCAGGGCATCCAGGAATCCGTAGAACCGCTCGAAGCCACGGCCGAGCGGCCACTGGTCGTACGGCCCTGCCGCGCTCGTCTGGTCGATCGGCGCCACATGCCACTTGCCGACGCACATCGTGCTGTAGCCGGACGCGCGCAGGATTTCGGCAACGGTGCCTGCCTGCTTGCCGATGTAGCCGCGGGCGTTCGGAAAGCCGCTGTCGGCATTGGCGAGGAATGCCATGCCTACGCTGTGATGGTTGCGCCCGGTCAGCAGGCATGCCCGGGTAGGCGAGCACAGCGGCGTCACGTGCAGGTTGTTGTAGCGCAAGCCCTGCTGCGCGAGGCGATCGATCGTCGGTGTGTCGATGGCAGCGCCGTAGCAGCCGAAGCTCGCGAAGCCGACGTCGTCGAACAGCACCACCACCACGTTGGGCGCGTCCTTCGCCGGCCTGGCCACCGGTGGCCACCAGGGCTCGGATTCCTGCCAGGTATTGCCGATGCTGCCTTTGAAGCGGTAGTCCGGCAGGTCGTCGCCAGGGGTCATTCGCCTTGTCTCCTCGATCCTCGCGCTGCATCCATGTCGGCGGATGCGCGGTCATCATTCGTTGCGCCCGTTCGGTCATGAAAAGCCCCGAGTCACCTCGGCCCGATCATCCGGCAGGCATTTTGCACAATCGATTGTGCCATCCACGCTTGGGTGATGCAAGAGGCGGCGCAGGCGCTATGATTCAAAGCCGCAAAGGAGAAGCCGGCTTCCATGAAGAGGCGAGGATCCACCATCTACGACCTGGCTGAACTCGCCCAAGTGTCGGCTTCGACCGTGAGCGCGGTGCTCAACGGCAACTGGCGGCAGCGCCGGATCGCCGAGGCGACTGCCGAGAAGGTCCAGCGCCTGGCTGCCCAGCACAAGTACAACGTCAATCGCCAGGCGAGCGGCCTGCGCAAGCGGCGCTCTGGCCTGATCGGCATGATCCTCCCCATGCACGACAACCGCTATTTCGGGCGGATGTCGGAAGTCTTCGAACGGCTCGCGCGCGAGCGCCACTGGTATCCCCTGGTCGTCAGTACCTTGCGCGATCCGACACTGGAGCGGGAGACCGTCGATACCCTGATCTCCTACCGGATCGAATACCTCGTCGTTGCCGGTGCTACGGATCCCGACTCGGTCAGCCGCCTCTGCAGCAGCCACGGCATCGCGCACGTCAATATCGACCTCCCCGGCACGAAAGCCACCTCGGTCATCAGCGACAACTACTGGGGGGCTCAACAATTGACCCTGGCGCTCGTGGATCGTTCCAGTCCAGCCCGCGCACGCCTGCGAAACAAGGTCTACTTCGTCGGCGGTATTGCTTCCGATCATGCGACGCGCAGAAGGATCGACGGCTTCGCCGACGCCGTCAGGTCCCGCTTTGGAGAGATCGACGCCGCCCAGATCGACGCCTGCGGCTACGAAGGCGACCTCGCCGAGGCGGCGGTCCGCAGGCTGTACAAGCGGCTCGGCGGCCTGCCGCGCGCCCTCCTGGTCAATTCGACGATCGCGCTGGAGGGCGTCGTGCGCTTCCTGAAGACGCTTCCGCCTGCCGAGCTGGAGCGTTGCGTGTTCGGTTGCTACGACTGGGATCCGTTCGCGAGCGTGCTCGGTTTTCCGGTGCTGATGGTGCGCCAGGATGTGGAGGGATTGCTGCGGGAGGCATTCAGGATCATCGATGCGCGGCTGTTCGCGGAGAAGCGGATCATCGAGATCAAGCCGGAACTGCTGTTCGTGCAGGAAGAGCGGCAGCCGCTTCCGGCCCTCGCGGGCTCGCGGTGAAGACCGCATGGAGGCGTTCTTCAGCAGCCAGGTCGGTCGCGACGGCCTGCGCAGCCTGGTCCTCGGTTGCCTGGAAGAAGCCTCCCAGGCGGCATGCTCGCGCCGGGTCGATGTGCACATCATGACCTTCAGCTTCACCGACGCCAGCATCGCCGCGTTCCTGAAGGACGCAGCTGCGAAGCGTCCGAAGATGTCGATCCGGATCATCGCCGATTGGGGTCAGCGCTCGCGCCATGCAGGGCGCCAGGTGGACCGGCTCGCGCGGGCAGGCTTGCCGAACCTGCTGGTGCGCTACAAGCGCGACCAACCTTACGTGTGGGATGAATCGAACCAGGCGCTGAAGTGGTCCTACCGGGCAAGTCGCGGGCTCCTGCACCACAAGACTCTCGGCATCTTCGTCGACGGCGCGCCGTGGAAGCTGGCCTGCGGCAGCTACAACTGGACGGCCAAGGCAGCGAACAGCTATGAGAATCTGCTGCTGTTTGTGACGTCCGATGATGGCGACACCCATGAGCTGGTGCAGTGCGTCGAACGCGAATTCGAGGCGATGTGGTGCGATGGACAAGTCACGCTTTCGCCCGACGAGGCGCAGGCGCACTACCTGAGCATCCTCGAGGAATACCGCAGCGATCCAGGCAAGGCTCCGCAAGCCGTGGTGGGCCTCGCGGCGGGAGAGGACGCCGCCCTGCCGCTAACGGACCTCGAGGGCCTCGCAGGGGGCGGGCTGGGAGACAGGCGCATTGCCGGAACGACGCGACTAGCCATCGCATTCAGCTCACGCAGCCCTCATGACACGCAGGCCGACCGCGGCTATTCCGCACGCAACCGCGAGCGCCGGTTCGATCTCTGCAAACCGTCCGGCAAGATCAAGACGGTTCCGCTGACGCTGACCACGATGGCCCTGGACACGCTGGCCCGTGCCGGGCGCGGAGATACGCTGAAAGCCGCGTTGTACGCGCTTTCATCGCGCGTCCCCGAATACGGAGCATTGCTCGATGCCGCGCGCCGGGGCGTGCGAATACAGATCCTCATCGACGCTGGCGCCGGGACGCACATCGTGTCGCAGTTGAGGCAGGCAAGGGAACGCGAAAACCTGCCGATCGAGATCCGTGCCGGCCACCGCACGATGCACCAGAAATACCTCGTGCATCCCGAGGGCCGTACGGTACTGACCGGCACGGCCAACTTCTCCACCGATGCCACTCAACGTCATTCGGAGCAGCGCATCCTGATCCGCGACAACCCGGCAATCACGGCCAGTTTCGTCGCCGACTTCGACACGATCTGGGCCCGGGTTGCGAAGTCGCTCTAGAGGTCCCGAACGTCACTCCATGCCGCTCCATATCACTGTTTGTCAGTCTCTTGACAGGTGCCAACCCACGGGAGTAGAGTGAATTCGCGAGGTAACCCCAGCGTTGTCCTCGTTGCTAGAGCCGGGCAGCGTCGTCGCGCAGTTTTGTCGTCGTCTGTCCCGGCTCTCCTTTATTTCCGACCCGGTGGGGCTGGTGTATTCGGCGATGGTCATCATTGGCGTCGCGGCATATGGCAGTCGTGCGCGCAAGGAAGGCGGGCCGGAGTCCGATTTCGACCTGCTCGGCATCACCTCGGGTGAGGCGTCCGCCTCGATCTGCTACGGCAAGGTCTGCGTCTCCAACTATCCGTTGCGGCAAATCATCTGCCGCGCCGGACTCGGTGACTTGTTCGTCCTGCACATCGCAAGCGAAGCGAAGGTCCTCTACGAGGCATGGCCGGTCTTCGAGCAGGTCAAGCGCTCGTTCCGGTACAAGGACGACTATGGGCGCGAGATCCGGCTCGCCGCCGACGCGGGATGGTTCCTCGCTCGTCACCAGTCCCGACTTCCGGACCCGAAACTGCGCAACGAGCAGATGGCCTGGTGCACGCGCACCATCCTGATCGCCAAGGCCGCCTCCGAGCGGCGGCCGATCTTCTCGGCGCGGCGGCTTGCGCAATACGCGGGATGGCCGGACGTCCAGGCGATCATCGACAACAAGGACAATCCCCTCGCGGCGCCGCATATCGTCGCGCGATTCCAGGAATTTCTGGCCGCCTGCGGCGTGAATCCGCCGGCGCCGGTCGCGACCCTGGACGACGAGAAGGCGCGCTTCGACGCGGACCGCAATCCCGTCGGATCGCGCCTGGCCCGCGTCGCGCTCGCGGCCTGGTCTTCGAGCACACCAGAGCACCCTAGCGCCCATCAAGGAAGAAACCATGACCGGCCACGATGACGAGTTCGATCTCGATCTGCGCCTGACGGGGAATGTCAACCCGCCGATGATTTCTCCTGGCCGTTTTCATCCGCCGCTGTTCGCTACCGCGGGCGAAGGCGACGATACCGTCGCTCCCCAGGCCACCTGTCCGGCGGAGACCTGCGGGCTGGATTGCCAGACCCAGACCTGCCCCGATGCCACCTGTGGGTGCAATACGTCCGAAACCTGCGCAAACCCGTTGTGCGGTTCGGATGCGATCACGTTCGGGCGGTACTGCGAAGACCAGTCGGACGATACCTGCAATGCCTGCCCCGATCCGGGAACCGGCGCGGGGTGTATCGACCCGCCTGACTGAGGGGGGCGTGCTGCACCGCGCTGCGGAGGGCTGCGTCGACTCCAGCCTTCGTCGAACGCCGTGGCGTCGCCTGCTGGAAGCTCATCAATGCAGCGATGCGCTTGCAGTGGTGCGGGCGGTAGCGGCTCGCCTGCGCCAACCCTCCCGCATCGACCGCGCCGTCGCATCCGCCCGGCAACACACGCGCTATCCGCGCTCGATCAACTGGCGGCCCAGCAGCCTTTCCCAGGGCTACGCCGGACTTGCCGTATTGTGGAGCACGGCGGACGCCTGCATGCCGGACGAGGGCTGGGATATGGCGGGGCACGAGCACCTGCAACTTGCCGTTCAGGCCCTGCAGGGCCTGCCGCGCCTGGGCTACGGTACGAGCTCCGGCCTCGCCGGAGTCGCGTTCGCCGCGCGGCTCCTTTCGCGCGGAGGAAAGCGCTACCGCCGTCTCCTGGCCGCGCTCGAGTCAGCACTGGCGAGCCAGATATCGTCGGCCGCGGCCGCGCTGGCGCAGTCACCACCGAAAGGCGTCAACCCGTCCACCTTCGACGTCATCTCCGGACTGAGCGGCGCCGCGCGCTACCTGTTGCTCCGCCGCGAGGACGCACTGCTCGAGGAATGCCTGGAACGCGTATTGCGATGCCTCGTCGCATTGAGCGGCGAAACCAATGGCCTTCCCGATTGGCACACGCCGGCGCATTGCATCAGCGACGACGCGACGCGTCAGCTGTTCCCGTACGGCAACCTCAACTGCGGCCTTGCCCATGGAATTCCCGGCCCTCTCGCGCTGCTCGGCCTCGCCACTCGCTGCGGCATCGTCGTGGAGGGGCAGTTCGAAGCCATGCGGCGAATGGCCGATTGGCTCCTGCAGCAGCGAATCGACGATGCCTGGGGCGTGAACTGGCCGACAGCGGTGCCGCTTCCCGGGCCGGCCGAGAGGGCCGGGACGACGGGTGCGGCTGCGCCGGACGCATCGCAGGTGCGGGCAAGCCGGACCGCCTGGTGCTACGGTGGCCCGGGCATCGCGCGTGCGCTGTGGCACGCCGGCGTGGCATTGTCGGACGACGCATACACCCGGATCGCGACATCCGCCATGGAAGCGGTTTATCGGCGACCGCCGCAAGCGCGCCAGATCGACTCCCCGACCTTCTGTCATGGCGTAGCAGGCCTGCAGCAGATCACGCTGCGATTCGCGCACGAATCAGGTGCGCCGCTTTTCGTCGATGCTGCACAGGCCCTGCACCGGCAACTGCTCGAGGCCTACGAACCGGACAGCCTGCTCGGGTATCGCAGCATCGAACCCGGCGGAACTCGCATCGATCAGCCCGGTCTGCTGGACGGGGCGGCAGGCGTGGCACTGGTGCTGCTGGCCGCCGCCACTGCCGTCGAGCCCGCCTGGGACGCGCTGTTCCTGCTGTCGTGAATCGTCCATTGGCGATCGGCGAAGCGGCGCACGCGCGGCGGGTTGCAGCGAGGTGGTACGCCCCGCTCGACTTTTTCGTGGTGCGCGCACCATTGCTGCCCGTCGAGGCCTACCGCAACCTGAGCAGGGAGCCGCGCGATACAGCGGCGGACGACGCGGGCGAGCCGGACCTGCAGGCGCTGCTCGACGCGAGCGGCGAGATCCGGCGCGCCTTGGCGGTCGGCAGCCCGTCGCTGCACGACGCTGCACGCAGTGCGGACCCGCCGGCCTCCAAGCGCGCGAAGGTGGATAGCAAGCTGCTGCGCTACCTGGTGCGCATGTCGACGCGCCCGACACCCTTTGGGCTCTTCGCCGGTGTCGCGCTGGGTCGCTGGCACGCACATACCAATCTCGAACTGGCGGCCGGGCCGCGCCGGCAGCGCACGAGAGCGGACATGGCCTGGCTGATGCGGCTGGTGTTCAGGCTCGAGTCCGTCCCGCAGATCCGCGCGCGGCTCAATCTCTTCGCGAATCCCGCGGCGCTGATCCACGCTGGTCGCGTACTTCTGGCCGAACGGGTGTCCCGGGGAGAGCCTGGAGCACCGCCGGGGGTATCGATCCGCGCGACCGGCGTGGTGCGCCGGGCGTTGCGCGCGGCACGCCAGCCGGTGCCATTCGAGACCCTCGCGACCCTGCTGTTCGAGACCACGCCCGGCGCCAGCCGCGAGAGGGTGGTGGCGTTGATCGCCGAACTGTGCACGCAGACAATTCTGTTGACGGACCTGCGGCCGCCGTTGACCGGCGACGACCCGGCGCGTTATGTGCTGGATCGGCTGCGAGGCATCGAAACGGCGGCGGACGCGCGCGAGCAACTCGAAGCGATACTCGACGCCTCGAACGCCTGGGACTGCGCGCAGGAAGACGACGGCGAGAGGCGGTATCGCGCGCTGGTTGCCTCCGCCGCAGCAGTTGCCCGCTTCGACCGGACGCCCTTCCAGGTCGATTCCGCGGTGACGCTCTCCGGGAACGCCCTGTCACGACAAGTCGGCGACGAGGTGGCACGCGCCGCCGAACTGCTGCTGCGATTGAGCCCGGGACCGCGGGGACCCGCACGCCTTGCGCAATATCGGCGCCGGTTCGTCCAGCGCTATGGCGTGCATCGCGAGGTATCGCTGCTGCACCTGCTCGATCCTGAATTGGGCCTGGGTCCTCCGGCCCAGCTGGCTGCGCCGGCACCGGGAGTCGGCGGTATCGACGCAATGCAACTCGCCCGGCGCAACCAGGCCCTGCTGGAACTCGCGAGTCACGCGTTGCACGACCACCGTCGCCTGGTCGAACTCGACCCGTCGATGCTGGCACGACTGCAAACACATACCTCGTCGGCCGATCTTCCTTCGTCGCTCGATCTTTACGCGTCGGTAAGCGCGGCTTCGAAAGAGGCGCTCGAGGCGGGCCGCTTCCAGGTCATCGTCGGCCCCACCGTTGGCGGCCTTGCCGCCGGGCGGACCCTCGGGCGATTCGCGGACCTTCTGCCCGGGGCGAGAGAGGCGTTGCAGCAAGCAGCGGCCGCAGAGGAGGCGCAGGCGCCCGACAAGCTGTGGGCGGAACTCGTCTACCAACCGCGACTGCTCCGATCGGCCAACGTGACGATACGCCCGAACGTGCGCAAGTACGAGATCGCGTTCGGCGTCAGCGCCAGCCGGCAACCCGCTCATACCATCCCGATCGATGAACTCGTGATCGGCGTGCGCAACGACCGGTTCACCGTTCGCTGGCCGGCCGCGGGCCGGGACGTCGTCATCACCGCCGGCCACATGCTGACGCACCTGCGCGCACCCCTGCCCTGTCGTTTGCTGGCGGAGCTGAGCCGCGACGGCTGCTGCCAGCTGGCCGGATTCCAATGGGGTCCGGCGGCAAGCTTCCCCTGTCTGCCTCGCGTCCAGGTCGACCGGATCGTCCTCGCGCTTGCGCAATGGCGACTGTCCGCTCTCACCGCGCCGGCCGCGGCGGCGCAGGACCCTGTCGCCTTCCGGAACGCGCTCCAGCAATGGCGTGAGAACTGGCAGGTGCCTCGGCGTGTCTACCTGACCGAAGGAGACCAGCGCCTGCTGCTCGATCTTGCAAGCCCGCGGCAGGCCGACGAACTGCGACTCGCGCTGCGCCGGCTCGGCGGCAACGACATGCTGATCCTCACCGAGGTGTACCCCGGCCTCGATGATGCGTGGGTACGGGATTCCAGCGGCCGGCACTTCATGACCGAACTGGTCGTGCCGCTGGTGCTGGAGCAGGGGGCCCCGGCGGCCGTGTCGACGCCTGCGGCTGTGGCGGGAACGGCGGCGGCTGCGACGGACCCGGCCGCGGTGGCGGCCGCCGGGATTGCCGACGGCATGACGTACGCCGTTTCATCCCGGGCGGCCCGAGTACTGCCGGCTGAAGTCCGTGAACGTCCGCCCGGCAGCGACTGGCTGTTCGTCAAGCTGTACGCCAGCCGGCCCCTGGAGGACGATCTGCTCGCCGGACCGCTGCGCGCCCTCGTCGGGCAAGTCGTCGCATCTGGCCTCGCCGCCGGATGGTTCTTCGTTCGCTACAACGACCCGGAGCGGCACCTGCGCCTGCGATTTCGCGGTCAGCCGGAGCGTCTGCTGAAGGAGCTCCTGCCGCTCATCTGCACCTGGGCACACGGGTGCATGAGCGAGGAGATCTGCAGCCGCTTCGTGATCGACACCTACGAGCGCGAGATCGAGCGCTTCGGCGGCATCGCCGCGATGGCCGCAGCCGAGGCGCTGTTTGCAGCAGATAGCCAGGCAGTCGTGGACCTGCTCCAGTTGCAGCGCCATCCGAGCGTCGGGCTCGACCGCATCCACCTGGCGGTGATGACAGTCGATGCCCTCCTCGACGGGCTCGGGCTGGATACCGAGGCTCGTTTCCGTTGGTGCCGCGGGCGGCTGAGTTCGCGGCACGCGGCCGGAGAGGAATACCGGCAGTACAAGCCGGCGCTGCGCGCCCTGCTGGACGATCCGGCACGCCTGTTGCAGGAGCCTGACGGAGCCGCGATTGCCGGCATCCTCGAGCGTCTGCGCGCAAGTGGCGCCGAGTATCGCTGCAGGCTGGGAGACATCGCCGCGCGCGGCGATCTGGCGCGGGCACCCGGGGAACTCCATGAGAGCATCGTCCACCTGCACCTGAACCGCCTGGTCGACACCGATCGCGCCGCCGAAGGCAGGGTGATGGGACTGCTCTGGCGTGTTCGGGAGGGGCTGCACCGAAGCAGCGGGCGTTGCGACGGAGTTCCGGTCCATACCGGTTACCCGGCCAGGCCCTGATTTCCCAAGCGCGGCAGATTGCAGCTTGCTCCCACGGGCGAACGTTACGGTTATTCGTCTAAACTACACCTTCAGGTTAAGAGTATGAACTCCGCCAGGGCGCCTGAACCTCGTGATCATCCACCTCGTCGACGGCACCTATGAACTGTTCAGGCACTTCTACGGCCTGCGACGCTTCAACAAGGGAAAGGACAAGCCGCTGGGCGCCGTCACCGGCGTGCTCTTGTCGGTGGTCGAGTTGATCGAGCAGGGAGCAACTCATATCGGCATTGCCACCGACCATGTCATCGAGTCGTTCCGCAACGACCTGTGGCCCGGCTACAAGACCGGCGCCGGCATCGAGCCGGCTCTTCGCGCGCAGTTCCCGCTGCTGGAGGAGGCACTCGTGTCGATGGGCGTCGCCACCTGGCCGATGATCGAACTCGAGGCGGACGATGCCTTGGCGTCGGCGGCGCGAATCGCCGCCGAGGATCCGTCGGTGGAGAAGGTCAGCATCTGGACGCCGGACAAGGATCTCGCCCAATGCGTGGTCGAAGACCGGGTCGTGCAGGTGGATCGCAAGGCGAAGAAGATCCGCAATGCCGCGGCGGTCCGGGAAAAGTTCGGAGTCGAGCCGCGGTTGATTGCCGACTATCTCGCGCTGGTCGGCGACGCGGCGGACGGCTTCCCCGGCATTTCCGGTATCGGCCCGGTCGGCGCCGCACAGCTGTTGAATCGCCACGGCCCCATCGAAGCGTTCCCGCTGAAGGTGCTGCAAGGAGAACGACGGGATCTGGCGCTGCTGTTCAAGCGTCTGGCGACGCTGCGCACCGATGCGGAATTGTTCGCAAGCGTGGCGGAACTCGAGTGGCGAGGGCCGACCAGCGGCTTCCGGTCATGGGCGGAGCAGGCGGATGCGGCGCGGTTGCTCGAGCGGTGCCTGAAGGCAAGCGACGCTTTGCAGTAGAGGGCGCCAGGACACCGGCTTGAAGTCACCGCGGATGATGGGGGCGTCGATGTCGCAGAGAAGCCCTTGCGGTGCAACCCGGCATCGTCATCGGCCGGTCCCATCGCGCACGGCGGGTGGCGCGAGACCTGCAGGCGCCGCCAGCGCCGCCAGCTCGTGCCAGGTCTCGATACCAATCGGAATGCCCTCCTCACGGCGCCGCGCAGCCAGCAGCGCCTCGCGCTCCCCCGGCAGATGAATCCGCTCCACCCCCGGCGCACGCCTCACCCCGCGAACTTCCGTACCCGCCTTGGCGATGCGATCGAAGTACACGCCCATTTCCTCGAACGCCGCGACCGGCAGCACGCCGAAGAGGTGGCCGATGTTCTGGGGGTTGTCGAAGTCCTCGTACATGTGGGTCACTTCGGTGCCGAAGAAGGCGCCCGAAAGCATCGTCGACAGCAGGCCGATGGTGAGCGTCAGCGCATAGCCCTTCGGCCCGCCGACCGGCGCCACGAAGCCGTCGAGCGCGGCCTTGGCGTCGGTGGTGGGCCGGCCGTTGCGGTCCACCGCCCAATCGGCCGGGATAGGCCGTCCCTCCTTTGCCGCGACGATGATCTTGCCGCGGGCGGCAACCGAGCACGCCATGTCGAGCACGATCGGCGGCCCTCCGCGAACCGGAAACGCCACCGCGAACGGGTTGTTGCCGAGCATCGCCTCGGCGCCCCCCCACGGCACCATGTGGTTGATGCCGCCGATCGTGAAGGCGAGGCCGATCATGTCCGCCTGGGTCGCGAGCTCGGCGAACCAGGCCGCTGCGCCGAAATGGTTGCTGTTGCGCACCGATACGAAGACCGGATCGCCGTGCACGCGCGCCTTGCGCACCGCCAGCTCCATCGCGCGCTGACCTACCACCTGGCCCATGCCATTGCCGCCATCGAAAACCGCCGTACCCGGCGTCTCGCGGACGATGCGGCACTGCGGGCGGGGCTCGATCACGCCCCGGCGCAGTCGCTCGATGTAGATGGGCACCCGTACCACCCCATGAGACTCGACGCCCCGCAGATCCGCGGTTACCAGCTGCAGCGCGGTCAACTGCGCATCCTCGGCGGGCATGCCGGCGGCGGCGAACAAGTCCCGGCAGTAGCAGGTCAGTTCGCTGCTGTCGACCAGGGCGATGGCGGTATCGGCATTCATGCGATCAATTCACCCCTTGCGGTGCGATGGTAGGATGGTAGGATAGCCCATGGACCCGGCCACGACAACGTCCGACAAGGCCACCGGCAGCACGTCGGGAGGGCCCGACGAAGCGCCGCGGCATGAGAGCTTCATTGCAGGGGCGATCGCGAGCGGCGTTGCCGCCCGACCCATCGAGCGACAGCGTCTGTCCGAGCGCGTGACGGCGCAGCTCGAGCAGCTGATCCTGTCCGGCAAGTTGCGCACGGGCGAGACCCTTCCGTCGGAGCGACACCTCATGCAGCTATTCGGCGTGGGACGCACCTCGATCAGGGAGGCGTTGTTCGCCCTCCAGCGGCGGGGCGTCGTCACCGCGCAGCCGGGGTTGCGGCCGGTGGTCTCGTCGCCGAGACCGGAGGCGATGGTGGCTGAGTTGTCCGGGACGGTGAGACTGTTCCTGGCGACTGAGCCGGGCCTGCGCGAGTTCCAGGAAGCGCGGCGCTTCTTCGAGCCGGCGGTCGCACGTTTCGCCGCGCGCAGTGCCACGGCGCAGGACGTCGCAATCCTAGGCACTGCGCTCGCCGAATGCGAGGCCGCCCTCCCCGACTCGGAGCAGTTCGCCACCGCTGACGTCTCTTTCCATTTCGCGATCGTCCAGGCCACCCACAACACCCTGTTGATCGCACTGCATCGCGCCGTGCTGGACTGGTTGCGCGACCAGCGGACGGTGTCGATCGAGCCGAGTGGCTCCGCCAGGGCGGCGCATCGGGCCCATCGACGCGTCTACGAGGCGATCGCGAAGCACGACCCGGACGCGGCGGAGCGCGCGATGCTGGAACATCTCGAAGAAGTCGAGCGGTACTACTGGCAAGCCAGGAAGCGGACGGGAACGCCTGCTTCGGATGACCGTAAACAACCGGCTCGTGGATCGCAGCTACGGAAGCCGCAGGCGCTGAAACCTCCGGCGCGGAAATAGCCGGCGTGGAACAGCCGGTGCGCAATTGGCAACGCGAAAATTGCCGGACTCGAGAAGCCGGCGCCCGATATCAAGATCAAGAGGAGACACCATGAGACGCCAGATTATTTCCGCTGCGATCAGTGCAGTCACGGCGATCGCCGCCACCGTTGCCTGTCTGGGGGTTACCGGACCCGTTCACGCCCAGTCGCAGCGCACGCTAAGGATGGCAACGCTGCAGGGCGCGGCGCAGCCTTCCTACAAGGGGCTGGTCCGGATGGCGGAAATCGTCGAGCAGAAGTCCAACGGAGCGCTACGCATCCAGGTCTTCGGCGACGGCCAGCTCGGCACTGAGCAGGAGTCGATCGAAGGCGTCCAGCTCGGCACGATCGACATGTTCATGGGCAGCGCCGGCTCGGTCGGCCGGTTTCTGCCGCGACTCGAGGCGTTTGCCCACCCTTTCCTGTGGCGTGACAGCAGCCACTTGATGGCTGCGGCAAGAGGCCCGGTCGCCGAGGAACTCAGCAAGGATCTGCAAGCCAAGGCCGGTATCCGGATCCTCGACCTCGGCTGGATCTTCGGCCAGCGGCATCTGACCACCCGGCGCACCGAGGTCCGCAAGCCGGCCGACATGGCGGGCCTGAAGATCCGGGTGCAACCAACGGGCATCTATCTGGACACCATCAAGGCGATGGGCGGGAACCCGACGCCCATGGACTTCAAGGAGGTCTACACCTCGATGCAGACGGGGGTCATCGACGGCCAGGAGAATCCGCTGAACGTGATCGCGACGCGCGCGTTCTACGAGGTGCAGGGATATCTGATCCTGACCGGCCACATGATGCAGAACCAGGCCATCCTCGTCAGCGAGCGCTCGTTCCAGTCGCTGACCGCGGACCAGCGCAAGGTCTTGACCGATGCAGCTCGGGAAGCCGGCGACTACCAGAACAAGGTGCTGGCGGACGACGAGACGGCGCAGCTGACCCTGGTGAAGAGCAAAGGCATGAAGGTCGTGGAGCCGGACCTCCAGGCCTTTCGCACCGCCACGGCCGACGTCTACAGGAAGTACGAGAAGGCCTGGGGCGCGGGTTTCTACGAGCGGCTGCGAGACGCCAAGTGATGGCCCATCTCTGCCCGGGCTGACGGCCCTCCCGGCTACCGCATGAAAGTGCTTTTCACGTCGATCGAGCGCGCCGCGTCGTTCGTCGCCGGCTGCGCGCTGGCCGTGGCCAGCCTGGTGATGCTTGCCCAGATTGCTGCGCGCTTCTTCCTCTCCGCTCCTTTCATCTGGGCCGAGGAGTTCGCTGTGCTGCTCTTCGCCTGGATCACCTTCCTCGGCGCCGCGGCGGTCCAGGCAGACGATTCTCATCTTTCCATCGACTTGCTGAGCACGCGCGCGAGCCCGCGCGGCAAACGGGTGTTCGATGGCCTTCGCCGCGGCGCAATCGTCGCCATCGCAGCAGTGCTCATCTACCAGGGCATCGTGCTTTCGAAGACCATGTGGGCGCTGGAATTCCCCGCGATGGGCATCTCCCGCGCGTGGTTGTACATCAGCGTGCCGGTCGGCCTCGGACTCTCTCTGCTGCTCGTCCTGCGGCCCCGGCGCTGGTGGCCGACGGCCGCCCCGGAAACGCCGACCTCGACTTGAATCCTTCATGACCGTCCTGCTGGTTGCCGGCCTGGTGCTGCTGCTGGCCCTGAACATCCCGGTCGCCTACGCGATGCTGGGGGTCTCGCTCGTCTACCTGAGCTTCAAAGCCGACCTGCCGATCATCGTCGCTGCGCAACAGGTGGCTGCCGGCACCGACAAGTTCCTCCTCCTTGCCATCCCGTTCTTCTTTCTCGCCGCGGAATTCATGAACAACGGCGGGATCATGCGCCGCCTGGTTGAACTCGCGCGGGCCCTGGTCGGCCACCTCCGGGGCGGCCTGGGTCAGATGAACATCGTCGCCAGCGGCCTGTTCGCCGGCATCAGCGGCTCGGCAGTCGCCGATGCCGCCGGCATGGGCCGGATGGAGATCGAGATCATGCGGCGCGGCGGATACCCGCACTCTTTTTCGGCCGTCGTCACCGCCACGTCGGCAACCATCGGGCCGATCATCCCCCCGAGCATCCCGCTGGTGGTGTACGGCAGCATCGCCGGCGTCTCGGTGGGAAAGCTCTTCCTGGCCGGCTTCGTGCCAGGCCTCCTGATGATCCTCTTCCTGATGATCGCGGTTCATGTAATGTCCGTGCGCCACAACCTCCCGCGGGAGCGCTGGATCGGCTGGCGCGCGCTCGGTTCGCAGGTCTTCCGATCGATTCCGGTGCTGATGCTGCCGTTCATCATCCTCGGCGGCATCTTTTCAGGCGTCTTCACCCCCACCGAGTCAGCGATCGTCGCGGCGGCCTATGCCCTGTTGATTGGCCGGATCATGGGAGAGCTGCCTTGGTCCGTTGTGCCCGGGATCCTTGCGAAGGTCGCCCGCGACACCTCCCGGGTGATGCTGATCGTCGCGGCTGCCTCGCTCTACAGCTGGATCATGGCGCGCGAGGGCGTACCGGGCATGATTGCAAAGTTCTTCCTGACGGTAGGAACCGAGCCGTGGTCGTTCCTGCTGATGGTCAACGTACTTCTGCTGGTGCTCGGCTGCCTGATGGAGCCGTTGCCGCTCATGGTCATCGTCGTGCCGACGCTGCTGCCGGTGGTCAACGCGCTCGGTATCGACCTGGTGCACTTCGGCCTCGTCGTCACTCTCAACCTCATGATCGGCCTGGTGACGCCGCCGGTCGGACTGGTGATGTTTGTCGTCATGCACATCACCGGCCTGAGCATCGAAGCGTTCACCAGGGCGCTCTGGCCGTTCCTGCTCGCGCTCATCTGCGCCTTGCTCGTCATCACCTACGTGCCGGACATTGTCCTCTTCCTGCCCCGGGTCTTTTTTCCGACCTGAGCCCGCAGCTCGTCTTGCCAGTCCGACCACTCCGAGTGACCGGCATCGACAGCGCCGCTGGGGCCTTCAACGGGGGCATCCGGCTCGCAACGTGCCACCCATTGACCAACCATGATTCCGAGACTAAGCTAGTCTCACATTCCGAGTTGGGCCGACGCCCACGCCAACCTGCCTTCCGCGGCAAGGTGGCTTGCCTCAGGCAGATGTGGCTCCAGTGAGCAACCAAGCCGGCGTCGACCCTTCAGGATCTTGAAGGGTTTTTTTTTGGGCGTGGCCTGCCTTCCATCAGAAAAGGGCCGGGGGATTTGATCCAGCTTGCCGCCCCCGACGCACCGTCGAACGCGGCTAAAGAGGAGACATGCAATGTCCATCGGCATCCAGGCGCAGCGCTCCGACCGCCATCGGCATCTTCCCGCCGAAGGTTTCGAGCAGGCTTCTCTCGCCATCCTGAGCCGCTACAAGCGATTGGCAACAGGTGAGGACGCAAGCACCGCCGATCCCTGCTCACCGGCCGAGCCGAGGGGATCCGGACAGCGGGAAATGCGGCCGCAGCGCTCGATCAGCCGCCCCACGCCTTGAGATTCAGAAACTGCCGCCGCGTCCGCGGCCCGTGCGTCAGGAAGGTCGGGTCCGCTTCGTACCGATACCCTTCCCGCTCCTGTGCGACCCGGTCCTTGACGTGCTTCTTCAGCACGTCCGCGGGTATCGAGTAGACCTTGACCGCGTTCAGCCCGAACACCTTGGCTCGCAGCGCCGGCGTGATTTCGGGATAGCCATGCTTCTCCCGCAATTCGGGCGAAATCTGGAAGGCGCGGAACGCCTGGATCTGGTCTTGAGGCGAGCCGTACCAGATCGAGTCGGTCCCCCACAGCACGTTGTCCTCGCCCACATGCTTCAGGAGCTTGCCGAGGCCGTGGGCGGCGGAGTCGGGGTCGCGCATCAGGAAGCGCCAGGTCGAGCCGAGTTCGGCATAGACATTTGAACCCGGTTTGAGGCCGTTCGCCCTGAGGCTGGTAAGTAGCGCGTCGATGCCGTCGGTCCGGGCCGGATCGTATTTCTCCTCGGCCTTGCCCGCAACGAAGCCCGAGTGATAGATGAGGAACTTCACGTCGGGATATCGCTTCGCGACCCGCCCGATGTCCGCGCATGTCGAATGCTCGTAGGACTTCCGGCCGAAGGGAAAGCCCTTGTGGATCGCGATGTTCTTGATGCCGAGGCTGCGCGCCTTCTCGATCATGCGGATGCCAGGCTCGTCGTCCATGTAGAAGCCGCGGCCATCGGGCCCCCATTGGGTGTAGGTCTTCCAGGCCGAGATCCGGTGGCGCGAGGCGAGCTCGTCCATGCCCTCCAGGTCGCCGGGCTGGTTCGGATTCACGCGTCCATGGATCAAGAGCCGATGCGTCCCGTCGAGGTTTTCGACGATGCGCGCGGTCGACTGGGCCTCCTCGATGGTGAGCGGCTCGTCCTGGCGGGTCGACGGCACGAAGGAGAGCACCATCAGGTCGGTGTCGGAGTCCATGAAGACGTCCTTCACGAACTGGTCGGGCCCGATGCAGTTCAGGTAGTCCCGGTTGCCGGTACCGCGATGGGGACTGCAGCTACTGCGCTGGGTATTGGATTGAAATGGCTTCTCGTCTGGGGGAAGGGTCTTCAGCCAGGCTCCGGTCGGGTTCACGAAATGACCTTGCACATCGAAGATGAACTCGTTGCCGTCCACCGCCGAGCGCGCAGCGAACAGATCGAGCGGCGCCTCTCTCGGCATCTCGTAGAACCCGCCCGTGCGTCCTGCTGCCGCGTAGGCCGCATTGAAACTCGCGAGCGTACTGGTGACGCCGCAGGCCGAGACGAGAAAGCTCCTGCGGTCCAAGCCCAACCGCCTGGATCGTGCCGTCGCTTCTTCCATCGCGAGGCGGTTTGCATGGCGATGCAACGCTTCGAGCGGGATCGGGGCGAACTCGCCGTTCGTCGTCGCATCGAGCTTGACCGGGAGCCTCAGGCCCTCGGGGTCGTTCCGGTGTTTCATGTCTCCCCCTTTGTCACGAAAGCAAAGTTGTAGTGCGCGGCGATGACCACGATTCAAATCTGCAACGGCTCAGGCTGAGCGACTTGATCAGGCACTCGAAAGCGCATGATGTTCCTGACGTCACCGGGATCGCAGCCCTCCCGATCGAACCTCGCCGCGACAGACCAACCCTGAGGCTCTTTGGCGATGGTTACGATCGCGAATCCATCCCCGGCAGCCGGGTACCAGGTCCCCACGCTGCAGACATACTCTCTTCCGTCATGAAGAAAGCAGAACTCCTCTGTTCCCGCGAAGTCATTCTCGGTGCCGTTGGCGAACGGATAGGGAGCATAGAGTGCGGAGCTATGGATGGAATGGGCGACGACGATCTTGTCGACTCCTGTCCGTCGGACTGCTATGCGCGCGACGCTGGAGATGTGTTCGTCGCCTGAAAGGAACACGATGTCGTCGATCCCCCGGTTGTAGACGCCAGCCAGCAGACGATGCAGGGAGGCCGGGTAGCCATCCCAAGCATCCGAGCGCAATGCCGCAGCCCGACTGCCGTCCCGCACTTCGAGCCGGCGAGGTAGAACCATGGAGCCCGAAACGAAGAGCCTCGGACCCGGCTTGGAGGTATCGGCAAGGAATAGGTCTACCTTCTTGCTCTGTTCGGCGCCCAGGATGTCGGCTGCCCCATACGCATCCACATCGCGGGGACCCCGCTGGGTCCTCGCATCGGCAAAGAAGCAGGCGAAGCCGTTGACCTCGCCCTCGAACCAAATGTCTTGTGGACCGCTCCCTTGAGGATCGACATCGCGCTGGTAGCGCAGGTAGGCTTGCACCCCAAGAGCGCTCGGTTCATCGCCCTTGCATCCATTGCTGCCGGGATCCGGCTCCCAGTTGTCTGCAATCTCGTGGTCGTCCAGGCGCATGACGGCCGGCAGACGCGACAACACCAACCGGGGACCTCTGGCCCCGAGGAAGGCCTGATAGGCCAGGCGAAAGCGATCGTCGAGGACCTTCGGATCGAACAGCCCGGCGGTTGCATCCGCATAGATCTGGTCACCGGTCAGGATCAACCGAGTCGGAACCGGTCCGGCACGCTCGCCCCTGAGCACGGCCAGCAGGCGCATGTAGGAAGCGTCCGCGGGTCCTTCATCCGCCTTGTCGGGAACGCCAGGAGGAGTTCGATCCAGCATCCCTCCGGGATACTGGCAGCTCGCCAGCGCAAAGCTGCTCGCTGCCTCCGCCTGGTGCCGGGACTCGGACGGATCAGGCCGGCGCAGGATGCCTTGGCTGATGTTTGCGTTCCCCTCATGCTCGAAGACATGACGAACCGATTCGACGATCGCGTCGAGAATGCGATCGATCAGATCCGCCGGAATGCCTATGGGGATGATGCCGACGCCGTCGCCGATTCCAGTGGCGGCCGGCGGTTTCACGAAACGCTCCGCCAAATCGGCCGCCAGATCATCAAGACCGGCTGGGAACAGGATCCTGGGCGGCGGACCGATTTCCAGCGACTGGTCGTACATGGCCATGACGAGGAGGTCGTTGTGGCCGGGCCGGCGACCATCGTCGTCGGAGTTGAAGTTGAAGTTGAAGTTGAAACGCCACCTCCTGGCCTCATCCGAAGACCAGACATCAGTCACCGCAGCGCACCTGACGAGCGGCTTCAAACTCTCGAGAGTCGGCTCCACCGGCCCCCCCACACTCAACGGCAGATAGCGCCCTTCGTGCTCGATGATCGGCACGAGCAGTACGGCGACCACTTCCCCGCGGCCGCCATGGTCTCCGAACGAATAGGTCCCGGCAGCCGATGCATCGGCGGCGCCAAGCCTCACGCCGAAAGCCGGCACCTGAGAGGCAAAAGTGAACCTGAAAGTCTGCGCGGCATGACTATCCCTGCTGTTGCGGCCAGGGGCGGGCGGGTCCTCCTTCTCGAGAAATCGGATCACGTCCGCGAACACTTGCGTGGCGGGTCGACCGATCAGCGAGTCCTGATGTCCGGCCTCGTATTTCTCGAAATCAAAGCCTTCCCTTCCGTTGAAGCGTACATCGCAGTCTTCCAGCACCTTCTGGAAATGGTCCGGGGTCCGCGGCGAGACCAGGCCGTTCTCTTCGCCATGTACGTGAAAGACCGGGAAAGTGCAGTTTTCGCGCAGCTGCACCGGTGTCACATAGTCATTGAATCCCTTGTGATTCGTGATCACCCGGTTGTGCGCAAAGTGGATGGCCTGGGCCACGGTATCCACGTTCAAAGGCCCGAAGTGGTCGTCGATGTAGTCGAGAACGCCCTGTGGCAGGTTGTTGAGGCTGAAGTCGCGTCCGTACAAGGCATCCATGCGGTGGCGGGTGCCGACCCAGGGGGTCCGGCGCCATGGCGTCCAGAATGGATTCTCGCGGTCGAACTCTTCTTCGGGATAAGGCAGGGTGGCGAGCAGCCGATCGATCAACTGATCGACGAATGTCGCTGAACTGGTTGGACGGAATTCATAGTTCGAGATCGGCAGGTAGTACTTCAGATATCGCATGGCGTAGGCGCGAAAGACGTTGGCGGGCGTGAAGAGCACCGCCGGGGCGACCTGCGACGTCACAAGCCGCCGGATTCTGGAATGCAGCCCGCACCTCAGATCGTGGAACGGTTCGTCAGGGCGCTTGGGGCCGAGCAGAGCCATGCCGAACATTGCCGCGCCCATGCAATGCGCGAAGACGTCGATCCTCTCTGCACCAGTCAGCATCCGGACCTGATGGATCGCTACGGGAATGTCGGCCATGGCGGCGTCCTCGAAGCGCCACGGCGCACGCGCATGCGGCATTCCGGCGCTCGTTCGCAGATCCGCGATCCAGACATCCTTGCCTCTCTCCCAGAGTGCCTCGGCAAGGTTTGGCCTGACTGCATGATGAGCAAACGTCGTTCCGCTCGCGCTGTAGCCGTGGATCAGGAGGATCGGCGTCCGCAGCGACATCGAGGCACCTGCATCAGTGCCGCCCCCGGCACGTTCCGCCGCCTTGCGAAGGTTTCCTGGAGCTGCCGGATAATGAGTCAGTCGAACCATCACGGGAACACCGTCGCGCGGTTCAGCCACCTGGAACTCGTGGATCACCGGCGGTGGCAGTCCGGGCACGAGACCGGGAAGGCGTTGAATCGATCGCGGCTTCGGTATGTCAGGCGCCCGGAAGCTCCAGACGTGGACGTGAATCAGCATCCGCAGGACATACAGCGCCAGCGAGGTCAGGTCCGCAAGGGCGGTAGGCTGATCCTCCTGTGCGACTATCCGCATCAACGGGATGCCTTGCCTGGCGAGAAAGCCTGTATCGAGGCGAAGGATTGCCTTCGGCCCCCGGGCGAAAGGAAAGCTGTCGAGCGATACCTCCATCAGTTGCCGCCAGGGATTGCCTCGCCTGGAGTAGGTCAAGCGCTTGCTGCCCCTGATGCATCCTCCCTGGAAACCTTTGACCGCCGCCTGTTCCAGGCTGGTCGAGACGATTTCCGCAATCTCCAGGTGGTACTCGAACAGGCGGACCGCGCCGGCCCGCGAACTCAGGTCCCACGAACTCTTGAGGCGGCTCAAGCCTTCCTGTAGAGGGCTTGCATTGCCGGTCGGTGGCGGTCCCTCGCCGGCGAGCTGGTCGCTCAGCCAGTGCACGCTGTCGCGCAGGCCCCGGTTCCGGAACCACGACCACCATCCTCGGAGCCTGCGCTGCAGCGACGACGATTCCTCCTCGTGGAAGAGCCTCAATGTTCCTCTGACCTTCGCCACGAGCAGGGCCTCATGATCAAGGGCTTCCCGATCGTCAAGCGGCGTCGACCCGAAGATCCGCAACTTCCCGCCGTCCACAGGCAGCGTCAACCGGGCTGCGCCGGTACCGGCTACAAGGGCAGCGAGAGAGACCCTGTCGAAGCGCATCGTCAACTCGACGTGCAGAGGATTCCCTCCGTGCCCGATACCGCTGACCGCCACAAGGCCGGACAGTCGCTCCACCACCTCGACCTGCGTAGGCTTGCGAGTCTTCGCGGGCCCAGGGCGCCTCAAGTACGGTCGATCGCCCATCGCAGTGGCAGGAGCGGCCGGCTCGTTGTATTCCCAAACGTCCCGGAGAGCGGTGATCGCCCGCAGCGCAATACTCGCGATCGACAAGGCAGGGTTGATGCCAAGCGACGTGGGGACAATGGAGCCATCCAGCACCACGAGCCCCTGGTGATACCTGCCATCCGAAGAGGAATCCGCATCGAAGACCCTGCCCAGATCGTCGACCACGCCCCTCGCAGGATCATCCCCCATCGGACAGCCCCCAAGCGGATGCACCGTCAGGAGCGGTCCGGTCTGGCCTCCAAAGATATAGTCGAGCTTGTCAGGCAGGAGACGCCATACCGGGTTAGGCAGCGCGCGCCCACCGATAGTGGAACGCAGCATCGCCTCGAACTTCCGATGCCGCTCGAGCAGCGGCGGGTAGGTTCGCAAGGTCGGCCATCTGACCCTCACCGCGCCGTCACCGCGGTCACGCTCGCCGCCTGGATTGAGCAGGATCACCCCATCCGCACTGTCGTGGCCGATGATCGCCACCACCAGCGTCCTTCGTACCGCCAAGGGATCGACGGCGCACGGATCGGGATATCGCTCGGCGCCGCCATGAACCTGTGCGTCGGCTTCAGCCAGCAGATGGACAGCAGCCGTGGTGGTCACGGTCTCCTCCAGCAGCCTGCGCAGTGCGCCCGGAACAGCAAGGTCCTGGATCACCATCCCGTCGTCGAGGGGCGCAGCGCCCCTCTCATCCTTCGGCCGCAGATCGACCATCCCCGTGATGGCAGGACCCACACGATTTTCGGGAGCTACGCCTTGCGAGTCCCGCTGCTCGTCTCCCACGCAGTTGGCATCGACGCGACTGTCATAGGCCGCTGCGATGAGATCACCATTCGACGAGACCCGATGCCCAAGTGTCGGCGAGAAACGCAGCCCATCGCTCTGCGAGCGCAGCAGGATCTCGGTCGAGCCGAAGGTGCCTGCAGAGAGCACCAACCGGCTTGCGCGCAGAAGAAAGGGTTTACGCTGCCGACGCCGCAACGTCTCGTCCGTGTGAACGACATGCACCTGCCACAACGGTGCGGCATCCTCCCGCGGGATCTTCTCGATTCTCAGCACGGTGGCGCCAGCATAAATTTCCGCGCCCCGCTGCCGGGCCTCGGCCAGGAGCGTGACGTCGAGCGATACCTTCGCGTTGTAGTTGCATCCAGTGACGCAGTCTCCGCACCCGACGCAGGCATCGATTTCGACCCCCGCCGGCGTGCGAACCTTCCCGACGCCTTCATCTGCAAGGGCCACGGTGATCGGCAGGGCCTTCGCAGGTCGACTTCCAGCCAGTGCCTGAAGCGCCTTGAATTTGCGCGGCAACGGTGCCTTGACCGTCTCGACCGTCTTGTCTGCTCCCAGCCGTGTCCTGAGGTTGGCGCCGGTCTTGAGCAGCTCGTCAATGGAGGATGCATCCCGCAAGGCTTCCGGCCAGGCCTTCGATTCGAACACCTTCCGTGACGGAAGCGTCATCACACCGGCATTGATGAGGGAGCCGCCGCCCACTCCGTTCGCGACCAGTGCGCAAAGATCTTCACCGATACGGACGTCGAACAACCCTTCGTTGCGCCCCCTGGAACGGCTCGCGCCCGGGGTTGCGAAACGGACATGGCCGGCGAGGTCGGCCATTCGCGACGGAAAAGCTCCCGGCAAGCGTTCGCGCCCGCGTTCGAGGACGCACACGCTCTTGTCGCCACGATTTAAGGCCAATTCTGCTGCCGCAACTGCACCACCATAGCCGCTTCCGACGATCAGCACATCGAAATCCGCGATGTTCGCGGACCTGTCGGTGCGGCCCTGAAGCTGCTCGATCAGTGTTTCAAGCCCCTGGGACAACCATTGCGTTGCATTTTCCTTCCCGCCTTCCTCACGTGGGGCCTCTGCCTGCTCCAGTTCCATGACTGACTCCCTCGGTCATTTCCGCGGCTATGGCGCGGCAAAGAGATTCGGCTGCGACCGGCTTGTGCAGCATCGGGATACCAGCATCGCGTGCGTCCTTGAGCCGATCGGGTGCAGTGTCGCCGCTGACCAGGATCGCCCGGAGCCCGGGCCGCGCTTGCCGAAGCTGTTCGACGGCGGCAATGCCGCTCTCCTGGCCCCTGAGCCTGAGGTCGACCAGAGCCATATCGGGCGGGGCTGCTTGGCATTGCACGACCGCTTCGGCGATGCAGCCTGCCACCTCGACCTGGCAGCCCAACTCCCGCAACAAGGCCTGCATGCCCTTGCGCACCTCCTCTTCGTCGTCGAGCACCAGGATCTTCATTCCCTCGAGACGAGGATGCGCCGGAAGCTGCCCTTCCCTTCCACCCGGCGGAGTCAGCAACCGGCCCTGCGCAACCGTCAGGGTGAAAGTCGTTCCAAGCCCCGGTGCCGATGACATCGAGACGCTCACCTCCAGGAGTTGTGCCAACCTGCGCACGATTGATAGGCCGAGGCCCAACCCTTGCGAGCGATCGCGATCCGGATTGTCGACCTGGTAGAACTCCTCGAAGACCCGTTGATGCTCGGCCGGCGCGATGCCGATGCCGGAGTCCTTCACGCTGATCAGGCACTTTCCGGCCTCCCGGCGCCCGCTGATATTCACCTCCCCGCTCGGCGTGTACTTGATGGCGTTTTCGAGTAGGTTGCGAACGATGCGCCCGAGCAAGACCTCGTCGGTTTCGCACACTGCGTCAGCATCGCATCGCATCGTCAGCAGCAGCCCCTTGGCCTCCGCCTGTGGCCGATACTCCTGCTCATGCCTCTTCAAGAACTCCCAGAGAGAAAAGCTGGTTCGCCTCACCGGCACGACCCCAGCGTCGAGCTTGGACACGTCGAGGAGCGCATCGAGTTGCGCACCCAGTGTTTGCAGCGCAGCGCTGATGTGCTGCGCTATCTGCTGCGAACCCGCATCGAGCGGTCGCATCGTCAGTGCAGCGCTGAACAGCGAGAGCGTATGCAGCGGCTGACGCAGATCATGGCTGGCCGAGGCAAGGAAACGCGTCTTGGCCCGATTGGCCGCTTCAGCGTCGGCCAGTGCGGCTCGCAACTGACGGTTGAGATCTGCCTGCTCCTGTCGTATCTCGAACGACTCCTTGAAGAGCTGGAACGCATCTTTGGCCAAGCCCAGCAAGACGAATCCGTAGACGAGAATCAGCAAGGCACTGAAGATGTCGACCCAGTACGTCGGTCCCGGCGATCCGAAGGCCCACATCGCACTCAACGGGATGAGCGTCGCGCCGGCAAAGGCCACGAAAGCGGGACGATAGCCACCAGTTGTGACGACCGAGCCAGCGCACAAGCCGAGCATCACGATTGTCTGAACCGCGCGACCCGGACCGTCCAGGTGCAGCGCAAGGCCGATCGATGTCGCATGGACCACGCCGTTCATACCGCTCAGCGCAACGACGATCCGGAGCTTCTGGCTTCCGCTCATTCTTGCAGTTGGAAGACGGCCCAGGACGTTCCACCTCACCGCCAGCATGATGGCCACCATGGACAACCATGCCCACGGCAGCCAGCCCCCCAACTGGCTCGAGGCAACCGAGGCAAACAGCAATGCACACAGAAAGACAGGGATAGGCACCCGGCGCCCCTGCCTGGCAAGCAGTTGAAGCAATTCGTCGGTCAGCCCCGGTGGGTGCTGTCCAACCGCGGCGAATGCGGCTGTCATGTCCGTCTCGTCCCGGCGACTCTCAGGTCGCCCGCACGCTGTCGAAGAGCCCGAGCTCGTGTACACGGTACATGGCCTGAGAGCGGGAGGAGACTCCCAACGTTTGATAGATTGCCCACAGATGGGCTTTGACGGTCCCGACGGCGATGTTGAGATCCCGGGCGATGATCTTGTTCGGCTTCCCTTGCAGCATGCACTTCAGCACCGCCATCTGGCGCTCGCTCAGCTGCGGCGGGTCGTCCAAAGCGGTAGCACCGTCGTCTGGGCGAGGTTCGCTCACTCGAGCCAATGCAAAACGGGGCAGGTAGACGCCATGGGCCAGCACGAGGCGCAGAGCCTGGATAGTCAGTGCGGGGTCGGTGGACTTCGGGATGTAGCCTGATGCACCGGCATCGATGCTCGTTCGGATGAAGAGAGGATCTTCGTCGCCGGAGACCACCACGACCGATGCCGATTCATAGGCTGCCTTGACCTCACGCAGCGCGTCGAGCCGGCTCAGGCCGGGAAGATTCATGTCCAGCAAGACCAGGTCGGGCGACTCGGTTGCCGAGAGTGCGACAGCATCCGCAACGGTGCCCGCCTCCGACGTCCTGACTTCCGGCTCCAGGGAAGACAACAGGATCTTCAGCCCTTCCCGGAACAGCGGATGGTCATCCACGATCAGGATATGCATCGAAGCCCCCGGTAGCAGTAGGCGTCGAACGTCCGGCGTCGGACGGATTATATGGGGCGAGTGGCACTCGGGTGACTAAACCGAAGTCTCGGTTTGCTAAACCCGCCTTGGCTTCTTGCGTAGCCGGCCAGTCCACCCCGACCCGAACTCTTTCTGGACCTCCGTCCAATTGCAGACGTCGAGGCACCGACCAATACTGGGAGCACACGGTAGGCGAATGGCGTCATCCGACGGCTACCACTCCGTGCCCATTGTCATCGAAGGAGTTCGAAATGAAAGCAGCTCTCTCGCTCATCGCTGCGGCTGTTGCTGCAACCGCAGCCCTCGCCGCCGCGGCCGCGTACGCCCCCGATGAAAGGACGCTATTCAACAAGCTCTCCCAGCATCAGCAGGATGAGGGCACGCCGCCCAACCTCATTGCGGCTCATCAGCAGGACGAAGGGACGCCGCCGAGCTTGATCGTGTTTCATCAGCAGGACGAAGGAACGCCGCCGAGCTTGATCGCGTTCCACAGACAGGATGAGGGGACGCCTCCGAATCTGGTTGGATGATCCGGTTGTCCATCCGGTCCTGGCTGCTGTCCCGCCAACGCCGCAGCAGCCAGCAGGTGCTTGTCATGGCGATTCATAGCAGTGTTCCCGCCGGCGCCATCCTGGAATGCGCAGGCGAAGACGGTGGCGACACAACATTTTTCATGTGCCTCAAGGTTGCATGGCGCTACACGCGCAGGGACAGCCGGTGACCAACCTCGAAAGTTGACATGCGACTGTTGATGGGTCAACAATCACGCATGCGACTCCCTGCAACCACCCCCCGTTCTGCCGCGCGGCCGGAAGCCGAGGTGCCGGCAGTGGATCGTCAGCTGCCTCCCCTCGCGCACGACTACACCGCCTGGTTGATCACCTCGCTTGCGGCTCGGCTGAGCCGCGGCGCCTCGAGCTACTACGCACGCGAGTGGAACATCGGCTCCACCGAGTACCGGCTGCTGATGGCGTTGGGCCACGAGGACGTCTGCAGCGCGATATCAGCTGCCACGGCGGCCGACATCGACAAGGCAGCGGCCAGCCGCAGCCTTCAAGTTCTTCAAGGTGAAGGACTGGTGGAAACCGTCCGGCGCGGACGCGAGATGCAGATCCGGCTCACCGCCGACGGGCGCAGCCTGCGCAGCAAGCTGAAGGCGGCGTCCGATCGTCGCGACCGTCGACTGACGCATGGCCTGAGCCCAGCGGAAGTGGCGCGCTTGCGCGCCGACCTCTGTCGATTGATCGACAACCTCACTTTCATGAACCAAGGCTGAGCAGCGCCAACCTGCTCCCGCATCGCGATACACCGCGTGGACACCGCAGGGACACCCAAGGAGACCCCATGAAGACCATCCCCCTCATCGAAGCGCGCGTGACACGCCCGCGCATCTCCCGCCGCCGGACGCTGCTTCGCGGCACGCTCGCGACGCTGGCAACCGCGTTCGCCGTCGCGCCCGCGCTGGCACAGGACGCAGCCTATCCATCCCGGCCGGTCAGCATTGTTGTCCCCTTCGCTCCCGGCGGCAGCCTCGATCTCACCGCGCGCATCCTGGCCGACCGCATGAAGGACGTCCTGGGCCAGCCGGTCCTGGTCGTGAACCGGCCTGGAGCCGGAAGTTCGGTGGGCGCTCGCTCCGTCGGCTCCGCCGCACCGGATGGCTATAACCTGTTTCTCACGTCGGGCTCGGCCTTCGGCTTCCTGCACCTGCTGGTGAAAGGATTCAGCCTGCAGCTGTCGGACTTCGCGCCGATCGCGGGCGTGGCGACCAACACTTCGCTGTTCGCGGTCAATGCCAACGTCCCTGCAAAGACGCTCCAGGAACTCGTCGAACTCGCCCGAAGCAAGCCCGAGGGCGTGAACTTCTGCACCACCGGCGTCGGTGGCCTCAACCACTTGCAGCTCGAGATGTTCAAGAGCCAGGTGAAGACGAGCGGCAAGGTGCTGGAAGCCACTCACGTACCGTACAACGGCGTCGCACCGGCACTGACCGCATTGCGAGCCGGCACCGACGTGCAAGCCTGCGCATTGCCGTACAGCGGGTTGATCAAGAACCTGGACGGCAAGGACATCCGCGTGCTCGCCGTCCAGCGGCCCAAGCGGCTGGCGTCCCTGCCCCACGTCCCGACGACCGGGGAGTCGGGCTTTCCCGGCCTGGACGGCAACGACGCGATCGTCAACCTGTCGGCGCCCAAGTCGACACCGCCCGCGGTATTGGAGAAGCTGGAGAACGCCGTCCGTACCGCGATGGAAGATCCGGCCGTCATGCGTCGACTCGAGGAGATCGATGTGCAGCCCCTTTTCGTCGGGGCGCGCGAAACGCAGAAGTGGCTCGAAGAGGACGTTCGCAAGTTCAGCACCATCATCCGCGAGGCAGGCCTCGTCGTCGAACAATGAGTTCCACTACTAACCCTCCCTTCCGGCACATTCGTGTCGAGCCGCTGACCGGCGTGCTCGGCGCGGAGATCCATGACGTCGATCTGCGCCAACCGCTCGCGTCGGAAGTGACGCAGGAGGTGCTCGAAGCCTTCGAGCATCATCAGGTGATCGTCCTGCCGAACCAGGACATCGCACACGACGCCCATCGGGCATTCGCGGCGCTGTTCGGGCCGGTGGGTCGAGTCCCGCAACTGCACAACATCGAGGGACATCCCGACGTCCAGATCATCCGGCGCCGTGCGCAGGACACCGGCCGGGTGGTCGGCGAAAACTGGCATGCCGACAGCACGTTCCTGGACACGCCGCCCGCGGCGGTGGTGATGCGGGCCGTCGAGGTTCCGCCTCATGGCGGCGACACGGGGTTCCTGAGCATGTACTCCGCCTACGACGCATTGTCTCCCGCGTTCCGGGAGATGGCCGATCGACTGAACGTGGTTCACAGCGGGACGCGGATCTTCGGCTCGCAGTACTACGCCCAGCAGCGCCGCTACGACTCGACCAGCACCCGCACCGACCTCGATGTCGCGGCCGGCGATCGCGAAGTGGTGCATCCGCTGGTGTGCCGCCATCCGCGCACCGGCCGCCGTCACCTGTTTGTCAACAAGACCTATGCGCAGCGCTTCGACGGCATGACGACGGAGGAAAGCGCGCCGCTCCTCGCCTTCCTCTATGAGCATTGCAGCCGCTTCGACCTGACCTGCCGCGTCCGCTGGCGGGCCAATGACGTGCTGGTATGGGACAACCGTTGCACGATGCATCGTGCGGTGCCGGACTATGCGGGGTTCGACCGGCTGATGACGCGGGTGACGATCGAGGGGGATCGGCCGGTGCGGTGAAGCCGCAACAGGACTTCAGCGCTTCCGCTTGTAGCCAGACTCGCGCTGGTTTCTGACGGCGAGGACAAAGACGGAGTCGATATCGGCCACAAAGCGGTAGAGCACCACATAGCCCCGAGCCGCATGCCCGACGATCAACTCCCTCTTGCCGCCTGTGACCGGACGCCCGATGAGCGGACTGCTGGCAAGAACCTGGACCGCCTGCACGATCTCGGCCATCCGGTCCGGGGCGCCGGCAGCGTCCTGCTTCGAAATATGGTCAAAGAAGCGATCGAAATCATCGAGCACTTCCGGAGCAAGGAAAATCCGTGCCACAAGCCGCCGGCCAGGTCGTCATCTTGAAGGGTTGCGGGCGACCGGCTTGCGCGGATGCTCGCCTCGCAAGCGCGCGTCAACATACTCTCGCGCCTCATCCCACGGGACGGTTTTTCCAGTCGCCAGAACCCTCGCCCAGCGCTCATCGGCAATCCGATGGAACTCGTCGTCCAGTTCAGCCTGTTCGACTGTCTGCGTGATGGCGTCGACGATGAACGCGTGGGTGGTCTTGCCCTCACGCTCGGCCGCCGCCGTGACACGCGCCTTCAGATCGTCCTCGATACGAATGGTGGTCGTCGACACTGCATTGCCTCCGTGCATACGGACAACACTGTAGCACAAGTGTGCTACAAAGCAACGGAGTGTCCACCTGCTCCATCCGGCTGATGACGCGGGTGACGATCGAAGGGGATCGGCCGGCGCGTTGACTACGAAGAAGCGCCGACGTCGAAGACCGGGTCGACCGGAAGCTGCAACCCCGTCGCCAGCTGATTGGTCTTGCCCGCCAGCGCGATGATCGACAGGAGCTCGGCATGCTGGGCATCGGTCATGCCCTTGGCACGCGCGGCCGAGGTATGGGAATGTACGCAGTAGCTGCAAGCGTTGGCCACGGAGACGGCGATGTAAATCATCTCCTTCGTCAGCGGATCGAGCTGCGACGGGGTTGCCATCACCCGCTTCACCTCGGACCAGGTGCGCTCCAGCAGTTCGGGATCGAACGCCAGGGCGCGCCAGAGGTTATTGACGAAATCGCTCTTGCGAGTCGCTCGGATGTCGTCGAATACCGCTTTCACGCGCGGATCTGCTTCGGGGTTCGCCGGCTGCTTGAGGGTGGCCATGATGTCGAGGTGGGGGTATGCGGGTAGCGCCAATTGTATGATCTGGCGACCTCTCGAGGAAACGCAACCAAGGAGCGGATCGTGCGCTCTAAAGCTTCTGCGCCTGCAGGAAACTATCCATGCTGGCCTCCGCAAAGCTGAACCACAAATTCTGGTCGGCGCGGAACCTGGCATAGTCGCTCCACACCTTCTTCCAGTTGGGATTCTTCGCCGACAACTCTTCGTACAGCGCCTGCGCCTCGCGAAAGCCGGCGTCCATGACTTCCTTCGGGAACCTGTGAAGCTGGGTTCCCTGGGCAACCAGCTCCTTCAACGCCTTCGGATTCCTGGCGTCGTAGCGCGCCTGCATGACGGAATGAGCATGCGCAGCCGCCGACTCGACGATGGCCTTGTATTCGTTGGGCAGCGCCTCGAAGGCCTTGACTCCCACGAAGAGGTCCAGCTGCGCACTGCCGTCGTGCCACCCGGGATAGTAGTAGTGAGGGGCGACCTTGTAGAAACCGAGCTTCTGGTCGTCCACCGGACTGCTGAATTCGACCGCGTCGATGGTCCCCTTCTCGAGCGACTGGTAGATCTCGCCGCCCGGGATGCTCTGGGGAACCACGCCGAGCCGCTCATAGACCCGTCCCGACACCAGTCCGGAAACCCGCAGCTTCAGCCCCTTCATGTCATTGAGGGACTTGATCTCCTTGCGATACCAGCCACCCATCTGGGCGCCGGTGTTGCCCATGGGAAAGTTGATGACGTTGTAGCCGCGATAGAACTCGCGCATCAGCTTGAGTCCATTGCCGTCGTACATCCAGGCGTTCATCTGCCGCGTGTTGAGGCTGAACGGGATGCCGTTGAAGGCAAATGTCTCATCCTTGCCGGCAAAGAAATTGGAGGCCGTATGGGCGCATTCGATGGTGCCGTTCTGGACGCCGTCGAGGACGCCGAAGGCCGGCATCAGCTCACCCGCCGCATGAACGGTGATGTTGAACTTTCCGCCGGTCATGTCATGCACCAGCTTCGAGAACAGCTCCGCCGTGCCGTAGATCGTATCGAGGGACTTCGGAAAGCTGTGCGCCAGTCGCCACCTGATTGCACTTTGGGAATGGACTGCCGGAGCAACACCGGCAGCGAGAATGCCGGCAACGCCTGCATGTTTGACTAGTGAACGACGGTCCATTGGGTCTCCTCCTGGGTTGATCGAATAGTCACCGAAAAAACAGAAAGCCAGCCTTGCTCCAGCACCGTTCTCCTACTGTGCCGCGGCATCGCGCTCCAGCGCGCGCCGCATCTTCGACATGGGGTCCTCCTCGCCGCCTGAACCTTTGTCGTCGGCAGGTGCAGCCGTTCCCGATCCGAACCGCTTCATGGGATCCGCCTCCGGGTCTCCGTAACCGCCGCGCTCGGGCGTGATCGTCATACCCTCCGGAGCGATCTGCACCGGCTTGTCCAGCCTGTCCGTCACCAGTTCTGGGAAACGGAGCAGGACCGCGACCATCACCAGTTGAAGAATCACGAAGGCGATGGATCCCCGGTAGATCTGCTCGGTGGTGACGGCTCTGACCGGCCGCTTCGTCACCGCATCGATGTAGTCCCGGGATGCCGCGACGCTCCGCACGAAAAAGAGTGCGAAGCCGAAAGGCGGCGTCAGGTAGGAAGTCTGGAGTGTCATCGCGATGGTCACACCGAACCAGATCAGGTCGATCCCCATCTTGTCGGCGACCGGCACCAGGAGCGGGATGACGATGAAGGCAATCTCGAAGAAGTCCAGGAAGCAGCCCAACACGAAGACAAGGAAATTGACCGCCACAAGGAAGCCAAGCTGGCCACCCGGTAGACCGTCGAACAGGTGCTCGACCCACACATGGCCGTCCACGGCATTGAAGGTGAAGCTGAAGACGGTGGCGCCGATGAGGATGAAGATGACAAAGCTGGTCAGCTGGGCCGTCTGATCCACCGCCCTTCTTAGCATGCCGAGGTCCTTCAACCGCCCGCGCATTCCAGCCATCACGAGCGCGCCGACCGCTCCCATCGCGCCGCCCTCGGTGGGTGTCGCGATGCCGAGGAAGATGGTGCCGAGGACCAGGAAGATCAGCACCAGCGGCGGGATCAGCAACAGCGTCACGCGTCGCGACAACCTGGAGAGCAACCGAAGGCCCGGGAGACGGTCGACCAGCGCGAGGACCATTGCAACGGTCGCACCGGCCGTGATCGAAAGGACGACGACTTCGTCGGCAGGCGCGGACACCGACCGACCCATGATCGGATTGACGATGCTGTCATGCATGGCCGCCCAGCCGATGCCGCCGGCGGCGGCGAGAGCGGCGAGGACCAGCAACGAGCGATGACCGCTCGCGCCGCCGGCCTCGCCGTAGATCCTAGCCTCCGGCGGCAGCGCCGGCACCCAGGCCGGACGAATCACGGCAACCGAGATGACATAGATCGCATACACCCCGACCAGGAGGAGACCGGGCACCAGTGCGCCCGCATACATATCGCCGACGGAGCGGCCCATCTGGTCCGCCAGCACGATCAGGACCACCGACGGTGGAATCGCCTGCGCCAGCGCCCCGGAGGCCATGATGACCCCCGTCGCCATGCTCCGGTTGTAGCCGTAGCGCAGCATCACGGGAAGCGAAATCAGCCCCATCGATACCACGGCAGCGGACACCACTCCGGTGGTCGCTGCAAGCAAGGCACCCACCACCACGACTGCGAGGGCAAGACCACCGCGCAGAGGTCCGAACACCTGGCCGATCGTCTCCAGAAGATCTTCCGCGATCCCGCTTTCCTGCAGGACGATGCCCATGAAGGTAAAGAACGGCACGGCGAGAAGCGTGTCGTTCTGCATGATGCCGAAGATGCGCAGCGGAAGCGCCTGAAACAGCACCAGCGGAAAGAGGCCCAGGAAGATGCCCAGCATTCCGAACGACAGACCCGTTGCCGCCAGTCCGAATGCGACGGGGAATCCAGTCAGCAGGAACACCAGCAGGCCGGCGAACAGCAATGGGACGAAATGCTCCGCCATCATTTCCATCTGCGCTCCGCCTCCTGATCGGGCAGGCTGGCAGGCGCGTCAGCCACCGGCGGCACGGGCTGATCCGGCGGATCGCCTTTCGGTTCAGGATGCGAGGCGGCAGACGGCAGCAAGCCCCGCAGGAAGGCGACGTGCTTGACGAGCTCGGAAAAGCATTGGAGCAGGAGCAACGTCATGCCCAGCGGCACCAACGCATAGACAGGCCACCGCAGAAGGCCGCCCGCATTGGAGGATGTCTCGTCGTTGTGGTATGCGTCCAGGACCAGCGGCAGCGACAGCTGGACAAGCAACCAGCAGAACGGCACCGCAAAGAACACGATGCCGACGATGTCGATCCACGATCGGGCTCTGGCCGAGAGCCGCACCGAGACGAAGTCGATCCGGACGTGCGCGTTCCTGAGAAACGCGTAGGCAGCGCAGAGAAGGAACACGGCGGAGAACAGGTACCACTGGATCTCGAGAAGCGCGTTCGAGCTCGTCTGGAAGGTCTTGCGCACGATGGCGTTGCCCGCACTGATCAGAACGGCAGCCAGGATCAGCCAGCGCACCGACCTGCCGACCAGCAGATTGAGCGTATCCACCAGACGCGAAGCGGCGAGCAGCATCTGCATCATGAACCGGTGGTCATGACGCGGCTGGCCGGGCAGCATCGGACATCGCGGTCTTCGCAGGATCTCGCGGCTCGATCGGCGTGCGCGGCGACACATCCAGGACCTGCTCCAGGTACGCCCCGATGGCGAGGAGGCGAGCCTCGCTCCTGGCGGGGCCGATGACCTGCACCCCTACCGGCAGACCGTCGCGGGTGAATCCGCACGGCAGGGCAAGAACCGGGCACCCGGTCGCGGAGATGGCGCAGGTCATGACGAGCCAGCCAAGGTAGTCGCCGAGCTCGACGCCATTCAGCACCGGCACATAGCGCTCTTCCACCCTGACCGGAGGGCATAGCACCGTCGGGCAGATCAGGACATCGAACCTCTCGAAGAACCTGGCCACCCGGCGGACCAGGTCCCCATGCGCCAGTTCGGCCGACACGACATCATTGATCGTCAGGCCCAAGCCGAACTCGGCGTTCGCGATCACGTCCGGCTTGAGCCGGTCGCGCTCCGTCGCGAGCAACGTCCTCATGTTGCCCACGAACGCGACGCCACGCAGTGTCCGGAAAATGGAAACCGCATCCCGCAGATCCGGGCAAGCCTCCTCGACGTCGCATCCCGCGCCTGCCAGCCTCTCCCCGAGCAGCCCGAACAGGCGCGCCACCTCCGGCGACACAGTCGGAGCGATACCCAGGTCCAGGCTGAGGGCAGTCAGCTTCGGGCGCGACGGGCTGGCGGCCGCCTTCATGAAGCTGCCCGGCACGATCGGGGCGCTGAGCGGATCGAGCGGATGTGGGCCCGCCTCGCACTCCAGCATCAGCGCGCAGTCCGTCACGCTGCGTGCGAGCGGGCCTTCCACATTGAGCGGCGAATACGGCTGCTTCTGCATCCGGGGAACCGTTCCCGCCGTCGGTCTCAGCCCGACCAGTGAGCAGAAGCTGGCCGGCGTCCGGATGCTGCCGCCGAAATCATTGCCGGTGCCGAGCCAGACCTGCCCCGCGGCCAGGGCGGCAGCCGTGCCGCCGGACGACCCACCCGGCGTGTAGCCGGTATTCCACGGATTGCGGGTGATGCCGAACACGTCGTTGAACGTATTGCCGCCCGCGGCAAACTCCGGGATGTTGCTTTTCCCAACCACCAGGGCACCGTTCGATTCCAGCCGCTGCACGACGACATCCGACTCCGGCGAGACGTGGTCGGCGAAGATCGGGGAACCGAACGTGCAGCGCACGCCTTGCACTTCCACGTTGTCCTTCACCACGATCGGCAGTCCGTGCAGAAAGTGGCCCGGCGGGTCTGCCGGCGGGCTGCGCATCAACGCCTTCGCCTGATCGCGCGCCCGCTCCAGGCACAGCGTCGGGATGGCGTTGAGGCTCGGCTCGGTTTCGGCGATGCGAGCTGCCGCTGCATCGAGGAGCTCGAGGGGCGAGACCTTGCGCCTCCTGAGCAGGTCGACGGCGGCGGTTGCCGAGAGGCGGCACAGATCGTCCAAAGTTGTCTCCGCTCATTGTTCTTAATCAGGCTGGCGGCAGTGGAGTCGCCGGCGCCATGAGATCCGATACGATCGCCATGGGGCACCAAGATACACCACATCGAGCCTGCATCCTAAGGCGAGAATGCTGTGTGTGCTGAGGTATGACAATGAACGAGGCAAGGGCGATCACCGGCACGTGGTGACCGACGAATCTTCGTATGCGTTCTCGACACCGGAACAGCTCAGGTCCGACTTCAACGCTGACGGCATGAGGTGGAATCGTGAACACGGTCGTTCTTGAAGTTCGTACTCTTGAGGAAACGCTCGCGGATGCCTCGCGCGCCATGAACGGCCGTCGCACGGAACGGGAAGCGCGCATCGGTTTCGCAACGCCCGAGTTGCTTTGGCAGGTGCTTAGTGCCAAGCGGTGGGAACTGCTCAAGATCATGTGCGGCGTTGCGTTCTGCTCCGTCAACGAGCGGCTTGGATCCTCTGACTCACTCCATGATCGTGCACCGCCAGTGGATCCGCCGCTCGTCGATTGGATAGCCACCCGTCGCCGAATGAATCGTGCAGCGATTGTCCCAGGTGACCAGGTCGCCCACCTGCCACTTGTGCCGATACTCCCGGCCCGGCTGAACCATTCGGGTGCTCAGTTCCTCGATCAGTTCATCGCTCTCCGCATCTGGTACGCCCGCGATCCTGAGGATGTGAAAGGGATTGAAGTAGAGCGACTTGCGGCGGGTCTCGGAATGCTCCCTCACGAGCGGGTAGCGGGCAGGCGGCCGTGCCTGGTCTACCGGCTCCAGAAGGTCCAGGCCCTTCTTCTCCCGGCCTCCGTAGACGTACTCGGCCTCCAGGCCTGCGAGCCGCTCCTTCAATGGCTGGGGAAGCGCCTCGTATGCGGCGTACATGCTGGCAAACAGCGTGTCACCCCCATAGGAGGGAATTTCCAACCCGTACAGCTGGGTCGCCTTGCAGATCTCCTCGTCCCATGGACCATCGGTGTGCCAACTCACGCCGCGGTTGTAGATCGAGGCATTGGTCGTTCCGTCCGCCTTTTTCGTTTCCGTGCCCATCACGGGCAAGGCTCGCGCTCCAACTGGGCTTCCGTCGGGATCTGATCGCCGGGCTTCCAGTCCCCGCTGCGGATCCGTCGCTCGAGTGCGGCAGCGACGTCACGGTAAAGCGGCGCCGCGGTGCGCACGAACTGATGGGCAGGATCTCCCATTCAACCTCCCAGGACGTCTTTGGTGAGAGCATCATATTCGGCGGCACGGGTGTAATGCTTGAGCAACGCTTCGGGCGCAGCCGCGGCCAGTGCACCCGGTCTGGCACCATCGCGCACGGCTGTCATGGTGTCTACCATCGCTTTGACAGCCGCGGCAAAAGGCTGGTGCCCCCACAGCCATACCCGGACACCGCGGCTGGCCAGGTATTGCGGGTCTGCGATCTCCTCGCTGCCGCCGCCCAGGATCAATGGCAGCTTGATGGCGTCGGCAATGCGATCGACATCGCCACGGGTCTTCAGGCCCGGCACGAAGATAGCGTCGACACCCGCTGCTTCATACGCCCGCAGGCGGCGGATAGCATCGTCGATCCCGGAAATCGACGCGGCGCTGGTGCGGCCAAAGACCAGCGCATCGCCGGCCCCGCGCCCCTTGAGCGCCGCCTTCATCTTGCCGACGCCTTCTTCCAGTGAGACCAGCTGAGGGGCCGCCGACGAGCCGAATGCGCGCGGCAGCAGCGTGTCCTCGATAGTGATGCCGGCAACACCCGCTGCCTGCAGTTCCTGCACCGTGCGCAAGACGTTCAACGCGTTGCCGTAACCGTGATCCGCATCGACGATCAGGCGCAGCGGGGCCGCGCGGCAGACACGGCGGGCCTGTTCGACCAGTTCGGTCATCGTCAGGAGGATCAGGTCCGGAGCGCCCAATACCGCGTACGAAGCAACCGATCCCCCCATCACCCCCACCTCGAAACCGAGGGAATGGGCAATCCGCGCCGACATGGGATCGAAGGCGGAGCTTGCGGTCAGGCATTCGTCGCCCGAAATGATCTGACGAAGCGGCCGTGGAGACTGGGAACTTGGCATGATGTGCTCGCTGAGAAAAACGGGTTACTGGGGAACGACGCCGGCCTTCTCCAGGATAGGCGTCCAGAGATCGACCTGCGAAGATACCCGCTCATGGAGCGCCGGCGGTGTTGCGAGGCTCGAATCGAATACCGTTGTCTCCATCTTCGCGAGCGACGCTGCCACTCCGGGATCCCGGTTTGTCGCCTGAAGTGCCTTGGACAGTTTCTCCACGACCGGCTCCGGCGTGCCCGCTGGTGCGTAGAGGCCATACCAGGCAGTCACGTTCACTTCGGGCAACCCGGCCTCAGCGGAGGTGGGCACGTCGGCAAGGCTCTCGAGTCGCTTGGCCGCGGTGATGAAATACGGCCGTAGGGATCCCGCCTGTATCGTCTGGATGATCGAACCTGCGGTGACATCGCAGAACAGATCGACGCATCATGTTCGTGGTGGATGCGACGCGGCCGTTTTCGGTGCCGGCGAAGCTGCCGTAGCCGGAAGTTCGGCCGTGTCGCGTCAAGAAAGCGCGTCCAGATGGAACCTGTGCCGCAGCATCACCCTGAACTCCTTGACCACGCCGAGCGAGGCCTCGAGCAGGGCGCGGTCAAGCGTGGCGAGCTTGTCCGGCCGCACATTATTCGACGCCGACGGCTCCCGACCGCTCTCGGCAAGTCCGGTCTTCAGCTTGATCTCCATCAAGAAGTGCAGGCTGTCGACAAGGTCCCGCGCCATTGCCGGCGACAGCACGCCTGCTGCCTGAAGCGCATCGATGCGGCCGACCGTTCGGACCTCACGCACGCGCGACTCCAGCGCCAGGCTGCGGATGCCGTGGACCAACGGGAAGAAGCCGAGTCTCTTGATGTCGAGCGTCCGCTTGCCCTGATCGGCATTCGGTAGCCAGCGGTTCCACCACCCGCTGCTCCGGGAGAACGTGTCGATCGCGGCGGCAAATCGGCCCAGCATGGCGTCGCTGCCAGCCACCAGCTCGAAAATCGGGCTGCGAACCCGCTCCAGCAACGCCGGATCCCCGCACACCGCACGCGCGTCGAGAAAAATCGCCAGGCGCATCAGGCCCTCCGCGTCGGGCATGATCAGCCATCTGCTCACGGTGCGGCTGAAATCCTCGACCCCCTGGCGCCATTGCGGGTTGCTGACCATGATGCCGCCCGCACATTCGGGGTAGCCGAAGGCGCGCACGGTGTCGGCGAAGAGATGGCAGGCTTCCTCCACGCTGGCATCGTTTGCGATCCCGTCGCGCAGCACGAGGCCGTTGTCCTGATCGGTCTTCAGGATCTGCTCGCCGCGCCCCTCGCTGCCCATCACGAAGAGGCAGCTGTTGGAAACCAGCCCGGGCGGCGCCGACATCTGCCATGCGCGCTCAAAGAGACGCGCGTTGAGCGCCTGCACCAGGGCGGCAATGGGAGGGACGCGGCAGCCGGCACGATGCAACTTCGCCACCAGCTCGTGAATCTGCAGCGCCGCCTGCTGCAGCGTCACGATTTCGTGCGCCGCGTCGACCTGCAGCATCAGCGCCCGAGCGTGCTCTGCCAGCAGCCCGAGCTCTTCCACGGTCCCCGTCGCGAAGCCGTCCACCGCACCGGCCGTCATGCCCGTTTCAGTCTCGAGCCGCCCTGCCATCATTCTCTACCTTCAAACTCGAGCAGCACTGGAAGAGTCACAGTCTAGCGGGATACGCTGCGAACCCGCCGCGGACGAACTGACACCCGGCGGAGGCGGTCGAAGTCACGCACAAGCCTTGACCTGTCTCAACGACCTGCGCCTCACCGCCCGGGCCGGGGAATTAAAATCAGCCGGCAGAGATAACCATGCGGTATTCTGGTAGCGCAGGCCAATTGTCAATCGGGGTGCGGCATGGTTGATCCACTGGTGGCGAAGATCAGGGCCAACCCGAAGTATCAGGAACTGCGCAGCAAACGCAACCGTATCGGTTGGCTCCTTGCGGCATTGATGATGCTCGTGTACTACGGCTACATCGCCTTGATCGCCTTCAATAAGGAGTTCCTTGCGCAGCCGATCGGTAGCGGCGTCACCACGATCGGGATCCCCATCGGCATCGGCGTGATCATCTTCACCATCTTCATCACCGGCCTCTACGTGCGCCGCGCCAACAGCGAATTTGACCGCCTGACGGCCGAGATCCTTCAGGAGGCTTCGCTGTGAGTCGTGCTCTGGGTGGCGGTGTCGTTCTTGCGAGCCTTGCGGCCGCCGCCGCTGCGATGGCCGCCGATGGACCGGCCGGGCAGGTGGACAAGCAGCCGACCAACTGGATCGCCATCTTCATGTTTCTGGCGTTCGTCGTCGGCACCATGTGGATCACCAAGTGGGCGGCATCCAAGACCAAGTCGGCTGCCGATTTCTACACCGCCGGCGGCGGCATTACCGGCTTTCAGAACGGGCTTGCGATAGCCGGCGACTACATGTCGGCCGCCTCCTTCCTCGGCATCACGGCCGCGGTCATGGTTTCCGGCTACGACGGCCTGATCTACTCCATCGGCTTCCTGGTGGGCTGGCCGGTCATCACCTTTCTGATGGCCGAACGCCTTCGCAACCTCGGCAAGTTCACGTTCGCCGACGTGGCAGCCTACCGCTTCAGCCAGACGCCGGTTCGCATCTTCGCTGCTTCCGGGACGCTGGTCGTGGTGGCCTTCTACCTGATCGCCCAGATGGTCGGCGCGGGACAGTTGATCAAATTGCTGTTCGGACTGGAATACTGGATTGCGGTGCTCATCGTCGGCGGGCTGATGATGGTCTACGTGATGTTCGGCGGCATGACGGCCACGACCTGGGTGCAGATCATCAAGGCGGTGCTGCTGCTGTCGGGCGTGACGTTCATGGCGATCGCGGTGATGGCACAGTTCAGCTTCAGTCCGGAGGCGCTCTTCGCCAAGGCGGTGGAGGTCAAGACCGGCCTTGCCGCAAATGCCGGCAGTCCGCCGGAAGCGGCCGCGCAGATCGGCAACGCCATCATGGGGCCAGGCGGTTTCGTGAAGGATCCGATCTCCGCGATCTCGTTCGGCATGGCACTGATGTTCGGCACCGCCGGACTGCCGCACATCCTGATGCGGTTTTTCACCGTGCCCGACGCCAAGCAAGCGCGTAGTTCGGTTTTCTGGGCCACCACCTGGATCGGTTATTTCTACCTGCTGATCTTCATCATTGGATTTGGCGCGATTACCTTGGTGCTGACAAATCCGGAGTTCGCTGATATCCGGACCGGCATCATCAAAGGGGGAGCCGGCGCGGCTAACATGGCGGCAGTGCTGGTGGCCAAAGCCGTGGGCGGAAATATCTTCTTCGGCTTCATTTCGGCCGTAGCGTTCGCCACCATCCTGGCGGTCGTCGCCGGCCTGACTCTGTCGGGGGCATCGGCGGTTTCGCACGACCTGTATGCCACAGTAATCAAGAAGGGCAAGGCCGACAGCGCCGCCGAGCTCAAGGTGTCGAGGGTGACCACGATGGTTCTGGGCATCGTGGCCATCGCGCTGGGCATCGCGTTCGAGCGCCAGAATATCGCCTTCATGGTCTCACTCGCCTTCGCCATCGCCGCCTCGGCCAACTTTCCGGTGCTGTTCATGTCGGTGCTCTGGAAGGACTGCACTACCCGCGGCGCGGTGGTCGGCGGCTTCCTTGGCCTGGTGTCCTCGGTTGGCCTGACGATCGTGTCACCGGCGGTGTGGGAGGTTACGCTCGGCAATCCGAAGGGGTCGGCGCTATTTCCATACGCCTCGCCGGCGCTGTTTTCAATGACCTTGGCCTTCGTCGGCATCTGGCTGGTCTCGATCCTCGATCGCAGCCCGCAAGCCGCGAAGGAACGGGAAGCCTTTGCGGCGCAGCAGGTCCGGTCCGAAACCGGGCTGGGCGCGTCAGGCGCGTCGGGACACTGACGCCTGAATCGCGTTGCGGGAAGCGCGAAGGAGGACGAAGAGGAAGCAAGCAGGCATGAAAGAACTGGTCGCGCCACGCCTGGTCGCGCTGTTTTTCGCGGGCCTGTTGCTGCTCAACTTTCCGCTGCTGGCGCTGTGGGATCGCGATGCCACCATGCTCGGCCTTCCGCTCTTTCCCTGCGCGCTCTTCGCTGTGTGGGGCGTGCTGATCGGCGTCACCGCCTGGATCGTCGAGCCCCGCGGGAACGGTGATTGAACATCCTCTCGGGTCCGGTCGTCGCCGCGGCCGCCTTCTCCTACCTGGGGATGCTGGCGGCCGTCGCCTATTTCGGCGACCGCCGCGCCGCCCAGGGACGGTCGATCATCGACAATGCCTGGGTCTACACGCTCTCGCTGGCGGTCTACTGCACCGCCTGGACCTACTTCGGCAGCGCCGGCCGTGCCGCCACCTCCGGGGTCTGGTTCCTGCCAATCTACCTCGGTCCGACGCTGGCGATGGTGCTGGCCTGGACGGTGGTGCGCAAGATGATCCGCATCGCCAAGACCTACCGCATCACCTCGATCGCCGACTTCATCGGCAGCCGCTACGGCAAGAGTCCCCTGCTCGCCGGACTGGTGACCCTGATCACGGTGGTCGGCATCATCCCCTACATCGCGCTGCAGCTGAAGGCGATCGCGGTTGGCTATGCGTTACTCACCACGCCGGAAGGTGCTCCAAGCGCGGCCCCCGCCAGCTGGTGGCACGACAGCACGTTCTACGTCGCGCTGGTGTTGGCCGGCTTCACGATTGCCTTCGGCGCCCGACGGCTGGACAGCGCCGAGCGGCACGAAGGCATGGTCGCGGCGATCGCCTTCGAGTCTGTGGTCAAGCTCGCGGTGTTCCTCGCCGTCGGCCTTTACGTCGCCTACGGCCTCTTCGACGGGCTCGCCGATCTCTATGCGCGCGTGAGTGCGACGCCCGGCCTCTCGCAGCTGCTGCGCCTCGAGCAAGGCGGGCGCTTCGCCTATGAGCAGTGGTTCGCGCTGGTCGGTCTGTCGATGCTGTCGGTCATCTTCCTGCCGCGACAGTTCCAGGTGATGGTGGTCGAGAACGTCGACGAGCGCCACCTGAGACGCGCGGCCTGGGCCTTTCCGCTCTACCTGCTGCTGATCAACCTTTTCGTGCTGCCGATCGCTTTCGGTGGCCTCCTGGTTTTCGGCAGCGGACGCATGGACCCGGACGGCTTCGTCCTGTCGCTGCCGCTGGCTCACGGCCAGCAGGGGCTCGCGCTGGCAGCCTTCATCGGCGGTCTGTCGGCTGCCACCGGCATGGTGATAGTGGAGACCATAGCCGTTTCCACGATGATCTGCAACGACCTGCTGATGCCCGGTTTGTTGCGCACCCGCAGCTTCGGCGCTCTCGCGGCCGTCGACGTTACCCGGACCCTGCTGGCGATTCGACGCGTCGCCATCTTCGTCGTGATGCTGCTCGGCTACCTGTACTTCCGGCTCGCCGGCGAAGCCTATGCACTGGTCAGCATCGGCCTCATCAGCTTCGCAGCGGTCGCACAATTCGCCCCGGCGATGCTCGGCGGTCTTTATTGGAAGGGCGGCACGAAGCTCGGCGCACTGATCGGTCTCTGCGCGGGGTTCGTACTGTGGCTCCATACCCTCCTGCTGCCGTCGTTCGTCAAATCGGGCTGGCTTCCCTCGTCCCTGCTTAGCGAAGGCCCGTGGGGCATCGCCGTGCTGAAACCTGAGCAACTGCTGGGCTTGACCGGCCTCGACAGCCTCACACACTCACTGTTCTGGAGCCTGCTGGCCAATGTCGGCGCCTACGTGGTGGTGTCGCTCGCACGCTCGCCGTCGGGCCAGGAGGCGAGCCAGGCCCTACTCTTCGTCGACATCTTCAAACGGGCCGCGGCGCCCGGACCGGTGTTCTGGCGCGGACGGGCTCGCGTGCAGGACCTGCTGCAGCTGGCCGGGCGATTCCTGGGCGCGGATCGGGCCCGCGAGCTGATCGACGAGCACCTGCGCAGCAGGCTCGACGCGCGCGGCTCCGCCACCGGCTCCGTACGCGACGCCGAATCCAGCATAGGGGATGCACAGCTGGTGCAGCTGGTGGAGACCCAGCTGGCCGGATCGATCGGCAGCGCCTCGGCCCGCGTGATGGTGGCTTCCGTGGTCGAGGAGGAGCCGCTGGCGCTCGAAGACGTGTTGCAGATGCTGCACGAGACGTCGCAGCTGCGCGCCTATTCCCGGGAGCTGGAGAACAAGTCGCAGGCGCTCGAGCGCGCCACTGCAGAATTGCGCGCCGCCAACCAGGAACTCTTGAGCCTGGACCGGCTCAAAGACGACTTCGTGGCTTCGGTCTCCCACGAACTGCGTACGCCGCTGACCGCGATTCGCGCGGTGACAGAACTGATGCGCGACGACGCGCAGATGCCCGCGGCGCAGCGTGAGACCTTCCTGAACATCATTGTCACCGAGACGGCGCGGCTCGGACGCCTGGTCAACCAGGTGCTGGACATGGCGAAGATCGAGTCGGGCCACGGCGAGTGGCGCAACAGCGACGTCGATGTCCGCGAACTGCTGACGCAGGCGGTGCAGACCACGGCGGCGATGTTCGAGGAGCGCGGGGCGACCGTGCGCCTGCATCTGCCCGATTCATCCCCCGTCCTGCGTGCCGACCGTGATCGGCTGCTGCAGGTGGTGATGAATCTGCTGTCGAATGCGGCCAAGTTCCTGCCGCGCGAGGGCGGGCGGGTCGACTTGCGGTTGCAAACCGATAGCGCCGGTGTCACTGTGGAGGTCGAGGACAACGGATCCGGCGTGGCGCCGGATCAGCAGGCGCTCATCTTCGAAAGATTTCACCAGGGTGGCGGCGCAATCGATCGTCCGCAGGGAACCGGTCTGGGCTTGCCGATCAGTCGCCGGATCATCGAGCATTTCGGCGGCCGCCTGTGGCTGCGATCGGAGCCGGGACGCGGCGCCTGTTTCGGATTTTTCGTGCCCTGGTCGGGCAAGGCGGCGACCGCTACCGAAGCCGGCGCGGCGTAAAGGGAGCAGTACCATGAGCCACAGGATCGTGATCGCCGACGACGAACCCAATCTTCTGATCCCGCTCGAGTACATGCTCAAGCGCGAGGGTTTCGAGGTGACGGTCGCGCGCGACGGCCAGGAAGCCCTTGAAGCAATTGCATTGTCACGCCCGCAGCTGGTGCTGCTGGACGTGATGATGCCTCGCAAGTCCGGCCTCGACGTCTGCCAGGTGCTGCGGGCCGACGACGCCAACCTCGATATCAGGATCGTGCTCCTCACGGCCAAGGGTCGGGACGACGACGTCGCCAAGGGTCTGGCGCTCGGCGCGGACGCCTATGTGACCAAGCCTTTTTCCCCCAAGGAGCTGGTACTCAAGGTGCGCGAATTACTGGGAGCGACATGACGGCCGAGCGCCGCCAGGTGCTGCGGGTGGTGGCGCTTGCCGGCGCGCTGACGCTGGCGGTCACGCTCTGGGTCGCGGCGGTGGCGGCGCTGCTGTGGTCGTCGTTGTCACCCGCAGAACGCGATTCGATGCCGGCGCTCACCGGCGAGCAGGTGGCGGTAGTGGTCATGGCTGCGCTTGCCGCGCTTGCTCTGACCGCAGCAGGCCTGCGCCGCCTGCAGCGTCACTTCGTCGCGGCCCCGTCCCGCCTTCTGGAGCACGCGCAGACGGCGCTCGCCAGCACCGTGGATCGGGAGATCGAATCGCCACCGGGCAACGCTGCGCTCCTGGGGCTGGCGGCTGTCATCAACCAGCTTGTGGCAGCCCGCGCGACTCTGCGTCAGGACATCGAACAGAAGGTGAGGGAGGCGAGCCGCGAGATCGAGCAGGAGCGCAGCCGGCTCGCGGCGTTGATGTCTGAGCTGACGCAAAGCGTGGTGGTGTGCAACCTGGAAGGCCGCATCCTGCTCTACAACAACCAGGCACGCCTGCAGTTCAAGGCGCTCTCGGGCGCGCCGACGGTGGCGGGCGGCGCCGAGCTGATGGGCCTGGGGCGTTCGATCTACGCCGTCCTCGATCCCAAGCTCGTCGCGCATGCCCTGGACAACGTTCGCAAGCGCATGGGACGCGGCGCCGCCGACCCCAGCACGCAGGTCGTCACCGCAACACCGGCTGGACAGCTGCTGCGTGTGACCCTGGCGCCGGTCCGAAGCGCCTTCCCGGCAAGCGCCTCCGCGCAAAGCGCTTCCGCGCGTCACGGTCCGGGGCACGAGGACATTACCGGTTTCGTGCTGATGCTCGACAACATCACCGAACGGTTCGAGGACGAGAGCCTGGGTGATCAGCATCTGCATGCGCTGACCGAAGGCACCCGCGCCTCGCTGGGAAGCCTGCAAGCGGCGGTGGAGGCGCTGGACTACCCGGATGTCGACGGCGAGATGCGCGACCGCCTCTTCGGCGTCATCCGCGACGAGGTCGGCGCGATGAGCCAGCGGATGCATGCACTCGGGGCCGCCACTGCCAAAAGCCTCAAGTCACGCTGGCCGCTCGAGGATATGCTCGGCGCGGACGTCGTGCAGCTTGCGCGGCGTCGCATCGAACTGGCCTGCGCAATGCGTGCAGGTGTGGCAGAAGTCGACGAGTCGCTCTGGCTCAAGGTCGACAGCTTTTCACTGCTGCAGGCCCTGACCTCGCTGGCTTACCGGCTGCATGAGGAACTGGCGGTGCCTGCCGTCGAGTTGCGCCTCGTCCCTGCCGGGCCACAGCGCGCGCACCTCGACCTGATCTGGTCCGGCCAGGCGTTGAATACGGAAACCGCGATGGGATGGGAACTGAATCCGATGAAGATCGGCGCCGACAGCCTGCCGCTGACCGTGCGCGACGTCATCGGCCGTCACGGCGGGGAATTCTGGTTCGAGCGCGAGCGCGCCCGCCACCTGGCGTTCTTCCGCTTCCGCCTGCCGCTGGCCGCGGCGCTGCCTGAAGCTGATGCGCGTGTCGCCGGACCAGCCGGCAGCCGCCCTGAGTATTACGACTTCGATCTCTTCAAGACCTCGCCGCAAAGTTGCGAACTCGACGAGCGGGCGCTGACCGATCTCACTTATACGGTTTTCGACACCGAGACGACCGGGCTGGATCCCTCGATGGGCGACGAGATCATCCAGATTGGCGCGACTCGGATCGTCAACGGCAAGTTGCTGCGCCACGAAAGCTTCGAGCAGCTGGTGAACCCGCAGCGGACGGTTCCCGAAGTATCGATTGCGATCCACGGGATACGCCCGGCGATGCTTGCCGGCCAGCCCACGATCGCCGAGGTGCTGCCCGCGTTTCACGCCTTCGCTCGTGAAACAGTGCTGGTCGGGCACAATGTTGCCTTCGACATGCGCTTCCTGCAGCTGAAGGAAGCGCGGACCGGCATCCGCTTCGAGCAACCGGTGCTCGACACGCTGCTGCTGTCGGCCCTGCTGCATCCCGGTGAAGAGTCGCACGCGCTCGAAATCATCGCCAAGCGTCTGGGCGTGGACTCTGCAGGCCGCCACAGTGCGCTGCGTGACGCCACGGTTACCGGCGAAGTGTTTCTCAAGCTGATTCCGCTGCTGACGAGCCACGGCATATGCACGCTGGCGCAGGCACGCGAAGCCTCGCGCAAGACGCACTATGCGCGCCTGAAATACTGATGCGAAATTCCGACAGGTGGCCGTTGTTAGCCGTACCATCATTCACAGCAAGGGCGACCCGCCGCGTCCGCATCACCAACCGATGCGGAATCAGAAACGAAGGAGACTGCATTGATGAATCCTCCTGTTGACAGCACCGCCACTGCGACTGACGGCACCAGGCTGTACACCCCGCCCGCGGCACTCGCCGAGACCGCGCATGTGTCCGGCATGGATGCATACCGGCGACTGTGCGCCGACGCTGAGGCCGACTACGCCGGCTATTGGGCGCGGCTGGCCCGCGATATGCTCGCCTGGAAGACCCCGTTCAGCCGGTCGCTGGACGACAGCACTGCGCCGTTTTACAAGTGGTTCGAGGACGGCACCCTGAACGCGTCCTACAACTGCCTCGACCGGCAGGTGCGCGCCGGGCACAGCGCCAAGATTGCAATCATCTTCGAAGCCGACGATGGCAAGGTCAGCCGCGTCAGCTACGGCGAACTACTGGCGCGCACCTGCCGGATGGCCAACGCCCTGAAGGCGCGCGGCGTCAAAAAGGGCGACCGCGTCGTCATCTACATGTCGATGTCGGTCGAAGGTGTGGTGGCGATGCAGGCCTGTGCCCGCATCGGCGCAACCCATTCGGTGGTCTTCGGCGGCTTCTCGGCGCAGAGCCTGCGCGACCGCGTGCAGGACGCCGGTGCGGTGATGGTGATCACCGCAGACGAACAGGTGCGCGGCGGCAAGCAGTTGTCGTTGAAGTCGATTGTCGACGAAGCCCTCGGCCTTGGCGGTTGCGAGAGCGTTCGCAACGTCATCGTCTACCGCCGCACCGGAGGCAAGATCGCCTGGAACGTGGAGCGGGACCACTGGATGCATGAGCTGGTCGAGGCCCAGCCGGAGGAGTGCGAGCCCGAATGGGTGGGGGCCGAGCATCCACTGTTTCTTCTCTACACCTCGGGCTCGACCGGCAAGCCGAAAGGCGTGCAACACAGCAGCGCAGGCTACTTGCTGCATGCCGCACTGACAACCAAGTGGACTTTCGACCTCAAGCCCGATGACGTGTTCTGGTGCACTGCCGACATCGGCTGGGTCACCGGCCACACCTACATCGCCTACGGACCGCTGGCGCTCGGCGCCACGCAGGTGATGTTCGAAGGCGTGCCCACGTATCCCGATGCCGGCCGCTTCTGGAAGATGATCCAGGATCACAAGGTGACCGTCTTCTACACTGCTCCGACGGCAATCCGCTCGCTGATCAAGGCTGCCGAGGCCAATCCCAACTCGCATCCGAGAAACTACGATTTGTCGAGTCTGCGCATCCTCGGCTCGGTCGGCGAGCCGATCAATCCGGCCGCCTGGCTGTGGTATCACGAACAGATCGGCGGCGGCCGCTGTCCAATCGTCGACACGTTCTGGCAGACCGAGTCGGGCGGTCACATGATCACGCCCCTGCCGGGCGCAACGCCGCTCGTGCCTGGTTCCTGCACCCTGCCATTTCCGGGTATCGATGCCGCCGTCGTCGACGAAACCGGCAATGAACTTCCGTGGGGGCAAGGAGGCATCCTGGTGATAAGGAAGCCTTGGCCGTCGATGATCCGGACGATCTGGGGCGACCCCGAGCGCTACCGCAGCAGCTACTATCCCGCGGAGTTCCAGAGTCGTTACTACCTTGCCGGCGACGGCGCGATCCGCGACGCGCAGACCGGCTACTTCACCATCACCGGCCGCATCGACGACGTGCTGAACGTCTCGGGTCACCGAATGGGTACGATGGAGATCGAGTCCGCGCTGGTCGCCAATCCGCTGGTTGCCGAAGCGGCGGTGGTCGGACGGCCGGACGAGACCACCGGCGAGGCGATCTGCGCCTTCGTCGTATTGAAAGGTAAACGTCCGAGCGGCGACGACGCCAAGGCCATGGCCAAGCAGTTGCGCGATTGGGTCGGCAAGCAGATCGGTCCGATCGCCAAGCCGAAGGACATCCGTTTCGGCGAGAACCTGCCGAAGACCCGTTCAGGCAAGATCATGCGCCGACTGCTGCGCTCGGTCGCCAAGAGCGAAATCGTCACCCAGGACACCAGCACGCTGGAGAACCCGGCGATCCTCGAGCAGCTCGGCGAAGCCTATTGATCATTGGACGGTCCAGTGCCACCACGACGCACAGGGACTCCGCATCGCGGTTAGGATGCAGGCTGGATCGCAATACTCCGTCGCATGCGTTGCAGCGCAACACCTCGCGGATTGCGAGCGTGGCTCTCGTCGAAGCGAGCTGGGAGTTGCATCCTTCGACCGCGGCGCAAGCCGCATGTTTCAACTTGACTCGACAGACGGAGAAGTGACGTGGGAATACTCGACAGTCTGTTCGGACGCGGCGAGGAACCGAAGCCGAGGCCGGCACAACAACCAGGCACTGCTCCAGCGCAATCCAGCGATGAGCAGGCCATCGACCGCTATCGCTACATGCTGAAGACCGCACCGCCGGAGACGATCGAGCAGGCGCATGCCGAAGCGTTTGCCAAGCTCACGCCGCAGCAACGCAGCATGCTCCTGCAGCAGCTTTCCGCCGGCCTGCCGGATGCAGAACGTGCCGCGGGCGCGGCGAAAGACGATCCTCAATCCCTGGCGCGCCTGGCGACGCGTGCAGAAGTGCGCCAACCCGGCACGATGGAGCGCACCTTCGGCGGCATGGGTGGTCGTGGCATGGGAATGGGCGGCATGATGGCCGGCAGTTTCCTGTCCACTATCGCCGGAGTGGTTGTCGGCAGCGCCATCGCACAATCGTTCTTCGGTGACTCCGGGCCCGGCGACACCGCTCAAGGCGCCGACGACTCCGGCGACATGGCCGACGATACGAGCGCCGATGCGGGCGACGCTGGCGACTTCGATGGTGGCGGCGACTTCGGATGAGTCTGAAGTCGATGCCGGCAAGCCTGCCGTAGGGTGGAAGGTCGACCGGCGGTTGGCGGAGATGAGCCGCTAGCGGATATCGTCGACCTTCATCGCGAGTTCAATGGAGCTTCAGCGCTTGCGCCGTCTGGATGGCGATCTTCTCGAACGCCGCGACCATCGGGGCCGGCTCGAAGTCGCTGCGCGCGATCAGGCTGATGGGCGCCACCTTGGCGGCTTGTTTCGGCCGCAAGATCACGAGATCGCCGTCGAGCCGGGCCCGTTCAGCGATCGAGTGCGGAAGGACGCCCAGTAGTTCGCCTCCTGCGATGACGTAGCGCGACTGGTGAAAGCTGCTGGAGGCGACAGCAACCACCGGACGGAGATTGCCTCTGGAAGTGAACATGCTTTCGGCAATCTCCCTCAGGGGGGTGCCGACCGCGGGAAGGACCCACTTCGCGCCCGCCAGCTCCTTCCATTTCACGTCTTCCTGCTCCGCCAGCGGATGCTGCTTTCCGCAGACGATGTCGAACACCTCCGTGTAGATCCTGGTCAACCTCAGTCTCGCAGGATGACCGGCATGCAGCACTCGTCCGAAAGTGAGGTCCAGCTTGTTCTGCAGCAGTCCGCCCAGAAGTTCGTCGGTCGTTCCCTCGACCAGCTGATGTTCCCGATGTCGGCCATCACGATTCCGATATGCCGGCGCAGTATTTCCCCGTGCGGGGTCAACTGCATCCCGCGCCGGTTCCGCTGGAACAGGACCACCCGGAACATCTCCTCCAACTCGTGAATCAGCTTGGTGGCCGCGGGTTGGGTCATGTACGACGCCGTTGCTGCCTTTCGCATGGTGTGAGTTCGCAGAGTTGCGAAACACCTCGAGGTGCTTGAGCCGAAGGCGCGACTTGATCACGGTCTCGACAGCGATGTCGTTCTTTGGCCCGGTCATTCGCGCCTCGGGTTGGTGATAACGGATTCGTTGCAATACTGAAGAATTCGTGATTATCAAAGAATCTATAAACGATGCATAGTGCATCAAACCGACCTGGAGACAAGCCATGCAAACGAGACGGAACATCCTCGCTGCCTTCGCGGCCGCGAGCGTGCTGGCAACGGCACCCCACGCGCTCGCCGCCTTTCCCGAGAAGCCGATTCGCCTGATCGTGCCCTTTCCCGCGGGCGGCGCCACGGACGTCGTCGCACGGGCACTGGGCCAGCGCCTGAGCCAGATGCTCAAGCAGCCGGTGGTGGTCGAGAACAAGGCAGGCGCCGGCGGCAACATCGGTGCCGACTTCGTCGCGAAGTCGGCACCCGACGGCTACACCGTCCTCATCGCATCGGCTGCGGAAGTCACAATCAACGAATTCCTCTATGCGAAGATGAGCTACAACCCCGCGAAGGACCTCGCGCCGGTTGCAAAGCTGGCCTCCGCGCCGCTGGCTCTGGTGGTCAACAGCGAATCGCCGGCCGACTCGGTCCAAGGACTCGTCAAGTACATCAAGTCCAGGCCCGATGGCGTGAACTTCGCGTCTTCCGGTACGGGCGGGCCGCAGCACCTCGCGGCAGAGCTGTTCAGGCTCATGTCCGGGAGCAAGATGAGCCACGTGCCCTACAAAGGCGGGGCTCCAGCCATGATCGACCTTCTCGGCGGTCAGGTCGATCTGTTCTTCTCAGGCTTGCCGCCCGCCCTTCAGCACATCCAGGCCGGAAAACTGCGGGTGCTGGGAGTTAGCACCGCGCAGCGCTCACCGCTGCTTGCGCAGGTGCCTACGATCGCCGAGCAGGGGTTCCCCGGCTTCGACATCGAGAACTGGCAGGGGGCCTTTGTCCCGGCCGGCACGCCCGCCGAAGCCGTGGAACTCCTCTCGCGCAGCATCGGCCAGATCGCAGCGGACAAGGCGTTCTCCGATCAACTGCAGGCGCAAGGCGCCGCTCCGGCCTACATGGACGACAAGGCGTTCGGCGAGTTCGTGTCCAGCGAAAGGAAGAAGTACGCCAAGCTGGTGAAAGATTCCGGCGCCAAGGCAGACTGAAACATGAGCAGCAGATAGAGGCTACCAACATGATCCATGACACCGTGCATCGGGCAGGCTCGATGCAGCTCACCGCCGAAGAGCATGCGATGCTGCGGGGGGACAAGGGTCCCGCCGTGCAGGAGGCGATCCAGTTCCAGATCGAAGTCGGAAGCTTCTTCGAGGCCAGCCGCTTCGTGCCGATCACGCATGCCCATGTCATGGGAGACATCGAGGTGATGGGCGACGGGGGCCTGGAACATCTTCGGGGAATGGGCGAGAAGCACGCGAAGTGCTCCGTGCCGACATCCAGCAATGCACAGTGCATGCACTTCCACGATGATGCCCGGTTGCGGCAGGACGAAGAGGAGGTGACCAAGGAGAAGGAGATCCTCGCCCGATACCAGACGATGCGGATCGCCACGACCGACTCCTGTATTCCGTACCAGCAGGTCTACCAGCCGAAGCGGGGCGAGCACGTGGCGTGGGGCGATACCGGCACGGTCATCTACGCGAACTCGGTCCTGGGCGCCCGCACGAACTTCGAGGCCGGAAAGGCGAGTTTCGCCGCCGCGCTCACCGGCCGAACTCCCGAGTATGGCTTCCACCTCGAGGAGGTCCGAGCCGGCACCCTGCTGGTCGACCTGCAAGCGCCGATGCAAGACCTGGCGGATTGGGGCGCACTCGGCAAGATCGTCGGCCACCCGCATCAGGACTACTTCGCCGTGCCTGTGTTCGATGGCTTCGGTCGCATGCCCTCATCCGACGAACTGAAGCAACTGGGCGCCTCGCTGGCGAGCTACGGGTCGATGGCGATGTTCCACATGGTCGGCGTGACGCCGGAGGCGCAGACGCGCGACACAGCCTTCAAGGGCAAGCGGCCTCAGGAAACAATGGTCGTCACCGATGCGGACATACAGGCTGTGTTCGACGCCTACCGGTACAAGGATGGCAGCGCCAACATCGTCGTCTTCTCGGGCCCCCAACTCTCCCTCTTCGAAATGCAGGATCTTGCGGAGCTTTTCGAAGGCCGCAAGGTGGCGCAAGGCATGTCCGCAATCGTCACGACCAACCACATGGTCTACAGCGATGCCAAACGGCTGGGGTATGTCGACACGCTGGAGAAGGCTGGCGTCACAATCCTTCAGGGCGTGTGCTTCTACATCCTGCAGCGACTGTCCAAGATCCGTGAGGAGAACGGGTGGACGAACCTGATCTCCAATTCCGGGAAACTCGTCAACACCATCACCGCCCATCGCTTCAACACGGTCCTGCGCCGCACGCGTGACTGCGTGGAGATCGCTTGCACGGGGCGTCTGACATGAAGACGATCCAGGTGAAGCGAGCATGGGGTGAGCCGGTGGAAGGTCGCGCCCTGGTGATGCGCGAAGGCTTCAGCCCCCGCTACGACCTCGATCGCTGGACAGGGATCATCTCCCGCATCGGCCACAGCGCCGAAGGCGAGTCCATCCGTGACCGCGTGCTCATCATTCCGACCACCAAGGGGGGCGTGGCCGGAGGCTGGGCCTTTCTCGACCTGCTGAACAAGGGCATCGCGCCGAAGGCGCTCGTCTTCGGAAAGCTCAATCCGGTGATGGTGCAGGGTGCCGTGCTGGCGAGGATGCCGGTGATGGAGGGGTGGGATGAGGATCTTCTGGGGCTGGTGCGGACCGGGGATCTCGTTCGGCTGGATCCGGGATCGAAGACGATCTCGGTACCCGAGTAGCGAGTCCTCCCTACAACCAACTCTTGATGCTCGCGGACATTGCGCCAACCGAAATGCCGTAGCGATCGTGCAGCGTCGGCAGTGCTCCGGCATCGAGAAACTTGTCCGGCAGCGCAATCTGCCTGAATGCGGGCGTAACGCCCGAGCGCAGCAGCAGCGCGGCGACCGCCTCTCCCAGGCCTCCGATTACAGAGTGGTTCTCGGCGACGATGACCAGACGGCCACTGCGACCGGCTTCACGCAGGATGGTCTGCTCGTCGAGCGGCTTTACCGTCGGCACGTGCAGCACGCCGACAGCGATGCTGTCTTCGCGAAGCTTCTCGACGGTCTCGAGCGCACGCATCGTGAGAAAGCCGCTGGAGACAATCAGCGCATCCCCACCGTCGCGCAGAAGCTGAGCCTTGCCGAGCTCGAACTTGTAGTCGTACTCGTCGAGCACCAGCGGCACATTGCCGCGGGCCAGGCGCATGTAGACGGGGCCGCGGTGTGCAGCGATCTGGGGAACGGCCTGTTCGAGTTCGAGCGCGTCGCAGGGGTCGACAACGGTCAGGCCGGGTATGCCGCGCATCATGGCGAGATCCTCGGTCGCCTGGTGGCTCGGTCCGTAGCCGCTAGTCAGCCCCGGCAGAGCGCAGCAGATCTTGACGTTCAGGTATTCCTCGGCAATCACCTGATGAATGAAATCATAGGCGCGACGCGTGCCGAACACGGCGTAGGTGGTGGCAAAGGGCATAAAACCCTCCTTGGCCATGCCGCCGGCGGTGCCTATCAGCAATTGCTCGGCCATGCCCATCTGGAAGAAGCGCTCCGGATAGGCCTGCGCGAAGAGGTGCAGGTCGGTGTACTTGGCAAGATCAGCGGTCATGCCGACGATCTCCGGGCGATCCCTTGCCAGTTCCACCAAGGCCTTTCCAAAAGGCGCGGCCTTGACTCGCTGCCCTTCGCCGGCAATCGAGGCGATCATTGCCGAGGTGGTCGGGCGAGGTTTCTTGTCGGTGACGAGGCTCATTTCGCGCCTCCGGCGTTTTGCGCCGCATCCAGAACGGCGATGGCCTGCTGCCACTCCGGAGAATCGACGCGCATGAAGTGATTTTTCTCGCGCTGTTCCAGGAAGGGCACGCCCTTTCCCATCAGCGTGTCGAACAGAACCACGCGCGGCTTCGCGGCTTTCAGCTCGCGGGCGGCATCCAATGCGGCCACGACGCCGGGCAGGTGGTTGCCATCGACGCGCTGCACATGCCAGCCGAATGCTGTCCACTTGTCGGCCAGAGGCTCGAACCCAAGCACCTTGTTCGAGTTGCCATCGGCCTGCTGGTTGTTGATGTCGACCATGCAGATCAGGTTCGACAGGCCATGGTGGGCGGCGGACATCGCCGCTTCCCAGGTAGCGCCTTCGTCGAGTTCGCCGTCGGACATCGAGTTGTAGACGAACGCAGGGTTGTTCTTCTGCCGCAGGCCAAGCGCCATGCCAACGGCGATCGCAAGACCCTGGCCGAGTGAGCCGCCCGACATTTCCATGCCTGGCGTGTAGCTGGCCATGCCCGACATCGGCAGACGGCTGTCGTCGCAGCCGTAGGTGTCCAGTTCCTTCTCGTCGATCATCCCGGCCTCTATCAGCGCCGCGTAGAAAGCGATCGCGTAGTGGCCGTGCGACAGCAGGAAACGGTCGCGGCCTTCCCACTGCGGATCGTCGGGCCGAAGGTTGAGGGCGTGGCCGTAGACGGCAGCCAGCACATCGGCGTAGCCCAGGGCCTGCCCGATGTAGCCCTGGCCTTGCGCTTCTCCCATCCGCAGCGCATAGCGGCGAATCCGGTAGGCCCGCTCGGCGAGCGGGGTTTCGACCTTGGTATCCATGTCGGCTCCTGTGTCAGTGGATCAGCATGCCACCGTTCACATCGAGTGTGACGCCAGTCAGGTAGCTCGAGAGGTCGCTCGCCAGGAAGAGGCAGCAGTGGGCGACATCGATCGCATCACCGAGACGATTCAGCGGGATGCCCTTCAGAATCTCCGCTTTCAGTTCTGGCGTCAGCTTGCCGCCGGTGATGTCGGTCTGGATCAGGCCGGGCGTCACCGAATTGACCCGCACGTTATCGGGACCCAGTTCGCGCGCCATCGCCTTGGCCAGCCCGAGCACACCAGCCTTGGCGGCCGAGTAATGCGGGCCACCGAAGATGCCGCCGCCGCGCTGCGCCGACACCGACGACACGCAGATGATCGAGCCGCTGCGCTGCCTGCGCATCTGCGGGATCAGCGCCTGGCTCATGTAAAGCGTGCCGCGCAGCGACACGTCGGTGACCGCCTCGTAGTCCTCCGCAGTGATGTCCATCAGGCGCAGCGCCTGGGTGATGCCGGCATTGTTGACCAGGACGTCGACCCGGCCAAAGCGCTCCAGCACCGCCTGCGCGGCATTCTCGCAGTCCGCTTTTCGGGTGACGTCGCTGGCCAAACCGGCATGCTGCGGCCCGATATCGTTTGCCGCCGCGGCCGCCGCCCCAGCGTCCAGGTCCAGAATCGCCACGCGCGCGCCATGCTCGGCGAAGACGCGGGCTATGGCCTTGCCGATGCCCCGTGCCGACGCTGCTCCAGTGATGACGGCAACCTTGTCTTTCAGCAACACCGCAGTCTCCAATCCAGGTTGATTTCAGGATTACGGTGCTCGGTTCCTGGTTCGAAGCGGTCGATCCGAGAACCTGAGGGAACCAGCCAAACGTCGTCGCGTGATTCTTACAGCGCCACCTCAGTCCTGCCGTCGAAGAAACGCAGGCCCGTCGGGTCGATCGCCAGCCGGATCTTTTGGCCGTGTCGGACGCGCACGGTCGGTTCAACGCTGGCAACCATCGGCGAGCCGCCGACGCTCAGGTCGAGGATTATCTCCGAGCCGAGCTGCTCGGCGACTTCCACGACGGCCTCGAAACTCATGTCGAGCGGATCGCCGCTGTTGGCCATGCGCAGGCCTTCGGGACGGATGCCCAGAATCGTCGGCTTGTCCGTATGCGCCTGCAGTTTCGCGACCAGGCTATCAGGGACGCGGATTCGCATCGCGTCGTTCTTCGCAACCAGCGCCGTGCCGTCGCGCGCAATCACGACGGTGGCGAAGTTCATCGCCGGAGAACCGATGAAGCCGGCGACATAGCGATTGGCCGGGTGATTGTAGAGATGCAACGGCTCGCCGACCTGCTGGATCAGCCCGTCTTTCATGACGACGACGCGGTCGCCGAGCGTCATCGCCTCGACCTGATCGTGGGTGACGTAGATTGAAGTCGTTGCGAGGCGCTGGTGCAGCTTCTTGATCTCGACCCGCATCTGGACACGCAGCTTCGCATCGAGATTGGACAGCGGTTCGTCGAACAGGAATACCTGCGGATTGCGAACGATCGCGCGCCCGAGCGCGACGCGCTGGCGCTGGCCGCCCGACAGCTGGCGCGGCTTGCGCTGCAGATGCTCCTTGATTCCGAGGATGTCGGCCGCGTTAGCGACGCGCTTTTCGATTTCGGGCCGATCGAACTTGCGCATTTTCAGTCCGAAGGCCATGTTGTCGAACACCGACATGTGCGGGTACAGCGCATAGTTCTGGAACACCATCGCGATGTCGCGATCCATCGGCGGCAATTCGTTGACGATCACCTCGCCAAGCAGGATGTGCCCGGTGGTGATCGACTCGAGTCCGGCGACCATCCGCAACGTCGTCGTCTTGCCGCAACCTGAGGGGCCAACGAGGACCACGAACTCCTGGTCCTTGATCTCGAGGCTCACGCCCTTGACGGCATGGAAATCGTCGTAGTGCTTGTGCACTTCCCGGATCGAGACGTGGGTCATGTGTGGGTCCCTGCCTATCCCTTGACGGATCCGGTCAGACCGGCCACGTAGTGCTCGACGAAGAATGAATACGCGATCGCGACCGGGATCGATCCGAGCAGCGCACCGGCCATCAATGGCCCCCAGAAGAACACGTCGCCGCGAATCAATTCGGAGACCACACCGACCGGCACCGTCTTCTGGTCCGGGCTCGACAGGAACACCAGCGCATAGATGAATTCGTTCCAGGAAAGCGTGAAAGCGAAGATGCCGGCAGACAGAATGCCGGGAATCGCGACCGGAATCACGATATAGATCATCGCTTTCCAGCGAGTCGCGCCGTCGATGCGCGCGCATTCCTCGAGCTCCTTCGGGATCGCCTTGAAGTAACCCATCATCAGCCAGGTGCAGAATGGAATCAGGAAGGTCGGGTAAGTCAGGATCAGCGCCCAGGGCGTGTCGCCGAGCTTGTAGTTGCGGATGATCTCCGAGAGCGGGATGAAGAGCAGCGTCTGCGGCACGAGATAGGTGATGAAGATGCCGGTGCCGATACTCCCGGCGAACGGGAACTTCAACCGTGAAAGCGCGTATCCGGCGAACACGCCGCAGATCAGCGAAATGACCGTCGAAGCGCTCGCGATGACCATGGTGTTCCACATCCAGGTCGTGAAGACCGTCTCGTTGAACAGGTACTTGACGTGATCGAGGGTGGGATTCCAGGTCCAGAACGGCGTGTAGTTGGCGGCGCGCCACGGTCGATACAACTCGCCGTCGGGCCGGAAAGTCGTGATCACCATCCAATAGAACGGAAACAGCAGGAAGATCAGGAACAGCGCTATCGGGATCCGGAAAAAGACCCAACGCCGCCACGGCGAGCCTTCGATCATCAACGGGTTTCCACCCGACGGATATAGATCAGCTGGAAGATCACGATCGCGAACAGGAACGGGAACATCGCCAGCGAGATCGCCGCGCCCTGGCTCAGCAGTCCGGTGCCGACCGACAGCTGATAGGCATAGGTGGCGAACAGGTGCGTGGCATTGGCGGGGCCCCCGCCGGTCATCACGTAGACGATCTGGAAGTCGGCAAAGGTCTGGATCACCGAGAACAGCACGACGACCATCGTAACCGGCAACAGCAGCGGCCATGTGATGTACCAGAATCGCTGCCACGGCCTCGCCCCGTCGATGGCCGCCGCCTCGCCGAGGTCGGGGCTGATCGTCTGCAGGCCGGCGAGCAGGGAGATCGCGAAGAATGGCACGCCGCGCCAGATGTTCACGATGACGATCGACAGCATCGCGAGATCGCCGTCGCCAAGCCAATTGATCGCCGTCTTGATGATGCCGGTCTGGTACAGCATCCAATTCAGTACGCTGAATGTCGGATCGAACATCCACTTCCAGGCGAAGGTCGACAGCACCGTCGGGATGATGAACGGCAGCAGGATGAATGCGCGGGTAAACGCCTTGAACTTGAAGTTCCGGTTCAGGAGGATTGCGAGCCACAGTCCGAGCGCGAGCTTGAATACCGTGGTGATGAAGGTGTACCAGATGGTGTTGCCGACGACCTTGTGGAAGATCGGGTCAGTCGCGAGCCTGGTGAAATTATCCAGCCCGACGAAGTTGCCCGGTACCCCTACCCGGGAATCCGAGACCGACAGCAGAATGCCGCGCACGAATGGGTAGGCGATGAAAAGGCCGAGCAGCACCAGCGTCGGCAGGATCAGCAGGAACGCCAGATTGCGTTCATTCTCCAGTGGGCGCCAGCGCGGTCTGACGAGCAGGCCAGGGGAGGTGATCGCGTTCGTGGTGGCCATCACGTTTGCTGGTCCGAGAAACAGGCGCGTGTCCGGTTGGCCTGGGCGGGCAGCACGACACGGGGCAATCGGCGCCGTTCGTTCAGGCGCCGTAGATCCTCTTCAACTCGGTTTCGAGCGCCGTCACCGCTTCTGCGACCGGCTGGCCCCTGATCGCCGAGGCGAACGTGTTGCCGATCAGATACTTGGTCAGCACTTCGGCCGCCTTGGCGTTGGGCTCACCGGGGTAGCCCGGGGTCTGACCCGCCTGTCCGGCCAGCGCGAACGGTGCCATGACCGGGTTTTTCTTCCAGAGCGGATGGCTTTCCCAGCCCGTAGTGGCGGGCGTGTAGAACCCCGCTCCAGTGCTGAACCACTGGTCGTAGTTTTCCTTCTTGTGGATGTATCGCAGCAGGTCCTTTACTGCCTTCTCGTTCTTCGTGTACTTCGGCATCACATGCGACGTGAAGGTGTGGAAACCGAACTGGCCCTTGGGCCCCGCCGGTAACGGTGCGTGCTGAATGTCATCCTTCAGCGGCTTGCCGTTCTCCTGCTTGTACTGGTCGGGCTTGCGCGTCGATTCGATGTATATCGAGGCGCCGTTCAGCGTCGAGCAGATCGTGCCGGACAGGAAGGCGCGGTTATTCGATGCATCGTCCCAGGCGAGGCCGCCCTCGTCCATCGAATCCTTCCAGAAGGCGACCATGTACCTGGTCGCCTCGATCATCTCCTTCGAGTTGATCACCACCTTGCCCTTGTCGTCGATTTCGGCCGCACCGAACGACCACATGAACGGATAGACGAAGGTCGGCGGATCACCGAAGGACTGGCCGAGCGACTGCCCGATCGGGTAGCCCTTGGCCTTCAGCTTCTTGCCCGCGGCGCGGTATTCGTCCCAGGTCTTCGGAAAGGCGCTGACGCCGATCTCGTCGAACATCGACTTCCGGTATGCGTTGATCGCGCCGATGATTGCCATGGGCATCGAGAAGAACTGGCCGCCGCTCGAGCAGTTGCCCTTCGACAGACCGTAGAAACCCCCTTGGGCGCCGCCGATTTCCGTCGCAACGTCCGACACATCGACCAGGCTCGCCTTGTACAGGTGCGGGTGGTTATTGAACAGCATCATCAGGTCGGGCCCGGCCCCCGATTGAATCCCGGAGGTGATGCGCGGCTGCAGGTCATTGCCGTTGACGGTCTCATAACGGACCTTGATGCCGAGGGCTTTCTCGGCCTCGGGCAGCAGCTTCTGGCGCAGCAACTGGTCGCAAGCCGGAACAAAATCATTCCAGCGCAGCCAGTGCACCTCGGTGCCCTGGGCGAACGCAGGAGCCTGGGCGCTGGCCAGGACGGCCGCCATGCCGCCGGTTCTCACGGCGATCGCCGTGCCCCCGGAGGTCTTCAGGAATTCTCGACGCGTGGTCTTTTCCATTGACTCTTCTCCTCTGCTCGGTTGCAGATTTCAGAGAGTTCGGGGGCCGGTAATGACGATGCTCGCACACGCCAAGGTGCGACAGTTATTAGGGGTTGCCCACCCGGCAAACTGGATTGGAATTGCTGCGCCGCGGCGGTGTGACCACGTCGGTGGTGTCCCGGGTAGACCTACAGGTTCGCCCCGTTGGCTCGGATCGTCTCGCGATACCACTCGAACGAACGCTTCGGCGTGCGCTTCTGGGTCGCATAGTCGACATGGACCAGCCCGAATCGCTCCCGGTAGCCTTCGGCCCATTCGAAGTTGTCCAGCAGGCTCCAGGCGAAGTAGCCCCGCACGTCGACCCCGTCTGCCGCGGCGCGGCGAAGCTCCCGCAGATAGCGGCGCAGGAAATCGATCCGTTGCGGATCGTCAACCCGGCCATCCAGCGAGACCCAGTCCGTGAGGCTCATCCCGTTCTCGGTCACGTAGATCGGCAAGCCATAGCGCTCGTAATACCAGCGCGGCCCCCAATAGAGCGACTCGGGAAGCACGTCGAACACCCAGAACGACGTGCGTGGGTTGCCCGCCGGCGGCGCGACGGTCTGGGGCCTGCCGTCGGCATCGGCGCGTATGACGTTGCCCTGGTAGGTGTTCATCGCGAAGAAATCGAGCGGCTGCGCGATGGTCTTCAGGTCGGCTGGATCGAACCGTGGCACCTGGTCGCCGTACTCGGCGAGCTGCTGCGCGGGGTACTCGCCACGGTACACCGGCTCGAGCAGCCAGCCTGCCAGGCCGCCGAAAGTCGCGCGGCGGGCCGCCTCGAGATCGGCTGGATTGTCGGACGCCGGGATACCCGGCCATAGCGCGGAAACATAACCGACCTCGATCGGTTGCCGCGCCTTCGCACGCATGACCTGCACGGCCTTGCCGTGGGCGAGCATCACGTGATGCGAGATCTGCAGGATGTCCGCCCAGGGTCGCTTCTCACCCGGCGCGTGCGTGCCGAGGTGATGACCCAGGAAGATGAACACCTCGGGCTCGTTGTGCGTGAACCAGTGCTTCACGCGGTCCGAATAGCGCGTGATCGCGGCCTCGGCGTAGTCGGCAAACCAGTCGGCGGACTCGCGCACCATCCAGCCGCCGCGCTGCTGCAGTGCCTGCGGCAGATCCCAGTGAAACAGGGTGATCCACGGGGTGACGCCGGCCGCGAGCAGTTCGTCGATCAGGCGATCGTAGAAGGCGAAACCGGCTTCGTTGCGACGACCGGTGCCTTCGGGAAACAGCCGGGGCCAGGACAGGGAGAACCGGTAGGCGCCAAGCTCGAACTGCTTCATCAGGGCCACGTCGTCGCGATAGCGCCGATAGTGGTCGCAGGCCACGTCACCGGAATGCTTGTCCTTGATGGCGCCCTCGCGACCCGCAAAGACATCCCAGACCGACTCGCCGCCGCCGTCGTACACCGGGGAACCTTCGATCTGGTAGGAAGAGGTTCCCGAGCCCCAGACGAAATCGTCGCGGAATCGGCCAGGCGCCGCACTCCCGGACGAAGCCTGCCCGAAGGAAAGGTAGGGGCCCGCACCGGAACGGGACGAGGCGGTCGAAGGTTGACGCGGAGCTTCAGTAGACACGTGCTGCTTCCTTTTTCAGATCTGTGGGGACGTGAAGGCGCAGAACGCCACCCTCGGCCGGCGTGGCGTCCTCCTTTTGCACCCTCCATTGAAACCCGATTCGTAGCCGTCTGGCGGGTACTTTGCTGGAAGATGTAACGCCGTGTTGCACAGTGTGCACACGTTGGTACGTACACCCGATCCCGGTGTTACGTTGCGGAAACAGAACACATCCCAGCATGAAATCAAATACCGTACCCGTGACATTGACGACCCAGCAGCGATCCGAAGACCCGGATCGATTGCAGCGCTGCACCATGGCATTCTGGACGGGCCATCGCCGCGTCTTCGCCTGGAGCCTGACGCTCGCGCTGGTGGTGCTGACGGTCGCGCAAGCCTCGGTCCCGGTCGCGCTCAATCTCTGGAGCCAGCGGCTGTTCGACGCGCTCGAGCAACGCAACTTCGCGAACGTGCAGTATGAGGCGGGCGTTGCGGTACTGATCATCCTGGCCAACATGCTGGTGATGACGGCCCATCTGCGGGCCAAGCGCCGTTTGCAGGTCGAGTGGCGGGGTGACCTGACCCGGCGCATCCTCGACCAGTGGATGATCCGGGGGCGCGACTATCGCGTGCAGAGGCAGGGCGGGCTCGACAACCCGGATGGTCGGATCGCCGAGGACGTCAAGGTGGCCACCGAGACTACGGTCGAGCTCGGGCATTCCCTGCTCTACTGCGTACTGCTGCTGCTGAGCTTCACCCAGATTCTCTGGGGACTGTCCGGTACGATTGCACTCGAGTTCGGCGGCTGGGAACTGGCGCTGCCGGGCTACCTGGTCTGGATCGCTGTCGTCTACGCCGGCGTGGGCGCCGCAGTGGCCGCCTGGCTCGGCCAACCGCTGACGCGGGCGGCCAATCTGCGCCACGCCAAGGAGGCCGACTTCCGGTTCGGCCTCGCGAGCGTGCGCGAGAGCGGATCGACGATCCCGCTGCAATCCATCGATTCGGCACGCCCCAAGGTTGAACGACAGTTCGACGGTCTGATCGGGGCCTGGACGCGGCAGACGCGGGCACTCGCGCACTTGATCACGTTCTCGTCGAGCTGGTCGGTGCTCTCTCAGGCCGCTCCGATCCTGGTCGCCGCGCCGCGGTACATCGCCGGCACGATCACGCTGGGCGTGTTGATGCAGATTGCCCAGGCCTTCCAGCAGATGACCCAGGCTCTGGCGTGGCCGATCGAGAACATGCAGCGACTGGCCGAGGCCCGCGCCTCGTTCACGCGCGTGACCCAACTGCACGGGTGGCTGGTCGAGTCGCAGCCGGACGCGGTGGGTCGGCCGATCGCCGTCGTCGAGCACATCGAGATCGACAGGATCGAGACCCTCGACCTGATCGAGACCGAGGTCACCGTGATTGCGACCGCGATTCCCGCCGCTGTCGCGTCGCTCCATCAGCAACCTGCCAGGCTCCACTAGCCGCAACGTCAGACTCCCAGGAGAGCCCGTGAAGACGAACATCCCCGCCCACACCTGGCCACGCGACTTCACATGGGGCGTTGCGACCTCGGCCTTCCAGGTCGAGGGGGCGGCCCGCGAGGACGGCCGCGGCCCCAGCATCTGGGACACGCGCTGCACGCTGCCGGGCAAGGTCCACAAGGGCGGTAGCGGCGACGTGTCCTGCGATCACTATAACCGCTATCCCGAGGACATCGCGATCATGCGATCGCTCGGCGTCGATGCCTACCGGTTCTCGATCTCCTGGCCACGCGTGCTGCCGGCGGGCCGCGGCAAGGTCAACGAAGCCGGGATGGCGTTCTACGACCGGCTGGTCGATTCGCTGCTCGCCGCGGACATCGAACCATGGGCGTGCCTCTATCACTGGGACATGCCGCAGGCGCTCGAGAACCTCGGCGGTTGGGCCGCGCGCGACAGCGCGGGCTGGTTCGCCGACTACTCCGCGCTGATGGCGCAGCGGCTTGGCGACCGGGTCAAGCGCTGGATCACTTTCAACGAGTTCTCGGTGTTCACGCTGTTCGGCTATGCAATGGACTGGTGCGCCCCGGGTCTGGTGGATCGCACCGCCAACCTGCGCGCCATCCATCACGTGAATCTGGCCCACGGCCGGTGTGTCGACGTGCTGCGCAGCAACGTGCGCGACGCCTCCATCGGCGCGATCCACAATCGGCAAGTGGTCCGGCCGGCGACCCCCAGCGATGCCGATCGCAGCGCGGCCGCAATGCTCGATGCCCACTGGAACCTGGCCTTTCCCGAGCCGCAGTTGCGCGCGACCTATCCGGCGCTGCTGGCCGAGGCGATCGAACCCTGGGTACAGGCCGGCGACATGGCGCAGATCTGCCGGCGCATCGACTGGCTGGGACTGAATCACTACGGGCCGATCTTCGCCAAGGCCGACCCGACCGCGATCTGGGGCTTCGGCTGGGCCGACGCACCGGCCGACGCGCCGGTTCGCGAGGACATCGGCTGGGCAATCTTCCCGGACGCCTTCCGCGACGAACTGATCGAGCTGTCGCAACGCTACAAGCTCCCGGTCTATGTCACCGAGAACGGCTGCGGCACCCTGGACAAGCCGGATGCCACCGGCGCCGTCCACGACCCCAAGCGCGTCGCGTACCTGGAGACCTACACCGCCGCCATGCACGAAGCGATCACCGCCGGGGCCGACGTCCGGGGCTATTTCGCCTGGTCGCTGCTCGACAGCTTCGAGTGGGGTGCCGGCTACACCAATCCGTTCGGGCTCGTGCACGTCGACTTCGAAACGCAGAAGCGCACGCTGAAGAGCTCGGCGCGCTGGTATGCGAATTTCATCGAGCAGGCGCGCAGTACGCAGGCGAATCCGGCGGCGGTGACGTCGATTCGGCGGCGAGGCGCGGCGAACCGGCGCGGCTGAGCGGCCTCGCAGCATCCAAGATCCGTTATTGCCAGTCGATCGACGAGGCTTTTCGAGATTCAAACCTTGTTGGAGGTCAAGCAGATGAAGCAGGAAACCGGTCGGACCAAGCCACCCACGGGCCTGGTCGAGCATCCGATGTTGCTGGGTTTCGGCGCGATTGCGCTTGCCGCTGTCTGCTCGGGTTACGCGGTGTTCGCGATCCTGCTGTAGGGGGCGCCGGCGTGAGGGCAGGTTTGGGCCCCCGACACCGAGGATCTGCGAATCAGCCCGGGGATCCCGAGGGACGATCAGGGGGACACGCTCGCCAGGACATTGCCGCGGGAACGTCGAAGCCGCGCGAAGAAGGCAGCTTTGTCGTCGGCGTGTGTATCGTGAGTGCTCAGGCTTCCGCGGGCTGCATCTCGCCACATTTTTTCAAGGTCGCCAGGCTTCTCTCATGAGCACAGTAAACATATCCCTGCCGGAATCTCTCAAGGACTTCGTAGACGAGCAGGTCTCACGCCGCGGGTACAGCACCAGCAGCGAGTACGTGAGTGAGCTGATCCGCAAGGACCAGTCTCGGCAACAGCTGCGCATGATGCTGCTTGAGGGCGGTGCGTCGCAATTGTCAGCTCCGGCCGACAGCGCTTACTTCTCTGACCTGCGACAACGCGCTCGGCGAAGTTGATCGGAAAGCCCGTTCGCCCGGCGAATTCCCAATCCGGTACCTGCCGATCGTGACTCGGACGCAGCCGCTGAAGTGCTAGTCCTGCAAACACCTCCTTCGAGTCAGTCATAGTAGTCGGGCGCCAGCTTGAGCGAATCGCGCTGCACCTTGTCGTGATTGATCCAGAGTTGAGCCTTTTCCTTTTCGAGGATGTCCGCCAGGCGCTTCATCGATGCGCCGGTCTGCTCCTTGTCATAGTTGAAAGCGGGAACCCGGCGGTTGTCCCAGTTGTCCTTGAAGTGCACCGCGTCGCCCGACAGCACGACCGCGCCGGTCTTCGCCAGTCTGACGAGCAGCGACTGATGACCAGGCGTGTGCCCTGGGGTTGAGATGATGGTGACGCTGCCGTCGCCGAAGACGTCGTGATCGCCCTCGAGTTTGGTCACGCGCAGTTCCGGCTTGAAGCGTGGGCCGGTCGGTCCTGGCCAGTCGTACTCCGCCTTCTGCACCAGCAGCGTCGATTGAGGAAACATCGCGACGTTGCCTGCATGATCCGGGTGGCTGTGGGACACGCCGACGAACTGGATTTCGGAAGGCTTCAGGCCCAGTTGCTCGAGTTGGGCAGCAAGCGTTCTCGGGAGGCGCCAATGGGTCGCACCGGGATCGGCAGGACGTTGGCCGTCGGGCATGCCGGCGATTGCGTCCGCCACGCCCGTATCCCACAGCAGCCAGCCTTGGCTGTGCTTGATCAGGTAGCAGTTGTCGACGAAGTCCATCGGCTTTCCGATGTTCACGCCCGGAGACCAGCGGGAAATATCGCCGGCAACGCCCTCGCCGCAGTTCAGGACGTAGAGCCGATCGACGCCGATCTTGGTGCCTTGAGCAGACGCGCCCGCGGGCAAGCCCAGAAGCGCGGCCATGGTGGCGATAGAGCCGCAGAGTCCGATAAGAAACAAAGTGAGTCGTTCACGGGCCATATCACCGCCTCGTATCACGTATGCGACTGTGCCGGCTAATTCTCCGCCTATCGAGTTCGGTTGACCAGCGTCTCACTCGCCGGGGCATCCCGGCGCGAATCATGGCGCGTGCGAACCCTGCTTGTTCACGAGCCGGCGATCTCGCCCCAGGTTTTCGTCATCGACGATTCAAACACGCCATCGCCATTCGCATCGACGTCGATGCGCACGCTGGTCGACGAAGTCGCGGTAAGTCTCGCTGTGCCACCGCCTGACTCACGCACGAGCAGTGATCCACTCGACGGAAAGGCGCCGATGACGCCGCTGAACTGCTCCGGATTCGAGATCGTCACAGCGCCGACCGAATCGACAACGGTCGCGCCGATTCCATAACTGTAGGTTCCGGCGCTCACCGCACTGCGTGCTTCGAGTGCGAAATTGCGCAGTTCGCTGCTGCTGCCACCGCCGCTGACCCGCAGCGACGATCCTGCCACGGTAGATTCGACGATGCGTACCGGATAGGATTGCAGCGATGCGTGGATACTGAATCCTCCGTCGATCCTTTCGATCAAGCTGCCGTCGGATGCGCTGAGCGAATGAAAGGTGAAGGTGGCGCCCAGACTCCGGGCTGGATCGGAGGATCCGCCGGTCATGACGAGGCCGGTCAGGCTCATCCCACCGTTGACGACAATCCCCAGACTCCGACAGTTCAAGAAGTCGAACCGCACCGAATCGCCGGTGGATGCATCGCCGCTGTTGTCGGCGTCATCGATCGTCATCGTGATCGAGCCCCCACCCTCGCAACCGGCCGAATCGGTGCTCACCGCCTTCACGTACCGCGAGGTGCCGCCCCCTCCCGCAAGGTACTCCAGGCGCTGCAGAGCCAAGTCCACCATCGAGGTCTTGCGTTGCCGGCTGACGCCCTTCAGATCGAGTGATGTTTGCGCAGCATCGTTGCCGCTGTCGAAGAGCGCGCTGGAGGCACGATAGGCATCCGACACGACCGATGCCGCGCTCTGGTCGGTAATTCGCGTGCCGCTCGTGCCGCTCGTGCCGCTCGACTCATCGCCGCCGCCGCCACAAGCCGTGACGGAAAGAAGCAACGCAGCGGCGACCGGTGCTGAAAAACGCGGACGAGCGAGCGCAACACGCTCCGAAAGGGGGCGCGAACGTGAAGGGATCGGTTTCATTGACTTACTCCATACGGACAGAGAGGCGTGCATACCAACGCGCGCGGCAGCAAGCGCATCGCAGCACCGGCCATGCCGGCCGTCTGCATCGATGCGGGCGAAGTGCGGAAGATAGGCGTTGCCGTCCCCGTATGACGTGGGCTTTGTCACGCAAAGGCAGCCTCAGAAGGACCCGGCCGACAGCAGGCCCCCACAGGCGACAGACGGCCGTGGGGTCGCACCGACCAGGACGATCCATCCGCCCTTACTTCAGTCGCTCCACCGCCACGCAGGGTTGGCGGGGCTGCGGTAGCCTCAAGCGCACAACCAGTTGCAGCCACCGCACGCCTTCGCGACCGAATTCATCCGGCTTCTCGCGCCTTCGGACGACGAAAGCCCCATGATCCCGCGCCAGCCGCTCGATCTCCTCTTCCGATACCGGGTACATCTCGCGCTCCGGCTCGGAAGGTCCTGATCTCAGGCTGATCGCGATCATCCCGCCTGGCTTGAGCAGGGTGACCAGCTTGCGGAATGCACGCGGCCTTTCGGCAACCGGCACATGCATCCAGACCGCACTGAGCAGGATGAGATCGAAGGTCAGGCCCAATCGCAGCAGCTCGCGCAGGTCCGGCAGCGAATCCGCCAGCCAGCGCACCCTCGCTTCCGCATGAAGCTGCGCCGCCTGCTCACGCATGCCGACCGAAGGCTCGACAGCGACGACATCCATCCCCCGACTCGCCAGCCACGCCGCGTCGCGACCGGTCCCGGCGCCGATATCAACCGCGAGCGCCGGTGCCGCAGGAAGCAGGTCCTCCATCCACGCGTGCAGCCTGGCGGCCTTTATCGACTCATACGTGTGAGCCAGTTCTCCGGCGTGGCTGTCGTACCAGGTCGTCGGCGGATCCTGGGCCACGGCTCAGCGCTCCGCCACAGGATCCAGCAACTCCTGCAGCCCGCTCGACCGCCGCGTCCGCTGCCCCAGCGCCTCCACGAAGGCCTGCCGACGCCCCGTCACCAGCGTGAAAGCGCGCCGCGCCCGCGTAATGCCGGTATAGACCAGCTCCCGCGTCAGCACCCGGCTCGGCGCCTGCGGCAGCACAAGCGCCGTGTGCTCGAACTCCGAGCCCTGCGACTTGTGCACCGTCAGGGCGAAGGCGGTCTCGACATGCGCGAGGCGGCTGACGCCGACCGATCGGATCGAGGTGCCGTCGAGGAAATACACGCGCGTCGGTGGGTTCGGCACGTCGGCCGTGCTCATCGGCTTCAGCACGATGCCGATGTCGCCGTTGAAGACACCGATGCCGGCGTCGTTGCGGGTCACCATGATCGGGCGGCCTTCGTACCACTCGCCGCGCCGGTTGATCAGTCCCTTCGCTGCGAGCGCTCGTTCGATCGCCGCGTTCAACTGCTGCGTGCCCCACTCGCCTTCGTGCACGGCACAGAGCAACCGGAACCGCTCGAACGCCTGCAGCACGCGCACTACCCAGCTGTCGAATGCCTGGGCATCGAGGAGGTCGCCTTTGAGGGACGGGCGCTGCGGCAGCAACTCCAGGTAGCCGCCTTCGCCGCCGTAGCCACCCGCGGCGCCGGAGCGCCCCTGGACCGCCAGCTTGACTGCGACGTCTGCAGACTTTGCGTCGAGCCAGAGCAGCTCGGCAAGACGGTCGAAGCCCTCGCCGCTACCGCCGCTGCCATCGTCACTGCCGGCGCCGCTTCCTTTGCCCGCCCCGAGCAGCGCGGTCGCACGCTCGACATCCCCTTCATTCGCCGCCAGCGCCAACTGCCCGATCCGGTCGCCGAAGCGCCGGCTGGTCCGCAGCATCACGGTCTGCTGCGACAACGGGGGACCGTCCGACAGGAACTCGACCGGGAGCTTCTGGCCGCTGACGGATTCCACGAATGCCGCCGTCTCGGGACGATACCGACCCAGCTCGGCATCGCGGCACAACTCGCCCAGCACGGCCCCCGCCTCCACCGACGCCAGCTGGTCCTTGTCGCCGAGCAGGATCAGCCGGCCCTGCGCCGGCAGCGCCTCGAGCAAGGCGGCCATCATCTCCAGGTGGATCATCGACGCCTCGTCGACGATCAGGACGTCCACCTCCAGCGGATTGGCGGCGTCGTAGCGGAACTTGCGCGTATCCGGTCGCGCACCGAGCAGCGAATGCAGGGTCCGGGCCGGACCGATGGCACGCACCAGGCTCTCGAGCGGCAGGTCCTTCGCGACCTTGGCCTGCAGTTCCTGCAGCGCGCCGCCGATCGACTGCTTCAGTCGCGCCGCGGCCTTGCCGGTCGGCGCGGCCACCGCTACCCGCAGGCGCTCGGGATGCGGATCGAGCGCCAGCAGCAGCGCGAGCAGCCGGGCCGCGGTGTAGGTCTTGCCGGTGCCGGGCCCGCCGGTGATCACCGACAGGCCGCTGCGCAGCGCCATCGCGCAGGCAACCTTCTGCCAGTCGACCTGCAGGGTCGGAAGGATCGGTACGGTCGACTTGGCCGCTTGAACTGGCTGAGTCGACTGCTCCGGCGGCGAAACAGCCTGTCGAGCCAGGCGCGGGCCTTCTTCTCGTCCACCGCGATCGGGGCTGCCGCCCGCTGCAGCACCCGCGCCGCCACCTGGCGCTCGTAGCGCCAGTAGCGCCTCAGATAGAGCTTCTCGCCGCGCAGGACCAGCGGCTGGTTGGCGTCGGCGTGCGACGGCTGCGACGGCCACGTATCGACCCACACCAACGGACTGCCGCGCAAGGCGTCGAGCCACTCCTCGAGGCGAAACGCGAACACCGTGGATACGGTGTGGAACTCGAGGCTGCCTCCGGGCCCCAGCCGAGCAGCGCTTCCGGATCGCGGAGAAGACTGTCGACCAGCAGGCAGCTGTGGCCGCGGCCTTCCATGTGTGCGACCAGCGCCGCGGCCATCACCACCGGCGGCGGCGCGTCCGGACAAAGGTCGAGCATGAAGCCGGCGAAGGCGCTGTCGAGGCGCCGCAGCCAGCCCTGGGCGCTCCAGCCTTTCAGCGTCCGCAGCAGCGCGGCAGTATTGGCGGGCGGCGCGGGTGGCTGGTGCGCCTCGGGCGGGTCGCGCGGCTCGGAGGGCGCGGGTCGCGCGACCTCCGGGGGCGGCTCTGGTATCAAGGATGGCTCGGGCTGCACCGGGGACGGTGGCAGCTCCGGGACCGGCAACGATGCAGCATCGAACAGATCGCCGGTCCTCGGGACGGCATCTTCAGCGTTGGGCGGCGTCCGACCGGATGGCGGAGAACCTCGCTTCGGCCGGCCGGACGAAGGACTCATGGTGCACCCTGGGCGCTTCGCGCCGTCCCGCCGAGCGGGACTGAGCCCGCCTTCGGGCGGCCGGGCGCCGGGCTCGATTCAACCTCGTCGGTCGTGCGCAGCAGCGCGTCGATGCCGTCGAGCAGCTTCGGATCCGCCGGCACGACATAGCAGCCGCGAGTAGGCCCTTCGATGCCGCGCAGGAAGAAGTAGATCGCGCCGCCGAGATGCTTGGCCGGTTTGTAGGCTATCACCAAGGCGAACCTGCAGCAGGCGGTGCAGCGCCAGCAGGTAGAGCGCGGCCTGGACGTCATAGCGATGTGCCGCCATCGCCTGCTCCAGCGCGTCCTCGCTGTAGTCGCTGTCGCTCATGCCGAGATGGTTCGACTTGTAGTCCAGCACCCAATAGCGACCGCCGTGCTGGAAGACCAGGTCGGCGAAGCCCATCAGCATGCCGCGCAGTTCGCGCTCCGGCAGCAGTGGCCGGTCCCGGCCGTGCAGAGTCCGGGCGCGGCACAAGGCATCGATCCGCCGCGACGGCAGACCTTCGCTGGGGAACCAGAACTCCATCTCCGGCAGGTGGCCGGTCAGCGAATCGAGGGCAATGCCTGCAGCACCCAGGGGCGGCAGCGGCGTCGACAGCGCCTTGCGCAGCCATTCGACGATGTCGTCGGCGCGATGCCCCCATCCCTGCCGCTCGCAGCGACGCTGCAACTGCTGCTGCAGATCCGGCGACGCGTCCAGGCCGAAGCCCTCCTCGCCCAGCCACTCCAGCTGGTCGTGCAGGAAGTTGCCGGCGAAGGCGCCGCGCGGGAAGCGGTGCCACGGCTTCAGGAGCTCTTCCGCCGGGCCGGGCGGGGCGACGGAGACGCCGGCAAGCAGGCGTGGCAACCTCAGCCCTCTGCGAGCCCGCGTCCGCGGACACCTTCGCGGTCGCTCACCGCCCCATCGCCACCCCTCTCCTCGCCTCTCCCTCTCCCTCTCCTCCCGTTTCCTCTCCTCCGCCCCATCCTCGCCCCCGGCCAGCAACGCCGGCTGCAACGCCTCGTCGTCGCGCACCGCGGCCGTGCTGGAAGCCCACAGCCCGGCCGGCGGCAGCGCACGCACCAGCGCCGAGAAGCTGCCGATCGACCAGCGCCGGTCGAAGTCGGCGGCATAGGTGGGCGGCGGTCGCAATCGACTGGGCGCGTCCCTCGGCACGAGCAGCGTCCGCTCGATCTCGTCGGCCGGCGTGGCCGCCACCAGCGCGATATCCTCGCAGGGCTCGACCAGCGCCGCGATCCGAGCCCGCAACGCGGTGGCCTCGACCGGCTGGCTGCCGCCGAGCAGGTAGCCGATGGCGCTCTCGTGCCAGCGGCACGAGTTGCCGGGAAAACGCTGCAGCGCCGCCAGCCCCACCCACAGCGCATGGCGGGCACGGGTCAGCGCGACGTACAGCAGCCGCAGGTCTTCGCGCTGCCGCTCGATATCCGCATCCTGAATCTGCTCGGGCGTCGGCTCCATCACCAGCTCACGCGCACCGGATTCACCCGGCAGCACGACGAAGCTCTCTTCCTTCGGCACCGGCCGGTAGTTGTACGGGAACGGCAGGAACACCAGCGGGTATTCGAGCCCCTTCGACTTGTGGACGGTCACCAGCTTGACCAGGTCCGCATCGCTCTCCAGCCGCACGATCTGCTCGTCGTCGCCGACGCCGTGCGCCTCCAGCTGGTTGGCGAGCCAGCGGATCAGCGCCTGCTCGCCGTCGAGCTGCGCGCTCGCGTTCTGCAGCAGCTCCGCCAGGTGCAGGTAATTGGTCAGCTTGCGCTCGCCGTCGTTCACGCCGCCATCGCCGCCACCAGGCGTGCCTTCGCCGGCACCCAGCCAGCGGGCCGGCAGCTGCAGCAGGTGCAGGCTCTGGCGCAGCATCGTCAGCACGCCCTGCTCCTGCCAGGTCCGATGCAGGTCGCGCAGCTGCTCGCTGCGCAGATCGAACGCCACGTCGTCCGCCGCCAGCTCGGCCAGCTCCTCGATCGAGAGGCCGACGCTGCGCGTCGCGAACGCCGCCCGCGCGAGTCCCGCATCGCGCGGCGAGGCGACCGCCCGCAGCCAGGGCAGCAGGTCGTGCGCCTCCTCGCTGTCGAACACCGATTCGGTATCGGAGAGGTACACCGACGCGACGTTGCGCCGGCGCAGTTCGCGCTTGACCGCCGCGCCTTCCCGGCCGGTCCTGACCAGCACGGCGATGTCGGCAGGACGCAGCCGCCGGAATCCCTTGGTGGGATGCTGGAACCCTGCCTTGGCATCGTTCAGCAGGATCACGATGCGCTCGGCGCAGCGGGCGGCGAACTGGCGCATGTGGACATTGCCCGATGCGAGCTCCTCGTCGAGCGCGAGCGTCACCGCCGGACTCGTGCCCTCCGACGTCACGAACGACTCGGCGCGTCCAGCGGCCTTCGACCGGAATGAACGGCAGCGGGTTGTGTGTCGCCGCCATTGAAGACCCAGCAGCAGGCGCCGACGCATCCGTGCGGAACATGAACGCGCCCTGCCCGGGGCGCGCCTCCGCCTGCGCGAAGACATGGTTGACCGCGTTCACCAGCGACACGGTCGAGCGATGGTTGGTGCCGAGCACGTAGTGGCGCCCTTCCGTCTTGCGCCGCGCATCGAGATAGCTGTAGATGTCGGCGCCGCGAAAGCCGTAGATCGCCTGCTTCGGGTCGCCGATCAGCAGCAGCGCCGTCCTCGGCTCGTTGTCCGCCACCCGGTAGAGCCGGTCGAAGATCCGCGACTGCACCGGCGAGGTGTCCTGGAACTCGTCGATCAGCGCCACCGGATACTGGAGCAGGATCCGTTGCCGCAGGCGGCGGGCGTTGTCGCCGTTGACGGCTCTCGTCGAGCGCCTTGTCGAGCCGCGCCAGCATGTCGGCGAAGCCGAAGGTGCCGGCCTGCTCCTTCAGCTCCGCCAGCCGCCGCGCGATGCGAGACGCGGCGTGAAGACGCAGCGCAGCCCGCAGCGTCGCCACCGGGCGCAGCCGGCCGATCGCCTGCATCAACGTTTCGAAGGCGGCGAAGTGATCCGGCAGCTTGACCTTGGCATCCGGCAGGAGCGCCTCCTGCATGCAGGTGTGCGTCAGCTTCTCCGCGCCCTTGCCCAGGTCCAGCGCGTCTGCCGATGGATCGGCTGCCCAGGCCGCGAGGTCGTTGAGCCAGCGCGTGCAATGATGCTTCTGCGGCTTGCCCTTGCCGAACGGCGAGATCCTGGCGGAGAGCTGCACATCCAGCCAGGCCTGCATCTCACCGGCCCGCTCGACCCAACCCTCCTTCAACGTCGCAAGCGCCGTGTCCTGCTCGGCCTGCAGCCGGTCGATCAGGTCGCCGATCGATGGACTCGCGCCTCGCCCGCCCCCGGCGGCAGTTCCTTCTCCACCAGCTTGCGCGCATCTTCCGTCAGCGCGCCGACGGTCGACCATACGCCCAGGACCGTGTCGAGCTGCCGGGCCTGCAGCGGATAGACCTGCTGCCGCCAGTAGTCGTGGGCCGCCTCGGTCTGCATCGCGGTCTCGTTCGCCGACAGCTCCTCGTCGAAGAGGCAGCCGCTGTCGAAGGCGTGCTCGCGCAGCATGCGCTGGCACCAGGCGTCGATGGTATGCACGGCCGCGTCGTCCATGCTCTCCGCCGCCACCGACAGGCGCCACGCGGCGCCCGCGCGGGCGGGACCTTCCGGGTACGCCTGCATCAGGCCCGCCAGCAGCGCGTCGCCTTCCGGGGGCTGCGCCTCGCCGCGGAAGCAGCGCGCGGCTTCGAGCAGGCGGGAGCGGATGCGGTCGGAGAGCTCGCGGGTGGCGGCCTTGGTGAAAGTCATCACCAGGATCTCGGACGGCACGTGCGGCTCGCAGCGCAGCGTCGCCCGCGCCGTTGCCCAGCATCGTCGGGCGGGCTCCGCGTGGCCGAGCACCAGGCGCAGGTACAGCGCCGCGATCGTCCAGGTCTTGCCGGTGCCGGCGCTGGCCTCGATCAGGCGGCTGCCCCAGAGGGGAAAGCGCAGGACGTCCAACTGTCGGTATCCTGCTGGTTTGGCACATCCTCCTTCTTGCCCATCTCGCTCTCCGTTCATCAGGAACTTACCAAGAAACTGATGTACGTGAAAACGAGTTGGCGACAGTTGGCCTGCTTCGCCGTCACGACTTCGAAGCCGTCGCGGATGTCGGATCGCGACCAGCCGTGCAGGCGGCATGCACGGCCTGACAGTGGCTCCCGCCCCTGAGGCGAACTCAGCTCGTTCTCAGGCGAACGCAGCTCGTTCTTCTGCCAGCCGCTGCCCCAGTCCACGCAGCAGCGCGGCGCCATCGCCGCTGTAGGCGCTGCCGTGCATGCACGCCAGCGTCGCGGGTCGCTCGAGCGCCAGACGTTCGAGAATCTGCTGCGCGTCGGGCGAATGTGCGAAGTAGTCCATCGGCGCTCGGAATTCTTCGCTCGGCGCCAGGATGTCCGATTCGGTGAGCGGCGTCTCGCCGGGCCCACCTTGCGTGAACAGGTCGCCGCACAGGAATGTGCGCGTCGACATCTCCATCATCAGCCCGCAGTCCCAGCCGTGCGGCAGATGGGGCGTGTCGAACCAACGCATCGTGCGGCGGCCTAGGGCGAGCGTCTCGCCGTCGGCGAGCGCCCGGGCCGGCCGGTCGGCCACGTCGTTCACCGAGACCATTGCGCCGATCCGGCCGCACAAGGGCTCGGCCCGCGGTGCCGCCGCCAGCCACTCGTTGAGCGCTCCGCACTCGTCGGCTTCGAAGTGCGAGAAGCCGACGTAGCGAAGGCGGTGGATCGGGATCAGCCGAGCCACAGCCTCCTGAACCAGCGGAAACATCCGGCGCGGCCCGGTATGGAACAGCAGCGGCGCCTCGTCCTCGATCAGGTATTGGTTGAAGTTGAAGCCTTGTCCGTCGGGAAGCCGTACCGGCGTGTTGATGCGGTAGATGCCTGAAGCGATCTCGTGGACGTTGGTGCCGGAATCAAGGTTCGTGATCATGGTGACCTCGTCGATGTTGGGGAGCCCGGTTGTGACGTGACGCAGCGGTTCGTTACAGCAAGGCGTGTCGTCCGCACCGTCCACGTGTAACGGGCAGGTGCTTCGTGACACATCCTTCCATCCAGCCGAGCCTCGTCGGCGGTATTCTTCAGCCATGAGGACCCCCGATGCCAAGGAGCTTGAAACACTCGAGGACGCCGCCCTGGCCAGGCGCATTGCGGCGCAGGCGGGCCGCGGCGATCCGCCGGCCGAGGCCGAGCTCTACCGCCGCCTCGCGCCGCGCGTGCGGCTCTACGGCCTCAAGCACCTGCGCGACGCCCATGTCGCGTCCGACCTGGTGCAGCAGGTGATGATGCTCACCCTGGAACGGCTGCGGGCCGGCCAGCTCCGCGACGACGAGCGGCTCGTCTCCTTCGTGTTCGGCACCTGCCGGATGGTCGTCATGGACCTGAGGCGGACGTCCGCGCGCCGTGAGCGCCTGCTCGAGCGCTACGCCGATGACGTTCCGATGGCCGATCCGTCGGTATCGCCGCGCCTGGACCATGAGCGGGTCGTCGGCTGCCTGCAGCGACTGTCGGAACGCGAGCGCTCCGTTCTCGTGATGACCTTCTACGACGATCAGCCCGCGAAGAACGTTGCCGGCGCGCTCGGACTGAGCGAAGGCAATGTTCGCGTCATCCGCCATCGAGGACTCGAGCGGTTGCGCAATTGCGTGACCGGATCGGGAGCATTGCATTGAAACCGAATCCGTGCACCCATCCCGTGCCGTTCGCGACGCTGCTCGCGTACTGGCTCGAGGAACTGGACGAGGTGCAGGAGGGTGCGGTCGACGAGCACCTGCTCGGCTGTGGTCAATGCAGCGCGAGTCTGCAGACGCTTGTCGACATCGCCGGCGAGATCCGTGCCGCCGTTCGCGGCGGCGAGGTCCGCGCAGTACTGACCGACGCCTTCATCGACAAGCTGGCCGCGCAGAACGTGCGGCTGCGTCAGTATCGGCTCGAGCACAACGGCAGCGTCAACTGCACCGTCGCGCCGGAGGATGAGGTCCTGGTCACGCGACTTCGTGCGCCGCTCGCCGGAATCGAGCGGCTCGACGTCGACTTCCTGGATGCCGACGGACAGAGCATCCAGCGCCTTCACGATATACCGTTCGATCCCGCCGCCGGCGAGGTGGTGATCGCCCAGCAGATCCAGGCTGCGCGCGCGCTGCCGGCCACCACGGTGCGGTACCGACTGTACGACATGGCGTCGCCGACGGGAGAACGGCTCGTCAGCGAGTACGCGCTGCACCACACCCCCCACCCCACATGACGGCCCGGACGCGATCCAACCTGATCATTCGAACTCTCGATCCCCAAGCCAAAGCCCTGCTCGATAGGATTGCCGCCTCGGATGCGCCGTCCTACCACACGCTATCCGCAGTGGAAGCTCGCAAGACGTACAAGGAGGCGCGCAAGTTCACGCAACCGGCCACGCCCCCCGACATCGCGATGGTCGAGGATCGGCAGATCCCCGGCGCCGACGGATCGATTCGGGTCCGCCACTACCGTCCTGCAGGGAGCCGGCCTGACGATGTGCTGCCGGCGCTCGTGTATTTCCACGGCGGCGGCTTCACGATGGGCGATCTCGACACCCACGACATCGTCTGCCGCTCACTCGCCAACCAGGCACGGTGCGCCGTCGTCTCGGTGGACTACCGCATGGGCGCCGAGCACAGTTTCCGGCCGCGGGGCACGATTGCGTCGCCGCGACGCGCTGGGTGTACTCGCAGGCGGCGACGCTGAGCATCGACGCCGGGCGGATCGCTGTCGGTGGCGACAGCGCCGGGGCCAACCTGGCCACGGTGACGTCGATGATCCTGCGCGACAACGGCGACCCGGCGCCGCGGTTCCAGCTGCTGGGCCGCGCTCGGGGTCCGGCGATGCCGGCAAAGCGACGCGTGGTTCCCCAAGGTCTTCACAGGCTGTGCAGTCGACGGCCGGCAGAGGCGACAAAGCCGGCTGAGCCGGCTTTCTTACGCTAGGCGCCGAGCAGGGCTGGGCCTAACAATATCCATCCTCGATACCGTGTACCAGCTCGATCCGCCCCTCCCCGTCGAAGCGAAAATACACCTCGCCGTGGTGAATGTCCTGAATCTGGGAGGCGCCAGACTTCGCAATAACTTGGGTGCGTACAGACACGATGATGTATTTTTCTTCGAAGGTCATTGGACTTACCGCAATCACCTGCCGTGAAACCAGCTCGAAGCCACGTTCGCGCAGCCCCTTCGCAAAGTGCTCCCGGACGTGCTGAAGGCGTTCGAGATACGCTTCAAAGCTTTCCTGAGTGGCCAACATGGCATGGGCCTCATGCAGCTGGTCCTGGCCAAAAAGGCGCAGATAGCGCTCCGCCATCTCGAAGCGCTTGTCATAGGCCGCGGATGCGTTTTGTATCCCCGTGATGGGGATCAGCGTCGCCACGAAAAGCAAGGCTGCCAAAAGATAACGAACAAAGCGGTAGCTCTGCATCAGGGTCAACCTCACACGAAGTGTTGGCGCGTCACTACCGGCGGGGAACGGGGACACCGAGTGGTGTTCTGCGCTCCACTGCAGGGAGAAGCTTCAATTGATCGCCGCAGGATGCCACATGGAGCCGGTGGCGCCTTTGATCCGGACAGGCGCACCAGTGAACAGGAACTCGTACACGCCGTCGCGGGAAAGGTCTTCCAGCCACAAGTTCTCCAGGATATGCACGCCGTTGTCGACCAACGTGTAGATATGGACCGGATGAGGGTCGCCTGGGACACCGGTCGGGAATACTTCCACCGCCACGTTGTCCGCGCCGATGGCTGACACGCCCTGCTGCACCAGCCAGCGGGCCGTTTCGAGGTTGGGACCAGCCTCCGGGCGCCCATAGCGCGCCTTGCCGTCCGGCCGCTTGGCGTCCTCGTACCACTCCCCGATGCGACCGGTGCGGAACACCACTACGTCACCTTTGTTGAGCTTTAGATTGTGCTTCTGCAGAAAACTCTGCACGTCCTGCACGGTGATCGCGTAGCTATCGGGAAGCTGACCGCCGGGGGTGAATTCGCAGCCGGGGAGGTAGCCCTTCGCGCACTTGGCGTTGTTCCACGTACCCGCCTTGAAGTCTTTTTCCGCAGCGATGTCCAGCATGATGCCGCGCACAAAGAAAGGCTGGACGGTCTCGACACCTGCCTTCCTCCAACCAAAGTCGCCGTGGTAGCGCTCATCCTCGTAACCGTTATAGATGGCGTCCTTCGGTCCGGCCATGATATGGGCGAAGCCGTCCATGTGCGTCCCGGTGTGCTCGGTCCCCAGGAACAAGCCGGAAGTCCAGGAGAAATTGACTTTGTTTATCTGGTCGGCCGGGAAGAGCCAGGAATGGTCTTTATCGACTCGGAGTACGCCTTTCGGCGTACGGAAGTTGACCCACTCGAAGGGCGGGTGGCCGGGCCACAGCGGGGTGGTGCGGTCGAACCACACGGCCAGGCTGTACACGTTGCCCTTGGTGACGAGTTTCGCTGCGTTCAGCGCGGTCTCGTTGTTCCAGAAGTTCTTGTGGCCCAGTTCGTCATCGGCGCCCTGCGGAAAGACGGTCTCATAGATGACACCAGCAAAGGCCGATGTCGAGACCAGGAATCCCGTCAATGCCGCAATGCACACACTCTTAAGGGCGTTCATGCCATTCCTCCAAGTGTTTAGAAATTGCTTCGTGCCGAGCTAGGAGCGGGCGTTGCGCGATTCCTGCAACCGCAATGAGGGCGCAAAAGGCTGTTGACTTTTAAATGTATCCTCAGGGCCGCGCCAGCGTCAACGGTGCGGCTCTTGCCGAGACCGCAATAGCGATTCGTTCCGCCGCCCCCGAACTGAAGTGAAGCTGACCTTGCCGTACGCCAAGTAAACGGCGGATAACATTCAGGAATTTTGCGAGTCTCTGCTCGTACACGTCAGTGGGGATGCCGTGCTCCTTGAGTGACGTGCTGATCTCATGGACCGACTTGTTTCGGTTGATATGACTGTCCGCCACATTCACAATGCGGCGCGCCTGCTATTCAGTCCCGCGTCTGGTCCGTCTTTTGTGTCGTGGTGAGCGCTGCGCGGAGCTCGCCCAGCTGCGCGAACCCCGCCTCCCGCGCGAGTTGGCCAGGTTTGGTCGCACGCCCAGGCCCGAACGGCTCGGCGAGCGGGGCGATCACGTACAAGCGCCAGTCGCTGAGCGGCATCGCATCATCGAGTGCGAGGGGCACGGGGTCGCGCTTCCACGAACCCTTCAGGGGAATCACGTGCTGTCCCGGGCCTTCCCGGTTGCGTCGAGCCCGCACGGTAAGGTCGAAATTGACTACGCCGTCGGCGTGCCGAGCAGCCCATCCCTGCGTCGTCCAGGGGGGAAGCACATGCCCGTCCGAGCTGGGAGTGAATAAGAGGATTCCACGCTCGGCCTCATCGAGATGAATTTCGCTGTGGGCTGATACGGTGTCCGGTCCGCCGGGAAATGCGAGGTTCAGCAGCTTCACAGCCAACTGCATCGCCAAGGTGGGTCCGTCGAGCGCTTTCAGTTCCCAGTGCTCCTGCAACGCCAGATTGCGTACCAGCATTACTCCACTGGAGAGCATGATGATGTCACCGGCTGCAGAGATCCCGTCGGTGGCCTCGCTTTTTTTCAGGAAGAGATCGCCGTTGCTAGCGATCTCGAACGTCCAGTTGGCCTGATATTTCTTTTGCGGGTCCTCGGTTTGAAGGGTGAAGCGGTTGCCCTGGAACCACTCTGGATTCTCAGCGGCAACCGCGCTCGGCGCGCCCAGACCACACGCGAGGACAACGACCATCAGACGCACCCATGCTGGCGGCTTCAATTCTCTTGTCCTGTGTGGTCAACAGATCGTAATGTACTGCATAGCAGTAGCTCTCAGCCGGCTGCTATCCCGTAGCCGGATCTCAAGCACTGGCGTTCGCCCGAGCGGTCACCATCACCTTCCGGTGCTTGCCAGGTAGGGGTTGCCAACGCGAGTAACCGGCCGTATGCCAGGCGAGAACTGCGGCAGAGATGCCGGCAAGCAATCCAGATGGTCTATCGACCGAAAGCTTTGCCATGGCACGTTGTAAAACGCAAAAAGTTATTCTGCGTCACGACGGCAGGTAAATCGCCGACGATGACGCAACCGCTGGATCCCAGGAAGTGCGCCAGATCGTGGAACGCGGGGTGGCCACCCTCATGTCGCACCCTGCGCCGCCACCAGCTGCGCGACCCGGGCGGCCCGAACCGCATGCATCTCCCGCGTCACCTGCTTGCCGGTCCAGGCGCAGAGCGGACCGAACAGGCGATCGGCGAGCTCGAAGAACCGGCCGTCCTCCGTGAGCTTCTCGAGGTCCGGGAACATGCGAGCGAGGCAGGCATCCTGAGTTACTTCGCCGCCGGCGCTTTCCTGGCCTTCGTAGATCGGTTCGAGGTTCCTTGTACCGGACACGTGCGCCAATGCCGTCTTGCGTGCCAGCGGCAGCGGCTGCGACATGCCTTCCCGCCAGGTGCGCATCAGCGTGGTGAGCGCCTCGACGGCCTCGTCGCGCGGCAGCGGATCGATGGTGATCGTCGCGTCGCGCCCGACGATCACGCCGCGCAAGCGAAAGCCGCAGGCGGCGGCGACGACCGCCTTCACCCACGCGGCGACCAGCTTGTCGGCAAGCACGGGGTTGCCCTTGCCTTTGTCGCACATCCGGCTCGGCCGCAGCTCCAGCCAGGCAGGCGGCTCGCCTCCGCCCGCATCGTCGGCAGCGGTTCTCACGCCGCTCAGCCAGTCTTCCAGCACCATGTCGTCGACCTCGAAGCGCAGGCGCTCCTTGGCTGTCGTCTGCGGGTATTGCGATTCGATGTCCGCCCAGGCGGCCAGCATCGGCACGAGGTCGTCGACCAGGGACTGCTCCTCCCGCGCGCCGAGCTCGCCGACCGGCAGCGCACCCGCGCGGCGGATGCGTGCGACGTGTTCGCTCACCAGGAGCCGAAGCTCTTCGGCCCTTTCGTCGCCAGCATCGCATCGGCGGCGTCGCCAATTCCGAGGCCGGGCGTCTCCAGCAGCACCTGCTGGAGAACGTCATCGAGCAGGCTGTATTCGGTCAGGCCTTTCAGGTCGAAGGTCTCCTCGTCCTCGCCCGGATCGTCCTCGTCGCGGAAAACGACGTCCAATCGCGAGCGAAAGAAGCTCTTGACGGGGCTCCTGAGGAAGCTGGCGAGCGAGCCAATGGTGAGCGGCACGTTCGGATCCGGCTTGAAGTCGATCGCCGACGCCGTGCCCGAGGCCGGCGCGTCGTCGTCGTGCGCCGCCCGCCATTCCTTGGCGTAGGTGAAGAGGCCCGCGCTTCCGACGAACCCTCGTTCCTGCTGCGCGTCGGAAGTCGCAGGATCCTCTTCGAAGTAGCGGCGGCTGAACGGCTGCAGCGGATGCTCGGTCGTGCGCTGCGCCAGCACGTCGCCGTCCCAACCTGCCGACAGGTAGTCCCGCAGCTGCGACACCAGCACCGAAGGCGGCTGCTCGACGTTCTCCCGCGCGCTGCGACCGGTCCAGCTGACGTAGAGCACGCGCCGCGCGGACAGCAGCGCTTCCAGCATCAGCTGCCGATCGTCGTCGCGCCGCGACCGGTCTCCGGGGCGATGCTGCCCAGGCAGCGCCGTCAGGTCGAAGTCGCTGCGCCGGCTGCTGCGCGGATAGTCGCCGTCGTTCATCCCCAGCAAGCAGACCACCTCGAACGGGATCGAGCGCATCGGCAGCAGAGTGCAGAAGGTGACGCCGCCCGCCCGGAAGCGCTTGCTCAGGCCCGGCTCGTCGATGCCCGCCAGCCAGGCTTCGCGCGCGACTGCGAGCGACACCGGCTCGACGAAGCCGGCGCTATCGCAGGCGTCGAGCCAGTCGCGCAGCGCGTCCAGCAGCGCCGCCACCGTCATCCGCTCGCGATCGTCGGTGGGCGCGACGAACTCCTCGATCAGCGCGCGCGCCCGCTCGGCCCACTGTGCCGGGGTCGCCGGCGTCGATGCGGTCGTCCACCAGCGGGTCAGCGATTCGACGACGGCTGCGAGCGAGCCGGCGATCGAGGCGTCGAGGCCGCCGACTTCGCCGTAGGGCTGGATGCCCTGGAAGGCGGCGCCGGTGGTCGCAGGCGATGCCGTGTCCGGCAACGACCCGCCGTCGCCGCTGGCATAGCCCAGCAGCATGCGCCGCAGCCCGAACAGCCAGGTGTTCTGCTCGCCGCTCGCGCCCAGGCCCAGCTCGTCGCGCTGCGAATGGTTGAGGCCCCAACGCACGCCCGCACCAGCCAGCCACTGCGCGAGGCGCGGCATGTCCTCGGCTTCCAGGTCGAAGCGCGTCGGCCACCGCCGGCACATCCAGCAGGTCGCGCACTTCGCTCAACGCGCAGCGCTGCATCGGCAGGCGCAGCAGCCATTCCACGGCGACCAGCAGCGGGTTGTTGCCGCGCTCCTGCAGGTCGGCGATGTCGAACGGGATGTAGCGGGGATCGGTGCGGCCGTACTGGCCGAAGACCGAGCGGATCGCCGGCGCGAAGACGGCGATGTCCGGCACCATCACCACCACGTCGCGCGGATCGATCGCCCGCCCCTGCGGCGGATGGGCCAGCAGTTCCAGCAGCTGGTCGTGAAGGATCTCCACCTCGCGCTGCGCGCCGTGAGCGACGTGAAAGACGATGGAGCGGTCGGTGGCATCGGGCGGCTGGTCGTTCAGCGCCGCATGCTCCGCCAGCGGCACCAGGTCGCGGATGCGCGCCTGGACCTGCTCCAGAAGCGTCTGGCCGCGGCCCTTCGCTGAACAGGTCGACCTTGGCCACCGCGAAGCGCTCCTGCGCGGCGAGCGCATCGTCGAAGGCGTCGAGCTGGCGCACGAAATCGCGACCCTGGCGCCCCCACGCCGCCAGCAGCGGATGGGCGTGGGCGTGCATCTCCTCCAGCGAGACGGCCGCCAGGTCGCGACCGTTGCGAAGCGGATGGCGCCGGCGATTCATGCGCAGCAGCTCGCGACCCTGGATGACATCGGCCCAGTGAAAGCGGCAAGGGTTGGGGATGGCGAGCAGGACCTGGGCATGCTGCGACAGTGCGGCGAGTGCCTGCAGGGTCTGCATGGGGACGTGGGTGGTGCCGAAGAGGACGACTCGCCGAGGGATCGGCGCCTTGGGTCGAGCGCCGGATTCGAGGGCGGCGAGGAAGCGGCGGTGCAGTTGCGGACGGGTGGCGTTGCGGGCGTCTTCGCTCAGAGGGTGCCAGGAGTTCGCGCCAGAGGGCGGGCTGCCAGCGCTGGTCCGGGGGGATCGGTTTGGCGTCGATCGCACCGTCGCTGGGTGCCAGCACGTCGTTGCCGGCTGCCCAGGCGGAGAGCCAGTCGCTGCGGTAGACCTGGTATTGGTCGTAGAGGTCTGCGAGACGCTCGGCGAGTTGCAGGCGGCGGCTCATGTCGCCTTGTTGGAGGAAGCCGGCCAGGGGCTCGAAGCCTGGTTCGGCCAGCAGCCTGGGGAGGAGCTGCATCAGCTGCCAGGTCAGGGGAAGCTTGTCGAGCGGTGATGTCGAGGGGACGGCGTCACGGCCGAGGACCTGGCGGTAGGCGCGCCAGAGGAAACGGGCGGGGAGTTCGACGCGGGTGGCTGCGGAGATGCCGGCGTGGGCGGCTAGGGACATCTTGAGCCACTCGGCTACGCCGTTGCTTTGGACGAGGAAGGTCTCTTCTTCCAGCGGGCGCAGCGGGGAAGTGCGGAGCCATTCGAAGACGGCTTCAGCGAGAGACTCGGTGCGGTTGCCGTGAAGGACCAGGAGGCCGGGGGTGATGTCGCCTGTCATTGGGAATGATCATAACCCGCGAGCTTGACCGACCCTGGCTCTGTCGACCCCGGGTGCTCGGCGTCGACGCTATCAGCCAACCAGTTTCATGCCGCACCCCTTCACAGCGCCGCGATCGAACGTCACTGTCCATCGACATCCCGCCGATGCGGCTGATCGCTCGATCATGCAGTCGGCGAAGTCGGCGTTGCTGCCCTGATAGAGGCGCAGCGCCCTCCAGACAGTCTCCGCCCGCTCGACGACGATCTCCTTGGTGCGAAGCAGCCCCTCCAGGGCCGCGACCAACTGCGACCGCTCGAGCCCATAAGCCGAGGACAGTACCCAGGCGAGTTCCACCACCGATACCAGCGGCACGAAGCCGGGCGCCGCGGTGGATAGCGACTCCACGAACCGGGTGGCCAACGGCGATTGCCTGACGTCATCCTGCATGATGTATCGCACCAGGACGTTGGTATCCATGCCGATCATTTTGCCGATGCGCCGCGCCGCGCGATGGCCGCGTTCATCTCTTCGATCGATACGGACTTGCGAGGCTTGCCGAACATACCTTTCAGATCCGTGACCGGCCGGGTGGCAGCGATAAACTCGTAGCGACCGGGAGCGATCTCGACGAATTCGACCCGATCGCCGGCATCCACACCGAGCGCTTCACGCACGGCGGCAGGAATGGTGATCTGCCCTTTGCTGGTCAGGGTGGCGGTGGCCATGACGATTGGCGCCTTACTAGTTCTGTGGCTCCTTACTATATAGTAAGATCGCTGTCCTCACAACCCATGCCCGCACAACATCCAAGGCGAGGCCTGGAACTACACCGCGAGGACATGCGGGCCACCTGGGAGGATTCGCGCGTGCGGCCGGGGGTCCGCGAGAAGGAGTCAGCGACGTCCCCACGGCTGTCGGCCGACTCCCTGCCGTCTTTGGTTTCGCCTCTGCAGGATATGCACACAGAGTCCGCCGAAGACGCGACCTGCTCGGCTTCCAGGTCGTTAACGATGAGACCGCTTAGATGCCGCTGCTCGTATCGCCGGCGGGCGCCGACAGGGGCTCTCGTATCCTTCGTGTACTTTCGTAGACCGATGTCGCGCGCAGTTCGTCGGCAGACGCCTGCCGCGCGATTCAGCGAAGTCGGGCCGATGATGTTCACATCGGGCACGACCGGCCCTTCGATTTTCAGGGAAAAGCGATCTTCGCGTCCCGGATCACCTTGCCCCATTTTTCGCTGTCCCCACGCAGCCGCTTCTCGAAGCCCTCCGGCGTCGTGTAAGCAGCTTCGTAGCCCTGCTCGCTTAGAAGCTTCTGCACGTTTGCATCGGCAAGCGCGACCTTGAGGGCCTGGTTGACAGCATCCACGATCGGGCGTGGCACCCCCTTCGGCCCGACCAATCCGTACCAGATGGTCGCCTCGAAGCCCGGGTAGCCCTGCTCGGCCACGGTCGGCACGTCCGGCAACGTCGATGCACGGTTCAACGACGTCGTGGCCAGCGGCCGCATCTTGCCGCTCTTCACGTACGGCACGGCGGTCGGCATCGACGAGAACAGCAGCGGAATCTGCCCGCCCTGCAGATCGGTGGAGGCCTGCGCGCCGCCCTTGTACGGCACATGGACCAGCTGGATGCCGGTTGATGCCTGCAGTAGCTCGGCCGCCAGGTGGCCGCCCCCACCAATACCGGATGTGCCATAGCTCAACTCGCCCGGTTTCCGCTTGGCCAGCGCGATCAGGTCCGCCAGGCTCTTCACCGGCACGTCCGGGTGAGAGACCAGTAACGTACCGCCGTCAGCCGCCAACCCGATGTAGGTGAAGTCGGTGAACGGGTCGTAATTCACCTTCTTGCCATTCGGCAGGATCGTCGCGGGACCCGCGTCCATCAGGTGCAGGACGTACCCGTCGGCCGGCACCCGGGCGGCGCTCTCGGCTGCGATGGTCGCGCCGGCGCCCGGCTTGTAGTCGAACACGATCGGTTGACCCAGGGCACCGGCCAGGCCGCGCTCGATGGCGCGGGCGACGCCATCGGCACCGCCGCCGGGCGGGTATCCGAGGATGACCCGCAGCGGCTTGGTGGGCCATTTTCCAGTCTCGGCGAACACCTGATTCACGGCAGCGGCCAACGGCAGCGCGAGGACGCCAGCAATCCACTGGCGGCGCTCGACGGATGAAACGGTCATAGTTGTCTCCTTAGATGTCGAATCGAGGCACCCTGCTGCGACAATCCAGGTGCGGCTGGTTCGGTCATATGCTATCCAGTCGTCAGCAGCAATGCGCCCTGCAGCCGCCGGCTCTCGATCATCTCATGGGCACGCCGTGCCTCATGCAGGGGCAGTTTGTCGGCGATGTCGACCTTGACCTTGCCGGATTGCAGGACTGAGAACAGATCGGTCGATGCCTTCAACAGGTCCTTCCGATCCGCGACCCAGGTCTTCAACGTAGGCCGGCACACCGACAGCGACTTGCTGTGCAGCATCTGCAGCGGGAAGGGCGGCACCTGGCCGGACGCGGTCCCGTAGTTGATCGCGATTCCCATCGGCCGCAGGCAGGCCAGCGAATCCATGAACGTGTCGGCGCCGACTGAGTCATAGACGACTGGCACGCCACGGCCACCTGTAATCTCCAGCACGCGCTCGCGGAAGTTCTCCCGGGTGTAGACGATCGGATGCTGGCAACCGAGCCGGGACACGAAGGCCGCCTTCTCGTCGTTGCCGACGGTCCCGATGACGATCGCGCCAAGCTCGCGCGCCCACTGGACCATCATCTGACCAACGCCCCCGGCCGCGGCATGGACCAAGATCGTGTCGCCCGGCTGGACCTTGTAGAGCCGGGTCAGCAGGTAGTGGCAGGTGAGCCCGCGAAGGAAGGACGCCGACACCAGATCGTCAGCGAGACCGTCTGGAATCCGCACCAACCGGTCGGCCGGTACGCAGCGCCATTCGGTGTAGGAGCCGATGCCGATGTTGGCGTAGGTGACTCGATCGCCAACCGCGACGTCGGTGACCCCGGCACCGACGGATTCGACAATACCATTGGCCTGCACACCCGGAATGAACGGTGGCACCGGACCGTCGCCGTGCAACTGACCGATTCGGTGGTAGACGTCGACGTAGTTGACGCCGATGCCGGTTTGGCGCACCCGCGCCTCGCCGGCCGTCGGCTCGCCGACCTCGGTCTGCGATGCGACGAGCATGTCCGGCCCGCCGAAACCGACGATTTGAATGCACTGGCTCTGCATGCGTGTCCCCTCAGTGACCGACGAACCGGGGCGGGCGCTTCTGCATGAAGGCTGCGGCACCTTCGCGATAGTCGTCGCTATCGAAGCACGCCGCGATGGCCGCCGACGCCTTCTGTTCCGCCACCGATGGTGCCCCAGGCAATACCGATTGAGCCGCCAACTTGACCGCGGCCAGGGTCAACGGCGCGTTGACGACGACCTCCTTCAACCAGGCATCCACACCAGCCTGCAGTTCGTTCGTCGCGAACACTTTCGAGACGAATCCCATACGCAGGGCATCGGGGGCATCGAAGATCCGCGCCGACAGGAAGATGTCGAGCGTGTTCTGCAATCCAAGGCAGGCGATGAAACGGCGCACGCCGTCCATGCCGTAGCCCAGGCCCAGGCGCCCGGCCGGCATCCGGAAACGCGCCCTGTCATCGCAGAAGCGCAGGTCGCAGGCGGCAGCCAGACCGAGCCCGCCTCCCATGCAGATGCCGCGGATGCGCGCGATCACCGGCTTGCGGCAGTTGAGCGGCGACTTGTAGGCAAGGTCGACGGCCTCGTTGAATCGCGCCTGGGAAGCCGGATCGGAGCGCAACGTCTCGAACTCGGAGATGTCGGCGCCGGAGATGAACGCCTTCTCTCCCTCGCCTTCCAGGACGATGACCCGGATTCCCGGGTCCTCGTCCAGCGCCTGGATCGCCGGTGGCAGCGCCTGCCACATGGCGAACGACATCGCGTTGTACTTGTCCGGATTAGTGACCACGACCCGGCCGATGGCGCCTTCGCGATGAGTCTCGATAGTGCCCGTGGTCTTCGTCTCGCTCATGTTCAGCTCCGGCTCGTAAGGCTCTTGGATTCGACAGCCGGCGCTCAAACGACGCCTTTGCTGCGCAATTCGGCGATCGCCTCGGCCGAGTAACCCTCGGCGCTCAGGATCTCGTCGGTCTGCTCGCCCCACCCCGGCGCGGCCGTGTCGACCCTGGCCGGGGTGCGCGACAGCTTGACCGGCTGGGTGATAAAGCGAGCCACGTGACCGTCCGCTTCGGTTACCTCCGCAACCGTCTGCAGATGCTTGACCTGCGGGTCCTCGAACATCTGCGGAATCGTGTAGACCGGCCCCGCCGGCACGCCGGCCTCGTTCAAGAGGTCGACCCAGTGAGCGACGGTCTGCGCGCGGAAGACGTCGTTCAGCGTATCCGTCAGCTGCAGCCGGTTGCGCACGCGGGCCTTCTCATTGGCGAAGGCATCGACGGTGCGCAGCGCCGGCTGGCCGATCGCCGTGCAGAAGCGCTCCCACGTACCCTCACCGGAGCAGCCGAGGTTGAAGGAACCGTCCGACGCCTCGAACAGTCCCATCGGCGATGCAGTCGGATGATCGTTGCCGGTGCTGACCGGCACGTCGCCCTCGTTCAGATACCGGGCGGCCTGGAAGTCCAGCATGGCGATCTGGGCGTGCAACAGGGACGCCTCGACCCACTGCCCGAGGCCGGTACGCTGTCGGTCCTGCAACGCCACCAGGATGCCGATCGCCGTGTAGAGGCCAGTGCTGGAATCCGCAACCGCGATGCCGGCGCGAACCGGCCCCTGCCCGGGCAAGCCGGTGATCGACATGATGCCGCCCATGCCCTGCACGATCTGGTCGAAACCCGGGCGCCGCGCATACGGACCATCCTGACCAAACCCCGAGATGCTCGCGAGGATCAGGCGCGGATTCAATTCATGCAGCGTCTCGAAACCCAGCCCGAGGCGGGTCTTGACGTCCGGTCGCCAGTTCTCGACGACGACGTCGGCCGTCTTCAGCAATTCCTTCAGGACGGCCAGCCCTTCCGGCTTCTTCAGGTTCAGGGTCAGGGATCGCTTGTTGCGATTCAGGTTCTGGAAATCACCGCCCCGCCGATTCGACGCGAACATCGCCTCGTTCGGATCCACGCCGGCCGGCGGCTCGACCCGGATCACGTCCGCGCCGAAATCCGCCAGCATACGGACACAGGTAGGGCCGGCCCGGACCCGGGAGAGGTCGATCACCCGCAGGCCCGCGAGCGCCTTCGTCGAAGATTCGGGCTGTGCCGTGCGGTCGGGCAAAGAGTGGTTCATCGTGCCTTCCTCCTAGATGCCGAGGTTGACGGTCACCGTCTTCAGTCGGCTGAAGCCGTCCAGCATCGAGCCGAGCGAGAACTCCTTGCCCAGCCCGCTCTGCTTGAAGCCGCCGTAAGGCTGGCCCAGGATCTGTCCCTTGCCCTGATTGACCTGCATATAGCCTGAATCGATCTTGTGCGCGATCCGGATGCCGCGGGCGGTGTTGCGGGTGAACACGTAGCCGGCCAGTCCGTAGTGACTTTCGTTGGCCATCCGGATGACCTCGTCCTCATCGGTCCATCGCATGGCCACCAGCACCGGCCCGAAGATCTCCTCCTGCGCCAGCCGCCAATTATTGGACTGGCTCGCAAATAACGTGGGCACCGTGAAATAGCCCTCCGACAACGGTCCGGAAGTCGGCGGCAGCCCCCCGGCCAGCAGCGTCACGTCCTTGCTTTCGAGGCCGTCCTTGATATAGCCGCAGACCCGGTTGAACTGCTTGCGGTTGATCAGCGCGCCCATGTCGGTCGCTTCATCCAGCGGGTTGCCGATCTGGTAGGAGCCCATCAGCTTGACCAGCTTCTCCATGAAGCTGTCGTATATATCGGCATGCAGGAACAGCCGCGAGCCGGCGGTGCAGGACTGGCTCTGCCGGGTGAAGCGCATCGCCATTGCGACGCCCTGCACGACCCAGTCTTCATCGGCATCGTCGCAGACGATCGCCGGGCTCTTGCCGCCGAGTTCCAGCGACACCGGCACGATCCGCTCCGATGCAGCGGCCATGATTCCCTTGCCGACCGCCGTGGAGCCGGTGAACGACATCTTGCTGATCCGGGGATGGGCCGCCAGCGGCGCACCCACCTCGATGCCGAGTCCAGTGACGACGTTCAGCACGCCTGGCGGCAGAAACTGCTGACAGACCGCCGCGAGCAGCAACCCACCGAACGGCGCATCTTCGGCCACCTTCAAGACCATCGTGTTGCCGGCGCACAGCGACGGCGCAATCTTGATCGCGCACAGCGTGACCGGCGCGTTCCACGGCACGATGGCGCCGACTACGCCGAGCGGCTCGCGCCGGGTGTAGCTCAGGACGTCCTCGCCGAGCGGCAGCACGTCGCCCTTCAACTCGCTGGCGAGCCCGCCGTAGAAGCGGAAGGTCTCCGCCGCCAGAGCCGCTTCAGGGCGCGCCTGGGTGCGCAGTGCATTGCCGGTCTCGTGCGCGATGATCCGGGCCAGATCCTCTGCGTGACGCTCCAGTTCATCGGCGATCTTGAGCAGCAGCCTGCCCCGAGCTGCCGGAGTCACCAACTTCCAGGAGATGAAGGCCTGCTCCGCCGCGCTGACCGCCCGCTCGACGTCCTCGGCGCCACCACGCGGGATCCGGGCAATGACCTTGCGGTTCGCCGGCGACTCGACAGGCAGCGTTTCACCGCTGGCGCCATCGACCCATTGGCCGTTGATCAATTGGCGGACCGGCCCGAGGCGGACCGAAGGCTCTGCCTCGCTGTTCCGTGTGAATGGCGATTGCGACATCAATGCTTCTCCAGAAACTCGGGATATCGTTCGCCGATCAGGACTGGCGGCGCCCGCGCCGCTTGCCGAAGAGCATGGCGAGGCCACCGGCAATCGCGGCCAGGAACCCGATCCACACCATCAGGGTAAACGAGTCCGGCCCGCTGAACCCGATTGCGAACGTGGATAATGCGCCGCCGACTCATCAGAACGGGATGTCGTCATCCGGTTCTGCGGGGTCGCCCTTCGGAGGTGACGCTGATCGGCCTGCCTGCGGCTGATCGCCCCCGTCTACATCGCTTTCGATCCGCGCGTTGCCGAGCGCTTGCTCGAGCGCCTTCTCCACGGCGTCGATGCGCTGCTTGCAGATCTTGTAGGCGTCCACGGACTCGATGACGATCGTCGTCAGGTTGTCGATATCCGGCTCCTGCTGCGAGCGCAGTGTCTGCGCGTGCTTCTGCAGCGTCGCGTATGCCTCTCGGAATGTTTTCTCTTCACTCATTGCTTCTCCTGTCTCGGACCACCGAGGCGTCAATGGATCCATCCTGAAACTGCACGCGAATGTCGTCGGCCCGGCCGGCAGCGGCTGCGCTGGTGATCACGTCGCCTTCGGCGCTTCGCACCACCGCGAACCCGCGTCCTAGCGTCTTCTGCGGCCCTTGTGCGACCACCTCGCGAAACGTCGACTCGGCGGCATCGGCCCCCCATCGAACCGTGTTGTGCGAAAGGCGCTCGACTTCATCGAAAAGCTCCGAGACACGCCCGCGCTGGCCGGTCACGGTCTGGCGAGCACGCCCCAACACATCTCGTTTCGCTTCCTCAACGTCCCGACGCGCGTTGCGAACGCCGGCAGTCGCATCCGTCTGCACTTGGATAAGCATGGCTGACGAGCGGGCGCGTGCGCTTGCCAGTCGGCCACCGGCGCCGGCACGCACGTCCGAGAACTCGTGGAGCGCGTTCTGTGCGGCGCCATGGAGACTCTGCCGCGCATTGCGCTGGACGGCGGCCATATCTTCCTCGATGCCGGCGCGGGCAAGCGTTACCGTTTCGAGGACCTGACGCTCGATACTGAGGTTGGCGTGATCCACCGCGGCGCGGGCAGTGCGTAACTGGCCCACGGCGAGGCCGGCGACCTCGTCGAACGCTGCCTGTGCCTCGCGCGCCCGCTTGACGATCATCGCCTCGATACCCGCGATCACCTTGCTGGGGGTGTCGAAACGCTGCTGCGCCACCTCGTCGAGCATGGTGTTGTCGCGCTCGTGGCCGATGCCGGTGAGGACGGGCACGGGGCTCAGACAGATAAAGCGCGCCAGTTCGTAGTCGTTGAGCCAGGCGAGATCGTTGACGGCGCCGCCCCCGCGGATGATGACGATCGCATCGGGCGCGGCCGATGTCCAGGTCTTGATCGCCTGCTCGATCGCTTCGCGAATGAGGACGGGCGCGTCCTCGCCTTCGAAGCGGCTGTGAACGTACACCGCGTCGCACACACCGTGGCGCTGCAGGCGATCGGCGTCGCGCGCGAAGTCCCCCAACCCCGCGGCCCGCGGCGGCGAAACGACGAGCAGGACGCGGAAGTCCCACGGCGCCGGAAGCTGGCGATTGCGGTCGAAGATCCCTTCGGCCTTCAGCCGCTCTCGAATCTCGCGCTTCCTGGCCTCGAGGTCGCCGAGCGTGTACGTCGGGTCGATCGCGTCGATATGTAGCGTCAGGCCGTGCTGCGGACTGAAGGCCGGCCGGGCCCGGATCAGCACCTTGATGCCGGCAGCCAGTCGCACGCCGGTCGCGGCCTGAAAGGCGCCAAGGACGCGTTCGACGTCTCTGCTCCAGACGATGCCTTTCGCCTTGGCCAGGAGGCTTCCGCCGGCGTCGCGTTCGGCGAGTTCGAGGTAGACGTGCGGATCGCCATCCGCCCGCACGACTTCGGCCGTCGTCCAGACCCCCTGATCAAAGACCTGCTCGACCGCAGCGGCAACGCCAGCGAGCAGGGTCGAGAGCGAAACACCTTTGGCCTCGGACGTGAGCTCCCTGCCCACGAGTTGCGCTGGATCGACCGGAAGCCAGCTCGCGAAGGGCTCGAGATCGCGACCGATCGGGAACGAACCACTTGCGGGCTTCGCTGTCCCAGCGGGCACCCTTGGCCTTGGCTTCATCCTTCTGTTTGAAGGGGACATTGAGGTAGGTCGTCACCGGCCCGATCTCACTCTCGAAGCCATTCGAAGACGGCTTCGGCCAGGGTCTCGGTGCGGTTGCCGTGGAGGACCAGGAGGCCCGGGGTGATGTCGCCTGTCATGTGGGATGATCATACTTCGGCTGTCCAAGCGCCGTGAATTGGAGCGAGTTGTTGCCGGCAATGCCGGCCTCTTCGGCATGGCGGCACTCCCCCAGCCTTGGTCGGCACGCACCGCGGCGCCGTTCGGTAGAAGCTATAGTTGGAGACACCCCATGTTCAGATATCGCACTTGCCTCGCCTCGCTCGCGCTGCTCGTTGCAGCCCCAGTCCGTCCAGGCCCAGGAGCCGCGCAGCATGTCGGAGCTCTTCGGCACGGCGCAGACCCAGCAGATGCTGATGCAGATGGAGGTCGCCCTGGCGAAGGTTCAGGCACGCCACGGCATTATTCCCGAGGCGGCGGCAAGGGAGATCGAGCGCACGGCCAACGTCCAGATGGTGACCCCTGCGGCGGTGGCGGAGGAGCGGCGCAAGGTTGGTCATCCGCTCGTGGCGCTGCTCAACGTCTGGGCAACGGTGGCCCAGGAAGGGGCAGGCGAATGGATCCACTACGGCGCCACCACCGCAGACATCTACGACACGGTGCAGGTGATGCAGGCGCGTCGCGCGGCACAGATCATCATCGCCGACCTTCGGCGCGCCGAGGAGGCGATGCTGGGCTTGGCGCAGACGCATCGGGCCACGCCCATGATCGGCCGGACCGTCGGCCGGCATGCGCTGCCGATCACGTTCGGCCTCAAAGTGGCGGTCTGGCTGGCGGAGAACCGGCGCAATATCGAACGTCTGCAGGGATGGCTGGCCCGAACCGATGCCGGCATGTTGTCGGGCGCGGTGGGCAGCTATGCGGCGCTCGGACCCAAGGCATTCGTTGTCGAGGCGGAGGTCTCGAAGGAGCTGGGGCTGGGGGAGCCGTGGCCGGCCGACTGGAAGGGCAGCAAGGACATGTTTGCGGAGTACGGGATGCTGCTCGCGCTGACGGCAAAGACCTGGGGCAAGATCGCGCAGGAGTCATTCCTCCTGCAGGGAGACGACTTCCGGGAGTTGGAGGAGGCGAGCATGGCGGTGGGCTCATCCACAATGCCGCACAAGGTGAACCCGGCTCATTCGCGCACCGTGGTTCAACTGTCGCGCCAGGTGCCTCATCAGGCCGAAGTGCTGCTGGACTGGATGGTGTCGATTCATGAACGGGATCAGATCAGCAACTCCGACACGATCGGGGAAATCAGCGTGACTGCGGAGCGCCTGACCAAGGCGGCAGTTCGTCTGGTGGAAACCATCAAGGTCAATCCGGAAAACATGCGCCGCAACCTCGGCCGCACCAACGGCCTGATCATGGCCGAGCATGCGATGTTCCTCCTGGGCGGCAAGATCGGCAAACACAGCGCCCACGAGGAAGTCGGCGCAGCGGCGAAGGCGGCCTGGCAGAATGGCACCACGCTGGAGGCAGAGCTCGCTGCCCGTCCGAGCGTGGCGAAGCACGTCGCCGAGCTCGACCTCGGCAGGCAATTGGATCCGGCTGGTTATATCGGCTTGGCGCCGGAATCGGTCGATCGAACGATCGCAGCCATCCGAAAGGCACGCGCCGAAGACTGAAGTTCCGGCGCACCTCACGCGCCGACGGCTGCAGCGCGGCGACCGGCAGCCCGCATGGCTGCCGTCTCTTCAGCCTTGCGCGGCCGCGATTCGTCGCACGGTGTCCAGCGTGTCCGCATCGCTTACCGACTTGTCCTCACGGTAGCGCTTGACCCGTGCCAGCCGCAGTGCCAGTCCGCCTGGATAGCGCGAACTCGCCTGCAGGTCGCTGAACGCGATCTCGACGACGAGTTCGGGGCGGACATGGACGGTCGCTCGATCGCGGTGCGTCTCGCGATCCAGCAGCGCCTTCGTCTGCCAGTCGAGCATCGCGTCGGTGAGGCCCTTGAACGTTTTGCCGAGCATGACGTACCGCCCGGTAGCGGGATCGAGCGCGCCGAGGTGCAGGTTCGACAGCTTCCCTGTGCGCCGGCCGTTACCCCATTCGGCGGCGAGCACGACGAGATCCAGTGTATGCGCGCGCTTGACCTTGAACCAGCTCGCGCCGCGGTTGCCGGCTTCGTAGATCGAGTCGAGCGACTTGGCCATGACGCCTTCGTGCCCTGCCGCGATCGCCTCATCGTAGAACTGCTGCGCCGCGACGGGGTCGGTGGTCACGAGCTGCGGAAAACGCAGTGCGTCCGGAACGGCCCGGTCAAGCGCCAGCAGCCGGGCGCGCAGCGGCAATCCGATCAGCGCCTCGCCGTCGAGCAGCAGGCAGTCGAAGAAGAAGGCTCGGATCGGCAGTTCAACCATCATCCGCTCGACGTCGAGCCGGCGCCCGAAGCGCCGCATCGTGACCTGGAAGGCGTGCGGCCGCCCAGCCGCGGTGAATGCGATCGCCTCGCCATCGAGAATCAACTCCTCGCGCCGGGAACTCGCGCACGCAGGCGACGATCTCCGGCACGGCCCCGCCGACTTCGTTGAGAGCGCGGGTATAGATCCGCACATCAGCCCCGCGCTTGTGGACCTGGATCCGTGCACCGTCCATCTTCCACTCGAAGGCGGCGTCGGCACCGAACGCTGCCAGCGCCTCGGCGACATCGGCCGCCGTCTGCGCGAGCATCGGCGCGACCGGCGCGAACACTTGCAGGCTGAACGATTCCAGACCGGGTGCGCCGCGCGTCAGCGCCGCCTGCGCGAGCGGCCCGAGCCCGCCGGCCAGCATCGCCGCCCGCCGAACATCGACAACCGGCAATGCCGAGGCAACCGCTATCGCATCGACCATCACGCCCTCGAGCGCGCCCTGGCGCAAATCGCCGACGATCAGTCGCAGCAGGAAATCCTGCTCCGGCGTGGTCGCTTGCGCGAACAGTTCGCGCAGGACGCCGGCGCGCTGAGCACCGGATCCGGCGCCCCTCTGGGTGGCGATGCGCGCGAAGTACGCATCGACCGTCAGCAGGGACAACGTCGGGACTGCGGCGGCCGGCACGTCGGCGGCGGCTGTCAGGGCGCGATAGCCGAGGCCGATCTTTCCCTGCGGCAGGTTGCCGGCGAGCCAGTTGACGGCAATGTCGATTTCTTCGGCGGCGAGCGTCTGCAGGAATGCGGCCAGCGCGGCGATTTTCGCCAGCCGGCTCCGGCTGCCGGCGACCAGGCGTGAGGTCTCGATCAGAGACGTGAGAGTCGCGGCGTCCATGGGCTCGAGCATACGCGAGCGGCCCCGACCTCCCGCGGCAGCAACCTTCACCCTACGCGACGGGACTCACTCAAGGCCGGGCCCAGAGACGCGTGAGTGATCCACCCTTTCCTTCGATCGGATCAGAGTCCGGAAACGGAAGACCGGAGATCGACTCGATCATCTTCGCCGTAGGTGCCGACCGGCAGATATCCCAGCGCTGCCCAGGCGGATAAGCCCCGACAACGAGGAAATCGACGCTCGACGAAAGCTTGCAGTGCCCCGTTCCCGCTGGCAACACCAGCACGTCGCCGGCCTCGACCTTGACCCTCCGGCCATTCGGGCCTCCCAGCATCAGTTCGCCGGTTCCACCGGCGACACCGAGAACCTCGTGGGCGTTCGAATGGTAGTGGTGGTAGTCAAAGATGCCATCCCGCCATTGGCTCGGCCAGCCGTTGCCGGTTACTGCCCTCTCGCAGGCCGATGCGACCACTTCCACTTCTCCCGCTTCCAATACCTGGTGATAGTGAAGGACGGGTAGTCTCGGGTTATTCGGGACCCAGTCGTTGCGCTGCAGGATAAAGCTCTCGGGAGCAACCTGCCTTACCGGGGCCTGTGCACTGGGCGTCCTCTCGTGTCGATTCATCCGTGCGGAACCTGCTGCTGAGTTAGTCCTTGGAGGCTACCATCAACGTGGAAGACCAGGAGGCCGGGAGTGATCCCGGGCAGCGGGTTGCAGGCCGACTAGCTCCCGGCTGCGAAGTTCGGTTCCCCCCGACAGCGCAGGTGCACCGGCACCTCGCGCACCTAAGGGCACGGCGGTTGCCAGCCGGCGCTGCGCCTTGATACCCAAGGCAGGAAAGGTCACCAAGTAGCTACAGGGGGAACGGCATGAGCCTCGACAACATCCTAGGGCAACTATTGAGTAACGGCATGCGCGGCCAATCCCGATCGCGGCTGGAAAATGTGCTGGGTCCAAGCGGTCTGGGAGGCTCCGGATCAGGAGGACTGGGCCAGGTGCTGGGGGGCCTGTTCGGTGGATCCGGCGGTTCGATGGGAGCGGGCGGCATCGGGGCATCAGGCGGCCTGGGAGGATCGGGCGGTCTCGGGGGATCAGGCGGTCTCGGGGGATCGGGCGGCATCGGGGGAGTCGGCGGCTTGGCGGCAATTGCCGGCGCCCTGCTCGGTGGCCGAGGCGGATCGGCACGCGGGGCGCTTGGCGGCAGTGCCATGGCGGTCCTCGGGGCGATGGCACTGAACGCCCTTCAGAACAGAAGCCGGCAGGGCGGACTCGGTGCAGCGAACGCAGACGACACCACAACGGCGTCGGTCACCCAGCAAGACCTGCAGTCGATGGTCACGCCGCAGGTGCAGGCACTGCTGATGCGCGCGATGATCTCGGCGGCGAAGGCCGACGGCCAGATCGACCAGGAGGAAATCCAGCGGATCATGGGAAAAGTCGGGGATGATGGCGTCACCGACGAGGAGCGGCGGGAGATCGCGGATGAACTTGCCCGGCCACTGGATCTGCAAGGCCTGATCGCCGCAGTGCCCGATGAGAAGGTCGCGGCTCAGATCTACGGCGCATCCTTGCTCTCGATCGACATCGACACCGAAGGCGAGAAGAACTATCTGCGCCAACTGTCCGAAGGTCTGGGCCTCGACCCAGCGGTCGTCCAGCGCCTGCACGAAATGAGCGGTGCGCCGATGGTGTGAGCCCGGCGCAGAAGTGGGACGGATCAACTGTTGGCGTTCCTAATCGCTGGGAGTGGAACGAACTTGGGGGAGGCCGCCCACTCCAGTCCCTACGCGCTGCCCCTCGCTATTCAACCCTGCGTCTTTTCACCCAGGCTTCGATCTGCTCGCCCCCGCCGATCAGTTCGCCATTGACGAACAACTGCGGCACGGTCTGGGCCTTGGCTATCGCACCCAGCACGCGCGTGCGGATGGTGTGCGGCAGGTTGACCTCGGCGTATTCCACACCCGCCTCCTTCAACTGCTGCTTGGCCTTCGCGCAGAACGAGCAGCCTTCGCGCGTGAGCAGCGCGATCTGGTCGGGCGATTTCGCATCCGCGTTGACGTACCGCAGCAGGGTGTCGGCGTCCGACACCGTGAACGGGTCACCGGGCTCGTCCGGCTCGATGAACATCTTTTCGATGGTGCCGTCGCGCACGAGCATCGAGTAACGCCATGAGCGTTTGCCGAAGTTGAGGTCGCTTTTGTCGACCAGCATCCCCATCTGCTCGGTGAACGCACCGTTGCCGTCCGGCAGCACGAACACGTTATGGCACTCCTGGCCCTTCGCCCACTCTTCCATCACGAAGGGGTCGTTGACTGCCAGGCACACCACCTGGTCGACTCCGTTTGCCTTGAAGGCGGGTGCCAGTTCGTTGAAGCGGGGCAAGTGGCTGCTGGAGCAGGTGGGCGTGAAGGCGCCGGGCAGGGAGAAGACGGCGACGGTGCGACCTTTGAACAGCTTCTCGGTGTTCGTCTCCTTCCATTCGCCGTTCTCACGGTAGCGGAACGTGACCTTCGGAACAGGCTGGTGTTCGCGTGAAGTGGGTTGCGCCATGGGAGCTCCATGCAAGTAGGAGGTACAACGGAGGTTCGTGGCCTGGAACGTGGGTGAACCGAGCCGCAAACACCATGCCTAGAAGGCCAGGCCGGATCATGCGCCAGGTCGAGCCGGGGCTGAGAAATCACTTGCTCCTGCTCAAAACGGGATGTCGTCATCCGGATCTGTGCGGTCGCCCTGCGGAGGTGACGCTGATCGGCCTGCCTGCGGCTGATCGCCCCCGTCTACATCGCTTTCGATCCGCGCGTTGCCGAGCGCTTGCTCGAGCGCCATCTCCACGGCGTCGATGCGCTGCTTGCAGATCTTGTAGGCGTCCACGGACTCGATGACGATCGTCGTCAGGTTGTCGATATCCGGCTCCTGCTGCGAGCGCAGTGTCTGCGCATGCTCCTGCAGCGTCGCGTATGCCTCTCGGAATGTTTTCTCCTCACTCATTGCTTCTCTCGGCATCAGGAGTTCGCGAGGGAAATTGTCCGGCGAGAGCAGTAGGCAAGAGAGCCGTTTACCTGCTGGTTCATTCAGCGGCGAAAAGCCGTCTTACCAGGCAGGAGCGCCAGGTTGAGCGCCACGGACGATCAACCTGACTCAGGATCACGCAAGCTGGCTGTATTCCTACAACCCGCTTAACGTGAGTCTGCAAGAGCCGTGATGACAGCACCGTCTGGAGACCACCTGCCCGTGCCCCTGAGCGTCTCAGGCCGACGAGCCGAGTCCTGATTCCGCTTCCGCTTCAGGACAAGCCCCTGCACAATGAGCACAGCGCCCCCGCGTCCTCATGAAGTCGAGCCGCCCAAATAAAAAGGGAGACCCATGAAATCACTGACCCACCTCATCGCCGTGGCCTCATGGGTCGCGCTCCTCGCTCTGACCGGGCCTTTATCGGCGCAGGCGCAAAGCCCCTCGAACCAGCCTGTCCGGATCGTGGTCCCCTACACGGCAGGCGGCCCCGCCGACGTCTTCGCGCGCAACCTGGGCCAGCAGCTCTCCATCAAGTGGGGTCAGCCGGTCGTAATCGATAACCGCCCCGGTGCCAACGAGATCATCGCAGCGCAGGAAGTCGCGCGGGCGCCGGCCGACGGCAGCACCTTCCTCATCGCCTCCGACGCCGTGTTCAGCCTGAACCGGCACTTGTATTCGAAGCTGCCCTACGAGCCGACGGAACTCGTGCCGGTGTCCCGCCTGGTGACCGCCAATCTCATGCTCGTGGCAAGGTCGGACTTGCCGGTCAACACGGTGCGGGAACTCGTCGAGCATTCAAAGAGCAACCCGAAGATGACGTACTACTCGGTCGGAGCAGGCGGCGTCAATCACCTGGCGATGGCCTGGTTCAACAGCATCAACAACCTGGAGATGGTCCACGTGCCGTACAAGGGATTGGCCCAGGCATTGCAGGACATCGCGGGCGGGCGCGTCGACACCGGCTTCGCCGTCATCGGCGGCGCGGTTCCCCTGCTTCAGGCCGGCAAGCTCAAGGCATTGGCCGTCGCCGGCAAGAACCGTTCGGTCCTGGCACCTGACGTGCCGACCTTCGCCGAAGCAGGCTATGCGCAGTTCGACGCGTCCTTTTATTTCGCGGCCGCCGCGCCGAAAGGCACCCCCGCGGCTGCCGTGGGCCGGTTCGCAAAGGACGCGAGCGAGATCCTCAACAACCCGGACTTCAAGTCCAAGCAGGTGATCCCGCTGGGCTTCGAACCGGTGGGCGAGACCCCGGACCAGTTCGCAGCGTTCCTCGTCAACGATCGCCAGCTGGCTGAGAAGAAGGTCAAGGTCTCCGGGGCGAAGCTGGACTGACGCCGATGCTCTCGCCGCCGTTCGGCCGCGCCGATGCGCAGCTCGCGTTGGTCCTGCCATCTGCAAGCTACTGGGCCTATGCAACACGCATCACGCCTACCGATGAAGCCGAAACTTCAAAATCGACATCAGATGATGCTATAGTCGATGCCTCCACAGGAGGTGACGATGCGAACCACTCTGAATCTGGATGATGACCTGCTCGAGCAAGCGCAGGCATTGACGGGCACGACGGAGAAGACCGCCTTGTTACGCGAAGCCCTGACAGCTTTGATTCAACGTGAGACCGCACGGCGGCTCGCGAGATTAGGCGGAACGGAACCAAGGTTGAAGGCACCGCCCCGGCGGCAGTCGACGCCAGCGTGATTCTCGTCGACACCTCTGTCTGGGTAGATCACCTGCGCAAGGGCGAGCCTGATTTGGCACGACTGTTGAACGACGGTGAGGTTCTCATCCACGCCTACGTAGTCGGAGAACTTGCCTTGGGGAGGTTGCAACGCCGAGCCGTCCTGCAAGACCTGCAGCGCTTGCCTCAGGCCCCCGTGGCGTCTCCAGCGGAGGTGCTGGGATATATCGAATCGGTCTCCCTCTTCGGCATGGGTATCGGGTATGTCGATGCCCACCTCTTGTCTGCGACTGCGCTCTCACCGTTCACGAAACTGTGGACTCGTGACAAGCGGTTGCGCACGGCCAGTCAGGAGCTCGGCTTGTGCGCAAGTCTCGCCTGAACCGGCCAGAGGCTGTTCGGGATCTCGAGCAGGCGCACTGGGCGTGGCTGCGACCAGGTGCACAAGGTGGTCGTCGAACCAGTGCAGGCAGACAGTTACGCCGAAGCCGGCGACCATGGCGGCAATGCGGCGCCACTCGCTGACGCCGCCGCAGACTGCCGCGTGCGTTTGCAGGATCATCGCCGCGCGCTTCTCCAGCTATGGCGTCGAGGATCTGTTTAGCATTGATCGAATGAAGTCGTAGAAGCTCGCGACTGCGTCAAGGCGGAATCGTTCACGACCCTGTTCATCAACGTATCGTCTCCCAGCAGTCATTCGCGCCCTGCTGCACCACGCCGTATTTCGCCATAGCCTCAGGCGCGAAGCCAAATCCGAGGCCGGGCGTCTGCGGCAGCAGCAGGTCGCCGGCCTCAGCCACCAACTGACAGTCGATCAGGCGGCGGAAGTTGACGATGTGGTCGTCGGGCATGAATTCGGCCCACGTCGCATTCGGCGTGGAAGCCACCGCATGGACGTGCACATCGTGCCAGGCATGCGGCGAAACCGGGATGCCAAAGCTGGCGGCGGTGGCCGCGACTCGACGCCATTCTGTGATGCCGCCGCACACCGTCGCGTCAGTCTGGAGCACAGTCGCCGCTTCGCGCTCGAGCAGTTCCTTGAAGCGCCATCGGCCCGCTTCGATCTCGCCAGTGGCCACCGCCACCGACGTGGCCCGCGCCAGCCGCGCGTGATTGTCGATGTCGTCAGGCGAGAACGGCTCCTCGATCCAATAGGGATCGTAGCGCTCGAGCCTGCGCATGTACGACAGCGCGGTGGGCAGATCCTTCCAGGCGTTATTGGCATCCAGCATGACGATGACGTCCGGGCCAACGGCCTCGCGTACGGCGGCCAATCGTCCCGCCTCCTCGGTTGGCGAAAGGCGACCCGTCTTCATCTTCACTGCTTTGAAGCCGGCTTTCACGTGGCCAAGCATTTCCTCCGCCAGGTGCTCGTTAGTCTTGCCCGGCAGGTAATAGCCACCGCTGGCGTAGGCGGGCACGCGGTCATGCACGGTGGCACCCAGGTAGCGGTACAGCGGCAATCCGGAAGCGCGAGCGTTGAGGTCCCACAGCGCCGTGTCCAGCGCCGACAGCGCCCGCATGACTGCACCTGAGCGGCCCAACAGCAGCGCCTCCTGGTACATGTCCTGCCACAGCCCCTCTACGCGCAACGACTCCTGGCCCACCAGCATAGGACCGAGCAAGTCTGTCACCGCGACGGCGAGCAGGCGTCCGGCGGCGTTGACTGCATAACAGTAACCGATGCCTTCCATACCATCGTCCGACCGCACCTTGACCAGGCAGTACTCGCGCGCGAGCACGGTGCGGGTAGAGAAAGTCACGGGATGGTCAAGCGGTACTCGGGCGGTGGCCACGGAAACGGATTCGATGCGGGACAAGGCTGGCTCCTCTGGGGTTAATGGGTCTTCGGACCACAGTCTATGAAGGGGCGTGATGAATGTAAATCGCTGGTTTGCAGGCTATGATTCTCTCAGCGGCTCAGTTTTGAAAAACCGGCACAGGAGACATTTCATGACAAGGTTTGCCCAGATCCTTCCCGCGATCGCGATCATCGCGTCGGCACTAGCCACCGCACCCCTCCAGGCACAGGACTATCCCGACAAGCCGGTCCGGCTCGTCGTCGGCATGGCACCAGGCGGATCGAACGACAGCATCGCACGCCTGATCGGTGCCGCATTGCAGGAACGGCTGGCGCAACCCTTCGTCGTGGAGAACAGGCCCGGCGCCAACAGCACCATGGCCACCGCGGAGATCGCTCGGGCGAAGCCCGACGGCTACAACCTGATGCTGGTCATTTCCTCGCACGTGACCAACACCATGCTGTACCCGAATCTTCGCTACAAGCTTGCCGATTTCAAGCCTGTCACCGTTATAGCCGATACGCCTTTCCTGCTCGTCGCCAACCCGAAATTTTCTCCCAACAACGTAGCTGAGTTCGTGCAGTACGCCAAGTCTGCGAAATCGCCCATTGATTTCGGTACCCCAGGCTTGGGCTCAACCCAGCATATTGCTATGGAACTGATGGACCAGGTAGCTGGCACGAAGATGAATCATATTCCGTACAAGGGCGGCGCGCCTGCTCAAACAGATCTGATCGCCGGCGTGATCCCGGTGATATTTGCAACGCCCACCCAGAGCCTGCCTTACATTCGATCGGGCCACCTCAAGCCGCTGGGCGTCACCTCCCAACAGCGCTTGCCGCAACTTCCCGATGTGCCGACTTTCGCCGAATCAGGAGTGAAGGGCTATGAAGCCAACGTCTGGTTCGGCATAGTCGCTCCCGCAGGAACGCCTGACGACGTCATCAAAGTGCTCAACAAGGAGATCGTGGCCATCATAGGCAGCGAGCAGATCAAAGCCAAGCTCCAGGAGATGGGTTTGAATCCGGTGGGCAGCACGCCGCAGGAGTTTCAGGCATTGCTCGAGACCGAAAACGAGAAATGGTCCAAGGTTATCAAGGACGCGAATATAAAGCTTGAGTGACGAGATCTTGACCCGACCTCTACCGAGGTCAAGGACGGCAGCGCCCTCTGGCCAATGCCGTTCTGACAGCTTCAGGAACGGCGGTCATTCGGGTGGTCTCCAGGGTGTCCGCAGCTGTTCTGACCACCGGTCTATTGCTGCAATAACCGCTCTGTCTGTCACTATGCCCTGAAGAAGCTGCTCGGCTTTACAAGCAAGTGCCCGCTCGCCTGGCAGCCGGATCGAGCGTCCCGGCACCGGTCGGCTCTCCTTGCATCGTCGCACAAGATCCGTCGTCCCTGCCAGGAAAGCGTCTCGGCCGGCAAATCTCGCGGGGTCGATCAACTGTAGAAAAACACCCTGGCTGCCCCGCACGCTAGGGACATTGCGTGCATGACCGGACAGAGCTAATGCGAACGCTTCGACAATCAGCCCGAGGGCGAATCCCTTGAACCCGAACTCCTCCCCGCCGAGAGGGAGGATGGTCCCACTTGCAGCATCGGCGGGATCGTCGCTGGGTCGGCCATGCGCGTCGAGCAGCCAAGGGCCCGGAAGCCGCCCACCACTAAAAGACGCTAGCGCACCGTTGCTGACCACTGAAGTCGACTGATCGATCAGCACAGGATCACCTTCTGTCGGTATGCAGGCAGCGATTGGATTGCTCGTCAGCACGGGGTCGAGGCCGCCGAATGGAGCAACCGAAGCTATTGCCGGTGACGTGACCATCATAAGCGCCAACAGACCGCGTCGCCCCAGCGCTTCCAGGTAGGCCTGCAGCGCTCCAATGTGGGAGCAGTCCGCGATGCTGATCGTCACCACGGCATGCGACGAAATCCGGTCAAGCGCTTGCTCAATCGCGCGATGAAGAACCCAAGCACCCGGCAAGCGCTGCGCGCGCCACAGGAAAGCCGCGCCGTGATCGTTTTCTACGTCAATCGAGCCAGCCGAGGAAATAGTGCCATCACGCAACCGGTCTAAGTAGGCCGGAAGTTGCGCGAGGCCATGCGTTCGGTGCCCGAGGAGATCGCTCTCCACCAACACAGCAGCCACAGACTGCGCATGCGCGCTCGCCATTCCTCCCGCGACCAGGAGGCTTCGAACCCCGTCGACCGCAGTTTCAGCAGGCAAACGAAACTCAGCGGAAGCGTCCATTCCGGCTCACCTCCAATAGGTCTTCACTAGATACCAACCAGAATATCAGTTCGGACCGGCCGTTCGATGCCCGGAGGGGGTGCGCGACCTACAGGGGGGGCGTTCACGGACCAACATCTTCGACAGGTGGATCTTCCCTGGCTGGCAGCCGGGTGGCGGAGAGAACCATCCCGATGGTATCGTCTGCGATCAGTCCCTCTGCATCGAGATGTTCATTTCATGTGTGAAGGCGTCTTTGTCGACCCGGAGCCTCTGGCTCGGTTGCACGCCAAGATGCCGCGGCGGCTCGACTAACATTCGCCGATGCTTCCCATCGACCCAACCCGACTCGACCTGGCCCGAGAATTCCGCCAGCGCCCGCACGGCCCGCACACCCCCGACCTCCAGCGCCTACTGAAGATCTTCCGCTGGGATTCCATCACCGACCGCCACATCGTGGTCCAGCGGGTCCGAGGAGGCCCCTGGAGCATAGCCCGCGCGACCGGTCCAAAGGGCCACCCCCTCGAGTTCTTCGACGAGGGCCGCTTCGCCACCTCGACGGACGCCTGGTGGGACATTTTCCGCAGGCGCTGGAAGCACCACACCGGCCAGGCACTTCGGCTGCCAGAGGACGATGACATCCAACCGGACGATGCCGACGCAGGACAGGTCCAGCCGTCTGCGAGCCGATATCCGCTGCTTGGCTACGCCGACCGCTTCAGCGTCCGGCCAGGAGAGTCCATCGCATTCAAGATCAGCGCGCCGTCCGACTACCGGGTCACCATCGAGCGGCTGCGATGCGGCGACAGCGCCGGAATCGGCTTCAAGTCGACGCCCGTGCCGTCGGCGGTCGACGGCCTCAAGCCCGGCAGGGTCCAGAAGGCCATCTGCGGCAGCTGGGTCGAGATCCGGCGGATCGCCGTGCGTTCGATCTGCCGAGCGCCACGCTGTCGGCAAGGATCTGGCCGACGACCCCGCAACTCGGACGTTGGCAGGCGCTGATGGGTACCTGGTCCGACGCGACCGGTTCGGGCTATCTGCTGGGTATCGACCCGGCCGGATGCCTCGCGGTGCGCATCGGCAACGGGGGCGCGGACACGATCGAGCTGTCGACCGGTCGCCCGCTCCTGGAGCGGCACTGGTATCTCGCGGCGGCAAGCTTCGACGCAGCAACCGGCGAGATCTGGGTCGCGCAATACCCGCTTCACCGATATCACAGCCGCGCCGATACGGCCGTCGAAGCCCGGGTCGTTTCGTCAGTGGCACTCGCAACCAGGCTCACAACCGGGCCCGCATCCGGCCCAGCGGCCGGCCCCGGCTTCCGACTCGCCGCTGCCTATGGCGAACGCATCACCACATCCGACGCTGCCTGCTGGGGAAGCCACCAGCCAGCCTCGCTGTACAACGGCAAGATCGACGGACCCGCAGTCCTTGCCCGGTCCACGACGCCGCTCGAGCAACAGGAAGCCATCGCCGCCGGCCGCCGCCCAGGGGGTGACGCCGGCGACGACCCCGCGCTCGTGGCTACCTGGGACTTCAGCCAGGAGATCCCGACGACCCGGATCGTCGATCGATCGCGGCACGGATTGCACGGCGAGGCGATCAACCTGCCGACGCGAGCGATGAAGGGATGGAACTGGGACGGCACCGAATACAACTGGCAGCACCGGCCCGAACACTACGGGGCCATTCACTTCCACGATGACGACCTGTACGACTGCCGTTGGGAAACCGATTTCGTCTACGACGTTCCCGACGACCTGCCGAGCGGACTCTACGGCGCGCGGCTGTCGCTCGACCAGGGCGACCCGGCCGATGACGACTGGATTCCCTTCGTCGTCTCGCCGCCGGTCGGCCGCGCCGATGCGCCGCTCGCGCTGATCCTGCCTTCCGCGAGCTACTGGGCCTATGCGAACACGCATCACGTGCTCGAGCGGCGCGAAGGCGAGCTGATCCGCGCCAACTTCACGACCGTCGATGCGACCACGCTCTTCCTGCACGAGCATCCGGAGTACGGCTGCTCGATGTACGACCGCCATTCCGACGGCAGCGGCGTGTGTCTCTCCTCCCGTCTTCGACCGGTCCTGACGATCCGGCCTCGCGAGCGGCTCTGGCAACTGCCTGCCGACACGCACATCATCGACTGGCTCGACGCCCGGGCCATCGCCTACGACGTGATCTGCGAGGACGACCTCGACCAGCATGGGCTGGCGCTCCTGGCCCCGTATCGCTGCGTGATGACCGGCACGCACCCGGAATACCCGTCGAAGCGGATGATCGACGCCTTCGCTGCCTTTCAGGATCAGGGCGGCCGCTTCATCTATCTCGGCGGCAACGGCTTCTACTGGCGCACGTCCTACCATCCGACGCTTCCCGGCGTCATCGAGATGCGCCGGACCGAGGACGGGCTCAGGACGTGGTTCGCCGAAGCCGGCGAGTATTACCACGCATTCACCGGCGAAATGGGCGGGATGTGGCGCCGGATGGGTCATGCGCCCCAGTCGGTGGCGGGTACCGGGATGACGGCGCAGGGCTTCGATCGGTCGACCTGGTATCGGCGACTCGAAGCCAGCCATGACCCGCGTGCAGCCTTCATCTTCGACGGCATCGGCCCCGACGAGCGGATCGGTGACTTCGGACGGATCGGCGGCGGCGCCGCCGGCTGGGAAATCGATCGCGCCGACTTCAGGCTCGGCACGCCGCCGCATGCACTGGTCGTGGCCACCGCCGACAACTTCGGCGATGCCTACCACTGGATGACCGAAGAGCAGACCCACACCCATGCCGCGATCACCGGCGAGACGTGTCCGCATGTCCACTGCGACATGGTCTTCTACGAGACGCCCAACGGCGGCGCGGTGTTCTCGACCAGTTCGATCGCCTGGGCCGGCGCGCTCAGCCACGCGGACTATGACAACAACGTCTCCCGGATCACCGAGAACGTGATCCGACGATTCGTCGACCCGGAGAAGTTCGACCTGGCGGATTGACGGCGGGTCCCTTCGGTGTCGACACGCTGGAGCGATGCGGATCCCCGCCCTCGGTCGTCAGCAGATTGAGGGATCGCCCGAAAAGCGCTACCGTCCCAACGCCACACGGTGTCAGCAACTGGATCCATCGACGGAGATCACACATGTCCAAGGGTGCTGCCTTGCTGCTGGGCAATGTCGACGCGTCAGGCCGCGTCGCTTGCCTTGCATTGGTCTGCCTGACCTTCATCACACCCGTCCTTGCCCAGGAGATTCCCGGTCCGGCGCCGGGCCGATGGCGGATTGTCGATGCGGACGGCGGGCCCGCCCGCGAGGAATGCGTCGAGAAGCAGGAGACCCTGGAAGAGATGTTCCGCGGCTCCTCGGGGGACGATTTCCGATGCGCTGGCCTGCGCTTTCGCCGGGATGGTCCGACGATCGTCGGTCACGGGATCTGCACGAGCGAGGACGTGAAGGTCACGATGGACATCAAGATCACCGGCGATCTGGTGAAAACCTGGACCTCCGAGACGGTCGCGCGCTTCTCGCCACCGCCAAGTCCGGGTCCGGAGACGGTACGCCAGCGGTTGCGGGCCACGCGCCTGGGTGCGTGTTGAAGCTCCTTCCTGCATTGCTGGAAGTTCGTCCTCATGCCCTTGTTCGATGACGACGGTGACCCTGTACGTCGAGGAGACCGGCTCGGTGGGACATCGATCGGGCGGACTTCAGGCTCGGCACGCCGCCGCATGCACTGGTCGTGGCCACCGCCGACAACTTCGGGGATGCCTACCACTGGATGACCGAGGAGCAGACCCACACCCACGCCGCGATCACCGGCGAGACGTGTCCGCATGTCCACTGCGACATGGTCTTCTACGAGACCCCCAACGGCGGCGCGGTGTTCTCGACCAGTTCGATCGCCTGGGCCGGCGCGCTCAGCCACGCGGACTATGACAACAACGTCTCCCGGATCACCGAGAACGTGATCCGACGGTTTGTCGACCCGCAGAAGTTCGACTTGGCGGATTGACGGCGGTCCCTTCGGTGTCGACCGACGGCACCACCCCCTCATTCGCCCTTGATATCGGCAGCCTGGGCCACCGTCTTCCAGCGCTTGACTTCGTCGGCGATGAAGGTGTGGAATTCCGCCGCCGACAACTGCGCTGGCTCCGCCCCCTCCCGGAGGAAGAACTCCTTCATCTCGGGAGACCGGACGATCCTGTTGAGCTCGGCATTGAGCTTGTCGACGATCGCCTGTGGCGTGTCAGCCGGCGCCAGCAATCCCCACCAGAGTTCGGAGGCGCTGCCTTTGTAGCCTGCCTGCTCGAGCGACGGAAGCTCCGGCGCCACCGGTGAGCGTTCGGCACTGGTCACCGCAAGCGCGCGCACCCGCCCACCCTTGACCTGCGCCAGTATCGAAGGCGCACTGGCCACCAGTACCTGGATCTGCCCGCCGAGCAGATCGTTGGTGGCTGGTCCCATGCCCTTGTAGGGCACGTGCGTCATCTTGATGCCCGCAGCGTCGGAGAAGACTTCCGTCGCGAACTGGTTGATGCTGCCCGTGCCCGATGTGCCGTAGTTCAGCTGGCCGGGCTTGGCCTTGGCACTGGCCACCAGGTCTTCGATCGACTTGAGGGGAGAATCGTTGGCGACGGTGACCAGCATCGGGCCCTTGGCGAGCAGCGCCACCGGCTTGAAGCTCTTCACCGCGTCGTAGGTCAGGTTGGTGCGGATGGCAGCGCCCGTCGTGAAGGTGGTGGAGATCATCCCCAGCGTGTAGCCGTCCGGCGGCGCCTTGGCGACGAGGCCGTTGGCAATGACGCCCCCGCCGGCCGGCTTGTTGTCCACCACCACAGCCTGCCCCCAGGCCTCCTGGAGTTGCTTGCCGATGGCGCGGGCAAAGGTATCGTTGGAGCCACCGGGGCTGTTGCCGACCACCAGGGTTATCGGCTTGGACGGATAAGGCGCCGACTGCGCCATGGCAAGCCCAGGCGCGCACAAGGTCGCGATGATGGCAACCGTAGCGCGACGCGGGACTCGCCGATTGGTCCTAAGGACAGCAGGAGCGGCAGGGCGGAAATGGAAGGCAGCGGGATCAGCGTAAAACGGCATGGTCGTCTCCTCATGGTCTGTTTGACTGCGATACTAGCCGGAATTGCAAATGCCAAGCTCCTGACTCATGAGAAGCAAGCTGTTCGTTCCCGGGTCGCGGCCCGAGCTGTTCGCCAAGGCGTTGGCCAGTGATGCCGATGCGCTTTCGTTCGACCTGGAGGATTCGGTCGCGCCGGAACGCAAGGCGTCCGCTCGAAGTGAACTGCGCGCGTTTCTGCTTTCCGAAGCCTTGCGCAGCAGTGGCAAGACCATCATCGTTCGAGTGAACCCCGCGGACACGCCACACTTCATCGAGGATCTGGCCGCGGTCGTTCAAGCCGGGCTGCACATGGTCAACCTGCCGAAGCCGGACAGCGCGGATGAAGTGCGAGCCGCCGCGCAGGCGGTGGAGCAGGCGCGAAAGGCCAACGCAGTGGCGGCACCGGTGGGTCTGCTGGTCAACGTGGAGACGCCTCGGGCGCTGCGTCTGGCCGGCGAACTGGCCACCGCGCATGAAATGGTCGCCGGCCTGCAGCTCGGCCTGGGTGATCTGTTCGAGCCCCTGGGCATTGCCCGCTACGATCCTGCGGCGGTTCGCCAGGCGATGTTCGCGGTCCGCATGGCCGCCGGCGAGGCCGGGGTGTTCGCCTACGATGCAGCATTCGCGGACATCCGCAACGAGGAAGGATTCGTCGCCGAAGCCCGGCAGGCGCGCGATCTCGGCTTCATCGGCAAGAGCTGCATCCATCCCCGGCAGATCGCCTTGGCCAACGCTGCGTTCCGGCCGGACGATGAAGAGATCGCCCAAGCCTTGCGCATCGTCGCCGCTGCGCGCACGGCGCAGGCGGAAGGCGTCGGCGCATTCGTCGTCGACGGCAGGATGATCGACGCGCCCTTCGTCAGGCGGGCCGAGGAAGTCGTGGCCCTGGCGACGCGACTCGGCCTGACGCCGCGCTGAGGTGGCAGCAATCGACTCGTCTGTAGGGGAATGAAACCATGACGACCAGAACGGGCCGTGACCAGGGCCCTCTCAGCGGGCTGCGGGTCCTGGACCTCAGCGCCTACATCGCGGGTCCCTACGGTTGCGCGTTGCTGGCCGATCAGGGGGCGGAAGTCATCAAGATCGAGCCGCCCACCGGAGACAACCTGCGCAAGTACCCATCGACGCTGGAGGCGGAGAGCCGCGCGTTCCTGGGCGTCAACCGCAGCAAACTCGGCGTCGTTCTCGACCTGAAAAAGGGTGGCGACCTGTCCGCCCTGTTCGCGCTGGTGCGAACCGCCGACGTGCTGGTGCACAACTTCCGGCCCAGCGTCGCGCCACGACTTGGAATTGCCTACGAGCAACTGGAGCCGCTCAATCCGCGCCTGATCTACTGCGCCGTGACCGGGTACGGTGAGACCGGCCCGCTCAAGGACAAGGCCGGCTATGACCAGGTGCTCCAGGCAATGACGGGCATGTGCGTGATGCAGGGCAAAGAAGCCGGGCCGCCCGAGATCGTCTACGGCTCGGTGGTGGACTACTTCGCGGGCGCGCTCGTGGCGGCCGGGGTGTCGTCGGCCCTCTTCGAGCGCGAGCGCAGTGGCCGGGGACAGCAGGTCGGCGTTTCGCTGTTGCGCAGCGCGCTGGCCATGCAGTCCGCACGCATGGTCTGGGCCGACGGGGAGCCGCGCGACATCGGCCGCGACATGCGCTCGGGCGGCATCACCGGGCTGCATCCGACACGGCAAGGCTACCTCTACATCTCGGCGAACACGGCGCATTTCTGGAAGGCGCTCTGCGACAAGATCGGCTTGCCGCAACTGGCTCTCGACGAGCGTTACGACACGGTCCGCAAGCGCGCACAACACCAGGCCGAGGTGGTGCCCCTCCTGCGCCAGGCCTTGCAGGGCCGGACTGCCTTGGAATGGGAAGCCTCGTTCGGAGAAGAGGTGCCCTGTGCCGCGGTGCGGACAATCGAGGACATGATGGAGGATCCGCAGGTCCTGGCACAAGGGCTGGTCGCGGAATACGACCATCCCAGAGTGGGTCGGTATAGGGGGTTCAGCAAGCCGCTGGAGTTCAGCCGCACCCCGGCGCCGGAGCCGTTCGCGGCGCCTATGCTTGGCCAGCACTCGGAGGCAGTGCTTGACGATCCGACGCTGCCGAAGGGGTCGGCGCCCGCCGATTCGCAGAGCTAAGAACGCGGATCGAACGGCAGCTTGCGCATCGAGGCATCTCGACGATCACACCGCCGCGCTCAAGCATTTGATCTCCTCGCTGAGGATGCGGTCGTTGTCGCTGTAGTCGATCGCGACGTCGATCAGGTGGACGCCGGGCGACCGGCGGTGGCTGCGAGCACCGCGGCCAATTCGGCGACCGAGCCGGGCCGATGCGCCAGCTTGGTCAGCGGCTCCATCATCCGCACCACGTCGACGATCTGGAAGTGCCCCTGCTTGCTCGACTTGATCGGCTTCTGGCCGGTGATCATCAGCATCGGCATCGCGCCCAGCTGCGCGTAAGCCGCCGCTGTCACCAGATTGGTGGCGCCCGGGCCAAGCGTGGACAGGCAGACGCCCGGCTTGCCGGTCAGCCGCCCGTAGGTGGCGGCCATAGGGGAGAATCGTTGGCGACGGTGACCAGCATCGGGCCCTTGGCGAGCAGCGCCACCGGCTTGAAGCTCTTCACCGCGTCGTAGGTCAGGTTGGTGCGGATCGCAGCGCCCGTCGTGAAGGTGGTGGAAATCATCCCCAGCGTGTAGCCGTCCGGCGGCGCCTTGGCGACGAGGCCGTTGGCAATGATGCCCCCGCCGGCCGGCTTGTTGTCCACCACCACGGCCTGCCCCCAGGCTTCCTGGAGTTGCTTGCCGATGGCGCGGGCAAAGGTATCGTTGGAGCCACCGGGGCTGTTGCCGACCACCAGGGTTATCGGCTTGGACGGATAAGGCGCCGACTGCGCCATGGCAAGCCCAGTCGCGCACAAGGTCGCGATGAGGGCAACCGTAGCGCGACGCGGGACTCGCCGATTGGTCCGAAGGACAGCAGGAGCGGCAGGGCGGGAATGGATGGCAGCGGGATCAGCGTAAAACGGCATGGTCGTCTCCTCATGGTCTGTTTGACTGCGATACTAGCCGGAATTGCAAATGCCAAGCTCCTGACTCATGAGAAGCAAGCTGTTCGTTCCCGGGTCGCGGCCCGAGCTGTTCGCCAAGGCGTTGGCCAGTGATGCCGATGCGCTCTCGTTCGACCTGGAGGATTCGGTCGCGCCGGAACGCAAGGCGCCGCTCGAAGTGAACTGCGCGCGTTTCTGCTTTCCGAAGCCTTGCGCAGCAGCGGCAAGACCATCATCGTTCGAGTGAACCCCGCGGACACGCCACACTTCATCGAGGATCTGGCCGCGGTCGTTCAAGCCGGGCTGCACATGGTCAACCTGCCGAAGCCGGACAGCGCGGATGAAGTGCGAGTCGCCGCGCAGGCGGTGGAGCAGGCGCGAAAGGCCAACGCCGTGGCGGCACCGGTGGGTCTGCTGGTCAACGTGGAGACGCCTCGGGCGCTGCGTCTGGCCGGCGAACTGGCCACCGCGCATGAAAGTATCGCCGGCCTGCAGCTCGGCCTGGGCGATCTGTTCGAGCCCCTGGGCATTGCCCGCTACGATCCTGCGGCGGTTCGCCAGGCGATGTTCGCGGTCCGCATGGCCGCCGGCGAAGCAGGGGTGTTCGCCTACGATGCAGCATTCGCGGACATCCGCAACGAGGAGGGATTCGTTGCCGAAGCCCGGCAGGCGCGCGATCTCGGCTTCATCGGAAAGAGCTGCATCCATCCCCGGCAGATCGCCTTGGCCAACGCTGCGTTCCGGCCGGACGATGAAGAGATCGCCCAAGCCTTGCGCATCGTCGCCGCTGCGCGCACGGCGCAGGCGGAAGGCGTCGGCGCATTCGTCGTCGACGGCAGGATGATCGACGCGCCCTTCGTCAGGCGGGCCGAGGAAGTCGTGGCCCTGGCGACGCGACTCGGCCTGACGCCGCGCTGAGGTGGCCGCAATCGACTCGTCTCTGTAGGGGAATGAAACCATGACGACCAGCACGGGCCGTGACCAGGGCCCTCTCAGCGGGCTGCGGGTCCTGGACCTCAGTGCCTACATCGCGGGTCCCTACGGTTGCGCGTTGCTGGCCGATCAGGGGGCGGAAGTCATCAAGATCGAGCCGCCCACCGGAGACAACCTGCGCAAATACCCATCGACGCTGGAGGCGGAGAGCCGCGCGTTCCTGGGCGTGAACCGCAGCAAACTCGGCGTCGTTCTCGACCTGAAAAAGGGTGGCGACCTGTCCGCTCTCTTCGCGCTGGTGCGAACCGCCGACGTGCTGGTGCACAACTTCCGGCCCAGCGTCGCGCCACGACTTGGAATTGCCTACGAGCAACTGGAGCCGCTCAATCCGCGCCTGATCTACTGCGCCGTGACCGGGTACGGTGAGACCGGCCCGCTCAAGGACAAGGCCGGCTATGACCAGGTGCTCCAGGCAATGACGGGCATGTGCGTGATGCAGGGCAAAGAAGCCGGGCCGCCCGAGATCGTCTACGGCTCGGTGGTGGACTACTTCGCGGGCGCGCTCGTGGCGGCCGGGGTGTCGTCGGCCCTCTTCGAGCGCGAGCGCAGTGGCCGGGGACAGCAGGTCGGCGTTTCGCTGTTGCGCAGCGCGCTGGCCATGCAGTCCGCACGCATGGTCTGGGCCGACGGGGAGCCGCGCGACATCGGCCGCGACATGCGCTCGGGCGGCATCACCGGGCTGCATCCGACACGGCAAGGCTACCTCTACATCTCGGCGAACACGGCGCATTTCTGGAAGGCGCTCTGCGACAAGATCGGCTTGCCGCAACTGGCTCTCGACGAGCGTTACGACACGGTCCGCAAGCGCGCACAACACCAGGCCGAGGTGGTGCCCCTCCTGCGCCAGGCCTTGCAGGGCCGGACTGCCTTGGAATGGGAAGCCTCGTTCGGAGAAGAGGTGCCCTGTGCCGCGGTGCGGACAATCGAGGACATGATGGAGGATCCGCAGGTCCTGGCACAAGGGCTGGTCGCGGAATACGACCATCCCAGAGTGGGTCGGTATAGGGGGTTCAGCAAGCCGCTGGAGTTCAGCCGCACCCCGGCGCCGGAGCCGTTCGCGGCGCCTATGCTTGGCCAGCACTCGGAGGCAGTGCTTGACGATCCGACGCTGCCGAAGGGGTCGGCGCCCGCCGATTCGCAGAGCTAAGAACGCGGATCGAACGGCAGCTTGCGCATCGAGGCATCTCGACGATCACACCGCCGCGCTCAAGCATTTGATCTCCTCGCTGAGGATGCGGTCGTTGTCGCTGTAGTCGATCGCGACGTCGATCAGGTGGACGCCGGGCGACCGGCGGTGGCTGCGAGCACCGCGGCCAATTCGGCGACCGAGCCGGGCCGATGCGCCAGCTTGGTCAGCGGCTCCATCATCCGCACCACGTCGACGATCTGGAAGTGCCCCTGTTTGCTCGACTTGATCGGCTTCTGGCCGGTGATCATCAGCATCGGCATCGCGCCCCGCTGCGCGTAAGCCGCCGCTGTCACCAGATTGGTGGCGCCCGGGCCGAGCGTGGACAGGCAGACGCCCGGCTTGCCGGTGAGCCGCCCGTAAGTGGCGGCCATGAAGCGGCTAGCTATAGTGGCGAGAAAGCCGAAGAGCCTCTCGCATACAGAGGCGGCAGCAGTGGGACTGATCGGCCTGACCGCCCTCGTGTCGGTCGAGGACACAATCAAGCTCGAGGCGGGCGAAACGATCCTGATCCAGGGCGGCGCGGGCGGCGTCGCGAGCTTCAGCGTGCAGCTCGCCAAGCACATCGGCGCGCGGGTGATTACCACCGCCAGCGCGGCGAACCACGATTACCTGCGCGGCCTCGGCGCCGACCAGATCATCGACTACAACACCCAGGACTTCACCAGGATGGTCGCGGGCGTGGACGCCGTGTTCGATACCGTCGGCGGCCGTGAAGTGATCGATCGCTCTTTCGCCGTTCTGCGCCCGGGCGGTCGTGCCGCGTTCATCGCCTCGGGACAAACACCGCCGGTCCCGGCACGCGACGACGTCGTTTCCCTGCGGCCGAAAGTGGGACGCGGTCGAGCGCATCTCGAGCGGATCGCTGAGCTCGTCACCAGCGGCGCCGTCCGCGTGCCCGAGATCAAGGTCTATCCGCTATCGGAGGCTGCCGAGGCCCACAAGGTGAGCGAGGGTCGCCACCTGCGCGGCAAGCTTGTGTTCAAGGTTCGCTGAACGGAACCGGCTCAGGCATCGAACAGATAACCCTGGACGGTCGCTCCGACTCGGCGCACGATCTCCGCACGCTTCAGGCCCACCACCGGCGGCAACTTCAAGACGTAGCGGCACAAGGCCAAGCCAAGGATCTGGGAGGCGATCAGACCGGCACGTGTTGCCGCGGTGCGCGGGTCCTTGCCGAGCCTCGCGATCGATGGGCCAATCTGGGTAGCGAAAATTTCTCGCATGCGCTCGGCAGCGACCTCGTTGGTGACTGCAGTCCGCAGCAATGCCATCAAAGTCTCGTCATCCTCCCAACGGTCGAGAAAGTGAGAGACGAGTGCAGCGCCGACCTGCCCTCGCGGCAGGCTGCCCAGGTCGGGTAGCCGCAGGTCGAACTCGGCGGCGGCCGCGAAAAGACCTTCCTTGTTGCCGAAGTAGCGCATGACCATCGCCGGGTCGATGCCGGCCGTCGTCGCGATGGCTCGGATGGTGGCGGCCTGGTAGCCGCTGGACGCGAAATGCTCGCGGGCGGCGGCGAGGATCGCGGCCTTGGTGGCGTCGGAGCGGCGAGGTGCGCGGATATCGAATGTCATCCGAAGATTCTATATCAACAACTGTTGACATCCGCAGGGCGCTCGCTTAAAGTCAACATCCGTAGGCCTACAATCGTTGACCCCAGGAGCAGACCATGGAGCAAGTCGCGAACCAAAATGATCCTTCTCGTCCGGAAGACTTCGACGCCGACGTGCTGATCGTCGGCGCCGGCCCGAGCGGCCTCACGCTTGCCGCGGCGCTGGCCGCCGGCGGCATTCGAACTGCCGTCATCGACCGGCTGACGGAGGGTGCCAACACCTCCCGCGCAGCCGTCGTCCACGCCCGCACGCTCGAGGTACTCGAGCCGCTCGGTGTTTCGAGCCGCCTCGTGGAACGGGGCCTGCAGGCGCCGCGCTTCACGATCCGCGATCGCGACCGGGTATTGATGCCGATCGACTTTGATGCGCTACCGACGCAGTATCCCTATTCGCTGATGGTGTCGCAGGCGGTCACGGAACGTGTGTTGCTCCAGCGTTTCGTCGAACTGGGCGGGCAGGTGCTGCGCCCACGCGAGCTGACCGCCCTGATGCAAGACTCGTCGGGCGCAACCGCGACGCTCGACGACGGCAGGCGGTTGCGCGCTCGTTACGTGGTCGGGGCCGACGGCATGCACAGCACGGTTCGTGAAAGCGCGCATATCGGCTTTTCAGGCGGCAGCTATGCTGAAGCCTTCGTGCTAGCCGACGTGCGCTTATGCGGCGGAGTGCCGGACGCCGAGGTGATCCTGTATTTCTCGCCTGCCGGTATGGTGGTGGTCGCGCCTTTGCCGGATGGCCTGCACCGCATCGTCGCGACGGTCGACGAAGCGCCCGAGCACCCCAGTGCTGCCTACGTGCAGGCGCTTGCTCGACGCGCGGGGCCCCAAGCGCGAGCGTGCCGTCGTGCACGAGGTGCTGTGGGGTTCCCGCTTCCGCGTCCACCACCGCGTGGCAGACGTCTACCGTGCGGGCCGAGTGCTCCTGGTCGGCGATGCTGCCCATGTACACAGTCCGGCGGGCGGCCAGGGCATGAACGTCGGCATCCTCGACGCGATGAGCCTGGCCGGCGCCTTGAACAAGGCACTCGCCGGCGACACGCTGGCGCTCGATGCCTATGGTGCCGAGCGCCGTCCTGTGGCCGAACAGGTGATCGTCCTGGCCGACCGACTGACGCGCCTGGCTACCGTACGTCCGGCATTGCGCGCCTGGCGCAACCTGCTGCTGTCGACGATGTCCCGGCTGCCGCTGGTCCGGCGCAAACTTGCCTGGCGTCTTTCAGGCCTGGTGTATCGCTGAGTCCCAGTAGGACCCTTTGAACAGCTTGTCGCTGTCCGTCTCCTTCCATTCGCCGTTCTCCCGGTAGCGGAAGGTGACTCTCGGAACGGGCTGGTGTTCGCGTGAAGTGGGTCGCGCCATGGAAGCTCTGTGCAATTAGGAGGTACAACGGCAGGTTCGTGGCTTGGAAGGTGGGTGAACAAAGCCGCAAACATTATGCCTAGAAGCCTAGGCCGATCATGCGCCAAGCCGTGAGCAGCTCGTCCATGTGCAGTCACCTCGATGGATGTCGAGGGTCCATGCTAGGCACCTGCTTGACTGGACGGGTTGACGCAGGTCAGGGGCGAGAGCCGGCGGCACGATCCGATGCGTTTGGCGCTCAGTTCGAACCGGCCAGCTTGTCCTGGGTCTTCGTTTCGAAATCGCCTGCGTCATGTCGCTCATGCAACTGGCGGGACGGATCCCCGGAGGCGCGATTCACCATCCGCCCGCGGATCACCGCCGCTCGGGTCGCAATAGCCTGTGTCCATCGTTGCACGTGCGCATAGTCCTCGACCTGCAGAAACTCGCCGGCCCCGTAGAGCTTGCCTTGCGCCAAAGCGCCATACCAAGGCCACACCGCCATGTCGGCGATCGTATAGTCGTCGCCGGCGAGATACGCGTTGCCTGAGAGATGCTGGTCGAGCACGTCGAGTTGCCGCTTCGCTTCCATCGCGAACCGATCGATCGCATATCGAATCTTGATTGGCGCATAGGTATAGAAATGGCCAAAGCCCCCGCCGAGGAACGGCCCGCTGCCGACTTGCCAGAACAGCCACGACAGGCACTCGGCACGGGTGGAGGCATCGGTCGGTAGAAAAGCACCGAACTTCTCGGCGAGATAAAGCAGGATCGCGCCGGACTCGAATATCCGGATCGGCTGCGGCCCGCTGCGGTCGATCATGGCTGGAATCTTGGAGTTGGGATTCGCGTCCACGAAGCCGCTGCCGAACTGCTCGCCCTGCCCGATCCGGATCAACCAGGCGTCGTACTCCGCACCCGAATGTCCCAACGCCAGCAACTCCTCCAGCATGATGGTGACCTTGACCCCGTTGGGTGTCGCCAGCGAATACAACTGCAGCGGATGCCGGCCGACCGGGAGTTCCTTGGTGTGCGTCGACCCGGCAGTGGGTCGGTTGATGGTGGCGAACTTTCCGCCGTTCTCCGGGTCCCAGGTCCAGACTTCGGGGGGCGTGTATACGGACGACTCAGACATCTGAAAAGCTCCAGTTGCGCGGGCTCAAGGGTTGCATCCTGTCGTGGCGAAGGCCAACAGCCCCGGATTCTCCCATCCTTGTTGCTTCGTCACAGAGAAGCCTCTGGATTCGGTCCTTTCGAATCCCAGCCTCTCGCAGAATCTCATGAGTGTCCTGCGCAAGCATCGTCGAATCTCTGCTGGACGCGGGCGAGGTGATCCCCCAGGTCGACAACGAAGCATTGATCCGGGATGCTCGGGCGAGCAAGGATATGGCAGGTTGGATCATGGGCTTCGTTCACGTCGATCCGGAAGCACTGGACGAGACGGTCGAGCGCGTCAACCTGTCGCTGCCGAAACGAGTGCTGCACGCCATCGACAGAGCCGCAGAACAGGCCAAGATGAGCCGGTCAGGCTTTTTGGCCGAGGCCGGCCTCCGGGCCGCTGCGCGCCGCTAAGCTGGCGCCGGAGCGGTAACCCCGCAACCCTTAGCTCGCATCAGCAGATCGAGGGATCGGCCGGGAAGAGCTACTGTTGCGCGATCGATGGTCAGGCCTGCTCAAGGCTCGAGACCTCGTTGGTCAAGGTCGTGCGACGCATGTCGCGAGCCTCGCTCGAGCGGAACGGCCGGGCACGGTGCATCGTCACCCGGTTGTCCCACATGACGAGGTCCCAGGGCTGCCAGACGTGGGCATAGACGAACCGGCGCTGGGTCGCGTGCTCGTTGAGATCCCGCAGGAAGGCCCGCGCCTCCGGGATCGGCCAACCCTCGATCGCGCCGGCGTGGCTGGACAGGTAGAGCGACAGCCGGCCGGTCCGTGGATGCCGCCGGACGAGCCGCTGGCGAACGGGTGACCACTTCGCCCGTTCGGCCTCGGTGAAGTCGTCGAAACCGAGCACGCCCCGCGAGTAGAGCTGGCTGTGGAGGCAGACGAGGTCCTGCACTTCGAGTTTCGTCTCCTCGTCCAACGCATCGTAGGCCGCCCGCATGTCGGCGAACTCGGTGTTGCCGCCAGCCGCCGGGATACGGCGGGCGGAGAGCAGCGAGAACTTCGCCGGGACTTCCTTGAACGAGCTGTCCGAATGCCACAGGCGATTCCCGAGGCCGAACAGGCGCGCCCGGTCGTCGCGCGGCAACACTTCGCCGTGCCGGTCCAGGTTCGAGATGTCGTTCAGTTCCATCGGCAGGCGCCGGTCCTTCACTTCGCCGATGTCGCCGGTGGCGAGTTCGAGCGGGCCGAGTTGCCGACTGAAGGCCACCTGCTGCGCGTCGTCGAGATGCTGGTCGCGGAACACGAGCACGCCGTATCGGTCGATCGCCGCGTGGATCGCGCCCACCTCGTCATCCGTCAGCGGCCGGGTCAGGTCGATGCCGTGCATCACGGCGGCGAACCCGGGCCGGGCCTGGCTGTCGATCGGTTCGGCGTACGGCGCCGTAGTGCGCCCGGCGGGGAGGTTTGTCGTTGCTTGCGTCATGGTTCGTCGTGCGGGGATTAGGTACGCGCGAGGGTACGTCCTGCCGGCGGGAGTTGCAACCCGATGGCGCGAGCGCCCGGTCCGGCGCCGGCGCGCAGCTGGACTGACGCCGCATCGCCCATCAGACCCCCACGAGATCCAGCGTCGCCTGATCCCTAACGCCGCCGTAATAGCGGTCCAGCACCTCGCCAAAGACCGGCTCCTCGGGCGCCGCCAGCTCGAACAGGGTCATGCACGAGCGCAACTTCAGGTCGTCGGGCGAGCCGAAGATCTGCTGGACGGTACGCCCGCGAACCGCAAGGATAAGCCGTGCACATTCAATGAGCCGCGGGCCAAGCACCGGATGGCCAAGGAATCCCCGGGCTTCGGCAAGGTCCGGGATCCCGTAATGCTGGGCCATGCTGCTGCGGCCGAGCCCGCGTAGTTGCGGAAAGATGAACCACATCCAGTGGCTGGTCTTGCGTCCGGCGGCCAGCTCTAATCGAACCTGGTCGTGGACCGCGGCCTGTGCGTCGACAAATCGTTCGAGTCCCGCCATCCCTGCTCCCTGCTGGCCATATTCTATCGCAGCGACGACGGGTCTCCCGGACCAGCGACGGTTGAGTCACACCAGCCGCAGCGAACCAATCCCGGAATTGGGCGCGAACGTCTCCAGCTATCACCTTCACTTCAGCCGCGAACGAGCGGCGAAGCGTGCGTCATGATGCTCCCTCGGAGCTGCATTAAACTGAGCGATCGGCTGACCAGCAGGTCAGCCTTCAAGGAGCGGGGGAGACATGAACGGCCATAGAACGCATCAAGCAATCCTTCTTGCACTACTCACCAGTGCGGCAGTCCTATTCCCTGCGGGCGCGACGCGAGCTGCCGACGTACGCGACACGGGATGCCTTACCACGGCCGAATGCCAGGCACAGGCGGACAAGCTTCGCGGTGCCGTCACCCGAGATGCCACCAGCGGACAAGCAAAGTCGCAGGACATCTTCTACTGGTTTGGCCGCATCAACATGGCTTCAACGGTGATGAACGCCGAGGAAGGCATCATCCCCAACGAACTCGTGGGCCGGATAGCGCGCGGCGTGGCGCATTCGATCGACCAGGGACTGAAGCCCGGAGGCAAGCGACCGACCGACGTGCTGCAGACCGAGAAAATCATCACCGATGTAGCCGGGCCGGAAGCGACGCTCATCCACTCCGGACGCAGCCGGCAGGACATGCATGCCTCGTTGAACGCCGCACAATTGCGCACCGAGATGCTTGACTTCGCCGACGCCTTGATCGAAGCACGCAGCCGGCTGCTCGACATCGCAGCCAAGCATACGGAGACCATGGTGCCCGCCTACACGAATGGCGTGCAGGCGATGCCGGTCAGCTACGCCCATTACCTGCTGGCCTTCGCCGACTCGTTTTCCCGCGACGCCGACCGCATCCGCGAGGCCTATCCGCGAATTAATCGCAGCGCGATGGGCACGGCGGTCCTCGCCAACTCGAGCTGGCCGTTGAATCGACAGCGACTTGCGGATCTGCTCGGCTTCGACGGACTGATCCTGAACTCGATGGACGCGGGGCAGATCAGCACCTATGACGTTCCGATCGAAGCAGCGAACATTGCCTCCTCCGTTGCGATTCGCGTCGGCGCAATGATGCAGGACGTCCACGTTCAATATCACCAGACACGTCCCTGGCTGCTGCTGGATTCCGGCAGCACCTACACCAGCAGCGCGATGCCGCAGAAACGCAATCCCGGTGTCATCCAGAACACGCGCGGCAAGGCTTCGGACGTCGTTGGCTCCGCACAGATGGTCACGCTCCGCGCCCACAACGTGACCCCGGGGATGACGGACTACAAGAGTTCCTGGAACAGCCGGGGCGCTCGTACCTTCGTTCTAAGCGTGGAGATGCTTAGGCAGTTCACAGACGTGCTGACCTCGCTTCGGATCGATCCGAAGCGAGCGCTGGAGGAACTCGAGTCGGAATGGACAACCTCGATGGAACTGGCGGAGACGCTGCAACGGACCAACCAGATTCCATTCCGGGTGGGCCACCATTTCGCCTCGGAGGTCGTCGAGTACGCGCGCGAACAGGGGCTGAAGCCCGCCGAGTTTCCCTACGATCAGGCAGTACGGATTTACGCGGAAGCGGGGGCGAAGTATCAGCATGCCGAGACAAAGCTGCCTCTGGACGAGCCGACTTTCCGCAAGACATTGTCTGCCGACCACATGGTCCGGACCAGGGTCGGGCTCGGTGGCCCGCAACCTGCCGAGGTGGAGCGGATGCTGGGGATCGCGCGGGAAGCGCTGAAGCGCGACCGCGAATGGATCGACGGGCGACGCACCAGCTTGGCCCAGGCGGATGCCGCGTTGAACGAAGCCTTCAGTGCGCTCCTGAAACGCCCCTGAAGGCGTGACGCGCGGGGCATACTCAAGCATGGTCTTGAGCGATGCGATGCACTGCCTGCATGTCGAATAGCTACCCTTCCAAGTTCAGGGAGCCTTCACCCCCGCGTCCTTTATAACTTTGGCCCAGCGATCGATCTCCCCGCGTATGAAGCCATCGACTTCCCCGGATCCCAACGGCTGGCCGTCGATGACTTTTAATCCCTTGTCGCCAAATTTTCCCAATCCACGGCCATGTTAGTTGCAGGGCAGCCGGAGCTCAATCGGCAGAAGTATCCGTCGAGGTCATGCGAGACATGTATTCCCGTGGAGTAAGTGACGACCAGTACCGATGCCGCTCCCTTCAAGGCGCCTCTCGTCTGCCCGACTCCAGCTCCCGTTCAGGAACGAAGGGGGGACCACCTCAGCGGCGTCACATGGGCCTGGGCCTTGCTGCACAGCGTATTCCGCACAGGCTCCACGTACCACCCTCCCCTCGTACCAGCCTCGCTATCTGCCCTCCGGCTAGAGTTTGAATCTCCCTGGCAAACTGATCGACCCGAGTTCCTCGTTGCGAACCGGACGACTCCTGCTGGCTGCGTGGGTGGCGATTGTCCTGATCTCGACGGTTGATGCGCGAAGCGGCGTGGTCTGGGCTGCCGAGACGGCACTACCACTCTTCCTGGTCTCTTGGCTGGCCGTCACTGCCCGGTCCTTCCCGCTGTCGAGCCTGTCGTACGCGGCCATCTTCGTCTTCCTGGTGCTGCATCAAATCGGCGCGCACTTCACCTATCCCGAAGTACCGCTTCCCGACTGGATCACCGGTGCAGGCACGCTGGACCCCCAGGCGGTGCGCAATCCCTACGATCGGATTGCCCATTTTTCCTACGGCCTGCTTTTCACCTATCCTTTGCTCGAGGTGGCGGTCCGAATGGTCGGCGCCCGTGGCTTCTGGCGGTGCGCGGTGCCGGTCTGCCTTGTCGTGACGACATCGGTTCTCTATGAATTCATTGAGTGGTTCTTCGCCCTGACGATCGGAGGCGCGGCAGGAACGCTGGTGCTCGGAACGCAGGGCAGTCTGTGGGATACGCATTGGGACCTGTTGCTCGCAAGCGCAGGCAGCCTGGTGGCTGCGGTTGTCATCGTCCTGGTGGGGCGGTTGCGAATCGGGGGGCGCGGGTCGTTCTCGAACGCTGACGACTTGTGACCGACATTGAGGCATGCGTTTTGCTTTTGCGCGCGAATTTTTCTTCAGGAATATGAGACGACGGCGATGAGGTGCTGCTTGGAAGCTTTCAAGGATGATGTTCTACCGCGCCGACGCGTAGGCTTGCAGTCACTCTGGAAATCCGCAGGTCGATGACACGCGCCGTTGCAATTATCGGCGCAGGCCCAGGCGGCCTCGCAGCTGCCATGCTGATGGCCGCGGCAGGTGCGCAGGTGACCGTGTATGAACGCGGCTCCCAAGTTGGCGGTCGGACGCAGCGGCTCGAGCTTGGCGACTACCGCTTCGACACCGGGCCCACGTTCTTCCTCTATCCCCGGATCATCGAGGAAATCTTTGCGCACTGCGGGTTCGACTTCAACCGCGAAGTCGACATGGTGCGCATCGACCCGCTCTACGAGATCCTGTTCATGCGCCCAAGCGAGGGATGGGACGAGTTGAAGATCTGGGCGGCGCCCGAGCGCCTGGCCACGGCGGTCGCTCGATTCAGCCCGCAAGATGCCACCGGTCTGGCGAGGTTCATGGCCGACAACCGGGCCAAGCTCGAAGCGTTCAATCCGGTGCTGTCCCGCCCCTTTCGCGGCGTGAAGGATCTGATGGCACCGGCGGTCCTGAGCGCCTTGGCTCATCTTCGGCCTTGGGCCAGCCTGGACGTCGAACTGAAGCGCTACTTCAAGGATCCGCGGCTGCGCCTCGCCTTCTCTTTCCAGAGCAAGTACCTCGGCATGTCGCCGTACCGTTGCCCGAGCCTGTTCAGCATCCTGTCTTTCCTGGAACATGAGCACGGCGTGTGGCACCCCATCGGCGGTTGCAACAGCGTGATGGATGTGATGGCACGGCTGGCGCGCCGGATGGGGGTTCGCTTCGAGCTTGACACGGCCGTGCACGAAATCGACTTCGATGGGCGAAAGGCAACCGGCGTGCGCACCGACGCCGGCGTCCAGCAGGCCGACGCTGTCGTCGTCAATGCGGACTTCTCGCATGCGATACAGAAGCTCGTCCCCAACACGTTGCGGTCACGCTGGAGCGACAAGCAGCTGGCGAAGAAGCAATATTCCTGCTCGACCTTCATGCTCTACCTCGGCATTGAAGGCGCCGTTGACCTTCAGCACCACACGGTGCTGCTCGCCGAAGACTACGCGACCAATCTGCGGGAGATAGAAGACGGCAAGACACCGCCGGCGGCGCCCTCGGCGTACGTGCAGAACGCATCGCTCACCGATCCCACGCTGGCGCCGCCGGGCCATAGCGCGCTTTACGTGCTGGTTCCGGTGGGCAATCTACAGGGCGGCATCGACTGGGCGGCGTTGCGCAAGGACTACCGCGCACAGGTGCTGCGGCGGCTGGAAGCGCTGGGGGTCCGGAACCTGGAATCGCGCATCCGCTGCGAGAAAGTCGTCACGCCCGCGGACTGGGAGCGAGATCATGCGATCTTCCGTGGCGCCACCTTCAACCTGGCGCATAACCTCGGGCAGATGCTGTGCTGGCGGCCGCAGAACCGGTTCGAGGAAGTTGACGGCGTCTACCTCGTCGGCGGCGGCACGCATCCGGGCAGCGGCTTGCCGGTGATCTTCGAAGGCGCCCGCATCACGGCCCGGCTGCTCAGCAAAGACCTGGGGCTGCAGCCCGCCGAGAGCGCGTCGGCGCTTCGCTTCGCCGACATGGCGCAGCCCGGCGTGGTGGAGCTGCAGTGATGCGCACGGAGCTACCTGTCGCGATCATCGGCGGCGGGCTGGCCGGTCTGGCATCGGCCGTGACCTTGGCCGGTCGCGGTCACCGGGTCGTGCTGTTCGAGGCCAACGCGTGGCTGGGGGGCAAAGCCGCCGTACTGGAGCAGGATGGCTGGCGCTTCGACATGGGTCCGACCATCCTCACTTTGCCGCGTGTCCTCGAACGGGTGTTCGCCGAAGCCGGCCGCGCCATGCACGAGGAACTCGAGCTGCTGCCGCTCGAGCCACAGTGGCGCTGCTTCTTCGACGACAGGTCCAGGCTGGACCTGGTGGCTGACGTCGACGCGATGGCTGCCCGTATCGACGTGTTGTCCCCAGGCAGCGCAAGCGGCGCCGGCTATCGCGACTACATCGGCATCGCGGAGCGCCTGCATGGCATCTCCGAGCGCTTCTTCTTCTGGAAGAGCGTCGACGGCGTGCGTGATACGTTCGATCTGCGCAGCAACATGACCTGGGGCACGCTGTCCGACCTGCTCGCCCTGCGCATGGGTCAGACATTCGGTCGCGTGGTGCGCCGACACGTGCGCGATCCCCGAGTGGCGCAGATGGTCGATCACTTCACCCAGTACGTCGGCTCCAATCCGTTCGCGTCGCCGGCAGTGCTGTCGAGCATCGCGCACATGCAGACGAATGACGGTGTCTGGTACCCGAAGGGCGGCACGGCTGCCGTGCCGAAGGCGCTGGTCCGCGTGGCCGAATCGCTCGGCGTCGAGATGCGTACCGAAACGCCGATCACGCAGATCGCCAGCAGCAACGGCAGGGTCAGCGCGATCGTCACCGCCGCGGGCGAGCGCATGCCGGTCAAGGCAGTGATCTCCAACATGGACGCTGCCCGGACCTACAACGAGCTGCTCGAACCCGGCCAGCGCCGCCGGCTGAGCCGCTCGCATCCGCTCGAGCCCGCATGCTCCGGCGTGGTGTTCTATCTCGGCCTCGATCGCGCCTACCCGCACCTCGCCCATCACAACTTCGTGTTCTCGCGCGACGCCGACGAGGAGTTCGACCATATCTATCGGCGCGGAGAACCGGCGCCGGACCCGACCTGCTACCTGGCGGCGCCCGCCCGCACCGACCCTGCCGTCGCGCCGCCGGGCGGCGAGGCGCTCTACATCCTCGTCCACACGCCGTATCTGCGGCCGCACCATGACTGGAAGGCGATGCTTCCGGCTCTATCGTCGCGTCATCTTCGACAAGCTCGCTCGCTGTGCGGACCTGGGCGACCTGGAGCAGCGTATCCGCTTCGAAGAACACCTGACTCCCCAGGACATCCACGAGCGCTACCGCGTCCTCAACGGTGCGATCTACGGCCTTGCCAGCCACGGGCGCTTCACCGGCGCGTTCAAGCCCGGCAACAAGCGCCGCGACATGCCCGGCCTGTACCTCGCCGGCGGCGCCGCCCATCCCGGCCCAGGCATGCCGATGGTCCTGATGTCCGGCTGGATCGCCGCCGATGCGCTCGACAAGGATCATGCACCCGTTGCCGCCTGACACCGACCCGGAGCGCCTGCGCTCCGAGGCATGGCTGCAGTTCTTTGTGCGCGTCCTGACCCACCGCCTTCGCCGTTCCTTCCATGCGATTCGCCTCGCCAAGCCCGGCGTCCCCGCCGTGCCGGACGAACTGCCGCTGGTCATTTATGTGAATCATCCGTCGTGGTGGGACGCGGCGCTCGTGCCGGTGCTGGTGGCGAGACTCTTTGCTTCGCGCCGCAGCTTTGCCCCGATCGACGCTGTCGCGCTGCAGCGTTATGCGTTCATGCGACGGCTTGGACTGTTCGGTATCGCACAGGATACGTATGAAGGCGCATCGTTGTTCCTCCGCGTCGGCCGGAAGATCCTGTCGCAGCCGGACACGCTCTTCTACCTGACGCCTCAGGGCCGCTTCACGGACGTCCGGGATCGGCCGGTTCGCTTGCGTCCAGGCCTCGCGCATCTGCTCGCCCGGGTGCCTCGGGTGACCGTCCTGCCGCTCGCGGTGGAGTACCCGTTCTGGGATGAAAGTGCGCCCGAAGCGCTGGTCCGGTTCGGCGAACCGATGATATTGGGCAGCTCCGTCACGGCGGAGATACCTGAGATCCAGGCGTTGCTGCAGGCTGGGCTGTCGCAGGCGATGGAATGTCTCGCCGACGCCGCGGTGAGCCGCGACGCCTCCCGGTTCGACACTCTGCTGGACGGCCGTGCAGGCGTCGGCGGTGTCTACGATGCGTGGCGCCGGCTGAGGGCATGGCGCCGTGGGGAGGAGTTCGATCCGGCGCATGTCCCCCGCGAGCAGGGCGTGATGAAGCAATCGACATGATTACCCTGGCATGGGCTGCCGCCGCCCTCGCGCTTCTGCCGCTGATGCTCGCCGTGCTCAATCTCCGCAGCTTCGCCCGACCGCAGGCGCGGCCGCCCGCGGGTACCGCCGTCTCGATCCTGATACCGGCGCGCAACGAGGCGAAGACCGTGGCTCGGACCGTACGCTGCGCGCTGGAGAGCGTCGCGGTTGAAGTCGAAGTGCTGGTGCTGGACGATGATTCGGCCGACAACACAGCCGCCATCGTTTCCAGCCTGGCTGAGCACGATCCGCGGGTTCGTCTGCTGCACGCGCCGCCGCTACCGCCGGGCTGGGCGGGCAAGCAGCGCGCTTGCCATCTGCTCAGCGAAAAGGCGCGCTTCGAGACGCTCATGTTCATCGATGCCGACCTTCTCCTCGCGCCCGACGCCGCCGCGTTGGCCGCGGGCTTCCTGCACGCCGACGAGAGGCGCGGAATGGTGAGCGGCTTTCCGAGAGAGGTCGCGGTGAGCTGGGCCGAGCAGCTCGTCATACCCTGGATCCACGTGCTGTTGCTCGGTTACCTGCCGATGGACTGCATGCGCCGCTCAACCGCGCCTGCCTTTGCTGCAGCCTGCGGGCAGTGGGTCGTGGCCCGAGGATCGGCTTATCGGGAAGTACACGGGCACGCGGCTTCTCCAGACTCGCTGCACGACGGCATCAGCCTGCCGCGCGTGTTTCGCGCCGCCGGCTGGCGCACCGACATCTTCGACGGCAGCACGCTGGCTAGCTGCCGCATGTATGAGGACTTCCGCTCCGTGTGGCTGGGCTTCGGCAAGAGTGCCGGCGAAGGGATGGCGACACCGATCGCGCTGCCGATCTGGACCTTGCTGATCGTCGGCGGCCATGTGCTGCCGTTCGTGCTGCTGCTCGCCGGCCTTGCGTCGGGGCAGCCGCACCTGTCGCTCGCCGGCGGTGTCGGCGTCCTCTTCAACCTCGTCCTGCGGCTGCTGCTGTGGGCACGTTTCAAGCAGTCGCTGGTCGGCGCACTTCTTCATCCCTTCGGAGCGAGTCTCGTGCTGGCGATTCAATGGCACGCCTTGCTGCGCCATCTGCTCGGCCGGCCGAACCGGTGGCGGGGCCGCTACTACGCTCGACAGCGTGGCAAGGCTTGAAGGGTGCAACCCGTGAAGCCTGACCCCAATGCCATGGAACAGGTCTTTGCCCGCCAGCGCAGCGCCTTTGCCGCCGAGCGATACCCGTCCTATGCGGCGCGCCTTGACCGATTGGACCGACTGCTGGCGATGATCGAACGCATCGCGCCGGACGTCGAGAAAGCCGTTTCCGACGACTTCGGCCACCGGTCGGCTCACGTCACTCGTCTCACCGACGTGATGGTGGCGAGCAGCGCGATCAGGCATGCGCAACGTCGCCTGCGCGCCTGGATGAAGCCCCGCCGGGTGCCGACCACGCCCGCCTACTGGCCCGGAAGGAGCCGCGTCCAGGCTCACCCGCTGGGCGTCGTCGGTGTCGTGAGCCCGTGGAACTACCCGATGCAGCTGGCGCTGGCCCCGACGGCATCCGCCCTCGCCGCCGGTAACCGGGTGATGATCAAGCCATCCGAGCTGACGCCACGCTTCGCCGCGCTGCTGCAACAGGCCGTCGGCGAATGCTTTGCACTCGACGAACTGGCCGTGGTTACCGGGGACGCCGAGCAGGCCCGGGCCTTCGTCGCGCTGGCGTTCGATCACCTGCTGTTTACCGGATCGACGGCAGTGGGACGCGAGGTGGCTCTGGCAGCGGCTGCCAATCTGACGCCGGTGACCCTCGAGCTCGGCGGCAAGTCGCCGGCGATCTTCAACGCCGATTGCGACCTGGGTGAGGCAGTGCCGCGCCTGATGGCAGCGAAGCTGCTCAACAGCGGCCAGACCTGCATCGCGCCCGACTACCTGCTGATTCACGAAGGCCTGCTCGAGCCGCTGGCCGATGCCTTGCGAGCGGCGACATCGCGCCTCTATCCGACCCTCGCCGACAACCCTGACTACACGGCCATCGTCAATGCTCGGCATGCCGAGCGCCTGCAGGGGCTGCTCGACGATGCCCAAGCCCTCGGCGCCCGCGTCGTGCCTCTGCACGGCGAGACCGCGACGCTTGAACGCAGGATGCCGCCGTTCCTGGTACTGAACGTCGACAACCGCATGAAGCTGATGCGCGAAGAGATCTTCGGCCCGATTCTGCCGGTGCTGACCTACCGTCGGCTGGATGAGGCCATCGCCTACGTCAATTCGCATGATCGACCGTTGGCCCTCTACTGGTTCGGCCGCGACCGCAACGATCTGCAGTCGGTGCTCGAGCAGACGCTCTCGGGTGGCGTCACGGTCAACGACTGCCTTTGGCATGTGGCGCAGGAAGCCCTGCCCTTCGGTGGCGTGGGTGCCAGCGGCATCGGCAGCTACCACGGCGAGCACGGCTTTCGGACCTTCAGCCATGTCAAGCCGGTCTTCCTGCAATCGAAGTGGTCCGGGCTCGGCCTGATGTCTCCGCCCTATGGGGATACGTTCAAGCGGCTCGAGCGATGGGTCAGAAAGGTCTCTTGAGCTCCTGCACCGGACCTTCGCTGGAAATGGTCAAACTCAGAGCGCTACAGGAAGCAACACAAAAGGGTTGGACCGATATTGCTGAGGGCCGCTATACAGATCTTGCGGACGACCAGATCGAAGACTTCGTTGGCCAACTCGGAGAGCAGACCTAGCCATCCATGGCCTCGTTCCACACCGCGTCAAACACGGAACAGAACGCCTTCTGCAACGTCGAAAGCGGCCGATTGCGGCTGTGGACGATCGAGACCGTCAGGCGTTCGCTGGTCTTGAACCGCCGCACGGCGAGCCCCTGAAACGTATTGCCGGCAACTGCCGCCTGATCGACCACGGCCACCCCGCCACCGGCACGAGCCTGCCAGCACGCGGAGGTGGACGAACGCACCTGCATGTGGAGCTGGAGCGTCCTCCACTCTGCGCCATAGGCCCGCCTCAATGCCTGACCATACGGCGTATCGATCGCTGATGTGATGAGACGTTCGTTCCGGAGATCTTTCGGGACGACGATCTTCTTGCGGCTGAGCGGATGGTCCTCGCGCATCACGCAGGCGAATCCGCACCGGTAGGTCTGCACGTGCACGAGGCTGGGATGTTCGTTGGGCTGCAGGGCGACAGCCAGATCGGCAGTGCGATCAAGCAGCGCATCGACCATGATGGGCGCAATCAATATCTCCATCTGGCTGTTCAACGCCGGGTAACGCTCGCACAAGAGTGCCAAGGCGCGCGGAGCCAGGTAGGGTGCGAAGCTGGCTGACACAGCCAGCCGCAGGGTGCCGGTACGAGGGGCGGCCAGGTTTCGTGAAACATCCCGCACCCGCTCCACGCCTCGCCAGAGCCCTTCGATCTCCTGGTAGAGCTCCTGCCCCTCCGGGGTCGGCACGAGTCTGCCCTTGACGCGCTCGAACAGCGCAAAGCCCACCTGCCTGCGTGCCTGCGCGAGTACCTTGCTGACCGCGGGCTGCGACACGTGGAGCAGCTCGGCAGCACTCGCGACGCCTCCACAAAGCATCACCGCGCGAAAGACCTCCATGTGCCTCAGGTTCATGGGCTAGAAGATAACCGATGGTTATGTCCCCTGAAATTCTTTTCAATTGACCGGGCCTTGCGCCACCGGAAATCATCCTGAATCCACAGGCAAGCGCCCTCCAGGAGACAACCTCATGCCCGTCGACTTTGTTGGGCGCCGTCAGGCGCTACGCACCCTTGTCGCCCTTTCGATGGTCCCGTCGGTGCACGCCCAGGCGTTTCCCTCCCGTACGGTTCGTCTGGTGCTTCCTCAGCCGCCAGGGGGCGCGGCCGACCGCCTTGCGCGCGTCCTGGGCGAGCGGCTCGAGGCGCGCTGGAAGCAGTCCGTCCTGGTTGAGAACAAGCCGGGTGGCGGCGTCGTGATCGGAACGCAGACGGTGGTCCGTGCTCCCGCGGATGGGCACACGTTCGGACTCCTGGGAAGTTCATTGACAATCAATGCGGTCCAGCGCACGGACCTTCCCTACGACGTCAAGGACCTGCAGCCGCTCGCGCGCATTGGTTACTACACCAACGGGCTGCTCGCTCACTCGAGCTTTCCTGCCAACGACATCAAGGGACTCATCGAACTGGCCCGCAGCCAGCCTCCCCGACATTTCACGTTCGGATCCAACGGCATCGGTACTTCGGCTCAGGTGGCTGGAGAGATGCTGAACCACATGGCTGGCATCGAGCTTCAACATGTGCCTTACAACGGCGCAGCCAAGATGTACGTCGACATGATCGGCGGCGTGGTGCCGCTCGGCTTCTCAGTCCTGAGCTCGGCCGAGGCCTACATCAAAGCTGGAACACTCAAGGTCCTGGGCGTCACGAGCACGCAGCGCAGCCCTCTCTTTCCACAGTGGCCGGCCATTGCCGAAACGTTGCCCGGCTACGAAGCCGTGAATTGGGCGGGCCTTTGCGCTCCGGCCGGCGTACCCCCCGATGTGGTGCAGCGACTATCGGACGACCTGTTGGCGGTGCTTAATGCACCGGACATGCCGAAGCTGCTGGCGGACATGGGCATCGAGCATGCGCTCCTGGGACCTGACGCCTTTGCTGCATTCATCGCCAGCGAGTTGCGCAATTTCAGCGCGCTGACGAAACCACTGACTCCTCGCCTCAACTGAGACATCCCGATGACGACAAGCTCGACCTACACGTTCGCGCGCAGTATCCCCGCGGAGAGCGGCTACGACCTGGTGGTCGCTGGCGGCGGGCCCGCCGGGACTGCGGCGGCTGTCTGTGCTGCAAGGCTCGGCTTGAAGGTGCTGCTGGCGGAGGCGACCGGGTGCCTGGGCGGCATGGGAACCAGCGGTCTCGTCGCCTCGTTCGGGCCGGTGTCGGACGGGCATCGGATGCTGGTCGGAGGGTTCATGAAGGAACTGCTCGAGACCATGTGGACGCAGGGGGCCTTCGGCCCGCAGGTGGTGCCGGAGTTCCTGCAGTCCCAACTCAATCGCTGGGTTCCTTTCAAGCCCGAACACCTCAAACGGATCCTCGATGACTTTGCGGTGAAGGCGGGGGTCGAACTGCGCTTCTTCTCGCGCGTCGTCGAGGCTGACGTCAGCGGCAGCAGGATCAACGGTGTCGTCCTGAGCAACGTCGAAGGACTCGTGTACGTACCGGCAAGAGCCTTCGTCGATGCGACCGGAGATGCGGCGCTGGCAGCCTTGGCTGGCGCCGAATGCAAAGTCGTCCTTCGTGATACCGATACCGTCTCTCCGAGCACGCTGTGTTCTCTGCTGGGCGGCATGGATTGGAAGGCGCCAGACTACGGTGACGACTGGCGAGGGATCGACACCGTGAAGAACCGCGTCAAGAACGAACTGGTGCCCAAGGCAATCGAGGACGGATTCTTCACTCAGGAAGATCGCTTCTTCCCGGGGATGAACCGGATCGGAGAACAGGGCGCCACCCTGAACGCCGGCCACGTCTTCAACCTGAACCCGCTGTCGATCCGCAGCCTGTCCGACGGCATGGTGTTCGGACGCAAGCTGGCGCTCGAGTATGTCGAGTTCTACCGCAAGTACGTCCCTGGATGCGCCGACCTCGAATTGCTCACGACGGCACCGGTCATGGGTATTCGCGATTCGCGCAGGATCGTCGGCGAGTTCGAGCTCACGATGGATGACTTTCGCGCCAAGCGCCAGTTCCCCGACCAGATTGCCGTGTACAACCGGCCAACCGACGTGCATCCGAGCGACACCAGCAAGGCGGAGTTCGAGCGGTTCGTGAAGGACTTTCACGGAAAGGACAACCTGGGCAAGGGCGAATGCGTCGGCATCCCCTACAGCATCCTGGTCCCGAGAGGCTGGCAGAACCTGTGGGTAGCCGGCCGCTGCCATTCGAGCGACACCAAGGTCCACGGCTCGATCCGAGCCCAGTCTGCGGCCTACATGATGGGCCAGGCGGCCGGAACTGCAGCCGCCCAGAGTATCGCCACGGGTCAGCCCGGCACGGATCTCGACACCAGTGCACTGGTGGCAACCCTTCGAAGTGCGGGAGCGTACCTGCCGCAGGAAGAACTTTCGAGGCAGATGACACGAGCCTGATGCCGGGCGGTCAGAGACCAAGGTCTCGGCGCGCCCGCGCGGTCCTCTCAGTCGCTGAGCGCGCCGTAGACCAGGTTCTTGTACACCATCCGGGTCTGGTAGCGATTGGAGGGGCTCTGCGCCATCAGGATGCCGACCAGCCGCTCCTTCGGGTCGATCCAGAAGCTGGTCCCCCAGGCGCCGGCCCACATCGCGTCACCGGGCGATCCCGGGACATAGGCCATCCCCTGGTCGAGCCGGACGCCGAAGCCGAGCCCGAAACCGTAGCCAGGCCCGGTGGTGGCGATGGTGCTTCCGCCCATGCCTTTGGTGTGGTCCGACAGCATGAAGTCCACCGTCTTGCTGGACAGAAAGCGCTTGCCGTTCAGCTCGCCGCCGTTGACCATCATCTGCGCGAACTTCAGGTAGTCCTCGGCCGTGCCGACCAGCCCGGCGCCGCCCTTGAAGTAGCTCTTGCCGGACGGATCGGCATTGATCCGGTAGGCCTTCAGCATGTTCGCCTTGAGCGGATCGGCATCGTAGGCCTCCGCAATCCGGCTGCTCTTTTCGGCCGGCACCCAGAAGGCCGTGTCGGTCATGCCCAGCGGATCGAACAGCAAGTCCTTGAGCACCCGATCGAGCGGCTTGTTCTCGACCCGTTCGACCAGCAGGCCCAGCACGTCGACGGCGATCGAATAGAACCAGGTGGTTCCTGGCTGGTAGGCAAGCGGTATCTTCCCGAGTGCCTTCAGCATCTCGTCGCCGGTGATGTCCTTCTCCGAGGACTCGATGTTGCCGCGCTCATAGAGTTCCTTGATCCGGGGCGACTTGGCAGCCCCGCCATAGACGAAGCCGGCGGTGTGTCTCATCACGTCGTGGACCATCACCGGCCGCGCCGGCGCCACGTCGCCCTCCGGTGTCTCCACCTTCAGGTCCTTCAGTTCGGGCAGCCACTTCGATACCGGATCGTGCAGGGCCATCTTGCCCTGCTCGACCAGCATCATCGCCGCGACGGTGACGATCGGCTTGGTCATCGAGGCAAGCCGGAAGATCGAGTCCTTCGCGATCGGCTTGGTCTTCGCGTCATCCAGGAAGCCGACCGACTCGAAATGAACTACCTTGCCCTGGTGGGAGACCAGCGTCACCGCGCCCGGGAAGACCTTCTGGTCGATCAACTGTTGCATCGCCGGCTTGATCCGGGCAAGCCGCTCAGCCGAGAACTGGGCGTGGGTGCGTCGCCATTGCCGGAAGCCTCCTTCGCGTAGGACGCCGTCGGCAGTCCTGCCAGCCCAGCCGTCGCCACGGCGGTCAGGGCAGCGGCAAGCGCCACGGCTGCCAGCGCCGACCTCGGCTGGGCGAGCGGCACCGCCTCGCGTAGGGTCATGGGCTGGGTCGAATGCACGGAACGTCGATTAGCCATCTGCTCTGTCTCCTCCTCGGTGGGATCCCGATGCTAGGGCCTGCCGTCAGGCGCGTCCAGTTCTGAGCATTGGTTTCGGCCTCTCTTTGTGGACATCCTGCGCCTGACCTTCGATACTGCGTTGCTGCGCTATCCGTTCGGAAATGCTCACCAGGAGGTTCACATGACCACGATGGATATCGCCAGGAAGCTCGTGGAGCTCTGTCGGGAGGGAAAAAATGAAGAAGCGCTGGACACCCTTATGCCGACGACGCGGTCAGCGTCGAAGCGATGGCCATGCCAGACGCGCCGCCGGAGGTGAAGGGTCTTGCGGCCATCAAGGCCAAAGGCGAATGGTGGATGAACAATCACGAGATTCATTCGTCGTCGGTAACCGGGCCCTGGCCGCATGGGGATCGGTTCATCGTCGGATTTCAGTTCGACGTCACCAACAAGCCGTCGGGTCGACGGATCAAGATGGAAGAGGCGGGGCTCTACCACGTCCGGAACGGAAAGATCGTTCGCGAGGAGTTCTTCTACGACATGGGGACGTAGCGCCGCGCTCAAATCGAATTAACGGCCGAGGGGCAATGCAGACCTCACCGCTCCTTCGCAAGATCGATGAACGCGCGCGTCTTCGCGGGAAGCGCGGTGCTGCCAGGGTACACCGCATGCAGATACATGCGGCTTGTCTTCCAGCCGGGGAAGAGGCGAACGAGGTGCCCCGCCGCGACTTCGCTTCGAAGGTCTGCCGTCCCCGGAAATGCAGCGATGCCGGCGCCCAGCTTCACCAGATGCAGCACCGCGTCACTGCTTGCGGCCGCCACCGAGCCCCGCAACCTCACGCGTACCTTGCGGCCGTTTCGCTCGTAGTCCATCGACCACGGGCTGGGCAGCAGCGAGAACGCGATCCACTCGTGCTGCACGAGGTCCAAAGGCTTTCGTGGAGCGCCGTGTCGAGCCAGATAATCGGGAGCCGCGACGGTCCAGATCTCGAGCTCCTCGAGCACTGCGGCGCGAAGGCCGGAATCCTCCATCGGTCCGATACGGATCGCGAGGTCGAAGCGCTCGGCGATCAGGTCGAGCCTGCGATCGGTGGGCACGTAGTCGACGCGCAGCGCCGGATAGCGTTCGCGATACCTGGCGATCCAACCGGCAACCAGACCCGCGGTTCCCTGCGGACTGGTGAGCCGCAAGGTGCCCGAAAGTTGCGCGCCACCGGTGCGTGCCCGTTCCATCGCAGCCTCGGCCCCGGCGAGCAGTGCTCGACAGTCCGCGAGAAATGCTTCGCCCGCTTCGGTGATCGCAAGCTTGCGAGTGGAACGCTGCAGGAGCTGCGTACCCAGATCCCGCTCGATGACTGCCACGGCCTGGCTGACGGCGGACTTCGTCGTGTTCAGACGCTCGGCCGCGGCGGTGAACGATCCCGCATCGGCGACTGCCGTGAAGGCCGCCAGTCGGGCAAGGGAAATGGCAGGAGCCTTCATCCGTTGTTCTCCAACCATGGACAATGAATTCAAGTTTAAGCGCTTTCCAGGAACAATCGACAGAGGCACCATGGACCCTTGCCAAGTCACTGATCAAAGGGGACATCCATGTACGTACTTCTCGGCTCCAACGGAAACATCACTTCCAAGGCCGCCGCGCTCCTGCTCGCGAACCGGGCTGGGGTCCGCGTCGTCGGCCGCAACGCGAGATCGCTGGCCGCGATCCAGGCCGCAGGCGCTCAGATTGCGGTGGGCGACATCGCGGATCCAGTCTTTCTGTCCCAGGCATTCGCCGGCGCCACGGCCGTCTACACGATGATTCCCACCGACTACGCGGCGCCGGACCTGGGGGCCGCCCAGGACCAGTTGGGCGCGGCCATCGCGGCCGCCGTCGTGTCGGCGGGTGTCAAGCGCATCGTGAACCTGAGCAGCATCGGCGCTCACCTGGCAGTCGGGAGCGGACCCATCGCCGGCCTGCACCGACAGGAGCAACGCCTGAACGCACTGGGCGATCTGGACGTGCTGCACCTGCGTCCCGGCTATTTCTACGAGAACCACCTCGCCGCGATCGAGATGATCCGGACCATGGGCTCGTATGCGGACATGACGGCGCCGGACGTACCGCTGCCGATGGTGGCGACCGCCGACATCGCGCACGTGGTTGCCCGGGAACTGCGCACGCCCTCGGGGGAGGGAAAGCGGGTGCTGCATCTGCGCGCGCCGGATTTGTACACGATGCGCGAAGCGACGGCTCGCCTCGGCGCGGCCATTGACAAGCCCGGACTCGCCTACTTGCAAGCCGATCCACAACAAGGCAAGGCTGCGCTGATGCAGCACGGCCTGTCGGCGAGCGCCGCTTCGCAGCTCGAGGAGATGAGCGCCGCATTTTCCAGCGGCATCCTCAACGGCGAACACGAGAAGGGTCCGACCGAGACCGCGCGGACGACGCTGGAGGAGTTCGCGGTCACGGTCTTCAAGCCTGCCTTCGTCGCGGGTATTCGTTGATCGTCCCGGTCGGATTGGGTGACTGTTTGCGCAGTTCCCGCGTAAACTTTCCGAGTCGTGGAGCGGTTCGCCCAGAGGAGGAAGGCCATGAAGGTGCTGGTCACGCCATCGATCCTGCGGTCCGCCAACCCCTGATGACGATGCCCGATTTCATGGCCGGCGCCCTGCCCTGGTTCGACTGGCTGAACCATCGCATGCTGGGCACGCCCCGATCCGCCACACCCGAGCTCATGGCCATGTGTCGCGGCAGGATCTGGAATGCGGACAACGGCCGCATCAAGCAACTACTCGGCTGGCGCCAGCAGATCACGCAGGAGCAGTGCCTTCGCGATACAGTGGCGGTGCTCCGCGCCCGAAAACCGGTGGCGGCTAAACCGATGCCGGCATGAGGTCTCGTGCCGCCCTTGGAACGACAACACGATAAGCATTCATCACACAGGCAGCCTCATGCTCGACGCCGAACAGATCGCCCGCTACCACCGAGACGGTTACCTGGTTCCGGACTTCCAGGTACCCGAGGAGACCCTGGCTGCGATACGCGCACGCCATGCGGCGCTACTCGAGCGCGAACCCCAGTTTCGCGACTACTGCCCGATGCTGCTCGACTACGACCTCGGATTCCTGGACTACTGCGACAACCCTCGGATCCTGGACATGGTCTCGCAGCTGATCGGACCCGACATCGCGCTCTGGAACACCAGCTTCTTCGCCAAGCCGGCCTTCAGCGGCAAGCGAACCCCTTGGCATCAGGACGGCGAGTACTGGCCCATCCGACCGCTCGCGACCTGCACCGCCTGGCTCGCCCTGGACGATTCGACGCCGGAGAACGGTTGCCTTCGGGTGATCAGGGGATCGCACAAGGCGCGGGCACTGCGCGCGCACAACACCGTGGATCGCGACGACGTCACCTTGAACCAGGAGCTCGACGCCGGCGAGTTCAACGAGGCCGACGCGGTGGACGTCGTCCTGAAAGCGGGGCAGATCTCTTTGCACGATGTCTACCTGCTGCACGGCTCGGAGCCGAACACGTCGCCCCGGCCTCGGCGCGGCATGACGATGCGCTTCATGCCGACCACCAGCGTCTTCGATCGGGACCTGGCGCGGGAGAAAGCACAGCGCCTCAAGATCGTCGATCATTCGTCGCGACAGGTGTTCCTGCTGCGCGGCGTGGATCGCTCCGGCGCCAATACGTTCCACCCGCGTCCGGTCGCTGCAAGCGCCAGCGGCTAGAGCCCTTCGGCGCGTTTGCGCCGATCCACTCCGCCCTGGCCAGACCGGGAAGACCGCTTGATACTCAAAGTGATTCCCCCTCTCCGATCACGCCGGCAGCTCGAAGGGCCCCCTCGAGCCAAGCCGGACGAAGCGATCCGCCACTCTTGATGGCCGCAATGCGATTGGTTTCCATGGCTACCTTCCCGGCAGCGAGCGGCATCATCGCGGCGGCCTTGTCGCGTTCGATCACTGTCACGCCATCCGCGTCGCCCACCACCAGGTCACCAGGGTTCACGTTGACCCCACCCACGCAGACCGGATGATTCAGTCGACCGGGCACGAACTTGGTCGGCCCATTGGGATTCATGCCTGCCGCGTACATGGGAAAGCCGAGTTCGCGAATCGCCTCGCAGTCGCGCACCGCACCATCGATGACCACTGCCGCCACGCCAAGGGCAACGCACTGCTGCGACATGATCTCTCCCATCAGTGCGCTGCTGAGATCACCCTTGCCGTCAACGACAATCACGTCCCCGGGCCTGACGATCGCCATCGCCGCATGGATCATCAAGTTGTCGCCGGGCCGCACTTCCACGGTCACGGCCGGACCTGCGAACTTCATCGAGGGTGCCAGCGGCGAGATTCGGCCGCTCAACCCTCCGCGGCGTCCGGCCACGTCGGCCAGAATGGAGGATGGAAACTTCGACGCCTCGGCAATGACATCCGGGCTGACGCGCTCGATCTCGCGGATGACGTCGGGTGAGACAGGGATTTGGCTCACTCGGTGTCCTCGCTCAGGGCCTGCACGGGAGAGCCGAGTATCGACTCGTAGCGGGCTGCATAGGCTGGCCATGCTTCGGGATTGATGAGTCGCGGAGGTCGTCCCCCTTTGAGGATTCCCACAATCTGCTCTGCAGCAAAGAGAGCCATGTTCCGCCGCGCTTCATGGGTGACCCCAGCGGTATGGAAAGTGGCAACCACGTTCGGAAGTTGGAGCAAAGGGTGATCGAGCGGCGGCGGTTCCTTGTCCCATACGTCGAGTCCGGCCCCCCGCAGGTGCCCGGACTGCAGCGCCGTCAACACGGCCTCTTCACTGTGGATGCCGCCGCGCGCAGTGCTGACGAATATCGCCCCCTTCTTCATCCGCGCAAAGGCCTCCGCGTCCATCATGTTCATCGTGTCCTTGTTCCGCGGGCAGTGCAGCGTGACGAAATCCGAACGCTCCAGCAGCTGATCTCTCGTGACTGCCTGGGCGCCGCGTCGTCCGATCTCCTCTTCCGTCAGGTAGGGATCGATGGCCAGGACCGTCATGTCGAAGGCCCGCGCCAGCTTCGCAACCCGCGTGCCGATGTGACCGATCCCCACGATCCCGACGGTCTTGCCGCTCATTTCGTAGCCCATGATGTCCTCACGGGAGAAGCCCCGTTCGGTGCGCAGGAGGCGGTCGTTCTCGCTGATGCGCCGCGTCACGTCGAGCATCAAACCGATGGTGTGCTCCGCGACCGATTGCGCGTTGCCGCCAGCCTGGTTGACGACCAGGACTCCTGCCTCGGTGCAGGCGGGAACATCGACGGTGTCGTAGCCTGCGCCGTTGGAGGAAACAACCAGCAGTTGGGGACATCGGGAGAGCAGTTCACGTGTCACGAACCAGCGGCGCGGAAGCTCATCCTTCGCCGACGAGACCTGGAAGGCATGGGCCTTACCCAGCGCCGGCCAGACGCCATCATCAGGGCCATCGCGGTCGACCGTTAGGAGCTCGAGGTCGGGCTCGCGCTGGAACCGCTCTTGCATGACGGGGTTGTACCACTGGTTGAAACGAACGACGAGCTTGTGCCGGTCGACCATGAATATCCCCTGTCACTCGGCCTTGGCGCCGGATTCCTTGACGACCTTGCCCCAACGATCAAGTTCCGAGGTGATCAAGGAGGCAAACTGCTCCGGCGTACCCCCAAGAATCTCCGCACCCTGCTCGCCGAGCCGCTTCCGGAAATCGGGGAGCTCCAGTGCCTTGTTGATCTCCGTATTCAGCTTGGCGACGACATCCTTGGGGATTCCAGCTGGCCCGAGCACGCCGAACCAGGTGGCAGCCTCGAATCCCTTGTAGCCGGACTCTGCAACCGTCGGTACGTCGGGCAGGTCGTCGGCCCGGGTCGCAGAAGTCACCGCGATCGCCCGCATCCTCCCGTTCTTGATGTGGCTGATGAGGGTCGGCACCGACGATGTGTAGAGTTGCACCAGACCGCCGATGAGATCGTTGGCCCCTTGCGCGGCACCCTTGTAGGGAATGTGGGTCATCTTCACCTGAGCCTCCCGCTGGAAGAGTTCCATCGCCAGATGCGCGACCGTGCCGTTACCCGAGGTTGCATAGTTGAGGGCATCCGGCTTGGCTTTCGCGGCGGCCACCACGTCGGCCAGGGTCTTGTAAGGCGAGTCCGCAGCCACGACCAGTACCAAGGGCGAGCTTGCGACCGTACTGATGGGCGTCAGGTCCTTGCGGGGGTCGTACGGCAGCTTGCTGTACAGGGTCGGGTTGATGGCGAGGTTGCTGGTCTGCCCCAGCACCAGGGTGTAGCCGTCGGGCGCTGACTTGGCTGCCGCGTCGACGCCGATGTTGCCGCCGGAGCCGGGCTTGTTGTCGATGACGATGTTCCAGCCGGTGCTGGTCATCTTGTTGCGAAGCTCCCGCGCAATGATGTCGGTACCGCCACCCGCAGGAAACGGCACGATCAGCCTGATGGGCTTCGCAGGCCAGTTCGCTTGAGCGAAGGAAGCAAGCGGCGTGAAGCCGGCCAGCAGGGTGGCGGCTGCAACGGCCGAGATACCGAGGCGTCTCTTGATCTGCATTGATGGCATGTCGATTGTCTCCATGAAGAACGATGGGGCAGGCCAGGAACCTGTTGCCGCAACTGTATGGCGACCTATCGTCAGATACAATAGTGTTTCATCTGATGAAAGGACGTGCATGCGACGAAAGGACCAGAACAGCTCCTCGAAAGTGTCCTTGCCGGAGGCAGACGCGGTTGCGGGCGGAGTAACCGCAGTGACCCGGTCGCTCCATGTACTCGAGGCATTTCAAATGGGCGAACCCGACCTCCCGCTTGCGGAACTGAGTCGTCGAACGGGTCTGCACAACTCGACCGTGCTTCGATTAGCCCGTACGCTCGCACTGTCGGGTTACATGGTGCAGAACGAAAGTGGTGCGTGGCGGCTGGGCCCCGCCGCCGGCTGGTTGGGCGCGCGATACCAGGCGGGGTTCGACGTCAACAACGTGGTCGAGCCGACCCTGCGCGAACTGTCGAGGCTCACTCAGGAGAGCGCGTCCTTTTATGTCCGCGAAGGTGACGTGCGCGCTTGCATCTCCCGGGTGGAAGGGCCACAGGCGGTGCGGCATCATGTTCGGATTGGAGCCCGGCTGCCGCTGAACCTGGGATCTCCCGGACGCATCATCCTGGCTTTCTCTGGTGAACCAGGAAAGACTTACGAAGAGATTCGCCGACGTGGATATCTGATCTCGGTGGGGGAGCGGGAAGCCGACGTGGCAAGTGTTTCTGCGCCAGTCTTCAGCTTGCACTGGCGTCTCCTTGGTTCCATCTGCATCTCGGGACCCATGTCGAGGCTCAACAAGGCGAAACTGGAGCGCCACGCCCGGGCGGTTGTCGACGCCGCGAACAGACTCTCTTATGCATTGGCAGGAGCGGCGGCCTCCAACACGCCGAAGGTGGTCTCCACATGGCACCCGTGACGAACCTGGACAAGCGCAGGATCGCAAGTCCGCAGGCGAATGCAAGCCCTGGCAGCCCGATAAATTGCATTGCTCCTCGCGCGCTCGAGCAGCTGTCGCGACGATGCCGAGCCAGGCCGCCAGCCCGTGGTTCGCCAAGCCCACGCCCCAGCCCCTGGGCGGCTGCGCGGCTGCGCCCCAAGTTACCGAGCGGCAATTTACCTTGACTTGGAGCGCGGTGGCACATGAAAATTACCGATGGGTAATTTTTCCGGAGACACCATGTCCCCGACAGATCCACACTTACCGATCGGTAATGTGATCCCCCAGGAGGTCACTGTCCGGTCGTCGGTAGAACTGGGAGACGCCGTCCGCGAGCAGCGCAAACGCCTGGCTCTCAAGCAACTCGATATTGCCGGCCTGGGCAACACGGGCAATCGGTTCATCGTCGACCTCGAGAACGGCAAGCCTACCGTGCAGCTCCAGAAGGTCCTGGATGTCATGGACCTGCTTGGGCTGGAGGTGGTGGTGCGACCCAAGGCAGCCCGGCTGCTGTGATGGATCGCACCGACCGCCTCGACGTCTACTATGGCACTCAACTTGTCGGGACGGTCCACGACACGTCCCCCGTCGCGTTCGAGTACGCGGCGAGCTGGCTCGGACATCCGGATCACATGAGTGTTGCGGCTATCGCGCTGCAGCCAGGGCGCCACGACTCGGCCACCGTGCAGGCGTTCTTCGAGAACCTCCTGCCCGAAGGCGAGCTGCGCCGCTATCTCGCCGAACAGCGCAAGGCGTCGACCCTGTTCTCCCTGCTCCTCGAAGTTGCCGGCGACACAGCGGGTGGGTTCGTGATCGTCCCTGGCGGTCAGCATCCCGAGCCGGCCACCTACGAGGCGACGAGCTGGGAGGCCATGGCCGCCATCCTCGAAAAGAAGTCCGCTTCTGCAATCGACCTCCAAGGCAGCAATGCACGAGTCTCGCTGGCCGGTGCCCAGGACAAGACCAGCATCGCCATCTTCGAAGACGGACTGCCGCGCTTGCCGACGGGGACATCCCCATCGACACACATCCTCAAACCCGACATCAAGCGCCTGGCCAAGGTATGGCACTCGGCTGCCAACGAGACGATTGTCATGCGGGCCGCGGCGAACTGCGGCCTTCCGACGGCCGAGGTGTTCTACGAGCGCCACACCGGGTCCTGTGTTGTCCGACGCTTCGATCGGCTTGTCCACCCAGACGGGACACTGGCGAGACTGGTTCAGTACGATCTGTGTCAACTGGCCGGCACGGTCTCGGAGCGCAAGTACGAAAAGGAGGGCGGCCCCGGCCTCGCGACGTGCGCTGAACTGATTCGCCGCTACAGCACACAGCCTGCGGTTGATCTGCGCCACTTCGTCAGGTGGATCTTCTTCAACCTCTACGCCGGCAACAACGACAGCCACGCGAAGAACCTGTCGATCTACAGCCGGCCCGGCCAAGGCGTGACATTGACGCCCTTCTATGACCTGATGTGCACGCGCATGTATCCGGGTCTGTCGCAGGAGTTCGCATTTGCGATCGGCGGCGAATACAAGCCCGCGTCCATGACCGCGGCGCACCTGACGCCATTAGCGCATCAACTGGATATGCGGCCGAATTACCTCGCGCAACAAGCCGCTGATCTGGCTCGACGAATGCCGGACGCCATGGATCGAGCGGTAAAGGACATCAGGCCGGCGCTGTCCCACCCGGCAAGCATTCTGGCCGACCGATTGCAGAAATTCGTGCTGTCGACGACGAAGAAATTGGCTGCCCGCTTGGCAAGGTGATCATCGGCCCTTCGTCATCGAGAAGTCACATCGGTGGCCCGCTGAGCCCCTGGCGCGATTCGCGGGTCATTCCGCTTCCGATCGGCCGCTGACAGATGCATTGGGGCGCATGGGGCTCCATGATCCCGCTCGCGGCGGGCGAGGGAAGGCCTAGGGGCGAGAGCCCGCAGGACGACGTCGGCTGCCGATGCTTGTGATGGCGGCCACGAAGTCCGCATCGATGGCTCTCGCGCAGGCCGCGGAAGCAGATCACAATAGCCGCCGATCACCACTTCGGCGAGTGCCTCCATCGGCCCTCGCGATAACGTCAGCGAGGAAACAGCCGTGAAATACCGTTCTCTGGGCAACACCGGTCTCTACGTGTCGGAACTCTGTCTTGGCACCATGACGTTTGCCGGCCAGGGAGAGATGTGGAGCAAGATCGGCAAGGTCGATCAGGCCGACGCGACGGACCTGGTCGAAGGCGCATTGGCGGCCGGCATCAATTTCATCGACACGGCGGACGTGTACTCGGAAGGGCAGTCGGAGCGCTTTCTGGGCACGGCGCTGCGAAACCTGCAGGTGCCGCGCGAGGACGTCATCATCGCCACCAAAGTTCGCGGCCGTGTCGGCAAGGGCCCGAATGCGATCGGGCTGTCACGCGGCCATGTGCTGGATGCGGCGAGCGCCAGCCTGAAGCGACTGGGACTCGAGTACATCGACCTCTACCAGATCCACGGCGTCGATCTGCTGACCCCGATCGAGCAGACGTTGCGGGCGCTGGACGACCTGGTCCGCCGCGGGCTGGTGCGCTACATCGGCTGCTCCAACCTTGCCGCCTGGCAGATCATGAAGGCGCTCGGCGTCTCGGCCAAGGAGGGGCTCGCGCGCTTCGAATCCGTGCAGTCCTACTACACCATCGCCACCCGTGACCTGGAGCGGGAGGTCATCCCGGCGATCCTCGACCAGAAGGTCGGGCTGATGGTCTGGAGTCCGCTTGCCGGCGGCCTGCTTTCCGGCAAGTTCAGCCGCGCCGCACACGGGCCGGAGCAGTCGCGGCGGATGTCGTTCGACTTCCCCCCGGTCGACAAGGAGCGCGCCTACGATATCGTCGACGTGCTGCGGCCGATGGCAGAGCAACGCGGCACCTCGGTGGCAGGCTCGCGCTCGCCTGGCTACTGCATCAGAAGGCGGTGACCAGCGTCATCATCGGCGCCAAGACTGCCGGCGCAGCTGCAGGACAATCTTGCCGCCTCAGGCCTCGAGCTGAGCGCTGAGGAACTGGCAAAGATCGACGCAGTGAGCGCATCGCCACAGGAATATCCCGCCTGGATGGTCGACCGCCAGAACTCGGATCCGCGCAGCGGCATTGTTCGCTGACGAGAATCAAATTGCACTGGCGGCCCGGGTATGACGCGTCGCCTGGGCCCACTGCCTGCACAGCCGAGCCCGGACGCGTGAGCCTGGACACCCGCAAGGTTCAGTATTTCATCGCCCTCTTCGAAGAGGGCAGCATGAAGCGCGCGGCCGAGCGCCACAACATCGTCCAGCCGGCGATGTCGATGCAGTTGAAGCAGCTCGAGGCAGAGCTTTCGATACAGCTGTTCGAGCGGTCGTCCCAAGGTATCCAGCCGACGCCGGCGGGGCGTCATTTCTACAAGCTGTGCATCGGCTTGCAGCGTGACCTGCAGTCTGCCCGCCAGGAGATGCTGGATTTCGGCAGCCGGGTGGTCGGCAGCATCCGGCTCGGGCTCATGCCCTCCATCTGCCGCGGCCCCTTCGCCCGCATCCTCACGCCGCTACTGCGACGAATATCCGAACGTCGAGATCAAGGTGTTCGAGGCCACCAGCGGCGCGCTTGCCGACATGCTGCTCGCCGGGGACCTTGACTTCGCCGTCTGCAACCGGCCGGTGTCTCAGACCCGGCTGAAGCTGCAGCCGGTGTTCAATGCGCCGATCGCGCTGGTGTCCGGCCGCGCGACCCGCAAAAAGCACGGCGTGTCCTGCGACCTGGCCGAACTGAGCGGGCTGAAGCTTGTGCTTCCGACACGCTCGAACTCCCTGCGCCGGCTCGTCGATCGCAAGATCAAGGCAGGGACCATACGCGCCAGTCGCATCATCGAGATCGACGGGCTCAGCGGCACCATGTCGTTCATCGAATCGTCCGACTGGTCGACGCTGGTGCCAAGCATCGCCCTGATCAACGATATCGGCTCGAAGCGATTCATCGTCAACCCGGTGGCCGCGCCGGAACTAGTCTCGGAAATTTTCGAGATGCACAACCCGGACCGGCCTTTGTCCCTGCCGGGGCAGAGGATGGTGGCGGCGATCCGCTCGGTGCTGGGCGCCGAGCCGCCTGCAGCGGGTTCCTGACCGCCATCCGACCCGGCCTGAATCAATCAGAAAAAAACTTTACCGGATATCAAAATAGCAAACTTGTTCTGATAGGACGTGCTGGCTATACTCCGCCGCACATACAGGGTGAAAACACCCGAGAGGCAGGAGACAACTGGTGAAGGCGGTGCGGTGAAAGCTGTAGTGATCGGCGGTTCCGTCGGCGGCTTGTTCATCGCCAACATGCTGCTCCGCCAGGGCTGGGATGTGCATGTCTACGAGCGAGTCGCTTCGGGCCTGAGCAGCCGCGGCGCCGGTATCGCGGGGCATGACGAGCTGAGCGCCCTGCTCAACCAGGCCGGTGTCGAGCAGGAGCCGCTCGGCATCAATGTCGATGGCCGAGTCGCCTACGGCATGGCCGGTGAAGTCATCGACCGCGTCGACCATCCGCAATACCTGACCGCCTGGGGCTTCGTCTACCGCCAGCTGCATGCGGTCTTTCCCGCCGAGCGCTATCACGCCGGCACCGAATTTATCAGGGCTGAAGACACGGACCCGACCACCCGGTGGCCGTCTTTGCGGACGGCAGCGAAGTTCAGGCCGACCTGGTCGTCGGCGCGGACGGCTTCCGCTCGCGGGTCCGCGCCATCCTGGCGCCCGAGATCGAGCCGCGCTACGGCGGCTATGTCGCCTATCGCGGCGTGATGGCGGAAACCGTGCTCTCCAGCCGCTTCCGCGCCGAGACGGTCGGGCTCTGGTCCTTCCTGTTTCCCGGCGACGGCCAGCTGATCGGCTATCCGCTGCTCGGTCCGGATGATTCATTCAAGCCCGGCGAGCGCCGCTACAGCTACCTCTGGTATCGCAACATCGGCGACATGCGAGGCGCTGGACGACCTGCTCACCGACGAATCCGGCACGACGCATGAATACTCGATCCCGCCGCCGCTGATCCGCGGTGAACATATCGAGCGCTTCAAGGCGCATGCGGCGGTAACCCTGCCGGCACAGTTCGTCGAGTCGTCCAGCGTGCCGAGCAGCACATGCTGCAGCCCATCTACGACGTCGAGTCGATCCGCATCGCCTTCGGACAGGTCGCCTTGCTCGGCGATGCCGCCTTCGTCGCGCGGCCGCATGTGGGCATCGGCGTGCTGAAGGCCGCGCAGGATGCCCGGGCGCTCGCCGCCGCCGTGGGCCGGGGCGATTCCTCCGAACGGTCCGGACGGCGTGCGCAGGCCATGTCGCCTCCCTGAACGATTCAACGACTCAGGGTGCCGCCCGGGCGCCAGGCGGTCCGTTTCGCCCAGCACCTCGGGGCTTCATCGAGCGGGCCTGCAGGGGCCCTGGATCGATCCGTCGCTGGGCGTCTCGCCGCAGTACCTCATCCGGGTGAGCGCGAGGCCGATGGAGCAACTGCCGGCGAGGTCGTGAACGGCGCGCCGTGACCGGGCAAGCGCCCGATGTCCGTACTGACCATGATCAATCCATGACCCTTTAAACCGCACCGTCAACCTGCAAGAGCATCCGCAAACCACGTCCCATCGTCTTCCCCAGGAGCCATCATGGACAGCAAGGCCGAGAAGAAAGGATCCGCGAGCACGCGTCGCGACGTGATCCGCAGCATCGGTGCAGCGGGCCTCGGCGTCGCGGCGGCCGCCCGGCGCCCCGACCGTGTTCGCGCAGGGAAGGCGCCGGTCAACCTCAGCTTCTGGACGTGGGAGGGTCCGCAGCAGCGGCCGTACCAGAGAAGCGGATCAAGATGTTCACCGACGCCAATCCGAACGTGAAGGTCGACGTTCAGTGTCTACACCTTCCAGGATCTTTCGAAGAAAATCGCCGTCGGCTTCGCTACCGGCACCGCACCCGATGGCTTCGTCAGCCAGGACTGGTTCATGCCGCTCTGGCTGGAGAAGAACCTGCTGGCGCCGATGGATGTGCAGCGGCTTGGTTACGCGAATTACAAGGCGTTTACGGATGATTATGCCGCCGCATTCGTCGACGGCGCTACCAAGGACGGCAAGGTCTACGCCACGCCGCTGTGGTTCTACGGCTTCTGCAACTACATCAATACCAAGCACTTCAAGGAGGTCGGACTCGATCCCGACAAGGACTGGCCGCAGACCTGGACGAGCTCGGCGAAGCCGCAAAAAAGCTGACCATCAAGGACGGCAACAAGTTTACCCGGCAGGGCTTCAAGTTGGCCACGCATTCAGCGCAGTGGACTATGATCCAGTTCAATCCGATCCTGATTCATGCGGCGGCCAGTGGTTCGACGCGAATGGCAAGTGCACGATCAATAGCCCGGCCGGCGTCAAGGCCATGACGATCCGGGCTTCGCTTGCGCGGGACTACGGCGCCGATGACCCGGCCGACTCGATCGCAACCCCCCCGCTGCCGATGCTGGACTGGCTCAAGGAACGCACGTCGATGTTCCTGGTCCATCCGGTACCGCTGGTGGCGATCAAGTCGCAGAATGAGAAGATGCTTGCCGAGGGCTACTTCCGCCCCGTCTCCTATCCAGGCGTCGAGGCCGGCAAGGGGTACTCGAGCTGCTACGGCTTCAATCTCGTCATCAATGCACGCGCCTCCAAGGAGAAACAGGAGGTTCTGCACGATCTCTACAAGTTCATGATGGCAGACTTGGTCGATGCCTGGACAGCGACCGCGCCGTTCACTTACGCCCGCAAGAGCGGCTGGGCCGAGAATCCGAGGTCAGACAATTTCCCGATATTGCGACCATCATCCGCGCCAAGGACACAGGCGTCTACCTGCCGCGCACGCTGGTCTACAACGAACTGGCCGACGCGCTACACCGAGGCGTGCAAAAGATCTTGCTGTCAAATGCCGACATCAAGAAGACACTTGACGAAATCGCGGCTGAAACCGACCGCGCCTCCGAGCAGCAGAAGAAGGGTTGATCGGAGTCGAATAATCTGTCGCGTCTCCCATGAATGGCCGGATTGTGGCCTGAGCGACGGCGAGGCATCTCCGATCGGACGATCGGGGATGCCTCTCGGCCAATAGCCCAAGGTCAGCATGACGATCACTTCGCTTGATCCGCCAAAGGGCACTCATGCCAGCGGCCGGACGCGACGACGTCGTGCAGCGCCGCTTCTCAGCTACCGACGCCGTTTGCAGTTGTGGGGCTTCGCGTTCGTGCTCCCGACGCTGCTGTTTCTAGCGGTCTTCAAATATGGACCGATGGTGTGGGCGATCGATCTGAGCTTCCACACCTATGACATGGTCTCCCCGCCGCGCTATGCGGCCTCGACAACTATCGCGCCTTGTTCGCCGACCCGGTCTTTCGCGAAACGTTGCTCAATACGATCGTCTACATCGTCGGCTCTACCATCCTGACGACAGCGGTCGGATTGGGGCTGGCTCTGGCGATCAACACGGGCATCCCTGGTTCGCGCCAGTGCATGACGCTGATGTTCCTGACGAACCTGATGCCCATCATTGCCGTCTGCCTGGTCTGGCGCTTCCTGTTGCATCCCCTCGGCCTCGTTACACCAGATGCTGGCGCCCTTCGGGATCGACCGCATCAATTGGCTGACGGATTCCTGGATCGCGTTGCCGGCGATCATCGTCGTCACGGTTTGGCGCTTTGCGCCCTACTTCATGGTCGTGTTCCTCGCCGCGCTGCTGGCGCTGCCGCGCGACTACTACGAGGCCGCCGAGCTGGAAGGCGCCGGTGCCTTTGCGCCGCTTCTGGCACATCACGCTGCCGCTTTTGTCGCCGACCATCTTCTTCGTCGTCGTTGTTTCGGCCTTGCTGTCAGCGCGCATCTTCCTGATGCCGTACATCATCACCGGCGGCGGACCCGGCAACGCGACGCGGGTGCTCTCGATGCTGATCTACGAGACCGGCTTCTCCTACATGAAGATGGGGCAGGCGGCGGCGATCTCGGTGGTCCTCTTCGCCTTCATGATGGTCTTCACGGTGCTCCAGATGCGGCTCTTCGCGCAAGCAGCGAGCGGGTCTATCGGCTGATGCATCAGTTGACAGCCGGCATCTATCCGTACGCGTCGTCCGCGGCGAACTCCAGCTGATCGGCAAGCGCACGCGTGGCCGTGGTAGGCCTTATCGCGCTCGCGATCCTGACCTTCTATTTCATCTTGCCCGATCCTGTGGATGACGTCCACCTCCTTCCAGGCCGGCGAGAAGATGTTCCAGTTCGACGACGGAATGGATCCCCTCGGTGTGGCACTCCGGAGAACTATCCAAATGCGCTGTCGCGGGCCGCTTTCCCAGCCTACTTCTTTAACAGCGGCGTCGATCTCGGTCGCCGTTATGGTCTGGAATGTCGTCTTCTGCACGCTCGCGGGCTACGGCCTCGCCAAGTTCCGGTTCCCGGGTGACAAGCTGGTGCTGCTGGCAATCCTCTAGCACGCTGATGTTGCCGCTCGAGGTGACGCTGGTCCCAACCTTCCTCGTCATTCACAAGTTCGGTTGGATGAATACCTACCAGGGCTCGCCGGGCCGCTGCTGATCGACGCCTTCGGCGTTTTCCTGATGCGCCAGTCGATCCTGTCCATTCCCTCCGACTACATCGAGGCGGCGCGCATCGACGGCGCCGGCGAACTGCGCATTCTCTGCCAGATCATCGTGCCGCAGTGCACTCCGGCGCTGGCAGTCCTGGCGGTCTTCTCGTTCCGCGACAGCTGGGACCAGTTCCTCTGGCCGCTGACCGTGGTCTCCAAGGATGCCTTGCGTACCTTCCCGCTCGGTCTCGTGCAGTTCGGCGAGGACTACGGCAATCCGCCACCGAGCAGATGGCCATCGCGGTGCTGGCGACCATGCCGACCTTCCTCCTGTTCGATTGCTGCAGCGCTGGGTCAATCGCGGCTTCGGTCTGAGCGGACTCGAACGAACGCGGACTGCTGAACAGACCCAAAGTAGAAGATCAGGGGATCGGCGTCGCCCATCATGGCGCCGGCCTCGCGCCGGTGTTCGCCGCCCTCGACGTCGGGCGCCTTCGACGCCGCCGGCCTCGGCGGTAGAACTGGTGCACTGCCCCGGACATCCGCGGACGATGAAGGCGCTCCTCGACGGGCGAGGTCGACTTCGTCAATTCCGGTCGGGGCCGGAGCTGCTGCTGGCCAACCAGCGCCACGGCGGCGACGGGGTGGTGATCGCCTCGGCGATAAGCCGCAGCGCGCAGCATGTGTCCGCGCGGCCCGGGCTGGACACGCGGGAGGACCTGCGCGGCAAGCGTTGGGGCGTCAGGGCACGCAGCGACATGGATGAGTGCGCGATCGTGATCGCGTTCGACCGCTGGGGCTGGAAGATAGCCCGGACGCGCAGCACGTCGTCGTCGGCACGACCGGTCCCCGTCTCGACGCCTGCTCGACAGAACGCGTCGATGTCGCCATCATGCATGCCCCCGAGCCCTTCCAGGCCGCCAAGCGCGGCTGGCGGATGATCGAGGACCTGGGCCGGCTCGACGTCGCGTTCCAGAATAGCTGCGCCGCCACCACCCGGCGCGTCGAGGCGCACCGTCTGGACGTGGTGGTGGCGCTATGTGCAGGCCTTCTGCCAGGGCTTCTGGCGCTTCCGCACCGACGCGCGCTTCGGCGTCGACGTGCTGCGCAAGCACACCGTCGAAGCCGACTTCGAGGTTGTTGGAGCAGACACCTGGGTGCTGTTCGCCCGGCTTATGGGTGGCATGATGTTCCCCAGCGTCGAAGGCATGCGCAACGCCGCCGAAACGCTGCATCGCCTGGGCGGCCTGCCGGCGCCTGTTGCGGCCGCCGACGCGGTGGACCTGCGGCCAGTTCCCGCCGCGCTCGAACAGGATGGAGACTTCTCTCGCCTGATGGGACTACATGGCCTCTGCGCGACCTCGACCATGTGACCAAGTGGTACGGCAATACCGAGGTGGTGGCGCGGCATCACGCTCGAGATACCGGCAATGGCAAGTTCGTCGCCTTGGTCGGCCCGTCTGGCTGCGGCAAGACCACTACCCTGCGGATGATTGCCGGGCTGGAGGATGTCACCGAAGGTGGAGATCCTCATCGGCGACGAGGTGATCGACGATGTCACCCAAGCACCGGGACATCGCAATGGTGTTCCAGAGCTATGCGCTGTATCCGCACACCGACCGGTGTTCGAGAAGCATGTCATTCGGCCTGCGCCTGCGCGGCATCCCGTCGGCCGACATTCGCAAGCGTGTCGAGGACGCCGCCAGGATCCTGGAGATCGGGGACATGCTGCAGCGACGGCCCAAAAGGAACTCTCCGGCGGTCAGCGCCAGCGGGTCGCGATGGGCCGGGCCATCGCGCGCAAGCCGAAGGTTTTCCTCTATTCGACGAACCGCTCAGCAACCTCGACGCCAAGCTGCGCGCGTTCACATGCGCCCCGAGATCAAGCGCATCCACCAGCAGGTGCGCACCACCACCGTCTGATGCGACGCACGACCAGGTGGTAGGCGATCTACGCTGTCGGACTACGTGGTGGTAATGAACCGCGGACTGGTGGAGCAGTACGGCACGCCGCAGCAGCTGTACCACGCACCCCAGACCCGCTTCGTCGCCGGCTTCATGGGTTCGCCGTCGATGCACTTCCTGGAGGCGACGCTGCTGAGTCGCGCGGCGGCACGGGCCTGGAACTGATGGTGAACGAGCACTTTTCGCTGCCGGTGCCCGCCGACCGCACCGGACGGTATGCCCCTGGATTCGGCAAGCCGGTGACATTGGGCCTGCGGCCGGCACGCATTACCGCAGCCCGCCGGCGACCTGCGCGCCCATGCCGCCGAGTTCACTGTGCCGATCACGTCGTCGAGCCGATGGGATGGAGACGATGGTGTTCTTCCACGTTGGTCAGACCGAGCTATGCGCCCGCGTTGAGCCGGATTCGGCCGTCGCGCCCGGCGAGCCGATGCGACTCCGGGCGGACCTCACCCACCTGCATGTCATCGACCCGGTGACCGACAAGGTAATCCAGTGACCATTGTCGACGCCCACCACCACCTCTGGCGGCTGGCGCAGACGCCGTGGCTGAACGGGCCGGCGTGCCGCGGATCTTCGGCGAGTATGGCGCGCTGCGGCGCGACTACCTGATCGAGGAATACCTCGACGACATCCGCGACAGCCAGGTCACCGCTTCGGTCTTCGTGCAGGTCAACGTCGCGCCTCATGCGGAGGTCGCCGAGGTCGACTGGGTGCATTCGGTCGCCCAGCGCCATGGCTTTCCGCAGGCGATCACCGCTTATGCCGACCTGGCCTCTGTAGATATCGGTGACGTGCTGGACCGCGAGACGGCCAGCGGCCAGGTCAAGGCCATCCGCCAGCAATCCACCTGGCACGACAACACGGCCTACCGCTTTTCGTCGCGGCCGGACCTGGCGGACGATCCGGCTTGGCGCCGCGGCCTCGCACAGGTGCAGGCGCGCTCCCTCGCCTTCGAGCTGCAGGTCTTCCCTGGGCAGATGGCCTGCGCGCTTCGGCTGGTCAAGGACTTCGCGGGAGTGACCTTCATCCTCCTGCACGCCGGCATGCTCGAAGACAGGAGCGAGCTCGGCTGGTCGCGCTGGCGCGAGCAGATGGCGTTGCTGGCGGCCTGCCCGAACGTCGTCGTGAAGCTGTCGGGCCTGGGCACATTTCTGCGGGCCTGCTCCAGGAGGCCTGGCGGCCAGTGATAGAGCAGACCGTCGGGATCTTCGGGCCCGCCCGATGCATGTTCGGCAGCAACTTCCCCATCGAAAAACTCTGGACCGACTACTCCACGCTGACGTCGGTCTTCCGGCGATGCCTGAGCGGCTTCACCGGCGACGAGCGACGCGAAATTCTGCAGGGCACCGCCCGGCGCATCTATTCAATCACTGGAGCAACAAAATGAAAATCGGCATTGCGGAACTCGGTCGCATGGGAAGCGCCATCGCCAGGCGCTTGCCGGAATGCGGCCATGAAGTGACCGTTTGGAACCGCTCGAAAGGGAAGGTCGATGCCCTGCTGGCGGCAGGCGCGACCGCTGCGGCGACGCCGGCAGCGCTGGCTCGCAGTCAGCGAGACCGTCATCACCATCCTGACCGACGACGACGCAATCGAGGCGGTCTACAGCGGCGCGCAAGGCCTGCTGAGCGGCGACGTCCGCGGCAAGCTCTTCATCGAGATGAGCACGGTGCAACCGCAGACGGAAAAGGCGCTGGCGCAGAAGGTGACACAGAAAGGAGCGGACTTCGTCGAATGCCCGGTCGGCGGCACGGTAGGCCCGGCGCTGTCAGGGCAAACTGCTCGGGCTGGTGGGCGGCACGGCCGAGGCCGTGCAGCGCGCGCGGCCGGTCATCGACCAGCTCTGCCGGCGCGCGGACCATGTCGGTCCTGTCGGTGCCGGGGCCAGCATGAAGCTGGCGATCAATCTGCCGCTGGCGGTCTTCTGGCAGAGTTTCGGCGAAGCCTATGCTCTATGCCGCCACCTCGGCGCCGATCCCGCCTGGGTAGTAGAGCTGTTCTCGGAAACCTCCGGCGGCGCCAACGTGCTGAAAGCGCGCGGCTCCGCTGTCGCCGCCGCGTTGAAGACGAACGACGCCCGGTCGGTCACCTTCGACTGCGACTCGATCCGCAAGGACCTGCGCACCATGGTGGCGGAGGCAAAGTCCCGCGGCATGAGCCTGCCGCTCGCCGAGCGCACCCTGGCCGTGTACGACGATGCGAGCCGGGACGGCTGGGGCGGCCGCGACTGCACCGAACTGCCGGCCTATTGGTCGGCGCAGGCCGCCGCGTCCGGCCAGGCAGCGCAGCCGGATCGGTCCAGTCCGCCGGGAAAGCCGTCATGAAGGTTGGACTGATCGGGCTCGGGATCATGGGTTCGGCGATGAGCCGCAACCTCATCGCCGCCGGCTTCGAAGTGATCGGGCACGACCTCTCGCCGGCGGCCGTCGCGGCATTCGAAGCGCTGGGCGGCAAGGCGGCGGCGTCTGCGGCCGGCGTGGCTGCACAGGCGGAGATCGTGATCACATCGCTGCCTTCCGTCGCGGCGTTGACGTAAGTGGTGGAGGCACTAGTGGCCTCGCCGGGACGGGCGCGGATACTCGCCGAGACCAGCACCTTTTCGCTGACCGACAAGCTCGAAGCACAGCGTCGGCTGGCCGACGCCGGCATTGAGACGCTGGACTGCCCGCTGTCGGGCTCGGGCGTGCAGGCGCTGGTTCGCGACGTCGTCGTCTACGCGAGCGGAACGGCCGAGGCCTACGGCGCCTGCCTGCCGATTTTCGAGGCCTTTTCGCGTTCGCCCAACCACCTCGGGCCGTTTGGCAACGGCACCCGGATGAAGTTCATCGCCAACCTGCTGGTGGCGATACACACCGCCGCCGCCGGTGAAGCGTTTGCCCTCGCGCGCAAGGCCGGTCTCGATCCCGCGCAGGTATTCGCCATGGTCAACGATGGCGCCGGTGGTTCCCGCGCCCTGGCAGTACGCGGCGAGATGCTGATCGCCGACGAGTACCTGCCGGTGAAGACAATGCCGCTTGACCTCTGGCGCAAGGACCTGAAAGTCATCGGGGATTTCGCGGTGGAGATGGGTTGCCCGACGCCGCTGTTCTCCGCCTGCGTGCCGCTCTTCACTGCCGCGGTGGCGGGCGGGCTCGGATCGCAGGACACGGCGGCCGTCGCCGTCGTCTCGGAGGCGATGGCCGGCCTGCGCACCATGCAGTCTTAGTCGAAACGAGGAGCGTCACATGATCACCCGTCTCTACCACTGCGCCATCCGTACACCGGATACCCGGCGGATGCGCAATTTCTATACGCAGGTGTTCGGCATGCTGGTGGACGAGCGCCGGCCGGACGTGCCGGTCGAAGGCTTCTGGCTGCGCTCGGCTGTGCCGGGCGGAGAGGCGCTGATCCATGTGTTTGCCGGCAAGGATGCTGCGTTCGAAGACAGCACCGTGCCGGCCGGTTCAGCGGCGGTGCATCATCTCTCCTTCCTGTGCCAGGGCTTCGACCGGATAAGGCGTAGCTGCATAGAGTATGGCCTGCCCTGGCGCGCCTCGCTGCTGCCCACCGTCGGCCTCTGGCAGCTGTTCGTGTACGACCCGCACGGCATCCTGATCGAGTTGACCTTCGAAGCCGCGGTTGAAACGACACCGACGCCGGAGATCCCGCCGGAGAACCAGTTCCAGGCACAGGACCGCACCTGGTTCGACGCGAGCAAGTACGCGGCCTTCGACTGACGGTCGGCTGCCGGTTGTCCACATCGGCGACCGTCGCGTGCGGAGTGACGTGACGACGCGTTCACGGTCGTGGATCTCTGTGAGGGTCAGGGCTGACTTCCAGCAGCCGCATGGGTCGCGTCAATGAGATGCTGAAGCGGCCGCGTCCCACCTTGTGAATCTGCATTGCTGCGCCGCGCTCGGCCAGTCGCCGCTGGAGCAGGATAAGCCGCACGCTCAGGTTGTCCTGCACCTCGGGCAGGTGCAGTTCGTGGCCTGCCAGGCGAAGCTCGCGCGAACTGAACTCGTTGCGCGGGGGGTGAGCATGCTCCCGCGCCAGTTTCCAGAAGATGGCGCCGGCCACCCCCTTGATCAGGTAGTGCGTGTCCAGGAACACGCTGCCGTCGCGCGGATAGTATCGAACCTCGACGGCGTCGGACGGTGGATGCGGGTCCATTGCCACTCTCCTTCAAACACTTGCGACGGGCTTGCGCGCCGCTTCGACCAGCGCGTGAATGGCCCAACGCTTCACCCGCCGGGCATCCGCATCGTCGAGCTGCAGTACGTCCTTCAGCACCAGCATCGCCTCGGTACCGATGACGAGCGCCAGTGCCTTGGTAAGCGTCTTCAGCGCGGCCGGTTTGAACTGCTGCCGCGCGGGCTCGAGCGCGGCTTCGATCAATGGCGACCGGCGGTTCTGTCGCGCCGGCAAGCTGGGGGCGCCGTCTTGCTCCAGGCTGCGCTCCAGCGAGTGCATCAGCATCAGGCGCAGCGCCCTTTCGTTGCCCAGGATCATGTCGTGGAACGCCCGGTCAACCCGCTCCAGGCGCGACACCGGGTCGTCGGGGAGCCCGTCGAGGAATAGCGCGTCTGCCTGCGGCGTGGCAATGTCGAGCGAGGCTTCGACGAGCAGTGCCGACAGGTCGGGGAAGTGGCGATAGGCGGTGGCTCGCGACACCATGGCTTCCGCGGCGACTTCATCGAGGCTCGGGTTACGCCCCTGCCGGGTCAGGCGGGCGGCGGCCTCCAGCAAATCCTTGCGCGTGCGCCGCAACTGATTAGCCCGCCCGCTCAACTCCGCGCTCCTGCGAGCCCCTCGCCAGACCGGCTCGTCCGCAGATCGCCCGAGACCCCCAGGGCCCTGGACATGGTCCTTCTGAGTGAGGCGCGGTTCATTTCCTCGCGTGCAATCGGCATGGTCCGCCTCCAGAAGCTGGTCGGCTCGTGCTGAGAAAAGTGTCTCATAACGATCCGAATTCTGCAAGAGGATGAATCTTAGCAAAGAGTTAGCGCTTCCTTCACAAACACTTAGCGGCGCAGCGCAGCGCGGGCTTCCATACTTTGCGCACGCCCCTCCTCCTCCCAAGCTCAAAGGACGCCCACCATGCGTTCAACGTCCACGCCATGAGCGAACAAGATCCGCGCGCGTTCTACCACTACGTCAGGTCGCTCGGCGCGGCCGGCACCCCCGCGCCTTCCTACCTGCCACCAGGGCAGAGGCCGACCGGGCCGGCAATCCAGTTCCCCGGCTGAGCCTTCGCTCCACAGCACTTCTACCCCTGAAAGGACACCCCATGGACCAAGCCACCTTGTTCCCGAGCCGACGTGCCGGCATCGACACCGAACTGCTGCCCAGCTACGTGCCATTGCCCGGTCTGGGCGTGCTGCCGATCAATGCCTTCGTGATCCATGCACGCGAGCCGGTGCTGGTCGACACCGGCATGGCCGCCCTGCGCGACGACTTCATGCGCGAGCTGCGCCAGCTCATCGATCCAGCCGACCTGCGCTGGATCTGGATCACCCATGCCGACGCAGATCATGTGGGCAACTTGCGCGCGGTGCTGGCGCAGGCGCCACGTGCGCGGATCGTCACCAATTACCTGGGCGTGGGCAAGCTGGGCCTGCAGCAGGTGCCGCTCGATCGCACCTACCTGCTCAACCCCGGCCAGTTGCTCGATGTGGGCGACCGCCGGCTGCTGGCGCACCGGCCACCGGTGTACGACGCGCCTGAGACCATGAGTGTCTTTGACACCCGCACGCGCTACCTGTTCAGTTCGGATTGCTTCGGCGCGGTGATGGAGCGCCCGCTCGAGATAGCGTCCGCCATTTCGCCAGCGGCCTTGCGGACCGGGCAGGTTCTATGGTCCAGCATTGACGCACCTTGGCTTGCTCACCTGAGCCGGAACCAGCTCGCGAGTGCCTGCGGGCCGCTGCGCGAACTGGCACCACGCATGGTGCTGAGCAGCCACCTGCCGCCTGCGGCGGGCCTCAACGACGCCTTGTTCGACAACCTGATCGAGGCGCACGAAGCGCCACCCTTCGTCGGCCCGGATCAGGCAACCCTCGAAAGGTCCGCGGAGACAGGCGAAGCCGTGGCGGGCTGACCTCCGCAGCGATAAGATCAGATCCGATTCCACCAACGACTCTTTGCGGAGGAAGAACGATGGCGCTGACGCATAGCGAGATGGACAGCAAGCTCCACGAGCACTTCGCCTTCGAAGCGAACGACGACGTGGACGGGGTTCTGGCGACGCTGTCGCCGGATGTGGAGCACGACGTGGTCGGCTGGCCCACCGGCCCGACCCATGGCCGCGCCGGTGCCCGGCCCTTCTACGAGAACCTTTTCTCGGATCTGGCGGAGGGCAGGGTCGAGCATGTGCGGCGGCTCTATGGCGAAGAATTCCTGGTCGACGATTCGATCTGGCGCGGCGTCGCGCCCGGCCGCCCTTTCGGTCTGGAGGGTCGTGGACGGCCGCTGGAGTTCCGCCTGCTGCACGTGATCGAGTTCGCAAGCAACGGCGACATCCGCCGCGAGAATGTCTGGGTCGACATGGCGGCGGTGATACAGCAGTTGCCCCAGGACTGACACGGCGGCATCGAAGGCGACGGACGCCCGAACCAGAAGGCCCGCACGCAGTGCGCCGTCGAGGATCGGGCATAGCGAAAGTGCAGCGACCCGCGGACTACCGGCTATTGACGTCGGCGACCACCCGCCGCCAGCGTTCGGCGTCAGTCTTCACATAGGCGTCGAACTCCTTCGCATCCTGATAGCCGATGTCGACGCAGGCCTTGACTAGTCCGTTCTTGACCTCGTCGGTGTCGAGCGCTTTGCGCAGCGCTTGCGACAGCTTCGTGATCACTGCCTCCGGCGTGCCGGCGCGCGCGTGCAGCCCGTACCAGCCCCCCGTGTTCACTCCGGCGAACCCGACCTCCGCAGTCGTGGGCACGTCGGGTGCGATCGCCGACCGGTTGGCGCCGGTCATCGCGAGCACCCTCAGCTTCGGATCAGTCAGGGCACTGCACGCCAGGTTTCCCGATATCGTGGAAATCGCAACGCGGCCCGCGTAGAGGTCCGGCATGTGCTGGGCTGCGCCCTGGTACGGGACCGTGACGATCTCGAGTCCTGCCTGCTTGGCCAGCAGCTTGGTGGTGAACGTCGTGTGGGCCGCACCCATTACGGTTGCTGCCGCGAGGCCTGGATGGCTCCGGGCATAGTCGACGACCTCGGGCAGCGTCTTTGGCGGTAACGTCGCCGACGAGACAAGGAAACCCGATGAAGTCGCAAAGCGCCCGATCGGCGAGAAATCCTCTGGCTTCCAGCTGAGGTTCTCGGACATCAGGGGATTGACGGTGAGCACCGACGAACTCGACAGCAGCGTATAGCCGTCGGCCGGTGCGTTGATCACGGCCATCGCCGCAATATTGCCCTCGCCTCCCGGCCGTGGTTCGACCAAGATGGACTGGCCGAGCGCATGGCCCATCCCCGCCGCAATCAGCCGGGTCAGGATGTCGACCGCGCCGCCGGCGCTATAAGGCACGATGATACGGATCGGCCGCGTCGGCCATTCCGCTGCGCGGGCGGGGGTCGCGAAAAGGGTGGCCAGCGCAATCAGCCACAGGATTGGCACGCGTCTCATGGGATCTCCTTGTTCCTTGCCGTGTTGGGACCGGTGCGCACGGGGCCGTGCACACCGCCGTCGGTCACTCGGGCGTGGTGACGAACTTGAGCTCGGTTTGACTCGTCAGAATGCCGCCGCGTTCGCCGGGCATGATGCTGCCATAGCGGTCCGCGTAGGCTTGCGGCAACGGCCGGCCGGAGGGCGGCGAGAGCCACAGTCGCAGCAGGTGGCGCTTGCGCTCGGGCTCGGGCCAGTCCTCGAAGTCCGTTCGCGAATGAAAGACCTGATGGTTGTGCAGGAACTGCATATCGCCGGGGCTGAACGCCATCTCGAGGCGCAGCCGCGGGTCGTCGGCGAGCGTATCGAGCAGATCCAGCGCCTCGTGTTCGCGCTCCGTGAGCCGGCGCGCACCGGGATGGTTGAACTGGGCGGACCGGATGTACTGTCCCGCGTAGATCGCGCTGAGATGACCTTCGAACCAGTTGAACACCGGGATCTCGAACCACGGGAGCTTGCCCGGCGGGATCTCGCCGCGCCGGTCGGTGTGGAACGCATGGAAGAGCTCCGGCAGAAGGTCTGGTCGCCTCGCCAGGATCTCGTTGTACAACGTGACCGAACTCACGATGCGGCTCGCCCCGCCGGACTTCGACGTCTTCAGGCACAGGAGGCCGACGATATCGCACGAGTCCGTGTGGTAGTCGAGTTGGCGGGTGGTCTGATAGTAGCGGGTGGACTTCTCCCGGATGTCCAGGCCCAGGTCGCGAACGTGGCCGAGCAAATGTCCCTTCGCATTCTGCGAGCGGAAGCTGCCGAGGTGCGAACCGACTCCCAGGTAGGCGATCGCGGCCTGCTCGATCGTCAGGTCGTCCACCGGCAACCCACGCAGCACCGCGAAGCCCGGGCCGCTTAGCAACTGATGCTCGAGCAGCCACTCGAGCCGCTCGGCAAGCTTCCGAGCGGGAAACGTCGCCGGCGAGATGGCGCCGAGTGGTGCGCCGCTGCGCTCGATCGCCGCGGTCGCCGCCTCGATCTCGGCGAGTTCGTCGGCATCCAGGGAAAAGGTCCAGCGCTCCGGCGCCTTCCGCATGGCCTCGCCGGTCCAGGCTGCGGGACCTGTCACCGCGCCCGGCGGCATCGGGGAGGATGGGACGGCGGGGATGGCGGGCATGGGGGGCACGGGAGCCACGCCGGCTGGCGCAGCGTCGTCTGCAGTGGTGTTCATCGGCATGTCAGTATCTCCGTTGAATGCGTATGGTGCACGGTGAAGAACGGGGCCCACAAAGCGTCACGCGAGTGAAGCCGACAAGTTCCCTTGTACGAGCGCCTTGCGAAACGCTTCATGCCCAGCTTCGATATGGCGCTTGGTACGCTCGGCCGCCAGGTCGGGATCCCGGGCCCGGATCGCCTCGACGATCGACCGGTTCTCCGCGAGGATGTCCGTGGCGCGATCCGGCAGCGCACGCAGCGATGTGATCGCCACCAGCATCACCAGATCGTTCACCTGGCGGAACATCTGCATCAGCATCCTGTTGCCGCTCGCCTCCGCGATCTGTTCGTGAACCTGGCGCGAAGCCTGTTGGAACTCCATGATCCGGCGACGTTTCAGCTGGTCATGGCCATCCTGCAGGCCCTGGGCCATCGTGCCGATCTGAGACCCGGTAGCACGTACCGCCGCGTGAAAAGAGTTCGCCGTCTCCACGACCAGACGCGCCTCGAACACTTCTTGCGCATCGCGTACGGAAATCACCCGGACGCTGTAGCCCCAGTTCCCCGCCCGCGTGACGAGTCCCTCGCGTTCCAGGCTCGCCAGCGCTTCCTTGACCGGTGTGCGACTCAGGCCCAGGGCCTCGGCCAGTCGCTGGGTGATCAGGCGCTCGCCTGGCGCAAAGTGCCCCGTCAGGATGCCGTGGCGTATCCGATCCCAGGCAGCCACAGTGCTCGGGGGAGTTTTTGAATCCATATTGGATCCAATTATGTCGGACGGCACTGCTTTGTCAAGTTTGAGTAAGCGGGCGGTCCGATCACTCCCCTGATGGGAGCCTCTATGATCGAACCATGACCTCTCCGCTCGTCTTTATAGCGCAGGTGCTTTCAGCCGCCGACAAGATAGTCGTGATGACCGGAGCCGACACGTCCGCGAAGAGCGGCATTCCGACCTTCCGCGGCACGAAAAGCGGGCTCTGGGCGAAGCCGACAACCAGAGGCTTCGGCACGATTCTTGGAACGCCTGGAAAGCGGCAAGCGCCCTGCCTGCAGGTTGTTGCAACGCCGAACGCCGGTGTCGCTGGCGGCGGTACCGGGCTACCTGCGCCGCTCGAGGGCCTTCACGTCTGTCTGCGCGCCTTCGACCTCCGTGTCCCGCCAGCAGGCCCGCCACCAGCGCCAGGTGCACCCCAGCACCACCAGCCCCGCCACCGAACTGACTACCGCCGCCGCCGTCGCCCCGAACCCCTCTGCCAACCACCCCAGCATCAGAAACCCCAGCGGCCCCACGCCGATGCACATCGTGAGCAGGCCCATCGCCTGCATGCGCCGCTCCACCGGCGCCGCGAGGAAGACGATGGTCGACTGCATCACCGAGAAAGCTGCCTGGCCGACGCCTGCCACCAGCAAGGCGGCGCCGGCCAGGAGCGGCTGGGTGCTCAGCGCGAACAGCGGCATGATGGTGAGGAACAGGACGGCGCCGCCGACATAGAGGCGTCCATGCATCGACGGCTTCGCGAACGCGGCCAGCGCGAACGCGCCAACGAGCGTTCCGACGCCGTCCATGCTGGCCAGCACGCCGATCCCCTCGGCGGCGAGTCCAAGGCGATCCTGGCCGATCACCGGCACCATGCTCAACACCGGCCAGGCGAACACGTTGTACAGGACGGTGAGCCAGAGCGCGCCGGCGAGGCGCGGACTGGCTCGGGCCGCGATGAAGCCGGCGGCGAGCGTCGCCGACGGCGACACCCGTTCCGTGTGGCGCGGGACCTCCCGATCGGGCAGGTGCAGGACCGCGACCAGCGCGCCAAGGTACATCGCGGCTGCAAGCCCGAATACCGCGGCCATGCCAGAATGGGCGAGCAGCAGGCCGCCTACGCCAGGACCGACCAGCCGGCTCGCATTGCTCGCCCCCACGTCCAGCGCCATGGCGGCGCCCATCCGTTGGAAGCCGGCGACGTCGCCGATCAGGCCGCGACGCAGGGGGTTGTCCGCCGCCCAAGAGATGCCGTTGACCAGGCTCGCGACGCCCAGGTGCCAGACCGCGAGTTGGCCGGCAGCCGCGACAACAACCAGGACGCCGGCGGTGGCGGCCAGCGTCGACAGCGTGACGATCAGGCCGCTGCGTCGTCGGATGCGGGCGGCGAGGGCCCCGAAAGCCACGCCGAACAGCGCCAGCGGCAGCAGCCGGATCATCGTCATGCCCGCCACCAGGAAGGCCGAGTCCGTCTCCTGGTAGGTGAAGACACCGAAGACCAGCACCTCCAGCCAGCGGACCAGGAACTGCACCACCCCGGCTGTCCAGAGGTGGCGAAACTCCGGGTCGCGCAGCAGCGATCCCGTGCCGCCGTTCGGGTTCGTCACGCTGTCGGTCGCGAGGGCGAGGAGCGGGCTGCGAAGCCGGCCTTTCTTGCGACTCCTTCGTCTAAGGCAGCACCTTGCCCAACGTGGAAACGAGCAGCTCGATCATCAGGTCAGTTTCCGAACGGGAGATGTTATACGGAGGCGAGATCAGCACATGGTCGCCGCTATACCCGTCCACGGTCCCTGCAGACGGATAGCAGATCAATCCATCGGCGAAGGCCGTATCCCGAAAGCGTGCCGCTAGATTAAGCTCAGGCGCGAAAGGCCTTTTTCCCTCCCGGTCCGCCACCAGTTCGAAGGCTATGAACAAGCCGCGCCCCCGGATATCCCCGACATTCGGATGATCGCCAAGAAGCCTTCTCAACTGCGAAAGGATATAGTCGCCTTCGCTAGCGCACCTCTCGACAAGGTGCTCGCGCCGGATGATCTTCTGGACGGCCAGCGCAGCCGCGCAGGCAGCGGTGTGACCGGAGTAGGTGTGCACCGAAGACAGGGTCCCGAACCGGTCGGCAATCGTGTCGTAGATGGCGTCGGACATGATCACGGCGCCAAGCGGAGCGTAGCCGCCGGCAAGTCCTTTCGCTGTGTACATCATGTCCGGCTCCACCCCATCGTGTGCCAGAGCGCGCCAGGTGCCGCAACGTCCTACCCCGCACATTACCTCGTCCGCCACGAGCAGCACGCCATAGCGCCGGCATACCTCCTGAATCTTCGTGGCGTATCCGGGCGGCGCCGGGACAACACCGCCGGACGCGCCGACCACCGGCTCCATGAAGAATGCCGCGACCCTCTCGGTGCCGATGTCCAGGATCGCGCGCTCGAGTTCGAGCGCCAGGAAGTCGGGCAGTTGCTCGACGGGAACGCCACGCGGCGGACGGTAGGCATTGGCGGGAGAGACGTGCGTGACCGGCATCAACGACGACTCGTACGGTCGCCGGCGGGCTGGATGCCCCGACAGCGAAAGCGCCCCCAGCGTATAGCCGTGCCACGACTGCCGCCGTGCGATGAATCGCGTTCGCCCGGGGCAACCGCGCGCCAACTGATACTGGAGCGCCACCTTCATTGCCGTGTCAGCCGCTTCGGAGCCCCCGGATACGTAGGCGACGCGCCGCAGGTTGCCGCCGGCCTGCTCGGCAAGCTCCATCGACAGCGCGTCGATGACACCGCTGGAGAAGGTCGTCGTGTAGGCGAATTCGATCTCATCGTATTGGGCCTTGATCGCTTCGATCACCTCGCGGTTGCCATGACCCAGGCAGAAGAGAGCGGGTCCGCCAGAGCCGTCCAGATAGCGCTTGCCGCTCTCGTCGATGACGAACGAGCCCTCACCACGGACCGCGCGCGGCAGGCGCTGGCCCGGAAGGTGCTGGTTCACCCAAAGATGCTCGCCCTGCCGTCCCTTGTTTTGCCGTCCCGCATTTTGACGTTCCATAAGTCCCTTCCATTCCTATTAGGTCTGCCCGAATCGGATCGAATGCGGCAACAGCCGGAACCCACTCCGACTCTATCCTCCGGCTCGACGTCCAAGGCGAGCGGCGTCGTTAAGGATCGATGCAACTATCTCCAGCACGAAAAGTGTCATCCCGACGGCGACCGCCAGGAACGGCACGGACAGTGGAGTCTGCATCGGCGTAACCGAAACTATCCCGGCACGGACGGTGGAGAAGAAGGAGGTCCAGCTGTAGTAGCACATCACCGCAATCGCAACGAGACTGGCAAGCAACACCGCCAGCCGAAGCACTGTCTGCGCCCGGTGGCCCAGGCGGGACACGAGCATTTCAACCCATACGTGCTTTCCTGCGCGCAACGTATAGCCCACGCCCAGATAGAAAACAATGACCATCAGGTACTGTGCATACTCGTCCACGAACATCAACGGGCTGTTGAAAACATAGCGTGAAACCGCGTTGACCGTCACGCCTACCGCCATGACCACTATTCCAAGCCACGCGAGCGTGGCGGCCGCAGCCGACATGCGCCCTACCGCGCGATCGAACAGCTTTGCGAGTTGTTCCATGCTCTCTGCCACGCTCCGTATACTTGTCGACACCTCCGGCCGTTGCCATTCGCAGTCACGGACGGCAGGTTCCTCATTGCGCGTTCGTGAATCAGGTCAGCGACCTGAGGAGTTCGGCGCTCTTCTTCGCCATCTCCCCTCCCGACTCGACGTACTCCGTCAGGAGATGCGCCGTCCGTTTGCGCGCCTCGTCGCGGAAGCCCGGCTCCATCTTCGTGATCACGGCACCGTACTTGTCTTTCGCTTCCACAAGAATCTTCTCGTTCAGGGCACTGTGGTAGGTCAGCATCGGTTTGACCGAGAACCACTCCTGAAAGAGCGCAGCCAGCTTTGGCTTCAGGTCTCCTGGCAGCGACTCCCACTTCTCCTGGTTGACCATTATTTCGTCCACTCCGAAGTAGGGCTCATAAAGATCTGTGTACTTCAGGAGTTCCCACAGCTTCTGCGCATGGGCGCCATTTAGCGAGGTCATCACGCCGTCGATCGACTTCCTCTGAACCGAGACATAGAGCTCGCTGTAGGGAACGGTTGCGGGGGTCGCTCCCAGCACCTGCGCAAGACCCGCCGTATTCTTGTCGTGGGCGCGGATCTTCAATCCCTTCAGCGAATTGAAGTCTTTCAGGGGCACAGGGGTGTGGATTGCATTGCCCCAACCACCGGAGTCCAGGAAGTAGGCCAGTACCTTGACCTTGTACTTCTCCGCCAAGTACGGGTTGACGATCTGTTCATGCCACTTGACGATGAACTCCTGCTGCTTCTCATATGGCACTGCGAAAGGGACCAGCGGCAGTCCAAACCAGGACTCGAGCGATGTCATGTAAGTAAGACCGTTGTGCGAGATCTCGGCCAGTCCGTCCGTCAGGATACGCAAGCCATCGCGATACTGGTACGGATGCTGTCCCGCAACCAGCACCCTAAGCCGGAAGCGACCTTCAGTCGCAGCCTCGGCGGCTTTCGCGAACTCCATGAACCGCTGGGCCGTGATGTCAGAGGGTGGAAATGGCGTAATCATCGTCCACGTCACCCTATTCTGCGCGAATGCAGTTGATTTGAACGTGGCCGCCGCCGCCAGCGAACCGAGTACTGCACCTGCTGCCTCTCTACGTTTCATGGATCTACCCCTTCTGTGCTAGATGTGGTAACCGTCACCTGATCAATGCCAAGCAACACCAGGGCGCCTTGCGAGCGCGGACAAGTCCTCGAACAGAACTCCTCAGGAACATGCTTCAGAAAAGCACGCCAGGCAGCCAGAGCGCGAGATTTGGAAACTGGTATAGAAGAAAGATCATCGCGAGGAGCACGAACCAGTAAGGGATCACTCCCATCACAACGTCCTTCATGGGCCTACCGCCCGAAACGCCCTGAATGACGAACAGGTTGAAGCCGACGGGAGGAGTCAAGTTCGAAAGTTCTACCAGTACGACAAGCACGACGCCAAGCCATACCGACGAAAAACCCAACGAGACCATCAGTGGATGAACGATCGGAAGCGTTAGAAACAGCATCGACGCTGGCTCGAGAAAGAGACCGAGAAACAGGTACATCAACACAATCAGCGTAAAAAGCAATTCCACAGGGATCGCAAGCCCGGTGACCATCGCCGTCAGCTGTTGCGGCACATCCAGCATCGAGAGAGCGAGCGAGATGATCTGCGCCGTGACAATGAGCAGCACCAGGAAGCAGGTCGTCAAGAGGGCATCGAGCGACGCCTGCCTGATTATCGCGAAACTGAGGCGGCCCCCCGAAAAACCGATCAACGCCGCGAGCACGCACCCCACGGCTGCTGCCTCTGTCGGCGTAGCCAATCCCGTATACATGCTGGCGATGATCGCGATGATGAGGCCCAACGCGGACCACATCCCACGCAAACCCCGCCACATCTCCCGGATATTGAAAGGCACTCGAGGGCCGGCAGTCGTCGGATCGACGACTGCAGCGACATAGATGTAGCACATGAACAGAAGCGCAAGCAGGATGCCGGGAATGATCCCTGCGGCGAACAGCTGGCCGATGGACTCGCCCACAAAAACCCCATAGGCGATGAAGGTGACGCTGGGCGGAATCATGATACCCAGCGTCCCCCCTGCCGCCAGCGAGCCCAGGACGGATCTGGCCGGGTACTTGTGCTCGTCGATCTCGAGCGGAATTGCGATGGATCCAAGGGACGCCGCAGTTGCCACGCTGGAACCGCACATGGCCGAAAAGATGGCACAACTAAAAATGTTCGCGTGCAACAATCCGCCCGGAATGGGTCCGACGATCGCCTTGCTCCCGTTGAAGATCCTTTCGGCCATGCCGATGTGCAGCACCAGATATCCCATCAGTATGAAAAGCGGGAGCGATATCAGGGAGTAGTGATCTGCAAGGGTATTGAACTGCAGCAAGCCGAGCATGGCGAGACTGCTTCCGCTTCCCACCAGGAAGACCATCGCGAAGATTCCGGTGAGGGCCATGGCGATGCCGATATGCATCCCGGTGAAGATCAGGAACAGTAGAAGCCCGAATATTGTCCCGATGTTGCCGAGCAAGCCCAAATCTTCCATGCGATCTCCGCTTAAGCCTTCCGAAGCCCGGAATGTTCGGGCGAGAGTGGGTGCCCTTCGCATTCAGTCGATTTAGCGTCCCCCCGACCGCGTGACGACTTGGCCTGCCCTGGTGGATGTACGCTCGCCTCGCGTGACCGCTGCCTTGCCATTCACGAAGACGTGAACCACGCCAGTCGGTGTCACGCCCATGTCCTGCAGTGTCGATTCATCGTTGAGCAACACAGGATCGAACACGACGACGTCTGCGAAGTAGCCGGGCTTCAGTTCGCCGCGCCCGTCCAGGTTCATTCTCTTGGCGGGCAGCGATGTCAAGCGCCGGATGCCCTCGGCGAGGTCCATCATCTTCTCGTCCCTGGCATAGTGACCAAGGAAGCGGGCCGTCCATCCGAAGCCGGTCGGAGCGAAGCGTATGTCCTTCAGCGGCCCGGTCTTGTTGACCGTGATCGAATCGGAGATCACCGCGCAGTCGGACTGTGCCAGCATCAAGCGGATATCCTGATCCGGGGAGATCTTGCCTACCCAGGTCAAGTCGACCATGTTTTCTCCCTCTTCCAGAAGTATGTCGAGGATCGCATCATGCGGATCCATGTCGCGGCTCCGGCCGATTGCCTCGAAGTCCAGCCCCACCAGTCCGGGATTGGCGCCCGAGCGCGTCAGGACGAGCTCCGACCATCGCTTCTGCGCCACGAGTTTCCACTGAGGGAACGGGTTGTACTTCAGCTTGGCACGCAGCGCGGGATCACTCAAGCGCTTCACCATCGCGGCAGGGCCGCCTTCATACGCCCATTTCGGGAGGACCGTGTACACGAACGTCGGGCCCCATTCATGGGGGATCACGTCGTAACCAACGTCCACGCCGAGGCCGCGGGTCCATTCCATCATTTCAAGGGTGTGCTCCGCCGCATGGGCGGGCGCGCCGACCTTGGGCACGAGGTGCGAAAGCTGCAAGCGCGCGCCGGCGATCCGAGCGGTGGCCAGCGCCTCGCCCACGCCCATTTCATACTGCCAATCACGGTTTCGGATGTGCGTCGCGTAGGTAGCATTGAACTCGGCGGAGACCTTGGCAATGCCGACCAGTTCTCTGAGGTCCGAGTGGAATCCGGGGTTGTACTCCAGCCCCGAACTGACGCCGATCGCTCCTTCTTCGAGCGCCTGCCGAACTGCATCTCCCATGTAGCGGATCTCATCGTCGTCGGCCAGCCTCGCCTGGTTGCCGATGACATTGAGCCGCACGGTGTTGTGACCCACGTAGGCACCGACATTCAGCCCGGGTTTTCGGGCCCTGAGGACCTCCAGGTAGTCGCCAAAGGTCGTCCAGGTGAACTCCAGATCGGGTAGACGCCCCACCATGAACTTCTCGACGAGCTCCCGCTGATAGCACGGAGCGCACGAGAATCCGCAGTTCCCGATGATCTCGGTGGTCACGCCCTGCATCAGCAGACTGTAGCCATCGGGATCCGAAAGCAGCGTGGCATCGGAATGGGTATGGATGTCGATAAACCCAGGCGCAATCGACAGGCCGGAACAGTCGACTACTTCGGCTGCGATAGTTCCCAACTCCCCGTACTCCCCGATTGCCTCGATGCGCCCGTCCCGAATGCCGACATCCTGCTGGCGACCTGGAGCACCTGATCCGTCAAACACCGTGCCGTTGCGGAGGATGAAATCAAACATCTAGATCTCCTGTTGCGAATTCGAGTAGCACATATCGCTAGATTGATCCTCTGTAGAGGAATTCACCCTTGAGCAGTTTCGTGGAGGGCGTCTCCAGGTTCCCTACGAACAGGAAGTCGATCGCTTCTTTGATCATCTCGTCGAAAGGCTGTCGAATCGTGGCCAGGTCGTACGCCGCCTTGGCGCCGATGGGATGATCGTCAAAGCCAATGACCTTGACGTCAACCCGGACAGCCTTGCCAAGGTGAAAGCGCAGGGCATCCATGGCGCCAGTCCCCTGCTATCTCCTGCCCCGCTTGATATCGCCGAGGCCCCGCATCACCCGGCCCCCTTCCTCGCAAGAGACGGATATGGCCCGTCCTCAAAGTCATACTCCGCAAGAACCAGATCCCGAACCTTGCGCCGGCTGATCTTCCCCTGCGCATTGCGCGGCAAAGCTTCGACGGCCACATAGGCGCGCGGCCGCTTGTGGCGCGACAGCGGCTGCACGCGCCGCGCGGCCTCCTCTGCCCAACCGTCGGCCGAACGCTCCGCGACGGCGATGATCACCTCTCCCCAGTACTCGGAGGGCACCGAGGTGACGCACACCGGACCGCAGCCTTCCAGCCCGGTGAGCAGGGACTCGATCTCGTCCGGGTTGACGCGATAGCCGCCGGTCTTGATGACGTCGGCAACTCGCCCCGTCAGCCACAGGCGGCCCCGCCCGTCGATATAGCCCTGGTCTCCGGTCCGGTGCCAGCCGTCAGGCTCGTGAGGCTTGAAGCCGTCGGCGTCGATCAGACCGTCCGACATGTGCGACGCGCGCAACCACACCTCGCCCTGGGGCACCTCATCCTCCGCGCTCTCCGCATCCTGCGGCTTCTCATCGTCGATCCTCAATTCCACCCCTGCGGCCGGCCAGCCGACGCAGGTGCCGGTGCCGGCATCCTCGGCGGAAAACAGCGCCTCGCAATCGGCAGCTTCGAGCACGGTGATGGGGTTGACGCATTCGGTCTTGCCGAAGGTGATCCGGACGACGGGGCCGAACATTGCACGGGTCTTGCGGTAGAGGGCGGGCGTGAGCGGCTGCGTACCGGTAAACACGCAACGCACGCCGGCAAAGCGCTCCTCCCCGAAAGCGGCGGCAAGCTTGGCGAGCACCGTGGGCGGCGCGAACAGGGCATCGATGTCGCCGCCGCGCAAGAGGCCTTGCACCCGAGCGGTGTCGACGCCATCCAGGAGAACGACTTCACCGCCATAGTCGCACCAGGCGAAAGTCAGCAAAGACGCGCCATGCGAGAACGGCGTCATCAGGAGGATGCGGCTGCCCGGCGCAGGCGTGAAAGGCAGCGCCGCCTTCAGCAGCTGCTCGCCGGCCCAGCGGCGGGCGTGGCTGTAGACGACGCCTTTGGGCTTGCCGGTGGTTCCGGAGGTGAACAGGATGCGTCCGCGCGCCTGCGCCGGCGCGGCGTCGCACGTCTGCTGCGGATCGTCCGACGGCACGTCCTCCACCAGCAGCGGCACCAACCCCAGCCCCCGCACCTCATCGGCCCGCTCGCGACGGGTGACGACGCGCGTGGCTCCGGTTATTCGCGCAACCCAGGCGATCTCCTCGGCGGTGTGGCCATAGCTCATCGGCGTCTCCGCCGCGCCGATCAGCCTGATGCCGTAGGCGGCCCACACCGCCGCAGTGCCGTTGGGCAGCAGCGTGGCGACCGGCATGCCGGCGGCAACGCCATCCTGCTGCAACCGCGCGGCCAGGCAATGGGCTCGCGCACAAAGTTCCCGGTAGGACAACGGCTGCGCGCCGCCCGAAATTGCCGGGTAATCCCCGAAACGCGCGGCCAGCATCCGCAAGGCGGATGACCAGGGAATGGGCGTCATGGCGTTCGGCATAGCGTCCGTCATTGCGCCACCGAGCCCGGCATCAGGAGGTTCGGCAGCCACAGAGAGATCTCCGGGACATAGGTGATCAACACCAGGAGGGCCAGCATCACGACCACGAACGGCAAGGTCCCCCGCGTCACCTCCAGCAGCGGGGTGTTCGAGATATTGGCGATCACGAACAGGTTCAGGCCTACCGGCGGTGTCAGCAGGGCGATCTCCATGTTGATCACCATCACCACCGCGAAATGCATCGGGTCGATGCCCAGGGGACCCAGCATCGGGATCAGCACCGGCAGAGTCAGCAGCATGACCGAAAATACTTCCAGGAACATGCCGAGAACGAGCAGCACCAGGTTGACGGCAAGCAGGAACTGCCAGGCCTCGATGTCCGATGCCTTGACCCATACGACAAGCCGGTTGGCGACGCCGCTTTCGGTGACCCAATGGCCGAAGGCAAGCGCAAGTGCGACGATGATGATGATCGCGGCGGCATTGCGCACGCCTTCGGCGAGGATGACCAGCGTATCGCGCAGCCTGATGCCGCGGTAGACGAACAGCGAGAGCAGCATGGCGACCACTGCCGAGAGTGCCGCCGATTCCGTGAGCGTCACGATGCCGCCATACAAGCCGCCCAGCACGATGACCGGGACCGTCAACGCCGGGATCGCGAGCACCGTGCGGCGCACCTTTTCACTGGCGGTGAACGACTCGCCCCCAGCGTAGCCTTTGCGACGGCTGTACCAGACGATGTAGACGGACAGCATCGCCGCCTGCAACAGGCCCGGGATGACGCCCGCGAGGAACAGCTTGGGGATCGAAGCGTCGGCCAGCACGCCGAACACCACGAATGCCAGCGACGGTGGGATCAGGATGCCGAGGGTCCCCGAGGAGCCGACCACGCCGGCGGCGAACTGCCGACTGTAGCCGCTCTTGTGCATGGCGGGGATCAGGATGGTGCCCATGGCAATGGCGGTGGCCACCGATGATCCGCACATGGCTGCGAAGATCGTGCACGCGAGCACGCAGACCAGGCCCATGCCGCCCCGTACCCGCCCGATCCACGCCTGCGCTGCCTCGATCAGGGCGCGGGCCACGCCCCCGCGCTCCATGAAGGTGGCGGCGATCACGAAATAGGGAACTGCCAGCAGCGTCGATGAGTTCAACTCATCGGTCAGTTTCTGGGCGAACGACAGCAGGTGGCCCTCGAGGCCGAACATCACCGCACCGGTCACGCCAAGGGCGAGGTAGATCGGAATGCCCAGGACCAGCAGGAGCAGGAAGAGGCCGAGGAGCAGCGCGCCCATATCAGACGCCCTTGCGCAACATGACGGTCAGACGCATCAGGTAGCGCACGGCCATCAGCAGGCCGCCCACGGGCAAGGCGGCGGCATAGATCCAGAGCGGAAAGCGCAAGGAGGTGATCGAGACATCGCCGAAGTCATAGGTTTCCCAAGCCACTAGGGAGCCATAGACGACAAGGAAGATGGAGAAGCCGAGACCGAGCACGTCGGCGAGCAGTAGCAGGCGCCGCTGCGTGGACGCCTTGAACATGGCGACGAACAGATCCGCCTTGACATGACGGTCCGCCGCGGTCACCAGCCCGAGGGACAGGAAGATGCCCCAGATCACCAGGTAGACCTGGACCTCGTCGCTCCACTCCAGCACCAGCGCCGGCAGGAAGTACCGGACGACGACGTTGTAGGTGCAAAGCGCCAGTGCCGCGAGTGCGATGCTGCCGACCAGGATCTGCTCGAAGCGCGAGCCTGGCATCGGCCCGCCGCCGTGGACCTCGGAGGCTGCCTTGCCTGCGAGCGCTTCGAAAACGGCCTTCTGCTCCGAGGTCTCCGGTTGCCCGTCGGCCGTGGGAGAGGGACTCGGTACCGCCATCAAAAATCGATCTTGGCGTTGCGCAACTCGTCCCGGGCGATCTTGACCGCGTCGGAATCGATCTTCATCTCTTTGACCAGTCCGTCTTGTATGGACATCAACGACTTGCGCATGGCGACGGCAGCCTCCTCGGAGGGCTGGGCCATTTTCACGCCGTGCTTCATCAGCGTCTCACGGGCATCCACCTGCGCCTTCTCGGCCATCTCCCGCTGCTGCGTGACCGCAACGTTCCATGCCTCCAGAATCGCCTTCTGCACATCCGGCGGCTGCTTGCTCCAGAACTGGCGGTTGACCATCGGCACGTACTGGCCCATGAACTGGTTGTCCTCGAAGCCGTACTTGAGGCCGGAGTCGTAGAGCTTCGATGAAGCCGCGCTTTCATGGGTGGTGGCGACGCCATCCACGACGCCCTGGCTCATGGCCAGCGGAAGATCCGGGAACGGGATCAATGTCGGGACCGCGCCCTGGGTTGAAATCCGCGCGGAGTTGGCAGAGCCCCCGGAGAAGCGCATCTTCATGCCCTTGAGGTCCTCGTAGGAATTGATCGGCTTGGTTGAGCTGTAGAAGTGCTGCATGCCGAGATCCATCCACTTGCCGAGCACCTTGACTCGCATGCGCTCCTCCATGCGCTCGTTCAGGAATTCGCCGAGCTTCCCATCCATGACGCGGTGCACGGTCTCGCGCTTCACGCCATAGAACATGGGCAGGGTCTGCAGCGCCATGTTCGGCTCGATGCCGTCGAGCTGCCAGGTCCCGGGGATGCCCATCTCGATCGAGCCCTGGCGCAAGGCTTTCATGATGTCCCGATCGCGGAACAATTGGGCGCTCGGGAAGATCTCGACGGCGAGCTTGTCGCCGACGCGCTTCTTGAGCTCCTCGACAAAGATCTCCGTACCCTTGTTGCGTACGTGGCTGGGATTGGTGTCAACCGAGATGCGCAGCTTTTCCTGCGCCAGGACGGGCGCCGCGGCAAGCGCCGTCACGAGCATGCAAAGAACGGGAAGCTTTCGAATCAGCATTTCGTCTCCTTTCGTAATTCAGGACGCGGTCGTCCCCCCGGCCCGTATGGCCAGGAGACGCCGGCATCTCATCGATCGAAATGTACATACATTAGGAATTCAAGTAAAACAGTTGGCATTCAGCCTTGTCAACCAATCCAAGCCACGCCACGACCCATGCCAGACGCACCCTCCAAGACAACCCGCCAGCCCCGGTATGCCTGGCTGCGTGAATCGCTCCTGAAGGACATCAACAGCGGCAAGTACCCGGTCGGCAGCCTGTTGCCTCCGGAGAACGAACTCAGCAGGCGCTACGACGTCAGCCGCCATACCGTTCGGGAAGCGTTTCGCAAGCTGGCCGACAACGGCCTCATCTCGCGGCGCGCCGGCATCGGCACGATCGTCTGCGAGCCCCTGGAAAGAGCGCCGCACATCGCAGCGCTCGGTTCGCTGCCGGACCTTTTCGAGCACACCAACACCACCCGGCTCGAAGTGCTGGGGCATGCCGAGGTGGTTGCGGATGCGAAGCTCGCAGCCTCGCTCGATTGCGAGCCGGATTCGCATTGGCTCGAACTACGCGCGCTCAGGCATGCCATCGAGCAGGACATGCCGATCGCCTTCGCCCGGATCTACCTGCGGCCGGAGTTCGGCAGCATCAGGGAACGACTGCGCGGCCGACACATGAGCATCTACAGCATGCTGGAGCAGCACCACGGGCAGGTGATCCATGTCGTCAAGCAGGAGATCGCCGCGACCCTGATGCCGATGGAGGCAGCGCGCCTGCTGGACGTGAAGAGTCGCAGCCCCGCCCTGCACCTGCAACGCATGTACCTCGACCGGAAGGGGCGGTTACTGGCGGTGTCATCCAACCTGTACCCGGCTGAACGCTTCCGGTTGCGTACGTCGTGGACCCGGGGAGCAAGGCGCAAGCCCCTTTGAGCGGTCCGGGCTCGTTTGACACCGGTGGAACTGAGTTCCTAAAATGTACGTACATTAAGACTTACGGACGCCGCACATCGGCCGCCCGGAGGAAGACGCCGCCAATGCCAATCCCAAGTTCCTCCAATCCCGATGAATCCACCTCGCCTGCCGCCGCCGCAGTCAGGCCTTTCGACGGCCTCGTGGTCGTCGAACTCGGGCATAGCGTGGCCGCGCCGTTCGCCGGGCAGATCCTGAGCGAACTCGGCGCTGAGGTCATCAAGGTCGAGAAGCCGGATGGCGACGATGCGCGCCGCTGGGGGCCGCCTTTCTGGGAAGGCGCCGCGTCGACTTTCCAGGCGCTGAACCGCAACAAGCGCTCGGTCGTGCGCGACCTGCGATCGTCAGCGGAGCTGGCGGAACTGGTGGCGTTGATCGTCGAACGCGCTGACGTGGTGCTGCAGAACCTGCGTCCCGGCCAGGTGGAGAAGCTGGGACTCGACGGGAAGACCCTCACCCGCCTCAAGCCCAGCCTCATCTACTGCAATCTCGGCGCCTTTGGTCGCGAAGGCCCGCTCAAGGACAGGCCTGGCTACGACCCGCTCATGCAGGCCTTCGGCGGGATCATGAGCACCACCGGCGAGCCGGGGCGGCCTGCCGTCCGCGTCGGCGCCTCCATCGTCGACATGGGCACGGGCATGTGGGCGGTCATCGGCATCCTGACCGCGCTGCATGAAAGGAAAAGTACCGGCAAGGGGCGCGTAGTGGACATCTCGCTCTTCGAGACCGCCGCCTGCTGGGTCTCGCTGCTGGCATCGCACTACCAGGCCTCGGGAGAGCCCCCGGGCAAGCAGGGCTCCGGCGCGGCCGGCATCGTCCCGTACAAGGCGTACGAGACGCAGGACGGCGAGATCGTCGTGGCTGCCGGCAGCGACAGCCTCTTTCGCAGCCTCGCGGCCGTGGTGGGGCGGTCCGAGTGGGCGCAGGATGAGCGCTTCGTGGACAATCCCGCCCGCGTCGCTCACCAGGTGGATCTGTACCGGATGCTCGACGAACTCTTTCGTGTGCATCCCACCGCGCATTGGGTGGAGCGGCTGGAAGCGGCCGGCATTCCGTGCTCGCCGGTGCAGGATGTCGCGCAGATGCTGGCGCATCCGCAAACGCAGGCGCTGGGGCTGGTACAGCCGGTACCGGGTAGCGCCATGCAGTTCATCGGCCTGCCGCTCAGCTTCGATGGACAGCGCTCCTCACCGCGCTCCCGGCCGCCGCGCCTGGGGGAGCACACCAACGACCTCTTTCCAAAAGGCGAGTGACGGCGAATGGACTTTCCGAATTACGAAACCTTGAAGACCGGCATGGCCGAGCCCCACGTGCTGCTGGTCACGCTCAACCGGCCGGAAGTGGCCAACGCGCTCAACACGCAGATGGGTCGCGATTTCCTGGACCTGTGGACCCGGCTGACGGAAGACGCCGAGGACGTCCGTTGCGTGATCCTGACGGGCGCCGGCGAGAAGGTGTTCTGTGCCGGCGGCGACCTGAAGGAACGCAACGGGATGACGCGGCAGCAATGGCAGCGTCAGCATGAGTTGTTCGAGCGGCAGTACTGGACGCTGGTCGATCTTCCGGTGCCGGTCATCGCAGCGGTCAATGGCCATGCCTACGCCGGTGGCTTCGAGACGGCGCTTTCCTGCGACTTCGCCTACGCGGTGAAGGGCGCGCGCTTCGCGCTGACGGAAGTGACCCTCGGCATCATGCCGGGTGCGGGCGGCACGCAGAACCTCCCGCGGGCCATCGGCGAGCGACGCGCCAAGGAACTACTGATGACCGGCCGCCCGATCGGGGCGCAGCAAGCCTACGAATGGGGCCTGCTCAATGCGGTCTGCGAGCCGCAGGAGCTGATGCCACGCGCACTGGAGACGGCGCGCACGATCGCAGGCAATGCGCCGCTGTCGATCCGGCAGGTGAAGAAGTCGGTTCGCTACGGCATGCAGATGGAGATCAAGACCGCCTATCGCTTCGAGGTGGAGGCATACAACCACCTGGTGGAGACCGAGGATCGCTACGAGGGCGTGCGCGCCTTCAACGAGAAGCGCAAGCCGGTCTTCAAGGGACGCTGAAACCGCGGCAGGGGGCCCCTTCCCCATCCGCCGACAGGAGAGAACGATGAACACAGTCGATGTGATCGTGCGCGAGGTCGGACTTCGCGACGGCCTGCAGATACATCCCACCTTCATGCCCACCGAGCGCAAGGTGGCCTGGATCAAGGCGGAAGCATCCGCCGGCGTGCAGGAAATCGAGGTGACCTCCTATGTCCCTCCAAGGCTGATCCCGCAGTTCGCCGATGCCGAGATCACCAGGCAGGCGCTGGAAGTGCCGGGGCTGACCGTATCCGCACTGATACCCAACTTCAGGGGCGCGGAGCGCGGCATCGATCTCGGCGTGCACAAGCTCAACTTCGTCATGTCGGTCAGCCGCACGCACAACCTCAAGAACGTGCGTCGGGAGAGGGAGGTGGCGGCATGCGGCCGCCGGCGTCGCCGCCTGACCGGCCTGCACCACTGAATCGTATCCCCGACCGAACAGAAAGGTACCGCTGCATGAGTTCCGCCACCCGCCTTGAAGATGTCCGAATTCCCCTTGGTGACGACTTCCCTGAAATCAGGGAAAGCGTGCGCCGTATCTGCGCCGATTTCCCCGGAGCCTACTGGCGGGACCTGGAGGCGCGCGCTGCCTACCCGACGGAGTTCGTCAATGCGCTTACCCAGGCGGGCTACCTTGCTGCCCTGATACCCGAAGCCTACGGCGGCGCGGGCCTGCCCCTGCGCGCCGCCGGCACGGTGCTGGAAGAGATCCACGCAGCCGGCTGCAATGCCGGCGCCTGCCATGCGCAGATGTACATCATGGGCACCCTGCTGCGCCACGGCAACGAGCGCCAGAAGAACCAGTACCTGCCGAAAATCGCCACCGGCGAGCTGCGCCTGCAGGCCTTCGGCGTGACCGAACCGACCAGCGGAACCGACACGACCAAGCTCAAGACCAGGGCGGTGCGCGAGGGAGATCACTATCGCATCCACGGCCAGAAGGTATGGACCTCGCGGGCGCTGCATTCGGACCTGATGCTGCTGCTGGCCAGGACGACTCCCATCGAGCAGGTGAAGAAGAAGACCGAAGGGCTGTCGGTATTCCTGGTGGATATCCGCGAATGCCGCGGCAAGGGCATGGAGATCAAGCCGCTGGAGGCGATGATCAACCACAACACCACCGAAGTGTTCTTCGACGGCGCGCTGGTGCCTGCCGAAAATCTGATCGGCGAAGAGGGCAAGGGCTTTCGCTACATCCTCGACGGCATGAACGCGGAGCGGATCCTGGTTTCCTCCGAAGCGATCGGCGACGCCCGCTGGTTCATCAAGACCGCCGCCGCCTATGCCAAGGAACGGATCGTCTTCAACCGCCCGATCGGACAGAACCAGGGCATCCAGTTCCCCATTGCGCGAGCCTATGCAGAGACCGAGGCGGCGGACCTGCTGTTGCGCAAGGCAGCAGCAATGTTTTCGGCCGGCCTGCCTTGCGGCGACGACGCGAATATTGCCAAGCTGCTGGCTTCGGAAGCCGCCTGGCATGCGGCGGAGGCCTGCCTGCAGACGCACGGCGGCTTCGGCTACGCCCGCGAGTACGATGTCGAAAGGAAGTGGCGCGAGACCCGCCTCATGCAGATCGCCCCCATCTCGACCAACCTGGTTCTCGCCTACATCGGCGAACACATCCTGGGCATGCCGCGGTCGTACTGACCGCGACCATCCGGCACACCTAGACGAGGAGACTCCATGACCGGCCTGACCGAATCCCTTGCCCGCTTTGTCGCCAACCCCCAGTTCCGGGAGGTTCCCCCGGAGGCAATCCGGATCGTGCAGTCCGGCCTCATCGATTCCATCGCCACCATGATCGCCGGGCAGGATGAGCCGGTGGTAAAGATCGTGCGCCGGTTCGTCGCCGAGCGTCAGTCGCAAGCGCGCGAGGCGCGCGTATTGCTCGGCGCGGACGCAGCCGCGAGTGCCGACGTTGCGCTCATCAACGGCACGGCGGCCCATGCGCTCGACTTCGACGACGTCGCCCTGGGCGGCCACCCCAGCACCGTCCTGATGCCCGCGGTGCTGGCCGAAGGCGAACGGCTCGACGTGTCGGGCGAAGAAGCCCTGATCGCGTACCTGGTCGGATACGAGGTCTGGGCGGAACTCGCGGCGCACGAGCCCGATGCCTACCACCTGAAAGGCTGGCACCCGACGTCGGTGCTCGGCACCGTCGGAGCCGCCGCCGCCGTTGCCTACCTGCACAAGCTCCCCGCCGAGCAGTGCCGCAACGCCCTTGCGCTCGCGGCCAGCATGGCCTGCGGCCTGGTGGCCAATTTCGGCACCATGACCAAGCCGTTGCATGCCGGGCGCGCCGCAGCCTGCGCCATCGATGCCGTGCGTTTGGCGGCAGCCGGATTGACCGCCGCGCCGGATGCGCTCGAGCATCACGCGGGCTACCTCGCGGCTTTGTCGCCCAAGGGAGCCGCCAGGCGCGACGGTGTCACACCCGGCCTCGGCAAGGAGCTGCGGGTGCTGGATAGCGGCCTGTCGATCAAGAAGTATCCGATGTGCTACGCCACCCACCGTGTCATCGACGGCATGCTGGACCTGGTCAACGCCCACGATGTGAAGCCGGCGGACGTTGCCAAGGTGCACGCCACGATCGGCATCGCGCAGGCCTCGATGCTGCGCAACCATTCGCCGCAGACCGGCCTGGAGGCCAAGTTCAGCCTGGAGTTCGCCGTCGCGTCGTCGTTGGTGGCACGCAAGGTCGGACTGCAGCAGTTGAACGACGACTTCGTCAGGCAACCGGAAGTGCGGGAAGCCATGACCAAGGTCGCCAGTTCCACCATCGACACGCGTTGCCCCGTCGAACCCATTTTCTCGCTCACGGACCAGGTGGTAGTGGAGCTGAAGAACGGGCGCAAGCTCGATAGCGGCGAGATCCGTTTCGCGCGCGGCAATGCCATGCTGCCGCTGAAGGACGAGGAATTGAAGGCGAAGTTCCTCGATTGCTGCTCGACTGCGAGCGATATCGATGCCGAAAAGCTCTATGGACAGCTCATCAACCTGAAGGGGCTGAAGAAGCTGCGCCAGCTGGGCTAGGAGCGGAGCCGACCCCACGCCCTGCGGCGCGCACAGCGAAATCGCAGCTTCCCGTCCTCTGCGGCGGCTGCCATGCTTGTCTCGGCACCGGATCTGGAGGAGGATGCTGCAAAAGCGGCTGCCTCACCAGGGCTGCGTCCGAGTTCGAAGGGGCCTACCCGGCCGGCATGATGGCGCTTCGTTCAAACAATCAAGGAGACGTGAAGTGAAACGTGTGACAGCATGGTTCATCGCTGCGCTTGCCGCCCTCTCTTTCCCTCAGCTGGCCTGGGCCCAGGCCGACTATCCCAGCCGCGTCGTCAAGATCATCGTCCCTTACGCGCCCGGCACCTCGCCCGACGTCGTGGCACGCCATCTGGCGGATCGGCTCACGTCGGCTTTGGGATCGTCCGTCATCATCGACAACCGTCCCGGCGCAGGCGGCATGATCGGCGCCGAGCAGGCCGCGATTGCGCCGAACGACGGCTACCACTTGTTCTTCACGGTCAAGGGCGTGATGGCCATCGTCCCGCACGTGTATCCGAGCGCGAAGTTCAAGCCCTTGAAGGACTTCAAGGCCGTGACGGAGATCCTGCAAGTCCCGCACATCATCGTCGCCACGAACAGCGCTCCCTTCAACGACATGAAAGGGATGATGGAGTACGCAAGCAAGAATCCGGGCAAGCTGAACTACGCTTCCAACGGCGTCGGCTCGCATCCGCATGTCGGGATGGAGACGATCGCTGGAAACCTGGGCATCAAGATCACGCATGTGCCATACAAGGGCGTGCCGACGGTGGACCTGATGGCCGGCGTGGTCGACCTGCAGCTCGAGGCATCGACGACATCGCTTCCCAACATCAAGGCCGGCAAGATCAAGGCGCTTGCCACTTCGGGATCGGAGCGCATTCCAGCACTTCCGGACCTGCCGACCTTGACCGAGTTCCGCGCGGATCTCGATCCTGGCGGCGCCACCGGCAACTCCTGGCACGCCGTCTTCGCGCCAGCCGGCACGCCGGATGCGATCATCGCCCGCCTCAACAAGGAGATCGTCGCCATCGTGAAGAAGCAGGACATGCAGGACAAGCTGCGTGAACTGGGACTGACACCGACCGGCACTACCGCGGCGCATCTCGAGAAGAACATGGCCGCCGACTACGACTACTGGGGCAAGATCGTGCGCGGGCTCAACATCAAGCTGGAGTGAGCACATCGCGCAGAACTGCCCCCCACAATGGTCGGGCGCCCAGTGGTTGAAGTCGACGCGTACAGCAGCAGAATTTCCTGGCTCGCAGGTTGCGAGCGTGATCGGTCTCCAAGAGGAGAAATGCGATGGCTTTGTATCTGACGCGATTCAGCTATACGCCGGAAACCTGGGCTCGATTGACGAAGAAAGCCCGAGGATCGCCGCAAGGCTGCCAGCAAGTACATCGAGGCAGTGGGCGGGAAGCTGCACGGCTTCTGGTACGCGTTCGGCTCGTTCGACGGCTACACCCTCTGGGAAGCACCGGACAACGTCTCGATGGCAGTGGTCGCGATCGCGCTCGGAAGCGGCGGCGCGTTGTCGAAGTCCGAGACGATACCGTTGCTCACAGTCGAGGAAACCATGGATGCCCTGGGCCGGGTGGGGTCTGTCGCCTACCGTGCGCCTGGGTCATAGCAGTTCTGGAGGGGCGTCACGCTGACCTGCGCGGGCTGGCCCCAGGCCCTGCGCCTGGAGCCAGGAGGAGACTCCGATGGACGACGATCTGATGAACATGTCGCTGCAAACGTTGCGGCAGGAAGTCCAGAAGCTTCGCGATGCCATTCGCGCCCATCGCGATGCCAGCGAGCAGGAACTCTGCTGGCACCACCCCGACCTCTGGCGGTTGCTGCCCGAGAAGACCGATCCGCTGCCGGCAGTGCCGGCCTGGCCGGTCTTCATGCAGGGATGCGTGCGATACCGGCAGTCGCTGGACCGGGACCTGCCGCACGCGCCTCGGACGGACACCTCGGCACCCTAGATTCGAGGCGCGGCTGTCGAGACTGTTCCTGCAATCGCAGCGCAAGTTCCTATCGACTCGATCCAGCCGAAGGCCACCTGACGGTGGCGGCTAGCGTTGTCGAATCAACGAACAGCGATCGGTGCCACCGTCGATCCGGTGCCGCCCTGGACCTTCAGCGGCTGCAGCATGAAGGCGAACTGGTACGCCTTCTTCGTCGCCAGTTCATCCAGCCTCATGTTCTCGAGCAAATGGATGCCGTGGACCACCAACATGAGCTGGTGGACCGGCAGGGAGAGGTCAGGATCGGGGTTCGGCGACACTTCGACCGGCCAGTTGTCCGATCCCACCAGCATCGGATTCTGTTCAGCGAGCCACTGAGCCGCGGGCACGCCGATGCCGGGGCAGGACTTTACGAAGCGCGCGTTCTCCTTGCCCCATAGTTTTCCCCAGCCGGTATGAATGACCACCGCGTCGCCGGGTTGCAGCGTTACGCCCTGCTTCGAGAGCGCATCCTGCAGATCCTGTACGGTAATCTCATAGGTGTCGGGCAGCATGTCGACGCCCTTCAGAGCAGCGATGTCGATCAGCACGCCTCTCGTGATCAGCGCCCCAACCTTCTCGACACCCAGCTTGCTGAAGCCGCCGCGGGTCGCGACGTCGTTGATCTTGATGCAGTTGTACAAGCCGTCTTCGATGCTCTGGTGACTGAAGGCGTCGAGTTGCGTGCCCACCTGGCCGATCTCCGAGATGACGATCTCCTCGTTGCTTCCGCGGCGGTTCGACGGCTGGTTCATGAAGGTGCGCTTGCTGTGAACGTCGAACCGGCGCGTGCCGAAAAACGGCATCGTCTGGTTGAGCACGTGTCCGAGCTCGATCACCTCCCCGGTCTGGATGAATTTCGCCGCCTTGAGCACGGAATCCGGCTTCATGTGGTTGGCAGAGCCGCGCTCGTCGCCGGAGCCCCATCGGGAAGGGCACCGCTCGGAGTCGGCGGGCGGCTTCCAGGTCTGGGCCTGCGCGGTAACACTCGTGAAGCCGAGAGCAAGAACGAACGTGAGGCCGATCGATGGGCGTCGCATGCTTTTCTCCTGACGGTTGCTGTCACCGGCAGACCATGATATCCCGCGGCTCGCGCACCGGTGCCGGGGCCGGCGGATGGATCCGGGCAGGCTACTGCGGCCATGCCGCGAGGTAACAAGAAGACACCATCGAGGCCACCGCTGCGTCGTGAAATGCATCAGGTCCAGAAGCTTCTCGGCTGAGAGTCATCTTGCGCAGCGGTTGACGGGCACCGGCATCCCTTCCTACAATCAGTCAACCTGTTGGTTATCTTTTAGATATTTCCGATTCAGGTAACAGCCAGGGGTTTCTGTCGCTCATCAAAAGGAGAACGCAAATGAGCTACGTGGATGGTTTCGTCATTGCCGTGCCGAAAGGCAATCGCGACCTCTATCTCGACTCTGCGGCCAAGGCATGGCCGCTGTTCAAGGAGTTCGGTGCGGTCCGCCATGTCGAATGCTGGGGCGACGACGTGCCGGATGGCACGACGACTGACTTCAAGCGCGCGGTGAAGGCGGAGGAAGGCGAGGTCGTCGTGTTCTCGTGGATCGAATACCCGTCCAAGGAGATCCGTGACGCCGCCAACAAGAAGATGATGGAAGATCCCCGCATGAAGGAGATGTTCACGGAGATGCCGTTCGACGGCAAACGCATGATCTACGGCGGCTTCTCGCCGATCTTCGACCAGCGCGCCTGATCGCGGTGGGATGCTACCCGGTCAGCTCGCCGTAGAGCTCCGGGCGGCGGTCACGCCACCATGGGATCGCCTTGCGACTGAGCGATGCCTGTTCGAGATCGATCTGCTGCACGATCAACTCCGGCTCGCTCTTGCTTGCCTCGACCAGCACCGTCCCCTTCGGATCGATGATCATGCTTCGTCCGAGATGATTGCGCACGCCTTCCTGGCCGACCTTGTTGGCGGCGACGACGAAGACGCCGTTCTCGTAGGCACGCGTCCGGAGCACGAGCTCCCAGGCGGAGTCGCGGTGTTCCGGATCACTGTAGGTCGAGTAGCAGATGGGCATGAAGATGATCTCCGCCCCCTTCAGCGCCAGCACCCGGGACGCTTCAGGGAAAAGGCGGTCATTGCAGATCTGGATGCCGATCCTGGTGCCGGCAATGGCGAACACCGGCAGCTCCTTGCCGGGGGTGAAGTACATTCGTTCGAAGCTGCCCGTGCCGCCCGGCCGATCGTTCGGGAAGTACGCCGGGATGTGAGTCTTCCGGTAAGTGCCGATCACGTCCCCGTTCGCGTCCAGCACCATTGCCGAGTTGTACTGCGCTCCGTCAGCACGCTCGCCGAAAGGCAGGATCAGCGCGAGACGGTGGCGCCGCGCCGCCGCCACCAGGGTCTGGATCACCTCGCCATCAGGTCGGGTGAAATACCTGTCGAAGTTCTCGGTCAGACGATTCGGAAAGAACGGCGACAGGAACAGTTCGCAGAACGTCAGGATGCGGACATCGGCATCGGCTGCACGTTCGATCATGTCGAGGGCAGTCGGCAACATGCTGCGCATGTCATCCGATTCGACCGATCCGGTCTGAGCGGCAGCAACCGTCAGCAAGCGACTCATCGACGGATTTCTCCAACCAAGCCTGCTCGGGGCCTATTCGCGTTTCAGGCCGATCTTCGCCGCCAGATTAGTCCACCGGCCACTCTCGTCCTTGATGAAGCTGCCGAACTCCTTCGGCGTCAACCCTCCCGGTTCGATGCCCTTGTCGGCGAACTCCTTGCGCATCGCGTCCGACTTCAGCACGGCAGCAACCTCACGGTTGATCTTCTCGACGATGACCGGCGGCGTGCCTGCCGGCGCCATGATGCCGAACCAGGTGCCGCCGGTGAAGCCGGGCAAACCGCTTTCGGACAGAGTAGGAACGTCCGGCACCAGTCCTGAACGCTCCGGCAGCGCGATCGCGATTGCTCGGAGCCCGCCGCTACGGACATGCGGCAGGGTCGCGGTGATCGTGTCGAACGTGTACTGGACCTGCCCGCCGAGCAGATCGGTGATCGACGGCGCACTTCCCTTGTACGAGATGTGCGCGGCCTCCACACCGGCTGCCGCCTTGAACGACTCGCCCACCATGTGATTGGTCGTGTTGTTGCCGAAGGAGGAGTAGTTGACCCTGCCCGGGTTGGCCTTGATCCAGCCGATCAGCTCCTTCAGGTTCTTCGCCGGCACCGACGGGTTCGTCACCAGGAGAAACGGCACCAGGCCGACCAGCGTGATCGGCTCGAAGTCGCGCAGCGTATCGAATTGCAGGTTGGTCCTCGTCACCGGCGCAATGCTCAGTTCGGCCGCCGAACCGAACAGCAACGTGTAGCCGTCTGGCGCAGACTTCGCAACATAGCCGGCGCCGATAGTGCCGCCCGCCCCCGCCTTGTTCTCGACCACAACCGTCTGACCTAGCGAGCGCGTCAAGTGCTCGGCAACCAGACGGGCCGCCGTGTCGGTACTCCCGCCAGGCGGATAAGCCACGATCAGCCGGACCGTCTTGTCCGGGTAACTTGCGCCCTGCGCGGTGGCCAGCACCGGAACCGCCAAGGCAACAGCGATCGCTGCGTTCAGCACACTTCTGAACATGGGAGAGGCTCCTTCCATTCACGAGGTTGCGGCCGCCGGGGCATCGCGCTCGACAGACTTGAGCCCCGGATGCGGATCGATACTAGGTGCAGTGGAGTGTCAATGCAAGTTTCGGTATTGCGGCTCAGGGCGTCATCCCCTAGCATGAATCGACTTGCCACCCATCCTTCCCAATGCGCACACGAATCGTCAACGCCAACGTCATCGACTGCCTCTCCCCGACGCCGATCGAGAATGCTACCGTCGTCATCGAGAACCAGCGGATCGCCGCGATCACCTCGCCTCGAACGACTCCGGGGCAGACCATCGAGGCTGCTGCCGACGATCAGGTCCTCGACCTGGCAGGCGCCTGGCTGGTGCCGGGTCTCTGGGATGTCCACATCCATCCCGACTACCTGTCGCCCAGCGACATGCCGCTGGCTGACCAGGTCACTCTGTTCGGCCACCGCCTGATCAGCGCGTTGAAGGATTCTGGCATCGTCGGCTTTCGCTGCGCCGGCTCGCATGACTACATGGACGTCGCCTGGAAACGAGCCTTCCAGAGCGGGCAGTACATCGGGCCGCACCTGTTTGCCAGCGGGCATTTCCTGACCACGACCGGCGGCCACTTCCTGACGTCCGGGCATGCGCTCGAGTGCGACGGCCCATACGGCTTCGTCAAGGCGATCCGCGAAGAGATCAAGAACGGAGTCGATCACATCAAGCTCAATCTCTCGGGCGGCATCATGGGGCCGGCCTGGGACCTGCACACCCACTCGTTCCTGCTCGAGGACGAACTCAAGGCCGCCTTCGATATCTGCCACCGGCGCGAGTTCAAGGTGATGGCCCATGCGACCAATCCGGATGCCGTCAAGAGCGCGGTCCGGCTCGGCGCGCACAGCATCGAGCACGGCTACATCCTCGACGATGAATGCATCGAACTGCTGCTCAAGCACGACACCTGGCTGGTACCGACGCTGGCGATCAGTCACCTGACGCCCAGGCAGGCGACCAACGAGTGGGAAAGCCGCTGGACGCAGCAACGCGGCCTCAGCCATTCGCTATGCTGCCGCGCCGAGGCGGCCTCGGACGTGCATGGGGGCTGGTTCGCAAAGGCCGTGAAGGCCGGGGTCAAGATGGCATTGGGCTCCGACATCAGGCCGCTGAAGGATGCCGCTCTGCTCGAGATGGGCCTGTGGACGCGCAGCGGCGCCACGCCGTGGCAGACGCTGGTTGCTGCCACCCGCCACGGGGCCGCGATCTGCGGCGTCGGCGACGACATGGGGACGATCGAAATCGGCAAGCGTGCCGACCTGATCGTGGTCGGCGGCAACCCTCTCGACAACATCAACCATCTGCGCCGGCTGCAAGTCGTCATCAAGGATGGGAATGTCATCTCCGACAAGCGTCGCTAGCGGTATCGACATCGCGGTCATCGGCGCCGGCATCATCGGCGCCTGCATTGCCCACCAGCTGACCCGCCGCGGGGCGTCGGTCACCCTCGTCGACCGGGATGAGCCGGGCAAGGGATGCAGCTACGGCAACTCCGGCGCAATCAGCGAAAGCTCGGTGACGCCGATGGCCATGCCGGGTGTACTGGCCTCGATCCCCGGCATGCTTGCCGATCCTCGCGGTCCACTCTATCTCCCGCCCGGGTATCTACCGCGTGCCGCGCCATGGCTGGCCCGTTTTGTCGCGTCGACCCGCGCCGATCGGATCGACGCCGCGGCCGCCGGCCTCGCCGCCCTTCACGCCGGCGCCGTTGAAAAGCATGTTGCCTTGAGCCGGGAACTCGGCATCCCGGAGATACTCGCGCAGCGGGGCCACCTGCACCTCTATCCGGACCAGAAGTCACTCGACAAGGATGCCAGCGCCTGGGCGTTTCGCAAGCGCTTCGGCTTCGACTTCGAGCAACTCGACCGGGCCGGCATCGTCGCGCTCGAGCCGCAGGTCGGCTCCCGGTATCAGCTCGGGATGTTCCTCGCAGACCATGCAACGGTGCTGAACCCGTTCCGGTATGTACAGGCGATCGTCAAGGCGGCCAGTGACGGCGGAACACGGCTGCTCCGGCAGGACGTCAGCCGGATCACCCCGCGCGCCGGAGGGCGCTGGCAGGTGCGGTACGACGAAAGGTCGCAGGAGTTCGATCAGGTCGTGGTCGCGGCAGGGGCCTGGTCGCGTCGTCTGCTCGATCCGCTCGGGGTGCGGCTTCACCTCGAAAGCCAGCGCGGCTACCACGTCCAGTTCCAAGGCGGCCCGATGGTCGTCTCGCGTACGGTCGTCCTGGCGGACCGGAAGGTCTTCGTGACGCCGATGGAGGATGGCATTCGCGCCGGAGGTACCGTCGAGATCGCGGGCCTGTCCCGTCCGCCGAATCTGAAGCGCGCCGACCTGCTGGCGCGGATCGCCCGCGAAACCTTCAGGGGGCTCGATCAGGTCGAGACAACGCAGTGGATGGGGCATCGCCCGTGCATGCCGGATACGGTTCCCGTCGTCGGTGCCGCGGCCGGCCATCCCGGGCTCTGGATCGCAACCGGCCATGGCCATCTGGGCATGACCGACTCGATCAGCACCGCCGAACGAATCGCCGATGGCGTGCTGAAAGTTGTTCATTGACCAGTCCGGTGCGGGCACGGTCTTTACGGAGGTTCCATGCGACTGACTTTCCTGCTTCGTATTGCGGCGGCCTGCGCCGTCATCTCCAGCGTCGGCATCATCGCGCCTGAACAGGCCCACGCCCAGGCCCAGGCGGGCAACTGGCCAGACCGGCCACTACGCCTCATCGTACCGTTCCCGCCAGGCGGCTCTACCGATACCGTCGCGCGTGCGATTGCCGAGAAGCTGCGAGAGCGGCTGGGCCAGCCGGTGGTCGTCGACAATCGGGGCGGAGCCGGTGGCACGATCGGCTCCGACATTGCCGCGAAGTCCCCACCGGATGGCTACACGATGCTGATCGGCACCAGCAGCACGCATGCGATCGCGCCGGGCGTCTTCACCGCGCTCCCCTACCAGCCGACCACGGACTTCGCGCCGGTGACGCTGATCGGTGCGGCCACCGTGATGCTGGTGACGATTCCGTCGGTGCCGGCCGATTCGGTCGCGGAGCTGATCGCACTGGCGAAGGCAAAACCGGAACTGCTGACATTCGCGTCCAGTGGCAATGGCGGCGTCTCGCATCTCATCGGCGAGTATTTCAAGTCACGGGCCGGCATCGAGATGCTTCATGTGCCGTACAAGGGCGACACACCGATGATCGCCGACTTGCTCGGCGGCCAGGTCTCGCTCGCCTTCGGCACGGCAGTCGCGTTCCTGCCCCATGTGCAGAAAGGCGCTCTGAAAGCCCTGGCGGTGACCAGCGCCAAGCCCTCACCCGTCGCGCCAGGACTGCCCACCGTGGCAGAATCCGGCCTGCCGGACTTCGAAGCACTGCAATGGTTCGGCATCCTGATGCCGGCAGGCACGCCGAAGCCGATCGTCGACCGGATGAATCGGGAGATCGTCTCGGTGCTGCAGACGCCTGAAATCAAGGGGCGCTTCGAGACGATGGGCATCGAGGTGGCCGGCGGCACGCCGGAGTCGTTCACGACTTTCATGGCCGAGGAAGCGGCCAAGTGGCAGAAGATCGCGAAAGACGCCGGAGTCAAGGTCAACTAGAACGGACGAGGATCTGCGCTGGCAAGCCCGGCCCAGGCTCCCAGACTCGAGATCTGCGCCATACCACCAGCCATGAAAGAAGCGCCGCCATGCCCGCTCAACTCAACCATCTGATCGTCTACTCCCGTGACAGCCAGGCCTCGGCCCGCTTCCTCGCCAGCCTTCTCGGGCTGCCGGAGCCGACCCGCTTCGGCCCGTTTTCCGTGGTCACGACCGCCAATGGCGTCAATCTGGACTTCATCGACGCGGACGGCGAGATCGCGTCGCAACACTACGCCTTCCTGATCAGCGAGGCGGAGTTCGACGACATCTTCGCACGCATCAAAATGCTGGAGCTGCCGTTCTGGGCCGACCCGGGAAAGCACCGGCCCGGCAGGATCAATCACGGTGACGACGGGCGCGGGGTGTACTTCGAGGATCCGGACGGGCACTTCCTCGAAATCCTCACCCGTCCCTACGGCAGTGGCGTCAACCAGGGGGCGTGAGAGTCATCGAGGTTTCATCCCCTCGCACGCGCACCGCTTGCATGAGGGTCAAGTACAGACCACGCCGGTAGCGTCGATCTCGAACAGCATGCCGAACAGCGCCAGGCGCGACGATCAAGAAGCCTGTGGAGGCGGGGCCGCGTTCGCTACCTTCTGTTTCACCTCCTTGGCCGTCCGCTTCGCGTCGTCGTTCTCGGCACGCAAGCGTTGCCGTTCCAGCTCCGGCAGCCGCTCGGCGTTCAGGTAGTCGAGCTTCCAGGCCGCGTCGCCCTGCCATCGCAGCGGGGACTGCACCGTCGTGCACGGCGCCGGAGCGTTCTGGAGCAGCCGCAGGGCAAGCGCCAACGTCAGGTCCTGCGACGTCGGGTCATGCGGACGTCCGGCCGCGTTGCCGAGCGGAAAGTCGTTGAAGACGAACCGGGGAACGCCACACAGCTCGACGATGTCGCGGGCGCTGCCGATCACGACCGTCGCGATGCCATGCTGCTCAAGGTGGCGAGCGACCAGGCTGACCGATTGGTGGCAGACGGGGCAGTTACCGACCAGGATGGCGGCATCCACATCATCCTCCCGGCAACGCGCCAGGATCTCGGGGGCCAGGACTTCGACGGTGCGCCGCTGGCTGCGATCGGTCGGCAGCCCGTGAAAGCGCGGCGCCAGAGACCCGACTTCCCCGCGCACTGCCGCCCGGCGCAGCGCAGGCAGCGGGAACCAGCAGTCGCTGTCCGCCATGTCGGCATGCTTGCGGTCGACGGCCACGTGTGAGATCCGCAGATCGTGATCGGTCGATGTGCTGCCCGAGTAGACGTCGTAGAACTTCGCTGCGGCGTTGTAGGGAGCGCCCGGACCCTGCAGGCCCCTGTCAGGTTGGTAGGGTGCCGCGGTCGTCACCAGCGTGACGCGCGCCTTCGAGAGCGGCATCGCCAGCACGGTGAACGGAACGTCGGCGTAGTGCGCCCATTCATAGGGGTTTGCATAGCCCAGCGCCAGGTACCAGTCGCGAGTTCGCTCGATATAGCGGATGGGCTGGTCGAGGGCGGGCGCGAGGGCGGGCGGATCCGTCGGGTGGACGTCAGCGACCGGAGCGGGCGGGTGAGGTGTCGTCATGTTGTGCCAGGCGCCGCTATCGCGGCGATCAAGATTGCTCATTCGCGCCAGGACAATCCATGCAAGAGAATCCAGGCATCGATCTCACTGCGCAAGAGGATACGACATGAGCAAGCAATCGTCAGGGGCCAAGTGCCCGTTCAGCGCGGCGGCAGCCGTAGGCACGACCAACCGTGACTGGTGGCCCGGGCGATTGCCACTGGAACTGCTGCATCAGCATTCAACCAAGTCCGACCCGATGGGCGCGGACTTCGACTACGCCGAAGCGTTCCGGAGCCTCGATCTGGCTGCAGTGAAGAAGGACCTCGCCGCACTGATGACGGATTCCCAGGAATGGTGGCCTGCGGACTTCGGCCACTACGGGCCGCTTTTCATCCGCATGGCGTGGCACAGCGCCGGCACCTATCGGATCGGCGATGGGCGCGGGGGTGCCGGCCGCGGCCAGCAGCGCTTCGCGCCGCTCAACAGCTGGCCGGACAACGTGAGCCTCGACAAGGCCCGTCGACTGTTGTGGCCGATCAAGCAGAAGTACGGCCGGAAAATCTCATGGGCTGACCTGATGATCCTCACAGGCAACGTCGCGCTCGAGACGATGGGCTTCAAGACCTTCGGCTTCGCAGGTGGCCGCGCGGATGTGTGGGAGCCGGATCAGGATGTGTACTGGGGCCGAGAGAAGAAGTGGCTGGGGGGCGACGTGCGTTACGCCCACGGCTCCGAAGGCGTCGTCGAGGAAGGCGGCGTGCTCGTGTCCGACGATGACGCAGACGGCGACGTGCATACCCGCGACCTGGAGAACCCGCTTGCCGCCGTGCAGATGGGACTGATCTACGTCAATCCCGAAGGCCCGGACGGCAATCCCGACCCGCTTGCGGCAGCGCGCGACATCCGCGAGACCTTTGCGCGCATGGCGATGGACGACGAGGAAACGGTCGCGCTGATCGCCGGCGGCCATAGCTTCGGCAAGACCCATGGCGCCAGCGGTTCCGACCACGTCTCGGTCGAGCCGGAAGCGGCTGACATAGAGGAGCAGGGCTTCGGATGGAAGAACAGCTTCGGCGCCGGCAAGGGCGGCGACACGATCACCAGCGGGCTGGAAGTAACCTGGACCAGGACGCCCACGCGGTGGAGCAACAACTTCCTCGAGAACCTGTTCGGCTTTCAATGGGAACTGACGAAAAGCCCGGGTGGCGCGCACCAGTGGGTGGCCAAGGACGGTGCCGGCGCCGGCCTCATCCCGGACGCGCACGACCCTGGCAAGCGTCGCCCGCCGACCATGCTGACCACGGATCTCTCGCTTCGCCTAGACCCCGCCTACGAGAAGATCTCGCGGCGCTTCCTCGAGAATCCCGACCAGTTCGCCGACGCGTTCGCGCGCGCCTGGTTCAAGCTCACCCATCGCGACATGGGACCGCGCGCCCGCTACCTGGGTCCCGAGGTGCCGGCCGAGGAACTCATCTGGCAGGATCCGATCCCCGCGGTCGACCACCCCCTGGTCGACGAGCAGGATGTCGAGTCGCTCAAGAAGAAGGTGCTGGCGTCGGGCCTGTCGGTTTCTCAACTCGTGTCGACAGCCTGGGCCTCGGCTTCCACGTTCCGCGGCTCCGACAAGCGGGGCGGCGCGAACGGCGCGCGGATCCGCCTGTCCCCGCAGAGGGACTGGGCCGTCAATCAACCCGAGCACCTGGCCCAGGTGCTCGAGATCCTGCAAGGAATCCGCAGCGAGTTCAACGCCGCGCAGACCGGCGGCAAGAAGGTTTCGCTCGCCGACCTGATCGTCCTGGCGGGTAGCGCCGGCGTGGAGCAGGCAGCAAGAAACGCCGGTCAGGAGGTCATCGTTCCATTCGCACCCGGGCGTATGGATGCCTCGCAAGATCAGACCGACGTGGCCTCCTTCGCGCCGCTGGAACCCATTGCAGACGGCTTTCGCAACTACCAGAAGACGAGCTACAGCGTGCCGGCGGAGGCGCTGCTGCTCGACCGCGCGCAACTGCTGACGCTGACGGCGCCGGAGATGACCGTACTCGTCGGCGGCCTGCGTGTATTGGGCGCGGGGGTGGGCGAAACGAGGGACGGTGTATTCACCCGGCAGGCCGACACGCTGAGCAACGATTTCTTCGTCAACCTGCTCGACATGGGAACCGAATGGAAGGCTGTCTCGCCGGCGAAGGAGCGGTTCGAGGGACGTGACCGCAAGACGAACGAGCTCCGCTGGACCGCCACGCGCGTCGACCTGGTCTTCGGCTCGAATGCACAGCTGCGGGCTATTGCCGAGGTCTACGCCGGCGCGGACGCGAACGGCAAGTTCGTGCAGGACTTCGTGGCGGCGTGGACGAAGGTCATGAACCTCGATCGGTTTGACATCGCTCGATCATCTGCGAGGCGGCCTGTCGGATGACGCTGGACGCTGTTCAGCCGGCCTGGACGCGGACCTTCCGGCTGGTGATGTGGTGCACTGCTTGACGAATGCGAACTCGGGGTTGCGTGGAGACGGTTTCGTCCGCAGCATCAACTACCTCAAGGTAAGGCTGCTGTCGGACGAGGTCTCCGAGTTTCGAGAAGCCGTGGAGCTTGGCACTGAAGGGCGGATTGTTCCTGGCGAGCTGGTTGCCTAACGCAGTAAGCGTCGACCACCCACTGTCCCCGGACACGACGGCAATCGCCTGTATCAATTGCTCCCGAAGACTGCAGATTTGCGCTACGGGAGGTTTGCCTTTGGCGATTGCAGGCGGTTGCTTCGCTACATCGAGAAAGACGAAGCGATTGCAGGCAGAGCGAAAAGACTCGGGGGTTTTGCGTTCGCCAAGGCCATAGACGACCTTCCCTGCCTCGCGAAGCCGGGTGGCCAGCCGCGTAAAGTCGCTGTCCGACGAGACAAGGCAGAACCCATCCACGCTCCCCAGGTGAAGGATATCCATCGCATCGATGATGAGAGCCGCATCCGTCGCGTTCTTGCCGGACGTGAAGGAGAACTGCTGAACCGGCTGGATGGCATGGCGGTGAAGCTGGTTCTTCCAGCCGCTCAGTCTCTGGGTCGTCCAGTCACCATAGGCCCGCCTCACCAGCGCAGTGCCGAACCCGGCTACCTCCTGCAGCAACTGCTTCAGGACCGACGGGGCGATGTTGTCGGCATCGATCAGCACCGCCAGTTTTCTTCCGTCCGGCAAAGTCATCTGCGATCAGCTCCAGAGGCGGAACCTGCAGCCTACAACAGCGGAGCGTGGGTGTAGAGCGGTTTGCTGTTCGTATTGCTCGCCGAATCCTCCCGCCGGCAGATATCAGCCGACGAGCGTGCCTGAGGCCGGGCGCCCCGCAACCGGCGCGATTGCCGCCAACCACGCACGAGGTGCTCCATATGCTGCCGCGTGGCCTTACTGCGGCTTCACCCCCGCATCCTTCACCACCTTCGCCCAGCGATCGACCTCCTTGCGGATGAACCCGTCGACTTCGCCTGGTTTCATCGGCTTGGCCGGCTCCAGCCCGTAGCCGACCAGTCGGCCCTGCACCGACGACCCACCCAGGACCTCCGCGATGTCCCGGTTCAGCTGCGCGAGGATCGCCGGCGGCGTCCCGGCCGGGGCGAGATAGGCGTACCACGAGAATATCTCGACGCCGGGCAGCCCGGCCTCGGCCAGCGTCGGCACCTCGGGGAGCACCGATGCGCGGGCGGAACTCGTCACTGCCAACGCCTTCAGCTTCCCTGCCTTGACATGCGGCACTGCGGCCGTGACGTCGAACATGAAATCCACTTCCCCGGCCAGCACCGCGTTCAAAGCCGGGGCCGAACCCTTGTAGCCGACGATGGTGAAGTCGGTCTGTGTCGCCGCCTTCAAAATCTCGAGACCGAGATGCAGGGTCGTGCCGGTACCCGGATGACTCGCGTTCAGCTTGCCGGGATTCTTCTTTGCATAGGCAATGAATTCCTCCAGGGTACTTGCCGGTACCGCCGGATTCACGACCAGGATATTGGGCGCCGTCGCAGACAGGGCCACCGCAGCAAAGTCCTTGACCGGGTCGTAAGGCAGCTTCTCGATCAGCGTCGCATTGACGGCATGGCCGGTGGTTGCCAGCAGCAACGTGAGCCCGTCCGGCGCGGCCGCCGAAACCGTCTGTGAGCCGATGATCTGGTTGCCGCCGGGCTTGTTCTCGACGATGACGTTCTGCTTCCACTTCTGGCTGAGCAATTCGGCAGTCACTCGCGCCAATGCATCGACGGCGCCGCCCGGGGGAAACGGGACGACGATCCGCACCGGCCGGTCGGGAAACGACTGCGCATGAGCGGGTACCGCATCGACTAGGGAGCCGGCGACCGCAATTGCGACCGCGGCGAGCACCTTGCGTCTTGCATGATCGACTATCGAAGGCATCGTGGAGGCATCCTTGAAGCTGTTGTCGAACTGACAGGTAATCCGGAAGCTTCGGGCATCGACTGCGCCCTCAGGAATCGGCAGGCTCGCCGGAAGCGGTACGCTGGCGGCGCAGACTGGCGACGTCCTTCCAGCCGTCGGCCGAAAAGACTCCACCACGGATCGCGCCGGCGGCGATCTCACCCCACGAGTCACGGTAGCTCTCCGGCAAGGCGCGGCTGGTCGAGGTCGACAGCCAGAGCCGATACAGCAGCCGGCGACGCTCGGGCTCCGGATGGTCTTCGTAGCCGGCCCGGCAATGCCAGGTGACGTGGTTGTTGAGCAGTTGCAGATCCCCCGGCATGAACGGGGACTCGACATACAATTCGTCGCAGAGGCTGCCCACGAGCGCGAGCAGCTCCTTCTGCGGCTCCGTCAGCCTTGGCACCTCGGCGAAACGCTGCGCCGACTCCGTGTACAGGAAGGACAACTGGGCGCTGAACCGACCTTCGTGGATGCTGAAAAGCGGTACGCGGAAATAGGGCTTCTCACCCGGCGCTTCCTCGCCCTGGCGCGATTGGTAGAAGTCCCCGTACATGACGTCCATCAAGTCCGGCCGGCGACGCAGGACTTCGTTGTGGACGGCAGCCGAACTCACCACCCTGCTCTCGCCGCCGCTCCTGGCCCGGTTGATGCACAGCAGCCCGACCACGTCGCAGCGGTCGAAGTGGAATCGCGACAGACCCTTGCTGCGGTAGGCACGCGCGTCGCTTGCAGCTACGTTGACGTCCAGGTCGGTGACCTCGCCCAGGAAATCACCCTTCTTGCTCTGCGACAGGCCTGTACCCAGCCAGGTTCCCAGGCCCCAGATCATCGCCTTGCGGTCTTGCGGCGAGAGCTCCGCCACCGGCAGGCCGCGGATCTGCACGATCCCACGGCCGTTCTCCAGTTCATCCGCAATGCCGGCCAGTTTCCGCGAGAGGGTCGGCAGCGGAAACAGCGCCGGCGAGAGGTCCAGGAGGTCGAGCTCGCGACGCCGTACGCCCTCAAGAGCGGCTCGAACCTCGGCGACCTCATGCGGTTCCAGCACGCGGATCCAGTTGCGCTCCCGGTAGAGATCGTCGCGCGTCCAGGCGCATGGGCCGGTAATCGGCTGTCCCTTCTGGTTCATCGAGGCAAGAGGCTTTCGAATATGAGCGAGCGAAGGCTCGAGCTTAGCAGCGCGGGATCTGCTTCAGCAAATGGAGACGCCGGCATCTAAATTGTCTACAATTTGCTTCTCAACTCGTGGAGCCACTCATGCCCTCCCCCTGGACCCCCTCCCGCGACTTCGTCGGCTACGGCGCCCACCGCCCGCATCCGCGCTGGCCGAACGATGCGCGGGTCGCGGTACAGATCGTGATCAATTATGAGGAAGGGTCGGAGTACAACAACGCCGACGGCGACAACCGCACCGAGCTCGGCTTGGCCGAATCGCCGGGCGGACGGGTACCGCCAGGCCAGCGAGACATGGCCTTCGAGACCATGTACGAATTCGGCAGCCGGGTCGGGTTCTGGCGGCTGATGCGGCTGCTCCAGGAGCGCAGCCTGCCCGCCACCATCTTCGGCTGCGCGGTGGCGTTGGAGCGCAATCCGCCGGCGGTCGAGTCGATCGCGGCGTCGGGCTTCGACATCTGCTGCCATGGGTATCGCTGGGAGGAGCACTTCAAGCTGCCGGCGGAACAGGAACGCGAGCGGATTGCGCTCGCGGTCGAGTCGATCGAGCGCCTGACCGGCAGCCGGCCGCTGGGCTGGTACTGCCGCTTCGGCCCCAGCGAGAACACCCGCCGGCTGCTGGTCGAGGAAGGCGGCTTCCTCTACGACTCGGATGCATACAACGACGAACTGCCGTACTGGACGGATGTCGAACGGCAAGCCGCACCTGGTGGTGCCCTACACGATGGATACCAACGACGGAAAGTACGCGACGCCCGCCGGCTTCTCGTCGGCCAGCGACTTCACCGACTACCTGACCGCGGCCTTCGACCAGCTGTATAGGGAAGGCGAGCATTCGCCCGGCCTGATGTCGATCGGCCTGCACGCCCGCATTTCCGGCCGGCCGGCCCGTGCCCATGCGCTGGGGCGTTTCCTCGATCACGTGCAGCGGCACGACAAGGTCTGGGTTTGCCGCCGCCTGGATGTGGCGCGGCACTGGCACGAGCATCACCCGCCGCGTCCATGACCAACCTCGCGTCGCCTTCGACGCCGATTCCCTACCACCTGATGGAGAGCATCCGGCGCGGCATCATCACCGGCCGGTATCCACCGGGCAGCGCCCTGCGCGAGCAGACGATGGAGCGGGAGTACGGATCGAGCCGCGGACCTGTCCGCGAGGCGCTGCGGCTCCTGCAGATCGCGGGGCTAGTCAATCACGAACCGCGGCGCGGCTTTCGCGTGCGGGAATATTCGCCTACCCTCATCGAGCAGACCTACCGCCTGCGCGCGCTGCTGGAGCGGCATGGCGTCGAGTCGCTGGCCGGAAGGCCGCTGGGGCCGCTGACGAAGACGCTCCGGGCGGCGAATGCGCGAATGTCGGAGCTGTTCGCGGCGCACGATATCGCCGGCTACCTGGAAGCGAACGGGCACTTCCATCGCGCCATACTCGAAGCCGCGGAAAACGAGCCCCTGCAGCGCTCGCTCGCCACCCTCAACGAGACGGCCCAGCCGATCCGCTATGCGTTGCTCGCCCGGCAATTCGACCGCAGCCAGGCGATCACCGACCACGACATCATCATCCAGCTGCTCGAGGCCGGCGAGGTGCAGGTGGCGGCGGTTGCCATGGAGCGCCATGTGCTGCGGCATATCACAGCCGCTTCGCAGGTTTTCGGCACAAAATTGTAGACAATTCTCGTCGCCACCGTATCATCCGCTCTCGGAGGTGGATATGAAGTTGCCACGCAGCAAGCTGTTCGTGCCAGAGAATCGTCCTGAACGGATGCGCAAGGCCGCCCTACTGCAGGCCGATGCGCTGAGCCTCGACCTCGAGGACGCGGTTCCGCCGGACGAGAAGGACGCGGCACGAGCCGCGGTGGTCGCCTTCCTGAAGGAAGCGCCGCTGCGGCAGCAGGTCTGGGTCCGGATCAACGCGCGCGACAGCGGCGAACTGGTCGCCGACCTGCTCGCGCTGGCGAGCCTTCCCGTCGATGTCATCAACGTGCCGAAGGCCGAGCATCCGCGCGACGTCCACCTGGTGCACGACCTCATCGACCACCTGCTAAGGCTGCCCGGACACCGCGGCGCCTTCGCCATCGTACCCACCATCGAGACCGCAGCCGAGCTTCGCAACGCGCTTGCGATCGCCCAGGCGTCACCGCGAGTGACCGCCCTGCAGCTCGGGTTCAGGTGACTTGCGCAAGTCGACCGGCATCGTAGCGACCGTCGAGAGGCTCCGACCTGTGCGGGTCATGCTGACTCTCGCCGCTGCCGAGGCTGGCGTCGGTGTGATGGACAGCGCTTATACGGACATCGCCAACCCGGCCGGCTTCGAGGCGGAGGCGCAAGACGCTCGTGCATTGAGCTTCAAAGGGCAAGAGCTGCATCCACCCCTCGCAGATCTCAGCCGCAAACCGCATCTTCCTGCCCACAGAAAACGAAAGTGGCCGAGACACGCGCCATCGTCAAGGCTTTCGACGCGCGCTCGCCAAAAGCATCCGCGCAATACAGGTCAGACAGCAAGCTCGTCGACAGCCCAATCGTCGACGACGCGCGGCGAGTACTGGCGCAAGACAACACCGACCAATAACACAATGCGACCGCCACGCTGCGAGTCGACAGAAACTATGGACAGCCAACGGCAGCAACTAATAAACAGCGAAAAAAAAAAAAACCATAAACCAACCAAACCTGAGAAAGCTACCTGGGCGAAGCGAACCGAGCGTACTCGCACAAAAACGTTTCTATCAGCGCATGGGTTTTGGCACTCGCCCTGCGGTGATCGTTATCGACTGTCAGCGCTACATGGTGGGCAGCGCGGTATTCGCGACGAGCGCTATCCTTCCTCGTGCGGTGAGATCGGCTGGCCTGCTGTCGATCGCATCGCCGCGCTGCTCGATGCCGCGCGCCCCGTGCGGCGTTCCCATTTTCCTCACCCGTTTCGTCTTCGCCCCAGATGCGAGCGACATCGGCGTGTATGGACGCAAGCGCGCCTTCCTGGATCGGCTCGACTGGTGTCTCGATGGACGCCGGGCGCCGAATTGTTTCCGGAGGTCCGTCCGCGTGCCGGGCGACATCGTCTTCATCAAGAAGAAGCCAAGCGCCTTCTTCGGCACACCGTTGCTCGCCTTTCTCGTCGAGCGGCACATCGACACCGTCATTGTCGTCGGCGGTGCGACCAGCAATTGCGTGCGTGCCACCGTCTTCGATGCGTCTTCCTACAACTTTCGCACCCTTGTACCGCAGTATGCCGTCTTCGATCGTCTTCCTGTCTCTCATGCGATCAGCCTTTTCGACATGGACCGGCAATTCGCCGACGTCTTCACCACCGCCAGCGTCATCTCGCTGTTCCGCGCAAGCCGCAGAAATCAGAGCGGAGAGAAAATGCACGCAAAGGAGACTTCTTGCGTCGGCCGCTGCCGCTCCTCGTCTTGGTCAGCGTATCCGTCGCGGCGCCAGGGTACACTGCGCATTGGAGCACTTTATCCGCTCACCGGAAGTTTCGCGCTTCTCGGAAACGAGAACTTGAATGGTGCTCATATCGCTGTCGAAATGATCAACGAAAGGGCGGCGTCAGCGGCAAGAAAGTCGAACTCGTGACAGGTGACGCCTCGACGCCTGACAAGGCGCAATCCGAGGCCGAACGCCTTTCCTCACTCGAAAATCTGCAGATCATCACCGGCACCTATTCGAGCGGTCTCTCCTATGCAGCTAGCCAGGTGGTCGAGCGGCGCGGTGGTATCTATTGGGAAACCGGCGGTCATCGCCGACGGTCTCACCAAGCGCGGCTTCAAAAATTACTTCCGAGTCGTTTTCACCGCCACCTCGCAGAAGGCCAGCTTGCTGCCACGATCGCCAGGACATCATTGCGAGCGTAGCTTGAAAAGGAACCGAAAGACCTCAAGCTGCTCGTAGTGCATGAGGATTCCGACTACGGCACCTCCGTTGCTACCGCCGCCGAGAGCAAGGCAAAGGAATTCGGCTTCAAGGTTTCTAATCGGCTCCCCGTACAAGGCGACCTCCACCGTACCTTGCGCCGCTCGTGCTGCGCATGAAGGCAGATGCCCCTGACGATCGTCATTGCCTCATCTTATGCCAATGATGCGCTTCTGATTCAGCGGCAGATGAAGCAACTCGGCGTCAACGTTAACGCCTTCATCGGCACCGGCGGTATCTACGGTCTGGCCAGCTTCGCGGAAGGCCTCGGCAATGCCGTCAACGGCATCTTCGACACCGAAGGCTCCGCCAGCATCAATGACCAGCGCTCTGTCCAAGAGCGGCGCAGCTGCTTGCCGATTCAAGAAGCGCTTCCAAGCCAGCCACAGCAAGGTGCCATCCTATGTCGGCACGCAAGGCTTCGTCGGCACCTAGCTGTTGCTCGATCACGTCTTGAAGCCGGCCGGTCACTCGAGCCCGAAAAGATCCGCCCGGCGGCGCTCGCGCTCGATATGCCCGAGGGCGGACGCCCCTCGGCTGGGGCGTGAAATTCGCCAGCGAAGGTGACCCCATGCAGGGCCAGAACCTGCGCTCCTTTCCGGTCGCGCAGCAATGGCAGGACGGCAAGCTTGTCGTTGTCGCGCCTGCCAAGGTCAAGACCGACGATGCCCATCTGGTTCCGCTGCCTGCATGGGACAAGCGCTGATGGCCCGTAGGCGGGCTGCGTGCGTCCGCGCATCGCCGGGCAGCGCTCGCCAGATTGTCGAAGCGTCGCGATGCTTGAGCATACTTCCCCAGCTGCTCGTCTGCGGAATCCTGATCGGCGGCGTCTACGCGCTTATCTCCATCGGCCTGACCCTGATCTTCGGCGTGCTGCAGGGTCGTCAACTTCGCGCAAGGCGAGTTCATCATGCTCGCCATGTTCGGCTCCTTCTGGATGCACTTCCTCTTCGGCATCGACCCTTATTTGTCCGCTCTTCATCCTTGCGCCTGTCATCTTCGTTCTCGGCCTGCTCATCGAGCGCATCGTGATCCAGCGCATTCTCAACGCCCCACATGCGATGCAGATTTTCGCTACCTTCGGCCTTTCCGTCATTCTCCAGAATTTCGCGTTCACCCTCTTCGGCCCCGATTATCGATCGGTGTCCACACCCTACACCTCGTTATCCTACACCGTCGGTTGCATTTCCATCTCCGCCAGCTCGCTCTTCGCTTTCATCTCGGCGCTGGCGATGGCGGCGCTGCTGATCGCGTTCCTGAACTACACCCGCGATGGTCGCGCCCTTCGCGCGATGGTGCAGAACCGCTACGCCGCCAGCCTGATGGGCGTCAACACCTCGCGCCTAAATCGGTTCGCCTTCGGTGTCGGCGTCGCCTGTGCGGCGGTTGCCGGCTGCCTGCTGACGCCGATTTTTTACACCTTCCCGACCGTCGGCGTCGATCTGATCATCATCGCCTTCGTAGTCGTTGTCCTCGGCGGGATGGGCAGCGTCTTCGGGGCCGTCATCGGCGGCTTCATCATCGGCATCACCCAGACCCTGACCGGGCTTCTTCGTCTCGGTTGAGCTCAAGGACGTCATCGCGCTCCTTCTCTTCATCCTCATCCTGCTCGTCCGCCCGCAGGGACTGTTCGGTCGCGCAGGCGCCGAAGAGATCGGGAACGAAGTGATCAACGACTATTACCTGAACATCGTCGTCATGACCTTCCTGTGGGCCGCCTTGAGCGGCGCCTGGAATCTGATGGCAGGCTACGGCGGTCTTGTGTCGCTCGGTCATTCGGCCTTCTTCGGCATTGGGGCCTACGCGACAGCGGTGCTCTATACAAAATACGGCTTGTCACCCTGGTTCGGCTTGCTCGCGGGCGTGGTCATCGCCACCGTGCTCTGCGGTCGCCATCAGCTGGCCTTGTTTTCGGCTTAGCGGCGCGTTCTTCTCGTTCGCGACGCTTGTCTTTCCCATCGCGATGGAGATCATCGCCAACAATTGGACCGACGTCACCCGCGGCTCGAGCGGCATTGCTCTCCCCTTCAATCCCGGGCCTCGAGAATTTCATCTTCCGCTCGCGCTTGGCTTATCTAGCTGCTGCCTTCGTTCTGATGATGATCGTCTACGGCATCACTCGCTGGATCCACCGCGGCCGGCTCGGCTCTATCGCTTATCGCCTTGCGCGACGATCAGGCAACAGCGGAGAGCATGGGCGTGAATCCGGTCAAGGTGAAGCTGCACGTGACGATGATCAGCGCTGCGCTCACCGCCATGGGCGGTTTCTTCTATGCCCAGTACATCCTGTTCCTGGATCCGCCCAGCGTGTTCTCAATCAACATTTCGATGCAGATCGCGCTTCTCAGCATCATCGGTGGGCTCGGGACTGCCGCTCGGGCCGATCGTCGGCTCGCTCCTGATGACGCCGCTGGACGGCATTCTCAGTCAGTTCCTCGGCGGCGGCCCGCGGCTTTTGATTTACGGGACGTGCTGCTGATCGTCGTGCTGATCGCCCCGAAGGGCGTGCTCGGCACGATCGCCGAATGGCGGCGGCACCGATGAGCACGTCATCTTGGCGACACCGTGCTGGTTCGGCTCCGCACCGGCATCATCGCGGCACTCGCTGTATTGATCATGTCGATCGAAGGCATTACGCGCGCTTCGGCGGTCTGACCGCGGTGCAGCAAGTCAGCTTCACCGTCCGCGCCGGAGAGATCGTCGGGATCATCGGACCCAACGGTGCCGGCAAGACGACCCTCTTCAACTGCGTGTCCGGTCACCTGCGGGCGACGAGGGGACGGTCCACGTCAACGGGGAGGACGTGAGCCGGTCGCAGGCCCATCACCGCTGCGCCCGCTGCCGGCCTCGGACGCACGTTCCAGATCGTGCACCCGATCAAGTCGCTCACCGTGCATAGAGAACGTGATGGTCGGCAGCCTTCTCCGAGCACCGCAACCGCAACAAGGCGGAGCACCGGGCGTGGGACGTGCTGGAGAAGGTCGAGCTCGCGCACCGCGCCCACATCTCGGCCGGCGCCCTGACGCTCGCCGACCGCAAGCGGCTCGAGGTCGCCCGCGCCGTCGCGGGCAACACCCAGCTGCTGATGCTGGACGAGGTCATGGCCGGGCTCAACCCGACGGAGTAACGCGAGCGTGCGATCCAGATGGTCAAGAGACTCAACAACGACGGGTTGGCGGTGCTCCTGATCGAGCACAACCTGAAGGTGGTCCGGGCGCTCGCCCGGCACGGTCATCGTCATCGACCACGGGGCGCAGATCGCCGAGGGGACATCCCAAGGACGTGCTGGACGACCCGAAGGTCATCGAGGCCTACCTCGGCGTGAAGGCGGTGAAGTCGTGACCGCGCCCCTGCTCGACGTCAAGGACCTCACCTCGGGATACGGCGACCTCCCGGTCTTTCACGGTGTCTCCTTCCACGTCGACCCGTCCGAGGTCGTGTCGATCGTCGGAGCGAACGGGGCCGGCAAGACCACGCTCGCTCGCCACCCTGGCCGGCTGCGGTCCCGCCCACTGGCGGGCACGTGCTGTTCGACGGGACGGACCTCACCACGGTGGCCCCGCACAAGATCGCTCGAGCTCGGCCTCGACCTCGTGCCCGAGGGACGGAAGCTCTTTCCGTTCATGACGGTCGAGGAGAACCTCCGCCTCGGGGCCTACCACAAGGTCCGCCCTGCGCGGTCTGGCGCCAGACGCTCGCCGAGATGTACTGACATGTTCCCGCGCCTCGCCGAGCGCAAGAACCAGACCGCGGGCTCGCTGTCGGGCGGGGAGCAGCAGATGTGCGCCATCGCCCGCGGACTGATGGCCCTGCCCAAGCTGCTGATGCTGGACGAGCCGTCGCTCGGCCTCGCGCCGATCGTGGTCGAGCAGCTGCTTGCGAGCTGTGGCCGGCATTGCCATGCCCGTGGCCTCGCGGTCCTGCTCGTGGAGCAGAACGTCGCCCATGCCTTGAAGCTGGCGAACTATGCCTATGTCCTCGAACAGTCGCAGGTTGCAATCGAAGGACCGGCGGCCGATCTTGCGGCGGACGATCGGGTGCGCAAGGCCTATCTGGGGATGTAGAGGCGCCGCGCGATCAGGCGCGATCAGGCGCGTGGGCGCAGTGCGCGGAGCAGCCGTTTGATCGGCGCAGGCGGGCGGAAGCGGGGTGCGCGGATAGAGGTTCAGATAGGGGACAACGATGGATCTCGAGCTCGAAGGAAGGGTGGCGCTGGTGACGGGCGCAAGCGCGGTCTCGGTCGCGCCATCGCAGCGATGCTGGCAAGGGAAGGCTGCAAGGTGGCGGTGGTCGCGCGTCGCGAAGGCCTGCTGCAGGCGTTGGCCGACGAGATCGCCGCGCAGAGCCACAAGCGGCCGCTTGTGCTGGCCGGCGACGTTACCGACACAGCGGCGCCAGCGCGCGTGCGACGGCAGGTGCTGGACGCCTTCGGCCATATCGATATCCTGGTCAATGCCGCCGGTGGTTCCCGGCCCTTCGACGGGCTGGAACACGACAGCAGTGGGATGACGCCATGATCCTGAACTTCCACGCCGGCCGCGAAATGGCACACGCATTCGTCGACGACATGCGCGAGCGCGGGTTCGGCAGGATCATCAACCTCACCGGCGGCGACGAGCCGGTAGCGTTGAACGGCGCGGTTCCGCCGAACGGCGCTGTGCACATCTGGGCGAAGGCGCTGTCGAGGGTCGTCGGACGGTCCGGCATCACCGTGAACTGCATTCCTCCAGGCCGTATTCATTCCGAGCAGATCGACCAGAAGCTGCTACCGACGGCGGAGCTTCAGCGAGAAGTGGGTCGACGAGAACTGTCCGGCGAGCTACATCGGTGAGCCCGACTACCTCGCGGTCCTCGTCGCGTTCCTGGCTTCTCCCCTCGCCCGGTACATCAACGGCCAGGTCATTCACGTCTATGGCGGCGCGCGGCGGTTCCCGCACTGACGGCCATCAAGCACCACACTACCATGAAGTCCACTGACACAACCCGCCCACCTACCGACTCCGACCTTCCTCGTCCACTCAGCGGCGTGCGCGTCCTGGACCTGAGCGCCTACATCGCCGGACCCTACGGCTGCACGCTGCTGGCGGACCAGGGCGCCGAGGTCGATCAAGATCGAGTCGCCGGCAAGGCGACAACCTGCGCAAGCTACCCGTCCACGCTGGAAGCCGAGAGCCGCGCGTTCCTCGGCGTGAACCGCAGCAAGCTCGGCGTTGTGCTCGACCTCAAGAAGCCGGAGGGGCTGGCGCGCGCTGCTGCGCCTGGTGCGCGACGGCCGATGTCCTGGTGCACAACTTCCGCCCCAAGCGTGCCGCCACGCCTGGGCATCGCCTACGAGCAGTTGCGCGCGCTCAATCCGCGGCTGATCTATTGCGCCGTGACCGGCTATGGCGACAGCGGTCCGTTGAAGGACAAGGCCGGCTACGACCAGGTCCTGCAGTCGATGACCGGCATCTGCGCGCTGCAGGGCAAGCGCGGGCGGTGAGCCCGAGATCGTCTACGGCTCGGTGGTCGACTACTACGCCGCGGCGCTGCTGGCCGCGCGGCGTTGCTTCTGCGCTCTTCGAGCGCGAGCGCAGCGGGCAGGGCCAGTATGTCGGCGTCTCGCTGCTGCGCAGCGCGCTGACGATGCAGTCCGCCCGGATGGTCTGGGCCGAGGGCGAAGCCGCGTGACATCGGGCGCGACATGCGCTCCGGCGGCATCACGGGGCTGCATCCGACGCGGCGAAGGCTAGCTCTACCTGTCCGCCAACACGCCGCACTTCTGGCAGGCGCTTGTGCGAGCGGATCGGCCTGCCGGAGCCTGGCGGACGAGGAGCGCTACGACAGCGTGCGCAAGCGTGCGCTTGCATGCCGACGAGACTCGTCCCGCTCCTCACGGCGAACGCTTGCCGCGCGCAGTGCATTGGAGTGGGAGACGACGTTCGGCGAGCACGTGCCGTGCGCCGCGGTGCGCGACGTCGAGGACATGTTCGATCATCCGCAAGTGGCCGCTGAAGCGATGGTTTCAACCGTCGATCATCCCACGGTGGGCAGGTATCGCTGCTTCCAGCAGCCGATCGAGGTTCGGCCGCACACCCGGAGCCGGTTGCGCGACCGGCGCCTGTCTTCGGTCAGCATACGCAGGAGGTGCTCGAGGCAGACGGGTGGAGCCGGGACGAGATCGAGCGCATACGTTCGAAGTGAGGGGATCGCGGAGATCGTTGATTGGGTCAATCCTTGCCGATCAACTCGTCCATCGTAGCCAGCAGTGCCTCCAACGAGAACGGCTTGGGCAGCATGGCGTTCCAGCTGCCCTCGGGATGCAGGTTCGGATCCATCGAGCTCATCAGCACCACTGGAAGCGTCTTGCCCTGCGGGAGTTTGCGCACCGCATCCACCAGCTCGTATCCCGACATGTACGGCATCATGACATCCGTGATCATCAGGTCCGGGGCCGACGTCTGGATCGTCTCCAGCGCCGCCCGCCCATCACCTGCCGCAATCGGGTGGTAGCCGCCGAGCTCGAGCGTGGCGCAGATGGTGTGCAGCAAGTCGTACTCGTCATCGACGACAAGCACGGTTTTCATGAGCCGCGCTCCCTGAGGTGGGGCAGTCCGGACAGCACGGCTTCCGCACTCTCGAACGAGCCGCTCACCTCCACGCCATTTTCGCCCAGCGTGAATTCCCGGATCGAAGTGTCGTAGCGGCTCTCGCGCATCTTCATGATGGACATCAGCCGGTGAAGCTGCGACTTGAGCTCGACGTACCGCAACAGCACGACAGTCTCCACTACGTTCGCCAGATCGGGATGCTGCAGTTCAACTCCGGTGCGGAACAGCGGCAGCTCATCGGAGATGATGGTGGTCACGTCCCAGGTACGCAGCTGGTTGGTGAGAGCCGACAGGAAGCGGGGCATGCGGTCCCTGTAGACCGCGGCGGCCGAGAAGCCCTCGACGCCGTCGATGAAGAGCCGGCGACGTGCATGGCGATCTCTGCGCACGCGCTCGAGCAGGGCTTCAGCGAGCGAATCCATGAAATGCTCGAGCGGCGGCTGCCAGATCAGCTCGATCGTGCCGTCCTCCACGTAGCGCCGCAGCGGCAAGCCCATCGCTTCGATCCGATCGACCAGCCGCGGCGGTGGCTCGGAGAACCCGAAGTAGATGCCGCGCTGCCCATTGCGCGCCCCTTCGATGAGGAAGCTGAGCCCAAGCGTGGTCTTGCCCGAGCCGGGAGCGCCGAGCAGCGCGACGGTGGAACCGGAGAGAACGCCGCCATTCATCATGCGATCCAGCTCGACGACGCCGAAGGACATCCGCTCGCGGGTTTCGTCGGCGCTCGCCGGTGGCGCATCGAACTGGATCTCGGTCCTCGGGTGGATCTGCACGCCGTCGTCGGTGATCTCCACTTCATGCCGTCCGCGCAAATACCCGCTGCCGCGAAATTTGTGCACGGTGAGCTCGCGAACCGCGCGCGGGCCGACCAGCTGGTCCGACAGCTCCAGCACGCCGTCGACCATGGCGTTCTCGTCGCGCCGCGCCTCGCCCTGCGGCGCGACGGCGCACAGCAGCAAGGTCGTGTCAGTCAGGGAGGCGAACGACTGCATCTGGTGGAGGAACTCCTTCGCCGCCAGCGCGGAGCCTGCCATCTGGCTGATCGTCTCGAGGCCGTCGATCACCATCAGGTTCGGCCGGACACTTGTCAGCAGGCTGTTCACGAGCTTTGCCAGCCCTTCGATGCCTTCGGACCTGAGCGTCTGGTAGGCGGCAATGTACTGGAGCCTGTCGCCGACCACCTTGGGGTTGAAGAAGCTCAAGTCTCGCAGGTGACGGACCATCTTGGCATGCGATTCCGCAAGGACGGTGACGTAGACGCAGTTCCCGCCCGACATCGCGATGTGATTGAAGCAAAGCTGGTTCGCCATGATCGTCTTGCCGGCCCCCGGGGGGCCATACAACGCATAGACGCCGCCCTTGAACAAACCGCCGTGCAGGATGAAGTCGAGACGTGGAATGCCACTCTCGAGGCGCGCCTCGTCCGCCTCCGAAGGCTTGGCCCGTGGCACATCACCCTCCGGTACCTGCGCCTTCGACACCTCAGCACTCCCCCGCGTTGGTCGGCAGCCGGACGCTGAAGGCGGCGCCATCACCCCGATGACTCGTCACCCGCACCCGGCCGCCATGGGCAGCGACGATCTCGCGCACGATGTACAAGCCCAGGCCGGCGCCGTCCTGCTGGGAACCGGTGGCCGCGCGCTCGAAAGGCTCGAAGATCCGCTGGTGGTCGTCCTCCGCGATCCCGTCGCCTCCGTCGGATACCGTCAGTTCCGCATGGCCGTCACCATCGCGGCGGACGAAGGCAGTCACCAGGCTGCGGCCGCCATACTTGACCGCATTCGCGAGCAGATTTGTCGTCACCTGCTCGAGACGCAACCGATCCCAGCAGCCTTCGACAGGCCGGTCCAGCACGAGCCGGAGTTCGCATCCCGCCTTCGTAGCTTCGGCACCGATGCGCTCGACGGCGTCTTCCACGAGATCGCAGAGGTCGACACGCTCCCTGTCGAGCACCAGCCGGTCGCTCTCCACCTGAGCAACGTCCAGGAGCCGGTCGACCATGCGGGAGAGCCGGTTCAACTGACGCTTGGGAATTTCGAGGAGCCGGGCCACGGTAGCGGCGTCGATCGACCCCCGCTGGTGCGCCGTGCGCTCGAACAGTTCGAGGTTGAGCTTGATGGACGAGATGGGAGTGCGGAACTCGTGCATGACGACCGACAAGTGACGGTCACGCGCGTCCCGTTCACGGCGGACGGCGTTGTCGGCTTGCTCTGCATTGTCAGTCGCTGGATCCTGGCCAGCCGGTCGGTCTGTTTCCACGAGGACGGAAGTGTTGGGGGTTCGCCAGATAGCAGGAGGTATGCCCGCACTCCGGATGCTCGACCTCTCAAGAGGACTGGGCCCGGCGTCGCGCGACAAGCGCACCGGCGAATACAATCGCCGCCTATTCCCTCGGGGGGCCCGCTCTTGCAGAATTCCATCCGTCCGCGCGGGCACGACCTGGCTGTCCTTTTCAGCAGCGGCAGCCGCGACGCCTATGCCGCTTCAGCAGCTGCACTCGGCGAGACCTACACCTTCGACAGCGCCTGGGACGAGCCACGCACATGGATCAAAGGCGAGTACGCCTACCTGGCACCGAACGCGGCCAGCCTGTTGCTTGCCCGCTGCAACCTGAAGCACGACGTCGTCGACGAAGCCGACCTGAGCGACGACCTGCTCGCGGGCTATCGGGCGTTGCTGATACCGAATGCGGCCCATCTCGCGGAAGCGACCATCAGTGCCGTCGAAGGCTGGATCGCGACCGGTGACCGCCGCCTGATCGTCTCCGGCAAGACCAACCTGCCGCCGCGGCTGCTGGGCCTCGCAGACCTGAAGCCGCTGCAGGTGCGCGGCTTCACCGGCTGGCGGTGGGCTTCCGACTCGCCCTTCGGCAACGCCGCCTGGGAACCTGCCTACGTCACCGGCTTCGAAGGCCATGCTGTCATGCAGGTGCAGCCGGCGTCCGCGAGCAGGGTCCTCGCCGAGCTCCTCGAGTTCTCCGGCGACCTGGCCAGCGCCGAGACCGCCACCGCGAACTCGCTCGGTCCCGCGATCGTCGTCACCGATCGCACCGCCTATATCGCCAACCAGGTGTTCGAGCTGATCGGCGGCATGATGCAGGCGCATCTCAATGTCGAGGCAGTGCGCCATTGGGCGAATCCGACGCATTGGGGCGACACGCTGCTGTTCTTCCTGCGCCGGCTGCTGCTCGACCTCGGCCTCGACCCGCTCTGGCAGACACGCCTGCGCTCGTTCGGCACCTACGACGGCGTGCTGTCGTTCCGCCACGACGTGCACGGCATGACGGACTTCAGCTTCCTCGACTACCAGATCCAGAACCTCATCCCGGCCAGCTACGATATCGAGGATCCGGCCTTCTCGACCAACATCACCGAGCAGATGGCGGGCGACTGGCTGGCGCGCACGTCGCACAACAGCTTCATCGAGCAGGCGCTGCACAACGACAGCTCCATCGGCGATCCGCCGACCGCCGTGTTCGGCAAGGGTTTCTTCAAGCACGTCAACGATGCGAGCCGCAACCTGGGCATCCGCATCTGCACCTGCGGACGTCACGCCGGCGGCCATATGCACCCGGAGACGATCGATGCGATGGACTACCTGTACGCCAACGAGCCGGACATCATCGGCGCCTGCACCTTCAGCTACTACCACATGATCGAGTATGGCGTGCGCCGGCCGGATGTCATGGTCGGCGGCACCATCGGCGGCAAGCCGCTGACCTACGTGACCGACGTGCGGCGCACGATCGCGACGCAAGGCATCTGGTTCCCGTTCCATCCGGTGGTGACCACGGACAAGGAATGGCGGCCGCTGCGCGGCTGGGACCGCACCCACGAATACGACGCAGCCTACGAACTGGTCGAGACCATCTACGACGGCCACAGCTCGCGGCAGCGCGGCGTGGAAGACCAGCTGGAGAATGGCGTCTACAGCTTCCAGTACCACCCCGAGCTCGGCCGCGATCCGTCGGTCAACGACGGCAAGGGCGCGCTCGACTATGTCCGCTACGCCATCAACCTGGCCGAGCGCCGGAACTTCTGGATCCCCAACCAGCGCGAGCTCTACCAGCGCATGGCTGACTACGAGGACCTGGTATTCCTGAAGCAGGACGGCGGGCTGCGGCTGACCATCAGGAACCCGACCGACCGCACCATCGAGGCGCTGATGGTGGAGCAACGCCAGCCGTTCGATAGTGTCTGGGACGGTGAGCATGAAATCGTCCATGTCGTCCGGAATGCCTTCGTGACGGTGCCGCGGCTTGCGCCGGGAGGCAGCGTCACGCTGCGTTTCTCACCGCAGCCGACTGAAGCACCGATCCTACGCAAGCCCAGCAACAAGGGGCTCGTGGTATTGGACGCTCGGCACGACCACCAGGCGGGGCAGACAGAAGTGCTCGTCAGCGTCTGCCGTGCGCAGCCGCTGGCGGTGGAAGGGATCAATCCGGGCGGCATCTACCAGGTCCAGGTGGACGAGGAAGCCGCCCTTCAACGTGATGCCTCGCACCGCGCGGACGATCGCGGCGCTGCTGAGCAAGCAATCGTCGGCAGCGACCGCTCAATACCCGCCGCACCCAGGTACCGGGGGTCACCCGCTTCCTGGACCTGATGATCCAGGGTGACCCGGACAACTTCGTCGAACGTCGACTCAGGATCCGCGAGTTGACGGGTACCGACGAGCGCGCGGCGCGAGCGGCGATCCTGGCCGCCATACCGGCGAAGACGGGTCGGGTGCTTTAGACGGGTGCGGCGGGTAAAGGATGCTGCGTCGGATGCTACGTCGATCAGGCCGGCGCGCGCCGAGATAGGCGGTGCGGATACGCGGGTCGTCGATGATCTCCCGCGCCGGCCCGGTCATGAACAACCGGCCGAGTTCCATCACGATCCCGTAGTCGGAGATTTCCAGCGCGCCGTGTGCGTTCTGCTCGATGACCAGCACCGTCAGGCCGCGTCCGCGAAGGTCGCTGATCGTCTCGAAGACCTGGTCCTGCATGGCGGGCGACAATCCGAGCGACGGCTCGTCCAGCAGCAGCAGGCGCGGCGCCGCCTCCAGGACCATCGCCGTTTCGAGGATCTGCTGCTCACCGCCGCTCAGGTTGCCGGCCAGCACGTCGAGCTTCGATGACAGCATCGGGAACATCGAGAGCACCCGGTCGGCGGCGGCGCCCGCTTCGGCGCGCGCCAGCGTGTAGGCGCCGAGTTCCAGGTTCTCGCGCACCGTCATCAGCGGAAAGTTGCAGCGGCCCTGCGGCACGAAGCCGATGCCGCGCTTGAGGCGTTCACGTGGCGCCAGGCGCTCGATCGGCTGGCCGAGGAACCTGATGCTGCCGCCGAAATACTTGTTCAAGCCATAGATGGCGCGCAGCAGCGTCGACTTGCCGGCACCATTGGGACCGATGATGGTGGTGATCGACCCTTCCGGAATGGAGACCGAGAAGTCCACGACGATCGGCTCTTCGGTGTAGCCGGCCGAGAGGCGGTCCGTCTGCAGGATCGCGTCGCCGTGGTGGTCCTTGGGCTCGACCGGGGCGCGGGGTGCGGCTTCCGTCATGATAGGCAGCGCCTCAGGCATTGGCGGACGCAACGCTCCTGGCCTTCGATTTCCCCAGGTATGCCTCCAGCACCCGCGGATCGCTGCGAATGAGAGACGGTGTTCCCTCGGCGATCTTGCGGCCCGACTCGAGCACGACCACCCGGCTGCAGAGGTTCATCACGAAGTCGACGTTGTGCTCGATGATGATGAGCGCGACACCATCCTCATTGAGCTTTCGGATCGCCTTCTCGATATTGCGGATCATCGTCGGGTTTACGCCGGCAACCGGCTCGTCCAGGATCACCAGCTTCGGCCTCGCCATCATCGTGGCGGCTATCGCCAGCAGCTTGCGCTGGCCGTAGGAGAGCGCCGCGGCCGGCGCGTCGGCGTAGTGGGAGAGGCCGATTACGCCAAGGAGCTCGCGCGCGCGGCCGGTTGCAGCCGATTCGCGCCTGGCGCAGGCCCCTGCCGCCGGTGAGCGAAGCGATCCAGCCGATGCCCTCCTGCTCCTGGCTCGCGATCCTCAGGTTCTCGAGCAGGCTCATCTCGTCGTAGGCGCGCACGTTCTGGAAGGTCCTGACCAGCCCCGCGCGGGCGATGCGATGCGGCGCGAGGCCGGTCAGCGGCTGTCCGTCGAGGGCCCATTCGCCGGCATCGGGCCGCTGAAAGCCCGTCAGGCAGTCGATGCTGGTGCTCTTGCCCGATCCGTTGGGACCGATGATTCCGACCACGCCGCCTTTCTCGACCGTGTATGAAAGGTCGTCGACTGCCGTCAGCCCGCAGATAGCGCTTGGTCAGGCCGCGCACTTCGAGAACCGCTGCAGAGGTCATCGGGGTGCTCCGGCGTCGATCGTCCCGGTCGGTGCGGTCGTAGCGCTGGCCGGCGGCGGACGGCGCCAGCGGGCCAGCCGCCGCCGCTGCAGCCACCCGCCGATGCCGCCGGGGAACAGCAGCATCACCGCGATCAGCACCAGGCCGTACAGGACCATTCGCAGGTCGGTCGTGAACCGCAGGAGGTCCGGCAGCGCCGCCAGCACCGCGGTGCTGCCGAGCACGCCCCAGAAGCTGCCGGGACCGCCGATGATGACCATGATCAGCATCGTCTCGGTGTAGTAGAAGTCGAAGACCGACGGATCGACGATGCTCAGGTAGAAAACGAACAGCCCGCCGACCATGCCGGCCAGCACCGCCGACAGGACGATCGCGAGCAGCTTGTAGGCGAGCGGATTGATGCCCTGCGACTGCGCGAGCGGCTCGTTCAGCTTGATGGCACGCATGGCGCGGCCGAGCCGGGACGACATCACCAGATAGATCAACAACTGCGCAGCGACGGCGAAGCCGACGATCAGGAAATAGAAATCCGCCGGCTGCACGACTCGCCAGCGCAAGCCCCCGGGCAGGGACAGCTCGGGCGTCGGCAGTCCGGGAATGCCCATGGCACCCCGAGTCAGCGACACCCAGTCCCTCGCCACGATCATGCACAACAGGGCGAAGCAGAGACTCACGATCGCGAAGGCGTGGCGCGACAGGCGCAGGGACGCATAGCCGATGGCGAACCCGGCCACCGCAGCCAGCATGCCGCCTGCAGACGCCCCGCCCCACAGCGACCAGTTGCGCTCGACCACCAGCAGCGCAGCGGTGTAGGCGCCGATCCCGAAGAACCCGACCTGCGCGAACGATAGCAGTCCGGCATACCCGTAGACGAGGTTGAGGCCGCTGCTCAAGACCGAGAACATGGCGAAGCTGACGCCAAGCGCCAGGAGGTATTCGCTCCGGGAGAGGAAAGGCACCAGCAGCAACGCCGCGGCGATCAGCAGCCCGACGAGCGGGGATAGCCAGCGCCGAAGGGCTGACTCGCGGGCTTGCGCATCGACGTTCAACGCGGCTGCGTCGACGCCGCGGATCATACCCGTACCCCCCTGCCGAATAGGCCGTGCGGCTTGAAGAGCAGGATGACGATCATGCCGACGAACGCAAGCGCGTCGACCATCACCAGCGGCAGGAAGCCGCCGATCAGGCTTTCGATGAGCCCCAGTGCGATCGCGGTGATGGCGGCACCCGTGACGTTGCCGAGGCCGCCGATGATGATGATCGCGAAGGCCTTGAACACGAAGGCAAACCCCATCACCGGATGGACTGCATAGACCGGCGCAAGCGCAGCCCCGGCGAGCCCCGACAGACCGATGCCGATGACCACCGCGAGCCGCGCCACTGCACGCGGGTCGATGCCGACCATCAGGGCCGCTTCGCGATTCTGGGCGACGCCTCGCATCGCCTTGCCGACGCGGGTGCGGTGGAGGACTACGAAGAGCGCGGTGAATGCGGCCAGGCCGAGCCCGAGTGCATAGAGCCGGGGCTCCGAAATGCGCAGCCCGCCGATGGTGACGTTGCTGTAGGTGAGGCTGTTGCTGATCATCCGCGGCGTCGTGGTGAAGAGGTAAACGGCGCCGTTCTGCAGGACCATCGAGAGCCCGAGCGTAAGCAGGATGCTGCGCTCGAAACCCTCCCCTTGCAGCGAGCCGAGCAGCGCCTCGTAAAGCACGTAGCCGACGCAGGCGGCGCCGAGGGTGACCAGCAGGATGGTGGGCCAGTAGCCGAGGCTCGTCCCGCTCGACAGGAAGAAGGCAGCCATCGCCCCCAGCATGTAGAACTCGCCATGGGCGAAGTTCACGATCTCCAGCACGCCGAAGATCAGCGACAGACCCATCGCCACCAGCGCATAGATAACGCCGATGACGAGTCCTCCCAGCACCAGCTGGAGGATGAAGCTCAGGTCCAAGCTAACCTGCGGGTTGCGATCAGGTCTTGCTCATGCCCCTGACAACGACCTTGCCGCCGGTGATGGTGAGGATGATCGCGTTGTTGTGCGCCAGGTTGTTCTCGTCGAACTCGATGGTGCTGCCGAGGATCGACTGGAATTTGGTTGCCGCGAGCGCGTCGCGCACTGCCGCCGGCTCGGTATTGCCTGCCCGCTGGATCGCATCGATCAGGATCTTGGTCGCCTCGTAGGACTCGAAGCTGACCAGGATCGGCGCGACGTTGTTGCGCTTCTTGAAGGCTTCGACGAAGGCCTTGTTGGCCGGCGTGTCCACCGACGGATCGTAGGGCTGCACCGAGGTAGTGCCGTCGAGGAAACCGCTTTCCATGATCTCCTTGGGCACCTGGTCGACCAGCACGCGGCCCGTCAGTGGCACGCCACCGCCGAGGCCATACCACTGCCGCATCGCATTCTGGAAGTCTGCATCGATGGCATAGAGAGCCAGCATGCCTGGCTTCTGCGACTTGATCTTGGTGAACACCGAGGTGAAGTCGGCCATGCCCTTCTGGTAGAAGTCCACCGACGCGAGCTTGAGATTGCGCTGCTTCAGCGCTTCCGCCAGCCCGCTGGAACCCGCCCGGCCGAAATCGGTGTCTTCCCCGAGGAAGGCGATGTTGCCCGCCTTGCCTTCCTTTTCGAGCCAGTCGATCAGTGCTTTCAGGAGGCTGGCATCTGTCGGATTGACCTTGAAGGTCCACTTGTTGCCGCCGACGCCGGACTTTTCCGCAATGGAAGTCGCCGACGCGTTGGCGACCACGAACGGGATCCCCGCCCTTTCCACCAGCGGCATGATGGCGAGCGCCACCGAGCTGCAGAGGCCGTCATGGATGGCGACGTACTTCTTGGAGGAAATCATCTGGGATACGCTCTTGACGGCCTCAGCCGGATTGCAGCGGTTGTCCTGGAACTCGATCTCGATCTTGCGACCCAGCACTCCGCCTTTTTCATTGGCCTCGGCGATGGCCAGCTCCGCCCCCCAGCGCGAATGCTGGCCGAAGGAGGCGACGGTGCCGGTGAGCGGGATCGAGGAACCGATGATGATCGGGTCCTTCGACTGGGCCTGGGCCTGCGACGGCAGCGGGGCGAACGCCGCCGCTGACTGCCAACGCGGCGCAGAACGCCGGGGCGAGCGCGAAGCCCACCAGCGCTGAACGGATCTTGCTCATGTTGTACCTCGGGTTTGAAGGCTGCTGCTGGCGGACGATGAAGCGATGGCGGAACGTTATCACGGGTGAGGAGTTGTGCCCATGCAGCTATCCCACCTTGCGCGTGCGCGCAGTGGTGCGCGTGGATGCAAGCGGCGGCTCCGCGACGTTGCCCCAGGTACCGACGTTGGCCGACTTGAGCAGAGGGGACGCGGGTCCGGTGACGGAGAGTTCCTCGGCTGCTGCCAGAAGCGCGGGACCGAACTTCACCATGCGCTGCGCGGTCAGGCGCGAAGACGGCCCGGCAACCACGATGACGCCGGTGGTCGGTTCTCCCGTCCGTTGCACCGGCGCTGCCATCGAACTCATGCCGGGCGCATACACATCCTGGATGATGCTGTACCTGCGCTTGCGGTGCTCGTCGAGCATCTTGAGCAGCGACCTGATCGACGTCGGCGCATTCGGCCCATAGTTTGCCGGCTGGCCCAGCCCCTGCCGGCTGACGGTCTCGATTGCCACGTCTTCCGGCAAGGTCATCAGCCAGGCCTGCCCCGCCGCACTGCAGGAAAGTCGCAGGTCGATGCCCATGTCGGGATCGTAGAGCAGCCCTGAGCGCGCTCCCTGCGCCTTGGCGACCAGAGTCAAGCGGTCGCCGTCGACGATGGCCAGACGAACCAGTTCCCCGGTGGTCTGCGCCAGGCGATTGATGACCGGCAAGGAGATGTCCACCACGCCGGACTTGCTGAGAAAGCTCAGGCCCATCGAAGCCAGCTTGGTGGTCAGCGCGTAGTCGCCGCGCTGCGGCAGCTGCCGCACGTAGCCGAACCGGATCAGCTCCTTCAAGGTGTGGTGACAGCCGCTGCGCAACTGATTCAGTTCGGTTGCGATCTGCGCCAGGCCCGCGCCGTCCGGATAGGCGACCAGGTATTCCAGGATGGCCAGTGACTTTTCTACCGCTCCGCTCATGTACCTCCCGCCAATCGCTCAAGTTCGCTTGAAGTGGTTGCATCGTTCAATTTTTGAATGCTATCCCGTTCTTGAACTGCATTCAATTATCTGGCAGGATCGGGGCCTCCCGCCGCCGACCGACCTCGAGCGGGGAGAGTTTCTTCTTGCCAGGACTCGCGGAGACCCTATGCGCACTCGCCTACTGTTCGCCAGCGGACCTGCCGTTCCGCCCTTCTACGGATCGAAGGTGTAGGCCTCCATGGCGATGCTCGGCAAGGCTGCACTGGCCATGTGGTGGGATGTCGCTCCGGATCTGCGCACCGAATTCGAGCATTGGCATGCCCACGAGCACTTTCAGGAGCGCCTCGGCATTCCGGGCTTCCGGCGAGCGACACGCTGGACGAGCGCCGAAGGCGGCGAGGGCTTCTTCGTGATGTATGAATTGGAGGACTACGGCATCCTCGCCTCTGCCCCGTACGCCGCGCGACTCAACGCGCCGACGCCCTGGTCGACTCGCATGATGCCCCACCATCGGAACATGGTGCGCAGCCAATGCCGGGTGCTGCAAAGTCATGGCGCCGTGACGGCACGACACGCCTTGACGGTGCGTCTCTCTCCGGCTGTCGGACAGGCCGATGCGCTGCAACGGGCAGTCGCAGAACTCGCGCGGTCGGCCTGGATGCAGCCCGGGCTCGTCGGCCTGCATTTGCTGCGTCATGAAACGCCCGCCCTGGCTGCCACCACCGAGCAGAGGATCCGCGGCAACGGAGACCGCGTGGCCGATTGGGTGCTGATCGCCTGCGGCTACGATGCATCCGCGCTGCGCGCGCTGGGCGAGGCGGAACTCGCCGAGGACGCGCTGCAGGCCATGGGTGCCGCAGATGGCTCGGAGCGTCACCTCTATGGACTGGCGTATTCGGCCACGCCGGCAGAGATGGGCTGACCGGCTCGCCCGACACGCACCGGTCGCAAGCCCGTACTGCCATGCCACACCCGCTCTGCCTGGCCCACCTCAGCTTGATCGAGCTGTCACCGCCCGAGATGGTGACAGCCGCCGCGGCGGCCGGCTTCGAACTGGTCAGCCTGCGGCTGGCGCCTGCAGCAGCGGGTGACCCGCAGCACCCGATGCTTGGCGATACGCCCATGATGCGGGAGACGCTCGCGCGACTGCAATCGCTGGGCGTGGCTGTACACGACGTGGAACTGGTGCGCCTGGATGTCGACACCGACCTTGGCTCCTACGAGCCCTTCATGGAGGCCGCCGCACGGCTGAACGCGCGGCAGGTGCTCGTCGCCGGGGACGGCGAAGACGAAAGCTCGATGGCCGACAGGTTCTCCGCGCTGGCAGCACTCGGTACCCGCTATGGCCTGCGCATGGGCCTGGAGTTCATGCCCTGGCGGGGCATCCGCGACCTTCCGTCCGCGGCTCGAGTCATACGAGCGGCAGGTACCGGCGGCATCATCGTCGATGCGATCCACCTCGACCGGTCGGGGGGCAGCGCTGCCGATCTCGCTTCGTTGCGGCCTGAACAATGGGCCTTCTTCCAGATCTGCGATGCGCCGGCGCAGCGACCGGCGACCGAGGAAGAACTGCTGTTCCAGGCGCGCCGGGCGCGCCTCGCGCCCGGTCGTGGCGGACTCGACCTGACCGGCATGCTGCGCGCGCTGCCGCGCGACCTCGTCATCTCGATCGAGGTGCCGCTGCACGCCCATCCCGACCTGCTGCCACCGGTCCCGCGGGCGCGACTGCTGCGCGAGGCTACCCGGCTGCTGATGGCATCCGCACATGTCGATTGAAGCGGCACACTGGGATCGCGAAGCCGACTTCGTCGTCGTCGGCGGCGGCAGCGCGGGCTGCGTGCTGGCGGATCGCCTGTCGGAAGGCGGCGCGCATCGGGTACTGCTCCTCGAGGCCGGGCCTTCCGACCACCATCCGTACATCCACGTGCCTGCAGCCTTCCTGCGGCTGATCGACCATCCGCAGTTGAGCTGGCGCTACCGCGCCCAGGGCGGTGCAGCCCTGGAGCATCGGACGATTCATTATCCGCAGGGTCGGATGCTTGGCGGGACCGGTTCGATGAACGGCATGCTCTACGTCCGGAGTTCGCCGGCCGAGCATGGCGAATGGCTGGCTCAGGGCTGCACGGGATGGTCCTACGAGGAGGCGCTCAAGTGGTACCGGCGCATCGAGAACCTGGACGACGATGCGCCCGGGCAGGGCCTGCCGGTGCGCCGCTTCCTGGAACAGCATCCGCTCAGCCAGGCCTTCCTGCAGGCCTGCGGTGAAGCGGGCATGGCGGTGCGCGACACCCTCAACGGGCCGGAGCGCGAAGGCGCCGCCGCGTTTCACCAGAATCGACTCGGCCGCTTCCGCCGCGGGCCGGCTCAGAGCTACCTGCGCCGCGCGCGCCGCCGCGCGAACCTCGAGATCCTGACCGACAGCCTTGCCCAGCGTGTGCTGTTCGACGGCCCGCGCGCCGTCGGCGTGCTGTTGAAGCAGCAAGGGGTCGGACTGCGGCGGATCCATGCCCGCCGGGAAGTGATCGTCGCCTGTGGCGCCATTCGATCGCCGCAGCTGCTGCAGCTGTCCGGTGTCGGACCGGGACCGCTGCTGCAGGCGATGGGAGTTCCGGTGATCGCTGATCGGAAGGATGTCGGCGAGAACCTTCGCGACCACTACTCCGTTCGCATCACGCAGCGGGTCCAGGGTGTTGGCACGCTCAACGAGCGTACGCGCGGGCTTGCGCTGATGGCTGAGCTGTGGCGCTACGTCTCGCGGGGAGACGGGTTGCTCACGCTCGGCGCGAGCACCTGCGCGGCCTTTGCGCGCAGTCGCCCTGACCTTGCGGCACCGGACCTGCAGCTCAGCTTCGCGCCGGCCAGCTTCGAGGCCGGAACCTACCAGCTCGAGCAGGCGCCGGGCATGACCCTGAGCATCTACCACTCGTTCCCGGAGAGCCGCGGCACGGTGCGCATTGCTTCCCCCGATCCGGCACAACCGCCGGCGATCGCGCCCGGCTACCTGAGTGCGCCCGCCGACGGCGCTGCACTGCTTTCCGGCCTGCGTCTCGGCCGGCGCCTGTTCGGCATGCCGGCGCTGAGCCGTTGGATCCTGCAGGAAACCCTTCCCGGCAAGGCTGTGGAGAGCGACGACGAGTTGCTCGCCTACGCGCTGTCGAAGGGTGTCTCCGGCTATCACCTCGTCGGCAGCTGCCGCATGGGAGGCGACGCAGACGCGGTGGTCGATCCGCGGCTCCGGGTCCAAGGGGTCGAGGCGCTGCGCGTGATCGACGCCTCGGTGCTGCCGTCCTGCACCTCCGGCAACTCCAATGCGCCGACGCTGATGGTGGCCGAGCGGGGCGCCGCGATGGTACTGGCGGACTCGGCAGACGCATGACGCTGCCTGTCGCTCGCAACGTCGACGCGTTCGAGGCGGGGTCCTGGGACCTCATCATCGTGGGTGCCGGCTGCGCCGGCATGGCGACGGCGCTTTTCGCCGCGATCGAGGGGCTGCGCGTGCTCGTTCTCGAGCGTTCAGCCTGGGTCGGCGGCACCAGCGCACTGGCCGCCGGCGCCGTATGGATACCGAACACGCATCTGGCAACCGGCAGCGGGGATACGCCTGAGAAGGCAGCGCGCTATCTGGCCGAGGCGTGCAAGGGCGGATCTCCGGTTCTGCGCAGGCGCTTCCTGGACCTGGGACCGAAGGCACTGCGATGCCTCGAGGCGCATACGGACGTGCACATGCGTGCCTTCGGTCATCACCCGGACTACCTCAGCGAACTGGAAGGCGCGAGCACCTCGGGCCGGGTACTGGAATGCCTGCCATTCGACGGCCGACACCTCGGGGATGCGCTGCCCCTGGTGCGTCCGCCGATCCCGGAGTTCACCGTGCTGGGCGGCATGATGGTCGACCGGATCGACATCGGCCACCTGATGAACATGCGACGCTCCCTTGCGTCATGTGTCCATGCCTCGCGGTTGCTGCTGCGCTACGGCCTGGACCGGCTGCGTCGCCCGCGCGGCACCCGCCTGGTCATGGGCAATGCGCTGGTCGGCCGACTGCTGCTGTCGCTGCGCAAACGCGGCGTCCCGATCCACACTGCCATGAGCGCGGAGCGCCTGCTGACGAAAGACGGCCGCGTGACAGGCATCCAGGTGCGCGGGCCGGCGCACAGCACCACGCTGCACGCCCGACTCGGCGTGGTGCTGGCAGGCGGTGGCTTCAACGACCACCCGGTCTTCAGGCAGCAGCTCATACCTGCCGAGGCGAGGCATTCGCCGCGCGCGCTGAGCTCGCCTGCTCTCCTGCTGCAGCAGGCGCTTGACCTGGGCGCGCGGCTCGAACCTGCCGCCGACAGTGCAGCCTTCTGGGCGCCGGTGTCGGTACGACAGCGCCCCGACGGCAGCCAGGCTGTCTTTCCGCATTTCGTGCTCGACCGCGCGAAGCCGGGGACGGCGGTGGTCAATTCGGACGGGCAGCGCTTCCTCAATGAGAGCTGCTCCTATCATCTCTTCGGCGAGCGGATGCTGAAGGCCACGGCTGGAGGGGATCGTCCCGATGCTGTCGCGTACCTGATCGCGGACCGCCGCGCGCTGCTGCGCTATGGCCTGGGCATGGTGCGTCCGGGCGGTCGCGGTATCGGAGACTTCGTGCGGGACGGCTATTTGGTCGAGGCGTCATCGCTAGGCGGGCTCGCCGGCCGCCTCGGCATCGACGCCGCAGCCCTGCAGTTCACCGTCGACCGCATGAACCGTTTTGCGCAGGGCGGCGTCGACGAGGACTTCCAGCGCGGCGGCACAGCGTACCAGCGCAACCTGGGGGATCCGGCTGTAGTTCCGAATCCGACGCTGGGCCCTATCGAGCAGCCGCCCTTCTATGCCGTCACGCTCTATCCCGGCGACATCGGCTCGATCGTGGGACTGGCCACCGACGCCGACGCCCGGGTTCTTCGAGACGACGAGCCGATCGACGGCCTGTTCGCAGTCGGCAACGACATGCAGTCGATCATGGGCGGCGCCTACCCGGGACCCGGCATCAATCTCGGACCGGCCATCGTGTTCGCCTGCGCCGCAGCTCAAGCGGCCGCGAGATCCGTCCGCCAGCGCACCGCCCCAGGAGTTGCCGTCTCGTGAAAGCCGTCGCCAAACTCGCGCCGTCCGCAGGCGCCATGGAGCTGATCGAGATCGATCCGCCGCAGCGCAAGCCCGGCGAGGTCCTGGTGCGCATCACCGCCGGCGGAATCTGTGGTACCGACGTGGCCATCTGGAAGTGGCACGAGGCGGTGGTGGGGCAATACGCGCCCCGCTTTCCGCTGGTGGTCGGCCATGAGTTCGCCGGCGTCGTCGAGGCATCGGACACGCCGGCAATTGCCGTCGGCGCCGTAGTGGCCGTCAACCCGCAGATTGCCTGCGGCCATTGCCGCTACTGCGGCCTGGGCCGGCCCACCCTGTGCGATGACCGACGGCTGATGGGCGGGCGGATCGACGGCGGCTGGACCGAACAGGTCAGCGTGCCGGCGCGCAACGTGTATTCCTTGCCGCCGGGAATCGATGCCGCCGTCGCCCCGCTGCTGGAGCCCCTGTCCGTGGCGACGCATGCCGTCATCGAGCGCGTACCCGTGCGGGCAGGTGATGTGGTGGCGGTAATCGGCGCAGGGCCCATCGGCCTGCTCTGCGCAGTGCTGGCGCTCGCCGCCGGCGCAGCCAAGGTGCTGGTCACGGGCGTTGCCGCCGACGCGGAACGGCTTCGCCTGGCCGAGTCGTTGGGCGCCATCGGTGTGGACATCGAGGCGCGCGACCCTGGCATGGTCCTTCGCAGCCTGCAGGACGACGGCGCCGACGTCGTCTATGAAACCAGCGGCGTTGCCAGCACGCTCGAGCAGGCGGTGGCCATGGCACGCCGGGGCGGCAGCGTCGGCCTGATCGGCCTCTGTCACGGACCGAGCACCTTGAGAAGCACCCCGGTCGTACTGAAGGAACTGGCCTTGATCGGCTCCCGAGGCTACAACGAGACCACCTGGCGACTGACGATGAGCGTGCTGCCCCAGGTGGCGACGGACGTGCTGAGGCTAGTCACCCACCAGCTACCCCTTGAGGATTTCGAGCATGCGCTGCGGGTCGTCGAGCGGCGCGAAGGCACCAAGGTCATCCTGCGTCCGCAGTGACCACGGCTTCACCCCACCCGTTCTTTCGATTCGACAGGAGACCACCATGAGATTTTCCAGCTTGCTTTGCGGTGTCGTTCTGGGACTGGCAATCAGCTTCAGTCGCGCATGCGCAGGTAACCACGCTACGCTTCGGCCACGTCGTGCAACCGGGCCATCCCATCTCGCTGGGCACGCAGAAGCTCGGCGAGATCCTTGCTGCCAAGAGCGGTGGGCGCATCAAGGTACAGGAGCTCGGCGGCGGCTCCGTCGGCGGCGAGGCTCAGCAGCTGAGCGCCGTGCAGGGAGGCATACAGGACATGACGCTGCCCTCGGCGACCGTCATGGGTGGCGTGATCAAGGAGTTCACGCTGCTGGACATCCCGTTCTCGTTCACCAGTGCGCAGCAAGTCGACTCGTTGCTGCAGGGTCCCTTCGGACAGATGCTCATGTCCAGGCTGAACGACAAAGGGATGGTGGGCCTGGACTTCTGGGAGACAGGCTTCCGGAATTTCACCAACAGTCGCAAGCCGATCGTCAACGTCGAGGACCTGAAGGGTCTCAAGCTGCGGGTGATCCCCAACCCGATGTTCATGGAGAGCTTTTCGGCGTTAGGCGCCAATCCTGTCCCGATGGCCTTTCCGGAACTCTACGGTGCACTGGAGTCCAAAGCGATGGACGCGCAGGAGAACCCGTTCAGCATCGTGCTCACCAGCAAGTTCTTCGAGGTGCAGAAGTTCCTGAGCGTGACCAACCACGTCTACACGGCAAATCCCGTGGTCATCAGCAGGAAGACGTGGGACAAGCTCTCACCGGCGGACCAGAAGCTGGTCAAGGAGGCGGTCCAGGAAGCGGGGGCCTTCCAGCGCAAGCTGAGCCGTGATGCATCGGCTGGCGCGCGCAAGGAGCTCGAGAGCAAGATGCAGGTCAACGATGTGCCGCCGGCGACATTGGCGAAGATGCGCGAGCTGACCAAGCCCGTAGCAGAGAAGTTTGCAGGCACGTACGACCAGGACGTCGTCAAGGTGTATCGCGCGGAGCTCGAGAAGGTCCGCGCGACTGTGCGGTAGATCGGCGGACCGGGGTCGCGTGCTGCTCGCCACCTCGCCCGCACTGTGCCAGGAGATCCCCGATGGATCGGTTCATCGACGCGCTCTGCCGACTCTTCGGCATGCTGATGGTCGTCGCGCTCGCACTCATGGTGGTGATGGTGTTCGGCAACGTGGTGCTGCGCTACGGCTTCAACTCGGCGATCTCCATCTCCGAGGAGCTGTCGCGATGGCTCTTCGTGTGGCTGACGTTCCTGGGCGCGATCGTCGCCGTCCGCCGCCGCTTGCACCTGGGTTCGGACCTGCTGGTATCCAGGCTCCCCCGGGGCGGCAGGCGGCTGTGCTTCGTAGCCGCACATCTGATGATGATCTACATGTGCTGGTTGATGGGGCGTGGGGCGTGGCAGCAGACGCTCATCAATCGGGACACCACGAGTGCCGTCATGCAGGCTTCGGTGGCCTGGTTCTTTGCAGCCGGCGTCCTGTTCGCCGTGGTGGCCGGCCTGATCCTGATCCATGAACTATGGAAGCTGCTCACCGGCCGGCTGAGCGACGCCGAACTCGTCGGCGTCACCGCGTCCGAGGAGATGCCGCCGCCCGAACGGGCGCCGGGAGGATGACACCGTGACCATTGCCATCTTCCTCGGGGCGCTGCTTGGCGCCATGGCGCTCGGCGTACCGATCGCCTTCTCCCTGCTGATCTGCGGGGCTGCGCTGATGTGGCACTTGGACATCTTCGATGCGCAGATACTCGCGCAGAACACGATCGAGGGCGCCAACAGCTTTCCCCTTCTGGCAGTGCCCTTCTTCATGCTGGCCGGCGAGATCATGAACGCCGGAGGCCTCTCGCGACGCATCGTGGCGTTCGCGATGAACCTGGTTGGCCATGTGCGCGGCGGCCTGGGGTACGTCGGGATCATCACCGGCATCGTGATGGCTGCATTGTCGGGATCGGCCGTGGCCGATGCCGCAGCACTGGCCGCGCTGCTGCTGCCGATGATGAGGCGCGCCGGCTACGACACTGCCCGGTCGGCCGGGCTGCTGGCCTCGGCTTCGATCATCGCACCCATCATTCCACCCTCGATCGGCTTCGTGATCTTCGGTGTCGCAGCGAACGTCTCCATATCCAAGCTTTTCCTGGCCGGCATCGCACCGGGGTTGATGCTCGGCGCAGGCTTGTGGCTGACCTGGTGGTGGCTCGTGCGCAAGGAGAACATCGAGCCGGCGCCGCGTGCCACCCGAGCGGAGGTCCTGGCCTCCCTCAAGGATGCAACGTTCGCGCTCGGGATGCCGGTGATCGTCATCTTCGGGCTCAAGTTCGGCGTCTTCACCCCCACCGAGGCAGCCGTTGTCGCAGCCGTCTACGCGTTGTTCATCTCGACCGTGGTCTACCGCGAACTCAAGATCTCGCAGCTGTACGATGTGTTCCTGTCCGCGGCGCAGACGACCGCGGTGATCATGTTCCTGGTTGCGGCAGCCATGGTTTCGGCCTGGATGATCACGATCGCGAACTTGCCGAACGAACTGGTTGCCCTCCTTCAGCCACTGCTCGACCGCCCGGTGTTGCTGCTCGTCACGATGATGGTCATCACGATGCTGGTCGGCACCGCAATGGACATGGCACCGACCATCCTGATCCTGACACCGGTGTTCATGCCGCTGGTGAAAGCAGCCGGAATCGATCCGGTCTACTTCGGGGTGCTGTTCATCATCAACAACGCCATCGGCCTGATCACGCCACCGGTCGGCACCGTGTTGAGCACGGTGGCCGGCGTCGGGAAGGTGAGCATGGACGCTGCCACCCGCGGCGTGTGGCCATTCATGCTCGCCCAGATCTTCATCATGTTCCTGATGGTGTTCTTCCCGCAGCTGGTGCTGGTGCCGGCCAAGTGGCTGAACTAGCCGCTGCGATCAGGGAATCGGGCCGGGCGAGCCGTCATTCCCGCTTCGATCGACCTCGTGCCCACGACCCGAACAGCTATGTCAGGGTCCCATCCTCACACGGCACAAGATGCTCTTCGAGGAAGATCGCAAGCGCATCCTCGAGGGTGGTCGCCCCAGTCTTCCGGAACTGGCCGCCCGCTCATAGAAGTGCGTTGCGCCCGGAAGCCTCAAGGCAACGCAGCGGAGGCCCATGGAGCGGAGGTGCGCGTCGATGACCGGATTCTGCTGGGCAACGTAGCCCAGGTCATGCTCCCCCCAAGCCAGGAAGACGGCGGGCGCAGGCCGACCCGGCCGCACCAGCCGATGCAGGTCGGCGCAAGCCATGTAACCCGACAAGCTGACCGCGGCCCGGACCGGGGCGCCCTTCGCGAAGGCCGCATTCAATGCAGTTCGCGCCCCGGCGGACCAGCCTCCGACGGCAATCCGCCTACGGTCGATTCCGTAGCGCTCGGCGTTCGTCGACAGGTAGCGGACAGCCTTGTCCAGGTCGTTCGCCGCCGCCTCGATCCCGCGCCACAGCATCTCTTCCGTGGCCGGAGGATATCCGAGCTGCTCGCGAACCTGGTCCACACGCGAACGAGGAATGTCCGACGGGTTCTCGACGGCACCAGGAGGATCCGGATCCGGATCTTCAATGACCAGTCGGTAGTCGACCGACGCGCAAACGAAGCCGCGTCTCGCGAATACCTCGCAATACTCCGCGATTGCGGTGTTGCGGCGTCCATCGACCTCGAACGAATCGTTCTCCTTGCTGCCGCGATGAAAGGCTCCCCCGAAGGCAAGTACAAGCAAGGGCCGTGACCCCTGTGCGGCGCCACCTTCGGAAGGCTGGTAGATGTCCATCTTGAGGGGCCTGGTGACGGGCCTCGTCGACCCTGCCACGACCCCCTCGCCGTAGACGACGTCGCGTTGGACCCGCGCATCGTTGCGCCAACCGCGTGGCTGCTCTCAAGCTGCGCCACTTCGAGGTGTTGCTGATGATCGCGCGCCACCAGTCGCTCAGCGCCGCCGCGGATGTTCTGGACATCAGCCAGCCGGCAGTTTCGCAATCGCTGGCGGATATCGAAGCCGCGCTCGGGGTCAAGATGTTCGAGCGTGGGCGCCCATTGCGGCCCACGGCCTTCGCCGAGGCGGTGCTGCGCTATGCGCGGCGGGTGCTGAACGACGCGCAAAGGACACAGGACGAGCTGGAGGCGATCGGCGCGGGAGCGGTTGGCCGCGTCCGCCTTGGTGTCATGCCAGCCGCGGTATCCACGCTGATGCCGCAGGTCGTCCGTACCTTGTGCGAGGCGGTGCCGAATCTCAGCCTGGTCGTTGTCGAGGATATTTGGGCGGGTCTGTGGCGACGTTTCGAGCGCGCCGAACTCGACTTGCTTATCGGACGCCCGGACCGCAGCTTCCGCGGCCAGGAGACGACGGTGGAGATGCTGTACGACGATCCACATGTCGTCATCTGTGGCACTGGCAACCCACTGGCCAGGCTATCGTCGCCGGCCTGGGCCGACCTTCAGCGCTGCCGCTGGATCGTTCCACCTGCCGGCACGCCGCTCTTCATGGCGATTGGAGCAACTCTGGCCTCTGTCGGCGCGGCCCCGCCGGACATCTTGTTCGAATCGGCGTCACACAGCCTGAACTTCGAATTGCTGCGCGAGACAGAAACGGTCGCGGTCGCGCCCCGGGCCGCGGCTCGTCTAGCGCAAGCACGCGGCCTGGTGCACGTTCTCCCTCTGGAGTTATGTGTCGATATCGGGCCACTCGGTATGGTGTGGAACAACGCCCAGTATGGCGAGGCGCTCGATCGGGTCGTGGATGCGGTGCGAAGGCACGCTCGGATTCAGCAGCAGGCTCAGGCTTCGTAGCCGAAGCGCTTCACCGCCCTTTCATCCCATTCGATTCCGCATCCCGGCCGGCGCGGCACGGTCAGCCGGCCGCCGCTCAAGGCAAAGGGCTCTGCAACGATCGGATTGGCCCAATCCTGCCACTCGAGCCAGTGCGCTGTCTCGGTGACACGCAGCAGATGCGCCGCAACCTCCGGATAGAGATGGGTCGAGACTTCGACCCCCATGGCCGCAGCCAACGGCGCCGATCGCAGCCAGCCGGAAACGCCACCGATGCGCATCAGGTCCGGCATGACGTAGTCGCAGGCCCTCATCTCCAGCGCTCTCTGCAGTTCCCTTGGCCCGTAGAAATTTTCGCCAAGCTGCACCGGCGTCTTCAACTCCCGAGCAAGCTGGGCATGACCGGAGAGGTTGTTGTAGGTGACGGGCTCCTCGAACCAGTACAGCCCCTGATCGTCGAGTGCGTGGCAGCGGTGCAGCGCATCGCCCAGCGACAAGCCCTGGTTGAAGTCGACCATCAGCTTCACTTCCGAGCCGACCGCCTCGCGTACGGCATCGATGGCGCGTTCGTCGTCGGCGAGCCGCGTCCGCCCGAGCCGAAGCTTCAGCGCATCGAACCCTCCCTCTGCGACCAGTTCCGCTGCTTCCTGGCCCAGGGCCGACACGTCCCCGAGCCACAAGCCGTTGCTGTTGTAGGCCGCGACCTCACCCACGCTGCCGCCGAGCAGTTCGGCAAGCGGCAAGCCGGCTGCCTTGGCGACGGCGTCCCAGGCCGCCATGTCGAGCCCCGCGATCGCGATCATCGCGATACCCTCGTAGCCGACCAGGTTCAGCGATCTCCGGGCGCTCTGGAAATCGTCGATAGGGCTGATGGGCAGGCCCCTGCGCGACTGCGCGAGGTCATGAAGGGCGGGGACAATGTACTTCGCAGACTGCTTCAGGTAGGGCTCAAGATAGCTCCTGCCGACGATGCCCTCCCGCGTGTGCAGGTCGATAAGAATCAGCGGCCAGCTGTCGAAGCGGCCCACCTTCGAGACCACCGGCCGTCTCAGCGGGAGCAGCACGGTCCTGACATCCACCGAAGCATAGGTCAGTCGCTCGGGATTCATGATGCCTCCATGCGATGAGCGGGCGGTCGCCGCTTGTTGTAGCGCCAATCGCGTCGATCGTACGGCGATACCGGCCGCCGGCAGATGACCTTCGCAATTTTTCATGTTTGCGACTGCCGCCTGCGCTTCGACGTGGCAATATGGATCCGCTCGTCCGGCGCGCGATCCGAGAGTTGGGATTCAATCCGGAGAACAGGATGATCTTTTCGGTCCCTGGGCACCCTCGCCGGCTAGTCGCGATCCTGGCGACCTCGCTTTTCCTCGCGGCACCTGCGCGGGCAGATATCGCCGTCGAGAAGGTCTACTTCAAGGTCGCCGACGCTTTCGAAATCGGTGCAGCCGTGTCGGGCGAGCTGCGGATACCGGATGCGCAGGCGCGTCGTCTTCCGGCGGTCCTGATCCTCGACAGTTCCCCCGGCGCCGACGGCCGTGGCGCGTTCTACGCCGAGGCGCTGAACCGGGCCGGCATAGCGACCTTCGAGATCGACATGTTCCAGGGCAGGGGTATTCCCGCGTCGCCGCGCCACAACCTGCCGCATGCGTTCGAATCGCTGCAGTATCTCGCCGGCAATCCGCGCATCGATCCGGCGCGGATCGGCATCATGGGATTCTCGTGGGGAGGGATGCTGTCGATCTTGAGCAGCTCCAATGAGCTGAACCAGCAGTATGCCCGGCACGGGCCTGGCTTCGCTGCGCACCTCGGCCTCTACCCGCTCTGCTGGCGCCTTCGCGCACTGCTGGGCGGATCAGACGAACTTCTCAAGCCGAGCGTCTATCAGCGCGCGACCGGCAAGCCCGTGCACATCCTGGCCGGCGGAAGGGACGGCTACGATGGCCCCCATGGATGCCGGGCATTCCTGGACGAGCTGCCGGATCCCGTGCGCGCGCAATTTTCGCTCACGGTGTATCCCGAAGCGACCTTCGGTTGGGACAGCCGGTTCGACAGCGCGAGCTACGCGCGCGCCGCGAACCAGGGCAAGGGCGGGATCGTCACCGTCACCGCGGACCCGGCCGTTGCCACCCGGTCTCGTGATTTTGCAGTGGACTACTTCAGGAAGCACCTGGCAGCGGAATGAGCCGGTAGGTCAATCGCGCCGCCACTCTGCCAGCACGCACCGCAAGCAGCGTGACACGCACCACACCCGCGGCGGCAGTCAATGCAGCCGAGTTGGCGATACAGCCCGCGGCATGGTAGTTTGCACCGGAACAACCCTGCCGCAGGCGGCTCGAACAGGAAAGAAGAACTCATGCCGGACCCGGAGAACCTGAAGATCGATCGTGAGGAGGGCACCGCCAAGGGCCGCTATTCTGTCCGGCTGGATGGCGTGGAGGCGGCAATGACGTACTCGCGCGCGGGCACGAGCCTGATCATCATCGACCATACCGAGGTACCGGAGGCGCTGCGGGGACGCTCCGTGGGTCAGGCCCTGGTACGCCGGGCGATCGAGGACGCACGCGCGGAGGGGCGCTTGATCCTCCCGCTTTGCCCCTTTGCCCGGGCGCAGATTGCACGCCATCCGGAGTGGCAGGACGTGCTCAAACGCTAGTTGGACGAGGAACCGGCGACCACACCTGGATGAGGGTGGTACATCCTCGCTGCAAGCTACCTCATCGCCTCGCCCCGCAGCTCCGTCATTGCCCCGTAGACCAGCGCCCCGGTCTGCTCCCGGTAGTACTTCCGGATTTCGCCGGGCGCCGCGGTCCCGACCACCACCACCAGCCGCTCCTGCGGATCTGCCCAGAACGAGGTCCCGTTCGCGCCGTTCCAGGTGTAGTCGCCCTTCGAGCCTGGCGTTGCCGCCACACCATCGTGAAGCCTCACCGCAACCCCGAGTCCAAAGCCGTAGCCGTCGCGATGCGGCTCGGTCCCGGCGACCTGGTTCCTGATGTGCGCACCGAGGTGATCGCTGGTCATCGCCGCAACCGTCTTCGGACTGAGGACCCGCTGGCCGTCGATGCTGCCGCCATCGAGGAGCATCTGCCCGAAGCGCAGGTAGTCGCCGATGGTGGAGTAGGCGCAGGCGCCGCCGCAGTGAAACTTCATCGGCTTGTCGAGGCTCGCGATGCGCTGGTCCTTGCCGGTGATGGGGTCCTTCGGCAGCGGCCGGGCGATACGCTTGCTGTTCGACTCGGAAACCTCGAAGGTGGTGTCGGGCATCTTCACCTTGTCCCACACCGCTTCCTTGAGGTAGTCGCCCAATCGCTTGCCGCTCACCTTCTCCACCACCAGGCCGAGGACGTCCGTCGAGAACGAATAGTCCCAGACCGTGCCCGGCTGGTAGAGCAGCGGCAACGAAGACAGCTTGGCGAGGAACTCCTCGCCGGTGAACTGAGCTGCGGCGACCGCAGACCCGCCCGGGTAGAGCTTGTGGATCGGCGTGCTGCCGCGGCCGCCATAGACGATGCCCGACGTGTGCCTGAAAAGATCGTGGATGTAGATCGGCTTGGCGGGCTCGGTGGTGATCTCGCCGGCGGGCGATACGCTGCCGACCTTCATGGCCTCGAAAGCCGGAAGATGTTCGCCCAGCCGGGACTTGAGCGGCAGGCGACCTTGCTCGTTCAACGTGAGCGCGCCGACCGACGTCATGATCTTGGTCATCGACGCCAGCTGGAAGATGGCATCCAGCGGCATCGGCTCGTTGTTCGCCTTGTTGAGGTATCCGTAGGCCTTGTAGTGGACGAGCCGGCCGTCGCGGGCGATAGCCACCACCGCGCCGGGCACCCGGTCGGCGGCGATCTCCCGTTCGAAGAACTTGTCGATGCGCGCGAGTCCGTCCGCGGAAAAACCAGCCTTCTCCGGACTGACCGTGGCAAGGGGCTGCGCGGACACGGCAGCGGAAAGGAATAGAGCGGAACAGACAGCCAGTCTCAGGGCCATGAAACTCTCCTTGTGGTTGCGCAGGGGCGCGTCTCTGCGCCCGCGACTGACGCGGCGGCGCCTGGTTATTGTTTGTGCAGCGCTAAACTTAATCGAATAAGCCCGCTCCATCAACCAGGCTCATCTCGGAGCCTAGGCAAGCCACGGCCGCCTCCCATGATGACCCGCCTCGAAGCGCCGGATATCGTCCAGGTACTCCAACGTCAGGCCCACCGCATCCTGGCCCTGAAGCAGCATCTGCCGCAGCATTGCGTTGAACTCGAACCGAAGCTCCCGACCGTCGCCCGGCGTCGCGATCACCTGGGCTTCGAGGTCCACCGTCATGGTGCAGCGCCCGGGATCGGCGGCGAGCGACATCAGGCGATCGATCTCGTCGACCGGCAACATGATTGCCGGCACGCCGTTGCGTGCGCAGTTGTCCGCGAAGATGCCGCCGAAGGTCGTGCCGATCACGCACCGGATGCCGAGCTCGCGCATGCCCCACACCGCATATTCCCGGCTCGAGCCGCAGCCGAAGTTCGGGCCGGCGACGAGCACCGAGGCTTCATCCCATGGCTTGCGGTTGAGGACGAAGCCGGGCCGCGGACGGCCGGGTGCCTCGAACCGCAGGTCGAAGAGAAAGCCGTCCGCGAGCCCGCTGCGGTCGATACCTTTGAGGAACTGCTTGGGCATGATCTGGTCGGTATCGAGGTTCGCCTGCGGCAGCGCCGCCGCCACGCCGGTGAGCTTGATGAATGGTTCCATGGACGTGGGTTGATCCTCAGGTCGGCAGCAGGCGACGGACGTCGGTGATGACACCGGTGACCGCAGCCGCCGCCACCATTGCGGGACTCATCAGATGGGTACGCGCGCCCGCGCCCTGGCGTCCTTCGAAATTGCGGTTGGTGCTGGAGGCGCAACGGTCGCCGGGTTCGAGGTGGTCGTCGTTCATCGCGACGCACATCGAGCAGCCGGCCTGGCGCCATTCGAAGCCGGCGTCGCGGAATACCTGGCCGATGCCCTCCGCCTCCGCACGCGCCCGCACCTCGCTCGAGCCGGGGACGACGATCGCACGAACGCCGCTCGCCACCCGCCTGCCCCGCAGGATGCCGGCGGCCGCGCGCAGGTCGTCGAGCCAGCCGTTGGTGCACGAGCCGATGAAGGCGTGGCTGATCGGCAGCCCGTCCAGGCGCTGGCCGGGTTGCAGACCCATGTACGTGAGTGCCCGGGCCATGCCGCTGCGCCGCGCGGGGTCATGCTCCACGGCCGGATCCGGCACCGCGGCATCGATCGTCGCACCCTGATCCGGGCTGGTGCCCCAGGTGACCATCGGCGCGACGTCGGCGGCGTCCAGCGAGACTTCGGCATCGAAACGCGCGTCGTCGTCGCTGCGCAATTGACGCCAATCCGCAAGGGCGGCCTCCCACTGCTGCCCGCCGGGAACGCGCGGCCGCCCATGCAGGTACTGGAACAAGGTGTCGTCCGGCGCGACGATGGCGCCGCGAGCGGCAGCTTCGACGCTCATGTTGCACAGGGTGAGCCGTCCTTCGACACCCAGCGCCGAGATTGCCTCGCCGGCGTACTCGATCACATGCCCGCTGGCACCGTCGGCGCCGATTCGCCGGATCAGCGCAAGGACCAGATCCTTGGCGGTCACGCCCGTCCCCAGGCGGCCGCGGACCGCGACCCGCATTGCGCGCATGGGCGTGTAGACCAGCGTCTGGGTGGCGAGCAGGTGCTCGATCTCGCTGCTGCCGATCCCGAACCCAAGTGCGCCCATCGCACCGTGCGTCGTGGTGTGGCTGTCTCCGGCGGCCATGACCATGCCGGGAAGCACCAGCCCCTGCTCGCTCGCCACGACATGCTCGATGCCCTGGCGCGCGTCGAGCATGTCGAAGAGTTCGATCCCGTGCCTGGCGCAGTTCTCGGCCAGGGTGCGGACCTGCCGCGCGCGGCCGGCGTCGGCCAGGATCATGGTGCGGGCGTTGCGCTCGGGGGTGGTCGGGTTGACATGGTCGACCACCGCCACCGTCGCGGATGGACGCCGCACCGTGCGCCCGGCGGCATGCAATGCGGCGAAGGCCTGGGGGCTGGTGTACTCGTTGAGCACCTGGCGATCGACGTACAGCAGCACCTGGCCGGCGTCACCGAGCGGCCTCACCACATGGTCATCGACAATGCGCCGGTACAGGGTGCGCGGTGTCGTCATCGCGGCTTGCCGCTCGCGGCCGCATAGGCAGCAGTAGCCGCCACCACATCACCGACTTCGATGTCGCTTTCGACCACGCCGGCCGGCAGCACGATGACGCCGTCCTCGTCGGCAACCAGGCGGTGGCCGGGCGTGAAGACAATGCCGCCGAAGTGCACGGGCTCATCCACTTTCCCGGCGCCGGTACGCTCGCCGCGCCGCGGCACGGTACCGAGAGCCTTGACGCCGATGTCCATGGCGTCGATCTCCACCGCATCGCGAATCGCACCGTTGATCACCAGCCCCGCCCAGCCGTTGCGCACGGCCATGCCGGCCATCACGTCGCCGAACAGCGCCCGCGCCAGCGACCCACCGCCGTCGATCACCAGTACCTGGTCGCCACCAGATTGGCTGACGACATCCCGCATGAGAGCGATGTCCTCATGGCAGCGGATGGTTCGGATGGTGCCGGCAAATGCGCGCCGGCGGCCATAGCCGCGAAAAGGCAGCGCGCAGGCGAGCGCCGCGTCGCAGGCGTCACAGAGGTCGGAGGTCTTGGGAGTCATTCCTGAACCTTCACTCGATGCGTTACATTGCTTCACTCGATCTTGACATTGGCGGCCTTGACCAGTTCCGCCCAGGACGCCGTGTCCTTGGCAAGGAACGTGGCGAACTCGTCGGCCGGCCCTGCCACGATCTCGCCACCTTGGGAAGCAATCTGCTCGACCACCTCAGGCAGCTTCAGGACCGCGCGGATCTCGGTGTTGAGCTTCTGCGTGATCTCAGGCGGCAACCTCGCCGGCCCCATGACCGCGAACCACTGGAGCATCTCGGCATTCGGCACGCCTGCCTCGGCCAACGTCGGCACCTGCGGCAGCAACGGCGAGCGCTTGTCGCTCGTGATCCCCAGCACACGCAGCTGCCCGGCTTCGGCACGCTTCAACACGTTCGGCGGGCTTTCGAAGTTCAGTTCGATCTGGCCTGCCAGCAGGTCCACCATCGCCGCCGAGCTGCCCTTGTAGGGAACGTGGGTCATCTTCGTGCCGGTCGCAAGCATGAATCGTTCGGCCGCGAGGTGTTGCGAGCTGCCGTGTCCGGAGGATCCGAAGCTGAGCCCTTGAGGCTTGCTCCTGGCCAACTCGACGAAACTCTTCACATCGGTGGCCTTGACGGCGGGATTCACCGTCAGCAGCAGTGGGGTAGTGGCCACCCGGACGATCGGCGTGAAGTCCTTCAGCACGTCGTACGGCAGCTTCGGGTACAGCGCAGGCGCCACCGAATTGGAGTTGCTGTGGGCCAGCAGGAGCGTGTAGCCGTCGGGGCTGGCCTTGGCCACGATGTCGGCACCGATCGTTCCGGCAGCACCCGCCTTGTTCTCGACCACCACCGTCTGTCCGAGGCGACTGCCAAGCTTCTCACCGATCAGCCGCGCCAGCACGTCGGTAAAGCCGCCCGGTGCGAACCCCACCACCATGCGGATAGGCCGCTCGGGCCAGTTCTGGGCGGCAGCCGGTCCGGCTAGCGCCAGCGCGAACAACGCAACGATGGCATGACGGCGAGAGAGTAGTGACGCGGGCATGATGTCTCCTGAATGGAATGATCGAGCCGCGATTGTCGGCGACTCTCCCCTGACCGAGAAGCAACGGTTTGCAGCCCGCCCATCGCAGATCGCGATGGTGAGCCTCATGCGGGTGTGGATCATCGCACCTTTGGCCGGCCTTCTCAACCGACGCCCGATGCGGTAGCCTCCCGCCTGCACCCTCGAGCATGACCACGATTCCGAAAAGCAGACAGGAGACACAGACATGACCGGCCGAGTTGCCCCTCGCTTCTTCAGATCGATGATCGCCGCGCTGGCTCTGTCGAGCTCGGCCGGCGTGCTCGCGCAGCCCCTGCCGACCGCATCGCCGGAATCCGTCGGCATGTCCCCGGAACGGCTCGAACGCATTACCGCGACCTTCACCAAGGAAATCGACGACAAGAAGCTGCCTGGCGCGGTCGTGATGGTCGCTCGTCACGGCAAGCTGGTGTACGCCAAGTCCTTCGGCAGCCTCAACAACGCAGCCGGCGCACCCATGCAGGACGACTCGATCTTCCGCATCTACTCGATGACCAAGCCGCTGGTGTCCACGGCCCTCATGATGCTGGTGGAGGACGGACGGGTCCAGTTGACCGATCCGGTCTCGAAGTTCCTGCCGTCGTTCAAGAATCCGATGGTGAGCGTCGCCACCTTCGATCCGGTTCTCAACGGTGCCACCTTCAAGCTGGCCCCGGCCAATCGCGAGCCGACCATCCAGGACCTGCTGCGCCACACCTCCGGGCTCGCCTACGGCGAGTTGACGAAGAACACGCTGGTGCGCGACGCCTATATCAAGGCCGGCGTCTACAAGCCGGATCTCGACTTCGACTCGCGCGAATCGCCCGGACCCGAGATGGCGGAGCGGGTGGGCAAGGCGCCTCTCGCTCATCAACCCGGAACGAACTGGGAATACAGCGTTTCGGTAGACGTGCAGGGCCGCGTGGTGGAAGCAGTCACCGGGCAGCGCCTGGGAGACTTCATGAAGGAGCGCATGTTCACGCCGTTGAAGATGAAGGACACCGGTTTCTTCGTGCCGGCACAGGACAGGATCCGGCTCGCCGAACCATTCGCCAAGGATCCCGCCACCGGCGCAGCCAACAAGCTGATCGATGTGAGCACGCAACCCGGCAACGATTCGGGCGGCGCGGGTGGCGTGAGCACGGCGGGCGATTACCTGCGGTACTGCCAGGCGATGCTCAACGGCGGTCAGCTCGACGGCACGCGCATTCTCTCCCGCTCGACCGTCAAGCTGATGACCTCGGACCATCTCGGCAGCAGCATCAACACCGCGTTCAACCCAGGCGTGCTGCTGATGGGCGTGCCTGGCTACACGTTCGGACTGGGCTTCATGGTCAGGCAAGGGGACGGCATCGCGCCGGTCCACGGGTCACAAGGAGAGTTCATGTGGGCCGGCTATGCGGGCACCTTCTTCTGGGCAGATCCCAGGGAGCAGGTCTGTAGCGTCTACATGACACAGGCGCCGAGCCCCGTGCGCGCTGCCTACCGGAGATTGATCAAGGGTCTGGTAGCGCAGGCGATCGCGGATTGAACCGCAGGCGCCGGGCGGGGGTCGCACCGCCAGGAGCCCGCCGCATGCTCCACCCGGCGCGGCTGCCCGAGCGACGGCCCCGCTACGCCATCTGCAGGCGCCCGGCCACCCGCGTCCTGATCCGATAAAGCGACGTCGACGCCGTGATGTAGAGGCTGCAGGCGTCGGCATCGCCCCAGGCGAAGTTGGCGGTGTATTCCGGCACCCTGATCACACCAAGGCATTCCGCCTGCGGGCTGAATACGTGGATGCCACCCGGGCCGCAGCAGTAGACATTGCCCTGGCTGTCGATCTTCATGCCGTCCGGCGCGCCGTCGCCTTCTCCCACGGTCTCGGCCCAGACCCCGCCGCCGCTGACCGTTCCGTCCGGCTTCATGTCGAACACCCGGATGTGGGCGCGGTCCGTGTCGTTGACGAAGAGGCGACGGCCGTCGAGCGAAAAGCACAATCCGTTGGGCTGGCCGAAGTCGTTCGCAATCAGCGACAGCTGATTGGCTGTTCCGCCAGCGGCATCGGGCAGCAACCTGAACACCCCCCGGAAATCGAGCTGCGTGGGCCGCGGGCGGCCATAGAACTCCGACCGCCCGTAGGTCGGATCGGAGAAGTAGATGGCGCCGCTCTTGTCGACGACGACGTCGTTCGGGCTGTTCAGCTCCTTGCCCTGCCAGTGAGACGCGAGCGTGGTGATCCGGCCGTCGGATTCGGTGCGGGTCAGGCTGCTGGATGAATGCTCGCAGGCGATCAGCCTGCCCTGCAGGTCCCACGCAAGGCCGTTCGACTGATTGCAGGGTTGACGGAAGGTGGTCACTGCGTCACGCGGGCTCCAGCGCCTCAGGTGATCGGCCGGCATGTCCGAGAACAGGAGGTACTGCTCGCGGGGATGCCACAGCGGCCCCTCGGTGAAGAGGAAGCCGGTTGCGATCTTTTCGAACGCAACCTCATCGCCCACGACCTGGCGAAAGCGCGGGTCGCGAATCTCGACGTTCATTGCTCCCTCCTCATTTCTTTTTCAATTGGCTCACCCGCGTGGGCCCGACATACCAGTCGTCGCGCGACACGTCCTCGAAGACCACCCAGATGGATTCCTGGGGTATCTCCGTGACCTGGTTGATGGCCTCGACCACGCGGCGGGCAATCTCGTCCTTGCGCTCGCGCGAATGTCCTTCATTGATACGAATGTTCACGAACGGCATGGTGCGTCTCCTTTGTGGGTCTTCGAAACCGAACGGCTAAGCAGGTAGATGATCGAAGCAGGTCTAAATGGTCATCAGCGAGTTGCGCAGCGCCTCGTCGCGGCGCAGTTCCTCGGCAGGCCCGCTGTGACGGACGCTGCCCTTCTCGAGTACGTACACCCGGTCTGCCAGCGCCAGCGAGAAGTCGACGCCCTGCTCGGCCAGCAGGATCGTCAGGCCCTCGTCACGAAGCAGCCGCACCTGCTCCAGCAGATGCTCCACAACCAGGGGCGCGAGACCTTCCGACGGCTCGTCGAGCAACAGCAGTTCCGGGTTGCCCATCAAGGTCCGGGCGATGGTGAGCATCTGCTGCTCGCCGCCGGACAGGTTACCGCCACGCCGATCGGCAAGCTCGCGCAGCTTCGGGAACAGTTCGTAAACGGATTCGAAGTTCCAGCGGCCGGGGCGGGATGCGGCGCGCTGCGCCACTTCCAGGTTCTCCCACACGGTCAGGTCCGCAAAGATGCGGCGATCTTCCGGCACGAATCCGACACCGGATCGAGCCGCGCGATTCGGCGCCCAGCCGGTAACGTCCCGCCCCTGCCAGAGCACGGCGCCCGCAGTCGGCGGCGTGAGGCCCATGATTGCCCGCATCGTGGTCGTCTTGCCGACGCCGTTGCGTCCAAGCAGGCAGACGCACTCGCCGCGCGCCACTTGCAGCGATACACCGAAAAGGACGCGCGACAGGCCGTAGGCCGAATGCACCTCGCGCACGTCGAGCAGGGCAGGCGACGCCTTGCCGGCTGCGGGACCCTGCCCTGCCGGAGCGACGCGATCGCCGGCCAGCGTCGGGCTCACTTGGCCGCCCCGAGGTAGACCCGGCGGACCTCGGGATCCATGCGTACTTGCGCCGGCGTCCCTTCTGCAATCACCCGTCCCTGATGCAGGACAGCAATGCGCTGCGCGATCGAGAAGACGACCTCCATGTCGTGTTCGGTGAACAGCAGCGACAGGCCGCGCTCCGCTGCGATCCGCTCGAGCAGGGCGATCGCTTCGCGCGTTTCGCGTGCCGACATGCCGGCCGTCGGCTCGTCGAGGAGCAGCAGGCGCGGCTGGCTGGCCAGCGCGATCCCGAGCTCGATCTGCTTCTGCGCACCGTAGGACAATTCGCCGCTGGTCGCCGCCGCATGGTCGGCGAGCCCGATCGACTCGAGCAGCGCCATCGTCTCGTCGCGGTACAGACCGGCCGATCGCCCCCAGAGCCGGCTCCCCTTCCCCCGGTCCGCAATCATCGCCGCCTGCACGTTCTGGAACACGCTCAGCTTCGGGAAGATATTGATCCGCTGGAACGACCGTCCGATTCCCATGCGGCAGATCCGGTGCGGCTGAGCGCCGGTGATCGGGCGTCCTTCAAAATGCACCTCACCCTGATCCGGCACTATGTGGCCGGTCACCAGGTTGAAGAAGGTCGACTTGCCGGCGCCGTTGGGGCCGATGATGGCGACGATCTCGCGCGGCGCCATCGAGAGGCTGACGCCGCCGATCGCGGTGAAGCCGCCGAAGCTCTTGCGCAGGTCGCGCACCGTCAGCATGCCGGCAGGCTCGGGTCGATCGGAAGCGTGCGCGGTCGAGGGTCCCGGCGTGGCGGCATGCATCATCGCCGTCATGTCAGCCGCCCGCTTCGGGGCCGCCAAGCGGCCGGCCGACTCGCTGGGGCTGTCTGCCACGCAGGCGCTCCGACGCCGCAGCCACGGTGCCGACGATGCCTCCAGGGAAAACGAACAGCAGTACGATCAGCGTGGTGCCGAGGACGAAGGGCCAGTATTGGGTGTAGGCACTGATCTGCTGGTTCAACAGGATGAGGGCAGCGGCGCCGATGGCCGGGCCCCAGAAGTGCGCCATTCCCCCGAGGATGACCATGATCAGGACCTCCGCCGACTTCGACCAGTAGGCGAAGTCGGGAAAGACGCCCCGGTTGAACAGGCCGAACAGAGCCCCCGCGACGCCGGCGAATGCTCCCGCAAGGACGAACGCGCCCAGCTCGTAGCGTCGCACGTCGAGTCCGACGAACCGGGCCCGCTCCGGATTCTCCCGGATCAAGGTCAGCATGCGGCCGAAGGGCGAGTGCACGATCATCCGCAGCAGGGCGATGCACGCAGCCACGATGACGAGGGCCAGCAGGTAGTACTGCTCGCCGACTCGCAACTGGCCGATGAAGGGCACGGCCTCCAGCCACGACAGGTCGGGGTACGGCACGTCCGACATCCCCTGCTCACCGCCGGTCACCGCATTCCATTTGAAGCAGATTCCCCAGACGATCTGGGCGAACGCGAGTGTCAGCATCGCGAAATAGATTCGCGTCAGGCGCACGCAGAAATAGCCGAACACCAGCGCGGCCAGGCCCGCCAGCACCGGCGCCGCCAGCAGCCCGACCACGAACGGCGCGCCATGCGTCTTCATCAGGATGGCGCAGGTGTAGGCGCCGACGCCGAAGTACGCGGCATGGCCGAACGACACGAGGCCGGTCTGGCCGAGCAGCAGGTTCAGGCTGGTGGCGAAGAGGGCCAGGATGATGATGTCGGTGGCGAGGAAGGTGTAGAAGCGCGATCCCAACCAGGGTACGGTGGCCATCGCCAGCACCAGGATGGTCATCCAGGGAATCCGCTGCGTCCACCTGCGTTCAGGCAGTGACCTTGTCGCTTTCATCGTCCTCATCGCTCGATCGGCTTGCCAAGCAGGCCCCACGGCCTGACCACCAGGATCACCGCCATCAGCACGAAGGCCGCGAAGATCGAGAAGCGCGGGAAGACCAGGATGCCGAAGGCGAGCACCTGTCCGTAGATCAGCGCGCCCAGGAAGGTCCCCCACAGCGAACCGAGCCCGCCGATCACCACCACGATGAAGGCTTCGACGATGATCTCGACGTCCATGCCCGGCAGCAGGCTGCGTACCGGGGTCACCAGCGCGCCACCGAGGCCGGCGAAGAACGAGCCGAGCGCGAACATGCCGGTGTAGAGCCAGCCGACGTTGGTCCCGAGCGCCGACAGCATCTCGCGATCCAGCGCGGCCGCGCGCACCGTACGGCCGAGGCCGGTGCGGTTGAGCAGCAGCCAGATGCCGAGCGCGATCGACGGACCCAGGACCATGATGAAGACGGTGTAGAGCGGCACGTTCGTCCCGAAGACGCGGAAGGCACCCTCCATGCTCGGCGGGCGGAACACCCCCAGCTGCTGCGTGCCCCAGGTGTACCTCACCACGTCCGAGATCACCAGCACGAGTGCATAGGTGAAGAGCAGCTGGTAGAGCTCCTCGCGGCGATACATGTGACGGAGCAGGAGGCGCTCGATCAACGCGCCGACCAGCGCGACTGCGAGCGCTGCGCCCAGCACCGCCAGCCAGAAGCTTTCGGTGCGCGGCCCCAGCCACTGGACCAGCTGCCACGCGAGGTAGGCGCCCAGCATGTAGAAGGAGCCGTGCGCGAAATTCAGCACCCGCAGCACGCCGAAGATCAGCGACAAGCCGGAAGCGATCAGGAACAGGTACATGGCGGTCGACAGGCCGCTGACGAACTGCCCGAAGATGAAAGATGGCTCGATCACCGGCTTCTCAGTCGTCTTCGCCCATCAGGCGCTCTCCGATGCGCGCGGCCGACGCGGCGAGCAACTTGGTCCAGCCCTCGACCGCCTTGCCGTGGAAGCGGCTCTTGGGCATCGCCACGCTCAAGGCGGCGACGACGCGCCCGGCGGAATCGGCGACCGGCACCGCGATGCAGCACAGGTCGCTGGCGAGTTCTTCTTCATCGGTCGCGTAACCTTGCCTGCGCACCGCGTCGAGCGCGCGGAGCAGCTCCGGCTTGCGCGTGATGGAGCGCGGCGTGCGCCGCTCGAGCGGCCGTGCCGCGAGCATCGCGCTGAGCGATTCAGGGGTCAGGTGTGCCAGCAGCACCTTGCCGAGCGCCGAGCAATGAGCCGGATCCTGGGAATCTGCGCCCGGCGTCACGCTGACCGGCTGGCGGCTGCGGGCGCTGGCCACTTCGATCACCTGGCCGTGGCGGAATACGCCGAGGTGGATCGTCTCGCCGATCGCATCACGCAGCTGCTCCAGTTCGGGTCGCGCCACCTGCACCATCATTTCGCCGCCGCGGAATGCACCAGACAGCGCCAGCAGCCGTGGGCCGAGCACGTATTGCCGCAGGGCGGCATCCTGGTCGACGTAACCGCGCGAAGCCAAGGTCCGCAACAGGCGATGTGCCGTGCTCACGTGAAAGTTCACCGCCCGCGCCACCTCCGACACGCCGACAGGACGCCGAGCCCTCGCCAGGTACTCGAGGATGTCGAGCACCTTGTCGACGCTCTTGATGCCGCCGGCACCCGCCGCCGATGACTTCACGGCGGCGGCCGCGGTCTGCTGCGGGAAGGACACGAAGCCCTCAGTCCATCAGCGCCAGGGGATCCACGTAGGTGACTTCCGACATGACCGCGAACGGGTACTTGGGATCCTTGACCATCTTGCCCCAGAACTGCCCGCGATTTGCGTTGTGATCCTTGGCGCGGATCGTCTGCTTGCCCAAGGGGGTGTCGTAGGTGATGTCCAGCAGTGCCTTCGCCACCTTGTCGGAATCCACCGCCTTGGCCTTCTCGATGCCGGCAACCAGCGCCTGCATGGCCATGTAGCCGACGATCGGCCATGACGACGGATGCTCCTCCTTGGTGTACTTCTTCAGGCGCTCGATGAAATCCTTGTGCGACTGCGGCGCTTTGTCCCAATGGAACACATCGTAGGAATTTGCCCAGATGCCCACGGGGTAGTCCGCGCCCATCGACTTGGCCGTCTCGATGGAACCGGCTTCGCCGGCGCCGACAAAGCGGAGCTTGAGCGCCTCGAAGTACTGCAGTGGCCGCGCCTGCTTCGCGAAGGTAAGGAAGCCGCCGCCCCACAACGACGAGAACACCGCATCCGGCTTGCGCGACATCTGCGCATTGATGAACGGCGTGTAGTCCTGTTCGGTAAGCTTGGGCCACTGCTGGTCGACGATCTCGATGTCGGGCCGCAACTTCTTGATGTGCTCGACGAAGGCCTTGGTCGCGTCCTGGCCGTACGCATAGTCGTAGCTCATCGTGCCGACACGCTTGACGTCCTGCCACTTCGCCATGACCTCGGCGGCGCTCCGGCCTTCGGTGGTCGTGGTGGACGCTGTCCGGAACACGTACGGGTGCAAGTTCTGCGGCGCGGTCAACATGTCGGTCTTGGTGATCGGCGCGATGAACAGCACCTTGTTCTCGCGGGCGATCGGCGACACCGCCGGCCCTTCCGCCGAGGTCAGCGTGCCGACGAGGAAGTCGACGTTGTCCTTCAGGATCAGCTCGCGCGAAACGCGCACCGCCTCGTTGGCGTCGCCCTTGCTGTCACGCACGATCAGCTGCAGCTTTCGCCCGAGTACGCCCCCCTTGGCGTTGACCTCGTCGACAAGCATCTGGGCACCCTTGACCGTGGGCTCGCCGAACAGCGCGCCGCCGCCGGACAGGATCATGGGGAAGCCGACCTTGATCGCATCCTGTGCTGCCGCAGCCAGCGGCAAGCTCATCGCAACCGACGCGGCCGCGCACATCGAGACGAACTGGCGTCGTGACATGGTTCTCCTCCTGTTGTTGATCTCCCGGCAAGGTGATCGCCCCAAGTCTCTGAACCATGGGCTTTGCACCATGCGAGAAGCTTTGTCGTCTACTGCAATTCAGTATTGATCCGGGTTCGGATCGCTGTCAAGAATCCGCCGGGCGCCGCGCGGGATGCAGGCGAGCCGGCAATCGCGGGGCCGCTACTTCCCTTCGAACCGCTTTCCCGTCGCCATCAATTCCGGCGTCCCGATCACCCGATTGAGGCCGTCGAAGTCCAGCATGCGATCCTTCCACGGCAAGGTCGAACCGTGTTCGTGCAGGCTCGCGTAGTAGCCCTGCAGCGTGTGGACGGCGGCGCGGGCCGTGCCGCCGGGGAAAATGGCGATGCGAAAGCCGCGCGCCTGCAGCTCCGATACCGGCAGCACCGGTGTCTTGCCGCCTTCCACCATGTTTGCAAGCAGCGGTACGCGCGAAGCGAAGCGGCGGCACACGGCGTCCATCTGTTCCGGCGAGCGGACTGCCTCGATGAACAAGGCGTCGGCGCCGCTCGCGAGATAGGCCTCGGCCCGATCCATCGCGGCGTCAAGCCCTTCCACCGCCACCGCATCCGTGCGAGCCAGGATGAGGGTGCTGGCGCGCGTTCGGGCGTCCAGGGCTGCGGCAAGCTTGCCCTCCATCTCGCTCACCGGAACCACCGACTTCCCATCGAGGTGACCACAGCGCTTGGGAAAGGTCTGGTCCTCCAGCTGGATCATCGCGGCGCCGGCTCGCTCGAAGCCCTTGACGGTGCGCATCACGTTCAAGGCATTGCCGAAGCCGGTGTCGGCATCGACGATCACCGGCACGTCGACTCGCTCCGTGATCCGCGCCAGCGTCTGCTCGACTTCGGTGTACGAGGTGAGGCCGACGTCGGAGCGTCCCAGTTGCGTGTACGCGATCGAGGCGCCCGACAGGTAGAGCGCATCGAACCCGGCCTGCGCCGCGACAAGCGCAGTGAGTGCGTCATAGACGCCGGGCGCCAGGAGGATCTCCGGCGACGACAGCCGCTGTTTCAGGTCTGGGTGATTCCGGCCGCGTTCCATCATTTCCTCCATGCTCGTCTCCATGCTCGTCGGAACGAGGTTGCAGCGTCTGGCTCAGGCTTCGAACAGGCGTCGCAGCTCTTCCGGCGTCGCGTGTCCCGCCTGGATGGCAAGCATCAGCACGATGCGCGCTTTCCACGGCGACAAGTCGCCGCTCAGCACGGCGCCGGCCTGCACGAGCTGCTGCGACGATCCCGCAAAGCCGTAGCCGAGCCGGGTCCCCCCCTTCGGTATGCGCGTGGACACCACCACCGGAATGCCACGCGCCAGCACCTCCACGATGCCTTCCTGCATCGCCTCGTTGACGTGCCCCGACGCGACCGCCTGGACCACCACGCCTCGCGCGCCGGAGTCGACGGCCGCCTTGACCATGGCGCCGCTTGCGCCGGCGTACATCGTCACGATCTCCACCGGCGGCAGTTCGGCAGCCTGCAAGGGCAGGTGCAGCCGGCGCGTCGGCCGCCGATGAAAGACCACCTGGTCCTTGACCAGCGATCCGAGGTAACCCCAATCGCCGGACTGGAAGGTTTCGACATCAAGGGTGTGGGTCTTGGTCACCTCGCGGGCCGCGTTGATGTGGTCGTTGAGCACCACCAGCACGCCCAGTTCACGCGCCTCGTCGCAGCGGCACACGCGCAGCGCGGCGAGCAGGTTGCGCGGCCCGTCGAAGCCGACCTCGGAGACGTTGCGCTGGGCGCCCGTCAGCACCACCGGCTTGCCGGTATGCAGCGTGAGGTCGAGGAACCAGGCGGTCTCTTCCAGCGTGCTGGTGCCATGCGTGACGACGACACCCCGGATGTCGTCGCGCTCGACCAGGTCCTGGATCTTCTCATGCAGTCCCGACCAGTGATGCGGCGCGATCTGCGGCGATGCGACACGAATGTAGTCGATCACCTCCAGGTCGGCGGTGTCGGTCAGCCCCTGCATGGTCCGGACCAGCTCGGCGCCCGACAGTACCGGCATCGCAAGGCCGGTGTGCTCGTCGATCCGCGACACGATGGTTCCGCCAGTCGTGACGAGCGCGATGCGGGTCATCGGTGCATCCTGGGCGCTTCGCGGCAGCATCAATCGAGAGCGATCCCGGCCGCCTTGATGACGTCGCGCCACTTGCCGATCTCGGCATTGACATAGTCGGCGAATGCCTGCGACGTGCCGCCCACCGCCTGGGCCCCGAGGGTCCGGAGTTGTTCGCGCACATCCGGCATGGCGAGGATCCGGTTGACCTCCTCGTTGAGCTTGCGAATGATCGGCTCGGGTGTTCCGGCTGGAGCGGCCAGGCCGTTCCAGGAGCTGACCTCGAAGTCAGCCAGTCCGGCCTCGGCCATGGTCGGGACATCGGGCAACTCCGGCAGGCGCTTGGCATAGGCCACCGCGATCGGCCGCAGCTTGCCGGCCTGGATCTGATCGAGCGCGCCCAGCGAGGTCTTGAATCCCATCGAGACGTGACCGGAGATCACGTCCACAAGCGCGGGAGTCGCACCCTTGTAGGGAACATGGACCAGGTCGATGCCGGCGCGCAGCTTCAGCAGTTCACCCGCCAGATGGGGCGAGCCACCGACACCGGATGAGGCAAAGGTCAGCTTGCCGGGCTCTGCCTTGGCGAGCGCGATGAGCGACTTGAGATCGGTCGCCTTGAGCGACGGCGACACGCACAGCACGCTGGGCGAGGACATGAACTGGACGATCGGCGCCAGGTCCCTGGCGGAGTCGTACTTGATGTTCTTGTACACCGTCATGTTGGTGGCATTCGCGATCGTCTCCACCAGCAGCGTATAGCCGTCGGGCTTGGCCCGTACCACCTGCTCGGTGGCGATGTTGGAGCCGGCCCCGGGCTTGTTCTCCACGATGACCGGTTGGCCGAGCGACTGCGACAGCTTGGTGGCGACGAGGCGGGCGATGATGTCGGTAGCGCCGCCGGGCGGGTAACCGACCACTACCGTGATCGGCCGCGATGGGTAGCCGGCGGCGGCGTCTGCCGCAAGGGCGCTGCACCCCAGCGTGGCAGCGAATGCTGCGGCGAGCATCCGGTAAGCGATTCCTGTCATCCTCATGAATGTCTCCTGTTGGTTTGCTCGATAGTGTGCATGACCTGCTGATCAGCACCAATGGATCGGCGAAATGGATCGGCGGGAATGAAGCGGGGATCGAAGCGGCCGGACCGGAGCGCCGGAATGAAGCGGCCGGACTGCGGCGCCTCAGTGGCTCATGCGAGCACCGGAGCGACTCGCCATCGCAGCCTGCCGGGCTTCGCCGGGTGAGGAGCCGGCCCGCCATTGCGGCTTGAGCAGCATTCCCCGCGCTTTCGCCTGCCGTGCTTCGAAATCCAGGTAGGCATCGGTGAGCTCGCTGCCCCGCACGCCGCCGCGCACCGAACCGGCACGCACGTCGCCGAAGTAAGCCTCCCACTGCTCGGGGAGCGGCTGCGAGTGCGGAATTGCCAGCCACAAGCGCAGCAGATGGCGTTTGCGTTCCGGCTCGGCATGGTCCTCGAAATCGGTGCGCGAATGCAGAACGACATAGTTGTTGAGCAACTGCATGTCTCCCGGCTCCAACTGCATCGAGAAGCAGAAACGGGGATCCGGCAGCAGGCGGTCCAGCAGGTCCAGCGCTTCCTGTTGGGCTGCCGTCAACCGGGGAACTTCGTCGAAGTCGCGCTGGGCCGCCACCACATTCTTGCGATTGGCGCGAAAGGCGAAGTACTGCGGGTGGTCACCCAGGATCGGGCAGGCGTAGAACGGCGGCTTGTCCGGATCGCCCGCGCCCTGGTAGCTGTGGTGAAAGGGTGCCTTCAGCACCGGGATCAAGTCCGGCCGCACCCGGGCGATCTCCTCACACACCGACATCGAACTGGAGACCAGGCTGGTGCCGCCGGATTTGGCGCCCTTCAGGCACAGCAGCGCAACCACGTCGCATGAGTCGCCATGGAAGTCGAGCCCGGCATTGGTGTTGTAGCCGCGGCCACCCTTGACCTTGTAGCTGCCGCCTTCATCGCGAACATCGTTCATGATCTGGCTGGCGCGGTTCTGCGGGCGCGCCACTCCCACGTGCAGGCCGACGCCCCAGTGAACCAGCCGCGCATCCTCGGCGCTCCACCCGTCGACCGGGAAGCCCTTGAGCAGGCACATTCCGAAGCCGGTCTGGGTGCTCGCAAAGGCACGCTGCAGCGCGTCGCGGGCAGCGTCGTTCAGGGGGAAGTCGTCGGCGGTCATGTCCAGCCAGTCCTTGGCAACCCCCTTGGCATGCGCAAGCCCGGCTTCGAAGCCCGCGACTTCCGCTTCGGAAAGCCGCTGGATCCATGCCTGGTCGCGGCGCAATTCTTCCGCGGTCCAGGCTCGAGGGGGGGAAGGCAGGTGGCCGGTCATGGTGAACCTCGTTGCATATTCCAGCTCGCATCGTAGCTATCCGTGTCGTCAACGAAAAGCGATATATCGTTGATCCTTGCGTCAAGAATTTTGATGGAATCCGACCCATGCACCTCTATGTCTTCGACACTTTGGAAGCGGTGCTGCGAACCGGCAGCCTGGCCGGTGCCGCGGAGGAAGTCAGCATCACCCCCAGTGCGGTCAGCATGCAGATGAAACAGCTCGAAGCGCACTTCGGCCAGCCATTGTTCGATCGGTCGGGCCGGGGCGTGCAGGCAACCGCGCTGGCGCGCGAAATCGTCGAAGTGATGCGACCCACGCTGGGTCGGCTGTCGGCGCTGCGCCACCGCCCTGCCCTGGCCGTTGCGGGGCCAGTCAGCCTGGGCGTGATCGAGACCCTGCAGATGGGACTGCTGCCCAGCACGTTCCGGTACCTTCGTGCCCGCCATCCTGCGTTGAGCGTGCGGCCGGTGCGGGGACGCAGCGTGGAGCTGGTGGATGCAGTCAAAGCAGGCCGGCTGGACGCTGCCGTGGTGGTGCAGCCGCCCAGCGGTGGCTCGCAACGCCTGAATTGGGTGCCGCTGATTCGCAATGAACTGGTGCTGGTTGCACCGCCCGACGCCAGCGGGAGCGGTTTCGCCGCCCTGTTCCGCAGCCACGACTGGATCCGCATGAATCCCGAGACCTATACGGGACGGCTCGCCGCCCGCCATGTCGCCCGGCATGTGCGCAGTGCCCGCGCCGCGGTGGACCTCCAGTCCGTCCACCTGATCGTCGCGATGGTCAATGCCGGGCTCGGTGTGTCCGTCGTGGTCCGCCCGGATCACCGGCTGACCGAAGCCTACCCGGTTCGCATCCTCAGCCTGGGCCGCGATGCACCGGCGGTGCAGATCGCGCTGGTGTCGCGAAAGTCGGATGCGCAGGACGTCAAGCTGGCGGCCGTGCAGCAGGCGATCCGCGCGTCGCTCAAAGGTGGCGGCGTCAACCCCGGCGCTTGACGAGGCGGCGGAGACGCAGAGATGACCCCGCAGGTCATGCCAGATTACCGCATCGCATTTGACTCGCCGCTGCCCTGTGCTATGGTGCCCGCATGGCGACAATCGGTCAGCTTCGTGCACGCGCGGTCCAATCCCTTCCGGACGATGCCGCCACGTCGCGCCCGTACGCCTGCTTTCGCATCCGGACGGGCATTTCGAGCCCCGGCCTTCCGACACCCGGTTGCACTCCGGGCACGCCGGCCTTGCATGGCTGGCCCGGTAGACCCTAGCCCCACGCCCGGACGGGCCTCGGGCTTCCGTCTACCGGGTACCACCGCTAAAGCCAGAAAAAGCTGACCCAACCTCGGGTTGGTCCGCGCTTGCGCATCTGTTCGTCACGGTCGCGCGGCTGCGCCCTGCCCGCGCCTGACGAGCGACGAAGAGAAGGTAATCAAGATGAATGAAATCGTGAAGTCGAATGAGATCCTGCTGTCCGCGGACGACGCGGAAGTGATCAGCAACCTGATCGGCGCCGGCGGGCTGCCGAACCTCTCGGGCCCGGCGGGCGAGGCGCTGGGGGAATCGCTGGACGCCGCCACCGTGGTACCGGCAGCGGAGTTGCCGCCCACGGTGGCGGCGCTGCACAGCATCGTCGAGTACGTCGAACTTCCGGACGGCAAGGTCCGCGACGTGGTGCTCGTCCTACCGTCGGCAACGGATGTGAGCTCCGGACGCATATCGGTGCTCTCGCCGGTCGGTCGCGCCTTGCTGGGCCGAAAGGTCGGCGACGTCTGCGAAGTGACGGTGCCTGGTGGCTCGAGGCTGTCCGTGACAATCGCGGGTGTGCGCCACAGCGGCCGCTCATGACTGCGCGCGGGTAACCGCGCAGGTGCTGCCGCGCAAGTGCAGCAGACTACGCGACCGCGGAAGTCGAAGGATCAGGAGGCGTCAGGCTTCTGCAACTGGTGGTACTTGAACTGCCTGCGGGCTTCGTCGAGCCGCATGCCGCCGCGCACCGCCTGCCGGATGCGGTCTTCCGCTGCCTCGATCGACTCGGCTTCCTGCAGCACCCGATCCTCATGCGCACGTGGGATCACGACCACGCCATCGGCGTCGCCCTTCAGGATGTCGCCGGGAGCCACGCGTGCATCGCCGATGTTCACCGGCGTGCCAACGGCCTCGACCTGCACGCGATCCTTGCCGGTACGCATCCAATGGTCCTTGCTGAACACCGGATAGCCGAGCGACAGGCACAGGTGGGTGTCGCGGCAGATCCCGTCGATCACCGTGCCGGCAATGCCGCGCCGATGGGCGATCTCGGTGAGGATGTCGCCCCAGACGGTGGCGTTCTCGCGCCCGCCGTTGTCGAGCACGATGACACTGCCGGGAGGCACGTCGTCGATGTAGTCGCCCACGGTGCCGGCCGGCATTCCCGCCGGCCCGTACAACAGCGTCCATGCGCGACCGGCCATGCGGAAGTCGTGGTGCCGCGGCTTGATCCGGTAGCACTGCCCGACGATGCCCAGCTTGTCGAGCGCGTCGCTCAAGGTCGCAGTGTCCAGCCGGGCGGCGCGCGCCACGTTCGCTTCGCTCCCCGTTCCGGGCTTCGATGCACCCGCCCGAACGGAATCCAGCCTGCCGCTCTCCTTCATTGCCTGTCCTTCTCCAGCATGTGCTCATAGCTGCCGCCCATCACCTCTGCGATCGGCGTGCCCGCCAGGATGGCCTGCGCCATCGCCGCTTCCTTCGCGACGATGGCTTCGGCCGCAGCGAGCACCGGTTCGATGCTGGCACGCGCGATGAAAATCACCGCACTGCGGTCGGCGAGCACGTAGTCGCCGGGTTGTACGGTGACCTGGCCACCGGCTGCAGGGCCGGCACCGATCGTGACCGGCACCTGGGTGCCGAGTTCCACGACCCTGGCGCGTGCGGTGCGCGACGTCAGGCTGCGGCTCCACACCGCGAACCCGCAGGCTATGGCCTCGTCCACGTCACGCAGCGGTCCGTCGGCCACCACGCCCTCGGCGCCTCGTACTTTCGCGCCGAGCGTGAGCAGGCCGCCCCAGCAGCCCGCTTCGACGCCGCTACGCTGCTCGACCACGATGACATGATCCGGCCCGGCAGCCGCGATCGCGGTGCAACCGAGGTGTACCGGCGGCCCGGGCCGCGGAGTGCCTGGTCCCACCTTCATGGTGACGGCACGGCCGGCGACGCGGCCGCCGCCGTTGTCGGGCCCGCTGCGCTGCTGCAACCCGGTGACCACACCGGGCAGCCCCAGCTTGTCGAGGGCGTCCGAGACCGCGCAGGCGTCGAGCCGGCGCAGGCGCTGGACTAATGGGTCGGGCATGGATGGCTCCTGTCAGTGCCTTACTTGGCCCCAGCGGCCTCCAGCATCCGCACCATCTCCCCGAAGTTTCGGGATCGCGCCAGCGCCAGCGGCCTGTTGCCTGCCCGGTCGCCGATGCCGAGATCGGCACCTGCCTTGATCAGCGCCTGCAGCGTCTGCTGGTGGCGAGCCCCGCCATCGCCCAGGACGATGCTTTCGATGACCGCAGTCCAGTGCAGGTTGTTGACGTGGTCCAACGGAGCGCCGGCTCCGATCAACTGGCGCACGACGCCGGCATGGCCGAGGTGCGCAGCGGCAATCAAGGCGGTGCCGTCGTAGCGGCTGGTGACGAGGCGGGCGCTTGCTCCCAAGGAAAGCAGCAGGCGGAGCGTTTCCTCATCGTCCGCCACCGCAGCGATGGTGACGGCGTCGTAGCGGTCGTTGTCCAGGGCACCCGTATCCGCTCCGCCCTCGACGAGCATGCGGATCACGTCGTGGTGCCGCCTGAACGTGGCGACATGCAGCGGCGTGCGGCCATGACTGTCGCGCGGATCGGCTGCCGCGCCAGCGGAGAGCTGCTGCCGGATGGCGGCGGCCTCGCCGCGCCAGGCCGCGGCATGCAGCTGCCGATAGGCGCCCGCCTCCTCGGCGGATGGCGCGACCTGCGCACCGGCCGGCATGGGCGTCAACAACAGCGCACCGGCAAGGGCCCATCCCATCGCCAATGCGAGGATGATTTCCCGACGTCTGGCGGGGTCGGATCGGTTGTGCATGCCGCAAGTTAGCACGAAGCCGGCGCAGTCACCTGCGCTCGCTGCCTCGTGATCCCATGTCCTCTTTCATGTACTGCTCGATCTTGCGCTCCTCCCAGTCACGAGACCTGCGGCTTGCTCCCAGCCACACGACCAGGCCGTGGATCCCGAGCCCCAACCCCCAGCCGAGCGTGGGCGGCAGTGGCCACGGAAACCGGGACTGGCCGACGAACCCGTAGACGACCCAGAGGATCCCGATCACGCAGACATAGACCAGGGCATGGATGTACCAGCCCTGGAGCATCTTCACGCGTCGGCGCGCGCGGCGGTAGGCGGCATCCGACCGGGTGGAGTCGGAGGTGGTCTGGCCCGCCGGTGCCTGGATGATTCGCATCGGGTCGTTCATGTGGCTCCCCTTATTGCTGTGGTTCCCTGCGGATACTGCGCCGATGCGCGGAGGATCTCGAGGGACGTGCGACGAATCGCCGGATTCGAAGAGTGGGATGTCGCAGGCGGCCCTGGACTGCTGACCTCCCCCCAGCCATGGCTTGGCGCGCCTGGGCGACTACAGTAGACTAAGTCAGACAACAATGGCTGGCTCGAACTTCCCCTTGTCAGTGACCACGCCCTGGCGGTAGAGCGTCTGCCGCTACTGGGCCGGGACCCTTTCGATCGGATGCTGATTGCCCAAGCGGGAGTCGAATCCGTCACGCTTCTGACCGCAGACGACATCGTTGCGCGGTATCCGGGTCCGATAACGCTCGTTCAAACATGAAGATTGCCCAGCCCGTCCTCGTCCGCTTCGACGCGCTGCGCGCCTTCATTGCCCGCGCGCTGCACCGCGTCGGCCTGCCCGCGGCGGACGCCGACAAGGTTGCCGGCCTGATGGCACAGGCAGACCTGCAGGGCTCCGACGGCCACGGCGTCATCCGGCTGCCGCAGTACGTCAAGCGCATCCGTTGCGGCGGCATCAACGTCGCGCCGAACATCCGTTTGGTTCAGGAGCGGGCCGCGATGGCGGTCGTCGACGGCGACAACGGCATGGGCCATCTGGTTGTTTCGCATGCCGTCGGCGTCGCGATTTCCAAGGCCCGCAGCGCCGGCGTCGCCTGGGTGGGCGTGCGCGGCAGCAACCATGCCGGGCCGGCATCGCTCTATGCGCGCATGCCGATCGAGCACGACATGATCGGCCTCTACTTCGCAGTCGGCAACGCCAACCACCTGCCTCCGTGGGGCGGCATGGACATGCTGTTGTCGACCAACCCGATTGCCGCGGGGATACCGGCCGGCGATGAACCGGCGGTGGTGCTGGACATGGCGACCACCGTCGCGGCCTACGGCAAGGTGAAGGCCAAGGCAAAGCGCGGCGAGATGATGCCCGAAGGCTGGATGATCGATCGCGACGGCCGCCCGCTGCTGGACCCTGCGCGCGCGAACGAAGGCTTCCTGCTGCCGATCGGTGGCCACAAGGGCTACGGGCTTGCGCTCCTGGTGGGGCTGATGGCCGGGACGCTGCAGGGTGCGGCCATGGGCCGCGACGTCGTCGACTTCAATGTGGACCATGTGACGCCCACCAATACCGGCCAGGCGATCCTGGTGATCGACCTGAGTGCGTTTGGCGAGCCCGGTGTTTTCAAGGCCGCGGTGGACGCGCTGGTACGGGACCTCCGGTCAAGCGAGCGACTCCCCGGAGTAGAGCGCATCTGGTTGCCTGGCGAGCAGAGTCATGAACGGCGGGTGCGCTATGCGCAGGACGGCATACCGGTAGCCGCCAACCTGGTGATCGAACTGAACGCGCTCGCGCAGGAACTGGGCATCGAGCCCTTGCCGCTTCTATCCGAGGACAAACACCGATGAAGCCCACCACCCGCTGGTCGCACCGTCTGGCGATCGCCCTCCTGGCCGCCGTTCCCTCGCTGGTCGCTCTGCCTGGTACTGCACGCGCCCAGGCCGACTATCCCAGCAAGCCGATCCGCATGATCATTCCGCTCGCGGCCGGCAGCGCGGTGGACAATGCCGCGCGCGTGCTGGCACATGCCATGTCGCAAGGTCTCGGGCAGTCGATCGTGATCGAGAACCAGCCGGGTGCCGCGGGCCTGATCGGTGCCGCACGAGTGGCGCGCACTGTGCCGGACGGCTACACCATCGGCGGGTTCAACGACAGCATCCTGACGATGGTCCCGCACGTGTACTCCAAGGTCGACTACGACGCGCTGAAGGACTTCGATCCGCTGTCGCTGGTCGGCACGATCGAATGGGGATTGGTCGTCAAGCCAGACTCGCCGTTCAAGACGGCGGAGGACTTCCTCGCTGCCGCCAAGGCAGCGCCCGGCCAGTTGAAGTACAGTTCCGGCGGCGTCGGCAGTCCCCAGCACATCGGCATGGCACTGCTGGCGGAACAGGCAGGCAAGCTGCAGATGCTCCACGTGCCGTACAAGGGGGCCACGCCGGGGGCGGTGGCGGTCGCCGCGGGAGAAGTGGATGCCGGATTCCAGGGCCTCGGCACGGTCACGCCGCTGATCAATGCCGGCAAGCTGCGCCTGCTTGCTGTCGGAACGCGGACGCGGCTGCCGCTGTACAAGGACGTGCCGACCATCGACGAGTCGGCGCTCAAGGGATTCTTCTTCAATTCATGGTTCGCGCTGGTCATGCCCGCCGGCACACCCACGCCGATCATGGACAGGCTCCAGACCGAGGTGCGCAACGCCCTCGCGATCTCAGACGTGCGCGAGAAGATCGGGGCGCAGGGCATGACGCTCGTCGGCTCGTCGCCCGCCGAGATGCGCACCGCGCTCAAGACGCAGTTCGAGCTCTACCGGCGACTGATCCAGGACAACAACATCAAGGCGGAGTAGTCCGCGGGCAGGCCATCACGAACTCGTCTAGGCCTTCGACCGGCGCGGCTTCCTTGCCGCCGGCTCGGGCAGGTCGCTCACCGTCGCCTCGACGAGTCGCGCGAGCCACTCCCTGTCTTCCAACCCATCTGCAATCAGGAAATACGGTTTCGCACCCGGGTAGGGAAAACCTTCGACCACCTCGCCGAGCACGGCCCTCCCTGCGACAGTCGGCTTCAGGTACATCTGGTTGTTGCAGACGAAGGCGAATACCTTGCCGCCGCAATAGATGGCGTACTCGCCGAACATCTTGCGAGAGGTGATCTGGGGAACCAATCCCAGTTGATCGCAGATGAACGTGACAAAATGGTGGTCGGTCGGCAAGCGGAGCTCCTGTTCGCGGATGCGGCCGCCGGCCGAGGATACCGCATCGACGACGGCAGGTAGCCGGGTGAGGCGAGGAGTGTAGACTCGAGCCACCACCCCCGGATATCGGGAGCCGCAGCATGTGTTGCGCGGCGCACGGCTTCTCCTGCGCGGTCACCGCCTGGCGCGGCGACATCTCCCGCACGTTGCTGTTCGACACGCCGGGTCCCGTGACGAAGCGGCTCTGGGAACCCGACTTCCAGATCATGGACGAGCGCTTCGTGGCCATCAGGGTGGAGGCCGGCATCCTGGTACTGACTGCCTGCTCGCATGCCGGCGTGGTCAACGTGATGACGCATGCTCGCGACAGCTTCCCGGACGCTCCGCTACATGGCGTCATCGGCGGCTTCCACTTGTCCGGCGGCAACGAGAAGATCATTCCCGAAACCGTGGCAGCCCTTGCGCAGTTCGACCTGAAAGTGCTCGCGCCGGCCCACTGCACCGGCTGGCGCGCGGTGAGTGCGATGGCATCGAGCTTCGGCGACGCGCTGGCTCCGGCGGCGGTCGGCAAGACATACCGCTTCTGAGGCTGCTTCTTCTGAAGCTGCCGCTTGCTTCTTCTGAAGCTGCCGCTTCCTCGATCCATGAGCTCAGCCGAACAGGCGTGCGACATCCACCGTCGAAGCCCGTCCGACCCGGTCGAAATGCCGGACTACCCATTCCGCGGCCCGGACCTGCCCCTGCTCGCGGAGCATTTCGAGGAACGGCGCATGCGCAAGCATCTTCGTATCGGAGCGGTGCAGGGTGGCAATCTCGCTGGCATCGACCATATGGAATCGCATCCTGTGCAGGCGGCGCTCGAGCCTCCCGATCGCCAGGAACGAAGGGCGCGCGAACTCGGCCGCGCGCGCGAACAGGCTCATCTCGCGCATAAAGTGCGCGGTGAATCCCAACTCGGCGATCCGTGTCTCGATTGCCTCGACCGAATCCAGAGTCTTCTCGCGCTGCAAAGGACTCAACAGGACCAGCAGGACGTCGCTGGCCTCACAGTCGTAGAAGAGCGGGTAGATCGCGGGATTCGCCGAGTACCCGCCGTCCCAGTAGGCCTCGCCGTCGACTTCCACCACATGGTGGATCTTGGGCAGGCAGGCGGAGGCGAGCAAGATGTCCGCGGTCAGCTCGTGCTCGCGAAACAGCCGCACCTTGCCGCTGCCGGCGTGAGTCGCTCCGATGAACAGCTTGAAGGGGCAGGCGCTGCGCAGTCGCTCGAAGTCGATCTGCCGCTCGACCAGGTCGCGCAGCGGATTCAGCGCCAGTGGATTGATCTGGGTCGGCGTGAAGTAGCTGGCGAAGTTGGCGAACCACCGGGTGGACGCCGACAGCCCGAAGTCCTGGTTGGCGTCCTGCGTCACCATGGCGGGGGGCATCTGGCGCCCCACTGCAGCCCAGAAATCGGCAAGCGCCTCGCGCGCGCCGTCGCGTCCGCCTTGCATCCAGCCGTGGGCTAGGACGACCGCGTTCATCGCACCGGCACTGCTGCCACTGATTCCTTCGAAACGCACGCGCGGATCGTCGAGCAGCCCCTCGAGGACGCCCCAGGTAAAGGCACCATGCGCACCGCCGCCCTGCAGCGCCAGGTTGATGGGTGGCGGGTTGCGCCCGCCTCGTAGCCAGCCGGCGATCCCTCGGCCAGGGGTGCCCCGGCCGGCCGCGCCCGATGGCGCATCCGTTGCCGACATGTGTTGCTCCAGACTTCGAATCCAGCATGGTACCGGGTCGACGATTGCGGGCAGCGGCGGGCGTACGCTGCAATCACGTCCGGACGGCAGCGGGCACAGTCGCTGCTGCAGCCTTCTTGGTGGCCGCGAGCAGGCTGCAGTAGCCGACACCGATCTCGATCGGCGGCTTGAGCTATTCTCGCGGATTGATCGAATCGATTGCCTTCCAACTACCCCATTGCGCCGGAGCGCCAGGACATGACGATTACCCGCCAGGACATGACGATCACCCTATTCCGTTCCACGCTGGTTGCCGTGCTCCTGGTCGCGGCGAGCCCGTCGTGGGCCGAAAGCCTGGCCACCTCGACCTCCAGTGCCGCCTCCTCGGCCTCGAGCGCCGGCTCGGCCTCGCTGCGCGGCTCTTCGGATTCGATCAAGGGTTCGAGCGACAGTTCGCGCAACGACCAGCAGGTCGCCGAAGGCGACTACCGGGTGGCCGCGGTCGCGCCGGTCGACGGTGGTGCCGGCCTGCTCCGGTTGACCCTCGAGCCGCACCGGACCAACCGGCCCTCGGCCGGCTTCACTCTCGATCTACCGCAGCGGGCGCTGGCCGAGCGGCCTCTTGCTCCCGGCGACATCGTCAGCGCGCATCACCGGCCGTATGGCCTGGAGTTCGCGCGAGGCGACGCCGGTGAGGCATTCTTCCTCGTGCTGGCGGACGACTGGCACCGCGACCTGCAAACGCGGGTCATCAGTAACTGAAAAGCCGGATCCGACAGCTCCTGGCTGCGGCGTCGCTGGCCGCGGCCGCCGGCTGTGCGGGAACCGGACCCGCGCCGGGAACCGCACCCGGGACCTCGCCGACTTGGGCGCAGGTTTCGGCGGCCCGGTTCTGCGACCGTCCGCAGGTGCAGGATGCGCGCCAGCAGGATCGCATCCTGCGCTTCGCCGCCGTCGTCCGCCAGGAACTCGAAGCGTCGGGCGAGCAGATTGCGCTGATCTCACGCTCCGGAATCGACCTGGGGAACCTCGGCATCCGGTTCTCGCACAGCGGCTTGACCATCAAGGAAGGCGGCGATGTTCCCTGGTCCGTACGGCAGCTCTACTACGCCTGCGACGAAGGCCGGCCGCGACTGTACGACCAAGGGGTAGCCGGCTTCCTGTTCAACGGCGACGAGCCGGCAGTCGGCTACGTCTCGATCGTCCTGCTGCCGCATGAATCGGCGCTCGCGCTGAGGCGCACCGCGCTCGACCGGCAACGGGCGCTGCGCCTCCTGGCCGGCCGCTACAGCGCCAACGCCTATCCGTTCAGCACCCGCTACCAGAACTGCAACCAGTGGGTGGTCGAGATGATGGCGGCGGCGTGGGGTGGGCTCGACGACGGCGACGACCTGCGCGAGCGGGCGCAGGCCTGGCTGGCCGCCAGCGGTTACTCCCCGGCGCCGGTCGACCTCGACTCGCATCCTCTCAAGTTCGCCGCCACCTTCATGCCGCTCGTCCACCTGGACGATCACCCCGCGGACGCCCGCTACGGCCTGGCGTTCCAGGTCAGCCTGCCGACCGACATCGAAATCTTCGTGCGGCAGCGCATGCCGCAGGCGCGCCGCATCGAGCTCTGTCACGACGAAAGCCGGGTGGTGATCCGGGAAGGTTGGCGGCCGATCGCGGAAGGCTGTCGCCCCGAGGACGGCGACCGGGTGATTCCGCTGGGGTGATCCGGATGGATTTCTGCTGCGAGCGGGAAACCGGACTTCAGTGACAGTCCGGCACGTCCTGTTCGAGATAGACCTCGAATGCAATGTCGCGCACGGTTTTCTTGACCAGCTGCTCAGGATAGCCCTTCGCATCCCAATCGAAGGCGACCCGCCGCAACGCCGACACCCTGGGCTGGTCATGCGCCGGTACGAGGAACGCGAGCGTGCTGCGCTGGTTGCCGCGCAGCCGGGCGGAGAACTTCTTCCACTCGGGATAGCGGATGAGCTCCTCGAGCATGGTGCTGTCGTGGACCATCGCATCGCAGGTTCCCTCGCGCAGCGCAACCAGCGCGTCGGTGGGCGAAGGGTGGACCTGCTCGACGGCGCCGTAGCGGCCGGACAGGGTACCGACGTGATTGCCGCCTTCGGCGACGCACACCTTGCGACCCTGCAACTGTTCCCACCGCTTGATGGTGGTGTCGGAGCGCATGATGGCCATCGGGACTGCACGATAGTCGATCGGGATCACCGCCATGTCGTTCGGCACGACCGACAGGTCCCGCAGCGAGGTCAGGCGCAGCGCCTGCGCATCCTCGGGAGGGGCGGCGTCGGCGGCCGACTGCGCGGGCACGGTCTGCAGCGGTACCTGCAGACGCTTTGCGAGATCCTCGGCAAGAGCGGTATCGATGGTGGCCGGCGAGCGGAACTTGTCGCCCCCCTTGTACTCGGGTACGACGAAGTCGACCCGGACGACGATCGCCTCGCCCGCGAGCGCCGCCACGGGGACCATGGCAATGGCGGATGCCAGCAGCGATGCGAGAACGCACGGACTCATCTTCATACGTACTGGTACCGCAGTACGCGGTGCTTGAGATTCTCGAGCAGGACCTGGTCGATGAGCGGGGCGAGGATTGCGATGGCGAGGATGCTGGTCATGACCCCGACCATGTCGGCGGTCTCACCTGCGTACGAAAGCGAGCGGCCGAGTCCCTTGCCGAAGCCGATCAGCATTTCCGCGGAGATCAGCGCGCGCCAGGCGTTGCCGAACGCGAGCTGCGCCCCGGTGATCAGCTCGGGCATGACGGCAGGCAGGTAGACGCGCTTCAGCAGGTCCCAGCGCGACGCGCCCATCACCCGCGCCGCGGCGACATGGACCTTCTGCACGCTTTCGGTGGCGTTCATGACGGACAGTGCCGCCGGGAAGAACGCGGCAATCGCCACCACGACGATCATCGGCATGTTGCCGAAGCCCATCATGATCAGGAAGATCGGCACCCACGCGATCGAAGGGATCGACTGCAGGATGATGATCGCCGACTTGAGCACTTCCCGGAAGAAGAAAAGCACCGCCCCTACCAGGCCGAAGCCGATGCCGAACAGCAGCGCGGAGCCGTAGCCGACGCCGAGCCGGAACAGGCTGCCCCCCAGCGCCGCGCGGAAGTTCTCCGACTGCAGTTCTTCCCAGAGCCGTACGAAGACGGTGTGCACGTCCGGCATCAGGAAGTCGGGCAGCGCCCAGGCTGCCACCTGCCACAGGAACAGGATCAGGACCACGGCGAGCGCCATGGCCGACTTCTTCTGGAACCCGACGATCCGGGACTGGGTACTCACGCTCCGACCGATCTCAAAGTTTCACTCTCGCAAAGTCGCCCCGACAGCCTACAGGCCTCTTGCCTTCTGCCAGCTGAGATCGAGGATCTGGTCGACTTCGAACGGCTTGCCGTCGCGGGTCTTCAACGCGCCCTGCTCCTGCATGATGCCGGCGATCTCCTGCATCCGCGTACGCTCCTTGTCGGTCACTGCGGGGCTGAACACCTGCGTCTTGATGGCGGCGGTGATGATCGTCTCGCGCGGGACCTCGCCCTCGTTCAGGGTCTTGAGGGTGGGCTCCGCGATGAACTGGCTGGCGATGAACTTGGCTGCCTCGGCCGGCTTGTTCTGGAGCATGTCGATCGCATCCTTCTGAGCGTCGAGCGTCTTCCAGAGATCCGCCTTGCGATTCTTGATCACCTCGCCCGAAGTGATGACGACCATGCATGGGAATGGCCAGACTTCGCCGATCTCGTAGATCTGCGAAACCGGCGCGATGGCCTTGGCGATGCTCGCCTGCGGCTCGAAAAGGAAGGCAGCGTCGACACGCTTGCCGGCAAGCGACTGCACCGCGACCTGCGGGCTCACGCCCATCACGTTGACGTCGTCGCTCGCCAGACCGGCCTGCTTGAACACCACGCCCTTGAGGACCGTGTCGGCGGTGCTGCCTTCCGCCTGCGAGGCGATGGTCTTGCCTTTGAGGCCGGCGATGTCCTTGATGCCGCTGTCGTTGCGCACGATCATCGCGTGGTAGCCGTTCTGTGCGCCGCCGACGACCTTGAGGTCCGCGCCCCGGGACGCCCAGGCGATCGCATTGGTGAAGCCGAGCACGCCCGAGTGGAGCTGGCCGCCGACGATCGCCTTGATCAGGTCGGTGCCGGACCTGAACTCGATCAGTTCGACGTCGAGGCCGCGATTCTTGTACAGACCTGCCTCGTGTGCCAGGATTGCTTGCGCGTCGTCCATGACGCGCAGGTAGCCCACCTTGAATTTCTCCTGCGCTGCCGCCGGAACGGCAAAGGCGATCGTGGTCGCCAACGCCGCCATGATTGCTCTTGTTGTCTTCATGCTCGTGCTCCTTCGAATTGGATAGGGTCCGGTTCCTCTTGCGGCTGCTCGATATGCTCGGCGTGGATGCCCAGCAGGCACAGGATCTCGCTGCGCATCACGGCGAACTCGGACAGGTCGTGCGTCTTCTCCCGATGCTCGAGGCTGAACTCCTTGAGGACCGTCGCCGGCCGTGGGCTGAACACCAGGATGTGATCGGCGAGGAAGATGGCCTCGTCCACATCGTGCGTCACCAGCAGCACCGTCGGCCGCTGTTCGCGGATCAGGTCGCGCAGGGCATCCTGCAGGGTGAGGCGCGTCAGCGCGTCGAGCGCGCCGAACGGTTCATCGAGCAGCAGCGCCTTCGGCTCGGAGATGAAGGCCCTGGCGAGCGCCGCGCGCTGGCGCATGCCGCCTGATACCTGGTGCGGGTAGTAGTCCTCGAAACCGTCCAAAGCCACCTTCTTCAGCCAGGCCACCGCCTGCTCACGAGCGCTCTTCTTGTCGACCTTCTGGAACTCGAGCGCGAGCGCCACGTTCTGTGCCAGCGTCAGCCAAGGATAGAGCGCGTTCTCCTGGAACATCAGGGTGCGCTCGGGATGCGGCCCGGTCACCGGACGCCCGTCGGCAAGAACGCTGCCGCCGGTAGGCGGTTCCAGTCCGGCGGCGATATGCAGGAGCGTGGACTTTCCGCAGCCCGACGGGCCGACCAGTGCCACCAGTTGCCCCTGGGTAAAGTCGTGGCTGAAGTCGTCGATGACACGCAGGTCACCGAACCGCTTCGCAACGCCATCGAATCTCAGCTTCATCGGGTATCCATCAGGGTCCGTGGTGCGACCGGAAAGCGGCGCTGGTGCCTACCCTGCCAAGAAATCGAAGGCTCCGCCGGGACGCGGCAAGTTTGGACAAGACAGGGAGTGTGAGGGTCAGCTAAAGACATTACTACTACCGAATCCGCATTTCTTTATAACCGTAGGTTATTTGTCAGCGGGGGCGGCCTTGCAGCGGTCGCGCGGGTCGTTTGGTCGCGCGGGTCGATTGCTGCCGACCTCGCCAGTGCCCGCGCGGAATGGGCAAGAAGGGGACCCGCACGCCGGGTTTCGACAACGGCGATGACAACGATCGTTCCAACGGTGTCCGCCTAGGATGACTGTCACACGAACCAGCCGGCGCCCTGCCGGTCCTTGATGAAGGAGCCGTCATGTCGAGTCCGATGCCGAACCCAGTGTCCAGGGCGACGCCGAGCCCGCCCAAGCCGCTCGACGGGCGCCGCTTCGACGGCATCGTTCTGGAGCGCGGCAATACCTCCGGCGACGCGGATACCCTGCTCTTCGAAGCGGGACGCTTTCGCTCGACTGCCTGCGATCGCTACGGCTACGGAGATGGCCCCTACGTCGCCATCGTCCAGGACGGCGAGATCGCGTTTCACGCCGAAACCGAAAGCGAGAAGTACGGCAAGCTGCGGTGGCACGGCACCGTGCGCGGCCCGCGGCTCGATGCAACCCTGGCGGTCATGCGCGATGGTGCGGTCGTCGTTGAAAAGTGGGTTCTGGCAGGGGAGCACCAGACATGACACGCATCGCAATCGTCCAGCAGGCGCCGGTGTTTCTCAACCGCGCCGCCGGCCTCGCCAAGGCGGCGGCTGCCGTCGACACGGCCGCCGCCGCCGGCGCCCGCCTGGTCGTCTTTCCGGAGACTTTCGTGCCCGGCTATCCGGCATGGATCTGGCGGCTTCGGCCGGGCGGCGACATGGCCCTCATCGAGCAGCTTCATGCCCGCTCGCTCGCGGAATCGGTCGACCTCGATCGCGACGATCTTGCGCCGCTGCGGGAGGCGGCGGCACGGGCCGAGGTCACCCTAGTCTGCGGTGTGCAGGAACGCGACGCTTCATTCAGCCGCGGCACGCTCTACAACGCGGTGGTCGTCATCGGTCCCGACGGCACGATCTTGAACCGCCACCGCAAGATGATGCCGACCAGCCCCGAGCGCATGGTGTGGGGCTTCGGAGATGCCACCGGCCTCAAGGTCGTGGACACCCCCTGTGGCCGGCTCGGCGTGCTCATCTGCTGGGAAACCTACATGCCGCTGGCGCGCCAGGCGCTATACGCGCAGGGCATCGACATCCTGGTCGCGCCGACCTACGACAGCGGCGAGCGCTGCACTGCCACCATGCAGCACATCGGACGCGAGGGCGGATGCTGGGTGATCGGAAGCGGCTGCGCCTTCCAGGGCCGCGACATCGCATCGGCCATGCCGCCCGGCACGACACTGTACGAGAGCCCCGACGAGTGGATCAATGCCGGCGATTCGGTGGTCGTCGCCCCCGGCGGCAAGATCGTCGCCGGTCCCATGCACGAAGCGTTCGGCCTGTTGTACGCCGACCTGGACCTCGCACGCGTCGGCCAGGCGCGCCGCAGCCTCGATGTCGCCGGCCACTACGCACGACCCGACATCTTCCAGTTGCATGTGAACCGGCGTCCCCAACATCCGATGACGGAGGCATGAGCGCAATGGACAGCAGCATTCTTCACAATCGCCAGACCTACCATGACGGCATGCGCAGCCTGCAGGATCGATTCGGCTCCAGGCGCCTGGCGGATCGCCTGGACGAGCGGCTCGGTCGCAGCACCTTCACCGATGAAGATCGGGCATTCATCCAGTCGCGGCCGATGTTCTTTCTGGCCACGGCCGATACCGATGGCCAGCCGGACTGCTCGTACAAGGGCGGCCTGCCGGGATTCGTCCGGATCACGGCCGACGATGAACTGGCCTTTCCGAGCTACGACGGCAACGGCATGTTCCGCAGCCTCGGGAACCTGCTGGTCAATCCCGCTGTCGGCATGCTCTTCATCGATTTCGAATCGCCGCGGCGCCTGCGGGTCAACGGGTCGGCCGCAATCGTCGAAGACGACCCGCTGCAGGGCGAGTTTCCCGGCGCCCAGCTGATGGTGCGGGTAAGGGCAAGCCGCATCTTCCCGAACTGCCCGCGCTACATCCACCGCGCCGCAGCGGGCGAATGGTCGCCGTACGCGCCGCGCCCCGACTACACGCCGCCCGAACCGAAGTGGAAATCGATGGCGATGTTCGCGGACGTTCTTCCCTGAGTGCCTTCCCCTATTCGATCACGTCGCCGACCCATACCCGTTCGAACTGCGCGCCGGCCTCCTGCTCGATGCGCCGCATCGTCTCGGCATCGGCGGCCTCGTACTCGCAGATCATCCGTTTGCGATCGACCGAGATCAGGCTGCGCCGCCAGGTGGCCTGGTAGGCGGCAAGGCAGGGCCGTTCGCGATCGGCAACCGCTTTCATCTGCTCATCGGTCTGGGGTATCTCGAAAACTCGCTCGACGACGATTCGGGGCATGGAATTCTCCGGCAGCGCGCTAGCAATGCGCAGTAGGGTTATGCAGATTGACGGTGCAGATTCACGGTGCAAATTCGCCAGGCCAGGGCCGGGGCGTCGGAGCGTGCGTTGACAGCGCTCCCCGTGCCGCCGCCATGGCCGCGACGGCGCGCGCGCCGGGCGCACCGGTTCCCGCCCAGCTGCGCGGCCATTCCTCCAGCAGGCCTTGCGCCATCGACGCAGTCGTGGGGTCGCATCCACTGGCGCCCCACGCGCAGGCCCACGAAAGCCGCGCCGCCGCAACCGCAACTTCCGTGGGGCGGCGCACAGCCTGTGCGGCAGCCAGCGCCTCGACGGCAAGGCCCGCGGCCTCATCGAATCGCCCGCCTCGCAGCGCCACGGCCGCCGCCTCGTTCAGCGCATACGCCAGATGCGCCTTGTCGTCCAGCTCGCGCAGTGCAGCGAGGCTCGAGAGAAGGTCCGGCCCGGCCCGCGTGCGATCCGTCCCGCGCTGCCCGGGCTGCTGCTCCGATCCGCTCACTTCATCGATGCCCCCGCCCTGCCGCTGGCGCGCGAGCGCACCGAGCGCCTCGGCGAACGGCGCTTGCGGTTGTCCCATGCGAGCGGCCGCAGCGGCAATCTCGTCGACATGACGCAGCACATCCTCATGCCTGCCCTGCTCGAGCTCGACGATGGCAAGCCACGTCATGCATTCGAACACGCGCCAGTGGTTCGCAGCCCGCCGCGCGAGCGCCACCGCGTTCGACAAGGCTTCGTGCGCAGCCTCCAGGTCGCCGTCTGCCCGGGCGATGAGGCCGCGTCCCCAGTGGATCTCCATCACCTCCAGGCGAAGCTCAGCCGCTTGGGTCGCGGCCTCGGCAAGCAACTCGCGGCCTCGCTGCATGTCGGCCTCGATGTCGAGCAGGCAGCGCCCACTGTTGGCGAGCTGGGTGCAATGCGTCGCTGCATCGGCGCGCCGGGTCATGCGCTCTGCCGCCAGCGTCGCCGCGTGGGCAGGGCCGCTGTCGCTCGCACGCTGCCGCAGATAGGCGAGCATTTCCCAACCCGAAGCCGCCTCCTCGTGCAGGCCCAGCGTCTCCGCCTCGCCGATCGCGTGTTCCATCCGCTCTGCCAGCGCGGGCAGACGACGTCCCGCGGGGCCCGCCGCCGAGGCCACCCGAAGGCGCAGCAGGGCGACCTCCAGGCGCACACGCTGCTCGCCCGGTGCGAGCGCCTCCAGGCGCGCAAGCCCACGCTCCGCGACTTCGGCTGCCTGCGGATTGGCGAAGAGACGCAGGCAATGCTCGCCGGCGGCAAGGCAGGCCTGCGCCGCGGCGACGTCGTCGCCGGCAAGCTCCGCATGGTGGACGATCTCGCCGTGCAGGGAAGGATCCCCACGGTTCGAGCTGCGCAACGCGCGCAGGTACTGGTTGTGGATCGCTTGCCGGCGCGGCTGGGACAGGCATCGGTAGAGCGTCTGGCGAACCAGGTCATGTACGAAGTCGAACTGGCCGCCGCGGCCGGTGGCCGACAGCAGGCCGTGCCGCTCGAGCCGCTCGAGACGGGCCAGCACCTCGGCGATCGCCAGGCCGGCTGCCTCGGCGAGCAGTTCGGGGTCGATTTCACGACCGGCCGCAGCCGCCCAGGCCAGCAGTTCGCGGGCGTCGGCATCGAGTGAACGCAGGTGCGCACGGATCAGGTCGTCGATCCCGTCGCCCCACCCGCCGCCATGGCGGGCTGCCCGCGACAACTCAACCAGATAGAGTGGATTGCCGCCGCTCAGGCGCCAGGCCTCCTCCGCATCCAGGGACCCCGGGGCGACCAGCGACCTGGCGTCCGCCAGCGATAACGGGGCCAGGTCGATTCGCCTGACCAGGCCCTCGCGCAGCAGGGACTGCAGCAGCGTGCGGGCGCAGGCATTGTCGTCGATCTCGCCGGCACGGGCGGCGCACGCGAAGACAAAATCCGATTGCGCGACGAGGTTGCGGACGATGAAGTGCAGCAGTGCAGCGGAGCCCTCGTCGATCCACTGGAGGTCGTCGAACGCCAGCGCGACCGGCCGGCGGCCGGCGAGTCCACGCAGGAGCGCCATCGCCGCGTCGAACAGCCGCTCGCGGCTGCCGCCCTCGACCGACTGGCCGGCGAGCAGCGGCGCCGCCTGTTCGAGCACCGATGCCTCGATGCCCGAGGTAGCGACTCCGCGCAACGCATCGAGCCAGAGGCCGTACGGCCGGACGATCTCGGCTTCGAAGCAGCGCCCGCGGATGACTTCGCTGCCCGCGGCAAGCGCATCGGCGGCTAGCCGGTCGAGCAGGCAGGTCTTGCCGATGCCCGGCTCACCGGTGAAGAGCAGCAGCATCGGTTCGGACCTGGCGGCGAGCGCGTCTTCGATGACGGCACATTCGCGCTCGCGTCCTGCGAGGCGCCGGCCGATCCCGGGGTCCAGACTTTCATCCCCATGCCGGTGAAGCCGGTCGCCCATCGGAAGCCCCCGCTCGCCCCCAGTCCCGCCGCCCGTTCCCCGAACGCGCAATTCACGACGGACACGATGGATGGTGTCGTCGATGGGACCTCCCGGCGGGATTGCCACCTCGCGTCGAAGCAGGTCGCGGGCCCATTCGTAGTGGCGCTCCGCTTCCGGGTAACGCCCGGCGGCGGCCAGCAGCCGCACGAGCGTGGCGTGTGCGGATTCGGCAAGCGGGTCGGCATCGACCATCTCATAGCCATAGGGCAGGGCACGTTCCGGTTCACCGGACAGCCGAGCGGTCAGCGTCGCCAGCAGGTCGCGGCGCATGCCGCCGTAGTGTTCGCGCCGGGCAAGGCACCAATGGTGAAACCTGTAGCAGGCCGGCAGGTCGAGGCCGTCGAGGAACTCGCCGCGCAACAGCAGGACCGCCGCTTCGAGATCCGCCAGCGGCATCGCAGCCTGATCGCGTCCCTGCAACAGGGCCTGGATCTGCTGCGTATCGATCTGGCAGCCGCTCACATCCAACGACACCCTTTCCCGGTCCGCGACGAGGCGCCGCTCGCCGGGGGCGTCCACTACGCAGCGCAGCTTGGTCAGGCTCCAACGCAGCGACGCCCGCGGGTCGTCGGGGCCGTCCCACAGAAGGTCGCAAAGGCCCGCGCGGGAGTGCGGCGTTCCTGTGCCGACCAGGTAGCCGAGCAACGCGCGCGTGCGCCGCGACGCGGGCAGTTGCAACGGCACGCCGCCAAGTCGCAACTCGAGGTCACCGAGCAACCGGATCCGAAGGCCGCAGACGCTAGCGCCGTCTCCTGTTACCACGCTTGCTCTCACCGTGGTTGACGCACTTGGCGGATCGTGCCTCGGGACCGGCAGCACCCGCCACCGGCTCACGTTAGCACAGAACCCCCTCCAGGGAACATCCATGCCGCCGAGGCCTGCCCGCGCGCCAAGTAGGGGAGCGGCGGCTCGCCCGCAGGGATGAAGCTAACATCGCCGGCGGTTTCGCTCGAACACAAATGCAGGTCCAGACCATGACATCCACACCGATCCACGACAGCCGAGATGGCCGGCCCTTCCTGCGCGGGGTGCTTTCTCCGGTTGTCACGCCCTTCAAGGACGACCTCGCGGTGGATCCGGCGCGCTTTGTTGCCCATTGCCGTTGGCTGCTCGCCAACGGTTGCGACGGGCTGGCCATCTTCGGCACCAACAGCGAGGCCAACTCCCTGACCGTCCAGGAGAAGATCGACCTGCTCGATGCGCTGCTCGAGGGCGGCGTCGACCCGGCCCGGCTGATGCCCGGCACCGGTGCCTGCGCAATCGGCGACGCCGTCGTGCTCACCAGCCATGCCGTGAGGCGCGGCTGCGCTGCGGTCCTGATGCTGCCGCCGTTCTACTACAAAGGCGTGCCGGAGGATGGCCTGGCGCGTTACTTCGACGAGGTCATCAACCGCGTCGGCGACGCAACCCTGCGCGTCTACCTGTACCACATTCCGCCGGTTGCGCAGGTCGGCATTTCGCTCGACCTGATCGCGCGCCTGCGGCGTTCCTGGCCCGACACCGTCGTGGGCATCAAGGACTCCTCCGGTGACTGGAACAACACGAGCGCGATGCTCGAACGCTTCGGCGGCGACGGCTTCCAGGTCTTTGCCGGCAGCGAGGATTTCCTGCTCGCCAACATGCGCCACGGCGGGGTGGGCTGCATCACCGCGACCGGCAACGTCAACCCCGGCGCCATCGCCAATCTCTACCGGACCTGGGACGAGCCAGGTGCCGACGAACGCCAGCGCGCGATCTCGCACACGCGCAGCCTCTTCCAGAAGTTTCCGATGATCCCGGCGCTGAAGTCGGCAATCGCGGATTTCGGCGGCGATCCCGCCTGGGCAACGGTGCGCCCGCCGCTACATCCGTTGAGCGCAGCGCAGGCTTCCGCGCTGCGGGAATCGCTCGATGGCGACGGGTTCACCATGCCCGGCCTGCAGGGCACTGCGGCAGCATGAAGCGACCACCATCGGGATTGGCGGTCGCGGTGACGATTGCGCTCGTTTGCGGCGGCGAGGCGGCGCTCGCGGGCGAGCCGCCGGTGCCGGCGGATTTCCGCCAGTGCCTTGCGCAGCTTCGGCCGGAAGCCGCTGCCAAAGGCGTTTCGATCGAGGTGTTCGACAGCCGCACGGCCTCCCTGTCGCCGGACATGGCGGTGATCGCTTCGCTCGATGCGCAGCCGGAATTCGTCACGCCGATCTGGGACTATCTCGCGGGCCTGGTCGACGAGGAACGAGTGACCGACGGCCGCGAGATGCTCGCACGCTGGAACGACGTGCTGGCGCAGGTCGAAGCGAAGTTCGGCGTCGACCCGGCGACGGTCGTTGCGGTCTGGGGTGTCGAGAGCAACTTCGGACGCAATTTCGGCAAGCGGCCGCTGCTCCAGTCGCTGTCCACCTTGTCCTGCTACGGACGCCGCCAGGCCTACTTCCGCGGCGAATTCTTCACCGTGCTCAAGATCATCCAGGACGGCGACGTCGCGCCGGAGAAGCTCAACGGCTCCTGGGCCGGCGCCTTCGGGCACACGCAGTTCATGCCGTCGACTTTCATGCGCTCTGCCGTGGACTTCGACGGCGACGGCCGGCGCGACCTGGTCGACAGCATCCCGGACGCGCTCGCCTCCACCGCCAACTTCCTGAAGAGAGCGGGTTGGCGGCCGGGGCTGCCGTGGGGATTCGAAGTGAAGCTGCCCGCGGACTTCGATGCATCCGGCACCGGCCGCCGCAACCGGCAGCCGGCCTCCGCCTGGGCAGGTCGCGGCATCGTGCGCATCGACGGCAAGCCCCTGGTCGCCCAGGAGATCCTCGCCGACACCCAGTCCGCTTTGCTGCTGCCGTCAGGCGCCGCCGGCCCCGCGTTCCTGGTGACGTCGAACTTCAACGCGATCTACTCCTACAACGCCGCGGAGAGCTACGCCCTCGCCATCGCCCACCTGTCTGACCGGTTGCGCGGCGGCGGCCCGTTCGTCACGCCGTGGCCCACGGACGACCCGGGACTGTCGCGCGCGGAGCGGCGCGAGTTGCAAAGGCTGCTGATCGCACTCGGCCACGACATCGGCGAGGCCGACGGCATGATCGGCGCGCGCAGCCGCGAAGGGATCAAGGCTGCACTCGGAAAACTCGGCATCGAATCCGACGGACGCGCCGGCCAGAAAGCGCTGCAAGCCCTGCGGCGTCAGTGAGCCGGGGTCTGCCTTGAACGACATTACAAGCTTCGCCGTCACCCGCAAGTGGTCCCCGCGACATCCCGACCGCCTCCAGCTCTATTCCTTGCCGACGCCCAACGGCGTCAAGATCTCGATCATGCTGGAAGAGATCGGCTTACGGCATCGCAGACATTGCGACCTTTCCTTGGGTACGCAACCTGATCGGCTTCTATGAGGCAGGCGAGCTTGTCGGAATCGGCGGCTTCCCGAAGGTCACGGCCGCGCTCGAGCGCTTCGTCGCACGGCCGGCGGTGGAACGGGGATTGGCTATTCCGCCGAAAGGCTGATCCAATCCGAGCGCCCCTGGCGCGCCGCTGACGCGGCCGGACGCTCGCGGTTCGCCACAGGCGCGCGACCGACCGGCGGCGCGGCCGACACAGTTCGTTCGCAGTAGACTGTGCCTTCACTTCCGCCTCGCCGCCATGAACACAAGCACCTCGATTGGATCGATTGGAGCCGGTCATGCATTCTGCGCCATGCTCGCAGCGGTCTTCTCACTGCCGGCCGGCCCTGCCCAGGCGCAGGAACTCGTCTTCCAGGACGCGCGGCCTTATCGGTTCTTTCTCGGCGCCGGGTTGACTGCCGGCGGTGACCGGCTGGTCACCGCGCACTACATCGACGGGGGCGACGATTCCTTGCGGGCCGGCGGGACATTCCAGTTCCACGGCGGGATGCAGTTCCAGGTGGCGCCGAGGTTGACCATGGCGCTGTCGGTCGGCTACCACGTCGACGCCATCGACACGTTCTGGGGATCGACCTGGTTTTCACGCGTTCCGGTCGAAGGGCTCGCGCATTTCCAGCTCGATCGCAACTGGCGCATCGGCGGGGGCATCCGGTACCCCATCGACCCGAGGGTGTCGAGCGATGACTTCGCGCCCGATGTCGACGAACAATTCCAGTCGTCGGTGAGCCCGGTCTTCGAGATCGAGTACCTCTTCACCCCGAACCTGGGGCTCAAGTTTCGCGCGGTCAGCGAGCGCTACAAGTCGAAGAGCGGGCTGCCCACCGTCGACGGCGACCACGTCGGCCTGGTACTGAACTTCTATTTCTGAACCGGCCGGGCGCCGGCCCGGGCCCGGCTCTGGAGCGGGCGCGCGGGCGCGTGGAAAGGTTCGCCGGCCGCTTGGCTCAGGTCGGAACCGGGGACAGGATGTGGATCGTCCTGCTCAGGATGCACTCCCGGGTGCGCTCGGCGTACGCCGCCATGTGAGACGCGGCCGCATGCGCCTTCAGTGCTGCCATGTCTTCCCATTTCTCGACCACGACAAAGGTGTCCTTGCCGAAGGCCGCCTGTGCCGGGCCGGCGTCCGGGGCGTCGACCGTCGCCTGGTATTCGATGCAGCCGCGCTCGGCTCTGACCGCAGGGACATTGGCCTTGAGGGCCTCCAGTAACCGGTCCCTCTGGCCCGGCTTGGCAGTGACGACTGCAATGACATGAATCATGGTGTCTTCCTGGAGTTGCTAGAACACGTGCCGCACGCCGGCACCCACCTGCGTGCGGTTGGCAAGTTGACCGGGATCGTCGCCGCGCACATCGATGTCGCGGAAGCGGCTGCCGTAGGCGTACACGCTGTTGCGCTTCGACAGCGGGTACAGGTAGGCGAGCGCAACTCCGTCGCGGGTCGAATCCAGGCCGAACTCATTGAAGTTCCGGCCCTTGACCCGCTGGTACGCGGCCAGCACCTCGCCGCGCCCGACGGCAACGGTGGCCCCGATCAACCAGGCGTTCTCGATCTTCGCGGCGCCGACGAAGTCACGGTTCTTCAGGCGGCCGTAGCCGGCGTGCAGCTTGAGCCGGCTGAATTCATAGGTGGCGCCGATCGACAGGTTGCGGATGTCATCGCGGCCCGCGGCGGCGTCCTCGTCGGAATCGCGGCCGAGATCGTAGGTCGCAACCGCAATCAACGGACCCGCCGAATAGCGCAGCCCGACGGTCACAACCTCGTTCTCCTCGCCGGGAACTTCCGGCCCCTCCGAGTTGAAGCTGTAGCCGACACCGACTTCGAAGCCACCGATCTCCGGCAGCCTGTATAAAACCGCGTTGTCGACCCGCTCCGCGACGGCCCCATAGCCGAAGATGTTGGTCACTTCCGCCTGCTTGAAATCGGCCTTGAACGGGGACACGTCGCTGAACCAGTCGTGCGAGAAGGTGGACTGGCGGCCGAGCCGCAGCTCGCCGAAGCCACCGGCGAGGCCTACCCAGGCGGCCCGGTTGAAGAAGCGATCTTCGTCGCTCCAGGTCCCGTCGTCGAGGTCGATGCCGGTCTCGAGCTCGAACTCGCCGGTCAACCCCCGGCCCAGGTCCTCGCTGCCGCGCAGGCCCAAGTGTCCATCTTCGGACGCGCCGCTGTCGACCGTCAGGTCCGATTCGCCACCGTCCTGGCGGGAGTAGCCGATGCCGGCGTCGACGATCCCATAGAGCGTCAGTCCGCCAGCGCCCGCCGCAGGCGAACAGGCGAGAGCCATGAGAAACACCCAGCAATACCTCTTCATGTCTTGTACTTCTTCAAGTTGGCATCGGACCGATCGGCCCGGGGGAGATGCCGCCGATCATAACCCGGCACCGTCAGCGGACGGACCGCGCTCCCCGCGGTAACGCACGCCCGTGCACCGTCCAGCCGGGTGGACGTTCGATCGCCGCTGTCGCACACTTGCCGCATGCGAACTGCGTCCGGGCGACCTTGCAAGTGCCGCCGCGCCACCGCCACCCTTGCAAGGACAGATTCATGTTTGATGGATTCGAGTCGATCAACGTTCCGGTTCCCGGCGCAATTATCCATGCCCGCGTCGGCGGCAGCGGACCGCCGTTGCTCCTGCTGCACGGCCACCCGCAGACGCACGTGATGTGGCATGCGGTTGCCGGCAGGCTTGCGGATTCTTTTACCGTCGTTGCTGCCGACCTGCGAGGCTACGGCGACTCGTCGCGGCCGGAAGCCGGCGAAGCCAGTGCCGGCTACACCAAGCGCGTGATGGCGGCGGACATGGTGGCATTGATGAGCCGGTTCGGACACGAGCGGTTCTCCCTCGCCGCGCACGACCGCGGTGCCCGCGTCGCGCATCGCCTCGGGCTCGACCACCCGCAGCGGGTGCAGCGCCTGATGCTGCTCGACATCGCGCCGACACTGGCGATGTACGAAGGCACGACCGAAGCCTTCGCCCGTGCCTACTGGCACTGGTTCTTCCTCATCCAGCCGGCGCCGCTGCCGGAGAGGTTGATCGAAGCCGACCCGGTAGCCTACCTGCGCGACGTGATGGGGCGGCGCCACGCCGGACTAGCGGCATTCGCGCCGCAGGCCCTTGCCGAGTACGAACGCTGCATCAGCCTGCCCCACACCGCAGCCGCCATCTGCAGCGACTATCGCGCCTCCGCCGGCCTCGACCTCGAGCACGATCGTGCCGATCGCACCGAAGGCCGGAAGCTGACGATGCCGGTGCGGGTGCTCTGGGGCGCCAAGGGCATCGTCGGGCAATGCTTCGACGTGATGGCGTTGTGGCGGCAGGCCGCGCAGGACGTGTCCGGCGACCCGGTCGACTGCGGCCACTATCTCGCGGAGGAGCGCCCGACGCAACTGCTGGCCGAGATGCGCGCATTCTTCGCCGAGGCCCGGCCGGTGCGCGACAGGTCGTGTCGCAGCAGGTGGATTATTTTGCGACCGCGCCGAACGCCGGTAAGCTCGTCATCCCTTTCCGCAATCAGCGCCCAGGCGCCCCCAGCATCATGACGAGCAAGCGCCTTGATCCGGCAACACCTGCATCCTCCGCCCGGGTCGAGGAATCAGGGCCGCCCACGCTCGGCGTGGTGGAGGCGGTGGCCACCATCACGCTCAACCGGCCGGCACATCGCAACCGGCTGCACAACGAGGACCTGGCGCTGCTGCTGGAGTACTTCGCGCGCATCGAAGCCGACCCGTCGATCCAGGTGACCGTGGTGACCGGCAGGGTGGTGCAGCCGCGGCCGGTTTTCTGTGCGGGTTATCACATCGGCGAGTTCGGTGAGGCGCGCGAGCCGGAGGTTTCCTTCGAAGCGGTCGCCCAGACGCTTGAACGACTGCGGCCGATCACGATCTGCGCCTTGCCCGGCAGCGTCTATGGCGGTGCTACCGACCTTGCACTTGCCTGCGATTTCCGGCTCGGCGTGCAGGGCATGGAGATGCACATGCCTGCCGGCGCGCTCGGCATCCACTACTACCCGAGCGGCATGCGGCGCTACGTGTCGCGCATCGGGCTGGCCGCGGCAAAAAAGGCGTTCCTGACGGCCCTGCCCTTGTCGGCAGAAGATCTCCTCGCAGTCGGTTACCTGGACGAGGTCTGGCCACCGGACGAGCTGCCGACCGCAGTGGTCGCCCTTTGCGCGAGGATCTGCGCGCTGGCGCCTGTGGCGATCCAGGACATGAAGCGATCGCTCAACGAGATCGCCCGCGGAGAGTACGACGAAGACCGGCTGCGGCGGCGCGAGCTCGATTCCAAGGCGTCCGCCGACTTTGCCGAGGGACGCGCCGCGTTCTTCGACCGGCGGCCGGCACGGTTTCGGGGGCGCTGAGCAAGGCCCCCCCAGCGCCCGGTCAGATTGCCTTGACCGCTTCCAGCACTTTCTGCGGCGTGAACGGCACCGAGCGAAGTCGGATGCCGGTCGCATCGAACACCGCGTTGGCAATGGCCGACGGAACCACTGCAGCGGTCGGTTCGCCTGCGCCCCACGGCTTCTCGCCCGGCCTGTCGATCAGATCGATCGCAATGGCGGGCACTTCCGGGAAGCGGATGGTGCGATAGCTTTCCCAGTCCCTGCTGGTTACGGTCGAGCGATCGAAGAGGATCTCCTCGAAGAGCGTGCGCCCCACCGTCTGCACCACATTGCCTTCGATCTGGTTTCTCAGCCCATCGGGATTGATGATCTGCCCGCAGTCGTGGGCGACGTAGCAGCCGGTGACCCTGACCTCGCCGTTGCCGCGGTTCACCTCGACGTCCGCGACCATGCCGACATACGTCCTCACCAGCTCGTACTTGGTGTAGGAGACGCCGCGACCGTGCACCACGTCGCCCGACTCGCGAGCTCCCGCGCGCGGCGCCCAGCCGGCGAGTTTCGCCAGCCGCTCGAGCAACTCCCGTCCGCGCGGATCGTTCAGGTTGCGCAGGCGGAACTCGATGGGATCGACGCCGGCCGCCTCCGCCAATTCGTCGAGGAAGCTTTCGTTGGCGAAGGTGTTCTGCATCCGGCCGGGTGTGCGGATCCACGACGGCCGGAACGGTGTCTCCGCCAGCCATTTCGCCGAACACCGGATGTTGGGCACGCCGTAGGGAATTGCCAGGGAAGCGTGGATGTTTCCGGGATGGGCATCTTCCTTCGGCAGGGAGGCAAGGTCGGCAGCGACGAGCGTCACTGCGATCTCCTTGGGCCGTTCAGGAATGTAGGCCTCGGATTGCCAGGCAGTGATGTTGCCCTTCGCGTCGAGTGCGCCCTTGTGATCGAGAAGCGTGGGCGGACCTTTTGGATCCCAGCCGTGCTCATCCGCCCGCGTCCACTGCACGCGCACCGGCAGGCCCACCTCCTTCGAGATCAAGGCAGCATCCGCAGCCGCATCCTCATGCCCGTTGCGTCCGTAGCAGCCGGAGCCCTCGAGATAGATGCAGTGGATGTCCTCCAGCTTGAGCGACAGCATGTTGGCGAGCTGCTTGCGCAGCAGGTGGGTCGCCTGCGACGCGCTCCAGCAGGTGAGCTTGCCATCTTCGTAGGCAGCGATCGCGCAGGAAGGGCCCAGCGAGCCGTGGGTCTGCACCGGAAAGTCGTAGCTCGCCGAGAAGATCCTGGCGCCGTCGGAGGCAAGCGCCGCATCCACGTCGCCCACGCCCTGGAACTGTTCGGTCTTGTTCACCTTGACCGATCGCACCCACTCCCAGAGCTTTGCTTGTTCCGGCAGGCCGCTCCAGTCGGTCCACTTCGTCTCCAGCGCCTGCGCCGCCTGGATCGCGCCCCACTCGGTACGGGAGAGGGCCGCCAGGAAGTCGCCCTTGCGGACGACGCCGATGTAGCCGGGCACCTTCCTGCACTCCCAGTCGTTGAAGGAGGCGAGCTTCGCCTTCATCGCGGGCGGGCGCACCACTCGTGCATGGACCATCCCCTCGAGCTTGAAGTCATGCATGTAGACGAAGCGGCCGGTGACCTTGTCGGGAATGTCGAGGCGCGCGATCGACTTGCCGACGATGGTGTATTCCGAGGGCGGCTTGAGAGGCGCCTTGGCATCCACGGCAAGCTCCAGGCGCTTGCCACCCAGGAGATCGGAATAACGAATGCCCTTGGGCAGGGTCGCCGCACCAGCGGCGCCAGCGGAGTTGCCGCCGGCTGCCGGCGCAACGACCCCGTCGACGACCTTCAAGGACGCCCGTTCGACGCCCAGGCGAGCGGCCGCTTCTCCCAGCAGGACCTCACGGGCCGTCGCCGCAGCCTGCCGGATCTGCATGCCGCCCACCTGGATCGAGAGACTGCCGAAGGTAACGCCCTGGTCAGGGGTGAGCAGAGTGTCGCCCTGGATCACCTCGACGGACTCGAGTGGCACGCAAAGTTCCTCGGCGGCGATCTGCGTCAGCGCGGTGCGCACCCCGGTGCCGAGATCCACCTTGCCCGAGTAGACGATGACCTTGCCGGCTTCATCGATCGCGAGGAAGCCGTCGACCCGGTCCAGCGCGACCGTCTTTGGCGGTTGCAACGCAACGCCCGTGGCCGCGGAGCCGGCCGATGTGCCGGTCACTGGTCCCGGTCCGGCAGCCAGAAGACTCGCCGGATCGAGGGCGAAGCAGACCACCAGTGCGCCGCCGGAACGCAGGACATCTCGGCGGCGGGAATCGTGCCCTGGCCGGGCTGCGCCGAGAAGGGCATGGGGGTTGGAAGTCGTGGTTGTCATGATCGCCTCCCCTTCATGCCTGGCCGGCGCGCTTGACCGCAGCGACTATGCGCGTGTGGGTCCCGCAGCGGCAGATGTTGTTCGCGAGTGCCTCCCGGATCTGCTCCTCGCTCGGTCGAGGATTCGTCTGCAGGAAATCTGCTGCCTGCATGATCATGCCGTTGATGCAGTAGCCGCACTGCACCGCCTGCTCGTCGATGAACGCCGTCTGCAGTGGATGAAGCCGGCCCGACGCGCCGAGGCCTTCGAGCGTGGTGATCGACTTGCCTGCCACTGAGGCCAGCGGTGTGATGCACGAGCGCACTGCCTTGCCGTCGACATGCACGGTGCAGGCACCGCATTGTCCGAGGCCGCACCCGAACCGTGCTCCGTGCAGGCCGAGGTCGTTGCGAAGCGCGTAGAGCAGCGGCATCGCGTCGTCGTCGACGGAAAGGTCGATCGCCTTTCCATTGACGGTGAGAGCAATCTGCGTCGCCATCGTGTGTCTCCCCATGTCGTTGTCAGGCCCCCCTCCAGACGCGGGCGGACCCGTGCCACGTCGGGCTCTCAGGCCATGCTACGCCCCGGTCGGCAATTTCGGAAGAAGGCACGGATTTCCTCTACCAGCACCTGCGGCTGTTCGAGCGCCGCGAAGTGCCCGCCACGAGGGCTCGTCGTCCAACGTCGGATATCGCTGTACGTCTGTTGCGCCATCGACCGTGGCGGACGGAGGATCTCGCAGGGGAATTCGACATATCCAGTCGGCACCTTCACCCGCTCGCCGGCAGGGATCGGCCAGGGGCCATGGGCGCGGGCGTAGTACGGCCAGAAGGAGGAGCCGATGGCGCCGGTGAACCAGTAGAGGGAGATGTTGGCGAGCAGCTCGTCGAGCGGGAAGACCGATTCGACGTCGCCCCGGCAGTCCGACCAGTTGCGGAACTTCTCGACGATCCACGCGGCAAGTCCGGCGGGCGAATCGGTCAGGCCATAGGCAAGGGTCTGCGGCCGCGTGCCTTGAATCGCAATGTAGCCGGTCTCCTCTTTCTGCCACAGCGCGAGTTCGCTGCGATAGCGCGCCTGGTCGGGGTCGCTGTCGTCGATGCCGGCCCGCTCGCGGGGCAACGGCATCATGTTCAGGTGAATGCCGACCAGGCGGTCGGGATGGGCATAGCCAAGCCGGGAACTGATGAAGGACCCCCAGTCGCCACCCTGCGCGCCGAAGTGCCGGTAACCAAGTACCTCGGTCATCAGCGCCGCGAAGCAGTCCGCGATCTGCTCGACCGAGAAGCGCGGCTGCCCCGGCTCGAACGACAGTCCGAAGCCCGGCAACGACGGCGCGACGACGGTGAAGGCGTCTGCAGGATCGCCGCCGAACCGCCCCGGGTCGGTCAACTGCGGAATGATGTCCAGGAACTCGAACACCGACCCGGGCCAGCCATGCGACAGCAGCAGCGGCAGCGGTGCCGATCCGTCCGGCGGAACAACCCCTTGCACATGGATGAAGTGCAGGTCGATGCCGCAAAGGGGTACCTGGTACTGCGCAAACGCATTGAGTCTCGCCTCCTGTGCCCGCCAATCGAAGCCGGAACTCCAGTGGGCAACCAGCCGGCGCATGAACGCCAGCTCGGTTCCATGCGCCCAGGGATCGCCGGGCGCCTGATCGGGCCAGCGTGTGCGCACGAGCCGGCTGCGCAAGTCGGCGATGTCCTCGTCGGCAATGTGGAGCGAAAAACGAATCGGAACGGGCGCGGGGTTTGCCGATTCAAGACCGGGTTTCATCGATCAGGACTCCAGGAGCAGGAAGGGTCGGCCGGGTCTCAGCCTCGTATCTGTGGTGCACTCGCCGCGCAGCGGTACGAAGCGGTGCAGGACGGGCCGGAACGGTGCGCAGCGAAGCGAGCCCGGGCAGGTAGTGGTGCACTGATTAGAGTCGGCACTCAACGCTCATTGTTGCGTCGCACCACGCTTCTGGATACTATGCCTCTGTCTCCTCCACCTCCTCCTTTGGTGGATTAGCCCCGCGCCTAACCGCGCGGGGCTTTTTTCTTGGGGAGCGTCAGCCCGGCTTGCGTGCCGCATCCAGCGCCTTGCCGAGCATGCCGGCCACATCGGTGGGGAACGGGAAGACGATGGTCGAACTGTTCTGACCTCCGATGACGGCGAGAGTGCTGAGATAGCGCAGTTGCATCGCTTCCGGCCGCTGGCCGAGGATGGCGGCAGCCTCCAGCAGCTTCTGGGCAGCTTGAGCCTCGCCTTCCGCGCTGATGACCTTGGCGCGTCTTTCACGCTCGGCTTCCGCCTGCCGTGCGATCACCCTGACCATGCTTTCGTCGATGTCGATGTGCTTGATCTCGACGTTGGCCACCTTGATGCCCCACGCATCGGTCTGGCGGTCCAGGATCTCCTGGATGTCGTCGTTGAGCTTGTCGCGCTCCGACAGCATCTCGTCGAGGTCATGCTTGCCGAGGACCGAGCGCAGCGTCGTCTGCGCCAATTGGCTGGTGGCCTGCGCGAAGTTCTCGACCTGGATCACCGAATGCTCCGGCGTCACAACCCGGAAGTAGATCACCGCATTGACCTTGACCGAGACGTTGTCGCGCGAGATGACGTCCTGGGAAGGGACGTCGAGCACCAGTGTGCGCTGGTCCACGCGGACCATCTGCTGCACATAGGGAATCATGAGGATGAGTCCGGGTCCCTTGACGCCGGTGAACCTGCCGAGGGTGAACATGACGGCGCGCTCATACTCGCGCAGGATGCGCACCGACATCGCCAGCAGGATGACGAGCAGCACGATGATGGGAGCGAAGAAGTAGAGAGTGGTCATGCGCTGGTACCTCCAGGTTGGTTGTCCTCCAGGACGACGCCAAGCGTGAGCCCGTCCAGGGACACGATCCTCACCCGCTGTCCGGGCTGCAGCGGCAGAGATGCGGTGGCATTCCAACGCTCGCCGCGCAGAAAGACGTGCCCCCGTGAACCGGACCAGTCGATCACCTCGGCGCGTGCGCCGACCATCGCCTCCTGCCCGGTTGCCACCCGATGCTTGAACGTGCCCACAGCCACCCGCGCGACCAGCAGCCCGAGGCCGACGCCCGCGAGCGCAAGGCCGCCGATCAGCGGCCAGTAGACCTCGAACCCGGGTACCCCATGCGTATCCATCAGTATCGCCACCCCGATCACGAACGCGACCACCCCGCCGATGCCGAGTATGCCGAACGACGGCATGAAGGCTTCGGCAACCAGCAGCGCCATCCCGAGCATGGCAAGGCCGGCGCCGGCGTAGTTGAGCGGTAAAGCCGCCAGCGCGTAGAGACCGAGCAGCAGGCAGATGGCACCGATCGTGCCGGGGTACAGCGCGCCGGGACTCATGAACTCGAAAAGCAGGCCGTAGATACCGATCATCATCAGGATGAGCGCCACGTTGGGGTTGGTGATGACTCCCAGAATCTTCGTGCGCCAGTCGGGCTCGAATGAAACCTGCTGCAGGTTGCCGGTAGCGAGCCGCACCGTGCCTCCCGGCAACGCGACCTCGCGCCCCTCGACCTGCCGAAAGAGATCCTCCACGCTTGACGCGACGAAATCGATCACATCCTGCTTGAGGGCGGCGCTGGCTGACAGGCTGGCGGCATCGCGGACCGCTGCCTCGGCCCAATCGGCATTGCGGCCACGGAACTCGGCCAGCGAGCGGATATACGCGACCGCATCGTTGATGGCCTTGGCCTCGGAAGCGTTGGCCGGCTGCCGCCGCGCGCCGGGCGCGTCCACAGGCTCACCCTTCGGGTCCTGCCGCGCATCTGCCTTGGGGTCCCCCCTGCCGCTGTCCGGTTCCTTCCGATCACCGCGATCGGTGCCGGGAGCGCGCTCGGGACGTTCGTCTCCGCGGTCGGGTATCGGCAGTCCCCCGATCGCCACCGGCGTGGCGGCGCCGAGATTGGTGCCCGGCGCCATTGCGGCGACGTGACTGGCATAGAGGATATAGGTGCCGGCGCTGGCTGCACGGGCACCGCCTGGTGTCACGTAGGTAATGACCGGGACCGTAGAAGCCATGATCGCGCGGATGATGTCGCGCATCGATGTGTCGAGGCCCCCGGGCGTGTCCATCCGGATCAGCACCACGCTCGCCTTTCGCTCGGCTGCACCCGACAGGCCGCGCGTGACGTAGTCCGCGGAGGCAGGTCCGATGATGCCCTCGACGTCGAGAACGATGGCAGTGCCCGGTTGCGATTCCTGGGCCTGCGGTGCCAGCACGATTGCCATCAGCGCGCCGCACGCGAGCAGCATCGTCCAGATCCGCAGGCGCTGCCGTTCGATTCTTCGACCCACACCGGTCATTGGCGAGCCCCGCAGATGACGACCGGTCGATGGTACGGCACGCGCCGACACGGCAGCCTATTACCCCGGCGCTGGCCGTCAACGTCGCGGGTCGGCGCGACTGCTGGCGGGGGTAGCACTATGCGATGATTGCCCGGTCAACAGGGGAGGCAGCAATGTCCCAGGAAACGATCCCGGTACCCGATGCGAAGACCATTGCCGCATACGAATCCACCCACTATTTCGCGCACGAGGCGAAGCCGGTGCTGGTGCGCATCGGCGATCCGGCCAGCAGCCACCAGGCGTGGCTCGAGAAGATGGATGCGAAGAGCGCGACCATCATGACCGCATGGAATCCGCTCGGAGAGGAGAAGAGCCCGGCGGAGAACGATCAGGCCCAGGCCGCGCTGCGCGCGGCGATCGAGGAGCAGGCGTTGCGCTACCTGCCTGCATCCGGGGAGGATCCGGCGGGAACCTGGCAGCCGGAACCGGGATTCTGCGTCTTCGACATGTCCGACGAAGTGCTCGACGACCTGCTGGCCCGGTTCCGCCAGAACGCGGCGGTGCAGTTCACGCGCGACCGGCGGTGCCGGCTGGTGTGGCATCCTGCCATTCGCCCCCGGCTCGGCGCAGAGGCCGAACCCTCCTGACCCTCCTGACCCTCCTGACCCTCCTGACCCTCCTGACCCTCCTGACCCTCCTGACCCTCTTGCCCCTCTTGCCCCGCAACTGCGTCAACGTCAATACGAGCGCGGCAACCCGAGCACGTGCTCGGCAATGTAGGCCAGGATGAGGTTGGTGGAAACGGGCGCCGTGCGCTGCACCCTGGCTTCCCGCCACTTGCGTTCGATATCGTATTCCCGAGCGTAGGCGAAACCGCCGTGGGTCTGCATGCAGGCCTCGCCCGCTTCCCATGCCGCTTCCGCGCTCAGCAGCTTGGAAAGGTTCGCTTCCTCGCCGCATGGCAGGCCCGCCTGGAACATCGCCGCTGCCTTGCGCAGCATCAGTTCGGCGCCCTGCAGCTGCGCATAGGCGCGCGCGATCGGGAACTGGATCCCCTGGTTCATGCCGATCGGGCGGTCGAACACCACGCGCTCGTTGGCGTACCTGACGGCCGTGCGCACGAACCACTTGGCGTCGCCGATGGACTCGTGGGACACCAGGATGCGCTCCGCATTCATGCCGTCGAGGATGTAGCGAAAGCCGCGCCCTTCCTCGCCGATCAGGCTGCTCGACGGGATGCGCAGGTTGTCGAAGAACACTTCGGTGGTGTTGTGGTTGATCATCGCCTTGATCGGGCGGATGGTCATTCCGTTGCCGACCGCTTCGCGCATGTCGACCAGGAACACCGACAGGCCATCGGTCCGCTTTTTCACCTGCTCGAGCGGCGTGGTGCGCGCGAGCAGCAGCATCAGGTCCGAGTAGAGCGCGCGCGAAGTCCAGATCTTCTGCCCGTTGACGACGTATTCGCCGCCGTCACGCACCGCACGGGTCTTGAGTCTCGTGGTGTCGGTGCCGGAAGTGGGTTCCGTGACGCCGAATGCCTGAAGCCGCAGGCGTCCGGCGGCAATCTCCGGCAGGTAGTGGCGCTTCTGCTCGGGGCTTCCGTGGCGCAGGACGGTACCCATGGTGTACATCTGGGCATGGGTTGCCGATGCATTGCCGCCCGATGCGTGCACCTCCTCCAGGATCACCCCGGCCGCCCGCAGCGGCAGGCCGGCTCCGTCGTACTCCTCGGGTATGAGAGCCGCCAGGTAGCCCGCTCCGGTCATCGCCTGCACGAAGTCGGACGGATACGCCTCCTCCTCGTCCAGCTGGCGCCAGTAGGCGCCGGGGAAGTCTGCGCAGATGCGGCGCACGCCCTCCCGGATCTCGGGATAGTCTTCGCCCAGCGGCATGCTCGGTACGGCGGACGGGTCGCTCATGTTCGGCTGCCCGACATCACGACGGCGGCGGTCGACGGCATGTTCATCACGGTCTCCTGCATCGTTGACCAACGCGCGTCTCGACACTCAAGCTAGCGCCCCTTGAACGCGGGCTTGCGCTTCTCGTTGAATGCCCGCACGCCCTCGTGCCGATCCTCCGATCCCACCAGCCGGCTGTAGGCCTCGATCTCGAACCGGTAGCCGGTCGCGATGTCCGACTGCAGGCCGAAATGGATCGACTTCTTGGCCTGGCGCACGGCAAGCGGCGCGTTCTCCGCGATTTCGCGGGCGGCGGCAACGGCAGCGGCGAGGACCGCACCGGGTTCGCACAACTGGTTGACCAGTCCCCACTCGGCGGCCTGCGCGGCGTCGAACGCTTGCGCTCGCAGGATCAGCTCCTTGGCGCGCCGCTCGCCGACGGCCCGTGCCAGCGTCTGGGTGCCGCCGCCGCCCGGCATGATGCCGAGGCGCACCTCCGACAAGGAGAAGCGGGCGGTGAACGAGGCGTAGACGAAATCACAGGCGAGTGCCGTCTCGAGGCCGCCGCCGTAGGCGTGGCCGTTCACCGCCGCGATCACCGGCAGCGGGCAATCCATCAGGGCCATGAACGACCGCTCGAAGATCTCGTGCTGCCGCCGCCAGGCATCGTCGTCCATGCCGTGACGTTCCTTGAGGTCGCCGCCGGCGCAGAAGGCACGATCGCCGGCGCCGGTGAGGACCACGCACCGCAGCTCGCCCGGCTCCGCCGCCAGCCGCGTCCACAGGTCCAGGGTGTCGCGGCCGGTCTGCGTATCGATGGCGTTCAGCACCTCCGGACGGTTGAATTTCACCACCAGGATGTGATCGCCTTCGCGAGCCACCTCCAGGCGCTCGTAGCGGGGCAATTGCAGTGGCGAAGGCGGGGGCGAACGGCCCGGAGCGCCGGTGGACCGCGGGGCGTCCGTAGCGGCGGGGGTGGTCGAGTCGCTCATCGTCCTGCTCCCGGCATCGCCATCCCAGGGAAGCCCCCGCCGAGCTCGCCGAGTGGCGGGGAGGCGCTGCGCGGCTGCGGCCGCAAGCCATCGAAGCGGATCGGCAGGCCGATCAGGGGAATCGAGCTTCCCGGCACCGTCTGCAGGATGCCGAGCGCCTTTGTCTGCGGATGCTCGAGCATCGCGGCCACGCCCTGCACCGGCGCACAAGGCACGCCGGCGGCATCGAGGCGCACGATCCAGTCGTCGTTGCCGCGCGCAGCAAAGCGCGCCTCGAGGATCTCGTAGAGGGCAGCCGCATGCCGGACGCGCTGCGGATTGCCGGCGAAGCGAGGATCACCGGCGAGCTGCGGCTCGCCGACCACTTCGCAAAGGCGCGAAAACAGCGCGTCGTTGCCGGCGGCAACGACGAGGTCGCCGTCCGTGGTACGGAACGCGCGATAGGGAACGATGCCCGCCTGCCCGGAGCCGTTCCTGCCGGGCGGCTCGCCGCCGGCGAGATACTGCGCCGCGTACATCGTCATCCAGCTGGTCGCGGTCTCGAACAGCGAGACATCCACGACCGTTCCGACCCCGGTCTCGCGACGGCGCATCAGCGCACACAAGATGCCCATTGCCGCCCACATGCCGGCGCCCATGTCGATGATCGATGGACCGACCCGCACCGGCGGCCGCCCGGGCTCGCCGACCACGCTCATGATGCCGCCGAACGCCTGCATCAACGGGTCGTAGCCGGGACGCTGCGACAGCGGACCGAGCGACCCGAACGCGCCGAGGTTGCAGTAGACCAGGGTCGGTTTGCGCTCGCGCAGGCTGGCAGCGTCCAGGCCGAGCGCATCGACCTGTCCGGGGCGCATGTTCTGCAGCACCACGTCCACCCGCGCCTCGATGAAAGCGTGCAACCGTCCCAGCTGCTGCGGATCACGCAGATCCGCAACCACGGACTGCTTGTTGCGGTTGAGGGACTGGAAGGTGGCCGATGCGTCGTCCACGAACGGGGGACCCCATTTGCGAGCGTCGTCTCCGCCCGGCTTCTCGACCTTGACGACTTCGGCACCGAAGTCGCCCAGGACCTGCCCGGCAAACGGCGCCGCGACGCTGTGCCCCAGTTCGAGCACGACAATTCCGGCAAGCGGCGAGGTCACATCCGCCAATCCACCCTGCATGGCCTTCCCGTCCCTACTGCGGCTGAACTCCGGCTGCCTTGAGGAGCTCGCCGCGCTGCTCGACTTCCTTGCGGATCTGCGCGGCGAACTCGGCAGCCGGGGCCGCCACCACCGTCATGCCGGCCGCATCCATCACCGGCTTCACGTCGGGCGCGCGCAGCGCCTTGATCACTTCCTCTTCCAGCCGCCTGGCAATCGGGCCGGGCACCTGCGCCGGTGCAAACAGGCCAAGCCATGAATTCATCTCGAAGCCGGGCAGCGTCTCGTCGAACGTGGGAACTTCCGGCAGCCCGGGGTAGCGGGTCTTCTGCGTCACCGCGATGGCGCGCAGCGACCCGCTCTTGATGTGCTGCAGGACGGTGACCATGCTCGAGAACACCATCGGGATCTGGCCGCCGAGGACATCGTTGACCGCCGGGCCGCCGCCACGATACGCAACATGCACGAAGGGCACGCCCGTCATCTGCTTGAGGAGCTCGCCGGAGAGGTGATGCGGCGAGCCGTTGCCGGAGCTTCCGTACGAGATCTTGCCCGGATTCTGCTTGCCGTACTCGACCAGCTCCTTCACCGTCTTCACCGGGATCGACGGATTCACGACCAGCACGATCGGGTTCGAGACCGCGAGCGTCAGCGGCGTGAAATCCTTGACCGGGTCATAGGGCGGCGACAAGGCGAGGTGCATGTTGGTGGTGTGCGTTGCATCCGTGCCCACACCGATGGTGTAGCCGTCCGGCGCCGCCTTCGCGATCATGTCGGTGCCGATGCTGCCACTCGCCCCGGTGCGATTCTCGACCACCACGGACTGCTTGAGGCTTTCGCTCAGCTTGTGCGCCACCGAGCGGCCCAGGGTATCGGTAGAGGCGCCAGGCGGATACGGCACGATCAGCTTGATCGGCTTCTGGGGAAACTCCTGCGCCATGGCGGCGGGCGCGGCCAGCGCAGCGGCAGCAGCCAGCATGACGGCGAGCGTGCGGTTCATCAGTCCTGTCTCCGAGTCGGTCTTTTTTGGGATGCTCATCCGGACGTCCGTACGTTATGCTTGAACACCTGCCCTGTCAACCTGAGGAGCGACATGAAAGGACGGACTGCGATCGTCACCGGATCCGGGCGCAACATCGGCCGGGCCATCGCCTTGTCGTTCGGGCGTCTGGGCGCCAACGTGGTGGTGAACGGTCATCGCGATCGCGCTGCGGCCGATGCGGTCGTCGAGGAGGTGCACGCCGCAGGCGGAGAAGCGCTCGCGCACATGGCCGATGTCGCCGACGACGCTGCGGTGAAAGAGATGGTCGATGCCGCGGCCGCGCGTTTCGGCAGCGTCGACATCGTCGTCTCCAACGTCGCCGTGCGCAAGAAGCAGGCTTTCCTGGAGATCACGCCCGAGGACTGGCAGGAGGTCCTGCAGACCAACCTCACGCCGGCGTTCTATCTTGCGCGGCACGCGATACCGCACATGCAGGCGCGGCGCTGGGGACGGCTGGTGCTGATCTCCGGCTTCGACGGCTTCTGGGGACAGGTGACGCACCGCGCCCACAACGTGGCGGCCAAGTCGGGATTGCACGGGTTGGCGATGGCGCTCGCGCGCGAGTTCGGCGCCGACGGCATCACCGCCAATACCGTGGCGCCGGGCGCCATCGACACGGTCCGCGATTGGTCGCAGTACTCGCACCAGGAGCGCGCGCGACTCGAGAGCGAGATCCCCAGCGGCCGCTACGGCAAGCCCGACGAGGTCGCTGCGGCTTGCGACTTCCTCTGCTCGGATCGCGGCGCGTTCGTCTCCGGGCAGGTGATCCACGTCAACGGTGGGCACTACATGTACTGAGCGGGACGCGCCGAGCGGACCGAAGGCCGATGACGACGCCCCGATACCAGCAACTCGCCGACACCCTCGTGCGGGAGATCCGCAGCGGCCGCTTTCCGGTGGGCTCGCTGCTGCCGCCGGAGCCGCGCCTGTGCCAGCGCTTCGGCGTATCCCGGCACACGGTGCGCGAGGCGGTGCGCCGTCTTGCCGACCTGGGCCTGGTCTCGCGCCACCAGGGAGTCGGCACCCGCGTCCGGGCGACCCAGTCGTCCGCTCACTATGTCGCATCGTTGTCGTCGCTGCAGGACCTGATGCAGTACACGCAGCGCACCCGGCTCGAGCGTCTTGGCGAGCGATGGGTCGAGGCGGATCCTGCGCTGGCAAGCGTGCTTCGCTGCAACCCCGGGCAGCTCTGGCTGGAGCTCGACACCTGCCGCTACCAGGCGGGCAAGAGCGAGCCGCTGGTGCACATGCGCGTCTACGTGCATCCTGAGCACGAACGGATCCGCGAGGACCTCGACGCCGGCAACGTCTGGATCTACGGCCTCGTCGAGAAACACAGCGGCGAACGCATCGTCGAAGCACAGCAGATCGTCGGCGCGCTCGCAATCCCCGCCGCGAGCGCCCGGGTGCTCGGCGTGAAGGCCCGCGCGCCGGGATTGCAGGTCCGGCGCTACTACCTGGGCCGCAACGCGCGGCTGCTGTCCGTGTCGCTGAACGTCTACCCGGCGGATCGCTTCGAGTTCTCGACCCGCTGGCGGCTGGAGTTGGATGGCGGCCCGGGAGGGCGCTGAGCGGGGTGGCGGGCATGGTCGATGCTGCTCTGCCCGGTTGGATCAACGCCGACGGGGGACTCAGCAATGCTGCGAAGCGTCAGGAAAATACACGACTTGCGGATCAACGCGAGCGACGACCAGATCGGGCATGTCAAGGAGGTGTATTTCGACGACGATGCCTGGACCATCCGCTACCTGGTGGTGGACACCGGCAACTGGCTCACCGGCCGCAAGGTGCTGATCTCTCCCTACTCGATCATGACGCCGCTCACCGAGGGCGACCTGATCGACGTCAAGCTGACGCGCGAGCAGGTGAAGAACAGCCCGGACATCGACACCCACAAGCCGGTGTCGCGCCGCCACGAGCGCGACTACCTCACCTACTACGGCTACCCGAGCTACTGGGAAATGGGCGGCGTCTGGGGGGCGATGGAGTACCCGCTGTTCCCCAGCGCCGAAGACCTCAAGGACGACGTGAGCCAGGCCGATCACGACCGCAAATCGGGGGACCAACCCGCTGCCGGCGAAGACGACATGGATTCGCATCTGCGCGGCACAGCCGAGGTCACCGGCTACGATATCCAGGCGAGCGACGGCAGCATCGGGCATGTGCAGGACTTCATATTCGACGATGAGAACTGGACCATCCGCTATCTCGTGGTCGACACGGTGAACTGGTGGCCCGGTGGCACGCGCGTGCTGGTCGCAACACGGTGGATCGACGGCATCGACTGGGCGCAGCGCAAGGTTTTCACAACGCTGAGCCGCGAGGGCGTCAAGAAGAGTCCCGTCTATGATCCCGCCACGCTCCTCGATCGGCAGTACGAAGAGATACTGCACGAGGCGCATCGGCGCGGAGGCTACTGGGAATGACGGAGACCACCAGCGACCACCTGCTCGAGCGGTTGCGGCAATGGGGTGTACGACGCGTCTTCGGATATCCGGGCGACGGCATCAACGGGCTGATGGGAGCATTCGACCGCGCGGGCGACCAGATGGAGTTCATCCAGGCGCGCCATGAGGAACTCGCCGCCTTCATGGCCTGCGGCCACGCCAAGTTCACCGGGGAAGTCGGGGTGTGCATGGCGACCTCCGGCCCCGGGGCGATCCACCTGCTCAACGGTCTCTACGATGCCAAGTCCGACCATCAGCCCGTGGTCGCCATCGTCGGCCAGCAGGCGCGTTCCGCGCTCGGCGGCGACTACCAGCAGGAGGTCGACCTGCACACCCTGTTCAAGGACGTCGCTGCGGAATACGTGCAGACGATCACGGTGCCGGCTCAGGTCCGCCATGTGGTGGATCGTGCCTTGCGCATCGCCATCGACCAGCGCACGGTGACCTGCATCATCGTACCCAACGACGTGCAGGTGCTCGATGCCATGAAGACGCCGCCGCGCGAGCATGGCACGGTCCATACCGGCATCGGTACCACCGTGCGCTCCACGCTGCCCGACGAAGCCGACATTGCCGCCGCCGCCGAGATCCTCAACGCCGGCAAGCGAGTCGCCATCCTCGCGGGCGCCGGCGCCTTGCATGCAGCCGAGGAACTGGTGGAGGTCGCGGACCTGCTCGGTGCAGGCGTCGCCAAGGCGCTGCTCGGCAAGGCGGTACTGCCCGATGACCTGCCGTTCGTCACCGGTTCGATCGGCCTGCTGGGCACGCAGCCGAGCTGGCAGATGATGAGCCGCTGCGATACGCTGCTGATGGTGGGATCGAGTTTTCCGTACTCGGAATACCTGCCGAAGGAAGGCAAGGCACGCGGGGTGCAGATCGACCTCGACGGCCGCCGGCTCAGCCTGCGCTATCCGATGGAGATGAACCTCGTCGGCGACAGCAAGGCCACGCTGCGGGCGCTCATTCCGCACCTGAAACGCAAGACCCGGCGCGGCTGGCGCAGCGACATCGAGGAGAGCGTCGCCAAATGGTGGGGCATCCTCGAGGCGCGGGCGATGAGCGAAGCAAATCCGGTCAACCCGCAGCGGGTGTTCTGGGAACTCTCGTCGCGGCTTCCGCAGGACTGCATCGTGACCTGCGATTCGGGGTCGACGGCCGCCTGGTATGCGCGCGACCTCAAGTTCCGCAGCGGCATGATGGGATCACTCTCCGGCGGGCTTGCCACCATGGGGCCGGCGATTCCGTATGCCATCGCCGCCAAGTACGCCCACCCGCATCGGCCCGTCATCGCGATTCTCGGCGACGGTGCGATGCAGATGATCGGCATCAATTCGCTGGTCACGATCGCCGGCATCTGGCGGCGCTGGGGCAATCCGCGACTGACCATCATGGTGCTGAACAACAAGGACCTGAACATGGTCACCTGGGAGCAACGCGCGCTCGCCGGAGACCCGAAGTTCGAGGACTCGCAGGACCTGCCGCACTTCCCGTATGCCGAGTACGCGCGCATGCTCGGCCTCGGGGGCATCAAGGTCACCGACCCGGCGCAGGTCGGTCCCGCCTGGGACGAGGCGCTTGCCGCGGATCGGCCGACCCTGCTCGAGATGGTCACGGATCCGGACGTGCCGGCGCTGCCGCCCAACTTCAGCAGCAAGCAGGCGGGCAACTACCTGGTCTCGCTCGCGCGTCGCGATCCGGATGCCAAGGGCACGCTGATCGCCACCGCGAAGCAGTGGTGGGACGGAATGTTCCCGCCGCGCGGGCCGTCGAAATGACCGCGTGCGCTCCAGGATACGGGGCTCGATGAGACAACGGTCTCAGGCCGCCGCATTGACCGCACCTAGAATGGGAGGATGACCCTCCACCAAGCGATCCAGCGGCAGTTCGGACTGCCGCTCTTCGGCATCGACGGCCACATTGCCGGCAAGGGCGAAGGCGTCTTCCGGGCGGGCCGCGTGCAGTGGGTCCGCGACAACGGCGGCGACGCTCCGGCTGTACCGAGCCGGTTGCAGCTGCAGGCCCAGGTCGTCGGCAGCCATGGCGAGTCCTATCGCACCACCGTCGACCTCGACCGCCGCACCGACCGCCTGCAGGCGAAATCGGCCTGCACATGCCCTGCAACGGTGCCTTGCAAGCATGCGGCTGCGACCTTGCTGGCGTGGCTGGCACAGCAGGACGAGAACGGCGCCTCCGGCCCGGAGACGGGCGGATCGGATGGCCCCGGCAAAGTTGGTGCAAGGACGGTGAACGGCATGCCGGCGGCGGCGACGCAACGGTCGCGAGCGCTCTTCCAGCGCCAGCATGCGCTGCACTGGGCGCGCGAGCTCGCCGGCGTCAAAGCGGCCGGGCCGGGCGAACTTACGCGGATGCACCTCTACTACGTCCTCCAGGTCCAGGACCGTGCCGCGCAATTGTCGGTGTTTCGCATCCGGCGCCTGAAGGACGGCAGCTTCGCTCCGCCGGACCGCTACTCCACGTTCGCCGAGCAGGCCTTCAACCCGCCCGGCTTCTGGGACGATGTCGACGCTACCGTCGCGCTCGCGGTACTGCAGGAAACCCGAGTCTCGGGCTCGACCTTCTCGCTGACCGGCCCGCGTGCCGGCGAGGCGCTGCTGGCGCTGGCCCGCGCCGCGCGCCTGTTCCTGGACGGGCCGCCGCAGCGCCCCGACCAGCCGGCACTGGCCGCCGGCCCGGGCCTGCCGGCGCGGCTCGCCTGGCTCGCGCAGGCGGACAACCAGGAGCCGGCCAGTGATGCGCCGCTGCGCCTGGGAATCGAGGTGCCGCCACCGGCTCTGCCCATCTACTGCGGCACGCCTTGCTACGTGGATCGGGATGCCGGCACCGTCGGTGTGCTGCAGCTGGAGCAACCGGCGTCCGCCTCGATGATGCAGTGGCTGCGCAACGCGCCGCCGGTGCCGCCCGAGGCGGCAGCAGAAGTGGCGATCGCGCTGCATGCGGTGTTCCGCACCCGGCCGCCATTGCAGGAGCATGTGCCGGAGCTGCCCGCACATCCGGTGCGCGAGTCGAAGCAACCGCCACGGTTCGTGCTCGGGTTGTTCACGACCGGGTCAGCGCCGCTGCCGCGAAACCGGCAGGGACAGGCACCCGGCAGCCGTTCCTTCATGGCGATCTCGCTTGCGGTGGAATATGTCGGGCAGCGGGTCGAGCCATTGCGGGTGGCGACGATGGGCGTACAGACCGACGACGGACCGATGCTCGTGATCTGCGACGCGTCCGCCGAGCAGGCGGCGCTCGCGCGACTTCGGGACGCGATCGCCGATATCGCTCGAGAGGAGGCTGCCCTCAGCCTCGCGCCGCTGCCCGGCAAGGGCGGCAGCTCCGGCGGTGCGAGCAGCGGCTGGCTGACGGTGGGCGCACTGCCGGCAGACAGCGTCGCCGCGACCAGGATCAAGCACGAGCTGGCGGCGTCGCTCCAGGGGCGGGGTTGGATCATCGTCGACCGTTCGGAGCTTCCGACCAGCGTGGTCAGCGCAGACGAGCTGGTCGTTGACCTGAAGCCGTCCGAACCGCGCGCTGCGGGAGACGGTGCGACCCCGTCGGATGGCAGCGATGCGGCCGGCGGCCGCACCCGGGACTGGTTCGAGCTGCAGAGCGGCATCCAGGTCGGCGACCGCCGAATCGACCTTGCGCCGCTCCTGGCGAGCATCGTGGCGGCAGGCGGTTTCGACGCGTGGCGGGCGTCGCGATGTCCGCAAGGCGTCTTCTGGATGAAGGCGTCGGATACCGAGGTACTCCGCCTGGAAGCGCAGCGCATCGAGCCGCTCGCACGGGTCGTGGCCGACTGGGCGCAACTGCGTGAGAATGACGACGACGAACCGGAGGTGCTGCTGGGTCGCTTCGCCGCCGCGCAACTCGCGGCCAGCGCCGGCGCCTCTGCCCTTCCCGAACCGCTGCGAAGGCTGCGGGACTGGTTCCAGGGCTTCGCGGGCCTGAAGCCGGCGCAGGCGCCGGCGGAGTTCAAGGCTCAATTGCGTCCGTACCAGCAGGACGGGCTCGCCTGGCTGCAGTTCCTCGCACAGGCCGGCCTCGGCGGCATCCTTGCCGACGACATGGGCCTGGGCAAGACCATCCAGGTGCTGGCGCACATCGTGCTCGAACGCAGCGCCGGCCGGCTGGCGGAACCGGTGCTGGTCGTAGCCCCGACCTCCGTGATCTTCAATTGGCAGGCGGAGGCGGCGCGTCATGCTCCGTCGCTGCGCGTGCTTGCGCTCACCGGCCTGGGCCGGTCGCGCCGTTTCGACGACATCGGAAATCACGACATCGTCCTGACCAGTTATGCGCTGCTGCCGCGCGACGCCGCCGTCCTGCGCAAGCAGCACTGGCATGCGGTGATCCTCGATGAAGCGCAGATGATCAAGAATCCCCGCACGCTAGGTGCCGCCGCCGTGCGCGAACTGTCCGCCAACCACCGCGTCGCCCTGACCGGCACGCCGCTCGAGAACCACCTGGGCGAGTTGTGGTCGATCATGCAGTTCGTGCTGCCGGGCCTGCTCGGACCGGACGAGTCGTTTCGCAGCCGCTTTCGCATCCCGATCGAACGCCAGCCGGGAACCGAGGCCGCAACCGAGCGGCTGCGCGCGCTCGAGGCCCGGGTGCGGCCGTTCATGCTGCGCAGGACGAAGCAGGCAGTTCTCGCCGAGCTGCCGCCACGCACTGAAATCATCCAGCGCGTCGAGCTGCCGACCGAACAGCGCGACCTCTATGAATCGATTCGCGCAGCGATGGACAAGCGCGTGCGCGAGGCGCTGGCGCGGGCGGGACTTGCGAAGAGCCAGATCGTCCTGCTCGACGCGTTGCTCAAGCTGCGCCAGGCGTGTTGCGACCCGGCCCTCGTGAAGCTGCCGGGGGCGCGGCGGGTCACCCGGTCGGCCAAGCGCGACGCCCTCATCGAGTTGCTCGCCACCTTGGTCGACGAGGGCCGCAAGGCCCTGGTCTTCTCGCAGTTCACCAGCATGCTCGACCTGATCGAGATGGCCATCGATGCGGATCCACGGTTTGCCAAGGTTGCGCGTACACGGCTCGACGGCGACACCGTCGACCGCGGCGGGGCGGTCGAGCAGTTCCAGCAGGGCGATGCGCAGCTGTTCCTGCTGTCGCTCAAGGCCGGCGGCGTCGGGCTCAACCTCACCGCCGCGGACACTGTGATCCACTACGACCCGTGGTGGAACCCGGCGGTGGAGAACCAGGCCACCGATCGCGCCCATCGTATCGGGCAGGAGAAGCCGGTGTTCGTCCACAAGCTGATCGCCGCGGGCACGGTCGAGGAACGGATCCTGACGCTGCAGGCGCGCAAGGCAGAGCTGGCTGCCGCGGTGCTCTCGGGATCGCTCACCGCCGGCGGCAAGGCCCTGTCGCAGGAGGACCTTCTGGGCCTGTTCGAGCCGTTGTGATTCCAAGCCGGACGGCCGACGGATCTCGGATTGGTCGCGGTGCTGAAGGACGCCTCGGCGTCATCCCTTGTTAGACTTGCGCGCAGAGGCCGCGTTTCGGCGGCCGGCCACCGTCAGTCTCGAAGGCGAGCGCATGACCTACTGCATTGGCGTCAGGTTGGACGCCGGAATGGTTTTCCTGTCGGATTCCCGGACGAATGCCGGCCTCGACCGGATCAGCACGTTTCGCAAGATGATGATCTACGAGCGGCGCGAGGACCGCTTCATGACGCTGCTGACCGCCGGCAACCTGTCGGTCGCGCAGTCGGTGCGCGAGATCCTGCAGGTGGAAGCCATCGACAACCCCGACGGCGAGCCGATCACCATCTGGAACGCGACCAGCATGTACGACGCCGCCCGCGTGCTCGGCAGCGCGGTGCGGCGCGTGCACCGGCAGGACGGGCCGTCGCTGGCGGCGGCCGGTATCGAGTTCAACGCCACGATGATCTTCGGCGGCCAGATCAAGGGCGAGGCAACACGCCTGTTCCTGGTCTATTCGGCGGGCAACTTCATCGAGGCGACCCGGGAGACCTGCTACTTCCAGGCCGGCGAGAGCAAGTACGGCAAGCCGATCCTCGACCGGATGCTGACGCCGGCGACCACTCTCGCGGAAGCCGCGAAATGCGCTCTGGTGTCGATGGATTCGACGATGAAGTCCAACCTGTCGGTCGGCCTGCCGCTCGACCTGCTGGTCTACGAGAACAACCAGTTGCAGACGCAGAAGGTCGTCTGCATCGACGACCGCAATCCTTATTTCCAGTTGATCCGCGCCGGCTGGAGCCAGCGCCTCAAGCAGGCGTTCGAGTCGATCGACGACCCGCAGTGGAACGGCGGCAAGGCGGAGCACCCGCTGTGCACGACGTCGCGCTTCGAGCCGTTGCGCAAGATCACGCATCCCGGCGAGAAGATCGTCTGAAGCAGCAGGCAGCGTTTTCGCCGGCGCCGCAGACGCTGCATTTTCGCCTGCGCGAGGCGACGCGCGCCGCGCACGAACGGCTCGAATGTGCGCTGAACCTGCTCGAGGCGCCGGTCCCTGCCGACCGCATCGTCCATCTGCTCGAGCGCTTCCATGGTTTTCATGCGGCCCTGGAACCGGCTTTGCACGGTACCGTCCCCGAGCCGTTGCTGCGGCCGCGCCTCAGGCTGGCGCTGCTCGAGCAGGACCTGCAGTGCCTTGGCATCGACCGACAGCGCCTGCCCGCCCTGCCGGTCTGCAGGGCGGCCGCAGAATTGTGCAAGAGCGAGGCAGACGCCGCGGGAGTGCTGTACGTGCTGGAGGGATCGACCCTCGGTGGGCGAATCATCAGCCGCAGCCTGCAGGCATGCCCCTGGTATCCGCCGCAGCCGCTCCGTTACTGGGACCCTTACGGCAGCGAGACCGGACGACGCTGGTCCGAGACCCTGGCGTATCTGCAATCGCTCGCACCGACCGGCTCGGACGCGGTCATCCGCTCCGCCATCGCCACCTTCGACCTGCTGCAAGCGTGGCTGCCCCTGAAACCGGAAAGAGGAGGGCCTCCATGATCCTGCCCATCGCGCCTGCCGGCATCGCACTTGCGCAATGCGCGACCGAGCCGATCCATGTCCCCGGCTCGATCCAGCCGCACGGCTGCCTGATCGCGTTCGATCCGGCCACGCTGGTGGTGCAGCAGGTCAGCGCCAACGCCGAAGCCTTCTTCGGCATCGATGCGCAAGCACTGTTGCGTCATCCATTGCACGATATGCTCGGTCCGGGCGTGGTCGAAGCGGTCGGCGCCGCGCTGGCAGCAGGCTCGCACTCTGCGGGCATGCGGCTGCGGTTGCCGGTCGGACAGATGGAGGCGACGCTGCACCAGCATGAAGGCGCCGCGATCATGGAGATCGAGCCATGCGCACCCGGGCAAGGCCTCGGCTCGTCCTTCGACTTCGACGGCGGCATCCGGCGAATCGCCACGCAGGAGCAGCTGCAGGAACTGCTCCGGGTGACAGCCGAAGTCGTCCGAGGGCTGAGTGGCTTCGACCGTGTCGTGGTCTACCGGTTCGACGACGACGACCATGGCGAAGTCGTCTCGGAAGCACGTGCCGACGAACTCCCCCCGTACATCGGGCTGCACTTTCCCGAATCGGACATTCCGCGGCAGGCGCGCGAGCTCTACCGGCGCAACTGGATCCGGACGATCCCGGACGGCCGCTACGAATCGGCGCTCCTCCTCCCGCCGCTGCGGCCGGATACCGGCCGGCCGCTCGACCTGACGTTCGCGATGCTGCGCAGCGTCTCACCGATCCACCTGGAATACATGGCAAACATGGGCGTGCAGGCATCCATGAGCGTGTCGCTGCTGGTCGGCGGCCGCCTCTGGGGGCTGATCAGCTGCGGCCATCGCCTGCCCCGCGCAATGCCCTACCGGCTGCGTACCGCCTGCGAAACGATCGGCCGGATGGTGTCGCTGCAGATCGGCGCGATCCAGACGCTCGACCTGCAGCGGCGCAAGAGCGCCGGCGCCGAGCGGATGCGGTCGCTGGTGGCGGCCCTGCGCCATCCGGACGATCATGGCCTTGCCGGACTTCCGGCGCAGGCTTCAGCATGGCTCTCGATCGCCGAGGCTGGCGGTGCATCGGTGGTCTCGGGCGAGGCGGTCACCAGCGTCGGCGACTGCCCGGATGACGCGACCGTGCTGGCCCTGTCGCAGTGGGTCGCCGAACGCGCAGGTCCCGACGGCGTCTTCTGGAGCCGGCAGCTGCCGCTCGACGAGCCGCGCTGGGCCGGGTGTACCAGGGTGGCGAGCGGCGCGCTCGCCATGGTGCTGCCGACACCATTGCACAGCTGCGTCCTGTGGTTCCGCCCGGAGCTGGTTCACACCGTGAGTTGGGGTGGCGATCCGAGCAAGCCGCTGGCCTTGGAAGACGATTGGTCGCCGGCGGCGCCGCAACCGCGACTGCATCCGCGACGATCGTTCGAGGCATGGCAGCAGGAGGTGCGCGGACGATCGGCGCCATGGGGACCGGCCGAGATCGACGCGGTGACGGAATTGCGCCGGTCGGCGATCGAGATCGACCTGTATCGCCAGGTCCAGCGCGAGCAGGCGGCCGTGAAGGCGCGCGACGATCTGGTCGCCGTCGTAGCCCACGACCTTCGCACGCCGATGTCGGTGGTGGTCATGCAGTCCGCCGTGATCCATCGCCTGCTGGACAAAAGCGGCAAAGAGGAGTCGACGCAGCGCCTGCGGGCAAGCGCGCAGGTGGTGCAGCGAGCCGGCCAGCGCATGGCGTCACTGCTGAACGACCTGCTCGACCTGGCGGGGATCGAGGCGGGCCGCTTCGAGATATCCACCAGCAGCCAGGCAGCGGGGCAGATCGTCGAGGACGCCTACGAGCTGCTGCAGCCGATCTGCGAGGCGCGCCGGCAGGTGCTCGTCGCCCATCCTGCACCCGAACTGCGGATCCGCGCCGACCCGGAGCGGCTTTTCCAGGTGCTTTCCAACCTGATCACCAACGCGTCGAAGTTCTCGCCGGAAGGCTCGGAGATCCACGTGAAGGCGGCAAGAACCGCAGGCGGGATGTGCGACTTCTCGGTCAGCGACAGCGGCACGGGCATCGGGCCCGATGAACTGCCGCGAATCTTCGAGCGCTACTGGCAGGAGCGGTCGCACCGCGGGGGGGTCGGACTGGGGCTCTACATCTCGCGGGGCATCGTGGAGGCGCACGGCGGCCACATCCGTGCGGCGAGCCGGGTCGGCCAAGGCACGACCATCTCGTTCACGGTTCCCCTCGACGACGTGGCGCCTCGCCGGTAGGCGACGCGTCGCGCATCCCCACGACGGCACGGTCGATCCGCAGCGTCAGCCGGCTTCCTCGCCAGCCCAGAACCGTCAACGCGATCGAGAGTTGCATCCCGAGGGCGGCAGCCCATTCCGCCGCATTCTCCCAACGATCCTGATCGGCCGCCAATCCCAGCCGCGCGCCGACGTAGAAAAGCCCGATCGCGAGGACAGAGCCGGCCAGGCCCGCCAGGCCGGGGGCGATCCAACCTGGCGATGGCCCGCGGCCCACGGCGTGCAGGCTGCGGAGGCGCAGCGCCAGCAGCACCTGGGCAAGGAAGGTGCCGCCGAAGTAGACGTTGATGCCGTAGCGGCGCATCAACTGGTAGATCGAACCCTCGGTGCCGAGAAAGGTCACATACAGGATCATGAACAACGCGCCGATCCACCCGCTGACGAGCATGGCTCTCGAGCCTCTCGAGCCGAGCGCGATCAGCCAGCGCTGGTTCAGCCACCAGTAGAAAGCGAGCAGCACCGTGTACGGCAGCAGCGTGCCGCGGAAAAGATGGTTGGCCCAGCCATGCCGGCCCGCCCGGCTGATCGAAGTGCAACCGTCCCAGTAGGGATTGCACAGCGGCACGTGTTCCTCGACGACCGAGATCGCAAAGGCCGCATGCACGATCAGGATCGGCCAGAGGGCGAGGAGGATGCCGAAGGCGACGAGCGAGAGCTTGTCGTGCCCATGGCTGCCGTTCGAGCCGCCGCCCCCTCCTGGATGGGCGGCGCCAGGCTCGTCCCGGAAAAAGGTCATCGTTTTACCAGGGCAGACAGGCAGGTCAGCGCAGGAACAGCTCGGGATCCACCATCGCGCGGTTGAGGCTCACCGACCAGTGCAGGTGCGGGCCGGTCACCCGGCCGGTGGCGCCCACCGTCGCGATCCGCTCACCCGCAGCAACCACCTGCCCCGCCTTCACCGCGATCGTGTCCAGGTGGCAGTACATGGTCAGCAGGCCTGCGCCGTGATCGATCCAGACGGTGTTGCCGTTGAAGAAGTAGTCGCCGGCGTCGATGACGATGCCCGCCCCGGCAGCGACCACGGGCGTCCCCTTGGGAGCGGCGATGTCCATCCCGCTGTGGGGATTGCGGCTCTGGCCGTTGAAGACGCGCCGCAGGCCGAAGGAGCTGGACCGCGGTCCGTCCACCGGCGCGAGCAGGCGGAAGCTGGCCGGCGGCCTGGCGCTGAAGCTGGCCATGACGCCGGCAAGGTGCTTGCGCTCGCGCTCGTAGCGGGCCAGGTCCTCCGGCGCGAGGTCCACCTTGCCGGGCGGCACCTTGAGTTGCTGCTCCGCGTATTTCCTGTCCTCGATGTGAAAGCGCAGCCGCGTCTCCGGCTCGTCGCCATGGCGCACACGCAGCTCCGCCGGCCCGGGCTTGGCCGACAGTGGGATGCCGACCACCGCAACCCACTCCTGCCCGACCGGGATCACCAGCGCCCGCACGTCCCCATAGTGCGCAACCGGCTGCTTCGCGGCGGCACCCAGCGAGACCGTCGCGATGCCGCCCGGCACCCGACGCTGCTGCGGAAGCTCGATAGCCGCGGCGCCGCGCTCGCCGCCGTTGCGCGTCGCCGAGGGGCGGTCGGCTGCAGCGACGCCATGACTCGCGGCGACTGCCAGCAGGCACGATGCCGCTGCCACAGCGCCCCAGAACCGTTTCACCCGGACATTCATCAAGCCCCCACCTCCATCCGCATCTGCACCCAAACGTCCAGCCTCGCCCGCGCCCATCGACGCGCCATGTCATTGAAAACGCGGGCCCTGCAATTGCCGTTATGCTCGCAGCAACTCAAGGATCCCAAGGAATTGCCATGGCCGGAGCAAGCTTGCTGGCGCTGCTCGATGATATCGCCAGCATTCTCGATGACGTCTCGGTGCTGACGAAGGTTGCCGCCAAGAAGACCGCAGGAGTGCTCGGCGACGACCTGGCCTTGAACGCCCAGCAGGTTTCCGGCGTCAATGCGCAACATGAATTGCCGGTCGTCTTCGCGGTGTTCAAGGGATCGGCGATCAACAAGCTCATCCTGGTGCCGGCCGCGCTGGCCATCAGCGCGTTTGCGCCCTGGCTGGTGACGCCACTGCTGATGATCGGCGGCCTCTACCTCTGTTACGAAGGCGTCGAGAAGCTCGCCCACAAGTTCCTGCACGGCGGGCATGGAACGGCGGGCGACCATCCGGCGCCCGGGACCGCAGCCGGGCACGCGGCCGATGCCCCCTCCGCTTCCGCCGTGTCCGAACTCGCCGCCGACGACGATCCGATCGTCGCCGCTCGGGCAGCCCACCTGGAAGCATCGCGCCGCGCAGTCACCTCGTCCGCAGGGCCGCTGGGCGCACCGGAGAAGGACAAGATCAAGGGGGCCGTGCGGACCGACTTCATCCTGTCCGCCGAGATCATTGCGATTACCCTCGGCACCGTTTCGGGTGAGCCGCTGATGACCCAGCTGGCGGTGCTGGTGGGCATTTCCGCCATCATGACGATCGGCGTCTACGGCCTGGTCGCAGGCATCGTCAAGCTGGACGACGCCGGACTCCACCTCAGCCGCCGGCCCGGCGCTGGAACGATGGCAAGGTGGGTCCGCAAGAGCGGCTTCGGGATCCTGACGATGGCTCCCTACCTGATGAAGACGCTGTCGATCGTCGGCACGGCAGCCATGTTCCTGGTGGGCGGCGGCATCCTGACGCATGGGATCGCGAGCGCCCACCACTGGATCCAAGGGGCGACCGAGGGCGCAGCGGCCATCCCAGGTGTCGGCGTCCTGCTCGGCGCGCTCACGCCGATGCTGCTCAATGCGCTCGCCGGCATCGTCGCCGGCGGCGTCGCGCTGCTGGTCGTGACCCTGGCTACCAGGACGTTCGCCGCCGCACGCGGCGGCAAGACCGGCGCGGCCTAGGAGCCTGGCGGCCGCTCAGGGACGATACGAAGAAGGGTCAGGGACCGATCAGTGGCGGCTCGAGATCAGCGCGCCTTGACCATCTCCACAATCCTGGCCATGTCGATCGAGCGCGACTGCTGCTCGATCTGCGGCAGGTAGCGCGACTGCAGCAGCCTGGCTTCCTCCACCAGTGAGGCAAACGCCTGCTTGAGCATCCCGGCGTCCATCGTCCGGCCGCCGGAATAGTAGCGCCGGGCGACTTGGCCAATGGCCCAGGTGGTCGCGAACGAGACGGCGACGCCGGTCGCTCCCTTGGCTACGCCCCCGGCGAGGCGTCCGCCCATCTTGCCGAGCAGGCCGCCGAGGAGCTTGCGACCGATGTCTTCCAGGTACTGCCCGGTCATGCCGACGCCCATCGTCGCCAGCAGGTCCTTGACGTGGCCGCGGTCGAGCTCGTATCCGTACTCGGTGCCGATGCGGTACACCAGCTTCATCTGCAGCGGAATGATGGCCATCGACGCCAGCGACTGCGGCAGCAACTCCAGCGCACCGTTCATGATGGCGGCGCTGACGATCATCTTGTCGATCTCGGCATGCTTGGCCGCATCCGGCGCTGCCTGGCCCGCCGAGGCGGACGCACCGGCCGCGGTGCTTGCCTTGCCGGCCTCGGCGGCAGTCTTGGTGACGGTTGCGCCGGTGAGCGCCTTGCTGCTGCTGTCGGCGGTGCCGATGAAAATCTTGCCGCCGGCAACTTCCGCATCCGCCTGCTCTTCAGGGTCCACGGCGGAGTCGGCATCGCCTGGCAGCAGCGGTTCGGCCACCGCAGGCGCGGCTGCAACCGGCGCATGCGGATCGCCGGTATCCAGCGGCATGCTGGCCAGTTCATCCGCGGCTTCTTCCAGCGGCGTGGTCACGCGCTCGTCCAGTCCAAGCGCCTTGGCGAGCCGCGAGAGAAAGGCGCTCTCACGATCGTTGCGAAGGCCGTCGGAATCCACGACGCCCACTGCAAGCTCATAGGCGAGCAGCTTCATGTCATGCGTGGCGAGCTGCGCCGCCGCGGTCTCCACCGTCGACTTCTTCAGCAGCACGTCACGGTAGAGCGTTGCCATCGGCAGGTGGCCCTCGAGGCTCTCGGCGACCCGCCGAACTTCCTCCCGCTCGGAATCGGTCTTCTGTCCGTCGGCGAAAGACGCGAGCAGCGCAATCGAAGTTATGGCCTGTCGTTCCTGGTCAGTCATCGTTATCTGTTCCTATAGGACGAGCCATCATCACGCACCTTCATGCCCAGGACGGGCGTCGGCCCCCATGTCGTCGTGGGCATTGGACGAAGCACTGTCAGTCGGGGCGCGGATCGGGCCAGGGAAGGGCCCCCGCGCCGAGGGCTGCGATCGGATTCCGAGCGGTTCAACGCGCCCTCTGCAGGGCTCCGTCGTAGGCGCAACGCTTGAGGGCCAGCGCGAACGGATGCCAGAACGCCATCTGGCGCTGAGCCATCACGATGCCCGCAATTCCGTTGGCGGGCGATATCCACCAGTGCGTGCCTGCGATGCCGCCCCACTCCACCTCGCCAAGCGACTGCGGCGGATCTTCGGGCGACGGCTGCAGCGTGACGGCACCGGCAAGGCCGAACGCCTTGCCCGGCGTCGGGGCCACACCCGGAAACTTCACCCTCACGCCGGGCGGCAAGTGGTTGCGGGCAAGCAGCGACAACGTCGCCGGCTGCAGCAGCGAAGCGCCGCCCGGCATCATGCTTCGCACCAGTGCGATCATGTCGGGCAGGCTGGACACCAACCCGCCGCCCGCCGACTGGCGGGCGAAGGGGCGCAAGTAGGCGCCGGCGTAGGGGACATCTTCGACGCGCGTCAGACCCGGCTTCCAGGGATCGTCCAGGCTGGCCCCGGCGTAGCAGGCGACCAGGTCCTGCCTGCGCTCGGGCGGCACCACGAAGGCGGTGTCGTGCATGCCAAGCGGCTCGAAGATTCGCCGCCGGAAGTGCGTGTCGAGACGATCGCCGCTGACGACCTCCACCAGCCGGCCGATCACCTCGGTGGCCATCGAGTATTCCCAATCGCTGCCGGGATGGAAAAGCAGCGGCAGGTTGCCGAGCGCTTGCACCATCTCCTCGAGCGTGCGATCGGGATCTCGCACCCCTGCCCTCGCATACGCCTCATGGATCAGGGTGCCGGGGTAGAGAAGGCCGCTGCCGAAGCCCGCGGTGTGACTGAGCAGGTGGCGGATGGTCACGGGGCCGTTGGACGGCTCGCTGTCCTCCAGGCTGGTCGCGCCCGGTCTCAGCACACGCAGGCTCGCCAGCGGCGGGAGGTACTCGCCGATCGGGTCGTCGAGCTTGAACCTGCCTTCCTCCAGGAGCAGCAGCGCGGCGCAGGAGGTAACCAGCTTGGTGTTGGAGAAGACCCTGAACAAGTGGTCCGCACGCAGCGCAACGCCGCGCTCGCGATCCGCCGAGCCGGCGCAATGGATGTCCGCGATCTCGCCTCTCATCAGCACCGCCGACGAGACGCCGGCAAGTATCCGGTCATCCACAAGGCGCTGCATCGCCTCGTGCAGCGCCTTCAATCGACCTCGGCTCCGACGGGGATCAGCACCGGATCGTCCTCCGGCTCCTTGCCGCGATATGCGACCCGGATGGCTTCGTCCTCGGCATCGTCCCAGGCACGGGCGGCATGCCGGTCGAAGCGGCGCTCGCGGTTGGAACGCGACATGACCGCCTTGTACGCATCTTCCGGCGTGACGTTGCGCCCGGACAGCAGCGCGAGTGCGGCGGCGCAGCCTGCCTCGACGTCTTCCATGCTAGCACTCGTATCGGCGATGCCGAGCTTCATGACTTCCCTCCGTTGGCCAAGGCTTCATGGTAGACAAGCGGTGGGCGATCAGGATGGTTATCTGCATCTGCAACGCGGACACCTTGCGGATGGAATGGGTGATCTGTTCCTCGGTGATGGAGTCCGGTGCAGAGGTGGCTTCGTCGGGTGGAGACGTCGTTGTGGAAGATCTCGCCGGAATCGGGCCGATACAGTCCCACCAGCAGACATCCCGGGGATGGCGGCCATCAGAGCGTCTTGTGCAGGAGCCTGGCCAGGTCTTCGCCCTGCATCAGGTGAATGCGCTTCTCGGCCGCGAAACGGACGGCCTGCTCGGTCACCTGGCCGGTAGCGACATAGATGACCTCATCGGCCTCATGCCGCTCGCGGGCTGCAACCAGTTCCCGCAGCGGCTCGAGCCCGGTACGGGTGACTTTCCAGCGCTTGCAGTTGACCAGCGTCTTGCGACCGGCCTTCCTCATCTCGAAGTCGACGCCTGCGTGCTGGAGGCGCTCCACTTCGTAGCCGTCGCGACGGAACCCGGCTTCCAGCTTCGAGGAGAAGTCCTTCCAGGTCATCGCGCTCACTGCCGCGACCGTGCTTGCCACCCGAGCCTGGCTCGGTCGCTGCAACTGACGCCAGAGCGCGATGCCGCCGATGACCAGGAAGGGCAGCGCGCCGACGGCTCCGAAGATGAAGTACTTGGGCGGCAGCGCAATTCGGGAGAGAAGCACGATTGCTGCGGCCACCAGCGCGCTGATCCACCACGACGAACGCAGCAGGATCGCGAACAGGGAATTCGGGGCCATCTCGAACTTCAAGGCGCTACCTCTAGGTTGTCGGCGCGGATTGTATAGTCACGGACCGGCCACGGCCGTTGCGGAGGCCAAGACGCAGGCCGCGATGCAGCCGCGGATCCAGCGCAGGCCTTCGTCCTGGTCGCTGCGTGCGGACCAGGCCATCTGGGTCGGGAATGCCGGCAGAGAGACCGGCGACGCGAAGGTGCGGAGATCCGGCGTGATCGGGTACATCCGGAAGACGCCGGCAGGACCGGTGTAGATCATGTCGGTCCCGCCCAGAAGCGCCAGCGCCGAGCTGAAATGCGCGACGGTGACCGGGATGTTGCGCGTTTTCCCGCGCCGGGCAAGCGCCTCGTCGATCAGCCCCAGGACGTCGCCCTGCACCAGTACATTGATATGCGCCCGGGAAAGGTAGTCCTCCTCGGTCGAGGGTGGGCTCGTCGTCGAATCGGCGGCCATTGCGCAAAGATACCGATCCTCGACAAGCGGAGTGCTGCAGAGATCGGCGGTCAGGTTGTTGAACACGCCAAGCGCAAGATCCAACTGCCCCGATCGCAGCATGGCGGGCGCATCCACGCGCCCCGCATGCGATATACGCAGCCGCAACGACGGCGCCTCGGCACGAATGCGCCGCACCACGTCGGGGAGCACGGTGGCAGCCGCGAAATCCGAGGCGCCAATGTGCAGGATGCGGTCGACGGCTGCCGGATCGAAACGGCCGCCGTGGGCGAACAGCCGGCTCGCCCGGGACAGCAGCGAGCGCACCTCCGGAAGCGCCGCCAGGGCCCGGGGCGTCGCTTCCATGCGCCTGCCCTGACGCACGAGAATGGGATCGCCGAACGCATCCCGCAGCCGCATCAGCGAATGGCTCATCGCGCTCTGGCTGAGATGCAGCCGGCGGGCGGCACGCGAGACGCTTGCCTCCGCCACGATGGCTTCGAAGGCGATCAGCAGGTTGAGGTCGATCCGCCGCAGTTCCATGGCCGTTGCCGCTTGGCATTGACGGCATGGATGCTCCAGCCATCGAAACAATGCATTTCCCTTGATCCGTGCAAACGATTAGGTTGCGGGCTGGAGTATATGCATCCAAGGAGGAGGCAGATGAGACAGATCCCCGCCAGGTGGATCGGCAAGGCCGTGCGAGGTGCAGTCTGCGCCGCGGCCATGGCCGCGGCGACGGGCCAAGCCACGGCGCAGGATTTCCCGAACCGGCCGGTGAAGCTGGTGCTGCCGTTCGCGACCGGCGGCTCGACCGATGCGATCGCCAGGACGGTGGGCCAGAAGATGTCCGAATCGCTCGGCCAGCCGGTCGTGGTGGAGAATCGCCCGGGTGCTGCCGGCGCCATCGCAAGTCAGCTGGTGGCCGGCGCAGCCGGGGACGGCTACACCATCCTGATGGCGACCACCAGCACCCATGCGATCCTGCCGGTGGTCAACTCGAGGCTGGCCTACGATGCGGTCAAGGACTTCGCTCCGATCGGCGTGGTGGCGCGGGCGCCGAATCTGCTGATCGCCAGCCCCGCGCTCGGCGTCGATCGCGTCGCGGACCTGATCGCGAAGGCGCGCGCCAATCCTGGCGCGCTCAGCTTCGCCTCGAGCGGTTCAGGCACCATCACGCACCTGGTGGGAGAACTCTTCAAGTCCAGCGCCGGCATCGGCGCAGTGCACGTGCCCTACAAGACCGGCGTGCAGGCGCTGCCGGACGTGATCTCCGGGCAGATCGCCTTCCAGTTCGATTCGATCGTCTGGACCCTGCCGCAGGTACGATCGGGCAAGATCAAGGGGTTGGCGGTAACCGGCAGTGAGCGATCGGCGCTCGCGCCCGAGCTGCCGACGGTCGCCGAATCCGGCCTGCCGGGCTTCGAGGGCGTGACATGGTTCGCATTCGTCGCGCCAGCCGCCACCCCGTCCGCCATCGTTGCAAGGCTCAACCTCGAGTTGAACAAGGCGCTGGAATCGGTAGACATCCGGGAGAAGCTGGCCGCGCAGGGCGCGGAACCCGCACCTGGAACACCGGAAGATCTCACGCGGCTGATGCGCGAGGATACGACCAAGTGGGGCAAGGTCATCAAGGAAGCAGGGGTCAAGATCGAGTGAAGACATTCAGGGAACTGGTCACGAGTGAACGCCCGCTGGTGCTGCCGGGCGCGCACGATGCGCTCTCCGCGCTGCTGATCGAGCAGGCCGGCTTCAAGGCCTTCTTCATCGGCGGATTTCCTGTGGCCGGCGTGAGGTACGGTCTGCCCGACATCGGGTTGCTCGGTGGGAGGGAGTTTGCCGATGCCTATCGCGACATCCTTGCAGTGACGCGACTGCCGGTACTGGTGGACGCAGACAACGGCTACGGCGACCACAAGAACGTTGTGCACCTGGTGCATTCGCTGGAGCGGATAGGGGCGCAGGCGCTTTTCTTCGAAGACCAGGTGAGCCCCAAGCGCTGCGGCCATATCGCCGGCAAGGCGCTGGTCGAGGCCACGGAGATGGAGTCCAAGATCCGTGCCGCCGCCGGAGAACGGCTCAATCCCGGCACCTTCATCATCGCGCGCACCGACGCCCGGGAGGTGGTCGGCATGGACGAGGCCCTGCGCCGCGGCGAGCGCTACCTGCGCGCCGGCGCCGACGGCTTGTTCATCGAGGCGCCCGTGTCGATCGAGGAGATGGAGCGGATCGGCAAAGCCTTCGACGTCCCGCTGCTAGCCAACATGCTCGAGGGCGGCCGCACGCCGATCCTGAAGCCGGCGGAGCTCGAGGCGCTCGGCTTTCGCATCGTGATCTACGGCATCTCGCTGCTGATGCGCGCAACGCGCAACATGCAGGAGACGCTGTGCGATATCCTTGCCGGCGAGATGAAGCTCACCGGCACCGGCGTGTCGTTCGAGGAGTACAAGGACATCGTCGGCATGCACGAGTGGTCACGCATCGAAGACCGGTATCGGTGAACATCGTGCAGGGCGCCAGGATCGCATCCGGCCCCGCTCGAAACGACTGGAGACGACCGCGATGATCTATGCCATCACTCTCATCGACAGGCCGCAGGCGGCGGAACTGCGCCAGCGCGTGCGGCCCGTGCACAAGGAGTACCTCGCGGCGATCGCGGACCGCATGGCGTTCGCCGGCCCGCTGGTGGCGGACGACGGCACGACCATGATCGGCAGCCTGCTTGCTATCGAATTCCCTTCCCGGGAGGCGGCACACGCCTGGCTGGCCGATGAACCTTTCACCAAGGCGGGACTCTACGCGTCGATCAGCGTGCACGCATTCGTGAACCTCTGGCCCCAGAAGACGGGCTTTCCGCCGGCTGCCGCCTGAACCGGCGATGTCACGATCGATGACAGACGCAGCCGCAGCCGACCCACTGCCGTTGCCGGCCGGCATCCGGTCACGATACGCCCACGGCATCAACGGCCTGGCGATGCACTTCCTGGAGGCGGGCTTCGAGGAAGCACGCGGCGACGCGAAGGCGGACGGGGCCGGAGCAACCCGGCCCTGCGTCCTGCTGCTGCACGGCTTTCCGGAGCTGGCCTACAGCTGGCGCAAGGTGATGCTGCCACTTGCCGCCGAGGGCTACCACGTCATCGCGCCGGACCAGCGCGGCTACGGGCGGACGACCGGCTGGGACCCCGACTACGATGGCGACCTGCACTCCTATCGGATGCTGAACCTGGTGAGGGATGCGCTGGGCCTGGCCTCGGCGCTGGGACATCGCTCGATCAGCGCGGTCGTGGGCCACGACTTCGGTTCGTTCGTCGCCGCCTGGTGTGCTCTGCTGCGTCCCGACGTGTTCGAGTCGCTGGTCCTGATGAGCGCGCCGTTCGCAGGCCCGCCGCCGTTACCGTTCGACACCGCCGGGGCGAATGACGCTGCAGCGGGGCCGGACGGCCCGCAGGCTCCTGCACCGGCCGAGGGCATCCACCAGGCACTCGCCGCGCTGCCGCGTCCGCGCAAGCACTACCAGTGGTACTACTCGAGCCGCGCTGCCGCCGACGACATGCTGCATGCGCCGCAGGGCCTGCACGATTTCCTGCGCGCCTACTACCACCACAAGAGTGCCGACTGGCCGGGCAACCGGCCCTTCGAGTTGGCAGCGTGGAGCGCCGAGGAACTGCAGAAGCTGCCCACCTACTACGTGATGGACCTGGACGAGGGGATGGCGGCCACGGTGGCGCGCGAGATGCCAGCCCCGGAGGCGATCGCCGCCAACCGCTGGCTTCCGGACGAGGAATTGCGTGTCTACAGCGGGGAGTTCGCCCGCACCGGATTTCAGGGCGCGCTGCAGTGGTACCGCTGCCTGACCGATGCGAGATTTGCAGCGGAGCTGCAGCTCTGGTCGGGCCGCACCATCGATGTGCCGTCGTCCTTCATCGCCGGCAGCAGCGACTGGGGCATACGCCAGCGCCCGGGCCACCTCGAGGCGATGCGTCGGCAGGCCTGCACGAACATGTCGCAAGTGCACCTGATCGATGGCGCCGGGCACTGGGTGCAGCAGGAACAGCCGGCCGAGGTGTCCAGGCTGCTGGTTGCTCACTTGCGGCGTAGCGCCGGTTCCGCATAGACCGTCTTCGGACCGGGCAGGCGCCCGGAGCGCCTAGGGAGGCTGGGCCGCAGATAGTTGACATTGCAACTCGTTGACATTCCAACCAGTTGCCGGTAATTTCCCGGACAAGATCAATAGCGCCACGGCCTCGGCCATGACCCCGGCAGGTCCGGCGCAACCCAGGAGACCATCATGCCCGCGCCCCGCCTTCGAGTACTGCTCGCCGGTTGCCTGCCGCTCACTCTCGCTCTCGGCGCGGCAAGCGCATCGGCCCAGACCATCAAGGTGGGCATCGTCGGTCCGTTTTCCGGCCCCTTCGCCCACTACGGGAAGCTCTTCAAGGATGGCGCGGAAGCCTACGTCGCCTCGCAGGGCGGCAAGCTGGCCGGCCAGAGCATCGAACTCATCTATCGCGATACCGGCGGGCCGAATCCGGCCGGCACGAAGAACCTCGCGCAGGAACTGATCGTCAAGGACAAGGTCGACTATCTCGGCGGCTTCGTCTTCACGCCCAACGCGTTCGCCGTCGCGCCTTTGATCCAGGAGTCGAAGACGCCCACCGTGATCTTCAATGCGGCCACCTCCGACATCACCACCAAGTCCGACTACTTCATCCGTACCAGCTACACGCTGTGGCAGGTGACGGTGCCGATGGCGCAGCACGCGCACAGGAAGGGCCTGCGAAAGGTCGTCACCGCCGTGACCGACTATGCGCCGGGCGTCGATGCGGAGAACTCCTTCAAGTCCGAGTTCTCCAAGCTGGGCGGCGAGGTGGTGGAAAGCATCCGGATGCCGATCAAGACCACCGACTTCGCACCCTTCGCCCAGCGCATCAAGGCTAGCGGCGCCCAGGCGGTGTACGTATTCCTGCCGGGGGGCCCGCCGAACCTCGGATTCGTCAAGGCCTACAACGAGAACGGCCTGCGCCAGGCCGGCATCGAGTTCCTCGGCACCGCCGAAATGGACGAGTTCGACCTGCAGAAGTTCGGCGACAGTGCGCTCGGCCTGAACACCGCTTTCCACTATTCGGCGGACCACGACTCCGAGGCGAACCGCCGGTTCGTCGCTGCTCTTGGAAGGCAGTCGAAGGAGACTGTCGCCAATTACGCGTCGGTGGGCGCCTGGGACGGCATGCACGTCATCCACAAGATGATCGAGGCGACCGGCGGAAAGCGTGACGGCGACAAGGCGATCGCGGCTGCCAGGACGCTCAAGTGGGAAAGTCCGCGCGGACCTGTTGCGATCGATCCGAAGACGCGCCACATCACGCAGAACGTCTACCTGCGCACGGTCGAGAAGGCCGGCGACCGGCTGGTCAACAAGGAAGTGCAGAACTTCGGGGCTCAGCCCGATCACGGGCTGGGCAAGTAAGCTACGGCGCTTAATCGTCACGGCTGCGGGTGACACGTTGACGCTGGTCGCCAACATCCTCATCGACGGACTGTCCTACGGGATGGTGCTGTTCGTCATCGCCGTCGGCTTGTCGGTGACGCTCGGACTGATGCGCTTCATCAACCTCGCCCATGGCGCCTTCGCCATGACCGGTGGCTACCTGGCGGCGTGGCTGATCCGGACGCAGCAGATGCCGTTCGCGGCCGGGGTGCTCCTTGCCGTACTGGCCACCGGACTGCTCGGAGCCGCACTCGAAGTGCTCGTGCTTCGGCGGCTCTACCGGCGCAGCGAACTTGAGCAGGTGCTGTTCACGATCGGCCTCACTTTCCTGTTCGTCGCCAGCGCCAACCTGCTGTTCGGACCGGAGGTCCAACTGATACCGCTGCCGCCCTGGCTGGCCGGCACGGTCGACCTCGGCATCCGCACGCTGCCGGCGCAGCGCCTGCTGGTGATCGCCGCCGGCGCGGCGGTGCTGCTGTCAAGCATGCTGCTGCTCAACCGCTCGCGCTTCGGCATCTGGCTGCGCGCCACTGTCGACAACACCGCAGCGGCCTCGTCCCTGGGCATCCCGATCCAGCAGGTCTACGTGCTGACATTCGGCGCCGGGGCCGCGCTGGCGGGACTCGGCGGCATCCTCGGCGCCGAACTGATGCCACTCGAGCCGTACTATCCGGTGAAGTACCTGGTGCTGGTGCTGGTGGTCGTCGCCGTAGGTGGCATGGGCAGCATCCTCGGCTCCGCCGCCGCGGCGTTGACCCTCGGCATCATCGAGACCGCCAGCAAGTACCTGGCGTCGGAGTACGGCAGCCTGTTCTTCTTCCTTGCCATGGCGCTGCTGCTTGCCTGGCGGCCGCACGGTCTGCTGGGACGACGCACCTCATGAAGACCTTGCAGCCAAGGTCGCGGCGACCCGTGCTCCGACCAACTGCAGCGAAGGTGCAGCGGTGATCGTGCTGAGGCAGTCCCTGCCCTACCTGCTGCTCGTCTGCATCGGCGCGCTGGCGTATTTCCTGCTGCCCGAACAGTTGCCGCTGTTTTCGCGCATCGCGATCATGGCGATCTTCGTCATGTCGCTCGACCTGGTGGTCGGCTATGCCGGCCTTGCCACCCTCGGCCATGCCGCCCTCTTCGGTGCCGGCGCGTACTCGGCCGGCCTGGCCGCCCTGCATCTTGCGCCCGACCCGCTGCTCGGGCTGGCAATCGGCGCGCTCGCGGGCGCCTGCGTGGCATTGCTCTCGGGTCTGTTCATCCTGCGCTACGAAGGTCTGACTTTCCTGATGCTGTCGATCGCCGTCAGCCAGATCCTGGGCAACCTCGCAAGCAAGCTGCGCGACTGGACCGGCGGCGACGACGGGTTGACCGGTTATGCGAACTCCGCCGTCCTCGGGCTCGCCCGCTTCGATCTCTACGGCAAGACCGCCTTCCTCTACAGCGGCATCACGATGCTGCTGTGCCTCTTCGTCATGCGCCGCCTGGTGGGATCGCCGTTCGGACTGGCCTGCGTGGGCATCCACCAGAACCGCCAGAGGATGGCTGCGATCGGCACCGACATCCGCGGCCAGCTGCTCAAGCTCTACGTCTTCGCAGGCTTCTTCGCCGGTATTGCCGGCGCGCTGTCGGCCCAGACCAACCAGATCGTCGGACTCGACAGCCTCGGCTTCGAGCTGTCGGCCGAAGCCCTGGTGATGCTGGTGCTCGGCGGCACGGGCACGCTCTACGGCGCCATCGCCGGGACGGCGATCTTCATGCTGATCCACCACATCGCGTCGACGCTGAATCCGTACCACTGGCTGTTCATCATCGGTGGGTTGCTGGTGTTCGTGGTGCTCGTGCCGCGCGACCGGTGGCTGGCTCAGGTCGGTCGCAGGCTCGCGCCGCTGTTCGGCCCGGTGGCTGCTCGCCCGGCCGCAAGAGCAGGTGGCGCCCGGCCGCCGGTGCAGGAGCGCCAACCGGCTGGCGGGCAGGTGCGTCTGTGAGCCCCTCCGCCAGGCCGCCGAAGGACGGCTCGGCCTTGCAGGCCGCAGCGTCAAAGGTGCACCAATGAACACGCCGCTGCTGCAGACGCGCGGACTGAGCAAGGCCTTCGGCGGGCTTCAAGTCACGCGCCAGGTGTCGCTGTCGCTGCAGGCGGGCGAGCGGGTGGGGCTGATCGGCCCCAACGGCGCGGGCAAGACCACGCTCGTCAACCTGATGACGGGCGTGCTGGCTCCCACCGAGGGCAAGGTCTGGCTGAACGGCGAAGACGTGACCGGACTGGGCCAGCCGGATCGGGTGACGCGCGGCCTGGCACGCACGTTCCAGATCACCCAGCTCGCCCCGCGCATCGCCGTGCGCAGACAAGTCGAAATGGCAATCCACCAGCGGCAGGGCTCGGTCAACCGGCTGTTCCGACCCGTCGATGCCTTCGGGCTGGTCACCGAAGAAGCGGAAGCCATCCTGCAGTCGCTGCGGCTGGATGCGCTGGCGCACCGCGTGCCGCTCGAGCTTGCCTACGGCGAGCAGCGCCTGATCGAGATCGCTCTGGCGCTGGCGCTGCGCCCCCGGGTGCTGCTGCTCGACGAACCGATGGCCGGCGTTCCGGCCGGCGACCGGCAGGTCATACTCGACGCGCTGGCCGCACTTCCCGAGGAGCTCGCGATCCTGATGATCGAGCACGACATGGGACTGGTGTTCAGCTTTGCTTCGCGCATCGTCGTGCTGGCCGACGGTGCGGTGCTGGCAGACGGCACGCCGCAGGAGATCGGCAGGCATCCTGCAGTCAAGGCGGTGTACCTCGGCGCGGCAGCCTGAAGGCCGGGAATGCATCGATGAGCTGCCTTCTGCAACTGCACGACATCCAGGCGGGCTACGGCGAGCTGCGCATCCTGCACGGAATCAGTCTGGAACTCGCCGCCGCCGGGCGCCTGGCAATGATCGGGCGCAATGGCAGCGGCAAGTCGACGACACTGAAGGCGATCATGGGACTCGCCCGAATCACCTCGGGCCGGGTGATATTCGACGGGCAGGACGTCACCCGCCTCACGCCGCGCGAGCGGGCACTCGCCGGCCTGGGCTACGTCCCGCAGACCCGGGATGTCTTTGCCTCGCTGTCGGTCGAAGAGAACCTCGTGGCGGGGCTCAAGGGCCGGCCGCGGCGGTGCGTCGACGAGGCATACCAGCTGTTCCCCAGGCTCGCCGAACGCCGCGGCAATGGCGGCAACCAACTCTCCGGCGGCGAGCAGCAGATGCTCACCGTGGCACGTGCACTGCTGGGTCGCCCCCGCCTACTGCTCCTCGACGAACCGCTGGAAGGACTGGCACCGATCATCTGCGCGGACCTGATGGGGACCTTCGAACGGCTCGCCCGCGAGACCGGCGTTGCGATGCTGCTAGTCGAGCAGAAGGCCGAGGAGGCGTTGCACTTCGCGCAGGACGCGGTGGTGCTCGAGCACGGGGAGGTAGGGCATGCCGGCCCCAGCGCGCGACTGCTGGCACAGCCGGAACTGCTGGGACAATACGTGGGCGTGGCCGGCGCGGCCGAGCCCAAGGCGCACCGACCGTGACGGTCATCCGATGGAGAGCCCGATGAGCATGAATTCTGCAAGCCAGCCAGCGCCCGGAGCGGCGGCGCCCGCCGGCGTACCGGTGGTGGATGTCGACCCGTTCAGCAACGAGTTCCTCACCGACCCGTATCCGGATCACGAACGCATGCGGGAAGCGGGGCCGATCATCTGGATTCCGAAGTACGGCATCTACGCCAGCGCACGCCATGAAGAGGTGCGCGCCATCCTCAACGACCATGCGACCTACATCTCTTCTGCCGGCGTCGGCCTGGCGGACTTCAACAAGGAGACTCCGTTCCGACCCAGGAGCCTGATTCTCGAGGCCGACCCGCCGGACCACACCCGCGCCCGTTCCGTGCTTGCGAGGATCCTGTCGCCGAAGACGGTGATGCAGGTGCGCTCCACCTTCGCCGCCGAGGCCGACGCGCTGCTGGACGGTCTCATGCAGAAGGCCGCACGCGAAGGCGGCATCGATGCCGTCAAGGATCTGGCGGAGGTCTATCCGCTCAAGGTCTTTCCAGACGCAGTCGGCCTGGAAGCGGAGGGCCGCGAGATGCTCCTGCTCTACGGCAACATGATCTTCAACGCCTTCGGTCCGCGCAACGAACTGCTGATGCGCTCGGTCGAGAAGGTCAGGCCGGTGACCCAATGGATCATGGACCATTGCAAGCGCGAGATGCTCGCTCCCGGCGGCTTGGGCGACATGATCTACCAGGCTGCAGAAGCGGGCGAGATCAGCTTCGAGGAGGCGCCGCTGCTGGTCAGGTCGTTCCTGTCGGCGGGGGTCGACACCACGGTGAACGGCATCGGCAACGCGCTGCTGTGCCTGGCGCAGCATCCGGAGCAATACGCCAAGCTGCATGCAGACCCGTCGCTGGCCAGGCCGGCTTTCGAGGAAGCGCTGCGCTACGAATCGGCAGTGCAGACGTTCTTCCGGACGACTTCCGTCGACACGAAGATCGCCGGTGTCTCCATCCCGGCGGGCTGCAAGGTGCTTACCTTTCTTGCCGCAGCGAATCGCGACCCGCGCCACTGGCCCGAGCCGGACCGCTTCGACATCGAGCGCCGGCCCACCGGGCACATGGCCTTCGGCTCCGGCATCCACGGCTGCGTCGGCCAGGTCGTGGCGCGCCTGGAAGGCGAGCTGATTCTCGGCGGGATCGCCAGGCGGGTGAAGCGGCTGTCGCTCGCGGGCGAGCCGACGCGCCGCCTCAACAACACGTTGCGCGCGCTGGGCTCGCTGCCCCTGGAATTCGAACCTGCCTGAACATGACCCACCAAGCATGATTTCATTCACCCTGGTTTCACCCGACGGCCGAACCACGACCCTGCAGGGCCAGGTGGGCCACAGCGTCATGCAGACCGCCGTGGCTCAAGGGGCCAAGGGCATCGTCGGCGAATGCGGCGGCTCGGCGATGTGCGCCACCTGCCATGTCTACGTCGAGGAGGGCTGGCGAGACAAGCTCGCCCCGATGCTGGCTACCGAAGCGGAAATGCTCGAGTGCACCAGCAGCGAGCGGCGTGCGGAGAGCCGGCTGTCCTGCCAGATCAAACTGTCGCCGCAGCTCGAAGGGCTCGTGCTGCGGCTACCCGAGACACAGCAGTAGCGCCGATGAAGGACCCGCTCCTGCCTGCCGGAAGGCAGCATCTGGAAACGCATCAGGCCGAGGGACTGCAGCCCGAAGCGCATCGGGCGGAGGGGCAGCGGCCGGAAGGGCAGCAGCTTGCCTCGCCGCGGCCCGGCAAGCGGCGGTCGTCGAGGCAGAGCTTGCCGGAGCGCCAGATGCCGCGACGGACACAGGAGCAACCGGTCATCGACCTGGACCGGTACGTTCCCGGATTCCTGACCTGGATCGCCAACAAGCTCACGAGCGGCGCCTCCCAGGCCTATCTTGCGGCTTTCGACACCGGAGTCGAGAGCTGGCGGCTGCTCGTCCTGCTTGCCATCGAGACGTCGATCTCGGCGCAGCGCTGTTCCAGGGTGATCGGCATGGACAAGGCGTCCGTGAGCCGTGCGTTCAAGACGATGCAGGCGCGCGGGTTGATCACCATCGGCCTCGACGAGAGCGACGGGCGGTTGCGGGTCGCCACCATCACCGCCAAGGGGCGGCAGCTTCACAACCGCATCATGGCGGTTGCGCTCGAGCGCGAAAGAGCACTGCTGTCGGTCTTCACCGACGGCGAGCGGGACACGCTGATCGGCCTGCTGCGCCGGATGCACGAGAACCTGCCCGCCGTGGAGGCTGCAACCGAACGCTACCTGGCGGAGCATCATCCGGCTGCGCGCCGCCGCACCGCAGCCGACAAGGATTCGACATGACGGATGGTTCCATCGTGATCATCGGAGGCGGCCATGCGGCGGCCCAACTCTGCGCAGGCCTCGCTGAAGCCGGCGCCGGCCGGCGCACCACCCTCGTCTGCGGCGAGCCGATGCTGCCGTACCATCGACCGCCCCTTTCCAAGGCCTTCCTCAAGAAGGCGGACGAGGTCGCGCAACTGCATCGGGCCGAAGCCTGGTATGCCGAAGCCGGAGTGACCGTGATGCTCGGAGAGCCGGCTGCGAGCATCGATCGCGCAAGGCGCATCGTCCGACTGCGCAACGGCGTGGAGATCGGCTACGGGCACCTGGTGCTAGCCACCGGCGGCCGTGCGCGCCTGCTGGCGGACCTTCCGGCCGGCCTCGCCAACGTCGTCACGCTGCGCAGCGCGCAGGACGCGCATGCGCTACGCGAGAAGCTGAGCGCCTTCGACAGCTTCACGGTGGTCGGCGGTGGCTTCATCGGACTCGAGTTCGCCGCCACCGCGAGGGCTATAGGCAAGCGGGTCACGGTGGTGGAGAGCGCGCCCCGACTGCTCGCGCGTGCGGTTTCACCGGAAATTTCAGCGCATGTCCTGGATGTCCACCGGCAGGCCGGCATCGACGTCCACCTCGAGGCGCGCGTCGGCGGCTTCGAGACCGATCCGGGCGCGACGCGGCTGGCGGCCATCGATCTGGACGGCACGCGTCATCCGGTCGACCTCCTGCTGCTCGGCATCGGCGCCTTGCCGGAGACCGGGTTGGCCGAAGCGGCAGGCCTCGACTGCGACAACGGCATCGTCGTCGACGAGTACATGGTGACCAGCGACCCGTCGATCCTCGCAATCGGCGATTGCACCAGCTTCCCTGACATCACCAGCGGCCGGCGGCTGCGTCTCGAGTCGGTCCAGAATGCCAACGACCAGGCGCGGACCGCCGTGGCCACCCTGGCCGGCAGCCGGCGGCCCCACAAGGCGGTGCCGTGGTTCTGGAGCGAGCAGGGCAGCCTGCGCCTGCAGATGGCGGGACTGCCGCCCGCGCACGCGCAGCGGCACCTGCGGCCAGGCGCAAAAGCCGATTCCTTCTCGATCTTTCACTACGCCGACGGCATCCTGCATTGTGTCGAATCGATCAACGCGCCGCTGGACCACATGATGGCGCGAAAGCTGCTCGAAGCCGGCAGGAATCCCGAGCCGACACGGGCAGTCGATCCGGCGGTGCCGCTCAAGAGCCTGCTGTAGGCCCCGCCCGGCAGCCCGGGTATGCAACCTGCTGCTCGAGCCGACTCTAACGGAGGAGCAGATGCTCGAGAAGTTGCCGCAGGTGGTGGGCCACGTGCTGCGCGAACAGCGGGCCGGGCTCGACAAGATCGTCTTCAATCAGGTCAAGACCGGGACCGGGACTGCCGCGCTGTCGGTGCGCAGCCTGGCTTTCGCGGATCACGCGCCGATACCGGCCATCTACACCGCCGACGGCGACGGCCGCTCGCCGCCGATCGAATGGACGGGTGTGCCTGCCGGCGCAGCGTCGGTGGTGCTGATCGTCGAGGACGCGGACTCGCCGACGCCGCAACCGCTGGTGCATGCCATCGTCGCCGACCTGCCGGGCGAAGACGGCAACCTCTCCGAAGGCGCGATCGACACGGCGGCGCAGGCCGACGACGCGACCATCGGCCGCAATTCCTTTCTGCAGACCGGTTGGCTGCCTCCGGATCCGCCGCCTGGCCACGGTACCCATCGCTACGTCTTCCAATTGTTCGCGCTGGCAGAGGGCCCACGCTTCGAAGCCACGCCGGGACGTGAAGCCGTCATGGCGATGCTCCAGGAACGGGCCATCGCCAGCGGCCTCCTCACAGGAACCTACGAAAGGCCCGATGGCCGCATCAAGGTAGGCGCAGCGCGGCCGGCGACCGTCGTCGGCAGCGGTGGGCTCGCCGGACCCTGACCGACCGCCGGCCGACCAGGCGCCTGTCAGTGCCGCGCGCCTGCGCCGCAACGACCCCAGCAAGGTTGTACCATCGCAGTCCACTGGACTGTTGCACGACAAAAATCATGAGGAGACATAGCCGGCTGCTCGCAGCCGCGACGTTCACGCTGCCGCTGATCGGCTTGCTGGTCGCGTGGGAGGCCATCGTCCGGGCGTTCGACGTGAACCCGCGCGTCTTCCCGGCGATCGCTCCGGTCCTGCAGGCGGGGATCGACGCCGTCCGGGACGGCACGCTGATAGCGCACATCGGCGCGAGCCTCGGCCGCATCGCGCTCGGCACGGCGATCGGCATCGCGCTGGCGGTTCCCCTCGGGCTCCTGATGGGCGTGAGCCCTGCCGTCTCGACATTCTTCACGCCGCTGCTGCGCTTCTTCTCGGTCCTGGCCGGCATCGCGTGGATTCCGATCGCCACTCTCTGGTTCGGCTATGGGTTCGGCGCGATCACCTTCGTGATCTTCAACGCCGTCTTCTTCGTGGTCGCCTACAACACTCTGCTTGGGGTGAGCAGCATCCCGATGACAGTGCGCAATGCCGCCGCGTCGCTGGGCGCCCGGCGCTGGCAGGTGTTCCTGGAGGTGCTGCTGCCGGGGGCACTGCCGAACATCGTCACCGGCATCCGCACCGGCCTCGGCTTCGCGTGGCGCGGCCTGATCGCGGCCGAGATGATCGCGACCAACGTCGGCCTGGGCTACATGCTGTTCGTCGCGCGCGACTTCTACCGCACCGAGGTGATAGTCCTCGGCATGGTCATCATCGGCCTGCTCTGGCTCGCGATCGACCGGCTGATGCTGGCGCCGCTCGAACGCGCCACCGTCGAGCGCTGGGGCATGGTGAGGGGCGCATGAGCCCGCCGCCCGGCCGCCCGAAGGGGGGCTCGGCCTTGCAGGCCGCAGCGTCGCGGGACGCGACGCCCCTTCGGTCCGTCCATCCCCGCGCCGGCGGGGATGGAGCCGCGGACCTCAGCCTCCTCGGCGGGAAGTCGCGAATCGACAAGGGTGCAGTCGAGCCGCCGCCTCCGGTGACCGCGAGTGCGTGGCAACGCATGTGGGGCGCCTATGTGCGCTGGACGGCACGTTGGCCGGCGCTCGCCGCGCTCGTGCCGTTCGTGCCGGTCGTCCTGCTGTGGGCGGTGGTGGCCGGGACCGGTATCTTCCCGCGTGTCTTCTTTCCGGGCCCGATGGAAGTGATCCAGTCCTTCGGCAAGCTGATGTACAACGGAATCCTGCCGGCCTACCTGGAGGACAGCGTGGTGCGACTCGCGGCCGGCACCGCCGTCGGCATGGCGATCGGTATCCCGCTCGGATTGCTGGTCGGGCTGAGCAACCGCGCGCACAAGCTGCTGTGGCCCATCCTGCTCTTCTTCCAGGCCATCGGAGACATCGCCTGGCTGCCGATCCTGCTCATCTGGTTCGGCTTCGGCCTCGGGACGATGACCTTCGTGATCGTCTACACCGTCCTGTTCCCGGTCGTGCTCAACACGGTGCTGGGCGTGCGCTCGGTGCCGATCGAGCTGCACCGAGCGGCACGCAGCCTGGGCGCCTCCCCGGTGCGGGTGGTATGGGAGGTCGTGCTGCCCGGAGCGCTGCCCAACATCGTCACCGGCCTTCGCAACGGGCTCGGCTACGGCTGGCGGGCGCTGATCGCCGCCGAGATGATCGTCGGCACGAGCGGCATCGGCTTCCTGATGTTCGACGCCCGCCGCGCGGGTTCGGTCGTCGAGATCATGCTCGGCATGATCGTGCTGGGCATCCTCTGGTACATCGTCGACAGCTGGGTGCTGGCGCCGATCGAGCGCGCAACCGGACAACGATGGGGACTGGTGACACGGTGAAGAGCCTGACGATCGAAAACCTGGCCAAGACATACTTCGATCCCTTCGCGGGAACGCAGGTGACCGCCATCCGCGACATCTCACTGGAGGTTGGCGCCGGAGATTTCGTGTCGGTCGTCGGCCCTTCCGGCTGCGGCAAGACCACGATGCTCAACATGATCGCCGGCTTCCTGCCCGTATCCGGCGGCCAGATCCGCGTCGACGGCAGGCCGGTGAGCGGGCCGGGGCCCGACCGCGGCGTCGTGTTCCAGTCGTTCGCGCTGTTTCCCTGGCGCACGGTGCTCGACAACGTCGCCTTCGGCCCCAAGATGCGCGGCATCCCCAAGGCGAAGCGCCACGAGATCGCGCGCGAATACCTCGAGCTCGCCGGCCTTTCTCATGCAGCCGAACGCTATCCGAACGAGTTGTCGGGCGGCATGCAGCAACGGGTGGGCGTGGTGCGGGCTCTGGCCAATGAACCCGACGTCCTCCTGATGGACGAGCCTTTTGCCAGCGTCGATGCGCAGACACGGATGACGCTGCAGGAAGAGCTGACCCGCATCTGGCAGGAGCGCCGGCCGACCGTGCTGTTCATCACGCACGACGTCGCCGAGGCGGTCTTCCTTGCGAACCGCGTCGTCGTGCTCTCGAAGGGCACGGTGCTGTCCGACGTGCCGATCGCGCTGCCGCGGCCGCGCTCCTGGCGCAGCCTGATCGAGGACGATGGCTTCAAGTCGCTATCGGCGCAGGTGCTGCAACTCGTCAGGCAGGCATGACCCTCCGAGGCGGCGCGCGGCGCCGGAGCCATCGGCCGTTGGAGGTGCATAGGAGTTGGCGATGGGGATGATGCGCGATGCCGTCCAGTCCACGCGCGGGCGGCTGGTGATCGGCTTCGTGGTGTGCCTGCTGCTCTGGCACGCCTGGCAATTCGCGGCGGCGCCGGGAAAGGTGGTCGGCGAGTTCAAGCCCAACGCGCAGGGGCGGGTGAACGTGCTGGTGACACTGCGGTTCGAACCGGAACGGTTCCACGTACTGGTGTTCCAGCAGCATGGTAGAGTTTCCGGCACCTACGACGCCTCGATCGAAGTGCGTGGGGTCAGGAAGGATGAAATTGCCGCGGTGGCCCGGCCGTATTGGGTCAAACGCGTCGAACCGCTTGCAGACGATTGAATACAACGAGGAGACGAGGATGAAGTTAGCAAGAGCGTACAGCTGGCTGCGCCACGCCGCAGCCGTTCCGGCGCTGGTGCTGGGCCTGTCGATGGCGGCAATGCCCGCCACCGGCAGCGCGCAGACGATGACCAAGCTCAAGGCCGGCATGGTCACCGGTATCGACCAGGTCGGCCTGCCGATCGCGCTCGAGCGCGGTTACTTCGAGAAGCACGGCCTGGACGTGACCATCGCCCGGCCCTATGCCACCGGAGTCGACGCACTGAATGCACTGCAGGCAGGCGAAAGCGAGATCGTGCAGGTGGGCGTGCCGATGATCGGCGCCGTGCTGCGCGGCATGGACCTGGTTGCGCTCGGCAACTACAGCGGCAATGCGACCAAGCTCGGCTCGGATGCGACCATGGCCCTGATCGCGGGCGCGGAGTCGGGCATCCGCAAGGGTGACTTGTCGAGCCTCAAGGGCAAGAAGATCGCCGCCTCCTTCGGAACGATCAACCACCTCTACATCCTCGCCTTGCTCGAGAAGGGGGGGCTGACGCCGAACGATGTCACGCTCGTCAACACGCCGCCGCCGGACATGACGGTCGCGCTGCTTTCCAAGGGCATCGACGCTTTCTCCTGCTGGGACCCGTGGCCAATCGTCGCGCTCAAGGACGTGCCGGGTGCGGTCGAGGTGATCCGCGGCGGCGACGTGATCTCGTACCTCGGCTTCAACGTCGCGAACCGGAACTGGGTCGAAAAGAACGGCGAGACGATCGAGAAGTTCCTCGCCGCGGTCTCCGAGGCGGACAACTGGATGCGCAAGAACCCGAAGCAGGCCGCGCAAGTCGCAACCCGATGGATCCCGGGACTGAAGGCCGACGTCGCCGAGGCAGCCATGCAGTTCAACATCCAGCAGGCGGACCGCCGCCTGTCGGACAACAACTATCGTGCACTCTGGTCGGCCCAGGATCGTCTTCAGCGCCTGGGCATCCTCAAGTCGACGTTCGACGTCAACAAGCACATCGAACCGAAGCACATGCTCAACGTCATGAAGCAGAAGCCCGAACTGTTCGCCGACCTGCCGCCGATTCCGGAGGACGTCGCCATCAAGCCGGGATACGCCTTCAAGCCCTGATCCACGCGGCGCCCAAGGCGCCGTGGTTGTCCAGAAGAAGCCGCCGTCGGGCGGCTTCTTGCTTTTCCACCGGCTCCGCCATCCGGCATTTCACGGCTCCCTTTTCGCATTTCGTCTCAAAGCGCGTGGCGGCATCCGGCAGCCTGGGCACCATGCTCTCCACGCCGCACCACCCATGGTGCGGGAGAAGACTGAAAGGAGAGATTGATGAAACCAAACCAGCTCGGCCTGATCCTGCTGCCGGCGCTCGCGGCCCTGCCCCTCGCCGCCTGGTCCGCGGACCTCGACCTCAGGATCGACAACGTGAAGGAAGCGGTCGGCGACCTGATGGTCGGGATCTATTCGAATGCGCAGGACTATCGCAAGACGGCGGTGAAGACGATCAAGGCGCCCGCCTCGGGGAACCCGGTCGCGATCCGGATACCCGGGCTTGGCGCCGGCGACTATGCCATCGCGATCTATCACGACCGTAACGGCAACCAGAAACTGGACAGCAACATGCTCGGGATCCCGAAGGAACCCTACGGCTTTTCCGGCACCGGCCGCAACCTGGCGGGCCCGTCCACCTGGGAGCAGGCGAAGTTCAGCCTTCCTGCCGAAGGCGGCGCAGTGACCATTCCGTTGTCGGACTAGGAGCAACAGGCATGAACGAGCGATTCTTCACACGCCGGCGGCTTCTCGCCGGTGCAGCCACCTTCGGCGGGGCCGGAAGGCTCGCCGCATTTCCGTTCGGCCGGCTGCTGCCCGGCGCCGGCGGCATCGGCGCAGCCGGCACAGGGCTGCTGCCGGGAGGCGCCCGCGCCGCCGCGGGGTCCGAGGCTTGCGCACGCGATGCCTGGGCAGACGCCTTCGCCGACTTCCGCGAGGCGTACGGCCCCACGACGGTGGCCTTCGACCGCGCCCTGCCGGATGGCTTGCAGGGCACGCTCTATCGCAACGGGCCCGCCCGGATGCGGCGCGGTCCCACCGAGTACCGGCACTGGTTCGACGGCGATGGCATGGTCCATGCCTTCCGCGTCGACGCAAAGGCGCTGCGGCATCATGCCCGGATGGTCCTCACCGACAAGTACGTCGCCGAGGAAAAGGCGGGTCGCTTCCTGCGGCCGGGTTTCGGCAGCCCCATCCCCGACAGCCTGCCCATCAGCAAGCCTGACGACCTCAATGTCGCCAACATCAACGTCCTGCCGCTTGGCGACGAACTCCTGGCCTTGTGGGAAGCCGGCTCGCCGTACCGGATCGACCCCGACTCGCTGCAGACGCTGGGGCGCAAGGTGTGGTCCGAGGAGACCGACGGCCTGGCGTTTTCCGCCCACCCGAAGGTGGACACCGACGGCACCGTCTGGAGCTTCGGCTACATGGCGGGCAGCGGCAAGCTGGTCCTCTACCGGCTGGATCCGGTCGGCAGCCTGCGCGAGACCAGGCTGATCGACGCGCCCAACGCCGATATGGTCCACGACTTCGCGATCACCCGCCGCTACCTGGTCTTCGTGCTGATGCCGCTGGTATTCGATCGCGAATCGCCGCGCGGCAACGACAGCTTTCTCGACAAGCTGCAGTGGCGGCCGGAACGGGCCGGCTCGATCCTGCTGGTCGACAAGGACACGCTCGAAGTGACCCATCGGTTCGAGACGCCTCCCACCGCGTTCTTCCACATCGGCAATGCCTGGGAGGACGGCGACACGGTCCGGATCCACCTGATGCGGATCGACGACTTCGGCGCGCTGATGGATAACCTGGTGGACGCGTTCCACCGTCGGCCGATGAACTCGCCCGCCCATACCGGACCGGTGGAGATGATCGCCGACCTGCGCAACCGCCGCGCGGAGGTGCGCAGCCTGTCGCATGAAACCGGCGAGTTTCCGAGGATCGATCCGCGGCACGCCGGCCGGCGTACGCAGTCGATCTTCCTGGCCAGCCGCAGCGATGCCATGCCTGCCGGCTTGTTCGGGATGAATGTCGTAGCCCGCATGGACACGGCATCCGGCCGGATGCAGCGTTTCGACTACGGCGGCGAGACGCTGGTGGAAGAGCATGTCTTCGTGCCGAGGGCGGGGGCGCCAGAGGGAAGCGGGTGGCTGATAGGAACGGCCTGGAACCGGGTGCGCCGGCAGACGACGCTTGCGGTTTTCGACGCCTCGGCTGTCGACGCCGGGCCGATAGCGCGGGCTCACCTTCCATACGGCTTGCCGTTGGGACTTCATGGCGCATTCGTCCCCGGCTGAGAGCGACCGGCGGTGGCTGGCATGTTCCAGGCTGCCGCCGCTATCATGACTTCGATGAGCAGCGAGCACTCGAGCCTGGCACGCGAAGAGCGGCCACCTGCACGGATCGACCAGGACGGGGGCGGCGTCCCCGCGGGCCTCTCCGGGTTGCCGAGGCGCCTGGTTCCGTACGTCATCGTCACTGTGATCGCGAATACGGCAGTCGCGGCGCTGCTCGTCCTGGCGCTGCCGCAATCACACCATTCGTTCGCTGCGCATTTCGTCTACTCGCAGTTCATCGGCCTCTCGATCCTGCTGCTCGTCGCCGTGCCGCGGTTGACGTACTGGCCACGCAGCAGCCTGGCGCCATGGCAGGCGGCGCTGCATCTGGTCCTGGCGACCATCCTCGGCTTCGTCGGCGGCAGCTTTGGCGCCTCCCTGCTGCTCGGCGCCCCGCCGCTGATCCGCGCCCGGCAGCCGGGCGACAACTTGCTCATGCTCGTGGCGCTGATCACGGTGCTCGCCTCCGTCGGCTGCAGCAGCTTCTTCTGGATGCGGGAGAGGGTATCCGCCCTGAAACTCGAGGCCTCGCGCGAACGGGCCCGCGCGCAGGACGAGCGCGCCCGGGCCGAGACGGCGTCGCGACAGGCGACGGAGGCGCAATTGAACCTGGTGCGCACGCAGCTCGAGCCGCACATGCTCTTCAACACGCTCGCAAACCTGCGGTCGCTGATGACCGTCGATCCGCCTCGCGCGCAGCTGATGGTCGACCGGTTGATCTCCTTCCTGCGCGCCACGCTGGCGGCATCGCGGCATGACGAGGTGAAGCTTGGCGACGAGTTCGCCGTGTTGCGCGACTACCTCGAACTGATCGCGATCCGCATGGGCCCGCGCCTGTCGTTCTCGCTGCAGCTGCCGCCCGCACTCGCGAGCATCCGGGTGCTGCCGCTGCTGTTGCAGCCGCTGGTGGAGAACGCGGTACGTCATGGACTCGAGCCTTCCATCGAAGGCGGCCGCATCGACGTGCGCGCACTGGTGGAGGAAGGGCGGCTGATACTGCAGGTCGAGGACACCGGGGTCGGCCTCGCCTCCTCCCGCACGTCGAGGCCCGGCGAAGCGGATCGAAGCGGCTTCGGGCTCGCACAAGTCCGCGAGCGGCTGGCAACCGCGTACGGAGAAGCAGCCGGCCTCGTGGTGGAATCGCCTTGGGAAGGTTCGCGCGGGATGGGAGGAACACGGGTAACGCTCGCCATGCCGATCGCGGGGGGCGCCCCCCGGCGGATCGCCGAACCTGAAACGATCAGGCGATCTTGAGCATGCCATGAAAGCCACTGCCCTGATCGCCGAGGACGAGCCGCTTCTTGCCCGGGCGCTGCAAGCTGAGCTGGCGGCGCTGTGGCCGGAGTTGCAGATCGTCGCAGTCGCTCCCAACGGCCTGCAGGCGCAGCGCGAGCTGCTGGCGCAAGCTCCCGACGTCGCCTTCCTTGACGTCCGCATGCCGGGCGCAAGCGGCATCGAGGTGGCACAGGCAATTGCCGAGGACTGGCCGGAAGGATCCCAGCCGCCGTTGCTGGTCTTCGTGACCGCCTACGAACAGTTCGCGATCGATGCTTTCAGCCAGGCCGCCGTGGACTACGTCCTCAAGCCCGTGGAGAGGCTCCGGCTGCACCAGACAGTGAAGCGCCTCAAAGAGCGGCTTGCCGAAAGAGCGTCCGGGCAAGCGGAGTTCGGCGCCGGCTCGGAGATCGACCGGCTGGCGTCGAGGCTTCGGCACCTGCTGCCCCAGCGGATGATCTCGCCGCCGGCTTCGCTGCCGATACAGCCGTCGAGGCGCGAGGCATCGCAAAAGTTTCAGGCGTCATCCGACGACACGAGTGATCGAACCGCCGGGCAGGAACCTCTGCGCGTGATCAGGGCGGGGGTGGGGGACACGGTGAGGCTCATCCGCCTCGACGATGTCGTCTACCTGCAAGCCACCGACAAGTACGTCAACGTGGTGACCGCAGAATCGGAAGCATTGATTCGAGAGCCGCTGCGCGAACTGCTGCCGCGCCTGGACGCACGGCAGTTTGTTCAGGTTCACCGCAGCACGGTGGTGAACCTCGACCATGTGCGAGCGGCATCACGCGACGAGGCGGGCAGGAGTTGGCTCACGCTCGAGGGCCGCAGCGAGCGTCTCGCCGTCAGTCGCCTCCACGCGCACCTGTTCAAACCGATGTAGCCGCAGGACCCGGTCGCTTACGACGAGGCCCATCGCGGCCTGGCGGCGTCGGCTATTTCCGCTTGGTGGCTGCGTCGTCGATCGAGTCTCCGGCCTTCTCGACGTCCTTTCCGAATCCGGACATCGTGTTGCAGCCAGCAACCGCGAACGACACTGCAAGCAGCAGCATGGTCAACAGCTTCATTGTTTTGTTCTCCTGGAAGTCCATAGGTTGGCCCGACAGCCATCGGCAGCCTCGGGTACTCCGTGGATAGGGCAATAGGCATGCCCAGTACCATCGGGCTTTGCAAAGACGAAAGACAGGAGAGCATCGAGCATGAAAGCCGCGATCTACACGAGCAAGGGCCCCGCAAGGCAGGTGCTGGAATTGGTCGACCGGAAGGATCCCGAGCCGGTCGGCGACGAGGTGCGTGTCCGGGTTGCGTTCAGCGGCGTCAACCCGTCGGACGTGAAGACCCGCGCTCGTCCCGGCATGGATTTCGCGGAAGTCATCCCGCACAGCGACGGAGCAGGCGTCATCGATGCGGTCGGTCCGGATGCACCGCACGAACTGCTCCACCGGCGCGTGTGGGTCTACAACGGCCAGTGGCAGCGACCCCATGGCACGGCGGCCGGTTTCGCATGCCTGCCGGCAACCCAGGTGGTGCCGCTACCGGACGGGACTTCCTTCGAGGCCGGCGCGTCGATCGGAGTCCCCCTGATGACTGCCTTCCACGCCGTTCACGCCTGCGGCACCCTGGCAGGCAAGACGGTCCTGGTGCCGGGCGCTGCGGGCAGTGTCGGCTTCTATGCGGCGCAACTGGCGCGCCTCGCCGGTGCCGAGGTCATCGCGGTGGTCAGCAGCGATGCGAAGGCGGCAGTCGCTCGTTCGGCGGGCGCCTCCTCCACGATCAACTACCGGACCGAAGAAGTCACGGAACGGGTGCGGGAACTGACCGGCGGTCGTGGCGCCGACTGCCTGATCGAGGTCGATGCTGCGGGCAACGGCAAGCACTACGGCAGCGTGCTTTCCTTCGGTGGCAAGGCGGTGATCTACGGCTCAAACCAAGCCGACGTCACGCTACCGTTCCGGCCGCTGATCATGAACTTTGCCACGCTCTACTTCTTCATCGTCTATCGGCTGCCGGCGCCGCTGCTGCGGCAGACGACCGCCGCCATCACCCACCTGCTGGCCCGCGAAGACCTGAAGCATCCGCAGACCGCGATCTACCCGCTCGAGCAGATCGCGCAAGCGCACGAGCAGGTGGAACAGGGCTTGAATGCGAAGGTGCTGGTGCGGCTACCGGATTAGGTCTTGCCACGGCCCCGACAGCCTCCTAGGTTCGCAGCGCCTCGTTGAAGAGCTCGATCGTCCGATGCCATGAAAGCTTCGCTGCCGCTTCGTCGAAGCGCGGGGTGGTGTCGTTGTTGAAGCCGTGCTCGGTGTTCGGATAGACGAATGCCTCGTACCTCACGTCTGCCTTCTTGAGTGCTTCCTCGTATGCCGGCCAGCCGGCGTTGATACGCGGGTCGTTGCCGGCGTAGTGGATCAGCATCCGCGCCTTGATCTTCGGAACATCGTCGGCGGCAGGCGCGGCGCCATAGTAGGGAACTGCGACCGAAAGCTCCGGCATGCGGGTCGCCAGCAGGTTCGCGATGCCGCCGCCATAGCAGAACCCGACAGCGCCGATCCTGCCGTTCGACGAAGCATGGGTCCTGAGCAGGTTGGCGGCGGCAAGGAAATCCTCGCGGATCTTCGACTGGTCGAGCTTCGGGAAGAGCTCCCTCGCCTTGTCTTCGTCGCCGGGATACCCGCCCAGCGTAAACAGCGCATCGGGGGCGAACGCGACGAAGTTGTCCAGCGCCAGCCGGCGTGCGATGTCCTCGATATGGGGATTCAGGCCGCGGTTCTCGTGGATCACCAGCACGCCGGGCAGCTTGCCGGTCGCGTTGGCCGGCCTCACCAGGTAGCCGCTGGCCTTGCCGGAACCTTTCGACGATTCGAATTCGATCGTTTCCGCCTTGATGCGAGAATCGTCCTTCGGCACCTTCTGCGCGTACGCGAAGCGCGGACTCAACGCCTCGAGCAGTCCCGCCGCGGTCACGCCGGCGGCGGCGAACCGGGTGGCGCCGGAAAGGAAGCCGCGGCGATCGATGACGCCGTGCACGTACTTGTCGAACAGGCGAAGCACCTCCGGATGGAAATCCGCCGCGGTTCTCATCGGCATGCGTGCGCGTGTGTGTTCGGATGGTTGTTGCAACTCGTCCTCGGAATCCTTCGACACGTTCGGCTGGTTCGGCATTCCCGATCTCCTTGTTTGCGTGCGCCGATTCTATGGATCAGACCGGAACGCGGGCGACGTCGGCTGCGTGCAGAAGGGTATTTATGCCATCGACGCGCAAGCCGGCGTTGCCATGCCCGCGACACACGTCGCCTGACGCGTCGCAGGGAAGCTGGTTTGTCCAGTGCGCCAAGGGCGGTTATCCTGCCGGATTGACGAACCGGCGAACGGCATGCTGGACGGCGTATTGGACCGCTTACCGGACGGACCGGGCGATCACAGCCGTCGGGCCGCTTCCGACACCACGATGAGCAGCGAAGATCAGGTCGGAGAATTCCGCTACATCCACCACGAGCCGCGCCTGCCGGCGCTGCGCGACCGCGTCGACGCCCTGCCCTGCCCTGTTGCCATCGTCGGCGGCGGGCCGGTCGGGCTTGCTCTCGCGCTGGGTCTGGCGAATTGGGGAGTTCGCAGCGTCGTGCTGGAGGCGGACCGGACCGTCTGCATCGGCAGTCGTGCTGCCTGCATTTCGAGACGCAGCCTGGAGATCGTCGACCGCCTCGGCAGCCTTCCGGCGTTCCTTGCCAAGGGTCTCGCCTGGACCGGTGGGCGAAGCTTCTACCGCATGGAGGAGGTCTTCCGTTTCAAGATGCCGCACGACGATCGGCAGCGCCTGCCGCCGATGATCAACCTGCAGCAGTACTACATCGAGCAGTACCTGGTCGACGAGATCGAACGGCGCAATGCCGCCGGCCACGAGCCGATCATCGACCTGCGCTGGGGCAGTGAGGTCACCGGCTTCTCCCAGCTCAGCGACGGTGTCGAACTCCAGGTGCATGCCGCGCCGGGCGACTATTGGATGAAGGCCGGTTGGACGGTCGCCTGCGACGGCGGCCAGAGCATGGTGCGCAAGGGACTCGGGTTGCCACTGGTCGGTACCGCTTACGAAGGGCGCTACGTGATCATCGACATCCACCTGCCCAGCAGCCATCCCACCGAGCGACGCGCCTGGTTCGACCCGCCGTGGAACCCGGGCTCGACCGTGCTGATGCACCGGCAGGTCGACGATATCTGGCGCATCGACTACCAGCTGCGCGCCGGCGAGGACACCGATACCGCCCTGCAGCCGGAGAACGTCCGCAGCTTCGTTCAGAGGCATCTGGAGGCGATCGGCGAAGGCCACCTGCCGTGGCAAACCATCTGGACCTCCATCTACCGGGCCGGCGCCATGACCCTGGAGAGCTATCGTCATGCGCACGTCCTGTTCGCCGGCAATTCGGCGCATGCCTTGCCGATCTTCGGCGTGCGTGGCCTGAATTCCGGATTCGACGATGCCGACAACCTGGCCTGGAAGCTCGCGCTGGTGCTGCGCGGAACAGCCGGCGATCCGCTGCTCGACAGCTATTCCCGGGAGCGGGTGGCAGCGTTCCACATCAACGCCGAGAACGCGATGCGCAGCACCGAGTTCATGTCGCCGCCATCGCGCGGGTTCGACCTGCTGCGGGAGGCGGCGCTGTCGCTGGCGCGGCGGCACCCGGATATCGCGTCCCTGATCAACCCGCGCCAGACGGAGGCGGTGCCCTACCTTGAGTCGCCACTGTCGACGCACGATGACAGCGGACTTTCCGGCCCGGCGCCTGGATTCCTGCTTCCGGACTTCCCGCTCGCGGAACCCGCGGGCCACCTGACACGATTGCTCGGCCCGGCGTTTGCCGTGCTGGCCTTCAGTACGACGGGAACGATCGATGCCGGCATCGTCGCGGCGGTTGCACAGGTGGCCGGCAAGGATGTGGCCCCTCTTCAATGCTTGCTGGTAATCCCGGCGTCCCTGGATCGAGGCGGCGCGGCCGACATCGAGGGCATCGAGGACAGGCTGGAGAAGGACGAAGGCTGGACGCGGATCGTGGCATCGGACGACGTCATCGGCGCGTATTGTCCGAAGGGCTCGACGGTCTACCTGCTGCGGCCCGATCGGCATGTGGCTGCCCGCTGGCGCCCTGGATCGCATGACACAGCGGCAGCGTTCGCCGCCCGGCTCGAGGAGGCCCTGTTACGCGCCTGCTGCGCTGCCAGTGGAAGCGATGCTGCTTGTGCTGCCAGTGCTGCCAGTGCGGCCGGTGCGGCTGATGCCGCCGGTGCGCTGCAACCGGAAACTACGCTGCTGCGCCAGACGGCGCGCAGTTCGACGATCGACAAGGAGGACGGATGACCGACCAGATGAGGAAAGCAGTTTGAGCGGGCGGCTGCCTGCAACCGCGCGCGACCGCCTGTACGCGGCCCTCGGCAAGGCGATCAGCGAGGCCGGGGAGGAGCGCGAGTCGCTCTTCTTCGCGCGGCTGACGCTGCTCCTGTTCGAAGCGGTAGGCGACGAGGAGCGCTGCCGCCGGGCCCTGTCGGATGCACTGCATGAGTTGCCGACCCCCTCCCTCTCGGCGAGGTCGTCGACGTGACGGATCCGACAGTCATCACCGCCCTGGGAATTGCAGGCGCCGTGCTCGGCGTGATCGGCCTGTTTGCATTGCTCGCGGGCTTGCGCGCGTTGTGGGGTGCCCGCATCGTCGGATTCACCAGCCGGACCCTGATCGGCCTGTTGCTGGTCGCGGCGGGCCTGCTGGCGGGCGCGATTGCGATCGGCGTGCAGGGATATCGCGCGCTGACGCACGAGGAGCTGGTGGCGCACGTCATCATCACGCCGATTGCCGGGCAGCGATTCGAGGCGCGCTTCGCGTTTCCGGACGGGCGGGAGCAGACCTACCAGCTCGCCGGCGACGAGATCTATGTCGACGCCCGCATCCTCAAGTGGAAATCCCATGCCAACCTGATCGGGCTGCACACGATGTGGCAACTCGACCGGGTGGCGGGCCGCTATCGCAGCATCGATCAGGAGCAGACGGAGACACGAACCGTCTATTCGATCGGCACACTCCAGTCTGTGGACCTGTTCGAGCTGCGCCGGCGCTTCGCTGCACTGGCGCCTCTGTTCGACGCCGAATACGGTTCCGCGACCTTCGTGCCGGCAGCGCAGCCTGCCGAGCTGGAGCTCAAGGTGTCGACCACCGGGTTGCTGCTGCGACCGAAGCAGTGACGGGCCCGCGGTCCTGTTAACATCCGCGCCCTATGTCACGACTGGGATCCAGACCGTCACCCGACCTGACCATCAGGATGGCTCTCGCTGTCGCGGCCGCGCTGGCGATGCTCGCCTTCTGGGCCTTCGGAATGGTGCATACGGCAGGCTCCCCGGTTCGACCCGCCCAGAGAGCCGCCCCAGGGTTCGACCGCTCCGCAGTTCCTGGAGCGTTTTGCCTCCAACGGCGAGACCCTGGAAGTGCACGCCGCCACCGCTTATGCGGAGGGCGACAGCCTCACCGCCTTCTGGTACGGCGGCACCCGGGAAGGTGCGCGCGACGTCGCGATCTACCAGGCCCGGCTGGTCGGCGATAAATGGGAGAAACCCAAGGCGGTCGTGAAGCGGCGGCAGATGAAGTCGGAGCTGAATCGCCACGTCCGCAAGCTCGGGAATCCGATCGTGTACCGGCATCCGGACGGACGCCTTTGGCTTTTCTTCGTCACCGTCTCGGTGGGCGGCTGGGCGGGCAGTTCCATCAGCCTTGCCGAATCAGTCGACAACGGCGAAACCTGGTCGCGTGCGCGGCGGCTGGTTACCTCCCCCTTCTTCAACCTCAGCACGCTGGTGAAGGGAAGCGCCTTCCGCTATACCGACGGCACCATCGGCCTGCCGGTCTACCACGAGTTCCTCGGCAAGTTCGGCGAGAGGCTGCGGATAGGCCCCGACGGCCGCGTCCTCGACAAGACCCGCTTCACCGCAGGCCGCCATGCGCTGCAGCCGGAGATCGCGATCCTCGGCCCGCAACGCGCGGTGGGGATACTGCGCTATGCGGGGGAGGCTCCTCGCCGGGTGCTCTACATGGTCACCGATGACGCCGGCAAGACCTGGTCGCAACCCCAGAAGATCCACGTGCCGAATCCGGATGCGGCGGTCGAAGTACTGGCGCTGGGCAGCGGCCGGCTCGTCGGCGTATTCAATGACATCGACGAAGCGCGCTGGCGCCTGGTGCTGGGGGTTTCCGACAACCTCGGCAAGGAATGGCGCACCATCAAAGTGCTCGAGCAGCAGCAGGACGCGAACGACGTGAACCGCTACCAGTTCTCCTACCCCTGGCTGCTGCGCGCCGCGAACGGTGACTTCCACCTCCTGTACAGCTGGAACAGGACGCGCATCAAGCACATCGAGTTCAACCAGAGCTGGCTCGAGCAGGCGGCTGCTGGATCCCTTGCCGTGGCGGCGGGCGGGAGCCGGCCGCAGTGACCCTGCATCTCTTGCCGATTCTTGCGGCGGCGCTGCTGCCGGCCATCCTGCTCGACATTGTCCTGCGGTGCCAGGCGTCTCGGCTATCGACGGGATGGCGCAGCCTGTTGGCCGCAGCGTTTTTCGTCGCGCTGCTGGTCCCGTTCGGCGGGATGTCCGGCGCGCAGAACATCCGCGGCCTGACCGGTGACCTGAGCATCGGCACGATGGCGATGATGGTGTTCTACGTCCTGCGCAACGGCTGGCGCGAACGCTTCAGCCGCTTCGACCATGAACTGCCATTCGTGGCGGCGGCGCTGGTCCTGGTCGCGGCGTTCTTCTATCCGATGTCTCTCGGCCTGACGCTGACCGATCCCTATGCCCACGGCTACTACCCCACCGTGCTGAGCGCAATGCTCCTGACGCTGGTGTGCTGGGCGTTGCTGGCGCGCTGGTACCTGGTTGCCCTCACCATCGTGATCGCGTACGCAGGTTTTGCGGGCCAGTGGCTGGAGTCGACCAACCTCTGGGACTATCTCTTCGATCCGGTGCTCGTCGCTGCGGCGCTGGTGCTGCTCGCCAAGCGCTGGCGGGTCGTGTGGACCGCGCCCTGGCGCGATCTTTTCGCGCAACGCTTCGCGGTCGCGGCGCTGATCATGGCGGCCGCCTTTCTCGCCTTCGCAGTGGTGCTGTCGCAGGTGAATCCGGAAGCCTTTGCCGACGAATTCACCGTCGAGGACGGCTTCATCGAATGGATGACTTCGATCACGCTGTTCGGCACCTTCTGCTACAGCGTCTACCGGCTGGCAACTGCCTGGCGGCTGTTCGGCCATGGCGGCAGGTTTGTCCTGATACTGGTTGCCGTGGTGTGCCTCTTCGGCGCGGGCGAGGAGATCTCCTGGGGGCAGCGGGTGTTCGATATCGAGACGCCGCAGTCGCTTCTGGCGCGCAATGCGCAGAAAGAGATGAACCTGCACAACCTGACCTTCGAATGGAACGGCAAGGAAGTGAAGATCAACCGGCTCGTCTTCGGCCGGGGACTGGCGGCAGCGCTGATCGTCTATCTGTTCGTGCTTGCTCCCCTCCACCGCCGCAACCCGCGGGTAAGGCGGCTCGTCGACGGATGGGCCATCCCGATGCCGACGGTGTACCAGGTGTTGGCCTACCTGGTCGTGGTGGCGGTGGTGGAACTTCTGATCGATTCGAGCAAGCGCGGCGAAATGACCGAGTTTGCCGGCGCCGTCGTGTTCATGCTGAACGTCGTGCTCCCGTCCAACCGGCACATATACGACCCGCGTGGCAGCGGGCGGGTCGGCGCGGCCGGGCTCGGGGCCGCGCAGCCCTGACCGTTCACGGAGCGGCTTCAGCCCGCGGAGCGAACTCGATGTCCGCCGAGAAGAGCGCCATCGCGGTGGCGGCCACCTGTCCGGTGTCGTAGTAGGCGTAGGCGCCGACACCGAGCGCCCCCACGACCGGCACCCAACGCGAGATGCCTTTGCCCATCAGCCGCAACGACACGCGCAGCCCGACCTTCTGGACGACGGCGCGCAGCGCCCGCGGCGACGCTGGATGGATCACCACCCGCTCGTCCGTCCTGGTCACCATCTCGCGAAACGCCGAGGGCGCGATGTGGCGGAACAGGCAGTACAGCATCTGCTCCCGGTCGAGGCTGCCGGCCTTGCCAAAGCTGCCGGCGATGTCGGCCACCATCTGTGCCTGCTGTCTCCAGACCGTCTCGAGCTCCGGCAGGATGGTGAGCCAGCCGAGCGGACCCGGCGGCAACGCCAGGGTCCCGGCGCTCAGCGCCGCCTTCGCCGCGGTATGGTTGGCGATCCGGCGCGCGTGTTTCAGCGGGTCACCTTGCAGAGTCTCCTTGGTCTGAGGCGGCCGGCCGACGAGGTCCAGGATCCCATCGGCGAGACGCCGGGATGCACCGGCCTTGGCGCTGCCCGCCCCGCCGCCTGCAGTGCCGGCCGCGGGGCCGGCCGCTGCGCCCCCGCCTTTGTCGTCAGTCGCTGTGCTCATGCCGATTCCCAGAATGCCCTCGCATCAGCCGCCGGAAGGCACCAGCCATGCCCGCAGCGCCAGTCCGCGAAAAACGGCACTACTTCGCGAACAGAATTCCTGGCAACCACAGCACGAGCGGCGGCACATACGTGATCAGGATCAGGGTGCCGATCAGCGGAATGAACCATGGCATCACCGCAACGACAGTGCGCTCGAAGGAAATCCGCGCCACCTTCTGCAGCACGTAGAGAACCATCCCCACCGGCGGGGTCAGCAGCCCGATCATGAGGTTCAGTACCAGGATCAGGCCGAAGTGGACCGGATCGATCCCGAGCTTGGCGAGAATCGGCATGAACACCGGCACCAGGATGGTGATAGCCGCAATCGTCTCCATGAAGCAGCCGACGAAGAGGAGAAAACCGTTTGCGAGCAGCAGGAATACCCAGGGGCTGGTGGTCAGCCCGAGCACCGCCGTCGCGACCTGCTCCGTGATCTGGGTCGTGGTCAGCACCCAGCCGAACAGGGAAGCTGCCGCCACGATGAACAACACCGTCGCGGTCGTCTCGATGGTGTCCATCGAGATCTTGATCAGCATGCGCCAGCTCAGCGTGCGATACCAGACAAAGCCCAGGAACAGCGCCCAGGCGACCGCGGCGACCGCTGCCTCGGTGGGCGTGAACAGGCCGGAGGCCATGCCTCCGATCAGGATGACCGGCGTCATCAGTGCCATGAAAGCTTCGAACTTCATCAGCCGGTCCACCACCAACACGACGATCAGCGGCAGCCCGAACTTGAGAAAGCCGCCGAGTTCCCGGTCCCCCCAGAGAATGAACAGCGCCGCCGCCGCGATGACGACTGCCAGCAGCTCCACCAGAGCGCGACCCATGCGGTTCCAGGCGAAGGGCATGTCGCGCCCGTACTTTCGCACGTGGGCGAAATACGAGACCATCAGCATCATGAAGATGGCCATCAGGACGCCGGGTAGCAACCCTCCCGCGAACAGCTGCCCGATCGACACGTTAGCCTGCACGCCATAGATCACCAGCGGCAGCGACGGCGGAATGATCGGGCCCAGGGTGGACGATGCCGCGGTGATGCCCACCGCGAATTCCACCGGGTAGCCGTGGTCCTTCATCGCCTTGATCTCGATGGTGCCAAGGCCGCCGGCGTCCGCGATCGCGGTGCCCGACATGCCGGCGAAGACCACCGAGCCGACCACATTGACATGCCCCAGGCCACCTTTCAGCCATCCGACCAGCGCCAGCGCGAAGCCGAAGATGCGGTTGGTGATGCCCGCGGAATTCATCAGGTTGCCGGCATAGATGAAGAACGGCACCGCCAGCAAGGGGAAGCTGTCGATGCCTCCCACCATCCGGTGGATCACCGTAAGGGGAGGAATCGAGCCGTTGATCCAGATGTAGAGCAGCGAGCCGATGCACATGGCGATCGCAATCGGCAGCCCGGTCGCCATCGCGGCCAGGAAGGAACCGAAGAACAGGCTGTTCAATATGCTTCCTCAGGCCGCTCGAGCACGCTCCAGCCCCGCCGCCAATGCAGCAACGCCACCTGTACGGCGCGGAAGGTCATCATCACGAATCCCAGCGCGACGAAGCCGTAGATATAGCTCATGGGCCAATCGATCACCGTCATCTGCAGGTTGTGCATGCGCGGCACGAGGTCGATGGCGAGCCAGCTGGCATAGGCAAGGAACAGGATGCGGAGAATGTCGACGAAGGACGAGAGCACCCTGCCGACGGCCGCGGGCAGGTAGCGGTAGGCGAACTCGACCTGGATGTGCGTGTTGCGCCTGGCCGCCATCGACGAGCCGAGAAAGGTGACGATGATCAGCAGGTAGCGCGCGATCTCCTCGGTCCAGGAAGCGGAATTGCCGAGCACGTAACGCGTGAAGAACTGGTAGAAGACGTCGAAGGCGAGCAGGAAGAACATGCCGAGCGAGAGCCAGTCTTCCCAGCGATAGACGGAGAGATCGACCTCCACGTCCTGGGCATGCCAGTGTCCTTCCTCGTCCAGGACCGGCGCTTCGGCCGGGTCCGGAACCGTGCTTTCAATGCTCATGGATCGACATGGACTCTTGCGCTTGCCGCGAAGGCGGCAAGCGCGGCTGGAGAACGGCTACTTGACGGCCTGGATCCGGTCGTAGTCGGCCTTGGTGAAGCCCATCGATTCCAGAGGCGCGTTCTTCAGCACCGCCTGCTGGAAGCTGCTGCGGTCGATCTCGTGGATCGTCAGGCCTGCCTTGCGGAAGAAGTCGACCAGCTCGGCCTCGCGCTTCTTGATGTCGGCGGAGGCCCGCGTGGCCGCTTCCTGGGTCACTTCGGTGAAGACCTTCTTCTCGTCGGCCGACAGCTTGTTCCAGACGTGCGGGGCGACCTGCGTCACCAGCCCGTCGACGATATGGCCGGTGAGCATGATGTGCTTCTGCACCTCGTAGAACTTCTTCGCCTCGATGGTGGGCAGCGGGTTCTCCTGCGCTTCCACCGTACCGTTCTGAAGCGCCAGGTAGACCTCGGCGAATGCGATCGGAGTCGGGTTTGCGGCGCAGGCCTTCGGCGTGGCCATGTAGGCGGCGACGTCCGGCACGCGGATCTTAAGCCCCTTCATGCCGGTGCAATCCTTGAAGGCCCGATTGGAGGTGGTGTGGCGCGCACCGTAGTAGGTGTAGGCGAGCATCGCGATGCCGGTCTTCTTGCGGTATTCCTCGGCCATCTCCTTGAACAGGTCGCTCTTGGCGTAGGCCAGCAGGTGGTCGCCGTCGCGGAAGATGAAGGGATAGTAGGCGATGCCGACCCGGGGATAGCTGCGCGCGGCGAACGACGGGCCGCTGATGATCATGTCGACCGTGCCGAGCGTCAGGCCCTGGTTGATGTCGGTTTCCTTGCCGAGTGACGACGCCGGGAAGACCTGGATGTCGAACTTGCCGTTGGTGCGCTTCTTGATCTCTTCGGCGGCCCAGACCGACTCCTTGTGGTAAGGCTCGTTGACCTCGTAGACGTGCGCCCACTTGATCTTGGTCTGCGCCATCGCCGTTGCGGCCGCGCCGGGCATCAGCCCGCCTAGAAGCGAGCCTGCTGCGGCCAGCGCAAACGTTGCGGCCATCGACCGCACGACAGTCTTCCTGGATGTCATTGTCTCCCCCACGCGTTGTTCGGGTATGTCGGGCGGGGCCAGTTTATGCCAAAACAGCGGGCGGCACGATACCCGCGCATTCCCCTACGTAGGAGCCTGGGCTCCTAGCGCGCGGACACCGCCTCGATCCGCCAGGGAAGCGTCTCGCCGCCGGCCAGGGGGACGATCTCGCCATCGCCGAAAGGCAGCGACGCCGGGATGGCCCACGGCCGGCGCACCAGGGTGATTTTCGCCTGGTTGACCGGCAGCCGGTAGAACGCGGCGCCGTGGCGGCTGGCGAATCCTTCGAGCCTGTCGAGCTTGCCGGCCGCATCGAATGCGGTCGCGTACAGCGCCAGCGCGTGTGGTGCGCTGTAGCAGCCGGCGCAGGCGCTGGCGTGCTCCTTGAGGACCCGGGAATGAGGAGCGCTGTCGGTACCGAGGAAGAACCTCGGGTCGCCGCTGGTGGCGGCGGCGACGAGGGCCTGGCGATGCGTCTCCCGCTTGAGGACCGGCAGGCAGTACCAGTGCGGGCGCAGCCCGCCGGTGAAGATGGCGTTGCGGTTGTAGAGCAGGTGTTGCGGCGTGATGGTCGCCGCCAGAGTGCCGTCCTGTGCGGCCGCCCCGCGGACGTAGTCGGCGGCCTCGCGGGTGGTGATGTGCTCGAAGACGATCCTCAGCCCGGGCATGCGGCGGCGCAGCGGCTCGAGGATCTGGTCGATGAAGACCGCCTCGCGGTCGAACACGTCGACCTGCTGATCCACCACCTCGCCATGCACCAGCAGCGGCAGCCCCAGCCGCTCCATCGCCTCCAGTACCGGGTAGACCCGCTCGACCGAACCGACGCCGGCGTCCGAGTTCGTGGTGGCGCCGGCCGGATAGAGCTTGATGCCGTGGACGATGCCGCTCGCCTTCGCCGCCTCGATTTCCGCGACCGGGGTCGATTCGGTGAGGTACAGAGTCATCAGCGGCTCGAAGTCGCCGTCGGCCGCGGAGCCAGGCGCGCCGTCAGTCGCGAGCGCCCCGAGGATCCGCCGGCGATAGGCGCTTGCCATCGCCACGGTCGTCACCGGCGGCTTCAGGTTCGGCATCACGATCGCCCGGCGGAACTGCGCGGCGCTTGCGCCGACGACGGCGGCGAGCGCCTCGCCGTCACGAAGGTGCAGGTGCCAGTCGTCGGGCTGGATGATGGTCAGGCTGTCCATCCGCGGTCGTCCGACTCAAGCCTCGATGCGCTGGAGGAACCGGACCTTCTTGTCGGCGATCCACGGCTGGACCAGCTGGTCGAAGGTCTTGTAGTGGGCGCTGGCGAGATGCGCCTCGAAACCTGCCCGGTCGTTGTAGACCTCGTAGAGGAAGAAGCTCGACGGATCATCCGGCGATACGCAGACGTCGAACTGCCGACAGGCCGCCTCCCGATCCGTCGAAGCGCGCGCGTTGTCCGAAACCGCCTTTGCGAACGCCGCCGCGTGTTCCGGCTTGATGGCGAAATCAACGATAACCACGTACATCCTGGAATCTCCTGGGAAGGGTCCGCCCCGGAAAAAAGCCATCCGGCGTGGCGCGCCGGATGGCTGGGACTGTCTCGCGAGAAAGGGCGGCGGCGCTCTCCGCCCGCCGCTCGCGACCTTTGTCAGTCGGCGTAGACCCCGGCTTTCTTGATCACCGGCGCCCATTGCTCGATCTCGGCCTTCAGCTTGGTGGCCACGGCTTCCGGCGTCTGCTTGTCCTTGGGGTACATCACAGCGCCAAGCTCGGCAAAGCGCTTCTGCAGGCCGGGGTCGGCAAGCGCGGTCTGGGCGGCCGAGACCAGCTTGTCGACCACAGGCTTCGGCGTGCCCTTGGGCGCGTAGAGTGCATGCCAGATGCCGATCTGCAGGGTCGGCAGGCCTGACTCCTTGGCGGTCGGCACGTCCGGGAACGTGTCGAGGCGCTCGGCGGAGGTGACCGCATACGCCTTGATCTTGCCCGACTTGATCTGCTGGGTGGTGTTGGTGGTCTGGTCGCACATCAGGTCGACCTGGCCGCCCATGAGGTCGGTCAGCGCCGGCGCAGTGCCCTTGTACGGCACCGGCGTCAGCTGCCGGTCCAGCGCGCTCATCAGCATCAGGCCGCAGAGGTGCGAGGCGGCGCCGATGCCGGCGTTGGCCAGCGTGATCTTGTCGGCATTCTTCTGCACGTAGCTGACCAGCTCCTTGAAGTCCTTGGCCGGAAAGTCCGCCTTGGTGACGATGGTCATCGGCACGTCGTTGATCAGCGTGATCGGCTGGAAATCCTTGATGGAGTCGTACGGCAGCTTGCGGTACAGCGTCGGCTGGGTCGACATGCCGATATGGTGCACCAGCAGACGGTAGCCGTCCGGCTGCGCGCGCGCCACGTCGGCGGCGCCGATCGTGCCGCCGGCACCGGGCTTGTTCTCGACGATGATGGCAGGCCCGCCAAGTGCCTTCTCCATCGACGCGGCGAGCGTGCGCGCGACGATGTCGGTCGGGCCGCCGGCTGCGAACGGCACCACGAAGGTGACCGGCTTGTTGGGGAAGTCCTGGGCTGCGGCGGGCGTGGCCGCCAGGCCCAAGGCCGCACCGGCGGCAAGCGAAGCAAACAGGGTTTTCATCGTGAGGATCTCCTGCGATCAGGTGTGGGGGGCTGCAATTGAGGAAACGGTTCAGCAAACAAAAAGGGGGACCGCTCAGCCGAGCGCGGCGACTATGGCAGACCCTACCTCGGCGGTGGTCGCCTTGCCCCCCATGTCGGGTGTGCGCGGCCCATGCTCGGTGACCTTCTCGACAGCCGCCAGGATCCGGTCGTGAGCCTTCTGATGGCCGAGGTGCTGCAGCATCATCGCCGAACACCAGATCTGGCCGATCGGGTTCGCGATTCCCTTGCCGGCGATATCGGGCGCCGAACCGTGCACGGGTTCGAACAGCGACGGAAAGTGCCGCTCCGGGTTGATGTTGGCCGACGGCGCGATGCCGATCGTGCCGGTGCAGGCCGGGCCCAGGTCCGAGAGGATGTCGCCGAACAGGTTGCTCGCGACAACGACGTCGAACCAGTGCGGGTTGCGCACGAAATGCGCAGTCAGGATGTCGATATGGAACTTGTCCAGCTTGACGTCGGCATAGCCCTTTGCCATCTCCGCCACCCGCTCGTCCCAGTACGGCATCGAAATGAAGATGCCGTTGGATTTCGTCGCCGACGTCAGGTGCCGCTTCGGGCGACTCCTGGCGAGCTCGAAGGCGTACTTCAGGACACGGTCAACCCCGATGCGGGTGAAGATCGACTCCTGGATCACCACCTCGCGGTCGGTGCCCGGAAACATCCGGCCGCCGAGCGACGAATATTCGCCCTCGGTGTTTTCCCTGACGACATAGAAGTCGATCTCGCCCGGCCGGCGGTTCGCGAGCGGGCAAGGCACTCCGGGCATCAGCCGGACCGGACGCAAGTTGATGTACTGGTCGAACTCGCGACGGAACAGCAGCAGCGACCCCCACAGCGAAATATGGTCGGGCACCGTGTCGGGCCATCCCACCGCGCCGTAGAGGATGGCGTCGTGCCCCCCGATCTGTGCCTTCCAATCGTCCGGCATCATCTTGCCGTGCTGGACGTAGTAGTCGCAGCTGGCGAAGTCGAAGTGATCCAGCTGCAGGTCGATGCCTTCCTGCTGCCCAAGCGCCTTCAGCACCTTCAGGGCCTCCGGCATCACTTCCTTGCCGATGCCGTCACCGGGTATTACTGCAATTCTGTGCTTGGCCATATCAGGTCGGTCTGTCCTCTATGATGCGCGCCCGGCGTCGTTCGGCTACAGGTGATGCGGTGCGGCAAAGCGCGCGCCCTGATCGCGCCGCGGTTAACGCAAGGTTGCAATTGTACGATCAGTGGCGGCCCGGGCCGTACAGCCGGCGGGCGGCCGCCTGGACCGGTCGTCGGTCATGGACCGGGCGCTCACCGGGCGCCGGAACAATTTCCTCGACAGGCGCCCCCGGGTGACGGAGCCGGGCTCGCCATGCGCGCCCGTCCTGCCGCGCCCGCTCCGATGCCCGGCGCGTTCAACCGATCCGCCTGGGCAGCCAGGTCGCGATCTCCGGCAGCCAGAAGACCGCCGCCAGCAGCACAAGGCTCATCGTCACATACGGCACCACCGACATGAAGATGTGCGCCATCGTGACCTCCGGTGGCGCCACCCCGCGCATGGTCATCAGCAGCAGCCCGTGCGGCGGCAGCAGCAGGCCGAGTTGCATGCAGATCAGGAACATCACCCCGAACCAGATCGGATCGATCGCGAGCGCCTGCACCACCGGCATGAAGATCGGCAGCGTGATCATCATCATGCTGACCTGGTCCACGAACACGCCGAGGAAGATCAGCATCAGCATCATCCCCGCGACGATGACGTTGGTCGACAACCCGTGGCCAGTGATCAGCTGCACCAATCCGCTGCTGGCACCGGAGAACGACAGGATCTGCGCGAAGGTGGTGGCTCCCAGGATGATGAACAGGATCATGCCCGAGATGGCCGCGGTTCCCTTCAGCGCCTTCAGGACCGCCTCGCGGGTGAGGGCCCGGTAGCAGGCGGCGAGCACCATGGTCGCGAAAGCGCCCAGTGCGGCGCATTCCGTCGGCGTGGCCCAGCCGGCCGCAAGTGCGCCAACGACCACGCCGAAGATCGACAGCGAGGGAAGCACATAGCCGAAGAACAGCCGCCAGCGGTCCCAGCCGCGATGCACCACCGCCTTCTTGTCCTCGGGCGCGAGCGCCGGACTGACGCTGACGCGGATCACGATCCAGAGCACGAAGGCGGTGGATAGAAGCACGCCCGGAACGACGCCGCCGATGAGCAGCTTCGATATCGAAATGCCGGAGAGCGAACCGAGCAGCACCGTCAGCGCCGACGGCGGGATCAGCATGTCGACGGCGCCGATGGCCATGATCGGGCCGGTCGCGATCGTCGGGTGGTAGCCTCTGGCCAGCATCACCGGCAGCATCAGCGCGCCGAGCATCGCAGTGGTCGCGATCGTCGAGCCGGAAATCGCCGAGAAGACGGTGCCGGCAACGACCGCCACCACGGCCAGCCGCCCGGGCAGGCGTCGGATAAGGCGTTCGATGCCTTCGATCACCTTATGTGCCAGCCCGGTGTGAAAGAGCACCTCCCCCATCAGCACGAAGAGCGGGATCGGCGTAAGCGAAAAGGCGGTGATCGAACTGACGCTGCTGCGGGCCAGTTGCACCAATCCCGGTTCACCGCCCATGTACAAGCAGGCGCCGACGAGGTTGATGGTGATGAAGGTGAGCGCCACCGGCATGCCGATGAACAGCAGCACCATCGAGCCGCCGAGCATCAGCCACGCCGCGAAAACCCAACTGCTCACGGGCGCCTCATGCCGCGCTGACCGCCTCGTGGCGCGGGCCGCGCACGCCACGCTGCAGGCGGACCATCCGGAACAGCATTTCGATCGAAAGGAGGAAGAACACCACCGGCAACGGCAGCAGCGACCACCATTCCGGCGTCACCAGCGTCTTGATGTTCACCGCTCCCGAAAGGTAGCTCGACCAGGCCGCCTGTGCTCCGTACCGGGTGATCAGCAGGCAGCAGCAGAAGCCCAGGATGTCGGCCACCCATTCGAGCTTCCACGCCAGCCGCGGTGGCAATGCCTGCAGCAGGATGTCGACTCGTATGTGCTGGCCCTGACGCAGCAACCAGGGGGCGACGCACATGGTGAGGAGGTAGAGCATCAACTCCGAGATCTCGTTGCTCCACGCGAGGCTGCCCGGAAGGCCAGGGACGGCCAGGTTGCGCAGTGCGACGTCGGCGACGATCACCAGCATCATCGCCAGCAGGATCATGCAACCGAGCAGCGCGAGCGCCGCAAGCACCCTGCCGTACAGGTGCGAGAGGCGCTCGAGCATGGGGGTGGCGGCGCGCGGCGCCGACTTCACTTCGAGAACAGAGGCTTGAAGCGGCTGGCGATTTCGGGGCTTTGCTTGGCCGCGCCCGCCCACGCAACCTCATAGGCCTTGTCGCGGTATTCCTTCGCGGTCTTCTCGTCGAAGCGAATTGTCTCGATTCCAGCCTTCTCCTGGCGGGCAGTCTCGTCGACAGCGTATTTCGTCCAGAACACGTTCTCCGCCTCGAAGGCGAGCACTTGCTTCTCCAGATAGGCACGCTGCGCGTCCGTCAGCCGCTTGTAGGCAGGCAAGTTCATGACGATCGAGACCTCGGCATCATAGAAACCCGGGTCGACGCGGTACTTCGTCTTCTCCTGCCAGTTCAGGTCGAAGATCCCGCCGATGGGCCAGCCATAGCCGTCGACGACCCCGCGCTCGAGCGCGGTGTACACCTCGCCGGGCGGAGTCGTGATGACGTTGGCGTTCAACGACTGGAAGAAGTCCCGGTACACCGGCGTGATCCGGATCTTCTGGCCGCTGAGGTCCGGCTTGTCGATCTTCTTGTTGGTGTACAGGTGAAACGGCTGGCTCTCGACCACCCGGGCGAGGTACTGCATGTTCGCCTTCTCGTTCCAGACCTTGTTGATGGCGTCGAAGGCGCCGTTCTTGCGCTGCGCGGCTACCGGGATCTGCGTCAGCTTGAGGAAGTCCGCTTCCGGCATGACGTTGGTGTAGAACGCGCCGGTGTTGAGCGCCATGTCCACCACGCCTGTCTTGACTGCGTTGCCGACCTCGAAAGTCGGGATCGCCTTGGGCCCGCCGAGGAAATTGATCTGCAGCACTCCCTTGCCTTCGGCGTTGAACTTCTGGATCCAGGGCTGCAGGCGCTGGACGTAGATGCTGTTCTCCGCGAAGGCGCTGACCAGCCGCAGGGTCGCTTCCTGGGCAAGCGCGCCGGCGGAAAAACCAGCGGCCGCCAGCAGGGCGGCGGCCTTCAACAAACGGATCTTCATCGCGGTCTCCAGTGTCTGCGTGTCTTGGTGTGCAGTTGATTTCCGAGGGGACGCGGGTCCCTCGGAGTGAGGTGATGATCGGTGGCGGGCAGGAACCGGTCAATGCGGGATAGTACGGCTGAAGTAACCCTTGATGGCGGCCGTGAAACGCAGGCGCGAGTGATGTGCACGCTCGAGCAGGCCGACATGGCGGTACTCCTCGACGCCCGGCACCTCGATCACCCGCAGTTCGCGATCATCCACCCAGTCGACATTGGCGAGTTGCGGAACGATGGACACGCCAAAGCCCTGGCGCACGGTCGCCACGATCGCCTCCACCGAATTCAGTTCCAGCGCATCGTGGACGGTGACGCCGGCGCGCCGCAGGACCCGCTTGACCAGGTCGCCGGTCCAGGTTTCGCGGTCGAAGCGGATGTAGGGCGCTTCGGCGAGGATCGCCAGCGGCTCGCTCGGCAAGGGAAAATGCGGCCGGCGCGGCACGATCAGCACCATCGGCTCGCTGTAGAGCTGGGTCCACACCATGCTCGACGGCAGCGGCCGTGGCGACTTCATCACCACCGCGGCGTCCAGCTCGCCATGGAGGACCTTCTCCGCAAACGCGCTCGACTGACCGGCAAAGAGCTTCACCTCCAGCCGGGGATGCTCCTGGCGGATCGCCCAGAGCGCATCGGCGAACGCCCCCATGAGCGCGGACACCAGGGCCCCCATCACGACCGTGCCGGCCAGTTCGCCCGCCCCTTCGTCCGCAGCGAGCGCCTCGTAGCGCTGCACGAGTTCCTCGACGCGCGGCACCGCCTGCCGCCCGGCCGTATTGAGCACCACGGAACGGGCGCCGCGGTCGAAGAGCGGCCGGTTGAGGTCGCGTTCGAGCGCGCGCATCTGCAGCCCGACCGCGGCCGCGGTCAGTCCAACCTCGGCGCCCGCGCCGGCGAAGCTGCCGTGCCTGGCGACCGCAAGGAAGACGCGGAAGGTTCGGATCGAGGGCATCGTGAAGGCAGGCGGGGAGTCCCCGAGGTGCAATGCAAAGCAATACTTTATCTCGAATCAACTTAATATAGCTGTTCTTTAGCTTCACGATTGCTGCACAATCCGGCCGAAGCGGTGGAGGAGACGACTGGGCAAATGGCAGACGCGCTGAAGTCGGATGCGCTGATGGTGAGCGTTTGGCGCGGCGGCGCGCAGGGTCGTTTCGTCACTTACCCGGTGCCGAGGCAGGACAGCCAGACGGTGCTGGACGTGGTCACCTACATCCAGCGCCGTCTCGAGCCTTCCCTCAGCTACCGTTTCTCCTGCCGGGTCGGCATGTGCGGCTCGTGCGCGATGACGGTCAACGGTATCGCCCGCTGGACCTGTCGCACGCACGTCTCCAAAGTTGCCGCCGACGGCCGCCTGGAGATCGCGCCGCTTTCCAACCTCCCGGTGATCAAGGACCTCGCCACCGACATGCGCGAGTTCTTCGACAAATGGGCGCGAGCGAAAGGCCAGTTCCACGGCAGCAAGACCCGGCACGACGACTTCGAGAAGGTCGAGCCTGCATCGCCGGCGCGCACTGCGGCCAATGCCGGCATCGAATGCATCGGTTGCGGAGTGTGCTACGCATCCTGCGACGTCGTGACCTGGCGATCGGACTATCTCGGCCCCGCCGCGCTGAATCGAGCCTGGACGCTCGCCAACGACGTGCGCGACACGGCGCAGCGCGATCGACTGGCGGCCGTTGCCGGCGACGCCGGCTGCCATGCCTGCCACACCCACGGCTCCTGCAGCGAACGCTGCCCGAAGCAGATCGAGCCGACTGCCGGCATCGCCGGGCTCAAGCTTCGCGCCGCCCGCGCCGCCGTCCGCGGCGAACTCTAGGGGTGCGCCCGGTGACTTGCAGCATGCGCGGATGAGCAGCATGGCCCCGAGCAGCACGAACAGCGCAGCGAGCAACGGCGTCCGTCTTCAGGCGCGCCTGTGGTACTGGCAGCGCATCAGCGCGATGGTCCTGGCGGTCTGCGTGCTGGTGCACCTCGTGACCATGATCTACGCGGTTCGGGGCGGCCTCGACGCGGGCGAGATCCTCTCTCGGACCCAAGGGAACTGGGCATTCGCATTCTTCTATCTGGTGTTCGTGCTGGCCGTGACGGTGCATGCGCCCATCGGCCTGGCGCGGATCGTCGAGGAATGGCTTGGCTGGCGCGGCCGTGCGAGTGCCGTTGTCGCGGCGCTCTTCGCGATCCTGCTGCTCGTGCTCGGGCTGCGGGCAGTGTGGTCGGTGTTTGCTGCATGAGCGCCACCGACATGAAGGCTGCGCCCTCGCAAGCCATGCGGCGCAACGACCGCCGTGCCCGCGCGCATCCGGGTTTCATCCTTGCCATGGCGCACCGCCTGTCGGGCTTGGCCCTCGCGGCCTTCCTGCCGATCCATTTCCTGACCCTGGGCACGGCATTGCAGGGCGCCGCTGCTCTGGACGAGAGCCTGCGCCTGATCGACATGCCGGTGTTCAAGGTCGGAGAATGGGCACTGGTGATGCTGCTGGCGGTACATGCCGCTTGCGGCCTGCGCCTGCTGGTGATCGAATTCCGACCATGGTCGGGGCCGCGCAAGAACTGGTGGACGGGCATAGCGGCCGTGGGCATCGCAGCCGGCCTGGCGTTTGCGCTGGCGCTGCTGGGTTAGACATGCCGCGAAGCGGCTTCGTTCGCCCGGCGAAGGACATCGGGTTCGGACATTGAATCATCACAGACGACATACAAAGGAGACAGGCATGGCTGATGTAACGAAGAAGGCCCACTCGCAGGAGCGCCGATCGGCATTGCAGGCGCTGGTGGCAGCAACATTGCTGCCGGTTGCCGGAGGCGTGCTCGCGCAAGGCAAGTGGCCTGAGCGGCCGGTCAAGATCGTCGTCCCGTTCTCCGCCGGCGGCACCACCGACGTGGTGGCCCGCGCGCTCGCGCAGAACCTGACCGAGGCCTGGGGTCAGTCGGTGGTGGTGGAGAACCGCGCCGGCGCAGGAGGCAACATCGGCGCCGACGTGGTCGCCAAGTCGCCGCCTGACGGGCACACCATCCTGATGACGTCGGGCAGCATCTTCACCGTCAACCCGCACATGTACAAGCAGCTTCCGTTCGACCCGGTCAAGGATTTCATCGCGGTCACCAACGTGGCGAGCGGTCCGCAACTGGTGGTGGTACATCCATCGGTGCCGGCCAAGAGCGTGAAGGAACTGATTGCGCTCGCCAAGTCCAAGCCGGGCACGATCAACTTCGGTTCGGCCGGCATCGGCAGCCAGGTCCACATGGCCGGCGAGAACTTCGTGAACGCCGCCGGCATCCAGGCGACACACATTCCCTACAAGGGCGAAAGCGCAGCGCTCGCGGATCTCGCAGCGGGATCGATCCAGTTCATGGTCGGCAACATCGCGGCTGCATTGCCGTTCGTTGGCAACGGCCGGATCCGCGCCCTCGGGGTCACCAGCAAGACACGCTCGCCGTTGTTGCCCGAGGTCCCGACCGTCGCGGAAAGCGGCCTGCCCGGCTTCGAGAACAGTGGCTGGTTCGGCTTCATGCTGCCTGCCGGCACGCCGCAGGAGATTGTCGACAGGATCTACAGGGACACGCTGAAGGCGCTCGACGACACGCACCTCAAGGCGCGCCTGCACGTCGCGGGCATGGCTCCGGTGGGCAACACACCCAAGCAGTTCGTGGGGGCGATTGCTGCGGAGTCGAAGCTTTGGGCGGATGTGGTGAAGAAGCGCAATTTACAGGCGAATTGAAGACCCCCCCGAGGCGCCGGAGGCGCCTCCCCCCCTCAAGAGGGGGGGCGCCGCGGGCGGCCGGGCGAAGCCCGTTCCGCCGCGGCTGCTGGGTGTGGGGCGGCGGTTTGTGTGCGGAGGTTGAGGCTGGGCTTGCTAGAGCAGCATCCGATGCCAGGGACGGGGGGCGCCGCGAGCGGCCGGGCGGAGCCCGTTCCGCCGCGGCTGCTGGGTGTGGGGCGGCGAGTGCGTGCGGAGGTTGAGGCTGGGCTTGCTAGAACAGCATCCGATGCCAGGGACGGGGGGCGCCGCGGGCGGCCGGGCGAAGCCCGTTCCGCCGCGGCTGCTAGGTGTGGGGCGGCGTGTCGATGCGGGCAGTGCGATGTGGCGGCGTGGGCGATCCTACGCTCCGCAGGTGGATGTGGCATGGTGGGGTGGCATCGGGAAACAAGGAGTAGTGGATCGTGCAGGTCGAAATTTCGGTCGTGGAGGAGGCAGCCAAGGAGCTCTATGTCAGGGCACTCAAGGTCTTGCCGCCGGACATCAAGCGCGGGTTCGACCGGCTCGCGGGTAGCGAAACCGATGGCACTGCCAAGGGCGTGCTGGGGACCATGATCACCAATATCCAGGTCGCGGAGCGCACCGACAACCTGCTGTGCCAGGACACGGGAGTGCCGATCTACAACGTGCTGATCGGCCGGGGCGTCGCCGTCGACGGGTTCGCGCTCAAGCAGGCGATCCGGCGCGGTTGCGAACGTGCGACCCGCGAATACCCGCTGCGTTCTTCGGTCGTGCATCCGATCACCCGCCGCAACGAACATACCTCCTGCGGCGCCGGGGTGCCGGTCATCCACCTCGACTTCAGCGAGCAGCCAGACGTGCTGGAGATCGAGATGGTGCCAAAGGGCAGCGGCTCGGAGAACAACTCGTTCCTGAAGATGGCGATCCCCGCCGAAGGCGTAGCCGCGATCAAGACGTTCGTGGTCGACTGCGTGATCGCAGCCGGCGGGAAGACCTGTCCGCCGACCATCGTCGGCGTCGGGATCGGCGGCACTTCCGACCTGTGCGTGGCACTCGCCAAGCGCGCTGCGACCCGCGAGCTCGGCAGTCACTGCAGCGATCCGGAAGGTGCAGCGCTCGAGCGGGAGCTGAGCTCAGCGGTCAACCAGCTCGGGGTTGGCCCGCAGGGCCTCGGCGGCGACTCCACCGCGTTTGCGGTGCAGGTCGAACTCGCCGCAACGCACATCACCATGAACCCGGTGGCCGTGAACATGCAATGCCATTCGGCGCGGCGCGCGCGCGCCACCTTCACGCCGTCCGGCTTGGCCTACGGGTTCTGACGATGGCGCACCACGAGCTAAGAATGCCGATCGACGAGGCGGCCGCGCGCGGCTTGCGGATCAACGACACCGTCACGCTGCAGTCGACGCTGTACGGCATCCGCGACGCGACCCAGATCCACATGTTCGACCGCGGCCGCACCACCCGCTTCGACCTTCGCGGTCATGCGGTGATCCACACGGCGCCGAATGTACGCAAGATGGCTCCCGACGCCGCCAATCCGGCAGGTTATGCGCCGGTCTGCATCGGCACCACCACATCCGACCGGATGGAGCGCTTCACCCGGCCGCTGATGGAGCAGTACGGCGTGCGGCTGGTGATCGGCAAGGGCGGGCTGCGCGAGGCATCGCAGGCGGCCTTTCGCGATATCGGCGGCGCCTACCTCGCGATCATCGGCGGCACCGCCGCGCTCGAGACTACCTGGATCGAGCAGATCGAGGACGTCGACCTCGACGACCTGAACCCGGAGTCGCTCTGGAAGTTCCGCATCCGCGATTTCGGGCCGCTGCTGGTGGCGATGGACAGCCACGGCGGCAGCCTCTACGACACCGTGCGGCAGGACGTGGCGGCGCGGCGGGCGCAGGTGCTGGCGGGCCTCGGGGTGAAGGCGGGATGAGCGTCGCCGCACCGCCGCCCGAAGGCGACGTCCCCTCCCCGGAGTGCAACGCGCTGCGCGACAGGAGGGTCGTCCGATGACCGGCGCTCCCAAGCGGGAGGTTGCGCGCGTTCGCACCGATATCCTGGTCCTTGGTTCCGGCGGCGCGGGCCTTTTCGCCGCGCTTCATGCGCACCAGGCGAACCCGACGTTGTCGATCACCGTCGCGGTGAAGGGGCTGCTGGGCAAGAGCGGCTGCACCCGGATGGTCCAGGGCGGCTACAACGTCGCACTGGCCGAGGGCGACTCGATCGAGCGACATTTCATGGATACGATCGAAGGCAGCAAATGGCTTGCCGACCAGGATCTCGCCTGGACGCTGGTGAACAAGGCAGTCGAGCGGATCCACGAGCTCGAGAACGAACTCGGCTGCTTCTTCGACCGCAATCCCGACGGCAGCATCCATCAGAAGGCGTTCGCGGGCCAGACCTTCGACCGCACGGTTCACAAGGGCGACCTGACCGGCATCGAGATCATCAACCGGCTGGCAGAGCAGGTCTGGGTGCGCGGCATCCAGCGGCTCGAAGAACATCGGGCAATCGAACTGGTGCCGACGCCGGACGGCAAGGCGATTGCGGCGGTGCTGATGATCGACATGCGGACCGGAGACTACCTGCTGGTCCAGGCCAAGGCGATCCTGCTTGCCACCGGCGGCGGGCCGACCATGTACAAGTACCACACGCCTTCCGGCGACAAGAGCTGCGACGGGCTCGCCATGGCCCTGCGTGCCGGGCTGCCCCTGCGCGACATGGAGATGGTGCAGTTCCACCCGACCGGCCTGCTCGCCGGGGGCGGCACCCGCATGACCGGCACGGTGCTCGAGGAGGGCTTGCGCGGAGCGGGCGGCTGGCTGCTCAACGGCGCAGGCGAGCGTTTCATGCAGAACTACCATCCGAACGGCGAGCGGGCGACCCGCGACATCGTGTCGCGCTCGATCTACTCCGAGATGCGCGCCGGGCGGACCTCGCCCAATGGCGGCGTCTACATCCAGATGCACCACCTGGGGACGGACAACGTGCGGCGGCAGTTCAAGGGCATGGTCGAGCGCTGTGCCGACTGCGGCTTCGACCTTGCTGGCGGGCGGGTCGAGGTGGTGCCCACGGCCCACTACATGATGGGCGGCGTCGTCTTCCGGCTTGATTGCCGCACGGCGCTGCCGGGACTGTATGCGGCCGGCGAGGACACCGGCGGCGTGCATGGCGCCAACCGGCTCGGCGGCAACGGAGTCGCCAACTCGACCGTCTTCGGCGGCATCGCCGGCGAAACCATGGCGGCCGACCTCGGCCGGGAGGTCGAGTGGCGCGAACCGGACGAAGCCGTGATTCGTCGCAGCATCGAGGAGCACGAGGTACCTTTCAGGCGCGAGCCGCGCAACCGTGGTGTCGTCGCGGAAGCGGTCGACGGCAAGCGCAGCCACGACGGCGATGGCAACGACCCGACCGGAGACGGCTTTGCCGCGGTCAATCTCGCCGGCGACGTCGGTGCAATCCGCGAGGCGCTCTACGAGACGATGTGGAACGACGTCGGCATCCTGCGCTCGGCGACTGGGCTCGCCCGCGCGCTCGAGCAGCTGGACGCGCTCGATGCGGCGTTGTCGGCAACGGGCATCGCCGACGACGACCGTGCCTTCAACCTCAGCTGGCACGACTGGATCAACCTGCGCAACCTCATCACCGTCAGCCGCACCATCGCGGCGGCGGCGCTGTCGCGCGAAGATTCGCGGGGCGCACACTTCCGCGAGGATTTCCCTGCCACCGACGACCTCGACCGTTCGACCTTCACCGTCGTCAGCCTTCACGACGGGCGCCTTGTGCAGAGCCGCCTGCCGGTCGCCTTCAACCGCGTGAAACCGGGCGAGTCGCTGATTGCAGCGGTTGCCGCGGCGCCGGCACACTGAGGAGCAGGCAGAGAAGACAGAGAAGGATGCGCGAAGTGGCAAGTGGCGCGAAGTTGCAGTCCGAAAAGTGCGGAAACCGGGGCAAGCAGAAGAGATAAATGGAATGGGACGACGACGATGAGCATTGGCATGAGTAACACGAACGCGCCGCGCAGACGGCTGGCCGCCGCGCTGTCGCTGACGGTAGCCGCAATGATGGGATCGGGTGCAGCACCTGCTGCAGGCCAGGACACCTTTCCGTCTCGACCGGTCACGGTGGTGGTGCCGTTCAGCACCGGGGGCGACGCTGACCTGTCGGCCCGCAACCTGGCACCGGCGCTGCAGAAGGTGATCGGGCAATCGGTGGTGGTGCAGAACCGGGCGGGGGCGAGCGGCTCGATCGGGTCGCAGGTGGTCAAGGAGGCAAAGGCCGACGGCTACACCCTGCTGCTTGCGCGCATCGGCTCGCAGGCGCTGCTGCCTGCCTTGCAGCGCAGCCTGCCGTACCGCTGGGATGACTTCACCTTCCTCGGCCTGCTCGAGCGCAACCCGTTCGTGTGCGCCGTTCATGCCGATTCCGCCTACCGTACCTTCGGCGACCTGGTGGAAGCGATGCGCCGCAATCCTGGCAAGCTGAACTACAGCACCTCCGGCGCCGGCACCATCCTCAACCTCGGGCCGCAGATGATGTTCGACGTCCTGAAACTGGGGCCAGAGGCGGCGGTGCAGGTCGCTTACAAGGGTGGCGGCGACGCGGCGTTGGCGGTGCTGTCGCGCGAGGTGGACTTCAACTGCGGCAACCTCACCTCGCTGATCGGCAACCTCAAAGGCGGCCGCATGCGGGCCCTGTTCACAACGACGCCGCAGCGCTGGCAGGACATTCCGGACGTGCCGACGGTGCGAGAACTGGGCTATCCGCAGCTCGAGGCGATCATCGGGTGGAGCGCTCTCTACGGGCCGCCGGGAATGACCGCCGAGCAGATCGCCTTCTGGCGCGAGGCGCTGGCCAAGGTTGCCAACGATCCCCAGTGGATTGCGGGAACCGAACGCATCGGCGGCATGCCCAGCATCATGACTCCGGCCGACACGCGCCGCTTCGTCGCCGGCCAGTTCGAGCTCTACGACCGCATCGGCAAGCAGCTCGGCATCGAGATCCAGTAGGTTCGCTACGCCCGGACCGGACGACCAACGCAGAGGGAACTTCACCAATGACCTACCGAGGCGCCGATGCGCTCGTCCGCACCCTCGCCGATGCCGGCACCCGGCAGCTGTTCACGCTCTCCGGCAACCATGTCATGCCGGTGTTCGATGCGACAGTGGGCACACCGATCGCGCTGCTGCACACCCGCCACGAAGCAGCGACGGTGCACATGGCCGATGCCTGGGCACGACTCACCGGCGAGGTCGGCATCGCACTGGTCACCGGCGGACCCGGGCATGCGAACGCGGTCTCGGCTCTCTACACCGCGAGAATGAGCGAATCGCCGGTGGTGCTCCTGTCGGGACATGCCCCGCTTGCGCAGCTGGGCCGCGGCGCCTTCCAGGAGATGCAGCAGAGCGCAATGGCAGCGCCGGTGACGAAAGCGTCCTGGACATGCCTCGACGCCGCCGCGCTGGCTTCCGACATGGCGCGCGCAATGAGCATCGCCCGGGCGGGTCGTCCCGGACCGGTACACCTGAGCCTGCCGACCGATGCACTCGAAGCGGCTGCGGACATGGCTGCCGGGAATGGGGCGGCGGCGGGCGCCGGCACCACCCGCGCCCACGCCGCGGCCATCCCGGGCGGCGCTCCCGCCGCGCTGAGCGACGAAGAGGCGGACGAGATCATCTCGCGGCTGCGCAAGGCGTCTCGTCCGATGATCCTCACCGGTCCGGCAAGCACGTACCGCCACGGCCGCAAGCGCCTTGCCGCGCTCGCCGATGCCTGCGACGCGCCGGTGGTGGCCATGCAGAGTCCGCGCGGGGTGAACGATCCTGCGCTCGGCGCATTCGCGGAGGTCCTGGCGCAGGCGGATTGCATCCTGCTGCTCGGCAAGCGCCCCGACTTCACCCTGAAGTTCTGCGCGGCACCGACTATCGCCGCCGGCTGCGAACTCCTGCAGATCGATCCCGATGCAGCCGAGATCGAACGGGCGCGGCAACTTGGCTGCCCACGACCCGCGCTGCAAAGGCAGGCGGACACCGATACCGCGACCGACATGTTGCTGGCGGCGGCGCGACGCCAGCCATCGCGCAGCGGCGGCTGGCGCACGGAGGTTCAGGCCGCGATCGCCTATCGGCCCGGCGCGTGGGACCAGGCCAAGCCCGCGGGTGACAAGCGGCTTCATCCGGTTCAGGCGTGTCGGCCGTTTCAGGCGCTGCTGGACAGCCATCCCGAGGCGGTACTGGTGTGCGATGGCGGCGAGATCGGCCAGTGGGCGCAGGCGTGCCTGCACGCGCCCCACCTGATCGTGAACGGGCCGGCCGGCGCCATCGGCGTCGGCGTGCCGTTCGCGCTGGCTGCGAGCCTCGCCCGTCCCGGAGCTCCGGTGGTCGCGGTCATGGGCGACGGCAGCGTCGGCTTTCACATCGCCGAATTCGACACGGCGATCCGCTACGGCCTGCCCTTCGTCGGCGTGGTCGGCAACGACGCGCGATGGAACGCCGAATACCAGATCCAGCTCGCCGACTACGGCGCCGAACGCGCCATCGGCTGCGAGCTGCGACCGGCAAGGTACGATGCGGTGGTCGCCGCCTTCGGTGGCCACGGCGAGCTGGTGGAGGATGCCGCCTCACTTCCCGTCGCCGCCGAGCGCGCGCATGCCAGCCGCTTGCCCGCGTGCGTCAACATCATGATCGAAGGCGTGGCAGCACCGGTAGTGCGGCGGCGCTAGGAGCCTGGGCCCTAGAGGCTGCGCCAGATCAGCGAGGTACTGCTCACCAGCAGCAGTGACCAGACGATGCGGATCACCTGCTTGGCGGGCAGGCGATGGTGCAGCCGGCTGCCGGCGTACAGGCCGAGCAGCATGCACGGCACCATCATCGCGATCAGCGGCAGCGACCCGGCGCCATAGGCGCCGGCAGCGAGAAACGCGGCGAGCCGCGCCAGCGCGCTGAGGAAGATCAGGGTGCTGATGGTCGCCCGCAAGCGACCCTTGTCGTCGATGCGCCGCGCGAGATAGATGGTGTAGACCGGGCCGCCGGTGCCGAAGAGGGCACTGAAGACGCCGCCGATGGTGCCGAGCGGCAGCGACCATGCCGGTGCGATCGGTCCCGTCGGCGTGCGCCCCCAAAGGCTCCAGACGGCATAGCACAGGACGGCAATGCCGAGGCCGAGCAGCAGCAGGCGCTCCGGCGCGCTCACCAGCACCGTGACGCCCAACGCGATGCCGACGAGCATGAACGGCAGGAGCCTCAGCAGTTCGCGCCGATCGATCGTCCTGAAGTTGCGGCCGACGATCAGCATGCCGGCGCACAGGTCCAGCACGACCATCATCGGCACGACGCTGGTCAACGGCAGCAGGTGCACCAGCAAGGGCACCGACACGATCGAGGCGCCGAATCCGGTGGTGCCGACCACCGTATAGGCAAAGACGACGATCAGACCGACAAGCGCAATGCTCTCATAGCCGAGTTGCACCGGGCATCGCCTTCTCAGCCGGCTGCCAGCGCCTGGAGCTGTGCCAGCATGGCCGGTGCGACCTCGATGCCTTGCGATCGGGCCACTGCCGCCGCCTGATGGCGCCGCACACCTGGCAGCCGAACCGAATCGTCGAGCAGCATGGTGTGCACCAGCAGCTCGAGGCGGCGATGGAACGTGTCGTTACCGCCAAGCGCACCGGGATCGATGACCATGAAGGCCTGGCCGACGCGCGCCCGGTTGCCATTCTCGGCCATGAAGGAGTCCGCTTCGAAACCGAAGGAGGCGCCGGTCAATGCACAGCAGAGGAGTTCCACCACAAGCGCCAGCATGGCCCCCTTGACGCCTCCGGCCGGCAACATCATCCCTTCGAGTGCAGCCTTCGCATCGGTCGTCGGCTTGCCCTCGGAATCCACCGCCCAGCCTTCGGGGATGGGCTTGCCTTCGCGGGCCGCCACCATCAACTTGCCGCGCGCGACCTCCGACAGCGAAAGGTCGATGACGAGCGCGGGCTCGTCGCGCCGCGGAAAGACGGCAGCCACCGGGTTGGTGCCGAATATCGCCCGCTTGCCTCCCCAGGCCGGCATGGCCGCCGGAGAGTTTCCGAACGCCAGGCCGACCAGCCCCTCGCGCGCGACCGGCCCCAGATGCCAGGCAGCGACGCCGAAGTGGTGGCTGTTGGTCACGCCGACGAAGGCGGCACCGCATGCCCGGGCTCGCATGATCCCCTCTTGCACCGCCAGGGCGCAGGCTGGAAAGGCAAGGCCGTCGGCCGCATCGACCAGGCAGGCGGCCGGCTTTTGCGCAACCACGCGCGGCTCCGCAGCGCCGTCGACACGGCCGTTCTTCAGGTGGGCGGCATACTGCGCGGCACGGAACAGCCCGTGCGACGACATCCCCTCTGCCTCGGCCGCCACCAGCGCAGCCGCAGTACTGCGTGCCATGGCGTCGCCTGCGCCGGCGCGCGCCAGTCCGGCGGCGACCAGTGCTTCGAGTTCCTGCAGGGCAATCTTGGGCATGGATTCTCCGTCGAGCGGGCGCCTCAGTCGGCGCGAAGGAATCGAGCCAGCCGCTCGGCGATCAGGCTGCTGACCCGCTGGTTGGATTCGAAAGTGACGCCGGCGATGTGCGGCGTGAGCAAGAGGTTCGGTGCCTGTGCGAGAACCGAGCCCGCCGGCAGCGGCTCCTGCTCGAAGACGTCGATCGCAGCGCCCGCGAGGCGACCGGCATGCAGCGCCTCGGCGAGAGCCGCCTCGTCGACGATGCCGCCGCGGGAGGTATTGATGAGCACCGCGTCCGTCTTCATCGACGCGAGCCGCACGCGATCGATCAAGTGCCGCGTCGAAGTGGTGAGGGGGACGTGCAGGCTTACCACGTCCGCGGCAGCCAGCAACCGCTCGAGCTGCATCGGCTGCACGCCCTGCTCACGCCACAGCCCCAGCGCCGGATCGATCGCCGGGTCGAAGGCGACCACGTCCATGCCCAGCGCCCGAGCGCGCGAAGCCGTCAGTTGCCCGATGCCGCCGAAGCCGACCAGACCCAGCGTCTTTCCCGCCAGCTCACGGCCGTTGGAAAGCGCTGCCCGCGGCCACTGCCCCGCTGCAACCGCAGCGCTCGCCTGCCAGGCGCCACGCAGCAGCATCATCGCGCAGCAGATCACATGCTCTGCCACCGCCAATGCATTGGCGCCGGTCGCCGGGAACACGGTGATAGCGCGTGCCTCGCAGGCTGGCATATCGATATTGTCGAGCCCCACGCCGAGCCTGCCCACCGCCCGCAACAACGGCGCCCGCTGCAGAAGTGCCGCATCGACGCGGGTGCGATTGCGAACGATCAGCCCCTGCGCATCGGCAAGCGACGCCATCAGTTCCTCCCGCCGATCGACCAGGCCAGGCTCGTAGCGCACGTCGAACTGCGCGCGCAGCGAGTCGACAGCCGCCTCGTCCATGAACTCGGAAATGACGATCCGCATGATCTCCCCCGCACCTCTGGTGCCGGCCCGCTGCCGCGCTTGCACAAAGCCGCGCGCAGGCCTTGTAGTAATACCTGGCCAACCCCAGGCCGATACCTGTCCCAGGCCCTCCGTCCCAGCGAGCCCGGCGTTGCCCACCGCCGCCGATCCGGTTCGACACAGGTACCGAACCGGCCGCCGTGGAAACGGGCTCAGCCACAGCCGCCAGCGGACGCCCGCAGCCGCTGCACTGGCATCGGATGCTGCTCTCGCAAACCCAGCCTCAACCCCCGCAAGCCCACCGCCCCACACCCAGCAGCCGCCGCGGAACGGGCTTCGCCCGGCCGCCGGCGGCGCCCCCCTTCGAAGAAGGGGGGTAGGCGCCAAAGGCGCCATGGGGGGATCCCGTACTAAGCCGACTCGTGAATCCGAGTCAGCACAAACTCCCGGTGCCCCAATGCCTCGGCCGAGGTCCAGCGACCATTCACCGTCGCCATCATGCACTCCAGCAGCTTGTCGCCGGTCTGGTCGAGCGTCAGTTCACGTTGGAGCAGACCGGAGCAGTCGACATCGATGTGCTCGCTCATGAGCCGCACGGTGCGGGGATTGGCACACAGCTTGATCACCGGCAAGATCGGGTTGCCGATGACGTTTCCCTGCCCGGTGGGGAAGAAGTGCACGACGTAGCCCGATGCAGCGCACAGCGTCACCATCTCGGCAGCGGCGGACGACGAGTCCATGAACCACAGACCCGGATGGGTGGGGATCTCCGCTTTGTCGAGCACGCCGTCGACGGTGCATTTCTTGCCGATCTTCTGGATGTTGCCCAGCGCCTTCTCCTCGATCGTGGTGAGTCCGCCGGCGATGTTGCCCTTGGTCGGCTGCGATTCGGAGAGGTCGGTGGTGCGCCAGCGGTTGATCATGTCCTGATAGCGGTTGAACATGAACATGAAGCGTTCGCGCACCGCATCGTTCGCGCAGCGCGCTGCCACGATCTGCTCGCCGCCGGTGATCTCGGAGGTTTCGCCGAACACCAGGGTGGTGCCGAGCGGATGCAGCTTGTCGAAGGCGTTGCCCACCGTCGGGTTCGACCCGCAGCCCGAAGTCGTGTCGGACTCGCCGCACTTGGTGGAGACCCACAGTTCGGAGATCGGGCAGTCGACGCGCTGCAGCGAGGTCGCGTGCTGAACGAATTCCTTGGCTGCCTTCGAAGCGCGCATGATCGTTTCATGGTCGCCGTGGCCTTCGATGCCGAAGCCGACTACCGGCTTGCCGGTCTTGGCGATGCCGTCGACGACACGCTTGGTCCAGCCGTCCTCGATGCCGATCACTACCACTGCGGCGACGTTGGGATTGGAGCCGGTGCCGATCAGCGTCTGGAAGTGCAGGTCCAGGTCCGGGCCGAACTGCAGCCGCCCGTAGGGATGGGGTATCGCCATCGTTCCCTTGATGGCGACGGCCACCGCTTCGGCGGCGGCATTGGAAAGGTCGTCGAGCGGCAGGATGATGACGTGGTTGCGCACGCCGGCACGGCCGTTTTCGCGACGGTAGCCGCGGAAGGTGGTGTTCTGGTCGATCACATTCATGATGGTTCCCTGTGCAAGCCGCCTACCAGCGCTTGGTCTTGATGTTGTGGACATGGGCGTGCTCGCCGGCCTTGATGGGTGCCACCACCTTGCCGATGTCGATGCCGTATTTGTAGACGGTGTCGCCGACCGCCATGTCACGCAGCGCGACCTTGTGGCCGATGGGGATGTCCTGCGCCGCCTTGACGGAAATGGTCGTGTCCTCGTCCATGATCCAGGCGTTGAGCGTGGTTCCGGACTTGATGCCCTCGACGACCGCCACCGCGACCGTGTCCTTGGCGTCATGAAGTACTACGTGAATCATCTTGCGTCTCCTCCAGTGTTCCGAGCCGACATGCTAGTCGATGACGCCGTTTGAATCAACTATATGATTTATATCTTTTAGACAAGGCAGCCGGAACCATGACAGAATCCGGCCGCATCCCGCGACGAGACCGATGAATCGACCTGACGACGTGCTCCTCTTCACCGGCGGGCCCCTGTACAAGGAGGTGAAGCGCCGGCTGACCGAATCGCTCGGCGCCGGCGAGTGGAAGCCCGGCGGGGCGATCCCGCCGGAGCCGCGTCTCGCCCAGCGCTTCGGCGTCTCCATCGGCACCTTGCGCAAGGCCATCGACGAACTGGTCGCCGAGAACGTGCTGCTGCGCCAGCAAGGTCGCGGGACATTCGTTGCCACCCACCGCGGCGAGGGGATGCGGTTTCGCTTCTTCAGCATCGTCGGCCACGACGGCAGCCAGGAGTACCCGGAGGTGCGCCTGGAAAGCTTCCGGCGCGCCCGGGCGGCCGCCGCCGTCGCGCAGAAGCTGGCGATTTCTGTGAAGGCGCCGGTACTGCAGTTCCGCAACTCGCTCTGGATCGGTGGCGCCCCGGTGGGGGTCGACGACATCACCGTGCCGACGGCCCTCTTCCCCGGTCTGACGCTTGCGCGCCTGCGCGAGCGCGACAACACCGTCTACCACCTCTATGAGCACGGCTTCGGCGTCTCGGTGATACGGATCGCGGAGACGCTGCGAGCCATTGCCGCGCCGGCTGACGTCGCGGCGTTGCTTCGGTTGCCCGAAGGGTCGCCGCTGCTGCTGGTAAACCGGCTTGCCTTCACCCTGGACGAACGACCGGTGGAGTTGCGGCTGTCCTGGATCGATACCGCACGGCACGAATACCGGCGCGACGCCGGCAGCTGAGACCCGGAGCCACGTCCCAGGCCGGCACGGGGAGGTCGCTGGGTTGACGGCCGGGTGAAAGTACAGGTAGCTATCGAGGACCGCCGCCTGATGGCGTCGGATACGCCGCAAGCGCAGTCCGCGGTCACGCGGCGAATCGAGTCAGGAACTTCCCGCCAGCTCCCGCATGACCTGCCGCGTTTCCTCGTCTGCCGGGAACTGGTGCTCGACCCGCAGCGAGGCGACGGTGATGTCGAGCGGCGTGCCGAAGGTGGTGAAGGTCGAGAAGAAGGACAGCCGGCCCGCGGGCGTCCGCAAACGGGTGGCGAGCACCGGCGACCTGGGCGCGGCGGACCGGTCCCGGTCGGCAGTGGTCCAGGAAGACGCTCCCTCCGTTGCACCGCCTGGCGCAGGCCACGCGCCAGCGGCCGTGCCGCCAGCCGGACCCGCACTGGCATGGCCGGCAGGCCCGCCGCGGCGGTCGTCGCCGGCCGGCCGCCTCACGCAATCAGGCCATGACGGCTCCAGCCGCTGCAGCAGCCCAGCCAGCGCCGGCGTGTGGTCGGCTTCCGCATGCGACTGGTGATACAGATGGGCAGCCACCTCGTCGAAGTTCTCGATGGCCCGACGCAGCCCCTGCTCGTGCAGGATGGCCTCCAGCAGGTTGATACTGCCGGCCTCGCCGGACAGTCCGCGCCCGGTGATGCACGCGACCAGCCGATCCGCCCCCCGGTTGGCCTGCAACAGGTTCCAGCAGGGATCGAGAACCCAGGCAGGAAACGGGTCGTGCACGTCGAGCAGGTGCTGCAGCGCCTGGCGCACCGGCTCCATTTCCCGGTCATGCAGCGGCCGCTGGCCGTAGCGCGGCGCGAAGCCGCTCGCCAGCAGGAGCTGGTTGCAGCCCGACGGGCTCATGCCGAGGGCATCGGCGAGCGCGATGAGCATGCCGCGGCTCGCGCTCGAACGTCCGGTCTCGAGGAAGCTGAGGTGGCGCTGGGAGGCGCCGACCCGCAGCGCAAGGTCCAGCTGACTCAGGCGCCGGCTCTTGCGTGCCTGGCGCAGCAGCTCACCGGAGGAGGGAGCTTGGTCGACAGTCATTTAACGTTGCCTCGCACTTGGTTGACAGCGTTTGCAACATGTGTCATTCGTTGGGAGTATCTTCATTGGAACCCAAGCTTCACTTCTCGTGCGTAGTGCAATGGCGGCCTCCGTATGGTCGCATCTCCCCGGAGACTCGAATGTCGATGCCAGAGGCCCCTCACGCCGACCATGGTCTCGCCCAGCGGCTCTGGTCGCTGATCAAGGATGTGCGCTATCCGGTGATCACCACCCATCGATCCGACGGTGGCCTGCAGGCTCGGCCGATGAGCATGCAGAACCGGGATGCCGATGCGCTGGATTTCCTGTGGCTCTTCGCGCCGCGCGACAGTGACCAGGTGGAAGACCTGCAGTGGGATTCGTCGGTCAGCATCGTCTTCACAAACCCCGTCAACAGCTGCTATGTGGTCGTCTTCGGTAGCGCATCGGTGGTAGAGGATGCCGGCCGCAAGCGCCAGTTGTGGTCGCCGGAGGCACAGTCCTGGTTCCCGAGCGGGCCCGACGATCCCGCCTTGGCGCTCGTCCGGGTGCGCATCATCCAGGCCGACTGCTGGGATGTTCAGCGCAACGCCGTCAACCACCTCTTCAAGCTCGACACTTCGGCCATGACGTACCGGCCTGCGAGCCAGGCGAGCAGCACCACACGGCACTAGGGCCGTCGCAGGTCTGGGCACGGGAACTGCTTCCGGACGAGGTGACTTCGGTCCCTCGCCGTTCACCCGTGCAAAACCATGACCGATCAGACTGAAACCCTCAGCGACCTCATCAAGGACATCCGCTTTGCGATGTTCACCACCCAGGCCGCCGACGGCTCCCTGAGATCGCGGCCGATGACGACCCAGAACGATCCGGCCGAGGAGCAGGATTGCCTGTGGTTCTTCGCATCGCGCACCGGTGAGCCGGTTGCCGACCTCCTGCGCGAGCCGGCAGTGAACGTCGCCTATGCCAACACATCGAAGGATGCCTACGTATCCGTCTCCGGCCGGGCCGCCGTCATCGACGACGATGCCCGCAAGAAGCAGATGTGGTCGAAGTTCGCCCAGGCGTGGTTTCCTGGCGGGCCGGAAGATCCCGACCTGGCCCTGGTCCGCGTCCAGATCGAAGGAGCAGAGTACTGGAACGTCCGGGAGAGCAAGGTGACTCAGCTGTTCAAGATGGCGCGCGCCACAATGACCGGGCAGCCGCCGACGGACATGGGTGAGCACGCGAAGCTGTAGGAGTTCGCCCAGACAGCAGCCCAACCTCTCGCGCTCGACTTCTTGCCTCGGCGAGACACTTAAGACGTTCTAGGATGTTATGCTGAGGACACCGTCGACCGGACGCCATGCCTCCCATGACCATCACGCCTTCCCATTCGACGAAGCCGCTGACAAGGGATAGTGCTCAGCCGCTCTACCGGCAACTGGCAGCGGCGCTGGCACAGCGCATCGACGAGGGCGAGTTCCCGTCCGCGTCCCGCTTGCCAAGCGAGCTCGAACTGATAGCGGCCTACGGCGTCAGTCGCATTACCGTACGCCAGTCGATCGCGCTGCTCGCGCGCAATGGGCGTGTGATCGCAAAGCCGGGTAAGGGAACCTTCGTTGTCGGTCCGATGATGCGCCACGACCTGAGCGCCTTGCGCGGCTTCTATGATGCCCTGCGCGATCAGGGCCTGGATCCCCAGACTGAACTGATTGCCTTCTCGCCGTTCGATGGCCGCACGGACAGTTCACTGCCGGAGGGAATGGACCTGCCGGTCAGCCTTCGGCGTCGCTACCTCCTCGACGGACATCCGTTCGCTCTAGTGGAGGCCTGGCTCCCTGCCGCCGCCGGATCCCTTGGCGAGGAGCGGGCGGCGCGCCTCATGGTCTATGAGATCGTCGAGCAGTTCCTTGGCGAGAAGATCGTCAACGCAGACGTATCGATCTGCTGCCAGCCTGCTGCGCGCGGCATCGCCGGGCTCTTGGGGCTGGCCAGTGGAGCCGCGGTGCTGGTCATGGAGCGCCGGTCATATTCGCCGTCCGGACGGATCCTGGAGTTCATGCGGATCCACATCGTTCCCGAGCGCTACGAGTTCCGACTGCGGGTCTCGGGCCCGCTGCAGATCGCCGATTCGCTACACCTGGTATCCCCTGAAAAGAGCCAACGAGCCTCGCTGGAGACTTGACGATGATCGACACTCTGGAAGCTCCGGAGGCACTCGCCGCGTCGGGTGACCGCCGCCGCTTGATCCTGGCGATGATTGCCGGCGCCGGCATCGGCTCAGCGCTCCCGGGCCTCTCGCGGGCAGACGCGTTTCCATCGAAGCCGCTACGCCTTGTCGTACCCTTTCCGCCCGGCGGTCCGACGGACATCGTCGCGCGGCCGATGGCGCAGTTGCTCGGGGAAGCCTTCAAGCAGAACGTCATCATCGACAACCGTGGCGGCGCCGGTGGCTCGATCGGTGCCGATATGGTGGCCAAGGCGGCGCCGGACGGATACACCCTGCTGATGGGCACCGTGGGCACCAGTGCCATCAACGTAGCGCTCTACAGCAAGCTGCCCCACGACCCGGTGAAGGACTTCACGCCCCTCGCGCTCGTGGCGAGTGCGCCGGTGACGATCGTGGTGCATCCCGAGCAGGAGATTCGCTCGGTTCGCGACCTGATTGATCGGGCGAACGCGAGTCCGGGCTCCCTGATGTTCGGCTCCGCCGGCAGCGGCACTCCCGGCCACCTGACCGGCGAGATGTTCGCCACCGCAGCCGGCATCAAGCTGCGCCACGTGCCCTACAAGGGTAGCGCGCCCGCCATCACGGATCTGCTCGGCAATCAGATCCCGATGATGTTCGACCCGCTGCAGTCGGTGATCCAGCACATCAAGGCCGGGAAGCTGCGGGCTCTGGCAGTCAGCGGCAGTCAACGCTCGCCCGTGCTACCCGATGTCCCGACGATCGCTGAATCGGGCATCAAGAACTTCGAGTCGACGGCTTGGTGGGCGATGTTCGCGCCGGCCGGCCTGCCGCCCGAAGCAAGCAACCGGCTGCGCGACGAGATCGAGCGGATAGCGGCCTCTACCACCTTCCGCGACAAGCTCGGCGAGCTCGGCGTGGTGCCGGCCTCCGGTGTCGAGCCCCTGGCCGAGTTCCAGAAGCGCGAGATCGACAAGTGGGGCAAAGCGGTCCGCGAATCAGGCGCACAGGCGAATTGATGATGCAGCTGAACGACGAAGAAAAGGCGATGCTGGCGGGCGAGCTCGGCGAGGCACCGCGGCTCGCGTTGAACCATCAGTTGAAGGTGGGCGAATTCTTTGGGGCGCGCGATTTCGTGCCGGTGACGCAGGCCCACGTGATGGCGGACACCGAAAGCCTTGGCGAGGCGGGAGTACGGTGGCTCGAGTCGCTGGCAGGGTTGAAGGACGGCAGCAGGCGGGTGCGGATTCCGACGATCACCGATCCACGGGGCACCGACTTCGCAAAAGCCCGCCGACTGAAGCAGGCCGAATGGATGACCGATCTCGAGGGACGCGCGATCGCCGCGTTCGTCAAGCTCGGCGTGGCCATGACCGACACTTGCATCAACTATCAGACGATCCAGGCCGCCACCCGCGGTGAGCATGTCGCCTTCGGCGATACCGGCGTCGTGATCTATTCGAATTCAGTCAGCGGTGCGAGGTCCAATTTCGAAGGCGGGCCTTCGGCACTCTCGGCCGGGCTCTCCGGGCGCACTCCTCGCTACGGCTTTCACCTTGACGAGCATCGCCAGGCGACAATCCGCCTCCGGGTCGAGTGGACACCATCGGAGCTCAACGAATGGGGAGCCCTCGGGGGGGTGATCGGTAGACTGGCAGGCAACTACTGGGCCGTTCCGGTCATCGAAGGAATCGAGAGAGCACCCTCGTCCGATGAGCTGAAGCATTTCGGCGCGGCAATGGCGAGCTTCGGATCGACAGCGCTCTTCCACCTCGTCGGCATCACGCCCGAGGCTTCGCGCCTCGCCGACGTCGGCGGCGATTTGCTCGAAGCCACTTCAGTAGGCCGCAAGGAGGTCGAAGCACTGCAGCAGTCCTATGCCATCGACAGCAAGGTGGATGTGGTCGTCTTTTCCGGGCCGCAGCTCAGCCTCTACGAGTTGCGGGCGCTCGCCGAACTGTGCGAGGGCCGCCGGTTCAGGATTCCGCTGCTCGCCGTCACCAGCCCGCAGGTGAAGCCGGACTGCGACCGATTCGGCTACACAGAGCGGATCGAAGCGGCGGGCGGAACAGTCTATTCGGGAATGTGCTTCTACCAGTCCTACGCACGGGAGATCGCCGAGGCGAACGGTTGGAAGCGACTCGCCACCAACAGCGCCAAGATGGTGAACATCCTGGGCGGCTACGGCTACATGCCGATGCTGGCGTCGATGGAACAGTGCGTGCAAGCAGCGCAAACGGGGAAGCTGGGATGAGCGCGAACCAAGGTGGCGCGCAAGGCGCCGGCATACCGATTCGCTTCACGCCGTCCGCGGGAACTGCTTCCGAGCGCGGCAGGATATTCACGGCGCGACATGCGATGGGCGAAAAGGTCAGCGGCAACGCATTGGTTGCCAAGGACGGCTTCTCGGCGCGCTACGACCTGGATCGGATTGCAGGAATCTTCTCCCGTCCGTCGCACAAGCTCGCCGGCCAATCGTATGTCGGCAGGATCCTGGTGCTGGACACGGCGAAGGGCGGCGTCGCCAGCGCATGGATGCTTCACGAGATGCAATCGCGCGACAAGGCGCCGCTCGCAATCGTGTTCAACTCGGTGAACCCGATCCTGGCACAAGGCGCCGCCTTCGGCAACATCACGATGCTTGCAGGCTTCGACGAGGATGTGACACTGGCGATTCCTCATGGCAGCCACGTCGAGATCGACCCGGAGTCGAAGTCGCTCAAGGTGCTCTGAGATGCTCTCCGCCGCGATTCCTTGGGATCGCGGAACACCAGCGGATGGACTTCGCTTCGATCCGACACCGGGCGCTGTGCAACCCGCACCGCCTCCTCGACCACGCCATGATGCGGCGACTTGGCGCAGACCGGGTCGGCCGCCTGGGGATCGCCGGCGAGCAGGTAGGCCTGGCAGCGGCAGCCGCCCAGGTCCTTCTCGCGCTCATCGCAGCTTCGACACGGCTCCTTCATCCATCCGGTCCCACGGAACCGGTTGAAGCCCTCGGATCGATACCAGATGTCGGCGATGCCCGAATCACGCACGTTCGGGAACTCCAGGCCGGGCAGCATGCGCGCGGTGTGGCAAGGCAGGGCGGTACCGTCCGGCGTGATCGTCAGGAACACGCTGCCCCAGCCGTTCATGCACTTCTTGGGCCGCTCCTCGTAGTAGTCAGGCACGACGAAGATGATCCGCATCCGGTCGCCGATCCTGGCGCGATACTCGTTGGTGACGCGCTCCGCGCGCTCGATCTGCTCGCGCGACGGCAACAGTTCCGCGCGGTTCAGATGCGCCCACGAGTAGTACTGCGAGTTGGCGAGCTCGAGGTAGTCTGCATCCAGCGCCATGGCCATCTCGATGATCTGGCCGATGTAGTCGACGTTGAGCCGGTGGATGACGCAGTTGAGCACCATCGGCCAGCCGTTGCCCTTGATCATGCCGGCCACCCGCTGCTTCAGCTCGAACGTGCGGGTGTGCGACAGGAAGTCGTTCAACTCGCGCGTCGAATCCTGAAACGAGAGCTGGATATGGTCGAGGCCGCTGCGCTTGAGCTCGGCCACCCGCCGCGCATTGAGCCCGACGCCCGAGGTCAGCAGGTTGGTGTAGAAACCGAGACGGTGCGCCTCGTTCACCAGGACCTCGAGGTCGTCGCGCAGCACCGGCTCACCGCCGGAGAAGCCGCACTGCACGCTGCCGGCAGCGCGCGCCTCCCGCAGTACCCGGATCCAGTCGTCGGTGCCGAGTTCGCGCTCGTGGCTCGCGAAGTCGATCGGGTTGTAGCAGAAGACGCAATGCAGCGGGCACCGGTAGGTCAGCTCGGCGAGCAGCCAGAAAGGCGGCCCGACGCCGGTGGGGGCAACGACGCTGTTCATGTGGTGGATCCTTCGCTGCCGGCCTGCACCCAGCGCTGCCGGGCCGCGATCTCCAGGAACGCGATGACATCATCGCCGAGGTCGGCAGCATCGAACGCGCTCTCCAGTTCCTCGATGATGGCGGCGACCGTGCGTTCGCCGTCGCAACGCTGCAGGATTTCACCCGCGCTCGCATTGAGCTTGACCATTCCCTCGGGATAGAGGAGCACCCAGGAGTTCTGGATTTCTTCCCACTGCAACCGGAAGCCGCCGGCGATGCTGGGCCGGTCGGTCATCGCCGGCGCCGCCCGGGCAGGGGCAGCCTGCCCCCGTGGTCCATCCTCGGGCCGATCGGAGGCCTGGCTCACTTCTGCAACCCGTAGCGGACCTGCATGCAGTCCAGCATGGTCCAGAGTATGTCGAGCTTGAACTGCAGGATCTCGAGTGCCCGCTCCTGCAGCGCGCGCGTGTCGAAATGCGCCAGCGTTACGGCGAGGCCGTGCTCGACATCGCGGCGCGCCTGCTGCACGCGACCCCGGAAGTACTGCAGGCCGCCGGGATCGATCCACGGGTAGTGCTCGGGCCAGTTCGCGAGTCGCTCCTGGTGGATCTTCGGCGCGAACAGTTCGGTCAGCGACGCGCAGACCGATTCCTGCCACGGCCGCTGGCGCGCGAAGTTGACATAGGCATCGACGGCGAACCGGACCCCGGGCACCACATGCCGCAGGTCGGTGATCTCCTCTCGCGACAGGCCGGTGGCCTCGCCCAGCCGGATCCAGGCCTCGATGCCGCCGGGATCGTCGCCCTGGCCATCGTGGTCCAGGATACGCTGCACCCATTGGCGGCGCACCTCGCGATCCGGACAGTTGGCAATCACCGCGCCGTCCTTGATCGGGATGCTGATCTGGTAGTAGAAGCGATTGGCCGCCCAGCCACGGATCTGATCGGGCGTTGCACGGCCGCTGTTGATCATGACATTGAACGGGTGATGGATGTGATAGCCAGCCCCCTTCTCCCTCAGCCGTGCCTCGAATTCCTGCGGCGTCCACTCAGAGTTCGATTGCGAGTCCGTCATGGGCCACCTCGATGTCATGTGCGGCGAGCAGCGCCCGCTCCTGGCTGTCCTCGTCGAGGATGCGATTGGTGTTGTTGATGTGGATGAGCACCCTGCGCGTAGTACGAGGAAGGCGGTCCAGCCACTCGATCATGCCGCCCGCGCCGGTCTGCGGCAGATGGCCCATGTCCCGGGAGAGCTTGCGCGACGCGCCCAGGCGGATCATCTCGTCCTCCGTCCAGAGGGTACCGTCCACAAGCACGCAATCCGCCTGCTGCATCGCCGTCCAGACGTGGGCCTCCATCCGCCCGAGCCCCGGCGCGTAGAAGAGGCTCGCGCCGCTGCGGCTGTCGGCGATGACCAGCCCCACGTTGTCGCCAGGCTGCGGATCCTCGCGGTGGGGCGAATACGGCGGCGCCTTGCTCGACAGGGGCAGCGTCGCCAAGCGCAGGCCGGCGACACCCGGGATCTCGAAGCCGCCGGGGTCGAGCGGCAGCGGCCGCCAGTCGACGCCGCAGTAGTGTCCGAGCAGGTTGAAGATCGGGTTGCCGGTGGTCAAGTCCTCGCGAACCTGCGGCGTGCACCACACTTGGAGCGGCTCGCGATGCTCGCGCAACATGAACAGGCCCGTGGTGTGATCGACCTGAGCGTCCATCAGCAGGACCGCCCGGATGCCCGTGTCCCGCAGGCTGCGCCCGGGCTGCAGCGGCGCAAAGCTGCGAATCTGCTGCAGGACGTCGGGCGACGCGTTGATCAGGACCCAGTCGCTGCCGTCACCGCTGACGGCGATCGACGACTGCGTGCGGGCAACCGCGCGAATGGTTCCCTTGCGAAGGCCATCGCAGTTGGGGCAGTTGCAGTTCCATTGCGGAAAGCCTCCACCCGCGGCCGAACCGAGTACCTGGCAATGCACGGGCGATGCTGGCGACAGCTGGAGACGCTGGTCCTGCGGAGGCGGCTGCGAATCCGGTGCCGCGGTGCTGTCCGCGGCGACTGCCCGCCGGCATGCCGGCGGGCGCCCGATATCACAACTCGCGACTCGGCGATGGACTCGGCAACCTCAGCGGTTGGCGATGTACATCGTGATTTCGAAACCAAACCGCATGTCGGTCGCTGCCGGACGTTCCCATTTCATCACGTCGATCCTCCAGTTGTTGTCGATCTCACTCCCGGGTGAGCCATGCCTGCCTCGTGGCGGACGGCTCGGGAGCCGCGAAACCCTCGCGACCCCCAGTTTGCTGGAGCGCCTCGCCCGTCGCATGGCCGGCAGCATGAATCCGGCCTCATGATTTTCATGAGTTCCCATGCTGCGCTGCGGAAAGATCCGGCATCAACCGCGGGCCGGACCGCGACGCGCTAGCATCGGCGCATGAAGAACCCGCTATCGGGCAAGCGATGAGCCTGCGGCTTCAAATCAACCTGCTGCTCACCGTCATGATGGTGCTGTTCATGGCTGCGCTTGGCTGGCTTCAGATCAACAGCACCAGGCATAGCGTCCACGAGGAGATCCAGGCGGCCCATCGGGTAGCGACCCAGGTGCTGACCCGGGTCAGCTTCGTCTACCGGCGTGGCGGCATCGACGGCATGATCGAGTTCCTGCACCAGCTCGGCAGGGTGCGCGCCAACGACATCACCTTGCACGACGACAGCGGCAAGCTGCTCTACGAGTCGCCGCCCTCGCCCTACAAGGCGGGCCGGGACTCGCCGGCGTGGTTCGAGGAGTTGGTGTCACCCCCGATCGAGCCTCGCGTCATTCCCCTCCTCGGCGGGCACGTGACCGTCCATGCCAATCCGTCGCGCGCAGTCCTGGACGGCTGGGACGACCTGATGCGGCTGTTGTCGGTGGCGATGCTCGTGTTCGCGGCCGCCATCCTCGCCGTCTACTGGCTCGCGGGCCGTGTGATCAACCCGCTCTCCCGGGTGGTCGACGGGCTGCGCGCAGTCGGACGCGGCGAGTACGGCACCCGCCTGCCGCCGCTGCCCGGGAAGGAAGGTGCATCACTCAGTCGAGCCTTCAACGCAATGGCCGAGGCGATCGAAGACAGCATCAGCGCCCGCCGGGAGGCGGCCGAGGCGACCGAGAAGCTGGCGCGCAACCGCGAGCTGACGCAGCTGATCCAGGCCCGTATCGAGCAGGAGAGGGGCGCCATCGCGCGCGAGCTGCACGACGAGATGGGTCAGTCGGTGACCGCTATCAAGAGCCTGGCGCTGTCGATCGCGCAGCGTCACGGCTCGGCCGGCGATCCGGCGGGCGAAGCGGCACGCGCAATCGCGCAGTCATCGGATCATCTCTACCAGGTGGTGCATGCGATCCTGCCGCGACTCAGGCCGCTGGCGCTCGATCAGTTCGGACTCGTCGATGCGCTCGAGGACCTGCTGGGGGACTGGCGGCAGCAGCAGCCGGCGATGACATTCGAACTGGAGGTTCGCGACCTGCCGGAGGATATCGGCGAGGCGCTTTCCACTGCCGCCTACCGGATCGTTCAGGAGGCCGTCACCAACAGCCTGCGTCACGCCCAGGCGAGCCGCATCCTGATCAGCCTGATACGCGACGGCGAGCTGATGGTGATCCAGGTCCGCGACGACGGCCGCGGCCTGCCAAGCGACTGGAAGGCGCCCGGCCACTATGGATTGATCGGCATGCAGGAAAGGGCGACGGCCATCGGCGGCACGCTCACCCTGCAAGAGGCGCCGGGAGGAGGGTTGACCGTGACGGCGCGCCTGCCCCTGGTCCTGAGCACTTCGCCCGCCGGCCACCTGGCTGAAGCAATGCAGGCCGATGGCGACCGGATCGCGGCGCAGGCTGGGGGCGCGGAGGATCTTCACTTGAACACGGCGGCTGCGCGATGACCGTTCGGGTCCTGCTTGCGGATGACCATGCGGTCGTGCGGATGGGGTTCAAGCTCCTGCTGCAGACCACCGACGATATCGAGATCGTGGCCGAGGCCGAGAACGGCGAAACGGCCTGCAGGCTGTACGACGAGATCCACCCGGACGTGCTGGTGATGGACATCTCGATGCCCGGAATGGGCGGCGTGGAAGCCGTCCGCCGGATCCTCGCCCACGACCGCCGCGCCCGGATCCTGGCGCTATCCGCGCACGAGGACACCAGCCATCCGAAACGCATCCTCAAGGCCGGCGCCCTCGGCTACCTCTGCAAGCGGGGCGCACCCGAGGCCCTGATCGACGCCATCCGAACGACCGCCAAGGGCCAGCGCTATCTCGACGCCCAGATCGCCCAGCGCATGGCGATGCAGGACCTGAGCGGCGAGCATGGCCCGCTGGAAGTGCTGTCGGAGCGCGAGTTCGAAGTCTTCCTGCAACTGGCGCGCGGCCACACGGTCGCCCAGATCGCCGACACGCTGAAGCTGTCGACCTCGACTGTCGGCACGCACCTCTACAACATCAAGCAAAAGCTCAACGTCGCCAACCAGGCCGAGCTGACCCTGATGGCAGTACGTCACAAGCTGATCGAAGCCTGAGCATCGGCCTGCAGCTCCCACAGCTCCGCATAGCGCCCCGCCTGCGCGAGCAGTTCCTCGTGGCGTCCGCTCTCCACCACCCTGCCCTCGTGCAGGACGATGATGCGATCGGCGTTGACGATCGTCGAGAGCCGGTGTGCGATCACCAGCGTCGAACGATCGGCGGCCACCCGCTCGAGCGCCTCCTGGATCGCCTGCTCGTTGCGCGAATCCAGCGACGACGTCGCTTCATCCAGCACCAGCACCGGCGGATTCTTCAGCAGCATCCGGGCGATTGCGACGCGCTGCTTCTCGCCGCCCGACAACTTCAAGCCCCGCTCCCCCACCTGCGTCTCCCAGCCGTCCGGGAGCCGCTCGATGAGGCCGTCGAGCTGCGCCGCCCGGGCGGCTGCCTCGATTTCGGCGTCGCCGGCCTCCGGCCGGCCGTAGGCGATGTTGTAGCGGATGGTGTCGTTGAACAGCACGGTATCCTGCGGAACGATCCCGATCGCGGCCCGCAGTGACTCCTGCGTCACCATGCGGATATCCTGGCCGTCGATGCTGATGCCGCCGCGGGTCACGTCGTAGAAGCGGAACAGCAGCCGCGCCAGCGTCGATTTGCCGGCGCCGCTCGAGCCGACCACCGCCACCGTCTTGCCGGCGGGTATTTCAAAGGTGACCCCGCAAAGGATCTGCCGCTTGGCGTCGTAGGAGAAATGCACGTCATCGAAGCGAACGGTGGCGCCGGCGACCCGCAGCGGCCGCGCATCGGGTGAATCGTCGATCTCCTTGTTCTGCTCGAGCAGCCCGAAGAGGCGCTCCATGTCGGTCAGGCTCTGCTTGATCTCGCGGTAGAGCATGCCGAGGAAGTTGAGCGGTATGTAGAGCTGGATCATGAACGCGTTGACCAGGACCAGGTCGCCGAGGGTCATCGAGCCCTGGGTCACGCCGACGGTTGCGCGCCAGACCATCGCGGTAACCGCCAGCGCGATGATTGCGGACTGGCCGACGTTGAGCAGCGACAGCGTCGTCTGGCTCTTGATGGCGGCTCGTTCCCAACTCTGCATGCTCCGGTCGTAGCGGTCCGCCTCGAAAGGCTCGTTGCCGAAATATTTGACCGTTTCGTAGTTCATCAGCGAGTCGATGGCCTTCACGTTGGCGCGCGAGTCGAGCTCGTTCATTGCCCGGCGGAAGGTGGTGCGCCATTCGGTGACCACGATGGTGTACGCGATGTAGGCGATGAGGGCGACGACGGTGATCAGCGTGAAGTCGCGGTGGTACTGCCAGGCGAGGTAGCCGAGCACCATGCTGATCTCGATCAGCGTCGGCAGGATGCTGTAGAGCGTGTACGAGACGATGCTCGACACGCCGCGGGTGCCGCGCTCGATATCGCGGGTCAGCCCGCCCGTCTGCCGCTCGAGATGAAAGCGCAGCGACAGCGCATGCAGGTGGCGGAACACCTTGAGCGCGATCTCGCGCACTGTGCGCTGCGTGACCTTGGCGAAAACATACTCGCGCAGTTCGGTGAAGATGGACGTCGACAGGCGCAACAGGCCGTAGCCGACGATCAGCGCGAACGGCACGGCCAGCGCCCCGGCAACCGCGCCGGGTCCGGCAGCGGACTGCGCGGCCGCCTCCGCCGTGGCCTTGGCCGCGGCACCGGCGGCGCCGTCGCCGGTGAGCGAGTCGACGATCTGCTTGAGCACGATCGGCACGCTCACGTTGGCCGCCTTCGCGGCCACCAGGAAGACCAGCGCCAGCGCCACCCGCCAGCGGAACTGCCAGAGATAGGGCAGCAGGCTCTTGAGAGTCGTCCATTCCGAGCGCCGCGGACGGCCGATCCCGCTTCCCGCAGGCGGGGCGGCGGGTGGCGGCAGGCTGGCGGACGAATGCTGGCGCATGTGGTTTCGGCTCGGTCGAAGCGAAGGTTGGGCTGGCTATCATATCCAGCTTGCCGAGGATCCTTGCTGACAACCATGAGTTCCTTTCCGAGAAGGCTTGCGACGCTGGCTGTCTCTTTGCTGGTCGTCTCGGCGCCGGTGCTTGCCCAGCCGTTGACCTTGCTGAGCTTCAACGTCGAGCACCTGATGTCGCCGGAACGGTTCGAACGCTGGCAGTCGTTCTGTCGCCCGCTCGGCTGGCGAGAGCCGCGCGACGCGCAGCGTCCGGAGGAACTGACCTACTGCAATGCGCTCGACGGCAGCGACGGGCGCGGGCGGCGCCTGTTCGCGCCGGTCCATAGCCGCGAGGCCTGGCAGCAGAAAATGACCGCCGTCTCGACGCTGGTGCGCGAAGCCGATGCCGACATCGTGCTGCTGCAGGAGGTCTCGGATGCGCAGGCTGCGCGACTGGTCCTGGGCCCCGGTTACCGGGTGGCCGGCTTGGACGAGATGTGGCGCAGCCGTTCGATCGCGCAGAACCTGGCGATCGGCTGGAGGATCGCGCGCTTCGCCGAGCCGCCGCGCGCCGAGCTGGTGGAGACCGTATCGCAGGCAGGCGAGGACGGGCGCGTCACGCGGCCGGGGCTGGCGCTGAACGTCGACCTCGGCGATAGCCGGCGGCTCGCCGTGCTGAACCTGCACCTGAAGGCAGGCTGCCGGCAGGGCCGACTGAACGAGTCGACGAGCCGCAGTCCCGAGCGGGCGTTCCGGCGCCAGTCGGACTGCGCCATCCTGCAGCGGCAGGTGCCGGCCATCGAGCAATGGGCCGACGAGAAGCTGCGGCAAGGATACGGCGTGATCGTCGCCGGCGACTTCAACCGCGACCTGCTGCGCGAGATCCGCGACCGGCTGCCCGCGCGTTCGGACGGCAGCGACCCGGCCTTGCCGGCCGCACCGCCGCGCATAGCGAGCCTGGTGGCAGAACTCAGCGACGGCAGCCCGGCGGAAGCCTGGTTCGCGCTGGCACGGGCCACTCGCTACCCGAAGCGCGTTGACTGCCACCGCAACATCGACAACTTCCTCCTGAGCCGCAACCTGGAGCCATGGCTCACGACGCCGTTCAGGCAGCTGGCGACGGTGGTGCTGCCCTTCGACGAGCCCGTGTCGCTCGACAGGGTGCGGCCGAGCGACCACTGTCCCCACCTGCTGCACCTGCCCCTCGAGTCTGCGCGCCGTCTGCGGTGACGCCCGGCGCCGCATCACTAGGAGACTGCGCGTAAGATGACGGGCCGACAGCGAGGCCGGTACGGTCGCCGGCCTGCCCGATTCTCCAGCGAGAGGTGCCACGATGGCCACGAACGACTCATCCCCCACCGGCTCATCCGCCGGCGCAGCAGCCGACGATCGACGCACCAGGAACATCCAGGGCGACCTGCCGGCAGGCCGCTCGCCGGTGCTTCGGGTGGTGCCGATGCCGGCGGATGCCAACCAGCACGGCGACATCTTCGGCGGCTGGATCATGTCGCAGGTCGACATCGCCGGCGGCGTCGTGGCGGCAGTGCGGTCGCGCGGTCGGGTGGCTACCGTCGCGGTCAACTCGTTCCTGTTCAGGGAGCCGGTCATGATCGGTGACCGAGTGAGCTTCTATGCCGACGTGATCCGCGTCGGCCGCACGTCGATCACCGTCAACGTCGAGGTGTTTGCGGAGCGTAATCCAGCGGAACGCGAGGTCGTCAAGGTCACCGAGGCAACACTGACCTATGTCGCCACCGACTCGCAGCGCCGTCCGCGGCCGGTAGACATGCAGGCCTGACGCGTCGAACGCTGCCGCAAGTTGTCAGCCGCGAGCTATCGCGGATCGCGCAGCATCTCGACGTGCGCAATGCCGTCCTCCAGGTAGCGGCCCGAGGCGGCCACGAAGCCGAGGCTCTCGTAGAACGGCTGCAGGTGCGCCTGTGCCGAGATGCGGATCGGCCTGCCGGGATGGTGCTCACCCGTGCAACGCAGCGCGAACTCCATCAGGAGCCTGCCCCAGCCGCGCCCCCGGCAAGCAGGTTCGGTGCAGACCCGCCCGATCGACGGCTCCTCGTAACGAACGCCGGGCGCCAACACCCGCGCCGTGGCGACGACCTGCTCGTGCCCGCCCGCGGTGGCGAACACCTGCAGCGCGCCGAGGTCCGCGCCGTCCATGTCCTGGTACAAGCACCGCTGCTCGACGACGAAAACCCGGCTGCGCAGCGCCAGCAGCCGATAGAGCGCCGGCGCCGGCAATTGAGGGAACGGCAGGCATTGCCAGCGCAGATCGGATGGAAGAAGCTGCGGCAGAGGCTGCGAGGGGGGTTGCAAGCGAGGCTGCGAAGGGTTCGCCCGGTCAGGCCCCGCCATTGCGCCTCGCCTGAACCGCGGCGGGGGTGCTCACCGGGGCGCCCTGGCGGGCGATGTTCAGCACCACCGCCGTCGAGGTGTTGGTGAGCAAGCAGAAGGGCCTGAGCACCTGGTCGAGATGGCCGACATCGGTGACGACGATCTCCAGCATCCAGCTGTGCTCGCCGGTGACGTTGTAGGCGTTGATCACTTCAGGCGTTGCCTCGATGCACTTGACGACCCGGTTGTAGTCGAACCGCCCCACGCGCACCAGCGCGCGGATCGAATACCCGAGCCGGACCGGATCCACCGCCGCGTGATAGCCGGTGATGATGCCGGAGGTTTCCAGCTTGCGGACGCGCTCGGTGACAGCGGGCTGACTGAGGCCGACGCGACGGCCGAGTTCGGCCATGGTGATGCGCGCGTCGCTCTGCAACTCACTCAAGATCCGCTCGTCGTGCTGATCCAGGCCGACTTCCGACATGATCGAACCGTCCTGCAGATTCGGATCCCCACGACTTTCGGGATCTTGGCTAGCCTCCATCAATTCCGCGGACGTGTCAATATGCGCGACTTCGTCCCCTGACACCCGCCCGTGCCACCCCGAATGCCGCTCTCGCCCCTGGTGATCGCCAGCCTGGCCGCCACCTGGATCGTCTGGGGATCCACCTACCTGGCGATCCGGTTCGCCCTCGTCAGCCTGCCGCCGTTCCTGCAGATGGCGTCGCGCTTCCTGTTTGCAGGCGCGCTTCTGCTGGCCTGGATGGTCCTGCTGCGGCGCGCCGCCCTGCCCACGGCCCGGCAGTGGCGCCACGCGCTGCTGGTCGGCGCGCTCATGCTGGGCGGCGGCATGGGCGGAACCGCATACGCGGAACAGACGATCGGATCGGGGCTGGTGGTGGCATTTGTCGCCATCGTGCCGGTGATCATCGTCGGACTCAACGGGCTCTGGGGAATCCGGCCGTCCCCGCGCGAGCTCGTGGGGATCGCGGTCGGTTCGGGCGGCGTGCTGATGCTGACCCGCGGGCACGGCTTCCAGGCCTCCCCCGCGGGCCTGGTTGCAATCTGCATCGCCTGTGCAGCATGGTCGCTCGGCAGCGTGCTGAGCCAGCAGCGATACCCGCTCGGCGTGCTGCTGGGCGGCGAAGTGGTCAGCGGCTTCGAGTGGATCGCAGCGGCAGTCGTGCTGACGGGCGTCGTGGTGCTGCTGTCGGCGCGCCGCTGAGGCGCCCCGCCCGGCCGCCGCCGTCACTCGAGCGAGATCTTGTACTTCTCGATCAGCGGCTGCCAGCGCTTCAAGTCGGCGGCAATCACGGCGGTCATCTCCGCCGGGGTATTGCCGACCGGCTCCATGTAGACGCGCTTCAGCTGCTCGACCACCTCCGGCATCTTGAGGATGGCGACGATCTCGGCGTGGAGCTTGTCGAGGATCGGCTTGGCCGTGCCCGCCGGCGCGACCATGCCCATCCAGGCATCGGCCTGGACATCCTCGATGCCCGCTTCGGCCAGGGTCGGCACGTCCGGCATCAGCGAGGACCGCTTCTCCGAAGTCACCGCCAGCGCCCGCAGCTTGCCGGCCTTGATCTGCCCCACCACCGCCGCCGGCGGCAGGCAGGCGAGTTGTGCGTCGCCGCCCAGCAGCGCGCCGACCGCGTCGCCGGAGGAACGGTAGGCGACGTGGACGATATCGGTGCCACTGCGCACGGCAACGAGTTGCATGGCCAGATGCGAGATGCTGCCGGGGCCCATCGACGAATAGTTGTACTTGCCGGGATCCTTGCGCAGCGCCTCCAGCAGTTGCGGCATCGTCTCGCCGGTCACCTTGTCGTTGGCGACGATGACGCTGGGCTGGGTCGCCAGGATCGAGACCGGCGCGATCTCCTTCGCCGGATCGTAAGGCAGGTTCTTGTAGAGCAGCGTATTCGCGGCGAGCGGGCCGGAGATGGTCACGCCGAGGGTGTAGCCGTCCGGAGTGGCGCGTGCCACCGCGGCGGTGCCGACATTGCCGCCCGCGCCCGGCTTGTTCTCGACGATGAACTGCTGACCGAGGCGTTTGCTCAACTGGTCGTTGACCAGCCGCGCCACGACGTCCGGGGTCGAGCCGGGGCCGTAGGGCACGACCACCTTGACCGGTCCGGTCGGCCAGGATTCCTCCCCGCGTGCCGGCGACGCAGGCAGCGCCAGGATCGCGAGGGCAGCCAGCAGTGCCGGCAGGACGTTGCGCACGGAACTGCGCAGCGGGAAGTGGATCATGGCAGGAGTCTCCTTCACGAGTTCGGGGCGTTCGGCAGCCCGCATTCTCGCATTCGCGCAGCCGGTCCGGATCGCTGCCGTGCCGCATTCGCCTGCGGCGCCGGACTGGTACACGTCCACCCGCGCTCGACGGCAGCCCGGAGCGCCGCCGTTACAATCGCCCGACCCTACCGGAGACACGATCCATGGACAAGCAGGAATTGAAGCAGCGACTGGCGATTCCCGTCATCGGCGCGCCGCTCTTCATCGTGTCCAATCCGGACCTGGTGCTGGCGCAATGCAAGGCCGGCATCGTCGGCTCGTTCCCGGCCCTGAATGCGCGTCCCGCGGAGCAGCTCGAGATCTGGCTGAAGCGCATCACGCAGGAGCTCGATGCCTGGAACCAGGCCAACCCCGACAAGCCGGCGGCGCCGTTCGCCATCAACCAGATCGTCCACAAGTCCAACTCGCGGCTCGAGCACGACCTCGAGCTCGCCGTGCGCTACAAGGTGCCGATCGTCATCACTTCGCTCGGCGCCCGCACCGACCTCAACGAGGCGGTCCATTCGTATGGCGGCATGGTGATGCACGACGTCATCAACCAGCGCTTCGCGCACAAGGCGATCGAGAAGGGCGCCGACGGCCTGATCCTGGTCGCCGCCGGTGCCGGCGGGCATGCCGGGGTGCAGTCGCCGTTTGCGCTCGTGCAGGAGACGCGCCGCTGGTTCGACGGGCCGATCGCGCTCTCCGGCGCCATCGCCACCGGTCGAGCCGTGCTGGCTGCCGAGGCGATGGGTGCCGACTTCGCCTACGTCGGCTCCGCCTTCATCGCCACCCGGGAGGCGAACGCCTCCGAGGCCTACAAGCAGGCGCTGGTCAGCGGCACGGCCGAGGACATCGTCTACAGCAGCCTGTTTACCGGGGTGCACGGCAACTACCTGCGCGCCTCCATCGTCGCAGCCGGGCTCGATCCCGACAAGCTGCCCGAAGGCGACCCCGGCAAGATGAACTTCGATGCGGGAGGCAGCAAGGCGGTCAAGGCGTGGAAGGACATCTGGGGCAGCGGGCAGGGGATCGGCGCCATCGAGGACATTCCCGGAGCGGCTCAGCGGGTGTCGCGGCTGGTGGCGGAATACCGGGCGGCGAAGCAGGCGCTGCTGGCGGGCGTCTAGACATCATGGTCGCCCGCGCAGAGCGAGGCGGCGGTCAGCGGGAGGTCCTCGACAAGGAATCAATTGCTCTTCCAAGGCCGTCGTTGCTAAGCTACGCATTCCTGCCTGCATCGGCGTTGACGACGCACTGGGTTGCGGTGCGGAACGCGCAGGGCGAGCTGCGTGCCAACTGACCGGACGGTTCGGCTGGAGGACTATCGATGAACGATACCTACTCGGGCAACTGCTTCTGCGGCGCCGTGGCGTTCACGGCTATTGGCGCGCCCGCGGCCATGGGCTACTGTCACTGCGCCTCGTGCCGGCATTGGTCCGCAGGCCCCGTCAACGCCTTCACGCTATGGCCGCCGGGATCGTTGAAGGTGACAGCGGGCGCCGACAAGATCGGCACCTTCAACAAGACGCCGAACAGTTCTCGCCAATGGTGCACGGTTTGCGGCGGCCATCTCTTCACCGAGCATCCCGGCATGAAGCTGGTGGACATCTACGCCGCCAACCTGCCCGGCCTTAACTTCAAGCCGGCGCTGCACGTGAACTACGTGGAGTCGGTCCTGCCCATGAAGGACGGCCTGCCGAAGTTCCGGGACTTCCCGAAAGAAGTCGGCGGGACCGGGGAAACGGTTCCGGAATAGGCGCTCTACCGGGGAGCCTCGGCCAGGGCAGCGTCTCGGCCGGCCACCGCACCTCCGGCCAAGGCGGATAGGAGGCCGTTGCCGGAGAGGTAGCCCGAAGGATGGTTGCCGGAAACGCCGCGCGCAGCGCCGCCGGCAGCCCAGAGGTTGGGCAAGGGCTCCAGGAGCCCTCCGCCATCCCGGGCCAGGACGCGACAGCGCGCGTCCACTGCCAGCCCGCCCTGGGTGTGGAACAACGCCCCGGTGACCCGCGCCACCCGAAACGGCGGCTGCAACCGCTGGTCTGGCTCGAAGCGGCGGCCGAACCGGTCGGTGGCGCCGGCGCGGCAGCAGGCTTCTGCCTCGTCGAGCGTGACCTGCAGGATGTCGGCTGGGCAACCGATCAGCGCTGCGAGCGCCGGCCAGTCGGCCGCGCTGCGGATCGCGCCGGCATCGTCCGCATCGCGGTAGTCGGGAAACTCGAGCGCGAAGCGATGGATCGCCTCGTCATGAACGTTCCAGGCGATGCCGCCGGGCTGCGCGAGCACCTGCTCGGCCGCCTCCGAATACCCCTGCTGCTCGTTCCAGAAGCGCCGGCCGTCGCGATTGACCTGCAGGCCCCCCTTCATCATCAGCGCCCAGGTCAGCAGGATCCCATGGGGTGTCGCCACCGACCCATGTCCCTGGTAGCCGCTCATGTCGGCCAGTTCGGCGCCCAGCGCTTCGCCCCAGACCACCGCGTCCCCCCGATTGCCGACGTGGCCGAAGTAGAGGCTGTCCTTCATCTGCGGCAGAAAGCGTGCGACCAGTTGGCGATTGCCGCCGAAGCCGTTGCAGGCGAGGATCAGTTGGCGGCACCCGAGATGCTCGACCCGCCCGTCGGGCCGCGCCACGCCGACGGCGACGACCCGGCGCGACTCGTCGACGAAAAGCGTCTGCGCGCGAGCCTCGTCCACGCAGTCGACGCCCGCCTGCAGCGCAGCCTGCCGCAGCCGCGCCGCGAGCGCGGCGCCGGTGCGCTCAGGCAGGGTGTGCATGCGCCCCGCACTGTGGCCGGGATAGAGGAATCCGTCCAGCAACTCGAACGGCAGGCCGTACTGGTCGGCCAGCGTGTCGATGACCGCCGCGATCTCGCCGGTGTAGACGCCGACCAGCAAGGAATCGGCGGTGCCGTGTGCCTTCACGGCGATGTCGGCCGCAAAGCGCGCTGGCGAGTCGTCTCTGCCGGCTGCCCGCTGCAGGCGCGTGCCGGCGGCCGGCACAAAGCCGGATGAAAGCGCCGTCGAGCCACCCCTGGCGTCGTCGCGCTCCAGCGCCACGACGTCGGAAGCGCCGTGGCGACGCGCCCAGATGCCGGCAACGAGGCCGCAGGCGCCGGCGCCGATGATCGCGACATCGCAGTCGAGATCGATGCGCGGCGGCCTGCCGACGACGACAGTCGGCGCCGCTGCCTGGAGAGGATCGTCGTCGGCCACGGCTGCGCTTCGCGAAGGTTCAGATGCCGAGGTAGGCGCGGCGCAGCTGGTCCGATTCGAGCAGCTGCGCCGACGTGCCGGAGAAGAGGATGCGGCCGTTCTCCATCACGTAGGCGCGGTGCGCGATTTCCAGCGACGCGGCCACGTTCTGCTCGACCAGCAGGATTGCAACGCCGGCCTGGTTCAACTGCGCGATCAGGCCGAACATCTGCTCGACCAGCAGCGGGCTCAGGCCGAGCGACGGTTCGTCGAGGATCAGCAGCACCGGCTCGGCCATCATGGCGCGGCCGATTGCCAACATCTGCTGCTCGCCGCCGGAGAGGGTGCCGGCCCGCTGGCTCGCGCGCTGCTCGAGGCGCGCAAAGAGCTGGTACACCCGCGCGAGGTTCTGCTCCCGGCGCGCGCGGCCGCGGCGATACGCGCCGAGGTCGAGGTTCTCGGCCACGCTGAGGTTCGGGAAGATCCGCCGCCCTTCCGGCACCTGGATCAACCCCCTCTCGACGATCGCCGGCGGCGGCGTGCGGCTGATGTCGCGGCCGTCGAAGACGACTCTGCCCGCGCTGGCGGTGACGATGCCGGAGAGCGTGCCGGCAAAGGTGGATTTGCCGGCACCGTTGGAACCCAGCAGCGCGACCACCTCCCCCGGCCTTACCTCGAGGTCCACTCCCTGCAGCACGGTCAGCCTGCCGTAGCCGCTGACGAGGCCGGTCACCTGCAGCAGCGGCGCACCGACGCTGCTCACCGGGCACTCCGCTCGCGCAGCTTGCGCGCGGCGCCCTGGCCGAGATAGGCCTCGATCACCGCGTCGTCGCGCGTCACCACCTCCGGCGAGCCGTGGGCGATGATCCGTCCACCCGAGAGCACGAAGACATCCTCGGCCAGGCTCATGACCGCCTGCATCACATGCTCGATCATGAGGATGGTGATCCCGTCGTCGCGCAAACCGTGGACCAGCGGCACGATCGCGTCGATCTCGGCGGGGTTGAGTCCGGCCAGCACCTCGTCCAGCAACAGCAGGCGGGGACCGGTCGCCAGGGCCTTCGCCAGCTCGAGCCGCTTGCGCTGCGCGATCGGCAGCGCCGCCGCGTCACGGTCCACGACCGGCCCCAGTCCAAGGCGCTCGGCCACCTGCCCGGCATGTGCCAGCGCCTCGCGCCGCGACCCGCGGTGCAGGTGGCTGCCGACCGCGATGTTCTCCAGCACGCTCTGTCCCGCGAACGGTTGCACGATCTGGAAGGTGCGGCCGATGCCGCGCCGGCAGACCCGGTGCGGCGGCATGGCCGTGATGTCGCTGCCGTCGAAGCGAACCCAGCCGGCGTCGGGTCGCTGAAAGCCGGAGACGACCGCGAACAGGGTCGTCTTGCCCGCGCCGTTCGGTCCGATCAACGCGCAGATCGATCCCTCGGACACCTGCAGAGACGCGTCGGCGACCGCCTGCACGCCGCCGAACGAGACCGACACGCCGGACACCTCCAGCAGCGTGGGGCGGGTCGCCTGGGCGTCCGGATGCATGTCCTGACGCGCCTGCGCATGCGACCCCCCGCGCTCGTGCGGCTTCGGCGTCGGGTTCACCGCCTGCGCCCGACCAGGCCGGCCAACCCTCGCGGCGCCAGCGTCATGACCAGCACCAGGATCACGCCGTAGAGGACCAGGCTGATGCCCGGCAGGTCGCCGAACAGGTTGCGGGTCGACTCGCCGAGCGTGTGCAGCAGTACCGCACCGGCCACCGGCCCCCAAACGGTCCCGATGCCGCCGACAATGGCGCCCACCAGCGCCTCCACCGAGACCGCGGGGCCAAACGCGAGCATCGGGTCGATGTAGTTGAGGTACTGGATGTAAAAGACGCCGGCGGCAGCGGTCAGCGCGCCGCAGATGCCGGCGGCGCCGAGCTTGACCAGAAATACGTTGACGCCGAGCGCGCGGCCGGCATCCTCGTTGTCGCGAACGGCCATGAGCCAGGCGCCGAAGCGCGAATGGCGCAGGTAGATGCAGACACCAAGGGCGATCGCCAGCATCAAGAGCACCAGGATCAGCATGCCCGGCTTGTCGAGCTGCATTCCAGCCAATCCCTTCACCAGCGGCAACTGCAGCCCGACGCCTGCGCCGGTGAATTCGACGGTGTTGGCGAGGATGCGCAGCACCTCGGCGAAGGCAAGGGTGACCAGCGCAAAATAGGAGCCGCGCAAACCGTAGCGGAAGGCGAGGCCGCCGATGATCAGGCCGGTGAGCGCGCCCGCCAGCACTGCCAGCGGCAGTGCGGCCCAGGCCGACAGGCCAAGCTGGAGCTGCAGGACGCCGGCCATATATGCTCCGACGCCAAAGAACGCCGCGTTACCGAACGAGAACTGGCCGCCGAAGCCGGCAAGCACGTTCCACGCGACCGACAGCAGCGCCGCATGCAGCGTCAGGATCATGAAGTGCAGCACCACGCCGTCGTCGCTCAGCAGCGCGATGGCCAGCACCGTCCCGCAGAAAGCCGCCAGTAGCAGCAGGTCGGCGCGCAGGCTGCGGATCATCAGGCGTCCGGGCGGAACAGGTAGCGACCGGAAGGCTTGCCGATCACCTTGCCGTCATCGTAGATGACCTGGCCGCGCAGCACGGTCGTCATCACCCGCGCGCCCAGCTCCATCCCTTCGAACGGACTGTAGCCCTGCGCCGATTCCGACTCGGCAGCGCGGATGGTCCAGGTGTGCGCCGGATCGACGAGGGCGAGATCGGCGTCGAGGCCGATCTCGATATCGCCCTTGCGGTTGAGCCCGAACCGGCGCGCCGGATTGAGGCTGGTCAGCCGCGCGATCTGGTTGAGCGACATGCCGCGTCGCATGCCTTCGGAGACCAGCGCCGACAGCAGGTACTCCGTGCCGCCGAACCCCGACTTCGCCATCCAGATATTGCCAAAATAACGCTTGGGCACCTTGAGTTCCTGCTGGCAGCAGGCGTGATCGCTCACCACCCAGTCGAGCTTTCCCTCCAGCAGCATCTCCCAGAGGAATTCGACGTCCTCGCGCGGGCGGATCGGCGGATTCACCTTTGCCCAGGTCGAGGCCGGCGAGTTGGTGTCGAGCATCAGGTGGCCGATGGTGACCTCGCGGCGGAAATCGATGTGCGGGAACATTTCAGCCATCTGCAGCGCCGCGACCACCGCTTTCCTCGATGACAGGTGCAGCAGGTTGATGTTCGGCAGCGCGGTCTCGTTGGCGAGGTATGCCGCGATGAACACTGCCAGCCCCTCCGAATGCGGCGGTCGGGCGGCGCTGTAGGCCTCGAGGCCCTTCAGCTTGCCGGCCGATTCCACCCGCTTCGTGTAGGCGGTCATGATCTCGGCGGTCTCGCAATGCAACGACAGGCTGATCTGCGAAGCCTTCTCCGGATACTGCTCGCGCGCCGCCTGGACGCCTCGCATGATGAACTCGAAGTGCGCATAGTCGTAGCGCTCGTCCGGCTTGATCATGAGGAAGTCGCGCTGGCTGTCGGATGCGCCATGCAGGCCGTGGGAGCCGTAGAACATGAAGATCTTGAAGGAACTGACGCCATGTTTTGCGATCAGCTCCGGGATCTCCGCGATGTGGGTCGCGTCCATCGGCGCCAGGTGAAAGCCGTAGTCGACGTGGAACCTGCCGTCCGACAGCTTGAGCACCTCCGGGTAGAACTTCTTGTAGGAGCCGCCCTTGTTCAGGTAGTACTGCCCGGTGCGGAAGTAGTTGAGGCTGCTCGTCACCCCGCCCTGCGCCGCCGCCCTGCTCTCGGTCACCGCATCCTGCGCGAGCGGCGAGTAGATGCCGGCATGCATGTGCGCATCTACCACGCCCGGAAACGCCAGCCGCCCGCGACCGTCATGGACCACCCGCGCGCCGGCGGCGTCGATGCCGGGCGCGATCCGCACGAACTTGCCGTCGCGGATCGCAATATCGGCCCGATGCACCGCATTGCCCTGCGGCCTGACCACGACCACATCCTTGACCAGCAGGTCGAACCCCTCGCCACCATCCCCGCCGCCGCGGCGCTTCCCGGCAACTGCTGTCATAGCCTCATCCTCCCGTTCTCGTCACACGCGCGCAAGAGTGCTTGCAGATGATCGATGCAGCGCACCCGTCCACGATCGCCCCCCACCCGGCAGCCAGGGCGGAACGATCACCCCGCTAATCCGCGGGGACGAAACAACAGCACCCCGATGAAAATCGCAAAGATCCCGATCTGCCCGAGGCTCTCGCCCAGGAACAGCCCGCCGAGCGATTCCACTACGCCGATCAGCAGACCGCCGAGCAGTGCGCCGCCGAAGCTGCCCATGCCGCCAAGGACCACGATGGTGAAGGCGATCAGCACGAAGCCGCTGCCGACGCCCGGGTTGACGTAGTAGGTCGGCAGCAGGAAGCAGGCCGCGGCGCCGAGGCAGGCGAGGCCGATGCCGAAGCTGAGCGCAAAGATGCGTTCGACGTCGATGCCGACCAGCCGCGCGCCGTGCCGTTCGAGGGCGCAGGCGCGGATCGCGCGGCCGAGGACGGTATGCCTCATCAGCGCCCACAGCAGCGCCGCCGCCACCAGCGCGCCGGCCATCGCAATCACCTTCGGCAGCGAGATCATCGCGCCGAACAGGTCGACGGTGGCGAGCGTGTAGGTCGTGTCGATGGTGCGGGTGTCGGAAGTGAAGAACAGCAGCGCGAGGTTCTCGAGGACGATCGACACGCCCAACGTGACCAGAAGGATGTTCTCGTCGCGACCGCCGCTGGCGCGCCCGATGACCCAGCGGTAGAGGAAGTAGCCGGCGACGAACATCGCCGGCACCATCATGGGAAGCGCAAGGTAGGGATCGACCCCAAGAAGGGTGAACAGGAAGTAGACGCCATAGAGCGCAGCCATCAGCGCCGCACCATGGGCGAAGTTGATGATGTGGAGCACCCCGTAGATCAGCGTCAGCCCCAGCGCGATCAGCGCATAGATGGCACCGGTGGTCAATCCGTTGAGGAACGACGGCCAGAGGATTGGCAGCGAGAACAACTAGCCGGGCCCCTGCAGCGGGTGGTTGCCGATGGTCAGCCCTTCCACGGGAATACGGCCGCCGTGTCGGCGTATTCCTTGGGCACGATGACCCGGATGTCGCCCTTCAGGACCTGCGTCATGAGCGGCATCGCGCCGGTGTTCTGGCCGTTGACGATCCTGGTCGGTCCATAGGGCATGAAGTGCCCGGACCAGGTGCTCGCGGCCAGGGCGCTGTTGATGGCGGCGCGATCGGCGGACTTCGCATCCTCGATGGCGCTGGCCAGCCACTCCATGGTGGCATAGGTATTGAAGATCTCGTAGGTGTAGAAAAGGCCCTTCGCCTCGACCGCCTTGCGCAGCGCCAGCGCGCGTTTGTTGCGCGGGTCGTACCAGTGGTTGCAGTCGATGATGCCCTCGGCCACGTCGGGAAACTCCTTCACGAACTTGAAACTCGACGCAGCGCCGCCGAGCACGGAATAGACGGCCTTCGGCGTCACCTTCTGCTGCTTCATCGTGCGCACCAGCAACGCGTACTCGTTGAAGTAGTTGGCTGGGATGACGATGTCGGGGCTGAGCGACTTCATCCGCAGAACGATGTTGTTGAAGTCGCGCGTGGGGTTGGCGTGCTTGACCACGTCCACCACCTCGTAGCCGATCTGCGGCAGCTGCTCCTTCAGCTGGTTGGCGGTGCCGGTGCCGAAGAGCGACTCCTCGTGGATGATCATCACCGTCTTGGCCGGCTTGCCGGACACCGTGTTCAGGATGTGCAGGTTCTGCACGGCGATCTCGGAGCAGGTCTTGTAGCCGGGTCCGAAGCGGAAGGTGTTCTTGAGGCCTCGCTCGACGATGCCGTCGGCCACGCCGATGTCCACCACATGCGGCAAGTCGTACTTGGCGGCAGCCTGGGTGGTAGCGAAGCAGATCGCCGATGCGTATGCGCCGATGACCGCGGAGACGCCGTCCTGGTGCATCTTTTCGATCTCGGCGGCACCGACCTGCGGCCTGGATTGCGCGTCGCCGATGACCGGTTCGATCTTCGCGCCGCCGAGCGCCTTGATGCCTCCGGCCTTGTTGATCGCGTCGATGGCCATGAGGGCGCCTTCGCGGCACTGCTGGCCGGAGTAGGCGAGCGGACCGGTGACCGGATGCAGCACGCCGATCCTGACCGGCTTCGGCTGCGCCAGCGCGGCGAGCGGCAACCCGAGGGCTGCCGCTCCGGCGGCGACCGCGCGGCCGGAAGCCTTCAGGACGTCTCTGCGTGCGATCTTCATGTTCGGTTCCCCAGGAAGGAAGAGTGACGGAAGCGACCACCGGAAGGCACTGCACCATGGCAACGAGATGCGAGCGCACGGCATGGAGCGCGCAACACGCGGGCGCACGGCGTCCCGCTGCCGCCGGGTCGCTGCGGGCAATCATGCCGCATCGAGCCCTTCTCAACAAGACCAATCGGCCCGAGCCGCCACGGCCGGGCTGACGGCCGCATGAGCTCATCCGTTAGACTTCGGTGGTGAAGCAGCATCATCGCCTGCACCCGGACACCGAGGTGCTTCATGCCGACGGCGACCTGAGGGCCGACTCGGCGCTGGTCGCGCCCATCCATTACAGCGCCACTTTCGTCGCCGCGGACGCAACCGACTTCGCGGGCATGGCCGGCAGCAGCCGGCACAGCCGCTACTACACCCGCTACGGCAATCCCCTGCACGAGCGCGTCGCCCGGATCATCGCGAGGCTCGAGGGCACCGAGACGGCCTTGGTCACCGGCTCCGGCATGGGCGCGATCTCGACGACGCTGCTGGCGCTGCTGAAGGCGGGCGACCACGTGATCGCGCAAAGCCGCCACTACATGAGCACGACCAAGCTGTGCGACGAACTGCTGCCGCGCTACGGTGTGGAGGTCACGTTCGTCGAGCAGGCAGATCCAGGCGCGTTCGAGAAGGCGCTCCGGCCGAACACGCGGCTGATCATGCTGGAGAGCCCCGCGAATCCGACACTGGTGCTGACCGACCTGGCTGCCGTCGCCGCCATCGCCCGCCCGCGCGGCATCCTTACCGTGGCGGACAACACCTTCGCTTCGCCGCTGAACCAGCGACCGCACGCCCTGGGTATCGACGTGGTGGTGCATAGCGCGACCAAGTATCTCGGCGGCCACCATGATCTCACCGCCGGCGTCGTCTGCTGCAGCGAGGCGCTGGCCGAAACCATCTGGGCGACGCACATCACCCTGGGTTCGGTCCTGTCACCGATGGATGCCTGGCTGTTGCTTCGCGGGCTGCGCACGCTGTCGCTGCGCATCGAGCGGATCAATCGCAACGCGTACGCGCTGGCATGTTTCCTCGAGGCGCATTCCGCCATCGAGCAGGTGTTCTATCCAGGGCTGCCGAGTCATCCGCAACATGACCTCGCTCAGCGGCAGATGAGCGGCTTTGGAGCAGTGATCGCTTTCGCAGTGCGCGGCGGCTACGATGCCACCAGCCGCTTCGTGAGCGCGCTCGAGGTCCCGACCCAGGCGGTCAGCCTCGGCGGCGTCGATTCCCTGGCGGTGCACACGGCCGCCATGTGGTCCGGCACCATGAACGAGGCCCAGATGCAGGCGGCCGGCATCCCGCCCAACTTTGTGCGATTTTCGGTGGGCATCGAGCACATCGACGACCTGACGACGGACATCGACCGGGCACTGCGGGAAGCCGGCAGCACGCAGGCCGGCGACTAGGAGCCTGGGCCAGGCTCCTTAGCGCACCGTCAGGACCTGGAGTCCCGACCACGATTCGTCCTTGCCGAGCGTCACCGGCTTGTCGATCACCGCCGCCTCGATGCAAAGCATGCGCCGATAGGCGTCGTCGGGCATGTCGGGAAGCGCAGCGCAGAGTTCCGCCCAAGGATTCCAGACGACGGTGTCGCGGAAGCCTTCCATCCCCACCTCCAGGTCGACGCCGGAGGCGCTCAGCGTCAGCGGCCGCGGCACCTCGTAGTAGATGCGGTCGGTCTCGCGTTCGAACGTCAGGCTGTCGTCGCTCGCGACGCTGCCGGTCCCGGTCACCGTATCCAGGTATCGGATCCCGTGCAGGCCAGTCAGCGTGACCTGCGCGACGTCGTCGATCGCGAGGTAGGTGTGCAGTGCCGCCGTGAAGGCGAGCGGCTCGTCGCCGGGACTTTCCACCTGCAAGGCGACGACGAGTCGTTGCGGCTCGAGGCTCACTGTCAGGTTCAGCGAGAAGTGGTGGGGCCACAGCGCCAGCGTCCGGGCGTCCTGCGTGAGCCGCAGCCGCACCGACGCCTGATCTGCCGGCCGTGCGGCCGTTGCCGCGCGATCGCGCACGGGAGCGTCGCCTGTGCCGTCGAGCGACCAGCGCAGGTTGCGTACGAAGCCGTGCTTGGGCAGGCTGAAGTCGGGGCCGCGCTGGTTGAATTGCGGGAAGATCACCGGCACGCCGCCGCGGACGGCTTGTCCGTCGCCATAGCCGCTGCGCGGTGAAAGATAGAGGCGCTCGCTGCCGCCGGCGGGGATCCAGCTGACGACCTGCGCGCCATGCAGCAACACGGTTGCGCGGTCGCCGGCGGGCGACTGCAGGTGGATGGCCGGCTGACCATGGAAGTCGTCGATGAGGTTCAATGCCCGCTCCCGTCCAGGATTCGTGTACCGGTCGATGCTTCGACCGATCGTGCATACTAAACCGTCGCCAAGGCATCGGACGATCCGATGCGCGTGAGGCGGCTCGTATGACGGAGATCGATGGTCCCGAGACCGATGACCGCCCTTTCCTCGCCGGTGACTGCGGACGAATCTGCGGGCGAAGCTGCGACCGATCCTGCGGTCGAAACACCCATCGGGTTGCAAGCGCTGGAGGCGCGCCTGCGCCAGGACCTCGCTTGGCTGGACCTGCCCGCCAAGGCATGGATGGCGCAGCCCCGGGTGCATGCGGGGCGGCAGGTACTCGACGTCGCGATCATCGGCGGCGGCATGGCCGGGCTCGCAGCCTGCGCTGCGCTGAAGCTGCTCGGCATCCAGTCGATCGTCTTCGACCGCTCGCCCGAGGGCTACGAGGGCCCATGGGCGACGACGGCGCGAATGGAGACTTTGCGCTCGCCGAAGCATTTGACCGGCCCGGCGCTGGCTCTCCCGGCGCTGACGTTTCGCGCCTGGTTCGAGGCGCAAGCCGGTCTCGCCGCGTGGGATGCGCTCGACAAGATTCCTCGACTGCAGTGGATGAGTTACCTGCGCTGGTACCGGCGCGTTCTCGACCTCGACGTGCGCAATCGCCATGCGGTCTGCGCAGTGCTGCCGCGCGAGGACGGAATGGTCGCGCTCGACATCGACGCGGCCGGCGAACGCAGGCAGGTGATGGCGCGCCGCCTGGTGCTCGCCACCGGCAGGGACGGGCTCGGCGGCGCTTACGTGCCGGAGACCGTACGGCGCCTGCCGCGCAGGTTCTGGGCGCATTCGTCCGATTCACTGGACTATGCGGCACTCGCGGGCAAACGGGTTGCGGTCATCGGTGGCGGCTCTTCCGCCATGGACTGCGCAGCCACCGCGCTGGAGGAAGGCGCGGCCGGGGTGGACCTCCTGATCCGCCGCGCGGACATTCCGCGGGTCAACAAGAGCAAGGGTGCCAACAATCCCGGCTTCAATCTCGGCCATCACGACTCGCGCGATGACTGGAAGTGGAAGCTTCGCCACTACATCAACGTGCAGCAGGTGCCGCCGCCGCGCGGCAGCACGCTTCGCGTCTCCCGTTTCCCGAACGCACGCTTCAATCTCGGCTGCGCCATTCTCGACATCCGGCAGGCGAACGATACCTTGCGCATCCACACCGCGCGCGGCGACTTCGATGCCGACTTCCTGATCGCTTCCACCGGCTTCCGGATCGACTGGTCGGTGCGGCCCGAATTTGCTGCGCTGGCGCCGCACCTGCGTTTGTGGCGCGACCGGTTCGCGCCCCCTGCCGGCGAGGAGGACGAGGAACTCGCGGATTCGCCCGACCTGGGCCGGTTCTTCGAGTTCCAGGAGAAGATCCCCGGGAGTTGTCCGGGGCTCGCGCGCATCCACTGCTTCTGTCACCCGGCGACGCTGAGCCATGGCACCGTCTCCGGCGACATTCCCGCCATCACCGAAGGTGCGACGCGACTGGCGCAAGGCCTGGCCAACCTGTTCTACAACGAGGACATCGAGGACCACTTCGCCAGGGTGCAGGCCTATTCGGAGCCGGAAGTTCTCGGCGACGAATGGGTCGCGGCGGAGCCGCCAGGAAGCCGGTCATGACAGGAAAGTCGATGCTGCAAGCGAACCAGGACGACGTCCCCGCAGACGTGGTGGAGGCCATTGCAGGCATCGCGGCCGGCAGCGAACTGCAGGCGCTGCGCCGGCAGCGCGCCAAGGTTGCGACGGCGACGCAGGGCAGCTACCTCGCGCTCCTGCATCCTTCGCTGCCCGGCCTCGCGCTCGAAGACCGTTTGCTGGTCGCCCTTCATGCGAGCCTGTTGTCGGCGGCGCCGGAACTCGCCGCCCACTACCGCGAACGCCTGCTGGCCGTGCCGGCAGATGCGCGCCTGGTCGGCGCGGTCGAACGCCTCGCTTTCCACGACGTCGTGCCGGCTGGCAAGGTCGGCGTACCGCATGCAGGCACGCCTGAAGTCGCAGGGCCGGCGAAGGAAGTGGCTGGAAAGAAGGGCCGGCGAAAGAAGGGTCGACGAAAGAAGGCCCGGCCGTCGAGAAGGACCGCCGCGAAGCGGACGATACCGACTACGCAGCGGACGGCGCGGTCAACGACCGCCTGGACCGCCTGCGCCCGGTCCTGTCCTTTGTGCGCATGCTGATCGAGAACCCGGCGGCGGGTAGCGGGGCGGCGCTGCAGCCGTTGTTGCGCGACGCTGGCCTCACGACCGCATCGGTCGTCGCGCTGGCCCAGCTGGTCGCGTTCCTCTCGTACCAGGTCCGCCTGATCGCGGGGTTGAGGGCGCTGAAGGGTCCGGCAGGGGCGGCGGCTCAGGTGGCGGCTCAGGCGGCGGCTCAGGCGGCGGTTGCACCGGCTACGGCTGACATCGGGCTACGCGCGCAATCCCGCGCCTCGCCTTCTCCGACTTCCGGCGGCAACACCGAGGCCATCCGCGTCGGTGGCTTCACCAACGAGGTGCTGGACTGGAAGGCGTGGCTCGACGTGGTCGATCTCGAGCAGGCGAGCGGCGAGCAGATCGCGGTGCTCGAGGAAAGCCATCCGCAGGCAAAGGTGCAGGACTACTACCGCCTGCTGGTGCACCAGCCGGAAATCCTGCGCCAGCGTTCGGCGGCCTTCAACGCGATCATGTACGCCCCGCGCGGGCTCTCGCGCGCAGAACGCGAACTCGGCGCCACCGTCGCATCGCGTCTCAATGGTTGCGTCTACTGCGCATCGGTGCATGCGCGCCGATTCGAGCAGATGGCCCGGCGCAACCAGATCATCCGGCAGGTGTTCGAGAACCCGCAGACCGCCGGCGATGGCCAGCGTGAACGGGCGGTGGTCCGCCTGTCGATCGACCTCACGCTGGCGCCGGATCGGGTCACCCCGCGGGATGTCGACGCCCTGGTGCAGGCCGGGCTCGACAACCTCGAGATCCTCGACCTGATCCATTCGGTGGCCATCTTCGCATGGGCCAACCGGCTCATGCTGACCCTGGGCGCGCCGTGCGCCGATACGACGGCCTGACCCGTCAGCTGCGCCAGGCGGACAGGATCCAGGCGGCCACTGCTCCGGCGACCAGCCCCCAGAAAGCTGCGCCAATGGAGAACAGCGTGATACCGGACAGGGTCACGAGGAAAGTGGTCAAGGCCGGTTCGCGCCAGCGCTCGTCGGCGGTAGCGGTGGCCAGCGAATTGCCGATGGTGGCAAGCAGCGCGAGGCCGGCGAGCGCCACGACCAGTTCGTTCGGCAGCGCCGCGAAGAGCAGCGCGACACTGGTTCCAAGCAGGCCAAGAACCAGGTAGAACAGCCCGGCGACAAGCGCGGCGCGGTAGCGCCTGGAAGGATCCTCGTGAGCCTGAGGACTGCAGCAGATGGCAGCAGTGATCGCGGCAAGGTTGATCGCGAAGGCGCCGAAGGGCGAGAGCACCACGTTGACCGCCCCGGTCCAGGCGATCACCGATGAGACCGGTGGCTGATAGCCGCAAGCCTTGAGTACCGCGACCCCCGGCACGTTCTGCGACGCCATCGTGACCACGAACAGCGGCAGGCCCACCCCGAGCAGCACCGCCGGTGAGAAACCCGGCATGACGAACTCCGGCGCGGCGATGGTGAAGGCGAGGGTTTGCGTGCGGACCAGCCCGAGCGCCCACGCCACCGCCAGTCCTGCCAGCAGGACCAGGATCACCGCGTACCGCGACAACCAGCGCCGGCCGGCCAGGTAGACGGCGAACATCGCAATCACCAGCCCGGGCTCCCCGGCGACTGCCGCCACTGCGTCGATCCCGAAGCGGGCGAGGACGCCGGCGAGCAGCGCGGCTGCAAGCGGCACCGGGATGCGGTCGATGATGCGCTCGAACCAGCCGGTGGCTCCGGCAACGAAGATCAGCAGGCCGCAGAACATGAACGCGCCGATGGCATCGGCCATCGGCACCCCCACCAGGCTCGTGGCGAGCAGTGCCGCTCCGGGTGTCGACCAGGCTGTCACGATGGGCATGCGATAGCGCCAGGACAGCCCGATGCAGGTGACGGCGAGACCGACGCCGAGCGAAAGCATCCACGATCCGATCTGCGCCGGGGTTGCGCCGACAGCGGCCGCAGCCTGGAAGACGATCACCGCTGAACTGGAGAAGCCGACCAGGACGGCAACGAACCCGGCCGTGACCGGCGGCAGCCACGACGCAATCAAGCCGCTCGCCTGATCCGCACGCGACGATGCGGAACGGGACCCGGTCGGCTTCGGCTGCGCCCCGGGATGGTCGGGTACGCCTTGATCCATGGGAGCCGCCCTCGAGGTCGAAGCGGCGCATTATGCAACAGCACGCTGCGGCTCAGCAGACGGGTGCCGGTACGCTATGCACCGCCGCAGAAGCGAGGCTCCAGCACCACCACGGTGCCGGCAGGGCCGTGGCATAGGCTTTGCTTTAGGACTAAAGTATTATCGGGCTTCCCGACGGGCGCCGGCCGTACCGGTCACAGCCGCCACCACGGCCGCAGAGGTCACAACGCAGCGGCCACAACCTACCGGCGATATCGGCGGCCCATACCTGCCCGACATTCCGGCTCCTCCCAACCACCTCAGGAAGTACGCATGAAGCTTCACCCCACCCTTTCCTCCCTGCTGGCCGGAGTCGCCGTCAGCATGCTCGCCGGCGCGGCGAATGCCCAGGAAGTCACGCTCAGGGCCATCAACAGTTTCCAGGAAGGCACCTACTTCGCACGCCAGTTCGAGGCCTTCGTCAAGAAGGTCAATGAAGACGGCAAGGGCCTGGTGAAGATCAACTACATCGGCGGGCCGAAGGCGATACCGACGATGGAGCAGGCCGCAGCCTTGCGCAGCGGCGTGGTCGACCTGGCGAATACCACCGTCGCCTACACCGCCGGCCTGGTTCCCGAAGGGCTGGCGCTCAACTACGCCACCCTGCCGTTCTCGGAGATCCGCAAGAACGGCGGACTGGACTACCTGAACAAACTGATGCAGGAGAAGGGTCTGCACTATCTCGCCAAGACCGGCGGCGATATCGGCTATCACATCTACCTGAACAAGAAGGTCGACAAGCCGGACCTGACCGGGCTGAAGATCCGCATCTCGCCGCTCTATCGCGACTTCTTCGCCCAGCTGGGAGCGACCGTGATGCAGACCGCGGGTGGCGAGGTCTACACCGCACTCGAGCGCGGCGTGGTCGACGGCTACGGCTGGCCAACCATCGGCATCTTCGACTTCGGATGGCAGGAGAAGACCAAATACCGCGTCGACCCCAGCTTCTACTCGCTCGAGCTGGGCATCCAGTTCAACGCCCGCAAGTGGGCGAGCTTGACGGCCGAACAGCGCGCCTTCCTCGAGAAAATGGCCACCTGGATCGAGGAGAAGTCGGCCGCGGACGCGGTCACGGACGCGGCTGCCGACCTCAAGAAGCAGGCTGACGCCGGCATCGAGACCATCAAGCTGGGCGATGCCGAAGCGGCAGAGTTCCTGAGGATCTCGCAGGACGCAGGCTGGGGCGCCATCGAGAAGGCGAGCCCGAAGCATGCTGCGAAGCTGCGTGAACTGATGACCCGCAAGTGATCCGGCCGCGGTAGATCCGGACATGACCCACTCCGTGCCGACGCGGCTCTACCGGCTGCTGCTGAACGCCTGCGGGGTCGCCGCGGGCCTGATGGTCGCGGTCATGACCTTCCTGGTCGGCTACGACGTGATCGCCCGCAACCTCGGCCTCGGCAACATTGCCTGGGTGATGGACGTCACCGAGTACATGTTGCCGTTGGCCACCTGCGTTGCCGCGCCGTGGCTGCTCTACCAGAACATGCACATCCGTCTCGACGTGCTCAACATGGTGCTGTCGCCGCAGGCGCTCGTTCGCATCGACCGCGCCGCCTCGGTCGTGGGGCTGGTTGTCAGTTCGGTCATCACCTGGTATTCGATACTGGTCATCGCCGACAGCATGGTGTCGGCAGCGGTGGTGATGAAGACCATCATCTTTCCGGAGTGGTGGGTATACACGCCGATGCCCTTCGGTTTCGGCCTGCTCGCGATCGAATGCCTGCGCCGCCTGGTGTTCGGTCCGGGCGAGCCGCTCGGAACGGTGGATAGCGCCGAGCTGACCGCTGCGCATGCCCCCGACAGGCAATCGACCGCCGCCACGAGCGGTCCCGCCGCCGAAGGCCGGCAATGATCTGGTGGCAAACCCTTTTCCTGCTGTTCGGATTGCTGACGGCGCTGCTGCTGGTCGGCGTGCCGGCCGGATTCGCATTCCTGGCGATCAACCTGGTGGGCGGACTGGTCTACCTCGGCGGCGAGCCGGGCCTGATGCTGGTGGTGCGCAATGCCGTCGCGTCGGTCACCAACTTCTCGCTCACGCCGATCCCGTTCTTCCTGCTGATGGGTGAGGTCCTGTTCCACACCGGCCTCGCGATGAAGGCAATCGACGCGTTCGATCGCGCGATCCGGCACCTGCCGGCGCGGCTGTCGGTGATCGCAGTCGTCGCCGGGACGGTGTTCTCGGCCATCTCGGGCTCCACCATCGGAACGACCGCGCTGCTCGGCAGCCTGCTGCTGCCGCAGATGCTGAGTCGCGGCTACCACCCACGCCTGGCGATGGGGCCGATCATGGCGATCGGTGCGGTCGACATGCTGATTCCCCCGTCGGCGCTGACGGTCCTGCTCGGCAGCCTCGCCGGCATTTCGATCTCCGGCCTGCTGATTGCCGGCGTCGTGCCCGGGCTGCTGCTGTCGACCATCTTCGTAGGCTACATCATGCTGCGCGCGTGGCTGAATCCCGCGCTCGCTCCTTCGGCCGGCGCCGAGGAATACCACGGCTGGCAGCGCTGGAAGCCGCTGGTGGTGAACGTGACGCCGCTGGTGCTGATCTTCGTGCTGGTGGTGGTCGGCATGTCGGCCGGGTGGGCCACGCCCACCGAGTCGGCAGCGCTCGGCGCGGTGGCCACCATCGCGATCTGCGCGCTCTACCGAAGCCTGAGCATCAGGAACCTGGTAAAGGCATTGACCGGCACCGCAGCAATCGCCTGCACCATCCTGTTCATCATCATCGGTGCCACCACCTTTTCCCAGATCCTGGCGTTCTCGGGCGCCATCGACGGGCTGGTGTCGCTGGTACAGGCGTCCGGCCTCGCCTCGTGGCAGGTGCTGGCCTCCATGATGCTGATCCTGCTGCTGCTCGGCTGCTTCGTCGACCAGATCAGCATGATGCTGATGACGCTGCCGTTCTTCATGCCGCTGGTGGGCCACTACGGCTGGGATCCGCTATGGTTCGGCGTGCTCTACCTGATCTGCATGCAACTCGGGCTGCTGACACCGCCCTTCGGGATGCTGCTGTTCACCATGCGCAGCGTGGCGCCGAAGGAGATCACCACCGGCGAGATATTCGCATCGGTGATCCCGTACGTGCTGTTCGGGCTGCTGCTGCTCGTGCTGGTGGCCGCACTGCCGCCGCTGGCGACTGCGCTGCCGGCCTGGCTGCTCGGCGGCTGAGGCCGTGCCCCGGGCTGGGACCGACGGGCCGGGCTTCAGTACCGGTAATAGGGCCGGCCGTAGTAGCGCGGGCTCGAATAGCGGGGAGCGTAGTAGCGCGGGGCGTGATAGTAACGCGGGGCGTAATAGTAGTGACCTCCCCAGAAGTAGGGAGCGACCACCACCGGGGGCGGCGTCACCACCACCGGCGCCGGCGCGATGACTTCGCCCGACGGCGTCGAGTAGACCGCGCAGCCGCCGGCCAGACCTGCCACGGCTACTGCCGCGATGCCCGCCCAACGCTTCATTCCCATGATCAACCCTCTGCGACACGCCCCGGCATGACTGCCGATTCTTGAGCCTTACCCTATCAACGGCCGGTGCTCCCGCCGCGACGACAGGCTGGAGCGCCTGTTCTGTAATGCTTCGTGGCCGGCACGTATCGTCCTATTGCTGAAGGGGTGCCCAGGCTCCCTAGCGAGGAGCGCGAGTTAGCTGCAGTCAGCGCGGCACGACCCGCAGCAGCCGGCCGCTGTCGGTCAGGAGGTAGGGATGGCCGTCGAGACCCTGGCGGACATCGCGGATGCGTTCGCCGAGCGTCTCCAGGTGACGGGTTTCGGCAACGACGGTATCGCCCTGGAGGTGGAGTTGCACCAGCACCTCGCCCGCCAGCGCACCGACCAGGAGCGAGTTCTCCCACCCCGGCAGCTTGTCACCCGTGTAGAACGCGATCCCGGCAGGCGCGATGGACACCGGCACCCAGTAGTGCAGCGGCGGCTCGACGTCCGGCGCTGTCGTCCCTTCCCCGAGCGGCACACCGCTCGAGTAGTCGCGCCCATGGGTGATCCGCGGCCAGCCGTAGTTGCGCCCCGGCAGGATGCGGTTGACCTCGTCGCCACCCCGCGGTCCGTGCTCGCTCAACCACACCACGCCGGTCGCCGGATTCAGCGCGGCACCCTGCGGATTGCGGTGGCCATAGCTCCAGATGCCGGGGACGGCAGCCTGCTGCGGAAACACCGGATTGTCCGGCGGGATGCTGCCGTCGGGGCGGATCCGCACCACCTTGCCCTGCGTCGTGGCCAGGTCCTGCGCCCGCTCCTGTTCGCCGCGCTCGCCGAGCGTCACGAAGAGGTACCCGTCGCGGTCGAATACCAGCCGCGAGCCGTAGTGGATCGAGCCCGGGCGCGAGGGCGTCTGCCGATAAATGACCTGAACGTCGCTGATGGCGGTGTCGCCGAGGACGGCGCGGGCGACCGCCGTCCTGCTGCTGTCGATGCCATCGGGCTCCGAGAAGGTGAAGAAGATCGTGCGATCGGCACCGAACCCGGGGCCGAGGACCACGTCGAGCAAGCCCCCTTGTCCGACTGCGTAGACGGCCGGCACACCGTCGAGCGGCGCCGAAACCTGCCCTGCCGGATCCACGCGACGCAGGCTGCCCCGCCTTTCGGTCACCAGCATCGATCCATCGGGAAGGAAGGCGAGCGACCACGGCGCGCTCAGCCCTGCCGTCACCTGCTCGACGGTCACCGCCGCCGGCATCGCCGCGACAGGCGCGCCTGGCGCCGGCGCGGGAGCGGGGGCAGCGACCGGCGTCGGCGGCGAGGCACCGGCCTGGGCCGGCGGATCGCCGCTGCCGGAACCGCCGCATGCGCCGACCGCCAGGCACATCAGCAGGGGCGGCAACAGGCGAGGACAGGTCATCGTTTTCACCGCCCGCGCTGCGCTAGGCAGGTCCAGTCCGGCCGATGTCGAGCTTCGAGAAATCGGGCTTGCGCTTTTCGAGGAAGGCGCTGAAGGCCTCGCGCGCCGCCGGCTCGGTGATCATGCGCCGGAAGGTTGCATTCTCATCGGCCATGGCTCGGGTAACCTGCGCGGCGAGCGGCGCCCGCAACAGGCGCTTGGTCTCGATCAGCGCTGCTGCCGGCTGCCGCGCCAGCGCCTGCGCACGGGCGAGGGCGAACTCCAGCACCTGCGCAGCTGGGATCACCTGGTTGACCAGCCCCATGTCTCGCGCCTCATGCGCATCGAATGGCTCACCGAACAGCAGTTTCTCTGCCGCCCGCGCGTAGCCGGCAAGCGCCGGCAGCAGCACGCTCGACCCTGCCTCGGGGCACAGCCCGAGGCTCGCGAACGGCAGGGAGAATTGCGCATCTTCGCCAGCGTACACCAGGTCGCAATGCAGCAGCATCGTGGTCCCGACGCCGACTGCATGGCCGTTCACCGCGCCAACCAGCGGCTTGGGGAACGAGCTGAGCGCAGCAAGAAAGCGCAGCACCGGCGCGTCCTCGCTCGCCGGTGGACTGTTCAGGAAGTCGCCGAGGTCATTGCCGGCGGTGAAGACCTGCGGCGTTCCATGCAGGACCACGACCTTGATCGCCGGATCGGCGGCCGCCGCCCGCAGGCCGTCGGCGAGCACGGCATACATGCGGGTGGTGATCGCGTTGCGCCGCTCGGGTCGGAAGAAGCCGAACTGCAGCACTGCGCCGTTGCGGGCCGGCACGATACCGCTTTCCGCGGCGCCTGCACCAGGGCCTATACCAGGGCCTGGACCGTCGCCTGCAGGGCGCTGAGCGGGAGACTGATCCGGAAGCCGATCGGGAAGCTGATCCATTTCAATGGCCCGTCGAAGTTGAGGGGGATGATCCCACGCCCGCGGTGCGCGGTCAGCCCAGATTCTCGAAGATGCCGGCAGCCCCCATGCCTGTGCCGATGCACATCGATACCATCCCGTACTTCAGCCGGTGACGCTGCAGGGCATGAATGACGGTCGCGGCCCGTACCGCACCGGTGGCGCCGAGAGGATGGCCAAGCGCGATCGCGCCGCCGATCGGGTTGACCTTGGCCGGGTCGAGTTCGAGGTCGCGCATCACCGCCAGGGCCTGCGCGGCGAATGCTTCGTTCAGCTCGATCCAGCCGAGATCCTGCTGGTTCAAGCCGCCAGCCTTGAGCGCAGCCGGGATCGCTTCCTTCGGCCCGATGCCCATGATCTCCGGCGGCACGCCGCGCACCGCGAACGAGACGAAGCGCGCCAGAGGGCGAAGGTTGAACTGCTTCAGGATGCGCTCCGACACGACCAGCACCGCACCGGCCCCGTCCGACGTCTGCGAGCTGTTGCCGGCGGTGACACTGCCCTTGGCGGCAAAGACCGCGCGCAGCTTGCCCAGCGCCTCGAGGGTGGTGTCCGCGCGCGCGCCTTCATCGGCTGAAATCGTCCTGGTCTTCACTTCGACCTTGCCGCTGTCGAGATCGGCGAGGCGCTCGATCACTTCGACCGGCACCGTCTCGTCCTTGAATTCGCCCTTCTGCTGTCCGGCGAGCGCCTTCTGGTGCGACGCGAGCGCGAATGCGTCCTGGTCGGCGCGCGAGACCTTCCACTGCGCGGCAACCTTCTCGGCCGTCATGCCCATCCCGTAGGCGATGCCCACGTTCTCGTTGCGCTCGAAGATGCTCGGGTTCATCGACGGCCGATGACCCATCATCGGCACCATGCTCATCGATTCGGTGCCGCCGGCGAGCATCGCTTCAGCCTCGCCGACGCGAATCCGGTCGGCTGCCATTGCGATCGCGGTCAGGCCGGAAGCGCAGAACCGGTTGACTGTGACGCCGGCCACCGTGTTCGGCAGCCCGGAGAGCAGCACCGATATCCGCGCGACGTTGAGGCCCTGCTCCGCCTCCGGAATCGCGCAGCCGATTATCGCGTCCTCGATCACTTTCGGATCGAGCGTCGGCGCCTGCGCGAGCGCGCCCCTGATGGCCGCGACCAGCAGGTCGTCAGGACGGGTGTTGCGGAATGCGCCGCGCGGCGCCTTGCCGATCGGCGTGCGGGCCGCGGCAACGATGTATGCATCCTGAACTTGTCGGCTCATCGCCATCTCCCTGATTAGTTGCGCACCGGCTTGCCGGTCTGCATCATGCCCATGATCCGCTCCTGCGTCTTGGGATGCTCCAGCAGCGACATGAAGCCCTCGCGCTCGAGGCCGAGGATCCAGGCTTCGTCGACCATGCTGCCGGCTTCGACCTCGCCGCCGCACATGATCGAGGCGATCGTCTTGCCCAGGTGGAAATCGTGCGCCGAGATGAACCCGCCGTCGCGCATGTTGACCAGTTGCGCCTGGATGGTCGCGAGGCCGGCGCGACCGGCGACGCGAAAGCGCGCCTGCGGCGGCGCCCGGTAGCCCGCATCGAACATAGCCTTCGCTTCGCGCACTGCCGAGTACAGCAATTCGTACGGGTTGAACACGATCGGATCCGACGGCAGCAGGTATCCCATGTGGCGCGCCTCGAGCGCCGACTTGGATACTGCCGCCGTCCCCGCATTCATGAAGTACTTGCCGAGGAAATGCAGCAGGTACGCCTCCGGCGCAGCCGACTGCTCCTCGGCTGCGCGACGCGCCCCGTAGGCGAGCCCGCCACCGCCGGGGATGAGCCCGACCCCGACCTCGACCAGTCCGATGTAGCTCTCGATGTTCACGACCCGCCGGGCGCAATAGAGCGCAAGCTCGCAGCCGCCGCCGAGGGCGAGACCCGACACAGCGGCCACCGTCGGCACCTGCGCATAGCGCAGCGACAGCATCACGTCCTGGAGCTTCTTCTCCTCGGGCCCGATCGCCTTGGCACCACCCGACATGAACAGCGGCAGCATCGCCTGCAGGTCCGCGCCGGCCGAAAACGCGCCGCCGTCCAGCGAGTTCGGCGACCAGATCACCAGTCCCTCATATTCCTGCTCCGCCAGATGGACCGCCTTGGCGAGACCGGCGGTCACGCCGGGTCCGATCGCGTTCATCTTGGTTTTCGGCGAAGCGATCAGCACGTTTTCGACACCTGGCTGCTGAAGTCTCCAGAGCCGTACCGACTCGTCCTCGAACAGGGTGTCGCCGGCGGCCTCGGCCGCCTCGCCGTGCAGCGGCGCGCGAAACAGCTGCCGGCGATACACCGCCAGGTCGGAGCGCGGCACGAACCGGGCGCGCGCCGGGGACCACGAACCTTCCGGCTGGTGGACGCCCCCCTTGTCGGCAACCGGTCCTTCGGTGACCCACGCCGGCAGCGGCTGCTTCGACAATGCCTTGCCGGATTCGATGTCCTCGGCGAGCCATTGCGCCACCTCGCGCCAGCCGGCCTGCTGCCAGATCTCGAACGGACCCTGCTTCTGGCCGAACCCCCAGCGCATGGCGAAATCGACGTCGCGGGCAGTGTCCGCGATTTCCTCGAGGGTCAGCGCCGCGTAGTGGAAGGTGTTGCGCAGGATCGCCCAGATGAACTGGGCCTGGGGATTCTTCGACTCGCGCAGCAGCTTGATGCGCTCGGCCCAGCTCTTCTTCTTGAGTATGCGGACCACCGTCTCGTCAGCCTTGGCGCCCGAAGGGACGTAGTCCGCCTTGACCGGGTCGAGCCGCAGGATGTCCTTGCCGACCTTGCGATAGAAACCCGCGCCCGTCTTCGATCCCAGCGCGCCCTTGTCGATCAGCGCCTGGAGCACCGGCGGCGTCTCGTAGACGGCCGCAAACGAATCCTTGATGTTCTCCTGCATCGTGCGGATCACGTGCGCCATCGTGTCCAGGCCGACGACGTCCGCCGTGCGGAACGTGCCGGACTTGGCGCGGCCCAGCTTGTCGCCGGTCAGGTCGTCCACCACGTCATAAGTCAGGCCGAAATTGTCGACCTCCTTGAAGGTGGCAAGGATGCTGAAGATGCCGATGCGGTTGCCGATGAAGTTGGGCGTGTCCTTCGCGCGGACCACGCCCTTGCCCATCGTGCTGGTGAGAAAGCTCTCGAGCCGGTCGAGCACTGCGGGGTCGGTCTGCGGGGTCGGGATCAGCTCCACCAGGTGCATGTATCTCGGCGGGTTGAAGAAATGCACCCCGCAGAAGCGCTTCTGGAGGGCGGCGTCGAAGCCCTCGGAAAGCCTGGTGATCGAGAGGCCGGACGTGTTGGAGGCGAAGATGGCGTTTGCGCCGAGGTGGGGAGCAACCTTTCGGTACAGGTCGTGCTTCCAATCCATGCGTTCCGCGATCGCCTCGATGACGAGGTCGCAACCCGCGAGCAGCTCGAGGTGCTCCTCGTAGTTGGCCGGCGTAATCCGTGCGGCGAGCTCGGCATGTCCGAGCGGCGCCGGACTCAGCTTCTTCAGCCCCTCGATGGCCTTCAGGGCGATTCCGTTCTTCGGTCCTTCCTTCGCGGGCAGGTCGAAGAGTATCGCCGGCACGCCGGCGTTGACCAGGTGGGCGGCGATCTGCGCACCCATGACCCCGGCGCCCAGGACAGCCACCTTCCTGACGATGAAATTGCTCATGACTTGCTCCTTGTTCTGCATGCATTGTGGGCCGTTCGGCGAGGCGGCGCCGGCCTTCCGACGCGGCTCGCGGCCGGGCCAGGATTCAGGGGGCTACTTCTCGCGGAGCCAGGTCTGGGTGCGGCCGAAGAGCGCGACGCCGACGAAGCCGCGGACCTCGAGCTGCCTGCCACCGTCCACCAGCCTCGCCTTGGCGCGGTAGACCTTGCCCTTGTTCGGATCCAGGATCTCGCCGTCCTCCCAGCCACTGTCGGTGCGCTTCAATCCGGTGAGGATGGTCATGCCCTCGATCGGCTTGCCTTTGCGCTCGTCGCTGCACTGGTCGCACACCGGGTCGGGCCGGCTCGGGTTGTACAGCTTCTCGATCCTGCCGGTCAGCACGCCGCCTTCGTCGCTGATACGCACCAGCGCTTTCGCCTGGCCGGTCTCGTCGTCGATCGTCTTCCACAACCCCGACGCGCTCGCGTCCTGGGCCTCGGCGCCGCCGCCGAGCAGCAGTGCACCGGCAAGGCCGGCGACGGCCAGGGCGACGGTGCGCACCAGCCGGTTGATGTGACCGTCAGCACCTTCCACTTCATCTCCTTGTTGTCTTCCTGGTGCAGGACGAGCCTGCAGGCGAGGCCCGGGCAAGCCGGGCCTCGATGCGGCTGCCTTCAGAACTGCTCGACCGCGATGTCCATCAGCGGCGCCGAGCCGGAACGGGCGGTCCGGATCAGCATCGCGGTCTCGGGCTGCAGCTTCGCGAAGTAGAACCGGGCCGTGGCGAGCTTGGACTGGTAGAAGGGCGCGTCGGCCTCGTGCGCCAGCGCGACGTTGGCCATCCGGGCCCAGAAGTACGACAGCACCAGGTGCCCGATGACGCGCAGGTAGTCGACCGCGGCGGCGCCGGCTTCGTCCGGATTGCGCATCGCCTTCATGCCGATCTCCATCGTCAGCTTCTCGACCTTGCCGGCCAGGTCGGCCAGCGGGTTGACGAACTCGGCCATCTCGTCGCGATGACCTTCAGCCTCGATGAAATCCTTCACGATCGCGCCGAACTTGCGCAGGCGTGCGCCGCCGTCCTGCAGCACCTTGCGGCCAAGCAGGTCGAGCGACTGGATGGTGTTGGTGCCCTCGTAGATCATGTTGATCCGGGCATCGCGCACGTACTGCTCCATGCCCCATTCACGGATGTAGCCATGGCCGCCGAAGACCTGCAAAGCCAGGTTGGTGCTGAGGAATCCGTTGTCGGTGATGAAAGCCTTCACCACCGGTGTGAGCAGCGTCAGCAGGTCCTCGGCCTCCTTACGTTCTTCCTCGTCGGGATGGGCCGCGGCGCGATCGGCCTGCAGCGCAAGCCACAGCGCGAAGGCCCGGCAACCTTCCGTATAGGCCTTCTGGGTAAGCAGCATGCGGCGCACGTCCGGATGAACGATGATCGGGTCCGCGGGCTTGTCGGGCTGCTTGGGTCCCGTGAGGCTGCGCGACTGGATCCGCTCCTTGGCGTAGGCGAGCGAGTTCTGGTACGCGGTTTCCATCAGGCCCAGCGTCTGCACGCCGACGCCGATCCGGGCGGCGTTCATCATCACGAACATCGCCTGCAGGCCCCGGTTGGGCTGCGAAACCATCCAGCCGCGCGCCCCGTCGAGATCCATGACGCAGGTGGCGTTGCCGTGGATTCCCATCTTCTCCTCGATGCGCGCGCACTTGATGCCGTTGCGCTCGCCGAGGCTGCCGTGGGCGTCGGGGATGAACTTGGGCACGATGAACAGCGAGATGCCCTTGGTGCCTTGCGGCGCGTCGGGGAGCCTGGCGAGCACCAGGTGCACGATGTTCTCGGCAAGATCGTGCTCGCCCGACGAGATGAAGATCTTGGTGCCGGTGATGCGATAGCTGCCATCGCCCTGCGGCTCGGCCCGGCTGCGAAGCATCCCGAGGTCGGTTCCGCAATGAGCCTCGGTCAGGCACATGGTGCCGGTCCATTCTCCCGACACCAGCTTCGGCAGGTAGATTGCCTTCTGCTCGGGCGTGCCATGCTCGTGCAGGCAGTCGTAGGCTCCGTGGGTCAGGCCGGGATACATGGCCCAGGCCTGGTTGGCCGAGTTCAGCATTTCCTGGAAGGGAATGCCGACCGCGTACGGCAGGCCCTGCCCGCCGAATTCACTGTCGCAGGTGAGCGTGGGCCATCCTGCCTGCTTGTACTGCTCCCACGCCTGCTTGAAGCCCGCCGGTGTCGCGACCACGCCGTCGCCGACATACTTGCAGCCCTCCTCGTCGCCCGACCGGTTCAGCGGGAAGAGCACCTCGGCGCAGAACTTGCCGCCCTCCTCCAGTACCTGGTCGATCAGGTCGCGCGTCACCTCCGCATGCGACGGCAGGCTGGAGAGCTGGCCCTGCGCGTCCAGCACCTCATGGAGGACGAACTGGAAGTCGCGCAGCGGTGGGGTGTATTGCGGCATGCTTCTGCTCCTGATCAGGCGGCCTGATGATGTTGAAGGGTGTCTTGCGGCTGCAGCGGCACCCGGGCGAACTGCTGCAGCAGGCGGTCGATGGCACGGCGCGCCCGCGGCATGGCTTCTGCGCTTCGCATCAACCGGGAATCGTGATGAAGCACGAGGATGACGCCATAGATGCCGAAGACCACGTCGCTCACGTCGCAGTCCTTGCGCAGGTGACCCTGCTGGATGCTCTGCTCGATCGCACGACTGATCTCGCGCTGCCAGCCCTCGACCATCGACACGAGTTCGTTGCGGACCGCACCGGGGCGGTCGTCGTACTCGCTCGCGCCGGAGATCCAGATGCAGCCGAGCGCCGCCTCGATCACCGTCCGCTCGAGCCAGTTGTTGAGAATGGCGAGCAGGCGGGGCAAGCCCCTCGCCTCGCGCAACGACGGCTTGAGCACCTCGTCGATGAAGCGCTGCTCATAGGCCTTGAGGACGGCGATCTGCAGGTCCTCGCGCGACCCGAAATGGGCGAAGACGCCGCTCTTCGACATGTGCATCTGCTCGGCAAGCGCGCCGATGGTCAGCCCTTCCAGCCCGGCCCTTGCGGCCTGCTCGAGTGCGGCGTTGACGATGGCGGCGCGCGTCTGCTGGCCCTTGCGCAGGGAAGCATGCCGGGTGGCGGTCATTCGGGAGGGTCCCCAGGTTATTAACGAACGTTCGTGCTATTTTTGAACTGATGTCGACGCTTGTCAATCGTTATCTTGGCCGAAACAGCAGGAACTTCGAATCATCCACCGGGTGGGGTCCGTAGCCGCGCCGGTCGGAGCGCAGCCCGACCGCGCGGGGCGGACTGCCCGCCTGCCTTGCTTCACAATGGCAATCCTTGCGTCGGGCCGGTGGGCGGCCCGGGCGTCACGTAGGATCCGGAGACAGGCATGCGGCCTAACACCCTCAAGCAGAAGTTCAGGAAGAAGGAATGCGCGCTCGGCGGCTGGTGCTCGGTCGGGAGCCCCTACAGCGCCGAGGTGATGGGCCACGGTGGCTACGACACGGTGGTGGTCGACCTGCAGCACGGCATGCTGTACCTCGAGCAGGCGATGGCGATGCTGGCAGCGCTGTCCTCGACGCCGACAATGCCGATGGTGCGGGTCAGCGACAACCAGTTCTTCGAGGTCAACAAGCTGCTGGACGCCGGCGCCTACGGCGTCATCTGCCCGATGATCGACGACGTCGATGCCGCGCGACGCTTCGTCGGGGCGTGCCGTTACCCGCCGCTCGGCACCCGCTCCTACGGCCCGACCCGCGGTTTCCTGTACGGCGGCCCCGACTACTTCGGCGGCGCCAACGACGAGATCCTGACGCTCGGGATGATCGAGACCCCGCAGGGGCTGAGCAACGTCGACGAGATCGCTGCGGTCGAAGGTCTCGACGGGCTGTTCATCGGGCCCGCCGACCTGAGCATCGCGCTCGGACTCGCCCCGGGCGTCGACTGGCGCAGCGGGACCTTCGCCGAAGCGATCGACCGGATCCTCGCAAGCGCCCGGCAGCACGGCAAGATGGCCGGCATCTACTGCCCGAGCGTGCCCTTCGCGCTGGACATGAAGCAGAAAGGCTTCGACTACCTCAACCTCGGCAACGATGCCGCCTATCTGCGGGCGGCCTCACAGGATTGGGTGAATACGCTCAGGGGCGCAGGGGCGGCGCCGGCGAAGGCCGCCGGGTACTGATCGTCGAGGCAGCAGGCACGGAGGCTCGGGCTGCCTGGTGATGCAGGTACGACCTCAGCCCACCCGCCGCTTCCAGAATTCCGTCAACGGCGAAGCCGGCTTGGCCATCAGGCGCTCGTTGAGCAGGTGCTTCGCAAGCGGCCGGCGACCGGCGCGGACGACCGCGGCGAGCAGGGTCTGCTCGACGAGGTCGCGCTGAGCATGGCTGCCGCCGAAGCGGTGGGCCGTCTCGCGAACCGCCAACAGGCCGTCCACCGCCTCATCCGGCCGGCCTTCGGCCATCGCGATCACGCTGCGCATCAACGGCACGCCGGCATCGGCTGCCGCCGCGGCGCACGTGGTCGCCGTGCCGGCGCCTGCAGTCGCGATGTCGAGGATGCGCCGCGCCTGCCGGATATCGCCGGCGCCCACGTGGGTGAGCACCGCATGCAGGTCGTTGAAGGAGTAGAAACCGGCATCGGGCGCCGCCGCGGGCCAGACCGGGGCGAGCCTCGACCAGCGGTCGCCGACATCGACGTCCATCAGGTTCAGCCGCCAGAGCAGTGCCGCCGCGTCGACCTGCTGCAGCGCCAGCTCCGCGCCCGGCGCCACGTGCTCGTCGAAGATCCGCAACGCCGCGTCGGTGTCCAGCTTCTCGACGTGAAACAGCGCCAGGTGCCACCAGTTGTGGAAAGCGAAGCCGTTGTCCGGCGACCAGTCCGACTCGCGCGAAGCGAGCCAGTGCGCGCCGTCCTCATACCGTCCGAGCATCTCGTGGACGTGGGCCACGGCATGCACCGCCCAGGGATCGCGCCGCTCGAGCGCCAGCGCGCGCTCGCCGGCCTCCAGCGCCTGCGGGTAGAGGTTGCACTCCTCGAGCCCGAACGCGTACTGGCCGAGGACATAGCTGTACAGCGGTGCCGACGGCGACCAGTCCGGCAGCACCCGCGCGACCCGCTTGCGCAGGTTGAGGCTGTCGCCACGGTAGAAGTCGAACAAGTGTGCGGGCAGCAGTGCAGCCAGGTCCTGCGGGTGATCCACCAGGATCGCGTCCCAGGAATCGCAGGCAGTGCGCCATTGACCCGCCAGGCAGGCACGGGTCGCCGCCAGGTGCGCCAGCTCTCGGGCCTGAAGGCCGCGGCCGCTGCTGGCAGCGAGCGCTTCGGCCAGGCAACCCTCGGCCATCCGATTGAAGCGCTGCTCGGCCATCGTCAACAGCGCGTTCGACTTGACCAGGTAGGGCAGGATCCAGCCGGGATCCTCGCCGATCGCCGCGTCCAGGTCCGCGATCGGATCGCCGAAGTAGGACGCCAGTCGCCACATCGCCTGCTCGAGGTGCTCGATGGCGGCCCGAGAGGTGGTGCTTACCGGGCAGCCGCGAGGATCAGAGGCCGCGCTAGAAAGGCGCAGGGCACTTCCGTCGCTGCCGGCCGCACCCGCTGTGGCGGCGGTTGCAGCGGCAGCAGCTGCCGCGTCATCGGCGGCGGTTACGGTACCGGCGGCGGCAAAGGCAGTGGCTGTCATGACTTCTCCTTTCCATTCTGCGTGGTTCGGCGCAACCGGCGGATGTACCGGCGAGTCGACAGCATCGCGCTTTCGCGCGCCGCCGAACAGGGGCAAAGCGGCCACGAAGCGGACGTTTCCGCCATCGGCGGCGATCGACCTCGAGCGCCGCCGCATTTCCACCGCGCCGGCGCCATCCTTACGCGGCGTTCCAGACCACGGTGCCGTGCTCCCTCAGGTCATAGCCGCCAAGCGCTTCGGCGTGGGTAGCGAACCCCTGGGTGCGGCAGAAGGCGAGCAGCTTCTGCAGCGGCGGCTCGAAAAAGCTGCGCCGGTTGACCAGCAGGTCGACCCGTTCACGGGTCACCGGCACGAAGCCGAGCCCGCTCGAGTGGGCAGCCGACTGGGCGCCGAAGACCGCATCGACCTGGCCGAGCTGCACCGCCAGGGCAGCATCGTTCTCACTTTCGAGATCGTCCATCGCCAGGTCGATCTCCGGCAGGTCGCGGTGCTCGGTGGTCAATCCCGCCAGCAACTGGTCGAAGAGTTCGCGGGAACCGGCTCCGGCCGCCCGCCTGCCGACCCGAGGCCGCGCACCGGCTGCTCCGGAGAGGAGGTCGCCGAGCGAGCGGATGCCGAAAGGGTTATCGCGCGCGACCATCAGTCCCTGCTGGCGCCAGCACCAGTTGAGCAACACGACATCCTGCCCGGCGAACGCCTCGCCCACAGCAGCGATGTTGAAGCCCCGGGCGCGATCGCCATCGCCCCCCGGCTCGGGAAGGTGCAGCAGCGCCGCGCAGGCTTCCCGACGCAGCACCCGATCGAGGCCGTCGCGGCTACCGCGGCAGAGAGTCGCCAGGGTCGTGCGGCCCGCTCGCACCGCCCAGTCCAGCAGCGCGTCATGGCTGCCGGCAAGGACGAGGGGCGGCGTCGGCATGCCGTATTCATGGCCACCGCCGCGGACCCATTCCGCGAGCGCCGTGCGGTCGAACAGCAGACGCGCACCCGCGCGCCGGTGCGGCAGGCCACCGCGGCTCACCAGGTCGTAGACCTTGCGCGGGCTGATGCGCAGGTAATCCGCCGCCTCGGGCACCGTCAGGTATTCAGTCATTGAGCAATTCCCCGCGCAGGTAGCGGCGGCCGGGCTCGGTCGCCGGCCGCTCGAAGAAGCACGCCGCTTCAGTCGATTCGATGATCCTGCCGCCGGCCATCAGCACCACCCGTTCCGCGAGACGCCGCGCCTGGCCGATGTCGTGCGTGCTCATGACGCAGGTCGTGCCCTCCGCGCTCATCCGCATCACGATTGCCTCGATTGCCTGAGTCGAGGCGGGGTCCAGGTTGGCAGTCGGCTCGTCCATCCATACCAGATCGGGCCGTAGTGCCGCCGCCCGCGCCAGCGCGACCCGCTGTTGCTCGCCGCCGGACAGCACCCGTGCCGGACGGTTGGCCAAGCCTTCGAGCCCCACCAGCCGCAACGCGGCACCCGCGCGCGCCAGTCTTCGCTCCCGACCGGCGCGCACGCGCCTGCCTTCGGTCCGGTCAGGCCCGCGGGCGTCACCAGTGAGGCCGGCGCCAGGACGCGCGTGGTCGATCGCATAGAGGACATTGCCGATCACCGAACGACGCAGCAGGACCGGTCGCTGGAAAACCATGGCCTCGCGCACCGGCGCAGCCGCCTCCACCAGGCCCCGGGTCGGCTCGACCAGCCGATGAGCCACCTGCATCAGCAGCGTCTTGCCGGCGCCGTTGGGGCCGAGGACCAGAAGGCGCTCGCCGCGCATGACGCGCAGGTCGATGTCCGACAGCAGCCGGGTACCGTCACGTTCGAGGCAGACGTCGCGCACATTCAGCAGCCATTGGCCGATGTCCGGACCCGTCATCGATTCCCGCCGCCGAAGCGCGCCTGCGCCAGCTGCTGCAGCAGTTGAGCAACCAGCATCACCGCGAAGACCAGCCCCAGCAGGACGATCCCGAGCCCGAGCGCGAGCGGCAGATCGCCCTTGCTGGTTTCCAGTGCGATGCCGGTGGTCATCACGCGCGTGCTGCCGGCGATGTTGCCGCCGACGGTCATGACCGCGCCGACTTCGGCGATTGCCCTGCCGAAGGCAGTCAGCGCGATCGTGACGAGTCCGAAGCGGCAATCCCAGACAAGTGTCGCGACGGCCCTGGCGCGGCCGATCCGCATCGAGGCGAAGAGGTCGCGGTACTCGGCCCAGGTGTCCTGCAATGCCTGCCGCGCCAGCGCCGCGACCATGGGGGCAATCAGCACCGTCTGCGCCGTCACCATGGCCGCGGGCGTGAACAGGAGCCCGAGGAATCCCAGCGGACCCGACCGTGACAGCGCCAGGTAGACAACCAGCCCCACCACTACGGAGGGGATGCCGAGCGCCGCATTCAAGACGGAGATCGCGAGGCCACGCCCGCGGAATCGGCTCATCGCGAGCCAGGCTCCCAGCGGGATGCCGAGAAGGCAGGCCAAGGCCGCCGAAGTCGAACTTACCCGCAGGCTCAAGCCGACAATTCCCAGGAAATCCCGGTCGGCTGACATGGCCATTTCGGCTGCCTGCCTGAAGGCTTCGGACAGATCGTTCATCCGCCGAGTCTTGCAGAATTTCCGGAATTTGCAAATATTTCGAAGATCGGAAGAATGAAGCGTCCGTTGCCGACGATTTACGTGGAGCATCCGATGATCAGGTTTCGCCAGTGCTGCTCATTGCTTCGGTCGGGGTCGCGGTCCCTGTCGCGGCCGCTGTCCCTCGCCCTGCCGCTGTCCCTCGCCCTGTGCCTGCCGGGGCCCGCCGCCCGGGCGCAGGCAACGGACTCCGAGAGCATCGTGATGGCCTCGACCACATCGACGGAACAGTCCGGCCTCTTTGCCTACCTGCTCCCGAAACTCAACGCCGCCACGGGGATCGAAGTCAAGGTCGTCGCCGTCGGCACCGGTCAGGCGCTCGACCTTGCGCGCCGCGGCGATGCGGATATGCTGCTCGTCCACGACCCGAAGGCCGAGCAGAAGTTCATCGAGGAGGGTTTCGGCGTCGCGCGAAGGGAGGTCATGTACAACGACTTCATCGTCATCGGGCCAAAGCAGGATCCTGCGCGGGTCGGCGGCATGAAGTCGACCGTGGAATCGCTCGACCGGATCGCTTCATCGAAGGCGCCCTTCATCTCGCGTGGTGACAAGAGCGGCACCCACGGGGCCGAGTTGCGGCTCTGGCAGGCCGCGGGCGTGAAGCCGCCAGCGAGCGGCACCGGCTGGTACGAGGAATCGGGCTCCGGAATGGGGCCGACGCTGAACATCGCGTCGGCCAAGAACGCCTACACCCTGGCGGACCGCGGCACCTGGCTGAACTTCAGGAACCGCGGCGACCTCGTCATCCTGGTGCAGGGCGATCCGGTGCTCTTCAACCAGTATGCGGTCATCCTGATCAATCCAGCCAGGCACCCGCACGTCAAGCAGGCGGCGGCGAGCAAGGTGGCGGACTGGCTGGTGTCCGCAGAAGGCCAGCAGGCAATCGCGGGCTACAAGCTCAACGGCGAGCCGCTCTTCTTCCCTAACGCGGGCAGGATGTAAGCCGCCGCTTGCGATAGCCCTACAACATTGCCTGGAGGAAGGTGACGTCCAGCCAGCGGTCGAACTTGTAGCCGCCCTGCCGGATAGTGCCCACCTCGAGGAAGCCCGCGCGGCGATGCATGCGCAACGAAGCAGCATTCTCGGCGTCAACCACGCCGATCATGGTGTGGAAGCCGCGCTTGCGCGCATGGCGCATGATCGGCGGCAGCAGGCTGAGGCCGACGCGGCGGCCGCGCCAGGGCGCAGCCACGTAGACCGAATGCTCGCATGCGAAGCGCCAGCCGGGCCGCTGTCGATAAAGGCCGTAGGTCGAGAATCCGGCCACCGTGCCGTCGGGCGTAACCGCCACGTAGAAGCAGTAGCCGTCCAGCATTTTCTGGTCGTACTGCGCAAACTGGTCCTCGAGCGGGCGCGGCTCGTAATCGTAGGTCGCCGTCGACTGAGCGACCGCATCGTTGTAGATCGCGAGCACCGCCGGCATGTCCTCGCGCCGCGCCGGTCTCACCAGCGTTGCGGCGCGCAGATCCAGGACCATCGGGATAGTCAGCGTCGGGTCGGCGCCCTGGAAGTGCCCGGTCGCCAGCAGGTCGGGGGACAGGTCGCTCGCTTCGACCTTGATGAATCCGAGGCGAGTGAAGAAGCCCTGGCCGCCGATCGCGAGCAGGGCTACAGATTGCACACCGGCGACGATCAACTGGCGCAGGATGCTGTCCATCAAGGTGCTGCCGACGCCGCAGGTCCTCGATCTCGGACAGACCACGATCCTGCGCAGCACCGCCGCGTTGCCATGGCGTTCGCAGGCCGCGTAGCCGATCGGCGAGCCATCGGAGCCTCTCACCAATGCGGCGGCGGCGGCTTGGCCGTCGTGCTCGAGCGCGGGCAGGCCGCTGGCCTGCAGGAGCGCCGTGACATGCTCGCGGTCCTGATCCTGCAGCGACGCGATCGCCGTGATCGATGCGAGGTCGACGCCGGGACATCCGACCGTCGCTGCGGACAACGTGCCACCCTCCGGCGGCCGCGGGACATGGCGATCCGAACCCGATCCGGGAAGCGATTGCGAAGAGCTGCTCATGCAATGTGGCGTGCGCGATGCGAGGAGCCGAGTTTATTACGTGCATCGCAGCTTGCAGGACATATTCGAGGTTGGCTGCGAGATGTTGCTGTTATTCTGCCGAGCCATGCAGAGCTTCGCCAACAAGACGGTAGTGCTCACTGGCGCTTCGGAGGGAATCGGCGCCGAGATCGCCCGTCAACTGGCACCGGAAAAGCCGCGCCTGGTGCTGGCGGCGCGCAACGAAGAACGGCTCAACGAGGTCGCCTTCCGCTGCCGCAGAGCCGGCGCCGAGATACTGGTGGTGCCGACCGACGTTTCCGAGCGCCTGCAATGCGAGCGGCTGATCGCCCAGGCGAACGAGCGCTTCGGCGGCATCGACGTGCTGGTCAACAATGCCGGCATCTCGATGCATGCGAGGTTCGATGAGACCACCGAGCTTGACGCCTTCGACAAGCTGATGGCAGTCAACTTCTTCGGCGCGATGTGGTGCACCCACGGTGCGCTGCCGGCGCTCAAGCGGTCCCGCGGACTGGTCGTCGGAATGTCCTCGCTCGCGGGCCGCACCGGCGTGCCCGGGCGGACCGCCTACTGCGCCAGCAAGTTCGCGCTGGGCGGTTTTTTCGAAGCGCTGCGTATCGAGATGGCGCAAAGCGGCGTCGGCGTCACGATGCTGTTCCCCGGCGTGGTGGCGACCGGAATCCGTCGCAACGGCCTCGACGGCAGCGGCCGGCGCGCCGGCAAGTCGGCGCTCGACGAGAGCGGCGCGATGAGCATCGAGCGCTGCGCCGCACTGGCAATCGCCGGCATGCGGGCGCGCAAGCGCGAAGTCTTCATGACCGCGCAAGGCAGGCTCGGCCTCAAGCTGAAGGCGTTCGCGCCGCAGGTCATCGACCGGATGGCAATCAAGGCGCTCGCCAAGGAAACGGGCGAACGCGGTTAGGAAGTCGACTGGGGACAAGCGGGCGAGGGACAAGCGGGCGGAGGGGGGACAAGCGGTAGAAGGACAAGCCGCCGCGGAACATGCGACCGGTGTCCGAAGCGCGCCGACCGTCCAGCCTTCGAGAGGATCCATGTCCGCCGGCAGGCCGTAGTTCTCGCCGCGCCGGCGCCATCCCCATGCCGCCTGCACAGCGCAGAGCACCGCATCGAGCGTGTCCGCGGTGGCATCGGTCACGCATGGCTCGCGCAGCCCAGGCGCGAACGCTACCGACATTCCCATGCAGCCGGCTTCCAGTGCGGCAGTGATCGCTTCGCGCGCCCCGCGTCGGCGTTCGTCGTCCTTGCGCGGATCGTCGGTCTTGTACGACATGCGCCCGACCAGTTGGCGCGCGAGCATGCCGGGGTAGGCTTCGAGCGCGATGCGCAGCGGGTCGCCGGCACAGAGACCGGGAATGGTGACGCCCGCCGCCAGCAGGCGCGGCGCGCCGGCATGCAGCATCAGCACTACCGGCGGATTGACCCACTTCATCGACGGGCTCGAGCCCGACGGACCGTCGGTGGCGCGATGCGCGAACTTCGCGCCGACCGGCCGCGGCAGCGTCCAGGCCCGGCAGCGCTCGACGAGTTCGAGGCGGCTCAGTGCAGCGACGCGTTCGGTGATCGCGGCCCAGGCCGGCTGCGTCGCCGCCGGATCGGCGAGCACGCCCCAGCCTTGGGCAAGCAGGAACGGCCGCGGCAGTCCGAACGGGAAATCGCAGCCCGCAACCCACGGGCCCGGCCCGGCCAGCCACTGCTCGAAGGCGTCGAGAGAAGCCAGCCGCAGGTGTGCGTCGACGCGAAGGACATCGCCGCTGGCCAATCCCGGCGCAGTCTCGATGAGTTGCCCGAGAGCGAGCGTGATCGGCTTGCGCGCCCGGGGCGCGCTGCTGAAATCGATGCCTACGATCTTCATGCAGGCGATGCCGCGCGACTCGACCGACGAGCTCAACCGGCCGGCGAAATCGCGCCGGCACCCGAACCGAGCCGCCGCCGCGCCACCTCCTCGATCGCCTGGACATTGCTCCACGAGAAGCAGCGCGGCGCCGCCTCCTTCCACGGCAGCCACAGGTAGGACAGGTGCTCGCGAGGGGCAATCGTCACCGGCAACGGCGCCGGCACCTCGAGTGCAAAGACATGCTCGGTGTTGTGGGTCACGCCTTCCGCATAGCGGTGGCGCCAGTGCGCGAAGATCTCGAAGCGGTTGACGAGATGCAGGTCGTCCAGCCGGTAGGCGGCGGTGTCGATGCCGGTCTCCTCCATCACCTCGCGACGGCAGGTTTGCGCCAGCGCCTCATCCGGCGAGTCCTTGCTGCCGGTGACCGATTGCCAGAAACCCGGATGGTCCGCCCGCTCCAGCAACAGCACCTGCAGGTCCGGCGTATGGATCACGACCAGCACCGACTCCGGGATCTTGGACCGGCGCGGTGCGGCCGACGCCTCTGCGCCGGCGCCGCCTCCGACGGTGCCGCGATCAGGCGGACGTGGAGCGGGCATCCGGTGCGCGCAGGCGGATGTGCAGCTCGCGCAACTGCTTCTCGTCGACCGACGAAGGCGCATGGGTCAGCAGATCCTGTGCGCGCTGGGTCTTGGGGAAGGCGATCACGTCGCGGATGGATTCTGCGCCGGCCATCATCGTGACGATGCGATCCAGTCCGAAGGCGATGCCGCCGTGAGGCGGCGCGCCGTACTGCAGCGCGTCCAGCAGGAAGCCGAACTTCTCCCGGGCTTCCTCGGCGCCGATGTTGAGCGCGCGGAACACCTTGCTCTGCACGTCCTCGCGGTGGATACGCACCGAGCCGCCGCCGATCTCCCAACCGTTGAGCACCATGTCGTATGCCTTGGCGAGGCAGCGGCCGGGGTCGGTCTCGAGCATGTCCTCGTGGCCGTCCTTGGGGGCAGTGAACGGGTGATGCAGCGCCGACCAGCGGGCGTTCTCCTCGTCGAACTCGAACATCGGGAAGTCGACCACCCACAGCGGCCGCCATTCGCTCTCGACCAGGCCATGCGACTTGCCGAATTCCGAATGGCCGATCTTGCTGCGCAAGGCGCCCATCGCATCGTTGACCACCTTCGCAGTGTCGGCGCCGAAGAAGATCAGGTCTTTGTTGACAGCCCCGGTGCGGGTGAGGATCTCGTTGAGCGCCGCCGTCGTGCAGGTTCTTGACGATCGGCGACTGCAGGCCTTCGCGTCCCTTGCCGGCCTCGTTGACCTTGATGTAGGCGAGGCCGCGCGCGCCGTAGATGCCGACGAACTGGGTGTAGGCATCGATCTCGCTGCGGCTCATGTCGGCGCCGCCGGGAATGCGCAACGCGACCACCCTGCCCTTCTCGGAGTTGGCCGGACCCGAGAAGACCTTGAACTCGACCTCCTTCATCACGTCGGTGAGCTCGGTGAGCTTGAGCTTGACCCGCATGTCCGGCTTGTCGGAACCGTAGAGGCGCATCGCTTCCTGGTAGCTCATCACCGGGAACTGGCCCGGCAGCTTGACGTCGAGGACGTTGCGGAAGATGGTGCGGACCATCTCCTCGAAGATGTCCCTGATCTCCTGCTCGCCGAGGAACGAGGTTTCGCAGTCGATCTGCGTGAACTCCGGCTGCCGGTCGGCGCGCAGGTCCTCGTCGCGGAAGCACTTGACGATCTGGTAGTAGCGGTCGAAGCCCGCGACCATCAGCAGCTGCTTGAAGAGCTGCGGCGACTGCGGCAGCGCAAAGAACATGCCGCTGTTGACGCGCGACGGCACGAGGTAGTCGCGCGCGCCTTCGGGCGTCGACTTGGTGAGCATCGGGGTCTCGATGTCGATGAAGCCGAGCGCATCCAGATAGCGGCGCGTCTCCATCGAGACCCGGTAGCGCAGCATCAGGTTCTCCTGCATCTGCGAGCGGCGCAGATCCAGCACCCGGTGGGTGAGGCGGGTGGTTTCGGAGAGGTTTTCGTCGTCGAGCTGGAACGGCGGCGTGATCGACGCGTTCAGGATCTCGAGCTCCTGGCAGAGCACCTCGACCTGGCCGCTGCGCAGCCCGTCGTTCTCGGTGCCGGCCGGACGGCGTCGCACCTTGCCGACGACCCGAACGCAAAACTCGTTGCGGATCCGCTCGGCGCTGGCGAAGGTCTCCTGCCGATCCGGATCGCATACGACCTGGGCAAGTCCTTCACGGTCGCGCAGGTCGATGAAGATCACCCCGCCATGGTCGCGACGGCGATGCACCCAGCCGAACAGGGTCACCTGCTTGTCCAGATGCTCGAGTGAAACCTGTCCCACATAACAACTACGCATGACTCGTTCTCCAGTCGGTCAGCGACGCAGCAACGTGCGCGTGCTGACCTCATCTCTTGCGGCGGGGCTGACCACCCCCATCGACACAATGTACTTGAGTGCGGCGTCCACGGTCATGTCGAGCTCGACCGTCTCGTGCCTCGGCAGCATCAGGAAGAAGCCGGACGTCGGGTTAGGCGTGGTCGGCACATACACCGACACCAGGTCTACCGTCGCGTTCGCCGCACCGGCTTCATCTAGCCCAGCGCGAAAAGCTTCGCGAGGGAGAGCACTGCCTTCGGATGGCCGCCCGGCAGCGCTCCTGCCGACCGCCTCCTGCAAGTCCTCGGTGGGAACGCCGGTCAGAAAGGCAATAGTCCACGAGCCCCTGCGCGGATACTCCACCAGCAGGGCCTTGCGAAACGCATTGCCGTTCGGCGACAGGATGGTGTCGCTGACCTGCTTGACGCTCGAGTAGATGCTGCGCACGATCGGGATCCGGCTGAGGATCTGCTCTCCCCAGATCACCAGCCGGCCGCCGACCAGGTTCGCAGTCAGCACGCCGGTAGCCAATACGATCACCAGCGTCAGGATGGCGCCAAGGCCGGGAACGTCGTGGCCGATGTAGACCCGGGGATTCCAATTCTGGGGCAGCAGCGCCAGGCTCTGATCCATGGTGCTCACGATCAGGCTCAGCACCCAGAGCGTGATGCCGATCGGCACCCACAGCAGCAGGCCCGTGACGAAATACCGCTTCAACATGTTGGTGGACATCGCCCGGGCAGGAATGGCAGCAGCTGGCCGACCGGCAGCCGCCGGTCAGCCCGCGCCGGGTCCCCCGGCCGGGGCGCTGGGCGCAGCGGCCTGCTTGGCGGCCGCAGGCGCCGGTGCGACGGGGGGCGCGGTTCCGGTGCCCGCGACGGCGGGCTTGACGTCGGTGGACTTCACTTCTGACTTGTCGCCGGACTTGTCGCCGGACTTGTCGCCGGCCTTGTCATCGCTGCCGTTGCCGTCGCTCGACGACTTGGCGGCATCGCCCGACTTCTTGCCGTTGTCACGGAAGTCGGTGACATACCAGCCGGTGCCTTTCAGCTGGAAGGCGGGAGCCGACAGCTGCCTGGCAAACGATTCGGCACCGCAGGACGGGCAGACGGTAAGCGTCGGATCCGACATTTTCTGCAGCACGTCCTTCTGGTGGCCGCAGGCGTCGCAACGGTAGGCATAGATCGGCATGATCGCAACGGGTGTGAGGTACTGAGATGTTGAGAACGCAGCAGTTGAATACGGAGAATGAATACGGAAGACGTCGAATACGGATGCTCGAGCACGCGTTGGTCGGACAGGCCTCAGGTGGGGCCATGGCCGGCGAAACTCAAGACGCCCCGCGCGACCCCGCCCGCGCGACCCCGGATTATAGGCGCATCCCAGGGCCGGGCTTGCCGCCAAGGCCTGCAGACACGGCTGCTGCCCGACCCGCGGAGGTCGCCGATGGCCGGGCGTAAGGCGCAGTCGACGCCGCCGGCGTGACATTGTTCATGGCCCGGCAACAGCGTCGACCGTTCAAGGAGTGGAAGATGGCGGCGATCGGGCTCATGCCGCCATCGGGCCGACGGATGGCTATGATGCCGGACAAACGAAGGGATGCGCAGTCACTGCGGGAGGACAAAGGCGTTGAACAAGGACAAGGCACGGCAGCCGAACCGGCTTGCGCGACTGAACTTCCCGCCGTTGAAGGCGACCTTCGGCAGCGCGCCGGCACCTTTGCCACGCAACATCCGGGAACCGCTCGACACGGCGGGCCGGGCACTGCTCGAGCAGCTTTCGGGCAAGCTCTGCCTGCGCATGACCGCGCGCGATTTCCCACATATCGTCAACCGACTTGCGCCTTTCGGCTATCACCCCGCCGCCATGGTCGCGAACATCGACAAGCTGCTGATCGACGACCGGCCCGATCGTCAGGGCTTCCCGTTCGCGGTTGTCACCGAGCTTTCGGAATTGCGCGCTTTCTACGCAAGGATGCAGCGGTACCAGGTGTAGGCCCTGCCGCCGGCAGCCGCTCAGGGCAGCCGCTCGTGGTGGATGACGCCGCCCTTCATCACCAGCGCCGGTCCCCCTGCGGGGACATCCCACAGGCATGAGAGGTCGCGCAGCGGGTTGCCGTCGACCACCAGCAGGTCGGCATGCGCTGCCGGTACCAGCCTCCCCAGCCGCTCCTCCATGCCGAGCAATTCGGCGCCGACGACCGTCGCACTGCGGATGATCTCCGCCGGCGGCTGGACGGCACTCCGGATCCGGAACTCCTCGAGTTGCAGGCGCTGCGAAGCGCCGAGGAGATCGGTGCCGAAGCCGATGCGCACCCCCGCCCGCCGGCAGATCTCCAGTGCCCGCAGGCCGGCGCTGCGAACCGCCTCGATCTTTTCGGCACTCCGCGCGGGCAAGCCCAGAGCCGTACCCTCCGCGGCAAGCGCTTCGTACGTTGCGAGCGTCGGTACCATGAACGCGCCATGTGCCGCCATCAGCGCCGCCACCCGCTCGTCGACGAGGTTGCCGTGCTCGATGCTGCGCACCCCGAGGCGGACCACGCGCTCGATGGCGTCGGCAGTGTAGGCGTGAGCCATGACGTAGGTCTGGCGCGCATTCGCCTCATGGACAATGGCGCGGATCTCGTCGTCGGCATATCCCCACGCGGCGATCGGATCGGTGGGCGATGCGATGCCGCCCGAGGCCATGATCTTGATCTGGTCGGCGCCCATCTGGAGTTCCTCGCGCACCGCCCTGCGGACCGCGTCCACGCCGTCGACCACTCGCGACAGCGCGCCGGCACGGAAGCAGCCACAGCCACCGACCGGACGCAGGTAGTCCGAGCGGGCGCGGGTATCGCCATGGCCGCCGGTCTGGCTGAGAGCATGGCCGGAGACGTAGAGGCGCGGTCCAGGCACGGTCCCTTCGGCGATCGCGCACTTGAGCCCGTAACCCGCGCCACCGGCATCGCGCACCGTCGTGAACCCGCGTCGAAGCATGGCCGCCAGCAGCGGTACCGCGCGCATCGTCACCAATGCATCGGGCAATGCCACCTGTGCACTCAGGTCGAGCTGCGTCGCCATGACGTGGACGTGCAGGTCGATCAGACCCGGCATCAGCGTGCGGCCGGCCAGGTCGATGGTGCGGGCCGACGAGGCCCGCAAGGGGCGGTCGGACACCTCGCGAACCAGCCCGTCCTCGACCAGGAGATAGTGCCCCTCGAGCAGCTCCTCGCGAAGCGGGTCGAGCAGGGCGGCATTGCTGAAAAGGACTGACTGCATCGGGGTTCCTCGCGGCGGCGGCGCTGCAATGATTGCCGAACGATGTTCAAATGGCCAGCGACCATCATCGGAGACAGACATGGATCTACAGCTACAGGGCCGGCACGTGCTCATCACCGGCGGCAGCAAGGGCATCGGCCTCGCCTGCGCCCAGGCCTTCCTCAACGAGGGCGCGCGAGTCAGCCTCGTCTCGCGCAGCGCCGACAACCTCCAGCGCGCCGCCGGCCGACTGGCGCAATTGCCCGAATCGCGCGCATCGGACAACAGCGGCGAGGCGCCGGCACGCATCGCGACCTTCGCGGCGGACCTCAAGGATCCGGACGCGGCCCTGCGGGCGCTCGACGCCGCCGAGAAGGAACTCGGCCCGGTCGACATCCTCGTCAACTCCGCCGGCGCCGCCAAGCGCACCGGTCCCGACGACCTCACGCCCAAGGCGTGGCACGACTCGATGGACGCCAAGTACTTCACCTACATCCACATGCTCGACCCGGTGGTCAAGCGCATGGGCCAGCGCGGCAGCGGCGTGATCGTCAACATCGTCGGCGCCGGCGGCAAGGTAGCGAGCCCGACCCACCTCTCCGGCGGGGCGGCGAACGCGGCGCTGATGCTGGTCAGCGCCGGCCTTGCCGCAGCCTACGGTCCGAAAGGGGTGCGGGTCAATGCAGTCAATCCGGGCCTGACGTTGACGGAACGACTGAAGGAAGGCATGGCGGCCGAGGCGAAGCTCGCGAACATCAGCATCGACGACGCGATCGCGCGGGCCAACCAGCGCCTGCCCCTCGGCCGGATCGCCAGACCCGAGGAGATTGCCGACGCGGTCGTCTTCCTCGCGTCGCCACGAGCCAGCTACATCACCGGCGCCATCCTGGCCATGGACGGCGCGGTCACGCCGATGGTGGTCTGAAGAGGTGCAATACCACCTGGGCGAACGCCCGCTGCACGACTACCGCCGGTGCTTGCGCCGACCCGCGCGCGCTCCTAGCCGTCGACCGTGGCGAGTACATCCAGAACCGAACTCAAGCGCACCGGCTTGACCAGGTGATGGTCGAAGCCTGCCTGCATGGCGCGCTCCTTGTCCGAGGAATGTCCGTAGCCCGTCACCGCCACCAGCAGTGAAGCCGCGGTCTGCGGAATCTCCCGCAGCCGGCGCGCGAGCTCGTAGCCGTCGATGTCCGGCAGGCCGATGTCCAGGAACAGCACCGCCGGCCGCGCCTCGCGGACGATCGCCAGCGCTTGCTCTGCCGAATGCGCAACCAGCACCCGATGACCCGATGTTTCCAGCAGCAGCGTCAGCATCTCGGCCGCGTCGACGTTGTCGTCGACGATCATCAGCACCTTGCCACCGGCTTGCACTTCACCCTCGTCATCCGACCTCGACAGGCTCTCTTCGGGCGCCGCGGCGCGCACCAGCCTGACGGTGAAGCAGCTTCCCTTGCCGCGTCCCTCGCTGCGCACGCCGACGCTGCCACCATGCAGCTCGACGAGGCTCTTCACCAGTGGCAGGCCGAGGCCTAGACCTCCCTGCGAACGATCCGGAGAGCGCTCGCCCTGCGTGAACAGCTCGAAGACATGCGGCAGCAGATCGGAATCGATGCCGGTGCCGTCGTCGACGACCGACACCTCCAGCTCGGACGCGCTCGCCTGCAGTCGCAGCACGATGTGTCCGCCAGGAGGCGTGTATTTGCCTGCATTGTTCAGCAGGTTCGAGAAGACCTGGATCAGCCGCGTCCGGTCGCCGGCAACGTACACGGCCTCGTTTGGCGCCTGCACGGTAAAGTGGTGCTGCCTGCCTTCGATCAGCGATTGGGTCTGCTCGATCGCGTCCGCAATCAGTCCGGCCACATCCAGCGTTTCCTTGTCCAGCTCGATCAGGCCCCGGGTGACGCGGGACACGTCGAGCAGGTCGTCCACCAGCCTGCTCATATGCGCGACCTGACGGCCGATGACCTCGCTGATCTGCCTGACCCGGTCCTCGTCCCGGGCGCCGAGCTTGAGCAGCTCTGCGGCAGTACCGATCGGCGCGAGCGGATTGCGCAACTCGTGGGCGAGCATGGCGAGGAATTCGTCCTTACGCCGATTGGATGCCCGCAGCTCTTCCCTCGCAGCCTCGAGCGGCGTGATGTCGGTATCGGTGCCGAACCATTGGACGATGCTGCCGGCGGAGTCCCGCAACGGAGCGGCGTTCACATAGAAGGTCCGGAAGACGCCGTCCTCGCCCCGTATCCGGGAGGTGGCCTCATAGGGCTGGCCACTGGCGAGCGCCGCCTGCCATCTCTCGGACATCGTCGGAATGTCGTCGGGATGGAAATAGTCCTGCCAGGCTCCTTCCTTCTCGAGGCCTTCCCGCGACATTCCGGTGAACTCGAACCACCGGTCGTTGCGCCAGTGGACACGGCCTTCGCGATCCGCGATCCATGCGAGTTGCGGAATCGTATTGGCGAGCTGCCGCAGCCGAAGCTCGCTCTCCTGCAGCGCCCGGTTCGCGAGCACCGCAGCCGTCACGTCGCTACCCTCGACGAAGATGCCGGAAACCGCCCCGCGCTCGTCACGGATCGGCTGGTAGACAAAGTCGACGAATCGCTCTTCGAGGGGCTGGTCCGGCTGCCGGCGCAGCATGACCGATGCGGCGCGACCGACGAAGGTCTCGCCGGAGCGGTAGACATGGTCGAGCAAGCCGAGGAAACGCTGGCCGGCAATTTCAGGAAGCGCCTCCTTGACCGGCATGCCCAGCACGTCCCGGCCGCCGATCAGCTTGCGATAGGCGTCGTTGGCAAACTCGAAGATGTGCGCCGGCTCCCTCAGCACCGCGATGATTCCGGGCGCCTGCTGGAACATCTGGCGCATCCGCTGGTGCTGTTCCGCGAGCTGCCGCTCGGTCAACACCTGGTCGGTGGTCTCCGTGCAGGCGCAGAACATGCCGGTCACCAATCCGGCCTCATTGCGAACCGGCGAATAGGAGAAGGTGAACCAGGTCTGCTCCGCGAACCCCTTGCGGTTCATCGTCAGGGGCAAGTCCTTGTGAAAGGTCGATCTGCCCTGCATCGCATCCTCGACGATCGGCAGGATCTCGTGCCAGATCTCCGACCAGATATCCTCGAATCGGCGCCCGATCGCCGCAGGGTGTTTCTCGCCCAGCACCTGCGCGTAGGCATCGTTGTAAAGGAATCCCAATTGCGGGCCATAGGCCACGAACATCGGGAACTTGGAGCCCAGCATCAGGTCGAGCACCGTGCGCAGCTCCGCAGACCATGTCTGCGGCGGCCCGAGCGGGGATTGCCGCCAGTCGTGGACGCGCAGCAACTCGCCGACTGTCCCGCGCTCGTCGGGCGAAGCGAACGGGCTTGCTGGTAGATCCATGGTTGGGGTGGTCGAGGTTCGGCCTTGAAGTATAGGTGCCGCGGCCGAGGCTTTCCTGGCCGCGCCCGCACGGCGGAGCGGGCATTGCAGCCGGCAACCGCTGGGGCACCGGCAGCGCCGATGGCGGAAGCCGGCGAGTAGACGAACCCGGCAAGGCGAACCCGGCAAGACGGAACGGCAAGACGGAACGGTCAGGATAGGCGGTGCCCGGAAAGAGCGGCCAAAAAAAGCGGCGCGCAGGAATGCCTGCCGCCGCGTCGGAGATGCTGGAAGCGCGGATGCCGCGCTTCTTCCGCTTCCTGCTAGAACGGGATGTCGTCGTCCATGTCGTCGAAGTTGGGTGCCTGGCGCTTGCCGCCGCCCTCGCCTGCCGGTGACGGCCGTCCGGCACCGGAGCCGCTCCGGCCGCCGCCCGACTCGCCGCCGTAGCCGCCGCCGTCACTGCCGCCGCCCCCCATGCCTTCACGGCCACCCAGCATCTGCATCTGGTCGGCGATGATGTCGGTGGCGTACTTCTCGATCCCTTCCTTGTCCTTGTACTTGCGCGTCTTGAGGCGCCCTTCGACGTAGACCGAGCGTCCTTTCTTCAGGTACTCCCCGGCAATCTCCGCCAGGCGGCCGTAGAACGTGACCCGGTGCCATTCCGTCTCTTCCTTGCGCTCCCCGGACGCCTTGTCCTTCCACTGCGAGGTGGTCGCGATGGAGACGTTGCAGATTGCCGCGCCGTCCGGCGAGTAGCGGGTTTCCGGATCGCGTCCGAGATTGCCTACCAGGATTACCTTGTTCACCGATGCCATTTGAAAACCTCCGCTCTTTCGAGCCGTCTTGTTTACCCGCGTTATCAGTCTGTGTCAGTGCCCGCCCAGGCCCTCGCCGACTTGTTGCCGAGTCTTGTCGACGGCTTGCCGTGCGACCGGCCGGGGCTGACGCTATTGTGCCTTGCCGGCCGCCGTCGTTCCCGGCCAGGTTCCGACCCGTGTCCTACGCCGCAAGGCCGAAGCCGGTCGGGCGACCGCGGGGATCGCCGGCGCAGCGCCGCGCATCGTGGCAGCAGCCCCGCGGTCTCGCGGGACTGCTCCCCACCTCAGCCCTGCTGCGCGATGGTGCCGTGGCGTCCCGGCCAGCGCCGCGCGCCGCGCGCGACCAGGCCCCAGGCGACGATGACCAGGCCCGCCGCAATGAAAACGCTGGTTTCGCCGAGGCGCTGCACCAGCAGGCCGCCGACGGCGCCGCCGGCAAAGATGCCCAGCGCCTGGCTGGTACTGAAGACGCCCATCGCCGCCCCCCTGCCGTCGGCAGGAGCCAGCCGCGACAGCAGCGACGGCATCAGCGCCTCGAGCATGTTGAAGCTGATGAAGAAGATCAGCAGGAAAACGGAAACCGACCCCAGCCCGGCAGGCACGAACGCGAATCCCACCTGGCTCACGAACTGGCACGCGATGGCGAAGAGGAAGAGCCCGCGTATCTGCCCGGTGCGCTCGGCCCAGTTGAGCGGCGGCATCATCACCGCGAAGGAAGCGACCACCACCGGCAGGTAGATCTTCCAGTGCTCGGCGAGCGGCAGTCCGACCGAGTCCACCAGCCGCGCCGGCACGACGACGAAGAGCGTCATCTGCGTGAGGTGCAGCACGAAGACGCCGAGGTCGAGCCGCATCATGTCCGGGTCGAGGGCCCTGCGCAAGGCTGCGAAGCGGCCGCTGCCGGCGGACGGGCGCGCTGCAGCGGTCCCCGATGGCGAAGCGCCGGCCCGGCGGCCCGCAACCATCGGTTCGTCGCTGCCGACCGCTGCAACCGGCGGTGCCGGCACCAGCCCCCAGACAATCGCGATGCCGGCAACCGCCAGCAACCCGGTGAGAACGAAGATGCCGGGCAGGCCGATCGCTCGATAGAGAAGGGGCGCGGCGACGAGCGAGAAGGCGAAGGACAAGCCGATGGTGGCGCCGACCATGGCCATGGCCTTGGTCCGCTGCGAGTCGCGGGTGGTGTCCGCGAGCAGCGCGCTGAGTGCGGCCGACACCGCCCCCGCTCCCTGCAGGGCCCGGCCGAGGGCGAGTCCCGTCAGCGTCTCGGCCGCTGCCGCGACCAGGCTCCCGGCCAGCATCAGCAGCAGGCCCGCCGTGATGACCGGCTTGCGTCCGAAGCGGTCGGAAGCGGCACCGAACGGGATCTGGAAAAGTGCCTGGGTGAGCCCGTAGATCCCGAAGGCCAGTCCCGACCATCGCCGCATCGGAGCCCCCCGGCATCGCTGCGGCGTGAACTGCGAATACCGGCAGGATCAGGAACATGCCGAGCATCCGCGAGCCATAGAGCAACGCCAGCCAGATGCTGGCGTTGCGTTCCACGGGGGTCATGCGGAAGTCGTCGGGGCTGCGGGAAGCGGTCTCGCCCGCCGACGCGTTGCTCACGATGCGGTCACCATCATCCGGATGTTAGCAGCCGGGCCGGGGCCCTCCGGACGTCCTCGCCCGAGGCCGGCACGGTGCCTGATGCGCTGCCTGGCCTGCTGGCTGGCCTTGGCCCGGCTTGCCGCCAGGGAGTATCTCGACCGCGGCCCGCCTTTCCGGGGAAATGGAGCAGGTCCGGCAGTTTGCGCCGATTCGGTATAGTTGCAGGTTGGCCAGAATATTGCGATCGAACCAGTGGATATCAGAGATCGGGAGGCCGACGGTCGGGAAAGCGGAAGAACGGGGAGCGCAGATCGCGAGACCGCTAGTCCGGGGACCGGCAGGGGACGGCCTTCGGAGAAGCCCGGCGCGGCCGCCGGTAGCGCACGCCCACTCGGCGCGGACCTGATCCGAGTACGCGGCGCGCGCACCCACAACCTCAAGAACGTCTCCACCGACATCCCGCGCAACAGCCTGGTGGTCATCACCGGCCTGTCCGGGTCCGGCAAGTCGTCGCTCGCGTTCGATACCCTGTACGCGGAAGGCCAGCGCCGCTACGTCGAGTCGCTGTCGGCGTATGCCCGCCAGTTCCTGCAACTGATGGAGAAGCCCGATGTCGACCTGATCGAAGGCCTGTCGCCGGCGATCGCGATCGAGCAGAAATCGACCAGCCACAATCCCCGCTCGACCGTGGGCACGGTAACCGAGATCTACGACTACCTGCGCCTGCTCTATGCGCGCACCGGCACCCCCTATTGCCCCGATCATCCCGAACAGGCGCTCGAATCGCAGACCGTGTCGCAGATGGTCGATACGGTGCTGGCGCTGCCGGAAGGGACGCGGCTGATGATCCTGGCGCCGGTGGTCACCGGACGCAAGGGAGAGCACATCGACTTGTTCGAGAACCTGCAGGCGCAGGGATTCGTCCGCGTCCGCGTGCGCACCGGCGGCCTGGCCGGAGCCGAGGGAGCCGGCAGCGCCGCAGCGGGCGGCGCCAGCCATGGCGAGAACCACAACGCAAAGGGCCAGATCTACGAACTCGAAAGCCCGCCGACGCTCAACAAGCTGCAGAAGCATTCGATCGACGTGGTGGTCGACCGGATCAAGGTGGCGCCTGCCGTCAAGCAACGCCTGGCGGAATCGTTCGAGACCGCCCTGCGGCTCGCCGACGGCCGGGCGGTAGCACTGCAGATGGACGATCCGGCGACGGGTGCCGGCCGAGGAAGCGACGGCGCAACAAGCGGCGGCAGGGAACAGGTCTTCTCCAGCAAGTTCGCCTGCCCGGTCTGTAACTGGTCTCTGCGCGAGCTCGAACCGCGCCTTTTCTCGTTCAACAATCCGCTCGGCGCCTGCCCGGAATGCGACGGCCTCGGGGTGGTGCAGTTCTTCGACCCGGCGCGCATCGTCCAGTTTCCCAACCTGAGCCTGGGCTCGGGCGCGGTGCGCGGCTGGGACCGGCGCAACCAGTTCTACTTCCAGATGCTGCAGAGCCTGTCGCTGCACTACGGCTTCGACATCGAGAAGCCATTCGAGGATCTGCCGGAGAACGTGCGCCAGGTCATCCTGTCCGGCTCGGGCACGGAAAAGATCCCGTTCGTCTACCTGAGCGGGGCCGGCAAGACCGTCTCCAAGCAGCACGTGTTCGAGGGCATCGTGCCCAACTTCGAGCGCCGCTACAGGGAGACCGATTCGGCGCACATCCGCGAGGAACTGGCCAAGTACCTGAATTCACGCACCTGCCCCACCTGCCAGGGCACGCGGCTGCGCATCGACGCTCGCCATGTGAGGGTGGGACCACGGGGCAAGGACAAGCCGATCTGGGAAGTCGCGAGCTGGACGCTCGGCGAGGCGCGAAACTGGTTCGAGAACCTCGTGCTCGACGGCGCGAAGGCCGCCATCGGCGAGCGCATCATCCGCGAGATCGGCAGCCGGCTGAGCTTTCTCAACAACGTCGGCCTCGACTACCTGTCGCTCGAACGATCGGCCGATTCGCTTTCGGGTGGCGAATCGCAGCGCATCCGCCTCGCTTCGCAGATCGGCTCGGGGCTTACCGGCGTAATGTACGTGCTCGACGAGCCTTCGATCGGCCTGCACCAGCGCGACAACGACCGGCTGCTGGCGACGCTGATGCACCTGCGCGACCTCGGCAATTCGGTGCTGGTGGTGGAGCACGACGAGGATGCGATCCGGGCCGCCGACCACGTCCTCGACCTCGGCCTGGGCGCCGGCGAACATGGCGGCCGGATCATCGCGCAGGGCACGCCGCAGGACATCATCGACAACGAGGAGTCGTTGACCGGCCGGTACCTCGGCCATCGCCTGCGCATCGAAGTGCCGGCCAGCAAAGCGAGCCCCGGCGAGAAGTTCCTGCGCATCCGCGGCGCGCGCGGCAACAACCTCAGGAACCTGACGGTCGACTTTCCGGTCGGGCTGCTGATCTGCGTAACCGGCGTCTCCGGCTCCGGAAAGTCCACGCTCGTCAACGACACCCTCTACAAGGCCGTGGCGCGCCAGATCTACCGGTCGCAGGCGGAGCCTGCCGAGTACGACGCCATCGAGGGAATGGACAACTTCGACAAGGTGATTTCCGTCGACCAGAGCCCGATCGGGCGCACGCCGCGCAGCAATCCGGCCACCTACACCGGGCTGTTCACGCCGATCCGCGAGCTGTTCGCGGAAGTCGGCACCGCTCGCGAACGCGGCTACGGGCCGGGCCGCTTCTCCTTCAACGTCAAGGGCGGGCGCTGCGAGGCCTGCCAGGGCGACGGCATGATCAAGGTCGAGATGCACTTCCTGCCCGATGTCTACGTGCCATGCGACGTCTGCGGCGGCAGCCGCTACAACCGCGAAACGCTGGAGGTGCAGTACAAGGGCAGGAATATCGCGCAGGTGCTCGACATGACGGTCGATGCCGCCTTCGACTTCTTCAAGGCGGTGCCGATGATCGCGCGCAAGCTGCAGACGCTGCTCGACGTCGGCCTCGGCTACATCCGCCTCGGGCAGAGCGCGACCACACTGTCCGGGGGCGAGGCGCAACGAGTCAAGCTGTCGCAGGAGCTGTCGAAGCGCGATACCGGGCGCACGCTCTACATCCTCGACGAGCCGACCACCGGGCTGCATTTCCACGACATCTCGCTGCTGCTCAAGGTGATCCACGCGCTGCGCGACCATGGCAACACCGTCGTCGTGATCGAGCACAACCTCGACGTCATCAAGACTGCAGACTGGATTATCGACCTCGGCCCCGAAGGCGGCGCCGGCGGCGGCCGGCTCGTGGCCGAAGGGCCGCTGGACCTGGTCTGCGCCACCGAGGCCAGCCATACCGGACAGCACCTGGTGAAGCTGCTCGAACGTTCCCAGGCTGATGCACCGGCGGAAAAGTCCCCGGCCAGGCGGCGCAAGGCACGATGAGCCTGGAATCCGTGCGCGCGTTCTTCGCGCAGAAGGCGCCGGACATCGAGGTGATCGAACTGCCGGTCGATACCGCCACCGTTGCCCTGCGGCGCAGGCGCATGGCGTCGAGCCGGGGCGCATCGCAAAGACGCTGTCGCTGCGGGTGGGCGAGCAGGCGATGCTGGTGGTGGCCAGCGGCGACTCGCGGCTCGACAACCGCAAGCTCAAGGCAGTGTTCGGCGGCAAGGCGAAGATGCTCGACGCGCAGACGGTGCTCGCCCTGACCGGCCATCCGGTCGGCGGCGTCTGTCCGTTCGGGCTCGCGACGGCGCTGCCGATCTACTGCGACATCGGCCTGCGGGCGTTCGACGAGGTCCTGCCTGCTGCCGGCGGCCTGCACACCGCCGTGCGAATCGCGCCGCTTCGGCTGGCCGGACTGGTCGGCGCAACCTGGGTGGACGTCTGCCAGGATGCCGGCCCGGTCTAATCGTCGCGGCTCAGGACCGGTTAAAGTAGGGATCCATGGAACGCGCTGCCCCGCCCCGATACCGGCACACCATCGATGGCCACCGCTGGCAGTTCCGCGACCTCAGGGACGTGATGGCCAAGGCGACGCCGGCGCGTTCCGGCGACGTCCTGGCGGGCCTGGCTGCTGGCTCGGCCGTGGAGCGCATGGCGGCGCGCATGTGCCTGGCCGAGGTACCGCTGCGGCGCTTCCTGGACGAGGCGCTGGTGCCGTACGAGGCGGACGAGGTCACCCGGCTGATCATCGACAGCCATGATCCCGGCGCCTTCGCAGCCGTCGCAGGCCTCACCGTGGGCGACTTCCGGGACTGGCTGCTGTCGGACGAGGCCGACGAAGGCGCGCTTGCCGACCTGCAGGCGGGCATCACGCCTGAAATGGCGGCGGCAGTGAGCAAGCTGATGCGCAACCAGGACCTGATACTGGTCGCCCGAAAGTGCAGCATCGTCACCCGCTTTCGCAACACCATCGGGCTGCCGGGGAGGCTCGCGGTCCGCCTGCAGCCGAACCATCCCACCGATGACCCCAGGGGCATCGCCGCGTCGATCGTCGACGGCCTCCTCTATGGTGCGGGCGACGCAGTCATCGGCGTCAATCCGGCCAGCGACAGCATCGACACGCTGACCGACCTGGTGTACCGGCTCGACGAGGTCATCTCGCGGCTTGAGATACCGACCCAGTCGTGCGTGCTGACGCACGTGACCAACACGCTGGCGATGATCGGGAATCGTGCGCCGGTCGACCTGGTGTTCCAGTCGATTGCCGGCACCGAGGCGGCCAACCGCAGCTTCGGCGTCGACCTCGCCATGCTGGCGGAAGCGCGCAGCGCGGCACTGGCGCTCGGCCGCGGGACCATCGGCGACAACGTCATGTACTTCGAGACCGGCCAAGGGAGCGCCCTTTCCGCCGCCGCGAATCACGGCGTCGACCAGCAGACCTGCGAGGCGCGCGCCTACGGCGTCGCCCGCGCCTTCTCGCCGTTGCTGGCCAACAGCGTGGTCGGTTTCATAGGACCCGAGTATCTCTACGACGGCAAGCAGATCATCCGCGCCGGCCTCGAGGACCACTTCTGCGGCAAGCTGCTCGGGGTGCCGCTCGGTTGCGACGTCTGCTACACCAATCATGCAGAAGCCGATTCCGACGACATGGACACGTTGATGACCCTGCTGGCATCGGCGGGGCTGACGTTCATCATGGGCGTCCCGGGCGCCGACGACATCATGCTCAACTACCAGAGCACGTCGTTTCACGACGCGCTCTACCTGCGGCGGCTGCTCGGTCTGCGGCGCGCGCCGGAATTCGAGGCATGGCTGCAGCGGATGCAGCTGGCGGATGCCGGCGGCAACCTGCTGCCGATCGGCGCCGGTCATCCAGCCCTGCAGCGGATGCGGCTGCTGGCATGAACCGAGTCGATCCCTGGAGCGACCTGCGCGCCTACACCGCGGCGCGGCTTGCGCTGGGCCGCTGCGGGGCCAGTCTGCCCACCGACGAGATCCTTCGCTTCGGGCTTGCGCACGCGCAAGCGCGAGACGCCGTGCAGCGACAACTCGACGCCGGGGCGTTCGCCGCGCAGGTGCAGGACGCCGGCCTGCAGACATTGCGGGTCGCCAGCGCGGCGAGCGACCGCACCCGCTTCCTGATGCGCCCGGACCTGGGTCGCACGCTCTGCGAGGAGAGCCGTGCCGTGCTCGCGAGCGCCGCCGAACGGGAGCGCGCGACGCCGCTGGCCGACAACGCGGGCGGAATCGACCTGCTGCTGGTCATTGCCGACGGATTGTCGGTGCCTGCCATCGAGCGCAATGCCCTGCCGATGCTGGATGCGATCCGTCGCATCGCCCCCGCCGGATGGCGCACCGGACGCGCGGTCGTCGCCACCCAGGCGCGGGTGGCGCTCGGCGACGAGATCGGCGGGTTGCTCGGCGCCGCCCTGGTGGCGATATTGATCGGTGAGAGGCCCGGCCTCAGCTCGCCCGACAGCCTCGGCATCTACCTCACTTGGCAGCCGCGTCCCGGCCGCCACGACGCCGAGCGGAACTGCATCTCCAACATCCGCCCTGAAGGCCTCGGGTACGACGCCGCGGCGCGACGGCTGTGGTGGCTGTGCGGACAGGCGCGGCAACTGCGGCTGACGGGGGTCCAGCTCAAGGACCGCAGCGGCGAGGGGCAGATCACGGATGCAGCGCCGGCGCCGAGGGCGGTGCCGACGGATGACGGGCGCGGGAAATGACAGCCCACCCCCTCGTCACCCACCGCCCCCGCAACTACGAGCCGATGCCGGGAAGATCGATCCCCGCAGCCGCGGCGACCGCGCCACTGCAAACCAGGGCGATGGCCTTCTGAATGTCGGGATGAAGGTGGCGATCATCTTCCAGGTGCGGCACTTCGGCGCGCAGCAACCGCCGCACCGCTTCCAACGGCGGGCTCGATTGCAGCGGCGCATGGAAGTCGCAGCCCTGGGCAGCGCATAGAAGCTCGACGCCGACGACGCCGGCCACGTTCTGCACCATCGGCAACAGCCGGCGCGCCGCATGCGCGGCCATCGACACGTGGTCCTCCTGGTTTGCCGACGTCGGGATCGAGTCCACGCTGGCCGGATGTGCGCGCTGCTTGTTCTCCGCTACCAGTGCGGCCGCGGTCACCTGGGGGATCATGAAGCCGGAGTTCAACCCGGGCCTCGGCGTGAGGAACGCCGGCAAGCCGGATAGGGCAGGGTCGACCAGCATCGCTACCCGGCGCTCGGCGAGCGAGCCGATCTCGCACAGGGCCAGCGCGATCATGTCGGCAGCGAACGCCACCGGCTCCGCATGGAAGTTGCCACCGGACAGCGCCTCGCCGGAGTCGCTGAAAACGAGTGGATTGTCCGACACGCCGTTTGCTTCGGTCAGCAGCATGTCGGCGGACTTGCGCAGCACGTCGAGGCACGCGCCCATGACCTGCGGCTGGCAGCGCAGGCAATACGGGTCCTGCACGCGCTCGTCGCCTACTCGGTGCGAGGCGCGGATGGCGCTGCCGTCGAGCAGGCCGCGCAGCGCTGCCGCGGATTCGATCTGGCCGCCATGACGGCGCAGCCGATGGATACGGTCATCGAACGGGGTGTCGGAGCCGCGCGCCGCATCGGTCGCCAGCGCACCGGTGACGAGCGCTGCACGAAACAGAGCCTCGGCGTCGAACACCGCGGCGAGCGCATAGGCAGTCGAAAACTGCGTGCCGTTGAGCAGCGCCAGCCCTTCCTTCGGTCCGAGTTCGACAGCGGCCAGCCCAGCGTCGGCGAGTGCCTGAGCCGCCGGCAAGCGCCTGCCACCGACGAACGCCTCACCTACACCGATCATCGCCGCGGTCATGTGCGCGAGCGGGGCGAGGTCGCCGGAGGCGCCGACGGACCCCTGGGCCGGGACCAGCGGGATGATGTCGGCTGCGAGCATCGCCTCGAGCAACGCCAGGGTCTGCGGCCTGATGCCCGAGGCTCCTTGCGCCAGGCTCGCCATCTTGAGCGCCATCATCAGCCGGGTAACCCGCACCGGCATCGGCTCGCCGACTCCGGCCGAATGCGAGAGGACGATGTTCCTCTGCAACGTGGCGAGATCTCCTGCGTCGATGCGCACGCTGGCGAGCTTGCCGAAACCGGTGTTGATGCCGTAGACCGGGAGGCCGCTCGCGACGATACGCTCGATGGTGGCGGCGCTGGCACGCACCGCGTCCATGCATTGCGGAGGCAGGCGCACGGGCGCGCCACGAAGGATGGCCGACCAGTCCGCAAGCGGAGTGGCGCCCGGCAGGAGGACGATCTCGTTCATCGCCGCTTCTTCATCGCCGCTGTTTCACGGCGTGTTTTCATCGCGCACTCTCAGGGCATCGCGCCTGCCCGGCGTACGAGCGGCAGCGCCTCATGTCAGCGCGGCACCGCCCGGTCGCCCTGGCGCGGGAAGGAATCGCCGGCCTCGATGCGGTCGGCCAGCACCTTGCCGCGCTGGCGCCAGGGCGCCTCGATGTAGCGATAGGTCAGCGCGGAGACGGCGAAGACGAGGGCCAGGTAGACCAGGCCCACCAGGTGCTTGGCCGGCTCCGGCACCGCGCGGCCCGGCCAGTCCAGCACCGTCAGCACCGTGACGTGCGTAAGGTAGATCGAATAACTGTGCAGGCCGAGCCACTGCATCGGGCGCGTCTGGAGCAGGCCAGCCATGATGCCGCGATCCGGCAACAGGAGCAGCACCAGCAACGCGAAGACGAACGGGATCGCCAGCTGCCAGGTGCCGAGCAGGTGCTGCCGATCGACGAGGTAGAGAGCAAGGACCGCCACCACGACTTGGGCAACACCCAGCATGGCGACGTGCGGAACCGCCCGGCCGGCCGGATGGGCTGCTGGACGATCAGGTGCAGGGGTAGCCGGATGACCGGCCTCGTGCGAGCGGGTGGAGAACCACCGGTAGAAGTAGAAGAGCAGCACTCCCTGGAAGAAGCTCAGCATCCCCCGCGGCAGGCCGCGGGTGTCCAGGGTGCGCAGCGGTTCGGGCGCCGAAGACCAGTAGACGATGAAGTACCCCACCGACATGGCGACGATCAGGGCGCTGGCGAATATGCGGGCGGCACGAGGCCGCACCGCCAGCATCAGCAGCGCGAACATGAGATACAGCCAGAACTCCACGGAGATCGACCACGACGGGTAGTTGTGGATCTCCTTGCGCATGATGCCTACGCCCTGCAGCAGCAGCACGTCCAGGCCAAGGAGCCTGAGGTCGAAGAACTCGACTCCGAACGGCTCCTCGCTGCCCACCCTGACCCCCTGATCAGCCAGGACGAGCTTGACCGTCTGGATGCCGATGACGGCAAGCAGCGCGCTTGCCGTCGTGACGATATGCAGCGGGTAGAGACGGAAGAAGCGCCGGATCATGTAGCCGAAGGCGGATCGTCCCGTGTCCAGCCGATCCGAATAGGCGGACGCCATCACGTAGCCGCTGATGACGAAGAACAGGTCCACGAACAGCCAGGCATGCTGCAGCACACCGGAACTAGCCGGAAATCCACCCCACTTGCTGTAGACATAAGCATGGAATAGCGCGACCAGCAAGGCAGCAACGCCGCGCAGTCCCTCGATGGATCGGATCAATCGAATGCTCCCGCATAATTCCTCAAGGGCATGTTCTCACACAGAACGCCCTGCGCCGCCTGGCGGGCGGCCGGCGGGCCGGGGCGGCCAGCCCTGAAGCCGACAGCCGACAGAGCAGGTTTCCTGCCTGCACGGTACGTCGGTAACAGAACGTATCCTGCGGCCCAGGCTCCCTAGCGCTCCCTTCCCAGCCGCGGTTCGACCTGCAGGACGTGCCACCAGAGACGGGCCAGCGCCTCCACCTCGGCAGCACGGGCGGCCGCCGCGGGTAACGATGCGCCGCAGGCCAGCAAGCCCCACCCTGCCAGCAGGCAGGCCCAATGTCCCCGCAGCGCAGCCAGCACCGGCCCCGACTGCAGCGCCGTTCCCGGCAATCCGCAGTCGGCAGTGGCGATGGCGCCGCCGGCGGCGAGCGCCACATCGGGGTGGAAGGCGGGGATCCCCTCGGTCGATCCGAGCTTCGAGCAGGCGAGCGCAGTGGCAAAGGTCGGCCGGCAGCGAACGATGGCCTCGACGTCCGTGCGCCGGAGGTAAAGCTCGCGGTGCAGCCGCGATTCGTCTGCCGCCTGCGCCGAGCCAGGGCGGCCGTCCTGCAGCGAAAACCACGCGACACCGTCGCCGCCTGCCACCCGCGCGGGGCCCGCAGCGACGAGAAGGCCGGGACCGCCGCTGCGATGCCAGCGCATCGAGAGGCAGGCGGTGCCGCTCGCAGCCGCATCGTCCCTGGCCACCGCAGCTCGCGCCGCGAGCAGCGCGCTGCGCGCGTCGTCCTCGCAGGCGTAGGCCGCCGGACGGCGGTCAGGCATCGCCAAAGTCCTTGGCTCGTGTCAGGTCGCGGCGGTCGCGCTTGGTGGGCCGGCCCACGATGGCATGCGCCGGCTCCCGGTAGAGCTTGCGACGCTGCGCCTGCGCCTCGCGCCTGGCGATCGACTCGGCGGTTTCGCGGTAAAGGGTCTGGGCGATCGGCGCCGATCGCCTCGCGTCCGAAAGCCCCGCCACCTCCACCTCGCGTTCGACATCGCCGATGGTGATGCTCAGCAGCTCGCCCACCCTGAGGTTGCGCGCGACCTTGACGCGCTCGCCGCCGACCAGGACATGCCCCTTCTCGACCGCGGTCTGGGCAAGCCCGCGGGTCTTGTAGAACCGGGCCGCCCACAGCCACTTGTCGAGCCGAACCGGTCCCGACCCCGCATCCGCCTGATCCATCGCCCGCTGCCTCCGAAGACGATTTGCATTATCGCCCGGGCGATCCTTCTTGATATAGTCCCCGTGAGGCGGCGCCGCCCGGATCGCGTTGAACCGGCAGCGACCAGCCAATGCAGGAGATCCGATGACCGTACCCATCAAGGAACGCTACTTCGAGGACTACCAGACGGGAGAGGTGCTCGAGGTCGGCGACTACCTGGTCACGCGCGAGGAGATCGTCGACTTCGCCAGCCGCTACGACCCGCAGCCCTTTCACCTTGACGACGAGGCGGCCCGCGAGTCGATCTACGGCGGCCTGATCGCCAGCGGCTGGATGACCTGCAGCGTTGTGATGCGCATGCTGGTGGACCATGTCATCTCGCCGGTTTCGAGCATGGGCTCGCCCGGAATCGATGAACTGCGGTGGCTCGGGCCGGTGCGTCCCGGCGACCGGCTGCGGGTGCGGGTCACGGTCGTCGACGCCCGCCGTTCGAAGTCGCGCCCGGATCGCGGGCTGATCCACCTGCGCCAGGAGGCGATCAACCAGCACGGCGAGGTCGTCCTGACGATGCAGGGCATGGGCATGTACAAGTGCCGGCCCAGATGAAGGAGCAGTCGGAATGCCCACCGTCCCCAACCCCTACGAGCTCGACCTCGACCGCAACCCGGCGAACTACACGCCGCTGACGCCGATCAGCCTGCTCAACTGGGCGGCCGACGTCTACCCGAACCACCTCGCGGTGATCCACGGGCCATTGCGGCGGACCTGGCAGGAAGTGCGCGAGCGGTCGCGCCGGCTGGCCAGCGTGCTGGCTGCCCGCGACATCGGCGAGGGGGACACGGTGTCGGTAATCCTGCCGAACACGCCGCCGATGATCGAAGCGCACTACGGTGTGCCGATGACCGGAGCGGTGCTCAACACCATCAATACCCGCCTCGACGCCCCCACCGTCGCTTTCATGCTCGAGCACTGCGGTGCGAAGGTCCTGATCACCGACCGGGAGTTTTCGCCGGTCGTGAAACAGGCGCTGGAACAGCTGAAGGCGGCGGGCCGGACGCTGCCGTTCGTGGTCGACGTCGACGACACCGTTTACGAGGGTGCCGGCGAATGCCTCGGCACCGTCGAGTACGACACCTGGATCGCCGCAGGCGACCCGCTGCATGCGGGCAGGATGCCCGGCAACGAATGGGACGCGATCGGCCTCAACTACACCTCCGGCACCACCGGGAATCCCAAAGGGGTCGTGGTCCATCATCGCGGCGCGTATCTCAACGCCGTCAACAACGTCATCAGCTGGCACCTGCCGCGTCATCCCATCTACCTGTGGACCCTGCCGATGTTCCACTGCAACGGCTGGTGCTTCCCCTGGACGATACCGGCCGTCGCCGGCACCCACGTCTGCCTGCGGCGCGTGGAGGCAAAGGCGATACTCGACGCGATCCGCGAACACAAGGTGAGCCATTATTGCGGCGCACCCATCGTTCATTCGATGCTCATCAGTGCACCCGACGAACTCAAGCGCGGCATCGACCACGAGGTGCGGTGCATGGTCGCCGGCGCATCGCCGCCGGCCGCGATGATCGGCGGCATGGAGCAGCTCGGCTTTCGCCTCACCCATGTCTATGGACTGACCGAGGTCTACGGCCCGGCGGCCGCCTGCGCGCACCAGCGCGAATGGGAAGAGATGGACCTCGAAGGCCGGGTGCGGATGAACGGCCGGCAGGGCATGCGCTATCAGCTCCAGGAGGCCCTGACGGTTCTCGATCCCCAGTCGCTCGAGCAGGTGCCGCAAGACGGCGAGACCCTCGGCGAAGTCGTCTTCAAGGGCAACATCACCATGAAGGGCTACCTCAAGAACCCCTCAGCCACGCGCGAAGCCTTCGCAGGCGGGTGGTTCCACACCGGCGACCTCGGTGTGCTGGACCCGGACGGCTACGTGAAGCTCAAGGACCGGGCCAAGGACATCATCATCTCGGGCGGCGAAAACATCTCGTCGATCGAGGTCGAGGACGTGATCTACAAGCATCCGGACGTCGTCGCCTGCGCCGTCGTCGCCCGGCCCGATGCGAAATGGGGGGAGACGCCACTGGCATTCGTCGAATTGAAGCCAGGAGCGACGACCACCGCCCAGGAACTGATTGGCCACTGCAGGACCCACCTGGCCGGCTTCAAGTGCCCCCGAGAGATCCGCTTCGAACCAGTGCCCCGCACCAGCACCGGCAAGATCCAGAAGCACCTGCTGCGCAAGAAGGTCGGCTCGTCCACCGCAATCTGACCCCGCGCCAGCCTTACCCGGGATAGGGAACCTGCTCCGGCCGCAGGATCTCCAGCGCGCGGCTGAGCCGCAGTACGCCGATGTCGTCGAAGCGCTGCCCGACGATCTGCACGCCGATCGGCAGGCCGTCGCGCGAGAAGCTCCAGTTGATCGACGCAGCCGGATGCTCGCTCATGTTCCACGGTACGGTGAAGGCGATGTGCGCGAGCGCGTTGCGCGGGTCACGCGTCGGGGACTCCACTTCGGCTTCGTAGGGCAGCAGCGGCGACGTCGGCGAAATCACGAAATCGTAGTCGGCGGCGAAGCGGGTTGCGGCATCGCGCATCGCCATGATCTGGGTGAAGGCGCCCATGACCTGGCTGCCGCTGAACTCCCCGGCGCGCCAGGTGCACCATTCGACGATGAAGGGCAGGATCCGCGAGCGGGTCGCCGCGTCGAGCGCGGCGATTTCGTTGAAGGAACGTGCCTCGAAGAAGGTGAACACGCCTTCGAGCATCTCCTGGGTGAGAAAGCTCTCGACCACGTCGACGTAGGCGCCGGCAGTGCGCAGCGCCTGCGCAGCCGCCTCGGCCGCCGCCCTTACCTCCGGGTCCACCGGCAGTCCCGCCTTCATGTCCAGCAGCAGGCCGATGCGCAGCGCCTTCGGGCTCAAGCCATCGACGGCCATCCGGTACTCCATCGCCTGCGGCGGCAGGCTCATGAAGTCGCGCACGTCCGGGCCGGTCAGCACGTTCATCAGCAGCGCGGCGTCGCGCACCGAGCGCGTCATCGGTCCGGCAACCCGGCCCAGGTAGGGAGGGTAGACGGGAACCCTGCCCTGGCTCGGCTTCATGCCGAAGATGCCGCAGTGGGTGGCGGGCAGGCGCACGGAACCGCCGATGTCGGTCCCGATGTGCAGCGGCCCGTAGCCGGCGGCGCAGGCCGCGCCGGCGCCCGAAGACGAGCCCGACGGATTGCGGTCGAGGCGCCAGGGATTGCGCGTGACGCCGTGTCGCGACGACATGCCCGAGGACAGCATGCCGTAGTCGGGCATGGTGGTCTTGCCGACGATGACGCAGCCCGCTTCGCGCACGCGAGCCGCCACCGGTGCATCGAGCGGCTGCAGGACATCCGGATTCGCGGCGGTGCCGATGGGCGCCGGATCGCCGCGGGTATAGATGTTCTCCTTGATGGTGATCGGCACCCCGTCGAGCGGCGAACGCGGCTCTCCGCGCTTCCAGCGCCTCTCCGATTCGCGAGCCGCGGCAAGCGCCGACTCCCGGTGCACCAGGAACATCGCGTTGATCTTCGGTTCCCAGGCATCGATGCGGTCGAGGACCGACTGGGTGGCTTCCACCGGCGACAGGTCACCGGTTGCGAAAGCGGCAGCGAGTTCTTCGCTGCTGGCGTCACTGGGTCGGCTCATTCGATGCAGGTCCCGTGCGGTCGTGGGAAGGAACATCGAAGACTAGCATAGCGACCCCGCGTCGCCGCACGGCCGCCGGCGCTCGATCAGCCGTTCGAATAGCGCGTGATCATGTCCCGCAGCAGGCGCTTGAGGGCAGTCAGCTGCTCGGGCGGATAGTCGGCCAGCAGCGCGAGGTTGAAGGCGGATGCGTCCTGGAGCACCGGCGCCATCGTGTCGTGCCCTTTTGCGGTCAGGTCGATTCGCGTGCGGCGCGCGTCGGTTGCATCGCTGCGGCGCGCCACCATGCCCTGCTGCACCAGGCGATCGATCAGCTTCGAGATCGTCGGTTGCTTTGCAAGGCTGGCCTCACAGAGCTCGCCGATGGTCCAGTCGCTGCGGCTCGACAGAGCTGCGAGCACCCGCCACGACAGCATGCTGAGGTCGTGCTTTTGCAATTGCCGATGAAAACCGGCCTCGACCTGGTGACCTGCGCGTGCGAGCAGGAACGGCAGATACTCCTCGTAGAACGGCTGGTCGCCGGGCTCGAGGCTTCCCAGGGGCAGCATGCCGTCCGAACCTGCCTGCGATGCCTGGGATGCCTGCGAAGCTGGGAGGGGTTGCGCCGGCCCGCCGGCCCACGGTGACGCGTCCGCCGGTGGAGCGGTGCGCGAGGGAACTTCCGCCTGCGGCTCCAGCGAGTCGGCAATCGCGAATTCGCCATGGCGGAAGATGAGCGGCGAGCCGTCGGCGGCAGCGCAGCGCTTCACCTCGCCGACGAAGAGCCAGTGATCGCCATGCAGCATATGGGTCCGCCGTTCGCATTCGAACCAGGCGAGCGCGCCATCGACGAGCGGAACACCGTCGACGCCCTCGTGAAAAGCGATGCCGTCGAAACGGTCGGGCATACGGGTCGCGAAGCGCCGCGCGAGATCGACCTGCTCGACCGACAGCACGCTGACCGAGAAGAAGCGCTGGCCCTTGAAGACCTCGAGCGTTTGCGCCTTGGCGCCAAGGCTCCAGAGGATCAGCGGTGGATCGAGTGAGAGCGAATTGAAGCTGTTCGCGGTCAGCCCGACGTGGCGACCATCGGGCGCCCGCGTGGCGATGATGGTGACGCCGGTGGCAAACCGGCTGAGGCATTGGCGCATGTGCGCCGGGTCGGTGGGGGCAATGGCCCGGTGGGTCGGATGGACCGCCCCATGCCGCCCCCCTTCCGCAGTCGCAGTAGATCCGAAGGCGCTTTCGGGAGTACCTTCGATACCGGTTGCCGCATCCGTCCGGTTCTGGTTATGGTTTGCATGAAAATTCATGCAGAACGATAGACCGAACCAGGTCGATTATGCAAACCGACCCGGCCGTTGACGCGGTTGTTGGGGAAAACACCATCGTGTTTCATGGAGTCTCGCCGTCATGCTCACCGAACGCATCGAAGCCAAGTGGATCGCCGCCTTCGTCCGCGTCTTTGAACTCTGCAAGGTGGCGCCCGGGGAAGCCTGCGCCATCCTCTCCGAAACGCAGTCGCGCGACGTCAATGTGCACCTGGCGGAACTGGCACTGCTGCGCCTCGGCGCGCGGCCCTTCCACCTCCAGGTGGTTTCACCGGTGCAGACGGTGCCGGTGGCAGTGCGATCCACCGGCGCGTCGAATGCGCTGCAGTCGCTCTCCCCGGCAGTCGGCGCCCTGGCCGCGTCGGGCTTCGTGGTCGACTGCACGGTCGAAGGGCTGCTGCACGCGCCGGAGTTGCCGGACATCCTGAAGGGCGGCGCGCGGGTACTGATGGTGTCCAACGAGCATCCGGAGGCGCTCGAGCGCCTCGTACCGGATCCGGCGCTCGAGCCGGTAGTGCGCTCGGGAATGAGGCTGCTGAAGAAGTCGCGGCGCATGCAGGTCACCTCCGATGCCGGCACGCAACTGGTGGTGGCTCTCGACGGCGCTCGCGTCGACGGCGCCTGGGGCTACACCGCCGAACCCGGAACGATCGCGCACTGGCCGGGCGGGCTGTGCCAGTGCTTTCCTCCGGAGCGCTCGGTGAACGGCGTACTCGTGCTCGCTCCCGGCGACGTCAACCTGACCTTCAAGCGGTATGTGGAATCGAAGGTGACGCTGCTCGTGCAGAATGACTATGTCACCGACATCAAGGGCCACAATCTCGACGCCAGCCTGATGCGCAGCTACTTCGCCGCGTGGGGCGACAAGGACGCCTACGCGGTCTCGCATGTCGGCTGGGGGATGAACCAAACCGCCCGCTGGGACTCGATGGCGATGTACGACAAACGTGATTTCAACGGCACCGAGCTGCGCGCATTCGCCGGCAACTTCCTCTACTCGACCGGCGCCAACGAAGTGGCCGGCCGTCAGACCCTGGGCCATTTCGACCTGCCGATCACCAACTGCACTGTCGCGCTCGACGACCATGTCGTCGTCGAATCGGGCCGCTTGAACATGGAAGCGTTCGACGGCTGAGGACGCGGCAGCCGGCAGCACCGCCGCGACCCGCTGTCCGGCTCCACCACCGGGCGCCACGACGCAACAAGGACGACAAGTCACTCCGACAGAGGAGGTTTTTCGATGGCACCCGCTTCCCCGGATGGACTCGCCGCACGTTTCACCATCACCGGCACCGGGCTGGAGTTGACCGCGCGCCAACGGGAACTCCTCGGGCTGGCCGAGGAGCTGGGGGTGCGCTTCGGACGACGCGCGGCCCGCTACGACCTCGAAGCGAGCTTTCCGTTCGAAAACTACGACGAGATGCGCGAGGCGGGACTGCTCAAGCTGTGCGTGCCCGCGAGCCACGGCGGACTCGGCGCCGACCTGTTCACTTATGCGCTGGTGTCGGCGACCCTCGGCAAGCACTGCGCCGCCACCGCCCTGACCTTCAACATGCACGCCTGCGCGGCGCTGTGGCCAGGCCTGCTGGCCGATGCCCTCGACATGAGCTCGCCCCAGCGAGCCGAGCACGAGAAGCTGCGCAGCCTGCATTTCCGCCGCATGGTCGAGGAAGGCGCGGTCTACGCCCAGCCGTTCTCGGAGGGCACCGCGGCCGCGGCGGGCAAGGCGCCATACGCCACGACGGCAACCAAGGTCGACGGCGGGTGGCTGCTCGACGGCAAGAAGATTTTCGCCTCCCTCTCGGGCGCGGCCGACTACTACGCAGTGGTGTGCACGGAGGCGAAGCCGGGTGCCGAGGCGCCGTCGATGCGCGACTCCCTCTACATCGCGGTACCGAAGGATGCGCCCGGTTTCTCCATCGTCGGAGACTGGGATCCACTCGGGATGCGCGGCACGGTGTCGCGCACCCTGCTCCTCGAGGAGGTGTTCGTGCCCGACAGCGGCCAGCTGTTGCCGCGGGGCATCTACCATCAGGCGGCGTCGCGCTGGCCGCACATGTTCTCCACGCTCTCGCCGACCTACATGGGCATCGCGGTCGCCGCCTACGAATTCACCGTCCGCTACCTGCGTGGTGAGATCGAAGGCATGGTCCCGCCGGTCAGCCGCCGGATGCACCCGACCAAGCAGATCGCGACCGCGCAGATGCACATACTGCTCGAGCAGACACGGTCGATCTTCCTGCGCAGCTTCGGCGAGGCCCGCATCGACCCGCCGAAGGAGATGCGGCTGCGCGCCTATGCAGCGCACTACACCGTGATGGAGAACGCCAACGAGATCGCCCGTCTCGCGATCCGCACCTGCGGCGGCCAGTCGATGCTCAGGAGCCTGCCGCTTGAGCGGCTCTACCGCGATTCGCGCTGCGGCAGCGTGATGCTGCCGTGGACTGCGGAGCTGTGCCTCGACCGGATCGGGCGCGAGGCGCTCTACGAACCAGGGGAGGCTGACGACTAGCCTGCGGCACTGCCCCTCGGCGGTCGAGCCTCCGCTACGCGCGGCCGGAGCCGTTCATGAAAGGCCGGTGATCCTGCCGTCGTCGGTGACGCTGATCGCATGCGCGGCCGGCGCGGCAGGCAGTCCGGGCATCGTCAGGATGTCGCCGCAGACCATCACCACGAAGCGTGCACCTGCAGCCAGGCGCACCTCCCGCAGGGTGAGGCTGTGGCCTTCGGGCGCACCGCGCAGGGCGGGATCCCCGGAGAAGGACGACTGGGTCTTGGCGACGCAGATCGGCAGCTTGCCGTAGCCCGCCGCCTGCAGCTGCTCGATGCGGCTGCGCACCTTCTTGTCGGCGATGACCTGCGCAGCGCCGTAGATGCGGCGGGCGACCGTCTCAAGCTTCTCAAGGAGCGGCAGGTCGTCTTCGTAGATGAAGCGCAGCGGTGTCGCCGATTCGGCAGCGGCGACCACCGCCCGGGCGAGGTCGATTGCGCCGGCACCGCCCTCGGCCCAGTGCCTGGCCACTACCACCGCTGTATCGAGCGTCGCCAGCTGCTCCCTCAGCAGCGCCACTTCCGCGTCGGTATCGTGGGTACGATGGTTGATCGCCACCACGCAGCGCAGGCCGAAGGCACCGGTGAGGTTGGTCACGTGCCTGAGCAGGTTCGGCAGCCCCGCCTGCAACGCCGCCAGGTTCTCGCGGTCCAGCGAATCCAGAGCGGCGCCGCCGTGGTACTTCAAGGCGCGGATGGTGGCGACGACGACGGCGCAATGCGGGCGCAGGCCGGATTCGCGGCACTTGATATCGAGGAACTTCTCCGCGCCGAGGTCGGCGCCGAAGCCCGCCTCGGTGACGACGTAGTCCGCCAGCTTCATGCCGGCGTTGCTGGCGATGACGGAACTGCAGCCGTGCGCGATGTTCGCGAACGGGCCGCCGTGGATCAGCGCCGGCGTACCTTCCAGGGTCTGCACGAGATTCGGCTTGACGGCATCCCGCAGCAGGGCTGCCATTGCGCCGTCCGCCTGCAGGTCGCGCGCAGTGATCGGATGCTGAAGCCGCGTGTAGCCGACGACGATGTCGCCAAGGCGCTTCTTCAGGTCGGCGAAGTTACCGGCGAGGCAGAGGATTGCCATCACTTCCGACGCGACCACGATGTCGAACCGGTCCTGGCGCGGATAGCCATTGGCCGGGCCGCCGAGCCCCACGGTCACATCGCGCAGCGCGCGATCGTTGACATCGACGACGCGCGGCCAGGTGATGCGCCGGACATCGATGCTGAGCGCGTTGCCGTGGTGGATATGGTTGTCGAGCAGGGCCGACAACAGGTTGTGCGCCAGCGCGATCGCCGCAAAATCGCCGGTGAAGTGCAGGTTGATGTCTTCCATCGGCACGACCTGGGCGTGGCCGCCGCCGGTGGCGCCGCCCTTCATGCCGAAGACCGGGCCCATCGACGGTTCGCGCAGGCAGATCATGGTGCGCTTGCCGATGCGCGACAGCGCGTCGCCCAGGCCGATCGAGGTTGTGGTCTTGCCTTCGCCGGCGGGAGTCGGGCTGATCGCTGTCATCAGGACCAGCCGCGCGCCCGGGCGCGCCGGCAGGCCGGCGATCCAGTCGAGCGACACCTTGGCCTTGTGCCTGCCGTAGGGCTCCATCGCGGACTCCGGAATGCCGGCGCGCTCGGCGATGGTCGAGATCGGCAGCAGGTCGGCGGCCTGGGCGATCTCGATGTCGGTCTTCATCAGCGCGGCAGGGTGCTGGATCCGGTCAGGAACTGGTCGACCGCCCGCGCGGCCTGGCGGCCCTCGCGGATCGCCCAGACCACCAGCGACTGGCCACGCCGCATGTCTCCCGCTGCGAAGATATTCTCGCGACTGGTGCGATAGCTCGCCTCGCCCTCGGTCGCCGCCCGGGCGTTGCCGCGAGCATCGCGCTCGATGCCGAAGGATTCGAGGACGGACGCGACCGGTGAGACAAAGCCCATCGCGAACAGCACCAGGTCCGCCTTCACCTCGAACTCCGAGCCTTCAGCCTCGACCATCTTCATCTGGCCACTGCGCTCGTCCTTCTGCCACTGCACTCGCGCGCAGGTAAGCGAAGCGACGTTGCCCTTGCCGTCGTCGTTGAAGCGCTTGGTGGTCACGGCCCAGTCCCGTTGGACGCCCTCCTCATGAGAACTGGAAGTGCGCAGCTTGATCGGCCAGTACGGCCAGGTCATGGGCCGGTTCTCCTCGACCGGGGGCTGGGGCAGCAGTTCGAACTGCATCACCGACGCCGCGCCCTGACGGTTGGAGGTGCCGACGCAGTCGGAGCCGGTGTCGCCGCCGCCGATCACGACCACATGCTTGCCGGTTGCGACGATCTGGTCATTCACCTGGTCGCCGGCGACCACCCGGTTCTGCAGCGGCAGGAACTCCATCGCGAAATGAACGCCTTTCAGCTCCCGCCCCGGAATCGGCAGGTCTCGCGGCATCTCGGCGCCACCGGCGAGCACCACCGCGTCGAACTCCTTCTCCAGGTCTTCAGCCAGGATGGTCTCGCGGCTCAGGCTGTTGATGATGGCGGGCAGCTTGTCCGTCACCTGCACGCCCGTGCGGAACACGACTCCTTCGGCTTCCATCTGCTGCACGCGCCGGTCGATCAGGTGCTTCTCCATCTTGAAGTCGGGGATGCCGTAGCGGAGCAGGCCGCCGATGCGATCGTTCTTCTCGAACACGGTCACGTCATGGCCGGCACGCGCGAGCTGCTGCGCACAGGCTAGGCCCGCAGGGCCCGAGCCGACCACCGCCACCCGCTTGCCGGTCGTCGCTTTCGGCACCATCGGCTCCACCCAGCCCTGTTCCCATGCCTTGTCGGCGATGGCGTGCTCGATGGACTTGATGCCGACGGGATCCGAGTTGATGTTGAGCGTACAGGCCGCCTCGCAAGGCGCCGGACAGACCCGGCCGGTGAACTCGGGGAAGTTGTTGGTCGAATGCAGGTTGTTGATGGCGTGGTGCCAGTCGCCGCGATACACCAGGTCGTTCCAATCGGGGATGATGTTGTTGACCGGGCAGCCGCTCTGGCAGAACGGAATGCCACAGTCCATGCAGCGTGCGCCCTGCCGCGAGGCGGCTTCGTCGTCGAGCCGCAGCACGAACTCGCGATAGTGCTTCAGGCGCGAGCCGACGGCCTCGCTTGCCTCGGCAAGCCGTTCGTACTCCAGAAAACCGGTGATCTTGCCCATCGGGTACCTTGTTGAACTGAGACTGTGACAGAAGAAGCGGGCGGTCAGCGCTGCCGGCCCGCTGCCACCCTGGTGGCCGCGCCGCCGCCCTCGCCGCCGATTTTCTCGCCGCCTTTATCCGCGCTCTTTTCCGGGCTTTTATCCGCGCTTCGTTCGGCGGGTTTGCGCAATCCCTTGGCGCCCAGCGTCTTCTCCGTCGCCAGCCGCTCGTCGTCGTTCGGCAGCCGGGGCGCCGTCCCTTCGCCGCCGCTGCCTCCCACGTTCGCGGTGGCCGGTTCCCGGGACATGGTCACCACCGCCTCGGCGGAGGCGGCCGATGCAGGTGCAGCCGCCCTCGCGGCCTCCGCCGCCGCCTGCCGAGCCGCCAGTTCCGACAGCGCCCGGCGGTACTCGATCGGGAAGACCTTGACGAACTTGCCGCGGGTGGTCGCCCAGGACGCAAGGATCTCGCGCGCCTGGAAACTGCCGGTGTAGCGGAAGTGCGCCTCGATCAGGCGACGCAGGATCGCCTCGTCGGTCTCCGGCACTCGACCGGTTCCGGCGGTGTGCCAGACCTCGCGATTGCCGGCCGCCTGCTGCGCGGCGCTGCTCTGCACCGGCTCGAGTGCAACCATCGAGGTATTGCAGCGACGCTCGAACTGGCCGTCCGGGTCATACACATAAGCGATGCCACCGGACATGCCGGCGGCGAAGTTGCGGCCGGTGCTGCCGAGCACGACAACCGTGCCCCCTGTCATGTACTCGCAGCAGTGGTCGCCGGTACCCTCGACCACTGCGCTCGCGCCGGAATTGCGCACCGCGAAGCGTTCGCCCGCGACGCCGTTGAAATACGCTTCCCCATCGATCGCACCGTAGAGCACGGTGTTGCCGACGATGATGTGTTCCGGTCCGAAGCCGCGAAAGTCGTTGGGCGAGCGCACGATGACCCTGCCGCCGGACAGGCCCTTGCCGACGTAGTCGTTGGCATCGCCCACGAGGTCGAGCGTGATGCCGCGCGCGAGGAAGGCGCCGAACGACTGGCCGGCCACGCCGTTGAACTGGATGTGGATGGTCTCGTCGGGAAGGCCGGCGTGGGTGTACTTGCGCGCCACCTGCCCGGACAGCATGGTGCCGACGGTACGGTTGACGTTGCGGATCGACATGATGAAGCTGAGCTTCTCGCCGCGCTCGATGGCGGCGCGCGACTTCTCGATCAGCTTGTGGTCGAGCGCATGCTCGAGGCGATGGTCCTGGCTGCTCACGCAGTAGCGGGCGACCTCCGGGGGCATCTGCGGGACATGGAAGATACGGCTGAAATCGAGGCCGCGGGCCTTCCAGTGGTCGATGCCCTTCCTGACGTCGAGCAACCCGGTGTTGCCGATCAACTCGTCGAACTTCCGGACGCCAAGCTGCGCCATCAGCTGGCGCACCTCTTCGGCGATGAAGAAGAAGAAGTTGACGACATATTCCGGCTTGCCCTTGAAGCGCTGGCGAAGCACCGGATCCTGTGTCGCGATGCCGACCGGGCAGGTATTCAGGTGGCACTTGCGCATCATGATGCAGCCTTCGGCGACCAGCGGCGCGGTGGCGAAGCCGAATTCGTCGGCACCGAGGATACCGCCGATCACCACGTCGCGCCCGGTCTTCATCTGGCCGTCGGCCTGGATGCGGACGCGGCCGCGCAGCCGGTTGAGTACCAGTGTCTGCTGCGTCTCCGAAAGGCCCAGCTCCCACGGGGTGCCCGCATGCTTGAGCGACGACAACGGACTCGCGCCGGTGCCGCCGTCGTGGCCGGCAATGGTGATGTGGTCTGCCTTCGCCTTGGCAACGCCGGCGGCGACGGTGCCGACGCCGACCTCCGAGACCAGCTTGACCGATACCGAGGCCTGCGGGTTCGCGTTCTTCAAGTCGTGGATCAGCTGCGCCAGGTCCTCGATCGAATAGATGTCGTGGTGCGGCGGCGGCGAGATCAGGCCCACGCCTGGAACCGAACAGCGCAGCCTGGCGATGTAGTCGGTCACCTTGTGGCCGGGCAGCTGGCCCCCTTCTCCGGGCTTCGCGCCCTGCGCCATCTTGATCTGGATCTGGTCGGCCGAGCCGAGGTATTCGGCGGTCACCCCGAAGCGGCCGGACGCCACCTGCTTGATGCGCGACCTCAGCGAGTCGCCCTCCTGCAAGGGCACGTCGGCTTCGATCACGTCCTTGCCAAGCACCGACGCCAGGGTGTCGCCGTTCTTGATCGTGATGCCCTTGAACTCCTGGCGGTAGCGCGCCTCGTCCTCGCCACCCTCGCCGGTGTTCGACTTGCCGCCGATCCGGTTCATCGCGACCGCCAGGGTGGTGTGCGCCTCGGTCGAGATCGACCCGAGCGACATGGCGCCGCTGGAGAAGCGCTTGACGATCTCCGCCGCCGGCTCGACCTCCTCCAGCGGGATCGCCTTGGCCGGATCGAAGCGGAATTCGAACAAGCCGCGCAGCGTCATGTGCCGGCGCGTCTGGTCGTTGATGATCTGGGCGTATTCCTTGTAAGTCTGGAAGTTGCTCGAGCGGGTGGAATGCTGCAGCTTGGCGATGGCATCCGGTGTCCACATGTGCTCTTCGCCGCGTACCCGGTAGGCATACTCGCCGCCTGGATCCAGCGCGTCGGCAAGCACCGGGTCGTCGCCATAGGCCTTGCGGTGCGTGCGCAGCGCCTCCTCGCCGATGTCGAAGACGCCGAGGCCTTCGATGTTGGAGGCGGTGCCCGTGAAGTAGCGGTCCACCAGCTCCCGGCTCAGGCCGATCGCCTCGAAGATCTGCGCGCCGGTGTAGGACATGTAGGTGGAGATGCCCATCTTCGACATGACCTTCTGCAGGCCCTTGCCGATCGCCTTGATGTAGTTCTTGATGGCCTTCTCGGGCGACAGATCGCCACCGAGCTGGCGGTGCATCGACGCGATGGTCTCCATTGCAAGGTAGGGATGGATCGCCTCGGCGCCGTAGCCGGCCAGCACCGCGAAATGATGGACCTCGCGCGCCGCGCCGGTTTCGACCACCAGGCCGGCATTGGTGCGCAAGCCCTTCTCGATCAGGTGCTGGTGAATGGCGGACATCGCGAGCAGCGCCGGGATGGCGACGTTGTCGCGGTTCATCCGCCGGTCGGTGACGATCAGGATGTTGTAGCCTGAGCCGATCGCATCGACCGCGCGCGCGCACAGCGACGCGATCCGCGCCTCGATGCCTTCCTTGCCCCAGGCCACGGGGTAGGTGATGTGCAGCTCGAAGCTCTTGAACTTGCCGTGGGTGTAGCGCTCGATATGGCGGATCTTCGCCATGTCCTCGGCGGTGAGGATCGGCTGGTCGGCCTCCAGGCGCAGCGGCGGGTTGATGTTGTTGATGTCGAGCAGGTTCGGCTTGGGCCCGATGAATGACACCAGCGACATGACCATCTGCTCGCGGATCGAATCGATCGGCGGGTTGGTGACCTGCGCGAAGAGCTGCTTGAAGTAGTGGAAGAGTGGCTTGGTGTGATCCGACAACACCGCGAGCGGGGTATCGGTTCCCATCGAGCCGACCGCTTCCTCGCCGGTGATCATCATCGGCGCCATCAGGAACTTCAGATCTTCCTGGGTGTAGCCGAATGCCTGCTGCCGGTCGAGCAGCGGCTCGTCCGACTCGGGCTCGCCGGCGATGTCGGCTTCGTCGGCCGCCACCTCGTCGAGCTTGATGCGGATGTGCTCGATCCACTGCCGATACGGCTTGGCCGCCGCCAGCTGGTCCTTCAACTCCTTGTCGTCGATGATCCGGCCTTGCTCCAGGTCGATCAGGAACATCTTGCCGGGCTGCAGCCGCCACTTCTTGATGATCCGCGACTCGGGAATGTCGGGCAGCACGCCCGCTTCCGAGGCCATCACCACCAGGTCGTCGTCGGTGACGATGTAGCGGGCCGGCCGCAGCCCGTTGCGGTCCAGGGTGGCGCCGATCTGGCGGCCGTCGGTGAAGGCGATCGCCGCCGGACCGTCCCAGGGTTCCATCATCGCCGCGTGGTATTCGTAGAAGGCGCGGCGCGTCGGGTCCATCAGCGTGTGCTGCTCCCAGGCTTCCGGGATCATCATCATGATTGCGTGGGCGAGCGAGTAGCCCGACATCGTGAGCAACTCCAGCACGTTGTCGAAGCAGGCGGTATCGGACTGGCCCGGGAAGATCAGCGGGTAGAGCTTCTTGAGGTCCGACCCGAGGACGGCCGATGCCATCGTGCCCTCGCGGGCGCGGATCCAGTTGTAGTTGCCCTTGACCGTGTTGATCTCGCCGTTGTGGGCGACCATCCGGTAGGGGTGCGCGAGTTCCCAGGCCGGGAAGGTGTTGGTCGAGAAGCGCTGGTGCACCAGGGCCAGCGCCGATTTGCAGCGCGGGTCGGCGAGGTCCTTGTAGTACCGGCCGACCTGGCCGGCGAGGAGCAGGCCCTTGTAGACGATGGTGCGGTTCGACATCGACGGCACGAAGTATTCGGTGCCGTGCTTCAGGTCCAGGCTGCGGATGCGGTGCGCTGCGAGCTTGCGGATGAGGTACAGCTTGCGCTCGAGCGCGTCCTGCACCATCACGTCCTGACCCCGGCCGATGAAAAGCTGGCGAATGACGGGCTCGCTGGCGCGCACCAGCGGCGAGATCTCCATCTCCTTGTCGAGCGGCACGTCGCGCCAACCCAGCACCACCTGACCCTCCGCCCTGACGGTGCGCTCGAGTTCCTGCTCGCAAGCGCGGCGCGATGCGTTCTCCTTGGGCAGGAAGACCATGCCGACGCCGTACTCGCCGGGGGGCGGCAGCTTGACGCCGCGGGTCGCCATGTCGTCACGGAAAAGCTCATCCGGGATCTGCAACAGGATGCCGGCGCCGTCGCCGAACAGTTCGTCCGCCCCGGTCGCGCCGCGATGGTCCAGGTTCAGCAGGATGCGCAGGCCGTTCTGGACGATCTCGTGACTCTTGACGCCCTTGATGTGCGCAACGAAGCCGACGCCGCAGGCATCGCGCTCGTTGGACGGGTCATAAAGGCCCTGTGCAATGGGTCGCGCCATTCGATTCTCCTGAAACATTGCCGGAAAGCATAGTGCGCCGCACCGCACCATGCAACAACAAAAACCGGGGTCAGAGCAAATTAATCTTATGCGACGTGTTGGTGCAGATTAAATAGGGGACAGATCAATTTGAAGCTGCCGAGATCACCAACGGTTCGTCATTTTGCTTTACCAGGCCCCCGCGCGTAATTACAGGCGGTACGACAATGCAGCATCCGAGCCACTAAAGCAGTGAATTACGAAGCCGACGGACCGAGCAGAAGTCGCTCCGCGAGGACATGCCACCGTACTGGTATCGCTTACTGTGACGGAGACTTCCGCGGCCGCCCGACCGGACGTCTCAACCACGGCCTTCCGGTCTGCGCCTCCAACTTCCCGAGAAAGGCCTCTTCCGCCACCGCATGGCCCCTGTCCAGCGCTAGCGCCAGCCGGGCCGTGTCCTCTGCAGGCGGCTCCTCGAACAACTGGCGATAGGCAGCCTCCCGCTCGAACGGCGTGTTGCCGAGTGCCCAGTAGAGGCGGTGCGGACTCACCAGCGAATCCGACACCAGGCCCAGGTGATGCGCATTGCTCGACCAGCGAAATGCTTCCGGCAGGTGCACCATGCCAGCCTCGACCGGGTTCATCTCCACGTAGCGCTGGCAGGCCAGGAAGTAGCGGTCCTCCTGAATTATTGATGCGCGATACCGACCCTCCCACAAAGTGCCGGTGCGGCCATGGCGACGGTTGAAGTAGCGGACATACTGGCGCCCCACCGCCTGCATCACCAGCGCCAGCGACTCCGGCCGGGATGGCGTGGCCACCAGGTGGACGTGGTTGGTCATCAGCGCGTAGGCATGCACCGCCAGTCCATGCGCGGCACAGGCTTCGTGCAGCACCGACTTGTAGACGAGTCGATCGTCGTCGTCGAAGAAGATCGCCTGCCGGTTATTGCCGCGCACGATCGCGTGATAGGGGTAGCCGGGGACGATGTTGCGGGGCTGGCGCGCCATCGTGCTTGCGCGTTGAGGGGATCAGATTGCGGTGGCGACGGTGTGGGCGGCGATTGCCTGCGCGACGAGTTCCGGCGCGACCTTCTGGACGTCCGCCTCGCCGATGCGCCGCAGGACCACGAACTTGGGGACGCCGAGAGATGCCTTCTTGTCGATGCTCATGTAGGACAGGTAGCGCTCGAGCGGCCATGACGGCCCCTGCAGCGGGAGGCCGGCGTCGCCGATGACCGACTTCATGCGGGCAAGATCCTCCGCGCCGAGGTAGCCAAGGCGCATCGACAGGTCGGTGGCCATCACCATGCCAGCCCCGACCGCCTCGCCATGCAGCCACTTGCCGTAGCCCGCGCCGGCTTCGATGGCGTGGCCGAACGTGTGTCCGAAGTTGAGCAGGGCCCGCGCACCCGCCTCCCGCTCGTCGCGGGCGACCACGTCTGCCTTGATCCGGATCGACGCGACGACGGCTTCGGCAAGCGCGCTTGGATCGTGCGCCAGCAACTGCGGCATCCGGCTCGCGACGCGGTCCAGGTAGCCGGCATCTGCAATCGCGCCGTGCTTGATGACCTCGGCGAGCCCGGCCGACAATTCTCGCGGTGGCAGTGAAGCCAGCGTATCCATGTCCGCGATCACGAGCCGCGGCTGGTGGAAGGCGCCGATCATGTTCTTGCCGCGCGCATGGTTGATGGCCGTCTTGCCGCCGACCGACGAGTCGACCTGCGCGAGCAGCGTCGTCGGCACCTGCACGAAGTCGATGCCGCGCTGGTAGGTGGCGGCTGCAAAGCCCGCCAGGTCGCCGATCACGCCGCCGCCGAGAGCGACGAGGAGGCTGTTGCGATCGAAGCGGCTTTCCAGGAGGCTGTCGAAGATGCGGTTCAGCGATTCCCAGCTCTTGGTGCCCTCGCCCGGCGGGAGCACAATGCGCACCAGCCGATGCGCCGCCGTCTTCAAGCCGGCGGCAAGCACGTCGCCGAACAGGCGGTCCACCACCGCGTCGGTCACGACCGCGACCGACCTCCCCTCGGCAAGTTCCAGCAAGGCGGCATTACGCGCCACCAGCCCCGCGCCGACCTGGATGGGGTAGCTGCGGTTGCCCAGCTCGACGGTCACCTGCTGCATAAGACCTTGCCTCGCGCGCGCTCGGCGCACTCCGGTTGCGACAACCAACCGATTATAGATTCCACGGCCTGGTCGACCGGCTGGCGGCCGGTACCCACGATGTAGTCGGCGATTTCCATGTAGAGCGGGTCGCGCTGCTGGACCAGGTCGATGATCCGCTGGCGCGGGTTGTCCGCCTTCAGCAGCGGGCGGTGCTTGTCGCGGCGCAGGCGCTGCCAGAGGTCGGCCGGCGTCGCGCGCAGGTACACCACCAGCCCCCGCGACGACAGCGCCTGGCGGTTGCCGGCGGCCAGCACCGCGCCGCCGCCCGTGGCCAGCACCAGCCGTTCGCCCGCGCTCAGCTCCTCGATGAGCTGCGCTTCGCGACGACGAAAGCCTTCCTCGCCCTCGAGGTCGAATACTGTCGGGATGTCGACGCCGAGCCGGCATTCGAGCTCCCGGTCGACGTCGATGAAGGGGCGATCGAGGCGCCGCGCGAGCCGCACCCCCACGGTCGACTTGCCGGCGCCCATCATGCCGATCAGGAAAATGGAAAGGGCGGCACTCATGGCCGCCCTAAGGTATCAGGAAAGAGGCTGGCTGATCAGGGTACGACCGGGCAGCTCGGCGTGACCGACAGGTAGGGGAAGGGACTGCCCGGTACGAGGCTCGGTGAGCCGCAGGAGCCCTTCCGCCGGGTCGATGGCGATATCGGCGCCGACCCCGTCCTTCAGGCTGTCTCGGGTCCGCGCGATGCTCGGCGGCGCGATCTGGGCATTGGTCACGTCGGCAGCGAGGATCGGCAACGGGATCGTCATCGCACTGAACCCTTCGGTGCCGCCGACGCTGGCCGTCACCTCGAGCTGCATCTGCGCCCACTGGGCGAAGCTCTTCGGGTAGACGATGTTGAGCACCGCCAGGCCGCTGGCGTCCGTCTGGCCCTTGGACCGTGTAGGACGCCATGTTGCCGGGAGTCAGCACCTTGTCGTTGTTCTTGTCCTCGTATCGGATCGCAGATGCCGAAGTTGGCCATGTCCTCGCTTTCGACCCCGCCCGGCACCAGGTGGACCTGGCTCCAGCCGTTCCGCCGGCGCTAGCCGAGGCCCAGTAGCCGACGTAGTAGCGGATCGACCGCAGCGTCGCCAGCACCGTCACGTTCGACTTCGGAATACCGGCATTGTCCGTCACGATTGCCGCATAGCGCTTCCGATACGACAGCTGCTCCTTCATGTCCTCGATGAGGTTGTCGGTCCCCAGCCGCACGGTCAGCTCGCCGCGGCTGTTGTTCTGGACCGCGTCGCTCGTGGCCCGCGCTGCGACCTGGATCACCAGCTCGGCCGGCGTCTGCTGTTCGACCGACGCCAGGACCGTCACGTCACGCTCAGAGGCATTGCCGTTCAGCAGGAGGCGGGCGACCGCCACCCCGCTCGCATCAGTCGTCGCCCGCGTCACTTCGATCCGCACGCCGTTGAGCGGATCCCTGACTGCGAAGTCCACTTCCTTGCCCTCGATCGCCACGCCCGACTCGGCGTCGGTCACGATGGCAGTGAGATCGACCGGGGACGAACCGTCCGCCGGCAGGATCCGCGAACTGGCGCTCAGGCTGACCTTCAGGTCCTGCGTCTCCTTTGCAGTTTGCGCCCCCTCCGGATGCCCGCCCGCCCCGGCACCCGTGCCGCCGCAACCGGACAGCGCGAGGACCGCGCCGGAAATCAGCGCGACAAGCGCTTTCTTCATGGTGATGTTGTTCATCTGGATTCCCTTGCCCGCTACCGCGGGCGTCCCTATTTCTTGGCTCGCGTTGCTCGGTATGGTTGCCGCGGATCGACCGTGACTACCGCTGCACCACCGCGTCGTTCACCACGCGCGGGGTGAGGAACACCAGCAGTTCGGTGCGGTCGTTGGTCTTGGTGGTGCTCTTGAACAGGTAGCCGAGCACGGGGATGTCGCCCAGCAGCGGCACCTTGTCGGTGCGGTTGCGCTCGAACTGCTCGTAGATGCCGCCGATGACCACCGTGCCGCCATTCTCGACCAGGACCTGCGTCTTGACGTGGCGGGTGTCGATGGCGAAGCCGGCCGGCGTGAGCTGTCCGACAGCGTCGCGGTTGATGTCGACGTCGAGGATCACGTTACCTTCGGGCGTGATCTGCGGCGTGACCTCGAGCCGCAGGTTGGCCTTGCGGAACGACACCGCGGTCGCGCCGCTGGACGTCGACGACTGGTACGGCAGTTCGGTACCCTGCTCGATCAGCGCCTTCGACTGGTTGGCGGTCAGCACTCGCGGGCTGGAGACCACCTTGCCACGCTGATCGGCTTCGAGGGCGGACAGTTCCAGGTTGATGAAGCGCGTCAGGCTCGAGCCGAACAGGCTGATCGCGAACGACGCCGGCGAGGAGCCGGAGATCGCAGCGGCCGGCAGATTCACGAAATTGGTGTTCTCCACCGCGGTCGCCATGCCGAGGCCCGGCGCAGCATTCGGGATATCGCTGCCGAGCTGCGACGACAGTTGGGCGGCACCGGTCAGGTTGCCGGAGATCAAGCCGTAGTTGTTGCCGATGGGGCTGCCGGTACCGTAGGTAGGCACGTTGTAGGCAACCGCCTGGCCGGTGACCGGGTCGATGCGGCTCTGGGTGTTGTACACCAGGCTGCGACGGTCATAGAAGCCGAGCTTGGTGCCGAGGTTGCGCGAGAAGCGGTCGTCGGCTTCGACGATGCGGGCCTCGATCAGCACCTGGCGCACCGGGATGTCGACCTGCTGGATCAGGCGGCGCACCTCGTCGAGCCGCGTCGGCGTATCCTGCACGAACAGCTTGTTGGTGCGGGCGTCGACCAGCGCGCTGCCGCGCTTGGACAGCACCCGCTGCTTGTCGTCCTTGAGCAGTTCGCCGACCGCTTCGGCCTTCTGGTAGTTCAGCGTGAAGGTTTCGGTACGAAGCTGCTCGATGTCGGCGATCTGCTGGCGCGCCTCGAGGTCGAGCTTCTCCTTGGTGGCGAGCTCCTCGCGGGGCGCGATCAGGATGACGTTGCCGTTCTTGCGCATGTCGAGGCCGCGCGACTGCAGGATGATGTCGAGCGCCTGGTCCCACGGCACGTCCTTGAGCCGCAGCGTGAGGTTGCCGCCGACCGAATCGCTGGTAACGATGTTCAGGTTGGTGAAATCGGCAATCACCTGCAGCAGCGCCCGGACGTCGACGTTCTGGAAGTTCAGCGACAGCCGCTCGCCGCGGTAGCCCTGACGGGTACCCTGGCTCAGCTTGTTCGGATCCTCCTTGATCTGCTTGACCTCGACGACGAACTGGGTGTCGCTCTGGTAGGCGTTGTGCTCCCACAGGCCCTGCGGCTCGATCACCATGCGGACCGAGTCGCCCTGCTGGAAGCTGCGGATGTTCTTGACGGCGGTGCCGAAGTCGGCCACGTCCAGGCGGCGGCGCAGGTTGTCCGGCAGCCTCGCGCCCTGGAAGTCGACGACGATCGTCTGGCCCTGCTGCTTGATGTCGACGCCGGTCTGGGAGTCCGACAGCTCGACGACCACCCGGCCTTCACCGTCCTTGCCGCGGCGGAAGTCGATGTCGCGCAGCGAATGGGACAGTGACGGGTCGCCCTTGGCGAAGCTGTACGAATTCGGCGCAGCCGCGACCGGCGCGCTCGAGCCGGCGGCCTGGTCGAGCGAGACCACCAGCGAGTTGCCTTCGATCGTCGACTGGAAGCTCAGCGGCCGCTTGAGATTGAGGACCACCCGCGAGCGGCCACCGGCCTGGACCACGTTCACGCTGTGGACGTCGCCGTGCGTCAGCTCGATCAGGCTCTGCGCCAATTTGCTGTCGGTATCGCGAAAGTCCATCGCCACCCGTGGCGGATTGCTGATGGTGAAGCTGGGCGGCGCGTCCGTCGGCGGCTTTGCCATCTCGATCCGCAGTACCGTCGCCGAACCCTGCTGGGCGCTGGTGATGGATTCGATCGAGTTGCTCTGCGCCCAGACCAGCGTCGGGCCTGCGGCACCGAGGGTAAGTGCAGCGACGACAATACTGTTCTTGATCAGGCGCATCGGATGTCTCGTCTTCGGACGGTTGTTCATTTCTTTGCCTCTTGCAGCGCAAGCGACGTATCGCGCTCCACCCAGTCGCCGGCGGCATCCTGGACGAGCTCCTTGAGAGCGACTTCGGTTTCGGAAATCTTCGTGACGCGGCCGAAGTGCTGGCCGAGGTAGCTGCCCACCTTGACCTGGAAGATCACCTTGTCGGCCTCCAGCAGCGCGACCGGACCGGTGCTCGCGCGGTTCAGGTGGCCGACCAGCCGGATCGTGTCCAGCGGGAAGGCTTCCAGCGGCTCGCGGCGCCGATTCAGGTCAGGCGTGATGCCGCCCTTGTTGCGGTCGGAGAACCGCGCCAGTGCGACCTGCAGCTTGGCGTTCGAGAACGGATCGATGTCGGTGCGCGCCTCGTAGCGGAACGGCACGAAGCGCTTCGGCTCCGGAATCTTGCCGGTGCGCCGGGGCGTGTTGGCACGGGTCTCGTCCATCCACCCCTGGATCTCGGAGACGTCGTCGGTACAGCCGGCAAGGCCCAGCGACGCGAGCGCGATGCCGGTGACGGCGACCATCCGGCGCAGCTTCATTGCCCCGCGGGACGGCACTGCTTTGGCGGGCATCATCACTTCTTCGCTCCCTTCTTCGCCTGGGCGGCTGCAGCCTGGCGCTGGGCGTCGATCTCTTCCTTGTCCAGATAGCGGAAGGTTTTCGCCGTCGCGTCCATCTCGAGGAGGTTGGTCTTGCTCTGACGCATGATGGTCAAGTTGTTCAGGGTGACGATGCGGGGCAGGTTCGCGATATCGCTGCTGAAGGAGCCGAGGTCGTGGTAGTTGCCCACCACCTTCACCGTGATCGGCAGTTCGGCGTAATAGTCCTTGACCTGCACCTGGCCCGGCTTGAAGAGCTGCAGCTGGGCGCCGCGGCCGACGCCGGCCTGGTTGATGTCGGTAAGCAGGGCATCCATCTCGGCACGGCTCGGCAGCTGCTTCTCCAGCACGCCGACGTACTGCTCGACCTGGACCTTCTGCTTGCGCAGGTCGTCGAGGTTCACCGCCTTCTTGACCTTGTCGGTATATTCCGCGCGCAGCTGCAACTCCTGCTGCTGCCCCGTCTCGAGTTCCTCGAGCAGGCCGCGCCAGTACGCCAGCCAGCCGACGAACAGCAGCGAGGCGAGCACCGCCAGCAACAGCAGCGTCTTCGGAAGCGCCGGCCACAGGCCGGGGTGGCGGCCCTGCAGGCCTTCGAACTGGCGCGTGATCGCGCCGAAATCGATCGTGACGTTCTTCATCTTGCGCTCCCGCCGACGGCAGCACCGCTTGCGGCGGCGACGTTGATGGCACCGCTGGACGCGCTGCGGGCCGCTCGCTGCTCCCGGCGCCTCCTGGCCTTCCGGCGTGCGACGCTTGATCAGCACGTTGAGCTTGAACTCGTACGCGCGGCGGATGTCGGTCTTGGTGGCTGCCGCGGTCGGAGCCGGATCCTTGACCATGACCTCCTTGATCTCGTCGAGCTGCGGTTTCTCGAGCCAGTCGCTGCGGTCGGAGAGGTTGCGCAGCAGCTCCGCCACCCGCTCGTTCGACTGCGCGAAGCCACCCAGGGTGACCTTCAGCTCCTGCTGCTGCAGCTTTTCCAGGAAGACACCTTCGGGCATCAGCTTGACCAGCTCGTCGAACAGGTGGACCGGGACCGTGCGATCGCTCTGCAGGTCCTCGACCGCCTTCTGGCGGGCCTGCAGCGAAGCGATCGCCTCTTCCAGGTTCTTGATCTCGGCGATCTCGATGTCCAGCTTGGCGATCGCCGCCTTGACATAGGCGTTGCGCGCCGACTGCGCCTCGATCTGCTGATTGATGACGACACCGCCGGCAAACGCAAGCACGCCGCCCGCCAGCGCCGTGATCGCTATGCTGCCGACGAAGTCCTTCTTGCGGCGCTCACGCCGCATCTCGCGATGCGGCAGAAGGTTGATCCTGATCATGCGTCGAACCTCCGCATCGCCAGGCCGCAGCTCACCAGCATCGCGGGCGCATCCAGGCGCATCTGCTTCTCACGAACGTTGCTGGAGATCTCCATGCCCTGGAAGGGACTGAAAACCTCGGTCGGAACCTGGGTGCGCTGCGACACCGCCTCGACCAGTCCCGTGGTGACGGCGCCGCCGCCGGCGAGGAAAATCCGGTCGACGCGGGTGTAGGGCGTGGAGGTGAAGAAGAACTGCAGCGAACGGCTGATGTCGGTGGAGCCCTGCTCGACGAACGGATACAGCAACTCCTTCTCGTAGTTGTCCGGCAGGTCTCCGGTGCGCTTCTTCAACTCCGCTTCTTCCGGCGTCAGCCCGTAAAGGCGCACGATGTCCTGGGTCAGCTGGTTGCCCCCGAAGGCTTGCTCGCGTTCGAAGATGGTCTGGCCGTTGAGGACCACCGTCAGGCTGGTGGACATCTGGCCGATGTCGAAGACTGCGAGGATCAGTCCCTCGCCATGGTTCGGCAGGTAGCTGACGATGTGGTCGATGGAGCTGCGAGCCGCATAGGGCTCGACATCGATGATCATCGGCTTGAGCCCCGCCATCTCCGCGACGACCACGCGATCGTCGACCTTCTCCTTGCGGGAAGCCGCAAGCAGCACGTCGACGTCGTCCGGCGAAGTCGCCGACGGCCCGAGGATCTGGAAGTCGAGGTTGACCTCCTCGATCGCGAAGGGGATGTACTGGCTCGCCTCGGACTCGACCTGCATTTCGTAGTCGTCGTCGCGCATGCCGGCGGGCAGCGTGATGCGCTTGGTGATGACCGATGACGACGGCAGTGCCAGCGCGGCCGTCCTGGTCTTCGTTCCAGCCTTGCGCAGCGCCCGCAGCAATGCGTCTGCCACGACCTCCGGTTTCTCGACGTTGCCGTCGACGATTGCACCGCGCTCGATCGGCTCGATGGCGTAGCGCTCCAATCGCATGGCGGACTGCCTGCCAGGGGCAAGTTCCACGACCTTGACACTGGAAGCACTAAAATCGATGCCTAGCAGCGGAGCGGGTCCACGTGCGAAGAGTGATGGAAGACCTAGTGCCACAGAACGACCCCTCAAAGAGGAAAAAAGCCTTTAAACTCAGTGCTTTAGGACAACTTCGCATAAATCACGCGAGACACTACTTACTTCCTGTTCCCACTGTAAAGTTTTTTACTCACTAAGGAACTCCTTGCAACAACCGCTGATCGTCGGTCTTACTCCACTGGTCGCGTCGGGCGGAAAGACAGTCGAAAACGCATCGCGAACGGTGCTTCCTGAGCCACGTCGGAGGAGCCACAGCCAACTGCCGGGGACGCGCGGCGTATAGTGCGGATTCACCTCGCGCCCTCGGGCCGAGGGTTACCGAAGATCCCCCCGAAGATGCCCCCGAAGACGTTTCTGAAGATGCTATGAAGGCAGACACGCCCCCTCCGGGCCCCAACGGGTACAAATCCACCGCCAGATCAGGTGCCGCCGCGGGCAAAGCCGGCGCCACCCGATCAGCGTCGGTCAGGTCAGGAACGGCGTCCAGAAGGTCGCCGACTGCCGGACGCAAGCGCTGGTCGGCCGGCCGTGTCGTTGCCTGGCTGGTCGCCGTGCCGCTTGGCCTGGTGGCGATAGGCATCCTGACGGCGCTGCTTGCCGCAGTGCTCACCGCCGACCGCCTGCCGTCTCTGGCGGTGCTGACCGACTACCGGCCGAAAGTGCCGATGCACGTCTATACCTCAGACGGCCTGCTGATCGGCGAGTTCGGTGAAGAGCGGCGCAGCGTGGTCCGGATCGAGGACTTCCCGGAGCGGATGACCAAGGCGATCCTGGCCGCGGAGGACGACAGCTTCTACGAGCATTCCGGGGTGGACGTTTCCGGGATCGTCCGGGCGGCCATCGCCAACCTCCGGGCCGGCGGCCGCGCACAGGGTGCAAGCACCATCACCATGCAGCTGGCGCGCAACTTCTTCCTGACCCGCGAGCGCAGCTACGTCCGCAAGATCTACGAAGTGCTGCTCACCTGGAAGATCGAGCAGGCGCTCACCAAGGACCAGATACTGGAGATCTACGCCAACCAGATCTTCCTCGGACAGCGCTCCTACGGCTTCGGCGCGGCGGCCGAGACCTACTTCGGCAAGCCGCTGGCACAGCTGAGCGTCGCCCAGATGGCGATGCTCGCCGGGCTGCCGAAGGCGCCCGCCCGCGACAACCCGATCGTGAATCCGAAGCGCGCGAAGGAGCGGCAGCTGTACGTGCTCTCGCGCATGCATCAGCTGGGCTACCTGGACGACCCGGCGTACGAGGCCGCCAAGGAGGAAGACTTGCAGGTGCTGCCGGAGCGCCGGTCGCTGCCGTTGCGCGCGCAGTGGGCTTCCGAGATGGCGCGTCAGTTGACCTATGAAATGTTCAAGGACGAGGCCTACTCGACCGGCCTGAGCGTCTACACCACGATCAAATCCAAGGATCAGCGCGCGGCCAACGCCGCAGTTCGCAAGTCGGTCATCGACTACGACCGCAAGCAGGGCTATCGCGGGCCGGAGGCCTACATCGAGATGACGAGCAACGCCGGCGTGCTCGAGCAGCGGATCGACGACGCACTCGGCCAGGCCGGCGACCTGGAGGAGTACCTGGCGGCGGTGGTCCTCAAGGCCGATCCGAAAGCGGTCACCGTCACCCGCGGGCGCGGCGTGACCTTCGATATTGGCGGCGATGGCCTCAAGTTCGTCTCGCGCTGGTTGAACCCGAAGGCAGCCTCGGATCGGCAGATCCGGCCCGGTGCCATCGTGCGGATTGCAGAAGGCAGCGACGGCTGGGAGATCGTGCAGGCACCTGAAGTGGAGGCAGCCTTCGTCGGCATCGGCACCGACGACGGCGCGGTCCGCGCCATGGTGGGCGGCTTCGACTACAGCCGCAGCAAGTTCAACCGCGTGACCCAGTCGATCCGCCAGCCCGGGTCGTCCTTCAAGCCATTCATCTATTCCGCGGCGCTGGAGAAGGGCTTCATGACCAGCACCATCATCAACGACGCGCCGATCATCCTCGATCCAGCCTCCACCGGCGGGCAGCTCTGGGAACCCAAGAACTACGACGGCAAATACGAAGGCCCGATCACCCTGAGGACGGCGCTTGCGAAGTCGAAGAACATGGTGTCGATCCGCATTCTGCAGAGCATCGGCGTCGACTATGCGCAGGACTATCTCACCCGCTTCGGCTTCGAGCCGGAAAAAAACCCCGCCTACCTGACCATGGCCCTGGGCGCCGGCAACGTCACGCCCTGGCAGCTCGCGAGCGGCATCTCGGTATTCGCCAACGGCGGCTACCGGGTGCAGCCATACCTGATCGAGAAGATCACCGACAGCAACGGCAAAGTCATCGCCTCGGCCAATCCGGCGGTCGCCGGCAACGAAGACAACCGCGCGATCGATGCACGCAACGCCTTCATCATGGATAGCCTGCTTCGCGAGGTCGTGCGCCGGGGCACCGCCACGGCCGCCAGGTCACTGAAACGCAACGACCTGGCCGGCAAGACCGGCACCACCAATGACGCCCACGACGCCTGGTTCGCGGGATATGCCACCGGCATCGCCGGCATTGGATGGATGGGCTACGACCAGCCGCGGTCCCTCGGCGAACGCGAGACAGGCGGCGGACTGGCGCTGCCGATGTGGATCAATTACATGAAGGAGGTGCTGCCGGAGAATCCGGAGAAGCAGCGCCCGATGCCGGACGGCGTCATGCAGGTCAATGGCGAGTTCTATCTCGACGAGACCGGGCCGGGCCAGGGCATCGGCTCTCTCGGGGTGACCGAAGATGGCCTTTCCACCGACCCGAAATCGCAGAGCGTGCGCGACCAGATTTTCTGACGCGAGGGCTCAGCAGGCTCCCAGGTCGATCGGCGTGCCGGCCTGCGCCGACAGCAGCTCCGCCAGCATCGGCCGCAGTTCGCGGCCGCTGCGGCCATCGACCCAGCCGCCATCGGGGTTCGGCCTGAAGTGGTAGCCGCCGGCACGCGCGGCAACCCAGATCTCACCCGCCGCCTCATGGCTGTTGATGACGATCTTGGAGCCGTCATCGAACTCGATGTCGATGACATTGTCCTGCCTGGAGATCTCCAGGTCGACATCGGCGTCCGAAGCAGACCGCTCGATATCCGCCTCGAGGCGATCGAGCGCCTCCCTCGCAAGCTTCGTGAAGCCCTCTTCGCCCATGCTAGACTGCTCCGCCTGAAATGATGCGATCCATTCTAATCACCTCCTCCGCGGCCGCCTTGATCGCCCTTGCCGGCTGCGGTCAGAAGGGACCGCTGGTTCCGTCACCCGGCGCGACCACGCCCGCCGCCGCCACGCCGCCTGCACCGCTACCCCCGGGCGCGCAGCGGCCGGCCGATCAGACGCTCCCCGGCACCGATCCGCTCAAGAGATGAACGACACGCCGCCCGCCGTTGCGGTGCTGCCCGGCTGGCTCACCCGCGACGGCTCCGGCCGGCTGCTTGCCGACGGGCTCGACCTCGAAGCCCTTGCAAAGCAATTCGGCACGCCGCTCTACCTCTACTCGCGCGCGCACATCGAGTCGACGTTCGAGGAGTTCCGCCTCGCAGTGAAGGGCCGCAAGGCAACCATCTGCTATGCCCTCAAGGCCAACAGCAACCTCGCGATCATCGAGCTGATGGGCCGGCTCGGGTGCGGCTTCGACATCGTCTCCGGTGGCGAGCTCGAGCGAGTCATCGCCGCCGGCTGCGATCCGCAGCAGGTGCTCTTCTCGGGGGTTGGCAAGTCGGCAGCCGAAATGGCTCGGGCGCTGGAGGTTGGCGTGCGCTGCTTCAACGTCGAGTCCCTGGCGGAACTTGAACGGCTCGACGAGGTCGCTGCCGGGCTCGGCCGCATCGCCCCGGTCTCGATCCGCGTGAATCCCGACGTCGACGCCGCCACTCATCCCTACATCTCCACCGGCCTGAGGGAGAACAAGTTCGGCGTCGCCTTCGAGGAGGCATTGCCGGTTTACCGCCGCGCGGCAGAGCTTGCCCATGTCGAAGTGACCGGCATCGACTGCCACATCGGCTCGCAGATCACGGAAATCGCGCCGTTCCTGGAGGCGCTCGACCGGGTGCTGGAGATGGTCGACCAGCTGAAGCGGGCCGGCATCGAGATCAGGCACCTCGACCTCGGCGGCGGACTGGGCATCCGCTACGACGAGGAGGTGCCGCCCGAACCGATGGCGCTGATGACCGCGCTCTTCAGACGGATCGACCAGTGGAGCAGCGGCGAGCCGCCGGAGGTGCTGTTCGAATTCGGCCGCGCGCTCGTCGGCAATGCCGGGTTGCTGCTCACCCGCACCGAATACCTCAAGCGTAATCACGACAAGAACTTCGCGGTCGTCGATGCCGCGATGAACGACCTGATCAGGCCTTCGCTCTACGATGCCTATCACCGGATCGAGCCCGTCGCGCTGCGCGACGGCGTCGCACGGCGTTTCGACATCGTCGGTCCGGTTTGCGAATCGGGCGACTGGCTTGGGCGCGACCGCCTGCTGGAGATCGAGCAGGGCGACCTGCTGGCGATCCTGTCCACCGGCGCCTACGGCGCGGTAATGAGCTCCAACTACAACAGCCGGCCCCGGGCAGCGGAAGTCCTGATCGACAACGGCGAAGCCTATCCGGTGCGCGCACGTGAGACGGTGGCGGACCTGCTGGAGGCGGATCGCCGGCTCAAGCGCTGAGCCGGCCGGAAGTTCACGGTCTCGCTGCCCCGGTGGCCGGCGTCTGCTTGCGCGAGCGGCTCGCTCTCTGCCACATCGGGTACAGCAGCCTGAACAGCAGTAGCGCGCAGACGATGCCCGAGTAGAGCCACGGCTCCGACAGGTCGTTCTTGTCCTCCTTCAGCCACCAGAAGTGCACGACACCGAGGATCACGATCAGATACACCAGCCGATGCAGCTGTGACCAGCGGCGGCCGAGGCGGCGCATCATGAAATTCGTCGACGTGATTGCAAGCGGCACCAGCAGCAGGAACGCGGTGAAACCGACGGTGATGAACGGCCGCTTCCAGACATCCTTCACGATCTCCTCGAGCGAGAACCACTGGTCGAACCAGACATAGGTCACCAGGTGGGCGCTGGCGTAGAAGAAGGCGAACAGTCCAAGCATGCGGCGCAGGCGCACGAGCTGCTGCCAGCCGGTCAGGCGTCGCAATGGCGTCACCGTCAACGTGATGCAGAGGAAGGTCAGCGTCCAGAAACCGGTCGAATGGGTGATGAACTCGATCGGGTTGGCGCCCAGGCGGTCCTGGAAGCCGAGGACGAACAGGCGCAGGAACGGAACGAGCGACAGTACGAAAATCGCAGGCTTCAACCAGCCGATCGATCCCACGATAGCCCGTTCAGAAGTTCTTGCGCAGGTCCATGCCCGCGTACAGCTGGCCGACCTGGTCCGCATAGCCGTTGAACATCAGCGTCTTGCGCTTGCGCTGCAGGAAGCCGTCCTCGCCGATGCGCCGCTCGGTCGCCTGCGACCAGCGCGGATGATCGACCTCGGGGTTGACGTTGGAATAGAAGCCGTATTCGGACGGACCGGCCCGACCCCAGCTGGTCAGCGGCTGCTTCTCGGTAAAGCGGATCTTCACGATCGACTTGCCCGACTTGAAGCCGTACTTCCATGGCACTGCCATCCGGATCGGCGCTCCGTTCTGGTTGGGCAGCACGCCGCCGTACATGCCGAAGGTCAGGAGGGTGAGCGGATGCATCGCCTCGTCCATCCGCAAACCTTCGAGATACGGCCAGCCAAGGACACCGGAGCGCAGGCCCGGCATCTGTTTCGGATCCGCGAGGGTGACGAACTCGACGAACTTGGCGCTGCCGTTCGGTTCGACGCGCTTGATCAGTTCGGCCAGCGGGTAGCCGACCCACGGAATCACCATCGACCAGCCCTCGACGCAGCGCATCCGGTAGATGCGCTCTTCCTGCGGCGCCAGCTTGAGCAGTTCCTCGATGTCGTAGGTCTTCGGCTTGGCGACCTCGCCTTCGACGACCACCGTCCACGGCCGGGTCTGAAGAGTGCCGGCATAGCGGACAGGATCGGATTTGTCGGTCCCGAACTCGTAGAAGTTGTTATAGGTAGTCGCGTCCTCGAGGCTTGTCGGACGCTCCATGGTCGACAGCGGGCTCGGCTTTCCAGGCAGCTTCGCCAGCCCGCCTACGCCGGTGGTCCGCTGCGCGTGCACCCGCGTCGGCGAAAGCAGCGGCAGCCCGGCGGCAGCCAAGCCGGCGGCTGCCAGCAGCCGGCGCCGGTTCCGGTACACGGCTTCGGGAGTGACCTCGGCGGCTGCGGGTTGGGATGAATCTCGAACGCTGATCAGCATGCTGTGCTCCGCAAACATGTCGGTAGGTGGATTCGGCGGCCACTCGCGGCCGGGGTGTCAGGCCGGCCGCTCTGCCTGGCCCCTCAGGCCTGGCCGCAGGCGCAGGCGCGGGATCCTTCTGCCGATCATGTTATGCGAACGGTCGCGCGGCAGCCGGACAACTTACAGGCAGTCGGGCATTTGCGCCGCGGGCTGCCGTCGGCTGCCAGCAGCGGCATGAGCTTCCGCCCGGCATGAGCCGCCGTGAGGTACGAGCCGGCAAGCAGTGCGCCGTAGGTGCGGCCCCGCGGGGTAGGCCCGGGGCCGCGAGAGTCACCCGTAGCGCGCGTTCAGCGCAGGCCGGCGATATAGTCGGCGACCGCCTTGATCTCGTTGTCCGACAGCCGCGAAGCAATGGTGACCATCGCCGCGTTGTTGTGGCGGTTGCCGCTGCGGAAGGCGACCAGCTGCGCCTCGGTGTATTCCGAGAACTGACCCGCCAGGCGCGGGAACTGCGCAGGAATGCCGGAGCCGGTGGGACCGTGGCAGCCGGCGCAGGACGGCACGCCTTTTTCTGCGATGCCACCTCGATAGATGGACCGCCCGAGGTCGACCATTTCCTTGTTCCGCGCGGCCGACGGCTTGAGCGGCTTGGCACTGTAGAAGGCGGAGAGGTTGGCCATGTCCTGCGGCGAGAGCGGCGAGGCGATCGCCGTCATGATGGGACTCGGGCGGGCGGGCGCCTTCGCGCCTTCCTTCACTTTGAAGTCGGCAAGCTGCTTATGGAGGTAGGCCGGATGCTGGGCGGCGATCTTGGGGTTCGCAGAGGCCGTACTGTTGCCGTCGGGTCCGTGGCAGGCGGCACAGACCTGGGTGGCCAGCTGCTCGCCCTTGGCCGGATCGGCCTTGGTGGCAACCGGCGGAAGCGCGGCGTCCTGGGCGAAGACTGCAGTCGGAGACAGGAGCAGCGCGCCCAGCAGGCCCGCGAAGATCCCGGCGCGAACCCGCGCGCCGGACGCGTGGCCGCCAACGCCGTCGACGTGACCACCAGCAACCGTTACCTGACACTTCATGCGATTTCCTTCAGCCGGCTTGCCCGGCTCATGACCAGCCGGCTTCGCCGGCTCATTCTGTTCTGACCAAACCCGCTCGTCCCGACCCTGCCCTGTCGACCTCGCCGGCATTCTCGTCCGCCAGCGCTTCCGGCGTCGGACGGTTACGCTTGCGCGTCTTCCTGGACGCCGGTCCAGCAAACCTTTGATTATACGATAATGCCTGAATGAAACTTCTGGCCACCGCGCGTTTCGCCGACACCGTCGTGCGGCTCGCCAAGCTGTCGCAGGCCAACCCGGACGGTTTGCCGGAGGTCGCTTTCGTCGGGCGCTCCAACGCGGGCAAGTCGTCCTGCATCAACCTGATCTGCAACCGCCGCCGGCTCGCCTTCTCCAGCCGCACGCCCGGCAGGACGCAGGCTCTCAACCTCTTCGCCGTCGGACCGCCCGGTCCGCTCGATTCCGATGGCGTGCCGACTGCCCGGCCGCTCGGCTTCCTGGTCGACACGCCGGGGTACGGCTTCGCTGCCGCGGCCCCAAGTGCGAAGCGCTCCTGGCAGGCGCTCGCCGGCGACTACATCCGGCAGCGGGGCCCGCTCGCCGGTGTCGTGCTGATGATCGACAGCCGCCGACAGTTGACTGACCTCGACCGCCAGCTGCTCGGCTGGACGTCGCCGGACATCCCGCTGATCATCGTGATGACCAAGTCGGACAAGCTCGGCCGCCAGCAGGTCCGGCAGGCGGTGCGCGCGGTGGCGCAAGATCCTCTGCTGGCGAATCGGCGGGCGAGCCTGCTGGTGCTGCCGTTCTCGATCCTCAGCCGGACGGGCGTGGAGAACCTGCAGCAGGCCGTGGAGTCGCTGATCACCGGCGCTGCCGTCGACTGGACCCGCCAGGTCGCCGACGGAGTGCTAGTCTTTCGCGATCCGCATGCGCCGGTCGCCGTCGCCACACCCGCGCCGGCGACCCGGCGCACCCGGCGGCACCCGGCGCACCCGGCGCACCCGGCGGCGGACCCAGTGAACCTGAAAAACCCGGCAGACCCAGGCGTGCCGCTCGCGAATCCTTTCGAACCCGAACCCGCTGGAAACCCGAAATGAATGCCTCCCCTCCCAAGCACGCGGGCTACCCCACCATCCGTTTGCGCCGCAACCGCCGCACCGACTTCAGCCGCCGGCTGGTGCAGGAGCACCGGCTGACCGTGGACGACCTGATCTATCCGTGCTTCGTGCACGAAGCCACCGGCGCCGGCAAGGGCGCGCCGGTTCCGGTGCCATCGATGCCCGGAGTGAGCCGCCACACCATCGACCAGTTGCTTGCCGTCGCTGAGCGCTGCGTCAGGCTGCGCATCCCGGTGATGGCGATCTTCCCGGTCATCGAGCCTTCGTTGAAGACGCCCGACGGCAGCGCCGCCACCGATCCGCAAGGCCTGGTGCCGCGCACCGTGCGAGCGATCAAGTCGCGCTTTCCGGAGCTTGGCGTATTGACCGACGTGGCACTCGATCCGTTCACCAGCCACGGGCAGGACGGAGTGCTCGACGACGCCGGCTACGTCCTGAACGACGAGAGCATCGAGATCCTCTGCCGCCAGGCGCTGGTGCAGGCCGAAGCCGGCGTGGACATCGTCGCGCCGTCCGACATGATGGACGGCCGCATCGGCGCCATCCGGCACAGCCTGGAAGCCGAGGGCCTCATCCACACGCAGATCATGGCGTACTCCGCCAAGTACGCTTCGGGCTTCTACGGCCCGTTTCGTGACGCCGTCGGATCGGCAAGCAACCTCGGCAAGGGCTCGAAGAAGACCTACCAGATGGATCCGGCGAATACCGACGAGGCATTGCGGGAAGTGGCGATGGACCTGCAGGAGGGTGCCGACATGGTGATGGTCAAGCCGGGCATGCCGTTCCTCGACATCGTGCGGCGGGTGAAGGACACGTTCAAAGTGCCCACTTTCGTATACCAGGTGAGCGGGGAATACGCGATGCTGAAGGCCGCCGCGGCCAACGGCTGGCTCGACGAGAAGACGGTGGTGCTCGAATCGCTGCTCGGCATGAAGCGCGCCGGCGCCGACGGGATCCTCACCTATTTCGCGATGGATGTTGCCGACTGGCTCGAGCAGCGTTGAGCTCGGCATTTTCCAGCCCCGCATCCCCGGACGCCGCGGCGGCCGAGGCCGGCGCGTTGAACTCCGTGCCGATCGATTCGGCGTCGCCGGACGCCGCCTCTTCCAGCTTCGAGTTCATACGGATCGAGAAGGGCGGCTCGATCGCGCTGCAGGAACCACCGCAGGCCCTGCCGGCGAACGGCTTCCTGTGGGTCGACGTGCATGCCAACACCGGCCGGCGCTGGGCGCAGGAAGTCGGCCGGCTGACAGGGGTCGATATCTTCGAGGAGCACCTGCTCGATGCCGAGAACCCCGCCCATCCATCGTCCTACGACTCGACCGCCGACTACGAGATCATCGTCATGAGGGCGCTGGGTCCGAAGCCGGAGCCGACCGTGCCGCCGCGCATACGGATCCAGACCTGGCCGGCGGTGTTCCTCGTCCTCCCCCGGTGCCTGGTCACGATCCATCCGGCAGGCAACCAGCTCGATCCCCAGGTACGTGAGCGAATCCTGGCCGCAAGCCGGTACAACCAGCGCCTTCCGACCCAGCCGGAGGAGCTGATGCTGCGGCTCCTGTCGGGGCTGGTCGACCGCTATCTCGCACTGCGCCAGCCGCTGACGGCGCAGCTCGAGAGCTGGCAGCGCAACCTGCTGAACCCGCGACGGCCGTTCAAGGACTGGACCACCCTGCTCGAGGCACGCATGGAGCTTCGCAAGCTGCAGCACCTTTCGGAGGAGCAGCTCGATGCGATCCAGGAATGGCGCGACGAACGCCTGGAGCACCTCGAGCCGGGACACGACGCAAGCGGCGCGCTGCCACCGCTCAACCAGGCGCTGATCGTCCGCGCAACCGATGTGGTCGAGCACATCCAGCGGGTCCTGCATCACGCCCGGGGCCAGGAATCGTCGATCGACTCCGCCATTCAGCTGCACTTCTCGGCGACCGCCTTCCGGACTGCCGAGATCATGCGGGTGCTCACGGTGCTGACCGCGATCTTCATGCCGCTCACGCTGATCACCGGGATCTTCGGGATGAACTTCCACACCATGCCGCTGACCGATTCACCGCGCGGCTTCTGGATCACGCTGGCGGCGATGGGCCTCATCGGCGTGGTGATGCTGGTGGTGTTCACCGCGCGCCGGTATCTCGATGCACCGCTGCCGAAGCGGGTAGGCAGAAGGAAGGGGGATCCCCCCTTGGCGCCTTCGGCGCCCGCCCCCCTTCCGTAGGGGGGCGCAGCCTGCGGCCGGGCGGAGCCCGCTCCGCGGCTGCAGCTGGGTGAGTGGCGGTGTAGTCCGCGGACGATGAGGCTGGGTTGGAGCGAGTGGCAGCTGCACGCCGGGGACGATCAAACCGCGGGCGTCACATTCAAGTCAGCCCCTGGCGATCGGCATGGCGCCCCATGCACTTACCGAACGCCTTGCCAGATAGGGCTTGGCCTGTGCCAAGCACTGACGACAACGGCACCCCGCAGGGTGCCGTTGTGTCGTCGACCGTATGACTCTCGGTCGATGGGCCGATCGCCGGGGCTGGCGCCCACGACGGGTTCCGCAGCCTCTGACTTACGAGGCGGCGCTCTCGGTCGCTTCCTCTTGGGGGCGATCCACCAGCTCGACGTACGCCATCGGCGCGTTGTCGCCTTGGCGGAAACCGAACTTCAGGATGCGCAGGTAGCCGCCGTTGCGGTTGGCATAGCGCGGGCCGAGTTCGTCGAACACCTTGACGACCATTTCACGGTCGCGCAGGCGGTCGAAGGCGAGTCGGCGGTTCGCGAGACTCGGTTTCTTGCCCAGCGTGATGATGGGCTCCACGACCCGCCGCAGCTCCTTGGCCTTGGGCAAGGTGGTCTTGATCACCTCGTGGCGAAGCAGCGAGTTGGTCATGTTCTGCAGCATCGCGAGCCGGTGCGAGCTGGTGCGGTTGAGTTTCCGGAGGCCGAGACGATGGCGCATGATTCAGTCCTTGTATCCCTTGCGGCCTAGTTGCGTTCCAGCCCCGCAGGCGGCCAGTTCTCCAGCCGCATGCCGAGGGTCAGGCCGCGAGAGGCCAGCACTTCCTTGATTTCGTTCAGCGACTTGCGACCCAGGTTCGGGGTCTTCAGCAGCTCGTTTTCGGTGCGCTGGATCAGGTCGCCGATGTAGTAGATGTTCTCGGCCTTGAGGCAATTGGCCGAGCGCACGGTGAGTTCCAGATCGTCGACCGGGCGCAGCAGGATCGGGTCGACCTGCGGCGAACGGCCCATCGTACCGGCGCCCGCACCGGCGTAGACGCCGCCACCGGATATCTCCAGTACCGGCTCCGCGCCTTCCAGGGCCGCGAACACGGACAGCTGCTCGACCAGGATGCGGGCCGACTGGCGTACCGCCTCCTCCGGCGCGATCACGCCGTTGGTCTCGATGTCGATCAGCAGCTTGTCCAGGTCGGTACGTTGTTCGACACGTGCGCTTTCGACGGCATAGCTGACACGCCGAACCGGCGAGAACGAGGCATCGAGTACCACCCGGCCGATCGACTTGGAGTCCATCAGCGAGCGCAGCGTGCCCGGCACGTAGCCGCGGCCCTTCTCGACCTTGATCTGCATGTCGATCTTGCCGCCTTCGGTCAGCGACGCGATGACGTGTTCGCCGTTGATCACTTCGACGTCGTGCGGAATGTCGATATCCGATGCGGTCACCGGTCCCGGCGAATCCTTGCGCAGGGTGAGGAACACCTCGTCGCGGTTGTGCAGCTTGAAGACGACACCCTTCAGGTTCAGGAGAAGGTCTACGACGTCCTCGCGCAGGCCGTCCACGGTGGAGTACTCGTGGACAACGCCGGCGATCTGGACTTCCGTGGGAGCGTAGCCGACCATCGATGACAGCAACACCCGACGAAGCGCATTGCCGAGCGTGTGGCCGTAGCCGCGCTCGAAGGGCTCCATCACCACGCGAGCATGCGATGGGCCAAGTTGTTCGACCTCGACGATGCGCGGTTTGAGCATAGCAGTCTGCATATGAACTATCCCCTGGTTAGCGCGAGTACAACTCGACGATGAGGCTCTCGTTGATATCGGCAGCGATATCGGACCTCTCCGGCAGGGATTTCAGTACCCCTTCCATCTTGGTCTTGTCGATCGACACCCACGATGGGAAGCCGTTCTGCTCGGCCAGGTTGAGCGAATCCTGGATACGGGCCTGTTTCTTTGCTTTTTCCCGCACTGAAATGACATCGTTCGGCTTGACCAGCGCCGACGGCACGTCGAGCGTGATCCCGTTCACCTGAATGGCACGGTGCGACACCAATTGGCGCGCCTCGGCACGGGTGGAGGCGAGGCCCATGCGATAGACGACGTTGTCCAGCCGCGATTCGAGAAGCGCGAGCAGCTGTTCGCCGGTGTTGCCGCGCTTGCGCGAGGCTTCGGCGAAGTAGCGCCGGAACTGCCGCTCCAGCACGCCATACATGCGCTTGACCTTCTGCTTCTCGCGCAGCTGCAGGCCGTAGTCGCTGGTGCGCTGTCCGCTGATGCGGCCATGCTGGCCAGGCTTGGTGTCGACCTTGCATTTGGAGTCGAGCGAGCGCCTGGCGCTTTTGAGGAAGAGGTCTGTCCCTTCCCGGCGAGAGAGTTTCGCCTTGGGTCCGATATAACGTGCCACTTTCCGTTCCTTCAGTGCTACGCGGGAGTACCGCGGTTAGTCCGTGCGCAGAGGTGAGTTCACTTGCGTCACGAACAAGGTGGGCTTCAACTGGAACGCGATCGTTGCGTTCCGAAAAACTCGACGACGCGGCCGCCAGAGCAGCCGCGCGGGAAAACGGCGCCTAGATGCGGCGCTTCTTCGGTGGCCGGCAGCCGTTGTGCGGCATCGGCGTGACGTCGGAGATCGACAGGATCTTGATGCCGAGCGCGTTCAGCGCACGCACCGACGAATCCCGGCCAGGACCGGGACCCTTGACCTTCACGTCCAGATTCTTGATGCCGCATTCGACAGCCGCACGACCTGCGGCCTCGGCCGCCACCTGCGCCGCAAACGGCGTGGACTTGCGCGAGCCCTTGAAGCCGGCACCACCGGAGGTGGCCCACGAGAGAGCGTTGCCCTGGCGATCGGTGATCGTGATGATCGTGTTGTTGAACGACGCGTGCACGTGCGCGATGCCGTCCGAGATGTTCTTCTTGACCTTCTTGCGAGCGCGCTGGGCGGCAGCGACTTGCTGGGAATTGGGGTTCTTTGCCATATGCTTAGCTTGCGCTCCTGGTTACTTCTTCAACGCCACGCCGGCCTTGCTCGGGCCTTTGCGCGTACGGGCGTTGGTACGCGTGCGCTGGCCGCGCACCGGCAGACCACGACGATGCCTGACGCCGCGGTAGCAGCCCAGATCCATCAAACGCTTGATCGACATGGAGATCTCGCGACGCAGGTCTCCCTCGGTAGCGAACCGGCCGATCTGGTCCCGGATGCGCTCGAGTTCCGCGTCGTTGAGGTCCTTGACCTTCTTCGTGTGAGCGACGCCCACCGCATCGCAGATGGCGCGCGCGCGCGCACGTCCGATACCGTAGATGGCTGTGAGCCCGATCTCGGTATGCTGCCGATCCGGAACGTTGACCCCTGCAATACGTGCCATTTCTCAGATTCCTTGTTAACTCTCTGTCAGCCCTGACGCTGCTTGTGACGCGGATCCGTGCAGATCACGCGAACCACGCCGTTGCGCTTGATGACCTTGCAGTACCGGCACATCTTCTTGACGCTTGCCATGACTTTCATGCTCTATCCCCTGCTGACTTTCACCGAACCGGCCCGCCGACGCGGCAGCCCGTGCTCATCCCGAATTCCGACCGAAACGCCGCCACCCGCATCACTTGGCGCGGAACACGATCCGCGCACGAGACAGGTCGTACGGCGTCAACTCCACCGTGACCTTGTCCCCGGGCAGGATGCGGATGTAGTGCATCCGCATCTTCCCCGAGATGTGACCGAGGACGACATGACCATTCTCCAGCTTGACCCGGAACGTGGCGTTGGGAAGGTTCTCCAACACCTCGCCCTGCATCTGGATGACATCTTCCTTCGACATTGCGCTCCTGTAGGTCTGCGCCCGGCTAGCGGCCCGGCGAGCCCAATCCCTTGAAACTCGTCTTTTTCAGCAGGCTCTCGTACTGATTCGACATCACGTAGGCCTGGACCTGGGACATGAAGTCCATGGTCACCACCACGATGATCAGCAGCGAGGTGCCGCCGAAGTAGAACGGCACGTTCCATTCCAGCACCATGAACTCCGGCAGCAGGCACACCAGCGTGATGTAGACCGCGCCGGCGAGCGTCAGCCGCATCAGGATCTTGTCGATGTACTTCGCCGTCTGCTCTCCCGGCCGGATGCCCGGCAGCATGGCACCGCTCTTCTTCAGGTTCTCCGCCGTCTCACGGCTGTTGAACACCAGGGCCGTGTAGAAGAAGCAGAAGAACACGATTGCCAGCGCATACAGCCCGATGTAGAGCGGCTGCCCCGGCGACAGCGTCGCCGCCAGGTCCCTGATCCAGCGGGTGACCGTGCTGGTGGCTTCGCCGGACGTGAACCACTGCGCCAGCGTCGCCGGGAACAGGATGATCGACGATGCGAAGATCGGCGGAATAACTCCCGACATGTTCAGCTTCAACGGCAGGTGCGAACTCTGGCCCTGGTAGATCTTGTTGCCGACCTGCCGCTTGGCATAGTTGACGGTGATCTTGCGCTGGCCGCGCTCCACGAACACGCAGAAGGCCGTCACCAGGATCACCAGCGCGACGATGATCAGCGCCACGATCGGGTTCATCGACCCGTTGCTGACCAGTTCGCCCATCCCGCCGATAGCGCTCGGCAACCCCGCGACAATGCCCGCGAAAATGATGATCGAGATGCCGTTGCCCAGGCCCCGCTCGGTGATCTGCTCGCCCAGCCACATCAGGAACATGGTGCCGGTAACCAGGGAAACAACCGTCGTGAAGCGGAACATCATGCCGGGGTCGATCACCAGGTTGGCCTGCGTCTCCAGCGCGATCGAGATCGACAGCGCCTGGAACGTGGCCAGCGCCAGCGTGAACCAGCGGGTGTACTTGGTGATGATGCGCCGGCCGGACTCGCCTTCCTTCTTGATCGCCTCCAGCTGCGGCACGACCACCGTCAGCAGCTGCATGATGATCGACGCTGAGATGTACGGCATGATGCCGAGCGCAAACACCGTGAACCGCGACAGGGCACCGCCGGAGAACATGTTGAACATGCCCAGCACGCCACCCTGCTGGCTGCGGAACAGGTCCGCGAGCGCATCAGGGTTGATGCCCGGTACGGGGATATGGGCGCCGACGCGATACACCACGAGCGCGAGCAGGAGGAACAACAGCCGGCGCTTCAGGTCGCCGTACTTGTCGCCGCTCTTCGCCAACGCCGATGGACTGGTTGCCATGCCTTACTCTGCCGCCGCCCCGGCCGTTTCCTCGACCACGACGCTGCCGCCGGCCGCCTCGACTGCCGCCCGCGCGCCCTTGGTGATGCCGATGCCCTTGAGGCTGACCTTGCGGGTCAGGTTGCCGGACAGGATGACCTTGGCCGACAGCGCGAGCTGCGGCACCACGCCAGCCTGCTTGAGCACCAGCAGGTCGACTTCGGACGCCTCGATCCGCTCCAGGTCCGACAGGCGTACTTCCGCCGTCCGGCCGGCCAGCGGCGATTTGAAACCGCGCTTGGGCAGGCGGCGCTGCAGCGGCATCTGGCCGCCTTCGAAGCCCACCTTGTGAAAGCCGCCTGAACGCGACTTCTGGCCCTTGTGTCCACGCCCCGCCGTCTTGCCCAGGCCCGAGCCGATGCCGCGCCCGACGCGCTTCTTCGCGTGCTTGGCGCCCTGGCCGGCGAGGTATTCAAGTCGTCATTGCAAGTCGCATGTCAAACATGCCCCACACCCAGCTCCCCCGCGATCCGCTTCGCCGGGCCGATGGCGGACGCTCACAGGTAAGCGACCTTGGTGATCATGCCGCGCACCGCGGGCGTGTCCTCCAGCTCGCGGACCTGGTTGATCCGCTTGAGGCCGAGGCCGAGAACCGTGTCGCGATGGCCGCTGGCCGTGCGGCTCGGGCTCTTGACCAGTTTCACCTTCAGCGTCTTCTTCACTTGATTGCTCATGACGTCCTTCCGTCCCTGCCTCGTACGACGAGGAGAAGAGACCGCTTTGCTCAGCCCAGGATTTCCTCGACCGACTTGCCGCGCTTGGCTGCAATCTCGGACGGGGTCGACAGATGGGTGAACGCGTTCAGCGTGGCACGCACCAGGTTGTAGGGGTTGCTCGAGCCGAAGCTCTTGGCCACCACGTTGGTCACGCCCATCACGTCGAACACCGCTCGCATCGGCCCGCCGGCGATCACGCCGGTACCTTCGGCGGCAGGCGAGATGAACACCCGCGACGCGCCGTGGCGGCCTTGGACCACGTGGTGCACCGTGCCGTTCTTCAGCGGCACCTTGAACAGCTTGCGGCGCGCCTCGTCCATTGCCTTCTGCACCGACACCGGCACTTCACGCGCCTTGCCCTTGCCCATGCCGACGCGGCCATCGCCGTCGCCGACCACGGCGAGTGCAGCGAAACCGAGGATGCGGCCACCCTTGACGACCTTGGTCACCCGGTTGATGCCGATCATCTTCTCTTTAAGGCCGTCATCGCGCTCTTCGGTTGCGCGCTGCGGGCCTCTTGCCTGAACTTTTGCCATTAGTCTTGCGTCCTCAGAACTTCAGTCCGGCTTCCCGCGCGGCTTCAGCCAGCGCGCGGATGCGTCCGTGGTAACGGTAGCCCGAGCGGTCGAATGCGACCGACTCGATACCCGCCTTCAATGCCTTCTCCGCAACGCGCTTGCCGACCAGGCTCGCCGCGGCGACGTTGCCGCCGGCGCCGGTCTTGCCCGCGAGGGCGCTGCGCACCTCGGATTCCAGCGTCGAGGCCGACACCAGCACCTTGTCGCCTTCCGGCGAGATGATGTTGGCGTAGATGTGCGTGTTGCTGCGAAACACCGACAGCCTGCCCACCCGCAGCTCGCGGATCTTCAGCCGGGTCTGGCGTGAGCGCCGCAGTCGCGAAGCCTTCTTGTCAATTGCCATCTCTATTCCTTGAGCCCGCTACTTCAGGTTACTTCTTCTTGGTCTCTTTCAGGACGACCTTCTCGTCGGCATAGCGCACGCCCTTGCCCTTGTAGGGCTCCGGCGGACGGTATCCGCGTACTTCGGCTGCGACCTGGCCGACCTTCTGCTTGTTGGCGCCCTTGATCACGATCTCGGTCTGCGTGGGCGTCTCGGCCTTCACGCCTTCCGGCATCTGGTGAACCACCGGGTGCGAGAAGCCGAGCGACAGGTTGAGCGCGCTGCCCTGCGCCTGCGCGCGATAACCCACGCCCACCAGTGTCAGGCGGCGCTCGAAGCCCTTGGTCACGCCGGTGACCATGTTGGCCACGACCGCGCGCAGCGTGCCGCTCATGGCATTCGCCTCGACCGAGTCGTTGCCGGGCTTGACCAGCAGCTCGTCGCCTTCGCGCACGATGCCTGCGGCCGGTGTCAGCGCCTGTGTCAGGGTACCCAGCGGGCCCTTGACCGTGATCAGGTCGGCACCGATCTGGACATCCGTGCCCTTGGGCACGGGGATCGGCATTTTTCCGATGCGGGACATGGAGGATTCCTTCTCGTTCCGTATAACTCGGGAGGTCTGGTCAGTTGCCTGTGCGCGACTCGACTGCAGTCAAGCACGACGATCAGGCCACGTAGCCGAGCACTTCACCGCCGATCCCGGCCTGGCGCGCCTTGCGATCCGTCATCACGCCCTTGGAGGTGGTGACGATGGCCACCCCGAGCCCGTTCATGACCTGCGGCAGCTGCGTGCATGCCTTGTAGATCCGCAGCCCGGGTCGCGACACTCGCTCGATGCGCTCGATGACCGGACGGCCGGCGTAGTACTTCAGGCCCAGGTGCAGCTGCGGCTTGCCGTCGTTGTCATGCACTTCGAAGCTGTCGATGTAGCCCTCGTCCTTCAGTACGCCTGCAATGGCCACTTTCAACTTGGACGACGGCATCACTACGGATTCCTTCTCGACGCGCTGCGCGTTACGGATCCGTGTGAACATGTCTGCGACGGGATCGCTCATGCTCATAGGTAAAGGCTCCCCTGGGTGACGACACGGCGACGATACCCGATCGCCGCGTCGCACTTGCTCATTTCGAACTTGCTCACTTCGTTCTGCTCCGACTACCAGCTTGCCTTGGTCAGGCCGGGAATCTCGCCGCGCATCGCGATACTCGCGCAGCTTGTTGCGGCCGAGGCCGAACTTGCTGAATACGCCGCGCGGACGTCCGGTCATGGAGCACCGATTGCGCTTGCGAGTCGGACTGGACCCGCGCGGCATCATCTGAATCGCCAGACGGGCCTGGTAGCGCTCCTCTTCCGACTTGGACTGGTCGTCGATGATTGCCTGGAAGGCGGCGCGCTTGGCCGCGTATTTCTTGACCAGTGCTGCGCGCTTCTTCTCGCGCTCGATCATGGATGCTTTAGCCATTGATTCACCCGTGGAGGTCAGCTGTCAGTGGAACCGACACTCAGTTGCGGAAAGGAAAGCGGAAGGCGCTCAGCAGCGCCTTTGCTTCTTCGTCGTTCTTGGCGGTCGTGGTGATGCTGATGTTGAGACCGCGGATCGCGTCGATCTTGTCGTACTCGATCTCAGGGAACATGATCTGTTCCTTGACACCGAGGTTGTAGTTGCCGCGACCGTCGAACGCACGCCCGGAGATGCCGCGGAAGTCCCGCACCCGGGGCAGCGCCACGGTGACGAGGCGGTCCAGGAACTCGTACATGCGCACACCGCGCAGCGTCACCATGCAGCCGATCGGGTAGTTCTCGCGGATCTTGAAAGCCGCGATCGCCTTGCGCGACTTGGTGATCACCGGCTTCTGGCCTGCGATCTTGGTCAGGTCGGCGATTGCGTTGTCCATGATCTTCTTGTCCGCACAGCCTCGCCCACGCCCATGTTGAGCGTGATCTTGGTGATGCGCGGCACTTCCATGACCGACGAATAGCCGAATCGCGTCATCAGCTCGGGGACGAGCTTTTCGCGGTACGTTTGCAGCAGACGTGCCATCTGAATGTCCTTGATCCCTTGCCCTATGCCTTGACCTGCTCGCCGTTCGACTTGAACACGCGAACCTTCTTGCCGTCGTCGAGAAGCTTGAAGCCGACGCGATCGCCCTTGCCGGTGGCCGGGTTGTAGAGCATCACGTTCGACTGGTCGATGGGCATGGACTTGTCGACGATTCCCCCGGTGACACCCTTCATGGGGTTCGGCCGCATGTGCTTCTTGACGACATTGATGCCGTCGACCAGGAGCAGACGCTCGTCGACCCTGCCTGCGACCGTGCCGCGCTTGCCCTTGTCCCGGCCGGCGATGACGATCACGTCGTCACCCTTGCGAATTTTCTGCATCATGGCTGGCTATCTCTTGCTCTCTGACTGCTTGCTATCTTGACTCTTGAGGTCACAACACTTCCGGCGCGAGCGAAACGATCTTCATGAACCGCTCGGTACGCAGCTCGCGCGTGACCGGTCCGAAAATACGGGTACCGATGGGCTCGTACTTGGCGTTGAGCAGGACGGCTGCGTTGGCATCGAACTTCACCAGCGACCCGTCCGGGCGCCGCACGCCCTTGGCAGTGCGGACCACCACGGCGTTGTAGATCTCGCCCTTCTTGACCCGGCCGCGGGGCTGCGCTTCCTTGACCGACACCTTGATGATGTCGCCAATCCCGGCGTAGCGTCGCTTGCTGCCGCCAAGGACCTTGATACACATGACGGAACGCGCACCCGTGTTGTCGGCGACGCCGAGCGTCGACTGCATCTGAATCATTGACTCATCCTGACGATTTCTTGCCCAACTTGAACCTGGTTCGGTCGGGGGCGGCGCTGTCTCCAGTCGCGGCCCCGAACGCGGGTCAGGTCAGTATTGGTCCCGTAGCTCGGGTCTGGTCCCTGCCGGCTGAAGCCGATGGGGCGGAATTCTTGAAACCTGGTACTGCTTTCCGGGCATATCTCCTCGCAGACACTGCTCGCGAGGAACCGAAGAGTATAGAACGCAAAGCCAACCCGGCGCAAGCGACGCTGCGCCGCGGGTGAGGTTCAAACGCCTTTATTCGCTTCCAGCAGGCGCGACACATACCACGCCTTGGTCTTCGAGATGGGCCGGCCTTCCTTGATCTCGACCAGATCGCCTTCGTTGAATGCTTCCTCCGTATGGGCGTGGTACTTCTTGGAATGCACCACGTACTTGCCATACACCGGATGCTTGACCTTGCGCTCGATCAGCACGGTCACGGTCTTCTGCATCTTGTTGCTGGTCACGCGCCCCGACAGGGTGCGGGTGTTGGTCTTGCGTTCGGTCTTCTGTTCGACTGCTTGCTCGGTCATTTGCTTGCCGCCTTTTCGGTCATCACGGTCTGCACGCGTGCGATATCGCGGCGCAGCCTCTTCAATTGGGCGCTGTCGCTGTTCTGCTGGGTTGCGATCTGCATCCGCAGCGAGAAATGTGCCTTCCTCAGCTCGCCCAGCTCTTTCTCGAGGCCGGCGGCGTCCTTGCTTCTCAATTCATCTGCTTTCATCTTGCTTTCCCCGTTTTCTGTCGATCAGGCCCGGATCAGGCGCCGATATGGCGGCTGACGAAGACCGTCGACAGGGGCAACTTGGCGGCCGCGAGCGCAAATGCCTCGCGGGCCAGCGCCTCGTTGACGCCGTCCATCTCGTACAGGACCTTGCCGGGCTGGATCTCGGCAACGTAGTACTCCGGATTGCCCTTGCCGTTGCCCATCCGGACTTCGGCCGGCTTCTGGGAGATCGGCTTGTCGGGGAAGATGCGGATCCAGATACGGCCGCCCCGCTTGATGTGCCGGGTCATCGCGCGCCGCGCCGATTCGATCTGGCGCGCCGTGAGGCGGCCGCGGCCGGTGGCCTTCAACCCGAATTCGCCGAAGGATACCGCGGCGCCGCGGGTGGCGAGACCCTTGTTACGGCCCTTCTGTTCCTTGCGGTACTTGCGTCTGGACGGTTGCAACATGTCGTTCTCTCCTGGCTGCGGCGGACGGCGCGGCGGGCGCTTCGGCGCCTCCGGCGCCGGCGCGCCGCGCCTTCGCGGGCTCCGGCGTCGTGCGCCAGCGTGTCGCCCTTGTAGACCCAGACCTTCACTCCGATGATGCCGTAGGTGGTCTGCGCCTCCGAAGTGCCGTACTCGACGTCGGCACGCAGTGTGTGCAGCGGCACGCGGCCTTCGCGGTACCACTCGGTACGCGCGATTTCGGCACCGTTCAGGCGGCCGGCACTCATGATCTTGATGCCGAGCGCCCCCAGTCGCATCGCGTTCTGGATCGCGCGCTTCATCGCGCGGCGGAACATGATCCGCTTCTCGAGCTGCTGCGTGATCGAGTCGGCGACGAGCTGCGCGTCGGTCTCCGGCTTGCGGATCTCCTCGATGTTCACGTGCACCGGCACCTTGAGCATCCGGTGCAGCTCGACCTTCAGCTTCTCGATGTCCTCGCCTTTCTTGCCGATCACCACGCCCGGGCGCGCCGAGAAGATGGTGATCCGGGCATTCTTGGCTGGCCGCTCGATCAGGACCCGTCCGACCGACGCGTTCTTGAGCCGCTTCTTGAGGAACTCGCGGACCTTGATGTCGTCGTTGAGCATCCCGGCGAAGTCCTTGTTGCCGGCATACCAGCGCGAGGACCAGTTGCGGCTGACCGCAAGCCGGAATCCGGTCGGGTGTATCTTCTGTCCCATATCTCTTCCTCAGCCTTGCGCTTTGCCGGTACCTACCGTGAGGTAGATATGGCAGGTTTGCTTCTCGATGCGGACGCCACGCCCCTTGGCCCGGGCGGAGAAACGCCGCATCGACTGCCCTTCGTCGACATGGATGCGGCTCACCCTCAGCTCGTCCACGTCCGCGCCGTCGTTATGCTCGGCATTGGCAATTGCCGACTCGAGCACCTTCTTGACGATCTTGGCGGCCTTCTTCGGCGAGAAGGTCAGGATGTTCAGCGCCGCCTCGACAGGCTTTCCGCGCACCTGGTCGGCGACCAGCCGCCCCTTCTGGGCGGAGATCCTGACACCGCGCAGGACTGCTTGAGTTTCCATGATTGCTTTCCCTTGATCTTCCCTGGGTTCATTCGCCCGATCGCCCGATGACCGGCATGCGGCCGCGTTGCGGCAGCATCCGCGGCTTCATCAGCGCTTGGACTTCCTGTCGGCCGCGTGACCCTTGAACGTGCGCGTCAGCGCGAACTCGCCCAACTTGTGTCCGACCATGTTCTCGTTGATGAACACCGGGACGTGCTGCTTGCCGTTGTGGACGGCGATCGTCAGCCCGATGAACTCCGGCAACACAGTCGAGCGGCGCGACCAGGTCTTGATCGGCCTCTTGTCCTTGCCCGCCGATGCTGCCTCCACCTTCTCGAGGAGGTGATGGTCGACGAAGGGACCCTTCTTGATTGAACGTGCCATTTCGGTTACCCGTTATTTCTTCTTGCGCCGCTGCACGATCATCGTGCCGGTGCGCTTGTTGCGCCTGGTGCGGAAGCCCTTGGTCGGCTTGCCCCACGGGTTGACGGGCACCCGGCCTTCACCGGTCTTGCCCTCGCCGCCGCCGTGCGGGTGGTCGATCGGGTTCATGGCGACGCCACGGACCGTCGGCCGGATGCCGCGCCAGCGGGTGGCGCCGGCCTTGCCGATCTGCCGCAGGTTGTGCTCCTCGTTGCCGACCTCACCCATGGTGGCACGGCATTCGATGTGCACCTTGCGGATCTCGCCCGAGCGCAGCCGCACCTGGGCGTAGGTGCCTTCACGCGCCAGCAGCTGCGCGGAACCGCCGGCGGAACGCGCGATCTGGCCGCCCTTGCCCGGCAGCATCTCGATGCAGTGGATGGTGGAGCCGACCGGGATATTGCGGATCGGCAAGGTGTTTCCGGCGCGAATCGGCGCCTCCGAACCCGACATCAACTCGCTCCCGGCGGCGACGCCGCGCGGCGCGAGGATGTAGCGGCGCTCTCCGTCGGCGTAGCACAGCAGGGCCAAGTGCGCGCTTCGGTTCGGATCGTACTCCAGCCGCTCGACTTTCGCCGGGATCCCGTCCTTGTCACGACGGAAGTCGACAATGCGGTACTGGCGCTTGTGCGCGCCGCCGCGATGGCGAACGGTGATGTGGCCGAGGTTGTTCCGCCCCGAGCCGCGCTTCTTGGATTCCGTCAGCCCCGCGATCGGCCGGCCCTTGTGCAGGGCCGGGTTCACGACCTTGACCATCGCGCGGCGGCCCGGCGAGGTCGGCTTCAGTTTCACGACCGGCATTTACTTGGTCTCCGCGAAATTGATCTCTTGGCCGGCCTTCAGGCTCACGTACGCCTTGCGCAGGTTGCGCCTGCGGCCGACGCCCTTGGCGAAGCGCTTCGTCTTGCCGGCGATGTTGATCATGTTGACCGAGTCCACTTCAACCTTGAAGAAGGTCTCGATCGCGGCCTTGACTTCAGCCTTGGTGGCGTCCTGCAGCACGCGGAACGCGTACTGGTTGTTCTTCTCGCCGATCATGGTGCTCTTCTCCGAGACTACCGGAGCAAGCAGCACCTGCATGACGCGATTGGGGGAAGCAGTGCGGTGGGTCTTCATGCCAGCATCTCCTGGACCTGCGACAGCGCGGTCCGGGTAATCAGGACTTTTCCGTAGTGCACCAGCGACAGCGGATCCGCATGCCGCGCTTCCAGCACCAGCACGTTCGGCAGGTTGCGGGCAGCCAGCAGCAGGTTTTCATCCTGCGTGTCGGTCAGGATCAGCGTCGAGGAGTCCAGCCCCATGGCGCGCAAGCGCGTCGCCAGAAGCTTGGTCTTGGGTGCGTCCACGGTGATCGAGTCGACGACGGCGAGGCGGTCTTCGCGGGCAAGTTGCGACAGGATGGAGCACATCCCGGCGCGGTACATCTTCTTGTTGACCTTGTGGCTGAAGTTCTCGTCCGGCTTGTTCGGGAAAATCTTGCCGCCGCCGCGCCACATCGGGCTCGACGTCATGCCCGCGCGGGCGCGGCCGGTGCCCTTCTGGCGCCACGGCTTCTTGGTGGAGTGACGAACCTCGCTGCGGTCCTTCTGCGCGCGGTTGGCGCTGCGGGCGTTCGCCTGGTAGGCGACCACGACCTGGTGGACCAGCGGCTCGTTGAAATCACGGCCAAAGACGGTATCGACGGCGGCAACGGTGCCGGCGGACTGCCCCTGGTCGTTCAGTACTTTAAGTTCCATGTCGAACGATCCTCTCTCAGCCCTTGGCTTACTTGGCTTTGCCGGCCGGCTTGGCCGCGGGTTTGGCGCCCGCCTTGGCTGCCTTCGCATCCTCGGCCTTCGGCGTCGGCGCCGCCTTGATCGGCTTCAGGCGCATCTTGACCGACGGGGTCACCACGACGTCGCCGCCTTTGGATCCCGGCACGGCGCCCCGAACCAGCAGCAGTCCACGCTCGGCATCCACGCGCGCAACCACCAGGTTCTGCACGGTGCGGGTGACGTTGCCCATCTGGCCGGACATCTTCTTGCCGGGGAATACGCGTCCAGGGTCCTGCGCCATGCCGATCGAACCCGGCACGTTGTGCGAACGCGAGTTGCCGTGCGATGCGCGGTTGGAGCGGAAGTTGTGGCGCTTGATCGTGCCGGTGAAGCCCTTGCCCTGGGAAACGCCTTGGACATCGATGTACTGGCCGACCACGAACAGGCCGGCACCGAGCACCGATCCGGCTTTCAGTTCCTCGGCTTTCGTGGCGGAGACATGGAACTCGCCGACCGAGGTGCCGGCCTGAACGCCGGCCTTGGCGAAGTGGCCTGCCTGCGCCTTGGTGACGCGGCTCGCACGGCGCTCGCCATGGACCAGCTGGACGGCGGTGTAGCCGTCGTCGGCCGATGTCTTGACCTGGGAAACCCGGTTGTTGGAGACGTCGATGACCGTGACCGGAATCGACTCGCCGTCATCGGAGAAGATCCGCATCATGCCGATCTTGCGGCCGAGCAGGCCGAGATTGGGCTCGATACCGGATGCCCCGGAAGAATCAGTTTGAGACCCCATAGTGGAGACCCCCATCAGACAATTTATTGATACCCGCAGCTTCGATTGGCTGACGAGTTGAAACCGGGCTTGCTGCCTGTGCCGAAGGAAGATGCCCTGGGGCAATGCCCTGGAGCAGCGTTCCCGTGACAACCGCTGTGATCAGACCCGCTGTGATCAGACCCGCTGTGATCAGACCGCCAGAGCGGACGTCACCGCAGAGGATCGCCGGTCAGCGATCGGGCAACACGGCGCCGCTGAATTGACGCCGGGAACTCGGAAAAGCCTTCGAGTATATCGCGGGCCTAAAGTCAATGCAAATTCGTCAATGCAATTCGCCTCAGGGGGTTGCCATCCCCGGTCGGCGTTCTGGCTGGCGACCACCTCTCAAGGTCAGCCATGCAAGGGTCACCGCCAGCAGCGAGCAGGTGGCGATGCTCGCCACCATCGGCAGGGCAGTGCCGTCGGTGAAGAAGCTGGCCAGGGCGATGACCACGGCGCCGAAGACGAACTGGAAGGTGCCGATCAGCGCGGACGCGGTGCCGGCATTGGCGCCGTGCCGGTCGAGGGCCAGCACCGACGTCGACGGGATCACCAGGCCCAGGAACCCGTAACCGACGAAGAGAAGCGCGATCAGCACTTCCAGCCGGTCGATGCCCGCGAGGTAGCAGACGAGCAGCAGCGTCATGGCCGTCGCGTAGCCCATGGCCGCGAATCGCACCACCGTCCGCAGTCCGTGGCGCGCGCCGAGTCGGCCGGTGAATTGCGCCGCGCCGATGAACGAGAGCGCGTTGACCGAGAACGCGAGGCTGTACTGGCGCGGCGTCAGTCCGTAGTGGTCGATCAGCGCGAAGGAAGAGCCCGCCAGGTAGGCGTGAAAGCTCGCCACGCCGAAGGCGCCGACCCAGGCCAGCGCGAGGAATCGACCGTCGCGCAGCAGCATGAGGTAGGCGGCCAACGCACTGCGCAGGCCGCTGTCGACCCGCTTGTGCGGCGGACGCGTTTCGGCAAGTACGGTGGCCACCATTCCGATGCCGACCAGCGCCAGCGCGGCGACCGACCAGAAGATGCCGCGCCAGCCAACCCATTCGTTGACGAAGCTTCCCGCCATCGGCGCGACGATCGGGGCGACGCTGAAGACCAGCATCAGCAGCGACATCAGCCTCGCGGCATCGACGCCGGTGTGGAGGTCCCTGACGATCGCGCGCGGGATCGCGAAGCAGGCGCACGCGCCCAGCCCCTGGATGAAACGGAACACGATCAGCATCTGGACATCGGTGGCAAGCGCACAACCCACGCTCGCCGCGCTGAACAGGCCGAGGCCGAAGTAGAGCGGCAGCTTGCGTCCCACCATGTCGGAGATGGGACCGTAGAGCAGCTGGCCGACGGCGAGTGCGATGAAGAACACCATCAGGCTCGCCTGCACCGCATGGATGTCGGCGCCCAGAGCCTGGCCGATCGACGGCAACGCCGGCAGGTACATGTCGATCGCGAAAGGACCGATCGCCTGCAGCAGGCCGAGCACCAGCGCGGCGCGAAGAAAGCCCGCCTTCATCGGGCGGCTCCGGCCGCGGCACCCGCAAAGCGGATGGCCGCAGGGCGGGCGGAAATTAGAAAGGCCGGGTGAACCCGGCCTTTGGCACCAGCCCTGGCTGTGCGCGGGGGCGTCACTGCAGCTTGATCTCCACATCCACGCCAGCCGGCAGGTCGAGCTTCATCAGCGCATCCACGGTCTTGTCCGTGGGGTCGACGATGTCCATCAACCTCAGGTGGGTACGGATCTCGAGCTGGTCGCGCGAGGTCTTGTTCACGTGCGGCGAGCGCAGCACGTCGAAGCGCTCGATGCGCGTCGGCAGGGGAACCGGGCCGTGCACCACCGCGCCGGTGCGCTTGGCGGTATCCACGATCTCGGCCGCGGACTGGTCGATCAGCTTGTAGTCAAACGCCTTGAGGCGGATTCGAATCTTCTGGTTTGCCATGTGAGTTCTCTCAAAGAGCGAGGGGGCAGGTCCACCCCCTATGCGTTGTTGCTACGTGCGCCGCTCGGCGCATTGAATAGTCCGTATGGTCCGTATAAAACAACTACCAATCCAGCAGCCGCCGCGGATCGGGCTTCGCCCGACCGCTGGCGGCGCCCCCTTGGGGGGAGGCGCCGCAGGCGCTTCGGGGGGAGCCTCTACGCAATCACCTTGGCAACGACGCCGGCGCCCACGGTACGGCCGCCTTCGCGGATCGCGAACCGCAGCCCCTGCTCCATCGCGATCGGCGCAATCAACTGCACCGTCATCTTCACGTTGTCGCCCGGCATCACCATCTCCGTGCCTTCGGGCAACGTCACCGACCCCGTCACGTCCGTCGTGCGGAAGTAGAACTGCGGCCGGTAGTTGTTGAAGAACGGCGTGTGCCGGCCTCCCTCATCCTTGCTCAGCACATACACCTCGCACTCGAACTTCGTGTGCGGCAGGATGCTCCCGGGCTTGGCCAGCACCTGGCCCCGCTCCACATCCTCGCGCTTCGTGCCACGCAGCAAAATACCCACGTTGTCGCCCGCCTGCCCCTGGTCCAGCAGCTTGCGGAACATCTCCACGCCCGTGCACGTCGTCTTCACCGTCGGCTTGATCCCGATGATCTCGATCTCTTCGCCAACCTTCACCACGCCACGCTCGATCCGGCCCGTCACCACCGTGCCCCGGCCCGAGATCGAGAACACGTCCTCGATCGGCATCAGGAACGTGCCGTCGATCGCCCGCTCCGGCGTCGGTATGTACGTGTCCAGCGCCTCGGCCAGCTTCATGATCGCCTGCTCGCCCAGCTCGCCCGCATCGCCTTCGAGCGCCTTCAGCGCGCTGCCCTTGATGATCGGTATGTCGTCGCCCGGGAACTCGTACTTCGACAGCAGCTCGCGAACCTCCATCTCCACCAGCTCGAGCAGCTCCTCGTCATCCACCATGTCGCACTTGTTCATGAACACGATGATGTAAGGAACTCCCACCTGCCTCGCCAGCAGGATGTGCTCGCGCGTCTGCGGCATCGGGCCGTCGGCCGCGCTCACCACCAGGATCGCGCCGTCCATCTGCGCCGCTCCCGTGATCATGTTCTTCACATAGTCCGCGTGACCCGGGCAGTCCACGTGCGCATAGTGCCGAGCCTTCGTCTCGTACTCCACGTGCGACGTGTTGATCGTGATCCCGCGTGCCTTCTCTTCCGGCGCGTTGTCGATCTGGTCGTAGCCCCTCGCCTCGCCTCCAAACTGCTTCGACAGCACCGTCGTGATCGCCGCCGTCAGCGTCGTCTTGCCATGGTCCACGTGACCGATCGTGCCCACGTTCACGTGGGGCTTGGTCCGCTCAAACTTGCCTTTTGCCATTCTCAGCTCCTGAATATCGACTGGATCCCTGAATCTCTAGATGCTTGCCGCGACGCCCCGGCTCATTTGGTCCGGGCAGCGATCACCGCCTCGGCGACGTTCTTCGGCGCTTCGGCGTACTGCTTGAATTCCATCGTGTAGGTGGCGCGGCCCTGGGTCAGCGACCGCAGGGTGGTGGAGTAGCCGAACATCTCCGCCAGCGGCACCTCGGCGCGAATCACCTTGCCGCCGCCGACCATGTCGTCCATGCCCTGCACCATGCCGCGACGCGACGACAGGTCGCCCATCACCGTGCCCGCATAGTCTTCCGGCGTTTCCACCTCGACCGCCATCATCGGCTCGAGCAGCGCCGGCGAGGCCCGCCGCATGCCTTCCTTGAACGCCATCGAGCCGGCCTGCTTGAACGCGTTCTCGTTGGAATCGACGTCGTGGTAGGAGCCGAAGAACAGCGTCACCTTGACGTCGACGACCGGATAGCCGGCCAGTACGCCCGACGGCAGCGTGTCCTCGATGCCCTTCTGCACCGCCGGGATGTATTCGCGCGGGACCACGCCGCCCTTGATCGCATCCACGAACTCGAAGCCCGGTCCTCCCGCGGGCAGGGGCTCGACCTTCAGCACGACGTGCCCGTACTGTCCGCGGCCACCCGACTGCTTGATGAACTTGCCTTCGACTTCATCGACCACCTTGCGGATCGTCTCGCGATAGGCCACCTGCGGCTTGCCCACGTTCGCCTCGACGCCGAACTCGCGCTTCATGCGGTCGACAATGATCTCGAGGTGCAACTCGCCCATGCCGCCGATGATGGTCTGGCCGGACTCCTCGTCGGTGCGCACGCGGAACGACGGATCCTCCTGGGCGAGTCGGCCCAGCGCGATACCCATCTTCTCCTGGTCTGCCTTGGTCTTCGGCTCGACCGCCTGATGGATGACCGGCTCCGGGAACACCATCCGCTCGAGGATCACGATCGCATCGGGATCCGTCAGCGTTTCCCCGGTGGTCACTTCCTTCAGGCCGACCGCGGCCGCGATGTCGCCGGCCCGGACTTCCTTGATTTCGACCCGGTTGTTGGCGTGCATCTGCAGCAACCGGCCGACGCGTTCCTTCTTGCCCCGCAGCGGGTTGTAGACGCTGTCGCCGGACTTGAGGATTCCCGAATACACACGGATGAAGGTCAGCTGCCCGACGAACGGGTCGGTCATCAGCTTGAATGCCAGGGCGGCAAACTTCTCGCTGTCGGTCGCCTCGCGCACGACCGGCTCGTCGTCGTCGTTCACGCCCGGCACCGGCGGAATGTCCACCGGTGAGGGCAGGAATTCGATGACCGCGTCGAGCATCGCCTGCACGCCCTTGTTCTTGAAGGCGGTGCCGCACATCATCGGCACGATTTCGCTGGCGATGGTGCGCTGGCGCAGGCCGGCCTTGATCTTCTCGATCGACAGCTCGCCGGATTCGAGATATTCGTTCATCAGCTCTTCATTGGCCTCGGCCGCGGCCTCGACCATCTTCTCGCGCCATTCCTCGGCCGAAGCCTGGAGCTCCGCGGGAACGTCCACCAGCTCGAACTTGATGCCCTGGCTGGCCTCGTCCCAGACGATGGCTTTCATGCGGATCAGGTCGACCACGCCCTGGAACTTGTCTTCGGCGCCGATCGGGATCTGCAGCGGCACAGGATTGGCTCGCAGACGCGTGCGCATCTGCTCGTAGACCTTGAAGAAGTTGGCGCCGATGCGGTCCATCTTGTTGACGAACGCAAGTCGCGGCACCTTGTACTTGTTGGCCTGGCGCCAGACGGTCTCCGACTGCGGCTGCACGCCGCCGACCGCGCAGTAGACCATGCACGCACCGTCCAGCACCCGCATCGAACGCTCGACCTCGATGGTGAAGTCGACGTGCCCGGGGGTGTCGATGATGTTGATGTGGTGCTCGGGATAGGACGAATCCATGCCCTTCCAGAAGCAGGTGGTCGCCGCGGACGTGATGGTGATGCCGCGCTCCTGCTCCTGCTCCATCCAGTCCATGGTGGCTGCGCCGTCGTGGACTTCACCGATCTTGTGATTCACGCCGGTATAGAACAGGATGCGTTCCGTGGTCGTGGTCTTCCCGGCGTCGATGTGCGCCGAGATACCTATGTTCCGGTAGCGCTCGATCGGGGTCTTGCGAGCCATGATTCAGTCCTTCATAAACACAACGATGCGCTGACGTTCAACAACTCGGATGGGTGTTCAACGCCAACGCCTTTTTTGAACGCCGGGAGATCCGCCTATATGGGATCGACAGCGGAATTCGGAAGCGCAACCGGGGAAGCGGTCAGGAGCGCCATCAGAAGCGGAAGTGCGAGAAGGCCTTGTTTGCCTCCGCCATGCGATGCACCTCGTCGCGCCGCTTGACGGCGCCGCCACGGTTCTCCGCCGCTTCCATCAGTTCACTCGCAAGACGCTGGCCCATCGACTTCTCGCTGCGTTTCTTGGCAGCCTCGCGAAGCCAGCGCATCGCCAATGCGGTGCGCCGGATGGGACGGACCTCGATCGGCACCTGATAGTTGGCGCCGCCGACCCGCCGGCTCTTGACTTCGACCATCGGCCGGCAATTCGACAACGCGTACTGGAAGACTTCGATCGGGTCTTTCCCCGACTTGCCCTTGATCTGCTCGAAGGCGCCGTAGAGAATGCGCTCGGCAACGGCTTTCTTGCCGGCAAGCATCAGCACGTTGATGAACTTGGCGACTTCTTCGTTGTGGTAGAGCGGATCCGGCAGGATGACGCGCTTGGGGACTTCACGACGACGTGGCATTTCTTGACCTCTTCAGTTGATTCAGCCGGGCCGGTCGGATCCGGGCAATGCCCCGTACCTCGACTATCCCTGACCCCCGAACATGTCGGCCGCAGTTTCGCGGCGCAACTAGGCGGGGATCGCTTACTGGACGGCCGGCACCATGCCGCACCGCCCCACCCTGGAGAACCGGCACCGGCGGAAACGACTCCGTCCGGCTACCCGCGCTCCGAATCCAGCAATTTCTCCGGGCGCTTATCCGGCAGCCCGTCCGGCCGATTACTTGGCCTTGGGACGCTTGGCGCCATATTTCGACCGCGCCTGCTTGCGGTCCTTCACGCCCTGCAGGTCCAGGGAGCCGCGAACGATGTGATAGCGCACGCCCGGCAGATCCTTCACCCGGCCGCCGCGGATCAACACCACCGAGTGCTCCTGGAGGTTGTGGCCTTCGCCGCCGATGTAGCTGATGACCTCGTAGCCGTTGGTCAGGCGCACCTTGGCGACTTTGCGCAATGCGGAGTTCGGCTTCTTCGGCGTCGTGGTGTAGACGCGTGTGCAGACGCCGCGGCGCTGGGGACAGTCCTCCAGCGCGGGGCTCTTGCTCTTGGTGACTGCGGATACACGCGCATTGCGTACTAGCTGATTGATGGTCGGCATGGCTTGCTCGGTAAGGGCGCTCGTTCGGGCGACTCGTTCGGTTGCTGCTGTGGGTGCTGTGTTCTGCGCTGTGCTCTACTCTCGGCGCTGCCATCGACGTCGATGGCGCGGGCCGCCACGCAAGCCGCCCGCAGGCCACCTTTGAGGCAAGCCGCCAATGGGGAAGCCGCAACTGGGGGCAAACCACATGAACGACCTGGGCAAGAGCGACCTCGAAGCGATAGGCGCATCAGGCGCAAATGCTTCCAGCGAACCGATGAGTATAGTGGTTTTCGAGGAGGAGAGTCAATTCACGCCGGTGCGCAGGTTGCAGGGAGCGCGCCTGCCTTGGGCGCAGCGCCCGGACATCCTAGATGCCCTCGCGGCGGAGGCCGCCGGCCAAACCGCAGCAAGGGCCGAGGGCCGGCGACCCTCTTCCGGTAGGCCTCAAGCCGGCAAGCAGCGCCGCCAGCGCTGCCCGCGGCCCAGTGGAAGGGGCGCGGCGGCAGGACGGATGACGCGCCTGCCGTGTCGTTCGGCTACCTCAGGCTGAGACTGCGACGTAGTTGACCCGGCTCATCGGCAGCGGCACTTTCGCCCCGTCGCCCCGCAAGCCCAGTATGTGATACTGGATGGCGAGCCGGATCGAGGCTTCGACCTCATCCAGGGTAGCGCCGGTGGCCGAACAACCCGGCAGGTCCGGGACGTAGGCTCGGTAACGCTGCCCGCGCTGCTCGATGACGATCGCGTATTTCATTGGTATAAGCCTCGTGACGCCGGCGCATGCGGTTCGCAATGGCGCTTATTGTTGCAGGGTGGAAAGCCGCGGGCAGTGACGAATGCCCTCTCACGGGGTCAGAACAGGAAACGTGCCCGTGCCACCAGACCGAAACGAGCCTTCCGCCGACAAGACGGCGGATGCCTACGACTCACAGGGGCAGCGTCTGCACCCGCCGCTGGAGCCCTACTCCCAGGGGCAGATGGATACCGGCGACGGGCACTCGATTTACTTCGAGCAATGCGGCAACCCCCAGGGGTTGCCGGTGGTGGTGCTCCACGGCGGCCCGGCCAGCGGTTGTTCGCCGATGCAGCGCCGCTTCTTCGACCCCGCCGTCTTCCGCATCGTCCTGTTCGATCAGCGTGGCTGCGGTCGCAGCCGACCCCGCGGGAGCGTGACCAACAACGACACAGCCGCCCTGGTACGGGACATCGAGCAGTTGCGTTCGCAGCTGGGAGTCGAACGCTGGATGGTCTTCGGCGGATCGTGGGGCGCGAGCCTGGCGATCGCCTATGCGGCGGACCACCTCTCCTCCTGCAGCGGTCTCGTCCTGCGCGGTGCCTTCCTGACCGGCAACCGCGACCTCGACTGGTTCTTCGGCGGCGCCGGCACGCTGCTGCCGGTGGCATGGCAGAAGCTGGTCTCCCGGATCGGGCTGGAGGCAAGATTGAGCGAATGCGAGCTCGCCGGGCATGCCGTCCTGGCGATGCTGAAACGCCTGCTCGAATCGGACGATGCCGTAGTGGCCCGCGGGGCGGCGGCCGCCTGGGCGCAGTGGGAGGACACCGTGTCGCGACCCGGGGTCGGCTTACCGGCGGCAGACAAGGGGGCTTCGCAGGAGCCTGCCCCGGCTTCCGGGGCTTCCGGGGCTTCCGGGGCTTCCGGGGCTTCTGGGGCTTCTGGGGCTTCCGGGGCTTCTGGGGCTTCTGGGGCTTCTGGGGCTGCTGCGGCTGCTGCGGCTGCCGAAAGCCTGCCGCAATCAAGCCGCGACCTGGTGGACAAGTACCGGATCCAGGCCCATTACCTGGCGCGCCAGTGCTTCCTGGGGGAGGAACGGCTTCTCGCGATGGCCGGCCGGCTGCGGGCGGTGCCAGTCGAAATCGTGCACGGGCGGCTCGACTGGGTCTGCCGCCCCGTCAATGCCTGGCAGTTGCACCAAGCCATGCCTGCAAGCCGCTTGACCTGGGTCGACCATGCCGGGCACAACCCATACGAGCCGCCGATGTTGGCCGCGCTGGCGCAATCGATCCGGCGCATCCAGGACCGGCTTCAGTGATCATCCTCCAGATCGGCCGGGCAGCAACACTACCAGCGAACGCGACACGATCGCGTGGATGCCCTTGTTGCCGTCCACCAGCTGCGTCACCCGCAGATCGCAGGCGAGACTGCAGAAGACATACGCCTCTTCGGCGGTCCAAGCGGTGAGGTCCACCAGCCAGGCGATCATGTTCCGCAACGCGAGCTTCGCGGCATCGTCGAGGTCCTCGTGGAAACCCATCGCGATGTAGTGGGTCGTCGTGACCGCCCGGGGATACGACAGGTAGGACTTGTGAAGGACCACTTCGAAGCGGCCCTTCAGGCACGTCTCAAGCGCCGTCAGGCAGACCTCGCCGTCGCCTTGGACCGCATGGCCGTCACCGATCGAGAGTTTCGCGCCCGGCACGAATACAGGCAGGAACAGCGAGCTGCCCACCCCCAGTTCCTTGTTGTCGATGTTGCCGCCGTACTCCCGCGGCTCGACGGAGGAGACCCGTCCGTAAGCGGGCGGCGGCGCGACGCCGATGATCCCGAAGAAGGGACGCAGGGGAATCTCGGGCCCCCACGGCAGGCGGGCGATCCGCCGCTGCCTGTCGATCGGGATGATGCGCTTGCTCAGGATAGGGAAATCCTCGGGCAGCGCGCCACGCAGCGGCCTGATGATGTTCCAGCCCCAGTCCTCGGTCAGTTCCACTTCGAGGATCCGTATCTCCAGAGTGTCGCCCGGCTGCGCGCCTTCGACCTCCATCGGTCCAGTGAGAATGTGAGGGCCAGGCCCCTGCTCGACGCGCTCGACGATCTCCCGATGCGCCGGCCGGAGATGGTCCACCGCCGGCAGTTCTCGCGCGCCCCCGGAGACGGTGTCGACGGTGATGGTGTCGCCAGAGCGCACCTTCAATACGGTCGGGATCGCCGCGTCGAAGTAACCCCAGTGGACGGTGCCGGGGGTGGGCAGGAGTTCGTGGTGCATGTGGATACGCAGTCCGGGAACCGCAGTAGTCAATCAGTGAAGGCTCTTCGCGCCTGAAACGCCCAGATGCTCGTTGAGCACATCCGGCTTGCCGGCGAGTTCCTCGGGCGTTCCGGAGAAGACGAACCGGCCCGAGGAGATGATATGGACGTAATCCGCCACCGACAGCGCGAGCCTGAGATTCTGCTCGACCAGCAGAATCGCGTGCCCCAACTGCTTGACGCGAAGCATGATCTGACCGACGTGCTGCACGAACAGGGGTGACAACCCCTCCGAGGGCTCGTCCATCAGGATGAGGTCGGGGTTGACGATCAACGCCCGAGCGATCGCCAGCATCTGCTGCTCGCCACCGCTGAGTTCGTTGCCGCCGTTGGCGAGTCGCTCCTTGAGTTGCGGAAACTCGCCCAGTACCGAGTCGAAGGACCAGGTGTCCTGCTGCTGTCCAGCCGCAGGCGCGCGACGGGCCGCCAGGAAGCTCGACGGCAGCCGGAGGTTCTCGAGCACGGAGAGGTTCTTGAAGATCCTGCGGCCCTGGGGCACCAGCGACAGCCCGAGATTGGCGATCTTGTACGGCGCGAGCCCCCGGATCTCCTGACCACGGTAGCGGATCAAGCCCTTGCGGGCGGGTGTCAGCCCGAAGACGGAGCGGATGAGCGTGGTCTTGCCCATGCCGTTGCGCCCGAGGATCGCCACGACCTGGCCCGGCGACACCCGCAGGTCCAGCCCCTGCAGAACGTAGCTGTCGCCGTAGTAGGTGTGCATGTCGCTGATGTCGAGCAATGCATCAGACCTCTCCAAAATAGACCTCCCTGACCTGGGGATTGACCCGGACCTCGTCGGCGGTGCCCTCGAGGATCACCTCGCCGCGATGAAGCACCGTGACCCGGTCGGCGATTCCCAGCGCGATATCCATGTCGTGTTCGATCATGAGCATCGTGATCGAGCGCGGCAACGCGGTGATCAGCGAGAAGAGCTTCGTGCGCTCCGCCGGCGACAGGCCGGCGCACGGCTCGTCGAGCAGCATGAGCCGCGGGTTGTTCGCCAGCGCCAGCGCCAGTTCGAGCTGTCGGCGTTCCCCGTAGGACAGGTTCGTGACCGGGAGTCCTTCACGTCCGGCGAGGCCGACGAGCTGGATCTTCTCCTCGGCCAGCGCCACGATCCCCGGAACCTTCCTGAAGGGTGTCCAGGCGTTCCACTTGCGGGGGGCGACTCCGAGCACCGCAAGGCAGACGTTCTCCAGCACCGTCAGGTCGATGAATACGCTGGAGATCTGGAATGTCCGACCGATGCCCAGGACGGTGCGCTCGAACTCCGACAGGCGGGTGATGTCCTGTCCGAAACAGGAGATCTTGCCCGAACTCGCCTGGTGGGTGCCGCTGATGCAGTGGAACAGCGACGTCTTGCCCGCGCCGTTCGGGCCGATCAGGACGCGGCGCTCCCCGACCGAGACATCCAGACTGACATTCGAGACTGCACGCAGGCCACCGAAGACCTTGCTGACCCCGGCCAGCGACAGAGCGGATGCGGTCATCTCCTTTCGCCCTTCGGATGGGTGCGGGACAGCCGGCTGACGATTCCCATCACCCCACCGGGCGCCCAGACGACCACCGCGATGAACACGAGGCCCATCACCGCCAGGTGGAGTTCGAAGAACGTGCTGACCCAATTGCGCAGCCCGAGTACGAGGCCGGCGCCGAGAAAGGGGCCGAGGACTGTCCCGGTACCGCCGACGATCGCCATCAGGACGATCTCCACGCTGATGTGGAGCGAGGCGGAGACGGGGTTCACGAACTTGTTGAAATAGACGTAGAGGACGCCGGCCAGCGAGGCCATCGCCGATGAGGCGACAAAGGCAAGATACAGGTGCTTGGCCGGATTGAAGCCCAGGCTGCGCATCCGAGCCTCTCCTGACTTGATGCCCCTCAGCGCCAGCCCGAACGGTGACTTGACCAGTCGCGAATAGAAGAAGACGCAGACCAGCAGCACCGCGAGGACGAAATAGTAGTAGCTGATCGGCGACGCGAGAGTCACGGAACCGATCGACGGCGCGGGCACATTGGTGACGCCGCTGTCGCCGCCGGTGAAAGAAGCCCAGCGGTAGCCGACGCCCCAGATCACGTAACCCATCGCCAACGTGACGAGAATGAAATAGACGCCGCGGGTTCGGACCGAAAGACCGAAAAGCAGGCCGAGCAGCGTGCCCGCAAGGACGCCTGCGGGGGCGGCGAATTCGGTGGGAACGCCGTACCGGACGTGCAGGATCGCCGTCGTGTAGGCGGCGACGGAGAAAAACGCGGCGTGACACAGCGAGAACAGGCCGGCGTGCCCCAGCAGCAGGTCCGCCGACAGCGCGAGCAGCCCGAAGATGAAGATCTGCGTCATCAGGCTCATCCAGTAGGGCCCGCCGACGAACGGCCAGGCGAGCGCCAGCGCCAGGATGATCACGAACGCGAGCTTCTGATTCCTTGTCATGTCATGTTCGCCGTGCCGAAGAGCCCGCGGGGCCTGAACAGCAGGAGCACCGCCATGGGACCGAACAGCACGAAGTAGGACAACTCCGGCGCGAGCCAGCGGCCGTAGGCGTCGAGGAGCCCGACCACGAGCGCGCCGATCATGGCCCCCTCGAGACTGCCAAGGCCCCCGACGATCACCACGACGAGCGCGAAGACCAGGATCTCCCATTCCGCACCCGGGTAGACCGTCAGGAAGGCGCCGCCGAGCACGCCCGAGACCCCGGCGAGGAACGACGCGAGTCCGGAGATGAGGATGAAGAGTCGGTCGATGTGGATGCCGGTGGCGCCGACCATCTCCCGGTCGTCGACGCCGGCCCGGATCGCGGCCCCGATGTAGGTCCTCTTGTAGACGAGCCAGAGCGCGACGGCGGTGACCAGGCCGGTCAGCGTGAGAAAGATCCGGAACGTCGGGTAGACGATGCCGCCCGGCAGTTCGACGATGCCCCGGAGATAGACAGGTAGCGGCAGCTTCTGGGCATCTCCGCCCCAGATCTTCAGGCACACGTCGCCGATGATGTAGGCGATACCCACCGTGATGAGCACCTGGGATAGGTGGTCCTCGCCCGCCTTGCGGATGAACACCCGGTCGGCCACGAAGCCGACGGCGATGCCGGCGGCGCCACCCGCCAGCATCGCGAGCCATATGCTGCCCGTGGACCGCGCAACCATCAGCCCGATGTAGCCGCCGACCAGGTAGTAGGCGCCATGGGCCATGTTGACGATCCGCATGAGCCCGAACGTCAGTGTGAAGCCGCTCGCCACCAGGAACAGGAGCGCGGAATAGGAAATTCCGTTGAGTGTCTGAAGGATGAAGCTGCTCATGTCTCTCCCGACGCTGTCGCTCCCCCGCACGGGGAGCGACGCGGCGATGGCAGGATGTCCGTGCGGCGGCTAGCGCTTGTACGGACCGCGCTTGAGGAATTCTTCCGGGTCATAGGTCCAGAACTGCGACACGTCGGTGTAGGTCTTTACCGGGATGTTCATCAGCTGCTCGCCCAGGACCGGATGCTTCACCTTCTGCAGACGGGAGATGTAGATGTTCTGGATCGGGTTGTCGTAGGCATCCAGCTTCAGCGGGCCACGCGGCGCCTTGACCTGGACGGTCCGCATCGCCTTGAGGAAGGCTGCCCGGTCCTCGACGTTGCCCTGGATCGAGTCGATGGCGGCCTTCGTCCAGATACCGGAGGTGTAGGACGACTCGGCGAACCAGGACGGCAGGAGCTTGAAGCGCTTCGCATAGTCGTCCACGAACGCCTTGTTCTCGGGCGTGTCGATGCCGGCGACGTAGTGGACCGTGTTGGAGATGAGCCCGACGGCGCGATCGTCGATCTGGGGGATCGCGTCCTCGTGCAGCCAGTAGCCCCCGTGCAGCTTGAACTTGCGGTCGTAGCCGAAGTTGTACCAGGCTTCGAACAGGCGGATCCGCGCGACGCCCGCGACCACCGCGATCACCGCCTCGGTGTCCGAGGGAACGGCGGCCAGCGAAGCGCCGTAGTCGGTGGTGGCCAGCGGCGCCCAGATGATCTTGTTGACCTTGCCGCCGAGATCGGTGAAGGTCTTGATCATGCCGCCTGCGACTTCATGGCCCCAGGTGTAATCGGACGCGATGAACGTCACGTTGCGGGCGCCGAGTTCCTTGTACAGGTAATCGCCGAACGGATGCCCGAGCTGGCTCGCCGAGATTGCCGTCCGGATCACCGTGGGCATCCGGTCCCACTTGGTCGAGGTGTCGGCACCCGCCGGATCCATGATCAGCGGGATGCCGGTCTCGCGGCTGACCTGGGCGACGGCCGGGCCCTCGTGACCGCAAAGCGGCCCGATCAGGAAATGGACCTTCTCCTGGAGAGTCAGCCTGCGCGCCTGCGTCAGCGCCTGATCCGGATTGCAGTTGGTGTCGGCGATGACCAGGTCGATCTTTCGCCCGCCCGCCGTGTACTTGTTCTGTTCCCAGAACATCTTCATGCCGTTGATCATCTCCGCGCCCGGCGTCGCGAGCGGACCGGTGATTGGCGCCAGTACGCCGATGCGGATCGGCCCCTTGTCCTGCGCGACTGCGGCGCCCGCGCAGGCGAGCATTGCCGCCGCGGAAGCATGCGCCGCCCATTTCAGCATCGAAACACACATCGTCATCTTCATCTCCGTCCCTCCATGGGTGGTGAACCGGCGGAATCGGCCCCCTGCGGGGCCCGATCCGGAAAAATTTGCGCGAGCAGCCGCGGGGCCGCACCTTCGAGATAGAACAGCAGGTTCGTGATCAGTTCCTCGTGGCGGGTCTTGACCTTCAGCCCGTATACGTGTTCCCTCATCCGGTGGTAGAAGACGACGCCGTGCAGTTCCCAGACCATCTCGATTTCCTGCCGGGTGATCCTGCCGGGCGTGGTCGGCGGGTAGCCGTGGCGCCTGCGGAGTTCGACACACAACGGGCGGAAGACGTCCTTCAGCAGCCGCCTGAAGACGAACTGGTTGTACGGCAGGCCGCTCAGGCCGGAGAAGACGAACAGTCGGACCCACTCGCGGCTCAGGATCTTCTGGTCAAACTCCCTGTAGAAACGTGAGATCCGAACGTCCAGCGCGATCGCAGGCGTCCGTCATCAGCGCCTTCCAGCCCGGATCCCATCGATTGACGAAGAGCTCCTCGAAAATGGCGTCCAGCAAATGCTGCTTGGACGGGAAATACCGATAGATCAGCGGCTGCGTGATGCCGAGACGGCGGGAGAGTTCTCGGGTCTGTCCCGAGAAGCCTTCCTCCGCGAAGTACTGAACGGCCCCGTAAAGGATCTGAGCCCTCCTCTCCTCCTTCGCGAGATAGACTCATCGGGGCCCCAGGATCCCGTGCGCAGGGCTAGACCTTGCCCAGCGCCCGAAGCACCTTCTCAGGCGTGAACGGCATGTCGAACAGTTCGACGCCGAACGGCACCAGCGCATCGTTGAGCGCATTCATGATCGCCGCCGGCGCGCCCGCGGTCCCCGCCTCGCCCGCTCCCTTTGCACCCAGTTCGGTGCTGCGGGTCGGCGTGCTGACGTGGCCGATCACCATGTCCGGCATCTCCGCAGCCATCGGCAGCAGGTAGTCGACCATGTTCGCGTTGAGCATCTGGCCGCTCGCGTCGTAGAGGCATTGCTCGTAGAGCGTGGGGCCGACCCCCTGGACGATCGCCCCGCGGATCTGCTCGTCGACCAACTGCCGGTTGAGGATCGTGCCGCAATCCTCCACGGCCCAGAACTTCAGCAGCTCGATTGCGCCGGTTTCCGGATCGACTTCGAGGTGACAGGCGAGACAGCCGTTCGTGAAGGTGAATGGATAAGCCTTCGGGACGAAGTGGCGAGTCACGCACAATTCCGGCCTGGAAACTGCCGAGGGTGTCGGGCCGGAAGTAGGCGATGCGCCCCAGTTCGGCCAACGTCGTCAGGACCTTCCCCGTCAACAGGTCGATCACCTGGCCGGCGCGGACGTCGAGGCGCTCCTGCGGTTGCTGGACCACCACCGACGCGAGCGCGAGCAGGTTCTCACGCAGGCGCGCGCGCCGCCTGCCAGGTCGCCTCGCCGCCGACGCCCGCACCCCGCGATGCCCAGGTGCCGCCGCCGTAGGGCGTCGCGTCGGTGTCCCCGGTGATGACGCGCACCATGGAAAGGTCGACGCCGATCGCATCGGCCGCCACCTGGGCGAAGATCGTCTCGGTCCCCTGGCCCTGCTCGCCGGCACCGTTGAGGACCACGATGCCGCCGCCGGGCTCCATCTTGACCGTGCAGCCGTCCTGGGCGGAGATCCGCGCGCCGCCGACGCCGTAGAAGAGTGCCGACGGATTGGTGATCTCGATCATGCTGATCACCCCGATGCCGCGATAGATGCCTCTGCTTGCGCAACTCGGCCTGCTCGGCGCGCAGCCGGGGCAGGTCCATCAGTTCGACGATCCGGTCGAGGCACTGCTGATGAGACATCCCCTCGAACTTCATCCCCGACGGGGTCTGGCAGGGGAATTCGTGATCGCTGAAGCAGGTTCTTGCGGCGCAACTCGATCGGGTCGATGCCGAGTTCGCGCGCCGCCGAGTCGATGAGTCCCTCGGTGACACCCACGGCAACCGGATGACCGACCGCCCGGTAGTTCGAATAGACCGTCATGTTGGTGAACACGTTGACCATCGTCGCCTTGTAGGCGTCGTGGTGGTACCACTGACCGGCGATGTTGACGATCTGGTTCCCCTCGACGACGCTGGTGCGCGGATAGACCGAGTAGGGGCCGATCGCGAGCAGGTCGTCGAGCCCGATGGCCTCGATCCGGCCCTCCCGGGTCAGCGCCATCTTCATCGTGACCTTGTGGTCGCGCGAGTGGATGTCGCTGACGAACGACTCCAGGCGGTCGGCGACGAATTTGACCGGCCTGCCGAGGTCCATCGCGATCGCGCAGGTGGCGAGCTCGTCGCCGTACACGTGCGTCTTGATCCCGTACGAGCCACCCACGTCGGTGCAGATGACGCGGACATCGGCCTCCCTCAGCCCGAGCAGGCGCGCATAGCAGTCCTGGATCATGTTCGGCGCCTGGTGGGAGATGTAGACGGTCAGCCGGCGATCGGCCGCGCTGAAGTCGCCGACGACCGACCGTCCTTCGAGGCATACGCCGGTGTGACGCGGAAATCGGAAGGTGCGCTCGACGACGACGTCCGACGCATCGACCGTCTGGTCGAAGTTCCCGCTGTCGACGACACGCGTGTAGCAGAGGTTGTCGCCGAGGGACGGATGGATCACATGGCTGGACGGGTCGAGGGCCGTCTCCATGTCGGTCACCACCGGGAATTCCTCGTACGCGACCTCGACCAGCTGGGCAGCGTCTTCGGCGAACCTCAGTTTGGTGGCGACGATGGCCACGACCGCCTCGCCTTGCCAGAAGACCTGGTCGATCGCGAGGCAAGGCTGGGCGAGCGGCCTTCATGCCCTTGAAGTGGTCCAGCGTCGCGACCATCGGCTGCACCTTCGCGGCGAGGTCCGCGCCGGTATAGACGGCAAGCACGCCACGAGCCGCCCGGGCCTTGAGGGTGTCGATCGAAAGGATCTTCGCCGAGGCATACGGCGAGCGCAGGAAATGGACGTGCGACAGCATCGGCAGCCTGAGGTCGTCGATGTAGCGGCGCCTTGCCCTCCACGAGGCGCCTCCCGTTCGGACGCGCGACCGACGCACCGATGTAGCGGTCCTGCGCTGAAGCGCCTGATTCTTCGGTCTTGTTCGGGTCGGCGCGTTCATCGCCGCACCTCTCCGGACGGGATGCCCGCCGGAGCGCGGCAACCTTCTCGACCGCGTCGACGATGGCCTCGTAGCCGGTGCAACGGCAGTAGTTTCCGGACAGATGCGCCCGAATGCTCTCGCGACTGACACTGACGGCGGACATCAGGTATTCCTGCCACGCCATCAGCATGCCGGATGTGCAGTAGCCGCACTGCATGGCATTGCGCTGATGGAACGCCTCCTGCAGATCGGCGATCTCGCCCGACCGGCTCAGTCCCTCCAGCGTCTCCACCTCGGAGCCGTGGACCTGGGCCGCGAGCAGCAGGCAGCCCCGGACGGTGACCCCGTCCACCCGCAGCGTGCAGGCACCGCATACGCCTTGCTCGCAACCGACCCGCGGACTGGACAACTCGTGCTGCTCGCGCAGGAAGTCGACCAGGTGCATCGCGCGCATCCACCGTGGATTCGATCGGCTCGCCGTTCAGTCGGAAGGTGACAGTGACGCTCTTCATCGCTTCGTCCTCGGAGTGGGCGACGGGTTCATGACCGGGGCGCCACGAGCGCCGCCATCGCACGTCGGGCGAGGACGGCGGCCAGATGACGTTTGGTGGGCACGGAGTGGTACAGATCGGCGACGAGCGCCCGGGAAGTCAGCGCCTCCTTCACGCGTGGCCCGATCTCGGGAAGGCGGCCCTCGCGCGCCAGCGGAATCAGTTCCTGCTCGAGCGACTCGATGCGCAGCGGGCGGTCCGACACCGCGAAGAAGCACCAGCCGCAACGTAGGAGCGGACGTGTCCGTCATGACGCCTCGGGCCATGACGGCCGCCGAGGCGAAATCGCCCAGCCGCCGCGACTGCTCCAGGACCACGCTCCTCTCGGCCGGCTCCTGAAACGGTATGGACACCGACTCGATCATTCCGTTCTCGTCGAGGTCCGTCTTGTACAGCCCCTGGATGAAGCGGTCCGCGGCGATCGAGCGGCGACCCGCCGGCGACACGGTGTGGATCTGCGCGTCGAGGAGCAGGCAGGCCGCCGGCCATTCCGCCGCCGGATCGAAGAGCGCGATGCTGCCGCCGAAGGTCCCGCGGTTGCGGATCGCGCTGTGAGCGAGGAATCGACCTGCCTCGACGAGCGCCGGCAGGCGCTGCCTGACGATCGGCGAGGCAGCGACTCTCGGCATGACGCGTCATCGCGCCGATGACGATCGCAGCCGTCCTCTTCCCGGATCCCGCGCAGTGACGCGATGCGGTTCAGGTCGATCAGGCACTGCGAACTGTTGAGCCGCATGTTCACCGCCGGCGGATCAGGCTTTGACCGCCCGCGAGGAACTGGCCGGACAGCCCCCAGTGCTTCTTGATCGCAAGCGCCTCCTCGAGGCTGGATCGGGCACTCGTAGGAAAGCTCTGCAGCCTTCACGCGTCTCCCCCGATATTTTTTATAGCCTGATCAATTTAAAACATGATCAGTTTCAAAGCAATCATTCCGTCGGCAGCCGCCGACCGGTCAGGGACCCCGGTTCAGGGCCGACCAGACGCGCTCGCTCGACATCGGCAGATCCAGATGCATGACACCCCGGCGCGCGAGTGCATCCAGCACGGCACACGAGGCGGCCGGAATGGACCCGGCGATGCCCGATTCCCCGGCGCCCTTCACGCCGGCCGGGTTCGTGTTGCAGGGCACCACGTGGTGAGCGTGCCGTATCAGCGGCATCTCGTCGGCACGCAGGACCCGATAATCCATGAACGAGCCGGTGAGCAATTGACCCGAGTCGTCATACACGACCTCCTCACCGAGCACCTGCCCGAGGCCCTGCGCCACCGCGCCCTGGAGCTGGCCCTCCACCAGCGTCGGGTTGATCATGTTCCCGACGTCGTCGACTGCGGTGTAGGCAACGACGCTGACCTCACCCGTCCCGGATCCAATTCGACTTCGCAGATGTGGCAGCCGTTCGGGAAGTTCATCTCCGGCGCGGTGAACACCGAGACGGTGTCGAGTGCGCCCCGCCGGGCCACCTCCTCCAATCGCCACGCTGCGGTCCGTGCCGACGACGCCGGAACCTGCCGGCGCCGTACTCGACATCGGCGGGCGCGGCCTCGAGCGCCTCGGCGGCCAGGATCCGAGCCCTTTGCGAGATCTCGTCGACGGCGAGGTGAGCCGCGCCGCCGGCCATCGCCGTCGACCGCGACGCGACGGTCGCGATGCCGACCGGCACCTCGGCGCTGTCGCCCTGCAGGATTCCGACACGGGCGGCGTCGACGCCGAGCAACCGGGACACGAGGCAGTGCCTGGGTCGTCGCCAGCCCCTGCCCCATGGCCTGTGCGCCGGTTCGCAGGATGATCCGGCCGTCGTCCTCGACGCGCAGGTCGACGCAGTCTCGGTGAGCGGCGCGCCGCCGGAGACCTCGAGAAAGCAGCACAGGCCGATTCCCCGCAGCCTGCCCTCGCGTTCGGTCTGCGCGCGGCTCGCCGCGAAGCCGCCCCAGTCGGCCAGCACGAGCGCCTTGTCCAGGACGGCTTCGAACTCGCCGCTGTCGTAGGTCTGACCGCTCGGCGCCGCATAAGGCATTGACTCGGGCGGAATCAGATTGCGTCGCCGCAGTTCGACCCGGTCGATGCCGGTGGCGCGTGCAGCCTCCTCGATCAGGCGCTCGACCAGTAGATGGCTTCCGGCCGACCCGCCCCGCGATACGGACCCAGCGGCGACGCATTGGTCAGCATCATCTTCGAGATCCATATGGATGGCCGGGATCCGATAGACGCTCGACAGGCAGTTCTTCGTGTTGTTCGTGGCGACGATCGCAACATACGTGGACGCGTACGCGCCGATGCCGACCAGCGAGCGGACGCGCAGCGCGAGGAACCGGCCGCCGGCGTCGAGCGCGAGCTCGCCCTCCAGGAGACCGTCCCTCCCGTGGGTGTCGGTCAGGAAGCTCTCGAGCCGGCTGGCGCACCAGCGGACCGGACGACCGCATCGCCGGGCAGCGAAGAGCAGCGCGGCGTACTCCGCGTAGGGCTGGACCTTCATGCCGAAGCCGCCGCCGACGTCGTGCGTCCTCACGCGTACTGCCGACGGCTCGACGCCGAACACCGAACGCGCCAGGACCTTGCTGACGACCGCGACCCCTTGCGTGCCCGCCACCAGCGTGTAGCGGCCGGCCGCTTCGTCCCACTCTCCGATCGCCGCGCGGGGTTCGAGCGCGCACGGGCGACACCGGGGGCATCCGCACCTGCAACCGGACCCGGTGTGCCGCTCTCGAGAAGCCCGCCTGGACCGCGGCATCGTCGCCATGCTCCCAGTCGAGCGCCACGTTCCCGGGCGCCGACGGCCAGATGACGGGCGCATCCGGCGCGGTCGCCCGCTCGACCGTCGCCGCCGCCGGGAGCCCGTCGTACTCGACCTCCAGCAGATCGGCCGCGTCCTGCGCCTGCGCCGCCGTCTCGGCGACGATCATCGCGACCGGTTCACCGACGTAGCGGGCACGTTCAGCCGCCAGGACCGGAACCGCCGGAGCCGACCATCGGACGCCCGCCCTTGCCGGCCAGCACCACCTCGGCCGCTATCGATCCGAGGCCCGCGGCGGCCACATCGACGCCGGTGATGACGTCCAGCACGCCGGGCAACGAACGGACGGCGGAGGAATCGATCCGGCCGATCCTCGCATGCCCGTAGGGAGAGCGAAGGAACACGGCGTGCGCGGCGCCCGGCGCCGGCATGTCGTTCGTGAAGCGGCCCGCCCCGTCAGCAGCGGCTCGTCCTCCGTGCGCCGGGCCCCGTGGCTGCTTCCGAAGCGGATGGTGGGTTGGTTCATGTTGTTGCGGTTCGAGTCAATCCGGAAGGTTGCCCTGAGCAAGGATCTGGTCGGCGGCGCTGCTCAGGTCGCCGTCGATCGCCCGGCGTGCCGCGACCGGATCCCGCCGGCGCAGGCCGCGGATCAGCCGGGCGTGCCAGTCCGGCGCCGGGTTGCGGCCCCGTGAGTTGGCCCGCATCCGGAGGCTGAACTGCAGGAGCGGCCCGATCTTGATCCAGAGTCCCTCGATGATGCCGAGCAGGTCCGGCGCATCGGCTGCCTGGTAGACGATGTAGTGGAGATCCTTGTTCAACCGGAAGAGCCGGGCGGGGTCGGGCTGCGCGGGCCCATCTCCGCGGTGAAGGCCGCATTCAGCTCCTCGATGCGATCGATGTCCTGATCGCGCATCCTGCTCACCGCCTTTTCAACGGCCAACCCTTCGACTGCGAGGCGAATCGCGAGGAGTTCCCGGAACCGCGAGCGGGTCAGGATCGGCACCCGCACCCGCCGGTTCGGCAGGGTCTCGAGCCCGCCCTCGGCCGCCAGGCGTCGGACCGCCTCCCTCACCGGCATCGGACTCACGCCCAGCGCTGCTGCCAGCTCGCGAAGCGTCAGCATCTGCCCCGGCTGGACCTGACCTGCCATCAGGAAGTCGCGCAACTCGCGATACACGCGTGACGCGAGCGTCCCGTTCTCCACCGGATGGATGCCGGACAGCGAGGCGGCGGCCGACGATGTCACGAGTCTCAGCAAGGGATCCTGTCGCTCTAGGCCAGAGGGAGAAACTAATGCAAAATAATATGTGATCACAAATCAAACGACAAACGCCTTGCCCCCGCGCCTTCGGCACCGGCAACCATGGCCGGGGAGACCGGGTTCACATCACCACTTTGCTTGAGCCACCGCGCATGAACCACTTCGACCTCACCGGGCGCGTCGCCCTCGTCACCGGGGGCAACGGCGGGATCGGCCTCGGCATGGCCCTGGGAATGGCCAAGGCCGGTGCGAAAATCGCCATCGCAGGCCGCAATTCATCCAAGAACGCGGCCGCCGCCGATGCGCTGCGCGCCATCGGTGCGGAGACGCTCCCGATAGAGGCCGACCTGCTGCAGGAAGAGGCCTGCCGCGAATCCGTCGATCGCGTCGCAGCTCATTTCGGCCGGCTGGACATTCTGGTGAACAACGCCGGCATCGCGGTCCGCAAGCCCCCGGAGGAATACTCCGCGGCGGAGTGGCACCGCGTCATCGACAGCAATCTCACCAGCGCGTTCTTGTGCTCCCAGGCCGCCTATCCGCACATGAAGGGGGTAGGCGGCGGCAAGATCATCAGCATCGGGTCCCTGCTTTCGCAGATGGGTGCGTCGTTCGCCGTGGCCTATGCCGCCAGCAAGGGCGGACTCGTCCAGATGACGCGAGCGCTCGCGACTGCCTGGGGGCGGGACAACATCCAGGTCAACGCACTGCTGCCCGGCTGGATCGATACGGATCTCACGGAGAGCGCGAAGCGCGAAGTTCCCGGCCTCGACGACCGGGTCCGCTCTCGAACGCCCGCGGGCCGCTGGGGCAAGCCGTCGGACTTCGAGGCCGTCACCGTCCTTCTGGCCGGCAGCGGCTCCCAGTACATCACGGGAACCGCCCTCTTCATCGACGGAGGCTACTCGATTCAGGCCTGAAGCCCCGCGAACGAGATCCCTCGGGAATCCCAGGGGACCCTGCCGACTCGAAACTAACGTTCGAAGGGTTTCGCGCCACCGTCCCCGTCGAAGAACAGGTTCGGCTTGAGGAAGAAGCTGATATTGAGGCAGCCGGCGGCGGATGCCTTCGCGACGTGCCGGCTTTGAGCGGGCCGCGCCGCATAACCGCCGGCGGTCAGCTCTCCTTCATGGTCGATGAGGCCGCCCTCCAGCACGTAGGTCTGCTCGAGGGCCGCATGCTCGTGGTACGGCAGTTCTGCGCCGGGTGCCCATCGGAACAAGCCCGTGAAGAGTCCGGACGACTTGTCCTCGAAGAGCAGCTTGAACTCCACCCCGGGAAACCTGGTCGCCTTCCAGGGTCGATCCGCCGACTGCACGATGACGGAGGGCAGGTCGGGGGCGGTGGGGAACTTCCCGATGGTGGGCACGTCCTGCATCGACCGCTCCTTCATCTACAACTCCTCCGTCCGCCTGCGGCGCGAAGCGCGCCGCAGGAAAATTATAGCGATTGCGGCCTTGGTCTGACGCGCTCTGTCTCGGGCAGCGACTGGCGAAAAAAAACCCGGCAACTGCCGGGCTTTCCAAATGGCCCGGGTAGCCCGGGCCGGTGGTGTCTATTGCACCGAAGGGTCGCCTTCGGCCGGGCTGGGCGGCTCGCCGGCAGACGCGTCGTCGTGTAGGGCCATGGACGCATCCTCGGACGACTCGCCTTCGCTCGCCGCGAACT
>CAWJNC010000003.1:0-1161824 GCA_963844195.1 uncultured Pseudomonadota bacterium | reverse complement strand
TCGCCGGGCCGACCGGTCATGTCATCAGCGGGATTCGCAACCCGGTGCTCGGCGGCTGAACCGGGGTCGGCACCATTGGTGCCTGGCTTCGGCGAGTCCGACGTCCTGCGGGACTTACTTCGGCACCGGCTGCAGCTTCGCCGGCGAGATCAGCACGCCGAACTGCTCGCACCAGATGACCAGGCTGGGATACTTCGAGAGGTCGATGCCTTCCGGAATGTCGTAGTTCTGGCTGCCCCTGAACGCGCGCAGCCTCCCAAGATCGACGAACATCGACTTCGCCACCTCGGTATCCGGCGTCACGTTCTCCTCCGGCACCAGGTAGACGTGGTACTTGGGGCCCGGACCGACTTCGAAGTCCGCCTCCAGGTGAACCAGGTCCCGGTAGACGAGGGCATTGCCTTTGCCGTAGTGGATCGGGTCCGAAGGGTTGGCGTGGACGAAGGTGCCGCGTGCGACCACCTGGCGTTGAGCCGCGTCGTCCACCTGATCGCTCGCGACGATGTCGGCGAGGAAGATGTAGGGGTACAGGAAGATGCCGACTGCGAAGCCGGCGGCAACGCCGAGCAGCCCGCCGATCACGAAGCTCACGAACGACCGCAGTCTCACCGCATTCTCCCCCGGGGCCCGTTGCGCAGCGATGCGCCACCCATGCACACCTCAGGCTCGCCCGATGCCGGCGCTCCCTGCGGCTATTGGAAACGCGTCGGCCGCCAAGCGCAAGGCATGATCGCGGACGTCGGGCGGCCAGGCGGCCAGCATTTCCTCGAAGCGCTCGCGCCGGCTCGCGAACAATGCCCGCATCGCCTCCTCGTAACCGGGGAGGTCGCCGGCAATGGCGAGCAGGAAGCGGTAGGTTACCTCCTGCGCGAGGCGCACCCGATCCCTGCCTGCCCCACCCCGCCGCGCTTCCTCGACCAGCTTGCGAAGCGTCACCGACGCGCCGCCTGGCTGGCGACTGAGCCACTCCCAGTGCCGCGGCAGCAGGGTGATCTCGCGGGCAACGACTCCGAGTCGCGGGCGGCCGGAGCTGCGCCCGGTTCCTGCCACCGGCGCGGCTCCGGTTTCCCCCGCCATGGATGCCGGCGCCGTCGTCCCGCCGACCGGCACGGACGCATCGTCATGCAGGTCGAGTTCCACCAGCCGGCTGGTGGCCGCCTCGAAGACGAGCAGGGGCACCGTCGGATCCCGGCGGTGTGCGGTCCTCACCGTCGGCAGGATGCGCGAGAGAGGACCTTCGGCGAGCCGACGGCCGCCCTGGAAGGCTGCGCAGACTGGAGAAGAGGGATCTCCGGCCGGATCGTCTGCGGCAACGACGGCTTGCGAAGGATGGGAAGGCATTGGAGGCAGTCCGTTATCGAGGAACGAGGGGTACTTGAGGAACGAGTGGTTCTTGAGGAACGAGCGATATTACCCGGGTTAAATTGATTCGGTCAATTCATCCGGATAGAACCGATGCCTGAGCGCGCCCCGAGCACGATGACCAAGCCGGGCCTGGTCATCTCCCACTGCATTCAATGCACCGTGCGCTCGAAGGTGAACCTGCCGTCCTTGAAGTCGACCGGCACCACGTCCCCGGGCATGAACCGGCCCTCGAGCACCAGCCTTGCGATCGGGTTCTCCAGCTGCTGCTGGATGGCCCGCTTCAGCGGCCTCGCGCCGTAGACGGGGTCGAAGCCGGCCTTGGCAAGTTCGTCCAGCGCGGCGTCGCTCACCGTCAGCACCAGGTCGCGATCCGCCAGCCGCTTCTCCAGGTATTCAAGCTGGATCGCCGCGATGGCCCGGATGTTCTTCGCATCAAGCGCATGGAATACGACGATCTCGTCGATCCGGTTGATGAACTCCGGCCGGAAAGTCTTGCGCACCTCAGCGAGCACCGCATCCTTGATCAGGTCCGGATCGTTGAGCACCGGATCCGCCGACAGCCGCTGGATTTCCTGCGAGCCGGTGTTGCTGGTCATCACGATGACGGTGTTCTTGAAATCCACTGTCCGGCCCTGGCCGTCGGTCATGCGGCCGTCGTCGAGTACCTGCAGCAGCACGTTGAACACGTCCGGATGCGCCTTCTCGACCTCGTCGAGCAGGATCACGCTGTAGGGCTTGCGACGCACCGCTTCGGTCAGGTAACCACCCTCCTCGTAGCCGACGTAACCCGGCGGGGCCCCGATCAGCCGGGCCACCGAATGCTTTTCCATGAACTCGCTCATGTCGATGCGGATCATGTGATCCTCCGAATCGAACAGGAAGCCGGCGAGCGCCTTGCAAAGCTCGGTCTTGCCGACTCCCGTCGGTCCGAGGAAGAGGAAAGATCCGTAGGGGCGGTTGGGATCGGCCAGGCCGGCGCGCGAGCGACGGATTGCGTCGGACACAAGTCGCACTGCTTCATCCTGCCCGACCACACGCCGGTGCAGGTGATCTTCCATCTGCAGCAGCTTTTCGCGCTCGCCCTGCATCATCCGCGACACCGGAATCCCGGTGGCACGGGAGACCACTTCGGCGATCTCTTCGGCGCCCACATGGGTGCGCAGCAGCCGTGGCCGGCCGCTTTCCTTCGGCCCGCTGGTCTCAGCCGCACTGGCGGCAGTCAGCCTGCCCTCCAGCTCCGGCAGCTTGCCGTACTGGATCTCGGCAAGCTGCCCGTACTCGCCGCGGCGCTGAAGTTCGACCATCTGCGCGCGCAACTTGTCGATCTCGGCCTTGATCTGCGCACTGCCCTGCACGCTCGCCTTCTCGGCGCGCAACTCGTCCTCGAAGTCCGCATACTCCTTCTGCAGGCGCAGGATCTCCTGCTCGATCAACTCCAGCCGCTTGCGCGACGATTCGTCCTTCTCCTTGCGCACCGCCTCGCGCTCGATCTTGAGCTGGATCAGTCGCCGGTCGAGCCGGTCCATGACCTCGGGCTTCGAGTCGATCTCCATCTTGATGCGAGCGGCTGCCTCGTCAATCAGGTCGATCGCCTTGTCAGGCAGGAAGCGGTCGGTGATGTAGCGATGCGAGAGTTCCGCCGCCGCGACGATGGCCGGGTCGGTGATCTCCACCCCGTGGTGCAGCTCATAGCGCTCCTGCAGGCCGCGCAGGATGGCGATAGTCGACTCGACGCTCGGTTCGTCGACCAGCACCTTCTGGAAGCGCCGCTCGAGCGCGGCATCCTTCTCGACGTATTTGCGGTACTCGTCCAGGGTCGTTGCGCCGACGCAGTGCAACTCCCCGCGTGCCAGCGCCGGCTTGAGCATGTTGCCGGCATCCATGGCGCCCTCGGCCTTGCCGGCGCCGACCATGGTGTGCAGTTCGTCGATGAAGACGATGGTGCGGCCTTCGTCGGCGGCGAGATCCTTCAGCACCGCCTTCAGCCTTTCCTCGAACTCGCCGCGGTATTTCGCCCCGGCCAGGAGGGCCGCCATGTCAAGCGACAGGACGCGCTTGTTCTTCAGGGTCTCCGGCACCTCGCCGTTGACGATCCGCTGCGCCAGACCCTCGACGATGGCGGTCTTGCCGACGCCGGGCTCGCCGATAAGGACCGGGTTGTTCTTGGTCCGGCGCTGCAGGATCTGGATGGTGCGCCGGATCTCGTCGTCGCGGCCGATGACCGGGTCGAGCTTCTGCTGCCGGGCCCGCTCGGTCAAGTCGATGGTGTATTTCTTCAGGGACTCGCGCTGGCCTTCGGCATCGGCCGACGCGACGTTCTGCCCACCGCGGACGTCGTTGATCGCCGCCTCGAGAGACTGGCGGTCGAGACCCGCTTCGCGCGCGAGCCTGCCGGCCTCGCCCGCCTTGCGGCCATCGTCCTCGGAGAGCGCCAGCAGGAACATCTCGGACGCGATGAACTGGTCGCCGCGCCGGGTCGCCTCCTTCTCCGAAAGGTTGAGCAGGTTGACCAGCTCGCGGCCGACCTGGACCTCGCCGCCGGTGCCGCTGACCTGCGGAAGCCGCTTGAGGGCCGCGTCGACCGACACCTTGAGCGCAGGCACGCGCACGCCTGCCCGCTCGAGCAGCGCACGGCCCGACCCGTCGGGCTGGTTGATCAATGCCGCCAGCAGGTGCAGAGGCTCGATGTACTGGTTGTCGTTGGCCAGCGCGAGGCTCTGGGCATCGGCCAGGGCCTGCTGGAATTGGGTGGTGAGTTTGTCGATTCGCATGGCGGCGCCATCCCCGATTGAATACAGCTTGCCTGGAAGCTGGGACCGGCGACGCGAAAATTCAAGCAGGCCGGTGCTGCCGCAGCCTGCCCTGAGGGTACGCCGTTCCCCCTACAATAGGCAAACCCACAGGCAACCGCCAGCCGTCCCGCCGTCCGGGGCCTGCGCCCTCGCTCTCCGATGCCCGACCTTCCGACGCGTCTCGCGCAGACCTTCAGATCAGCCGCCGCCACAGTGGAACAGGTCTGGGATGCGATCCCGGGGGGTGTCTTCATCGGCCTGTACGTGATCTGGGTGGCCGGCTCGGTGATCTACATCGTGATGCAGCGCCGCCGCCCGACCGCCACGATGGCGTGGATCGTCGGCTTCATCAGCACGCCGCTGTTCGGCGGACTGATCTACTACTTCTTCGGCCCGCGCAAGCTGAGGCGGCGCAAGATCAGGCGCGACCTCGCCAAGCGCTTCGCATTGCGAATCGTGCCCTCGCACCGCGATGAGCTGCCCGCCACCCTCGCCTCGCGTCGCTGGCTGACCTCGCTCGCCCGCGTCGCCACCGTCCACGGCGACGCGCCGCCGAAGCAGGCGCAGTGGGTGAGGATCTTCCTGGAGGGCGATACCACCTACGACGCAATCGAGAAGGCGATACGCGAGGCCCGACAGCATATTCACCTCGAGTACTACATCTTCGAGCCGGACGTGGTCGGCACCCGCTGGCGCGACCTGCTGGCGCAGCGCGCACTCGAAGGCATAGCGGTGCGCGTACTCGTGGATGCGCTGGGATCGAAGAACTGCAAGTCGTCCTTCTGGCGGCCGCTGGTCGATGCCGGCGGCGAGGTGCGGCTCTTCAACCCGCCGCGCCTGCTGAAGCTGCGGGCAAGCCTGCTCAACTTCCGTACCCACCGCAAGATTGTCGTGGTCGACGGCACCGTTGCTTTCACCGGCGGAATCAACGTGACTTCGGGGAGCTCCTCGTCGTCAGGCACGGGGCCGGCATGGCGTGACACGCACCTCGAGCTTGCCGGACCGGGGGCCCACGACCTGCAGATGATCTTCCTCGAGGACTGGCTCTACGCCGGCACCGGCAACGACCGGCACAAGACGATGGACGAGTTGCTGATGAACACCCCTGACGACATCGGCAAGTGGTTCCCGCCGTTGCCGCCGGCCGATCCGGCCGTCAAGAGCCCGTGGGTCCAGATCATCGCATCCGGACCCGACGAATCGATCCCTGCCATCCACCGGTTCTTCTTCACCGCCATCTCCTCCGCACGGCGGCGGATCTGGATCACCACTCCCTATTTCGTGCCCGACGAGCCGATGCTGACGGCGCTGGTCACCGCGCAGGCGCGTGGCGTCGACGTCAGGATCATCCTGCCGCGGCTCGGCGACTCGCGCTTCGTCGCGGCAGCCGCGTCGACCTTTGCCGAGGAGGTCATGACCGAGGGCGTATCGGTCTGGGAATTCACGCCCCGGATGATCCACGCGAAGACGATCGTCATCGACGACGAACTGTCGCTCGTCGGCACCGCCAACATCGACAACCGTTCGTTCCGGCTCAACTTCGAGGTGGTGGCCGCGATCTACGATGCCGGCATCAATGCGGAGCTGGCGGAGGTCTTCCGGACGGATCTTGCCGAGGCGATCCAACTGCAGCCGGACGGCGGCAAGGAGGCGTTCGGGGTGCGCCTGCTGAAGAGCGTGGCAAGGCTGGCGTCGCCGCTGCTCTGAACGAAGCACGGGAAGCTCTAGGCGTTGATCAGCAGCAGCGCGCCCGCGACCACCAGCACGATCCCACCCAGTTCAACCGCCGTCGTGTGCTGCGAGAACAGCCGCCGCGAAAGCGCGTGCGCGAACAGGATCTCCACCAGCGCGAGCGTGCGCACGTGGGCGGTGGCTGCGATCGCAAACGCCAGGAACCACATCTGCGAAGCCAGCGCGCCCATGAAGCCGGCAGTCAGCGACGGCCGCCAGGCGCGGAACATGGCTGCCAATACCCCGCGGTCCTTGAAGGCCTGCCATGCGAGCAGCAGCGTGGTCTGCAGCACCAGGCCGCAGACCAGGGTGAAGGTGGCGTCCATGACGAAGGAGCCGGAGCCGCCGGCACCGGCTCCCAGCTCGACGATAGCGCCCTTGAAGCCCACGGCGGAGCCGGCGAAGAAGCTGCCGGCGAGCAGGCCCATCACGACCGGCTGCCAGGTTGCGCCCGGCTCCTGCTTCACTCCGCGCGGCCAGGACATCAGGAAGACGCCGGCGGTGGCGGTGACGATCGCGGCAACAGCGAGCGGACTCAGCCTTTCGGACAGGAACAGCAATGCGAACAGCGCGACCTGGACCGCCTCGGTCTTGACGTAGGCGGTGGCGACGACGAAGCTGCGCTGGCGCATCGCCGCGAGCATCAGCGCTGTGGCCGCGATCTGCGTCAGGGCGCCGAGCGCAACCCAGCCGACGAACTCGGCTGAGATGCGGGGCACGGCCAGGCCGGTGAACCTGGCGACCAGCAGCAACGAGACGGCTGCGAACGGCAGGCCGAACACGAAGCGCACGAGGGTGGCGCCGACCGTGCCGAGGGTGGTGGTCAGGCCTTTCTGCATCGCGTTGCGCGCGGTCTGCGACGCCGCTGCGATCAGCGTCAGCACGATCCACCACCACCAGGCAGGTTCCGGCGACGCCGCGCCCAATCCCGGCGTCATGGATTTGCCAGGACCGCGATCCGATAGCCGACCGCCGCCGCCGCAAGCGAGCCGAACAGATGCGCGGCGCTGTGCAGCAGCGCCCAGCCGATCAATCCGCGCTGGAGGAGCAGGAAGGATTCGATCGAGAACGTGGAGAAGGTCGTGAGCGCGCCAAGAAAGCCGGTCACCAGCGTCAGGCGCCACACCGCATCGATCTCGGGATGACGCGAGAACCAGGCGAGCGAAGCACCGATCAGCAGTCCGCCGGCCAGATTCGCGACCCAGGTGCCGATCGGCAGGTGAGGATGAGCGGCATTGAGCAGCAGGCTGAGCCCCCAGCGCAACCAGGCGCCCAGCGCAGCCCCGACGCCCACGCCGGCGATCGCGGCAAGGGAGACACCCTGCAGCGCGGCACCGAGCTGGCTCATTGCAGCGAAGGGGGCAGCAGGCGCAAGGCGATCAACTGCCGGTGTCCCGCTCATGCCAGCGCGCCGCCGCCTCGTCGTCCGTCTCCCGCGCCTGCACCCAGCGCTGCCCCTGCGCAGTGGCTTCCTTCTTCCAGAACGGCGCCTGCGTCTTGAGGTAGTCCATGATGAACTCGCAGGCGCCGAATGCCTCGCCACGATGCGCCGACGTCACCGCGACCAGCACGATCTGGTCGGTCGGCCGCAGTTCGCCGAAGCGATGGATCACGAGCGTGTCGCGCAGGTCGAAGCGCGAGCGTGCCTGCCTGCAGATCGATTCGAGCGCCTTTTCGGTCATGCCGGGGTAGTGCTCGAGCGTCATCGTGGCCACGCCGCTGCCCTCATTCGCATCGCGCACCGTGCCGATAAACGACGCCACGGCACCGACGCCGGCATCGCCCCCTCTCAGCGCCGCGATCTCGGCGCCGATATCGAAATCCTCCTGTTGCACCCGTACCGGCATTCAGCGCCGCCCGGCCGCCCGAAGGCGCTGAACCGCCCCCTTGGGGGCGTGGCCTGAACGTAGTGAGCGTGGAGGTTTCATTTCAGCCTCCGGTCACCGGCGGGAAGAACGCCACCTCGACACCGTCGTTCAGCGGCGTGTCCGGATCCGCCATCGCCTGCTCGACCGAAACGCGCACGGCCTTTCCGGGGCCAAGCGCCTCGGCATAAGGCGAGCCGCGAGCGACCAGCCAGTCGCGCAAGGCTCCGGCAGTGGAGACCTGCTCCGGCAACTGCACCGTCTCCCCGCTCGTCCGCAGCGTCTCGCGCAGCCCGGCGAAGTAGAGGATCGTGACTTGCAAGGATGAAGCCTCCAGAAGTGACGCCGCTTAACTAGGCGGCGTGCGTCGCACCGTCAGTTCAGAAGATCGGCGAACGGCAAGTACGTTACCACGTCGCCCTCGCGGATCGGCTGCCCGGCGGGATTGTCGAGCAGGCCGTCGCCATCGACCGTGGAGGTGAGCACCGCGGATCCCTGGTTTCGGAACAGCTGCAGCCTTCCGGACCCTGCATCGATACGCACCCGCAGGAACTCGCGGCGCCGGTCGGGCCGCGGCCATTCGAAGCCGGCGGCGAGCGGCAGACGAAGGGGGGCCACATCGGCGGCGCCCTGCAACGCAAGCACGAACGGTCGCACGAACAGCAAGAAGGTCACGAAGCTCGAGACCGGATTGCCCGGCAGGCCGATGAAATGCGCGGTCCGGACCCGGCCATACGCGAGCGGCTTGCCCGGCTTGATCGCGATCTGCCACATGCTCAGCTCGCCCTCCGCCTCGACCGCCGGCTTGACGTGGTCCTCTTCGCCGACCGACATGCCGCCGGAGGTGACGATGAGGTCCGCCCGCGCCGCCGCCTCGCGCAAAGCGGCCCGCGTCGCAGCCAGGTCGTCGCCGATGATGCCGAGGTCCTGCACCTCGCAGCCAAGGCGGCGCAGCAGCGCCGTCAGCACGAAGCGGTTCGAGTTGTAGATTGCGCCCGGCTTGAGCGGCTCGCCAGGCATCGTCAATTCGTCGCCGGTGAAGAAGCAGGCGACCCGCAGCCGTCGGAAGACCTTCAGGCTCGGCGTACCGACCGATGCCGCGAGGCCAACCGCCTGCGGCGTGAGCCGCGTCCCAGGCAGCAGGATCGTCGCCCCCTTCTCGATGTCCTCGCCACGGCGGCGAATCCATTCTCCAGGCGCCGGCACGTGGCTGAAGAGCACCTGCACGCCGTCGCCAACCTCCTGCAGCTGCGCCTGCTCCTGCATCACCACCGCATCGGCGCCGTCGGGCAACGCGGCCCCGGTGAAGATGCGCGCGGCGGTTCCGGACTCGAGCGCCACGCCGCGTTGTCCCGCTGGAATCCGCTGGCTGATCCGCAGCGGCGGCAGCCGACCGTCCGGGCCAATGGCGAGGTCCCGGCAGCACACGGCATAGCCGTCCATCTGCGAATTGTCCCAGTCGGGCACCGCCAGCGGCGACACCACCGCCTGGGCGAGGACGCGTGCGTCGGCATCGAGCGTGGCCACCTCCTCGAATGCCTGTACCGGGGCGGCATTCTTCAGCAGCGCAGCCAGTGCATCGTCGAACGGGATCGGCTCGGGCCTCCCCGGCTTCGCATTCATCGCAATGACTCCACAATCAGGCAGGCAGACACGATCAGGCAGGCAGGTATTGGAAAGTACTGTCTCGGCAGGGCCGCAGCGACATCCTCAACATCGCCGATTATTACGGCGATTCGACTATTGCGGACCGCGGGTTCGCGTCGATTTGCAGTCCGCGCTGGCGCATGATGAACTCGACGATGGCATCGAGGTCGTTCAGGTCGAGTACCGTGATCGACGCGACGATCGGCTCGTCGCTGGCCACAGCAAGGATGTTAGGGTCCTTCGGATGCAGCAGCGGGTTGCCCGTACTCGGGCGGTGGACTTCGATCTTCGGGATGTCGGCGGACTTGTAGCCCTCCACCAGCACCAGGTCGCACGGCGAGAACAGCCGCAGCTGCTCGCGCAGGCCCGGCTCCGGCTCGCCGCGCAGCTCGCGCATCAGCGCCCAGCGTTGCGACGAGGTCAGCAGGATTTCGGTCGCACCCGCCTCGCGGTGGCGATGCGAGTCCTTGCCCGGCTGGTCGATGTCGAAAGCGTGGTGCGCATGCTTGATCAGCGACACCCGCAGGCCGCGCCCCACGAAGCGCGGAATCAGCTGCTCGATGAGGGTGGTCTTGCCCGATCCGGAATAGCCGGCGAAGCCGAATACTTTCACTGGAATGGCATGCCCCGGTTCAGGTGCGAGCCGCAATGAAGCGCTTGAGCATCCGCAGGTCCGCCGGCATCAGCGTATAGCGCTGCACTTGCGACGCGAGGCCGCGATAGGCCGGCGGCGGCAGCGGCTCCTCGCCGATGGCCTCGCGGATCGCCTCGGCGAACTTCGCCGGCTGGGCGGTTTCCATGCAGATCATCGGCACCCCCGCCTCGCGGTGCTGTTGTGCGATCGTCAGCCCGTCTGCCGTATGCGTGTCCACCAGCACGCCCGCCTTCTCGCGCCAGTGGCGGATGGTGGCGATGCGCTGCGCGTGGCTGCTCGAGCCCGAGCGGAAGCCCCAGGATTCGGCGCGATGGAATTCGCGGGTGCCGCCGAGGTCGAACTCGCCGTGGAGCTGGACCATCTGCCACAGCGAAGCGACGCGGGCGCCGTCTCCATCGAGCAGATCGAAGATGAAACGCTCGAAGTTCGATGCCTTGGAGATGTCCATCGACGGACTGCTGGTCTCGAGCGTCTGGGCGCTGCTGCGCACCCGGTACAGGCCGGTCCTGAAGAACTCGTCGAGCACATCGTTCTCGTTCGTGGCCACCACCAGCCGGGCGACCGGCAGGCCCATCATGCGCGCGATGTGTGCCGCCAGGATGTTGCCGAAGTTGCCGGTCGGGACCGCGAACGACACCTTCTGGTCGTTCGACGAGGTGGCGGCGAAGTAACCCTTGAAGTAGTACACCACCTGCGCCACCACCCGGGCCCAGTTGATCGAGTTGACCGTGCCGATGGCGTATTGCTGCTTGAAGACAAGGTCCTCAGACACCGCCTTGACGAGATCCTGGCAGTCGTCGAAGACGCCGTCGATCGCGATATTGAAGATGTTGTCGTCCACCAGGCTGTACATCTGTGCCCGCTGGAAGCGGCTCATCCGGCCATCGGGGGACAGCATGAACACGCGCATGTTGCGCTTGCCGCGCATGGCGTATTCGGCGGCGCTGCCGGTGTCGCCGGAGGTGGCGCCCAATATGTTGAGCCAGCGGTCTTCCTTCAGCAGGACGTACTCGAACAACTGGCCGAGCAGTTGCATCGCCAGGTCCTTGAACGCGAGCGTCGGGCCGTTGGAAAGATGCTCGAGGAAGAGCTTTCCGTTCGGGCCGTCGTCCAGCAGGGTCAACGGCGTGATGTCCGCCGAGCCGAAGAGGTCGGCGGTATAGGTGCGCTCAGCCATCGCCCGCAGTTCCTGCGGTGGAATATCGTCGCAATAGAGGCTCAGGATGGCGAACGCCAGCTCGGCATAGCTCAGCCCGCGCCAGCGCTGCAGCGTCGCATCGTCCACCTTGGGCACCTGCTCGGGCACCACCAGGCCGCCGTCGGGGGCGAGGCCGCCGAGCAGGATCCGGGTGAAAGGCAGCGGCTCCATGCCGCCGCGGGTGGAGATGTATCGCATCAGTCCCTTCGAATCAGTTCAGCTGCTCCACGCGCAGCCGGGTTACCGCCGACAGCACCGTCGACAGCGACTCGATCCGGCAGATCGCGGTATCGATGCGGTGTTCTATGGTCTGGTGGGTCAGCACGATGATGTCGGTGCTGCCCTCGCCTTCGTCCGGCTCACGCTGCAGCATCGCGTCGATCGATACGGTCGCATCGGCCAGGATCCGCGTGATGTCCGCCAGCACGCCCGGTTCGTCGCGCACGCGCATGCGCAGGTAATAGCTCGTCTGCATCTCGCCTGCCGGCAGGATGGTGGCATCCGACAACTCGTCCGGCTGGAACGCCAGGTGCGGCACCCGATTCTCCGGGTCCGACGTGAGCATCCGCGTCACGTCCACGAGGTCGGCGACGACAGCACTCGCTGTCGGCTCCTTGCCTGCTCCCTTGCCGAAGTACATCGTGTGACCGACCACATCGCCCTTGACCCAGATGGCGTTCATGGCGCCTTCGACGCTGGCGAGCAGGCGCCGGGTCGGTATCAGCGTCGGATGGACCCGCAGTTCGATGCCGGTGCTGCGGCGCTTGGCGATGCCGAGCAGCTTGATCCGGTAGCCGAGCTTCTCCGCGTAGCGGATGTCCTCGCCGGCGAGCTTCGAGATCCCTTCGACGTAGGCACGCTCGAACTGCACCGGGATGCCGAAGGCGATGGCTGCCAGGATGGCCACCTTGTGGGCGGCGTCGATGCCCTCGATGTCGAACGTCGGATCGGCCTCCGCATAACCCAGCGCCTGCGCCTGCGCCAGCACCTCGGCGAAGGACAGGCCCTTGTCGCGCATCTCCGAAAGGATGAAGTTGGTCGTGCCGTTGATGATGCCGACCAGCCATTCGATCCGGTTGGCGGTAAGGCCTTCGCGCAGCGCCTTGATGATCGGGATGCCGCCGGCCACCGCCGCTTCGAAGGCGACGATGGCATTCTGACGGCTCGCCGCGGCGAAGATCTCGTTGCCGTAGACCGCCAGCAGGGCCTTGTTGGCCGTGACCACATGCTTGCCGTGCGCGATCGCCTCGAGCACCAGTTCGCGGGCGGTGCCGGTGCCGCCGATCAGCTCCACCACCACATCGATGTCCGGATCCCGCACCACCGAAAACGGATCGTCGCCGACCGGCACGCCGTCGCCGACGATGCCCCGCACCCGCTCCACGTTACGCACCGCGATGCGCGCCACCTCGATATCCCGCCCCGCGCGCCGCCTGATCTCCTCGCGATTGGCCGCCAGCACCTCGGCCACGCCGCTGCCGACCGTGCCATAGCCCAGCAGCCCGACACGAATCGGCCGCAACGGAATCCTGGAAACCAATGTCATCTCAACGTCTCAAGATCAACTATATCGCTCTGCCAACGCAGAAGTCCAAGGTGCCGCCGCGGATCGGGCTCCGCCCGGCCGCAGGCGGCGCCCCCAGTGGGGGAAGCGCCGAAGGCGCTTCGGGGGCGTCCTGCAACCCGCCGCGGATCGGGCTCTGCCCGGCCGCAGGCTGCGCCCCCTGGGGGGAGGCGCCGAAGGCGCGTGGGGGGAGCATCAGGCCACCAGAGACGCGGCGGCGACGTGCCTGCGCCGGTACTCCGACAGGAACGCGGCGAACCGGCCGAGCGCCTCGCCAAGATCATCCGAGTTCGGCAGGAACACGAGCCGCAGGTGGTCCGGATGCGGCCAATTGAAGCCGGTGCCCTGCACGACCAGCACCTTCTGTGCTTCGAGCAACTCGAGGATGAAGTGCTGGTCGTCGACGATCGGATAGAAGCGCGGATCGAGGCGCGGAAACAGGTAGAGCGCCGCCTTCGGCTTGACGCAGGTGACGCCGGGGATCGAGGTGACCAGGTCCCAGGCAAGATCGCGCTGACGAGCAAGCCGGCCGCCCGGTGCCACGAGGTCGTTGATGCTCTGGTAGCCGCCGAGGGCCGTCTGGATGGCGAACTGTCCGGGCACATTGGCGCACAGGCGCATCGACGCAAGGATATTCAGGCCGTCGATGTAGTCGGCCGCATGCCGCTTCTCGCCGGAGATCACCATCCAGCCGGCCCGGTAGCCGCACGCCCGGTAGTTCTTGGACAGGCCGTTCATGGTGATGAACATGACGTCGTCGGCAAGCGACGCGATCGACGTGTGGCGCGCGCCGTCGTAGAGCATCTTGTCGTAGATCTCGTCCGCGAACACGATCAGCTGGTGCTGGCGCGCGATCTCCACGATACCCTCGAGCAGGTCGTCCGGATAAAGCGCGCCGGTCGGATTGTTCGGGTTGATGACGACGATCGCCTTGGTGTTCGGCGTGATGCTCGCGCGGATATCGTCGAGGTCCGGCAACCAGCCTGCGCCTTCGTCGCAGTGGTAATGCACCGGCCGGCCGCCGGAAAGGCTCACGGCAGCGGTCCACAACGGGTAGTCCGGCGACGGGATCAGCACCTCGTCGCCATCGTCGAGCAGCCCGTTCATGGCCATGACGATCAGTTCGCTCACGCCGTTGCCGATGAAGATGTCGTCGAGTTCGACGCCGGCGATCTTCTTGTCCTGGGTGTAGTGCATGATCGCCTTGCGCGCGGCGAACAGGCCCTTGGAATCGGAATAGCCAGAGGCGGCCGGCAGGTTGACGATGACATCCTGGCGGACCTCGTCGGGCGCATCGAAGCCGAACGGAGCAAGATTGCCGATGTTCAGCTTGATGATCCGATGGCCTTCGTCCTCCATCTGCCGGGCTCGCACCATCACGGGACCGCGGATGTCGTAGCAGACGTTTGCGAGCTTGGCGGACTTGCTGACCGGCTTCATGGCGTGAATGGGGGTGGTGGGATTGGGCGGTGGGATAAAATGCGTTTCGAACGGCTGTTTCGGACAACGGCTGTGCCAGGAGAATTCCAGATCGGACGATGCCGGCTTGTAGCGGACCCGCAGGAACCGGACCAGGCTGTCGCAGCGGCCCCGCCGGGCGACCTTCCCGGCGCGTCCCTTCTCGAACGTTGCCTTCCGGCTCGGATAATGTACCGTAGATTCAAGGGCTTGCCGCCTCCGCCGCGCGCCTGTTGCCGGCCGCCGATGTACCTGCGGCACAAAGTCTCAGGCCTCGCCGGCGCTGGGGGCGCCCTCGACCGATGAAACTGCACCCCGACCGCAACAACGCACTCAACACCGTGACCGCCTACGGCAGCGGCTGGTTCGAGATCAACCGCGTGCGCCACGAAGGCGCACTGCTGGTGATGCCGGAGGGCGAAGTGCGCCGCTGGGAGATCGAATCCTATGAAGTCCTGTCTGCGGTGGACTTCGAGGCGCTGGTCGGGCTTGGCGCGGAGATCGTCCTGCTCGGCACCGGCACGCAGCACCGCATTCCGCACCCCCGGCTCACGGCTGCCCTTACCCGGGCAGGGGTCGGCGTCGAGGCGATGGATTCATCTGCCGCCTGCCGCACCTACAACATCCTGATGGGCGAAGGCCGCCGCGTGCTCGCCGCCCTGCTGCCATACTGATGCTCCTGCTGGAGAACGTACAGTGACCGATGCTAGCGACGAGACCGCCGCCCCCCGGGTCGGCGACCACATTCCCGACTTCACCGCCGAATCGACCGGCGGAACGCTGAAGCTGTCCGACTTTCGCGGCCGCAAGCTGGTGCTCTACTTCTATCCGAAAGACAGTACCCCCGGCTGCACGACCCAAGGCTCCGACTTCGCTGCCGCCAAGGCGAAGTTCACCAAGGCCGGCGCCGACATCCTCGGCGTGTCGCGGGACAGTCTCAAGTCGCACGCCAACTTCAAGTCGAAGATGGCGTTCCCCTTCGAGCTCGTGTCCGATCCGGACGAAGCGCTATGCCAGCACTTCGGCGTGATGAAGATGAAGAACATGTACGGCCGGCAGGTGCGCGGCGTCGAGCGATCGACCTTCGTCATCGACGGCGACGGCCGGCTGGCGCGCGAGTGGCGCGGGGTGAAGGTCCCCGGCCATGTCGCCGAAGTGCTCGAATTCGTGAGTGAACTCAGATAATGCCATTACCCAAAGCGCCTTCCCGTCCGGCAACCATGCTGGACCTCCGCGAAGCTTCCAAAGTCAAGGCCGTGCGGCCCCGGCCCGCACGCACGGCGGCCCGAAAGGCTCCCCCCGACCTCGAGGCCGCGCAGCCGTTGGCGCAAGCGGTCGTGGGCGCTGCAACTCCGACGGCCCGCTCTAGCGGGCGCAGTGCCGACCGGCCGCTCGCGCGCCTGCTAAGCGAGCCGGAAGCCGAAGTGGCCGTGCAGCCCATCGCCCAGCCGGGCGTTGGCTCGGCGCCGGCAACGCTGCCGGCCCAGGCCGCGCCGCGCGCACCGGTGGTGCCGCTTGCTCATTCGCAGCGCTCCGCGTCGCGGCGCAAGCAGGCCGAGTCGCAGAAGCTGTTCGTGCTCGACACCAATGTCCTGATGCACGATCCCGCGTCGCTGTTCCGTTTCCAGGAGCACGACGTCTACCTGCCGATGATGACGCTGGAGGAGCTCGACAACCACAAGCGCGGCATGTCCGAGGTCTCGCGCAACGCCCGCCAGGTCAGCCGTTCGCTCGACGCGCTCATCGAAGGCGGCAACGAGCGTATCGATCAGGGCATCACCCTGGCCAAGCTTGGCAACCGCGAAGCGGTCGGCCGGCTCTACCTGCAGACGCAGGCACTGTCCACTTCCCTGCCGGCGGCCCTGCCGACCGGCAAGGCGGACAACCAGATCCTCGCCGTGGTCAGCGGCCTACGCGAAGTCTTTCCCGCGCGGCAGGTGGTGCTGGTGTCGAAGGACATCAACATGCGCATCAAGGCCCATGCACTGGGCCTCGATGCGGAGGACTACTTCAACGACCAGGTCACCGACGATCTCGACCTGCTCTACGCCGGCTCGATCGCCCTGCCCCCCGATTTCTGGGACACGCACAGCAAGGACATGGAGTCCTGGCAGCAGTCCGGCTTCACCTACTACCGCCTGACCGGGCCACTGATTCCCACCTTCAGCCTCAACCAGTTCGTCTACCTCGACGGCGCCATGCCGCTGGTGGCGCAGGTGCGCGAGCTCAACGGCCGCACGGCCGTCCTGCAGACCCTGAGGGATTTCGCACACCACAAGAACGCGATCTGGGGGATCACCGCGCGCAACCGCGAGCAGAACTTCGCGCTCAACCTGTTGATGAACCCGGACATCGACTTCGTCACGCTGCTCGGCCAGGCGGGCACCGGCAAGACGCTGCTGACCCTCGCCGCGGGCCTCGCGCAGACCCTGGACCACAAGCGGTTCAGCGAGATCATCATGACCCGCGCGACGGTTCCGGTGGGCGACGACATCGGTTACCTCCCCGGCACCGAGGAAGAGAAAATGCAACCCTGGATGGGCGCGCTCGAGGACAACCTCGAGGTGCTGAACCAGGGCAACACGGCGGGAGGGGAATGGGGCCGCGCCGCGGCGACCGACCTCATCAAGTCGCGGATCCGCGTCAAGGCGATGTCCTTCATGCGCGGGCGCACCTTCATCAACAAGTTCGTGATCATCGACGAGGCGCAGAACCTCACGCCGAAGCAGATGAAGACGCTCGCCACGCGGGCCGGGGTCGGCAGCAAGATCGTCTGCCTCGGCAACATCGCGCAGATCGACACGCCCTACCTCACGGAGGGATCGTCCGGCCTCACCTATGTGGTCGAGCGCTTCAAGGGCTGGGCACACGCCGGCCACATCACTCTGCAGCGCGGCGAGCGCTCGCGCCTCGCCGACTACGCGACGGACGTGCTGTAGGAACTACTTTCCGACCCGCGCCCCCTGACCCGGCTCAGACCACGCCCGCCGTGCGCAGGGCAGCAAGGGCCGCCGCGTCGACGCCCAGCCCGGCCAGCACCTCGGCGGTGTGCTCGCCGAGGTTGGGCGGCGCATTGCGCACTTGCGGCGGGTTCTCCGACAGCCGCAGCGGGCTCGCCACGCCGCGGATGGCTGGCACTTCACTGCCGGGCGCAGTCGGCTGCTCCAGCACCAGGTTGCGGGCATTGACCTGCGGATCGGCAAACGCCTGGGCGATGTCGTTGATCGGGCCGCACGGCACGCCCACCGGACCCAGAGACTCGATCCAATCGGCGGTGGTGCGGCTACGCGTGACCGCCTCCATCATCGGGATGAGGGTCTCGCGATTCGCCACCCGTGGCGTGTTGCGGCTGAAGCGCGGATCGCTGGCCCATTGGGGTTCGCCCGCCGCCTCGCAGAAACGGGCGAACTGGCCGTCGTTGCCGATGGCGAGCAGCATCGCGCCGTCGGCGGTGGGGAAGTCCTGGTAGGGAACGATGCTGGGGTGGCTGTTGCCCTGGCGGCGCGGAGCGACGCCGGTGTTGAGGAAAGCCGAGGCCTGGTTGGCAAGCACCGCCATGCCTACGTCCAGCAGCGCCATGTCGATGTGCTGGCCGCGGCCGGTGGCGTGACGCGCGTTGACCGCAGCCAGGATGGCAGTGGCCGCATAGATGCCGGTGAAAACGTCGGTGATGGCGACGCCGACTCGCATGCCGCCTCCGCCGGGCTCTCCGTCGGGGCGCCCGGTAATGCTCATCATGCCGCTCGAGGCCTGGATCAGCAGGTCGTAGCCGGCGCGCGGCGCGTACGGGCCGGTCTGGCCGAAGCCGGTGATCGAGCAGTAGATGAGGCGCGGGTTGATCGCCTTCAGGCTGTCGTAGTCGAGCCCGTAGGCCTTGAGGCCGCCGACCTTGAAATTCTCGACCAGCACGTCGGCGCGGGCAGCCAGCTTGCGGACCAGCGCCTGCCCCTGCGGATTGGCCAGGTCGAGCGTGACCGACTTCTTGTTGCGGTTGGCGGCAGTGAAATAAGTGGCCTGGGTGGTGGCGTTGCCTTGCGCATCCCGCAGGAACGGCGGCCCCCAATGGCGCGTGTCGTCGCCGACGCCGGGCCGCTCGACCTTGATGACCTCCGCGCCCAGGTCCGCGAGGATCTGGGTACACCAGGGTCCCGCCAGCACCCGCGAGAGGTCGAGCACCTGCAGGCCGTCGAGGGCGCCTCCTGCTTCGGCTGTGCCCCCGCGGGCAGCGGCAGCGGCCGGATCGTCGGCGCCGGGTGGGGTGATGTCGCTCATATCAGCTTATCCAGGAGTGCCGAGGCGGGCTGGCGGCGCATGCTTCGGACGCACGCCGAAGGCGCTGCGAGGGGAGCTTCATCCGTCAGTGCTGAGGCGCGAAGTTCTCGAACTTGGTGTACTGGCCGAGGAAGGTCAGCATGACCGAGCCGATCGGGCCATTGCGCTGCTTGCCGATGATGATCTCGGCCATGCCCTTGTTGGCGCTGTCGGGATCGTAGCGGTCGTCGCGGTGGATGAAGAAGATGACGTCGGCATCCTGCTCGATCGAGCCGGATTCCCGCAGGTCGCTCATGATCGGCTTCTTGTCCTGGCGCTTTTCCACCTCGCGGGAAAGCTGCGAAAGCGCGATCACCGGGCACTTCAGCTCCTTGGCGAGCGCCTTGAGCGAGCGCGAGATCTCGGCTACTTCGGTGGCGCGATTCTCGCGGCCGCCGCCGGCGGAGCTCATCAGCTGCAGATAGTCCACGATGATCAGCCCGAGGTGGCCGTACTGGCGAGCGAGGCGGCGCGACCGCGCCCGCAGCTCGAGCGGGTTCAGCGCCGGCGTCTCGTCGATATAGAGCGGCGCGTCGTGCATCTTGCGCATCGATTCCGTCAGCCGCATGAAGTCGTCCTCCGTGAGCCGGCCGGTACGCAGGCGCTGCTGGTCGATGCGGCCGGACGAGCCGATCAGGCGCATGGTCAGCTGCTCCGCGCCCATCTCCATGCTGAACACCGCCACCGGCAGCTTCTCGTGCACGGCGACATGCTCGCCGATGTTGAGCGCGAAGGCGGTCTTGCCGACCGATGGGCGTGCGGCGACGATGATCAGGTCCCCCGGCTGCAGCCCGGAAGTCATCCGGTCGAGGTCGATGAAGCCGGTGGAGACGCCGGTGATCTCGCTCGGATTGTCGCGGTTGTAGAGGTCGTCGACCCGACGAAAGACCGCGGCGAGGAGGTTGCCGAGTTCCTGGAAGTCCTTGCGCCGCTTGCCGTTGTCCTCGGAGATCTGGAAGATGCGCGATTCCGCGACATCCAGGATCTCGTTGACCAGGCGGCCCTGGGCGTTGAGGGCGTCGGTGGCGATCTCGTCCGACACCGCCACCAGCCGGCGCAGGATGGAGCGGTCCCGCACCATCTCGGCGTAATGGCGCACGTTGGCCGCCGAGGCGACGCTGGTCGCCAGGCTGTTGAGGTAGGAAAGTCCGCCCGCATCCTCGAGCTTGCCGGCGAGCTTGAGCGAGTCGTTGACCGTCAGCACGTCCGCGGGCCGGTCCTGGCGCATCAGCTGCGCGATGTGCTGCCAGATCAGGCGGTGGTCATGACGATAGAAATCGTCCTCGCTGACGATGTCCGCAACGTCTTCCCAGGCGCGGTTGTTGAGCAGCATCCCGCCGATAACCGACTGCTCCGCCTCGATGGAATGCGGAGGCAGGCGCAAGCCGGCAAGTTGCTCATCCATGGGCCGACCGCCCGGGCCTGCTAGCGCCGCGTGGCGATCAGGCCGTCTCGCCGAGCACCGAGACGGTGATCTCGACGGTGACGTCGGTGTGCAGGCCGACTTGAATCTTGTGGTCGCCGATGGTCTTGAGCGGACCCTCGGGGAACTTGACCATCGTCTTCTCGACGCTGGGGAACCCCTGCTTGCGCAAAGCGTCGACCACGTTCATCGGGGTCACCGAGCCGAACAGGCGGCCGTCGACGCCGGCCTTCTCGGTCAGCTGGACGGTGAGGCCCGCCAGCTTCTCGCCTTCAGCCTGGGCAGCGGCAAGCCGCTCGGCCTGCACCTTCTCGAGATCCGCGCGGCGGTCCTCGAACTCCTTGATGGCGCTGCTGGTGGCGCGGCGGGCCTTGCCGCCGGGGATCAGGAAGTTGCGGGCATAGCCGTCCTTGACCCGTACCACGTCACCGAGTTGCCCCAGGTTGACGACCTTCTCAAGCAAGATAATCTGCATCGTTCACTCCTGCCTGCCCTGGCTCGCGCGGTGACGCGCGGCAGCCGGCGGCAATTCCTGTTTAGTGGTTGTCGGTGTAGGGCAGCAGCGCAAGGAAGCGGGCGCGGCGGATCGCCGTCGTGAGCTGGCGCTGGTACCGGGCCTGGGTACCGGTGAGGCGGGCGGGAATGACCTTGCCCTGCTCGGTGATGAAGTCCTTCAGGACCTCGACGTCCTTGTAGTCGATCCACTCGACCTTCTCCGCAGTGAAGCGGCAAAACTTCTTGCGCTTGAACAGCGCAGCCTGGGCCGGGCGCTTGGGCTTGCGATCCTTTGAACCTCTGCGGGCGAATGCCATGATTTCTCCTGATGCCTTGATTGTTCCATGCCGGCGTCGGCCGGCGATAACACTTGTCCGATGATTCCTACGACTGACTGCCTAACCGGATCTGCCGAGACCGCCGGCCGAGGCGGCGTCCCGGGGATCCACTGCCGGACCAACTGCCGATGCGCCCTCGAGACTGGTGATGTGCAGCAGCAGCGTCTTCGAGCCTTTGCGCGATGGCGCGAGAAATCCCCTGACTGCAATCTCGGTGCCGGGACCCACGCGCTCGAGCTCCTTCACGATGCCCCCCAATGCGAGGGCCTTGATCTCGAACTCCACTTCCCTCGCTACATCTGCCTCGAATTGAGACGAGCGGTGCTCCAGGAGGCATTCCAGCACCGGCACGCCGGCGGGGCTGTAGCGGATGATGGAACGCTCGATCAGAATGGCGGTCAGCGCGATCAGCTTCGCCTCGCTCGACCGGTCCGGTCAGATCCCTGCGGTGCGGCGGGTCACGCAGTCAAGCGGCATTCGAGCTACGACTGCGTCTCCGGAGTCGACTTGCGGGACTCCTCTTTCTGCAGGCGCTTGCTCATAACCGACGGACCGGTCTCGGCCTTCGTCATGCGCACCACGAGGTGGCGCAGGACCGCGTCGTTGAAGCGGAATGCCGTTTCGAGCTCGCCCAGGGTCTCCTGGTCAGCTTCGACGTTCATCAGGACGTAGTGGGCCTTGGCGATCTTCTGGATGGGATAGGTGAGCTGCAGCCGGCCCCAGTCCTCGATGCGGTGCATCTTGCCCGAGCGGCCTTCCACCATCTGCTTGTACCGGTCGATCATCGCCGGAACCTGTTCGCTCTGGTCGGGATGGACCATGAAGACGACTTCGTAGTGTCGCATTGATTCTCCTTGCGGGATTGTCGGCCCGGCGCTCTACACCCGGTAGCCTGCACCCCGGGTTCTACAACCTGGGGCCGGTCACCTGTGATTCGAGCCGGGACTGGACGCTGCCACCGGACGCTGCACTGAGGCAAGGCCGTGTGGCAAGGAACCGAAGATGATAACCTATTTTCCCGTTCCCGTTCCCGTTCCCGACCCCGACCCCGGCTCGACCCGACGCGTCGTCGGAAGGATGCCTTCGGGCCCGGTGGCCGCCGGCCCGGAGCCGGCGGGCGGGCCGCCGCTGAAGGCCGACTCCATCAGCGCCCGCTCTCGGCCGGCAACCGTCCGGACGAATTCCTCGGCCCCACGCATCGCCTTGAAGGCTTCGAAGCCGCGCACCAGGAACGTCTGCATCTGGCCGAGGCCGGCGATCCGGGCGGGAGCCTCCATACCCTTGAGGATCCGGTAGAGGAACGGCGTCGACACCAGCTTGTCCAATTGACGTCCGATGTCCTCGACCAGCTCGATCTGCCGCGCCCTCACCTCCCGCAGGCCCGCCGCCCGGTAAAGCTGGAAATAGGATTCCCGGGAAAGCACCGGCAAGTTTTCCCCAGCCGGCGCTGACGCATCGTAGGCGGCGGCCGTCGCCGCATCGAGACGCTCGCTGATGGCATCGAGTTCCACCGCATCGGCAATGGCGCCCAAAGCTGCCGCCGGCAGCAGTCGTCCCATGGTCGGGATCATCCGCGCAAGCTCCTCGTCCCTCGCGCTGAAGTCCTTGATCCCGTACAGCTCGTCGAGAAAGAAGCGGGCGGCAAGGCGGTAACGATCCGATTGCAGCAGGTCCGCGTGGTCGCGGGCAAGCCGCTCGTGCTGGAACTGCTTGACGGCGGTGAGCGCCGCCTGCGACGCCCCCGGGTCGCGCCGCAACTGCGCGACCTGGCGCGCAAACGCCCGCAGGCGTGCCTCGGCTTCCTTCCTCATCGTTCCATCCGTCGCTGACTCCGGTGATCCCCGTCAATCCGGCCCTGGCCCGCCGTTGCTTCCCTTATCCTACCGTTTCGGACCAACCGCCCCGGCGAGCAGCTCGCAGGACAAGAGGCAGCAGACTGAACACCACCGCCACCCGCGCCATCGCCCCCACGAAGTCCAGGGTCGGCCTTCCGATCTGGAACCCGCAGCAGGTCCTGCCGCTGGTCCAGGCGCTGGCGCTGCCGCTCTACTGGCTGCTGGGACGTGAACTAGCCGGCCTCGGACCGATCGCGGCCGTGGGCTTCATGCTGCTGGCGCCATTTGCCATGCACACGGCATTCCTCGGAGTGGGTTTCCTGGTGGCGTGGCACAACCAGCACGAGCGGCGGGGCGTACGGCACAGCCGCCGGCGCGACTGGCTGGTGGCCTATCTCCGCGAGGCGGGACTGTCGATCCGCGAGTTCTACTGGCTGATGCCCTTCCGGGCCGGCTTTCGCGTACCTGCACCCGTGACGCCGGTTCAGGCCCTGCCGATCATCCTGATCCACGGCTATGGCTGCAACCGCGGCCTATGGCTGCCCGCCGCGCACTGGTTCGCGGCGCATGGCTACCGGGTCAGCGCGATCAGCCTGGCTCCCCTGCACTGCCGGATCGACGAATACGTCCCGGCCATCGCAGCCGAAGTCGCCAAGGTCAGGGCGGCCACCGGCGCGGCTCGGGTGGCGCTGGTCGGGCACAGCATGGGCGGACTGGTTGCACGCGCCTATCTGCGGGAATGCGAGGCGCGTGGCGAGGATCCCGCGCTGGCGGCGCTGGTCACCCTCGGCACGCCCCACTGCGGCACCCACATCGCCCGGATCGGCGTCGGCGCCAACGCGCGCCAGATGCGCTTTCACTCGCCTTGGGTGCAGCAGCTCGAACATCGGCAGTCGTCCAGTCCGGTCACCGCGGCCGCGATCTGCAGCCTGCAGGACAACATCGTCAGCCGTCCGTTCGAGCAGGGCATGCCGGTTGCGGGCGCAAGGACAATCCTCGTGCGCCGACAGGGACATATGTCGCTGGCTGCCTCCAGGCGGATCCTTGCGATCGTCGACCGGATCCTGCGCCGTGCCGCCACGCGGGCACTGGCAGCGCCCGACGGTGCGGCAGGTACCAGGGAAATCCATGACGGCCATTAGTGTGAAGGCTCTATTGCTCGAGCCTAGACTCGAAGCCGGATGAACCGACCGCGCCGGTACGGCCTCGAGCAGTGGACCGGCCAGATCAACCGAACGACGAGGGAGTAGCGGCAATGGCAAAGACCAGTTCCCCTGCCCACAAGGCAAGCTCCGACGACCAGCTTGCCACTGCGGTGCGCGACTCGGCGGAGCAGATCTGGCTGGCCGGCCTCGGCGCGTTCGCGAAGGCGCAGCAGGAAGGCACGAAGGTCTTCGAGGCGCTGGTGCGGGAGGGAGATCTCCTGCAGCAGCGCACCCGCGCTGTCACCGAGCAGCGCCTGGAGGAAGTCGCCGATCGGTTCACCGAGGCGGCCACGCAGCTGTCTCGGCAGGCCACGCAGTCCTGGGACAGGCTCGAGCAGGTATTCGAGGATCGCGTCGCGCGCGCCCTGTCGCACCTGGGGGTCCCGAGCGCCCGCGACGTCAGGGAACTGACCGAGATGTTGCAGGCACTCAATCAGCGCATCTCCGATCTCGACGTGGTTCCCGGCGGACGCGCCGGCGCGCCGGCCGCGAAGGCGGAGCGGGCGGCGCGCAGCCGCGGCTCGCGCAAGGGCATTGCCGGCGCAGCAACCGGCTCGACCGCACCGGCTCCTGGAGCGGCCGCGGCTGTCAGGCGCAGCCGCGTCAAGGCATAGCCACATCCGGGCCTGATCGCCTCCCGGCGCGAGCGCGCCGGATCTGCCAGATCTGGAGCCGCGCACCCCGGCTCGGCGCGCGGCCCGGGCGTGTAGCTGCCCAGATCGCCATCTGGGGGCGCCAGCGCGGCGGCGGGTCCCGCCAGCGCAGAGCTGGTGCTATTCTCTGTCGCCCCTATCGTCTGTCGCCTCCTGAACTTCGTAGCCTCCTGAAGAGCCGTCGGCCTTGCTTTCGCACCTTGCTGCAAGGCGTGCCGACCTACCACCACGATGGAAAAGAAGACTCCCCGAAGAACTCGCGAGCGGATCCTGGCGGTCTCGTTGCGGATGTTCAACGAGGTCGGCGAGCCGAACGTGACCACCAGCGCGATTGCCGACGAGATGAACATCAGCCCCGGCAATCTGTACTACCACTTCCGCAACAAGGAGGACATCGTCAACGCCCTGTACGAGGACTTCGAACGGGAAATCGGCAAGGTGTTCGATGCGGCCGACACCGAACGGGCATCGGTGGAGGAGGCCTGGTTCCTTCTGCACCTGCTGTTCGAGACCATCTGGAAGCACCGCTTCCTGTATCGCGACCTGAACGACCTCCTGTCGCGCAACCGCCGCCTCGAGAGCTACTTCAACCAGCTTCTCGACCGCAAGATCCAGGCCGCACGCTCCCTCTGCAAGTCGCTCGCCAAGCGCGGCGAACTGATGGCATCTCCCCACGAGATCGAAGCCTTGGCCACCAATATGGTGGTGGTGGCGACCTACTGGCTGTCGTACGAGTACGTGAGCAATGCGCGCCGGTTCTCGGACAGCACCTACCAGGGAGCCGCCATTGCACGGGGCGCCTACCAGGTGCTTTCGCTGACCGGCGCCTACCTGACCGGACCGTCGCGGCATCTCTGGCAGAAGCTCGCGGACCAGTACCTGCCGGTCGACCAGGAGCGGCAATGAAGATCGCGATCATGGGATCCGGCGGGCTCGGCGGCTTTTTCGGCGCCAAGCTTCTCGCCGGTGGCGCGGACGTTCATTTCATCGCCCGCGGCAGGCACCTCGAGGCCATGCGTCGCGAAGGGCTGCGTATCGAAGGGCCCGAGCCGATCCATGCGAGGACCGTGCGCGCCACGGACGATCCCGGCGAAGTCGGCACGGCGGACCTCGTGATGCTGTGCGTCAAGCTCTGGGACACCGACGAGGCGATCGCCCGGATACGCCCGATGGTCGGCCCCGCAACCACGATCGTCTCCTTCCAGAACGGCGTCATGAAGGACGCCTACCTCCGGGCCTCGTTCGACGAGCGGCAGCTGATGGGCGGCGTCGGCTATGTCGCCACGACGATCTCGGCCCCGGGCGTGATCCGCCAGACCGGGCCGATGCAGCGCCTGCTGTTCGGCGAGTTCGACGGCGCGCGCTCGATCCGCGGCCAGGCACTGCTGGAGGCCTGCCTGGCCGGTGGCATCAAGGCGGAACTGTCGGACGACATCGTCCGCGAGATTTGGCAGAAGTACGTCTTCCTCGTGGGCCTGTCCGGAACCACGACCACCATCCGCAAGCCGATCGGGCCGATCCGTTCGAACCCGCAGACCAGGGCCTTCCTGCTCGACGTGATGCGCGAAGTGGTCGCGGTGGGACTTGCGCACGGCGTGGCATTGCCGCAGGACTATGCCCAGGTGCGACTGCAACTGGCGGACGACGTTGCGCCGGACATGACGTCCTCGATGCACCACGACCTGCAGCGCGGCAACCGTCTCGAAGTCCGCTGGCTTGCCGGCGGCGTCGTCGAGCTGGGCAAGGTCAAGGGCGTGCCGACGCCGCTCAATCGCGCGATCGCCGACATCCTCGCGCTGCACGCCGATGGCGAACGCGATGAATGAGATGGGCGAAGCCCCCGTGCAGCAAGCGGGCCGGCCCCTGCCCAACCCCCGCCTCACCTTTCGCAGCCTCAGCTGCATTGCAGTGGAGGTGCCGCTGCGCTACGTGCTCGGAACCAGCGCGGCCACGGTGCGAGCGGCGCCGCTGCTGCTGCTCGAGGCGCTGACCGAAGAGGGCGTGACCGGCCGTTCGTACGTCTTCTGCTACCGGCGCAGCGGTGCCAGGTCGATCGCACAGGTCCTGGCGGAAGTTGCCGAGATGGCGAGCGGCCACGACCTCTCTCCGCTCGCCGTCGCCGCCTTGCTGCAGCGGCGCTTCGCATTGCTGGGCGTGACCGGGGTGGTGCGCATGGCGCTGTCGGCCTTCGACATGGCGTTGTGGGACGCGCTTGCAGTGGCCGCCGGCCTGCCGCTCTGCCGCCTTCTCGGCGGGACGCCGCGGCCGGTGCGCGCCTACAACTCGTGCGGGCTGGGACTGATGGCCCCGCAGGCAGCCGCCGATGAGGCGCAAGCGTTGCTGGAGGGCGGCATGCAGGCAGTCAAGCTACGGCTGGGATACGCCACGTTGGCCGAAGACCTGGCGGTCACGCGCGCAGTACGGTCGCGGTTGCCGGAGGCGGTGGAACTGCTGGTCGACTACAACCAGGCCTTGTCGCGGACCGAAGCCCTGTTGCGAGGAAAGGCGCTTCAACGCGAGGGCGTGGCCTGGCTGGAAGAGCCGATCCGGCACGACGATCTGGCGGGCAACGCGCAGATCGCCGCTTCACTCGAGCTGCCGCTGCAGCTCGGAGAGAACTTCGACGGTCCCAAGGACCTGCTGCGGGCCCTGCAGACCGGCGCCTGCGACCTGGTCATGCCCGACGTCGCCCGCATCGGCGGCGTGAGCGGCTGGATGCAGGCGGCAGGTGTGGCCGAAGCGCACGGCGTCCCGATGAGCTCGCACCTGATGCCGGAGGTCAGCGCCCACCTGCTGGCTGCGACGCCGACCTGTCACCTGCTCGAATACGTCGACTGGACCGATGCGATTGCCCGCGAGCCGGTGAAGATCCAGGACGGTTGCTGGCCCCTCGACGAGCGCCCGGGTACCGGTCTCGATTGGGACCCGGCCAAGGTCGCACGCCATCGCATCGACTGAACGCAGGCCGGCCGGCCAGGAAGCTATCCTTCCGCCGCCTTGTCGAAAGTGAGTTCCACCGTCAGGCCGGCCGGGTCGGTGACGAAGATCTGCACCAGCGGGTTGCCCGGTCGCTCCTGCTCCCGGTAGACATGACTGCTCGCGGCCAGGCGCTCGCGGGTTTGCGCCAGGCCGCGCATGCGAAAGCACACGTGATTGAAGCGGCCGGTCGGTTGCGACAGCTGGAGATCGTCTTCCTGGTAGGTTGCAAGATGCAGGACCGCGATCGGCGACGACTCGCTGTAGAGGAAGTGTCCGGGAAACGGCAGCGGCGGGCGCTCGCCTTCGCGCAGTCCGACGATGCCGGTGTAGAAGGCGAGCATCTCCGGCAGGCGAGCCGACGGCACCGCCACGTTGACGTGATCGATCGCAATTGCAGCCATGCTCCGTCTCCCTTGCTTTACCTCGCGGTTCCTGCCCTGTTCCCTGCCGTCGTCGACCGGAAGTTCGAATCCGATCCTACGCGCCGGCGCCGCGCCAGCCTATCACAGCCGCAGGAAGTCCAGGTCCTGCGTATCGCCGGCGAACGCGGACAGGGTCGGCAGGATCGCGCTCTTGTCGGCCATGCCCGGACTGAACCAGTCGATCAGCTTGCCGGCGTACTGGGCGACCGAGACGGCCGGAATCCAGCGGCCCTGCTGCTCCCACTGGCTGACTGCGGCATCGTCGGGACCGCCGACCACCAGCGACGGATAGCGCCCGAAGCTGCGGCCACCGTTGACCGCGCCACCGACGACGAAATGCTGGTTGCCCCAGGCGTGGTCCGTGCCGCCGCTGGCGTTCGGCTTGAAGGTGCGGCCGAAGTCCGACTCGGTGAAGAGGGTCGCCATGTCCTGTGCCCCGATCGACTTGAGCGCGTTCCAGAATGCCGCGACACCGGTGCCGAGCTGCGCGAGGAGCGCCGCCTGCTGGCGCAGCTGGTCGCCATGATGGTCGAAGCCGCCGAGGGAGACGAAGTAGAGGTGCCGCGAGCCGCCGACCGTACTGCGGTGCTTGATGAACTTGGCCACCTGGTAGAGCTGCTGGCACAAGGGACCGGCATGGGCGCCCGACAGGTGACCGAACGCGGCGGACAACTCCGGATTCGCCTGGTCGGGCTGGCCGTTCTGGGGTGCCTGCGACAGGATCGCGCCGAGCGCGGTTCCCTTGGCGATCGCGTCGCGCTGCGAGCGCGCGTAGTGCTGGTGAAGCAGCTGGGTGCCGCTGTCGGCGAGGAGCGCGTTCAAGGCCGCTCGCCTCGCGTTCGTCTGGGTACCCTCCCAGTAGCCTTCCAGCTCGAGCTTCGAGCCCGGCCCCGGCAGCGTCAGCTCCTGCAGGGCCCTGCCGGCGCCGAAGCGGCTGTTGCCGCCGAATGAGATCGCCTGCTGGCCACCACCGGCCGCCTCCATCAGCCGGCCGCCCCAGCCGCCACGCAGCTGGACGGTTTCGGTGCCGGCGTTCTCCCAGAGGATCTGCTGGTCCGAATGCGAGAAGAGCTTGTCTGGCACCAGCGTATGGTCGTTCCGCGCCCGCCACTCCTGGTACTGGGTGAGCGTCATCGGCCGCGACAACGGGCCGACGTTGAACATCAGCGCCATCCGCTTTTCGTCCCAGATCGGCTTGAGCGGTGCCAGGCCGGGATGCAGGCCGCAGCTGGCATCGAGCTGCACGATGTCCGTCCGCGGCACGGCGAGGCTGCGGCGCACGTCGCTGTAGCGCCCGTAACCGTCGCTGTCGACCGGCGGCATGCTGTTGATCCCGTCGTTGCCGCCGAAAAGGAACAGGCAGACCAGCGCCCGAAACCCGCCTGCCTGCGCATCGGCGTCACCCGCCTGCAGCAGCGAACAGCCGCCGGCCAGCGGTACCACCGCGGTCCTGAGAAAATCGCGTCGGTTCATCATGGCTCCGTAGCCGGCAGCTAGCGCTGCACGTGGTAGTGGGGCGACGCGAAGACGAGATAGAGGGCCGTCTTGACTCGCTCGCGCTGCCAGGTCGTCGGCGGATTCTGCCTGCCGAGCCAGGTCATGGCGGGCGTCCATTCGTCCATCGCCGCGACGATCGCCTGGCGCTGCCCCGGCCCGAGCCGTCCGCCCACCAGCAGTTCGTCGAGCCGCTCGACGAGGCCGGCAGAGCCAGCGGAGTCGACCAGTGCTTCCCAGCGCGCCAGGTTGACACGCGTGCCGGACGCGCCGGGGATGGTCGGGTTGGCTGCCGATCCGCTTGGCCCCCACCAGAAGAGCAGCGCGTTCGCGAAGTTGATGCGCTTGAGGCTTGCACCCACCGTGTCGATGCCGAACTGCGGCGCCACCAGATTGCTGCCGACCAGCGGGAAGTCGGGTGGGTAGTAGTTGAACACCGAAGGCGAATGAAACGGCGCCTGGTTCATCTGGCCGCTCCAGCCCCAGTCCGCGACGAGGCCGTCGCCGTCGGTGATGCCGTCGGCCGCACGCAGGGCGCCGGCGACATAGTGGACTGGTTCGCGCAGCCGGCCGTAGGCCCCAGCCTGGGCGAGCGTCGGGTCGCGTGCCTCCTCGTCGAGCAGCACCGCCGCCATGGCGGCGCGCATGTCGCCGGCGGCGCCGCCTCCGATCGAGCCGAAGCCGTCGGTGAAGATCCCGCTGCGAAACGCCCTGGCGACCCGGCCGACGTAGGCCGCAGAAGGATTGCTGGTGACGAAGAACTGGATCAGCTGCCTGCCGATGAACGGCCCCATGTTCGGATGCGCCATCAGCGAATCGAGCACGGCCGCGAGACCCTGCTGCGGCGTGCGGTTGGCCGCAGCCACTACACCGGAGAGCAACGGGCGCGGCTGCTGGTCGTGGTGCGAGCTCATCGCGAGCATCGGCCCGCGGTAGTAGCGCGGATTGGTCCAGCGGGTCCTGCTGCAGTTGGCGTCGCACCAGGGATCGACGCCACCCGCGGGATAAGTCCATCCGGTCAGCGCATACGCATAGTTGCGCACCACCTCGTTGCTGTAGGTGGCGACGCACTTGCCGCTTCGCAGCGAGCCGTCTACCTCGAGCTCGCAGGCACCGATCGAGAACAGCTGCAGCATCTCGCGTGCAAAGTTCTCGTTCGGGTCGGCCGGATCGTTGTCGGCCATGTTCAGGTAGGCGCCCATGAACGGCGACGTGATGACCTTCTCCAGCACAGTGCGATAGTTGCCGAAGGCATGGTCGCGCAGCATCTGGTGGTATTCCGCGAATCCGTAGGTGCCGTCGAGCTCCCGATCCGAGGTGACCATGATCTGCGACAGCGCGAAGGCGAGCCGCTGGCGCAACTGATCAGGGTTGCTCACCGCGTGGCGGAAAAATTCCCACTGCACCGGCAGCGACGAGTAGTAGTCGCGCCAGCAGTTCTCCTGCCCACCGGCAACAGTCTGGCAGAAGTCCATCGCACCGGCGGTATGGATGGCGCTGCGCCGCTGGCCGGCCGACGTCGAGTAGCTGTAGCGTGAAACCGGCTGGTCCATCTGCGCGAGCAGGTACTTGCGCGGGCCCTGGCGCATCGCCTCCGCCAGCGCCTCCTCCGACGGTCCGAACGACGCCTGGTCGAGCAGGCGGGCGGCGTCCTTCACGGAGGTGGGACGATCCGGGTCGGTCGCGGCAAGCCCGGCGGAGCCGCCGTCCGGCGCAGCCTGCAAACGCGCATCGGGGCCACCGGCGCTGCTACCCGAGGACGAACCGCCGCAGGCGGAGATGAGGGCCGCGGCCAGCACCAGCGCCGGCACGCAGCGGGCGCGGCGCAGGTTCCAGCTCTTCGGCAGCCATTCGTGCATTTCGGACATTCCTTGCGCAGGGAACTGGGTCGTCGTCGTTTTGCCGGCGATCGGCCGGAATCGCGCGGCGTGGCACGATGCCGGCGACCTGCAGTGAAATCTGGCGCAATCTTAGGAAGCGGGGTAGGCGTAAAGGCAACAGCCACCGATGGACGGCCACCGGTGTGCTACAGCCGGTCCTCCGCAGGCCGGATCCAGCCCCGTGCCAGAATCGCGCCATGGATTCAGTGACACAGGTTGCACTCGGCTCGGCCGTCGGGGTCGCGGTGATGGGCCGACGCGTCGGCATCTGGAAGTCAGCCCTCTGGGGCGGCTTCTGCGGGACGCTGCCGGACCTCGACGTGCTGATCGACCACGGCGACCCGATCCGCAACATGACGTTCCACCGGACCGAGAGCCACGCCCTCTTCTACCTGACCCTGTTGTCGCCGTTGCTTGCCTGGCTGATCCACCGTATCCATGGCGACGGAGCAAGCCCGGGCCGCTGGTGGTTCGCCACCTGGCTCGCGCTGACCACTCATCCCCTGCTCGACTGGCTGACCATCTACGGAACCCAGCTGGGACTGCCGTTCACCGATCATCCGTTCGCCGTTGGAAGCATCTTCGTGATCGACCCGGTGTACACGCTGGCGCTGGTCGCCGGCCTCGCAGCCGCCTTCGCTGCCGCACGGCGTCGGCCGGGACGGGGCCGACGCTGGAACCTTCTCGGGATCGGGTTGTCCAGCGGCTACCTCGCCTGGAGCGTCCTCGCGCAAGCCCATGTGACCACGGTCGCGGAGGCCTCGCTGCGTGAGCAGGGCCTGTCGAGCGGGCGGCTGCTGGTCGTGCCGACGCCCTTCAACACCGTGCTATGGCGCGTGCTCGCCCTCGACGGCGACAGCTACCTGGAAGGTTTCCACTCCCTGCTCGACTCCGGCGACGACATCGCCTTCGAACGCCATCCACGCGGGCTCGACCTGTTCCGCCAGCACCAGGGCGACTGGTACGTGGAACGCATCGCCTGGTTCAGCCACGGCTTCTTCCGCATGCGCAGCGAGGACGGCGTGCTGCAGATCAGCGACCTGCGGATGGGGCAGGAGCCGATCTACACCTTCACGTTCAAGCTGCCCGCCGCGTCGAGCGCCGGGCCGGTGCAGGTGCCGCAGCAGATCGACATCGGCAGCTCGATCGCCTGGCTGTGGCGACGCATGCTCGGCGAGCAGCTTCCTTTCCGCGGTTAGGGGCCTGGGCCAACGCGAGGTCGTCCTTCCGCGGCCCAGGCTCCCTAGCCCGACCGGCCCAGAAAGCCGAGCGGCTTGCTGAAGCGCACGTCCGGCTTGGCGCGATGCTCGCGCATCAGCTGCTCGAGGAACTCGAGCGGCGTGGGCGTATCGGCAAGCAGGCGGTACTGGCGCACGACTGCCGCGAAGTCGCCGGGCGTGAGGAGGTCGAGGCTGGCCAGACCGGCACGGATCTCGTCGGTCAGCAGGGATTCGTCGCCTGCCAGCGCTTCGGCAACGAACATCCGCTGGCGATGCAGGGGCAGCAGCGGGAGAAAGCGCAGCTTGAACGAAAAACGACGCAGGGCAGCCTCGTCGATCCGGTCGAACAGGTTGGTGGTGCAGATGAAGATGCCGTCGAACCGCTCCATGCCCTGCAGCATCTCGTTGACCTCGGTCACCTCGTAGTTGCGCACCGCCAGCTGGCGGTTCTGCAGGAACGAGTCCGCCTCGTCGAGCAGCAGCACTGCCCCTTCGCGCGTCGCGTCCTCGAACATGCGCGCCATCTGCTGCTCGGTCTCCCCGACGTACTTGCTCACCAGGTCCGACGCACGCTTGATCATCAGCGGCTTCTCCAGCTCGCGGGCGATGTGCTCGGCGAGCGCGGTCTTGCCGGTGCCCGGCAGGCCGTAGAAGCACAATGTCGCGCGCGGCCGCTCCTTCAGCGCCGCGATGACCCGCGGGATCGGAAAGCGCGTCTCGACGTTGAGCAACGTCAGGTCGTAGCGGGTCGGCAGCTCCCGCTGCGCCTGGTCGGCGAGGTTGCCCAGCGCCCGATCCGAGCGGTCCAGCTGACGCTCCACCAGCGCCTCGACATCCTCGCCCAGCTCTCTGCGGGTGAGCCTGGCGAAGCGCGCCGCGGACTGGATCTGCGCCGGCGTCACCATCTTTCGCGCCGCGACCTTGGCAATGAACTCGTCGCTGACCTCGAGGTCCGCCAGGTGCTTGCGGGCGATGTTCTCGCGCACCCGCTGCGGCGGGTTGGCGAGCTCGAGATGGAACTGGAAGCGACGCCGGTAGGCGGGGTCGATCTGGTTGATCGAATTGGAGATCCAGATGGTGGGCACCGGGTTCTGCTCGAGCGTCCGGTTGACCCAGGCCTTGCCGTTGACGGCGCCGGCACGCGCATCCTCCAGGCCGAAGCCATGCGTCGGCTTCTCGGTGATCGGCGGAAAGACGTCTTCGACCTCATCAAAGAGGATGGCCGTGCCCCCTCGGCCGCGCAGGAACGCCTGCGACACCTGCAGCGAGCGGTAGCGCTCCTTGCCGGAAAGACTGTTGCCGTCGCGATCGAGGCAGTCGACCTCATAGAGCTCGCAGCCCGAGAGCCGCGCCATCAGCTTGGCAAATTCGGTCTTGCCGGTTCCCGGCGGGCCGTAGAGCAGGATGTTGACGCCCCCCTCGCCGGCGACCGCCGCCCGCAGAAGCGCCGCGAGGTAGCGGGCATCCTCCTCGACGTGCGGGAAGTCGCCGAGCTCGAGCGGCGTGTCGCCCGCGGGCCGGGTGAACGCCGCCATCATGTCCGCCTCGGTCGCGTAGTCGGCCGTCAATACCGCGAGCAGCTTGTCCGAGACGCGCATCAGGTCGCCGAGGTCGGTGATCGCATGCTCGGCGATCGGCGTATCGATCAGCCCGAGCGATTCGAGACGGCTGCCGACCCGCAGCGCCGCCGCCACCTCGCCGGCGTCGCAGCCCAGAACGCTCGCGAGCATGCCGTAGGCGTCCTGCGCACTGCCTGCCTTGCAGTCGACCAGCACCGGCCTCAGGTCCCGCTGGTACTTGCACAATGCGGCGTGCAGCAGCACCGAGCGCTCGGCGCCGTTGAGCCCGAGCACGCGGCTCAGCATGTCGATGTTGTCGACCAGGCGGATCGGTTGGGTAGCCAGGCGCAGCGACATCTCCTCTACCGTCGCCTGGAATACTGCCAGCAGGTCCTTGCTGTTCAGCTTCACGAACTCGTCGAGGTAGTAGTAGATCGACGTGTCGTCATAGAGGCCGTTCCAGTTCCCGTGCCGGGCCATGAAATCGTCGGACGAGAGTCGGGCCGCGCCTGTCCAGGCCGGCAGCTCGACGCAGCGCCGGCCGAGGAACGCCTGCAGCCGCCCGAGCACCGGTAACGGCCAGACCAGCTGCCGGCCGGCCAGCGTCACCAGGTTGTTGACGTCGCGGCGCAGGTTGAACTTCGGCCCGAGCGAGACGACCGCCTGCAGCGCGAAGCGGGTGGACAGCAGGTCCAGCGGCTGCGCATGCGCGAGCAGCGCCGGCCTGTAGCCCGCGTCGGGTCCGCCGGCCGCCGGTCCGCCATCCTTGCCGATGCCCGCCATCGCTTCCATCCGCTTCTTCGCCTCATCCGTCGCCGTTGCGGCCGATCTTAAGCCGGCGTTTGACGGCAAGCCAGCGTTGAACTAAAGTATTCTGTATACAGAGTTCAGACCCCCCCAAGTCCCGACGAGACACATGGACCAGTCAACGGCACCAGCAACGGCACCAGCAACGGCAAATGGCACCAGGGACAAGGAAGCAGACGAGGTGAACCTGCGCCTACTGCCCGCGACCCCTGACCTGGTCGAACGATGCTACGAGGCTCTGCTGGAGGCGATCTGTTCGGCGCAGATGCCGGCGGACCGGAAATACACCCAGGAGCAGCTGGCCAGCTGGCTCGGCGTGTCGCGCCAACCGGTGCTGCAGGCACTGCAGATCCTGCGTCGGCAGGGACTGATCGTCGACGAGGACAACCGACGGGGCATCCGAGTCGCGCCGCTCAACGCCACCTTCATCCAGAATCTCTACCAGGTCCGCGGCGTGCTCGATTCGCTGGCGGCTCGCGCCGCGGCGTCGCGGCCACGCCCCGAACTGAAGGAGCCGGGCGCCGCACTGATCCGCGCGGGCCGCGCCGCCGCGGCGCGCCGCGACCTCGGTGCGCTGGTGCGAGCGGACCTGGACTTCCATGACTTCATCTACCGGGCGAGCCACAATCCCCTGCTTGCTCAGACGGTGGCCGTCCATTGGCACCACACGCGACGGCTGATGGCGGTGCACCTGCGCCAGACCATGTCGTTTCGCAGTATCTGGGCCGAACACCAGGCCATGCTCAACGCCATCGTCAGGGGCGACGCCCGCACGGCGGAACGGCTTTCGCGCGAGCATGCGGAGAACGCATGCCAGATGATGCTGAGGCTGCTCTTTCGGCAGGACGAAGACCTCGGCCAGACGGCCTGAACCATCGACCGGCCGTTCCAGCCAGCGGCCGGCATCTTCCACTTCGAAGGATCAAGGAGACCCACGACATGAAGCTCACCGAACAGCAGATCCAGGACTTCGACCGCGACGGTTACCTGTTCTTCCCGTCGCTCTTCTCGCCGCAGGAGATGAACGTGCTGCTGGACCAGATCCCCTCGATCTACGCGCAGCAGCGGCAGGAGATCATCCGCGAAAAGGGATCGGACGCCGTGCGCACCGTCTTCGCGGGACATCTCATCAACGAGGCCTTTGCCAAGCTCGGCCGCCATCCGCGAATGATCGAGCCGGTGCAGCAGATCCTCGGCGAGCAGCTCTACATGCACCAGTTCAAGATCAACGGCAAGCGCGCCTTCGACGGCGACGTCTGGCAGTGGCACCAGGACTACGGGACCTGGCGCGCCGACGACGAGATGCCGGAGGCCCGGGCGATGAACGTCGCCGTCTTCCTCGACGAGGTCAACGAGTTCAACGGACCGCTGCTGTTCATCCCGGGCTCACACAAGCTCGGGGCGCTGGAAGCGTCGCACGACCTCTCCACCACCAGCTACCCTCTCTGGACCATCGACAACCCGACCATCGAGAGGCTGGTCGAGCGTGGCGGCATCGTCGCACCGCGCGGTCCCGCCGGTTCGATGCTGATGTTCCACTCCTGCCTGGTGCACGGCTCGTCGTCGAACATGAGCCCCTGGAACCGCACCATCGTATACCTCAGTCTGTGCGCGGTCTCCAATCACATCCGGCGCTTCAAGCGCCCCGACTACATCGCGCACCGCGACTTCACGCCGATCGAGCCGCTCGCGGACAACTGCCTGCTCGACGACACGGTGCGCATCGCCGATCTGCCGCTCGATCGCGCGGCCTGAGGCGGCCATGAACCTGCATAGACTCCTGCTCGAGCGCCAGGACGCGGGCAAGCCCCTGCGCGTCGGCCTGATCGGCGCCGGCAAGTTCGGCTCGATGTACCTGTCGCAGGCGCTGCGCACGCCGGGCATCGCCTTGGTCGGCATTGCGGACCTTGCCCCGGATCGCGCCCGGCAGGCGATGACGCACGTGGGCTGGCCGGCGGCGCGGCTCCAGGCCGGCAGCTTCTCGAAGGCAGCGGCTGAAGGCTCGGTGCACATCACCGACGACGCCCAGTCGCTGATCGCCGCGCCGGAGGTCGAGATCGTGATCGACGCGACCGGCAGCCCTGCCGCCGGCATCCGGCACGTTCTCGCCTGCTGCGAGCACGGCAAACACGTGGTGATGGTCAACGTCGAGGCCGATGCGCTCGCCGGCCCCCTGCTCGCGCGCAAGGCCCGGGAGGCAGGCGTCGTGTATTCGCTCGCCTACGGCGATCAGCCGGCGCTCATCTGTGAAATGGTCGACTGGGCGCGCTGCATCGGCCTGGAAGTGGTCGGCGCCGGCAAGGGCACCAAGTACCTGCCCGCCTATCACGGCTCCACGCCTGACACCGTCTGGGACCACTACGGGATCTCCGCGGCCGACGCGCGCGCCGGCGGCATGAACCCGCAGATGTTCAACTCCTTCCTGGACGGGACCAAGTCGGCGCTCGAGATGGCGGCGGTCGCCAACGCCACCGGCCTCGCCTGCCCGGACGACGGCCTCGCCTTCCCGGCGTGCGGCGTGGACGACCTGCCGGCGCTGCTCAAGCCGCGCGCCGACGGTGGCGTGCTCGAACATCGCGGCCAGGTCGAGGTGGTCTCCAGCCTCGAGCGCGACGGCCGGCCGGTTTTCCGCGACCTGCGCTGGGGCGTCTACGTCACCTTTGCCGGCGGCACCGAATACGTGCGCCGCTGCTTCCACGAATACGGCCTGCGCACCGACGCGAGCGGCGAATATGCCGCCATGTACAAGCCCTACCACCTGATCGGCCTCGAGCTGGGTGTGACGGTTGCGTCGGTCGGTCTGCGGCGCGAATCCACCGGCTGCGCGCAGGCTTGGCATGGCGACGTCGTCGCCACCGCCAAGCGCGACCTGAAGGTCGGCGAGACCCTCGATGGCGAAGGCGGATTCTGCGTCTACGGCAAGCTGATGCCGGCGTCGCGCTCGCTCGCTGCCGGCGGCCTGCCCCTCGGCCTGGCGCACGGGATCCGCATGAAGAAGGCAGTGGCTGCCGGGACGCCGCTGTCGTGGGAGGACGTCGACACCGGCGGCGGAAGCGACGCGATCGCCTTTCGCCGGCAGATGGAGCGCGAACTCGCGGGGCGGCAGGCGGACGCGGCAACTTCGGCTGGAAGTCCCCGCCGCTAGCGCGGACAGCGCGCGACGGGCGCCGGGCGCGGAAATTCCTAGAGCACGACCGTGCGCGCGCGGTTGCAGACGGCGCGCACCGCCGACCAGGCGGTCAGTGCCGAGCTTTTCGGGTTGCCGGGCAGCGGCCGGCCTTCGATGGTGAAATCGAGACGGCCGAAGGCGCCGCGCGCGTGCAGGTGGTGCACGTTCGCCGCGCCGCGCGGATCGGCCACGAGGCGCGCACGGGTGCGATCGAGGCCGAGTCCGGCCAGCGCAACGGTAGCCGCGACGTTGGCGTTCTTCGGATAGGCGGCCGCCGCCTCGCGGGCGCTGCCCTCGAAGATGACCGTTGCCTCGCGCAGGCCGGCGAGATCGAACCGGCGCTCGGCCTCGGTGCCGGCCCAACTCGCCGCCGGCTTGCGGCCGATGTAGACGACCTCGTCGAGACCGCCCTCGCGTGCCGCGGCGAGCGCATCGATGGCGCCGATCGCGCCAGCGATCAGCTCGACCTGGACGCCGCCCCCGGCGGCCGCCGCCTCGAGTTGCTCCGCCACGGCGTCGGTCGCGAGCGCGCCGACCGACGTCACGATGCAGGGAATCCCGCCGCGCAATGCCGCAACCACGTGAGTCGCAAGCGCCGAATGGCCGGCGCATTCCAGGCACAGATCAGGCCGCATGCCGAGTTCGTCGATGGCGCCGACTACCGGCACGTCGAATCCGAGCCTCCGGAGGGTCTCGACGGAAGCCGCGTGACCCGCGAGTCGCGCGACCACTCCCACCACTTGCACCGCCTGCACCGACCGCAGCCGCTCCAGCACGGCTCCGCCGATCGCGCCGCAGCCGACCAGTACCAGTCCCGGCGGCTTCATCGGCCGTGACAACCCGATCGCCCCGGCCCGTCGGGCCCGTGCTGCGGGGCGCCGGCCCGTGCCGATGTCGGACGCCTCGCGTCGCCGCCGATATTGCCGCTGCCTTCCCGCCGCCGCTCCATTGCTGCCCTCCACCGTTTCGATGACGCCGCCGGCGACGCCTGCAGCAGCAGGTACTGCATCCGGAACATCGCTCCTCGCGGGTCCGAGAGTCTGGCACCCGCACGCCAGCCCTGCAACCGCCCCCTCGGGCGCCCTCGGCGCTCTCGGCGCTCTCGGCGCCACCGGGCGACGGCTTGCCTCGGCTAAACTGCCAGCGATTCGCGATGGCAGGCTCATCGGACAGCAGGAGTGCAGGCGACGTGACAGGCAACATGCGGGGAACAGGCCGAAACCGGGTAACAGGCAGTGCATCGACGGAAGGCCCGGGCGAGGTGGCGGTCAGCGGCGACGTGGGCGGCAGAGGCAATGCCGGTACCCTCGCCCACCCTGAGGTCGTCGGCCTCATCCCTGCGGCGGGCCGCGCCACCCGGCTCGCGCCGCTTCCGTGCAGCAAGGAGCTGCTTCCGGTGGGCTTCCTGACGCCGGCCGAAGGAGCAGACCGCAAGCCGAAGCCGGTATCGCAGTACCTGCTCGACCGGATGAAGCTCGCCGGCGCCCGCAAGGTGTTCTTCATCGCGCGGCAGGGCAAGTGGGACATCGCCGACTACTATGCCGATGGCTCGCGCCTGGGCCTGCAACTGGCCTACCTGCACGTTGGCGCACCCTGGGGTCCGCCGTTCACCTTGACGCAGGCGGCGCCGTTCATCGGCGATGCCAACGTCGTCTTCGGGTTTCCTGACATCCTCATCGACCCGCCCGATTCCTTCAATCCACTGCTTGCACGCATGCAGGAGACGGGCGCCGACGTGGTGCTCGGCCTGTTCGACTGCCGCGCGGACGAACCGGGCGACGTGATTCAGACCGACGGCAACGGCCGCGTCACCGCTCTCGAGACCAAGGAGGAGCGGCCGGTGCGGCCGGATCGCTACGTCTGCTGGATGTTTGCCGTCTGGCGCCACACCTTCACCCGCTTCATGACGGAGCACTGCTGCAAGCTCGCCTCCGAAGCGCAAGAGCAGGTGCGCCGATCGCCTGGCGCGAAGGCGCCCGAATGGCCGGTGGGCGCGGTGATCGCGGCCGCGATGCGCGAGGGCCTGCACGTCGACAGTGTGTTCTTCGAGTCGGGGCGCTTCCTCGACGTCGGCACGCCCGACGGCATCACTGCTGCGGCGCGCTTTCCGATCGTCTGGAACGGCGTCGATCCGCTGCCGGCATGAACATGCAGGGCGGCACGGTGCCGGCGGCGTTCTGGCTGCTGCCGTGCTCGGCGGACGCCGACCGCCTCCAGGAGGTCATCCGCCGGCTCGCCCGGGTGCACGGCACGCCGGTGTTCGATCCGCACGTGACGCTGCACGTCGCCGAATGTCCTGCGGCAGCCGATATCGGCGCGGTGCTGGCAAGGGTCGCGCAGATGCATTCGCCCCTCGCACTGGCTGCCTTGGCAACCGCCCATTCGGACGCGTACTACAAGGCGCTGTTTGTCGAGGTCTCGTGCGAACTCCAGGATGGGCCCGGCTTGGTCGCGCTTCGCCGGGCGCTGGTGGAGGAGTTGGTCGCCGCCGGCGAAAGTGCGATTCGGGAGGCGGAGCGGCGAAGAGGACCGGCCCCTGCCGCGCAAGCAAGCGCCAGCGCTGCGCTGGCCTCGTACCCTTTCCATCCTCACCTGAGCCTGCTCTATGGCCAACTGCCTGCCCAACTCAGGGGCGAGCTCGCGTCGCATCATGACCTGAACGGCCACCTTCTTCGCTTCGATCGGATCGCTGCGGTGCGGCCGGCTCCGGGCCGTCACGACCTCGCCAAGGTGTCGAACTGGGAGGTATTTGGCCATCGGCGCCTGGGGGGCCCGCCGTATGCGAGCTGAACAAGGCTCCGGGATTCAAGGGGAATTCCCCAATCGGTGGGGTGGACTGCGCCCTGTATGCTTGCACCCGCACGCACGCTGGGAGCATCGACGATGGCAGACCTCACGGCTGACTTCGAGCAGGCACAGGCCGAATCCCGGAACCTGCCGGAACGACCCGACAACATGACGCTCTTGAAGATCTACGCGCTCTTCAAGCAGGCAACCAGCGGCGACGCGCAAGGCGAGCGCCCCGGGTTTGCGGACATGGTGGGTCGCGCCAAATGGGACGCCTGGCATGCGCTCGGCGGCACCAGCCGCGAGGACGCCATGCAGCAGTACATCGATCTCATCGAAGAGCTCAAGGGCTGACAGCTCAGGGCCTGACAGTTCAGGGGCTGACAGTTCAGGGGCTGACAGTTCAGGGGCTGACAGCTCGGGGGCTGACAGCTCCGGGCCTGGCATCACCGGCGCCTCGTGTGCGAGGCCGCGCGAACCCGCCCGGCGCCAAGTCAAGGTCGAGTTGCCACACCTGCACGCAGTTGGTACGGCGTGAACGACCGTTCATGCCTCGCCGGGTGGTTGCGCTCGGCATCGGCACCCAGAATCGGGCTTCAGACGGCGTTGCGGCAACCGGCCCCTCGCTGCGAACAATGAGCCTTGCCCGATGCAGAAGATCGCCTCCGTCACTCGTTGCCCTGCTGTCCGCCGGTCCCCTTTCCGATTGGTCAAGCAGGTCAACTCCCTTCCCTCAGCGCTGCTGGCGCTCTGCGCCGCCGCGACCGCGCCGTCGGCAGTCCACGCCCAGGTCGTGGTACGCGACCTGCAGCCGGTGACGATGGATTTCCGGGCCGCCGCCCAGGACAGCATCCGTGCCCACCAGACCCAGGTCCGTGCCCGGCAGGTCCGGGTGCGCCAGTCGAAGAGCCAGGCCGACCTCCCGCGCATTGCCAACAACCTGACGATGTCGGGCGACCAGCGCAGCATTCCTCTGCAGCTGCGCAATGCGCCGGCACCGGCGCCGGCAGGTGCGTTTCCGGGACTGAAGCGGATCGCCCCCAGCTCGGAGGGCGTGATCAACGGTTTCATCCGCGGCGACCTCTATACCGATGCCGACAACGCCACGACCTCGAGCCTGACCACCAGCGACTTGACGGTCGGCAGCGACTACCGGGTCTCGGAAGACTTCATGTTCGGCATGGCCGCCGGGCGGCTCCACAACGGCGACGCCACCGGCACGACGCTGTCGGCGTACATGACCCTGCAGCCGATCGAGCGCATCTTCCTCGACATGAGCATGTCCTACGGCGTGCACAACGCGCACAGCGGCGAGGCCGCTGCCGCAGGCGCTGCCGGCGAAAGCCTCGAGGGCACCAGCCGCGGCTTCACCATGACGCTCAACAACCCGCGCCAGATCGGCGAGTGGTACTGGTCGCCGTACAGCCGCTACGACCGCATCCAGACCGACGTGGACGTCGGCATGTCCTCGGCGTCATCGCCTATGAGCTACGGCCTCTCCGCCGTCTCGCTCGGCAGCACCGCCGCCACCACCTGGACGACGCCGTTCGGCGCCGTGCGGCCGATGGTGATGGTCGAGGTGCAGAAAGAGATCATCACCGTCGCCGGCATCGGCACGACCTCGTCGCTCACCCAGGGCATCGTCGGCTTCGGGATGACGACCAAGGTGTCGCGCGACATGTCCGCCTTCGCCGAATCGCGCTATCACAGCGACCTCGCCGCAACCCTCGACCGGCAGATGATGCTCGGGGTCAAGTTCGCGTTCTGATTCAGGCGGCCGGCAATACCACCGGCGTCAGCGGCGAGCGTCCGCTGAACACCTCGCTGAGATTGCGGGCGGTGAGCATCGCCATCGCCAGCCGCGTCGAACGGGTGGCACTGCCGATGTGCGGCGTCATCACGATGTTGTCCAGCGCCAGCAGGGCCGGATTCACCGCCGGTTCGTTCTCGAACACGTCCAGGCCGGCCGCGGCGATACGGCCCTCGCGCAGGGCTTCGGCCAGTGCGTCGTCATCGACGATACCGCCGCGCGCAATGTTGACCAGCGTGGCCGTGGGCTTCATCAGCGCCAGTTCATCCCGGCCGATGGTGTGATGCGTCTGTGAGGAATACGGCAGGACCAGCATCACGTGGTCAGCCCGGGAAAGCAGTTCTTCCTTCGACAGCCGGACTGCCCCGAGGTCGGCCTCGTTGGACGCCGGGCTGCGGTTGGCGTAGACCAGTTCCATGTCGAATCCGCGGGCGCGGCGGGCGATGGCGGAGCCGATGCGCCCCATGCCGACGATCCCCAGCGTCGCACCGTGGAGATCGGCGCCAAGGAACTGGTCCCACGCCCAGCGCTGCCAGTGGCCCTGTCGCAGCCAGCGTTCCGACTCGGTGATCCGACGGGCGGTGGCCATCAGCAGCGCGAAGGCCATGTCCGCCGTCGCCTCGGTCAGCACGTCGGGCGTGTTGGTGACCATCACGCCCTGCCGGGCGCAGGCGGCCAAATCGATGTGGTTGTAGCCGACCGATCCAGTCGCCACAAGCCTGAGTTCAGGACAAGCCTGCAGCAGCGGCGCGTCGACCTTGTCGGACGTCACCACGAACAAGGCGTGCTTGTCGGCCGCCCGGGCGCGGAACTGCTCCGCCGACCAGAGATCGTCCTCCGGATTGGCCTCGACGTCGAAAACCGTCTCCAGATGCCGGATGACCTCGGGAAACACCCGCCGGGTCACCAGCAGGCGGGGCCGCGAATTGCCGGGAAGATGGCCGGGAAGATGGCCGGGAAGATCGCCGGGAAGATGGCCAGGAGCACGGCCCGCAACGTTGCCCGCCGTGACGTCCGGGATGTTGCTCATGCTGGCGCCTTGATCTCGAAGACCTGCCGCAGGTACTTGATATAGGCCTCGTCGTCGCACATGTTCTTGGAGGGCGTGTCCGACAGCTTGGCGACCGGCTGGCCGTTGCAGCGAACCATCTTGATCACGATCTGCAGCGGCGTGTAGCCAAGGTCGTTGGTGAGGTTGGTGCCGACACCGAAAGCGATGATGGTCCGGTCCTTGAAGCGCAGGTAGAGCTTCTTGGCAAGGTCGAAATTCAGCGAGTCCGAAAAAACCAGGGTCTTGGTGGCAGGATTGACCCGGTTGGCGATGTAGTGCGCGATGAGCCGCTCGCCCCAGGCGAACGGATCGCCCGAGTCGTGCCGGGCGCCGTCGAACAGCTTGCAGAAGTACATGTCGAAATCGCGCAGGAACGCATCGAAGCCGAACACGTCCGCGAGCGCGATGCCGAGGTCGCCGCGATATTCCTTTGCCCACATCTCGAAGGCGAAGGTCTGCGAATCCCGCAACCGGGGCCCCAGCGCCTGGCAGGCCTGCAGGTATTCGTGCGCCATGGTGCCCAACGGCACCATGGCCTGTTTCATGGCGAACAGGACGTTTGAGGTGCCGGCGAAGTGCACCCCGAGCTCCGCCTTGCAGGTCTGCAGCACTTCCTCGTGCCAGCGGCGCGAGAAGCGGCGCCGGCTTCCGTAGTCGGCAATCCGGATCCCGGACATCTGCGGATCCTCGTTGATGCTGCGGATCTTGGCGCGCAGGCGCCTGCGTCCCTCCTCATAGTCCGGAAGTGCCACCGTGTTCCTGAAGTACAGCTCGTTGACGATCGCGAGCACCGGAATCTCGAACAGGATGGTGTGCAGCCAGGGACCGCGGATGGTGATGTCGATCTCGCCGGGCGCGCTGTGTCCGTCGGACGGGTCCGCGGGCTTCACCGAGATGTACTTCTGGTTCATCTGGAACAGGCCCAGGAAGTCCACGAAGTCGCTCTTGATGAAGCGCATCTGCCGCAGGTAATCGAGTTCTTCCTCCTGGAACCGCAAGGTGCAGAGCCGGGCGATCTCGTCCTTGATTTCGTCGACGTACGGGACCAGGTCCACGCCCGGATTGCGGCACTTGAAGCGGTACTCGACCTGCGCGCCGGGGAAATGATGCAGTACGACCTGCATCATTGTGAACTTGTATAGGTCGGTATCGAGCAGCGAGTGGATGATCATGCGAGGATTCTAGAGTCAAGCCGGCAGCCACAGGCATCATCGATAGCAGGAAACGGCATGGGCGCCGGCGCGAGTAAAATCCCGGTTTGACCCAAAAGACCCGCGAAACCTCCATGCCGCACATCGTCCTTGAATCCTGCATCCGCTGCAAGTACACCGACTGCGTGGACGTCTGCCCGGTGGACTGCTTCCGCGAGGGGCCCAATATGCTGGTCATCGATCCGGACGAATGCATCGACTGCGCGGTGTGCATCCCGGAATGCCCGGTCGAAGCCATCAAGGCCGAGGAAGACGTGCCCGCCGACATGCAGCACCTGATCGAGTTGAACGCCGAGAAGTCCCGATCCTGGCCCAGTATCACCCGGACCAAGGGGCCCTTGCCGGACGCCGACCAGTGGAAGGACGAGAAGGAAAAGCTCAAGTACCTGGAGGGCTGATGCGCGCCGATCGACTGCCGGTGTGGCCCTTTCGGTCAATTTGCGACCGAATTCCGCCCATCCGGCAGGTTCCCGAGGTAGGCTGGGCCTGGAATTTGCCTGGGCGCGGGCGCCCCGTCGGCATCGTAGCCCTGGCCGCCTGCTGCAGGCTGCCGCCGGCGGTGCGGACGGCTGGCTGGCCCGGACTCCCGGCGCCAGGTCGAACATCTGCCGGAATCCGGTTGGAGAAGAATTAGATGCTCTACGAGGTACGTGAAGCGCAGCGCGCGGTCCTGACACCGGTCTCGGGCTGGGCGGGGGCGATGAGCAAGCTGTACAGCAGCCCCTACAGCCCCTTCAGCTACATGCCGCTGGCGACCCGTGCCGCTGCCGGTTTCGAACTCCTGCACCGGATCGGCAAGGAGTACGAGAAACCCGCGTTCATGCTCGACACCACCCGCGTCGCCGGCACCGAAGTGCCGGTGGTCGAGCAGGTCGAGATGGAGTTGCCGTTCTGCCGGCTGCTGCACTTCCAGCGCCAGCTGCCGGACGGCCTGGCCTCCCGGGAGTCCGACCCGAAGGTCTTGATCTTCGCTCCGCTCTCCGGCCACCATGCGACGCTGCTGCGCGACACGGTGCGCGCCATGCTGCCGGATCACGACGTGTACATCACCGACTGGATCGACGCGCGGATGGTGCCGCTGTCGAAGGGCGAGTTCCATCTGCACGACTACGTAGCCTACTGCATCCGGTTCATTCGCCACCTCGGCCCGGACGTCCACCTGATGTCGGTCTGCCAGCCGACAGTGCCGGTGCTTGCCGCCGCCTCGATCATGGCGACGCTCAAGGACCCCGCCCAGGCGCGCAGCATGACCATGATGGGCGGGCCCATCGACCCGCGCCGCAGCCCTACCGCGGTCAACGAGTTCGCCACCGGCAAGCCCTTCCACTGGTTCGAGAGGACCGTCGTCCATCGGGTGCCGGGACGCTATCCGGGCGCCGGCCGGCGCGTCTACCCGGGGTTCCTGCAGCATGCCGGCTTCGTAGCCATGAACCCCGACCGGCATGCGCAATCGCACTGGGATTTCTATCTCAACCTGGTGCGGGGCGACCTCGAGGACGCGGAAGGCCACCGCGATTTCTACAACGAGTACAACGCGGTGCTGGACCTGCCGGCCGACTACTATCTGGAGACCATCCAGACGGTTTTCCAGGAGTTCCGCCTGCCCATGGGAACCTGGGAAATGCCCTTCGAAGGCAAGACCATGCTGGTGCGTCCCCAGGACATCCGCAACGTGCCGCTGCTCACCGTCGAAGGCGAACTCGACGACATTTCGGGTGTCGGGCAGACGGCGGCGGCGCATGACCTCTGCACGGGACTCGCGCCATCCATGCACCAGCGCCTGCTGGCCAAGGGAGCGGGGCACTACGGCATATTCAGCGGGCGGCGCTGGCGCGAGATCATCTATCCGTACGTCAGGGGCTTCATCTCGGATGCAGCCAAACCGCGCAGACGCAAGGCGGGCTGACCTGCCCCACGGCATCGATCCCGCCGCCGATATCGATCGGCTGCTTCCCCAGACCCAGTGCCGCCGCTGCGGCTACGCCGGGTGCCGGCCATATGCCGACGCCATCGCTGCAGGCGGCGCGCCGATCAACCGCTGCCCACCCGGAGGTGCGGCCACGGTGGGCGCGCTCTCGCGGCTGCTCGGCGTACCGGTGATCGCGCTCGATCCCGACTGCGGGCCGGTGCCCGCGCGCAGCATCGCCGCCGTCGACAACAGCCGCTGCATCGGCTGCACCAAGTGCGTCCTCGCCTGCCCCGTGGACGCGATCGCGGGTGCGCCACGGCACCAGCACCACGTCCTCGCAGACCGCTGCACCGGCTGCGAGCTGTGCCTCGCCCCTTGCCCCGTGGATTGCATCGTCATGAGGCCCCTGGCGCAAGCCTGGTCGGCGGCAGACGCCGAACGGGGCCGCCGCCACCACCAGGCCCGTCTCGAAAGGCTCGCCCGGCCGGAGCGATCGCGCCTGCGGGCGCCCGCGCAGACCGGACCGGAGGGAGCGGCCGGGCCGAACGGCCAACCTCTGGAGGAATCGTTGCCGAATCCGCAGGCAGACCGCGACCCGCTGATCGCACTCGGCTCGTCCACGGAACGATCGCGACGACTCGCGCAGATCCTGGCTCGAGTGCGCGGCGTCGAAGGAGCACCATGACGCCGCGCGACCGCCTCGCGCTTTTCGAGCGATTCGCCGCCGTCAATCCCGAGCCGACAACCGAACTCGAATACACCACGCCCTTCGAACTGCTGGCGGCGGTGCTGCTCTCTGCACAGGCTACCGACAAGGGCGTCAACGTGGCGACACGCCGCCTCTTCGCCCGAGCCAACACGCCCGGCGCCATCCTCGACCTCGGCCTGGACGAGCTGAGCGAAGCCATCCGCACACTCGGCCTCTACCGCAACAAGGCGAAGCACCTGCTCGAGACCTGCCGGATCCTGGTCGAGAAGCACGGCGGCCAGGTACCGGCCGACCGCGAGTCGCTCGAAGCCCTGCCCGGCGTCGGACGCAAGACCGCCAACGTCGTATTGAACACCGCCTTCGGCCAGCCGACCATCGCGGTCGACACGCATATCTTCCGGGTGTCGAACCGGCTCGGGCTGGGCAGGGGTACCACGGTGGAGGAGGTCGAGCGCAAGCTGATGAAGGCGATCCCGGTGGCCTACCGGCACAACGCCCATCACTGGCTGCTGCTGCATGGCCGCTATGTCTGCAAGGCGCGGCGGCCCGAATGCTGGCACTGCCTGGTGAGCGACCTCTGCATCTACCGGCCCAAGTCGCTTCCGCCGCCCGCCCGTTCGGCGCTCGACCGTTCGCCCACAGCGAAAGACGCCACTGATGTTTGATCCCAAGCTGCAGGACGTGCGCCGCTTCTTCTGCGGCGTCTGGCGCAAGCATCTCGACAAGCTGCCGCTGGAACCGCTCGAGGCGATGGCGCTCGACTGGATCCTCGAGCATCCGGAATACCAGCAGGGGCTGGAGGATCCGGACAAGGCGGTGGCGGCCGACTATTCGCCGCAGGCAGGGCGCACGAACCCCTTCCTGCACCTGTCGCTGCACCTGGCCATCAGCGAGCAGCTTTCGATCGACCAGCCGCCCGGCATCCGCACCTGCGTCCAGGCGCTGGAGCGGCGACTCGGCAGCGCGCACGACGCGGCCCACCAGGCGCAGGAGTGCCTGGCCGAGACGCTCTGGCAATCGCAGCGCAGCGGGCAACCGCCTGATCAGCAGGCCTATCTGGAGTGCCTGCGCCGGCGCGCCGGCCTGCCGCCCGGATCAGGCTAAACTGCCCGGCTTGTTGCCGGCTGGCCGCTCCGGCGCCGTCACCACCAGGAACCATCATGCTGGCATCGCTCATCCCCAAGGAAAGAAGGTTCTTCGAGCTGTTCAACCAGCACGGCGAACAGATCGTGGAAGGCGCCGGCCATCTGGTCGCGCTCCTCAACGGTTTCAGCGACGAGCGGCTGCGCCAGAACCAGCTGGCCGCCATCGATGCCTGCGAGAAAAAAGCCGACCACTTCGCCCACGAGACCATCGCACTGCTGCAACGCAGCTTCGTCACACCCTTCGACCGCGAGGACATGCACCGCCTCATCAACCGCATGGACGACGTGCTCGACCTCACGCAGGACGTCGCTGAGACGATGGAGCTCTACGACCTGCGCCGGATCTCGATGGACGCGGTCCAGCTGGGCGAGCTTGCCGAAATGGGCTGCCTGCGGGTGAAGGACACGGTCAACCTGCTCGACGACATGAGCAACGCCGACACGATCCTGAAGCTGTGCAACCAGATCGACCAGATCGAATCGGACGCCGACCGGGTGATGCGGTCGGCAATGTCCAAGCTGTTCCGCAACGAAAGCGACATCCTGCAGGTGATCAAGCTCAAGGCCGTCTACGAGTTGCTGGAGGCGCTGACCGACAAATGCGAAGAGGTGGCAGACGTGATCGAGAGCATCGTGCTCCAGCATGCTTAGCCTGCTGGTCCTGCTCGCGCTCGCCTACGGCTTCCTGAACGGGTTCCACGACGCCGCCAACTCGATCGCGACCGTCGTCTCGACGCGCGTGCTGCGGCCGCTGCAGGCAGTCGCCTGGGCCGCAGCCTTCAACTTCGTCGCCATCGCGCTGATGCAGACCGGGGTGGCGGCCACGATCGGCATTGGCCTTGTCGATCCTGCCGCCGTCGATCCGGCCGTCGTGTTCGGCGCCCTCGCCGGATCGATCATCTGGAACCTGGCGGCGCTGCGGGTCGGCATACCCACGAGCTCCTCGCATGCATTGATCTGCAGCCTGGTCGGCGCAACCCTCGCTGCGGCGGGCCCGGGGGCGCTGGTTGCCGACGGCTTCACGCTCTTCCTGTTGTTCCTGATCCTGTCGCCCCTCATCGGGTTGATGCTGGGGGTGGCGCTGATGATCGCGCTCGCTCATCTGTTCCGCTGGGTGCCGGCGCGAACCGCCGATCGGCTCTTCCGCCGGCTGCAGCTGGTGTCGTCGGCGGTCTACAGCATCGGCCACGGCAGCAACGACGCGCAGAAGACCGTCGGCGTGATCTGGCTGTTGCTGCTGGGCGCCGGCACCGCCGGTGTCGCGGCGCCGCCGGGATGGGTGGTGATCGCGAGCTATGCCGCCGTCGCGGTGGGCACCCTGTTCGGCGGCTGGCGGATCGTCAGGACGATGGGCCAGCGCATCGTCAAGCTGACCCCGGCCGGCGGCTTCTGCGCCGAATCGGCGGGCGCTGGCGCAATCCACCTCGCCTCCGTCCTTGGCGTGCCGATCTCGACCACGCAGACCATCACCGCCTCCATCGTGGGCGTGGGGATTGCCAATCGGTTGTCATCCGTGCGCTGGGGCGTGGCCGGAGTGATCCTGTGGGCGTGGCTGCTGACGCTGCCGGCCGCAGCGCTGCTGGGCGCTGGTGCCTGGTACCTCGGCAGGGGGATGTTTTGAGCGAAACCAGACCACCCGACTATCCGAACCAACCCGATGCCGCCACGCCTTCTGCCGGCCCGCAGTGTCCGCAGGGCCCGGCGGGCGGCGAGCGCGACGACCTGCTGCTGCCGACGCTGACCGGCGAGGCGCCGAAGCGGCTGCTGGTCATGCTGCACGGCGCAGGATCGTCGGCCGGGGCAATCGTCTCGGCGGCCATCGCCTGGCAGCTGAAGTTCCGCAGCGCCCAGGCGCTCCTGCTGCAGGCGCCGCATGCGGCCCCCGACGGCCAGCGCTACTGGGTCGACCCCGGGGAATATCCGGTAAGCCCGGCCGCGGTCGCGGCGGCAGCCGACGCGGCCCGCGGCCGGATCGGAGCCCAGCAGGCCGCCGTCGGCCTTCCCCCCGCCGATACGCTGATCGTCGGCTTCTCCCAGGGTGCCAGCGTGGCGCTGGAGATGACGTTCGCCGTCGAGCCGTGTGCTGCCATCACCATCGGCTATGCCGCACGCCTCTATCGAGTGCCGGCGCCGCAGGACCGGGCCAGCGGCCAGATCCACCTCCTGCACGGCGCAGCCGACAGCGTCGTGCCCGCCGTCTACGGCGAGATGGCGTACCGCCGCCTGCGAGCCGCCGGCGCGCATGTCAGTCTCGACCTGCTGCCGGATGAGGGCCATTCGGTCGGCCAGATGCTGATCAACCGGGGAACGCAGCATGCGATGAACTGGGTGTTCGATCGCCGGATCGAGCCGCCCCCGGCCGGGACGACCCACTAGTAGCCGGGGCCGCATCCGGCTACCCGCGGCAGCCGCCGCCGTCGTCAGGCCGTCAAGCGGCCGCTGCCGCGGCCGCGGCAGCGCGGCGTTCGCCGATCGGACGCTGGTCGATCGGCAGGTGCATCATCGCCGCGAACGCGCCGAAGGCGATCGCGCCGATCCACGCCAGATCGTACGAGCCGGTCATGTCGAAGATGCGCCCGCCGAGCCAGGCGCCGAGGAAGCTGCCGATCTGGTGGCCGAGAAAGATCACGCCGACCAGGAGGCCGAAGTTGCGCACGCCGTAGATCTGCCCCAGCAAAGCGTTCGTGGGCGGTACCGTCGACAGCCACAGCAGCCCGATCACGGCAGAAAAAACGTACACCGAAAAGCTGCTCAACGGCAGCAGCAGGAAGAGCGCCATTGCGATCGACCGCCCGACATAGATGGCGCTCAGCAGCCACTTCTTCGAGATCCGCATCCCGAGCCAGCCGACGCTAAGGCAACCGACGACATTGAACAATCCGACCAGCGCGATCGCCTTGGCGCCGAGCTCCAGCGGCAGGCCCTTGTCGGTGAGGTAAGCCGGCAGGTGCAGGCCGATGAACACCACCTGCAGCCCGCAGACGAAGTAGCCCCAGAACAGCAGGTGGAAGTTGCGATCGCGCACCGCCTCGTTGAGCGCCTCGCGCAGGTTGCCCTTGCCGTTCGCCCGCAGCCCGGCCTCGCGATCGCCCCGGATCCGGAAGGCGAGCAGCAGGATCAGCGCCACCAGCGCCGCATGGACCTGCAGCGCCGCCTGCCAGCCGAAGTCGCGGATCAGCCAGGCGGTGAACGGCAGGAACAGGAACTGACCGAATGACCCGGCAGCAGTGCCGATGCCGAACGCCCAGGTGCGCCGCTGCGGCGGCACCAGCTTGCCGACGGCGGTGAAGACCGCGCCGAAGGCGGTGCCGCCGATGCCGAGGCCGATCAGCAGGCCGACCGTCAGCTGGAGCTCCAAGCCGGTGGTGGCGTAGACGGTGCCGAGGAATCCGCCGGCGTACAGCACGGCGCCGAGCAGCAAGGTGCGCATGGCGCCGAACCTGTCCGAGAGGGCCCCGAGCAGCGATCCGCCGACGCCCCACACCAGGTTCTGCATTGCTATCGCCAGGCTGAAGGTCTCGCGGCTCCAGCCACGCGCCTGCGTGAGCTCAGGCAGGAAAAGCCCCCACGACGAGCGCGCGCCGTTGGAGATCACCAGGATCAGGCAACCGAACACGAGCACGGTCAGGAAGCCGTGGCCGGCATCCGGCGCTGCAGTCGGGGCCTGCGGCTCGACAGCTGCCGGCTTCACGCCAGCTGCTTGAGGGCGCGAGCGGCGACGTCGATCGTCTGATCGATGTCGGCTGCGGTGTGGGCGGATGACAGGAAGAAGGCTTCGACCGGCGACGGCGGCAGGTAGATGCCTCCTTCCAGCATCAGGTGGTAGAACTTGCGGAAGCGTTCGTTGTCCTGTTCGAGCGCCTGGGCATGGGTGTGGGGCGGAGTCTCGCGCATGTAGATGCCGCCGAGGCCGCCTGCCGAGCGGGCGCAGAAGGCGACGCCCGCTTCCTGCGCCGCGGCGTTGAGGCCGTCGATGAGCCGCTTCATCGAGGCATCGAGCCGGTCGAAGAATCCCGGCTTGGAGATGACCTCGAGAGTGGCCAGTCCGGCTGCCATCGCGATCGGGTTGCCGGACAGCGTGCCGGCCTGGTAGACCGTGCCCAGCGGCGCCATCATGTCCATCACCAGCGCCGGCCCACCGACCGCGCCGACCGGCATGCCGCCGCCGATGACCTTGCCGAAGGCGGTCAGGTCGGGCGTGACGCCGTAGCGCGCCTGCGCGCCCCCGAGGGCCACCCTGAAGCCGCTCATGACCTCGTCGAAGATCAGGATGGCGTGGAACTCGTCGCAGAGCGCGCGCAGGCCCTGCAGGAAACCGTCCTGCGGCAGGATCAGGTTCATGTTGCCCGCCACCGGCTCCACGATCAGGCAGGCGATATCCTCAGGATGCTGCTCGAACAGGCTGCGCACGCTGCCGAGGTCGTTGAACTGCGCAACCAGCGTGTGGCGCACGACATCCTCGGGAACGCCCGCGGAACTCGGCGTGCCGAAGGCGAGCGACCCGCTCCCCGCCTTGACCAGCAGGCTGTCGGCGGTACCGTGGTAGCAGCCTTCGAACTTGATGATCTTCGTACGCCTGGTGTAGCCGCGGGCGAGCCGCAGCGCCGACATCGTCGCTTCGGTACCGGAACTGGTGAAGCGGACGCGGTCGACATGCGCGAAGAGCTTGCAGATCTCCTCCGCCAGCTCGGTCTCCATCACGTTGGGCGCGCCGAAGGAAAGGCCGCGCAACGCGGTTTCCTGGACTGCCTTGACCACCCGCGGATGAGAGTGCCCGATGATCATCGGGCCCCAGGAGCCGAGATAATCGATGTACTGGCGGCCTTCGACGTCCCACATGTAGGCGCCTTCGGCCTTGGCGATGAAGCGCGGCGTGCCGCCGACCGCGCGGAACGCCCGGACAGCCGAATTGACGCCGCCGACCAGGACCTTCCTGGCGCGGTCGAACTGTTCGGCGTTGCTGGTCGCGCTCATGTCCGTCCGATCACTTCGCGAAAAGCTGCGACGGATCCCCGAACGCCTTGAACTCGAGCGCATTGCCCGACGGGTCGAGAAAGAACATCGTCGCCTGCTCGCCGACCTGCCCCTTGAAGCGGACATGCGGCTCGATCACGAAGCGGGTCCCGGCCGCCTTCAGCCTCTCGGCCAGTTGCTCCCATGCTTCGCTGGAGAGCACGACGCCGAAATGCCGCACCGGCACTGCATCGCCGTCGACCTGGCTGGTCGACCGATGGCCGCATTCGTCGGGCGCCAGATGCGCGACGATCTGGTGGCCGTAGAGATCGAAATCGATCCAGTCGCTCGAGCTGCGGCCTTCGGGGCAACCCAGCAGGCTGCCGTAGAAGGCGCGGGCTGCCGCCAGATCGTGCACCGGGAAGGCCAGGTGAAAGGGTTGGCTTACGGGATAGCCGCTCATGGAAACCTCGGAAAAACTGATGCAAGGGCCCTTATTCTAGTGGCACCGCCAGGGCCACTCGCCGACCGGCAGGCATTCTCAGGCCGCGACCGCCGCCACCTTCACCGCGCAATACTTGAACTCGGGAATCTTGCCGAACGGATCCAGCGCCGGATTGGTCAGCTGGTTGGCGGCGGCTTCCGCGTAGGCGAAGGGAATGAAGACAGTGCCGGACGCGATGCCGTCGTCCACCCTCACCTTCAGTCGGATGGCGCCGCGCCGCGACGCGACCTCGACCAGATCGCCCGGCGAGAGCCCCAGGCGGGCCGCCTCCATGCCATGCATCGACACCGTCGCCTCCGGCTCGATGGCGTCGAGCACGTAGGAGCGGCGGGTCATCGCTCCGGTGTGCCAGTGCTCGAGCTGCCGCCCGGTGATCAGCACGAACGGGTACTCCGAATCCGGACGCTCGTCCGCGGGCACGAATCCGGCCGGCACCAGGCGAGCCTTTCCGCTGGCCGTGGGGAAGCGATCTATGAACACCACCGGCTGCCCGGGATCGTCCTCGTCGCGGCAGGGGTAGGTGACGCTGCCTTCGGCGAGCATGCGCTCCCAGCTGATGCCCGCGATCGAGTCCATCGTGCCGCGCATCTCCTCGAAGACCACGCCGGGGTCGTCGTAGCGCCAGTCGAGCCCGAGGCGGCGCGCCATCTGGTTGATGATCCACAAGTCCTGCCGCGCCTGCCCCGGCGGCTCCAGCGCCTGCCGTGCAAGCTGCACCATCCGGTCGGTGTTGGTGAAGGTGCCACTCTTCTCCGGGAACGCCGACGCCGGCAGGATCACGTCCGCCAGCCACGCCGTCTCTGTCGGGAAGATATCCTGCACCACCAGCAGTTCCAGCGACGCCAGCGCGTGGCGCGCGTGGTGCAGGTCGGGATCCGACATCGCCGGGTTCTCGCCCATCACATACATGCCGCGGATCTCGCCGCGGCTCGCCGCGTGCAAGATCTCGACCACCGTCAGCCCGGGCTCGCGATCCAGCGGCACGTTCCAGAGTCTCTCGAAGCGCTCGATCGCACTCGGGTCGTCCACCCGCTGATAGTCCGGGTACGCAAGCGGGATCAGGCCCGCATCCGATGCGCCCTGGACGTTGTTCTGGCCGCGCAGCGGATGCAACCCCGTTCCCGGCCGGCCGATCTGCCCGGTGATCATCGACAGCGCGATCAGGCACCTGACATTGTCGGTGCCATGCACATGCTGCGAGACGCCCATGCCCCAGAAGATGATCGATGCCTTGCTGCCGGCATAGAGCCGCGCCACCGCCCGGATCTCGTCGGGCGGGATGCCGCAGATCGGCGCCATCGCTTCGGGGCTGCAGCCGGCGACGTTGTCGCGGATCACCTCGAAGTTGAGCGTGCGGCGCTCGACGAAGTCGCGGTCCACCAGGCCTTCGGCGACGATCACGTGGATCATCGCGTTGAGCAGCGCGACGTCGCCATCGGCCTTGAACTGCAGCACATGCTGAGCGTGGCGGGCGAGCTCGGTGCGCCGCGGATCCGCCACTACCAGCCTCGCGCCGCGCTTGACCGCGTTCTTGATCCAGGTGGCGGCCACCGGATGGTTGGAGGTCGGATTGGCGCCGATCACGAAGATCACGTCGGCGAACTGCACGTCGCTCACCTGGTTGGACACGGCGCCGGAGCCGATGCCCTCCAGCAGCGCCGCAACCGACGAGGAATGGCACAACCGGGTGCAATGGTCGACGTTGTTGCTCCCGAACCCGATGCGCACCAGCTTCTGGAACAGGTACGCTTCCTCGTTGCTGCCCTTGGCGGACCCGAAGCCGGCCAGTGACTTCGGCCCGTGCTGGTCGCGCAGGCGCGCCAGGCCGAGCCCGGCGCGATCCAGCGCCTCCTCCCAGCTCGCCTCCCGGAAGGCCTCGCGCCAGTCGTCGGGCACACGGTCGAAGTCGGCGTTCTTGGGATGGCTATCCTTGCGGATGAGCGGCACCGTCAACCGGTCGGGGCTCATCGCATAGTCGAAACCATAGCGGCCCTTGACGCAGAGGCGCGAATGGTTGGCAGGGCCGTCACGGCCGTCCACGAACTGGATGCGGTTGTCCGAGATGTTGTAGGTGAGCTGGCAGCCGACGCCGCAGAAAGGACAAAGGGAGTCGACCTGCTTCTCGACCTTGCGCGGCGCCACCTCGTCGGTGCCGGGCAGCTTGGGCATCAGCGCACCGGTCGGGCAGGCCTGCACGCATTCGCCGCAGGCGACGCAGGTGGAGTCACCCATCGGATCGTCCATGTCGAACACGATCATCGAGTGGTCACCGCGCCAGGCGTAGCCGATGACGTCGTTGACCTGCTCCTCGCGACAGCCGCGCACGCAGCGGCCGCACTGGATGCAGGCATCGAGGTTGACCGCGATCCCCGGATGGCTGAAGTCGCGGTCGACCGGCGCCCGGGGGGCGAATCTGCTTTCGAGCACGCCTTCGCGCGCCGCCCACCCGGTCAGTTCCGAGTCGCTGCGCTGCGCACTCGCCGGGGCATCGGCCATCAGCAGCTCGAGCACCATCCGGCGCGCCGCGTTGGCGCGGCTGCTGTCGACCTTCACCTTCATGCCGGGCGACGGGGAACGGCAGCAGGACGGCGCGAGCACCCGTTCGCCTTCGATCTCGACCATGCAGACGCGGCAGTTCCCGTCGGGACGATAGCCGTCCTTGTAGCAAAGCGTCGGGATGTCCAGGCCCTCGCGGCGCGCCACCTCCAGGATGGTCTCGCCGGCCAGGGCCTCGCAGCGGCGGCCGTCGAGTTCGAATTCGATCGCCAGGGCCTCGGGCCGGGTCGGCGCATTCATCGCATGCTCTCCACTTGCGTCACTGCTTCCTGGGTCATCGCCGTCGTCAAGGCCGCTTTGCTTCGGATGCGGCGGCTTGGCCGGACACTTCGTGCGGAAAGAACCTCAGCACCGAGAGCATGGGATTGGGCGCGGCCTGCCCCAGTCCGCAGATCGATGCATCCATCATTACCGTCGACAGTTCCCGCATCAGCTCGCCGTCCCAGGTCTGCTCGTCCATCAACCGCACCGCCTTGGCCGTGCCGCTGCGGCACGGCGTGCACTGGCCACAGGACTCGTGCCGGAAGAAGGCCATCATGTTGTGGGCAACGTCCCGGGCACGATCCTGCTGCGACAGCACGATGACCGCGGCAGACCCGATGAAGCAGCCATGCTTCTGCAACGTATCGAAGTCGAGCGGTTCGTCTGCCAGCGAAACCGGCAGGATGCCACCGGAGGCGCCGCCCGGAAGATAGGCATAGAGTTCGTGCCCGGGTGCCATCCCGCCGCAGTATTCGGCCACCAGCTCGCGCAGCGAGATCCCGGCCGGTGCGAGCTTGACGCCCGGCTCCCGCACCCGTCCCGAGACCGAGAAACTGCGCAAGCCCTTGCGTTCGCGCCGGCCATGCGACGCGAACCACTGCGGCCCGCGGGCGATGATCTCCGGCACCCAGTAAAGCGTCTCGACGTTGTGCGCAAGCGTTGGCTTGTCGAAGAGGCCGATCTCCGCGATATACGGCGGGCGCAGCCGCGGCATGCCGCGCCTGCCCTCCAGCGATTCGAGCAGGCCGCTCTCCTCGCCGCAGATATAGGCGCCGGCACCCCGTCGCAGGTGGATCTCCGGCAGGCGCCAGCCGTCGGCGCCGGCAATAGCGCCGGCCCAGGCCTTCAACTTCGCGATTTCCGCCGTCATCAGTCGCCGGACACCGGGATATTCATCGCGCAGGTAGATGTAGCAGGCGCCGCAACCCACGGCCCAGGCTGCGATCAGCATTCCCTCCAGGAACTGATGCGGCTTGCGCTCGAGGTAGTAACGGTCCTTGAACGTGCCCGGCTCGCCCTCGTCGGCGTTGACCACCAGCGTCCGGTCGCGCTCGCGCTGCTGGCCGACGATGCGCCATTTCCGCCCGGCGGGAAAGCCGGCCCCGCCGAGTCCACGCAGGCCGGCACCCTCGAGAAGGCCGCACAGCGCCTCGACGGCCTCGGCTGTTCGGGGCTCCGCCACCAGCTTGCGCAAGGCGCCATACGTCCCGTCGGCAACCGCCTGTTCCAGCGTGACCGCATCCGCTGGCAGCGGACATTCCCGGCGGTCGTTGCGTACCGCTTCGTCGATTGCCTGCACGGTTGCCGGCGCGATCGGGTACTGGTGCACCACCGCAGCCGGCGCTTCGGCGCACCGGCCGATGCATGGCACGCGCTGGATGCGAACGGGAAGATCCAGGCCAGCCGCGTAGCGCTCGAGCTGCACCAGCAGCTCGTCGGCGCCCGCCATCGCGCAGGGACCCGAATCGCAGACCCGTACCGTGAGAGAAGGGGGGCGAACCTCGCCTTCCTTGACGACATCGAAATGGTGATAGAAGGTCGCCACCTCGAAGACCTCCGCCTGCGACATGCGCAACTCGTCGGCGAGCGCGTTCAGCATCGCGGCCGGCAGGCATGCCTGCGAGTCCTGGATGAGGTGGAGGTATTCGATCAGGAGATCGCGTCGTCGGGGCCGCTCGCCGAGCAGATCGAGGACTGCCTGGCGGGCCTCTGCATCGACTGGTCTCCCCTTGGCGCGCCCTACCGGGCGTCGGAGTTGGCTGCTACGCATCCCGTGACTGTAGCCCAGTCGGCGCACCGGCTGCAAAAAGCCATTCGAGCCGCCACCGCCCGCGCACACCGGCGCGTGCCCAGTCGCCGCCCGGGAAAGCCGTGCCCCGGGGCCCGGAGGACGCGACCCGTCCTACTGGAAGAACTCCTTGACCCGGTCCTTCCAGCTGCGCGTCTGCGGGCTGTGCCGGGCATCCGACAGGCTCTGGTCGAGTTCCTTGAGGATCTGCTTCTGCTTGTCGGTCAGTCGCACCGGCGTCTCGACCGCGATGTGGGCATAGAGGTCCCCGGGATGGGCCGAACGAACCCCTTTGATACCCTTGGCACGCAGACGGAAAACCTTGCCGGTCTGCACGCCCTCGGGCAGTTCGATCTCGGCCTTGCCGCCAAGGGTCGGGACATGGATGGTGCCGCCCAACGCCGCGGTAGTGATGGCGATCGGCACTTCGCAATGCAGGTCGTCACCGTCGCGCTTGAAGACCGAATGCTCCTTGAGCCGGATCTCGACATAGAGATCCCCGGCCGGGCCGCCGTTGACACCCGGCTCGCCATTGCCTGCGGAACGGATCCGCATGCCGTCGTCGATGCCCGCCGGAATCTTGACCTGCAGGGTCTTGGTCCGCTTGATGCGGCCGGCGCCTTCGCAGGCTTCGCAGGGCTCGGGAATCACCTTGCCGGAGCCGTGGCAGGTCGGGCAGGTCTGCTGCACGGAGAAGAAGCCTTGCTGGATCCGCACCACCCCCTGGCCGCCGCAGGTGCGGCAGGTCTGCGGCTTGGTCCCCGGCTTCGCGCCGCTGCCCTTGCAGGTGGCGCAGTTGTCCCAGGAGGGCACCCGGATCTCGGTTTCGTAGCCGGCAGCAGCCTGCTCGAGCGTGACCTCCATCGCGTAGCGCAGGTCTGCACCGCGATAGACATTGCCGGCGCCGCCACGACCGCCCGCGCCGGCACCAGCGCCGGCACCGAAGATGTCACCGAATATGTCGCCGAAGACATCCGCAAATCCGCCGAAACCGCCGGCAGCGCCGCCCGGCCCCGTGGCGCCTTCCACGCCGGCATGGCCGTAGCGGTCGTAGGCTTCGCGCTTTCGCGGGTCGGTCAGGACCTCGTACGCTTCCTTGACCTCCTTGAACTTCTCCTCGGACTTGGCGTCGCCGGTGTTGCGGTCTGGGTGGAACTTCATCGCAAGCTTGCGATAGGCCTTCTTGAGCTCTTCCTCGGTCGCATTCTTCGCGACACCGAGGACATCGTAGAAATCACGTTTCGCCATTGCCCGGACGCATCCTTGCTGCAATCAAAAAAACGGATTCCCGCTGCGCCTGCGCGCGCGGGATCCGCACGTTCCTCATCCGCCGGCGACGGTCAGGCGTCGCGCTTCACTTCCTTGAACTCCGCATCCACGACGTCCTCCGCCGGCTCTTCGCGAGACCTGCCCTCGCCCTGGTCGGATCCGGCGGCCGCACCGGCAGCGCCGGCACCGGCCGCGCCGGCAGCACCCGATGCAGCGGCCGCGGCCTGCGCATCGGCGTACATCTTCTCGCCGAGCTTCTGAGACGCCGTAGTGAGCGCCGCCGTCGCCGACTCGATCCGCGACTTGTCATCCGACTTCAGCGCCTCGCGAACCTCGTTCATCGCCTCTTCGACCTTGGCCTTCTCGTCCGCGTCGAGCTTGTCGCCATGATCCTTCAGCGATTTCTCCACCGTGTGGATCATCGCGTCGGCATTGTTGCGCGCCTGCGTCAGCTCGACCCGCTCCTTGTCCTCGTCGGCGTGCAGTTCGGCGTCCTTGACCATCTTGTCGATCTCGGCTTCCGACAAACCGGAGTTGGCCTTGATCGTGATCTTGTTTTCCTTGCCGGTTGCCTTGTCCTTGGCCGAGACGTGCAGGATGCCGTTGGCGTCGATGTCGAAGCCGACCTCGATCTGCGGCGTGCCGCGCGCGGACGGCGGGATGCCCTCCAGGTTGAACTCGCCGAGCAGCTTGTTGCCCGCGGCGATTTCCCGCTCGCCCTGGAACACCTTGATGGTCACCGCCGGCTGGTTGTCTTCCGCCGTGGAGAACACCTGGCTGAAGCGGGTCGGGATGGTGGTGTTCTTCTGGATCATCTTGGTCATGACGCCACCCAGCGTCTCGATGCCGAGCGACAGCGGCGTCACGTCGAGCAGCAACACGTCCTTGCGGTCGCCCGCCAAGACCGAACCTTGCACCGCGGCACCAACGGCAACCGCCTCGTCCGGGTTGACGTCGCGGCGCGGGTCCTTGCCGAAGAACTCCTTGACCTTCTCCTGGACCTTGGGCATCCGGGTCATGCCGCCGACCATGATCACGTCGTCGATGTCCGACACCTTGACGCCGGCGTCCTTGATCGCGATCCGGCACGGCTCGATGGTGCGGTCGATGAGTTCTTCCACCAGCGCCTCGAGCTTGGCCCGGGTGATCTTCATGTTCAGGTGCTCCGGACCTGCCGACCCCATGGTGATGTAGGGCAGGTTGATCTCGGTCTGCTGGCTCGACGAGAGCTCGATCTTGGCCTTCTCTGCCGACTCCTTGAGGCGCTGCAGCGCGAGCACGTCCTTTGACAGGTCCACGCCACGGTCCTTCTTGAACTCGGCAATGATGTAGTCGATGATGCGCTGATCGAAGTCCTCGCCACCGAGAAAGGTATCGCCGTTGGTGGAGAGCACCTCGAACTGCTTTTCGCCGTCCACGTCGGCCAGGTCGATGATCGAGATGTCGAAGGTGCCGCCGCCGAGGTCATAGACTGCGATCTTGCGATCCTTGTTGCCGCCCTTGTCCAGGCCGAACGCCAGCGCAGCCGCGGTCGGCTCGTTGATGATCCGCTTGACGTCGAGGCCGGCGATCCGGCCGGCATCCTTGGTGGCCTGGCGCTGGCTGTCGTTGAAGTAGGCCGGAACGGTGATGACGGCTTCCGTCACTTCCTCGCCCAGGTAGTCCTCGGCAGTCTTCTTCATCTTGCGCAGCACTTCCGCCGAAATCTGCGGCGGCGCAAGCTTCTTGTCTCGCACCTGCACCCAGGCGTCGCCGTTGTCGGCCTTGACGATGGTGTAGGGCATCAGGTTGATGTCCTTCTGGACTTCCTTCTCGACGAACTTGCGACCGATCAGGCGCTTGACCGCGTACAGCGTGTTCTTCGGATTGGTGACCGCCTGCCGCTTCGCCGGCGCACCGACGAGGATCTCGCCGTCTTCCATGTAAGCCACGATGGAAGGGGTCGTGCGAGCGCCCTCCGCGTTCTCGATGACTTTCGGCTTGTTGCCTTCCATCACTGCGACGCAGGAGTTTGTCGTCCCCAGGTCGATACCGATGATCTTGCCCATTTGTTCCGTTCCTCGAAAATTTCTCTGAATGCCAACTGACTTGGGTGTTTCCTGCCGCTTTTCAAGCATCGGCGGTCATTTTCGGACCGCTTCCCGCCGCCGGATCCCGCTATGCCTTTCTGTGCGTCCCGCCGCGCCGCGCGCCGCTCAGGCGGACTGGCTCACCGTCACCAGCGCCGGGCGCAGGATCCGATCGTTGATCATGTAACCCTTCTGGAGCACCGACACCACGTGATTCGGCGCGACATCCTTGGACGGCACCATCGCGATGGCCTGGTGCAGGTGCGGATCGAACTTCTGGTGCAGCGGGTCGATCAGCATCAGGCGGTTGCGCTCGAACGCCTGGGTCAGCTGGCGCAGCGTCGCCTCGACGCCCTCGCGAAGGCTTTCGACGCTAGGCACTTCCACCGTGAGCGCCATTTCCAGGCTGTCGCGCACCGGCAGAACGCTCTCGGCGAAGCTCTCGATGGCGAACTTGTGGGCCTTCGAGACGTCCTCCTGGGCCCGGCGCCGGACATTCTCCATCTCCGCCAGCGCCCGCAGGTACTGCTCATCGGCTTCCTTGGCTTTCGCCTCGGCAGCCTCGAGCGCCGCCTTCAAGCCTGCCAGCTCCGCGGCCATCTCTGCGGTCATTTCCGCGGCCACTCCTGCGGCCTGATCCTGCTGGCCGGCTCCGACACCCTCGCCGATGCCGCCGCCCGGCCGTTGCGCCCGCTGCCGATCTTCAGGAGCGCTGCCCGGCTGCCCCTGCCAGGATCCGCCCTGCCCGGCCCTCGCTCCGGCGTCGGCGCTGCTTGACCCCCTGCTGTCGGGCCTGCTGTCGGAGCCCTGCTCGCCGGGCCCCGTGCGGTCGGACCATTGCCTTCCGGCCGATCCCTCCGGCCGCCTTGACCGCCTTGACCTTCCCGCCCCGCGGCGTCCGCCGTGCCGCCGGGCCTTCCGTGCCACGATTGTCCGGGGCGTGCCGCGCCTGGCAGGTCCCAGCCGCCGAATCCGCCCCCGGGGTTGCCGCTGCGGGGCGCGCCCGCCTCCGGCTCTTCCGGCTCGGTGGCATACATGGGCTGCTCGGTACGACTGTCGTCCTGCTCGAAATGGGGTTCCTTCGGGTCCGGGTGCCGGTTGCGGCCCGGCTTCGGTCCAGTGGGATCGATCATGGCTTCTGCGTTCGGGTGGATTCCAGAATCTGGAAAAAAGTTGGAAATTCAAGCGTTTAGCTTGATTGTACGAAAACTATTGGGTTGCTCTCGTGGAATTCAAGTGCGCTTGCGCACATATGGGCGCCGCCAGGCAGCCAATCCGGACTGCAGCGCGCTCGCGGCAGCCGGCCCGCCGGCGAAAAGCGACGGCAATGCGGTTTCTGGGACACAATGGCCGGGCGCTCACCCCCGTTCGCCGCTGCGGCGTACTTGGATTGAGCTTCGTCAACAGAAAATCGGGAGTCACCGCCATGGGACTGATGTCGTTCATCAAGGAAGCTGGGGAAAAGTTGTTCGGCAAGGGCGAGGCGCAGGCGGCTGCCAAGTCGGCCGAGTCGGATCCGAACCAGGCGGCTGCAGCCAATCAGGCCGCCAGCGACGCCATCGTGGACTACATCCGCAAGATGAACCTGGACGCCGAAGGGCTCTCGGTCGCATTCGACGGGAGTTCGGGCGCGGTCACGGTCTCCGGGATGGCCAAGGACCAGGCCACCAAGGAAAAGATCCTGCTGTGCTGCGGAAACGTTGCCGGCGTGGCAAAGGTGAACGATGAACTGTCCGTGGCCACGCCGGAGGACGAGGCGCAGTATTACACGGTCGTCAAGGGCGACACGCTCTCCAAGATCGCCAAGCAGTACTACAGCGACGCCAGCGCTTACCCGAAGATCTTCGAGGCGAACAAGCCGATGCTGAGTCATCCCGACAAGATCTATCCGGGCCAGACCCTGCGGATACCGCCCAAGTAAGCTCCGCCAGGCATAGGACCCGGCCGCGCCGGAGATTCCGCGGCCGGGAACGCAGGTTGCCGCTTCGTTGCCTTCGCATGAGGAGGACACCTAATGAAAGCAGGCAACGTCTTGAGCAAGCTCTCGCCCTCCATCACCTCGATGATCCGCATGGATCACTCGCATGTGATGGTGACGTCTCACAAGTACCAGCCCGACCTCTCACCCGGCAGGAAGAAGGCGATCGTCGAAACCTGCTGTCGCGCACTCGAGATCCATGCGCAACTGGAAGAGGAGATTTTCTACCCGGCCCTGCGCGATGTGGACGGGGGCGAGGTGCTCGCAAAATCCAAGCCGGAGCACGACGAGATGCGCCGGCTGATCGGCAAGCTGCGCGACATGGAAACTGCCGATGCCAACTACGACGGCGTGTTCTACCAGTTGATCCGCGACGTGATGCACCATGTCGCGGACGAGGAAACCGTCCTGCTGCCGGAGGCGGAGAAACTCTTGAAGGACCGGCTGCCCGAGCTCGGCGCGCGGATGACGAAGCGGCGGCTGCAACTGGTCGCGCCGCATTCGGGTGAGATCGCCGTCAATACGGCCCGGGCCATGCCGGCCGGTACCCTGATGCTGACTGCCGGCGTGCTCGCCGGGCTGGTGCTCATCGCAAGGAGTGCCAGCCACCGCAGCCGCGGCCGCCGCGAGCAGGCCGATCGCCGCTATCGCTACGAGGGCGCAGTCCGCCATGTTGGACGCGAGCAGCAGCAGCCCGAGCTGATCGGCATCTGAGGGATCGAGTCCGGGCCGCCCGGGGCGGCCGGGTCAGCCCCGCGCGGCTCAGGCGGCGGCGCCGCGCGCCTTCGCCAGCAACTCGCGCTGCGCGAGGGCGGCTTCCCGACGCTGCTGCAAATCGCCGTCCAGCCGCGCGACCGGCCAGCCCCCAAGGTGCCTTTCGGCGAGGTCGGCAAGCGCGGCGATCCATTGCGGCAACTCGTTGAGGCAGGGGATGTAGTCGAAGGCGGTGCCGCCGGCATCGAGGAAGGCGGCGCGGCCCTCGATGTCGATCTCCTCCAACGTCTCCAGGCAGTCGGCGACGAAGCCGGGGCAGACGACATCCACCGAGCGCACGCCGCCCCTCGCAAGCTCGAGCAGCGTCGGCAACGTGTAGGGCTCGAGCCAGCGGGCCCGCCCGAAGCGTGACTGGAAAGTAGCGACCCAGTCGTCCTTCTTCAAGCCGAGCTCGTCGGCGAGCAGCCTTGCGGTGGCAAGGCACTCGCAGTGATAGGGATCTCCCTGCATGAGCGTGCTGCGCGGCACGCCGTGAAAGCTCACCACCAATCTGTCCGCCCTGCCCCGAGCTTCCCATTTCCGGCGCACCTGCGCGGCGAGGGCGGCGATATAACCCGGCTCGCGATGAAAGCCGCGCACCATCCGCAGCTCCGGCAGGTTGCGCCAGCCGGAGAGCTCGCGCGCAATCGCATCGAAGCTCGAGGCGGTGGTCGAAGCGGCGTACTGGGGATAGAGCGGCACCACCAGCAGCCGCGTCAGGTTGCGCGCGCGCAGTTCCCGCAGGACCGCGGGAATGGACGGATTGCCGTAGCGCATCGCGTGAACCACGGCCACGTCGAGGCCGCGCTCGCCGAGCGAGCCGCGCAGCAGCACCGCCTGCCGCCTGGTGTGGACCTGAAGGGGCGAGCCGTGCGGTGTCCACACCGCACGGTACTTGGCAGCCGACTTGCGCGGCCGGGTATTCAGGATGATGCCGTTGAGGATCGGCCACCACGCAAGCCGCGGGATCTCGACCACCCGAGGATCCGAAAGGAACTGCTTCAGGTAGCGCCGCACCGGCCCTGGCTCCGGCTCGTCGGGGGTGCCGAGCTGCACCAGCAGCACGGCGGTCAGGGGCGCGGTTCGGTGGGAGAAGTCGCTGGCGGCGGTGAATCGGTTCATGGCGGGATTCTCGCACTCCCGCCGGCGGCCCGGTCAGTGGCGCAGGCTCTCGCCGGTTTCGGCGTCGAAGATATGGGCCCGGGCAAGATCCGGCCGAAGCGAAATGTTGTCGCCCGCACGGACGTCGATGCGATCATGCGAGACCACGATGATGTCCGAGTGGCCGATGCGGCACAGTACCTGGGTGTCGGCGCCGGTCGGCTCCATCACCACCACGCTCCCCTTCATGCTGCCCTCGCCGACGATCAGGTGTTCCGGGCGGATGCCGAAGACCACTTCCCGTCCCTGCGCGAGCGCAGTGTCGGCTCCCGCCGACCGGTCGACCGGAATGCTCACCCCATCGCCGACGTCGATGTGCCCGTCGCGCACCACGCCCTTCATCATGTTCATGCCCGGCGAGCCGATGAAGCCGGCGACGAAGATGTTGTCGGGCCGGTCGTAGAGCTCGAGCGGCTCGCCGATCTGCTCGACCTTGCCGTCGCGCATGACCACGATCCGGTCCGCCATCGTCATCGCCTCGATCTGGTCGTGGGTGACGTACACGGCCGTCGTGGTAAGGCGCTGGTGCAGCGCCTTGATCTCGGTGCGCATCGCCACCCTCAGCTTCGCGTCGAGGTTCGACAGCGGCTCGTCGAACAGGAACACCTGCGGCTTGCGCACGATCGCCCGCCCCATCGCAACACGCTGGCGCTGCCCGCCCGAAAGCTGCCGTGGATAGCGCTCGAGATAGGGCTCGAGGCCGAGGATCTGCGCAGCGTCGCCGACGCGCCGGTCGATCTCCTCTCGCGGCGTCTTGGCTAGCGTCAGCGCGAACGCCATGTTGTCGCGCACCTTCATGTGCGGGTAGAGCGCGTAGTTCTGGAACACCATCGCGATGTCCCGCTCCTTGGGCGGCACGTCGTTGACCACCCGTTTGCCGATGCTGATCGTGCCCTCGCTGATCTCCTCGAGCCCGGCGATCATCCGCAAGAGGGTCGACTTCCCGCATCCGGAGGGCCCCACCAGGACGCAGAACTCGCCGTCGTTGATGTCGACGTCGACGCCGTGGATGACCTGCGTCGTCCCATACACCTTCTTGACCTGACTGATGGTCACGGTTGCCAAGTCTGTCCCCTCTTGTTTGGGCCCCGCCGGCGCGACGCGGGCCGGACGGGCTCGCCTCGTGCCGCATAGGGCGATGCCCACGACGTGCAGGCAAACGGCCGCCACTGCGGCCGGTCCGGGCGATGCTAACCGCAATTGCCGTCGGCTGCGCGCCGCCCCCGGGTTGCCCGCCCTCGGGAAAACACCGACGCAGGCTGCCGGCATCCTCGCTCGCCCCGGCTCGCCAGGTCAGGGCTCAGCGGCCCTTGCTGCTCTGATTCAGCGCGCTGCTGACAAGCTTGGCGGTGATGTCCACGATCGGGATCATGTGCTGGTACGCCATGCGGGTGGGTCCGATCACCCCAAGGGTACCCACCACCTGCCCGTCGACCTCGTAGGGGGCGGTGATCACCGACAACTCCTCCATCGGCACCAGGTCCGATTCGCCGCCGATGTAGATCTGCACCCCATGCGCGCGAACCGATGCGTCGAGCAGCTGCAGCAGGTCGGTGCGCTTCTCGAAGAGGCCGAAGAGCTCCTTGAGCCGGCTCATGTCGGCGCTGAAGTCCGGCAGGCCGACGAAGTTGCGCTCGCCGGCGACCACCACCGAATCGCTTTGATCGCGTGCCGCCTCGCTGCCCGCCTGCAGCGCGCGCTGCATCAGCCGCGAGATGTCCTCCTGCAGCCGCACCAGCTCCGTGCGCACGCGCGCCTTGATCTCCTCGAAGTCGACGCCTGCATAGTGGGCATTGATGAAATTGGCCGTCTCGACCAGGGTCGCCGGCGAATGATCGCGCTCGACCGACAGGATCCGGTTCTGGACGTCGCCTTCGGCGGACACGATGATCAGCAGCACCCGCCGCTCGGACAGGCGCAGGAACTCGATCTGCCTGAACGTGGAGGCGCGCCGCGGCGCCAGCACGACGCCTGCGAAGCTCGACAGCTTGGAGAGCAGCGACGCCGCCTGCGAGATCACCCGCTTGGGCTCGTCGGCGACCAGCGCGCCGCGCAGGTGCCGCGCCTGCTCGCCCTGCAGCGGCTGTACGGTGATCAGGGAATCGACGAACAGCCGGTAGCCGAGGGGGGTGGGAATGCGGCCTGCGGAGGTGTGCGGACTGGTGATCAGCCCCTCCTCCTCCAGGTCCGCCATGACATTGCGGATCGTTGCCGGCGAGAGCTCGAGGTTGGAATACCGGGACAATGTGCGCGAACCGACAGGATGACCGTCGGCGATGTAGCGCTCGATCAGCGCCTTCAGCAGCAGTCGTGAACGATCGTCCATTTTCCTACGCTACCACAGCCCGCAGATATTGATTTCGCTTAATCCAATTATGGTGTAATCCGCCGAATGACCGCCCGCTTCAAGACCATCGCCCTGTTCGGCCGTCCCCAGACCGATGGGCTGGCGGAAATACTGGACCACATTGCAGGCTGGCTGAAGCGACGCGGCATCACCGTCCTTGTCCAGACAAATCGTAGCACCAGGGCGCTGCAGTCGTTGGGGCGGCGCGCGGAACTCGGCATTATCGTCGGCGGTGACGGCACCATGCTCGGCATCGCCCGCACGCTCGCGCCGCTCGGCCTGCCGGTGGTCGGCATCAACCTCGGCCGCCTCGGCTTCATCACCGACATCACCTTCTCCCATTGGGAGGAAGCGCTGGAAGCGATCCTCGAAGGCGACTTCGAGATCGAGGATCGGGCGCTGATCGAGGTTGGCGTCGTGCGCCGCGGTCGCACCATCTTCCAGTCGCGCGCGCTCAACGACGTGGTCGTCAGCCGCAGTTCGCGCGCCGGGATGATCGAGATCGAGGTCAAGGTGGATGGCCTGTTCATGTACAGCCCGCGGGCCGACGGCCTCATCGTCGCCTCGCCTACCGGCTCCACCGCCTACGCGCTGTCGGCCAACGGGCCCATCCTGCATCCGGCCTTGCAAGGCCTGGTTCTCGTGCCGGTGGCGCCACAGGCGCTGTCGAACCGCCCCATCGTGCTGCCGGATCACAGCGAGGTGCTGCTCACTGTGGTGAGCGGGCGCAATCCGCGGGTCAACTGCGACATGCAGTCGTTCGCGGACCTGCAACTGGAGGACCAGATCGAGATCCGGCGTTCGGCCGACTCGAGCCGTTTCCTGCACCCACCGGGATACAACTACTACGCGACCCTGCGGGCGAAGCTCAACTGGCATGAGATGCCGAGCCTCGGCTCCCCCCGAAGCGCCGTCGGCCTTGCGCCCCAAGGGGAAGCCGCGAGCGGCGGGGCGTAGCCCGGGAACCGATGCTGAGACTGCTCCGCCTCAAGGACTTCGTCATCGTCGACTCGGCCGAGATCGAGTTCGGCGCGGGCTTCACTGCTCTCACCGGCGAGACCGGCGCCGGCAAGTCGATCCTGCTCGATGCGCTCGGGCTGGCGCTCGGCGCGCGCGGCGATGCGACGATGGTGCGCGAAGGCGCTGCCCGCGCCGACATCGCGGCGGAATTCGCCATCGGCCCGAGCCTCGAGCAGTGGCTGGGCGAGAACGACCTGGAGGGCGACCCGGGGGTTCTGCTGCTGCGCAGGATCGTGGAGGCCGACGGCCGCTCCCGGGCGCAGATCAACGGGCATCCCAGCACCATCACGCTGCTGCGGGAACTGGGCCAGCGACTGGTGGACATCCACGGACAGCACGAGTCGCAGACGTTGATGCGTCCGGGCGCGCAGCGCGAGCTGCTGGACCGGTTCGGCAGGCTCGACCAGCAGGTTGCGGCGATCGAGGCCAGCTGGACGGCATGGCAGCAGGCCGAGAAGGCGCTCGAGCAGGCGCGCACCGGATCGCGCGAGCTGGAGATCCGCGCGGAGCGCCTGCGCTGGGAGCTAGACGAAATCGAACAGTTGCGCCTCGCGCAGGGCGAGTGGGAAGAGCTCAGCAACGAGCAGAAACGCCTCGCCCACGCCAAGGACCTGATCGAAGGCGCGGATGCCGCATCGTTGGCACTGTCCCGCGGCGACGGTGCGGTCACCGACACGCTGGCGTCGTTGCAGCACCGGCTGCGCACGCTGAGCGGCATCGATAATTCTCTCGCTCCGGTCGCGGACCTGATCGATTCCGCGTCCATCCATTTGGAGGAGGCCGGCAGCGAGCTTGCCGCGTACGTCCAGCGAATGGACCTGGATCCGGAGCGGCTGGCGGAGGTGGAGAACCGGGTGAGCGCGGTTTTCACCAGCGCGCGCAAGCTCAAGCTGCCGCCGGAGCGGCTCTTCGAGCACCAGGAGCAGCTGCGTGCGGAATATGCGCAGCTCTCGCAAAGCCAGGACCTCGAGGTGCTGGAGGCGGCGGCGGCGGCGCACCGCAAGACCTACGAAGAGCAGGCGGCAACGCTGACCGCGGCCCGCCGGGCAGTGGCGGCGCGTCTCGCCAAAGGGGTGAGCGAGCAGATCGGTCGCCTGGGAATGGCCAAGTCGAGCCTGCTGGTTGCGTGCGAGCCGGCGCCCCCCGGCCCGGGCGGCAGCGACGCGGTCGAATTCCGGATCGCCGCCCATGCCGGCGCCACGCCGCGGCCGATCGCCAAGGTCGCCTCCGGGGGCGAGCTCTCGCGGCTGGGACTGGCGATCACGGTGCTGGCCGCGCAGGCCAACCCGGTGCCGACGCTCATCTTCGACGAAGCGGACGCCGGCATCGGCGGCTCGGTCGCCGCCGTGGTCGGGGAACTGATGCAGCGCCTTGCCACCGATTGCCAGGTATTCTGCGTGACTCACCTGCCGCAGGTCGCGAGCCGGGCGGACCATCACCTCAAGGTCAGCAAGACCGCACGCGCCGCCGGTCGCGCCAGGAGCGCGGGCGAGATCATCAGCAGCAGCGTCGAATCGCTCGGCAACGAGGCGCGCAGGGAAGAGATCGCCCGGATGCTGGGCGGCAAGCGGATCACCGACACGACCCGGGCGCATGCGCTGGAGATGGTCGAGGCCAGCCGCCGCGCGCCCGCCGGAACCGACCGCCGCAGCCAGCCTGCGGAAGCGGCGAGCCGGCGCCGGCGCGCTTCCTAGGCCATCTAGCCGCGTGCGGCGCGGGCGGTGTCGGCGGGCAGTGGTCCACGGCTTTTCGCCTCGTTCGCCTCGTTCGCCTCGTTCGCCGCCGTCGCCGTCGCGGGCGGTGTCGGCGGGCGGCGGGGGTGGGGAATGACAGTGGCTCACGGGATGCGCTTGCAAGCGCATCCCGCTCCGGGGCTCGCGGAGCGGTGCTCCGCGTCGCCGTCCCGGCGACCGCCCCGGAGCCCGTCGCTGCCTCGTTCAGGTCGGGCTGCGTCCGCCAGCACGGCTTCGTTCCTCGCCTTGGTTGCGGGCTTGAGCGCCTGCCGCAGGACCTGCCGTGCCCGACCTTCCTTCGTCAGCCGACGGCTCCACCACAAACATTCCCCACCCCCGCCACCCGCCGCCACCGCTCGTGGCATCCAAGCTGGCAAAGGTTCAAGGCGAAGCAGCTCGTCGTCGCCCCGACTCCGCGTGAGGGACCAGGCGCTTGCGCTGCACAGTCGACGCGACAAGTAGCCACGGACCGGCCAATGCGACGCTGTCGAACCCGCAGACCGCCTGTCCAGCGGACGTGGCCCGCCGCCCCCGTAGCTCGTCGAGCAACACAATCGGGTCTTCACACGGCGATCGCCACTGCAACCACCCACCCCCCACCCGCTCGGATGATGGCAGCGGTGGCGGCGGGTGTCGGGGGCGCGGACTGTTTGTGGCGGAGCCGTCCGCTGACGAAGGGAAGGTCGGGCACCGCCGCACCTGAGGCAGGCGTTCAAGACCGCAGCAAGCGGCGAGAACGAAGCTGTCCTGGATGACGCAGCCCGACCTGGACGAGGCAGGGACGGGCTCCGGGCATGCGGAGCACTGCTCCGCATGCCCGGAGCGGGATTGCGCTAGCCAGCGCAATCCCGTAAGCCACTGTCAGTCCGCGCCCCCGACGCCCGTCGACACCGCCCGCCGGCACCGAGCGAAAGACACCGCCCGCGGTCAGGCCCCTGCCTTCCTGACCTGCGAGGTGGTGGACAGCTCCTCTTCGCCGCCGCCCAGCCGAATTCCGCGCACCGGGCAGGCATCGCGGTAGTCGAGCCCGACGGCCAGCTTGATGTGGCCGCCGTTCGCGCTGCTGACGTGGCCGACGTCGAAGCCGACCCAGCGGTTGCTGATCCAGACTTCCGCCCATGCACGGCTCGCCACGGCCGCGCGGTCGGGCGTGTACGCGTAGCCGCTCACGTATCGGGCCGGCAGGCCGAGATAGCGGCAGCAGGCAAGGAAGACGTGCACCTGGTCCTGCACCGCGCCCGCCTGAAGGGAGAAGGCCTCGGACGCGGTAGTTTCGGCATCGGTGACGCTCGCCTTGAGCGGCATCGCCTCCTGCACCGCCGCCATCAGGTCGGTTGCGCCGATCAAGGGCCTGCCCGCCACCAGCTTGCGCATCGGCTCGCAGAAGGCAATGATGGCGCTGTCCTGCTCCGTCAAAGCCGTGGGCCGCAGGAAAACCCGAGGGTGCACCAGGTCCGCCGGCTCGCCGTCGTCGACATCGGGCACCTCGACCGTGCCGGTTCCGACCAGCGAGATCGAATCGTGCGGCCGCGACAGCGTCATCAGGTTGGTCAGGTTGCCGAATGCATCCAGCAGCTCGATCGACTTGGTCGGCAGGTCCAGCTGCCATTCCAGCACCCGCTGGCGATGATTGGTCACCGGCGTGAGCCGGATGTACTGCGTGCTGCGCGTCACCGGCTCCGCGTAGCGGTAGGTGGTGGCGTGATAGACGGAAAGCTTCACCGCGCTGCCTCTCCCTGCAGTCCTACTTCGGTTCCAGGTAGGCGTGGTGCAACGCCTGCCCGAGCTGTGCCGTCTCGCCCAGGAAGCGCTCGAGGAACGCGCGATAGTCCTGGCGGAAGATCTCCTCGATGTTCGCGAACTCGATGTTGGCTTGCATGGTGGCAGCCAGCCGCCGCGCCGGCTTGGCGGTGACGCCTGGCAGCAGGCCCAGTATCCTGACGATCTCGTCGAAACAGAAGCGCAGCGATCGCGGCAGCGTCGGGTCGAGGATCAGCAGCTCCGCCACCCGCAGCTCGTCCACCCCCTCGCGATAAGTGTCGCGGTATGCCTCGAACGCGCTCACCGAGCGCAGCACGGCACTCAGGCGATAGTAGTCGGTGATCTCGTTGCCGGTCTTGCCCGCGCCCATGGTGGTCTGCTTTACCGAGAGGATCCGCGCGGTGTTGTCAGCGCGCTCGATGAAGGTGCCGAGCCGGATGAAGTGGTACGGCTGGTCGCGCCGGATGGTGGCGAAGGTGATGCCGCGGAACAGGTGGCTGCGCTCCTTCACCCATTCGAAGAAGGCGTTGTCCGCAGGCCTGTGGTCCTGGTGGCGCTTCTGCAGCAGCTGGAGCCAGGTGTTGTTGATGTCCTCCCACATTTCGGTGGTGATGTCGGCACGCACCGCCCGCGCATTCTCGCGGCTCTTCTGCAGGCAGTTGAAGATGCTGGACTCATGCAGCGGGTCCCACGCCAGGTAGCCGGCTACGTCCTCGGGCGTACGGGCGTGGCCGCCGGCGTCGAAGGCCTCGAGCGTGTTGGTGATGACCAGCGGCTCGATTGCGGTCGTCTCGGTATCCTCGCCGCGCGACACCAGCGCGAGCAGCTGGCCGACGTCGAGGATGCGCGCCATGTTCTCGGCCCGTTCCAGGTAGCGGGCCATCCAGTAGAGGTGCGACGCTACCCGGGAGAGCATCAGTTGTCCACGACCCAGGTGTCCTTGGTGCCGCCGCCCTGGGAGCTGTTGACCACCAGCGAGCCCTTGCGCAGGGCGACCCGGGTCAGCCCGCCGGGAACGATTCGGATCTCGCGGCCACTGAGCACGAAGGGCCGCAGATCGAGGTGGCGCGGCGCGACCCCTTCCTCCACGAACGTCGGGCAGGTCGACAACGAAAGAGTCGGCTGCCCGATGTAGCTTTGCGGGTGCGCCATCAGCACCTCGCGGAATCGCGCGATCTCCTCGCTGCTGCTGGTCGGCCCGACCAGCATGCCATAGCCGCCGGCGCCGTGCACCTCCTTTACCACCAGTTCCGGCAGATGCGCGAGCACGTACGCCAGGTCTTCCGGCTTGCGGCACTGGTAAGTAGTGACGTTCTTCAGCAGCGGTTCTTCGCCGAGGTAGAACCGGATCATGTCCGGCACGTACGGGTAGATGGACTTGTCGTCCGCAACGCCGGTGCCGATGGCGTTGGAGATGACGACATTGCCCAGACGGTAGGCGGCAAGCAGCCCCGGGACCCCCAGCACCGAGTCGGGCCGGAACGCGAGCGGATCCAGGAAGACATCGTCCAGGCGGCGGTAGATCACGTCGACGCGCTGGCGACCGGAGGTGGTGCGCATGTAGACGAAGCCGTCCTCGACGAACAGGTCGCGGCCCTCCACCAGTTCCACGCCCATCTGCTGGGCAAGGAAGGCGTGCTCGAAATAGGCGCTGTTGTATGGCCCCGGCGTCAGCAGCACCACGGTCGGCCGGTCCTGCAGCGATGCGGTGATCAGCGTGTCGAGCAGCATTCCCGGATAGTGCTCGACGGGCCGCACCGCATACTTCTGGAAGAGTTCAGGGAACAACCGCATCATCATCTTGCGGTTGGAGAGCATGTACGAGACGCCCGACGGGACCCGCAGGTTGTCCTCGAGAACGTAGAAGTCCCCATCGCTGTGGCGCACCAGGTCGACGCCGACGATGTGAGCGTAGGTCTGGTGCGGCACCTGCACGCCGACCATGGCCACCTGGTACTGCTGGTTGACCAGGATCTGGTCGGCCGGAATCAGGCCCGCGCGAAGAATGTCCTGCTTGTGGTAGATGTCGGAGAGAAAGCGGTTGATCGCCTTGACCCGCTGGACCAGCCCCAGTTCCAGGCGACCCCATTCCTCTGCGTCGATCACTCGCGGCACGACGTCCGACGGGATCAGCCGCTCGGTCCCGGTTTCATCGCCGTAGACGGAGAAGGTGATGCCGGTGCGACGGAAGATCAGGTCCGCTTCCGCCCGCTTTCGCTCCATCCATTGCGCGGACCTGGAGCGCAGCCACTCCTGGTAGGCGCCATAGTGCGGGCGCGCCGCGCCGTCCGCCAGCAGCATCTCGTCGTATCCGGCGGGATCCGGCGTCAGCAGTTGCAGGCTGGTCTCGTCACCGCCGGACTGCGACTGAGACTGCGACTGACGACTGCGATCGGGTGGGGCCCTTTGATTGCGACTGTGCGCCTGACCCGGCCGGCGGCTGGTCTTGCGCCGGAGGAAGCGACTGGGTCTGCGATTGCAAGGCGCCCGCCTACTTGGGACGGTACTTGCACTGCGGACGTTTGCAGTTCCCGTAGAGCGCAAGCGCGTGCTCCTGCAGCTCGAAGCCGTGCTCCGCCGCAACCCGCTGCTGGCGCTGCTCGATGGCGGAATCGTAGAATTCCTCGACACGGCCGCACTGCAGGCAGACCAGGTGATCGTGATGCGAACCTTCGTCGAGCTCGAAAACCGCCTTGCCGGACTCGAAATTGCTGCGCTTGAGGATGCCTGCCTGCTCGAACTGGGTCAGCACCCGGTAGACCGTGGCAAGTCCGACGTCCTGGTGCTCGATGAGCAGCTCCCGATAGACGTCTTCCGCGCTCATGTGGCGCTGGCGACCACGCTGGAAGATCTCCAGGATCTTGAGCCGTGGCAGGGTGGCCTTCAGCCCTGCACTCTTCAAGTCTGCAGTGGTCGTCACTTGGGCACATCCCCGGGGAGGTTGCAACACCTTTATCATACAGCGTCCGATTGCGTCCTCGACAGGCCCGCGATCGCCCAAAGCAGGGAATCCCAAGATGTCATTCAAAGCCAAGTCTCCAGTTGGTCGGCGCCCCGTGCGGCGCCACGTCAACACGTCGGCGGCAGTGCTGCTGATGCTGCTGATGGCCGCCGGATGCGCCAGCAGCGACCGCTCGCGCAGCGGCTTTCTCGAGCCCTACAAGTTCTCCATCCCGCAGGGCAACTACCTCAACCAGCAAATGCTGGACCAGGTCCGCGAAGGGATGAGCCGGGAGCAGGTCCGGATGGCGATCGGCTCGCCGCTGCTGACCGATATCTTCCATCCGCACCGCTGGGACTACGTCTTCCGCTTCCAGTATCCGAACGGCGACGCCGAGCTGCGCAAGGTCACCATCGAGTTCCGCGAAGACCGGGTCGCGACCATCAAGGCTGACCCGCTCCCGGCGCGCGACGACCCGAACGACCCGGCGCTGCCGGGCTACCAGCCATCCAAGGAGAGCTGAATGCTGCGCGTTGCCATTGCAGGCGCCAGCGGTCGCATGGGCAAGATGCTGATCGAGGCGGTCTGCAATGCGCCCGACATGACGCTCGCCGCAGCCCTGGACATGGGCACCAGCCCGGCAATCGGCAGCGATCCGACCGCCTACCTCGGCAAGTCGAGCGGGGTGCTGGTCACCGCCGACCTGCAGAAGGGGCTGCAGGATGCCGACGTCCTGATCGACTTCACCCGCCCCGCCGCCACACTCGCGCACCTTGCGGTGTGCCGCCGCAATGGCACCCGGATGGTGATCGGCACCACCGGATTCACCGAAAGCGAGCGCGCCATGATCCAGGATGCGGCGCACGACACCGCGATCATGCTGTCGCCCAACATGAGCGTCGGCGTGAACGTGGCGCTGAAGCTGATCGACATGGCCACCCGCGCGCTGGCCGCAGGCTGCGACATCGAGGTCGTCGAATCGCACCACCGCGACAAGGTCGATGCTCCGTCAGGCACCGCCCTGAAGATCGGCGAGGTCATCGCGCAGGCCCAGGGCAAGCGTCTCGTCGACATCGAGGTGCACGGCCGCCACGGCCAGACGGGCCCGCGCAAGCCCGGCACCGTGGGCTTCACCGCCATTCGCGGCGGCGACATCGTCGGCGAGCACACGGCGCTGTTCATCGGCACCGGCGAGCGCATCGAGATCACCCACCGCTCCACCAGCCGCGCCAACTACGCAGATGGCAGCCTGCGCGCCGCCCGCTTCGTCGGCGCCCGCGAGACCGGCCTTTACGACATGGACGACGTCCTGGGGCTGCGCTGACGCCGGATCGCTAGCCACGGTGGTGCGCAACCTGCGGCAGCCCGGGCTTAATGGAGAACCCATTGCACCAGAGGCTTCCAAGTCTCCCGATCCTGCGCCACCTGCGGCGACTGCACGTCGAACACGGTAAGCCCGTGCGCTGCAAGATGCACGTAGGCTTGCGTGTCGCGCAGGTAGCCGGCAACCGGCAGCCCGGCTGCGGCCACGAAGCGGCTCAGTTCCTCGGCCGACCGGGTGCGTGGATTCACCCTGACCCCGACGATGCCGACGCTGCTCCGAAAGCGGCGGTCGTCGTTCATGGCCGCCCGTAATTCGCGCAGGAAACCGGCGGTCGCCTTGATGTCGAACATCGAGGGCTGCACCGGCACCAGCATCTTGTCGACGCCCCGCATGACCCCGACCAGTTGCTGAACCGGCATCTGCGCCGGCGTATCGATCACCACGTGAGTGACGCCCTTCGGCGGACGGGCCGCACCGCCCTTCATCTCCCATGCGCTGATCGGGGCAGCCGTGCTCGGCCGCTGCGCAAGCCATTCGCGCGAAGACTGCTGCCGATCGAGGTCGCCGAGCATGGTGGCATGGCGCGAGGCAGCGAAATAGCCCGCAAGGTTGGTCGCGACGGTGCTCTTGCCGACTCCCCCCTTGGGGTTGACGATGGCGATAACCGGCATGCTGGGCTCTCCACTGTTGGAGCCCCGGACTATAGCAAGCAGGTATCCAGGAACCGGGTGCAATCGCCCGTCCTTGCGCCGATTCCAACAGTCTCGCGGCGCGCGGGCCGGATCGGCCGGATGCCGCGACGCGCCCGGCGCGCTCAGCGCCCGTTGGCGATCGCGGTGAGGACGATGTCCACCGTCAGCAGTTCAGGCAGCATCAGCGGCGGCTGGTCGGGGGTGTGATAGACGAGGTACAGAGGCACGCCGTTGCGGCCGAAGCGGGCAAGCTCGGCGGTGATGGCCGGGTCGCGCCGCGTCCAATCGGCGCGCAGCAAAGTCACGCCCTGGGACTCGAACGAGCGGCGCACGACGTCGCGTTCGAGGACCAGCTTCTTGTTGGCCTGGCAGCTGATGCACCAGGCGGCGGTGAAGTCGACGAGCACCGGATTGCCCTGCGCCAGCGACTGCGCAACCTTCTGCGGCGACCAGGGCTGCCACTGCGCGATGCCGGCATCGGCTCGCCCAGCCACGGCGTCGGCAATCGATCCCGACGATGTCGATAACCTCGGCGTGCCGACCGCTCCGCGTCCCGGTCCGGGCGGCGTCGTCTGCGCGGCCGCCATGGCGGCCGTATCCGTTTCAGACGATGCCGACAGGCCGATCTGCACCAACTGCCACACGGTAAGGGCACCGGCCACGGCGGCAGCGGCAAACCCGACAGCGCCGGGCCGAGCGCGCCCGCCGAAGGCAGCCTGCTGTGCCCGGCCGTACACCCAGGCCGCGAAGCCGAGCAGGATGGCGGACATCAGCAGCCGCAGCAATCCGTCGGCGCCGGCCTGCAGCGTCAACACCCAGGCGAGCCAGGCCGCGGTGGCCAGCATCGGGAACGCCAGCAGCTGCTTGAAGACCAGCAGCCAGGGCCCCGGCCGAGGCAGCCAGCGAAGCAGCCGCGGCGCCCAGCCGAGCACCAGGTACGGCAGCGCCATGCCCAGGCCGAGCGCTGCGAAGACCAGCAATGTCTGCAGCGGCGGCGAGCCCAGGGTGTAGCCGACTGCACTGCCCATGAATGGCGCGGTGCAGGGCGTTGCCACGAGCACCGCGACCACGCCGGTACCGAAGCTGTTGCCGCGCCTGCTGCTCGATGCGTTGCCGCCGCCGGCCGGGCCGCCGGCGTCGATCGCGCCGCGAATCGATGCCGACGAAGACGGTGCCGGCGCGAGCCGCGTCAGCAGAACGCCGGTCTCGAAAACGCCGAACAGGTTGAGGCTGATCAGCACGAACAACAGCGCCATGGCGCCGACGAAGACCGGCGACTGCATCTGGAAGCCCCAGCCGGCCGCTTCGCCTGCATGGCGCAGCGCCAGCATGACGAGGCCGAGCGCGAGGAACGCCAGCACCACGCCGGCGCCGAAGGCGAGCGCATGCCGGCGCGCCAGTCCGGGACTGCCGGCGGCGGCCTGCGAGAACGAGAGCACCTTCAGGCCGATGACCGGGAAGACGCATGGCATCAGGTTGAGGATCAGGCCGCCAAGCAGCGCCCCGGCGAGCGCGATCGGCAACGTGCCGGAAGCGAAGCCGATCGCCGGCGATGGAAAGGGACGAGCCGCGGCCGTGCCGACGCCAGGACTCGACGTGGCACCGGTCACCGCACCTGCCGCCTGACCTGCGGCCTGACCCGCCGTCGTCGACCCGGCGCCGCCGACCAGACGGTCGAGCAGGCCTCGAACCGGAGCCGGTGCGGAAGGCACCACTTCCGCCACCGACAGCAGCTGCCCGGCAGCAGGCTGCGCCGCCAGCGGCTGCAGGCCGACTTCGACCGGCTTGCCGTCCAGCAGGAGCACGCCACCCGCCGGCCTGGGCAGGCCGCCTTCGGCAGCACCCGCCACCTCGAGTTGCAGGGCGAGCCGCGCGCCTGCAGTCGCATCGGACCCCGCAGCGGACATCAGCGACTGCGGCGCCGCCGGGCGCACGACGCCTTCGAAATAGGGAAAGAACTCGGCGCGCGTGGCGACAGCCCCTTCCGGCAGGAGCAGCATGGCAGTCCGGTCGCGCTGCCACCAGCCGACCTCGATGCCCGCCCCCGATCGCGGCGCGTTACCTGCGTTCACTTCGAACAACTTCAGCGTGTCGGGGGCTGCTGCCTGTGCGGTGGGGCCCACCGGCAGCTCGAGCGCGAGCAGCGCCTCGCCCGGGATGCAGACGTCCTTGCACACCAGCCACTGGGCCTGCACCTCGAAACGGGCAGTCGACGAACCGGCTCCCGGAGGCAACTTCACTTCGCGCGCGAGCACCACTTCGCCTTCGTAGCCATAGTTGGCGAGATCGCCGATCGCGAGCCGGCGCGGCGCCGGCCACACGATCTCGCCATAGGTCGAGCCCGCGGGCCCGGTGGGCTCGAAGCGCGTCGGCAGACCTGAGTCCCCGGGGTTGCGCCAGTAGGTGTGCCAATGGGGATCGTGCGCCAGGCGCAAGCCGATCCTGAACGGCTTGCCCGGCGCGGCGCGCGAGACATCCGCGACCAGTTCGGCCACCACTGCATCGACCCGCTGCGGCCCGCGCCTGGCCGCCGTCACGGCCTGGCCCTGCGCCGGCACGACTGTGGTTTGGGCGGAATCGGCTTGCGCGATGCCGGCCCGCGCCGAGCCGGCCTCGGCGTGCACGGCGTGCGGCATCACGCCTGCAAGCGCGATCGACAGCATTGACAAGATGAACAGGAACCGGACGAACGCGGTCCCGCGTCCGGCGTCAGGGCGCACGCCACGGCGGTATAGGAGGCGCAGGCAGGTGTGGGTCATGCAGGCTGTATTCTACCGTCCTGCGTCATGCAGGACGTTGCCGGACGATGCGCGGCAGCAGCCCGCAAAGGCGCGTGCTTGCTTGCATCGGCGCCGCCTGCGCATTCCGGCTGCTTGACCGCCCATCCGTCAATCCCTACCATCCCGCGACATGGACAAAGATATCCAGGTGCTGGGCGAACGTGTATCGCGCCTGGTTGAAATCTCCCGCCGCCTGGCGGAAGAAAATCGCGCCCTCAAGGCCCGTCTCGGCGACGCGGTTGCGGGGCGCGCGGACCTGGAGCAGCGCGTAGCGGAAGCACGGGCGCGCGTTGAGTCCGCACTTGCCCGGCTCCCCATCACGCAGGAAGCCGAAAGCTGAGGCCTCGCGATATTCGCGCTTGCAGCTTTCGCATCCCCACCCGGCATCGCCCCGCACCGACACGCATCCCGCACCACCCCCGGCAGCCGCGCAATCCCCAAGGAGTCAGCGATTGGATCAGCTCGAAGTCAAGATCCTCGAACGCGTTTTCAAATTGCAGGTGCCTGCCGCCGAGAAGCCGCGACTGATGGAGGCGGTGCGGCTCGTCGATGCCAAGATGCGCGAGATCCGCGATGCCGGCAAGGCCTCGGGCCTCGATCGCATCGCCGTCAACGCCGCCTTGCAACTCGCCTATGAATTCCTGGGACAGGACCGCGCGTCTGGCGTACCGCCGCAGGTCAGCAGCAAGATCAACGAGATCAGCGAAGAACTCGAACTCGAGATCCGTCGGCAGGAAAGCCTGTTCTAGGGAGGGTCGAACTGATCGCCGGCACCGCGTCACAGGCGTATACTCGGTCCTGCCCTGCGGTGTTCGCTACGGCCATACATTCCTTGAACCAATGCGATGCATTAGGTGTAGGGAAAAAAGGCTTGGCACTGTTGTGATCGTCCTTTCGGACGAACCTGATGTGTCAGCTCCCTATGCCGCCCTGAACTCGTCGGTTCAGGATGCCGGCCGACCGGCACAGGCGGGGTACCGATTTCGATGCGCAAAGCGCGACGTGCGCTCGCGCGTATCCTGCCGCTCGCGCGTATGCGCTTGCTGATGCGCCTACTGACTTCTATTGACGTCGATGGCCTACTGGTTGATGAAGTCCGAGCCGCAGGAATGCTCGATCGACGATGCACTGGCCGCAGGGAACGCCACCGTTCCCTGGACGGGCGTGCGCAACTTCCAGGCGCGAAACTTCATGCGCGAGCAGATGCGCGTCGGCGACGGCGTGCTCTTCTACCACTCGAGTTGCGCGGTGCCGGGCATCTACGGAGTGGCTGAAGTCGCCTCGGCACCCTATCCCGACCCCACGCAATTCGACCCCAAGTCCCCGTATCACGATCCGGCGTCGCGCGAGGAGAAGCCGCGCTGGTACCTGGTGGATGTGCGCGCCGGCTACAAAGTGGAGCCGTTCACGCTCGCGCAGATGCGCGAGGCACCGGAACTGAAGGACATGGTGGTGCTCAAGCGCGGCAATCGCCTGTCGATCACGCCGGTGGACCCGAGGCACTGGAGCCTGCTGCTCGGGATGATGAAGAAGTCCGGGACAGCATGAGCAGCCAGATGCCCGCGGCCACCATCGGCACGCACAGCAGTTGCCCCATGGTGAAAGGGCCGAGTACCGTTCCCAGGAAAGCGTCGGGCTCACGCGCGAACTCCGCCAGGAAGCGCAGCGTCCCGTAGCCGATCAGGAAAGCGCCGGAGACGGCGCCGGTCGGGCGTGGCCGCGACGAGAACCACCAGATGATGGCGAACAGCAGCAGGCCCTCGCCGAGGAACTGGTAGACCTGCGATGGGTGCCGCGGCTCGCTGCTGCCGGACTGCGGAAACACCATGGCCCATGGCACGTCGCTCACGCGGCCCCACAGTTCTCCGTTGATGAAGTTGCCGAGTCGACCGGCTGCCAGGCCGATCGGCACCAGCGGCGCGACGAAATCCATCAGGTCCAGGAACCGCAGCCCCCGGCGGCGCGCGAAGATCGCGCAGGCGAGCAGCACGCCGATCAGCCCGCCATGAAACGACATACCGCCTTGCCAGATGGCGAACGCCTCGAGCGGATGCTGCAGGTAGTAGGCGGGCTTGTAGAAGAGCACGTAGCCCAGTCGTCCGCCGGCCACCACGCCGAGCACACCGTAGAAGAGCACGTCCTCCAGGTCCTTCGGCTTGAGGCCCGCTACCGGGCTGCCCGGATGCGCATGCGCAAGCCGATGGCGGCCGAGCAGGTAGAAGGCGGCGAACGCGATCAGGTACATCAGCCCGTACCAGCGGATCGCGAGCGGTCCGATCTGCAAAGCGATCGGATCGAATTGAGGATGAGTCAGCATTGGGGCGTATCGATGCGTGCAGCCAGCCGCCCCGGCATGAGGCAATGACGGCAGGTATATTACAACCTGGGCAATTTCACGAGTACCGGAGACCGACCATGACCGCCAATCGCCGCAGCAGGAACATCACCGAAGGGCCTGCGCGCGCTCCCAACCGCTCGATGTTCTACGCGATGGGCTACCAGAAGTCGGACTTCGCCAAGCCGATGATCGGCATCGCCAACGGCCACAGCACCATCACGCCGTGCAACTCGGGACTGCAGAAGCTTACCGACGCTGCCGAGGCCGCGATCGAATCTGCCGGGGGCAACGCCCAGGTCTTCGGCACGCCCACCATTTCCGACGGCATGTCGATGGGCACCGAAGGCATGAAGTACTCGCTGATCTCGCGCGAGGTGATCGCCGACTGCGTGGAGACGGCGGTGCAGGGCCAGTGGATGGACGGCGTGCTGGTGATCGGCGGCTGCGACAAGAACATGCCCGGCGGCATGATGGGCATTGCCCGCGCCAACGTGCCCGCCATCTACGTCTACGGCGGCACCATCAAGCCTGGCAGCTGGAAGGGCAAGGACCTCAACATCGTGTCTGTGTTCGAGGCGGTCGGCGAGCACGCGCGCGGCCGGCTATCGGACGAGGACTTCGAAGGCATCGAGAAGAACGCGATTCCCGGGACCGGTTCCTGCGGCGGCATGTATACCGCCAACACGATGTCGTCTTCGTTCGAGGCGCTCGGCATGAGCCTGCTGGGGTCGTCCACCATGGCCAACCCCGACCAGGAGAAGGTCGACTCGGCCGCCGAGTCGGCGCGCGTGCTGGTCGAGGCGGTGCGCAACAATCGGCGGCCGCTGGACATCATCAACCGCAAATCCATCGAGAACGCGGTCGCGCTGATCATGGCCACCGGCGGGTCCACCAATGCGGTCCTGCACTACCTGGCGATCGCGCATTCGGCCGGCGTCGAATGGACCATCGACGACTTCGAGCGGATGCGCAAGCGCGTGCCCGTCATCTGCGACCTCAAGCCGTCCGGCACCTATCTCGCGACCGACCTGCATCGCGCAGGCGGCATCCCGCAGGTACTGAAGATCCTGCTGCAGGCGGGACTGCTGCATGGCGACTGCATCACCATCACCGGCAGGACGCTGGAACAGGAGCTTGCCGCGGTGCCGGCGAAGCCGCCCGCAGGCCAGACGGTGATCCGCTCCATCGAGGAGCCGATGTACAGCGAAGGCCACCTCGCCATCCTCAAGGGCAACCTCGCGCCCGAGGGCTGCGTGGCCAAGATCACCGGCCTCAAGAACCCGGCGATTACCGGGCCGGCGCGCGTGTTCGACGACGAGCAGTCGGCGCTGCAAGCCATCCTCGAGGACCGCATCAAGCCCGGCGACGTGATGGTGCTGCGCTACCTCGGCCCGCGCGGCGCACCTGGAATGCCGGAGATGCTGGCCCCGACATCGGCGTTGATCGGTGCAGGACTTGGGGAGTCGGTCGGCCTCATCACCGACGGCCGATTCTCGGGCGGCACCTGGGGCATGGTGGTCGGCCACGTCGCGCCAGAAGCGGCTCTCGGCGGACCGCTGGCGCTAATCAACGAGGGCGACACGATCACCATCGACGCGCATAAGCTGACCCTGCAACTGCAGGTAGACGATGCGGAACTGGCGCGCCGGAAGGCGGGCTGGAAGATGCCGGCTCCGCGCTACGTGCGCGGCGTGTTGAGCAAGTTCTACCGGCTCTCGAGCAGCGCCAGCAAAGGTGCCGTGCTCGATGCGGATTGACCGATGCCGATTGATCGGCGCGGCTTGAGGCGCGGCTTGAGGCGCGGCTTGAGGCGCGCGGCTTGAGGCGCGGTTTGATCGGCGCGCATCGTTCGCCGCGTCACGCCGGCGGAGCTTTCGATGCCCGGACCGGAATCAGCGGCGGCCGGGAACCTTGAAGGTCTGGGCGACGCGCTCGCGCGCCTGCTTTTCGAAGTCGGCCATCTCGACCTGGCGGCGATCGCGGCCGAAGAGCTTCTCGACCCCTTCGAACCATGCCAGCGCAACGGCGAGGGGCGAGAGCACCCACCACCAGGACAGATCGGCTGCGGGGCCCACCTCGAGCCATTTCATCACCACCAATGCCGTGCCAAGCCACACCAGGTACATTGCAAGCTCCCTTACCTCAGGTCATGGCGCAATGTAGGCATGGCCTCCCCGGCTGGCTACCGGGGACCGGCAGGCGGCGCGGGTCAACTCCCGAACGGTCGCATCCGTTACAACTCGGAACGGAGCAGCGTGCCCGTTACAATGCAACACCTCGAAGCAACAGGGAGCGCGTCAGGTGATCGAGATGCAAGCAGCAGCGTCGGTTGTACAGTCCCGTGGTTCCCAGACCAGGCTTGCAGCGCTGGTGGCCGTCGTGGGTGCCGCGGCCCTCGGCCATGCGAGCCTCGCGCACGCGGATGCGGAACTGGCACGCGCGAAGAATTGCATGGCCTGCCATGCGGTCGACAAGAAGCTGATCGGTCCCTCCTACAAGGACGTGGCCCTCAAGTACGCCAGCGACAAGAACGCGGTGCCCATGCTCGCCAAGAAGGTGCGCGACGGCGGCGTCGGCGTGTGGGGCCAGATCCCGATGCCGGCCAATCCCCAGGTCTCCGCCGAAGAAGCGACCAAGCTGGTCAACTGGTTGCTCGGCCAGAAGTGATGCCTGCCTGCAAGGCCTGATTCGGCAAGAAGCACCAGCCGTAACTCCTTCCCGGCCGGGGCGGGGGCCGGACCCCGCCCGAACCGGCTCGTTTCCTCGCGATCGCCCCAGGCTTCTGCGCTCTGCGCATTCCGCCTGCGCCCCCGGCATCTGCTTCGCGCTCGCCGCACTCGTCCGGCGGCGCTGCTCCTCCCTGCTTCCCCCGTTGCCCTCGCCGCCTCGCGACCCTCGCACATGGCGCGTTCGTTCGTATTGCTTGCGATCCTCCGCATTCCTCGCGAGGTTCCGGGTCCCTTCGATGTCCCGCATTCTTCGGCGGCGCACGCTTGCCGACCGCGTCGCTGACACCGGGGTTCGGCAGGCGCCGCCTGTCCGGCCGCTACGTCCAGCCATCCAGGGCCCAGGCAACGGCGTTGGTCCATGCCGGTACAGTGCGTCGCAAGGGCGCTACAACTCCGGATGGTGCAGCAGCACGGCCCGTGCCGCTGCAGCATCGAGACGGCGCCTGTTCGGCACCCTCCCGCGCCAAGCCGGCCGCGCGGCCGAATGACCGTTTTTCCTCCCTGGCTGGTTTACCCCGGAAGATTCTTCCGGGGTTTTTTTTTCTTCCGGATGCTCGAGTCCGGTGCGCACTCTCAGTCGTATTCATCCGCGACACCCGGATCCGCAGCAGCACCGCCCCGCCGCGGGCGACGCCCCGGAGAATCCCTGCCCGGCAAAAAGCCGTCCGCTGCGTCGATTGTCATTAGAATCGGTCGGCTTCGAGCAAGACCGGGGCATGCCCGCCATCCTTGGACCCTCAAGGGGCGGCACTCCGGTAGCGACTTCGGCGAGGACTGCGGATGAACTGGGATATCCTGTTGCAACAGGTCCTGAACGGCCTCGTGCTGGGCAGCGTCTACGCGCTGGTCGCCCTGGGCTACACCATGGTCTACGGCATCCTGCAGTTGATCAACTTCGCCCACGGCGAGGTGCTTATGATCGGCGCGATGGTCGGGATGACGGTGGTGACGCAGGTCCTCGCCGGCTCCACCCTGCCCGGCTGGGTGCAACTGATCGTCGCGGTCCTCTGCGCGGTTCCGGTGTGCGTGATCGTGTCGCTGTTGATGGAGCGCCTTGCCTACCGGCCGCTGCGCAATGCGCCAAGGCTGTCGCCGCTGATCACGGCCATCGGCCTGTCGATCGTGCTGCAGACCCTGGCAATGATCATCTGGGCCCCGAGCCCGCACGTCTTCCCCGACCTCCTGCCGATCGAGCCGATCCACATCGGCGGGGCGATCCTCGGGCCCAAGCAGATGCTGATCCTCGGCGTTGCCGCCTCGATGATGGCGGGGCTGATGCTGCTGGTGAACAAGACCAAGCTTGGACGCGCCATGCGCGCGACCGCCGAGAACCCGCGGATCGCCGGCCTGATGGGCGTCAACGCCAACTTCGTCATCGCCGCCACCTTCGCCATCGGTGCCGCCCTCGCGGCCGTGGCCGGCATCCTGGTTGCCCTGAACTACAACATCACCCATTTCTCGATGGGCTTCGTCCCCGGCCTCAAGGCCTTTACCGCGGCAGTGCTCGGCGGCATCGGCAACATCACCGGCGCGATGGTCGGCGGCCTGCTGCTCGGCGTGATCGAAAGCCTCGGCGCCGGCTATATCGGCGACCTCACCGGCGGCTTCCTCGGCAGCCACTACCAGGACATCTTCGCCTTCGCCGTGCTGATCATCGTGCTGCTGTTCAGGCCGTCGGGGATCATGGGCGAACGCGTGGCCGAACGCGCCTGACCGGAGGAAGACGCCTCATGACAAGGCTGTTCCCGTACCTCGTCAACAACCGCAGGGCGGCCATATTCGCGACGATCGGCATCGGCATCGTCCTGTTCCTGCTGCCCATCGTCGCTGGCTACTTCGGCAACTTCTGGGTCCGGGTCATGGCGATGGCTCTGCTCTACGTGATGCTCGCGCTGGGCCTCAACATCGTGGTCGGCTTTGCCGGCCTGCTCGACCTGGGCTACGTGGCGTTCTATGCGGTGGGAGCCTATACCTATGCGCTGCTCTGCTCGCCGCACCTCAGCGACAACTTCGAATGGGTGCAGGCGATGTTCCCGGACGGCCTGCACATGTCGATCTGGCTGATCATCCCGATAGGGGCTGGAATCGCGGCCATGTTCGGCATCCTCCTCGGTGCGCCGGTTCTCAAGCTGCGCGGCGACTACCTTGCCATCGTCACGCTCGGCTTCGGAGAGATCGTTCGCATCTTCCTGAACAACCTCAACGCTCCGCTCAATTTCACCAACGGCCCGCAGGGGATCGGCACGATCGAACCGGTCCACATCACGATCGGCCCCCCCAGTGCCAGGCTCGTCGACTTCAGCCTGTCGCAGCCTCTCGAGCTCTTCGGTTATGAATTCCAGCCGGTGATGCTCTACTACTATCTCTTCCTGCTCCTGGCGCTGGTGATCATCCTCGTCAGCGTGCGCCTGGAGGACTCCCGCATCGGGCGAGCCTGGATGGCGATCCGCGAGGACGAGATCGCGGCGAAGGCGATGGGCGTGAATACCCGCAACATCAAGCTGCTCGCGTTCGCAATGGGCGCTTCCTTCGGCGGCGTCTCCGGCGCGATGTTCGCCGCATTCCAGGGCTTCATCTCGCCGGAAAGCTTCATCCTGATGGAGTCGATCGTGATCGTCGCCATGGTGGTGCTCGGCGGCATGGGTCACATCCCGGGCGTGATCCTCGGCGCGATCCTGCTCTACGCGATTCCCGAGGCGCTGCGCATCTGGGCCAAGCCTGCGCAGGAGATGATCTTCGGTCACGAGTACATCGCGCCCGAGGCGTTGCGCATGCTGCTGTTCGGTTCGGCCATGGTGCTCATCATGCTGTATCGGCCCCACGGCCTGTGGCCGGTGCCCAAGCATGGCGTCAGGCCCGCGGGCAAGGTCGTGCCGCCGCCGGCCGGCCCGACGACCGCCACCTCTCCGCTGAGCGGCGCATGAGCCAGGCCGCGAGCAGCGCCGGCATCGGCATGCAGCAAAGGGGCATCGCGTCGGCGGACGCAGCGGCAAGCGCCGGACCGGCATCGCAGGACGTCATCCTGTCGGTCAGCAACGTCAGCAAGCGCTTCGGCGGGCTCCAGGCGCTTGCGGATGTCGGTCTCGAGATAAGGCGCGGACAGATCTACGGATTGATCGGCCCCAACGGCGCCGGCAAAACGACATTCTTCAACGTGATCACCGGGCTCTATACGCCCGACTCCGGCGACTTCCTGCTCGAGGGCAAGCGCTACGAGCCGTCGGCCGTGCACAAGGTTGCCGAAGCCGGCATCGCCCGCACGTTCCAGAACATCCGTCTGTTCGGCGACATGACGGCAATGGAGAACGTGATGGTGGGTCGGCACGTGCGCACCCGATCCGGTGTCATCGGCGCAGTGCTCAGGCTCAGGAGCGAACGCCGGGAGGAGGCCTTGATCCGGCATCGCGCCCTGGAACTGCTGGAGTACGTCGGCATCCGGCAGTTCGCCGACTACCAGGCCCGCACCCTCTCCTATGGCGACCAGCGCCGCCTCGAGATCGCGCGCGCGCTCGCGACCGATCCCAAGCTGCTGGCGCTCGACGAACCGGCAGCGGGCATGAACGCCACCGAAAAGATTGCCTTGCGCGGCCTGCTGTCGGCGATCGGCAAGGACGGCAAGACGATCCTGCTGATCGAGCACGACGTCAAGCTGGTCATGGGCCTGTGCGACCGCGTCACCGTCCTCGACTATGGCAAGCAGATCGCCGAGGGGCTACCTGCGGATGTCCAGCGGAATCCGGCCGTGATCGAGGCCTACCTCGGAGGCGGCCATGGTTGAGCGACCGCGGTCGGCCTCGCCGCAGGCCGCCGATACCGGGGTCGTCGCCGGGACCGCCCGGGAAACCGGCAAGCGGCAGATGATGCTCGAAGTCAGGGGACTGAAGGTCTCCTACGGCGGCATCCAGGCCGTCAAGGGCGTCGACATCGACGTCGGGCAGGGCGAGCTGGTCGCGCTGATCGGTGCCAACGGCGCGGGCAAGACCACGACGCTCAAGGCGATCACCGCCGTGCTCCCGGCCAACGAAGGCTCGATCCGGTTTATCGACGAGCCGACCCGGGGCCTGGGCTCGTATCAATTGGTCGCCAGGGGCCTCGCCATGGTGCCGGAAGGCCGTGGCGTGTTCGCGCGCATGACCATCGTCGAGAACCTGCAGATGGGCGCGTATTCGCGCAAGGACAACGAGGTCGCCCTCGATATCGAGAAGTTGTTCGGCATCTTTCCGCGGCTGAAGGAGCGCGCCGCACAATTGGCGGGAACGATGTCGGGCGGCGAGCAGCAGATGCTTGCGATGGCGCGCGCGCTGATGAGCAGGCCCAAGCTGCTGCTGCTGGACGAGCCGAGCATGGGGCTTTCGCCGATCATGGTCGAGAAGATCTTCGAAGTGATCCGCGACGTGGCCTCGCGCGGCGTGACGATGCTGCTCGTCGAGCAGAACGCCAAGCTCGCGCTCGAGGCGGCCGACCGGGGCTACGTGATGGAGTCCGGCTTGGTCACCATGGCCGCCAACGCGCGCGACCTGCTGCACGACCCGCGCGTACGCGCCGCGTACCTTGGCGAGGAAGGCGCCGCTCGCTGACGGGCCGGCCGTTGTTCACGGCCCTTCGGCGACGGACGCCGCATCGGCTGCAGTCACGAAGGCGTCGGCGTAGAACTCCTCGGCCGGCAGACCGCAGTGGATGATGAAATCCTCCCGGCTCGAGTCCACGACGATCGGCGCGCCGCAGGCATAAACCTGCAACGCGCTCATGTCGGGAAAGTCCGCCATGGCAGCCCGATGGACGAAGCCGGTGCGCCCCCGCCAATCGTCCTCGGGCAGGGCATCGGAGACTACCGGGACATAATTGAAGCCCGGCATCCCGGACGCCCACCGCTCGCAGAGCTCGTTCATGTAGAGGTCGTGCGGGCGGCGCCCGCCCCAGTAGAGCGTCATCGGCCGGTCGAAGCCCTTGCTCTCGATCATGCCGCGGACGTGTTCGATGATCGCCTTGATCGGCGCAAAGCCCGTCCCGCTCGCGACCATCACGATCGGCCTGGCGCTGTCCTCGCGCAGGAAGAAGGTCCCAAGGGGTCCCTCGAGGCGGAGGATGTCGCGCACCTTGAGCTCCGGCTGGACCACGCCGAAGGCGCTGTCGGTGAACTTGCCCCCTGGCATGTGCCGCACGTGCAATTCGAGCCCGTCCGCGCCTCCCGGGGCCGTCGCCATCGAATAGCTGCGGCGCGTGCCATCGCGAAGCAGCAGGTCGATGTACTGGCCGGCGAGGTACTGCAGCCGCTCGCTTGCCGGCAACTGCAGGCGCATCACGATCACGTCGGGCGCAACCCTGTCGATTGCCGACACGCGGCAGGGCATCTTCCGGATAGGGATCTCGCCGACCGCCGCAACCACCCTCGCTTCAATGGTGACATCGGAGGCGGCGCGCGCGCAGCAGAGCAGCGCGTAGCCGCGGGTAGCCTCATCCGCCGTGAGCGCCGACGGCTGGTGCGGATCCTGGATGATCTCGCCGGAGACGATGCGCGCCTTGCATGAGCCGCACGCACCGTTCTTGCAGCCATAGGGCAGCACCACACCCTGCTTGAGCGCAGCTTCTAGAATATGCGTCTCGTCGTCGACGGATACGGTCTTGCCACTGGGTTTGATGGATACGGTAAAGGTCATGCCGGCCTGGAAAAGGCGGATTCGCCCGATCGGGTTGCAACCCCGCCATTATCGCCCACTGCCCCGGCTGTTCCGGCGCCGGCGCCTGCTGATCATCGGCTGCGGCGACATCGGCCGGCGCCTCGCCGCACTCTGTCGCAAGGACTGGCGGGTCTACGGCGTCGCGCGGTCCGCCGCGACACTCGCGCAGGCACGGGCAGCCGGCGCCGTGCCGATGGCGGCAGAAGCGCCGCATCGCCGCCTGCAGGACCTCGCCCGGTGGGTGATTCACAGCGCACCGCCTCCATCGGACGTGTCGCTAAAGGGCGGCGCGCAGATCGACCCGCTGACGAGAAGCTGGAGCGCGCGACTGCTGCAGCGACGCCCGCAACCGCCTTCGCGGCCGATGCGTTCGCCGCGCGCAAAGCCGGCAGAGGCCAGCCCGGCCCGTCGCCTCGTCTACCTGAGCACCACCGGCGTCTACGGCGACCGGCAGGGACGCCTGACCGACGAAGCAACGCCTGCGCAGCCGAGCACCGATCGGGCGCGGCGTCGGGTCGACGCCGAGCGTCGCCTGCGCCAGGCTGCCCGCAGGCCGGGCGCCATGCGGCTGACCACGCTGCGGGTACCCGGCATCTATGCGGCGGACCGGCTGCCGCTCGCGCGCCTGCGTGAGCGCGTGCCGGCGCTGCATCCCGCCGACGACGTCCAGACCAACCACATCCATGCGGACGACCTCGCGCGGCTGGCACGCATGGCCCTGCTGCGCGGACGCAGCCAGCGAACCATCAACCTGGTCGACGACTCGGTCCTGCCGATGGGCGACTATCTCGACATGGTCGCGCAATGGGCATCCCTGCCGCTGCCGCCGCGCGTCGACCGCGAAACGCTGCTGGCGACGATCAGCCCCATGCGGGCGACCTTCATGAGCGAATCGCGCCGGCTTTCGAACCAGCGCATGAAGCGGGAGTTGAGGATGCGGCTCCGGTACCCGACGGTGGCGGACTTCCTGGCTGCGCACGATCCGCCGCCGTAGCGGCATCGTCGTGCCCGGCCGGGGCCGTCTGCCTCCGCGCCGGCTGCGTCGCCTCCTATATAATGCCGCCCAAGCCGGTGTAGCTCAGTTGGTAGAGCAGCGCATTCGTAATGCGAAGGTCCCCAGTTCGAATCCGGGCATCGGCACCAGCTTGCAAGCCCATCCCCACGGCGCAGGAGCGAATTGCCAGTCTGGAGCGGCAACTGGCAATCTAAGCAGCCGTCGTTGTCGACCACGGGGCTTATTGGCGGCAAGGCCCCACCAGCCGCGGGACGGACAATGCCCGCTCGTGCTCCGTTCGGTGCATGATTCGATCCTTAAGGGCGGGAAAGCCACCCGAATTCATCCCGCGTCCCGGCCGAACTTCGACGCGTTGAAGTAGTCAGGGCCGAAACTACGCGCTACGCACGCGGAGCCGCTGCAAACGCAAGCGCGAACTCGGTCCAGTCCGTAAGGACATGCGCGCCGGTGGACACCCAGAGATTCCGTGTCGCGACGTAAGCCAAGGTCAACACGATCCGTGAGGCCCCGATCACGCCGAAGCATTGAGCCCAGTTCCAATCATAGGTTGGAAGGTGTGCGGCGCAGAAGAGGAGCGTCGACCCCAGTAGTGCCAGAGCGATGCTCACTCCTCGCCCCATTCCAAGGCGGGACGTTGCCAGCTGGAGAAGCGCGATAAAGGGAAGGATCGTGAGAAGCTCCTCTCCCAGCAACTGTGGCGCTGTTGAGAGCAGGTTGAGGACCAGGGCGCCGATGGTCATCTCCGCCACGCCTAAGGCAAGAGCGTTCGAAGTCATTGGCGCAAACTGCCGGATCACTAGTGCAGCCCCGAGCGATACAGAAATCGAAAGTACCGCAGCTAGTGTCGCGATCAGCGCCTCAGACGTTCCGACTGTCCCGAAGAGCGCCTTAAAGTGGCGTCCCGTGGCCCATACTAGTGCGCCAAGCGGGAGCCCCAGGAACAGCAGCCGCGAGAGAAGCTGCGCTTGAAAGCTCGGCGCGGGAAGAAGCTCCAACAAAAGGAACCCGCACACGATACTCAGTAGCAAGACCGTCCAGCCACCGGGCCCGATCCCGACGGGTTCCCCCGCATAGAAGGGGAAGTCCCGCCTCATGCGCGTGGCGCGAAAGGCGTACGGGTGAGAGCAAGGAGGGGAAGAACGCTCATCGTTGTTCCAGGCGGTTGACGTTGCCTCGATTGTCGGTACCACACAGCCACTGCGCTCCCTTCAGACTGAGGAAATATCGGCAGCGCGATCCATATAGTCGCCTTCATGTCGATCTCCTTTGACTATCATTACTGGGCTCAGGTGAAGGATTTCATGGCTTACCGATGGACAGAGTGTCGGTGGCCTTGTCGCCACGCCTCGCTGCATTGCGCATTAGAAACACGTCAATGACGTACGCCACTGTAGCTTCAGATCGAACTGCGCAGACATTGCTAGTCGACGATCCCTGGCACGAGGCGACTTCGGCCCCCGCCGTACGCACGTTGATGTAGTTGCTGCGATTGTTCGTCGCAAGCTTGATTGTCAGCTGCTGGTCTGAATGGGACTTCACTGCGCCTGCCCGTACTTCGCCCGCCCTCACTCCGCCGTGATCTTGCGCTCCTTGATCACCTGCGCCCAAGTCCTGGACTCCGCCGCGATGAACTCGCGCAGCGACTCCCGGGTGCCCGGCTCGGGTATCAGCCCGATGTTCAGCAACTGCTCGCGCACGTCTGGCGCTTGAAGCGCTTTCATCAGTTCCTCGTTCCACCGCTTCAGGATCGGCTCCGGCGTGCGGGCCGGCGCGACGAACGCATACCAGTTGGTCGCATTGAAGCCCGCGAAGCCGGATTCGGCGATGGTCGGGATGTCCGCCTGGAACGACGGACGCTCGACGCCGGTGGTGGCGATGGCCACCAGCTTGCCGGCCTGCACATGCGGTGCGGCGGTCGACGGTGTGGAATAGTAGGCGCTGACGCGGCCTGACAGCAGGTCGACCATTGCCTGGCTGCCCCCCTTGTAGGGGACGTGGACGATCTCGACGCCCGCCCGCTGGTTGAACATCTCGCCGGCCAGATGGGAAGCTGAGCCGGCGCCGGTGGACGCATAGCTCAGCTCGCGGGGCTTGGCCTTGGCAAGCGCAATGAAATCCGCCAGCGTCTTGGCTCCGAGACCGGGATGCACCACCAGGACGTTGGGAAAGTTCACCCCCATGGTGAGCGGCGCGAGGTCGCGCTCCGGATCGTAGGGGAGCTTCATCAGGTGCGGCGCGATCGCGAGCGGCCCGATCGAGCCCAGCAGGATCGTCGCCCCGTCGGGCTCGGCATCGGCCGCCAGCTTGTGGGCGATGTTGCCGCCGGCGCCTGCCCGGTTCTGCACGACCACCGAATGACCGAGGTTGTCGCCGACCTTCTTCGCGATCAGGCGCGCGGCCGTATCCGCTGCCCCGCCGGCCGCGAAGCCCACGATCAGGTTGATCGGGCCCCTCGGAGGAAATTCCTGGGCAGCGCCCGGCTGCCAGACCGCTGCCACGGTCAAGGCCAGTGCAGCAAGGCTCGCGAAGCGGCGGCGGCCCTTCCCCTTGATTTCTGTATCGATTCTTGTACTCACTGATGTCTCCCGGTCATGATGTTCGTCGCGAATGCTTCGCGAGCGTACTGCAAAGGCGCATCGACGGCATGCCGGGGCATCTGCTGCACAAGCACATTTTTCGCCGCCTCCTCTTCGACGATGGTCGCCATCCAACATCCCGCCGGCCCCGTTCGTCGCTCGGCCTCCCATCGCCTTGCCTTCCATGACGCCCTTCCCCCCGCCCATCGCTGTGTTCTCGCCTGTGCCGGGCCGCGCCCTTATCGTCACCGCCATGGACCCGACCAGGCTATCGATGGCACCCTTCGTAGGCCACCACCAACCGTCCGGCTCGCGCGGCTTCACGCTGATCGAGTTGATGGTTGCCGTGGCCATGATCGCCATCCTGTCGGCGGTCGCTGCGCCCAGTTTCAGCGAGATGATGGTGCGCTCCGCCATCCGTTCAGCGTCGAGCGATCTCGGGGGCGACCTGAACCTCGCGCGTGCCGAGGCCATCCGTGTCGGCGGCCGCGTCTCGGTCTGCCCGCGTGCGTCTCCGACCACGATGATCTGCGGCAGCGACTGGGCGCAGGGCTGGCTCGTGTTCCGGGAGGCCGGGACCACCAACATCGGCACCTTCGAAGGCGCCGACCGTCTGCTGCGCGAGCACGCCGGCATTCACCGCGACCTCACGCTCACCCGCACCACCGGCGCCGGCGCAATCACCTTCACCCCGAGTGGCGCCCTGCAACCGGACGGCACCGTGACGATCGCAAGGCTTGCATTGCGCGCGCCGCATCAGAAGGGACGAGATCTCGAGGTGTCGGTCATCGGCCGTCTCCAGACCAGGGTGCAACCATGAGCCGCCGCAGCCGCATGGGCGGCTTCACCCTGCTCGAGGTCCTGATCGCCCTGATCATCGTCTCGATCGGCCTGCTCGGCGTCGCGGCCATGCAGGCGAGCACGCTGAAGAATGCCGGCAGCTCCAAATACCGCAGTGCCGCCATCAGCCTGACCTCGGACATGTCCGACCGCCTGCGGGCCAACCTGGAGGGGGTGATGGTCGCCAACTTCGCGCTGAACACCGGCTACAACCGGCCCCGCACGGCGTTGGACGACCCCATCTACAACACGCCGCAGACGGCCTGCCGCAGCAGCGGCTGCCTGCCTGCCGAGATGGCGCTCGACGACCTCGCGACCTGGCAGGAGCGGCTCGCAGCCAGCCTGCCCCGCGGCACCGGTGTCGTCTGCATCGACTCCGGCAGCAGCGGCGCGCCCACCTTCGACGGAACCACCATCAACCCGCAGTGCGACGGCATCGGCACGATGTTCGCCATCAAGGTCTTCTGGCTGGACAACCGCTCGGAGACGGCCACCGGCGCCGCCACCACCGGCGCCTACAGCGTATTCACCACCCGCGTCTCGCCATTGTGATGAACCTGCCCGAACCGAACGGCACCCGACAGGACGGCTTCTCGGTCATCGAGCTGCTGATCTCGATGGTGCTCGCCTCGCTGGTGATCCTGGCGGTGATGGGGCTCTACACCGGCTCGAGGGAAACCTACACGACGCAGGACGAGGTCGGCCGGCTGCAGGAGAACATGCGCATCGGCAACAGCATCGTCGAGCGCACCATCCGGCAGGGGAACTACAAGCGCTTTCCCGCGCCGCGCGACCAGAACCCGATGCTGGTGGCTGCGTTCAGCTTCGTGCCGGTCGAAGGCGCGGACGGCACCGGCACCGCGCCCGGCACCAGCGACTCGGTGGAGGTGCGCTTCAACGGCAGCACCGACCCCGTGGCAGCCGTTGCCGATGGTGTAGTCGTAGACTGCCTCGGCGCATCGGTCGCGGCCACCGCGCAGTCGCGCAACCGCTTCGCGGTCCGAGTCGACGGCGAAGGTCGGCCATGGCTCAATTGCTCCACCGACGGCGGCACCACCTGGGCGCCGCTGATCCCGGACGTCGAGGCGATGGAGGTCCTCTACGGCGTGTTCTCGAGCGAGAACCGCTCGGTCACCAACTTCGTGACCTGGGCCGGCGTCACCGACCCGGCACGGGTTGTCGCGATCAAGATCCACCTGCTCTACCGCAGCAACGCAGAAGTGGCGGCGGTCCCGTCGACGCAGACCTACCGCCTTGCCGAGCGCACCTACGGACCGTTCGCGGACCGCTTCCTGCGCAACGCAACCGAATCCACCATCGTCATCCGTTCGGTGGCCCTGTGATGACTGCCGCGCCAATCGACACCCGCCCGCCGCGGTCTCCGCGTCCCGACCGGTTCCCTCGGCCGGAGCGGACGCCGCACCCTGCCCTGTTGCAGCGGGCCGCACGCGCAGAGGCGTGGCCACAAGCACGGCCCCAGGCACGGCCCCAGGCGCGACCGAAAGCACAGCGTGGCGCTGCGCTGATCGTGTCGCTGCTGCTGCTGGCAGTCGTGATGCTGCTCGCGACCGCAGGCTGGCAGATGGGCAGCCAGGAAGAGCGCATGGTCGGGCAGCAGCGCGACCGCGCGATCGCGTTCGAGGCAGCCGAGGCCACGCTGCGGGACGCCGAACGCGACCTGCTCGGCAGCTGCGCGAGCGGCGTCGTGCCCGGCGCCTGCACGCCTCGCCCGGCGCTGATCAACGGCGAAACCGGCTTCGGCGCCGCCGGTGCAGCCAACACCTGCTCGAACGACGGCCTGTGCCTGGGCTCCACCGCCGAACGCCCGGACTTCAGCAGCCGCATGCCGATCATGGTGCTCACCGGCGCACCTGGCGCGGTCGGCCTGCCGGTGCTCTACGGCACCTTCACGCGTCCGGCAGGCGACCAGGAGATCAGGGGCCCCGGCGGCGCCAACCTCTGGCGGCCGCGGTACGTCATCGAATCGCTCTGCTACGCAGGCGGCGGCCAGGGGATGACCGGAAGCTTCGTCGCCAGCTGCCCGTCGCCGATCTACCGCATCACCGCCATCGCCCGCGGCATCCGCGCGACGGACGAAGCCTCCGAGGTGATCCTGCAATCCTTCTTTTCGCTTGGCAACTAACGAAGAAAGACTGGGGTTCGACATGAACGAGCAGTACGCAACGAACGGCTGCAGCAGGAAGGCACGGACGATCCGCGAGCGATCGACGGGCCGGCAGCTGGTTGCCGCCTCGGTGCTGTTTGCCATGACCTGGCAACCGGTGTTGCTGCCCGAGGCCCGCGCGGCCTTCTCGCCGCCGATGATCCAGCTTTTCGACGCCCCCTTCCTCGTGGGCGAGCGCGTCCCGCCCTTCGTCATGCTCGCGGTCACCAAGGACCAGCAGCTGTTCAAGAAGGCCTACGACGACTTCAGCGACCTCAACCGCGACGGTGTCACCGACACCACCTACAGCCACGCGATCGACTACTACGGCCACTTCGACAGCTACAAGTGCTACGACTACAGCGACGCCAACAAGCGCTTCGAGCCGGCGTCGGTCACCAGCGACAAGTACTGCAGCGGCAAGTGGAGCGGCAACTTCCTCAACTGGGCGACGATGACCCGGATGGATGCGCTGCGCAAGGTGCTCTACGGCGGCCTGCGCAGCCCGGCCCGCAGCAACGGTGACGGCAGCGGCACCTCGGATGGCGACACCGCCACCTCCTCGGTCATCGAGCGTGCCTACCTGCCCAACGACGCCCATTCGTTCACCAAGTACTACGACGGCGACGACTCGGACCGGCTGACGCCGTTCGGCACCGCCAAGGTGGACCTGCCCGGCACGCCGCGCAAGATCGATGCCGCGACCGCGGCGTCGAAATCGATCGACACGACGACGAAGAGCGTCCTGGTCAGCAGCATCGCCGCCTTTCCCGACAACGAGTGGGTCCAGCTGACGGCACCCAACGGCAGCTATGTCCGCGGCCGGGTGACCGGCAACGGTACCGATGGCGGCGTGCCGTACATCAACGTCGGCAACATCAGCGCGATCAACCTGTTCGTCGCCCCCGGCACGTCCGCGGTCAACGCCGTCACGACGGAATGGCGCGTGACCAACATCCGCACGCGCGGCATCACGATCTGCAACACCACCGACGGCGGCAGCAGCCCGCAGAACCTGTCGGAGACCAATACCAACCTGCCGCGGATGAAGGTGGCGAGAGGCAACTTTTCGCTCTGGAACGCCGGCGAACGCTGGCAGTGCAGATGGGACGTCGGCGCCAGCAACGGCAACGACCCCCAGAAGTCCGGCATCGTCGCCTATCCGGATCCCCCGAGCCGCAGCACCTACGGCCTGGACTCTTCCGGCAAGGGCTCGTCCACCGGAAAGGGCGACTATTTCGTGCGCACGCAGGTCTGCGTTCCCTCCCTGCTCGGCACCGAGCGCTGCAAGCAATACCCCTCGGGCAACTACAAGCCGGTCGGCCTGCTCCAGAACTTCGGCGAATCCGACCGGATCCGCTTCGGCCTGATGACCGGGTCGTACAAGAAGAACCTCTCCGGCGGCGTGCTGCGCAAGAACATCAGCCCGCTCACCGACGAGATCAACGTCAACACCGACGGCACCTTCATCAACCTGCCGGCCGCCGGCGTCGGCCCGAGCCCTGCGCCCGGCGACGCGGCCGCCACCGTGCAGGGTGGCTCGATCATCCGCACCCTGTCGAAGCTGCGCATCGTCGGCTACAACAACACCGACGGCATCTACTTCAACAGCCCGAGCAACGACGCCTGTCCCTACCAGCGCGCGCTCGACACCAACGGCGAGTGCAAGAGCTGGGGCAACCCGATCTCCGAAATCTACTACGAAGCCCTGCGCTACTTCGCAGGACAGACCACGCCGACGAGCGCGTATCACACTACCCAGGACTCGAGCATCATCGCCGACCTCGCCACTGCGACCTGGCCGAGCAACTCGAAGGCCCTGGTTTCCGAGAAGAACTACTGCGCCCCGCTGAATGTCCTGGTGGTCAACGGAGCGGTCTCGACCAACGAGCAGGATGCCGAGATCGGCTCGCTGGGATTCATGTCGGGCTCGCCCGGAACCGCCGTGCAGTTGACCAACGAGGTCGGGAACATCTGGGGGCTGTCGGGCAGCTATTTCTTCGGCCAGACGGCCGGCGCCGCCGCCGGCTCCGCCGGCTACCAGATCTGCTCCGGCAAATCCTTGACCGGTCTGGGCGAAGCGCTCGGCATCTGCCCGGAGGGGCCGACAGTCAATGGCTCCTACCTGATGGCGGGGATGGCTCATCACGCCCACACCAACCGCGTTCGCACCGATATCAACCTGCCCGGAAGCGCAGCCAAGCTGAAGCGCCCCGCCCTGCACGTCGCCACCTACGGAGTCTCGATCTCCGGCGGCATTCCCCGGATCCCGGTCAAGTTCAAGGGCGATACCGGCTCGCGGGTCGTGATCCAGCCGGCCTACCGGCTGACTAACGGCACCTACGGCGGCGGCGGCGCGCTGGTCGATGCCCGGATCATCCGCCAGGTTGAAGAGGACGGACGCTCCTACGGCCAGATCATGGTCAGTTGGGAGGACAGCGAAGCGGGCGGCGACTACGACATGGATGTCTGGGGCCTCATCAGCTACGAGATGGACACCGCCACCAACAAGATCCGGGTCACCACCGACACGATCTACAACGCGACGGCGAACCCGCAGGGCTTCGGGTACGTGATCAGCGGCACGGACCGCGACGGCCTGCATTTCCACAGCGGCATCCTGAACTTCAACTACACCGACCCGATGCCGGGGATGGTCGTGTCCGGAAGTCCGCAGCTGAATGCCAGCGGCGGCTGCATGAACTGCAACGCCGGCGACGCGCCCACCACAGCGGAGTACACCCTCACCACCAGCGCACCGGCAAAGTCGCTGGAGGATCCGCTCTACTACGCGTCCCTCTTCGGCGGCTTCGAGGACACCAACAGCGACAAGCGCCCGACGCCTGCGGGCATCGTCGACGGTGTCGCCCAGCCGTCTGAATTCGACAAGCGCAACAACTACAGCGGCACCGACACGCCCGACGGCATTCCCGACAACTACTTCAAGGTCGACAACCCGCTCGGCCTCGAACTCGGCCTGGAGCGCACCTTCCAGCTGATCTCGGAGCAATCGTCGCTGTCGTCGCTGCAAGCGTCGTCGACCCGGATCGTCTCCGGCAGCTCGGTGTTCCAGGCGAAGTTCAACAGCGGCGACTGGTCCGGCAGCCTCGAGTCGCTGCCGATCACCACCGGCGGCGTCATCGGCGGGGCGCAATGGAACGCTGCGACGTCGAGCCTCGCCCCCGGAAGCGTCGATCACGCCAACCGCGTGATCTATACGATGCGGTCGGATTCGCGCCTGCCGATCCCGTTCCGCTATTCCGGCCTTGCTCCGGCTCAGCGCGACTTGCTCGACAAGCTGCCGGCAGGAACGGTCGACGGCCGGGGCCTGCAGCGGGTCGACTACCTGCGCGGCGACAATTCGCAGGAGGGCGTGGGCTCCGCGCAGTTCAGACGGCGGGTATCGACCGTGCTCGGCGACATCGTCAACTCGAGCCCGGCCTACGTGGGCAAGCCCGCCGCAGGCATCGGCAGCGCCTCCTACCTGTCGTTCATCTCGGCCCACTCCAGCCGCACGCCGATGATCTACGTCGGCGCCAACGACGGCATGCTGCACGCGTTCTCGGCAACCAACGGCCACGAGATCTTCGCCTACGTGCCGACGCCGGTGGTGAAGGCGCTCAACGAGCTGCCGATGCAGGACTACCAGCATCGCTACTACGTCGACGGCCAGCTCTCCGTACAGGACGTGGAGCTCGGCACCGGCTGGCGAACCTACCTGGTCGGCGGCCTCGGCCGCGGCGGCCAGGGCGTCTTCGGCCTCGACGTCACCGATCCGGCCGGCGCAACCGATGCGATGGCCGGCCAGATCGTCAAGTGGGAGTTCACCGACGCCGACGATCCACACATGGGCTACCTGTTCAGCACGCCGATCATCCGCAAGACCAACAGCGGCGACTGGTACGCGATCTTCAGCTCCGGCTACAACGCCGGCGACCTCGACGGCCGCAACACCAGCGACGGCCAGGGCGCGATCTTCATGCTGAAGATGAGCGGGCCCACCGGCGCCAACGGCAGGTGGACCAAGGACGTCGACTACATCCGCATCGACGTCCCGGCCGGCACTGCCGCTTCCCCGAACGGTGTCGGCGGCGTCGCGAGCTTCGACAGGGACGGCAACGGCACGTCGGACATGCTCTATGCCGGCGACCTGCAGGGCAACCTCTGGCGCGTCGACATCGCCAGCGCCACCTCCACCGTCTGGGACGACAGCGGCAAGCAGGCCAGGCTCTTCAGCGCCGTGGGTCCGACCGGGCTGGCGCAGCCGATCACGGCCCCGCCGTCGCTGGCCGTCGGCCCGAACTACACCGGGGCGATGGTGGTCTTCGGCACCGGACGTCTGCTCGAGCCGGCCGACCTGGCACCGGTAACCGGCTACCAGCCGAACACCCTCTATGGCATCTGGGACAAGCAGGCGACGACGGTACCCGCGATCACGCGCGCCAACCTGATGCAGCAGAAGGAGCTCGCCAAGGAGGCGAACAGCGCCTACGCCGGCTTGCATGCGGAGGTGGCGAGCATCGAGTTCTCGCTGATGTCGTCATACGTGCCGAATTACACCGACGCCAGCAGGACCAACGTCGTCTACGGCGACACCAATCCATTCGCGACGGGGCCCACCGCGAGCACGGCGCCGCAGATCGGCTGGTACATGGACGAGCCCAACGGCGCAGTCACCGGCGAGCGCACCATCTACCGGCCGGAACTGGTCGGCCCGTTCGCGGTCTTCGTCAACGCCATCCCGTCGGCGGTGGCCTGCGAAGGCGGCGGCTCGGAGGCGCAGTACGTGCTGGAGACGCTGACCGGCGGCCGCTCCAACTTCGGCGGCTTCGACCGCGACGCCAACGGCGCGATCCAGTCGCAGTCGGGCAGCCTCCTGGGCGACCAGTCGCAGTTCAGCCTGCCGACGCCGTCCGGTTCGACCCCGTCCTACTTCTTCGCCAGCCGCCGGGAGACCACCGGCGGTTTCGGGCAGATGAACATCATGGCGGACGCTGTGACCAGCGCCAGCGGCGGTGCGGGCGCGTGCGCCGGAGCCGGCCTCGCGCCGATCGGCGCGCAAAGCTTCTCGTCCGGGCTGATCGGCACGCAGCGCCTTCCCGGCGGCTGCATCGGACGTGTGCAGTGGCGCGAAGTCATCAACCATTGAGCAGGCGAAAGACCATGCGTCACAGGCACCCACAACGCCGCTTGCTGCAAGGCTTCACCCTCATCGAGATGATGATCGTGGCGGCCGTGATCGCCATCCTTGCAGCGATCGCGTATCCGTCCTACACGGAGCAGATGCGCAAGTCGCAGCGCGCCGAAGGCAAGGCGGCGCTGATGCGCGCCTCGCAGCTGCTCGAGCGCAGCTTCACGCAGAACGGCTCATACCCTGCCGGCGCGGCCGCTCTCGCCACCTTGTACGGCGCCGCCTCCGGCACCAGCGTCTTCTCGCACCCGGACAACCCGCTGTCGGCGGGTCTCGGCAAGTACCTCATCGAATACGTCCCTGCCGCCGGCGTCGCGCCGGTGGAGTTCGAACTGCGCGCAACGCCGCAGTCGCACGCGATCGGCGATGCCGATTGCCCGACGCTCGGGATCGATTCGCGAGGCAGGCGGCTCGTCTCCGGATCTCCGGCGCCCACGACCAGCCGTTGCTGGCGATGAGCGGCCAGGCTCGGCGCGCCGTTCCCGGTCCGGGAAACAATTGCCGGCGGCGAGGCTTCACGGAAGCGGTCGGCAGGAACTAGCGGGGCCCGCGGCGCTGCAAAACGCGATCAGCCTGGGCGCCGTCTCGACCACTGCCTACACGCTGCAGGCCGCACCGACCGGCAGCATGACCGGCGACAAGTGCGGCAGCTTCACCCTGTCGAGCGCGGCCGCAAGAACGTGACCGGCACTACCGTGTCCGCGGCGGACTGCTGGCGCTGACGAAGGATTCCGCCGGGTCCCGGCAGTCCCGACCGCAGCGGTGACGGAGACAGGACCGACCGCTCAGCCGAGACCCTTCGGTAGAGGAAACGACACCGTCTCCTGCACGCCGTCGAGGTTGCGCACCGTCTTGACGCCATGACTGCGCAACCGCTCGATCAGCTCCTGGACCAGCACTTCAGGCGCCGACGCACCGGCGCTGATGCCGATGCGGCGCTTGCCGTCCAGCCATTCGGGCAGCAGTTCCGCTGCCGAGCCGATCAGCCGCGACGGGCAGCCGTACTTCTCGGCGACCTCGCGCAGGCGGTTGCTGTTCGAGCTCGACGGACTGCCCACGATCAGCACCAGGTCGCATTGCGGCGCCATGAACTTGACCGCATCCTGCCGGTTCTGCGTCGCATAGCAGATGTCCTGCTTCTTGGGCTCGGCGATCTCCGGAAAGCGCCGCTTGAGAGCGTCGATGATCATGCGGCAGTCGTCGACCGACAGCGTCGTCTGGCTCACATAGGCAAGCTCGATGCCTTCGGCAAGCTCGAGGCGCTCAACGTCTTCGACGGTCTCCACCAGGTGGATGCCGCCGTCGGACTGCCCCATCGTGCCTTCCACCTCGGGATGCCCGGCGTGGCCGATCATCACGATCTGCCGGCCCTGCTCGCGCATCTTCGCAACCTCGACATGCACCTTGGTCACCAACGGGCAGGTCGCATCGAAGATCCGCAGGCCGCGTTCGCGGGCGGCGTCGCGCACCGCCCGGCTCACGCCGTGGGCAGAGAAGATGACGGTGGAATCGTCGGGGATCTCGTCAAGCTCGTCGACGAAGATCGCCCCCTTCGAGCGCAGGTCCGCGACGACGTGGTCATTGTGGACGATCTCGTGCCGGACGTAGATCGGCGCACCATGGGTCTTCAGCGCGCGCTCGACGATCTCGATGGCGCGGTCGACCCCGGCACAGAATCCGCGCGGCTGCGCGAGTAGGGCTTCCATCAACTGACTCCTTCTGTCCGGTGCTCAGAGGATCCCGAGGATCCGGACCTGAAAACGGATCCGCTGCCCGGCCAGCGGATGGTTGAAATCGAACACGGCTCCGCGCTCGTCGATCTCCTTCAGCACCCCGGCGAACCGGTCGCCATTGGGCGCCGGGAACTCCAGCAGGTCGCCGGGCACATAGCGCATACCCGGCTCGCTGTTGGCCGCGAGCATGGCCCGGGAGATCCGTTGTACGAGCTCCGGATTGCGCTCGCCGAAGCCGTCAGCCGGCTCGAGCTCGAACATCCGGTCGACGCCCTCCTCCAGTCCCTGCAGCCGACGCTCCAGCGGCTCGGCCATCTGGCCGATACCCAGCTGCAGGGTCGCCGGTTTACCTTCGAAGGTATTGATGACATCCGCGCCGGTGGCGGAAATCGTCAACCGGTAGTGCAGCGTGAGGTGTGAGTCCGGACCCACCCGCACCGTCTCGCCGGCAGGCAGAGGAGCCTGCCCCTCGGGCAGGTGGGCGGGGATCGTTACGGGGTCCTTGGCTTCGTCGGCAGGCACTGGTTCGAAAGAGTTGGGCAACGGGGGATTGTAATTGGACGGGCCGCAGCTTCGTGCCGCAAAGGACATTCGTGACGCGGCCATGCATCCAGAGGCGGCAACGACGCCGGATGCGCACGCTCCCGCGCTTGCGGCTTCGGATCACCGGACCGGCATCCGATCCTGGCCGGCGCAGGATCGTCCGCGGGAGCGGATGCTGGCCAAGGGGCCTGCCGCACTTTCCAATGCCGAGCTGCTGGCGTTGTTGCTTCGTTCGGGCAACCCGGGCCTGTCGGCACTGGATCTGGCGCGCCGGCTGCTCCAGGCCCATGGCGCGCTCGGCGGCCTGCTCGCCATATCGCCGCAGAGGATGGCGCGGCTGCCCGGGCTGGGGCCGGCGCGGGCGGCCAGCCTCCTGGCAGTCCTGGAACTCGCCCGGCGCGCCCAGATGGAGAAACTGGAGCGCAAGGCAGTCCTCGGCCGCCCGCAGGCGGTGAAGGACTACCTGTGCCTGCTGCTCAACGGCCGGGCCCAGGAAGTCTTCGTCGTGCTGTTCCTGGACAGCCAGAATCGCCTGATCCTCGCGGACGAGCTGTTTCGCGGCACCCTCAACCAGACGGCGGTCTATCCCCGCGAAGTGGTGCGCCGTGCGCTGGAACTCAACGCGGCGGCCATCATCCTGGCCCACAACCATCCTTCCGGGGTGGCGGAGCCCAGCCAGGCGGACCGTGTGCTCACCGACGCGTTGCGGGCCGCGCTTCGCCACCTGGATATGCCGGTGCTGGACCACATCATCGTGGCCGGCGGCTGCAGCTATTCGTTTGCGGAGCACGGCCACCTCTGAAGCCGGTCATTGTCCGACGCCAGGGGGACGCGCGGGGCGCCCCGCGTTGCCGACCGGCTCCTTCCGGGCTATAATGGCGGGCTTTAGTTCGCACGAATTATCGGGATATTGAATCATGGCCAAAGTTTGCCAAGTGACGGGGAAAGGCCCGATGGTCGGGAACAATGTCTCCCACGCCAACAACAGGACCAAGCGGCGCTTCCTGCCCAACCTGCATCATCATCGGATCTGGGTCGAGAGCGAGAAGCGTTTCGTCCGCCTGCGCGTGAGCACCGCGGGGCTGCGCAAGATCGACAAGGTCGGCATCGACGCCGTCCTGGCGGATCTGCGGGCCAGCGGCCAAATCTGAGAAGTCCGAGAGGGAAGCTACGATGAGAGACAAGATCAAGCTGGAATCGACCGCAGGCACCGGTCACTTCTACACCACGACCAAGAACAAGCGGACCATGCCGGAAAAGATGGAGATGAAGAAGTTCGATCCCGTCGCCCGCAAGCACGTCCCGTACAAGGAAGCCAAGATCAAGTAGGCTTCGCGCCGGCGCAACGAGCGCCGCAGGTCGATCGTCCGCCTGCCTCATCCGCTTTGTCCGATGGTCGACCACAGCAATACGCCCCAAGACGGGGCGTTTTTTTGAGTGAAACGGGGGGTTCTTGGAGCATCCCCGGAGCGCGCCGGTGACGCGCAATCTCATGACAATGCCACGCTGGCGCCGGCTTAGTCATAAAGAAACGCCCCGTTTCCGGGGCGGCTTTCTCGCTGCCGGCCTGCGCAAGGGCAGGCCGCAGGAAGGAAACTACATCAGGCGGTGGCCGGCACGGACGCATACCGGCGCATCCGCAGTGCCAGGTCCTGCAAGGCCTTCACTCCGCTCGCTTCCGCGCGTGCGCACCACTGCTGCAGGTGCGCCAGCAATTGATCCGACGTCAGATGGCTGCGCTCCCAGGTGGCGATCAGTTCGTCGCGCATCTCGACCAATTTGCGCAGCTTGTCGCTGGCCGCCATGGCTTCCGCCAGCTTGAGCTTCTGGGTGTCCGTGATCCGGCCGCCGTCCTGACCGACGTCCTTCAGAACCGATTTGCCGGAGACCATTGCGGCCAGATGGCTGCTGCCGGCGGCGCCAGCCGCCTTGAGCCGGCCGATCTCCTCGCGCCAGGTGCGGCGCAGCCCGCGGGCGTAGGCCTGCATCAGGTCGTAGCGATAAGTGATGACCGCCTGCAACATCGCCGCGTCGATCTGCGGCCGAGGGGCAGTGAGCTTGGGCGCAAGCGCCACCTTTCGCACGGTTGCCAGGCCCAGCATCTGCAGGATGCGGATGTACATCCAGCCGATGTCGAACTCGTACCACTTCGACGACAGTTTGGCGCTGCTGCCGAAAGCATGGTGATTGTTGTGCAGCTCCTCGCCGCCGATGATGATGCCCCAGGGCAGGATGTTGGTGCTGGCATCCGGGCAATCATAGTTCCGGTAGCCGAGGTAGTGACCGAGGCCGTTGATGATCCCGGCCGCGGTGATCGGGATCCAGAGCATCTGCACGGCGAAAACGCTCAGGCCGATGACACCGAACAGCAGCACGTCGATCACGAGCATCAGGTAGACGCCGAGTACCGAATGCCCCGTATAGACGTTGCGCTCGATCCAGTCGTCCGGCGTGCCGTGCCCGAACTTCTCCACCAGCGCCGTATCCGCCGCCGCGGCCCGATAGAGCTCCGCGCCTTCCCTGAGCACCTTGCCGATCCCGTAGGTTCTGGGGCTGTGCGGATCTTCCTCGGTCTCGCAGCGCGCATGATGCTTGCGATGCACCGCCGCCCATTGCTTGGTGACCATGCCGGTAGTCAGCCAGAGCCAGAAGCGGAAGAAATGGGAAACCACCGGATGCAACTCGAGAGCCCGATGGGCCTGGCAGCGATGCAGGAACACCGTCACCGAGGCGATCGTCACATGAGTTACGGCCAGGGCGAACAACACGATCTGCCACCAGGCCCAGTCAAGCAGGCCGGTGTCGAGGAAGCTCAGTAGACCCTGAACCACGGGGTTATCGATCAAGACGGGTACTCCGATAGATGAATGGCGAGACTGGGCGGTACGGACCCGGGCGGTACGGACGCAGTGCCCTATTGTACTGGGGCAAGGCTATTGCCGTGCCTGCAATACCCACTTCGCGACGAAGAAACCGCTGGACGGTCCCTCGTCGGGCAGCCAGTACCTCGATCCGGTCAACTCGAAGCCCGCGCGGCGGAAGTCCGCCACTTGCTGCTCGTTCTCCTCACGCAGCAGGCTGCAGGTCGCATAGACCAGCGTACCGCCTGGTTTGACGAGTTCGGAGGCTGCGATGAGGATCGTTTGCTGCTCCGCAACGTGCTGGAGCAGCCGCTGCGGCGTCAGCCGCCATTTCATGTCGGGGCTGCGTCGCAAGGTACCGGTACCACTGCAGGGTGCGTCCACCAGCACCAGGTCCGCCCGCCGGCGATACCGTCCCAAACGGGCATCGGCTACGCCGTCGATCCGCATCGGCTCGACGATCCCGACGCCGGCGCGGCGTGCCCTCGGCATCAGTCGAGAAAGTCGCTCGTCGCCGGTATCGAAGGCGAGCACCTTGCCGGCATTGCGCATGCGCGCCGCCATTGCCAGCGTCTTGCCGCCGGCGCCGGCGCAGAAATCCACCACCAGTTGGCCGCGCCGGGGCGCGCAGAAGTCCACGATGCGCTGGCTGCCGGCATCCTGGATCTCGAACCAGCCGCGCTCGAAGAGATCGAGCTTCTCGAGGTTCGGGCGGCCGATGATCCGCAGGCCGGTCGGAACGTCTTCGATTGGAGCGGTTTGCACGCCTTGTTCGAGCAACCGCCGCGCCAGCTCGTCGGACTTGCCCAGCAGAAGGTTGGCGCGGACGTCGATCGGCGACGTCTGCAGAAGCGCGGCGGCAATCGCTTCTGCGCGCTCGCCGTGCGATGCCTGCAGCCGTTCCCACAGCCAGTCCGGCAGGCTGTATCGGACTGCAGCCGGAAGCGGTTCCCTGGAAGACGGCAAGGTCGTCCGCGCGACCTGTGGGGAATGATCGCCATGCGATTCCTGCACAACCAGGCGGGCGACTCCCACCAGGCTGCGCGCACGCTCCTGTGCCGCGAGCGCCACCGTTGCCTTCCGGGCGATCTCGGCTTGCTTCGCAACCCCGGGCTGCTGGGCCCGCGGAACCCGCCTCGCCACCGGCGGCTCCTGAGCAGGCCTGCCCTCCTGCCCTACCCCCTGGGCCGCCAGCGCCTCGTACAGGCGCAGGTTGCGCAGCACGTCGAACACCAGGTCGCCCACCTGCTGTCGATCGCGCTTGCCGAGCTTGGGATGGCTGCGGAAGAACTCCCGCAAGCGCTGGTCCGCGGGCGTGGTGGCAGCCGCCGACGGCTTGGCCGGCAACAAGTCCGCGAGCGCCGCCGCGGCCGCATCATCGACGTTCATGACCCGACGCCTTCGTCTACCTGGAGCAACCGGTGGCGCAGGATCCGCCGCTGCGGCGCATCGCGGCCGTCGAGCAGCGCGCGGCCCGCCGTCACCGACACCCGGCCTGCCGCCAGCCATTGCATGGCCAGCGGATAGAGCCGATGCTCCATCGACAGGACCCGGTCGGCCAGAGCCGACTCGCTGTCACCGGCGAGCACCGGCACCACCGCTTGCGCAACGATAGGCCCATGATCGAGCTTCGGCGTCACCAGGTGCACGGTCGCACCGTGCAGCAACGCGCCGTCGGCAAGCGCCTGACGATGGGTGTTCAGCCCCGGATAGAGCGGCAGCAGCGACGGATGGATGTTGACGATCCGGCCGGCATGGCGCGTGACGAAGCGGTCACCGAGGATCCTCATGAAGCCGGCGAGGACGACCCAGGGTGCCGCCGCGGCAGTGGTGCCGGAGGATACGCCGATGAGATCGCGGATCGCCGCCGCCAGCGCCTCGTCGAAGTCCTCGCGGTCGGCAAAGCTGCGGTGATCGACAACCCGCGTCGCGATTCCCTGCGCCTGCGCCCATGCCAGGCCGGCGGCATCGGTGCGGTTGCTGACGACGCCGGCGATGTCGCAGTCGAGTTCACCGGCAATGACGGCCTCGATCAGAGAACGCATGTTCGATCCGCGCCCCGAGATGAGGATCACGAGCGAAGTGCGCGGGGACCGGGTGTGCATCGGCGCCATGTTAGCAGTGGCGCTTCGTGACGCCCGCGCACGGCATCGGGCGGCGCCTCCCGGGGAAGCATCGCAAGCGCGGGTCCTGCGGGCCGGCTCCTTATAATCCCGTTGTGAAAGTGTTCCGCCGCCTCCCTCCGCCCGACAAGCGCGAACCTTGTGCCCTCACCATCGGCAACTTCGACGGCGTGCATCGGGGTCACCAGGCATTGCTGCGCAGCCTGGTGGCGGAAGCGCGCAGCCACGGGCTGGTCAGCTGCGTGCTTACGTTCGAGCCGCATCCGCGCGAGTTCTTCGCCGCCGGCAGGGCGGTGCCGCCGGTGCGCATCGCGAACCTGCGCGACAAGCTGGAGGCGCTGGCCGATCTGGACATCGATCGGGTCTGCGTGGCGCATTTCAACCAGTCGCTGGCGGCCACGCCGCCGGAAGAGTTCATCGTCCGGATCCTGGCGCAGGGCTTGCACACTCGCCGCCTGCTGATCGGCGACGACTTCCGCTTCGGCGCCCGGCGCGGCGGCGACTTCGCCCTGCTGCAGCAGATGGGTCAGTCGCTAAGCATGGCGGTGCGCGCCATGCCGACCGTGTCGGAGGCAGGAAAGCGCGTGTCGAGTTCGCTGGTGCGCGAGGCGCTGGCGGAGGCGGACTTCGCGCGCGCCGCCGACCTTCTCGGGCGGCCGTACCGCCTGAGCGGCCGCGTCATCCACGGCCGCAAGCTCGGCCGCGAACTCGGCTTTCCCACCTTGAACCTGCGCTTTCCACACGGTCGCCCGGCACTGGCCGGTGTCTTCGTGGTCGAGGTTCACGGCATCGCGGCCGGCGCAGCGCTGCCTGGCGTAGCCAGCCTGGGCACCCGGCCGGCAGTGGAGCGCGACGGCCGGCCGCTGCTGGAGGTCCACCTGCTCGACTGGGCCGGCGACGCGTATGGCAAACTGGCGCGGGTCGAATTCCTGCACCGGATACGCGACGAGGCACATTTCGAGAGCCTCGAGGCCCTGAGCAGCAAGATCGCCGAGGACGAAGCGACGGCACGGAGATTTCTCGCCGATCGTTCGCGCACGCCGCGCGCCTGAGCCAGGAGCAGATTCGCATGATCCGGATTCCTCCGACCTCGCTTCGCCCGGCCTCGCTTCGCCCGCGGTCGCTTCACCTTTGCGCGCGCTTGCCTCGATGCGCCCGTCCCACACTCTCTCGAGCCATACCTGCGTCGCCTGACGCCCCGACCACGACCAAGAACGCCTGATGTCCACACCGAAAGACTCTTCCCCGCAGGCTTCCGCCCCGGGAACCTCCGCCGAGGCGGCTGCCGCCCAGGCCGCAGCCGGCCAGCCCTCCGGAGGCAAGGCTACGTCCGGCAGAGGAACGCCCGCCCAGGGAACGCCCGGCAGATCCCAGGCCGGTAGCGCCGCGGCCGGCCGGAACGCCGCGTCGGAAGCATCGGGTTACCGCAAGACGCTCAACCTGCCCGACACGCCCTTTCCGATGCGCGGCGACCTGTCGCGGCGCGAGCCTGGATGGGTCGCGCGCTGGCAGGACCAGGGCGTCTACAAGAGGATCCGCAAGCACGCCGCCGGGCGGCCGATCTTCGAGCTCCACGACGGCCCGCCCTACGCGAACGGCGACATCCACATGGGCCATGCGGTCAACAAGATCCTCAAGGACATGATCGTCAAGACCCGCAACCTGGCGGGCTACGATGCCCGCTATATCCCGGGCTGGGACTGCCACGGGATGCCGATCGAACACCAGATCGAGAAGGAGTTCGGCAAGAACCTGCCGACGCAGGAGGTCCAGGCGCGCTCTCGCGCCTACGCCACCCGGCAGATCGCGCGGCAGATGAAGGACTTCCAGCGCCTCGGCGTGCTGGGGGACTGGGACAATCCGTACCTCACGATGAACCCGCGCACGGAAGCCGACGAGATCCGCACGCTCGGCGCCATCATGAAGAGCCGGCTTCCTGTTCCGGGGCCTCAAGCCGGTGAACTGGTGCTTCGACTGCGGCTCGGCACTGGCCGAGGCGGAGGTCGAATACGCCGACCGGGCCGACCCGGCAGTCGATGTCGGTTTCCCGTTCGCGGAGCCGGCGAGAGTGGCTGCCGCCTTTGGTTTGCCGCGGCTGCCGCACGATCACGGCTATGCCGTCATCTGGACGACGACGCCCTGGACGCTGCCCTCGAACCAGGCGCTCAACCTGAATCCCGACATCGACTATGCGCTCGTCGATACCGTCCGGGACGGCAGGCCGACCCTGCTGATCGTGGCCAAGGAGCGCGTGGCCGCGCTGCTCGAGAGCTACGGCCTGGCCGGCAAGGTGATCGCCACCTGCAAGGGCAAGGCGCTCGAGCTGGTCGAGTTCCGCCACCCGTTCTACGACCGCAACTCGCCCGTCTACCTCGGCGACTACGTCACCCTCGACACCGGCACCGGGCTGGTCCACTCCGCGCCCGCCTACGGAGTCGAGGACTTCATCTCCTGCCGTGCCCACGGCATCGGCGACGACCAGATCCTCAACCCGGTGATGGGCGACGGGCGCTTCGCTTCGTCGCTGCCGCTGTTCGGCGGCCTCTCGATCTGGGAAGCGAATCCGAAGATCGTCGAGCACATGAAGGCAAACGGCACGCTGCTGAAGGTCGAGAAGCACACCCACAGCTACATGCACTGCTGGCGCCACAAGACGCCGATCATCTATCGCGCCACCAGCCAGTGGTTCGCCGGCATGGACCTGCGGCCTCATGAAGGCGACACCTTGCGCAGGCGCGCGCTCGCGGGCATCGAGGCGACCGCCTTCTATCCCGGCTGGGGCAAGGCCCGGCTGCATGCCATGATCGCCAATCGTCCCGACTGGACCCTCTCCAGGCAGCGTCAATGGGGCACGCCGATGGCATTCTTCCTGCACCGCGAGACCGGCGAGCTGCATCCGCGCACGCAGGAGCTGCTGGAAGCGGTCGCGCAGCGGGTAGAGAAAGGCGGCATCGAAGTCTGGCAGACACTGGATCCGAAGGAACTTCTCGGTGACGAGGCCGCGCAGTACGAGAAGGGCAGGGACACGCTCGATGTCTGGTTCGACTCCGGCTCCACCCACCAGACCGTCCTGCGTGGCTCGCACGCGGCCGACTCGGTCTTTCCTGCCGACCTCTACCTCGAAGGCTCCGACCAGCACCGGGGCTGGTTCCATTCGTCCCTGCTGGTGTCGTGCATGCTCAACGGCGTGCCGCCCTACAAGGCGCTGCTGACCCACGGCTTCGTGGTCGACGGCCAGGGCCGCAAGATGAGCAAGTCGCTCGGCAACGGCATCGAGCCGCAGGAAGTGTCGGGCAAGCTCGGCGCGGAGATCCTCCGCCTGTGGGTTGCAAGCAGCGACTATTCGGGCGAGATCAGCATCTCCGACGAGATCCTGAAGCGGGTCGTCGAGTCCTACCGGCGCATCCGCAATACGCTGCGATTCCTGCTGGCGAACGTCGCCGACTTCGACATCGAGCGCGATGCCGTGCCGCACGACCGGATGCTCGAGATCGACCGCTACGCCCTGCTGATGACCCGCAAAGTCCAGGAGCAGATCGAGGCGCTCTACGAGCGCTACGAATTCCACCCCGTGGTATCGGCGCTGCAAGGCTTCTGCTCGGAGGATCTCGGCGCCTTCTATCTCGACATCCTCAAGGACCGGCTCTACACCACGCGCAGCGACAGCCACGCGCGGCGCAGCGCCCAGACCGCGCTGTGGCACATCACCGATGCGCTGCTCAAGCTGATGGCGCCGATCCTGTCGTTCACCGCGGACGAAGCCTGGGAGATTTTCGCGCCGAAGGCATTCGAGGAACAGGGAGGCACGATCCAGACGCAGGTCTTCCATCGCTTCGACGTGGCGGACGACGACGCCGAGCTGGAGGCGCGCTGGACGCAGATCCGCGCGGCGCGGGCGGAGGTGCTCAAGGAACTCGAGAGCCTGCGCGAACGCGGCGACATCGGCTCGTCGCTGCAGGCCGAGGTGGTGATCAAGGCGGCCGCCGAGCGCTTCGAGGCACTCTCGACGCTCGGCGACGACCTGCGCTTCGTGCTCATCACGTCCGCGGCCAGGCTGGTCGCGGCGGAGAACGCCGCTGCCCAGGCGATCGAGGTGACGCCCAGCCCCAATCCCAAATGCGATCGCTGCTGGCATTGGCGCGCCGACGTCGGCAGCGACCCGGCACACCCGTCGATCTGCGGACGCTGCGTGAGCAATCTGTTCGGAGCGGGAGAGGCGCGCAGCCATGCGTGAACAGAACGACATGCAGCGCAAGCCCTGGCCCTACCTGCTGCTCGCGCTGCTGGTGATCGTGGCTGACCAGGTCACGAAAGTGGCGGTGCTGGAGCGTTTCGAACTTGGCGAGCGGCTCAGCGTCATCCCGGGCTTCTTCGACCTGACGCTGCTCTTCAACCGGGGCGCCGCGTTCAGCTTCCTCGCCGGACACGACGGCTGGCAACGCTGGTTCTTCGTCGTGATCGCACTCGCGGCCTCGGGATTCATCCTTCACCTGCTGATGCACCACGGGCACCAGCGCATGTTCAGCGTAGCGCTGGGGCTGATCCTGGGCGGCGCCGTCGGCAACGTCATCGACCGGCTGATCCACGGCCAGGTGGTGGACTTCCTGCTGTTCCACCAGGGCAACTGGTACTTCCCGGCCTTCAACGTTGCCGATTCCGCGATCACGGTGGGTGCGGTACTGTTGATCCTCGACGAACTGCTGCGCATGAAGCGGGTTCGAGCGACCACCTGAGCGGCGCGCGCGCAGCCGATCGCCCCACCACTCGAGAACACGGACCACGAGCAATGGACAATCCCGTTTCGCTTGTCAGCGGCGAAAGGCTCGCCGGCCGCAACCTGCTGCTCGGGGTCTGCGGCGGCGTTGCCGCCTACAAGTCGGCGCAACTGGTGAGGGACCTGCAGCGGGCGGGTGCGACGGTGCAGGTCGTCATGACGGCAGCCGCCGCGCATTTCGTGACCCCCACCACCTTCCAGGCGTTGAGCGGCAAGCCGGTCTTCACCGACCAGTGGGATGACCGAATCGACAACGGCATGGCGCACATCGAGCTTTCCCGCGGGGTCGACGCCATCGTGATCGCTCCGGCCTCGGCCGACATGATCGGCAAGCTCGCCAACGGTCTCGCCGACGATCTGCTGTCGACGCTATGCATGGCGCGGGAAGCGCCGCTGCTGGTCGCGCCGGCGATGAACCGCCAGATGTGGAGCAACCGGGCCACCCAGCGCAACGTCGCCCGCATCCGCGCAGACGGCGTCGCCGTGATCGGCCCGGGCAGCGGCGACCAGGCCTGCGGCGAGATCGGCGACGGCCGGATGCTGGAGCCGCTGGAGATCGTCGAGGAGCTGTCGGCGTACTTCGCGCCGAAGGTGATGTCGGGCAAGCGGGTGCTGATCACCGCCGGCCCGACCTTCGAGGCGATCGATCCGGTGCGCGGCATCACCAACCGCTCCTCCGGAAAGATGGGCTACGCGATCGCGCGCGCCTGCCGCCAGGCTGGCGCACAGGTGACGCTGGTCTCGGGCCCCACCGCCCTCGATAGTCCCCAAGGGGTCAAGCGCATCAACGTGCAAAGCGCCGTGCAGATGATGGCGGCGGTGGATGCGGAACTCGACCTGGCGGCATCCTCCATCCGCATCGACTGCTTCATCGCCGTGGCGGCGGTCGCAGACTGGCGGGTGGCCAACCCGTCGGCAAGCAAGATCAAGAAGCAGCCGGAGGTGGCTCCGGGCTCGCGGCAGCAGTCAGAGGCGGCAGCGGACAAGCCTGCGAAAAAGCAGGCGGCAGTCCCGGCGCTCGAGCTGGTCGAGAATCCCGACATCCTGGCCAGCGTCGCGCGACGTGCCGCGGCGCCCTACTGCGTCGGCTTCGCCGCCGAGTCGGAAAACCTTGTCAAGCACGCCCAGCAGAAGCGCCAGCGCAAAGGTGTCCCGCTGATCGTCGGCAACATCGGCCCGGAGACTTTCGGTCGCGACGAAAACGAACTGGTGCTGGTCGACGAAGCCGGTGTCCAGTCCCTCGGGCGCGGCAGCAAGGACGGCCTTGCCTTGCTGCTCGTCACCGAAATCTCCAGAAGGCTCCAATGACCTATACCCCCGATACCATCGCGATGAAGATCCTGGACGAACGCATCCGGGAGCACCTGCCGGCCTACGCAACTCCGGGCAGCGCCGGCCTCGACCTGCGGGCCTGCATCGACGAGCCTCTCGAGCTGCAGCCGGGCCAGGCGAGCCTCGTGCCCACAGGCATCGCAATCCACATCGGCAACCCGGGCCTGGCGGCAATGATCCTGCCCCGTTCCGGGCTCGGCCACAAGCATGGCATCGTGCTGGGGAACCTGGTGGGGCTGATCGATTCGGACTACCAGGGGCCCCTGATGGTTTCGTGCTGGAACCGCGGCACCGATCCCTTCGTGCTGAAGCCTATGGAACGGCTGGCGCAGCTGGTGGTGGTTCCGGTGGTGCAGGCCTCGTTCCAGCTGGTGGACAGCTTCGAGAGCAGCGACCGGGGCACCGGCGGCTTCGGCAGCACCGGGCGCTGAAGCCACCGCGCTTCAATGCACGGCCCAGCCGGCTTCAATGCACGGCCCGGCCGCGTTCGTCCGACCGCCCCTCCGACGCCGCCTCGGGCGCCCCCTCCGACGCCGCCTCCGACCGCCACTCGAACCGCCTCTCGATCAAGTCCGCGTCGTCGAAATGGCGCCTGCCGACAAAAGCCGTCGGCTGACGGCCCCACTGGCGCATCGAGCCTGGACTCGCAATGCCCATCGGCCAGAAGAAGTAGCGTGCCATGCGCTCGGTGTTGGGCACGACTCCGTTCGCGTCGAAGATGCTGCGGCTGCCGCCGCTGGGCAGCGGCTGCGCACGCAGGCGGTTCGCGTCGAGCATCCGGTAGGAGTTGTTCCTCGCCACCGGTTCGCCCCACTGTTCATCCGGCGGGCCGATGCCGACCAGCTGGTGGGTCTGCGATTCAATGCGCAGCGACACGCCGGCAAGCATGGGGCCGGCGCCGATCCATTGCTCGATCGGCTGCTCGATGGGCGAGAACGCCCATTCGATCAGAGGCTGGTCCAGCGGCTCAGGTCGCACCTGCAGCCGGGAAGTCGGAAAGAACATCGCGAACCGGCCGCTCGGCTGGATGGTGTCGTACAGCAGCGGCACGCCCTTTTCGTCCAGGGTCACCCGCCACACCAGCCCATCGATGCGACCGCCGAGCAGGTCTCCCGTATCCTGCAGAGGGCGCTCGCTGAACCAGATCGTGTAGACGAGCTGCGGCAGCACGGCGTTGCCATGACGGGTGAACGCCAGGCGGCGGTAGACGACAGGCTGCGATGGATCCACGTCGAGCCAGTAGGGGTCGGCGTCCCGCGCCACCAGTCCGCTGAGGTCGATCCATTGCAGCGGTCCGAAACGGTCGTAGTCGGCCCGGGTGGCAATCTCGAAGCTCGGCGCGAAGGCGTCGAAGAGGCGCTCGCGCTCGGCCTCGTCGAGGCGGGGAACGCCCAGTGCATCCACCGGTGCGGAAGCCAGCACCGACCGCGCCTGCTCGAGCGCCGCCTGCGCCGCCAGTGGCTGCTCGCGAGGCAGGTAGCGGTGGTAGGCGACATTGCGGGGTGGCGGCACCTCGCGGTGGTTGGCGAAGACCTTGCGGGTGTGGCGCTGCCAGTGACGCTCGCTCGCCGCGAACGGCATGGCGGTCAGGGCATAGAGGCCGAGGACGCGCCGGGCGCTGCTGTAGTCGTCCGGCACCACCGCGACCTGCGGCAGGCGGCGGCGCTGCGCCGGCTCGAGGGCATGTCGGGCAACCAGCAGGCTGCCGCAGGCGCGTTCGCGCTCGAGGACCTGCTCGCGATCGAGCGTGGCGAGGACCGGAAAGGCTTCCTGCGGCAGGTTGGCGACCTCGTAGCTGCGCGCCTGTTCGTCGAGCGCCCGCATCCGCTCGACCCAGGCGCGATAGCGGGCATCGGAGGACGCCTCATCGCGAAAGGACGCGGTGAAACGGTCGACCCGCAGGTACGGGAAGCCCGGCACCCGATGCTCGCCGCCATCTCGGCTGCCGGTTACGTGCACCACCCGGTCGAGCTCGTCGAAGAAGATGAAGCAGTCGCGAGCGGATACCGTCGGCGCCGCTGCCGACGGCGCCGGTTCAAGGCTGGCGCACGCCGGCAGCAGCATAGCCGCGAGCGCCGCGATCCAGAGCATGCGGCCGGGGGTCCTGAAACTCGGACGCTGGCTGGACGGCACCGGTGTCACGCTGCAGCGGCCACCAGCTGTTCCAGCGAACGGATGTCGGCGACAAAGGCGCGGATGCCCTCGGCCAGCTTGTCGCTGGCCATCGCATCCTCGTTCATCTCGAAGCGGAACTGGTGCTCGTCGAACCGCCTCCGCTCCACCGCCGCCCCGCGGGCAGCGGCCGGGTCCAGGTGCCGCACGACCTCGACCCGGCTTTGCGCAAGCTGCTGCAACAGATCGGGGCTGATGGTGAGCAGGTCACAGCCGGCGAGGCCTAGCACCTGACCCACGTTGCGAAAGCTCGCACCCATTACCTCGGTCTCGTAGCCGAAGCGCTTGTAGTAGGTGTAGACGCGCCGCACGGACTGCACGCCCGGATCCTCCTGCGCCGAAAACTCCCTGCCCTCGCGCTTCTTGTACCAGTCGTAGATCCGTCCCACGAAAGGGCTGACGAGCGTCACTCCGGCATCCGCGCACGCGACCGCCTGCGGAAAACCGAACAGCAGCGTCAGGTTGCAATGGATGGACTCGCGCTCCAGCCGCTCGGCCGCTGCGATGCCTTCCCATGTGGACGCCATCTTGATGAGGACTCGCTCGCGGCCGATGCCGGCCTGCTCGTACAGCTCGATCAGGCGTCGAGCCTTGGCGACCGTTCCTTCGACGTCGAACGACAGCCGCGCATCGACTTCGGTCGAGACACGCCCGGGGATGATCTTCAGGATCTCCACGCCGAAGGCAATCAGCAAACGATCGCAGATGTCATGGACCGCAGCCTCGTCCAGACCGCCGTTGCCATGCTCGCGACGCACCCGATCGAGCAGGCCGCGGTATTCGTGCTTTTGCACGGCCTTCAGGATCAGCGTCGGGTTGGTGGTGGCATCTCGCGGGGCGAACGACCTGATCGAATTGAAGTCGCCGGTGTCGGCGACCACGACAGTGTACCGCTTCAACTGCTCGAGCGCGTCGGGCATCGCCGAGCTCGCCCCTTCCGGTGCTGCCGTTGCTGACATCGTCACTTCGCTCCCAGCGCGTGTTGACGGATCTCGTTGAGCGTCTGGTTCACCGTGATCGCCTGCGGGTCGATCATCAACTCCAGCAGGGCCGGCTGGCCGTTGCGGTTGGCTACGCTCGCGCGCTCGAACGCCGCAGCGAAGTCGGCGGTGCGGCTCACCCGCTCGCCGAAGCAGCCGTATGCGCGGGCCAGCGCATCGAAATCCGGGTTCACCAGAGCGGTGCCGTGGACCCGCCCCGGAAAGTGCCGCTCCTGATGCATCCGGATCGTACCGTACATCCCGTTGTTGACCAGCAGTACCGTGATCGCGGCGCCGTACTGGCGCGCTGTGGCAAGTTCCTGGCCCGTCATCAGGAAATCGCCGTCGCCGGTTACGGCCAGGACCACCCGGTCAGGAAACCTCAGCTTTGCCGCGATTGCCGCCGGCACACCGTAGCCCATCGCGCCTGAACTCGGCGCAAGCTGCGTCTTGTGCTGCCGATGGCGATAGAACCGGTGCAGGGGCGACGCGAAATTGCCGGCGCCGTTGGCAATGATCGCGTCCGCCGGCAAGTGGGCGTCGAGATGCAGGACGATCGCGGGGTAGTCGAGCGCCCCCGGCTGTTCCTTCGGCACGCGCCAGGCGGCGTAGTCGGCGCGCGCCGTTTCGAGCCACTCCAGTCGCCCGGCGTCGCCGTCGGTTGCGGCAGCGGTCGACGACGTGTTGTCGTCCCGCAAGCCGTCCAGGCCCCGCGCCCAGGCGTCGGCCGAACTGACGATGGCGAGCGACGGCCGGTAGACCCGGCCGATCTCGTCCGGATCGGGATAGACGTGCACCAGTTGCTGCGCCGGCACCGGCACGTCCAGCAGCGAGTAGCCGCTGGTGGTCATCTCGCCGAGACGGGCGCCGGCTGTCACGATCAGGTCAGCCGCGCGGATGCGCGCGGCAAGGCGCGGGTTGAGGCCGATCCCGACCTCGCCGACGTAGTGCGAGTCGCAATTGTCGAACGCATCCTGGAAGCGCCAGGCACACGCGACCGGGATGCCATGGCGATGGGCATAGCGGCGCACCGCTTCACGACCGGCGCTGCTCCACTCGGAGCCGCCCAGCAGCAGCAGCGGCTGGCGCGAGGCCAGCAGCATGGCATGCATGCGCCTCAGTTGCCCCTCGGCCGCGAAGGCCTGTGCCGGCTCGAACGGCGCGGCATCCGGCACCGTGGCGATTTCTGCGAGCACGTCCTCCGGCAGCGCCAGCACCACCGGGCCGGGACGCCCGGAGGTCGCGACGTGAAAGGCGTGGGAGAGCAGCTCCGGAATGCGATCCACCCGATCGATGCTGGCCACCCACTTGGCGATCCCGCCGAACATGCGCCGGTAGTCGATCTCCTGGAAGGCTTCGCGTTCCATGAAGTCGCTGCCGACCTGGCCGACGAACAGGATCATCGGCGTGCTGTCCTGCTGGGCCGTGTGGATGCCGATCGAGGCATTGGTGGCACCGGGTCCCCGGGTGACGAAGCAGATCCCCGGGCCGCCGCCGAGCTTGCCCCAGGCTTCCGCCATGTTGGCGGCCCCGCCTTCCTGCCGGCAGACCGTCAGCGCGAGGCGGTCCTGGACGTCGTGCAGGGCATCGATGACCGGCAGGTAGCTCTCGCCGGGAACGCAGAAGGCGTGCGTGACGCCGTGAACCAGCAACTGGTCTACGAGCAGTTGCCCGCCGGTGCGCGGGCTGGTCTTCGGCGGTCTTTCGCCGCCGGGCTGGGCAGGTGCTTGAGCGGGGGCCATTCGTCTCGGATCTCTCGGGTGGTTCCTGGTCTTGCCGGGTGGCTCCTCGCCGTCCCGGGAACGACCCATTGTCGCACCTGCGGGCGGGCGACGGCGCGACTTGCCCCGGCTCGTGCGAAGGATGCAAGGGCAGCCGGCGCCGGCTGCCGGCGCGCCTTTGCGGGCGTGCCGCGGTCACGGCTCGCGCGCACGATGCTGGCACAATAGCGGCCTCGGAGGAATTCATGTCAGACGTCAAGAAAGTGGTCCTGGCCTATTCGGGTGGCCTGGACACCTCGGTCATCCTGAAATGGCTGCAGGATGTGTACCAGTGCGAGGTGGTGACCTTCACTGCCGACATCGGCCAGGGCGAGGAAGTCGAGCCGGCCCGGGCCAAGGCGCGCGCCGCCGGGGTGAGGAGCATCTACATCGACGACCTGCGCGAGGAATTCGTGCGGGATTTCGTCTTTCCCATGTTCCGCGCCAATACCGTCTACGAAGGCGAATATCTGCTGGGCACCTCCATCGCAAGGCCGCTGATCGCCAGGCGCCTGGTCGAGATCGCCCGCCTCGAGAACGCCGACGCCATCTCCCACGGCGCGACCGGCAAGGGCAACGACCAGGTCCGGTTCGAGCTCGGCGCGTATGCCCTGATGCCTGAAGTCAAGGTGATCGCACCCTGGCGGGAATGGGACCTCGTGTCGCGGGAAAAGCTCCTCGCCTATGCGGACCAGCACGGCATTCCGGTCGATTTCAAGAAGCGCAAGGGCGAGGCGCCCTTCTCGATGGACGCCAACCTGCTGCACATCTCCTACGAAGGCGGGGTGCTCGAGGATCCGGCGGCGCCGCCGCCGGAGAAAGGCATGTGGCGCCTGACCGTCTCTCCCGAGAAGGCGCCGAACAAGCCCGAGCTGGTAGAGCTTGAATTCGAGCGCGGCGACCTGATCGCCATCAACGGCAAGCGGATGCCGGCGCACGAACTGCTTGGCGAGTTGAACCGGCTTGGCGGCAAGCATGGCATCGGCCGCCTGGACCTGGTGGAGAACCGCTACGTCGGCATGAAGTCGCGGGGCTGCTACGAGACGCCCGGCGGCAGCATCCTGCTGCGCGCGCATCGCGCCATCGAGTCGATCACGCTGGACCGCGAAGTGGCGCACCTGAAGGACGAGCTGATGCCGCGCTATGCCAGCCTGATCTACAACGGCTACTGGTGGTCGCCGGAGCGGCGCACGCTGCAGCACCTGATCGACTACACGCAGCAGAACGTCAACGGCAAGGTCGAACTCAAGCTCTACAAGGGCAATGTGATCGTCACCGGCCGCAAGTCGGAGAATTCGCTGTTCGATACCCGCATCGTGACCTTCGAGGACGATGCCGGGGCCTACAACCAGGCCGACGCCGGCGGCTTCATCAAGCTCAACGCCCTGCGCATGCGCATCGCGGCGAAGCTCGAGGCAGCCAAGGGCGGACGCAAGGCCCCAGGCCGCAAGCGCCGCGCCGCCTGAGGAAGCTGCCGTCCCCGGCAATACCAACAGGAGATCCGGATGCCTTCATTCGATGTCGTCTGCGAAGCCAACATGGTCGAGATCCGCAACGCTCTCGACCAGGCGAACAAGGAAATCGGCAACCGCTTCGACTTCAAGGGGTCGGATGCGAGGATCGAATTGAGCGACAAGGCCATGACCGCATTTGCCGATGACGACTTCAAGCTTTCGCAGGTGCGCGACGTCCTGCTCGCGAAGCTTGCGAAGCGCAACGTCGATGTGCGCTTCCTGGACTACGGCAAGATCGAGAAGATCTCCGGCGACAAGGTCAAGCAGCTGATCACGGTGCGCCACGGAGTCCCGCAGGACGCGGCGAAGAAGGTCGTCAAGATGCTCAAGGACGCCAAACTCAAGGTCAGCGGCTCGATCCAGGGCGATGCAGTGCGGGTATCCGGCGGCAAGCGCGATGACCTGCAGGACGCGATTGCGCTGATCAAGAAGGAGATCAGCGACCTGCCGCTCGCCTTCGACAACTTCCGGGATTAGCCCTGCCGGGCAAGGGGCGTTCGCCATGTTTGCTCCCGCCAGCATCGTTCCCGCCACCACCCTGCTCAGTTCCGCCTTGCAGGCGCCGATTGCCGGCTTCGCGCCGCTCTGGTTCCGCAACGAACTGGTTGGCGCCGTCAGTCCCGCATGGCTGCCGCGGCTCGACAGCCGCCTCTTCAAGCTGCATGACGAACCGCAAAGCGACCTGCCGGTGGTACGGGTCCGCGGCGGCGACCGCCGCAGCGAATCCGGCCTCGTTCCGGCAGCGACCCTCAACCGCTGGTTCGCGGAATGGGCGCTGTCGCTCAAGGAGCAAGGCCTGCTTCCGGGCTGGCGCGGAGAGCTCGTGCAGCTCTACGGCCTCAACGAGGCCGCCCCGCTGCTGGAGGTGGAGCGGGCGCTGCTGCGCCCGCTCGGCATGATGTTGCGCACCGTCCAGGTCAACGTGTTCTCGTTCCAGGACAAGCGCCTGGGCATCTGGATCGCCCAGCGAGCCTCTTCCAAGCCCGTCGACCCCGGCAAGCTCGATTCGCTGGTCGGCGGCGGTATCGAGGCGGACGAGACGCCGCTCGAGACGCTGGTGCGCGAATGCCAGGAAGAAGCGGGAATACCGCGCGCCCTCGCCCGCCGTGCAGTACCCGTCGGCGTCATCGATTCCTGTGCCGCCGCGTTCGACTCGGCCGATCATGTGTTCCATCGCGAGCGCGTGATGCTCTACGACCTGAAGGTCCCGCTCGACTTCATCCCGAAGCCGGGCGACGGCGAGACCGCGGGCGTGCAGTGCCTCTCGGCGCAGGCCGTCCACGAGTCGCTCGCAACCGGCGACTGGACCCATGAAGGCGCCTGGGCGACCAGGGACCTGCTGCGCAGATATGCCCCGGTCGCCGCCGGCAAAGGTCCGATTCAATTTGATAAAAATGGTTAAGCGGTTTCCGGCCGGGCCCAGAGCAGCTTTCCCGATATCCCGGCGTTAGCCCGATCAGGTGATCGCGGGCCCACGACATGCGGGTTATTGCCTGCCGCCAAAATGCGCGCACAATGTTCCTGCGGTGGCGATGCAAGCCCAAGCCCAGCTTGTTGCAGCGACACCGCTCAGTCTCCTAGTCTCCTCTCTTTCGCCCTGGTTCAGCGCCCTGCGATGAACCAGGGCGGTTTCTTTTTGGGTACCGCTCCATCTTTCAGCGGCTTGCGACCAGGCGGGTGCGCGAGTCTGCCGAAAGGAGCTCGTCGAACCGGGCGCGGATCGAGGCCTCTATGCCGGCGGCGTCGAGGCCTTCGTGCTTCAGGAGCAGCGCGTGGTCACCGTGATCGATGAACCGGTCCGGCAGCCCCAGGTGCAGGGTCGGCTTGCCGATGCCTGCCTGCGCCAGCGCCTCTGCGCAAGCCGAGCCTGCGCCGCCCATCACGACATGCTCCTCGACGGTGACGAAGGCCTCATGGGTCGCGGCAAGCTCCTCGAGCAGCGCGCTGTCGAGCGGCTTCACGAAGCGCATGTTGACCACCGTGGCGTTGAGGGCCTGGCCGGCGGCAATGGCGGGAGCGACCATCGAGCCGAAGGCGAGCACGGCGATGCGCTTGCCCTGCAGCTTGACCTGGGCCTTGCCGATGGGCACCGCAGCAAGATCCTTGCGTACTTCCACACCCGGGCCGGTGCCGCGCGGATAGCGCACGGCGGCAGGCGATCCGCACTGGGTGGCCGTGAACAACATCTGCCGGCATTCATCCTCATCGGACGGTGCCATCACGATCATGTTCGGAATGCAGCGCAGGTAGGCGTAGTCGTACGCGCCCGCATGCGTCGCGCCATCGGCCCCCACCAGGCCCGAGCGATCGAGTGCGAACACCACCGGCAGGTTCTGCAGCGCCACGTCGTGGATCAGCTGGTCGTAGGCCCGTTGCAGGAACGTGGAGTAGATGGCGACCACCGGCTTCATGCCTTCGCAGGCGAGGCCGGCGGCGAAGGTCACCGCATGCTGCTCGGCGATGCCGACGTCGAAGTAGCGCTCGGGGAAGCGCTTCTCAAACTCGACCAGCCCCGAGCCTTCCCGCATCGCCGGCGTGATGGCCACCAAGCGCGGCTCGAGCGCGCCCATGTCGCAGATCCAGTCCGAGAAGATGCGGGTGTAGCTGGGCTTTCCGGATGCCGTCGCGGCCTTGATGCCTTCGGCGGGATCGAACTTGCCGGGACCGTGGTAAAGCACCGGGTCCGCTTCGGCCAGCTTGTAGCCCTGGCCCTTGCGGGTGATGACGTGCAGGAAGATCGGGCCGGACATCTGCCGAAGGTTCTGCAGGGTCGGCAGCAGCGAGTCGAGGTCATGACCATCGATCGGCCCGAAATAGGTGAAGCCGAGTTCTTCGAAGAAGGTCGCAGGCACCATCATGCCCTTGGCATGGCCTTCGAGCCTTCGGGCGAGCTGGTAGACGGGGGGCATGACCGACAGCATGTGCCTCGCGATGTCGCGGGCCTTCATCACCGGCCTCGCCGACAGCACTCGCGCCAGGTAGCGGTTCATGGCCCCGACTGCCGGGGAGATCGACATGTCGTTGTCGTTGAGGATCACCAGCAGGTCGATATCCGGCGTGACACCGGCATTGTTGAGCGCCTCGAAGGCCATGCCGGCGCTCATCGCGCCGTCGCCGATCACTGCGACGTGCCGGCGCCGGTTGGGCCCCTTGCCTTCGCCGAGGTTGCGCGAGGCCACTGCCATGCCGAGCGCAGCCGATATCGAAGTCGACGAATGCGCAGTTCCGAAAGTGTCGTACTCGCTCTCGCTGCGTCTTGGAAAGCCGGAGATCCCTTCGTACTGCCGAAGCTTATCCATCTGCCGGCGCCTGCCGGTGAGGATCTTGTGCGGATAGGACTGGTGCCCGACATCCCATACCAGGCGGTCGTGCGGCGTGTTGAAGACGTAGTGCAGCGCGATGGTGAGCTCGACGGTGCCGAGGTTCGACGACAGGTGGCCGCCGGTACGCGAAACCGCATCGACGACGAAGGCACGCAACTCGTCCGACAAGTCCTTGAGCGCGGCACGGTCCAGCCGGCGCAGGTCGGCCGGGCTGTTGATGGTCTCGAGCAATGCAGAAGGAGCCATTGTCATTTCAGGGCCTACAAATTCGCTTGCCTGACGGCAGCGTTGGGTTGACGGTACTTCCGGCAGCGGTCAGTTGATACGGTCGACGACGTAGTCCGCCAACTGCGCCAGGCGGGCGGCCGGCTCGCCGAGCGGCTCGAGCGCGACGCGTGCCCGCCGGCCGAGGTCCCGGGCCAGCGACTGCGACTCGCTCAGGCCGAGAACCGAAACATACGTCGGCTTGTCCTGGGCCAGGTCCTTTCCGGCAGTCTTGCCGAGCGTACCAGTATCTGCGGTCACGTCGAGGATATCGTCGACCACCTGGAAGGCAAGCCCGACTGCATCGGCATAAGCCGCAGCAGCCCCTGCCGTCTGCGGCGTGGGCAGGCCGCCGCCGAGCAATCCCAGGCGGACGGAGGCAGCAAGCATTGCTCCCGTCTTCAACTGGTGCATGGTCTCCAGCTGTCGACGCGAGAGCCGTGTGCCGACGGCGCCGAGGTCCAGTGCCTGCCCGCCGGCCATGCCGGCTGCGCCGGCTGCGGCGGCAAGCACGCCGACCATCTCCGCCACCGGCACCTCGGTTGCCGAACGGCTGCCGATGCTGCACATCGGCTTGACCAGTGCCGCGAAGGCAAGCGCCTGCAGCGCGTCGCCGACCAGCATCGCCATCGCCTCGCCGTACTTCTTGTGCACCGTCGGCTTGCCGCGGCGCAATTCATCGTCGTCCATGCAAGGCATGTCGTCATGCACCAGCGAGTACGCATGGATCAGTTCGACCGCGCAAGCGGCGCCATCGAGGACCGCCGGGGCGGCACCGGAGACCTCGCCGGCGGCATAGACGAGAAGCGGCCTCACCCGCTTTCCGCCGCCGAGGACTGCGTAGCGCATCGCCTCGACCAGTCCTCCCGCGCCGAGACCATCGACGGCATCCTCTACTGCGGGCAGTGCGGCGTCCAGCGCGCGCTCGACCCGCTCGCCCTGCCGGGTCATCCATGCCGCGAGGTCCTCTGCGCCCGCGCATCCCGCACCGTCCGGCGATCCTGGCGGCTCGGCTGACTGCAGGCCCATCTTCCCCGGGCCGGTGCCCGGGCCTGCCTCAGGCATCGCGGTCGTCCGCGGCAGCATCGAACGGCTGCAGCAGGTCGGCCTCGAGGATGCGCACGCGCTGCGCAACCTGACCCAGCGCCTCGCGGCAATACTTGACCAGCACTACACCGCGCTGGTAAGCCGCAAGCGACTCCTCGAGCGGCAGCCGGCCGCCTTCCATCCGCTCCACCAGCGACTCGAGTTCGGCTATCGCGAGCTCGAACGAGGCCGGCCTGGGAACGCCAGAGGCTTCGTCGCGGGGCTCGGGACCGGCCGCGGCACCCGGTTCGTCGAAAATTCCCGGGTTGACGGGATCCTCGCTTCCCGGCCCTGCAGTTCTGGATCTGGTCATCCTTGAGGTGGCCTGAATCGTTGTCCGAAAGCAATTCTAGTCGACTAGCCTGCTCGTGTTCACGGCCCGATCCGCCTTCAACTTCGCCGATGCTGCACTGATTGGGTGGTTTTCCGTTTGCGGGTACACTCGCCCCTCGACTTTTCGGGGCAGGTTGCCACTTACTTCGGAGGGACCCGGGTCCATGTCGGACATTGGGCGCGAGGCGCACATCAGGCGACCGGCTACGCAATTGCCGGTTACCGCATATTTCAGCCCGCAGCTTTACGACCTCGAGCTGCAGACACTCTTCAAGGCGGGACACGGATACCGGGGCCACGAGCTGATGGTGCCCGAGGTCGGCGACTACTATGCCCTGCCGGCGGAGGGCGAGGGCCGTATCCTCGTGCGCCGTCCCGGCGACGGCAGGCATCACGTCGAACTCATGTCCAACGTCTGTCGTCATCGGCAGGCCATCATGCTCAACGGCCGCGGCAATGCCGAGAGCATCGTCTGCCCGCTGCATCGCTGGACCTACAACCTCAAGGGCGAACTCCTCGGCGCGCCGCGGTTCGTCGAGCCGCCATGCCTCAACCTGGGATCGAGTCCGCTGCAGAACTGGCAGGGCCTGTTGTTCGAAGGTCCGCGCAACGTGGCCGAGGACCTGCGGCAGGTGGGTTGCCGGGCAGATATCGACTTCGCCGGTTACCGGCTCGACCACGTCCACATCCACGAGTGCGACTACAACTGGAAGACGTTCATCGAGGTGTTCCTCGAGGACTACCACGTCGAGCCCTTCCATCCGGGGCTCGGCAAGTTCGTCAGCTGCGAAGATCTCAAGTGGGAGTTCGGCGACTGGCATTCGGTACAGACTGTCGGGCTGCACAAGGACCTGAAGCAGCCCGGCACGCCGGTTTACCGCAAATGGCACGAGCAGATCCTGCGCTTCAACAACGGACGGCTGCCCAAGTACGGCGCCATCTGGCTGACCTACTACCCGAACCTGATGGTGGAGTGGTACCCCAATGTGCTGGTGGTATCGTCGCTGGTCCCCCGGGGACCGGGCCACACCACCAACATCGTGGAGTTCTACTATCCCGAGGAGGTGGTCTGGTTCGAGCGCGAACTGGCAGAAGCGGAGCGTGCCGCCTATCTCGAGACCGCAGTCGAGGACGACGAGATCGCCATGCGCATGGATGCCGGCCGCAAGGCACTGATGGAGCGCGGCGTCAACCAGACCGGTCCCTACCAGAGCCCGATGGAGGACGGCATGCAGCACTTCCACGAATTCCTGCGTCGGGAGATTGGTGACGATGATCTGGAAAACACTGATTTCCGCTGAGGAGCTCGCCGGCGCGATCGACCGCTGCGTGGTCGTCGACTGCCGGCACGACCTGCTCGACGTCGAGGCGGGACGACGCAGCTACGAAGAAGGCCATCTTCCATCCGCCTTCTTCCTCTCCATGGAAAATGACCTGGCCGGGCCGAAGAACGGCCGCAACGGCAGGCACCCGCTGCCCGATCGCGAAGCCCTGCGCCGGCGCCTCGAGCAGATCGGTCTGGACGACGACACACAGCTGGTGGCGTACGACGCGCATGGCGGCGCGATGGCGGTGCGGCTATGGTGCCTGGCGCGCTGGCTCGGGCATGAAGCGGCAGCTGTGCTCGACGGCGACATCCACGCGTGGCGGGCCGCCGGCTATCCGGTCACTGCCGAAGAGACGCCTCTGCCCGCTCACGCCGGCCGTCTCGGTGCGGACCGCCCGGCGCTGGTGTCGATGGTGGATGCGGCACAGATCGTCTCGATGCTCGAGTCGCCGCGGATGCTGGTGGTCGATGCGCGCGCTCCCGAACGCTACGCCGGAGCGGTCGAGCCGCTCGATCCGGTCGCCGGCCATATCCCGGGTGCCGTCAACCGCTTCTACGGCAGCAACCTTCGGCCCGATGGCCGCTTCAAGCCGTCACCGGTGCTGCGTGACGAGTATCTCGCGCTGCTCGGGGGCAAGGACACGGCGGGCGTCGTGCACCAGTGCGGCTCCGGCGTCACCGCCTGCCACAACCTGCTTGCGATGGAACATGCGGGGCTCGCCGGGACGCGGATCTACCCCGGCTCCTGGAGCGAGTGGGTGGCGGACCCGGCGCGGCCGGTCGCGCGCAGCTAGGAAGGCTGTCCTAGGAAGGCTGCCCTAGAGTCGGCGCATTGCCAGCGCCAGCACCACGTTGGCGGCCGCCAGGGCGCCAGTCACCATCCAGGTAGCGGACCAGCTGCCGGTGCTCGACACCACCAGCGCGATCAGCGGCGGCGTCATGAACTGCCCGAGAGCGGAACCCTGCTGCATCAGTCCGGTCGTGGTCGATACCGTCGAAGCGTTCGGCGAGAACGACGGCGTGCTCGCGAACAGGGTGCCCGGGATGAGCCCGCCGGCGGCTGAGAAGGCCAGCAAGCCGGCAAAGCGCGCCGGGAACGAGGCGGCGCTGGCGAAGATGATCCAGGCGGCGACCAGCATGGCAAGCGCCGCGAAGATCAGCAGGCGCTCCCGCCGCCAGCCACGCTGCATCAGCAGGCCCGCCCCGAAATTGCCGATCATGTTGACTGCCACCCCGATGGCGGTAAGGACACCGGCGGCGGTCACGGGTACACCCTGCTGCTGGTACATCGTGGGCAGGAAGCCGAACACACTCATCCACTGCCCGGCATACACCCCGAAGGAACTGGCGAGGAGCCACGGCCCCCGGGCGCCGACCGTCTGCATCACCAGGGACATCGAGCGGGTGGCCGAGGTCCGCGGCGGATCCGGCGGCACGACGAGCCAGACCAGCGCCGCGAGTGCCGCCGAGATGGCCGCGATGCCGATCCAGATCCCTCGCCAGCCGACGGCGTCGAGCAGCCACGGGCACAGGACCAGCACCATCGACATGCCGAGCGGCATGTAGCAGGCCCACAGCCCCATCACCGGCCGCAGGCGATGGCCCGACACCAGGCGCGTCAGCAGCGCCGGACCCGGCAGGACGGTGGCAATGAAGCCGAAGCTTTCGACGGCGCGGCTCACCAGCAGCATCGTGCCGGACGTGCTCGCTGCGCCAAGCAATCCGCCCAAGGCCGACCCGACGAGCCCGAGCATCATTACCCTGCGCTGCCCGAAGCGATCGGCGAGCATCCCGCCGAAGATGCCGACCAGCATCGCCGCCAGCAGGAAGAAGGAGATCGTCAGGCTTGCCTGGAGCAGAGACAGGCCGAAGGCATCGCTGAGCACCGGCAGCGAGATCGGCACCTTGCCGACACTTGCACCGCCGGACGTGCCGGCCGCCACGATCAGCGCAACCTGGCGAGCAGTCCTGGTCAATCGCACATCCTGCGCATGAAGAGCAACGCTTTCGATCGCGGATCGTCGGACCGATCAGTTGGCGCCGAAGACCTTCCTGAGTATCGCCGAGCCGGTGCCGACGGGATCCTGGCGGATCGCCCGCTCCTGCTCGGCGATCATGAGGAAGAGGCCGGACATCGCCTTGGTCGTCACGTAGTTCTCGATGCGTGCATCCTCGGCACTGATCGCGCCGAAGCTTGCCGCCTGGGAGGCGATGCCGTTGTACTGCCTGGCGAGCCCGGACTTGTCGGTGGTCTGCTTGACGATCGGCAGGAACCTGGCCGCCAGGCTCTTTTCCGTTTTCGAGCGGAAGAAACTCGTCACCGAATCATCACCGCCGGCGAGGATGGCCTTGGCGTCGGTCACCGTCATCGAACGGATCGCCGACATGAGCAGCGGCTTCGCCTGCGGGATCGCCTCTTCCGCTGCGCGGTTGATGCTGACGACAAGCGCATCGAACTCCTGCTGCCTGCCCATCAGCTTCATCAAACGCTCGGCCTGCTTCAGGCCGTCGGGCAGCGGGATCCTGACCGCGGGGTTGCCGAGGAAACCGTCCTCGACGCCGAGCGACGCTACCGCCGTCGCCGACCCCTTCTCGAGCGCGGCCTTGACACCGGCAGTTGCATCCGCGCGGCTGATCGACGACAGCTCGAGCGGGTGCGCGGGGGCGGCGGCCAGCAGGCCGCCAACCATGACCAGTGCCGCCAGGAGGAATGCCGCCGGGCGGCAAAGGCAGCGCGGTTCCAGTCGGATCTTCATCGCGGGTACTCCTGATGCGAACGAGACGCGCATTGTCGCATCGCGGCTCCTGCCGCCCGGCCTGATCAGGCGGCGAGCAGCCGCACATCCCCGGGCGCGACCCCGACGGCGACCTCGGCGCCGGTTGGGAATCCGATGCTCCCGGCATGGTGCATGCGGTCCGCGATGAGCGCCTGCGTGCCGACCTGGATGCGGTATCGGGTGAACTCGCCGGAGAATTCGGAAGCCAGCACCGTGCCCCGGAGCCAGATGCGAGCCGGGCCTGGATGGGTATCGTCAGGATTTCGCCCTGCCCCATCGGCGGCCGGCAACAGCTGCAAGGTGTGTGGCCGGAAGCTTGCGGCAAGCCGATCGGCGCCGACATGCTCGCCGGTGTCCGGCAGGAGGAGGTTGCCGACGCCATCGAGCTCCAGGCTGATGCGCCCGTCGCGCCTTTCGCCCACGCGTCCGACCAGCATGTTCATGGTGCCGACGAAACTGGCGACAAAACGGTTGACCGGGAAGTCGTAGAGCTGGGCCGGCGTGCCGACCTGTTGCACGATACCGTGGTCGAGGACCGCCATCCTGTCGGCAGTGGTCATCGCCTCTTCCTGATCATGGGTGACGAAGAGGGTGGTGATGCCGAGGCGCCGCTGCAGCGCCAGCAACTCGGCCCTCATCTGCACCCGCAGGTTCTTGTCCAGGTTCGACAGCGGCTCATCGAGCAGCAATACCTGCGGCTCGATCACGATGGTGCGGGCGAGCGCGACCCGCTGCTGCTGTCCGCCCGACAACTGGTAGGGCCGGCGCTGTGCATAGGCTGCGAGTCCGACCGTCTCCAGCGCCTCGGCCACGCGGCGCGCGATGTCGGACCTGGGCACCTTGCGCTCGACCAGGCCGAAGGCAACGTTGTCGTACACCGACATGTGCGGCCACAGCGCGTAGCTCTGGAAGACCATCCCGATGTTGCGCGCGTGCGGGGGGATACTGCCGATGTCCTTGCCGTCCACCAGCAGCCGGCCATGCTGCTGCCGGTTGAAGCCGGCGATCAGCCGCAGCAGCGTCGACTTGCCCGAGCCCGACGGGCCCAGCAGCGCGAAGAATTCACCGGGTTCGATGCTCAGGGTGACGTCGTTGAGGACTTCGGTGCGGCCGTAGGCGAGCCGGATGTTCCGGCATTCCACCGAAACCTTCTTCATCACCAGCGTCATGCCATGCTCCTCGCGGGATGGACCTGCGCCTGCACTTCGACCGTCTCGCGCCGCGCCGCCGGTGGCGTCGCAGTTCGTTCGACGACGAGGTGCGACAGCCAGGTGCCGACCGCCACCACCAGGACGGCGAGCACGCCGAGGGCGGCACCGGGGCCGCGCCCGGCAGCGCTTTGCATGTACAGGTAGATCCCATAGCTCATCGGCGCCTGCGACTCGGCGGAAGTCAGCAGGATGGTTGCGGACAATTCGACCGCCGCCGTGATGAAGCTGGTGACGAAGCCGGCCAGGATGCCGCCCGCCATCAGCGGCACGACGATGCGGCGGATGGTCGAAAGCTTGGTGGCGCCAAGGCTCTCCGCCGCTTCCTCAAGCGACACGTTGATCTGCTGAAGCGACGCGTAGCACGCACGCAGCGCGTACGGCAGGCGCCGGATGGAGTACGCAAGCACGATGAGGACCCAGGTCGACGTGAGCAGCGTTCCGGTGTACGGCAGCGTCACGCCCTTGAAGAAGCGCAGGTAGCCGATCGCCAGAACGATCCCGGGTATCGCGAGCGCGGCGGAAGCGGTCCAGTCGAGCCATTGGCGGGCCGGCAACCGCGTGCGCAGGATGAGGTAGGAGATGGCCACCCCCAGGAGCACGTCGATGGTGGCCGCGAGCCCGCAGTACACCAGCGTGTTCCTGATCATGCTCGACGAGTCCTGGAAGATGGTCGCGTAGTGGCCAAGCGTATAGGCGTCGGGCAGCGGCGCGAAACTCCACACCTTGGCAAACGACAGCAGCAGCACGCCGATGTGCGGCGACAGCACCACGAGCAGCACCAGCCCGATCCAGCCGTAGGCGAGCACGCTCGCGCCGCGGCTCAGGGTCCGGCGCTGGATGCTCGTGCCGCCCTTCTGGATCGTCGAATAGTCCTTGCCCTTGAGGACGCGCGCCGAAAGCCACAGCGCAAGGATCGAGAAGGCGATCATGATCACGCTGATGACGTAGCCGAGCGGGTCGTCGAGACCCACCTGGGTGATCCGCAGGTAGGCCTGGGGCGCGAGCATGTTGGTCGCGCCCAGCACCAGCGGCGTGCCGAGGTCGTCGAACACCTTGACGAACACCAGTGAAACGCCGGCGACGAAACCCGGCAGGCTCAGCGGAAAGATCACTCGCCAGAAAAGCGCCCAGCCGCGGGCCCCGAGGTTCTGGGCGGCCTCTTCCATCGCCCCATCGATATTGCGCAGCGCGACCGTCAGGTTCATCAGGATGAACGGGAAATAGTGGATCGACTCGACGAAGATGACGCCGTTGAGCCCCTCCATGATCGGAATGGTGACGCCGAACCATTCGTCGAGCAGCAGGTTCACGCTGCCGGAGCGCCCGAAGATCAGCTGCATGGCGACGGCACCCACGAACGGCGGCATGATCAGCGGCAGGACGCCGAGCGTCTGGATGAGGATCGCGCCGCGAAAGCGGAAGCGGACCGTGAAGTAGGCGAGCGGCACCGCGATCAGCGCTGCCACCAGCGCACTCATGACGGCCACATGGAGGCTGTTGAGAAAGGCCTCCATCATCAGCGTCTGCGAGAAGAACGCCCCGAAATGGCCGAGGGTGAAGCTGCCGTCCGCGTTGACGAAGGCGCTGTAGACCACACTGCCCACCGGCAGGATCAGGAACAAGGCGAGGAACGCCAGGATGGCCAGCGCCACCGCGATGGCGCCGACCGGGAACCGGTGGCTCATAGGGCTCCGGCCGATGGCGGGCCGGGCGGAGTGCACACTGGCGGGGAAGAACGCCGCTCAGCGCGCCATGGCCGCTGCCTTGCCGGCCAGTTCGCGCGCCCGCTCGTAATTGGACCGCGCCTTGGTGTTCCAGCTGTCCTCCAGGCCGCTCACTTCCTTGTTGACGGCGGCATCGCGCTTGTTCTTCGTGAAGGTCTCGAGGAACCTGGGATCCTTCACCAGGCTCTCGTTCACGATCGGCGCGAACGCGAGGTCGCGAGCCTGCTTCACCAGGGCCTTGCCCTCCCCGCTGGGCTTCTTCGCCAGGGCCGACTCGGCATCGTGGATCGCCTTGGTGGCCGCCTGCAGCTCCTTGTGCCGGAACGTGACCGTCTGGTCGAACAGGCTCGAGACGAGGTAGTAGCGCGATTCCGACAGGTCCGAATCGAACTGCACCTTGGCGCGCTTGGCGATCTCGAAGATCTTCGGATAGTCGGCCGGGACCTTGGCTCCGAGAGTCTCGGCGGGCAGCACCGGCAGGCGCGACACCTTCGGGTCGAGCAGCAGTTCCTGGCCCGCTCGCGACAGGCTGAAGGCAATGAACTTGCGTGCTTCCTGAGGATTCTTGCCGCCGCTGACCAAGCCGATATTTGCCGGCACGACCGCGGTCACGGTCGGATAGACGAACTCGACGGGAAAGCCGCTGTACTTGGATGAAAGGCCGAAGAAATCGACGACTATGCCGACGCCGAACTGGCCGTTGTTGACCCCGTCCGGCACCCCGAAGCTGCGCTCGGTGATCTGGGCGCTGTTGCCGGAGATCTCCAGCAGCTGGCTCCAACCCTTGTCCCAGCCCTCGCCCTGCAGGATGGTCTCCACCGTCAGGTGAGTGGTGCCGGACCGCGAGGGCGAGCTGAGTGCGACATGCCCGAAGTAGGCCGCCTTGGTCAGGTCAGCCCATTCGGCCGGCGGCGGCACCTTGTTCGCTTTCATGTAGCGGGTGTTCCACATCAGGCCGTAGCCGCCCAGCGCCTGGCCGAGGTACCTCCCGTCGGGATCATTGATGGCGTAGTTGCCGATCTTCGCGGGAACGTCCTTGTTGGCGAGGTCCGATGCCTTCTCGAGCAGGTCGTCGCGCTTCATCACCTCGAAGGCATCCGGCGCGCTGGCCCAGAAGATGTCCGGGCGCTGCCCCACCGGCAGCTCGCGCACGTACGCGATACCCTGCGCGGTCGCCTTGTTGAGGATCTCGACCTTGATATCGGGATTCTGCTTCTCGAAAGCGGTCTTGTAGACCTGGGTCAGGTCCTTGGGAAAGGAGGTGACGATGGTGATGGTGCCGGCAGCCGCCGGGCCGGCCGCCACCAGCCATGCGGCCACGACGGCAAGCGACAGGCGGCTTCTGAGGGTCGTTCCAGGGCCCTGCCGCAGGCTCGCGGCCATCCTCGTCGAAAACGACGTTCTCATCGGGTGTCTCCTTTGGAATTGGGATTGCGCCGGCATCGCGTCGCATGCCACGTCCGATTTCGGCCTCGCCGGCAGGATGATGCCATCAACCGGAGGTGCCGGGGCGAGCGCGCCGGCCTCACCCGTTCATTCCGACTCTCGCGAGTAGATGAAGCGCGGCATGTGCCAGTTGTAGAGGATGGCCAGTCCCCGGAACGCGAACCCGAACGCCAGCGAAACCACAGTGACGGTTTGCGTGCCGAAGCCGAAGTGAAGGCCGCCCATGTAGAGCGCGCCGGTGGCGATGGAAACGCTGGCATAGAGCTCCTTGCGGAACAGCAGCGGCACGTCGTTGCAAAGGACATCGCGCATCACCCCGCCGGCGCAGCCGGTGATCATCCCCGCGATGATCGCGACCGAAGCCGGATGCCCCGTGTCGCGAGCGATATTGCAGCCGATCACGGTGAATACCACGAGGCCGAGCCCGTCGAGCAGCAGGAAGACCAGCCGCAGCCGGCTCATCAGGTTGGCGATCGAGATCGTGAACAGCGCCGCCAGCGCGGTGAGCAGAAGATACTCCGGATGCTGCACCCAGGTCAGCGGATAGTGCCCGAGCAGCACGTCGCGCAGCGAGCCGCCGCCGAGCGCCGTGATGCATCCGAGCAGGCATACCCCGATCCAATCCATCTGCCTGCGCCCGGCCGACAGCGCCGCCGTCATCGCTTCCGCGACAATGGCGATCAGGTACATGGTGAGAAGCAGCATCGGCAGTCCGGCGGCAAGGCGTCGAAGGATGGTACCGCCGCCGGCGCCTGCGTTTCCCCTCCTCGCTCGAAGCGACCGTGATTCGTCCGCTGCGCCCGACCGCGCCCGCGGCTGTAAACTGCAGCCCTGACAACCGGCGCGGCGCGCCGATTCCCGCCGGCTGGCGCCGGCGCAACGACGGCAGGGAGTGGGCAGCGTGGCGAAGCAGCACGGCGAGGGTGTGGTCATGGTCACCGGCGGCAGCCGCGGCATCGGCGCGGCAACCGCACGGCTCGCGGCCGCCCGAGGCCATGCAGTCTGTGTCGACTACACCAGCAACAAGGCGGCGGCGCAGCGGGTGGTCGACGAGATCGTCGCCAACGGCGGCAGGTCGATCGCCGTGCAGGCGGACGTGGCCGACGAGGCGGACGTGCTGCGCCTCTTCGCCACCTGCGACGCGGAGCTCGGTCCCGTCACCGGCCTGGTCAACAACGCCGGCGTGGTCGCCCCCGCGGCCCGCGTCGACGAGATGGACGCCCAGCGCATCCTGCGGCTGCTGCGCATCAACGTGCTGGGCTCGTTCCTCGCTGCCCGCGAAGCCATCCGACGGATGTCGACGCGGCATGGCGGCGGGGGAGGTGTCATCGTCAATATCTCATCGGCTGCCGCCCGGCTCGGTTCGCCCGGCGAGTATGTCGACTACGCAGCCAGCAAGGGCGCGATCGACACCATGACCGTCGGCCTGGCAAAGGAGGTCGCGACCGAGGGGATCCGCGTCGTCGGCATCCGCCCCGGACTCATCGACACCGACATCCACGAAAGCGAGGGAGCGATCGGCCGGCTCGCGCGACTCGCTCCCCAGGTCCCGGTCGGGCGCGCCGGGTCGGCCGAGGAAGTCGCACGGGTCGCCGTGTGGATGCTCGGCGACGAGGCGTCGTATGTCACCGGCACTACCCTGGACGTCGCCGGCGGGAGGTAGGGGCGAGAAATTCCCGGGCGCGGCATGAGTGCAGCCGAAGCAACGACCGGTTGCATCAGGCAACTTCGAACACGCTGACCCGAACCGCCGCCGGCTCGCGTGCGCCGCTGCCGATCGCGATCAGCCGGTTGAGCCATCGATAGCGCGGATCGCCCGTCTCGAAGCGCGGGTGGGTTCGCATCGAGTAGCTGGAAGGGTCGACAAGCTCGCCGCGCGCCAGGGCGGCGAGGACCTCGGGCGGACCATGCCGATAGCCGAAGTTGCGGATGTCGATGATCGCGCCGTCGTGCGTGCGCATCGCATAGCGCGTATCGAGTTCGGCTGTACCGTCGCCGAAGATGGTCTGCCAGTCCGCGCCGAGGTGGAGGATGGTGCCGCTCAAGCGCTCGCCCTCTACCCTCCCGCCGATGATCGGGATGATCCGCCGGCGCCCCTTCGGCGCATCGCCCAGTTCCATCGGTTGCGCGAGCTCGACAAAAATCTCGCAGAGGTGACGCAGCGCAGGCGGTGCAGGTATCACGGAACTTCTCTCTCAACGCAGGTCGTTCAGGTGACAGGCGGAATAGTGCCCCGGAGCCACCTCCTGCAACGGCGGCGCCTCGGTGCCGCAGCGCTTGCCGGGCACCTGATGCGCATACGGACAGCGCGGATGGAAATGGCAGCCCGAGGGCGGGTGCAGCGGCGACGGGATCTCGCCCTGGACCGCAACGAAAGTCTTCTTGCGGACCTCGAGCGTCGGCGCCTCGGCGAGCAGCGCCTTGGCATATGGATGGTTGGGCCGCTGGAACAACTCCTCCGACGGCGCCGACTCGACCACCCGCCCGAGGTACATGATCACCACCCGGTCCGACAGGTGCCGCACCACGCCGAGATCGTGGCTGATGAACAGGTAGGTGAGGTCGAGCTCGTCGCGCAGGCGGATGAAGAGGTTGAGCACCTGGGCCTGGATCGATACATCGAGCGCCGCGACGGCTTCGTCGCAGACCAGGAACTGCGGCTTGACCGCCAGTGCCCGAGCAATGCCGATGCGCGCCCGCTGGCCGCCCGAGAACTGGTGCGGAAAGCGGCGCACCAGCGATGCATCCAGCCCGACGCGCGTCAGCAGGTCCGCCACGTAGTCGGCCTGTTCGGCGTCCTTGATCAGCCCATGCGCGACCGGAGCCTCGCCGACGATGTCGATGACGCGCATCCGGGGGTTGAGCGACGCGTACGGATCCTGGAAGATCATCTGGATGGCAAGCCGCGCTGCTCGCGCCTGCTGCGGGCTGCGCGCCAGGTCCACGCCCTTCCACAGCCGCGAACCTGACGACAGCGTGTGCAGGCCCACCGCCAGCCTGCCGAGGGTGGACTTGCCGCAGCCCGACTCACCGACCAGTCCGACCACTTCGCGCGGCATGACCGCAAGGTCGACGTGATCCACCGCATGGACCACTTCCTCATCGAGTGGCGCGCCCAGGAGCCGAGCCGCGCGCCCGGCCAGGTCGAGCCGCTTGACGAAGCGCTTGGAGGCCCTTCGTAGCTCGAGCAGCGGCACGCCAGCCGTGGCATCGGGCACGCTTGCCATCGGGTCAGGCACCTTCGGTGGCCGGCCGCGCGGCCGTGACCGGATGGAAGCAGCGCAACGCCCTGCCTTGCTCGTCCCGAAGCAACGGCGGCTCGGTCTTGCAGATGTCGGTGGCGCGGTTGCAGCGCTCTCTGAAGGCGCAGCCGACCGGAAGCCTCAGCAGCGACGGCGTCATGCCGGGGATCTGCGCGAGCGGCTTGCCTTTGGCATGACCCAGCCGCGTGGCGGCAGCCGGCGTCGACGCGATCAGGCCGACCGTATAGGGATGGCGTGGCGACTCCAGCACTTCGGCCACCGTCCCGGCCTCGACGATCCGGCCGGCGTACATCACGCTGACGGTATCCGCGAGACCGGCCACCACCGACAGATCGTGGGTGATCCAGATGAGCGCCGCCCCCGTCTCGCGGCACAGCTTCTGCATCTCGTACAGGATCTGCCCCTGGATCGTGACGTCGAGAGCGGTGGTCGGCTCGTCGCAGATGATCAGATCGGGCCGGTTGAGCAGCGCGATGGCGATGGCGACGCGCTGGCGCATGCCGCCCGAGAACTGGTGCGGATAGGCCGCGAGCCGCTCTTCCGGCGACGCGATGCCGACCCTCGCCAGCGCCTCCCGCGCCCGTTCCCGGGCGGCGCTGCGCGAAATACGGTGATGAGCCGTGATCGCCTCGATCATCTGCGTGTCGATGCGCAGGACCGGATTGAGCGTCATCATCGGGTCCTGGAAGATCATCGCGATCCGGTTGCCGCGGATCGCGCGCAACTGCTGCGGCGTGTAGTTCCGCAGGTCTTCGCCCTTCAGCAGGATGCGGCCGTCGACGATCCTTCCCGGCTTGTCGACCAGGCCGATGATGGAGTAACCGGTCATCGACTTGCCGGAGCCGGATTCCCCGACCAGGCCCATCACCTGGCCGGGCATGACGCTGAAGTCGACACCGTCCACCGCCTTGACGACGCCCGCCTTGGTGAAGAAGTGCGTGCGAAGGTGCTGGACCAGGAGCGTAGGAAGCATCGGCAAGCGGATTCAGTGGGTCTGCAGGCGCGGATTGAGCACGTCGCGCAACTGGTCGGCGACCAGGTTGATGGCGACGATGGTGATCAGCAGCGCGACCCCGGGAAAGAAGCTGATCCAGTACTGGCCGGAGAGCAGGTATCGGAAGCCGTTGGAAATCAGCAGGCCGAGCGAAGGTTCGGTGACGGGCACCCCCAGGCCGAGGAAGGACAAGGTCGCTTCGAGCGCAATCGCCGACGCCACCTGCAGCGCGGCGACCACGATCAGCGGCGGCAGGCAGTTGGGCAGCAGGTGCCGGAAGATGATCCGCAGCGGTGACAGGCCCAGGCCCCGCGCGGCCTCGATGTATTCCTTGCGCCGCTCGACCAGCGCGGCACCGCGCGTCGTGCGCGCATAGTAAGCCCATTGCACCGCGACCAGCGCGATCACGATGTTGCTCAGGCCGGGGCGCAGGAACGCGAGCAGGATGAGCGCCAGCAGGATGGCCGGAAAGGAAAGCTGGATGTCCGCGATGCGCATGATCACCGCCTCGGTGCGGCCGCCGGCATAGCCGGCCAGCAGCCCCACGGACATGCCGATCGCCAGCGCGATCAGGGTCGACGCGAGTCCGACGCCGATGCTGATGCGCAGGCCGTAGATGATCGCGCTCAGCATGTCCCGCCCCTGCGCATCGCTGCCGAGGTAGAACGTCAGTTCGCCGTCGCTCGACTGCTCGCCGGGCTCGAGCCGCGAATCCATCAAGTCCAGCCGGGACAGATCGTACGGGTTTTGCGGCGCGACCCACGGCGCAAACAGCGCCAGCAGGCAGAGCAGCACCAGCACCACCAGGCCGACCACGGCGATCCTGCTCTCGCAGTAGGCGGCGAAGTTGCGCTGCAGCGGTGTCTGCTCGCGCGCGAGCGCGGCCGGGGCCGCTGGGCGCGCAGGCAGGCCGGCAGGCGCTGCGGGACCGCCATCCGACGCCCGCGCCGGCGCAGACGCCGGGTCCGGCCTCGCGACCTGTTCCTTCATGGCGCGGCGACCCTCGAAGCAGCCTGCCTGCTCACTGGGCAAGAATCATTCACTGGCCAGCCTCACCCGCGGATCCAGAACCGAATACAGCACGTCGACGACGAGGTTGATGAGGACGAACATGATCACGATCACCAGAAGGTAGGCGACGATGATCGGCCGGTCGAGCACGGCGATGGAATCGATGATCAGCTTGCCCATGCCGGGCCACGCGAAGATGGTCTCGGTCACGATGGCGAATGCGATCACCCCCCCGAACTCCAGCCCGATGACGGTCACGATCGGAATCATGATGTTCTTCAGGACATGCACCCCGACCACGCGTGAAGGCGCCAGGCCCTTGGCGCGCGCGAACTTGACGTAGTCCTGCAGCAGCGCCTCCTGGGTGCCGGCGCGGGTGAGCCGGATGATCAGCGAAAGCTTGAACAACGCCAGGTTGAGTGCCGGCATCAGCAGGTGGATCAGCCCGTCTCGGGTCAGGAACGACAGCTTGATGCCGAGCACCGTGACGGTTTCACCCCGCCCGCTGGTAGGCAGCCAACCGAGTTGCACCGAGAACAGCATGATCATCATCAGCCCGACCCAGAAAGTCGGCAGCGAGAAACCGAGGATGGAGCCGGTCATGATGGTCTTCCCGGCAATGGAATCCGGCTTGAGCCCCGCCCAGAGCCCGAGCGGGATTCCGAGCACCACCGCGATCAGCATGGCGGCGATCGCGAGCTCGAAGGTGGCGGGCATGCGCTCGAGGATCAGGTCGACGGCCGGCGCCCCATAGGCGAACGACTTGCCGAGGTCCCCGGACAGGGCGCCGCTGAGGAAGCGCCAGTACTGGACCGGCAGCGGCTTGTCGAGTCCGAGAGCCATTCGCGTCGCTTCGCGATCGGCCTGGGTCGAGTCCGGGCTGGTCATCACCTCCACCGGGTCCCCGAGCGCGGACACGCCGGCGAAGACGATCACCGACATCGCCACCAGGACGATGACGCTCTGCATGACGCGGCGGATGATGAACGCAAGCATCGCCTGCTCAGCCTCGAGACACGCCCGGAAACCCGGCGAAGCCGCCGCGATCGGCCTGCGGCCGATGGCTCCGCGCCGAAGGCGCCTCAGGGGCGTCCTTAATTCGGCTTGAAGTTGTGCGCATAGGTGCGCTCATCGGTGCGCGGCACGTAGTCGATGCCCTTGCGCGCGGCCCAGGTGGTGACCTGCTGGTGGATGGGAAGGAAGGCAGCGTCCTTGATGACCAGCCGCACCGCGTCCTGGAACAGCTTGAGGCGCTTGGCATCGTCGACTTCAGCCAGCCCCTGCTCGAGCAGCGCATCCGCCTGCTGATTGCAATACGACATGCCGTTGTTGGTGCCGAAGCCCTTGTCGGCATTCTCGCAAGCCGTCAGCGCGCGCAGTGGCGATGAAACCTCGCCGGTCTGGGCACCCCAGCCGAGCAGCCAGGCCGAGAATTCCTTGCGCCGGATGCTCACCCGCGAAGAGAAGTCCGCCATCGGACTGGCGGCAACCTGCGTCTGGACGCCGATGCGCGTCCACATCGATGCGATCGCCTGCAGGATCGGCTCGTCGTTGACATAGCGGTTGTTCGGGCCGTGCAGCGTCAGGTTGAAGCCGTTGGGGTAGCCGGCGTCGGCCAGGAGCTTCTTCGCCGCGTTGGGATCGTACTTGGGCACCTGGAGGTCGGGCACATGCCCGAACAAGGTTGCCGGCACCATGTTGCTGGTCGGCTCCGAAAGGCCCTCCATCACACGGTCCTTGATGGCCTCGCGGTTGATTGCGATGGTCATGGCGTCCCGCACGCGCTGGTCGCGGAACGGGTTCTTCTCCATCGGCTTGCCGTCCTTGTCGGTGACGAACGGCGTCTTCTCGCGCTGGTCGAGGTTCAGGTAGATGACGCGGTGCGAAACCTTGGAGAAGAAGGCGAGGTCCTTGCTGTCCCGAATCCGTTTCAGGTCCGCCGTCGGCACGTTCTCGATCGCGTCCACATCCTTGGCGAGCAGGGCCGCCACCCGGGTAGCCGGCTGCGGGATAAAGCGCAAGGTCACCTTGCTCCAGGCGGGCTTCGTGCCCCAGTACTGGTCATTGCGCACCAGCTCGACCCGGTCGTCGCGTGCGAAGCTGACGAACTTGAACGGCCCGGACCCGACCATGCCCTTGCCGCTGGAGAAATCGTCGCTCGACAGTCCTTCGGTCGCCTTCTTGCTCACGACGAAGATCGACGTCAGGTCCGACAGCATCAACGGATAGGGAGTGGCCGTCACGAGGCGGATGGTCTTGGAGTCGACGATCACCTTCTTGACGATCGACTTGGTGTAGACGTCGAACTTGCCGGGACTGTTGACGATCGTGGACGTGCGGTCGATCGACCAGGCGATGTCTTCTGCAGTCACGTCCGAGCCGTCGTGGAACTTCGCGCTCGGCCGGATCTTGAATTCCCAGGTGAGGTTGTCGATCAGCTTCCAGGACTCCGCCAGCGACGGAATGATGCGGCTGTCCGCATCCATCTTGATCAGCGATTCGAAGATGTGCTCGGAGACGTTGATGTTGGAAAACAGGTTGTAGAAGTGCGGATCCATCGAGTTGGGCGGCGAGCTCATCGCCACCTTGAGCTCCTGCCCCGCTGCAGGCACGGCGACGGTCGCCGCTCCCAGTGCGGCGACGACGGCCACCGCCGTGGCCATGCGTCGTGCAAACCAGCGCAACTCTCTCAGTCTCGACATCGGTTTCTCCGTTGGACGAACCAGGGCTTGACGAACCGTGATGACCGTAGGCCTGGAAGGCACCACGATCGGGCATTCCGGTAGGCTAGCCGATCGTGCAGAGGCGAGCAAGATCGGGACCACCCGGGGTTCGCCGGCCCTGGCGGCATGCGCCGGCGCCTGTGTCGGGGTCAGGCTGACGGCCTGGATGGCCTTGGCGGGCTTCTGGTGAGCGGCGGGACCCTAGGAGCCTGGCCCAGGGGACTAGTGGGCCTGGTCCCAATTGGCGCCGATGCCGACCTCGGCCAGCAGCGGAACGGATAGGGACGCCACCGATGCCATGCGGCGCGGAAGTTCGGTCTTCATCAGGTCGATCTCGGACTGCGGAACCTCCAGCACCAGTTCGTCGTGGACCTGCATGATCAGCCGGGACGCGAGCTTCTCGGCCTGGATCCAGCGCCAGATGTCGATCATTGCGAGCTTGATCAGGTCCGCCGCCGTGCCCTGCATGGGGGCATTGATGGCGGCGCGCTCGGCAGCCGCGCGACGCGGGCCGTTCGGCGAGTTGATTTCGGCCAGCCAGAGCCGCCGGCCGAAGACCGTCTCGACGTAGCCCTGCTGCTTGGCCTGCACCCGGGTGCGCTCCATGTAGGCGGCAACCCCGGGATAGCGGTTGAAGTAGCGCTCGATGTAGACCTTGGCGGCGTCGCGCTCGATGCCGAGGTTGGAGGCCAGGCCGAAGGCGCTCATGCCGTAGATGAGGCCGAAGTTGATGACCTTGGCGTAGCGACGCTGCTCGCTGCTGACCTGGTCGAGCGGCACGCCGAAGACCTCGGCCGCGGTCGCCCGATGCACGTCCAGCCCATCGGAGAACGCCGACAGCAGGCCGGCGTCCTGCGCAATGTGCGCCATGATCCGCAGCTCGATCTGCGAATAGTCCGCAGACACCAGGTGATGCCCGGGCGGTGCGATGAATGCCTCCCGGATGCGCCTGCCTTCGGCGGTGCGGATCGGGATGTTCTGCAGGTTCGGCTCCGTCGAGGAAAGCCGCCCGGTGACCGCTACCGCCTGCGAATAGGTGGTGTGGACGCGGCCCGTGGCCGGCAGGATCGACTTCGGCAGCTTGTCCGTGTACGTCGACTTGAGCTTGGCAAGGCCGCGCCAGTCCAGCACGATTCTCGGCAACGGGAAATCCAGCGCCAGCTTCTCGAGCACCTCCTCGTCGGTGGAGGGCGCGCCGCTTGCGGTCTTCTTCAGCACCGGCAGCTTCAGCTGCGTGAACAGGATCTCGCACAGCTGCTTGGGCGAGCCTAGATTGAAGGGCTGACCGGCCGCCTCGTAGGCCTGCCGCTCGAGCGCCATCAGGCGCGCGCCGATCTCGTCGGACTGGCGGTTCAGCAGGTCGGCGTCGACCAGCACGCCGTGACGCTCCATGGCCTGCAGCGCGAGCGTCGTCGGCAACTCGATGTCGCGGTAGATATGCAGCAGCTTCGCCTCCGCCTCGATGCGCGGAAACAGCGTCTGGTGCAGATGCATCGTCACCTCGGCATCTTCGGAGGCGTAGTCGCTCGCGCGCTGGACCTCGACCTGCTCGAACCCGATCATCCGGGCACCCTTGCCGGCCACCTCCTGGATGGTGACCGTCCTGCGCTCGAGATGCCGGGCTGCCAGCGCCTCCATGCTGTGGGTACGGTGGGCTTCAAGGACGTACGACTCGAGCAGCGTGTCGTGTTCGACGCCGGCGAAGCGGATGCCGTGGTTCGCCAGCACGTGCATGCCGAACTTGAGGTTCTGGCCGACCTTGCGATGACGCTCGCTCTCAAGCCAGGGCTTCAGCCGGGCCAGCACGTGCTCGCGCGAGAGCTGGTCCGGTGCGCCGGCGTAGGTGTGGCCAACCGGGATGTAGCAGGCGACGTACGGCTCGACGGCGAGCGAAAGCCCGACCAGCTGGGCATGCATCGGCTCGATCGACGTCGTCTCGGTGTCGAAGGCCGTGAGCGGCGCGGCCGTGATCAGCTCGATCCAGCGCTCGAGTTGCTCGCCGGTGAACACCGTCTCGTACCTGATTGGCGGCTGCGTTGCCTGCACCCCCCTTGCCTCGGCAAGGGCGGCTGCCGGCGGATCTTCCTGCGGCAGAAGCGGGTCCTCGAGGAGTTCCGCCGGCAGGTCTTCGTCCGCGCTCGCCCTCGCGCTCGTCCCCAGCGTGCCTGCAGTGCCACTCGGAGCACCGGCGGCCGCGCCTCCTGCGCCTCCTGCGCCTCCTGCGCCGCCCGCGCCTCCCGTAGCCCCCTGCTCCATCCGCCGCGCCAGCGTGCGCAATCCCCAGCGGTTGAACTGCTTCAGCAGTTCTTCCTGATTCTCGGGACGAAGCGCGAGGTCTTCGAGCGACTGAAGCCATTGCGCGAGCTTGCAGTCGGTCTTCACCGTGACCAGTTGCCGGGCTTTCGGCAGCCACTCGAGCGCGGCGCGCAGGTTCTCGCCGATCTTGCCGCCGATCTCGCCTGAGTGGGCCATGACGTCCTCGAGCGAGCCGTACTGGGACAGCCACTTCACGGCGGTCTTGGGGCCGACCTTGTCGACGCCCGGCACGTTGTCGACAGTGTCGCCGGTAAGCGTCAGGAAGTCGACGATCCGCTCGGGCGGCACGCCGAAGCGCTCGAGCACGCCTTGCGCATCCATCGGGACCGCCGGAGAACCGTCGCGGGTCATGGTGTTGACCAGGACAGTATCCTCGTCGACCAGTTGCGCCAGGTCCTTGTCTCCGGTGGATATCACGGTCTTCATCCCGGCGCGGCGAGCCTGCCTGGCCAGCGTGCCGATGACGTCGTCGGCCTCGATCCCCGGGATCACCAGCAGCGGCCAGCCGAGCGCGACCGAGATCTCGTGGATCGGGGCGATCTGGCGACGCAGGTCGTCTGGCATTTCGGTGCGGTTGGCCTTGTACTGGTCGTACAGGTCGTCGCGGAAGGTCCGGCCGGGCGCGTCGAAGATCACCGCGCCATAGAGCGCGCCATCGTGGAGGTGGGTATCCTCTCGCAGGCGGCGTAGCATGCCGACTATCCCGTGGATCGCACCGGTCGGCTCGTTGTCCTTGTTGCGCAGGTCCGGCAGTGCGTGAAATGCCCTGAAGAGGTAACTCGAGCCGTCAACCAGCAACAAGGTCTTTTGTGACATGGTGGATATGAGACATGGTGGATAAGCGCAAGGTGCCGCAATTGAGGGCACTGGCCTCGCCGGAACGGTCGACCGCGATCAAGGCGCGCGAGTCATGGCATGTGCTGGGGATTATCTCAGAGTTCATCGAGGCCACCGAAACGCTGGCGGACATCCGCCCGGCGGTGTCGATCTTCGGCAGCGCGCGCATCAAGGCCGGCGAGTTCTGGTACGAACGGACGGTGGAAGTGGCGCGCAAGCTTTCGGACGCCGGCTTCGCCGTGATTTCGGGCGGCGGTCCCGGGATCATGGAGGCTGCCAACAAGGGCGCCTTCGAGGGCAAATCGCTATCGGTGGGGCTGAACATGCAGCTGCCGCACGAGCAGCATGGCAATCCCTACCAGGATGTGTCGCTCACTTTCCGCCATTTCTTCGCGCGCAAGGTCGCCTTCGCCAAGTATGCGACCGCATTCATCGCGCCCCCTGGGGGGTGGGGCACGCTGGACGAACTGATGGAGGTGCTGACGCTGATCCAGACCCGCGTCGGCAGGCGGATCCCGGTGATCCTGATGGGAGCGGACTACTGGCAGGGGCTGCTCGACTGGATACGCAACGTGCAGGTGGCGCAAGGCACGGTGTCGGCGTCCGATCTCGACCTCATCCGACTCATCGACGATCCGGACGAGGTCATCGAAGCGGTGTTCGACTTCTACCAGCACCGCGGCTTCTACGCCACCACCGAGGAACGGGAGCTCAACCTCAACCTCTAGGAACGGCGCCTGCACGAAGCCGTCGTTCCTGCCACATCAATTGCGCATCGGCAGATCGCCCTTGGCGTCTGAGAGCACCGCCTCGACCCGGCGATTCTGCTGGCGCCCGCTGGCACTCGAGTTGTCGGCTACCGGATAGCGGTCGGCATGGCCGCGGGCTACGACGCGTTTCGGATCGACGCCGCGCATGACCAAGGCCTGGCGCACACTCATCGCCCGCCGTTCCGACAATTCCTGGTTGGTCGACTGGGAGCCGGTCGAATCGGTGAAGCCTTCGATGAGGACGTTGCGCTCCGGGTACTCGCGCATGACTGCCGCCAGCTGATCGACGCGCGCCAGCGCGCCCGGCCGCAGTTCGGCACGGCCGACATCGAACAGGACGTCCGAGAACGTCACGACCAGCCCACGGTCCGTCTCCTTCGCCTGCAGCTCGCGCAGCCGGCTGGCTAGCTGATCCGCACGCTGCCGTTCCTGCTGAGCCTGCATCTGGGCGGTGGTCGCCTGCATCTGGGCGGTGTTCACCTGTGCCTGGGCCGAATCCGTCTGGCGGCGGCTCGCCTCGAGCTGGATCGCGTCGCGTTCACGCGCGGCCTGCTCGATCGCGCGCTCGGTCTGCCGGCGCTGGCCGGTCGCCACCGCCAGATCGACCTGGCGCTGCGCGAGTAGGGCGAGATGGTCGACTTCGGACTTGTCGTCGTCGTCGCGCCATTCACGCTCGGCGCGGCGCACCGCCTGGTCCGCGCGTTCGAGTTCGGTCGGCGTGAGTTCGGCACGCGCGGTGTCCGCGCGGGCGCGCTCGAGCGCGTTCTGCGCCGCGGTCAGCCGTTGGTTCGGGTCGGGTATGCTGGAGCAGGCGGAAAGGACCGCAGCCGCGCACAGCGCCGGCAAGATTCCACGACCGACGCCCGCCGTTCGTACCCGGCCAGGATGCGACACTTCCGGTCGCACACGTTTTTTCTCTGCCATCACCATTCTCCTCATTGCACCGGACGGGTCGTGGCAGTGCCGCGAAGCGCCTTCAACGTGTTGTCCAACTCCGCCTTCGCCTGGTTGGCCTTGGCGAGGCGCGCCTTTTCTTCCGCCAGCTCGGCCGCCGCCCTTGCCTGCTCGGCGGCACGCCGCGCAGCAGCGTAGTCCTTCGCTGAATGGGCCCGCTCGGCGAAGGTGATGCGATCCTGGGCTTCGGCCATTTCCGCTTCGGCCAGCTGGCCGGCGCCCGCGCGGCGGGCGTTGTCGACCGCAGCCCGTGCAGTGGCCATCTCCCCCGTCGGGTTGGGCACCGAAGCGCAGGCACTCAGGCCCAGCAGGCCGACGGTCGCAAGGGCCGCGAGCGTCCGCTTCAGTGGGGAAACTGCCGCGCGCGGCTGAAATGGAAGGGATTGCGCGCGCGCAATGAATGCGGTGGGCGACTCGATCATCTGTCTCTCCGGGTTCGTTTGCTTATGAATGCTGCCGATCTCGTGCACTGCGTCGTAACCCAGGCAACGAGATGTGATCTGGTGCAGCCGGTCGCAATCGTCGTGCCCGGACCGTCCGGGGGGACGAAGTAGAATGGTGCGTCCCCACCCGACGTGAAAACGTCCTTCATGGCTGTCTTCACCGCCGTTTCGCATGTACAGATCGCCAACTGGCTTGCTCGTTACGACGTCGGTCGACTGCGGCAAGCCCGCGGCATCCCCCAGGGCATCGAGAACACCAACTACTTCGTCGACACCGACCAGGGTGCCTTCGTCCTGACGCTCATCGAGCGGATCCCGCTGCAGGACGTGCCCTTCTTCCTCCGGCTGATGAAGCACCTCGCCGTGCGCGGCATTCCTTGCCCGGAGCCGGTGGCAGACCGCCAGGGCCAGCTCTGGAGCCTGCTCAACGGCAAGCCCGCTACCCTGGTGACGCGGCTGCCGGGGGCGCAGGTGAACCACCCGTCGGCCGCCGACTGTGCCACGGTTGGCGGCCTGCTCGCGCGGATGCACCTGGCGGCGGCGGATTTCGGCCCGGCGCCGGCCAACAGCCGGGGTCTGGCCTGGTGGCCGGAGGCTTTCGAAACGCTGAAGGAAGAGCTGCAGCCGCAACAGGCGAGCCTGGTCGGCGACGAATTGCAGGCTCAGCAGGCATTCGCCGCGACTTCCGCGTATCGGGGGCTGCCGTACTCGGCGGTCCATGCCGACTGCTTTCGCGACAACGTGCTGATCGACGAAGTGGCCGGTGCGGGCATCATCGACTTCTATTTCGCCTGCGAGGACAAGTGGATGTTCGACCTGGCGGTGACCTGCAACGACTGGTGCGTGCACGAGGACGACGGCGAGCTCGATCCTGGCCGCACCATCGCCCTGCTCGACGGGTACCAGTCGGTGCGCAAGTTCCAGCAGTCGGAACGCGACGCCTGGCCGATGATGTTGCGCGCCGCCGCCCTGCGGTTCTGGCTGTCGCGACTGTATGATCATCACCTGCCTCGGGATGCCGAGGTTTTGAGCCCCAAGGATCCAGGCTGGTTCGAGCGGATCCTCCAGGCCCGCCGCGCCGGCGCAACGGAAATCATCTGATGCAGGTTCGACGAGTCCCCGCGCTGGCAGGCTGGCGCTGGGTAACCGAAGGTTTCGCCATTCTCGCGGCCTCTCCCATGCCGCTGATCGCTTCCGGCATCCTGATGATTTTCACCCTGCTCGCGCTGTCGTTTCCGCCGGTGCTGGGCCAGTTCCTGCCGCTGGTGCTGTCACCGGCGCTGTCGTTCGGCTACCTGCAGGCCATCAGGCGCGCGCAGGAAGGCAAGCCGCCGGCGCCATGGACGATCTTCTCCGGCCTGCGCCCGCATCCGGGAAGCCCGATGCGATCCCTGCTGGTGATCGGCCTGGTGAATGCCACCGCCACCGCGCTCGCCCTTCTGGCGACGGCGCCGGTCGATGGAGGTCAATGGCTGCGGATGCTCACCAGTGCCGCCCCGGAACCCGTTGCGCAGGCGACCCCGGGCGACACCGTCTTCGCGGCGATGGTCTTCCTCGGGCTCTACGCCCCCCTGCAGCTCGCCCTCTGGTATGCGCCCCTCTTCGCAGGGCTGCATCGCACGCCGCCGCTCAAGTCCCTGTTCTTCAGCATCGTCGCCGTGTGGCGCAACAAGGGCGCTTTCCTGATGTACTTCGTCAGCTGGTTCGTGGTCGCGATCGGCCTGGCCGTGCTCATCCAGGTGCTGGCCGCGCTACTGCCCGCCGGCGTACGCACACTGATCCTCGCGCCTGCGTTCCTGCTGATGATGGCAGCGCTCTACTGCTCGTTCTGGCCCAGCTATCGCGACGTGATCGATCCGATCGCGGTGGATTCGCTGTAGCGCAAGCCTATACCGTCGCGGCCCCGACCAGCATCTGGCAGGGGCCGCGGAATCCTCCCTCGGCTTCGAACTGGCGCAACCCGGCCTCGATCTCGCGCCATGTCTCGGCGCGCTGCGATTCGTCCAGTCCGGACATCATCTGGTGCAGAGCGCCGAACGACTCCCGCTCGAAGCGCACGCACTCTTCGGCAGACGGCAGAATCACTGGACAGTCCACGACCTCGACAGCCGGCGAACGGAAGCCCGCGCGTTCCAGCGCCCCGGCGAGGACCCCGTCCGCGCCGAGCGAGAACGGACCTGGCTGGCCGGGCAAGGGCGGCGGCAGGCCGGCGCGCCGGCGGATGATGCCGACCGGAATGGAGAAGAAGCGGTTCTGCTCCGGCGTGGAATAGACCACCACCGAGATCCTGCCACCGGTCTTCAGGCACTGGCGCAAGCCCTGCAGGGCGCGCTGCTGGTCCGGAAAATAGATCAGCCCGACCCGCGAGATCACCGCGTCGAAGCCGGCTGCCGGCAGTGTTTCATGCTGTTCGCCGTCCAGCTCCATCGTCTCGACATTGCTCAGTCCTGCTTCCTGTGCGACCTGCCGCGCGTACGCCAGGATGCCGGGCGAAATGTCGGTTGCGAGGACACGGCCGCCAGGACCGACCCGGCGCGCCGCCGTAAGGGTCTGTTCGCCGGCTCCGGCCGCCACGTCGAGGACGTGATCGCCCTGGCCGATGCCGGCCATGTCCAGCATCCTTTCCGTCGCCGGAGCGAGCCAGCGGCCGATGAACGAGCCCCACCGGTGCCACGCCTCGGCGGCCGATTCCCATTGAGCACGGGTGTCCCGCTTGAACTTGGTAGGATCGAAGGTTGCGACTTTCTGGTCCATGGCTCGTTTTCCTCGGCTGAAGTTGGCAGGTGTTGCCGGTATCCACCTTGACGCCCGTCGCAAGTCTTCTCAAGTCCAGATTGTGGAGTGGTCAACCAGGAGCATTCATGCCGGACTATGGGCAGTTCTGCACGGTGGCGCGCGGTGCGGAGGTGTTGGGCGAGTTGTGGACGCCTCTCGTGATCCGCGAGCTGCTGTGCGGCAGCCGTCGCTTCAACGAGATCCGGCGCGGCGTGCCGCGAATGTCGCAGACACTGTTGAGCAAGCGCCTGCGCAAGCTCGAGGCGTTGGGCATCGTCCTACGCAAGCCTTGCGAAGGCACTTGGGAGTACCAACTGACGCAGGCAGGCGAGGAGCTGCGCCCCGTGGTGGTCGGTCTCGGTCACTGGGGGGCGCGCTGGATCGGCAGCCGCTTGAAGCAGGACCAGCTCGACGCCGGCTTCCTGATGTGGGACATACGCAGGTTCGCGTGTCTCGAGGAGTTCCCCAGCGATCGTCGAGTCGTCATCCATTTCCGTTTCACTGACGCGCCTGCGCGGGAGCGGCAGTGGTGGCTGGTGGTCGAAGGCGGCACCAGCGACCTCTGCCGCGACGACCCCGGGCACGAACTCGACGTGATCGTCGAATCGACGGTGCGAGCGCTGACAGAGATCTGGACCGGCGACGCCAACCCAGCCGAGCACACCGCTGCCGGCCACCTGAAAGTCAGCGGAGGCGGCCGCAATGGCAGCCGCCTCTGGGGTTGGATCGGGCGCAGCATGTTCGCGCCCAGCCGGAGGGCCCCGCGGGGGGCGATTGGGGGCGCGGGCGAAGTCGCTTGACAGGAGCGCTCGCAAAGCGCTCCCTTGCTTCAATACACGCGGCGCATGCGCCGCACCGGCACCGCCGCCATCGCCCGCACGCTCAGTACGCCACCGCCCGCGCTTCGGCCGAGACCGTGACCTCCTCTGTCGTAGCCCTGCGCAACTCCCGCCGCTGCGAAAAATCGTAGTACCGCCCGCGATGCACGGTGGCCGTGTTGTCCCAGATCACCAGATCTCCCGGCTGCCAGCGATGCTGATAGACGAACCGGCGCTGAGTGGCGTGTTCGAGCAGGTCCATCAGCAGCATCCGACCTTCGGCGATCGTCATGCCGTCGATTTCGCAGGCATGGATGCCGACATAAAGGCTCTTGCGGCCGGACCGCGGATCGGTCTGAACCAGCGGCCAGCGAGCAGGCGGGATCGCCTTGCGCTGTTCCTCGGTGTAGTTGGTGTCGCCGAGCAGGAAGCGCGAATGCAGCGCGTAGTGGACCGCCGTGAGGTCCGCAACCTGGCGCTTGCGCCATGGCGGCAACGCGTCGTACGCCGAGCGCAGGTCGGCAAACTCGGTTTCGCCGCCTTCGGGCGGCACGACTACCGCCGAAAGCATCGAATACTTGGCGCGTGGCCGCTGGAACGAGCTGTCGCTGTGCCAGAGCTGATTGGCGACGTTGCCGACGATCTTGGCGTGCTGGCGAGCCGCAACCTCGCCATCCGCCGTCACGTTCGAGATGTCCGCGAGCTCGGCGTACTTGAAGCGATGGGGTCCGCCCTTCACCTTGCGCAGGCCGAGATCCAGCGGCCCGAACGACTGGGCCAGCCGGATCTGCTGGTCCTGGTCGAGCGGCTGGTTGCGGAACACGAGGACGGCATAGCGATCCATCGCATTCTCGATTGCCTTCACCTGCTCCGGAGATAGCGGCCTGCCGATGTCGATGCCGCTTGCTTCGGCGCCGGGCGCCGCGGCGCCGGCGACGCCCTCGGCAGACTGCCCGCCCTCGTTGCCGGCAAAAGGTTTCAGCTGCAATGTCATGTCGGCGACCTCCTTAGTTCAGCTTGATCCCGGCGGCCTTGACCACCTTGTTCCACTTGTCGATCTCCTGGCCGATCACGGCGTCGTACTCTTCCGACGACGAGCCGACCGGCTCCATGCCCAGCGCCGTCATCCGCTCGGTCAGCGCCGCCGACTTGACCGTCCGGCCGATGTCGGCGCTGATCCGGTGCAGCAGGGGCTTGGGCAAGCCGGACGGCGCGATCACGCCAATGAAGCTCATCGCGCTGAATCCCGGCACCGTTTCCGCGATCAGCGGCAGGTCCGGCTCGCTCGCCGCGCGTCGCGGGCTGGCGAGCGCAATCGCCTTGAGCCGATTGTCCTTCACGAAAGGCATGGCGGAAAACATGACGTCGAAGAGCAGCGGCACGCGTCCGCCGATCACGTCCTGCTGCGCCGGAGCACTGCCCTTGTAGGGAACATGGACCATGTCGAGGCCGGCCATGTGGTTGAGCATTTCGCCGGCGAGATGAGTGCCGGTGCCGGTGCCCGGCGTGGCATAGCTCACGGTGCCGGGATGCTTGCGCGCGTGCTCGATCAGCCCGGCCACCGTATCCGCAGGAAAGGATGGATGGGCGAACAAGCCGAAGTGCGACAGGGCGACCTGCGACACGCCGGCAAGGTCCTTCTTCGTATCGTAGGGCAGGCTCGGCTGCAGGCTGGGATTGATCATGTGCGCGCTGATCGCCATCCCGAGCGTATAGCCGTCCGGTTCCGAGCCCGCCACGTACTGCGTGCCGATGATGGTCCCGCCGCCGGGCTTGTAGTCGACCACCACCGATTGCCCCCACAACGACTGCAGGCCCTGTGCGAGCAGGCGCGCAATGGTGTCGGTGGGCCCGCCGGGTGCGAAGGGCACGATCAGCTTGACGGGCCGCGTCGGCCAGCCGGCCGCCGATTCAGCCGCCTTGGCCCGCTTGGCCCGCTGGCCCGCTTGGCCCGCTTGGCCCGCGGTGCCGGCAGCCGGCCCGCCGGCCGGCGCTGGCGCACCCGCCTGGGCGCGGGCGGCAGTGCTGGCCAGGAGGGGTACGGCCGCCGACGCCGCCAGCGCGGAAAGGGTCCGCAATGCGGCGCGACGCCGCGAGAAATCGTGCCGCATCCTTCGTCTCCTTGTCTGCCTGCAAGCTGTGCGCGAAAAGAGGCGCTACACCGGCTCCAGCTTGGCGATCGCCAGCGCTAGCCATTTTGAACCATGCTGGGCGAACTTGACCTGCACTCGTGCATCCTCGCCGCTGCCCTCGATGCCGGTGACGACGCCCTCGCCGAACCGTGCATGCGCAACCCCCTGCCCGACCCGGAAGCGCGCGTCGCGCGGCGAACTGCGGCTGGCGAGGTTACCCTCGCCTTCCTCACGCCAAGCACCCGTGCCGGCGTAGCTGGTGGCGCGGGTGGCGACCGGTCGCGACGCAAATCCGCCGCCGTTGCGCGGGCCGCCGAATCGGCCGCCTCCATAGCCGGCATCGGCCTGCGCTCCGCCGTAGCCCGAACCGTAGGCATCGTAGCGGCCGCGGCCCTTCGCGGTCAGCCACTTGAGATCCTGCTCCGGCAACTCGTCGATGAAACGCGACTTGAGGTTGTAGCGGGTCTGGCCGTGAAGCAGCCGGGTTTGCGAGAAGGACATGTAGAGCCGCCGCCGCGCGCGGGTGATGGCAACGTACATCAGGCGGCGCTCCTCTTCGAGCCCGTCGACCTCGGCGGCGGAATTCTCGTGGGGGAAGAGGCCTTCCTCCAGGCCGGTCACGAACACCGTATCGAATTCGAGCCCTTTGGCGGCATGCACCGTCATCATCTGGATCGAATCGACGCCTTCGCCGGCCTGGCGTTCGCCGGACTCGAGCGAGGCATGGGCAAGGAAGCCGGCAAGTGGTGACAGCACGACCTGCTGCACGGCGCCCGGTGCAGGCGGCGCGTCGACGACATCCTGCAGGTCGGCACGAGCCAGCAGTGGTGCGGTCGTGCCTGCCGCGTCGGCAAGGCCGACGCTGGCCGGGACGTCGCGATCGATCCCGTTCTCGCTCAGGTACGCCGCAGCCGCGTTGACCAGCTCGCGCAGGTTCTCGATCCTGTCCTGCCCTTCGCGCTCGGTCTTGTAGAACGCGATCAGGCCGCTGCCCTCGATCGCGTGGTCGATCGCCTCCGTCAGCGGCAGTCCCTGGGCCTGGCTGCGCAGCCGTGACACGAGCGCGACGAACTGGGCGAGCTTGCTGCTCGCCCCGCCCTGCACCATCGCGACGGCGCGATAGAGGCTGATCCGGTGGGCTCGCGCCTGGTCCTGCAGCAACTCGATCGTGCGCGCGCCGATGCCGCGCGCCGGCAGGTTCACCACCCGCAGGAACGCGGTGTCGTCGTCGGGATTCTCGAGCAGCCGCAGGTACGCCAACGCGTGCTTGATCTCGGCGCGCTCGAAGAAGCGCAGGCCGCCGTAGACCCGGTACGGCACGCCGGCCGAGAACAACGCGTGCTCGAGAATGCGCGACTGTGCGTTGGAGCGATAGAGGATGGCGATCTCGGAACGGCTGCTGCCGTCCGCGATCAGGCTGCGGACCTCCTCGAGGAGCCACTGCGCCTCCTCGCCGTCGGTCAGCGACTCGTAGATCCGCACCGGCTCGCCCTCGCCGGCATCCGTCCAGAGGTCCTTGCCGAGCCGGCGGATGTTCTGGCGGATGAGGTGGTTGGCCGCGTTCAGGATGTGCGCGTGCGACCGGTAGTTCTGCTCGAGCTTGATCAGGTTGTCGCGCGCATATTCGCGCTCGAAGGCGGCCATGTTGCCGACGTTGGCGCCGCGAAAGGCATAGATCGACTGGTCGTCGTCGCCGACCGCGAACAGCGACGCCTGCGGTCCTGCGAGCAGCTTGAGCCAGCGGTATTGCAGGTCGTTGGTGTCCTGGAACTCGTCGACCAGTATGTGGCGAAAGCGCGCCTGGTAGTGCTCGCGCAGCAGCTGGTGGCGCTGCAGGAGCTCATAGGAGCGCAGCAGCAGCTCGGCGAAATCCACCACGCCTTCGCGCTGGCACTGCTCCTCGTAGGCACGGAAGAAATCGACCATCCGCCGGCTGTAGTCGTCGACAATCTCCGCGGCGTCCGGGCGCCTGCCCTCCTCCTTCTCGCCGTTGATGAAGTACTGCACGTTGCGCGGCGGGAACTTCTGGTCGTCGATGTTGAGTCCGCGCAGCAGGCGCTTGATGGCCGCGAGCTGATCCTGGCTGTCCAGGATCTGGAAGGACTGCGGCAATGCCGCGTCGCGATGATGAGTGCGCAGGAAACGGTTGCACAGGCCGTGGAAGGTACCGACCCACATGCCGCGGGTGCTGATCGGCAGCATCGCGGAAATCCGCGTCAGCATCTCCTTGGCGGCCTTGTTGGTGAAGGTCACCGCGAGCACTGCTGCCGGACTCGCCTGTCCCGTGGAGATGAGCCAGGCAAGGCGGGTGGTGAGCACCCGTGTCTTGCCGCTGCCTGCACCCGCGAGGATCAGCGCATGCTGCGCCGGCAGCGTCACCGCGGCGAGCTGCTGCGGATTCAGGTTGGCAAGGAGGTCCGGCATGACTGTGAGTTTACACAGTGGCCGGCGGCTTCCGCCGCTGTTACCCCTTCTCTGTTACTCCTTCTTCGACCGCTTGCTCACCCACGGCAGGCGGTGGAACTCCTCCTCGCTGTATCGACGACTGCCCCAGCCGAGTTCAGGAATGCGGTTGCCGGGATGCGCCATGCTCGGCCCCCAGGTCGCCTGGTAGCCATCGACGCAGCGGCCCTGCCGCTCCCAGCGCAGCGCCAGCAGCAGCAGCGTGACCCACCAGAGCGACAGCAGGACGAGTGTCCAGCGTGGTGCGCTGGCCCGCCAGAGACCGGACAGCACGCCGACGAAAAGCACCGCCAGCAGCAGGTAGCCGAGCAGCTTGTGGGTCCGCTCGAACCAGCGCCGCCGCTCGGTCATGTCGTAGTGGTCGCCGGCAACACCGTGCAACGGGCCCAGCGTGCCGGGCGCGGGCTTGCCCGGACCGCCGGTCGAACCGCGTTGCCAGCCGTTGATCAGCAGCGCGAGCAACATCGCGACCGACAGCCAGCCGACCAGGGCATGCCCGTGCGCGACATGGTTGGCACCGTCCGGCCGCGCCAGGACGACTAGCATCAGTGCGCAGGCGGCAACGACCGATGCTCCATAGGCCAGCGCCAGGTGACTGATCCACCAGAGACGCCGGTTCACCTCCCTTGGCCAGTCCTGCGCCGGCAGGATCTTGAAGTAGCGGGCGATCAGCACCGCCAGCGGCATCAGCAGCCCCGCAGCCAGCGCCATCAGCAGCCCGTGCAGGCGCACCGGCTGCGAGAGGCTCTCGTAGGAAGCGGCGCGCAGCGGATCGCCGAGCCACGCCCAGATTTCGGCGATGTTCACAGGACTGCCCTCCTGTCGCAAAGCGCGACATGGAGCCCCCGGCCGGAGGCCAGGGTCGCTCCGCAGGCACGAACGGTCCGCAGGGACCGTTCGTGTCCGGCTTCGCCCCCTCGGGAGGGCGCGCCCCCTTCGGGCGGCCGTGCGGGGGCGCTCATTGGACTGCCCTCCTGTCGCGAAACGCGACATCCTCCCCTCGGGAGGGCGCGCCCCCTTCGGGCGGCCGTGCGGGGGCGCTCATTGCTTCCTGCCCTTCCCGGCCGGCCCGCTGCGCGACACCAGGAATGCTGTCAGCAGGCCCAGCAGGATCGCCCATTCGAGCGAGATCGCCAGTGTCGCGATGCCGGTTACCAGCAGGATCGCGCGCTCGCCCCAATTGGCGCGCCAGCTGCGCCCCCAGATATGCCGCATGCCGCCGAAGTCGATCAACCGCCAGGCCACGACCAGCAGCAGGCCGGCGATCACCGGCATCGCGAGATAGGCAGCCAGCGGCTTGACGAGCGCGAGGATGGCCACCAGCCAGACGGCGGCCGAAGCGGCTGCAAGCGGCGTGCGGGCGCCACTGGCGATGTTCACCCCGGATCGGTTGAACGACCCGCTGCTCGGATAGGAGGAGAAGAAGCTGCCGGCGATATTGGCGAGGCCCTGCCCGATGAACTCCTGGTTGCCGTCGACTTTTTCCCTCGACCGAAGCGCGAGCGAGCGGGCGATGGCCGATGCCTCGGTCAGGCCCAGCAACGTCATCACCAGGGTTGCCGAGAACAGCGCCCGCATCGTCTCGATGTCAAGCGATGGGACCTGGAACACCGGCAGTGCGCTCGGCAACGGCGGCACCATCGCCACCGCCACCTGCGCCGGCCAACGGGACTCCAGCAGCCAGGCGACCAGCGATCCAGCCACCACGCCGACCAGCATCGACGGCACGCGCCGGTTCCACGGTCCCCAGGCGACGATGACCAGCAGCGTGAAGAGGCCGAGCCCCGCAGCCACCCAGTCGATCGACCCTGCCCGGGTCACGATCGCATGCAGCGTCGCCGGGATCGACGCGCCACGCGGAATGTCGATCCCCGTCAGCACCGGCAGTTGCGAATTGATGATCAGCAGCGCGACACCGGCGGTGAAGCCGACCACCACGGAATGCGGCACCTTGTCGATCCAGGTGCCGAAACGCCCCAGGCCGAGGACCAGCTGCAGGAGTCCGACCAGCAGGCAGAGCGCGAGAACGAGTTCCACGTAGGCTTCGGTGAAGGGTACGGCGAGCGGCGAGATCAGGTAAGCGGTCGTGAGCGATATCGCGTTGGCCGGCCCGGTGACCATCAGGCGGCTCGAGCCGAACATGGCGGCCACGAAGCACGGCACCATCGCGGCGTAGAGGCCGTACTGGATCGGCATGCCGGCGAGGGTCGCGTAGGCGACGGCTTGCGGCAGAACCACCACCGCGCCGGTGAGGCCTGCCAGCAGGTCGGCCCTTATCGTCTCGGGGTCACGCCACTGATTGCGCCAGCGCAGGAAGGGAAGAAATCGATTCAAGCTGCAAACGGAAGATTCATCGGGGTGCCGCGGTCACCAGGCGGCAGAACTGTTCCAGGTCGACATTGCCGCCACTGATCAGGACTCCCACGCGTCGTCCCCGCAGCGGCACAACTTCCTGAAGGGCAGCGGCCGCGCCCAGGCAACCGGTCGGCTCCACCAGCAGCTTCATCCGCGAGGCGAAGAACTTCATGGTCGCAACCAGCTGGTCGTCGTCGACGGTCACGACGTCGGCAAGCAGCTTGCGGATCAGGGCGAAGGTGATCGAGCCAGGAGCCGTCGTCTGGGCGCCGTCCGCAATCGTACGCGGCGTTTCGATCCTGACGATCTCGCCGCGACGAAAGGATTGCTGGACATCATTGCCGGCATGCGGCTCCACCCCGATCACCGCGCACGACGGCGACAGAGCGCTGGCCGCAAGCGCGCATCCGGAAATCAGCCCCCCGCCGCCAACCGGCACCAGCAGGAGGTCCAGTTCTCCGACATCCTCGAACAGTTCCTTCGCGGCGGTGCCCTGGCCGGCGATCACGTCGCGGTGGTCGAAGGGCGGAATCAGCGTCATCCCCTGTTCGCGGGCCAGTTGCCGGCCGATCGCCTCGCGGTCCTCCTTGTAGCGGTCGTAGGTGACGACCCGGCCCCCGTAGCCGCGCGTCGCGGCAACCTTGAGCTCGGGCGCGTCGGATGGCATCAGGATCGTGGTCGGCACTGCCAGGAGGTTGCCGGCAAGCGCGATGGCCTGGGCGTGATTCCCGGAGGAGAACGCGACGACGCCGGCCCGCTTCTGTGCCGGCTCGAGACGCGAAATGGCGTTGTAGGCGCCGCGGAACTTGAAAGCGCCGACCCGTTGCAGGTTCTCGCACTTGAAGTAGAGGCTTGCGCCGAGCTGGCGATCGGCAGTGGCCGAGGTCACCACCGGCGTGCGATGCGCGACCCCGGCGAGACGGGCAGCGGCCGACTCGACGTCGCGGTAGGTCGGAAGCTCGCCGCCTGCACCGGCCCCACCGGAATCGTCGCCGTCTCGGCTGTGCTGGTTCATCGCCCCCTCCCTTTCCATCGCTGCGTCCGTTTCCGTCTCCCCGCTTGCCGTGTACAGCAGCCCGAAGGCACTACCAGTCGATAGTCGCGGTAAGGGCCTGCGCGGCGCTGCGCATGGCCGGCAGGCATTCCATCATCTGGCTGACGCTGGCCCGATTGTCGGGCGCCGACATCGCAACCGCCGCCACCACCTTGTTGTCGGCGTTGCGCACCGGCACCGCCACGCAGCGGATCCCGCGCAGGAACTCGCCATCGTCGACCGCATAGCCCTTCTCCCGCACGGACGAGAGGTCGGCGGCGATCCGCGCCGGTTCGGTGAGCGTGTTGGCAGTGTGCGCAATCAGGGGCGCGTGCGACAGGAAGCGCTCGCGCCCGCGCTTGGGCATGTGGCTGAGGAAGATCTTGCCGCTCGCGGTGGCATGCAGTGGCACCCGGCTGCCAGGTCCCAGGCGCACCGGAAGGGGCCAGGGCACTTCCACCCGCTCGAGGAACTGGGCGTAGGAGCCGAAGGGAATCGACAGGTTGCAGGTCTCGCCCACCTGCTCCACCAGCTCCTCGAGGATGGCATGGCGCGGCGAGCGAACCGGCGAGCTGAGCAACACCTTGCCCGCGAAGCTGTTGATGCGGCTGGCGAACAGATAACGCTTGCTGTCCGGCTCGCGGCAGACCAGTCCGGCATGCTCCAGCGTCGCCAGGATCCGCAAGACAGTCGGCTTGGGCAGCTTCACCGCCTGGGCAATAGCCGCCAATTGCGGCGGCTCGTCGGAATCCCCCAGCGCCTCCAGGATTCGGAATGCCCTCATGATCGCGGAACCTGCCGGCACCCCCATGGCGCCGGCCCGTTCGGCTGCGGTGCCAGCTTGCTGGTCCGCTTGCTCCTCCGCTCTGGCATCCCCCCTCGCTTCTGCCCCCGCTGCCGCCGTCGTGTCCATGCTTCTCGCAATCGCCATCCACCGTATCGCGGCGATTATGAGTGAAACGCCGCCGGGGCGCCCGCGAAATTCCGGGCCCGCCCGCTCAAGGCTTAAAATCGCTGCTTTCGCGCGGAATCGACAATGGAAGAACGCTACAACCCCGGCCAGATCGAAAGGGAAGCCCGTCAACACTGGTCCAGCACCGACGCCTACCGCGCAATCGAGCACGATCCCCGCTTTCCGAAGGGCAAGTTCTACGCTTGCTCCATGCTGCCTTACCCGTCGGGCATCCTGCACATGGGGCACGTGCGCAACTACACCATCAACGACGTCATGTACCGCTACCTGCGGATGAACGGGTACAACGTCCTGATGCCGATGGGCTGGGATGCCTTCGGCTTGCCCGCCGAGAACGCGGCGATGAAGAACGAGGTCGCGCCGGCCAAGTGGACCTACGACAACATCGCCTACATGAAGCGCCAGATGGAGCCGCTGGGGCTGGCGATCGACTGGTCGCGCGAAATCGCCACTTGCAAGCCGGACTACTACAAGTGGAACCAGTGGCTGTTCCTGAAGATGCGCGAGCGCGGCATCGCCTACCGCAAGTTCGGCACCGTCAACTGGGATCCGGTCGACCAGACGGTGCTAGCCAACGAGCAGGTCATCGACGGCCGCGGCTGGCGCTCCGGCGCCCTGGTGGAGAAGCGCGAGATCCCGATGTACTACCTGCGCATCACAGACTACGCGCAGGAACTGCTGGATCAGGTCAACCAGCTCGACGGCTGGCCGGAGCGGGTCCGTCTGATGCAGAGCAATTGGATCGGCCGCTCCGAAGGCGTGCGCTTCGCCTTCTTCCACGACATCCGCGATGCCGGGGGCGAACTGGTCGACGGCGGGCGCCTGCATGTCTTCACCACCCGCGCCGACACGATCATGGGCGTAACCTTCGTCGCGGTGGCGCCGGAGCATCCGCTCGCCACCGTGGCCGCGGCTGCGGATCCGGCGGTCGCGGCCTTCGTCGAGAAGGCGAAAACCGGCTCGGCGATGGAAGCCGATCTCGCGACGATGGAGAAGGAAGGCATCCGCACCGGTCTGGTCGTGACGCATCCGCTCAGCGGCGAGAGCGTGCAGGTATGGGTCGGCAACTACGTGCTGATGAGCTACGGCGACGGCGCGGTGATGGGCGTGCCGGCCCATGACGAACGCGATTTCGCCTTCGCCCTGAAATACGGCCTGCCGATCCGGCAGGTGATCGCAGTCGAAGGCGAGACCTTCTCCGACCGCCGCTGGCAGGGCTGGTACGAGGACAAGCAGCGCGGCGTGTGCATCAATTCGGGAAAGTACGACGGCCTGCCGTCCAAGGCTGCGATCGACGCGGTGGTCGACGACCTGGTGCGCCTGGGCGTCGGCGAGCGGCGCACCCAGTGGCGGCTCCGGGATTGGGGCATCTCGCGCCAGCGCTACTGGGGGACGCCGATCCCGATCATCCACTGCGAGGCCTGCGGCGAGGTGCCGGTGCCCTACGATGACCTGCCGGTCGTGCTGCCGGAAGACCTGGTGCCGGACGGCAGCGGCAATCCGCTGCTCAAGAGCGAGAAGTTCCTGGCCTGCCGCTGCCCGTCCTGCGGCAAGCCTGCGCGGCGCGAGACAGACACCATGGACACCTTCGTCGACTCGTCCTGGTATTTCATGCGCTACTGCTCGCCGGACCGGGACGACGCCATGGTCGACGAGCGCAACGACTACTGGATGCCGATGGACCAGTACATCGGCGGCATCGAGCACGCGGTCCTGCACCTGCTCTATGCCCGCTTCTGGACCAAGGTGATGCGCGACGTCGGGCTGGTGAAGTTCGACGAGCCATTCACCCGGCTGCTGTGCCAGGGGATGGTGCTGAATCACATCTACCAGCGCAGGAACCCGAAGGGGGGCATCGAGTACTTCTGGCCGGAGGACATCGAGAACGTCCACGGCGAAGGCGGCCAGATCACCGGCGCCCGCCTGAAGTCGGACGGGTCGACGGTGGACTATGCCGGCGTCGGCACCATGTCCAAGAGCAAGAACAACGGCGTCGACCCGCAGGCGCTGATCGACCGCTACGGCGCGGACACCGCCCGCCTGTTCGTCATGTTCGCGAGCCCCCCGGAGCAGACGCTCGAATGGTCCGATTCCGGCGTCGAAGGCGCAAGCCGCTTCCTGCGCCGGCTCTGGACGTTCTGCCACGGTCGCCAGGAGATCCTGCGACGGGCCGGTGACCGGATCGACGCCGCCGCCCTCTCCGGGACGTTGCGCGACCTGCGCTTCGAAATCCACACCGTGTTGCGCCAATCTTCCTACGACTACGAGCGCAAGCAGTACAACACGGTCGTCTCCGGAGCGATGAAGATGCTCAACGCGCTGGATGCGGCTTCCCAGGCGATGCCCGCGGGCGCGTCGGTGCCGGCGGCCGATGCCGCGGCGCTGCGCGAATGCACGTCGATCCTGCTGCGCAGCCTCTATCCGGTGGTGCCGCATGTCGCTCATGCGCTGTGGGTGGACCTCGACCTCCGCCGCTCGGCCGCCGGCCCGGGCGACATCATCGATGCAGCCTGGCCTGCGGTCGACGAGGCAGCGCTGGTGCGCGAGACGCAGGAGCTGGTGCTGCAGGTCAACGGCAAGGTCCGCGGGCAGTTGCAGCTGCCCGCCGATGCGGCGCGCGAGGACATCGAACGGCACGCGGCCGCGGCGCCGGAAGTGCAGCGCCTCGCCGAGGGGCGCACGCCGAAGCGGATCGTGGTCGTGCCGGGCCGGCTGGTCAACGTGGTCCTATGACGCCGCTTCTGCGGCCTGGTCGCCGGGTCATGCTCGCCACCGCAGCGGCCGGCGTGATTGCCGGCGGCATGGCCGGCTGCGGCTTCAAGCTGCGCGGCACCGCCGACCTGCCATTCGCAACGCTCTTCGCCGGCTTCTCCGCCGGCTCGGCGCTGGGCGAGGAATTCCGTCGCGAGCTGCTGCGCACCACCTCCACCAAGCTCGTCAACAAGCCGGATGAGGCGCAGGTGGTGCTGCAGGTCCTCGGCGAGACCCGCGAGCGCGACATCGTTGCCTATTCGGCCGTGGGGCGCCCGCGCGAGTACGAACTGCGCCTGCGGCTGCAGTTTCGCGCCACCGACGGTGGCGATCGCGAATTGATCCCGCCGAGTGAGATCATCCTTCGGCGCGACATCACTGCCGCCGACAACCAGCTGACCGCGAGGGTCGACGAAGAAGCCCTGCTCTACCGGGACATGCAGAAGGACATGGTGCAGCAACTGCTGCGCAGGCTCGCCACCGTCAAGCTGGTGCCATGAGCCGGATCTCGACCGTCGAGCAGCTGGCGCGCTCGCTTGCCAAGGGACTGCCGCCGATCACCTGGGTCAGCGGCGACGAGGCCCTGCTGGTGGGCGAGGCGGCCGACAGCGTGCGCCACCGCGCCCGGGCGCTCGGCTTCACCGAGCGAAGCATCGTCGAGGTCGGGGCCCATTTCGACACGTCGCTGCTGATCGAGCAGGCGCAATCGATGTCGCTGTTCGCGGAGCGCAAGCTGGTCGACGTCAGGCTCGCGGGCAAGCCGACCAAGGAACTCGGCGAGTCCTTGCAGCGCAGCGCCGCCGCCGTGGGCGACGACTGCCGCCTCCTCGTGACCGGGGCGCGGCTCGAGCGCGCCACCGTCAACACCGCCTGGTTCAACTCGCTGGCGCCGCTGGTGCTGTTGCTGGAACTGCCCAAGGTGGAGCGCGAGCGCTTGCCGCAATGGCTGGCCGAGCGCCTTTCGCGCCAGGGGCAGCATGCGAGCCCGCCGGTGCTCGCCCTGATCGCCGAGCGCACCGAGGGCAATCTGCTGGCCGCGCACCAGGAACTGCAGCGGCTCGCCCTGCTGCTGCCGCCGGGCGATCTCGATCCCGCCCAGGTCGAGCGGATCGTGCTGGATTCGGCTCGCTACGAAATCTTCGGCCTCGTCGACGTCGCGCTCGCCGGCGAGACCGCGCGCTGCCTGCGCATGGTCGACGCCCTGCGGGCCCAGGATGCCGCCATGCCGCTGCTGGTCTGGGCGCTGGCCGACTGCCTGCGCAGATTCCTGAAGGTACGCGAGGCGATGGACGCCGGCCAGCCGGCGGCGTCGGCACTGCGCAGCGCAGGCATCTTCGGCAGGCGGGAGGCAGCCTTCAAGCAGGCGCTCGGACGACTCGGCGCGGCCGGTGCCCTGCGGCTGCTGCGGGAGACGGCGCATCTGGATAGAATGGCCAAGGGGGTCGGCGGTCTCGCCGGAACCGGCGCCCCCGCCGCCTTCCTCGGCAGCGACGAGGAAAGCCAGTGGAGCGCCGTCGAACGGATCGTCATCGGCCTGGCGGGTACCGACCGCCTCGCCGCCTGAGTCCACGGCAGACGGAAGCGGCAGCGGCGACCGCTGCAACCTTCAGGAACAGGATGAACACCATCGACACCGCCGTCTACATGGCCGACCTCGGGGTCCGCGCCCGAGCGGCCAGTCGCGAGACTGCGCGCGCAGGCACGGCGGCCAAGGACCTGGCGCTGCGGGCGATCGCCGCCCGTCTGCGCCGGCAGTCGGACCGGCTCATCGAGGCGAACCGCCTCGACCTCGAGGCGGCGCGCGGCGCCGGCCACGATCCCGCCTTCGTCGATCGCCTCGCTGTGAAGGACGCAACCGTGACGCAGATGGCCGAAGGCCTGGAGCAGATCGCGCAGCTGCCTGACCCCATCGGCGAGATCACCGATCTGCGGCCGCGTCCGAGCGGCATCCAGGTCGGGAAGATGCGGGTACCCCTCGGCGTGGTCGGCATCATCTACGAATCGCGGCCGAACGTCACCATCGACGCCGCCGGGCTTTGCATCAAGTCGGGCAACGCCACCATCCTGCGGGGTGGCTCGGAGGCCATCCACAGCAATCGCGCCCTTGCGGAGCTGGTGCGCGAGGGCCTGGAGGAGGCGGGATTGCCGGCGGATGCGGTGCAGCTGGTGGCCACCACCGACCGCGAGGCGGTCGGCAGCCTGATCACCAGCCCGCAGTGGGTCGACGTTATCATTCCTCGGGGCGGCAAGTCGCTGATCGAGCGCGTCTCGAAGCAGGCGACCGTGCCGGTGATCAAGCACCTCGACGGCGTCTGCCACGTCTACATCGACGAGTCGGCAGACCCGGCAATGGCCGTGAAGATCGCGGACAACGCCAAGACCCAGCGCTATTCGCCTTGCAACACCATGGAGACTCTGCTGGTCGCAGCAGCTGCCGCGCCGCGCATCCTGCCGGATCTGTGCGGCATCTACCGCCGCAAGGCGGTGGAGCTGCGCGGCGATCCGGCCACCCGCCGCCTGCTCGAGGCGAACGGCATCGAATGCAAGGAAGCGACCGAGCAGGACTGGCGCACCGAATATCTCGCGCCGATCCTCTCCATCCGGATCGTCCAGGGTATCGACGAGGCCATCGCGCATGTCAACGAATACGGTTCCAATCACACCGACGCGATCATCACCGCCGACCATGCCCATGCGATGCGCTTCCTGCGCGAGGTCGATTCGGCGTCGGTCATGGTGAACGCTTCCACCCGTTTCGCCGACGGTTTCGAATTCGGCCTCGGCGCGGAGATCGGCATCTCGACCAACAAGCTGCATGCGCGCGGTCCGGTGGGACTCGAAGGGCTCACGTCGCAGAAGTTCGTGGTCTTCGGCAGCGGCCAGATCCGCACCTGATGGGATTCCTCTGGGTCAAGACGGCGCACATCGTGTTCGTCACGAGCTGGTTCGCCGGGCTCTTCTATCTGCCTCGCATCTTCGTCAACCTGGCGCTGGTCGCGCCGGAATCGCAGGCGGAAAAGGAGCGGCTCATCCTGATGGCCCGCAAGCTGTACCGCTTCATGCTTCCCCTCGCCGTGCTGGCCCTTGCGACCGGCTTGTGGATGTGGCTCGGGTACGGGGTCGGCAAGGGCCCCGGCAGCGGCTGGCTGCACGCCAAGCTGGTCATCGTGCTGCTGCTGGTCGGCTATCACCATGGCTGCGGCCGCCTGCTGCGCGGCTTCGAGCTCAACCGCAATCGCCGCAGCCATCGCTGGTATCGCTTCTACAACGAAGCGCCGGTGCTGCTGCTGGCCGCAGCGGTGGCGCTGGTGGTGGTCAAGCCGTTCTGAAGCAACGCAGCGGAATCCAGGGAGCAGAATGCATGAAAGCAATCGAGTACTACTTCTCGCCTTCTTCGCCGTGGACCTATCTCGGCCACCAGCGCCTGGTCGAAGTCGCGAAGCGCCACCAGGCCGGGATCGAAGTCCTGCCGGTCGACATCGGCGGCAGCATCTTCCCAGGATCGGGTGGGCTGCCGCTCGCGAAGCGAGCCCCGCAGCGCCAGGCGTACCGGCTGGTGGAGTTGCGGCGCTGGTCGGACTACCTCCAGGTGCCGCTCAACCTGCAGCCCAGGCACTTTCCGACGCCCGGGCACGACGCGGCGAAGCTGATCATCCTGGCCGGTCAGCGCCACGGCGATGCTGCCGCGCTCCAGGTGAGCCACGCCATCATGCAGGGGCTGTGGGCGCAGGAACAGGATGTCGGCGATCTGCCGACGCTGGCGCGGCTTGCCGACGGCTGCGCGCTGCCCGGCGAGAATCTCGTGGCGGACCTGGCTGCCGCGGACGAAGCCTATGCCCGGAACACGCAGCGGGCGATCGACGCACAGGTGTTCGGCGCGCCCTGGTACCGGTACCGCGACGAGCCGTTCTGGGGACAGGACCGGCTGGATTTCCTCGACCGCGCGCTGGCGCGCCCGACTTGAGCCAGCCTCCGGCGAAGCAGCGGCCCGGCCCGTCCGGAACCGGCACGTCGTTGAACGACTACTTCTGCCCGTGTCCGCGTGGGCTCGAACAGGCGCTGGTCGCCGAGGTGCAGGCGGCCGGCGCGACCGCGGCGGTGGCCCTGGCCGGGGGCGTCGAATGCCGCGGCAGCCTCGAGAGCGCCTACCGCATCAACCTGCATTCGCGGCTGGCGAGCCGGGTGATGCTGCGGATCGCGCGCGGCAGCTATCGGACCGAGGACGACCTCTATCGACTGGCGTCGGCGCAACCCTGGGAGACGTGGTTCGACCATAGCTGCACCTTGCGGGTGGACACCACCGCAATCCGGTCGCCGCTGACCAGCCTCAACTTCGCGACGCTGCGCATCAAGGATGCCATCGTCGACCGGTTGCGCGACCGGACCGGCGAGCGGCCGTCGATCGACACCGTCCGGCCCGACGTGCGGGTAGCGCTGTTCCTTCAGGAAGGCAAGGCCCTGCTCTACCTCGACCTCTCCGGGGAGCCGCTCTTCAAGCGCGGCTGGCGGGCGGACCGGGAAGCCAAGGGCGAGGCGCCGCTCAAGGAGAACCTCGCCGCCGGGCTGCTCGCGCTGGCAAACTGGAACCCGGCGACTCCGCTCATCGACCTCTTCTGCGGCGCAGGAACCATCGTCATCGAAGCGGCGCAGATCGCCTGCGGTCGCCCGGCAGGACTGCAGCGCCAGTTCGGCATCGAAAGGCTGTCGCTGCACCAGCCGGCGCTCTGGCAGCAGGTCCAGGAGCAGGCGCAGGCGGCGATGGCCGAGGCGTCGCGGCATGCAAGCTCGCAGCCGATCCGCATCGCCGCCAGCGACATCGATCCGAACGCGGTCGCGATGGCACGCGGCAACCTGCAGCGTGCCGGCCTGCCGCCGGAGGCCGTCGCCTTCGAGGAATGCGATGCGATCGAGGCGCGACCGCCATGGGCCGAACCGGGGGTCATCGTGTCGAATCCTCCCTACAACGAGCGGGTGCCGATCGATGTCGCCACCTGGCGCGCCTTCGGCGCAAACCTCCGCAACCACTTCGGCGGCTGGCGCGCCCTGCTGCTCAGCAGCGACCGCCGTCTGCCGGGCCAGCTTGGCCTGCGCGAACGGCGCAAGACGCCGCTCTTCAACGGGCAGATCGAATGCCGGCTGTTCGAGTTCGAGATGCGCGAGCGGAGTGCGCAATGAAAATCATCCCGCCGGATCGCGTCACCCGCGCCTAAGCCCAGCACCTGGTCGCCGGCCCCGACAAGGTCTTCCCCTTGCTCTGCCCCGTATCTACACCAGGTCGAGGTGCCCGATCCCGGAATTCACGTCGCGCTTGATCCGCGTGCCGTTGAGCTTGATATTCAGGCGAAGATCGTTGACCGAGTCGGCGTTGCGCAAGGCATCTTCGTAGCCGATCTGGCCGCTCTCGTAGAGATCGAAGAGGTGCTGGTCGAAGGTCTGCATGCCCAGCTCGCGCGACTTCTTCATGATCTCCTTGATCTCGGAGACGTCGCCCTTGAAGATCAGGTCCGACACCAGCGGCGAGTTGATCATCACTTCGACTGCGGCGACGCGGCCCTTGCGGCCTTCGAGCGGCACCAGGCGCTGCGAGATCAGCGCCTTCAGGTTGAGCGAGAGGTCCATCAGAAGCTGCTGGCGGCGCTCCTCCGGAAAGAAGTTGATGATCCTGTCGAGCGCCTGGTTCGAGCTGTTGGCGTGCAGCGTGGCCAGGCAGAGGTGGCCGGTTTCCGCAAAGGCCACCGCGTGCTCCATCGTTTCGCGATCGCGGATCTCGCCGATCATGATGACGTCCGGGGCCTGGCGCAGCGTGTTCTTCAGCGCCACTTCCCAGCTCGCCGTGTCCACGCCGACCTCGCGATGGGTGACGATGCAGTTGCGATGCGGATGGACGTATTCGACCGGATCCTCGATCGTGACGATATGGCCGTAGCTGTTCTCGTTGCGGTAGCCGATCATCGACGCGAGGGTCGTGGACTTGCCGGAGCCGGTCGCGCCGACCATGATGATCAGCCCGCGCTTGGTCATCGACAGCTCGCCCATCACCGCCGGCAGGTGCAGTTCCTCGAACTTCGGGATGTTGCTCTGGATCACCCGCAAGACGATGCCGGTACGGCCGAGCTGGGTGAATGCGTTGACCCGGAAGCGCCCGATGCCGCCGGGGCTGATCGCGAAGTTGAGCTCCTTGTTGGCTTCGAATTCGGCTGCCTGGCGGTCGTTCATCAGCGCCCGCGACAGCTCGGTGGTGTGCTGCGCGGTCAGCGGCACGTTCGAGACCGGCGTCAGCTTGCCGTCGATCTTGAATGCGGGAGGAAACTCGGCGGTCAGGAAGAGATCCGAGCCCTTCCTGGAGATCATCAGGCGCAGCAGGTCGTGCAGGAACTTCGAGGCCTGCTCCCGCTCGAGCGATGCGGGGCGCGCCGCCGAGGTGGTGCCGGCAGCGGCGACAGGTGTGGCCGGGTTGGCCCGGGCGGCGGCGGTCGACATGGTGAGTCCCCTCTTTACCTTTCTCTGTCTCTCTTTGCGCTTCGGATCAGCCCGGGAAGCTGTCCTTGACGGTGGCGGCGGCGCGCGCCTCCTGCATCGAGATGACGTTGCGGCGAACCAGGTCGGTGAGGCACTGGTCCAGGGTCTGCATGCCGAGCGCGGCGCCGGTCTGGATGGCGGCGTTCATCTGGGAAACCTTGGCCTCGCGGATCAGGTTGCGGATCGCCGGCGTGCCGACCATGATCTCGTGGGCTGCAACCCTGCCGTTGCCGTCCTTGGTCTTGAGCAGCGACTGCGAGATGACCGCTTTCAGTGACTCCGACAGCATCGCGCGGACCATGTCCTTCTCTGCGGCCGGGAAGACGTCGACGATCCGGTCGATGGTCTTGGCGGCGGAGGAAGTGTGCAGCGTGCCGAAGACCAGGTGTCCGGTCTCCGCAGCGGTCAGCGCGAGCCGGATGGTTTCCAGGTCGCGCAACTCGCCGACCAGGATGATGTCCGGATCCTCGCGAAGCGCGCTGCGCAACGCATTGTTGAACGACAGCGTGTGCGGGCCGACCTCACGCTGGTTGATCAGCGAGCGCTTGGAGTCGTGCACGAATTCGATCGGATCCTCGACCGTCAGGATGTGGCCGTAGAGGTTCTCGTTGATGTGGTTGATCATCGCGGCCAGCGTCGTCGACTTGCCCGAGCCGGTGGGGCCGGTGACCAGCACCAGCCCGCGCGGCTGGCTCGCGATGTCGACGAACGACTTCGGGCAGTTCAGTTCCTCCAGCGACAGGATCTTCGAGGGGATGGTCCGCATCACCGCGCCTGCACCGCGCTGCTGCACGAAGGCGTTGACCCGGAAGCGCGCCAGGCCCGGAATCGCGAACGAGAAGTCGCATTCGAGGTTCTCCTCGTACTGCTTGCGCTGCGAGTCGTTCATGATGTCGTAGATCAGGCTATGAACATCCTTGTGCTCCATCGGCGGCAGGTTGATCCGCCGCACGTCGCCATGGACGCGGATCATCGGCGGCAAGCCGGCCGACAAGTGGAGGTCCGACGCCTTGTTCTTGACCGAGAAGGCCAGCAGTTCAGCGATGTCCATCGATGCGTTCCTTGCGTCCCTTGTTCTTGCGTCCGATGCTTCCGTGCCGCATTTGGGCGTCCTCGAGTCGGACCGCCTGGCTGTACGGCGGCCGAGGATGCGGCTGCGCAGGCTGGCCACCGATCCCGCTGCTCTACAATCCGCTTTCCAAGTGTAGGCGGCCCATTCGCGGGCGCGCGTTGGCATCGGTTGAAACCGCATCTGCAGGCGATGAACGGCAATCCCTCGTTGGAGCAGCGCTATCTGGCAGTGAAGGCCCGGATCGAAAGGGCTGCGGTGGCGGCCGGACGGGATCCGCACGGCGTTCGACTGCTGGCAGTCGCCAAGACCTTCCCGGCGGGCAGCATCGGAGAACTGGCTTCGATCGGCCAGCGCGCTTTCGGCGAGAACTACCTGCAGGAAGCGCTCGCGAAGATGGCGGCGCTCGCGCATCTGCGGCCCGATGGCAAAGCCATCGAATGGCATTTCATCGGGCCGATCCAGTCGAACAAGACGCGCAGGATCGCGGAGGTGTTCGACTGGGTGCAGTCGGTGGACGAGGAGCGCATCGCACGACGCTTGTCGGAACAGCGACCGCCGGAATTGCCGCCTCTGCAAGTCTGCGTGCAGGTGAACGTGTCCGGCGAGGCCAGCAAGAGCGGCTGTGATCCGGAGGAGCTCGTGCCCCTGGCACGGGCCATGGCGACCATGCACGGAATCCGCTTGCGCGGCCTGATGGCGATACCGGAGCCGACCGGCGACACCAGCCTGCAGGCGCGGCGATTCGGGCAACTGCGCGAACTATTCGATCGGGTCGACGAGGAACTGAAGAAGATCGCAACGCCGGGCGCGGATCAATTCGATACGCTCTCGATGGGGATGTCGGCGGACCTGGAGGCGGCGATCGCGGCGGGTGCGACGATCGTCAGGGTCGGCTCGGGGCTGTTCGGCGAGCGGACAAGGCAAGGCTGAGGAGCAAGGCAACGGCGGCTGGAACCGCCACAGACGCATCGGCCCGGGGGCCGGCGGCGGTCCAACTCTCTTGATCAGGCCTGTGGCGAGCCCATGCCCTTCACGGCGGCGGCCAGCCTGCTCTTGTGGCGGGCAGCGGCGTTCTTGTGGATGATGCGCTTGTCCGCGATGGAATCGATGATGCTCATCGACGCACGGAACTGGTTGGTCGCAGCTGCCTTGTCGCCGGCGGCAACGGCCTTGCGCACCGACTTGATGGCGGTACGCAGCTTGGAGCGCAGGCTGCTGTTGTGTGCATTGAGCTGCACCGCTTGCCGCGCTCGCTTGCGGGCTGAGGCAATGTTGGCCATTCTGCTGAATCCTCTTGCTGAAGCGTGGTGAGGCCAATCAGGGGACCGACCGCTACTGGCTGGCCCTAGCCCTGGATTGACGCAAGTTAGCCAAGTATTATAGCGTGGGCAGCGCCTGCCCAGCAAGAAGCGGGCGATCGGGCTCCGGGAGGGCCCCAAACTCCCGGCGCAGGCCGTGGTGCGGCCCCCCGCGCCGCCCTCCTGCCCGAACGACAACAGGGTCCCCTTGAACCTTCTCCGAGCGGCCGCAACCATCAGCGGCCTTACCTTCGTCTCCCGAGTGACCGGACTCATCCGCGAAACGCTGGTTGCGGCGACGTTTGGCGCGGGCCCGATGACCGACGCGTTCTTCGTGGCATTCCGGCTGCCGAACCTCTTGCGCCGGCTTTTCGCCGAAGGCGCATTCACGCAGGCTTTCGTGCCGATCCTGGCCGAGACAAGGGCGCAGGACCCCCCGCGCACCAAGGCGATCGTCGATGCGGTGGCCACGGCCCTGTTCTGGTCACTGCTGCTGGTATCGCTGGCGGGCGTGCTGCTCGCCCCCTATCTCGTCTACCTGATCGCAAGCGGGCTGCGCGACGACCCAGCCACATTCACCATCGCCACCAACCTTACCCGCTGGATGTTTCCCTACATCCTGATGATCTCGCTGGTCGCGCTTTCCGCGGGCATCCTCAACCTATGGCGCGTTTTCGCGGTGCCCGCGTTCGCGCCGGTGCTCCTCAACCTCTCCTTCATATTCGCAGCCGTCTTCCTGTCGAAGTACTTCGACCCACCCATCTACGCTTTGGCGGCCGGCGTGCTGATCGGCGGTATCGCCCAGCTTGCCTGGCAGATGCCGGCGCTCCTGAAGATCGGCATGCTGCCGCGCATCGGCTGGGCGCCGCATCGGTCGCTGCGCGACCCGATCGTGCGCCGGATCCTGAAGAACATGGGTCCGGCGGTGCTTGCGGTGTCCGTGGCGCAGTTCAGCCTGATCATCAACACCCAGATCGCATCGCACCTCAGTCCCGGCAGCGTATCTTGGATCTCCTTCGGCGATCGCCTCATGGAGTTCCCCACGGCGATGCTGGGCATCGCGATGGGCACGGTGCTGCTGCCGAGCCTCTCGCAGGCGCATGCCGAGGGCAACCACGGCCAGTATTCGGCACTGCTCGACTGGGGCCTGCGCCTGTGCCTGCTGCTCGCCGCGCCGGCGATGGTAGGTCTCGCCCTGCTGGCCGAGCCGCTGACGGCCCTGATGTTCCACTACGGCGCCTTCAGCGCCAACGACCTGGCGATGACCGCGAGGACGGTCAGTGCGTATTCGGTCGGGCTCTTCGGCCTGATCGCGGTCAAGATCCTGGCTCCAGGCTTCTTCGCCAAACAGGATGTGAAGACGCCGGTCAGGATCGCCCTCAGCGTGCTGGTGGTAACCCAACTGCTGAACCTCGTGCTGGTGCCGTGGTTCGCGCACGCCGGCCTGGCGCTCGCTATCTCGCTCGGCGCCTGGTTGAATTCCGGCTGGTTGCTCGTGGGGTTGCGGCGGCGCGGCCTCTATGTGGCCAGTCCGGGCTGGGGCGGATATGCCGCGAAAGTGGCGGTCGCCCTGGCGGCGATGGCGGCGGGGCTGTGGTACGCCTCACGCCGCTTCGACTGGGCGGCCCTGCAGGCCGAGCCGTTCGAGCGCGCGGCTCTGGTGCTCGGACTGGTAGCCGCCGGTGGTATCGTTTACTTCGTGGTCCTGCTGCTGTTCGGCATGCGCCCTCGCGCCCTCCTGCGTCCGCCTGCCTTCAAGCCCACTCCGAGCCAACCAGCCACGCCAGCCCGATGACCGACGACCCTTGCACCTCCGCGATCGCGCCCGCCGAAGTCCTTACCGGGCGGCGCATCCTCTTCATTGGCGGCGGCAACATGGCGAGCGCCATGATCAGCGGCCTGGTCGAATCCGGCCTGCCCGCGGCAGCGATCGGCGTCATCGAGCCGGTGGCAACGGCGAGGCAGGCGCTGCAGGCCAGGCTCGGCACGCAGGTGTTCGCGGACGCGGCCGGCATCGCCGATGGCGTCCGGTTCGACGCCCTGGTGCTGGCGGTCAAGCCGCAACAGGCGGCGGCGGCGTTGAAGGCCTGCCGGCCGCTCCTCGCGCGATATCCGCAGGCGCTGCTGGTCAGCATCGCCGCAGGGCTGGGCATCGAACTGCTGGTCTCGATGAGCGGCGGCCACCGGCGCGTGGTCCGCGCCATGCCGAATACCCCGGCGCTTATCGGCGCAGGAATCTCAGGTCTGTTCGCGCCACCGGATATGGCCGAAGAGGACCACCGCATCGCCCGCGCGATCCTTGCCAGCACCGGCCAGGTCGTCACCGTCGAGCACGAGCATCTCATCGACACGGTCACGGCGGTGAGCGGCAGCGGTCCCGCCTACGCCTTCTACCTGATGGAGGCGATGATCGAAGCCGGCAAGGGCGGCGGCCTCGATCCGGCCACCGCTCGCCTGCTGGCGCTGCAGACGGTAAAAGGAGCTGCACTGCTTGCGCTGGCCTCCCCGGAGCCGCCGGAGATTCTCCGGGCGCGCGTGACGTCGCCCGCCGGAACCACCGCGGCGGCGGTCGCGGTGCTTGACGAGCGGGGGGTGAAGGCCAGCATGGTCGAGGCCGTCAGGGCGGCGGCAAGCCGCAGCCGGCAGCTTTCGGACGAGGCCAAGGCAGCACAGTCCCCGACTGACTGACCGGGATCCTCCCGGTCTGTCACGCTGCGGCTACTTGACCCGCGGGCTGACCAGGTTCGAGTCGGCCGGCGCGAGCAGGCCGCCACGGATGGCGGACACCGCCGTGACGACCGCCCGGGCAACCTGGCGGACCTCCTCCTGGACGTCGGTGTCGCGGTCGAGCGCTTGATGGCTGCTGGCGTACGGCTCGTAGTAGCCGATCATCCGGTCGAGGCGGGCAGCGAAACCGGCGTCGATGAGGCCCATCCAGTCAAGCCAGTCGGACAGGCTGCGGCGGACCCCTTCGATGCCGGCAACGTCGCCATGCACTACCAGGCCGTAGGCCCTGCCCGCCAGGTGCTTCGGATAGGACCAGCCCTGCAGCTCGAGAGCCTTCGCCTTCTGCGCGTCCTTGCCCGCGGTCGACGTGGGATCAGGGTTGCCGCCGTCGGCGCACACCAGGCGGTCGATCATCTGCTTCAGGACTCCCGGCGCCTGGTACCAGTACACGGGCGTCAGGATGATCACGCCGTGCGCTGCCGTCCAGCGCTCGTAGATCTCAGCCATCCAGTCGTCGACCTGGTCCATCGCATGATTGGGATAGCAGCTGCAAGGCCAGTGGCACAGCGGCATGGCGGTCGAGGCGCAGCCCTTGCAGGGATGGATCCGGCGGCCGTATTCCGAGTTCAGCAGGCTCAGGTCGAGCACGTCGGTCTCGAAGCCGGCCCCCTCGATGACCTCACGCGCGAGGTTGCACAGGCGGAAGGTCTTCGACATCTCGCCGGGACAGGTGCCGTCGTTGCGCGCCGATCCGATGATCAGCAGCACGCGCGACGCAGAAGCTGGATCCTTGTGGATCGCAGCCAGCGCCAGCAGGCGATCGCGATTGGCTTTCCATTCGAGCGAGAGGTCGTAGTCGGGATCGGCGAAGCCGTCACCCGCCTTCCCGGTGACGGGTGCCTTGCGGCCGTCCTGGTAGGCGTCCCAGGCGATCGCCTCGAGCCGATCGAGCGCCCCGCGCTCTGCCTCATAGGCGGGGTCGCGAAATGACTGGAAAAAGCGCAGGTGAAATTCGTCCCGCTCAAGCTTGCCGGGGGCCTGGCCTTTTCGCACGTCCTTCATGCGCGACGGATGGCAACGAGCATACCCGGTGAGCCCGCATGAATCATGGGTAGGTCGCCGGTCTCCAGGCAGAGTCCGGGAGCGTGCGCGGGATCCACACCTCTGGAGAAACACATGGACGCAGCTTCTGGCCTGTGTGATGATCATTTTTCGGCGGTGCCATCAGGTGTGGAGTTACAACACATCAGGCCATGGTGCCGCAGTAGTGCATCTTCAAGGAGAACCTGATGCTGAGCAAGCGACTCTTTCTGGCAACTATCGGTGCTGCATTGCTGTCATCGGCATGCACGACCACGTCTTCCTCTTCTGGCACAGCCGCCGCAGACAAGCGACGCGCTATCGACGCAGAAGTCGACGGTGCACTCGGGAAGCTTTCATCTCAGGTGCCAAGCTCGAAGGAGCTGCTGAGCAAAGCCAAGGGCGTGCTGGTCTTTCCTTCGGTATTGGCCGCCGGTTTCGGCATCGGAGGCTCGTACGGTCAGGGAGCGCTCCGGGTTGGGGGTAAGACGGATGGCTACTACAGCACGACTGCGGCGTCCGTAGGCCTTATTGCCGGCGCCGAATCGAAGGCGGTCTATGTGTTGTTTATGACGCAGGAAGAGCTAGACAAATTCCGAGCCAGCAAAGGTTGGACAGCCGGCGCAGATGCCTCGGTGACGATGATCAAGACCGGCGCTTCAGCCTCCGTCGACACGCAGACCGCTAGGCAGGCGGTCATTGGCTATGCCTTGAGCAACGCGGGATTGATGGCCGACCTGAGTATCGACGGCACAAAGGTTAACAGACTCGACCTTTGATCACCGTTCGATAGCGCAGCAGTGCGGCGCCACGCCGAGCGGGGCGCGGCTCGGGCGGCGTCACCACATTCCCCTCAGGCGCGACGCCACATCGACGCGGGTTGTCGCAGCCAAGCCGGCTGCGCCATCCCGATCCGCTCCAAGGTGGCCGGCCGCATCCGGCGGCCCGTGCGGCTCCAGTTGCGCAAGTACCGCCGGGGTCAGGAAACGGCTGCGCGCGCCGCGCACGTGCGCGTCGCCGTAGCGTGGCTGCTGGGTCACGAAGTAGCGCTGCGGCTCGATCAGGTGCAGCCGGTTGCGGGCACGGGTGATCGCGACGTAGAGCAGCCGGCGCTCCTCCTCGAGGCCGGCGTCGCTGCCGCATGCGAACTCGTTCGGGAAGTTGCCGTCGGCGACGTTGAGGACATAGACCGAATCCCACTCCTGTCCTTTCGCCGAATGCACCGTCGACAGGATCAGGTAGTCCTCGTCGAGAAGCGGCTCTCCGGTGAGATCACCGCTAGCCGACGGCGGATCGAGCGTCAGCTCCGTGAGAAATCGCTCCCGGTCGGCGAACTGCGGCGCCAGCGCCACAAGCATCTCCAGGTCCGCCGTGCGAACCAATGCGTCGTCGAGCCGGTTCTGGAGCAGCGGCTGGTACCACCGTACCACCTGCTCAAGTTGACCGGACCACGGCGCAAGAGGGCGCGTTAGGTCGAGCATCAGCCGAATGAACGCGGGCCAGCAGGACGCGGCGGCAGCGGGAGGCTCGAAGGCAGCCAGCGCATCGAAGGACCCTGAGTGGGCGCCGAGGTGATCGAGGCAGCGTTGCGCGGTTGCCGGCCCGATGCCGTCCAGCAGCTGCAGCACCCTGAAAGCGGCGATGCCGTTGCGCGCGTTCTCGGCCCAGCGGAGCACCGCGAGGACGTCCTTGATGTGCAGCGCCTCCAGGAACTTCAGACCGCCGTATTTGACATACGGGATGTTGCGGCGGGCCAGTTCGACTTCGAGCGTGTCGCTGTGATGACTGCTACGAAAGAGCACCGCCTGCTTCCTGAGCGCGACGCCGGCCTCGCGCTGCGCGAGCACTTCTTCCACCACGTACTCCGCCTGTGCACGGTCGTCGAAGACCGTGACCAGACGCGGCCGCGCGCCCGCGCCGCGGTCCGACCGCAGCGTCTTCGGGTATTGCCGTTTGCTCTCGGAGATGAGGCTGTTGGCGGCGTCGAGCACCGGCTGTACCGATCGATAGTTGTGCTCGAGGGTGATGCGGCAGGCAGGCGGGTCGAAGCGTTGCGGAAATTCGAGGATGTTGCCGACGTTGGCGGCGCGAAACGAATAGATCGATTGCGCATCGTCTCCGACGACCGTCACGCCGGCGCCGTCGGGCTTGAGCGCCTGCAGGATTTCCGACTGCAGCGTGTTGGTGTCCTGGAACTCGTCCACCAGAACATGGTCGAAGCCACCGCCGATTTCGGCGGCGAGCTGCGCATCTGACAGGGCCGCATGCCACCAGAGCAGCAGGTCGTCGTAGTCCAGCACACTGTGCGACAGCTTGCGCTCGACGTAGGCCTTGAAGAGCTCACGCAGTTCATTCGACCATTCCGAGCACCAGGGAAAGGCGTCGTTCAGCACTCGTTGCAGCGACCAGCCGGTGTTGACGCGATAGGAATAGATGGCCATGCAAGTGTCCTTGCGCGGGAAACGCCTCGGCTTTGCAGAAAGTCCTTGGGCGTGGCGTATGACGTCGATCAGGTCCGCCGAGTCCGCACGGTCGAGGATTCCAAACGACGGATCGAGCCCGACCCGCCGCGCATGTTCGCGCAGCAGGCGCGCGCCGACGGCGTGGAAGGTGCCGGCCCATGGGAGGCGCACCGGATGCGGTGCCTGGCGACCGCGCAACGGGCCGCGCTGGGCCTCGGCGACGATACGCTCCGCGCGCCGCGCCATTTCCTGCGCCGCACGGCGGCTGAAGGTCAGCAGGAGGATCCGCGCCGGGTCGATGCCGTTGACGACCAGCCACGCCACCCGGTGCGCCAGGGTGGCCGTCTTGCCGGTGCCGGCGCCTGCGATCACCAGCAACGGCGGTGCCGTCGTCATCGGACGCCGTTCGACCCCGCCTCGATGCCCGCCCCCGCCCTCGCGGCCGAACGTGACCGCCCGGCGCTGCGCGTCATTGAGCCCAGCGAGCCAATCCGCCACCGCGGACTGCACCGGCAGGGGCGTCGCCGCCAGATTGTCGGGTCGGGATGAAGCCTCCGTTCCCGCCGGGGGCATCACGTCGGTTACGGCATGTTCGGTATCGATCGGCATCCGCGAAGTCTAGCCGAAACACTGTATATCCGTACTGCAGTTACTCAGCGCAGCATGACCCCGAGGAACACCCCGACGAACACCGCCGCGCCGAACCAGGTGTTCTGGTTGAAGGCCTTGAAGCAGCCCGCGCGACCGCGTTCCCGGATCAGGCCGAAGTGGTAGACGGCCACGCCGCCCGCCAGCACCAGGCCGACACCGATCCACGGCCACAGGCCCTCGATGGCTGCTGCCCAGCCGATGAGCACCAGCGTCAGCAGGTAGCAGGCCATCACGGCGGCGACGTCGTAGCGGCCGAAGGTGATTGCGGACGTCCGGATGCCGATCTTGAGGTCGTCTTCACGGTCCACCATCGCATATTCGGTGTCGTAGGCAATCGCCCAGAAGATGTTGGCGGACAGCAGGATCCAGCAGGTGGCCGGCAGCTCTCCGCGCACCGCAGCGAACGACATCGGGATGCCGAAGCCGAAGGCGATGCCGAGATAGGCTTGCGGGATCGCGAAGAAGCGCTTGAAGAACGGATAGCTCCCCGCCAGCAGCGCTGCTACCACCGCCAGCATCCAGGTCAGCGGCCCGAAGGGAAATACCAGCGGCAGGGCCAGCAGGCTCAGCACCACGAACACCATCACCGCTTCCCACGGCGCGATTCGGCCGGCGGCCAGCGGACGGTCCCGGGTACGTTCCACTGCACCGTCGAAGCCGCGGTCTGCCCAGTCGTTGATGGCGCATCCGGCTGAGCGCATCAGCAGCGTGCCGAGCGAGAAGGCGAAAAGCGTATAGAGCTCCGGCAGGCCGCGGGATGCGACGAAGAGCGCCCACAGCGTAGGCCACAGCAGCAGCAACGTGCCGATCGGCCGATGCAGGCGCACCAGCCTGACGTATTCAACCGCCCGTTCCCGGGCCGTCAATTCCGCCATCACGCCGACGTTTCCAGTTCCTCTGTCCGCCGCGGCGAATAGCTGTCCCAGCGGCTGCAGCCGGGGCATTGCCAGTAGTAGTGCTGCGCCCGGAAGCCGCAGACGCTGCAGACATAGCGCGACATCTTCTCGGCCTGCCGCTTCACCAGCGTTCGCAGCGCCGCCTCGTCCAGATCCGCGGCGCTGCCGACCTCGTTCGCCGGCCGATGCGAAAGGTCGAGGAGGATCTGCAGCCCGAGCAGCGACGGCTGGGTGACAAGAATCTGGCGCACCCACTGGGCGGCGGCAGGTTTGCCGTCGAGGCGCGCGATCGCGTCGGCGAGCGCCCTGATGAGGTCCGGCGATTGCGCCGCCGACCCCAGACGCTGCATGCGCGCAATGACCCCCCGGAGGCCTTCCGACCCGCCACCGGCCTCGCCTGCGGCGAGCCAATCGTGCGCGACCAGCGAGACGTACTCCGGATTCCTGGCTGCAACCTCCTCCCACGCCTTGAGCGCCTCCGCATGGAATCCCTTCCGGAAGGCGACCTGGCCGAGCACGATCAGCGGCCGGGCATGCTCGGGAGCGGCGTCGCGGGCCTGCTGGGCATGGGTTGCCGCATGGTCGTACTGCGTGGCCTGCAGCCGGGCGACCGCCAGCTCGCAGTAGGCGTGGGCAATGACGCGCCGTGCGTCGAAGCCAGGATTGGCCGGCGGCGCATCGCGCGCCAGGTCGATGACGCGGCGCCAGTCGTGGGTGCGCTGCGCGATCTCCAGGCGCTGGCGGGCGGCGGCGGCGGCGTAGGCGGTTCCCTCCAGCCGGTTGAAGGCATCTTCGGCGCGGTCGATGAGGCCGGCCTTCAGGAAGTCCTGGCCGAGTTCGTAGAGCGCGTGCGCGCCCTGGTCCGCATCCAGGTCGCCCCGGTCGACCAGGTTCTGGTGAACGCGGATCGCGCGCTCGGTTTCGCCGCGACGCCGGAACAGGGCGCCGAGCGCGAAATGCAGCTCGATCGCCTCCGGCTCGATCCGCACCACCTCGACGAACGCGTCGATGGCCTTGTCGTTCTGCTCGTTGAGCAGGAAGTTCAGCCCCTTGAGATAGGCGTTGGAAAGGGTTTCAGGCGAACGGGTGGCAAGGCTGCGCTCGCCCCGGGCAGCCGCCCAGCCGAGCGCAAAGAAAAGCGGGATGGCGAGCAGCCACCAGTATTCGAATTCCATGGCTCGGCTAGCAGGCCGGCAGCGGGGCAACCGGCATCAGGGCGGTGGCAGCTGCGCGGCGATCGCTTCGATCTCGGCCTGCGCCTTCTGCTCGGGGTCGCGCTGGCGCTGCAGGCGGTCCAGGTCGCGCTTGAGCCGCGCGACGAGGCGGCGTTGCCTGAACAGCCGGGGCATGAAGGTGGCGAAGCCGAGCAGCAGGCCCAGCAGGAAGAACATCAGGAGAAAGACCACCAGCGGCGCGGTCACGGCAACGTCCTGGTTGCCGAAGAACCCCATCCGCACCGGTTCGGTGTTGCCCAGCGCGAAGCCGAGCAGCACCAGGAAGATCACGATCTTGACCAGCCAGCTAATCAGGCGCATCGGCGATCCGCAGTTTCACTCGCCGCGCAACGCGGCATCGACGCTTTCCCGCAGCTGTTTGCCGGGCTTGAAATGCGGCACCCGCTTCTCGGGCACCAGGACCTGTTCACCGGACTTCGGATTGCGGCCCATCCGGGGCGGACGATACGACAGCGCAAAGCTGCCGAACCCCCGGATCTCGATGCGGTTGCCGTCCGCGAGCGCCCGCGCCATTGCATCCAGCACCGTTCGCACCGCAAATTCCGCGTCCTTGGCGACGAGTTGCGAATAACGCTCCGCCAGCCGGGCAATCAGCTCCGACTTGGTCATCGTCCCAGGGGCCGACTGGTCGTCGATATCGACCGGGTCCAGCATCGCCATACGTGCCAATCCTAGTTGTCACCTCGCCGACCCAAGCAGGCCGACGCTACCACCCAATCATGCGGCCAAACCAGCGGCAGAACCATCGCCCTGATCCGACTGCAACGGCCCGTCCACAGCTCACGACCAGCCTCAACCTCCAACGCCCTCACCGCCCCACACCCAGCAGCCGGCGCGGATCGGGCTTGGCCCGGCCGCTGCCGGCGCCCCCCGTCCCTGGCATCGGATGCTGCTCTGGCAAACCCAGCCTCACCCTCCGCACTCACGCAACGCCCCACACCCAGCAACCGCGGCGGAACGGGCTCGGCCCGGCCGCTCGCGGTGCCCCCCTCCTGAGGGGGGAGGCGCCTCCGGCGCCTCGGGGGGGTCTCACTTATCAGACTGGTTGTCCAGCTTAGCCCGCAGCAGCGCACCAAGATTGGTCGTCCCGGTGACAGCCGAGGTCTCGGCCATCTTCTGCATCGCCTCCGCCGTGTCCACAGTCTCACGAGCCTTGATCGACAACGCGATGGAACGATTCTTCCGGTCGATGTTGATGATCATGGTCTCGATGGTGCTGCCTTCGGCGAGGTGCATGCGGGCATCTTCGACGCGGTCGCGCGAGATCTCCGACGCACGCAGGTAGCCCTCGACTTCCGGCTCGATCTGGATCGTGGCGCCTCGGGCATCCACGCTGGTGATCGTGCCGCTGACGATGGCGCCCTTGTCGTGGGCGGCAGCGAAGTTCGTGAACGGGTCGCCTTCCAGCTGCTTGATGCCCAGCGAGATGCGCTCGCGCTCGACGTCGATGCCCAGGACCACCGCCTCGACCTCGTCGCCCTTCTTGAAGTCGCGAACCGCTTCCTCGCCCGACTTGTGCCAGGACAGGTCCGACAGGTGGACGAGACCGTCGATTCCACCCGGCAGGCCGATGAAGACGCCGAAGTCGGTGATCGACTTGATGGAACCCGACACCTTGTCGTTGCGGCGATGGTTCTCGGAGAACTCCTGCCACGGATTCGGCCGACACTGCTTCATGCCCAGCGAGATGCGGCGGCGATCCTCGTCGATCTCCAGGACCATGACCTCGACCTCGTCGCCAAGCGCAACGACCTTGCCGGGGTTGACGTTCTTGTTGGTCCAGTCCATCTCGGACACGTGCACCAGGCCTTCGATGCCCGGCTCGATCTCCACGAATGCACCGTAGTCGGTGATGTTGGTGATCTTGCCGAACATGCGCGTGCCCTGCGGATAACGCCGGCCGATGCCGACCCACGGGTCCTCGCCGAGTTGCTTGATGCCAAGCGAGACGCGGTTCTTCTCCTGGTCGAACTTGAGCACCTTGGCGGTGATTTCCTGGCCGACCTGCAGCACCTCCGATGGATGGCGCACGCGACGCCAGGCCATGTCGGTGATGTGCAGCAGGCCGTCGATGCCGCCGAGGTCCACGAACGCGCCGTAGTCGGTGATGTTCTTGACCACACCGTTGACGATGGCGCCTTCGGCCAGCGTCTCGAGCAGCTTGGCGCGCTCCTCGCCCTGCGACAGCTCGATCACCGCGCGGCGCGACAGGACGACGTTGTTGCGGCGGCGGTCCAGCTTGATGACTTTGAATTCGAGGGTCTTGCCTTCGAACGGCGTCGTATCCTTGACCGGGCGGGTGTCGATCAGCGAACCCGGGAGGAAGGCGCGGATGCCGTTGGTCATGACGGTGAGACCGCCCTTGACCTTGCCGGTGACAGTGCCGGTGACGAGGTCGCCGGCCTCGAGCGACTGCTCGAGCTGGACCCAGGCGGCCAAGCGCTTGGCGCGGTCGCGCGACAGGCGCGTCTCGCCGAAGCCGTCTTCCAGCGAGTCGATCGCAACCGATACGAAGTCGCCGACGGCGACTTCCAATTCACCACGATCGTTGTAGAACTCTTCGACCGGAACGTAGCTCTCGGATTTCAGCCCCGCATTGACGACGACGTAGTTGTGATCGACGCGGACGACTTCCGCGGTGATCACCTCACCCTGGCGCATTTCCTGCCGGGCGAGCGATTCCTCGAACAACGCTGCGAAACTCTCTTCCTGTACCGGGCTTTCCGAAACTGCTGTGCTCATTGAATTCCAATAAGGTTCACGCCAGGCGGGATTCGTCACGAGATCCGGGGATCCCGAAGGAATGGCCGCTCCAGCGGTGTTGAACAAAAATCCTGCCGTGACCGCTCCGTCATGCCCTTGAGCGGCACGTCCGGTGACGGATCAGCGGTCAGGCATCCTGGCCTGCCGGCTCATGCCGGCCTGCCGACTACCGTTTGCCATGCCCCCAGGACCTGCTCGATCGTCTGCTCGATCGAAAGATTCGTGGAATCAATGACAACCGCGTCCTCTGCGGCTCTGAGCGGCGAAACGGCGCGATTGACGTCGCGATTGTCCCGTTCACGCAGGACCTTCAAAAGGCCTGTGATGTTACTGGAAAAACCCTTTTCGATCAACTGTTTATGCCTTCGGTCAGCGCGGGATTGGACATCGGCGGTCAGGAAGATCTTGAGCGGGGCATCCGGGAAGATCGCCGTGCCCATGTCGCGACCGTCGGCGACGAGCCCCGGCGTCGCGCGGAACCTGCGCTGGAGCTGCACCAGCGCCAGCCTCACCGCAGGCTGCACCGCCAGGCGCGAGGCAGCCACCCCGACGCTTTCCTCGCGGATCAGGTCGGTGACGTCGCGCCCGCGCAGCCGGATCCGGCCGCCCAGGAACTCCGGTTGCAGTCTGGCCGCGATCGCTGCCAAAGCCGCGCCGTCGTCCAGATCCACGCCGGCTTCCTGGGCCTCGAGCGCGACCAGCCGGTAGAGGGAGCCACTGTCCAGGTAGTGAAACCCGAGCCGACGGGCAACCCCGGCAGCGATGGTGCCCTTTCCCGACGCGGTGGGTCCGTCGATGGCAATGACCGGCACCGATACCGACCCGGAAATCGAGGTCATTGACCGCTGCCGACCTGGACCGGCATGCCGACCGCAGCGGCCATTTCCGCGAAACGCGGGAATGAGGTGCCGACGTTCTCGGTGTCGAGGACGGTGATCGGGCTGCGCGACCTCAGGGCTGCAACCGCGAAGGCCATCGCGATGCGATGGTCGCCGTGGGATTCGACGGTGCCGCCGGTAAACGGCGCCGGCTCCGATCCCCGCCCCTCGATCCGCATGCCGTCGGGCGTGGGAGTGACCGGCATGCCGATCGCCTTGAGGCCTTCGGCCATCACCGCGATGCGGTCGGACTCCTTGACCCGCAATTCTTCCGCGCCGCGCAGCAGGGTGGTTCCGTCGGCGCAGGCAGCCGCGATGAACAGCACCGGAAATTCGTCGATCGCGAGGGGGACCAGCTCCGGCGCGATCTCGATCCCGCGAAGGTGAGCGCCGCGTACCCGCAGGTCGGCGACCGGCTCGCCGCCGACGATCCGCGGATTGGATTCCGTGATGTCGGCGCCCATCGCACGCAGGATCCTGACGACGCCGGTGCGGGTCGGGTTCATGCCGACATGGCGCAGATTCAACTCGGCGCCAGGGGAGATGCTCGCGGCCACCAGGAAGAACGCGGCCGACGAGATGTCCGCCGGCACGTCGACGCGGCAGCCGGTGAGCCGCTGGCCTCCGGCGATCGTGATGACCGGGCCGTCGCGGCCGACCTCCACCCCGAAGGCAGCCAGCATGCGCTCGGTGTGGTCGCGGGTGGGAGCGGGCTCGGTGATCCGGGTGGTGCCGACCGCGTAGAGGCCGGCGAGGATCAGCGCCGACTTGACCTGCGCGCTCGCGACGTTCATCCGGATGTCGGCGGACCGCAGTCCCGCCACCGGATGCACGAGCAGCGGCGGATGGCCGTCCACGGTATCGATGCGCGCGCCCATGGATGCCAACGGGTCCACCACCCGGCGCATCGGCCGCCGGCTCAGGCTGACATCGCCGATCAGCCGGGACTCGAAGGACTGTCCGGCCAGCAGCCCGCTCAGCAGCCTCATCGAGGTGCCCGAATTGCCGCAATCGAGCGCCGCCGCCGGAGCCCGAAGCCCATGCAGCCCCACCCCCTGCACCGTCACCTCGCCGTCCCGAGGGCCTTCGATCGAGACGCCCATGGCGCGGAACACGTTCATCGTCGCCAGGGCGTCGGCCCCTTCAAGGAACCCGGAGATCCGGGTCGGTCCGTCGGCAAGCGCGCCAAGCATGATGGCGCGGTGCGAAATGGACTTGTCGCCCGGCACATGCAACTCGCCGCGCACCCGGCCGCCCGGCAACGCACAGAGCGTCTGAAACATGAAAAACTTCCTCCCCTCGCTGGGACGACCCTCTCAAACTGCAGATGCAGTCGAAAAACCTCCGGTCGAGCCCGCAATCCCGGTCACCACCCGTACCAAGCCTAGATGTTCAACTGGTTTCAACGATCGAGCAAATCCGTGCCGGCGGCGCGTCCCGCCGCGCCGCGCCCGCAGGCCCGAGCGCGGCCACCGGCTTTCGGACATGCGCAGGCTGGCTTGGCCCGGCCAGGGCTGGTCCCGGCCGGCCTCGCCCCGGCGGGCCTGCAGCAGGCATGCGATCCCCGGGCCCTCGAGCGGCTCGGGCCTCACGCCCGCGAGCTTAGCCGGGACGTCCAGCAGATCCTGGCGCAGCTGCCGCCGTCGATCGACCTCAGCCGCAGCTGCAGCCGCTATCCACAGGCGGTCGAGAAGCTCCTCAAGCAGTGGCGCAATCCGGCGGAGTTCCGGCTCGCGCTCGACGCGATGATGATGGATTCCCGCGGCGGCCGGCAGGGCTTCCCGTTCGACGTCGTGAGCGAGTTCAGCGCGCTGCGCGAGTACTACGACCAATACGTGAGTCCGATCCGGACCAGCGGCTGGGGTTCGGCCAGCGTGCGCTGACCCGCGCGGCCGGGTCTGCCGGGCCGCTGCCCATCTGCGCCGACGACGCCTGCCGGGCACGCGTGTCGACCACGCGTGCTATCTTCTCTGCCCTTCGGCAACAGACGAAAGAGGCAAGAGATGGCATTCGAAACCGGCACGACCGGCCTCGGAATCGACGACGTGCAGGTCGGCACCGGTGAGACTGCCCGGGCTGGCCAACAGGTGACCGTCCACTACACCGGCTGGCTCTGGGAGGCCGATGCCGGCGCGCCCGAGGGCGGCCGGGCAGGCGCCAAGTTCGACTCCAGCAAGGACCGCGGCCAACCGTTCGACTTCGCCCTGGGCGGCGGCCAGGTCATTGCCGGGTGGGACCAGGGCGTTGCCGGCATGAAGGTCGGCGGCAAGCGGCGGCTCCTGATCCCGGCCAGCCTCGGCTACGGTGCCCGCGGCGCCGGGGGCGTCATCCCGCCAAACGCCACCCTCCTCTTCGAGGTCGACCTGCTGTCGGTCTGATCCCTCCCCACATCCCCGCGGGCCACTCGGCTCGCTGGGCGAAAGCTGCACCATGAATCCCGATCCCGTTCCAGCCCCGAGCAACTTCATCCGCCAGGCCATCGACAACGATCTCGAGTCGAACGTCCTCGAGGGCCGCCGCTGGGCGGGCGGGCCGGGCGTCGCGGAAGTGCAGCGTCGCGGGCCGCCCGATCCGGCGGTGATCCGAACCCGATTCCCACCCGAGCCCAACGGCTACCTGCACATCGGCCATGCCAAGTCGATCTGCCTGAACTTCGGCATCGCGCAAAGCTACGGCGGGCGCTGCCACATGCGCTTCGACGACACCAATCCGGAGAAGGAAGAACAGGAGTACGTCGATTCGATTCTCGATTCGATCCACTGGCTCGGCTTCGACTGGCAGCATCCCGACGGCCAGTCCGACCTCTACTTCGCGAGCGACTACTTCGAGCAGTTCTACGACTTCGCGCGCTACCTGATCGGTGCCGGCTATGCCTACGTCGACAGCCAAACGGCCGAGCAGATCCGCGAAGGCCGCGGCACGCTGACGGAACCGGGCCGCGATTCGCCCTTCAGGAACCGGCCGGCCGAGGAGAGCCTCGCCCTCTTTCAGGAGATGCGCGACGGCAGGCATCCGGAAGGCTCGCTGGTGCTGCGAGCTCGCATCGACATGCGCTCGCCGAACATGAACATGCGCGACCCGGTGTTCTACCGGATCCGCTTCGCCCACCATCATCGCACCGGCGATCGATGGTCGGTCTACCCGATGTACGACTATGCCCATCCGCTGTCGGATGCGCTCGAGCGGATCACGCATTCGCTGTGCACGCTCGAGTTCGAGGATCATCGGCCGCTCTACGACTGGCTGATCGCGCGGGTGGCGGAAGGCGGCTACTTCGACAAGCCCCTGCCCCGGCAGATCGAGTTCGCGCGGCTCAACCTGAACTACACCATCACCAGCAAGCGCCGGCTGCAGCAGCTGGTGTCGGAGCGCCATGTCGACGGCTGGGACGACCCCCGCATGACGACGCTGGCGGGCTTGCGCCGGCGCGGCTACACGCCCGAGTCGATCCGCCTCTTCTGCGACCGCATCGGCGTCGCCAAGGCAGCACAATGGATCGACATGAGCGTGCTCGAGCAGGCGGCGCGCGACGATCTCGACGAGCGTGCGGGGCGCGTCAGCGTCGTCGTCGATCCGGTACGGCTGGTGATCACCAGCTTCGGCGAGGGCCAGGCCGAGGCCTGCGAGGCGCCGGTGCATCCGCATCATCCGGAGCGTGGCACGCGGCATTTCCCGCTCACCCGCGAGCTGTGGATCGAGCGCGAGGACTTCGCCGAGGATCCGCCGAAAGGATTCTTCCGGCTGGCACCCGATCGGATGGTCCGGCTGCGCTACGGCTATGTCGTCAAGTGCACCGGCTTCGACCGCGGGCCCGATGGCCGGGTCGCCACCGTCTATTGCGAACACCTTCCCGGGACGCGATCGGGCACCGCCGGCGCGGACTCGGTCAAGGTCAAGGGCAACATCCACTGGGTCAGTGCGCGCGAGGCGGTGCCGGTGGAATTGCGCATCTACGACCGCCTGTTCACCGAACCGCAACCGGATATCGGCGGCCGTGACTTCCTGTCCTTCCTGAACCATGATTCCAAGCGCATCAGCACCGGTTATGCCGAGCCGTCGATTGCGTCCGTCGTCCCGGAGGACCGCCTGCAGTTCGAGCGCCAGGGTTACTTCGTCGCCGATCGCCACGACCATCGCCCGGAGCGGCCGGTGTTCAACCGGGTCACCACCCTGAAGGACTCGTTCGGCAAGCGCGGCTGAGCTCATCCCTCCCGGGGCCTCCCCGGCTTGAGCCTCCGCCCTGGGTATCTACGGTATTGTTGCCCCGCCCGAACGCGGATATCTTCCAGTCTCCGGCAACGTCCGTCCCGCAGAGGGCGGCGTCACCCACTTCAAGGAGACGACATGAACAGGACCTCACGGCGGCGCACGGCCGCGAGCTGCACAGTCGCATTCGCCCTAGGCGCAGCTTTGACATTCGGCGCACCGCTTGCGCAGGCCCAGCAGGTCACGTTCATGACCGGACCGCAAGGGGGCTCCTGGATTCCACTCGGTGGCGCGCTCAAGGGCCTGTGGGAGAAGGCGGTGCCGGAGCTGAAGATCCAGATGACGCCGGGCGCCGGCATCAGCAACGTCCGCGGCGTCGACGCCGGCAAGGCGCAGATCGGGTTCGGCAACTCGATCACCACCGTGGACGGCATCAAGGGCAATGCGCCCTACCCGGCCGCGACCAAGAACGTCTGCCAGATCGCCAATCTCTATCCGCAGTACTTCCAGGTCGTCGCGCTCGCGGATTCCGGCATCAACAGCATCGCCGACATGAAGGGCAAGGCGAGCGTGATGCAGTCGCGCGGAAACACTGCCGAGCTGATCACGCAGCACATCCTGAAGACGCAGGGCCTCGGCTACGACTCGCTCAGCAAAGCGAACTTCGTGGCCAGCTACGACGATGCCGTCTCGATGCTGAAGGACGGACAGGCGCAAGTCTTCACGCTCGGCACGACCGCGCCGGCCTCCTCCGTCATGAACCTGGCAAGCGCCCGGGATATCCGTCTGATCGGCGTCGACGAGAAGACCCTGGCCGAGATGCAGAAGATCAACCCTGGCTACTACCTGGCAACGATCAAGGCAGGGACGTACCAGAAGCAGGACAAGGACGTCAAGGTCATCGCCTACTCGACGCACCTCATCGCCGCCTGCGATCTTGCAGAGGACACCGTCTACCGGATGACCAAGGTCCTGGCGGAGCGCGCCGGTGAGCTGACTGCCGTCGTCAAGGCGGTCGAAGGCCTCGATGCCAAGGTGATGGCGACCGACATCGGCGTGCCGTACCACAAGGGCGCGGCGAAGTACTACAAGGAAGTCGGCGCGATCAAGTAGCGCGTCGCACGGGGGGAGGGCCTTTGCCCGCCATGCCCCCGCCATGCTCCGGCCATCGCCATGACCGAATCCGTTCCGATCTCGACGGTACTCCCCGAACTTGCGCCGGAATCGCCGCCGCGCTCGCGCCCGGTCATGCGCATCGCTGCAGCGATCGCCATTGCGATGTCCCTGTACCACATGTACGTCGCCTTCGTCGGGCCGCCGGAAACCTACTTCTTCCGCGGGACGCACCTGCTCTTCGCGCTCGTGCTGGTGGCGCTGCTCTACCCCACGCGGCGCGGCGGCACTGCCGGCATCACGATCGACGCGCTGCTGCTCGCCGCGAGCATCGGCATCATCGGCTACCTGTTCATCAACCACGACTACGTCCTTTACCGCATCATCTACATCGACGACCTGACCTTCGCCGACAAGTTCTTCGCGGTGGTCGCGGTGGCCACAGTGCTCGAAGCGACGCGAAGGATCATCGGCTGGGCCCTGCCGCTGACCGCCCTGGTCTTCCTGGGCTACGCGCTGCTCTTCACGTATGTGAAGTTCCCGGTTCTGCTCGAACAGCTCTACCTGTCGACCGAAGGCATCTTCGGCAGTACTCTGGGGGTGTCCGCCTCGTACGTGATCCTGTTCGTGCTCTTCGGCGCTTTCATGGAGAAGAGCGGCACCGGCCAGCTGTTCATGGACTTCGCGCTGGCCATCACCGGGCACGCGGCAGGCGGTCCCGGCAAGGTCGCGGTAGTGAGCTCGAGCCTGTTCGGTACGGTGTCCGGCAGCGCGGTGGCCAACGTCATGGTCGATGGGCCGATCACCATCCCACTGATGAAGCGCAGCGGCTTCAGGCCGCCGTTCGCCGCAGCAGTCGAAGCGGTAGCGTCCACCGGCGGACAGATCATGCCGCCGATCATGGGCGCCGCGGCCTTCGTGATGGCCGAGTTCCTCGGCGTGAGCTATCTGCAGGTGACGCTGTGGGCGGTCATCCCCGCCATTCTCTACTACGTGGCGATCTTCTCCGCGGTGCACTTCGAGGCGCGTCGGCATGGACTGGCGGGCGTGCCCAAGTCCCAGTTGCCGCGGCTGCTGACGGTCATGAAGGAACGGGGCCACCTGTTCCTGCCCATCGTGATCGTCCTCGCCGGCCTGATCATGGGCTATTCGGCGCCGCTCTGCGCGCTGGTCGCCGCGCTGTCCTGCCTGCCGGTCGCGATGCTGCGCAAGACCACCCGCGCGCAGATCCGCTGGCGCAGCATCCCTGATGCGCTGGAGGAAGGCGCGCGCAACTCGCTCGCAGTGGCGATGGCCTGCGCCTGTGCCGGCATCGTGATCGGCTGCGTCAGCATCACCGGCCTTGGCATCGACTTCTCGCAACTGGTGGTGGCGATCTCCAAGGACGCGCTGATCCTCGCGCTGGCGCTGACCGCTGTGGCCGGCATCGTGCTCGGCATGGGGATGCCGACCACGCCTGCTTACATCGTGATGGTCGCCCTGCTGGTGCCGGCGCTGGTGAAGCTCGGCGCGAACATACCTGCCGCGCACATGTTCGCCTTCTACTTCGCCATCCTCTCGGCGATCACCCCGCCGGTGGCGCTCGCGGTCTTCGCCGCTGCCGGCCTCGCAAAATCGGACCTCTGGGAGACGGGCCTGTCGGCAGTGCGCGCGGCAGCGCCGGCCTATATCGTGCCGTTCATGTTCATCTACGAGCCGGCGCTGCTGATGATCGGCGACTGGCCGACGATCCTGCTCGCGTTCGCCACCGCCAGCGTCGGGGTCGTGTGCCTCGCCGCGAGCCTGCACGGCTGGATCTTCGGCCGTGCCAGGCTGTGGCAGCGGGCGCTTTACCTCGTGGCTGCGTTGCTGCTGATCAAGCCCGGCCTGTACACCGACCTGACCGGGCTCGCGCTGATCACACTGGCCTCCCTGGGCGGGCGGTTTGCGCCGCAGCCGAAGCCCGAAACCTGAGCGGCCGCGGACAACGAACCGCGCCTCAGCGCTGCGAAGCGCCCGGCTCCCACGCGTACTCCATGAGGATTTCGAGCGGCACCACCCGCAGCGCCCGTTCGTGCGTCGCTTCCAGCACGACCGGCGGGGCGGCACCGGCCTCCAGCGCCTCCTGCCAGCGGGTCGCGCAGATGCACCAGCGGTCGCCGGGCTTCAGCCCGGCGAAGCGGTACGCGGGCATCGGCGTGCTCAGGTCGTTGCCCTGCTCGCGTGAGAACTCGAGGAACTCCCCCGTGACGCGCGTGCAGATGGTGTGATTGCCGCGATCGGTGTTGTCGGTGTTGCAGCAGCCGTCGCGGAAATAACCGGTGACCGGGTCGTAGGAGCAGGCCAGCAACTGGCCTCCGAGCACGTTCTTGGGGTCCATTGGCAGGTGGCGTTCTCTAGATCTGTCGAAGAGGGTTCAAGGAGAATTCGAACGGCAAGGGGGAAGCGGCTCCCGGCGTCATCCTCGCGGATCGAGAACCTGGTCGATTACCTTGCCGTCGTCTTCGCTGACGCGGATGCGCACGGGCAGCATCGACAAGCCGGTGCCGAGCCAGACGTCGATGATGGGATCGTCCGGGTCGGCCTCATTGCGCACCGTCAGGCGCACCGCCGGAACCCGGCCCCGCCCGGTCTCGACCGCTTCCTCGCCGGCCACGAGGAACGACACCTTGTCGATCTCCTTCATCGAGGCGAGCGGCATGGTGAAGCGCTGGCCGCGCTGGAACAATTCCGGCTTGCTGCGGGCGAGCAGGCCGACCTGGTAGAAGATCGACAGCCGGTCCTGGGTTCCGGGGACCAGGTCGACCTCGGCCGGCGTGCCGAGTCCGATCATCTTGCGGCGGCCGTGGTCGAAGCGGATCACCCGCTCCGGACGCTTGCCACGCCGCTCGCCGTAGCGTTCGGGAAGCAGTCCTTGCCCGCTCACGCGGCCGACGCTGGTCTGAATCAGGACCCCGGAATAGAACATCGCCACCACCCCGACCGCCTTGCCACGGGTGTCGACCTCGTAGGTGTCGCCGCCGTTCTGCAGGCGGTAGTCGATTTCGGCTACCACGACGTCGCGGCTCATGTCGCCGTAGTAGACGCGAAACCGCTGTTCTCCGGACGGCGGCAGCGCGGGCATTGCCGCGGCTGCGCGTGCTGCGGCGGGCATGGCCGCAAGGGCCGCCAAGGCCAGCGGCAATGCCGTCACGAGGCGGCGTGCCCCGGACGGCGGGCGGTCATCGCAGGTCGTGTCGGACAAGGCTACGCATTGCTCCCGTTTCGCGCCGACGACCTGCCAAGGCGGAGCATCGGCTATTCACTGGCGCCCCACAGGCAGAAAGTCTCTCCGCCTGGATTCCGGACCCTATACTATCCCAGCACACCCTGCTCTCCTGGACCACCCCCCCGCGCCGTTCGTGAAGATCCGCCTGCACAGCATCTGGAAGTTCCTGCCGGTTCCGGTGATCTCGCTCGAGCGGATGCCGGGCCGGCTGGTGGGTCTGTGCGTGGGTCCTTTCGTGGTGGTTCGCGAGGACTACGCCTCGGACTACCCCACCATCGTGCACGAGCTCACGCACTGCAAGCAGTTCTGGCGCGGGCTCACGGTGCTGCACCTCATCCGCTACTACGGCAGCAGGCGCTACCGCCTCAAGGCCGAACTCGAGGCGTTTCGCGCCGAACTGGATGCCTGTGCTCCCGGCGAGCGGCGACAGCGGCTGCTCGAATCCGCCCGCTCCCTCGCAAGCAGCTATTCGCTCGGTCTCGACATCGAAGCCTGCCAGTTGCTGCTGAGCAGCCCGCCGCATACCGTCGCCACCGGCCGCCCGCTGCGGCCATCCCACATCGAGAGCGTTCCTTCGCCGATGCCGGCGCGCATCGAACGCCGCGCCGGACGCGACCGGCGCGCGGCATCCAGGCGCGAGGCCGGCGCGGAACGCGGGGCGGACCACAACCGCCGCCGCCAGGTAGATCGCCGCAAGTCTTTCCGTCCCGCCGAAGCGTCGTTGTAGTCCGGACCGGCGCCTGCCTGATGGCTGCCTCACAGCAGGATCGAGCGGTTGGGGAGCTCGTCCCGGTCTTGCTTGCCGGCAGGCACCCGAGCTTGGAGCGCCTCGTTCACCGCCTGCACTGCGGCGACCACCCCTTCCACATGCCTGCCATCGCGGCAGGCCTGCGCCACTGCCGCGCAGATCTCCTTCCAGCGCTCGTCGGAAAGGCAGCGGCTGGCGCCCCGATCGGCAATGATCTCGACCGCATGATCCGCCCATAGCAGGTAGATCAGTACGCCGGTGTTCTCTTCGGTGTCCCAGATTCCCTGCTCCGCAAATACCTGCAACGCCCGCTCGCGTGGCGTCATGCCCGGCCCAGAGACTGTAGAGGTCGAGTTCCGCCTCCACCGCGAAGCGGACCTCACCGCGGTGCCGGCGCTCGCCTTCGGCGACGGCAGCCTCGATCCGGGCGAAGGCCGCGTCATCGAAAGCTGCCCGCACCTGGCGTTCGGTTGCCAGTCGGTGTCGCCACACTCGCCGGATCTTCGGTCCGAGCGAGCCCTGTCGTTCACCAGCCACCGGAAGCACCTCCGCCACCGAAGCCACCACCGCCACCGCCGAAGCCGCCACCACCCAAGCCGCCGCCACCACCGCCACCCCAGCCGCCGCCGGGAAAAACGATCGGCCCGTTGCGGTAGGTGTGGCGGCCGACGCGCCTCAGGCCGCTGCTCGACGGCGCCATCAACAGGATCAGGAAGAAGATCACGATGCCGCCGCCGATTGCGAGCGGCAGCGAGCCGATTGCGCCGAGGCCGAGGAATCCCGCTCCGGCCCCGCCTGCCCCGGCTCCGAGGAAGCGGCCGACGATGGAGGACAGGATGGTGCCGGCGACGAAGGAGAACAGCAGTACCGGCACGATCCCGAAGCTGCCTTCATCCTGTCGAGCCCCCTCGCGCTCCCACGGCGGCGGCAGGTCCTCGCCTTCGATGCGGGTCTGCAGGTCCTGCAGCCCGGCCTGGATGCCGCCGTAGTAGTCCTGCTGCCGGAAGCGCGGGCTGATCGACTCGTCGATGATGCGCTTGGCAATGCCGTCGGGTACCGCCCCCTCCAATCCGTAGCCGACCTCGATTCGCAGCCTCCGGTCCTGCTTTGCGATCAACAGCAGGACGCCATCGTCCACCGCCGGCGCATTCGGATTGCCGCTCGCCCGCGCAGCCTGCTCCTTGCCTCGACCGAGCTTCCATGCGTCGGCCACGCGGATGCTGTACTGCTCGATGGCTTCGGGGCGGGTGGTCTCGACCATCAGCACGGCCACCTGCGCTCCCTTCTTCTGTTCGAGCGCCGCCAGCGTCGCCTCCAGCGCCTGCACCTGCTTTGCATCGAGCGTGCCGGTCAGGTCGGTCACCCGCGCCTTCAGCGGCGGGACCGGCTGCAGGTCCTGCGCCGCGCCGACGCCCGCAAGCAGGCTGCCGAGCAACAGCGCGAGAGCGATCAGCAGGCGCATCGGGAGAGCGCCCTCCTACTTCGGTGCGGCGGCGGGCGCGGGACTGCCGAAATTCACCGTCGGCGGCCGGGAGATCTCGCGTTCGTTCTCGACGCTGAACTGCGGCTTCTGGTCGTAGCCGAACACCATCGCCGTCAGATTGACCGGGAACTGGCGGATCATGACGTTGAACCCGTTGACCGCGTCGATGTAGCGCTTGCGCGCTACCGTGATGCGGTTCTCGGTCCCCGCGAGTTCCGCCTGCAGTTCACGGAAATTCTGGTCCGACTTCAACTGCGGGTAGTTTTCCGCCACCACCAGCAGCCGCGACAGTGCGCCGCCCATATCGGCCTGAGCCGCCTCGAACTGCTTCAGCGAACCGGTGTCGGACGGGTTGACCTGGATCTGGCCGACACGCGAGCGCGCTTCGGTCACCTGGGTCAGCACCTCCTTCTCCTGCTGCGCGTAGCCCTTGACCGTGTTGACAAGGTTCGGGATCAGGTCGGCGCGCCGCTGGTACTGGTTGACAACCTCCGCCCATGCCTGCTTGGTGCCCTCGTCGGCTGTCTGGATGTTGTTGTAGCCGCAGCCGGACAACGCTGCAGCGGCGACCAGCAGCACGAGGGTCCTGAAGTACTGCAATGCTGGAACGATCTGCTTGGTCACGTCTCTGCTCCCGTGGGTCATTGCCTGCCGGCTATGGTAGCGCCGGGCAGGAAAGCCCCGGGCAATTGGCCCTGCGGCACGCGTCATCCCGAAGCGCCCGTCCTCGCGGGAGCTGGCAGATAATGAGGCGATGGTCGCACCACCCGTCTTCATCGTCGCCATGCTGCTCGCCGGGTTGCTGCCGGCCGGCGTCATGCTGGCGCCGACGGTAGCGGCCGCCGCGGCCGATGAGGCTCGCGGCCGTTCCCCGGCACAATCGCCCCCCGACCCGCCCGCGGCGCCGGCTTCCGGTCAGCCCACGGCGAGCCGGGTGGAACGGGCACTGGCGGCCTATGAGATGGGCGACGTCGACACTGCGCAGCAGTTGTTCCTGCAGGCAGGCCGCGAGGGCAGCGCACTTGCCGCCTACAACGCCGCCGTCGTCAGGCTCAACGAGGAAAGCGCCGAGCCCGAGGAGAAGGCGGCGCTCGACCTGCTGATGCAGAGCGCCGGCGCGGGCTTCGGGCCGGCGCAGCACATGCTGGCCACCCTGTACGAGCGCGGCCAGTTCCTGCCGCCATCGCAGTCGCTCGCGGTGCACTGGTACCGGCTCGCAGCCGAGCAAGGCGACCCCGCGGCGCAGCTCTCTCTTGCCACGCAGTACTACCTTGGCCGTGGCGCGCAGCGCGACTACGGCGAAGCCGCGCGCTGGTACGAGAAAGCTGCGCAAGCCGGCGATGCCGGCGCCCAATACATCGTCGCGTCGATGTACGAACAGGGCCTCGGCGTGCAGGCAGACCTCGACCAGGCCCTCGGCTGGTACACCGCGGCTGCACGGCAGGGCGACATAGTGGCCGAGCTGAAGGCCAGGGAGGTGGTGGAACGGATGGCGGCTGAACGCGGTCAGTGAGGTCGCGACGGCCAGGAGCGCCCGGCTGTCACTTTCGCCGCAGCGCGGCGTGCACTTTGCGGAATTTCGAAAGCTTCGGCGCCACCACCATCGTGCAGTAACCCTGTCCCGGATGCTGCTCGAAGTACCGATGATGGTACGGTTCTGCCGTCGAGTAGTTGGTCAGCGGCACGACCTCGGTGACGATCGGGTCGCGGAAGACCTTCTCCTCCCGAAGTTCCTCGATGAAACGGCGCGCCGCCGTGGCCTGCTCCTCGTCGTGAAAAAAGATCGCCGACCGGTACTGGGTGCCGACGTCGTGTCCCTGCCGGTTCAGCGTGGTCGGGTCGTGGATGGTGAAGAAGATCGAAAGAATCTCCCGCAGGCCGATCCGGTCGGGCTCGTAGGCGACCTGCACGACCTCGGCATGCCCGGTCTCGCCGGAGCAGACCGCTTCATAGGTCGGATTCGGACGTATGTCCGCCCGCATACCCGGGTTCCACCGCCACCACCCCTTCGACATCCAGGAATACCGCCTCGGTGCACCAGAAGCAACCGCCGCCCAGGGTGATCGATCGGGTTGCCGATGCGTCCGTCCGGCCTGTAGCCGCCTGCTCCATCGCTCTCTCCGCTGCGCTCATTCGCAATCGACCAGAATAGCGCAACGGGACGGACAAGTCTTCACCGCCTGCCCGGCCGGAGGCCCGCAGGCAAGGCCGGGGACAAGCGCGTGCCCAGCCCAGCGCCTGCTTCGGTGGCGCGCGTAGAATCGAGTCTATCGAGCAACACTTCTGTCCGCAACATAATGCGCGGGCGCTACCGACAAGGAACAGCCATGGCCACTTCCGCCAGATCGAAGGCGACTTTCAACTGGGCAGATCCCCTGCTGCTGGAGGACCAACTCAGCGAAGACGAGCGCATGGTCCGCGATGCCGCCCGCGAATACTGCCAGGACAAGCTCGCGCCGCGCGTGCTGGAAGCCTTCCGCAGCGAGTCCACCGACCCGAAGATCTTTCGCGAGATGGGCGAAATCGGCCTGCTCGGTCCGACCATTCCCGAAGAATTCGGAGGTCCGGCACTCAACTACGTGAGCTACGGACTGATCGCCCGCGAGGTGGAACGGGTCGATTCCGGCTACCGCTCGATGATGAGCGTGCAGTCGTCGCTGGTGATGGTGCCGATCTTCGAATTCGGCAGCCAGGCGCAGAAGGAGAAATACCTGCCCAAGCTTGCCACCGGCGAATGGATCGGCTGTTTCGGCCTGACCGAGCCGAACCATGGTTCCGATCCGGGCTCGATGGCCAGCCGTGCCAAGGTGGTGCCCGGCGGCTTCCAGCTCACCGGCTCGAAGACGTGGATCTCCAATTCGCCCTTCGCCGACGTCTTCGTCGTCTGGGCGAAATGCCAGGGCGGCGATTTCGATGGCCGCATCAAGGGCTTCATCCTCGAAAAGGGAATGAAGGGCCTGTCGGCGCCGAAAATCGCCGGCAAGGTCGGGCTGCGTGCATCCGATCACCGGCGAAGTGGTGATGGACCAGGTGTTCGTGCCGCAGGAGAACCTCCTGCCGGGTGTCGAAGGCCTCAAGGGTCCGTTCACCTGCCTGAACAGCGCCCGCTACGGCATCGCCTGGGGCGCGCTTGGCGCCGCCGAGGACTGCTGGCACCGCGCGCGCCAGTACGTGCTGGATCGCCATCAGTTCGGCCGTCCCCTCGCAGCCAACCAGCTGATCCAGAAGAAGCTCGCCGACATGCAGACGGAGATCACGCTCGGCCTGCAGGGCTGCCTGCGCCTGGGCAGGATGAAGGACGAAGGCACTGCCGCCGTCGAGATCACGTCGATCATGAAGCGCAACTCCTGCGGCAAGGCGCTCGACATCTCCCGCATGGCGCGGGACATGCTCGGCGGCAACGGCATCAGCGACGAATTCGGTGTCATCCGCCATCTCGTCAACCTCGAGGTAGTGAATACCTACGAGGGCACGCACGACGTGCACGCGCTGATCCTCGGCCGCGCCCAGACCGGCATCCAGGCCTTCAGCTGAAGCCCGGCCGCCGCGCCCGCGTGGCGGCCTCCCGGGTTTTCCGCAGCCCTTCTCCGAATACGGTTTCCGCCTTCCGTTTTCGGGTACCCTTCCCGGCGATCCTGCCGGCGCGCGCACCGCTGCCGCAGGTTTTGTGCTGTGCAAATTTGTCAGGCAAGATAGGCGCTGGTGAGGCACTGGAAGGCAGCAATGAACACTACTTCAACTCTTCGTCGGTTGCCGGCGGCGTTTGCCGCGCTGTCGTTCCTTGTTGCCCAGCCTGCCGCCGCCCAACTCAAGGCAGGCGATCGCGCCCCCGCATTCGAAGCCGACGCCACGCTGGCCGGCCAGCCCTTCCGGTTCGTCCTCGGCGATGTGCTGAAGAAGGGTCCGGTCGTGCTCTATTTCTATCCCAAGGCATTTACCAAGGGATGCACGATCGAAGCCAATGCGTTCGCAGAAGCAAGTCCGCAATACGAAGCGATGAAGGCCACGGTGATCGGTGTCTCGGGTGACGACATCGACACTCTCAAGCAGTTCTCGGTGACCGAATGCCGCAGCCGCTTCGCCGTCGCCTCCGACCCGGCCGGAAGCGTCATGAAGTCCTACGACGCTTCGATGCCATTTGTCGAAGGCTATGCCAAGCGCATCTCCTACGTGATCTCGCCGCAGGGCCGTATCGTCTACGCCTGGTCGTCGATGAGTCCCGATGAGCACGTGCCCAATACCCTGGCGGCGCTGCGCCGCTGGGTCGAACAACAACCCCAACCTTCAGGAGGAAAGTAGCCATGCCCAAGGGACAGCAGCGCAGCAACAAGGAAGTAAGGAAGCCGAAGAAGGACACCAGCCCTCCCAAACCGATCTCTACGTCGGCACTCTCGCCGACCCGGGTGACGGTCGTCCCGGAGCGCGGCAAGAAGGCCAAGCTGCCGAAGTAGACCCACTCCGCGAAGCGCCGCGCAGGGACCCGACGGCGCGGCTCCTGTCGGATGCGACGGCCTGCTACAGCCCGAGCCATCGGCCCACGGCCACGACGGCGAGCCCGGCAAGCGCGGCGAGCAGCTCGTTGCCGCGCATCCTCATCGTCGACCCCGACGGCTGCAAGCGCGGCCAGCTCGGGGACCCTGCCGGTGGTGGCAGCGGGCATCACGATGCCGACCATCACTGCGAGCGGCACTGCCTTCAGTGCGGATTCGATACGCGGCGTGATGCGGAGGAACCGCATCATCATGAAGCCGCCCGCCCGGCAGAAGAAGGATGCCGCCGCCAGCGCCGCCACCGTCAGCAGGAAATCGGCGTCAGGCATCCCGATGCCGCCATGCGCCCACGGCTGCGCCGGCGAGGCCGGCACCGACGATGTGCCAGCCGCCGGGCAGCAGCCGATGGCACAGCAGCGCCGCCAGGGCGGCCGCGATGGCCGGCAACCAGTCATCGCGCCCGCGCCATGCGCCCACGCCGATGGCCGCCGCAAAGGCCACCAGCATGAAGTCGAGACCAAGGGCACGCGGATCCGGCACCCAGCTGGCAAGCAGATGGCCGACCGAGCGTGCCGAGCGCCCAGGGCAGGTACATCGCGACGCCCGAGCCGAAAACGAAGCCGGCGTCGCGATTGCCGTCGGCGTACTCCTTCATCGACAAGCGCCCAGCTGCCGTCGCCGGTGAAGAACAGGGTGGCGTAGGCCTGGCCGGGGCTGGTGGCGCCGAGCCACGGCCGCAGCGCCGCGCCGTAGAGCAGGTAGCGCGCGTTCAGCAACAGCACCGCGAACAGCAGCGGCGGCAGCAACGACGCGCTGACCCCGATCTCGAGGGCAGCCAGTTGCGCGCTGCCCGAGTAGACCAGCGCGCTCATCAGCAGCGCCTGCAGCGACGACAGGCCGGCCTCGCCTGCGAGGACGCCGAAGACGGCGCCGTAGAGCAGCACGCTCGCCGCCATCGGTTGCGCAACCAGGAAGCCGTGACGAACGCCCGCGCGGCTGAACGTCGGCCGGGGGTTGCTCATCGGGAGGACAAGGGCGATCGGCGTCGGCAACGTCGCGGGCGAGGAATTCATTGCGATTATTATCGCCGCATTCGACAGCGGATTTGCACGGAGACGGCCATGATCCATCTGCACGACATACGCTACGTCCGGCTCGGCACCCGCGACCTCGACGGCGCTACCCGATACGCTACCGAAGTCCTCGGCCTGGAGGTGGCGCGCGAGTCGTCGCGCGCAGTCTACTTCAGGTCCGACAGCCGCGACCACACGCTCTGCTACTTCGACGGCGATCCGCGCGATCACACGGCGGCTTTCGAGGTGGACTCCGCCGAAGAACTCGATCGAGCGCTCGAGGCCCTTGCCGCTGGGGGCTACGGCGCGAAACGCGGCAGTGCCGAGGAAGCCGAACGGCGCCATGTCGGCGAGTTCATCAATTTGCGGGACCCGTCCGGCAACAGCATCGACCTCGTCCATGCCCCCCATCACAGCGGCCGCCGCTATTTTCCATCGCGCGACGCCGGCATCACCGGCTTCAGCCACATCGGGCTGCGCACGCTCGAGCCGCGCCGCGACGAAGCATTCTGGACCGGGCTGCTCAGCGCCAAGGTGAGCGACCGCATCGGCGCCGGCCCCGCTGCTTCGCATCGACGAGGTCCACCACAAGATCGCGCTGTTCCCTTCGGCCTTTCCGGGCGTGCAGCACATCAACCATCAAGTCGCCGGCATCGACGACGTGATGCGCGCCTTTTACGTGCTCCAGGAAAAAGGCGTGCGGATCCTGTTCGGTCCGGGGCGCCATCCGACGTCGGGTGCCGTCTTCCTCTACTTCGTCGGTCCCGACGACATGATCTACGAGTACTCCACCGGCGTGCGGCTCATCACCGCGGAAGACGAGCGCACCTATCGGCCACGCAGCTTTCCGGCCATCCCCTCCTCGTTCTGCATGTGGGGCTCCAAGCCCGACATACCCGAATTCAAGACCTGAGGTCCACCGGCGCCCGCGCCTCGCTGCCGGGCAGCAGGCAGTCGTCGAAGATCGCGACCGCGCGCGTCCAGCCCGCCGACGCACCCCGGATCTTGTGCGGGAAGCAGGAAATGTAGAACCCGTCCGCCGGCAGTGCCTCGAGGTTGTGAAGCTTCTCGAGGTGGCAGTAGCCGATGTCGCGGCCGGCCTTGTGCCCCTCCCAGATCAGGCTCGGGTCGCCGCTGGCGGCGTACTTCCTGGCCGTGTGCACGAACGGCGCGTCCCAGCTCCAGGCGTCGGTGCCGGTCAGCCGCACGCCGCGCTCGAGCAGGTAGCGCGTGGCCTCGTAGCCCATGCCGCAGCCGCAGCTGACGTAGTCGTCATGCCCGTAGCGCGAACCGGCGCGCGTGTTGACAACCACGATCTCGAGCGGTTCGAGTCGATGGCCGATGCGCGCGAGTTCGGCGGCGACCTCGGCGGCCGTCGCCACGTGTCCGTCGCGGAAGTGGCGAAAGTCGAGCTTCACCCCCGGCTGGAAGCACCATTCCAGCGGCACCTCGTCGATGGCGATCGACCGCTCCTTGCCGCCGAGCGCCTGGTTCATCGTGGAGTGGAAGTGGTAAGGCGCATCGAGGTGCGTGCCATTGTGGGTCGAGAGCTGCACGGTTTCCACTGCCCAGCCCTCGCCCTCGGGCAGGTCCTCGCGCTTCAGGCCCGGGAAGAATGGCTCGATCTGATCGTAGGTCTGCCCGTGGCCGAAGTACTGGATCCTCGGCGCGAAGGCTGGTGGATCGGACACGACGTCGTTCTCGAGGAAGATCGACAGGTCGACGAATTTGCGCGCCATGCTTGCCTCCTTACGCCGGCGTCTGCGCCGGCACCCGCCTTCAGAGCCACTGGACGAGAGAAATGCCGAGGCCGATCCGGGTCTGGCGGTGGTTGTAGTCGATCAGGCTTGCGCCGTAGCCGCTGAAGATCTGGGCGTACGCCTTCAGGTAGCTGGTGATCGGGAAAGCATAGTCGATCTGGACCGCGCCGCGCGAGCGGCTGCCCGATCGCAGCGAGTGCCGCAACATGAGCGAGAGCTCGTGTCCTTCGGACTTGCGCACCAGCAGGAGATCGCCCCGCCCCACGAAGTCCTCGATGTCGGGGTTGTCGTCGGTGCGGCTGCTTTCCGGAATCCGCCACCACGGCCGCACCATCATCATCCAGTTCCTGCGCTCGAGACCGAATTGCGCGATCACCCGGTTCCAGCTGCGCGACAGCGGCTCGGAGCGGCCGTTGGACTGGTGGTTGATCGCCAGCCCCACCATCCGTCCGTGCCAACCAAGCAGCGAGTAGTCGGTGCGGAACACGCCCATGACCTCGGGCTCGTAGTTTGACTCCCGGAACGGGCGCGATTCGGCGCTGTTGTAGATCTGCCAGTAGGACGTCTGGGTGTAGCCGAGCCAGATGTCGCCGTTGTCCCCCACGAGGTCCTCCGCGACCTTGGTCTTCAGGCTGATCTGGAACTTCGCCTCGGCACTGGTGAGGGCCAGGCCCTCGGTAGCAGAGTTGGCGGGATTGGGGCTCTGCGGCAGCTCGTTCTTGTCCGACGTCCAGTCCGCGATCATCGCGTACATCGGCTTGTACGGCCGCAGCAGGAAACGGCCACGCTCGGTCGACGGCTCGAGTTCCCAGCGGTCGGCCAGGGTCGTGCCCAGGCTGCGGCGTACGTCCAGGACCGCACGGGCGAGCGGCCCGTCGCCCCCCGGCAGGAGGCTCTCGAGTGCCGGCGACGGCATGGCATCGGCCGGAGCCGCAAGATCAGGTGGCGCAACCAGCCGGGGGGGATTTGCCAGCGGCGGAGGAGCGCGCTCCGGAGATGGACCCGGCAGTGGTACCGGGGACGGCGCCGGGGACGACAGCGGCTCGCTCCCGGTGCTGCGCGGAACGCGCCCGGTTGCGTGGTCGAAACAGGCGAGCCGTTCGCGGTCCTCGTCGATGTCGCGGCAGTCGACCGGAACGGCCGAGGGTGGAGCCGGCCCGGACGCCGGAGGGGGCGCCTTCAGGCCGGGCTGTGCGTAGGCCGGCGCCGCCGTCAGCAGGGCGATGCCGATCGCGTGGCGCCAGCCGCGCAGACCCGTCATCCAGGCTGCTTGACGGTTCTCAGGTAGGGCTTGATGGTCTTGAAGCCTTCCGGATACGTCTTCCTCGCCTCTTCGTCCGACACAGCCGGCACGATGATCACGTCGTCACCATGCTTCCAGTTCACCGGCGTTGCGACCTTGTGCTTCGCCGTCAGCTGCATCGAGTCGAGCACGCGCAGGATCTCGTCGAAGTTGCGGCCGGTCGTCATCGGATAGGTCAGCATGAGCTTGATGCGCTTGTCGGGGCCGATGATGAACACCGACCGGACAGTCGCATTGTTCGCCGCGGTGCGTCCCTCAGCGCTGCCGGGCTCCTCGGCGGGCAGCATGTTGTACAGCTTGGCCACCGCGAGGTCCTTGTCGCCGATCATCGGGAACTTGACGGGCGCGCCCTGCGTTTCCTCGATGTCGTTCGCCCAGGCACTGTGCTGCTCCACCGGATCGACGCTCAGCCCGATCAGCTTGGCGTTGCGTTTCGCGAACTCCGGCTCGATCTTCGCCATGTAGCCGAGCTCGGTCGTGCAGACCGGCGTGAAGTCCTTCGGATGCGAGAAGAGGATCGCCCAGCTGTCTCCGATCCATTTGTGGAAGTCGATCGGCCCTTGGGTCGTCTCGGCCGTGAAGTTCGGTGCGATATCGTTGATACGTAAAGACATCATGATCTCCTTGCTCAAATGCGAGGCGCTGCCGGTCGTAAGCAACCGCACTCGAATGACCCGTCGGATCCCTCGACCAGGGAAGGTGCCTGGAGCGGCCTCCGCCGCTATTTCAGGCGCTTGTTGCCCCGGGACTTGCTGCCCCGGGCCTTGCTGCCAGGGCCACTACTATACGCGCCGGCGCCGGTTACTTCACCGGGCTCGCAACCGCGACCGGCTGCCCGGCCTGCGGGGCGGAGTCGCTGCTGGGGGACGGCTGCTGCCGTTGCGGCAGGGACTGCTGCTGCGATTGCGGCTGGGAGTGCGGCTTCACCGCCGGCAGCACCGCTTCGGCAGGATCCGCGTCGACGTCTTCGATCTGGGCGAGCTGGTGTTCGATCAGGGAGAAGAAGCGGTCGTAGAAGTCGCCGGACGGGATCGTTTCGCTCGCGATCTTCACCAGCGAGTCCGAGCTCGACCCGAACGGCAGCGACACCGAGCCGACCGGTCCCACCCCGAGGCTGGCCGAGTTGCTGGTCTTCTTCAGCGCGTAGCGATCCTGCAGGGCGTTGACGAAGACGGTCGAGCGATCCGCGCCTTCCGGCGCGCAGACGACGTGGAATTCGATCTCCACGTGAGTGTCCACCGACGGCTGGAAACTCTTGCGACCGTCGACGAGTTCCGCGTTGGAACGCTGCACCAGATAGCCGTGGCTGAGGAGCGCGCGGCGCGCCGCCTCACAGGTCTGGGCGGCGGATACGCCGAAGCTGCGGGCGTGACGGCTGACGGAGTCGAACTTCTCCTGGGCATAGACCAGGGGCCGGTCGGTCGCGCAGCCGGCTGCAAGGCCGGCAGCCAGCAGGAGCTGCAGCGGCAGGCGGCGGCGCCCGGCAGGCAGGGCCGACGGTCGAAGAGCATTGAACAACGGATTCCCCCGTGGGCGCGGCCGGCGGCTCCGAGCAGGAAGCCGTGGCGGGCTTGAAAAACCGGAAAGTTTAGCCGAATTACGCAGGCTGAACGACCGACCGCGGCCGGCGGCCATTCGCGAAGTCGACGATGCACGCCAGCCCCTCGCGCGCGATCTGATCGAAGCATTCGTCCGTCCAGCACAGCGAGTGCGGCGTCACGATGACATTGTCCATGGCCAACAGAGGGTTGTCGGCAGCCACCGGCTCCTGCTCGAAGACATCGATGCCGGCACCGGCGATGACCTTTTCCTGCAGCGCCGCGATCAATGCCTGCTCGTCGGCGATCGGTCCGCGAGACAGGTTGACGAAGAATGCGCTCGGCTTCATCAGGGCAAAGCGCTGCGCGTTCATCAGGTGCCGGGTCTCATCATTCAGCAGCACCGTGGTGACGACGAAATCGGCCTCGGCAAGCAGGCGATCGAGCGCCACCAGCTCCGCGCCGAGCCCGGTCACCACCGTCGGATCCACATAGGGATCGGCAGCAAGCATGCGCCAGCCGAATGGCTTCGCCAGGCCCAGGAGTTCGCGGCCGATGCCGCCGACGCCGATGACGCCGAGCGTGCGGGTCGTCAGTCCCAGCCCCATCCAGGCGGTGCGCTGATGCCAACGGTCGGCGCGGGTCAGCCGGTCCTTCTCGAAGAGCCTGCCGGCCAGCGCAAAGACCATCGTGAGCGCCGCCACCGCTACCGGCCTGCGGATGGCGATCGGCGTATTGGTGGTGATGATGCCTCGCGCAGCGAGGGCCGGCACGTCCACCGAGTCGTAGCCGACGCCGTGGCGGGCGACGATGCGCACGCGGCAGTCGGCGCGTGCCGCGGCCGCAGCGGGGACCGCAGGCGAGTTGACGTAGAGCCCGTCGTAGCGCGCCATGATGTCGGGGGTGATTTCGGCCACCGCTTCCGGGAGGTACTCCCACTCGATGCGCGGATCGTTCTCCAGCAGGGCCAGTGGCGCTGCGCCGAAGGAGGGCTCGCCGCCGGGCGTGAGCAAGTCGCGGGTGAGGCCGACGCGGAACGTGGCCGAGCCCTTCTTCGGGCGGCCGGGCGGAGGGCTCATGACCTGCCCTCGATGCGGGCGGCGAGGTCGCCATAGGCCTGCTGCAGCAGCCCGGTGTCGGTGCCTGCCGCGATCATCGTGTAACCCATCTCGCGAGCGCGCTTGATCCAGTCGCGGTCGGTCGCCATGAAGCCCGCGACCTTGCCGTGGCGGCGGCTGACCTCCGCGACCCGGCGCATCGCCTCGTCGAAGCGCGGGTCGTCGAAGCGGCCGGGAATGCCCATGAAATTGGAGAGGTCGAAATGGCCGACCCACAGGACGTCGATGCCGTCGACCGCCGCGATCTCCTCGACGCACTCGAGCCCGCGTTCGGTCTCGATCTGCGCGATCACCAGGGTCCGCTCGTGTGCCTGGCGGATCTTGTCGCCGACGTCGCCGCCGAGATAGTCGCACTGGGCAAAGCCGAAGGCGGCGCCGCGGCGGCCTGCGGGCGGGTAGCGACAAGCCTGCACGACGGATCGTGCCTGCTCCTGCGACTCGACCATCGGGATCATCACCCCGCGAGCGCCGAGATCGAGCGCGCGCGCCAGCCAGGTGTATTCGCCGCGCGGAACGCGCACCATCGGCTCGATCGGCAGGCCGCGGCAGCTGGCGAACAACCACTTCAGGGTCTCGAAACCGAGGCCGGTGTGCTCCATGTCGTACAGGACGAAGCGACAGCCTGCGTTGGCGAGGATGCTCGACATTCCCGGCGAGAAGAATTCGAACACCATCGCGCCCGCAACCGTCTCGCCGGCCATGACTGATTTCTTGATCGCATTTTCCTTCACTGACGTCTCCTGTTGAATCTCTTGATTCCGGCCTCTATGGGTTGGCCCGTCGCGTGAGCCGCACCTCAGCCGGCCTGCCGTCGATACGCAGGCGGCTCACGCGAGGCTCGCTGCGGGCGATGATCGCGCCCTCCCGGACTACTGCAAGCCGCGCTGCCCGCAGGCGGATCGCCTCGACCGCATCGGCCGCCTGCAGCAACACGAAGTCCGCGCGGCAGCCCGGCTTCAATCCGTAGTGCTCCAATCCCATGATCTGCGCGGGGGCAGTGGTGACCGCCTCGAAGCACTGCTTCATTGCCGCCTGCGACGTCATCTGCGCGACATGCAGCCCCATGTGTGCCACCTCGAGCATGTCGCCGGACCCCAGACCGTACCAGGGATCCATCACGCAATCATGCCCGAAGGCGACCGGAACCCCGGCGGCCAGCAGTTCCGGCACCCGGGTCATGCCGCGCCGCTTGGGGTATGTGTCGTGCCGCCCCTGGATGGTGATGTTGATCAGCGGATTCGCCACCGCGGACACGCCGGCGGCGGCAATCAGCGGGATCAGCTTGGACACGTAGTAGTTGTCCATCGAATGCATCGACGTCAGGTGCGAGCCATTGACCCTGCCCTGCAGCCCCAGCCGCCGCGTCTCGAAGGCGAGCGTCTCGATGTGCCGAGACATCGGATCGTCGGTCTCGTCGCAGTGCATGTCCACCCGCAGCCCGCGTCGCTCCGCCTCCTCGCACAGGAGGCGCACGGATTGCGCGCCGGACTGCATCGTCTGCTCGAAGTGCGGGATGCCGCCGACGACGTCGACGCCGAGGTCGAGCGCCTTCTTCAGCAGGTCGAAGGCCGAGTCGCTGCAACCAGGATCGTCGACCCGCGGGTCGTAGCGCAGGATGCCGTCCTGCGGGAAGGCAACGAGCTGCAGGTCGAGGTAAGGCGCCACCAGCCGCTTGACCTCGAGCAGCGCCTCGACGGCGAGCAGGCGCGGGTCGCAGACGTCGACGTGGGTGCGAATGGCGAGCAGCCCGTTGGCAACGGCCCAGTCGCAATAGGTCAGCGCGCGGCTGATGATCGACTCCTGCACCAGCATCGGCTTGAGCTCGCCCCAGAGCGCAATGCCTTCGAGCAGCGTGCCCGACTCGTTGATCCGCGGCAGGCCGTAGGAAAGGGCCGCGTCCATGTGGAAGTGGGCATCGACGAAAGGCGGCGCGACCAGCTGCCCCGCCGCATCCAGCGTAGTCGCGGCGGTCGCGCCGCCCGCGGCAATGCCGGCGCGGACCTCGAGGATGCGCCCGCCACCGATGGCGAGGTCGACACCGGCACGGCCGTCCGGCAGGTTGGCGTTGATCACGAGCAGGTCGAGCATATCGGCGGAGTCGGTCAGGGCGGAGGTAAGGGCATTCGGCGAGGGGGCATGCGGGAGGGGGCATTCTCGACCGAAAGCGGGATCGGCGCCAGCGACGTGCCGGTCCCGGGTCCCATCCGGCGGCTGTCATCGTACCGCGAAGGTCCTGGCGACCTACCGCTCGCCTTTGCGGTACGGCTTCATCAGCGCCTGGGGATATGCGGCTTTGCGCGACACGGCAATCAGGGCGAGGATCGACAGCAGGAACGGCACCATCAGCCAGACCTGGTAGGGCACCACGTCGCCGGCCGACTGCGCCAGGCGCAGCTGCAGGGCGTCGAAAAAGGCGAACAGCAGCGCCCCCAGCAGCGCCTTACCCGGTCGCCAGGACCCGAACACCACCAGGGCAACGCAGACCCAGCCGCGGCCGTTGATCATGTTGAAGAAGAAGGCGTTGAACGCCGCCGTGGTCAGGAAGGCGCCGGCCACGCCCATCAGAGCGCTGCCGGCACTGATGGCGCCGATGCGAACTGCCGCGACGCTGATGCCGGCGCTTTCCGCCGCCGCCGGATTTTCGCCCACGGCACGGATCGCGAGGCCGGCGGGGGTGCGCACGAGCACCCAAGCGAGCACCGGGACGATCGCCAGCGCGAAGATCGTCGGCGGGGTCAGCGCGCCCAGCACAGGTCCCAGCCAGGGAACCGCGTCGAACCAGCCATGGATCTCGGCGAAGGGGGTGACGATGGGTGGCGAAGAGACCTTCGGAAAGAGCACCCGGTAGCTGTAGTAGGACAGGCTGGTGGCGAACATGGTGATGCCGAGGCCGGCCACATGCTGCGAGAGTGCAAGCGTCACCGTCAGCCAACCGTGGAGCAGGCCGAACAGCGCGCCGGTTATCGCAGCAACCGCCATTCCGGTCCACAGGCCATAGCCCCAATAGACTGCCAGCCAGCCGGTGAACGCGCCCGCCACCATGATCCCCTCGATGCCCAGGTTGAGCACCCCGGCGCGCTCGCACAGCAGCACGCCCATCGTGCCGAGGATCAGCGGCGTGGCGATGCGCAGCACAGCGACCCAGAAGGTGGCGGTGCTGAGCGTCTCGAGGAGGTCGGGCAGCATCGGCGCGGGGTGCCGGCGCTAGCGCCGGATCCGAAACTGGACCAGCATCGATGCGACCAGCATGCTGAGCAACGATACGGCAACGATGACGTCGGCAATATAGTTGGGCACCCCGACGACGCGGCTCATGCTGTCGGCGCCCACCAGGATGCCGGCGACGAAAACGGCGGCGAACACCACCCGCACCGGCGAGAGGCCTGCGAGCATGGCGATCACGATGCCGCTGTAGCCGTAGCCGGGCGACATGTCGAGGGTGACGTAGCCGGTGCGACCGGCGACCTCGGCGGCGCCCGCGAACCCGGCCAGCGCGCCCGAGATGACCGCCGTCTTGAGCACCACCTTGCCGACCTGCATGCCGAGGAAACCCGCCGCCCGGGGATTGCTGCCGACCGCCCGCATCTCGAAGCCGAGCACGGTGGAGCGACCTAGCCATTGCAACAGCAGAGCCGCCGCGATCGCCCACAGGAAACCGGTGTGCAGGCGCGACTTCTCGAGCAGGCGGCCGAATTCGAGCTCCGGCTTGACCGCAACCGACTGAGGCCAACCGAGAGCGGTCGGATCCTTCATCGGCCCGTCCAGCATTGCCGAGACGAACAGCAGGACGATGAAGTTGAGCAGCAGCGTGGTAACCACCTCGTCGACCGACATCCGCGTCTTGAGCCAGGCGGGCACCAGCAGCAGCGCAGCGCCGGCGGCCATCGCGGCCAGGATCATCAGCACATAGAGCAAGCCGTCCGGCAGCGCGTAGCCCGCGCCGCCGTGCAGCCCGCCAACGGCAACAGCAGCCAACGCGCCGGCATAGAACTGGCCTTCCGCACCGATGTTGAAAAGCCGGGCGCGAAACGCCACCGCCACCGCAAGGCCGGTCAGGATCAGCGGCGTTGCACGGGTGAGGGTTTCGGTGATCGCGAAGCGCGACCCGAACCCGCCCTCCAGCAGCAGCAGGTAGGTCCGGGCGACCGGAGCGCCAGCCCATTCGACCAGGAGCGCGCAGATCAGCAGTGTCACCACGATCGCCGCCAGCGGCGCGATGACCAGCGCGGCTCTCGACGCCTGGGTTCGCCGCTCGAGCCTCATGAAGCTTGTCACCCCGGCAGCTTTCACCCCGGCAGCCTGCTCCTCGCCGGCGGGCTTCGCCCCGCCGGACATGGCGAGCCCGATGCTGGTTGCATCCCAGTGCGCCACCGGCCGCGCAGGCGACAGGCGGCCGTTGAAGATGACGGCCACCCGGTCGGCGATCGCCAGTATCTCCTCCAGATCCTCGGAGATCAGCAGCACCGCCGCGCCGCTGCTGCGGGCCTGCAGCAGTTGGCGGTGCACGAATGCAACCGCTCCGATGTCGAGTCCCCAGGTCGGCTGGTTCGCAATGATCACCGACGGCGCCTGCCCGAGTTCGCGCCCCAGGATGAACTTCTGGATGTTGCCGCCCGAGAGCATCCTGATCGGCTGATCAAGGCTGGTGTGCCGGACATCGAAGCCCTCCACGATTCGCCTTGCTTCCGAGCGGATGCGGCGTCGGTCGAGCAGCCCGACCCGGCGCGCCAGCCAGCCCCGTCGCAACGCCAGCGGATCGCGCAGGCGATGCACCACGGCGTTGTCGGCGATGGAGGCATCCGCGATCACGCCCATCTCGATGCGGTCCTCCGGGATCCGCGCAATGCCGGCGTCGATCCAGTCGCGCGCCCTCGCCGGCAGCACCTGGCCTGCAATCCGGACCTGGCCGGCTTGCGCGGCGGTCTCGCCACTCAGGAGGGCCGCGAGCGTCTGCTGCCCGTTGCCGGCCACGCCGGCGATGGCAACCACCTCGCCCGCGCGGACCTGGAGATCGACATCGTGCAGGCCGGCATGCCCACCGCCCGGCGCCGATACGCCCTGCAGTTCCACCAGAACCGGTCCGGGCTCCGGTGCCACGGATTCCACGCTGCCGCGGCCGACGAACCCGGCGAGCGCCAGGCTGCCGACCATGGCTTCGGCAAGCTTCGCCTTGCTGGTTTCGCCGGCCGCCACCTGAAGCACCGCCCGCCCCTGCTTGAGCACCAGGATGTTGTCGCTCACCCGCAGCACCTCGTCGAGCTTGTGCGAGATGAAGATCGACGGCGAGCCCGGCCGCGGTGAACCGGCCGAGGGTCGCGAAGAGCGACTCGCTCTCCTGCGGCGTCAGCACTGCGGTCGGCTCGTCGAGCACCAGGATCCGCGAGCCGCGCACCAGCGACTTGAGGATCTCGACACGCTGCCGTTCACCGACGGAAAGTTCGGACACCTGCGCGGCGGGATCCACCCGCAGTCCGTAGGCCTCGCCTGCCTCGATCAGGCGATCGCGCACCGACTGCCGCCCCGACCTGAGCCGCCACAGCGGCTCGAGGCCAAGCATCACGTTTTCGAGCACGGTGAGGTTGCTCGCCAGCGTGAAATGCTGGTGCACCATGCCGATGCCGGCGGCGAGCGCCGCCCGGGTGTCGCCCGGAGGCAGCGGCTTGCCGAAGGCAACGACCCGGCCTGCGTCGGCCACGTAATGGCCGAAGAGGATCGAAACCAGCGTCGACTTGCCTGCACCGTTCTCGCCCAGCAATGCAAGCACCTCGCCGGCGTGCAGGGTCAGCGAGACATCGTCGTTGGCCAGCAGGCTGCCGAAGCGCTTGGTGATTCCCTCGAGGCGAAGGACCGGATCCGCGGCCACCGGTGAAGACTAGTTGCTCGCCTTCGGCTGGCTGTCGTTGACCTTGACCGTGAAGGTGCCGTCGAGGATGGACTTCTGCCGCGCGGCTACCTTGTCCATGACCTCCTTCGGCACCTTGCCGGCGAAGGTGCCCAGGGGCGCAAGCTCGGAGCCCTTGTACTTCATCATCGAGTACTGGCCGTAGTCGTCCTGCACGAACTTGCCGGCCTTGACTGCTGCGATGGCCCGTTCGATGGTCGGTTCCATGTTCCACAAGGCGGACGCGACCACCGTGTCGGGGTAGGCCTCCTGGGTGTTGATCACGTTGCCGATGGCGAGGGCCTTGCGCTCCTTGGCTGCATCGGAAACCCCGAAACGCTCTGCGTAGAGGACGTCGGCGCCCTTGTCGAGCATGGCGAACGAGGCTTCCTTGGCCTTGGGCGGATCGAACCAGGAATTGATGAACGAGACCATGAACTGCACCTTGGGATTGATCTCGCGCGCGCCGTCCATGAAGGCATTCATCAGTCGATTGACTTCGGGGATGGGGTAGCCGCCGACCATGCCGATCTTGCCGTTCTTGCTCATCGCCGCTGCAATCATCCCGGTGAGATAGGCAGGCTCCTGGATATAGTTGTCGAAGACGGCGAAATTCGGGGCCACCGGCTTGCCGGAGGAGCCCATCAGGAATGCCGTCTTGGGATAGTCCTTGGCAACCTTGCGCGCGGCCGGTTCGACCGCGAATGCCTCGCCGACGATCAACACGTTGCCCTGCTCCGCATACTGGCGCATCACCCGCTCGTAGTCGGTATTGGCGACGTTCTCCGAGAACTTGTACTCGATCTCGCCTTTCTCGACGGCGGCATTCAGCGCCTTGTGGATGCGGCTCACCCACTGCTGCTCGACCGGCACGGTATAGATGGCGGCGACCTTCAACTTCTCCTGCGCCAGGGCGACCCCGGGCAGCAGGCTTGCGGCCAGCGCGGCGCCGGCAACGGCAAGCGCGGTGCGACGGGTCGAGAGGATGCGCGCCGTGCGCGCGGACAGCAGTTTCATGGACGCTCCGTGGGGGGTTGTTTGATGAATCGTAGTCGAGTTCGCCCTGCGAGGGGAAGGCACCGGCAAGCTGTTCCGCTCAGACGACCTTGATCGCCGCCGGGTCGAAGTCCGGCTTCGGAAACTGCGGGTCCAGCTTCCTGAGCGCATCGACGATGATGGTCAGCATCGCGTAATCCCGGAACCATTTGTAGTTGGCCGGGATCACGAACCAGGGCGCATCCTTCTGGTGCGTCTGCACGATCGCATCCCGGAATGCGAGCATGTATTCCTTCCAATGCTTGCGCTGCTCCAGGTCGTGCTCGTCGAACTTCCAGTGCTTGTCGGGGTCGTCGAGCCTCGCCTGCAGCCGCTCGCGCTGCTCCTCCGCGTCGATGTGGAGGTAGAACTTGAGGATGGTGGTCCCTTCGTCGACCAGCATCTGCTCGAAGTTGCGCAAGTGCGCGTAGCGCTTCTTCCAGACCTTGGCAGGCACGAGGTCGTTGACGCGGACCACCAGCACGTCCTCGTAGTGCGAGCGGTTGAAGACGACGATCTGGCCTTTGGCCGGGACCTTCTGGTGCACGCGCCACAGATAGTCGCGTGCCAGTTCGGCGCGGCTCGGCGCCTCGAATCTCGCCACATCAACGCCCTGGGGATTGACGCCGGAGAACACCTTGCGGATGGCACCGTCCTTGCCGCCGGTGTCCATCGCCTGCAGCACCACCAGCAGCTTGTGCTTTCGCTCGGCAAAGAGCCGTTCCTGCAGTTCCACCAGTTCCTCGCGAAGCTTCTCGCTGGCCACGTCGGCCTGCTCCTCGCCGCCTTCGAAGCCGGGCGTCTTGCCGCCGGAAAGCTTCAGGAGCACGTCCGCGTCGCAGTCCTTGTCCAGTTCGATCCAGCATTTGCCCATCATTCGTCCCTCGGGTCGGCATTCGGTTCGCGGCGCAACTTGAAACGCTGGATCTTGCCCGTGGCCGTCTTCGGAAGCTCGTCGACGAAGTCGATCCAGCGAGGGTACTTGAAGGGCGCCAGCGTGTCCTTGACGTGCTGCTTGATCGCCTCCGCCAAAGCCTCGCTTGCCGCCTGACCGGGCTGCAGCACCACGAAGGCCTTCGGCTTGATCAGTTCGTCCACGTCTCTCTCGCCGATCACCGCCGCCTCCAGTACCGCCTCGTGAGTTCCGATCGCGGATTCGACCTCGAACGGCGACACGAACTGCCCGCTCACCTTCAGCATGTCGTCGGAGCGCCCGGCATAGGTGTAGTAACCGTCAGCCGAGCGGATGTACTTGTCGCCGGTTCGCGTCCATTCGCCCTGGAAGGTACGACGCGACTTGTCTCGCTGGTTCCAGTAGTACAGCGCGCTGGAGGGGCCCTTCACGTAGAGGTCGCCGATCTCGCCCGGCCCGACCTCGCGGCCGTCGTCTCCCAGCAGCTTCGCCTCGTAGCCGGGCACTGGCAGCCCGGTGGTGCCGTAGCGGACCTGGCGGCGGCGATTGGACAGGAAGATGTGCAGCATTTCGGTCGAACCCAGCCCGTCCAGGATCTCGACGCCGGTCTTGTCGGTGAATCGCTGCCCGATCCTTTCCGGCAGGGCTTCGCCCGCCGACACGCAGATGCGGATGGCCAGCCGTTCGGGCGCCGGAAACGATTTGCCGGAAAGCATGCCCGCATAGAGGGTCGGCACGCCGTAGAAGATGGTTGGACGGGCGCCGTCCACCGATCGCGGCAGTTCGCCGGTCAGGCGCTTGAAGATAGCGTCCGGAGTGGGACGCTCGGCCATCAACACCGAAGTGGCGCCGACCGCCATCGGGAAGGTCAGCGCGTTGCCAAGCCCGTAGGCGAAGAAGAGCTTGGCTGCCGAGAAGGTTCGGTCGCGTTCGCCGATCCCCAGGACGGGCCGGGCATACAGTTCGGCCGTCTGGATGAGGCTGGCGTGGCAGTGCACCGTCCCCTTGGGCAGCCCGGTCGAGCCTGAGGAGTAGAGCCAGAAGCAAGGCTCGTCGGACGCAGGTGTCGGCGGCGTCGCAGACCTCGTCGCCGTTGTCGAGGATCGCGCCGACGTCGCCGCCGTCCGCCAGCGGCGCCTCCGAGATCACCACCCGCGACAGCGACGGGATCGCGGTGTCCAACCCGTCGAAGGCCGGGAAGAGTGCCCGCGAGACGAACAGCGCCTTGGCGCGCGAATCCCGGAGCATGTAGTCGTAGTCGGCCTGGGCAAGCAGCGTGTTCGCGCAAACCGGAATGACGCCCGCCTTGATCGCGCCGAGGAAGACGGTCGGCCAGTCGATGGTGTCGAGCATGCAAAGCAGGATGCGATCCTCGCGCTCGATGCCGATCGAACGCAGGCCGGAGGCGAAGCGGTTCACCCGCTTGGCAAATTCGCCGTAGGTGATGGCCTGGCGGTCGTCGATGAAGGCGATCTGCATCCTGGCGACCGGCCGCCAGGTTGCGCTCGATGAGGTCGTAGGCGGCGTTATAGCTGCGCGGCACCGTGACTTCGGGGAGCGCGGCGAAGTGCGTGGCGCTCGAGAGCTCTGGCATGTGTTTCCCCTGGATGCGCGCCGCGGCCTGCCGCGCATCGGCACGCCGCGCCCCTCTATAGTGACACGGTGCGCGAGCTCGGCTCCGCCACCAGGCGCTCCAGGTCCGTCTGCAGGACCTTCGCGACGCGGCGCATCAGCAGGACCGAGATGTTGCCTTCGCCGGCTTCGAGTTGGGCGAGGTAGCGTTCCGACAGTCCCGAGTATTCGGCCAATTGCTTGCGCGTCAGGCCGGCCGTGTGGCGGGCGTGCCTGACTCGGCGACCGAGCTCGAAGAGGAAGGCGGCTTCCTCGTCCGGCTTGCCTGAAAGCTGCATCGACATGCACCATACCGGTTGATTCCGGGCAATATAACGCAACCGCCCGTGACTTTAGAAGTGTCGGCACGATTGAATTCATCCCAGGAAAGCGCGCGCTCGATCGACAGCCGCATACCCGCGGTGCGCGGTGAGGTCACGGTGGCAGGGTATCGGCTCGAAACCTGCCGCTTCGGCACGCAGGCCAGGCGGCTGCGCGTGGTGCTGCTGCATGAAGGCCTGGGCTCGGTCGCGCTTTGGCGCGACTTTCCCGCGCGCCTCGCCGCCCGCCTCGACGAGCCGGTACTCGCCTACTCCCGTGTCGGCTACGGGCAGTCGGCGTCGCCGCAGGAACCCCGGGACGTCGACTTCATGCATCACGAGGCACGGGTAGTGCTGCCCGCCCTGCTGCAGGCATTCGACATCCGGAACCCGATCCTCATCGGCCACAGCGACGGTGCCTCCATCGCCCTGATCCTCGCCGGCTCGACACAGGCACCGTCGCTGGCCAACTCCCGGCCGGCGGGCGTGGCGGTGCTCGCGCCGCATCTCTTCGTGGAGCCGGTGACGGTGCACGAGATCGCGAAGGTCAGGGACGACTTCGAAGCCAGCGGCCTCGGCGAGCGCCTGGCCCGCTACCACCGCGATCCGGCGGCGACGTTTCGCAGCTGGGCGGACGTCTGGCTGTCGCAAGCCTTCCTGCAGTGGAACATCGAAGCCGAGGTTGCTGCGATCGGTTGTCCGCTCCTCGCCATCCAGGGCGAGGATGACCAGTATGGAACGCCGCACCAGATCCAACGACTGGTGCAGCTCAGTTCCCAGGCCAAAGCACTGATGCTGCCCGACTGCCGCCACAGCCCGCATGCGGAGCAACCCGACGTGGTGCTCGCTGCGCTTACCGGATTCGTCGCCGGACTCACCCGCTGAGGTCGCCGCCGGGGTCGCCGATGAGCTTGTCCATGAGGTGAGCCCGGACGTCGTGCCGGAACCGGAGCAGATGGGGGTAAATCCCGGTGACGGCGCCGCCGCGACGCCATTTTTTCCGGATTACACTCTCGCGGGAAAGACGCCCGGACACCGCAAGAGGAGATGGAGATGGCCATGCAACGCGAAGACGCGACGAGACGAATCCTTCTGGCAGGCGCAATGGTGGCCTCGCTTGCCGGCGCGGCCATGCCCGCCATGGCGCAGGCCCCGCTCAAGATCGGCTTCATGGCCGAACTGAGCGGACCGCAAGGCGCGCTCGGCCAGGACCAGTACGACGCGCTGATGATGGTCATCGAGCGCAATGGCGGCAAGCTCGGCGGAGTGCCGGTGACTGTCATCAAGGAAGACAGCCAGCTCAAGCCCGAACTCGCCGTGCAGCTGGCCGACAAGCTCATCGAACGCGAGCAGGTGCCGATCATCACCGGGATCACCTTCTCCAACATCATGATGGCGGTCAACAAGAAGATCACCGGCGCGGGTGTCTTCCTGATCGGCAGCAATGCCGGGCCGTCGCCGGTGGCCGGCACGCAGTGCTCGCCCAACTACTTCTCGGTTTCCTGGCAGAACGACCAGCAGTCGGAGGTCGTCGGAAAATATGCCACCGACAAGAAATACCAGAAGGTGGTCACCATCGCCCCCAACTACCAGGCGGGCAAGGACTTCGTCTCGGGCTTCAAGCGCTTCTACGACAAGCCGCCGGTCAACGAACTCTGGCCGGCGCTGAGCACCCAGGACTTCTCGGCCGAGATCGCGCAGATCGCCGCTGCCCAGCCCGATGCGATCTTCACCTTCCTGCCGGGCGGCCTTGGCATCAACTTCGTCAAGCAGTGGGCGCAATCGGGCCTCAAGGACAAGGTCGCCCTGCTGTCGGCGTCAACCGCCGACGGCATCGGCCTGCCTGCCATGGGCGACGCCGCCACCGGCGTGATCGCCGGAGGTCACTGGGCGCCTGACTTCAAGAACGAAGCGAACCAGCAGTTCGTGAAGGAATTCGAGGCTAAGTTCAAGCGGATCCCGTCGCAGTACGCGGCCCAGTCGTACGACGCCGCCCTGCTGCTGGATGCGGCCATTGCCAAGGTCAAGGGCAAGGTCTCGGACAAGGACGCGTTCCGCGCGGCGCTCAAGGCTGCCGAGTTCAAGTCGGTGCGCGGCGACTTCAAGTTCGGGAACAACAACTTCCCTGTCCAGGACCTGCATGTGTTCGAGGCCTACAAGGACGCCCAGGGCCGGATGAACCTGAAGACCATTGCCACGCCGCTGAAGGCTTCGGTGGATGCGTACGCCGAACAATGCAAGATGAAGTGAGCGGCATGCGCGCCGCCCGCTCGCCGAATTCGTGCTGACCGGACTGCTGATCACGCAGGCCCTCAACGGCCTGCAGCTGGGCGTGCTGCTGTTCCTGCTGGCCGCCGGGCTGACGCTGGTCTTCGGCATCATGAACTTCGTGAACCTGGCCCACGGTTCGCTGTACATGATGGGTGCGTACTTCGCGGCGATGGCGGCCGGCTGGACGGGCTCGTTCCTGCTCGGTGCGCTGATCGCGATTCCGGCCACCGCGTTGCTCGGTTTCGTCGTCGAGCAAGTGGCGTTGAAGGGGCTCTATCGCCGTGACCACCTCGACCAGGTGCTCGCCACCTTCGGCCTGATCCTGTTCTTCAACGAGCTGGTCCGGATGATCTGGGGCCCGTCGCCGGTCTACATGTCCACGCCGCAGTGGCTCTCCGGCACCGTCAGCTTGTTCGGCTACACCTACTCCGCCTACCGCTTCGCGATCATCGTCGTCGGGCTTGCGGTTGCGGTTGGCCTCTACTGGCTGATCAACAGGACTCGCGTCGGCATGCTGATCCGGGCCGGCGCCACCCACGCACCGATGGTGGCGGCGCTCGGCGTGAACATCAAGGCGCTGAACAGCCTGATCTTCGCGCTTGGAGCCGGCCTTGCGGGCCTGGCCGGCCTGATGTCGGGGCCGATCCTGTCGGTGCAGCCCGGAATGGGCGACCCGATCCTCATCCTGACCCTGGTCGTCATCATCATCGGCGGCATCGGGTCGGTGCGCGGCGCGCTGCTGGGCGCGCTGCTCGTGGGCGTGGTGGAAACAGTCGGTCGAACCTTCCTGCCCATCTGGCTTGGCGCCCTCTTCCAGCCGAACATTGCCCAGGCGGCAGGACCGGCCATCGCGTCGATGTCCATCTACCTGCTGATGGCGGTGGTGCTGGCGTTCAGGCCCCGGGGGCTCTTCCCGGCCCGTGCCTGACGACCTGATCACCGGCAAGAGGGCTCGCGTTGCTGTTCCCGGAGAAAGTCGATACCCGCGCCGTCCACGTCTGGCTGGTGGCGGCGGTGCTTGTTGCGCTGCTGCTGCTGCCGGCGTTCGCGCACTGGTCGGGGCAGTCCTACTACGTCACGCTGGTGACGCGGATGATGATCTACGGCATCGCCGCGACCTCGCTGAACCTGCTGGTCGGTTATACCGGCCTCGTCAGCCTCGGACACGCGCTGTTCCTCGGCATCGGCGCCTACGCGGTCGGGATCACCGCTTTCCACGGCCTGGACAACGGCTGGATGCAACTGCTGCTGGCGATAGCCGGCGCAGCGATCGTCGGCGCGCTCACCGGCCTGGTCGTGCTCCGGACCCAGGGCATGGCCTTCATCATGATCACGCTGGCCTTCGCGCAGATGTTCTTCTACCTCGGCGTCTCGCTGAAGGAGTACGGCGGTGACGACGGCATGTCCCTGCCGAGCCGCTCCCGGCTGGCGCCGTTCGATCTCGAGTCGGACATCCAGCTGTACTACCTTGCGTTCGGCCTGCTGGTGGCCTCGCTCTACCTCAGCTGGCGGCTGGTGCACTCGCGCTTCGGCTACGTCCTGCGCGGAATCAAGTCGAACGAGCGGCGCATGAAGGCGCTGGGCTTCGCGACCAACCGCTACAAGCTCGCCATCTACATCGTTGCCGGCATGGTTGCCGGCGTTGCCGGCTTCCTGCTCGCCAACCTGAGCAACTACGTCTCACCGTCCTCCAGCGCCTGGACGGTCTCGGGCGAACTGGTGGTGATGGTCATCCTCGGCGGCCTTGGCACGGTCTTCGGCGGCGCAGTCGGCGCGCTCGCGCTCCTCTTGATCGAGGAGTTGCTGGCGTCGATCACCGAACACTGGATGGCGGTGCTCGGCCTGCTGATCGTGGCGATCGTGCTGATCGCGAAGAAGGGCATCTGGGGATCGGTGCGCGCCTGGTCGTTGAGCCGGCGCCGGCGGGCCGGCGGAGCGGCGCCACGGTGAGCGGCACCGTGCAGGCCATCCTGCAGACCACCGGGCTGGTCAAGCGCTTCGGCGGCCTGCTCGCCACCGACCACGTCGGCATCGACGTCGTCGCCGGCGAGATCCACGCCCTGATCGGACCCAACGGCGCCGGCAAGACCACCCTCATCTCGCTGCTGAGCGGCGAGCAGCATCCGGATGCGGGCGACATCACGCTCTGCGGCAGCAACGTGACCCGGCTCAACGTCGCCCAGCGGGCCCGTTCGGGACTCGGCCGCTCCTACCAGATCACCCAGGTCCTGATGGAGTTCACCGCGCTCGACAACGTCCTGGTCGGTGTCCTGTCGCGCAGCCGCGAGACGGGCGCCTGGCAGCCGTTGCGCGCGGTCGCCGGCCATGTGGAGGCCGCCCGGCACTATCTCGAGCAGGTGGGACTGGCTCACAGTGCCGACGTGCCGGTCGGGGAGATGGCACACGGCGAACGGCGCCAGCTGGAGCTGGCGATGGCGATGGCGCTCGAGCCCAAGGTGCTGCTGCTCGACGAGCCGCTCGCGGGCGTGAGCAAGGCCGAGTCGGAGACGATCGTCGGATTGCTGGCGGGCCTCAAGTCGCGCTACCCGATGCTGCTGGTCGAGCACGACATGGATGCCGTGTTCACACTTGCGGATCGCATCAGCGTGCTGGTCTATGGCAAGGTCATCGCTACCGGCTCGCCGGTGGCGATCCGCGCGGACGCCGCCGTCAGGGCCGCCTACCTGGGGGACGAATGAGCGTGGCCGATTCCTGGCCGTGCAAGGGCTGACCGCGGGCTACGGGCCCAGCCAGGTCCTGTTCGGCATCGACCTTCAGGTCGGCGTGGGCGAGGTCGTGACCCTGATGGGCCGCAACGGCATGGGCAAGTCGACCACGATCGCCTGCCTGAGCGGAATGCACCGGTCGACGGCCGGCTCGATCATGCTTGCCGGCCTTCGCATCGAACGGCTGCCCTCTTACCGGATCGCGCAGCACGGGCTCGGACTGGTGCCGGAAGGCCGGCAGGTCTTTCCCGCCCTGACCGTGCGCGAGAACCTGGTCGCCACCGCGTCGCGCCGCAATGCCGGACCGAACCCCTGGACGCTCGAGCGGGTCCACCGGCTCTTTCCTCGCCTGCAGGAACGCAGCAACCAGATCGCGGGGCAATTGTCGGGTGGCGAGCAGCAAATGCTCGCGATCGGTCGCGCGCTGATGACCAACCCGAAGCTGCTGATCCTGGACGAGGCAACCGAGGGGCTCGCGCCGCTGATCCGGCTGGAGATCTGGCGCTGCCTGGAGCAGCTGAAGGCTGAAGGCATGTCGATGATCGTCGTCGACAAGAACCTCAAGTCGCTGCTGCCGCTGGCAAGCCGCCACTACATCGTCGAGAAGGGCCGGATCGTCTGGAGCGGCGACAGCGCCGCCCTGGCGGCGAACCGCGAGGTTCACGAGCGCTACCTGGGAATCTAGCTTTCGACGCCGATCGGCGCGTAGTACTTTTCGGGAACCCCCGCAACCGTCGCGGCCGCAAGGCTCAAGCAGCAATGGCAATCGACCGACCCCGGCCCTCGAACTTCGACGAATACGCTGCTGCATTCCCGCCCGAGGTCCAGGCCGTTCTGCGACGGGTGCGGCAGGCGGTGCTGCAGGCCGCACCCGACGCGACGGAAGTCATCAGCTACCAGATGCCCGCGGTCAGGCAGCATGGCGTCCTGGTGTTCTTCGCCGCCTTCAAACATCACATCGGATTCTATCCGCCCATCAGGGGTGACGCCGAGCTGGAGGCGGCGGCCGCGCCGTATGCCGGCGACAAGGGCAACCTCCGGTTTCCTCTCGACAAGCCCATGCCCCTGGACTTGATCGAGCGACTCACGCGACTGCGAGTCGAGCAGGATCGGGCGCAGGCTACCGGCAAGGCGCGCAAGGCAAGTTCCTGAGCATCACGATCAGACAGCGCCATCGAACGTCGCGTTCATACAGCGCGTCCAGACAGCGCGTTCAAAGTGCGGATCAATCCAGGCCGAGGCGCCGCCTCAGTTCCGCCGCCGTCGCCTGCACGCCGGACAGCGTTCCCCCCAGAGCCGTGTCAGCGGCACGCTCGAGCGGCCCGATCACCACCGGATCGAAGCCCGCATCCGACACCAGGCGGGCAGCCAGCTCGAGCGCGCCCTTGTCGTCGCCGAGGATCGGCATGCCGAGGCGCGGCGGGGCACGGTTGGCCTCACGCGCCAGGACGCCGCTGGACAGGTTGCTGAACGCCCGCACCAGCCGCGGATTGCCGAGGTACTTGCGCGACGTCGGCCCGATGCCGTTGGCACGGGCCTCGTCGGCAAGCGCCGGGCCTCGCGACGACATCGGATTGCCGGCATCGAGCACCACCTTGCCGGCCAGCGCACCGTCAAGGCTGCCGCCGAGTTCCGGATAGCCGCCGTAGGGGATGGCAACCAGCACTGCATCGCCGAACGCGGCTGCTTCGCGCGGCGTGCCCACGCTGGCAAGCGGCCCGATCCGGCGGGCGAGGTCGTGCAACTGCTCGGGATGCCGCGAGGACAGCATGACCCGGTGGCCTGCCTTCGCCCAGAGCTCGGCCAGCGTCCCACCGATGTTGCCGGCGCCGATGATGCCGATCTTCAGGCCGCGCGAGTCGGCGGCGTTGGCGACATCGGGAGGGGCGAGCGCATGCAGCAGGCTGCCGGCGATGGCCATGCGCATGCCATGCCAGCCGCCAAGGAGAATGGTTCTGCGATTCGTCACCGGCTGCTCCTTCATTCCATCCGCTGCAATCGTCGCACGATCGCGCCGAACAAACAGTTCCGGCCGGCACTTCCATGGCCAAGACCGGCCGAGCGCCTCAGAATACGCGATTCCGGAGAGGGCTCATGCCGACCAGCCAACGCATCGTCCAGAGCTGTCGATGAGTGCGATCAACCTCGGGGACCATCAACGTCAGGAGCATTGTCATGTTCGATCACCTGGGCATGGGCGTCAGCGACTACGCGGCCAGCAAGGCATTCTTTCTGCAGGCACTGCAGCCGCTCGGGGTGGCGGTCGTCATGGAAGGGCCGTTCGGCCTCGGACTCGGCAGCAACAACAAGCCCTCGCTATGGCTGACGCAGGTGGCGGACAAGCCGACGCCGTTGCATATCGCCTTTACCGCCGCGAGCCGCCAGCAAGTCGACCAGTTTCATCGCGCGGCACTTGCGGCCGGCGGCACGGACAACGGCGCGCCCGGCCTGCGGCCCCACTACCACCCCGACTACTACGGCGCTTTCGTCATCGGACCCGACGGGCACAACATCGAGGCTGTCTGTCATCGGCCGGAGGGGTGAGCGCTACGCACGCCGCTCGCGCCGGGTTGCGTCAACCGAGCCTGGTGGTCTCGCGCATGACCGCCTCCTCGATGCGCCGCGCCAGGTCGAGCAGCGGTTCATGCAACCGCTGCGCCACATGGTCGAGTTCCCCCGGCCCTGAGACGCTCATGTTCAGCGAATGCACCGGCTGTCCCGGAACCAGGAGGGGCGCGGCGACGGCAAACACTTCCGGTTGCCAGGAAGCGGCACAGTAGCCGCGAGTTTCGACGTCGCGCTGCGCGCGCGAAATGCTTCTGGCGAGGCGCTGCCAGGAGCCGGGCTCTCTTCGACTGCGAAACAGGGCCAACAGCGCTGCACGCCGCTCCGGGCATGCGGCCGCCAGCCAGGCGAGGCCTAGAGACGTCAGTTCCATCGGGACCCGCTGACCCGCCACTACCGTGCGCAGCGAAGGGCGCCGGCTATAGCGCACCGACTCGAGGTACACCATCTCCTCGCGATCGGCTGTCGCGAGTCCCACGTTGATTCGCTGGGCGACCGCCACCTCTCTCATCAGCGGCGCCGCCGCCTGGAGCCAGCACGAGCCGCCGCGCATGGCATGCGCAAGGCTCAGCACCGGCGCGGCAAGACGATACGCACGCTCGGCAGCATCGTGCTGGAGCCAGCCGGCATCCACCAGCGTCTGCGTGAGGCGGCTGGCGGTGGCCCGCGAAAGGCCGGTGCGCTCGGCAATTTCGCCGTTGCCAAGCGCCTCCGAGCCGGGCCTGAAGGCACGCAGGATGTCCAGTCCTCTCTGCAGGGACCGGTTGCTGGCAGAGCGTCCCATCCGCGGCGGCAGATAGGCTGGGCGTGGCGAAGTCAAGCGGTCAAGTCTTCCACTGGTTGGAATTGGCCTGCAGACGCGTCGAAGTATGCCGCGTATTCTGGCTGCTCGTCGGCAGGCGATGCGCCGCCTGCCCTCGCAAACACGACAGGAGACGATACGATGGAATTCCCCGACCCCTTCCACCGGACCCGCGAGGCTGCAGCGCCATCGCGGCTGCCGGCCTCGCCGCAGCGGCGGCACTGGCTGCGGCTGGCGGGCGGCGCGGCCGCGGCTGCTGCCGGCGCCGCGGCCTGGCCGGCGGGCGCAGCCCTTCCCGACAAGACTCTGCGCATCATCGTGCCGTTCGCGCCCGGTGGCGGGACGGACCTGATCGCACGGGTGGTGGCCGAAGCGATGGCCAAGGATCTTGGCCGGTCGTTGATCGTGGAGAACAAGCCCGGCGCCGGCACCATCATCGGTACCGACTACGTCGCCAAGAGCGCGCCTGACGGCAGCACGATGGTCATGGCAACCTTCGCCCATGCGGTGAACCCGTCGCTGCATGCGAAGCTGCCGTTCGACACCGACAAGGACTTCGTCCCGGTGGCCTTGGTGGGAACTTCTCCCAACGTGCTGGTGGTCCGGCCCGACCGGCCGTGGAAGACGGTGGGCGAGTTGATCGCCGTTGCGCGGGCACAGCCGGGCAAGCTCACCTACGGGTCCTTCGGAAACGGCACCTCGGCGCATCTGGCGGGCGCGCTGTTCGCGAACCTTGCCAAGGTGGATCTCCTGCATGTGCCCTACAAGGGCAGCGCTCCGGCAATCACCGATCTCCTCGGCGGGCAGATCGACCTGATGTTCACCACCATCGCCAGCGTCGCGCCGCACATCGCCAGCGGCAAGCTGCGCGCCGTCGCCGTAACCTCCGCAAGCCGCTCGCCGGCGTGGCCGGACCTGCCCACCGTCGCCGAAGCCGGCGTGCAGGGCTACATGGCTGAAAGCTGGTACGGCCTCTTCGCGCCCGCGGGCACGCCGCGGGACACGATCGCGCTGCTCAATGCCGCGGTCGGCAAATCGGTGAAGAGCGAAACCTTTCGCAGCAAGGTGGAAGGCGAAGGACTGGTACCCGCGGCGGGTGCACCCGAGCAGTTGACGGACTACGTCCGCGCCGAGCGGGAACGCTGGCGCAAGGTGGTGGCGGATGCACGGATCAAGGCGGAGTGACCTACCATGACGAGCGACGCTTCTATAGAACTCGAGGTCCAGGACGGTATCGCGACGCTTGCGCTGAACCGGCCGCAGGTACGAAACGCTCTGGACGATGCGATGCGCGGCCTGCTCATCGATGCCCTCGAGCAGGTCTCGGCCGACGGGTCGATCAAGGCGCTCGTGCTGACCGGCAGGGGGAAGGCCTTCTGTGCCGGTGGCGACATCCGCGCCATGCAGCAGCGCGCGCAGGCACCGGCGGGCGAAATCGGCTACAACGGCTGGGCGCGCCAGCAGCGCACGCACCGCGCCGTCTCGATGCTGCATGCCCTGCCCAAGCCCACGATTGCAGCAGTCAACGGCCCGGCCACCGGCCTCGGCGCCGATCTGGCGATGTGCTGCGACTTCGTCGTCGCATCCTCCAGTGCGAGCTTCGCGTGGAGCTATGTGCTGCGCGGCCTGATCCCGGACGGCGGCGGACTCTACTTCCTGCCGCGCCGCGTCGGGCTGGCGAAAGCGAAGGAGCTGATCTACTCGGGCCGGACTGTTGCTGCCGACGAGGCCGCTTCGATCGGCATCGCGGACCGCATCAGCGATCCGGATGCGCTTCTCACCGATGCTTGTGCCTGGGCTGCCCAGCTCGGCCGCGACGCCGGCCCGGCGCTCGCCCTGGCCAAGTCGATCCTGGACAAGACATTCGAGCTCAGCGTCGAGGAGGTGTTTGCCCAGGGAAGCCAGGCGCAGGCCATCTGCTATACGACCGTGGAGCACCAGGCGTCGATCGCCGCCTTCCTGCAGAGGTCGAAGCCATGAATGCGGCCAGTGACGTCGCCGGCGATGCCATCGCCAGGTTGATGCATCCGCGAAGCGTCGCGGTCATCGGCGCCTCGGCCGATCCGGACAAGACCGCCGGCAGGCCGGTCGCCTACCTGAAGAAGCATGGATTCGGCGGCGCCATCTACCCGATCAATCCGCGCGTCGACCGGATCGAGGGACTGCCCTGCTATCCGGACGTGGCTTCGTTGCCTCAGGCGCCCGATGTCGGCATCGTCCTGCTCGGCCCGGAGCGCGCCGAAAAAGCGGTACGCGATCTGGCATCCCGCGGCACTGCCGCCGCGATCGTCCTTGCCGGCGGCTATGCCGAGGCGGGGGACGACGGCATGCGCCGCCAGCAGGCGCTCAAGGATGCGGCCGGGACGATGCGCCTTCTGGGCCCCAACACGATCGGGCTGGTCAACCTCAACGACCGGATCACGCTGTCGGCCAGCGGGGCGCTGGAGCTGGACGATCTTCCGGCCGGCCGTATTGCGGTGGTATCGCAAAGCGGCGGCATCCTCGGCTCGCTGCTGTCGCGCGCCGCAGCCCGCGGCATCGGATTCTCCAAACTCGTTTCGACCAGCAACGAAGCGGATCTCGAAATCGCCGACTTCGTCGACTACCTGGCAGACGATCCCGACACCGCCGTCATCACGATGTATCTGGAGACTTTGCGTCACCCGCGCGCGTTCATCGCGGCGGCCGATCGCGCCCGCCGCGCCGGCAAGGCGCTGGTCGCATTCAAGGTCGGACGCTCCGCTGCCGGCGCCGCGGCGGCGGTATCGCATACTGGTGCAATGGCCGGCAGCGACCGGATGTACGACGCGCTGTTCGCCCGCGCCGGCGTGCTGCGCGCGAGATCCTTCGCGGACCTGCTGGACATCCCGGCCGCGCTGGCCAGCGGTCGCCGGCTGCGCGGCCGGCGCGTCGCGATCCTCACTTCGACCGGCGGGGCCGGGACGCTGGTGGCCGACAGCCTCGGGATGGCAGGCTTCGAAGCGCCGGCGCCGGGCGCCGCGACCGCCGCCGCCCTGCGCGCCCTGCAGCGCAACGACCAGGCTGTGCTCGATCGCAACCCCATCGACGTGACCCTCGCCGGCCTGCAGCCGGACCTGCTGAGCGGCGCCATCGCCACGCTCCTGGCCAGCCCGTCCTATGATGCGCTGGTGGTCGTGGTCGGCTCCTCGGCGCTGGCGATGCCGGAGCTGATGGCCGACGCCATCCAGGCCAGCCTCCCGGCGGCCGACAAACCGCTGATCGCGTACGTGAGCCCGCATGCGCCGCAGGTCGCACGCCTGCTGGGGATCCGAGGCGTGCCGGCGATGACCGCACCGGAGGCGTGTACTGCCGCCCTCGCAGCGCTGCTGCATCAGGCCGGGGCCGCCGCCGACCGGGCACCAGCAGCGCTGCCGCTGGACCTCGCTTCGCTGCCGACGGGCATGCTCGACGAGCATGAGTCCAAGCGCCTGTTCGCGCTGGCGGGAATCGCGGCGACCCGCGAGGTGGTGGTGCGGGATGCCGACGGCGCAAGCGAGGCGGCGGCGGCATTCGGCCAACCGGTGGTGCTGAAGCTGCTGTCGCGCACGGTGACCCACAAGAGCGACGCCGGTGGGGTTGCGGTGGGCGTGCCGCCCCAGGAGGTTCGCGATCGCCTCGCCGGCATGCACGCATCGGTGGCGGCCGCGACCGGCAACCAGCCCGAGGCGTGGCTGGTCCAGGAGCAGGTCACCGGCGGAGTCGAGATGATCCTCGGCTTGCACCGCGATCCGCTGGGCACGGCGATCCTGTTGGGCATGGGGGGCGTGGCGGCCGAGGTGTTCGCCGACAGCGCGCTCACCCTGCTCCCCTCGGACGGCGGGCTGACGCCCAGGGAGGCGCTCGACATGGTGCGGTCGCTGAAGACCTGGCCGCTGCTCGACGGATTTCGCGGCCGCCCCAAGGCGGACGTCGCCGCGCTCGTCGAAGCCATCGTCGCGTTCTCGCGGCTGGCGGCTGCGCTTGCCGACCGCCTGGTGACTGCCGAGATCAACCCGCTCTTCGTGCTGCCCGAGGGCCAGGGTGTGGTTGCGGCGGACGGCGTGGCCGTGCTCTCATAGCAGCGCGGTTCCACCCACCTTCGATCGCGGCGAAATGTACCGACTGCACGGCTTCAGCCAATCCGGCAACACCTACAAGGTCGCCCTCCTGCTCCAGGTGCTGAACCAGCCATGGCAGGCGCAGCACGTCGACTTCATGAACGGCGTCACCCGCACCGGCGAATGGCGTGAAGCCGTCAACGAAATGGGCGAGGTGCCGATCCTCGAGGACGGTGACCAGCGCTTGACGCAATCGGGCGTGATACTCACCTGGCTGGCCGGCAAGCATGGCGCCTTCGGCGGCAGATCCGCAGGCGAGCAGCTGGAAGTGCTGCGCTGGATCCTTTTCGACAACCACAAGTTCACCAGCTACTTCGCAAGTTACCGGTTCGCGAAGGCCTTCGGGCCGGCGGCACCTGACGCGGCGGTGATGGCGTGGCTGCGAGGCAGGATGGACAACGCGTTCGGTATCGTCGACAAGCATCTCGCCAACCGACGCTACATGGTCGGCGACGAGCCCACCATTGCAGACCTGTCGCTGGCCGGCTATCTCTTCTACCCGGTGGCGGAAAGCGACTATCCGGTTGCCGGCAGTCATCCGAATATCGCGTCGTGGCTCGACCGCATCCGCGCCCTGCCGGGCTGGAAGGATCCCTACGAGATACTGCCGGGCGAGCGCATTTCCCCGAAGTGGTAGAAGGATCGGGATGTGGGGAACCTGGCCCAGGCTGGGAGCGGGCGCGGGCAACCCTATTGGAGGTCGGAGGCAGGCCATGGCATCGATACACCGTGAAGTGTTGATCGAAGTTTCGCCGGATACGCTGTGGGATGCGTTGAAGGACGTGGGGGCCCTGCACACGCGGCTGGTGCGAGGCTTCGTCACCGACTGCCGTCTCGAAGGCAACGCGCGCGTCGTCACCTTCGCCAACGGCATCGTAGCCAAGGAGCTGATCGTTGCCGTCGACGAGTCCGACCGGCGCCTGGTCTGGTCGGCGGTCGGGGGCCGCCTGACCCATCACAACGCGTCGGCGCAGGTCTTTGCCGAAGGCCCGTCGCGAAGCCGGCTGGTCTGGATCGCGGATCTGTTGCCCGACGAGCTGGCTCCCACCATCGCCGGCATGATCGATGAAGGAACCGCCGCAATGAAGCGGACCATGGAGGCCGGATCGCCGTCGGCGGCCGCGGGCTTGGCGTGAGCGGCGGACTGCCGAAGCACCTGGTGATTACGGGCGCGGCGGGCGCGAGCCGGCCATGAAGATCTCGGCGGTGGTGAAGAACTCCGGCGCCGCTCACCATGCGATCGTGCAGACAGCCGGCACGTCGCGGACCCTCGCCATCGAGGGCAAGCCGGCAGGCGGCTCGTCGGTCAACGGCGGCGAACTCCTGATGCTTGCACTCGCTACCTGCTACTGCAACGACCTGTATCGCGAAGCGGCGCGGCTGCGCATTGCGATCGACGGGGTCGAGGTGGAGGTCGACGCGGAGTTCCCGGGAGTCGGCCTGGCCGCCACCGGCATTCGCTATCGGGCGAAGGTATCCTCCACGGCGCCGGCATCCGCCATCGCCGACCTGCTGTACCAGACCGACGCGGTGGCCGAAGTGCACAACACCCTCCGCTCGGGTGCTGCAGTGACGCTGGTCACCTCGGGGTAGGAGGACTCACATGAAAAGACAACTGATCAGTTCCGGCTCGTCGTTCGAGCAGCGGATCGGCTACTCGCGCGCAATGGTGGCGGGCGACTGGGTGTTCGTCTCCGGCACCACCGGCTTCGACTATGCCACGATGTCCATTTCAGAAGACGTCGCTCGAGCAGGCTCGCCAATGCCTGGCGAACATCGAACACGCCCTGCGCGAGGCCGGCGCGAGCCTGCAGGACGTCGTGCGTGTCACCTACGTACTGCCGGAGGCGACCGACTTCGAGCCGTGCTGGCCAGTTCTGCGCCAGCACTTCGGCGAGGTGCGTCCGGCGGCGATGATGATCTCCGCCGGGCTCGCAGATCCGCGCATGAAGATCGAGATCGAGGTCACCGCCCTGAAGCCATCATGATCGAGTGCTACGACGACGCGGACTTCTGTCGATCGCTCGGCTACGTCGGCGAGGATCGGATCGGCATGGGCAAGCGCGTGCCACAAAATATCACCGGCGCCTGAACGGAAGCGCTTGCAGATCATCCGACTGCTGCGACAGAATCATCGATTGCAGCACCTGCCGCCCCGCAGGAGCAAATTGCATGTCGCGCGGAGGGCACAGGGATGCCGCAGGAACCCGACTCGATCAGCCATGAGGTGGCGGTTCGCCTTCCGCAGCCCGAGTCGTTCCGCCTGTTCACTCACGGCTTCGGCTCCTGGTGGCCGTCGGAATACACCTGGTCGGCCGGCGTACTCGAATCCATCTCGATCGAACCCTTCGAGGGCGGCCATTGCACCGAGGAAGGACCACACAGGTTCCGATGCGACTGGGGGCGGGTACTGGTGTGGTCGCCGCCGCAAAGGCTCGTGCTGACGTGGCAGATCGGCCCTCATCGGGAACCGCAGCCGGATCCGGAAAAGGCGAGCACGGTGGAGGTGCTGTTTCGCGGGGAAGACGCCGCCGGCACCCGCCTGCTGCTGACGCACCGGGACTTCAGGCGCCATGGCAAGGGCGCGTCGCGGTACCGCAAGGCGCTCGCCGGCGAGGCCGGATGGCCATGGATACTGGCACGCTACGTGGAGGCCGCCAACGCTTGAGACGACGCGCCGCTACTGCGCCGACGATGAGCCGCTACTGCTGCGTCAACGCCATGAATCCCAGCACGATCAGCACGGCGATCACCGCAAGCGTGATCTTGATCCAGCTGTACGGCTGCTCGCCCGCAATCGCGCCGGTATGGCCATTGGCGACTACCTGATAGGTGCGCGCGCCGTAGGTGTAGTTCACCAGCCAGACCGGTACGAGCACATGCTTGAAGGTACGGCCCCGATACGTGGCGTCGACCTGCAGGTTGCGCTGGGTGTCGCCCGGCACCTGCCGGGCGCACAACCCGCGCACCCGCTCCTGAAGGTCCTGCTGGTTGACCGCCTGGGCCTGGTGCAGGTCGATCTGGTAACGCTCGACCGTCCAGCCGCGAACGAACTCGGGGGCATATGGCTCGAGGTCGGTCACCGTCGGAAAGGGCTCGATCTTGCGCAGCAGGCCGGCGTGAACCCCTTGCGTGCCGGGCACCAGCGCGTCGTTGAAGAAGTGCTCCAGGCTCCCGGCTGCCGGCTCCCAGCGCACCCGCCGCACCTGGCGCACCTGGGCCTGGCCGTTCGCGGTGAAGGTCTCGGTTTCGTAGTAGTAATAGCCGGCATCGGCATGCCAGCGCGCGCTGACATGGGCGTCGAACGTCCAGTACGGCAGATAGACGCCGTGCAGGGTGTCGGTCAATGCCGCCGACTTCAGCCGGTTCGGAGCGAACCAGCGCGATCCATACCATTTGCGCATGCGCTCGCGGATCTGGCCGTCGCTGAACTTGAACGGCAGCACGCTCTGAGGAGTGATCGCGTCCTGATGCGACTCGTGCGCGATGATCGAAGGCGAGCCGCAAAAATCGCAGCGCTGCGCGACGCGGCTGTCGACGAATACCGAGATGGCCTGGCAACTCTGGCATTTGACCTCATGCCGATCGCCGCCCCAACCGCGGCCGGATGCGGGGTTGCGCAGCGCCGCCTCGAGGTCCTGCTCGACAATCGCCGTCTCCGGATCCGCTGCCTGCGCCGGCGACCACGGCACCACCGTGCCGCAATACGGGCAGGCCAGCGCCTGCCTGGCCGCGCTCCACTCGAGGTTGGCGCCACATTCCGGGCAGGGATGCTTGCCGACGGTCAGCAGCGACGGCTCATCCTGGCTGGCTGCCTGGTCCACGGAATGGAGCACGGGAAGCGGCTGAAGTGACGGTCGGCGCGCGGCGCTGGCGATCTCGGGCGGCCGCTCAGCCGCGCAGGAACTCGTCGAGCGCGCTGCGGGCAATGCGATAGGCGTTGCCGATCTTGCGCGCCTTCAGCTCGCCGGCGTCGATGGCCGCCATCACGTCGCTCACCGGCACCCCCAGTGCCTGTGCCGCCTGCTCGGGCGACAGCACCTCGATTGCGCCGGAGGACGGCGATGCAGCGACCGGGGCGCCCTGCGCCGGCGTGACGCCCGGCTGCGGGGTCGCGCCGGACTGCTGCATGCTGCGCATCATCTCCTGGGCCATGCCGAAACCCATCGCCATCTGAGCCGGCATGGTGGCCGCGGCGCCGGCCTCGCCGCCCTGCCCCATCGCGACGCCCATCTGGTACTTGACGTAGTCGTTGAGATTGCCGATCACGCTCATGCTCGAGCGCTTGTCGATGGCCTGTTCCACCTCCGGCGGCACCGATACGTTCTCGAGGACGAAGCTGGTGATCTCCAGGCCGTACTTCTCGAGCATGGCGGGGTTGATGATCTGAAGCAGCGCGTCGCCAAGTTCGCGGTAGCGCTGGGCGACATCCAGCACCGGCACACCTGCACGGGCCAGCGCCTCGGTGAACACGCTGACGATCCGCGAGCGCATCGTGTCGGCAAACTCGTCAAGCCGGAAATTCTGGTCGGTACCGGCGACCTCGCGCAGGAACTTGGCAGCCTCGACGATACGGAAATCGTAGGTACCGAAGGCCCTGATCCTGGCGACCCCGAAATCGCGGTCGCGCATCATCACCGGATTGGCAGTGCCCCACTTGTTCCCGGTGAACAGCCGGGTGTTGAGATAGTAGACATCGCACTTGAAGGGCGACTGGAAGCCGTACTTCCAGCCGAGAATCGTCGACAGGATCGGGATGTTCTCGGTCGACAGGGTGTGCTTGCCTGGACCGAACAGGTCGGCATACTGGCCTGCCGCCACGAACTGCACCAGTTGCGACTCCCGCACGATCAGCTGCGCGCCGTTCTTGATTTCCTTGTCCTCGTCCGGCCAGCGGTAGGAGAGCGTGTCCCGCGAATCATCGGTCCATTCGATGACGTCGATCAGCTGGCTGGTGATGATGTTCAGCAGGCTCATGGAAGTTCCTGTTCAAAGGGACGGGGACCGGAAATCATTCTATGCGACGGTCGCGCCGTCCGACGCATTCACCGCGGAGCTGCGGCACGCTTCAGGCGGTCGTTCACCGCAGCCCAGGCAGGCCGCGCCGGCGGCGCCTGGATCAGGATCAGCTCCGCGCCTGCGGCATCCAGTATGCGCAGCATGCGGTAGAGCTCGTGTTCCATGACGGCCGCGCTCTCGGGCTGCGGATACCAGTCGACCAGGGGATCCTGCCGCCGGGGCGGCGATCGGCTCCAGAGCGCAACCCGCTGCCCGTCGGCCAGCGCCCGGTCGAGAGCGGCCTCCAGCTGCGCGCGCTGCACCAGCCGAAGCGTCGTCGCCGGCGCATAGTGGGAGGCCAGGCTGCCGGACACCTTCGGCGCTGCAGCGTCCGGCGGCTGCGACCGGCTCGCCGAGAACATCGGCGATCGCCTCGGCGCCGATATGCCCAGGCCGCAGCAGCACGGCGCGGCCGCGCGAGAGGTCGACGATGGTCGACTCGACGCCGACGTCGGCATCGCCGCCCTCCAGCACCACCGGCACGTCATCGCCGAGGTCGGCGCGCACGTGAGCGGCACTCGTGGGGCTGACACGGCCGAAGCGGTTCGCCGAGGGGGCGGCGATGCCGGTGATGCCCATCGCAAGCAGCCTTGCCATCACTTCGCGTGCCACGGGATGCGACGGACTTCGCAACGCGATGGTCGGATGGCCGGCACAGGCCCATGCCGGCGCCTGCGGCAGCCGCGGCAGGACGATGGTCAGCGGCCCCGGCCAGAAAGCATCCGCGAGAAGTTGCGCACGTCGGATTCCATGCACCCCACTGGCGCGCCTGTTCGTCCTTCAGGACGTGGACGATCAACGGATGATCGGCGGGACGGTTCTTGACGCGATAGATCCGGGCGACCGCGTCCCGGTTGGCGGCATCGCCGGCCAGTCCGTACACGGTCTCGGTGGGCAGGCCGACGACGTCGCCGGCAGCCAGCGCAGACACCGCGGCGTCGATGTCGGCCGGAGGGCTCATAAGTGCACCCTTGCGCTGCGCGCCTTCCCGCCAAGCGGGAGCGAGCCCTCCTTCGGGCGGCCGGGCGGAGGGCTCATGACCGCTCCCTCAGTCGATGCGCTGCGCGATCAGCGGCGCGATGGCAGTGGCCTGCGCGAGGGCATCCGCGGGCGTCTTGCCCAACACTGTCACATGGCCCATCTTGCGGCCCGCCCGCGCCTCCTCCTTGCCATAGAGATGCAGCTTGGCACCTGGATGCGCCAGCACCGCCGCCCAGTCGGGTTCGCGCCTGCTGCCGTCGACGAACCAGGCGTCGCCGAGGATGTTGAGCATCACCGCCGGCGCCAGCAGGTCGGTGGCACCCAGCGGCAGTCCTGCCATCACCCGCGCCTGCTGCTCGAATTGGCTGGTGACAGCCGCATCGATGCTGTAGTGGCCGGAGTTGTGCGGCCGGGGCGCCATTTCGTTGACCAGGAGGCGGCCTTGCGCGGTCACGAAGAATTCGATGCACAGGACGCCCGCGTACTGCAGCCGGTCGGCGATCAGCAAAGCGCACGCGCGGGCTTCGCCGGCAACCGCGTCGTCGACATCCGCGGGCACGGTCGAAACGGCGAGGATGCCGTTGCGATGGACGTTGCGAGCGATCGGGAAGGTGGCGCAGCGGCCGTCGGCCGTGCGGGCAACGATCACCGAAAGCTCGAGCGCGAGTGCCAGCCGCTGCTCCAGCACGCAGGCCTTGTGCCCGAACGCTTCGAGCGCCTCGCGCGCCTGTGCCACGCTCGCCACCCCTGCCTGGCCCTTGCCGTCGTAGCCGAGCCTCGCGACCTTGAGGATGCCGGGCAGCAGCGCCTCATCGACGCCATCGAGATCGGCAGGCGACGTCACTGCCACCCACGGAGCAACCGGTACGCCGCACGACTCGATGAAGCGCTTCTCGCCAATCCGGTCCTGCGCGATGCTCACCGCATCCGCAGCGGGCGAGACGCTGCAATCGCGCGCCAGCCGCTCCAATGCCTGGGCCGGCACATTCTCGAACTCGGTGCTGACTGCACTGCAGCGCCGCGCAAGCTCCGCCAGCGCCGCCGTGTCGAGATAGTCGGCCCGCAAGTGGTCATCGGCAATCTGCGCCAGCCGGGCTGCTCGCTGCCGGATCGAGCACGCACACGCGGTAACCGAGGCTCTGCGCGGCCATGCAGAACATGCGGCCGAGTTGCCCGCCACCCATGATGCCGAGCCAGGAGCCCGGCGGCAGTGGCGCGGGCAGCTTCACGACAACGAGGTAGCGTTCATGGCAGCGGCGGCCTCTTCACACCGGCAGCTTCATGCCGCTCGCCGCCTGCGTCTGCAGGGCACGGATATTGCGCCAGCGCCGCGGCGAGCCTCGGGTCCTGCGCGGCCAGCATCGCCACCGCGAAGAGCGCCGCATTCACCGCGCCGGCCTCGCCGATCGCGAATGTCGCAACCGGAATGCCGCGCGGCATCTGCACGATGGAGAGCAGCGAATCCTGGCCCTGGAGGTGCCGGCTCGGCACCGGCACGCCCAGCACCGGCACGGTCGTCTTGGCCGCCAGCATGCCCGGCAGGTGCGCGGCACCGCCGGCACCGGCAATGATCGCCCTCAGTCCGCGCGCACCCGCTTCCTCGGCATAGCGGAACATCTCGTCCGGCATCCGGTGCGCGGAAACGACGCGCGCCTCGAGCGGCACGTCGAATTCCTTGAGCAGCGAAACCGCGTGCTGCATGTACTCCCAGTCGCTGTTGCTGCCCATGACCACGCCGACCAGCGGGGTTGCGTCGTGCACCGGCGTGAGTGCGGCTGGCTGTGTCATGCGATCTCGCGTCCTCGGAAGCGCTGCGAAAGCGCATTCTAGCAACTGCGGTGTCAGGCTCCACCGGCCATGGGTGGCAGCAGTTCGCTGCCGGTGAGCACCTTCAGCGCCTCGCGGTAGCGCGCCGCCGTCGCCTCGACGACTTGCGACGGCAGCGGCGGCGGCGGCGCGCGCTTGTTCCAGCCCGCGACGGTCTCCAGATAGTCCCTGACGAACTGCTTGTCGTAGCTCGGCGGCGAGATGCCGACGCGGTAGTCGCTCGCCGGCCAGAAGCGGGAGGAGTCGGGCGTGAGCACCTCGTCCATCAGATAGAGTTCGCCCTGCGCGTCCAGACCGAACTCGAACTTGGTGTCCGCGATGATGATGCCGCGGCCGGCTGCGTAGTCGCTCGCCCGGCGGTAGAGTGCAAGACTGATTTCGCGGATCTTCCGCGCGAGCGGCGCGCCGGTCGACGGCGACCATCTGGTCGAAGCTGATGTTCTCGTCGTGCTCGCCGATCGCAGCCTTGGCCGCCGGCGTGAAGATCGGCTCGGGAAGCTTCTGCGCCTGCTGCAGGCCGGGCGGCAGGACGATGCCGCAGACGCTGCCATGTGCCTGGTATTCCTTGAAGCCCGATCCGGCGAGGTAGCCCCGTACCACCGCCTCGACCAGCATCGGCTGCAGGCGTCGCACGACCATCGAGCGACCGCGGACCAGTTCGACCTCGTCGGCCGCAACCACCGTTTCCGGTGCAATGCCGGTCAGGTGATTCGGCACGACGTCCGACAACCGGTCGAACCAGAACAGCGCCAGCGTGTTGAGCACCCTGCCCTTGTCGGGTATCGGCTCGGTCATCACCACGTCGAAAGCCGACAGCCGGTCGCTGGTGACCATCAGCAGGCGGTCCTCGCCGACCGCATAGTTGTCGCGGACCTTGCCGCTGCCGAGCAGCGGCAGCGACTTGAGCAGCTGTCGTGACCGGCATGACTCGCGCCATCCGGCGCCTCGCCCGCCTCCAGCCAGGGCCGCAGCCAGCCGAGGCCGGCCGACGTCGCACCCGGCGTGCTGCCGCCGCGGGGCCGGTACTCGCAGCCGATCCAGCCGTCGTAACCGAGCTCGTCGAGCAGCGTGAACAGGTACGGGATAGTTGATCTCGCCGATGTCCGGTTCGTGCCGCTCCGGCACGCCGGCGATCTGGATATGACCGACGCCCGGCAGGTGCTTGCCTGATGCGCATCGCGAGGTCGCCCTCGACGATCTGGCAGTGGTACAGGTCCATCTGGACCTTGAGGTTGGCGGCGCCGACCTCGCTCGACCATCTGGTGCGCTCGCAGCCTGCGGTGTTGAGGTAGTAGCCCGGGATGTCGCGGGTGTTGATCGGTTCGATGAGCAGGTCGAGCCCGGCGCTGCGACAGCGTGCTGCAGCCTCGGCGAGGTTCGCGACGTAGGTGGCGCGCAGCACCGCCTCCTTGGCGTCCGCCGGCATCAGTCCGGCCATCGCATGCAGCCGCGGGCAGCCGAGCACCTGCGCGTATTCGATGGCGCGGTCGACACCGGCAAGGAATTCCGCCTGCCGCCCGGGCAGGCAGGCGAGACCGCGATCACCGGATCGCGAAATCTCCCGGCACCGTGTTGAAGAGGACCTGCTGCAGACCGTTGTCGTCGAGCCGCTCGCGCAGGACGCCGCGGGATGGTCGTAGGGGAAGAGGAACTCGACGGCCTCGAAGCCGTCGGCAGCAGCGGCGGCAAAACGATCGAGGAACTCGTGCTCCGGATAGAGCATCGAAAGATTGGCGGCAAAGCGGGGCATTCGTTTCTCCAGGGAGCGGCGCCCAGGCGACGGCACCGCCTGCAGGCATTCTAGAGCCTACGACGACAGGAGCACCGGCAGGCTCGAGAAGCCGCGAAAGCGCACCCGCCGGTCACGCACCGGCTCCGAAGCGAGCGCGAGCCGCGGAAACCGTGCCAGCAGTCCGCCCGACCGCGATCCGCGCCTCCATCCGCGCGACATTCATGCCGGCGCAGGCATGGTCGCCATGTCCGAAGGCCAGGTGGCGGTTGGGCTTGCGGCCGATGTCGAAAAGGTTTGGATCCGGGAACTGCGCCGGGTCGCGGTTGGCAGCGCCGACGCAGAGCGTGACCAGGGTGCCGGCATCGAACCAGCGCCCGCCGATCTCCGACCGCCCGAGCAGGCGCCGGTTGTTGAGCTGCAGCGGGCTCTGGTAGCGCAGCATCTCCTCGATCGCAGTGGCCAGCAGCGGCGGCGACTCGACCAGCCGCTGCAACTGGTCACGATGAGTCAGCAGCGCATGCATGCCATTGCCGATCAGGTTGGTGGTGGTCTCGTGCCCGGCATTGAGCAGGAAGATGCAGTTGTGCAGCAGCTCGCTGCTCGCTCAGTACGCCGCCGTCGGCATCGGGCTGCAGCAGCCGCGTCAGGACATCCTCTTCCGGATCGAGTGGATGCGCGCGGCGCGCCGCCACCAGCGTGCGCAGGTAGTCCATGAACTCCGACCACCGCGCGATTGCCGGCGTCGAGCATCGCCGGTGTCGGCGCGGGCTCGAGTGCGGCCAGGATCGCCAGCGACCAGCCCCGCAGCGGGCCGCGGTCCTCGCGTGGGAATGCCAGCAGGTTGCCGATCACCTCCACCGGGATTGCTGCGGCGAAATCCGCGATCAGGTCGACTTCGCCGCGGCCGGACGCGCTGTCCCGGGTCTTCGCCTGCATCGCATCCAGCAGCTGGTCCACCAGCGCACGCACGCCGGCTTCCATGCGCGCGATCGCGCGCTGGTTCACCGCGCCCAGGAGCGGCCTGCGCACGCGCGGGTGCATCGGCGCATCGTTGAAGACCAGGCTGCTGGTGTGGTGCTCGTAAAGTGGCGTATCGCCGTACTTGGGCCGGAACTCCGCCTTCTTGTCGGAGCTCGCGAGCGGGTTGCGGTACATCGCGGCGACATCGTCGTAGCGGGTGAGAAAGACGCTGCCGTCGGCAAGGACCTTGACCGGCTCGGTCGCACGCAGGCGGTCGTACCAGGCGTAGGGGTCGTCGTGGAAGCCGGGCGGCGGACGGCGCAGGTCGAAGTCGGCGGCATTGCCGTCGCCATCGAGTGCGGGATCGCCCGAGCGGTCGCCGGCGGAGGTGTCTTTTCCCATGGCTGCGCTGCTGCGGGGTGAATGGCAGCCGAGTCTACCGCATGAGCAGGCGCGGCCCAGGTCCTTGCCGCGACAACTCGTCGGGTGGGCGCGGACGCTGCGCGACGCACGCGCCGCGTCGCCCTATGCCCTGATCAGGCCCTGAGCTGGCTCAGCCGAAGGCCTGCATGAACCTCGAGCCCATGGGGGCCGGGTTGCGCATCAGCGGCAGCCCGAAGGCCGGATCGAGCCCCACCATGCGGTCGTGCAGGTGCACGATCTCCTTGGCGGTCACCAGCGGGCGCTCGAGGGGAAAGAGGTGCGAGCCCTGGATGCGCACGAGGTTGTCGCCGGCCAGCCGCCGGCTCGCCGACAGGCCGCACAGGCGGGCGACGCGCGACTGTTCGCCGACCAGCATGCCGCATGCAATCGTGCGCCCCGAGCCGTTCACCGGTGGCCCCTTGGCAACCAGGGCCGCCAGACCGACGGGATAGGTAGCCTGCAGGCGCCGGACGACATCCGGGTCGAAACGCCGCGGCTCGACGCCGCCACCGGTCGCGTCGAAGGCGGCGTCGGTTGGGCGGCAGCCAAAGCGGCGGTAGAGCGACTGGCATTCGGGATCGAGGTTCTGCAGGTCGCCCCCCGAGCTGAACAGGCGGCCGGGGAGGCAGCCCATGCCGGCTTGCTTCAGCCAGCCCAGCAGCCGTGCCTGGCGCACCGTCGGCACCGGCGCATCCAGCATGACTACGGCACTGACCAGTTCCGGCATCCGGTAAGCGGCGAGCAGGCTCAGCCATCCGCCGCTGCCATGGCCGAGCAGCGTCACCGGTTCCCCCACCGACGCGATGTGACTGCGCAACTGGTCCAGGAGCCTCGGCCACGCCTCCGTCACCGGATACCGAGGGTCGTGGCCGAAGCGGTCGACTCCGGTCGCGATGAAGCGATGGGACAAGCCGATCAGCATCTTCTGGTAGACGGGGCGCGGAATTCCGTTGCCGTGCACGAAAACCAGGGGAAGACGATGCGGCATGATGTTGGCCTCCGGTGAGCCTCCATCATCTGCCATTGCTGACACCGGCTCTGAGAACTAGTTCTCGGTCGAGCACGTTTCCCTGCGCGGCGTCGTTCAACCGCTTCGCCAGGGCGGTCGCGCCCGAGCCACGTACGGGGATGCGCTACCCTCGCCGCTTTTTATCCGGGAGAGAGGCGCAATGACGAGGGGCACGAACGATGAGTGCGGCGCGGACAGGGGCCGCCCGAGGAAGGATGTTCGTGCGGCCGGTAGCCTGATTCATGCCGCACTGGCCACCGGCCTGGGCTTGTCGGTCCTCGGCGCCCCCGCGCAGGACGCCGCAGCCCAGTTGACGATCAAGGAGGACAACCAGTGGCGCTATGCGCTGGGCGCAGGCGCCAGCCTCGCCTCCGGCAACAGCGACTCCAAGAGCGTCAATGTCACCGCCGATGCGGTCAAGGCGACCGAGTACGACAAGTGGACCCTCCACGGACGACTGCTCTACGGCAAAGACGACAACCAGACAACCAGCGATCAGGTCAGCGCCGGCGTGCGCTATGACCGGAACCTTTCCCCGGAGTGGTTCCACTTCGGCCTTCTCGACTGGCTGCGGGATCGGCCCGCCAACCTGGAGCACCGGTTGTCGGTGAACAGCGGCCTCGGCTACCACGTCTTCAAGCGCGACCAGGAATTCTGGGATCTGTTCGGAGGAATCGGGTATTCGCATGACGACCTGGTCCAGCAGACCGAGGTCTCCGATCAACAGCGAAACAACTATGGCAGGGCCGAACTGCTTATCGGGCAGCAGTCCCAGCACAGGATCAGCGAGACCGCCACCTTCAAGCAGCGCCTGTCGTTCTTCCCGAGCCTGGAGGACAGCGACAGCTACCGGGGAGTGTTCGACGCGACCCTGTCGGTGGCGATCAACCGGCGCTTCGACCTCAACGCCGCCTTGAACTACCGCTACAACAGCCAGCCCGGCACGGACCTCGACAAGGTCGACGTGCTGTTCGTCACCGGCTTCACCGTCAAGATGGAATGAATGCAGATCGCCGGCGGAGCCGGCGATAGACGACGCATCTCAGGACGGCAGGGAGTCACTCAGTGCGCCGAAGCGCGGTAGATCGATTCGATCGCGCGGTCGAGCGCCTGGTTGAACGCTTCGTCCGACTGCTGGGCGGTGAGGCCCTCGGTCAGGGCCCTGCTGAAGCTGGCGATGACGCCGGGATTGCGGGCGAGGATCCGGTTGGCCTCCTCCCGCGAGTATCCGCCCGAGAGCGCCACCACACGGAGCACGCGCGGATGGTCGACCAGCTCGCGGTAAAAACCGTCCTGGGTGGGCAGCGTCAGCTTGAGCATCACCTTGTCGGTCCCTGGCATCGCATCCAGCCGCTCGATGATGCCCTGCTTCAGCAACCGCTCGGCCTCCGCCTTGTCCGGCGCGCCGATCGAGACCTCGGGTTCGAGGATCGGAACCAGTCCGGACGCGAGAATGCGCTGGCCGAACTCGAACTGCTGGTCCAGGACTCGCCCGATGCCTGCCGCATTGCCTTCGGCTACCACCGAGCGCATCTTGGTGCCGAAGATGCCCTTGCGATTGGCGCGCTCGAGCAGGTTGTCCAGCCCGTCGATCGGCTTCATCAGCTCGACCCCGTCGGCCCGCGGCGCGAGACCCTTGTCCACCTTCAGGAACGGCACGACCTGCTTGCGCTGCCAGAGGTAGTCGGCGAAATCAATACCCTCGACCTGGCGGTCCATCGTCATCTCGAAGAGGATCGCGCCGAGCACCCGCTTGCCGTCGAAGGCCGGACTCGTGACGATGCGCGAACGCATCTGGTGCACGAGATCGAACATCTGCGCCTCGCCGCTGTATTCCGTCTCTTGCACTCCGTACAGCTTCAGTGCCTTCGGCGTGCTGCCGCCGCTCTGGTCCAGCGCCGCGATGAAGCCGCTGCCGCGCGCCACTTTCTCGAGTTTGACCGGGTCTGCCATGCTGAGTTCTCCATCTTGAATGACGCCCCGCGATTGCCGGGGAAGTCCAACCATGCCGGGAAATTCAAATCCTGGGTGAATTATGAACCGGAACCGGCCCGCCTACAGGTGGTCCCCGATCCGCACGATCTTCAGCGTGTTGGTGCCGCCCGACTTGCCGACGGGCTCCCCGCTGGTGATGACGACCAGGTCGCCGCGCTGCAGCAGGCCGCTGTCCATCATCACCCGCTCGGCATCGGCCAGCATCGTCAGCAGGTCGGTCGTGTGGTAGACCATCGCGACCGGGTGGCACTCGCGAAAGAGCGACATCCGACGGCGCGCCGACTGCTCCGGCGTCAGCGCATAGACCGGCACGCCGGAAACCAGCCGCGAAACCCAAAGCGCCGTCGACCCTGACTGGGTCAGGGCCAAAATCGCCTTGACCTGCATGTGGTGCGCGGTGAAGAGCGCGGCCATCGCGATCGACTGGTCGATGCGGGTGAAGGTCCGGTTGAGAAAGGCGGTGTCGAGCGGCGTCGGGTTGGAGCGGTCGGCCTCGTCGCAGATCCGCGCCATGGCGGTGACCGTCTCGACGGGATACTTGCCGGCGGCGGTTTCCGCCGACAGCATGACGGCGTCGGTGCCGTCGAGCACGGCGTTGGCAACGTCGGAGACTTCCGCCCGGGTGGGCACCGGCATCTCGATCATCGACTCCATCATCTGGGTGGCGGTGATGGCGACCTTGTTCAGTTCCTTGGCCATCCGGATCATCCGCTTCTGCAGCGCCGGCACCGCCGCGTCGCCGACCTCCACCGCGAGGTCGCCGCGCGCGACCATGATGCCGTCCGAAGCCTTGAGAATCTCCTCGAGGTTGCCGATCGCTTCGAAGCGTTCGATCTTGGCGATCAGGAACGCCTTGCCGCCTGCAGCCCGCGCCAACTCCCGGGCCATGTACATGTCGGCCGCATTCTTCGGGAACGAGACCGCGATGAAGTCGGCCTTGAAGCCGACGGCGGTCTTGATGTCCTCCATGTCCTTCGCAGTCAGCGCGGGCGCCGACAGGCCGCCGCCCTGGCGATTGATGCCCTTGCGGTTGGAGAGGACGCCACCGACCAGCACGATGCACTCGATGCGGGTATCGGTGACCTTCTCGACCATCATCGTCATCCGACCATCATTGAGCAGGAGCGTGTCGCCCACCTTGACGTCGTTGACCAGTTCCTTGTAGTCGAGGCCCACCTCGTGCTGGTTGCCCAATGCGCAGTCGATGTCGAAGGCAAAGCGGTCGCCTTCGGCGAGCGTCACCTTGCCCTCCTCGAACTTGCCGATGCGGATCTTCGGGCCCTGCAGGTCCGCAAGCACACCGACATCATGCTTGACCTCCTCGCAGATCTGGCGCACGAGAGCGACGGTCTGCGCGTGTTCTTCCGCGCTACCGTGCGAAAAATTGACGCGAACGACGTTGACGCCGGCAACGATCAGCCGGCGCAGGATTTCGGGTGAGGTCGAAGAAGGCCCGAGGGTGGCGACGATCTTGGTTGCGCGTGGAAAGCTCATGATGGCGCGTGCGGGATCCATTGTTTTCCTGTTGCCGGGGCGGCGTTGGGGCGCTGGCGAACCGAGGTTCGCTGGCCGGGTAATCCGGCAGCGACCGGACCTGCTGGCCGGATGCGGGGCCGGTCGATTCCGCCGGTCACGTCCGGCTCTTCCGGCGGTACCCGCCGGCGCTTCGCCCGATTGTGCAACAGATTGCCGCCGTAGCGCCCGGCGCTTGATCCAGGTCATGACCGGCGCCGCCCAAGTGTGACAAGCTGGCGACAGTTCGAACCCCGCGATTCGCATCCCAGGTTGAAAACCGCCGATATCACGATGGCAGCGCCGGACTGCGACATCGCTCCGAAGGACCGGTACAGCCCGGTGGACGATCCGGACGAACTGGCCCAGATCGCTCGGCCGCGGCCGACAGACGAGCGGCGCCGGCCGGCCGGGTCGGCAGGCCGTCACGACGAAGCGGCCGAGGAGGTCCCGCTGGAAGTGGTACTCGCTATCGACGGGGTCCACTGCGCGGCCTGCTCCATGGCGATCGAACAGGCGGTCGCGCCGCTTGCCGACAGCATCGACGTCAATGTCGCCAGCCGGCGGGCGCGCATCGTCTGGCGCCAGCAGCGGACGCCGTTGAGCGAGATCCTGCGAGCGATCGCAGCCCTGAAGTACCTGCCGCGGCCGGTACCGCTCGACGCGCTCGCCGGCATCGACATGCGTCAACGGCGCAGTGCCCTCTGGCGGATGCTGGTGGCGATCCTGTGCATGATGCAGGCGATGATGTACGCGGTGCCGCGCTACACCGCCGGTGACGAGATGCCCGGCGAAATCGTCCGCCTGCTGGTCTGGGCGGAGCTGCTGCTGACGGTACCGGTCCTGGTCTTCAGCGCGGGGCCGTTCTTCCAGGGCGCATGGCGCGACCTGCGCGGCAGGCGGATCGGGATGGACACGCCGGTGGCCCTGGGCATCGCGGTCGCGTTCGGCGCCAGCCTGCTTGCGCTCGGTCGCGGGCAGGACGTGTACTTCGATTCGGTGACGATGTTCATCGCCCTGCTGCTGGTGGCCCGCTGGCTGGAAACCTCCGCCCGCGAACGGGCCACCCGCGGACTGGCCGATTCGCTCGCCCGCCTGCCGCAGCTGGTCGACCTGATCGATCCGGACGGCAAGCTGCGCCAGGTGTCGCGGCGCCAGCTCAGGCCTGGCGACCGGCTGCTGGTGCCGGCCGGTGCGACCGTACCCGCCGACGCCACCATTCTTGCCGGGCAGACGGCTGTCGACGAGTCCCTCCTCACCGGCGAAAGCCGCCCGCAGCCGCGAGGCGTCGGCGCGCCAGTGGTTGCCGGCAGCCTCAACCTGCAGCAGCCGGTCGAGATCGTGGTCGATCGCCTGCCGATCGAATCGCGGCTCGCCCAGCTGCACCAGCTGGTCGAGCGCGCCACCGCCAGCAAGCCCGCCCTCCTGCGTGTCGCCGATCGCTGGGCGCGTCCCTTCCTGGCCACGATCCTCGCCCTGGCCGCATGCACCTGGCTCGGATGGTGGTACGTCGACCCGGCCCGTGCGCCTTGGATCGCTGCGTCCGTGCTGATCGTCACCTGTCCGTGCGCCCTGGCGCTGGCAGCGCCGTCGGCACTGCTGGCCGCGATGGGCAAGCTTGCCCGCCAGGGCATCGTCGCGGTGGACAGCGACGCTCTCGAGGCGCTGGCCCGCGCGGACATTGCGGTATTCGACAAGACCGGGACGCTGACCGGGGAGGCGCTGACAGTTGCGCCGACAGGCACGCACGGCATCGACGCTCAGCGGGCACTCGCGGTGGCGGCGGCGCTGGAGCGCTTCTCGCTGCATCCGGTGGCGCGGGCGTTCGTAGCGGCCGCTCCCGCCGGCGAAGCGCTGCCGGAGGTGCGCAACCTCGTCGACCTGCCGGGAGGCGGGGTGTCGGCGGAGGTCCTGATGGACGGCCGGTGGTCTGCAGCGAGCATTGCTCCGAGCGACGACCGCTTCCAGCTTTCGCTCGGCGGCGCGACCGCCCGATTCGAGTTGCAGGAGACGCTCAGACCCGATGCGGCCGAGGTCGTCGGTCGGTTGCAGAGCGACGGCCTCATCTGCCTGCTGGCGTCGGGCGACCACCGGCAGCGGGTCGACGCGGTCGCGGCCGCGGTCGGCATCGAGGCCGCCGACGCGATGGCCGGCTGCACTCCGGAACGCAAGCTGAAGCTGGTGCGCGCCCACCAGGCGAGCGGCATGCGGGTCATGATGGTGGGCGACGGCATCAATGACGCGCCGGTGCTGCGCCAGGCGGACGTGTCGATCTCCTTTGCGAGCGCAGCGCCCCTGGCACAGCATCAGGCGGACCTTCTGGTCGTAAACGGACGGCTGGATTCGATCCTGCAGGCTCGATCGACCGCGCGCAAGGCTCTTTCGATCGTGTCGCAGAGCCTGCGGTTCTCCGTCGTCTACAACCTCGTCGGCATTCCGCTCGCCATCGCCGGCATGATGCCGCCCTGGCTGGCTGGGCTCGGCATGGCCTGCAGCTCGCTGCTGGTCGTGCTCAACGCCTTGCGCGCCGGCCGCTGACCATGGACGTCCTGTTCACCCTGATCCCGCTTTCCGTCGCGCTGATCTTCGCGGTGATCGCCATCCTGTGCTGGGCAGTGTTCTCCGGACAGTTCGACGACGTCGATGCCGAGGCCGGCAGGATCCTCGAGGACGACGAGGGACCGCCGAAGGCTTGACGTCGCCCCCGTCGTTCATGTCGCTGCGCAGCAAGGACTTGACGTGGATCAATACGGACACCGGGCGGCGGCGCGACCATCCGCGCAACACCTTCCGGAATATTCCATGGCAACGACGACATCGGCAGGCTCGATCACATCGGCCGGCGCAATCACATCGGCAGTCGCAAGCGGCCAGTACAACTACCGGGTGGTGCGCCAGTTCGCGATCATGACCATCGTCTGGGGCGTGGTCGGCATGCTGGTCGGAGTCTGGATCGCGGCGCAGCTGGCGATGCCGTCACTGAACCTCGGTGTCTCGTGGCTGAGCTTCGGGCGCCTTCGACCGCTGCACACCAATGCGGTGATCTTCGCGTTCGGCGGTTGCGCGCTCTTCGCCACCGCCTATCACGTAGTCCAGCGGACCAGCCAGGTAAGGCTGTTCTCCGACAAGCTGGCGGCCTTCACCTTCTGGGGATGGCAGGCGGTGATCGTCGCCGCGGCCGTCTCCCTGCCGCTCGGCTACACCCAGGGCAAGGAATACGCAGAGCTCGAATGGCCGATCGACGTTCTGATCGCGCTGGTCTGGATCGCCTTCGCAGTCGTCTTCTTCGGCACGCTGGTCAAGCGCCGCGTGCGGCACATCTACGTCGCCAACTGGTTCTACGGCGCCTTCATCCTGACGGTCGCGCTGCTGCACATCGTCAACAGCGCCGTGATCCCCGCCGGCCCGATGAAGTCCTACCCGGTCTACGCCGGCGTGCAGGATGCGATGGTGCAATGGTGGTACGGCCACAATGCGGTGGGCTTCTTCCTCACCGCAGGCTTCCTGGGGATGATGTACTACTACGTGCCGAAGCAGATCGGCCGCCCCATCTATTCGTACCGGCTGTCGATCGTCCACTTCTGGGCGCTGATCTTCACCTACATGTGGGCCGGCCCGCACCACCTGCACTACACGGCTCTGCCGGACTGGGCGCAATCGCTCGGCATGGTGTTCTCGCTGATCCTGCTCGCACCTTCATGGGGCGGGATGATCAACGGCATGATGACCCTGTCGGGCGCCTGGCACAAGCTGCGCGACGACCCGATCCTGCGCTTCCTCATCGTCTCACTGTCGTTCTACGGCATGTCGACCTTCGAGGGCCCGATGATGTCCATCAAGACGGTGAGCGCGCTGTCGCACTACACCGACTGGACCATCGGCCACGTCCACTCCGGCGCACTCGGCTGGGTCGGTCTGATCACGATGGGCAGCCTCTACTACCTTTTTCCGCGGCTCTACGGCCGCGAGAAGATGTACAGCAGCAGCCTGATCGAGGTTCACTTCTGGCTTGCGACAGTCGGTATCGTGCTCTACGCCGTCTCGATGTGGGTGAGCGGCGTGACGCAAGGCCTGATGTGGCGCGCCATCGAGCCGGACGGCTCACTCACCTACAGCTTTGTCGAGTCGGTCAAGGCCAGCTACCCGTACTACTACATCCGTTTGCTGGGAGGCCTGCTCTACCTCGGCGGGATGATCCTGATGGCCTACAACGTGGCCCGCACGATCACCGGCGGCCAGCCCGTGCAGGCGCTGATCCCGCGTCTCCTGCCGCACGGTCCGGGCTCCATCGCGAAGCCGTCCCTGGGGGGTGCCATGGCGGCGGCAGGCGGCGCAGCCACGGCCGCGGCGCAGACGCGGGCGCCTTGAGGCCGGCGACGGGCACGACGCAGAGCAACGAACCAACGGCCACATCGACATGAACCTCTCCCACGAACGAATCGAAACCAATCCCTGGCTGCTCATCGTCCTGATCCTGCTGGTCGTCTCCGTCGGCGGCCTGGTGCAGATCGTGCCGCTGTTCTTCCAGAAGTCCACCACCGAGCCGGTGACCGGACTCGCCCCTTACTCAGCCCTCGCTGTCGCCGGCCGCGACGTCTACGTCCGCGAAGGCTGCTACAACTGCCATTCGCAGATGATCCGTCCGTTTCGCGCCGAGACGCTGCGCTACGGCAGCTACTCCGTGGCCGGCGAATCGGTATACGACCACCCGTTCCAGTGGGGCAGCAAGCGCACCGGCCCGGACCTTGCACGCGTCGGCGGCCGCTACAACGATGAATGGCACCGGATCCACCTGATCAATCCACGCCACCTCGTGCCGGAGTCGAACATGCCCGCGTATCCATGGCTCGAGAAGGCGAAGGTCGACGGTAGCGAGGTCCAGCGGCACATGCGAGCGCTGCGCGCGGTTGGCCTGCCCTACAGCGATGACGAGATCGCACGGGCCGCGGAGGCGGTGAAAGGCCGCAGCGAGATGGACGCGCTGATTGCCTACCTCCAGGGCCTCGGGACTGCCATCAAGTGAGGCCGGGTCACGCGATCCACGGTCGGGCAAAACCGCAGGCGAAAGGCGGCATGCGATGGACGTGAATACGGTACGCGGGTTGTTGACGCTGGCATTCCTGATCGCTTTCGTGGCGATCGTCTTCTACGCCTGGTCCGGGCGCAACCGGCAACGCTTCGACGAGGCGGCGCAACTGCCGTTCGATGAAAACGGGAACTGACATGGCCGACTTCACCACCGGATTCTGGTCCGTCTATATCGCGGTTCTGACGTCACTCGGAATCGCCTTCTGCCTCTTCCTGCTCGTCGCGAACAGCCGCAAGCCGCCCGCATCCGCCGACAACACCACCGGCCACGTCTGGGACGAGGACCTGCGGGAAGCGAACAATCCCCTGCCGCGCTGGTGGATCGGGCTGTTCATCCTCACGATCGGATTCGGCATCGGCTACCTGACCTACTATCCGGGCCTGGGCTCCTTCGCCGGCGCGGGGGCTTGGAGCTCGGCCGCAGCCTATCGCGCCGAGCGCGCCGCGCTCGAGCAGGCAACCGAGCCGATCTTCGCGGGCCTGTCGGGCAAGGCACCGGAGGACCTGGCCGCAGATCCGCGCGCGATGGCGATCGGCGAGCGCCTGTTCCTCAACAACTGCGCCCAATGCCATGGATCGGACGCCCGCGGCAGCCGCGGCTTCCCCAACCTCACCGACCGTGACTGGCTCTACGGCGGATCCGCGGAGGCGATCAGGACGACGATCGCCGAAGGCCGGCGCGGCGTCATGCCAGCCCTGGGCGCGGCCATCGGCAGCGCGACCGATGTCGAGCGTCTCGCGCAGTACGTGCTGTCGCTGTCGGGCAGCGCGACCGACGCCGTCAAGGCCGAACTCGGCCGGCCGCATTTCGCCGCCTGTGCCGCCTGCCACGGACCCAAAGGCGAAGGCAACCTTGCGCTGGGCGCACCCAACCTGACCGACCGCGTCTGGTTGCATACGCCCGGATTGGCCGGCGTGCTGGCCTCCATCAACAATGGACGCGAGAACATGATGCCGGAGCACGGCAGCAAGCTGACCGCAAACCAGATCCACGTCCTGACCGGGTACGTCATGTCGTTGTCGGCACCCGGGTCGGCCCGCCCGCCCACCACTCCCACTGCACCTGCATCTGCCTCGTCGGCGGCGGCGAAGGCGACGGCGACGCCCACCTCCCTGAGCGCCATCAAGGGTGACTGAAGCAGTGGCAGACATCAGCGACGACAGCGCTCGTCTCTTCTCGAACTACGCCGCCCACCGCAAGATCTATCCGCGCTCGGTCAGCGGCCGCTACGCGCGACTGCGCTGGATCGCTGTCGGCCTGACCCAGCTGGTCTTCTACGGCCTGCCATGGATGCAGTGGAACGGCAGGCAGGCCGTGCTGTTCGATCTCGGCGCCCGCAAGTTCTATCTCTTCGGGGTTGTGCTGTGGCCGCAGGACTTCGTCTACCTGGCGGGGCTGCTGGTGATTGCCGCGCTGTCGCTGTTCTTCTTCACGGCTCTCGCCGGGCGGCTGTGGTGCGGCTTCGCCTGCCCGCAGACGGTCTACACCGAGCTCTTCATGTGGATCGAGCGTCGCGTCGAAGGCGACCGGGCCGCGCGGATGAAGCTCGATGCCGCGCCTCTGACCTTGCACAAGTTGCGCATCAAGTCTGCCAAGCACCTGCTGTGGGCCACCCTTTCGCTGTGGACCGGGCTCACCTTCATCGGCTACTTCGCGCCGATCCGCGACCTCGGCGTACAGATTGCCACCCTCTCGCTCGGTCCATGGCAGTGGTTCTGGTGGCTGTTCTACAGCTTCGCTACCTGGGGCAATGCCGGCTTCATGCGCGAGCAGGTCTGCAAGTACATGTGCCCGTATGCGCGCTTCCAGAGCGCGATGTTCGACAAGGACACGATGATCGTGACCTACGACGAGCAGCGCGGCGACCCGCGTGGCTCGCGGCCGCGCAAGGCCGATCCCGCTGCCATGGGCCTGGGCGATTGCGTCGATTGCAAGCTCTGCGTCCAGGTCTGCCCCACCGGCATCGACATTCGCGACGGGCTCCAGTATGAATGCATCGGCTGCGCGGCCTGCGTCGACGTCTGCAACGACGTGATGCACAAGATGACCTACCAGCCGGGCCTGATCCGCTTCTCGACGGAGAACGCGATGCGCGGACGGCTCGACGACCGCCAGACCTTGCGGCGCGCGGTGCGGCCCCGCGTGCTGATCTACGGTGTGATCCTGCTCGGCCTCGTGGTGTCGCTGCTGGCATCGGTCCTGCTGCGCAACCCGCTCAATGTCGACGTGATCCGCGACCGCTATTCGCTTGCGCGGGTTGCCGAGGACGGCTCGGTCGAGAATACCTACCGGCTGCAATTGATGAACGCAAGCGAGAGGCCGTTGTCGCTGCAGGTCGAGGTCGCGGGCATCCAGTCGATCCAGGTCAGCGGCAACGTCCGCTTCGACGTACCCGCCGCCGCCAATCGCATCGTGCCGGTCAGCGTCCGGATCGCCCCGGAGGCAGGTCAAGCCGGTTCCAATCCCATCCGCTTCATCATCAGCGAGGTCTCCGGCCACGGGCTCTCGCATGAGGAGAAGGCGGTCTTCCTCGTTCCGGGGTGAATCCCATGATTGCAGCTACCCGACCCGCTCGTGCCCGCCCCCGCGCCGCCCGAGCCGTCCTGCGCGAAGATGCATCGCCATCCGCTTCGGGAACCCCTGGTGTGGCTGGTGTTCGGCATTCCGCTGCTGACCGTCGTCGCCGGCCTGGCGACGCTGTGGATCGCCTTCCAGCGTGCGGACAGCAACGTGAGCGAGGATTACTACAAGGAGGGGTTGGGCATCAACCGCCGCATCGAGCGCGATGACCTCGCACTCACCTACCGCATAGACGGGCAGTTGACGGTCGGCAGCGACATCATCGCAACGGGCGACGGTCGGCGCCTCCCGCTCGACCTGGTGCTGACGGGAGTCTCCGATGCATTCGAGGCGCAGGTGACCTTGCGGATGACACATCCCGTGCGGCAGTCGCTGGATCGACTGGTCGTGCTGCAGGCCGTCGGGTCGGGCCGCTATCGTGGACAGCTCGATGCCGACGGGCTCGAGGGAACCCGCTGGTTGCTGGCGATCGAGACCCCTGCCTGGCGGCTCGCGCTGCCGGGGCTGCGCGGCATCGCCTCGGGCGTGCGGCTCGATTTCGGCACGCCAGCGGCGAAGCGCTGACATGCCGACGACTGCCAAAGAGAGGATCGCCGTCCTCTGGCCTGCCTTCATGGCGGCCTGCCTGCTGGAGATCATCGTCTTCGCGGCGTTCGACCCCCATGACTTCCGCACGGTCGGCGATGCCGACCTCGATCCGCAATCCGTCTATTCGGTCGCCTTCTTCGCCTTCTGGCTGGTGGCGTCGCTCGCCAGCCTCGCCACCTGGAAGCTGACCCGCCGCAGCCCTTCATGAACAGCTGGCCCCTCATCGCATCCGGGCTGCTGATGGGCGTCGCCGGCAGCATCCACTGCGTGGCCATGTGCTCCGCCCTGCAGCAGACCGCCATTGCGGGTCGACGCACCATTCCCATCCAGGCCGCCGGCTCCGACCCGCAGCACCATCTCTGGTTCCAGGGCGGCCGTGTCATCGGCTACACGCTGCTTGGCCTCGCCGCCGGCATTGCAGGCGACTGGCTGCTTACCGCCGCCTCGTTGCGGCCAGCATTCCAGTCGGTCTGGGCGTCCCTGAACGCGGTGCTGCTGAGCATCGGCCTGAGCATGCTGCTGTCGGGCCGCGAGCCGCGCTGGCTGGCGAGCCTGGCGCCAAGATGGATTCGAAAACCGCCGCAAGGACCCGTCCGCCCCCTGTCGCTGGCGGGGCGCGGCCTTCTCTGGTCGCTCCTCCCCTGCGGCCTGCTCTATGCCGCACTGGCTCTCGCCATCCTTGCAGGCGAACCCATCGGTGCCGCCCTGGTGATGGCCGCCTTCGGCCTCGGCACCGCCGGCGGCCTCCTCCTGTTCCAGGCCGGCCTGCGCCGCGTCCTGTCCGTCATCGCAGGCCGCACCTGCCCCGGGCTCAGCCGACACCGCCAGCTTGCGGATCAGCGGGTTTCTGCTGAGCACCATGGCGGGTATCGCCCTGGTCGCGGCGGTCGCGGGCCACGACAACCCGTTTTGCAGCTAAGACAGTGTTGTCGGTTGCCGGCGGGCGGCGTCGGCGGGCGTCGGGGGCGCGGACTGACAGTGGCTTACGGGATTGCGCTTGCAAGCGCAATCCCGCTCCGGGCACGCGGAGCAGTGCTCCGCGTGCCCGGAGCCCGTCCCTGCCTCGTCCAGGTCGGGCTGCGTCATCCAGGACAGCTTCGTTCTCGCCGCTTGCTGCGGTCTTGAACGCCTGCCTCAGGGGCGGTGGTGCCCGACCTTCCCTTCGTCAGCGGACGGCTCCGCCACAAACAGTCCGCGCCCCCGACACCCGCCGCCACCGCTGCCATCATCCGAGCGGCTGGGGGGTGGGTGGTCGCAGTGGCGATCGCCGTGTGAAGACCCGATCGTGTTGCTCGACGAGCTACGGTGGCGGCGGGCCACGTCCGCTGGACAGGCGGTCTGCGGGTTCGACAGCGTCGCATTGGCCGGTCCGTGGCTACTCGTCGCGTCGACTGTGCAGCGCAAGCGCCTGGTCCCGTCACGCGGAGTCGCGGCGACGACGAGCTGCCTTGCCTTGAGTCTGCGCCAGCTCGGATGCCACGAGCGGTGGCGGCGGGTGGCGGGGGTGGGGAATGTTTGTGGCGGAGCCGTCGGCTGACGAAGGAAGGTCGGGCACGGCAGGTCCTGCGGCAGGCGCTCAAGCCCGCAACCAAGGCGAGGAACGAAGCCGTGCTGGCGGACGCAGCCCGACCTGAACGAGGCAGCGACGGGCTCCGGGGCGGTCGCCGGGACGGCGACGCGGAGCACCGCTCCGCGAGCCCCGGAGCGGGATGCGCTTGCAAGCGCATCCCGTGAGCCACTGTCATTCCCCACCCCCGCCGCCCGCCGACACCGCCCGCGGCGAACGCGGCGAACGCGGCACCGAGGCCAAACACCCGCTGCCCGCCGACACCGCCTACGGAGCCGGCACCGCCTCGCAAGAACCCCCGGCAGCAACCCGCAACCGCTCCGGATCCAGTATCGTCGTCTGCTTCTGCACGATCGCGATCACCCCGCGCTCCTGGAGCTTCGACAAAGTACGGCTCACGGTCTCGAGCTTGAGGCCGAGATAGTTGCCGATCTCCTCGCGGGTCATTCGCAGCACGAACTCCTTGGCGGAAAAGCCGCGCTGGGTGAGGCGCTCGGACAGGTTGAGCAGGAAGGCTGCAACCCGCTCTTCGGCACGCATGGTCCCCAGCATCATCATCTGGCTCTGGTCGCGCACGATCTCGCGCGAGAAGACGCGATGAATCCGCTGCTGCATGGGTGCAAAGGCTCGGCCTATCGCCTCCAGTTCGGGGAAGGGGATAACGCAGACCTCGGAGTCCTCGAGCGCGACAGCGTCGCTCTGGAACCGGTTGGTGCTGACGGCGTCGAAACCGAGCAGATCCCCGGGAAGGGGAAAGCCGATGATCTGCTCCCGGCCCTCGGCCGACAGGATGCGGGCCTTGAAGGAGCCGAGCCGGATCGGAAAGATCGCCTCGAAGGGATCACCCGCCTTGTAGAGGCTCGCGCCGCGCTTGACCCGCCGCCGGTTGCTGACCATGCCCGAAAGATGGTCGAGTTCCGATGCATTCAGTCCCGCCACGAGACACAGCGTGTGCAGGCTGCAGTCGAGGCAGTTGATGGGCAGTATGTTGCCCGTGGCCGGCATGATCAGGCCCGGGCTTCGAGGGCGGCCACCGCGGGCAGCGTCTTGCCTTCGAGGAATTCGAGGAAGGCACCGCCGCCGGTGGAGATGTAGTCGACCTGCCCGCTGATGCCGAACTTGGCGATCGCCGCCAGGGTGTCGCCGCCACCGGCAATGGAAAAGCCCTTCGAGTTGGCGACGGCGCGAGCCAACGCCTCGGTGCCGCGTGAGAAGGAGTCGAATTCGAACACGCCGACGGGGCCGTTCCAGACGATCGTTCCTGCGCCGACGAGGATCTCCGCCAGCTGCGTGGAGGTCTGCGGACCGATGTCCAGGATCAGGTCGTCGTCGGCCACCTCGGCAGCGGGCTTGACGACCGGCGTCGCAGCGGCCGAGAACTCCTTGGCACAGACGACGTCCACCGGAATCGGCACCGCTGCGCCACGGCGGCCCATCTGCTCGATGATCGACTTGGCCTGGTCCACCAGTCCCGGTTCGGCGAGCGACTTGCCGATGGGTAGTCCGGCCGCCAGCATGAAGGTGTTGGCGATGCCACCGCCGACAATGAGCTGGTCGACCTTGCGGGCGAGCGCATCGAGGATGGTCAGCTTGGTCGACACCTTGGATCCGGCGACGATGGCCACCAGCGGCTTCTTCGGCTGGTGCAGGGCCTTTCCCAGCGCATCCAGCTCCGCCGCCAGCAGCGGCCCGGCGCAGGCGACCTTGGCGAAGCGCGCAATGCCGTGGGTGGTCGCTTCCGCGCGGTGTGCAGTCCCGAAAGCGTCGTTGACGTAGACGTCGCACAGCGCGGCCATCTTGCGCGCCAGCGCCTCGTCGTCCTTCTTCTCGCCAAGGTTGCCGCGGCAATTCTCGAGCATCACCACCTCGCCAGGCTGGATCGCGAAGCCGCCGTCGACCCAGTCCTGCTGCAGGCGGACCGGCTTGCCGAGCAGTTCGCTCAGGCGCCTGGCCACCGGGGCCAGCGAATCCGCGGGTTGCAACTGGCCTTCCTTGGGCCGACCGAGATGCGACGTGACCATGACCGCGGCGCCCTTCTCCAGGCATCCGGTGATCGCCGGTACGGAGGCGCGGATGCGGGTGTCGTCCGTGATGGCGCCGTTGTCGTCCATCGGCACGTTCAGGTCGCTGCGGATGAACACCCGCAGCCCTTTCAGGTCAAGCTCCGAAACTCTCTTGAATTTCATGTCCTCTGCAAGCTCCGCTCAGTACCGGGTCGGGTACCGGAATAGGTTCCTACCTGCATTCGCGCAGGCGGATCTCCAGTTCCTGCTGCTCGCCATCATCCAGCAGAAGCAGCGGATTGTCACGGCCGGACGCGAACCAGTGCGTCCAGTGACCTTCGCGCCCGTCGGGAGCGCGGATGGATTCGAGCCGGTCGAGCGAACCGTCCTCGGCGTGGAAGACGCAACGCCAGCCGTCGGCGCGGACCCCGACCGGGCCGAACGCCGTCATTGCCCAGACCCGCCGCGGATCCACCGGAACGAGCGGACGGATGCCGGCGAGGATCTCGCGCAGCACGACCGCTGCCTCGTCGGGAGTGACGTCCTCCATCCGGTGGGGCGCGGGGGCAGTGCGACCGACCGGCAGCCGTTTACTTCGCCGCCACCAGCGCGACGGTAGTGTCGAGCATCCGGTTGGAGAAGCCCCACTCGTTGTCGTACCAGCTCGACACCTTCACCAGCCGGCCGCTGACCTTGGTCAGGGTCGCGTCATAGGTGGAGGACGCGGGGTTGTGGTTGAAGTCGACGGACACGAGCGGCTCGGTGTTGAAGTCCAGGATCCCCTTGAGTTCGCCTTCGGAAGCCTCCTTCAACACCGCGTCCACTTCCTTGACCGAGGTGTCGCGCGCAGCGATGAACGACAGGTCCACCACCGAGACGTTGATGGTCGGGACCCGGATGGCATAGCCGTCCAGCTTGCCGTTGAGTTCCGGAAGCACGAGGCCGACCGCCGCCGCGGCGCCCGTCTTGGTCGGGATCATCGACATTGTTGCCGAGCGCGCGCGCCGCAGGTCCTCGTGATAGACGTCGGTGAGCACCTGGTCGTTGGTGTAGGAATGCACCGTGGTCATGAGGCCCGAGACGACGCCGATCTTGTCGTGCAGCGGCTTGACCAGCGGAGCGAGGCAGTTGGTGGTACAGGACGCATTGGAGATCACCGTGTCGCTCGCCTTGAGCGTCTTGTGGTTCACCCCGAAGACGATGGTCGCGTCGACGTCCTTGCCACCCGGCGCGGAGATGATGACCTTTTTCGCGCCGCCCTTGAGGTGGGCGCCGGCCCGTTCCTTGGTGGTGAACAGGCCCGTGCACTCGAGCACCACGTCGACCTTGAGGTCAGCCCAGGGCAGCTTGGCGGGATCGCGCTCGGCGAGCACCCGGATCTTGTCGCCGTCGATCACCATGAAGTCACCCTCGACGCCGACGGTCGCGCCGAAACGGCCATGCACCGTGTCGAAACGGGTCAGGTGCGCGTTGGTCTGGGGATTGCCGAGATCGTTGATGGCGACGATCTGGATGTCGTGCTTCTTGCCGCCCTCATAGTGAGCGCGCAGGATGTTCCTTCCAATCCGTCCATAACCGTTGATTGCGACTCGAATCGTCATGACAGGGTTCCTTCAAGAGTTGAGAGTTGGCTGATGCGGAATTCGTGGGGCGTTGCTGGCGGCTCGGGGCGGCTGCGACCGTCAGTCGCGGAGAACGGCCTTGACCGTCTCGGCGACGTTCTCCGGGGTTATGCCGAAGAACCTGAACAGGTCGGGCGCCGGGGCCGATTCTCCGAACCGGTCGATCCCCACTACCGCGTCGCAGCGGTACTTCCACCAGAAGTCGGTGACGCCGGCCTCGACCGCCACTCGCGGAAGATTGTCCGGCAGCACCGAACGCTTGTAAGTGACATCCTGCCGGTCGAAAATGCTGGTGGACGGCAGCGAAACGACCCGCACCGCGATCCCCTGCGCCTGCAATGCGTCGGCGGCAGCCACCGCCACCGAAACCTCGGAGCCGGTCGCAAGCAGCACCGCCCGGGGTGCACGGGGGTCGCGCAGTACATAGGCGCCGCGGCCGATCCGTCCGACCTGCTCCGGCGTGCGCTGCTGGAACGGCAGCCCCTGGCGGCTGAGAAGAAGGCTGGTCGGCCCGTCCTCGTTGGCGATCGCGCTCGCCCAGGCGACCGCGGTTTCGACACTGTCGGCAGGCCGCCAGACGGTCATGTTCGGGATCGCGCGCAGGCTGCTGGCGTGCTCGATCGGCTGGTGCGTGGGCCCGTCCTCGCCGAGCCCGATCGAGTCGTGCGTGAAGACGTATACCACCCGCTGGCGCGACAACGCCGCCACCCGCAGCGCGTTGCGCGCATAGTCCGAGAAGACGAGGAAGGTGCCGGCGTAGGGAATGTAGCCGCCGTGCAAGGCGAGCCCGGTCATCACGGCGCACATGCCGAATTCGCGGACGCCGTAGTTGATGTGGCGGCCGGCCGTGAGCGCGCCGCGGTTCTCGCCCGGCTCCGCGCCCTTGGAGGCAGCCTGCGCCTTCTCGCCGGAAGGCGCGGCCTTGCTGGCCGGCACCAGGCGAAGGGGCTGCACGCCCTTCCAGTCGGTGAGGTTGCTGCCGGTGAGGTCGGCTGAGCCGCCGATCAACTCCGGCAGCGCGGGACCGAGGTGATTCAGCGCCTGCCGCGAAGCGGCGCGCGTCGCCACCGATTCGGCCTTGGCGACCGCATCGTCCACCATCCTTGCCACGATGCTTTCCCAGTCCGCGGGCAGGACGCCCCGCATGCGGCGCTCGAACTCGCCGGCCTCGACCGGATAGCGCTCGGCATAGGCCTTGAACAGGTCCTCCCACATCGACTGCTGCTGCGCGCCGGTGTCGGTGGCGTCCCAGGAAGCGTAAACGTCGCAAGGCACCTCGAACGGCGGGGAGGTCCAGTTGAGCGCCTTGCGGGTTGCGGCGACCTCGTCGGCGCCCAGCGCCTCGCCGTGAGCCTTGCTGGTGCCCGCCCGGTGCGGCGCGCCCTTGCCTATCACCGTCTTGCAGGCGATGAAGGTCGGCGCGAAGCGGCGCGTTCCGGTGGCGTCCACCCGCCCTTCCGTAGCCCAGGCTTTGGCTTGGGCCAGCGCCTGGTCCACCGCCCACGCGTCGTGCCCGTCGAGGCCGGCGATCACGTTCCAGCCGTACGACTCGAAGCGCAACGGCGTCTGGTCGCCGAACCAGTCCTTGACCTCGCCGTCGATCGAGATGCCGTTGTCGTCATAGAGCACGACGAGCCGTGACAGGCTCAGCACCCCGGCAAGCGAGCAGGCCTCATGGGAAATGCCTTCCATGAGACAGCCGTCGCCGACGAAGCAATAGGTGAAGTGATCCACCACGTCGAAGCCGGGCCGGTTGAACTCCTGTGCAAGCAGCTTCTCGGCCAACGCCATTCCGACGGCATTGGCGAGTCCCTGCCCGAGGGGGCCGGTGGTGGTCTCGACCCCGGGGGTCAGGCCGTATTCCGGATGGCCAGGCGTCTTCGAATGGAGTTGCCGGAAGCGCTTGATCTCCTCGATGGGAAGGTCGTAGCCGGTCAGGTGAAGCAGCGAATACAGCAACATCGAACCGTGGCCGTTGGACAGAACGAAGCGGTCGCGGTCGAACCAGGTAGGGTGCGCGGGGCTGTGCTTGAGATGACCAGCCCAGAGAGCGACGGCGATTTCGGCCATGCCCATCGGCATGCCCGGATGGCCGGAGCGCGCCTGCTCCACGGCATCCATGGCGAGCGCCCGGATCGAATCCGCCATTCGCTGCACTGTGGCTTCTTCGGGGAGGCGGGACGCTGCGGTAGCTTCCGGGAGGCCTGGAGCGGAGCGCTGCGCCGCCGAGCTAGTGGTCATTTGAGCGGTCCGATGGCACAAGCTGAGGAGGCGGCCCTGGAATTCGGCAAGGCAATGGACAGTTTCAGCAAGTCTGCCGGTTGAAGGTTCATTCCTGTGATCTCGCAGCCTGCCCGCCCTGGCGGGTTGCTGCGTCGAACCGGCCGACGGGCAGTCGGTACTGGCAACCGCGGCGCCGCGGTTGCATGCGGGCCCGATCGAGTGCCTGATTATACTCGATGGCCTATGCGAGTCCTGCGATGATCCCCCGGCTGTTCACGCCGCTCGACTTGTCTCAGGATGCCGTCGTGTCACTCGACGGCGCCGCTTCGCACCACGCGATCCGCGTCCTGCGGCTCGGCTCCGGCGCCGTTGTCGAGCTTTTCGACGGGAGGGGCCAAGCCGCCGACGCGATCATCATCTCGACATCGCCGGCGACAGTGCGCATCGGACAGCTGCATCCGCCGGCTGCGTCGCCGGCCTTGCACCTGACGCTCGCCCAGTGCATCAGCGCAGCGGACAAGATGGACTGGACCATCGAGAAGGCGGTCGAGCTCGGTGTGGCCGCGATCGTTCCTCTGCAGTCGCACAAGGCGATCGTGAAGCTTTCTGCGGAGCGCGCGGCCCGGCGCCACGAGCATTGGCAGCGGCTGGTGGTCGCGGCTAGTGCGCAATCGAGGCAGAACCGGGTACCCGGCCTGCGGCCGGCGATGAAGCTCGAGGACTGGCTGCGCAGGCCCGACCACGAGGGGGATCGGACACCGATCCCGACCGGCGAGACGGTCCGGGAGGCCGCAGCCATTGAGCAAGCCGAAGGCGCGCCGCTGCGGCTGATCCTGGATCCGCGCGCTGCGCAGTCCCTGCCGGCAGTCATGGCCGCGCAGGGAGCGGCAGCCGCCGGCCTTGCATTCGCCGAGGCGCCGAGGGGGACGACGCGCGGCGCCGCGACGGGTTCGCCGCTGTCACGGCAGGTCGTGCTGCTTTGCGGGCCCGAAGCCGGCTTCAGCGAGGCGGAACTGCGCCAGGCGTCCGATACCGGCTGGCTGCCGGCATCCCTGGGGCCGCGGGTGCTGCGCACCGAGACGGCGGGGTTGGCCGCATTGGCCGTCCTGCAAGCCGGCTGGGGCGACCTGCGCTGACCCCTGCCCTGCTCAGTCCTTCATCACCGAATAGAACACCCTGAACGCCGTCTTCTCGTCATAGAAGTAGTCGGCCGCCTCGCGAAAGACATCGAGCAGCGCCCTGCGCTCGGGCTGCCCGAAGCGCCCGCCGTCGGGGATGTTCTCCAGGAAGACGACGAACCCGGGGTTGTCCGCATCGCGGTTGGGACTCAGGTCGGTGAGGCAATCGTAGAGCGCGTCGAGGTTCTGGCCGTAGTACTTGGGCAGCGAAAGATCCTGGCCGATCTTGCTGAGCACTGCCGCCTTGTTCCGGGCCTCGGAGCAGTCGCAACGCAGCAGGATCTGGTCGGCCCGCAAGGCCGCCCGTTCGAGTTCCGACTTGTCGTAGGCGCCCAGCGGCAATACCGCCTGCGGTGGGATGTTGGAGAACGCGCTCATTGCATCGGCTCTCTGATCTTCCTGAAGGACGCGTAGTGGTCGTCGGTGTAGTACAGCTCGTCAGAGAGGGCAGGGTTTCCGCCGGCAACGATCCTGCGCGCGCCGCGGTCCCGCGATGATGGCGTCGGCACGGTGTATTCAGTGTAGTAGCCGCGGCGCTCCGGTGGCAACAGCCTCTCCCGGTTTCCGAAGGTTGACCCGTCCTTGCGATAGGGGAAAGGCCCGCCCTGCCTGATCAGCGCCAGCGTGCGCCGTGCTTCCGGGGGCAGGTCCGCAACCGGGACCTCCTGCACCAGGGCCTTCGCTGCCGGCGGCTCGCGGGCCTCGACCCCGGGCGGATGGACGGCCACCAACAGCGGCAGCAACACCGCCGCCAGAAGCGCGGGAAGTGATCGCGGCCAGGGCATTGGCCCATACTACGTCACGCGCCGCGACTGGGCAAAGCTGGGCGAGGCAGCCGAGCGCAGGCATGCAGCTTGCAACCCGCGACCGCTGCGGCAGGCGCTGCCGCACGTAGCTGCCGCCGGGCAGAAGGAACAGCCATGGACGACATGCCCACCATCGCGGACTACATGAAGCGGCGTCAGCTGATGCTGGTTACCGCCGAATCCTGCACCGCAGGCCTCATCGCTTCGCGCCTTGCGGAGGTGCCGGGCGCCGGGAAGCTGCTCGACTGCGCCTACGTCGTTTACTCGCCCGAGGCGAAGCGGCGCTGCCTGGGCGTGAGGAAGGAAACGATCGAGCGTTACAACCTCACCAGCGAAGAGGTCGCGCGCGAGATGGCTGCCGGTGCGCTGTCGCACAGCGACGCCAACCTCGCCGTCTCCAACACCGGCGTTACGGACGACACGGACCCTCGCATTCCCGCCGGCACGCAGTGCTTCGCCTGGGCCTTCCGCCACGCCGGTGGCAGGCTGGACGTGCACAGCGAAACCCGCCGCTTCGACGGCGACCGCAACGAAATCCGCGAGGCAGCCGCAGACTTCGCGCTGCGCCGCATACCGGAATTGGGAGGGGAGCCAGGATGAAAGATGCTACCGCGCAACCGAGCGGTCGACTGCAGCACCGGATCGCTGCCGAACTGGACGTGACGACGGAGTTCGATCCGCAGGCGGAGATCGAGCGCCGGATCGCCTTTCTCGCCGACTACCTGACGAGAACCGGCCGCAAGGGCTATGTCCTGGGCATCAGCGGCGGCGTCGATTCGCTGCTGGCGGGCCATCTCGCACAGAAGGCGGTGGAACGGGTGCGGCGCAACGGCGGCGACGCCATCTTCCATGCCATGCGCCTGCCGTACGGGGTGCAGCAGGACGAGCAGGAAGCGCAGAAGGCGCTGGTGAGCATCGGACCCGACCGGACCCTGAAGGTCGACATCAAGCCTGCCTGCGATGCGCTTCTCTCGGCGCTTCGCGAGGATGTGGAGTTTCGCGACGCCGGGCACGAGGACTTCGTGATGGGCAACATCAAGGCGCGCCAGCGCATGATCGCCCAATACGCGGTCGCCGGCGCCAGCGACAGCCTGGTGATCGGCACCGACCAGGCGGCGGAGGCGCTGATGGGCTTCTTCACCAAATACGGCGACGGCGCCGCCGACGTCGTGCCGCTGACCGGGCTCACCAAGCGCCGCGTGCGTGCACTGGCAAAGGCGCTGGGGGCGCCGGACGAGCTGGTGATGAAGGTCCCGACGGCCGACCTCGAGACACTCAAGCCGCTGCGCCCGGACGAGGACGCGTTCGGCGTCAGTTACGAGCAGATCGACGACTTCCTCGAGGGAAGGCCGGTCGCCGACTCCGCCGCGCAGATCATCGAGCGCCAGTGGTCCGCGACCATGCACAAGCGAGCCCTGCCGCAGGCGCCGTCCGCCGGTCAGGCGACCTCGCCGCTCAATGCACCCGGGAGGTGACGCCGCCTTCGCGCGTCAGTTCGCCGATCGCCTGGTCCACCGTGGCAGTACCTTCCACGATGCGCGCCTTGGCGCAGGACACCAAAGCCGCAAAATCGGTGGCGTTGAAGGTCAGCGTTTCCTTCGGATAGCGCGACAGTATGAACAGCTTGCGCGCCGGGCTGATCCAGGCCAGCTTGTAGATCGACGAGGCACCGCTGTCGCCGATCAGCTCGATGCGGTCGCCGCGCTCGAACGCCGACAGGGCGGTGTCACCTACCGAAATGGTCTCCGCCTCGGCCCGCCGTTCGCGGCGGTTGCGGGCGAACCGAACCGAGCCGTCGGAGCGTAGCCGCACGGTCATGGGACGAGGATCGGGCTGGCCGCTCTGCCACTGCTTGGCCGATTCGATCACCCTGGCATGGGCTTCCAGGAGTTCCTGCATGAAATTGGTGCGTTCCTCCGCCGGCACCTCCACCGCGCGCGCGCCTTCCGACAGGGCGCGGATGAGCTTGGGCAGCAGCGCCGCGAGGCGGGAGATTTCTTCCGGATGCTTGGGTGCAACGCTCCAGATGAGGAATTCCGCGACCCGCAGCGCCTTCTGGTCGCCCGCCTCGGGATCCTTCCTCGCGCCGGCTGCCGGCGCATCGTCTGCCTGGTCCGCTGCCGCCGACGCCGCCGGCGATGCCGACGCACCCGCGGAGCCGGTGGCCTCGGATCCCGCCGATGCTGCCGATGCGCCTGAACCGGTCGATGCGGAGGCGGCCGCCAGCTTCGATTCGACGAGGCTGCGCGCGATCACCGGCGTCCACCAGCGCAACAGGAACTCGCGGATGAAGGTCGGGGTCTCGTGGTCGAGGCGGACCGCGACTTCGCCGCGGGCCTCCTCGAGTGCGATCGAATAGGCTTCCTCGCGTTCGGCCGCCTTCAGCTGGGTGGCGATCTCGGCCGAGCGGCGGCCGATCTCGTGCTGGTGCAGCTCGTCGATGCGGTCGATCGCCGCCAGGAAGGAGGACAGGTCGGTGGAGAATTCGGCGATCACCTGGTCGATGACTTTTGCGAGCCCCTTGACCAGCGGCGCCTCGACACCGAGATCGGCGTCGGGGTCGGCAGCCAGTTGCGTGATCCGGTCGATCAGCTGGCGCATCGGATGCTGGCGGCGCGCAAAGAAGCTGCGATCCAGCAGCGCCGCCTTGACCGCCACGACCTGAAGCCGCAGCAGCTGGTGCTTGACCGTCTCGGCCAACGCCTTGTCGGCGTAGATGTAGTCGAACACGACCGAGACCAGCTCGACGGTCATCTGGTCGAGCGGTGTGCCTTCCTCCTTGACCTTCTGCAGGAGCAGGGGCAGCAGCTCCATCACCATCAACGCGCCGATGGCATCGCTACCCTCGCCCGGCGCGCCGGCAGACGGCATGCTGCGATAGCGCTCGTCGCTGCCGACCTCGCGCTGGACCTGCGTGAGCGACTCCACCAACGGCGGCTTGACCGGATCCACCGGCAGGTCGGCCATGCCGAACATTCCCGGGTCCGACAGCATCCGCGCGGCATCGCCGCGACCTTCGGGCGTGCCCAGCGAGGCCCTCATCAACGCCTGCTGCAGCGCCGCCATGCCGCTCGAAGACATCGTGATGGAGCCCGGCTGGCCCAGTTCCATCAGTGCCGAGGAAGAAGCGGTGGTGGCACCGCCCTGCCCGCCTTGGGCCGGGCCGTAGCCGTTGCCGGCGCTGCCGCGAGAATCATCGGAGCCGCCCGCTTGCGCGCCCCAGGCGGCGCCCGGCGCGGCGGCGTGCCCGCGATTCTCGCTGCTCGGGCGGCCCACCCGCGGCCGGATCTTGGGCAGGACCTGGTTGGCGACGAGCCGAACGTTGAGGCTGGAATACACCGAGTTGAGGTTGCTGCTGACATGCGGCTCGAAGGCGGCCAGCAGCGCGTTGCGTACATCGGCACTCGGGGCCAGTTCGTTGACCGCGATCCGCAGCGCTTCGTAGATCGCCTCCGGCGACGCCGGATGATTGGCTTCCTCGAACCAGTCGCGCTCGAGCAGCGCACCCAGCCGGGCACGGATGCCGAGGACCTCGTTGGGATCGAGCCGGCTGCGCGCCCGCTGGATCAGGCGGTCGACGTCGATCTTGTCCGAGATCACCTGGTCGGAAACCAGCGACAGCTCGTCGAGCGGAACATCGGCAGCCTTCGGTGCATCGGTGTCGGGGTTCGCGAACAGGCGCCGCTCGAAGATGTCGCCGAAGTAGCGGCGGAAGTTCTGCTCGAGCGACTTGCGCTGCTCGCGGACCAGCATCACGGCGTCGAGCAACGCCCGCTGCCGGTCGCTGCGGGTCGCCTTGAGCGCCTCCACCGTCAGCTCGTCCGCCATCTTCTCGAGCGCCTTGGTGATCACCGCCGAGAGCTTCTCGAGAACCAGTTCGCGGCAGTCCTCGAGAAGCTTGAAGCGGTGGCGCGAATCGAGCTTCGGCGCATCGGCCGGGCCAGGGGAGCCCGACGAGTTCATCTGCTTCTGCGAAGTGCTGGAGTCCATGGACCGGCTTGACCGACGGGAATTGCGACCGGAGCCAGACTACCGACTGGTGTTGCTCGCCGTCAACATGATGCCGCCTGCGGGGCGCCAGGCGCCGTTGAGGCGCTGACGGACGGCGCCGGGGCGCCGAATTCCTCCGTCCGTCGGTGGGCTGCGGGATCAGCGGGTGGAGTTGATATCCGTCACGATCCAGGCCGTCATGTTGACGATGCGGCGCACCGTCGCCGATGGCGTCAGGATATGCACCGGCCGCGCCGCGCCGAGCAGCACGGGGCCGATGGTGATGTTGTTGCCCGCCGCCGACTTGAGCAGGTTGTAGGAGATGTTCGCTGCGTCGATGCCCGGCAGCACCAGCAGGTTGGCCTCGCCCGTCAGGGTGCTGCCCGGGAACATCCGTGCCCGGTAGCCGGCCACCAGCGCGGTGTCGCCGTGCATCTCGCCGTCGACCTCCAGGTCAGGCGCCTGCGAGCGCAGCAGTGCCAGCGTCTCGCGCATCTTCACCGCCGACGGGTGGTTGGACGAGCCGAAGTTCGAATGCGACAGCAGCGCCACCTTCGGCACGATGCCGACCCGGCGCAATTCCTCCGCCGCCAGCATCGTGATCTGGGCCAGCTGGTCGGCCGAGGGGTCGTAGTTGACATGCGTGTCGACCAGCGTCACCTGGCGGTTGGGCAACACCAGCGTGTTCATCGCGCCATAGACTCCGACACCCTCGCGCTTGCCGATCACCTGGTCGATGTACGGCAGGTGGATCGAATACGGGCCGTAGGTGCCGCAGATCATGCCGTCCGCGTCGCCCAGGCGGACCATCATCGCGCCGATCAGCGTCAGGCGCCGGCGCATCTCGATCTTGGCGAGCTGCTCGGTGATGCCCTGGCGGTCCATCAGCCGCAGGTATTCCTGCCAATAGGTCCGGTAGCGCTCGTCCCATTCCGGATTCACGACTTCGAAGTCCACGCCGGGCCTGATCCGCAGGCCGAACTTCTCGATGCGCTTCTGCAGCACCGCCGGCCGCGCGATCAGGATCGGCCGGGCGAGATGCTCGTCGACGATCACCTGCACCGCGCGCAGGACTCTCTCCTCCTCGCCTTCGGCGTAGACGATGCGGCGCGACTCGGTCTGCTTGGCGGCCGCGAAAATCGGCTTCATGAAGCCGCCGGAGTGATAGACGAAGCGCTTGAGCTGCTCGCGATAGGCGTCGAAGTCGGCGATCGGGCGCGTTGCCACACCCGAGTCCATCGCCGCCTTGGCGACCGCCGGCGCGATCGACAGGATCAGGCGCGGATCGAACGGCCGCGGGATCAGGTACTCGGGTCCGAACGCCGGCACCGCCGCGCCGTAGGCGACGGCGACCTCATCCGACATTTCCGCCCGCGCAAGCTCGGCGATGGCGCACACCGCGGCCTTTTCCATTTCCAGCGTGATGGTGGTCGCGCCGACGTCGAGAGCGCCGCGGAAGATGAACGGAAAGCACAGGACGTTGTTCACCTGGTTGGGGTAGTCGCTGCGCCCGGTTGCCATCACCGCGTCGCTTCGCACCGCTGCCACCTCCTCCGGAAGGATTTCGGGCGTCGGGTTGGCAAGCGCGAGGATCAGCGGCCTGGGGGCCATGCGCGCCACCATGTCCGGCTTGAGCACCCCGCCCGCCGACAGTCCCAGGAAGACGTCGGCGCCTTCGATCACCTCGGCAAGGGTCCGCGCGGTCGACTCCTGTGCATACTGGATCTTGTCCTCGTCCATCAGGACAGTGCGGCCCTTGTACACCAGCCCTTCGATGTCGGCGACCCAGACGTTCTGCCGCGGCAGGCCGAGCTCGACCAGCAGCTGCAGGCACGCCATTGCCGCGGCGCCGGCGCCGCTGACTGCGAACTTGCACTGCGCGAGCTGCTTGCCGACCACCTCGAGCCCGTTGAGGATCGCAGCGGCGACGATGATCGCGGTGCCGTGCTGGTCGTCGTGGAACACCGGGATCTTCAAGCGGTTGCGCAGCTTGCGCTCGATGTAGAAGCACTCCGGCGCCTTGATGTCCTCCAGGTTGATGCCGCCGAAGGTAGGTTCGAGCGCAGCGATGATCTCGATGAGCTGGTCGGGGTCCTTCTGGTCGAGCTCGAGGTCGAACACATCGATGCCGGCGAACTTCTTGAACAGCACCGCCTTGCCTTCCATCACCGGCTTCGAGGCGAGCGGGCCGATGTTGCCGAGCCCGAGGACGGCGGTGCCGTTGGTCACCACCGCCACGAGGTTGCCCCGGCTGGTGTAGCGAAAGGCGGAGGCCGGGTCCGCCACGATCTCCTGGCAGGCAGCCGCGACACCCGGGGTATAGGCCAGCGCCAGGTCGCGCTGGTTGCTCAGCGACTTGGTCGACTGGACCGAGATCTTGCCGGGCTGCCCGAGCTCGTGATATTCCAGCGCGGCCTTGCGAAGCTGCGGATCCATGGGTTGCCTTTGCTGTGGGTTCGTGCGGCCGTGAGTTTACGCTCACCCGGCGCCCTCACCCCGGCATCGTCAGCCCGGCAGGGCCATCGCCAGCACCTCAGCGACATGCAACGCCCGCCGGCCGGTGCCGTCGGCGATCTGGTGACGACAACTGGTGCCGTCGGCAACGATCAAGGCGGCGCTGTCCGCCGCCCTGACCGCCGGCAGCAGCGCCAGCTCGCCCATCGCCATCGACGTGTCGTAGTGCTCGGCCTCGTACCCGAATGCGCCTGCCATGCCGCAGCAGCTGGACTCGACGAGGCGCACCTGCAGGCCGGGTACCAGCTTCAGCACCCGCTCGACGGGCCGCACGGCATCGAATGCCTTCTGGTGGCAATGGCCGTGAAGGAGCGCCTCGACAGCCTGCAGCCGCTCCAGCCGCAGGTTCAGTCGTCCCGCCGCCTGCTCGCGATCGAGAAACTCCTCGAGCAGCAACGCCTGCGGCGCGAGCTGAGCGGCAAGCGGCGCGCAATCGCCGAGCTTCATCGCGAGGAATTCGTCGCGCATGGTGAGCAGGCAGGACGGCTCCAGTCCGACCACCGTCGCACCGCGCGCAAGATGAGGCGCGAGCGCCCGCAGCGTGCGACGCGCCTCGACGACCGCCTCGTCGACCCGCCCTGCCGCAAGCCAGGTCCGGCCGCAGCAGAGCGGCCGCGAAGGTTCGGCGTCGGAGGCATCCGGACCGGCTACGTGGATGGTGTATCCGGCCGCGTGCAGCACCGCCTGCGCCGCCGCGAGGATATCGGGCTCGAAAGCGTTGTTGAAGGTGTCGACCCAGAGGACGACCTCCCCTGCCGATCGTCCTGCCGGGGCATCTGCAGCGCGCTCGCCGCGCCGCCGTCTCAGGAACGTGTCGCTGCGCCAGCGCGGCAGCGCACGGCGTGCGGAAAAGCCGAGCAGGCGCTCCGACAGCCATGCAGCGCCGGGAACACCGTTGCGGGCGTTGAACAGCCACGGCACGCGAGCGGCAAGGCCGGCATAGCGCGGCATGGCGGCGACCAGCTTCTGGCGCAGGCTGGTCCCGCGCAGCCTTGCCTGCCGGTGCAGCACTTCGATCTTCATGCGCGCCATGTCGATGCCGGTGGGGCAGTCGCGCCGGCAGCCCTTGCAGCTGACGCAAAGCGACAGGGCCTCGCCCACTTCCGGCGACGCCAGGCCTTGCGCGCCGAGCTGCCCGCTCAGCGCCAGTCGCAACGTGTTGGCACGGCCGCGCGTGAGGTCGCGTTCGTTGCGGGTCACGCGAAAGCTTGGACACATCGTGCCGGCATCGAACTTGCGGCAATGGCCGTTGTTGTTGCACATCTCGACGGCCTTCGCGAGGCCGCCGGTGGAATCGCCGCCGGTGCCCGGCTGCGTGGTCCGCTCGGTCACCGGGTCGTTGAGCACGTCCCAGGCCGACCAGTCGAGCGCCGTGTCGAGCGGTGCGACCGCGTACCCGGGCTTGTAGCGGAAGAGCGCAGGATCATCCATCCGGCTCGGCTTGACGATCTTGCCGGGATTCATCAGGTTCTCGGGGTCGAAGAGAGCCTTGATCTCCTCGAAGCTGCGCGTCAGCCGCTCGCCGAACTGCCACGCGACCCATTCGCTGCGCACCAGCCCGTCGCCGTGCTCGCCGGAGAATGCGCCTTTGTAGCGGCGGACCAGCACCGAGGCTTCCTCGGCGATCGCGCGCATCCGGGCGGCACCACCCTGGGGTCCGGCGGTGCGCATGTCGAGGATGGGGCGCACGTGCAGGGTTCCGACGGACGCATGCGCATACCAGGTGCCGCGCGTGCCATGACGTGCAAACACTTCGGTGAGCTGTGCGGTGTAGTCGGCGAGATGTTCCAGCGGGACCGCGCAATCCTCGATGAAGCTGACGGGCTTGCCGTCGCCCTTGAGCGACATCATGATGTTGAGCCCGGCCTTGCGCACCTCCCACAGGGCCCGCTGCGGCGCGGCTTCCGGCATGGCAACGACGGTGCCGGGCAGTCCGATGTCGCCCATCAGCTCGACGAGCGCATCGAGCCGCGCGAGCAGCAGGTCGCGCTCCTCGCCGCTGAACTCGACCAGCAGGATCGCTTCCGGCGTCGCGGAGGCCGGATCGACGAGCGCCGACTCCATCACGTCACGGAACACCGGATTGTGGCGCGCGAGGTCGATCATCGTCCGGTCGACCAGCTCCACCGCCGTCGGCTTGAGCTTCACGATGTGTCTGGCGCTGTCCATCGCGCGGTTGAAGCTCGCGAAGTTGACGACGCCGAGCACCTTGTGCGCCGGCAGGCGCGACAGCTGCAACTGCAGGCGCTTGAACCAGGCCAAGGTGCCTTCCGAGCCAACGAGAAGGTGGGCAAGGTTGACCGATCCGTCCGGCGTGTAGGGCCGCTCGGACTGCGGATGGAAGACATCGAGGTTGTAGCCGCCGACCCGGCGCAGCACCTTCGGCCAGCGCCGCTCGATCTCGTCCCGTTCGCGCTCGGCAATCTCGAACATCCGCGCGACGATCCGTCCGACCCGGCCGCTGTCCAGCCGCAACGACGAGTCGGCACCGAACGCACCGAAATGCTGCGCGGTGCCGTCGGCAAGCAGCGCGTCGATGCCCAGCACGTTGTGCACCATGTTGCCGTAGGCGATCGATCGCGAGCCGCAGGAGTTGTTGCCCGCCATTCCGCCGAGCGTCGCCTGCGCCGACGTCGACACGTCCACCGGATACCAGAGGCCGTGGGGCTTGAGAAACGCGTTGAGCTCGTCGAGCACCACGCCCGGCTGCACCTCGACCGTCATCGCGTCGCGATCGAAGGCGGTGATCTTGCGCAGGTGCTTGCTGTCGTCGATCACCAGCGCCTCGCCCACCGTCTGCCCGCACTGGCTGGTGCCGCCGCCGCGCGGCAGCACCGGGACCTTCGACTCGCGCGCGAGCTCCATGGCAGCGGCCACGTCGAGCTCGTCCGCAGGCACCACCACGCCGACCGGTTCGACCTGGTAGATGGAGGCATCGGTCGAATAGCGCCCGCGCGACGCCGCGTCGAAGAGGACTTCGCCCTTGAGCACCCGGCGCAGCCGCTGCGCGAGCCGGCTGCGCTCGAGCGACGGCGATTGCAGCATCGGCAATGTCACAGGTGCGTTCATGTCAGTTGTCCCGGCATTCGGCCGCCGCTCCACGGGGCCGGGCACTCTTCGCTCCACATCTCCAGCACCGCCTCCCGCTTGTGGCGCAGATGCTGCTCCAGCAGCAGGCGCAGGGCCGGCCCCTGGCCGGCCTGCAAGGCATCGAGCATCGCCTGGTGCTCCTGCACTGCGTGGTCCCATTTGTCGTGGTTGAAGTTGGACCGGAAGCGCAGGTTCTGGATGCGCGTGTTGACGCTGTCGTAGGTTTCGGTGAGCGCCGCGTTGCGCGCGCAGGCGTTGATCGCGTGGTGGATCCGGCGGTTCAAGGCGTAGTAGGCAGGCAGGTCGCGGCGTGCATGCGCGGCGAGCATCTCGAAGTGCAGCGCGCGGATCTCGGCAAGCTCCGCATCGGTGCGCCGCGCGGCGGCAAGCTCCCCGGAGAGGCCTTCCAGCGCGCCCATCAGCTCGAACAGCTGCTCCGCATCCGCGCGGGAAAGCGCGACCACGCTGGCGCCGCGGTTCGGATTGAGTTCGATGAGACGCTCGGCAGCCAGCACCTTGAAAGCCTCGCGCAGCGGCGTGCGCGACACCCGAAGCCGCTCGCACAGCACCCGCTCGTTGAGTCGCGCACCCGGCGCCAGGCTGCCTTCGATGAGCAGGACGCGCAGCCGCTCGGCCACCTGCTCGTGCAGCGGCCGGCTGTCGATTTCAAGCGCCGATTGCGGGATCATTTGCATGCAAAATTATAGTCCTGACACCTACGACGCGACCAAAAATCGAGGGGCGAGCAAAAGATCGCGCTTGTCCAATCAGAGTTTTGCATACAAAATTCCTCTTCGCGACGCATTTTCGAGGCAACGATGAAACTGGCCCATGGCCTGGCCCTGAACGGACATCCGTCGGGCCGGCACTTCCTGCAGATCCCGGGTCCGACCAACGTGCCGGATCGCATCCTGCGGGCGATGGACTATCCGACCATCGACCATCGCGGCCCCGAGTTCCAGAAGCTCGGCCAATCGGTGCTCGCCGGCATGCAAGCGATCTTCCAGACACGTTCGCCGGTCGTGATCTACCCGGCGTCGGGTACCGGCGCCTGGGAAGCGGCGCTGGTCAACACCCTGTCGCCGGGCGATGCCGTGCTCATGTGCGAGACCGGCCACTTCGCCGGCCTGTGGAAGCGGATGGCCGAGCGCCTGGGCCTGACGGTGGACTTCCTGCCGGGCGACTGGCGCCGCGGCGCGGATCCGGCGGAAATCGAGCGGCGGCTCGTGCAGGACCGGGCGCGTCGCTACAAGGCGGTCTGCGTCGTGCACAACGAGACTGCCACCGGCGTTACCAGCCGCATCGCGAGGATCCGGCAAGCCATCGATTCGGCCTCGCATCCCGCATTGCTGATGGTCGATACCATCTCGTCGCTTGCGAGCATCGACTACCGCCACGATGAATGGGGTGTGGACGTCAGCGTCAGCGGCTCGCAGAAAGGACTGATGCTGCCGCCGGGATTGTCGTTCAACGCGGTGAGCGACAAGGCGCGCGCTGCAGCGAAGTCGGCCCGCCTGCCCCGGTCCTACTGGGATTGGGAGGACATGATCAAGGCGAACAGCAACGGCTTCTTCCCGTCCACGCCCGCCACCAACCTGCTCTACGGCCTGCACGAGGCGATCGCGATGCTGCAGGAGGAGGGCCTCGACAACGTGTTCGCCCGCCACCGGCGCTTCGGCGAGGCGACGCGCGCGGCGGTGCGCGGCTGGGGCCTCGAGATCCTCTGCGCAGAGCCCGAGGAGTACAGCCCGGCACTGACCGCAGTGATGATGCCCGACGGCCGCGGCGCCGATGCATTCCGCAAGTTGGCACTGGAAAACTTCAACCTGTCGCTCGGCCAGGGACTGGGCCAGATCACCGACAAGGTGTTCCGCATCGGACATCTCGGGGACTTCAACGACCTGATGTTGATGGGCACGCTCTGCGGCGTCGAGATGGCACTGGGCCTGGCCGGCGTCGCGCATCGCGCCGGCGGCGCGCAGGCCGCAATGGCGCAACTGGCAGCAACCGGGCGGAAAGGAACCACCGCCTCGGCCTGATCGACAAGACGGCCCCACCTGGGGCGATTGCTTCCCATGAGGAGGAGACGATGATGAATGGCATGCACAAGACGAGGCGCCTGCTGCTGCAGGCGGCAATCGCGGCCGGCGGCGTCGCTTATGCGGTCCAGGCGCCGGCACAGGCGGTGGAGCTGAAGCTGGGCCACGTCGGAGAGCCGGGGTCGATCTTCCAGATCACCTCCGACGAGTTCGCCAGGCGGGCCAATGCGAAGCTCGAAGGCAAGGTCAAGGTGGTCGCGTTCGGCTCGAGCCAACTCGGCGGCGACAAGGAGATGCTGCAGAAGCTCAAGCTCGGCACCATCGACATGGCCGTTCCTTCCACCGTCATGAGCAGCGAGGTCGACCTGTTCGGAATATTCGAGATGCCATACCTGGTCAAGGACCGGGACCACATGGGGCGCATCGAGAAGGAAATCTTCTGGCCGACGATCGCACCGGCTGCGGACAAGAAAGGCCTGAAGATCCTGGCGGTCTGGGAAAACGGCTACCGCCACATCACCAACAACCGCAAGCCGATCGCGCGGCCGGAGGACCTGCAGGGCGTGAAGCTGCGGGTGCCGGAAGGCAAGTGGCGGGTCGCGATGTTCAAGACCTACGGCGCCAACCCGAGCCCGATGAAGTTCTCGGAACTTTTCACTGCGCTCCAGACCGGCGTCATGGACGGCCAGGAGAATCCGCTCACGCAGATCTTCAGCGCGAAGCTGCACGAGACGCAGAAATTCCTGTCGATGTCGGGCCACGTCTATACGCCCGCCTACCTCATCGTCGGCAGCCGCAAGTATGAGCGCCTGCCTGCCGACGTGCGCAAGACCCTCGAGGAGGTCGCGCGCGAGACGCAGGCATTCGTCTACGAGACGGCCCGCAAGCAGGAGTCCGAACTGCTCGGCAAGCTCAAGCAGAGCGGAATCCAGGTCAACGAAGTCGACAAGAGCGCCTTCATCGAAGCGAGCAAGCCCATCTACGAAGAGTTCGGCCAAGAGGTCGCCGGCGCGAAGGAACTGATCGACCGCGCCATCGCCCTCGGCAAATAGGCGCCGCGGGATGAAGTCTGTTCATGGCGGCCCGCAGGCGGGCTCGCCTGCCCCTGGCGGGGCCCCGCCCGACGCCAAGGGCGTCCCATTCTCCGGGCTGCGCGCACGCTACGAGAAGCTGCTCGAATGGGTAGTCATCGTCCTGATGACCGCGATGGCGCTGGAGGTGACGATCGGGATCGTGTTTCGATCGCTGGGCGCTTCCCTGGTCTGGTACGACGAGGTCGCATCGATCCTGCTGGCCTGGCTGACGTTCTACGGTTCGGCCTATGCGGCCGCCAAGCGCAGCCACATCAGCTGTCCCGAGCTGGTCGCCATGATGCCGCCCGGGCCGCGCCTCGCGGTCACCGTCATGGTCGAGGTCCTGGTGATCGGCTTCTTCGCCCTCCTCGGCTTCATCGGCTGGCAGGTGCTCGAAGTGCTGGCCACGGACAACCTGGTCAGCCTGCCCTGGATACCGGTGTCCTGGGTGCAGTCGGTGATCCCGATATCGGCGGCGATGATCATCCTGGCGGAGTTGCTGACGCTGCCGGATGCACTCGCCTGGGCGCGTGCGGACCGCGCGCACGGTGCGACCGCCGAGGCGGCGGTGAAGGAATCGTCGCAGTGACGACCCGAGTGTCCACAAGGTCCGGGCGGCTACAAGTTCCGGGCGGCCACAGGTCCGACGTGACAGCGCTGACCATGGTCCGGTAGCGACGACGCCGCAATCCCAGCCAGGTACCCCGCATGGAAATGCTCTTCCTCTTCGTCTGCGTGCTCGCGCTGGTCCTTCTCAACGTGCCGATCGCGGTGTCGCTGGGACTGGTCGCGATCACGGCAATCTGGATCGTGCAGGGCACGTATGCGTTGCCCAACCTGCCGATCGTGGTCTACAACGCCGCGACCAACTTCCCGCTGCTCGCCATCCCGCTCTTCATCATGGCCGGCGCGATCATGAACGCCTCCGGCATTTCGGCGCGGCTGATCGCCTTTGCCAGTGCGCTGCTCGGCTTCATCCGCGGCGGCCTGTCGATGGTCTCGATCGGCGCATCGCTGTTCTTCGCCGAAATCTCCGGTTCCGCGGTCGCCGACGTCGCGGCGCTCGGCTCGATCCTGATCCCGGCGATGAAACGCAAGGGCTACCCCGCCCCGCTGGCGGCCGCGGTCATGTCGTCCTCCGCCACGCTGGCGGTGATCATTCCGCCGTCGATCCCGATGATCCTCTACGCCGTGATGGCGGAGACGTCGGTGGTGCAGCTGTTCGTGGCCGGGATCGTGCCCGGCATCATCGGCGGCCTCGGGCTGATGGGAATGGCCTATTGGTTCGCGCGGCGCTACAACCTGCCGATCGAGCAAAGCTTCCGCTGGAGTGAAGTGCGCCGCACCGGGCGCGAAGCGATCTGGGCATTCACCCTGCCGATGATCATCCTGGGCGGCATCTTCGGCGGCGTCGTGACGGCGACCGAGGGCGCCGCGCTGGCGGTCGTGGCGGCACTCTTCATCGGCCTGGTGATCTATCGCGAGCTCGACCTGGCGAGCCTGAAGGCCGCCGTGATCGAAGGCGGCAGCCAGACGGCCGTCGTCATGCTGCTGGTCGCGACTTCGGCCCTGCTCGGTGTCTACCTCACCGAGACGCAGGCTCCCCAGAAGCTTGCCCAGGCGGTGACTGCATTCACCACCAACAAGTGGACGGTGCTGGCCCTGCTCAACGTGCTGTTCCTGCTGCTCGGGATGTTCCTGCATTCGGCTGCCGCGATCATCCTGGTGGTGCCGGTAGTCATGCCGCTGGTGCACGCCGCCGGCATCGACCCGGTGCACTTCGGCCTGATCGTCACGATCAACCTCGGCATCGGCCAGCAGACGCCGCCGGTGGCGAGCGTGCTGATGGTCGCCTGCTCGATCGCCAAGGCTGGCGTCTGGGAGGTGACCCGGGTCAACATCTGGTTCATCTTCGTGCTGCTGATGGTGCTGCTGCTGGTGACCTACGTGCCGGTGACCGGCATGGGGCTGGTGGAGCTCTTCTACCGGTAGGCTTTCCCTGCCGGATGCTCCTGTCGACGGCGCTTCTGCCGCAAGGCACCGCAGCCGGTAGACTTCGAGGCATGGACAGCACGCCTTCACCACGGCAGGTCGCAGCCGCCGGCTTCCGCCTGGCCCGCCGCACCGCCAACATCGAGCCGTTTCACGTGATGGAGCTCGTCAAGCGGGCCGCGCGCCTGCAGGCGGCGGGCCACCCGGTGATCCACATGAGCATCGGCGAGCCGGACTTCACCGCACCGCAGCCGGTGCTCGCAGCGCTCGAGCAGGCCGTCGAGGCCGGCCTCACCGGCTACACGCCGGCGCTCGGCATCGAGCCGCTGCGGCGGGCGATCGCGCGCGACTACGCCGAGCGCTTCGGGCTCGACATCGATCCCGGCCGTATCGTCGTCACCGCCGGCGCCTCCGCCGCCCTGAGCCTGGCATGCGCCGCACTCGTCGACCCGGGCGACCAGGTGCTGCTGACGGATCCCAGCTATCCCTGCAACCGGCATTTCATCGCCGCCTGCGATGGTGTGCCGACGCTGGTTCCGGTCGGACCGCAGACCCGCTTCCAGCTGACCGCCGATCTGCTGCGGCAGCACTGGACGCCGCAGGTGAAGGGCGTGATGATCGCGTCGCCCGCCAACCCGACCGGAACGTCGATTGCTCGCGATGAGCTTGCGGCCATCGTGAAGGAAGCGCGAAGCCGCGGCGGCTTCACCATCGTCGACGAGATCTACCTCGACCTCTCCTACGGCCTGCCCGGGGAGTCCCCGAAGCGGCGTTCCGCACTCGAGCTGGGCGACGACCTCATCGTCACCAACAGTTTCTCCAAGTTCTTCAACATGACCGGCTGGCGCCTTGGTTGGCTGGTGGTGCCACCGGCGCTCGTGCCGGTGTTCGAGAAGCTGGCACAGAACCTCTACATCTGCGCGTCGGCGCCGGCGCAACATGCGGCGGTCGCATGTTTCGAGCCGCAGACGATGGCGATCTATGCCCGTCGACGCGAAGCCTTTCGCGAACGACGCGACTACATCGTGCCGGCCCTGGAAGCGATCGGGTTGTCGGTGCCCGCCACGCCGGACGGCGCCTTCTATGTCTACGTCGATTGCACCGCCACCGGCATGGGCAGTACGCAGTTCTGCACCCGCCTGCTCGACGAGGCGCACGTGTCGCTGGTGCCCGGTACCGATTTCGGGATGCACGAGCCGGAGCGGTATCTCAGGCTTTCCTATGCGACTGCGATGCCCGCGCTGCGCGAAGCCATCGGCCGGATGGACCGATGGATGCAATCGCAACGAGCGCGACGCTAGGAGCCTGGGCCCAGGCTCCTAGAAGCCGATACCCTGCCCTGCGGCGGCCGGTCCATCGGCGCTGTCGAACGCGGGGGCAGCCCCTGCCTTGCCCGCTTGCGCAAGCGGCGCCGCGTCCCGCTCGGCCCGCATGGGCACGGGCGCTTGCGGCTGCAGCACCGCGTCGAACTCGGCCTGGCGCTTCATGACCTTGGAGCCGTAGCCGCCGTCGGAGCCGAGCAGTGCAGCGCCGACATAGGCCTTGAGCCCGGCGGCAACATCGCCATGGCGATTGACGTATTCGCTGAGGATCCTCGCGCCCACCCTGATATTGGCGACCGGATCCCATGCCGCCTCCACCCCCCCGTACGGCTCGAACTTGCTGGTATGCACGCGCGTATGCACCTGCATCAGGCCTTGTGCACCGGCGGAGCTTTCCGCATTGGGATCGAAGCTCGACTCGATTGCCATCACGGCCAGTATCAGGTGCGGATCGAGACGGAACTCGCCAGCCGCCTTGTAGGCGTAGTGCACGAAGCGCTCGACCGAATCATGGGCGACGCGATAACTCCTCGAGATGTGGCGGGCGATAGCGCGTTCATCACCCGACAGCTTGACGGGCGCAGCCGGCCGGACCACACGCAACGGCACCGGTGCAGTCTGCACCGCATCATTCCTCAGCCGGTCCGCCGCGCTGGCCTGTTGAACGTCCGCCGGCGGTTGCGCCGATTGCGCCGCCGGCATGAACGGGCTCGGCGTCATGGGATCCCGCGCCGGCACGACGATCATCGAAAGCGGTGCGATGTTCGAAGGTGCGATGGCTGATGGCGCGACTGAGCGCGCGACCGCGACGGTGGCCTCGGGGACCAGCGAATGAGCGTCCTCCACCAGCCGCATCGCGCGCGCATGCTCCAGCGCCTGCGAGCCGTCGCGGGAGGCTGCGTCGAGTGGGCCGACCGCGCCGGCCGTGGCAATGGCACCGAGCAACAGCGGCAGGTGCAGGTGAAGACTGCGTCCGGACTTTCTTATCCGGCATGCGCGCTGATGCGGCGCTGCCGACGTCGGAAATGCTGACATCCAGGCTCCTTGTTCGCGGAGCTTCTTCGTCTCCGTACATGACGCGTAGGGCTCCGGGAAGAGCCGCCGCGCCTGATACTTGGCGTTACTCGGAAGGGGTACCGACAGGCACCCCGGCGGGATCGTGGCGCATTCTAGCAGCCTGCGATGGCGCAGTCAGCGGCCATCGCCGCTACCCCTCGATAGCCGCACGCCCGCCGATACCGGTTCATCGGTTGCGTGCCAGAATTCACGCCAATGCACGCAAAGCAGCGTCCAGCATCCAGCACCCAGCACCCAGCACCCAGCATCGATCCCATGAACGGATTCCCATGACACAGCGCTATTCGGACCTTCGCGACTTCATCGGCCAACTGGAGGCCCGCGGCGAACTGAAGCGGATTGCGCAACCGGTGTCGCCGCGGCTCGAGATGACGGAAGTGTCCGACCGCGTGCTGCGCAGCGGCGGGCCGGCGCTGCTCTTCGAGCATCCGCGCGACGGCGCACGCGAATGGAAGATGCCGGTGCTGACCAACCTCTTCGGCACCCCCGAGCGGGTCGCGCGCGGCATGGGCGAAGAGTCGGTGCAGGCGCTGCGCGAGGTGGGCAAACTGCTTGCGTACCTGAAGGAACCGGAGCCGCCGCGAGGACTGAAGGACGCGTGGGACAAGTGGCCGGTGCTGAAGCAGGTGCTGCACATGTCGCCCCGGATCGTGAGCACCGGCGCCTGCCAGCAGCGCATCATCGAGGCCGACGCAGTCGATCTGGACGACTTGCCGATCCAGACCTGCTGGCCCGGTGACGCCGGGCCGCTCATCACCTGGGGCCTGGTCGTCACTCGCGGGCCCGGCAAGCCGCGGCAGAACCTCGGCATCTACCGCCAGCAGGTCATCGCGCGCAACAAGACAATCATGCGCTGGCTCGCGCATCGCGGTGGCGCGCTCGACTTCCTCGACCATCGCAAGGCCGCGCCGGGCCGGCCGTTTCCGATCGCAGTCGCGCTCGGCACCGACCCGGCCACCATGCTGGGCGCGGTCACGCCGGTGCCGGACTCGCTTTCCGAGTACCAGTTTGCCGGCCTGCTGCGCGGCTCGAAGACGGAGCTGGTGAACTGCCTGGGCTCGAGCCTGCAGGTACCGGCAAGCGCCGAGATCGTGCTCGAAGGCGCGATCCACGCCGATCCCGACGGCAAGTCGACGCTCGATCATGCGCGACGCCTCGGCCACGACGGGCCGCTGCCGCCGCAGGCAGTGACCGGCTACGAGATGGCGATCGAAGGACCTTTCGGTGACCACACCGGCTACTACAACGAGCGCGACTGGTTTCCCGTGCTCACCGTCGAGCGCATCACCATGCGCAACGATCCGATCTATCACTCCACCTACACCGGCAAGCCGCCGGACGAGCCGGCCATCCTGGGTGTCGCGCTCAACGAGGTGTTCGTGCCGCTGCTGTGCAAGCAGTTCCCCGAGATCGTCGACTTCTACCTGCCGCCGGAAGGCTGCTCGTATCGGCTCGCAGTGGTGTCGATGCGCAAGACCTATCCCGGCCACGCCAAGCGCGTCATGTTCGGCATCTGGAGCTTCCTGCGCCAGTTCATGTACACGAAGTTCATCATCGTCTGCGATGACGACATCGACATCCGCGACTGGAAGGAGGTGATCTGGGCGATGACCACCCGCGTCGATCCGATCCGCGACATGACGCTGGTGGACCGCACGCCGATCGATTATCTCGACTTCGCCTCGCCGATCAGCGGCCTCGGCTCCAAGGTCGGCATCGACGCGACCGGCAAGTGGCCGGGCGAGACGACACGCGAATGGGGCGTGGGGATCACGATGGACACGGCGGTCAGGTCGCGTGTCGATTCGATCTGGAGTTCGCTCGGACTGTAGTTGCGCCGCTCAGGTAGGGGCACCCGCCATGCGCAGCCAGCCCAGGTGCTCGAGCCGCGCGGCAGCCATCCGCGCCACGCCGAGGCTGGGCTCCGGCGATTGTCGATGGGCAAGGAACCAGGCCGCCGACAGGCCGGACCAGGCGAGGACCCATTGGAGCAGACGCAGCGGGTCCAGCGTCGCCGCCGATGCCACGAGCTGCAGGCGCCGCAGGAAATGCGCGGGCGAAGTGGCAATCTCGACGTCGGGATTGCAGAAGAGGTTGGCGTAGTCGAAGCCGCGTTCGCCGTAGAGACGCTTGGGGTCGATGGCGAGCCACCCACGCTCGCCGAAGTCCAGTATGTTGCCGTGGTGGATGTCGCCGTGAAGCACCACCTTCTCCTGCTGCGACGCCAGCAGCGCGCCGGCGGTGGCGGCGCAGGCTGCCAGCACGCCACCATGCGCGGCCGCGGCCGGCTGCAGGTCGCGAAACCAGTCGTCAAGAGCCACCAGCGGCGGCGGCGATTTGTCGCGCGGCGAATGCAGCCGCGCCACCACGTCGCAGATGGTCCGTGTTGCCTCGTCGTCCCGGCCGCCGCGTGACATCTCGACCAGCGAACGCCGGCACTGTGCCCGCTCCATCAGCAGCGCCTCGCCCTCGAGCGCCAGCACCCGGGCCGCGCCGTCGCCGTCCCACCAGGCCATCAGCAACGCGCCCGCCTTTTCCTCGGCTTCCACCGCGACCTTGAGCATTGCCGGAATGCCGCGCCAGGTCACCGGCAGCAGGCAGCTGCTGCGGGTGACGATCGCGTCGCCATCCGCCTGCAGTCCCCAGCGTCGGAGGTAGGCATCGAACATCATGGCGGTATCGGCATGGCCTCGTCTTTCACGGCAACGAAATCGAGTCTACGGCGGGCACGATCGACGTGCGGATCGGCTCAACCCTCCGCCACACTCTCGACTTTTGACGGCCCGGATTCAGCCGTTCTGATAGACCCAGCGCAGCAAGGCGTCCTGGGCCCTGCCCGCACCTTCGGCGCGCGGGCCGTTGATCAGCAGCGCGACCGCGTAGCGTTCGCCGGAGGCGGCGGTCACGTAACCGGCGATCGCGCGCACGTCGCGCAGGGTGCCGGTCTTGATGAAGGCGTTGCCCGCCACCGGATGCCGGCGCAGGCGAGTTCGCATCGTGCCGTCGATGCCGACCTGCGGCAGCGAATCCTCGAAGAGCGGCGCATGGATGCTGCCGTCCGCATGCACCAGCACGGACGTCAGGTCCTCGGCGGAAATCCTCTCGATGCGCGACAAGCCGGAGCCGTTCTCCAGCACCAGGGACTGCATCGCCAGCCCCTGGTTGGCGTACCACTGCTTCACCACGCGCCGCGCATCGTCGGCAGTCGCCGGCGACTGCTGGTTGTGGGCAGCGATCTGCAGCAGGAGCATGCGCGCCATGACGTTGTTGCTGTACTTGTTGACGTCCCGCACGATGTCGGCGAGCGTGCGCGGCGATTCCCATCGGTAGTAGGGCTCGCCCCGGGCCGCGCCCGGCTGCACCTTGGTCCTGCCGGTGATGACGCCGCCGGCGTTCCTCCATGCCGCCTTGAAGAGGCCGTGGATGAATTCGCGATGGGTCAATGCCGCTGCGTAGAAATGCTGCTCGCCGCAGGCCCGGACCTGCGTACCGCTGATCCGGATCAGCGGCCTGGAACCGTCCCCGACCGCGTCGTCGATGGAAAAGCCGGTGCTGTTGGGGCGGCATTTTCCGGATAGCACCTTTACCTGGTTGTCGATGCGCACGTCCGCGAGCGGGGGGTCGAGCGTCACCTCGCGGCTGCGCGGATCGATCAGGAAGCGCGTCGCCTTGAAGTTCATCAGCACAGCGTACGGCCGCACGTTGTACGGCTGCGAGGCGTCGCCGTCGAACGCCTCGAGCTGCTCGGGCCCGGCGGCGTAGAGCGAATCGTCGATGACCAGATCGCCTCGGATCTCACGCAGGCCGGCGAGGCGCAGCTTGGCGACCACCTCGGTCATGTCCTCGATCACGAGCTTGGGATCGCCGCCGCCCTTGATGATCAGGTCGCCGGTCATCGTGTCGCCGACCACCGGCCCGGTGGTGTGGACGGAGGTGACCCAACGGTAGTCGGGACCAAGCAGCGCCATGGCGGCGTACGTCGTGACCAGCTTCATGGTCGACGCCGGATTCAGCGGCTTGGCGCCGTCGTGATTCGCGCTGAGCGTACCGCGGCCCAGCGGGCGCACCACCATGCCGTACTGGCCGGGATGGATGCCGGCGGCTTCGATCACCCGTTCGGCGCCATGTGTCGCCGGCCGCTCGGGCTCGGCCGCAAGGCCGCCGGAGGCGAGACCAGAAGCCGCGATCGCCGTCATCGCCATCAACATCCGGACTACCAGCCGCTTGTGAGCCTTCGTGCCAGCCTTCATGCGTGCCTGCCCATTGCCAATCTGCCCATTGCCAGTAATCCACGATCGAGATTTTTGATCGCGGAAGTATTTCACGCACTCCTGGAGATTCCAGGCGACGGCAGACAGACGAACCGAAACGCCGGATGGCGGCGACGGGCGGTCGATGAAGCGAGGCGAAGGGGCCACGCCGCGGGCACGCAGCCGAAGCGCGGAGATTGGAAATGCAGGCGAAAGCGGCGCCGGCGCGCCGGTCGCTGGTCGATCAGGCAGGCCGCGTGGGCCGCCGGACCAGCAGCGATCCGTACTGCGCGAGCGCGACCCCGGCCATGGTGATGGCAGCGCCGATGACCTTGTTGACCGTCATGTCCTCGCCGATCACGAACCAGGAGACGGCGCCGGCCACCACCGGCATCAGGTACATCAGCGGGGCGGTGCGCGCGACGCCGCGGATCGCGTTGACCCAGCCCCAGACGATCCAGCCGATGAAGGCCGACACCAGGACGCCCCAGACGATGCCGGCCCAGACCGCGAGGCTCAGCTCGTGCCATGGGACGTTCATGCCGGCATGCCAGGAGAGGCCCACCAGCAGCGGGCTCGCCAGCAGCGTCGTGTAGGCCATCACCGGCACCCCGCCCAGGCGCATGATCACCGGCTTGGCCGCGACCGTGTAGTAGGAGAAGAAAGAAGCTGCGACCAGCAGGATCAGGTCGCCGGTCCCGGCACGCCAACGCTCGGCGAGCAGTTTGTCGGAAAGAAACACCAGCACGCCCACGCACGCCAGCGCCACTCCCGCCACCTGCCCTCGCGACAGCTTCTCCACGCCGGTGATCCGCAGCAGGATCAGCGTGAACATCGGGCCGCAGGCGAGGATCAGGGACGACGAGAAGGCGGTCGACAGGTGGATGCCGAAGGTGACGAGGCCGACGTGCAGGACATGCCCGGCAAGCGCGAGCTTGACCAGCTGGCGCAGGTCCTGGCGATCGACCGGCGGCCAGTCGACGCCGTACCGGTAGAACAGGAACAGCGCGGCGCACAGCGGCATCATCAGGAACCGCACGAAGAGGAATCCGGCCGGGCTGAGGATCGGGAAGATCAGCTTCTGGACGGTGAAATTGGTCCCCCAGACGAAGATCAGGGCGAGCGCGATCCAGAGCGCGCGACGCTGCAGGTCGGGCGTCGCTACCAATTGGAGTGGGCTGCGGTCAAGAAAGTCCCGGCAGTGAACTGGAGGATGGAGGCGAAGGCGGCGAAGGCGGCGAAGGAGACGAAGAAGGACTGAACGCCTGCAGCCGAACGCACCGCAGGTCGACACGCCGCAGGAACGACATGATAGGCAGGGCGCGCCGGTTCGCCAAATCCGCCGACCAACGCGGGATGAACCGCCGCAGGCGGTCCTGCGACTAACCGGCATGCGGTGGCCGTGCCGGCTGGCACCGGCGCGCCCGGCGCGGTGTCACCGACGGAAGCAGTCGGGTGGTGTGCTTGGCAGCGGTACTGCCTGGGGCTATATTGAGTCGAGCCTCGCTGTTCTGCCTTGGGTCTCGTTGCTCTGCCTTGAGTCTCGTTGCTCTGCCTTGTGCGCCGCTACCCTGCGTCGGCGCCGGCTGGTCCTTGCGCGCCTACATGAGGACACACCAAATGGACAAGAAGCGGTCGATCGGTCCTCTGGCTGCATGGCTGGCCGCAGCCTGCCTGGTCCTGCCGGGCGCATCCGCGTGGTCGCAGGCGCCGGCCGGCGACGTGCAGCCGGTCCTCCAGGTGGAGACCGGCGCGCATTCCGCCTTCATCCGTCGCATCGATGTGGCGCAGGCCAGAGGCGTCGCGGTGACCGCCTCGGACGACAAGACTGCGCGGGTATGGGACCTTGCCAGCGGCGAGCTTCGCCAGATCCTGCGCCCGCCGGTCGGCAGCGGCGAGCTCGGCCGGCTCTACGGCGTGGCCATCCATCCGACCGAGGATCTGGTTGCCCTCGCCGGCAACACCGGCAACGGCACCGGCCAGCACCGCATCCTGCTCTTCTCGCCGAGTACCGGCCAGCCGGTCAGCTCTTTCGACGCCAGGGGCGGCGACATCCGCAAGCTCGCATGGACGCGCGACGGCAGCCTGCTGCTCGCCGTGTACGCCGGCGACAACGCGCTGCGCGCCTTCGACCAGCGCGGCGTGCTGGTCCACCAGGAGGCTCTCACTGCGCCCGCCTTCGGCCTCGCCGTATCGGCCGACGGCAAGGCCGCGGCAAGTTCGCTCGACGGTCGCATCGTCGTGCTGACGGCGCAGTCGGGCAGAGTGGCGCCGCTGCGCTCGATGAAGACGACGACGGACCAGGCGGTCGGCGTCTCGTTCTCACCCGATGGCTCCCGTCTGGTGGTCGGCTTTCGCCGGCCGGACACGCCGCCCGAGGTTCTCGACGTGGCCAGCGGCCGGTCCGTGTTGAAGCTGCAGCGGCACGACCTGGTCGAGGGCACGCAGATGAGCGTCGCCTGGTCGCTTGACGGCAGGCAGATCGTCGTCGGCGGATCCGGTTACAACAGCCGCCGCCGGTTCCCGGTCTACTTCCACGACGCAGCCACCGGGCGGGTCGGCGCGCAGCAGGAGGTTGCCAGCGACACGGTCTTCGACCTCGTGCCGCTCGACGGCGGCAATGTCGCGTGGGCGAGTCACGACGGCACCTGGGGCGTGGCGAGCGCCGAGCGCCCTTCGCTCGCGGTCACGTCCGGCATTGCCGACCTGAAGGGCCCGGAGACGCTGCAGGTCAGCCGCGATGGCCGCGTCGTCGCGTGGAACTATTCGTGGGGCCGCGACCCCGCAAGCTTCGACTTCTCACGCAAGGTGGTGGACATCGGCGCCAAGGACGCCGGCCGCCTGGAGGCGCCCGAAGCGAGCCGCAGCGCCACCTGGCAGAACGTGCTGAAGCCGCGGATCAATGGCCGCGACGTGGCGCTCGATCCGGCGGAGGTTTCGCGCGCCCTGGACCACTTCCCGGGCGGCGGCGATGCGGCTCTGGGCACCAGTCACCGGTTGCTGCGAATCGGTGCACGCGGCGCGGTGCAATGGGAGGTTCGCACGGCGGGCGAAGTCCGCTCCGTCAACGTGACCGGCGACGGCCGGATGATCGTCACCGGCATGTCCGACGGCACGCTTCGCTGGTGGCGCGCCGCGGACGGCGCAGCCCTGGTCGCCTTGCTGCCGGCCCGCGATGGCCGGTGGGTGGCGTGGACGCCGGAGGGCTATTTCGACGCGGGTGCAGCGGCCGACCGGCTGGTCGGATGGACGGTCAACCGTCGCGACGGCCTCGGCGCCGATCATTTCTCGCTCAACCGCTTTCGCGAGCGCTACAACCGGCCGGACCTGATCGACCGCGTGATGCAGACCGCGACGCCGGTCGCCTCCCTCGACATCTCGCCGACCTCCTCGCGGACCGCGAGCGCGCTGCCCTACCCAGGCAGCCCGTCCGCGGCAGGGACGCCACCGACTGCCGCCGCGCCAGCGCACGCGTCGCTCGCGAGCCTGCAGTTCCCGCCGGTCATCGGTGCCGTCGACCTGCAATCGCTCAAGGCACGCCCTGACCAGCTGCGGATACCGGTGGCGGTCCGCGCCGACGGCGACGTGCAGCTGGAGGTTCGCGTCGACGGGCGACCGGTGCCGGAAGCATCCCAGACCATTGCGGCCGCAGGCTCTCCCGGAGCCCAGACGGCGACCGCCACGCTGCCCGCGCAACCCCCCGGTTCGCTGGTGCAGGTGATCGCGAAGGACGGCAACGGCGTGTCCGAGCCGCTCGGGTTCCGAGTCCAGGGCCCGGAGGCGAAGGCGGACGCCGGCAGCCTGAAACCGCTGGTCGCGGTCGAGCAGCCCGCGGTGAACGGCGCAGCGGTCGCAGCGCTGCCCGCACCACCCTCCCAGGCACCGGCTCCCACCACGCCGACTTCGCGGCGGCCCGACATATCGCAGCCGAGGCTGTACGTGCTCTCGATCGGCATCAGCAACTACAAGCGACCCGAGTACAAGCTGGGACTTGCCGCCAAGGACGCGAGCGACTTCGCGACCGCGATGAAGGCGCAGGCAGGCAAGCTCTATCGCGACGTCCAGACCCGGACGCTGGTGGACAGCCAGGCGAGCCGCCTCGCGATCATCGCGAACCTCAAGTGGCTGAGCGACACCGTGGGACCCGGTGACATCGGCATGCTTTTCCTCGCGGGGCACGGCATCAACGCGCAGACCGGGCAGTACTACTTCGTGCCGTACGAAGGCAGCCACGAACAGCTGGAGCAGACGGGCCTGCCCGAGGCCGCGATCCGCGACACGCTCGGCCGCATGCGCGGCAAGGCCTTGTTCTTCGTCGATACCTGCTTCGGCGGCAACGTGGTCGGCAACTTCGCGACGGCGAGCCGGGAGCTGGCGCGCATGGCCAACGATCTTGCGGCAGCCGAGAACGGCGTAGTGGTGTTCGCCTCGAGCTCCGGCAAGCAGTTGTCCGAGGAGAACGACGCCTGGGGCAACGGCGCCTTCACGAAGGCCGTCCTCGCGGGCCTGTCCGGCGAGGCCGACCTGACACGGACCGGCCGCATCACCTTCAAGGGACTCGACTTCTACGTCTCGGAAGAGGTGCGCAAGCTCACCGAAGGTCGGCAGACGCCGGTGACGATCTCGCCGATCGGCGTGCCCGACTTCGCCATCGCGAGACTCGGCGCGATCTGAGCCGCTCCGGCCGCGGACGCGGCCCGAAGGAACCGCGCCTACTGCGCCACGGCGCCGAAGGCACCGATACTGAAGACCTCGTCGCCGAAGCCCAGGGCGACGATGTTGCCGGCGCCGCGGTCCTGGAGGTCCCTGATCCGGGGCAGCCCGCCGAGCGGTGACGGCAGGGCCGGTGTCTGGCCGGCCGTGCCTGACATGCCCCAGTACAGCACCGCACCGGACTGGTCGAGCGCGACCAGCCCGCCCTGCACCGGGACGACCTTGCGGATGTTGCTCAACCCGTTCACCGGCGCCGCGGCGTAGCGGAACGGCGCCTGCTCGTCACCGAGCAGGCCGCCCGTCGCAAGGCCCCAGCCCCACACCGACCCGTCGGTGCGGAGCGCGATGGAGGTTGCGTTGGTGGCAAGGATGGCAACCACTGCGCGCAACGCATCGCCGTTTGCCGCAACGACCTGGTCGGGGGCCTGCCCGAACACCGCATTCGCACCGCGGCCGAGCGCACCCTGGCGCTCGGAGCCCCAGGAGAACACCCGCCCGTCGGCCAGCAGCGCCAGCGAGAAGTCCAGGCTGGCGGCCACCGAGCGCACGCCGGCCGGCAAGGCGACCGGCTGGGGCGCGACCTGCGCCGCGACATCGCCAAGGCCGAGTTGCCCGCCGCCGTTGTCGCCCCAGGCCAGCGCGCGACCATCGGCGGTGCGCGCCAATCCATGCGCTGCTCCGAAGACGACGTCGGTCGCGCCGTTGGCCTGCGACAGCGCCGCCGCGGCGGCAACCGGCACGACCGCATCGGCCGTGGTTGCAACGCCGAAGCGGAATGTCGGCGGCTCGGTATTGCGCGGAAATGGATTGGTGCCGACCGCCTGCACGCTGCCGTCGATGCGGCGCACCAGCATGGCCTCGCCATCGCTGAAGAGGGCCGTTGCCGGCAGCGAAGTCGCCGGCAACGAAGGATCCGACGGCAACGGCGCCTCTGCCGCGCCGGCGCTCGAAACAAGCACCCTTCCGTCCGACATCAGCCGCGCGGTGAACTGCGTGCGCTGCGCCTGGTAGCGGCCGAATTCGGCAACCTGCGGCAGCGGCGGGTTTCCCGAATCCACGCCATACCGCGTGTTGACGCGATCGATTGCCGCCACCAGGTCGCCCGGCAGCTGCGTCGACTCGTAGGCGAGCTGGTCGGCAGGCGCGAGCGCGGCCCCTTCCGGCCCGGCGCCGTCGAGCCTGCCGTCGGTCAGGTCGCGCGCCAGCTGCGTCGCGATGCTGAGTCCCGGCGCCGCCAGCGGCGGGTTGAACTGGCTGCCCACGAAGGTCAGCGCCGCGATGACGCTGCCGTAGCGGCCTGCGGCCGTGTCCGGCAAGGCGCCCTTGCCCGAGGAAGGATTGAGCAGCACCGGCAGCGTGGCGACATCGTCCACGGCGTAGGACGTCGGCAGTTGGCTGTTGATGGCGACGCGGATCCGCTCGTTGGCCTGCTTGGCCCGCTCGGCCGGCGGCAGCCCCGCAAGCTGCGGGTCGTTGTCGGCATGGGCAACGGCCGCTTCCGACAACGGCGTGAGCCCGATGTTGCTGCGGATGGCGTCGACATGCGCACGCAGCTTCTGGCCTGCGGGAAAAGCGATCCAGCCGCCCTTGGCCTCGTCGAAGTACTCGGTGCCGCCCTGCCCGACCAGCTCGACCAGCACCGAGCCCGCGTAGCTGCGTCCGGGCCGGATGGTGACCATGCCGCTTGCGGGATCGGTGATCGCCGGTCCCAGACGCGTGCCGTCGTCGAGGGTCGCGTAGACCAGTGCGTTGCGGAACTGGCCCAGCGAGCCGCCGGCGCCGACTCCGCCACCACCGTCGGAACCAGCGCCGATTCCGCCGTCTCCCTGGACCCCGGTCACGATCGAGCTCCAGGCCGGATCGCCGGTGAAGCCGGCAAAGACACCGATCGCCTCCGGTCCCGATTCCGGATTGGCTGGCGGCGCGAGAGGTAGCGGCGTGCCTGCTGCACCCGGCGCCGGACTGGGGGACACGGCAGTGGGATCGGTGCTGCCCCCGCCGCCACCGCAGGCGCTGGCCAGAGCCAGCGATGCGAGCAGCAGGCTGCCGAAAACGAGTCGGGGATGGAGACGGGGTCGGTGCTCGCGCATCGACTGCGGGACTGGATGCAGGCCTGACTGCGGGATTGACTGCAGCTGCGGGGAAGTGACCTTCAAGTCTGTCTCCTGACCGATAGGCGGCGACTTCGTGTATCGCCACAAGCCGCGAACTGCACCGGCCGGATGCGGGCGATTGTAGTCACCATGAATGTGTCCTGCTCAACGTTCTCCGGATCTGCGCAATGAGCGAGTGCGAATCGTGCATCGGCCGGCGATTGCATCGGATGCCACCCTCGACAGCAATAGCACCGACTTACTACTGCCGATGCGCAGTTGCGGCGCAATCAGCGGGCGAACTATCGTACGGCCACCTCGGCGTCCGGCCTTCCGGATGCTCGGCACCGGGCGCGGCCTCGCTCCCGGGACTTCCGTGAATCTGATTGAACCTCCTGTCGGTGAACCCCGACCAAGTTCACGGAAGCGGGCAGTTGCCTCACACGGCGCTGCGCTTCGAAGCAGGCAGCCTTCTGCCGACAACCAGCAACCTTACGGGAACGAAACCATGAAAAACGCATCCAAGCTGTTCATCGCCGCAGCCATCGCCGCTGCTTTCACCACCGGCGCGCAGGCGCAGGGCAAGTCGGAAGTCGACCTGAAGAACGCCGCTCAGACGCAAGTCGGCGGCCTTGCCAACAAGCAGTCGGCCGCGATCGGCAACGTCGACGGCGACGGCAAGTCCAAAGTCAACGCCAGCAACATCGGCCAGACCCAGGTCGGCGGCCTGGCCAACAAGCAGGACCTGAACATCGGCAACGTCAAGGGCGACGGCAAATCCGACGTCAACGCGAAGAACATCGCGCAGACGCAGGTCGGCGGCCTGGCCAACAAGCAGACCATCAACCTCGGCAACGTCAAGGGTGGCGGCAGCTCCAAGGTTACCGCGGACGGCCTCGCACAGACGCAGGTCGGCGGCCTGGCCAACAAGCAGACCATGGACGTCGGCAACGTCAAGTAAGGGTTCGATCCTTCCCGGCGGGGGTGTCGCCTGCGACGCCCCCGCCACCGGCTCACGCCATGTTCCGACCTCTCTTCCGACCTCTCTTCCGACATCGCTCCCAGACACGGCCCGCATCCGCACCGCCCATTCGCCAGGAGAACGACAATGACCCACGCCACGCATGTTCCTGCACGCCGCAGCCGGCGGCCGCTGCTGCCGCGTCTCGTCCTGGTGACGCTGGTCGGCACGATCGGCAGCTTCCACCTGTCGGCCGGTGCCGCCGATTCCGACCCGCTCGATCTCGATCCGAATCACCAGGCGCTGGTGGCACGCGAAAAGATCAAGCAGCGCGGCGCGACCCGCCGCACCGACGCCCGTCGCGGGCAGCAGCAGAGCGGCGACGATTCCAACTGCGGCAGCGTCGACATCGGCAACAGCACCGACGACTCGCGCTCGGCCCGCAGCCGCGTCAACCCCCGCGATACCACCGTGATCGTCACCGGTCCGGTCATCAACGCGGCCCGCTGCAAGTAGTTGGGCGCATGCGGTCCGGTCCTTCCTCCACACCAGTCAACGATCGGCAAGCGCCATGGCCCCAACGCTCCTTCCCATTGCGCACGGCAGCCGCCTCGGCCGGCTGCCCCGGCTGCTCGGCCCGATGGTCGTCGGCGCGACGGTAGCGGCCTGCGCAACCGTCACCGATTACAACAAGGACGTCGTCAAGCGCGCCAACGACACGGGCAAGGGCCCGCAGGAGGCGCCGGCGCTCAACGCCACCGGCTTCGCGCCGGCGCTGCGTTGCATGGACATCACCTTCCTCAACTACGGCGTCAAGAACCTGACAGTGCTGATCGAGGACGTTCCCGATTCGACCAAGAAGGTCAACGCCAGCGGCAAGGACATGATCATCTCGGCGATGTCGCAGATGACGCGCCGCAGCCGCGCCGTCAACCTGATGGCCTTCAGCATCAACGACCAGACCCTGGGCGCGGTCATCGGCCTTGGCACGCGCAACAAGCTGGTGGAGACGCCCCCCGACTTCACCATCCGCGGATCGGTCTCGCAGTTCGACGAGAACGTGGTCCGCAAGCAGGGCGACGTCGGCGTCGGCATCAATGCGTTCAGCGCCGGCTACGCCAAGCAGGGAACCGCATCGGTGCTGGCGGTCGACTTGAGCGTCATCAACACCACGACCCTGAACCTGGTGGCCGGCGTCACGTCGAAGAACTCCGTGCTGGTGCTCAAGAGCGGCACCGGTGCGGACGGCGAGGTCAACACCAGCAAGTTCGGCCTCAACTTCAGCTTCGTGCTGAGCCAGAGCGAAGGCACGGCGCAAGCTCTGCGCACGCTGTCGGAGCTGGCCTCGATCGAGCTGATCGGCAAGCTGACCAAGGTTCCCTACTGGACCTGCATCGGCGCCAAGGACGACGATCCCGGCGTGATGTCCGAAATCACCGATTGGTGGGAAACCATGGCCGCCAACCCGATCTCGCTGGTGGCGTACTTCCAGCAGCAGATGATCGCCCGCGGCCTCTATGCCGGCGAGGTCAATGGCCAGGTCGACGACGCGCTGCTGCACGCCATCGAGATCTACCAGCGGTCGATGGGTCGCGAGTCGTCGTCCAAGCTCACCTTCGAGTTCTTCCGGGACTACCTGCGCACCGACCATGCCAAGGTGCAGGAGAAGGCTCTCGCGCTCCTGAAGGATAGCCCGGCGCCGCCGCTGCCGGTCGCGGCCAACGCTGCCGGCACTCCAGCAGGCGCGGCACCGGCCAGCGGTCCGGTGGGCAACGGCGCAGGTGCGCCGGCCGCCGGGGCGGTGCCGATCCCGGTGGCGGCCAAATCGGCAGGCGCCGCAGCGTCGCTTGCCGCCCCCGGCTCGTCGACGACACCGGTACCGCCCCCCGGGGAACTGCCGTTCGTCTACGTCTCCGGCGTGCTGGGTCGGGACTCGATCCATCGCCGCGGCCAGCCGTTCGAAATCGACGTCGCGGTCGACCAGGACAGCAACCTCTACTGCTACCTGCTCGACGAGAACCGGCGCGTCAACCAGTTCTTCCCGAACCCCGCGCAGCCCGACCCGCGCATCAAGGGAGGCACGCGGATGCAGTTCCCGGGCCAGCTGCCGTTCCGGTTCGTCGCCAGCGCACGCGGCGAAGTGGAATCCATCGCCTGCTTCGCAACCGCCGCAGCGCTCGGCGCCGAGCCGTTGAAGGGTCTGCCCACCGCGCGCAGTACGCAGGATCTCAAGTCCGCCTTCCTCCAGGTCGGCGGCCCACGAACCGGTGTTGGAGTCTACGATGTCAAGATCCAGTAGGTGGTCAAGCTTGCGACGTCCCGTAATCCTCGCCATCGTGATGGCGGCCTGTGGCGCGGCGGCGGCGGAAATGGTCGACCAGGCCCGCAGCGCAGCCAAGACCCGGCCCACGCCGGTCGAGTCGATGGCGCGCATCCCCGACGACTCCCCGCGCTCGGTGCTCAAGTGCTGGCAGGAAGGCCGGCTGGTGTTCGAAAGCAATGGCGTCGCCGGCGAATCCGCCGCCGGCGCGACCAGGACCTTCAAGGCACCCGACGGCCGCAGCGTGCAACTGCACGACCTTCGCAATGGCCTCTGCATCCTGGAGCGCAGCAATGGCTGACCAAAGCAATCATGCCGGAATGCCCAGCATGTCCCGCCGCCTGACATTCATCGCCGCCGCGAGCTGCCTGTTCGGCGTCTCGATGCGCAAGGCCATGACCGCGGCCCCGGATGTCCGGGAGATCGACCTGCCGGCCTTCGACAAGCTGTCCCTGCAGGTCCCGGCGGATGTCGAAATCGTCATCGGCGAAAAGAACCACGCGCGCATCGAAGCGGAACTCAAGGTCGTCGACAGCATCGATTTCCGCGCCCGCGGCGGCGCGCTGCAGGTCGTTGCCAGGCGCAGCTTCGAAACGCGCGAGCGCATCCACATCCGGATCACCTGCCGAAGCCTGGTTGCGCTAGAGGCGCACGCGTCGGTGGACGCAACGCTCTCCGACCTCGGCGGCGAGCGGTTGTCGCTGTCGGCCGCCGACAGCGCCACTGTCAGTCTCGAGCGGTTGAACCTTTCGGTCCTCGAGGCCGACATAGCTGGAAGCGCCACGGTCACCGCCAGCGGCAAGGTGCGGATGCAGACGGTGCGCATCGGCGGTGCCGGAGGCTACGACGCCCGCAGGCTCGAATCGCAGACGGTTGTCGTGGACGCCTCCGGCAGCAGCGATGTCGTCATCGACAGCCGCGACAGCCTCGACGCGAAGGTCTCCGGCGCTGCGACGGTGCAGTACGGCGGCAACCCGAAGCTGAAGCAGTCGGTCGACGGCGCCGGGACGCTCGAACGCCGTTGACCCGGATCCATGTCGACGACCCATGACGCATCACGAGAGAGGATGACAGCATGACCAGGAAAGCCGGACTGGAACTTCCCGCAGTCGCGATTGCGGCCCTCGTCGCCGGCGGCATCGGAATGGGTGAGTCCCTCGGCGTTGGCGCTGCGTGGGCGCAGGGGACGGCGACGGTCGACCTCAGGCGGGCGACCCAGACGCAGGCAGGACCTCTGCAGAGCCAGTCGCTGAACGTCGGGAACGCCCAAGGCAATGCGAACGCCAAGGCCTCGGTGGGGTCGGCCACCCAGGTTCAGGCCGGCGCACTCAACAGCCAGAGCGCGAACATCGGCAACGCCGAAGGCAACGGTCGCAGCGACGTCCATGTGGGCAGCGCAACGCAGGTGCAGGCGGGTGCGCTCAACAAGCAGTCGATGGACATCGGCAACGCCAAGGGCAATGGCCGCACCGAGGTGGATGTCGGCGCAGCCACGCAGATCCAGGCAGGCGCACTGAACAAGCAGGCGATGGACATCGGCAATGCGGAGGACAACGGCAGCACCGACGTTCGCGTCGGCGTCGCAACGCAGGTCCAGGGCGGCGCGCTCAACCGCCAGAGCATGTCGATCGGCAATGCCGCCGGCGGCGGACGCACCAACGTCCGCGTCGGCTCGGTTAGCCAAGCCCAGGGTGGCGCGATGAACAACCAGAGCACCGAGATCGGCAACAACAGCAGTGGCGGCACTACGCGGGTCAGCGTCGGCAGCGTGACGCAGGCGCAGGGCGGCGCCATGGGCAACAACAACGTGCGCATCGGCAACCGCTGAGCGACGCAGCGATCTGCACCAACCCACTCGAAAATCATTCCGCAAAGGTGACGACATGTCCGCTCCCGCCCAGATCTCCATTCCGATCGCCCGGCGCCTCGCGATCGTCGTCGGCATCTGCGCCGCCCTGCCCGCGTTCGCGCAAGCGCAGGTGACCTACTTCAAGCGCCCACCGACGCCGGAGCAGCTGCGCGCTGCACTGCTCTCGCCCCACGCCCCCCAAGCTGCCGGCGCCGAAGCACCGGCCGGGCGCGCCGTCCCCTCCGCCGGCACGCGTACGCGAGGCATCGTCTGGCAGGCGACCGGTGCCGGCGCGCCGGCAGCGCCTGCCGCGTCTGCTCAGGTAACGGCGCCGGCATACCAGTCCGGTGCGTCGACCTACCAGGCAGGCGCGCCGACGTTCCAGGCGGGAGCGACGACCTCGGCGACGCCGGTGGCGGTCGCGACCGCGCCCTCGCCTTCGCAGTCGCCAGGCTCGGCGCTGATGCAACCCGCCAACGGCGGCAGTTCACCGGCGGCCGCGCTGCCGATCAACTTCGACCTCGGCAGCAGCCGTGTCGATCGCGAATCACTACCGTACATCGAGACGATCGCCACGCTGCTGAGCAGCGACCCATCGCTGCAACTGGTCATCGAGGGCCACACCGATGCCCGAGGCGCCTACAGCCGCAACATGGTGCTGTCCTGGGACCGGGCGCTCGGCGTCTACCGCACGCTGGTCGAAACCTATGGCGTCGAGCCGCGGCGGCTGCAGCCTGTCGGCAAAGGGCCGCTCGAGCCGATGCCGGGGACGGACCCGGGCGACGGCTCCAACCGTCGAGTCCAATTCCGCATCGACGGTTGAGCCAGGCGGTCGCGACGGGTGTCGTGGGCATGGACTGACAGTGGTTCACCGGCAGCGGACGGCTCTCACAGACAGTCCGCGCCCCGTCATCTCGTCACCACCGCTGCGATCATCCGAACCGGCAAGATGCGTGGGGTCGCATTGCCGTGGCCCGCATCCGAGCCGACACAGGGCGAATCGATCGAGCCCACGGCACCCCCAACAGCTCGGATGATGGCAGCGGTGGCGGCGGGTGTCGGGGGCGCGGACTGTTTGTGGTGGAGCCGTCCGCTGACGAAGGAAGGTCGGGCACCGCCGCCCCTGAGGCAGGCGCTCAGCCCCGCAGCAAGCAGAGGAACGAAGCCCCTCCCGCGGACGCAGCCCGACCTGAACGAGGCAGGGACGGGCTCCGGGGCGCTCGCCGAAGGCGACGCTGCGCATGCGCAGCGAGCCCCGGAGCGGGATTGCGCTTGCAAGCGCAATCCCGTGAGCCACTGTCAGTCCGCGCCCCCGACGCCCGCCGACACCGCCCGCGCTATTGGTGAGTTGCAGGCAGAGGCAGCCGGGTCACTTCCGCGGCGGCCGCACCATCCGGCATGCAGCAGGCTCGCTGACCGCTGCCGCCGGAAGGCGGGCGATGGTGCGAAAGCCGAAGCCCGAGCCTTCGATGTCGTTCTCGACGCCAGGGGTTCCGGCGCGCTCCATCATGGATACGTAGAGGTCGGTCTGCACCTGGTGGTCTTCGGCGCGCATGTGCAGCGCTACCCCGCCCTGCTCGATCTCCATGCCTTCGAGTGCGAAAGCCAGCGCGGTTGGATCGACCGAGCCGGCGGCTTCTGCGGCTTTCGCGAGCATCTCGACCATCAGCAGCATGCGCGCGTGGAAGTAGTCGTCCGACGGCTTCGGAAAGCGGTGCGTGAACGCCTCGTAGATCCGCAGCATGCCCGGCGTCGCCGCGTTGTAATGCCATTCGGCCACCGCGAGCACCCGGCCGATTCCGGCGCTGCCGATTGCCGCCGGCGCACCGAGGCCGTTGGCATAGAAGGTCAGGAAGCGCGCGTCGAGCGTCATCTCGCGTGCGGCACGCACCAGCAGTGTCAGGTCGTTGCCCCAGTTGCCGGTCAGCACCACATCCGCGTCGGCGGCGCGGATCTTCTGCGCGTACGGCCCGAAGTCCTTGACCTTGCCGATGGGGATCAGGTCGTCGCCCACGATCTCTATGTCGGGGCGCAGTTTCGCCAACCGCTCGCGAGCGAGGCTGGCGAACTGCTGGCCAAAGCTGTAGTTCTGGTTGATCAGGTAGACGCGGCGCACCGAGCGGTCGTCCTTCAACGGGACGAGCAGCGCCGTCAGCCGCATGTCGAGATCCGCGTCGAACCTGAAATGCCAGAAGCTGCATTTCTCGCGCGTCAGCACCGGATCGATGGCGGAGTAGTTCAGGAACAGGATCTCCCTGCCGGGGTTGCGCTGGTTGTGCTTCTCGGTCGCCGCGATGATGCCCGCGGCAACACCGGAGCTGTTTCCCTGCAGCACCACGCGGATGTCGCGATCGGCGGCCGCCTGCAGCGCCTGCAGTGCGCCGTCGACCTCGCCCTTGCTGTCGAGCGAGACCAGTTCGAGGCGCAACGGCCTGCCCGCGATCCGGATGGCGCGCGCATTGATGCGCTCCACGGCGAAGACGAGGTTACGTTCGACCGCTTCGCCGGCATTGGCGAATGGACCGGAAAGGCCCTCGATCAGTCCGAGCCGCAGCGACAGCGGTTCGGACACGGCGGCAGGAACCGGCGCTCGCCCATCGGCAAGCGGTCCGGGTTGCAGGGGACCTGCAGGCGCCACGACGGCCGCCGCAGCGGTCGCCCCGGCAAGCAACGCCTTGCGCATCCGAACCCGGACAGTCCAACCCCGGATCGTCGGAACCCGAGCCGTCGAGGCTCGTATCGGCCGACCCCGGAGGGACGAATCAAGGAAAAGCGCAATCCGCAACGGCAGGACACGGGGCAGCAAGACCCGACGAGGCATCATCCGTCGGGCCCGCAGTTGCCATCCGCATTGGGCTGCAGGCAGAAGTCGCCGACCAGGCTGCTGGTTTCCCAAGGCACCTGGGCATTGCGGGTTTCGCGCATGACGGCCATCCGAACGCGCTTGAACACGGTTTCGATCGGCACGCCGGGCTTGCGCAGGTGAAGCGCGAGGTTGCGCGTGAAGACGCTGTTGGCGTCGCCTGCTCCGTCGGCCGCGAGCGCACCGGGTGAAGTGGAATAGGCGATCACGGTCCCGCGCGGCGCGACCTGCGGCCCGAGGCCCGCTTCCGGCATGTTCTCGAGCGAACGGGTGCGCCGCTGCACCTGTGTCAGCAGGGCCGAGGGATCTGCGCGGCAGGCGTCCATGATGACAAAGTTGACGCCGCTGGTGGTCCGCGAGAGCGGTTCGATGATGTGCGTCAGGTTGAACGCCTTCTGCGGGATCTCGTCTTCCGCGTGGAAGACGGCATCGATCGGAATCAGGTAGCTGCTGCCGCGATACTGCACCCCATGGCCGGCGTAATAGAAGGCCCGCACCTTGGCGTCCGTCGAGGCGATCAGCCACTGGCGCACGAGGGTATACATCGCATCGCGACTGGCGTTCTCGGCGAGCGACACATCGAAGCCGAGGTCCTTCAGGGTCGTGCCGAGCAGACGCGCGTCGCGCACCGGATTGCGCAACGACGCCTCCGGATACTGGGCATTGCCGAAGAGCAGCGCGCTGCGGGTCCCCCGCCGCGATGGGCGGGCGGGCTCGGCGACGGCCGGCGCAGCGACCGCGCCTGCTGCGCCCGCGAGGACGGCGGTCGCCATCCGCAGGAGCTGCCGACGCCTGACCGCCGAGCTTTCCACCTTCAGCGTCCCGCCTGCCGCTGATCGATGACGTAGTTCGCGATCACGCCGGCATCGCGCAAGGCACGGGCGACTGATTCGGGATCACCGGCGCCGGTGACGATCCAGTACTCGCCAAGCGGATTCGGACCGTCGACGATGGTGGCGCCGTTGGCCGCAAGCGCCGCACGCAAGGTTTTTTCTGTGATCGATTCGTTGAACAACGCGCGAATTGCGGTGACCGGGGCTGTTCCGGCGCCGGAACGGTATTCGACAGTGTCCGGGCCGCCCGCCTGGCGATCCCCCACCAGGACGCCGATTGCAACCGCCTGCACCGCCACCAGCACCGCCATCGCCATGCCCAGGCGCGGCGACAATCCCGGGGACAGCAGCCGGGCAATACGCTGCATCCACGATCCGCTTGCCGCCCCATCCCGGGCAGGCGCTGCGGCAGCCTCCCGGCCGGCATCCGTCCTGACCTTCTGCAGCAGCGCTTCCCAGCCGATATCCGCCGGCACTTCCGCCAGCTTCTGCTCGAACGCCTCGGCGAGCCGGCGATCGGACGCAAGGTCCTCCCGCAACGTCGGGTCGCCGGCCGCCAGGGCCTGCTCCACCCAGGCGCGGTCGTCGGCGCCGAGCGTACCGTTGGCGTACCAGGGAAGCGCCTCCCGCAGCCGGGCCGGATCCCGCTCCAGGGGCGTGGTATGGCGGATTTCCACGTTCAATTCCTCGTCTTTCGCTCGACGCAATCGCGCAGGTTCTTGCGGCCGTGAAACAGCCGCGTCTTGACCGTGCCTTCCGGGACCTTCTGCACCGCGGCGATCTCCGCCAGCGCCAGCCCTTCCAGGAAAACCAGCTGCACGCATTCGCGCTGCGCCGCGTTCAACTTGTCGATGCAGTCCCGGAGCAGCTGCTGGCGCTGATTTTCCTCCAGCTGCTCCACAATACCATCGGTAGGGTCGGCAATCACTTCCGCGTATTCGTCGATGTCCTCGTGCTCCACCGGCCGTGACCGGAAAGCGCTCAGGACCTTGTACTTCGCGATCCCCAGCAGCCAGGTGGAGAAGCGCGATTCGCCGCGGAACCGGTCCGGGTGTTTCCAGACCTCGAAAAGGGTGTCGATCATCACAGTCTGCGCAGCATCCTCGTCGCGCAGCCGGGATACGGCGAACAGGTAGATCCGGCGCGCGAACAATTCATGGAGTTCCCGCAGCGCGCGCTCGTCATGCTCGGCCAGACGGCCAAGCAATCGACGCACCTCGTCGTCCGACAATTCCGCGGGGCTTTTCTTCATCGTTGAGTCGCAGCGCCACACTGTCCGGTTCAATCGGTCCCGGAGAAATCGGCCTGCATGCGCCGGGACCGGCCAAGCGGGGACGAGTCTAGCAGGCGCCGCCCGGCGCCACCGGGAAGCTCGCCTGGCGGTGTATTGGCAGTAGCGGCGGCTGGGTCTATATTCCATTGAGGCTGCGCCCCGGCCAAGGTGCCTGCAGCATTGCGACAAGGCTCGTATGGAAAGCAAGGAGACGCACGCCGGACGCCGGGGGATCGTGAAGCTCGCATGGGAGTCCGCGCTGTGGCTGGCGGCGGCAAGCCTGCTGTCGTCGTGCGGCGCAGCGGGTCGTCAACCGCAGCAGCCGGTTCCGGTGGGCGTGCCCGCTGCAGAAGGTGCAGCGGCCGGGGGAACCGCAGTTCCCGCTGGCATCGCGGCCGAGCCTCCCGACATCGAGTTGCAACCGCAGTTGAGGATCGAAACCGGTGCCCATTCGGCGTTCGTCCGGCGCCTTGCCGTCGCGCCTTCGTCGGGAAGCGTCATCACCGCCTCCGATGACAAGACGGCGCGGGTCTGGGACCTGGCCACCGGCGAGCTGCGGCGGGTACTTCGCCCGGCCATCGGTCGCGGTGAGCTGGGCAGGCTGTACGGGGTGGCGGCCCATCCGACCGACGATCTGGTCGCGATCGCCGGCACCACCGGCATTCGCCCCGGCGAGCACCGGGTTCTGCTCTTTTCGATCAGCAGCGGCCTGCTGCTGCGCTCGTTCGACGCCCGCGGCGGCGACATCAGGAAGCTCGCCTGGTCACCGGACGGCAGCGTGCTGCTTGCCGTCTATGCGGGCGGGCATGCACTGCGGGCGTTCGATCGGGATGGCCGCCTGCTGCACGAACACCCGATGGCGGCGCCTGCCTACGGTCTTGCCGTCGCCGCCAACGGCACGGTCGCCGCGAGCTCCTTCGATGGACAGGTGCTCGTACTCGAGGCCGGCGCCGGCCGGGTGACGCTCGTGCAGTCGTTCAGGACGAAGACAGCCGAGCCGGTAGGACTGGCGCTCTCGCCCGACGCGTCGAAACTGGCCGTCGGCTTTCGCACGCCGCAAGAGGCGCCGGAACTGTACGAGGCAGCATCGGGCCGCTACCTGCTCAAACTGCAGCAGCCCCACGTGCAAGCCGGATCGCACCGCACCGTCGGTTGGTCCGACGACGGGAAGACCATCGCTGTCGGCGGCTCGGGTTACACGACGCAGGGCCGCTTCCCGGTGTTCTTCCACGATGCCGGCAGCGGCAGGCTGTACGCGCAACAGGCGGTCGGCAAGGACACGATCTACGACCTCGTCGCGCTTCAGGGCGGCCGCTTCGCCTATGCCAGCGGCGACGGCGGATGGGGGGTCGTCAGCCCTGCGGGAGTGGCAGTCGGCGTGCAGGCTGCGATCGCCGACCTGAAGGGTCCCGGCAACCTCTTCGTCGACGATGCCGGAAGGCGGGTGGGCTGGACCCAGTCATGGGGCAGCGAACCTGCCGGATTCGATTTCAGCCGGCGGGTCGTCGTCACCGGAAGCGCCACCGACAGGAGGGGCCTGCTCGCACCGAAGGCCAGGCACGGCCTCTTCGACGCGTCCGTCTGGGAGAACTCGCTCGAACCGCAAGTCAATGGGCTGCCGGTGGCGCTCGGCCAGGCGGAAGTCTCCCGCGCACTCGCTCATTTCCGTCATGGCGGTGGCGCAGTGCTCGGCACCAGCCATCGGCTGGTGCGACTCGGCGAAGGAAACAAGGTGTCCTGGGAAGTCCGCAACGCCGATGAAGTCCGCTCGGTCAATATCACGGGCGACGACCGGATGATCGTGACCGGCATGTCGGACGGCACTCTGCGCTGGTGGCGGGCATCCGACGGCAGGCCGCTGATGTCGCTGCTGGCCACCCGGGACGGGAAATGGGTCGTCTGGACGCCTGAAGGGTACTTCGACGCAAGCGCGGGCGCCGACCGGCTGGTCGGCTGGACGGTGAATCGACCCGGCGAGCCGGCAGCGGATCACTTTTCGCTCAACCGCTTTCGCGAACGCTTCAACCGTCCCGATCTGATCGACCGGGTACTCGAAGCCGCCACCCCGGTTGCCGCGCTCGATCCCTCGACGGTGCTTCGTGTGGCACGCGCGCCAGCGGAATCCACCACGACTGCGCAGGTGGCCGCCGCGCAAGCGGCGTGGCCGGCTCCCGCCCTGCCGGAGCAGGTACAGTTTCCGCCGGTGGTTGCGCCGATCAACCTCGGCACCCTGGAGATCGGAAAGGCCGAGCTCAAGGTGCCGGTCGTGGTGCACGCCGACAAGCCGGTCAAGCTGCAGGTGCGGGTCGACGGGCGGCCGGTCGCGGCCGAATTCACGGCGTCGGCGGCCTCGTCCGGCAGCAGGGCCGCGGTTGCCACCATGCCCAAGCCCTCGCCGGGATCGCTCGTGCAGGTGCTTGCCGAGGACGAAGACGGCATCTCCGAGCCGTCGGGCTTCCTCGTCGGTCCCGACGCCGACGCACCGGATCGAAGTACCGCACCCGCACGCGATCCGGTTGCGCGACAGCCCCGGCTGTACGTCCTCGCCATCGGCATCAGCAACTACCAGCGGCCGCAATACAAGCTGGGCTTCGCCGCGAAGGACGCCGGGGATTTCGCCGCGGCCATGGTCCGCCAGAAAGGCAGGCTCTACCGGGACGTGCAGGCACGTACGCTGGTCAACGAGCAGGCCACCCTGCCCGCCATCCTCGCCAACCTCCAATGGTTGACCGACACGGTGGAGGCAGGCGACCTGGGCATGCTGTTCATCGCCGGCCATGGAATGAACGCAGGTACCGGCCAGTACTACTTTCTGCCTCACGACGGCAACCACCGGCAACTCGCGGAGTCGGGGCTGCCGGAAGCTGCGCTGCGGGACACCCTGGGCCGGATGCGCGGCAAGGCGCTCTTCTTCGTCGATACCTGCTATGGGGGCAACGTGGTCGGCACCGCCAGTCGAGAACTCGCCCGGCTTGCGAACGACCTCGCCGCTTCCGAAAACGGCGTCGTCGTGTTCGCCTCGAGTTCCGGCAGGCAGCTATCCGAGGAAAACAACGCCTGGGGCAATGGCGCCTTCACCAAGGCAGTGCTCGCCGGGCTCTCCGGCGCGGCCGACCTGACCAACACCGGCAGGATCACCTTCAAGGCGCTCGATTTCTATATCTCCGAGGAAGTCAACAAGCTGACGGCAGGGCGACAGACGCCGGTCACGATCTCGCCGCTCGGCGTGCCGGACTTCGCCATCGCCCGGGTCGGGAACTGATCTCACGTTAAACCTTCTGAAGCAGTTCCGAAAAAGTGTGTGCTGCGGTTCTACACTTGGTGCGGCACGGCCTCAAAGGCAGATCCGACGTGAACATCCGGCTCGGCATCTTCGCTTCCCTGGTCCTGCCGACGTTGCTCCTCGGCGCCTGTGGCGGTGGCGGGGGCAGCGATGCCTGTACCGCACCCTGCGTGGAGTCAGGCTTCGTCGGCGACATGGACTGGGAAGACCCAACCGGCGGATCCGGGAGCGTGGGCGCAGGCGCTGACGGTGCGGGAGGGGTCGGGGCAGGAGGCGCCGACGGCCAGTTCCGCAAGGCGCTGGTCATCGTGAAGTTCGCCGACGGCAATGAGCTTGGCCGTGCGCTGACCGATGACCGGAGGGGCATGGTCACGATCAGGCCGGGGCCGACCTACAGCGGGCCGCTTCTGGTGGAAATCCACGGCCAGCCCGGTGCCTCCTATTTCGAGGAAGGCAAGAACGCGTACGTCCCCTTCGAAACGGGAAGGGTGCAGCGTGCGGTCATCCCGGCGATCAGGCGCAACATCGGCCTCACCCCTTTCTCGGAGGCCGGCTACCAGTTGTCGCTGACCTGCCATAGCGGCGTCGGCCCGCCTTCGGTCTGCAACACCAGCGCACCGGCAGGAGGCGGCAACGCCACGGTCCCCTCGCCTGCGACCATCGAGGCGGCAAACGCGCACGTTGCCTCGATCCTCAACCAGCAACTGCCCAGCCGGTTGAAGGTCGACGACATCACGCGGCTTCCCTTCATCGTCAACGACGCCACCACCGCCAACCAGATCCCGATGACGCCGCGCGGCCGCTACGGCGCGGCGAACATCGCCTTCTCCAAGCAGGCGGCGATGTACAACACCGGCTCGGACACGCCCACGCTCCTGGCGGTCGACCAGTTGAGCAAGGACCTGCTCGATGGCAGGCTCGATGGGCTCAGCGGCACCGCAGCGGCGAGCCTCGCTGCGCAACGCACCTACGACCCGCAAACCCTCACCTCGGAGATGTCGGCGGCGCTCGCGCAGCAGACGACGCGCTACGGGCAGCTCGACGTCATCGCCGCCCTGCCGGCGTTGACCGCGTTCGGCAACACGCGCTACGACAGCTACTACTTCAACGCGACCCTGGAGCCGGACGGCGCCGCCTCGACCATCGCCATCGCCACCGAGGCGCCGGTGGCGACGCGAACCCCCGGCCAGAAGAAGACCTTCGTCGACCCGAGCCAGCGCGGCTTCATGCTGTACTCGAACATGGGCAGCGGGTCGCTGTTCATCAAGACGGACTCGCTGGATTCGAGCAGCAGCATCCTCGCGGTCGGGGACAACACCCACGGCGAACTCGGCAACGGGACACTGCAGGAAACCGGCGCAGGATTCACCACGATCAACCTTCCTGCCGTGTTGACCCATGCGGCAGGCGGGATCGGACACACCGTCGTTCGTCTCGCCGACGGCTCTGTCTACGCATGGGGCGACAACACCTACGGACAACTGGGTCAGGGGGTCGGTGCCGCCAGCCTCCCGAGATCGACGGTACCGGTGCGGGTGAATCTGCCCGCCGGAGCGGTGGCGGTGGCTGCCTCGAGCCAGGCTTCCTTCGCGCTGCTCGAAGACTCGACGGTCTACTCCTGGGGCGGAGCCTGGGGATTCGGCACGCTCGGGGACAACACACCGGGCGGTGAAAGGACCAGCCCTGCACCCGTGCTCTCGACCGGCGGCCCCCTCGCCGGCGTCGTGCAGATCGGCGCGCGCGACAATGATGCCGTGGCTCTCAAAGCCGACGGCAGCATCTGGACCTGGGGCGCCTTCTCCGCCCAAGGCTCCGAATTCACGACCTTGACCGGCGTCGTACCCGGAAACGTCCTTGCGACCCCGCTTCAGGGAATTCCCGCGACCACCGGCGGCATTCGCAAGGTGCTGACCGAGCAGGGGCTGTTCATCGCGCTGCTCGCCGGCAGCGGCCCCAATGGCGAAGATCTCGACGGCGCCGTCTACACCTGGGGCGTTCACTGGGACATCACCGCGGGCCAGGTGCTGTCGGATCGGGCGCCGAGGCGGGTTCTCAACCTGCCCGCGATCAGGGACCTGATGCCGGGAGGCTTCCTCGGCTACGGGCAGCGTCCGGCGGATCGCCTGACGGCGATGGGTATCGACTACGACGGCGGGCTCTGGAAGATCCGCGGCCGGGTCGCGGAAGAGTACGACCCTGCGGACCCGACGGCGCAGCGTCGTCCGCCTGCGCATGTCAGCCGCCCGACTTGTGATGGCTGCCATGTCGTCAGGCCGAGGTCGCTGCCCAAAGTGCCTGCCACCGGCCGGACCTGCACGATCCCCGGCGACATCCTCAAGTTGCTCAACAAGCAGAGCAGGTGCGAGAACTGCCACAACGACGCGCCCGGCGCGCGCCCTCCTCTTGCCTGCGTGCCGCCTTCGAATCTTCCCGAGCGCGCGGCTTCGACACCGGCCGTCCCGAAGCCCGAGCGCTGCACGCTCACGGCCGGGCATCCGCCGTTCCAGTCCAACACGCCGTGCGCGTCCTGCCACAACAGCGTCGTCAGGGCACCGCTCGCCTGTTCGCCCGATGAAACGCCCTTGCGGTCGGCCAGCCAGACGGTACCGGTGATCGTATCCGCCAGCGACGACCTGGATCCGGGTCAGGGATCCCTCGGTAACGGCGGGTTTTCCAACGACACCACGCCGACGCTGAACGGCAACCTGGTGCGTGGCGGCGCGCCGGCACCGCTAGCTGCGGGGGAAACCGTCAGGATATATCGCGACAACGGGATCTTCCTGGGCGAGGCCGCAACCGCGGTGGGGGCGACGACCTGGCAGTTCGCCGTGCCGTCGCTCCCCGCAGGCGCGAACTACACGTTCATTGCCCGGATCGGCGGACAGGGCGCGGCCGAAGGCAGCGCAAGCAGCCCGTTCCGGCTCGCAATCTCTGCCGGCGGACCCGAGAGGATCGCCAACATCCAGAGCGTCGACGGCAAGAACGTCGACCTGGTCTCGCAAGCTCCCGTCTTTGTCGCCAGCCAGAATCCTACGTTGAGCGGAACCGTCGTCGGCGGTCCGCTCGCCGTCGGCGAATCGCTGCAACTGGTACGGGCAGGGCAGGCACCGCGGATGATCTGCGGCCAGGGCTGCACGAATTGGAGCATCCAGGATCCGCTACCCGCCGACGCGCGCTACGAATACCAGGCCCAGGTCGTGGGCGCCAACGGCGTGCCGGGCGCGCGCGGCAACATCGCGGTCGTCGTTCTCGACACCGTCCCGCCCAATGCACAGCTGAGTCTTGCCGTCAGCGCCGATGGGCCGGAGGGGAACATCAGGTTGTCGAAGGACCCGCTACCGGACGGCGCGGGGATTCACGACCCCACGCCCACGATCAAGGTTCGCGTCGACGGCGCGGCGGCGAACGACGCCGTGGAGGTTTCCGTTTCATCCAACGGGGGCGCTTCCTTCACCGACCTGGTTGCGCTTCAGCCGATCGTGAACGGCACGGCCAGCCTCAGCGTCGACCATGCCTCGAGCGCGGATCTGCGGCTCAGCGGCGCCAACCGGGATGTTGCGCCGCCATCCGACGCGCCGCTGCCCGTCATCTACAGGGCGAGGCTGATCGACCTGGCCGGCAACCTCGGTCCCGCGGTTTCGTCCAGCCACCAGATCGGCTTCTACGGCTGCAACGAGCTGAAGACGGCCGGTGCGGCCTTGCCCACGGGTGGACGAGTGCCTACGCATGCGGAGGTGAGCGGCGCCGGGCCCGCCGACTGCGCCTTCTGCCACAGCCGGTCCAGCCAGGCGCTGCAGCAACTGCCACGGACGACGATGAACGCTGGATACCGGTACTGGTGCACCTTCAGCGACAACAAGGTGCTCCTCCCGCCGGTCGATCCGACGGCGATCTCGATCCTGTCGCCTTTCCTGAAGAAGAAATAGCTACGCCTGAACCCCGGAGCCGTCGCGCCCGACAAACATGAAATAGTCCGTCACGACAGCAAAGGTGCCGACCATGCATAGCCACGAAGTTCCGGCCTCCCTGCCTTTGCCTTTCGTGGCAGCGGCGTTGCGCATGTTGTCGCTGGCGCTCGGCGTCTGCGCCGCGAGCCCCACGATCGCGCAGATCACCTACTTCCACCGCCCGCCGACGGTCGATCAGTTGCGCGACGCTCTCCTATCCCCGACGGTCCAGTCGCCGGCCGTGCCGGCTGCGGGCGGAACGGCCGCTCTGCCCCCTGGCACCCGGACGCGCGGCATCGTCCTGGAGCCGGACGAAGCGCCGCGCAACGCACCGGGCGCGCGACCGGGCGCGGCCGCGGCTGCCGCCATCCTGGCAGAGCGTGCGAGGAATTCAGCGCCGACATCCCCCAGCGCCCGCGCAGCCGCACTGCCGATCAACTTCGACTTCGGCAGCAGCCGGGTGGATCGAGACTCGCTGCCCTACATCGAGAGGATCGCCTCGCTGATGCGTGACGATCCCGGCCTGCAGCTGGTCGTCGAAGGCCACACCGACGAGCGGGGCTCGTTCGCCCGGAACATGGTGCTCTCATGGGACCGGGCGATCGGCGTCTACCGAGCACTGGTCGAAAGCTACGGCGTCGATCCGACCCGCCTGCAACTGCTGGGCAAGGGGCCGCTGGAGCCGTTGCCGGGAACCGAATCGCGCGACGGCTCGAACCGCCGCGTCCAGTTCCGCGTGAAAGGCTGAACGGCCAAACTCAGTGAACCGCAATCCGGCTGAACCCGACTGACGATTGTCCGGTCACCTGGATTGACCCGCTTCACCGATCACCGCATGCGACAGGTGCCGCGCTCCTGAAAGAGGGATCCCGTGAGGACGTTCGCGACTGGTTGTACCTTGCGCCGATCCAGGCGGTCGATGGGAGTCACCATCCTCGCCGTCGGCCTGCAACTGGCCGGCTGCTCGACCACTGCGCCGGACGCGCCCCCGGACTCTCCCAAGACGCCGCCTCCTTCTCCGACGTCGTCGCTCTCCGCGAGCGTGCTCGGACCCGCCCTGCAATGCATGGACGGCCTGCTGCTCGATCATGCCGTCGGCGACCTGTCGCTGATCATCGACACGAGCGCTGGTGCGGACAGGCAGACGCAGGCCGTGGTGGCAGGTCATCTTGCAGCGACGTTCTCCGACATGACTCGACGCAGCCGCGCGATCCGCCTGGTGATGCCCGGCCCGGACCTGCACCGGGATGCCGGTGCCGCTGGCCACACCGACACGACGTCGCCGCCCCGCCGGCGGTTTGCGCTGCGCGCGAACTTCGCGCCCCATGTCGGCGTGACTCCGCAGGGCCAGACACTTGGACTGGAACTGTTGCTGCTCGACACCGGCGACATGAGCATCGTGCCCGGCGCCAGCCGCTACAACGAGATCAGCCTGCGCACCGGCCCGGCCGCCTTCACCAAGTTCGGCCAGGCCTTCGGCGTGGCGGCCGCCACTACGCAGGCCGGCGCGACACGGGCACTCGTGGAACTGTCGGCCATCGAACTGGTCGGCCGCCTGGCCCGCCTGCCCTATTGGACCTGCTTCGGCCTCGACGACGGCAACGATGCCGTCAGCGCGGAGGTCCAGGAGTGGTACGACGGACTCGCCGCCCGTCCGGCCGAATTCATCTCCTACTTCCAGCGGGCACTGCAGCAGCGGCGCCTGTACCTCGGCCCGGTCGACGGCATCCCCAACCCCGAGTTCAACGAAGCGATCGCACGCGCGCGAGAAAGCCTTGGGCAGCCCCGCGAGCCGAAGCTGTCGCTCGACTTCTTCAAGGCATGGCTCGGTGCCGACATCGCCTCGTTGATGTCCGCCGCCGCCGCATCCACCGGTTCCAGCGCGCAGGCCGGCGCGGCCTATGCGTCCGCCGCGTCCCCGGGCGTACCCGTGGTGACGCCGGTCGCTACGGCGTTGGTCACGCCTGCGGGAACCTCTGCGGCACAGCCGCTGCGCCTGAGGGTATCGGCCGATGGCAACGCGCGCCGGTTTGCCCGCGGCGAACCGGTGAGCCTGTCGATCCAGCCGAGCCGCGAAGCCAACGTGTACTGCTTCCTGCACGATGACGAGGGCCGGATCCTGCGCTTCTTTCCGAACCGCTTCCAGCGCGATTCACGCGTCGCGCCAGACGCCGGACTTCGGTTGCCCGGTACCGACCAGTTCCGGCTGGTGATGAATCCACGGGGCGTGACCGAGACGGTCGCATGCTTCGCCACGGAAAAGGACGTGCTGATCGACTTGCCGAGCCACTTGAACCAGGGGGATCTCGTTCCCCTGCGAGCCTCGTCCCTCGACCAGGTCAGGGCAGCATTCATCAACGTGTCCGACGGCGTGCTGGGCCAGGAGACTTTCGAGCTGCGCGCCCGCTGAGTTGAACCGTCAGCGCGCGATCCGCAACCCAGTGGGATCGAGACCGATCAGGAGCGGCGCGCATGTCCGGCTTTGTCCCACCTGTCCTTCCCTGGCACCGCGTCCTCTGCGTGCTCGCAGGCGCCTGGCTGACCGGACCCCCCGTGCAGGCGCAGGTCTGCAGCGGCGTGCCGGGCCCGATGGCGCAACAGGCGCCGGCCGAGCGCTTCGGCCTGCTCGCCGAACAGTGCGCCAGCCTCGCCGGAGCGCTGAAGCCGCATCGCGCGGCGCAGCTCGAGCTGTACGAACGGCCGCCGGTCGCAGTCGCAGTCGATTCCGGCCCGCCTCCTGATGCACCCGCTCCTGCAGGTACGGATCGGCAACGTCCTGCGCCGCCCACCCGCGAGGCGGCCCGCATTATCGCGCTGGCCCCTGCCATCACCGAAACCGCCGCTGACTTCGGCATCGATCCGCTGCTGCTGCACGCGGTCGCGCACATCGAGTCGCGCCACGACGCGAAGGCGGTGTCGCACGCCGGCGCCCGCGGCCTGATGCAGGTCATGCCGGCCACCGCACGCCGTTTCGGTGTTGCCGACCCTGAACGGGCACTGTTCGACGCGCAGGTGAACCTGCGTGCCAGCGCCGCTTACCTGCAACAGCTGCGCCAGCGTTACGGCGACGACCTGCGTCTCACCCTCGCCGCCTACAACGCCGGCGAAGGCGCCGTCTCGACCTACGGCGGCGTGCCGCCGTATGCGGAGACGCAGGCGTACGTGCGCAACGTGCTGGCCGTTCATCGCCGGCTCCAGGACTCGTTCAGCGTCCTGCCGTCGGGCCAGCTGATCGAGCGGGGGAGCAGATGATGACGATGACGGCCTACTTCCGCAGCGCGGCCAGCCCCCACGAGGGCCTCGCGTCCCGCTACAGCGACCTGCTGCTGGTCGCCGGCATCGTGGCGATCGTCGCGATGATGGTGCTGCCGCTGCCCATCTGGCTGATCGACCTGCTGGTCGCGGTGAACATCGCGACCGGACTGGTCCTGCTGCTGCTGGGGGTCTACATCAAGTCGCCGCTGGAGTTCTCTTCGTTCCCGAGCGTCCTTCTGCTGACCACGCTGTTCCGCCTGTCGCTGTCGATCGCCACCACCCGCATGATCCTGCTGCACGGCGAAGGCGGCCACATCATCGACACCTTCGGCAAGACGGTCGCCGGCGGCAACCTGGTCGTCGGACTGGTGGTGTTCCTGATCATCACGGTGGTCCAGTTCATCGTGATCGCCAAGGGCGCGGAACGGGTGGCCGAGGTGGCGGCCCGGTTCTCGCTCGATGCGATGCCCGGCAAGCAGCTGTCGATCGATTCCGACCTGCGCTCCGGGCTGATCGACAAGGATGACGCGAGGCGTCGGCGCCGCACGCTCGAGCTGGAGAGCAAGCTGCACGGCTCGTTGGACGGCGCCATGAAGTTCGTCAAGGGCGACGCGATCGCCGGCATCGTGATCATCGCGATCAACCTGATCGGCGGCCTCTCGGTCGGCGTGATGATGCAGGGCCTGGACATGAGCACCGCGATCACCAAGTACTCCATCCTGACGATCGGCGACGGCATGGTCGCGCAGATCCCGGCGCTGCTGGGCGCGATGGCTGCCGGCCTCATCGTCACCCGCACCAGCGACGAGGACGACCGCCACCTCGGCGACTCGATCCGCAAGCAGATCGGCGCCAAGCCGCGCGTGCTGCTGGTCGCCGCGGGGATCTGCGCGCTGCTGATGTTCGTGCCTGGATTTCCCAAGTCGGTGTTCGCCGCCCTCGCGCTCGGTTTTGCCGGCTGCGGCGCGATGCTCACGCCGGCTCTGACGCGGCGCCTTCGCAACCTGCGCCATCCGGCGGTCCAGCGCCTGGTCAGGCGGTTGGATGCCCCCGCCGCAATCACGATGACTGCCCTGCCGCAGCAGCGACCGTCGATACCGCTGCTGCTGCGAGTGCCGGCGGCGATGCTGGCCGACGGCCAGGTGCATCGGCTCACGGTCACACTCGAGGAGATGCTGGACGAGTTCCAGCTCGGCCTCGGCCTTGCCCTGCCCCGCATCCACGTCCACGGCCAGGACGACAGCGGCAGCGATGCCGGGCGCTGGGAACTGCTCGCGTTCGAGGTTCCCATCGCCTCGGGTGCGCTGCCCGACGAACCGCATACCGAGCTCGGCCTGCCGGTGCGCCAGGCACTACAGCGCCATGCGCCGCTGTTCCTCGGCGCGCAGGACACGACCAACCTGCTGACCCGCAGCGCCGCCGACATGCCCGACATCGTGAAGGAAGTGCTGCGGGCACTGCCGCTGCAGCGGGTGGCCGAAGTGCTGCGCCGGCTGGTCGCCGAATCGGTGTCGATCCGCAACCTGCGCGACATCCTCGAAGCAATGGCCGAAATCAGCCAGCGCGAGAAGGACCTGCACACGGTCGCGGAATTCACCCGGGTCGCGCTGCGCCGGCAGATCAGCCACCAGGTGGCCCCCGACGGCCGCCTGCAGGCGGTGATGCTGCAGCCGCAGCTCGAGGAACGTCTGCGCCAGTCGGTGCGGGTGGCTGGCGGCGTATCCCAGCTGGCGCTGGAGCCGGAATTCGCCCGGGCGGTCTCGGATGCCATCGCACGATCTCTGCGCGACCACGTGCCGGCCGTGCTGCTCACAACGATCGACCTGCGCTACCACCTACGCAAGCTGATCGAGGCGGAATGCTTCGACGTGCCGGTTCTTTCGTATCACGAGCTGATGCCGAGCTTGCAGCTCGACGTCGTCGACCGGATCCCCGCACCCGACGTGCCGATGCTGAACGCGGCGTAGCCGCCGCGCCCCTGCGCGAAGACGCGATTCATTGAACCCTCCCGGCTGGGACTGCTACCTACCCGCAGAAACCCCAACCAGGAGTTGTCCGATGGCCTGCACGCAGCAATTCCGGCGCGGCATCCGGTGCCCAGGTGCCGATACGCCGTTGTCGAGGTGGGGTCGTTCGGCACGCCTCGCGATCGCCGCCGCCATGCTGCTTGCCGCGGCCGCTGCCGGTGCCGCCTCCATGCCCAACGGCGGCCGGCCGATATCGATCACCGCGCGCGAGCAGCCGATCGCCGGCTTTCTGCAGGACCTGTTCGCCACGATGGATGTGCCCGCGGCGATCTCGCCGTCGCTCGGCGGATCGGTCAACGGCAGTTTCTCGGGTCCCGCCGCGAAGGTGCTGCGCGACGTCGCGCGGGTCTACAACCTGGTCACCTACTACGACGGCGCCGTGGTGCACGTGGTCCCGGCATCCGAACTGGGCAGGCGTACCTACGCGGTCACCGCGGCCATGTCCGAGAAGACGATGCGCGAGATCTTCGACCTCGATCTGACCGACACCCGAAACACGTGCGCCGCAGTGGCGACGGCAACATGATCGTCGTCGGCGCTCCTCGCTTCGTGGAACAGGTCGACGAGCTGGTGCGCGCCGCCCAGGCCAGGCAGTCGCCGCAGAACCAGCCCGGCGCAGCAGCCGACTTCCGCGTGTTCTACCTGCGCTACGCCTGGGCACACGACGTGACGATGACGATCGGCGGCCGCCAGATCGTCGTGCCGGGCGTCGCCTCGACGTTGCGCTCACTGGTCGACACACGCCACTACCGGCCCCTGGGACGCGAGACGCTGCTGAAGCCGACCCAGCCGTCGCTGCGCGGCAAGGGCCTCGCCGGCCAAGGCGTGCCGGTGGAGGCGAAGCCGACTCCGGAAGAGTTGCGCGGCGCTCAGGTCGATCGGCTGGTCAACGCACTTGCCCATGTCGCCAAGCCGGAGGAAGCCGCTGCCCAGCCGCAGACAACGATTCCCGAACCCTTCCAGGTCCGGATCGAAGCCGACCAGCGCCTCAACGCGGTGATCGTCAGGGACTCGACCGATCGCCTGGCACGCTATGAGCAGCTGATCGCGGCACTCGACGTCGAGCCGCAGTCGCTCGAAATCGAAGCAACCATCATCGACGTCAACGTCGATCGGGCGCGCGAGCTCGGGGTCAACTGGCGCTGGAACAACGACGGTCGGGAGGCGGCGTTCAACGGCTCGCTGCCGATCGCCGGCCCGGGCGGTGTCGCCTCGGTCGTCATGGGATCGGTCGGCCAGTTCATCGCGCGCATCAGGGCGCTGCAGACCGACGGGGCGGCCCGAGTAGTATCGAGCCCCCAGGTCGTCACCCTGTCCAACGTCGAGGCGATCTTCGACAACAGCTCCACCTTCTTCGTGCGCGTCGCCGGCCGCGAGGAGGTCGACCTGTTCAACGTGAGCGCCGGCACCTCGCTGCGGGTGACGCCGCATGTGTTCCGCGATGCGAACCAGACGCGCATCAAGCTGCTGGTCAACGTCGAGGACGGCAGCATCTCCGGGCGCCAGGTGGACCAGATCCCGGTGGTCGAACGCTCGACGATCAACACCCAGGCGCTGATCGCCGAAGGCGAGAGCCTGCTGATCGGCGGCATGGTGCGCGAGGTGAGCGCCAACAGCACCGACAAGGTCCCTGGGCTCGGCGACGTACCGGTGGTCGGCAACCTCTTCAAGAGCCGGGAGTCGAGCACCACCCGCGTGGAACGGATGTTCCTGATCACGCCGCGCCTCGCGGGCACGCGGACCGCCGCGGTGCAGAGCACGCTGGGAGCCGTCCGCGCGGGCGCCACGCCGCTCGAGGCAACCGCGCCCGAGCCGGCGCCGAGAACCGCCAGGTCGCCGGCGCCGATGACCATCCCCCTCGCGCCGGTCCCGGCGCCGGGTGGAACGCTTCGTACCGCCGCGCCCGCACCGGCCACGACGCGCACCGCCACGCCTGCCTGCTTCGCCGGCTCCGGCGGCCGCGCGAAGGTCGGTGGTCCTGGACCTTGAGGCGATGCCCGGCACACCAGCCCTCAACACGTTCCCCGAGGAGCTGAAATTGGAGCGCGCGGCCCCGTCACTCGAATCCCTGCAGGCACTCGAGCTTCGCGTGAGCGCCGGGCCGCAGCGGGGCGCTCGTGCCCCGCTCGAGGCCGGAGTTGCGAAGGTGATAGCCTCCGGCCCGGACGGGCAGACGGACGACGCCGACATCGTGCTGAGGGACGACCGGACGGCGCCCGCACGGATCAGGCTGCGTGCCGATCTTCCCGAAGCCCGGATCGAAGTACTGCAAGGCCAGGTGACGCTCGACGGCCAGGCCCTCACCGCCGGACGAAACGCGAAGTGGCCTGCCCACGGGCCGCTGACGATCGGCAGCGCGGTCGTCGCCTTCGGCCGCGCCTGCATCGACGATTGGTCTGCGCAGACCCCGACGCCGAGCCGGCTGCTGCATCGCCGGCCACCGCGTCGCCGCCCGCCTCATCCTCCGGCAGCACCACGAATCGGACGCCGTGGCATCGCCGCGCCGATGTCTGGCTCGCGGCGACCGGGGCGGCGGTGCTCCTGCTCAGCCTCGCTGCCGTCGGCGCTGCCCATATCGGGTTCGAACCGGGGGATGTGCAGGCGGCAAAGGCGCCGGACGATCCGGTCACCCGCCTGCGCCAAGCGCTGCGCGAGAGCGAGTTCGGCATGCTCGACATCATCACCCGCGGCAACGGACAGGTCGTGATTCGCGGCCGGCTCGCCAGCAACGACCAGCGCGACCAGCTCACGCGATGGCTGCTGACCGCTCCACTGGCACCGGCCGTCGAAGTGACGGTGGACGAGGGGCTGGTGCGCGAGGTCACCGAAGTGTTCCGTATCAACGGGATCGCGGTTTCCGCGCAGGTCGCCGGTCCCGGTCGCATCGCGGCTGAAGCTGCGGAACGCGACGGCGCCGCGCTGGCGCGGGCGGAGGAGGCCGTGCGCCGCGACGTGCGCGGCCTCGAGGTCCTGCAAGTGCGCAATACCGTCAAGCCGGTTACCGCGCCCCCTCCGCCGGTAGCCGACGATCCCGGCAAGCGAATCGCGTCACTGGTCGCCGGCGCCTCCGCCTACCTGGTCACCGTAGACGGTGCCCGCTACTTCGTCGGCGCGATGCTTCCAACCGGCCATCGCATCGTCGCCATCAACAAGGCCGCGGTCGCGCTCGAACGCGATGGCCAGAAGACTTCCTTGAACTTCTAGTCCCCACCCGCAGTCTGCACCCGCAGTTTTCATTCTCAACCGACTCCTGGAGTGAACATCATGAGCAACGTCAATACCGCCATTGCTTCGCTGGCAATGACCCCGGTCACCAGCCAGAACGAAAGCCGGAAGTTCGAAGGCTCAGGTGGCAGTTTCTTCGAGGCACTGGCACGTGCCTGGGGTGCCGCGCTGGACCGCCAGGCGACCTCGATAGAAGAGTTGTCCGCCGCCCTCGAAGGCAACGACACGCCGTCGGCCATCACCGAACTGACTGCCGAATCGCTGAAGATGGGCTTCCTGTCGAACAGTTCGCATACCGCGATCTCGGCGATCGGCGAGGCACTCAGCACCATGGCCCGCAAATCCTGAGCGGCGGAGACCAGCCATGAACCTCGAGATCGCTGCCGCGCTCTCCCCGACGGCCGCAGCGCCTGCCGCTGCCGGCGTACCGGTGCAGGGCGGCTACGGCTTGTCGCTCACCGACTTCGGAAACTTCCAGCAGTCGATGCTGCAGGCGGAAATGCGCCTGGAGGCTCGCCCCGTGGGCGAAGCGACGGAGGCAGCCAGGCAGTTGATGAAGCCGTTCGAGCACATCAACGGCGAGGCCCGGCGCCTGTCGATAGACGCAAAGGCGGCGGATAACGCAGGTCGCCAGATGACTCCGTCCGAAATGGTGAGCCTGAACGTGCGCTGTCACGAATTCTCGTTCCACTGCCAGCTCATGTCGAACATCGCCAATCGGACTTCCGATGGCCTGCAGCAACTGTTCCGACAGCAATCCTGAGGGCGCAGCCATGCAGCAGACAACCTTCGGTCGACGAGTCGGCGCGGCAGCGACCGGAATGCTGATCCTGGCCTGCGCCGCCTGTTCATCGAGACAGGAGCTCTACTCGAAGCTCTCCGAGCGGCAGGCCAACGAGATGGTGGCGGTGCTGCTGTCCGCGGGCATCGAGGCCGAGAAAGCGCCGCCAGGACGGCACCTTTCCATCACGACTCCCCCGGAGAGCTTCTCCGCGGCCGTGCGCGCGCTCAGCGCACAGGGCTATCCCCGCGACACGTTCGAAAGCATGGGCAACGTGTTCAAGCGAGAGGGCTTCGTCTCCTCGCCGCTCGAGGAGCGCGCGCGCCTGTCCCACGCCATGTCGCAGGAACTCGCCAACACCATCGCCAGCATCGACGGCGTGATCACGGCCCGCGTGCACCTGGTGATGCCCGAGAACAATCCTCTGCTCGACAAGCCGCAGCCGTCGGCAGCAGCGGTTTTCATCAAGCATCGCGCCGACCGCAACCTCCAGGCGCAGGTCACGCAGATCAAGGCGTTGGTGGTCAACAGCATCGAGGGCTTGATGTACGGCAACGTCACCGTCGCGCTTTTTCCGGCCGAGGCAATGGCCGGCGATGCCGCCAAGTCTGCGGTCCCGGCGCCCCCGGCTTCGCCGAGCGACATGATGGAGCAGAAGGGCAGGACGGAGCGCAGGCTGCTGCAGCCTCCGGGCGGCATGCCGTCTTTCGCCGCGGGCGGCGTACAGCTTCTCGCCGCCGGCGGCTTCGGCGCGCTTGGCGCCGCAACGCTTGGAGCCGGACTGCTGCTGTCATGGCGCCGCCGCGCCGGGAGCGGCAAGTGAACGGGGAGCCGGCCAGGGTCCGGCGGCGTCGTGCGGCGGTCGCGCGGCGCCTGCTTCCGGTCTCGCCGGCGCTGGCGGCAAGGCTCGACTGGGCCGCACTGGAATCGGCACCTTCATGGCTCGCCCTGCCGGATGCGGAGCTGAACTGTCTCGCACTGCAGATAGGCGCGTTGAGGAATGCCCCCTTGTTGCGGATGTGGATCGACGCGCGCCGCCTCGCCACTGCCAGCAATGCCGTCGGCTCCGGATTCCTCCAGGCCGTGCTGGCCCAGCCCGAGGCGCAGTTGCCGCTCGCGCCGGACCTGATGCAGGGGCCGGCGATCGGCACTGCTGACCAGGTGGTTCCGGCGTTGCGCGCGACCGGGCTGGCGGTACTGCTGGCCTCGCTGCCGCCGGGCAGCCTGCGCGAAGCGACCGCCGCATCCTGGGCGCCTGCCGAAGCCGCGACGATGTCCGATGCCATCGCACGAATGCTGATCGCGCGTGTCGAATCGCTGGCTCCGAAGGCGCAGATGCAGGCCACGCGCAAGGACTCGCCGCCGGCGGACGCGGCAGAGCAGCGCACCGCACGCGGAGAGCAAGCATGAGTTTCCTGTTGTGGCATCGTGACGGCGACATCGGCATCGCGTCGACGCGGCGGGTGCTCAGTGCTGGCGAAGTACCGCTGCTCAAGGACGCCAATCACCTGTGCGAGCGGCTGCAGACGCTCCATTCGGAAATGGCCGGTCGCGTCGATGCCGCGTGCAAGCAGGCGCATCAAGACGGCTACGCCGCGGGCTTCCAGGAGGGTGCCCGGGCGGCGGACGAAGAGCACGCCGCCCGTCTGGCCTCGCTCGCCGTCGCGGCCGGCCGCCACCGCGAAGCGATGTCGGCACAGGTCGCCGGCCTCGCGCTGCAGGTCGCGCGAAAGATGATCGGCAGCCTCGCCGACGACCAGCGGCTGCTCGCCCTGGCAGGCACCGCCGCACGGGACCTGGTCCCGGGGTCCCCGGCCAGGGTGCTGGTGCATCCCGACCGGGTCGATGCCGTGCGCGACCTGCTCCGCAGCCTCGCCCTGCGCAGCGACCAAGCGGTGCCGGCTTTCGAAGTGCGCGCGGACGCAGGCAGCGGCGTCGAAAGCTGCAGGATCGAGACCGACCTGGGCAGCGTGGACGCAACGCTCGACACCCAGTTGCGCCGGCTCGCGCAAGCCTGGGAGCTCCCCGCCGGCTCTACGGAGGCAGCATGAGCCCTCCGCCCGGCCGCCCGAAGGAGGGCTCGCTCCCCTTGGGGGACAGCGCGCAGCGCGAAGGGGTAGTCCTGAGCCCTCCGCCCGGCCGCCGAAGGAGGGCTCGGCCCTGCAGGCCGCGGCGTCGCGGGACGCGACGCCTCCGGTCCGTCCAGCCCCGCGCAGGCGGGGCTGGAGCCGCGGACCTCAGCCCCTTGGGGGACAGCGCGCAGCGCGAAGGGGTAGTGGGATACCCTCCGCCCGGCCAAGACACCCGCCGGCTGCTGGACGCGCTGCACGCCACGAGAACGGTGCTCGAATGTGGCCGCGTGGTCCAGGCCGGCGGCACGGTACTGCGCGCGACCGGCCTTCGCGCCCGCATCGGCCAGCAGTGCCGAGTCTTCGATTGCAACCCGTGCCAACACCGGGGAGCCGCTGCTGGCCGAGGTGATCGGGCTGACGGGCGACCAGGCGATCCTGGCGCCCTACGGTCCGCTGCAGGGCGTTGCGATCGGCGCCGAGGTGCAACCGCTGGCGGACGCCGCAACCGTGGCCTGCGGGCCCGCACTGCTCGGCCGCGTAGTCGACGCATTCGGCCGACCCCTGGATGACCTGGAGCCGCCGCGCCCAGGGCCGGACCTGCACCTGACGCCGCTCCATGCGACCGCCCCCTCGCCGATGCGGCGCAAAGGCGTCGACCACCCGCTGCCCACCGGCGTGCGGGCGATCGACTCGCTGCTGACCGTCGGCGAAGGCCAGCGGATGGGCATCTTCGCGATGGCGGGCGGCGGCAAATCGACGTTGCTGGGCATGCTCGCGCGCCAGGCGCGCGCGGACGTGAACGTCATCGCGCTGGTTGGCGAACGCGGTCGCGAGGTGCGCGAGTTCCTCGACGAAAGCCTGGGCGCCGACGGCCTCGCGCGGTCAGTGGTCGTCGTCTCGACCTCGGATCGGCCGGCGCTCGAGCGGGTTCGTGCCGCCCATGCCGCGACCGCGATTGCCGAAGGCTTTCGCAAGGAAGGCAAGCGGGTGCTCCTGCTGGTCGACTCGGTCACCCGGTTCGCACGGGGTCTGCGCGAGCTCGGCTTGTCCGCCGCGGAGCCACCGGTACGCCGCGGGTACCCGCCATCGGTATTCGCGGAGCTGCCGCGGCTGTTCGAGCGCGCCGGCAACGATGCCAACGGCTCCATCACTGCGTTCTACACGGTCCTGGCTGAAGACGACGACAACAGCGACCCGGTGGCCGAAGAGGTCCGCTCGATCCTCGACGGTCACATCGTGCTGTCCCGGCACCTGGCGCAGGCCGCGCACTATCCGGCGATCGACGTGCTCGCAAGCGCCAGCCGGGTATTTACCCGCGTGGCGGATGCAGCGCACCGCGAGGCCGCCGGCCGGCTGCGCGCGCTGATGGCAAGACACAAGGAGATCGAGTTCCTGCTGCGGGTCGGCGAGTACCGCGCGGGCAGCGATCCACTTGCCGACCGCGCGATCGAGCGGATGCCGGCGATCCGCGGGTTGCTGACCCAGGGGTCGGATGAGTCCTGCTGGTTCGATGAAACAGTACGGATATTGCAGGAAACGGTGAAATGAGCCGTAACTCGACAAGCCCGCAGGACGCCGTGCAACTGCACAAGCTGCGCATCCTGCGGGTGACGCAGGCGCGCGAGCGTTGCGCGGATGCGGGCAAGCAAGTCACCGCGGCGGAAATCGCGGTCGATCAGCGGCAACGATTGATCCAGGCGAGCCGGCGCGCAATCGGATCGCTCGCCCAGGCCGTCGTCACCTCGCTCGCGCCGCACCTGCCGCGCTGGAACGGCATCGTGCATGCCGAACGCGCCCGCCTGGCCGAGCGGCTGGAGCGGGACGAGGACGCGCTGATCGGCGAATCACGCCGGCTCGAGGCAAGCAGGCAAGCGGCCGAACAGGCGCGCGGCGAGCTCGCGCGGGCGATGGCCCGGGAGGATGTGGTTCGCGACCTCGCGCAACAGGCGCGCCATGCGCGCCAGCTGGAAGTGGAACGGCGCGCGGAGGCCGAACAGGAAGACCAGGGGCGCGGCCCGAACCCGCGCGCGGGATCGTGTTGAGCAACCCGCTGCAAGCCGCCCCGGGCCTTGCGGGCGGAGGCAGAGCCGGGGACAGCGATTGCCCGAGAACCGATTGGCGACCGCCGCGATTCGGGCACCGACTTCGAACGCTCTTTGCGCGAAGGACGCGAACGCCGGCGCCATGCCGAGTCAGCCCAGGCGCCGCCCGGGGCGGTGCCTCTGCAATCCCTCGTCGGCAATGCCGCGCCGCCGCCGAGGCTGGTGGACTGGAAGACGCCGCGTCCGTGCCTGCCCGAGGCCTGCACTTCTTCGGGCAGCACCCCTGCTATCGGCGATGCCGGGCAGGAGGGTTTCGGCCCGATGCAAGTTCCGGTCCTCGATGTCATCGGCCGCAGCGCCGGGGCCGGACCGCGCGGGCGGCGCGGCACCGGCACGGGCGACGAGGAGGCAGGCAGCGCATCGGAGGATGGCGACGACCTGCAACGCTGCGACCCATTCGGCTCGCCGATCCTTCGATCCGGCGCTCCGCCCCTCGCATCCCCGATGAATGCCTCGACCGCGGAGGCCCCCACCCCCGGACCGACGCGAGCTGCGCTCGAGTCCGCGCTCAGCACTCCGCTCGGGGCGCCGGGACCGTCCGCAACGGCGAAATGGGACGTGTCGCTCCCGCACGCATCGGGCGTGCCGCTGGAAGTGCGCGCCGGGCGCGCCGACCTCTCCGACGGCACTTCCGCCTGGACCCTCGACATCCGCAGCAGCGGGCGCGAGATGCAGCCCGTGCTGGCCCGTTCCGCCTCGCGCCTGTCCGACCGTCTCGAAGCTCGCTCGCTTCGCGCCCACGTGCGGATCGAGGACGAACAGAAGGGAGATTCTCAATGAGCACCCCGTCCGCAGTCGGCACGCCGTTCATCCCGGCCGCGGCCGCCCTCGTTCCCGCGAACGCCGGCACGCGGCCGCTCGCGTGGTCACGCAGCAGGCGGCTCGCGCTGCGCGAGTTCCAGGCCGACGACGTCGACGACCTGTCGGCACTGCACCGCGACGCGCGCGTGCGCGCCCTGCTGATCGACGACGTACCGCTCCAGCTGGGCCGAGTCGCGGCGCTGTTCATCGAGAGGATGATCACCCGTTACCGCGAGTACGAGGGGCTCGGCATCTGGCATGCAAGCATCCTGCGGCCCGACCCCACCTTCGCGGGGTGGTTCAGCCTGATGCCGATGCCCGGCCGCCCCGGCGAAGTTGAAATCGGCAGCCGCCTTCTGCCGTCCGCCTGGGGTACCGGCCTCGCTCAGGAAGGTGGCGAGATGATGCTCGATCATGCGTCAGACGATCTACGGCTGTCGACGGTGTGGGGTGTATGCCATCCCGCCAATCGCAGCGCGACAGCCGTACTCGTGGCGATGGGGTTCGAGCCGCTGGGAATGATGCCGTACGACGGCCGCCTGGTAAGCCATTACCGGATCGATTTGAACGAGTGGCGGGGATTGCGCAACACACCACGTGAGACGCGATTGCGTCGGGCGCTGCGATCGATCGCCACGCATCGCGCCGCCCCTGCCTCCTGAACCCATGGAGCCCGTTCGATGCTGCACCATTCGAACTTCCTGCCGGCAAGCTGCGAGGTGCTGGCGCAAATCGGCGACGCGGCAGCGCTGGTCGGCCGCCACGCGCGGGACGTCTGCTGGCAGAGCCCCGCCTGGCAGTTGCTGCCGACCCCGATCGCCGCCGCGCGCGACCTGGACGGGCTGGACGGCGCGTTGCCGGGCCTTGCCACCGCCCTCGAAGGGCTGCAGCAGTCGCCGCTTCGCGTCAGGCTGGGACACCGGCGCCAGTGGCAGGTCGAACTGGTTGCGATCGACGAGCGCCACTGGCTGCTGCGGTTGATCGATTGCGACGAGCAGAGCCGCGCTCAACAACGCCAGCTCGATGATCGCGAGCAACTGCTCTTCACGTCCAACACGCTGTCGGTCGGCGAAATGGCAACCACGCTGGCGCATGAACTGAATCAGCCCATCGGTGCCAGCGCCAACCTGCTGCGCGGGTTGCGCCTGCGCCTTGCCCGCCGCCAGCCCGGACTCGATCCGGAGGAAGCAGGTGCGCTCGAGCGCGCGATCGGACAGGTGATGTTCGCAGCGCGGATCATCACCCGGATCCGCGAGTTCACCCATTCCCGTCAGCCGAAGCTCGAACGCATCGAACTGGCGGGCCTGGTGCGCGAAAGCGTCTCGCTCCTCGACTGGGACGCGCGCCGAACCGGGGCTCGATTGACACTTCAGCTGCCCGAGCCGCCGATCATCGTGCGCGGCGACCGGGTGATGTTGCAGCAGGTCCTGGTGAACCTGATGCGCAATGCCCTGGATGCCTTGCGGGCTGCCCCGCCCGCCGACCCGCATCTGGTCGTCCGGCTGGCATGCAACCGGCGCGAAGCGCTCCTGCAGGTTCGCGACAACGGCTGCGGACTGGACGAGGATGCCGAGTCGCGCCTGTTCGTGCCGTTCGCATCGAGCAAACCGAATGGCATGGGCATCGGACTGTCCATCTGCCGCTCCTTCGTCGAGCTTCACGAGGGACGCCTCTGGTTCGTGAGGAACCCCGGGGGCGGTGCCGCATTCCATGTAGGACTGCCGCTGGAAGCGTGGAACCAGCCGCAACCGCTCGCCACGGAGCAGGCATCATGAACGCTCGCATGCTCTACATAGTGGACGACAACAGCAACTTCCTGGAAGCCACCAGCTTCTGGCTCAGCAGTGCCGAACTCGAAGTGTGCTCCTGGGCGGATCCGGTGCAGGCGGTGGAGGCCATTGCAAGGCGCGACCTGCGCCGGCCCGCATGCCTGATGCTGGACATTCGCATGCCCGGGATGTCCGGCTTGGAACTGCATGACGCGCTGATCCAGCGTGACGCCGACCTGCCGGTGATCTACATGAGCGGGCACGCCGACGTCGCACTGGCAGTGCGCGCCATGCAGAAAGGCGCGGTCACCCTGCTGGAAAAGCCGTTCGACGAAGTGATGCTGGAGGATTCCCTGAAGAAGGCCTTCTCGGCAGCGGCACAGGGCCTTCTGCAGCCCCCGGCGACGCCCCGCCGGCCCCAGGATATACAGGGCAGCCTGGGGTTGCCGGGCAATCTCGCAGCCACGGCTGGATCGACATCCTACGGCTCCGGACCCGACCGCCCGGGCGACGATCGAGCCGAAGCCGTGGATCCGGAAGCGCGCTCACGCTTCGCTGCACGCCGTGCGAAGCTGTCGCCGCGCGAGCGGCAGGTGATCGAGTTCGTGATCCAGGGCGTCTACAACAAGAACATCGCGGACCGGATCGGCTTGTCGATCAAGACGGTGGAGTTGTATCGGGCCCGCGGGATGGCCAAGATGCAGGCGCGCTCGGTCGCGGAGCTGACCCGCATGATGATCACCGCACAGGCGGATTGAATGGACGGTTCCATGCCCGCCGTGGCCGGGGCCGACGACTGGCTGTGCTTCGAGGCATGCGCTTCCGAAGGGTCGTTGCGATTGCGGCTGCGCGGGCCGATCCCATGCAATGCCGCAGTCGCCGCCATCGCTCTCGATGACTGCGACGAACTCCTTCAGGCAATCGACGGTTGGCTGGCAATGGAACTCGACTGGAAGCGGGCGCCCGGCGGCGAGCAAAGTTCCGCTTTGCGCGCCCTGGCCGCCTGCGACTCGTCGGCAGACCGCCCCGAAGACGACGCCACTGCCGACGCCTTCGGCCGCTGCAGGTTGGAAGTACCCTGGATGCTGCTGCGTACGCCGTCCGCCCGCCCCCACCCGCCTTGGCAAAGCGCCTGCGATGGCAGGACGCGACGGCGCAGCTGACGCTATCCACGCTCCTGCTGGACGACACGGAGCTTTCGGCCATCGAAACGGGTGGAGCGGTCGTGCTGCCCGAATCGATGGGGGCCGGCTGGTCCTGCCGGTTGCACGTGCCGGATGAGGCGCCGGAACGGGGGGTACCGGTCGCGGTGCAGGCAGCCGGAGCATCCGGCCGGGGCACCCACGGCACCGGATCGCCCAGCCCTGCGCCACTCCCATCGGGCGGCGCCTCCGTCTGCCGGGTGCTTCTGCCGATCCCCCGTCCGCTTGGCGCCTTCTTCCTGGCCGGCTGGAGCGCCCCGCCCCTGTCGGTGGACGACCTGGCGAAGCGACGCTCCGAGCTCTGGATCATGCCGGCGGGCACTGCAGCCCCGGCCCGCCGCATCGCCGCCGGCAGCCTGATCCCCTGGGGACAGGGTTGCGCGCTGCTCGTCGACGAACGGCAGTAAAAGATCCGCCGCCGCCGGAACTTTGAACCCCGGGGCGGCTTGCCCGTCACTCAGGGTCATGGACATCTCGACATTCTCCCCGTCTTCGGCACTGCTGACGGTCGTCGTGCTGGGACTGGCACCCTTCGTGGCAGTGATGGTGACGTCCTTCACCAAGCTGGTGGTCGTACTGAGCCTGCTGCGCAACGCACTGGGTCTGCAGCAGGTGCCGCCCAACGTGGTGCTCAACGGACTCGCGCTCGTGCTCAGCATCTATGTGATGTATCCGGTAGGCATGGAGATGGGCAAGCGGCTGCAAGGATTGAACAACCTCGGCGGAGACACCCAGTCGATGCTGAAGGCAGTCGACCAGGCGAAGGAGCCGCTGCGTGAGTTCCTCATCAAGCACACGCGGCCCGTGGAGCGCGCCTTCTTCCTCAAGACAGCCCAGAGAGCGCTGACGCCCGAGCTGGCCGCCTCGCTGACAGACCGCGACTTCCTGGTCATCCTGCCGGCGTTCACCGTCAGCGAGCTCTCCGTTGCATTCGAGATCGGCTTCCTGATCTTCCTGCCGTTCCTCGTGATCGACCTCGTGATCTCGAACATATTGATGGCGATGGGCATGATGATGCTTTCGCCGACCACCGTGTCGATGCCCTTCAAGCTGCTCCTGTTCGTGCTCATCGACGGCTGGGTCAAGCTGACCCATGGCCTGATCCTCACCTACCTCTGAACCGGAGAGGACGATGCTCCATTCGAACGTGGTCCACCTCACGCAGCAGGCGCTCTGGTACGTGCTGCTGCTGTCGGCGCCGCCAATCCTGGTGGCCGCCGTCGTCGGACTGCTGATCGCCTTCGTTCAGGCGGCGACGCAACTGCAGGAGCAGACGCTGCAGTACGTGGCAAAGTTCTTTGCGATCGTGCTGACGATCTTCGCGACCGCCTCGATGCTGGGTGGCGGGCTGTACCAGTTCGGCGACGGCGTGTTCAGCAACTTCGCCGGCATGGTGCGCCGCTGAGCAGGCAGCGATGGAATCGCTGTCCATCTTCGGACCGCTGAGCGACACCGCGCTGCTGCTCGGCCTCTCCCTCACCCGGGTCGCGGTGGCCTTCCTGCTGGTGCCCCTGTTCACCGCCGAACTGATCCCGGCGCTGGTGCGCAATGCGATGTTCCTCGGCATTGCCGTGCTCGCACTGGCGCTGCAGCCGTCATCCGTGCCGTTCGTGCCGCAGACCTGGTCCCTGATCACGATGTTCGCCAAGGAGGCGTTCATCGGCTGCTCGATCGGGTTCTTCTTTGCCGGCGTGATGTGGGCCTTCGAGGCCGCCGGGCAGCTGATCGACACCAAGGTCGGCACCTCGATGGCGCAGGTCTCCGATCCGCTGTCGGGGCAGCAGGTCACGCTCAACGGCGCGCTGTTCGGGCGGCTGGCGAGCTGGGTCTTCATGTCCGGCGGCGGATTCATGCTGATGATCGGCACGATCCTGCAAAGCTATGCCCTGTGGCCGGTGCGTGCGGCGGCGCCGGTTCTGGTTCCCGGCGGCACCCGATACTTCGAATCCGAACTCGGCCGCATCATGGTGCTGACGCTGCTGGTCGCCGCGCCGGCGCTGATACTGCTGCATGTCGTCGAGGGTGTCCTTGGCCTGATCAACCGCTTCGCACAGCAACTGAACGTGTTCTCGCTGTCGCAATCGATCAAGGGGGTTGCTGCCGCCTGGATCATCTGGATCCAGATCACGGTGATGGTGCAGTTCCTGCAGGAGGACCTGCTCGCGCGCGGCGGCGGCATCGTGCTCAGGACCTTGCGTACGCTGTTCGGGAACTGAACGATGGCCGAGAGCGACGCCGGCGACAAGACCGAGAAGCCGACATCCAAGCGTCTCGACGACGCGCGCAAGAAAGGCGATGTCGTCAAGAGTCGCGAGATCACCAGCACGGCCGGCCTCGTGCTCTGGCTGGGCATCGGCTCGCTCCTGCTCACATTCTCCACCGTGCGCATCGCGTCGCTGTTCGACGCACTGTTCGCGACGGTGGCAACCGGCTGGATGCACACCGGCTTCTCGGGAGCAACCCGTGCCCTGGGCTCCCAGGCGGTCGAGATAGCGCTGCTGCTGACGGCGATGCTGCTGGTTCCCGCCGCAGGCGTCGGTCTGCTGTCGGACTTCCTGCAGGCGGGGCCGGTCCTCGCCTTCGAGAAGGTCAAGCCTTCGCTCGAGCACCTGGACCCGGTGGCCGGCGTCAAGCGCATGTTCTCGATGGACAACCTGATCGAGGTGCTGAAGGCGGTGGCCAAGGCCGCGCTGCTCTTCCTGCTCGGCTGGCTGCTGGTCAAGTCGTCGCTGCCGGAGATCGTCGCGCTTGCGCGCTCGCCGAACCTGAGCGCCGGAGCGATCGGAACACTCGCCTGGAGCCTGACGTTCAAGCTGATGGCCTGGTCCGTAGGCCTTTGCGCGTTGGTTGCGATACTCGACGCCGCCTGGCAGCACCATTCGTTCATGAAGAAGATGCGCATGAGCGTGCGCGACATCAAGCAGGAATCCAAGGAGGGCGAGGGAGATCCCCACGTCAAGCAGCAGCGTCGCCAGCTGCAGCATGAATGGTCTCAGCGGAACTCGGAACTGGCTGCGCGCAATGCAGCCGTGCTGCTGGTCAATCCCACCCACGTCGCCATCGCAATCGACTACGACCGGGACGACAACCCCGTGCCGTGCATCGCCGCCAAAGGTGAGGATCATGTGGCGCTGGCAATGCGCGAGGCGGCCGAGGAAGCGGGTGTGCCTATCCTTCGCAATGTCCCCCTGGCGCGCGACCTGCTCGCCCGGGCAGAGGTCGATGAGATCGTGCCGTCCGACCTTTTCGACATCATTGCCGAGGTGATCCTGTGGGCCGACGAGGTCCGACTGCAGGTGGAGGCGGCCCGCAATCAGGATCTCGCAGCCTTCTCCCGTCGGCGCATCACCGCGCCGGGTGAGGACCTCACCCGCTATCCGGAGGCTCCATGGAATCTTTCGCACTGAACTTCACCGGGATGATGCTGGCGTTGACCCTGGTCATCGCCGTCGCGTGGCTGGCACTGCGCCTGCTGCGCAGCCGGCTGCAGACGGGCCTGAAGACCGGACAGGTCACCGGCGACGCACTGCGCTTCGTCCGGGCCTTGCCGGTCGGCGCGAAGGAGCGCGTGGTGATCGTCGAGCATCGCGGCGAGCGCTGGATGCTGGGGGTGACGGCCGGCGGCATCAGTGCGATTGCCCACTGGCCTGCTGACCACCCGGACGCGCCCGCGGATGGTGCTCGACGGGTCGTCGGCACGCAAGCCCGCGGTTAGGAGCCTGGGCCCTAGGGTCAGTCCTAGCTGCCGAACGTCCCGGCTGTCCTGGATTGGCAGGACCGCATCTAATCGAAACATCCACCGCGGCAACGCAACTAACAGTGCGACCGCCGGAGCAGGAAGACCGCAGTCGGGTCCGATCGCTCGAGGTGGTTCGATGCAACGGTCTCTTCTCAATCCAGGGCGGAACCCCAACCGAACCGCCCGATCGATCAAGGAGTTTTCATCATGGGCAGCGCAGTAAGCAGTGTCATGGGCGGCGGCGGAATCGAATCGATGATCGCGACCGCAATCGGGATCGCCTTTCCTCCCGCGGGTATTGCAATGGGCGTCGCCAACCTGGTGACGCAGGGTGTCGGCGCCGCGGTCAACGGCGCCGCGGGCCAGCTCGCCAAGGAAGGCGGCATGCCGTCTTTCCTGCAGGACCCGATCAGCGACCTGATCAAGAACGTGATCAAGGAGTTGAAGCAGGAAAACGATCCGGAGTGCAACGAAGCCGCCCAGGAAGGCTTCGGCAAGGACATCGATGAGATGATGGAGCAGTTGTCGAAGTCGATTGCCGACCAGACCGCGCAGAACTGCCAGGACGACGAAGGTGTCCAAGGCGGAAAGGGCGGCGGCGCCAACAGCTGGCTGATAGCTCTTGCCAAGGCGATGGGCCAGACTGCCGGCAAACACGCCGACAAGCTGGTGGAGCTGAGCAACAAGATGGACGCGGCGTCTTCATCCCAAGGCAAGGGTGGCCCATCGTCGGAGTTCACCTCGGCGCAGTCCGAATTCCAGGCCGAGAGCCAGATGTTCGGCATGTTGCAGAACGCCTTCACCAACGCCTTGAAATCGATCGGCGAAGGCCTGTCGACGATGGCGCGCAAGGGCTGATACCCGCCTGATCTCAGGGACCGCATCCTGCGGGTGCGGTCCCGTCCTGCTCCATTGCGGAGGAGTCGGCATGTTGCTTCCCTTTGACACTACCCTCAGCTACTGGGCCATGGCGATTCCCGAGTACGAGTGGCAACTCGAGCCGTCAGCCGACGCGCTGTCGGCGACTCCGGACCCGACCAGCGACGCCTGTGCCGATTCGACCGCGGGTGGCGAGCCGGCCTCGGATCATCCGCCATGCCCTTCGCCGTTGCGACTCGTCATGACCGGCATGCAATGGGTCGCCGTGCCCTACTGGAGCCCGCGCGAGAATTCCTACTGGAACCTGTTGGCCGAGGATGCGCGCGACACGGACAGGCAGAGAAACGAGGCCAACCTGCGTCACTCGAGGCCTCCCGTAGAGAGCGCGACTCCCGTCGACAACGGCGGAACGGCGCAATGATCCGATTGAGCGACAGCATGGGTCTCAACGCGTTCGGGCTGGGGGCAGCTCACGAAACAGGACTTCCCGTCGACGCGCCGGGAACCGCCTCCCCCCTCGATGCGGAGTTCCCCGGTGGCATGACGAGCATCGGCTCGGACATGAACGCTGCCGCCCGCGGCTCCACCGTCGCGCAGCATGCCGCAAACGTGCTCTCCCACGTGCTGTGCGGCGATGAGTCGTGACGAGGAACCAAGATGGCCAGGTTGCTCGAAGAACCCCGCTGGATCTTGGCCGCCCAATCGCTGGTCGACGGCTGCATCGACCTGGTCCACGACGAAGACCGCGTGGCATTGCTCGCGGCGGTCTGTGACGGGCTGGGCAATGAGTTGTACCCCGCCTTTCTTCGCATCCTCGCGATCGTCGGTCAGCACGGCGACCATGCCGCCCGGGCGGCGGTGGCGGGCGCACTGGTTCATGCGATCCGCACCGGCCGGTTGCCCACCGGGCGCCGCAGCGCCTGGGGGGCGTCCCTGTCCACGAGCGGCGTGCTCGGCTACGGCCACACCCGCACGCTGGATCCCCTGGAATATCTTTGCGCATGGCACGTGCAAGCCGAGCCGGCGCTGGCAATCAACGGGCCATCTTTTCACGCTGCGGCCCGTGCCGTCATGGACCTGCTCGCCGCCCATCCCGACGCCCGCAGCCTGTACTGCGAAAAGCTGCTCGCCGATGTCGATGACCCGATCGGCGGCGCGTTGACGCGCCAGACCCGCGAGGCGCTGCGTGCGATGGCTATCACCTGGGCAGCAGGGGCCAGTTCCTTCGATGCCGGCGCCAGCTTTCTCGCGGCGCTGGCTGGCAGGATCGGGGATGCCCGGATTGGCGGGCCCGGCGGGCTTGGTGGGCTTGGTGGGCTTGGTGGGCCTGGCGGGAATCGTCAGGTCGAAGAGGCACTGACGAACAGATTGCGGTGATTTGCCCACAGCAACGGCCGCATGCCGGCCAGGAAGGGCTCGGATGCCTGGTCTGCTTGACCGAAGGCGAGCGACTGGTAGCGCATGAATGCCTGGTCGAGCGCATCGTAGCAAGGCGGCCGGGGCTCATCCTGCGCAATGGCGGGATCGATCACCACGACACGCCCGAAGCTGCCGATGCCGTCCGCCTCGTGTGCCGGGTAGCCGTCGATGCCCCACGTCAAGGTCGGCTCGCGGTGGATCGCCCACTCGCCGAGCGCCAGCCCGACGTCGGCGATCAGGCTGTAGTGGCGGGCCGCTTCGAGAGGCCTCCAGGTGCGGTCGTACCACCGTTGCGGCCAGGCGAAATCGCGCACGGCAAGGTGCGGCCACTGCGCGTTGCACCACTCGTCCAGGAGAACCACCAGGCTGCCCGATCCAGTCGACGAAAGTGCAAGGGCCAGGTCGATGCCGAAGTCGCGCAGCAGCGCCGCAAGCCGCTCGAGGCGTTCCAGCCTGCTTTCCTGCAACGTGGCCAGTGCCGCGACACCCGCACCCGCATGCCATGGCGGCTGCGCTGGCGCATAGTGGCGCAGCCTGTCAATGCGAGGCATGGCGGGGGTCCGCGGAGCTTTGCCACGGCATCTCATGTGCCCCCGACACCGCCTCGTCGAACAGGCGGGCCCAGCCATTGAGGAGCCTTTGCGTGGGATCGTCGGGCTGCAGGTAGCGGCTGACGACCATATCCTCCAGGTCGAGGAACAACGGTGCCGGCATGGCGGCGCTTTGCGGCATCTTCAGGACCGGTCGCCGATAGCTCACCATCCCGTCGCGGCCGTTCGCCTCGTCCGAGTCGACCACCCATTGAAAGCCCGGGCGCCGCTTCTGGATCAACTCGCCCATCAGAATGGCGATGTCCATCAGCATCGAGTAGGCGATCTCGTCTCCCTGGCGGGAAGAGGAGAGCCAGGAAGACAGGGTGTGCCGCCTGCGCCCAGCCAGGTCCGGCCAGTACGTGTTGGCCCACCCGTGCAGCTCGTCGAGCAGGGGGCGCGGATCCCCGCCTGCAAGCGCAGGCGAGATATCGATGCCGTAGCCGGTTAGCAACCGGTGCAGAACCTGCAGCCGATGCTCGCGCTGCCCGAGCAGATAGGCAAGGTTCTCCTGCGCCTGCTCCGCCGTGAGGCGATCGCCCGGCCCCAGGTGAGGCGCCATATAGGGCGGATAGTCGCGCAGTCGACGCGAAAGCCGACCTGCCTCGCCACCAGGGCTGCGCCAGCGAGCGAACCAATCCGCCACGATCTCCCCTGCCCTTGTCAGAACCAGCCGCGAACAGTATCGAACACTTTCTGTCCGATCGCGGTACCGGCAACGGCGCCCCCGATGCCGCCGATCACGCCGCCAATGGCAGTGCCTACGCCTGGAAAGATCGCGGTGCCGATTGCCGCGCCGCCGGCCGCACCGCCCCAAGCGCCGAGCCCGCCGCCGGCCACTCCGGATGCCGCTCGACCGGTCCGTGCCCCGACCTGGTAGCCATCGTCCCGAAATGCCGACCCTACTTCGATGACATCCAGTACCACGCCGACCGGCCGCGCCACCTTGCCGACGCCCTCCAGAACCTGGCCGGAGCCGCGCAACAGCCGGTTGCCGCGCAAGGCATCGGCGTCCATCGCAACCTGGCCGCGAACTTCTGAATCCAGTCCCGCGCGGCCGACCTTCGATTCGATCTCGATGCGCTGGTTCATGCGCGGGTCGCTTGCCGGAACGTCGACGACTACATCGACCTTCCTGGCGCCGCCGGCGCGGGGCTGCTCGATCTCGGTGGCGAGGCCCTGTGCGCGGAAGCGGTCGGCAATCGCGTCGCGTGCCAGTGCGCCGTTCGTGTTGTTGGCCACGCCGGACGACACGCCCGAGTTGCGGCCGACGGAGCCCGGTGGCACCGGGTTGATGCCGGGCGCGATCTGGATGTCGTTGTGCTCCAGGAGTTCCCGCAAGCCCCTCGTGAAGCCGCCGTTGCCGGTCCATCCGCTTCGCGTCGACTCCCACGATTTGGTGAGGATCGGATTGTCCACCAGCAGTCGCGTGCCGCTGCCGAGCCAGCTTTGTCCGCCGGCCCACAGGCCCCCGGGAACAACCGATGAGCCCGAAGCGGCGTCCACCACCGCCTGGTTGAAATCGGTGGCCGCCGCCGGGCTTGCCTCGGCCAGGTGTGCCTCGATCGCCGAATGGGCATGAGCGGCCGCCTGGAAATCCCTGGCGCTGGCATCGGCGACCCAGCGACCCAACAGTTGGATGTCCAGTTCGCCTGTAAGCGGGTTGGTAGCGCGCTCGACAAGGTCGGCTGCCTGGCTTTCGGGGCCGATCGCGTCGAGGGGTTGGCAACGCAAGGGTGCGCTGGAAAGTACCGGGTCTGGCATGACATGCTCCTCAAACGTCGCGCCGGACTTCGACGCATGGAAGCATTGGAAGCGCCGCGCGGAGCTTGCGAAAGCCGGGACGTATCCGAGCTAGGTGCGTCCCCAGTCGCATGGTCACTGCGCGCGTCAACGCCGAGGCCCGCGGTGGCCTTGCCATTTGCAATGAGACTCGACTTGATGAGGCAGCCTCGAGAGGTCGACCTGATGAGGGAGCCTCGCGAAACCGCGAATGTCTCGCGGGCTTTTCAGCGCGGGGAGGGCTGAAGTACCCCGAAGAGACGGCTCAAGGCGACCGTCCCGTCTGCCGTGGAGGATGAAGCCCGGTCAGGGCCGCTTCATGGTGCCCGGACAGGAGCGCCTCATGGTTCCGGCACTGAGGCAAGAAACCATGAGGCGCGTCTCTTTCGCACGAGGCGCGTCTCTTTCACATGAGGCGCGTCCCTTTCACGAGGTCATCCCGACAAGGGATCGCACCGCCGTCCGACTGACAGTCTTGCGACCATCAGCCTGCAAGCACGTCGTTGCCGCTGCCGCCCTGCAGCCAGTCGTTGCCGCTGCCGCCGCGGAGACGGTCATTGCCGCTGCCGCCCTGCAGCCAGTCGTTGCCACGGCCCCCATCGAGGCGGTCATTGCCGCTGCCCCCCTGCAGGAGGTCGTTGCCACGACCACCCTCGAGGCGATCGTTGCCACTGCCACCCTGCAGCCAGTCATTCCCGCTGCCGCCCTCGAGACGGTCATTGCCGCTGCCGCCCTCGAGACGGTCGTTGCCGCTTCCGCCCTCGAGACGGTCGTTGCCGCTCCCGCCCTCGAGACGGTCGTTGCCGCTCCCGCCCTCGAGACGGTCGTTGCCGCTCCCGCCTTCGAGACGGTCGTTGCCGCTTCCGCCTTCGAGACGGTCGTTGCCGCTCCCGCCCTCGAGACGGTCGTTGCCGCTTCCGCCTTCGAGACGGTCGTTGCCGCTTCCGCCTCGACCGTTGCCCTCCGCCTCAGGCGGTCGTTGCCTTTGCCGCCGAACACCGCGTCGTTGCCGCGTCCCCCATCCAGGGAATCCTTGCCGCGACCACCGGCGATCACATCGTCTCCGCGCCCGCCGGAAATCTTGTCGTTGCCGTTGCCGCCGGCTAGAAGATCGTTGCCCCGCCCGCCCTTGATGGTGTCGTTGCCTCCGCGGCCGGCGATGAAATCGTTGCCTTTGCCGCCGGAGAGCTTGTCGTCGCCGCTGCCACCGACCATCACGTCGTTGCCTTTGCCGCCGTCGGCCGTGATGTCGGCCTTGACGTCGCTGTCGACAACGAACGTATCGTCACCGGCGCCGAGCTTGAAGTTCGTGTTCTCGAGTTGCTCCTTGGTCATGAACTGCGTCTGGCCATTGACGTTGACCTCGTAGAGGTCGAGCAAGCCAAACAAGCCATCGGCCTTGGAGATGTGGACGCTGTCGTCGCCCGACGTACCCTGGACCGTGTTGCTGCCGCTGATGGATGGGATGGACATGATGGACTCCTTGGGTATGGATGAGGATGCCGCGACTCCGGATCGTTCGTGCCGCTGACGATATTTGAGGCGTCGAGGCGTCGGCAGGCTAGACCGGACGTTTGCTAGCTGGGAGTGGCGCGTGCTGAGGCAAACCCTAGCCTGGGCCGCGTTACGCGAGACCGCGGCGACTCGCCAGAAGGGCCGGACTCCAGCCGTTCCGGGTACCTGACCGCCGGCGACTTGATATTCCCCTCCGGGATCTCTATCATTAGCACTCGACAACGATGAGTGCTAGCGATCCAATCGCGACTTCGACCCGTTTGTCCGGCCGGCGCGGCGCGTCGGCAAGCTTGGACGATCCAGCCGGATTGTCCCAAACCACTGAATTTTCAGACACTTAGGAGATAACGCATGAAACTGCGGCCTTTGCACGATCGTGTGATCATCAAGCGCCTCGACAACGAGCGCAAGACTTCTTCGGGCATCGTCATCCCCGAAAGCGCGGCTGAAAAGCCTGACCAGGGCGAAGTCCTGGCCATCGGCGACGGCAAGGTTGGCGACGACGGCAAGGTCCGTCCGCTGGCCGTCAAGGTCGGCGACAAGGTCCTCTTCGGCAAGTACTCGGGCCAGACCGTGAAGGTCGACGGCGACGAGCTGCTGGTCATGCGCGAAGAAGACATCATGGCCGTTGTCCAGTCGTAACCGAATTCAAATCTAGAAGGAGTCATCTCTAATGGCAGCCAAACAAGTCAATTTCGGCGACGACGCTCGCTCGAAGCTGGTAGAAGGCATCAACATCCTGGCCAACGCGGTCAAGATCACGCTCGGCCCGAAAGGCCGCAACGTCGTGCTCGAGCGCAGCTTCGGCGCCCCCACGGTGACCAAGGACGGCGTTTCCGTCGCCAAGGAAATCGAGCTGAAGGACAAGTTCCAGAACATGGGCGCCCAGATGGTCAAGGAAGTCGCTTCCAAGACCAGCGACAACGCGGGTGACGGCACCACCACCGCCACCGTGCTTGCCCAGGCGATCGTGCGCGAAGGCATGAAGTACGTCGCAGCCGGCATGAATCCGATGGACCTGAAGCGCGGCATCGACAAGGCCGTCACGGCCCTGACCGAGCAGCTTGCCAAGAACAGCAAGCCTTGCACGACCAGCAAGGAAATCGCCCAGGTCGGCGCCATTTCCGCGAACAGCGATCCTGAAATCGGCAAGATCATCTCCGACGCGATGGAAAAAGTCGGCAAGGAAGGCGTCATCACCGTCGAAGACGGAAAGTCGCTGAACAACGAACTCGACGTCGTCGAGGGCATGCAGTTCGATCGCGGCTACCTGTCGCCCTACTTCATCAACAACCCGGAAAAACAGGTCGCCGTCCTGGAGGACCCGTTCGTCCTGCTGCACGACAAGAAGATCAGCAACATCCGCGATCTGCTGCCCGTGCTGGAGCAGGTCGCCAAGGCCGGCCGTCCGCTGCTGATCGTCGCCGAAGAAGTCGAAGGCGAGGCTTTGGCCACGCTGGTCGTCAACAACATCCGCGGCATCCTGAAGACCTGCGCCGTCAAGGCGCCTGGATTCGGTGACCGTCGCAAGGCGATGCTGGAAGACATGGCCATCCTGACGGGGGGCGTCGTGATTGCCGAGGAAACCGGCATGACCCTGGAGAAGGCCACCCTGCAGGACCTGGGCAGCGCCAAACGCATCGAGATCGGCAAGGAAAACACCATCATCATCGACGGTGCCGGCGAATCCAAGACCATCGAAGCGCGCGTCAAGGCAATCCGTGCCCAGATCGAGGAAGCGACCAGCGACTACGACCGCGAGAAGCTGCAGGAGCGCGTGGCCAAGCTGGCCGGCGGCGTTGCGGTGATCAAGGTTGGTGCTGCGACCGAAGTCGAAATGAAGGAAAAGAAGGCTCGTGTCGAAGACGCCCTGCACGCGACCCGTGCGGCGGTGGAAGAAGGCATCGTTGCCGGCGGGGGCGTTGCCCTGCTGCGTGCCCGCAGTGCGGTTTCCCTGAAAGGTGAGAACACCGACCAGGAAGCCGGCATCAAGATCGTGCTGCGCGCGGTCGAGGAGCCCCTGCGCCAGATCGTCAACAACGCGGGCGATGAAGCCAGCGTCGTGGTCGCGAAGGTGCAAGCCGGTAAAGGCAACTACGGCTACAACGCTGCAAACGGCGAGTACGGCGACCTGGTCGAGATGGGCGTGGTCGATCCGACCAAGGTGACCCGCACGGCGTTGCAGAACGCCGCGTCGATCGCCGGCCTCATGCTGACGACGGACGCCATGGTGGCCGAAATGCCGGAAGACAAGCCTGCCGGCGGCATGGGCGGCATGGGCGGCGGTATGGGCGGCATGGGCGGCATGGGCGGCATGGACATGTAAGTCCTGCCGACCGGCTGCTGGCAGCCTGTCACTGCGAAAAGCGGCCCTTCGGGGCCGCTTTTTTCTTGAGAAGCCGATCGCTCACCGGGATCATCGATCGACGTCGTCGTGAGCGGTGCTCAGCCGCGGGTACTTCATCCTTTCTTCGTTTCGAATGCATCATGCGCATCGGCATCCGCGCTCACCTCCACGCAGGGAGTATCCATGACCATCACCGTTATCCGGCAGTCCATCGAAAACGCAGTCAAGTGCCTATCGGAACACCCCGAGAATGCTCGCTCCAAGGACAAGATGGCTGTCGCTGTCGTCGAAGAAGGCTTGCGCTGTCGCGCCGAGGGTCCCGACGGGGCGGTCCTGATCACCGACATGCCCAAGACCATCGGCGGTGGCGGCGCCGCTCCGACGCCGGGCTGGTTCCTGCGGGCCGCGCTTGCGAATTGCGACGCCACGGTTATTGCCATGCGCGCTGCACAGCTCGGCGTCGTCCTCTCCCGGCTGGAGGTATCTGTCGATAGTGAATCGGATGACCGTGGTTTGCTCGGCGTCGAAGGCAGCGATGCCCTGCCGGGCCCCGCGAGCATGCGTGTGCGCGTGCGTATCGCCGCTGATGGCGTCCCGCCGGAGCAGCTCCGTCAACTCGTCGGGTGGGCGGAAGCGCACTCGCCGGTAGGCGATGCCGTTCGCCGTGCCGTGCCGTCCACAATCGAGGTCGAAGTTGCCTGACGGCACCGACCTGGATCCGCGCCGACGGGCGGCAGAGCGTCGGCCCCGCGCGGTGGACTGATCACGTCGCGGCGCTCAACTGCCAGAGATGACGCCCGAGGACTCGAGTTGCGCCAGTCGTGCCTCGTCCAGCCCGAGCAGATCGCGCAGCACCTCGCGAGTTCCCTCACCGAGCGGCGGGGGCGGACGGCGGACCGGCAAGCGCTCGCCGTCGAGCCGATAGGGGGGTGCCATGACATGGCTGCGTCCGCTTTCGCCGTGCGCCTGCTCCAGGACCAGGCCGCCACGCACCGCGCGCGGGGAGGTCAGCGCGTCGTGCAGGCCCAGGACTTCACCGCAGGGGATCCCTGCCGCAGCCAGCCGCTCCAGCAGCAATGCGCGCGGCCGTGCGCGCAGTTCGGTCAGGAGTTCGGAGACGAGCGCATCGCGGTTCGCTCCCCGCCCGAGGTTGGTCTTGAAGCGTTCGTCGTCCGCGAGGTCCGGGCGCTCGATGACCCGTCTGCAGAATCGGTCGAACTGCGCGTTGTTGCCCACGGTAATGACGAGCGAACCGTCGGCGGCGTCGAACACGCCATAGGGAACGATGGAGGGATGCGAATTGCCGTAGCGCGGCGGATCCTTCTGTATCAGCAGCGCTTCGAGGCCGTAGTAGGCGGTGACCATCAGGCCGCAATCAAAGAGCGCCATCTCGATGTGCCGGCCCTGCCCGATGCGCTCGCGTTCGAAGAGGGCGGCCAGCACGGCCTGTGCAGCGTACATGCCGGTCACCATGTCCACCACTGCGACGCCGAACTTGAGCGGCGGCTGGTCCGCCTCGCCATTGAGCGCCATCAGGCCGGCTTCGCCTTGCACGACCAGGTCGTAACCAGGACGCGCGGCCTCCGGACCGGCGGGGTCGTAGCCGGCGATCGAGCAATAGATGACGTCGGGCCGCAACGCCCGGATCTGCTCGTACGCCAGGCCCAGCCGGTGGACGCTGCCGAACTTGAAGTTGTGCAGCACAACGTCGCACTGCCGCGCGAGGTCGCGTGCCAGCTGCTGACCATCGGCGCTGTGCAAGTCGAGCGTGACGGACCGCTTGTTCCGGTTCATGCTGTTGAAGTACGGCGTCTGCGTCGTGCCGATGCGCATCCCCCAGTCGCGCGTGTCGTCGCCGCGCTCGGGATGCTCGATCTTGATGACCTCGGCGCCGAGGTCACCGAGCGTCATGCCGCACATCGGACCTGCCAGCACCCTGGAGAGATCCAGCACGCGTACACCCGTCAGGGGAAGCCTCGTGTTCATTGTCGTTCACCGGTTGCCGGCATCTTGCTGCAGCCGTGCCGCAGCGAGCGCCGTTGGATGTCCCGCGAGCCGTCGAGCACCAGCGCGTCCGCCCGCACGGCGAACCGGCGGATGCTTGCACGTCCGAGCTTGCCTGGCGCGGCGCGGGGTGTAAATTCTACGGCTGACTCGATCGGCCCGACCAGGAGTACTTCATGGCTTCCTTCCGCTTTCGCCTTGTCAACGTGTTCGCCGGCGATGAACTGCTCGGCCGCTCCGCGCTCACTGGCAATCCGCTCTGCGTCTTCGAGGATGCGCGCGGCATGGACGAGCGCGCCATGATGGCCCTGACCCGGCAATTCAACCTGTCGGAGACGACCTTCCTGCTGCCGCCTTCGGCGGAATCGGCGAACGCACACGCCCGGGTCCGGATCTTCACGCCGACTCACGACCCGAAGCTCGCCGAAATGCGCTTCGCAGGACATCCGACCCTCGGCAGCGCTCATGTCGTTCGCGAACTCCTCGGCTGCGGCGACGAGGTGAAGCTGGACTTGCCGGCCGGACGGGTGCTCGTACAAGCAGGGGGCGATACCTGGACGCTGACCGCACCGTTCGAAGGCGAGCCGGTCGTGCATCCGGAATCGAAGGCTGCTGCCGAAATCGCCGCGCTGCTGGATCTCGATGCGTCCGACCTCGCGTCGGACCCGATCTGGGTCGACACCGGCATGGAGCAGTTCCTGGTGCCCTTGCGGTCCGACGAAGCAGTCCGGAGGGCGTCGCCGTCGCCGGGCGCGCTCGACGCCTGGCCGCGCAGCCGCAGCGGCCGCCGCAACGCCTACGTATTCGCCTTCCCGGGCGACGTCGTCGCGGGGAGGCGCCGGGCGACGGCACGCTTCTTCATCAACGCTCCGGGAAGCGGCCTCTACGAGGATCCCGGCACCGGTTCGGCCTGTGCCAACCTGGGCGGGTGGCTGCTGCACACCGGCGCCCGGCTGCCGGCGAGCGTGCTGGTCGAGCAGGGTCAACAGATGGAACGTCCCTGCCGGCTGCAACTGGACGTCGGCGAGGACCGCAAGGTGCGGGTCGGCGGCCGGGTGGTCGAGGTCGCACGAGGCGAGGTGACGTTGCCCTGAAGGATATTCATCGAACGACAGATGACGCCGATATTCAAGTGCCTCTCTGCATGCCCATCGACGCGCGCCCTGCTTGCGCCGGCGACGTGGGCGTCGGGCAAACGTTGCGCACAATGACCGGACTGCTTCGAGCATGAAAGAACGATACGGTGAGCTGCTGGATGCCTTGAAGGCCCGGTACACGAAGAACATGAACCGGCATCGAGGCCTCGAATGGGCTGCGGTGCAGGCGAGATTGCAAGCAAGAGCCGCGAATTTGCGCGCGCTCGACGAGATGGAACGAACCGGCGGTGAGCCGGATGTGGTCGGGCATGACGAACAGACCGGCGAGTTGATCTTTTTCGACTGTTCTGCGGAAAGCCCGAAAGGCCGCAGAAGCGTCTGCTACGACCGCGAAGCACTGGACGCGCGCAAGGAACACAAGCCGGCGAGCAACGCCGTCGACCTGGCCGCGGCGATAGGCATCGAATTGCTGACGGAAGACGAATACCGGCAGCTGCAGAGGCTGGGCCGCTTCGACGAGAAGACCTCGAGCTGGGTGAGGACACCTCCCGGCATCAGGAAGCTGGGCGGTGCGCTATTCTGCGACCGACGCTATGACTGCGTCTTCGTGTACCACAACGGCGCGCAATCGTACTATGCCTCCAGGGGCTTCAGAGGCTCGCTGAGAGTCTGAGCCCACTCTCCGAGAGCCGCGCCAGGAGTTTCGAATGTCACCCTCCCGAAGGCGTCGCCTGCTCGTCAAGGGGATACTGGCGGCGCCGGGTCTCGCGACGACCGGCCGTGCCGCAGCCGACAACGACGAAGGGCGGCTGCGACTCGTAGCCGGGTTCGAGACGGCTGGTCCGGGCGACGTGCTCACGCGCGTACTCGCCATCGAGCTGGGCCGCCATTGGGAGGAGACGGTGGCTGTCATGAACCGCGGCGGCGCAAGCGGGCGGATTGCAGCCGGCTACCTCCGCGCCCAGCCGCCCGACGGCCGCAGTCTCCTGCTTGCCGACACGCGCACGATGGTGCTGGCGCCGCTGACCCATCGCGCGGCCGGTTTCGATCCGTGGGAGGACTTCATCGCAGTGGCCAGGATCGCCACCCGCCGCGCCGTCGTCATCGTTTCCGCGAATTCGCCGGTACGCGACATGAGCGGGTGGCTGCGGGATGCGCGCCGCGGCCCGGAAACCGCCACCGTCGGGACCTCCGCACCCGGCCGGCTGCGCTGGTTCATCGGCTGCAGGCTCGCGTACGAGCACGAATCGTCCCTGCTCCTGTTGCCTTATCGCCGCAGCACGCTGCTGATCAACGATGTGGTCAGCTCGACGATTGCGGCAGGCATCGTGCCGATCGCCGACGCCCTTCCCTATCGGCAGGCCGGCCGGATCCGCATCCTCGCCGCGGACGGCCCGCAGCGCACCCGCCTCGCCCCCGACGTCGCCACGCTCGGCGAACTCGGCTTTCGCGGCTTCAACTCGCCCCAATGGTATGGACTGTTCGCGCCTCGCGGCACGCACGCATCGGCAGTCGAGCGCTGGAGCGAGGCGTCCCTGGACCTTCTCTCCGGCGGCGAAATGCCCGGCAGGCTCCCCAGCATCGGGATCGAGGCGGACCCCGGCCCGCCCCAGGCACTGCAGGCCACGCTTGCCGCCGATATGGACACCTGGCGCCCCATCGTGGCCGCGAGCGGCTATCTGGCGGACTGACACGCGCTGGCGCTATTTCCGACGACGACGCCGGGCCGCTCTTTCCATGACTCCGCGAGTCGACAGGGTTCGATCAGCACCGCACCGGGTGCGCGCCGTACCGACCTACCCCACCGCCAGCGCCATCACCCCCGCCGCGATGCACGCGGCGCCCAGGACCCGCATCAGCCGATCGCCTTCGGACAGCAGGTGCCCGCCGATCAGCGCGGCGAACAGCATTGACACCTCGCGGGCGGGCGCGACATGCGACAGCGGCGCCACCTGCATGGCGTAAAGGACGAGCACATACGAGATCGGGCTGATGGCGGCGACCAGAAGCGCGCCCTTCCACTGCGCCCGGAACACATCGCGCAGGCCGGCTCGCAGCGGATAGATCACGGGCACCAGGATAACCAGCCGGACCAGGTTGCCCAGGTAGTCGACAAGGATGGGTGACATGCCCAGCACCTTGACGCCCCAGCCGTCCACGACGGTATAGGCGGAAATGAACACGCCGGTCGCCAGACCGAAGAACACGCCGGCCCGAACCCGCAGGCGCTTCACAGGATCATGCTCCGTCCTGAACAACGACGGCCCCCCGGCGACGAGGAACACCCCCCCGACGACCGCCGCGATGCCCACGGCGCCGAAGGTCGACAGCCGTTCGCCGAGGAAGAGAACGGCCATCGTCGACGACAGCAGCGGCCCCGAGCCGCGTGCAAGCGGATAGACCACGGTCAGGTCGGCTTCCCGATAGCCGCGCAGCAGCACCAGGTAATAGCCCACGTGCAGTGCGCCGCTGACCATCACGACCGCGAGTTCCGGCCAGCCCCAATCGGGCACCTGCTGCCACGACACCCACAGCCCGAGCGGGGCCCATACCAGCATCAGCAGGAACCCGCTGAAGAAAGCGAAGCGCGCGTCGCCGCCGATCTTCTTGGCGACGATGTTCCAGCAGGCGTGGATCAAGCCCGCAAGGATGACCAGCGCGAGGGCCGAGGCCGGCACGTGGTCAGTCGCCGCTCGGGGCCGCTGCACCCGCTGCACCCGCAGGTGCACCGGCGCGAGCAGCCGAGCGCGGGTCGAGCCGCAGGAACGCGGCCAGTTCCTCGCAACGCGGCGCAAGCTCCTCGGTCTTGCCCTGGTCCACGATCCTGCCCGCATTCACCACCAGCACCTCGTCGAACGAAGCGAGCAGCTGCGGCCGGTGGATCGATGCGACGATGCAGGCATCGCTGCGAAAGGCCAACAACGCCTGGACCAGTGCAGCTTCGGTGGTCGGGTCGAGCGCCGACGTCGGCTCGTCCAGCAGCAGAACGCTGCTCGGCGCTGCCGCCAGCAGCGCGCGGGCGATGGCGACGCGCTGGCGCTGGCCACCGGAGAGGTTGCCGCCACGCGGCGCCACCTCACTGTCGAGGCCGCGCGGCATGCCGGCCAGGAAGCCGCTCGCCTGCGCAACCGCGAGCGCTCGATCCATGCCTTGCTCAGCCTGCTCGCCCACCAGCCTTTCGTCGCCGATCGCCAGCTGCAGGTTCTCCCGGACGGTGCCGCTGAAAAGATCGGCGTCCTGTGGCAGCAGCGTGACGATCGACTGCAGCAACGCCGGCATCGCGCCGGCATCGATCCCGCCACCGGCACCATCGATCACCAGCGTGCCGGCGTGCGGCGTGTAGAGGCCCGCGAGCATCCTCAGCAGCGTGGTCTTCCCCGACCCGCTCGGGCCGATCAGGGCATAGCGCCGGCCATGGCGCAGGCGCAGGTTGGCGCCGCGGATCGCGCGCTCCTTCCCCTCGACGCCGGCACCGTGCGGCCGGGGATGTATGTAGTCGAGCCCGTGGAACTGCAGCTCCTGCCAGTCACCGGCGCGTGCCGCCGATTCCGAAGCGCCCGGCTGGGCATGACCAGGAACCGGTGGCAGGGACAATGACTGGATCGGCCCGGCGCTGGCGTAGTCGGTCTGCTGCCGCGCGAGCGTCTGGAAATGCGCCGCAATGCCGGTGATGACGCCACCTGCCTGCAGCGCGTATTCGTAGACCATGAAGAGGCTGCCGAGCCGGATCGTGTCGGATGGCCCGCCTCCCTGGATCGAAAGCCAGACGAAGAACGCGACCAGCGCGATCCACAACGCGCTATTGAGCAGGTCGACGCTCGCCCACTTCGCCTCGTTGTACAGGATCGAGCGCCGCACCGGTTCGAACACGGCGCCCAGGCGCGTTTCGACCAGCTTGAGCACGCCGGCGCGCATCTTCAGGGCGAAGATCGATAGGATGTTGACCAGTGCATCCGAAAGGCTCGACCAGTAGCGGCGGTCGGCGGCATTCTCGGCAGCCGCAAGCCGCATCATCACCCGGTCGAAGCCGACGATGATCAGGCCCAGCAGCACGTAGCCACAGCTGGCTGCGAAGCCCACCCAGGCGGAGATCACCCACAGTGCGATGACCGGCCCGATCAGGCTGGCCGCGCTTTGCAGGTAGATGAACTGGCTCTGCGCAAAGTCGTACAGCGCGCGCGTGCCCTGCTGCACGCGATGACCGGTTTCCACGCCGTGCTGCGCTTCGTGCCAAACCAGCGGCGCTGCGAAGAGCCGCTCCATCAGATCGGTCGAGAGTTTCTGGCGCACCGCCAACGCGACGTTGCGCTCGAGGATACGGCCGGGGCCGTGCAGGAGCCAGCTGAGCGCGGTGGCGCCGAACACCAGGCCGAGCAGCGTGGCAGCGCGGCCGACGCCGGCAATGCCCTGGGCCTGGATGGTGTTGAGCGCGGTCCCCGCCAAGGCAGGGACAGCGAGCTTGGCAACCTGCGAGCCGATCAGCAGCGTGAAGGACAGGACCAGCTGGCCCCGATGTCCCTCGGCGAACCGCCACAGTTCGCGATACAGGCGCCAAACGCCTGGTGGGCCCCTCTCCATCGTTGCGCTTCCTGAGCCTGTCGGGCAAAGCGCGCATTCTGACATCCCCGACGCGCCCGACGTCTTTCCCGGCTTTCGGCCGGGTCGTCTGCCCCACCAGACCGGATTGCGGTCAGCGCGCCTGCTGCTGGCCCGCTGCGGACGCCTGCCGCGACTCGCCCACGTAGATCTCGACCCGGCGGTTCTGTGCTCGCCCTGTCGTGGTCTTATTGTCGGCGATCGGCTCCCAGGCGCCGCGGCCGTCGATCATGATGCGCGACGGCGGCACGCCCCGGCCGACGAGGTAGTCGCGCGTGCTTGCGGCACGATTGACGGAAAGCGGGTTGTTGATCGCATCGGTGCCGCTGCTGTCGGTGTGCCCGATGATCTGCACGGTCGCAGCCGGGTTCTGCACCAGCGTCTGCCCAAAGCGGTCGAGGATCGGCTTGAAGTCGCTGCGGATCTGCGCGCTGTTGACCGCGAACGAGATGTCGCTCGGGATGTCGAGCTGCAGCAGGTTCTCCTTGGTCTGGGTGACCTGCACGCCGGTACCGGCCGTGGACTCCTCCATGGCACGCTTCTGTGCCTCCATCTGCGACGACCAGATGTAGGTGCCAAGTCCCGCGACGGCGCCGCCGATCAATGCGCCGTTGCGCACGCCCTTGCCACCGGCCTGGGTACCGCCGATCACCGCGCCGACGGCGCTGCCTATGCCGGCGCCGGTTGCGGTACGCCGCTGCGTGTCGGACATGTCGGCGCAGGCTGACAGCCCGAGCGTCGTGACGGCGGCAATCACCGCGGCCCTGCGCAGGCCGCCGGTGCGGCTCGCCGAGCCGGCGCCACGGCTGTTGGCGAAGGTGTTGGACTCAAGCATTGTGGATCTCCTTGAAACGAATTGCACGGCCCGCGAAATGCGGACCCGGTCGGCAGGCAGCTTGGCCGATGTGCGGCGCCATGCACAGCGGTTGCTCCCCCTAACTGATTATCTCCGCCGCGGGGCCTCCCGCGAAACGCGCTCCCGTTGCCCTGGCGCGACACGTCAGGTGCCAACCGGCTTGCGTGAGGCCGGCGATAGAATCCGCATTCCGTCCATCACCCTGCCTGGAGCCCCATGCGCAACGTATTCAACTTCAGCGCCGGACCGGCCGTGCTGCCGGAGGAAGTGCTCGCCGAGGCCGCAGCCGAACTGCTGGACTGGCACGGCACCGGCCAGTCGGTGATGGAGATGAGCCATCGCGGCAAGGAATACATGTCGATCCACGCCCAGGCCGAAGCAGACCTGCGCGAGCTGATGGGTATCCCGGCGAACTACAAGACGCTCTTCCTGCAAGGCGGTGCGACGCTGCAGTTCGCGATCGTGCCGATGAACTTCCTTCCCGAAGGCCGGACGGCAGACTACATCAACACCGGCGAGTGGTCGAAGAAGGCGATCAAGGAGGCCCGGCTGTTCGGCAAGGTCAACGTCGCCGCCAGCTCGGAGCAACAGCGCTTCACCTGCATACCGAAGCGCGAGGAGTGGCAGCTCACGCCAGACGCAGCGTACGTCCACATCTGCGGCAACGAGACCATCGGCGGCGTCGAATTCCAGTCGACCCCCGACGTCGGCGGCGTGCCGCTGATCGCCGACGTCTCGTCGCACTTCATGTCACGGCCGATCGACGTGTCCCGGTATGGTGTCCTCTACGGCGGGGCGCAGAAGAACATCGGCCCCGCAGGGCTCACGCTGGTGATCGTGCGCGACGACCTCCTCGGCCATGTGCGCGCCGGTTCACCGTCGCTGCTCGACCTGAAGCAGCAGGCCGAGCACGACTCGATGGTCAACACGCCTCCGACCTATGCGGTCTACATCTCGGGACTGGTCTTCCAGTGGATGAAGCGCCAGGGCGGCCTTGCCGCCATCGAGCAGCGCAATCTCGAGAAGGCGAACCTGCTCTACGGCTACCTCGACAGCACCGACTTCTACACCAACCCGGTGGCAAAGGACGACCGCTCGCGGATGAACGTTCCCTTCACGCTGCCCGACCCCGCCCTCGACGCACCGTTTCTCGAAGGCGCCGAGGAACGCGGCCTGCTGCAGTTGAAGGGACACCGCTCCGTCGGCGGCATGCGCGCCTCGATCTACAACGCGATGACGCTCGCGGGCGTGCAGGCGCTGGTCGACTACCTGCGCAGCTTCGAGAAGCGGCATGGCTGAATCCGGCGCCCGGCCGCCCGAAGCCGGTTCAGCTCCCCCTCGGGGGGACAGCGCGCAGCGCGAAGGGGGCGCCCCTGAATCCGGCGCCCGGCCGCCCGAAGCCGGTTCAGCTCCCCCTCAATTCCGCATCCTCGTCCTCAACCAGATCGCGGCGGGCGGCCTGGCGCGCCTGCCGAGGGACCGCTACGAGGTCGGCGAGGCCGTGGCGGAGCCGGACGCGATCATGGTCCGCTCGGCCGACCTGCACGACAGGGCCATCGCCGCGTCGGTAAGGGCGATCGCCCGCGCCGGCGCGGGCACCAACAACATCCCGGTGAAGGCGATGAGCAGCCGCGGCGTGCCCGTCTTCAATGCGCCCGGTGCCAACGCGAATGCGGTCAAGGAACTGGTGTTGGCAGGCATGCTGATGGCGGCGCGCAACCTGCCGGCGGCGCTGCAGTTCGTGCAGTCGCTGGATCCGGCGGCGGCGGATCTCGACCGCCGCGTCGAGGAAGGCAAGAAGGCGTTCGGCGGATGCGAGCTTGCCGGCAAGACGGTCGGCGTGATCGGCCTGGGGCGGGTCGGGTGCCTGGTGGCCGATGCGGCCATCCGCCTGGGCATGCAGGCCGTGGGCTTCGATCCCGAGATCACGGTCGAGGCCGCATGGAGCCTGCCGTCGCAGGTGCAGCGCGCGGCTTCGGTCAGCGACCTGGTGAAGCGCTGCGACTTCATCAGCGTGCATGTGCCATTGCTGGAGGCAACACGCCATCTGATCGACGCGCGCCAGCTGGCGAACATGCGTAACGGGTCGGTGCTGCTCAACTTCTCGCGCGATGCCGTCGTCGACGTGCGCGCCGTCCTCGGCGCGCTGGAGACCGGACGCCTCGCGAGCTATGTCTGCGATTTCCCCGAGGCGTCGCTGTTCGCGCACCCGAAGGTGATCGCGCTGCCGCACCTCGGCGCCTCGACCCGCGAAGCCGAGGAAAACTGCGCGGCGATGGTCGCCGAGCAGCTACGCGACTATCTCGAGCACGGCAACATCCGCCATTCGGTGAATTTCCCGGAGGCCGTGGCGCCGAGGGAATCGGCCTACCGCGTCGCGATCGCCAACGCCAACGTGCCCAACATGCTCGGGCAGATCTCTACGACGATGGCCGAGGCAGGCCTCAACATCCACACGATGCTCAACAAGTCGCGCGGCGAGATGGCCTACACCCTGGTCGACGTCGACAGCCCGGTGCCGCCGCAGGTGGTGACAGCGGTGGCATCGATCGACGGCGTGCTGTCGGTCAGGTACCTGCCTGCTTTGCCGGCATGAGTGTCGCTGCGATCGCCCCCCACTCGGCAGGGTTCGGCCAACGCAGCCACTGGTGACGCTCGAAGAGCAGGCTGAGCAGCGCGCAGGTTGCCATGGCCCCGGCCATCATCCAGAAGCTCAGCACCACCAGCGGCGTCGGCTGCAGCCGGCGCCGCAGCTGGTGGGTGCCGAGCGCCCAGACCGCTGCGGCCGCCAGCATGCAGAAGGTGCCGATGGGGCTTCCGGCGATCGCCTGCAACTCGTGCGCGAGCAGCAGGCTTACGCCGACCCCTGCGGCGGCGAGCGCCAAGGCTAGCCGCGGCCCCTGCCGCTCGCCGTAGACCAGGAATCCGATCAGCGCCACCCAGACCGGCAGCGTGTAGCCCAGGATCGCGGCGCGGCCCGAGGCAAGCAGCTTGATCCCGACGATCGACAGTGCATACCAGACCGCCATGTTGGTCGCGGACAGCTGCGCGATTTCGCGCCAGTGGCGCCGTGCGACCCGCAGCGAGTGTCCCTGCACGCGGGCAACGGCGGCGAACACGACCAGGCCGCCCGCCATCGTCACGGTCCTGAAGGTGAAGGCCGGGAAGTCGGCGACGCCGATCTTCATGACCGGCCAGTTGAGCCCCCAGATCAGGGTAAGCATGCACAGCAGGAAGGCATCGAGGCGGGACAGTTGGTTCGACATCTTGTTGTACAGTGCAGAGGAGCCCCCCTGCCGAGGCCCGGCGGGGCCGGTTGCCCTGCGGCGGCCAGGCGGGGCCGGTGCGGCTGTTGTCCGATGCGTCGGCGACGCGGAGGGGGAATGCGCGGAGAACGGAATGAGCTTCAGATTGTCGCTTAGGCAACGGTGGGAGGATTGCGATTCCTTCCTCTGCGTCGGGCTGGACCCGGATCCACGGCGGATTCCGGAACATCTCGGCAAGGGGCCGGATTCGCTGCTCGCCTTCTGCCAGGCCATCGTCTCCGCCACCGCCGACCAGGCTTGCGCGTTCAAGCCGCAGATTGCCTACTTCGCAGCGGCCCGCGGCGAGGAGGTGCTCGAGGAGCTGATCGGCTGGATCCACCGGGAGCATCCCGGCATTCCGGTTATCCTCGATGCGAAACGGGGCGACATCGGGAATACCGCGGAACAATACGCGGTCGAGGCGTTCGAGCGCTACGGCGCCGATGCGCTGACCGTCAGCCCCTTCATGGGCTTCGACTCGATCGAGCCCTACCTCGCATGGACCGGCAAGGGCGTGATTCTGCTCTGTCGCACGAGCAACCCGGGGGGCGGTGACTTCCAGTTGCTCGAGAGCGGCGGCGAGCAGTTGTTCGAGCGCATCGCGCGCCTGGCTGCGGGTGAGTGGAACCGCAGCGGCGAACTCGGGCTGGTGGTGGGAGCCACTTACCCCGAGGAGTTGCGCCGCGTCCGGCAGATCGCCCCGCACCTGCCCCTGCTGGTGCCGGGGATCGGCGCGCAGGGAGGCGACGTCGAAGCCACGGTGGCAGCCGGCCTCGATGCCGACTCGAGTGGTCTCGTGATCAATTCCTCGCGGGCGATCCTGTATGCGGGGCATGATCGCGATTTCGCTGCAGCGGCACGGGCGGCATCGGTGCAGGCACGGGATGCGATCCGACGCGCGGTCGAAGCCGCCCGGATATGCCGCGCGGCGGCATGCCCGACCGAGTAGCGAGAGGAGGCACCGCATGAGAATTCTGATCGCCGAAGACGACACCATCCTGACCGACGGGCTGTCGCGGGCGTTGCGCAAGAGCGGCTATGCCGTCGACTGCGTCGACACCGGCACCCGGGCGGACGCTGCCCTTTCGGCGCAGAGTTACGATGCGGTGATACTGGACCTGGGGCTGCCGGGCATCTCCGGCTTCGAGGTGCTGAAGCGCCTGCGCTCGCGAGCCGCCAAGGTGCCGGTACTGATCCTCACGGCCGCTGACTCGGTCGAGCAGCGGGTGCGCGGGCTCGACCTCGGCGCCGACGATTTCATGGCCAAGCCGTTCTCGCTTTCCGAGTTGGAGGCGCGGGTGCGTGCCATCGTGCGGCGTCACGCCGGTTCGGCGACGCCCGTGGTCATGATCGGCAACCTCACCTTCGACCAGGCTGGACGGGTAGCGCGCGTGAGCGAGCGCAACGTCGAGTTGTCGGCGCGCGAGATCGGCCTGCTGGAGATCCTCATCCAGCGGGCCGGCCGATTGGTCAGCAAGGAGCAGATCGTCGACCATCTCTGCGAATGGGGCGAGGAGGTGAGCCACAACGCGATCGAGGTCTACGTCCACCGCCTGCGCAAGAAGATCGAGGACAGCGACGTGGTGATCAGCACCGTGCGCGGCCTGGGCTATTGCCTGCAGCGCCCTTCCGCCCAGGAAGAAGCCCCGTCGGCGTGAACCGATGCCGGCGCGCCTGATCCGCCGGGGAATGACAGCCGGTACACCGCGGCCTCGCCTGCCGACGGTGGTCACCGACCTGCTGCGCACGCATGAGACGCCGATCGACCGCCCGGACTGGATCGAACGACGCCGCAAGCCGCGCACTCCCCAGGAGGAGCGGCAGCCTTACCAGCGCCGCTCGCTATACGCCGAAATCCTCGACTTCATGTTCGCGCCGATGGCGCTGCTGTGGCCGTTGTCGGTGGTGCTCACCTTCGTCGTCGCCCGCTCGCTTGCCGACGTGCCGTTCGACCGCCAGCTCGAGCAGCGGATCCGGGCGCTGAGCAACTACGTCGAGATCACCGGCATCATCGAACCTCCCCACGATTTCGACGTGCCGCGTGGCCTGCTCGCCGACGAGGAAGAGGATCGCACGATGTACCAGATCGTCTCGGCGAGCGGCCAGGTCCTGGCCGGGGATCCATCGCTGCCGCGGCCGCGGCTCTACGACTACCCCGCGCTCGACCAGATCAGGCGCCGCACGCTCGCACATCGCAGCGAGGATTGGCGGGTGGCGTACGCCTACATCGCGAGCCCTGCCGGCACCGGCGAGCCGCCGATCCTGATCCAGGTGGCGGAGACGCTGGCGCGGCGCAATGCCCTGGCCAACGAGATCATCCGCGGCATCATCGTGCCGCAGTTCCTGCTGCTGCCGATCGCGGTGTTCCTCGTCTGGTTCGGGCTGTCACGCGGCTTGCATCCGCTGAAGGCGGTGCAGGAGCGGATCCGCAACCGCCGCCCGGACGACTTCTCGCCAATCGACCCGCGCGGCACCCCGGAGGAGATCGCCCCGCTGATGACGGCCTTCAACGACCTGCTGCTGCGGCTCGAGCAGAACATCAGCGCCCAGAAGCGTTTCATAGGCGACGCCGCCCACCAGTTGAAGACGCCGCTGGCGGGCCTCAGGACGCAGGCGGAGCTCGCCCTCAAGGAAGGCGATGCCAACGAGCTGCGCAGCAGCCTGCGCTACATCGCGAGCAGCGCCGCGCGGTCGGCGCGGATGGTGTCGCAGCTGCTGTCGCTTGCCCGGATGGAGAACCTTCGCGACGCCGCGCTGTTCGAGCGGCTCGACCTCGCGACCCTGGCGCCGGCGGTGGTCGGCGAATGGGTGCCGCAGGCGCTTGCCAGGCAGATCGACCTCGGCTTCGAATGCACGGTCGAAAAGGCGCCGGTCGAGGGCCTGCCGCTGTTGCTTCGCGAGTTGCTCAACAACCTCATCGACAACGCCCTGCAGCACACCGCGCGCGGGGGAGCGGTCACCGTGCGGGTCACCCGCGCCGAGACCGTCGGCGACCGCGAGGCCCTGCGGCAGGACGTCGCCGGCTCGCGAACCGGTATCCTGCTCGAGGTGGAGGACACCGGCGTCGGCATCGCCGCGGCCGACCAGGCGCGCATCTTCGACCGCTTCTTCCAGGTGCTGGGTGGTCGCAGCGAAGGCAGCGGCCTTGGGCTCGCGATCGTGCTGGAGATTGCCAACCAGCACCAGGCGCGGGTGTCGGTGGTGAGCCCGGTGGTGGGCCAAGCGCAGCCGGGCGTCAACGGCGGCACCCGGTTCGAGGTGTCTTTCCAGGAAGCGCCCGGGGACCGGTCCGCGTGACGGCACCGTCGGGCGCCACTCCTATTCGTCCTTCCTCAGCGAGCTTTTTGACCCGGACGCATCCTAGCGGCTAAAATCCACTATTCGCGATGCCGCGCCTGCGCTGTCCAAGGGCGGTATCGATTGCAAGTCCCGCGTGGAGATGTAGCTCAGCTGGTTAGAGCGCACGACTCATAATCGTGAGGTCGGTGGTTCAAGTCCACCCTTCTCTACCACCATCCAGTACCGTCCGCCAGTTTTCCAAATTGGCCCTCGGCGCCAGTTTTTTCGGGCTCTCCTTCCTGCGCCCTCCCTCCGCCGCTGCCTCCCGCGGTGTCGAGTCGGCTGCGCGCTCGACAGGCTGCAACAAGCCGCCGCTCGCGCCCTGGCTCGAGATTGCTTGATTTAGGGTTATCGATGATTCAAACTCTGCGCGGCAGACACGAATCACAGAACCAGCCCAGGAGACAAGGAAAATGCTAAAGATCCGCAGGCAATTTGCGATCGCGGCGGCACTTGCGTGCTTCGCCACGACTGCGTCCTCGCAACAAGCCAAGGAAGAGCCAGGTTGGGCAAAGGGTCGCCCGGCCAAGAACGAGTCGGCCATGCGCATGGCCCCGGTGCCGGCCTTCCCCATTCCGACCGCACCCGACAAGCTGCCGACGTCGAAGTTCAAGCTGCCGCCCGGCTTCAAGGTCGAGACCTGGGCCTCCGGCGTGCTGGATGCGCGGGAACTGCGTCAGGGCGACAAGGGCAACATCTTCGTCAGCACGCTGTTCGTCGGCAACAAGATCTACGCGATTCCCGAGAAAGGCAAGCGCGAGGCCAAGGTCATCATCGACAAGATGCCGATGGCTGCCGGCATCGCCTTCCACAAGGGCACGCTCTTCGTCGCCACGCACGAGAAGATCATGCGTTTCGACGGCATCGAGGACAAGCTCGACAAGCCCGGCGAACCGAAGGTCATCTATGACAAGCTGCCGGGCGGCGAAGACCACAGTTGGAAGTACCTGCGCATCCGCAACGACAAGTTGTACTTCCCGATCGGGGCGCCGTGCAACATCTGCGACCCGGGCGAATACGCGAAGATCTACCGGATGAACCTGGACGGAACCGGCATCGAAACCGTCGCCTCCGGCGTTCGTAACACGGTCGGATTCGATTTCAATCCGAAGACCGGCGACCTCTGGTTCACGGACAACGGCCGCGACTGGATGAGCGAGGAGATCCCGAACGACGAACTCAACTTCGTGTCGGGCCCGAACCAGCATTTCGGCTATCCGTATTGCCACCAGGGCAACATCCCGGATCCCGAATTCGGCTGGGGCAAGTCCTGCAGCGACTACCGCAAGCCGGCGGCACTGCTGGGGCCGCATGCAGGCTCGCTGGGCATGACCTTCTACCAGGGCAAGATGTTTCCCGCCAAGTACCAGGGCGCGATCTTCCTCGCCCGCCACGGGCCCTGGAACCGGACGGTCAAGTACGCCGATGTCTCGGTGGCGTTCCCCGACGGCAAGGGCGGCGCCAGGGTCGAGCCGTTCATGACCGGATTCGTCGAGAACAACAATTACCTCGGGCGGCCGGTGGACTTCCTGGTGCTGAAGGACGGCTCGCTGCTGGTCAGCGACGACCATGCTGGCGCCATCTACCGGATCAGCTACAGCGGTAAATGAGCACAAGCAGGTTGGCCGGCTTCGCCGCTTCGCTGACGACGCTGGCCTTGCTGCTCACCCCGTCCGGCGGGATGGCGCAAGGCAAGAACGGCGCCGGCGGCGGCTACGCCCAGCGTTTCGCGTCCGAATGCGCCGCCTGCCACGGGGCTGACGGCAAGAGCGATATCCCGGGCACGCCGATCCTCGCCGGGCAGCATTCGTACTACGCGATCACGCAGCTGTTCCTGTTCCGCGAGGGGCGGCGCAGCAACGAAGCGATGACCGCGATCGCCAAGACGATGAAGGACGATGACCTGCGCGGCTTCTCCGACTTCATCGGCACCCTGCCGCCCGTGCAGCCAACCGCACCTGCCGAGCCGGTGGACGCGGCGCGGATGAGCAGGGGCCAGGCGCTGGCGCAGCAGCAGAAATGCCTGTTCTGCCATGGTGCTGACTTGAGCGGCGGCCAGCAGGTGCCGCGCATAGGCGGCCAGCGCGAGGAGTACCTGCGGGAGAGCCTGAACGGCTATCGCACCCGCACACGCGCCGGCTACACGCAGGCGATGATCGAGCCGGTCAGCGGGCTGACGGAAGATGACGTGGACACGCTCGCGTACTACATTGCGCGCCTGCCGGGGGTTGCCAAGGCAGGCAGCGGCAACTAGGCGGCGCCGGCCAGGCGCTCAAGGCTTATCCGCCAGCAGCCGCTGGGCCAGCGCATCGGTGCTCTGGCGGATCTTGCCGTTCTCGTAGATCCAGAACGGACGGGAGGAGCGCAGGACTTCCGCGTAGGCTTCGCTTCGCGGCCGATCCCACCGGCAAACGAACGCACCGACTTTGCGCTCCGGAAAGAGCGCTGCCACTCCCCGCAGGAACCAGACGGCACGGACCTGGGAGACGAGCGTCTTGTCCGGATTCTCGAGGATGAACTCCGCTTCGGCCACCTGTTCGGCCTTCATGCGGTCCCATTGCTCGGCCGTACGGTGCGATCCGTGCAGGATCGCGATCAACAGAACCGTCATGAGCGAGATCTTCGCAGGCGCTTGCCGAAGGTTCGCGACAGCGTAGGCAAAAGCCACGAGCAGCAGCGTATTGATGACGCACGGCGTGCGGTACCAGGTTCCGAACGAGTCCCAGGAATTGGCCACCGGATTGCCGACCGGGTAGATGACGAGCAGCGACACGAACAAGGTCGCGGCGCCGATCGCGACGACGGGCAGGATGGAGCGGTCCGCCCGTACCTGACGCCGCAGCAGGACCACGGTCAACGCCAGGGCCGCGTATCCGGCCCATCCCCCGTAGGTCATGTAGGGCAGGCGCAAGAGCAGCTTCGCGACCTGGCTCACCGACATCAGGGAATTGCCGTAGTAGACGAGCGACGGCTCCGTCATCGAGAAGCGATAGATCGCGTACAGGGCGCCCAGGGCCACCGGAATGGCGGCGCCGCGCCAGTCCCGCTGCCAGGCGAACCACAGGAACGTCAAGGTCAGGACGGCCGGCGGGAAGAACTCCTTCGAGATGATCGACAGCCAGATGAACGCCGCCACCCTCAGCAGGAGAAGACCTCTCGGTCCTGGCCGGGCCTGCAACGCGTCGTCGACGGACATCGCGGCCAGCAGGGCCCAGAACATCCCGATCATGTAATGTCGCGTCGACAGGAACTCCACCAGGACGCTCGTCGACGGCAGCAGCATCCAGGCGATGGTCGTCGCGAGCGCCAGCCAGTTCCCGCGCAGCAATCGCAGCATCGCGAAGAAGAAGGCGACTGCGGTCGCCAGGTAGACGAGCCCGCTGTGCGCGTAGGCCCATGCGGTCGAACGCGGCGCAAGCCACAGGTCGAGCCACATCGAACTCAACAGCACAGGCGCGAGCTCGTTGGGGCCGGTCGTCGCCAGCCGGTTCGCCGCCATGTCGTAGAAGAAGAGCCACGGTGATGCGGTCTTCCCGATCGCGGCGTAGAGGACGGGATCGTCCTCGAACCACCAGTCGCCGGGCGTTCCCAAACGCCAGACCACGTTCGCGACACCCGCGACGAGGACGACGAGTACGAACAGCAGCCCGCGACGCCGGTCGTTCTGCGCAGACATTGAATCTCGAGCAAGCATTGGAGAACCGCCACCCGTCTATGTTCCCGGCGCCCGAGCACCATGTGCCCGGACGCTCGACTGGCCGTATCGTAACGGCTTTCCATGGAAGCGATCCGCAGTTCCCCACCGCTGCCGAAGCTTTGCCGCCCCGCCCCGCAGCCGGTCGACCACAGCCGGCGGGCGTCGCCCAGGCGATACAATCCCGCCCTTCCCTGCCGCCTGGTCGACCAGCCGTCACCCGGGCTGCGCGTGCGTCGGGCGGGGGAAGATAATTGAAGGTGCACGACATCCCATTGCCGGAAACCGCTGCGGAGACGTTTTCGTTCCCGACCTCCGGTTCCGATCCTTCCGTCCCGATCTTCAGGTTCGCCATGGCAACGATGACCCGACAACCGAAGTTCCACGACGGCGCCCGACGGGCGCTACGCCTTGGCCTCCAGGCACTGGGTGCGCTGATGCTGACCCTGGTGGTTGCCTTGGCCACTGCGCCGGCCCAGGCCCAGACCCGGCCGATACCGGAGACGGCGAAACTTGCCAAGCTCAAGCTTGGCGTCTTTCCGGAGGCGGAACTCGACGACAGGAAGATCACGCTCGGCCCCGGCGCGCGGATCTTCAATCGCGACAACATGCTGGTCGTGCCCGCCTCCCTGATCGACGTCACCTCGGTTGTCGCCTACGTGACCGGCAGCCTCGGAGAGATCGTCACCGTCTGGATCCTGAACGATGCGGAAGTGAAGCAGATCCGCGCTCGCGCCAGGAAGTCCGGCTGAACCTGCGATAGCCACGATGACCCGCAAGCTGTACCTGCGCACTTTCGGCTGCCAGATGAACGAATACGACAGCAGCCGCATGAGGGATCTGCTCGCCGACGCCGAAGACACCGTCCTCACCGACGATCCGGCCGAAGCGGACATCGTCTTGTTCAACACCTGCTCGGTGCGCGAGAAGGCGCAGGAAAAGGTCTTCTCAGACCTCGGCCGCTTCAAGGCGCTCAAGCACGAGCGGCCGGACCTGATCATCGGCGTCGGCGGCTGCGTCGCGAGCCAGGAAGGCGCAGCGATCGTGTCGCGGGCGCCCTATGTCGACGTGGTGTTCGGACCGCAGACGCTGCACCGGCTGCCGGCGCTGATCAGCAAGCGGCGCGAGTCCGGTCGGCCCCAGGTCGACATCTCGTTTCCGGAGATCGAGAAGTTCGATGCGTTGCCGCCGCCTCGACGCGAAGGCGTCGGCGCCTTCGTCTCGATCATGGAAGGCTGCAGCAAGTACTGCAGCTTCTGTGTCGTGCCGTATACGCGCGGGGAGGAGGTTTCGCGTCCGTTCGACGACGTGCTCACCGAGGTCGCGCAACTCGCCCACCAGGGCGTTCGCGAGGTGACGCTGCTCGGCCAGAACGTCAACGCCTATCTGGGCAAGGTCGACGGGTTCGACGCGCCTGCCGACTTCGCGCTGCTGCTCGAGTACGTGCACGAGATCCCCGGCATTGAGCGCATCCGCTACACCACCTCGCATCCGCGCGAGTTTTCGGAGCGGCTGATCGATGCCCACGCACGGCTGCCGAAGCTGGCATCGCACGTGCACCTGCCGGTGCAGGCGGGCTCGGACCGGATCCTGATGGCGATGAAGCGCGGCTATACCGCCATGGAATACCGCTCGATCATCCGGCGCCTGCGCCAGGCCGATCCATCGATCACGGTGTCGTCCGATTTCATCGTCGGCTTTCCCGGCGAGACCGCGGAGGACTTCGAGCGAACAGTGCGGCTGGTGCAGGAGGTCGGCTTCGACGACTCGTATTCCTTTGTCTACAGCGCTCGGCCAGGCACGCCCGCGGCCGCCCTTCCGGACGAGACGCCGGAGTCGCTCAAGCTCGAGCGGTTGCGGCGGCTGCAGGCGCTGATCCAGTCGCAGGCAAAAGTGATCAGCGAACGGATGGTCGGCACCCGGCAGCGCGTGCTGGTCGAAGGCGCATCGCGCCGCAACGCGGCGGAACTGACGGGCCGCACGGCTAACAATCGGGTGGTGAATTTCGCCGGACCGCCGGATTCGATCGGGCAGATGGTGGAGATCGAGATCGTCGAGGCCCTGGCGCATACCCTGCGCGGTATCGCGAGTTGACGCCCGCGCCGATCGTACGGCTGGCGGTATCGCTGGCGGTTTCGCTCGCGGCAGCCGGCGCCGCTTCGGCCCAACCCGGCAGACCCTTCGGTCCGCCCGCCGGCACGAACGCCGCGCAGTCGCCCGGCGGCGACAATGCCGTGCCGCCGTCGCTGCTGTCGCTGCGCGCGCTGCTGCAACAGGCGCGGCAACTGCTTCAGCAGCAGGATCCGCAGGCTGCGTACGACCTGCTCGAGCCGCACACCGCCACCTATTCGAGCGCCGAGGACTTCAACTACCTGCTAGGCATCGCCGCGCTCGACAGCGGCCGGCCATCGCAGGCGGTGGTGGCGCTCGAGCGAGTGCTGGCGCTCAACCCGGAACACACGCTGGCACGCGCGGAGATCGGCCGCGCATTTCTCGCGCTGCGCGAGACGGCGGCGGCGAAGCGCGAATTCCAGACGGTGGCGCGAACCGAGCTCGCACCGGAAGTGCAGGACACCGTGAGCCGCTATCTCGCGATCATCGCGGATCTCGATCGCGCGCCGGCGAGGCGGTGGAGCGTGCTCCTCGAAAGCCAGGTCGGCTACGACAGCAACGTGAATTTCGGCAGCAGCCTCGATCGCTGGGTGCTGGACGACGGCCTGACGCTCACGCCGCTGCCCTCCAGCCGTCCGCAGGAAAGCGCCTTCTACGAACTCGGCGCCCAGTTCCAGTACACGGCTCCGATCAACGGCAATACCGACTGGACGATCGGCTCGCAACTCAACCAACGCAACAACCCGAGCCAGCACAATAGCGACCTGGGGTCCGTGGATGTGTCGAGCGGTCTCGCTCGCACGCAGGGATCGAACCGCTACTCGATGAGCATCCAGTTGCAGCAGCTATACCTCGACGACGATTCATTTCGCCAAGCCAAGGGCCTGCTGGGCCAGTGGCAGCGTGATGTCGACAGTCGCACGCAGGTCGGCCTGTACGGACAGTTCTTCGAGCTCGACTTCCCCGACCAGCCGGTGCGCGATGCGCGCCGCACGCTCATCGGCGCCACCGTCGTGCACGGCCTCGGCGACAACGCGAAGTCGGTAGTCGTGGGCAACGCCTACGCCGGCAAGGAGTCCTCGCGTCACGATATCGACGAGCTCGCCTTCGACCTATACGGGCTGAGGGCGGCGCTGAGCCGCAACCTCACCGGCAACTGGCGCGGCTCGATCGGCCTCTCCTACGAGCATCGCGGCTACGACGGGCCGGACAGTTTCTTTGGTATCACCCGCAGCGACAACCAGGTCGAGCTCCGCCTTGGCGCGGAGCGGACCATCGGCCCAAGGCTCTCGGTCACGCCGCAGATCGTCTACACGCGCAATTCATCCACCCTGGCGCCGAGCGATTTCCGCCGGACGCAGGTGCTGGTCGCCGCCCGCTACAGGTTCTGACGATGAACGCGCCTTGCGCAGATGCCTTCGCCCGGCCAGTGGCGACGGCGCGCTTCGCCGCACCCGGTGCGATTGCGGAACCGGCGGCCGATTGCAGGGGGTCAAACGGTGCCCCGGGCATTGCAGGCATGCTGCGCATGGCCACCATGCTGCTTCCGGTCCTGCTGGCCCTCCTGCTCTTCTGCGGCAACGCCTTCGGCAACGAGGGGCGCCTGATCCTGGTCTCCGGCGAGGTTCGCATCGACCGGGCGCTGGCCGGCCAGTCCGCCGCGTCGATCATGCCGGCCAACGGCGCGCTGGTGACAGCCGGCGACACCATCGTCACCGGCGCCGGCGGACGCGCGCAGATCCGCTTCAGTGACGGCTCGCTGGTGTCGCTGCAGCCTCGAAGCGAGTTCCGCATCGACGATTACCAGTTCAACATGGCGCAGCAACGCGGCTTCTTCTCTCTTGTCCGGGGCGCGCTGCGGACCATCTCCGGCGCCGTCGGCAAGCGCGATCCCGCCGACTACCGCATGACGACTCCGACCGCCACCATCGGCATCCGCGGGACCGAGTTCCTGGTCGAGGAAACAGTCTGCATGCCGGCCTGCCATCCCGGCCGCACCGCCGGCCTGCGCGTTGCGGTCAGCGCGGGGCGTGTCGTCGTCTACAACGCGGCTGGCTCGATCGAAGTACCCGCGGGCGGCGCCACCTACGTGGCCGATGCGGCACGAGCGCCGGTGCCCACCGGCGAAAAACCCACCATGAGCACTGCGCCGTCGTCGATCGACTTCGGTATTCCTGGCGCGGGAACCCGGCTCGCCGGACTCACCCCTGGCATCGACACCACGGCGGGCGTGACCGCCACTCCGGTCGGGCCGGAGCGCTCGGGTGCGCAGCGCAGGGCTGCCGTATCCGGGAACCCCAACCCCGCCCGCGCCAGCGCCGTCGACACCGTCGTCGCCGTCGACGCCGTCAACGAAGCGGCGGCAAGCGCTGCAGCCGCAGGCAGGCTCGTGGCGACCGGCGGCAGCGGCCCGTCCCGGGCCCTCACCGCCGCACAGCGGCAGATGCTCGGGATCGCCGACGGCGTTCCGCCGGCCCTGCTCGACCAATGGAGCACCCGGCCGCTGGCACAGGTCCCGACGGCGTCCTCCAATGCCGCTGCGGCGCCGCTTTCGGGCGCTGGAACCTTCAAGGCCGGCAAGCCGGAGGCTGCAGCGATGATCGCGCGGGCGAACTCCGGCGAGGCGACGACCGGCAATGGCCTGGCGGCCGCGCGAGATGGCGGCGCCGTGCCGTCGGCAGGCGGCAACTCATCATCGCTCGAAACCGCTCCCGCATCGCCGGGGACGATCGACTTGAACCGGCCGGGCGCGCCCGGCGCAAGTCAGCAGGCCGGCAGCGGTTTCGGCGGCGCGGACTCCGAAACGGGCGGTTATGGAAGCGGCCATGATCCGGTGGTCGTGGCCGCCCTCGCCCCCGTGAACGGCTCGACAATACCGGTCGGCGACGCCACCGGCACCAACAACCAGCGCGGCCCGAATGGCCTGCCAATCGCTGTCGGCGGCCTCGTTGGCCAGCCGGACAACGGAGGCGCCATCCGGATCGACGGCGTGGACAGCGGCCCGGGAAAGGTAGCGGAACCGGTACGGAGGGGAACGGCAGCACCGGTGGCAGCGGCGGAACCGGTGGGCCCGGAGGCACAGGCGGCGACCCCGGCGGACCGGACGGCAACCCCGGCAACGGCAACCCCGGCAACGGCAACCCCGGCAACGGCGACCCAGGCAATGGCGACCCAGGCAATGGCGACCCAGGCAGCGGCAACCCAGGGAGCGGCAACCCGGGCAGCGGCAACCCGGGCGATCCGGGCAACCCGGGCGATCCAGGCAATGGCCCGATCCTCACGCCTGGGCTCAATACCGCCGCCCGGATCGCGGTACGGACGCTGCAGTCCTCGTGGTTCGGGCTGAACCTGACCGCCGCCAATTCGAACGTCAAGCTCGACGACGACTACCGGCTCGACTCGGTAGGATTGTGCCCGGTGCTGCTGTGCGTATCCCGCGGCAACGCGCAGGTGGTCGACGCCGGCTACAACAGCGACGTCAGCTGGGGGCGCTGGGTCAACGGCACGGCGCGACTTACGGTGCTGGGGGGCGCGATCGGCAACCAGGTCCTGGGCAGCAACAACGGCGTCCACTACCTTGTGGGCGTGCCGACCGCCTCGATGCCCACCAGCGGCTCGGCCTACTATTCCATGGCCGGCGCCACCTCGCCGACTTTCGCCAGCGGGGCAGTCGCGCCGGGCACCTTCACCGGCCAGGGGCTGGTGCAGTTCGCCTCGGGGCTCGAAACCCGTGTCGGCTTCAAGGGCGACATGGTGTTCGGCGCCGGCGAGCGCTACCACCTGTTCAGCAACGGCGCCCGGACCGACGCCGCCGGCAGGCTGGTCGAAATCGGCAACACCCAGATCCGGATGACCGGCCGCAACACTTTCAGCGGCAGTATCGGCGTCGTTTCCCAGGGCAGCGCCGACCGCCTGGGCTGCGGCGCCAGCAACTGCCGCGCCAACGTCGAAGGCGGCTTCTTCGGCGCCCAGGCCGCCCGCATGGGCGTCGGCTACACGGTCGAGCGCGCCAACGGCGGCGGCGATACAATCAACGGCGTTGCAGTCCTGAACCGCCAGTAGCCGCACCCGGCGGCCCTTGTGGTTGCAATCGGGCAGATCGTGCCCACCTGCCACACACCCCTGAACTACGTTGAATGGATTGCGTTGGCACGTTCCACTACCGCACATTTCGCTCCGCCTGAGCTCGACAACAACCGACTCGCCAACCTTTGCGGAGCAGTCGACCAAAACCTGCGCCTGATCGAAACCAACTTCGAGGTCCGGATCTCCCGCCGCGGCGAGAGCTTCACCATCGAGGGTGAGGGCACCGCGCCCAGGCAGGCGGCAGCCCTGCTTAAGCGCTTCTACCAGGCGGCCTCGGTGCCGCTATCGCGGGAAGACATCCAATTGACAGCGCTCGAAATGAAGAACTCTGCCCGGGCCACGGCCGCTGGCGGCCCTGATCTTGCCGGGCAACGGCCTGGACGGCGGCAACGGCATCGCCCTGCCCGACGTGCCCACGCTGCGCACCCGCAAGGCAGACCTGCAGGGGCGCTCGCCCAACCAGCACGAGTACCTGCGGCACATCCTCGCGCACGACATCACCTTCGGCATCGGGCCGGCTGGCACCGGCAAGACCTTCCTGGCGGTGGCGTGCGCCGCCGACGCCCTCGAGCGCGATGCGGTGCAGCGGATCGTCCTGACCCGGCCGGCGGTCGAGGCCGGCGAGCGGCTCGGCTTCCTGCCCGGCGACCTCAGTCAGAAGGTCGACCCCTACCTGCGACCGCTCTACGACGCGCTCAACGACCTGATCGGCTACGAGCGAGTGACCAAGCTCTTCGAGCGCCAGTCGATCGAGATCGCGCCGCTCGCCTACATGCGCGGCCGTACCCTGAGCAACTCCTTCATCATCCTGGACGAGGCGCAGAACACGACGCCCGAGCAGATGAAGATGTTCCTTACCCGGATCGGCTTCGGCTCCAAGGCGGTGATCACCGGTGACATCACCCAGATCGACCTTCCCAAGGGCCAGCCGAGCGGCCTGGTGCAGGCCGAGCGCATCCTGAAGAAGGTCCGCGGCATCGCCTTCACCCGCTTCAACAGCGGCGACGTGGTCCGACATCCCCTGGTCGCGCGCATCGTGGACGCCTACGAACGCAACCACAAGGCTGCGGCCGACAAGCACTAGGGGCGTCCTGCCGCTGCTGCCGGTCGACGCCACGCCGATGCCCCGCCTGTCGCTGCAGATCCAGGTCGACCCCGACGCCGGGGGCACTGCCGGCGGACCGTCGCAGATCCGGCGCTGGGTCACGGCGGCGCTGTCGGCTGATGCGGAACTGGTGCTGCGCTTCGTCGGCAGCGAGGAAGGTCGCGCGCTCAACCGGCAGTTTCGCGGCCGCGACCGGCCGACCAACGTCCTGACCTTCGACTACGAGCACGACCCGCTGGTGCGCGCCGACATCGTGATCTGCCTGCCGGTCCTGCGCGAGGAGGCGGCCGCCCAGGCCAGGCCGGAACGCGACCACCTGGCGCACCTGGTGGTGCACGGCGTCCTGCACGCCCAGGGCCACGACCATGAGGACGATCGACGAAGCGCAGCGAATGGAGTCGATGCGAGGCGGCTATCCTCGAGCGCTTCGGCATCGGCGACCCCTATGCCTGAAGCCCGTGGCGGTGCCGCCGAGCCACGCGGCCTCACCGCCGGTTGGCAGCCGCTGGTGCTGGCGGGCAGCCTCGGCCTGCTGCATGCGGCCACCTTCGCACCCTGGGGGTACTGGTGGGCGCAGCTGGTCGTGCTGACCGCCTTCGCTGCGCTCGTTCTGGCGCATGATCCGCGACCGGCGCAAGCCGCTGGTCGTCGCGCTGACTGGCCTGGTGTTCGGCTTCGGCTGGTTCACGGCCGGCGTCGGCTGGCTCTACGTGAGCATGCATACCTACGGCATGATGCCGGCGCCGCTGGCGCTGCTCGCGTTGCTGCTATTTGCGGTCTACCTTGGTCTGTTTCCTGCGGCGGCCGCGGCAGCCACGACGTGGCTGTCGTCGCGCGGGCCTCGGTACTTGCCTGCGTTCGCCGCTCCCTGCGGCCGCCTTCTCCGCGTCAGCCTTGCCCGCGTTCGCCTTTCTCTTCGCAGCGGCTTTCACCCTGGCCGAACTGGCGCGGGGCATTTCTTCACCGGCTTTCCGTGGCTCGCGATCGGCTACGCCCAGGTCGACGGCCCGCTTGGCGGGCTATGCGGCCCTGATCGGCAGCTACGGTGTCGGCTTCGCCACCTGCCTGGTGGCAGCCCTCCTGGCAGGCCTGCTGGCCGTGCCGCCCGCGCCGATTGCGCGACGGTACCCGCCCGAAGGCGCTGCTGGCCGGCCATTTCGTTGCGCTGGCGGCGGTCCTGCTGGGCGGCATTGCGGGGCGTGAAGTGGCCTGGACCACCCCGGCCGGTGCGCCGCTCGAGGTCCGCCTGCTCCAGGGCAATGTGCCGCAGCAGATGAAGTTCGAGCCGGCGGTTGCGCGGCAGACGATGCAGCGCTACCTGGAGCTGATGGAGGCCGAGCCGGCCGACCTGATCGTGCTGCCCGAGACGGCGTGGACGGTGCCCTGGCAGTCGACGCCTCCTGAGCTTGCGCAGCGGCTCGAGCAATTCGTGCGGACGTCGGGCTCCGCGGTGGCGATCGGCCTGCCGCTCACGACACCGGTGCCGGGCGCGGGTGGTTCCGGCAGCGCCGCGCTCCCGCGACAGATATCGCGCTTACCAACAGCGTCATGCTCTTCGACCGGGCGGTCGTCGTCGATGGCGCGCCGTCCGGCGCGTTACGACAAGCGCCACCTGGTGCCCTTCGGCGAGTTCGTGCCCTGGGGCTTCCGCTGGTTCGTCGACCTGATGACGATCCCGCTCGGCGACTTCGGCCGCGGGTCGCAGGACCAGCCGCCATTCGCGGTGAAGGACCAGCGCATCTCGTTCAACATCTGCTACGAGGATGTGTTCGGCGAGGAGCTGCTGCCCGCGCTCCAGGGCGACGCCGGCGCCACCATCCTCGCCAACGTCAGCAATATCGCCTGGTTCGGCGATTCGCATGCGCCTGCCGCAGCACCTGCAGATTGCGCGGATGCGCACGCTCGAGACCGGCCGGCCGATGATCCGGGCCACCAACACCGGCGTTACTGCCGCCATCGACCACGATGGCACCCTGCTGGCTGCCCTGCCCACCTATCAGCTCGGCGCGCTCGCGGTGACGGTCCAGGGACGCAGCGGCCTCACGCCCTACGCGCGCACCGGCAACTGGACCGTGCTCGCCCTGGCGGCGCTGATCCTGCTTGCGGCGGCGCTGCGCTCGCCCGCGCTTCTGGCCGGCGGCGGCAAACCCGCTAAAATCCCGCGTTGACCCAGTTCGCGATCGTTTCCCGATCTCCGACACCGCGTTCGTTCGTCGGCCGCCGCTTCCGGCTCCGCGCCCGCGCGACCCTTCATCCGCCTGCCGCGCCAATGCCCCGAAACAGCCCATTGCCCCGATGCTGACTTTCCAACAGATCATCCTGCGACTGCAGGACTACTGGGACCAGCAGGGCTGCGCCCTGCTGCAGCCCTATGACATGGAGGTCGGCGCCGGCACCTTCCATACCGCGACCTTCCTGCGGTCGATCGGACCGGAGCCCTGGCGGGCAGCCTACGTGCAGCCGTCGCGGCGCCCGAAGGACGGCCGCTACGGCGAGAACCCGAACCGCCTGCAGCACTACTACCAGTACCAGGTGGTGCTGAAGCCCGCGCCGCCGAACATCCTCGACCTCTATCTCGAGTCGCTGCGCATTCTCGGCATCGACCCGCAGCACAACGACATCCGCTTCGTCGAGGACGACTGGGAGTCGCCGACCCTGGGCGCCTGGGGCCTGGGCTGGGAAGTCTGGCTCAACGGCATGGAGGTCACCCAGTTCACCTACTTCCAGGAAGTCGGGTCGCTGAAGTGCCTGCCGACCACCGGCGAGATCACCTACGGGCTCGAGCGTCTGGCGATGTACCTGCAGAAGGTCGAGAGCATCTTCGACCTGCAATGGGCGCCGGGCATCAGCTATCGCGACGTGTTCCACCAGAACGAGGTGGAGCAGTCCACCTACAACTTCGAGCAGTCGGATGCGGCGATGCTGTTCGCGCACTTCAACGACTACGAGCGCGAGGCACAGCGCCTGATCGAGGCACAGCTTGCCCTGCCCGCCTACGAGATGGTCATGAAGTGCTCGCACTGCTTCAACCTGCTCGATGCGCGCGGGGCCATTTCGGTCACCGAACGTGCGCCTACATCGGCCGGGTGCGGGCGCTCGCGCGGGCAGTCGCGCAGGCCTACCACGACTCGCGCGAGCGGCTGGGCTTTCCGATGCTGCCGGCAGCAGCGCGCGCAGCCCTGGGTGGAGTGCGATGAAGGCCTCCCTGCTGGTCGAACTGATTACCGAGGAGCTCCCGCCGCGCGCCCTGCAGAAGCTGGGCGAAGCCTTCGCCGCCTCGATCGTCGGGCAGTTGCGCGCGCAGGGCCTCGCGGCACAGGACGGTCCTGCGCCGCAGGTACATTGCACGCCGCGCCGGCTGGCGCTGGTGCTGCCCGAGGTGCTGCAGACGGCGCCGGCCCGCCAGTTGCGGCTGAAGGGGCCGTCGGTGGCGGTGGGCCTCGATGCCGACGGGCGCCCGACGATGGCGCTGGAGAAATGGGCGCAGAAGCAGGGCGTGCCCGTCGCGTCGCTGACCCGTGCCTCCGACGGCAAGCAGGAATGCTTCTTCCACGAATCCACTGCCGCCGGCGCCGACCTGGGCGAAGCGATCCAGCCGGTGATCGTGCAGGCACTCGACGCGTTGCCGATACCGAAGGTAATGAGCTACCAGCTGGCGGATGGCGTCACCACCGTCAGCTTCGTGCGGCCCGCCCACCGCCTGGCGGTGCTCCACGGCGAGCGGATCCTGCCCTGCCGGGTGCTGGGGCTGGCCGCCGACCGACTCACCGAAGGCCACCGCTTCCAGGGCGAAGGAGTCATCGAGATCGCGTCCGCGGACAGCTATGCCGAGCAGCTGCTCAGGCGCGGCCGGGTGGTCAGCGCCTTCGAGGCGCGGCGCGAGCGGATCGACACCGCGCTGCGCGCCCGCAGCAGCGAACTGGGCGCGGCGCTCGCCTTCACCTCCGCCGACGAATCGGCGGTCGCGACGCTGCTCGACGTGGTCACGGCGCTGGTGGAATGGCCCGCCGTCTACGTCGGCCGGTTCGAGGAGCATTTCCTGGAGGTGCCCCAGGAATGCCTGATCCTGACGATGCGGACCAACCAGAAGTACTTCCCGCTCTTCGACGCCCAGGGCAGGCTGCTGCCGCGCTTCCTGATCGTGTCGAACCTGGACGTGCAGGACCCTTCGGCCATCGTCGACGGCAACGAGCGCGTCGTCAGGCCGCGCCTGGCGGATGCGCGATTCTTCTTCGACCAGGACCGCAAGATGCGCCTGGCGGACCGGGTGCCGCGGCTGGCGGAGGTGGTCTACCACGCCCGCCTCGGCAGCCAGGCCGCACGCGCGGGGCGGGTCGAGTCGCTCGGCGGCACGATCGCAACCGCACTCGGCCACGATCCGGCGCCGGTCAGGCGCGCCGCCCTGCTCGCCAAGGCCGACCTGCTGACCGGAATGGTCGGCGAGTTCCCGGAACTGCAGGGCATCATGGGCCGCTACTATGCGCGGCACGACGGCGAGCCGCCGGAGGTGGCGCAGGCGATTGCCGAGCACTACCAGCCGCGCTTCGCAGGCGACGATCTTCCGGCGAGCACTACCGGCAGCGTGCTTGCCCTTGCAGACAAGCTCGAGACGCTTGCGGGCATCTGGGGGATCGGCCAGCGTCCGACCGGCGAGAAGGATCCATTCGCGCTGCGGCGCCACGCGCTCGGCGTCGTCCGCATGCTGGTCGAGCAGTCGCTGCCGCTGGAACTCGGCTGGCTGATCCGCGAGGCCTGCAACACTTTCGGCACCGTCGCACGTTTCGAGAGCGACATAAGCGGCCTGCACGGCTTCGTCTGCGAGCGGTTGCGCGGCTACCTGCGCGAACGCGGCCATGGCGCATCCGACATCGAGGCGGTGCTTGCGGTGGACGCGCAGCGTCTCGACCGCACCGGTCAGCGCCTTGAGGCGCTCGCCGAATTCCGGCAGCTTCCGGAGTTCGAGGCACTTGCCGCTGCCAACAAGCGCATCGCCAACATCCTGCGCAAGTCGGACGCGCCGGACGCGGACGGCCAGGCGGCGCCGGTGCGACCCGAATTGCTGGCGGAGCCGGCTGAAGCCGCCCTGCACCGGGCGCTCCTCGATACCAGCCCGGCGGTGCAAGCCCGCCTGCAGAAGCTCGACTTCGCCGCTGCGCTGAAAGCGCTTGCCGGCCTGCGCGATCCGGTGGACGGCTTCTTCGACACGGTGATGGTCAATGCCCCGGAGCCGCAACTGCGCGCCAACCGCCTTGCCCTGCTGCGCGATCTCCGCCACCTGATGAACCTCGTGGCGGATCTCTCCAGACTATGAGAGTGTCGGTGCCGGCTGCCGGACAGGCGCCTCGGTGAAGCTGGTCATTCTCGATCGCGAGGGTGTCATCAACCGCGCCGGCGAAGGCTACGTCCTCCGGCCGGAGCAGTTCGAGCCGTTGCCGGGAAGCCTGGAAGCGATCGCCCGCCTGCACCATGGCGGCTACTTCGTCGCAGTCGCCACCAACCAGGCGGCCGTTTCCCGAGGTCTGTTCGACATGGCGATGCTCAACGCGATCCACCAGCGGATGTGCCGCCTGGTCGAGGCCGCCGGCGGCCGCATCGACGCGATCGCCATCTGCCCGCACAGTCCCGAGCAGGACTGCAGCTGCCGCAAGCCGAAGCCGGGCATGCTGCTCGAGCTGATCGATCGCTTCGGCATGGTGCCTGCGCGCACGACGATGATCGGCGATACCGCGGCCGACGTCCTCGCCGGCGCGGCGGCAGGCTGCCGCACCTGGCTGGTTCGCACCGGCCACGGCCAGGAGACCATCGACAGCGGGCAGCTGCCGCCGCATGTCGACGTCTGCGACGACCTCGCCTCCGTGGCGCAGTTGCTGCTGGATGCCTCCACCGCCGATCAACCGGTGCCTTGACTCGAACGACAAGAAAATGGCCGCGATCCGCTCGATCATCTACCTCCTGGTGCAACTCGTCTCCGTCATTCCCTGGGCGTTCGTCTGCCTCGCCTGCGCGCCACTGCCGCTGCATCTGCGCTACCGGATTACCGTGCAATGGCCGCGGGCGATGACCTGGGCGGGACGCTGGATCTGCGGCATGCGCTGGCAGGTCATCGGCGCCGAGAACCTGCCGGACGGGCCGGCTGTGCTGCTGCCGAAGCACCAGTCGACCTGGGAGACCTTCTTCCTGATCTGGGCCATGCCCCGGGACCTGTGCTTCGTGTTCAAGCGCGAGCTGCTCTACGTGCCATTTTTCGGCTGGGGCATGGCGCTGCTCAAGATGATCCACATCGATCGCACCCAGGGCAGGAACGCATTCGACTCCGTCGTCAGGCAGGGCGCCGAGCAGCTCGCCGGCGGGCGCTGGGTAATCATCTTTCCGGAAGGGACCCGGTTTCCGGCGGGCATGCCGGGCAAGTACAAGTCCGGCGGAGCGCGGCTGGCGATCCGCACCGGCAGCCCCGTGGTGCCGATCGCGATCAACGCGGGACGGTTATGGCCAAAGGCAAAATTAATCAAACGACCTGGATTGATAACCGTTTCCATTGGAAAACCTATCGAAAGCGCCGGAAAGACGCCGGAGCGGCTGACGACTGAAGTCGAGAACTGGATCGAAACAGAAATGCGCAGGATCAGCCCGGCGGATTACGGTAATCTCAGCACTTCGATGGACGCACATGAGGTCTCGGGCTGACGGGGACTTCGGCACGAACCCCATGAAACGACACACGCGCAAACCTGCACGGATTCCACTTCTTCGCACCCGCCCCCGGTCCGACCGGCCCCGGGTCCTGATCATCCAGCGCGGCTCCATGCCGCACGAACTGTCCTACACGCTGAGGCGCTCGTCCCGCCGCACCATCGGCTTCCAGATCGACGCCAAGGGACTGACCATCACCGCGCCGGGTTGGGTGCCGCTGCGCGAGATCGAGTCATCCATCGTCGAGAAGCACCAGTGGATCTTCACCAAGCAGGCGGAATGGCGCGCTTACGAACGTGCTCGGGCCAAGGCCGCGCCGCGCTTCTGCGATGGCGGCCACATCCGCTATCTCGGCCGGCGTCTGACACTGCGCACCAACCCGTATACCGACCGCTACCGGCGCACCCACTTCCTGCTGGCCGAGGACGAACTCTGGATCGCCGGGCCCGGCGTGGAGGACGGGCAGTGGGTCGAGCGCAAGGTGACGGAGTGGATGAAGCAGCAGGCGCGGACCCTGTTCGGGCAACGGATGCTGCCATTCGCCCGCCAGCTCGGCCGCGGCCCCAGCAATTGGGCGCTCAGCTCGGCCCGCACCCGCTGGGGCAGCTGCAGCCCGGAGGGCAAGATCCTGCTCAGCTGGCGGCTGATCCACTTCCCGCTGCACATCATCGACTACGTGGTCGCGCACGAGATTGCGCACCTCAAGGAACTCAACCACGGCCCGCGTTTCTGGGCGACGGTGGAGCGCCTGCTTCCCGGCCACCAGCAGGCGCGGGACGAGCTCCGCCGTTACCCTGACGGGCTCCTGCCGACCTGAACCAGGAACCAGATGAAGATCCTTCACACCATGCTGCGGGTGGGCAACCTGCAGCGCTCGGTCGATTTCTATACCAAGGTGCTCGGCATGCAGCAGTTGCGCACCACCGACCGTCCCGACCAGAAGTACTCGCTGGCCTTCGTCGGCTACGGGCCGGAGGACAGCAACGCCGTGCTGGAGCTGACCTACAACTACGGCGTCGAGAAATACGATCTCGGCAGCGCCTACGGCCACATCGCCATCGAGGTGGATGATGCTTACGAGGCCTGCAAGAAGATCGAGGCCGCCGGCGGCAAGATCACCCGCCCCGCCGGCCCGGTCAAGGGCGGCAGCACGGTGATCGCGTTCGTCGATGATCCGGACGGTTACAAGATCGAATTGATACAAAGGTAGGGGAACCCCCCGATGGCGCCTTCGGCGCCTACCCCCCTTGCAAGAAGGGGGGCGCCGCGCAGCGGCCGGGCAAAGCCCGTTCCGCGCCGGCTGCTGGGTGTGGGGCAGTTCAAGCTTGCGGAGGTTGAGGCTGGGGTCGCAAGTGCGGCACCCGATGCCAGGGACGAAGGGGGCGCCGGCAGCGGCCGGGACAAGCCCGTTCCGCTGCTCAGCTAGCTGCCCGGAGTTCCCAACCGGTCTGCCAGGGCGCACCAGGTTGCCACCGGGATCTCTTCGGCCCGCCGTGTTGTCTCGGTGAACGGACGCAGCAGAGGGTTGGCTGCTGCGGCGGCCTCGAGGTCGAGGCTGGGGTGGTGCTCCTGCAGCCATTTGCCGAGCGTGTTGCGGATCATCTTGCGGCGCTGTGAAAAGGCGACGGCGAGCAGCGATTGCAGGCGCGCCGTCTCCCGGGTCAGCGGCTCCGGGCGCGGGGTCATCCGGATCACGCTCGACTCGACCTTGGGCGGCGGATCGAAGGCTTCGGGCGGGACGTCGAAGAGGGTCTGCACGCGGTAGAAGGCCTGCAGCATCACCGTCAGCCGGCCCATGTCGCCGCCGGGCTCGGCAACGATCCGGTCGACGACCTCCTTCTGCAGCATGAAGTGCTGGTCGACGATCGATCCGGTGAACCGGGTGAGGTGCAGCAGCAAGGGACTGGAAATGTTGTACGGCAGGTTGCCGACGACGCGGATTCTGCTGCCTGAGGTCTGTGCGATGCCGCCGAAGTCGACCTCGAGCACGTCCTGCTGATGCAGGCGAAGCCGCTCGCCCCAGCGCCGGCGCAGGGCTGCCGCAAGGTCGCGGTCGATCTCGATGGCATCCAGCGACCCGAGCCGTGACAGCAGCGGTGCGGTGAGCGCCGCGGTGCCGGGGCCGATCTCCACCACGTGATCGCCTTCGCGGGGATCAATCGCAGCAACCACTGCCTCGACAGCGGCCCGATCGACCAGGAAGTGCTGGCCGAACCGCTTGCGCGCAACTGGTCGCCCAGTATCGGGGCGGCCGTGCGCCGGGATCATGCGTGCACCCTCAGGATTGCTCCAAACGGAACTCGACGTAGGCACGGTCGCGAAGCTCCCGCACCCATTGCTCGAACGCCTCGTCCGCCTTCTGCTCACGCAGCGACTGCCGGGCAGCGGCGCGCATCTGCTCCTGCGAATTCTCCGCCGCCTGCCGTTCCTGCACCTCGATCAGGTGCATGCCGAACTGCGTCTTGACAGGATCGCTGATGCCGCCTACCGGCAGCTGGCGCATCGCCCGCTCGAAGTCCGGCACCGTCTCGCCGGGATAGACCCAGCCGAGGTCTCCGCCCTTGGAGGCGCTGCCGTCGGTGGAGAACTGCCGCGCCAGCGATTCGAAGCTCGCGCCGCCCGCCTGGATGGCGCGCTTGAACTCGTCGAGCCGCCGCCGCGCTTCCTGCTCCTCCGCCGGCGTCGCCGCCGGCATCAGGATGTGGCGGGCCCGGATTCGCTCAACGGTGGCAGCGCCCCTGGGCGCCTGGCTGCGCTTGTCGACCAGCTTGAGCACGTGCAACCCCGCCGGACTCTTCACCAATGGCGCGACCTGGCCGGGCTCGAGCTTGGCGACTGCGCTTACGAAGAGCTCCGGCAGGCGATCGGAGCCTCGAAATCCGAGGCTGCCGCCTTGGAGCGCCTCCGGCGCCTCCGAATGTTGCCGGGCAAGCTCGGCGAAATCCGCGCCCTCGGATGCTTTCTTCACCAGTTCCTCACCGAGCGCAGTCCGGGCCTGCAGTGTCTTGGCATCCGGATCCGAAGGCAGGCGCAACAGGATCTGCGCGATCTCGTATTCGGTGCTTGGCGCGCCGCCGCGCTTGGCGACCTGGGCATCCACCTCGGCCTCGGAGATGCTGACCTTGCTCACAGCCTCGCGCTCGCGCAGACGCAGCGTGGTGATCTCGGAAGCGATCTGGTCCCGGAAAGTGGAGAAGGCGATGCCCTGGCCGGACAGCTGCTCGCGCAACTCCTGCACCGACAGTCGGTTCTGCTGCGCCACTTCCGCCACGGCACGGTCCATTTCCGCCGCCGACGGCAGCACGCCGACTTCCTTGGCGTATTGGGCCTGCGCCCGGGCAACGACCATCTGCTCGAGCACCTGGCGCATCAGCACGTCCTGTGACGGCGGCGGGCGGCCCTGGTCGCGCAACTGCTTCTGCACGACGGCCACCCGGCTGTCGAGTTCGCGGGCGGTGATCGCCTCCTGGTTGACGACCGCGATCACACGGTCGATCGGCTGGCCCGAGGTGCGTTGCGCCTGGGCAGGCGCCGTGGCAAACAGAAGCGTGGCAACCAGCAAGAGCGTTGCAAGAGGCAAAGGCGCGGCAGCAGGCAAGAGCGCAGCAGCAAGCGGCAGGCGGGTGGCAAGCCGAAGTGGGGTAGCAAGCCGAAGCGGGGTAGCAAGCCAAACCGGGGCGGCAAGCAGGGCGGCCATGGCTGCCATGACTCTGTCGACAAATTGGGGCATCACTCGTAACCGTAAAAGCGCGATGAAGGCGGCGGCCGGTTATCCGGTATGCGATAACCCGGGATGTTCCTGACCAATATACCAAAGGGGTCCGCCCCGAGCCTTCCAAGCCCGCGCAGGTCGACCTGGAAGAAGAAGGCGGTAGTGTCTTGACCTTCCGCCGTCACGAAACGCTGCACGACGAAGCGGGTCGCCCAGCAGTCTTCGGCGTACTCGAAGCCCAGCAGACCCTCCACCAGACCCGGCTTGGCATCGACCAGCTGGCCGGTGGCAGGATCGTTGCGCTCCTGCAGGAACGAATAGTTTATCTTGCCGAGCGACGACCAGCGGGCGGACATCGGCCACTGCCAGGAGGTGCTCCATTGCGCGTATTCCTTGGACTGGTAGCGCACACCGGCATTGAGCAGGCGGCGGTCGCCGGGCCAGTAGCGCCAGCTGGCGCTGACACGGGGGATTCGGTCGTCGCGGATCGCGTACTGGATGCCGGAGTCGAAGCTGTGGCCGCCGCCAAGTTCGCTGGAGGCGGCGAGCAGCACGTCCGAGCGCCGGTCGGTGCGGCTGGTCTGCCCGGGAATGGTCACCTCCTGGCTGTCGAAGTAGAAGCGCTGGGCAAGGGCGAGGCGCAACCGCTCGACGCCGGTGGGACCGTCGATGTGGCGGGTCACCAGCGCGGCGGTCAGCTGGTTTGAGTCTGCGATCCGGTCGTGGCCGGTAAAGGAGTTCTCCGTGAACAGCTGCGCGAAATTGAAGTCGTTGACGGTACTGTCGAAGACCGGGAACTGCGACTGGTCCTCGAACGGCGTGTACACGTAGAACAGGCGCGGCTCGAGCGTCTGGATCGCCGGTCTGCCCTGCCACTGCACGTCGCGCTCCATGATCACGCCGGAGTCCAGCGAATAGGTCGGCAGGACCCGATTCAGGGTTCGCTCGCCTGCGGGATTGACGTCGAGCTGGTAGGTGCTCGCATGCAGTGACACCTTCGGCGTCACGAACCAGGCCGGCCTGAGGATGGGATAGGAGATCGACGGGTTGAAGACACCCCGCATGCCTTCGGCAGAGCCAGCCAGCGGCTGGCTGAACCAGGTCACGTCGTTGATCAGGCCGATGTCGAAGCCGCCGACATCGGTGCGATAGGTGCTGACCTGGAATTGAGGCACCTTCTCGTAGGGCGGCGCCAGCCGCGCCTCGAGGATGTTCTGGTAGCGGGTGACGCGGCCGAGAAAGTTCCACTTACCGAAGTCGCGGGATAGGAACACGTCGCGCGGCAGCGAGCGCTCGGAGGCGTCGACCAGCGTGCGCGAATAGTCGACGAAGTAGTTGTCGTCGGACACGCCCTTTAGATACCAGCCGCCGCTCCAGCCACCGAGGTTGGAGATCGCGTTGGTCGCGTTGTAATAGTAGCGGCTGCGGCCGGCGTCGCGGTCGTAGGGCGTGTAGTCAGCGGCCAGTTCGCCGGCCATCGGCCGGAAGAGGTAGCGGAAATCGCTGCCGAGCTGCAGGCCGCGGCGCGCGCTCAGCCGCGGCGCGAGGGTCAGGTCGTAGTTGGGCGCAAGGTTGAAGTAGTACGGTACCTCGATCTCGGCGCCGGACGTGGAAGTGATCGACAGGGATGGCGTCAGCACGCCGCTCTTGCGCTCGTCGCCGATCGGGAAGAGCAGCACCGGCGCCTTGAGGATGGTGCGATCCTGGAAAACAAGGCTGGCGGCCGACGCCTTGCCGCTGCCATCCTCCTGGTCAATGTCGATGCGCCCTGCCTCGATTCGCCAGTCGTCGTTCTCCGGCCGGCAGGTGCTGAAGGTGGCGTTGCTCAGCAGGAACCTGCCGCGTCCCTTCATCTCGATTCGGTCGGCCCTGCCGCGGCCGCCGTTGACGGGCAGGGCGTAGGTCGGCGACTCGAACACGCCTGTGTCGGTGTCGAGCTGCAGCTTCAGGCTGGGGCCGACGATACGGGTCTCACCCTGGTCGACGGTGACGTTGCCGATCGCCTCCACCTCGCTGCTGCCCTGGTTGTAGCGGATCTGATCGGCGTGCAGCAGCGTGCCGCTCTGGCGCAATTCGGCGGCGCCATCCAGCACCGTTACTGCGCCTTCGGGCGTCTGCCGGCTGGACATCCGGTCGGCGCGGCCGAACGATGTCGCCGGGGCGTCTTCGCTGCGCCTGGGTCGCAGGTCAAGCTGCGGCGCCAGCTTGAGCCGAACCGGGTCGCCCGAGTTCGTGCCGCCCTCGCCCACCTGCGCCTGGACCGACGGCGTGAGCAGCAGCGCAAGGAAGCACCGTCCCAGCAGTCGGACGAGCGGAAATCGGGGCGTAGGAGACACTGTGCCGTCAGAGCCGGGAGGGAAGATTGGCGGGTTCACTATTATAGGTACCCGAACCAGCCGCTCCGGCGGCCCGGGAACGCAACCGATCGCAACTGCAGGAACAGGCCCAGATTTGGCAACTACCGACAACCGACTGCAACCGATGAACCGCTGGATCGCCTCCCTCGAGGACCGGTTCGGCCTCGAGCCGGCTTCGGTCGCGCCGGCCTCCAACGACGCCAGCTTCCGCCGCTACTTCCGCATCGGCGCCGCGCAGGGCAGCTGCATCATCATGGACGCGCCGCCGCCGCAGGAGGACTGCGGCCCCTTCGTACATGCGGCGCGCGTGCTGCGCGAGGCCGGCGTCAGCGTGCCGGAGGTGCTCGCGGCAGATCTCGAGCAGGGCTTCCTGTTGCTGAGCGACTTCGGCAACACCACCTACCTGAGCCGGCTCGATCCGCAGTCGGCGCCGGCGCTGTACCGCGATGCGACGCGGGCCCTGGTGACGATGCAGAAGGCGAGCCGGCCGGGTGTCTTCGCGGACTATTCGCGCGAGCTGCTCGACCGAGAGCTGATGCTGTATCCGCAGTGGTATCTCGCGCGACACAAAGGCGTCGAGCTGAGACCTGATCAGCTCCAGGTGATGCGCAAGGGCTTCGACCTGATCCTGCAGAACAACCTGGCGCAGCCGCCGGTCTTCGTTCACCGCGACTATCACTCCCGAAACCTGATGGTGCTCGACGGCGACGGCAATCCCGGCATCCTCGACTTCCAGGACGCGGTCCACGGTCCGATCACCTATGATCTGGTGTCGCTCTTCAGGGACGCCTACATCCGCTGGGACGAGCAGCAGGTGCTCGACTGGGTGATCCGGTACTGGGAGATGGCGCGCGCCGCCGGTCTGCCGGTGAGAGCCGACTTCGCCGACTTCTATCGCGACTTCGAATGGATGGGATTGCAGCGACACATCAAGGTCCTCGGCATCTTCGCGCGCCTGTCGCACCGCGACGGCAAGGACAACTACCTCAAGGACATGCCGCTGGTGCTCGACCACGTCCTCGAGGTCCTGCAGCGCTACGTGGACCTCGCACCGCTCGCCCGGCTCGTCCAGGAGATCGAAGAGCGCAAGCCGCTGTCCGGCTACACCTTCTGATGCGGCCATCCCGATGAAGGCGATGATCCTCGCGGCAGGACGCGGCGAGCGGATGCGGCCCCTCACCGACCACCTGCCCAAGCCGCTCCTGCCGGTGGGGGGCAAGCCGCTGATCGTCTGGCACATCGAGCGGCTCGCCCGCGCGGGCATTCGAGACATCGTCATCAACCATGCCTGGCTCGGCCACACCATCGTCGCTGCGCTCGGCGACGGCGCCACGTTCGACGTGAGGATCACCTACTCGGGCGAGGGCACCGCGCTCGAGACCGCCGGCGGCATCGCCCGGGCGCTGCCGATGCTGACCGCGTGGCCTGCCCAGCCCGCATCGCCCGGCGAACCTTTCCTGGTGGTGAGCGGAGACACCTGGTGCGACTTCGACTACGGCCGCGCACTTACGATCGCACGGCAGATGCAGGCCTCGAGGCTCGCCTGCTGGCTGGTGATGGTGCCCAATCCTGCCCATCATGCGGTCGGCGATTTCATGCTCGCCGACGGAGTGATGCGGATGGCCGCCCACGCCGCTCGCGGCCGCAGCCTCACCTACGCCGGCATCGGCCTGTACACGGCGCAGATGTTCTCCGAGGTCGCGGCCGGTGCCAGGTCGCCGCTGCGCCCCTGGCTCGAGCGCGAGATCGCCGCCGGACGCGCCGCAGGTGAATACCATGGCGGGCTGTGGTTCGACATCGGCACGGTCCAGCGCCTCGCCGAACTCGACCGCCTGCTCGCCGACCGAACAACCGATGCTGGAGCCTGAGATGAAACGACCCCTACGCTTACCTGGTTCGCCGCGCCTTCGGGCGGCGGGACGGCGCTGAGATGGATGAATTCGAACGTCGCCGCGACGCGCTGGCCCGAAGCATGCGCGCCCAGGGCGGCGGCGTCGCGGTGGTTTTCACGGCACCGGAAGTGCCGCGCAACCGCGACTCCGACTTCCCCTACCGCTACGACAGCTACTTCCACTACCTGAGCGGCTTCCCGGAGCCCGAAGCAGCAGTGGTCGTCATAGCCGGCGAAGGCGCCACCCGCTCGATCCTCTTCTGCCGCAGCAAGCACGAGGAGCGCGAGATCTGGGACGGATTTCGTTACGGCCCGAAGGCGGCGCGCAAGCGCTTCGGTTTCGACGAGGCCTTCGCCATCGAAGAACTCGGCACGCAGATGCCGAAGCTGCTGGCGGACCAGCCGGCGATCTTCTATGCGCTCGGTGCCGACGCAAGGCTGGACGCGCACGTCCAGCGCTGGCTCGGCGCCGTCCGCGCCCAGGCGCGCGCCGGAGTCGGCGCGCCCTATCGCGCGCTCGACGTGACCCGCATCCTCGACGAAATGCGTCTGGTCAAGGACGCGCAGGAAATCGCGATCATGCGTCGGGCCGCGAAGATCTCCGCCGCCGCGCACGTGCGCGCGATGCGGGCCACTCGGCCGGGCATGCGCGAATACGAGATCGAGGCGGAACTGCTGCACGAATTCCGGCGCCACGGCTCGCCGTTTCCCGCCTATGGATCGATCGTGGCCGGCGGCGCCAACGCATGCGTCCTGCACTATCGCGAGAACGACGCGGTGCTCAAGGACGGCGACCTGCTGCTGGTCGATGCAGGCTGCGAGCTCGACGGCTACGCCTCGGACATCACCCGCACCTTCCCGGTCAGCGGGCGGTTCAGCGGCGGCCAGCGCGAACTCTACGATATCGTGCTCGCGTCCCAGCGCGCCGCGCAAGAAGCCACCGCCCCGGGACGGCATTTCATGGAGCCGCATGATGCCGCCGTGAAAGTGCTTGCGCAGGGCATGATCGACTGCAAGCTCCTCAAGGGCAGCCTCGATGGCATCCTCGAATCCGGCGCCTACCGCCGCTTCTACATGCATCGCACCGGGCACTGGCTCGGCCGCGACGTGCATGACTGCGGCGACTATCGCGAGCCGGATCAGGACCTGGCGGCGTGGGCGGCGGGCCACGCCTCGGGCTCCTCGGGAGTCGCCGGGCCACTCGATCGACGGACAGACGGGAAGAGTGGCGGCAGGGCCGACGGCAAGCCGAAGGAAAAGGTGCCACGCAAGGCGGCTGACGCGAGGGGAGATCCGACAGGCAAGCCTGCCCGTGCAAAGGCTGGTGCAAAGGCGGTGCAAAGGCAGCCGGTGCGAAGGACGGCGTGGCCAAGGGCGCGACGGAGGCGGCGGGCAAACCCTGGCGCCGCTTCGTGCCGGGCATGGTGGTGACGATCGAGCCGGGAATCTACGTCCGGGCAGCCGACGACATACCGAAGGCGTTCCGCGACATCGGCATCCGAATCGAGGACGATGCACTGCTGACCGCCGGCGGCTGCGAGCTCATCACCGCCGGCGTGCCGAAGGCTGCCGACGACATCGAGGCATTGATGGCGGAGGCGAAAGGACGCGAGACACCGGTTGCCGGCGGCCGGCGGCCGGGCACGTCATCCGCCGTAGCGCGGAAGGCTGAGGTTGCGTCGGGTTCGGCGGACGCCGGATCGGGATCTTCGACGCAGCGACGCCTGCAGAAGGCGCGCACCTGATCGGCAGGCTTGCAGCCTCCGCATCGGCCATGCCAACCGCGCAAGCTGCCCCACGCTACCGAATCGTCGGCAGCGGCCCCGTCGGTCTCGCCTGCGCGCTGTTCATGGCTCGAGCCGGCATCGATCCTCGCCGGCTGAGCCTGCGACTGCCGCCCTCAGGCAACGCCCGGCCCGCCGATGCGCGTCCCGGCAATGCGAGATCCGAGGCTGTCGCGCGCCCAGCCAGCCGTGAACATGCCGGCGGCGCGGCAAGGCGGATGCTCGCGTTGTCGGAAGGTTCGCGCCAGCTGCTGTCGCGGGTCATCGACATGCCCGCCGGGGGCACCATCGAGCGCATCGAAGTGGTGCTCGCCGGACGCAGCGGCCGCACCCGCATCGAAGCTCGCGACTTCAGGCTGGGCGCCCTCGGTCACGTCGTCGCCTATCCGGACCTGGTCGCTTCGCTGCGGGCGGCGGTCGACCGGCTGCCGTTCGAATCCGGCGATGGCCTGCACGAAGCGCTGCACGAGGTACTGATCCATGCCGACGGCATGCCGCGCCGTGAGGATGCATCCAGCGGCAGCGTACGCAGCCACGACTTCCGGCAGGCCGCCCTGCTCACCGAGATCCTCGCGGACAGCGCCGGGACCACCGCCTACGAGGTCTTCAGGCGTCACGGACCACTTGCACTGCTGCCGGCCGGCGCCGGCCACCAGCCACGCTATGCAGTCGTGTGGTGCGACGAACCGCAGGCGACGGTCGAGCGCGCCGCGCTGTCGCCTGCGCAACTCGCGGCGGCGCTGTCGCAAGCGGTGAACGAAGCGGGCCTCGCGAGCACCACGCTGCACGGGCTGCGGATATGCGCGCCGGTGGAAGTGGCGCCGCTCGCAAGGCTGCGACGCGTCACTGCCGCAGCCGGCACCGAAGTCTGGATCGGCAATGCGGCGCAGGCCTTGCATCCGGTGGCCGGACAAGGCCTGAACCTCGGCTTGCGCGATGCCTTCGAACTGGCCCGCGATCTTGCCGACAACGAGTTTTCGCGACAGCCACTGGAGGTAGCGCAGGTGCTTGCACGCTTCGCAGCCCGCAGGCGTCTGGACCGCGGCATCACGACCGGCATCACCGACCTGCTCGCATCCGCTTTCACCTGGCCGCTCGCGCGTCCGCTGCAATCCGCGCTGCTGACCGCGATGGACCTGGTGCCGCCGGTTCGCCGGCCGCTGGCAAGCACGCTGCTGTTCGGGCGCCGCTGACCTGGAGCTGTCTGCCGGAAAGTATTTCGCACCGCCGGGGCATTGCAGTGGCGAGGATCGTTTGCCGTCCTGCATCATGCAGAAGCAGTCCGAACGAGCAATGTCTTGCATCGTCTGTCAACGCGTGTCGAGACTCGTGCAACTGGGAGATGTGCATTGCGTCGGCGTTGCCGGCCAACGGAGATCGCATCTGTCGCGGCATTCGGCGGCCTGCTAGAATTCTCCTCCCTTTGCTTTCCCCATCCCACATTGAGCGTCGTCATCCGCAATGCTCGTGACTTCCGTTCGGCTCGAGATGAAGACCGCCGCGGCCGGCAGCCCTTTGCCGCAGACTGCGGGCTTGCGGATCGGCCCGTACCGCCTGCCGAACAGGACACTGGTCGCGCCGATGGCGGGAGTCACTGACCGGCCGTTTCGCCAGCTCTGCAGGCGACTCGGCGCGGGCTATGCGGTATCCGAGATGGCGGCTTCGAATCCGCGCCTCTGGGACAGCGTGAAGACTGCCCGGCGCATCGACCACGATGGCGAAGCCGAGCCCAAGGCGGTGCAGATCGCCGGTGCCGACCCTGCCATGATGGCCGAAGCCGCCCGCTTCAACGTCGATCGCGGCGCCCAGATCATCGACATCAACATGGGCTGCCCGGCCAAGAAGGTCTGCAACGTCGCTGCCGGCTCCGCCTTGATGGCAGACGAGTCGCTCGCGGTGCGCATCATCGCCGCAGTGGTCGCTGCAGTGGACGTTCCGGTCACCGTCAAGATGCGCACCGGCACCGACGCCCGCAATCGAAATGCGGTGCGGCTTGCGAGAGCTGCCGAACAGGCGGGCGCTGCCATGATCACCGTGCACGGCCGCACCCGAGCCTGCCAGTATCATGGTGCCGTCGACTACGACACCATCGCCGAGGTCAAGGCGAGCGTCGACCTTCCGGTCGTCGCCAACGGCGACATCGATTCTCCGGAGAAGGCGCGCGATGTCCTGCGCGCCACCGGTGCCGATGCCATCATGATCGGCCGTGCCGCGCAGGGGCGGCCATGGATCTTTCGGGAGATCGATCATTTCCTCGGCAGCGGCAGCAAGCTGCCGGCGCCGACATGGGAGGAGATCTGGGGCCTGCTTCGCCAGCACCTGCTCGACCACTATGCGTTCTACGGCGAATTCACCGGCGTGCGAACCGCCCGCAAGCACATCGGCTGGTACCTGCGCGGCATGCAGCGGGACCGGCTGCTCGAAGGCTTCGTCGTCGACGAGATGGAGGCGCTGCGCGTGCGCATCAATGCCAGCGAAGCGCCGCAGACGCAACTGGACCTGATCGAGGAATTCTTTACGGATCGAGAACGGGTGCTGGACACCTGCAAAGACATTGGGGAGACCGTGCAATGACTAGACCACCGACGATCCACGAGGCGGTGACCAGGAACCTCGAGAAGTACTTCCAGGACCTGGCAGGCACGCAGCCGGGGCTGATCTACGACATGGTGCTCTCGGCCGTGGAAAAGCCCATGCTCGAGGTCGTCATGAGGAAGGCCGAGGGCAACCAGCTGAAGGCCTCCGCGATGCTCGGGATCAACCGGAATACCCTTCGCAAGAAGCTTCATTCCTACGGAATGCTCAATGGCCACGGCGGCCACTAGTTCCCCCTCCGGCTCCGCCGCTGCCTCCTCCACCGATGCGCGCCGGCCGGTCCGTCGGGCGCTGCTCAGCGTCTCGGACAAGGCCGGCATCGTAGACTTCGGCCGCGCGCTGCATGCGCTCGGCGTCCAGATCCTCTCCACCGGCGGCACCGCGCAATCGCTTGCCGACGCCGGGGTGCCGGTCACCGAGGTGTCGGACTACACCGGCTTCCCGGAGATGCTCGACGGCCGCGTCAAGACGCTGCATCCGAAGGTCCATGGGGGCTTGCTGGCGCGGCGCGACCTGCCGGAGCACATGGCGGCGCTGCAGTCGCAAGGCATCGACACCATCGACCTGCTGGCGGTGAACCTCTATCCATTCCAGCAGACGGTGGCGCGCCCGGACTGCACTCTCGAGGATGCGATCGAGAACATCGACATCGGCGGACCGGCCATGCTGCGCGCCGCGGCCAAGAACCACGATGCGGTGACGGTGGTGGTGGACCCGGCGGACTACGACACCGTCCTCGCGCAGCTGACCGGACACGGCGGCGTCGACCGCACCACCCGCTTCGCGCTCGCCACGAAGGTCTATGCGCACACCGCCGGCTACGACGGCGCCATCGCAGCCTACCTGTCCTCGGTCGCTGCCGGCGACAGTCGCGCCGCGCATCCCGAAGTGCTGAGCCTTCAGCTGCGCAAGGTACAGTCGCTGCGCTACGGCGAGAACCCGCACCAGACGGCCGCGTTCTATCGCGATACCGACCCACCGGCGGGCGCACTCGCCAATTACCGCCAGCTGCAGGGCAAGGAACTGTCCTACAACAACATCGCCGATTCCGACGCGGCGTGGGAGTGCGTCAAGTCGTTCGATGCGCCCGCATGCGTCATCGTCAAGCATGCCAACCCGTGCGGCGTCGCCATCGGCGCGGATCCGCTGGCCTGCTACCGGCTCGCGTTCGCTACCGATCCGACGTCTGCGTTCGGCGGCATCATCGCCTTCAATCGGCCGGTGGACGAAGCCACCATCGCCTTGGTGTCGAAACAGTTCGTCGAGGTCCTGATCGCGCCCGGGTTCTCCGCGGCCGCCCTGGAGTTGATGAAGGCCAAGCAGAACGTACGCATCCTGCAGATCGACCTGGCCCGGGCGAGCAACCGGATGGACCTGAAACGGGTGGGCGGCGGCCTGCTGGTGCAGTCCCCCGACGACCATCTGCTATCGGCTGCCGACCTGCGTGTAGTGACCGAGAAGAAGCCCACCGCCGAGCAGCTCGCGGACCTGCACTTCGCGTGGCAGGTCGCCCACTTCGTGAAGTCGAACGCGATCGTGTTCTGCGGCGGCGGCCAGACCCGCGGCATTGGCGCGGGGCAGATGAGCCGAGTCGACTCGGCCCGGATCGCGTCGATCAAGGCAGCCAATGCCGGCCTCGACCTGAAGGGCTCGGCCGTGGCCTCGGACGCCTTCTTTCCGTTCCGCGACGGCCTCGATGTCGTCGTCGATGCCGGCGCCGGCTCCGTGATCCAGCCGGGCGGCTCGATGCGCGACCAGGAGGTGATCGACGCCGCCGACGAACGCGGGGTGGCGATGGTCTTCACCGGAGTCCGGCACTTCCGGCACTGACCGAGGCATGCGCATCCTAGGCATCGATCCGGGACTCAGGGTCACCGGTTTCGGATTGGTCGATGCCGATGGGAACAAACTCATCTACCGCGCCAGCGGCGTGATCCGCACGGGCGACGGCAGCCTGCCCGAGCGGTTGCAGAAGATCCACCAGGGCATCGTCGAACTGGTCGAGGAGTATCGGCCGGACATCGCAGTCTGCGAGATCGTCTTCGTCAACGTCAATCCGAAGTCGACGCTGCTGCTCGGCCAAGCCCGCGGCGCCGCCATCGGCGCCCTGGTCAGCCGCTCGCTCGACGTGCACGAATACACCGCGCTTCAGGTCAAGCAGGCGCTGGTCGGCTACGGGCGCGCCAGCAAGAACCAGGTGCAGGTGATGGTCCAGCGCCTGCTGCTGCTGCCGGGCATACCCTCGCCGGATGCGGCCGACGCCCTCGCCTGCGCAGTCTGCCACGTCCACGCCAGCACGATGATCAAGGCGCTGGGCACGCGCATGCGAGGCGGCCGGGTCATCGGCTGAGGGAGCGACGGACTGCTGACGCCTTCATGCATACTAGAAGGCATCCTTCCGGATCGCTTGCATGATCGGTCGCCTCGCGGGCATCCTGCTCGACAAAATTCCGCCTGAAATCCTGGTCGACGCCGGCGGCGTCGGCTACGAAGTGAGCGTGCCGATGAGCACGTTCTACGACCTGCCGCCGTCGGGCGACAAGGTGATGCTATGGACGCACCTGGTGGTGCGCGAGGATGCGCACCTGCTGTTCGGCTTCCTCACGCAGCGCGAGCGGGCGGTGTTCCGCGAGCTGATCCGCATCTCCGGCGTCGGGCCGCGCACCGCGCTGGCGGTGCTCTCCGGGATGACGGCCAACGAACTGATCGAAGCCGTCGCCACTCAGGAATCGGCTCGCCTGGTCAAGGTGCCCGGCATCGGCAAGAAGACGGCCGAGCGCCTGCTGCTGGAGCTCAAGGGCCGGCTCGCGCCGGAACTGGCCGGCGCGCGTGGCGAGCGGCCGGCCTCGCCGGCCACCACCGACATCCTGCGGGCGCTGATGTCCCTGGGCTATTCGGAGAAGGAGGCGAGCCTGGCGGTTAGCAGGCTACCGCCGGAAAGCGGCGTCAGCGACGGCATCAAGCACGCCCTCAAGGCGTTGGGCAAGGTCGCCTGAAGCGACCAGCCGGGCAGCAAGAGAGAGGGCGAGCGACGTCCACATGGCAATCGAGCACGACAGACTCATCTCGGCCAGCCCCGCAACCCCCTCCGAGGAGGTGGTGGAGCGGGCGCTGCGGCCGCGGCAGCTTGCCCAGTACGTCGGCCAGGCCAAGGTGAAGGAGCAGCTGCAGATCTTCATCTCCGCAGCCCGCAACCGCGGCGAGGCGCTCGATCACCTTCTCCTGTTCGGCCCGCCGGGACTCGGCAAGACGACCCTCGCGCACATCATCGCAGCGGAAATGGGCGTGACGCTGCGCCAGACTTCGGGGCCGGTGCTGGAGCGTCCCGGCGACCTGGCGGCGCTGCTCACCAATCTCGAGAAGAACGACGTCCTGTTCATCGACGAGATCCACCGGTTGTCGCCGGTCGTCGAGGAGATCCTCTACCCTGCCCTCGAGGACTTCCAGATCGACATCATGATCGGCGAGGGGCCGGCGGCCAGGTCGATCAAGCTCGACCTGGCCCCTTTCACGCTCGTCGGCGCAACCACCCGGGCCGGCATGCTCACCAACCCGCTGCGCGATCGCTTCGGAATCGTGCAGCGGCTCGAGTTCTACGGCGTCGACGACCTGACGCAGATCGTGCAACGGTCGGCGCAGTTGCTCGGGGCGCAGGCGGCGCCCGAAGGCGCGCGCGAGATCGCCGTGCGCGCCCGCGGCACGCCGCGCATTGCGAACCGGCTGCTGCGCAGGGTGCGTGACTACGCAGAGGTCAAGGCCGACGGTCGGATCACCAGCGAAGTCGCCGATGCGGCGCTGTCGATGCTCGACGTCGACCGCGCCGGCCTCGACGTCATGGACCGCAAGCTGCTGCAGGCGGTGATGCAGAAGTTCTCCGGCGGACCGGTCGGGTTGGACAACCTTGCCGCGGCCATCGGCGAGGAGCGCGACACCATCGAGGACGTGATCGAGCCCTATCTGATCCAGCAAGGGCTCCTGCAACGCACCCCCCGCGGTCGGATCGCCACTGCCACGGCCTATAGCCACTTCGGCCTGCATGCGCCCACCGGCGCCAGCGGCGGCGACCTCTGGTCGCTCGAGGACCGGAGCGGCGCCGGCGACGGCGGCGGATCATGAGCGCTCCCGCACGGCCGCGCGGCTCCTGCTCGATGTTTCGTGTGTAATCGCATGTATCGGCGTCCGCCGCGCACGCCGATGGGGCAAGGGTTGCGCCGGTGCAGACAGTTTTGGACCGGCTGGGGCTGTCCAGGTTGCACACAGGTAAAATCCCCGGCGTGATAACGCTCCATTCGATCGGTGTACGCGTGTACTACGAGGATACCGACGCCGGCGGCATCGTCTACTACGCCAACTACCTGAGGTTCTTCGAGCGCGCCCGCACCGACTGGCTGCGGGCGGCCGGCGTCAGCCATCAGGAAATGGCGCTGGCGGAAGGAGTCAACCTGGTGGTGCGCGATTGCGCAGTCCAGTACCTGCGCCCAGCCCGGCTCGACGACCTGCTCCGCGTCGAGGTCGGCGTGGCCGATCCCGCGGTCGACGTCGGCCGCGCTTCGCTACGCTTCACCCAGCGGGCGCTGCTCGCCGAGCGTGCCGGTGACGAGCCGGTTCCCCGGGGCACCGAAACCGTGCTGGCCACCGGCATCGTGCGGGTCGCCTGCATGGACCGCCGCTCCGGCAGGCCGGTGGCCTTGCCGCAGCGGGTCATGCGGCTGATCCAGGCAGGGCTTCCAGGACAGGCTTCGATGCAGTCTCCCACCTCAGTTCAACAGCGGGCCCTCACCGGCGCCCTGCAAGACGGCACAGCACAACAACAATGAACTCACACGACCTCTCCATTCTGTCGCTCGTCGCCAACGCCAGCCTGCTGGTGCAGGTGGTGATGCTGCTGCTGGTCCTGATCTCGCTGACGTCCTGGACAATCATCTTCCGCAAGTGGTTCGCGATCCGGGCCGCTCAGTCTGCGACCAACGCCTTCGAGAGCGAATTCTGGCGCGGCGCCGAGCTCAATTCGCTGTACCAGAACGTGTCCACCTCGAAGTCCGATCCGGGGCCGCTCGCGCGCATCTTCGAAGCGGGCATGAAGGAGTTCCGCCGGGCGCGCCAGAAGGGTTCCCAAGGCGCGGCCATCGCCGGCAGCGGCGGCGACAGCGCCGCGGTGCTGGATCCGTCGACCCGGGCGATGCGCGCGGCCTTCCAGCGCGAGATGGACGCGCTCGAATCGTCGCTCGCTTTCCTTGCTTCGGCGGGCTCGGTGAGCCCGTACATCGGCCTGTTCGGCACCGTGTGGGGGATCATGAACGCCTTCCGCGGCCTGGCCAACGTGCAGCAGGCAACGCTGGCGGCGGTCGCGCCCGGCATTGCGGAAGCCCTGGTCGCTACCGCCATCGGCCTGTTCGCGGCGATCCCGGCAGTGGTTGCCTACAACCGCTACTCGTACGACATCGACCGGCTCGCCAACCGCTTCGAGACCTTCACCGACGAGTTCTCCAACATCCTTCACCGGCACGCCCGGTAGCGCGAGCGCGAGATGGCAGCGGTCCAGGGCAGCAGGAGAGGCCGGCGCAAGAGTCGCCTGGTCAACGAGATCAACGTCGTTCCCTACATCGACGTGATGCTGGTGCTGCTGGTGATCTTCATGGTCACCGCGCCCTTCGTGCCGACGGCGACCATCGAGTTGCCCACCGTGGGCGCTGCGCAATCGCGTCCCGAAGCGTTCGTCGAAGTGGTCGTCGAGAAGACCGGCACGATGACGGTCCGCACCCACAACCTGCCGCAGCGCATGGAGCGGCAGGCCACCACCGAGCAGCTGCTTGCCACGATCAACGAGATGGTCGGCGGAAACGCGGCCCTGCCCGTTGTAATCAGCGGCGACCGCGAAGTGCGCTACGACGCGATCCTGACGGTCATGGACCAGTTGCAGAGGCAGGGTGTCAAGCGCGTCGGCCTGATGGTCAAGCCCCGCCCGAACTGAGTCACGGTTCCTGCGCCGCCGCACCCGTGGCGCGTCCCGATCCAACCACCGAACCGCAAGGCAACCGCATAACCGAATGGCGACGCGACTAAACGCCAGGAGCAAGAGAAAGGAACGCCGGCCCGGTCGCGGGCCGGTGCCGTTCCTGCTGGCGCTGGTGGTGCACCTCGGGTTGTTCGCGTTCCTGTTCGTCGGCATCCGCTGGCAGAAGACGACGCCGATCGCGCAGGCCGAACTCTGGCTGCCGTCGATGATCGCCGAGAATGCGCCGGAACCGACGCCGCCGCAGCCCACCCCGCCGGAGCCGCCGGCACCCCCCGAGCCGGTGCCGCCGCCCCCGGCGCCGGCTGCACCACCTCCGCCCCCTCCGCCCCCTCCGCCCCCTCCACCCCCTCCGCCGCCGGCGCCGGCGCCCCCACCGCCTCCGCCTCCCCCACCGGCGCCGGCGCCGGTCGATCCGGCAATCCGGATCGAGGAGCAGCGCAAGCAGGAGGAAGAGCGCAAGCGCGAAGAAGAGGAGGAGCGGCGCGCCGAGCAGGAGCGCGAAGTCGCTGAGGCGAAGAAGCTCGAGGAAGAGCGCCAGCGCCAGCTCGAGCGCAAGCGCCAGGAAGAGGAGCGCAAGGTCGCGGCGGCTCGCAAGCTCGAGGAGGAGCGCAAGCTCGACGAGCGACGCCAGGCCGAGGCGCGCCAGCGCGAGGAAGAGCGTCGTCGCGAAGAGGAGCGCAAGCTCGCTGAGGCGAAGAAGCGCGAGGCCGAGCGCCAGAAGGAAGAGGAGCGCAAGCTCGCCGAAGCCCGCAAGGCGGCGGAGGAGGAGAAGCGCAAGGCCGAGGAAGACCGCCGGCGCAAGGAGGAAGAGCGCAAGCTGGCCGCAGAGAAGGCTGCCGCCGAGAAACTCGCCGCTGCGGAGAGGGCCGCGGAGAAGGCCGCAGCCGCCAAGGAGGACGCAGAGAAGAAGGCTGCGGCCGAGAAGACCGCCGCCCAGCAGCGGGCGGCGCGCGACGCGGCCATCAGCGCGCTGCTCAGCCAGGCCGGTCAAGCCGGCGCCACCGCGCCGCGCGGAGCAACCTCCGGCGCGGTCGACGGCGGCTACTCGGCGCGGGTGAGTTCGGCGGTGCGCGCCAACACCACCTACGCCCAGGAGATCCAGGGCAATCCGCGCGCGGTTTTCGAGGTCAGGCTGCAGCCGAACGGCAAGATCGTCAGCGTCCGGCTCAGCAAGTCGAGTGGCTCAGCCGCCTGGGATGTCGCAGCCGAACGGGCGATCCGCCGCACCGATCCATTTCCCTGCCCAAGCAACGGCGCCTGCGCCGCGGAACTCGTCGTATCCCACGGTCCGAAGGACTGACCGCAACAAAGGTGCCTCGCGGATCAGCGCTACCACATTTAACGTGACTATAATCAACCCATGAGCAAGTTATTGTTCCGCCTCACCTTTTTTCTGTTCGCCAGCGTCCTCGGCGGACTCGCCAACGGCCAGATGCGGATCGACGTCAGCGGCGTCGGCGCCAACCAGTTGCCGATCGCGATCGCCAACTTCGGCGGCCAGGGCAAGCCCCAGCCGGCAGTCGATGCGGTGATCCGCTCGGACCTCGCCCGCAGCGGCATGTTCCGGATCATCGATATCAACGATCCGCTGACGGAAACGTCCTCGCTCGAGCTCGGCGCATTCCGCAACCAGGGCGCCGATTCGGCGCTCGTCGGCTCGGTCAACCGAACCGCCAACGGCCGCTTCGATGTGCGCTACAAGCTGGTGGATACGGTCCGGCAGAGCGTGCTGGCCGAGGAGTCGCTGCTTGCCGCCGAGGGCGACACCCGCCTTGCCGGCCACCGCATCGCGGACACGATCTTCGAGAAGCTCACCGGCCTCAAGGGCATCTTCTCCACTCGCATCGCCTTCGTCACCAAGCAGGGCAACCGGTACAAGCTGAACATCGCGGACTGGGACGGCCAGAACGTCCAGACGGCCCTCAATTCGGCGGAACCCATCATCTCGCCCGCCTGGTCGCCGGACGGAACACGCCTCGCCTACGTCTCCTTCGAGGCGCGCAAACCCGTGGTATACGTGCACACACTTGCAAGCGGCCAACGCAAAGCCGTGGCCGAGTTCCGCGGCAGCAACAGCGCCCCAGCCTGGTCTCCAAACGGATCGCAACTGGCAGTCACCCTCACCCGCGACGGCGGCTCGCAGATCTACCTGATCCCATCCACCGGCGGTGAATCGCGGCGCGTGACCCAGTCGAGCGGCATCGACACCGAGCCGGTCTTCTCGCCCGACGGCGCCTCGGTCTACTTCACGTCGGATCGCGGCGGCTCTCCGCAGATCTATCGGATGAATATCTCGGACGGCAACGCCAGTCGCGTGACTTTCGGTTCGACCTACAACGTGTCGCCCCGCATCAGCCCCGACGGCAGGCTGCTCGCATACGTGACGCGCCGCGACGGCAAGTTCTTCATCGCGCTCAAGGACCTCGCGTCGGGCACCGAAACCATCCTCACCGATACCGGCCGGGAGGAGTCTCCCAGCTTCTCACCCAACGGACTTTGGGTCATGTACTCGACCCAGGCGGGCGGCGGCGAATACCTGACGGCTGTCACCACCGACGGCCGGATCAAGCAGCGCCTGACCAGCAACAGTGGCGACATCAGGGAACCGGCGTGGGGTCCCTATCCCAAGTGAAGCGAAGGTCCCGTCGCATTGCCGAAACGTTTTTGATACCGGATCAATTGGCACATTGAAAGGAGCCGACCGATGATTTCCCCACTCTCCCACCTTCGCGTGGCCACGCTGGCCCTGAGCCTCGCGGCGCTTGCCGCGTGTACCTCCGTGGACCTCAAGGAGCCGGCTCAGATCGAGAAGCGCGACAGCAGCAGCGCTTCCGGCGGCTCCAATGTCGATCCCAACCTCAACGGCAGCGTCAGCGGCGTCGCACCGGTGGTGGCGCAGGAAGCGGACCCGCTGAACGATCCCGCGAGCCCTCTCGCCAAGCGCAGCATCTACTTCCAGTACGACAGCTTCGTGGTGCAACCGGAGTTCCAGTCGGTGGTGGAAGCGCACGCGCGCTACCTTTCGTCGAACCGTGGCAAGAGAGTCGTGATCGAGGGCAACACCGACGAGCGTGGAGGGCGCGAATACAATCTCGCCCTGGGCCAGAAGCGCGCGGATGCGGTACGCCGCGCCCTCGCCACCCTCGGAGTCGACGACACGCAGATGGAGTCGGTCAGCTTCGGCGAGGAAAAGCCGAAGTCCACCGGCACCGATGAATCGTCGCTCGCGGAAAACCGCCGCGCCGACCTGAGCTATCGTTGAGACAACGCTGACGGCAGCGGCGCGCAAGCGCCGGCCGCCGCAAAACTGCCGGAGTAGATGTCATGCCCATCCGATCCACCACCGCCCGGACCACGTCGCTGGCCGTCGCCCTGCTGGTCGCCATGGGCATCTTCGCCGGCCCCGCCTGGGCGATCTTCGGGGATGACGAAGCCCGCAAGGCGGTGCTGGAGGTGCGCGGCAAGCTGGAGGTCTTCCAGCGCGAGACGCTGCGCCAGTTGAACGAGCTCGGCCGCCAGCAGGCCGACATGGAGCAGCGCCTCGTGCGCCTCGAGCAGGGCCAGCGGGTGAACCTCGACCAGCAGAACCAGCTCGAGGCCCTGCGCCAGGAAGTTGCCCGACTGCGCGGCCAGCTGGAAGTCCAGTACAACGAGCTGTCGCAGACGCGCAGGCAGCAGAAGGACCTCAGCGCTACGCTCGACACCCGGCTCAAGCAGTTCGAGCCGACGCAGGTGACCCTCGACGAACGCACCTTCAGCGTCGACCAGAATGAAAAGCGCGCCTACGATGCCGCGCTCGAAACGTTTCGCGCGAGCGACTTCAAGGGCGCGATTGCCGCCTTCCAGTCGTTCCAGAAGTCCTATCCGGACAGCCCGTACCTGCCGTGGGTGCTCTACTGGCAAGGTGGCGCGCAGTACGCCAATGGCGAGCACAAGGCCGCCATCGGGACGCTCGAGCAACTGGCTCGCAAACACGCCGACAATCCCCGGGTTCCCGACGCAATGCTGATCCTCGGCAATGCGCAGGTGGACGCCGGCGATCGCAAGGCGGCGCGCGAGACCTTCAAGACCATCGGCGACAGGTATCCAGGTACGCCGGCTTCCGGCGTCGCCAAGGAAAGGCTCGCGGCGCTGCGTTGAACCGGTCGCTTGTTTGACCTGGCACTTGCCGATTTGATAACATCATCGTTTTATCGGGGTCGAGCATTCTCGACTCCGCACGTGGGTCGTTAGCTCAGCTGGTAGAGCAGCGGACTTTTAATCCGTTGGTCGCAGGTTCGAATCCCGCACGGCCTACCAATTTTCATGCGGGACTTCAGGTTAGCAGTCACCACCCTAACCCGCCCTTTGGGTAGTTCTGGTGTAATCGTGTCAGGCGGTCTCGACCGCCGCGGCCCCGATGCGCACCTCAAGCTTGTCCACTGGTCATCGTCCTGATGGCTGTACCGCTCCACCATCGCAAGCGTCTTGTGGCCGCTGATCCGCTTCACGGTCGGCAGGTCCACGCCTGACTGCACCGGGTGGCTTACTGCCGTGTGGCGCAGGGTATGGCGCACCACTTGGGCCCAGTCCAGGCCGGCGGCCCCCCGCCTTGCGAAACGGCTTCTCGATCGACAACCTCGTGTCCTGAGGCGGAGGTTGCAGACGGTAGAGCCACTCGGAATCCGCCGGCACCGACTCACACAGGTACGTCGCCAGGAACGTCGCCAGGCTGCCGGTGATGGGCTGATCGCGCGGGCCAGTCTTCGACTTCTGGGATGTAGATGCCGCGCCGCGCCAAGTCGATATGCTCGCGGCGTATCGCCAGCACCTCCGACTTGCGCAGGGAGGTCTCCAGGGATCCAGTCCCACTCCGCAGCGCAAACGAGCAGATGACTCAGCGTCTAGCACACCCAACGGAAGGCCTCGCCAAGCTGTTCTGCCGGTTTAGTGTCTGCTCGTACGCCACGATGCAAGGCATCAGGGAAAGCGACAAACCGCTGTACCCCCGTGCGCACCTTGCGGTTCAACCTGGTTTGATGCCCGCCTTACGGATGACGGCTGCCTGCCGGCTCATCTCGGCGTTCAGGAAGTCGCCGAAGGCTTCGGGTGTGCCTCCGAGCGCAACAATGCCGCTCTTGGCGAACGCGTCCTGTAGCGATCGCAGTTCCAGCGCACGATTCACATCGGCATTGATGCGTTCGATGATCAGGTCCGGCGTTCCGGCGGGGGCCATCAGGCCGGACCACGAACTCGACTCCAGCCCGGTAACTCCCTGCTCGGCTAGCGTCGGAATATCGGGGGCATGCACAGAACGTTGTGCCGCAGCCATGCCGATGGGCTTGACCTTTCCGGCACGGATCTGGGGCAGCGTCTCGGGCAAGTTCGCGAAGATGGCATGAACCTGCCCGCCCATCACATCGGCAAGCGCCGGCGCCTGACCCTTGTACGGCACGTGGGTCATGTCCAGACCGGCCACCATGTTCAGGCTTTCTCCGGCGAGGTGGGCCGAGCTGCCGTTGCCAAATGAGGCGAAGGTGTACTTGTCCGGGTTCGACTTGACCAGCGACACGAACTGTCGCAGGTCGTCCGCGGCAACCGACGGATGCACCACCAGCACGTGGTCGGACTTTGCCACATGCACGATCGGGCGCAGATCCCGCCTCGAATCGTAAGGCAGGTTCGGCATCAGGGATTCGTTGACGGTAAAGGTTCCGGTGACGATTGCGAGCACGTGGCCGTCAGGTGGCGACTTGGCGACCGAATCCACCGCGATGACCGTCGCTGCGCCCGAACGGTTCTCGACGACGGCGTTCTGGTTCCAGGCCTTGGCAAGTTCCGCGGCAAGCAGCCGCGTCGTGTTGTCGATCGTACCGCCGGGTGGAAATGGAACAACGATACGGACAGGTCGGGACGGGTAGGTCTGAGCTCGGATACTTTGCGAGAACGTCAAGCTGAGCAGCCCAACCGCGCCCAGCGCTGTCAAAGCGTTTCGTCGATTCATCGGTTTCTCCCCCGCCAGAGGTTGATGCGCGTGCTACGCCGTTCATCGTAGTTGCAGGCGATGATAGTGGAGGTAGTGCGCACCCGGCCATTGTCCCAAAGGCCGCAACCCTTCCGATTGAACCCTTCGAGCGCCTGCGCCGACCAATGGAAGACCCGCCGCGCCCGCCGGTTGCTTCGAATGATCCACGCGATGCCGGCGCCGCTACGATAGTCGAGACGGCTTCAACATCAGACAGTACAGGCAGCAGCCACCATGGACCAGCTTCCCGAACTTGCATCAGCGGCCAGACGTCCTGACCTGCCAGGCGGCGTCCGAGTGCTTGCCCAGGCGCTGCAGATGTTCGAGGACCGGCCGCCGCGCAACCGCATGGAGTTCTCGGTCTCGTGCAGGCTCGCCGACCAGATGCGCCGCCTGGTGCGCCAGCCGGGCTCGGTGGAGCAGGTCTTCCGGCTCGCCGCGGAATTCCCGGCAGTCGAGGCGCTGGTGGACGACTTCCTGCTGGACGCCCGGATCCTTCGCACCCGCGCCAGCAACTGTGCTGCCCTGGACGATCTGATGCGGCGCCTTTCGAGGCGCTGAGGAGCCTCGGCCGGCCCGGCGGTACCGCACGGACCACGTCAGGTAGGCGTACCGCCCCTGGTCTCGACATAGACTGCATATAGCGACTGGCTGCCGGTCATGAAGAGGCGGTTGCGCTTGCTGCCGCCGAAGCAGACGTTCGACACGATCTCCGGCATCCTGATCTGGCCGATACGGGTGCCGTCGGGATGAAAGACGTGGACCCCGTCGTATCCCTCCCCGACCCAGCCGACGCCGACCCACAGGTTGCCGTCTTCATCGCAGCGGATCCCGTCGCCGAAGCCCGTCTTGCCCTGGAATTCCATCGACGCGAAGACCCGGCCGTTGCGCAGGCTCTTGCCATCGACGTCGTAGACCCAGACCACGCTCTTGGCATCCGGGTAGTGCGTGATGCCGGTGTCGGCGATGTAGCACTTGCGATAGTCCGGCGAGAAGCATAGCCCGTTGGGCTTGACGGGCTCTTCCGCGACCTTGGTGACCACGCCCAGGCGCGTCCACGCGATAGACGGCCTCCTTCTGGATCGGTTGCACGCTGCCGGCACTCGCCGGCAGGCGGTTCCCCTCGTAGTTCATCAGGCTGCCGTAGCCCGGGTCGGTGAACAGGAGCCAGCCGTCGGGGTGCACCGCGCCGTCGTTGGGCGCGTTCAGTTCCTTGCCGTCCGCCTTGTCCGCCAGCACCGTGACGGAGCCGTCGTTCTCATAGCGGATCACCCGCCGCGTGCCGTGGCAGAACGAGATCTGCCGCCCCTGGAAATCGAAGGTGTTGCCGTTGGAATTGCCGGACGGAAAGCGGAACCGGCGCCCGACGTGACCGTCCTCCTCGCACCACCTCAGGATCTCGTCGTTCGGGATGTCGCTCCAGACCAGGTAGCGCCCGACGCCGTTCCATGCGGGACCTTCGGCCCACATCGTTCCGCTGTACAGGCGCAGGATCGGCGTGTTGCCGAGCTTGTACTTGAAGCGCTTGTCGAGCGCGATCACATCGGGCTCCGGATACCGCACCGGCGGCGCGCCGTGCGAATAGCGGTCGAAGTTCTGCGCGAAGGCATCGGCGGTGGCACCGGCAGCGAAGGCGGCGAGGCCTGCCTGGCGGAAGAAAGCGCGGCGCTCCCTGAGCTTCGTAGATGCACCCTCGGGAAGCTCGGCGGTCAAGTCGATCAGTGGATGCTGCTCCGTATGCGACATGGACGGTCTCCTCGGTTCTGGCTGATTGTTCGGGGACATCGGGGGGCGGCGCGGTCGAGTCTGAACCGTCGGCGCCCGCCCCGCAAGCTGCAGCGCAAGTCGGACGACGCCGGTCGGCCCGGCAATCATCAACAGGCCATAAACTAGGGCCTGTGGAGGCGTCCGGCCTGCCCCACCTAGGAGGTCCAGCCTGATGAATCGACATCGAAGTCCGCCTGCGCGCGACTCGTCCGAAAACCTTCGACTGCAGCTGCTGGTCGAAAGCATCAACGACTACGCGATCTACATGCTCTCACCCGAAGGCTACGTGAAGAGCTGGAACGCGGGCGCCCAGCGGTTCAAGGGCTACAGGGCCGACGAGATCATTGGCGAGCATTTCTCGCGCTTCTACACGGCGGAGGATCGGGAAGCGGGCCTGCCGGCCCGCGCGCTCGAGATAGCGCAAAGGGAAGGCAAGTTCGAAGTCGAGGGCTGGCGGGTACGCAACGACGGCACCCGCTTCTGGGCCAGCGTGGTCATCGACCCGATCCGCGACGCGGATGGCCATCTCATCGGCTTCGCAAAGATCACGCGCGACATCGACGACCGGCGCCTGGCCCAGGAGGCTCTGCGCGCGAGCGAGGAGCGGTTCCGCATCCTGGTGCAAGGCGTCACCGACTACGCCATCTACATGCTGTCGCCGGACGGCGAGATCACCAACTGGAACGCCGGTGCGGAAAAGATCAAGGGCTATTCGAGCGAGGAAGCGGTGGGAAGCCACTTCTCCCGCTTCTATCCGGAGGAAGACCGCCATCGGGGCATGCCGAAGCGGGCCCTCGAGATCGCGCGCAATGAAGGCCGCTTCGAGGGCGAGGGAATCAGGCTGCGCAAGGACGGCTCGCGCTTCTGGGCCCACGTGGTGATCGACCCGATCTGCAACGACAGGGGCGAGCTGATCGGCTTCGCGAAGATCACCCGCGACATCACCGAACGAAAGGAAACCGAGCAGGCACTGGAGCGTGCCAGGGAGTCCCTGTTCCAGGCGCAGAAGCTGGATGCACTGGGCAAGCTTACGGGCGGTGTCGCCCACGATTTCAACAACCTGTTGTCGGTGATCGTGAGCGGACTGGAAATCCTCTCGAAGGAGGTGAAAAGCCCAGCCGGCACCAGGACCCTCGCAAGCATGCTGCGGGCATCCAGCCGGGGAGCGACGCTCACGCAGCAGTTGCTGTCGTTCGCACGCCAGCAGCCACTCAAGCAGGAGAAGTACAGCCTCAACGCGCTCGTGACCGGGGTCGAGGCGCTGCTGCGCCGCGCCCGCAGCGAGTCGGTCTCGCTGCACCTGGACCTGCATCCGGGGCTCAGCCCGGTCAGGATCGACGCGGTCCAGTTCGAGGCGGCCCTCCTCAACCTGGTGACCAATGCCAACGACGCCATGCCGGCCGGCGGCACGCTGATCGTGCGCACCGAGAACGTCCGCCTCGGCGCCGCGGAAGTCGGGTCGCTGCCGGCCGGCGACTTCGTCAAGGTGACGGTGATGGATACCGGCGTCGGCATGACGCCCGAAGTCGCCGCGCGTGCCATCGAGCCGTTCTTCACCACCAAGGAAATCGGCAAGGGCACCGGCATGGGCCTCAGCCAGGTCCTCGGACTGGTGCAGCAGTCGGGTGGCGACCTGGTACTGGATTCGCACCCCGGCAAAGGCACGTCGATCGCCCTGTTCCTGCCTGCCCTGCCGATGGAGGGCAACGGCGATCTCGCGTCGCCGGACCTCAACGCCGGCAACGAGAAGGTGCTGGTCGTCGACGACCAGACCGACGTACTGGAGTCGGCCATCGAGCTGTTCAAGGTCATGGGCTACGACGTCCTTGCCGCCAACAACGCTTCGGAGGCCCTGGAGATATTGAAGCGGGTGCCGGACATCGAGGTCCTTTTCACCGACATCGTGATGCCGGGAATGGACGGCGTCTCCCTGGCCCAGGAGGCACGCAAGCTGCTCCCGGCCATCAACGTCATCCTCGTATCGGGCTACCCGGCGACCCACCTCTCCCGGCCGGGCGTCGACCTGTCCGAGTTCCACTTCCTCAAGAAGCCCTTCCGGATGGCCGAGGTCGCCCGGCTGCTGCGCAAAGCTGCCACTGAGCGCAAGTCCTGAGGGGCCTGGGGAATCGGCAGACAGGCTACTGCGCCGGCCGGTCACCGGCTCTTCACGCCCGTTGACGAACAACCTTGTACCGGCGTGGGTATGACGCTTGCCTTATGCGCTAAATGCCGATCTGGACCGCAGTCTCATGGAATCAACCGCAACCGGCCCCTTCCCTCGCCCCGGCGACTTCAGCCGCTATGCGAGGGGAGGCTCCTTCAATCCGAAGCATTCCGGTGGTGGCGGCGAGTCCGGGCACCCCCCTCCTTCCCCCTTGCCCGACGCATACCCGGCCGCCGACGCAGAGGCAGTACGTGTCCTGGTGGTGGACGACCAGCCCGACGTCCTGACGACGACAGTGGAGTTGTTCAAGCTGATGGGCTATGAGGTGCTGAGCGCCGACAACGGCCGCGACGCAGTGGAAATCCTGAAACGTACCCCGGACATCCAGGTGCTGTTCAGCGACGTGGTAATGCCCGGCATGAACGGCATCAGGCTTGGCCAGGAGGCGCGCAAGCTCATCCCCGGCATCAACATCATCCTGGCCTCGGGCTTCCAGGGCGATGCCATGGGCGCCGCCGGCGCCGACATCAGGGACTTTCACTTCCTGGTCAAGCCGTTCAGGATGGCCGACGTCGCCCGGGTGCTTCGCAAGTAGGCGTCCGGTGCAGCGACCGGCGACCTGTCGTGAGCCTCTGCTCGGCGCGTCCCATTCCTGCGAGTGCGAGGCCGAGGCCGAAGGCGAGGTAGCCGGCGGCGATCGACCTTCTGGACAGGCGGAGCTCGAACCCCGGCGATAGCCGGCGCGGCACCAGACGGTAGTCCACCACCTGGTCGAGGCCGATGAAGCCGGCCGGATCGCGCGGGGCGTGGGCGAGCAGTTCTCGGGTTGCCCTGTCGTCGGCGACATTGCCGCGATCGAGCATCGCCAGCGCATCGACATCGACCGGCGCCGCCGGCACCAGGGCGGCCAGTTTCGCCAGCCAACGCATGATCGGCATCGGACGGTGACGAACCGAGCCGGCGGCAATTCCAGGCTCCGGCGCAACGCCTGGGGGCACCAGGTGTCCCCGAGCGACAAGGGCTGCCCGCAGGCGGCTGCCGATAAACCCGCTCTGGCCCGTCAGCAGCACCTTCATGCCGCCGACTTCAGCCGCCGGTGCCCGGCACCAGCGCGGCATCGGCGGCCGGCGATCCGTCGGCCACGGGTGCCGCCGGTGTGGCGGCGGGTCTACCGGCGCCCGCGGCCGCCGCCGGGGCGACGCCCGGATGCTGCGTGGCCACCGCTTCATGAAGAACAGTACGGATTCGGACACCGATGTCGACCAGATCGTCGGCGTGCAGCGCCCCCTTGACGGCCCCATCGATCAGCTGGTCGATGATGGGATCGATCGTGCGCACGACCGCCGAGAGATCGGCGCTGCCGATCGGCATGTCTTCGGCTTTCTGGGGATGCGTTTCCATGCTGCGTGCCTTCGGTCGGGTTTTCCGGGACTGCGCCGGGCATTTTCCATGCCTCTCGCTCCGCGCCACGGTGCCGCCTTCTTCCAGCGCGATGGCTGCGCCGCCTGGCTTGCGCCGCTCGGTGCTGGCCCCTCATCCAGTGGCGGGGCATCAGGTCGCGCGCCCGACCCGAGTCGAGGCACATGAGTTGCCTGAAGATTCTGCGGGACCCCCGACAGCTCGGGCAGCCCTACCGGCCTACCGGAGTGGGCGCACCGTCTACCTAGGAGAAACGAATGTTCGCTCACAACAAGCGATTGCAGTACACGGTACGTGTCAGCGAGACCAATCCCGGCCTTGCCAACCTGATGCTGGAGCAGTTCGGCGGCCCGCAGGGCGAGCTGGCTGCCGCCATCCGTTATTTCACGCAGGCGCTCGGAGAAGACGACCCGGGCCGCAAGGACATGTTGATGGACATCGCGACCGAGGAACTCAGTCACCTGGAGGTCATCGGCACCATCGTCGCGATGCTGAACAAGGGAGCCAAAGGCAAGCTGGCCGAAGCTGCGGAGTCGGAGGCGGAGATGTATCGCTCCATCACCGGCGCGGGCAACGACTCGCACGTCACCCAGGTCCTCTATGGCGGCGGGCCGCCGCTGGTGAATTCGGCCGGTGTGCCCTGGACCGGCGCGTACATCGACACCATCGGTGACCCAAGCGCCGACCTTCGATCCAACATCGCGGCGGAAGCACGCGCCAAGATCGTCTACGAGCGGCTGATCAACCTTACCGACGATCCCGGGGTCAAGGAAGCGCTCGGCTTCCTGATGACTCGAGAAGTCGCTCACCAGATCTCGTTCGAGAAGGCGCTGTATTCCATGCAGCCGAATTTCCCGCCGGGCAAGCTGCCGCCGGATCCGCGGTTCGCCCGCGTTTATTTCGACATGTCGCAAGGCGAGGCGGACCTGCGCGGCCCCTGGAACAGCGACGAGAATTTCGAGTTCGTGTCGGATCGGGAGCAGCAGCGTGCGGTCGATGGCGGCGATGGCGGCAGCACCGTGGCGTTGAGCGCCAAGGAAAAGAGCGTCGTCACTGCCCTCGCCAAGCGCACCGCCTCCGAGACCGGGCTCGACCCGATGACCGGTGCGGAGCTCGGCATGGGCGAAGCGAGTCCGTCCGACGCCGCTGCAGCCGCGCCGAAGAAGCGCAAGTAGCGCAGAGAACCGCAAGCAATCTCCAGTTCAGCGCCGGTCCGCACGAGGGGGCCGGCGCGGCGCGGGGGAGACCGGGACCCAGGCAGGATGCAGGCGCATCCTGGTGGCGCACGTTGAAGGTTGTACGAAGCTCCGAAAGAATTAGCTGGACCGCAAGATGCCCGCGCCGGCACCAGGCAATAGCAACAGCCAATCCCGATCAACGGGCGCGCCACAAAAACTGCACTCGAACATCGCCGCCCTGCGAGAGGATCGCGAGGCGGCGGAACGCGCGCGCACGGCAGGCGAGCGCATCGCGGATGCCGTCACCGCCTTTGCCGGCAGCATGTATTCGGTGGGCTTTCACCTGTTGCTCTGGAGGCTGGCTGACCTACAACTCCGGCTTCCTGCCGGTCGAGCCTTTCGATCCGTTTCCCTTCGAGATGCTTGCGATGATGGCATCGGTCGAGGCGATCTTCGGATCGCCCGCACTTCCGCGTCGGCGTGATGCCACGGAGGATGGGGTGATAGGACGATCCAGGAGTGGCGTCTTCCACCGCATGACCTCCGCGGCAGCGCCTGTGCCAGGTCGGCAACTGACGTGCCCATTTGCTTGTCATGGCTCCGCGCGGCAACCTACACTGCACGCTGCCCGGCACAGGAAGTCGTCATGCTCCCGCTCGCAGCAGCAAGCACCCGCAGGATGCCGATCGTCTCTTCGCTCATCCTGCGCGTTGTCGCCAGCTTCATCGTCATCTTCATCTTCCTGCTGAGGCCGGCAGGCGCTGCCTTCGCGCAGCCGGCACAGGACGAAGCAGCATCGGGCGCCGCTGCATCGGCAGCAGCGGAGACCTTGCTCGAGTCCCGCAACCGCGTTGCGCTCGAACTGGGCGGCGCGCCGGTCGCGCTGACCATCACCATCCGATCCTTCGAAAGCGGCAGCAAGTTGCGCGGTGAGGTGTCGTTCGTCCTGCGCGGCGACGAGCCGCCACCGCCGACCGACGACCTGACCTGCTCCGCGGCGCTTACCTCCGGATGCGGCGTGGTGGCGCAGTTCTCCGGGCCGCGCGGCAAACCCGATGCGCCCGCCGTGTTCGAGTCGGAAGTGGCGGACGGCGTGGTGTGGATCAGGAGCGACCGGAACCGGCGGGGCGGCGGCGCCGCCACCGACGATTTCGGCAAGTTCGTCGCCGGCCTCGTCGAGCACACGAGAGTGGCCATCAAGCTGCGGGTCGACCAGAAGCAGGACTTCAGCTTCGACCTGCGCAACCTGCCCTGGCCGCTAGCCGACTTCGCAAGCGATCACCCGGTCTCGAAGCGCTTCGGCAACGACCCGGTGCTTGCCGGGCTGCGCAAGCGGTTTCCATCGCGCTACCTGAAGGTCTTCGAGGTGGCCCGGCAGGTGACACCGGACACCGGCAGCCTCTCGCCTGAGGCCGAGACGCGGATCCTCGAGTCGATGCATGCGGCCATCGGCGGACTCCGGCCGATGGTGCCCGACGAACTCCTGGAGAAGATCGTGATGAATGCAGTCGGCGCGTCGCGCGAGGTCGGTGCCCAGGATGCCGCGCTCTGCAACGCGCTCGCGGTGGCGGCGAAGAGCGCGGTGACGACGCCGCAACTGAAAGACTCGCCGGTCGCCAGGGAGGAGTACGAACTCTGGCGGCAGGTGGTCGAACAGGCGCATCCACGCTTCATCCGCAAGGTGCCGAACGAGGCGTTGCAGCCTTCGAGCGATCGCTTCGAGGAGAACGTGCGCCGCGCCAACGACAGCGGCTGCGGGATGTTTGCAGCGGTCACCGAAGCAATGCTCATGCTGCCTACGGCCGAGCGCAGGCTGTGGCTGCGTGCCACCGTCGGCACGATGGAGGATCTGCGTGCCGAGCCTCGCGCAGAGCCTCGCGCCGCGCCGCGCGTCGCGCCCCGCTGAGGCGGGGCGGCTCCGGTCGCGCCACAACCTGCCCGCCACGAGCGCCACCAGCGACAGTCAGAACAGCGCAACCAGGAGAATGGCGCGGACGGCGGTGCGCCGCGTCGGGATGCTGGCCCTCCTGCAGATGCTGGCCTGGCCGCCGGCCGGCGAGCGTCTCGCGTCGTCGACGAGAAATTCGTCAAGCCGACCGATCGCATCGCGGGTTAAACTCGCGCCGCCCGACTACACACATCGACGTCATGACCCTGATCAAGACCCTGCTCGCCGGCCTGATCCTCCTGAGCCTTCACCTTCCCGCCTCGGCGGCGGCCGATCCGGCGCAGTTCCGGCTGACCGAAGACCTGCTGCGCAAGCTCGAGGCGACCGATGCCGAAGCGAAGAAGCTGGCCGCGGCCTCGCGCAAGCAGAAGCCAGGCTCGGCCAAGGACGGCGATGACGACGCAGACGCCGAAAGCGACGAAGACGATACCGAGGACGAGGAAAGCGACCAGGACGACCGCAAGACCGGTCAGTCGAAAAGGGACGACAGCGTGGAGGGCATTGCGCGCAAGGTCGACGCCGACCCGCAACTGAAGGCCCTGCTGGCCAAGCACGGCATCTCGAGCATGGACTACGCCTTGAGCGTGCATGCCATGCTGCATGCGGGCATGTACCTGATGTTCGAGAACAGCATGCCCAAGCCGAAGGCTGTCGAGCTCTTCGACGGCTACACGAAGGCGCAGCAGGCCAACATCGAGCTGCTCAGGAAGAGCGCCATCATCAAGAAGTAGCGACCCGGCGCGGCGGCCCTTCAGGCGCGCGCCGCCAGCCGGCCGTCGCGGGCATTCAGCGCCCCGCCGATCGCGGAGGCCAGCGAGGCCGCCGATACCGGCTTGGCCAGCACCTGGAAGCCCGACGCCATCGCCTGCCCGGTCTGCGCCGCATACCCCGTCATCAGCAGCACCGGCAGCCCCGGGTTCTGGTGTCTCAGCATCATGGCCAGGTCGAGGCCGTTGAGCGACCCCGGCATCAGGATGTCGCTCAGCACGATGTCGAACGGCGCGCCCCCGGGGCCGAGCGCTTCGAGGGCCGAATCGGCGCTCGCGACATGCACCACTGCGCAACCGAGCGCCTCGAGCAGCGGCTTGGTTGCGGCGGCCACGTCCAGGTTGTCCTCAACCAGCAGCAGCCTGCCGCGCAGCGGCCGGTCCACCGGCACGTATTCCGGCTCGACCGGCGCCGGCGCCTGCGCGGGTGCAACCGGCAGGTACATCGACACCATGGTGCCGACCTTCGGCTTGCTGTGCATCCGCGCGACGCCTCCCGCCTGGACGCAGAATCCGTAGACCTGGCTGAGGCCCAGGCCGCTCCCCTGCCCGGGCTTCTTGGTGGTGAAGAACGGCTCGAAGACCCGGCCGAGATCCGCCTCGGGAACGCCCTGCCCGGTATCGTTCACCGTCAGCACGACGTACTGGCCGGCCTCGAGGTCGGCGGATCGCTTCTGCAGCGTCGTGTTGCGGGTGGCGATGGTGAGCTCTCCGCCGCTTTGCATGGCATCGCGCGCGTTGATGGTCAGGTTGAGAAGGGCAAGCTCGAATTCCGCCGCGTCGACCTTCACGAACGATGCATGCGCCTGCGCCACGAACTGCAGCCGTATCGACGACCCCAGGGAGGTGCGCAGCAGGTCCATCATCGCCGGCACCGCATCGTTGATCGAAATGACTTCCGGCGTCACCGCCTGGCGCCGGGAGAAGGCCAGAAGCTGCCGGGTGAGCCGCGTGCCGCCGGTCACCGCACGGTCGATCGCCGCGATCTGCGGGCTGCCGGCCGTCTGCGGCACCAGCCGCGACAGCAGGTGCACATTGTTGTTCACCACCATCAGCAGGTTGTTGAAGTCGTGCGCGACGCCGCCCGTGAGCTGACCCAGCGCTTCCAGCTTCTGCGCCTGGCGCAGCGCCGCCTCCGCCTGCAGGCGCTGTTCCGACTCGCGCTTGAGCCGCTCCGAGGCAAGCAGTTCGCGGCGGGTGCGCCGCATGGCGATCCACGACACGAAGCCGAGCGCGAGCGACGCGGGGAAGGCGAATGCCGCCAGCAGGAGGGTGTTGCGATACCAGGCGGCCATCAAGGGGCGGTGGTCGATTCCGGCGACGACGTAGAGGGGATACGAATCGACCTTGCGAAAGGCAGCGAGACGTCGGGCTCCGTCGATGGCCGACTGGCTATCCAGCAGGCCACGCGACTTGTTCGCGTTCAGCGCGGTCATCAATACGCCTTCCGGCCGCATGCGTGTCACCGTTGCGGGCGGCGGCGGAAAGCGGACCAGCAACTGGCCATCGTCACGCATCAGGGCCACCGACAGGCCCGGCTCGCTCGCCTCCAGGGTGCGATAGAAGTCGCTGAAGTACTCCGGCGACAACGTCGTGGACACGACCCCGGCAAAGGTGCCGTCAGGAAGTTCGCGCCGGATCGAGACGTCGATCGAAGGCCCGCCGGTCGCGCGGCCGCTGAGCAATTCGGAAACGAACCAGCCGCTGCGATTGCTGCGGTGGAACTTGAAATAGCCGCGATCCGAAACGTCCAGCGTGGCCAGGGCGGGAAAGGTCCGGCTGCTGACCAGCGGTCGTCCGCGGGCGTTCCACACAGTGATCGTCTGGATGTGGCCGAGGCCCTTGGCGAGATTGTCCAGATGGTCGTGCAGTTCCGCCTCGCGCTGCCGGATCTCGGCATCGGTGGCATCGCCGAGTTTGTGCAGCAGCTGCCGCGCGATCACCTGGTTGATCTCGAAGACGCGGGTTGCCTGCTCGTGGGCGATCTGCGCCGCCCGTTGGGTACGGGTCTGCGCACTCGCGTACGCCGACTGGTAGTCGGAGTAGGCGGCGGCAGCAAAGAACAGCAGGGGAAGCAGAGCTGCCAGGACGATCGCCAGCCTCAGCCACCGGAGGGCCTCCAGGCGATTGGCAGCGGGATCGTTGTTTCTCTTGATGCGTCCTGCGCGTTTGGCATCTCTCTCGCCTTCGCGCCGGTTCGCAACACCTTGATGCATGAGTCGGGACCGGTCTCCAGGAACGCGGATGATAAGCGAAGCCTTCGCCAAGCCCGACAGGAACGGACGTTTTGAGGGTCGACCGTTGTTTCCAGGTCTTTTTCGACCCTAGACTGCCGATTCGACGCGATACTCAGCGGGTTTTGCCGGAATTCGCCATTTCGACAGCTTCCTGTCGCGACGAAGACTCCAGCATCGCGTCGATCAGCGCGTGGACGGCAAGCGCACTTCGCCCGCTGTTGACCGGTTCACGCCCCTCCCCGACCGACTCGAGGAACTCCTCGATCAGCCGCCGGTGCGCTTCCGGCGAGAAGGCCATCGGATCCGCGCCGCCGCCTCCGCCGCTGGTGCCGGACATTTCGAGCGCCGGCTGGCCCGGGCGCTGCACCAGCAAACGATCACCTTCCAGCACGGCGGTTCCGGCAGTCCCCGCCAGATCGATCCTCTCGGCATAGCCCGGATAGGCAACGGTGGTCGCGTCGATCACGCCGACCGCGCCGCTGGCGTAGTGGACGACTGCACAGGCGATATCCTCGGTGTCGATCCGGCGCAGGTTGCTGTTGCGGCAGACGGCAGTCACCCTGACAGCCGGCCCCGCCAGGTGGAGCAGCAGGTCGAGCGTGTGCACCGCCTGCGTGAGCAGCACGCCGCCACCGTCGCGCTCGCGCATGCCGCGCCCGGGCTGCGCAAAGTACTCATTGGAGCGCCACCAGCGGACGCTGGCCGAGACGCTCAGCAATTGGCCGAGCGCGTTTTCCTGCAGGAGCTTGCCGAGCGCCAGCGGCGCGCGTCGGAAACGGTGCTGGAAGACGACCCCCAGCCTTCGGTCGGCTCGCTCGAAAGATTCCACCAGCGCAAGCGCGCGCGGCAGATCGACGTCGACAGGTTTCTCGAGCAGCACGTGCTTGCCGGCCTGCGCCGCGCGCAGCGCCACGTCCGCATGCGTGCGCGGCGGCGTGAGCACCAGCACGACCGAGATGCGCGGATCGTCGAGCAATGCCGCCTCGGTCGCCACCGTCGGCAGGCGGTAGGCCTTCTCGAAAGCGGCGCGGCGCTCGGCGCTGGGGCTGTAGGCGGCAACCACCGTCGCCACCTCGCCCAGTTCCTGCAAGGCCTGCGCATGCGGCTGCACCGCCATGCCCAGGCCGATGATACCGATGCCGGTCTTGCTCTGCGTCGTGCCTCGGGTCGTTGTCGCGTCTCGAGTGGTGCGCGTTCCTGGCTGCATCGGTTCCTGCTCCCGATCCCGGCTACTGCGCCGGCCGCGGATACGCTTCCCAGAGATGCGAATCGTCCAACCCGCCCTTGCCGACGGCGCTACCGGCGAGAAACATCTGGTGCGCGGCCGCAGCCAGCGGCAGCGGGAATTTCAGGTCCCGGCCGGAGTCGAGAACCAGGGCCAGGTCCTTTACGAAGATGTCGATTGCGCTGTTCGACGGCGGCTCTTCCTGCAACGCCCGAGGGCCGCGGTCCTTCATCATCCAGCTCGCCGCTGCGCTGTTGCCGTAGACCTCGAGCAGGCGCGCCGGATCGAGGCCGGCGCGCTTGCCGAGCGCGATGGCCTCGCCAAGCACGGCAAGATGCACCCCGCAGAACAGCTGGTTGATTGTCTTGACCATCGAGCCGGCACCGACGCTCTCGCCGAAGTCGTGCACATGCCGACCCATGTCGTCGAGCACGGGTCGCGCCTTCGCCATCGCCTTGCGCGATCCGCTCGCCATGATGGTGAGCCCGCCGCTGGAGGCGCCGCCGACGCCACCCGACACCGGCGCGTCCACCAGCAGCCGCCCGCCCGAGGCGAACTGCTCGCCCAGGCGCGACATGAAGGCGGCGGAAACGGTCGCGCACTGGATCATGACCGCTTCGGGCTCGAGATGGGCAGCAATGCCGTCCGGTCCGTTCACCACCGCCTCCACCTGCGCCGCGTTGACGACGAAGGTGACGACGGCATCGGCGCCCGCGACGGCGGCGGCGATCGAATCCGCCGGCGTGCCGCCGGCAGCGCGCAAGGCGTCGAGCGCAGCCTGCCGGAGGTCGACGCCGCGCACATCGTGTCCCTTCGCAATCAGGTTTGCGGCTGCTGCCGAACCCATCGCGCCCAGCCCTATCATTGCGATCTTCATACGTTACCTTCGGCCCCCACTTCGAGCAGTTCACGCACATGCTGCTCGACGCTGCGGGCCAGTGCCAGCAGGTCGTAGCCGCCCTCCAATACCGATACGATGCGACCGCCCGCATGGCGCTTCGCCTGCGTGACGATCTGCCGGGTGACCCACGCGTAGTCGTGGTCGGTCCACGCGAGATGGCTGAGCTCGTCGTCTCGATGCGCATCGAAGCCCGCGGAGACGAAGATCATCTGCGGCTTGAACCGCTCCATCGCCGGCAGCCAATGAGTCGTGACCGCCTCGCGCAACGCCTCCCCGTCGCTGTACGGGGCGAGTGCCACGCTGACGATGTTGGAAGCCATGGGCTGCTCGCCGCTGAACGGATAGAGCGGCGACTGGAAGGTGGAGAGCATCAGCACCTGCTCGTCGCCGGCAAGGATATCCTCGCTGCCGTTGCCGTGGTGGACGTCGAAGTCGCAGAGGGCCACCCGCTCGATGCCCAGCGTGTCGAGCGCGTGGCGGATGCCGACCACGACGTTGTTGAAGAAGCAGAATCCCATCGCCGCTTCACGCGTCGCGTGGTGCCCCGGCGGGCGCACGTTGCAGAAGGCCCGCTGATAGCGGCCGGAGGCGACCAGCTCGGTCGCCGCCACCACCGCCCCGGCGGCGTGGCGCGCGGCAAGCAGCGTCTTCGGGTTCATGACCGTGTCGGGGTCGACCTGCGCGTAGCCAGATAGCGGCGAACGCGCCTCCATGTCGCTGACATGCATGCCGGTGTGGGCGCGCAACAGCTGCTCGCGCGTGACCGGCTGCGCCTCGATCGAATCCACCAGGTCGAGCAGGCCGCAGCTCAGCAGCCGGTCGGCGATCACCCGCACCCGGTCGGGACACTCCGGATGGTCCTCGCCCATCTCGTGCAGCAGCGAACTCGGATGCGACAGGTAGGCGACTGGCATGGCTGCGGCCGGAACGAGACCCGCTGGACGTGGGGCCGGAATGACGTCCGGGGATTCTACGCGCAGCCGGCGCCAGCGACGGCGCCCGGCGCGGTGTCGCGCACCGAGGCTGACGCTACAATCGGGCAACGCGGGTGTAGCTCAGTTGGTAGAGCGCCGGCTTCCCAAGCCTGAGGTCGCGAGTTCGAGACTCGTCGCCCGCTCCAGTTTCCATACGCTGCCCTCCCGGGCCTTGTCGCGCTTCTTGTCCCGGGCGCTTCTTGTCCCGGGGCTTGTCGCCGGTTGAAATCCACCCCCTCCCGATGGGCATAGTCGTTGCCGCTCCGGTGGAGACATTGACGCATCCGGCGGCTCATTCGCAGGAAGGCGACCTGCGGCGCGACGCGCAGGGCAGGATGAGCGGCCACGGCGCGCGCCCGATGAGCAGCGTCACCAGCTCGGCCAGTCTCGACCTGGTGCACGGCGAAGCGGTCCAGTTCGCCCGACGGGTCGCGGAGCGGCTCGGACGCGCCCAGACCGACGGCCTATTCCAGCAGTTGACGATTGCCGCGGCACCGCGCTTCCTGGGCCTGCTGCGCCAGGAGCTCGCTCCGCAGGTAACCGCGCTGGTCAAGGACGAGGTGAACAAGGACCTCGTCCACGAGAAAAAAGACGACCTCGAACGCCGCTTCCTCGGCGCGGCGCGACGCTGACGAAGGCCAGCTGCCCGTTGGGAAGGGCGGTCGCAGCCGCTTCGCAGCGCGGTCACAGCCCCTTCGCAGCATTGCAGCCTGCCGACGCTTTCGTTGCCGCTAAAATAGGCGGATGGAAATCGTCCTCAACGGCAAGGCGCATCCTCTGTCCAAACCGATGAATGTCGCGGAGCTGGTGGAGTCGCTCGGCTTCGCCGGCAAGCGGATCGCCGTCGAAAGGAATACCGAGATCGTTCCGCGCTCACGCCATGGGAGCACCTCGCTCGAGCCGGGCGACCGGGTGGAAATCGTGGTCGCGGTCGGTGGCGGCTGAGGGTCGGCGCAGGCTCGCCAAGGCGACGCCTGCCGCCTTGCAGGCCCGCGGCGATGAAGTACCCGCCTTCGGCGGGTCGATGCACCGCGCGGCTGCGCAACACAACTGACAAGGGCCGATGGATACGAATACCTCTCCGAAGGATGGCGACAAGCTGCGCATCGGCAACCGCGAGTTCGGCTCGCGACTGCTGATCGGCACGGGCAAGTATCGCGATTTCCAGCAGACGCGCGAGGCGATCGATGCCAGCGGTGCAGAGATCGTCACCGTCGCGATCCGGCGCACCAACATCGGCCAGAATGCCGGCGAGCCGAGCCTGCTGGAGACGGTGCCTCCGGACCGGTTCACCCTGCTGCCGAACACTGCCGGCTGCTATACGGCCGAGGATGCGGTGCGTACGCTGCGCCTCGCGCGGGAGCTGCTCGATGGCCACAGCCTGGTCAAGCTCGAGGTGCTGGGAGACCAGCACACCCTCTTCCCGAACATGCCGCAGACGCTCGAGGCGGCGAAGGCCCTCGTCGCGGACGGCTTCGAGGTGATGGTCTACTGCAGCGACGACCCGATCCAGGCGAAGATGCTCGAGGAGATCGGCTGCGTCGCGGTGATGCCCCTCGCATCGCTCATCGGCTCGGGCATGGGCATCCTCAATCCCTGGAACCTGCAGTTGATCCTCGAAGCGGCCAAGGTGCCGGTGATCGTCGACGCCGGCGTTGGCACCGCCTCGGATGCGGCCATCGCCATGGAACTCGGCTGCGCCGGCGTCCTGATGAACACGGCGATCGCCGCGGCCCGCGATCCGATCCGGATGGCGCAGGCGATGAGGCTCGGGGTGGAAGCGGGGCGGCTGGCCTGGCAGGCCGGCCGCATGGGCAGGAAGTTCTACAGTGCCCGGCCCTCCTCGCCCACCGAGGGCACCCTGCCCAGTGTCAAACCCGAAGGCTGACGCCGGTCACCCGGCGCGGCCGATCCGCAGCTATGTGCTGCGGCGGTCGCATTTTTCCGCTGCGCAGCGCGACGCCTACGAGCGGCTGATGCCGCGTCTTCGGACTGCCGTACAGCGAGCGGCAGCTCGACCTGCCCGCCATCTTCGGCCGCGTCGCGCCCACCATCCTCGAGATCGGCTTCGGCATGGGAGACACCACCGCGGAAATCGCCGCCGCACATCCCGAGCAGGACTACGTCGGTGTCGAGGTGCACACCCCTGGGGTCGGGGCACTGCTGAAGCAGGTCGAAGCACGCGGCCTCACCAACGTCCGCGTCATCGAACACGACGTGCAGGATGTGATCGATCGCCAATTGCCTGACGATTACCTTACCGGCATCCATGTTTTTTTTCCTGACCCCTGGCCGAAGGCGCGACACCACAAACGACGCCTGATTCAGAAACATTTCGTTACCAATCTGTGTCGAAAACTTCGGCCTGACGGCTACCTGCACCTGGCCACAGACTGGCCGGACTACGCAGAGCAAATGATCGCAACTGTGGACGCCGTTGCCGGCCTGCAACGTCAGGCTCCCCTCCCGATGCCCGAATTTCCGCCTTCGGCCAACAGGGAAACGATGGCGAGCGCACTGGGCCCGATCTCCATGCAGCCGCGCTCCCTGCGCCCGGCGACGAAGTTCGAACTGCGCGGGTTGCGCCTGGGTCACCCGATCTGCGACATCCTCGCAGTCCGATGCCCCGCTCGGGCATCTGCAACAGTCGGACACAGCAGGTTGCCAATGATTCCGACAAACTCCCTCCAGGCGCGCTGATCGCCGCCGATAGCGGCATGATTGCGGATTAAAATTGCCCCTTCGTCACAGAAGGACGTTGACGTTGCCGTAACAGTTCATTTGATAATCGGGCTTGAATTCAAGAGAGTGTGGGCGCCGGCGGGATCCGCTGCAACGACACCAGATCTTGCGAGAAGAAGAACAGAAGTCTGAAGGGAATCCAAGCATGCAAGAAGCAAGAGCCATCGATCTTCGTGACCATCGATTCGCCGTATCGGGCGCGTCGGGTTTCATTGGTCGGCACCTGACGAGCCTCCTTCACGAGGCCGGTGCCCAGGTGGTCATGCTGCGCCGACCGGGCAGCCCGACCGCTGCGTTCACGCCGATCCGTTCCCACGTGATCGACTTCACGGATTCCAAGGCGTGCGCCGCCTCGCTGCGCCGCCTCAAGCCGACCCACATCATCCATCTGGCCGGCTTCGCCAACAGCGACCGGTCGGTGGACTCCATCGCGCGATCGCTCGAGGTGAACCTCACGGCGAGCATGAAGCTGATCCTCGGCGCAATGGATGCGGTTCCCGACACGCGGGTGGTCGTCTCCGGCACGCTCGAGACCTCCAATCCCTGGGAAGACGCGGTGGAACTGGGCTCGCCGTACGGCATCAGCAAGGCGATGCTCGAGGTCCTGACCGGCGGCCTGCAGCGTCTCTATGGCGCGAACGTGATCAACACGCGCATCGGGATGGTTTACGGTCCCGATGATCCCAACGAGCACCGGCTGGTGCCATCGGTGGTCAACGCCTTCCTGCGAGGCAACGCGCCGGTCCTCAGCAGCGGACGGCGCCGCTGCGACTGGATCTACGTCACCGACGTGGCAGAGGCCTTGCTGCACGCCGCCTTGATGAAGCGTATCGACCATCCCGGCCTCGACATCGGCACCGGCCACCTGACCAGCATTCGCCGGGTGGCCGAGCTCATCCGTGGCCACGTTGGAACGGCGCTCGCGCCGGTCTATTCCGACGAGCTCGATCGGCCCAATGAACAGGAGCGCGCCGCCGACGCCGAACAGACGTACCGGGTCTCCGGATGGCGCGCGCGGGTGAGCCTCACCGAAGGCATCGCCCGGACGGTCGCCTGGCACAGGCGCAGGCGGGCGGAAGATCCCCGTGCAGCGCTCCTGACCGGGGCTGACCGGCGCGGTGCGTCCCTCGCTCTGAAGCTTTTCAGTCGTGCCGCCGCGACCAGTCGCGGCCTGATCCACCTTCTTCCCTTCCTGTCGCGCTACCGGCTGCGCGTCGCGCTGGCGCTGCTGTTCCTGGTGCTCGCCGCCGCGACCACGCTGGTGGTTCCCTATGGCCTGAGGCTGCTGATCGACGGCGGCCTCACCGCAGGCGACACCGAGCGGCTCTCCGTCATCCGCAGCCAGTTCCTGGTCCTGCTCGCGCTGGCGGTGATGATGGCGATCTTCACCTCGGCGCGGTTCTACATGGTGAGCTGGCTCGGCGAGCGCATCACGACGGACCTGCGCGCGGCGGTCTATGCGAACGTCCTGCGCCAGCGTCCAGCCTTCTTCGAGACGCTGCAGACCGGGGAGGTCCTGTCCCGGCTGACCGGCGACACCACCCTCGTACAGACCGTGGTCGGCTCGAGCCTGTCGGTCGGACTGCGCAGCACGATCATGATGCTTGGCGGCATCCTGATCCTCGCCTTCATCCGGCCCACGCTGGTGCTCACGGTCGTCGCGATCCTGTTGCTCTTCATCCTGCCGCTGACGGTGATCGGCAGGCGCGTGCGCAAGCTGTCGCGCGCGAGCCAGGACCGGCTCGCGGATTCGAGCGCCTTGGCCGCGGAGATCCTCAATGCGATTCCGGTGGTGCAGAGCTTCGGCCAGGAGTTTCGCGAAAGCCAACGCTTCAGCGACGCGAGCGAGCTCACCTTCCGGACCGCGATCCGACGCACCCGGATGCGCGCGATGCTCACCGCCTTGGCGATCGCAGCGGTCTTCGGCGCCAACCTCTACGGGCTGTATGCCGGGGTGCAGGCAGTGATGGACGGTCGACTGTCCGCCGGCACGCTCGGCCAGATCGCGCTGCTGATCGCCATCATCGCATCGTCGGCGGCAGTGCTGGCGGAGGTATGGGGAGACCTGCTGCGTGCGGCCGGCGCCACCGAGCGGCTTCTCGAGTTGCTGCACGCACCTGGCGAGCCGGCCGAGGATCGGGCGGCAGCGGCTGCGGTTGTACGCTCGCACCACAGCCGGGCCGTGCCGGTGGCGTTCGACGACGTGCAATTCAGCTACCCATCCCGCCCGACGATGCCTGCGGTGAGCCACCTGTCGTTCGAGGTGCCCGCCGGTGCCACGGTCGCGGTGGTTGGACCGTCCGGCGCCGGCAAGACCACCCTGTTCCAGCTCCTGCTGCGCTTCTACGACCTGGCCGGCGGACGCATCCTCATCGACGGCAGGCGGATCGACGAGATGCCGCTCGGGCAGCTGCGCTCGGCGATCGCGCTGGTACCGCAGGATCCGGTCATCTTCTCGGGCTCGGCCGCGGACAACATCCGCTACGCGCGACCGCAAGCCGACGACGAGGAGGTCATGGCCGCCGCGCGGCTCGCCTTCGCCGACGACTTCATCCAGGCACTGCCGGACGGCTACGACACCTTTCTCGGCGAGCGTGGCGTGCGCCTGTCGGGCGGGCAGCGACAGCGACTCGCCATTGCCCGGGCGATACTCGCCGATCGGCCGATCCTGCTGCTCGACGAAGCCACCAGCGCGCTCGATGCGCAATCGGAACGCATGGTCCAGCGGGCGCTCGATGCGGCGCGATCGAACCGCACCACGCTGGTCATCGCACATCGCCTCGCAACGGTGCAGTCAGCGGATCGCATCGTGGTGATGGACTCGGGGCGGGTCGTCGAATCCGGCACCCATCGCGAACTGCTCGCGCTCAACGGCATCTATGCCAAGCTGGCGGCGATGCAATTCTTCGCGCAGCCCCTGCCGGCCGAGCCGGTCGAACCGGCAGCTTGAACCGTGGATGGGTCCCGGGTCAGGCCGACCAGTCGACCACGCCGGTGGCGGCGGTGAGCAGCACGATCACGCCGAACACGATCCGGTACCAGGCAAAGGCAACGAAGCTGTGGCTGGCGACGAAGCGGATGAGCCAGTGCACGCAGACCAGAGCGCTGAAAAATGCGGTGGCCAATCCCACCGCGAACAACGGGATGTCCGCGACAGACAGGATCGAGCGGTACTTGAAGGTGTCGTAGACCCCGGCGCCGATCAGCGTCGGAATCGCAAGGAAGAACGAGAATTCGGTCGCGGTCTTGCGCGAGAGGCCGAACAGCATGCCGCCGATGATCGTCGCGCCCGAGCGGCTGGTGCCGGGGATCAGCGAGAACGCCTGCGCGAAGCCGAGCTTGATGGCATCGCTCGGGGTGATGTCGTCGAGGTCATGGACACGCGGGCGGATGCGCTGCATGCGATGGCGGTACTCCACCCAGAAGATGATCAGCCCGCCGACGATGAATGCAAGCGCCACCGGCACCGGCTTGAAGAGGTGCGCCTTGATGACACCCGCGAAGAACACGCCGAGGACAGCCGCCGGCAGGAAGGCGATCATAACGTTGATGGCGAAGCGCTTCGCGACCGGATCGCTGAACATCCCGGACAGGGTCGCGGTGATCCGTACCCGGTAGTACCAGATGATCGCGAACATGGCGCCGGTCTGGATGGCGACGTCGAACAGCTTGGCCTTCTGGTCGGTCCAGCCGAGCAGGGCACCAGCGAGAATCAGGTGACCGGTACTGGAGATCGGCAGGAACTCCGTGAGGCCTTCGACGATTCCGAGAATGAATGCTTTGACGAGAAGAGGCAGCGCGTAAAGGAACTCCATGGCGCCGCATAGTACGCGACTTCAGCGGCGCCACCAGTGATAAAAGTGGTTCACCGGTCCATGTCCCGCAGCCGTACGTCCGATAGTAAGCTGATCGGCAGTGGCCAACGCGCCGGTGAGATAGCGCTTGGCATGACCAATGGCGGTCGGCACGTCCACCGCCTGGGGCAGCAGTGCAGCGATGGCCGCCGACAGCGTGCAACCGGTGCCGTGGCTGTTGCGGGTGGCGACGCGCGGCGACGGCAGTTCGATCATGCGGTCGCCATCGTGCAGCAGGTCGACCGCATCGCCCTCCAGATGTCCGCCCTTCACCAGCACCCAGCGCTCGCCGCTGTCGCTCATCAGCCGGCGCAGCCGTTCCGCTGCCCGGCGCATTTCGGCGAGCGTCTCCGGCGCTCGCTGACGCAGCAGGATCGAGACCTCTGGAAGGTTGGGTGTGAGGATGGTCGCCAGCGGCATCACCGCCTCGATCAGCATGCCGACTGCGCTGTCCTCGAGGAGCTGGTCGCCGCTTTTCGCGACCATCACCGGGTCGAGCACGCGATGAGGCAGTTCGCCGGCGGCGATCACCTTGTGCAATCCTTCGGCTACTGCCTGCGCGGCTTGCGCGGTGCCGATCATGCCGATCTTGGCGGCGTCGATGGCGATATCGGCGAACAGCGTGGACAGCTGCAGGCGGATGAAGTCCGGCGGTGTGCCGTGGATACCGGTGACCGCCTGGGTGTTCTGAGCCGTCAGCGCGCAGACGACGCCACAGCCATAGGCACCAAGGGCGGAGAACGTCTTGATGTCGGCGAGCACGCCGGCGCCACCCGAAGGGTCGATACCTGCGATGGTGAGCGCCTTGGGCGGCAACGCGCCTGCGCCGCGCCGCGGCGGCGCGACGGGGGAGGCGCCATCAGACTGGACGCCGGAAAAGCCGTAGGGAGACGCGTCCGACGACCCCTCGGATGCAGACCGGGACGATGCATTGGCCATGCTGCTTCAGCTTCCTTCGTGTTGCAGGTGAGGAGTCCGCCCCGGCGAAGGCATTGCATGGAGATCCTGCTGCTGCGACGATCGGCGCGCCTCGAAGCTGCGCTCGCGTTCGCTCCGCCATTCCTCCAGGCGCCTGCGGGCAAGAACGAATGATCGCATCAACGGCTCCGGAAGATGCGAGAGCACCCCCGGCAACGGCAGAGCCGCGATGGTCTCGACCGATCCAGGTTGCCCGCGGTGGCCCGCCAGGTAGCCCAACCGACGCTCGGCGCGGCGGGTCGGAGCCACGCAAGTGGACACCACGGCAAGTCCGCCGGCGGCCCTTGCGCAGGCGTCCAACCCGTTACGGATGCCCTTTGCCAAGTCAATGGTACAGACCGTGACCTCTGCGCCACGCCCAGGCCCGCGCTCGTCGCCGTCCCGATCATCCGGGCCGATCCGCACGGCGGGCACGCCGGCCGCATGGAGCGCATCGGCCAGCATGCGACAGCTGGTCTCGTCCGCTGCGATCAGCAGCACCGCCCGCCGTTTTGCGACCAACGCCCGCACACGCGCGACTACCTGCCGCAGCCACTGCTTCGCGTTGGCCGACACCGAGCTGCCGAGCTCCTGCCGGAAGCAGGGATAGATCGACGCGATCGTCGTCACGCCCAGGCCGTAGATGGCCGCCAGTTCCCGGCGCGCCTCCCTCAGCGTCGACGAAGCGCCGCCGAGCGCGCCATAGCGCGAGAAGAATGCCTGCGGAGTGGTCGGCGGCGATCCGCGGGGGTCGCCCGTCGAATCCAACGGCTGGAGCGCCTCGTCGATCAGCTGCGAATCGATATCGTCGACGATGGCGCAGGTCTTGCCGGGCGGATGCGCCGCGTGCCCTTCGGCGAGATGAAGCTGGTCGAGCGCCAGTTCGCGCGCGGTGGCGATGCAGACGTCGGCCCGATAGGCCTCGCGCCTTCGGGACGCGCTGGCAGTGCGGGAAACCGCGCCCATGTCGAGGCCGAGCGCGCCGAAGAACGGCCGCAGCAGTGCAGCCTGCGCTTCGACCTGCAGGTCATCGCGAAACACGAGATGCACCGGCGTGCCTCCCAGGGCCCGCACCGCGGCGGCGAGCGCCAGGGCCAGGCTCTTGCCCTCGCCGCAGCCCAGTTCGGCCGCACGTCCCTGGAGCACCGACACCGCCGTCGCCATCTGCGCGAGATGCGGACGCAGCCCGAGCACGCGCTGCGCCGCGATCGCGGCAAGGGCGAGGCTGTCGAGGAACGCGGCCGCGGGATTGCGCCCGGCGCGGAGTTCGCGGCGCGCCACCTCGGCGAGTCGGTGCAGCGGCAGGCGGCAGTGTTCGACCGCGAAGATCCGGTCCGCCGCCACCCTCGCCTGCCGCATGGCTCGAAGACTCGCCCGGCGATCTTCGCGCTGCAGGAAAAAACCGGCGAGGGGCAGCAGCGGCATGGCCCCGAGGAGGCGGGCCGCCTGCATCAGAGCCGGCGACCCCGACGGCGGCTGCGAGCCCTTTACCGCCCATGCGGCAGCTCCGGGCGGGTCCGTCCCGCGGCTGCCTGCAATGCGGTCATTTGCCGTCGACATGAGCTGGCCCCGTTGCGCCGGCCGCGTCCCCGGCAGCCGGATATGACGTTATCCTACAGGGGGTTACGGATCGTACGCAGAAAGCCGATGAAGATTCGCCGTTTCGCGACAAGCGGCGTCCGTTGCTCGTCCGCGCTTTACCATCGCCGCTTCCCCGCGCCTGCGATGCTCCTGGAGTGATGCGTGAACCTCGAGAAAGTGATCTTCGGCTTCTTCACCATCCTCGCCTGCACCCTGAACTTCGGCTTCTTCCTCGGCGACATGGACACCCCGTCCATGCACCATCCGTCCGAGCTCTTCGCCGCCATCATCGTCAACCTGATCGCGCTGGTGATCAAGTTCGGCGACCGCACCCAGCTCGGTGCCACGCATCTCGCCACCAGCCTGGTCGCGACGCTGCAGTTGCTGGCGGCGTCGTTGATCTGGCTGTGGACCGTGTACCTGCAGGGTCGGCCAATGGACGGCGGGACGATGGCGATCATCGTGTCGATGTCGGGCGGTGCGCTGCTAGCCAACCTGGTGTCGGTCACGCTGCTGATCGGCGAGACCCTGCGCCAGGGAAGATGAAGCGGCCAGAGACTGAACCGGCCGAGCTGGCGCGGTCGTCTTCCGCGATCGCGATCCGCGACGGCTTGGGCTGAATGAGCGAAGTCCTCTACATGATCCTGCGGCGCCTCAGGCCGCCGCTGATCACGCTGATCGTGGTCTACGCCATCTCTGTGCTCGGCCTCGCGTTGATGCCCGGCGTCGACCCCGACGGCAATCCCTGGCAGCTCGGCTTCTTCCACGCGTTCTACGTGATGAGCTACACGTCGACCACGATCGGCTTCGGTGAACTGCCGCATCCGTTCAGCGAAGCGCAGCGCGCCTGGCTGATCGTGGCGATCTACCTGTCGGTGATAGGCTGGACCTACTTTCTCGGCTCGATCTTCGCGATGACCACCGACCCGACCTTTCGCAGCACGGTGGGACGCAGCGTGTTCCGCTGGCGTGCGCGCAGGCTCACCGAGCCGTTCTTCATCATCTGCGGCTGCGGCCAGAGCGGCGCGGCTCTCGCGCATGCGCTCGATCGCATGAACTATCGGGTGGTGCTGCTGGACGAGCGTCCGGATCGGATCGCGCGCATCGCGATCGGCGAATTCATCATGCCGCCGGTGGTACTGGTCGGGGACGCGCGCAATCCCGAAGTGCTGACCGATGCCGGTGTCCACAAACCGGAATGCCAGGGCGTGATTGCGCTGGCAGGCCTGGACAGCGCAAACCAGACGATCTCGATCGGCGCGAAGGTGCTGCGCAAGAACCTGCTCGTGATCGCCCGGGTGAAGGATCAGGTCGAGCTGAACAACCTCAACGCCTTCGGCGGGGTCCACGTCATCAATCCGTTCAGGGTGCTTGCAACCAACATCGGCCTCGACATCGCCGCGCCGGAAGTGCTTCGGCTCGAGGACTGGCTGACGGGAACACCCGGATCTTCCTGTCCCAGCCGCGTCAACGTGCCGAAGGGACCCTGGGTTCTGGTGGGCTACGGCCGCTTCGGGCAGTCGATCACGGATGTGCTCGATGAGGCGCATGTCGATTGGCGGGCGATCGACCCCAGCTCGTCGGTCGCTCGCGAGGCGCGGGTACTTGCCGCCGACAATACCGAGTCGGCGCTTCGCGCCGCCGGCATCCTCAAGGCCGGAGTCGTGGTCGCGGGTACCGACAACGATACGGTCAATCTCGGCGTCACCACCCTCGCCCGCCGGCTGAATCCCGACATCTTCGTCGTCGTGCGCCAGAACGACGCCGCTGACCGCGTGCTCATCGATGCCGCAAGGGCCAACCTGCGCTTCGTGCAATCCGAGCTGATCGTGCGTGAATGCCTGCAGATCCTGAAGACCCCGCTGCTGGGGGAGTTCATTACGCGCATGCGCGAAGGCGGCAGCACCCAGGCGAGCCGGGTCATCGAACTGATCATGGCCACCGTCGGCAACGCGGCGCCGCGCAACTGGGAGTTCCATTGCGACACGCTGCAGCCCGGCATGTTCGGCGCCTTCTTCCAGACCTGGGCGGAGCCGCTGCAGCTCCGCCACCTGCTGATTGATCCGACCGATCGCGACCGTCGCCTCACTGCCGCCGCCATCTACCTGGTGCGCAGGGGCCAGGTCCTGATGCTGCCGCCGCCGGAGACCGAGCTCAAGCCGGGCGACCGTATCCTCTTCATCGGCCGCGAACGCTCCCGCATCCGCCAGTTGAGCTTCCTGTACGAGCCGGGCGTCTTCGACTACGTTCGCAGCGGCGTGCAGCCTCCACGCGGATGGCTGTTTCGCAAATTGCAGTCGATGCGCGCCGCCCGGCTGACCGCCGCCGGCAATTGACGCCCCCGCCGCCGGCCGTTACCATAACTGACTGTCAGGTCATTAACCTGCGACCGTCCAGCTGCCCGCCACTTGGCCTCCTGCCATGCAACCCGATTCCGCTCCCGCCGATCCCGCCGCCAAGCCTCCTGCCAAGCGACGGCTGCGCGGGCCGCGCTGGGAGCGGCGCAAGGACAGCCGCCCCAGCGAGTTGCTGGAGGCCGCGCTCGGGATCTTCGTCGAACGCGGTTACGCCGCCGCTCGCCTCGAGGACGTCGCAGCCAAGGCCGGCGTCTCCAAGGGCACCCTCTACCTGTATTACGCCAACAAGGAGGAGCTCTTCAAGGCGGTCGTGCGACGCTCGATCGCGCCGCTGATCGCGGAAACGCGCGCCATCATCGAGAGTTCGGACGACGACAGCGAGACGCTGCTCGGCCGCTTCCTGGAGATCTGGTGGACGCGCTACGGCGCTACCCGCCTCGCCGGCATCACCAAGCTGGTGATCGGCGAAGCGGGGAATTTCCCGGAGATGGCTCGCTTCTATAATGGCGAGGTGGTCAGCGGCAATCACGAGCTGATCACGATGATCCTGAAGCGCGGCGTGGCGCGACGCGAATTCCGGGAGATCGATGTCGATGCAGTGGCCCATCACGTGATGGCACCGCTGGTGCTGAAATCGATCTGGGCGAATTCGATCGAACCTTGTTGCGGCAGCGCCGGTGCGCTGGAGCCGCGGCAGTTCATCGCCCATCATCTCGACATGCTGCTGCGGGCCCTGCGCAGGGATCCGCCGCAAGGTACAACCTCCGCAAGCGAAACGTGACCGACCCATGGATATCGAGCAGGCAAGATTCAACATGATCGAACAGCAGGTCCGCCCCTGGGATGTGCTGGACCCCGAGATCCTGGAGATCCTGGCGCTGGTCAAGCGCGAGGATTTCGTTCCGCCTGTCTACCGCGACCTCGCATTCGCCGACGTCGAGATCCCGCTCACCATCGACGGCAAGCGCACCGGGGAGTCGATGTTCCCGCCGAGAGTCGAAGCACGGTTGCTGCAGGCCGCTGGGCGTGCGACGGCACGAATCCGCGCTGGAAATCGGCACCGGCTCCGGCTACGGCACCGCGCTGCTTGCCCAGCGCACGCGCAAGATCCAGTCGTGGGAGATCAACCCGCTCCTGCAGGCGTTCGCCGCCGCCAACCTGCGCCGCGCTGGCATCGGCGACGTTCGGCTGAACGCCGGCGACGGCTCCCGGATCGGCGGCGACGATCGCTTCGACGTGATCATCCTCTCCGGATCGGTGGCGCAGGACCCCGATACGATGCTCGCTCTGCTCAACGAAGGCGGGCGCCTGGTCGCGATCGTCGGGGAAGCGCCGACCATGCACGGTCGCCTTTACACCCGTGTCGGCAAGGGCTGCACGTCCGTCGACCTGTTCGAAACCGTGGCACCGCGGCTGCAGGGCTTTCCGTCCGGCAAGCGCTTCAAGTTCTGATCGCGTGAGGACCATCACCGCACCGGAACTCGCCCGCTGGCTGGGCGAATCCGTGGACAATCCGCCTGTCTTGCTCGACGTCCGCGAACCCTGGGAGGTGGAGCTGGCGAGCCTGCCCGGCTCGCTCGCGATCCCGATGGGCCGCATCGCCGCCGAGATCGGCAGCATCGATCCGGACCGCAGCACCGTCTGCCTCTGCCACCACGGCGCCCGCAGCATGCAGGTTGCCATGTTCCTCGAGCGGCAGGGCTTCAGCGACGTCGTCAACCTGACCGGCGGAATCCACGCCTGGTCCGAACTGGTCGACCCTGCCGTGAAGACCTACTGATCCGCGATCTTTCCTGGAGCCTTTGATGACTGCCGATCCTGCGGCCTGCGCCCTGGCGCGCCCTTTCGACCCGACAGGGCGGCCGGTCCATCGGCGCCGCGCCGACGGGCCCCCGCGCCGGCTCCTTGCTACGTTTGTCGTAGCCGCCTGGCTGGTCCCGTCGTTTCCGGCAAGCGCGCAGGCCCTTGACCTGCTGCAGTCGTTCGAAGCCGCACAGCGTCACGATGCCCAGCTCAACAGCGCGCGCCTGCAACTCGTATCGGTGCGCGAACGCCTGCCGCAGGCGCAGGCCTCCCTGCGCCCGGCCATCGGCGCGGTCGCCGGTGCCGTCGCCGGCCGCGTCGACAACGACCTGACACGTTCGCGCAACTTCGACAACGTCAACGGCGGCATCAACCTCAGCTTTCCGCTCTATCGCCCCGCCAACTCCGCGCTGGTGGACCAGACGGAGATCAGCGTGCGACTGGCGGAAACCCAGCTGGCGCTGGCCCAGCAGGACCTGGTGACCCGCGTCGCCAACGCCTACTTCGATGTGCTGTCGGCGCAGGACGCGATCGAGGTCGCCGACGCCCAGCGCCGTGCGATCAGCGAGCAGTTCGAAGCTGCCAAGCGCAACTTCGAGGTCGGCACCGCGACCATCACCGACCAGCAGGAAGCCCAGGCTCGGCTCGACCTCAACGCCGCCCAGCTGGCTGCCGCCCGCAACGACCTCACCATCGCCAATGCCGCGCTCGCGCAGTTGACGGGGCTGCCACCAGGCCCGCTGAACACGCTCAAGCTGGAGGCACCGTTGCCGGGAGCGCAGCCCAACGACATCGACGCCTGGGTAGCCCGCGCCCGCGAATTGAACTATGCGGTGCAGCAGGCAGAACTGAGCACGGCGATCGCGAAGCTGGACATCGACCGGGCGCGCTATGCGAAGCATCCGGTCATCGACCTTGTCTCGCAGGCCTCCCTCATCAAGGGCGAAACCGCCACCGGCGTCAACATCGCCGTCGACCGCAGCACCAACGTCAGCGCAGGCATCCAGTTGTCGGTGCCGCTTTACAGCGGCGGTGGCCTGCAGGCGCGCGAGCGGGAAACGGTGGCCGCGCTGCAGGCCGCTGAATCGGACCTGGAGAACGGCCGACGGATCTCTGAACAGGCCGCGCGCCAGGCTTTTCTCGGACTCAAGAGCAGCACCGAGCAGGCCCGCGCGCTCGAGGCAGCGGTGGCGTCGAGCCGGCTTGCGCTCGAGTCGAATCTGCTCGGGTACCAGGTGGGCGTGCGCATCAACGTCGACGTGCTCAACGCGCAGCAGCAGGTGTTCTCGACCTTGCGTGATCTGGCGCGTGCCCGCTACGACGTGCTGCTCAACGAGCTGCGGCTGAAGTCGGTCGCCGGCGCGCTGACCGGCAATGACGTGGCCGCCGTCAACGCGCTGCTGTCGCCCCCCGCCGAGCGCAACTTCCCGACGGTGACTGCGCCCGGCGCGGTGCGGGGGGCCGGGGCCGCCCCGGGCGCCACACCGGGAACCACCCCGGTCCTGCCCCGCAACTTCGGCGGCCGCAGCACCAAGCCGGTTCCACCGGGCGGTCCGCGTCCGGGGACCCGGGAGCCGCAGCCGCGGTAAGAGGTGTCGGTCGCATTGCGCACAGCAAGCGCCCGGTCCGGCAACGCGAGATCGGCAGGTCAACAAGCAGGTTCAATCCAGATTCCCGGAACCACTGTATCCCCCGCCCCCGCTGCCCGCGAACACCGTCTGCGACACCGCCCGCGCCGCCGGCAGCATCGGCTCGAGCGCCACCAAGGTCCGCTCGGTCGCCCCCCGATGCGCCTGCGCGAACGACTGCGAAGCGCGTGACATGGCCGCGCGCCTGTCGCGGTCGCCCGCGATGGCGAGCGCAGACCTGACGGCAGCATCGCTGTCCGCAACCTGAATCGACGCCCCCGCTGCGATCGATTCGGCGGCGGCCTGTTCGAAGTTGAAGACCGACGGTCCGAGTACGACCGGGCAGCCAAGCGCGTTGGCCTCGATCAGGTTCTGCGAGCCGAACGGCAGCAACGAGCCGCCCATGATCACCACGTCGGCACAGTCGTACCAGCGCCTGCATCTCGCCCATGCTGTCGCCGAGCAGGAGATCGCAACCGGCGACATCGGCCTCGGGCTGATCGAGCGCCGCGCGGCGCAGGAACCGGTAGTCGGGCGCCGCCTCGGCGATGAGTGCGGCGACCGCGTCGAAGCGATTGGGATGGCGCGGCACCATCACGAGCAGCGGCGCCGGGATCCCAGCGCCATCGCCGGGGCCGCGCAGGCGCCTCCAGCTCTGCAGCAGGAGCGCCTCCTCGCCATCCCGCGTGCTGGCCGCCACCACCACCGCGCGGGTCCCGAAGCGCCGCCGCCATTGCTCGCCTTTCGCTTGCGCCGATTCGTCGATCGCCTGGTCGAACTTGAGGTTGCCGGCGATTGCATCCGCCGGCCGCGCGAGCTGCGCCATCCGCGCCGAGTCGGCTGCCGACTGCGCGACGATGATGTCGAACGCAGCCATCGCGGGGGCGATCAGGCTGCGGTACTTGAGGCCGCGCGCCAGCGACTTCTGCGAGAGCCGCGCGTTGACGACCGCCATCGGCACGCCGCGCTTGCGCGTGGCATGCATCAGGTTGGGCCAGACCTCGGTCTCCATGATCAGGCCGAAGAGCGGCCGCTGCACGTCGAGGAAACGGCCGACGCAGAACGGCAGGTCGTACGGCAGATAGCACTGCCGCAATCGCGGACCGAGATCCCGGAACAGTTCCCTGCCGGTGGCGCGCCCGGTCGGCGTGGCATGGGTGAGGAGGACCGGTGCCTGGGGATACCTGGCTGCCAGCCGGCGCAGCAGCGGCGCCGCGGCCGCGGTCTCGCCGACCGACACCGCATGGATCCAGATAGGGCGGCCGCCCTTTCGCTGCGGCCTGCAGAAGCCGAAGCGCTCGCCCCAATGCAGCCGGTATTCGGGCTGGCGGATGCTGCGATAGAGCAGGTAGACCAGCGCGAGCGGGAACAGGACGATCCAGCCGGCAGAATAGAGATGGCGCAGCACGACGTCGGTTGCGTCCGACCGCGCCGGCCTCAGGCTGCGGCCGGCGCGGCGGCAGCCATCCGCTTCAGAACGGCAGCCTTGCGTCCGGCGACACCGCGAGGATCGCCCGCTTGAGGCTTTGCTGGATCCGCCGCCAGCGCCTCGTCGGTATCGGCCTCGAATCGCAGCACGACCACCGGCGTCGTGTTGGAGGCCCGTGCCAACCCGAAGCCGTCCGGATATTCCACCCGCACGCCGTCGATGGTGATGACTTCGCTCGCCCCGTCGAACCTCGCGTTCCTCTGCAGCGCCTCGATGAGCTTGAAGTTGTCGCCTTCCGCCGTCCTCAGCTGCAACTCGGGCGTGGTGGGCGAATCCGGCAGCGCCTCCAGCACCGCGCTAGGATCGGGATGTCGTGCGAGGATCTCGAGCAGCCGCGCAGCAGTGTAGACACCGTCGTCGAAGCCGTACCAGCGGTCGTTGAAGAACACGTGGCCGCTCATCTCGCCGGCGAGCTTGGCGCCGGTCTCCTTCAGCTTCGCCTTGATCAGGGAATGTCCGGTGCGCCACATCAGCGGCTGGCCGCCGTGCTTGCGGATCCAGGGCGCGAGGTTGCGGGTGCACTTGACGTCGTAGATGATCTGCGCGCCCGGGTTCTTGGCGAGCACGTCCTGGGCGTAGAGCATCAGCTGCCGGTCCGGAAAGATGATCTTGCCGGTCTTGGTCACGATGCCCAGGCGATCTCCGTCCCCGTCGAACGCGAGGCCGAGTTCGGCGTCGCCCGCAGCCACCGCGCGGATCAGGTCCTGCAGATTCTCGGGGTGTGCCGGGTCGGGATGGTGGTTCGGGAAGTTGCCGTCGACGTCGCAGAAGAGTTCGGTGACTTCGCCGCAGCCGATTGCGCGCAGCAGGCCCGGCGCGACCGCACCGGCCACGCCGTTGCCGGCATCGACTGCCACCTTGATCGGGCGCGCGAGCTTGATGTCGCCGGTGATCTTCGCCATGTACTCCGGAAGGACGTCGCGCTTCGAGATCGTGCCGTGCTTCTGCGCCGCGAGCCGCGACCAGGCAGCCGCATCGCGAATGGTCGCGCCGATGCCGGTGATCTCCTCGCCATAGAGGGTGCGGCCGGCCATCATCATCTTGAGGCCGTTGTACTCGGGCGGATTGTGGCTGCCGGTGACGGCGACGCCGGTGCCGCTGCCGGTGAGGACGGTGGCGAAGTAGACCAGCGGCGTCGGCACCATGCCGATGTCGACGACGTCGACGCCGGCGGCGCAGATGCCTTCCGACAGTGCGGCAGCGAGTCGCGGACCGGAGAGCCGGCCGTCGCGGCCGACGACGATGCTCTCGACCCCCTCGCCTTTCGCGCGCGATCCGAGCACCAGGCCGATCGCCCGGACGGCATCCTCGGTCAGCGTGTCGTCGACGATGCCACGGATGTCGTAGGCCTTGAAGATGCCGGGCGAAACCACCGGCGCCGAGCGGCCGATGCCGGACGAGCGGGCGGACGCGGAATCAGGAGCTGAAGTCATGGGTTCACCCTCGAGCGTTATACCGTTTATACAATGGCTTCATGGATGGTACCGGCATTGCAGATTCACCGATTCCGATCCCGGCTGCCCCGCCGCTGGTGGCGGTGACCGGCGCAGGCGGTTTCGTCGGCACCCACGTGCTGCGCGCATTGACCGAGGCCGGCTTTCGCACCCGGGCCGTCACACGCATGGCGGCGGGCACTGCCACCCGCAGGTTGTCGAACGCGGACGAGACTGTCCCCCACCCGGGCGTGTCGCCGCAGGCGGACTGGCTGCCGCTGCTTGCGGGCGCCGATGCGGTGGTCCATCTGGCGGGCCTCGCGCACATGGCGGTGGACAGCCGGCCGATGCGGCAGGCGCTGCGCCGGCTCAACGTGCTCTCGACGCAGCAGGTGGCACAGGCAGCGGCGCAGGCCGGCGTCGCGACGTTCGTGTTCATGAGCTCGATCAAGGCGGTCGCCGACCATTCGAAGGAAACGCCGTTGACCGAAACAACCGCGCCCCGGCCGGAGGACTGCTACGGTCTCGCCAAGCGGGCGGCGGAGCGGCGGCTCGAGCGGCTCGCGCGGCCCTGGCCGACGATGAGGATGCTGATCCTGCGCCCGCCGCTCGTGTACGGCCCGGGCGTCGGCGCCAACTTCGCCGCGCTCATGCGCCTGGTCGGACATGGCCTGCCGCTGCCGCTCGGCGCCGTCCGCAACCGCCGCAGCCTTGTCTATGTCGGCAACCTGGCGGATGCAGTGGTGCGCTGCCTCGAACGCACGGAAGTCCCGTCCGGCACCTTCCACCTCAGCGACGGCAATGCGGTGTCGACGCCCGAGCTCGTCGAATCGATCGCGCGGGCGCAAGGGCGGCGGGCGCGACTGCTGCCGGTTCCGCCTGCCTGGCTCGGCCGGGCGGCAGCCTTGGCCGGCAAGCGGGCGCAGTTCGCCCGAGTGGCAGGATCGCTCGAGGTCAGCAACCGGCGCTTCTGCGAGGCCTTCGACTGGGAGCCGCCGTTCACGCTCGAGCAGGGCTTGCGGGCGACGCTGCGGGAGCCCCAATGACAATCGCACGACCGTACGGTCGCCGAGTCAGGCGTCGCGCAATACCGTCGCCAGCAATTCGTCCCACCCGGGCATCCGCAACCCCCAGGTCTGCTCGATGCGGGTGATGTCGAGGGAGGAGTTGGCCGGGCGTCGGGCGGGCGTCGGATAGGCCGACGAGGGGATCGGCTCGAGCGTCGGCATGCGCGGCACCTGCCAGTCGGGATGCGGCATCGGCATCGGTACCGACTTCGACGACTCATTGCCTGCCTGCGCTGCCAGTGTCGCCCGATGCAGGATCGACAGTCCGAGGCTCGCAAAGTCGAACCAGCTGGTCCGGCCGGACGGCACCAGGTTGAGGATGCCCGACCAGTTCGCGAGCGTCGGGTCGGCGCGACGACGGCCGATCAGCTGCGCGGTGGTGTCGGCGATGAACGAAGCGGGCGTGGGTACTCCGTACTGGTCGGCGACGATGCGCAGGTGGTCGCGCGCGGCAGCGAGGCGCACCATCGTGCGCAGGAAATTGCCGCCACGAAGCGAATAGACCCAGCTGGTGCGCAGGATCAGGTGCGCGCAGCCGCTCGACTGGATCGCCTCCTCGCCCTCGAGCTTGGTCCGGCCATAGACATTGGCCGGCGCAGTCGAGTCGTCTTCCTTGTACCGGCCCTCGCGGCTGCCGTCGAAGACATAGTCCGTCGAATAGTGCACCAGCAGCGCCGAGGTGGCCGCGCAATAGCGGGCGAATTCCGCCGGGCGCAGCCGCATTGATCGCCCGCGCCCGGTCCGGTTCGCTCTCCGCCTTGTCCACCGCGGTATAGGCGGCCGGGTTGACGATGACCTGCGGCGCCAACTCGCGCAGCCGCGCCTGGAAGCGGGCAGGCTGCGCGACGGCATCGGCCAGGTCGAGGCCGGCCCTGTCGACGCCGACCACCTCGCCCAGCGGCTGCAGGCTGCGCACCAGCTCCCAGCCCACCTGGCCGGTCACGCCGGTGACCACGATCCTCACCGCGCCATCCTCACTGCGGATCCGTGATTCGCCACCTTCGCCTGCATCGTCATCTCCGCACCGCCGCGGCCTGCGGATCGTTCGAGGGATCGGTCGACGGATCGGTCGCATAGACCTCGGCCTGCTCCAGCGGCTTGCCGACGAGGTCCTTCTCCGAAACGAGCACCTTGTCGCGGCCTCCGACCTGCCCGAGGGGCCAGTCGAGGGCCAGGGCCGGATCGTTCCAGAGCAGCGTACGCTCGTGGGCGGGCGCGTAGAAGTCGCTCGCCTTGTAAAGCACCGTGCTGCCGTCTTCCAACGCCAGAAACCCGTGGGCGAAACCGGCGGGGATCCAGGCCATCAGGTTGTTGTCCGCCGACAGCACGAACGATGCCGTCTTGCCGAAGGTCGGCGAGTCCCTGCGCAGGTCGACGGCGACGTCGTGGATGGCGCCTTCGAGCACGCGGATCAGCTTTCCCTGCGGCTGGCGGATCTGGTAATGCAAGCCGCGCAGCACGCCGCGCGCCGAGCGCGACTGGTTGTCCTGCACGAACCTGGTCGAGCTCCCGCTCGAGCTCGTCGAAGACGCGCTGGTTGAAGCTCTCGAAGAAATAGCCGCGGCTGTCGCCGAACTTCCTCGGCTCGATCAGGAAAACGTCCGGCAACGCCGTGTCGATGCGCTTCATCAGAACACCCGTTCGCTGAGCACCGACAGCAGGTACTTGCCGTAGCCACTCTTCTCGAGCGGCTTGGCGAGGCTGGTCAACTGGGCGGCGTCGATGTAGCCCATCCGGTAAGCGACTTCCTCGGGGCAGGCGATCTTGAGCCCCTGGCGCTTCTCGATGGTCTGCACGAACAGTGACGCTTCGATCAGCGACTCCTGCGTTCCGGTATCGAGCCAGGCATAGCCTCGACCCATCGTCTTGACGTGCAGATCCCCCAGCTCGAGGTAGCGGCGGTTGACGTCGGTGATCTCGAGCTCTCCGCGCGGCGAAGGCTTGAGCTTCTTCGCAATGTCGACCACCCGATTGTCGTAGAAGTACATGCCGGTGACCGCATAGTGCGACTTCGGCTTGGCCGGCTTCTCCTCGAGACTGATCGCCCGGCCGGCGTCGTCGAATTCGACCACGCCGTAGCGTTCGGGATCGTGCACGCGATAGGCGAAGACCGTTGCCCCGGACGGACGCCGCGCTGCCTCGACCAGGTCGCCGGCAAGCGCATGGCCGTAGAAGATATTGTCGCCAAGCACCAGTGCGCAGGATTCCTTGCCGATGAAGTCCTCGCCGATCAGGAAGGCCTGCGCGAGGCCGTCGGGCGAAGGCTGCACCGCATAGGAAAGCGTCATGCCCCAGCCACGACCGTCGCCGAGCAGTTGCTCGAATCGCGGCGTGTCCTGCGGCGTCGAGATGATCAGCACGTCGCGAATCCCCGCCAGCATCAGGCTGCTCAGCGGGTAGTAGATCATCGGCTTGTCGTAGATCGGCAGCAGCTGCTTCGAGACCGCCTGCGTAACCGGATACAGGCGCGTGCCGGAACCGCCGGCGAGGATGATGCCTTTCAATTCATGCTCCCGACTGCGCGGTTGGAATAGTTGCGCTCCATCCAGTCGCGGTACGCGCCCGACTGGACCGCGGCTACCCAGTCCTGGTTGTCCAGGTACCAGGCGATCGTCTTGCGAATGCCGGAATCGAACGTCTCCGCCGGCTGCCAGCCGAGTTCGGCGGCAATCTTCGACGCATTGATGGCGTAGCGGCGATCGTGGCCGGGGCGGTCCTTCACGAAAGTGATCAGGCGTTCGCGCGGCCCGGCGGGATCCGGCCGGAACTCGTCCACCAGCGTGCAGACCCGCCGGACGATGTCGATGTTCGGCATCTCGCTGTTGCCGCCGACGTTGTAGGTCTCGCCCACCCTGCCGTCTTCCAGCACCCGGCGGATGGCCGAGCAATGATCGGACACGTAGAGCCAGTCGCGGACGTTGAGGCCGTCGCCATACACAGGCAACGGCTTGCCGCCGAGCGCATTCGCGATCATCAGCGGGATGAGTTTCTCCGGGAACTGGAAGGGCCCGTAGTTGTTGGAGCAGTTGGTGGTGACCACCGGCAGACCGTAGGTGTGGAAGTACGACCGCACCAGGTGGTCGGAGCCGGCCTTGCTCGCCGAATACGGGCTGTTCGGCTGGTACGGGTGCGTCTCCGCGAACGGCGCATCCTCCATCAGCAGCGATCCGTAGACCTCGTCGGTCGAGACGTGCAGGAAGCGGAATTTCGACTTCGCGTCCGTATCCAGCGAGTTCCAGTAGGCGCGCGCCCCCTCGAGCAGGGTGAAGGTGCCGATGATGTTGGTCCGCACGAACTCCTCGGGCCCCAGGATCGACCGGTCCACATGGCTTTCGGCCGCGAAATGCACGATGGCGCGCGGCTTGTGCGCCGCCAGCAACGCGTCGATGGCGCCGCGGTCGCAGATGTCGGTGCGCGAGAAATGGTGCAGTGGATCGTCCTTCAGCGACGCAAGGTTCTGCAGGTTGCCGGCATACGTCAGCTTGTCGACGTTGACGACCGCTTCCCGGGACTGCCGCAGCCAGTCCAGCACGAAGTTCGAGCCGATGAAACCCGCTCCACCCGTTACAAGAATCATGTTTGTCCGTTTTCCGTTCAAGTGCCGCCGGGCGGCGCCACGCATGCCGGTCGCCTGGCGCATAATCGAAAGTATATTCAGGGGCCCGGCGTGGCCGACGGCACATTGTCTCAGATCGCGCGTCCTGCCCTTTTTGCCAGTCCATGACCTGACTCCACCGCCCGTGTCCGTCGTCCTCGCGCCGATCGCTGCGGCGCTTCTTTGCGTCCTGGTGTGCGTCCTGGTGGGTTGCCTGCTGATTCGCCACGCGTCAGCCCTGGGCCTGCAGGACCTGCCCAACCAGCGCTCGTCGCACCAAGTTCCCAAGCCGCGGGGCGGCGGTGCCGGCATCGTCCTCGCATTCCTGATCGCATTGCCATTCGCGCTGCCGGCGGATTCGCTGTCGAGCTGGCAGGGTTGGCTGCCACTGACGGCAGCCGTGATGCTGGCGCTGGTGGGACTGGCGGACGACCTCAAAGGACTTGGCCTCGGCATGCGCCTGGCCGCCCAAACGCTCGCCCTTCTGGTGCTTTTCGCTGCACTGGCATGGAGCACGACCGCCGCCGAGTCGGACCTCGGCCTGCTTGCGGTCGTGTCGGGAATGCCCTCGGTCGCCGCGGCGGTTGCCGCCCAACTGCCAGCCTGGCTGGCCGGCGCCGTCGACATCCTCCTCGTGCCGGTGTTGGTGCTCGGCGGTCTATGGTGGATCAACCTGTTCAATTTCATGGATGGCATCGACGCGCTGGCTGCTTCGCAAGCACTTTTCATGCTTGCCGCCTCCCTCGCCCTGAAGCTGACAGGCCCGGCCATGGACGCTGCCTTCCTCGCCTTCGTCGCTGTGCCGGTGCCCGCTGCAAGCCTGGTGCTTGCCGCCGCGGTTGCCGGTTTCCTGCTGCTCAATTGGCCCCCATCGCGCATCTTCATGGGAGACGCGGGCAGTCTGTTTCTGGGTTTTTCAATTTTCGCGTTAGCCGCACACGACGTTACTTACGGCCACATGAGTCTGTGGACATGGCTGATCCTCGGCAGCGTGTTCATCGTCGATGCCACCGTGACGCTGGTGCGACGTTTCGCCACCGGCCGGCGCGTGACCACCGCGCATCGCAGCCACCTGTACCAGCGCCTGAGCCGGCGATGGGGCAGCCACGGCAGGGTCGCGCTTGTATACTTCCTGCTCAACGTGGTTTGGATCCTTCCCCTCGCCTATCTCGCCCATCGCCTCCCGCAGTGGGCGCCGGCGATCCTGGTAGTAGCGTGCTCGCCGACGGTGGCCGTTTGCTGGCGCGCGGGCGCAGGTCTCGAAGAAGCGTAAATCCGGATGAGATTACTGAGCGTCAATCCGCGGACCTTCGTGGCCATGGGCCACGACCTGATCGTGTCCGCACTGGTCTGGACGTTCACCTTCTCGTTGCGCTGGAATTTCGAGCTCGAACGCGCCACCCAACTCATCCTGCTGCAGACGCTGCCGGCGGTGCTGGCCGTGCAGTTCGGCTGCTTCGTCTACTTCGGGCTTTACCGTGGCATCTGGCGCTACGCCTCGGTCCACGACCTGAAGCTCATCGCCAGTGCCGTCGGCGTCTCGGCCCTGATCATCCCGATCCTGCTGCTGCTGTGGCGCAATGGCCTGGGCGTGCCGCGCTCGCTCTACTTCCTGAACCCGCTGCTGCTCGTGCTCTTCATGTGCTCGGGCCGACTGGTCTACCGCTGGTGGAAGGAGAAGTCGGCGTGGCCGCAGGGACCGCAGGCGCAGCCGGTGCTCCTGCTGGGTGCCGGGAGCGCAGCGCTCACGCTGATCGATGAGCTGAAGCGCAACTCCTCCTGGTTCGTCGTCGGCCTGCTCGACGACAACCGCAACAAGGTCGGGCGCCAACTCGGCGGCGTCAGGATCCTCGGCACCTGGGACGAGCTCGAGCAGACCGCGCGCGACTGCAACTGCAAGAACGTGGTGCTTGCCACCGGCGCCACCGACCAGGCCACCCGCAGGCGCGTCTTCGAGCTCTGCGAGAAGGCGCATGTAAATCTGCTGGTGATCCCGGACCTCAACGAGCTGATGAGCGGCCGGGTGAAGGTCTCCCAGATCCGGCACGTCCAGGTGGACGACCTGCTGGGACGCGATCCGGTGCAGCTCGACACCAGCGGGCTGCGCCACATGCTGGCCGGCAAGGCGGTGCTGGTGACCGGCGGCGGCGGCTCGATCGGCGCGGAACTCTGCCGGCAGATCGCGCGCTTCGATCCGCTGCGCATCATCGTGTTCGAAACGAACGAGTTCGCGCTCTACCAGATCGCCGAGAGCCTGCACAACCGCTTCCCGAACGTGACGGTCGTTTCCATCGTCGGCGACATCAAGGACGAGCGCCGGCTGATCGAGGTCTTCGTGCGCTACGAGCCGACGGTGGTGTTCCATGCCGCCGCCTACAAGCACGTCCCGATCCTCGAGCAGGACAATTCGTGGCAGGCGGTGTGCAACAACGCCCTCGGCACCCGGGTGGTGGCAGACGTGGCGGCGCGCTTCGAAGTGGAGAAGTTCGTCTACATCTCCACCGACAAGGCAGTGAACCCGACCAACGTCATGGGCGCGAGCAAGCGGCTCGCCGAGATGATCCTGCAGTTCCGGCACCGCCTCGCCTCGCTGCCGGTGGTGATCGTGCGGTTCGGCAACGTGCTGGGCTCGAGCGGCAGCGTCATCCCCAAATTCCGCGAGCAGATCGACCGCGGCGGGCCGATCACGGTGACCCATCCGGACATCACCCGCTACTTCATGTCGATCCCCGAAGCGACGCAGCTGGTGCTGCAGGCCGCGTTGATGGGCCGCGGCGGGGAGACCTTCGTGCTCGACATGGGCGAGCCCATCAAGATCGTCGACCTGGCCCGCACCATGATCCGCCTCTCCGGCTTCACCGAGGAGGAGATACCGATCCAGTTCACCGGCCTGCGCGCGGGCGAGAAGCTCTTCGAGGAACTTCTCGCGGACAACGAGAAGACGCTTGCGACTCCGCATCCCAAGCTGCGCGTGTCGCGGCCCATCGAGGCGCCGGGCACGTCGTGGGAGGTCAAGGTCCGCTCCTGGCTCGAATCGGTCGGCCCTTATCGGGACGATGAAGTGCGGCGCTTGCTGGCCGAATGGGTGCCTGAATACCGGCCTGCCATGCGGCCGGACTACGAGGCACTCAAGCGCGGCAAGCCGTTGCCACTCAGCCTGCCCGCTTCGGCCGCGGCGGCAATCGATGCCATCGGACCGCCCGTGCCCGATGACGCGACGCCCGGCATCCGACCCGTCTAGAGCGGCCCGACTGCTGCAACCAAGTCTGTGACGATTGCATTTGGCGACCTGCAGGGTTGCCACCGGCCACTGCGACAGCTGATCGACCAGATCGACCCGCCGGCCAAGGAGCCGTTCTGGTTCTGCGGCGACCTGATCAACCGCGGACCCGAATCACTGGAATCGCTGCGCTTCGTCGCCGGTCTCGGCGGCCGGGCGGTGACGGTACTCGGCAATCACGACCTTCACCTGCTCGCCACGGTTGCCGGCTCGCGCAAGCTGCGACGCGGCGACACGCTGCAGCCGATCCTCGACGCGCCGGACCGTGACGAGCTGGTCGACCTGGCTGAGGTGGCGTCCGCTCGCGCACCTGCAGGGCGACTACCTGCTGGTCCACGCGGGACTGGTCCCGCACCTGGGATCCGCCCCGGGCGGTCGAGCTGGCCCGGGAGGTCGAGACCGTCCTGCGCGGCCCCCACTGGGCCGAGTTCATGTCGGTGATGTACGGCAACGACCCGGACCAGTGGGACGATTCCCTGCGCGGCAACGAACGCCTGCGGGCCATCGTCAACATCCTCACCCGGGTCCGCTACCTCGACAAGGAGGGCCGGCTCGACCTCTCCAGCACCGCGCCTCCCGACGACGCACCGCCAGGCAAGCGTGCCTGGTTCGACATGCCTGGCCGGCGCGCGGCGGCCAAGACAGTTGTCTTCGGGCACTGGTCGACTCTCGGGCTGGTCGATCGTCCGAATCTGGTCGCGCTCGATACCGGCTGCGTCTGGGGTGGTTGCCTCAGCGCGATGCGGCTCGAAACGCGGCAGCTGTTCCAGGTGCAATGTCCGTCGTCTGCAATCCCAGGCGGGAGCTGATCAGGCCACGCAGTTCGCGGCGAGATCGTGCCGATTGCGCCCGCTCGTCGCGACCGCGGGCAACACCTGCACGTCAACGACCAATTCGCGCTCGCCGAGGACCATCCAGAGCGACTCGACGAAGGTCGTCTCGCCGACATAGGCGGCAGCCGCCGCTGGCGCTCCCGAGCCGTCGAGGTAGCGAAGCGCGATTGGAAGGATCGGCGCATGCTCGGCGATCGCCGCCTCGAGCAGGTTGCCGTAGAAGGGCAGCAGCGTCGATCCGTCGCTGGTGGTCGCTTCCGGAAACACGGCGACCGGGAAGCGATCCCGGATGCGCTGGCGCAACTGTTCGATCACCTGGTGCACCGCATGGCGCCGGGCGCGCTCGATGAATACCGTGCCGGCCAGCGCCGCCAAGCCAGCCCGCCACCGGCCAGCGCCGCAACTCCGCCTTCGCCACGAACGCGGAGGTCGCGAGGGAGTTGATCGCGAAGATGTCGAGCCAGGAGACATGGTTCGCCACCAGCATGCAGCCGGGGGCAATCTGGTCGAGCGGGCCCGCGTCGTCCGGCGTCGCCGCCCGCGCACGCGCACCTGCAGTCCGCAGACCGACATCAGGTCGCGCGACCAGTGCCGGATGACGCGCGGCGCCGCTCGGGGTTGATCAGCGGGAATAGCGCCAGTTCCGTGATGATGCCGCTGACGGCCAGGACCAGGAGCAGCGCCAGCCGGAACGAGCCGGCGCAGGATGGCGAGGCCATCGCCCGCAGTCAGGCCGGCCGGCCAGGTCGACGCGGGGTATCGCCGCCGGCGCGCTCGTAGACGATGCGCCCGCCGACGACCGTCATCAGCGCGCGCCCGAGCAGTTCCCTGCCGTGATAGGGCGTGTCCTTGCCCTGGCTCAGCAGGCTGTCGTCGTCGACCACCCACGGCGCCCTGCGGGTCGAACACGCAGAGGTCGGCGACCGCACCGGGGCTGAGACCGCAGACCTCGCCCTCCTCGATTCCGGCGATGCGCGCCGGCGCGCGGGTCAGCAACGCCAGCGCCCGGGCAAGCCCCACGCCCTCCTCCTCGGCCCACTTGAGCGCGAGCGGCAGCAGCAATTCGAGGCCGGTGGTGCCGGGCTCCGCCTCGCCGAAGGGCAGAAGCTTGGCATCCTCCGCCACGGGCGTATGGTCCGAGCAGATGGCATCGATCGTACCGTCGAGCAGGCCCGCCCGGATCGCCTCGCGGTCGCGCTGCGAGCGAAACGGCGGATCGACCCGGCAGCGGGTGTCGAAGTAGCCGATGTCCACGTCGATCAGGTGCAGATAATGCACGGCGACGTCGGCGGTCACCGGCAGGCCGGTCGCCTTCGCCTGGCGCACCAGTTCGACGCCGGCGGCGGACGAAAGACGGCACAGGTGGACGCGGCAGCCGGTGGACCGCATCAGGTCGAAGATCGTGTGCAGCGCCACCGTTTCGCTCACCACCGGGATAGCCGGGCAATCCCAGCCGCGTCGCCACTGCGCCACTGTGCGCGACGCCACCGCGCCCCAGGAAGGGATCCTGGGGCTGCAGCCAGACGGTAAAGCCGTAGGTATTGGCGTACAGCATCGCACGCAGCAGCACCTGGGTGTTGACGATCGGCGTCGACGCCTGCGAGAAGCCGACGCAGCCGGCCTCGGAAAGCTCCGCCATCTCGGTGAGGTCCTCGCCGGCGAGGCCGACGGTGAGTGCGCCGAGCGGATAGAGGTTGGTCAATGCGCCAGGCTGCGAGCCCGGTGCTTCAGCATCTCGATCAGGCCCGGCTCGTCGAGCGTTGGTTCGGTGTCCGGCGGGCAGACCAGCGAGGTGACACCGCCGGCAACGGCCGCATGCATCTCCGACTCGAGGGTAGCCTTGTATTCGAAGCCCGGCTCGCGAAGGCGTGCGGCGAGGTCCACGAGGCCGGGCGCGACCACCAGGCCGCGGCCGTCGACGCGCCGCTCCGGCTCGAAGCCGGCCGGCGCCGGACCGACTGCCAGGATCCTGCCGCCGGACAGATGGATCTCGCCGACTTCGTCGAAGCCGCGGTAGGGATCGACGATGCGCGCGCCGGTGATGGTGAGGTCCACGGCCGGCGCGGGTACAGCTGCCGTCGTCCTGGTCATGCCGCTCACGATGCCTTCCTCATGATGCCGCCAGCATGCTCATCACCGCCATCCGCACCGCAATTCCGAAGGTCACCTGCTTGAGGATCACCGACTGCGCGCCGTCGGCAACCGAGGAATCGATCTCGATGCCGCGGTTCATCGGCCCCGGATGCATGACGATCGCATCCGGCCTGGCGACGGCGAGCTTCTCCGCCGTAAGGCCGTAGGTCTTGAAGTACTCCTGCGGCGACGGCAGCAAGGCGCCACGCATGCGTTCGTTCTGCAGCCTGAGCATGATCACCACGTCGACGTCCTTGAGCCCTTTCTTCATGTCGGTGTAGACGCTACACGCCCATCTGCTCGAGCCCGCCCGGCAGCAGCGTGAGCGGCCCGACGACGCGCACCTCCGGCACGCCCAGCGTGGTCAGCGCATGGATGTCCGAGCGCGCGACCCGCGAATGAAGCACGTCGCCGACGATCGCCACCCGCAGTTGCGTGAAGTCGCCCTTGAAGTGCCGGATGGTGTACATGTCCAGCAGCCCCTGGGTGGGGTGCGCATGGCGGCCGTCGCCGGCATTGATCACATGCAGCCCGTCCTGGACGTGCGATCGCGATCAGATGGGGCGTGCCGCTCTGGCCATGGCGCACGACGAAGATATCCGCCGCCATCGCCGCCAGGTTGTCGATCGTGTCGAGCAACGATTCGCCCTTCGACGCGGACGAGGTCGTGATGTTCAGGTTGACGATGTCCGCCGACAGTCGGGCCGCGGCGATCTCGAAGGTGGTGCGGGTCCGGGTCGAGTTCTCGAAGAAGAGGTTGAAGACCGAGCGGCCCCGCAGCAGCGGCACCTTCTTCACGTCCCGGTCGGACACGTTCAGGAACGACGCCGCGTTGTCGAGGATCCGGTGGATCATCTCGCGCGACAAGCCCTCCAGCGTCAGGAGATGCTTGAGCTTGCCATCCGCGCCCACCTGGAAGTGTTGCATTCAGTTCCCTATGAGGCGCACGCCGCGCACAACAAGTCTCGCTCACCAAGCTGCCGCCGCGGATCCGGCTTTGCCGGGCCGCTGGCGAGGGCCGGAGGCGCTTCGGGGGGAGTCTCATTCAATCCGGAGCGCGAAGCGCCCGCTGGTTTCCTGGCTCAGCACGAAGCTCTCGTGGCTGCGCAGCGGCATGACCGCGCCGAAGTGGTCTGCCTGCATCGGCAGTTCGCGGCCGCCGCGGTCGAGCAGCACCGCGAGTTCCACCCTGGCCGGCCGGCCGAAGTCGAAGATCTCGTTCAGCGCCGCGCGGATGGTGCGGCCGGTGTAGAGGATGTCGTCGACCAGGATGATGTGCTGGTCCTCGACCGGAAAGTTGATCGACGTCGCCTTGATGGTTGGTGGGCAGGCCGCGCTCGCCGTAATCGTCGCGATGGAAAGCGCTCGACAGGAACCCGAGCGGCGAGGACGAGTTCAGGTCGCGATGCAGGCGCTCCGCGATCCAGGCGCCGCCGCTGTGCACGCCGATGACCGCAGGCTCCTTCGCGAAGTCCGGACTCTTCAGCCGCCTGCGCAGCGACTCCAGCAGGACCTGATACAACGCCTCCGCATCGATCGTCGATATCATCGGTCGTCCAGTTCCCCAGGTACTGTTCGAGGATCACGGCGGCGGCGCCGGCATCGTCGTCCGCCAGTGCTTCGCGCGATCCGGTGCCGAGCGCGGCGGCGGAAGGCCCGCCACCCGCGACGCGCCGCGCCGCGTCCCTTCGCCGACCCGCGCCGGCCGCGCGCCTCGACCGTGCTGTAGCGCTCGTCGACCAGTTGCCACCGGCAGCCCGAAGCGGCCGTTCAGCTGCCGGGCGAAGCGCTCGGCCGCGCACGGTCACCTCATGCGGCGTGCCGTCCGGATGCACCGGCCGTCCGACCACCAGCGCATCCGGATGCCATTCGTCCAGCAGTTCGCCGATGCGCCCGAAGCGGCGGCACGCCACCTTCTCGCTCACCGTCTGCAGCGGCCTGGCGGTGCGGGTGATGGTATTGCCGATGGCCACGCCGATGCGGCGCGCGCCGTAGTCGAAAGCGAGGATCGTGCGGGAGCTGCGCAGGCGTACTGCGCAGCCCGCTCAGGCATGCCCCGCCGCGGGCGACAGCAGCGCCGGATCGATGCCGAGCATCTGGTAGGCCTGGATGAAGCGCTCCTCGGCGGGCGTGTCGAAGAGCAGCGCCGGATCCGCCGGCACCGTCAGCCAGGCGTTCTGGCTGATCTCCGCCTCCAGCTGGCCCGGTCCCCAGCCGGCGTAGCCGAGTGTAACCAGGAGCCGCTCCGGGTCCCCTGCCCTCGGCCACCGCCTCGAGCATGTCCTTGGAAGTGGTCAGCGCGATCTCGGGGCCGATCTCGACGGTGGAGTTCCAGTCGCCGCGCGGCTGGTGCAGCACGAAGCCGCGATCGGTCTGGACCGGGCCGCCGTAGAACACCGGCGTGCGATCCTCGACCGACGGGCCGTGGCCAGGTCGATCCGCTGCAGCAGCGCGCCAGCGTCATGGTCGTGGGCTTGTTCAGCACCAGGCCGAGCGCGCCGCGATCATTGTGCTCGGCCACCAGGACGACGGCACCGCTGAAATTCGGGTCCGCCATGTTCGGCATCGCGAGCAGGAAATGATTGCTCAGATCGGTTGTTACAGTCGTGGCCGCCACGCGGTTTCCTGGATATTGCTGAGGCCATTGTAATAGCCCGGCATCCTCCCGCAACCCAAGCCCGGACCCGGCTGCCGGACCCTGGAAGCGAAACCGCCATCGGCAGGCGATGGCGGTACGGAGGAGCACGGAGCAGAACCGGGGCGGGGGATCACCGCGGAGCCGGCGGACCGGCCCCCGGTGCGCGTCTACCAGGCCTGCTCGAGTCCCCGCTGCGTGGCGAAGCCGCGGACATGGCGCAGGAGTTCATCCTCCGCATAGGGCTTGCCGAGGAACACGTCGACCCCGAGCGAGAGCGCGTGGTTGCGATGCTTGTCGGCAGTGCGCGAGGTGATCATGATGATCGGGATGTGCTGCAGGCGCTCGGTCGACGCGGATGTTCTTGGTCAGGTCGAAGCCGTCCATCCTCGGCATCTCGATGTCCACCAGCATCATGTCGGGCACCACGTCCTGAAGTTGCCGCAGGGCATCGACGCCGTCCTTGGCCAGCAGCACCGTGTAGCCCTCGCGCACCAGCAGCCGCTGCGTCACCTTCCTGACCGTGACCGAGTCGTCCACCACCATGATGGTGGCGGTCGGCGGGAATCTCCGTGCGGCGAAATGCGCCGTGTCGCCCTCGCCCGCCTGGTTGGCCTTGCTCGCCAGCGCCAGCTGCACCGGGTTGAGGATCAGCACGATGTCGCCGTTGCCGAGCACGGTCGCGCCTGCGATGCCCGTCAGGCGAGCAAGCTGCGGCCCGACGTTCTTGATCACCACCTCCTGGTTCGGCACCACGCGGTCGACGTGCAGCGCGATCCGCGAGCTGCCGGCGCGCACGATCACCACCGGCGACTGGCGCTGCGCGACCGGCCGTGACTGCGGCAGCTCGAGCAGGCTGCCCAGGAAGTACATCGGCACCGCCTCGCCGTCGCATTCGATCGCGTGGGCTTCGTAGGCGGCGGCCAGCACTTCCGGCCTGACCTGCAGGATCTGCTCGACCAGCGCCGCCTGGACGGCGAACTTGGCCTCATCCGACGCCGAGCAGCACCACCTGGCTCACCGCCAGCGAGACCGGCAGGTGGATGGTGAAGCGGGTGCCGGCGCCGGGCGTCGCATCGATGTCGATGCGGCCACCCATCGCACTGACTTCGGCGCGGACCACGTCCATGCCGATACCGCGGCCGGACAGCGTGGTGACTTCGGAGGCGGTGGAGAAGCCCGGCGTGAAGATCAGCTGGGCGAGTTCGCGCTCGGTCGGCTTGCGGCCTTCGGGCAGCAGGCCGCGCTCGCGACCGCGCTGCTCGATCTTGGCGTAGTTGAGGCCGGCGCCGTCATCCGAGAAGCTCATGATGACCTCGTTGCCTTCCTGGCGCATCTCGACGACCAGCTCGCCGGTCTCCGGCTTGCCGGCCTTGATGCGGTCGGCGCGCGACTCGATGCCGTGCGCAACCGCGTTGCGCAGCAGGTGCTCCATCGGCGCGGCCATGCGCTCCAGCACGCTGCGATCGATCTCGGCGTTGCCGCCCTTGAGCTCCATCACCACGCGCTTGTCCGCGTCCTTGCCCGCCTGGCGCACGACGCGATAGAGACGGTCGCTGACGGTCGCGAACTGCACCATGCGGATGCGCATCAGGTTCTGCTGCAGGCTTCGGCTCACCTGCCCCTGGCGCGCCAGGTCCTGCGTCGCCGATTCCACCGACCGCATGGCGTTCTGCTGGACGGTGGCGACGTCGTTGACCGACTCCGCCAGCATCTTGGTCAGTTCCTGGAAACGGGTGTAGCGATCGAACTCGAGCGGATCGAAGTCCGCATGCGCGTCCTTGGAATGCGCGATCTGCGCCTGGATCTGGTTGTCCGCCTGGATCTCGATCTCGCGCAGCTGCGCGCGCAGCCGGTTGACGTTCTCCGTCAGTTCGCCGAGCGCCTGGCGGATCAGGCCCATCTCCGCATCGAGCCGCGCCCGTGCCACCGAGACCTCGCCCGACTCGCTCACCATGCGGTCGAGCAGGTCGGCCCTTACCCTGATCACCTGCTGTGCGGCAGCAGCCGCCTGCGCGGCACCGGCCATCAGGTCGCGATCGAGCTCCGTATGCAGCGCGGCCGCTGGTGCCACAGACCGGTCGGCGTAGCCGCGTTGCCGGCTGCCGGCGCAGCCTTGTCGGCTTGCGCTGTCGCAGGCCGCCATCGGCGACGTGCCGTGGCGCCTGACGAATGCCGCCGGCAAGCCTGCAGCCGGCAAGCTTGCGCCGGCAAGGCGCGCACCGGCTCGGGCCGGATGGGCGCAGCGGGTGCGACCATTGCCCCTGCCTGAGGCATCGTCCTGCAGCGGGCGACTTCAGCGCTTCATAGGTGGCGAAGGCCTGGTCGTACTGGGCCAGCAGCTGGTCGACCAGCGTCTCCGGCACCTCGGGCAGGCCGATCGCCTCCTCGACCCGCGTCTCCATGTCGTGGACCATCTGGCCGAAGCGCATCGCACCCGCCATGCGGGCGCTGCCCTTGATGGTGTGCAGCAGCCGCATCAGGCCGTTTGGAGCCGTCTCGTCGGCCGGATGGGCGCGCCACTGGCGCAGGTTCTGGTCGATCTGCGGCAGGAGGTCGTCGGTTTCCTCGAAGAAGATCGGGCCGAGATCGGCATCGATCTCGTCGACCAGCCCGTGCAACGGATCATGCTCGACCTCGGCGGCATGCTTGGCGGCCCCCAGCACCTGGGCGGCCTTCTTGCGAAGCGCCTCGCCACGTTCGGTGCGGTCGCCTTCGACTGCTTGCGCCATCGATTCCGGATTGGACCATTGGAAGGCCAGGTCCAGCATCGCCCGCTCGGACTGCGGATCGCGCTGCGGCTCGAGTCGCTGCGCGAACAGGTCGAGCATCGAATTGATCGACGCGATCGCCGCGTAGAGCAACGCGAAATGGTCGGCCGGCAGCGGCCGCATGGCCTTCGCATGATTGAGCAGGAACTGCTCGGCCGGTTCGGCGATCGCCCGCAACTGCAGCAGGCCCACATGACGCGACGTGCCGACCAGCGAATGAAGCGCCCGCACCAGCGACTCCGGCGCCGTGCGCTCGCGCCGCTCGCGCCAGCTCGACAGCCCGGCATCCAGGCGCTTGCGCGTGTCGGCGGCTTCGACGTTGAAGATCTCGAACAGTTGCGCATCGATGCTGCGGTTGCCGATCCAGACCTTGTCGGCGGGTGCAGCGGCTTCGAGCGCAGCGGCTTCGAGCGCAGCGCTTCCGCGCGGCTTCGGCGGCTTCGGCGGCTTCCTCCATTGCTTCAGGCGTTTCGACGGCTTCGACGGCTTCGACCGCGTCGACTGCTTCGACCGCTTCGACGAATACAGGCAGTCGGGTCGAAAAATCGAACGCGGCAGTGATCGAGTCTATCTCCGCTTGCTCTTCTGCTGCAGGTGGTTCCTCTGCGAACGCCTGTGCCTCTGCTGCAGGCTGCTCTTCCGCGACCGAGGGTTCTTCAAGGAGTCCCGCGAAGCTCGGCAGTTCAACGTCCGCGCTCGGCGCCACTGCTTCCACGGCGACGAATGGCTCAGGCTCCAGCGCATCGATAACCTGCGCAGGCAGCGCTGGCGCTTCCTCGAACGCCACGACCGGCTCGTCCGCGAACGCGTCGGCTTCGGGTGCCAGCGGCTCCAGCGGCGAATCCGCCGGGCGAGCGCTCGATCGCAGCTTCCACCGACGCCGCGTGCGGCTCGAAGGCGGCGAGGAAATCGGCCGGCAGTGCAAGGCCATCGCTTGCTGCGCGGCCGGCATCCTGCTTTGCATCTTCCTCCGCCGCCGCATTCACCATGCCGGGATCGATAGCGGCGGCATTCAAGTCGCCGGCTTCGACTGCGCCGGCTTCCAATTCGCCGGCATCCATCGCATCCACCAGGGGCTCTGGCGCCGGTGCAGGCAGATCCAGGGCGATGTCGAGCGAAGCATCGGCGGAGACGACGAATTCGTCCTCTGCCGCGACGAACGCCTCCAGGTCCTCGACCGAGAACTCCCGCGGTGCGGCTGCCTCGGCCACGTCGTGCGCGGGGACCGCCAAGGCCTGCGCATCGATGCGGACAGGTTCGAGCGTGACCGGCTCGTCGACCGCTGCAGGCTCTTCGGCCGCCGCAGGCTCTTGCGCCATCACAGGCTCTTGGGCCATCGCAGGCGCAACCACCGGCGCAGCCTCGTCCACCGCAGCCGGCTCCGCCTGCGGCACATATTCGCGGCCGTCGCGCAGCGCCTCGCACTGCGCGATCAGTGCCGCCGCATCCATCGTCACCGACGCATCCTGATGCAGTCGTGCCACCCAGACCGAGAACAGCTCGTGGCCGGATTCGATCAGCTTGTAGAGCCTCGGCGTGCCAGGATGCTCCTCTGCAAGCCACTTGTTCAGCACCTGCTCGAACGCCCAGCCGGCATCGCCGAACTGCGTCAGGCCGACCATGCGGCTCGAGCCTTTCAGCGTATGGAAGGCACGTCGGATGGTGGTCAGCGGCGCGGCATCGGACGGCGCATGCCGGCTCTGCTGCAGGGATTCGGAGATCGCCGCCAGCACCTCGTCGGCTTCGAGCAGGAAGATCTCGAGCAGTTCCTGGTCGTCATCGGCCGGTGCATCCTCTGCGACCGCAGGCCGCTGCTGCGGCGGGGCCGCATCCGCGCGCGCTGGCGCGGGCACGCCGGCAAGTTGCGCCAGCAGGCCGAGCAGTGCGTCGACCGTGCCGGCATCGGCAGAGCCGGCGGCGCCGGGTGTCTGCGTCGCCGCGATCAGCACGCCAAGCAGTTTCGATGCGTCGGCGGAACGGCGCTTCAGTTCGACATCGTCGACCAGCACCGAATCACGCTCGAGCGCTACCAGGCAGCGCTGCAGGTTGTCATGGACATCCGGCGCCTGCGGGGCCGCGGCGAGCATCGTCAGCCACGGCACGATAGCGCTGCGTTCTGCGGCGATGCGCGATTCGGTCGAACCGACGACTTCGACGGCAACGTCCATCTCGCCGCCGACGGCCGGCAGGTCCGCCTTGGCGCGCTCTTCAGCGCGATTGATCCGGCGCTCGCCCGGCTTGGCCTGGAATTCCCGGCTGACCTCGTCGAACCGGTAGGTTCCGCTCTGGCCGGTCGGCTGAAGCAGCGATTCGATGAAGAACCCGATGGCGCTCAGGTTGTTGGCGATGCGCTGGTGATCACGTGCCGTGGTGGGCCGTGCGTCATCGGCGATGTCCTGCACATCCTCGCCCAGGGCCGCACAGGCTCGGGCGGCTTCGGTATAGCCGAGCGCCTTCAGTACGCCCATCGACTGCGCGATCAGCGGCTGCACCGCAGCCACCTGGCCCGCTGTCGAAGGATCGCGGAAGTAGCCGTCGAGCGCCTGCTCGCAACTGCGCAGGTTGCCCTTCAGTTCGTTGACGAATACGCCAAGCGTGATCCGCTCGGAAGCCTTGCGCGAGATGTCCACCAGCCACTGGGGCGCGGCTTCGCTGAAGCTGCCGGGGCGATTCAACACCTCGAGCAGTCGTCCGCCGAGCTGCCCGGCCCGCGTGTCGTACGCCGGCTCGCCTCGCAGGCCGCCGTCGAGCGCCTCCTCGGCAAAAAGAATGGCCGTGGCGACTTCGAGCGCCAGGGCTTCGTCCGATGCCGATACCGACTTCAACGCGCCCGGCACCGACGCCATCGCTTCGGCCAACTCGGTCATGCCGTGGTACGGCAGCTTGCGCATCGCGCCGACAAGGTCCGCGGCGCCTTCGGCGAACGCTTCGGCTTCCTTCTGGGAGCCGCGGACGATCTTCTCCCACGACTTCTTGAGCGCGGTCACCGCCTCGCGCGCCTGGCGCACCATCGACGGATCCGACAGGCCGTAACGCGCCCGCTCGAAGTCTGCCGGCACCGTGCCGGCAAGGTTGTAGTGGCGACGGACTTCGGATGCAACCGGCGAGGTGTCCTGTGCGCGCGCGAGCGCGAACAGCAGGTCCTTCAGCAGGCGGTCGGCGACGGGATCCTGGCTCTCGAGCGTGCGGCGCGCCTGGATGTTGACGCGCGCGACGAGCCGCTTCGAGTAGAGGTCGACCGGCAGCGCGGAATGCTTGAGCGCGTCGAGCAGCGCCAGCGACATCCAGAAGAAGGCGCGCGCATGCCGGGCCGGATTGGCCATCTGCATCCGCACCATGGCGGCGTGCATCGTCCTGATCGCGCTGGCGTTGTCGTCGCCGCGCAGGAAACCGAGCAGCCCGCGTTCGAATTCGCGCCGCGCGGAGGCGGCAAGCATGCCGATGTCATCGCCATCGACGGAATCGCCCTGCGCCAGGATGGCGGCCGGCGGCTGGATCGACAGGTCGGGGAAATAGAGGTCGGCGGGATCGATCCGCTCGGCCTTGCGCAGCAACAGCAGCGCGCGGTAGAAGCTGAACAGCACCACCGGCGGCAGCGTCGAGCCTGCCTGCAGGTCTTCGAGGTATTCGGCTACGGCGGAGAGCGCGCGCTTGAGCGCGAGGACAGCATCGTTGTCGATGGCAAGCTCTTCACGCTCGCCGCGCTCGATGATCGACTCGGCTTCCTGGGTGAGAACCAGCACACCTGCCACGTCTGCCACCTGCAGCGCTCCGTGCGCCTGGTGCAGGTGGATGCGGGAATTCTTCAGGTGGCCGGTGGACCCGGCTTCGGCACCCAGGTGCCGATCGAGTTCGGTGGCTGCGCGAGCGAGTGACTCCCGGATCTCCGGAATGCACCACGACAACGCGACAATATCGACGCCCTGCTGACCGTTCATTTATTCGACCCTGAAACGCGACACCGAGTTCTTCAGTTCGCCGGCAAGTTCGGAAAGCTGCAGGATCGAGCCGGCAGTCTGTTGTGTGCCTTCGCTGGTCTGCTCGGTCACGAGCAGGATCCGCTGGATGCTCTGAGCCACCGATTCGGCGGACTCGGCCTGGTGCCGCGTGGTGCGCGAGATGCGCATGATCAGGTCCGCAAGCTCCTGCGACACCTGGCCGATGCCGGAGAGCGCGGTTCCCGCCTCATCGGACAGCTTGGCTCCCTGGACCACGCCCTGCGTGCTGCGCTCCATGGCCGCCACCGCATCATGCGTGTCGGTCTGGATGGCCTTGACCAGCGCGGAGATCTGGCGGGTCGCTTCCGCCGACTTCTCGGCGAGGCGCTGCACCTCTTCGGCAACGATGGTGAAGCCGCGGCCGGCCTCGCCGGCGGACGCGGCCTGGATCGCCGCATTCAGCGCGAGGACGTTGGTCTGCTCGGTAATGTCCGAGATCAGCTCGATGATCTCCCCGATCTCCTGGCTCGATTCGCCCAGCCGCTTGATGCGCTTGGCCGTGTCCTGGATCTGGTCGCGGATGCCGTTCATGCCGGAAATCGCGTTCTGCACCGCATCCTTGCCGCGGCTGGCGGCCGTCAGCGACTGGCGTGCAACGTCGGCGGATTCGGATGCGGAGGCCGATACCTGCTTGATCTGCGCCGCCATGCTCAACACCGCCTCGCCGGTCTCGCGGATCTCCCGGGACTGCTGGTCGCTCGCTGCCTGCAGGCTCGATGCGGTGATCTGCGCCTGGCCGGAAGCTTCCGCCACCGCGGCCGCCGTATCGTTGATCCGGCCGACCAGGTCGCGCAGCTCCTCGACCGTGTAGTTGACCGAGTCGGCGATCGCGCCGGTGATGTCTTCCGACACCGTTGCCTGGACCGTCAGATCGCCGTCGGCAACCTCCTGCAGTTCGTTCATCAGGCGCAGGATGGCCGCCTGGTTCTGGTCGTTCAGGCGCTTGGCTTCCTGCTCGAGCCGCTCGGCTTCGGCGCGTTGCTCCTCGGCTTCCCGCGCCTTGGCCGCGGAATCGTCGTAGTAAGCCTTGCCCAGCAGCAGCAATCCGAGCAGCGCAATCGATCCGAACCCGATGACCAGCCACTGGCTCATCGCCCGCGTGGCACTCGTCTCGGTCATCGCCGCCCGGATCGAGGAGATCGAATCGGTCAGCTTCTCGCTGCCGAAGAACACCTTGCGGCCGGCCACGCGCGCCTGGTCGAGAGCCGGCAGCGCCTGCTGCGCGTCGAGCGCCGACTTGACGAAGGTGTCGGCCTTTCGCGCGGCCTGCTGGATGAGGCTGCGGGCCTCAGGTGTGCGCACCGGTGAAATCCCCTGGCTCGGGTTGCCGTCCAGGACGGCGCTGCGCGCCAGCGCAAAACCTTCGATATTCTTGGCCAGCGTCGCCGCATCTTCCGCACGGACGTCGTTGGTCTGCATCAGGCGGCTCATCTCGCCGACGACCGTGCGCAGGTGCAGGTCCATCTGCGTGAGCAGCACCAGTTCCTGGGGGTTGCCGCCGGCGCGGCGAACCGCGTCGACTGCACGGGCATCGATCTCGATCAGTTCGGCTGCCGCGATGCGGCCCTGGTAGGCCAGCTGGTTGAAGCGCACCAGCACCTTCTCCTGGCTGATCACGTCGGCCACGTTCGGCGCCATGTTGCTCCACACGTTGGCGAAGGCCAGCGCCGCAGGCAACAGCGACTCCGATACCGGCGCGATCTTGGCACCTGCGATGGTGCCGCCCTTGGTCAAGGCACCGGCCGCAGCGGTCAGCTGCTTGACGCTGTCCTGCAGCTGGTCATAGGCGAGCGTGCTGCCTTGGACGGCGATACCCGCGGCCTTGGCCAGGCGCTGCGAATGCATCAGCGCGTCGCCGACCAATTCATTCTGCGCCGCCAGCATCTTGGTGGCCCGGCTGTCATAGACGCCGAAGCCGAGGGCGAGGGTCAAGCCAATGGCGATGACGCCGATCAGGAGATTGACCTGATGCTTGAGCGGCAGCCGGCCCAGCAGCGGCGTGCTCACCGTGCGGCGCGCCGGCTTGGCTTCCCTGGCACCTTTCCCTTCCCTGGCTTCCTTGGCCGCCGGACCGACCGGCTGCGCTTCGCGCTGCGGCTCCGAAGGGGGCGCGTCGAAATCCGTGCCGATGATCGTGTCGCCGGTGCGCAGGAAAGACGAAGCAGTGGCGACGCCCGCCGAGGCGCTGGCAGCCGCGAGTGCCGCAGCGGCTTCCCGATGCGGATCGTAGACGCCCGTCTCACCGGCACTATCGTCCTGCAGGCTGTCGGCCAGCCGGCCCTCGGCCGCGGCGGAAGTCAGCGTCTGCGGACCGTCGTCCATTCGCGGCCAGCTGGAAAAGGGATTCGAAGCGGCATTCGAAGCTGCATGCGAGGGCGAATCCCGATCCTCGGGCCGGTCACCGGGGTGATCGTCGAGCAGGTCGTCGATGATCGCCGTGTCCGGATCGAGATGGTTGCCACCGCTGCCCATCGGGAGCGACAGGTTGGAGAACTTGAATGCCATTGCTGTTTACCCGAATGGTCTGGTTCGTCGATCAGGCGCGCCTAGCGGCCGACCATGAGGAAATCCGGCGTCGCGATCAGCCGGCTCAGGCTGAGTTCGCGCCAGATGTGGCCGTCGGCGTCCGCGAAGCTGTTGCCGAGCCAGCTCGCACCGACGGTGGCGGGCGAGCCGTTCACTACCGCCGTCATCGAGGCGGTGTTGCGCAGTCCCAGCATCTTGCTGACGACCAGCGTGACGTTGAAGCCTAGCGTCGGAGCGAGCGACAGCAGCCGCGTCTCCTTGGTCATCTCGGTCACGCCGTCGCCGGCAAAGCGGCGCAGGTCGACGACGGTGAAGAGCGAACCGCGCACATTGGTGACGCCGAGGAACCAGTCGCGTGTCAGCGGCACCGGCACGATCACCGGCGGCATCGCGATGATCTCGCCGGCTTCGGCGAGTTCCACCAGCAGGCGGTGGTTGCCGATCAGCAGGCCCAGCCGTGCAACCGAGCGACCGGTGTGGCTGACGTCACCCGAGGCCGGCGCGCCGGGCTGGCGTTGCTGCTCCTGGCTCGTCTCCGCCCTTCTGGTATTGGTGGCCGGGCTGGCCGCGGTTGCTGTCATCGAAGACCCTCAGGCGAGACTCGCGATCTTGGCGAGCAATTCTTCCGGATCGACCGGCTTGACCACGTATTCCTTGGCTCCCTGGCGCAGGCCCCAGATCCGGTCGCTTTCCGCGCCCTTGCTGGTGCAGAGAATCACCGGGATCCCCTGCGTGGCCGGATCGCGCGCTATCGCACGGGTGGCCTGGAAGCCGCTGGTGCCCGGCATCACCACGTCCATGACCACCAGCGATGGCTTCTCGCTGCGCACCTTCAGGAGCGCTTCGTCGCCGTTCTCCGCAGTGACCACTGCGTAGCCACGCTTGGACAGAAGATCTGCCAGGAAGAACCGCTCCGTCGCCGAATCGTCGACGATCAGGATCTTTCGTGCGGCCGTCGATTTCATCTTGGGTTCCCGGGAGATCTCTCTTGCTGTCGATGCCATTGAAGCCATGGGTGCCGCTGTCGCTGTTGTTGCTGTTGATGCCGTTGTTGCTGTTGTTGCCGCTGTTGCAGTTGATGCCACTTAGACCGCCATTCCTACCGCCGCGTTCTTGCGACTGTGTTCAGCGACGCACTTGAGCAAGCTGTCCTTGGTGAAGGGCTTGGTCAGGTACTCCTCGGAGCCCACCAGGCGTCCGCGCGCCCGGTCGAACAGACCGTCCTTGCTGGAAAGCATCACCACCGGGGTGTCGTGGAAGCGCGGGCTCTTCTTGATCAGCGCGCAGGTCTGGTAGCCATCCAGCCGCGGCATCAGGACATCGCAGAAGACGATGTCCGGCCCGTGATCGGAGAGTTTCGCGAGCGCATCGAACCCGTCCTCGGCCAGCACGACTTCGCAGCCCGCCTGCTTGAGGAAGATCTCCGCGCTGCGCCGGATGGTGTTGCTGTCGTCGATGACCATCACCTTGAGGCCCGAGATCGCTTCGACACTGCTCATGAGTTGATCCTTGCGAATTCTGCTACGAGCGGTCGGATCCAGTCAAAGATTTTCATTTAAAATGAATCACTTACGACTCAAATCTCAACCACTTCGAAATCATCTTTCCTCGCCCCGCATTCCGGACATGTCCAGTTCGGCGGTATGTCCGCCCAGCGGGTCCCTGGTGCGATACCCTCGTCCGGCAGGCCGGCGGCCTCGTCGTAGATCCAGCCACAGATGAGACACATCCAGGTCTGGAAGGGTTTCACTTCACTCATCGCTTACTCCATGGTTATTAGAAAGAAAGACGAAGGATCTTACCCGGCACGTCCGACGGGAATGCCGTGGGGGCGGATAGGTGGCGGGAATGTGGCGCGGGGGGTGCAGGGTCGTGCGGCGAGGGTACGTTGCAGCGCGAGGTGGCTGCCGTGACCGATGCGGAGCGGCCTTCGCTGAGCCGTGCTCGGCAGGTGATCCGCGGGCTCTACGCGATCACGCCCGACTGGGACGACACGGCGAAGCTGGTCGCGGCCGTGGAGGCGACGCTCTCGGCCGGCACGCGGCTGCTGCAGTATCGGAACAAGGCGGCGTCGATCGAGAAGAAGCGGGAGCAGCTGCGGCGAGTTGATGCCGCTGTGCGAGCGCCATGGCTGCACGCTGGTGGTCAATGACGACTGGCGGCTGGCGCTGGAGCTTGGCGTCGATGCGGTGCATATCGGCAGCGACGACGGCGACGTGCAGGCGGTCCGGGCCGCGGTCGGGCCGGAGGTGATCGTCGGGGTGTCGTGCTATGCGGACCTGGCAAGGGCGAGGGAGCTGGCGCCGTTCGCGGACTACCTGGCGTTCGGGAGCGTGTTCCCGTCGAGCACGAAGCCGAAGGCGCGTGAGCGCGGCGCTGGAGATCCTGAGGCCGGCGAGGATGCTGGGCAGGCCGGTGGTGGCGATCGGGGGGATCGACGCGTCGAACGCGCGGAGCGTGATCGAGGCCGGGGCGGATGCGGTCGCAGTGATCAGCGGGGTGTTCGGCGCGGCGTCGGTGGCGCAGGCTACGAAAGCATTGCTTGGCGACCCTCGATCTGCCGGCTAGCGTGCAGACCAGACGTCCCAAAAGCTTCAGGCGTTCGAGGAGCGGAGCCGGCCGTGATCCAGGAGCGCGCGGCAGAACGTCAGTGGCGGGCGGCTGCCGTTTCCGGACGTTCCGTTTCCAACGGTCGCAAACGGCTAGCGCCACGGCCGCAGATTCACCATGCCGACGATCGACCCCGACAAGGCATCCACGAGCATCGCTGCATCGCCTTCGGGCCCCTTGATCGGCAAGGAATCCGAGGCGGGATTCGGACAGCCCGCTTCGCCCGATCGTGTCGCGCAGCAATCCCTTGTCGTCAGGATTCAACGCACGCAGTTCCGCGAGCGGCCTCGCCTTGCCGGCAGCAAGTGACGCCTGGGATGCATAGTCGCGATATAGCTTGGGGAAGTGTTGCACGTCGCGGCCGCCACCAACCGCCTCGAACAGAATGTTGTTGCGTTCTTCGCCGGACGTCGGCATTTCGGCGGCGACGACGCGCGGACCAAGGATGTCGCTTTCGGCGGCACGATTGTCGGCGCCGGCCTCGCGATCCTGGGGTTGCAGATCCGCCTTGGACACGACTTCGAAGCGGTCCTTCACGAAGACCAGAAAGTGGGGGCGGCCGGCCTCGACGGTGTGCAGCCCGTACGCCAGCGCAACGAGCTGGACGACGGCGATGCACGCGAGGTCGAAGGGCAGGCTTTTCTTGCGCCGGTCGAAGATGACGAGGGTCAACATCGGACCCAGGATCACGTCGATTGCGAGGAGCATCAGCAGGATCTCGCCGACGCCGGAGAGTGCATCGAGCGGCTCGGGGTACCAGCCGAAGTACACCATCGCGAGTACTCCGGCCGCCATCGCGACAGAGATCAGCAGGTGCGCGGTCGCGGCGGTCAAGCGGGCTCCCGCGCCGCTGTTGGCTTTCGTGATGCGGGTGGTTCCGCCGACGCCCGCTGCGGCGCCATTCGAACTCGTCACCAGATTGCTCGCCATTCCTGCAGAAATTCCGGTTGCCTTGACCTAGTGAAAAATAATCGAAGCAGAGTGCTGCTCAAAAAGCCTGGCTGATCGATGGCGCCTGCCGCCGGATTCTCGGAAGCAGTCGAAGTCGCCGGTCAGCGACACTCGCCCGGTGCGTAGCGCGGCAACAGCGTGCCCGCGGTCTGGCTCGGGGCAAGCCCGGCTGCGCCGAAGGCTGCGCATCGCCAGGAGACCGCGCCCTCCAGCGGCACGAAAGTGGCGGTTCCGTCGGGCAACCCGGTCCCGTTGATCGTCGGCCCCAGGGTCAAGGTGCCATTGCCGCCGGCCGCCGTCATCGTGACCGTCAAAACCCCCGTCGCCGGTTCGATCAGGACGGATGTGACGTTGCGCGTGGCGCGTCGGCGTGGTATAGCCGGTGCCGTATCCCAGTGCACTGCCGTTGGGGTTTCCCGACGAATGAAAGTCCAATACGCTGAGCTTGGCGCCGGAGGCCAGTGCCAATCCCTCGGTCACCCGGGCGCGGATGGTGTAGTCCTGGTAGGCAGGAATGGCGACAGCTGCCAGGATACCGATGATGGCCACGACGATCATCAGTTCGATCAGCGTGAAGCCGTCTTGATGCTTGAACCTTGGGACTTTCCGCGTTGCGACAGACAGTTTGAGTTCAGCGGTAGCGATGGTCATGATCGCGCCTTCTCGGTTGATCTTCTGATCGGCTGAAGTAAAAAAAACGCGGCCGGAGCCGCGTTCTTCCGACATCGAGGCTCGTCGCTTAACGGCACTCGGCCGGTGCGTAGCGGGCAAGCAGGTGCCAGCAGTCTGGCCAGCCTTCAGCAGTCGCTGCGCCGGCTGCAGCACAACGCCAAGACAACGCATCAGCAGGCGGGGTAAAGGCGGCGGTACCGACAGGCAGCGCAGCAAGCACCATTCCAGGGGCGACGGTAAGACTGCCGGCGCCAGCCGCAGCAGTCGTTGTCACGGTGATGATGCCCGTGAGCTGGAGCAATAGCGATCGAAGCAACGTTGCGAGTTGCAGTCGGCGGTGTGTACCCAAGGAATAGCCATGGGCGTCGCCCGAAGGATTCCCGGAGGCCAGCACGTCGGCAACGTTGATCTTCGCGGCACCTGCCAGCGAGAGACCTTCCGTCACACGCGCCCGCACCGTATAGTCCTGATAAGCCGGAATCGCAACCGCAGCCAAGATACCGATGATCGCAACCACGATCATCAACTCGATCAGGGTGAAACCCTTTTGAACTTTCTTCATCGCCATCATTTGCTCCTTAAAGCAAGTTAACCATCAGCGGGTCCAAGCTTTGGGTGCCCGGTCGCATTCGACATCAACCTATATGCGCGGACCATGCCAGCGACCGTGACCGGTACGCGCGGGCCGACGGATGGATACAGGTGGTTGCAGGTGTGACGTAAGTCACGAGGTGGCCGTAGCAGCCGACGACCGAGGGTGACGAATCGCGGCACCCGGTGACCAAGCGCGTCACTTGCTCTCGGGTGAGGTGGCGGCAAGCTGACGAAATACGTCGCTCGGCAGGTCGTCCTTGCCGAGGCGACATGCGCCATCGCGGGCAGGCATTGCGCAGCGAGGCGCGCGCACGGTTGGCGTCGCAGCTGCGAACGATAGATCGTCGCGGAGCGACGTCGTTCAGCAGCCACGCGCCGGCAATGCAGTCAATCGACCGCTGCACGATTGGAAGGCGCGCGACGCCCCCCCTCAAATCTCCAGCGTCTGCCCCGTCTCCAATATCGTCGGCTCGAATCTTCCCGCCCACGCATTGATCTCCTGCGCGATCAGCTCCCTGTCCGAGGGCTTCAGATGCGTGATCAGGATCTGCGGCTCGACCCGCAGGTTGGCCAGCTCCTGGCTGAGCTGGATCGGATACAGGTGCTTGGCGGTGATCGCCAGGTCCTGCTCCTTGTTGGAGAAGGCGTTCTCGATGATGAGGTACTTCAGGTCGCGGATGCCGTTGATCGTGCGCCAGAACTCGGCGTTGGGCCAGGTATCGCCGGAATAGACGATGGAGCCGCCCGGCGACGAGAGGTGAAAGCCGATCGCGGGCACGGTGTGGTTGGCGGCGATCGGCCGGATGCGCCGGTTGCCGAGCGTGACGGCGGTGCCGACCGTCAACGGCTCGAACACCATCCACGGCCGCTCGTAGTGCGGTATCTCGGTGAAGTCGGGCCAGATCACCCAGTTGAAGATGTGCGCCTTGAGCGCATCGATGGTCTCCTGCAGCGCATGGACCACCAGCGGCTTCTTGCGCGAGCCGCCGACCGAATCGATCATCAGCGGCAGCGCGCAGATGTGGTCGAGGTGCGAATGCGAAAGAAACACGTGATCGATGCGCGCGAGCTCGGGAACCGTCAGGTCCTCGACGCCGGTGCCGGCATCGATCAGGATATCGTCGTCGAGCAGGAAGGACGAGGTGCGCAACTGGTCCGCGCGCCGGAACATCCGCGCGCCGGAGCCGCGATGCAGGCCCGGGCCGGCATGAACCTCGGTGATCGGGCCGGCGGAGTCGTCGAGGGAGCTTCCTGCCGTTCCGCTTTCACCTGCTGCGGCAAGCGCCGGTGCGCGCCGGCGTTCGAGCATGCCGCCCTGCCCCGCCCTTCTCGATGCCGTCGCGAGCGCCTCTTCCGCAGCCCCATCGCCCGCGCGCTCGCCGACGACCGGCCCGCCGATCGAACCGCCGATTCCGCCACTGCAGCCGAGTACTTGCAAGCGCATGGCAGGATTAAATCACTGTCTCGGGGACGCGGGGACTGACCTTGATGAACACCTTGGGGCAAAAGACCTTGACGCGCTCGGTGCGGCCCGGCACGTCGGTTTCGCCGAGCGGCTCCAGCGCGACCCTGGTGATGCCCTTCGCGGTCTCTTCCCCGATGAGCACCGGCAGGTTGAATTTCTTGGTGGCCGCTTCCAGCCGCGCGGCGAGGTTCACCGCATCGCCGATCGCGGTATAGGTGCGTCGCAGCTGCGACCCCATGTCGCCGACTCGGGCGGTGCCGGAATTGATGCCGATGCCGATCGCCAGCAGCGGCCAGCCGCGCTGCTCGAATTCCTCGTTCAGTGCCGCGACCGCCTTCTGCATCTCGATCGCCGCGGCGACCGCATTGTCTTCCTGGCTGGGATCGTCGATCGGCGCGCCCCAGAAGGCCATGATCGCGTCGCCCATGTACTTGTCGACGGTGCCTTCGTGGCGATGCACCACCTCGGTCATGCGCGTCAGGAACCGGTTGAGGTATTCGCGCAGGGCGTGCGGCTCCATCGCCTCGGCAATGCGCGTGAAGCCGCGCACGTCGGCGAAGAGGATGGTGAGCTTCTTGTTCTGGCTTTCGATCGGATAGTCCTGCGGGCGGCGAGCCATGCGACGGACCAGTTCCGGCGAGACGTACTGGCCGAACAGCTCGATCACCGCCCGTCGCGCCTTGCCTTCGACGAAGTGGCCGACGGCGAGGTTCATCGTCGCGACCACCGCGACCAGCGAGAATGTCGATGCCAACGGCAGCACCCAGCCGTAGTGCGTGAAGGCGGCGAGGTTGAGCAGGTAGAGCGTACCCAGCAGCACGCCCGAAAGAATCCCGATGCCGGCGGCAGCAAGGTTGGGCATCCACCAGGAGATCAGGAAGCCGATGGCCAGCGTCAGCAGCGCCATGCCGATCGGTCCATGCCACGGGGCCGATTGCAGATCCCCGGCGAGCGCACCGGCGATCAGCGTCGCGTGGATCTCGACGCCGGGCGTGCTGCGGTTCACGGCGGTTGCCTGGCGATCGCCGATGCCCTGCGCGGACGCGCCGACCAACACGATCCGGTCCTTGAACAACGCAGGGTCGACGCGGCCCTTCAGCACGTCGGTCGCGGAAATGTAGGTGAAGCGCTTCGCGCCCGGGCCGGCGGCGCCGGCGAACGGCACCAGCGCGGTCAGGTCGCTTGCAATCGGGATCACGACGGGCATGACCACGGGGACGGCCACGCGAGCGTCGGACGCAACCGCATCCCGCACCTCTACGCCGCCGAACGCTACGCTCTGCGGCGACAGCCGGATCGACTGCGCGCCGAGATAGACCCGCAGTACCGCCAGCGACAGCGACTCGTAGAGTTCGCCGTCGTACTCCGAAATCAGCGGCAGCGCCCGGACCACGCCGTCTTCGTCGACCCGGGCGTTGTAGAAGCCGCTCGCGCGCGATGCCTCGGTCATCGGGGCAAGATTGGCGCCGTAGCCGTCCCACGAATAGGGTCGCAGCCCCTGCGACGCGAGCGCGCCGGCAGCGAACACCGGGTCAGGCAGCGTGCCGATGGTGCGACCACCTTCGTCGCTCGAGAAGTAGTACCCGAGCACCACCGGGCGGCCGCGGATCGCATCGGCGAACGCCTGGTCATCGCTGGGCAGCGGTTCGGCGAACACGACGTCGAAGCCGAGCACCTTCGCGCCGCCCTCGTCGACGATGCGGCGGGTCAGTTCGGCAAGCGTCGCCCGCGGCCACGTCCAACGGCCCTGCTCGGCCAGGCTTTTCTCGTCGATGTCGACGATCACCACCCGGTCTTCCGGCACCGGCAGGCGCCACCGAATCCGCGTGTCCTGCACCAGGCGGTCCATCTCGTCGACCGCCCCGAGCTGGACGTAGCCGAGCAGGTGCAGGCAAGCCACGGCGGTGAGGATGAAGCCGGCCAATACCGACCAGAGGCGGTAGGAGCGCAGCGACCGCCTGATCCCGTCCAGTTGCTTCATCGCGCGCTCAGTGGTCGAGGCTGAACTGGATGATCGTGCCGGCCAGCTCGATCAGGTCGTTGTCGCGCAGCACATGCGCGCCGAGCCCGATCGATTCGCCGTTGACCAGCGGATACGCCAGCCCTTCCACATGAGTGAGGAAGTAGCCGCTGGCGCGCCTCGCAATGACGGCGACCTGGCCGTTGCCGTTGCGGATGCTGACGATGGGGCGCTCGAGCATCATCTGCCGCCCGGCATCGTGCCCGCCCAGGAAACGCAGCGAAGCCGGACGGATATCCTCGGGCACGGCCGAGGCCGCGATCGCAGGGTTGGCTGGACTACCCGAATGGCCTGCGCCGCCGGATCTCGGCTGCCCCGGAAGCCGCGGATGGGCGGCGCCGGAAGGCACCCAGGCGCTCGTGCGGGCGCCGGCCAGATTGGTCGGCATCATCGCCTGGTTAGGCGGCATGAACAAGGGCCGAAAGCCCGCCTGCGCACGCCCGGCCTCCACCCGCTCGACCTTGTAGACCAGCCGATAGATGCCGATGTCGACGCAGTCGCCGTCGGCGAGCTGCTGCTGCATGACCGGCGCGCCGTTGATCAGGGTGCCGTTGCGGCTCTTCAAGTCGTGGATGACCGATTCGCCGGTGACGGTGTGCACGATTGCATGCTCGCCGGAGACCGTGAGGTCGTCGAGCAGCAGGTCGTTGTAGGGGCGGCGGCCGATCGTGAGGCGCTTGCGGTCGATCAGCACCTCCCGCAGCACCCGGTTGGCGGCCGAAAGCACCAGCTTGCCGACAGTGGCCCGCTCTTCCTGCTGCATCAGTTCAGTTCCTGGTTGCGCAAGGCGCTGCTCTGCGCCTGCCGCGCTCTTTCTTGTTCTTGTTTCGGTGCACCTTCTGCCGCCGCGCCGGCCGTATCGCCGGCACTAGCCTTGTTGCAATCGTCGCCCCCAGGGCCGACGTCGGTGGCGTTACGCACCACCAGAGCAGTCGCATTGTCGTTGCCACCGGCCTGCAGCGCGGCCGCCACCAGCGCCTTGGCCTGCGCGCACGCTCCATCCGCCGCCGCCCCGATCAGCAGCTGCCGGATGCGCTCGTCGTCGACCAGGTCGGCGACGCCGTCGGTGCAGATCAGCAAGGTGTCGTCCGTGCGCCAGTCCCAGCTGTCGCAGTCGCTGTGCACTGTCGGCTCGACCCCGAGGGCGCGGGTCAGGATGCCGCGGCCGGGCAGGTGGCGCAGCTGCGCAGCCGAGAGGCTGCCGCCGTCGAGCAGCTCCTGCCCCACCGAATGGTCGCGGGTGAGCCGCTTCAGCATCCCGTCGCGCAGCAGGTACGCGCGTGAATCGCCGACATGGGCCACATGCAGCCGACTGTCGCGGATCAGGCAGCTGACCAGGGTCGTGCCCATGCCAAGGCAGCCAGGATTGCCGGCGGCGTACTCGAGAATCTGGGCGTTGCAGGTGTCGTGGGCGAGGCGCAGGGCGTATTCGACGCCCGGTTGCGGCTCCCGCGAGGACATTCCGGCGGCATGTTCGCGCGGCAGGCGGGTAGGAAGCGAGAGCGGGATCAGCCGACAGGCGGTCTGGACCGCGATCTCCGCAGCGATCTCCCCGGCGGCGTAACCGCCCATGCCGTCGGCCACCACGAATAGACCGGCCTGCGCCACCGCCTGCCAGCGATCCTCGTTGTGGATGCGCACCGGCCCCGATTCCGACACTGCCGCATGCACCAGGCGAACGTCCCCGGAGAGCCGTTCCAGTCGACGGCGAACCGCCGGCACCGGGGCAAAATGTGGCGCAGCCAGGCTTGCGGCCTGGCTGTGGGAACGGAATGAGGACATGAGGCCGAATCTAACGGCGCCATGCCAAGTGGGGGAGGAACTTGTTCATGAACGGCCTGCGCCTCCGGTCAGGCGGCGCAGGTTCCGTGACCGGCGCGGACACCGGCGTCGCCGCCGGCATCACCCTGCGGGACGCGCCTTGCCGGCAGCGCCCGCAGCTCCGGCTGTCTTCGGTGTCCCTAGAGGACCGACTTGACCAGGCGGCCCATCTCCGACGGGTCCTTGGTGGTCTTGATGCCGCAGGCTTCCATGATCTCCAGCTTGGCCTGGGCGGTGTCGGCACCACCGGAAATCAGCGCGCCGGCATGGCCCATGCGCTTGCCCGGAGGAGCAGTGACGCCGGCGATGAAGCCGACCACCGGTTTCTTCATGTTGTCCTTGACCCAGCGGGCTGCGTTGACCTCGTCCGGGCCGCCGATCTCGCCGATCATGATCACCGCGTCGGTTTCCGGATCGTCGTTGAAGAGCTTCATCACGTCGATATGCTTCAGCCCGTTGATCGGGTCGCCGCCGATGCCGATGGCGCAGGACTGCCCCATGCCCAGTTCGGTCACCTGCGCCACCGCCTCATAGGTCAGCGTGCCGGAGCGCGAAACCACGCCGATCCGGCCGCGCCGATGGATGTGGCCGGGCATGATGCCGATCTTGATCTCGTCGGGCGTAATCAACCCCGGGCAGTTCGGCCCGAGCAGCAGCGTCTTCTTGCCGCTCTTGCGCATGCGATCGCGCACCACCATCATGTCGCGCACCGGAATGCCTTCGGTGATGCAGACCACCAGCTCCAGGTCCGCTTCGACCGCTTCCCAGATGGCGGCCGCGGCGCCCGAGGGCGGGACGTAGATCACCGACACCGTGGCGCCGGTGGCCTCCTTGGCCGCTTTGACCGTCGCATGGATCGGGATGCCCTCGAAATCCTCGCCGGCCCGCTTCGGGTTGACGCCGGCAACGAAACAGTTCCGGCCGTTGGCGTATTCGCGGCACATCCGCGTGTGGAACTGACCGGTCTTGCCGGTGATCCCCTGCGTGATGACCTTGGTGTCCTTGTTGATCAGGATCGACATTCGATTGTCCTTGATTGACCTTGGTGTCCGAGCCGCGGGTCCGAGGCAGCGCTCCGAAAATAGACGGGCAACCCAGCTGCCGCCACCCATTGGCCTCCGGCCGATGGCCAGCGCCGCAGGCCGCTTCGGGGGCGTCATCTGGCTGCAGCCACGACCTTCTTCGCCGCCTCGCCCATCGTGTCCGCCGCGATGATCGGCAGCCCCGATTCCGCAAGCATCTTCTTGCCCAGTTCCTCGTTGGTGCCCTTCATCCGCACCACCAGCGGCACCTTCAGGCTGACCGCCTTGCTCGCAGCGATCACGCCTTCGGCGATGGTGTCGCATCGCATGATGCCGCCGAAGATGTTGACCAGGATCGCCTTCAGGCCCGGGTTGCGCAGCATCAGCTTGAACGCCTCGGTCACCTTCTCCGCAGTGGCGCCGCCGCCGACGTCGAGGAAGTTGGCCGGCTCGCCGCCGAACAGCTTGATGGTGTCCATGGTCGCCATCGCAAGCCCGGCGCCGTTCACCAGGCAACCGATGTTGCCGTCGAGCTGGATGTAGGCAAGATCGAACTTCGAAGCCTCGATCTCCGCCGGATCCTCTTCGTCGAGGTCGCGCATCTCGACGATGTCGGGATGGCGATAGAGCGCGTTGGAGTCGAAGTTCATCTTGGCGTCGAGCGCGATCACGTCACCCGACTTGGTGAGGATCAGCGGGTTGATCTCGGACAGCGACGCGTCCGTCTCGAAGAAAGCCTTGTACAGGCCCTGGAGCACCGCCCGCGATTGAGGCAGGCTCTTCTCCGGGATGCCGATCTTGCGCGCCAGGTCGTCGGCCTCGGCATCGGTGAGCCCGGCTTCCACGTCACAGAAGACCTTGTGCAGCTTCTCCGGTGTGTGCGCGGCCACCTCTTCGATGTCCATCCCACCTTCGCTCGACGCCATCACGCAGATCTTCTGTGATTGCCGATCCAGCACGATGCCGACGTAGAGTTCCTTGGCGATGTCCGCGCCTTCCTCGATGAAGAGGCGGCGCACCAGCTGCCCACCGGATCCCGTCTGGTGCGTGACCAGCTGCATGCCCAGGATTTCAGACGCGCGTTGCTTCACCTCGTCGACCGACCGGGCCAGCTTGACGCCGCCACCCTTGCCGCGGCCGCCGGCGTGAATCTGCGCCTTGACGACCCAGACCGGCCCGCCCAGTTGCTCCGCTGCCTTGACGGCCTCGTCGACACTGAAGACAGCGATGCCGCGCGGCACGGGCACGCCGTATCGCTTGAGGATCTCTTTGCCTTGGTATTCGTGGATTTTCATGGGGTCTCTCGGGGTTCCGCCCAGCAACGCCGACAGACAGGATAGGCCCGGGCGCAGCAGCAGGCGCGGGCATAGTAGCACAGGCATCATGCCTATGCTGCGCAGCAACATAGGCATTTATCGTCGCTGTCAAGCCGGGCGAACGGGTAAGCCACCCTCGCAAGACGAGGATAAGGCAATGCGACTATCTAAAGCAATGCGACTATCCAGCAAGCGGACCGTCATCTCTGCCGAGAATCAGGCTTCGTCATCATCCGCGCTGCCCGCGTGCCTGAGGACCCACGACACCGTCGCGCCGTCGAAGCCGCGCGCCAGCAGGAAACGATGCTGCCGGGCGCGCTCCTTCAGGTCCGCCGGCGGCTTGCCGAAGCGGCGCCGCCAGATGTCCAGTGCCCGCTCCCGTTCATTGACGCGCAGGGGTTGCAATGCGGCAGCCGCCACCTCGGGACCCACGCCCTGCTGTGACAGGGTCCGGGAGAGCGTTGCCACGCCGTAGCGTGCGCCTTTGCTTCGCGCCAGCACCTCCGCATACCGCCGGTCAGACAGGAGCTGCTTCGCTTCCAGGTCATCCAGCACCGCGTCCAGTGCCGCCGCATCGACATCCGGGGCAAGCAGCTTGCGACGCAACTCTGCGCGGCTGTATTCGCGGCGCGCAAGGCATCTGAGAGCGCGCCCTTTCAGGCTGGGCGCAGCCCGCGGCTTCCTGCGGGCATCTGCGACCGACTGCAGGCTCGTTCCGGCGGAGGCAGCCGATTCAGCCAATACGGCCGGCATGGCCCATTTCGGGCGCAAGACGCCTGAGGTCGCCACTATTCGCACGCCATGACATCAGCCGGGATCACGCGTCGATGGCCGCGGGCCATTCACGATCCGAGTTTCCCCGGCTGGGTTCATAGCCGGCGAAATGTCAGGCGGCTTCCTTCTTGTCGCCTTTGCCGCCTTCGATGACCTTCAGGCCACGCGTGGCGACACCGAACGATTCGCGGACCCGGTTCTCGATTTCGAGGGCGAGCTCCGGCTTTTCACGCAGGAACTCGCGCGCATTGTCCTTGCCCTGGCCGATGCGCTCGCCGTTGTAGCTGTACCAGGCTCCGCTCTTCTCGACGATGCTGGCCGAGGCGCCAAGATCCAGGATTTCGCCGAGGCGCGAGGTGCCTTCGCCATAGAGGATGTCGAATTCCGCGTTCTTGAACGGCGGGGCGACCTTGTTCTTGACCACCTTGACCCGCGTCTCGTTGCCGATGACCTCATCGCCCTTCTTGATGGAACCCGTCCGGCGGATGTCCAGGCGCACCGACGCGTAGAACTTGAGCGCGTTGCCGCCGGTGGTGGTCTCCGGATTGCCGAACATGACGCCGATCTTCATCCGGATCTGGTTGATGAAGATGACCAGCGTATTGGTCCGCTGGATGGTGCCGGTGAGCTTGCGCAGCGCCTGGCTCATCAGGCGCGCCTGCAGGCCCGGCAGCGAATCTCCCATCTCGCCTTCGATTTCCGCCCGCGGCGTGAGCGCGGCGACCGAGTCGATGACGACCAGGTCCACCGAGCCGGAGCGCACCAGCGCATCCACGATCTCGAGCGCCTGCTCGCCGGTGTCCGGCTGCGAGATCAGCAGATCCTGCAGGTTCACCCCAAGCTTGTTCGCATACTGCGTGTCCAGCGCATGCTCGGCATCGATGAAGGCACAGGTGCCGCCGAGCTTCTGCATCTCCGCGATCACCTGCAGCGTGAGGGTGGTCTTGCCGGACGATTCCGGACCGTAGATCTCCACCACCCGGCCGCGCGGCAGACCGCCGATGCCCAGGGCGATGTCCAGGCCGAGCGAACCGGTGGAGACGACGTCGATGTCCTTCGCGACCTCGCCGTCCGCAAGGCGCATGACCGACCCCTTGCCGAACTGCTTCTCGATCTGTGCCAGCGCGGCACTCAGGGCCTTGGCTTTCTCGCTGCGTGCTTTGGTGTCGTCCATGTGATGTTCCCTTGCGCTTGATACTGCTGTTGAGTGCTTGCTGTTCATTGACATCCGGGAGCCATTATCCCACGGAAGCACTGTATATACAACCAGCCATTCGACCTAAGACAACAGGGGGTACGCTCGACGGAGTGCGCCGGCTCGAAACGGCAGCAACCTCATGCGAGCGGCGGCTGCTCCTGCAGGCGCTGGCGCAGCAGGCGGGTCGCCTGCTGCAGCGAATACGCCGCGGACTGGCGCCGCACGGCGCTCCGGTCGCCCTCGAAATGCCGCTGCTCGCAGACGATGAGGGTGTCCGATCCACTGCCGGGAACTGCCAGGCCCCAACCGAAGCAGACGGTGCCTACCGGCTTGCCCGCCACCGCGCCGCCCGGGCCTGCGATGCCGGTCAATGCCAGCGACAACGCCGCCGGCGAGTGCTTGAGGGCACCAGCCGCCATTTCCCACGCGACACGTTCGCTCACCGCCCCGTCGGCCTGCAGGGTGGCGATGCGCACGCCGAGCAGGTCGACCTTGGACTCGTTGGAGTAGGTCACGAAGCCGCGCTCGAACCAGTTGCTCGAACCGGCGGTCTCGGTGAGCGCCCGCGCGACGAGGCCGCCGGTGCACGATTCGGCGGTGACGACCATTGCGCCCAGGCGCAGCATCTCCTGCCCGAGTTCGGCGGCCATCGCGACCAGCGCGTCGTCATCGACGTCCCTGTCGAACATCGCGGCAGATCCACTCACCGCACCGCCCTCCTCGTCACGCCAGCCGCTGCCAGAAAGCGATCACCAGCACCGTGTACGCAGCGGCGAGGAGGTCGTCGGCCATGACGCCCAGCGAGGTCTTCCACAGCCGGTCGACCTGACGTATCGGCGGCGGCTTGAGGATGTCGAAGGCGCGAAACAGCAGGAATGCGAGCAGCTGCGACGCGAAGGTGGCGGGCACCAGCAGCAGCACCAGCCAGAAGGCGATGACCTCGTCCCACACGATCGCGCCATGGTCGGATACGCCCAGGTCCCGACCGGTCCGGCCGACGGCCCAGACCCCGACCGGCAGCCCTGCTGCACACAGGATCAGCATCCCGATGTCGCCGACCAGGGCATGCAGCGCCGCGAAGCTCGCCCAGGCGAAGAGGGTCCCGACGGTCCCGGGCGCCGTCGGAGACAGGCCGCTGCCGAAGCCCAGCGCGATCCAGCGCGAAAACCGCGGCTTCATGAACTCGAATGTCGGCCTCGGCGGCTTGACGGTACCGTCCGTGCTCACTAGATCGGTCACGTCTTCTGCATTGCTGTTCATTTGCTGAAATGATCGAATCCGGTTCCTTCGAACGGCACGGCCGCTCCGTCGCGGCCAGTCAGGAGGATACCGTGTCCCGCGCGCAGCCGGCCGATCATCCCTGCCTCCGGGCACAGCGCCCTGACCTCCTGGTGCGCATCCGCCGAGGCAGTGAAGAGCAGCTCGTAGTCGTCGCCGCCGCGCAGCGCGAAGGTCAGCGCCTGATCGGGCGGCTCCTGCGCTAGGCACGGATCGAGCGGGATGTCGCCGGCTGCCAGGTCCGCCGCCAAGCCGTCTTCACCCGCCGATGCGTCGAGCACATGGCGCAGGTCGCCGGCCAGGCCGTCGGACAGATCGATCGCGGCATGCGCAATGCCGCGCAACGACCGCCCGAGGGCGAGGCGCGGCTGCGGCCAGTCGAGACGGCGGGCGGCGCGTTCGTCGACGGGTTCATGAACGCGTCCTCCCCGGCCAGACCTCCCGGCACGCTGGGCGACCGCGAACGCCGCGCCGCCCAATGGCCCGGAGACCCAGATCTCGTCACCCGCCTGCGCCCGATCCCGGCGCAGCGCCTGCCCCGGCGGAACCTGTCCGAACACGGTGATCGAAATCGCCAGCGGGCCACGGGTGGTGTCGCCACCCACGAGAGGACATGTGTGGCGCTCCGCAAGCTCGAACATGCCGCGGCAGAATGCTTCGATCCACTTCTCGTCGACGGTGGGCAGCGCGATTGCGAGCGTGAAGCCGAGCGGCTCGGCGCCCATCGCTGCAAGGTCGGAAAGGTTCACCGCCAGCGACTTGTGCCCGACCGCGGCAGGGTCGGTGCCGGCGAAGAAGTGGCGCCCTTCGATGAGCATGTCCGACGAGATCGCCAGCGCCTGTCCGGCCTCCGGCGGGCGCAGGAGGGCGCAGTCGTCGCCGATGCCGAGGATGGTGCCCGCGCCGGGGGCGCGCAGGAAGAAGCGCCGGATCAGGTCGAACTCGCCCATGCCTGCGAGTCTCCGGTCGAGGGTCAGCGCCGGCCGCCGCCCGCTTCCGCCGGGCGGATGGTGCCCGCCAGCTTGTCGAGCACGCCGTTGACGTACTTGTAGCCGTCGGTGCCCCCGAAGCTCTTGGCAAGTTCGACTGCCTCGTTGATCACGACCCGGTACGGGATCTCCTGGTGACGCAGCAGCTCGTAGCAGCCGATCATCATGGTGGCCCGCTCGACCGGGCTGAGGTGCGCCATCTCGCGATCCAGGAACGGCAGGATCAGCCGGTCGATTTCCTCGGCGTCCCGGATCACGCCGTGCAGCAGCGCCTCGAAATGATTGCGGTCGGCGTGCTCGAAGCCGGGACTGCCCTGGATGTGCGCCTGGATCGCGCCGCCGCTCTCGCCGGAAAGGAGCCACTGGTAGAGGCCTTGCATCGCGAACTCGCGCGAGCGGCGGCGTGCGCTGCGCCCGCCGGACTTGGCGGCGGACTTCCCGCTACCCCGCCTCTCTCCAGCCTTGCCTCCGGCCTCTCCAGCCTTGCCTCCGGCCGGCCCGGCCGCCGGTGCACCCGGCGTCGTACCTGATTCCTGCTCGCCCGGCGTTGCAGGCTTGGTATCCGCAACGGTCACTGGGGAGGCTCTTCGGCAATCGACTCGATGGCTGCAGCGAGGTTGGCCATCTCCACCGCGACCCGCGCGGCTTCGGCGCCCTTCTCGGCTGCACGCGCCACGGCTTGCTCATCGGTGTAGGTGGTGAGGATGGCATTGGCCACCGGAATGCCTAGTTCGAGCGCCACCCGCGAGACGCCGGCGGCGCTTTCGTTGCAGACGACCTCGAAGTGGTAGGTGTCGCCCTTGACCACCGCACCGAGCGCGATCAGTGCGTCGAACTCGCCGGAGCGGCCCAGCTGCAGCAGCACAGGGGGGATCTCGAGTGCGCCGGGAACGCTGCACAGGAGCGTGTCGGCTTCGGCCACGCCGAGTGCGAGCAACTCGGCCAGGCAGGCGTCGCGCAAGGCATCGCCGATGGCCGGGTTGAAGCGCGCCTGGACGATTCCCACCCGCAGGTCGGCGCCATCCCGGTCGCCGGTCAGCACATCTACGCTCATTGTTGTTCTACCCTCTGTCTTTTTTCCTGCTGCCTGTCGCCCGCGCCTGCTACGCCTTCCGGCGCGGCGGCCTCGACGCCGGCGCGCTGGCTGCCATCTTCATGGAAGCCGGTAACCTCGAGATTGAAGCCGGCCATGCTCGGCATGCGCCGCGGATGCGCCAGCAGCCGCATCCTGCGCACGCCGATGTCGCGCAGGATCTGCGCGCCGATCCCGTAGGTGCGCAGGTCCATCGCTTCGCCGCGAGGCCGCACCGACGGCACGCGCGCCTGGTCGCCGGCCTCGCTGTCGCACCACCAGCGCGCCTGCGCGAACAGCGCCTCGCCGTCGGGCGCGCAATTGAGCATGATCAGCGCACCTTCGCCGTGCGCCGTGATCTCCTTGAGCGCGCGATGCACGCTCCAGGAATGCGCGCCGTTGTCGCTGATGATCAGGTCCAGAGGCGACAGCGGTTCGTGCACGCGCACCAGCGCCTCCCGGTCGCCGGAGATCGCGCCGGCCACCAGAGCAAGGTGCGGCTGGCCGCTCGGCTTGTCGCGATACACCATCAACTCGAATTCGCCGACCGGCGTGGCGACGTGCCGCTGGTGCAGGCGCTCCACCAGGCTTTCGTGGGCGCTGCGATAGTGGATCAGGTCGGCGATGGTGCCGATCTTCAGGCCGTGCTGCTCGCTGAACGCGAGCAGGTCCGGCAGGCGCGCCATCGTGCCGTCGTCCTTCATGATCTCGCAGATCACCGCTGCCGGCGTCAGTCCGGTCAGCGCGCCGAGATCGCAGCCGGCTTCGGTGTGCCCGGCTCGCACGAGCACGCCGCCGTCCTTGGCCATGATCGGGAAGATGTGCCCCGGCTGCACCAGGTCGGCCGGCCTGGCGTCCCGGGCCACTGCAGCCTGCACCGTGCGTGCCCGGTCGGCAGCCGAGATGCCGGTGGTGACGCCTTCGGCGGCCTCGATCGACATGGTGAAGTTGGTGCCGGTACGGGCGCCGTTGACCACGGTCATCAGCGGGACGTTGAGCTGGCGGCAGCGCTCCTGCGTGAGCGTCAGGCAGATCAGCCCGCGAGCATGCCGCGCCATGAAGTTGATCGCCTCGGGCGTCACGAAATCGGCTGCGAGCAGCAGGTCGCCTTCGTTCTCGCGATCCTCCTCGTCGATGAGGATGACCATCTTGCCGGCCTTGAAGTCGGCCAGGATTTCCGCGGTGCTTGCAAGTGCCATGGTGTCGATTGTATGAGGTCCGGTGGCGGCTTCAGGCGCCGAGGCCGCTCGGCAGGTGGCCGGTAGCGGCGGCCAGGTTGCCGGCGGCGGCGTCGACCGCCCGCATCCGGTCCAGGTAGCGCGCGATCATGTCGACCTCGAGATTGACGCCGGCACCCGGCACCAGCGCCTTCAGGGTGGTAGCCGCAAGCGTGTGCGGAATCAGGTTGATCGAGATCACGCAGCCGTCGGGCACGTCGGTCACCTGGTTGACGGTCAGGCTCACGCCGTTGACGGTGACCGATCCCTTGAACACCAGGTAACGGGCGAGCGAGAGCGGCGCCTTGATGTCCAGCAGCCAGCTTTCGGCGATCGGCTCGAAGCGCACGACGCGTGCCGACGCCATCGACATGGCCGGACACGAGGTGGCCGCCGACCCGGTCGGTGAGCCGCATCGCCTTCTCCAGGTTGACCGGGCCTTTCACGTCCAGGCCGACGGTGCGCGCCAGGCTTTCGCGCGAGACGTCGAAGTCGAAGCCGCTGGCGCTGCGCGAGACGACCGTCATGCAGGCGCCCTGTATCGCGATCGAATCGCCCACGGCGACATCGCTGAGCCCGAGCATCGGGGATTCCACATGCACGCGCCAGCCGGCGTTCAGGCCGAGCGACTCGAGGTGGGTGATGGTGCCGACGGAGGCGACGATCCCGGTGAACATGACTGCTACTCCCAGCTTTCCTCAGGCAGCTGGCGGCCGACCCAGGACCTTCGCGCGCAGGCGCAGGTCGTCGCCGACGCGCTCCACGTCCAGCCATTGCAGGCCGATGCGGCTTTCCAGGTCGGCGACCGCCGGCAGGTTGAACAACTGCTGCCCCTGGCCCAGCAGCGACGGCGCGAGGTAGACGAGCAACTCGTCGACGCAGCCCGCCGCGATCAGCGAGCCGTTGAGCTTGTACCCGGCCTCGATGTGAAGCTCGTTGATCTCACGACGGCCGAGTTCCTGCAGCGCGGCGCCGAGGTCGACCTTGCCGCCGGGACCCGGCAGCGAGACCAGTTCGCAGCCGGCTTCCTGCAGTTGCGCCGCACGCGCCGGATCGACAGCGTCCTGCGCCAGCGCGTGGATCACCACGACCTTGCCCGCCCGCAGCAGCTCGGCCGCCGGGTTGACCTCGAGCCGCGAGTCGATCAGGACCTTGGGCGGTTGGCGGCTGGTGAACACGCCCCGGACGGTCAGCTTGGGATTGTCCGACTTCACCGTGCCGATGCCGGTCAGGATGGCGCAGGCCCTGGCGCGCCAGTGGTGGCCGTCGGCCCGGGCCGCGGCCGACGTGATCCACTTGCTGCGCCCGTCCGGCAAGGCGGTGATGCCGTCAAGCGAGGCCGCGATCTTGAGCCGCGCCCACGGCCTGCCGCGGCTCATGCGCGAGACGAAACCGACATTGAGGTCAACCGCCTCCTGCTCCATCAGGCCGCAGCGGACGTCGATGCCTGCGGCCCGCAGCCGCTCGAGTCCCTGGCCGTTGACCAGCGGGTTGGGGTCCTCCATCGCGGTGATCACCCGCGCCACCCCTGCCTCGATGAGCATGTCGGTGCACGGCGGCGTGCGGCCCTGGTGGCTGCACGGCTCGAGCGTCACATACACCGTCCCGCCCCTGGCTCTGGCCGCCCGCCTGCGCAAGCGCCAGGATCTCGGCATGCGGCGCGCCCGTCTGGCGATGCCAGCCTTCGCCGACCACCTGGCCGTCGCGCACGATGACGCAGCCCACGCGCGGATTGGGTGTGGTGGTGTACAAGCCCTGCCGCGCCAGTGCGAGCGCGCGCCCCATGTGGGCGCGGTCGGCATCGCTATACATGGCGCATCGACCGGTTATGCATCGTGAAGCTTGCGGGGATCGGCGGAGCGAACCTCTTGCACGGCATCGCTGGGCCGGATCTCGTTGATCGCGTCGGCGAACGCCTCGATGTCCTCGAACTTGCGATAGACGGACGCGAAGCGGATGTAGGCCACCTTGTCGAGCTTGCGCAGTTCGTCCATCACCAATTCGCCGATCGTGGCGCTCGGCACTTCCTTCAACCCCAGCTTGAACATGCGGTTCTCGACATGGTCCAGCGCGCCCTCGAACGCTTCCTTCGTGACCGGACGCTTGCGCAGCGCGAGCCTCATCGAGAATTCGAGCTTGTCGCGATCGTAGTCCGCCCGGCTGCCGTCGCTCTTGACAACGGCCGGCATCGACAATTCGATGCGCTCGTAGGTGGTGAAGCGCCGGTCACAACTCGCACAGCGGCGCCGGCGACGGATGCTGTCGCCGGTGTCGGCCAGGCGCGTCTCCATCACCTGGGTTTCGCCGTGGTTGCAGTAGGGACAGTGCATGCCTGATTATGGCACTGTCGCTGCACCGCACAGCAGCCCTCGATCGGGTCAGGGCGCCCGCAACTCAGCGGTAGACCGGAAACCGCGCCGTCAGCTGGTTGACCCGCTCCCGGATCCGCGCCAGATGGGCCTCGTCGGCCGGCTTGTCCAGCACGTCCGCGATCAGCTGCCCCACCAGCGCCGACTCCTCCTTGCCGAAGCCGCGCGTGGTCATGGCGGGCGAGCCCACGCGGATGCCGCTGGTCACGAACGGCTTCTCCGGGTCGTTGGGGATCGCGTTCTTGTTGACGGTGATGTGCGCCTTGCCGAGCGCTGCCTCGGCGTCCTTGCCGGTGATGCCCTTGGCGCGCAGATCGACCAGCATCATGTGCGATTCGGTCCTGCCCGACACGATCCGCAGGCCGCGATCCACCAACGATGCGGCCAGCGTCTTCGCGTTCTCGAGCACCTGCTGCTGGTAAACCTTGAAGTCGGGCTGCAGCGCCTCCTGGAACGCGACCGCCTTGGCCGCGATGACATGCATCAGCGGCCCGCCCTGCAGCCCCGGGAAGATGGCGGAGTTGATCGCCTTCTCGTTGTCCGCGTTGGTAAGGATGATGCCGCCGCGCGGGCCCCGCAGGCTCTTGTGCGTGGTCGAGGTGACGACATCGGCATGGCCGACCGGGCTCGGGTAGACGCCCGCGGCGATCAGCCCCGCGTAGTGGGCCATGTCGACCATGAAGGTGGCGCCGACGGCCTTCGCGACCCGGGCGAAGCGCGCCCAGTCGATGACCAGCGAGTATGCAGAAGCCCCGGCGATGATGAGGCGCGGCTTGTGCTCGTGCGCAAGCCGCTCCATGGCATCGTAGTCGATCTCTTCGGCCTCGTTGAGGCCGTAGGAAACGACGTTGAACCACTTGCCCGACATGTTGACCGGCGAGCCATGGGTGAGGTGTCCGCCCATCGCCAGCGACATGCCGAGGATGGTGTCGCCCGGCCTTGGCCATCGCCATCAGCACCGCCTGGTTGGCCTGGGAACCGGAGTTCGGCTGGACGTTGGCGGATGACACGCCGAACAGCCGGCAGACCCGCTCGATGGCCAGCCGCTCGGCGATGTCGACGAACTCGCAGCCGCCGTAGTAGCGCTTGCCGGGATATCCTTCCGCGTACTTGTTGGTCAACTGCGTGCCCTGCGCCTGCATCACGGCGGGACTGGCGTAGTTCTCCGAGGCGATCAGCTCGATGTGCTCTTCCTGGCGGCGGTTCTCGTTCTCGATGGCCTGCCACAGTTCGGGATCGACGCTGGCGATGGTCCTGGTACGGTCGAACATGTTCAATGCACTCCTGCAGCCGCTGCGGCCGCGCTCAAGGTTTCGATTGGAGCGGCTGCCCAGGCGCACGGCAGGCGTCGTTGAACACTGACCGTACGCTCCCTGGTAGTGATCTCTACCCGTTCGCCAGTCGCGTACAGGCCGCCAGTTTAGCCAACTTTGCCGACCGGCGCTGCCGGCCGGGCGCGCGGATCGATCTCGTCGGCGGCTCCCGCCAGGTGCTCGACATCGCCCCACGAAACCAGCCGGAAGCCCCCTTCATCCAGCGCGATGCAATTCAGGCCGGCATTGAACAGGCCGAACGTGCGCGGCGCATCCAGGTCCAGGCCGGTAGCCAGCCGATAGCAGCAATCCAGGACGCCGCCGTGGGTGACCACCACCATGGTGGCATCCTGGTGGCGCGACGCGAGGTCGAGCAGCGCCTCGCTGACCCGCCGGTAGAGCATCGGGATCGTCTCGCCACCGTCGAGGTCGAAGGAGAGGTCGCGCGAGAGCATGCGCCGGTAGACGTCCGGCACCGTGTGCTGCAGCTCGTCGTAATAGCTGCCCTGGAAGCCGCCGTAATGGCGCTCGCGAAGCCGCGGGTCCGGCTGCGCCTTCAGGCCGTGGGCGGCGGCGATCGGCGCGGCGGTGTCGCTGGCGCGCCTGAGGTCGCTGGTGTAGACCGCGTCGATGCGCAGCTTCGTGGGCGCCTGCGTGGCCTGCTCCGCGAGATGTTCCGCACGGCGCTGCACGGGCGCCGGCGCGAGCCGCCGCGCGACCGCCTGCGCCTGCCTCTGGCCGATCGCGTTGAGCGGGATGTCGAGCTGTCCCTGGATGCGGCGCAGATGGTTCCATTCCGTCTCGCCATGACGGACCAGGATGATGTCGGTAGCCATCGCGGTCAGCGCAGCGTCACGCGCGCGAACCGGCGCTTGCCGACCTGCGCGACGAAGGTGCCTGCCGGCAGCTTCAGGTTCCTGTCGGTGACGGTGGCGCCGTCGATGCGCACCCCGTTCTGTTCGAGCATGCGCACCGCCTCACCGCCCGAGGCGACCAGGTTGGCTGCCTTCAGCATCGCGGTGATGAGCATCGGCGCGCCGGTCAGCTCGACGGACGCGATGTCGTCGGGAATGCCGCCTCGGGCGCGAAGGTTGAAGTCCTGCTCGGCCGCATCGGCCGCCGCCGCATCGTGAAACCGCGTCACGATCTCCTTTGCCAGCATCACCTTCGCATCGCGCGGATTCCTGCCTTGCCCGCATTCGGACCTGAGCCGCTCGATCTCGTCGACGCCGCGAAACGACAGCAGCAGGAAGTAGCGCCACATCAGGTCGTCGGAGATCGACATCAGCCGCGCGAACATGAGATTGGGCTCGTCGGTGATGCCGACGTAGTTTCCCTTGGACTTGGACATCTTCTCGATGCCGTCGAGCCCTTCGAGCAGGGGCATCGTCAGGATGCACTGCGGCTCCTGCCCGTACTCGCGCTGCAGCTCGCGCCCGACCAGCAGGTTGAACTTCTGGTCGGTGCCGCCGAGTTCCAGGTCCGACTGCAGCGCGACCGAGTCGTAGCCCTGCATCAGCGGATAGAGGAGCTCGTGCACGGAGATCGGCACGCCGCTCTTGTAGCGCTTGGTGAAGTCGTCGCGCTCGAGGATGCGGGCGACGGTGTAGCGCGAGGCAAGCTGGATCATGCCGCGCGCACCGAGCGGATCGCTCCACTCCGAGTTGTAGCGGATCTCGGTCCGGTCGGCATCCAGCACCAGGCTCGCCTGCTTGAAGTAGGTTTGCGCATTTGCCTCGATCTGCTCCCGGGTCAGCGGCGGCCGGGTCGAATTCCGGCCCGAAGGATCGCCGATCGAAGCGGTGAAGTCACCGATCAGGAAGATGACGCGGTGACCCAGGTCCTGTAATTGCCTCATCTTGTTCAAGACCACCGTGTGGCCCAGGTGGAGATCGGGCGCCGTGGGGTCGAGACCGAGCTTGATACGCAGCGGGTTACCGGTTGTTTCAAAGCGCGTCAGCTTTGTTACGAAGTCTTCTTCGACCAGTAACTCTTCGCAACCACGTTTTGCGGTTTCAAGCGCCTGATGAACGGAATCGGTACGCGGCCCAGTGGGTGACATGCTTTGGGGACTCTGTGAGAAAGTAATTGAACGGGAAGAATGGCTTTTTTCGGACGATCAGAGGGTAGAATGCACTCTCAGCTTGTTTCTGGTCGAGAACGGGTGTATGCCGTGGTGCCCGTTAAAGTCGGTATGCCAACGGCTTTGACGTGGAAGGCATCCCCGCCGGTACCTTGCCGGTCCGTTCTGTCCAGCATCCGGGCTGGTGCAAGTGCCGTCGGTCGGTACCGTTCGTCGGGTCCAGCTTCAAGAAGTCAACTGGTCCCGGCTCGCCGCTACGGAAGCTTGCGCCGGCACCGGCATGAACTGAACAGGTTCGCAGTAGCAAGTCAGATGACCTCATCGACAGCCAGCCCGGCATTCTATCCGAGCGACTTCCTCGGACCTGGTGCCTTGCGGGTGGTAGATCAGGTTGCCGCGTACGCCGCGTACCGCTTCGAGCAATCCGCGAAGCAGTGCAATAAGCAGTCCAAGAATTAGCAGTCAGGCCAAGAATGCAGACATCAGCTGGAAAACGCCTCGCCTCCGCGCTCGCCGCCGCGTTGTCGGTCGCTACCCTGACTGCATTTGCCGTTGCTCCTCTTGCAGAAGAACCCCCGCCCAACCTGCGCGTGATCGAGCCGGTGTCGCTGCTCCCGCTGGCGCTGGAGATCGACGGCGACTTCCTGCGACAGACGACGATCTCTCGCGGCGAAACCCTCGGCAGCCTGTTCCGCAAGCTCGGCGAACAGGATCGCGAACTGACCGACTTCGTCCGCACCGACCATACGGCGAGGAAACTGCTGCGCCTGCAGCCCGGCACCACGGTGCGTGCCGAGGTGGACCAGCAGAACCGCATCCGCGCGCTCAGCTATCCGCTCAACCGCGGCTCCGAGAGTGCACAGCAGCCGATGCGGCTGCAACTGGCGCGCGAGGAAGGCCAGTGGCAGGCCACCATCGAGCCCATGGTCATGGACCGCACGCTCGTCACCCGCACCGCCACCATCATCACGTCGCTCTTCGCGGCCACCGACGAGGCCGGCATTCCGGACAACATCACGGCGCAGATCCCGGAGATCTTCGCGTCCGACATGGACTTTCATCGCGACGTGCGCAAGGGCGACAAGCTGCGCGTGGTGTATGAAAGCTTCACCGATCCGCAGACGCTTTCGGACGGCCAGCCCGGCAAGCTGCTGGCGGTCGAATACCAGTCGCAGAACCGGCGCCTCGAGGCCGTATGGTTCGAGCGCGCCGACGGCGAGGGCGACTTCTACAACTTCGACGGCCACACGCTGCGCAAGACGTTCCTGCGCTCGCCCATGGAGTTCACTCGCATCACCTCCGGCTTCACCATGGGCCGACGCCATCCGGTCTTTCGTGACTGGCGCGCCCACAAGGGCATCGACTACGCAGCCCCGGTCGGCACCAAGATCCGTACCATCGGCGAAGGCGTCGTGGACTTCGTCGGCGTGCAGCGCGGCTACGGCAAGGTCGTCATCGTCAAGCATGACCGGGAGCGCAGCACGCTCTATGCGCACATGAGCAAGTTCGCGCCCAAGGTCAGCGAAGGCGCCCGGGTGAACCAGGGCGACGTGATCGGATATGTCGGCCAGACCGGATGGGCGAGCGGTGCCGCACCTGCATTTCGAGTTCCTCGTCAACGGAGAACCCAACGATCCTGCTGCAGTGCTGCCGCCGCCCGAACCGCCGCTGGACATGTACGCCCTGGCCCGCTTCAAGGACGAGACCGGCGACCTGCTCCAGCGGATGCGCTGGCAGGACAGCGCGCAGCTCGCCTCGTTCGAGTGACAACCGGAGCTCCGGTTGATCGACAAGGCCGCTGAGCGCTTCATCGGCCTGATGTCCGGCACCAGCGTCGATGCAGTCGACGGCGTGCTGGTCGATTTCGATCCGCAGGGCAACCTGCTCCGCACCCTCGCGCTCGCGTCGCACCCGATGCCGGCGGACTTGCGACGGCAGTTGACCGACCTGCAGCAGCCGGGCCCCAACGAGCTGGCCAGCGCCGCTCTCGCGGCCAATGCGCTCGCGGATCTCTATGCCGGCTGCGTGGAAGAGCTGCTCGCGAAGGCCGGGATCGAACCGGCCGACGTCGTGGCGCTCGGCGCCCACGGACAGACCGTGCGCCACGACCCGGCCCGCGGCTACACCATCCAGTTGATGAACGGAGCCAGGCTCGCTGAGGCGACCGGCATCGATGCCGTCACCGACCTGCGCAGTGCCGACATCGCAGCCGGAGGACAGGGCGCGCCCCTCGTTCCCGCTTTCCATGCGAAGGTGTTCATCGGCGGGCTGAAACGGGCCATCGTCAATATCGGCGGCATTGCCAACATCACCGTGCTCGAGCCGGCCGGCGGCACAGGCAATGGGGGCGCTCCCCGCCCGGTCATCGGCTACGACACCGGTCCCGGCAACACGCTGATGGACTACTGGTGCGAGCTCCATCGCGGAGATCGGTTCGATCGCGACGGCCAGTGGGCGGCAGCGGGCAAGGTGGATGAAGCGTTGCTCGCGCGCATGCTGGCAGATCCCTACTTCACCCGGCCGGCGCCCAAGAGCACCGGGCGCGACCTGTTCAACCCGGGATGGCTGCAGCGGCTCGGCCGCCTGCCGGGCCTCGCGCCGGTGGACGTGCAGGCGACGCTGCTCGCCTTGACGGCTGCAACCATTGCCGACGCCTGCCGTCGGCATGAGGTGGCGGAGGTCTATGTCTGCGGCGGCGGAGCGGCCAATGGCCGTCTGATGCAGGGCTTGCGAGAGGCCCTCCCGGGCGTCTCGGTCGGATCCACCGAAGCACTCGGCCTGCATCCGCAGGCGGTCGAGGCATCAGCCTTCGCGTGGCTTGCGCGCCAGCGGGTGAAGCGCGAGGCCGGCAACCTCGCGTCGGTCACCGGCGCGTCAGGCCCCCGGGTACTGGGGGCGCTGCATGAGGCCGAGGTAAGGAGAAGCTGAAGCGGCAGCCCCGATCAGCCGGCAGCGAAGGATGAGCCGCAGCCGCAGGTGGTGGTGGCGTTCGGGTTCTTGATGACGAACTGGGCGCCCTGGAGGTCATCCTTGTAGTCGATCTCGGCGCCGACCAGGTACTGGTAGCTCATGGCGTCGATCAGCAGCTTCACGCCGTTCTTCTCCATGACCGAATCGTCTTCGTTGACTTCCTCATCGAAGGTGAAACCGTACTGGAATCCGGAACAGCCGCCGCCTTGCACGAAGACCCGCAACTTCAGATCCGGATTGCCCTCCTCGTCGATCAGTTGGCTCACCTTGGCGGCGGCGCTGTCCGTGAAGACGAGAGGAGCGGGCATTTCGGCAACTGCATTCATGTATGAACTCCAATTCCTGATAAGGATAGTCCAGAATCCCAAACCCTGGCTAGCGGAGGGTCGCACCCACGCCCGGCCGGCAGCGTCGGCGAGGAAGGCCCTCCGCCGGATCCATCGGATCTAGATGCGGCTGTTGGCGACCAGTTTCAATGCCACCTGCTCACCCTCGATCGGCTTCAGGGAACCGGTGACGACGCAGCCGTGGCGGATCTGCAGGTCGCGGTAGGTCAGGTCGCCGCAGACCTTGGCGCCGGTGAGCACATCGAGGCGGGTGCTCGCCCGGATCGGACCTTCGACCGTTCCGGAAATCACGACGACGGCCGCGCTGATCTGCCCCTGGACCCGTCCTCCGGCCGCGACGACCACTTCGCTGCCCTCTGCCGCATCTGCGACGATGCTGCCCGATACGGTCCCTTCGATCTCGACCCGGCCACTGAAGCGAAGCGTTCCTTCGAACACCGCGCCTGCGCCGATCCTGTGCCCGGCGGCGCCGGACCGTTTGCTTCCCAGCATCGATGCATCCTCTCGAAGCGTCATCCTGACGCAGCGGATTGTAGTGGCTGGCGGCGAGACCGATGCCGACAAAGAGGTGCCGACAACGGGGGTACCGACAAAGGGGTGCCGAAAAGCGCCGGGCCTGAAAGCAGACGGGGCGTCCATGGACACCCCGTCGCTTGCCGCCGCCCCCGTCCCGGACGATGCTACCGCACAGGAACGGACGTGCGCGAAGATCAGCGCTTGGAGAACTGCTTGCGCCGGCGCGCCTTGTGGAAACCGACCTTCTTGCGCTCGACTTCGCGCGCATCCCGGGTAACCAGGCCCGCAGCGGAAAGCGACGGCTTGAGCGACGCGTCGAAATCGATCAGCGCACGGGTGATGCCATGGCGCACCGCACCCGCCTGGCCGGATTCACCGCCGCCGTGGACGTTGACGCGGATGTCGAAGGTCTGGGGCACGTTGGCCACCTCCAGCGGCTGGCGCACGATCATGCGTCCGCTCTCGCGCGAGAAGTACTGGCCGATATCCTTGCCGTTGACGGTGATCTTGCCGTTGCCGCGCCGAATGAAAACGCGGGCAACCGAAGTCTTGCGCCGTCCCGTGCCGTAGTTGTATTCACCGATCATTGTCTAGTCTCGCCTGCAATCAGATCTGGAGAGGTTTGGGTTGCTGCGCGCTGTGCGGATGCGTCTCGTCGCCGTAGACCTTCAACTTCTTGAACATCGCGTAGCCGAGCGGGCCCTTGGGCAGCATGCCCTTGACCGCCTTCTCCAGCGCCCGACCCGGGAAGCGGGCCTGCATCTTGTCGAAATTGGTCTCGCTGACGCCACCGGGATAGCCGCTGTGGCGGTAGTACTTCTTGTCCAGACCCTTGTTGCCGGTGACACGGATGCGCGCGGCATTGACCACGACGACGAAGTCTCCGGTATCCACATGCGGCGTGAACTCGGGCTTGTGCTTGCCCCTCAGCCTGAGTGCGATCTCGGCCGCAAGGCGCCCGAGAATCTTGTCCGTCCCATCGACCACGAACCAGTCGCGTCGGACTTCATGAGGCTTGGCAGAAAAAGTTTTCATAGTTGATAGGCTGGGAACTGCGTAGGCTGCGAACTGCGGCTGGCGCACCGGGATGACGCGCTGCCTGGCCGTCGTTCTTGTTCAACGGGTCAGGAGCATCGGCCTTCGCCTGGGCTTGGCCTGGGACCTTGGGAAGGAGCCGGAACGGAAGGAAGCCTAACCGACTACGCGACTACGGCACGTGCCGGGCACGACCCAAGAAACCGACTCAAGTAAGCCCGCCAGTATAGCCGCTTCCAACAGATGCCGTCAAAGCGCCTGGCGATCTCACCGCCAACGGCAGCCGCGGCCAGGAGCAAAAAAAACAGCCCGGAAACATCCCGGGCTTGAATCCACACCAAAGGAGGAGGGTGGAGGAGACATGGTGGGTTGCATCGGCAACCAATGGGAAGATCTTAGCAAGCCATCTTGTGCTTTGCAATATGCGGCTGGCACACGTTGCACAGATCCGTTGCTATAATGCAACGTCCGATCCAAGGCATTGAAAAAGCGAGACATTGCCAGCCCGAACGCCCCCAGTCCGCCCCTCGGATGGCAGCATCCCGCCCCCGCTCTCATATCAAGCAGGCGGCCAAATCGGGCGGCGAATGATGCGCCGCGGCAAATCCAGCGCCGGCGCATCGGATACGATCGCCGATCTTCCGGGGAGGCAATCATGAACACGACGATCAGATGGATGGGTCCGGACACCATGCGGTTCGTGGCCCAGACCGGCAGCGGTCACCTCCTGACCATGGACGGCGCGCCCGAAGGCGGCGGCGAAAACCTGGCTCCGCGGCCGATGGAGGTGGTGCTTGCAGGCACCGGCGGCTGCGCGGTCTACGACGTGGTGCTGATCCTTCGCAAGAGCGGCCAGGATGTCCGTGCCTGTGAAGTGAGGCTGGATGCAGATCGTGCCGAGACCGACCCCAAGGTATTCACCCGCATCGGCTTTCACTTCATCGTTCGCGGCAGGTCCCTCAAGCCCAACCTGGTGGAGCGCGCGATCAAGCTGTCGCACGACAAGTACTGCTCCGCCTCCGCGATGCTGGCCCATACCGCCAAGCTCGAGACGACCTGGGAGATCGTCGAAGACGCCTGAACGGCATGCGCGGCCTCCTCTACGGGACGGCATGCTGCGATCCGGCTGCCGGGGCCGTCGGGACCGGCACGATCCTTCCCCTCCTGGGAGCCTGGCCCAGGCTCCTAGATCCGATAAGCGAGCGTCGTCATCACCTTGCTCATCAGGCGCATGGCGCCGATGACGGGCCACGACATCGGCGCCCCGCCTTTCGACCGCGCCTCGTCGGCATGGCGGGCTTCGTCGGCCTTCATCTCTTCCACGATGGCGCGCGAGCGCAGGTCGTTCGCAGGCAGCCGCTGCAGGTGCCCCTGCAGGTGCGCCTCGACCTGCCGTTCGGTTTCGGCCATGAACCCCAAGGCCCTGGGCCCTCCAGCGAGTCCCGCGAGGGCGCCCATCGACAAAGAGCCCAGGTACCACAACGGGTTCAGCAGCGAGGGGGCCGCGTCGAGCTCGCGCAGCCGCTGGCGCGTCCAGGACAGATGGTCGCGCTCCTCGTCGGCGGCAGCAAGGAAGAAGGAAGACAAGCGGTCGTCACGAACCGTCAGGGCATGCCCTTCATATAGGGCCTGCGCGCAGATCTCGCCGACATGGTTGACCCGCATCAACCCGCCGGCGTGCTGGCGCGCGCCTTCGTCGAGCTCCTCCTCCGCAGCGGAAGGCGCGCCTCGCGGCACCGGCATCGGCCTGGTCGGTGCCGGCGTGGTGGTGGCGTCCGCAAGGCCGCGCGTGACGACAGCGAGCAGCCGGTCGAACGGCGACAGGCGTCGCAAGCTCTCACTCTTGTAGTTGTTCATCAGAGGCTCCGCAGTTGCCGTCACGAGTTGACCGCGAGTTGGCAGCAGAAAGGTTTCAGCCGCCCTATTATCGCAACTGATCAGTCAACCCGCCTGTGCGCAGCTGACGACAGCAGGGGCCGGCGGCCCGATCGGCGAGATCGGGGGCTGCACATTGGAGTTGTGACCAAACAACACTGGCGTCGTTTTATCGCAGGCAACTGCAACGGGTCTTTGACCGCTGCAGGAATTTGGCGACAATACTTTCAACTTCCTTCCGGGCCATCTCGGGGAGTTTCGGTGACGCGCCTTGCAACGGTCGTAACCGATTGAATTCCAGAAACTTAGGAGATTGATCAATGAAGAAATCGCTTCTCGCGCTGGCCGTTGCGGCAGCTTTGCCCGCATTCGCCCACGCGCAGACCAATATCGTGTTGAACGGAAGTATCGACCAGGCCCTGGAGTACATTGACACGGACGTCCCAGGCGTTGACGAAGACATACGCGTGACGAACGGCATATGGAGCGGTTCGCGTTTTGCGATCAGCGGCACGGAAGAACTCGGCGGTGGCCTGAAAGGGATCTTCAACATCGAGCATCGCCTGTCGGCCGACACCGGGACGGTCACCTCCGGCGCCACGTTCTGGGCAGGTCAGTCCTGGGTCGGTTTGCAAGGCGGCTTCGGTGCGATCCGCATGGGTCGTCAGTACACCCCGATGTTCCGTGCGTTGGCCCCTGGAGACGTGACCGGCTACAGCTGGTACAACAACCCGGTCGGCCTGCGCTGGGACCGCCATCCGCTTCAACAACGACCTGACGTATCAGTCGCCGAGCATTGCTGGCTTCACCATTCACGCTGCGTACGCGGCGGGTGAAGGTGATCCGGCTCTGACCGGCCTTCCTGGCGCTCCAGGCACCACGGTCGTCCCTGGGGACGTCGATGTCGGTGACGCGGCGGGTTTCGCAGCCGTTGGCGCCTTCGGCCCCATAAACCTCGGTATCGGCTATCACAAGATCTTCGTCGGCGACGCCATCCCCGGTGCCGACGACACCGATGAAGTCGGCGCGTCGTTGGGTGCCAAGTTCGGCAACTTCGGTGCTGGTCTCCTGTATGCGCATAAAGAGGTCAACAGCTTCAAGACCAAGGCCGCCGCCTTCACGGGTAGCGTAGGCTTCGGCCCCGGCACCGTGTACCTGGTGCTGAAGCGTACGGAATTCGACGACACCGATCTGACTAGAGACGACATCGGCCTGACCTACTCGCACGGCCTTTCCAAGCGCACCTTCGTGTACGCCTCGATGGGCCTCAGCAAGCTCGAAGTGGCAACCGGCGACGACCTCAAGCCGAAGGCCTTCGCGCTGGGTATCCGTCACTTCTTCTGATCCAGCTTCTCCAGAGTTTCATCAGTTCGAACGCCGGGGCTTGCCCCGGCGTTTTTCATTTCCGCCAGCCACCTGGTCGAGCCATTTCCGCTTGCCGCCCTCCCCTGTCGAAGATCACGAGGCTAACGGCAAAGTGTTTCAGGCTTAAACTATCCGGATGGCCCTTCCCGCAATCGACCATGAGACGCGCCTGTCCAGTGACGACCACATGGCGCTGCGCCTGTGGCTGCGGCTGCTGACCTGCTCGAGCCTGATCGAAACGACCATCCGGCGCCGGCTGCAGCAGGAGTTCGACCTGACGCTGCCCCGCTTCGACCTGCTCGCGCAGCTCGACCGCGCCGACGGCCTGAAGATGAGTGAATTGAGCCGACGGCTGATGGTCACCAGCGGCAACGTCACCGGCATTGCGGACCAGCTCGAACGCGATGGCTGGCTCATTCGTGAATCGGATTCGGACGACCGCCGCGCCACCCGGCTGCGGCTGACCGAGCGCGGCCGCAAGCGCTTCGGCGCCATGGCGCGGGTGCATGAATCATGGCTGATCGAGCTGATGAGCTCGCTCGATCGCAACGAGCAACGCGAACTGCAACGCCTGCTCGGCAAGCTCAAGCAGTCCACATCAATGAAAGGCGCCGGCCTGTCCGCCCGGGCGACGCGCGCCCCTACCCGACAGGATCAACGATGAACACACCGGTCAATCAGGTCAGCCGCTTCACTGCCTCCGGCTACCAGGCGCGGCACTTCGTCTGGCGCATGGAGAAGGAAGTCGGCATCCTCACGCTGAACCGCCCCGACCGCAAGAACCCGCTGACCTTCGATTCGTACGAGGAGATGCGCGAGCTGTTCCGCTCCCTGCCCTATGCGACCGACGTCAAGGCGGTGGTGCTGGCCGGCGAGGGCGGCAATTTCTGCTCCGGCGGAGACGTGCACGAGATCATCGGTCCGCTGGTGAGCATGCGCATGCCGCAACTGCTCGAGTTCACCCGGATGACCGGCGATCTGGTGCTGGCGATGCGCAAGGCGCCGCAGCCGATCATCGCCGCAATCGACGGCGTCTGTGCCGGCGCCGGGGCGATGCTCGCGCTCGCAAGCGACTTCCGGCTGGGCACCGCCCGCGCCAAGACCGCCTTCCTGTTCACCCGCGTCGGCCTCGCCGGCTGCGACATGGGCGCCTGCACGCTCCTGCCGCGCCTGATCGGCCAGGGACGGGCGAGCGAGTTGCTCTTCACCGGCCGCTCGATGAGCGCCGACGAGGGCGCGGCCTGGGGCTTCTACAACCGGATCCTGCCGGAAACCGAACTGCTGGGCGAGGCGACCGCGCTGGCTCGCAGCCTTGCTGAAGGTCCTACCTTCGCCCACGGCATGACCAAGACCATGCTCAACCAGGAATGGGCGATGACGATCGAGCAGGCGATCGAGGCTGAAGCCCAGGCCCAGGCGATCTGCATGCAGACCAAGGACTTCGAGCGCGCCTACATGGCATTCTCGGCCAAGTCGCGCCCCACCTTCCAGGGGGATTGAATGAGCACCGATCAGCCCTCCGCGGCCGCGCCGGCACCGCAAGCTCAGGCAACCCACCTGAACGCGCCGGCGCCGGATTACCTGGCGTCGTGCCTCGAGTTGCCGTTCTTCGATCCTGCGCATGGGGAACTCGCGCGCGAGGCGCACCAGTGGGCAGACCGCGCGCTGCCGGCCTTAGCCGCCGGCGCAGCCGACCTGGACTCGCATTGCGTCGCGCTGGTGAAGGCGCTGGGTGATGCCGGTCTGCTGCGCTACTGCGTGCCGCGTGCCTGGGGCGGCGCCCTCGACGCGCTCGATTCGCGATCGATCTGCCTGCTGCGCGAGGCGCTCGGCTACCACGACGCGCTCGCCGACTTCGCTTTCGCGATGCAAGGCCTCGGCAGCGGCGCGATCGCGCTCGGCGGCAGCGACGAATTGCGCCGCCGCTACCTGCCGCGGGTCGCCGATGGGCAATGGCTAGCTGCCTTCGCGTTGTCGGAGCCGGACGCCGGTTCCGACGTCGCCGCCATGACCACGCGCGCACGGCGCGATGGCACGCATTGGGTGATCGACGGCTGCAAGACCTGGATCTCCAATGGCGGCATCGCCGGCTTCTACACTCTCTTCGCCCGCACCTCGGACGAGCCCGGCGCCCGCGGCATCAGCGCCTTCGTCGTCGATGCCGACACGCCGGGCCTGCGGATCGCGGAGCGCATCGACGTCATCGCGCCGCATCCGCTCGCGACGCTCGAGTTCGATGGCTGCCGGATTCCTGCCGACCGCCTGCTCGGCAAGGAAGGCGAAGGCTTCAAGCTCGCGATGGCGACGCTCGATATCTTCCGGGCGTCGGTAGCGGCGGCCGCGCTCGGGCTCGCCCGGCGCGCGCTGGCGGAAAGCCTCGCCCACGCCCGGCGGCGCAAGATGTTCGGCCAGACGCTGGCGGACTTCCAGATGACGCAGGCGGCGCTGGCGGACATGGCCACCGCGGTCGACAGTGCGATGCTCCTCACGTACCGCGCCGCCTGGCTGCGCGACGTCCACGGCACGGCGCCGGCAGGCAAGCCCGCGCGCCGCATCACCCGCGAACCCGCGATGGCGAAAATGGTCGCCACCGAAAACGCGCAGCAGGTGATCGACCGCGCGGTGCAGATGTTCGGCGGCCAGGGTGTCCGCCAGGGCGCGATCGTCGAACGCCTCTACCGGGAGATCAGGTCGTTGCGCATCTACGAGGGCGCTACCGAAGTGCAGAAGCTGATCATCGCCAGAGACCTCTTGAAGACGGGAACTTGAGACCATGTTCAGAACCGGCCACCTCGACCTCTTCGCCCGCGATCACCTGCCGCGCAAGGAGCTGCAGCCCGACCTGATCTTCAACCGGCCGGAGGTGCAGTATCCGGAGCGCCTCAACGCCGCGGTGGAGCTGCTCGATCGCAACGTCGAGGAGGGCAACGCCGAACGAATCGTGCTGCGCACCGACGATGCCGCCTGCACCTACCGGCAACTGCAGCACCAGGTCAACCGTATCGCCCACGTCCTGCGCAACGACATGAGCCTTGTGCCGGGAAATCGCGTGCTGCTGCGCGGCGCGAACAACCCGATGATGGCCGCCTGCTTCCTGGCGGTGCTCAAGGCCGGGCTGATCGCCGTGCCGACCATGCCGCTGCTGCGCGCGAAGGAGCTGCACCCGATCCTCGAGAAGGCGAACGTCACCGCCGCGCTCTGCGACATCCGCCTCAAGGACGAACTGGTGGCGGCGCAGGCGAGCAGCCCGCTGCAGCAGGTGCTCTACTTCAACGACGGTGACGGCACCACGCCGGCCGGCGGTTCCCTCGAAGCCATCTGTGCCGGGCGGCCGCATGAATTCCCGGCCTGCGACACGGCACAGGACGACATCTGCCTGATCGCCTTCACCTCGGGCACGACCGGCCAGCCCAAAGGCACCATGCACATGCATCGCGACGTCGTCGCAATGTGCGACCTCTTTCCGCGCTCGATCCTCAAGCCCGCCGAGGACGACATCTTCTGCGGCACGCCACCGCTCGCCTTCACCTTCGGCCTGGGCGGCATGCTGTGCTTTCCCATGCGCTTCGGCGCGTCCGTGCTGCTGATCGAGAAGGCCACGCCGGACAGCCTGCTGGCCGCGATCGCCCGGCACCGTGCCACCATCCTCTTCACCGCGCCGACCTTCTACCGCCAGATGGCTGCGCTGGCGAAGAACCACGACATCTCGTCGCTCGCGAAATGCGTGTCGGCGGGCGAGGCGCTGCCGGATGCGACCCGGCAGCTGTGGCGCGAGGCAACCGGCATCGAGATGATCGACGGCATCGGCGCCACCGAGATGATCCACATCTTCATTTCGGCCGCCGGCAAGGACGTGCGGCCGGGCGCCATCGGCAAGGTCGTGCCGGGCTACGAAGCCCGCGTCGTCGACGAGAACATGCAGCCGCTGCCCGCCGGCGAGGTCGGCAAGCTGGCAGTACGCGGGCCGACCGGCTGCCGCTATCTCGCCGACGAGCGCCAGGTCGAGTACGTCAGGGACGGCTGGAACCTGCCCGGCGACACCTTCATGATGGACGAGGACGGCTACCTCTACTACCAGGCGCGGTCCGACGACATGATCATCTCGGCCGGCTACAACATCGCCGGTCCTGAGGTGGAGGACACGCTGCTGTCGCACCCGGCAGTGGCGGAATGCGGCGTGATCGGGGTGTCCGGACCCGGACCGCGGCCAGGCGGTAAAGGCATTCGTCGTCCTGCGCTCGGGTTTCTCGCCGCGGCCCGAGCTCGCGAGAAAGCTCCAGGACCACGTCAAGGAGACCATCGCGCCGTACAAGTATCCGCGACAGATCGAGTTCGTCGAAGGCCTGCCGCGCACCGAAACCGGCAAGCTGCAGAGGTTCCGGCTGCGGCAGATGTAGGGCGCACGGCTCAGGGGCGCAATGGCGGGGCCGGAGGCCCCAGCCGCCGCCGCTACGCGGCCCGCTTTACCCGCAGTTCGCGGCGCAGGATCTTGCCGACGTTGGTCTTCGGCAGGTCCGTCCTGAACTCGATGTGCCGCGGCTTCTTGTAGGCGGTCAGGTTCTTGGCGCAGTGCTCCAGCACGTCCTTCTCGGTCAGCGCCGGGTCGCGCTTGACGACGAACAGCTTCACCGCTTCGCCGGTCTTCTCGTCCGGCACGCCGATGGCGGCGCATTCGAGCACGCCGGGGTGGCTCGCGACCACGTCCTCGATTTCGTTCGGATAGACGTTGAAGCCCGACACCAGGATCATGTCCTTCTTGCGGTCGACGATCTTGATGTAGCCGCGCTCGTCCATGATGCCGATGTCGCCGGACTTGAAGAAGCCGTCGGCTGTCATCACCGCAGCCGTGTCCTCCGGACGCTGCCAGTAACCCGCCATGACCTGCGGACCGCGGATCGCGATCTCGCCGGGCTGGCCGAGCGGCACCGGCCCCCCGGAGTCGTCGATGATCTGCACTTCGGTCGACGGCAACGGCAGCCCGATCATGCCGCTGTACTCGTTGGTATCGGTGGGGTTGCAGGTGGCCGACGGCGAGGTCTCTGACAGACCGTAGCCTTCGCAGATCGGGCAACCGGTGAGCTTCAGCCACTTGTCCGCAACCGCCTTCTGCACGGCCATGCCGCCGCCGTTCGACACCCGCAGTTCGGAGAAGTCGAGCTTGCGGAACGCCTCGTTGTCCGCCAGCACGTTGTAGAGCGTGTTGACCGCCGGGAACAGCGTGATCTTGTGCGGCTTGAGCGCGTCGACGACCGCCGGAAGGTCGCGCGGGTTCGGGATCAGGATGTTCTTGGCACCGGTGCGCATGCCCAGCAGGCAGCAGACCGTCAGCGCGAAGATGTGATACAGCGGCAGCGCACAGGCGATGACCGACTGCTCGGGCGGGGGCGGCTTCTTCGGGTTGTTCAGCGCCGGTTGCATCCACGCCTCGGACTGCAGCACGTTGGCGACGATGTTGCGATGGAGGAGCGTGGCCCCTTTGGAAAGGCCGGTCGTGCCGCCGGTGTACTGCAGGAACGCCGGATCGTCAGGGCCCGCGGCCGACGGCGTCAGCTGCATGCGGGCGCCATCCGCGAGCGCCGCATTGAAACGCACGGCGTCGGGCAGCGTGTACGCCGGCACCATCTTCTTGACGTTGCGCACGACGAAGTTGACCACCGTCCCCTTGAGCAGGCCGAACAGGTCGCCCATGCTGGCCACCACCACGTGCTTGACCTGCGACTTCGCGATCACCTGCTCGAGTGTCGCCGCGAAGTTTTCCAGGATCACGATCGCTTCGGCGCCGGAGTCGTTCAGCTGGTGGGAGAGTTCGCGCGGGCGTATAGAGCGGGTTGACGTTGACCACCACGTAGCCGGCCCGCAGCACGGCTGCGATCGCGACCGGGTTCTGCAGGATGTTGGGCATCATCAGCGCCACCCGCGCGCCCTTGGACAGCCCACGCGATTGCAACCAGGCTCCGAGGCTGCGCGACAGGTCGTCGACTTCGCGGAAAGTCAGGGCCTTGCCCATGCTGACATAGGCTTCGCGCGGGCCGTATTTGCGGAAGGCTTCCTCGATCAGCTCGGAGAGCGACCGGTATTGCGATGCGTCGACATCCGCCGGCACGCCGGCAGGATAGTGTTTGAGCCAGAAGCGCTCCATGCCCCCTCCCTGATGAGTCTTGCCTCGATGTGTCGCGAGGTAGTCCGGCTTCGGGGTCCGTCCGTCGCCTGCCCCACCCGCTTTCTTGTTTGTTGCTCTCTGCGCTCGCGCGCTGCTACGGATAGGTCCGGATAGTAGCGCCTGTCGCCGGCTCGCGCGCATGCATCTCGCCGGGCGCGGGCGCCACGATCGACTGGTCGCGCAGGTGCGCCACCTGGTCCCGCCCGGGCAGTGCCTGGAGCTCGCGCGCTTGCGGGCTGCGGTGCAAGGCATCCGGGCCCTTGGCAGGTGCCCCGCCCGAAGGCGCCCGGGCTTCCTCAGGCCCACGCAGGACCGGCGCTTGATGGCCGCCGGCATCGAGCTCTTCGGTGTTCATCAGCCTTTCGCTACGCCTGACGAGGAAGGCCTGCCGTTCCGACCGGTCGAGTGCCGCGACGTCGGCCACCTTCAGATAGAAGCGGGCGAAGTCCTCGCCGCTCTCCTCGAACAGCTGTCGAAAGACAGGCACCCAGGTGGAATAGGTGGCAACCGAGCCGAGGTGCGCGTTGCCCAGCGGGCGGCTGAACCACCGGTCGTAGCCGGCGAAACCGGCCCAGGGACCTTTGCGCATCTGCTGGTACTCCTCCTTGAGCGCCTCGAACACCCGGCGCTTGCCTTCGCGCTTCTCCTCGTCCGATACCCTGGCCGAATACACCGCCGCCAGCTGCTCGCGATGCCGGCCGAGCAACTCGAGGAACAGGTCGCGGCGCAGGCGCTGCTGCCGCCAGCTGAGCCGCTGCTCGGGCGTGCCGTGCAATCCGAGCCAGCGCTCGACGCCGAGTTGCTCCACAGCCGAAGCGAAGGATTCGTTGAACATCGAATCACCGGGAACATACACGACCTGGTGCGCCAGTTCGTGAAACACCAGCCGGGCGACTTCGGCGTCGGGGTAGTTGATGAAGGTGGAGAGCAGCGGGTCGTCGAGCCAGCCCAGCGTCGAGTAGGCGGGCACGCCGTTGATCTGCACGTCCAGCCCCTGCTCCGCAGAGCCGCGCCGCATAGGCTTCGGCTGCCTCCAGCGAGTAGTAGCCCCGATAGGTCACGCAGCCGGCCACCGGGAAACACCATTGCGTCAGGCGCAGCGAAAGCTCGGGGGCTGCGACCACGCCCCAGGTGACGAACGGCTGCTTGAGGTCCGCGAAACGGGTATAGCTGCCGTTGTCGGGCAGCGCAAGGTCGGTAACCGCAAACCGCCGGATCCGGCTGGCGAGTTCGAGGCGCTGGCGGGTTCGCGGATCCAGGTCCGACTGGGCCAGAAGATCGCCGACCGGCTCGGCTCGGTGCATGATCGACAGGTGCCCGCTGACCGTCTGCCAGTAGTAGCCGACGCCTTCGGTGAAGCGGTCGATGTCGGTGCCGAACACGGCACAGCCGGCGAACAGGAGCGACCCGCCCGACACCGCCATCAGCACCCGCGCCGTTGGCCCGCGACGGGATGGCCCGAGAGGCGATGGACCGCTGGGGGATGGGGCTGCGATCGTCTGGTGCTCAGCGAACTTCGATTTCAACCAGGCAATCATAGAAGCTCGGGCCGCGGCCCAGATCGGTCAGCCGCTGGTGCGTGACCATGTTGACGTTGCGACCCGCCGGGGCTGTGCTTGTGCCACCAGACGCCCGGCACCATCACGACGCCCGGCTTGGCGGCATCGGTCAGGACGGCGCGCGCCTGGAAACTGCCGCGATCGTTGAATACGGTCACTGTGTCGCCGTCCGAGATGCCCCTGCTCGAGCGCGTCGGCCGGAGCGAGGTGGACCTGCTGTTCCTTCTCCGCCGCCCGCAGGCTGGCCACGTTGACGAAGGTCGAGTTCAGGAAGTTGCGCGCCGGCGGCGAGATCATCGCCAGCGGATATTGCGCCGCCAGCTCGGGATTCGAAGCCGACCGATTCGTACGGCGGCAGGTAGTCCGGCAGCGGGTCTTCGCCCGCGGCCGCGAGCCGGCTGCTGAAGAACTCCACCTTGCCGGAGGGCGTGGGAAAGCCGCCTTCGGCGAACGGTGCCGCCGGCAGGTCGATCTTCAGCCAGCCCTGCTCCAGCAGCGGCGCCAGCAGGGCAGTCGCGCCTTCCTCGTCGAGTGCGAGTGATCACCCGCTGCAGCGGCAGGCAACGCGCACGCAGGGCGGCCGGGGTGGTCCGGCCTTGCCGGTCGATCGCCTGCGCCGCCAGCACCAGATCGCTGTCGTCGAAGCAAGGCTCGTCGAAGCCCATGCGCCGCGCCAGGCGGCGAAAGATCTCGCTGTTGGGCAAGGCCTCGCCCAGCGGCTGGATGGCGGGTTGGTTCATCACCCAGTAACGGTGGCCGTAACTGGTGTGGATGTCCAGATGCTCCAGCTGAGTGGTTGCCGGCAGCAGGATGTCCGCATAGTCGGCGGTGTCGGTTCGGAAATGCTCGAGGACGACGGTGAACAGGTCCTCGCGGGCGAAACCCTGGATGACCTTGCTGCTGTCCGGCGCCACGGCCACCGGATTCGAGTTGTAGACCACCAGCGCCTCGATGGGCGGATCCGCCTCGAGCAGCGCGTCGCCGATGGTCGACATGTTGACGATGCGCCGCCGCGTGCCCGACGGCAGCTCCGGAGCGCAGGTCCGGCCGCTGCAGGGCGCGCCAGTCGACGGCGAAGCTCGCCGCTGCTGGACAGCAGCATGCCGCCGGCCGGATGGCGCCAGGCGCCGACCAGCGCCGGCAGACCCGCGATCAGCCGGGCGGCGTTGGCGCCGCCGCGGACCCGCTGCATGCCGTAGTTGAGCCGGATCGCCGCCGGCGCGATCCTGCCGAAGTCTTCGGCAAGGGCATCGACGACGCCGGCGTCGATGCCGCAGACGCTCGGCGACCCGCTCCGGCGTCCATCCTCGGGCCCGTTCCAGCAGCGCATCGAAGCCCAGCGTGTGCTCGCGGATGTAGTCGTGATCGAGCAGTCCCTGGCGCGCCAGGCTCGCGATCATGCCGAGCGCGAGCGCGGCATCGGTGCCCGGCAGGAGCGCGATGTGCTGGTGGCATTTCTCCGCGGTCGCCGTGCGGTGCGGATCGATCGCGACCAGCTTGGCGCCCCGCCGCTTGGCCTGTTGGGCGAACGTCCAGAAATGCAGGTTCGAGGTGATGGAGTTGGTGCCCCACAGGATGATCAGCTTCGACTCGGCGAAGCGTTCGACATCCATGCCCACCGGGCCACCAAGGGTGTAGGCGAGCCCGGTCTTGCCGGCGGAGGCGCAGATGGTCCGGTCGAGATGGGCGGCACCGAGCCGGTTGAAGAAGCGGCCGGCCATCGACTCGCCCTGGACCAGGCCCATCGTGCCGGCGTAGCTGTAGGGCAGGATGCGCTGCGGGTCACGCACGGCGATCGCCTTCAGGCGCGCGGCGACCTCTTCGAGCGCGGCCTCCCAGCCGATCGGCTCGAACAGCACCGCTGCCCTTCGGGCCGGTGCGCTTCATCGGCCGCAGCAGCCGATCGGGGCTGTAGGTGCGTTCGGCATACCGCGACACCTTGGTGCAAAGGGCGCCGTGGGTGGTCGGATGCTCCGGGTCACCCGCGACCCGCGTCACGCGGCCGGCGTCGACGGTGACCAGCAAAGCGCAGGTGTCCGGGCAGTCGTGAGGGCAGGCCCCACGCACGATGTTGGTTCCTGCTGCTGGTCCGGTCGGTTCGGCTCGTCCCCCCGGCACCCGGGGCAACGCTGGATTGGCGGCTGGTCGCATTTCAGTGATGCTAAGCTACCAGAAGACCAGAAGAGGAGATCCTGGAATGAAACAACCCCCACCCTCACTTCGTTCGCTGCCCCCCAAGGGGGCGCGTCAGTGGCTTCGGGCGGCCGGGCGCCACTGACATGTTGCTCGCGGAGGGTATCCTGGATCTGCAGGCGGAGATCCAGGCCATACGGCGGGACATTCACGCCCATCCGGAATTGCGCTTCGAGGAGCATCGGACCGCGCAGATGGTGGCGGAAAAGCTTGCGGAATGGGGCTACGAGGTGACCACCGGCATCGGCGGCACCGGCCTCGTCGGCACGCTGCGCCGCGGCACCAGCGAGCGTGCGATCGGGCTGCGCGCCGACATGGACGCGCTGCCGCTGGAGGAGCACAACACCTTCGCCCATCGGTCGCGGCATCCGGGCAAGATGCATGCATGCGGCCATGACGGCCATACCGCCATGCTGCTCGCCGCTGCCAAGTACCTGGCGCGGCATCCGGACTTCGACGGCACCCTGAACCTGATCTTCCAGCCCGGCGAGGAAGGCGGCGCCGGCGCGCGCAAGATGATCGAGGACGGCCTCTTCGACCGCTTTCCCTGTGACGCGGTCTTCGGCGCCCACAATTGGCCCGGCATGAAGGTCGGCCAGTTCGGCGTCACCGAGGGTCCGATGATGGGCTCGAGCAACGAGTTCGAGATCACGCATCACCGGCAAGGGCGCGCACGCCGCACTGCCGCACAACGGCATCGATCCGGTACTCGTCGCCACCCACGTCGTTCAGGCGCTTCAGTCGATCATTACCCGCAACAAGAAGCCGATCGATTCGGCGGTGCTGTCGGTGACGGAGATCCACGCCGGCCATGCCACCAATGTGACGCCGGATTCGGCGGTCATTCGCGGCACCGTGCGGACGTTCTCGATCGACGTGCTCGACCTGATCGAGTCGCGGATGCGCGCCATCGCCGAACAGCTGCCGGTGGCGTTCGGCGCGAGCGGCGCGATGAACTTCGTGCGCAACTACCCGCCCACCATCAACCATCCGGAACAGACCCAGTTCGCACTCTCCGTCATGAGGGACATCGTCGGCGACGAGAACGTCGTCTTCCCGATCGAGCCGACGATGGGCGCGGAGGACTTCGCCTTCATGCTGCTGGAGCGGCCCGGCTGCTACGTTTTTATCGGCAACGGCGACGGCGCGCACCGCGACGCCGGGCACGGCATGGGCCCCTGCATGCTCCACAACCCGAGCTACGACTTCAACGACGAGCTGATCCCGATCGGCGCGACGCTGTGGACCCGGCTGGTCGAACGCTTCCTGCCGGTCAAGGCATAGGGCGCGTCGGGGTTGGGCAGGCAGCACTTGGAGTCGCACCTCTCCGCGCATCCGGCCGTTGCCGCGATCCGCGGCTGGCATGCGGACCTGACCGCCATCCGCCGCCAACTGCACCGCAATCCCGAACTCGGGTTCGAGGAGCATCTCACCGGGGCACTCGTGGCCCGCCAGCTGGAACGTTATGGCGTCGACGAGATCCACCACGGCATCGGCAAGACCGGACTGGTGGCCGTCATCCGCGGCAGGCGTAACGACAGCGGCGGCACCATCGGCCTGCGGGCCGACATGGACGCGCTGCCCATCCAGGAAGACAACGACTTCGAGCACCGCTCCTGCCTGCCGGGGCTGATGCACGGCTGCGGCCACGACGGCCACACCACCATGCTGCTGGCGGCAGCGCGCTACCTCGCCCAGACCCGCCAGTTCGACGGCACCGCTCACCTCATCTTCCAGCCCGGCGAGGAAGGGTTCGCCGGCGCCCAGGCAATGGTCGACGATGGGCTGTTCGCGCGCTTTCCCTGCGACCGGATCTTCGCCATGCACAACTGGCCCGCCCTCGCCCCGGGCCAGGTGGCGGTGCGGCCCGGCCCGATGATGGCAGCCGCCGACCGGATCAGCATCCGCATCGAAGGCAAGGGTGGCCACGGCGCCCACCCGCACCTGTCGGTCGACCCGGTGGTGGTGGCGGCGCACATCATCACCGCTGCGCAGTCGATCGTCTCCCGCAACGTGTCCCCGCTGCAGTCGGCAGTGGTCAGCCTCTGCTCGCTGCAGGCCGGCAGCCCCGGCGCGTTCAGCGTGATCCCGGGCGTCGCCACCCTCACCGGCACCGTCCGCACGTTCTCGCAGACGGTGCAGGACGCTGTCCAGAAGCGCCTGACGAGCCTGTGCGGCAGCATCGCCGAAGGCTTCGGTGCCACCGCCCAGGTGGCCTATGAACGCGTCTACCCCGCCACCATCAACGACGAGGCGCAGGCGATCTTCGGCCAGCAGGTGGCCGCAGAAGTGTTCGGCGAGCAGAACCTGGTGACCGATCTCGAGCCCAGCATGGGATCGGAGGATTTTTCGTTCATGCTGCGCGTTCGGCCCGGTGCCTACTTCCGGATCGGTCAAGGCGGCGCCGCCGCCGGGCGCATGTTGCACAACACCCGCTACGACTTCAACGACGAGATCCTGCCGCTCGGCGGTGCGCTGTTCGCCAGGCTGGCGGAGCGCGCGCTGCCGCTTGCGCCGGCGTGAGCGAGACCGCCGCCCACCCCCTGGTCTGGATCGCCGGCCTGCTGTTCGTCTTCGCCCTCCTGGGCGTTCTGCTCGCCCGCCGGCGCAAGCCCGCTTTTCGCGTCGTCAGGCGCGCATTCCTGACCGAGAACGAGAAGGAGTTTCTCGAGCGGCTCGAGGCGGCCTTTCCGGAGTACCGGGTGATGGCGCAGGTCTGCATGGGCGCCCTGATGGCTCCGGATGTTCGCGGCGGCACTTCGGAATACCTGTCGATCCGCGGGCGCTTCGCGCAGAAGGTGGTCGACTTCGTGATCCTGGATGATGCGCTCGAGGTGGTCGCGCTGGTCGAGCTCGACGACCGCACCCATCGACAGGAGAAGGATGCCGCGCGCGATGCGATGACGGCCGCGGCCGGCTATGTGACGCTGCGCTACCGCAGCCGCGAAAAGCCGGAGCCGAACGCGATCCGCGCTCAGCTGCAAGCCGTTCACGCTGCACTGAGGCGGCGGCCGGGCCAGCCCGTTGCGCGGCCCGGTTGACCGGGCAAGGCAAGCGCCCCTCAGGCGCCACGGGCGCCGTTCCTGGGCTCGGGCGGCGGATCCTCGATCGTCAGCGCGAGGCTCTCCTTGATCTCCTCCATGACGATGTAGCTGCGCGATTCGCGCGCACCCGGCAATCCCAGCAGCATGTCGCCGAGCAGCCGGCGGTAGGCGTTCATCTCGGGAATGCGCGCCTTGATCAGGTAGTCGAACTCGCCGGAAACCAGGTGGCATTCGAGCACGTTCGGCAGCTTGCGCACCTCCCGCTTGAACGCCTCGAACATCGCACCGGATTTCGCCGCGAGCTTGATCTCGACGAATACCAGCAGCGCCTGGCCGAATGCATGCGGGTTGAGATGCGCGTGGTAGCCCAGGATGAAACCGTCGCGCTCCAGGCGCTTCACCCGCTCCGCGCAGGGCGTCACCGACAGGCCCACCTTCTCCGCAAGCACCGTCATCGAGATGCGGCAGTTCTCCTGCAGCGCCCGGACCAGCTTGAGGTCGATGCGATCGAGCTCCCTGTGGATCAGCATTTTGGCGCGCATATTTCCTGTGATTCTCCGATTCGGTGGTCGATTATCTCGCTTTGATGCGCTCCTTTGTGTTCTTTTCTTCCGCGTTTTGCCTAAACTGAAAGCTGGCGGACGGAGTTTGTTCAGGAGTTCGACATGCGCGTTCTGGTTCTCGGCAGCGGCGTCATCGGCGTCACCACGGCCTACTACCTTGCCAAGGCGGGCGCGGAGGTGACGGTCGTGGACCGGCAGGCAGCGCCGGCGCTGGAGACCAGCTTTGCCAACGCCGGCCAGATCTCCCCCGGCTACTCCACCCCGTGGGCCGCACCGGGAATCCCGCTCAAGGCCGTCAAATGGCTGTTCCAGAAGCACGCGCCGCTTGCGATTCGTCCCGACGGCAGCCTGTTCCAGTTGCAATGGCTTGCGCAGATGCTGGCCAACTGCACGTCCGAGCGCTATGCGGTCAACAAGGAACGCATGCTCCGGATCGCAGACTACAGCCGGCGCTGCCTTGATGCGCTGCGCTGGGAAACCGGCATCGGCTATGAAGGTCGGCAGCTCGGCACCACCCAGGTCTTCAGGCACCAGTCGCAGCTCGACGGGCTCGACAAGGACATCTCCGTGCTGCGCGATTGCGGCATCGACTTCGAGGTGCTCGACCGGGACGGCATTCGCCGGGTCGAGCCCGGCCTCGACGCCGATGGCGCCGGCCTGCTCGGTGCCCTGCGCCTGCCCAAGGACCAGACCGGGGACTGCAACCTCTTCACCCGCTCGCTCGCGCAGAAGGCCCAGGCACTCGGCGTGCGATTCGTCCACGGGACGACGGTGCTCCGCCTGCGTCGCACCGGCGGCCGGGTCGACGGCATCGTGGCACTGGACGAGCAGACCGGCTCCGAATCGGTGATGACGGCAGACCAGGTGGTGATTGCGCTCGGGAGTTTTTCGAGGCAGATGCTCTCTGGCCTCGAGTTGTCGATTCCGGTCTATCCGCTCAAGGGCTACTCCCTCACGCTGCCGATCGCCGATGCAGGCCGGGCGCCGCAATCGACGGTAATGGACGAGACCTACAAGATTGCGGTGACCCGCTTCGACGGGCGGATCCGGGTCGGCGGCATGGCGGAGATCGCCGGCTACGACCTGCGCCTCGACCCGAGGCGGCGCGAGACGCTCGAGATGGTGGTCGGAAATCTCTTCCCGGGCGCGGGGGCAGCAGAGCAAGCGCAGTTCTGGACGGGACTGCGGCCGATGACGCCCGATGGAACGCCCATCATCGGCCGGACGTCCATGCCCAACCTGTGGCTCAACACCGGCCACGGCACGCTCGGTTGGACCATGGCCTGCGGCTCCGCCAAGCTGCTGTCCCACCAGATGACCGGTCGGCCGACCGAGATCAGCAGCGAAGGCCTGAGCATCGAGCGCTACTCCGGCGCGCGTCGCGCACCCGGCGGCCGGCCTCCTCGGCCGGTTCCCGCGCATTGACCATGGCGGCGATGGATCCGGCCCCGACAGGCGCGACCAGGGACTAACATCGCTGCATCGATATCGCGCTTCGCGAGGGCAACAGGATGCAGAGCCAGCAGCAGGACCCGCGGCAGGAACCGCCGCGAGCCGCAGGAGAGACTTCGAAACGGATCGCGCTGATCCACGCGCTTGCCCACTCGCCCGGGCCGGTCGCGCTCGAGTTCGAGCGCCAGTGGCCGCAATGCCGCCTGATGAACCTGCTCGACGACAGCCTTTCGGCGGATCTTGCCGACGCCGGCCGCCTCGATGAGGCGATGTTCCAGCGCTTCCAGACGCTGGGCGACTACGCGGTCGCCACCGGCGCGGATGCCATCCTGTTCACCTGCTCTGCGTTTGGCCCCTGCATCGAGGCGGTGGCGAAGCGCCATGCAGGCATGCCGGTACTGAAGCCGAACGAGGCGATGATTGCGGAGGCTGCCAAGCTGGGCAAGCGGATCGGACTGATCGCGTCGTTCCTGCCGACGCTGAAATCGATGCCGGCCGAGTTCCCGGCCGGTGTGGACATCGACTGCGAACTTGCCGAAGGCGCGCTGGCGGCGCTGGACGACGGCGCCGGCGCCGAGCACGACCGGCTGGTAGTGGCGGCAGCGAGGCGACTGCAGCAGCGCGGTTGCGGTGCGATCGCACTTGCGCAGTTCAGCATGGCGCGCGCCGCCGAAGCGGTTGCGGACGCGGTGCCGCTGCCCGTGTTGACGACCGTGGGAAGCGCGGTAGCAGAACTGCGCGCCCGCCTGCTTGGCGCCGCTACGCGCCCTGCTACTTCTTATCGGGAATGAAGCAGGCCTTCCTCACCCTGGCCTGAAGCTCCCGATAGCTCTTCAGCTGCGACTGGATGTCGGAGCGTTCTCGAACGTAGGCGCCGCGCTCGCCGGCCATCGGCTGCGCCTTGAAGAAGGTCGACAATTCGACCCAGCGGTCATACGGAATCGTTTCGGCGACCCGGTCCACCGCGCAGACGCACTTGTAGATCATCTCTTGCCGGGGCCCGGCATTCTCTTCCAGGCATTCGAACACGTACTCGACCCGGGCGAGCGTGGGATAGTCGTTGGCTGCCTGCTCTGCCGGCGGCCGTTCGCCGGATGGAGGGGCCGGCCTGACCTGTCCCGAGGCCGCAGCCCCAGGCGTTGCCTGCTGCGCCCATGCCGCGCCTCCGATCACAAGCGCCAGCGCCGATGCGATGCAGGCGTTCATGACACCCGACGTCGACACCTGCCGGCCCGCTATGCGATTCCTCACTCGATTCTCCTTTGCCGCCGCGGCGATACGCGCGGCTGTTCCTTGTAAGCACGGGTGCTAGCCACCCTGCTCCTTGCGCTCGAAGGTCAGCACTTCGCCGTGGACCATGCCGTCGGCCGATGACCCGGACGCCGCAGGCAGTTGCGCCTTCAGCTGGTAGACCTCGCCCGGTACCTCGGTCGAAAGCACCATCACGTAGTAGCGATCGGCGAATTTCTCGAAGCGGGAGCGCGCGGGATCATCGACATACGGGTCGATGCGGATTTCGACCCCGTCGACCATCCTACCTTCGAAGTTGAACCGCGTCTGCTTGACCGCGGGGTCGCCGGCGAGCGCCTTGCGGATCCGGTTGCGGTAGAAGCTGACTGCCCCGCCGGTCAGATCCTTCATCTGCCGCACCTCGCGCTCGAGGAAGTGCAGGATGATCGGGTTCTGCTCGACGTAGTCGATCTTGGGCAGCTCGAGCCTGCGATCGTCCGACAGGAAGTCCACCGCCGCGTTGCGGCTGCCATCCCGTGCCGTCAGCGTCAGCGTCGCATGGTCCGTGACCTGAGGTTGCAGCGTACCGGTCCGCTCGTAGCGGTAGTGGAGCCGGGTCGGCGGGGTGACCGCCGCGAGGTGCGGGCGCACGAACAACTGGCGCTCGGCTTCCGTGAATTGGCTCGGGTCTGCGGCCGTGGCGACGGTTGCCAGGCAGGCCAGTGCAGATCCAAGCATGCCTCGACCCAGCGCGGCAGCGAGAAACCGCCGGAATGAACCATGCGGCCTCGGGCCCGGGAAGGTTTCTGAGACCTGGTTGGACATGTTCTCTCCCTTTCAGTTGCGGCGGGCGCCGGCCGATCCTCCGGGGGCGCCTCCATTGTCGGACCGGGCGCCTTCAGTGTCGGCCGGGGTGCCGGGCAAGCGATCGGCAAGGTCGCTGCCGAGGGCAATCAAGGCTTCGCGTGCCCGGCCGGCCGCTTGCGCATCGCCTATGACAGCGCTCGCCGTCCCCAGTTCGTACCAGGCCTGCGCATGCCGCGGGGCGATGCGGGTTGCGCGGCCGAGCGCAGTCACCGCCTCGGCCTGCCGACCAAGCCGTGCCTGCGCCATTCCGCGGGCGAGCCATGCCTCGGCATCCTCAGGGTCGATGGCGAGCCAGCGCCGCGCAAGATCCAGCAGCTCCGGCCATTTCGCCTGCCGGCTCAGCTCGCCGACCCGCATGAAGTACGGCACGCAACAGCCGCCTTCCCAGAACGCGTGGCCGTCACCGCTTCGCTCGAGCGGCTGGAATGCGTCGGACGCGAGTGGCAGACGGTCCTGGATCCAGCCTGCAGGTACCGAAAAATAATGTTCCCGGTTGCCCCTCAGGCGGAAGGTGAGCACGCCGATCAGCCGACCCTCGCCGTCCAGCAACGGGCCGCCGCTGGCGCCGGAAGAGAAGCTGCTCGTCGACTGGATGATGTGCCCTCCTTCGTAGCCGTGCAAGCCGGTGATCATCCCTCGGGTCATCGACAGGTCGGCGCCGCGCGTATAGCCCATGGCCACCACCGGCGCGTACAGTCGCAGCGAAGTCGGCGACGCGAACCTGATCGGCGCGCCGGGCCACGACGGAACCGACAGAAAGCAAAGGTCGTGGTTCCAGTCGGCAACCTGACCCGCCGCCGGCCACCGCCCTCCTCCCTTCACCAGCCGCACCGAAGCGGCCTTGCGCGTGACGTGGCAATTGGTGACGACCACGCCTGGCGCCACGGTGACAGCCGTGCCGACGTTCGTCCGCCCGTCGTTCCTTGCCGCCTCGACCTTGAGCACCGTCGCCGCCAGCGGGATGAGGTGCGCTGTCGACTGCCCGGCTGCCACTGCCGGCGGGAAGGCAATCGGCAGGGCAAGCGCGCATGCCACGAACGCAGGCGACACTTGCGCTACTTCCGGAGCGGATCGCCCTGCTCGTCGACCAGTGGCACGTCGTACTCCTGCAGGATCCTGTGCAGGGCCTCCTGGTTTGTCTCGATCAGCTTCTCGATCTGGGCCTTCCATTGAGGTTCGCCGTAGCGCACGCCCATCGCGATGGCGAAGTGAAAGCGCACGCCGGGCTCGGACTTGAGCGGCACGACCACGAACTCGGCCCCCGGGACGTGCGTCGCGTAATATCCGGCGATCGGACCCCACACGACTGCCACGTCGATCTTGTCACCCGCGAGATCCCTGGCGACGATCTCGCCGGGGAACTGTCTCGGGATCCGGACTCATGATCGGATAGACCACGGCAGCGTCGACCAGGCCGTGCTTGGCGAGCCACGCAGAGCCCGGCGACTTGTCGTAGAGACCGATTCGCGGCTTCTTGTCCATCGCCTGGGCCTTGGCGAGAAAGTCGCCTCCCGAATCCACGCCGTCGAATGTTCCTCCCTTGCGAAAGACCAGCGCGTAGGTGGACTGATAGTAGGGCTTGGTGGCGGACGCCTGGCCCCAGCCTGCCGGCACCCCGAGGATCACGTCGCAGCGATAGTCCTCGCCGGGAAGCTTGTAGCGAAGCGTGTTGCGCACGAAGGCCATCCGCTGCGGGAACGAGTAGTACTCCACCGGCACCTTCAACTGGCCGGCGAAAAGCTCCGCGATCCGGTTCTCGATGCCCTCTCCCTTCTGATTCGAGAACGGCATGTTGTTCGGATCCTGGCACACCCTGAGCGCCTTGAGCGCCGGCTGATCGCCGGCCTGCGCGCTCGCCGCAACGGGCAGCCACAGTCCGGCCAGCGCGACTCCGGTTGCTGCCAGCAACGCGCGGGCGGACCGTGGAGGCGGTTGCCTAGCCATCGATCTTCGATACCTTCGCCTGGGTGATGGCGCCATCCGAGCGGCCCTTCAGGTAGGCGTAGAGATGGTCGATGTTTTCCATCACGATCTTGCTGTTGCCGAAGCTCTGCATGCCCTTGTCGAGCCGTCCGTCGCGAACGACCTTGACGAAATCGTCCTTGGACAGGTTCTTCATGCTCTCGAGCAGCGAAGGCCCGACCAGGCCTTCCTGGTTCGCGCCATGGCAGCGGTCGCAGGCAGCCGCGCGCCAGGCACGGAAGCCCTCGAAAGTCTGACTCGTCCACCTTGGTGCCGTCGACTACCTTGTACAGCGCAGCGCCCGACTGGCCTGATCCTCCCGCCTTTTCGGGACCCTTGTCCTGGGCATGGACCCCGAAGGCTGCAATGGCAGACAGGATGACGGCGCTGCAAAGTATCCGTGATGTCATGCGGGAATCTCCTCCGTGCTCGAGTCGGCCAGGCCGATGACCGGCGAATGAGCAGCAACTTAGCAAGTAACGCACCCATGGCCGATGCGATCGAATGAAACGAACACCGCCCTCTTGCGAGGGCGGAGCAATGAGGCAGGAGCGCGGCGCGCTCCGTCCGGGATGTGCCGCGTGGGACCGCGTGACCGCCTCTCTCTCGTTCTCTCTGCTTATTGGTCCGGCAGTGCGAAGACCGTCAGCGAGCCGCCGAGGGTGGTGTACTGGGAAAGCTCGCGGTACCCGCCCACCGCACCGAGGCCGTCCTGGTCCTTCTCGAGTCCGGCGGCCATGCCGATGCCGGCCCAGCCGCCGATGCCGGAGAAGACGCCGATGTACTGCTTGCCCTTGTGCTCGTAGCTGAAGACGTTGCCGATGATGCCGGACGGCGTCTTGAACTTGTAGAGCTCCTTCGTGATGTCCGCCTTGTCGACGCACTTGAAGTAGCCCTCGAGCGTGCCGTAGCAGGAAAGTGCCGCCGGCGGTGTTCAGCACCCCGCTCCAGACCGAAAACTTCTCCGGCTTGCTCTGTACGATCTTGCCGCTGCTCGCGTCCCAGGTGATGAAGTTGCCCATGCCGCCATGGCTGCCCGGAGCCGGGAACATCGAGAGGGTGGCGCCGACATACGGCTGGCCGGCGGTGTATTCCACCTGGAAGGGCTCGTAATCCATGCAGACGTGGTTGGTCGGCACGTAGAAGAGCTTGGTCTCCGGATCGAACGCGGCCGGCTGCTGGTCCTTGGTGCCGAGCGCTGCCGGGCAGATGCCCTTGGTGTTGACGTCGGGTCCGTTCTTGGCGGTGGAGTACTTGGCGACCACCTGCGGCCGGCCGGTCTTCATGTCGACGTGCGTCGCCCAGTTCACCACCGGGTCGTACTTCTCGGCCACCAGCAGTTCGCCGGTCACGCGGTCGAGCGTGTAGCCGAAGCCGTTGCGGTCGAAGTGCACCAGCGCCTTGGTCGGCTTGCCCTTGACGTCGATGTCAGCAAGGATCATCTCGTTGACGCCGTCGAAGTCCCACTCGTCGTAGGGCGTCATCTGGTAGGCCCACTTGGCCATTCCGGTGTCGACGTCACGCGAGAAGACCGTCATCGACCACTTGTTGTCGCCGGGACGCTGCGCCGGGTTCCAGGTGGACGGGTTGCCGGTGCCGTAGAACACCTGGTTCAGGGCCTTGTCGTAGCTGAACCAGCCCCAGGTGGTGCCGCCGCCGATCTTCCACTGGTCACCCTGCCAGGTCTTCAGCGACGAATCCTTGCCGACCGGCGCCATCTTGCCGTCGGTCCAGGCCATCGTCTTGTCCGGGTCCATCAGCATTTCCGCATCCGGGCCGGTGCTGAAGGCCTTCCACACCTGCTTGCCGGTGTTGATGTCGTACGCCGCCAGGAAGCCGCGCACGCCCCATTCGCCGCCGCTGATGCCGGTGATGACCTTGTCCTTGAAGATGTGCGGCGCATTGGTGTTGACGGCACCGACTTTCGGATCGCCGTTCTTCACCGACCAGAGCACCTTGCCGTCCTTGGCGTTGAGCGCCACCAGCATGCTGTCGGCCTGCTGCAGGAACACCTTGCCTTCCGCGTAGGCCAGGCCGCGGTAGACGGTGTCGCAGCACATCTGCGGGATGACCGCCGGATCCTGCTTGGGCTCGTATTTCCAGACGATCTTCTGATCGTCGACGTTCAGTGCGAAGACGTTGTTCGGGAACGGCGTGTGGATGTACATCATGCCGTCGACGACCAGCGGGGAACCCTTCGTGTCCGCGCAGCACACCGGTCGAGAACGTCCAAGCAACCTGCAACTTGCCGGCATTGGTCTTGTCGATCTGCTTCAGCTTGCTGTAGCGCTGGTTGAACATGTCCCCAGCCTGCATCGCCCAGTTCTTCTCGTTGGCGATGTTCTTCTCGACGTCCGCATTGGCGAACGCCAATGTCGATGCGAGCATGGACGCGGCGAGCAACAATGCCGCGCGCGGCTTCACCATCCGTTTCATCTCTGTCTCCTCAGTCGCGGGCCAGTTTTCGGCCGCTGCTCGGCCGCCAGATCGCAGAGTCTAGACCTGCGTCAAGCCGCACGACAACCAAATCGGCAGCGCGGTTGCCGGTTTGGCCTTTTCAGGTAACTATCCGCCACATTGAGGCCTCCAGACGACTCAGCGTTAGTGCGAAGCACAAACCTTGCGCATGGCTGCTGCTGGAACATCTATGACTTCTTCCGGCCCCCGGCCGCTGCAGCGCAAGGCGAACACGCGGCGGGCTGAATCCGGTCGACATCCAGTCAAAACCTTACCAACGGAGTCGGGTAATCCCAGTAACCATGACGTCGCAAAGTTGGCAGTCCACGCCACCAAACACCTTCGAATGCAGACCCTTTCGAGGCGATCGGCTTTCACTTGCACGGCAGCAGCCACGATGAACGATGATGAGCTTCTCGGTCGCGCCGCCGCTGTCGCTGGTCGCGATCGAGGCGGACGTCGCGAAGGTCGTGATCGGGCAGGCTGATGCCATCCGGCTGCTGCTGATTTCCATCCTGGCACGAGGCCATGCGCTGCTGGAAGGCGATGTCGGCATCGGCAAGACCACCATGCTGCGGGCATTCGCGCGGACCATCGGCGGCGGCTTCGCGCGCATCGAGGGCAGCATCGACATGATGCCCGGTGACCTGCTGTACCACACGTTCATCACCGAAGAGGGCAGTCCGCGGGTCAGCGCCGGACCGCTGATCGAGCACGGCGAGATCGCTTGCCGTCTTCTTCTTCAACGAGATCAATCGGGCGCGTCCCCAGGTGCAGGCTTTGCTGCTGCGGGCGATGGCTGAGCGCAGCGTGACCGCCTTCAACCAGACGCGCCGGATTCCGCACCTGCTGGTGTTCGCCGACCGCAACCGTGTCGAGAAAGGCGAGACGTTCGAGCTCGCCGCCGCCGCGCGTGACCGGTTCATGATGGAGATCGCGATCGAGGCCCCTTCCTCGGACGAGGACCGGGCGCTGCTGATCTTCGATCCGAGCTATCACGACGTCGAGCAGCTGCTGATGCGCTGCCGGGCGGACCTCGTCGACTACCGGGACCTGGAGACGATCGGCGGCGCCATCCAGCGCAGTGTTTCGGCAAGCCGGACGCTCGAGCGCTATGCCCTCGACCTGATGCGCGCAACCGCAACCGCCGCAGCAGTTCGGCGTACGATTGCCCGGCGTGAACGTCGCGGAACTGGTGGAAGCGGGCGCAAGCCCGCGCGGCATGAGCCTGATGCTGCGCGCGGCACGGGTGCATGCGTTCCTCGCGGGCCGCAACCATCTGGTGCCGCAGGACCTGCAGGCGGTCTTCAAGCCCACCATGGTCCATCGGGTCTTCTTCTCGCCGGTCTACGAGTTCGAACGCCAGGCGATCGCGCCGCTCTTCATCGACGAGGTACTGCGTTGCATAGCGGCTCCCTGATACCGCCTTTCCACTACCGCGTCACCTGGCAGCCGCGCAGCCGACGGCCCGGCGACCATCCCGCGGCGGTCAGCGGCGAAGGCGGGTCGTTTCGCGGCGAACGCCTGCTCACGGACGCATCGCAGGCGCGCTTCCTGTCGGTGCGCGCATCGATCCGCGATCCCCTGCGCAGGCTGTGGGTGCGCGAGAACCAGCAGCGCGCGACGCTCGACGTATCCGTCCTGGTCGATATTTCGCGTTCGATGCGGGTTGCAGGCGAGGGTCGCCTTCGCGAGGCCGCCGCAGACCTGCTGGCATCGGCCGCCTTGAGCGCCTACCGCAGCGGTGACCGCATCGGCGCCCTGTGCGCGAGCGCGCACATCGATCCCCATCTCGCGATCGCGCCGAGCCGCGCCGTGCAGCCTGCCTTCGCACTCGCACGCGCCATCCGGGACCTGCCGCAATCGCCTGGGCTGCGCCGGGAGGCGGGGCTCGATTCGGTCGACGGCATGCTCGATGCCTGGCGCAGGCTATCGATGCGACGCTCGCTCGTGCTGCTGGTGTCCGACTTCCACGCTCCGATCGATACCTGGACGCAGGTGCTGCGCAGCCTGCGCCATCACCAGGTGGTGCCGGTGGTGATGCAGGACCAGGATGCGACCGCGGTCCTGCCGCGCTGGGGCCTGGTCCACCTGGACGATGCCGAAAGCGGCCGCAGCCGCTCGCTCTTCATGCGGCCATCCCTGCAGCGGCGCCTGGCCGAGGAGGCCGACCTGCGGCAGGTGCGACTCGATGCGATGTTCGAACATCTCGGCCTGCGTCCCTGCCGCCTCGACCTGCCGTTCAATCCGTCGCAATTGACGGACTACTTCCATCGCGGGTCGCCATGGCGCGCCGTTGCGCCGGCCGACGCAGCCGCAGGGCCGGATACAACCCCGGTCCCGCCCACAGCCGGCCTGAACCGGCCATCAGGCCGAGAAGGTAGAAGCTCACCGCCGCAACCAGCGCGATGACCATGGCAATCCGCCTTGCGGAAAGCGGCACCTTGGCCAGCGAGATCGACAGCAGCTCCTCCACCGCTTCAGGCAGTTCCGCCGTCGAGCCCAGGCGCCGATAGGAAGCACCGGTTTCGGCAGCAAGCAGTTGCAGGTAGTCGCCGCGCAGCGACGAAAGGTGCTCGCTGCCCGGCGTGCCGCCGGCGCGCAGGTCGTCGGCGCTGGCCTCGCCGGTCTCGACGAGCATGTCGCGGCTGCCACCGGTGCGCGGCGTCTGGAACGGATCGATCTGCATCACCTCGTCAGCGCTCCAGAACCCGACCGGCTTGCCGGTCGGGTCGCGCTTGGGAATGGGCACCGGCAACGCTCCGCCAACGCCGGCCACCATCGCCCTCACCTCGCCCGCCTTGCCCTGGAACGAGGGCCGGTGGCGCGGGTTGACCGGCGGCGCCTCATGACCGTCGGTGAGGAACACCAGCGCCGGCTCGCCGGGCAGCGAGCGCGCCAGCACGAGGCTTGCGTGGTAGGCCTTGGCCACCTCGCTGTTGCCGCTCCATGAGGAGGCGGTATCGATGCGCCCGATCGAATGAACGATCTCGGTTCGATTGGCGCAGACCTCCACCGGCGAATAGAGCAGCACCGTGCGATGCGCGGCGAACACCCCGGCGCCGACCGCTGCGCCGCAAGGCAGGGACTCGACCACGCCGAGCGCCGCCCGTTTGGCGAACTCCAGCCTGGATTTCGCGCGGCCGTCGACGCGCGCGTCCTCGACCAGCATGCTCTGGGTGATGTCGAAGACCAGCACCACGCCGACGCCGGCGATGGCGGGCGACGGCGGCTCGCGATGCCAGGTGGCATAGGCCAGGGAGGCGACGGCGAGCGCGAGCAGGAGCGGCCGTGCGGGCAGGCGGCCAGGCGGGGCTCATGGTCACCCTGGCGCTGCGCGCCTTCCCGCCAAGCGGGAGCGAGCCTCCTTCGGGCGGCCGGGCGGAGCGCTCATGGCAATCCCAGCGAGGTGCCGCGCATCGTGGTGGGTGCCCGTTCGCTGTTCTCGGGTACCGCCGGGATCATGTCGGCGGCATCGGGATCCTCCTCGGGCAGAATCCGCACGGCGCGCTCGAGGTTGTAGCGCAGGTCCCAGTCCGCGGGCTCCTCGCGCAGCAGGCCGCGATAGATGCCCTTGGCCAGTTCGATCAGCGGAACGGCGCGGGCGGAGTCGCCGCGCTCGATCTCCTGCTGGGCCTGCCGCATGTACAGATTGGCCGTGTCGTAGCGGGCGATCCGTCGCAGCACCTCGCTGCCTTCGGCTTCCACCTGCCGATAGAGCTCCAGCGCCGCATCGCCGGCGCCGGGCCCGCGCTCGCGCACCAGCACCTGCGCACGCGCCAGCACTGCCGCGGCGCTGGCCGTTGCTGGTGGCGGCGCCGTCCGGACCGCGGCGAGTTCGCGCTCGAGGCCGGAGAGCCGCCAGTAGTCGACGAGTTGCCAGGCGAGCAGGCCCGCGCAAAGCAGCATCATCAGGACGAGCGTGCGCAGGCAGCGCCGCAGGAGGAGATTCATTACCGCCGCCTCGTGTCGATCGTCACCTGGCTCGCCAGCAACAGCACGGCCATCGCCAGCGCGAAGGCCGCCAGCGGCCGCTCGAGCGGCTCCACCGGCCGCACTTCCTGGTAGCGCAGCGGGCGGTTCTCGAGGCGACCGATATCCTCGATCGCCCTCGCCATCGCATCCGGACTCTCCGCCTCGTAGGCGCGATAGAACGTCCCCGTGGACTGGAAGAACTTGTGCAGGAAGTGCTCCGGCACTGCCTCGGCCTGGTCGTCGCCGAGTTCCGCATTCGCCATCAGTCCGCGGCTGCCGAAGGAGCGCAGGTAGATCCAGTAGATCGACACCCGCTCACGGCGGATGAGGTTGGCCAGCGTGCTGCGCACCTGCGGCGTGAGGTGTGCGCCGCCGTCGGACACCAGCAGCACGACCCGCGGCCCGACGTAGGTCCGATCGGAAAACAGCCGCAGCGCAGCCTCGAGCGCGGTGCCGATGTCGGTGTCGGAAAGCCCACGCCCGGTGCCGCTGGCATTGATCGCTGCCTTCACGATGTCGTGCTGCTGGGTGAAGTCGCTCACGATCAGCGGCTTGAGCGAGAACAGCGCGACCGCGAAGCGGTCCTCGGGCCGCGCATCGATGAACTCGCCGAGCAGGCGTCGGGCGACCTGCGCCTTCGGATCACGATTGCCGCCTTCCCAGGAGTGCTGCGCGCGATGGGCCAGCGACTGGTCCATGCTGCGGCTGCGGTCGAGCAGCACGACGATCTCGGCTCCGCGGCTTATCCTCTCGAAAGGCTGTTCCTTGCGCTGCAGGCCTGCGATGGCCATCAGTGCCGCTGCGATCAGCAGCGATCCCGCGAGTCGCACCGTCCAATCGACCACGGTCGAAAAGCGGTCCGGCGGTACCAGCGCGAGCCAGGGATGGACCTGGTCGCGACCGCTGCGCCGCAGCCAGGGCAGCGCGGCCAGCGGCAGCAGCCAGAGCCATTGCGGGTGGGCAAACTCCAGGTTCATCGGCTGCCGGGTTGCTCGAGCCTTGCCAGGCGCCTGGCAAGATCGGCCAGCCAGGTCGGGTCGTCGCCCAAGGCGGCACCGCCCGCCGTGCCACCCGGTGCACCGCCCGCCCCCCTGCCGGCGGCGGTGCCGGTGCGTGCGCCGAAGAAGAACGCGTCGGACCGGTCGAAGAAGGCGCGCACTCGGGTGGCTTCGCCGGCGAACTGCGGATGCCCGGCGAGGAAACGGTCCCGCTGCGAGGAGAACACCGCCTGGCCCGCGGCCTGGTTGAAAGCCTCGTGCATGATCCTGAATCCGGCGCCCACGACCTGCTCGGCTGCGGCATCCCGCCTGCCGCGCGCCAGACGACGCAGCTTGCGCGCCGCATTTTCAAACGGCGCGTAGCCCGGCCGGCGAAGCGCCACCATCCGCAGGCCGGCCCACAGCAGCGCAAGCACGGCCAGCGCCACCGCCAGCCAGCCTGCCCGCAACAAGGCCTCCCGCGGAGCCGGAGCCGGCACATCACGGTCCGGCCGCAGAACGCCGAAGCCGCTGCGCAGGACCGGCTTCGATGGCGCGATCGGAGCCACCGCAACCGGTACCGACTCAAGCTGCTCGACCAGCTCGCGGCCGTCGAGCCTGAATCTCAACTCGACTTTGGGCAGGTACAGCACCCTGGGTTCCGGAGCGCTGGCAGTGACCTGGAAGACCCGCGTGATCTTCCGGCCGCCGCCCGGCTCCGACTCGACCTTCACCTCCTCGAGCGAGAGCCAGCCGTGCAGCCTGCCGACCTTCGGCAGCGACTCGGCATCGAGTTGCGCGCGCTGGTCCACCGCCACCCGCGCGACCGCAACGATGCTGTCGCCGATGCGATAGCCGAAGGCAGGCTCGACCGTCACCGTTGCCGCGCCGGCGCGCGTCGCGCCGAGGCAGGCAACGAGCGCAGCCATCGCGGTAGCCGCCGCGAGCCGCGACGGCAGGGGCCGCCCTCTGCTCGCTCGCTCCATCGGCTCTCGCTTCATCGGCTCTCGCTTCATCGGCTCATTCGACTGCTCACTCGACCGCCTTCGCGCACTGCTCTTCCCGTTGCTGTGCAACTGCCTCTTCACCTCCCTCTTCACCTCCCTCTTCACCTACCTCTTCATCCAACCCTTCATCGGCCGCCTTCATCAGCACCGGACGGCAACGGCGCCGCTTGCGTCAGAAGCGATAGTCGAGCTGCGCGGCGAGCAGCCAGTTCCGTCCCGGCGCCGGCTCGAAGAAGCGTCCATTGCCGTCGTTGACCACCACCGAGCCGAAGTAGCGCTTGTCGCCGAGGTTCTCGATCCTGGCAAGCGTCATCAGGCTCCAGCGACCGAACGGAAATCGCCAGCCGCCGCGCAGGTTGGTGATCGTCGCCGACTCGGCGACGTCGCTGTTGACGTCGTCGACGGCGACGCTGCCGGTGCGGATCAGCTCGATGCCGGCGAACGGGCCGGCAACCGGGTTCGGCGACCACGCCAGCTCTGCGAACAGCTGATGGCTGGGAATGCCGGGCAACCGGCTGCCGGCCGGCACCGCGCCGCCGGCGCCCTGGAACTCGTCGCGAAATTCCGCCTGCAGCCAGGTGAATGCGGTCACGGCGCTGAATGCCTTGGCGAACCTGCCTTGGTAGCTCATCTCGACACCTTCCCGAGAGGTGCCGCCGGCGTTGCGGTAGGTCGTGCGCCCGCCGGCGTTCGTGTCGACGACGATCTCCTCGCTGGTGCGGATGGAGAACAGCGCCACGTCGAGGCGCTGTTCGGGGGCCAGCAGGAATTTGCCGCCGACTTCGAAGTGGTTGCTGCGCGAGGCATCGAGCGCGAAATTGAGGCCGCTCTCGCCCCCGGGGCGATAGGCGAGCTCGCTGAACGTGGGCGTCTCGAACCCGCGGCCGAGCTGCGCATAAAGGTTGGTCTGCGGGTTGTAGTGCCAGACGACGCCCGCCACCGGGTTGACGGCGCTGTACGACTTGCTGCCGCTGTCGTCGGGATTCGCGGCGGTGATGAAGTCGTCGCTGACGCGGAATCGGACCTTGCTCGCGCGCAGGCCGCCGATCAGGGTCCACGCCTCGTTCAGGTCCCAGCTGGCCTGGCCGAAGACATCGGTGTTGGAAACCTCGTCGTCCTCGTCGCGCTTGAGCGCGCCGCGCACGCCGGCGTCGTTGATGAAGCCGCGCCGCCGCTCGTTCATCGTGTCGTAGTCGACGCCGGCCACCAGCCGCACGCTGCCTGCGCGCGTGCCGAGCCGGTGCGCATACTGCAGTCCGGCGCCGCCGTAGCGACGCTCGAGGTCGACGATCCCTCCTGCCGAAGTGGGCGACGCCTGGGCCGCGAGCGGGATCGACAGCGCCTGGTCGAGGTCGCGCGTGCCGGCATAGATCCGCCCGGTCACCGATCGGTCCTGGTCGAGCCGATGCTCGGCAACCACGCCGGCCTGGTCCTGGGTCACCACCTTGCGCGCATCCTGCTGCACGGCGATGGCGGCGGCCTGGCGCGGATTGGCCTCCGCCTGAGCCCTCGTCAACCCCGCCGGATCCTGTGCCAGCGGCTGGTCGAAACGGTTCGCGATGATGTTGAACGTCGTGTCCTCGCTCGCATCGATGGTCACCTTCGCGTTGAATTGTTTGCGGCGTGCTTCGCTATGGTCCCGATAGCCGTCGGTGCGGAAGTCCGAATAGCCGGCAACGACGCCGGTACCGCGGCGTGACATCGACGCGGCGTCATTCACGCGGGCGGCTGCGCTGCCAGATCCATCCGCCTCCTGGGCATCGCCGTCCCAGCGCCCACTCGCGCCCAGCGACCAGCGCCGCATGTCCCACGAGCCAAGCATCAGCCCGACTCCCGCCTGCGGCGGACTGCTGCCGTCGGCGGTGAAGACCTGGATGACGCCGCCGGCCGCATTGCCGTACAACTGGGCGAGCGGCCCGCGCAGGACCTCGATCCGGGCCGCTGTGGCAAGGTCGATCGTCGACGCCTGCCCCTGCCCGTCCGGCATCGTCGCGGGAATGCCGTCGACCACCAGCCGCAGTCCGCGGATGCCGAAGGTCGACCTCGAGCCGAAGCCGCGGATCGAGACCTGCAGGTCCTGCGCGTAGTTCTGGCGGTTGCGTGCCACCACTCCGGGAATCCGGCTGAGCGATTCCGACAGGTTGACCTGCGGCCCCGCAGCCTCGATCACGCCGCGATTGATCGACTGGATCGCCGCCGGGGCGTCGAAGGTCTGCTGCTCGCGTCGCGACGCCGATACCACCACGTCGGGCATCTGCACGACCGCGCCCGTTTCCTCGCCGGTCTGGGCCGCCGCCGTGCGCACGCCGGAAAGGCCGGCGCCAAGGAACGCCAGACACAGGAAGGTTGCCAACGGAAGCGTTTCGCCAAGAGGCATGCGCCCGCCGGGACGCACGCGCCGCGGCACCGGTCGAGACAACGGGACGTGCAACCGGCGCAGGCCGGGCGAGTAGCGGGCGGTCATGGAGTCTCCCCACCGGGCAAGGGAATTTCTTGGGTGGCCGTTACCCTACCACGACCTGCGGATCCGCGCCTGCGCGCGGCCTCACCGGCCGGGGACGATGAAGCGCGACCAGCGCTGCTCGAGTTCGACGACCTGCTCAAGGTAGCGGCTGAAAGCGGCGGTACCGAGGTAGGCGGCTTCCTGGTCGTACTTCCGAAGCATCGCTACATGCTCGGGATCGAGGGTCGCGATGCGAAAAGCATCGTGCAGGCGCCGGATGATCTCCTGCGCCGTGCCTTTCGCGACGCCCAGGCCGTAGGGCGAGGTGGTGGCGACGTCGTAGCCAAGCTCCTTCAACGTCGGCGTGCGCGGCCATCTCGGCGAACGTTCCTCGTTGAAGGTGGCAAGCAGCCGCAGCTGCCCCTTGTCCACGAAAGGCGCGTAGCCGGTGCCGACGACGCCGACCATGATGGTGCCGCTCTGCAGCGAGAGGATCTGGTCGGTGGCTCCCTTGAAGGGCACATGGATGTAGTCGATGCCTTCCCTGGCGAACAGGTCGGCCATGACCAGGTGCGGCGTGCTCGCATAGCCGGTGGAGCCGACCACCAGCTTGCCCGGGTTGGCGCGGGCAAATGCCACGATCTCCTGGAAGGACGAGAAGCGGGAATGCTGCTCGACGACGACGCCGAAGGTGATGGCGGAGATCTGCAGGATCGGCGCGATGTCGCGCGCCGGGTCGAAGGACAGGTTCTGCAGGTACGGCAGCCGGTACACGGTGATCGGCAGCTGCATGACGGTATACCCGTCGTGAGGCGACGTGAGCAGCGCGCCCAGTGCGATGACGCCGCCGGCGCCCGGCTTGTTCTCGACCACCACCGGCACGCCCAGCTCGCGCCCCGCCACCTTGGCGAGCACCCGCATGCTCAAGTCGGTCGGCCCGCCCGCAGGCCATGGCACGATCAAGGTGATCGGCCGCGCAGGCCAATTCGGGGGCGGGCTCGCATGCGAGGTGGCAGCATGAAACCCGCCGAGCTGCGTCGCCGCGGCCAGCGCCCCGATTCGCTGGACCAGCCTGCGGCGGCGCCGGTCGGGCGCGGCAGGGATCGTGAGGACTTCCCGATTGCCCATTGACGAAATGATAAGCGATTGGTCTAAGATGCCTTCAGATGACAACGAACGGCACTGCACTTTCAGTCGACCGGCTGGTCAAGCGGTTCGGTCCGCGCGAAGTGCTCCACGAGGTCGGCTTCAGCATCGCGCCCGGCGAGTTCGTCGCATTGCTCGGGCCGAATGGCGCCGGCAAGACGACGCTCTTCCAGATCCTTACCGGGCTGTATGCCACCGATGCCGGCCGGGTCGCGATCGGCGGACACGCCATGGACGGCGCCAGGGCATGGCCCCGTGCGCTCGGCGAACTCGGCGTGGTTTTCCAGCAGCCCGCGCTGGACCTCGACCTGTCGGTGGAGGCCAACCTTGCCTTCCATGCTGCACTGCACGGGCTCGAGCCGCGCTCTGCCCGCGCCCGCAGCCGTGCCCTGTTGGAGCGATTCGGCATTGCCGACCGCGCCCGTGACCAATGCCGCAAGCTGTCGGGCGGTACCCGCCGCAAGGTGGAACTGGCACGCGCACTGCTCTCGTCGCCGAAGGTGCTGTTGATGGACGAGGCGACCGTCGGGCTCGACCCGGCGTCGCGCGTGCAACTGCTCGGCGACGTCAAGGATAGCTGCCGTGAAGAGGGACGCGCGGTGCTGTGGGCTACTCACCTGACCGAAGAGGCGGAGCGGGCCGACCGGGTGATCGTGCTTCACCTCGGCCGGGTGCGCTACGATGGCCCGGTGCCCGGACTGCTGGCCAAGCAGTCCAGCCCTTCGGTTGAAGCGGCATTTCTGGCAATGACCGCCGGCAAGGACTGAGCGGCGGTGGGCAAGTTGCGGTGGCACGCTGGCAGCATCGGTTGCCCGGGACATTGCGCAAAGCACGAGCTTTGAGAGGAGACCAATCGATGATCCTGAATCCCCAAGGGCTGCGGGACGCAGCCGCCGGCGCCATGCCGGCTGCCGCGCTGCATTTCGCCTCCGCTGTCGCCTTCGGCGTGCTTCCGGTCCTTGTCGCACTTGCCGGCTCGCCGGCGCAGGCTGCGGGTACCGGCCTGGTCTACGTGTCCAGCGAGAAGGACAATGCGATCACCATGCTCGACGCCAAGACGCATGCGGTGACGGGCACGATCGCCACCTGCAAGCGGCCTCGGCACATGCAGCTCACGCCCGACCGGGAGCGCCTGGTGGTCACCTGCAGCGACAGCGACCGGGCCGACCTGATCGACCTGAAGACTCGCAAGACCGTCGACTCGGTTCCGCTCGGCGAGGACCCCGAAATCCTCGACCTCAGTCCGGACGGCAAGCTGATCTACGTCACCAACGAGGACGATGCCCAGCTGTCGATCGTCGACATCGCCACCAAGAAGGTGCTGAAGACGATCAAGACCGGCGAGGAGCCGGAAGGCGTGAAGGTGAGCCGTGACGGCAAGACCGTCTACGTCACCTCGGAGGTCGCCAACATGGTGCACGTGATCGACGCCGAAAGCGGCAAGATCGTCAAGAACCTCACCGTGCCGAACCGTCCCCGCCGCTTTCTGATCACGCCGGACGACAAGGAACTGTGGGTGACCAGCGAGCTCGCCGGCACCGTCTCGATCATCGACCGATCCAATCACACGTTGAAGGACGAGATCCGGTTCGAGGTGAAGGGCTTCCGCCCCAACGACATCACGCCGGTCGGTATGGTGATGACGCGTGACGGCAAGACCGCCTGGATCGGCCTCGGCCGCGCCAACCACGTCGCGAAGGTCGACGTCCCGAGCCGGAAGGTCGAATCGCTGGTGCTGGTCGGCAAGCGCGCCTGGGGTCTTGCGCTCAATGGCGACGAGTCGCTGCTCTTCGTCGCGAACGGCCTGTCGGACGACGTGTCGGTGGTGGACACCGCCGCAATCAAGACGCTGCGTTCGGTGAAGGTGGGTCGCGTGCCGCACACGCTGGTGGTGGACGACTGAGGATGCCGTCGACGGTCCTTTCGAAGATGCGTTTCGCGCTGATGCGATGCGCGCGGCTTCGTGCCGCGCTGCCGGCTTCGCTGCTGCTGTCGGCACTGCCGCTGACCGTTCCGCCGTGCCCGGCCCAGTCCGTCTGCCGGCGCCGACGCCTGCCCAGTCCCAGGCGCGGGAGCTCGCCATCGGCTACCTCAGCTGGCAGGACGATCCACGCTACGAGGAAAGCCGCACGGAACGAGAGTTCCCGAAGCATCCCACGGCGCGCCCCGTACCCGGCGCCACGGTCGCGCTGGCGGAATCGTCCTTCGCGCTGACCGCGCAGGGCCTCGAGGTCAGCCTCGACGAAGTGGAGGCGAGCGACCCGGCGGCGGCGGCCGCTGCCCTCGACACCTGGGCCGCGCGCGGCGTGCCGGCAGTAGTCCTGGACCTGCCCGGCGATTGGGTGGAAGCGCTGGCGGCGCATCTCGGAACGCTCGGCGACAAGGCTCCCCTGCTCTTCAACGCGACCGCGGACGACGACCGCCTGCGCGGCGCGAGTTGCCATCCGCAGGTATTCCATGTCATTCCCAACGAGCGCATGCAGACCGACGCGCTGGCGCAGCTGCTGGCCGCGCGGCGCTGGGGTCGGGTACTGGTCCTTCAGGGGCCCGGCGAGGCGGACAAGCGCATCGGCCAGGCGTTTTCCCAATCGGCGCGCAAGTACGGACTCAAGCCGGTCGCGACGCGGCCGTTCAAGCTGTCCAACGATCCGCGCGAGCGGGAGCTGGGCAACATCGCGCTGCTCACCGGCAACATCGAATACGACGCGGTCGCGGTGATCGATGCCGACGGCGAATTCGCCCGCGAGGTTCCGTTCAAGACCGTGCTGCCGCGGCCGGTGGTTGGCGCCAATGGCGTGACCGCGCAGGCCTGGCATCCGCACTTCGAACGCTACGGGGCGCCGCAGCTGAGCAAGCGCTTTCGACGCTCCGCCAAGCGGCCGATGTCGACCTGGGACTGGTCGACCTGGATGGCGGTCAAGGCCATCGCCCATGGGCTCGCCGATCGTCCAGATGCCGGGCCCGCCGAGCTGCGCGCATTCCTGCGCGAGCCGAAGACCATCCTCGACGGGTTCAAGGGCGTGCGGCTCAATTTCCGCCCCTGGGACCAGCAGTTGCGACAGCCGGTGTTCCTGAGCTATGGCGACGGCATCGCCGGCATCGCGCCCTTCGACGGCTTCCTGCACCAGCACGACACGCTCGACTCCCTCGGCTTCGACCAGCCCGAGTCCACCTGCAAGGCGATGAAGCAATGAGCAGCACCGACGGAGCCGGGGCGGGCGAAACCGGGCCGATCGGAACCGGGGCGAATGGAGCCGCCATGAACCGAGCCTCAGGATTGCCGCCGGTCTTGCGGCGCCGCGGCATCGCCAGGCATGTGGTGCCGGCGCTGGTCGCCATCGTCGGCCGCGAGGTGAGCAAGTTCCTGCGCCAGCCGGGCCGGCTGGTGTCGTCGGTGGTACGGCCCGCGCTGTGGCTGATCGTCTTCGCCTCCGGGTTCCAGAATGTCTTCGGCGTGTCCATCATCCCGCCCTACGAGACGTATGTCGAATACAAGGTCTACCTGACGCCTGGCCTGGTGGGCATGGTCCTGCTCTTCAACGGCATGCTCTCGAGCCTCGCCATGGTGTACGACCGCGAGATGGGCATGATGCGGCTCCTGCTGACGGCACCGCTGTCGCGCGGCGTGCTGCTGTTCGGCAAGCTGCTGGCGGGAGCCTTTCTGTCGCTGCTGCAGGCGGTCGTGTTCCTCCTCGTAGCCATCCTCTTCGGTGTCGACATCACCATCACCAACCTGATCCTCTCGCTCCCGGTGATCGTGCTGGGCGCGCTGATGCTCGCGGCACTGGGCCTCGTGCTGTCGGTGAACGTCCGCCAGCTCGAGAACTTCGCCGGCACGATGAACTTCGTGATCTTTCCGATGTTCTTCATCTCGAGCGCGCTCTACCCGCTGTGGAAGCTCCAGGAATCGGGCGCCACCTGGGTCTGGCAGCTCGCCCGTTTCAACCCTTTCACCTACGCCATCGAGGCAATCCGCTTCTCGCTGGTGGGACAGTTCAACACGGTCGCAGTCGTGGTGACGGCGGTCGTTGCGATCGCCCTGTTTGCCATCGCCCTCGTCGGCTACGACCCGCAGCGCGGGTTGATGAAGCGCGGCGGGCCGCCGGGGGGCGCCTGATTGCGCTAGCGCCGGCCATGTCCTCCCGCACCCCGGAACTTGCCGCGGTCCTGTTTCGCCGCACGCTGCTGGCCTCGGCCGGAGTCGCCCTGTTGGTCGCCGTCGGTCTCGGCACGCTCACCGTCGTCAACGTGCGCCAGGAAGTCCGCGCCGCCCGCGAACTGGTGGCACTGGCAGTCCAGGCGTCGCGAACCAACGCGACGACGGCGCAGGCCTTGGGGCTGCCGGATCTCAACGCGAGCCGGATGCGTGGTCTGCGGTTGCGCCTGGTCGAGGAGCCCGGCGATGCGTCCGACGGCATCGCGGACGAGGCCGCGGTCGCTGCTTGAACGGCTCGCCGAGAGATGGTTCGGCGTCAGCGACCGCTTCCTGATTCCGCTCACCGACGACCCCGGCGGTCCGGCGCTCGTGGTCGAGGGCCATGCGGTAGGCGAATTGCAGGAGCAGGTGTTCGACATGTCGATCGTGCTGGGCGCGCTCGCCCTGGCCGTGGTCGCGCTGGGGGTTGGCCACGGCTGGGTGGTGCGTGGTGTGCGCGATCCGCTATCCGACATGACGCGTGCCGCGGCGAGCATGGCCGAGGGCGAGCTGTCGAGGCGCGTGCCGGAGCCGCGGATCGCGGAGTTCGCCTCGCTGGCGCGGGCGCTGAACCATCTCGCGCAATCGCTCGAGCAGACCCGGCGCATGCAGCGGGAGTTGACCGTGGAACTGGTGAACCTGCGCGAGGACGAAAGAAAATCGCTGGCCCGCGAGTTGCACGATGACCTCGGCCAGAGGCTTGCCGTGATCGCCGCGGAGACCCACCTGCTGCGCGCGTCGGGCGGCGACAGCGCGAGCGTGGCATCGATTGCCGCCGGCATCCATTCGCTGCAGCATTCGGTCCGCTCGATCCTCGAGCGCCTGCGCCAGGGCCAGCCGATGGTGCTGCCCGAGCTCGATGCGCCGGCCGTGCTCGACGACTGGCGCCGCCGCGAGCCTGGCTGTGCGCTGGCGGATCGCCGGCGTCGACCGCGACCTGCCGGCATGCTTCGGCGACAGCGCTCGCGCCACGCTCGCTCGCGTCCTGCAGGAAGCGCTGGCCAACGCGTTTCGCCACGCGCGGCCGACGCAGGTGTCGATACGGCTGGTCGTGGACCAGGAAACAGCCCGCCTGTCGATCACCAACGACGGCATTCGCCGCGCTGCGCGCGAGGCTGCGGCGCGGGCCACGGCATCCTCGGCATGCGCGAGCGTGCCCATGGCAGCGGCGGCAGCCTGCAGGCCGGCCCTGCCGCCGCCGGAAGCTGGGAGGTTCAGCTGTGCCTGCCGGTAGCGAATATGGCGCCGAATATGGCGCCGGCCTCGTACAGCCGGATCGCGCACAGTCAGCCGGCGCCGCTCGCCACGCCGGCCAGCGGCGCCTAGCCCGATGAGCATCGGCCTGCTGCTGCTCGACGACCATGTGGCGGTGCGTGCCGGCTACCGTCGGCTGCTCGAGGCGGATGCCCGCTTCCATGTCACCGGCGAGGCCGGCAGCGCCGACGATGCCTATGCCATGCTGCAGGCACTCGAGCGGGAGCAGCGCCTGCCCCAGGTCGCCATCGTCGACATCCGGCTCGGCGGCAGGACTGGTTTCGACTTCATCGACCAGGCGGGTCGACGCTTCCCGCAGCTCCGTTTCATCGTCTTCTCGATGCACGACTCGCAGCCGGCGATCGCACATGCGCTCCGGGTCGGAGCCCTCGGCTTCGTCTCCAAGTCCAGCGAACCCGGGGAGTTGCTCGCTGCCATCCTCGCGGTGTCGTGGGGCCAGCAATACCTGGACAACCTCTGCCGCCAGGCACTCGTCACCGGCAACGCCTCCGCGGAACGCCTCAAGCTGTTGACGCCGCGCGAGCTCGAGATCCTCGCGCAGTTGCTCCGTGGCCATCACCTCGACCAGATCGCGGCGGCACTGTCGCTCAGCCCGAAGACCATCGCCAACCACCTCTCCGCAGCGCGCCAGAAGCTTGCAGTCGACAACGATTTCCAGTTGACACGCCAACTCCTCGATTGCGGCTGGCCCGGCGCCTGAGCCGCGGCAAGCCCCGCCCACCTTGCGAGTCACTCGGGAAAAAGTCCCGGCCGCGCCGACTCCGCGCCCTCGTCCCCGCTGCAAGAATGGCGTCAAGAAGAAGGAGAAGTCGATGAAGAGGAGATCGGAGGATGGGTCGCGGCTTGCCCGATCGACCGCCCTGTCGATGGCCGTGTCGACCACCGTGACCATCACCGCGTGCCTTGCCGGCGCCGGCGCCGCTGCCCAGGGACAGGAGCCGCGGCTCAGTGCACCTGCAGACGTGCAGGCGCTCGAGCCGATCCGCGTGATCGGCACCATGCCGGTGCCTGGCATCGATGCCGCGACGACCGCGGTGCCCTACAACCCGCAGACCATTTCGGGCGAAGCGCTCGACGCGTCGCGCAGCCAGTCGGTGCCGGACCAGCTCAACAGCAACATGGTCGGCATCACGCTGAACACGCCGCAAGGCAACGAGCACCAGGCAACCGTGCTCTTTCGCGGCTTCGCGTCCAGCCCGCTGCTCGGCATGCCGCAGGGGTTGTCGGTCTACCTAGACGGCATGCGCCTGAACGAACCCTTCGGCGACACCGTCAACTGGGACCTGATGCCGCGCAATGCGCTCGCGTCGATCCAGCTCTCTCCCGGCTCCAATCCCGTCTACGGCCTCAACACACTGGGCGGCAGCCTGGTGCTGACGACCAAATCCGGCCGGACCCATCCAGGTGCGGCTGTCGAGATCGGCGCTGGCAGTTACGACCGCTACCTGCTCGGCGCGGAGTACGGCGTCAGCGAGGAAGCCACGGCAGCGCGCGTCGGCAGCGATGCCTATATTGCGGCGCAGTTCGAGAATGACGGCGGCTGGCGCGACTACTCCGAGTCGAGGCTCGCCTCGGTCTTCGCGCGCACCGGCATCCGCTCCGGCTGGTGGCAGCACGACGTGTCGCTGATGGCGTCATCCAACAAGCTCGTCGGCAACGGCCTCACGCCCGTCGAATTCCTCGCCGAGGACCGCAGCAGCGTCTACAGCTACGATGACGTGACCCGCAACGAAGCCACCGCCCTCAACTGGAACGGCCGCTTCGACCTCGACAGCCGTTCGGCGCTGCGGGTCAACGCCCACCTGCGGAGCCTGCGCAGCAACTTCCGCAACGCCGACGTCAACGAGGTCGAGGACCCGCGGGTCGGCCTGGAGTCGTTCGAAGACGACCCCGACCCCAGCGGCGAAGGGGGCGCGGTGCAGAACCGGTCCCGCCTCGAGCAGGACAAGTTCGGCCTGACGGCGGTGTGGAATCGGGAATGGTCGGAGGAGCATGGCACCAATGTCGGCGCGCAGTTCGACGCCAGCCGCGCCAAGTACCGGCGCACCTACGAGCTCGGCGCCTTCGACGACACGCGCGGCTTCGCGCCGGCGGGCAACGACCAGACCGAGATCGTGAACATCAAGGGCCGCACGAGCAACTGGGGTCTGTTCGTCGAGCAGTCGTGGCGGCCCGCGCCTCAGTGGCGGCTGACCGGCTCGCTGCGCTACAACGTCGCCAATGTGAAGACCGACGACCGGCTCGACCCGCCGATGATCAACGACGCCGGCGAGCAGATCTTCCTGAACAACGACTTCCGCTACACGAAGTTGAATCCGGCGCTCGGGCTGGTCTGGAATCCGGCGCCCACGATCGGCATTTACGGGGAGATCTCGCAGGGCAACCGCACGCCATCGCCGATCGAGCTTGCCTGCGCGGATCCGCAGAATCCCTGCCTGCTGCCGAACTCGATGCAAGCGGATCCGTATCTCAAGCAGGTGGTGACCCGGACGGTGGAAGTGGGGGCGCGAGGCCGCGTCGGGCGGCTGCTCGACTGGCAGGCCGCCGTGTACCGTGCGACCAATCGCGACGACATCCTGTTCGTGAGCGCCGGCGCGGGCAGCCTCGCCTACTTCACGAACGTGCCCGAGACGCGCCGGCAGGGCCTGGAACTCGGCGCCAACGGCAGCGTCGGCCGCTTCGACTGGTGGGCGGCCTACGGATACGTCGACGCCACCTTCCGGCGTGATGCGCTGCTGATCTCGGAAGGCAACAGCACTCGTGGCACGGCGCCGCAGGCCACCAACGACGCGGAGATCCTCGTGCGCAGCGGCGACCGCCTGACCGACATCCCGCGCCATCACGTCAAGCTGGGGGTGAACTTCAGGCCGGCGGAGGGCCTGCGCCTGGGCGTCACCATGCTGGCCTTCTCGGATTCCTACGTCCGTGGCAACGAGAACAACCAGCACCAGCAGGGCGTGGCCACGGACAGCTTCGGCGAAACCCGGGAATTTTTCGGCAGCGGCAGGAACAGCGGCTATGCCATCTTCCACCTGCACGGCGCGTGGCAACTATCGAAGACCGTCGAGCTCGGCGCCCGGGTCAACAACGTGTTCGACCGCGAATACACCACTGGCGGTCTGCTCGGCGAGAACGCCTTCCCCGACGGTTCATTCCAGACCGACCCTGAGGAATGGCGCAAGACCACGTTCTATGCACCGGGGGCGCCGCGGACTTTCTGGGTCAGCCTGCGGATGCGGTTCTGAGCTCGAGTATCCGCCAACCGCGCGCCATGGCTTCCGCGCGCAGGACATCGTCGGGGTCGACGGCGATCGCCTCGTCGGCCCACTCCAGCAGCGGCAGGTCGTTGCGCGAGTCGCTGTAGAAGATCGTCCGCTCGAAATCCTCGCGGCGGCGGCCGGTCGAATCCAACCAGTGCTGCACGTGCCCGACCTTGCGGGGGCCGAAGCATGGCTCGCCCTGCACATCGCCGGTGAACATCGCATCCGGCGAGCCGTCCCGGGTAGCCGCTTCGGTGGCGATCAGGTTCTCGATACCGAAGATGTCGGCGAACACCTGCGCCACGAAGCGGTTGGTGGTGGTGACGATGCAGCAGACGTCGCCGCGCAGGCGATGGCCTTCGATGAGCTCGAAGCTGCCGACGAGCTCGCGTTGCGCCCGGACCTGCATCTCCTGGCGAAACTCCCGCCGCCAGCGCTCGAGCAGGTCGCGCGCATGCGGCGCGAGCAGCCCGGCGGTGAAGCGGTGATAGGCATGCGGATCGAAGGTTCCTGCCACGTAGTCGCGCGCGAACGCCCGATTCTGCGCGGCAGCCGCGTCGGCATCGGTAGCGCCGACGCTCACCAGGTGAGCCATCCATGCACTGTTGCTGTCGAAAGGGATCAGCGTGTGGTCGAGATCGAAGAGAACGAGGTTCATGGGACGGGTAGCATGAGTCGGACGCGGGCAGGCCGATCGAACCGGTGCGGTCAGTCGAACCAGAGCAGTTCGCCCTTGCCGTCGGCTGCCAGATCGCCGACGAATCGATTCGGTGCCGCTGCGGGGAGATCGGCGAACTGCCCGCCGCCGTCCGCGAGATGGCGGCGAAGCAGCGTCCAGTAGACGCGAATGTCGTGCCCGGTCGGCGGCGAAGGTCGAGGAGGCCTTCGGACGGGGACCGAGGCAGACGACCGTGCCACGGCGCATGCCATAGGCGAGGTACTTGCCGCAGGCTCCCGCGATGGCCAGCGTGCCGGCCACCATGCGTGATGCCGCATAGTCGCCCGTGTTGCCGAAGACCAGGGCGGTGCCGCGTCGCATGCGGTCGCCGAACCGTTCGCCGGCGTTGCCGTGCACGACAAAGCGGCCGCCGCGCATGCCGTCCATGCTGCCGGGAAGCGACGCCGCCGCGAAATCCCGGCAGTCACCGCCGACCCGAAGGCGGCCGCCTGCCATCTCGGCCGCGGTAAAGTCGCCGGCGCTCCCGGCAATCAGCAGGTCCCCGCCACGCATGCCGCAGCCCGCATAGTCGCCGACGTCGCCTTGCACCGTCAGTACGCCTTCCGCCATCCGCCAGCCGATGCGATCGACGCCGCGCAGGTCGCCTTCGAGCATCAGCGTCGGCGCCTCCGCGTCGCGGCGCTCGACGGCGATCTCGAAAATGTCGCCGAGCTCAACCAGCCGGTTGCCGTGCGCGATCTGCAGCGCACCGGCCGCGCGCTCGTCGAGGCCGCACAGCGTCGCCGGAGTGACGCCGCGCAGGTCCACCCGGATGCCGCCGGGAGGGATGCGCAGCCGCAGCCTCAGGGCGTTCACCGGTTGACACCGGCCTGGGCCAGCTCGTGCAGGTGGAAATGAAACGGACCGAGCTTGCCGCCGTAATTGCCTGCGGAGATACGCCGTGCGCCGCGGTCCGGACCCAGCTCGACCACGCTCGCGATCCCGACACGCATCGCCGCCGCCACGTCCGCGTCGCTCAGGCCGTCGATGACGATCTCCAACACGCTGCGGATGCCGGTTCCCAGCTGACTCGCCGCCAGCGGCGCCAGCGCCGGCGCGAACGCGTCGTTGGTGGAAGGGTTGAAGGCGCCGTACTTGGAGCCGATCTTGGAGCCCGAGCGCACGACGCCGCCGGGAAACGGCATGATCACGTTGGGCAGCCGGCGCATCGCGGTGGCTGCGGTTTCCGCGGCAAGCAGCGCGGCATCGGTATCCGCCGCCAGGAAGAGCAGGTTACCGCCACCGACGCACTTGACGACACCGGTAGTCTCCTCGCACACGAACTCTCCGTCCATGACGGGAATGCGCCAGTAGCGCTTGTCGCCGAGCACTTTCGAGATCTGCCAGCCGTCGCCGAAGAAGCGCAGGTTGCGCCCGAGTGCGATCGGCTCGCCGTCGTCGATGCCCGCGAAGACTGCGGTGGTGGGACAGGTCAGCACGCACTGCCCCACCCGGCGCTCGACCTGCTTGGCCAGGTCCTTGCCCGACATCGAGAAGATCAGCACCGCCACTCCCGGCCTGCCGTCCGGCGTGTCGGCCGGAGCGAGCCTCCGTTCGATGCCCGCCTCGCAGCCGCAGGCGATGACCGACGTGGCGAAGCCGGTGAACGACAGCGCGGCATGCTCGGCCCAGGCGGGCGTGTGCGCGGTGATCACGAGGCGCGTCGCCTTCATCGGGAAGGCTTCCGCAAAGGTGTCGTCGATGACCACGCCGTTCAGCTCCAGGGTCGCCAACTCAGTCCCCCGCGCCGCCGTCACGGCTGCCGGCGCCGGCGCCCTTTCCCATCAGCGAGGTCAGCATCAGCCGGCCGCCGCGGCAGCAGCCGCAGAGCTCGTCGTGGCCGATGACGCTGTCGGCGGCGGCAACGGTCAAGTGGCGGCCGGCGTAGTCGGCGACGAAGGCTTCGACGCCGCGATCGTATTCGGGGGCGACGAAATGGACCCCGCCCACGGGCTCGGCGACGATGCGACCGAGGCGTGCAACCATCATGCCGTCCTTGAACACGTACTCGGGTGTGCGGAACATCGCCTCGCGGTCGGCCTGGTCGCGATAGACGGCGATGTCGGCGGCGGCTCCCGCCCCGAGATGGCCGCGGTCGCTCAGCCCCAGCAGGCGGGCGGGCCCCGCCCGCGTGAGGATGGCTACCTCCTGCAGGCTGTACTCGCGGTCGATCTCGCGCAGCCGGCTGCTCGCGGCCACGTCAGGATGCAGCCGCGCGAGTTGCTCGTCGCGAAACGGCTTGTCCATCAGCAGGCGGATCAGGTGGGGGTAGCTGGAGAACGGGCCGCCGTTGGGATGGTCGGTGGTCAGCGCCATGCGCCACGGGTCCCTGACCAGCAGAAACAACTCGAGCCCGATCGCCCACTGCAGCGCGTTGACGTAGTTCTGTTCACGATAGCGGAACGGCACGATGCCGCAGCCGGCGTCGCACTCGATGTCGGCGCCGATCCACTTGCGCGGACTGGCGAGGTCGGCGGTGCGCACCTGCGCCATTGTGTCGCCAGACGCGGTCACCGTCTGCCCGAAAACGACCTGGCCGATGTCGATCGAAATGTTGGGACGGGCATTGATCGCTTCCGCGAGCTCGAGGGCGGCCGACGAGAACTTGCGCGACCCTTCTGTGCCGTAGCTGTGGAACTGGATGTGGGTCAAGTGCGCGCGCAGCCCGTCGACCGCATCGATGGTCGCCAGCGTGCTCGCGATGTTTCCGGGAACGCCAAGGTTGCTTGCGTGGACGTGCAGCGGATGCGGCATGCCCAGCTCAGTCACCGCCCGCGTCAAGGCCTGCAGTACCTGTCGCGGCGTGATCCGGTAGTGGACATGCTCGTCGTCGACGTCGAGGGCACGCTGGTTGAACTTGAAGGCCGAAATCCCGCCCGGGTTGACGACCTTCACCCCCATCGCCTTGGTTGCGTTCACCGTCCAGCCCACGTAGTCGCGGATCCGCTCGAAGTCGGCGCCGCCGGCCAGCATGCGCAGCAGCAGGTCGTCGTTGCCGAGCATCACGTAGGCACCGTGGTCGAGGATCGGAATGTCGCCCATCTCGAGATGGGCATGGCGCGCGTTCGACGCCATCATTGCCGGCTCGAAGGCCGTGGTGTAGCCCAGTTCGGCATAACGGTAGCCGGTCTCCAGGCTGCCCGGGGTGCACGCGGGGCAGAAGGCCGGGACGCCGGCCGCGAGCGCTTCCCTGGCGGCGGCATGATCGCGGTCGCGCTGGAACTCGGGCAGTAGTGTGCGCGCGAGGTTGACCTTGCCGCCGCCGATGTGGGTGTGCATGTCGATGCCGCCCGCCATCACGACCATGCCCTGCGCGTCGATGACGGCGGCGGCGGACTCCCCGGCTTGGCCGCTGCCTGCGACGATGCGGCCGGCGCGCACATGAATGTCCCGCACGGTCCCGTCGACGCCGTTGGCGGGGTCGTGGAGGCGGCCGCCGCGCAGGGTGAAGGTGTTGCTACCTGCGGTCACGCCGGACGCTCCAACAGGCGCAGGATCCGTCCGATGACGTCGGCCACCGACGGCAACGTCGTCTCCATGAATGGCTTCAGGCCCAGGGCGATGGCGCCGTCGCCGCGAAACAGCTGGCCGGGCGCGTTGACACCCGGAGTCGATACGGCGATGAATACGTCCGCGACGGGGGCGGGGCTGCCGCTTGCATCGACCGCACGCAATGTCGCGGCCAGCGCCGGATGGCCCAGGACGACCGTGGGCAGCCGGAAGCGGCCGCCGGACCGGGCCTGCGCCGGCGGCAGGAGCTCGGGCGAGAAGCTCGACACCCACATCAGGCCATCCACGGCGCCACTGTCCAGCAAGCGGCGGGTGTCGAAACGATGCGGGTCGTGGTCGAAGCCGTGCGCATGAAGCGCCGTCCGCAGCGGCGAGCCGGTGAGCCAGGTGACGACATGGTTGACGGCGGCACTGCCATCGGCCGCGCCGAGCGCGATCGAGCCGGCGCGCGAGCGGCGGTTCAAGGTCTTGACGATGCGCGAGATCGCCTCCACCAGCAGCGCCGCATGCGGCCCCGGCAGCCTTGCCGGCGCGTACACCAGTACCGCGTAGGCAGCCTCGCGAAGCTGCGCAGCCAGCGCCTGCAGCGTCGGCCAATGCTCCCCGCCCCGCGGCAGTTGCCGCTCGAGGCAGGCCGCACTCAACTCGGCGACCACCTCGTGAAGATCAGCGCCGGCAAAGTCGACCCGCTCGACCTGCAGTCCGGGACGGCCTTCGAGCAGTCCAACGCCGGTGGCTCCGGCAGCACCGGTTCCGAAGCCGTGCAGGAACACCACCCGCCGCGAGGCCGGCGCGTCGTCCACGGTCTCGCCGACGCCGCAGCGGGCGAAGAAATCGGGCGCCGTGTCCGTGGGATCGATGCCGATGCAGACGATGAGGTCCGCGCGTGCCCTCACCTCGGACAGCGTGCAGGTGAAGCCGCCGCGATCCTGCAGCGCCCGCAGGGCCTGCGTCATCGCTTCGCCATGCGCATGATCGAGGATGGCGCCGCAGCGCAAGCCGAGGCGGGTCAGCACCCGCGCACCGGCCACGTCGGTGCCGAGGCCGGCGAACAAGGGTTGGCGCCACTCGCCGATCAGGCGGGCGGCATGCGCGACCGCCTCCTCGAGCGTGACCGGCGTCGCGTCGATCATCGCGTCCGGGACAGCGTCCAGGGCGGCGCTGGAGAAATGCGCGAGGGCGCGCGCGCTGCGGCTTGCCGCCGCGTCCACAGGCTGCGGCGGATCCCCTGGCCGTACCTTGATGCGGTCGCTCAGCAGCGGACAGAAGGGATCGATCCAGTCACGGGGAGCCGAAATCGTGCCTTCCATCCCGCTGCCCTACCCGGCGACGTTCCGCCCGGGCGATATCCGTCCGTCGTGAAGCGCGGAGGCAACCAGCCAGGCGTCGGCACCGGCTCTGGCCGCACCGGCGAGATCTGCAATGCTGCGCACGCCGCCGGCACCGATGACCATCCGTTGCGCACCTGCCCGGGAGCGAACCTGCGCCACCGTCGCCAGGTCAGGCCCTTCGAAGGAGCCGACGCGATCGAGCGTCATCACGATCACCCGCTGCGGCCACCGCCGGTGTTCGGTCCAGCACGCCTCGGCGCCGAGTGGAGAGCCCTTGCGCTGGTCCAGCGACAGCAGCGCATGGGGCCAGCGCTCGGTGAACTCGCCGATCGCATCCGCATGCGACAACGATTCCGACGCGATCACCGGCGTGACGCGGGCGCTGCCACCGGGAAGCACGTCGAGCACCGCAGCGGCATGTGCCGGCGAGGTGAAGCCGGCATCGAGCCAGATCTCGAGTTCCGGAAGAGCGGCAAGCAGTTCCACAAGCAGCTCGGTCTGCGCGCGGTGGCCGGTGAGGCCGTCCAGGTCTGCGACATACAGGCATTCGGTGGCGCAGGCATCGATCAATGCACGTGCGACCACGATGGGGTCGCTGCCGCGGCACAACGACGACTCGAGCGGCTGGTAGGCCGCCCGCTCCCCCCGCACTGCCCTGACTGCACGGCCGGCGAGAATGTCGACAACTGGCACAATCTGCATGGTGGACAGCAAGATCCGGATTTTCGTCTATGAGACTACCAGCGCCGACCCCCAGTGCGTCGAGGCCGCACTGGTGTCGCAAGGGCGATCGATACGCAACGCCATGTTAGCCGACCTGGCAATGCTGGACGACGTCGTGGTCACCTGCGCCGTCTCAGACGCGGCGAGCGCCGGCTTGCCACCTCGTGTGCAACCGCAGGTGCGTCCCCGCCCGCTGCCTGATTCCACGCATCGCCACCGGCAGTCGCAGGCGTTCCTGCGGCAGGCGGCGCGCACCAACGACCTCGTCTGGGTGATCGCGCCGGAGACCGACGGACTGCTCGAATCCCTGCGCAGCGTCGTCGCCGACCGGCAATGGATCGGCTGCAGTCGCCAGGCGATCCGGATCGCCGGCAGCAAGAAGTCGACGGTCACGCGGCTGCGGGCCGCCGGCATTGCAGCGCCTGAAAGCATCGAAGCAAGCCGCGCATCGGGCAGCCTCGCCTCGAGCGGATGGGTCGTCAAGCCCGACGACGGCTGCGGCGCATCCGGCGTGCGACTGCACGCCGATCTGGCCGGCGCCCTCGGCGACCGCGAGCAACGTCGGCAGCGGCACCAGCCGACGATCGTCGAAGCGTGGGTCGACGGCGAGCCGCTCAGCATCGCGTTGTTGTGCAGTGCCGGTGAGACCGAAGTCCTCAGCCTCAATCGCCAGCGGATCAGCATCGGCGAGTCGGGGATGCTGCGATTCGACGGCGTCTGCATCGGACCGGTTCCCGACGAGCGGCGCGGGCAGCTCGGCGCACTCGCAGGCCGGCTGCGCAAGGCCCTGCCCGGCCTCGCCGGCATCGTCGGCGTGGATCTGGTCTGGCATCCGGCGCTGGGGCCGATCGTCATCGAGGTCAACCCGCGGTTGACCTGCGCCTACGAAGGGCTGTCCGCCATGCTCGGCCGCAACATCGCGGCCGAGCTGCTTGTGCTGCATCGTCGCGACTGGCCCTGCAGCGTCCCCGCGCCGGCCGCGCGGACTGCGGCGCGGGCGTGAGCGACGCCATGGCGCCGCGTCCCGTCATCGGCTGGGACATCGGCGGCGCGCACGTCAAGGCGGCCCTGGTGCACGACGGCCGGCTGCAGGCGGTTCGGCAGTGGCCCTGCGCCTTGTGGCAGGGCCTTCACCTGCTGGACGCGGTGCTCGACGACGCACTCGCCACATGGCTTTCATCGTCAGCCGATGCCACCCGCTCCTGCCATGCGGTGACGATGACCGGCGAGATGGTCGACTTGTTCCAGAGCCGCCGTGACGGCGTGGTCCGCCTGGCCAGTCATCTTCGCAGCCGGCTCGGTCCCGCCATGCGGCTGTTCGGCGACGACGGACAATGGCTGACGAGCGAGGCCGCCGCCGACCGGTGGCAGGCGCTGGCATCGGCCAACTGGGCGGCCACTGCCAGGCTCGCGTCCGAACGCGTCCGCGATGGTCGTGCGATGCTGGTGGACATCGGCAGCACCACCACCGACTTCGTGCCGCTTCCGGTTGGCGCTGCGCGCAGCACCGGCAGCAACGACGCGCAACGGCTGCGATCCGGCGAGCTGCTCTACCAAGGCGTGATCCGCACGCCGTTGTGCGCGTTGAGCCGGCGCATCGAATTCCGCGGCGAGTGGTACAACGTGATGAATGAATGGTTCGCGACCACGGCCGACTTGTATCGCCTTACTGGTGAGCTCGACCCGCTCCACGACCAGCATCCGGCCGCCGACGGGGGAGCCAAGGATCTTTCCGGCTCCTGCCGTCGCATCGCCCGCATGATCGGTCATGACAGTTGCGATGCAGGCCAGGAAGATTGGATCGGGTTTGCCGCCCGCTGGCGCAGCCTGCAACTCGACCTGATCCAGGCGGAGCTGCAGCGCGTCGAAGGGCCGACGCCGGCGTCCACGCTCATCGGCGCGGGCTGCGGCAGCTTCCTCGTACGAGAGCTGGCACAACGCCTGCATCGGCGCCACGAGCCATTCGCCGACCTCGTCGGTGCGCCACCACCGCTGCGCGGATGGGCTGGTGTCTGCGCCCCGGCAGTGGCTGTCGCCTTCCTGGGTGCGGGATCGGAACACGAATGGCTTTGATCGTCGTCAAGCTCGGCGGCAGCCTGCACCGCGACCCGCTGCTGCCGCAATGGCTGCGCCTGCTCTGGGAGATGGGACGCGGCAAGGCGGTCATCGTGCCGGGCGGCGGCGCCTTCGCCGACCTGGTGCGGGAGCATCAGGTTCGCTGGCGTTTCGACGACCTCAGCGCGCACAACATGGCGGTGCTCGCGATGATGCAATCGGCACTGATGATGGAAGGCATGACGAAAGGCCTGGTGACAGGTATCGGCGATCGCCCGGCCGAAGGCGACGACAAGGCCGCCTCGAAGCCCATGGTCCTCGCGGCGACTCCGGCCGCGATCAGGCGATTCCTCCGCGACGACCGCGTCGTCATCTGGCTGCCGCGCAACTGGCTGCGCCGCCAACCCGACGCCATGACCCATTGGGGAGCGACGTCGGACAGCCTCGCCGCAGCCCTGGCCGCGACGCTCGGCGCCGACCGCCTGGTGCTGGTCAAGTCGTGCGCTATCCCGCACGGCCTCGACCTGCAGGCGCAGGCGGCGCTGGGCGTCGTCGATGCCGAGTTCTGCCGGTTGACATCAAACGCGCGCCACGCAATCGACCTGCTCGGCAAGACCGAGCTGTCAAGGCTACGGCAGCTGCTCCAGGAATAGGAGCCTGGGCCGCAGAAGGACGGCCTCGCGCCGGGCCGAGACGGGGGGCCAAACGAGGCGCCGATGAGGCGGTGTGGTTGAGCCACACAACGAATCGGCAACGACGGGTGGCCCCCCGTATCGGCCCGGCCCTACGGGTTGGGGCTGAAAGGGGCGCAAGCGGCGTTGCTGAACCCGGTCGATAGCCCAGCTATCGACCGGAACCCGCGCCTTGCCTGCGCCCCTTTCAGTTCCCAACGCGAGGTCGTCCTTCTGCGGCCCAGGCTCCTAAGCCCGCAACAGCGCGCGCAGCCGGCGCAACCTTTCCGGATCGAGTCGGCCCCGCCGATCGCCGTCACACAGCGCTCCGCGAAAGCCGGCATAGTCGGGCGCCAGTTGCCGCAGCAGGTCCGCGTCGTCGGCACGCAAAGACCCGGCGACACCGCAGAGCCTGCCGTGACGACGCGCCACCGCAAGGAAAGCGCGCAGCACATCCGGATCCGCGCGTTGCAGCAGCGAACCGGTGGACTTGTCCCCGGTATCGACCATCAGTCCCGCAAACCCCAGCGTTGCCGCCTGCTCCGCAAGCCGCAGGTCGATGCCGTCATCGGCAAGGAACACGATGACCACTGCAGGAAGCCTCAGCTCGGCAAGGTGGCGAAGTGCATCCGGCGCCTGCTCGCCGGGCGCGATGCCGACCTTCACATAGTCGACGCCGCAGGCCGCGACCAGGCGCGCCATGACACCGCGGCCCGCATGGTCGCCGGGCGCGAAGTCGCCGATCGTGGCGCTCACCGGACGCTGCGGCCAGCCCACGCGGATCTGCGCTGCAATAGCGGCAATGTCCGGCAACGCAAGCGCGCCGAGTGCGCCGGCCGAAGGATCCTTGAGGTCGACGATATCGGCACCGGCGGCGGCCGCCTCGCGCGCCTCGACGACGTCGCGCACGCTTGCAAGCAGGGAGATCAATCCGGAGTCCCCCGGATGTCCGCCGGCAGGAGCCCCGGATGATGCTTCTCGATGGCCGCCATCAGCCAGCGCCACGCCTGCTGCTCCGCCTCGCCCGCAGTCTTGGAGATGGCGATGTGCAGATACTCCACCTCGTGAAGGATCTTCTGCGGATCGAGCATGCCCAGCCGGCTGACCAGCACCGCCGCCTCGAGCACCGCGGACTGCGCGCGGTTGAAGCCTTCGAAGCCGGCATGATGGACGTGATGAACACGCTGCATCAGCAGTTGCGGGCGCTGCGCATCCTCGCGATGCTCGAGCAGGCGCAATTCCGCGTGGGCCAGCGTCGATTCCAGCCGCACGCCCGTCACCCGCTGCGCAGGAAGCGTCGGCCATTCCTTGCGACCGGTGACGCAGCCGGCAAAGATGCGGACGTCGGTGGTGAAGTTGACGACGGCCGCACCTGTGGCCAGCACGTTGTCCAGCGTCACCGACGGCCTGAAGGGCCTGAGCAGGATCGTCCGCGGCGACGAGACGATGCCCATCGGCGCGACATGCACGACGCCTGCGGGGGAAAGGGTGGTGACCACGGTCTCGTGGATCATCGTCATGAATCCTTCGGCGGTCGCGGCGCGGCGCAGCCCCAGTCCAGGTCCTGGTCCTGCACGTAGCGCTTGCCGAGCATGAACGCGGTCTGCGCCCGCGCCAGTTCGACGCCCATGTAGAACGCGTGGCTGCCGTCGGATTCGAGCTTGAGCCGGGGCCAGATTGCGAACGCGTCCGACTCGATGTGATGACCGTCTCGGTTGTACACGTGGATGCCGTCGGCTGACACCTGCACACGGAAGCTCGGGTCGCGGATCTGTCCGGCTATCTCGGCGATCTCCTGCGGGGTGTCAGGAAACGGCTGGCGGGCATGCACCGTCATCAGCTGGTCGGTCAATCCCTTCGGCAGCATCCGCTGCTCGCGGGCCGCGTACATCAGCCGGCGCGCGACATCGGCCTCGCGGATGGCGCGGCGCGCGTGGTTGCTGACCTGGGTGGTGAGGATGGCGGCGGCATGCAATTCGACGCAGATGCCGAGCAGGATCGCATTGATACCACTGGTGTCGGCCTCCGTCAGCTCCGTCAGGTTGCCGATGCCCACGAAGATCGGCGCCGAAGGATATCGTGCCCGAAGCCGCTGGTAACGGCACAGAGACGACAACAGGCCGAACGGCAACGGGTCGAGGATGGAGTCGGCAAGGTAGCTGCGGCCGTTGCGCTCGCACCAGTCGATCGCCTCGTAGAGCGAGGTCTCGTCGCCGGTCTCGCCCGCCACCAGCACCGGCGTCGCCGGCACCTCCTGAGCGATCCACAGCGTGTCGCGGTTCAGGCTCAACAGGTAGTCCGCGCCGGCGCGCCCGCCGCGCAGCAGTTCCTGCTCCTCCATCGAATCCACGCTGACCCGAAAGCCCTCCGCCTTGAGCGCGCGCACCGCATCCTCCAGGTGCGGGAACGGGGTCGCCGGCAGGCATCCGACATCCACGACGTCGGCACCTTCCGCGCGGAATTGCCGCGCGCGCAGGCAGATATCTTCGACTGCGAGCCGCGGCGCATCGACGATCTCGGCAAAGATCGCCACGTCGAATCCCGACAGGTCCACCGGCTTCGCTTTCTGGTTGAAGAACTGCGGCAGGTCCTTGAGGTCCTCCGGCCCGCGCTCGAACGGGACGCCGAAATGGCTGCCGAGGCCGTCGAGGTCACCCTGGCAGCGTCCGGGCACGATCACCCGGGCGGCCTCCAGTGGCGCAGCGAGGCGCCGGCGGATGAGGTCGGCCGTCATCAGCGCGGCGACATGCACGCCGATCTCGCGCACCTGCCAGGTGAACGGCGCCGGCGCCATCGAATCGAGCACGCGCCGGAGCGACTTCTCGGCCAGCCGGCCGGTCAGGAAGAGGATGTGTTCCATGCCAGGTCGCATTCGGCAAGGCGCCGATCCAGTTCCTCCCGCAGTTGCTCGATCGTGCAGGCGACCCGCACGTGGTCGACGCCGCGCAGACGCTCGACGTTCTCCAGCTCGACGTTGCGTGGCATCAGCCTGACCCAGCCGTGCGGACTCATGGTGACCACGACCGGCTCGGTGTCGCAGGCAAAGACGACGCCGGGAATGCCGAGCTTGCCTGCCTGCGCCAGCATGTTGGTGGGCAACGAATCCGAGATGCCGTACGCGCATTTGGCAACCGTGTTGCTCGTCGCCGGCGCGATCACCACCGTGTGGTAGTGATGGTCGTACAGGAGTCCCACCGGTACCGCGCTCGCCGTCTTGTCGCGGATCACCCGGAAGCGCTTGCGCAGGTCCTCCAGATGGATGCCGTAGATCTCCAGCACCTCCTCCCCTGCCCGCGAGAGCAGCAGGTCGACATGCGGCAGCCTGCCGGCAAGCTCCAGCGACTCTTCGAGCAGGTGGCCGGAGCCGGTGATCATCCATGCGAAGCGCGGCGGCCCGGAAGCGCCGGCCGTGTCGAGGCTGCCGATTTCGAACGCGCGCATGTCAGCGCACCGGTCGGGTGCCGGTCTCGCCACCGCGCCCGGCTGCCCGTCGATGTCGCCGACAGCCCCGGCGACGGCCGCCAGGCGCATGGCTGCTCAGCGTCCGCTGGATTGACGGCATGTCTTCTCCCGCCGGTACACTATGTCCGGCAAGACCATTCTAGCCGGGAGCCCGCAGCTCTCCGGACATGCGCGACAGGCGAGGTGATATGACCAACGTGCCCAGTCTTCCAGCGGCAGCGTTCCTCCAGCGTGAGGCGCGCAGTTCGACAGCGGACCCGCGCCAGGAGGTGCCGGTCGGCGAGACGATGGATCTCATCTTCATCGAGGGCTTCGAAGGCGAGACGGTCATCGGCATCAACAACGACGAGCTGAACCGGCCTCAGCCGGTTCGGATCGACCTGGTTGCCGGCGTGCCGCGCAGCCACGCCTGCGACACCGACCGGATCGTCGACACCATCGACTACGGCGCCGTGCACGAGGCGCTCACCCGCCTGCTGGCCTCCCACAAGGTGAAGTTGCTGGAGGCGCTTGCGGAATCGATCACGAGGCTGCTGATCGATACCTTCGGCGCACACTGGGTGCGGGTGGTGGTGGTGAAGCCGCGCAAGTTCGCCAACGTGAGCGCAGTCGGCGTCGCCATCGAACGCCGCCGCCCTGCAGGGATGCAGGACTCAGCCATGGGCGACGACGACTCCTCGGTTTCCTATCTCTGGCGAACCGGCCCCACCGGTTGATGGGGCCCCGATCCGACGATCAGGCGCAAGGGCGGTTGGCGGCGGTCAGTCGGGCGCGAAGGGATGCTTCATCGTGCTCTTCTGCGCGAGCACTTCCTTCACGCTGGGCTGCTGGTTGACGGCGCGTTTGATGGACTCGCGAGTCGCCTTGTAGTTGTACTCGTAGATCTTCTTGTCGTCTTCCGCCTGCCAGTGGATGAACACGCCCACGCAGAGGAACGTATTCTCCGCGTCTTCCGCCGGAATGGTGCCGTCCTCGACGCTGTCGGCGACCGCCATGGCCACCGCTCGCTGCGCCGGCCCGAAGATCTGCACGACCTGCTTCGAGCCTTTCAGCGTCACCTTGTTGAACATCACCGTGTGCGGCTTGGCCGGCAGGTTCGGCGCGACCACCGCGAGCAGCGATGTGAATCCGTCCTTGTTGTTGGTGAGCGCGTTGCAGAACGCGGTCTCGGCGGAGGAGCCACGCGGCCCCATGATGAGATCGATGTGGGCGACTTCGTTGCCGTCACCCACAAGGGATTCGCCGACCATCAGGCGATCGATTTTTGCCATGTCTTTAGCTCCTCGCACGATTGGTTATGCAGCGCAGCGCAACCGCTGCCCTGGTGGACAGTTGCACCATCCAAGTCAAGAATACCGCCAACCCGGCTTGCTGTGGGCAAGGATGAAAGGTGAACGAACGATTTCCGCGAGGAAGGCGCAGGCGACCGCGAGATCCGCGCTGGTTCCGGGATTGATTCCCTTGGCCTTGAGCTGCGCATCCCACTCTGCGAGATCAGGTTGCGCGGCAGCGGCATCAGGCAGCCGGCCCCGCAGCCGGGCGCGCGCCTGCCTCGAAACCGCCCGCGCGGCCGTCGCGCCGTGCTTGCGCACGATGTGGGAATCCGGAAAGCGCGCGAGAAACTCGAGGTAGACGCGCTGCATCGCCAACTGCGCCGCCCGCTCCTGCCCCTCCGGCAGCGCCTCGCCCTCCATCCCCCGACCGCTCGCCGGCTGCAACGGGTTTCCACGCTGCAGCGCGTACTCCTGCTCCCAGGCGGGCAAGCCGATATCGAACAGGTCCGAGCAGTCGTTCGCATACTGGCGCGCGACCAGGTCGCGGTCTGCGGCCAGGACCATTGCAGCCCTCAGGTCGATCGCCGCCGCTTCGTGCACGTCATGCTCCTCGACGGTGCCGAGCCCCGCCGGATTGGCCAGCGCGATGGCGCGAAAGGCATCGGCGGCGTCGGCGACGGTCAACGAATGGATGACCTCGCGAAGGCGCCGGCGCAGGAATTGCGCCGTGGCTGGCAGGCTGGTTTCGCCTGCAGGGCCGGCGGCGCCGGCAACGTCCGGCGCAGCGCCATCGGGAAGGCCTTCGGCGGCGGCCGCGATCGGCGCGCACAGCAGGATGATGCCGAGGTTGGTGTTGCAGTCGGCAACATTCAGGGTCGCCTCGACCGCGGCGCGGATGCGCATGCCGACCGCCGCGCCCGGGCGGCACAGCAGGGGCGCCGCCGCTGTCGCGCTGACGATGAACTGCGCCGCCGTCATTCGGTGTCCGGGCGAGCCCTGGCTGACGTTGCCCGGTTTCAGGGTCGCGACGTCGAGCATGCAAGCCCGGATGAAAGCCGCCGCGATCGGGGGAGACGAAGCCTGCCCGGTCATGCAGCGCGGCTGGCTTGCACTTGCGGCAGCTTGCGCAGCAGCAGGTCGTCCACCAGCAGCGCTGCGATGTCGATGCCGGTGGCCCTCTGCAGCTTGTGCCATGCAGCGACGCCGTTGACCTCGAGCACGACCGCGCCGTCGGCAGCTTCTTCGCTCGCGATCAGGTCGACGCCGGCGTAGTCGAGGCCGACAGCCGCTGCGGCGCGCACCGCCAGTTGCTGGTACGGCTCCGGCGGCAACGCGCCGACGCAGCGCGCGCCTTGCGCCGCGTTGTGGATCCAGCCCCTGCCCTCGCGGCGCATCGCCGCGGCGCACACGGCCGCCGATCACCAGCAAGCGCCAGTCATGGCCGACAGCGCCGATTGCGGGCACGAAGCGCTGCAGGTGCGCCACCGCCCCGTATGGCTCGAGGTCCGGAAGTCGCCCGCCGGTCGCACCGCCTAGCCGCTGCAGCCCCTTGCCCTGCGAGCCGAACAGCGGCTTCAGGACCACCTCGTGACCGGCAGCCGACTCGCGCATGAGGCGGCGCAGCGCGTGTGCGGTCGACTCCATCGTCCAGGTCGGAGGAGTCGCGATGCCGGCCCGGTGCAGCAGGAAGGCGGTCATCGACTTGTCGACGCTGCGCTCGATCGCGCGCGCATCGTTGTAGACCGTCACCCCGCACTCGCGAAGCGCGTGCAGGATCCCCAGGCGCAGGGTGACCTGCTCGAAGCTGCCGCCGGCGATGCCGCGCACGATCACTGCATCAGGCAGCCCGCGCCCATAACCGGGTATCACCAGGCCGTGCGCAGCAGAACTGGTTTCGAAGCGGCAATCCGCCAGATCGATGCAGCGGCTGGTCCACCCCCGCGTACGCAGCGCCGACCTCAGCCGCGCCGTATGCCAGCCGGTCTCGTCGGTCATGATCGCAACCGAGCGCGGTGAGACCGACGATACGGCAGCTGACGACACAGCGGTCCTCGCCGACACAGCGGCTGCAGCAGCGATTGCCGACACGCGTCAGTCGCTCGCTGCCGGATGACTTCGCCGAGACGACTCATGCTGATCGCGCCCACTGTCGCACGAGCAGATCCAGGTCCGTGCTGCCGGCATGCCAGGTCGTGCCGCTGGTGCGGCTGCTGACCCACACTTCGGACGGCGCGAACAGCTCCGGGTCGATCTTGTAGAAATCGTATTCGTAGTCGCGAAAGATATCCGCGAACGGACGGCCGTAGTCGCGAGAGTTGACCGACGGCAGGCGTCTGGCCAGGTCGCGTGCGTCGTCGTCGGAGCCATCCACCAGCAGGTGCACCTGGCCGCCGTAGAGGATTGCATCGTTGGTACGGCCCATCGCCTCGCCAGGATCGGCGGCGGGCGACGGCAACGGCGCAGTACCGCTACCGGAAAGAACTGCCTCGAGCGGGAATCCGACGACATGCGCCTTGTGCAGGGCCACTTCCAGCACCCGCGCGACGATCTGCGTCGTTCCGGCCGCACTCGAAGTCGGGGTCAGGATCACCGTCAGGCCTGCGGGTTCGAGGCGGCAATCCCGCAGGATCTTCTGCAGCACGATCAGCGGAGGCGGCCGGTCCACCTCCATCACCAGGCAGCCAGTGTCGCTGCTGTCGCGATAGCCGATGTCCTTGAAGATGTCCTCGCGCGCCGCGAGCGCGCGCGCGGGGCCCGATCCCATGGCGAAGAACTTCTTGCCGCCGGTCTCTTCCTTGCTCGCCGACAAGCTCCAGCCGGCGTACTGGCTGCCCAGGCAGGCCAGCACGGGCTGCGAGCTGTGTACCTCGATCCAGGTCGGCCAGCCGCCCGGCGACGCGTTCGATCGCAAACGGAATTCCGCAAGCCCGGCCGTGCAGATTCCTGCGATGGCCAGCCCTGCCGAAACGCTGCCGGGCACGGCGATCCCGGCGTCGACGATGCGAACGCCCTCGGCTGTCGTGCGACTGTCGATTCGCAACCGAACCGCATCCTCGACAAGCCGCAGCACCAGCGGCCGGCAAAGGCCGTTGACGCTCAGGGGGCGGGCATCGGGCTGCGCGGCCGCTGCGGGCGCAGGTTCCGAAGAAGGCGCCATGTCCGATGAAGGCGCCGTCGGCCCCGGCTGGATCTGGTCAGCGCTCATGGTCATCCTCGTAGATGGTATCGAGATCGGCAGCACGACGCGTCAGCAACGCGACGACAGCCGCCGGCGAATCGGCCCCGGCGGATATGCTGCAGAGCGGATCGCCCTCGCCGCTGCGCGTGCCCTCGCGGCCGATATCGTGGCACCAGCCCAGCGACTGCAGGCGCTGGCAGGTACGGCGCGACATCGTCAGGCGCCGGCGAGCGTAGAGGACTTGCGTCCCCCTTGGGCGCGAGGCCGCAACCGCGCTCTCCGGCGGCAACGAGCGTTGGGTGCAGGCCAGGAGGTGCGCCTTGACCAGGCCGCCGTCCACGCGATGGTCATGCAGTTCCATCGTCGCCGACGGCCGCGGATTGACCTCGATCACGCTGACACGCTCGCCATCGAGCAGGAAGTCGAGGCTGTTCAGGCCCTTCAGCCCGAGGTGCCTGGTCACGCAGGCGACTGCGTGGCGCACCGCACCGGCGGACGCAGCCGGTATCTCGACCGGTCCGACCGCCCCAAGGAACACGAATGGGCGTGAGCCGACACTGCCCGTCAGCAACCGGTTGCAGCCGATGAGCCGGGTATCGGCGCCATTGGCCAGGAAGAGCGCCGACATCGACATTCCGCCCTCCTCCCGCTGGAAGTAGACAGGCTGCGCCCCACTCGGCCCACTCGCCCCATCACCGCTTGCCCCAGCGCCGACTTCTTGCAGGCGCCGCACATGCCAGCCGCCGGTGCCTCCAACACGCTTGACCAGCCACCCCGAAGGCGAACACGGCGCGACGAGGCTGGTCTCGGGATGCGCGATGCCGTGCCGATCAAGGATGCGAAAGAAGTCGACCGGCTGCTTGGCGGCCGACACGACGGACGGGTCGTTGCCCACGAGCGTCAGGGTGCGTGCGCATTCCTGCAGCAGTTCGACCCGGTCCTCGAACCCAGCGCCGGCAATCCAGCCTCCAACACGCGCATCTCCGGCCAGCCGGGTCATCACCGCATGCACCCGCTGAGAGTCGATGGCGCTGAAGGTGCGATTGCCGATGCCGATCCAGCGAGCCGCACGGCGCGTGTCGACGTCGCCGAAGACATCCAGTGCGATCGGCCGGAACCCGCCGCGGCGCGCAGACTCCGAGAGCATCCGTGCGGAGGTTGCCGCCACCACCAGGATCGGTGCCGTCATCAGGGTCCGTCGGCTGCGATGGGATATCGCAGGTCAGGCGCTCGGCTCGCCGGAGACCAGCTCGCGCGCCATTTCCAGCGCCTGCGGGAAGCCGATGAAAACGGGCTTCGCCGCTTCCAGCATCTTCACGAAAAGCCGATGCTGGACCTGGTACTTGACGTTGCCGATGGCAAGCGCGCCGATGCCGACTGCCTGCGTACCTGCGATCGGGACGCCGTCATGCTGGACGTCGATGCCTGCGATTCCGGCAGGCGGCACCGCGTTGACGTCCGCCGCCACCAGCATGCCGGTTGCCGCGGGGAGGTCATCCTTGCCCAGCACCTGCACGCCCGCCGCCGCGGTGGCAAGCACGACATCGGTATCGGCCAGTTCGCGGCGCAACGTCGCCGCCGAATCGACCAGCACCCCACCGGTGTTCACGTCGAAGCGCGAATTGATCGCATCGGCTGAAGCCTTGGCGCGTTTCACGTCCGAATGGCTGCAAAGCCGCACGGAAGCGCCGGCACGGGCACACATCACACCGCAGATCCGGCCGACCGCGCCGGTGCCGCCGAGAATCAACACCTGCTTGCCCTGCAGATCCGTGTTGTGCTTCTTGCGCAACTCCCGTTCGACGCAGGCAATCATGGCCGCGGCCGTGGTGTACGAGCCGCTCGGATCGGCGAACACCGACACGACGAAGGGCGGGAACATCGACTTCTGCGCAAGCTCCAGCATGTCGTTCGCCATCACCACGTCGCGCCCGCCGATGAACAGGCCGGTTTTTCGCACGCCCTTCGGCCCGCGCGAGAAGATGGCGTCCTGCGTCAGCCCAGCGATGTTTTCCAGGTCGACGTCCGCATAAGGCATTACCACCTGATAGCCCGCATCGACCGCCATGTTGACGTCGAACGGACTGGCCTGCTTGCCCGGCGTGAAGATGTGGAGGATGGTTGGCCGATCAACACCTTGACCCTGCATGACGCGTCTCCTATGCCGATGAAGCTTGCAATGAACCCGACTCCTGCTGTCCCTGCTGTCCCTGCTGTCCCTGCTGTCCCCGACACTTTCGCGGACCCGGACCCTGTCCCGGACCAGGTACCAGACCCGCGGCTGATCCGCGCGCCCTCGTTGCGGCCGGCGACGATCGAGGCCACCAGGCTGCGATCCATCGCGCCCGCAGCGCTTGCCGCCGACAGCACCTCGCGAGCCCGAGCCTCGGATGGCAGGATCGCGAAGGCCGTCGGGCCCCATGAACTCTGCCCGAACCCGGCCTCATGACGCTCGGCGAGCCAGCGGATCAGCTGCGCCACTGCGGGACTGGTGTAGACGCCGCCCTGCGCGGGCGCGAAGTACTCGCCGACGATGGCCTGCAGCTCAGTGAGTCCCGCGACGAAGGGCCCGAAGTCCGACTCCGCAAGCGCCGGCAGAATCTGCATCAGCACCAGGTGGCACAGGTGCGCAGCGCGCGCGCGTTCGAAATGCGGCAAGCGCGAGATGCCCTCCTTTTCGCTGTCTCCGTGCAAGCCGCTGCGCGTCGGGTCCTGGATGAGAATCACCCGCCATTGCTCAGGAAACATGAATCGCGCGAGCACCGGCGGCGCATTCGACCCGGGCCGCGGGCCGCCGTCGACCAGGACTCCGCCTCGGTCGAAGCCGGCAATACCGATGCCGGAGCGGCCGCCGCGATCAAGTAAGCTGGCGACGGCTGGGGTCGTCAGTGCGAGCCCATGGAGTTCCGAGAAAGCGCGGCCCAAGGCGAGTGCCAGCTGCGTGCCGGATCCCAGGCCGACGTGTGGCGGCAGCGCCTCGCTGATCCGCACCTGGACCGGCTGCCGCTTGCCGCTCGCCGCCTGCAGTTGCCTGAGCAGCCGGCGCACCCGGGGCAGTTCGTGGCTCGCTTCGGCCGAGGCATCGATCCGCTCCTCGGCAGCGCCAGCGATCTCGACTACGGTCGCCAGGCCATCGATCATCATGCCGAGGCTGCCGAACCGGCGCCCCAGCGTGCCGCTGGGATCGAGAAAGCCGAGGTGCAGCCGCGCCGGCGCGGCAACGGTAACCGCAGCCGACATTGTGCGGTCGGCCGTCGGTGCGAACGTTGCGTTCCGGTCGCTTGGTCCGTCGAAGGCAGTCATTGCCTCCTATTCTGGACCCGATCGCCCCTTTTGCACCGCAAAAGGTCCATGCCGGCCGCGGACACAGGCGCTGTAGATCATGTGCGTGCCTGGGCGGGGACAGGCCGACGGCGGCCTGCGCCGCTCTTCAGGTTGAGCATGTTGCCGGCCAGGATCAGGCCGGCGCCGACCGCCGTCAGCAGGTCGATGTTCTCGGTATAAACCAGCCACCCGACCAGCGCACTCAGCGGAACGCGAAGGAAGTCCATCGGCACCACCAGCGTCGCGTCCGCGTGACGGAGCGCACGGGCCATGCAGTAGTGCGAGAAAGTCCCGCAGAAAGCGATCAGCACCACCCACGCCCAGGTTACCGCGGAAGGCCAACGCCAGACCGCAATGGCCGGCAACAACCCGATGGCCGATTGGATGACGACCATCCAGAACATCACCGCCAGCGCGCTTTCGGTCCGGGTAAGCGACTTGACCATGGTGATCGAGATGCCGAAGCCAACCGCTGTCGCCAGCGCGATCAACTGACCCGCGCTGACCTCGCCCATACCCGGCCGGACGATGATCAGCACCCCGATCAGCCCAAGCGCCACCGCGACGTTCTTCCAGACATCCATCCGCTCGCCAAGGAAGGTCACCGCAAGGATCGCGGTCCAGATCGGCATGGTGAATTCGATCGAGACGACCTGGGCCAGAGGAATCAGCAGGATCGCAAGCAACCAGCCGTACTGTGCGAGGTAGTGCACGAAGTTGCGCGAAACATGCAGCCAGAGCCGCGTCGTCTTCACCGAAGCCAGGCCGCCGCCCCGATGGATCAGCGGATAGAGCATGAAGAAGCCGATGACCGAGCGCATCTCCATCACCTGGATGAGGTCGATCTCTCGGGCGGCCTCGCGGCCGGCAACCGGCATGATCAGCATCAGGGCGAGCCAGCCGGACATCCACAGGGCTGCCCGCAGCGCCGGCGCCTCGACGTTCAAGATGGAGAACTCACGCGAACCCGAACATCCTGCTCAGTTTGAGGAAGCTGGCCTCACCCGCCATGGCGAACGCGGGTTCCAGCCAGGCCCGGACCGCATTCACAATTGCGCCGGACGCACCGGGAACTGCAAACGACACAAATGCAAAAGGCCACCTCTTGCGAGGTGGCCTTCTGGCTTTGGATTTGCCTGACGATGTCCTACTTTCACGGGCGAATGCCCACTATCATCGGCGCTAAAGCGTTTCACGGTCCTGTTCGGGATGGGAAGGAGTGGTTCCACTTCGCTATTGTCGTCAGGCATGACTTGTCGGCCAGCAGTTGCCGAAACAGATCGATCAGACAGCGATCAACCCGAACGGTAACAACCAACCCAATCTGGCAGTAATCGACTTGTGATTGCGTGAACCAAACGCGTCTGCGTCGTTCTCGTGCGGGACCAAGCGGCGGTTCATTGAACTGCAAACTTGATTTCGCAAAATTATAGGGTCAAGCCTCACGGGCAATTAGTACCGGTTAGCTTCACGCATTACTGCGCTTCCACACCCGGCCTATCAACGTCCTGGTCTCGAACGACCCTTCAGGGGGATCAAGTCCCCAGGGAAATCTCATCTTCAGGCAAGTTTCCCGCTTAGATGCTTTCAGCGGTTATCTCTTCCGCACTTAGCTACCCTGCGATGCCACTGGCGTGACAACAGGTACACCAGAGGTGCGTCCACTCCGGTCCTCTCGTACTAGGAGCAGCCCCCGTCAAATTTCCAACGCCCACAGCAGATAGGGACCAAACTGTCTCACGACGTTTTAAACCCAGCTCACGTACCTCTTTAAATGGCGAACAGCCATACCCTTGGGACCGGCTACAGCCCCAGGATGAGATGAGCCGACATCGAGGTGCCAAACACCGCCGTCGATATGAACTCTTGGGCGGTATCAGCCTGTTATCCCCAGAGTACCTTTTATCCGTTGAGCGATGGCCCTTCCATACAGAACCACCGGATCACTATGTCCTGCTTTCGCATCTGTTCGTCTTGTCAGACTCACAGTTAAGCACGCTTATGCCATTGCACTTTGAGCACGATTTCCGACCGTACCAAGCGTACCTTCGAACTCCTCCGTTACTCTTTAGGAGGAGACCGCCCCAGTCAAACTGCCTACCATGCACTGTTCCCGACCCGGATAACGGGCCTAGGTTAGAACCGCGAACAAATCAGGGTGGTATTTCAAGGTTGGCTCCATCAGGACTAGCGTCCTGACTTCAAAGCCTCCCACCTATCCTACACAAATCGGTTCGCAATCCAATGCAAAGCTACAGTAAAGGTTCATGGGGTCTTTCCGTCTAGCTGCGGGGAGATTGCATCATCACAAACATTTCAACTTCGCTGAGTCTCGGGAGGAGACAGTGTGGCCATCGTTACGCCATTCGTGCAGGTCGGAACTTACCCGACAAGGAATTTCGCTACCTTAGGACCGTTATAGTTACGGCCGCCGTTTACCGGGGCTTCGATCAAGAGCTTGCACCCCATCACTTAACCTTCCGGCACCGGGCAGGCGTCACACCCTATACGTCAACTTTCGTTTTTGCAGAGTGCTGTGTTTTTAATAAACAGTCGCAGCCACCAATTTTTTGCAACCTCTTCGCCCTCGGGTTGTTCACCCTCAAGCTACCAAGGCACACCTTCTTCCGAAGTTACGGTGTCAATTTGCCGAGTTCCTTCTCCCGAGTTCTCTCAAGCGCCTGAGAATACTCATCTCGCGCACCAGTGTTGGTTTGCGGTACGGTCGTTTCTAGCTGAAGCTTAGAGGCTTTTCTTGGAACCACTTCCAGTTGCTTCGCGAGCAAGCTCGCTCGTCCCAACCCCTTGGCATACGTCTGGCGGATTTGCCTACCAGACACCTACAGGTCAGGAACCGGGACATCCAACACCCGGACAACCTTTCACGATCCGTCCCCCCATCGCACTAGAAATCGGTGCTGGAATATTAACCAGCTTCCCATTAGCTACGGCTTTCGCCCTCACCTTAGGGGCCGACTCACCCTACGCCGATGAACGTTGCGTAGGAAACCTTGCGCTTACGGCGAGCGGGCTTTTCACCCGCTTTAACGCTACTCATGTCAGCATTCGCACTTCTGATACCTCCAGCATCCCTTACGAGACACCTTCACAGGCTTACAGAACGCTCCCCTACCCCGCGATCTTGCGATCGCATCCTAAGCTTCGGTGCATGGCTTAGCCCCGTTACATCTTCCGCGCAGGACGACTCGATCAGTGAGCTATTACGCTTTCTTTAAATGATGGCTGCTTCTAAGCCAACATCCTGACTGTTTTAGCCTTCCCACTTCGTTTCCCACTTAGCCATGCTTTGGGACCTTAGCTGTAGGTCTGGGTTGTTTCCCTCTTGCCACCGGACGTTAGCACCCGATGACTGTCTGCCATGCTCATACTTCCAGGTATTCGGAGTTTGCTATGGCGTGATAAGCCGCGATGGCCCCCACAACCATTACAGTGCTCTACCCCCTGGAGCAATACATGACGCACTACCTAAATAGTTTTCGGGGAGAACCAGCTATTTCCAAGTTTGATTAGCCTTTCACCCCTATCCACAGCTCATCCGCTAGTTTTGCAACACTAGTCGGTTCGGACCTCCAGCTGGTGTTACCCAACCTTCATCCTGGCCATGGATAGATCACTTGGTTTCGGGTCTACGCCCAGCGACTGATTCGCCCTATTCGGACTCGGTTTCCCTACGCCTTCCCTATACGGTTAAGCTTGCCACTGAACGTAAGTCGCTGACCCATTATACAAAAGGTACGCAGTCACCCCTTGCGAGGCTCCTACTGTTTGTATGCATGCGGTTTCAGGATCTATTTCACTCCCCTCCCGGGGTTCTTTTCGCCTTTCCTTCACAGTACTAGTTCACTATCGGTCGATTACGAGTATTTAGCCTTGGAGGATGGTCCCCCCATGTTCAGACAGGATTACACGTGTCCCGCCCTACTTGTCGTACGCTTAGTACCACCGATCTGTTTTCATGTAAGGGGCTATCACCCTCTATGGCCGGACTTTCCAGACCGTTCCACTGACAAATCGACTATCACGTACAGGCTGATCCGATTTCGCTCGCCACTACTTTCGGAATCTCGGTTGATTTCTTTTCCTGCAGCTACTTAGATGTTTCAGTTCGCTGCGTTCGCCTCGTTAGCCTATGTATTCAGCTAACGATACCCTTGCGGGTGGGTTTCCCCATTCGGAAATCTGCGGATCAAAGCTTGTTTGCCAGCTCCCCGCAGCTTATCGCAGGCTACAACGTCCTTCATCGCCTGTAATCGCCAAGGCATCCACCACATGCACTTATTCACTTGACCCTATAGGTTTGCGGACTTGGAGACATGAGAACCAAGTCAAGGGTCAAGCTTGCGTTAAATTCGCCGCCTCTCAGTTCCACTCGAGAACCTTGAGATTTGTTTGTTCGACGCAATCACATTTGTTGTTCCGGCAAAGGAACAACATGTCGACTACTACCAAATTGTTAAAGAACAGCCGAAGGTTCGAACTTTCGAACCGGAAGTTGCCTGGCGCCCGCCCGGAGGCAAGACGTTCAAGCGACTTTCGGATCAATATTCCGAGCTTGGAGCACCGCCGGGTTCCTCATCCGTGAAGATGGATGGTGGAGGTGAACGGGATCGAACCGATGACCCCCTGCTTGCAAAGCAGGTGCTCTCCCAGCTGAGCTACACCCCCGGAAACCCGTTGCATCACCAGCTTGCCCGGCCTTGCGGCCTGGCGAATTGGTGGGTCTGGATGGACTCGAACCATCGACCCCCGCCTTATCAAGACGGTGCTCTAACCAGCTGAGCTACAGACCCGCAAATACCTCAGCCAACTAGCGCCAGCATTGGATTTCCGAGCCAGCGTAGCTCTGGCAGCCGATAAGTGTGGACGCTTGAACAGTCGCGTCATCTCTTTGAAAGGAGGTGATCCAGCCGCACCTTCCGATACGGCTACCTTGTTACGACTTCACCCCAGTCATGAGCCCTACCGTGGTAAGCGCCCTCCTTGCGGTTAAGCTACCTACTTCTGGTAAAACCCACTCCCATGGTGTGACGGGCGGTGTGTACAAGACCCGGGAACGTATTCACCGCGACATTCTGATCCGCGATTACTAGCGATTCCGACTTCATGCAGTCGAGTTGCAGACTGCAATCCGGACTACGATCGGTTTTAAGGGATTGGCTCCCCCTCGCGGGTTGGCGACCCTCTGTACCGACCATTGTATGACGTGTGAAGCCCTACGCATAAGGGCCATGAGGACTTGACGTCATCCCCACCTTCCTCCGGTTTGTCACCGGCAGTCTCATTAGAGTGCCCTTTCGTAGCAACTAATGATAAGGGTTGCGCTCGTTGCGGGACTTAACCCAACATCTCACGACACGAGCTGACGACAGCCATGCAGCACCTGTGTTCTGGCTCTCTTTCGAGCACTCCCATATCTCTACGGGATTCCAGACATGTCAAGCGTAGGTAAGGTTTTTCGCGTTGCATCGAATTAATCCACATCATCCACCGCTTGTGCGGGTCCCCGTCAATTCCTTTGAGTTTTAATCTTGCGACCGTACTCCCCAGGCGGTCTACTTCCCGCGTTAGCTGCGTTACCAAGGAAATTAATCCCCGACAACTAGTAGACATCGTTTAGGGCGTGGACTACCAGGGTATCTAATCCTGTTTGCTCCCCACGCTTTCGTGCATGAGCGTCAGTGTTATCCCAGGAGGCTGCCTTCGCCATCGGTGTTCCTCCGCATATCTACGCATTTCACTGCTACACGCGGAATTCCACCTCCCTCTGACACACTCAAGCCTTGCAGTCACCAATGCAGTTCCCAGGTTGAGCCCGGGGATTTCACATCGGTCTTACAAAACCGCCTGCGCACGCTTTACGCCCAGTAATTCCGATTAACGCTTGCACCCTACGTATTACCGCGGCTGCTGGCACGTAGTTAGCCGGTGCTTATTCTGCGGGTACCGTCATTAGTCCAGGGTATTAGCCCGGACTGTTTCGTTCCCACTAAAAGTGCTTTACAACCCGAAGGCCTTCATCACACACGCGGCATTGCTGGATCAGGCTTGCGCCCATTGTCCAAAATTCCCCACTGCTGCCTCCCGTAGGAGTCTGGGCCGTGTCTCAGTCCCAGTGTGGCTGGTCGTCCTCTCAGACCAGCTACAGATCGTAGCCTTGGTAAGCTTTTACCCCACCAACAAGCTAATCTGCCATCGGCCGCTCCAATAGCGCGAGGTCTTGCGATCCCCCGCTTTCACCCGTAGGTCGTATGCGGTATTAATCCGGCTTTCGCCGAGCTATCCCCCACTACTGGGCACGTTCCGATGTATTACTCACCCGTTCGCCACTCGTCGCCAGGGTTGCCCCCGCGTTACCGTTCGACTTGCATGTGTAAAGCATGCCGCCAGCGTTCAATCTGAGCCAGGATCAAACTCTTCAGTTCAATCTCTTTTAGGCAACTTACTTCTCCAGCCTCGGCGTTCCTTTCGGTCTTCCTTGGCCGGTGGAGGCAAGTCGCAAGCTCTCAACAAAATCGACTTGGATAAAGTTCAATTTCGTGTGAGCGTACTTGGATATCTTTGAGTTGGCCATTGACCCGGACCGCTTCCGTTGGCGCATGCTCTTGACTTCCCTCGCGGGTTGTCGCGCGCCTGCGTTGCCGTTGGCTGCCCGGTGGCCTCGACGCTTGCATCCAAGCGCCCACACTTATCGGCTGCTGTTTTTTAAAGAGCGGTGCTGATTTGTGATCAGCGAAGAGGTGGAATTATGAGAGGTTTTTTGGAGCTTGTCAACCTGACTTCCGGGAGACCTTGCTGCTGCATCCAACCTGCCACTTCGACCTCGGCTCGGAACCTGCCAGCTTCGTCGGGCATGCTGCCTGCTTACCAGCGGGCTGCTTTCCGGCGTCGCTGCGTTGATTTGTTCCCAGCGCAGAAGCGGAATTATGGGCAGCCCCCCAAGGGTTGTCAAACGAGGGCGGACACAATTCGCGGATGCCGCGGTCCCGCGAAGCTCCCCTCCCGTGCGCGAAGCCAGTAATTACGCCGCTTCCCGGCAAAACCGAGAAGCCACTCGAATCGGTCGGATCCGGTCGGAGGGAGAGTCCTCATCTTCGGCGGTGCCCCCGACCGCAAACGCCGGCCTCAGCGATGCTTGAAGAGTGGCTTGCGCTTCTCGACGAAAGCCGACATGCCCTCCTTCTGGTCCTCGGTGCCGAACAAGGCGTGGACCATTCGACGCTCGAAGAGCAGCCCCTCCGACAGCGGCCCCTCGTACGCACGGTTGACTGACTCCTTGATCAGCATCAGCGCCTGCACGGGCATCCGCGCGAGTTCGTCGGCAATCTGCAGGGCGGTGTCGAGAGTCTCGGCCGCCGGCACCACCCGCGACACGAGTCCGATCCGGTCGGCCTCCGCGGCGTCGATGGTGCGCCCCGTCAACAGCAGGTCCATCGCCTTGGCCTTGCCGACCGCCAACGGCAGGCGCTGGGTGCCTCCGGCGCCGGGAATGATGCCGAGCTTGATCTCCGGCTGGCCGAAGCGGGCGCTGTCGCCGGCGATGATCATGTCGCACATCATCGCGACCTCGCAGCCGCCACCCAGGGCATAGCCCATCACCGCGGCGATCACCGGCTTGCGGACGTCCCGTAGCGCGGTCCATCCGCCGGTGAAGTAGTTGCGGCGATAGACGTCGTTGAAGGAGAAGTCCTTCATGCCGACGATGTCCGCGCCGGCTGCGAAGGCTTTTTCCGAGCCGGTGAGCACGATCACGCCGATGCCGTCGTCGGCATCGAAGGCTGCCAGAGCCTTGCCAAGCTCCATCATCAGGGTATCGTTCAACGCGTTTAGCTGCTTCGGCCGGTTCAGCCGGATCAGCCCGACCCGCTCACGGGTCTCGGTGACGATCGTTTCAAAGGATTCCTGCATGCGTGTCCTCTTTTCGGTTGCGGAACAGGTGGCTGGATCTCACGGCAAGTATGGCATCCGGCCCGCGGCGCCGAGCCTCTCGCCGCATCTCTCGCCGCAGTCTCTCGCCGCATCTCTCGCCTCGCCTCCGCTCGCCGGCCCTTTTGCCATGAACGTGGCTCTGCTGGTAGCCGCCGGTTATGGCCGGCGCTTCGACCCGACCGGTGCCAGCGCGAAGCTCGAGGCGCGGATCGATGGAACGATGGTGGCGGTGCACACCGCGCGGGCCTTGCTCGCGCAGTGCGATCGAGTGATCGCATGCGTGAGGCCCGCGTCGCTACGGCTTGCCGACGAACTGGCAGCAGCCGGCTGCGACATCGAGCAGGTGCAGGACGAGGCCGACGAGGGCATGGGCCACAGCATTGCCTGCGGTGCGCGGCGGGCCGCCGGCATCGACGGATTGAAGACCCTGCTCGTGCAGCCGGCGGACATGCCCTGGCTCGCCACCGGATCGGTGGATGCCGTCCTGCGCGTGCCACTCGACCGGCTCACCGTCCTGCCGACCTATCGCGGCCAGGACGGCCATCCGGTGCGCTTCGGCGTCGAGCTGCTGCCGGAACTCGCGCAACTGAGCGGCGAGCGCGGCGCGAGGCCACTCCTCCTGCGCCATCCCCCTCTTAGAATCGCGGTCGAGGATGCGGGCGTGGTCCGCGACGTCGATACGCCGGCGGACCTGACGCCTCCCCGCTCGTGAGGGTTCGGCCAGCGCCCTTGCGATCTGCGCCTCGGTCCTGAACCTGGCCGCGGCACCAGCTTCACCGCGCCATTCTCCGAACTTCGCCACCTCGCCAGCACTTCCCTCACCTTCCGGAATCCATATCGCGCCGATGCTCCCGATCCACTACACGATCCGCCCCGTCGATCCACACGCCCACCTCTTCGAGGTCAACGTCCGCATCACCGAGCCGGCACCGGAAGGCCAGCGCCTGCAGCTGCCGGTCTGGATCCCCGGCAGCTACATGATTCGCGAGTTCGCTCGCCACCTGGAAGGGGTGGCCGCGAAGGTCGGTAGCCGTCCGGTGGCGATTCGCAAGGAGAGCAAGAGCACGTGGATCTGCGGCAGGCTTCCGGCCGGCGTGAGGGCGCCGCTGGTGGTGTCGTACCAGGTCTATGCATGGGACCTGTCGGTGCGCGCCGCGCATCTCGACGCGAGCCACGGCTTTTTCAACGGCACCAGCGTCTTCCTCGCAGTGGCGGGACGCGAGTCCGAGCCCTGCAGCGTCGACATCCTGCCGCCGCGCGGCAGCCGATATTCGCGCTGGCAGGTTGCCACCACCTTGCCGGTCGCAGCCGAAGGAACCGAGTGGCGCTTCGGCCGCTACCGCGCAGCCGATTACGACGAGCTGATCGATCATCCGGTGGAGATGGGGGAATTCGCCCGTGCCGGCTTCACCGCCGGCGGCTGCCGCCACGACGTCGCCATCACCGGACGCACCGATGTCGATCTCGACCGCCTCGTGCGGGACCTCAAGCCGATCTGCCGCGAGCAGGTCGCTCTCTTCGACCCCACGCGCCGACGTGCGCCGGTCGAGCGCTACCTGTTCCTCACCATGGCAGTAGGGGATGGCTACGGCGGCCTGGAGCACCGCGCCAGCACCGCCCTGCTGTGCTCCCGCGGTGACCTGCCTTTTGAGGGCATGAAGGGCACGCCCGACGGCTACCAGACCTTCCTCGGGCTGGCGAGCCACGAATACTTCCACACCTGGAACGTCAAGCGCATCAAGCCCGCCCGCTTCGATCCCTACGACCTGCAGCAGGAGACCTACACCGGCCTGTTGTGGGTATTCGAAGGGTTCACCTCGTACTACGACGACCTGATGCTCTGCCGCTCGGGGGTGATCGGGGCCGACGCCTACCTGCGAAGCTTGCAGCGTGCGATGCGCAGTGTGCACGCTGCGCCGGGGCGGCTACGCCAGAGCGTGGCGGAGTCGAGCTTCGATGCCTGGATCAAGTACTACCGGCAGGACGAGAATACGCCGAACGCCGTGGTCAGCTACTACGTGAAAGGATCGCTGGTGGCACTCTGCCTCGACCTGACGATCCGCGCCATGACGCGTTCGCGGCGATCGCTCGACGACGTGATGCGGCTGATGTGGCAGCGATACGGAAAACGCACTGCCGCAGCGGCGCTCGTCGGGCATGGCCTCGCCGAAGACGAGTTCCCTGCTCTCCTGCAGGAAGCCACCGGACTCGACCTGCGCCGGCAGATCGCCCGCTGGGCGTACGGCACCGCCGAGCTGCCGCTGGCCGAATGCCTGCGCCCCTTCGGTGTCGCCATGAGGCAGGAGGCCGACAGCGACGCGCTCAGCTGGCTCGGCGCGAAGGCGGTGGCAAGGCAGGGCGAAGTCGTCATCCAGAGCGCGCATCGCGACGGTCCTGCCGCAGCCGCGGGGCTTTCTGCCGGCGACAAGCTGGTCGCGGTGGATGGGCTGCGCTGCGAAGAAGCGACGCTCAAGGCAGTCCTGCGCCGGCGCAAGCCCGGCAGCCGGATCAAGGTGCATGCATTCCGGCGCGACGAGCTGATCGAGACCATGCTCACGCTCGCGGCCCCGCCGCCGCAGATCAGCCTTGCGATGCAGGGGCGAAACGTCCAGCGCAACACCTGGCTGGGCCGTTGATCGGCATCCTGCGGCTATAGTGGGGGGCTACAGTCCAGGCGGCTATAGTCCGGTGGCTAGTCCGGTGGCTAGTCCGGCGGCAATGGTCCTGCGGCTTTAGAATCGAATTTCCCTCGCGCCGCCGGAAGAATGTGCCATGTCCTTGCCTTTGGAAGCCGCCGCAGAATTGCTGAGTGCCGCCATGAGGGACGCCGTCAGGAAATACTCCTTGTGGTATCTGGTCGAAGGAATCCTCCTCGTCCTGGCCGGAGTCCTGGCGATCGCCTTCTCAGCCATCTCTTCGGAGGCGGTGGTGACCGCGCTGGGATGGCTGCTGATCGCGAGCGGGCTGGTGCAGGCCATCAGCCTGATCGGTGCCGCCAAGGTGCCGCACTTCTGGCTGCAGCTGGTCTCGGTCGTCCTCGCGGTCCTGGTCGGGCTCCTGGTCCTGCGCGATCCCGCTCAGGCGCTGTTGACGATCTCGCTGCTGTTGATCGTCTACTTCATGATCGAGGGCATCTCGAAGGTGGTCTTCGCGCTCACCCTCCGCCCCTTCCCGAACTGGGGCTGGCTGCTCGCAAGCGGCGCCGTTGGCGTCCTGCTCTCGCTGATCCTGTGGGCCAACCTGCCGGTGACCGCACTGTGGCTGGTCGGGCTGCTGGTCGGAATCGAGTTCATCAGCGTCGGCGCGGCGCTGGCCTGGCTTGCCTGGCGGGTGCGAAACCCGCGTGCCGAGCCGTATCCCTCGAGCGCCTGACCTCAGCCGCCTGACCTCTGCCGCCGGACCTCTGCCGCCTTGACGTCAGGCGCCTGACATCAGCGCTTCGAGCGCGCGGCCCGGATCGGGGGCACGCATGAACGCCTCGCCCACCAGAAACGCGTGCACCCCGTGCTCGCGCATCAGCGCGACATCGTCGGGCGCCAGGATGCCGCTTTCGGTGACCAGCAGCCGGTCGTCCGGTACCTGCTCGCGCAGCGACAGGGTCGTCTGCAGATCCACCGCGAAGGTATGCAGGTTGCGGTTGTTGATGCCGAGCAGGCGCGTGCGCAGGCGCAATGCGCGCTCCAATTCATCGGCATCGTGGACCTCCACCAGGACGTCGAGCCCGGCTTCCTGCGCGCACGCTTCCAGCTCGGCCATCTGGCCGTCTTCAAGCGCGGCAGCGATCAGCAGGATGCAGTCCGCTCCGATCGCAGCCGCCTCGAGCACCTGCCATTCGTCGACGATGAAATCCTTGCGCAGCACCGGCAGGTCGCATTGCGCCCTCGCCTGCGCCAGATGGTCGTTGTCGCCCTGGAAGAACCTGCGGTCGGTCAGCACCGACAGGCAGGTTGCGCCGCCCGCCTGGTAGGAACGTGCGATGGCTGCCGGATCGAACTCCGGCCGGATCACGCCCTTGCTGGGGCTGGCCTTCTTGATCTCGGCAATCACTGCCGGCGCCGCGCAGTGCCCGCCGTGCGCCTGCGCCACCTTGCGGCGAAGCGCGGCTTCGAATCCGCGAAACGGCACCTCCGCCCGGCGCTGCCCGACCCGGCGCCTCATCTCGCCGAGCGGCACGCCGCGCGCGCCCCTCCAGCGATCTCCTGGCGCTTGACCTCGACGATCTCCTGCAGGACGGTCGGTGTCGGCCATGGTCTAGGCCGCGAACGAACGGGTGGCGGCGACGAACTGGTCGAGCTTGGCGCGGGCCGCGCCGGAGGCGATCGCCTCGCGGGCCTTGACCAGGCCGGCGGGTATCGAGTCCACCAGGTTGGCCGCATACATCGCGGCGGCGGCATTGAGGATGACGATGTCGCGCGGCGTGCCTTCCCGGTTCTCGAGCGCCTCCAGCACCATCTCGCGCGATTCCTCCGCGTTCTGGACCTTGAGACCGCGATTGGAGAACATCGACATGCCGAAATCCTCCGGATGGATGTCGTATTCCCGGATCTCGCCGTTGCGCAGCTCGCCGACCATGGTCGCGGCGCCCAGCGAGACCTCGTCCATGCCGTCCTTGCCGTAGACGACCACCACGTGATCGGCGCCGAGGCGCTGCATCACCCGCACCTGGATGCCGACCAGATCCGGGTGGAAGACGCCCATCAGCATGTTGGGCGCGCCGGCCGGATTGGTCAGCGGCCCGAGGATGTTGAACACGGTGCGCACGCCCAGTTCCTTGCGGATCGGCGCCGACGTTCTTCATCGCCGGATGATGGTTGGGCGCGAACATGAAGCCGATGCCGGTCTCCTCCAGGCACTGGCCGACCTGCTCCGGCGTCAGCATGATGTTGGCGCCGAAAGCCTCGAGCACGTCGGCGGCGCCCGACTTGGACGACACGCTGCGGTTGCCGTGCTTGGCGACGCTGGCGCCGGCCGCCGCCACCACGAACATCGAAGCGGTCGAGATGTTGAAGGTGTGCGCACCGTCGCCGCCGGTGCCGACGATGTCGACGAAATGCGGGCCCGGCTTGCACACGACCTTGCGGGCGAACTCGCGCATCACCTGGGCGGCCGCGGTCACCTCGCCGATCGTCTCCTTCTTGACCCGCAAGCCGGTGATCAGCGCACTGGCCATCACCGGCGACATCTCGCCGCTCATGATCATGCGCATCAGGTGCAGCATCTCGTCATGGAAGATCTCGCGGTGCTCGATCGTGCGCTGAAGCGCTTCCTGCGGCGTTATCGGCATCTCATCCTCTCAAGAAATTGGCAAGCAGGCGGTGGCCGTGTTCGCTGGCGATGGATTCCGGATGGAACTGCACGCCGTGGACCGGCAACTGCCTGTGCTGAAGCCCCATGATCTCGCCATCGTCCGTCCAGGCGGTGACTTCGAGGCAGTCGGGCAGTGAATCGCGCGCCACCACCAGCGAGTGGTAGCGGATGACCTGGTAGCGAGACGGCAGGTCGGTGAAGACGCCTTGCCCGCGATGCTCGACGGTGTCGGCCTTGCCGTGCATCACGCGGCCGGCGCGGACCACCCGGCCGCCGAACAGCTGGCCGATCGCCTGGTGGCCCAGGCAGACGCCAAGGATCGGCACCCTGCCGGCGAAGTGCCGGATGGCGGCAAGCGAGATGCCGGCATCATCAGGGCGTGCCTGGACCCGGCGAGATCACGATGCGGCTCGGCGCGAGCGCCTCGATCGCCTCGATGGTGATCGCATCGTTGCGCACCGTGTGCACCTGCTCGCCCAGTTCGCCAAGATACTGCACCAGGTTGTAGGTGAAGGAATCGTAGTTGTCGATCATCAGCAGCATGTCGGCATCCGGTGTCGCATGAATCGACGCTTTCAGTTGGTCGGCTTGAAGCCCGAGGCCTTGATCACCGGGCCCCACTGGTCGTAGTCGCGGCGGTGGATGCGGGCAAGCTCCTCCGGGCCGAGGCCGGTCGGCTCCATGCCGTATCCCTGCAGCTTCTCCTTCAGGTCCGGCGCCTGCAGCGCCTGGATCATCGCCTTCGACAGCCGGTCGATCGTCGCCTTCGGTGTGCCCGCCGGCGCATAGGCCGCATACCAGCCCTTGCCCTCGATGTCGTAGCCCTGCTCCTTGAACGTCGGCACGTCGGGCATCTGCTCGGCGCGGCGTTCTCCGGAGGTGGCCAGCACCTTCACTCGGCCGCCGGCGTGATGAGGGACCACGTCCGAGATCGTGCCCATGAAGGTCGCGATCTGCCCGCCGATCAGGTCGCTCAGCGCCGGCGCGGTGCCACGATAGCCGACATGGTTGAGCTCGAGCCCGGCGCGCTCAGCGAACATGATCGAAAAGAAATGCGGCAGGCTGCCGGGTGCCGCCGACGCATAGTTGCGCAGCGCCGGATCCGCCTTCGCGGCCTGCACGAACTCCTTGCAGCGAGTTCGCGGGGACCTGCGAGCTGGCGGCGTACGCGAAGAGGAAGTCCGCCGCATGCGCGACCGGAGCGAAGTCCTTGAAGGCATCGTAGCCGAGGTCCGGATAGACGTGCGGCGCGGTGACCACCGTCACCAGCGGCGTCATCACCAGCACGCTGCCGTCCGCGGGCGCGACCTTGAGCGCGTCCATCGCGATGCGTCCGCCGGCACCGGGCCGGTTCTCGACGATGACGTTCTGGCCAAGCGTCGCGCGCATCTTCTCGGCCACCATGCGGGTCATCGCATCGAGCCCGGCGCCCGGCGGAAAGCCCACCAGGATCTTCACCGTCTTGTCCTGCGCGAACGCAGTGGCCGGCAGTGCAGCTGCCCCGCCCAGCACCGCCACCGCCACCGACATCGCCACCGCCATCGCCACGCCCGACCGGGTGGCGAGCGCGGCGATAGCGGCGTTCGCGGTGCAAACGGTTCTTCTCATCGGAATCATCTTCCTCATACCAGTCTCCTCTCCTAGAGCTGCAACTGTACGCGCGATCCGGCGATACGCGGCGCGTCGGACCGGCGCAGGCTGGCCAGGCAACGGCCGGCCGCCTCAGTCGCCATGACTCAGCCCCCCCTCGACGATCTCTGCCGCGCGCAGCACCGCCCGCGCCTTTGCCTCGGTCTCCTGCCATTCGGATTCCGGCTGCGAGTCGAACACGACACCCGCGGCGGCCTGGACATTGAGCATGCCGTCCTTCAGCACGCCGGTGCGGATGGCGATGGCGACGTCCATTTCGCCCGAATAGCTGAGGTAGCCGCAGGCGCCGCCGTAGATGCCGCGCCTGGTCGGCTCCATTGCCTCGATCAGCTCCATCGCGCGCACCTTGGGGGCGCCGGTCAGCGTGCCGGCAGGAAAGGTGGCCCGCAGCACGTCGATCGCATCCATCTCGCGATCCAGTTCGCCTTCAACGTTGGAGACGATGTGCATCACGTGCGAGTACTTCTCGATGCCCATCTGCTCGGTGACCTTGACACTGCCCACCTTCGCGATCCGGCCGATGTCGTTGCGCGCCAGATCGATCAGCATCAGATGCTCGGCACGCTCCTTGGGGTCGGCAAGCAGTTCCGCTGCCAGGCGCTCGTCGTCCTCGGGCGTCATGCCGCGCTTGCGGGTGCCGGCGATCGGCCGCAAGGTGACCATCGGCCGAGGCGCCATGTCGTGGCGCACGAGGATCTCCGGCGACGCGCCGATGACGTGGAAGCCGCCGAAGTCGTAGTAGTACATGTACGGCGACGGGTTGATCGTGCGCAACGCCCGGTACAGCGAGAGCGGCGAATGCCGGAACCTCTTGCGCAGCACCTGTCCGATCTGCACCTGCATCAGGTCGCCGGCCACGATGTGCTCCTTCGCCTTGAGCACTGTCGCGAGGTAGTCCGCCTTGGCGAACGGGCGCTCGATCGGGGTCGACGCGGCCGGCTTCCCTCCCGCCTGCGGCACAGGCTCCTCCGGCGGAATTGCCGGCGTCGCCAGCCGCGCGCGAAGGGCGCGAAGCCGGCTGCGTGCCTTGCCGAACGCCTCGGGCTGCATCGGATCCGCGTAGACGAGCAGGTAGAGCGTGCTGCTGAGGTTGTCGATGATGGCCAGCTCGTCCACCAGCATCAGCAACAGGTCCGGCACCCCCACCGGGTCGGGCTTCTCGGCCCTGCCGATCTTCGGCTCGATGAACCTGACCAGGTCGTAGCCGAGGTAGCCGGCAAGGCCGCCGCAGAAGCGCGGCATGCCCGGCTTCATCACCACCCTGTAGCGCGCCTTGAACTGGCGCACGAATTCGAGCGGATCACCCTCGGCCGTCTCGATGACGGCGCCGTCGCGCAACACTTCGATGCGTTCGCCTCGCGAGCGCACCACCGTGCGCGCCGGCAGGCCGATGAAGGAGTAGCGGCCGAAGCGCTCGCCACCGACCACCGACTCCAGCAGGAAGGTATTGGCCCGGTCGGCAGGATCGGTGAGCTTCAGGTACAGGCCCAGCGGCGTGTCAAGGTCTGCCAGTGCCTCGGCGAGCAGCGGGATGCGGTTGTATCCTTGCGCCGCCAGCGCCTTGAATTCGATCTCTGTCATCGGAGGTCCTTTCGTCACCTGCCGTCTCGCGCCGGTGGGGCGCTGTCGCGAAGGCGGGTCTGCTGCAGCCGGGAGATGTCGTAGCGGGCACTTCGGGAGAGACCGCGGGAGACCGCGGATGGCAGCCTCGGAGGCAGCCGCTACGGCTGGGGGTCGGACGCTTGTCCGGTCGGGCGCTGCCGGGAGGTCCGGTCAGCGCCGCGGGCGGATGATCAGCGCCAGCGCCAGCAATCCGATCGCCACGAAGCCACGGCGCGCGCCCGGGCGGCGGCGGTGGAGATCGGCGAGCGGAAGGTGTCAGCACACACGGGCGTTCAAGGCCTTGGATCAGGCTGGGCAGTTCTGAGAGTGAGGAAACTATACCATCAACGTCGGCGGTTTCAACCCCGCGGCCTTCGTTGTAGCCGTAGGGGACCAGGTAGACCCGCATGCCCGCGGCCCGCGCCGCCTCGGCGTCGTTGAGGGAATCGCCAACCGCCAGCACGCGCGCCGGCGGCAGCGCCCACCGCCGGCAGGCCTCGAGGAGTTGGCCCGGATGCGGCTTCTTGAATGGCAGGGTGTCGCCGCCGATCGCGAAGTCGAAATAGGCTTGCAGTTCGAAGCGGCTCAGCAGGGGCGCGATGAACTCGGCCGGCTTGTTGGTGACGCAGGCGAGCTTGAGACCGAGGCCGGCGAGGCCGTCGAGGCCTTCGCGCACACCGTCGTAGATGCACGCGGTCGTGCCGTTCAACAGGCGATAGTTCGCATAGAAGCGGGTGCGCGCCGCCTCGTAGTCCGGCTCGCCCGGAAGCCAGGCCGGCCCCGCCGCAGCCAGCGTGCGCTGGATCAGCACCTCCGCGCCCTTGCCGACGAATCGCCGGATGGTGTCCTGCGGCAGCGGTGCGATGTCGAGATCGCCGAGCATCGCGTTGGCGGCGGCGGCCAGGTCCGGGATGGTGTCGAGCAACGTACCGTCGAGGTCGATGCAGACCGCGTCGACCATCATCGGGTCGCACCCGCCCACTTATCGCGTCCGCCCGGGCGTTCCGCCGGCGGCAACTGCATCAACTGCCGCCCGCAGTGACTGCATGATGCCGCGATAGCCGCCATCTGCATCGGGCGCGCCGAACACGGCGGAACCGGAGACGAAGGTGTCGGCGCCTGCAGCGGCGATCTCGGCGATATTGTCCGCCTTGACGCCGCCGTCGACCTCGAGCCAGGTGTCGCGGCCACCGGCGGCGCGGCGCGAGTCGATCAGCGCGCGCACGCTGCGGATCTTGGGCAGGGCCGACGGGATGAAGGCCTGGCCGCCGAAGCCCGGGTTCACCGACATCAGCAGCACCACGTCGAGGTCCTGCAGCGTGTGGTCGAGCCAGGCGAGCGGCGTGGCCGGATTGAGGACCAGGCCCGCCTTGCAACCCTTGTCATGGATGACCTGAAGCGTACGGTCCACATGATCGGTCGCCTCGGGATGGAAGCTGATGATGTCCGCACCGGCATCGGCGAAAGCAGCGGCAAGCGCATCCACCGGCCGCACCATCAGGTGCACGTCGATCGGAATCCGCACGTGCGGCCGGATCGCCTTGCAGATCATCGGGCCGATGGTGAGATTGGGTACGTAGTGATTGTCCATCACATCGAGATGGACAAGATCCGCGCCGGCAGCCTCGATCGCTTGTACTTCATCACGCAGTCTCGAGAAATCCGAGGACAGCAGACTCGGCGCAATTCGAAAGCCCATCGTCGGCTCCTGTGGATTGACTAGAATCGGATTGTATTCAGCAATCCATGCATTCGAGCGGACGGAGCAGGCGAGCGTGACCCAGGAAACCAAGTACGCGATCGACATCAGCGTGGAGACCCAGTACCTGACGGACGAGTCGAGCCCTGGCGACAACGTCTATTCGTTCGCCTACACGGTGACCATCACCAATCGGGGCAACATACCGACGCAGCTCATCAGCCGGCACTGGTACATCGAGGACGATGCCGGCACGCTGAAGGAAGTCCGTGGCCTCGGCGTGGTCGGGCAACAGCCGCTGCTCAAGCCCGGGGAAAGCTTCCAGTACACCAGCGGCAGCCAGCTACCCACCCCGGTGGGCCGGATGCACGGCAGCTACTTCTTCGTGGCCGAGGACGGCGAGCGATTCGATGCGGAAGTGCCCGCCTTCGACCTGCTGATGCCGCGGGTCCTGCACTGACCGCGGCTCACTTGCGCCCGCGCATCGTCCACACGACGAACGCCGCGACGATCGCGACCGCGATCGCTGCATTGAGATAAATGACCCACATGCGCTTATTCCCGAGTGCCCGGCTGCCTGTGTCCGCACTGCCTGTGCCCACATTATGCCGCGCAACCCCATCCTCCCTCCCCCGTGCCCCGTTCGCCGCGCTGCGGCTCGCGCCGATACTCGCCGTGCTCCTCGCTGCCTGCTCGCACACGGTGCCGCCGCCTCCCGCGCCGACCAAGGGTCCGGCCGCGCCGCCTGCGCCGCAACCCGTCGGCAGCCTGCCTGGATTCGCGGCCGACCCGCTCGATGACTTGCGCACCGCGCTGGCGCAACAGTGCGCAATGCCTCGTCCGCCCGCCGACTGGGCGAGCCTCTGCACCAGTCTTCCGCAGGCGGGAGTCACTTCGCCGGAAGCGTTGCGCGGCTGGCTCGGCCAACGCTTCGTGGCGAAGGAACTGGTCGATGCCGACACACCCGATGGCCTCATCACCGGCTATTACGAGCCGCTGCTCACCGGCAGCCTGACGAAGGAGCGGGCCGACCAGGTGCCCCTGCGCGGCCCACCGCCCGACCTGCTGACGATCGACCTGGCCGAGGTCGAACCCCGGCTCAAGGGAATGCGGCTGCGCGGACGACTGGTCGGACAGCGCGTGGTGCCCTACTACAGCCGCGCCGAGATCGGTGGCCAGAAGACGTTCGAGCAGGGTCCGGTCATCGCGTGGGCGGACAATCCGGTCGATGCCTTCTTCCTGGAAATCCAGGGATCGGGACGGGTCCGACTGCGCGATGGCAGCATCATGCGCGTCGGCTACGCCGACCAGAATGGCCATCCATACCGCGCCATCGGCAAGACGCTGGTCGATCGCGGCGCGCTTCAGCGCGAGGAGGTGACGGCACCGGCGATCCGCAGATGGCTGGCAGAGAACCCGGCGTCGGCGGGAGACGTCATGCGCACCAACCCGAGCCTGGTGTTCTTCCGGCCACTGCCGCCGCTTGCCAATCCCGATCTCGGGCCACCTGGGGCGCTCGGCGTGCCCCTCACGCCGCTGCGCTCGATTGCGGTCGACCGGCAGCAGATCCCGCTCGGCTCGCTCGTCTACCTGCAGACGACGCATCCGGTCACCGGGCAGCCGATGCAGCGCCTGATGGTCGCGCAGGACACCGGCGGCGCCATCCGCGGCGTCAAGCGCGCGGACGTTTTCTGGGGCTTCGGTCCGGAGGCCGGCCATGCAGCCGGCCTGATGAAGGCGCCGGCCCGGATGTGGGTACTGCAGCCGCGGTAGGGGCCGGCGAAGGCGGCGGCGAGGGCGGCGCTATTCCATTGCGGATCGCCGCCGTGTACGCTCGCATTGCACCCTCAACCCTGCAGGAGTCCGCAATGTCAGCTCAGCGCCGCCAGTTGCTCAAGTCCGCCGCCGGTGCCGGAATGCTGTGCCTCGCCGGTTTTCCGCTGTCCGCGTCCGCCGCACCGGTCAAGCCCGACCGCAAGGCCGCGCTGCTGGTCGTGGACGTCCAGAACTGCTTCCTGCCCGGCGGGACGCTGCCGGTGAAGGAGGGTAATGAGGTCATTCCGGTCATCAACCGGCTGGCCGCCGTCTTCGACAACATCGTCGTCACCCAGGACTGGCATACGCCCGGTCACGCCTCGTTCGCCAGCACGCACGCAGGAAAGAAACCGTTCGAGACGACCGAGCTCGGCTACGGCACCCAGGTGCTGTGGCCGGACCATTGCGTCCAGGGCACCAGCGATGCCGAACTTGGTCCCGGGCTCAAGCTGCCGACCGCGCAGCTGATGATCCGCAAGGGTTATCACAAGGACACCGACAGCTATTCCGCCTTCATCGAAGCGGACAAGAAGACCCGGACCGGCCTCGACGGCTACCTGAAGAGCCGCGGGATCGACACGGTCTACGTGACCGGGCTTGCGACCGACTTCTGCGTCGCCTGGACCGCGATGGATGCCCGCGACCTCGGCTTCGCTGCCTATGTCGTCGAGGACGCGACCCGGGCCATCGACCTCGCCGGCTCGCTGGAGAAGGCCTGGAAGGACATGGAAGCCAAGGGAGTCAAGCGGATCCGTTCAAGCGACATCGCCGCCTAGCTGTTCTCGGTCAGCAGCTTCTCCAGCTCCTGGATGCCGATTGCGCCCGGTACGCGCTTGCCGTTGGTGAAGAACATGGTCGGCGTGCCGGTGACGTTCAGCTTGCGCCCGAGCGCCTGGATCTTGCTCACCGGGTTTTCGCAGGTGCCCTCGTTCTCCGGCACCTTGCCCTGGACCATCAACTCGTTCCAGGCCGCGCTCCGGTCCTTCGCGCACCAGGCCTTGCGCGCCTTGACCTCCGAATCCGGGGCAAGGATCGGGTAGGCGAAGGTGTAGAGCGTCAGGTCCTTCATCTTCACCAGGTCGTTGCGCAGCTTCCTGCAGTAGGTGCAGTTGGGATCCTCGAACACTGCCACCACCCGCTTGCCGTTGCCGCTGACCTGCTTGATCGCGAACTCGAGCGGCAGGTCCTTGCGGAAGTCGATCCGGTTCAGGTCGTCGATGCGCGCCTGGGTGAGATTCTTGTTCGCCTTCAGGTCGATCATCTGGCCTTCGATGAAGCCGTACTCCCCGCGCGCGTCCACGTACATCAGGTCGGTGCCGATGCGCACCTCGTACATGTTCCTGAGCGGCGTCTGGGTGATCTCGTCGACCTGGTAGCGGCCTTGCAGCCACTTCTCGACCACCTGCCGGATCGTGACGGTCGGATCGTTCTGCGCCGCGACCTGCGCCACCGGGACTGTCGACAGCAGCAGCCCCGCCAGGACGGTGGCCGCAAGGGTGCGCAAATTCATCGTGCGATTCATCGGTTTCTCCTGCCGGCCTCGACTCCTGTCGGGCGGCGCGCTGCAATCGTTGATCCGGGGGCTGTGCTGCAGTTGGCCTGCATGCCGCTGCTGTCAGCTTACTGCATGATCGATCATCCGGCGCCGCAGCCATGCCGACCTTGCCACGACCGACCAGCCGATGTCGCGCAGTCCGACCAGCGGCGCCGGCAGCTTCCCGAAGGCGCGGTGCAGCCCGTCGAGTGCCAGCTGCATGGTCGCCACCTGCTCCCGACGCGATCGCTCGTAGCGGCGCAGGTCGTACCAGTCGGCACCGACGAAAGCCGCCGCGCCGGGGTCCGCGGCGAAACCGGAACCGCTGGCACCGGCGCCAACCGGCGCCGGCGTGAAGGCGGAACCGGAATTGCGGACCGCCACGTGCTTCAGGAGGCATTGCACGTCGGCGAAGCCGAGGTTCATGCCCTGCCCTGCCATCGGATGGACCGCATGGGCGGCGTCGCCGATCAGCACGAACGCCGGCTTGATCACCTGCCGGCACCGCACGGTGCGCAGCGCAAAGCCCGCGGCCGGCGTGATCATCCGCAGGTCGCCCAGCCGCCGCTCGGTCATCGCCTCGACGCGCGCGGCCAGTGCAGCGCCATCCTCGCCGAGGGCCATTGCAGCAGCTTCCCGGGGGGCAGACCAGACGAGGCTGACGCGGCTGCGGCCATCCCCGAGGTCCTCGCTCGGCAGGGGCAGCAGCGCCACCACGCCGAAGGCACCGAACCACTGCCAGGCGCAGTCGCGGTGCGGCAGCCCCGCCTCGAAGTTCGCGACCACTGCCGTCTGCTCATAGTCGCGCACCACATGGTCGATGCCCGCCAGCTCCCGCAGCCGCGAGCCCGTCCCATCGGCCGCGATGACCAGCCGCGGCGAGAGCCGACCGCCGCCGGCGAAGCGAAGGGAGGCGCCCTCGCGGGATTCGACCGTCAGCGGCAGGGTCAGCGACTCCACCTCGGCATCGATCCGCTGCAGCATTGAAGGCTGCAATGTCGCCGCGATCGCCCGATCCAGCGCGCCCTGCAGCTGCCGGTTCTCGACGATCCAGGCAAGCGCCTCGACACGGCCGTGATAGGCGTCGAGGTGCACCTCCGGCGGCGGACGACGGCCGCTTCCGGCGAGGTTGAAGATCCGCATGTCGTGGATCGGCGCGATCCTGGCGTGGTCCATCGACTGCCAGACGCCCAGGTCCATGAGGAGCCTGCGGCTGGCCGATGAGAGCGCGTAGACGCGCTGGTCCCAGTCCTCGGACGACGCCGCCGCCGGCCGCGGCGACGACGCGAGGCCAGTTGCCGGCGCCGGTCCCTGTACAGTAGCCGGCGCCGAAGCCGGAGCCGGCGCCACCAGCGCCACCCGCCAACCCGCCCGGGCAAAGCCCAGCGCCGCAGCCGACCCTATCGCCCCGCGTCCTATCACCGCTACGTCATGGGTGTTCATCGGGCTACCCTCAAGTCGCCGAACGCGACATTCTTCCCCTCCGGGCGGCGCGCCCGCCAGGCTGCCGGCAAGACGCATAAGCATCGAGTATAAGGACGGCGATGAGAGGGCGAAGCGCCGATGGATTGCCAGCGGCAACAGGGGAAACGGAAGACCCAGGATCGTTGCTGCCGGTTTGGCGGCCGATTGTCGATTCGGCTATACTGCGCGGCCACGAGAAGGGAACTTGCTTCTCGGGCGGCCAGTCACCTGGCTCGGATGGCCAAGTAGCTCAGTTGGTAGAGCAGAGGACTGAAAATCCTTGTGTCGGTGGTTCAATTCCGCCCTTGGCCACCACTCTATATACAGGGCAACTAGCGCTAGCGACCACTAACAAGAAGGGCATACAACCCTAACTGGTCCCGATGGCGGTCCCGATCTGTTGTTCAAGAACTCAACACGTGCGGTGGCTATGTTGCAGCCTCGCGTGCCTGCTGGCGTCCTCGTGTTCCACTCAGCCGAGACAGCCGGCGCTCGTGAGCCTGGTCTCTCCTCTGCCACCTCCGACAAGTGCAGCGCACCTCGCGGCGGTGCGAAGGCTCTGTACCTCCGCCCGCAAAGTTCCTCGGTAGATTTGAAGGACCGGTAGTCGCGGAGTGACTGGCTGACGGCCGGAAGATGAGGCTGACCAAAACGCTCGTTTACATTGATCCGGAGCGACACCCCTGGATCGCTCCAGTGGATTCAGAAGTTGACGGGGCATCAATCCCTCAGATGGCGTGGTCAGTGATCGGCGGCCCCTTCGAGGGGAGGTATCGCAACGCGTCTGTCATCCATGACGTTGCGTGCCAAAAGAAGGACCGCGAGCTGGCCTGAGGTCCATAAGGCGTTCTACGACGGCATGATCACCAGCGGCGTCGAGAAGTGGCGGGCAAAGGTGATGTATGCAGCGGTTTTTCACTTCGGGCCTAGTTGGACGTACGAGGCAAATGTCCTAGCGTCAAGTCAATCCGCTGCTGATTTGATAGCACAAGAGGGTTCTCAGACCGGGCTCACGCGCAGGGATCTGCGGCCCGTATACCCAGGATCTCCCATCCCACCAGCTCAGGCTCGTAGATACAGGACATCGGTACCAGAGCAAGCTGCCGCCGGCTCCAGGGGCCGCGATATGTCGGCTTCTCGCCAACCGTCTCCGAGCGGGCGTTGTAGGTCCGGCGGAAATCCTTGCCGTCCTTCGAGAAGTACGGAACCAGGCCGAACATCGCCAGCCGCCACTCAAAGGCGCCGAGCGGCATCGGCCCCTAACGCTGCAGAAAGCCAGCGGTCAATGTTTCCATCCTCGACGCAAAACGCCGATCACGCCGCCCGGAATTTTACCGGCTCGGTCTTGGCCGTACGGACCTCGAGTTGGAAAAGATCCGGTCTGGCATAGTGCCCGACAGTATCGAGGGTGCGACGCGCGCTCGCAACAAGGGAGAGGTCAATCTCCGTGTAGAGGATACCCTGCTGATCTCGAAGTGGACCCGCAACGATCTTGCCGTTGGGCGCCACCACCACGGAATCCCCGCCGTTGACCCACTCGTCGAGAGATGGGTAGAGGCGGTCGCGCCCAGGGAAATCCTCGGGCAAGTCCGCGCCCTTGAACGCTAAGCCGCTGCCCAACACGTAGCAGCCACCCTCGCGCGCGATATGCTGCATAGTTGCGATCCAGCGGTCGCCGGCATCGTAGGTCGGCGCAACATAGATGTCGATGCCCTGGGCATACAATGCGTACCGAACTAGGGGCATGTAGCTCTCCCAGCAGATAAGAGCGCCCAAGCGTCCGAGGGGGGAAACGACGGTCTTTAGGCCGCGGGCATCACCCCAGCCCCAGACCATGCGCTCTGGGTTCGTCGGCATCAACTTGCGATGAAGGTTCAGCAGTTCCCCATCAGGCCCAATGGTTACAACGCTGTTGTAGAGCGTGCCGCGGCTAGTAGCACCATCAAGTTCGTGCAGCCCGCAGACCACAGTGACCTGGTTCTCGCGGGCAACCTGGAAGAGCGGAGTCAGTTGATCGCTGGCAAGTGTCACCGCACTCTCCAGCAGCGCCAGATGAAGCTGCTCGGAAAGACCCATGTCGGAACCGGGGCGCAGTCGCCAAATCCATGCCGGGTAGCCGGCAATGAAGGCTTCCGGAAACACGATTAGGCGAGCACCTTCGGCGGCCGCCTCGTGCACATTCGCTACCGCGAGCGAGATCGTTTTCTCGCGATCCAGGAAGACAGGCGCTTTCTGGACAATTGCGATACGCATGATCGTCTCCTGCTATTTCAGCGTCGAGGTTTACCTGGAGGTCCGGAAGACGTAAATAATCTGGGGGAGCTTTCGCGCGGGTATCCGCAGTGTCGACATTGTCGCCTACCACGAGTACCCGGAGGTGCGGCTGATCCATCGGAAGCTTCCATACGGGGGTTAGGCGTACGCTGGCACCAAAGCACTGTCGCTCCCTGATCAAGGATACCCGCAGGAAAGCAGCCGTTCTTTACGGAGCCGTCAGCTTGTTGGACTGGGACCGCATCCCCTGACGCGGGCAGGCTGGAGTTGAAGTTGCCCCGCTTGCACGGACAGGCTAGCGCTTGATTCTCAAGCGTTTTGACGTTCACCCGGAATCCGGACAGTTCTGAACTAGGGTGAGGTCGCTCTTGTGCTCTTGTAGACCCTTTCATAGTAGACGCGATACTGGTAGCCGTAGTAGAAGAGCGAGGAGCGTCTTTGATCGGCCATCGCTAGATCGCCCGCACAAGGGCATCACGGCGCACGCGCGAATGACTACGGCTTGCTCACCTTCCCCCAGAACTCCTCCGCGGCCTTGCCCAGCAGTGGAGCATCCCGATACAGTCTGATTTCCAACGGAATATCGGGAATGTCCCAGTCCTGCGCCGCTGCAGCGACAACCCGGCCATTGGTGATGTCCTCGTCCACCAACGTTCGGGGCAGCCAGGCGACACCCCTTGCATCGAGCACCATGGTTCGCAACACGGAGGCAAGGTGCGCCGTGAAGACGATCTTCACCGGAAGGAGCGCCAGCCTTTGGCCAACCACGGCTTGCATGATGCGTCCAAGCCCTGATTCACCGGCGTACTTGAGAACGGCAACGGGGGACTGAGCTTTTCGTGAAAGTTGATGACGTGGCTTGCCGTCTCTGCCGGGAGCAGACACTGCGATCAGAACGTCTTCGCCAACGGTTGCCGAACTGAAAGGCATACGATCCAGCGCCCCGCGTGCGTCCGGATGCGAGTGACTCAGAACGAACTGCACTTTGCTCTGTAGCATCAGCGCCTCGCAGCGCTGAAGCACATCGGAAATCAGTTCTACTGGCCCCAGATCCATGGTTGTTTCAAGCTCTCGCAGCCATCGCGGCAAGAATGTGAACGAGAGCACGTGCGTGGAGGCGATGCGCAAGGTGTGCGAATTTGCCTGGGCAACCATCCTGGCGTCTCCCGGGACGCGAGCCACCCGAGCAATCAGTTCCTGCGCCACGTCCAGGAACCACTCACCGACCTCGGTCAGCTGAGCGGGTTGCGAGCTGCGGTCGAACAGCTCGGAGCCGAGCCACTCCTCCAGTGCGCGAATGCGTCGGCTGAACGCCGGCTGCGAACTATGGCGCTCCTCCGCCGCGCGCGAGAAGTTGCCGGTGGCGGCAAGCGCAATGAAATCTTCGAGCCAGACCAGATTCATAGGCGGTTCGTCCCGTGCATCAAGCAAGCGAAAAGGAGCATTGGCCAGAAAAGGCGGCGAAGCCGACTATCTAGCCTCTGACCCCGAAGACTGAGGATCCCACCATGAAGATCGTCGAAATACGCGAAAAGACCATCCCTATCAGTTCGCCCATCCGAAACGCCTACATCGACTTTAGCAAGATGACATTGAGCCTCGTCGCGGTGGTCACAGACGTGATTCGTGCCGGCAAGCCGGTGGTCGGCTACGGGTTCAATTCGAATGGCCGGTATGGTCAAGGCAAGCTGATGCGTGAGCGCTTCATCCCTCGAGTCATTGAAGCAAACCCCGCCTCCCTCGTCAACGACACCGGCGACAACCTGGATCCCCACAAGATCTGGAACACGATGTTCACCAACGAGAAGCCTGGCGGTCATGGAGAGCGGTCGGTGGCTATCGGAACGATCGACATGGCGGTCTGGGACGCAGTCGCCAAGATCGAGGGCAAGCCGCTGTTCCAGTTGCTCGCAGAGCGGTACGGGGACGGCAAGCCCAACCGCAAGATCTTCGTATACGCGGCAGGCGGTTACTACTACCCCGGGCAGGACCACGGCAAGCTGAAGGACGAGATGCGCAGCTATATCGACCGCGGCTACACGGTCGTCAAGAAGAAAATTGGTGGCGCCTCGCTCGACGAAGACCTCCGTCGTATCGACTCCATCATGGAAGTGCTGCAGGACGGGCAGAAGCTCTGCGTGGACGCCAACGGTCGCTTCGACCTCGACACTGCGATCGCCTATGCCAAGGCACTCTCGCAGTACGACCTGTTCTGGTACGAGGAGCCAGGCGACCCCCTTGACTTCGAGTTGCAGGCAACGCTTCGCAACTACTACAAGAACCCGATGGCGACGGGCGAAGACCTCTTCTCGATGCAGGACGCGCGCAACCTGATCCGTTACGGGGGCATGCGCCCGGACCGGGACTGGCTGCAATTCGACTGCGCGCTGAGCTACGGCCTGGTCGAATACTTGCGTACGCTCGACATGTTGAAGGAGCACGGCTGGTCGGCCAGCCGCTGCATTCCCCATGGCGGCCACCAGATGTCGTTGAACATCGCGGCAGGCCTGGGCCTGGGCGGCAACGAGTCGTATCCCGACCTGTTCCAACCCTTTGGCGGCTTCCCCGATGGCGTGCAGGTCGAGGCCAGCTATGTCACCTTGCCCGACCTGCCCGGCATCGGTTTCGAGGGAAAGGCCGACCTATACCGCGAGATGCAAGTGCTGTCAGTTTGACCCGAACACACCGAGGAGAATGCTTGAACTACCTTTGGCGCACCGCGACATTTTCACCCTGCTTGGGTCTTCCTCACTGGCATGTGCGGATTTCCCCGAAAAGCCGCTCACCCTGGTCGTACCCTTCGCGGTCGGTGGCCCCAGCGACAAGATCGCCAGGGACTTGGCCGACGCGCTGCACAAGCCGCTGGGGCAGACCGTGATCATCGACAACTCCGCCGGTGCCGGGGGCACAATCGGCTCAGCTAAAGTGGCACGCGCAAAACCCGATGGCTACACCTTGCTGGTGCACCACATCGGCATGGCAACCGCCCCGACGCTGTACCGCAAGCTCACCTATCAGGTGCCAGAAGATTTCGAGCCGCTGGGCTTGATCAACGAAGCACCCTCGGTCTTGATCGGCAAGACCGGTTTGGCAGCTACAACATTTGCGGAGTTGCAGCCCAGCGTCATACCTGAGCACACTGCCCTTCCATCAGAGCTAGCGCGCGCAACTGCACTCCCTCGAGATTGAGCCAACGAATCGCTCAGTTCCGTACTTTCCCCTTGTCCTCATATTTCAAGACCCCGATTTGTAGATACTGTTGACCACTCGCAGTAAAGCACCAAGCCATTAGGGTGATCGTATGAGTGCTCCAGCTATCGCGTTAAACCGTTTCGGCCTCGGCGCTCGCCCCAGCGAGTCTGCTCCCGCTGACCCGCAACGCTGGCTGCTCACGCAGTTCGACGAATACGAAGCCGTCCCAGCGGCCTGGGAACCGGTGCGACGTACATCAGCGCTGGTTGACGTGTGGCTGACCCAGCAGCGCGAAGTGAGACAAGCGCCGGAGGGCCGGCGCAGCGGCATCCGTGAGACCTATCTGCGAACAGGACGCGCAGACTATGTGGCTGCGGTCGGTGCGCGAACCAACAGCGCGCTTCAAACCTCCACGCCATTCTTGGAGAGACTAGTCCACTTCTGGGCAAACCACTTTGCGGTTTCGGTAGATAAGCTGCTCGTCATCGGACTGGCTGGTGGTTTCGAAGCGGATGCCATCCGCCCGAACATTCTCGGCAAGTTCGAGGACCTACTCCTGGCGGTCGTTCAGCATCCCGCCATGTTGCTATACCTGGACCAAGCGCAATCTACAGGCCCGGCGAGCCTCGTCGCGCGGCGTTCACGAAGCCGCGATCAACAGGCTGCAGGACTCAATGAGAACCTGGCTAGGGAGATCCTTGAATTGCATACGCTGGGGGTGCGCAGCGGATACACCCAAGAGGATGTCACCGAATTTGCACGGGCCCTAACGGGATGGACGCTTCCCAGCGACGGAAGCCGAGAAGGCGAGTTGGAAACGTTCAGATTTGTTCCAGCGCTGCACGAGCCCGGTCCACGCACGGTGCTCGGACGTACCTATGCAAACGGCGGTGAGGAACAGGCGCGCTCCATCATTCATGACGTAGCCACTTCTCCTGAGACGGCTCGGCACATTGCGACCAAGCTCGCACGCCACTTCGTCTCCGACAACCCCCCGGCCTCAGTCGTCCAGCGCCTTGCAAATACCTTCGCTCTGACCGGAGGAGACCTTGCGGCAGTTTATCGCGTCCTCATCGCGTCCGAAGAGGTGTGGCAAGCCGGCTACGCGAAGTTCAAGACGCCATGGGAGTGGGCGGTTTCCAGCTTGCGCGCCGTTGGGCTCCGTGCACTCCCGGCCGGAAAGGCCATTAGTCTGATGAACCAACTTGGCCAGCCTGTATGGCGGCCAGGCTCTCCGGCCGGGTACGACGACATAGAGGGGACTTGGGCAGCGCCTGACGCACTTCTTCGTCGCGTGGAAGCCGCCCAGCGGATTGCCGAGGAGGTCGGCAACGTTGCTGATGCGCGGCTACTTGCCCCGAAAGTGCTGCCTGAGGCATTGAGTCCAACAACTGCCAGCGCTATTTCGCGAGCGGAGAGCGGCACGACGGCTCTGGCACTACTCCTGGTTTCCCCGGACTTCCTAAGGAGATAGGGATGGGTCTCAATCGACGCGGCTTTCTTGGCTTGACGGCGCTACTTGCCGTGCCTCGCCTGGGGTTCGCGCAAGCGCCTACCGAACGGCGCTTTATCTTCATCATTCAGCGAGGCGCAGCGGATGGCTTGAATACAGTCATTCCTTACGCAGATCCCGCGTACGCGCGCATGCGCGGTGGCCTCGCCATCCATGAGAACGCGTTGAAGCTCGATGGGACCTTCGCACTTCATCCGTCGCTGGTGAACATGCGTGACATGTATGCGGCCGGACAGGCAACCTTCTTTCACGCGGTCGCTTCGTCTTATCGAGAGCGGTCGCACTTCGATGGCCAGAACGTACTTGAGACCGGAGGCAGCGCACCGTACCAGCTAAAGGATGGCTGGATAAATCGACTCCTGGCCGCTATGCCTCGCACAGGTAAGGAAGCTATTGCGTTCTCTCCCTCGGTTCCGATGGCGCTGCGCGGGGCCGTCGAAGTGAGTTCTTATGCACCCTCAGCGCTTCCAGAGGCGAACCAGGACCTCCTGATCCGAGTCGGGCGATTGTACGCCGGCGATGCAAAGCTTCATTCTCTCTGGTCCTCTGCGCTTGAGGCGCGCGGCATGGCGGGCGGAATGAGTGGCATGGACGGGAACCGGCAAGATCCTGCAGCTCTCGGTCGCATGGCGGCGAGCTTCCTCTCGCGGGCGGATGGTCCGCGGATCGCGATGATCGAGACAAGTGGATGGGACACGCACAGCGGACAGGACGCGCGCCTGGCCGCTCAATTGAAGGCTCTGGACGGCATGCTCGCCGGACTTCGAGACGGGCTTGGCACTGTCTGGGAGCAAACTGTAGTTCTGGTCGCCACTGAGTTCGGCCGTACGGTCGCAGCAAACGGAACCGGTGGGACCGATCACGGCACCGGGGCCGTTGCAATGATGGCCGGCGGGGCAGTGCAAGGGGGGCGCATCGTGGCTGACTGGCCGGGGCTGGCAATCGCGGATTTACTCGATGGGCGCGACTTGAGGCCGACACTGGCACTCGACGCGCTCATCGTGGCGACGTGTGCCGAAAGCTTCAACCTCGACCCAGAAGAGCTGTCGGGGATGTTGTTCCCCAATTCGACGCCTGGGAAACCGATCCAGCGACTTCTACGCACATAGGGACCGACGATGCAGCGCGAAGGGCTGCTCGGACAAGTGGGTAGGACGCACTTGTTGCCAAGCTTGCGCAACCGCTGGCCGTCTAGGCTTTCGCGGGCAGGCTAACGGGCTATGGTTGACAAGACGCTCTGAATGGATCAGCTCGTCCGTGTGACCTTGCTCGAGGCCTTGCCCACGCCAAGGCCTCAGGAACGGCGCCAGGGGCGTCAGGTTCGCGTGTCGTCAGGGGGTCAGTTTTGCATGTCGCCCGACACCCGGAGACAGGACAACTCCAGGCCCCGCCTTGGACCGGTAGGCATATCGCTTGCCGCGAGTGGTTTGACCCAACTTCACTCAAGAGGTGACGCAATGAAAGAGCAATCCACTGATGCCCATCCCCTGAGCGACCTCGCCTATGACTGGATCACGCTCATCCAGAATAAGGCTCAAGCCCTCATGGCTTACGACCAGTACATCAAGGACGCCGAAGAGGCGAATTCTCCAGAGTGTGCCGCGTTCTTCCGAAAAGTCCACGACGCCGACAAGGCACAACTGACGGAGGCCAAAAAGCACCTCGTGATGGTGCTCGAGGGGAAGATGGGTTCCAGTTCCAAGTAGTGGCTTCGGCACCGCCATGAGGCCATGAGCAGCCCACGCAACGATCGGCACTACCGCCAGCAGCAACCCGTCGCGCCCCCAGTCGTTCGACTCTGCAGCCTCGGTGGAACCGAGCACCAGGCCATCGAGTAGCGAGTGGGTCGCTACTCTTGGGCATTACGAAACATGCTACATCCTGGTCGCTCGCAGTTCCGTTGGAAAGCGGTAATTTTCAGTCATGCCGCCGGCCACAATTGCTCCGGCCAGATGAAGTCAACGGCTAAGTACGGCTCGCTACACCTGGGTCGAAGAGCTTCCCATCTCTACGATGACTTCCCTCAGCTTTCCGCTACGGCGATCGACAATAGGGCGGTGGCGATCAAGCCCCACACGAACATTGGAAAGCGATTGCTGCGCTAGATAACCGCGCAGGGCCCGGGACGCAGCCCGCCAGACGACCTGCCGCTGGTCGACGGCCGGGTCCAGACGTAACACCAGGCTGTCGGGAGCGGTTTGGACGACCTGGAAGCGATGTACGTGCGCGGCTTCCTCCACTATCGTCGTGAGCGCCAACGGCAGCAGGCGCACGAGTTTGCCATTCGGCGCCCGCATCGACACAATGTCATCGCGCCTCCCTTCCACCCGAATTGCGGGCAGCGGGCTGCCGCAGGGGCAGGGTTCGGGCTTGGCCACGATGCTGTCGCCAAGGTCGTACCGAATGATTGGTTGCACGCGATTGGATAGGTTGCTGAGCAATACGGTGTGTGATGCTTCTCCCGGTGGCGTGGGACAATAGTCGCGATCCACCGGCTCGAGCAGGACCCAGTCGGCGTTGACGTGAAGCCAGCCTTCCCGGCAAGCGAACCCGATGCTCATGCATTCGGAGGCGCCGTACTCATTGATCAGAGGGCAGCCGAACGCTCGTTCGATGGCCGCGCCTGCCTCTGGCGTAAGGCACTCGCCCCCGGACCATAGCCGCACCGGGTCAATCTTGAGACGTCCGGCTTCCTTCTCTTCGGCCAGCAGCGACAGCATCGTCGGGTAACTCGCGAGAAAGACCGGTCGGTAGCCGTTCAGTTCGGCTACCAGGCGCGGCAGTGGGTCCATGATGGAGAAGCTGCATGCAGCGATCCATGGGCTGCTCTGATTAAAGCGCTGCCAAGAGGCGATGCTGGCAAAATGATCGCCGGTCACGGCCACCAGCGCTGCCCGCCCGCCGGCCGCCAGAAGGTCCCAGGAATGCCGTGATGCTAAGCTAAGTGGATCGAGATGCACGGCCATGAGCGCATCGAAGATTGCCAGCGAGTCCCCGTCCTGCACGTATATCCCGGGCTCGCCGGTGCTGCCTGAGCTCTTCCAGATCACGTAGCGGTCGAGATAGCGTTGGCCGATGTGCCCGCGATCGGCGAGGAAGGCCGTGACCCCATCCAGTCTGACCTCAGGGTCAGTGACCCAACGGTCGAAATCTGCCATCAACGTCCGCTTGGTCATGACTGGTAACAGACTTGGATCGAGCTCGCGCTCCGGCAGTTTGCGGTAAGCCTGCCGATAGATGGGTGAGTGACTGCGCGCAAGCCGGACCAGCGCATTGAATCGCCTTTGCCGCGCGGCCGTGATGGCATTTTGCCCCGCGGTTCGCGTCCACCAGATCTCGCTCGCCCGCGACCAAGACATCCAATAGGCGATCGTTGAGTTCACAGGCTCCCACATGATGAGAGCATAGCGCGCATGGAATGCCCTGCTAGTTAGCGAGGGCGCATGCGTGCCAACTCGTTGACGGAGGCGGCGCCTTGAGGAGGGCAGCAGCGGCGTACAGCACCGCCCTGAAGAACACCAGTGATATGGGTCCGGCAGTCCATGGGGCCCATTTTTGAGAATTGGGTTTGATGTAAGCCAGCACGCAGGACGCGCGAGAGAGATGCCAGAAAGGAGCCCTACTAGGCGCCGGCAATGAACTCAGCGGGTCTGATACCCGCGCCACGAAGACAGCCTCTTGGAGGCTGACAACGACCCTGCGTCGCAACTGCCGCTTGCTCGGATTCCTTCGCCACCGGTGTCATTGCGACCCATCGTCAGGGGGTCTGGTCGACAACCTTCATCTGCTCCTCGTTCATCCGGCCGCCTTGCACCTTGATCTTCGAGAACTCAATATCTAGCTCGCGCAGATCAGCGGGCGTCAACTGAACATTGACTGCACCCAGGTTCTCGTTCAGGTGATCCATCCTACGTGTCCCTGGAATGGGAACGATCCATGGCTTCTGAGCTAGAAGCCATGCAAGTGCCACCTGGGCGGGCGCCGCGTTCTTCTTCTCCGCAAAGTGCTGAAGCGCATCGACGAGCGCCTTGTTTGCCGCCAGGTTCTCCGGAGAGAATCGGTCGAAGCCCGATCGGAGGTCGGTTATCGGGTCAAGCCTCGTGCGGGAATCAATCTTCCCAGTCAGGTAACCCATGCCAACGGGCCCCCAGGGAACGAAGCCGATCCCAAGTTCTTCACAGGTCTGCAGCACACCATTCCTCTCAGGATCTTTTTCCATGAGCGAATACTCCGTCTGGACAGCCGCCACCGGTTGAACAGCATGTGCTCGCCGGATCGTCTTGGCGCTCGCCTCGGAGAGACCGAAGTGCAACACCTTGCCTGCCTTGATCAGATCCTTCACGGCACCAGCCACCTCTTCGACGGGCACCGTAGGATCCACCCTGTGCTGGTACAAGAGATCGATACGGTCGGTCTGCAGGCGCTTTAGCGAGCCCGCAACGGCTTTACGAATGTGCTCGGAACGGCTGTTAAGTCCGCCAGCTTCGATGTTGAAGCCGAATTTGGTCGCTACAACGACCTTGTCACGGAAGGGCTGCAGCGCCTCGCCGACGAGCGTCTCGCTGGTGAACGGGCCGTAGACCTCGGCGGTATCGAAGAAGGTGACGCCCTTCTCGAAGGCGGCGCGGATGAGCCTGATACCTTCGCCGACGTCAGCCGGGGGTCCATAGTTGGCGCTGATGCTCATGCAGCCCAATCCGATTTCTGAGACCTCCAGGTTGCCAAGCTTGCGAGTTCTCATCTTACTGAGTTGGTTGATTGAGGCGCCCCACGTCGGTGCGCCAACGGCAAGTCCTGCCCCTACTAGCGCGGATGCGATGATGAAGTCGCGCCGACCAGAAACTCGCCTGTTGGGGCTGCCGGATCCGGAATCCGAGTCGATCACCTGCATACTTAACTCCTTCATGGTCGGGCTGAGGACGCAACGACCTGCGTCGCTGTCTCCCCACCCCACGTCAACCCTGGACTCTCATGCGCTCAGCGTGCTCTTGAAGAAGGGCGCTAGCTTGTTCATGGCCAGACCGACGCCCTCGCCGTCGTAAAGATCCATGTGGGTGGCGCCGTTGACGATGTACAGTTCCTTTGGTCCTGCAGCCCTGGCGTGAAGCTCCTGGCTATGCCAGAGCGAACCTGCCCCACTGCCGGCAACGATCATCAGCGACTGGGTCAGCAAGGTGTCGACGCGATCGAACCCGGTGAACGACACCATGTTGCTGAGGCTGGTCAGCAGCATCTTGTTCGGCGCGTTCGGGTGCTGACCGCGCGGCGTCAGGTAGTAGTCGGCCGCTTCCTGAAGATCCAGCGGCGCCGTCTTGTCCCCGACATTCGGCACATACGGAACATAGACAGGCGCGGCTCCGGCCGCCTCGGCCGTACGCTGCTTGGCGACAGCGTCAAGCATCGCAAACTGATCGGCGTCAGTGGCTTTGCCCTCCCACCCCTTCCGGGTCGCGGCGCCGACATCCACCGCGCTTACCGTGCCCACGGCCTTGATGCGCCGCTCCATGGAGGACGCCTTGATGGCAGCGCCGCTACCGGCGCAGATGCCTAGAGCGCCGATGCGGCCCGCATCCACGTAGCGAAGCGAGGTCAGGTAGTCCACGGCGCTGTAGATGTCTCCAACGCGCCTCATCGGATCGTCAAGGAAGCGGGGCATGCCACCGCTGGCGCCTTGATGAGATGCGTCGAATGCGAGGGTAACGAAGCCCTGCTCTGCCAGTCGTTGTGCATAGAGCCCGGCCGTTTGCTCTTTGACACCACCACCCGGATGAATGCTGACAATGGCAGGGTATCGCGTGCTCTCGTTGAAACCGTCGGGAAGGAAGAGATTCCCGGCCATGTCAACGGCACCGTTCTTGAACTGGACACTCTTCATCGTGACGCCGCCAGGTTGCGCTGTCGCCGGCGTGCTGAGGTTGCTCATGGCAAATTTCGGCATGAGAAGTGCAGACGTCAACGCAGATCCGCCGAAGATGACTTTGCGGCGGCTCATCGGGGTGAGGGAGAAACTGACGGGCTTTTCGTTCATGGCTATGGCTCCTAAAGGGCAGTCAGACCGGAATGGACGCGAGTGGTCGGCAAGGACGTGTCGAGCTTCGCGGACGATTCAGAGCGCCTGCGGCGTAACGACCAGAAGGCCGGTTGTCTTTCGGTCCGCGGCTGAGGAAGACATTGTTGCTGGCAGTCGCCGCGAACGTTTGTCAGAACTGGCGTAGTTATTGCCTAAACTGCCGGACCGGCGTCGATAGTGGCAATGCAGGTTCGCTGGGCGTTACAGTGGCAGCTCAGACATGACACACAGGACCCTGCTGAAAATGCGCCCCCATCCACCTTCGCAGGACCCCGCACTCCTGCCGACGGCCGGTCTGGCCAGCGCCATTGCGAGGTTTGCCCAATCCGACGGTGACTACCCGACAACCGTCCCTGGGCTCTCGCTCCATCGCCGCAAGGGGCGGACCGAGCCTCTGCACTGCATCTTCAGTCTCGGATTGGGCGTCGTAGCACAGGGCCACAAGCAGGTGCTGCTTGGCGAGAAGGTGATCAACTACGGTCCGGGGCAGTCGATGCTCACCACCATCGATCTACCGGTCATCTCGCACGTCACCGAGGCCAGCGTCGACAAGCCGCTTCTCGGGCTGATGCTGACACTGGACAGCCGGCTCATCACGCAAAAGGCATCCGAGATGCAACTGCCGCCGCTTCCAAGACAACCGGTGTGTCATCCCATGACGATCGAGGCGCTTGACGAGCGTCTCATTGCGGACCTGATCCGCCTTGTAGAGCTGCTTGACCAGCCAGCGCTAGCGCCGAACCTGGCGCCTTTGATCCAACAGGAGATCGTCCTCCGTTTGCTGGCAGGCCCGCATGGCCCGCAACTGCAAAGGCTTGCCGCAACCGGCTCGCCGAGCCAGCAGATCGCCAAGGCAGTGGCCTGGCTCAAGCAGCACTTTTCGAAACCGTTGCTGATAGACGATCTTGCGACGCGGGTTCACATGAGCCCGTCCACATTCCGCCAGCACTTTCGCGCCATTACGGGGACGAGCCCGTTGCAATACCAGAAGCAGTTGCGCCTCCAGGAGGCGCGGCAATTGATGCTCAACCAGAGCATCGATGCGGGGAGCGCTGGAGCGCTCGTCGGTTATGAAAGCGCGTCGCAGTTCAGCCGCGAGTACGCCCGTCTGTTTGGCACTCCGCCGCTGCAAGATGTCCGGCGTCTCCGTGTGACCGAAGTGCGTTAGTCGCGGCACGGTTCTATCTTGCCTCCGCCTGGCAAGCATGCCCGTCATCAAGCAGTCGCCGCCGGCGCGCCACGGTGGCGCAGGCGCCGCGGGCCTTCGGCCGCTTGACGCCGCTCTGCTTGGACCTGGTCGGGAGCGGCGATGCTCTGCCGCAACTGCACGACTACAGCGGCACCGAGGTGGTTGGATACGCGCCGTTTTATCGTATCTTAGGCGGCGTGAACGCCGACCTGATCATCGTCCTCGCCCTGCTTGCTGTCGCCATAGTCATGTTCGCCGCCAACCGGCCGGGCAGCGACGTGGTCGGCCTGCTGATGATCCTGGCGCTGCCGCTCACCGGCATCATCGAGATCGACGAGGCGCTGGCGGGCTTCGCCGATCGCAACATCGTGCTGATTGCGCTGATGTTCGTGCTCGGCGAGTCGCTGGTTCGGACCGGCGTCGCCCAGCGGCTGGGCGATTGGCTGGTTGCGCGGGCCGGTTCCGACGAAGGCCGCCTGATCGCTCTGCTGATGCTGGTGGTTGCGACCTTCGGCTCGGTGATGAGCTCGACCGGCGTGGTGGCGATCTTCATCCCGGTGGTCCTGCGGATCGCCGGCAACACCGGCATCGCACCCGGCCGGCTGATGATGCCGCTGAGCGTGGCTGCGCTGGTCAGCGGCATGATGACACTGGTCGCGACCGCGCCGAACCTGGTGGTGCAGAGCCAACTGCTGCGCGACGGTCTTCCCGGATTCGGCTTCTTCAGCTTCACGCCGCTCGGCCTGCCGATACTCGTCGTGGCGATCGGCTACATGCTGCTGGCGCGACGCTGGCTGGCTCGTCCGACGGATCCGACCGATGCAAGCGCCGGTGCGGCGGGCGGGCGGGCCCGTATCGCCACCTGGATCGACGAGTACGGCATCGCAGCGCGGGAACACCGTCTGCGGGTCAGGCCCGACTCACCGCTTGTCGGCCGCACGCTGGCGGAACTCAGGCTGCCCGCACGGGAAGGCGCGAGCCTGCTGACGATCGAGCGCCGCGAACGCTCCGGCTGGCGCGTGCTCGTGCCTTCCCCGAACACGCGACTGGAGGGCGGCGACGTCCTTTTCGTCCACCTGGCCGATGCCGTGCCCGACCCATCGGCGCTGGCCGAGCGCTTCCGGCTCGAGCGGCTGCCACTGGCAACCAGTCATTTCTCGGACCTCACCCAGGACATCGGCATGGCCGAGGTGATGCTGCCCGCCTATTCCTCGCTGGCGGGCCGCCCCCTGCTGCAGGCGCGCTTTCGTTCGGTATACGACCTCGCGGTGATCGGCCTGAAGCACGGGCAGACGGCGGTTGCCGGCAATCTCGCCGACACCGCGCTGCAGGTGGGAGACACGCTGCTGGTCGCCGGTCCCTGGCGAGCCGTGCGCAAGCTGATGTCGAACCGGGCGGACCTGGTGGTCATCAGCCTGCCCGCGGAACTGGAGGAGGTCCACCCGGCGGCTGCCCGCGCGCGCCCGGCCCTGGCGGTGCTGGCGCTGGTGGTGGGGCTCATGGCGAGCGGCATCGTCCCCAACGTGCAGGCGGCGCTGCTGGGATGTTTGCTGATGGGGCTGATCGGCGCCATCGACATGCCCAGCGCCTACCGCTCGATTCATTGGCCAAGCCTGGTGCTGATCGTCGGCATGCTGCCGTTCTCGCTGGCCCTGCAGCGCACCGGCGGCGTCGACCTGGCCGCGGCTGCGTTGCTGGCCTTCGTCGGAGAATCGAGCCCGCGAGGGGCGTTGGCCGCCCTGTTCGCGGTGACCGCCATCTGCGGCCTGTTCGTCTCCAACACCGCCACGGCCGTGCTGATGGCGCCGATTGCGCTATCGCTGGCGGCAGCGCTCGGAGCCTCCCCTTATCCCTTCGCCATGACCATCGCGCTCGCCGCGTCGGCCGCCTTCATGACGCCGGTTTCGTCGCCGGTGAATACACTGGTCGTCAGTCCCGGCGGCTACCGCTTCATGGATTTCGTGCGCGTGGGTGTGCCTCTGACCGTGCTGGCCGGGCTGGTGACGGTGACCATCGTCCCCTGGTTGTTCCCGCTGTGACAAGGCGCGGTCTCCGTCATAGCCTGAACATCGCGCTTCTGGTCGCTTGCTGCCTCCCCGCCCACCCGCTGCGGGCGCAAAGGGAATATCCGAAGGAGGTGCCGGCGGAAGAGGCCGGGAAGGCCTCAGCGGAAGTGCCGAAGAAGGCGCCATCGCCATGGGTGTTGTTGCCGACGTTCTCGAACAATCCGAAGCTCGGCACATCGGTCGGAGCGCTCGCCGGTTACGTCCAGAAGTTCGACCCGAAATCTCAGGTGTCCATCTTCGGAGCCAACGCGCAGTACACGTCGACGGACTCTGCCACGGCAGTGCTGTTCGCTCGAACCTCGTTCGGCGCCGATCAGCACCGGATCACGGTGCTTGCCGCCGGCGGCCAGATCAGGAACGACTACGACGACTTCCTCGGGACCGGTGTTCCCCTGAAGTCCGAAGATCACCTCCGCTCTTTCGTGGCGCGCTACCTCTACCGCGTGAAGAACGACTGGTTCGTCGGGGCGCAGGCGCTGACCACGAACTACCAGATCGTCGGACAGGCGGCCCTCGACGACGACCTGCTCGGCTTTCTCGGACTGACCGGGTTCGAGGCGGGTGGCGCAGGCCTGGTGCTCTATCACGACTCCCGGGATCTCCAGGACGCCCCGAAGCGGGGGTGGGTCTTCAACTTCAACAACATCGCCTACCGGCAAAGCATCGAGGGCAGCAACAACTTCGACGTGTACCGGCTCGACTACCGGCACTTCTGGAGCCACGGAAACGGCCATGTGCTGGCTGTCCGTCAGAGCAACCAGTGGACACACGACGCGCCCCCCGGAGCCTTTGCGCCTGTGCTGCTGCGCGGCTACACGATGGGGGAGTACCTGGGCAAGTCCATGTCCTCCATCGAAGTCGAGGAGCGCCATCAGTTTGCCGAGCGCTGGACGGCCACGCTTTTCGCCGGCGTCGCGTGCCTTTACGGCGCAAACCGGGGTGGGTGCTCGGGATCGGGCAACCTCTTCCCCAGCGTAGGCGCCGGCGTCCAGTACATCCTCAAGCCGGCTCAGGGCATCGTCGCCAACCTGGAGTTCGCAGCGGGAAAAGGCGGCAACAACGCACTGCTCTTCAAGATGGGATACGCCTGGTAGAGAATCGTTAACTAAATGCGCGAAACGCCGGAGCGCTCGTCGCTACACCGGCAACCTTGCCTCCCGCCCGGGGGAAAGGTTGGCTGCCAGCAGCCGCTCCCGATCCTCTTCCAGCCTTATGTTCAAGAGGCGACGCAGGTAGTACCGCGATGTTCGGCCATGCGGCGTGCTGCCGCGGTGATGTGGTCCACCTCGACTACTGGCCGCTGAGTCCCAGTTCCTTGATAAGAGGGCCGAACTTCGCCTGATCCGATTTCAACCACTGGGACAATTTGTCCGGTGAGCCCGCCATCGGAGCCGCGCCCAATTCCGAGAAGCGCTCGGCGACTGCCGGCTTGGCCACGATCTGGTTGATTGCCGCATTGAGCCTGCTGATGACTGCAGGTGGCGTGCCTTTCGGCGCCCAGATGGAAAAGGCGCCAAGCAGCTGCAGGTCCGGGAGTCCGCATTCGCGCAGTGTCGGCACCTCAGGCAGCATCGGCACCCGCTCGTCACTGGTAACCGCGATGGCCCGCATCGAACCCTTCTTGATGTGAGGCGTCATCACGGCAACGTTCTCGAACATCATGGGTACACGTCCGCTGAGCAGGTCAGGAAGGAGCGCACCACTGCCCTTGTAGGGCACATGAACGATCTTCACGCCGGTCGCTCGACGCAGCGATTCTCCGGCCAAGTGCTGAATGGTTCCGGGACTTGAGGACGCGTAGGAATACTTGTCGGGATTCGCTTTCAACAAGTCGATCAGTTCTGCGAAATTCGTGGCCGGCATGCTGGGATGCACCACCAGGACATAAGGTGTCATCGCGATGAGCCCGACGGGCACCAGGTCCTTGTCCGTGTCATAGGGCATGGACTTGTATAGAAACGGTGCTACGGCGTGAGTGCTGGATACAACCAGCAACGTGTTGCCGTCTGGCGGCGCCGCCGGCCACGAAACCCCCGCCAATGATCCCGCTTGCGCCGGGCCGGTTCTCCACGATCTCCGGAGTACCGAGCGCCTCACCGAGCTCTTTGCCAACCAGCCGGGCGATGATATCGGTCGTGCCCCCAGGCGGATACCCCACCACGATCTTCAATGGTCCCTTTGACTGCGCCGTCGAGACAAGGGGCGACATGGCCACCAGTCCGGCGCTGGCGCCGAGCAAGAAACGGCGCTTCGAATTCTTCATGAGGTCTCCTGTGATGTTGACTTCTGTCCTGCAATGCTTGTGCGCTTCTCAGTCGTGCAATGAAGAAACGCCGGCGGCAAGCTCGTCGACCGGGCGCCTGGCTTGTGCAGGAATCGCCGGGGCCGCCCCCTCTTCGAGTCGCCCGTAGTATTCACCCATGATCGATGTCCGGATCATGTGGCGAATCTCATTGGGATCGAAATCCCCGACCGCCAGATGCGTCAGGCAGCGGTTGTCCCAGATGACAAGATCCTTGACGCTCCATCGATGGCGATAGACGAATCGTGGCGTCACCGAATGCTCGCAGAGAAAGTTGATGAAGGGGCGGCTTTCAGCCTCGCTCATGCCGACAAATCGCCGCACGCGATTGTTGACATAGAGTGCCTTCCTACCTGAGTCGGGGTGAAGGCGCACCGCGGGGTGCACCACAGGCGGGTTGAGACGCTTGAATTCCGCGATGATCTCAGGCTCCCGCTTCGCGTTGATCAGGCTGACGTCGTGCACTGCTTCAAGTCCATCAAGGAACTCTTGCAGCTTCGGAGAGAGTGACTCATACGCGAGGTACATGTTTGCGAACATCGTGTCACCGCCCACGGACGGCTTTTCGATGCAGTACAACATCGTGCTCTTTGCGGGCCTGATCGTATAGGACAAGTCCGTATGCCAATTCTGTCCACCGCTTGCACCCGGCAAGAGTCGACCGTTTACCCGTCTGTTCGAGAGAAGCATGACTTCGTCGAAGCCGGGGTGACGATTGAACGGCTGGGATTCGTAGTTGTCGAGCTCGCCAAAGTGGCGGCTGAATGCAATCAATCGAGCCGGATCCAGCGACTGGTCCGGGAACACCAGCACCAGGTGCTTGACCCAGGCCTCGTGGAGAAGATGAAGCTGTTCCTCATTGAGAGGCTGTGCGAGATCGATGCCGGTGACCTGTGCACCGAGTGCGTAGCCGATCGGAGCGATGGCAATTTTCGACATTGGAGTCCCCTCGTTCGAAATGGATAAGGTCAAAGATTCTGAGGCGCGCAGCATTTTGGCCGCGGTCACCTCCGAGATCAACTGCTTGCCGCGACAGCCGCGTCAACCCGGCGCACCAGCCTGTCGATCTCGGCGAGATCGGTCGGCGTCAAGCGTGGCCCGGGCAGCCGCATTGCGGCATGGCGGATGGCGCCGCGGCGCTTGAGCACCTCCTTTCGCACCGCGACGCCCCACTGGCTCTGATTCTCGTAGTTGAGCAGCGGCAGGTATCGATCGAAGAGGTCGTGCGCGCCCTCGACGTCCCCTGCCGTGTGCAGGCGATAGACTCCGGAAAGCATTTCGGGATAGGAGAAGCCGGACATCGGGCCATCGATCCCGCGCCCGAGTTCCTGCGGCAGGTATACGCCGTTATTGCCGGTGAGGATCGCGATGCGCCGCCCCTGAGACTTCCGCAGCGCCGTGATCTTGCCCAGGCTGGGCAGGTCCTCCTCCTTCAGCACTTGAATCTGCGGATAGGCCTCCACCAGGCGGAGGATGGATGGAACGGACATCCATACGCGGGTTGAGGCGGGAAAATCCTGCAGCACCACCGGCACGTTCCCGATATACGAGAACACCGTGCCGAAATAGTTGAACAAATCCTCTTCATTATTCAGACCGGCGGGCGGCGCGATCATGACACCCGTGGCGCCCTTCTCCATCACCTTGGCGGTCAACTCGCTGAGCTGGGCGATGCTGGGATTGCTGACACCTACAACGACCGGACGGCCCTGCGATCGCTTCAGGTAACGCTCCACGACCTGGATCGATTCATCGACGGTCAGCTTCACCGATTCGCCGGCGACCCCCAGGACGGTGAAGCCGTCGGCACCATGCTTCACATAGAAGTCCGCAAGCGACTCGACGCTTTGCAGGTCCACCGCGCCTTGATCGTCGAACGGGGTCTGCGCGACGATGTACAGGCCCTTGGCTGATTCGAGAGTTCTCATGAGTTCCTGCTGGAGGGAAACGGGAGGCCGAAGCCTCGGGCACGCGAGGCTAGCGGGGTGGTGATCTCCGATGAGAGCGGCACACCTTCGGCGAGGGCGGCTTTTCGAAGCGCAAGTGCACGTTCTCCCGGCATGCGGACCCTATCCACGTCGGGCCGCGGCGGGCTGCTCCTGCAGGTATCGGCCAGGAAGGTGGACTGTTCCGTGAAGCCGTCCTGCCCGCCAAAAGCATCCGGATCGATGACCTGCAGATAGACGGAGACGCTGCTTCCCTTGGGGTGATCGGCACGTCCGAAGCCAGCCAGTGCCTGTGTCAACGCCTCCACCAGTATGGCCAGGCCGAAGCCTTTGTGCCCGTGATCCAGCCCGCCGACGGGCAGCAGGCTCCCCCCGCGGGACACCACTGCTTCCGGGTCGTCACTGGGGTTCCCTTGCGCATCAAGGGCCCAGGGCTGCGGGAACATCCTGCCGGCCAGCGTCAGCTGCCGTGCCCGATTCATCGTGGTGATGGAGGCGCTGATATCGATCAGGACGGGGTCGCCCCGAGTCGGTATGCCCGCTGCCAACGGATTCGGCGTGAGCACCGCCCTGGTCCCACCATACGGAGCGACGCCCGCGGACGAGGGGGTCGAGGAGGCGAGGATGATCATGTATCCGCGCTCGGTGGCGCGACGCAGGTAGGCGGCAAGGGCGCCGATGTGCCCGCAATCCGCCAGGACCATGGTGACCGTGCCATAGGTCGCTGCGCGTTCGACCGCCACGTCCACCGCCTTCGCGGCAAGCCAGGCACCGGGCAGGCGATTCCCTCGCCAGCTGACGCAGGCGCCGCGATCGGATACGACTTGCGGTTCACCGGAGCGGTTGATGGCTCCCGAGGCGAGGCCGTCCAGATACCAGGGCGCCAGCGCGAGCCCGTGAGTCGCATGTCCCAGCAGGTCCGCCTCGACCAGAATCTCCGCGACGCCAGCCGCCTTGTCCGCCTCCAGCCCCGCCGCTTGGAATAGTTTGCTGGCGAACACGATCACCTCGGTTACGCCGTAGCGGGCCGTGAATTCGCCATCGACCATGCTCATGAGAGGTCCTGCGAGCCGAGCTTGTCGATCGGGACGTTTAGCGCGTCCAGCCCGCCGGGCCTGAGGTCCGTCCACGGCGGACGCACCGGCCCGGCGTCGCGGCCGACCGGCCTGGCCCCCGCCTTCGCGATGCTGACCGCACGGCCGCGCACGCGGTTGCGCAGTTCAAGACCGGTATGGAGAGCTCCTGTTCAGCGAATAGATGCGAGGGCGATCGACCATGCAACCGATCGATTTGATGGTAACGATGTCATCTTCGCTGTCAAGCTCGGGTTGCGCGATGAATGGACAGAGGGCTCGTCGGCGCAAATCGAGGCCGCGCCGAAGCTTCCTGAGCGCCTCACTCCACTAGGCTGTCTCGCAGCCGCGCGTCATCCACTAAACTGGCCGTGAGCCCTACAACACCAAGAAGCGTGGAGACCGCCATGACTGTCCGCCGCATTCCGCTCGCCGCGCTCGCCGCCTCCGCCGCCCTTGCTGTCTTCGCGGCGCAGGCACAGACGCAAGCATCGGCCTGGCCCAGCAAGACCGTTCGGATCATGGTGGGCTCGCCGCCCGGGGGACCTTCCGATATCACGACCCGGGTGTTTGCCGAGCAATTGCAGCAGCGCACAGGGCAGGCGGTCGTGGTGGAGAACCGCCCGGGCGCCGGCAACAACCTCGCGGCCCAGGTGGTCGCGCAGGCCGAGCCCGATGGCCACACGCTGGTGTTGAGTCCCGACACGGTCGTGACCACCAACCCACTGGTCTACCGTAACCTGTCTTTCGATGCGAAGAAGGATCTGGTCAACGTGTCTGTCATGGCGACATTCACGCAACTGCTGGTGTGCAACCCGGGAGTGGGCGTGAAGTCGGTCTCGGAGCTGGTCGAGATGACCAAGAAAAGGCGGATGACCTACGCCTCCGGCGGTCACGCCGTGCCTGGGCATCTTGCCGCGGAAATGTTCCTGCAGACCACTGGCATCGAAATGCAGCACATCCCCTACAAGGGGCCGGCGCCGGCGACGATGGGCGTGCTGTCCGGCGAAGTGGACTGCGGATTTCTTGCGACGCCCACGGTCATCCCGCACATCAAGGCAGGCAAGCTCACCCCGCTGGCGATCTCCTCGGCCGAATCATCGCCGCTGGCTCCCGATGTGCCGACGCTCCCCAAGGCGCTGAACCGACCAGACGCCGACATTACCTTCAAGCTCGTGCTGCAGGCGCCGCGGGGCACACCGCAACCCGTTATCGCCGTGCTGGAAAAGCATGCGGCCGAGATCATGAAGCAGCCCGAGATTCGCGCAAAGCTGCTGTCCTCCGACCTCAAGGCGGTAGGCAGCACCAGCGCCGAAGCAGAAGAGGCGATCGCCGCCGATATCGCTCGTTGGGAGCCGGTGGTCAAGCGCCTGGGCCTGAAGCTGGATTGATCGCACTGGACGCAACGCCGCCATAGCTGCCCGGCGCTGACAACCGCCGACTTGCGCCACGCTTTTCGCCGCAATCATCGCGGCGGCGTCGCGAGATCCTCCTCCAGGAAGCGCAGGAGCGATTCCAATAGCGCCTCGCGTGGATAGGCGTTCTGGGTCACGAACATGGACGTGATCATGGGGTGCGTGCGGGAAATCGGCACCGCGACTGCCCAGTGATCCGCATTGAGATAGCCGACGAGGCTGCTTCCGGGCACGACCTGATCGTAGAAGATCACCTGGCTGTCGTTGCGCGTGTCGACTTGCGCCAGCTTTTCGTAGCTGATTTTCAGGATCGACGAGATGCGCTCCGGTTGCGGAAAGGTCGCGAGCGAGTAGTAGCGAACGTCGCTCGGCAGCGGGTTCCTCACGAGCCACGCCTGGCGCATGGCGGGTCGAAGGCTCTCGACAGCGCCGCCGTCGCCCGAGCCGCAGGTCGCGCCTGGAAAATGCCGCAGCAGGTCGGCCTGGTACTGCTCGGCATCGTTTGCGAGCGCCGAGCCACCGACCGCCCCTGCAGCGCTCACCACGGCCGCCACGCGGCTCCGGATCTCCGGATACATGACCACAGCCTCGAGGATGTCGGGTGCGCCCTTTGAATAGCCGATCAGCACGACGCGCGGCGCGCCCGGATCGTGCTGCATGGCCATGACCGCGTCGCGGATCTGGCGAGCGTTGGTCGCGGTACCGGACAACGCATCGACCTTGAGGACGATTGCGTCATACCCGTATTGGCGCACATGCGCCGCGGCGGTGCCAGGCGGCTGGAGCCACCGTTCGAAGCATTCGTACCCGATGCCGGGCACCACCGCCGCCACAAGGCGCCGTTTCGACGAGCCGAGATCCACGTTCATGCCGGTGCCGGCGGGTTCTGTACCGACGCGGGCCAGTGCTTCGTCGCAGGGCCGGTAGTCAGGAAGCGCGCGACCGTGCGCCTCCAACACGGCGCAGTAGATCTCGCGGAAGCGCGCCCGCTTGTCCTGCACGCCCGCTTGGGAAGCCGGCGCGAGAACGAGCGGCGGCGTGTCGGGCGAGTGCGGTATGAGCGGCTTCGTCGCGCATGCGCCGAGCGCGAGGCATGCCACGACGACCATCGCGCGAACAATGCCGCTCTTCATCGCATCGATCCTGCGGGGGGCGGCACGCTACCGTCGCTTGCGCTTCAATGAACCACTCACTTTCGCGCAGCGTCGGTTTGCTCGCCCGCGGCAGCCTCGCGTCGCTCCAGGTAAGGCACCCATTCGAGAAACTCGACGTCGGAAAGGCTCAGCGGCCGCGTAGCGAAGAAGAGGACCGCGCGCAGGCCGTCGGTATGGTAGCGCGCGCCGTTGAGTGTCGTTCGGGCCAGCGTCTCGGAGGCCGCGCCGACACCGGTGACGAACCCGAGCTTTTCGAGTCCGCCCGAATACATCATGTCCTGAACCAGGAGGTTCCTCGCCTCGTCCACATGCTCATGCAGGACGATGTTCGCCGCGTCGCGGGGTCCGAAGCGCCCGCCGACCGGCCGTCCGACCTGCGCGACGAAGACTGGCTGACCGTCGAAGCGCATCGGCGTAACCCATAGGCGTATCCATGTCGCCGGCGCGCCGGCTTGAGCTTGTTTCCGGGCGACGAATTCCGGCTTGCGGCCGAAAACCCGTTGCACCGTATCGGATTCGTAGGAGTCGCGCCGATAGCCGCGCCGCACGCCCGCAGCGCCGATGTCCGCGAGGGTGCCGATGAAGACAGCGTTCAGCGGGTCGCCTTGCACCGACCCGTCGGCATCGGTCGCACAGCAGGGCGACCGCTCAAGCGCTGCGCGGAGCGCGGCGAGGTCCTTGAAGTCCGTAACCGGCCCATCGGGATACTGAATCGAGAGCTGCGGCAGGCGCTCATCCGCGGGGCCGCCGGGCACAGGCAGGAACAGCGAGAAAGGAATCAGGGTCTTGTTCCCGAGCAGATCGATATTGAGCAGCTTCGTGCTGCGCTGCGGATTAGTGAAGACGATCCCCGTGCGCGTCGCTCCCGGCGGGATCGGATTCTTGAACCCGAATCTGTCGAAGTGGTCGTTGATGCTCGAGTTCGCGCCTCTCGCGAGCGGCACGTGCATGGACCACGCGACTTCGAGCGGCGAGAAGTAGTCCGGGTCGGTTCCCGACCGGAGAAGCCACAACGGTTGCGACGTCCGATTCTGAACTTCGATCCATACCGACTGAACGCCCGTCTGGTCGACGTCGGCACCGAACATGCGCCGGCCGTCTTCTGCGGTTAGCACTGCCGCGGTCACGCGCACGTCGCGCTCGGTGGCAGTCACGGCGCGGCCGCGCAGCGCAGCGTCGCTGACCTCGGCGGGGGCTTGCCATGTCGCACAGCCAACGAGTGCGAGCGACAGGCTCGCGGCACGGACCGCTTTGCCGAGGGCACGATGCGACAGCAGCAACAGGCTCATTGCGTGCCTGCCTGGGTCACGTCCTTGAGTCTGTCGCCCTCACTCCACGGAAAGACTTCGATCTCGTCCAGCGAGGTCGGCTTGCGGTCGAACACGAGCAATGCTCGAAGGCCGTCGGTGTAGTAGGGGTCGGTGGTGAGGTTGCCGCGCGGGGCGTCTCTTGGGGCGGCACCCACGCCCTTCACGAGTCCGATCTTCGAGAGGTTCTGAGAATAGGCCATGTCCTCGCTCAGCGCTGCGCGCGCTTCGTCCACGTCCGGGTCGATCTTGTGCGTCGTGAATGTCGGGGAATGGATGGTGAGGCGGCTCCCGATGTCGCGGCTGATCTGGCCCACCCAGACCTGCTTGCCGTGGTAGCGCATCGGGCTCAGCCAGATCCGCAGGTGGTTGCGCTGGTGGATGTTGTCGCGCGCCTTCTGCAGGGCGAGGTCCTGCGCGCGTCCGTAGAGGTAGAGATCGCTCACGGGTGCATAGGGGTAACGCTCGCCATGGAGCGCGGAGGTCATGATCTTCGTGATCGAGCCCAACCACTTTTCCTCAGTGGGACGCCAACCGCGCCGCACGCCTGCCGGAAACGCATCGTCGAGGCCGCCCACGACCACCAGATTGAGGGGATCGCCGTTCCTCGAGCCGTCTTTGTTGGTCGCACAGCAGGGCAGGGCTTCGAGCGCCGCACGGAAAGCGGCGTCATCCGTGTAGTCCACGATCTTCGCGGGCGGGTAGATTTCGCGGCTGAACACTTCGCTGATGTGGTAATCGGCGCGAAAGCCGGGCACGATCGTGAGGATCGAGAATGTCCTCGTGCGCCCGCTCGCAACCAGGTCGACCTGGACGAGCTTCACGCCCTCGTCGAGGTTGGTCAGCACGAACCCCGACGTTGTCGCGCCGGGCAGGACGGGATTGCGGAACGCGAGCTGTCGAAAGCGCCGATCGAGCGCGGCGCGTTGCTCGGGCGAGTCACCCGCCGCGAGCGCTTCGGCCGCTTCGGAAGCCGGGAAGAAATTAGGGTCGAGGCCCGGCGACAGCAGAAAATACGCGCGATCGTCGCGGTTCTCGACCTCGATCCAGACAGGCTGAATCGCCTTCCTTGCGAGCGGCACGTCGTACACGGCGGCGCTCTCCTCGGCCGACAAGACCGCGGTCGACACCCGGACCCCGCCCTCGGTGCGCGTTATCGCCCTGCCCTTGTAGTCGGGTCCTGCGACCGGCGAAGGCGGGCTCGAGGCGCAGCCGACGAGAGTACCGGCGACGACCGCTGCCGTGAGCCTTCGCCTTACCATATCGAGCGATTTATGCACGGCGAATCGACGCTCTGCCGGACGTTCTGCGTTCGTACCGCTGCATATGGTCTCGCGTAGAGGAGTCGCCGCTGCCGGCGACCCGAATCGGCGTCTACGCGCATGCGATCCGGCGCGCGGCAAATCACGAATGCCTTCGCAGAATTCCTCGGCGCCAGGGTTGCATCGCTCCAGCGTGCGGTCGGCGTTGCGATCTGCTTCTTCCGTCGCCGCAAAGGCGAGGCCGGGCTTTACCTGGGACGTCCGCAAGAACCATCGAGTGTTCGTCCTCTTAGATCTCGCTGCTGGGATGGCCATCGATGTCCTTGGTGAAGGTCCGTCCGGAACCAGAGTGAGCCGTACCAGTGCTTTCGAGGGAGTCCGGGTTGAAGGTTACATGATCTCGTTCGCTGATGGGGTTTGCCGAGCAGCCGGCAGGATCGGCCGATGCTGCTGCGCTGGGGCACCTCCGTACCGCGATTGTTGGCGCTGTTCCACCCAGCTGCTTGGATCCGGTGGCGAGAGATTGTCGGGTCCGATCAGCCGCCCACCGCAGCCCTCATGGTCCGGAACCGCAATGGCTCATGCCGTGCGCCCACTCACTGCATTGATAGACGACGGACGCGTCCTGCTAATTGACCGCCCGCTGGGCCGGGAATAGATTACAGAGTGCTTGGCAGGAAGCAGTGCCGACTGCTCCATGCCAGGTACGACCTGCGGGACCCGCTTGGTGCCGCGGCCGCATCAGGGGCTGGAGCATGCCCGCGTGCTCAGGTGTGCTTCCGACGCAGTGTCCATCAAGGGCTGGAGGCGCGGCCGTGGACGAGTTGACGCGCTGGCTGAAGTCGCAGGGCCTCGAGGTCTACGCGGCGTCGTTCACCGCCCAGCACGTGGATCTGGCGCTGCTCACGCAACTGACTGAAGCCGACTTGAAGGAAATCGGCATGGCTTCGCTTGGCGACCGCAAGCGCCTGATGAGGGCGATTGACGGTCTCAAGCCGGTTTCGGGAAGCTTGCTGCCTGCTGCCTCGGCCGCCGCGCCGGCATCCATGACGGTGCAGACCCGCGGCCAGGGGGCGCCAGCAGCACGCCGGCAACTGACGGTGATGTTCAGCGACTTGGTCGACTCTACGCGGCTTGCAGGCCGGCTCGATCCCGAGGACTGGCAGGAAGTGCTGCGCGCCTACCATGAGGCGGTGGCTGCGGTAGTGGTGTCGCACGGCGGTCATGTGGCGCAGTTCCTGGGTGATGGCGCGCTGATCTACTTCGGCTATCCGCAGGCGCACGAGGACGACGCCGATCGGTCCGCGCGCGCCGCGCTGGAAGTCGTCGAGACGGTCGCCGCGCTGGAACCGGCCCTTGCCCCCGAACGCTTGCGGCTCGCCACCCGGATCGGCATCGCCACCGGCCAGGTGGTGGTGGGCGAGATCGGCGCCGGCACGACCGCGGCTGACCAGAGCGCCAGTGGCCAGACGCCTAACCTGGCGGCGCGGCTGCAGGCACAGGCGCAGCCCGGCGAGATCGTGCTGTCGGCCCAGACGCAGCGCCTGCTGGGCGGGGCGTTCGAGACCCAGGCGCTCGGGCGGGTGCAACCCAAGGGTCTGGAGGCGCCGGTCGAGGCGTGGCGGCTGATCGGCGAACGCGCGGCCGCCAGTCGCTTCGATGCCAAGCATGTCACGGCGCTGAGCCGATTCGTAGGGCGCGACAGCGAACTGGCAATGCTGCGCGAGCGGCTTCAACTGGCACGCGAGGGCGAAGGCCAAATCGTGCTGCTCTCGGGGGAGGCGGGCATCGGCAAGTCGCGCCTGTGCCTGAGCCTGCGCGACGAGGCAGCGGCGACCGGCTGCACGACTGTGATCTGGCAGTGCTCGCCCTACTTCGGCAGCAGCGCGCTATATCCGGTGGTGCAGCAGCTGCTGCGGTCAGCGGCCATCGAGGCGGGCGATACGCCGCGGGTTGCCCACGCCAAGCTCGAAGCCGCGCTGGCACGGGCTGGGGCCACACTCGCCACGAGCACCGGCGTGGGTCTGGCGCGTGCCATGGAATTGGGGGAAGTAACCGACGCTCGCGGCGGTTTAGCGCCTCCTTCGGGCGATGCACGCCCGCCGGCTGTCAGCGCCGAAAATGGAACGCGGGTTCAGACCAAGCGGCAATCGCTGGAAGCGGTACTTGAGATGCTGCTCGGGCTGGCGGGGGCGCGTGCGGTGCTGCTGCTGATCGAGGATGCGCACTGGATCGATCCCACGACTGAAGAACTGATCGGGCTGGTGGCTGACCGCATCGGCAGCGCGCGGGTGCTGGTGCTGATCACCGGCCGGCCGGAGTACCTGCCGAGTTGGGGCGCACCGCCGCACCTGACCCGGCTGACCCTGAGCCGGCTCGGCCAGCGGCAGTGTGCGGCGCTGATTGACTCCGTCGCCGGCAAGCCGCTGCCGGCCGAGGTGCGGACCGAGATCATGACCAGGACCGACGGCATACCGCTGTTCGTCGAGGAACTGACCCGGACGGTGCTGGAGTCGGACCTGCTGCAGGAGACGGCCGATGGCTACCGGCTTAAGGGCCCGCTGCACTCCCTGGCGATCCCGAGCACCTTGCAGGATTCGCTGATGGCGCGTCTGGATCGGCTCTCGCCGGCCAAGGAGGTGGCCCAGGTCGGGGCGGTGGTCGGGCGCGAATTCTCCTACCGGCTGCTGGCGGCGGTGCTGAAGTTGCCGAAGGAGCGGCTGCAGGAAGGCCTGGATGAACTGGTGCACTCGGAGTTGGTCTTCCGGCGGGGGATGGAGCCGGAGGCGACGTACAGCTTTAAGCACGCGCTGGTGCGCGACACCGCCTACAACAGCATGCTGAAGAGCCAGCGGGTGCTGCGCCATAATCAGGTTGCCTCCGCGATAGAGCAGATCGCGCCGGATACCGTGACGGCACGGCCTGAGCTGCTGGCTTTGCATTACCAGGAGGGTGCCCAGCCTGCGCAGGCGTTCCACTACTTCGCGATCGCGGGGCGCTCCGCGCTCAAGCGGTCGCAATGTCCCGAGGCGGTGATTCACCTGAATGCTGCTTTGGGGTTGCTTCCGCAACTGCCTGCGGATCCGGGGACACGGCAGACCGAGTTCGAACTGCAGCTGGCGTTGGGGGGCGCACTGACGCAGGCGTCGGGATACGGTTCCGCCAGTACGCTAGCGGCGTATCAACGGGCGCGCGAGATTGCGCTAACGCTGCCGGACCCGGAGGTGCGTGTGGAGGCCTGCAGCGCGCTCAGCACGGCGCTTATAGCGACGGGGCGTTGCCGCGAGGTCATCCGGATGTTCGACCAGTCCGATGTCTCGAAGATCCCAAACCTCAAGCCGATGATTGTCGCTTCGCGCCATTGGATCGTCGGCGCCGCTCATTACCTCCGCGGCAATCTCCGAGAGGCCGACGTGACTCTATCGGCCGCAAGGCAGGCCCTAGAGGGAGTGGATGCATCGCATCGTGAGCTGCTCGGCGCCGCCGATCCATGCGCGGCTATTCTGCTATGGCACAGCCAGGTCTATTGCCAGCAAGGCCTGCTTGAAAGGGCCCACGCGGCGATAACCGAGGCTTTGTCGATCGGCGAGCAACTGGGTCACGGGGTAACGTGTGGATGGGCGCTGTACCGGATGGCGTGGATATCGCTGCTCAGGGGAGACATCACGGCCGCCTTGCAATTCGGGCAGAAGACACTCGCGGTGGCGGAACGGCTTGCCTTAAGGCCACGGATCGGGCAGGCGCTGATGGTGCTCGGACGCGCGCAACTGGCTGAAGGAGCGCACGAAGAGGGCCTACGCCTCGCGAGGAAGGGGTTCGAACTGTGGACGAGCGGCGGAACCACCCTTCACGCGACAGAGTCTGCCTCGGTTATCGCCGACACGCTGTTTGCCGTTGCACGACCGCAGGACGCGGCGGAGTTCATCTCGATCGGCGAACATTTCCAACGAGAGACCGAGGAGCGGCAATTCGAGCCCGAATTGATCCGTCAGCGGGGTCTGCTTTTCGAGCAGGACGCCGATCTGGAGGCCGCCGAGGCACACTACCGGCGGGCGATCGAGGCCGCTGCGCTTCGAGGTGCCCTGTTATTTCAGTTGCGTGCGGGAGTCGCGCGCTTGCGAGTGGCAAAAGCAATCGGAGGGTGGGTTGAAGCAAATCGGTCGCTCCGGTCCACCTACGAGTGCTTCCCCGAGGGATTCGACTTTCCCGATCTGGTTCGCGCACGAGAAATCCTGCAACCATCCCCGTAATGAAAACCTGAGATGCTCAGGTGCTCGGCAGCGATGCTATCGACTTGGTGATGATGCCCGGCTGGACCTCCAACCTCGACATACCCGGAGCGCACCGTCACGCTGGTATTGGCCGGCCCACGCCAAACGGGTGGGAACGAGGGATCATCCCTGGGGGCTGACGCTCACGCGAGACGAGGCAGCGCGCGACGCGATGGTCATGAAGTGGGGCACGACATTCGGCATGGCGCAGAGGTGCACCAGCATGATCGGGTAACCCGTTTTCGAGCAGCGGTGGGGACGATCACGTCGGAGGTCGATCGCGTGCGGGTACTCGACCACAGGCAAACGTTCATCGGTACTGCCGGAGGTGCCGACGCTCGCGGAGGTGCATCAGCCGCTCGCTTCTTCCCGGGAATCTCGACATTAGTCGAAGCGACCCGCGGCGACAGAAATCATGTCGAGCTATTCCTTGGTCATCGGCTATGGAGACCCCGGCCTGATCATTTCATAGAACGCCTGCCGAATCGAAGGCATGCGCGGTTCGGCAAGACTTCGGCCGAGGTCGACCAGTCGTTCGACCGCACCGAAGTTGAATCCATCGTGAAGGGGAACGGGCAGTTCGACGACGATGTCCGCCTGTCGCGCCTGTGCCGCTGAATCCCACCAGCCGAGCATCCTCCAGGATTGGCCGAGTACGGCTCGGATACCGAAGATAGCCTGGAAGCTTCGATGCAGTTCGGCGGCGCGGCGACCGGTCGCTTCTGCGCCGGGATCTCGCTCGGGCCGCACCAGGGCGGCGATCTTCAGGCCGCTCTGCCGTTGCACGAGCAGATCGACCGGCACTCTCGTGACGAGGCCACCGTCCACGAGGATCCGGTTGCCCACCGTCACGGGTGGAAAGATGCCGGGAATTGCCGAAGTCGCTCGCATCGCCGGGGCGAGCAGACCGTGCTCGAAGATAACGCGCTCGCCGGCAACCAAGTCGGCAGCCACCACGGCGACGGGAAACCGCAGATCCGCAAAGCTCCACGCGCCGAATGCTGCTTCGGACAGCCGGTCGGCCCATTGCTCCGAGACCATACCCGAGCGTAGCAACCACTGGAGTCGCCGTCGCTGGTTCGCAATCGCCGTCGCATGTCGGACCATGTCCAAGGCGGCGGCAGACGCTGTCGGAAAGCGTCCGCAGAGCCCGGCAACAATTCCACCCATGCTCGATCCACAAACGAAATCGAGCGGGACCCCGGCGCTCTCCAACGACTCCAGAAACCCCATCTGAACCATGCCCGCCGCAGCGCCGACGCTCAGGGCGACACCAACCTCTCGCCGCGTTAGCGAACGGGCTAAGCGATCGAGCATCGGTAGCGCGCGACGATCCCAGCCTATCGTTTTGGCGGCAGCTTCCCGGGCTTCCTGGTTTGAGATTCGGACCCGCCAGTGGGCAGCGCCTTCAGACGAAGGCTCATCGCCGACGAGAACTTCGCGCTGCGTCGCTCCCGAGAACAGGGTGCCGGCAAACGACGAAGATCGATTGCGTCGCAGTTCGACCATCGTATCGTCGAGGGTCAGCTCTGCGGATAACCCCTTGGCAGCGGAAGGACCGACATGGAGCACGAGGAACTGTCCGCCTGGTCCGTCGCGACGCCAGGAGCGGGCGCGCTCCACTGCGGCGTCTGTCGTCCCTCGCCAGCCGGAATCGTTACCGTGCCCGCCAAAGCACTGCGAGGCAGGAGCATAGTGAAGAATGCCGGCTTCGATCGCGCGCGCACAGCAGGCGGCGGTCTCGTCAGTGACTTCTGAGGTCACAACAATGACGGCGGCGGAATCGCGAGCCTCGGCCGATCGAGTGCGGTGGCGCAAGCGGTCAATCACCGTGGCCGTGATCCATCGGCCGACCGAAGGTTCGGTTGCCAGCAGAATGAGAAGGTCACCTGCAGACAGCGAGAGCATCGAGACATCCGAGTTCGCGACCACGGTTGCCGACACGGAACTTCCAGTCACAACCGACATCTCGCCCAGTGTCTGGGGCGCGGCGAGTACAAGACCACGTGGACGCGCGCCGGTGATGATGCGCACGGTTCCGTTGACCAGGATGTGGACATCCGACGGCGGATCACCCGCCGAAAGGATTGTCGTGCCGCTCGAATAGGACCGGGGGCGCAACCGGCGCGCGAGCGATTCGAAGCCTGCCGGGGAAAGGCTCGAAAACAGAGGGATCGCGCGCAGGTCGATCATTCGGGAATCAACGATGCCGTCGTCACGCACTGTTGGAAGGCCGCAGAGGGCCGACGGGCTTGAGGCAAACCGATGTTACAACCATTGCGAGAACCCCCTGTCCGCGCCAACCGCTGGCATGCGCCGAACGCATGCTCTTGCCAGTGCCGCGACCACGACTATTTCGGGATCTGGAAATTCAGGTGCGTGAACGCACTTTCAGCGGCCAGGGCTCTCCGTAGAGTGGGAACCGTTGTACCTGATCAACCACCTGCCAGGAAATCGTCATGAAATCGAATCGCTCCAGTATCGCCGCCGCCGTCGTCGCACTCTTTGCTGCGGGCGCCTTCTCCACCTATCCGACGAGTCAGAAGCCGGCGAGCCAAGCCGCTGTCACGGCGATGAAAGCCGACGAGGGTGTGCCGCAGAACCTGATCGCGCAGCACAGGTCCGACGAGGGCGTGCCGCAGAACCTCATTGAGGCGATGAAGTCGGATGAGGGTGTGCCGCAGAACCTGATCGCGCAGCACAGGTCCGATGAAGGCGTGCCGCAGAACCTCATTGAGGCGATGAAGTCGGATGAGGGTGTGCCGCGGAACCTGATCGCGCAGCACCGGTCCGATGAAGGTGTGCCCCAGAACCTCGTTACGGCGATGAAGTCGGACGAGGGTGTGCCGCCGAACCTCATCGCGCAGCACCGGTCCGATGAAGGTGTGCCCCAGAACCTCGTCACGGCGATGAAGTCGGACGAGGGTGTGCCGCAGAACCTCATCGCACAGCACCGGTCCGACGAGGGCGTGCCCCAGAACCTGGTGACCACGGCGTAGGCTGCCGCCGGCCGTTGGAGACTTCTGGCAGGTAGCACGCGTGCCGATGCACGCGCGCTGCCAGACTCAAGCACGAGCGCAATCTGGCGATTCAGACGCCCTCAACCTCCCGGCGGGAACCAATCAGGAACCAAAACCCGCAATGTCCCAAATGGTCGGCGAAGTTTCGTCGATGTAGACGAGTCAATCGTCTCGCCTCCAACAATAGCGTAGACCTACTGTAGCAAGGAGTAGAGCCGGGCAATCCTCCTCGGGCGGTGGCCCGGCGTCCACACGCCAAGAACGGCAAGGCGAGCCGATCGCTCCGGGAGACTTGGTGATAGCCCGCGGGACCCAGTTGGCAGAGTGCCGCGATCCCCTTGATTCGCCGCCGAGACGCGCCGATCATTTCCCGACCCGCACCGACACCAAGCCAACAGCGGAATGATCCATTCACGAACCTGCAGGACCGCGAGAGTTCCAATGCGTTCGCTGATTCCGCACCCCGACCCCAGTTCACGCGATGTCCGCGCCTGCTGGAATGCAGCGCGCCCGGACGCCGTCCAATGCGGCCCGCGTTCGACACAACAATGAACATGCAGCCAGCCGTCGGGCAGCCACCGGGCGCCGCCGCCCGAACGGACAACGACGGTACGCATCCTCATCGTGGCCGGTTGTTTCGCAAGTACCTGTTGTTCATCCTGTCGCTGGTCTCGCTCGCCCTGCTCCTGTCGGGAGCAATCACGATCTATTTCTCCTACCAGGAGCACCGCTCGGCGATCTCTGAAATGCAGCAAGAGAAGGCAGTAGCCGCCGCCTCGAGAATCGAGCAGTACCTTGGCTATGTCACGCGCCAGTTTTCGAACGCGACAATGCCCCAGCTCGCCGCGGCCGAAGGCGACACCCGCCGGATCGAGTTTCTGAAAATATTACGCCAGGCGCCGGAGATCACTGAGATTTCGCTACTGGACCCGGCCGGGCGCGAGCAGCTGCTGGTGTCACGACTGGGCATGGACGCCATTGGATCGGGCAAGGACCGCTCTCTGGAGCCCGCCTTCCTGAATGCCCGCCGCGGTCAGAGCTGGTTCGGACCGGTCTACTTCCGCCAGGAAACCGAGCCCTACCTGACCGCATCGATCCGCGCGGGAGGCGACAATGGCGCAGTCACTGTCATCGATGTGAACCTCAAGTTCATCTGGGACGTGATCTCCAGGATCAAGGTGGGCAACCGCGGCAAGGCATATATTGTTGACTCGAGCGAAATGCTGATTGCCGATCCCGACATTGGCCTGGTTTTGCGCAAGCTAAGCCTCGCCGACCTGCCGCACGTCCAGGCGGCTCGGCGGGTCGCCAACCACAGTCCGGCGACACTCTCGCGCAACCTGGACGGCGTCCCGATCATGGCCTCGTTCGCGCCGATCGCGCAGCTCGACTGGAAGGTCTTCGTGGAGCAACCGGTCGAGGAGGTCTATGCCAAGCTGAACGCGTCGATCGCCCGAACCGCCCTGCTGCTCCTCGGCGGGTTCGGTATCTCCGCGGTCGGCGCCGGGCTGCTTGCGCGAAGCATGGTCAAGCCGATTCGCACGCTCGGCCAGGGTGCAAGCCGGATCGCCGCGGGCGATCTCGATCAGCGGATCGAGGTGCGGACGGGTGACGAACTCCAGGGGCTTGCCGAGCAATTCAACCGGATGTCGGTCCGGCTGCGCGAGTCGTACTTCGACCTCGAGCGTCGCGTTGCGGTGCGTACCAGCGAGTTGCAGGCGTCCCTAAGGCGACAGACCGCGATCAGCGAGATCCTGCGCACGATCGCAGCCTCGCCGACGGACGTCGCGCCGGTGCTCGAGACGATCGCCGAGGCTGCGACCCGCCTGTGCGATGCGTCTGCGGCGTCGATATACCTGGTCCGCGGAAGCCGGCTCGAGCATGTCGTGACCAAAGGCGCCGACGTCATTTCCGGAAACGCGCCGGAGGCGATCCCGATCGATCAAAGGACGATCTCGGGACGCGCGGTCATCGAACGCCGGATCATCCAGGTCGACGACGTGCTCGAAAGCGCCGATGAGTATCCGCTCGCCCGCGACTTGGCGCAGCGTCTCGGCCACCGCACGGTGGCGGCCACGCCGCTGATGCGTGAAGAGGAACCCTTTGGCGTGATCCTTCTGCGCCGCGAGGAAGCGCGACGCTTCGATGAGAACGACACCGCGCTGCTGAAGATCTTCGGCGACCAGGCCGCGATCGCGATCGGCAACGCGCGGCTGTTTCGCGAGATCCAGGAAAAGAGCCAGCAGCTCGAGGTCGCCAATCAGCACAAGTCGGAGTTCCTGGCAAACATGTCGCACGAGCTTCGGACGCCGCTGAACGCAATCATCGGCTTTTCCGAGGTCATGATCGAGCGCATGTTCGGTGATGTGAATCCGAAGCAAGACGAGTATCTGCGCGACATTCACGCATCCGGCAAACACCTGCTCTCACTGATCAACGACATCCTCGATCTTTCGAAGATCGATGCCGGGCGAATGGAGCTCGATATGACGGCTTTCGATGCACGCGCCGCCATCGCTGAGGCTCTGGCGCTGGTGCGCGAGCGGGCGAGGCGACGCAATATCGCACTGATGCAGAAAATCGATCCAGCGCTGGGAGAGCTGCGCGCCGACGAGCGAAAGTTCAAACAGATTCTGCTGAATCTTCTTTCCAATGCGGTCAAGTTCACGCCCGATGGTGGCTCGATCGAGTTGCTGGCCCGCCCCGTCGACGATGGCGTCAAATTCACTGTCACGGATAACGGCGTTGGCATTCGAGCCGAAGATCTGCAGGTCATCTTCGAAGCTTTTCGACAGGTTGGGTCGGGTTACTTGAACAAGGAGGAAGGTACCGGCCTGGGTCTGGCGCTGACCCGTCGATTCGTCGAGTTGCACGGCGGGTCGCTCGATGTCGCGAGCGCGCCCGGCAATGGATCGACGTTCTCGTTCACGTTACCGAGCCGGCCATGAAGACGATCCTGATCGTCGAAGACAACGAAAAGAACATGAAGCTTGCCCGCGACATCTTGCAGGTCAAAGGCTATCGCACGATTGAAGCCGCGACTGGTCTCGCAGGCCTTCAGGCCGCTCAGGACGGGCCACCGGACCTCATTCTGATGGACATTCAGCTGCCCGATATCAGTGGGATCGAGGTCTACGCACGCCTGCGTGCTGACCCGACAACCGCCGGCATTCCGGCGATCGCGTTCACCGCTTCGGTCACGCAGGTCGATCGCAGCCGGATCATGAATGCAGGCTTCGCCGGATTCCTGGCTAAGCCGATCAACCTGAAGGAGTTCCTGCAGACGATCGAACGGGTCCTGGAGACGGCATCGTGAGCACTGAAGCACCCTCGATCCTGGTCGTCGACGACACGCCGGCCAACGTCAAGCTGCTGGTCGACGTGCTGTCGGCACGTGGCTATCGGACGGCTTCGGCGGCCACGGGCGAGGCGGCGCTGGACCGGCTTTCTCACGAGGTGCCCGATCTGATTCTGCTCGACGTGATGATGCCGGGCCTGTCCGGGTACGAAGTCTGCCGTCGTATCCGCGCCGAGGAGCGGACGGCGTTGCTGCCGATCGTTCTATGCACCTCGCTAGACCCGGTGCAGGAGCGGGTCAACGGCATCGAGGCGGGCGCCGACGACTTCCTGACCAAACCGGTCAATATCCAGGAGCTTCTCGCGCGTGTCCGTTCGTTGCTGCGGATCAAGAAGCTGCAGGACGAGGTTGCCCGGCAGGCTGCCGAGCTCGCGCAATTGAACGCGTCGCTGGAACAGCGGGTTCGCGATCAGATCGGGCAGCTCGACAGGCTAGGCAAGCTCAAGCGGTTTTTCTCGCCGCAACTCGCCGAGGCATTGCTGACCCGTGACGGCGACGCTCTGCTAGCGACGCATCGGCGCGAGATCAATGTCGTCTTCATCGACCTGCGGGGATTCACCGCGTTCACCGAGGCCGCCGAGCCCGAGGAAGTGATCGAGTTGCTACGTGAATACCATGCGACGATGGGCCGCGTTGTCCTCCAGTACGGCGGCACGCTCGAGCGCTTCGCGGGAGATTCGGTGATGGTGTTCTTCAACGATCCGGTACCGCTCGAGCGCCCCGCAGAGCAGGCGGTGCGGATGGTGGTGGCCATGCAGGCGACCTTCGTGCCGCTTGCGCAGGCATGGAGGAAGCGCGGCCACGAGCTAGCGCTCGGCGCGGGCGTGGCGCAGGGTTATGCGACGCTCGGAGCGATCGGCTTCGAAGGTCGCTGGGACTACGCGGCGATCGGCAACGTGACGAACCTGGCAGCGCGGCTGTGCAGCGAGGCGTCTGCCGGACAGATCCTGGTCGATCAGAAGACGATGGCGCGGATCGAGGGTAGCGTCGATGCGGAGCAGGTCGGACCTCTTTCGTTGAAAGGGTTTTCGCACCCGATGCCGGCGTTCTCGTTACGGAACTGGCGGGCTGACCATCCGGCAGCCCCGGATCCCGACCGCGGGGGTTGATTGTCGCCAGCCAAAGGAGACCGTAGTGAACGTGTCGCGACGCACTAAAGGTGGCGGCCGCCACGCATCGTTACTGCGATTGAGGCGGGAGAGAAGATGCACAGACGAACGACGCTCGGGTTGATCCTTGCTTTCGGGGCAATGCCGCTTATCGGGCGGCCGCAGCAAGCGAGCAAATCCAGACTCGCATGGCTGACCAGTAGACCGATCGACCCCAAGAATGCCGCATGGGCCGAGTTCAGTGCGGGAATGCGGGAGCTCGGCTGGATCGAAGGTCGCGACTTTACTGTCGAAAACCTGCACTATGACGGCCGCAGTGAGCGTCTTCCTTCACTTGCCGCGACGGCGGTCGAGCGCAAGGTCGATCTCATCCTCTGCGCCGGGAGACTGCCCGCCGTGGCCGCCAAGGCCGCGACCAGCACGATTCCGATCGTGTTCCATTACGTTGATGATCCCGTGGGAGCCGGCTTGGCTGAAAGTCTGCCCCGGCCGGGGGGTAACAGCACGGGGCTGGGCGGCCTTTGGGGAGGGATCTCCGGCAAGATGCTCGAGTTGCTCACCGAGGCCACCCCCACGGCGACTCGGATCGCGCTGCTTTCCGATCCGGCTCTTGGGCAACAGGCGGAATTCGAGGCCGAAGCCAAAGCCGTCGCGCAAAGGATGAAGGTCACGTTGACGTCGATCACACTGCGCTCTCCCGATGGTCTTGATAGCACTTTCGAGACCATTGGCCGCGAAAAGCCGGACGCGCTGCTGATCTGGGGTCAGCCATTTCTCTTCGCACAAGGCGGGCGGCTTGCCAAGCTGGCAATCGAGCAACGGTTACCGGCGATCATTCCGTTCGAAGAAGTCGCCCAAGCCGGAGTGCTGATGTCCTACGGGTCGAAGCTCCTTGATGAGGCACGACGACTCCCGTACTACGTGGACCGCATCCTGAAAGGCGTCGATCCCGGCACCCTCCCCGTCGAGCAGCCGAGCCACTTCTATCTGACGATCAACCTGAGAACGGCAAAGTCGATCGGGATCACCTTGCCTAGTTCCCTGTTGCAGCGGGCCCATCGGTTGATCGAGTGAGGCGCTGCGGAGAAGGGGCGCACCTGGACACTCATCACAAGACCATGCGGGGCGAACTGGCTCGTTACAGAGGCAGCGAGATAGACACTGCCGGAGACGGCTTCTTCGCCTCCTTCGACGGGCCGGTGGCGGGCGCGGGTCTGTCGTTCATCGATCGCGGCGAGACGCAGCTGACGGAGATTCCCGGGCAGTGGCGACTGTTCGCGGTTGCAGATGCATGATATCGACCAAGCCTTCGGCCCTCGGTCTACGCATCATCAGGCTCCTCGAGGGTCTCTCCGAAGCGCGCCTGCAATCCCTGGCACTGCAATGCAAGTGGCGACGCTACGAGCCAGAGCAACTGATCATTTCCCGAGATGGCGCGGACCGCGACGTGCACATGATCGTATCCGGCACAGTCCGCATCACGATCTACTCCGTGAACGGCCGCCAGGTTACGTTCAACGACGAGAGGGCCGGGGCAGCCTTTGGAGAGTTGGCCGCCATAGACGGCAGGCCTCGGACAGCCGATGCGGTCGCGCTGGAGAGTCTCCTCATCGCCTCGATGCCGCCCGCAGTGTTCAAGCAGCTGCTACGGGATGAGCCGGTAGTCCTGGACCGCGTCCTGCTCCAGTTGACCATGCTCGTCAGGCGCTTGTCGGATCGGGTGATCGACCTCAGCACGCTAGGAGTGCAGAATCGCGTTCACGCCGAAGTCCTCCGCCTTGCACGCGAGGCCGGTGTCGTGGACAACCGTGCCCGGATTGATCCAGCGCCCAGGCATACGGACATCGCAAGCCGGGTCAGTACGTATCGCGAGCAGGTTACGCGAGAGCTCTCGCTTCTGGCGAAATCCGGGATCCTGGCCAAGGATGCCCATGCGCTCGTCGTCCGGGACGTTGATCGACTTGAGCAACTGGTCAAGGATGTCCACTGACAGGACGTGGCCAGGTCGTTGGTGCTGGTGTGGGAGCGGTACTGGGCAACCGCTCGATGCGTTATTGCGATTCGACGGCATGTGGGGCGACCAGCTAGGCCTCATGTAGTCTTTGCGCCGAACCGTCTCCATTGCCAAGGGCTCCAGCTAGATGCTTTGCCGGGGGCTCCCGACGCTCTGGCAGGCGTTCGGTGCCATCTGCGGTGGCGGTAAGGAGGTGCGGCAAGGCCTTGAGGGTTTTCAGCGTCGCGATACGACAAGCCTCAGCAATCCCTGAGTCCCCCAGGCAGGCCCCGGAGCCACCTGCTGCGAGGTTGGCGATGATGGCGGCTGCGATGAGCAAGCAATTCCTGGATTCCATGATCGTTCCCCTGCCGGTTGACGAACCGCAGTCCGACTTTAGGGACAGACTGGCGTGAGGGAAGTGCGTTCACGCACTGGTGCGCACACTTTGCTGTACGGAGTTGACTGGCCCGGGGAAGCAAAAATACCAGCCCAAAGATAACGACTTGAGATGGAAATCATCATCCCGCGCCACAGTCGCTCCAGCGCTTGACGCGCCGAACGATTGGGTTGAAACCCGCACAAGCAATCCTTGAGGTCATGCTCGTAGACTGGTTCGAGCACCATCAGCACCATCAAACACCGCACGCTGCAGGATCTTGTCCTCCAACGACGGGATGTTTACATCGAGTAGATGGCGGGCGCGCGAAAGCGGCCCATCGGCGGCGCATCGCCGGTGCACGATACCGCCCGGACTTGAATCGTTCAAGTGGAGATTGACCACCCTCCACGTCAGGAATAGATTAGTGTGGTGGCCCTGGAGGCGGGACCCGGCCTTGCAGCGGCTGGTCTGAGCCGGCGTCGCGTCTTCAGCGCCCAAGCGCGCTGGCGCTGCTCGTGCAACCGATCGGCTGGGACCTGAAGGACGCGCGCGCTCGCCTCCCGGGTTGAGATGTGCGGTTCGCTGGCAGGCAGCGCCAGCTGCATGAGTTTCTGTACTTTGGTCCCGTAAAACTTGGGCTTGAGATGCTTTCGGAAGGGATGAGCCCCGAGACTCGCTACACGAGCAGCGGCGAGGTCACCATCGCCTACCAAGTGCTGGGCAGCGGTCCGATCGACTTGGTGATAATCCCCGGATTTGTCTCCAACCTCGAGGTCTTTTGGGAGCAGCCGGATTGGGCGCGTTTCACCAGGCGACTCGCGTCGTTCGCGCGTGTCATTCTTCTGGACAAGCGCGGCACCGGACTGTCTGACCGGGTCGCTGAGATGCCAACGCTGGAAGTCAGGATGGACGACCTGCGGGCCGTCATGGACGCGGCAGGATCGGCCCGGGCTGCCTTATTCGGCTGGTCGGAAGGTGGGGCGATGTCGGCACTCTTTGCCGCGTCATATCCCGAGCGGACCGTCGCGCTGGTACTGCTGGGGGCGTTTGCCAGGCGGGTGCGAGCCGCGGACTATCCCTGGGGGCTAACGCCTGAGCAGCGCACGACAGTGCGCGACGCTATCCTCAAACAATGGGGTGCGACCTTTGGCATCGAAAGGTGCCCCAGTAAGATGGGGGATCCCGCGTTCCAGCACTGGTGGGGGCGATTCTTCAGACTCAGCGCAACCCCGCGTGCCGGACTCGCGCTTTTCGACATGAACTGCGACATCGACATCCGCCACGTTCTGCCGGTGATCTGCGTGCCGACGCTTGTATTGCATAGCCGGCTCGACGGACTGATCGAAATCGAACAGGGGCGTTATCTTGCGCGTAACATTCCAGGCGCCAAGCTGGCCGAATACGACAGCATCGACCACGTCCCTTACCTGCAGGGCGCCGATACCGTGGTCGAAGAGATAGAGGAATTCCTCACTGGGGTGAGGACGTCGTCGGAGATCGATCGCGTACTTGCTACGGTGATGTTCACGGACCTCGTCGGTGCAACGGATAAAGCTGCGTCACTGGGGGATCGACGTTGGCATGATCTACTGTCGAATCATCATGACGCGGTGCGGAGCGAACTGGCCCGATACAGAGGCAGGGAGATAGACTCTGCCGGGGATGGTTTCTTTGCTGCCTTCGACGGTCCCGCACGAGCCATCCGCTGCGCTCGTTCGATCAGCAAATCCGTCCAAACTCTGGGCATGCCGATTCGAATCGGGTTGCATACTGGCGAATGCGAAGTGATCGGGGAAAAATACGGTGGGATTGCCGTACACACAGGCGCCCGTGTCGCCGAGCAAGCTGCTCCAGGAGAAGTATTAGTTTCCAGCACGGTGAAGGATTTGGTAGCCGGCGCGGGTCTGTCTTTCATCGATCGCGGCGAGAGGCCTCTGAAAGGGATTCCCGGCCAGTGGCGACTATTTTCAGTGGCCGATACACAGCTCGAGGGATAGTCCGCGCTGATCCCTTGCCTCGCTGGACGTTCGCCGGGACGCGCCCTGCATTCTCCGGCCTGGCGCAGCCGGAGCTGGCAGCAATGGTCATGCGCCCCTGCTCGACCAAGAGGCGTCCAAGGCCCGCTCCCTCATCGCAGTCTCCGCCTGATCAAGCCAGAATCGCATTTCCATCTCGCGGTACATCGTTGCGGCGGTGGTCAGGTGCTCCTGGGCGTTCGCGTTGTCCTGGGTGTGGCAATAGAGCTTGCCGAGGCCGAGGTGGCAGTGGGCGACGAGAGGGCGCATCTCCAGCTCGTTCGCCAGCGCGAGCGCCGCTCGGTAGTGGACCTTCGCCGTCTCGGCGTCGGGAGGATCGGCACGGGCGGCGATCATGCCAAGCAGGCGGACTGCCCACGCCTCGAACCCTCGTTCCCGGCGCTTGCGAGAAAACGTGCGAGCCTCCTCCGCCGCGACGCGGGAGTCCTCGATCTGTCCGGCCAGGAGGTACCCCTCTCCCAGCATCGAGAGGCGGCGGCCGCGCAGCCAGGTGAATCCGGGGGTGGCATCGATCTGATCCACGCCTCGCCGGAGAAGGTCAACGCCCTCGGCGGCGCGCCCAGCCGTCGCGAGTGCATATCCCAGCGGACAACTGTTGAAGCCGGCCGCTCGCGCATAGCCCCATTGCGTGGCCTCCGCCATTCCTCGCTCGAACAGGGGCACGGCTCGGTTCACGTCGCCTTTGACGGTTAGACCGGTCCCGACCATCCAGGAGACCAGCACGCGGCTGTATGGATGGTCCAACGCATCAGCGATTCGTATCGCCTCCTGCCCCGCCGTGTCGGCCTCGACAAATCTACCAAGTTCGCAGAGGAACATGCTCAGGTAGGCGCGAGTTTCGACCGGCCTCCGGAGTAACCGCGAAGCGACACCGCCGTCCCCCTGCGCGGGTTCTGCCAGCACCGCCAGGCTCTGGCCGAGCAGCTTGACCGCGCGGCGGTGCTGGCCGAGCGCGTAGCAGCCGCAACCCACCCACCGGAGGGCGACGACCTGCAGTGCGCGGTCGCCGGTTGATTGCCCAATGGCCAACGCGGCCTGACCCACGTCGACGCCCTCGGCGCATTCGCCGATGAGCACGAGCAGGTGGCAGACGTGCAGGAGCGTCCATGACAAGCGGCGCTCGTCCCCGAGCTCGCGCGCGAGCGCCTCGGCCGCCCGCAGGTGCTCGAGCAACCGCTTAAGCTCGTTCAGCGGCTGCATCGCGTAGTAGAGATCGAGGCGAACGTCCACCGCCAGCTCGCGCGTCGATCGCACCTCGGGCAGCTTGGGCAGCATCGATATCGCCTGTTCGAAGTACCCGGTGGCCTCCCGGTTCGCCGAACGCTCCAGGGACTTCAACCCGGCTTGGCGGCAGTACCGCACCGCTTTCTCCCACTGCTCGCCGAACCGGGCGTGATGCGCAAGCCGCCCCACATGCTCGGCGAGCCGGTCGGGATACAGCCGCTCAATGGTCTCCACGATCCGGCCATGGAGGGCGCGCCGACGGTCCTGGAGCAGACTGCCATAGGTGACGTCGTGGGTGAGAGCATGTTTGAAGGTGTACACCAGGTCCGGGAACAGCGTCGTCTCGTACAGAAACTCGGCCTCCTGCAGGCGGCCAAGCCCTTGCCGCAGTGCCTCCGGAGGGAGGTCCGCAATCGTTGTCAAAATCGCGAACGGCAAGTCCTTGCCTATTACCGAGGCGGTCTGCAGCAGTTGCTTGTCCTCTGCCGGGAGCCGATCGATCCGCGCTGCCAAGATCGCCTGCACGGTCGCCGGAATTTGTAGGCTTTGCACCGGCCTCACTAGCCCATATCCCCCACGCAGACCCTCCAGGGCCTTCGTTTCCACGAGGGTGCGCACGGTCTCCTCGAGGAAGAACGGATTGCCGCGCCGGCGGAGCACCTGTTTCAGTGGCTCGAGCCCGGGAGCATCCCCCAAGAGGGCGCGGAGCAACTCACCCGTGCTCTCCGGGGGCAAGCTTCCAAGACGGAGCTGGGTGTAGTAGGTCTTTTTGCCCCACCGATCCTTGTAGTCGGGGCGGTAGTTGACCATGAGCAGCATGCGGATCGCTCCAAGCCCATTCACAAGGTTGTCCAGCAGCGTCTGCGTCTCGCCATCGATCCAGTGGAGGTCTTCAATGACCAGAAGTAGCGGCTGCACCTGGCTCTCCCGGAGCAGCAGCCGCTTGACACCATCGAGCGTACGTTGGCGTCGTTGGGACGGGTCGAGAGCCGCCCACTCGGAATCCTCCAGCGGTACGTCCAGGAGGGCGAGGAACGGCGGCAGCAACGGTTCAAGCGACCGATCCAGACCTAGCACCCGGCCGATGACCTTGTCCCGAATCTTCAGATGGTCGTCCCGGTCCTGGATCTTGAAGTATCCCTTGAGTAATTGGATGACCGGCAAGTACGCGGTCGCTTTCCCGTAGGACACAGACCCGGATTCCAGAATCAACCACCCGCGCGTGCGACGGGCGTGGATGAACTCATGGAAGAGGCGCGACTTGCCGACCCCGGCCTCTCCCAGGATCGCCACGACTTGCCCCTTGCCAGCATTCGCGCGGTACAGAGATCGGCCCAGCTGCTCGAACTCGGGCTCGCGCCCGACGAAGCGGGTGAGGCCACGAGCGGCGGCCGCCTGGAATCGGGGTCGCGCCGGGCGGCCGCCTGTGAGCTCGTAGACCTCCATCGGGGCGGCCAGCCCCTTGACCGGCATTTCGCCCAAGGATTTAACCTCGATGAAGCCCTCGGCCAGTCGCAGTGTGCCCAGGGTGAGCACGACCGAGCCGGGTTGCGCCGCCTGCTCCATCCGGGCCGCCAGGTGGGTCGTTTGACCGACTGCGGTGTAGTCCATGCGGAGATCGCTGCCGATGGAACGAACCACGACCTCGCCCGAGTTCAACCCGACGCGGATCGCGAGCGGGACGGTTGTCGTCCGGCCGATCTGCACGGCATGCTGCTTCACCGACTCCTGCATTCGAAGCGCGGCAAAGCAGGCCCGGACGGCGTGATCCTCCTGGGCCAGCGGCGCGCCGAAGAGGGCCATGATCCCGTCGCCCATCACTTGATTGACGGTGCCATCGTAGCGATGGACCGCATCCATCATCCGCTCCAGCACTGGGTCGAGAATCCTGCGCGCGTCTTCGGGATCACCGTCGGCCAGCAGTTCCATCGATCCCTTCAGATCGGCGAACAGGACCGTCACCTGCTTTCGCTCGCCCTCCAGGGCGATCTTCGAGTTGAGGATGCCCTCGGCCGGAAGCCTCGGAGAATGGCTTGCGAGCGGGGTAAAGCGCGGGGCAGCGGGGGCGTCCGGCGTCAACCCGGTCGCGTGGGCGCACTTAGGACAGAACCTCGCCGCTCGGGAGAGCTGACCGCCGCAGTTTCCGCAAGTCCGCGCCAGGGGCGCGGCGCACTGTTCGCAGAACTTCGCGCCGGCCATGCTTCGGTGCTGACACCGCGCACATTTCATGACGAGACTGGCGTGATCATCGCCCGGTGCGGACCACGCAGATTGTCAATGTCCATGTACTCCCCACCGACAGACGCGAGGAGGATAGGAATTCAAAACACCCCTACCCGACGATCTTGGCACACTCATGCTTGATGAGCGCTCCTAGCGGTGCCGTCGAACGGCGCCCCAGGTGCCGGCCGGCTGGGCGACGCCCTACAGAGCCAGGCGGCGATCTGTTTCCAAGGTTACTCCTGGTGATGTACCTCTTGCGCGGACTTACGCCAAGAGGCCGCTGAAATCCCGGCAATCCCAGGAGACAGGGCCGTAAAAGCCTGAGCCGATGAAGCGGCGCATTTCCGCGGCAACGCGATGCGTCGGTGTTGTTGAGCACGTTCCAGATCCCATTGCTAGGCAGCGCAGCGATCCACTTGCTCCCCGGGCTCGCCCCTCCTACCCTGCTGCCACGCTCACCAGCATTCCGACTCCGGCAACCAGGAGGACCACCAGGACGACCTGGTCGAAGCGGCCGGTGTCGAGCCGATCATAGGCGAGCCGGCCCAGCCATGCCCCGAGGAGAGTGCCTGGCAAAGCGACCAGAACCAGCCGGGCGAGGTTCGACGTCACCAGACCCGCGACCGCCTGCGTCACCAGTGCGAATCCAAGCACGCACAGGTTGAATGACTGGATGACCGCTCGACGTTGATCCTTGTCCCATCCGCGAACCCCGGTCCAGAGAGTTGGCAACGGGCCGGACAATCCCGCGAGACCGCCGCAGATACCGCCTCCCACGCCAACGAATGCGTCGGCGAGGCGTCCACCCCAGGCAAGACGGAGGCGCCTGCGGGTGAGGAGAAGCTGGCCGCAATACACCACCAGCAACACTCCAACCGCCGCCTTGAACGATCCAGCGGACACCTGTGGCAGAAGCGATGTCCCGACCGGCACGCCGAGAAGGCCGCCGACGACGAAGGGAGTGACGCGCCGCACGTCTACAGCGTGCCAGATCGCGGGCAGCGTCCTGATCTGCGCCACGGTTGAACAGATCACCACGAGGGGCGCGGCCACAGGTGGCGCAAGCGCGAACAGCCAAAGCGGCAACGCCGTCAGCCCGGTTCCAAAGCCGGTCAATCCGGAGATGAAGCCTCCGGCGAGTGCTCCAGCGATGACGATCAACAGCTCCGCCAATCGATACGCTCAGGTTCGGGACGGAGCCGCCGACGAAGCCCAGCCGTAGCCGGTTCTCACTGCTCTCGTGTGGGCAGGTAGCAATGGCCTGCGGACAGCGAGCCACGCAGGCCGGCCGCTCATGACGAAGTCTTGCGGCAGTAGCAGTAAACGAACTGCTGGACGGTGCCGGCCGGGGTGCGATGAGATTCCTTCTCGTGATGCATCAGCGTGAATGGAGCCCCGAACTCAGCGTGCAACTCATCGGCCCGGTAGCGCATGACAGGCAGGCCACTACATTGGACTGGTCCGTCTTCCGCAAAGGTTGCGACGATGACATGACCTCCGGGCTTGACGGCTCGCAGGACGCTCTCGACATAAGCCTGCCTGTCGTCTGCAGAAGTGAGAAAGTGGAAGACTGCCCGGTCATGCCAAACGTCGTACGCGTGGATCGGCAGCGCGGCGGTTGTCACGTCCGACTCGACCCACCGCACTGACCCCGCATTGACTCCGAGGCGAGTTTTGGCGGCAGCGAGCGCCGATCCGGAAAGATCCAGTACGGTAAGGTTGGTATATCCCGCGGCCAATAGATCATCCACTAGCGTCGAAGCACCTCCGCCGACGTCGATAATGGCATCGGAAAGTGCTGCGCCGGTGCCGCGAATCAGACGCAAGGAAAGCTCGGCATGCGCCTGAAACCAGCTGACCGCACTGCTGTCCTTGGTCGCGTAGATGTGCTCCCAGTGTGTCTTCGGCTGCATCATTCCTCCACACCGCGGTGCAGACATCTTCCAGTCTATCGCGACCGCCCCGCTGCGTCAGCACCGCCTCGCGGGACTAGCTGCGCTGGCCGACGAGGACTCCAAACCAACCGTCATCGAGTCTCGTCGACGACCTTCATCCACTCCTCGTTCATCCGGCTGCCCTGCACCATCCGTTCGGTACTCCACCGCTGCAGGGTGTCCGGCGCCTCCGAGTGCACCATGCCATCGCTCGTCGAATTGGCGTCCGTTGACTTTGCTCCACACTCCGGGACAGTGCAAACCGGCTGTCGCCGTCGGCGCCATGTAGTAACCGGGCGGGTACTGATCTATCCTGCTTGTCTCCCCCGCGCGCGGCAGCGTTGCCGGGCTCGATTCCGGTCGACCTGTGCGTTGTGAAGGTAAGCCCCGGGCCCGCGACGCCTGATCGCTACGGGCTCCGACCGTTCCTCCTGGAGACGCACACCCGTATTTCCAGTTCCCGAGCCTCGTTTCAATAGAGCTGCGCGCACGCCGAGGAGCTGCCATGTCCAAGCTGACTTCGTTCATTCTCGTCTGCTTTCTTGCCGTCGGCCTCGGCCAGACTGCCGGTGCACAACAAGAGGAGAGTGTCCGGCGGATCGGCTTCCTGGGTCCAACGAGCGCCGCGCCGCCAGCCATACCCCTGTTAGCGGTGTTCCGCAAAGCGCTGGCGGGCCTCGGGTACGAGGAAGGCCGCAACATCATTATCGAGAATCGATGGCCGGATGGGGACCGACTCGATCAGATGACCGAATCTGCCGCTGCGCTTTTGCAGTTGAAGGTCGACGTGATTGTGGCAATCGGCGCGACGGCTGCACGGGCCGCAAAAGGCCTGACGTCGGATGTCCCGATCGTATTCGAAGTTGTCGTCAATCCGGTCACGACCGGTCTTGTCGGAAGTCTGGAAAGGCCAGGTAGCAATGCAACCGGCACTACGCTATTCGATCCCCAGCTTGGCGCGAAGCAACTCGAGCTCCTCAAGTCGGTGTTACCCCATCTCCGGCAAATTGCTCTGCTTGGCGATGCGGGGGCCGCGCCGGGCCTGTTTCAATCTGGTGAGCAGGCGGCTCAGTCACTTGGCTTGCAGTCTCTGACCCTCAAGGTCGAGCGAGGAGCAAACCCGGATTTTGACGGCGCGTTTGAGGCAGCAAAAAGCCAAGACGTCGACGCCATCATTGTGCTCTCGACGCCGGTGACTACGCCGAATCGAAAGCGGATTGCCGAACTGGCAGCCAGGCACAGGATACCCACGCTTTCGCCTAGAGACCATGCTGACGCGGGAGGGCTGATCAGCTATGGCACGAGCTTTGTCGAGGCCGCTCCACACTCGGCTGCCTATGTCGACAAGATCTTGAGAGGAGCCAGGCCGGCAGACCTGCCCGTCGAGACCGTGCGCCGTCATGAGCTTGTCGTCAACCTCAATACCGCGCGTGAGGTTGGCATCGAGATTCCGCAGTCGGTATTGGCAACCGCCAGCAAGGTGGTGCGTTAGGACGAATGGAATGAGTCCCGCCGGAGACCGCGTCGGCTATGCGATTCAAGGGGCCGGATTGTCTTGCGCGATGTTCTCAGCCGGCCCTCGGCCCCGGCGTGCGCGCCACGTTCATCAGCCAACACACCATTGCGAAATAGCCCACTAACGTGATCAGTTCCACCAGCGCCGGCTCACCCCATCGGTCACGAGCTGCTGCGTAGGTCGCGTCACCCACGCGGTGCCGGTTGAGGAGTTCGCCGGCGACGGTGTGGGCGAGCCCCAGGTCCGCCGGGAGGTCGGCCGGCAATTCTTCTCCGGCATCGAGGGCTGCCAGCGCCAAGGCCGGCACACCGGCCGCCGCGGCCAGCGGCAGATGCATATCCCACTCGAAGACATTGGACAACTCGCGCGCGACGACGCAGATCGTCCATTCACGCAACGCCGGCGCCAGCGTGCCGTGGTATCGCAGCGTCTCGCCGACCTTTGCCACCGACTGCAGCAACGCAGGGGCATGCAGCAGCGGCCGGAACGGCCCATAGACGCCGCCGCGCGGGCCATTGATCAGGTCGTCGGCTGCCTGCTGCTGGGCGGCGTCCAGCGTTGCCGGCGGGCCCAGCCGCTCCGGCTGGTTCGCTTCAGGGAATGACCGGACCGAGGCTGTCGAGGGAGCTGAGTTCATCGCAGTTGCTTCACGGTTGATGGGATGGGGGACCGGGTTGGACGCCACAGCCATGCTGCGGTCAGGCACAGCAACACGGTGGCTGCCGCGTGGGCCACGGCCAGGGCGTCCAGGCCGGCCCAGCGATGGCTGCCCAGCGCACGAATAAGCAGCGGCCCGGCGATCTGGCCGGTGGCAAAGGCGGCCGTCATCCTCGCCAGCAACGGCGTCGGGTTCGCCGGGGCCTGCTCGCGCGCCAGCTGAAGCCCCGCCATGGTGGCCACCATGAAAGTGCCGCCAACCAGCACTGCGGAACCGGCAAGGGTCCAGAGCGCCTGCGTCGCCAAGGGCAAGGCAGTGCCGATCGCCATCGCAGCGTGGGCCAGCGCCCACACGTGCCGGCGCGGCCACTCCGGCAGCCAGCGGGCTGCAGCTGCCACCGACAAGGCCGCGGCCAGACCGAACAACGGCCATGTGAGGCCGAACACCAACGGATCGGCAACCACCTCCCGGGCCATCGCCGGCAGGAACGTCGCCGGGACGATGTAACCGAAACCAAGGATGCCGTAGCACAGCACCAGGCCGAGGTGAGCGCGGGTCAAGGCCCGAGGCGTCGGGCCGGCCGCGGCCGCGGCAACGACGGGAGCCACCACCGGCGGCGGGGACACGCGTCGGCCCAGGCCGATCAGGAAGGCACCGGCAACGGCCACCACCCCCAGCTCCAGCCAAAGCCATCGGGCCGGCTGCGGCCCCCCAAGCCATGCGAGCGCGCCAGCCACGGCGATGCCGACGCCCACTCCGGTGTAGATCCAGGCGCCCAGACGCGGCGCCTGCCGCCTTGCCAGTTCGGCCAGGCACCAGCTGCTGGTGCAAACGAGAGCCCAGGCACTGAAGACACCCGACGCAGCGCGCAACAAGGTGCCCCCCGAGTCCATCGTCGCATCGCCGAGCCCTGCGATGGCAAGCGTCGTCAGTGCGACACCCGCCAAGGCCAGAGACAGCCCGTGTTGCGGGTCTCGTGAGAACCAGGAGGCGGTCAGCGCACCGGCAAGATAGCCGCCATAGTTGGCCGCCGCCCACTCCGCACCCGTCGTGGCACTGAGCGTGCCGTCGCGAAGCATCAGGGGCAGCAGCGGCGTGAATGCGAATCGTCCGATGCCCATGGCGATCGCCAGCGCCAGGATACCGCTGCCAACCAGCATCCAGGTCATCCGGTCAGGGTGTTTCATCGAGGTGAACGGGGTACCTGTCATGCCGAGCATTGGACCCGAACGAATACGCTTTGACTACTGAATTGTGTAGAAGTACGATTCTCAAAATGAGAATGATGGAACTGGCCGACCTGGACATCTTCCGCTGCGTGGTGCGCGAAGGCGGGGTCACGCGCGCGGCGAGCCGGCTGCATCGCGTACCCTCCAACGTCACGACACGGATCAAGCAACTGGAAGAGCGGCTGGGCGTCTCGCTTTTCCAGCGTCAGGGCCGCGGCCTGGCGCTCACCGAATCGGGCCGCGCCCTGCTGGGACACGCCGAACGGCTGCTGCAGATGGCCGATGTCGCCGAGCAGGAAATGCGAAGCGGGGCCGTTCGAGGCGCGCTGCGGCTGGGCTCGCTGGAAAGCGCCGCGGGGGCCAGGCTGCCGCCGATCCTGTCGGCCTTTCACATCCAATATCCCGAGGTAATGATCGAGTTGCAGACAGGCACCACCGCCACCCTGCTTCGCATGCTCGATCGCTTCGAGGTCGAGGCCGCCTTCGTATCCGAGCCCTTCGAGAAGAAGCGCTTATCGGCCATTCCAGCGTTCGAGGAGGAACTGGTGCTGATCACCGCCCGTGGCGCGCAGGCGCCCCGGCGCGCGGTAGACCTGAACGGCCGGACCCTGGTGGCGTTTCCGAACGGCTGCTCCTATCGCCGCCGCCTGACCGAATGGCTGGCCGCGGAAGGCGTTTCAGCCGGCAGGATCCTGGACCTGGGGTCCTACCACGCCATCGTTGCCTGCGTGGCGGCCGGCACCGGCGTCGGCATCATTCCCGCGGAACTGCTCGACCAGGCGGTGCTGGGTACTGCCGTGCAGCGACACCCCCTACCCGCGCGGTTGCGTATCAACCGCACGCATCTTGTGTGGTCCGGCGAGGCCAGCGCCCCCCTGCAGGCGCTCATGGAGTTGATGCCGAGGCTGCGTGCCGGGAGGCGCGTCGCTGCGCCAGATGGCAATGCACGAAGCCGGTGACCTTGCTCATCCTGAGGATCCCGTCCGGCGCTTCTTCAAGGCGTCCGGGCGATGGATGGCGGTCTTGCCGCTCTTTTCGCTCTCGACCTCGTACTCCGGAGCCGACGGCGTGGCGTGAGCGGTATGTCCACCCGCCTTGGCCGCACCGGTGACCTTGCGGGTGACCACGCCCCGGGTCTTTCCCTGCGACGTGTTCCACTCGACCTGGTCGCCGGCTTTCAGTTTCCGGCCTTGATCTGGCATGACATTCTCCTGTCGGAACCCTGCATTCGGCATCGGAGCGTCGGAAAGAACATCGAAGGGACGCCGGAGGGAACGCGCAAAAAATGGCAAAGGTCGTGCCTTCACGAAGCTCGTGTTGCCATGAAGCGGCTCGGTCGGTAGCCGGGGTGGTCAGGCCAGACGATGCGCCTAGGGTATCGGAAGACGAACGGTAAACGTAGTTCCCTCGCCTTCCCCTGAAGCCACCGTGATGTCTCCATCGTGCGCTTCGGCGATGGTCTTCGCGATGAACAGACCGAGGCCCATGCTCGTCGGATTCTCAAAGCCCTGCAGGTCCGCCGATAGCTGGACCATCGGCTCGAAGATCGCGTTCAGGGACCCCGGCGGAATCACCGGCCCTCGATTGTTGACGCTCAAGACGACGGCTTCTCCCATGCGCCGCGCTTGCAGGACGACAGGCGTCCCCTTCTGCCCGTGTTGCGCGGCGTTGCCAAGCAGGTTGGTCAGCAGTCGATGCAGGCGCACCCCGTCGAAGGAGCCCCTCAGGTCCCCATCCGGGATGAAGTCGAAGTCGACATCCGGATGCAGCGATCGTGCATCATCCAATGACCAGCTGCAGGTGTCGCGCAGGTCGAGGTGCCGCCTGGACAAGGGCAAGCCGTCGCCCAGCTGGGTCCGGGTGTAGTCGGCCAGATCGGCGACCATGCTGGTCATGAGGCTTGCGCCCCGCGAGATCCGGGTGCCCAGGTCCGCTGCCCGGTCCGCAGAAATCCCCGGGTTTCGCAGCATCTGGCCTGCCGTGGTCATCGTTGCCAGCGGGCCCCGCAAGTCGTGGCCCAGCATGGCGATGAACATATCCCGGGTCTTCATCGTCCTGCCGGTGAAGGTGACAATCGACTCCGCCAAGGCTTGATCGATGGCTTCGTTGAAGCGGACGATATCGTCGAGCGCCTCGCCCACGTCAGTAATCTGGGGGATCCACAGCCGCAGGACAGTGGCGCGAAGGGCCCGATACTCGGCGGCCAATTGCATCATCGTGAAGTCGCTTTCCTGCCGCAGCGATCCGTGAATCGAAGCTGCACTATCACTGCCATCGTCCGCCAGCCCCACTGACTTCTTGAACTGCTCTTCATCCGTCTGAGGCATCTCCATGTCCTTCGCCACAGCCTCCAGGATCTGTTTCCCGTGGTTTCGCAGGCCCTTGGCGTCCATGCCCTCCGCGGCCGGCAGCAGCCGGCGCGCAAACGATTCCCAGGCCTCGAGGATCAACTCCAGGTTCTGTACGATGAACTTCGACAACATCATGGTGACTTCCCGCGAAAGGCCCCTCACCCGCAGGCGCGCAAGGCCAGGACTGGACTGCTGATGCGTTCTGAGCGAGAGGCGTAAGCTGATGCGGCCAACCCGCCGCGTCAGGTTGGCTGCCCGGATCTGCAGAAGTCCGACTCGATCCGCGAGGTACCTCGCGGCAGCGCGAAGAGAATCGGTTATCTTGCAGGCAGTGGTCGACGCCGGCCCTGGTGCCTTCGGATCCCAGGAAAAACCGCTGCCAGCTGCTGCGGTCCTGCGAGGGCAAGTGCGAGAAGGCTCAAGTGTGACAGATTGATGGCATGGACACCGATCGGCATGATCGCGACATCAAGTATCCATTTTCTCGCGCCCGGACGGAGACTCTAATGTCCCGATGGATCCTTCGCGCTGCCATCTTCTTCTGTAGCCTTGCCGTCCTGAGCGCCGCGGGTTTCCTGCTTGCCGCAGTCGATGTCGCCGACAGCAAGATGCCACGTGCTCTGTTGTGGCTGGCGATTGCCGCCTTCGCGATCTTCACGCTTCTGTTGTCCATCGGGACCTGGAGGAAGTGGCGCAAGGCAAGGCGTGCCAGGCAAGGTTGACGCTCTGGGCTCCGCCACGCGAGGCCCAGACAAGCCTGCACCTGAGGAACGTCTCGTTCGATAGGCAAGCAATGGTCGCCTCGCAACGCAGGCTGTCCGATACGTTCAAGGCCTTCTTCAACTCCGAGAAGGCCGGTGGGATCCTGCTTGCGGTCACGACGGTGGTCTCCATGGTCGCGGCAAATTCCGCCGTCGGTGGAAGCTATCTCGCTTTCTGGCAACTGCACATGGGAGGACTCAGTCTCGAGCACTGGATCAACGACGCGCTCATGGCGATCTTCTTCCTGCTCATCGGGCTGGAGCTGGAGCGCGAGCTCTACAGTGGCGAGTTATCCAGCTTCAGGTACGCATTGCTGCCCCTGGTTGCGGCCTTCGGCGGCATCTGCGTGCCCGCATTCATCCACCTGGCGCTCAACGCCGGCATGCCCAGCCAGGACGGTGCCGGCATCCCGATGGCGACCGACATTGCCTTCGCCCTGGGTGTCCTCGCGCTGCTGGGAAGCCGGGTACCGGCGTCGCTCAAGATCTTCCTGACTGCCCTGGCAGTCGCCGACGATCTCGCCGCCATCGTCGTCATCGCCGTCTTCTACACCACCGGCCTGTCGCTGGCGTACCTGCTTGGAGCCCTGGCTGTCTTCGTGTTGCTGATCCTGCTCAACCGCCGGCTCAAGGTGATGTCGCTCCTACCCTATCTCCTGGGCGGCTTCGCCATGTGGTTCTTCATGCTGAAGTCGGGCGTGCACGCGACGATAGCAGGCGTCCTGCTGGCCTTCGCCATTCCGTATTCAGCCAGGCAGGACGACGAAGCCTCCCCTTCGCATCGCCTGGAGCATTTCCTTCACAAGCCGGTGGCGTTCGCTATCCTGCCCGTCTTCGCCTTGGCGAACACCGCCATCGTGATCGATGCCGACTGGGCTCATGGCCTTACGACGATGAACAGCATCGGGATTGCTGCCGGGCTCGTTCTAGGCAAGCCCGTGGGGATCTTCTTCTTCACCTTCATTGCAGTCACCGTCGGCCTTTGCCGGCTGCCGCTGGACCTGGCATGGCGTCACGTGCTCGGCGCAGGGCTGCTGGGTGGCATCGGATTCACCATGTCGATCTTCATCACCAATCTCGCTTTCGCGGGCGATTCGGCGCTGATCGACGACTCCAAGATGGCCATCCTGTGTGCCTCGCTGGCGGCGGCGCTGCTCGGGGCCGGTTGGTTGCGCTTCTTCGGCTACCGAGCACCGTCAGACACGGATCCGGAGACAATGGATTTCGAGGAATCGGAATCTGGGGTGCTGGACCAATTGCCGCCCGAACCCAGGTGAGTTGCAAAGGCGCCGGAGAAACGCAGCGCGGCTCCGCGGAGTAACCTTGTGCCTCGACGACGTGACCTTCTCCGGGAAGTCGATGCGGCTGCATGCTCGCATAATTCGTTGCGGAAGCACACGCCTCCCAGGAATTTTCTCCCGGCCGAGATCAGCACCCTCCGCCCCGTGAGTCGCCGACCATGCCGACCGCCTGCTGCTCCCGGCGCTGCTGGTGCACCGGCCGGCGCGGCGCGGCGATCGTCCCGACGCTGGTGGCAGCCCGGGCATCGCCGCGGCGCCGGATCGTGCGCCGGCGTCCGGCTGCTTCGCAAGAATGACCGGCCAGCCCCGATGACCTAGGTATCGGTTGCCTGCCTGCGACGACGGTGTCGACCGCGCCGCGCGCCACGTCAGCGCAATCCTCTTGCCTGCGCCACCGGCGCAAAGCGGCTGGGGACGCTGGCGGGAGTTCACGGCGCAGATTCTAACGACTACAGGGGGGGATTTCAGTGGCGACGCCCGGCCTGGCGCAGTTCTGGCACCATGCGTTCTCGAAGATGCGAGATCAAATGGAAGCCGCGGCACCCTTCGGAACCCGCATCAAGATTCTAGTCGTCGAGGACGACCTGACAATCGCGGGCAACCTGCTCCAATACCTGGAGATGCGAGGCCAGCGGCCGGACGTCGCCTATGACGGGCCCGCCGCCATTGCCCGCATCACTGCCGAACCCTGGGATGTGATCGTCCTGGACATCGGGCTGCCCAAGGCCGATGGCTTCCAGGTGCTGCATCACCTGCGTCAGCGCCTGCTGCTTCCGACGCCGGTCCTGATCCTCACTGCGCGCGGCGAGCTCGACGCAAAGGTGCGAGGCTTCGAGCTGGGCGCAGACGACTATCTCCAGAAGCCGTTCGCACTGGCGGAAGTGGAGGCGCGCATCCAGGCACTGCATCGCAGGGCCTCGGGCCGGGTCGTGGCGCAGCGCTCATCGACGGGCGAGTTGAGCCTGGATCGGCGCACCTGGCGGGCCTTCGTCGCCGGCAAGCCCTTGAGACTGATGCCCCGGAGCATGCAACTGCTGGAGCGGCTGATCCGGGCGCCGGGCGAGGTGGTGCACCGCGAGGAGCTGGAACGCATACTCTGGCCGGACGGTGATCCGCCGCCGGATGCGCTGCGCAGCCAGGTCTATCTGCTGCGACGGGCCTTGTCGGAAGCAGGCTACGGCGGCCTCGAAACCATCCACGGCGTCGGCTTCCGGCTGAAAGGCTGAGGCGATGGTGCTCCAGAAGCGGATCAGCCTCGCCCTTACGGCGGTGATCACCTTGTTCGTTGCCGTGCAGGGATATCTTGCCTACAAGTCGCTCGAGGAACAGGAAGATCGCCTGGTCGACGACATCGTCCTGACCGAAACTCGCCGGCTGGTGGAACGGCTGGAGACGAACCAGGTGCCCATCGAACCTGCAAGCCAACCGCTGCGGCTCGGACCGAACTTGCAGGCGTGGCTCGTCTTTCCGGGCGTCCACGAAACGGCCTCGCCGCCGGCACATCTCGCCGCGCTGCCCGACGGTGCGCACCGACTGCACGACGGCGAGCGCATCTACCACGCGATCGTCGAACCGGTTCCCGCCGGACGGCTTTTCGTGCAGTTCGACGCCAGCCGCAACGAGCAGTTCGTCTACGAGTTCGGCCGCATCGTTCTCGGCACCGGCCTGCTCTGCGTCGCCCTCGGCTGGCTCATGTCCTCCTTCCTGGCGCGGATCGTGGTGGCGCCGTTTCGCCGCATGAGCGAGCGGCTGAAGAACTGGGCCCCAGGGGCGAAACCGTCTGCGGACACGCGCTCCGATGAGGAAGCCATGCTCCTGCAGGCCTTCGACGGCGCGCAACGGCGCCTGGAGGAGTCGCTGGTCCGCGAGCGCGAGTTCGCGGCCAACGCCCGCCACGAGGTGCGCACGCCGCTCGCCGCGCTCCGCACGGATGCGGAAATGATCCTCCTGACCGAGCCCTTGTCGAAGGCGAGCGAACAGCGGCTGCGGCGGATGATGGCGGCTGTCGACGCGGCCTCCAGCGGCCTCGACAGCTTGCACGACTTGTCGAACGAGGCACCCGGCCAGGTCGAGCCGGTGCCGCTCGCGCAATGCGTCGACGAGGTCTGGGAGAGTCTTGCCCATCTCGCGGCAGGCTCCGGAGCGACGCTCGTCAATGAAGTGCCCCGCGGCGATGTGGTTGACGTCGATCGGCTGGCATTGGTCACGGTGCTCAGGAACCTGCTTCGCAACGCGATCGAACATGCGTCGCCGGGACCGTGCAGGGTGCGTCGAACCGCAGACGGCTTGTCGGTAGCGGACGAGGGCCCCGGCATCGACCCGCAACATCGACCGTTCGTCTTCGACCGCTACTTCCAGGGGCGGCTGTCGGATTCTCCCGGAACGGCAAGACGCGACAAGGGACTGGGACTCGCCATCGCGCGCCAGACCTCCGATCTGCGCGGCTGGAGGCTGGAACTGGGGCAGGAGGAAAACCGCGGGACGGTCTTCTGCCTGAGGTTCGGCTGAGGCTTGACCCTGCGAGCGGCCATCCCCGGCCGTTTCTTCTGTCGCGCCTTTGCAATAAGCCCGCCAAGGTAGGATGTGGTTGCACCATGCACATCGACATTCAAAGGACCGGGTAATACATGAGCAAGCTTGACATTGTTGGAATCTGCGGAAGCCTCCGGGCCGGCTCGATCAATCGGATGGCACTGAAACTCGCCGGCCAATCGATGCCGGGGACGATGCAGATGGAAACCCTGGATTGGCGCGACGTCCCGACCTTCGATGGTGACGTGTTCGCCAAGGGATTCCCGCCGGTAGTCCAGTCCCTGCGGGAACGGTTTCGCCGTGCGGATGCAGTCGTGATCGCCACGCCCGAATACAACTTCAGCATTCCCGGCGGACTCAAGAACCTGCTGGACTGGGTGAGCCGCGGCGACGACCAGCCCTTCGCCTACAAGCCGGTCGCCATCCTGACGGCTTCGCCAGGGCCGGTGGGCGGCGCGCGCGTGCAATACGACCTGCGCAAGGTGATGCTGTTCATGAACGCCATGGTTCTGGCCAAACCGGAAGTCTTCATCTCGATGGCGGCATCGAAATTCGACGACAAGGGAAACTGCACGGACGAGACGACCCGCAAGTTCGCCGTCACGCAGATGGCAGCCCTCGAAAAGTGGATCCGCGGGGTCAAGGCAATGGTTGCCGCGAACTGAGGGCCGCGATTGCCTGCAGTCGTTTCGGCCAATCCCGGAAAGCATTACTCCGCTCGTCTCGAAGCGTGCGCACAACAGTCATGCCTTTCCGCTTGCCACGCCGCTCGTTTTCGTGCAGCACTCTATCGTCGAATTCAGCGCGGCTGCGGCTGCCGTTCGACACAACCGTAACTGCGACGTAAGAGCGCGAATGCGAACGTAACGAGGCGGCGCAACGCCGTCACGTCGTCCAGTCTGCTGGTTAATATCCGGCCGCCCTTTGCTACGAACCGTTTGTCGGCATAGGGCTTGTCACCCGTTTTCGATTCGAGCGGCCCGGCAGAGGACACCGGGCTGCGCCCGTTGATGCTCATCGGGCGCCTCGACAACAATGAAGACCAACAAGGATAGAAATGAGTTCACTTTCGCGGCCTGCCTTCAGGCACCAATCCCCTTCCCCAACCGCTTCCAGCAAGTTCGCTGCCCGCCTCACGAATCCCTGGCGCTCCAGGCACTTCCGTCCCCTCGCAGGCGCATCGATCGCAGCTCTCATTCTTTCCGGCTGTGGCGGCAGCGACGGCTCCGCATCATCCACCGATGCCGTACAAGCCGACGCGACGAGCCCCAAGTTCGAATCCTTCGTCAGCGCGAACCCACAGGTTCGGGCCACGATCCAGGCAAGTCCCTATGGCACAAAAGACGACGACCTGACGGGCGAGGAAGCGGAGCGGGTAGCCGAAGGCGACGCATCCGCGGAAGACGGATCGCAAGACAGTGCATCGTCCGGCGATGATTCCGCAACCGATTCGGCTTCGAGCGGGCAGGAAGACGATTCCTCGTCTTCGTCCAGCGCATCCGACGCATCCGACGCATCCAACGCTGACGACGCGGACGACAGCGCCGCGTCGACCCGGGCATCGGGCAGCCTCGTCGACACGCTGATCAGCGACATGAGCGAGATGAACGACCTGCCGCTGAAGGACCTCAACCCGAAATACGGCTTCTCCCGCGGCCCGGGCTACGTGCTGGCCGGCACCAACTCGGGGGGAGCGAACTTCCTGCTGCCATGGTTCGTGCAGTTCGAAGGAGAAGGCAATTCCGCCTCGCATACCCGCGTGCAGATCCGCAACATGCGCCTGTTCATGAAGAGCCGCTCCACGGGCGAATGGTCGAGGCTGATCGACTCCGACTCCTTCTCCGGCGTCCAGTGCGACCAGGGCAGCAACTACTTCCACTGCCCTCAGCAGGCGCGGGTGCAGGAGGACGGGGAAACCGCGTCCACCCTGCCCATATCGAACCTCAACCTGCACGGCTGGTGGGGAGGCCGCGAGCCGATCGAAGGCTGGGACGTGTCGGCGATCATCGTCTCGCTCGAAGCACGCCTCGTGAAGGATAGCGAGGATGGCGTCGATGACCGCGAGAAGGCCAAGTACCTGCTCCACGTGGGAGCCGACTACTATCCGAGCGACGCGCCGCACGGCCGGATCCTCGAGGCCGTCGGCGTCTCCCGCGCCAAGCTGGTGACCAGCGACTGGCAGACGTTTGCCCTGACGACGCTGAACGACGTCGGGCTGCAGGAACCGGGCGGCGGCATCTCGTCGAGCGACTTGCGCGCCGATCCACCCCCGATGGAGTGAAGGCAGGTCCAGAGGCCTGAATTGAACCGGCCGGGGCCGGCGCGTATGCGCCGGCCTTTGTCGTTCACGGATCCGTCAATGCGCGGCCGCCTTCATCTCGATCAGGATGACGTGCGTGGGCGTGCTGCCGATGTTCTCGCCAACGTGGGTCTCTCCATTGGAGTACAGGACGTCGCCTGCCTTGAAGTCCCGGGTAAGCACGCGCCCGTCTCCCAAGGTCAGACGGCGCTTGAACGGCTGGACTGCATAAACGACGAACCTCGGATGCACGTGCGGATCGGTCTTCTGCCCAGGCAGATCCTTGTATTCGAGCACCCGCACCTGGTCGTTCTCCAGCAGCACCTTGTACTTGTCCCCGTCGCTGTGCGCGGGGTCCTGGGCCAGCACAGGACCAGCCAGCAGCGCCATGGCCAGCGACGACATCACACCCGGTTTCATCTCGCTCTCCTTGTCGATGTGCGCCGTGGATACAGCACACCGAACGGAGCGTAGAGGCCCGCGAAGCGGCGCGGAAGGCGCAGAATTGCCTTGCCGCCGCCGCAGTTCTGCGGCCCCCGGGGGATCGAGATGTTCGACTGGGACGACCTCAAGTACCTTCTCGCCGTTGCTCAGGAAGGCAGCACCCTCGCCGGAGGCCGCGCCCTCGGCGTCGACCAGTCTACGGTTCAGCGGCGGGTCGCCGAACTCGAACGCCGGCTCGGGCTCGCGCTGATCAAGCGCGAACGCCAGGGCTATCGCCTCACCGACACCGGCAAGGAACTCCTGGTCCATGCGGAGCGGGTTCAGCAGGCGATTCGGGATTTCGAGCGACAAGCGATATCTGCCCGGGATTCGGCCACGGGGGTCGTCCGGGTGACCTGCCCGGAGCCGTTGGCCATGCGGCTGTCGGGGTCGGCGTTGATCCAGCGTTTCCACGACCGCCATCCCGGGCTGCGGGTAGAGTTCGTACTCAGCGACCGCTACCTCGACTTGACCAAGGGCGACGCAGACGTTGCCTTGCGCTCCGGCGACACCGACCACGGTGAGCTCATCGGGCGAAAAATCGGCGATTCGCTGTGGGCGGTGTATGGCAGCAAGCGCTATATCGGGCGGCACGGCCGGCCGCAGGCGGTCGAGGATCTTGCGAAACACGCGCTGATCGGCTTCGACGACTCCATGGAACAGCATCGCGCCGCAGCCTGGCTGCGGGTGGTTGCGCCGCAGGCTCGTATCGTCGTGCGCAACAACAGCGTGCTTGGCCTGCTGACATCGGCCAAGTCCGGGCTGGGGCTGGCAGCGTTGCCGACTGCGATCGGCGACCAGGAGGCGGACCTGGTACGCGTGCTCGGTCCCATCGATGAGTTGACGCGCATCTGGCGCGTCTTGACGACCCGCGAACTCCGTCGCCAGGCACGCGTCGCGACCTTCTTCGACTACATCGTGGCCGAGATCGACGCGCTGCGGCCGATCCTCACCGGCTGAAGGCGGCCCGCTGCGCCGCCTTGGCGGTCGTCGGCGCGACGAACACCGGCGCTGCGTCTTCCCTGCCCTCGCATCCGCCGAACGCGGTGCCGGGGATCAGCCACCAGTAGTCGCCGTTCTGGTATCCGAGGTCGAGCGCCTGGCCCAGCGCTGCACAAGCGAGGTCCGGCTTGCGGTTCTGCTCGATCAGCATCCAGCGCTTGTCCGCTACCTGCCGCAGCCAATGGAAGGCCTGCGCAAGCTGCTCCGCTGCGGGCGTCTCACGTCCGAAATGCACGACAGGCAGCCGGGATTGCAGCAGAAACTCCTCGTCGAAGTTCGGCATCGCCAGCCATGCATCCGGGCCGGTGGTGCCAACGATCGCCTGCATGAGCTGGCGCGGCGACCGGGTGCGGTCGAGCTGGATATAGCCGAAGGTCGACCAGGAAATCCAGAACACGGCAAGCCAGCGCGACGAGTGCCAGCGCGCCGCGTCGCCAGTGCAGCACCGCGAGCAGGCCGGCGCCCACCAGCCCGAGCAGGAGCCACCAGTACCATGGCGAGACCTGGTGTCGCTCGGCAACGCGTGCGAGCGACGGCAGCCCGTAGACGCCGAGCGCACCGGCGGCGAGGAATGCCGCAGCGAGCAGTACGAGCAGGACTGCGGATGCCAGGTTCGGCCCGCGCTTTCGCAGCAAGCCGGGAACCAGCGGCGCCAGCGCAAGCACCAGCAACGGCAGTGCCGGCAGGAGATAGACCCCTCGCTTGCCGGGCGAGAGCGAGAAGAAAACCAGGATCAGCACCACACCCGAGAGCAGCAGCGTCGCGCGCGCGTCGCCGCGCCGGATCCGGCGCCACCACGCGGGGATCGCCCATGGCAGCGCCAGCGACAGCGGTAACCAGGCCCAGGGGATGACCTCGACAAGGTAGTAGTACCAGGGATTGTGGTGGTGCCAGGATGCGGCATAGCGCTCGCCGGTCTGCCTGAAGAGGATGTTGTCCCGATACGCGGCCAACTCGGCGTCGCTGAGGCTCATCACGATCATCGGCAGGCCCCACAACGCGACCACACCGACCATGGCCAGCAGCCCGAGGCCGATGTCCCTTCCGTTCAGCGGCGTCGCCTCGCCCCGCCTTGCCAGCCATACCCAGCCTGGCAGCAGCAGGAGCGGCAGGAAGCCGACCCCCTTGGTGATGATGCCCGCGCCCACTGCGCCCCAGGCTGCGAGCCACCACCCTCTTGCCGGCCCCAGCAAGGCGTGCCGCAGCAGCCCGTAGGTGGCGAGGGTCGTGAAGAAGGTGAGCACCATGTCGATCTGGGCCGCCTTGGCCTGCAACACGAACTGCACGCTGGCGAGCAACGCCGCCGCCGCGATCCAGGCGAGGCGCGCCCCGTAGAGCCTGCGCGCCAGGTCGGCGACCAGGGCAAGGGTGCCGAGCCCGGCGAGCAGCGACGGCAGCAGAAAGCCGACGCGCACCGAGCCCGCCAGCGAAATCGACAGCGCGGTCAGCCAGATGTAGATCGGTGGCTTGTCGGGATATGGCTCGCCGCCACGGTGCGGAATCCAGAACCGCCCGGTATCGAGCATCTCCTGTGCGACCAGCGAGAAGCGCGGCTCGTCGGACGGCCAGGGGTCGCGCAGGCCGATGCCAAGGGCGAGATAAAGGAGCGCGAACACCAGCAGCAACGCCAACGGGCGGCGCGCCGGTATAGCGCAGAGAGAGCGGACGGGGCAACGGTACGGCCCGGTCCCTATGCCGAGGGCCTTCGTTGCCCCTCAGGGATCGTCGGCGTGGGGTCGCGATGAATCAGGACTAGGTTGCGCAGATAGATCAACAGTCCCACCCCCTGGCCGGCGATGAAGACCGGATCGCGCCGATAGAGCGCGTATGCGAACAGGGTTGCGCCGCCGCCGAGACTGAGGAACCAGAATGCGATCGGCACGACGCTGCGCCGGGCCCGTTCGCTGGCGATCCACTGCACCAGGAAGCGGGCAGAAAAGAAGGCCTGCCCAAGGAAGCCGACGACGAGCCAGAACGCTTCGGTGTTCATCTCAGGCCTCCCTGCCGTGAAGCAGTCCGCGCTGGAGCAGCTCGCCTCGCGGGTCATCGCCTGTCTCACGCTCGGCTTGGAGAATCGCGGCGGGGCTGCATTCCCGGTAGGCGCGATCTTGTCCCCGCCCCCGCCTTCCAACGGCGAGGTGTCGCGCAGTGCCGCCAGCCGGCGTCGGCGTCATCGACGGGGCGGGCAACCGCGAACGGCGCCGAAGCCACATGACTCCCACCAGGTCCACCAGCCCGACCCAGAGCCGGTTGTTGACTCCGTAATGCGATCTGCCGGCAAGCCTCGGCCGATGGCTCACCGGCACGGAAACGCACACGCCACCCTGTGCCTGCACCAGCGCGGGCAGGAAGCGATGCATGTGGTCGAAGTAGGGCAAGGCCAGGAAAGCGCTGCGGTTGATCAGCTTGAGGCCGCAACCGGTGTCCGGCGTTCCGTCGCCAAGAAGCGCGGAGCGGACCCGGTTGGCGACCCGCGAAGACAATCGCTTCAGCCAGTCGTCGCGGCGGGACTGGCGATATCCCGCCACCAGGGTGACATCGCCTTGCTCCGCCCGTGCAAGCAGGCGCGGAATGTCGGCAGGATCGTTCTGGCCGTCGCCGTCCAGGGTCGCGAGCCAGGCGCCGCGAGCCCTCGCAGCGGCTTGCCAGAGCGAGGTGCTCTGGCCCGCACTCAGCTGGATGGCGCAACGGGCGCAGCCGCCGATCGCTCGCCGAGCCGCGCCGTCAGCAGGCTCCAGGTCCGTCGACGGACCCGTCGTCGACGACCAGTACCTCGTAGTCGATGCCGCTCGAGCGCGACGGCGATCTCGTCAAGCAGACGCGGGAGATTCTCGGCTTCGTCGCGCGCCGGCACGATCACGGACAGGAACGGCTCGAACGGATGCATGGGCTGTTCCGGCAAGGAGGCGCGTGTTTCGGAAGCCAGGAGATGGTCAGCGATACGACTGTCTCCGGACGTTAGCAGTGACCGCATCGAAAATTCGTCAAATTATCAGCGGGCGCCCGCGGATGCAACCGTCGCGCCCAGTCGCCACAGCCTGCGGCACCGCCGCCGCCCGTCAGATCACGACCTGCGCCCCGATCTCGATCACCCGGTTCGGCGGCAACCTGAGATACCTTGCCACCGAGGGGCTGTTCTGGAGCATCCAGCCGAAGAAGCGCCGGTGCAGGCTGGAGGAGGAGCGGCCGTGGCCGACGACCACGTACGGCTTGCTGGTGAAGAAGGATGCCTGCCCCTCGTCGATTTCCAGGCCCTGCCGGCGCGCGAGGCGCAGGATCAGGTGGACATCGGGATCCTCGCGATATCCGAAGCGGGCGATGATCCTCCAGACGCCGTTGCTGCCGCGCTCGATGACGAGCCGCTCGTCGTCGTCGAGGCGCGGCATGTCGATGAAGTCCACAGTCAGGAAACAGACCTGCTCGTGCACGACCTTGTTGTGCTTGAGGTTGTGCAGGAAGCTGCTCGGGCAGCCGACGGCGGTGGAGGACAGGAAGATCGCCGTGCCCGGCACGGTGACGGCGCCGCCAAGGTCGAGCGTGAGACCGTCGATCTGCGCCTTCGGGCCGAGGTCCTTGCGTACCCGCAGCGAATCGAGTCCGCTGCGCCAGGACCACATGATCATCACCAGCACGGCCGCAACCAAGATGGGGAACCACCCGCCGTCGAAGAACTTGCGCAGGTTCGCGGCCAGGAAGGTGAGTTCGACCACCAGGAAAAGCGCCAGCGGCGCGAGCAGCAGCAACCATGCGATCCGGCGGCGACGGGCCGCCGCTTGCGCTGGGCCAGATTGGCCGGACCTGCCTCCGGCACTAGAAGCGCTCGCGAGGGCCGTCACGATGAGCAGGATGCTGCCGATGACGAAATCGCTCGAGACCGCAAGTCCATACGCGGCTGCCAGGCTGCCGGAGTCGCCGAAGCCGACGACCAGCGCCAGCACGGCGCACAGCAGCAGCCAGTTGACCGCGGGTATGTAGACCTGCCCCTTGGCCGTCTCCGACGTGTACAGGACCTTCAGCCGTGGCAGCAGGTTCAGCCGCGAGGCTTGCTGCGTCACCGAGAAGGCTCCCGAGATGACCGCCTGTGAGGCTATGATGGTCGCGGCGGTGGCCAGGATGATCAACGGCATGCGCAGCATCGGGGGCGCGAGCAGGTAGAACGGGTTGCTCGCGGCCTGCGGGTCGCGAAGCAGCAGTGCTCCCTGGCCGAAATAGTTCAGTAACAGGCAAGGAAGTACCAGCACGAACCAGGCACGGACGATCGGGCGGCGGCCGAAATGCCCGAGGTCGGCGTACATCGCCTCCGCGCCGGTGACGCACAGGAATACCGTTCCCATCGCCAGCAGTGCGAGGTGGGGTTGCTCGAGAAAGATCGAGATGGCGTAGCTCGGGTGCAGCGCCAGCAGCACTTGCGGCTCGCGCAGGATGCTCGCGCCGCCCAGTATCCCCAGCACGACGAACCAGCAGACCATCACCGGCCCGAAGACGCGGCCGACGGAGGCGGTGCCATGCCGCTGCACCCAGAACAGAGCCGCCAGGATCACGACTGCAATCGGCACGATCCAGCCATGCAAGCCGGGTGCCACGACGGCGATGCCCTCCACCGCGGCCAGGACCGAGATGGCCGGTGTGATCATGGCATCGCCGAAGAACAGCGCGGCCGCAAAGACCCCGAGCCCCGACACCGCCAGCGAAACGCGCCGCCGGCCTCGCACCTTGCGCAACGTCAGCGATAGCAGCGCCAGGATCCCGCCTTCGCCGCGATGATCGAAGCGAAGCATGACGAGGATGTATTTCAGGGATACGACGATCGTCACCGCCCAGAAGATCAGCGACAAGACCGACATCAGCGTCTGCGGCGTCAGCGGCAGGCCGGTGACCGCGGAGAACGACTCACGCACCGTGTAAAGCGGGCTGGTGCCGATATCGCCGAAGATGACGCCGAGCGCCGCCACCGCAAGCGTGCGCGTGCCGGCGTCGCCGCCATCTCGCGTCGGCGCGCCAGCTGCATCGGCGGCCGGGACAACGGGAAGCAAGGAATCTGCGGCGTGCGCTGTTGCGGGGTCGGCGGGCAAACCGGTCGCGGCCGAGGCGGAATTCGAATGCATCCTGCTGATTCTCGATGCAGCCGCCGTAAAGGATCAATTCCCGAGCGCCCTTCCCGCGTAAACTTTCCGTAAACAGAACACCGCAATACCCCCGCTCCTCTCGTTGCATCGGCGCGGGCGACCGCATCGGCCGCCAGCCACGTCATGCCGATGGGCCGGCAGCAAGAGGCGAGTCCGCGGCACAATCCGGCATGCTCAACGAAACGCCGAGCCACCACGAACCCGCGGATCCTGCCGCGGGTGGACCCTTGCAGGAACCGCGGCGCGACGCGGATGCGGCGCCCGGCGGCATCCTCGTGGCCATCGACGGATCCGGCCAGTCGGAACAGCTCGTACGCTTCGGCATGGACCTCGCGGCTCGACGGCAGGCGGCCTGGGCGGTGGTGAACGTCGACACCGGAACGCCTGTCGACGACGCCCGCCAGGCCCACCTCGACCGCGCGTTCACGCTGGCCCGTCAGCTTGGCGGCGAGGCGGTCGTCCTGCATGGCGCCAGCATCGCCGATGCGCTGCTGGCGCACGCCGCGCTCAGCGGCGCATCGGCGCTGCTGCTGGGACGGACACGGGCGCGTCCTGTCGCCCGACTGTTCAACCGCACGCTGACCGGGCAGCTCATCGAGCGTGGCAGCCACATGGAGCTGACCATCGTGAACAGGCTTCGCGGTGACGCCTCCTCCGAGGCGCCGCTGCCGCCCCCCGGTGGCGGCATCACGGCAGCAGACGTCGGCCTGGCCGCGGTCTCTACCGCGCTGGCCACCCTGCTGGGCCGGCTGGCCGAACGATGGACCGGCCTCGACGATCTGTCGTTGATCTTCATCGTCGCGGTCGTGGTGGTCGCGGCGCGCACCCGCATGGCAGCGGCGGTGCTGACATCGCTGCTGTGCTTCCTGGCCTATACCTTCTTCTTCATCGACCCCCGCTACACCTTACACGTCGGCGCAACCCAGGGACTGACCACGGTCCTGCTGTTCCTGGTTGCAGCGCTGGTCGCGGGCAGGCTCGCGGCCCGGCTGCGGATGCAGGTCCTCGCATTGCAGGATGCCAACGCCTACTCGACGGCACTGCAGGCGCTCGGACGCCGCCTGGCCACCGCAGCAGCGCTCGGCGACGTGGCAGCCGCCGCACGCGATGCGTTCCGGCACACCTTCGACGCTGACGCGACGGTGCACCTCGTAGGTTGCGCCGGCCAGGAGGAGGGGTTGGCCTCCCTGCCTGCGAAAGAGCGGGAGGCGGCGACACGGGCCATCGCGAACGGCCGCCCCGCCGGCCGCTTCGGCGACGAACTGACCGATGCGACCTGGTGGTTCATCCCCCTCCAGGAAGGGCAGGTCCGGGTCGGCGCCATCGGACTGAAATTCGCGACGCCTCCCGTCGCGCTGACGGTCGGCCAGCGACGGCTGGCGCAGGCGATGGCCGACGACGTGGCCCGTGCGGTATCGCGCGCACGCCTGGCGGCGGAACTCGAGGAAGCCCGGGTGAGCGGCCAGTCCGAACAACTGCGCGCGGCGCTCTTGTCGTCGGTATCGCACGACCTGCGCTCGCCGCTGGCAGCCATCATCGGCGCGGCCAGCAGCCTCGACAACTACGGCGACGCGATCGACGCCTCGGACCGGCACAGCCTGCTTGAAACCATCCGCCTCGAAGGTGAACGGCTCGACCGCTACATCCAGAACCTGCTCGACATGACCCGCCTCGGTCATGGCGGACTCACGATCAACCGCGATTGGATCGGCGTCGACGAGCTCGTCGGCTCGGCCATCGGCCGCCTGCAGCGGTACCAGCCGGCGGCGAGATTCGACGTTTGCCTGCCGAAGGATGCCGGGCCGATCCGGGTGCATCCGGCACTGGTGGAGCAGGCGCTTTTCAATGTACTCGAGAACGGCACGCGCTTCTCACCGCCTGGCGAGGCGGTGACGGTCGACGTCAGCCTCGTCGGGGCCGTCCTGCGGATCGACGTCAGCGACCGCGGTCCGGGCATTCCACCGGCTGAACGCGAGCGGGTATTCGACATGTTCTTCAGGGTCACCCGGGGGGACCGCAGCGGCGAGGGAAGCGGCCTGGGGCTTGCGATCTGCCGCGGGATGATCGGCGCGCACGGCGGCAGTGTCGAGGCGCTGGACGGACCGGATGGGCGAGGCACCACCATTCGCATCGTCCTGCCCGACGTTCTAGCCGGTGCCCAGCCCGCCGATCAACCGAGGAACCACGCTCTGCCGAGCACGCCCAATGGCTGAGACATCGGATAACGACATCGTCGGGCGGACGGCAGGCACTGCCGCAGGAGAGGCGACGGTTGCCGCCGCCCGCATACTCGTCGTCGACGACGAGCCGCAGATCCGCAGGTTCCTTGACATCGGTTTGCGTGCTCAGGGGTATCGCGTGGCGCTGACCGCAAGCGGCGAAGCCGGCCTGGCTACGCTCGCCACGCAGGGCGCCGACCTCGTCATTCTCGACCTCGGGCTGCCCGATCGCGATGGCCACGCCGTGCTCGCCGACCTTCGGCAATGGTCCCAGGTGCCCGTTATCCTGCTGACGGTGCGATCGGGCGAGTCGGAAAAGGTTGCGGCGCTGGACGCCGGCGCGAACGACTACGTCACCAAGCCGTTCGGCGTGCAGGAGCTGATGGCACGCGTGCGGGCGCTGCTGCGCGCACACGCGGTGCAAGGGCACGAGCCGCCGTTGTTCGATGACGGACACCTGCGCATCGACCTGTCGCGTCGGGAAGTGACCGTCGACGGCGTCAAGTTGTCCCTGGCGAGGAAGGAATACGCCCTGCTGGCGGTGCTGGTCCGCCATGCCGGACGGGTGGTGACGCAGCCGCAGCTCCTGCGCGAACTGTGGGGACCCACGCACCAGCACGACACGCACTACCTGCGCATCCTGCTGGGCAAGCTGCGGCACAAGCTTGGCGACGAGGCCGCCGCGCCGCGCTACATCGCAACCGAACCGGGGGTCGGCCTGCGTTTCATCGCTGCAAACCGCGAAGCCTAGCCGACTCGACGCGATCTTTCTGCAAGAATGCGCAACACCCGCCCCGGCCATGGGCCCTCCTCTTGCTGGGGCGATGCGGCGTCACGCGCCAATGATGACCACAAACCGGATAGCGACCATGGACAAGAAAAGACGCACCACCGCAGGAAAGCTGCGGACCCGACTGTCGGACCTGAAGGACGAGCTCGAATCCCTGATCGACGACGAGGAGGAAGCCCTCGATGAACTGCCCGAGGACCTGGAGACGCAAGAGGAAGCCGCCAATGTGGTTGAACGGCTCAACCAGGCGGTGAATCACGTCGAGGATGCCATCGCCGAACTGGATGCCGCGCTCGGAGAGGACGACTATCCGGAGGAAGACGAGGACGAGGAAGACCTCGACGATGACGACGGGGTCGACGAGCTCGACGTCGATGCGGATGATCGCTAGTTGTTGTTACGAAATTCCGGGCCTTTGAACCGGCCGGGCGCATGATCGCGCATCTTTACGCTTGTTGACCGCGGCTGCATGCATCTTCACGCTTGTTGACCCCCGCACCCTTGCAAGTTGAGGGCCTGCCTCGCCTAATAGGTTGGCACCTTCAATCCGGAGACGGCGGGGGATGTATGCGGATCGCGATCATCGGGCATGACAACACGATTGCCTTGCAACTGATCGACACGCTCGGCGACGACGGCCACAGTTGCCAGTTGTACGCGCAAGTCGACGCATTCATCCATTGCATGCCTTTCGAGCGCTTCGACGCCTGCATCGTGGACCACCAGTTGCCCGGGCTGGACAACAGGTACCTGCTGCGCAAGGTCCGCGAGCTGACACCGCCGGTTCCGCTGCTGGTCCTCACCGCCCGGGGCACGGAGATGGACGCGGCGAGTGCCTTGGACAACGGCAACAACGACTTCCAGGTCAAGCCGCTGCAGATCAACGAGTTGCGGGCGCGCCTGGCTGCGCTGACGAGACGGGGCGAGCCGCCGGAACCCGGCAACGCGCTCTTCGCCTACGACCGCTTCGAGTTCAACCTGAAGACGCAGGTGGTGAAGGATTCGAGCGTCCCGATCACGATGACCCAGAAGGAGTTCCAGCTCGCGCTGCTGCTGCTCGGCAACATCGGCAAGGCTCTCTCCCGCAGCGACATCCGCGAGGCGGTGTGGGGGCGCAACTGCGACGTGCCGTCGCGGACACTGGACACCCATGTCTCTCGGGTGCGCACCAAACTGGGGCTGCGGCCCGCCAGCGGATATCTCCTCGCGCCCCTCTACAGCTTCGGATACCGGCTGGAAAACCTCAAGTTGCATTGACCCGCTGCCGCCGCCGCTGCCGCTGCCTACGCCTTCGGCTTGTGCACGTCCTCCGGCGCGACGTCCTCGGCGTCGACCGTCTCTGCCGCCCGCTTCATGTCCTCCGAGTCGGGCTCGAGTCCCTCCTGCTGTCGCTCCAGTCCATCGACCAGCGCCAGCTCCACCAGGATGGGGAAATGGTCGGAGCCGAAGGCGGGCAGCCTCTTCAAGCCGACGACGCCGAAGTGGTCGCTGTGGAAGAGGTGATCCAGCGGCCAGCGCATGAACGGGAAGCCCGTATGGAAGGTGTTGAACATGCCGCGCCCCACCCGCGGATCGAGCAGCCCGCTGATCTTTCGGAACAGTCGGGTCGTCGACGACCAGGCGACATCGTTGAGGTCGCCTGCCACTATCACCGGTACATCGGATTCCGATTCGGCGACGCTGCCGGCCACTGCGATCAGCTCGGCGTCGCGCTCGCCGGAGCCGGGGTTCTCCGTCGGGCTCGGCGGCTTCGGATGCAGGCAGTGCATCTTGATCCTGCGCCCATCCGGCAGCTCGAGCGACGCATGGATCGACGGGATGTCCGGCTCGACCAGGTACTGGATGGCAGGATCCAGCAATGGGCGGCGCGAGTAGACGTGCATGCCGTAGAGATTCCCAAGCGGACACTTGACGGTATGGGGGTAGTCCTTCTCGAGCACGTCCAGCTGCGCCTGCCACCAGTGGTCGGTTTCCAGGGTGATCAGGAAGTCCGGGTCCACCTCCCGGACGATCTGCAGGAGGCCGTCGGCATTGCGGTTCGTCATCAGGACGTTGACGCTCATGATGCGCAGGGATGCGGATCCGTCCGCGGCGGAGACCGTCATTGCTTCCTTCGGATGCAGCCGGGTGTAGGGCTGGATCCAGTACGACTGGTATAGCAGGCAGCCGGCCGCCAGCGCAGGCGGCCACCAGGAGGAAGGCACGGAGAGGTCGAACAGCCATAGTTGCAGCACCAGCAGCACCAGTGCCAGCGCGGCGTATTGCAGCCTCGGGAAATCCTGCCCGCGGATCAGCCAGTGCCGCAGTCGCAGGATAGGGACGAAAGTTGCGAGGGCCAATAGCACCGTCAGAGAGGTGAGCAGCCAGTATCCCATCGACGTCCTTGGGTGCCTCGTGGGGCGGGGTTGCAGGGGTGTTGTGTCGGAGCGCCCGGTTGCGGTCGCACGCCGTGCGAACGGTATCACGAGCAACTGGGTTACACTCGTCTGAGCCAATCCGGTGGAGGCCGGTGCGGTCAGGGGTATGCTGCGGCGAACCGCAGCTGCCCCCACTTTCTGCGACCAAGGCCAGAACATGAGCGACTCCGAAGTCGCCCCCGACCACGCACTCACCGGCATCAGCGGGCTGGACGACGTGCTCGGCGGCGGGCTCACGCCCAACCGGCTCTACCTGCTCGAAGGGATGCCCGGATCCGGCAAGACCACCCTCGCCTTCCAATTCCTGATGGAGGGCGTGAAGCGGGGCGAACGCGTCCTGTACATCACGCTTTCCGAAACCGAAGAGGAAATCCGCGCAGTTTCGCGCTCGCACGGCTGGCCGCTGGAAGGGATCGACGTTCGCGAACTGGTCCCCACACAGGACAGCCTGGAGCCGGACGAGCAATACACCATGTTCCATCCTTCCGAGGTGGAACTCAGCGACACGACCCGCAAGATTCTCGATGATGTCGACCGGATCCGGCCGTCGCGGCTGGTGTTCGATTCGCTGTCGGAGCTGCGCCTGCTGGCAGGCAGTCCGCTGCGTTACCGGCGCCAGATCCTTGCGCTGAAGCATTACTTCGCCGGTCGGCGATGCACGGTGCTGCTGCTCGACGACCTGACCGGCGAGGAGCACGACCTGCAGGTCCAGAGCATTGCCCATGGGGTCCTGCTCCTGCAGCAGAACACGCCCGACTACGGCAAGCAGCGGCGCCGCCTGAGCGTGCTCAAGTATCGCGGCCACGATTTCAGGGGCGGCTACCACGACTACATCATCCGCCGCGGCGGGCTGGACGTCTTCCCGCGGCTGGTCGCCGCGGAGCACCGTGCCACGCCCGAGGCTGGGCGAATACCATGCGGCATCGAAGGGCTCGACAACCTTCTCGGCGGCGGCATCGACCGCGGCACCAGCACCCTGATCACCGGGGCGGCCGGCACCGGCAAGTCTACGGTGGCCGCCCTCTTCGCGCATGCCGTGGCGCAACGTGGCGAGACCGCTGCCTTGTTCCTCTTCGACGAGAACCAGCGCACCCTGATCGCTCGAATGCTCTCGCTCGGCATCGACCTGCAGCCGCAGATCGACGCCGGGAAGATGATCGTGCGCCAGGTCGACCCGGCGGAATGGTCGCCGGGAGAGTTCACCAATGCCGTGCGGATCGCGGTAGCCGAGCGCAACAGCACCGTCGTCGTCATCGACAGCCTCAACGGCTACCTGCATTCGATGCCGAACGAACGCTTCCTGATCATCCAGCTGCATGAAATCCTGAGCTACCTGGCCCAGCAGGGAGTCGCCAGCATCCTGATCAACGCCCAGCTCGGGCTGGTCGGCCAGATGAAGTCCGACATCGACGCCAGCTACCTGGCGGATTCGGTTGTGCTGACCCGGTACTTCGAACTCGACGGCGAAGTCCGAATGGCGCTATCGGTCGTCAAGAAGCGCGGCAGCCACCACGAGCGCTCCATCCGGGAGCTCCTGTTCCGGGACGGGATGATCCGGGTCGGCGAGCCGCTACGCGAATATCGCGGCGTCCTCACCGGTGTTCCGGTACGTAACGCAAGGTCGGATGATGACATGCAGGCCTCCCACCCGCTGCCCCCTCCTCTGAGCGAACAACCGGACGAATCCAAGAAGCCCTGCTCGTGACGCCCCCGGCAGACGCCGCGCTGGAAGGAAGACTGCTCATCGTCGCTCCGGTGGGCAAGGACGCGCTGCTGACCGCAAGCAAACTGAGCAGCGTCGGGATGCCCTGCCAGGTCTGTGCCGACCTCACGATCCTCGTCCGCGAGGTCGATGCCGGTGCTGCCGCGGTGCTGATCGCCGAAGAGGCACTGGCCGGCGGAACGGGCCCCCTCGCCGCCATGATTTCGCGCCAGCCGAGCTGGTCGGACCTGCCGATCCTGCTGCTCACACGACCGGGCGCGGATTCGAGCATCGTCGCGATGGCGGTTCGCGAACTGGGCAACGTCATCCTGCTGGAAAGGCCGATCCGCGTCTCCGCCCTGGTCAGCGCCGCGCGCACGGCGCTGCGCGCCCGGGCGCGACAATACGAGTCGCGCGCCCAGCTTCTGTTGCTCGAGGAAGCCGACCGTCGCAAGGACGAGTTCCTGGCCACGCTGGCGCACGAGCTGCGCAACCCGCTGGCGCCGATCCGCAATTCGGTGGAGCTCCTGCGCAGGGCGGGCGAGAACCTGCCGGTGGTGCAAAAGCTCGCCGAGATGATGGGGCGCCAGGTGGTGCACATGGTCCGGCTGGTGGACGACCTGCTGGAGATCTCCCGCATCACCCGCGGCACGATCGAATTGCGCCGGGTACCGGTGCAACTCGCGGAGGTGGTGGCCGCCGCCATCGAGACGAGCCGTACCGTCATCGACGCCCGAAGGCATCGGCTGGAGGTGAGCCTGCCGCCGGAGGACGTCTGGCTCGATGCCGACCCGACCCGGCTTGCGCAGGTGATCTCGAACCTGCTCAACAATGCAGCGAAGTACACCGACCCGGGGGGCGACATCCGGGTGAGCGCCCTGACCGACGGCAACGAAGTGCTGATCCAGGTGAGCGACACCGGCATCGGCATCACGGATTCGCTGCTGCCGCGAGTGTTCGAGATGTTCACCCAGGGCAATACGGCCACGACGCGATCTCCCGGAGGACTCGGCATCGGGCTGACGCTGGTACGCAGCCTGGTGGAGATGCACGGCGGGGAGGTCGCGGCAGCGAGTGCCGGCCCCGGAAAGGGCAGCCTGCTGAGCGTGCGCCTGCCGGTCATCGAGCCGGTAGCGGTGGGAGCGGAGGCGCCGGCGGAAGTATCGGCAGGGGCGCACGCGGGCATACACGCGGGAGTACAGACGGAGACGCCCCCGCCGCCGCGCCCGAATGCCCTTCCCCGAATCCTGGTGGTGGACGACAACCAGGACGCCGCAGACAGCCTCGGGGCACTGCTCGAGATCATCGGTGCGGACGTCGCAGTCGCGCACGACGGCAAGACCGCGCTGGACCTGGTCGAGAGTCATCGCCCGGATATCGTGTTCCTCGACATCGGCATGCCGCAGATGGACGGCTACGAAGTGGCCCGCCGCATTCGCCGGCTGCCGCATTTCCGCAGCGCCATGCTGGTGGCGCTGACCGGCTGGGGCCAGGAGAAGGACCGGCTGCAATCCGAGGCGGCCGGCTTCGATCGCCACCTCGTGAAACCGGCGAACCTGGACGCGCTGCGCAAGCTCGTTGCCCGGGTGCACGACCCGCAACAGGCTTCCGAGGGCTCCTGAGAGCCTGGGCCGCAGAAGGACGACCAGGAACGGCAGGGATCAGGTCAGCAGCGTAATGGCGGCGACGAACCCATAGGACGCCACCGCGACCAACAGCAGCACCCCGACAAAGATTTCTTCGATTCTCATGACGGCACCTTGCGCCAACGCGTTGCAGGTGGCTAATCCTGGGGCACGCGGACGGTTGACACCATCCGGCAGGCGGCGGGCGCCGTTGTACCCACAACGGGGGATTTCCGTGCCTTGGCAAGCCCTGCAAGCCGACCGGCGGCGAATCGCAGTACGCCGCGGCGGATGCGCGTGCGGCGCGATCCGCGACGCGATCTGACACGAGCCGGGGGGCTTTTTGCCGCCGGCCTAGTCGCTGCCGAGCTTGAGGCGGCTCGGCTCGCGTTTCTCCACCGCCCATTTCAGGAGCGCCACCGACCGGTAGATGCCGTGGGCGAACTTGCCGTAGGGCATCGTCAGGAACAGCGCCATCACCGCCCCTAGATGCAGCGCGAGCAACAGCGCCATCGCGCTGCTGTCGCGCCATGCCAGCAAGACGAGGCCGCTCAGGCTGGTCAGGAACAGCAGCGCGATGAAACCCAGATCCATCGGCTTCTGCGACGGATCGCCGTGCAGCGGGTGACGCCGCAGATTGAGCCACGCGAGCCCCGCCGGCCCGACGAGCAGCCCGATGCCGCCGACCGTGCCCAGCGCCACCGGCAGGCTCGTCAACGGATACGGAGCCGGCCAGGAGAACGCGTAGTGGTAGACGGTTGCCACGGACGTGGCGGCGAAGCAGAGCAGGAAGCCATAGAAGGTGATCTGGTGGAACACCCGGCGCCATTGGCTCGGCGTATCGTCGGCATCGTTGCAGCCGACGCTGCGGCCGATGCTGCCGCTGTCGCTGCTTCGGACGTTGCTCTGGTCCCTGTCCCTGTCCCTGTCGGCGCCGCGCAGCGCGGCGCCGCCATCGACGCCGCCGTCGAGGTACCTGAGCCGCAGCACGTCGCCGGTCGCCTCCCCGGCCGCGGCCATCGATACGGCGTCCGATCCGCACGCTCGCCAGAAACGCGCCGCCCCCACGGCCAGCGCGACCACCGCCGCGAGGAATACGGCGCCGAACAGCGCAACCAGGAGGTTGTGCGGAAAGACCGCATAGAAGTTGCCGGCCAGGGGCCCCTGCACCAGGGTGCCGTTGAGCAGCATCGCGAGGACCATGAAGAGCGCGAGGCCCGCAGCCAGCGCCACGGCGACCACCAGGCCGTTGCGCCGGTAGAGCCTGCCGAAAACTGCGGGCCAGGCGTATTCGGTGTAGGTCTGGAGGCGCACCTCGGCCATCGCCCGCGGCACATTGACGGCGAACTCGTGGGGCGGCGCGTATTGGCAGGCGTGCAGGCAGGCGCCGCAGTTATGGCAGAGGTTGGCCAGGTAGTGGACGTCGTTGCGCGCGAATTCGAGCCGTCGGGTCATTGCCGGAAAGACGGCGCAGAAGCCCTCGCAATACCGGCAGGCGTTGCAGATCACCATGACGCGGTCGACTTCGGCTTCCGCCTGGGAGACAAGCGCGGCGAGGCTATGTCCGGTCGAGCCTGAATGAGTGGTCATGACGAGGAGGCTCCAGCCGAGCGCCTGCCAATCGCGTCAGCGGCTGTGGCAAGCAAGGATGCGGTGCCGCGTGAGGACGATGCCGAGGCCGACGCCGCAGCGGTGCGTCCGGCGCGGCGCCCGAAGGCGGTACCGATGGCCATGCCGATGCCGGCGAGATAGCCCTTGCCGAGCACGTTGCCCGCCATCAGTTCGCCGGCAGCGGTGAGATTCGGACTGGGAGCCGCGTCGAACAGCACCCGCGCATCGGCGTCCACCTTGACGCCGAGATAGGTGAAGGTGATGCCGGGACGCAGCGCATAGCCGTAGAACGGCGGCGTATCGATCGGCAGCGCCCAGTTGGTCTTTGGCGGCGCGATGCCGCTGGTGGCGTTGCCGTCGAGGATCGCATGGTCGAAACGACCGGGCCTGCAGGCCGCGTTGTAGCGCTCGACTTCGGCAACGAAACGCTCGACGTCGAGGCCGAGTCGGCCGGCGAGTTCAGCGAGCGTGGCGGCCTTCTCCCCGGGAAAGACCGGAGGCATGAAGCGGCCGATCGCCTTCGCGTCACTGATCGAATAGGCGACCTGTCCCGGCTGCTGCGCAACCAGCCGGCCCCAGATGGCATAGCGCTTCGGCCAGAAGTCCTCGCCCTCGTCGTAGAAACGCTGCGCATCGCGGTTGACGACGATGCCGAGCGAGACGCAATCGACCCGCGTGCAGATCCCGCCGTCGAACTTCGGGGCGCGCGCGTCGATGGCCACCGCGTGGCACTGGGTGGGGTCGCCCACTTGGTCGGCACCGGCTCCGAGCAGTTCCTTCAGCACGACGCCGGTGTTGAAGCGGGTCCCGCGGATCAGGAAGTTGTCGGTGGGCCACTCTCCGCGCTCATTCCGACCCCAGGCCTCGCGCAGCCATTCCAGATTGGATTCGAACCCGCCGGCGGCAACCACGCAGGCACGCGCTTCGATGCGCTCCGACGTGGTATGGGCAGCCCGAAAGGCTCCGTCGACGATTTCGAGCCGGGTCACCGCCGAGTCGTAGCGGACCTCGATGCCGAGCGCCTCGGCGCTGCGGTAGTAAGCATTGAGCAGCGCCTTGCCGCCGCCGAGGAAAAAGGCGTTGGTGCGGCTCAGGTGCAGCGTGCCGGACAAGGAACCCTGGAAACGCACGCCGTGCCGGCGCATCCAGTCCCTGCACATGGAAGACTCTCGGATCGCAAAGCGCGCAAGCGGCTCGTCGGTAATGCCGCCGGTGACCTTGAGCAGGTCTTGCCAGTATTCCTCCTCCGGATACGACTCGGTCAGCACGTCCTGAGGCTGCTCATGCATGCAGCGCAGGTTGCGCGTGTGCATCGAGTTGCCGCCGCGCCATTGCCGTGGCGACGACTCGAGCATGAGCACGCTTGCGCCGGCCTCGCGGGCGGTCAGCGCAGCGCACAGGGCGGCGTTTCCGCCGCCGACGACGAGGACGTCAAGCATCGAGCCCGGATGTTGCGCGTCGACCATCAAACCACCTTCGCTGTGCACGAACACGGATCTTACCGGTCCCAGCGCCATGAACGGCGTGCAGCTGATGCGCCGTCAGTTGGCCGCCGCTGCCTGAGCGGCCGCCGCAACCCTAGGTCTTCGGATTGATCCTGATCATCCGGGCGTGCGAAGGCGTGCCGGCACTGTCGATGACGAACACCATGTAGTAGCCGGGAGGCGTCTCGTACGCGTTCGCGGGAAGCGTCACCTGGATCTCGTTGCCGGTCACGCGGAACGCGGGCTCCACGAAGCGCTGGTTCATGTCGAAGGAATGGGTGACCGAGCCGGTGGCGACCATCGTGACCCGCTTGATGTTCCAGGCGTCGTAGGAGTCGAGCTTGAACGACGAAGAAGGTTCGACCACCAGCGGCAGGGCGCCCTGCGCCTGCTCGATCACCGGCCGGGTCGCGCGGCTGCCATCGTTGCGAAACAGGTAGCCCGGATAGTAGACCTGGGCGTTGAGGTTCGTCACCGGCCCGGGAGAGCCGCCCCCGCTCGACAGGATGGTGGCATCGGGCAGCAGCAGCGTCAGGCTGTGGTAGAAGCGGCCGGTGGAAACAGGGGCGGCCGGCGACCAGCTTTCGGTCTGCGGATCGAAGATCTCCGAAGCGTAGGCCACCTCGCCCACCTCTTGCGAAGCGGGGTCGTCGAGCAGGTTGCTGCTCGAGCCGCCGGAGACGAGGACGCGTCCATCCGGCATGACGGTGGCATTGGCCCACTGCCGCACCTGGCTCATCCGCGGCAGGTCCTTCAGGCGCGGACTGGTGCCCGTGATGTCGATCAGCGTCGCGTTCGGCTGCGTGCCGCCCAGCTGCAGGATCTTTCCGGGTCGATACATGACCGCCGTCGAGGTCGCCGCCCAGCCCCGGTAGCTGCTTTCGCCGCGCGTGTTCGGAATGTTCCAATGCGCGTCGAAGATCGTCAGCTTGCCTTGCTTGCCGTCGTCGCCGGCGACGTACGGGTCGACCTGATACATCCAATGGTGATCGAGCCCGAAGATCTTCCCGTTGGGTGCGATGAAATTGCGCGGATAGTTGTTCGCAAAGAACGGATCCCCGCTCGGGAGGATCTTGAGCGTGTCGACGCCCTCCAGGAGCTTGAAGCTGCCGTCGTCGGACCGGATCTCAGGATGATCCTCGCCGTCAGTGCCGCCCTGCAGATAGACATCGCCACCCGGCAGGACGGTGGCGGTGGCGTACCAGCGTGGCCGCTGCATCGTCGCCGCACGGCGAAGGCCGTTGTCGAGCGGGCTGAAGACGTTGACATCGGCGTTGCCGCGGTTCTGCGCCTTCCCTGCCAGGACGACGTCGCCGCCGAGCAGCAGCAGCTCGCCACTTGCCGGCAGGATCACCTGCGCGCTGCAGAAGAGGAAGGTGCCGGTGGTGTTCTCCAGAGTCAGGTGCGCGCCGGGGGAACCGAGCTCTTCGCGCGGATCGAACACGTCGTACATGAAGCGGGTGTCGCCCCTGAGATTGACGTTGGTGCCGTACGTCATGACGCGTCCATCCGGCAGCAGCGCGGCGTGGATCGAAAGCAATGGCCAGTCGACCAGGCTCGACCAGACGCCATGGGTCCGGCTGCCGAAGACCGGCACCGGACCGGTCGCAGGCGGCGGCTCGCCAGCGGTGGGCGGCGCCGGTGGCGTCGTGTTCTCCGGCGGCTTGCTGGTCGACGGAGGAGCCGTCGCCGCCGGGATCGAAGGCTGGGGCGCCGGTGCAGGCGAGGCCGGGACCGGAAGCGAAGCCGGCGGATTGCTATCCCTTTCGGAAGGCGCCGGCGTGGGTTGCGGTGTCGAGCCGTCTCCGCCGCCGCACGCCGCCAATGCCATCAGGAGAACGACGGAGCAGCAGGTGGATACGGTCGCGGTTTTCATGGTTCCTCGGGGCGCGCCAGGCAGAGCGGGCGCAGGTCGGAGGAACCAGTCTAAGAAGGCGCGCCAGGGCGCGCCGTGAAGGAATTAACGACCGCTGCGAGACGCCGATTCAGGCGACCGGCAGCACCTCCCTTCTTGCCGGTTGCCCGGTTCCGGCGCTTGGCCGGCCTTTGAGCTCGCCGATCAGTCTGTCGGCCAGGCGCAGCGCGAGCGCGGCCAGGGTCATCGTCGGATGGTTAGACGAGGAGGTCGGAAACACCGACGAGCCCGCGATGTACAGGTTTCCGACACCGTGCACGCGGCAGTTGCGATCGACGACGCCAAAGCGTGGCGAATCGTGCATGCGGGTCGTGCCCATGTGGTGGTAGGTGCCCTCCAGGTCCTTCGGCCAGCCGTTCGCGCCAATGGGGGCGTCGAGGCGCACGCGCGCGATGCCGCGGTCGGTCAATTCCCTTGCCATCAGCTCGAACGTACGGTCGACGGTGCGCGCCGCCGCCTCCGTCAGCCGCCAATCGATCTTGACGCGCCTCATTCCGAGCGCATCGACATCGTCGCCGAGCTGCAACCGGCTCTGCGGGTCGGGCTCGGGCTCGAGGATCATTTCCATCGTCACCGACCTGACCAGCTTGCGCGACGCGGCAAGATGCGCTGCCGTATAGCTCAGCGCATCGCGCGGGCTCGTCAACAGCTCCATCAGGTCCTTCGCCAGGCCACTCGTCAACGACCGCTTGCCGCGCAGCCGCTGACGGAAGCGGTAGAGCGCGCGCACCACTTCCTCGCCCTCGCCCGCGTACAGCGACCTGAACCAGACCTGCGCGTCGAGCAGGCGCTCCCTGCGCTGCACTTCCGGGGGCAAGCGCAGCTGGCCGGAGACCCGGGCGCCGGCGATGGTGAGGTATTCGGCGATACAGTGAAACTTGATGTCGTAGAGCGGATTGTGGCGATACGGATCGGCAAACTCGACCGAGCCGTTGAGGATGCGGGGATGGTCCTGGAAATAGCGGCCCACCACGTCATGGCCGTTGCCCAGGCCTTCGGCCTGCTGGCGCCGCGAAGCGAGCAGCAGCCGCGGATTCTCGATGCCGCCTGCGGCGAGGATGAATTGACGCGCGCGGAAGTTGACGGTTATGCCGCTGAGAGTCTTCACCTGGACGCCTTCGACTGCGCTGGCCCAGGGATTGCACTGGATTTCGGTGGCGTTGGCCCAGAGGTAGACCGATACGTGTCGCGACTGCTCGAGCTCCGCACGATAGGCCTCGCCGAAACGCAGCGGCGGACTGAAGTGCGAGAGGATCTCCTCCACGTTGCGAGGATCGACCGGCAGCCGATGCGGCTGCGCGCCCAGGGCGAGGCCAGCCGCGCCCAGCGCAACATGCGACCCGACCCAGTGCTCCGGACGATAGTTCTCGGCCGGCACCTTGAGCACGCAATGGGCGCGGGTGTACCAGGCGTCCAGGTCGGCGCGGCCGATCGGCCAGCCGCTCGCATTGACCCAGTCGCGCACCTGGAAGGCTTCCGCATCCCAGGGACGGCAGAATCCGCCCCAGCAGTTGCTGCTGCCGCCCAGGAAACGACTGCGGGTGCCTTCGCCGAAATCGTACGGAATGCCGGAGGAGCTTCCTTCGAACAGGTCGGCGGTCGCTTCGTCACGCGCCAGGCCGCCGCTTTCGAGCAGGGTGACGCCGACTCCGGCGCGTCCGAGTTCGAGCGCCAGGGTGATGCCGGCGACGCCGCCGCCGACGATGCACACTTCGGATTCGATTACCGCGCCGGAGCGCAACCGCTTCGTGTCAAGTAGCATGACCATCTGTGTGGATGCAGGTCACCGCACAGAACAGGCAGACCGCCTTGAGCTTGTTCTTGTTCAGGTTCCCACGGGACGGCAGTTGCCACCGGCACGCAGCTGGAACGGTGGCTTGTTCGCCGTGGCAGAGTATAGGCAGGCGCCAGTTACATCCGGGTGAACTTGCTCACAGATGGATGCATCTACGTCGGCATTTTGGCGACAAACGGGAGACTCCCGTCGCTTGCACCACGAACGTCCCTGCCCACGCCCTGCTTGCGCTGCTACGGGTAAACCCGTACTCCTGCAGCCGGCGAAACGCCCGGCCCGGAAGCACCCGACCGTGTACAGTTGACCCGACGAAGGCGGGAGCGCCAGGATCCGCTCCGCGGAAAAAGCATCATCCCCGACACCAGGAGACAGACATGCAGCAGACCGTCAACCTGACGGTGAACGGCAAGCCCGTTGCCCTCACGATCGATCCCCGGACCCTGCTGGTGCAGCTCATACGCGAGCAGCTTGGCCTCACCGGCGCCCATGTGGGCTGCGACACCGCGCAGTGTGGTGCCTGCACCATCCATATGAACGGCCAGGCCGTGAAGTCGTGCTCGATCCTGGCGCTGCAGGCGCAAGGGGCCGAGATCACCACCATCGAAGGGCTCTCCACCGGCACGCTCGATCCGATGCAGGAGGCGTTCCGTGACTGTCATGCCCTGCAATGCGGCTTCTGCACCCCCGGCATGGTGATGTGCGCAGTGCAGATCATTCGCGACTGCCCCAACCCGACCGACGAGCAGATCCGGGAAGGGCTCGACGGCAACATCTGCCGTTGCACCGGATACCAGAACATCGTCAAGGCGATCCGCCAGGCTGCGGAAGGCGGGACCGCACGGCCGGCGCCGACGGCTGCCGCGAGCGCCTGACCCGCGGGCGGGCGGGCCCTTGGGAGGCCAAGCCAGCGCCCGGCCAGAGGGATCCCGCACAGAGCGCCGGAAAAAAGAACAGCCCGGACAGGAAGCGCCCGGACAGGAAGCACCCGGGGCAAGAAGCGAACCAGTCGTGGCCGGCATTCGCCGGCCGCCGAAGGAGACAGCGATGACCGACATGTCGAACTCGCCGATCGGTAAATCGATCGCGCGCAAAGAAGATTTCCGCTTCCTGACCGGCGTCGGCCAGTACACCGACGACGTGGTGCTGCCGCGCCAGACCTTTGCCGCGTTCCTGCGCTCGCCGCACGCGCATGCGCGGCTGCGGCGGGTGGACACCGACGCCGCCCGCGCCGCGCCCGGCGTGATCGCGGTGTTCACTGGCGCCGACCTGCAGGAGTCGAAGATCGGCGGCCTGCCCTGCGGCTGGCTGATCCACAGCAAGGACGGCACGCCGATGAAGGAGCCGGCGCATCCGGTCCTCGCCCACGAGAAGGTCCGTCATGTCGGCGACCAGATCGCGGTGGTGATTGCCGAGACCTACCTGCAGGCGAAGGATGCCGCGGAGCTGATCGACGTCGATTACGACGTCCTGCCGGCAGTAGCCGACACCGCCACCGCCGCCGGCAATGCCTCGCTGGTTCACGACGACGTTCCCGGCAACGTCTGCTACGACTGGAGCCACGGCGATGCAGCCGCCGTCGACGCCGCGTTCGCACGGGCCGCCAAGATCACCAGCCTCGCATTCGTCAACAACCGGCTGGTGCCCAACGCGATGGAGCCGCGTGCTGCCAATGCCGTCTACAGCCGCCACGACGACAGCTACACCCTCTACGTCGCCAACCAGAACCCGCATGTCGAGCGGCTGCTGATGTGTGCGTTCGTGCTCGGCCTGCCGGAGTCGAAGGTGCGAGTGATCGCACCCGACGTCGGGGGCGGCTTCGGCTCGAAGATCTTCCTGTATCCGGAAGAGACGGCGCTGATCTGGGCATCGAAGCGGGTCGGGCGGCCGATCAAATGGACGGCGGAGCGCAGCGAGTCGTTCCTCACCGACGCGCACGGCCGCGACCATGTCACCAAGGCGCAGCTCGCGCTGGACGAGAAAGGCAACTTCCTCGCGATGCGGGTCGAGACCATCGCCAACATGGGAGCCTACCTGTCCACCTTCGCATCGTCGGTGCCCACCATCCTCTACGCGACCCTGCTCGCCGGACAGTACAAGACGCCGGCGATCCATTGCACGGTGAAGGCAGTGTTCACCAACACCGCGCCGGTGGACGCCTATCGCGGCGCCGGACGGCCGGAAGCGACTTACGTGGTGGAGCGCCTGGTGGAGCGTGCGGCACGCGACATGAACATGGATCCCACGGCCATCCGGCGACAGAACTTCATCACCGAGTTCCCCTATGCCACCCCGGTCGGGCTGACCTACGACATCGGCAACTATGGTGCGACGCTCGATCGCGCGATCGATCTCGCCGACGTTGCCGGCTTCCCGGCGCGCAAGGCGGAAGCTGCCAGGCACGGCAAGCTGCGCGGTCTGGGATTCTCCTGCTACATCGAGGCGTGCGGCCTCGCACCGTCCAACATTGCAGGCGCATTGGGCGCCCGTGCGGGCCTGTTCGAGGCCGGCGAGGTGCGCGTTCACCCGACCGGCACGGTGACGGTCTTCACCGGCTCGCACAGCCACGGCCAGGGCCACGAGACGACCTTCGCGCAGGTGGTGGCCGGCCGGCTCGGCATACCGGTGGAGAATGTCGAGATCGTGCATGGCGACACCGGCCGGGTTCCTTTCGGCATGGGCACCTACGGCAGCCGCTCGCTTTCCGTCGGCGGCACTGCGATCGTGAAGGCGGTCGACAAGATCATCGCCAAGGGCAAGAAGATCGCCGCCCATCTGCTCGAGGCGGCCGACACCGACATCGTCTACGAGGACGGCGAATTCAAGGTGGCCGGCACCGACCGCAAGGTGCCGTTCGGGCAGGTCGCTCTGACCGCCTATGTGCCGCACAACTATCCCCTCGACAAGCTCGAACCCGGGCTCAACGAGAACGCCTTCTACGACCCTACCAACTTCACCTACCCTGCCGGGTCGTACGTCTGCGAGGTGGAGATCGACAAAGCCACCGGGCAGACACGGGTGGTCAAATTCACCGCGGTCGACGACTTCGGCAACATCGTCAACCCGATGATCGTCGAAGGCCAGGTGCAAGGCGGGATCGCGCAAGGTCTCGGCCAGGCCATGATGGAAGCCTGCGTCTATGACGCCGACGGCCAGCTGCTCACCGGCACCTACATGGACTATGCGATGCCGCGCGCCGGCGACCTGCCCGACTTCGACATCGACAACTGCGTGACCGCCTGCACCCACAACCCGCTAGGCGTGAAAGGCTGCGGCGAGGCCGGTGCCATCGGTTCGCCCCCGGCATTCATCAATGCGCTCACCGACGCCCTGGGCCACGAAAACATCGCCATGCCCGCCACGCCCGAGCGCGTCTGGCGGGCGTTGCAGCAGTCCGCCTCCGCCGCCGGCCGGGCGCGCGCCTGATCAATCAAGGAGAGAACGACATGTACGAATTCGACTACCAGCGTCCCGCCACCGTGGACGAGGCGGTGAAGATCGGCGGCGGCGACGCCCGCTTCCTCGCCGGCGGCCAGAGCCTGGTGCAATCGATGAAGCTGCGCCTCGCGTCCGCGCCGACGCTGGTGGACCTTGGCGCGATCCCCGACTTGCGCTTCATCAAGGTCGATGGCAACTCCGTCACGATCGGCGCGATGACCACCCATGCGACCGTCGCGCGCTCCCAGGAAGTCATGGCGGCGATTCCCGCTCTGGCCGAGCTGGCCGGCAGCATCGGCGATCCGATGGTACGCAACCTCGGCACCATCGGCGGCTCGGTCGCCAATGCCGATCCCGCCGCCTGCTACCCATCCGCGGTGCTGGCGCTGAATGCGACCATCAAGACCAACCAGCGCACCATCGCCGCCGACGACTTCTTCAAGGGCCTGTTCGAAACCGCGCTGCAGCCCGGGGAGATGATCGTGTCGATCAGCTTTCCGGTCGTCAAGCAGGCCTCCTACCAGAAGCTGCGCCAGCCGGCCTCGCGCTTTCCGCTGGTCGGCGTGTTCGTCGCCAACGGTCCCGCCGGCCCGCGGGTGGCAGTCACCGGCGCCGCTTCCCACGTCTTCCGCGTCACCGAGATGGAGACCGCGCTGAAGTCGAACTTCTCGGCCGATGCGATCGCCAACATCAAGGTGTCACCTTCGGGGTTGAACGGCGACATGCACGGATCGGCCGAGTACCGGGCGGCGATGATCACGGTGCTGGCGCAACGAGGGGTGGTGGCGGCGCTGGCCCGCTGATGCGGTTTTCGGCGGGTTCCTCTGTGGGACGCCCCGAGAGCGCTCTCACATCGCCGGCGGAGGACCGTGAGCTAAACTCGGCACGATGAACCACCCCCGCTCGGTCGACGAGGTCGGCGACCTTCTCGCGCAGCACCGCTACCTGGCCGACCGGCGGCTTGCCACTGCCCTCTTCCTGAGCCTCAAGCTGCGGCGGCCCCTGCTGCTCGAGGGCGAGGCGGGGGTGGGCAAGACGGAGATCGCCAAGGTCCTCGCCAACGCGCTGCAGACGAGACTGATCCGGCTGCAGTGCTACGAGGGGCTCGACATCTCCCAGGCCGCGTTCGAATGGAACGTGGCGCGGCAGATGCTGGAGATCCGGTTGGGCGAGGCGAGCGGGCAGGCGCAACACGGGCGAGTTCGCGCAGTCGCTCTATCGCCGCGAGCTGCTGATCGAGCGGCCGCTGCTGCAGGCCCTCACGCAGCCGCGCTCGCCGGTTCTGCTGATCGACGAACTCGATCGGGCCGACGAACCGTTCGAAGCCTTCCTGCTGGAGATCCTTTCCGAGTACCAGATGACGGTGCCGGAACTGGGTGCGGTCACGTCGGAACATCCGCCGATCGTCATCATCACCTCGAACCGCACCCGCGAGATCCACGACGCACTCAAGCGCCGCTGCCTCTACGCCTGGGTCGACTATCCAGACGCCGCCCGCGAGCTCGCGATCGTGCGGCTCAAGGCCCCCGGCGCCAACGAGCGCCTGGCGCTGCAGATCGTCGAGTTCGTCCAGCAGGCGCGCCGCCTCGACCTCTTCAAGGCGCCGGGCGTGGCCGAGACGATCGACTGGACCAACGCGCTGATCGCGCTCGATGCGATGAGCCTCGACCCACAGACGGTCAACGACACGCTGGGCGTGCTGCTCAAGTACCAGGACGACATCGCCAGGATGCAGACCGGCGATGTCGGCCGCATCCTCGACGAATTGCGGGCGCGGGCGTTGATCGATTGACGGCTGGCGGCAATGACCAGCAGCTTCACCTCGCTTCCGTCCAATCCGCCGGGACCGCATGGGCCGCAGCGACCACCGTCGTCCGTCCACCGCATCGCCGACAACGTGGTCCATTTCGCGCGGGTGCTGCGGGCCGCCGGCCTGCCGGCCGGTCCCGACCGGGTGCTGCGGGCGCTCGAGGCGCTGGAGGTGGTGGGCGTCGGCCGTCGCGAAGACGTGCATGCGGCGCTGACCGCGGTGATGATCGACCGCCACGAGCAGCAGGCGATCTTCGATGCGGCGTTCGAGGCATTCTGGCGAGACCCGAAGCTGCTCGAACGCCTGATGTACCTGGTGCTGCCGAAGGTCAGCGGCCGTGGGCAGAGGCAGGACGAGGCGCAGCGCCCGCGCCGCCTGCAGGAGGCGCTGAGCCCGCGACTGCCGCCGCCGTCCGCGCCGCAGGCGCCATCGCCCGATGAGGAGCAGTCGTTCGACGCCGAACTGACCTGGTCGGATCGGGAACGGCTGCAGCATGCGGACTTCGCGACGATGACCAGCGAAGAGTTCGAGCAGGCGCGGCGCCTCGCACAGTCGCTGGCCCTGCCGGTGCGGCCGCTTCCGACCCGGCGCCGTGGGCCATCGCCATCGGGACGGCCGGACCTGCGCCGGACGCTGCAGCGTTCCCTGCGCGCGCCGGACAGCCTGCTGCCGGCCTATTCGGCCCCCAGGCGCAAGCCGCCGCCGCTGGTGGTGCTGCTGGACATCTCCGGATCGATGGAGCGCTACACGCGCCTGTTCCTCCATTTTGCGCACGGCCTGTCGCAGGACCGGACGTCGGTGCACACGCTGGTGTTCGGCACGCGGCTGACCAACATCACCCATTGCCTGCGTCATCGCGATCCCGACCAGGCGCTGGCGCGCGCCGACGCGATGGTGCAGGACTGGCGCGGCGGGACCCGCATCGCGTCCAATCTCGCGGAGTTCAACCGGCTGTGGGCACGGCGCCTGCTGACCGGCAATGCCGCGATGCTGCTGGTGACGGACGGGCTGGATCGCGACGACGGCGGCGATCTCGCGCACCAGGCCGCGCTGCTCTCCCGCTTCAGTCACGAGCTCATCTGGCTCAATCCCCTGTTACGATTCGAAGGCTTCGCGCCGCGGGCGGCCGGCATCCGCGCCATCCTGCCGCATGTCGACCGTTTCCTGCCGATGCACAACCTCGCCAGCCTCGCCGACCTCGGCCGTGCGCTGCGCAGCAGACAACGTGAGGAACGCACATGAACCTACAGGGCGAACGCACCATCCCGGCCTCGGTTGAGAAGACCTGGACCGCGCTGAACGACCCGGAGACGCTCAAGGCCTGCATCGCCGGCTGCGAATCGATCGAGTCCACCGGTGAGAACCAGTATCTCGCAGTGATGGCGGTGCGCATCGGCCCGGTCAATGCCAAGTTCAAGGGTCGCCTGCAGCTGAGCGACATCGTGCCCATGCAGTCCTACAAGATCAATTTCGACGGCCAGGGCGGGGTCGCGGGCTTCGGCAAGGGCTCGGCCAACGTGTCGCTTGCGCCGGACGGCGACTCGGGGCAGTCGACCCGGCTGAACTACGTGGCTGACGCCCAGGTCGGTGGCAAGATCGCGCAGGTCGGTTCGCGGCTGGTCGAGTCGGCGGCGGGCAAGATTGCCGACGACTTCTTCAAGGCCTTCGAGGCGAGGATGACCAGCTCTGCCGAGGCGGGCGCAGCATCCGGCTCGGCTGGGGGCGCCGGCGCTGCCGCCCCGATCGCCTCCGGCACTGACCCCAATATCACCTTCGATACCGCCGCTTCGGCTCCTGCGGTCGCCACCGAGGCAATGCCGCCGCGGCCGGTGCCGACGCTCGACCATGTCGCAGGACGCACTGGCCCGGCGCGGCCTGGCGGAGGCGGTGGCAGCAGCACCATCTGGTGGATCGCCGGTATCATCGTCCTGGCATTGCTCTTCTACTTCTTCACCCGCTGAGCAGCTTGCCTGGAGGACGTCGGCCGCCAGGCATCGGCGCGACTTCCGGAGGCTAGGCTGTGGACAGTCTTGATCGGCAGGTACTGGAACAGGCCCGCGACTGGCTCGCTGCGGGCCGCAAGGTGTGGGTCGTCACCGTGATCGAAACCTGGGGGTCGGCGCCGCGGCCGCCGGGTGCGCTCCTGGCATTGCGCGACGACGGCCTGGTTGTCGGTTCCGTATCCGGTGGCTGCGTCGAGGACGATCTCATCGAGCGGGTGCGCACCGGCGAACGGGTCGACCGGCCGTCGCTGATCGTCTATGGCGTCAGCAAGGAAGAAGCGGCGCGGTTCGGCCTGCCCTGCGGTGGCACCCTGCGGCTGGTGCAGGAACCGCTGATCGACTCGTCCTGGGTCGACCAGATCCTCGATCGCACCGCCAAGCACGGCCTGGTCGCACGCACGGTAGACGTCGACACGCGGCCGCTGGACGATCGCGCCTGCCCAGCGCGACGACGTCTTCACCTTCGACGGCCACGTGATGCGTTCGGTGTTCGGGCCGCGCTGGCGGATGTTGATCATCGGCGCCGGCCAACTGTCCCGAGTGCTCGCCCAAATGGCGCAGGCGCTCGACTTCGACATCACCTGCTGCGACCCTCGCGAGGAGTATTACCTCACCTGGGACATCCCGGGTACGCACTTCACCAAGGAGATGCCGGACGACGTGGCGCTCGGCCTGCAACTGGATCCTCACAGCGCGGTCGTCGCGGTGACCCACGACCCGAAGCTCGACGACCTGGCGCTGATGGAAGCTCTGAAGTCGCCCGCCTTCTATGTCGGCGCTCTCGGCTCGCGGGCCAACACGGCCGCCCGCAAGGAGCGGCTGGCGATGTTCGAGCTGACGCCGCAGGAAATCAGCCGCCTGCACGGGCCGATCGGCCTCGACATCGGCAGCAGGACGCCGGCCGAGATCGCCATCTCCATCCTCGCCGAGATCATCGCGGTCCGCAACGACGTGAAGCTGCTGCAGAAGAAGCCGGCCAAGGAAGCGACCAGCACCTGCGCCACCTGAGGCGCGCAGCCCGGCACGGCCCTTGGCGGCCCTAACGGCCCGTAGCGGCCCTAGCGGCCCTAGCGGCCCGTAGCGCACCTTAGCGGACCGTAGTGCCGGTAGCGGACCATAGCGGCCGGTAGCGGACCGTAGCGCCCGACAGCGGACGACCGCTCGGCACGCCTTTCCCGTTCGCTGCGCCGTTTTCAACCGCTTGGCAGGCGCCCATCGCCCGTGCTGCGCTGCGACGGATACCGTTGCGCGATGGCCGGTTCCTTCCTCGATCTCGCGACTATCTCGGTGGTGGCTGCAGCGATGCTGGCCATGCTGTCGGCCAGCCTGTTCCACATCGCAACCCACGCGCCGGCGCCGCATGCGATCCGGCTGTGGGGGCAGAGCTGCCTGGTGGCCGCCTTCGGCCTGGCGCTGAAATCGCTCGAACCATGGAGCACGCCGGGCGCCCTTCAGGCGTTCGGGGACCTGCTGCTCGGCGCCTCGGTGATCCTGCAGGCGGCGGCACTCTCGCAGTTCTCCCGCTACGGCGAACGCATCGTGCGCACGCTGGTGATCTTCAACATCGTGCACCTGCTGTCGACGATCCAGTTCGCAGGGCTCGACCCGCAACCAATGGTGCGCGTGATCTGCTCCAACCTGATCAGCGCCGCAGGCCTGTTCACCGCAGCCTTCATCGTCTGGCGGCCGAGCCGCAAGGACTACACCCGGCTGAGCCAGATCATTGCCGGCGGCTATGCGCTCGCCGGCGTGATCCTGCTTTCACAGGGACTCGCGCGGTGGCACCTGGAGTCGCTCGAGGTCAACGACTTCATCAGCTGGGGCTACATGGCGGGCGTGGCCCTGCAGTTCCTGCTGCCCCTCGCGCTGCTCACAATCTCCTATGGCCAACTCGCCAGCCAGCTCGCGCGCTCGGCGTTGCTCGACCCGCTCACCCAAGCGCGCAACCGTCGCGGTCTCGCCGAATCCTGGTCGCTGCTCCAGGCCCGCGCGCAACGCGGCGACGAAGGCTGGCATGTCGGCGTCATCCTGCTCGACATCGACCTCTTCAAGAAGGTCAACCAGGCCCATGGGCATGCCGCAGGCGATGCCATGCTGCAACTGGTGGTGGAGGTGATGCGCGCAACCGCGCGCCGCTACGACACCATCGGCCGTTTCGGCGGGGAGGAGTTCTGCATGCTGCTGCCCGGCGTGACGATCCGCCAGGCTCAGGTGGTGACGGAACGGGTGCGCAAGCGTTTCACCGAGTTGGCCAAGGAGCGCACCGGCATCGACATCACCATCTCTGCCGGCATCACGGTCGCCAACGCCGGGCAGACCGCGATGGAAGAGGCACTCGATGCGGCCGACCAGATGCTGTACGTCGCGAAACGCGAGGGCCGCGACCGTGCCCGGGTGGATCCCGACGCGCTGCGAGTGGTGGCAGGCATGGCGCCGCTGCAACGCACCGGTAAGCAGGACGAACTGGGCTTTCCGCTGGTCTAGCCCTTCGTTCTCGATTTGCCGCGGGCGGTGTCAGCGGGCGCCCGCCGCAGGCGGTGGCGGCGGGTGGCGGGGGTGGGGAATGACAGTGGCTCATGGGATTGCGCTTGCAAGCGCAATCCCGCTCCGTGGCTCGCGGCGCATGCGCCGCGTCGCCTGACGGCGACCGCCCCGGAGCCCGTCGCTGCCTCGTCCAGGTCGGGCTGCGTCCACCGGCACGGCTTCGTTCCTTGCCTTTGTTGCGGGCTTGGAGCGCCTGCCCCAGGACCGGCGGTGCCCGACCTTCCCTTCGTCAGCCGACGGCTCCACCACAAACATTCCCCACCCCCGCCACCCGCCGCCACCGCTCGTGGCACCCGAGCTGGCGAAGGTTCAAGGCGAAGCAGCTCGTTGTCGCCCCGACCCCGTGTGGCGGGACCAGGCGCGCTTGCGCTACAAGTCGGCGCGCTACACCTCGCCACGGACCGGCCAATGAACGACTCTGTTGAACCTTCGGACCGCCTGACCAGTAGACGCGCCCGCCGCCACCGCAGCTCGTCGAGCAACACGATCGGCGCCTTCACACGGCGATCGCCACTGCAACCCCCACACCCCTCCAGCCGCTCGGATGATGGCAGCGGTGGCGGCGGGTGTCGGGGGCGCGGACTGTTTGTGGTGGAGCCGTCCGCTGACGAAGGGAAGGTCGGGCACGGCCGCCCCTGAGGCAGGCGATCGAGTTCGCAACGACGCGACGAGCGAAGCCGCACCCGTGGACGCGGCCCGACCTGGACGAGGCAGGGACGGGCTCCGGGGCGCTCGCCGGAACGGCGACGCGGAGCACCGCTCCGCGAGCCCCGGAGCGGGATTGCGCCTGCAAGCGCAATCCCGTAAGCCACTGTCAGTCCGCGCCCCCGACGCCCGCCGACACCGCCCGCCGGACACCGCCGAGCCGGCCGGTTTCAGAACCGCAGCGCCCGGTCGATGGCCTCCAAGTCCTTGAATACCGGCTCGCCGCCGGGCGGCAACGCGGGCGCGGCTTCGCGGATTGGCCGCAGCTGCGCTTCCAGGTCCGGCCGGCGCAGCCAGGCGGCATGCATGCCGGCGGCGCGCGCACCGCGCACATCCAGTTCGAGATCGTCGCCCACATGCAGCACCTGGGCCGGCAGGACACCGGCCCGCTCGCAGGCATGCTCGAAGATGCGCCGGTCCGGTTTGCCGACGCCCAGCTCGTGCGCGGCAACGCTCACGTCGAAGAGGTCGCCGATCCCGATCCGCCCGATGTCGGCGTTTCCGTTGGTCACCACCAGCAGCTTGTAGCGTGACTTCCACCGCTGCAGGACGACGTTGACGTCATCGTAGAGCGTCACCCGCTGGCGGCCGTCGAGGAAGACGTTGAAGGCGCCGACCGCCAGCGCGGGGTCGTCGCCCCCCTCGCGCAGCGCCTGGCGCAGCGATTCGAGTCGCAGCCAGCCCATGTCGTGGGCCCGGTCGGCATTGGCCATGGCGACCAGCACCCGGATCTCCCTCATGCGGTCGATCGAGCAGATGGCCGCGGTTGCCGGCGCACGCTCGCGCAGCCAGCCGTGCATGTCCTGCTCGGCCTTGAGCAGCGCGGGCAGCACCGGCCAGAGCGTATCGTCGAGGTCCAGCGAGATCGCCTGGATCTCGTCCGCACGGGGCAGCCGCGGCGGGGCCGCGCCGACGTCCTGCAGTGGCGCCGTCACGGCAGCAGCACGAGCTGGCCGGACGTCCGGCGCGCTTCCAGGTCCTCGTGGGCCTGCCGGGCCGCGGACAGCGGATAGCGGGCGCCGATGTCCACGCGGATCGCACCGTCGCGCAGCGCCTGGAAAACGTTGCCTGCAATGGCTTGCAGCCGCGCACGCTCGGCCGTGTAGTGAAACAGAACCGGCCGGCTCAGGGTGATCGACTTGGAAGACAGCATCTGCAGTGGCACGGCGTCGAGTGTACCGCTGGCCTGGCCATAGCTGATCCAATGGCCACAGGTGGCGATGGCCTGCAGGTTCTCCTGCAGCGCCTCCCGGCCGAGCCCGTCGTAGACGATGTCGGCGCCGCGTCCGCCGGTGGCCTGCAGGACCGCGTCCGCGAATCGGTAGTCCGCCGTGACGATCGCGAGTTCACAGCCGCTGTCGCGCGCCTGCCGGGCCTTGGCTTCGCTCGAGACTGTCCCGACCACCCGCGCACCGAGACGCGCCGCCCAGCGGCACAGCATCAGGCCCAGCCCGCCGGCGGCCGCATGCACCAGCACCGTGTCGCCCGGGCCGACGCGGCGGATCCGGTGCAGGAGGTATTCGGCGGACATTCCCTTGAGCATCACCGCTGCAGCGGATCTCCTCCGAAACCTCATCCGGCAGCACCACCACCTGGTCGGCAGCCAGCGTCCTGATGCTGCAGTACGAACCCGGCGGCAAGCAGGCATAGGCGACGCGATCTCCCGGCAGCAGGTGCGCCACTCCCGGCCCCAGGTCCTCCACGACGCCCGCCGCCTCCATGCCGATCATGGCCGGCGGCGTGATCATCGGGTACAGCCCCTTTCGGACATACACGTCGATGTAGTTGACGCCGATCGCCGTCTGCCGGATGCGGACCTCACCCGGCCCAGGCCTCGGAGCCGCGACCTGCTGCAGCCGCAGCTGCTCCGGACCCCCATGCTTCGCCACGACGACGCCCTGCCCCTGCAGCACCGCGGCAGCCGGCGCACGCTCCCGGGACGCCACGCTTCCTGACGCCGGCGGCCGGGCGCCGCGCCGCAGCCAGGCGCGGATCCCTTCGAACCCGGCGACGTAGACCCCATCGCCGACCGTGATCTCGAACTCCCTCTCCCGTCCCTTCGGCACGTCGAAGGTCGACTGCCAGTGCCAGAAGGTCCGGTTGCCGTCGGTGACCGGCTTCAGCTGCAGCGTCGCGACATACCGCCGCATCGGCAGGGTCGCGTCGAGGATGCAGTAGGTCGAGAGGTAATCCTCGTCCGAAAGCGCCAGCAACTGCTCGCGCAGGTGGTTGCCGTCCCTGCAGCCGGAAGTTGCGCACGCAGCCGATACGGTCCGGCGCCTGGCCGTCCTCGATCTCCGAACTGTCGATGATCGGATGCCAGTACGCATGGCTGTTGAAGTCACGCAAGATCTCCCACACGCGATCGACGGGCGCATCGATGATCGCGGAGCGCGTGACCTTGATCATCGCGGCGGCGGCCCCGGCGTTGCGGGCGCATTGCGAAGCGTCATCGCATCGCGCTCAGCGCAGCATCTGCCTGAGGTGATTGAATGCGGCCTGGAAAACACCCTGGCCGATGCCCTCGGCCAGCTCCTCTTCCTTTCCCGGGGGGCTGTCGAACTCCGCCGACCATTCGGCAAAGGTGCGATTACCGTCGGTCACCGGCGTCAGCTTGAGGGTCGCGACGTAGTTCGAGACGCCCATCGGGGACTCGAGGATCGAATAGGAGCATTGGAAATCGTAGTCCGACAAGGACAGCAACTGCTCGCGGATGACGCCGCCGTCCTTCAGCCGGAAGTTTCGGATGCACCCGACGCGGTCGGCGGGCTGGTTCTGCTCGATGCGCGAATCGGCCACGAAAGGCGTCCATTTGGGCAGCCCGTTGAAATCGCGCACCACGCCCCAGACGACTTCCGCCGGCGAGTCGAGTACAGTGGAAACATAGACCTTGATCATTCGGGTTCCTGCTCAGTCGGCCTGCTCATCAGCCGGCTCAATCGGCCTGGGCATCGGAACCGATGGCCGGCCTCGACCCGGCCTCGGCCGCGGCCGCCCCCGCAAGCATGCCCTGCGCAACCGAACCGACATCGCCCCCCTGCACGCCGATCTCCCTGAGCAGCTGGTCGACCAGCGGGGCCTGCGCCCTGTAACGGAGCGCGGAGTTGACCACATTCTCGGCAAAACCGCCGGAGCCGCCGCCGGCGTCGTAGCCGTTGGCGCCGCCACCGTGCGACGACCCGCCGGCAAGACCGTCGACATGCATGATCTTGATGCTCTCGATGCGCTCCAGCGGACGGACCTGCTCGCGGATGATCGAATCGAGCCGCTCCACCAGGCGCATCCTCAGCATCGACAGGCGGGCTTCGCTGGAGAGCGTGTTCTGCGCCTCGTTCATCAGGCGGGTACCTTCCGCCTCGACTTCCGCGCGCACCTTGTAGGCGAGCGCCCTGATCTTCTCGGCGTCCGATGCGGCCTCCGCCTCGGCCTTGACGGCGGCACCGCGGTCAATCGCGACCGCCCTCTCGGCGGCCGCCGCAACCCGCAGCCTGAGTCCCTCGCGTTCGGCCTCCTGCGAGGCTGCGATCAGCTCGATCGCCTTGCGCCGTTCTGCCATCTCCGTCTCGCGGACCGTGAACACCCGCTCCTCCTCGGAGACTGCCCCGGCGCGCGCCCGATCCGCTTCCGCCTGCGCCTCGGATTGAGCCCTGCTCTGCTGCGCGACGGCTATCGAGCGCATCTGCTCGGCCAACTCCAGGTGCTTGCGGCGCTCGATCTCGAGGCCCTGGATCTCGCGTTCACGCGCGATGCGCTGCTCTTCCAGCGTGCGCTCGGTCGCGATCTTCGCCATCTCGATGGCCTCGCGGGCCCCGATCTGCGCGCGCTCACCGTCCATTTCCCGCTCTGCTCGCTCCTTCACCAGCTCCGCGCGCTGCATCGCCCGCTGGACCTCGATGTCGCGCTCCTGCGCAAGACGCGCGTTCTCCAGGTCGCGCTCGATGTCGAGCGACTGCTTCTCGGTGTCCAGGTTCTTGTTGCGGATCTGGATCATCGTGTCCTGCTCGATGTCGTTGCGGATCTTCTTGCGCCGCTCGATCTGCTCGGTCAGCCGGGTCAGGCCTTCCGCATCGAAGGCGTTCGACGGGTTGAAGAACTCCATGCCGGTCTGGTCGAGCTGGGTCAGGGACACCGTCTCGAGCTCGAGCCCGTTCAGCAGCAGGTCGCCGGCGACGACGGAGCGCACCCGCTTCACGTACTCGCCGCGCTTCTCGTGCAGTTCCTCCATGGTCATCTCCGCGGCGACGGTTCGCAGCGCGTCGACGAACTTGCCTTCGACGAGTTCTTTCAGCTGCTCGGGCTGCATCGTCCGCGTGCCCAGCGTCTGGGCGGCGTTGGAGATCGCCTCCTCGGTGGCCTGCACGCGCGCATAGAATTCCGCGACCACGTCCACCCGCATCCGGTCGCGGGTGATCAGCGCCTTGTCCCGGCCACGGGAAACCTCGAGCCGCAGCGTGTTCATGTTCACCGGGATCACGTCGTGGACGATCGGCAGCACGAAGGCGCCCCCGCCCAGCACCACGCGGGTCCCGCCCAGGCCGGTGCGCACGAAGCTGCGCTCCTTCGAAGAGCGCAGGTACAGCCAGTGCAGCAGCCAGACCACGATGGCCACGACGATCGCGACGACGATGAGGCCGAGAAGGAAGTTGCCGAACTGTGCGCCGGTCATGATGTTCTCCAGGATCTTCGATCTATCGGGTGATGGCCACGAACCGCCGGGTCTGTTCGGTCAGCGCGAGTTCGGTGGGCAGGCGCTCCATGCTGGAGGCACCGTAGAACCCGTGGCAGTCAGGGCAGTTGCGCAGTACATGGCGGGCGTCATCCGGCTGGGCGATGGGCCCCCCGTGACACAGCACGATCACGTCGGGGTTTTCGCGGCGCGCGGCTGCCGCCCAGGCATTGACTTTCGGGATGCAGTCATCCAGCGTCAGCGCGGTGCGCGCGCCGATGGCGCCGCCGGTCGTCAGGCCGAGGTGACAGACCACGATGTCGGCACCGGCCCGCGTCATCTCGATGGCTTCGTCCTCGCAGAAGACATACGGGGTCGTCAGCAGGTCGAGCGCGCGCGCCGCGCGGATCAGGTCGATCTCCTGACCGTACCCCATGCCGGTCTCCTCCAGGTTGACCCTGAAGGTGCCGTCGATGAGTCCCACGGTCGGGAAGTTCTGCACCCCCGAAAAGCCGAGATCCGCGAGCCGCCGCAGGAACGGGTCGCGCAGCATGAAAGGGTCCGTCCCATTCACGCCCGCGAGCACCGGGGTGTGCTGCACCACCGGCAGCACTTCGCGCGCCATCTCGACGACGATCTCGTTGGCGTTGCCGTAAGCCAGCAGCCCGGCGAGCGATCCGCGCCCCGCCATCCGGTAGCGGCCCGAGTTGTAGATCACGATCAGGTCGATGCCGCCGGCTTCTTCGCAACGCGCCGACAAGCCGGTGCCGGCGCCGCCGCCGACGATGGGCTGGCCGCGCTCGATCTTCGCGCGCAGATCTCGCAGGATCCTCTCACGGGGAACTCGGGCCATGGCTCAGCTCGCTACAAGGTGTCGGGAGGTGGGGGCAACGCCTGCGAGCTCGCGAAACTGCTCCACCAGCAGGTCCGCAAACCGCGGGTCATTGAGGTGCAGCGGCGTCTTCAGCAGCCGCCGACGGGGCCCGCGCTTGAAACGGCTCTCGATGGCCGAGAACAGCGCCCTGTCGGCCTCCGGATCGTGGAAAGGCTGCCCGGGGGCATCCAGCGCGGAGACGCCGCCCTCGGGAATCACGAAGCACACCGGGCCTTCCATCCGGTTCAGCTTTTCCACGATGAATGCACCGATCAGACGGCACTCGTCCGGCGTGGTGCGCATCAGCGTCACGTTCGGATTGTGCCGGTAGAGTCGTCGATCCTTGAACTTGGCAGGGACGGTATCGATGGCCCAGAAGTTGACCATGTCGAGCGCGCCACAGGAGCCGACGTAGGGAACCTGCGAGCGGATGATGGCGTCGAAGCGATCCGGGCCCGCCGACAGCACGCCGCCGACGATCTCGTCGCAGACTTCGGTCGTCGTGATGTCGAGGACGCCGGTCAGCAAGCCTGAATCGACGAGCTTCTCCAGCGACTGCCCCCCGGTGCCGGTCGCGTGGAATACGAGGCAGTCGTAGTCATCCTGAAGCTGTGCGGTCACCGCTTGCACGCAGGTCGTGGTGACGCCGAACATCGTCAGTCCGAGGGCGGCCCGGGAGCTGGGGGCGGCCGATCTGGCATGGGAGATCATTCCGCCGAGCGCATGGGCCGCGTTGGCCAGGACCTTCTCGCTGATCCGGTTGATCCCGGAGACGTCGGTGACGGAATACATCATGCAAATGTCGCTTGGCCCGACGTAGGGGCGGACATCGCCCGAGGCGACGGACGACACCATGACCTTCGGCAGTCCGATCGGAAGCGCGCGCATCGCCGTGGTGACCAGTGAGGTCCCACCCGAGCCGCCCGCGGAGACCAGGCCGCCGAGGTCCCGGCGCGTAAGGACGAAGCGCTCGAAAGCGACCCCCATGGCCGCCACCGCCGAACCGCGGTCGCCGCTGAAGACCGCCTTCTCGCCAAGGGGATGGTGGCGCGCCACTTCCCGCGGCGTGACGTTCGCCGTCGACATGGCACCCGATGTCGAGAGGTCGACGGTCACGGTACGGATGCCGACACGGTCGAGGCAGTTCTTCAGGTAGAAAAGCTCCCTGCCCTTCGTGTCGAAAGTTCCGGCGACGTACGCGGCCCGATCGACGGTCGCGGCAATCGGCATGTCCAGCACGCGCGCATCCCGCGAACGCTTGGCGAGCGACTCCGCGCCGGTGATGCCCGAAGGAAGCGCCGTCGCCTGCTCCGCCCGGCCCTCCAGGAGCCGGTCCCGAGGCTTCGCTTGAGGATCGGCCGAGTTCCAGCGCGTCACGTCACGCACCGCGCGCACCGCCTCCGGGGTGCTGCTTGCGGCGGGCTCATCTTCCCCGAAGGCACGGCGCACGGTGTAGATCCGCACTTCGGCCGGTGGGTCGGCAGCGCCGCTTTCCCCTTCCGCCGCGGCCGATGCTGCGGCGATCGCCTGAGCGGCGCCGATCGCCACCTCGGCGTCGCTGGCGGCGCGCACCCCCAGCAGCCGCTGCTGCAGTTCCCGGTCTGCGGCGAGCTCGGCCGCCGGAAGCGACCGCGCAATCCGGCCGTTGACCATCACGTCGATCGTGTCGGCAACCGTCATGGCGACACCGAGGTTCTGCTCGATCAGCAGGATCGCCATGTCGCCTTCGCGTACCAGCGTCGCCAGCATCTGCTCGACGTGCTCGACGATCACCGGCGCCAGCCCCTCGGTGGGCTCGTCCATCACCAGGAGATGCGGGTTGAGCAGCAGTGCGCGTGAGATGGCCAGCATCTGCTGCTCGCCACCCGACAGCTGCGCGCCACCATTGCCGCGGCGCTCGGCCAGGCGCGGGAAGCTGCCGTAGACCCGATCGACCGTCCACGCGCCGCGCAAGCCGCTGCGCGAGGCGAGGCGCAGGTGCTCGTCGACCGACAGCGAAGGCCAGACGCGCCGGCCCTGGGGAACGTAGGCGACGCCGCGCGCGGTGATGTCGTTCGGCGCGAGGCCCAGGATCTGCTCGCCACCGAGCCGGATCTCACCCGTCGCGGTGGCCCCCGCCGGCAGCAGGCCGGTGATGGCATTGCAGAGCGTGGTCTTGCCCATGCCGTTGCGCCCGACCACGGCCAGCGTGCCCGCGTCGAGAGTGAGCGAGACTTCCTGCAGCGCGTGCGCTCGTCCGTAGTACACGTCGAGCTTGTCGATCTGCAGCACCGGGCCGGATCGGGTCGACGGGGAGCGGGAGAACCAGTTCAATGTCGTAGTTCCTCTGCGCGGCGCGCGGCGTGGCCTTCGCCCATGTAGATCGCCTGCACCTGCGCGTCGCCCTCGATCTCGGCAGGCGACCCTTCCTTGAGAAGCCGCCCGTTGTGCAGCACCGTCACCCGCTCGACCACGCGCAGCGCGATCTCGAGATCGTGCTCGATCAGCACGAAGCCGATATGGGCCGGCAGCGCCTCGAACAAGCGCATCAGGTCCCCGCGCTCGGCCGGCGACAGGCCCGCGGCCGGCTCGTCGAAGAGAATCAGCCGCGGCGCCCCGGCCAGCGCCATGCCGATCTCCAGTTGCCGCTGCTGGCCGTGGGCGAGCGATGCGACCGGCTGGTCGGCCACCCCCGTCAGCCGGACGCGCTCCAGCAACTCGTCGGCCGCCGCGCGGGTGGTGCTGGTGCGGCCAGGCCTCAGGAAACTGTAGCGGCCTCGCGAGACGCCGCGAACCGCGAGGAAAAGGTTGTCCCGCGCCGACAGGTCGCGGAACAGGAGCGAAGACTGGTAGGTGCGCCGCAAGCCGGCCCGGATGCGCTCGTACGGCGGCATGTCGGTCACGTCGTCGTCGAAGAAGCGCACCCGCCCGGACGTGGGCAGGAAGTCGCCGGTGATGCAGTTGAACAGTGTGGTCTTGCCGGCGCCGTTGGCGCCGATGACAGCACGCCGCTCGCCGGCACGCACGGCCATCGACACGTTGTCGATGGCCGCGAGCGCGCCGAAGCGACGGGTGACCCCCTCGAGCACGAGCGCGTCACCTGTACCCAGCGAGCGGCGGGTCAAGTCCAAGTCGACCTCAGGGGCAGTTCGGCTCGTCGCGCGAGCCGATCTTGAAGTCGGCCGGCTTGATGCCGAGCATCTGCTCGACATTGTCCACCTTGCTCACCACCTTGTTGAAGAGGTTGCCTTTCTCGTCCTTGACGACCTCGGTGATGAAGGTGGTGCCGATCGCCTGCCGGTTCGAGTCCAGTTTCACCTGCCCGGTGGGCGTCTTCAGGTTCAGCTGCTGAAGGGCTTCCCGGTACTTCTTGTGCCCGTCCGACAGGTCGCCCTTGACTGCCTCGAGGCCATCCAGCGCCGCCTTCATGTTCATGTAGTAGACCAGCGCGAACAGGGAGGGGCTGGGATAGCCGTCCGGGAAGTTCTTCTTGTAGTCGGCGACGAAGGATTTCCACTCGGGCGAGTCGTAGGCATCGGCGATCGGCGAGCCGGCGATGGTCCCGACCAGCGAGTCGCGACGCTTGCCGCGGTAGTTCAGCACGTCCTGGCTGACGGTGATCGAGCCGCCGATCATCGGCTTGTCGCCACCCGCGGACTCGTACTGGGTCAGGAAATTGACGGCGTCCGCCCCGCCCAGGACCACGAGCAGCGCATCGACGTCGTTCGGCACGCGCGCGATGACCGAGGAATAGTCCTTGCCACCGAGCGGAACCCATGCCTTCAACGGCACCTTGCCGCCCTCCCGGCAATACTCGGCCATGAACCCCTGGACCTGCGAATACGGGAAGGCATAGTCCTCGGCGATGACCATCACCTTCTTGTACCCGCGCTTGAGCGCCTCCTTGCCGAGGCCGACCATCCATTGGCCGCCGTCGGTGTTGAAGCGGAAGAAATTGGGCGAGGGGTTGACCAGGGTCGTTCCCTGCGCGCCGGAGCCGCCGTTGATGAAGGTCACCTGCGGCTGGGTACGGGAATAGTCCTTCACCGCGATGCCTTCGCCGCCGGACAACGGTCCGACCATGATGTCGACCTTGTCCTGCTCGACGAGCTTGCGCGTCGCGTTGACCGCAACGTCCGGCTTGGCATCGGATGATGCCTTGACGATCTCGATCTTGCGACCCGCAACCATCCCGCCGCGCTCCCGCACGGCGAGTTCCGCTCCGCGCATGCCGTCGGCACCGCCGGCAGCGAACGGACCTTCCAGCGTCGCCAGCAGGCCGATCTTCACCGGCCCCTGCTGCGCCCACGCGCTGGCAGAAAAAGCGGCCGCAATCGCGGCACCGATCAGCGTCGCACGCACCATCAATCGCTTGCCCTTCATCATCTCCTCCTCGTGTACTTCATGGACGGCTCGAGGGCCGCAGGTTGGACGCGACGGGCCTGCGATCGGCGGTTGCGAAACGCGCCGACAGGCGCGCCCACAGTCCGAGCAGTCCATCGGGTGAAAAAAGGACGATCGCAAGGAAGACGCCGCCGATCACGAGGTTGAACCGCTCGCGGTCGATGAGGTCGATGGCAAATGTCTGCAGCAGCACGAAGATGATCGCGCCGAGGAACGGGCCGATCGGATGGCGCATGCCCCCCAGCACCGCGATCACCAGGATGTTGATCAGCCATGAGGTTCCGATGGAGCCTGGCGTGATCAGCCGGTTGTACCAGACCATCAGCACGCCGGCGACCCCGGCGATCAGGCCGGCGACCGCATAGGCAGCGACCCGGTGGGCGGTGACGTTGAAGCCGAGCGAGTTCATCCGGCGCGGATTGTCGCGGATGCCCTGCAGTGCGATACCGAACGGCGTGCGGATCAGGTGCTTGACGAAGAAGTAGCCGGCGAGCGCCCAGAACAGGACCAGGAAGTAGAAGGGGACCGGTGCCTTGAAATCGATGCCGAACACCGTCGGCGGCACCAGCTGCTGCAGTCCCTGGAAGCCGTTGAAGACACTGTAGTTCTGCAACGTCAGGTAATAGAACGCGACGCCGATCGCGAGCGTGATCATGATCGTGTAGATGCCCTCGGTCCTTACCGACAGCCAGCCGATGAAAGTGGATGCGACGACCGCGAGCAGCACCCCGATCGGCACGATGGCCCACCAGGGCCAGTTGACGTCGATTTCCGGCGTGCCGTTGACGCCGAGGATTCCGATCGTATAGCCGGCGACTCCGGCAACGGTCATCTGCGCCAGGGAGATCATGCCGCCGTAGCCGCCGAGGAAGGTGAGCGACAGCGCGATCATGCCGAGGATCAGCGACTGGGCGGCAATCTGGTAGGTGAAGAACGAGCGTCGCAACCAGCGGGAAGAGCAGGAGTGCGATCATGACCACGACGTGGCGGGCCGACACACGCCCGGTGATCGGATCGAGCCAGCGCAGCCCGGTTGCGGTTGCCGCGCCGTGGGTGCCCGCAGCGCCGTACGGAATCGCGGCACCGCCGCGGATCGACGGGCCGGACCACTCGGGCGTGCCCTCCGATTGCGGGGACCGCAGGCCCGCGGAGGAACGCTGCCACGCCTGCCGACCGGCACCGGCATTCATCGCACCACGCCAGCGCGCCGCGCTCATCGTGCCGGCGCCCGGCTGCCGCGCGTCGGCTGCTTCATCCTGCGCGCCCCATGATTCCCCGTGGACGGAACGCCAGGACCACCACCAGGATCACGAACGTGAACACCACGCTGTAGGTCGGTGCGTAGGCCAGGCCGTAGGTCTCCGCCAATCCCAGGATCACGGCGCCGATGGCAGCGCCGACGACGCTGCCCATTCCCCCCACGATCACGACGATCAGCGAGGCGAGCAGCAGGCGGATGTCCTCTCCGGGCACCATCGACAGTTCAACCGCGCCGATCACGCCGCCGAAGCCCGCCAGGCCGGCACCGATCGCGAACGTGATGGCGAAGAGCAGGTTGACGTTGACGCCCGATGCGGCCAGCATGCCGCGGTCGTCGACGCCGGCCCGGATCATCATGCCGATCCGGGTCCGGTTCAGGAACAGCCAAAGGCCGACGCCGATCACGATCCCGAACGCCAGCAGGCTGAGACGATAGGCGGAATAGGCATTGACCAGCGGCAAGCCCCGCAGGGGACCGCGCAGCCATTCCGGCGCCTCCATCTGATGGACCTCGCCGGTGAAGGTCCAGAGCAGCAGGTCCGCGATCACGATGGACAATCCGATCGTGACCATCGTCTGGCGCAGTTCCTCGCCCTGCATGCGACGCAGGATCACGACCTGGATCAGCAGGCCGGCGACCGCCGCCGCCAGGAAGCCGGCGGCGAGCGCAAGAATCCACCAGCCGGTCTTGTCGGCGACGACATACCCCACGTATCCGCCGAGCAGGTAGAGAGACCCGTGCGCGAGGTTGACGTTGCGCATCAGGCCGAACACCAGCGTGAAGCCGGCCGCGACGATGAAGTACAGCGAGGCCAGGGTGAGGCTGTTCAGCATCGTGACGAAGTAGAGCCTCTGGTTGTCGGCAATCGCCCACGCCGAGAACACGGCGATCGGCAATCCGATCAGTACCCCCCAGAACCATTTCGAGAAAGTCGACAAGAGGACACTCCGGCGAGGCCGCTGAGGTCAGGACGATGATCTGCGACTCGCCGCTCAGGCGGCGCTCCGGTTCCAGCTGGGAAGGCTGCCGGTGCGGGCCGAACGTATCGCCGGCTCCCTGCAGAACACGCCGTCCTTCATCACCGCAAGCAACCGCTTCTGGTCGAGCAGGATCGACAGGTCGGCGACCGGATCGCCGTCGACCAGCAGCAGGTCGGCGAGCCGTCCCTCCTGCACCAGCCCGAGGTCCTTCTCCATCATCATGATCTGGCCGCCGTACTTGGTGGCCGCGACGATGGTCTCCATCGGCGTCATCCCGCAGTACTTGACGAAGTACTGCAGGTCCATCGCATTGGTCCAGTGCGGCGCCCAGGCGAAGCCGTAGTCGCCGCCGGGCAGCACCCGGATGCCGCGCCGATGCATGGCGGTGAGGCTTCGCGAAGCCGCCTCCAGCTCGTCCTCGTAGCCGAGCTCGCGCGCCCGCTGCGGGCTGAAGCCATACGGCTCGCCTTCGTAGAGCAGCTTGACGATCACCGACAGCCCCGGCGCCACGAAGATGCGGTGTTTCTGCGCCTCCAGCATGTCGAGCGCTTCCTCGTCGGCGTAGCTCGCGTGATAGATGACCTCCGCGCCGTGGCGCAGGGCCATCTTGATCGATTCGCAGGAGCGGGCGTGCACGGAGACGCGCTTGCCGCGCATCTTGGTCTCCTTCACCGCCATCGCCACTTCCTCGTCGGTGATCCAGGTGGTGGTCGCGCCGGCTCCGGGAAGGATGTTGTCGCCGGAGAGATTCACCTTGATCGAGTCGACACCGTACTTGAGGAAAGTGCGCACGACCTTGCGCATCTCCTCGGGGCCGTTGACGACCGCGCCGAAGTTGTACTCGGGGTACTGGATGTGCGGCAGGCTCTCGTCGCCCAGGTTGCCGAGCACCGTGATTTCCTGGCTGGCCGCCAGGTAGCGCGGCCCGGGCAGCATGCCGGAATTGATGGCGTTGCGGATCACGATGTCCAGCCGTGGCTTGGCTGCCGCGGCGCCGACGCAGGAGGTCCAGCCGTGGTCGAGGTACTTCTTGGCGACATGGGCGACCCAGAGCGTGTGCTCTTCGGGCGGCATCACCTGGATGCCATCGAGCGAAGCGGCGTTGTTCCAGGAGAAATGGGTGTGCGCTTCGGTCATGCCCGGCATCAGCGTGGCGCCGGCGGCATCGACGACCACCGCGCCGCTCGAAGGCATCATCCGCGCGCCCGGTCCGCTCGCGCTGACGCGGCTGATGCGGTTGCCCTGCACGAGGACCTCCCCAGGATAGGCCGCGGCGCCGGTGCCGTCGAGGATCCGCACGTTGGTGAACAGGTAGCTTCCCATCGCCTTCTCCGGTGACTGGCGTTCAGGCTGCAGTGAGCGAAAGGCGGCTGCGCGAGGTGCGGATCTCAGGTTCCTTGTAGAACTGCCCGTCCTTCATCACCGCGAGGATCCGCTCGGGCTGCTGCAGGATCCTGATGTCCGCGAGGGGATCGCCGTCGACCAGCAGGAGGTCGGCGAGGAAGCCGTCGCGGATCAGGCCGAGCTCGCTGCCCATCATCATGACCTGCCCGCCGAGCTGGGTTGCGGACAGCAGCGCCTCCATCGGCGTGAAGCCCAGGTAGCGGACGAAGTATTCGAGGTCCTTCGCGTTGGTGCCATGGGCCATCCAGGCGAAGCCGTAGTCGCCGCCGGGAAGGATGCGGATGCCGCGGCGCTTCATCTTCTTGAGCGTCTCGACGGCAACCTCGAGCTCCCGGTGGTAGCCCATGTCGCGCGCCGCCTCCGGCGTGATGCCCCACTTGCTGGCGTTGTATGACGTATTGATGAGCCAGCCGAGGCCGGGCGCGACGAAGTGCCGTTCCTTGTTCGCCTCGAGCATGTCGAGCGCTTCTTCGTCGGCAAAGCTGGCATGGAAGATCAGCTCGATGCCGTGGCGCACGCACTGCTTGACCGACTCGCTCGAGCGCGCATGGGCCGCAAGCCGCTTGCCGCGCATCCGCACCTCCTCGACTGCAGTGGCGATCTCGGCGTCGGTCATCTGCGTCGTCTCGGCGCTCATGCCGGCGATGTATTCGCCGGAGAGATTGAGCTTGATCGTGTCGACGCCGTACTTCATGAAGGTGCGCACGCAGCGTCGCATCTCGTCGGCGCCGCTCACCACAGCGCCGAAGCTGAACTCCGGATACGGCAGGTGCGGCGGCGACTCGTCGCCCAGGCCGCCCGGCACCGTGATCTCCTGGCTCGCGGCCAGGTAGCGCGGACCCGGGATCAGGCCGGAATTGATGGCGTTGCGGGTGGCGACGTCGAGGCGCGGCTTGGCGCAGGCGGCGCCGACACAGGACGTGAAGCCGCGGCTGAGGTAGCGCTCGGCGATATGCGCGCACCAGAGGATATGCTCCTCCAGCGGCATCTTCTGGATAGCGCCCAGGCTGGGCTGGTCGTTCCAGGAGAAATGGGTGTGCGCCTCGGTCATGCCGGGCATCAGCGTCGCGCCGGCGGCGTCGATGGTGTCGATGCCGGCGGTCGGCAGGGAGCGGGGGCCGCGACCGACCTTCAGGATCCGGTTGCCCTGCACCAGCACTTCGCCCACATACGGCTGCGCGCCGGTGCCGTCCAGGATGCGGACATTGGTGAAGAGAACGTTGCCCATCGCGTCTCCTGTCCACGTTCCCGGCAGCCGTGCAGCGCCCGGATCGGGTGTCTCCCTCGGATCTTGTCGAGCACCGGGTCCGAGACTTCAAATCTGAGACTTGAGTCTCATCCCGGCAAAGGTCAATAATATCCCGTGTCCCAGCGGCGTCAAGAAGTCGATGTGACCTCAGGAAAGGGTTGGTACCGCCATGAACAGACCGGCTTCCAAGACGCCTCCGACGCCGCGACCCAACCAACGCAAGCGATTCATCGGCACACTTCCTGCCTCGGTTCCGGTGCTGCGCCGCAAACTCGAAGATGCCGACGAAACCGGTGGACTCAGCCGGCACGCGGTTCGCACCAAGGAGTTGCTGCTAGCAACCGCGTCACGCCTCATCCGACAGCTGGGTCACGTGCCTTCCATTGGAGAAGTCGCCGAGGCGGCAGGAGTATCGCGTGCAACTGCGTATCGGTACTTCTCCTCGCGCAGCAAACTGATTGCGGCCGTTGTCGACTCTAGCCTGGGGCCGGTGCGGCGCTTCGAATCGCGGCTGGAAGGCGTCGACGAGCGTCTTGCGGAACTGTTCGCCACCACTTTTGTCCGGTTTGCGGAATACGAACCACAAATGCGCTCCGCGCTGCAGCTGTCGCTCGAGCACGAGTCCCTGCAGGCAGCCGGCCGACTGGAAGAAGACTCGTACAAGCGAGGCTATCGAATTGACATCCTCCGCCGCACGCTTCGCCCCCTTCACCACTCCCTGCCAAGAGGCGCCTTCGACCGCCTCTGCAAGGCGATGAGCCTGGTGTTCGGGATCGAGCCGTATGTGGTTCTCAAGGACATCTGGGGATGCGACAACCATGAAGTCGGCAAGATCGCGCTTTGGATGGCGAATGCCCTCCTGCGCCAGGCGGAGCGCGACGCTGCCGAAGGGCCGCGCGAAGGCGTGATCGGCAGCCGGACCGATCAGCGCTGGTATTGCAGCAGCAGTCGCTCGTAGGCGCCGAGCATCGTCTCCCAGCGAAACGCCTCGTGGTGACGCGCGCGCGACGCGGCGCGCATCGCCTCGAGCCGCGCCGGCTCCGCGAGGATCGATTCGAGCTGGCGGCTGAACGAGGCGCCGTCCCTGAAGTAGGCGGCCTGCGGGCCCGCGACCCAGCGGTTGAACCGGTTGTCGTGGGCGATGACGGCATTGCCGGCGCCGAGCGCCTCGACCAGCGACGGATTGGTTCCCGCCGACCTGGTGCCCGTGCACGTAGGCCATCGAATGGAAGCGCAGCGCGACACCAGCGACTTGTCGTAGATCGCGCCGGGGAAAAGTACCTCGCTGCTGGCCGCCTGCAGCACCGAACGCTGGTATGGCACCTTCTCGTCGTAGTTGCCGAGGACCACCAGCTTGCAACCGCGCGGCTCAGCCGAGAAGCCCTGGACGATCTCGAGCAGCGAGTTCTCGGGTTCGGCCCGCGCGATGACGCTCATGTACCTGCCCGGCTCGACTCCCAGCCGTGCGAGCGGCTCCACCGGCGCGTCGAGAACCTCGTCCGCACCATAGGGAATCACCGTGATCTTGCTCACCCCCGACCCGGGTCTCGAGGTGGCGCCGGATGTCCGGATGGTCGGCGACGAGATGGTTGCCCATCCAGCAGCCGGCCCAGTCGTTCAGCCAGAACCAGGTCTTCGGCGCGGGGCCCCACTTGGCCCGGCGCCATTCGATGCCGTCCATGTTGATGACGTTCGGTATGCGCTTCATGCGCAGCAAGGCGCAGAACGACGCGGTGTTGTAGCCGAGCGTGAGGCACGGCTCGCCGGCCGCGGCCGCGTGCCGCGTCGCGATCCAGTCGAAATGCATCGAGGCGGTCGGGCCCCTGGCGGGCAACCGGGATGTTGACCCGCCGCACGCCCTTCCACTCGTCCTCGAGGATGGCGCCGCTGCCGTCGCGCTGGCAGTAGACGGTGACGTTCCAGCCGCGCCCGACGAGGTACAGCGCCAGATGCTCGGCGAACGTCTCGAAGCCGCCGTGCGCTGCAGGCAGCCCGCGAGTGCCGAGGATCCGCAAGTGTATTGCCAGGACGATCCGTCTTCAACATCTGATTCCGAGGCCGCGATAGACGTCGAGCACGCCGTCGACGTAGCGCTGCCGGTTGAATTCCCGTTCGGCGCGCTCACGCGCGCGCCGTCCCATTTCCGCGATGACCGCATCCGGCGTCGCGGCCACCTGTCGACAGCACGCGCGCGAGATCCTCCACGTCGCCGCTGCGAAAGACCCAGCCGGTGCCTTCGTCGATCATCTCGGGGATGCCGCCGATGGCGGCCCCGACCACCGGCGTGCCGCTAGCGTAAGCCTCGAGGATGCTCATCGGCGCGTTCTCGTACCATTCGCTCGGCAGGACCAGCGCCCGCGCGCCCCGCACCTGCTGCCAGAGCGCCTCGCCCGAGCAGAAGCCGAGCCATTGCACCTGCTCCGCGCCCGGCAGCGCCCGCAGCTCCGCCTCGAGCGGGCCGGTGCCGGCGACCCGCAGCGGGACCTTCGCGCGAATCGCCGCCGCGACCAGGGTCGCCACCCCCTTCTCCACCGCCAGCCGGCCGGCGAACAGGAAGTAGTCGCCCGGTTCGTAGGACGGCGCGAAGCGGCTCGGCATCGACGTAGTTGGGGACGTGCACCAGTTGCTCCGCCGGCCAGCCCCACTCGATGAGCTTCTGCGCGGTAGAACCGGCTCGGCGCGATCACCCGCCCGAGGTAGCGGCGATACAGGCGCAGCGTGCGCTGCAGGCCCGACTCGACCGCGACGATGGCGCTCGCGCCGAGCGAATCGCGCACGCAGCGGTGGCTGCACGACGTTGATCACCGAGCCGGTCCGGCAGCGCTCGCAGATGCCGGTCGCGTTGAGCATCTTGTACGCCGGGCAGGCGATCTTGAGGTCGTGCGCGGTGAGCACGACCGGCACCCCGGCCTTGTGAAGCACCGGCAGCACCGAAGGCGAGAGATGATGGTAGATGCAGTGGAGGTGCGCCACGTCGGCCGGGAACACCGGCAGCAGCTGCGCAGCTTCTTCTGCGCCTCGAGCGAGAAGATGACCTTGCCGGCCTTGACGATCTTGTCGAGCAGGCCGCTGGTGTTGCCGAACTCGAGTTCGTCGACGAAGTACGGCTCCACGGCGACGTCGAGATTCCTCGGGTGATGCATCGACATCACCGCGGTCTTCCAGCCCATCGCGCGGAACAGCGCGTCGTGCTCCAGATAGACCACATCCGAACCGCCACGGCGATAGTGGTAGGAGTTCAGCGACAGCAGGGCTGCGGCTCGGCTACCCCTCAGGGCCTTCCAAGGGGACCCGCCTTCGGGCGGCCGTGCGGGATGGCGCATATACGGGCGCCGGATCAGCCTGCGCGGCGCCGCTTGCGACGGCTCGGCCGGCTTCCAGCAGTCCCGGACGTGCCGATCACTTCACCAGCTCGCCGTGCACCATGTCCGCCAGCCGGTCGTAGGTGCGATGCTCGCCGACCCACTCCCGCCCGCGCAGCGCCATCTCGCGCGCTTCTTCGGGATGATCGAGGCACCAGAGGATCGCGTCGGCGAATCCTTGCGGCGACCATTCGACGATCATCGCCCCGCTGGCTGCCTTCGCGATCATCGAGTGCTCCGGATGGTCGTTGCCGACGGTGGGCTTGGCCAACGCGAGATATTCGATGAACTTGGTCGGCGAAGCGACCCGCAGCACCGGCTCATGCGGACCGGCGAGACGCACACCGCCGCAGCTCGACGCGATGCCAGCGCCTCCTCGATCGGCACCTGCCCGGTGAACGTGACCACGCCGGCCAGTCCTGCCTGCGCGCACCTGGTCTGCTCGAGATTGCGCCGCTCCGCGGCACGGCGCCGTCGCCGACGAACTCGAACCGCACGTCGGGCCGACGGCGCGGCGACGATGGCGAACGCATCGACCAGGATCTCGAGCCTCCTCACCGCCGCCGAGGACTGCCCAGATAGCAGCACGACCGGCGGCTGCGCCGGCGGGACGCCGACATCGACCGCATCGAAGACCCGCTTGCGATGCCCATCGGCACGGCGGTCATCCGCTCGGGCGGATGCCCCACTGCAGCATGTCGGTCTTCATCTGCTCGCTCTGCACGAAGCAGTGATCCGCCCGGCGCATGGCGAAGCGATACAGCATGCGGTAGCCGAGCCAGGCCCGGACGCCCTTGCAGGTAGCGGCGCCAGCCCGCGTCACCGCTCGCCTCCTCCGTGTCGTGTTCCGGATACGGATACGACAGCCAGATGAGCAGCCGGCTGCCGCTAGGCGCGCGCACAAAGTAGCCGACGACCGCGCCCCAGTACTTGTCGCGGATCAGGATGGCGTCGGGCCGCGACGGCACTGCCTGAGCAGGAAGACCGTCTCCAGGAACCAGTACCGAGCCGCGTGGCGTCTTTCCGGCAGCCGCCGCACCGAAGGTGGGCGGCACGACGATCCGATGCCGTTCACGTATTCGCTCCTCAGCGCGCCGGGCTCGGCCGAGGGCCCGCGATACCAGGTCTGCTCGACGCCCCTCGCGCGCAGTTCCTGCAGGAACAGTTCGATCACGTCGACGAGACGCACGGGAAATTTTTCGGAGGTGGAACAGTAGAGTCGCAAGATCAGGTCTGGAGTTGTTCCGGCTAGGCCGACCGGCGCCGGTCGACGAACACCCCGATCATCCGACGCTCTTCCGGTTTGGAGCCCACGGCCAGCCAGACGAAGGCGGCGTAGACCAGCGCCGCGACGATAACCCGTGGCATCCAGTGATTCAGGACGATCGGCAGCAGCAGGCCGACCCCGACTGCCAGGCCGGTGCCCGCAAGAATAGCAAATATCTCGCCAAGGTTATGTTTGAACGGATAGCCGGTTCGCCGCAGCCACCAGATGACAAGCAGGTTTGCGACAACCAGGCCGCCGCAGTTGGCTGCCGGCAACGCGAAGATCCCCAGCGACGGCAGCAAGGCCAGTCCCCCCAGGAGGGAGGCGCCCAGCAGGCCGTTGCTGAAGACCAGGAATCCGTAGCGCTCCACCGTGTGGCTGAGCTGATCCAGCACGTGCCGCCACGACTCCAATGCCACCAGCGCGCACATCAGCAGCAGCAGTTCCACTGCCTGCTCGCCGTACTTGCCGCGCGTGATCCAGTGAAGCATGTCGCTGCCGCCGGCGGCGAAGGCGGTGGCGGCCAGGCCGATCAGGAGCAGGTTGACCTTGAGCGCGGCGTTGCAGATGACCTGGACCTCCTCGAAGTGGTGGCTGACCGAGAACCGCGCCGCCATCACCGGCCGGACCATGCCGTTGAACAATTGCGCCGGCAGGTAGCGCTGCATCAGGTCGAAGATCGACTGGCCGAAGCCGAAAAGCGCGACCTGCGCGGTCGGCATCTGGCTGCCGATCACCAGGCGGTTCACGACGCCGCTGAACGGCATGATGATCAGGCCCTGGAAGTGACCCTTGATGCCGAAGTTGACGATGCGCCTTGCATTGGCGCGCAGCCAGCCGACCTCGGCTCGCGGTCGCCTTCGCCGGACCGCCGCTTCGATACCTGATAGACGCCCTGGCTCATCAGCAGCGTGCCGAGCGCGTCGGAGGCGGCCTCCACGATGATCAGGTTGACCAGGTTGAAGTGCCCGGACAGGTAGAGGCCTCCGACGCCCAGGAAGCGGGATACTGTCACTGCCGCGAAGGCTCCCTGCCCGCGGGCCTGCTGCAGCATGGCTTCAAGCACCTGGTAGAGCGTGTTGGTCGTGGTCCGGAAGAGGACGACCAGCAGGTAGAGCTTCAGCGCGCCCTGCCAATCGTCCAGGCCGATGAGCCCGGCGAAGGGGCCGGCGAACAAGGCCAGGGCGAGGACCGTCACCAGGAGCAGCGCGAAGCGCAAGCCCGAGCATAACCGAGCAGCAGGCGCAAGGCGTGCGCGAAGTGCTGGGCGTAGATCTCGGGCACGAACCGCGTCAGGACTTGGCCGGTGCCGACGCTGGTCACGACCAGCAGCACGTCGACCAGTCCGAAGAGGATCGAATAGGCGGCGAACTCCTGCACCGGCAGACCGCGGATCACCAGCAGCAGCGTGCAGATCCCGGCCACCGACGTCAGCGCCTTCCCCATGAGGAAGTGCTTCATCCCGGTCGCGATGCGGCGCGAGCTGTAGGGGTTCGGCGGGCTGCTTGTCATCGGGGCGGGATCGACCGGCGTCGCCGGCGTCGCGTCGGCTGGGGGTCGCGCGGCGGTCAACGCGGCGCCCGGATGCGGCGGTGGCGTGACGTCATCGCGCTGCGGCCTGCATCACGAGCGCAGCGACCGACCGGGCCGGCACTGCATAGGTGGCAACGCCGCTGTCGTCGAAGTCGAGGCGGCGCTCGTCCTGCCGGACCTTGACGGCATCGGCGTCCTCGTAGTTGTGGGCTTGGTGCTGGCGGCGGTGAGGTAGCGAAGCCGAGCGTTCATCGAACGGCCGGCCAGGTCGGGGATCTTGAGCCGGACGGTGATTTCGCTGCCGGCGCGGTTCACCGTCCACGCCGCGAAGCCGGCTGCGATCGGGCGTGGCGAGGACTGCGCCGCGGGCGTCGTAGCCGCCGTCGTAGCCGGACTTCGAGGCGCTCGAGGAGCGGCTCGGCAGCACCACCGGCAGCATCGACTGGTTCAACAGGCCGTAGGCCAGCAGCGTCACCGACGGCGAAAACGGCGCGCCCTTCGAAGCCTTGTGAAAGAGCGGCCACGGCCCGTTGGTGCCATGCAGGGCGTGCAATGCCGAACCCTTCACCTCCGGTATCTGCGTGAATGCGATCAGCACGTCGGCCACGCCGATCGCGGCGCCCAGGTCCGCGGACTTGCGCCAGGAGGCCTTCCACTGCTCGCCCTGCCTGGCCTGCGGCCAGCGCGCATGCTCGGTCACCCAGAACTCGACCTCGTCCTTCGGCACGCCCGCCTTGCGGGCGTCCTCGATCGAGCGGCACAGCTGGCCGAGCCGGTTGGGCACGTGGGGGCCTTCCGGCGGGCCGTCGTAGTAGAGATGCTGCTCATAGGCATGCACCCGCAGGTCCTTGAGGCCCTCGGCCACCGCGCGGTTGTACTGCGACGAGGTGATGCCGCGAGACTTCTGCGCATCGTAGTCCGCCATCATGCCCACGAAGCGTGCCGACGGATCGGCCGAGCGCACGGCGGCAAGCACCGCCCGGGCGTGGCGAGGTACTTCTCCGATGGCCACATGTCCTGGGCGCGGTCGAGCTCGTTGCCCAGCTCCCACCGCATCACCTTCACCTGGCGATCGCGAAAGTCAGCGGCGAGCGCCTGCGCGTCGTCCGCCAGCGCGCCCAGTTCCGCGGGCGCATGCAGCCCGCCAAGCAGGTTCAGCACGTACCAGGGCCTGCCGCCGACCTGGTCGACGAATGCCAGGTATTCCGAGATGCCGAAGTCGATGCGCAGCAGGTCGATCCAGTCGTTGATACGCGCGGCCGATCGTGCGCCGACCTCCCCCTGTGCTCTTGCGCGAGGGGTAGTAGTTGGCGGTCGTGCCACCCGGAAAGCGGTACACCGCGCCCTCGAAGGGCTTCAGCGCCGCCACTACTTCCGGCGGCACCCGCCGCATTTCCTTGTCCCAGAGGGACAGCTGGAATTCGGTGTTCTCGAGGTTGAAGCCGAAGAACTCCCCACCGATACGCCCGCAGTTCACGCTTGCCCACGGCAATTTCAAGCCCGTCCGCCGCCTTGCCGACGGCCAGGCCTTCACAAGCGGGCTGCGCGCTGCAGGCACTGACGCCGGCGCAAAGGATCACTGCGGCAGTGAGCCGTCTGAGGGAAGGACTCTTCAAAGGTACTTCGGGGTAAGGCCGCAATCTTACCTGGGGCGGCCCCGACCCGCCGGCGGCGGCTCCGCCGCTGCCGCGGCATACCGTGACGCCTTCGACCCGCTTCTGTCTCTGGATGGCAACCGCTCATCGGCATGTTGCTTCTTCGCGTCAACGACCTTCAGTAAGGTGTGTGAACTTTTTCACGAAAGCGCAGTTCCAGGAGTTTGCGTGTTTCACACAAGCCATTGCGCGAGGTTCACCTTGAAGATCAGAAAAACAAACTGCTGGAGCAGCCGGACTGCCACCGACTCCGCGCGGACAGCATCCCTCATCTTCGGCACCTGCATGACCGCAGGCCTGCTCGCGGGATGCGGCGGTTTCTTCGAGGGTTCGGACGGCGCCGCCGCGGCAGCCACTGGATCCGGTGATCCGGTCGCCGAGGTCGCGCTCGTCACGCTGGGCGCCGGCGAGGGCTACTCGGGAATAGTGGTCGAGAGCGAGGAGGAGAAGCGGGCGCGCGAACGCGCCGGCCGCGGCTCGTCGCCCGCACCTTCGCCTGCTCCGTCCGCGAGACCCGCACCCAATCCAGTACCCTCCCCGTCCCCGTCCCCGTCCCCGTCCCCGTCCCCGTCCCCTTCCCCGTCCCCTTCCCCGTCCCCTTCCCCGTCCCCTTCCCCGTCCCCGTCCCCTTCGCCCGCTCCCGCACCGGCGGCTCCGGCGCCCACCCCGATGCCGTCGCCCGCACCAGCACCGGCACCGGCGAGCGGCAGGGTGAACTCGCTCGACACCATCGTCAGCGACATGAGGAACATGAACGACACCGCCCTCGCAGGCGTACCGAGCAACTACGGGTGGGCGCGCGGCCCCGGACACGTCGTGATGGGCAACGACCCCCGCGGCACCAACACGCCATCCTGGTGGACGGTCAACAATTCGTACTACAAGAGTGGCGCCTACTGGAACGCCGTCCTGCCCTGGTTCGTGGTGTTCGACGGTGTCGGCAATGCAGCCAGCAATACCCGGGTGCAGCTGCGCAACCTGAAGCTGTACATCAAGAGCAAGCGTTCCAATACCTGGAACCTGATCACCAGCTCGACCGGCGTCGGCGGCGAACTCTATCCGAAGTCGCTGCAGGGCTCCAACACCACCAGCCCGAACGTACGGACGGAATCCGATGGCTCGACGTCGGTCCTGCCACCCTCCGGTAACCTCGTGTTCCACGGCTGGGGCGGCGGCATCACCCAGATCGATGGCGCGGATGTGGGCGCGCTCTTCATCACGGTGCAGGCGCGCCTGGTGAAGGACAGGGCCAGCGGCGCGGATGACCGCTCGGCTGCCAAGTACCTGGTTCATGTCGGCGGCGACTACTACCCCGACCGCTCGACCCGCTCGGCGGATCTCGCGCCGTCGTACTACTTCCCCGGCATCGGCGTGTCGCGTGCGAAGCTGGTCTCCAACGAATGGCAGGCCTTCAACTTTTCCAGCCTAGACGTAGGCGTGGAAGATCCGGGCGGCGGCGTCATGACCGAAGCGCAGCTGCGGGCTGCCCCGCCACCGCTTGAATAGGCAGTAGGCAGGCAGTGCCGGCGCCCGAGGCCGGCACTACGGGCCGGCATCCAGGCCGGCAGCAGAAGCCCGTGTGATCGCACGGGCTTTTGCATTTCCGGCCCGCGACCGCATCGGCGAGCCCCAATCGGCGAGCCCCGGATCAGCGCCCCCTGGATGGACGACCCCGGATCAGCGTCCCCGGTTCAGGTCCTCGATGTCGATGACCGGCTCGATGCGACCTCGGTCGATCGGGGTCTGGCGGGTGCGATCCGATGGTCCGGACCTCGTTCGGCCGTCGGTCTCGTGCACGACATCATCGGTGGCGAACATCGGCCTGCCCGCCCGCGGGTCCCGCGCGGATGGCGCGCCGTGACCGGACGCAGCAGAAGCGGCAGCAGCACCGGTGGCGCCGTCGGCCCAGACTGCGGCCGGTGCGGCTTCGGGCCAGGGGGCGCCGGCGCGGGTGCGAGGCCGCCTGCCGGCCGAGTGCCCCGAAGCAGCACCGGTGGCGGCGAAGGCGGCGCCCAGCCCGCCCGGCGAGAACGCAGGGGTCGGACCACCGGGCATTGCATCCTGCCAGTGACTGAACTTGTTGCCCTTCATCCGCACCTTCCGCGGACGACCGAAACTGCGCTCGAGATCATTGGGTGCCATTTCCATCGGGCCATGCCGCGCGCGCCAGGCGATGAGCCCGAGGGTCAGGGCGAAGATGAAGCTGTGGCTGACCAGCACCAGGCTGCTCGCGCTGTAGAACGACATCAGGAAGGAAGCGCCGAGGCTCGCGAGCATCGCCCGGCAGAACGTCGCATCCCATGCGGACTTCGCCTGGTCGAGATTGCGCTTGCCGACGACCAGTCCACCCACGATGGTGGCGTAGAAGAGCAGCGCGCCCACCGCCCCGAGTTCCCAGAGGATCTGCGAGGCGCTCACCAGGTCGATGTGCATGCCCGGGTGGGCGACGAAGATGTGTCCCGGCAGCGGCACCCGGCCATCCACGCCATAGGCGCTGCCGATTCCCCAGCCGAACAGGGTGCGAAGCGGCTCTGCCCAGGACTGCGACTCGAACCAGTAGGGCACGGCCGTCAGCCGGTTCACGCCGGTGCCGTAGTAGCCCCGCTCGCCGAGGTTGTAGGCCAGGGTGTCGGCCAGGTTCTCCTCGAGGGTCACGTCACCCGAAACCTGGACCAGGAAGTAGACGTAGCCCAGCGCGAGCGCGATCGCGACCGTCGCCAATGCGCCGCCGAGGAAGGCGAGCGGGCGCCGTGCGATCGTGTCGCAGAAGGCGGCGAGGAGCGCCACCGGTATCAGCAGCATCACGACCTTGGTTTCGCCAAGCGCGAGCGGCGTGGCGACGAGGAGCAGCAGGAGCATGAAGCGGATGCCGCCGATCAACTTCTCGCGAAAGGCGGCATACAGCCCGATGGCCGCGGTCACCTGGAACATCGCCATGATCGCGCTGCTGCCGCCGCCGAACATCGAGCCCTCGAAGGAGCCCACGATGATGTCGAAGGGCACGAATCCCGGCGCCTCGTAACCCATCACCTGCGGCACCAGCACCAACCGCTGGTAGGCGCTGAAGGGCAGCTGCGCCACGGCCACGCCCACCAGGAAGATCAGCCAGCGCCTGACGGTGACGCTGCTGAACGGGTAGACCGCAAAGAGGAAGATCACCCCCCAGAACTGGAACTGGCGCTTCAGGCCGGCGCTGATCTCGTTCATCGACCCGTTGGAAAAGGCGGTGCTCAGCAGCGCCAGCAACGCGAGCAGCAGCGCCGTGAACACGAACCAGGGTATCGGGCGAGCCGGCCTGACCCTGCCGACCGCAGCATAGAGCAGGGCGGCGCCGGACATGAACACGCCCAGCAGCGAGAACAGCCATGAGAGCTTGGACAGGCCCGGAAAGAAATAGCCCACCGGGCCGGTGACCAGCAGCACGCCGACGATCAGCAGCGAGACCGCGAGCGGCAACGCATTGAGCAGGGCGAGTCCCGCCACCCCGCCGACAACCAGCGCGATCGGCACCAGCTTGCCGCTGGCTACCACCAGCCCCAGCAGCGCGCCGGCTCCGAGGAAGCCGGCCGTGACTGCCCAGGGCAGCAGGCGCGGGCTGAGGAAATCGACGCGCATCTGCGACCGGCTCAGCGCTGCGGCGCGTTCAATGGCCCAGACGCAGCGACGGCGGCGCCACCGACGGGCCGGTGCCGCCGATGAGGCGCTGCGCCCTGGTCGAGCGGGAGGGCGGCAGCACCGCAAGGACCGGCACCCCGGCCGACTGCAGCAGGTCTTCTGCGTTGCGCAGCGGACGCTGGGCCGCCTCCAGCGTGAAGGCTGCGAGCAGGCCCATGAACAGGCCCAGGAAGATGCCCACCAGCGTGTTCAGGAGCAGGTTCGGACGCGTGGGCAGCAACGGGACGGCCGCCGGCGTCAGGATGTTGACGTTGGAAAGGCCCGCGCTGATGCCGACGGTGGTCTCGGTCAGGCGGCGCGCGACCAGGTCGAAGGCGCGCTGCGCGCTCTCCAGCTCGCGCTGGAAGACCGCGAGATCGTCGCGCTTGCTCTTCAGGCCCAGCACTTTGGTCTTCTGCGCTTCCAGCGCCGCGGACAGCTCGCGCTCGCGCTGCTGGTTGATCGAGTTGTTGCTCAGGATGCCTTCCTTGACCCGGTTGATCTCCTGGCGGCGGCGGTTGCGCAGCTCCTCCACTTCAGCCACCGCCGCAAGCCGCTGCGGATGGTTCTCGCCATATTGCGAGCCGATCTGACCGAGCCTCGCCTCGGCGCGCCCGAGTTCGGAGGTCAGCGTCTGGATCAGGACGCTGCCGACCACCTCGGGCACTGCCTGCTCGCCGCCGCGGGTCAACTGGTCGCGGCGCGAACGGCTGTCCGACAGTTGCGCCTGCAGGCGCACCAGTTCGGTCGACAGTTCCTGCAGCCGCATGTTCTCGATGTCGATCTTCTCGTCCGACGTGATGATGCCGCTCTTGCGCTGGAAATCGGAAAGGTTCTTCTGCGCCACTTCCACCGCGTCACGGTACTTCTTGGTTTGCTCCTCGAAGCGCGCCGCATACTCCTGCGCCGGCTTGGTCTTGATCTCCAGCGCCGCGACCTTGTAGGCATTGGCGAACGCGTTGGCGAGGTCAGCGGCCCGCTTGGCGGAGCCGGACTCGACGGTGATGGTGATGGTGGTGCCGTCGAGGGAAGCGACAGCATCCAGGTTCTTGAGCAGGCTCGGGGCAAGCCATTCGGCGATTTCGCCCTTGCCCTCCGTCGCCTCCAGCCATTCGATCTGCATGTCCGGATCGCGATCCAGACCAAGGGCCTTGATCACGCGCCCCACCACTTGGTCGCTCTTGATGATCTCGATCTGGGTGGCCAGGTTGTTGCGGACCGTCTCGCGGGAATAGACCGCGTTGCCGGAGACGGTGTCGACCGTGTCCACGTCGACATGGATGGTGGTCGACGCGCTGTAGCGCTTGCTCATCAGCAGGCTGCCGGCGACGGCGGTCAAGGTGGTAATGGCCAGTACCGACACGATCAGCCAGAAGCGGGACCGGAGGATACCGAAGAGCAAATCGAAACGCATGGTGGATTACCTGGTCGGGCAGCAATGGGGCATTGTCGGTTCAGCTCTCATCGCGGGCCATGAGAAACGTCACGCAACTTCGTTCATGCAGAGGGGATCGCGGTGCAGGCCGCGAATTACTCCATTATCTCAAGAACCGGAGCGAACCTGCGGGATTGTCGTCCCCGGCACATGGCGACCGTGCGCGCGGGGCGTCGGATCCGCAGGAATGCGGCTGCGGATGCCGCCTCGCCTCACAGGGCGGAACGAGCCAGTGCAACAAGCCCCGGCCGAACAACGGCCGCAGAAGTGGGTGGTTGACGTACAACGGTCCGACCGCGCCTGCCACCCTCCCTTACCGGGGTCATGAAACCACAGGTAACAACTGGCGCCGTTTGTGCGCTTCGGCGCAAGGTTGGACACGCATTGTGAACGGAGTGTGCGTTTCTGCCATTCGTCGCCCCCTCCCAGCAGCGAAAATGGCCCCGATCGTTTCGCCCGCCGCCGCTTGTCGGATAAAAAAGACCGTCAACTGGCGGGGCGCAGCTTCAATCATGGACAATCACGCAAAGTCCGCTAGCGGCCCGGGGCCGGCATTCCAGTGCCGGACGCGCCTGCGGTGGGCATCTTGTCATAGGCACGAAGGCCATGTTCCCAGAAACCATGAATAAACCGACCGACAACGACAGACGAGCCGGCTCGAACCTCGTCGTGAACGAAGCGGATCCGGAGAAATCGATCCTCAACCCGCACGCGATCGCCACGCGCAAGACGCTGATGATGGGGTCCATCCTCGTCGCCAACGGCAAGCTGCGCCAGGACCAGATCGACCTGATCCTGAACGAGCAGCGCCTGACCGGGCTGCGATTCGGCGAGACGGCGATCCGGATGAGGCTGGTTTCGCATGCCGACGTGGATGAAGCGCTGGCGCTGCAGTTCGGCTACTCGTCGTCGCGCGCCACGGCGCTGGCGTTGCCGGACACGGTCACGAGTGCGGTCAACCCCTACTCGCCGTTCGCGGAAGCGTTGCGCGGCCTGCGCAGCCAACTCATGACCCGCTGGTTCGACGGCACTCCCGGCCGCTCGACGCTTGCTATCACGAGCGTAGACCGGGGCGACGGCAAGAGCTTCGTCTGCGCCAACCTGGGCGTGGTTTTCTCCCAGATCGGCGAGCGCACCCTGATCATCGACGGCGACCTGCGCCACCCGACGCAGCACCTGAATTTCGGCCTGCGCAATCCGATGGGCCTGTCGGGCATCCTCAGCGGCAGGGCCGGCCTGGAGGAGATCATGGAATTCCCGACGCTGCCCAACCTGTCGGTGCTGCCGTCGGGGCCGCAGCCGCCGAATCCCCAGGAACTGCTGGGCCGCGACGCCTTCGCCGAATTGCTCCATGTCCTGGCCGGTCGCTACGATGTCATCCTCATTGATACGCCGTCGGCGCAGGAAGCATCCGATGCGCTGGTGATCTGCCAGCGGGCGCGCGGCGCGCTGATTGTCGGCCGCAAGGACAAGACCAAGGCGAGCGAAGTCGCACAGCTCGCGTCCGTCATGACGAACTCGAACATCACCTTGCTCGGCGCGTCGCTCAACGAGTATTGACGGAAACCGGCGGTTCCCCGGCAGGGGAACCTCATTCCGGAGAAGTCAGCCGTACTGCGGGGCAGCTTCCCGCGCCGCGGCGCGGTCGTACCGCAACGTCCGCGCTGCCAGCCGCACCGGATGCTCCGGATCCTCCGGGAATTTTCGCGCGAAGAATGCGCCCGAGCGGCGGATCTCGGCGATGTCCGATAGCTCGAACCAGGCCGGGCGCGCGTCCTTGAAGCGGGCGATGTAATGCACGGCCGGCGCGCACTTCAGCCCGGAGTTCATGAAGACGCTCGGGAAGAACATCTCGTCTCCCATGTGCATCCGGGAGAACGCGCCGATCAGTGCCTCGTCCCTGGCCCGCCCGAGAAGGTATTCGCAACCGGTCCGGGAAGCGGTGAACCAGGTGCTGCCCGCGAAACAGGGAAAGTCTCCGCTGAAGGGATGGCTGAAGCCTCTTCCCTCCTGCGCCCGAACGGTCAGCCGGTAAGCCGCCTGCGCGCGCAGGCCGGCGACGCCACCGGCGCCAATCATGGACGTGGTCGGGAACGCAAGGCCGGAGCGGCTGACAACGACGCAGTCATTGCCGAAATACCACTGGCGAGCGCGCCGCAGCAGCCGCTGCTGCAGGCTGTCGGCGGAGGCGTAGGCGCGCCAGCCATGGCTCATCAACACATGCGGATCGCTGTCGAGCCGCACGGCATCGATCAGGAAATCCGGCCTGCCTGCAGCCAGGTGCTGGGCGAAGTCCGCGACCGGCCTGACCGGCAGGCAGGTCGGACTGAGCAGCTGGAAATAGTCGAATCCACCCTCCTCGACCGCGGCTTCGACAAGTCGCAGGATCCCCTGGGAGAATCCCCAGTTTGCCCATCCCGTCTTGCAGGGCTTCTCCACGTACGAGACATTGGGGCGGCTGAAGGAGAATCCCGGCTGTTGGCTCCAGTCGTGGTGGATAAGGACCGCGTGACCATGGCCGATGGCGTCGACCAGGCTGGCAACCGTTGCCGCGGGTTGGACTGCGGACATGATGCCGAACAGGATTCTCATGTGGTGATTGATCCGAAAGTCGACCCCTAACTGGGAAATTGGAACATCTCCCGGGCGCCGCGGCGGTGACCGATCTCACCGCCGGCGGGTTTGTTACAGTTTACGTCGCCGGAAGCAACGCTGCGGCGCCGGCCGGCCGGCGGTCATGGCGTACCGACCGCATGCGGCTACACTGTCCGCTTGCACATCACTGAGTGAGCCTTGCCGGTACCTGGCGCCGACGCACCGCCCTCGCTATCGCAACCCTCGATGCTATTTCCCTCGACCTGGCTGCCGGTCTTCGGCCTCATGATGACCGCCCTCGCGGCGCTGACCATCGTGTGGAAGGGATTGATCGTTCCTGCGCTGCTCGGGCTGCTGGTTTACGCCTGGAGTTGCCTGTTGGCCGATCGGCTGGCGCGCGCCGACGGGACGTCACCCGCCGTACACCCAGCCCGCTGGCCCGCCGTCGTCAGCGGCACCGTCGTCGGCCTGCTGGTGATCACCGTTTTCGTTCTGCTGACCTTCTGGACGATCCGGCTCGGCTCGACCAACGACCTGCGCATCTTCCTGTTGCGAATCGAAGGCTCGCTCGACGTCCTGCGCCAGGCACTGCCCGAATGGCTTGCCGTCAGCATCCCGGAAGACCTGACCGCTCTCAAGACTCAGCTGTTTGCCCTGCTGCGCAGCAAGGCGGCGGAACTGGGCAGCCTCGGCGGCACCGTGATCCACGTCATCGTCGAAGGGCTGTTCGCCATCCTGGTCGGCGCGCTGGCGGCGATCGCGACCTGGCAGCCCAAGCGGCTCGAGTCGGACCAGCTGTTCATCGCCCGGTTGCTGCTGGTCCTCGAGCGCGTGGTGATTGCCCAGCTGCGCATCGCGGCCTTCAACACGGCGATGACCGCGCTGTACCTGTTCGTGATCCTGCCCTTTTTCGGCTTCGTCCTGCCCTTCCGGGGGCTGTTGTGCATGTTCACCCTGGTTACCGGCATCCTGCCGGTGGTTGGCAACCTGCTCGCCAATGCGGTGCTTGCGCTGATCTCGTTCGCCGTGTCGCCCTGGCTCGCAATTGCATCGCTCGTCTACCTGATCGCAATCCACAAGACCGAATACTTCATCAACGCGCGCACGGTCGGCTCCAGGGTTTCCGTTGCATCGTGGGAGATCCTCGCCGCCATGCTGACCGGCGAGGCGCTGTTCGGCATTCCGGGGCTGGTCACGGCGCCGTTGCTGTATCCCTTCTTCAAGCGCGAGATCGCCCGCATCTGGAAGGGCGTGCACGCGCCGATCCCGCTGGCGGCGGTGGCGCCGGTGCGCGAGACCCCGGTAGCGCGCCCCGAGCAACCGCGGTCCAAGCTGCCGCTGGAGACAGCCGACCGCTCGTAGTCCGCCGCCTCCTCTCCTCGATACGGCCAACGGAGATCGATGAAGCCGAGGATCGTCTTCCTGATCATGTCCGCAGTGCACCCGCCGGAGACCGTGGCGGAGCAGGCGCGGGTGCTGGCGCCGCACACGGTGTTGCTGCATCATGATTTCGCCCAGGCACCGGATTTCGAGGTTCGGGAGCCGAATATCGTGCTGGTGCCGGACCCGAGGCGCACCGGCTGGGGCGTTTGGGGTTTTACCGAAGGGGTGTTCCACTCGTTCCAGTACGCGCTCGAACACCTGGAGTTCGACTACCTGCAGCTCCTCAGCCCCGCCTGCCTGCCGATCAAGCCGCTCGGCGCGCTGGAGGAACACGTCGCGTCGAATCGCACTGACGCCGATTTCTCGTGCGTCGACCTGCTCGACGAACGCGATGGGCTGATGACGGCGTCGTACCGTGCCTTCGCGCCCGAGCACAGCCTGCGACATCGGATGCTGCGGCGCCTTTCCCGGACCTACTACGGAGCGAGCAGCGCCCGGCGCGACGTTGCCGGCGTGCAGCTGCGCACCGAACCGCTCCGCGAGACCCGCCTCGCCAGGCTGCGGGCGAGGATCGCGCTGCACATCACCCGCGCCTGGGCGCATCCGGGGGTCGGTCGGCATATCTTCGACAATAACCTGAGGCCATGCTTCGGCTCCGCCTGGTTCGGTGCGCGCCGGCCGGTGATCGAATGGATGGTCGAGCGCTTCGGCCAGCCCGACATCCAGCGCTACTTTCCCCGCGTGCGGCTGCCGGAGGAACTGGTGATGCCCACGCTCCTGAGGAACTCGCCTTTCAAAAGCGGACCCTACAACCATTGCATCGTCACGTTCCGCGACGCGAACCCCAAGTGGCTCGGCGACGAGGACTTCGAGATTTTGAAGCGCTCGCCGGCATTCTTCGCGCGCAAGTTTCCGGTGGATACGGCCACCCCGTTCCGGCAGCGCGTGCTGCGCGAGCTCGTCGGCTTCGAGGACGGGACGAGGACGCATCCGTGATGCGCAGGACGAGCCTGCGCAGCTGGCAGCAGGACAGCCGCCGCCCGCGCCGCTGGCTGCAGATTACCGGGGATCGGCCGGACCGCGTAGCGGCTCTTAGAGAGGGCTTTCTCCGTCAGCCGGCCGCGTCCCGGTCGACCAACGCCTCCCAGCGCGCCATCGCCTGCGCCAGCGTCGCCTCCAGCTCCGCGAGTACAGCTTGCCTCGCACGGATCTCGTCGGCCGGTGCCTTGAAGAATTCCGGTCGCGACATCTCCTCCTGGAGCGCGCTTCTGTTCTTCCTCGAGCGTCTCGATGCGCGACGGAAGCTCGGCAAGTTCGCGCGCTTCCTTGAAGCTGAGGCTGCCGCGCGTGCTGCCCTGAGCCTTGCCGGCACCCCGGCCCGGTGCAGGACGGGACGCGGCCGAGGCCGAGGCGCCGCCGGAACCCGTCCTGGCTGGCGCAGCAGCGCCCTCGCCCGCTCCCTCCGCCTCACGGGCGGCGAGCCATTCGCTGTAGCCGCCAACCAGCTCGAGCCACCTGCCTGCGCCGCGGGCGACCAGCACCGAGGTCACCACGTTGTCGAGGAAAGTCCGGTCGTGGCTCACCAGGATCAGCGTGCCCGGATAGCTTTGCAGGGTGGTCTCCAGCAGCTCGATCGATTCCAGGTCGAGATCGTTGGTCGGCTCGTCCATTACCAGCAGGTTCGCCGGCCGGGCGAAGAGCCGCGCGAGCAGCAGCCGGTTGCGCTCGCCGCCGGACAGCGTGCGCACCGGCGAGCCGGCGCGGTTGGGGGCGAACAGGAAGTCGCCGAGATAGCTCATGATGTGGCGCCGCACGCCGTTGATCTCGACGTAGTCCGAACCGGGGCTCACCGTCTGCGCAACACTCTGCTCGCCGTCGAGCTGCTCGCGCAGCTGGTCGAAGTAGGCGACGTTCAGGTTCGTGCCGAGCCGGATGGTGCCCGCATCCGGGTCGAGCTCGCCGAGGACGAGGCGCAGCAAGGTCGACTTGCCGGCGCCGTTAGGCCCGATGAGGCCGACCCGGTCGCCGCGCATGACGGTCAGGTCGAGGTCGCGGATCAGCGGCTGCCCGCCCAGCGACTTGGACACGCCGATCATCTCGCACACGAGCTTGCCGGAACGTTCGCCGGTGTCGACCTCGACCTTGATCTTGCCCGCCCGCTCGCGGCGCTGCTCCCGCTCGACGCGCAAGGTCTCGAGCCGCCGCACCCGCCCCTCGTTGCGGGTGCGGCGTGCCTCGATACCCTTGCGGATCCAGACCTCTTCCTGCGCCCAGAACTTGTCGAACTTGCGGCGAGCCACTGCCTCGGCGGCAAGCTGCTCGCTGCGGCCGCGCTCGTAGGCGGAAAAGCTGCCGGGAAAGCTGCGCAGCAGCCCGCGGTCGAGCTCGACAATCCTGGTCACCACGTTGTCGAGGAAGCGGCGGTCGTGCGTGATGACGATCAACGCCGGTCCGTCGAGGATCAGCTGCTCGAGTTGTTCGATGGCCCCGATGTCGAGATGATTGGTGGGTTCGTCGAGCAGCAGCAGGTCCGGCTCGAGCGCGAACGCGAGGGCGAGCGCGGCCCGCTTGGTCTGTCCCCCGGACAGGCGCTGCGGGTCGGCATCGGGATCGAGCGAGAGCCGCTCGAGGTACTGGATGATGCGCGCCTGCACGTTCCAGTAGCGGCGCTCGTCGGCATGCGCGTCGTCGGCCATGCCGGCGCGCTGCATCAGCGCCTCGAGCAGCGACTCGGCAGCCTCGAAGGCGGGCTCCTGCTCGACCGACACGATGCGCACGCCGTCGCGCCTGACCATGCGGCCATCGTCGAGCTCGAGGCGGCCGGCGATGACGTTGAGCAAGCTCGACTTGCCGGTGCCGTTGCGACCGATGAGGCCGACTCGCTCGCCGGCGAGAAGGGTGAAGGATGCGCCATCGAGCAGCGGATGCGCACCGAAGGCGAGGCTGCCTTCGATCAGACTGAGGAGAACACTCACGGATGCAATTCTGGCAAGGGGATGGAAGAAAGTAGCGCAGGCGAGGAACGGAGGTTCAGCAACGGAAGGCGGGGGACGGATAGCGGCAAGCACCGACCTGGCCCGTTCAGGACCCCGCCGAGGGCGCCGACGACAGTCAGGATGCCAGCGTGCAGGCGGCCGCGTCGGCGACAGCAGCGGCGACGAACAGCCGGGAGTGCCTCGGCACGCCCGCCAGCAGGAAGCTCATCTGGTCCGACAGGATGCGGCGGTTGGCCAGGATGAACGCCTCGTGCCGGTTGGGGACATAAGGCACGTACAGCAGCGGCATGCGCGCCGCCTCGGGCGTCCGATTGCCCTTGCGCTGGTTGCAGTGACGGCAGGCCGAGACGAGATTCTGCCAGATCGACGAGCCGCCCAGCGACCGCGGGATCACATGCTCCATCTCCAGCTGCGACGCGGCGAAATTGCCGCCGCAGTAGGCGCAGACGAGCCGGTCGCGGGCGAAGAGCATGGCCCGCGAAAGCGGCACCCGCTCCTCCGCATGACGCTGCCTGAAGCGCGGCCCGTCCACCGCGATGATGGTGGCCAGCTCCAGCGTGGACCTTCGACCGGAGCCGCGGTTCATCCCACCGTGCAGGATGGTGCGCTGCTCGCCGAGTTCCCAGCGCACCTTGTTCGTCGCGTAGTAACCCGCCGCCGTTTCGAAGTCGATCCAGCGTACCGGCATTCCTGCGACATCCAAGGCAAGGATCTCATGGGTGCCCATTCAAACATCATAACAGTGAGGCGTCTCATTTCAGTGACGGGTGTCTGAAATCACCGTCTCGGGTTAACCTCGCGTCGTGAAGCCCAATTCCCCCAGGCGCGGCGGCGCTGGCGCACTGGCCACCGAACTCCCACAGCACCGACTCGAGCGCCTGTTCGAGCCACGCAGCGTCTGCATCGTCGGTGCGAGCGAGCGGCCCGGATCCATCGGCCAGGCTGCCGTTCGCAACCTGCTCGACGGCGGCTTCCAAGGCAGGCTCGACCTGGTCAATCCCCATCACCGGCGCGTGCTCAGGCGCGACTGCCGGCCGAGCATCGCCAGCCTGGACGAGCCGGCGGACCTCGCGGTGCTTGCCATCCCTGCGCAGGCGGCGCCGCAAGTCCTCGACGAGCTTGCTGCGCGCGGCACCCGTCATGCCTTGATGCTGGGACACCTCGACCTCGCACCGGAGCAGCGCGGTAAGCTGAGCGAGAGCATCGCGCGGACCGGGATCCGCCTGGTCGGGCCGGGGTCGCTGGGCCTTGCACGCCCGGCCGCGCGGCTCAACCTGACGGTCGCGAGACCCGCCATTGCCGCCGGATCGCTGGCGATCGTGTCGCAGTCGTCGGCAGTCTGCGCGGCGCTGCTCGATTTCGCCGAAGGTTCCGGTATCGGCGTATCGACGGTGGCGGCGCTGGGCAGCGGCATCGACGTCGATGTCAGCGAAGTCCTCGACTACCTGAGCTACGACGGCACCACCCGCAGCATCGCGGTCTACATCGACGGCGTGCGCGACGCCCGCCGCCTGCTCAGCACGCTGCGGGCAGCCGCGCGTGGCAAGCCCGTGGTGATACTCAAATCCGGCCAGAACGACGTCGGCACGCGCGCGCGGCTGACCCACAGCGATGTGCTGGCAAGCGACCACGAGACTTTCCGCTCGGCGCTGCGGCGCTGTGGCGCCGTGTCGGTAGACAGCTTCGGAGAATTGTTCAGCGCGGTGGAATGGCTCGAGCAGGGTCGCAAGGTGCGCGGTGACCGGCTCGCCATCGTCACCAACGGCGGCGGCCTCGGCGCGCTGTCGGCCGACGCCTGCCGCCGGCATGCGGTCGGCCTGGCCAGGCTCAGCGAAGCCACCGTGGCCGCTCTCGGGAAGCACCTGCCGCGCAACTGGTCGGGGGGCAATCCCGTCAACGTCCTGCCCGATGCCCCACCCGATCGGATCGCCGCCGCCGTCAGGACGGTGGCCGGCGATCCCGAGGCCGACGCCGTGCTGGCGATCTTCTGCGCGACCCGCGCCGCCGATTCCGCCACCATCGCCAGGGCACTGCTCGAGCAGCCGACCGGCCGGCCCACCATGTACGGCTTCGTCGGCGGGGCGGATGCGAAGCACGGCTGGTCGACCTTGAACCGGCAAGGCCAAAGCGTCTTCAAGACGCCGGAAGAGGCGGTGCGCGCCTTCTCGATCGTGGTCGAATACCAGCGCAGCCAGCGCAACCTGCTGCAGGCGCCGCCGACGCGCCGCGCCTCGCAGGCATTCGACGATGCCGCCATCGACGCAGCCATCGACGCGGCCATCGCCGGCGGCCGCACGATGCTCGACGAGGTCCAGAGCAAGAAGCTGTTGTCGGCCTGCGGCATCCCGGTGCCGCAGACGCTGGTGGCAAGGACGATCGAGGAAGCGGCGCGGACCGCGGATCGTATCGGCTATCCGGTGGTGCTGAAGGTGATCTCGCCCGACGTGTCCCACAAGAGCGACGTAGGCGGCGTACGCCTGGACATCCGCGACAAGGTCGAACTGCGTGGCGCCGCCACCGGCTATCCAGCAGCGGCTGCGCACCAGCCCCGGCAATCCGCGCTTCGACGGCTTCGCGCTGCAGCCGATGGTGAGGCGAGGCGCAGGCGCCTTCGAACTCCTGGTCGGGGTCAGCCGCGATCCTGCCTTCGGCCCGGTGATCACCTTCGGCGCAGGCGGCATTGCGGTCGAGGTCACCGCCGACACCGCGACCGGCCTGCCGCCGCTCAACAGCCTGCTCGCGCACGAACTGATCTCGCGCACCAAGGTATCGAAGCTGCTCGCCGGATATCGACAGCTGCCGGCCGCCAACCACGAGGCGATCGCCGACACGCTGGTTTCGATTTCGGCGCTCGTCTGCCGGTTTCCGGCGATCGCAGGGATGGACATCAACCCGTTGCTGGCGGATGCCGACGGCGTGCTCGCGCTCGATGCGCGGATTCTGCTGGATCCCGCGAATCCGCAGCGCGACAGGCGCTACAGCCATCTCGCCATCCATCCCTACCCTGCGGACGTCGAGAAGGTGGTCGCGCTCAAGCGCCCGCTCGTGCCTGCCATGGCGCCGGCCGGCGCCGACGCGCCGGAGCCGCCGCGGCCGAAGGTCCTCCTGCGCCCGATCCAGCCCGACGACGCGCGCATCGAAGTCGAGTTTTTCGACCGCCTGTCGCAGGAGACACGGCAATGGCGCTTCCTGCATCCGATCAAATCGCTGACGCCGGAAATGATCGCGCGCTTCACTCAGATCGACTACGACCGCGACATGGCGCTGGTGGCCCTGCCGGTGGCAAGCGCCGGCACGGTCGACGAGAGGATCCTTGCCGTGGCCCGCTACCTGCGCGAAGTCGACGACAGCCGCTGCGAGTTCGCGATCGTGGTGGATGACGAATGGCAGGGGCGCGGCCTCGCGAAGGCCATCCTCTCGCACCTGATCGACCATGCGCGCACCGTTGGCATGCGCACGATGGTCGGCTACATCCATGCCCAGAACCTGCGGATGCTGCAGTTCATTCGCCGGATGGGCTTCGCGATCGGCGACTCGCCGGAGGAACCCGGCCTGCGGCTGGCCACGCTGGCGCTGCAGCCCGAGGACGGCGCCGATGCGGGCGACGGAGCGCCGTCGACATGAAAAGGCTCGTGGTCATCGGCACCGGTGGCACCATCGCCGGCTCCGCCCCGACGGCCACCCAGACCACCGGCTATCGCGCGGGAGCGGTGTCGGTGACGCGGCTGGTGCAAGACCTGCCGCACCTGGCGGAACTCGCGATCATCCGCACCAGCCAGCCGTTCTCCATCGGCAGCCAGCACATGACCTCGACGAACTGGCTCAGATTGGCGGAGCTGGTGCGCGAAGCGATTGTCGATGCGGCAGTGGACGGCATCGTCATCACCCACGGCACCGACACGATGGAGGAGACGGCCTTCTTTCTCGATCTGGTCACCACCCGCGGCAAGCCGGTGGTCATGACCGGTGCGATGCGGCCGGCGACGGCGGTGAGCGCCGACGGGCCGGCCAACCTGCTCGGAGCCTGCCGATTCGCGAGCGATCCCGGCGCCTCCGGCCATGGCGTCATGGTCGCCTTTGGCGACCGCGCCTTTGCGGCGGCAAGCGTAGCCAAGGCGCACACGTTGCGCACCGATGCGTTCGCCGCGCGAGACGCCTCGCCTGTCGCCGAACTGGTCGGCGAGACCGTGACCTGGCGGCGTCCTGCATCCGGCGCGAAGCAGCAGGCCTTCGCCGCCCTTGCGCTGCCCGAGGCCCTCCCCCGGGTCGCGCTGGTCATGCAGCATGTCGATTGCGACGAGGCGGTGATCGAATGGCACCTGGCGCGTGGGGTCGAGGGGATCGTCATCGCCGGATCAGGCAATGGCATGCTGCCGGATCCGATGCGGGCGGCACTGGCCGCCGCCAGCCGTCGCGGCTGCATCGTCGTACGCGCAAGCCGCGTCGGCGCAGGGCCGGTGGTGCGCAACGCAGAGGCGGAGCCGGCCGATCGCGACGATGCGCTCGGCTTCGTGGCGAGCGGGTTCCTCGCGCCGCTCAAGGCGAGGATCCTGCTGCAATGCTGCCTTGTCGCCGGGATGTCGGCAGGCCAGATCCAGGATCAGTTCGACCGGTTCTAGGCCGGGCGGCCCGAGTGTCCCTCGCCCTCTCGCGCCTCCAGCCGGCTCACGGCGGCGGAGAGCCGCGCGATCTCGGCGGCGAACACCGCCAGTTCCGGCGCAGACACCAGCGGGCCGCGCTGCGACGTCGCCGCGCGTTGCATGGCCTCGCGCGACCGCAGCCGCAGTCCATCGGCCTGGTCCCGCAATCCTCGCACTGTTTCGCCGATGCGATGCGCGATGCCGTCACCGACGAAGCGGCTGAGATCCTCCTCGAAGTCCCAACGCAGCGACTGCGCCACCCGGCCGAGGAGCGCCGCCAGCATCACATCACCTTCGACCGTGATGTGCGGGGCGAGGCCGCCCGCGCCGGCGCCCAGCACGCCGAAAAGTGCATCGAAAGAGGGAGCAAGGGTGAGGACAGCCGATGGTGTCGCATTGTTCGACAGCGACAGGAAGCCGTCTGCGTCGATCCGGGTGTCGGAATGAACCGACCCGAGCGGCCCGGCGACGACGATGCGGATCGGTCGGCCCGCCTGCGACCGCATTTCGTCACGCGCAGCGGGTTGTTGCTGCAGGACATGGTTGAGGCCCGAGACGGCCATCTGCGCAACCGGCAGCGGCAAGCGGGTCATGCCCTACCCTTGCCGCCGCAAGCGCGCTGCCCGTCGAACGGGCACCGACTCGAGGCTCAGCTGACCTGCTGGATGCCGGCCAGCACCCAGCCGCTGCTGCGATCGATCGGGCGGGTGAAGTTCCACACCTCGACGAACGGCTTAGCGGCCTGCTCGCTGCCTTCGCGCAGCATGCCTTCGAACCGCACGCTGGCGAGTTCAGCGAGATCGGCTTGCTCCACGCCGAGCAGGCGTGCGTCCAGCGTCACCACGTCGGTCGTCTGGTCGTCCTGACCGCGTTGCATCAGGTCGAGGCTCAACTCCGCAAACATCTCCGGCGAGGTGAATTCGCGCAGATCGTCGGCACGGTTGTTGTCGAAGGCCGTCTGCAGCCGGACGAAGTTGACCTTGGCGGCGTGGATGAAACGGTCGGCATCGAAATCGGCCGGAACGTCTCCCGAGGCGGGAGCTGTCACCGTGGCCGGCACGGACGCGGCTGCACCGGCGGCTGCGCCGGCCTGCGGCGCCCAGGCGGAACCATTGCCGGCACCCTCACCCGGGCGGCCGCTGCGGGCGGCCCAGGGCTGAGCGGCGGGGTCTTGGCCGCGGGCACCGGCACCGCCATGGCCGGCGCCGGCGCCGGCATAGGCTGGCCGCGGCACACCTGCCGAGCCGTTGCGCCGGGCCATGAACATGCGCACCGCCACCAGGATCACGATGAACACGAGCGCCATCAGCAGGATGGTGCCGAACTCCTCACCCAGTCCCAGGTGCGATGCCAGCGCTGCAAGGCCGAGGCCGGCGGCGATACCGGCGATCGGACCCATCCAGCTGCGCCGGCCGGCCGCGCCGGCAGCGGCGCTGCTGGCGGGAGGCTGCTGGGTGGCCTGCTGGCCGGATTGGGCCGGCGGCCGCGCGGCATCTCGCTTCATCATGTCGCTTTGCTTGCCGATGCTGCGACCACCGCCCATGCGACGAGCGTCCGCCTCCGGCACCACCATCAAGACGCTGAAAAGCGCAACCATCAGCGTGACCAGAATTCGTTTCATTGGAATGGTCTCCAGGGATTCACCCACATATGGGAGCGTGCAGTATGGATGCAAGGGCAAGCGGCACGCCTAACAACCGCACGCGGCGTCGGATATTGAGGCCTCCGTGACTTCGGGTGAGGAGTCGGAGCTGGCGAGCCGGACGTTCAAAGCCTCACGCCCTGGTGCAGCGCAACGACACCGGCCGCAAGGTTGAAGTAGCGTACGCGGACGAAGCCGGCCGCTTCCATCATGCCGGACAGCGCCTGCTGGTCGGGATGAACGCGGATCGATTCGGCCAGATACCGGTAGCTGCGCGCGTCGCGGGCGACCAGCCTGCCCAGCACCGGCAGCACGCCGAACGAGAAGGCGTTGTACGGCATCGACAGCGGCTTCCAGACCTTGGAGAATTCCAGCACCAGCGCCATGCCACCGGGCTTGAGGACCCGGTACATCTCTGCGAGGGCAAGGTCCTTGTGGGTCATGTTCCTCAGGCCGAAGGCGACGGTGACGCGGTCGAAGGTGCTGCTGGGAAACGGCAGCCGCTCGGCGTCGCATTGCACTGCCGGCAGGTCCAGTCCGTCGTCGATTGCCCGGTCGCGCCCGATCGACAACATCGAGGCGTTGATGTCGGTCATCCAGACCTCGACCCCGCGGCGCCGGGCCATCGCCCGCGCGAGGTCGCCGCTGCCGGTGGCGAGATCGAGCACCTGCATTCCGGGCCGCAGCGCCGCCTGCCCGACCGCGAACCATTTCCAGAAGCGGTGCAGTCCGCCCGACATCAGGTCGTTCATCAGGTCGTAGCGTGACGCGACGGAATCGAACACGCCGCGAACCTTGCGCGCCTTCTCGCTCTCTTGCACCGTCTGGTACCCGAAATGGGTGGCCTGGGACGGCGCGGGCCTGGATGGCGTCGAAGCGACCGCGCCCGCGGTCCACGGGCCGCCATCGGCCGCCGCCGGGTCCTTCCCGAGCCTGCCGGATCCTTGCCCGAGATCCTTCCCGAGATCCTTCGCCGAGATCCTTCCCGAGACCGCTGTCGCCCCTTTCGATCCTGCCGCCCTTGCCCTTCGCATCGTCCATTTCGTCAGCCATGCCGTCGTCCGAAGTTTCCCGGGGATCCATCAGGGCGCCTGCTTGTGCCGCTTCAAGGGCACCGCCTGGAAGCCGCCGCCGGGAGCGGCGGGCGCGGCCGCAGCGCCGGCGGACGCGCCGCCGGCAATCGGCGCGGGGTCACGTCCCTGCCCTGCCGCTTCGAGCCGCTCGAGGTAAGCCTGCCAGAGCGTCTGCTGGTTGCTCGCCAGTTCGTAAAGGTAGTCCCACGAGTAGATGCCGGTGGCATGGCCGTCGCTGAAACGCGGCTGGACCGCGTAATTGCCAACCGGCTCGAGAGCGTCGATTTCGACGTCGCGCTTGCCCACCTGGAGGGTTTCCTGCCCCGGACCGTGGCCGCGCACTTCGGCAGACGGGGAGAACACCCGCAGGAATTCGAAGCTGAGCCGATGCACGCCCGCGCCTTCGAACTCGATCTCCAGGACCCGCGATTTCTGGTGAACGACGATCCGTGTCGGTATCGGCGTCTTGCTGTCGAGTCCTGCCATCGTGCCTGCCCCTGTAATGCCGAAATGTTAGCTCAGCCCGGGAGATCGACCAGGAGCGCCGGCTGAAAGCGAGGGTTCTCGAAGCCGCCCTCCTTCATCGGGTAGCCGCGCGGGTTGGCGACGACGCGGGTCGCACCGACGCGATAGTCGAAAGAATGGTGCGTGTGACCGTGCACCCAGAGCGCGACCGGACCGAACAGGTCCTCGAGATCGCTCGCGAAAGAGGCGTTGGACACCGCTCGCAGGAAGGCCGGCGCGACCGAGCGCCAGCTCGGCAGGTGATGGCTGACGACCACCCGAGGTCCTTCGAAGGGCGTCCCCAGCTGCCGCGCCAGCCACTCCCGGCTGCGGCGATGGATCGAGACGCTGTCGTCCGGCGTGAAGACCCGTTCGCCATTTCGGCCGGCGCCGGACATCGAATGACGACCGTGTTCGTCGAAGTGCTCGTCGCCGTGTTCGACCTCATCTTCGGCGTGGTGTCCGACGTCCTGGCCGTATCCCGGATCGCGAAAGCGGATCAGCGAGAAGTCGATCATCCGCCGCTGCAGCAACGGCTTGGCCTCGTCCGCGGTCATCTGCAGGGGGCGCCCCGGCACCTCGAAGAGCCGGAAGTCGGTCCACATCGTCGCACCGAGGAACTGGACGCCGTCGATCACGACCGCGTCTTCCTCGAGCCAGTGGATATCGAGCGCGTCGGCCGCCTCGCGCATCTCCTTGATCACCCGCTGCCAGCAACCACCGAAAAACTCGTGGTTGCCCGCCACCTGCACCAGCCGCTGTCCTGGGAAGGTGCGCCGTGCCCATTCCAGCGCGGCCACGCCGTTGTGGATGTCGCCGGCAAGAATGACCAGGTCCGCCTGCCGCGTTTGCGGCGGCGGATCGAAGGCCTCGAACTCGACGTGCAGGTCCGACAGAACCGCAGCCCGCATCAGCGATTTCCCCCGGCATGACGATGCGCCTCGGAGCCGCCGTCGGACTGGCCGCCTTCGCAGGCAGGCAAGAAGCGGTCTACGGTGAGCAGAATGAAAGGCAAGATGACTCGCACAAAAGCGGATTCGAACGGCGTCGCTAGGATGGCGTCGAATTCCGACGGTTTGCAGGCCGGCCATTCTGGCATGGCGCGCAAGCCGCGGACCTGTGCGAGGATCACGCGGCCGTCGGCTGCCATGGCCAGGCACGGCGGCATCGACCGGAGAATGGATTGCAGAGCACCAGGGGGAGCATACAGGGCCGCCGGGATCGGGACGGTGCCGCCAGCGGAAACGGGGCGCGCCGCAGCTTCCTGATCGCGACTTCCGGCACCGCGTCGTCTCTGTTGCTCGCCGGCTGCGCACCGCAGGCGCAACGCGCGCGGCCGCAGGGTCCCGATCCTTTCACCCTGGGTGTTGCCTCCGGCTATCCAACCGGGGAGGGGTTCGTGCTCTGGACCCGGCTCGCGCCGGATGCGCCCGAAGCTTTTGCCGGCACCTCGAAGGGCATGGCTGCCGGTGCGACACCGCGGGGCGCACCCGACCGGCCGCCGCTGGCAGCGACCGTCCCAACCAGCTGGGAAGTGGCTGAGGACGAGGGCATGCGGCGAATCGTCAGGAAGGGAACCACCGACGCGCCTGCAGCGGCTGCCCATAGCGTGCATGTCGAGGTCGGGGGCCTCGATCCGGAACGGTGGTACTGGTACCGTTTCGGCGCCCTCGGCCATCGCAGCCGCATCGGCCGCACCCGCACGCTTGCGCGCGAAAACGCCGCGGTGTCGCGGCTGCGGCTGTGCGTCGCCTCCTGCCAGAACATCGAGCACGGCTACTTCGCAGCCTACCGGCACCTGATCGGCGACCAGCCCGACCTGATCGTCCACCTCGGCGACTACATCTACGAAGGCACCTGGGGTCAGAACCTGGTGCGGCCGCTGCGGCTGGGAGAAGCGCAGACGCTGGCCGAGTATCGCCACCGCCATGCGATCTACAGACGCGATCCCGACCTGCAGGAAGCGCATGCGCTGTTTCCGTGGGTGATGGCCTGGGACGACCACGAGGTCGCCAATGACTATGCCGACGCGAGCCCCGAGCGGATTCTGCCGCCCGCGCTCTTCCTGAAACGGCGCGCCGCCGCCTACCAGGCCTACTACGAGCACATGCCGATGCCGCGCCGCATGGCGCCGGACGGTGCAGCAATGCGCATCCACACCTCGCTTCGCATCGGAGAACTCGCCACCCTGCTCCTGCTCGACCACCGGCAATACCGCAGCCCGCAGGCCTGCCCGATGCCCGGCCGCGGCGGCGGCAACTCGGTCGTGCCCGCGCAATGCGAGGCCCTGCGCGACCCGGCCCGCAGCGTGCTCGGCGCGGACCAGGAACGGTGGCTCCAAGGCGAACTCTCGCGCTCCGCCACACGCTGGAACCTCATCGGCCAGCAGACACTGATGGCGCCGATGCTGATGCCGGGACGCGATGGCGCACCGCAACGGGTGCGCACGGACGGCTGGGACGGCTATCCGCTCTCGCGGCAGCGCCTGCTGGATGCGATCGCCCACCATCGGACGCCCAATCCGGTCGTGCTGGGCGGGGACCTGCATGCCTTTCACGCAGCCGAGATCCACCGCCGGGCCGACGATCCGGAATCGGCCGTGCTGGCAAGCGAATTCGTGACCACGTCGATCACGTCGCAGGCGCCTGGACAGGGCCACTTCGACGGGCTGAGGTCGGCGAATCCGCACCTTCTGCACGCCGACGGTCGTCAGCGCGGATACCTCAGGCTGACATTGGCGAAGAACCGGTTGGAGGCGGACCTGATCGGGCTGGACGACGTGCGCCGCACCGACACCGGTGCCGCCCGCCAGGCGGGCTTCGTGGTGGAGGCCGGCCGGCCAGGTCCCCAGCCGGCCTAGGCTCTCTAGCGGGTCAGTCCGCGCGGGCGAGAAACTTCAGAAGGCCGACCCAGACCTTCACGGTCAAGGCGCCGAGCGTGATCCAGGCGGCGCCGCCACCGAAGGCGACCACCCGAAGGGCGCCCCAGGCCTGCGACGAATGTGTGTCGGCGAGCTCGCGCAACAGGTCCAGCCAGGCCGGCGTGAGAATGGCGAGGACACCGACCATGACGACCAGCTTGGCGAAAGCGAGAAGTACGACCGGCTGATCCGACTGGGCGGAAGCGCTGTCACCCCGGGGAATCGCACCCGCCGGAAAGTGAGTCGTAGACTGCGAGGACATGATCTGCTCCATGAAGAGCGCTCCAGGATGAAGCGCCTGAATCAATCATGGTGCCGCGCAATATATAAATCAAGTCGCGGTCGATGATGCCTATCATCACCAAATTGAATAGTTTCTGAGAAGCCCCGGCGGGCGCGCTTTTCCGCGGGCGATGTGAATGGACCTGCCGTTCGCCGTCCGACGTGCGGCACGAATGAGGGCGTACCCTGTTGTACTAAAGCAACATCTTGCACGGGACAAGGCTCCCGGTGGCCGTGCCTCGGGAACGGGATCGGGGACCGCCGAAGCGCCGCGATCGCCATTCAGCTGACGTTAATCTTCGCTCCTTAAGCTGGCCTACGTCCTTTGCAACGCAGGTACAGCAATGTCGATTCTCCCTGGAGTGCCGAAGACGGCGACCGGTCCCCGGCTGGTGCTCTACGACGAGGCAGCCCCCGGCCGGCCCAGGCTGGAGGCATTCATCCGTTCCGTCTACGCGCGCTGCTACCGTGCCCGGGTAAAAAGCTTCGCCCCGACGCTTGCGGCCTGGGAAGACCGCGGCGAGGTGCTGGCGGCGGCGGGCTATCGTTTCGCCATCGACCCCTTGTTCCTCGAGCGCTACCTCGACCAGCCGATCGAAGTGGCCTTGGCCCCGTCGCGCCCGTTGCTGCGTGCACAGGTCGTCGAGGTCGGCAACTTCGCATCGGCACGCGCCGGCGAAGGCAGGCGTCTCCTGCTCGCGCTTGCCGCCCATCTGGCGGCGCAGGACGTGCAATGGGTCGCCGGCACCGTCACCGCCGAACTTCGACAGGTCGTCGTCCGCCTCGGCCTGGGCGTGGTCGCGCTTGCACCGGCGCATCCGGGTCGCCTCGGCGCCGATGCGAGGCAGTGGGGCAGCTACTTCGACCACGACCCGATCGTCGTTGCCGGGCACCTCCCGGCAGCGCTGCACACGTTGCGCCTGCGCAGCGGGAGGTGCTGATGCAGGTCGCCGAATTCTTCCGCCGGCTCGCTGCACAACCCTCGGATGCAGCAGCCGTCGTCGAGCCTGGCCGCGCAGCCGCGCCGGCGCCTCTCTCCTATGGCGACTTGCTCGATCGGGTCGAGGCGCAGGCAAAGAGGCTGCGCGACGATGAAGTGCGGGTCCTGGCGACGAGACTCGACAACGGCGTCGACTGGATCGTGGCCGACCTTGCCGCCCTGCTGGGCGGCATCGTCCACGTCCCGATCCCGCACTTCTTCAGCGGCTCGCAGCAGCGCCACGTGCTGGAGGTCACCGGCGCGGACGCCGTCCTGTCACGACCAAGCTCCCCCAGCGCCGCCGGCCCCGCCGCGCCGGAGCTCGTGCGCATCGACCGGATCCCGGCGACGCTGCCCCGGTCCACCGCCAAGGTCACCTTCACTTCGGGATCTACCGGCACGCCAAAAGGCGTCTGCCTGGATGCCGCAACCATGCTGGCGGTGGCCGAAGGGATCGCATCGGCCACTTCGGCGCTGCCGATCGAACGGCACATGTGCGCCCTGCCCCTGCCGATCCTGCTGGAGAACATCGCCGGAATGCTCGCGCCGCTCCTGCGGGGGGCGGCGGTGGTGTCGCCGACGCTCGATGCGGTCGGCTTGAGCGGCTCCTCACGTTTCGACGCCGCCAGGCTCGATGCCGTCATTCGCAGCACGGACTGTGCAAGCGTAGTGCTCCTGCCGCAGATGCTGCGCTCGTGGACTGCATGGCTCAAGGCAGCCGGGATCGCGGCGCCCCCCAGGCTGCTGCTGGCGGCAGTGGGCGGGGCATCCGTCGGCACCACGGTCATCACGGCTGCTCGCGCGGCCGGGCTTCCGGCCTATGAAGGCTACGGCCTGTCCGAGGGCGCATCGGTGCAGACGCTGAACCTGCCAGGCGCCGACCGGCCGGGCAGCGCCGGCCGCCCCCTTCCTCATGCCCGCGTACGCATCGCCCCGGGCGGCGAGATCGAGATCGGCGGCGCCTTGTTTCTCGGCTATCTGGGGGAACTACGCACCGCGACGCCCTCGGGGACGGAACCGCCGGGGCCCGCATCGGGATGGTGGCGAACCGGCGACCTCGGCGCGATCGACGCGGACGGCTTCGTTCAGGTTTTCGGCCGCAAGGATGCCGTGCTGGTGACCGGCTATGGCCGCAACGTGAGCCCGGAGTGGGTGGAGACGACGCTGCATTCGGCAGGCGGCATCGCGCAGGCCGTCGTTATCGGCAACGGGCGCCCCGCCCTGGGCGCGGTGCTGTGGCCGATACGCGAGGCCGCGACCGACGATGAACTCGCCGCGGCCGTGGAACGCGCCAATGGCTACCTGCCCGATTACGCACGGATCGGAAGCTGGGTCAGGAGCCGCCACCCGATCGACGACGCCAGCATCGCCACAGCCAACGGCCTGGTCCGCCGCGGGGCGATTGCCAGCGCCTACGCGCACGAACTTTTCGATGTGAATCAATCTCGATGCGGAGCAAGTACATGACCTTCTTTTCTCATCTCGTCGAAGCAACCCGAGACGATCGCGAAGCACTTGCCGCGATTCCCATCATCCAGGGCTGCCTGGGCGGCCGGGTTTCGCTCTCGAGCTACACCGCCTTCCTCGAGCAGGCCTACCACCATGTACGGCATACGGTTCCCCTCCTGCGCGCCTGTCGCGCGAAACTGCCGCCGCGCCTCGCCTGGCTGCGTCCCGATCTGGACGAATACATCGCAGAGGAGGAAGGCCACGACAACTGGATCCTGAAGGACCTGTCGGCTTGCGGCGTCGAGCCCTCCCGGATCGCGGCCGGCAGGCCCCGCTTCGATACCGAAGTCATGGTGTCCTATGCCTACGACACGATCGAGCGGATCAATCCGATCGGCTTCTTCGGCATGGTGCATGTGCTCGAGGGCACCAGCGTCGCGCTCGCCCTGCAGGCCGCCGAGCAGATCCAGCAGACCCTGGGACTGCCCGACGATGCCTTCAGCTACCTCTTCTCGCACGGCATCCTGGACCGGCAGCACACGGCGCATTTCGCCGACCTGATGGACCGGATCGACGATCCCGGCGACCAGGCGGCGATCATCCATGCAGCGGCCATGTTCTATCGTCTCTACGGCAACGTGTTCCGCAGCCTGCCGCTGCCCCTCATGCAGCCTGTCGGGGTGCCGGCATGAGACCGGCCGACATGTCGGCCGTGATCACCGGCGCCAACGGCGGCATCGGGAGCGAGATCAGCCGCAGGCTGGTCGCGGCCGGCGCCAGGGTGCTGCTGGTCGGGCGAGATCCCGCAAGCCTCGGCGCGCTTGCCGGCGCCCTGTCGGAGCTGCCATTGCCGGTCGAAGGCGGCGGGGCCGGGGCGGCTGGCAGCGGCGGCGACCGCAGCCGGGTGGACGTGCTGGCGCTCGACCTGAGGCTTGCGCCGGCGCGGCTCGCGGTGCGCGATGCGGCGCGGTCCCGTCACGCGAACGTCCTCATCAACTGCGCCGGCATTGCAAGCTTCGGTCCGCTCGAAACGCTCGACGACGCGCACCTCGAGGATGTCGTTGCCACCAACCTGACTGCGCCGATCGCCCTGACCCGGCTGCTCCTGCCGATGCTGTACGGCGCTCGCGAGGCGTCGATCCTCAGCATCGGCTCGGTGCTCGGGAGCATCGGCATGCCCGGCTTCACCGCCTATGCCGCGACCAAGTCCGGCCTGCACGCCTTTTCGGAGGCGCTGCGCCGCGAGTTGGCGGGCACCCCGATCCGGGTCCAGTTCCTTGGTGCGCGGGCCACGCGTACCGCCTTCAACGATGCCCGCGTCGCGGCCTTCAATCGCTCTACCGGTGCGCGGAGCGACCCCCCCGGCGTCGTTGCGCAGGCTGCGATGGAAATGCTCTCGAGCGGGCGGAGAGAACGCTATCTCGGCCTGGTCGAACAGTTCCTGGTACGCCTCAACGCCGTCGCGCCGATCCGGCTGGATCCCGGTTTCCGCCGCCACCGGCTCGCCCTGTCGCCTGCGCCGGCCGCTTCGCCCTCCCACACCTCCAAGGACTTGCCGCTCACATGAACACCCTGTCCACCCTGGCCCGTTGCGTCGTCGTCCTGACCCTCGTATCCGCCACCGCCTCGGCCGCCCGCGCCGATGCCGTCGACGATGCCGTTCGATCCGTGCAGCATCGATGGGAGCAGATCACCTACGAGGCACCCGCGCCGGCACGCCTGCGCCTGCTCGAAGAGCTTGCCACCGACGCCGGACAGATGTCGGCCCGGCACCCGGGTCGCGCCGAGCCTCTCGTCTGGGAAGGGATCGTCGTCAGCTCCCTGGCCGGCGAGAGGGGCGGCCTCGGCGCCCTGGGGCTGGCCAAGCGGGCGCGGGCCTGCCATGAGCAGGCGATCCGGATCGACCACCGCGCGCTCGACGGCTCGGCCTACAACAGCCTCGGGGTTCTCTACTACCGCGTGCCCGGCTGGCCTATCGGCTTTGGCGACCGCAAGAAGGCTGACGAGATGATCCGCAAGGCGCTGGCAATCAACCCCGATGGCATCGATCCGAACTACTTCTATGGCGACTTTTTGATGAACTCGGGAAGGCCTGCGGAGGCGCTGCCGTACCTGCAGCGTGCCCTGCAAGCGCCGGCCCGCCCCGGCCGCGAGATCGCGGACAAGGGGCGCCGCGTCGAAGCCGCAGCGCTCCTGGAGAAAGTCCGCTCACAGTTGTAGGCGCCCGGGCGGATCTCCGCCACGGCGCAACGCGGCGCAGAACCCCCCGTCGGCGCGATTTGCCAGCGACAGTTGTAGCCCATGCAGACGCGCGATCCGCCCTGCGATCGACAGCCCCAGGCCGCTGCCGATCGTCGCCTGGCTGCCGGCGCGAAAGAACCGGTCACCCAGGCGCGGGAGCACATCCGGCGGCACCCCCGGCCCCCGATCCAGCACGCTGATCGAGCCTGCGTCCAGAACGATCTCGACCTGTGATCCACCCGCACCATAGCGCACCCCGTTGTCCAGGAGATTGCGCAGCGCTACCGACAGGAGCTCCGGGTTGCCCAGCACCGGGAGCACCGCCACGGGGTCCACCCGCCATTGCACGTCGAGGTCGATCGCGCGGGAATCGGCAAGAGCGAGGACGTCGGGCACCGTTCGTTCGACGAGATCCCGCCAGTCGATCCTGCAGGTGAAATCCGCCGTCCACACCGAGTCGAGCCTCGCGAGCGCCAGCAGCTGCGAGACCAGCCGGCTCATCCTGTCGAGTCCACGAGCGACGTTCGCGCCCGCCTCGGCCCGCTGCCGCGGATCCGAGGATTGGCTCGCGACTTCCCATTGCGCCCGCGTGGCAGCCAGAGGCGTGCGCAACTCGTGAGCCGCATCGGCGGTGAACCGGCGATCGTGCTCGATCGATTCCGTGATCCGGCCGAAGAGGCGGTTCAAGGCCTCGACCAGCGGCCGAAGCTCTCCGGGCAGGTCCTCGGACGGCAACGGACGCAGGTCGCTGCTGGGGCGGGTCTCGAGGCCGCGGGCCAGGCTCACCACCGGCGCCATCGTCCGCCTGATCCCGAAGTACAGCACCGGCAGCAGCAACGCCAGCATCAGCAACCAGGGCCCGACCTGACCCAGCATCAATCCCTGGATCAGTTCGTCGCGCTCCTTCACCGCCTGCCCGACCGCAACCGTGCCACCGGTCAGCGCGAGCGCCTGATAGTAGACCCGCCATCGACCGCGATCGGCGCCGATTTCAACGAAGCCGGTGGCAGCGGCACGAAAGGGAAGGCGCGGTCCCTCGACATCCGAGAACTTCAAGTTGCCCGCCCGGTCCCAGACGGCGACCGACATGTCGCCGAGTTCGGCGTCTCCGCCTCCGGCGGGAGTCGGATCCGCGTCGGATGCCATGGCAGACTGCGCCTGCGCCCGCGCAGGCTCGGGACGCAGGCGATCGTCGCCAGCCGGCGCAGGCGGCATGCTGTCGAGCAGTGTCGCGAGTTGCTGGGCCATCCGCACCTGCTGCGTATCGAACAGCTCGTTGATCTCCTTGCGTGCGCTCCACGCGCCGATGGCGAGCGCCAGCAGCCAGACCACCGGTGCGCCGACGAGCACGATCAGCAGGAGGCGGCGCTGCAGCGTCATCGCTCGTGGGTAGAGCGATCGCCCAGGGGATCGCCAGGGGATCGCCCAGGCAGTAACCGAGCCCCCGGATCGTCCTGACGATGGCCGGATGGATCTTGCGTCGAAGGTGATGGATGAACACCTCGATGGTGTTGCTGTCGGCGCTGCGCTCCCAGTCGTAGAGCTTCTCCTGGATCTGCGACTTCGACAGCACCTGCCGCGGGTGCGCCAGCAGCAGCTCCAGGAGAGCCGTCTCCTGCGCGGTCAGCTCCACCTGGTGGCCCTTCCACGTCGCCTGCCGCAATTGAGGATCGAAGCAGAGCGCGCCGTGGCGCCATAGCGTCTGCGGCCTGCCCTTCGCGCGGCGCAGGACCGCGCGTAGCCGGGCTGCGAGTTCGTCGGCAGCGATCGGCTTGATCAGGTAGTCGTCCGCGCCGGCATCGAGGCCGGTGATCCGGCTGTCGACGGCATCCCGCGCGGTGAGGACCAGGACCGGAAGCTGGCGCGTCCCGCTGCGCCACCGGCGCAGCAGCGCGACGCCGTCGCCGTCGGGCAACCCCAGATCCAGCACAATCGCATCGAACGGCGCACAGGCTTCGGCCGCTACGGCTTGCGACGCCGTACTCACCCAGTCGACCGCCCAGCCGCGCATCCTCAGGGATGCGGCCAGGCCGTCACCAAGGAGCGGGTCGTCCTCGACGATGAGGATCCTCAACGCGTCCCCGTCGCCTAGACCAGCACCCGCTCGATCCCGCCGGCGTTCGCCCTGGCGACGTACGCCGGCAGCCAGTTTTCGCCCAGCAGGTGCCTCGCGATCTCGACGACGATGTAGTCGGCCTCGACGCTCACGTCTTCGGAGAAACGCGCGAGGCCCTGCAGGCACGATGGGCACGAGGTCAGCACCTTCACGGCGGCGCCGCCGTCGCTGCGCAAGGCTGCGGCGCCCTTGCGCATCTCCTCCTCCTTGCGAAACCGGACCTGGGTCGATACGTCGGGCCGGGTCACCGCCAACGTGCCGGACTCCCCGCAGCAGCGGTCGTTCTTCTCGATCCTCCCGTTGAGGCCGCTGTTCATCAACTGATTCACCACCGCGAGCGGCTGGTGAAGCTTCATCGGCGAATGGCACGGGTCGTGATACATGTAGCGGGTGCCGGTCACGCCTTCCAGCCGGACGTTGCGCTCCACCAGGAACTCGTGGATGTCGATGATCCGCGACCCGGGGAAGATCTTGTCGAACTGGTAGCCCTGCAACTGGTCGTAGCAGGTGCCGCAGGACACCACCACCGTCTTGATGTCGAGGTAGTTCAGGGTGTTGGCCATCCGGTGGAACAGCACCCGGTTGTCGGTGATGATCCGGTCGGCCTTGTCGAATTGCCCCGAGCCGCGCTGCGGATAGCCGCAGCACAGGTAGCCCGGAGGCAGGACGGTCTGCACGCCGGCCTCCCACAGCATCGCCTGCGTCGCCAGGCCGACCTGCGAGAACAGCCGCTCCGAGCCGCAGCCGGGGAAATAGAACACCGCCTCCGAATCCGCGGTCGTCGTCGACGGATTGCGGATGATCGGCACGTAGCGGTCGTCCTCGATGTCGAGCAGCGCTCGCGCCGTCTTCTTCGGCAGGTTGCCCGGCATCTTCTTGTTGACGAAGTGCACGACCTGTTCGCGGATCGGCGCCGTGCCGGTGGTCGCCGGCGGCTTGCGGGTCTGGCGGCGCACGAGCCTGGTCATCAGGTCATTGGCGAGGCGCTGCGCCTTGAAGCCGACGCCGACCATCATCGCCCGCGTCGCCTTGATCGTGTCGGGATCGGTCGCATTGAGGAAGAACATCGCCGCGGCATTGCCGGCGTTGAACTTCTTGCGGCCCATGGTGCGCAGCAGGTTGCGCATGTTCATCGACACGTCCCCGAAGTCGATGTCCACCGGGCAAGGCGTCTCGCACTTGTGGCACACGGTGCAGTGGTCGGCGACGTCGGAGAATTCATCCCAATGCCGGATCGAGATGCCGCGCCGCGTCTGCTCCTCGTAGAGGAAGGCCTCCACCAGCAGCGAGGTGGCGAGAATCTTGTTGCGCGGGCTGTACAGCAGGTTGGCGCGCGGCACGTGCGTCGCGCAGACCGGCTTGCACTTGCCGCAGCGCAGGCAATCCTTGATCGAGTCGGCAATGCTGCCGACCTCCGAAGCCTGCAGGATCAGCGACTCCGCGCCCAACAGCCCGAAGCTGGGGGTATAGGCGCCACGCAGGTCGCCGCCCGGCATCAGCTTGCCGGCGTTGAACCGGTTGTGCGGGTCGACCTGCTGCTTGTAGGCGCGAAAGCCGCCGAGCTCTTCCTCGGTCAGGAACTCGAGCTTGGTGATGCCGATGCCGTGCTCACCGGAGATCACTCCATCGAGAGATCGGGCAAGCTCCATGATGCGCGCGACCGCCTGGTTGGCCTCCTGCAGCATCGCATAGTCGTCCGAGTTGACGGGGATGTTGGTGTGCACGTTGCCGTCGCCGGCGTGCATGTGCAGGGCGACGAAGACCCGCCCGCGCAGGACCCGCTTGTGGATGCGGTCGCAGCCGGCGAGAAACGGCGCATACGCGGCGCCGTGGAAGATGGCGGCGAGCTGGTCGCGCACTTCACGCTTCCACGACACCCGGATGGTGCGGGTCTGCAGCAGATGGACCAGCCTGGCTTCGGGTTGCGATTGCAGCAGTTCGTGCGCAGCCGGCAGGATGGGCGCAAGCCCCACCTGCACCAGCCCGCTTTCGAGCGCGGCCAGCGGCTCGCCGATGTTGTCCAGCAGGAAGGTCCAGCGCGCCCGTACCTGCTTCAGCAGTCCGACGGCCTGCAGCATCCGGTCGTCGCGCAAGCGGCTGATTGCCGTGGAGCGGGCGGGAGGCGCACCGACATTTTCGTCGCCGTCGTCCTGTCCGGCGAGCGGCAGCCTCGCAGCGTCGGTTCGCAGCCAGGCGAGCAGTTCCTCGATCAGGCGCAGCTTGTTGCGAGTCGAAAGCTCGATGTTGATCCGCTCGATCGCATCGGTGTACTCGCCCATCCGCGGCAGGGGTATCACCACGTCCTCGTTGATCTTGAAGGCGTTGGTGTGCCTCGCGATCGCGGCCGTGCGCGCGCGGTCCGCCCAGAAGATCTTGCGCGCCTCGGGCGACACCGCGACAAAGCCTTCGCCGGCACGACCGTTGGCCAGGCGGATCACTTCGGAAGCCGCGCGCGCAACGCCGGCCTCGTCGTCGCCGACGATGTCGCCGATCAGCACCATCTTCGGCAGGCCGCCGCGTCGCGACTTGGTGGAGTAGCCGACCGCTCGCAGGTAGCGCTCGTCGAGATGCTCGAGACCTGCAAGCATCGCGCCCTGGGGACGGCTGTCGAGGTAGTGCTTGATCTCGACGATGGCCGGCACGGCGTCCTTGGGCATGCCGAAGAACTCGAGGCAGACGGTGCGCGCATGCGGCGGCATCCGGTGCAGCAACCAGCGCGCGGAGGTGATCAGCCCGTCGCACCCTTCCTTCTGCACGCCTGGAAGGCCGCTGAGGAACTTGTCCGTGACGTCCTTGCCGAGGCCTTCGCGCCGGAACCGGCCGCCGTCGATGACCAGCGTCTGCCTGCGGATCGGCTCGCCGCGCATATGGTTGTCCGGCGCCAGCTGATCCGGCCGGTACCAGGCAAGCTCGAAGGTCGCCTGCGCCGCGTCGTGGATCTTGCCGAGGTTGTGGCCGATGCGGCTCACCTCGAGCCAGTTGCCCTGCGGATCCACCATCCGCCACCAGACCAGGTTGTCGAGTGCGGTGCCCCAGAGCACCGCCTTCTTGCCGCCGGCGTTCATCGCGACGTTGCCGCCTATGCAGGAGGCGTCGAGCGAGGTCGGATCGACGGCGAAGGCCAGGCCGGCCTTTTCAGCCGCCTCGGTCACCCGCCGCGTCACCACGCCGGCCTGCGAGCGCACGGTCGCGATTTCGCCGGCGACGCCCGGCAGGGGCCCGTATTCGACCGCCGAAAGCTTCTCGAGCTTCTCGGTGTTGATGATCGCGGACATCGGGGTGAGCGGGATCGCGCCGCCGGTATAGCCGGTGCCGCCGCCACGCGGAATGACGGTGAGGCCGAGTTCGAAGCAGGCGCCGACGAGCGCCGACACTTCCGATTCGGTGTCGGGTGTCAGCACGACAAACGGATATTCGACTCGCCAATCGGTCGCGTCGGTGACGTGGGCCACCCGCGACATGCCGTCGAAGCGCAGGTTGTCGCGCGCCGTGAGACGCGACAGACGGCGTGTCACCCGCTTGCGCAGGCGCTGCGTCTCGTCGAACCAGCTCGCGAAGCGCGCGACGGCGGCACGCGCGGCATCGAGCAGTTCGCCGACCCGCTCGTCCATCGCGCCGTTCACCGGCTGGCGGCGCTTCTCGACTTCGCCCAGCCGGTGTTCGAGCGCCTCGATCAGCGCGCGGCGCCGGCGACCGTTTTCCAGCAGGTCGTCCTCGAGGTAGGGGTTGCGTTGCACGACCCAGATGTCGCCCAGCACCTCGTAGAGCATCCGGGCCGAGCGGCCGGTGCGCCGTTCGGTGCGCAACGCCTGGATCAGCTGCCAAGCCGAGCGGCCGAGCACGCGCTCGACGATCTCTCGGTCGGAGAACGAGGTGTAGTTGTACGGGATCTCCCGCAGGCGGATGGGCTCGTCCGCCTCGGTCTGGGCGAGGAGCGCGGGTAGCGGAGCATTCATTGGGATACGCCGGCAGTGGCAAGGCCCGATTCTACGGCCCGGCCCGACCTGCCCGGCTGCGGCGCCCCGCCCTCAGTGAGCGGTGAACGGCGAGAAGAGACGCATCCACCAGCTGTCGGGCACCCACAGCAGCAGCGCCGTCATCACACAGTAGCGCACGAATTTGCCGAGCATCATCCAGGCGGAGGATAGCCAGAACGGCATCCGCAGCCAGCCGGCGAGGGCGCACAGCGGATCGCCCACCATCGGCAGGAAGGAGAAGAACAGGGCCTTGGGCCCCAGCCGCTCGAGCCACGCGAGATAGCGCGTCTGCTTGTCCCTGGCGACCGCGTACTTGGCACCGCGGCCGAACCAGTAGTCCAGCATGCCTCCCAAGGTGTTGCCGACGGTTGCGATCGACACCACGGTCCAGTAGTGCCCGGGATTGAGCTTGACGTAGCCGAAGACTGCCGGCTCCGATCCGATCGGCAGCAGGGTGGCCGACAGGAACGAGACGACGAACACCGTCGACAGGCCGTTGGCCGGCAGGCTGAACCAGCCGATGAGGGATTGCAGCAGGGCTTCGAACATGAGGTGCGTTGATGCGAAGGGCGCGGAGCACCGGGAAATTGAGGGGGAAGGCGCGGGGCGAGGCGCGCGGCCCGCGCTCCACGGCACCGTTGCCTGCGGCGGCAAGTATAGGGCGGGCGGTCACCGGCCCCTCGTTACAATCCGACCCTACCTCCCCTGAACGATGGCCATCGACTACCTCAAACGCATCCTCAACGCCCGGGTCTATGACGTCGCGCGGGAGTCGCCGCTCGAGCCGGCGCGCAACCTGTCGGCGCGCCTCGGCAACCAGTTGCTGATCAAGCGCGAGGATCTCCAGCAGGTGTTCTCGTTCAAGCTGCGCGGCGCATACAACAAGATGATCAACCTCACGCCGGCGGAACTCGCGCGCGGCGTGATCGCGGCATCGGCAGGCAATCACGCCCAGGGCGTCGCCCTTGCCGCCGGCCGCCTCGGCTGCCGGGCTGTGATCGTCATGCCCACCACCACGCCCGAGCTCAAGATCAGCGCGGTGCGGTCGCGCGGCGCGGTGGTCGTGCTCCATGGCGAATCGTTCAGCGACGCCTACCGGCATGCCCTGGTGCTGCAGGAACGCGAAGGCCTGACCTTCGTGCATCCCTTCGACGATCCCGACGTCATCGCGGGACAGGGCACCATCGGCATGGAGATCCTGCGCCAGCACCAGGGCCCGATCGAGGCGATCTTCGTCGCCATCGGCGGCGGCGGCCTGATCGCCGGCATCGCCGCCTATGTGAAGCAGGTGCGGCCCGAGATCAAGATCATCGGGGTGCAGACCCACGATTCCGACGCGATGGCCCGGTCGCTGGCCGCCGGCACACCGGTGGAGCTTCCCGAAGTCGGGCCTGTTCTCGGACGGCACGGCGGTCAAGCGGGTCGGCGACGAGACCTTCCGCCTCTGCCGGCTCTTCGTCGACGAGGTCGTGCTGGTGGACACCGACCAGATCTGCGCCGCGATCAAGGACGACTTCGAGGACAGCCGGGCCATCCTCGAACCGGCGGGCGCCCTCGCCATCGCCGGGATGAAGGCCTGGGTGGAGCGGTCCGACATCAGGGACCGGACCCTGATCGCGGTGGCTGGCGGCGCAAACATGAACTTCGACCGGCTGCGATTTGTGTCGGAGCGGGCCGAGGTGGGCGAACATCGCGAGGCGGTATTCGCAGTCACCATTCCCGAGGAACGCGGCAGCTTCCGGCGCTTCTGCGAGCTGGTCGGGCCGCGCAATGTTACGGAATTCAACTACAGGATCGCCGACCGGAAGGACGCCCACGTCTTCGTGGGCATGCAGATCACCAGCTTGCAGGAGGCCGGCACCATGGCCCGGCACTTCGAACACGCAGGCTTTCGGACGCTCGACCTGACCGGGGACGAGCTCGCCAAATCCCACATCCGCCACCTGGTCGGCGGACACTCCGAGCTGGCGCGCGACGAGGCAATCTATCGTTTCGAGTTTCCGGAGCGGCCGGGCGCGTTGATGAAGTTCCTGGCCAGCATGAGCCCGAACTGGAACATCTCCCTCTTCCACTACCGCAACCATGGCGACGACCACGGTCGGATCCTGGTGGGGATGCAGGTTCCACCGGCGGATCGGCCGGAATTCGACCAATTCCTGGCCACCCTCGGCTACCGGTACTGGGAGGAAACGATGAATCCCGCCTACCGGCTGTTCCTGGGCGCGAAAACAGGCAGCTGACCCGCTGCAAGTGATTCGCATTTTCAGCAAAACGCATTCGCGTTTTCCCTGATTCCGCAACCGATTTACCGTTTGTTAACCATGCTGGCGGAAACCGCACCTTGTCCCGTCTTGGTTTGAACTGTTAAATAGACTGAGACAAACAAAGCGATAAATTTCATGCGAATCGCGATCGTCGAGGATGATCGGCCGGTTGCCACCGAGATGATGGAGGCGCTGACGGCCGATGGGGACACTTGCCACGTATTCGTGGACGCAAAGTCGTTCCTGCATGCGCTGCCCCGCGAGAGCTTCGACGCCTGCATAGTCGACCTGAGCCAGCCGCCCATGGGCGGGCCGGCCCTGGTGCGCATCCTGCGCGAACGCAAGCAGACGGTGCCCGCCCTGATCCTGACGTCGCGGGACTCCGAGATGGACGTCATCAATGCGCTCGGCAGCGGCAATGACGATTTCCTCGTCAAGCCGGTGCGGCCGGGCGAGCTTCGTGCCCGGCTCAGGGCCATGGTTCGACGGGCCATGCCGGGCCGCGCCGACGGTGACTCGTTCGAGTACGACCGTTTCGAATTCAACCTGAAGACGCTGCAGGTGAAGGACCGCGGTGCCGAGGTGGACCTGACCCAGAAGGAGTTCCAGCTCGCCATGCTCCTTCTGAGCAACGTCGGCAAGCCGCTCTCCCGGGGCCACATCCGGGAAGCCGTGTGGGGACGCAACTCCGAGGTCCCGTCCCGTACCCTGGATACGCACGTTTCGCGGGTGCGCACCAAGCTGTCGCTGCGCCCGGAGTCCGGCTACCTGCTCGCGCCGGTGTACAGCTACGGTTACCGGCTGGAGCACCTCAAGCTGAGCGAAACCCTGGATGTCGCCGGCAAGGCCGCTGCCGCCACGCAGTTGGCTCGTCTGCCCGCGGCCCGCTAGCCTCCTGTCGGAGCTGTCCCTCGGCCCCCGGGCTATAATGCCTGGGATATCAACCGCTTGAACGCGTCCGTCTGGATCCCCAGATACGCGGCGGGGCGCTGGCGGCGGACAGACAAGTAGGTCGCTTGGCGCCACAACCCGGTGACCCGTTCCTGATGGCACTGCTGACCCTCGGACTCAACCATACGACAGCGCCGCTGACGCTTCGTGAGAAGGTCGCGTTCCCGTCGGTCGACGCCGTCGGCGGCGCCCTGGCGGACCTGCGCCAGCGCCTGAAAGGACTTGCGCCGGAAGCGGCCATCCTGTCCACCTGCAATCGCACCGAGATCTACTGCAAGACGGACGCCCCCGGCGAGGCCGGCGAGGCGCTGGCGCAGTGGATCGGCGAGCATCACGGCGTCGGCAACGACGGCCTCGACGAGCACCTCTACACCCTGCCGGACCAGCAGGCGGTGCGTCATGCGTTTCGCGTCGCCTGCGGTCTCGACTCCATGGTCCTGGGCGAGCCGCAGATCCTCGGGCAGATGAAACAGGCGGCGCGCATCGCGCAGCACAGCCAGACGCTCGGCAGCCACCTGCACCACCTGTTCCAGCGCTCCTTCTCGGTGGCGAAGGAAGTCCGGACCCAGACTGCCATCGGCGCCCAATCGGTCTCGATGGCCGCGGCCTCGGTCAAGCTCGCGCAAGGTATCTTCGAGTCGCTGAAGGACATCTCGGTGCTGCTCGTCGGTGCCGGCGAGATGATCGAGTTGTGCGCGGCGCACTGGGCGCCGCATCCGCGGCAGATGGTAGTGGCCAACCGCACCACGGAACGCGCCCGGGCCCTGGCCCGGCGCGTTCGGCGCCGAGGACATGACGCTGGCGGAACTTCCCCAGCGGCTGGCGGAATTCGATGTGGTGCTCTCCTGCACCGCCAGCACCCTGCCCCTCATCGGCCTCGGCATGGTCGAGCGCGCAATCCGGCAACGGCGCCACAAGCCGATGCTGATGATCGACCTCGCGGTGCCGCGCGACATCGAACTCGAGGTGTCCCGCCTCGATGACGTCTTCCTCTACACGGTCGACGACCTTCGCGATCTAGTCCAGAGTGGCCAACAGGGGCGCCGCGCAGCCGTGGCCCAGGCCGAGGCGATCATCGACACGCAGGTGCACGCCTTCATGCAATGGCTCAGCCAGCGCCAGGTCGTACCGCTGATCCAGGACCTGCATGCCCGCGGGGACCTGCTGCGCCAGGCCGAACTCGACAAGGCGCGGCGCATGCTGGCCCGCGGCGAGGATCCGCAGAAGGTGCTCGAGGCGATGTCGGTGGCGCTGACCAACAAGTTCCTGCACGGCTCCACCTCGCTCCTCAACCGGCAGGGACTCAAGGACCCCAAGCTCGCGAGCCTGCTCAGCGAGCTGCTGCCGCCCGCGCGCAAGTGAAGCAGTCGCTGCAGAACCGCCTCGCCCGGATGCAGGCGCGGCTTGAGGAGGTCAACGCCGCGCTGTCGAGCGAGGATGCGGCCCGCGACCTGAAGCTGCTGCGCCGGCTGAACCAGGAACACACCGAGATCAGCGAGGTGCTCGGGCACTTCGATGCCTGGCAGCAGGCCGGACGAGACCTGCGCGCCGCCGAGCAGATGTTGGGCGATCCGGATATGCGCGAGTTCGCAACCGAAGAGATCGAGGTTGCCAGCAGCCGGCTCTCGGCCGAACACGCCACTATCGAACAGTTGCTGCTGCCGCGGGATGCCAACGACTCGCGCAACGCCATCATGGAGATCCGTGCCGGCACCGGCGGCGACGAAAGCGCCCTGTTCGCCGGCGACCTGCTGCGCATGTACCTGCGCTACGCCGAGCGGCGCGGCTGGAAGACCGAGATCCTGTCGGCCAGCGAATCCGAGCTGGGCGGGTACAAGGAAGTGATCGTGCAGATCGAAGGCGACAAGGTGTTCGGCCGGCTCAAGTTCGAATCCGGCGGGCACCGCGTGCAGCGGGTGCCGGTGACCGAGGCACAAGGCCGCATCCACACCTCCGCCTGCACCGTCGCGGTCATGGCCGAGGCCGACGAAGTCGGCGACGTGCAGATCAACGCCGACGACCTGCGCATCGACGTGTTCCGCGCCTCGGGCGCAGGCGGGCAGCACGTCAACAAGACCGAATCCGCGGTGCGCATCACCCACCTGCCCTCCGGCATCGTGGCCGAATGCCAGGACGACCGCTCGCAGCACCGCAACCGCGACAAGGCGATGAAGGTGCTGCTGACACGGCTGCGCGACGCCCAGCAGCGCGAGCTGCATGCCAAGGAGGCGGCGCACCGCAAGTCGCTGATCGGCTCCGGCGACCGCTCCGAGCGGATCCGGACCTACAACTTCCCGCAGGGCAGGTTGACCGACCACCGCATCAACCTCACGCTGTACAAGCTGCAGCAGATGATGGACGGCGACCTGGACGAGCTCACGGACGCGCTGATCCAGGCGCAGATCGCCGAACAGGTCGCTGCGCTCGAGGAGTCGGCATGACTGCCCGGGCGGGAGCTGCACGACCGCTCGCCTGCTGCCGGCCGGCATGACCCTCGACGCGCTGCTGCTCAGGGCCTGCCGGGAGCAGTCCCTGAGTCGGCTGGAGGCGCGGATGCTCCTCGCGCATGCGGTCGGCCGGGCACAGGAATGGGTCGTCGCCCACGGTCCGGATGAAGCCGACGACCGGACGGAAAACAGCTTCCTCGCGCTCGCCGCCCGCCGGTCGGGCGGCGAGCCGATGGCCTACCTGGTCGGCTCGCGAGAGTTCTACAGCCGCACCTTTGCCGTCGGTCCGGCGGTCCTGATCCCGCGGCCGGAGACGGAACTGCTGGTGGCAACCGGGCTCGAACTGCTGCGCGATCGCACGGCGCCGCGCCTGCTGGACCTCGGCACCGGCAGCGGCGTCCTGGCGGTCACTCTTGCGCTCGAGCGGCCGGACGCCTGCGTGATCGCCACCGATGCCAGCGAAGACGCGCTTGCGGTGGCACGAGCCAACGCGGCTGCGCTCGGTGCCGCCGGCATCCGCTTTCGCCAAGGGGACTGGTGGCAGGCGCTGGCGCCGCAGGACGACGGCTTCGACCTGGTCGTCGCCAATCCGCCCTACGTCGCCGACGCCGACCCGCACCTCACCGAAGGCGACCTGCGCTTCGAGCCCCGGCAGGCGCTGGCCGCAGGAGCGGTGGGCGACGAGGACATCCGTCGGATCGTGGCGGGGGCGCCGGGCCGGCTGGCGAGCGGCGGTTGGCTTGCGGTCGAGCACGGGCTTGAACAAGGCGGCGTTTGCCGCCAACTGATGGAATCACGGGGCCTCGCAGACGTGCAGACCGCGCGTGACCTCGAGGACCGGGAGCGGGTCACCCGCGGACGCATGCGCTGAGGCGGAACGTTCGCTCGGCTCCGTCCGGTCGCGAAGCGGCTCATGCGGGCCGCTCATTTGCCTTCCCAGGCTGCTTTCGGTATTTTGATCACCTATTGCACACCACGCAAAACGCAACACGCAACAATCCACGCAGAGAAATCATGGACGCCAAGGAATTCATCCAGAAAACGGTCACCGAACATCCGGTGGTGCTGTTCATGAAGGGAACCGCGCAGTTCCCCCAATGCGGCTTTTCGGGCCGCGCCATCCAGGTGCTCAAGGGCAGCGGTGTCAAGCACATGGTGACCATCAACGTGCTGGAGGACGACGAGGTCCGTCAGGGCGTCAAGGAGTTCTCCAACTGGCCGACGGTTCCGCAGCTTTATATCAACGGCGAGTTCGTCGGCGGCTCCGACATCATGGCCGAGATGTACGAATCCGGCGAACTGCAGAACATCATCCCGGAATCGGCCAAGGCCTGAGCGGAGGGAGCCGGTTCTCGGCTTCGCGCTGCTTCAGCCGTGGCCGGTGAACACCGGCCACAGGATCGCCAGCCACCCGCCTGCCGCCAGCAGCAGGCTGACCAGTACCGCCGCGCTGCCGATATCCTTGGCACGGCCGATCAACGGGTTGCGTTCGATCGTTACCGCATCGGCAAGCGTCTCGATGGCCGAATTCAGCAGCTCCACCAGCCACACGAACAGGATCGTGCCGATCAGCACCAGTGCCTGGAGCGCCGACGGTGCGAGCCACAGCGCCATCGGGACGAGCAGCAGCCCAAGCAGGACTTCGAACCGGAAGGATGCCTCGTGCCGCCAGGCGGCCGCGAGCCCCTGCAGCGAGTAGGAGGTGGCTGCTGCCAGGCGCTTGAAACCGCCACGGCTCTTGAAGCTCGAAACCGTCTCCACCGCCATGGCCGTCCTCGTCGTGGTTGCGACCGTCAGACGAGACCCGTGGCCTCGTCGACGCCAAGATGCAGGTTCATCGACTGGACCGCCGCTCCACTCGCTCCCTTGCCGAGATTGTCCATCCGCGAGATCAGCATGACCTGGTCGTCGCGCGTGAAGACGAAGATATCGACGCGATTCGTATCGTTGCAGGCCTGCACGTCGAAATACGCCGCGTCCAGCGCCTGCGGGTCGTTGAGCGGCATGACCCGGACGAACCGCTCGCCGGCGTAGTGCTCGGCGAGCGCCTGGTGGACGCGCTCTGCGGTTGCGCCCGCGCGGAGCTGATCGACACGCAGGCCGATGGATACCGCCAGTCCCTTGTAGAAGTTGCCCACCACCGGCGCGAAGATCGGCAGCCGGCTCAAGCCTCCGTGGGACTTCATTTCCGGCAGGTGCTTGTGCGCGAGGCCGAGCCCGTACTGCCGCGGCGCCTCGAGCCGGGCATCCCCGCCGGCGCGATACTGCTCGATCATCTTCTTGCCGCCGCCGGAATAGCCGGTCAGCGAGAAGCAGCTGATCGGGCAGTCCGCAGGCAACACGCCGGCATCCACCAGCGGACGCACCAGCAGCACGAAGGAGGAAGCGTGACAGCCCGGATTGGCGATACGCTTGCCGGCCCGGATCAGTTCCCGCTGGCCCGGCACGAGTTCCGGCAGTCCGTACACCCATCCGGGCAGCGTCCGGTGCGCAGTGCTCGCGTCGATGATGCAGGTCATCGGGTTGGTGACCAGCGTGACGGCCTCGCGTGCCGCCGCATCCGGCAGGCACAGGAACGCAACGTCGGCCGCGTTGAGCAGCCGCGCACGCTCTGCCGCGTCCTTGCGCCTGTCCGCGTCGATGCGCAGCAGCTCGACGTCCGACCGGCGGCTGAGGTACTCGTTGATCTGCAGCCCGGTCGTTCCCTCTTGGCCGTCCACGAAAACCTTGTATGCCATCTGCGTACCACCTGAATCTGTATTGGGGGCCGATCTGCCGGGGCACTCAGCTGCCGAGGTCCACCAGGATCTCGGCCCCTTCCACCTTCACCGGGTAAGTCCGGATCGCAACCGTCACCGGCGCGCACAGGGGCTCGCCGGTCCGGACGTCGAACTGCCCCTGGTGGAGCGGACATTCGATGCAGTTGTCCATCAGGAAGCCTTCGGACAGCAATGCGTTGCCGTGGGTACAGCGATTATCTGTTGCAAACACCTCACCGGCAACCTGGTAGAGCGCGAGTTCGCGTCCGCCGACCAGAACGCCCAGCGCGTCGTCCGGCGGAAGGTCCGCCAGCGCCGCGGCCCTCACCCATCTGTCCATTTCGATCCCTTCCTCGTCGATGCCCCGCTTCCTCGTCCCCGACCCACCCATTCGACTGATCGGCCGACGGAAATACAGCCGCCAGGGCGGAATTGTTGCATTTGCGCCGCTTTCGGCTAGCCTGCACACTAACATTCCTGGCCCGCGCCGTCGGGCCGCTTCCTGGCTGATGCTGATGACCCGTCGCCTGATTGTCGCGATCACGGGCGCAAGCGGCGCTGCGTTCGGCGTCCGCCTGCTCGAATACCTCAAGTCCGAAACCGATGTGCAGACCCACCTGATGGTTTCGCCTGCCGGTTGGCTGACGATCGACGCCGAACTCGACATGGACCGGCGAGCGGTGGAGGCGCTTGCCAGCCGTGTCCATCCGGTGCGCGACGTCGGCGCCTGTGTGGCTTCGGGCTCCTTCGCCACCGACGGCATGGTGGTGGCGCCCTGTTCAATGCGCACCCTTGCCGCCATCGCGCAGGGCCTGTCCGACAACCTGATCACCCGCGCCGCCGACGTCGTGCTCAAGGAACGCCGCCGGCTGGTCCTGCTCGCCCGGGAAACCCCGCTCAACCTCGCCCACCTGCGCAACATGACTGCCGTCACCGAAATGGGCGGCATCGTCTTTCCCCCGGTGCCCGCGCTCTACCAGCGGCCGGCAAGCATTGCGGAAATGGTCGACCACACCGTCGGCCGGGTCCTGGACCTGTTCGACATCGGCCAGACGCTCAGCCGGCCATGGCGCGACGATGGCGGCGGCTCGGGCACCCCCAGCGGCCGCGGCGCCGCCGCTGGCAGCGGCTCCGGCGGCAGCGCAGGCACCGACAGCGGCAAAGGCCGGGAAGATGATCGAGCATGAGCTGAAGTTCGCGCTGACGCCGAGCATGGCCGCGGAGTTCGAGCAGCGCGCGACCCTCGGCCTCGCCAGGCCGTCCGCCCGCCTCTGGTCTCGCTACTTCGACACGGCTGCCGGCGACCTGATGAAGGCATCGGTAAGCCTGCGCGTGCGCCGGACGCCCGACGGTTTCGTGCAGACGATCAAGGCAGCGGGCGGCAGCGCCTTCGAACGCTACGAGTGGGAGCGGCCAATTTTTGCCGAGCATCCGGATTTCGATGCTCTGCCGCCGCCGGACCACCCCGCGGGCGCCCTTACCCGGGACTGCTTCGAACTCCTGACAGCGGTCTTCGAGACCGATTTCGAGCGCCAGGTGAGGCTGGTGCGCCCGCAGCCGGGCGTGACGCTCGAGCTTGCCTGCGACCGCGGCGAGATCCGTGCCGGCGCGCGCAGCGAGCGCATCGCCGAGGTGGAGCTGGAACGCAAGGAAGGAGCGGCGGCGGCCTTCTACCACTATGCGATGCAATGGGCGCGGCTGCACCAGGCTCAACTGGTGCTGCCGTCCAAGGGCAGGCGCGGGCTGCAGCTCGCCCGCCTTGCCTCGGACAGCCCGCAGCCCCTCGATCTGCCGCCGAAGTCGCCTGGCCCGGACCTGCCGGTGGCGGCGGCGGCCCGGCAAATCCTCGGCAGCCACCTCGAGCACATCCTCGGCAACATCGAGCCCATTGCCGCCGGCAATGAAGCCGGTGCCATCCGGCAGCTGCTCATCGCCCTGCGCCGCTTCCGCGCGGCGATCCGCTTCCTCGACTTGCGCCGGCGCAGGGAGGAGCCCGACGGCTCGCCGGCCGGTGACGACGTGTCCGCGACCTGGCAGCAGCTCGACCGCCAGGCTCGCTCGATGGCGCGGATGGCTTGCCAGGTGGTGGATGCCGACGTCCTCGAGACCGGCATGCTCGCCAGCCTCGGCACCGCCCTCCCGGCCGACCCGTCGCTCCGCCTCCTCGGCCGGTCGCTCGCAGTCCGGGGCGAGCGCGAACGGGCGCGCCTTCGGGAGGTGCTCGCTTCGAGCGAGTTCGCGAGCTTCGTCATCCAGGCGCTCGCAGCCATCGAATCGCTGCCGCCGGGGCGGTGGCAGGTGGCGAGCTTCGGCGGATTCGCCCGCGAGCGGCTGGCGGCGCTGACCCGGCGCCTGCGTCGGCGCACCCGGCGCGCGGGCAGCGACGAGCAATGGCGTAGGGTGCGGGTCGCAATCGGGGACCTGCGCCGCGCCCTGGAGACCTGCCGGGAGGCCGACGCGTTCGCGGCGCCGATGACGCCGGTGGACGACGCGATTGCCGCGCTGTCGTGCTGGCAGTCCCGTCTCGGGATCCACCGCCTTCGGCACCGGCTGCTGCGGGAGCCGATCCTCGCGCTGGCCGCGCAGCTGCTTGCGGCGTCGGAAGGAAGGCCGGCAGACAACCGTCACGCCGAGCCGCCGAGGCTGCCCAGGCGCCTCGCCACCGCAAAAGCGGACGTGCGCTCCGGCTATCATCCGGGAAGCCCGCCGATGCGGGATCCGGCTGCGCACGAAGCCGCGCTGCCTCGAGTCGAACCATGGAAGGAAGAGCCTAAATGAGACTGCTGCTCGGGTGGGCCATCAATGCGGTCGCACTGTTCCTGCTGCCGTACATCGTGCCGGCGGTGCAGGTGAAGAGCTTCGCGACCGCGCTGGTGGTGGCGCTGGTCATCGCACTGCTCAATACCTTCATCCGGCCGATCCTCTTCGTCTTGACCCTGCCGGTGACCATCCTCACGCTCGGCTTCTTCATCCTCGTCCTGAACGGCCTGATGTTCTGGATCGCGTCGAGCTTCATCGAGGGCTTCGAAGTCCGCGGTTTCTGGTGGGCGGTACTGGCGGCGCTGGTCTACAGCATCATCAGCTGGGCCATCAGCTCCCTGCTCATCGGCGGCGAAGAGAAGCGCCCGTAAGAGGCGGTCGGAGCATGGGAGTGGACGTGAAGCAGGCGGCGCGGCCGGTGCAGCAGGCAAGGCCCGCAGCCGCGCGGATGGCCGCGGTCGACATGCCGATCATCCCGGTGATCGCCGGCCTCGTCCGTGACAATCCGGGCACTATTTCGCTTGGACAGGGCGTCGTCAACTACGGGCCGCCGGTCGACGTGGCAGCTGCCCTGCAGCCCCTGCGCGAGCAGGCGGCGCTGCAGAAATACCAGGCGGTGAGCGGCATGCCCGACCTGGTTGCCGCCCTGCGGCAGAAGCTGCGCACGGAGAACGGCATCGTCGACCAGGACGACACCGAGCTGATGATCAGCGCCGGAAGCAACATGGCCTTCCTGCAGGCGGTGCTGGCGGTGTCGGACCCCGGCGACGAATTCATCCTGCCGTCGCCCTACTACTTCAACCAGGAAATGGCGCTGACCATGGCCGGCTGCAAGCCGGTGCTGGTGCCGACGGACAGGAACTACCAGCTGGACCTGGCGGCCCTGGAAGCGGCGATCACGCCGCGCACCCGCGCCATCGTCACCGTGTCGCCGAACAACCCGACCAGTGCCGTCTATCCGGAAGGAGCCCTTGCGGCCGTAAACGCGCTGTGCAAGGCGCGCGGCATCTATCACTTCAGCGACGAGGCCTACGAGTATTTCTGCTACGACGGCGCACGTCATTTCTCCTGCGCCTCGCTGCCGGGGTCTTCCCGGCACACGCTGTCGTTCTACTCGTTCTCCAAGGGCTACGGCATGGCGAGTTGGCGGGTGGGCTACATGCTCTATCCGGCGCACCTCTTCGAGGCAATGAACAAGGTGCAGGACACGAACCTGATCTGCGCGCCTGTGGTCTCGCAACTGGTGGCGCTTGCGGCCACCAAGGCGGGACGGCCGGCGGTCGCCCCGCACATCGAGTCGCTCGCGCAGGTGCGCCAGCTGGTGCACGAGCGCTTGCGCAGGCTCGGCTCGCTCGTCGACTTCACGCCGACGCAGGGAGCGTTCTACGTGCTGCTGCGGCTGCCGCCGGTTCCGGATCCGCTGGCATTCAACCGCGCGATGATCGAGCGCTTCAAAGTCGCGACGATTCCGGGCTTCGCGTTCGGGCTCGACCCGCGCACCGGCAACCACCAGCGCCTGTCGTTCGGCGCCATCGATCCTGCTGCGGTGACCGAAGGAGTGGATCGTTTCGTCGCCGCGGCGAAGGCGTTCTACTGAGAGGAGCGGGTCAGCGAGGCGAGGCCAGCACCATCGTCCAGTACGACAGGTAGGTGCTGCCTTCGCGGCCCGGGACCAGCGCGATCCCGACTTCGGTGACGTCCGGGCGCATCAGGGCCACGCAATGCGGCGGGCTGTCGATCCACGCCTGCATCGCCTTGTCGAGGCTGCGGTAGCCGGCCGCGATGTTCTCGTCGGCCTTGCTCCAGTCATAGCCCGACATCGTCAGCCGGTCCCAGACCAGTTCGCCGCCCGGCCAGGTATGGCCGAAGGTATTGTTTTCGAGCATCCATTCCGACTCGAGGAGCGCGGCATACGCTGCGCGGGCATCCCACTCGAGCGGCCCGACGGCAGGATGGTGGCTGGCGCCGCAGGTGCGTGCCTGCGAGCGGGCCAGGTTGACCGCCGCCAGCGCGGCCTCGGCGAAAGGATGCAGGGCGGGCTGAGCAACCGCCGCCGGGGCGACCTCGGATCCGGAGCTTTTGGCATCGAGCGCCGCGTAGTCCTTGCGGATCTGTTCGGCGTTGCCTTGCGAGATGTCGGCCGCGAGGCCCTCGGTCCCGTCGGAACCGCCACCACAGCCGGTCAGCAGGATCGCGGTCGCGAGCAGCGACAGGATCCATTGGGTTGCGGTGTTCTTCGGCATGCGGTCCTCCGGGCAACTTGATTGCACGGATTGTTGGGCCGCCTGTGCTCGCCTGTTGAGCGCCCACGGACGGGCGGCGCCGACGATCGACCGGATGGCCGGATGGCGTTGCGATAGCCGCCAGACCAGGGTCCTGCCTGGACCGCGAGGCGGCCCGCAACGGCCCCCCGCTGCTACGGGGCTGGGGCCTGCCGCAGGGTCGGGCGGCGCTGGAACCAGTCGCGCGCCTCTTCCAGCCTCGCAGCCAGGTGCAGCAGGGCTGCATCCTGCCCGAGCTTGCCGACGAACTGGACGCCCACCGGCAGTCCGCCCGCAGTCCAGTGCAGCGGCAGGCTGATAGCCGGCTGGCCGGTGCCGTTGAACGGCACCGCGAACGGCGCGATCCCCAGCAGCCTCTCGATGTGCGCGTCGATGTCGCTTCCGTTCGTTGGCAGGCAGCCGATCGGCGGAAGGTCGGTGGCAAGCACGGGCGTGACCAGGACGTCCTGGGATTCGAAGAAGGCCCCGATACGCCGCACCTGCCGGTTCAATTGCGCGATGGCCGCGAGGTACTCGGGCAGGGTCATGGCGCGCCCCCGCTCGATGGCGGCCCGCGAGACCGGCTCGAGTTCGTCCTCGCTCGCCGGCGAGCCGCGCTGCTGCTCGTATTCGCCTACCGAAGCGGCGAGGTTGGCGAACAGGATGCTGAAGATCGTCTTCTGCAGCAGCTCGAAGTCGAAATGCGGCGCCGCCTCCTCCACATGATGGCCCATCTCGGTAAGCAGGCTGCCGGCACGCTCGACCGCCTCCCGCGCATCGGCACAGACCGGCTCGCCGGCGAACGTCCTGGTCATCAGCGCGATTCGCATCGGCTTGCCGCGCTGCTGGATGGCCTTGAGAAAGCCGATCGGCGGCTTGCGGAAGAAGTACGGGGCACCGGCATCGGGCCCGGACGTGACGTCGAGGATCGCCGCGGTGTCGCGAACGCTGCGGCTGATCACGTTCTCATGGCTGATGCCTTCGTTCGCCTGGGCACGATGCGGCCCCGTCGGATTGAGTCCGCGGCTCGGCTTGAGCCCGACCAGTCCATTGCAGGCGGCCGGTATGCGGATCGAGCCGCCGCTGTCGGTCGCGTGGGCCGCGGGAACCATCCCGCTCGCGATCGCCGCCGCCGAGCCGCCGCTGGAGCCGCCGGCGATCCGATCGAGTTGCCAGGGGTTACGGGTCGGACCATAGGCCACCGGCTCCGTGGTGATGTTGAGCCCGAATTCAGGCGAGTTGGTGCGCCCGACGATGATGAAGCCGGCCGCCCGCAGGCGTGCCACCACGGTGGAATCGAAGGTGGCCGGCGCGGCCGCGAGCAGCCGGCTGCCGTTGGTCAGCGGCAGGCCCTGGGCCGGGGCGTTGAGATCCTTCAGCAGGTACGGGACACCGGCGAACGGCCCGGTCGGTTTCTGGCGGCTGGCGAGTTCGAGTGCGTTGTCGAACGCCTGGTAAACGACTGCGTTGATGACTGGATTCAACTGCTCGATGCGGGCGATGGCTGTTTCGACGGCCTCCCTGGCGTTGATCTCGCCGGATTTGACGAGTTCCGCGACGCCAAGCGCATCTCTGGCTTCCCACTCCTGCTGTGACAGCATTCAGCTTCCTTATCAAGACGACTTCCTGCCCCGGCGCAGTCGACTGGCAGCGACGGCGCAAAGAGCCGTCCGAGGATAGACTGCCGGGACGCTTGCGGCAATCCGTGTAAATTATGCGAACCGGGGCGCGCCGATTTGCGGGTCCTTGTCCGCCATGGCGACAGGGACAATTCCAGTGGACAGGCGAAGGACCAGTCGACAAGGAACCGTGGACAAGGAACAGTCGGCGAGGAACAGCGCCGCGCCAGGCCGGGCAGTCGCAAGGCCACCGATTCTACTTTCGGCCGGCGCCGCCGCCGGCCCCTCCAGGAACGTCATGAGATCCGATCACTCCTTCCCTTCCTTCCTTTGCTCGCGCGCCGTCTTGAAGCATGGCCTTGCCGCCCTCGCGATCGGCCTTGCCGCCGGTACTGCCTGCGCTCAGGATTCGCTGGCCGGCGACATCCGCATCAGGCAGGCCTTCGCGACGCCGACGCCGCCGGGGTCGAGGATCGGCGCGGCCTACCTGTCGGCGACCAACCAGGGCAAGCAGGAGGACCGGCTGGTCAAGGCCGCGTCGCCGGCTGCGTCCCGCGTGGAACTGCACACGGGAGAAATCGGCGCCGACGGCGTGATGCGCATGCGTGAACTCGACGCGATACCTGTGCCGGCCGGGACCACGACCGAGATGCAGCCCGGCGGCGGCCTGCACCTGATGCTGATGGAGCTGGCCAAGCCGCTGGTCCAGGGTGAATCGTTCCCGATGACGCTCGAGTTCGAACGTGGCGGGAAGGTCGAGGTCCAGGTCAACGTGCGGGCTGCCACGCCCGGCGCAGCCCGCAAGCACGGTCACGGCCTCTGAGGCCTGCTGCGATGGCGGTCGTGGACGGCGAGGTGCTGTGGGAGCCCTCGGAAGCGTTCAGGAAGAGCACTCGGCTCTGGCAGTTCATGCAATGGCTGCGAGAGCAGCGCGGCCTTGCCTTCGACGACTACCACGCGCTGTGGCAATGGTCGGTCGACGACCTGCCCGCCTTCTGGTCGGCCGTCTGGCAGTTCTTCGACATCCAGGCCGATGGCGACCCGTCGATCGTGCTCGCGTCGGACCGGATGCCCGGTGCCCGCTGGTTTCCGGGCGTGCGACTGAACTATGCGGAGCATGCCTTCCGGCACGCGAGTCCCGCCCGGCCGGCACTGGTTTCCCGGGTCGAAGGGCGCGAAACCGTGACCGTAGGCTGGGACCAGCTGCAGGCGGATGCGGGCGCCCTCGCAGCCTTCCTCCAGCGATCCGGTGTGCGGCCCGGCGACCGGGTCGTGTCCTACATGCCCAACACGCCGCAGACGGTGACCGCCTTTCTCGCCTGTGCCAGCATCGGCGCGGTCTGGTCGAGTTGCTCGCCCGACATGGGACCGAGCGTGGTGCTCGACCGCTTCCGCCAGATCGAACCGGTGGTCCTGTTCGCCGTTGACGGCTACAGCTACAACGGCAAGTCATTCGATCGTCGCGCCGCCGTCGAAGAACTGCTCGCGCAACTGCCTTCAGTGCGCTGCGTGGTGCGCGGCGACGCAAGCGGTCTGCCCGGCGACAATGGGTCGGCGCCCCCGGCTCAATGGCGCGACGCGGTCGCTTGGCGCGAAGCGGTCGCGCAGCCCGCACCGCTTTCCTTCGTGCGCCTGCCCTTCGACCATCCGCTATGGATCGTCTATTCCTCCGGCACCACCGGCCTGCCGAAGGCGATGGTGCATTCGCACGGCGGCATCGTCGTCACCCACCTCAAGACCCAGCAGCTGCAGCACGACCTGCGGGTCGGCGACCGCATGCTGTTCCTCGGTGGCACCGGCTGGATCGTGTGGAACCTGATGGTCGGCGGCCTGCTCTGCGGCGCGACAGTCGTGCTCTACGACGGCAACCCGGCCTGGCCCGAGCCGCGCGCCCCGTGGCGCTTCATGGACGAGCAGGCGGTCACGCATTTCGGCTGCGGCGCAGCCTACCTGATGAACTGCATGAAGAGCGGCGTCGACCCGGTGGATGTGGTTGCACTCGAGTCGCTGCGCTCGATCAATTCGACCGGCTCGCCGCTGCCGCTCGAGACCTACGAATGGGTCTACGGCAAGGTGAAGCGCGACGTCTGGCTGTCGTCGATCAGCGGCGGCACCGACATCGCCTCCGGCTTCGTCGCCTGCTCGCCGATCCTGCCGGTCAACGCCGGCGAGATCCAGTGCCGCGAGCTCGGTGTCGCCGCCTATGCGTTCGACGAGGCAGGCCGGCCGGTCGTCGACGAAGTCGGCGAGCTGGTCATCACCCGGCCGATGCCATCGATGCCGCTTCGCTTCTGGGGCGACGACGACGGCAGCCGGATGCAAGATAGCTACTTCTCGATGTACCCCGGCTGCTGGCGCCAGGGCGACTGGATCCGCTTCACGCCGCGCGGCACCAGCGTCATCTATGGCCGCTCCGACAACACCATCAATCGCTTCGGCATCCGCATGGGCACCGCCGAGATCTACCGCGTCGTCGAGGAGCTGCCGCAGGTGAAGGACAGCCTGGTGGTCGACCTCGAGTACCTCGGGCGACCCTCGTGGATGCCGCTCTTCGTGGTGCTGCAGCCTGGCGTCGCGCTCGACGACGAGCTGGTCGCAACGATCAAGACGCAGATCCGGCAGAAGGCGTCCGCGCGGCACGTGCCGGACGAGGTCGTCGAGATCGCCGACGTGCCGCGTACGCTCACCGGCAAGAAGATGGAGCTGCCGATCCGCAAGCTGCTGCTCGGCGCGGATGTCGCCTCGGTGGCCAATCCGGAAGCGATGGCGAACCCCGGGAGCATGGCGTTCTTCGTGGACTTCGCGGCGCGGCGGGCGGCGGCACCGAAAGCTTGAGCAGGATCGGGACGATCGACTTCCTCGCGCCATCCGAGCGGGTCGCGCGCCAGCTGATCGGCGCCATGCTGCTCGTCGACGGGGTCGGCGGCCGCGTCGTCGAAACCGAGGCATACGATCGCGAGGATCCGGCCTCGCACAGCTTCACCGGCCCCACGGCGCGCAATGCGTCGATGTTCGGCCCACCGGGCCGCATCTACGTCTACCGGTCCTACGGCATCCACTGGTGCCTCAACCTGGTCTGCCGCGAGCGGGGCCATGGCGCCGGTGTCCTGATCCGGGCGATCGAACCCCTCTACGGCATCGAGACGATGCGAAGCCGCCGCGGGCAGGCCGGCGCGGCCGGCGCCGACACGCGTCTGCTATGCGCCGGTCCCGGGCGGGTGGGCCAGGCACTCGGCCTCGGGCCGCAGCATGATGGACTACCGGCGGATCGTCCGCCCTTCGCACTGCTGCCGGCTGCCGAGCCTGCCGCCATCCTGGTCGGGCCCCGGATCGGCATCACCAAGGCGACGGACCAACCCTGGCGGTTCGGCCTGGCGGGCTCGCGATTCTTAAGCCGCCGGTTCCGCTGACGCGGATCGCCCTCGACCTCACCCGTGCAGCAAGCAATTGCCGCAATGCGAGGCACCGAATTTGCCGCCGTACTAATACGGCTTCCAGCGGAGGTTCAGACATGGCTTCCCATCCGCCCCTTGGCCGCGTGCTCGAAACAAGCCTCTATGTGCGAGATCCGGCCACCGTTTGCCGGTTCTACGAGGAGGTGCTCGGCCTCGAACCGATGATGCACGACGATCGGCTGACTGCCTATGGCGTCGGGCAAGGCAGCGTGTTGTTGCTGTTCCGCAGGGGAACCACCGCCGCGGCGGCACCGACGCCGGGCGGCGTCATCCCCTCGCACGATGGCTCGGGCCGCCTGCACTTCGCCTTCTCGATCGCGGCCGATGCCCTCGACCCCTGGCGCCGCCATCTCGCCGTCCATGGCATCGCCATCGAAAGCGAGGTGAACTGGCCGCGCGGCGGTTGCAGCATCTACTTCCGCGATCCCGAGGAGAACCTGGTGGAACTGGCGTCACCAGGCCTTTGGAAGAACTACTGAGGGTCGAGGCGGATCGGCCGGGCTGGTGCTGACGACGCGCTGGATCGGTTTCAATCCAGGCGGCGCAGCGCCTTTCGGTACTCCTTCTGGTGCGCCGCATAGTGCTTCGCATTCTCCCCGACCTTGAGCACCTGCTCCGGGCTCATCTCGCGAACCACTCTCGCCGGCGCGCCGACGATCAGCGAGTTGTCCGGGAACTGCTTGCCTTCGGTCACCACCGCGCCCGCGCCGATCAGGCAGTTGCGGCCGATCACCGCGTTGTTCAGCACCACCGCCTGGATGCCGACCAACGTGCCGTCGCCGATGGTGCAGCCATGCAGCATCGCCTGGTGACCGACGGTGACGTTGTCGCCGATCGTGAGCGGCACGCCTTCGTCGGCATGCAGGACCGCGCCGTCCTGCACGTTGCTGCCCTTGCCCACGGAGATGCGAGCGCTGTCGCCGCGGATGACGACGCCATGCCAGACGCTGGAATCCTCGGCCAGCACTACGTCGCCGATCACGGTAGCCTCGGCCGCAACGAAGGCGGACGGGTCGATGGACGGCTTGTGCTCGCCGTACTGGTAGATGGGCATGCTCGTTCTCCTCAGACGATGGCATTCTTCAAGGTCGGATCGCCGGACCATCGGCGCTCCAGGTTATCCAGCAGCAGGTCGATCACGTTGTCCTCGTAGCGCCGGGTCTCGCCGGCACTGTGCGGCGTGATCAGCAGGTTCTCGACCGTCCACAGCGGCGACGATGGCGCGAGCGGTTCCTCCAGGACGCAGTCGACGGCGGCAGCAGCGAGCCTGCCCTGCTCCAGCGCCTTCACCAGCGCCGCCTCGTCCACCACCGCGCCGCGCGCGACGTTCACCAGGCAGGCGGCGGGACGCAAGGCTGCGAAGGCGCGGCCGTCGAAAAGATTGCGGGTCTCGTCGGTCAGCGGACAGGTGAGCGCGACGTAGTCCGCCTGGGGCAGCACCTCGTGCAGCCGGTCGGTCGCCACGACCAGGTCGGCCGCCTCTCCGCCGCGACTCGCATCGCGCTTGACCCCGATGACCCGCATGTCGAATGCGCGCGCCAGCTTGGCGAGCCGGGAGCCGATCCGGCCCATGCCCACGATCACCAGCGTCTTGCCGCCGAGCTCGTCCTCGCGCCGGGCGAAATCGGATATCAGTCCCCGCCACCTGCGCGCCGCCTGGTTGTCCCGTGCCATCGGCAGTTTTCTCGCCAGCGCGAGCATCAGGGCCATCGCATGCTCGGCCACCGCGCGCTCGTTGGCACCCTGGGCGCTCGCCAGGCGGATGCCGGCCTCCTTCAACATCGGTCGGTCGTACTGGTCGATGCCGGCGCTGATCGACTGGATGAAAGCGAGCTGCGGGGCGGCCGCGATCAATGTGTTGCGCCAGAGGCCCGACACCACCAGCACCTGCGCCTCGCCGAGCCGCGACTGCAGGTCGTCCAGGCTGCGCACCTCGAAGTGGTCGATGCGGGTCTCGCGCGCCGCGAAACGCTCTGCCAGCCGATAGGCAGGATGAGCGAAGCAGATGGTCAGGTCTGCCCTGCCAGGCAGCGGGCGCAGCGTCGGGATGCTGGTCATCGACGGCCTCCAGGACCGGGCTCGAATTGCTGGACGGGCGGCAGCCGCCCGGCGAATGTTGGTGGACGAAGCCCGGCCTGAAGCCAGGTGATCATCGAGTGGACGTCGTAGACGGGCAGGCCGAAAGTAGCCTGGAGCACCGCTGCATACGGTGGCAGGTTGGTGCATTCCAGGACGATTGCCGCCACCGCCGGATGCCGAGCCAGCAGGTCCCCGGCGGCGGCCAGCACGTCCCGCTGTGCAGCCTGCGGATCGAGGTCGTCCTTCTCGCCGGCGACCAGGACGCGGTAGAGCTCATCGCCATGCTCGAGCCCCGCCATCGGCGTATCGGCCGGCGCGCCGGCCGCGGCAAGATGCGCCGCCGTCAGCGAGGCTGCGCAGGCGGTGATCACTCCGACTCTGCGGCCGGGAGGCAGCATCGCCTGCACCCATGGCACCTGCATCAGCGCCGACGTCGCCACCGGAACCGCCAGCGCATCCGCCATCTCGCGCTGGAAGATCGACAGGAAGCCGCAGCTCGTGGCGATTGCCGCCGCGCCCTTCGCAACCAGTTGGCGGCCGGCGGATACGAAATCCGGCAGCAGCCCCCGCGCACCCTCCAGCACCACCATGGCCGGGCTCGCGCCCCGGACGACGCCGTAGAGCACCGGGAACGGCCAGCTGGCAGGATGGCCGATGTCCCCGGCGATGCGCTCGAAGCGCGACTCGAGCATGAGGATACCGACTGCGGCCGGCGAGGCATCGAAGCCCGAGGAAGGCTGCCGGGCGGCAACGGCGGGTGCATGGGTCGACATGGACCGATAGTACGACCCCTGCGCCGGCGGCGGCGCGAGTGATTGGAGACCGGACCAGCCTATCCGTCGCGGAATTCCGGGGACCAGTGCAGCAGCCTGCGCTCCAGGGCGGTCACCAGGTACACCATCCCGATGCCGACTGCCGACAGCAAGGTGACCGCTGCGAACATGTCGGTCGCATTCAGGGTGGCGAGCGCGGTGATCATCAGGTAGCCCATGCCGGTGGTCGAACCCACGAACTCCGCGAGCACCACGCCGATGAGCGCGAAGCTGATGGCATTGGGCAGTGATGCGAACGTCCAGGCTGCGGCCGTCGGTATCCGCACCCGCCACAGCACCTGGCGCGGCGAGCCGCCGAGCGTACGACAGAAGTCGACCAGCTCCCGCTCCACGCTGCGCCCGCCCTTGTAGGTATTGAAGAACACCAGGAAGAAGACGACGAACCAGGAGGTGACCACCTTCGATGCGATGCCGAGCCCGAAGAACATGGTGATCAGCGGCACGAACGCGATGCGCGGCATCGAGTTGAAGGCCACGATGAACGGATTGAGGACGTCGGCCAGCATCTGGTTGCGGCTGAGCGCCATGCCGACGACGAAGCCGCTGCCCACCCCGACGATCAACCCCAGCATCGTTGCCTCGAGCGTCAGCAACAGATGCGGCCAGACCGACTGCGGCCCGGGCTGGACCCATTCCCAGAGCCGCACCACCACCCGCGACGGCTGGCTGATGAAGAACGGGTCGAAGGCGGTGTTCGCGACGAACCAGGGAATCCGCGTCAGAAGCTCCCAGCCGCCAAGCAACACCGCGAGTATCGCGAGCTGCCAGATGGAAACGCGGATGCGGCGGCGCGAGGCGGCGCGGCGCGTTTCCTGGAGGTACTCCTCATGGCTGCGCGCGAGGTCGAGTTCCGCCGCAGTCATCTTCAGGCCGCCGCCCGGAACTGCTGCCCGAGGACACTCCAGATGCTCTGGAAGTGGCCGAGGAAGGCATCGGTTTCGCGCAGCGTGAACACGTCGCGCGGATGCGGGATGGCAATGCGTTCATCGAGCAGCACCGTGCTCGGTGGCGAAGACAGCACCACCACCCTGTCCGACAGCGTGATCGCCTCGTCCAGGTCGTGCGTGACCATCACGACCGTCTGGCCGAGCTTGCGCCAGATGTCCATCAGCTCGCGATGCAGGTGTGTCTTGGTGTGGGTATCGAGCGCGCCGAAGGGCTCGTCGAGGAGCAGGATCCGCGGCTCGACAGCCAGGCTCATCAGCAGCGCGACCCGCCGCCGCATGCCGCCCGAGAGCTGGTGGGGATAGGCGTTGCCGAATCCGACCAGATGGCCGAGCTCCAGGAGTTCGGCCACTCGCGCGCGGATGCGGTGCTCGGACACGCCCTTGAACCGCAGGCCGAGCGCGATGTTCTTCTGCACCGTGTACCACGGCAGCAGCGTGTCCTTCTGGAAGATGTAGCCCAGAGCAGGAGGGACCTGCCCGGCGACCTGCCGGCCGTCCACCACGATCTCGCCCGCGCTCGGCGGAAAGAAGCCGGCGATCATGTTGAGCAGCGTGCTCTTGCCGCAGCCGGAGGGCCCGACCAGTGAGACGAACTCGCCGGCGCGCAATCGACAGCGAGACGTTGCCGACCGCGAAGGTGCTGCCGGTGCGTGTCTGGTAGACCTTGGCGACGTCGCGAAGCTCGATCATGCGCGGCCCGATCAGGCGCAGTTCAATCAGGCTGTGCCGCGGGCCTTTCGCACGAAGCTCATGTCCGCGCACTTGGCATAGGGGATGGTCTTGATCTGCTCGTTCGAGAACTGCCTGCCGTCGCCCATGATCTTCGTCATGCGCTCGTAGGCGGCTTCGGTGATGACGTTGTCCTTCAGCCAGACCGTATCCTTGTAGAGCGCCACCGCCTTCTGCACCGAAGCCTTCGACAGCGAACTCATGTAGTCCTGGTGAACGATATCGGTGACCGCCTCGGCACTGCTCGAATTGATCAGATCCTGCGCCTTGACGAGGCCGCCCACGAACGACTGGACCACTTCGGGACGCTTCTCGATCGTGTCGCGCAGCGTGTAGGCGGCGATGCCGGGAACGTCGCCGCCCATGAACTCGTTCCACACCGAATCGCTGGTGCCGTCGAAGATCGCCTTGCCCCAGCCTTCCTGGATCGCCTGCTCCATCATCGACGCGGTCGCCATGGTGGCAGCGACCGAACCCGTCTTCAACGCGCCCAGCATCGTCGCCAGGTCGCCCAGCGGCCGGATATCGACCTTGTCGGCAATGCCCGCCTGCTGCATCAGGTAGACCGCCATCAGCGCGGTCACCGAGCCCGGCTGGGTAGCGCCGACCCGCTGGCCGGCGAGGTCCTTCAGCGACTTGAACTTGCCGCTGTCATGGTCTTCCTTGCGCACCAGTACGTTCGCATAGGTCATGCGGCGATCGAATCCGAAGACCAGCACCGCTGGTTTGCCGGCGATGGTCAGTGCGGGCGCCGCCGTCGCGGCAGTGGCGCCGAAGAGGATCTGGCCGGCGGCCAGCATCTGGTTGGTCCGGGGCCCGCTCTGCGAGTTGAGGTATTCGACATCGAGTCCGCCCTCGCCGAAGAAGCCCTTCTTCAGTGCCACGTAGCCGGCGGTGAATATCGGGTCGATGCTGCCCTGGCCGTACATGACCTTGATGCGAGAGCCTTGGGCCGCCGCCACCCGCAGCGCAGCCAGACTGCCGCCGATCGAAGTGATCACGCCGGCTGCAGCGCCGGCTGTCAGCAGCGCGCGGCGGCGCCGGCCGGTTGTCGGCAGCAACGTCGGCGCCAACGGTCTAGCGGCATTCTGCGGGCTGCGGGTCATGATGTCCTCTCCTGTAGTGGTCGCGATCGCACCCTCGACCCCGGCAGGTCGCCACGTCGATGCCCGTCGAGTGCATCGGATGGGGGCGCGACTACCGCGCCCGTGGCGCAACCGGATCGAGAAGCTCGAAGATGGCTGCGATTGTAGACGCAGCCTGCGAAGCGACCGGGGAGAGGGAAAGTCTACTGGCTGCGGCCGCCGGAGTCGGAAGGCGTGCTCTTGCCCGAAGTGCCGGCGCCGCTGCTCTGTCCCGACATGGAGGGTCCGCTTTCGCCGCCAGGCTTGCCCGCGCTGATCCCGGTGCCGCCGGCACCGGTGCCCGACGTGCCCGTTCCGCGTTGCGAGCTTTCGCCTCCCGCATCGCCGGGGCCGGTAATCCGGGCGCCGGAACGGATGCCGGTGCCGGCAGTCCCGGTCGAGCCGCCGCTGTTCGGCGAGACGTCGCTGCTCCGCCCCGTAGGCGTCGAGCCGCTGTTGGGATCGCGGGCCGTGCCACCACCGGTGCCGGTCGAGCTTGCGCCGCTCGCGCTCGAGCCGGCGCCGGTCGTGCCGGTGCCTTGCGCCTGGACCGCGAATGCCGCGCCGATCAGGAAGATCCCCGTGACCGCTGTCGCGAGGAACTGCCTGGAGAACCTCGCCTCCGATCGAGCCGCCAAGCCGGCAAGCCGGCTGCGCCCGACAGCTTCGCGAGAAGGCGGACGATAGAGGTTTACTCAGAAGCGGCTGAAATACTCGCGGCGCTGGAACTCGACCTTGTCTTCGGCAGCCTCGTAGCGGTCCAGCTCGCTGCGCTTGATGCGCCCGAAATAGTCGACGAAGGATTGGCCGAAGGCGGCGCACAAGACGGCATCTGCCTCGAATGCCTCGAGCGCTTCGCCGAGTCCGCCGGGCAACCTGGTCGCGTCGCCGGCATACGGCGCGTCGGTCGCCGGCGCTGCCCTCAGGCGGCGTTCGATGCCGTCCAGGCCGGCGTGGACCTGCGATGCCATGTACAGGTACGGGTTGGCCGCCGGCTCGCCGATGCGATTCTCGATCCGGGTGGCGCTGTCGCCGCAGGCGCCGACCACCCGGAACGCGGCGCCCCGATTGTCGCGTCCCCACAGGACCGACTGCGGCGCCAGCGCGTTCGGCTGGAACCTGGCGAATCCGTTGGCGGTAGGCGTGCACAAGACCGCCATCCCGCGCGCGTGCTGCAGCAGGCCGGCGAGGTAGTGCTCGCCGAGGTCGGAGAGGCTGCAGCCTGCATCGAGCGCCGTGGTGCCGCTCGCCGGTGCGGTGCGACGGAAGGCGTTGCCACCGCCGGCGCGATCGATCAGCGACTGGTGCAGGTGCCAGCCGCTCGACATGATGTTCCGGAACGGTGGGCGGCAGACGAAGGTGGCGTAATATCCCGCGCGCTGCAGCGCCTGCTTCACTGCAGCCCGGAACAGGACCATGCTGTCGGCAGCGGTCAACGCATCGGTCGGCTCGAATACCGCCTCGACCTGGCTGGGCCCCAATTCCACCTCGAGAGAACACAGCGGCAGTCCCAGCGCCTGAGCGGTTTGCTGGACGATGCGCAGCGGCTCGTCCGCCATGTCCCACCAGGCCTCGGCCAGCAGGTTATAGCCGGGGTGGATCAGCTCCAGGTCCGGCGGCAGCCCAGGCCAGGCGGCGGCCTCCGGATCCAGTTGCGGACCACGATCGCGGATACGGTAGATGTGGAACTCGACTTCAAGGCCGCAGCGCATTTCGTATCCTGCTGCATGCAGAGACGCGAGCGCCCGCTGGAGGATCCACCGCGAATCGAGCTCGACCGGACTGCCGTCCTGGTACCACAACTGGCCGCGCATCCAGCCCGTTCCCGGTGCCCAGGGCAACTGCCTGAAACTTGCCGGGTCCGCCATCAGCATCAGGTTGGCAGCACCGGCGAAACCGGCGAGTCCTCCCATTCCGCCCGGCTCGAAGACCTTGAATGCGGTGCGATCGGAGGTGTCCTTGAGCATCAGCGTTCCCACCAGGCCGACACCTTCCTGCACGGCCCGCGCGACGCCGGCAGCCATCAGGGTCTTGCCCCGGGTGATGCCGTGCAGGTCGCACCAGGCAAACCGCACGCGCTCGATGCCGGCGCTTTCGATCAGCCGGAGGACCTCGTCGGTGGCCTTGCGCCGCGGGCCGTCGTCGATCCCGCACAAGCCGGCGAAGCTGGTCATGCCGCGGGCGCGCAGGAAGCGGTCACAGGATCTCGGCTTTCGTCGCAGCCCGTCCGATCCAGGGCGCGCGGGCTCGCTTGTCCTGCGCCTGCCGGGTCCACCACTGCGCCCACTCTCCGGCGGGCGCGATGCCGTCGACGGTATCGGGACCCAGCATCTCGCCGGCCAGCGCGGGGTCGGCGATGCCCGGCGCCACGCCGCCGTCTGCGCACGCTGTCGATCGCCTTGATCAGCATCCGGCGGTTGGCCATGATCACCTTGTCGCTGGTCCCGAGGTGCTCCCGGGTGCGGTCCTGGATCGCGCCCATGCTTTCGACCGCCCATTGGTCGTGCAGGTTGATGTCTTCCTCGCCCATGCCCGAGATAGGTCTGCGTCAGCTGCTCCTCGGCATTGAAGCCCCAGCGGTTGTGACGCCCGGACTTGGGGATGTAGTCGGGAAGCTCGATGAACTGAAGGCGCTGCGAACGCATGGCCTCCTTGTCGAGCGGGCCGGCAAAGCTGGTGAAGAAGGCGTACCAGTAGGTCCGGGAATCGTCCACCGGCACGTGCATCTGAGTAATCGTCAGCGTCTCCGACAACGGGATCACGAAGGTGGCAGGGAAGATGGCATTGGTCACCCGCACGTGCGTCAGCTCCTGCGTCATCGGCCTGAGGGCGGTGAGCTGCAGGCCCCATGGCCGCGGATCGAAGCTGATCTCGGGCTTCGGGAACTCACGCATGATGCGGGTCATCGGCCATTGCTCGCCGGCGATGGCGCCGGCGCTGGCACTGCGAAACTGCTTGCCCGCGGCGTTCTGGCCGACGCTCTCGAGCGGCTCGTCCTGCAAGTAGCGGTGCAGGAAGGAAGGATGCGCCGGATCGATGCCCACCTCGAAGGCCTGCAGCCAGTTGGCGTTCCACAGGCCCTTGAAGGCGAAGCTGTGAGTCGAGGGCGCGACGAAGCAGTCGAAATCCGGAAAGGGCGGCGGAATCGAACCTTCCTCGCCGAGCCAGGCGAAGAGGACGCCGCTCTTCTCGATCACCGGATAGCTGCGCTGGCTGACGCGCTCGCAGAGCTTGCTGCCATGCGGCTCCGCCGGCGTCTCCAGGCACCTGCCGTCGACGTCGAACTTCCAGCCGTGAAAGGCGCAGCGCAGGCCGTCGCCCTCGTTGCGACCGAACGACAGGTCGGCGCCGCGATGCGGGCAATCCCGATCGAGCAGCCCCCAGCGGCCGTCGCCACGCCTGAAAAGCACCAGGTCCATCCCGAGCAGGCGCACCGCCTTCACCGGCCGCTGCGCCATGCGCGGATCGAGCACGGGGTTGAACTCGTCGACCAGCGCAGCCGGCTGCCAGTAGCTGCGCAGCAAGGCTCCGCAGGGCGTGCCGGGCCCGACGCGGGTGACGAGTTCGTTCTGTACCTGGTTCATCTCCTGGAAGCTCCTGTGCGGCGCGTTACCGCATGCCAAGTTTACCGAAGCAACCCGCCACTGCGGACGTTCGCGGCTGCGGGTCATCCCGGGTGACCGGATGCGCCTGCGCTACCCTCCGCGGAATGGTTGAGCGGCCGCAGTGCAAGTCGCTGTACTACCCTCTCGTTATACCCTCTGCCATCGCACGCCTTCACCGGCAGCAGCGACCGCCATCCACACCACGGGAGTAGCAACATGGGCTGGTTCTCCAAAACAGACAACGATTTCTTCCTCGCCACGATCGTGCCGGATGCGAACGGGCCCAAGGTCGCCCAGTACCTTGGGGTCGTCAACGGCGAAGCGATCATCGGCGCCAACATCTTCCGCGACATGTTCTCGTCGGTGCGCGACGTCGTGGGCGGAAGAGCCGGCGGCTACGAACGCGCGCTGTCCGGAGCCCGCGACGCCGCCCTCGAGGACATGAAGGTTGTCGCGCGGGAGGTCGGCGCCGATGGCGTCATCGGCATCGACTTCGACTACGAGGTCCTCGGCGAGAACAACGGCATGATGATGGTGTCGGTGAGCGGCACGGCGGTCAAGATGGCCTGAGGCCCAGTCGGCTCGATTGGTCGGCTCGCGTCGACAGGGCCCGGTCGACGCTGGAGAAGCAGCGCCGCGACGCTCAGTCCGCCGCCAAGCCGAAGCTTCGCCCGATCCAGGTTTCGAGCCACCGCGCCAGTTCGGCAGGAGCCATCGGCACGCCGATGAAGTAGCCCTGCGCGAGGTCACAGCCGATCTCGCGCAGCAGACGCCAGTCGTCCTCGGACTCGACGCCCTCGGCCACCGACCGCATGCCGAGCCGCTTGGCGATGCCGATGCTGCCTTCCAGGATCGGCCGGATCGACGGATTGTTGCGGGCACTCTGGACGAAGCTGCGGTCCACCTTCAATTCGGTGAAGGGTACGTCGCGCAGCTGGGCGAGCGAAGAGTGGCCGGTGCCGAAATCGTCGATCGAAAGTCCGAAGCGCTGCATGCGCAAACGCACCAGGTTCTCGAGAGCGGTCGAGGCCGGCGCGATCAGTCCGCTCTCGGTGATCTCGATGAGGACATCCTGCGGCGCGGCACAGGCCTGCTGCAAGAGCGACGCAACCCGCCGCGCGAAGTCGGGCTTGCCCAGGTCATCCAGCGAGACGTTCACCGCCATCTGGATCTGCAACCCGCGCGCACGCCATTCGCCGGCCTGCCTCATCGCTTCCTGCAACACCCACTCGGTCAACGCGTCGATCGCGCCGCAGTCCTCCGCGAGGGCGATGAACGATTCCGGATGGAGCAATCCATGCTCCGGATGGTTCCAGCGCACCAGGGCTTCGACTCCGGCCAGCCTGCCGGCCCGCACGTCCACCTTTGGCTGATAGTGCAGCACCCACTGCCCCTGCCGGTTTGCCGCGTGCAGTTCCGCAGTGCGGATCACCGGCACGCGAGGCGGCTGCGCAAGCGCGGCAAGGTTCGGCGGCTGCCAGGCTGCCAGCGCCGCCTGCATGGCAGCAGGAGCCACCGGCTTGGCGATCGAACCGAGGATCGCCAGGCGGCCGCCCTTCAGCAGCCTCTGTACCGTGTGCATGATGCGGGAGTCACCGCCGCTCAGCAGGATGACGCTGCAATTGAAGCCGCGCGCGTCGAGGACCTTGAGGAACTCGATACCGTCCATGCCGGGCATGTTCAGGTCGCAGACGACGACGTCGAAGCCGGCCGGCTGGCGCTGCAGCATCATCAAGGCGGCTTCCGCGCTGCCGGCGGTCCCGACCTGCGGGTACCCCAGGTCGCGCAGCAGTCGCGCCTGGACGCCGAGCAGGAAAGAGTCGTCGTCGACCAGCAGGACCCGCGGCTGCCGGGCGCGGGCCGGCGCTTCGGGTGATGCGGCGCGGCCCTGCCCGACGCCCTGCATCGAGACGATCCCACGGTCATCCGACATAGCCCGGTCGGACCGGGTGTACTGCGACGCCGGCTGGCCGTGCCGCGCGCTGACTGCCTTGCTGCTCATCCGATTCCTTGAAACTGCGGCCTTCGCTGAGGCTTTTACCGATTCTTGCTGCGGCTTTCGCTGCACCATCCAGAAAAGGCAGCGGCCGAAGTGTGACAGAACGGATTCGCGGTGCGCTCGAGTGCGGCTGGACGGAACAGCCAGCCGGTCAGACGGAGCCGCAGCGGGGCTGCCTCGAGGTGAGGCAACCCATCCGGCAGCGAACGATCGACCACTGGTGCCGGCGCCTCGCGCCAGCAACCGGGCCCTGCTCAGGGTCGGGGCGAACGGACCCGCGCGTCGCAGGCCTGCGCCGGATCGCGCAGCACATAGCGCAGGATGGTGTCGGTGACATTGCCCTTGAGCCTGGCGAGTGCCTCGGTCGAGGTCAGGTCGTAGTCGAAGATCCGGGAGAACGTCGCGCGGTTCGACACATTGAAGAAGCACAACGCACTGATCTGCCAATGCAGGTCCAGCGCGCTGATTCCCACGCGAAAGCGGCCGGCATCGAGCCCGCGGCGATAGAGCCTGTCCAGCGCATCGATGGCGGCCACGTTGAGTTCCTGGATGACGCTCGACCGCGCCAGGTAGTCGCCGTGATGGATGTTCTCGATCATCACCAGCCGGATGAAGTCGTCGTTCGAATGGTGATGATCGAAGGTGAACTCGACCAGCGTGCGCAGGGCATCGGTCGGGTCGAGATGGTCAAGGTCGAGCCGTGACTCGACGTTCCTGACGCGCCGGTAGGCCTCTTCCAGCACCCTCAGGTACAGGCCTTCCTTGTCGCCGAAGTAGTAGTAGATCATCCGCTTGCTGCAGGCGGTCTTGGCGGCAATCTCGTCGACGCGGGCACCGGAGAGTCCGTTGCGCGCGAACTCGTGGGTGGCCACTTCGATGATGTTCTTCCGGGTTGCCTCGGGATCCGGTGAGCGCGCGGCCGGCGCGCCGAGTTCCGCTCGGGGTTCCACCGCGGGTTCCGCGGCGGTCCCAGCCCTGGCGGGCAACGTCCCGGCAGGCGTCATGGCGCTGGCGGCAAAGGTGGACGACGAGTCAGTGGGGCGGCTCATGTGGATGGCGCAGCAGACGGCTCCCGGCGGACTGAACGTGAACTTGACGTGAACTAACTGGATCGTACATGATAGGCGCACCGGCGCGCACCCACATCCGGGGCCTGGCTTACGACACGCACCGGGCATCGACCGGGCGCCACGGAACTTTACGAAGGGAGACCCCGTCATCGGAGCCGCAGCCCGCCTTCAACAGCCCACGCCTGAGGACGCGACCTCGTCGGCTGCGCACTTCCCGCGGGGGAAGGCGTTGGCGGGCCTCATTGGCGCAGGCATCGGCCGCTCGCTCACCCCGGCCATGCAGGAGGAAGAGGCGGCACGGCACGGGCTGCGCCTGCACTATCAGTCGATCGACCTCGACCGTACCGGCAGCGGCGTCGAATCCTTGCCGATGCTGGTTGCCGCAGCCAGGACGATGGGGTTCGCCGGTTTCAACATCACCTACCCCTGCAAGCAGGCGGTCGTGCCCCTGCTCGACGAGCTCTCCGAGGAAGCGCGCGCCATCGGCGCCGTCAATACGGTCGTCAACCGCGAAGGACGGCTGGTCGGCTACAACACCGACAGTTCCGGCTGGCGATGGGGCTTCGAGCGGGCGCTGCCGGGCGCAGACCTTTCGCGCGTGGTGCTGGTGGGCGCGGGCGGCGCCGGCTCGGCCATCGCGCACGCCCTGCTGAAGATGGGCGCAAGCCGCGTTCTCATCCACGACAGGTTGGACGCGCGAGCCGAAGCGCTTGCCGATAGCCTCGGCCGTCTCTATGGAGCCGAACGCGTGGTCTGTGCCGCCGATCTGGCTGCGGCCATGGCCGAGGCAAGCGGGCTCGTTCACGCGACGCCGACAGGCATGGACAAGCTGCCCGGGATGCCGCTGCCGGCGCAACTGCTGCGACCGGACATGTGGGTTGCAGAGGTGGTGTACTTCCCGATGCACACCGAACTCCTCCGTGCCGCGCAGGCGGTGGGCTGCGCCACGGTCGATGGCGGCACGATGGCAGTGGGCCAGGCGATAGGCGCCTTCGAACTTCTCACCGGATTGCAGGCCGATGCCGGCCGGATGAGTTCGCACTTCGCGCGCCTGCTCGAGGACGCCCGGCAGGAACAGGATCGGATGAAGCAGGATCGGATCGAGCAGGATCGGATCAAGCAGGATCGGATCAAGCAGGACTAGACGGACAACTCAAAGGAGACAGCATGGACACCAGGATCGATCGTCGTTCGGCACTCAAGGCAGGCGTCGCGCTCGCCACCGCCGCATATGGCCTCCCGGCCATGGCGCAGGCGAAGAACATCCGCTTTGCAGCCGTGTTCTCGGACCGCGACATCCGCGCGCGAATGATGGAGATGTTCGCCAAGGGCATCGAGCCCGACTTCAAGCTCGAGCCGTTCTACAACGGCAGCCTGTTCAAGCAGGGCACCGAGCTGGTCGCGCTGCAGCGGAACAACCTTGAAATGGGCAACATCGCGCCGCAGGACATCTCGAAGCAGGTGCCGGCCTGGTCGCTCCTCACCTCGGCCTACCTCTTTCGCGACGCGAAGCACCTGACCACCTTCTTCGCGAGCGATCTGGGCACGCAGATGAAGAAGATGGTGGAAGACCAGTTGAACGTGAAGATCCTGGGGCCGACCTTCTTCGGCACGCGCCAGGTGGGCCTCAAGCCGAAGAAGAAGGTCGCCACGCCGGCGGACATGGCGGGGATCAAGCTCAGGATGCCGGGCGGCGACGCCTGGCAGTTCCTGGGGCAGTCGATCGGCGCCAACCCGGTTCCGATGGCGTACCCCGAGGTCTATACCGGACTGCAGACCGGCGCGATCGACGGCCAGGACAACCCGCTTCCCAACGTTCAGAACATGAAGTTCTACGAGGTGATGTCGCAGATCGTCCTGACGTCGCACCTCGTCGGCTTCGACCTGCTGACGATGAACCTGAAGCTCTGGAGCGGGATGACGCCGGCGCAGCAGAAGACGGTCCAGGCGGCCGCCGACAAGGCGATCGACTGGAGCACCGGCGAGCACCTCAAGCAGGAAGCGGAACTGGCCAAGTTCTTCAAGGAGCAGGGCCTCGAGGTCTACGAGCCCGACGTCAAGGCCTTTCGCGAGCACGCGCAGAAGGCCTACCTGGCCTCCGACGCCGCCAAGAGCTGGCCACCGGGAATGCTCGAGAAGATCAACGCGCTGAAGTGACCTGCACGCTTCTCTTCTCCGTCATGACCGACTCATGAAGATCTTGCACCCTGATGTCGGTTCCTGGCTGCGCCGACGTGCGGAAGACGTCGCCGTCGCCTTGCTTGCGGTGATGTTCGTGGCCTTCCTGGTCCAGATCGTCTTCCGGTACCTGCTTAACTTTCCGATCGGCTGGACCTCGGAGCTGACCATCATCACCTGGCTGTGGGTCGTGCTCTGGGGGGCCGCCTTCGTCGTGAAGGAGAGCGAGGAGATCCGCTTCGACCTCCTCTATGCGGCGGTCGGGCGCCGCACGCGGCGGATCATGGGCATCGTGACGGGCCTCTCGATCCTGGTTCTGTACGCCGGATCGCTGCCTGCGACCGTCGACTACGTGCAGTTCATGAAGGTGGAGAAGTCCGCCTATCTCAAGATTCCTTTCGACTGGCTGTATTCGATCTACGTGATCTTTGCGGTCGCGGTGATCGTCCGCTACACCTGGATGCTTTGGCAGCTGCTGACGGGCCGTGTACCCGACGAGCCTCCGGGCACGACGATCGGCTCGGGCCTATGAGCCTGGCGAGCCCGTTCTTCCTCTGCATCCTGGCGATCGTCTCCCTCAGCCTGCTGGGCCTGCCGATCGGACATGCGATGATCGGCGCGTCGGTCCTCTATCTCTACCTGAAGGGATTCGACCTCGGCACCGCCGCCGAGCAGTTGCTCAACGGGATGTACACCAGCTACGTGCTGCTGGCGATCCCGCTCTTCATCCTCGCCGCCGAATTCATGAACAGCGGCAGCATCACCGAGCGTCTGCTGCGGTTCTGCGACGCGCTGGTCGGTCGCTTCCGCGGCGGCCTCGCTCATGTCAACGTCGTGCAGAGCATCATCTTCGCGGGCATGTCGGGGTCGGCGCTCGCGGACGCCGCCGGCACCGGCAAGGTCATGCAGCGGATGATGACGCAGGACGGCAAGTACACCCCCAGCTTCGCCGCCGCACTCACCGCGGCATCCTCGGTGATCGGCCCGATCATCCCGCCGTCGATACCGATGGTGATCTACGCGCTGGTTTCCGACACGTCGGTCGGCTACCTGTTCCTGGGCGGCGTGGTTCCGGGCGTACTGATGGGGGTCGCGCAGATGGGCGTGATCGCGTTCATCGCCAGGCGACGGAACTTCCCGGTCGAGAAGTCGATTCCGTTGCGCGAGTTGCCGATGATCACCTGGCGGGCATTCCCGGCGCTCATGATGCCGGTGGTCCTGCTCGGCGGCATCTACGGCGGCGTCACCACGCCTACCGAAGCCGCCGCAGTCGCCGCCGCCTACGCACTGCTGGTGTCCGCGGCGCTCTATCGAAACGTCACGCTGCGCGACACCTATTCGGCGTTGCTCGGATGTGCGCGCATGACTGCCTCGATCGGCATGCTGATCGCGGGCGCGATGGTGTTCAACTATGTCGTCACCGCCGAGAACATCCCGGCCTCGCTCAGCGTGGTGCTGCGGGACATGAACTTCACGCCGCTCGGCTTCATGCTCGCGGCCAACCTGCTGCTGCTGATCCTCGGCTGCCTGCTCGAGGGCACCACAATCCTGCTGGTCGTCGTGCCGGTGCTGCTGCCCACCGCGCAGGCGCTCGGCATCGATCCGGTGCATTTCGGCGTCGTGGCCGTGGTGAACATCATGCTAGGGCTGATCACGCCGCCTTACGGGCTGCTTCTTTTCGTGATGGTGCGCATTGCCGAAGTACCGTTGCGCGATCTGGTTCGCGACACCATGCCGTTCCTGTTCGTCATGGTCGCCGCGCTCGCGCTGGTCATCCTGTTGCCGGACCTGGTGCTGTACCTGCCGCGGGTCTTCGGCTACAAGGGATAGCAGATCCGCGCCTTTCGAAGGCACGATGAGCGAAGGAGGACAGATGCGATGAAGGATACGATCTACGTGCTCAACGGGCCCAACCTCAACCGGCTCGGCACGCGCGAGCCGCACATCTACGGCACGACCACGCTCGCCGACATCGAGGCGTCCTGCCGGCGCGTGGCCGGCAAGCACCCGCTCGAATTCCGCCAGACCAACGCCGAGCATCAACTGGTCGACTGGATCCACGAGGCGATCGACCGCGGCGCCGGCATCGTCATCAATCCCGCCGGCCTTTCCTTCCGTTCGATTCCGGTTCTGGATGCGCTGAAGATGTTCCCCGGTCCGATTATCGAGCTGCACATCAGCAATATCCATCGCCGCGAAGAGATCTACCAGCGGTCACTGATGTCGCAGGCGGTGACCGGCGTGATCGCCGGGCTCGGGCCGATGGGCTACGAGATGGCGGTAGGCGCGCTGCTGCGGATGGTCGCGTCCAGCGCGTCCTGAGCTTTCAGGACCCGCTGGCAAAGCGGGAGGCAGCCGGGGGCCATCCGTCGACTTGCGCTCGTTCGCGCTCCAGGGATTCTCTGCGTCCCGACAGCCATGCCGCAGCCACGCCGCCGAGGGCGAGGAGCGCGATGGCGGCGAGGCCTTGCCGGTGCTTCGACAGTTGCCATTGCAGGCTGCTCTCGCGCGAACGATCGTCGAAGCGCCCGTGGGCGCCGAAGCGGCCGGGAATCGGAGCGAACAGGCTGTCAGGCCGGTCACCCGTAGCGGCCTCCGGCGTCTGCTGGCCCTCGTAGGCCATTCGCGCGGCGACGTGATCGCCGAGGCCTGGCAGGGTCCGGGTGGACAGGATCGACTTGACTGCCGGCCACCCGACCCAGATTTCGCGCCGCGGCTCGAGCGATGCGTGCACAATCGCTTCGCCTGCGACCTCCGGCTGGAAGATCGGCGGCACCGGCTGAACCTTCCTGGGCAGCTTGTTGCGCGCCCAGTCGAACTGTGGCGTGTTGAATGCGCTCAGCTGGACCATGGTCAGTCGCACGCCCGATTCGGCCTGGATCAGCTCCGAGCGCAGCGAATCCGTGAACCCGCGAATGGCGGCTTTCGACGCGCAGTAGGCCGATTGCAGCGGAATCGAACGATAGGCGAGAGCGGAGCCGACCTGCACGATGACGCCGTCGTTGCGCGGCAGCATGCGTCGCATAGCCGCCAGGGTGCCATGGACGGTGCCAAGGTAGGTGACCTCGGTCACCCGGCGGAATTCCTCGGCGGTCGTGTCGAGAACCGGGGCGAAGACGGTCGTCGCGGCATTGTTTACCCACACGGAAATAGGACCGAGTTCACGCTCGATGCGCTCGGCCGCTTCCTCGACCTGCGCCGCGTCAGCGACATCCACTATCAGGCCCATTGCAAGCGTGCCGGCTTCGCGCAGTTCCGCGCAGGCATCCTGCACCCGGTCCTCGCCGCGTGCCAGGATGGCGACGCGGTCGCCGTTCTTCGCGAACGCCAGCGCGGTTGCTCTTCCCACGCCTGCCGACCCGCCGGTTATGACAACGACTCGCGACCTGCCCATTAAGTCCGCTCCGATTGATTGCGGTGCAGAGCAATGGAGGTGCCCAGTGTTTGCCGGCCCCGGGTCCGCGCAAACCTGCAGTCCGCCGAGGGTGACCCGGACGATGGCGGCGCGGGCTGGCGTATCCCAGCGCCGCTCAAGTGCTCCCTTGGCCTGCGTCGATGCGAAGGATCCTCGCCACCAGCGGCGGCAGCAGGTCGGGGCCGCCGGCGACCGGCGGCTCGAGCGCTGCGCCGGATGCCGCAGCACTGAAATCGGCCGAGCTGAAGATAACCGGATGACCGCCCTGCCCCTCGGGCAGCTTCACCGCGGCCGTGCCGAAGTTGATCTGCACCCGCAGCCGGCTCGATCCGCAGGTGCGATCGAACGTGAGGCAATCACCGCTTGCCTGGACCGATTCGATGGCTCCAGCGTGCAACGCGGGTTCGCGCCCGCGCAGCGCGAGCAGCGCGCGGTACAGCGAGAGGATCGATCCGGGATCCTGTCGCAGCCGCTCGACGTTGCGCGTTGCGTGATCGGGTGCCATCGGCAGCCAGGGCTTGCCGCGGGTGAAGCCGGCGTTGGCGCTGCCATCCCATTGCATCGGCGTGCGCTGAGGATCGCGGCCCTGACCCTTGCCCGGCTCACGCAATTCGGCAGGGTCACGCAGGTCGTCGACCGGAATCGCCACGTCCGTCATCCCGATCTCGTCGCCGTAGTAGAGCGTGGGCGTGCCGCGAAGCGTCAGCAGCAGGCATGCCGCCAGGACCGCACGCGCCGCGCCAATGCGGCTCGCGATGCGCGGCTGATCGTGGTTGCCCAGCACCCAGTTCGGCCAGCCGCGCTCCGGGATCGCCTCCACGTACCTGCGGATCAGGTCGGCGAGTGCGGCCGCCTCCCAGTGGGCGCTGATCAGATGGAAATTGAACGGCAACTGCACGCCGCGCAAAGTCCCGGCTTCGTCTGGCGCGTAGTAGGCGACCAGCCGCTCGATCGGCAGGTAGATCTCGCCGATGAGGATGCGGGACGACTCGGCAGTGTCGAACTCGGCAATGACCGCACGCATCTGCGCCACCACCTCCATCAGCTCCGGCCGATCGGCGCTGTAGATCTGCAGCACGGATTTCGACTGCGCCATCTCCGGACGCCATGAGGGATCGGGCGGGTTGTCCCGGAACAGGTCGTCCTTGATCAGGTGCCAGATGACATCGACCCGGAAGCCATCGACGCCACGAGCGAGCCAGAAGCGCAGTGCGTCGTACATCCGCTGCCGAACCCGCGGGTTGCGCCAGTTGAGATCCGGCTGCTGCGGCAGGAAGGCGTGGTAGTACCACTGCCCGGTGGCATCGTCGAACGACCAGGCGGGGCCGCCGAAGTTGCTGCGCCAGTTGTTGGGCGGTCCGCCATCCGGCGCCGGGTCGCGCCAGAGGTAGAAGTCGCGGAACTCGTTGTCGCGCGAGCTGCGGCTGGCGACGAACCAGGGATGGCGGTCCGACGTGTGATTGGGAACGAAGTCGAGGATGACCTTGAGCCCCTGCCGATGGGCGTCACGCAGCAACGCATCGAAATCGTCGAGGCTGCCGAAGATCGGATCCACATCGCAATAGTCCGCGACGTCATACCCGAAGTCCGCCATCGGCGATGGATTGATCGGCGAGAGCCATACGGCACCGACCCCGAGCTCCTTCAGGTAGGCAAGCCGCTGCCGGATGCCGGCGAGGTCGCCGATGCCGTCCTCGTTGCCGTCCTGGAACGACCTCGGATAGATCTGGTACACCACGCCATGGCGCCACCAGCTGTCCGGGTCATGCTGCTTCTTCGGCTGCCGGTCCAATGCCCTGCCCTCCTCATGCTTGTCATGCGTATTCCTGCTCGTTCCGCCTGCCGTGCCGGCATGCGTCTTGCTGCTTCGCGCCGCTCCCTCGGGCTCACGCGCAGACTGGATCGTCTGCGTCATGAACCATGCCCGGTTCCGCGCCGCCGCATCGCGCCCTCCAACAAGGCCTCGCCGACATGATCAACGACCTCTGGTACAAGAACGCGGTGATCTATTGCCTGTCCGTGGGCAGCTTCATGGACTCCAACGGCGACGGCATCGGCGATTTCCCGGGGTTGCTGCGCCGGCTCGACTACCTGCACGGCATGGGTGTCACCTGCATCTGGTTGAACCCGTTCCAGACCTCGCCGCAGCGCGATCATGGCTACGACGTCTCCGACTACTACAACGTCGACCCGCGCTTCGGCACGCTCGGCGACTTCGTCGAGTTCACCCAGGGCGCCCATCAGCGGGGCATGAGGGTGCTGATCGACCTGGTCGTGAATCACACGTCCGACCAGCATCCCTGGTTCCGGTCGGCGCGCAGCGATCCCAAGTCCAAGTATCGCGACTGGTATGTATGGTCCGACAAGAAGCCGTCCAACATCGACGACGGAATTGTCTTCCCCGGCGTCCAGACGGCAGTCTGGAAGCGCGACGAACAGGCGAAGGCCTGGTACTACCATCGCTTCTACGACTTCCAGCCGGACCTCAACACCTCCAACCCGATCGTGCAGGCCGAGATCCTCAAGATCATGGGATTCTGGGCGCAGCTCGGCGTCTCAGGGTTCCGGCTCGACGCCGTGCCCTTCATCATCGGCACCAAGGGGGCGGGGGTTCGCAAGCCGAAGCCGCAGTACCAGATGCTGCGGACCTTCCGCCAGTTGCTGCAGTGGCGCAAGGGCGATGCCATCATCCTCGGCGAGGCGAACATCACGCCGGGCGTCGGCATCGAATACTTCGGCGACGACGGCGACCGCCTGCACATGCTGTTCAACTTCCAGGTCAACCAGAACCTCTTCTACGCGCTGGCCAGCGGCGACAGCCGGCCCTTGGCCAAGGCACTGGAAGCGACCCGCGCGCGGCCCGACACCGGGCAATGGTGCAACTTCCTGCGCAACCACGACGAACTCGACCTCGGCCGGCTCACGCCACGGCAGCGCGAGCGCGTCTTCCAGGCGTTCGGGCCGCAGAAGGAGCACCAGCTGTACGGCCGCGGCATCCGCCGCCGTCTTGCGCCGATGCTCGACGGCGACCGCCGCCGGCTCGAGGGTGCGTACAGCCTGATGCTGACCCTGCCCGGGACGCCGGTGCTGCGCTACGGCGACGAGATCCTGATGGGCGACGATCTGTCGCTGCCCGAGCGCGAATGCGGGCGCACGCCGATGCAGTGGTCCGACGAGCCGTTTGCCGGATTCACCGCCGCCAGGAAGCCGCAGAAGCCGGTCATCAGCGAAGGTCCGTACGGCTACAAGCGGCTCAACGTCGCCGAGCAGCGCCGCGACCCGGGCTCGTTCCTGAACTGGCTCGAGCGGATGGTGCGAATGCGCAAGGAAATTCCGGAAATCGGCTGGGGCGACTTCGACGTTCTCCCGCTCGACGACCCTGCCATGCTCGTCATCCGCTACCGCTGGCGCAACAACAGCGTCATCTTCCTGCACAACCTCGCGGCCGATGCCCGCGAAGTCCGATTCAAGGCGGAGGACGCCGAGGGACCTGAGGTGCTGCTGGTCAACCTGCTGTCGGACGATCACAGCCGCGGCGACAAACGCGGCATGCACACGATCGTGCTCGAGCCGTACGGCTACCGCTGGTTCCGCATCGGCGGCCTCGACTATCTTCTCAAGCGCAGCGATATTTGATCGCGCGCGACGAGCGGGCTGGCAGGCGCTCGATTCCCGGAACCCGGTCGACAACGAAAATCGTTGCAGGATGCTCGATGCGTTGAATGGCGGCACTCTCGGCGCATGCGATACTTTCATTCGAACATCCAGCGAGGGCCCACCATGCGCACTACGCCACTTGCATCGCTCGAGCCGAGCACCGGAGCCACTCCGTCCTCGGCCGAGAGCCGCGCACCGTTCGGGCGCGATACCGCCATGCCCCCCGGCGGCGCGCTCGCGGTGAACCATGACCGTCTCTGGCAGTCGCTCATGACTCTCGCGAAGATCGGCGCCACCGACAAGGGCGGCGTCTGCCGTCTCGCGCTGACCGACCTCGATCGCCAGGGCCGCGAACTCTTCATTCGCTGGGCGCGCGAGGCGGGCTGCGAGATCCGGGTCGACGGCATCGGCAACATCTTCGCCCGGCGCGCGGGCAGCGACCCTGCGCGAGCCGCAGTCGCCACCGGCAGCCATCTCGACACACAGCCCACCGGTGGCAAGTTCGACGGAAACTACGGCGTGCTGTCGGGACTCGAGGTGATCCGCACGCTCAACGACGCCGGCATCCGCACGCAAGCCCCTCTCGAGGTCTGCGTCTGGACCAACGAGGAAGGGTCGCGCTTCGTGCCGGTGATGATGGGCTCCGGGGTCTATGCAAGCGCCTTCACGCTGGAGCACGCGCTGGCGGCAAGGGACAGCGAGGGCCGGTCGGTCGTCGACGAGCTGAAGGCGACCGGCTTCCAGGGCCAGTCCCCGGCCAGCGTCGATGCCGGCGCGCCGCGGCTCGACGCCTACTTCGAAGCTCACATCGAACAGGGACCGGTCCTGGAAGACGCCGGCATCGTCATCGGCGCGGTGACCGGCGCGCTCGGGCAGCGCTGGTACGACGTCACCGTCACCGGGCAGGAGGCGCATGCCGGGCCCACGCCGATGCGGCTGCGGCGGGATGCACTGCTGCCGTCGGGCGCACTGATCGCGCGCGTCAACCAGATCGCAATGGCCGAGCAGCCCAACGGCCGCGGCACGGTCGGCTGCGTGACCGTACATCCGAATTCACGCAACGTGATCCCGGGCCGCGTCTCGTTCACCGTCGACTTCCGGCACAGCGATGACGAGGGATTGATGCGCATGCACGACGCGCTGCACGAAGCCGCGGCCGCCGTCGAGCGCGACACGGGCGGCATCACGGTCAAGATCGAGCAGGTCGTCTACTTCCCGCCGGTGGCCTTCGATCCGGCGCTGGTGCAGCTGGTTCGGGACGGCGCCAAGCGCCTCGGCGAGTCGCCGCTCGACATCGTCAGCGGCGCCGGCCATGACGCGGTCTACGTCGCGCGCACCGCGCCGACCGCCATGATCTTCGTGCCCTGCAAGGACGGCATCTCGCACAACGAGATCGAGGACGCGAAGCCGGAGCACCTCACGGCGGGTGCCAACGTCCTGCTCCATGCCATGCTGGAGCGGGCCGGGACCGCCTGACCTGCGGTCCAGGCGGCGGAGGCGTGGCTTTCAGATCCGCTCGGCAAGCCTGACCAGGCTGAGATCGCTGCCCGCCGGGCCAAGCAGCGACAGCCCGAGCGGAGCCCCCTCGCGCCTGCCGAGCGGCAGCGTGACCTGCGCGAAGCCTGACAACCCAGCCAGGCATAGCAGCTGGATCGCATGCGCCCGATAGGCTTCGAGCTCGGGGTCGCCCTCGGTGCGCAGCGGCGCGATGTCCGGCATCGTCGGCAGCACGAGGATGCCGTCGTCGCCGAGCATCTCCGCCAATCGGCGGCGGAACTTCTCACGCAGCCGGCTCGCGTCGGCGACCTGTTCGTCGGTCACTGCGCTGGACCACGCAAAGCGCGCCGCGACGTCGGGCCCCATCGGCGGCTGGTAGTGCCGGATGAGGGGTCCATCGCTGCTCCATGCTTCCCGGCCCTGCAAGTAGCGAAACGCCCAGTAGAGCGCGTCGAAGCCCTCGGACACGGCTTCGACGGCAACGTAGTCCTGCTCGCTGCCCTTGCCGCCGCTCAGTGCCTGCAGTCCATGCGCCACGCGCGCCAGGCTCTCCGCATGCGCCGCGCGCACCGGCGCCGCAAGCAGCGACCAGGTATCGGTCGGCTTCAACAGGCGGACGCGCGGGGCCAGTGGATGGGGATCGTCGCCCAGGAGCACCTCGGCAACCCGGGTGAAGGTCCGGGCGTCGCGCGCGAACCAGCCGCAGGTGTCGAGGCTCGGAGACAGATCCATGACTGCCTCGAGGCTGACACGCCCATGGGTCGGCCGGATGCCGTAGAGGCCGCAATGGTTCGCAGGCGCCCGCACCGAGCCGCCGGTGTCGGTGCCGAGGGCAAAGTCGACGAGCCGATGGGATACCGCGGCGGCCGAGCCGGACGACGAGCCGCCGCTGATTCGATCCGGTGCCGCGCCGTTGACGGGGGCGCCGAAATGAACGTTGCTGCCGTTCATCGAGAAGGCGAACTCGTCGGTGACGACCTTGCCGACGAAACGCGCACCCGCATCGAGCAGGCGCTGCACGACCGGCGCGTTGCGGCTCTTGATGCCGGAGCGGGCGAGGACGAAGGGGCTGCCGCCACCGGTGGGATACCCCGCGACGTCGAAGAGATCCTTGACCGCGAAGGTCAGGCCGCTGAGCGGTCCTGTGCCCGCGTGAGGGACGGGAACATCGGGATAGGGTATGAAAGCTCGCGCCGGATCGTGCAGTGGCGGCATCGGACAGTCTCCGTATTCGGTTGGTGAGGTCGTGCCGCCTTGCCGGCGGCCCGCCACACTGTAGAGCCGTTTACCGGATCGGTCACCGGTTTTCTCAAGCAAGCCCCGCTGCCTGGCTCGAGACCGCGGTGCTGTCGGTGCGAAGGCAGCGGGCATCATGTCCCGGCTCCAGCACGACCGCGGGAATGTCTCTCTCCCTGCATTCGTCGCGAGCGAAGGTGCACCGCGGGGCGAAGGCGCAGCCGGGCGGCAGGGCTGCCAGGTCCGGGGGCGATCCGCCGATGGTCTCCAGCCGGCTGCCACGGGTCATTGCATGCTGCTCGTTCCCGGCGCGGCCCTTCAGGAGCGCCTGTGTATAGGGGTGACGTGCCTGCCGGATCAAGGTGCGGGCGCTGGCCAGTTCGACGATGCGGCCGGCGTACATGACGGCGATGCGGTCCGCGACTTCCACCGCGGCGCCGATGTCGTGGGTCACGAAGATCACCGACAACCCCAGGTCGCGCTGGAGTTCGCGCAGCAGGAGCAGGATCTGGATCTGCACCGTGGCATCGAGGGCGGTGGTGGGTTCGTCGGCCAGCAGGAGCTGCGGTCCGCACGCGAGCGCAAGCGCGATCATCGCGCGCTGGCGCATGCCGCCGGACAGCTCGTGCGGGTAGGCGTCGAGGCGCCGCTCCGGGCTGGGGATTCGGACCCGTTCGAACAGATCGCGCGCCCTGCCCCGCGCCGCCCGCCGGCTCACCGGTTCGTGCCGGCGGATCGCCTCGACGATCTGCTCGCCGACGCTGTACACCGGATCGAACGCCAGCAGCGGCTCCTGGAAGATCATGGACGCGACACGGCCGCGGTAGCTGGACAATTCGGCCGGCTTCATCGCCAGCACGTCCTGTCCGCCGACGCTGATCCGCCCGCTCATGGTGGTACGGCGGCCCGGATGAAGGCGCAGCAGTGATCGCAGGGTGACGCTCTTGCCCGAACCGGACTCGCCGATCAGCGCCAGCACCTCGCCGCGCGCGACGGCGAGGTCCAGCCCCGCAACCGCCCTGACCGGCTTCCCACGACCGGAGAACGTGACGTCGAGTGACTCGATGCTGACAAAGGACTCGTTCATCACGCAGATCGCAAGGCGGGTGGTCCGGCTTCGGAATGGCCGCTTCCCGGCTGGAACATCAGGCACGACACCAGGTGGCCGGGCGCAGTCGCATCGTCCAGCACCGGCGCGCGCGACGCGCAGACGGCTTCGGCATGCGGACAACGCGGATGGAAGCGACAGCCTGCGGGGGGATCGATCGGATTGGGCGGCTCGCCGGCCAGCGGTACCTCGACCGTACGCCGGTCTGGATCGATGGAGGGCATCGATTTGAGCAATGCGGCGGTGTACGGATGGCGCGGCGCTGCAAACAGCGTCTCGCTGGGCGCGAGTTCGACAATCTGGCCGAGGTACATGACCATCACCCGATCCGACAGGTAACGAACCACATGCAGGTCGTGGCTGATGAACATGTAGGTCAGGCGGAACTCGTCCTTGAGGTCAAGCAGCAGATTGATGACCTGCGCCTCCACCGACTTGTCGAGCGCGGAAACCGCCTCGTCCAGCAGTATCAGCCGCGGATGCAATGCGAGCGCACGCGCGATGTTGACGCGCTGGCGCTGTCCGCCCGACAGCTCGTGCGTGTAGCGGGCAGCGAAGCGGCGTGGTTCGAGGCTGACCCGCCCGAGCAGGTCGCGCGCTCGACGGATCGCGTCGGCCTGCTTCAAACCGTGCACGCGCGGCGCAAAGGCGATCGACTCCTCGATGGTCAGCCGCGGATTCAGCGACGCGTAGCTGTCCTGGAACACCATCTGCGCCTGCCGGCGGAATTCCTTGAGCGGCAGCGCGCGGCTGCCGATCGCATTGCCGTCGAAGATCATCTCGCCACGATCGGGTTCGATCAGGTTCATGAGCAGCCGAGCAGTGGTCGACTTGCCGCACCCCGACTCGCCCACCACGCCGAGTGTCTCGCCCTTGCGGATTCGAAAGCCGATGCCATCCACCGCGCGCACCACCCCGCCGCCACGCCCGAACGAATCGCGCTTGAGCGGAAAGTGCTTCACCAGCCCCCGAACCTCCAGCAGCGGCTGCCCCGGCCCCCCCACATCCAGCCCCGCGCTCATGCCCGACCCCCCGCTAAGCCGCGACGGAAGCCTTCCCTCTCGCGTGCGCGACAATGCGAAACTGCGGAAAGATCAGAAGCAAACAGACGTACCGGAAACCTCGGCAGCCGCCGCGGAACGGGCTTCGCCCCGCCGCTTGCAGTGTCCCAAGCCAACGCAAGCATTCCAATATGATCGTCCCGGGCGTGCGGCTGCCACTCACTCCAACCCAGCCTTGCCCTCCGCACGAACACACCGCCGCACACCCAGCAGCCGCGGCGGAACGGGCTTTGCCCGGCCGCTCGCGGCGCCCCCCTTCGAAGAAGGGGGGAGGCGCCCAACGGGCGCCAAGGGGGGATCTCACCTGATCTCCATGGCCGACCGCAACGCGTCCGCCAGCAAATTGAAGGTGATCGAAGTGACAAAGATCATCACCCCCGGCAGCGCCGCCAGCCAGGGTTGCACGTAGATCGCCGTGCGCAGCGTGTTGAGCATCAGACCCCACTCCGGCTCCGGCGGCCGCACGCCGAGGCCGAGGAACGACAAGCCGGAGGCGAGGATCATCGAGACGGCGATCAGGCTGGTGGCGTAGACGAATATCGGCCCGATGACATTGCCGAGCACGTGCACCCGCACGATCGTCATCGCGCCGGCCCCGGAGGCGCGCGCAGCGTCGACGAAGTCGAGGTTGCGCACCTGGGTCGTGACGCTCTCGGCCACTCGCACGATCGGCGGAATGAAGACGATCGTGAGCGACACCAGCGAATTGAACAGGCCCGCGCCGAGCGCGCCCGACAAGGCGATCGCCAGCAGGACGGAGGGAAAGGCATAGAAGACATCGACGACGCGCATGATCACCGTGTTCGTTACGCCACCCACGTACCCCGCGGTGATGCCGACCATGGAGCCGATTGCGAACGCGAGCACGACAGGAGTGATGCCGATGAAGAGCGACAACCGGGCGCCGGTGATCAGCCGCGACAGCATGTCCCGCCCGAGCTCGTCGGTGCCGAGCGGGTGGCCTTCGAAGCCGATCGGCTTGAGTCGCCTCAGAATCGAGCCCTGGTAGGGATCGTACGGCGCGAGCACCTGCCCGAAGATCGCCATCGCCAGCAATCCCAGCAGGACCAGGATGGCGCCCACCGCGATCGGGTCCCGCACCAGACGCCTGAAAACGGTGCTCCAGTAGCCGGGCGAGCGCTCGAGGTCCTCGGCGGCAACTGCAAGAGTGTCGATGGTTGCGCTCAGGATCGCCTCATGGTCTGCCCGTTCGCCGCGCGTCAGCTGCGCACGATGCGCGGATCGAGCATCGACTGGACGATATCGACGACCAGGTTCAGCACGACGAAGAACAAGGCGAGCACGAGGATCGTGCCTTGCAGCAGCGGCAGGTCGCGCTGGAAGATCGCGGAATTGAGCAGCAGCCCGGTGCCCGGCCAGGAGAAGACGGTTTCGATGAGGATCGAGCCGCCGAGGAGGTAGCCGAGCTGCAGGCCCATCACGGCCAGCGCGGTGGGCGCGGCGTTCTTCACGACATGGCGAAAGACGCCCAGATCGGTCATCCCCTTGGCGCGCAGCCCGACGATGAAATCCTGAGCGAGGATGTCGGCAACCAGCGCCCGGACGGTGCGCGCGATGATGCCCATCGGGATGACGCTCATCGTGATGGCCGGCAGGATCATGTGCTGGATGTGCTCGAAATCCCATGCCCAGCTGCTCGAGCCGCCCGGCCCCGCGCCGGTGGCCGGCAGCCACATCAGTTGCGAAGAGAAGACGATGACCAGCACCATCCCGAGCCAGTAGTGCGGCACGCTCACACCCAGTACCGCGAGCGCCGAGGCGGCGCGGTCGACCCAGGAGTCTCGCGCATAGCCGGCGACGAAGCCGAACAAGGCACCGAGCACGAAGCCGATGACCGTGGCAACAGCGGCGAGCCGCAGGCTGTTGACGACTGCGGTCATGACCTCGGTCGTCACCGCCCGCCCGCTTGCGATCGACATGCCGAGGTCGCCGTGCAGCGCTCGCCAGACCCAGCCGAGGAACTGGACGTAGTACGGGCGGTCGAAGCCATAGAGTGCGCGAAGCTGGTTCTGCAAATCGACCGACGCGTCGGCAGGCAGCACCGAGACGAGCGGATCGCCCGGCGAAAGATGGACCAGCATGAAGCAGACAAGCGCCACCCCCAGCACGATCGGCAGGGTGTAGAGGACGCGTCGGAGGAGATAGGCAAGCATCGGGCAAACGGTTCCTTGCAGGAGCCGGGGCGAAGCCCCCGGCCCCGCCGCGTCACTCGACGGTCATCGGTGCGATGTCGATGAACCAGCTCTGCGGCTGCACGACGCCCTTGACCTTGGCTGACATGGCGCGCGGGCCGACGTCATGGGCGATCCAGACGAAGGGAGCGTCTTCGACGATCCGCGAGTGAAGCTTGGCCAGCGCATCGTCGCGCAACCTGTCGTCGAACGTCGTTCGCGCCGTCTCGACCAGCTTGTCGATCTCCCCGTTGCCGAAGTAGCCCCAGTTGTTGGACACCGGCGGGAACGCCTTGGTGCTGACGAATCGCACCATCGCGAAGAACGGGTCCATGGCGGCGAAGCTCACGTTGATGCCGTGGCTGCCGTTGGCGCTCGGATCCTTCGCCCCGCGACGCCAGTTGGTGAACAGCGTGTTCCATTCCAGCACGTCGAACTCGACGTCTATCCAGCATTGCTTGAGGCTCTGCTGCACGAACTCGTTCATCGGCAGCGGCTGCATCTGACCGGAACCGGACGCGGAGATCTGGATCTTGGCCTTCAGGGGCTTGCTGGCGGAGAAGCCGGCCTCGGTCATCAGCTTGCGTGCAGCGGCGACGTCGTAACGGATGTCGAAGGACGGGTTGCCCCACCACGGATGCCCGGGCGGCACGGTGCCCTTTGGCACCGCCATCATGCCGTTGAGCAGCGACTTCAGGCCTTCGCGATCGACGCACAGGTTCGCAGCCTGTCGGGCGCGCTTGTCGAGCCACGGCGAGTTCTCCGCGAACGACAGCTGCCACGGCCAGACATGCGGCTGGGCATTCGAATAGAGCTTGAAGCCGCGCTGCGTGATCTGCGGCACCGCATCCGGCGCCGGCGCCTCGATCCAGTCGACCTGCCCCGAAAGCAAGGCGGCCGTGCGGGCGTTCGCCTCGGGCATCGGCAACAGGACCACGCGATCGATCTTCGGCGTGCGCTTGGGATCCCAGTAGGCCTTGTTGGGCACGAGTTCGAGGCGCTCGCGCGCCTGGAACTTCGACATCTTGAAGGGTCCGCTGCCGGAAGCGTCGGCGGCGAAGGCATTCCACGCCTGCTTGGCGCGTTCCGCCGGATCGGCGACCGACGCCGGAACCGCCTTCAGCTTGGCGTCCCAATGCGCCGGCGACGCCATGAACAGGTTGGTCAGGTTCAGGGGCAGGAACGAGTCGGGTTCGCTGGTAGCAAGCTCCACGGTCAGGTCGTCGACCTTCTTCGCCGAACGCAACGTCGGCATGCGCGACGCGGTCACACCGACCTGGCTGGCATCGAAATGCGCGGCTTCCTTGTCCAGCACCTTGCGGACGTTCCAGACGACCGCATCCGCGTTGAAGGCCGAACCATCATGGAAAGTCACGCCTTCGCGCAGCTTGAAGGTCCACCTGGTCTTGTCCTTGTCGTCTACCGCCCAGCTGGTGGCGAGGCCGGGGATGAGGACGCTGGGCCCATCGCCCTTGGACAGGTCCCAATGCGTCAGCGCGTCGTACATCGGGATGCCGGTGAAGCGGTTGCCTTCGAAGCCCTGGTCCGGCTGGCCGAGCGTGCGAGGTATGTCTGCCGCCGTCATTGCCACCCGAAGGACCTTCGACTGCGCCAGGGCAAGGGAGCTGCTGGCGGCGAGCAGTCCGCCGACCGTCAATGCCACGCAAGCCTTGTTAAGGAAGGACCTGGATTGCGCCAGGGCCCGGCCGGGTTTCTCAGTCATAGGTTCCTCTCTGTCCCTGTCTCGTCGGACCAGGTTGCCGTTGTGGAACCCGCAGGGGACGCAAGAGCTGTGCCACCACGCTCGAGCCTCGGCACGGCCTTCGTTCACCGCAACGGTGCACGGCCCCGCAGGCGATCGTGCATGAGACGGGCCGCTGCTGCCGCGGCCGAACGCAGCCCGTGACGCGCCTCGGCAGAGGCGTCGCCCCGTGGGAGACCCCGGCACCGGCGTGGTGCGAACACGAACGGGATTACGGCTCCTGCCGGGCCCGGACGCGCACGAAGGCTCGCGGGTCGGCTACGTCGTACACCCCGGTGCCGGTTGCAGCAGCCGCTCCAGATGGGCCCTCAGCTCGTCGGGGTCGATGGGCTTGGTGAGCAGCGCAACCACGCCCGCTCCACGGAGGTCGCTCTCCGCAAGGCCCTCCCCGTAGCCGGTGTAGATCAGCACCGGCAGGTCCGGTCGTACCGACGTCATGAAGGCTGCGAGCTGCACGCCGGTCATCGACGGCATGGTCTGGTCGGTGATCACCAGGTCGACCTGCCTCGGGTCCCGCAGGTACCAGAGGTGCGCCTCGGCCGGATGGGCATGGACGGTGACCTCGAGTCCCCAGGACTGCAGCAGCTCCTTCATGTAGTCTGCGACCATTGCCTGGTCCTCTACCAGCAGGAGCCGTCCCTGGAGCTTTCGGCGCGCCGGCCGTGCGGCCTTCGACGTGCCTGCAGAAGACGGCAGACTGGCGTCCACGGCGGGCAGCAGGATGCGGAAACTGGTGCCGGCACCGGGCGCGCTGCTGACGAACACATGCCCGCCGTGGTCGTGAACGATGCCATGGACCATTGCCAGGCCCATGCCGGACCCCTGCCCCACCTCCTTGGTGGTGAAGAACGGATCGAACATCCGCTCCCTCACCGACTGCTCGATGCCGCTGCCCGTGTCCGCGACCTCCAGTTCCACCCATGCACCGCCGGTGCGCGCGCGGCACGACGAACACACCAGGCCTTCGACCTCGCTGTGGCGGGTCTCCAACCTGATGAGGCCGGCGCCGTGCATGGCGTCGCGGGCGTTGATGCAGAGGTTGAAGAGGACCTGCTCGATCTGCACCGCATCGACCGCCACCGGCGGCAACGGCGCGTCGAGGTGCGTGCGCAGCTCGATGGTCGTGGGCAGCGTCGGGCGCAGCAGCAGGATCGCGTTCTGCACCAGGCGGGCGAGTGAATGCGGCTTGCGGTCGCCGGAGCGGCGGCGGCTGAAGGTAAGCATCTGTCCGACCAGGTCGCGTGCCCGCTGCGCCGCCGCGCGCGCCTGGGCGAGCTGGCGCTCCACGGCGGCATCGTCGTAGGATTCGACGCGCTCCGCCGCCATCGCCAGGTAGCCGAGGACGCTGGTGAGGATGTTGTTGAAATCGTGGGCGATGCCGCCGGTGAGCTGGCCGATCGCTTCCATCTTCTGTGCCTGCAGCAGCTGGGCCTGAAGCTCGCGCCCCTGTGCCTGCTGCCGCTTGGCGGCGGTGACGTCGCGTGCAACGACCAGCACATGCGGCTGGTCGTGAAAGCGCACCGGCAGCATCCGCACGTCGATCTCCAGCAGGCCGCCGTCCTTGCGGATGTTGCGGAACTCCCCCCCGCACGGCGTGCCCGCCAGGGCCCGTTCGAGCATCTTCTGCGCGATGGGGCGATGCTCCTCGATCAACAGCGGCGGCAGTACCTTGCCCATCACATCGTCGGGCCGGTAGCCATGCATGGCGAAGAAGGCAGGATTGGCGTCGACGATGCGGAACTGCGCGTCGCGCAGCACCAGCGCATCGCCCGATGTATTGAAGATTGCGCGGTACTGCTCCTCGCTCGCGCGCAACGCTTCTTCGGACAGCTTGCGATGGGTGATCTCGCGGGTAAATGCGAGCATGCGGCGATGGCCGCCGATCTGCGCCGCCTTGAGGCTGACCTCGTCCCAGTGCACCTCACCGCTGCGATCGGCCCGCTGCCATTCGTAGCGCACCGCGCTGCCGGCCTTCGCCTGCGCCACACGATGCATGGAGACCTGACCGTCATCCGGCGACGATTCCTCGCCGAGCTGCGCCAGGGTCATGCGCTTGAGTTCGTCGGCCTCGTAGCCGAACACATGGCACGCAGCCGGATTGACGTCGACAATGGCGCCGGTGTCCCAGTCCTGCACGAAGATCGGATCCTCCGCCGCCTCGAAGATGCTGCGGTAGCTCGCCTCGGACGCGCGCAGCGCCTGTTCGGCCTTGACACGCGCGACCTCCGCGCCGACCCGCGCGGCAAAGATCCGCATGATCGGCTCGATGCGCGGCACGTCCTGCAGGCGGGTGCGCGAGATGACCGAGATGACGCCAAGCGGCGTGCCGTCTTCCTCGGCAAGCGGAAAGCCGGCATAGGCATTCAGCGTCACCGGGCCGAAGACGACGCTTTCCCCCGGGAAGAAATCCGGCAACCGCTCGGGATAGACCCGGAACTGCTGCCCGACAACCGTTGCGCACGGCGTACCGTTCAAGCGGTACTGCATTGGTTCGATATCGCTGCCGTCGACATGCAGCGCGAGCATGCGCATCATGTCCGCGTTGTCCTTGTCCATGACGGCGATGAAGGCGATGTCGACCTCGAGCAGCTTCGCCAGGTAGCCGGCCAGCTCTGCAAACACGGCCTCCCCGTGCGCCACCGACACCGCGAGCGCGGCGTCGCGCAGCACCTCTTCCCAGCGATCGTGCCCGATCACTGCCTCGACCCCGGCGTCGGGCGCTGGACCGCCAACCAGTGAATCGACCAATGGCTGCATGACGCGAACTCCGTGGGCGATCGAGTGTACGCTGCGGCGCCCGCACTCGCGCAGTCTCACCGGCTGAAATTACCCCTCGGATACCCGCGGGATACACGACGGAAACAGTCGGGCTGCCTCATAACACTATTCGAGTTGAGTCGGCTGCCGCTCGCTCGCCGCGGCGCCGGTCGCCGCTGCGACGCTCGACCCTGCGGCGCTCCCCCGTCCCGTCCCCGCGACGCCAGGGACCTATCCGCTCGAACGAGAACACGCTGCCGATCACCCCTCCGATCGATGAGAGCTGGTTGACGGTTCGAAGCACCTCCAGTCCCATCTCCTGGATGACGACCCGCTCGCTGATTTCGCTGCCTTCGCTGACGCGCCAGAGGGCCCTCAGCACGAACAGTCCCAGCAGGGAGGAAAGCACGAACAGGAATTCCCAGTGCGCGAAGCTGAGAACCGAGACTTCGTGCGACAGCGAGGGTGACACCCAGCGCACGACCACCGACAGCTGGCTGCTGCTGAGCAGCTGCGCGATCGCCCCGCCCAGGATCGGCGCTGCGCCGCCCAGCACCGCGGAAACCGTGCCGATGGCCGCGAGGTAGGAAGTGCCCCTTCCCTGCGGCGCCAGCTTGAGCCCGATGTTGCCTGTGGCGAGGCCGATGCCGCCGGTTGCCGCACCCATCAGGATGTGCAGCAGGTAGAGCATGACGAGCTGCATGTCGCCGCGCATGCCTGCGCCGACAAAGACCAGGCCCAGCAGCGAGACGAAGTACACAGGCAGCGCGACGGCAAGGATCGCCTTGTTCGAAAGCCGGTCGGACAAACGCCCCCAGAGGTAAAGCGCCGCCGCATTGGCAAGCTGGCTCGACACCCATAGCGTCGTGACCGTGCTCAGGGTGAAGTCCAGCTGCTGGATCAGGTAGACGGTCAGGAAGGGCGCCGCGAGGTTGCTGGCGAGGTTCCAGGCGCCGAGCATGACCAGCAATCGGCGGAAGTTGGCATCCCGCAGCGGCTCCCGCAGCATCTGGGTCAGGGATGCCGGCGGGCCACTCGCCGCCATCGTCGGCTCCGGCGTGCGCGCGAGGCACGCCGAGCTGAGAAAACCGGCCAGGCCGGCGCCGACGAACACCGCTGCATAGGCTAGCTCGGCCCTTCCCGACGGCGCATGGTCGACCAGCAGCCCGGCCAGCAGCGTGGCGCCGCATGACAGTGCGCTCGCGATGAGCAGGCGCTTGCCGAAGAAGGCGCCGAGGCTGTCAGCGGGAATCAGCTGATGGAGCCAGGAGTTGATCGCGCAGGCCGCGACGGACCCGAGCACCGCGATCAGGAGATGCGCCGTCACCAGCAGCGGCACCCGCAACTCCGTGGCCGAGATGAAGGGCAGCAGCGACAGCAGGATGATGATCACCCGTGCAACGGTGACCGAGGCAACCCCGATCAGCTTGCGCTGCCGCGCCCGCTCCACCAGGTAGATGGTCGGCAGCTGCGCGGCCTGTGCCACGAAAGGGATCGCGGCCAGCAGGCCGATGGTCATCGGGTCTGCGCCCAGGCTCAAGGCGAAGGCGACCAGCACCACGCCGCCCGACCAGGCGCCGGTGACGCTGGCCCAGGCAGAATCCCATACCAGCGCGCGCTTGCCTGCTTCGAGCGCCTGCGTGGAGACTTCCGGAACCGGGCGCAGGATCCCTTGCATTGGCGCGACGACTCGGCTGGAGGCCAGCAGAGGCCGGTTACCGGCGGACCGGGGCGAAGTAATGCAAGGCGGCCAGAAGGTCGGCAGCGTGCCGCACCTCCGCTCCGAATGCCGGCGGCTGCTGCGGTTCAGGCTCGTTCATCAGCGCCTCTGTCTCTCAATAAGGTGCGGGATCGCAGGCCGCAAGGCCTGTGCCTATTGCGTAACGATGCCGCTTTGCAGGATCCTTCCAGCCATCCAACTAGCGGCAGGAACAGACCTTGCCGCCCGGCCGAAGGGCCGCGCGCCCGGAGCAGATGGATACCAAGGCAACCTGATGCAAGGAGGATCCGATGTTGCAGAATGCTCCCATGTACGCCTACATCCCTGCAAGCGACCTCGAGCGGGCCCGAAAGTTCTATGAGGAAAAGGTGGGTCTCGTGCCGAAGGAGGAAATCAACGGCGGGGTCGTATACGAGTTTGCCGGTGGCACCGCGTGCTTTCTCTATCCCACGCCCAATGCGGGAACTTCCCGAGCCAGCCAGGCGTTCTGGGACGTCTCCGACGTCGACAAGGAGATCAGCGAGCTGAAGTCGCGCGGCGTTGTCTTCGAGGACTACGACATGCCGGGCGAACGCAGCCCTGCCGGAGCGGTGATGGCCGGCGGCGCAAAAGCGGCGTGGTTCAAGGACAGCGAGGGCAACATCATGGCGCTGGTGCAGAGCCTGTAGGAGCCGTTTGGGAGCCCTTTGGCAGCCCTTTCCACCCTCCTCGACTCCGTCCGGGCCGCCCGTTCGAGCCGGCTTTCGAACGCAATCCTCGTCACCGTCTGGGGTGTCTTGTTGACACCCGCCATGCCTGCTGCTTAAATCCGCCTGCCTCTGAAGGGGAGTAGCCTGGGAAGATCTGCCTGATCTTTTCTGCTGCGGCATCGTCAATACGGACAAGTTCGGCTGGCAACCGACGGGTTCCGGTGCCGCAGTCCGGCGCGACAGCAATGGCGCCCGGATGGCAAGACCGACAACGGCGCTCCGGAAACCTTCTCCGCCTGCCCGGGCGGATCACACAGAGAGTATTTACATGCTGACCATCGGCACCCCGTTGCTGTGGACGCTGTTCGCGTTGTTCGTTGTCGTGGCCCTTCTCGTCGATTTTCTCGCCCTCAGTCGACAGGGCGCCCATGCCGTCACGATCAAGGAGGCAACCATCTGGTCGCTGGTCTGGGTGGCCGTGTCGGTCGCCTTTGGCGGCTGGCTGTGGTGGTATCTCGGCGGCACCGGTGACGACCCCGCCGCAAGAATGCTAGCCAACAACAAGGCGCTGGAATTCGGGACCGGCTATCTGATCGAGAAGGCGCTGGCCGTAGACAACATCTTCGTGTTCCTGATGCTGTTCACCTATTTCGGCGTGCCGCCCGCATTCCAGAAGCGCGTGCTGATGATCGGCATCCTCGGGGCGCTCCTCCTGCGCGGCGTCATGATCGTCGTGGGATCGTGGCTGATCTCCGAGTTCCATTGGGTGCTCTACCTGTTCGGCGCGTTCCTCGTGTTCACCGGCATCAAGATGTGGTGGGCAGCGGGGCAGGAGCCCGACCTCGAGTCGAACCCGGCGCTACAATGGATCAACCGTCGCATGAAGGTTGCGCCCGCCTACGACGGCGAGCGGTTCTTCACCCGGGTCGACGGCGTGAAGATGGCGACGCCGCTGCTGGTGGTGATCATGCTCATCGGCATCGTCGACGTGATCTTCGCCCTCGACTCGATCCCTGCCATCTTTGCCATCACGACAGACCCGTTCATCGTGCTGACCTCGAACGTGTTTGCCATCCTCGGGCTGCGCGCGATGTACTTCCTGCTCGCGGGCATGCACGAGCGCTTCCACCTCCTCTCCTACGGGCTTGCCGTGGTGCTGGTGTTGATCGGCGTCAAGATGCTCCTGGTCGACCTGTACAAGATCCCGGTGGAGTGGTCGCTTGGCAATCACCTTCCTGGTCCTCGCGGCGACGATGGTGTTGTCGCTGATGATTCCTCCGGGCAAGGCGGGCGCAGGTGCCTATCCATTCCGCGCGAAGAAGGCCGAAGGCGGGCAAAGCCGGTCCTGAACCGAGCGCGAGCCCGCAAATCCTCGATCGCCGGCCAATGCGCTGGAGGCGGCACCAATCCGGCTCAACGGCCGGCAAAGAGGCGCTTGCAGGGCCGACCGGCTGAGCTGAGAATCGGGAGCTGCAGGCAAAAGTGAGACGGGCTTCGTGATGAAACAATCAACACCCTCGTTGCTGATATTGCTCGGCCTCGCTGCGGGTTGCGCTTCTTCAGGTGGACGAAGCACGCAAACGCCTTTGCCGCCCCCTCCGCCCGCCCCCGCCGTCTCTGCGCAATGGGCAACGGGCGGCATGACGGTCGGTGAACTGCTGGCAAAAGGCGGCAGGCAATTGAACGGCGCCCAGGTCAAGTCCGTTGTCACCGGCACGGTGATGGAAGGTCTGGAGGGCGATACGACCTGGCGGGAAATGAGCTTCCCCGACGGAAAGGTGACCGGGCAGACGACGATGAGGGGCGGCCTGGTGATCGACTACGAAGGCAACTGGTGGGTGGACGAGCGGGGACGCCGTTGCTGGACAAATAGCCGTCAGCAAGACCCCGCCGCAACCTGCATCCATCTTTACCACCTCGACGGCAGGTACTACGCGGCCGATTCCGACGCATCCCGCAAGAGCGCCACGCTCGAGCCGCGACGCATCAGGAAGTGACCGATCCGGGTGGGGGCCTGGCGTCAGTCGGCGCGGATGTTCGCCGCCTTGATGACTTTGGACCAGTATTCGGTATCGTCGGCGACCGTCTTGCCGAGTTCCGCGGAAGCCATCGGCCGCGCGGTGATCCCTGCCTGGGCGGCGCGACTGCGCACCTCCGGTGAGTCGAGGCTGCCGGCGAGCGCGTCCGAAAGCTTTGCAACGACGTCATCGGGCGTGCCTGCGGGTGCGAACAGGGCCACCCAGGCATCCAGCTTGAAGTCCGGCATGCCCTGCTCGGCCGAGGTCGGCACGTCCGGCAGTAACGGATGACGGGCGTCGCTGGCAACAGCAATGGCGCGCAGCCTGCCCTGCTGGACGTGTCCCAGGACGGAAGGCGGCGTAGTGACGAAGAGCTGCACCTGCCCCGAAAGTACATCCTGGATAGCCGGACCGGATCCCTTGTATGGCACGTGCACCATGTCCACCCCGTTCATCTGCTTGAACAGCTCGGTGCCCACGTGAGGGATGGACCCGCTGCCTTGTGATGCGTAGTTCAGCATTCCCGGGTTCTTCTTCGCATAGTCGACCAGTTCCTTGAGGTTGTTCACCGGCACCGACGGGTGCACGACCACCACGTTGGGCGCAACCGCCACCATCCCCACCGGCTTGAACGAATCAGCGCTCCAGCGCAGTCCGGAGAACATGCTCGGATTGCCGACGTGATACATCGAATAGGACGCGAGCAACGTGTAGCCATCGGGCTTTGCGGCCGCAACCAGCTGGTAGGCGATGTTTCCGCTTGCGCCGGCGCGGTTCTCGACGACAGCCGCTTGCCCCAATGCCTTGGTAAGCGGCTCGGCGGCAAGCCGTGCAGCCAGGTCCACGATGCCACCCGGAGGCACCGGCACGATGATCGAGATCGGCCGGGAAGGGAAGTCCTGGGCGGTCGCCAGCATGCTGGCGGTAGCGAAAACAATCGATAGCAGCGGACGCAACATGCGTGTCTCCCGGAAGTCGACGGCCACCAGCGCGCCGCGGCCCTGTCGTGCAGGCATGTTACGCCGTGGAAGGTGGCTGCGCAGACGATGCGGAGGCACCACGCGCTTGCAATCGACGGGGCGAGCCTCCGCAAGGACCATCCCGATGTGCTCGAGGGCGGCACCTCACGAGCCAGGCACCCTCGGCATCCAGCGGAAACGGGGCTTCTTCGATCCCTGCTCCTGCCGCGGGCGAGAGGGTTAGGTGTTCTCGCCCTTCCTCTATTGCTCAGCGGCGCATGCCTGGGGGTGAGCCTTCATCCTGTAGGACACTCATGGTGCCCGTACTCGAGCAACCTGCCACAGCCAAGAGAACACACAGAGCTGCTGTGTTGACTATCGTTCGCATGACATCTCCTGTTTGCTTCCTGAACCGACCTGACGGTGCGCCGCGTGCAAGAAGCAGCCGCGAACACAGGCATCACTTGCCGCCGGGCGTGACGGTGACCGCCAGGGCCTCGGTGTAGACCAGCTCGACCCCGTCACCCACATTCACCTCCTTCATCGTCTGTTCGGAGACCGCGACATCGACGACGTTGCCTTGGGGGCCCTTCACGCTCACGAGACGCTTGGCCTTGTCGACCTGCTCGACCGTCCCGGTTATCGTCACCTGGCGCTGGGCGGTACCTGACGGTTGCTCGCCAACCTTGGCACGGGAGCCCCCCTCCTTCACGGTCGTGCTCCGGGTGCCGCTGCCGCCCTTCTTGAGTTCGATCGCCACTGCCTGCGTGTAAGTCGCCTTGACGATGTCTCCAGGCTTGACCTGCGCGAGATTCCTGACATCCGGCCCGGCCACGATGGTCCGTTTGGCGCCGTTGCTGCCCTCGAGCACTACCTCGCGCGTGGCCGTATCGACGGAGACCACTTTCGCGGTCATCGTGACGACCTCGCCGGCACTGGCCTTGGGCAAGGGCTGCTGCGCCGCCAGTTCTGGCGGCAGGGTCAGGAAGATGGCAGATGCGAGGATTGCGGACGACAGATGGCGTTTCATTGACTTTCTCCTTTGATGCGCGCAAGTTACGCCAACGTTTGCCCACGCGATATGAGACTTTGGTCCCATAGTCGCACCGAGCCTCCTCGACGCGTCGCCGTGGTGGGGCGTTCCCGGCCGGTACTAGGACCAAGGTCCAATTCCGCGGCGCGCACCACTGGCTTAGCCTCCCAGTACCGATGCCGTTTCCGGCAGGACGTTTTGCGACACGGGGGCATGCCGCGGCGCGTGCACCTTCGATCGCAGGGATGGGGAACGAGATCATGAGTGAACCGCTTGCGGCAATTCAGCCATCGGGCGCGCCGGGATGGCGTCCGAAGCTCGGCCTGTTCTTGTTCATCCTGGCGCTGGCGTCGCCGGTCCTTTCGCTGCTGGTCTTCGCGACACACCTTCCGCAGGAAATGCGCGGCGCCGTCGCCGGTCTGCTGCTTTTCGGCCTGCCCATGGCGCTCATGCTGGCGGTCGTCGCCCTGATCGGTCGACCGGCCTACCTGTTCATCAACCGCCGCCTGGCAGGCAGGGATCTGTCTCAGGAAGCGGTGGGCGCGATGCGTTACCGGGCCGGCCTCGCGCTGCTCGTGATTTCGGTGCTGACGAGCTGGCTCGAGCCGCTGCTCTCGCCGCATATGCCAGCCCTGGAGGCCAGGCGAATCCTGATCGGTACGCTGGCAGACGGGCTGGTGCTGGTCGGCCTCTTCGTCCTGGGCGGGGAATTCTGGGACAAGGTGCGCGCCCTGTTCGTCCATGATGCACATGTGGTTGCCGCCGCCCCTGCAGCAGCGCCCGCTGCGGCCGAAGCCGTGCAGGTGGGCTTTCGTTTCTACCTCGGTGCGGCCATCTTCGTTGCCGCGTTCGCCGCATGGCTCCTGGTTCCGGCTGCCTCCGCCGCGGGATGGAGTGCTTCGCAGATCGCCAGCCTGACGGGCGCGGTTTTCGTCGCCAACAAGCTCGGGCTGCTCACCGCGATCGCCGTGATGGGCAAGCCGGGGTTCAACCACCTGAAGCGGTTGATGCTCGGGCTGTTCCGGAAAGTGGGGCCTCCTCAGCAGGTGAATCGCGAGCGTTATCGCATCGGGCTGCTCCTCTTCCTGGTGCCTCTGCTGATGACCTGGGTCGCGCCTTATGCGGCGGCGATCTTCGGCACCGCCGGCATCTATGGGTTCCTGGAAAGCCGGGCCCTCGAGATACTGCTGCTGGTTGGCCTGTTTCTCCTCGGCGGTGAGTTCTGGGACAAGCTCGGCGCGTTGTTCAGATATCGTGCGAAGGTTGAATTCGGCAGCAAGGCCCCACCGGCCTTCGCCGCGCCTGTCACTGGTCGTTGAGCACCGCGTCGCTCGCCCGAAGCCCGGGCAAAGGATGGACGGCGACATCCCGGCAAGCCCTTCTGCCCACCGCGGCGCAAGCGGGCTGGATTGAAGAATATGAATAGGTTCGGCGTCCGGACGCTGGGACTGGCAGCGGCAGCACTGCTGGGGGCTTGCACGACGGTCGGCCCGGACTTCGAGCAGCCTCAGGCGCCTGGCCTGGCCGACTGGAAGGGAGGCTCGCTCGAGTCGCTGATCCCCGACCTGGGAGAGAGGCCCAGCGGACCGTCGCTGGAATGGTGGCGCAGCTTCAACGACCCCGTGCTCGACCAGCTGATCGCCGAGGCACAACGCGCGAATCGCAATGTACGGACCGCCGGTCTTCGCATCATGGAGGCCCGGGCCCAACTGGGGATTGCCGGCAGCACGCTCTACCCGCAGGTGCGGCAGGTAACCGCAGACGCGCTCGGCGTCGGAGAGCAGAGGGCCGGCGAAACGGATACCTCCGCGGTGGCGACGAGCGCGGGACTGCGCGTCAGCTGGGAACTCGATTTCTGGGGCAGGTTCCGGCGCAGCATCGAGGCGGCTGACGCAGGCTACCTGGCCAGCATCGCCCAGTATGATGACCTGCAGGTGCTGATGGCAGCCCAGGTGGCCAGCCTGTACTGCTCGATCCGCACCCTGGAGGCGCGGCTGCGGATCGTCAACGACAACGTGGTCGTGCTCAGACGCAGCCTGGAAATTGCCGAGCGACTGTACAAGAGGGGCGCTGAGTCCGAACTCGATGTACAGCAGGCACGGACGTTATACCTCGCCACACAGGCCAACCTGCCGCCTCTCAAAGCGAGCCTGCGCCAGACGCAGAACGCGCTGAGCACGCTGCTGGCCAGAGTCCCGGGGCCGTTGCCCGAGATGGCCCCGGGTAAGGAACTGATTCCGCAGGCCGGATTGGGCGTCATCGTCGACATGCCCGCCGATCTGCTGCGCCGCCGCCCGGATGTGCGAGCTGCGGAACTGCAACTGGCTGCCCAGTCCGCCTTGATCGGGGTGAGCGAGGCCGACCTCTACCCGTCGATCTCACTGCTGGGATCCGTCGGCCTGTCCGCATCGTCCCTGTCCCGGGTACCGAACACATTGAGCTGGGCCATCGGCCCGAGCCTCGTCTGGAACGTGTTCGACCGGGGCCGCCTGTCCAACGCCGTGCTGGTCCAGGACGCGCGCTTCCAGCAGCTCCATGAGCAGTACCAGGAAGCCGTGTTGCGGGCCGCGCGAGAGGTCGACGACTCCGCGGTAAGTTTTGCCAGGATCGGCGAGCAGATACCGCTGCTCGCCGAGGCCGTTCAGGCGGCAGACCGCTCGCTGCGCATCGCCAACGTCCAGTACCGGGAGGGGCTGGCCGACTTCCAACGGGTAATCGATTCTCAGCGCGTGCTCTTCGGTCAGCAGGAACTGCTTGTCACGAGCCGCGGCAGCCTGACGCAGAGTCTGATCGCGCTTTACAAGGCTATGGGCGGGGGCTGGGAAGCCGGGCGCGTCCGGCCCATACTGGACGACGCCACGCGCGAAAAGATGAGTCGACGCAGTGATTGGAAAGGCTTGCTGACGGCCCCGCTACCACCGGCCGACGCCGAACGGCGGCCCAAGCCCTCGAAAAGGCCAAAACCATGATCGACGAATCCTCCAAGCTGGCAGCACCGGCGGCCGATTCATCACCGCCCGCCGTGGCGACGCCGGCCCCGGCGCCCGCCCCGGCGCCATCCGCAACTGACAAAGGATCGCGCGTCGGCGCCATCGTCGTGCTGGTCTTGATCGTGGCAAGCCTCACCTGGTATTTCGTGGCGGACCGGCTGACGCCTCACACCTCACAGGCCCGCGTCCAGGCCTTCGTGGTACCGGTGGCTTCCGAGGTATCGGGAAAGGTCGTGAAGGTTCACGTCAAGAACAATGACGAGGTGCAGCCAGGACAGGCACTGTTCGATATCGATCCGCTTCCCTACCAGATCACGCTGCAGCGCAGCCGATCCGATTACGAATCGGTGCGTCTCTCGGTCAATGGCGCGAACGCGGCGGTGGATGCGGCCACGGCAGCGCTGCAAGCCGCCCGGGCCAATCGCATCAGTACCGATCAGAACGCCAAGCGGCTGGAACAGATCTATGCCGAAGATTCCGGCGCGATCTCGTTGCGTCGCGTCGAGGTGGTCCGGGCAGACCGGATCAAGGCTCGCAGCCAGGTGGAGGCTGCGGCTGCGGACCTGCGCCGCGCGGTGGAGGCAGCGGGCGAAGCAGGGGATAACAACGCACAGCTTGTGAGCGCGCGGTCGGCGATCGAAAAAGCCGAGCTCGATCTGGAGCGGACCAACGTGGTCGCCCCGGCCGGCGGCATCGTGACAGACCTGCGGACCGATGTCGGGCAGTTCGCACAGGCCGGCTCGCCGACGCTGACCTTGATCGCGGTGCACGACCTGTGGATCAACGCGGACATGACCGAAAACAACCTTGGCCACATCCAGCCGGGCGACCCGGCGGCAATCCTGCTCGACGTGATGCCAGGCGCCGTCTTGAAGGGTCGAGTGCGCAGCGTCGGCGGCGGGGTGAGTTCCGGCAAGCAGGCGAAACCCGGTGACCTGCCCACGATCGACAACAGCCGTGACTGGCTGCGGCAGTCGCAGCGCTTTCCGGTGGCCGTCGAGTTCGACCCGTCCGAGCGTGAGCGGTTGCGCGGCGTGCGCATCGGCGGCCAGGCGGACGTGCTGATCTATACCGGTGACCATGGCCTGATGAACTGGCTTGGCGGACTCTTCATCCGCCTGATGAGCTACTTGTCGTATCTCTATTGATCGAGCCGCATGAAATCAGCTGACAAGGCGGTACTGCGGTTGGCGATCGGCATGGGACTGGCCGTGCTGGTGTCCTACGGACTGGCGGTGACGCTGCCCTTCGTAACCTGCATGATGACCGTCCTGCTCTTGTGCAAACCCGGCCCGCCGATACCGCTCGCCAAGGGCATGGTGTTGGTCGTGCTCGTGGGCGCCCTGCTGGCTGCCGGCGTGTTGATGGTGCCGATCCTCGAACACTACGCCGCGACGGGCGTCGTGCTGACAGCCGCATTGCTCTACGCGGTGTACTTCCTTGGCGCGCGTCGCGCGAGTCCCCTGACGGTCATCCTGATGATCGCCCTCGCCGCCATACCGGTGGCCGGCGTCGCGGATCAAGCCCTGGCTTTCGGGCTCAGCAAGGCAATGGCCGTCGGGATCGGGATCGGGGTCCTGGTCAGTGGCTTCTCGCACGCGTTCTTCCCTGACGTTCCCGGGCCCGCCAGTCCGGCGGCAGTCGCCGTCCCCGTCGGTCCGGCGGCGGCGCATCGCGCCGCCCTTCAGGCCACGCTCGTGATCATGCCGGTATTCATGCTCGCGCTGACCAACCCCGCTGTCTACCTGCCGGCCATCATGAAAAGCGGCGCGCTCGGCCAGCAGGCCGGTTCCACAGGCGCCCAATCGGCCGGACGCGAACTCGTCGGATCCACGCTCGTCAGCGCAGTGATGGCTGCATCGGTGTGGCTCGGCCTGTCGCTATGGCCGAACCTCTGGATGCTGATGCTGTGGATGATGGCCGTGGCCTTCTGGACAGGCAGCCGTTTGTTCCGCGTCCGGCCATCACGCTGGCCGCCCTCGTTCTGGAGCAATGCCTTGGTGACCATGCTGATCCTGCTCGGGCCGGCCATCGAAGACAGTGCCGTTGGCAAGGACGTCTTCAGCGCCTCCATCACCCGGGTAGCCCTGTTCATTGGAGTGGCGTTGTATGCGTGGGCGACCGTATGGGCCCTTGAACGCTTGCGTGCTCGCTCCTTGAAGCACCTGCCTGCTGGTTAGACTTGCAGAGCTGTCGCATCGGGATAGCAGACAATCAAGGACTAGTAGGGCCCCTGACCCGCATGCGGTTGCCAAGCCGCCGGCAGATGGGGATTCGTGTCGGAAGCGCTGAAGCATGCGCTTCCTGGACAGGTCTTGGATGAGATCGCGACGCCCTTCTCCAAGATCTTCGCCTAGGCGCGCCAGGGCTCCGCGACGACCGGTTCACCGTGGAGCGTCGCTTGGCTAGGCCTGAGCTGGTTCCACGGCGGGCCTGCGATTCGCCAGCTGCTTCTGGGCAAAAGTCCCGACCACCGCTCTGTCAGAAATAGACAATAAGAGAGGCGCTATGAGCGACGACGCAGAGCAGAAACGGCTGGAGGAGGCGAGGACGAGTGGCGCTGCCTGGAAGAAGTGGGGGCCATACCTCAGCGAGCGCCAATGGGGAACCGTTCGAGAAGACTACAGCGACAACGGCGACGCGTGGAACTACTTCACCCACGACCAGGCCCGCTCGCGTGCCTACCGTTGGGGCGAAGACGGGTTGGGCGGCATCTGCGATAGCCATCAGGTGCTGTGCTTCGCGCTGGCGCTTTGGAACGGTCGCGATCCGATCCTGAAGGAGCGTGCCTTCGGCCTCGCCAACGGCGAAGGAAACCACGGCGAGGACGTCAAGGAGTACTACTTCTACATCGATTCGACGCCGACGCACTCGTACATGAAGTATCTGTACAAGTATCCGCAGGCGGCCTTCCCGTACAACGACCTTGTCGAAACCAATCGCCGTCGGGGCAAGCACGACCCCGAATACGAGCTGCTCGACACCGGCGTGTTTGCCGAGAACCGCTACTTCGACGTCTTCGTCGAATACGCGAAGGGGGCGCCCGAAGATGTGCTGGTTCGAATCAGCGTTTTCAACCGAGGCCCGGCGGCGGAGCCATTGCACCTCTTGCCCACGTTGTGGTTTCGGAACACCTGGTCGCAGCAAGGGGGCGGCTCGAAGCCTGTCCTGGAGCGCGCAGGATCCCCCGGCTTTGCGGCCGTGCGGGCACACCACAGCGATCCACTGTTCCAGGAGTCCCTGAGCGACCTCTACCTCTACTGCGATGCCGAGGTCCCGCTTCTGTTCACCGACAATGAAACCAACAATCGGAAGCTCTTCGGTTCGGCCAATGCTTCGCCTTATGTCAAGGACGGCATCCACGACTATGTCGTGCATGGCGACACTCAGGCGGTCAACCCGGAGCAGCGTGGAACCAAGGTGGCGCCCCACTACGAGCTGACCGTCGGCGCCGGACAGTCACAGGTCATCCGCTTGCGGCTCACGACCCGCGCCCCCGATGCGCCGGGGACGCCGTTCGCCGACTTCGACGCAGTCTTCGGGGCGCGCCTGAAGGAGGCCGACGCATTCTACGCGTCGATCACACCCCCGTCGGTGCGCGATGCCCCCGATCGAGCGAGCGTGATGCGGCAGGCGTTGTCCGGCATGCTCTGGACCAAGCAGTACTTCTACTTCGACGTGGGCTGGTGGCTCGACGAACATCAAGCCGGCAGCCAGTTGCCGGCACATGAACGCAGACAGGTGCGCAACGGCGCATGGTCGCACATGTTCAACGAAGACATCATCTCGATGCCGGACAAGTGGGAATACCCGTGGTACGCCGCATGGGACCTGGCCTTTCACATGATTCCGCTGAGCATGGTCGACTCCGACTTCGCCAGGCAGCAGCTCGATCTTATGCTGCGAAACGACTACCTGCATCCGAACGGCCAACTTCCCGCGTACGAGTGGAATTTCGGCGACGTCAATCCGCCCGTGCACGCCTGGGCGACGATGCAGCTTTATGTGATCGATCGGGAACGTCGGGGTACCGGGGACATCGAGTTCCTGAAGCATGCATTCTCAAAGCTGCTGATCAATTTCACATGGTGGGTCAACCGCAAGGACCGGACCGGCGCCAACGTCTTCGAAGGCGGCTTTCTGGGTCTCGACAACATCGGGGTTTTCGACCGCTCCTCGCCGCTGCCAACCGGCGGCTACCTCGATCAGGCCGATGGAACTGCATGGATGGTGTTCTTCAGCCAGCAGATGCTCCGTATCTCCGTGGAACTCGCGCTGCACGAGCCTCACTATGAGGAGTTCGTCGAGAAATTCTTCCAGCACACCCTCTTCATCGCCGGCGCCATGGACCGGATGGGCGAGCGTCACGATGAAATGTGGGACGAAGAGGACGGGTTTTTCTACGACGTATTGCGCTTTCCGGATGGCAGCGCAACCCGGCTCAAGGTGCGGTCGATCGTAGGCCTCTTGCCGCTGGCCGCGGTCGCGGTATTTGAAGAAGACATCCTGGCCAAGCTGCCGAGGTTTCGCGAGCGCGCCAAGCTCTTTGGGGCCCGCAACCCGGATCTGGTTGCCAACATGCACATGCCTAGCACGCCAGGCGTAGCCGATCGACGCATGCTGGCGATCGTCGGTGAAAAGAACCTGCGTCGTATTCTGGCGCGCATGCTGGACGAAGACGAGTTCTTGGGGCCGCACGGCATTCGGGCGTTGTCGCGCTATCACCTCGAGCACCCTTACGTCTTTCACCACGGTGGGTACGAGCATCGTGTCGCCTACGTTCCGGGTGACTCGGACACCGGAATGTTCGGCGGCAATTCCAACTGGCGCGGTCCGGTTTGGATGCCGATCAACTTCCTGCTCTACACCTCGCTGCTGCGTTTGTACACCTACTTCGGTGACGACTTCAAGATCGAATGCCCCACCCGCTCCGGCCAGATGATGACCTTGCTCGAGATCGCAAGGGAACTGGGCGAACGTCTGAGCAGGACGTTCCTGCGCGGCGAGGATGGCCGGCGGCCGGCGAATGGCGACACTCACAAGTTCCGCGACGACCCGCACTGGCGCGACCTGCTGCTGTTCCACGAATACTTCCACGGCGACACCGGCGCCGGGATCGGCGCCAGCCACCAGACTGGTTGGACCGGTTGCGTGGCGTCAATCATCCAGATGAATGCTCTGCTGACCAAGGACATGCTTCTCCAGCCGGGAGCGGCAGCGGCATTCGCCCGGGCGAGCGGGATGGCGCGCTCCACCGTTACGTCCGAAGGGCCCGCGGAGCCAGAAGCGGCAACCAAGACCGCGAAGCGCCCGAAACCCGGCAAGTCCAAGTGAAGCGGTGCGTGCTCCGAAGCTGAATCAGGTGGGTGATCAAACGTGACATCAACGCCCCGCTACCCTTCGCTGTACCAGCTCAACACGCGGACCCGGCTGACGGAGCTGTCGCTACTGCTCGGCCGGTCAGCCACGCTGGACGACATCGACGACGCCGAACTCGACGGCCTGGCAGAGATGGGATTCGATTGGCTTTGGCTGTTGAGCGTCTGGCAGACGGGCGCCGCCGCGCAACACATCTCTCGCAGCAGCGAATCCTGGCGACACGAGTTCGAGCAGACGCTGCCGGACCTGCGCCAGGAGGATATCGGCGGGTCGGGCTTCGCCATCGCCGGCTATACGGTGCATACCAGCCTGGGCGGCGACGCGGCACTGGCGCGGCTGCGGACGCGCATGCGCCAGCGCGGGCTGAGGCTGATGCTCGATTTCGTTCCGAACCACACAGCCCCCGATCACCCGTGGCTTGATTCGCACCCGGACTACTATGTCCACGGCACCGAGAACGATCTGGAGCGTTCGCCGCAAAACTATCGCCGGATGGCGACAAAGGACGGGCCGGTGCCGATCGCCTGCGGTCGAGACCCGTACTTCGATGGCTGGCCCGACACACTGCAGCTGAACTACGGGAATCCCCGGTTGCAGGGATCGATGATCGGCGAGCTCGAGCGCATCGCCGGCCAGTGCGACGGAGTGCGTTGCGACATGGCCATGCTGGTCCTGCCTGACGTTTTCGAACGGACCTGGAGCATCCGGCCGGATCCCTTCTGGCCGAAGGCGATCGAAGCGGTACGGCGCGGTCATCCCGACTTCGTGTTCATGGCAGAGGTCTACTGGGATCTCGAATGGACGCTGCAGCAGCAGGGATTCGACTACGCCTACGACAAGCGCTTGTACGACCGGTTGCGCGACCAGGCCGCCGTCCCCGTGCGTGCGCATTTCCGCGCTGCGCCGGACTACCAGGACAAACTGGCACGCTTTCTGGAGAATCATGATGAGCCGCGGGCGGCCTCGACCTTTGCCCCCGAGATCCATGCTGCGGCCGCGGTCCTGACCTACCTTTCGCCAGGCCTGCGTTTCTTCCATCAGGGGCAGATCGAGGGCCGGCGCAAACGCGTCTCACCGCATCTCGTGCGCGCTCCGGTTGAGGCCACGGACGAACCGCTTTCCCGCTTCTATGCCGGGCTGCTCGCCGTGCTGCGTCGCCCGATCGTTCGCCAGGGCGTCTGGACCTTGCTGGAATGCCAGCCCGTCTGGGACGACAATCCGACATGGGAGAATTTCATTGCCTTCTGCTGGAAAGGGCAGGAGACTGAACGGCTCCTGGTGGCCGTCAACTACTCTCCCAGGCAGTCGCAGTGTTTCATGCGCACCCCGTTCCTGCAGGCGAGAGGGCGGACCGTCAGTCTGCATGACCTGCTCGGCCCTCATGTATACGACCGATCAGGAGACGACCTTCTTGAGCGGGGCTTGTTCCTGGACCTCGCACCCTGGAGCTTTCATGCTTTTGATGTGCATTGGCACGCCTGATGCACGCGCTGCCGGGCGGCGAGGTCTGGCAGGCGCCGGACCCTTCTGCGTCCCGCGACACATCCATTGGCAGCCTGCCGCGCGCACGCATCCGGGAACCTGCCGCAACAAACCAGGAGCGGCCCGATGAATGCCCCCACCCAGTCTGAAGCCGAACTGGAGATGCGCCTGTCCAGGAAGATGCTGGATGTTCTCATCCGTGCCGGGTTGATCTTCGCCATGGTCGTCCTGTGCTATCGCATCTTCGCCCCTTTCATCTCCTTCATGGCCTGGGCCGTGATCCTGGCGGTCACGCTCTATCCTGCTCAGCAGAAGCTGGCCCGGAAGCTGGGAGGAAAGCAGGGGACCGCAGCGACGCTGCTGGTGCTGTGCGGGCTCCTGCTGATCGTGGTGCCTACGGCGGTGCTGACGGTCTCCCTGAGCGATTCGGTTCATGACTTCTTCACCAGCGTGCATGACGACACCTTGCGGATACCCGTGCCCTCGCCAAGCGTCGCCGATTGGCCCCTCGTCGGCGATAGAGTTTATGGTCTCTGGTCCCAGCTCCACACAGATTTGCCGGCGTTCATTCAGAGTCTGAAGCCCAGACTCGGAGATCTGGCCGGCAAGGCGCTGGGGATTGTTGCCGGCGTGGCGGCGATGCTCCTGTTGTTCCTGTTTTCCTTCATCGTTGCCGGAATCATCATGGCCTTCGGCCAGTCGGGAGCTGCCAGCACCCGGTCCATTTTCGGTCGCGTCATGGGCCCTCGGCGCGGCGAGGGATTTGCAACGCTGTCCACGGCGACCATTCGTGCGGTGGCACAGGGCGTCTTGGGGGTCGCTTTCATCCAGGCCATCGTCGTCGGTGTGGTACTGGTGATCGCCGGCGTTCCCTTCCCGGGCGTGCTCGCACTGATCGTGCTGGTGCTGGGAATCGCGCAGGTCCCGGCGCTCCTGGTCACGTTGCCGGTCGTCGGCTACATCTGGTCCAGCGGGTCCTACGGTACGACGGCGTCGATCGCATACACAGTGCTGCTGGTCGTGGCCGGCATGCTCGACAACGTGCTGAAACCGTTGATGCTCGGTCGAGGTGTCGATGCGCCCATGCCGGTGATCCTCCTGGGCGCACTGGGCGGCATGGCAACCGGCGGCATCCTGGGGATGTTCGTCGGCGCGACCTTGCTGGCCCTGGGCTATCAGATCTTCATGTGGTGGGTTGCTACTGATCCGGATACCGGCTTGACCAAGAGCGAGCTGCCGCCTCCAGGCTGAGGCCACGGCGCGAAAGTGCGCCTCCCAATTCAGAATGGCCTGCCGAGATAGAAATAAAAGCTGCTGCTCCCGCCCGCCGCATAACCGTAGCCCAGGTAGGCCGGCCCGATCGGCGTGTCCGAGGCGACAAACAGAGCCACGGATTTCAGGAGCCCCTCCGGGCTGCCGGGGACCAGTGGGTCGCCGACCTTGCCGGCCTCGAGCGACAAGCCTCCATAGGCTCCTTCCAACAATTGTCCCTTCAGTATCCTTTGGTAATACATCAGGCGGCCGAATGCCATCTTCCCTCCGACGAACTGACCGGTCGCATAGCCCGACTGCTGCAGGAACCCCCCCCACTGGAAATAGTCGTAGCGAGGCAGGGGATCGGAGCCGATGTTGCCCCCCGCCTTGATCGACGCATGCAATGTGTGACGGCGGAGCGAATAGGCGACGCTGCCGTCCAGATCCCATCGGGAGTAGCTCTGGTCAGCGCCGAGCGCGCTGCTCGACCTCAGCAACCTGGCCCCGCTACGCCAGCCGGAACGGGGGAAGTCAGCGCTGTCCATCTGGTCGAGCTGGAGCCTCATCCGGAACGCACCCTGTTGTGCCGAGGGCCCGGGTGCCAGAGCCGGCGGACCAATGTCGAGTTCCGGGTTGACCCGGCCCTTCATCAGGCCCAGGCGCACTTCGCCGTAACGGCCAAGTACGCTGCCGACGTCCAGGCCGATTGCCCCGGATGAGATGTCATAGCTTGCGATGTGGCTGTCGCCCTGATAGATCTCGGTCGCGCGACGCTCCACGGAAACGTTCGGCGCGACGAAGAAAATGCCATCCGGCCTGAGCGGCTGAAAGAACTCGCTCGTCAGGCTGCTCGTGCGACCGACCTGCAGATCGGTCCGCCATTCCGCGCCCAGCGAGTTCAACCAGTATCGTCGATAGCTTCCGACAAGGTTGAAATACGCAGCGCCCTCGAAGTCGCTGGACAGACCCAGACCGAAGCGCAGCGAGTTGAGACCCCACCATTTCTCGACTGCATTGACTGCGAGAACCCGCCTGCCCGGTTCCTCGAGGAAGCTGTAGTTCACACTGTCGAAGTTGCCGATACCGTAGATGCGAGCCATGTCGCCGTCCAGCACCGTCTGGTCTATCGGCCTGCCGATACGGGTTTGCATGACCGCCTGGACGGCCTTCGGGTTGACGTTCTGCAGGGTGTCGAAGCGGATCTCGTCGACCGGTCTCAGATCAGGCAATACTTCGACAACCTGACGCTTGCGCAAAGCTTCATACTCCGCCGCCGGAATTGACAGCGAGGCGAGCCGGTCGGCCACCTTGCGCGCTGCCGCCTCGCCAAGCGGAACGATTCCAGGCAAAGCGTCGAAATCGCCGGTCGAAAAGTCGCCGAGGTCGGGAGAGATCAGAATATCGGTTGCCCCGAGCGCGTCGAGCGATGCCTGGACATTCTGCTCTGTCAGAATGCTGAGCATCTGGCTGCTCACGCCGAGAACGTCGTTCAGCTTCTCCCGCTTGAGCAACGGCGTGCCGACATTGACGGCGATAATGATATCGGCGCCCATCTCCCGCGCTGTCTGCACGGGCAGATTGCTGGTCAGCATGCCATCGACCAGCAGCATGCCGCCGAACTCGGCAGGGGCCACGGCCCCCGGCACCGCCATGCTGGCGCGCATGACGTTCGCGAGTTCACCTTCGCTGAAGACGACCGCCTTGCCGGTGACGAGATCGGTCGCAACAGCGCGGAAGGGAATACCTAGGTCGTCGAAGCGATGGAAGCCCTTGACCTTCGTGAGGCTGCGCAGCACCGCTTCCAGTTGAATCCCTGTCACGATCCCCTTGCCAAGGACCAGTTCACCGTTCCGGATGCCGAACTCGGGCCCGAAAAGGTACCCATAATCGTCCTGCTTGCGTCGTATGGAAAGTTCTTTGCGGGGTGGTTCATCCCTGAACAGCAGTTCAGTAGAGATACCGCTCATGATCCGATCCATCTCCGGAAGCGTCGTGCCGGTAGCATAGGAAGCGCCGACGAGCGAACCCATGCTGGTCCCGGCGATACAGTGAATCGGAACCCGATACTCCTCCAGGACCTTGAGCACGCCGACGTGTGCCGCACCCCTGGCACCTCCGCCCGAAAGCACCAGGCATATCTTGGGGCGTCCGCCACCACCCGAGGAACGAGAGCCGGCTTCCGTCTCGGCCGGCAGCACGGGGGCAGTCAGTGATGCAGCGACGACCAGCAAGCCAGCACCAAACCAGGATGCGGAGAGTCGTAGTCTCATCTTGCTGGTGATCCGCTGTAGTCACCGGGAGCGCTTTCCTGTCGTCCGTCCTGACTGTCCTGCAGGCGCGACCGCGGGGGCGTGCCGCTGCGGCCGCCTTCGGCCGCGGAGCCTTGCGGAGGCTGGCGGATGAGCCGGGAAAAATCGGCAGCCGCGTCCGCGGCTTGAGCACGTTCGTTGACGTGGGCTTGCCGGCGGAGCACCGCGAAATCGACGCTGCTGTCCAGTAGCCCCGCCTCATGCAGATACTCGGGAAGGTATCCGCTTGCAACGATCTTCCAGCTGAATGGCAGGTGGTCGGCGTTGACGAGCGTGTTGTACCAGATATCGACGGTGCAGTTGGATGTGAGCGTATTGTAGAAGGCCGGGCTGGAGCGCAGAGAGTTGATCCTCCTCATGTACTCCAGGAACACGCGCCCACCGTTGTCGACCGGCCTCTGCATGCGATAGACATAGACGTCTTCAGGCGGAGCCTGCCTGTAGTTCGTGCGCAGGCGGATGACGTCCCTTTCGTCGGCCACCGCGTAGAAAAGCTCGTATTGGCGGAAAAATCCTTTGATCGTCGAATACCCTTCCCCCTCCTCCTTGCGAGTCTCGATCGAGACGGCCAGATGGTGCCCGCCGGAAAAGGAGAAGCTCAGAAACGTGTGAGCTATGGCCGGTCCCATCCAGTAGACCGCAACCAGATCGACGCCATCGAGAGTTCTGATATCGAAGGTCTTGTCGTAGTAGGACGGTGTGAAATCGGTCTCGCTGCGATAGTCGAAGTTGCGAATGTTGTGCACCGTGACCAGGTCGCCTTCGATCGTGGCATAGGACAGGACAGCGACTTCGGGGGTCCAGTCACGGGCGTTGGACGGCGCAATGGTCAGATGCCTGGCCAGAAGTACCGCAAATGCAACGGCAAAGGCACCCAAGGCGGGCCGGCGCCACTTGGGAATGTAGATCGCGACCAATGTCGCGATCGACACGACGCTGAATGCAGCGATTGAGCCCTTGCGCGCGGCATCGTCGAGCGGTCCGGAGAACGCGAGCGAAAGAATCCCCCAGCCCGCTGCCGCCACTACCAGGATAACGAGGAGCGCCAGAAGTGCCGCCGTGATGACTCGCTTCATTGTTCAGCAACCTGGGCCGTGCACCGGGGGTCTGCTCGTCGACGGGCCTCGTTCCAGCCCGCCAGGTCTTGCCGTCACCGCCCGGATCCTGCCGCTGTCGATGGTCTCTTCGTAGCCAGGATGCCAGGGCTTGCGCGCATCGCGCGGCGACGCTCTCACAGAGATCCACCTGGTCGAGGGTGGTCGAGGCTGGTCGAGGCTCATCAACGGGCAGGCAGGCCGACTCCGCCGGCTGTGCTCCAAAAGCAGGAGATCCGTGGCCCAATGTCTTGAGCCACGACAGGATTGAATGACTCTACTGCCCGTTCAATGCAGGAGAAATTGGACTTTAGTCGCACACGTCCGGGACGACCATCCGCAGGTTCCGGGCCGCCTGCGCCAGCAGCTTGCTGACTGCCTGCGAAATGCGGCAGCGGCCGGAACGCAGGAAGCGGCAGCGCTCTTCCCTGGACCTGGATCCGCAGGGCGGCCGGCTTGGCATGACTTTCCGTTCAGCTCCGACGCTGACAGGCGGACCCCCGAGGAGACGGCGGTAGAGGCCCGGCGTCGCGCACTCCTTCACTGGCCCTCATGTCTCGAGATCGCGTAACCAATGCCATCGATCAGGACGCGATCATCGACCGGCTTGAGCAGGTATACGTCTGCCCCCCCCGCGATTGCCCTGGTGCGTGCGTCGGGCGTATCGTGGCCGGTGATCACCAGCATCGGCAGACTGATGCCCAGTTCCGCAATGCGCTCCTGAACCTGGAATCCGTGTACATCGGGCATGTGCAGATCGAGCACGACGCAGTCCGGCTCCGAACCCTGCAATGAGAATAGGAACGCGGCCCCGGAGTCAAAAACGTCAACGTCCATTCCGGCAGACCGGAGAAGTCGTTGGAGCGCCCTCCGCACCGAAGCCTCGTCATCCACAACCGCAATCCGTCGCCGCATTGTGCTCACGTTGGCAAGCTAACACGGCGGGCCGGACCCGGTAATTGGTCTTTGGCCCAATCCCCCGCAAGCGCAGCTCAGCTGGAGGACGCTCCCGACGAAGTCAGTAGGCCGGCGGAATTGCCGCTTGAGCGGCAAGCCTTACCAGCGCGGCAACCGACCTCACTTGAAGCTTGTCCATGAGGCGGGAACGATGCACCTTGATGGTTTTCTCTACCGTACCGAGATCGGCGGCGATCTGCTTGTTCAGCCTTCCGGAGATGACATGACGAAGTACTTCGGACTCGCGTGGGGTCAGCGTGTCAAATCGGCTTTGGATAGCTGCCAATTCGGCTCGATCCAAGCGGTTGCCCCGATCCTTTGCGATGGCGCTGCGGATCGCCCCGATCAATAGGCTGTCTTCCACCGGCTTGGTAAGGAACTCGACCGCACCGCGCTTCATCGCCTGGACGGAGGCCGGGACATCACCGTGGCCGGTGATGAATATGATCGGCGGCACTAGCGCTTCGCCTGCGAGTGCCTCCTGCAGGTCGAGCCCACTTTGCCCCGGCATCGAAATGTCGAGGAGGAGACATCCGGATCTGTCAGCATCAAAGCTGCTGAGATAGTCCTGCGCCGAAGCGTACGCAATCGCACTCATGCCGGCCGAGCGGACCAGACGCTCGACCGCCCGCCGAAAGGAAGCGTCGTCGTCGATCACGCAAACGACTGGTTCAGTGTCGCTCATTCTGAGCCTCGGCGCTTCCGGGAACTCTAAAGCAGAACGTGGCGCCACCATGGGCATTGCTCTCTGCACGCAGGCTTCCTCCATGGGCGTTGACGATTTTCCGCGAAACCACCAGGCCTAGCCCGAGGCCGCCGACCTTCGTCGTGTAGAACGGTTCGAACACCTGCTCCAGTTCTTCGGGGCGAAGGCCCAAGCCCCGATCCAGCACGCAGACCTCTATGTCGGCATTGTCCCGGCGCGCGGTACGGACAATCAGCTCACGATCCCGGAGAGGGGCGTTCGCCATCGCGTCGCAGGCGTTCATCACAAGGTTGAGCAAGACCTGCAAGAGCTGCACACGATCTCCCAGCGCTGATGGCAGGTCGTTACCCAGCTCCATCTTCAGGGCGACCCGGGCATTGACCATCTCGCTGCGGACCAGCCTGGCGACGTCCATCACCAACTCGTTCATGTCCACCGCTTCATGTCGCGTCTCGCCCTTCTTGAGAAGCATGCGCAGGCTGTGTATCACGTCGCCGGCACGCTTGTCGTCGCTCACGATGTCCCGCAAAATCTCCTGCACCTCTTTGCGATCATAGTTATGGTCGGCCAGGAAGCGCAACCCCGCCTGGGCATTGCTGAGTATCGCAGCCAGGGGCTGATTGAGTTCGTGCGCGAGCGAGCCCGACAACTGGCCAAGCATCGTGACGCGCGAGAAATGGGCCAGTTCGTTGCGCTGCTGCATGAGCTCGAGTTCGGCTTCCTTGCGATCGGTGATGTCCCTATGCGAGATCACAACCCCCCCTTCCATCCGCTTGAGGGGCAAGACCCGCATCAGGACCCAGCCGGATGCGGAAGGCCAGTTCGGGCAGTACTCGATGCTGAAGAAGTTGCTTTGACCGCTGAGAACGGATCTGATCCCGTCCCTTGCCCGATCGCCGCTTGCGTCTCCCGGCGCGGAAGCATAGTTGGAGATTTCCAGGTAGTTGCTGCCGATCCCTCCCCCGCCCAGGGGGGTAGGGGTACCAGCCGGCATGCGGAAATCCTTCCAGGCGTCGTTCACGGCGAGAACCATCCCGTCGCGATCGAGGATCACCACGTGATCCTGAAGCGAGGCGAGAACCGAGCGATTGAACTCCTCGGAGAATCTGATGGATTCTTCCGCGACCTTTCGAGCCGTGATATCCGTGGCCGTACCGAGGAGCTGGTGCGCGACATTGCCCGGTCCCACGATCGGCCGCTTGACCGTTTGCAGGTAGCGTATCCGGCCGGAGGCGTCGGTGATTCGTTCTTCCGGAACCGTTCGCTCATTCAAGGAATCCATGACTTCGATGTCGATCCGACGAAAATGCTCTACCTCCTCCGGATTGCTGTTGAAGTCGGCGTCCGTCTTCCCGACCAGGCCTTGAACGGTGGTGCCATAGATGTCGGCAACTGCCTGATTGGCCAGGGTGAAACGGCCATGGCGATCCTTGGCGAAGATCAGGTTCGGATCGATGTCGATCACCTGTCGCAGGAAGGCGCGCTCCTGCAAAAGGGAGCGTTGGCTTTTCTCCCGTTCGGTGATGTCGATCATCGTGACGAGGATCTCGACACCTGATCCATCCATCGTCTGGATCGCGTCGGAGCCTATCTCCAGCTGTATTTCGGTACCGTCTTTGCGCCGCCCGGTTGACTTGAGGCCGACGACACCGCCCGTCGCGATCGAATCGACCAGGCAGAAGCAACCCGCGCCACCGGAGAGACAGGCACATCGCTGGAGGATTGCATGTACGGGCCGACCGATGAGCTCGTCTTGCCCATATCCGAAGGTCGTTTCAATCCAGGCGTTGACCAGGTCGATCGTCCCCGCCTGCCTCAGGATCATCAAACCAACCGGTGCCACATCCACAACCCGCTGGAACCGCTCCTCCAACTTCTTTCGCCGGGTGATGTCGATCGAGACACCGTGCATGAGGGATTCCCCGCCAGCGGTGACGCTTGTGACACGACCTCGGGTCAGGATCCAACGCCACCCGCCGTCCGGCAGCAAGACCCGGAACTCCGACTCAAGCGCCGTCTGGCCTTCGAGCGAAACCCTCACCGAATCGCGCAGCGCCTGGCGGTCGCCCTGGTGCACGACGTCCATGACACTGTCGAAGTCGAGCTGCTGCTCCCTGCCAAGGCCAAACAACTCGCGGAATCGGTCCGTTGCCCAGATCTGGTCCCGGCTGACATCCCATTCCCACGAGCCCATTTGTGCCGCGCCCGCCGCTTCGTCCAGCCGTCTCTCACTTTCGCGCAGCCGGGCCTCACTGACCTGCAGTCGAGAGGCTGTCTGTGCTGCGCCGACAATCTCGCCGGACATCTCATAGCTCGCTGCCGCCACGACTGCCATGAAGAACAAACTCCCCATGAACGGCCACTCCACGACGTTCCAGACGATCAGGACGCTCTGCATGGTTCCTGCCAGCGCGCACAGTACGATGCTGCCGCCGGTAGTCAAAGCCAACTTTCGATCACCGCGCCGCCACACGGTGATCGAGGCATCCACGACGAAGGCGATGAACAGGAACATGCCGAAGGAGCTCACCAGCATCCAGGCACTCCCGGTGCCCTCGGGAATAGAAACGAACTCGCCGAGGAACGCGACTCTCCGCAGGCCCCCTAGGTCGTCGTAGTTCAGGTTGTGCGCTGCGAGGAAATTCAGCAGCAGCGCCCAAGTCCGTACCGCACAAACGCTCCAGGCCAGCCACCGCCGGCCCGCCCGCATGTGGACCCGCACAAAGGCGGTCAATGCCAGGATGAGCACCCAGATGGGAACATGCATCCAACGCACCGCGTGGCTGAACTCGTCGGGCGTCTGCGCCCACATCATCCTGACTTCGAAGTACGCCATGCTGGCGGCGGCCACGGCAGTAAGGACAAAGAGCAGGTGTGCACGCGCACTCCGACTCTTCATGTAGATAGTCAGGTGCATCCCCGCCAGCGTCAAACTCGCAGACGCGGCCATGGACCAGACGATCAGAACCCAGTTCAAGGCCATCGAAGCTCGCAGTGAGTCTCTGCCGGAAACCGCGTCGCAGGCCGATGGATCGGCTGACAACTCCCCCCGACCGGCGAAGCAGCCGGACGACGACCCGCGGGAGCGCAGTGACGGGGGTACACACCGCATCGGCCCCGTTCAAGAGACGCGACCATGTCCGGCCGCGCAGAGACTGTCCCGAGGCTCAAGCATGGTAGCCCCAGGGCATCTAGCCTGTCTATCGCAAGACGCTACCCAACAGCCAGACCACGGGGTCACCTGACGTTCCCGCCAACGACGTGCTGCATGATGCAGGGATTTCGCCCGGGTCACGAGGCTCCAGCGAGCGGAACTTCAAGCGTGCCTTTGACGAGACGATGAAGAAACCATGGTTCACGATAAAGACCTTTACAAACAGCCGATTTTGTGATTCTCAGCGCGCTGCGCGGCTACGCGCGCACGAGGCGCCGGCATCGGCCAATCCCGTCGGGCCGCGATGCTGGTGCGGCAGCCGCGGCAGGTGCCTGGGAGGCTGCGCCCACAAGGAGATCTCGCGTTGGGAACTGAAAGAGGCGCAGGCAAGGCGCGGGTTCCGGTCGATAGCTGGGCTATCGACCGGGTTCAGCAACGCCACATGCGCACCTTTCAGACCCAACCCGTAGGGCCGGGCCGATACGGGGGGCCACCCGTCGTTGCCGATTCGTTGTGAGCCAATAGCCGAGTCAATGACGCATCGCCTCTCAGGTTACAGCTGCAACTGCGCCATCGGCGCATTCAAGAAAGCCATCGCTACTCAAAGAGATAATCCAGCTTTCTTGAGGCGGGATAATCGCTGCTGTTGCAGTGGCTCGTTCACGATCGGCGCTGACTTCGCTGGCTGGCCTGTCACGTGAATCTCTGATCATGTACGCAACATCACGCGTCCAAAAGAAGAACGCGACTCGATGTTGACCGATACTACGCTAGCCAGCAGGCTTGGCGTGGTTGCCGCAGCTCTCGATCAGAACCTCGAGCCGCTGCGCATCACCGGTTGTTGCCCCAAGGGCCAATACTGGAGAATCGCCGGTTGCGCTATCCTGAGCACGTTTAAGAGCAAGCCCCGGTCCGCACCAGGCGGGCCGATCTAGTAAACTCGGAGAGAAATATGAAGCGTATCGTTCCCAGCACTGTGTTTGTTGCCGCACTGGCGGCCGGCGTCGTCATGACTGGATGCGGTTCCATGGGAGGTAGCCAGGCACAGACGACTGCGATGCCGGAGATCAGCGATAAGACTGTCTGCGAGATTCAGCAGAAATGGAACAGCATGTCGTACGATCAACAAGCTGCAGCCCTCAATTACCAGCTGCGTGAACTGAGAGGCAAGTACAACGCGGAGGACATCGAAGCCCTTCGGTATCGGGTTCGTACGACGAGGTGTTGATCTTTCAGGGGCTTGCGGATCAAAGGTCCAATGGCGCCAATAATTGAACAAGTCCGACAATCCGTTACTGTCACCAATGAAATTGGTGGTGCAACGGATGATCGAACAGCAAGGCGATGAGCCGCTCAACCAGGAGAGAATCCATGAAAAATCAATATCGTCGAACACTAATAGTTGCTGCAGTGGCGGCTGGCGCGACCTTGGTTGGATGCGCCGTACCCACTCAGAACCTGGCGATGCCGGAAGTCGACACGGCGACCGTCTGCGACATTCAGGGGAGATGGAACCGCATGTCGCCCGATGAACAGACCGCAGCCCTTAACTATCAGGTGCGGAGGGTGCAGCAAACGTACAGCGCTGCGGACGTTGATGCCCTTCGGCAGCGGGTGCGCACGCAGAAGTGTTGAGAGGCTGACCTGCTCGCGCCAATCCGATCAGCCCGCAAGCGCGTCTTGCCGACAGTCCGCGTTCCTGCAGTAGCGCGGCCTGTTCCAGACGCGCCTGCAGGCGCACCATTTTCGGCGGTTGACCTCCTTGGGCAGATCGACCTCCAGAACACGCTCAGCAAGAAGCTTCTTGAGCTTCGCGTTCTCAGCCTCGAAGCCTTCAGACGTTTGACGTCCGTGGGTTACAAATCGCCGAAGTGCTTGCGCCTCGCATAACAAAGGTCTGCTCGCTGACCTTGTTTGTCTTGGCCGCCGCGGCTACCGCAAGTCAAGGGCAAGTTTTCGGAACATCGCCTGGTGCTGACGTGCGACTGTCTCTTTCGCATTACCCGCGACCCGAAATCTTCGCGCCTCGTGCCTGCCCGCGAGGTGACTACTGGGAGGTAGGCGCGGACGGCGCCGGCGGTGACGGCGTCCGCTTCATATCGGGCTTGTGTCGGCCTAGACGAAAGGGCGAGGCGCACCCTGTTGAGTGGACTCGGAGGTCGGAGCAGAAGCCTCTCCAGCGTTCTCGGCCGTGCCCATTGCCGTCAAGACGGCCCACAGCGGCAAAGGGAGCGGCGCGGCGACCAGTCCACCACCAGGCTGGCTTCCCTGGTGGACAGACCTGCTGCGCAGATGATTGAGTGCAACGCCAGATGCGGGACGGGGGCGCTAAACATCTTCCAGATGCTTGACCGGAGGGCGGGGTAGCCCCGTCACCTTCTCAGGGACGTCTAGCCAAGGCACCTCAGCCGACGCCGGGCGGATGGTATAGGCTTACAGCCAGCATTGCCACTGCTTTGACACCAGACGCGTGACCCTCCCTCGCTTCCAGGTACACCAGGCTATGTCCAACCTGGCCTCGTCGCGCGTTCTGTATTCCACATGGTGGATGCGTTCGACCTTCAAGGTCTTGTAGAAGCATTCCATTGGCAGTTGTCCCAGCGTCCCAGCAGCTTCCCCGGCGACTCGTCGATCGAACCACTTGAAGTCAGCAATCAAGTGGCGGTACTGACTGCAACGGTCCGAATTTAGGATCGGCGATCCAGCAGGTTCGGCGAGACCATGTTCGGGTGGCCCGAATCCGTTGTGGTTCGGTACAGCCGCATGTAGACAAGGCGTAACCCCTGCCTTTGCAGGCTCCTTCGAACTCTTTCGTGTCCGACCGCACCCCCTTTGTTGCGCAAGTCCTAGACGATCCTGGCCGCCGTAGCTGCGCTTGCTCGCGGCATGAATCGCCGCTACCCCGGCAGCCAAAGCCTACTGATTCGAGCTCAGTACACGCACTGGGTCTGACTCGCCCATCCGGCGGGCGCGAGCGACCCGGACTGCAGCTGTTCGCCGGCAGCAGGTATGACAGTCGCTCCATATGCGAGCTCCGTTGCGGCACAGGTAATCTGTAACCTCGAGGGTAACGCAGTTGCCGGCTCGACAGTATCGATGGTCGTCATGGCCACGAGTCTCAGAGTGGAGACCGTGGTACGGTCACCATGAAGCAGCAAGTGGAAGCATTGAGGGCGGCCGATCAGGTTCAAGGAAGCAAAGCCGCCTGGAAAGTAAACCCGGGGCGTGTTCCACATGGAGGCCATCAGGTGGCCTCTTCTCGTGCATCCTGATGGCGTTCGGAGGGCTCCTTCTGCTACACGAGTTCGTCTGCTCCACTGGCTGGGCGTTTCGATGTCGCGCCATTCTCGAATCGTCAACGCGTTCAGCAGCCTCTCCCCGCTGGACTTCATCCGGATCTCCCGCAGCGCGCCTTCGTCCGGCGCCGCCAACGCAATGAACCGGGCGCCGGCACCGGCTACGATCTGATGGTGCTCGGTCGTCGCCGTTGGATTCGATGCTTCCGGATCGATCACCCACTTGCCTGCCCAGTTGCTTACAGTCGGTGCACATTCGATTTCAGTGGGTCGAAGCAGGAAGACATGCCTGTGCCCGGATCGGATTGATCGTCCGAGAGATAGCCCGCTGGTTTGCTGGCCTGCCTCTGACACTCGTGGCGGCGAACCCGCTGCTGGGCGGCCTGTTGCTCAGTTCCACTGAGGCCGCGGGGTGGAACGACTGGGGGCATGAGGCGTTGCTGGCATCTTCCACCGCGTGCGGCATTCAGCACTGCCACCGGATCAGGGATTAGTGCCGGGCACAAGACGGGGGAGCGGTACGGTGCGGACCGGGAAATGGACCGCACGGATCCGTTCACCTCCGCAGGCTCGTTCGCCGCGTGTGCGGTCATCATGCGTCCTCAATGCCCTCGCATGTGCGCGGGCCGTGGTGCGTCAACCCGGTGACCCAACCCGAAGCGATTCAATAGCATTTCTGACAGTTTGCCCGAATGCAATCCGCAGCGCTGTGTGCGATTGATCACTTGACGGCGCTATCGGCATGATCTGCGCGATGCATACTCTCTGCTTGTTCCTACTCCTTTGGAGCCGGCATGCGAGATCTGTCCAGCGCACTGTTGTTAGGCCTTCTGCTCTGTTGCTCCGGCACCGGTGTCGCCGCTCCCAGCGCCACCATACCGTGCGAACCTCGAGACCTCGGCTTCGACCGGAAGGAGGTCCGGTGGGTTCACGTGCCGCTCTCAAAGCTCAAGCGCGACACGGTCTATGCGCCGGTCCCGGATGGCGATCGCCGCGGCGTGCTGCGCGCCAGCGCAGATGGCTCGGCGTCGCTATATGCCACCATGCTCAACGCAGCACTCCGAACGCCCATGAGCCTGAGTTGGGAGTGGAGAACCGACGCACTGATTCCCGGGGCCGACAACCGCGACAAGTCGCGTGAGGACGCGCCGCTGCGGGTGCTGGTATCGTTCGACGGTGACCAGGGTTCGCTGCCCAGAGAGGAGCGGGCGCGATTCAGGCGGGCCAGGTATGTCAGCGGGCGCGACCTCCCATACGCGCTGCTGATGTACATCTGGACCGACTTCGTGCCGGTGGGCAGCGTGATCCCCTCGGCCCACACCAGCCAAGTCAAGATGCTCGCAGTGGCCTCCGGGCGCGACGGCATCGGCTCCTGGCGATCAGTGACCCGCAATCTGGCCGACGACTACCGCCGCGCATACGGAATGGATCCTGGTCCTGTCACCGGCATCGCCGTGATGACAGACACCGACAACACCGGCGCCAAAGCGATAGGCGAATACGCCGGCATCCGCATCGCTTGCGGGGGAGGCTGAAGCCGAGCGTGTGCTGGAGATACGGAACACCTTCAATTGGATCCTGAACCAGTCGCTGAATGGGCCACCGGCGAAGGACGCGTGGACCGGGTTTACTGTGCGTTGAAGATAGGGCGCCATGCGAACCGCTTCGGGTCGCATTTGCCGCGCGAATCAATTATTTCCGGCACGTCCTCGGGTGCCATCAGGCCAGTCGCATTCGGCGGCGACGAACGGAGTCCGGGCCGATCGCTGACGATGCCCTGATACACCAGCCTCGCGTCCAGCCGCAGCTCCTTGTCACGCCTAAGGAGAACCTAGGGCTGTGGCCGGCTAAGCGCGAAACCGCGCTAGTAGGACTTCGGCTGTACTTCTTGGCGAGCAGCGCCCGGTATTCGGCCTTGTATGGATCAAGTGAATAGCGTTGTGCATCGAGCGCCGCTGCGAGGAGATTGACGGGAGGCCCTCCTCGGAAAGTCTCTCGCATCCCGATACGGTCGCAGTCCTTGTTCCATACGTTCTCAGAATCGGCGTGATGACCCACACTATTCCAGGATAGAGCGCGCGTTGATCGGTTGGACCGGACGGTTGTTCGAAAAGCCGATTGTCTTTCGGAAGGCCGCAAGTTGGTCCCCGGTCACGGTCATCGGTTCCTTAAGAAGGATCCAGCGTACGCCTTCGGAACACGGCGGGGTCGTCAGCGACCCGCTGTACCGGTAGTAAGCGCGCTTCTCCGGGAGCAATCCCGACGCCGACAGTTTTCTAGGTAACGCATTCACTCCCTCGCGAGTCGGCGCATGGCTCCACGCCGCGCCGACGATCGCATTGTCTTTGCCTTGCTCAAACATGATGGCAACGACCGCGAGGCTTCCCTGCTCGTCGGCGTGCACGAGATGCGCCTCCAAGGGATAGGACTTGCCTCCGATGTGATTCTCGCTCGGCGAATGAAAGTGAAACTGTTTAAGATCGAACCGGATGCCGTCCACGATAATGGTGCTTCCCGGCTCCATGTTCACCTGTAGGGTGTGACCATTATTGACGACTTCATAGCCTCCGGCCTCGTAGTCGAAGCGGATCGGGTTCATCTCGGCCGCGACCCGCTGCACGGCAACATCAATGGGCGACTGGTTCTTGCCCAAGCAGGCGCTGAACTCCGGCTGCAGCGATGCCCAGTAAGCCGGTCCGACATCACCCTGATAGCCCCAGTGAACGCCATGCCCGGGATGCTCTCCCGCACCAGAGGCGACGCCCGACAGGATAGCCAATCCGACAGAAATCATTCCTTGCTTCGTTTGCATTGGTTGCCCTCCTAAGTACCGCCACCGCAGAGGCGCACCATCGCCCGCGCGCGAAGCCCTCGAGTTGCCCGCTACTGGATCTTGATCACGCGCTTGCCGTCGCTTTCCCGCTTGGGCAATGTCAGGTTGAGGATGCCTTCCTCCAATTTCGCCACGACGCCCTCGCCATCGATCTCGTGCGCGAGCGAAAACCCACGCGAGACGTTGCCGACATACGTCTCCTTCACCAGGAGCTTCTCGCCGGATTTCTCTTCGCGCTCCTTCCTGACCTCGCCGGAAATCGAAACATAGTTCCCGTCGACATGGATCTGGATGTCTTCCTTCTTCACCCCCGGGATTTCGGCACGGACGTGATACGCCTTGTCGTTCTCGCTCACATCAAGCCTGATCTCGCCCGGCGCCTCGTCTGCAAGCCTCAGCGGTCGTGCCAGGCGCCGGAACACTTCTGGAAACAGATCGTCGAATCGATCGCTACGCGTCAGAGCACTCATCGTTCCCTCCGCAGATTGGCGACAGCACCTCTGTCAGCGGACGTCGCTGCTCCCGGGCCGGACAAGAGCCAATCTACAGGCTTTCCTCCTCGTGCCTCTTGAGCTACATCAAGCCGGCGGCGGTCGCAGTGGATGAAGTCGACCGCTGCCTTCCTCGCATCACCGACGAGGATCCTGCGGGGCCTGAGAGGAACGGACAGAAACGGACGCGGACGGTATGTGCTCGATGCCCGGATGGGTACCGGGCAGGAAAGACGGGGTCTGGTCCGTTGATCCAGGTCAAGGGTGTCGCCCTCCAGGCACCTTACGATGAACTCGCAGCCGCTCACACCCAAGGAGATCGATATGGGAGCCCGCGCCCTCAAAGAGGACATCAAGGACCTCCGTTCCGATACGGAAGTCGTAGTCGATGACTTGAAGACAATCCTCAGTGACACAGCCAGTCTTGCTGACGAACGGATGACCGCTTTACGCACGGAAGCGGAGGAGAGAATAAGTCGAGCTCTGGCGCGCCTTCAAGATGTCGAGGAGCGGCTTGAAAAGCGCGTCGAGCGGGCAACGGACCGGTCGGGAAGGCTCGTCTACAAGCATCCGTGGGAAGCTGCCGCGAGTGCGGCCTTGACGGCTGGAGCCATCGGCGCAGCGGTCTGGTTCCTTTTGCGGCAGCGATGATCGGCAGACACGAATTGTGCCTCCGCCCGATCGCCGTTGACGACGAACGACGCCGAAGCTGGTCACCAGCAGGCCGACGGCACCTCGCCGCGGGAGAGAACCCTCCCGCCTCAGCAATGACTTGATCACGCGTCTCCGCTGCTCGAGCCAGAGTCGGAGGACCTTGTTTCAGGCGAAGACGCATGCAGGCGCGCTCAGCTGTTCCCGTCGTGACTGCGAGCGGCTTTCCGCATACGGATGGCAAAGGCAGGGGCTTCCACCAGGCGTCTGCGCCTCCGCAGGCGGCTCCCTGCATACCCCAGGTTGACACTCGCGGGCTTGCAACAGACACTCCCGAAGCTCAACCTTTAGGCCTCCCGACCGAATGACTTCCGAACAGCAGGCCATTCGTGCACCCCTGACGCGCTTTCCGACCACGATCCCGGGGCTGGATACGATCCTTCAAGGAGGATTGTTTTGCGGCGGGGTGTACATGATCCAGGGTGTGCCTGGCGCAGGCAAGACGATCTTGGCGAACCAGATCTGCTTCGGCAGCATCAGCGAAGGCGGACGGGTCGTCTACCTGACACTGCTCGCCGAATCGCATACCCGCCTGATTCAGCAGCTTCAGACGCTTGAATTTTTCGATAGGACGGCCATTCCTGACCGGATCTACTACGTCAGCGCGTTTCGCCAGTTGCAAACGGGTGGTCTCGACGGTGTGCTGAGCACCGCACAGAGTGAAGTGGCATCTCATGCTGCCACCGTTCTGGTGATCGATGGCCTCAGCGTCGCTGCCGAGGCGGCGCAATCGGTGCAGGAAATGAAGCGGCTGGTGCACGACCTTCAGGCGCTGGCCTCAATGCAAGGTTGCACGATCTTTCTGCTGACGAGCGGAGACAACTCACTGGTTCGCGCTGAAGACACCATGGTGGATGGTCGGATCTTCCTGGAGGCAGATCTCCTGGGTCCACAGCCTGAGCGAAGGATCTCCATCATGAAGTCACGCGGGGACGGCGCCCTCTCCGGTTCTCATTCGTTCGTCATCGACCAGTCGGGGCTGCGGATCTTTCCGCGCTTGGAGAGCGTATTCAAGCGACCACCCTGTGCGCATGACGCAGTGCTTACCACAGGCCTGGGCTTTCTGGATCGCATGTTCGAGATTGGAGGGCTGCCGGTCGGCAGTACCACCGTCATCTGTGGACCTTCGGGTAGTGGAAAGACGTCCATCGGCTTGCATTTCCTCGCCGAATGCAGTGCCGACGCAGCCGGCCTTGCCGTTGGCTTCTTCGAGCCTCCCGAGATGCTTCTGCGGAAGTCGAAGGCGTTCGGCCTGGCGCTCGAGGATAAGGTGCGATCCGGCAATGTCGAGTTGGCGTGGCACGCGCCGGCAGAGTACCTGTTGGACGACCTTGGGTATGCGATCCTCGCCAGGATAGATGAGCGTAAGGTGAGGCGCCTGGTGATCGACGGGGTTCTCGGGATCTTCGGCGCCATTGGCTACAGGCGGAGGGAACACCGCTTTCTGGCCTGTCTGTTCAATGAAATCAGCCGCCGCGGAGTCACTACCTTGGTCACGCACGAAGCAGGAGAGGAGAGCTCGGATTCAAGCCGCGCATCGTCGGGTTCTGTGCTCTCGTCCTTGGCGGACAACGTGATTGCGCTTGATTCAGACCACAGCCCAAGGGGCATCATCCGGTCCTTGTCAATCAGGAAGGCTCGTAGTACCGGCTTTGACAGTTATCCTCGGAGTTTTTCCATCTCTCGCAGTGGCGTTACTCCCGGGAAGACCACGCGGTCGAAGGGCGCTGAGTAGCGTACAGCTCGCGGATGAAGACGATTCTGCTTCTTGAGGATGAGCCGGGTATCGCCGAGATGCTGGTCATGCTGCTGGAGCATGAGCAGTTCAAGGTGGTGGCGGCCGCGAACGGACTCGAGGCACTTGCGGCCTTGAAGCAGTCGAGGCCTGATGCAATCCTGACGGACGTGATGATGCCCTTCATGGGTGGGCCGGAATTCTGCAAACTGGTCCGCTCAGATCCCGCGTCCGCCGATATCCCGATCGTGTTCCAGACGTCGGTGGAGGAGTGGGCAGTGCGGGAACACTTCGATGATTTTGATGCCTTCTTCCTGAAGCCATATCAGATGAAGGATCTGATTTCACGACTGACCTTGCTCGCCGAGGATGGGAGGGCTCCGGGCCAGCGCGCGGGCCCTGCAGCTGATAGTCAGTCGAGCCTGGGTTTGAAGGCAGAGCCGGACCTTCCTGATCTGTAGCATCAGGATCCAGGTGCAGGCCTCATCAGACCGGATACACCGGCGACCTTACGGTTGCCGCCGGGCGTTCCGGGTGCAAGGACCTCGGGCGGGTTGCCTCTTCCTCTTCAACTAGGTCTCGGCCTTCGCCGCCTCGTCCACTGCGTCGACTGCTTTCCTGAGCTCATCGGGCGGTCGCGCCGAACTTTGTCGACCAGTCGCGGACTTCGTAGTCCTCGGTCAAGCTGATGAGCTTGTGGTCCTGACCGCCGCTTTTTGGCTTTTCGTCTGGCACGCCACTCGCCTTTGATTGCCCAAGGCCATATGGCGGCGAGCGAATCCCTTGCCGGCGAGGGCTTCGGTGGGCTCGAACCTCTCGGAGCCAAGGCAGTGGGCGCTGTCCCACAGGTCAGCGGCTGGCGGTGCCGATCGCGGCACCGCATGTCGGCGCATGCAGCCCGATTTCAAACGGAATACAAAACGGGCCATGCCGGACGCAAACCGGATACCGGCATCCGCGAGACTTCATTCCAGGCACCGCACTACTGGATTCCAGGAGAGGTGCTCCGGCAACGACTCTGACCCACCTGGATTCGCTGCCAATTTGACCAACCTCCGCGGGCAACCAATTCAGTCCTGCGAATCCACCTCTTCGACGGAGTATCACCATGAACAACATGAGCCCCATCCAGCACCTCGGCGTCGTCCTCACCGGCGTCGCCGCCATCCTCGCAACCGCAGCCCTGACGGCACCCGCATCCGCTGATTTTCCGCGCGCTGCCGTGGCGGCTTTCTCAGCAGACGAGGGCACGCCCCACAACCTGATCACGGCGATGAAAGCCGACGAAGGTGTGCCCCAGAACCTGATCGCGGCGATGAAGGCTGACGAAGGCGTGCCCCAGAACCTGGTCACGGCGATGAAGGCCGACGAAGGCGTGCCCCAGAACCTGGTCACGGCGATGAAGGCCGACGAAGGCGTGCCCCAGAACCTGGTCACGGCGATGAAGGCCGACGAAGGCGTGCCCCAGAACCTGGTCACGGCGATGAAGGCCGACGAAGGCGTGCCCCAGAACCTGGTCACGGCGATGAAGGCCGACGAAGGCGTGCCCCAGAACCTGGTGACCGCCTGATGATCGCGGGATTGCCGCCGCGGCGCCTTGCGGCAATCCCGCGGCAATCTCCCGATTCTCCTGTACGCCTCGGGCGACTAGCCGGTCGCTGCTCCCAGCCGAGGCGCCCTTGATTCCGAGCATCCGATAGGCGAGGCCTACCCGCCCGGCAGCAGTCAGACCGACTGGAACAATGCCGTGTTCCCCAACGTCGGCACGCCGCACGTGCTCTGGAATGGCAGGGTTCGCGCGGCGCGAACATGGAGGAAATCAAGGCGGTCAAGGACGAGCAGTCCCGGCGAGGGTCACTCGTTCTGCGGTATGGATAAGTTCCCGTGCAATAGGTACCGCCAATTGCTTACAACCGCCCCCAGGAACACCAACCTATCCGAGAAGCCCCGAAAGCTGGCAGATCGTGACGGCATGTACCTGCTGGTCAACCGTGTCGGGAAGTACTGGCGCCCACCCTTCCCTAAAGGGCAATAGACGACCCACGCGTCCAAAGTTAGCCTGACCGGCAAAGCAATGGGGCACATGGATCATCCAACCCGCTGGAATTTCTGTCGCATCGCCATCGCGCTGGTGATGGTGCCTGCGTTGTCGCTGGCGCAAACGCAGGCGCCGCCGGCTGCCACGCCGCCGCCTGCGGCAGCACCGGCAGCACCTGCCGCGGCGCCGGCCAGCAAGGAGCAACTCGAGCAGTTGCTGGCGCCAATCGCGCTGTATCCCGATTCGCTGCTGTCGCAGGTGCTGATGGCATCGACCTATCCGGCCGACGTGGCCGAGGCCGCCAAGTGGTCGAAGGCCCACAAGGATCAGCAGGGCGACGCGGCAGTCAAGATGATCCAGGACACACCCTGGGACCCCAGCGTGCAATCGCTGGTGGCGTTTCCGCAGATCCTGCAGGTGATGGGCGACCAGCCCGACTGGGTGCAGAAGCTCGGCGACGCATTCCTGGTGTCATCGAAGGACGTGCTCGACGCGGTGCAGCGGCTGCGTACGAAAGCGCAGTCGGCCGGCAATCTGACGAGCAACGAGCAGCAAAAAGTGGTCGTCGAGCAGGCACCGCAGACCCAGCAGACGGTCATCAAGATCGAGCCGGCGCAGCCGGAGACGGTGTACGTGCCGGCCTACAACCCGACGGTCGTATACGGCGCCTGGCAGTACCCGTCGTACCCACCCCCCTATTACCCGCCACCGCCGTACTACTACCCCGGCGGGGCGCTGGCTTCGGGCCTCGCGTTCGGCATCGGCGTAGCGGCCGTCGGTTCAATCTGGGGCGGCTGCAACTGGGGTGGTGGTGACGTCGACATCAACGTCAACAAGTACAACAACATCAACAGCAACCGCCAGATCAGCAACAACAAGTTCGAGCACAACAGCGCCAACCGGCGCGGCGTGCCGTACGCCGACAAGGCGAGCCGCGACAAGTTCGGCAGCAAGAGCGTTGGCAACCAGACCGCGCGCAACGACTATCGCGGCCGCGACACTGGCCGTGACGCGCAGCGCCAGCAAGCGCAGGCTTCGCTGCAGAACCGCGGCATGGATCCGGCCCAAGGCCGCAGCGAGATGCGCAACGACCCGGCCGCGCGCGATCGCGCCAACCAGGCCGCGCAGGGCGCCGGCCGCGAGGGCAGTGCCGGCGCCGGTGGCCGCAAGGGCAGTGCCGGCGCCGGCGGCCGCGAGGGCAGTACCGCCGGCGGCGGCCGCGAGTCGGCGGGTGCGCGCGACCGTGCGAGCGGCGCCAGCGATAGCGCCCTGCGCGGTGCCGGCAACGCCGAAGCCACCCGTCAACAAGCCGATCGTGGCAGCGCGAGCCGCGCATCGGCAGGAAGCCACGGCGGTGGTGCCAGAGCCAGCTCTGGTGGTGGCGGTGGTGGCGGTGGTGGCGGTGGACGCGGTGGCGGCGGTGGCGGCGGCGGGGCGGCGGCGGCCGTCGCTAGCAATCAGGAGAGCGCATGAGGTCATCGATCGCCGGGTTGCTGCGTATTTCGCTGCTGGTCGGCGCACTCGCGTCGCCGCTCGCCCACGCGCAACAGGCGTTTGACAGCCCCGAGACGGCCGCCAATGCCTTCACCGAAGCACTGCGCAAGGCCGACCGCCCGGCACTGGCCAAGGTACTGGGCGCCAACTTCAAGCAGTTTGTCAACACCGATGGCGTCGAGCTGGTCGACATCGAGACCTACCTCGCGGCGTGGGACAAGCAGCACAAGGTCAATGCCGAAGGCGACAAGGCTGTGGTTGCAGTCGGCGACGGCGGATGGACGCTACCGATCCCGATCGTCAAGAACAAGACTGGCTGGCAGTTCGATCCCGCGGCCGGGGCCGACGAGATGCGCACGCGGCGCATCGGCCGCAACGAGCTCGCCACCATGCAGGCGATCCTTGCGTACTACGACGCACAGCGCGAGTATTCCACGGTCGACCACAACGGCGACGGCGTCTACGAGTACGCGCAGAAATTCGTCAGCACCCAGGGCAAGAAAGACGGCCTGTACTGGGAGGCTCCGCCCGGCCCCGACGAGAGCCCTCTCGGCCCGCTGCTCGCGCAGCAGAAGCCCAAGGGGGGCGCGGGCTACTACGGCTACCACTACAAGATCCTCAGCAAGCAGGGCAAGGACGCATCGGGCGGCGCCTACGACTACATCATCGGCAAACGCATGCGCAGCGGCTTCGCCGGCATCGCCTGGCCGGTGCGCTACGGGGACACCGGCGTGATGAGCTTCATGGTGAGCCACGCCGGCACCGTCTACGAGAAGGACCTCGGCCCCAACACCGAGTCCATCGCGAGCGCGATGGCAACCTTCAATCCGGACGCGAGCTGGCAGAAGATCTCGGTGCCCTGAGAGGCGTCGCGTACGGCCCCAGTACCCTTGCGCCGAGCGCCGCCTCGGCGGCCTTGGCGAGCAGATCCTCAACCAGGGCGCGAAGGCCGTCGGCATTCGCGCGGAACTCTGCCGAGCGCGTGTTGATTGTTGACTTGAGAGCTTGCACGATGCCGTGGACGCGCTATTCGGCCTTGAGCCCTGCCTTCTCGATCAATGGCCCCCACTTCTGCCGCTCGCTCCGTGCAAACTTTTCCAGTTCTGCAGGCGCCCCCCCTGCCGGCTCATGCCCCAACTCCAGCAGGCGCTGGCGCACCTCAGGTTGGGCAAGGATCTTTGCCAGTTCGGCATTCAGCTTCTGCACCACCGGAGTCGGCGTACCGCGAGGGGCGTAGAGCCCATTCCAGGCCACGACCTGGAAGCCCCCCACCCCCTGGGCCGCGACCGTCTTGATGCCCGGGAGAAGGGCGGACTCCTGCAGTGACGTTCCCGCAAGGGCCTTCAGCTTGCCGCTTGCAATGAAGGTACGGGACGCGCTGACCGTGTCGATGGCCACCGGAACCTGGCCGCCGATCAGGTCCGTCATCGAGGTGCCGGAGCCCTTGTAGGGAATCCCGCGCAAGCTTACGCCCCCTTGCAGATTCAGCAACTCGAGTACCAGCCGCGCCGTCGTGCTGGGCAGCGCCACGTTCACCGAATCGGGCTTCGCCTTGGCTTCGGCCAGCAGGTCCGACAGGTTGTCATACGGCGACGACGCGGACGTCAGCAGCACCATGGGGAAGGAGCTCACCAGCATCACCGGCTCGAAGCTCGTCTCCGGGTCGAAGGACATCGAGGGGTACAGGTACTGATTCAAGACGTGGGTGCCGTTCGTGCCCATCAGCAGCGTGTAGCCGTCAGCGGTGGCACGCGCCGCCTCCGAGGTGCCGATATTGCCGCCGGCACCGGGCCGGTTTTCTACCAGGAAGGGTTGCGCCATGGCTTTGGTGAGGTGCTCGGCCAGGAACCGGGTAGCGACGTCGGTGCCCTGGCCTGGCTGATACGGCACGATGATTCGCACCGGCTTGCCCGGGTATGCCTGTGCGGCTGCAGGCTGCGAAACCGTCACGGCCGCAGCGAATGCGGCGAGTGCGACTAGCAGGGTCGGAATCTTCATGGTCGTGTGTCTCCTGGTAGTTGTCGACAAGCGGATTGTGAAAATCAGGACTTAGGCGCCTCTGGCAGTACGCCCCGTGCCTGCAGGTCTGCGATGCGGTCTTCGCTCAGGCCGACCTCGAGCAGCACTTCGTCCGAATGCCGTCCGAATCGGGGTGGCGCGTCGCCCGGGCGGCCCGGCGTGCGCGAAAGCCGTACGGGCAGGCCGAGACCTCGGTAGCCGTCACGCTCGACACGCATTCCGCGGTGCTCGGCATGCGCCTGCCGCAGCGCCTGGGGGACCGTGTTGACCGGCCCCGCGGGGACACCCTGGCGCATCAGTTCATTGCACAGCCCGTCGCGCGACAGCGGCGCCAGTGCAAACTCGATTTCGGCGCGCAGCGCGCTGCGGTTCTGCAAGCGCATCGCATTGGTCTCGAAGCGGGCGTCGGCCGGCAGCGCCGAAAGGCCCACGTGCTGGCAGAAGCGCCGGAATTGCCGGTCGTTGAGAATGCCCAGGAAGATCTCGCCGTCGAGGCACGAGAACTTGTCATAGGGAGCGATGTTGGGATGCGCGCTGCCCAGGAGCTCGGGCGACACCCCCGACAGCAGCCAATTGGCCGCCTGCGGAACCAGCAGGCTCAATGCGGTATCGAACAAAGTCGCTTCGACGCGTTGACCGAGTCCCGTGCGCTCACGGTCGAACAGGGCGAGCAGGATGCCGGTAAGCGCGGAATAGCCGGTCAGATGGTCGACGATCGGCACGCCGACGCGAGTGGGACCGGAGGCCAGGTCCCCGTTGACGCTCATCAGGCCGCACATTGCCTGCAAGACCGCGTCATAACCGGGCAGGCCGCCTAGAGGCCCGTCGGCGCCGAAACCGGAGATCGCGCAATAGATCAGCCGCGGGCAGCGCTGCTTGAGCACCGTGTCGAAGTCGAGCCCCCACCGGGCCATCGTGCCGGGGATGAAATTCTCGATCACCACATCGGCGCTTTCCAGCAACTGGAGCAACGTGGCCTGGCCGTCGGGGTGGGAGAGGTCGAGCGCGATGGCCCGCTTGCCACGATTGACGGCAGTGAAATACGCGGCATCGCCATCGTCGTTGAAAGGCGGACCCAACGTGCGAGTCTCGTCCCCCGCGGGTGGCTCGACCTTGATCACGTCGGCGCCCTGGTCGGCCAGCATCTGGGTACACAAGGGCCCCGCCAGCACCCTGGAGAGGTCGATCACGCGAACGCCTGCGAGGGCGCCGTGCGAACCGGATGCGGATCCTGCAGATTGAGTTCGAGCAGACATGTTCGAGAGCCCCCGTACCCGTCCGTAGACTGCTGCGTCAGGCGCGCGAAGGCAGCCCGACGACACCCGTACCCACGACCGACAGTTCGCCGTCCTGGTTTCGCGCCTCCTGCTCGATCTCCACCAGGTGCCGCCCCTCTTCGACGAACTTGCGCTTCACCTTGGCCTTGAAGAAGAGCATGTCGCCCTCCGGGTTGTGGCGGCGGACCTTGCAGTGGGATTTGCGCAGGAAGCCGTCGTCGCCCATCCAATTGGTCAATTGGTGAGTCAGCCAGGAATTGCGCTCGGGACCATAGTCGTAGGCGCCCGGCGCACCGACTTCCAGTGCGAACTCCTCTTCCCAGTGCACGCGCTCCGGCACGTCGGGGATACCGAAGCGATTGGTGATACCAACGCCGGGGTGTGCGTCGATGAGCCTCCACGCCAGCTTGTTGGCACGGATGTACAGGCCGCCCCAACCCTGCGCGTAGGCGATGAAGCCGGTGACCGTCATCGGGCCCTTGAACATGATCGGCAGATCTTCGCCCTCCTTCACGTCCTGCCAGTAGCGGGGCGTGCTGCCGCGCACTACCTCGGTGGCATACAGCTTGTAAGCCTCGTTGATCTCCTCGGTTGTGTAGCGACGGGGTTCGCGGGCTCGCACTTCCTTGTACTTGCTGCCCTGCTCGCGCGCATGGTCCCGTTCGGTGCGGAAGCACCAGCTGTCGGCCTCGGCAACCTTGTCACCTTGCTGGTTGAAGAAGTCCACGTGATAGATCTGCTGCACTGCGCGGCCCGCGAAACGGGTCTCGTGCTCGATCAGGTCTTTCAGGTGGGCTTCCGTAGAGATGGCGTCGTTGCGCCGGACTGGCTTGTGCCAGGTCCAATCCGCACCAGACCACATGGCATGCACGCCGGGAAGGCCTCCGACGTAGCCCGAGACGATGCGACTGGTCGAGAACAGGAAGCTTGGCAGCGCGAGGATGCCGCCGTGACTGGTCTTCGCGGCGTAATCCGGGTCACACCACAGCGGATTGTCGTCGCCGATGCCGTGAGCGTAGTGGCGGATGTTGTCGCGCGTCGCTTCGTAGCACCACGGCTCTGCGGTGACGCCGATCTTGACGCCGATCCGCTCGCGCAACTCATCGAGGCCTTTCTGCGTGATCTTCGGGAAGGTTCTTTCAGTCTTGGTCGACATGGCGGCTCCGGGTTTGGATCATGGATGGGCGGCAGGTGCCGCAACGGAAGTGGCGGCAAGCTCTTGTTCCCGCAGCTTCTTGCGGTGAATCTTTCCAGCAGGGGTCTTGGGCAGCTCGAGCACGAATTCCACCTGGCGCGGATACTCGTGCTGGCTGAGGCGGTGGCGCACGGTTTGCTGGATTTCTTCGACGAAGGTGTCGTCGCCCTTGCGCGGTGACACGACGAAGGCCTTGACAACCAGTCCACGCAAGGCGTCGGGGACACCGATCGCGGCCGCCTCGACGACGTCGGGATGCTTGAGGATTGCGTCCTCGACTTCCACCGCACCGATGGTCCATCCCGCGGAGATGATCACGTCGTCGGCGCGGCCACCATGCCAGAAGTAGCCGTCGGCATCGACACGTCCAAGATCCTTGGTGGCCAGCCATTCCCCGCGACGCCAGAGCTTCAGCTCACCCGTCTCGCCCGGCGCGCAGGGGGCTCCGGTTGAATCCTGGACCTCCACTCGCAGCCCGGGAACAGGCTTGCCGAGCGACCCCGGCCTGACCTCGAAATCCGGTGCACCCGGGTAGCTCACCAGACAGACGCCGATCTCGGTCGTGCCGTACATGCTGCAGACTGGTCTGCCGAACGTAGCCTCGACGAAGGCAGAGGTCTCGCTGTCGATCGGCTCGCCGGTGAAGGACACCTTCTCGATGAAGTACTGGTAGCGCGCCGCTAGGCCGGACTTGCGCATCATCCGGTAGTGCGTCGCCGCCGCCGAAATGTTGGTGAACCGGTGGTCTTGCAGGGCCTGCAGCAGCCGCTCAGCGTTGAACTTGCCCGCATAGGCGCCGATGGTCACGCCCAGGGCCAATGGGGCCAGAGTGCCATGCCACAAGCCATGACCCCAGGCCGGCGATGATGGGCACATGAAGCGGTCGCCCGGCCGCACGCCGGTGCCGTACAGCGCGGCCAGCATCAGCGTGACAAGCGAGCGGTGGGTGTGCTTGACGGCGTCCGGCAGTTCCCGGGTGGTCCCCGAGGTGTACTGGAAGATCGCGAGGTCGTCCCCACGCGTGCGGGTCTTGAAGTGGATCGGGAAGCGGTTGATCGAGCTGAGAAAGCCGGTGTCGGCCACGATGACCTGCAGTTGCGGGGACACGGAGACGAGCGGCGCCTTCTCGGCGTTCGTGACGACCATACGGGGATCGCAGTCCTGGACCCGCAGACGGATGCCGTCCGGACCAAAGAGCGTGAACAGTGGGACGGCTATCGCGCCCATCTTCATCGCCCCGAACAGGGTGACGTAGAACTCGCGCGATGGCTCCAGCATGACCGCGACCCTGTCGCCCGCCTTGATGCCGCGCTCCACCAGGTAGTGGGCGAAGCGGGACGAATCTTCCGAAAGTTCGCGAAAGCCCATCGACTCGTCGTCGCCTGCGGCACGCACCAGGATGACCGCGGGGCATTCCCTGCCGGCGTGTCGGTCGATGCATTCATGCGCGATGTTCATCTGCTCGCGGTCACCGTCGAACAGCTCCCGGAGCTTCGCCGCACTGCAGTGAGCTTGGGCGTCTGCGTAGGCGATGTAGTCGGTCAGCTTCGTCATCCGGGGTGCCCCTTTCGCTCAGCATTGGATGGACCCCACTGTAGGTACCGTCCGCATAATTGTCAATAGCGATATTGTTTTGTCTCTGTACAACTGACCGGCAGCAGCCCCGCGCAGTCATTGCAGCAAGGCGCGCTAACGCATACGCCGCAGGGAAACGAGCACGAACAAGAGAGGCAAGACGAGAACGCTGAAGCTGAGGCTCCAGGCTCCTGACCACGACATCAGGGCTCCGAATGCCATCGGACCCAGCATGACTCCGGCGTAGGTGAACAAGAGCCCTCCGGAGCAGCCACGAGGCTCCATGCCAACGCAGTGTTCAGATAGGTGACCAGATAGGCTGTGACAGTCACCTGCACCGCTGGCAAGCAGAGGGAACACCCTGCAAGGCAGCGAAGGCGTGGATCAGCCCATACGAAGCAGGTCGCCCGCGTCAGCTTGCCGAGACGCGGCCACGCACCGCCAGGGACGCGGTGCGCGATCAGCCGCACCGGTGGCGACCCATCGATTTTTTGATCATCACCTTGGCTCGCAGTGTCGGGAAGACCGAACATTGCGCGCGGCTCATCGCTTTGTCAAAACGACCTATAATTTTGTCTATGTACAATCCTGCCGAGGCTCCTCATGGTCGAATCGAACACGTCCGGTTCGCCGGTGAAGGCGCCGCGCCGAGTAAGGCAGGTTCCGGCCGTCACCCGATCGATCGCAGTGCTCCGTCTGCTCGGCAAGAGCCAGACGCCTCTGGGGGTGAAGGCGATCGCCGATGCCCTGGGACTGGTAACGAGTACGTGCCTTCACATCCTGCGGGTTCTGGTCGACGAAAGACTGGTTCGCATGGACCCGGAGACCAAGCGCTACAGCCTGGGTGTGGGCATGCTTTCACTCGCCCGAAGCGTGATGGAGCGCAATATCTTTCCGCAACTCGTTCAACCCGTGCTGGACCGCTTGTCCACGCGCTGGAATGTCACGACTATCGGCGTTGAAATCGTCGAGTTGGATCACATGATCGTGCTTGCGATCGCGCGATCGGATGTGCCGTTCCGTCTGCATGTGGATGTCGGTAGCCGTTTCCCCGCACTCATCAGCGCCACAGGCCGGCTCGTCGCGGCGAATACCCAGTATCCCTGGAGCGAGGTAGAACGCCGATTCAAGGCATTGCGCTGGCACCACCCCCCCGACATCACGGCTTGGCGAAAGGACGTCGACAAAGTTCGCCGAACCGGCTACAGCATCGACCGCGGGAACTACATCGGAGGAGTCACGGTGATCGCCGTGCCGGTGTTCGGCTCGGACCGGCGGCTCGGACATTCCCTGGTCGCCGCCGGCGTGTCGGACCAGCTGGCGGGAACGCGCAGCGGCCTGCTGGTTGAAGACATGGCATCCGAAGCCCGCGCGCTGGAAGAGGTGCTGGGATGAAAAGCCAGAAGGAAACAGAAGGCGATCTCCAGCAGGCCGGATGGAAGCAACGCACGCTTGGCGGATTCATTCAGGCGACCGGCCCCCTTTGGACCCACAGGGACGGGGACGGCTGGCAATACGGCATCCTCACGAGCGCAAGCCATGCCAATCCGGCCGGCATGGTCCATGGCGGCCTGCTGGCAACCCTGATGGACCACGCACTCAGCGCGATCGCCTGGGAGGCAGTCGGCCGGCGTCCTTGCGTAACGGTTCAACTCGACACCCAGTTTCTCTGCCCTGTCGTGCCAGGAGCATTCCTGAAGGCGACCGGAAACGTCGTACGCGCGACGCGCAGTCTCGTATTCATGCAGGGTGTTCTTTCGGTGAATGACGACGTCGTTCTTACCGGCAGCGCCGTGCTCAAGGTCATGACGAAAGAGGAAGCGCCTTCCACGCAGCGGTAGGCAATACGTCGCACGATGTGTCGAGCGTGCGGCCGATGGCAAGGAAGTCGTCCACGGGCCCTCGGGATTGAGGATGAGGAGACCCGACGGCGAGGACGCGAGGAACCCGATCGGGATGACAAATCGGCACCGATTGACGCAGGTCAAAGGCCCCCCTTCATTGGGGCCTAGAGTAAGGGCTGCCTGCCAGGCAACTCAAGGTGCAGCTATCCAGAGTCCTATTGCGGAGGTCATCCTCATGAAACCGAACCTCGAGACCATTCTTGTCGCAACAGCCCTGGCTGCCTCGTCAGCCGCCGCGATCGGACAGACGCGGGAGCAAGGCTCAGCCGGCGAGAGTTCAGCGGGCAGGCGGTGGGAGATGTCCGAGCGCTATCCTTACGGAGCCGGCATGATGGGTGGCTACGGCGGCGGCCCCGGCATGATGGGCGGCTACGGCGGCGGACCCGGCATGATGGGTGGCTACGATGGCGGACCCGGTATGGGCGGATTTGTTCTGGCCCCTGGTTCCCCGGTGGACCTGACCGAAGAGCAGCGCCAGCGGATCAAGCAGATCTCCGATGCGGAGCGCAAGCAGCATTGGGCGGTGATGGGCAAGATGATGGACGAGCAGAACAAACTCCGGGACCTGCTCGAGCAGCCAACGCCTGATCCGAAGGCCGTCGGCGCTGCATACGGCAGCATCTCCCAATTGCATCAGCAAATGCTGGAGTCGCATCTTCAGGCGCGCAACGAGATCCACGGCATCCTTACGCCGGAACAGCGCGAGCAGATTGACGAGCTGCGCCCGCAGGGCGGACGTCGCGACGGCGGTGGCCGAGGCGGCTACTACGGCCGGGGGATGCGCCAGCGATAGGGAGGAAGAGCGAATGGTCACGGGCCGCACGGCGGACCCGGTCTAGCCTGCGCCAGGCCGCCCGATCGTCGCCTGCAATTCCCCCGACGCGATCAGGCGCTCCAGGTCGCTGGCACCGCCGACCAGCGTTCCCTTCACGAACACCATCGGCAGCGTCGGCCAGCCGGTCCACATCTTCAGCGCGTTGCGCCGCCGCCATCCCTTGAGATAGCTGCCGTACTCGAGGTACCTGCAGGGCACGCCGATCGCATCGAGCGCCTTGCGCGCGCGCCGGGGATGCGGATTCATGGCCATGCCGACGATGACGACGTCGTTCGCGGCGATAGCCGCCTCGACTTCGTCGATCAGTTCACGGTGGCGCTCGCTGATCCGCTGGCGGATGGCGGAATGGATGCGGGATTCGTCGAGGATGGGGCGGGGCATGGCTCTCTCTTTTCTGACTATTCCGTTGCAGGTCCAATCAGGCGCTGCAGCACCCTCGCCTGCCGGACCGCGCAATCCACGCCGTCGAAGACCGGCATTCCGCAGCGGGAACCGAGTGCTTTCGCATAACCGCAGAGCACAGCCCCCGCCAGCACCACCGCTTCGGCCCCGGCGCCGCGAAGCCGCTCGCAACCGTCGGCGAGCAGATCGAGTAGGGGAAGCTCGCAAGGATCGCCAGGCGCGAACGCCGACTCAGCCTCCACCGCCTCGCAGGCCGCCATTCGGGAAGCCACCCCCACCTCCTCGGTCCGCCGACGGAACAGGGGCAGCAGCGAGGCGCCCAATGTCAGCAGCCCCACGCGCTCCACCCTCAAGCAGGCGGTGAGCAATGCGGCCTCGGTCATCCCGACCACCGGGAGGTGCGGCAGGCGCCGGCGCAGGTCGCGAGCCGCGCCGTCGAGCGAAATCGCCAGGACTATCGCATCACGTCCCGGGGCGTGTGCGACCGCCAGCGCCATCGCATTGGCATCGGCCTGTTGCAATTGCTCCGCCGTGCGCACCGCTGCCGGGCCGCTGGCAGCCGTCACCGCCGCCAGTTCGTCGCCCGCTTCCAGCGCCCCTTGCGCGGAGGCCGCCAGGCGCTGCGTGATGTGGGTCGAGGTGTTGGGGTTGATCAGCAGAAGCCGCATGACGGTTCCGGTCGCTCGTCAGGTGCCGAAAATCGCTTCCAGGTCCACCTCGGCGTCCGCCTGCTCGAGGTCCAGGCTGCCTTCGATGTGATTGAGGTGCTCGATCATCAGCTTCTCCGCACGGACCAAGTCCCGCCGGGCGATGCAGTCCACCAGTTGCGTGTGCTCGTCGGCGCGGCAGCTGGTCGCCGTCGGCATGTCGTAAAGGAAGATGATCAGGCAGGTGAGCGTGCAGAGCTCGCGCATGCTGCGCATCAACGCCGAGTTCCCCGCAAGCGTCGCGAGCAGGGTGTGGAACTCGCCGGAAAGCCGCACGATCGCGCGCTTGTCGTCGCGCCGCCGGGCATCCTCTTCGAGCGCCTGGTGCTGGCGCAGCCGCTCGACATGCTCCGGCTTCAGGCCCGCGATCAGGCGGCGCAGGATGGCCGGCTCGATGAGCCGGCGAGCCTCGAACACGTCGACGGCCTGCTCGATGGACGGCTTGGCCACGAAGGCGCCGCGCTGCGGGTAGAGGTCGACGATCTGCTCATGCGCAAGCCTGGCGAGAACTTCCCGGATCCTGGCCCGGCTCACGTGGAAGATTGCCGCCAGCCGCTCCTCCACCAGCTTGGTCCCCGGATGCAGCCGGTGCTCGAGCACGGCCGTATAGATCCGCTCATGGATCTCGTCATGCCACTGCTCGCGCTCGAGCTTGGTGCGGGCGGCGGGCTCGCGCGCCGCCTTGCTTCGGATCGCCCGCCGTTTCGACGGGGCGGCGGGCGCCTTCTCGTCCCAGGGCGCCAGCCTTTCGGCCTTGCTCAGCGCCATTCGCTCAGCGCCATTCGAAAAGTTGTCCCCAATGGCGCAGCGTCGACGGATCTGCGCCTGCCGCGCGCAAGGCCCCCCACACCGTGGTGCTGACGGTATCCAGCAGCGGGATGCCCGTCTGCGCCTCGAAGCGGGGCGCCAGCGGTGCCGCGCGCAGATTGGTGCAGTAGGTTGCGATCGCGTCGGGCCGGGCCCTCGCCACCTCGTGCATCAGCGCCAGCAGATGCGATGGCTCGACCAGCGCGAAGTCGTAGTTGACACTGATATCCAGATGCCGTTCCGCCACGACGTCGATGCCCTGCGCTGCATAGTTCCGGACGATGCGCTCCTGCACGTCCGCGGTGTAGGGCGTGACCAACGCCAGCCTGCGGATCTTGCGCAGCGCCAGCAGCTCGTTGAGCGCAAGGACTGCGCTGGTGGCCGGTATGCCGGTGACCTCCGTGATGCGTGCGCTCAGCCGCTGGTCCGCCTCGAAGCCAAGCCAGCCCGAGGAGGTTCCGCTCCAGGCGATGACGTCGACCTTCGCATCGGCGAGAAGCTCCGCCGCCGCCAGGATCCTGCTGTCGTCGAACTGGCCCAGAGCCTGCGCGGAGAGCGCGATCTCCGTCACCCGGAAGCGCGAGAAATGGGCGCTGCAGCCGGGCACGCCGGCGGCGAGCTGGCTCGTCAAGGGCTCGAGCGCCGTGTTCGAAGAGGGCGTCAGAACGCCCAGGCGAATCGCCCGGTTCATCATCACTCCAGGTTTTCCGCATGCCCGCCCGCCGGGCCGGCGATCCCCGCGCATGCGTCGGCAACGGTTATCGAGCCGTGTCATCGATCCTAAACTTCTATCGCCAATTTGTCGACAGGCATGTCAACATAGGCGCCAGCTGGAAACCCTTCGCCTGGCCCGGTCCTTGCAATCAGCCTTCGCTGCCGGAGCCGTTTTCCTTGTAATGCCCCATCAGGATGCATGAACCCGAAATGTCGACAGTACTGTTGCCAAGAACCTTACCGACCCGCCCCAACCTGGGGCTTCGAGGACTGCGATGAATAGCGCAGGTCTCGACCTCGTCGTTCGCCACGCCCGAGTCGCCACCGCAAGCGACTGCTTCGAATCGGACATCGGCATCGCGGGCGGACGAATCGTGCTCCTCGGGCAGGGCCTGCCGCCGGGCGCCCGCGAGATCGACGCCCGTGGGCGCGTCGTCACGCCCGGCGGCGTCGACGCCCACTGCCACCTGGACCAGCCGATGATGCCGCCGGTTCGGATGGCCGACGACTTCGACACCGGCACCCGCTCGGCGGCCTGCGGCGGGACCACCACGGTCATACCGTTCGCCGCCCAGGAGAAGGGGCAGTCGCTGCGGGCGGCCGTCGACGACTACCACCGGCGGGCCGAGGGACGGGCGCACCTCGACTACGCCTTCCACCTGATCGTCAGCGACCCGACGCCGACGGTGCTGAAGGAGGAATTGCCGACGCTGATCGCCGAAGGCTACACCTCCTTCAAGATCTACATGACCTACGACGACCTCAAGCTCGACGACGGACAGATCCTCGACGTGCTGGCGGTGGCGCGCGAGCACGGCGCGATGGCGATGGTCCACGCCGAGAACGCGGACTGCATCGAGTGGCTCACCCGGCGGCTCGAGGCCGCCGGCAGGACGGCGCCGCGCTTTCACGCGGCCTCGCGTCCGATGCTGGTCGAGCGCGAGGCCACCCATCGCGCGATCGCATTGTCCGAACTGGTCGACGTGCCGATCCTCATCGTGCATGTTTCCGGCAGCGAGGCGGTGGAGCAGATCCGCTGGGCCCGTGCCCGGGGCATGAACGTGTTTGCGGAGACCTGCCCCCAGTATCTCTTCCTCACGGCGGAGGACCTCGGCACCGAAGACAGCTACCTCGGCGCGCGCTGCGTCTGCAGCCCGCCGCCGCGAGACAAGTCGAACCAGGAGGTCATCTGGAACGGCCTCGCCGATGGACTTTTCACCGTGTTCTCCTCCGATCACGCGCCGTTTCGCTACGACGCGCCGGAGGGCAAGAAGCCAGGCGGTCGCGAGGTCGCTTTCCGCCACATCCCCAACGGCATCCCGGGCATCGAGACGCGGATGGCGCTCCTCTACTCCGAAGGCGTCCTGGCCAGGCGCATCTCCATCAACCGGTTCGTCGAACTCACCGCCACCAATCCTGCCAAGGCCTATGGGATTCATCCGCGCAAGGGCACGATCGCCATCGGCTCGGATGCGGACCTGGTCATCTGGGACGAACGCGACTTCGTGCTGAGCAACCAGCAGCTCCACCATGCAGTGGACTACACGCCCTACGACGGCATGCGCCTGCGCGCCTGGCCGGGCATGACCCTGAGCCGTGGCGAAGTTCTGTGGGACGGCGCGGACTTCCAGCCGCATCCCGGGCACGGACGATTTCTCCCTTGCGCAATGCCGTCGCTGCAACCCCTTTCGTCCCGTCGGCACGCCTGAAGCCGCACCCTTGCCCTGCCGGACCTTCTCCATCAACGCCCTAGAACAGGAGTCCCTGATGAACCGAACCAGCCGCATCCTCTCGCTACTGGCCTCGTCGGTCGCCGCCGCGCTGCTTGCCTGCCCGCCCGCACAGGCCCAGGAGCGGATCACCTACAAGGTTGTCGGCCAGCCGGCAGCGACCGGCCTGGTGCAGAAGAACAAGGAGAAGCCTTTCTTCGACGAGTTCTCCAAGCGCACCGGCCTTCCGATCGACGCCGACTACAAGGCGATCGACCAGCTCGGCATCAAGGACACCGAGCAGCTGCGCGTCATGAAGGCCGGACTGTTCGATATCGTCTCGCTGCGGGTTTCACAGAACTCGCGCGACGAGCCCACCTTGCTCGGCATGGACCTGGTCGGTGCCTCCCCCGACTACAAGACCGCCCGCAAGGTCTATGAGGCCTACTTCGACACGCTCGACCAGCGACTGCAGAAGCAGTTCCAGGTCAAGCTGCTCGGCGTCTGGCCCTTCGGGCCGCAGATCCTCTTCTGCAAGAAGCCGCTGACCAAGCTCGCCGACCTGAGAGGCATGAAGGTCCGCACCTACGACCAGAACCTCTCGAAGTTCATCGAATCGGTCGGCGGCACGCCGGTCCCCCTCGGCTTCACCGAGGTGCACCAGTCGTTGTCGCTGGGCGTGGTCGATTGCGCCATCACCGGCCCGAGTTCCGCCAACTCGTCGAACTGGCCCGAAGTCACTACCCACCAGTACCCGCTGGGGTTCCAGATGGCGTTGAACGGCTACGCCATCACCATGCGGTCCTGGAACAAGCTGAACCCGGACCAGAAGAAGAAGATGCAGGCGGCGTTCACCGCCCTGACCGACGACATCTGGGTCTACTCGGAGGAGCTTACGCAGGACGCGATGAACTGCAACGCCGGCAAGGATCCCTGTACCACCGGCAAGAAGTTCAACCTGACCAACGTGCCGGTGCAGCCGGCGGATATCGAGATAGTGCGCAAGGCGGTGGGCGAGATCTCGCTGCCCACCTGGGCGGAGATCTGCGACCGATCGAACCCCGGCTGCTCGGATGCCTGGAAGAAGACCGTCGGCAAGGCCATCGGCATCCAGTAGGAAAGGCCTGCCCGGGCCGTCGGCCCGGGACCGCCAACGACAGCTCCGGAGGAAAGAGCGATGAAGGAACACATCGAGCGCTGGCTGGGCACCCTGTTCGGCGTCATTTTCGTCTTCCTGTCACTCGTCGTCACTGTGGAGACCGTGATCCGCAAGGTGTTCAACGTTTCGCTGCAGGGAGCCGACGAGCTCGGCGGCTACTCCCTCGCCCTCGGGGCGACGCTGGCCTTCACCCTCGCACTGACCGGTCGCACCCATATCCGGGTCGACGTCTTTCACGACCGCTTCCCCCGATGGCTGCAGACGGCGCTCAACTGGCTGTCGGTGATGGCCCTTGCCGGATTCGCCTGCCTGCTTGCCTGGCTGGCATGGTTCGTCATCCAGGACTCGCGGGCGTACCAGAGCGTCTCGCAGACGCCCTGGGCGACGCCCCTGGCATACCCCCAGACGGCCTGGCTGGCCGGGCTGATCGTCTTCGCCCTCGTGTCGGCGGCCGCCGCGGTGCGCGCCACCTGGTTGATGCTGAGCGGCAAGCGGGACCTGCTCGACCGCGAGTTCGGGCCGCGCACCACCCGGGAGGAGGTGGCCGAGGAAGTCGAGGACCTCAAGGCGCGATCGCTTTCGGACGACACGTCGCTTGCCGGCGTCGCGGCGGGAGCGAAGGCATGAACGTCTCCTACATCCTGATCGGCTTTGCCGGGATGCTCGGCATGATGCTGATCGGCTTCCCGATCGCCGTCGCCATGGCGATGGTCGGGATCCTCGGCGGCATGCTGGCATACGGCGCCCCCTTCATCGATTCGATCGCGCCGGTGGTATGGGGCGTGCACAACGACAACCTGCTGACGGCGATCCCGCTGTTCGTGCTGATGGGCGAGCTGCTGCTGCGCTCGGGCATTGCCGACCGGATGTTCCACGCCCTGGCCGCCTGGCTCGGCCGCCTGCCGGGCGGGCTGCTCCACACCAACATCGGTTGCAGCGCCCTGTTCGCCGCCACGTCCGGCTCCTCGGTGGCCACTGCGGCGACCATCGGCACCGTCGCCCTGCCGTCCCTGCACAGGCGCGGCTACCCGATGCACCTTTCGCTGGGCTCGATCGCCGCAGGAGGCACCCTCGGCATCCTGATTCCGCCGTCGGTGAACCTCATCGTCTTCGGATCGCTCACCGACACTTCGATCGGCAAGCTGTTCATCGCGGGCATCATTCCGGGCCTGCTGCTGACCGCCTGCTTCATGGGTTTCATCCTGGTCCATGCGCTGGTCACCGGCACGAGCATCCGTGAGGAGAAGGTGCCCCTCGGGCAGCGGCTTCGCCTGCTGAAGGACCTGATTCCACCCGCGGTCGTCTTCCTCATCGTCATGGGAAGCCTGTACACCGGCCTCGCCACCACCACCGAATCAGCGGCCCTGGGCGTGGTGGCGTCGCTGCTCTTCGCCTGGCACAGCCGCAAGCTGGGCTGGACGCTCCTGCAGCACTGCTTCGTGCAGACGGCAAAGACGAGCGGCATGATCCTCCTGATCATCACCGCCGCCTTCATCCTCAACCTCGCGATCAGCCTCACCGGCGTGGCCGAAGCGATGACCACCTGGGTCACGTCGTTCGGGCTGACGCAGACCCAGCTGCTGCTGGCACTGGTGCTGTTCTATCTCCTGCTCGGCATGTTCATGGACGTGCTGTCGATGATGGTGGCGACCATCCCGGTGACCTTTCCGATCGTCACCGCGCTCGGCGTGGATCCGGTGTGGTTCGGCATCTTCATCGTGCTGATGTGCGAGCTCGGGCTCATCACCCCGCCGGTGGGAATGAACCTGTTCGTGGTCCACGGCATCCGGCCGGACAACGGCGGCATCCGCGACGCGATCGTCGGTGCCCTGCCCTACGTGCTGATCCTGATCGCCTTCACCATGCTGCTGATCACCTGGCCCGGGATCGCAACCTGGCTGCCGGGCAAGATGTGATGGTCGCGCAATCCACCCCCTGGTGGCAGCGATCGGCAGGAGAGCTTGCCGCGGCATACCGCCTTGCCGAGGTATCGCCGAGCGAGGTGCTCGCGTCATGCCTGGCGCGTATCGAGGCGCTCAATCCGCAGGTCAATGCAATCGTCGCCCTTCGGCGCGAGAAGGCGCTGGACGATGCCCGGGCCAGCGACAAGCGCTTTGCGCGGGGCGCTCCCCTGTCGCCGCTCGATGGCGTTCCACTGGCGGTCAAGGACAACATCCCCAGCGCCGACCTGCCCACTACCTGGGGCAGCCCGGCAGGCCGCACGTGGTGCAGCGGCCTGGACGAGCTCGCGCTCGCCCGCGCCCGCGCGGCCGGCGCGATCGTGGTCGGCAAGACCAACGTGCCGGAATTCACGCTCGAGGGCTACACCTCGAACCCGCTGTTCGGCACCACCCGCAATCCCTTCAACCTGCAGTTGACGCCGGGCGGCTCGAGCGGCGGCTCGGTCGCGGCGGTGGCCGCCGGCATGGTGCCGCTGGCACTGGGAACCGACGGCGGCGGCTCGACCCGCCGGCCGGCGTCGCATACCGGGCTGGTCGGATTCAAGCCCTCGATCGGCGCGATCGCCCGGGAGCACGCCCTGCCGCCGCTTCTGCTCGACTACGAGGTGATCGGCGCGATCGGGCGCAGCGTCGCCGACGCACGCCTGCTGTTCGACGCGCTGCGCGGCCCGCACCCCGCCGACCGCCGCTCCTATGCAGCGGACGTGCGCAAGCCGCTGCCGCAGCGCCTGCGCGTTCGCTATGTGCCGACGCTCGACGATGCGCCGGTCGACCCGCAGATCGCCCTTTCCTGCCGTCGCGCAGCCGACCGGCTGGCCGACCTCGGCCACGACGTGCAGCACGGGCCGCTGCCGCTGGACCTCGGCTTCATCACGCAAGCCTGGCCGTCGGTCGGCCAGATCGGCCTGGCCTGGCTTTTCGCGCAGCATCCGTCGTGGCGCGACGGCGCGTCGGCAAAGTACCTGCAGATGGCGGAGGCGGGCGCGAGGATCACGGCCGCCGACCTCTGGCAGATCCTGGAGAAAGTGGAGCAGTTGCGCCGCGATTGCGCCGACCTGTTCGCTGCCTGCGACCTGGTCGTCATGCCGGCGGCAGCGGCGCTTCCCTGGGCCGCGGACGTGCCGTTCCCCGACGTCATCGCCGGCGTGCCAGTCGGACCTCGCGGCCATGCGATCTTCACCGGCTGGGTGAATGCAGCGGGGCTGCCGGCGATCGCCCTGCCTTGCGACCCGTCCGAGGAGGGTTTGCCGATCGGCGTCCAGTTGATCGCCGACTACGGCACGGATTCGGCGCTGCTCGATGTGGCATCGGCGCTGGAAGCGGTGGCGCCGCAGCCCTGGCGCTGGCCGATGCCCTGAGGCAGGGTGCAGCGGACCATGCACACGGCTACAGCGTAACGCACGCCTCGCCGATGCCGTCGAAGATCACCCGCACCGTATCGCCAGGTCGGGCGTCGAGGAGACCGCACCAGGTGCCGGTCGTGACCACGGTTCCGGCGGGCAGCGACGCGCCGTCGCGGGTGGCATGACGCAGCCAGGGCACGAGCACGAAAGCCGGATCCCCCATCGAGTGCGTACCCCGAAAGACCTGCTCCGGCCGTGCGCCGATGCGCACGCGGCAGGCCTGCGCCTGCCAGTCGCGCGCGAGGAAGGGCTGCCAATCTCCCAGGATCAGCGCGCCGTGCGACTGCTGGTCCGCGAGCTTCGCGAAGGGCGGAGCGCCATGCGCCTCGATCCAGCGCGAATCGACGATCTCGATGGAAACGCACATGCCGTCCACGAGGCCTTCCGCCTGCGCCGGCCCGAGCGAGCGGGCTCTGCCGGTATCCACCGGCTCGCCCAACCGCAGGGCGATCTCCGCCTCAATGCCGCGCAGACAGAACGGCCAGGCGCCTGCCTGCGCCGGACTTTGCCAGACGCCGGCCGGCGGCAGTGGCGCATGTGTCAAGACCGCCTGTCGAGACGCGCCTCCCGACTTCCAGCAGCGAGGCTCGCCGCCGCCGAACCAGTCCAGTTTCCTTGCCACGGCAGCTTGCACCGCGTAGGCTGCGGTGGCATCGGCCAGCACCGGCGCGGGCACCGGCCGGCCCTGGCGGCGTGCCTGCAGCAGGCTCGAGACAGCGGTGTCGATCGGGGTCATTGGTGCAAACTCCGGTGGCCGGTCGTGATTGTACGCAGCTAGCACCCACCGACCCTTGCCAATCGCACCGCTGTCTCGCCCCCATCCCGTTTCCACCCGCTGCGCCTCACAGATCGCCCTTTCTCAACGCTCGCCTCACCGCTTCCACCTCGCCATGAATGCCATCGATGATCTCGCCAACACCCGCCGCTTCGACGATCGCCGACCGCCGCCCGAGTCGACGCTGCGCTGGCCGAACGGCTCCGGGCTTGCCCTTTCGTTCGTGCTCAATATCGAGGAGGGCGCCGAACTGTCGATCGCATCCGGTGATGCCACCAACGAGGCCGTGCACGAAGTCACCCACCGTATCGATGCCGCACCGGACTACTGCATGTCGACCCACTTCGAATACGGCCCGCGAGCGGGCTATGCGCGTGTCATCCGGCGGTTCGTCGACGCCGGCTTGCCGTTGACCTTGAACGTCTGCGGTCGCGCCCTGGAGCAGACACCCAAGGTGGCGGACGACGCGCGCCGGCACGGCTTCGAGATGTGCGGCCACGGCTGGAGGTGGGAGTCGCCTGCCGGGATGGACGAGGCGCAGGAGGCAGGTGTCATTGCCAGGACCGCCGCAACGATCAAGAGACTGGCTGGCACCGCGCCGCTGGGATGGCACAACAAGTCCTCTCGCAGCCATCGCACGCGACGCCTTCTGCGCGAGCACGGCGACTTCATCTACGACAGCGACGACTACGGCGGCGACCTGCCCTACCTCCTCGACCTGAAGGACGGTCGCGCGCCACACGTCGTGCTCCCCTATGCCTTTGATACCAACGACATGCGCTTCTTCGATCGCGGCGGGTTCATACGCGCCGCCGATTTCGCAGGTTATGTCGGCGACGCCATCGATACGCTGCTGTGCGAAGCGGATGACGCGCCACGAATGCTCACGATCGGATTGCACCCCCGGATCATCGGCCGGCCGGGCAGGATCGCAGGCCTAGACGGGATCCTCCGACATGTCAAGCAGCAGCGCAAGCGCCTGGACGTATTGACGCGGGCGGACATAGCGAGGCATTGGCTGGCGAATGCTTCCTTGCCAGCAGGATAGAAACAATCGAGCGGCGGAGCAACCTCAGCGCCCGGGGTTGCGTGCAGGTGACGAGACCTTCCTCAAGGAACCTATTGCGGACTCCTCGGCACCGGCCGCAGGATCCGCTTCGCGCAACGCCTTCCGCGTGACCTAGATCCCGCATTCAATCGCGCCGCCGGGCGTGCTTGACGCCCCGGACCAGGCCGTCGAACCCATCCTCGACGAAGTCGTATTCCCGGTTGGGTTCGGGATCCGGCGGGCCCTCGGATCCCCACTCGTGCGGCCGGCGCACGAACGCCGTTCGAAATCCCGCGTCCTGCGCGCCATTCAGGTCGAAGTTGTGGCAGGCCACCATGAGGACCTGAGCGGGCGCCAGCGCCAGCCATCGCGCCGCCGTGGCGTACGCCTCGGCGTGAGGCTTGTAGGTGCCGATCATCTCGCAGGAAATGACGGCATCCCAGGCGAGGCCGTTCCTGCGCGACACGCTCATCACCAACGCGGTGGGCAGCATCGTGAAGGACACCACCGGAAGATCGCGCCGCAGTTCAGCCGCGGCATCCGGAAAATCGGGCCACACCTCCAGCTGATGCCAGGCGCGCCAGATCACGAACCGCTGCTCGGCAGTCGCCTGCAAGCCGAATCGGGCAAGAGACGCATCGAGCGCGCGGCGATGCACGTCGTCCATGTTGAACGTCGGCCGAGTCTGGCCGACGATGCCGTGCAACGTGCGCCTGCGCCAGTCGTTGGCCAGCGCATGCCAATCGGCTTCGAGCCCTTGAGATCCCAGCACACCCTCGAGCGTCTTCACGATCCCGCCATGCCAGTCCAGCACGGTGCCACCAGTGTCGAACGCAACCGCTCCGATATCCATGCGAAGCCTCCCTGTCGACCGTACTGCGAGCCCGGCGGGATGTCACTCGATCAGCTTCATGCCGCACGCTTCATGCCGCACGCTTCATGCCAGTCCGGACGTGCAGCAGCTCTTCCCGAACATACCGCCACCGATCAAGGCCTGTCAAAGCCTCCATCGGATCTGGCATCTATGCGAATTTTCCGGACGACGCTCGCGTGGCCGCTCTGACGCCGAAAGGCAAGGCTGCGACCCCAGTCGCTGTGCTGCTCGATCAACGCCGAACCCGAGCCGGCAAGGAGCCGCCGCGGGCATGGCCGGCAGAGTCGCAGTCTGATGCGCGCCCCAGCGGCATCGGCGCGCATCTATAGACCATCGGCATCGCAGCCATCTGCGCTACAACACCGCAACAAGCCCGACCGAGCCGAATACCGGCGCGATACATCCGCAGCGCAGACTTCCGCTTGCCCCGGGAGGGCAGCCGATGTCCTCCTTCAACAGTCCTCCTTCAACAACGTCAGGAGAAAACCATGCCGACCCCTGTCGATCTGCTGCTCGACCCTCTGACCTGGATCCTGATGGCGATGTTCGCCGGCCTGGGTGTCGCGGAGGTCCTCGCGCCGGGACGCGAGCTGCCGCGGGTGCGCGGCTGGAAGGCGCGCGCGCTGACCGCGTTCCTCGTCTACTTCCTGCTGTCGTCGTACCTGCCCCTGCTCTGGGGCGAAACGCTGGCGCCCCTGCAGTGGTTCGATCTTTCGGGCTGGCCGACTTGGGCAGCGGTCGGCGTCGCACTGCTCGTCTACGAGGCCGGCGCTTACGCGTGGCACCGTTCGATGCATCGCTTCACGCCGCTGTGGCGCCTGCTGCACCAGATGCATCACAGTGCGGAGCGGCTCGACGTCGTCAGCGCGTACTGGTTCAGCCCGCTCGACATGGTGACCTGGACGCTGCTGCCGAGTCTCATCCTGACGATCATCGGCGTGCCGGCTCAGGCCGCGACGATCACACTGTTGACGGTCGCCTTCCTGGCCATGTTCCAGCACGCCAACATCCGCACGCCGCGCTGGCTCGGCTATCTCGTGCAGCGCCCGGAGATGCATGTAGTGCATCACGCGCGCGGCGTTCACAAGTACAACTATGCAGACCTGCCGTTCCTCGACATCCTGTTCGGCACCTTCCGCAATCCGACCGGCTATGAGCACTCGACCGGTTTCTGGGATGGCGCCTCGTCACGGGTCGTGGACATGCTGTTGCTGCGCGATGTTTCGCAGGAGTCGCGGAAATGAGCCCCTCGGAAGCAGCCGATCGCGAGCGCTCGGGTAGCGCCGCCTCGCACCTCGACCGCCGGCCGCGGTACCCAGTCCGGGAAGTGCGGCTACCGGGACCCCTGACGATGCAGTATGTCGAGCACGGTCCGAGCGACGGCGTGCCGGTCATCGCTCTGCACGGCGTGACCGACTCCTGGCGATCATTCGAGCCGGTGCTGCCGCACCTGCCCGAAACGCTGCGCGTATTCGCCTTGACCCAGCGGGGGCACGGCGGCAGCGAGGCGCCCGCAACCGGGTTCGCGTTGGCGGACTTTGCCAACGACGTAGTCGCCTTTCTCGATGCGCAACGCCTCGAGCGCGCGATCATCGTCGGTCATTCGATGGGTTCGGCGAACGCGCTGCGGCTTGCCATCGACCACCCACAGCGGGTGGCGGGGCTGGCGCTGCTCGGCGCCTTCGCGGGCTTCCGCGGCAACCCCGAGCTCGAGTCGTTCCGGCAGAACGACATCAACCAGCTTGTCGATCCGATCGATTTCGAGTTTGCGCGCGATTTCCAGGCGAGCACGCTCGCCCAGCCGGTGCCGACGGGGTTTTTCGAGATCGTGATGGAGGAATGCTTGAAGTGCCCGGCGCGGGTCTGGCGCGAGGCGTTCGCCGGCATGTTCGCGGATTCCTTCGTCGAACAACTTGCCGCGGTCACCGCGCCGACCCTGCTGCTGTGGGGCCGGCACGATGCGTTCTGCCATCGCGAGGATCAGCAGCGGCTTCTCGCCGGGATCGCCGGCTCGCGCCTGATCGAGTACGCCGATGCCGGGCACGCGCTGCATTGGGAGGAACCGGCGCGTGTCGCAGCCGACCTCAGCGACTTCGCCTGGCGCTGCTGGTCCGCCGCTGGGTTCGGTGGATCGGACGGTCGAGGTTCACTTCAGCCCGGCGACAGCGCGCCGGCGTCCGATCGGCGGCGGGTTCCAGCGACCGCCGAAAGTTGCGTACAAGGCGAGCGCGGCGCCGATCATCGCCGCAGTGCGCAATGACGGCCGCGGCATCCACTTCATGGCGCCAAGGACGACCGCCGGTGGGAAATTGCGCTGCGGTGCAGAGGTCGCTGCGCTTGCATGGATGGCAGGTTCCGGCCGCAGCAACCTAAGCGCGGCGAAATGGTCGACGAGGGCTTTGACGAAAGGCGCCAAGTCCTGCGGCCCGCGGCTGGTGAGCCAGTTGCCATCCAGCACGATCGGGCGATCGAGCCACGTCGCGCCCGCGTTGACCAAGTCGTCCCGGACACCCGGCCACGAGGTCATCGTGCGCCCTTAGGTCAGACCAGCTGAGGCCAGCAGCCACGGCCCGTGGCACAGCGTGGCGATAGGCTTGCCGCTGGCATCGAACTCGCGCACGAACTGGCGTGCGGCCTCGGACTGGCGCAGCAGGTCCGGATTGATGAATCCCCCGGGAACGAGCAGCGCGTCATAGTCGGCGGCGATCGCTTGCGAGAGCGTTCGGTCGACCGTCACGCGCGACGCGGGCTCGTGCAGGTTGACGCCGCGGATGCGGCCCGGGCGCAATGAACGATCTCGACCTTCGCACTTTCGGCGCGCAAAGCGGCGAGCGGCACCGACAACTCCACACGCTCGAATCCGTCGGCCACCAGCACCGCAATGCGCCGGCCCTTGAGTTGACCACTACCTGTCATGATTTGCCTCCTTTGCAACATCGGACTGCCGCGTACAGCAGGTCCTTGAAATGCGTATGGGCGCCTACCGGGGTCCGCGTGACTCGGAAGCCGATCCCGGAGATAGAGCACCCCCGTGACGCGATCGTGCGTGTTACCCGCGCCTGAGCGCCCGTAGGGATCTCGCCGTTCAAGCTGCAGTCGGGAACCGCGACGGCCATCTACTGGGCGATCGATGCGGTGCGCATCGGCGCCTATGGGCCCACCTTCAACGCCATCCCCATCGGCGATGCCATGAACAAAGGCCTCACGCTTCGAATGAACCAGGCCAGCATCAAGCGCAACCTGCCCCGCTGCATCGAGCACATCGAAGCCGGCCACATCAACCCAAAGGACGTGATTACAAACCGGATACCGCTGGAGGAGATCAGCGAGGGCTACCACATCTTTTCGAGCAAGCTCGACGAGTGCATCAAGCCGATGGTGATCCCGCCACGGGCAATGAACTGAGGAGCGCCATCATGGATCAAAGATTGGGTTCATCTTCCAGGGACTACTTGCCGGACCCGATCAGGGGCGGACATTCGCTGACGACGCAGCAGAGGCAGGCGATCGACCTTGCCACCAACATCAGGGGATGGGGGTCCGACCTGGACCCGGCAAGGCGTCCCGGAGTCCCGCGCGACAAGGCGCCCGAGACCGGGGTCGAAACGCTCTCCCCCCCGATCGAACAGCAGGTACCCAAGATAAGGGTCCACAAATCGACAGAGCATGCGCGGCTCACGCCAGTCTTCGGAACTTCTTGTCCGCCCTTCGGCTTGAGCGGGAGGATCCGCGACCTTGGCTACACGTTCAGCGAAGGGCGGCTTCCCGCTGGATGACGCTCATGCTCGCGTTCACGCCGGAAGGTGAAGCGGTGGGCACCGCTCGAGGTCGCCGACGGACAACTCGCAAGCCGGCGGATGTCGCCGCTGGCGCAGCCAATGCCGTATACCAGCGCCATAAAGATGGAAAGATTTGGGTTTGGAACACCCATACCCGCGGCGACGAAGATGGGTGTCCAGGCTGGATCAATCTCGATCGGAACGGGGCGACCCGTCACATCGTGGCGGGGGGAAACAGTCTCTTCCAGTTGCACGTCGATGGCAAGCTATGGCGATGGGACGGAAAGTCATCATGTGATTCGACCCACTGCCCCGGCTGGCTCCTTATCGACAGAAATCCCGCCACCGTCGAAATAGCGGCGGCCGGAGGCGTCGTTACCCAACGTCATGCGAACGGAATGATCTGGCGATGGACGGAAGGTCCTCTTGCGACTCTGCTGGCTGCCCAGGATGGCTGCTGATCGATCGCAATGGCGCGACAGCGCAGATCGCCGGTGGGGCAGGCGGGCTTTTCCAGCGACATGGCGACGGAAAGCTGTGGAAATGGGATGAGAGGTCATCGTGCAATGCAAACGGATGCCCAGGGTGGCTGCTACTCGACAGGCACGGTGCGACCGTCGATATCTCCGCCGGGGGCGGGCGGCTCTTCCAGCGACATGCCGATGGTAAGGTTTGGGCTTGGGACGGACGTACTGCGTGCGACACCGCAGGCTGTCCAGGATGGCTCTTGATCGACCGTAATCCTGCGACGGCGCAGCTGAGTTGGGGCGGACGTTCCTTGTTCCAGAGGCATGCTACCGGCGCGGCATGGCGTTGGGACGGACGTGGCGCAGGTATGCCTCGGGCTCGACACCATTGAGCCTGGCGGTGCCGATGAGCGTATAGAAGTTCGCGGCGCGCGAGGCTCCGGCGTCGGAGCCAAGGAACAAGTAGTTATTGCGCCCAAGGGCCACACAGCGCAGCGCTCGTTCGGCTGCGTTGTTGTCAATCTCGAGGTTGCCATCGGTGGCGAACCGCCCGAGTGCGCCCCAACGGTTGAGCGCATACCGGCAGGCTTCGGCCAGTGGGCTCTTGGCCGGATCCAACTCGCCGATCGGAACTCGGCTATAGACAAGCTCATGAAGCATCTGGGCGTCTACGAGCGGGACCACCAACAGGTCGGGGACGCGATTGCAAGCTTGCTGTCAGCAGTTCATGGAGCCGGTATGCAGGCTGGCACCGCACAGCAACCAAGAGACGAGCGACTCACACTGCGACCGTACGACGGCGAGTTCCCCTGAGGGCGGATCTTCTCTTGGGGCGCTACCGCGTAACCTTTTAGGTGATGCGGAACCGGAGGCTGGCATGCGGTCGCACAGCTAGGCGGGTGGCGAGACTCCTCGCGGCGAAGAATAGGCTGCTTTCTCGCCACCGTTACCAACTGCAGACGATCCACTGATAACTCAGGTTTTCGCTGTCCGCTGTCCAAACAAGCGGTGCCATCTCTGGTGGCAAAGCGGCCGCGGGAAAGACGACGAATCCGCCGGCCACGAGCTCGAAGCTGGCGGCCGAAACGCTCAGACGACAGAACCACGTCGCGTCAGTTTGGCCCGGCATCAGCACGTCGCACGAGAGCACATCCAGGCCAGGACGCTCGTATCCTCCGATCCGCCGTATACAGCGACAAGCGCAGTCATAAGCAAATCGCCAGAAGTTCGTTTGATCGCGTTCGGAGGGCGCCCACAATGCTGATAGGGATCTGGCTTCCACGCTGGTCCACCACTTCTGCACGGCACATGAACTTCCAGCAGTTGCGCGCGCTTAGAGAAACCGTTCGGAAAGGATTCAATCTGACCGAGGTCGCGCGCGCCTTGCATACCTCGCAACCGGGGATCAGCAGGCAGATACGCGAGCTCGAGGACGAGTTGGGGGTGGAGGTGTTCCTGCGCGCGGGCAAGCGACTTACCGCACTGACCGAAGTCGGCACCGTGGTCCTTCCGATCGTGGAGAGCATGCTCAACGATGCCGACAACCTCCGTCGAGCAGGTCAGGAGTTCTCGCAACAGGCGACGGGACCCCTGTCGATTGCGGCCACCCATTCGCAAGCGCGCTATGCCCTGCCGGGGGTGGTCAAGGATTTCCGAAAGCGCTATCCCAAAGTCTCCCTCAACCTGCACCAAGGCTCGCCCGATCAGGTGGCCGAAATGCTGCTTTCCGGCGAAGCGGACATTGGAATCGCCACCGAGGCTCTGACGAAGTACGACGGACTGGTGGCCCTACCCTGCTACCGCTGGACACACAGCGTCATCGTGCCACCCGGCCACGAACTGCTGGACGGCAGGCCGATGACGCTCGAGCGGCTGGCCGAGCATCCCATCATCACCTACAACGCCGGCTTCACCGGACGCCTGCACATCGACGCGGCCTTCGCCAAGGCGGGGATCGAGCCCGACCTGGTCCTGACCGCCATGGATGCGGACGTCATCAAGACATACGTCGAGCTGGAAATGGGCGTGGGCATCGTCGCGTCGATCGCGTTCGATGAGGAAAGGGACCTCAATCTTCGCGCGATCGACGCTGGCCACCTCTTCGAAATCAACCTCACCAAGCTGGGGGTTCGCCGCGGCAGCTTCCATGCGCCGCTACGTGTATGACTTTATCGAGACCTTTGCCCCACCCCTGAAAAGGGAACTCGTGGAGCGCGCGATCGCTGCGCCTCCCGGCGAGATGATCGACATCCTGTAGCCGTCGACCGAAGCCACGCCTCAGCTCGAGACCAGCCTCAGCTGGAAACCGCTGGAACTCGGGCGCCAGCCTCTATGACCTCGTGAAATTCGCGATATCGCTCCCGCTCATCGAGTACATTCAGGGCACAGCAAAAGCCAGCCCGTGCTGCCAGCGTCGCCGCCGCATGCGAGCGGCTGGTCGCGCCGGCAATGAACAGCAGGGTGTCGGTGGGATCCGCGTCGGCACGCAGGTTGTCGCCGAAGTCCTGAATCGAGTACCCGCTAGTCGGCGGCAGACTCAACGGGATCGCTCCGCGCAGCAGCGCCGGCTCGAGCTCTGCCTCGACAGGATTCGTTTCGTCCCGAATATCGACCAGGCGTGCAACACCCAGCTGCACAAGGCGCAGCGCCTCTTTTGCAGTGACGGAGCCGGCGTAGACGACCTCGCCCTGCCTGCGCGACACCGCGCGATACAGAATGGCAAGGTCCTCGCTGACGCCGTCCATCATGCCGCCTCGCTGGCACCCAACGGAAGCGCCGGTTGCGAGTGCGGCTCGATCTGAACGTCATCAAACCGGATCACCTCGCGTGCGCGCAGCCAGGCCTCGCCGCCCGGCTTGAGCCCGAGGCGAGCCTGCAAGACACGGTAGTCCCGCCGCGGCATCTCAACGTCGAGGAGACTCCCCTCGTCCCGGCGCCGACACTCGATCCGTACTGCCGGCCCGATGTTGAAGACCTGCGACAGCGTCACGGGTATTGCACCCTCGCCGGGGTGGTCGAGAAAGACCAATTCCTGCGGCCGCACGAAGCCCAGAACTTCGGATGCATGCATTCGATCCCTTGACCGCCTCTGGAGAATGTTCACATCGCCGAGAAACTGCAGCACGAAAGAGTTGGCCGGATGATCGTAGACCTGTCCTGGCGTCCCATCCTGCTCGATACGGCCTAGATTCATCAGCACGACTCGATCAGCCACCTCCAAGGCCTCATCCTGATCGTGAGTGACGAACACGCTGGTGACATGCACCTCATCATGTAACGTGCGCAACCACCGCCGTAATTCCTTCCTGACCCTGGCATCGAGGGCGCCGAAGGGCTCGTCCAGCAGCAGGACCTTCGGGTCGACCGCAAGCGCCCGGGCCAGCGCGATTCGCTGGCGCTGGCCACCGGACAATTGGTGGGGGTAGCGGTTGCCCAGGCCGTCGAGCTGGACCAACTCGAGCAGCTTGTCGACCTTTGCATGGATTGCCGCTGCATCCGACCGAACCGCCTTCGGCATCACACGTAGCCCGAACGCGACGTTCTCGAAGAGGGTCATGTGCCCGAAGAGCGCGTAGTGCTGGAACACGAAGCCGACCTCTCGGTCCCGGACGTTGTCGTATGTCGCCTCCCGGTCGTGCAGGAAGACCGAACCTGAATCGGGCCTTTCGAGGCCTGCGATGATTCGAAGCAGGCTGGTCTTGCCTGAGCCGGAAGGACCCAGCAGCGCCACCAACTCTCCCGACGGGATGCTCAAGTTCAGGGTGTCGCAGACAACGGTGTCGCCGAAGCGCTTACACAGGTTGCGTATTTCGACGCTCATGATTCCTTTGCACTCCATTCGAGGGTCCTCGCAGGGCGTGCCCGGCGCCGGCAGAGTGGACGAGCCCCGCCTTGCCCTTTTGCTCGAGCAGGAACTTGAGGACCAGTGTCACCAGTGCCAGTGACGCGAGCAACGACGCGACCGCGAAGGCTGCGGCGAACTGGTATTCGTTGTAAAGGATCTCGATGTGCAGCGGCATGGTGTTGGTCTCGCCGCGGATGTGCCCCGACACAACACTCACCGCGCCGAACTCGCCCATGGCGCGCGCCGTACAGAGGATGACACCGTAGAGCAGACCCCATTTGATGCTCGGCAGCGTCACCCGCAGGAACGTCTGCCATCCCGAAGCCCCTAATACCTGCGCGGCCTCCTCCTGCTCCTGCCCCTGCTCCTGCATCAGCGGGATCAGTTCGCGAGCGATGAATGGCACGGTGATGAAGACGGTGGCGAGGACGATACCAGGCAGTGCGAACACGATGCGAACGTCGTGCTCGCGCAGCCATTCGCCAAACCATCCCTGAAGACCAAAGAGCAGAACGAAGATCATCCCGGCGATCACTGGAGAAACCGAGAACGGTACGTCGATCAGCGTCAGCAACAGGCTCTTGCCGCGGAAATCGAACTTGGCGGTCGCCCACCCTGCTGCCACGCCGAAGACCAGGTTCAGTGGTACGGCAATGCCAGTCGCGAGCAACGTCAGCCAGATGGCCGAACGAGCTTCCGGACTGGTGACCGCCGCGATGTAGACGTCGACTCCCTTCTTCAGGGCCTCGAAGAACACGACGATGAGCGGCATGAACAGGAAAAGCGTCAGGAACAGGGCGCTGATGCCGATCAGAGTCGCCCGGACTGAGGGGTGATCTGCAGTGGCATCCGGGGCGGCAAGGCGACGTTCGCCGTGCTGTTCGTGGGGCACGTGAGCCGGGGCTCCGAGCTTCGGGCGGGATGTCGGCGCAACGGGGCGGGCCGGAAAAGTCAGTTCGACCGTACTCACGTGAGTCACTGCCCGTGCCGCCGCCGGGTCCATGCCTGCAGCAGGTTGATCAGCAGGAGCAGCACGAAGGCGGCAACCAGCATAACCACCGCGATCGCGGTGGCGCCTGTGTAGTCATACTGCTCAAGCTTGGTGATGATCAGCAAAGGCGTTATCTCGGAGATCATAGGCATGTTTCCAGCGATGAAGACTACCGAGCCGTACTCGCCAAGGGCACGCGCAAACGCGAGCGCAAAACCGGTCAGCAGGGCCGGGAGAAGGATCGGGAGGATCACCCGCCGAAAGGTCTGCACGCGGCCCGCACCGAGGGTGGCAGCCGCCTCCTCGATATCCTGCTGCAGATCCTCCAGCACCGGCTGCAAGGTCCGCACCACGAAAGGCAATCCGATGAACACCAAGGCAACGAAGACGCCAACAGGCGTGAAGGCGACCTTGATGCCCAGCAGGTCCAGCCATTGGCCCAGCCAGCCATTGGCAGCATAGAGGGAGGTCAGGGCAATCCCGGCAACGGCAGTCGGCAGCGCGAATGGCAGGTCTACCAGCGCATCCAGGATCCGCCTACCGGCGAATTCATAGCGCACCAGCGTCCACGCGACGATCAGCCCGAAGAAGGCGTTCAACAGTGCCGCCGCCAGGGACGCGCCGAAGCTCAGTCGGTAGGACGCGAGGACACGGGGCGAGAGCACCGTTTCCCGAAAGGCGTCCCACGTCATCTGCGATGTCAGCAGAAAGGCCGCCGAAAGCGGAACGAGCACGATGAAGCCGAGGTAGAGGAGCGTGAAGCCCAGGGCCAGATCGAATCCGGGCAGGATGCTGTGCTGCCTCAGCAGGGTCCGTGTAAATAGCATGTGCGGTCGCGACGTCCGGATGTGGGTGTGTTACTTCCTGGAATAGATGCGATCGAACACGCCGCCGTCGCTGAAGTGCTCCTGTTGGGCTTTGGCCCAGCCGCCGAAGACATCATCGACGGTGAAGAGCGAAACCTTCGGGAACTGGGCAGCGTACTTGGCGGCCACCTGCGGGTCGGTTGGGCGGTAGAAATGTCGCGCCGCCAGTTCTTGCGCCTGCGGCGAATAGAGGAATTCGAGGTAGGCTTGCGCCACCTCCCTCGTCCCGTGCTTGTCGACATTCTTGTCGACCAGCGCCACCGGCGGCTCCGCCAGGATGCTCGACGGCGGATAGACGATGTCAAACTTGCCATCGCCGAACTCCTTCAGAGACAGGTGCGCCTCGTTCTCCCATGCGAGCAGCACGTCGCCGATTCCCCGTTCCGCGAACGTCACCGTCGAGCCGCGGGCCCCGGAGTCGAGGACCGGGACGTTACCGAACAGCTTGCCGACGAATTCCTCGGCAGCCGCAGGCGAGCCGCCGGGCGCCTTGAGCGCGTATCCCCAGGCCGCGAGATAGCCCCAGCGTGCACCGCCCGAGGTCTTCGGATTGGCGGTGATCACCGAAACGCCTGGCTTGACCAGATCGTCCCAGTCCTTGATGCCCTTCGGATTGCCCTTGCGGACCAGGAAGATGTAGGTCGAGGTGTACGGCGCGCTGTTCAGCTTGAGGCGCTTCTGCCAGTCGGCGGGCAGCAGCCGCGCCTTCTGCGCAATCGCATCGATATCGTAGGCCAGTGCCAGGGTGACCACATCCGCATCGATCCCGTCGATGACCGACCTCGCCTGCTTGCCGGAACCACCGTGCGAGTTCTTGATTACGACGATATCGCCGTGCTTCTCCTTCCAGTAGCGCGAGAACAGCGCGTTGTAGTCCTGGTATAGCTCCCGCGTCGGATCGTAGGATACGTTGAGCAGGGAGATATCCTTCGCAAGGGCCGAGGTCGCAGCGGAGACCAGCAACAGGATCAGCGCAGCGCGGCGCAGGTGGCGGGTAGTACCCATGGGGATCCTTTAGAAGATTCGTTCATCGGAGAAGGCATTGTTCCGTGCGGATCTGACTGAATGAACGAATGAATCCGGCAAACCTTATGAGGATTTCGACGAAGCACCTGCCGCAGACGGCGCCAGTCAATTCTTCTTCGTTCAGGCGCGCGAGGAGATCAGCACTGCTCCGCTGGTCCGATTGGTGGCCGGGTCGACCATGATCATCGCGCCCGCAATCGGATTCGCTTCATAGGGCTCGACCGGCACCGGTCGCTGCAACTCGATCACCACCCGCCCGATCTCGTTGACGGCCAGCGTGTCGGCGGCGGTTGCGTCAAGCGACTCGACGTCCAACCGGCTCTCGATGGATGCGATACGCGCCTGGAGCCAGGCGTGGCCGTGACGGACCCAATACTTGCGGCCGAGGACTGCAGGCTCCGTGTCGAGCCAGGCAACCGTCGCAGCCAGCCGATGCGCAAGTTGAACCGAATCCGGTGCCGAGATCCAGTCTCCTCGGGAAACATCGAGTTGGCGGTCCAGCACCAGGCCGGCCGACTCGCCTGCCTCGGCAACGTCGACCGGATCCGCGGCTCGACGCACTTCGACCACCCGCGCCGCATTCCCACCGGGCGACAGCTCTATTAGGTCTTCGGCCCTGACCCGGCCTCGCGCGATTCGCCCCCACAATGTGCGTGGCTGATTGCCGGTGCCGCCGGCTTCACGCGCGACATACTGCACCGGCAGCAGCAGCGAGCCGCTGACATCGCTGCGGGATGACGGAAGGCTCTCGAGGAGCTGCAGCAACGTCGGTCCGTCATACCACGACGCATCGAGCGGCTGCGTCACGTTCTGACCGAGGAGCGCGGATATCGGCACGATGCCAGCAGCAGCAATCCCGGCCCGATCCGAGAATTCGAGCAAGGCTTCCCGAACCGCTTCGAAATCCCGGCCCGGATGCGCGGACGCGTCGAGCTTGTTGACGGCGAACACGATGCTCGGCACCCGCAGCAGCTTCGCGAGCAAGGCATGCCGCCGGGTCTGGGGCAGCAGCGCGACCGGTCTTGCTCGCGTCTCCAGCTTGGTGATGTCGACCAGCACCACCGCCGCGTCGCTGCCGGCCGCGGCAGTGACCATGTTCCGGGTGTACTGTTCATGTCCCGGTGCATCGGCGATGATGAACTTGCGTTCAGGCGTGGTGAAGTAGCGGTACGCCACGTCGATCGTGATCCCCTGCTCCCGTTCAGCCTCGAGACCATCGGTGAGCAGCGAGAGGTCGATCGGCGAGCCCGCCGCCCGCCTGCGAAGCGTCTCCAGCTGATCGGCCAGTACCGCCTTGCTTTCGAACAGAAGCCTGCCGATGAGCGTGCTCTTGCCGTCGTCGACGCTGCCGGCCGTGAGAAAGCGGAGCGCCGGCCGGGCACGATCCACCTCGGTCCGTTGGAGCATTGTCATCAGAAATATCCTTCCTTCTTGCGGCGCTCCATCGATGCCTCCGATGCCCTGTCATCCATGCGAGTGGCCCCGCGCTCGCTGACATCGAGCTGCAGTGTTTCGGCCACGATCTCGCCGGCCGTGGCTGCAGGACTTGCAACCGGACAGGTACAGGTCATGTCTCCGACGGTACGGAACCGAACCTGGGTCACTTCCACGGTTTCGCCGGCTTCCGGTGGCGTGACGGCCGTCACCGGCACCATCAGGCCCTTGCGGAGGATCACTTCACGCTCGTGGGCGTAATAGAGACTCGGTAGCGCGATACGCTCGCGCGCGATGTACAGCCACACATCGAGCTCGGTCCAGTTGCTGATCGGGAAAGCACGCATGTGCTCGCCTGGTCGGATACGTGTGTTGAACAGCGTCCAGAGCTCCGGCCGCTGCTCCTTCGGCTGCCACTGGCCGAATGCGTCCCGGTGACTGAAGATCCGCTCCTTGGCGCGCGCCTTCTCTTCGTCGCGTCTGGCCCCGCCCAGCAGCAGGTCATAGCCATGCTGCTCGATTGCTTCCAGCAGCGTGACCGTTTGGTGACCGTTGCGGGGTTCAAGTGGATGGGCAAGGCGTATCGTGCCCCGACGGATCGAATCGTCGAGATGAGCGACGACTAGGCGCTCTCCCTGCCTGGCGACATGCAGGTCGCGGAAGGCGAGCACCTCCGGAAAGTTGTGGCCGGTATCGACGTGAAGGAGCGGGAACGGCAAGCGTCCGGTGAATTCGACAGGCGCGTTCGAATCGTCCTCGGAGCCGCTCCCCGCGCGCCGCCGCTTGAACGCTTTCTGCGCCAGATGGAGCACGACGCACGAGTCCTTCCCGCCGGAAAACAGCAGCGCCGGCCGCTCGAAGGCAGCCGCCGCCTCCCGGAGGATGAAGATGGACTCCTCTTCCAGCGCATCGAGATGCGCGAAATCCAGCCGCGGCAGAAGATGATCCAGGGTTACCGGAGCGTTCATGAGCCGGCATTCTCTTCGACGGCTCTGCGGCCGACATGGAGTCCGCATTCTCTTGCCGTCTCGTCTTCCCACCACCACCGCCCCGCTCGGAAGTCCTCGCCCGCGGCGACCGCCCGGGTGCACGGCTCGCAGCCGATGCTTGGATGGAAGCGGTCGTGCAACGGGTTATAAGGAACTTCGCGAGTTCCGATGTAGAACCAGACATCCGCCCAAGTCCAATCGGCCAATGGATTGACCTTGAGCCGGCCGTCTTCATCCTGCGTCGTGAACGGAACGACTCCCCGCTCGGCGGATTGCTCGCGGCGCAGCCCGGTCACCCAGGCAGTACGGCCGGCCAGCATTCTGGCGAGTGGCTCGACCTTACGGATTGCGCAGCATGCCTTGCGCAAGGCGACGCTCCGGTACATCGCCGCTTCGCCATGCTGCGCAACGAAGCCCACTACCGATGAAGCCTGCGGCCGGAAGACATCCACCTCCAGGCCGTACCGCGCTTCGATGCGGGCCATCAGCTCCTGGGTTTCCTGGTGCAGCTTGCCGGTGTCCAGGGTGCCAATCGAGATTCCCAATCCATGCCGCGCGACCAGATCGGTGATGACCATGTCTTCGGCACTCATGCTGCTGGCTTGGACGATGCGGCCGGCATGCTGCAAGGATGCCTCCCTGAGCACTTGGATGGCATGGGCAACCCGTTCCTGGTGGCCGCCGCTGGACATCGCGTAGAGGCGGACGGCAGACGACGCCGACGCCGGCTCCCGCTGAATCGAAACAGCATTCAAGTGCGGTTCTCCCTCTAGACAAGGCCGCGCGGCGCACTCGGGTGACTCTCGAATACGACGCCACGCTTGGCCGGTTGAGCACTATAGCTAAGCTGACTGGGTGCACGAACGACTGGTTTCGAGGATGCTTATGAGCTTTCTGTCTGGGGCGGTACGCGGATTGTTGCCGCCAAAAGGCGCCGCGTGGTGGTTCAGGCGCGAGATCATGAGCGCCGGTGAATGCGCGGTCGGCGAGTAGGCAAAGAGGTGCACTGCGTACTTCCCAAGGTTTAAGCACATCCTCGATACTCCAAACGAGCGGCATCGGATGCGGCAGGAGCGTGCCGCACCTGCGGCCGACACGCTTCACCGGTGGCTAATCCTTCACCGGCAGAAGGTGCCGGATGGATCGGCCACGGCAAAGGCGATCGACTATAGCCTGAAGCGGTGGGCGGCGCTGACCCGCTACGTCGATGACGGGAACTTGCCCATCGACAACAACTGGGTCGAAAACACGACCCGCCCGGTTGCCCTTGGCCGCTCGAACTGGCTGTTCGCCGGGTCGCTGCGTGCCGGCCAACGCGCCGCCGCCATCATGAGCCTGATTCAGGCTGCCAAGCTCAAGGGCCACGATCCGTAGCGCTACCTGAAGGACGCCTGCACCGGCTGCCGATCCAGCCGGCTAGACGGATCGAAGAACTGCTACCGCATCGTTGGGTCCTGCTTTAGCGCGGCAGTTCTTCCTCGGGTATCGTGAATTTGTGGGACTTACCGGCCTCGATGACGAGTTCGCGCTTTTCTCTTTCCCGATCCCGCTTGAGATGGAGCAGCGAAAATGACCGTGCCGCAGACCATCGAGGACAATCTGCATGAGCCGGTCAAACGCTTCACGGAATTGCGGTCCGCCGGCCTTCCCAGCGTCGGTATGGCGTAGGTCGTTATGCATTGTGAAGTAGCCCTTTCATGTCCTTGATCGTCGAAGCGAATGCCAGCGGCCGAACGCTGATGGCGTCCCCATAAAAGCCCATCACGTCCTTACGCCTGCTCGGGCGATCACGGAACACGAAGACCTTGTGCCGCCCCTCGGCGCGCAGGTCCACTAGGTCGTAGCCGGTGCAGCGCAGGAAGCAGGCGAGGTAGAAGTCGCGTGTCTCGAAGGCGGGCTGACCCGCCGCCGCCTTGTGATTCCACTGTCCAGTTGACAATTGACGCTATCCTCAAAAAAATGGGCTATGCGCCCGCAAGAAGATGCTGGTGCGGCAATTCACGAAGCAACAGGCCGAGTTTTTCCAGACGGATGCGCATGGCGATTGGCGAAACAAGGAACTTCTCAGCGAGCGGCCGGGCAATGCGGTCGAGGGCGTCGTCGACAGTTTCAGACCAATCATGATCGCAAAACTTCCATTGAGTGAGCGGGACCTCCACGAAGGGATGCCTGACCGGGACGCTCGGCTGGATGACGCGCTGTTTGCGGTCCGGGAACATCTCGTCCCACGCGGCGAACACCAGCTTGCGCGGCATCAGAAGGCAGGACGCATAGAAGTCCGCCTGCCACTCGACCGGCTCCTTGGCCTGACTGGACCGGCAGATGACAGACGACGGCACCGGACCCGCCAACAGGCCGGCCTGCGCCCGGGTTGGCGTTGAAATAGCGGCGATGCAGCCGCCAGTGTCCGCCGCCCTCATGCGCGAGCGTGAACCGGTATCGGACTTCCATCGTCGGGTGTTCCTCGGGATCAAGGCTTTCGTCGACCACGATGCGCTCCTCGTTGAAGAACATCGCCCCAAGGATGTCTGGGGCGCTGCCCGAGCGCGGAATGCCAAAAAGACTGTGCGTGTCGTCGAACTCGATCCCGAGTTTCAGGTGCTTCTCAAGGATGTCCCCGATGGGAACGGGTGGAACAATGACGACGCCCCTGGCCCCGGCATATTCGGCCAGCAGCGAGGCCGCATCCTGCTCGATGGCCTCGGGAGTCAAATAGGGCACTTTTATCGTCATTGGTCTGCCATCCTCATCTGCATCGTTGCTTCGGCCTGAGCCGTTACCTTTTCCTTACCTTTTCCGCCTCGCTGGCGAGCCGGTTGATGTCATCGGCCGACATGCCCTTCGTGGTCCGCAGCAGCGCGGCAAGTTGAACCGGGTGACGCTTGATGATGTCCGAAATGTCGCTGGACACCCGGCCCGCTCTTTCCAGCAAGTCATCAACATCGCACCCGAGAATCTTGGCGATCTCCCGCACCCTGTCCTCGGAGGGCGGCGGGAACTCGTCACGCTCGCACTTGGACAGATAGGTCGGGCTGATCCCAATTTTCTTCGCCATCTCTCGCAACCCGAGGTCTTTTTCCTCCCGCTTGCGCCGGATGAACGCTCTTTTCCTGCGACAAAGCTCCTCCACTGCCCCCCTGGATGCGCCGAGACCTTCTCGCATGCCGCCCTCGAGCGCCGGTTGCGGCCGTCAGTGAAGCGTACTCGGCCGCTACCCATCGCCGATCCGTGAATTCGTGCCGCTCGATTTTTGCCTGTCGCCTCCATATCGAGGACCTTCTGAATAGTGGACCTTGGTCCACCACTAAGATCCGCCTCGATGTGGTCTGATTCGGTGGACGGCTTGTTCTTGCGCTGACCTGATCAATGAGATCGTTGCTCGACGCGAAAGTGCTACCGCGCCTGTTCGCCCTCCTGGTCCTCGGCGTTTCGCCCATGTCCGCGCGCAGCTGGGTCTATCCCGAGCACCGCCATCTGGCGTTGCTGGCCGTGCAACGCCTGGACGCGGAGCGTTCGCTCGTATTCGACCGGATGTGGCAGCTGGCACGCAGTGGTGACGAACAACGGCTTTGCGCCGCCGGCGCCGATTTCGCGCAGGGAACCGCTCCCGAGTGCATCGACTGGGCCGCCTTGAGCGCAATCGGGGGCGACCATTCATGTTCAAGCCAAGAGATGATGGAGACGGCCCAAAGCGCGCCATGGATACTGCAAGTTGCCGACGTCGCTGCCCAGCTGAAAGAGGATCTCGCACGCATCGCCGTCGCGCCCAGCCCGGAGGCCCTGGATAGGGCTGCCGACGCATTAAGCGGCGCCCAACGCCGCGTCGCCAGCGAAGCCGCGCGCGCCCAGCGCGTCAATGCGCTACGGACCGCCGACATCCGCTTGCAGCGTTCCGATCCGAAGTACGCGATGCGCGCAGGATCGAACAATGCACATTTTCTGCGCCCCAGGCCGGACAGCGACACGACGCTCAACGACTACGCGGCCATGACGCTACAGTCGGGCTCGGAAGTCAGCGCGATCGGCATCTACTCCTATCTGCATCTCAGCGCCCTGCAGAAGGCGAGCCGCCTGGCGGCAGAGGTGGACCTCCCCGCCGCGGAGCGAGCCACGCTGGCCCGTGCCATGATGGCTGATGAAGCCTTCGCGATGCACTTCCTGCAGGATGCATTTGCCGCCGGCCATGTCTCCGGGACCTGGGGCGATCGTTCGCAGCGGCAGGGAACGCACGACTACTACAACCAGAACGGCCTGGAGGTATTCACCTGGGAGGGGGGCAGTCGATCCGTCGTGCTGATGGGCGATGCCTACATGCGGTCGGAGGATGCCGAGTCTGCGGCCAGGACATTACGAACCAGTCTGGAACAGTTGCTGGATGTCGCTTCCGGCCGGGTTGAGTTCGGCCGCACACCAACGGCGCCTTCCGCACCCGATGACTTCGACGTCTGCCGCAACAGCACGCTCCCGACGCGCGCCCCGGAACTTTGGATCCAGCCGGACCAGCGTCGCTTCTTTGCTGCGACGCTCTCGGACACGCCCGTGCCGGGGCTTGGCCCCGGTTTCGGCGCCATGCCACGCTTTCGCAGCGAGATCGGGCCGTTCATAGGTCTCGCCGGCGTCATCGATGGGCGCGCGATCAACGGTGGCTATACGCGCCTGCAGTCGGATCGCGGGGCGGTCGCCGGCCTCGACCTGTCCCTTCGCGTGGGCTTCGGACTCGACGGTGTGACCAGCGAGGCAGGTGACGGCCTGATCTACGCTTCCATCGGCCTGCGCTCCGACGGGCCTTCAACCCATCGCTTCAACGACACCTTCCCGGGTACGGGTAGCGGCCATCTCGGCGCCGCGATTCCCGCTCGCGCGGGTTTGGCGCTGCGGTTTCGCGTGCCCTTCTACCTGGTCCCGGGCGATCTGCTGCTGCTGTCGCCGATGTACTTCTTCGACAAGGAGGCCTACACCAGGATGGCCGTGACAGCCGGGAACGGCGGATTGATTCCATGGCAAAGCGGATGGGCCACCGCGATCGGCCGCTTTCAGTTCGTGCTGGGACGGGAACTGGGCATCACGTTCCATGGCCTGGATGGCAACGACCAGCTCGTCCTGCCGCGCGCCGATCCGGCGGGAGAGGCTCGCATCATCAACTACAAGTCGATTACCTACGACTTGCCGATACTGGAGTACCGCCCTTATCGGTCTTTTTCCTCGAACCAAAGCTCGTCGGTGGTCTTCCAGCTTTTCGCCGGGGCGGATGTGCCGCGGGACGGCACGACAGAGTTTCCCGCCGCCGCCACGGCACCGGACCTGCACACGGTGTGGTTCGTCGGCGTGCGAATGGTGTTCGACTGGCGCTATTACCTCAGGTATTGACAATGTCCCCGGTCAAGCCGTCACGGCCGCCATCGTTGTGCTTGGCGCGTGCTCCAGCGCCCCACTGGTTCCCTACTCAGCCGACACCCCGCCGCTCGTGCGCGTTCCGGCCTCCGCGGCGGGCAAGCGGGGCTCGTCGAGAAGTTTGTCGATGCCTTGGTCTGGGCGTTTTGGCCTGTTTACTTGCATCAGCACGGCGTGAGCCTTCCGGGCATCGGCTGGATAGTAAGTATCTACGGTTTCACCTGGGGTGCCGCACAGTTCTTCACTGGCCGGCTCTCCGACCGCGTTGGAAGGCACTTGCCTACCCGAACCGCGGATCGGTCACCTGGAAGTACAGTGGTAGACACCAAGGGAAAGGCGCTTCTCCTTGCCCCCAACACGATACTTCAGCCGCCACCACTTACCCCCAGCCGGCGACACTTCCAGATACATTCCGCCGCCATCAGCCAATCAGGCTGGACTTCTTTGGATCTCTTATGGTGCCGGCTGTGGGACTCGAACTCACGACCTACCGCTTACAAGGCGGTTGCTCTACCAACTGAGCTAAGCCGGCATGGCTTGCTGGATCCGTTCTGCTGAATGCGGACCTATTCTATTTCACCCGCGTCAGGCGAGCCTTGCCGCCCTTCCCCGTCTTGCCGCCGCCATCTTGCGGGGGCGGCTCGTCGTCGTGCTCTTCGGCGCCGGTCCCTTTCACCTTTCCTTCTTCGCCGGCATCGGCGCGGTTGCGCGCGGCGCTCTTCTTCTTGCCGCCGCTATCGGATCGCGCGAAGGCAATGACGTCGGCACCGCCCTGGCTCCCGGCAGAGCGCTTGCGCGACCCAGCGGCAGGCCGGTCGGCAGGCAAGTCGGCTGCGCCGATCCGATCGATCCCGGCCGCCGGCGCAGAGTCTCCATGCAGCCCGCTTGCCTCGTCGAGCACACTCCGGGCGCCCGTTGCCGCCAACCGGTCGCCGCGCACGCCATCAGTTGCCTCGTCACCGGCCTCGTCGGCGTTGTCCGCAGCTTCGCTCGGGTCGCCGCCATCCGCGCCCGCTTCCCCCGTTCCCCCGCTCCCCCGCTTCCCCGGCAATCGCCTTCGACACGTCGAACGCCATGCCATGCCCGGTCTCCCGGGCATAGATGGCGGAGATATTGGTTACCGGAACCGAGATCTGCTGCGCGACACCGCTGAACCGGGCCTGGAACTCCACCATCTCGTTGCCGATGGTGAGGTGGTTGGTCGCCATGGGCGACACGTTGAGGACGATCTCGCCGCCCTTGACGTGCTGGCGCGGCACGATCGTGTGGGCATCGACGGCAACCGCGAGGTAAGGCGTGTAGCCGTTGTCGCAGCACCACTCGTAGAGCGCCCGGATCATGTAGGGTTTGGTGGAAGTCTCGGCCATCAGCGGCTCCGGTGGTGCTGTGCGCGCCGCCCTGTCGGTAGGGGTCCTGCGGTCAACGCCGCATGACCTTCTCGGACGGGGTAAGCGCTTCGATGTAGGCCGGGCGCGAGAAAATGCGTTCGGCATACTTCATCAGCGGCGCTGCGGTCTTGGGCATCTCGATCGAATAGTGGTCCAGGCGCCAGAGCAGCGGCGCCATCGCCACGTCGAGCATGGAGAACTCGTCGCCGAGCATGAACTTGTTCTTCACGAAGATCGGTGTGAGCTGGGTGAGGCGGTCCCGGATCTGCATCCGGGCACGATCCATCATCTTGCCCGTGTCCTTGTTGTGGTCCCGGCGCTCGAGCTGCTGCACGTGGATGAACAGCTCGCGCTCGAAGTTGAACAGGAACAGCCGTGCGCGGGCCCGCATGACCGGATCGGCCGGCATCAGCTGCGGGTGCGGGAAGCGCTCGTCGATGTACTCGTTGATGATGTTGGACTCGTACAGGATCAGGTCCCGCTCGACCAGGATCGGCACCTGCCCGTAGGGGTTCATGATCGAGATGTCCTCCGGCTTGTTGTAGAGGTCGACGTCCCGGATCTCGAAATCCATGCCCTTCTCGAAGAGCACGAACCTGCATCGCTGACTGAACGGGCAGGTAGTGCCGGAGTACAGAACCATCATGGAAGGATCTCCTGAAAAAACGAAGGTGAGCCGACACCGGCTCACCCTGCGTGTCGGTGGAAATTGGTGCGCTACTTGATATCTTTCCAGTACTCGCGGTTCAGCCACCAGGTCAGGAATATGAGCAGCCCGAGAAACATCAGCACCCACGCGCCCATGCGGATGCGGGTCTTGGCGCTGGGGTCGGACACATAGGTCAGGAAGGCGACGAGGTTGGCCACCTTCTCGTCATACACCGCCTGGCTCATGCTGCCGCCGGTCGCCGGCGTCAGTGTCAGCTTGGCTCCCTCGTGCGGATGTCCGCCTTCGATCTTCTCGGTCTTTTCCAGGCGGTTGCCGGCATTGTCGAAGGTCACGATGGTCTTCGCGAACGAGTGACCCTCGCCGGACTTCTCGTCCTTGACCGCCTTGATTTCCTCGATGTTCGCGCCGCGCGAACCCTGCCATTCCCAGAGCACGTGCGGCATGCCCACGTTGGGGAACACGGCATTGTTCCAGCCGGTGGCGCGGGTGTTGTCGCGATAGAAACTGCGCAGGAATGTGTAGATCCAGTCCGAGCCACTGCCTTCGGCCGAAGAGCGCGCGCGGGCAATGACCGACAGGTCCGGCGGAAGCGCGCCGAACCATTCCTTGGCGTCTTTCGGCCGCAGCGCAATTCCCATGGTGTCGCCGACCTTGCCTCCGCCGAAGATCAGGTTGCCGACGATCTGCTCCTCGGAGAGCCCGATGTCCCGCATTCGGTTGAAGCGCATCATCGACGCGCTGTGGCAGTTCAGGCAGTAGTTGACGAAAGTGCGCGCGCCATCCTGCAGCGCGGGCAGGTTGTTCAGCTTGTCCGTCGGGAACTGGTCGAGCGCCACGCCTTCGCTGGCTGCCTGCGCATCGACGCCAACGGCCAGCGTCACCACCGCGGCAAGGGTCGCGAACGTACGGCGTAGGGATACCAGTGCTTTCATGCTTTGATCTCTCGAGGCACTCCACAACGGACGCCCTGCGGCGTCCGATCGGAACAATTGATTCGGTTCATTCGATTGACTCGCTCGGCAAGGACATCGGATGCGACCACCACTCCACTACCGAAGCTGATGCTGCGCCTTAATGACCGTGGAACGTCACTCGGTCGGGTACCGGCTTGAACTTGCCCATGGTGCTCCACCAGGGCATGAACAGGAAGAACCCGAAGTAAAGGAGGGTGCCGATCTGCGACAGGCGATTTGCCACCGGCGACGGCGCCTGCACGCCGAAGTACCCCAACACCAGGAACACGATCGCGAAGACGATCAGGACGGTCATGTGCCAGCCGGGCCGGTAGCGCATCGACTTGACGGGGCTTCGATCGATCCACGGCAACGCGAAGAAGATCAGCGTCGAAGCACCCATGGCGACCACGCCCCAGAACTTCGCATCCAGCACGAAGAAGCCGATGGCGAGCGCGCCCACGACCACCACCGCAACCAGCTTCGACAGCGAACTGCGTGCAGTCAGCAGGATGAGCGCGAGCAGCACGAGCAGGAACGGAAGCATGCCGAAATACAGGAACTCCTCCGTGGTCGCGCGCAGGATCGAGTAGTAGGGCGTGAAGTACCAGACCGGCGCAATGTGCGCCGGCGTCTTCAACGGATCGGCCGGGATGAAGTTGTTGAACTCCAGGAAGTAGCCGCCCATCTCCGGCGCGTAGAAGATCACCGCCGAGAAGATGGCCAGGAAGATCGCCACGCCGAATATGTCGTGCACGCTGTAATACGGGTGGAACGGAATCCCGTCGACCGGAATGCCCGCCGCGTCCTTCTTCTCCTTGATCTCGATCCCGTCGGGGTTGTTCGAGCCGACCTCATGCAGCGCCAGGATGTGGGCGGCCACCAGACCGAGGAGCACCAGGGGGATTGCGATGACGTGGAACGAGAAGAATCGGTTCAGGGTGGCGTCGCCGACGACGTAGTCGCCGCGGATCCAGACCGACAGGTCCGGCCCGATCAGGGGGATCGCCTGGAAGAGGTTGACGATGACCTGCGCACCCCAGTACGACATCTGTCCCCAGGGCAGCAGGTAGCCGAAGAAAGCTTCCGCCATCAGCGTCAGGAAGATCAGGCAGCCGAAGATCCAGATCAACTCGCGCGGCTTGCGGTAGGAACCGTAGAGCAGCCCGCGGAACATGTGCAGGTAGACGACCACGAAGAACGCCGACGCGCCGGTGGAATGCATGTAGCGGATGAGCCAGCCCCACGGCACGTCGCGCATGATGTACTCGACCGATTCGAACGCCTTGGTGGCATCGGGCTTGTAGTGCATCACCAGGAAGATGCCGGTGACGATCTGGATCACCAGCACCAGCATCGCCAGCGAGCCGAAGAAGTACCAGAAATTGAAATTCTTGGGAGCGTAGTACTCCGATAGGTGCGCCTTCCAGTTGGAGCTCATCGGGAACCGCTGATCCACCCAACCGAGCAAGCCCTTCGTGTCTACCTGCTTCTCTGCTGCCATAAGATGTCCTGAGTGTCTTGACGACGGCCTGGGGGCCGACGCGTCCTGCCTCTGCTCTGCCTGCTGTGCCTTGTTGCCTGTGCCGACCGGTGCTGCCGTCCCGGCGGGCGCGGTCTCAGGCCTTCTTTTCTTCCGTGCCGATCAACAGCTTGGTTTCCGAAATGTAGACGTGCGGCGGAACGTCCAGGTTGGCATTCGCCGGCTTGTTCTTGAATACGCGACCTGAGATGTCGAAGGTCGAACCGTGGCACGGGCACAGGAAGCCGCCCGCCCAGTCGGGAGGAAGCGACGGCTGCGCACCGGGCTGGAAGCGGCTGCTGGGGGAACAGCCAAGGTGCGAGCAGATGCCGACCACCACGAGGAACTCCGGCTTGATTGCGCGGGCCGGATTCTTGGCGTATTCGGGTGTCGGGATCTGGTAGTAGTTCTCCGACTTGGGGTCCAGGACCTCGGATTCGGTTTGCTTCAGCGACTCGAGCATCTGCGGCGTACGCCTTACCAGCCACACCGGATTGCCGCGCCACTCCACCCGGCGCAATTCGCCGGGCTCCATGCCGGCGACATCCGCCTCGACCGGCGCACCGGCGGCCTTGGCGCGCTCCGACGGCTGGAAACTGCTGACAAGCGGAATTGCAACCCCGGCAGCACCAACTGCCCCGACCGCACAAGTAGACACCAGTGCGCTGCGACGTGACGGATCCATCTTCGGATCGTAAGTCTCAGACATCAAAAGACCTCTCAGGAATAGTGGAATACGGGGCTGCGACAACCCTAGAGTATAACCGAGGCCTTCGCGGCCAGGCCTGCCTGCGGCGCCTGCAAAACCCGACTGCGCCGCGGGCACAACCGCAGTGCCTCGCCCTGCGTCGCTGCTTCGCGTCGCGCCGTCGGCAACGGGGGAATGGATGAGTTGCGCCATGTCGACAGTTGTTGCAGTACCTCGGCACCCACCCCGATACTCTCGCCATCAGCAGTCCCTGGCCCCGCCCCCACTCCACCGCCGCACGCGGCCCCCGCAGGAGAGTTGCGATGTCCATGATGTCCGAATTCCGGGATTTCGCCCTCCGCGGCAATGTGATCGACCTCGCGGTGGGCGTGATCATCGGTGCCGCCTTCGGCAGGATCGTCGATTCGCTGGTCAAGGACCTGGTGATGCCGATCGTCGGCGCCATCTTCGGCGGCCTGGACTTTTCCAACTATTTCATCGTGCTCAACTCGCAAAAGGTCCCCCCGGACGCGCCCCGAACCTACGAAGCGCTCACCGGGGCCGGTGTGCCGCTGTTCGCGTACGGCAACTTCATCTCGGTGCTGATCAACTTCCTCATCCTCGCGTTCATCATCTTCCAGATGGTGCGACTGTTCAACAGGGCACAGCGGCTCGTGATCTCGGAGAAGCCTCCCGCAGCGCCGTCCCCGCCGCCGGAAGACGTCATGCTCCTGCGCGAAATCCGGGACTCGCTGCGCCGGCCGGCCTGAACACCCGCGGCACTTTCCAACTACACCGGGTTCGGATCGTCGATGAATACGGCGTCGATGCCGAAGCGTTCAGCGACGTGCCGGCCCAGGGCCTGGATTCCGTAGCGCTCGGTCGCGTGATGGCCGGCGGCGGCATAGATCACGCCGGCCTCGCGTGCCAGATGGGTGGTGCGCTCGGAGATCTCGCCGCTGACGAATGCGTCGGCGCCCATGTCGATGGCAGCGTCGAGCATGTCCTGCGCCGCTCCGGTGCACCAGGCGATCCGCCTGATCTGCCTCTCCAGGTCGCCCACCAGCAGCGGCTCGCGATCGAGACGCTCGTGCAGGAGCCCGCCCAACCCGCTTGCCGACAGCGGCTCGTCGAGCACCGCCAGCGCAACCAGGTTGCGGTCGCCGCCGGTGTGCTCGATGTTCCAGCCCATGCGCCTGCCCAACTGCGCGTTGTTGCCAAGGTCGGGGTGCAAGTCGAGCGGCAGGTGATAGCCGATAAGGTTGAGCTCGGCGGCCAGGAGCCGCGCCAGCCGCCGGCGGCGCGGGCCGGTGACTCGAGCATCCTCCCCTCGCCAGAACCAGCCGTGATGCACGATCAGGGCCTGGGCACCCTCGGCGGCCGCCTGCTCGACGACGGCGAGGCTGGCCGTTACTGCGAACACCGCTCGTGAGACGACCGGTGCACCTTCCACCTGCAATCCGTTTGGACAATAATCCTTGATCGCCGAAGCATCCAGAAGTCCATCCAGGTAACGGACCAAGTCCGGCGTACCGACCATCTCGTCATTCCCGCCCCCGCAATCAGGAGCCTTTCGAAGTTGAAGAAATACTGGTTGCTGTTCGCCCAGGGCGTCACCGTGATGCTGGCCGCCCTCTTCGTGCTGGCGACGCTGAGGCCGGAATGGCTGCCGCGCCCGTTGCGCCAGCCGGTGGAGCAGTCATCGGGCCCTGCGCAATCCGGTACCGGGGCGGCATCGGGCAGCGACGCCGCCCCTGGGCAGGCCTCTGCACCAGGACGCCGAGGGCTGTCGTCCGCATCGGGCAGCACGGCGGCGGCAGCCATTCTGTCATACAGCGAAGCAGCCCGGCGCGCGACGCCGGCCGTGGTGAATATCCTGACCGGAGATCGGGTATCCGGTGGCCCCGGGGATCCACTTCTGCGGGATCCCCGTACGCGCCGCTTCGGCGACGGCGCGCCGCGCCCCGATTCGGGCTCGAACCTCGGGTCCGGTGTGATCGCCAGCGCAGACGGCTACATCCTCACCAATCATCACGTGCTCGAGGAGGAAGGCGAAACCGAAGTGGTCCTCGCCGACGGCCAGCGAGTCCGCGCCAAGCTGGTGGGCAGCGATCCGGAGACGGACCTGGCGGTCTTGAAGGCGGAGCGCAGCGGCCTGCCGGCAATCGAATTCGGCGATGCCAACAAGGCCCAGATCGGCGATGTGGTGCTCGCGATCGGCAATCCGTTCGGCGTCGGCCAGACTGTCACGATGGGCATCATCTCGGCGCTTGGCCGCACCCAGCTCGGCATCAACACCTTCGAGAACTTCATCCAGACCGACGCCGCCATCAACCCCGGCAACTCCGGCGGCGCGCTGGTGGACACGTCGGGACGGCTCCTCGGCATCAATACCGCCATCTATTCGCGCACCGGGGGCTCGCTGGGTATCGGCTTCGCCATCCCGTCCTCGACGGTGCAGGACGTGATGAACCAGATCATCAAGCACGGCCGCGTCATCCGCGGCTACATCGGCGTGGAGCCGCAGGACGTGACGCCGGAGCTGGCGGAGGCCTTCAGGCTGCCCCGCCGCGATGGCGCGATCATCGCCGGCATCATGCGCGGCGGCCCGGCGGAAAAGGCCGGGGTGAAGGTGGGCGACATCCTGACCAGCCTGGACGGCAAGCCGGTGACCAATGTCGCGACGATGCTCAACATGATCTCGTTGCTGCCGCCCGGCTCCACCGCCCGCTTCCGCTTCCTCCGGGACGCGGAGGAAGTGGACCTGCCCATCGTGATCGGCACCCGGCCGAACCCCAAGGCGGCGCCACTCAACCGCTGAACGCGACCGCGCGGCACGGATCGGCCGCACCCGGATGACGGAGCAGGAGCCCATGGCCGGCGCAGCCTCCCTTCCCGAAATCGCGATCCTGGCGACATCAGAAACGTCGGCATCGGTCGTCTACGGCATGTTCGACCTGTTCAAGTGCGTCGGCCGGGACTGGCCCATGGTGGTGGACGGACGCGCCGGCGAGCCCCGGCTCGATCCGGTCATCGTGAGCCGGCACGAAGGCGTCATCATCGCCGGCAACGGGGTGCCGATCCATGCCCATCGCAGCCTCGCCGAGTGCCGGCAACCGGCGCTCGTCTGCGTGCCGGAGCTGATGCTTGCGCCGCAGGAACCGCTCGACGGACGCTTCGACAAGGAAGTCGCATGGGTGCGCGACTGCCACGCCGCCGGCGCCCTCGTCGGCACCGCCTGCTCGGGCGCCATCCTGCTCGCCGAGGCCGGCCTGCTCGACGGCGAGGATGCCACTACTCATTGGGCCTTCTGCGAAATGCTCCAGAAGCGCCATCCGACGGTGCGGGTGCGGCCGCAACGCGCGCTGGTCGCGGCCGGCGAAGGGCAGCGGCTGGTGATGGCCGGCGGTGGCAGCTCCTGGATGGACCTCGCGCTCTACCTCATCGGCCGCCTGGCAGGTATCGAAGAGGCGGTGCAGGTGGCCAAGCTCAACCTGATCGACTGGCATCACGTCGGCCAGCAGCCCTTCGCCCGCCTGGCGCGCTCGGGCCAGGTCGAAGACGCGGTGATCGGCCGGTGCCAGTCCTGGACCGCGGACAACTATGCGGTGGATGCGCCGGTGGCGGCGATGGTCCAGCTGAGCGGGCTGCCCGAGCGCTCGCTGCAGCGCCGGTTCAAGCTCGCAACCGGAATGACGCCGCTGGAATACGTCCACACCCTGCGGCTCGAGGAGGCGAAGCACCTGCTGGAGACCACCAGCCAGCCGGTCGAGGCGGTGGCCGGCCAGGTCGGCTACGACGACGCCGCCTTCTTCGCCCGGCTGTTTCGCCGCAAGGTCAACCTGAGCCCCGCACAATACCGTCGCCGCTTCGGTGGCCTGCGCTCCGCGCTGAGTCAATGAAGGATCGCCGTCCCCGGCATCGGATGCTGCTCTTGTGAGCCCAGCCTCGACCCGCACAAGTCGCACTGCCCCGCACCCAGCAACCGCGGCGGAACGGGCTTGGCGCGGCCGCTCGCGGTGCCCCCGCCACTGGCATCGGGTATCCCCCTCGCGACCCCGGCCTCACCCTCCGCAAGCCGCACCGCTACTCACCCAGCAGCCTCCGGCGCCTCGGGGGGTCTACACAGTCTCCGGCGCCCGGCTATGCGCAGTCAGAAACCCGGCAAGAACGATCCCAAGCTCGTAAAGCAGGATCAGCGGGATGGCCAGCATGAATTGCGAGAGCACGTCCGGCGGCGTGAGAATTGCGGCGGCGATGAATGCGCCGACGACGACGTAGCGCCTTGCCTCGCGCAGCTGCTGCTGCGTGACCATGCCGAGCTTGACCAGCAGCATCTGCACCACCGGAACCTCGAAGGTCAGCCCGAAGCCGAAGAAGATGGACAGCGTGAAATCCCAGTAGCGCTGCAGGTCCTGCATGACGTCCGCGCCAGTGCGTTCGGCAAAGGCGAAGAAGAACTTGTATGCGGCCGGCAGCACGAAGTAATACGCGAACGAGATTCCCAGCACCATGAAGAACACCGACGAGACGATCAGCGGCAAGGCAAAGCGACGCTCGTGCGCATAGAGACCGGGCGCCACGAAAGCCCATGCCTGGTAGAGGATCCAGGGCAGCGATCCGAGGATCGCCGTCAGAAAGGCAATCTTGGTCAGCGTGAAGAATGCGCCCTCGCCGGCGATGAACACCGCCTTGGATCCTTCGGGCAGCGCCTCGTTCAGCGGCAGGGCGAGGAAACGCATCAGGTCCGGCGCGAAGTAGAAGCAAACGCCGAACATGAGCAGCACGACGAGCAGGGACTGCACCACGCGATTGCGGAGTTCGATCAGGTGCGAGACGAAACCTTCGTCTTCGCTTGGCGTGTCCTTGCGGCCGAATCCGAACATCAGCGAACCGATGGCCGGCGTGGCCGCTTGAAGCCGCGCTCGCGCTCGCGCTCGATGCGCCGGTCCTTGATCCGCTCGCGGGTGCGCCGCACCGCGTAGATCTCGTCCCAATTGGTCACCGGCGTCGACGCGGCGGATTCACCCGACCCGGAGGGCTCCTCCAGCGACTGCTGGACCGAATCGAACGACGTCTTCATGTCGGAGACGGCACCGCCGACGCTGCCTTCGATGGACCGCGCCGCCTCCTCCACGTCCTTCTTCAGGTCGCGAAGTTCCGACAGTTCCAATTGGCGGTTGAAGTCCGACTTCACGTCATCGACGTAGCGCCGCATCTTGCTCACCCACTCGCCTGCTTGTCGCGCGACCTTCGGCAACCGCTCCGGCCCGATCACCACCAGCGCGGCGATCGCGACGATCAGCATTTCCATGAAGCTGATGTCAAACATTCAGGCGGACCCGCAGGCAGGTGTTGATGAAGTGCGGAAGGTGGATGTAGGCGGGGAGGTCACGGGGCGGACAGCGGGCCCGGCGCCGGAGCAGAGACGAAACGAGCGGCTGGGCGCCGCTCGGCTGCATGCCCCGAGGCGCGCGTCAGGCCGCCCTCCGGCGGCGTTGACGAGCCTCAGGCTTTGGGCTTGGCGTCGACGTCGATGGTCTTGGCGTCCTGGGTGGAACCGGCGCCACCTTCGGCGCTGCCTTCCTTGACCCCATCCTTGAAGCCCTTGACCGCACCGCCGAGATCGGTACCGATGTTGCGCAGCTTCTTGGTTCCGAAGACCAGCATGATGATCACCAGCACGATCAGCCAGTGCCAGATGCTCATTGATCCCATAGTTAACGACTCCTGCAGGCTTTGGCCCGAGCTGGAATGATCCGGCACCGGACACGACTGGGCGCGACTTTCAGCGGCCGGACTTCAGAGGATCCGGACCGCCCATCACGTGGATGTGAAGATGATACACCTCCTGCCTGCCCACCCTGCCGTTGTTGACCACGGCCCGGAAGCCGTCGTCGCAGCCCTGTTCCCGGGCCAGCCGGCCGGCCATGCCGAACATCCTGCCGAGCAGGGGCGCCTGGCTCGCATCGGCGTCGTAGAGGTTGACCAGGTGGGTCTTCGGGATGATCAGGAAATGCACCGGACAAGCCGGGTTGATGTCGTGGAAGGCGAGGATGTCATCGTCCTCGTAGACCTTCCGGCTGGGGATCTCGCCCTTGGCGATCCGGCAGAAGAGGCAGTCCTTGTGGTCCAGGTCCTTGTTCTCCATCGACACTTCCCTCATTTCCCGTCGCTGCGGCTCGCCTTCTCTTGCAGGCCCGAGAGTCCCTCCCGCCGCCCGAGTTCCTCGATCACGTCTTCCGGCCGCAGGCCATAGTGTGCCAGCATGACCAGGCTGTGGAACCAGAGATCGGCCGTTTCGGCAACGATGCGTGGGCTGTCGCCATCCTTGGCAGCCATCACGGTTTCGGTCGCTTCCTCGCCGATCTTCTTCAGGATGGCGTCCTCGCCCCGGCTGAGCAGGCGAGCGACATAGCTCTGGTCAGGGTCCGCGGCCCGCCGCGACTCGATGATGTCGGCAAGGCGCTGCAGCGAGAATTCCGCGGGAGCCAGGGCACCCTTGTCGCTTCGCGGCTTCCCGCCGGGCGGGAGCGAGCCTCCCCCCTTCCCGTAGAGCGTGGCCGGGTCGGAAAGCACCGGGTCGGTCACCACCCAGCTGGCCGTCCTGCAGCAGGTTGAAGAAACAGGAGTGGCGGCCGGTGTGGCAGGCGACGCCGCCGACCTGCTCCACCTTCAGCAGCACGACGTCGGAGTCGCAATCGGTGCGGATCTCCCTCACCTTCTGGACGTTGCCCGACTCCTCGCCCTTGCGCCAGAGCCGGCGCCGCGACCGCGACCAGTAGACCGCCTGCCCGGTACGCGCGGTCTCCTCCAGCGCCTGTCGATCCATCCAGGCGACCATCAGGATGCGCTGCGTGAGCACCTCCTGGGCGATGGCGGTGACCAGCCCGCGCTCGTCGAAGCGCACGGCATCCAGCCAGTCGCCGGGCGGAACTTCGGGTCCGGCCATCAAGGCACCGGCCGTACCGGGATGCCGCGAGAAGCCATCACGCTTTTTGCCTGCGCGACGGTGAACTCGCCGAAATGGAAGATGCTGGCGGCCAGGACCGCATCAGCCCCACCTTCGGTGACGCCGTCGGCGAGATGCTGCAGGTTCCCGACGCCCCCGGAGGCGATCACCGGCACGGTCACCGCGTCGCTCACGGCGCGGGTCAGCGCGAGGTCGAACCCTTCGCGGGTGCCGTCTCGGTCCATGCTGGTGAGCAGGATCTCGCCGGCGCCCAGGGCGGCCACCCGGGCGGCCCAGTCGACGACGTCGAGGCCGGTAGGCTTGCGGCCGCCGTGGGTAAACACCTCCCAGCGGCCGGTGGCGGTGCGCTTGGCGTCGATTGCGCACACGATGCATTGCGCGCCGTATCGTGCCGAGGCATCGGCGATCAGCTGCGGGTTGTCGATGCCGGCGGTGTTGATCGACACCTTGTCGGCGCCGGCATTGAGCAGGCGGCGGATGTCGTCCACCGTGCGCACGCCACCGCCGACGGTAAGCGGGATGAACACCTGGTTGGCCACCGACTCGACGATGTGCAGGATGATGTCGCGCTGGTCCGACGAGGCGGTGATGTCGAGAAAAGTGATCTCGTCGGCGCCTTCGCCGTCATAGCGGCGCGCGATCTCCACCGGGTCGCCTGCGTCGCGCAGTTCCAGGAACTTCACGCCCTTGACCACCCGGCCGGCGGTCACGTCCAGGCAGGGGATGATCCGCTTGGTCAGTCCGGAGGCAGCAGCCGGGGGTGTCGACACTCGTGAGCCGCTAGACGACGCCGGTGCGCTCGAGCGCGGCCGCGAAATCCAGCGTTCCCTCGTAAAGCGAGCGGCCAAGGATGACGCCCTGCGACGCCCTCCGACTCGACCGCGAGCAGCTTGTCGATGTCGTCGAGATTGCTGACACCGCCGGACGCAAAGACCGGCACGCCCACCGCCTGCGCCAGCTTCACCGTGGCGTCGATGTTGACGCCGGTCATCATGCCGTCGCGGCCGATGTCGGTGTAGATGATCCCCTCGATGCCATAGCCTTCGAACTTGCGCGCGAGGTCCACCACTTCGTGCTTGGTAAGCTTGCTCCAGCCGTCGGTGGCAACCTTGCCGTCCCGAGCGTCGAGGCCGACGATGACCTGCCCTGGGAAGGCGTTGCAGGCATCGTGCAGGAAACCCGGGCTCTTCACCGCGGCAGTGCCGATGATCACGTAGCTGACGCCGCTGTCCAGGTAGCGCTCGATCGTTTCGAGCGAACGGATGCCGCCGCCCAGTTGCACAGGCACTTCCGAGCCCACCGCATCGACGATCGCCCGCACCGCGCCGGCGTTCTGCGGCTTGCCGGCAACGGCGCCGTTGAGATCGACCAGGTGAATGCGCTCCGCGCCCATCTCGAGCCAGTGACGCGCCACCTTCTCCGGTTCCTCGGAGAAGATCGTCTCCTGCTGGAGGTCGCCTTGCTTCAGGCGGACACAACGTCCGTCCTTCAGATCGATTGCAGGTATCAACAACATGGATGGTCGGTGCCCAGCCGCTCAGGGCTGCCAGTGGATGAAATTCTCGTAGAGGCGCAGCCCGCTGGCCGCGCTCTTCTCTGGGTGGAACTGTGTGGCGAAAATGTTAGCTTGCGCCACCGCGCAGGTAAAGCCCAAGCCGTAGTTGGTCCGGCCGGCCTCGATCGCGGCGTCCGCAGGCGCCACGTAGTAGCTATGCACGAAGTAGAAGAAGTCGTCCTGCGCGATGCCGTTCCACATCGGATGCGGCGAGCACTGGTGCACGCGGTTCCATCCCATGTGCGGCACTTTCAGACCGCCACTCTGCTTCATGAGCTGCGGATCGAACCGCACCACCTTGCCGGCGAGCAGGCCAAGTCCCGGCTGTGTCGCCCTCCTCGCTGCGCTCGAACAGCATCTGCTCGCCGACGCAGACGCCGAACAGCGGCTTGGTCGCAGCTGCCTCGAGGATCGCCTCGGTCAGCCCGCTGTCGGCGAGGTAGCGCATGCAATCCGGCATGGCGCCCTGGCCCGGGAACACGACCCGCTCGGCACGGCGGATGGTGGCGGCATCGCTTGTGATCACAACCCTTGACTTGGGGCTGACATGCTCGAGCGCCTTCGCGACCGAGCGCAGGTTGCCCATGCCGTAGTCCACCACCGCGACGGTCATCGCAAGTCCCCTCGCGGCGCCGTCGGCGCCGTCGGCGACAGTCCCAATCCGGACGCACCGCAGCCGGACAGGCGAACGATCACAGGCTTCCCTTGGTGGAAGGGATGGCGGACCCCGCCCGCGGATCGTTTTCCGCGGCCATCCGCAGCGCCCGGCCGAATGCCTTGAAGATGGTCTCGCACTGGTGATGCGCGTTGTCGCCGCGCAGGTTGTCGATGTGCACCGTCATCTGGGCGTGGTTGACCAACCCCTGGAAAAACTCGCGCGACAGGTCGACGTCGAACTGTCCGATCATCGCCCGAGTGAACTGCACCTGCCAGGTAAGACCGGGACGGCCGGAGAAATCCACCACCACCCGCGAGAGTGCCTCGTCGAGCGGCACGTAGGCATGGCCATAGCGGCGAACGCCGCGCTTGTCGCCGATCGCCTTGGCGATGGCCTGGCCGAGCGTGATGCCGACATCCTCCACCGTGTGGTGCGCGTCGATGTGCAGGTCGCCTGCCGCCTCGACCTCGAGGTCCACCAGTCCGTGGCGCGCGATCTGGTCGAGCATGTGGTCGAGGAACGGCACGCCGCTCGCGAGCTTGGCGATGCCGGTTCCGTCGAGGTTCACCTTGACCCTGATACGGGTTTCGGCGGTGTTGCGGGTGACTTCAGCGCTGCGCATGGGGTGCCATGTTCGGGATCACTTCGGGATCACTTCGGGATCACATTCCCAATTGCGGATCATGAGGGACCGCGGAGCGGTCGGAAAAGGGTAGGTTCAGCGGCGTGACGCTCTCAGGCGCGTCCCGCCAGCGCCTGGCGCAGCGCCGCCAGCATCCGGTTGTTCTCGTCCGGGGCGCCCACCGTCAACCTCAGGCAATTGTGCAGCATGGGATGCATTTTACCGACGTCCTTGATCAGCACGCCCGATTCCCTCATCCGCCGGGCGACGTCCGCGCCCGCGGCAAGCCCTGCGGTCGGCCGCGTGGCGACCCGGACCAGGATGAAATTCGCCTGCGAATCGAAAACGGTGTCCAGTCCCTGGCCGACCAGGCCGTGCAGCTCGCCCGCAAGGAGCTCGCGCGCCTCGCGTACCGCGCGCGCCTGCTCGGCAAACACCTGCGCATGCCCGAGCGCGAATTCGACCGCCGCCTCGTTGAGGACGCTGACGTTGTACGGCGGACGGACCTTGTCGAGCTGCTCGGTCCACGCGGGGGCTGCAGCCAGGTAGCCAAGGCGGGCGCCGGCGAGCCCGAGCTTGGACAGGGTGCGCATGACGGCCAGATTCGGAAATTCCGCGAGCCGAGGCAGCCAGCTGTCGGGCGCAAAGGGTTCGTAGGCCTCATCCAGCACCACCAGCCCCGGCGAACGTCGCACGATCTGCTCGATCGCCTCGCGCGAGAAGGAGTTGCCGGTGGGGTTGTTGGGATAGGCGATGAAGACCAGCGCCGGCTGGTGGAGGTCGATCGCCGCCAGCATCGCCGGCAGGTCGAGCTGGAGGTTCGGATCGAGGTCGACGCCGACGAACTTCATGCGCGCGAATTGCGACGACATCGCATACATGACGAACGTCGGCACCGGGGCGAGCACCGTTGCCCCGGGCTGGTTGAGCATGGTCACCAGCATCGATATCAGCTCATCGGAGCCGTTGCCGAGCACCAGCCCCGCCCATGGCGGCACCCTGAAGGTCCGGCGGATCGCGTCCTTCAGCCCACCGTAGACCGGAACCGGATAACGGTTGAGCGCGACCTCGGACAGTCGCCGGCCCAGCGCTTGGCGAAGCGCCGCCGGCAACTGGTACGGGTTTTCCATGGCGTCGAGCTTGAGCAGCCCGGATGCGTCGGGGACGTGGTAGCTGGACATCCGCCGTACGTCCGGGCGCACCAGGCGGTCGGCGAAAGCGGCGGCATCCGCCGGGGCACGCGCGGGGGCAGCGACGCCGCTGCCGGAATCATCGGCCGCGGACGGTTGTTCGAGCCGATATTCGGCGCTGCGCGCGTGTGCCTCGAGGCCTTCGCCGCGGGCGAGCACCGCCGAGAGCCGACCGAGCGCCTGCGCCCCTGCCCGGGACACCTCGATCAGGCTCGACCGCTTCTGGAAGTCCGGCACGCCCAGCGGCGACGAGAAGCGCGGCGTGCGCATCGTGGGCAGCACATGGCTGGGGCCGGCGCAGTAGTCGCCGATCGATTCGGACGAGTAGCGGCCGACGAAGATCGCGCCGGCGTGCCGGATCCGTTGCAGCAGCGGCTGCGCGTCCTTCACCGCCAGCTCCAGGTGCTCCGGCGCGACCCGGTTTACCAGTTCGGCCGCCTGCGCGAGGTCGTTCACACGGACCAGTGCGCCCCGATCCTTCAGCGACTGCGCGATCACCTCCTGGCGCGGCAACTGTCCGATCTGCCGGGCGAGCGACGCGGCGACCGCATCGAGGAAGGCTGCATCGTCCGAAATCAGGATCGCCTGCGCCATTTCGTCGTGCTCGGCCTGCGAGAACAGGTCCATCGCAACCCAGTCCGGCGGCACGGAACCGTCGCTCACCACGAGGATCTCGGAGGGCCCGGCGATCATGTCGATGCCGACGGTACCGAAGACCTCGCGCTTGGCCAGCGCGACATAGGCGTTGCCCGGGCCGACGATCTTGTCGACCGCACGGATCGACCCGGTTCCGAAGGCGAGCGCGGCGACCGCGTGCGCGCCGCCGATGGTGTAAACCTCGTCGACACCGGCGATGCAGGCGGCGGCCAGCACCATCGGGTTGCGGGTGCCGCCCGGGGTCGGCACCACCATCGCCAGTTCGCGCACGCCAGCCACCCGCGCCGGGATCGCGTTCATCAGCACCGACGACGGGTAGGCCGCCTTGCCGCCGGGGACGTAGAGCCCGACCCGGTCGATCGGCAGCACCCGCTGGCCCAGACGAGTGCCGTCGGCCTCGACGTACGACCAGGAGTCGCCCTTCTGGTGGAAGTGATAGCGGCGGATCCGCTCGGCTGCGGTCTCCAGGGCGCGACGCTGGTCATGCGGCAGGGACTGAAGCGCCGCCTGCAGTTCCGCCGGCTGCAGCCGGAGCTGCGCCGCATCCGCGCAGTCGAGCCGGTCGAAGCGGCGGGTGTAGTCCAGCAGCGCCTGGTCGCCGCGGCGACGGACGTCGGCAATGATCGCCTTCACCGACTGTTCGATCGCCTGGTCGTGTTCCGGCTCCCATGCCAGCAGCCGCGTCAGCCGCGCATCGAAGTCGCGGTCGTCGATGTCGAGTCGATTGATCATGATGTGTGCCGCCCTAGGACGGCGAAACCGCCTTCTCGAGCGCGTTGATCAGCGGCGCGAGCGCGGCCTGTCGCATCTTGAGCGCCGCCTGGTTGACGATCAGCCGGGCGGAGATCGGCATGATCTCTTCCACCGCCACCAGGTTGTTCGCCTTGAGGGTGCTACCGGTGGAGACCACGTCCACGATAGCGTCGGCCAGGCCCACCAGCGGCGCAAGCTCCATCGAACCGTACAGCTTGATCAGGTCGATGTGCACACCCTTGCGCGCGAAGTGCCGGCTGGCGACGTTGACGTACTTGGTCGCGACCCGCAGGCGTGCGCCGCGCCGCACGGCATTGGCGTAGTCGAAACCCGCCGGTGCGGCGACACACATCCGGCAGCGGCCGATGTCGAGGTCGACCGGCTGATAGAGTCCGTCGCCGCCGTGCTCGAGCATCACATCCTTGCCCGCGATGCCGAGGTCTGCCGCGCCGTACTGGACATAGGTCGGCACGTCGGTCGCGCGCACGATCAACAGCCGCAGGTTCGGGTCGCCGGTGGGCAGGATCAGCTTGCGCGAATCCGCAAGCGAGGGATCGATGACGATGCCGCAGCGCTGCAGCAGCCCCGCGGTGTCGTCGAGGATCCGGCCTTTCGACAAGGCTAGCGTCAGCATGGTCGCGCCACCTTCACTGCTCGCGGCTGCGATCGCTGGCACGACGCCCGAAGCGCGGCTGCGGCGTGGCGATGCGTTCGACCCGGGCGCCGAGGGCGTCCAGCTTCACTTCCATCTGCGCATAGCCGCGGTCGAGGTGGTAGATGCGCTCGACCGTGGTCTCGCCACCGGCGCACAAGCCGGCGATCACCAGGCTGGCGGAGGCGCGCAGGTCGGTCGCCATGACCGTGGCCCCCGAAAGATGATCGGCGCCGATCACCACGGCGGTGTTGCCTTCGATGCGGATGTCGGCGCCAAGGCGCAGCAACTCCTGCACGTGCATGAAGCGGTTCTCGAAGATCGTCTCGGTGATCATGCCGGTGCCCTCGGCCACGCAGTTCAACGCCATGAACTGCGCCTGCATGTCGGTGGCGAATCCCGGGTAGGGCGCGGTGCGCAACGTCACCGCCTTCGGTCGACGGTCGATCGAGAGCCGGACCCAGTCGTCGCCGGAGGTGATCCTGGCGCCGGTCTCGCGCAGCTTGTCGAGCGTTGCATCGAGGGCCCAGGGCTCGGTCCTGCGCACCACCACGTCTCCGCCGCAGGCAGCCACCGCGCACAGGAAGGTGCCGGTCTCGATCCGGTCGGCCATGACGCGATGCTGCGCGCCGTGCAGCTTGCCGACACCCTCGACGGTCACGCGGTCGGTGCCGGCGCCGCGAATACGCGCGCCCATTGCGACCAGCGCGTTGGCGAGGTCGACCACTTCCGGCTCGCGCGCAGCGTTCTCGATCAGCGTTTCGCCTTCGGCCAGGCAGGCGGCCATCATCAGGTTCTCGGTGCCGGTGACGGTGACCATGTCGGTCACGATGCGCGCGCCCTTCAGGCGCGAGGCACGGGCGACGACGTAGCCCTGCTCGATGTCGATCTTCGCGCCCATCGCCTGCAGGCCCTTGATGTGCTGGTCGATCGGCCGCTGGCCGATGGCACAGCCGCCCGGCAACGACACCCGCGCCTCACCGAAGCGCGCCAGCAACGGGCCCAACACCAGGATGGCCGCCCGCATCGTCTTGACCAGCTCGTACGGCGCTTCGGTGCTTGCGACGGCCGACGCGTCGAGCTGCACCGATTCGCCCGCTGCGTTCGATCCCGACCCCCAGCAGAGACAGCAGCCTCACAGTCGTGGCGATGTCCTGCAACTGCGGCACGTTCTCCAGAGCCAGGACGTCGGCCGTGAGCAGGCTTGCGCAAAGGATCGGCAGCGCCGCATTCTTGGCGCCCGATGCCTCGACCTCGCCGTGAAGCCGGCGGCCACCGGAAATCTTCAGCTTGTCCATGTCACGCGCCTTGGAGCCGCACTCCGCGCATCTCCCCGACGCCCGCCACCCGGCAGCCGCCGACGGCGCCAAGGACGGACCTCATTGTTTCCACTCCTGCGGGGTCAGGGTCTTCATCGACAGCGCGTGGATCTCCGCCTTCATGCGATCCCCGAGCGCGGCATACACCATCTGATGACGGGCGATGGGCCGCTTGCCCGCGAAGGCGGAGCAGACGATGAGCGCCTCGAAGTGCTGGCCATCCCCGCTCACCTCCAGATGCTCGCAATTCAGGCCCTGGGCGATATAGCCCTTGACGTCTTCAGGGGTGACCACTGGGGAGACTCTCCATGCACGGAAATGGCCGGTGGCCGCATCCTGCCGCCGGGAGCGCAAGATTGTACCGGCAACCCGGCGGGGCACCGGCGCTACCTTGCGCCGGTCGCGGGCAGCAGCGTGCGTCGCGCACGGTCAGGCCCGCAGCTTGTAACCGCTCCTGAGCATCTGCAGCGCGATCGCGGCCGACACCAGCCAGGCGGAGGTGACGACCAGCAGGCTGACCCAGGGCGAGATGTCCGACTGGCCGAAGAAGCCGTGCCGGAAGCCGTCCACCATGTAGAAGAACGGGTTGAGGTGAGACACGACCTGCCAGAACGGTGGCAGGCTGTGGACCGAATAGAACACGCCCGAAAGGAAGGTGAGCGGCATGATCACGAAGTTCTGGAACGCGGCGATCTCGTCGAACTTGTCGGCCCAGATGCCGCCGATCAGCCCCAGCGTACCCAGCATGGCGCTGCCGAGGACCGCGAATGCCACCGCCCAGAGAGGCTGCTCGAAGCGGGTCTCGAAGAATCCGACCGTCACCATGAAGACGCCCGCGCCCACCACCAGGCCACGCGCCACCGACGCGAGCACGTAGCCGGCGTACATCGTCAGCGGCCGGATCGGCGGCAGCAGCACGAACACGATGTTGCCGGTGATCTTGCTCTGGATCATCGATGACGAGGTGTTGGCGAAGGCATTCTGCAGCACCGACATCATCACCAGCCCGGGAATGAGGAACGAGGTGTAGTCCACGCCCTCGAACACTTCCACCCGTCCGCGCAAGGCGTGGGAGAAGATCAGCAGGTACATCAGCGCCGTCATCACCGGCGCCGCCACGGTCTGGACGCCCACCTTCCAGAAGCGCAGCATCTCCTTGTAGAAGAGCGTTCGGAATCCGTCCATCACTTCACTCGCTCAAAGGGTTCCACCAGGCTGTCCTCTGCAGGCACCCGATGATGCCCACCCGGCGGCAGCCGCGGACGGCTCTGCCGGCGCCGACCCACTGGCACGCTGAGCTCGCTCCGCCCGGCTGTCGCCCGGGTCCCGGGAATTGATCGTCCCAGGCATGTGGGCGCCCCACTGCCCAACCCGGCCTCAACGGCCGCATGGCGACAGCGCCCCGCACCCAGCTGCAGCCGCGGATCGGGCTCCGCCCGGCCGCTGGCTGCGCCCCCCTCAGGGGGGAGGCGCCGAAGGCGCCAAGGGGGGAGCCTTCATACCTCGTTCATGACCTTGACGAAGACGTCCTCGAGGTCGGTGTGCGCGATCTCCATCTCCTCGATCACGCATCCCGCCTCACGCAGCGCGGCCAGGATGAACTCGACCTCACCGTAGCGCTCGATCTGCAGGTGCAGGCGCGTGTCCCCCACAGGCCCGGCGATCACACGCGACTCCAGCGGCTCCGGCAACGGCGCTCCCGAGAGGCACAGAACCAGCGTTCCACCCGCAAACCGCTTGAGCAGGCTCGCGGTGTGGTCGAGCGCGACTATGCGGCCGGCCTTGAGCATGGCGACCCGCTGGCAAAGGGCCTGCGCCTCTTCCAGATAGTGGGTAGTGAGCACGATGGTGTGGCCGTCGCGGTTGAGCCGCTGGATGAATGCCCACAGCGACTGGCGCAGTTCGACGTCGACGCCGGCGGTGGGCTCGTCGAGCACGATCACCGGCGGCCGGTGGACCAGCGCCTGGGCGACCAGGACGCGCCGCTTCATGCCACCCGAAAGCGAGCGCATGTTCGCCTTGGCCTTGCTGGTGAGCCCGAGGCTCTCGAGGATCTCGTCAATCCACGCGTCGTTGTTGCGCACACCGTAGTAACCGGAGGAGATCTGCAGGGACTCGCGCACCGAGAAGAAGGGATCGAAGACCAGCTCCTGCGGCACCACGCCGAGTTGGCGCCGTGCGATCCGGTAGTCGGCGACCACGTCGTGGCCCATCACCTTCACCGAACCGCTGCTTGCGCGCGCCAGACCGGCGATGATCGAGATCAGCGTGGTCTTGCCGGCGCCGTTGGGGCCCAGCAGCGCGAAGAATTCCCCCTGCTCGACGCGTAGCGAGACGCCCCTGAGCGCCTGCACCGAGCCATAGCGCTTGGTGACGGAATCGATGTCGATTGCTGCCTGCATGAAGCTGTCGTCCCCGCTTCCCGCTGCTGGCGGGTCGTACTCCATCCGACCGCCCGTGCTGGGAGGCCCTCAAATGCAATGCCGCCGGACCCAACCTGGATCCGGCGGCGCGTGTCGCGGCGATTCGGAGGCTGCAGCGCCGCGTCCTGCCCGCGCTGCAGTGCCTGGCTATGCGTCGCTATGCCTGATCGTCTTCCCGGTCTTCCCGGTCTTCCCGGTCTGCCCGATCCGCCCGGTTTTTCCGGTTTTTCCGGTGGCTTTTCGGCCTTTCCGTCGTCCTTGCCCTGTCGTTCCTATCCACGCGCCTGGTGGTCCCGGCTCCGCGCCTGATCGGATGCACCGGCCGTGCCGAACAGCATCTCGGCCACGCCATAGAGCTCGGCGAGCTCCCGCAACTTCGGAGGCGGGTCGAGCAGGAACAGCGGCGACGCTGCCGCCGGCGCGGGAGTCGCACCGCGGTCTGCCAGCGCACTCCCGCTCGTCCGACCTGTGGGATTGTCGGGCCCCGTGCTACCGGCAGCCAAGGCGATGCCCGGGCCCTCGCCTGGACCATTCCGGTCACGGGCCAGCTGCAGCAGGATCGAAAGCGCCGACGAATCGAATTCCCGCAGCAGGGAAAGGTCCAGCGCGAGCGGCGCCGCCGCCGTGCCCCGCGTGGACTCCCTCAGGCCGGCGAGCACCTGCATCGCGTTGTCGACATCGATCCGGGTCGGGACCGCCACCGCCTGCATGCCGCCCTCCGTCAGGACTTGACGGCGCTGGAGAAGGACTTGTTCTTGTCCGCCAGGCTCTTGATCAGGCCGTCGATGCCGCCGGCGGAAATCTCCTGCGCGAACTGGTTGCGATAGGTCTGCACCAGCCACACGCCGAGCACATTCACGTCGTAGATCTTCCAGGCCTTGTCGGCCTTCTCGAGCCGGTAGTCGAGCTGGATCGGCTCGCCGCGCGCCTGCACGATCTCGCTGCGGACGATGACCTCGTCCTCGGCGGGGTTGCCGCGGAACGGCTTCATCCGCACGGTCTGGTCGCGCACGGCCGTGAAGGCATTGGAATAAGTACGCAACAGGAGGATCCGGAATTCGGTCATCAACTGCTTCTTCTGCTCCGGCGTAGCCTCGCGCCAAGCCCGACCGACGGACAGGGCTGTCATCCGCTCGAAGTTGACATGGGGCATCAAGGTCGTGTCGACCAGGTCGCTGATCCGTTTGAGGTCACCCTCCTGGATCTGCTTGTCGCCCTTGATCTTTTCGATCACTTTGGACGACAGATCCTCCATGAACTTGTTCGGATCCTGCTGGCCCCATGCGGCCGGCGATACGGCCGAAATGGCAGTGGCCAGGATGAACGCCGACAAAAGCCTCAGAACCTTGCTATTCATTAGTATCCTTGCATCAATTGGTCGCCGGAACTGCCTGTCTGCTGTGGCAGCCCCACGACGTACAACGGCCGGGGCCATCTTTTGGGCCGACCCCCAATGTCACGACCCGCCATTATCACACCCGGCGGTTACCCACCGTTGCTATGAGGCAACACGCCACGACCCCTTCCGGTCGGGCGCCTTACTCCGTCCCGCTGCCTGCGCCGCCGGGCCGCTTTCCGCCTCCAGCGCCGGTCTCTCCGCCACTATCTCCACCGCTCGTTGCGCCCCCGTCGGGGTTGCTCTTCTCCTTCGAGTAGCCCGATTCGTCATCGGAATAGTCGAATTCCTCGTCGGAGTAGCCCGAGTCGTCCTCGAAGTCCTCTTCCGGCGGGTTGCCGTCGTAGACGGCATTGCGCCGGCGCTGCAGCCAGCCGTCGCGGATCAGGGAATACGGATCCAGCGCAGCCCCCTGGATCACTTTCTCCGCCTCCAGCAGCGCCGCCCGGCCGTGGATCAGCCGCAGCGCCCAGGACGCGTTGCGCTCGCGGACGCTCTTGTCGTACACCAGGTCGATGGGGGTGGCAAAGATGTCGGCCACGCGAGACGGCGCGTCGCGCACCGTCGACGGCCCGAGCAGCGGAACAACCAGGTAGGGGCCCGACGGCACCCCCCAGTAGCCGAGCGTCTGGCCGAGGTCCTCGTCGTGCTTTGGCAGGCCGATCCCACTCGCCACGTCCGCCACGCCGGCGAAACCCAAGGTGGAATTGACGACGAAGCGCGAGAAGTCGACCAGGGCCTCCCTGGGCTTGGCCTGCAGCAGGTTGTTGGCGCCGGTGTAGAGGTCGTCGAGGTTGGCGAAGAAGCTGCCGACCATCAGTTGTAACGGCTCCGGCAGCACCTTCTGGTAGGCCTGGGCCACCGGCTTGAGCGCATAGCGGTCGATGGTGTCGTTGAACCGGTAGACCGAACGGTTGAAGGGCTCGAACGGATCGCGCGGATTGACTTCGCCGCCGGTCGTGGCGCACCCGGCCGCCAGCATCAGCAACAAGCAGGGCAGCAGGCGCAGCAATCGGGACAGGCACGCGAAGGCTCGCGGCCGTGCTGGCGAACTCACTTGGTGACGCCGCCGTTGCCGGGGCCGCCGGCGCCGGCACCGCTGCCATCACCACCCCCGGTCGCGCCGTCGGCGGCACGACCGTAGAGGAACTGGCTGATCAGGTTCTCGAGCACCACGGCCGATTGCGTGAGCATGACCGTGTCACCCGCGGCCAGCAGCTTTTCGTCAGCGCCGGCCTCGATGCCGATGAACTGCTCGCCCAGCAGGCCGGCGGTCAGAATCTTGACCGATGAGTCCTTGGGGAATCTATAGCGCGAATCCATCGACAGCCGCACGTCCGCCCGGAATGACTGCGTGTCGAAGTCAATCGAGTCCACCCGGCCGACCACGACGCCGGCGCTGCGCACCGGCGCACGCTCCTTGAGTCCGCCGATGTTGTCGAAGTTGGCGCGCAGTTCGTAGCCGTCCGAGACGACGAAGGATCCGAGGTTGGCGGCGCGCAGGGCAAGGAAGAACAGCGCCCCGATCCCGGCCAGCACGAACAGCCCCACGAGAATGTCCATCGAACGTCTTTTCATGCCCATGTTCTTTTCCTTTGATTGCCGAGCCGGCTGCAAGCCGGTGACTGCCGACCGGCCGGGACTTCAGAATCCGCCGAACATCAGCCCCGTCAGCATGAAGTCGAAACCCAGCACGACCAGCGAGGATGCCACGACGGTATCGGTGGTCGCCCGCGACACCCCCTCGGGTGTCGCGGTGGCCTCGTTGCCTACGAAGAGCGCAATGAAGGCGCAGATGACGCCGAAGATCATGCTCTTGATGACGCCGTTGCCGATGTCGTTGCGAATGTCGACGCCGGCCTGCATCTGCGACCAGAACGAGCCGGCGTCGACGCCGATGATCTGCACGCCGACGATCCACGAGCCGATCACGCCGACGGCCGAGAACATCGCGGCGAGCAGCGGCATGGCGATCAGGGCGGCCACGAAGCGCGGCGCCAGCACGCGCGCCATCGGGTCGACACCCATCATCTCCATCGCGGCAAGCTGCTCGCCGGCCTTCATCAGGCCGATCCCCGCGGTGAGCGAGGTACCGGCCCGGCCGGCGAACAGCAGCGCCGTCACCACCGGACCGAGTTCCCGGCTCAGCGAGAGCGCGACCAGCAGGCCGAGTGCCTCCGCCGAGCCGTAGCGCTCGAGCGTGTAGTAACCCTGCAGGCCGAGCACGAAGCCGACGAACAGGCCGGAGATGGTGATGATGGAGAGCGACCGGTTGCCGATGAAGTAGAGCTGCTCGATGATCAGCCTCGGCCGGGCGAGGCTCAGGATGGACAGCCAGCACAGGCGCCACAGGAAACGAAAGCCGAAGCCGAGGCCGGCGAGGCGGGCCAATGCCCAGGCCCCGAGCCGGGCGATGTCGTCGGTAATCACAGGCCAAGCTCCTCTGCGATCGGCGCCGCCGGATAGTGGAACGGCACCGGGCCGTCGCTGCGGCCCTCGAGGAACTGGGTGATGCGAGGATCGCTCGATGCCATCAGCTCCTCGGGCGTGCCCTCCCCGATCACCTCGCCGGCTGCCATCACGTAGGCGTAGTCGACGATGCGGAAGGTCTCCGCGACATCGTGGGTGACCAGCATGGTGGTGGCGCCCAGCGCCCGGTTCAGGCTCCTGATCAGGTGAGCGATAGTGCCGAGCGAGATCGGATCGAGCCCGGCAAACGGCTCGTCGTACATCAGCAGCGGCGGATCGAGGGCGATCGAGCGGGCCAGCGCCACGCGCCGCGCCATGCCGCCGGAGATCTCCGAAGGCATCAGCCGCGACGCCCCGCGCAGCCCGACGGCATGCAGCTTCATCAGCACCAGGTCGCGGATCATCGCGCCCGGAAGGTTGGTGTGCTCGCGCAGCGGGAAGGCGACGTTCTCGTAGACGTTGAGGTCGGTGAAGAGCGCGCCGTGCTGGAACAGCATGCCCATCTTGCGCCTGCGCGCGCGGCGAGCCCCGCGCGGTCGAGGCCGTGGACGTCGACACCGTCGAGCATCACTCGCCCGCACGACGGCTTCACCTGGGCGCCGATCGCCCGCAAAACGGTGGTCTTGCCGCAGCCGGAACCGCCCATCAGCGCCACCACCGAGCCACGGCGAAAACGCATGTTGAGGTTCTTGAGGATCAGGCGGTCAGCCGTATAGCCGAAACTGAGCGACTCGACGGAGAGGAAGGTGTCGTTGTCCAAAGCAGGCGGGAATTGTGAACTGGGCGGATTCTACTGCCAGCCTCACGGGTGGGCCTCCCTCGAAAGAGGGTTCGTTGCAAATGCCGAACCGGGGCATGGAGCCTGCCGTTACCCTGAGACGGCCGTCAACGCCTCGAGAGGTCTGCCTCGGCACGGTTGACCTGGTCGTAGGTCCCTGCCAGCACCAGGGTGTCGCCGGTCTCGATGCCGAGGCTCGGTTCGGGATCGACGATGCGGTGGCCGGCGCGCACCAGCGCGGTGAGGCGGCACTCCCCGAGCGGCAGGTCGCCCAGCGCCCGCCCCACCGCCGCCGCCCCTGCCTGGATGGTCACCGTCTGCAGGCGCTGGTGGCTCTCCTCGATGTTCTCGCCTTCCTGCTCGTCGGCGCCGTGGAAGTAGCCGCGCAGCATCTGGTAGCGGCTGTCGCGGATATGGCGGATCCGTCGCAGGACCCGCGACAGCGGCACACCGGTCAAAGCCAGCGCATGGGAGGCCAGCATCAGGCTACCCTCGACGATCTCCGGCACCACTTCGGTGGCGCCGGCGGCGCGCAGGATCTCCAGGTCGCCGTCCGACGAGGTGCGCACCAGCACCGGCAAGGTCGGGGCCAGCTGGCGCGTCACCGCCAGCAGATGCAGCGTCGCCGGCGTGTCCGCATAGGTGACCACCAGAGCGCTGGCGCGATGGATCCCCGCCGCCAGCAGCGTCTCGCGCCGCGAAGCGTCACCGAACACGACCGATTCGCCGGCGGCAGCCGCCTGCCTGACCCGATCCGGATCCAGGTCCAGGGCAACGAACGGGATGCGCTCGGCCTCGAGCACGTGGGCGAGGCTCTGACCGCTGCGTCCGTAGCCGCAGACGATCACATGCTTCTGCTGCGCGATCGAACGGGTGGCGATCAGCTGCAGCTGGAGGGAGCGCTGCATCCATTCGCCGCCCGATACACCCAGCGCGATCCGCCCCGCCTGGCGGATCAGGAACGGGCTGATCAGGATGGACAGCAGCATGGCCGCCAGCATCGGCTGCATGGCCGCTTCGTCGATCAGGCGCCCCTGCATCGCCAGCACCAGCAGCACGAAGGCGAATTCGCCCGCCTGCGCGAGCCAGATACCCGTTCGAACGGCATTGGCGACCCCGCCGCGCGTCGCCAGGACCAGGGCGGCGACAATCACGAACTTGAGCAGCACCGGCAGCATCAGCAGGGTCAGGACCACCGGCCAGGCGGCAAGCACCACCGCCACATTGAGCTTCATGCCGATGGTGATGAAGAACAGGCCGAGCAGCAGGTCCCGGAACGGCTTGATGTCTTCCTCGACCTGGTAGCGATAGTCGGTCTCCGAGATCAGCATGCCGGCCACGAAGGCGCCGAGCTCCATCGAGAGGCCCGCTTTGCCGGTCAGCCAGGCGAACAGCAGCGTCGCGAGCAGCACGTTCAGGGTGAAGACCTCGTGCGACCGAAGCCGAGCCACCCGCAGGAACCAGCCGCGCATGAGCGGAGGACCGAAACGCAGCAGCAGGAACAACAGAACGACCGCCTTCACCACCGCCCAGCCGAGATCGTCCTGCCAGCGGTCGCCGCCCTCGCTCAAGGCCGGAGTCAGGATCAGCAGCGGGAATGAGCGCCAGGTCCTGGAAGAGCAGGATGCCGAAGACCCGCTTGCCATGCTCGGTTTCGAGCTCGCGGTTTTCGGTGAGCATCTTGCTCACCAGCGCGGTGGACGACATCGCGAGCGCCCCGCCGATCACCACCGCGGCGCGCCAGTCGATCCCCCCGGGAACGAATTGAGCCACCCACTGGGCCGGAAGCACCACCACCGCCAGCACCACCAGTCCGATCGTGGAAAGCACCTGCATCGGTCCCAGCCCGAAGACATAGCTGCGCAGGGCGGCGAGCTTCGGCAGGCTGAACTCGAGCCCCAGCGTGAACATCAGGAACACCACCCCGAACTCCGCCAGCGTGTGCACCAGCTCCGAATCGCCCGCGAGGTTGCCCGCGTACGGGCCGAGGACCGCGCCCACTGCCAGGTAGCCGACCAGCGTCGGCAGGCCCAGGTGCCGCAGCAGCGCGACCGCCAGGATGCTGGCGCCCAGCAATATCAGGGTCAGTTCGAGCGCGTGCATGGCAGCCGCATCGGGTCGCTTCGGGCCATTCCGGCCCGCCGGTTGAGCAAGTTGGTGAGAATGCGGGAACGAATGCGGAAACGACGGCACGAAGCGCTTGCAGAAGCAATCGCACGACCGCGTGCAGCCGGGGGCGGTCAGAGCCCGCCCGCTATACTCGCTCGATGCCCTCTTCGATTCTACCGACAGGCACAGCCGAGGCGCCCATCTCGGATGACCGTTTCCGGCAGCGCGCGGTCGAAGTGTTGCGCATCGAGGCGCAGGCGGTGCTGGACCTGGTGGACACCATCGACGACGCTTTCGCCCAGGCCTGCCGAATGATCCTCGCCTGCAGGGGAAGAGTGGTGGTCAGCGGCATGGGCAAGTCCGGACATGTCGCGCGCAAGATCGCCGCCACCCTGGCGTCGACCGGCACCCCCGCATTCTTCGTTCATCCCGCAGAGGCCAGTCACGGCGACCTCGGCATGATCACCAGCGAGGACGTCTTCGTCGCGCTGTCCAATTCCGGGCAGACCGAGGAGCTGACCGCCATCGTGCCGCTGGTCAAGCGCCAGGGGGCGCGCCTGATCGCATTCACCGGCAATGCCGCTTCGTCGCTCGCGCGACATGCCGATGTCCACCTCTATGCCGGCGCCCGGCGGGAAGCCTGCCCCCTCAACCTCGCACCCACCGCCAGCACCACCGCAGCGCTGGCGCTGGGCGACGCCCTGGCCGTGGCGCTGCTGGATGCCCGTGGCTTCGGCAGCGCCGACTTCGCCCGCTCGCATCCGGGCGGTACGCTCGGCAGGCAGCTGCTGACGCTGGTGTCCGACGTGATGCGTACCGGCGCGGAGGTACCGGCCGTGCCGCTGGATAGCGATTTCGCTGCCGCGCTCCTGGAGATCACCCGCAAGCGCATGGGGATGGTTGCCATCGTCGACGACAACCGGCACGTGCAGGGCATCTTCACCGACGGCGACCTGCGCCGCGTGCTCGGCCGCGCCGGGTCGCTGGATCCCGCCACCCTCAAGGTCCGGGATGTCATGACGGCGTCGCCGGTGACCATCGCGCCGGGCGCGCTTGCGGTCGAGGCGGTGCGGATCATGGAGGAGCGCAAGATCGGCCAGATCCTCGTGGTCGACCCGGACAAGGTCCTGATGGGCGCGCTGCACTTCCACGACCTGCTGGTCGCCAAGGTCGTCTGACTCTGCGACGATGAAGACCAACCCGGCAAGAGGATGGCGGACATGACCGGAAGACCCCACAGCGTCGCACAATCGCCCGGCGGCTCCGTCCAACCGGGCCGCACCGATCCGCGCGACACCGTCGAGCGCGCCGCGCGGGTGCGCCTGCTGGCGATGGATGTCGACGGCACCCTCACCGATGGCACGCTGCTGATCGGGCCGGAAAGCGAGATCGCCAAGCCGTTCTCGGTGCGGGACGGCTTCGGCCTCACGTTGCTCGGCAAGGCAGGCATCGAACTGGTCATCATCACCGGCCGCCATTCGAGCATCGTCGAGCGGCGTGCCGCGGAACTCGGCATTCATCGCGTCCACCAGGCGGTCAAGGACAAGCTGGTCGCCCTGCAGCACGTCTGCCGGCAGGCCGGCATCAGCCTCGAGCAGGCCGCATTCGTCGGCGATGATTGGCCCGACCTGCCGCCGATGAATGCATGCGGGCTTGCCGCGGCCCCTGCCGACGCGGTCGAGGAAGTCCGGCAGGCTGCCCACTGGGTATCGACCGCCCGCGCCGGCGACGGGGCGGTGCGGGAACTCGCGATGTTCATCCTCGATGCGCAGGGCCGCCGGTCGGAGCTGCTGGCGCCGTATCTGGAATGAGGGGCTCCCCCCATGGCGCCTTCGGCGCCTACAGCCATCGTCCGGAGGCCGATGGCGTTCGGAAGGCACGAACAGTCCGCAGGGACTGTTCGTGTCCGGCCTCACTCCTCCTTCGGAGGGGGCGCCGCCTGCGGCCGGCGAAGCCCGCTCCGCGGCGGCAGCTGGGGTGGTCGGCTGCGACGGATTTGGGGGTAGAGGTGTGGGTGAAAGCAGGTGTGGGTGAAGGCAGAACGGCATCTTTGGCGCTCGCGCCAATAGGGCAGGACCGGTGAGTGCTAGACTTTTCGATCGCTTGGCGGCGGCGGCGTCGATCCTGATCCTGGTGGGGCTGGGGATGCTGAGCTACTTCCTGGCGCAGCAGGCCGAGCGGCTTGGGCGTCCGAACACGCCTCGAGCGCTGACCCACGCGCCGGACTACTTCGTCGACCGGCTGCGCCTGCTGAAGGCGAACGCGGCCGGCGATCCGGCAGTGCGGATCGAGGCGATCCGGATGCGCCACTTCCCGGACGACCTGACGATCGAATTCGACGAGCCTCGCGTCGTCACCCTCAGGGACGACCGCCCGGCGATCCGCGTCGACGGCCGATCGCGGGCGCAGTCCCGACACCGGCGAGAAGACCGACCTGTTCGGCAACGTGCGCATCGTGCGCGATGCGGACCGCGACAACCCGCCACTGCTGGTGCTGACCGAGCAAGCGACCGTCCTGCTGGAGGAAAAGGTGGTGCTGACGGACCAGCCGGTCGATATCCGGATGGGACCGAACCGGCTGACCGGCGTCGGCATGCGTCTGGACAGTCAATCGCGCCAGTTGCAGGTAGACTCACGAGTCAAGGGACATATCGCACCGCGCGAGGGCATTCCCAACGGCAATCCCGCGCAGTCACCGGAGACCAGCCGCTGAACGTGCGCGGCGCAGCGTCCCGCCGATTCCGCCAGCCATACAGATGAACCGTTCAAGACTTGCCGTCTGGATCGCGCTTGCGTTCTTCTGCCTGCCCCTGCAGGCGGAGCGCGCCGACCGCGACAAGCCGACCAACATCGAGGCCGACAAGCTCCAGTACGACGACAACAAGCAGATCACCGTCTTCACCGGCAACGTCGTGCTCACCAAGGGCACGATCGTCATCCGCGCTGACCGGCTGGTGCTGCAGCAATTTCCCGACGGCATGCAGAACGCGGTCGCGACCGGCAAGCGGGCAAGCTTCCGGCAGAAGCGCGAAGGCATCGAGCAGATCATCAACGGCTTCGCCCACCAGATCGAGTACGACAGCCGCACCGAGACCCTCAAGCTCACCGGCGATGGCCTCATCAAGCGCCTGGAATGCGAGGTCGCGATCGACGAGATCACCGGCGGCGTGATCGTCTACAACGCCCAGACCGAGCAGTTCACGGTTGACGGGAAGGCGCCGGGCGACAGCACCGGCAGGGTCCGCATCATCATCCAGCCGCGTCCCGACGCCAAGTCGTCGGAAGGCGGCGGAAATGCGCCCGCCACCGGCAGCGGGGGCGGCCGAGCCCAGGGTGGCGCCGTCAAATGCCCGAGCGGGGCGCCGGTATCGCTGCGTCCTGCGCCGAAGATCGAAGTCACGCGCGCCAGCGCGGCCGGCCGCTAACCGCCGCGCCTGCATGGAAGGAGATCGTGCAAGCCGGCTGAGCGTGCAGCACCTCATGAAGTCGTACAACGGGCGGCTGGTGGTGCGCGACGTGTCGCTGGAGGTCGCGAGCGGCGAGGTGATCGGGCTGCTGGGGCGCAACGGCGCCGGCAAGACCACCTGCTTCTACATGATCGCGGGTCTGGTGGCTTCGGACGGCGGCACCATCGAACTCGATTCGTCCTCGATCAGCCGCCTGCCGATCCACCGGCGGGCGCGGCTGGGGCTGTCCTACCTGCCGCAGGAAGCCTCGGTGTTCCGCAAGCTGTCGGTGGAGGAGAACATCCTGGCGGTGCTGGAGCTGCAGCGCGACCGCCAGGGCCGCCCGCTGCCGCGATCCGAGCAGAACCAGCGGCTCGAGGGACTGCTCAAGGAACTGCAGATCGAGCACATCCGCTCCAACACCGCCATTTCGCTCTCCGGCGGCGAGCGCCGACGCGTGGAAATCGCCCGCGCGCTCGCCACGTCGCCGCGCTTCATCCTGCTCGACGAGCCGTTCGCCGGCGTCGACCCGATCGCGGTGATCGAGATTCAGCGGATCGTCACGCTACTGAGGAATCGCCGGATCGGGGTGCTGATAACCGATCACAACGTGCGGGAGACGTTGGGAATCTGCGACCGGGCATATATCATCAATGATGGTATCGTTCTTGCTTCCGGTCGTCCCAACGAAATCATCCAGGACGACCGGGTTCGCAAGGCCTACCTCGGCGAAGATTTTCGGATGTAGGCCTGCCCACGATGCGCCACCGGCCGCACAGGCAGGTCCCTTGAATGGACTTGATCGGTGAAGCCCTCGCTGCAAATGCGCCAGAGTCAGCATCTGGCATTGACTCCGCAACTCCAGCAGTCGATCCGCCTGCTGCAGCTTTCCACGGTGGAACTGAACCAGGAGATCGAGCAGATCCTGGCGCAGAACCCGCTCCTCGACCGCGACGACGATCCCTACGACGCGCATGTCCGCCTGAACGGCGATGGCAGTCTGCAGCCCGGCGCTGCCGGCACGCCGGCGACCGCGGGCCCGGGCGACGCAGCCGGGGACCGCCATGACGCGGCCGACTTATCCACCGGCGCCGGCGGCGAAATCGACGGTGCCCTGCAGAACTTCTCCGACCTGCAGGGCTCGGTGTCCGACAACGCCGACGTCGGCGAGTCGGACCGGCTCGACCTGACCCAGGTATCGTGGGCACTGGAAGGCGCCGCCCGGGGCAGCGGTGACGAGCCGGACGAGGATCGCGCCCAGGAACAGGTCACCACCATGGGGGTCACGCTACGCGAGCACCTCATGCAGCAGCTGGCCGGCGCCCGTTGTACCAACCGCGACCACGCCCTCCTCCACCTCCTGATCGAGGAGCTGGAAGAGGATGGTTACCTGCGGACGGACCTGCAGGAGCTGGCGTCGGCCCTGCCGGAGGAACTCGAGCTGGACCCGGACGAGCTGCGTACCGCGCTGCGGCTGCTGCACAGCTTCGATCCGCCGGGGGTGGGGGCGCGCTCGGTGCCGGAATGCCTGATGCTGCAATTGCCGCAGGTCGGCCGGCGGCTGGGGGTGGAGCCGGCGATCGAAGCGATCGCCGGCCAGATTGTCCGCGACCATCTCGAGCTGCTGGCTGGGCGAGAGTTCAGCAAGCTGCGCAAGCTCCTGCGTTGCGACGAAGCCCAACTGCGCGATGCCCAGCGGCTCATCCAGGCGCTCGATCCCAAGCCCGGCAACCGGTTCGGCGACCAGAGCCCGATCTATGTCGTACCCGACATCGTGGTCCGCAAGACCCGCCAGGGCTGGCGCGCGTTCCTGAACCCGGACGTGATCCCGAAGCTGCGGGTCAACGACCTGTATGCACAGATCCTCAAGAACCACCGCGGCAACGGCGCGACCAGCGGCGCGACCAGCGGCGGCCCGGCCGGCGCCGGCGCCGGTTCGGCAGGGGCCGCCGCCCCGGTCGGAGCAGGGGGCGATCGGAACGGCGTCACCAATAGCCTCTCTTCCCAGTTGCAGGAAGCCCGCTGGTTGGTCAAGAATGTCCAGCAACGCTTCGAAACAATCCTGAAGGTTTCCCAGGAAATCGTGGACCGGCAGAAGGCCTTCTTCAGTCATGGCGCCGTGGCGATGCGGCCCCTGGTCCTTCGTGAAGTAGCAGATGCGGTGGGGTTACACGAATCAACCATCTCGCGAGTGACGACTCAGAAGTACATGTTGACCCCCTACGGTACGCTGGAGCTCAAGTACTTTTTCGGCAGCCACGTGGCTACCGAAAGCGGGGGCGCCGCCTCGAGCACGGCGATCCGCGCCCTGATCCGACAACTCATCGATGAGGAGGATGCCACCCAGCCACTTTCTGACAGCCGTATCGCGGAAGTGCTTGGCGAACAGGGAATCGTGGTTGCACGCCGGACCGTCGCGAAGTACCGGGAGGCGCTGAGGGTGCCTCCGGTGTCGCAGAGAAAGGCGTTGTAGGCGAAGCCGCTGGTCGCCAGGCTCCCAATGACACACCAGGAGTACAAGGCATGAATCTTTCGATCAGCGGTCATCATCTAGCTGTCACGCCGGCGCTGCGCGAATACGTGACCACCAAGCTCGAACGCATCAGGCATCATTTCGACCAGGTGATCGACGTCAACGTGATCCTGTCGGTGGACAAGCTCGAGCAGAGGGCGGAAATTGCCTTGCATGTCAGCGGCAAGGACCTGTTCGCCGAATGCACCGACACAGACCTCTACGCAGCCATTGACTGCCTGATCGACAAGCTCGACCGCCAGGTCATGAAATACAAGCAGAAGCGCTTCGGCCACATGCACGAGGCCATCAAGCACCAGCCGGTCCCCTTCTGAGGGCTGCGAGGGGCCGCGGCGCGCCCCGATCGTGGCGGCCCGCGGCCCCTGCTGCACTTGCTTGTCGTGTTGTTTCCGCGCCTGCCCGCAATATCGGCATCGGCCTAATATCTGGGTTGTACCTGGGTCGGCTCGCCTGGGCCTGCAGACCGTCGGCCTGGGCACAGAGTCGTCTTTGGCGCGATCGCTTTCGCTTCAGTTTGGTGGAAAGTCTCTATTGCAGTGCGGTATTTCCGGTATGGATGGTCGTTCCAGCGACACCCAAGGTGCATATAATCCTTACTCTATTCGGCGATGACAGCGGCCCCCAACACGGGCGTTGCACCGCAACATAGCAGGCCACTTTAGCCCGCTCCGCCGGAAGGATAGGCAACGGATGAACCGTATTTCTAAGCTCCTGTCGGCCCGCGACATCGTCCTCGACGTCCCGGCAACCAGCAAGAAGCGACTCCTGGAACACGCAGCGCTGCTGTTCGAGAACGAGCACCGTCTCGAGCGCAACAAGGTCTTCGACTCGCTGTTCGCAAGAGAGAGGCTCGGTTCCACCGGGCTCGGACAGGGCGTGGCCATTCCGCACGGCCGCATCAAGGGGCTCAAGTCCCCGCTGATCGCGGTCATGCGGGCGGAAGCCGCGGTGCCGTTCGAATCGCCGGATGCGCAGCCCGTGCGGCTGCTGGTGGTGCTCCTGGTGCCGGAGCATGCCACCGAAGAGCATCTGGAGATCCTTTCCGAATTGGCCGAGATCCTTTCGGACCCCGCCATCCGGGAGTCGCTGCTGACTGCACAAGATCCGGCCAGCATCTTCCGTCTTCTGTCGAATTGGGAACCGTACCGGCCTGCCGCTTAGCCGCCTGCCTCTGCGGTACGCGCGGCTAATCGGGGGATGCTCTCAGCAGCGGTTATCCTTCAGGCTTGCCACAGCTTGCAGGGTGCTGAAATGCCGATGACGATCCAGGAGTTCGTTGAGTCCCAGCAAGGGCACACGGGCTTGCATTGGATTGCCGGACGATCCGGCGCTGCGCGCACGGTCGGCGAGCCCGACCGTAACACCGTCGACCAGGTCGGGTACCTCAACCTCATCCATCCCCAGCGGGTCAGCATCTGCGGGCCGGACGAGATCGCCTATTACAACAGGCTCAACCTGGAACGCCAGGCGCATCTGCAGCAGGAACTCTTCGCCGCGAAGCCGCCGGCGCTGATCGTCTCGAATGGCATCGAAGCGCCGGTTTCGCTGGTTCGACGCTGCGATCAGGACGGGCAGCCGCTGCTCGGCACGGCGATGGCAGGCGCTCGCGTCATCGAATCGCTGCGCTACTTCCTGTCCAAGAACACGGCAGACAGCACCTCGATGCACGGGGTGCTGATGGACGTGCTTGGCATGGGGGTGCTGATCTCCGGCGACTCGGGGCTCGGCAAAAGCGAACTCGCCCTCGAATTGATCAGCCGCGGCCATGGTCTGGTTGCCGACGACGTCGTCGAGATCGACCGCATCGGTCCGAATTCACTCGAAGGCCGCTGTCCGACGCTGCTGCAGGGGCTGCTGGAGGTGCGCGGCCTCGGCCTGATCGACATCAAGACGGTATTCGGCGAGACGGCAGTGCGCCGCAAGATGCGCCTCAAGCTGATCGTGCACCTGGTTCGCCGCAGCACGATGGAAGACCAGTACGAGCGCCTGCCGCTGCAGGAGTTGACGCAGGATGTCCTCGGCGTGCCGATTCGCAAGGTCGCAATCCCGGTGGCGGCCGGGCGCAACCTGGCAGTGCTGACGGAGGCCGCAGTGCGCGCCACCGTGCTGTCGCTGCGCGGCATCGATACCACTCGCGAGTTCGTGAAGCGCCAGCAGCAGGCGATCAGGGACGCGGGCATCACGCCCATCGACCTCGATTGACCAATGGGCGGCGCAAGCAGCGATCCCTCCACCGTTCCGCCGCGCGATCGCACCCCCGTCTTGCGTCTGGTCGTTCCTTTCCTCGCAGTCTCTGGCATCGCTGACCGGTCCGGCTGCCGGCGGAGTCGCACATGCAACTGATCATCGTTACCGGCATTTCCGGCTCCGGCAAGTCGCTTGCCATCAATGTCCTGGAAGATGCCGGTTTCTTCTGCATCGACAACCTTCCGGTGCAGTACCTTCTGGATGTGGCGATCTCGCTGGAGAGGGAGGGACAGAGCAAGGTGGCGGTTTCGGTGGATGCGCGGGTTGGAAAGTCGCTGGCGGGGTTGCGCGAAGTGGTGACGCGCCTGCGCGACCAGGGACATGACCTCAAGGTGCTTTTCCTCAATGCACGCACCGATGCGCTCGTGCAGCGCTATTCGGAGACGCGACGGCGCCATCCACTGACCACTCCGGCCGCCGACGACAGCGGCCCGACGCTCTCGGAGTCGATCGAACGCGAGCGGGAACTGATGTCGGAGATCGAGGACCTCGGCCTTTCCATCGACACCAGCGACCTGCATCCGAATACGCTGCGGCAGTGGGTGCGTGACGTGGTCGAGGCGGACCGGGCGACGATGACGCTCCTGTTCGAGTCGTTCGCCTTCAAGCACGGCGTGCCACTCGATGCCGACCTCGTGTTCGACGTGCGCTGCCTGCCCAATCCCTACTACACCGCCGATCTGAGGCCGTTGACCGGCCTGGACAAGCCGGTTGCGACCTTCCTCGCGGCAATTCCGCCGGTCGCCAAGATGCTCGACGACATCAGCAGGTTTCTGGAGGAATGGCTGCCGCACTATGTGCAGGAGAATCGGCACTACCTGACGGTCGCTTTGGGTTGCACCGGCGGTCAGCATCGATCGGTCTACCTGGTCGAGGCACTCGCGCGACGCTTCGCTCCCTCCGAGCGCGTGCTCGTGCGCCACCGAGGCCTGGCCGGAAGGCAGCAGGCCGCCTCTGCGAGTCAGACGCCGTGACGATCCCGGCAGCCACCCCCGAGGTCCTGAACGGTTTGGCGATCTTTCCGCTGTCGACCATTCTCTTCCCCCGCGGGGTGCTGCCGCTTCGGGTCTTCGAAGCGCGCTACATGGACATGGTGCGCGAGTGCATGAAGCACGACCGGCCGTTCGGCGTCTGCCAGATCAGCCATGGGCAGGATACCGGGCTGCCGGCCGAGCACGAGCGGGTCGGCTGCCTCGCGCACATCACCGAATGGGACATGGAGCAGCTCGGCCTGCTGCGGCTGCGGGTATGCGGCGCGCGCCGCTTCACGATCCTCGAGCGCTATGTCGAGAAGAACTCACTGATCCGGGCCAACGTCGCCCTGCTCGACGACGATCCGGAGGTGCCGGTGCCGCCGGACCTCGACTGCTGCCGCGAACTGGTCAAGCGCCTGGTTGCACAACTCGAGCAGGAAGAGCCGCGCCAGGACCGGCGCCTGGTGTCCCGCCCGTACTGCTACGAGTCGGCGAGCTGGATAAGCAACCGCCTGTGCGAGTTCCTGCCGATACCGCCGCAGGCCAAGCAGAAGCTGATGGAGCTGGATGAACCGCTGACTCGGCTCTACCTGGTGAAGCAGTTCCTCGAGAAGGAAAGGATCCTCTGAAGCCTTGCGGACGAGTTCCGCTACGGGTCTTGCTGCGTGGTCAGGGCGCCGCGAATCGTAGCTGAGCGGTCCCAGAGGTTGGGAATTTCGGCGGACGAATAGCCGGATACGAACGGCTTCGGCGCCCCAGTGGCGGGATCGAAGACGTGACGGGCTACGGCACCGATATTGCCGCCGTAGAGATGGATGCTGATCGAGGGCGCGTCGGCGTGGGCATTGGAGACCCGGTGGATGTCGACGAGCGAAGGCGAGACGGCTTCGATGTCGCGAGGGTTCAGGCGCTGTTCCTCGCCGTCGGGCTGGAGCCTGCCGTCGTCCGCTATGCGGTAGCGCTGACCGAGTTCGGCACCGCGCAGCATGCCGATGAGGCCCCACACGCCGTGGTCGTGTACCGGCGTGCGCTGGCCCGGACCCCAGACGAAGCTGACGAGGCTGAAGCGCTCGAGGGGATCGCAATGCAGGAGGTACTGCTGGTAGTACTGCGGGTGGGTGCGGGTGCAGGACTCGGGCAGCCAGGCGTCGTCGGCGATCAGAGCGGCAAGCAGCGGCCGCGCGCCCTGCATGAGTTCCGCCTCATCCTGCGTCGCTTGCACCAGCAGCGTCATCTGCTGCACGAACTCGCGCAAAGGCGCGATTCGATCGTCTTTCGGGCTCATGGGGCGTCTCCTTTCCTGCGGCCGATTCTCTTCCGGCACCGAGACGATTGTAGCGTCGCCGTCAGCGCAGGCCGGGAAGCGCGGCGCCGCCTGCAAGCGACAGCAGCAGCGACTTGATGGGCCGCGGCAGGGGCGCGGCAGCGGCATCGGCGAGCGGCAGCCAGCGAGTGGGCGGCGACTGATGCAGCACCTTCGCCGCCTGCACCTCGTCGAGATCCGCGCGCCAGACGCTCGCCTTCATCCTGAAGTGGGTGAAGACATGCTCGAACCGGGCAAATTGCGTCGGGCTGGCGGGTCCCCGGCCTTCTTCATCGTCGACGCGAATCTCGGGCAGGCTCCACAGCCCGCCCCAGATGCCGACCGGCGGGCGCTGCTCGATCAGCACGGACTCGCCGCGGCACAAGAGCAGCATGTCGACTTCGCGCACCGGCACCTCGCGCCGCGGCCGCGGCGCCGGAAACCTTGCAACGGCGTTATCCCGCCGGGCGGCGCATTTGGACTCGAGCGGACACCGGCCACAGGCGGGCGCGGTTCGCGTGCAGACGGTTGCGCCGAGATCCATCAGGCCCTGCGTATAGGCGCGAATGCAGCGGGCCTGCTCCGCCGCGCTCGCCTCGGGCGCGGGTAGTTCGGCCTGCGCATGCAGCCAGAGTTCGCGCATCACGCTGGCCTGCGTCGGGCTGCCTTCGACGGCGAACACCCGGCAGAAGACACGCTTCACGTTGCCGTCGAGGATCGCAGCACGTTCGCCGAACGCGAAGGCGGCGATCGCGGCTGCGGTCGACCGCCCCACGCCGGGGAGCGTCGCGAGCTCGACTGCCGTGCGCGGGAAGGCGCCGCCATGGCGCCCGACGACTTGCCTGGCAGCGGCGTGCAGGTTGCGGGCCCTGCTGTAGTAGCCGAGGCCGCTCCACAGCGCCATCACCTCGTCCGGCGAAGCGCCAGCCAGGTCCGCGACGGTCGGGAAGGCGGCGAGGAACGCCTTGAAATACGGGATGACGGTGGCGACCTGGGTCTGCTGAAGCATGACCTCGGAGAGCCAGATGCGGTACGGATCCGGCGTGACGTCGCTGCTGCCGGCGCGAGCGCTGCCGCGGCTGTTGGCGCCAGCCTGCCACGGCAGGTCGTGGCGACCGTGAAGCCGCTGCCATTGCACCACATCGGGTGCAATTCCCAGAACCTTCAAGCCGGTACCGCTTCCTTCTCCGGCGCCACGCGCCGCTCCATGACATGGCCGACCTGGTCGACCAGTTCCTTCAGGATGGCGAGTTGCTGGTCGATGCGGGCCTTGGATTCGTCGAGTTCGGCCAGCTTGGTATCCAGCGACTCGCTGGCGTCCATCACGCGCTGCACCGACTCGAGGCGGCGGCGCAGTTGCGCCTGGTGCTCCTTGACCTGGCTCTCGACCGGCGTCATCAACGCGCGCAGCCAGGCTTCGAGTTCGCGCACCGCCGATTCGTAGAGTTCCTTGAGCCGTGCCACCACCGATTCGAAGAACCGGCGCGTCAGCGCCGACTTGTTTATCGTGAGCAGGCTCACCACGCCGAACTGCCGCTGGTGCAGCTGGCTGATGCGCTCGATTTCGGCGAAATAGCGGCGGCTGGAAAACGGCAACGGGGTTCCGAGCGTGAGGCCGTGGTCACGGCTGAAGCTCTGGTACATCGCGGTCATCATGGTCGTGACCTCGCGCACCAGCTTGTCGCCTTCCTCGAAGTCCAGGCGCACCGCGCCGATCAGGTTGCTCATGCCGTCGCGCAGCTGCGTCGAGAGGTGGCTCGCGCGCATCAGATCGCGCGAATCACGCACGTGGCGCTTGAGGTTGTCGAGGCCGACGTGCGAGAACAGCGCCTGCGAATGCCGCGAGAAGACCGTGCGTAGCGCCTGTAGCTGCCGCAGGCTCTTCTCGAAGTCCGTGCGTTCGGCGCGGATGCGACGCGACATCTGGTCGATCACGGTCTTGTTCTTGCCGCGCAGGCCGTTGAGCTCGAAGACCTGCTCGACCTGGTTGCGATGGCGCGCCGACAGCACGCTCGAGGTCACGCCGGCAGTCTCTTCGAATTCGCGCCGGACCTGGTCGCGCACGATGGCCTGCTGCTGCGGAATCATCTCTTCCGACAACGCATGCTCGAGCTCGGGCAGGCGGCTGCGGCGCAGCAGCCGCTCGTCGTTCTGGATCTTGCCGACCAGCGCCTTCTGCGCCGAAACCGGATAGATGCGCGCGGTAGGCAGGTCAAGCAGCTTGCCGACCGAAGCCACCTGGCCGGCGATCTCCAGGTTGATCTCGTGCTCCTGCTTGAGCTCGTCCCAAAGGCCATCGATCTTGTTCAACACCACGAATCGGCCGGAACGGTGGGCCGGGCTGATGTGCTCGCGCCAGATCTCGATGTCGGTGCGGGTGACGCCCGCATCCGCGGCGAGCACGAACAGCACGGCGTGCGCGCTCGGGATCAGGTTCAGCGTCAGCTCGGGCTCCGAGCCGATCGCATTCAGCCCGGGCGTGTCGATGATGACCAGGCCCAGCTCGAGCAGTGGATGCGGGATATTGACCACCGCATGGCGCCAGCTCGGGATCTCGACCATCCCGTCGGAATCGGGCCGGTAGGGCGAACTGTCGTCGCTCTCGTCGTACATGCCCATCATGGCGGCGCGCTCGGCGGCGACACGGCGGGTCTCGCGGACCGCTTCGAACGCTGCCCGCAGGCTGTCGACATCCTCCGGATCGACCGGCACGAAATGCCACTTGCGGTCTTCGCGCTTGAGGTCGGCGACTGACACGTCCTCGAGGCGCGTCTCGATCGGCAGCAGCTGGATGCCGATCGGACGGCTCTTGTCGTAGAGCAGCTCGGTCGGGCACATGGTGGTGCGTCCGGCGGTGGAAGGGACTACCCGCTGGCCGTACTGCGCGAAGAAGATGGCGTTGATCAATTCGGACTTGCCGCGCGAGAACTCGGCGACAAAGGCGACCGACATGCGGTCGTCGCGCAGTTGGTCCATGATCCGCGACAGGCGCGCCTGCAGCTGCGGATCGGAAAGCTCCGACTGCGACAGCCAGCTGCGATAGCGCTCGACCGCATCGAGCAGATCGCTGCGCCAGCGGCCGTAGGCTTCGATTCGATCACTGATCAGGCTCATCGCCGGAGTGTACACACGGGTCTTCGCGGCCGGCTTGATCGCGTCGCAAGCCAACCACCGCCTGGTCGGCGCGGCCTGACGGACGGAAGGGTGCGCACCCTGGGAGCCTCGGCGCTGCACGCCTTCCCGCCAGGCCCCTCACCTCTGGCAGGTGGCGCAGTAGAAGGTGGCGCGCTGCTGCTGGCGGATGGCGCGCACCGTGGTGCCGCACACCCGGCACGGCCGGCCTTCGCGGCCGTAGACGAAGCACTGCAGCTGGAAGTAGCCGCTCTCGCCGGTGCTCGCGACGAAGTCGCGCAGCGTGCTGCCGCCCGCGGCAATCGCCTCCGCGAGGGTCTCGCGGATGGCGACGACGAGGCGCTCGTAGCGCGGCCGGCTGATGCGACCGGCGGCGATGGTGGGGCGGATGCCGGCGCGAAAGAGGCTTTCCGATGCATAGATATTGCCCACGCCGACGACGATTGCTCCCGACAGCAGCGCCTGCTTGATCGACACCTTGCGCCGGCGCGTGGCTTCGTACATCAGCCGGCCGGTGAAGGCGTCGCTGAAGGGCTCGACGCCGAGCCGGCGCAGCAGCGCGTGCGAGCCGACGGCGCCGGCACTGCCGGCGCACCACAGAACCGCGCCGAAGCGACGCGGATCGTTGAAGCGCAGGACCTGCTCGCCGAACACGAAGTCGACGTGGTCGTGCGCCCGCGTCGCCGTCCCGGCAGGCAGCCGACGCAGCGTCCCCGACATCCCGAGGTGGATGAGCAGCGTGCCGGTGTCGAAGGCGAGCAGGAGGTACTTGGAGCGGCGCCGCACCGAGCGCAGGACGCCGGCGCCCTCCGCCGGCGGCTGGCCGAGGATGGAGTTTTCCAGGTCCTCGGGAATCGGCCAGCGCAGCTGCCCGAACCGCCGGATGACCCCTGTCAGCCGATGGCCGACGAAGGCCTCGTCGAGGCCCCTGCTTACAATCTCCACTTCCGGAAGTTCCGGCACTTTGTGTCCCTTCCTGCCTGCTCGCCATCGCACCAGCGGTGTGACCCGATCGGTTGCCGCGCAGTTTAATTCACCCTACCATGGTCAGATGGCATCACTTTTGAGTATCCCGAAGCCGGGGTTTCGCGCATCCCGTTTCCCCTGGTTGATCGCGCTCGCCCTCGGCACGCTTGCGACTGCGTCGATGCCGGGATGTGCCTCGCTGCCGCCCGGCACGGGGGAAGCAGGCACCATCAAGACAGCGGACGCCGGTAGCGAGCCCGCGACGGACAAGGCGGATCAGGACGAGTCGCGCCGGGGCGGCCCCGACAGTTCCGGCCCCGGCGGCAGCTATCAGCCCGACAACCTTCCCAAGGTCGCGCTCACGCCGCCGCTGCTCGCCAAGATTCTCGCGGCGGAGATCGGACTGCAGCGCCAGCAGCTGAGCACCTCCTACTCCACCTACCAGGACCTCGCCATCCGCACCCGCGATGCGCGCCTGGCGCGGCGGGCCACGGAAATCGCGCTCAGCGGGCGGGCATTCGAGCAGGCCCTCGCCTCGGCGCAACTCTGGTCGGAGCTGGACCCGTCCTCCACCGAGTCGCAGCAGACCCTGGAGACGCTGCAGCTCGCCACCGGCAGGTTGAAGGATGTCGAGCCCGCGCTGGCGCGGCGCCTCGCAAAGGCACGCGAGCAGGGCACGCTGGACGAGAACTACCTGCAGTTGCAGCGCACGCTCGCCCGCATCCAGGATCGCAAGGAAGGCTGGGCGATGCTGCAGCGACTGAGCCAGCCGGACCTGGACGTCGTGTCCGCACGGATGGCGCGTGCGGCGGTCGCCGCCTCCGCGGACCAGAAGCAAGCGGCCGCGGAAGAAGCCACCGCCGCACTCAAGCTCTCGCCGAAGAACAGTACGGCGGCCATCGCGGCAGCCCAGTACACGCAGGAACTGCCGGACGGCGGCCAGCGCGCCGCCGGGCTCCTGAAGAGCTACCTCGACAGGTCGCCGGACGACCAGTCGGTGCGCCTCGCGCTCGGTCGACTCTACCTCTCGGACAACAAGCTCAAGGAGGCGGGCGACACGCTGCGCGCGGCGTTGAAGAGCGACCCGAACAATCCGCAGGTCCTTTACTCGCTGGCACAGACCAGCTACCAGGCGAAGGATCCGGCGCAAGCCGAGAGCTACCTCAAGCGCTTCATCGCGCTGCCGGAGTCGGTGCCGCGCGAGAACGGGCCGGCGTACCTGTTCCTGTCGCAGATCGCCGAGGAAGGCGGCCGCATACCGGACGCCATCGATTGGCTGAAGAAGATCCAGGGCGGCGAGCTCTACATCAGCGCCGTCGCCAAGCGTGCGCAGCTGCTGGCGCGCGACGGCAATCTCGAGGAGGCGCGCAACCTGCTGCAGGAGACCACGCCGCGCAACCAGCGCGAACGCTTCGCGCTGGTCTCCGCCGAGGCGCAGGCGCTGCGCGAGGCCGGCCGCTACCAGGAGTCGTTCGACCTGCTGGACAAGGTGGTGTCGAAGGACCCGAACACGCCGGACCTGCTCTACGATCACGCGATGGCCGCCGAGCGGATCGACCAGATCGCGGTCATGGAGAAGAGCCTGCGCAAGCTGATCGAGCTGCGCCCGGACAGCGCGCACGCCTACAACGCCCTCGGCTACACGCTGGCGGACCGGAACCAGCGGCTTCCGGAGGCGTTGGAGCTGATCAAGAAGGCGATCGCGCTGATGCCGGACGACCCTCAGATCATCGACAGCCTGGGCTGGGTCTACTACCGGATGGGCGACATTCCCAATGCGCTGAAGCACCTTCGCGAAGCGTATGAAGCCAAGCCCGACGTCGAGGTCGCCGCCCACCTCGGCGAGGTGCTCTGGACCAGCGGTGCGCGGGACGAAGCCATGAAGGTCTGGCGCGAAGCCTCCGGACGCGAGCCGAAAAACGAAGTCCTGCGCGGCACCCTCGCCCGGCTCAACGTCTCGCTCTGAGCGTTCTGGACGCGAGGGTGAAGCAGAAGGCGCCCAGCGCCCCCAAGTCCGGCCTGCGGGGCCTCCTGGTCGCGCTGCTCCTCTCTCTTGCCGTCGGCTGCGCCACCACGCCGCCTGCGCCGCCGCCTGCGACGGCCACCGGCGCCATCGCCCTGCCGCTCGAGCTGGCTGGACGCTTCTCGAGCACCTACATCGCTCAGTTGCCGGAGACCAAGCGCGAATCCGCGAGCGGCCGCTTCGAGCTCTTCAAGGATGCCTCGCGTCTCACCGTCGACCTGATCTCGCCGTTCGGCCAGACGATCGCGCGCGCCGAGCATCGGGTCGGACAGCCGGCAACCCTGCAGACTGCCGACAAGCGGGTGTTCACCGGCGCCACGCTGGACGAGGTCTTCGAGCGCGCCATCGGCATCCGGGTCCCGGCGGAGAAGCTGCCCGACTGGCTGTCAAACCGCTTCGACGAGGTCGTGGAGCGCTCGCCCGACGGCCGCCGCGTCCGCGCCCGCGACGGCGGGTGGGACATCGACCGCAGCGGCGGCCGCTGGGACCTTGTCTGGCACGAGGGGACGCAGCGCATCGAGGTTCGGCTGCTGCTCGATGCTCAGTGAGCTTCGCAACCTGCCGGCTCCGGCCAAGCTGAACCTCTTCCTGCACGTCACCGGCCGGCGCGACGACGGCTATCACCTCCTCGAAACGGTCTTCCAGTTCGTCGACCTTTCGGACACGATCGACTTGCGGCTGCGCGAGGATGGGCAGATCCGGCGCCTGGGTCCGGTGGACGACATTCCGCCGGACGTCGACCTGACGCTGAGGGCAGCGCGGGCGCTGCAGGCGGCGACCCGCTGCCGGCTCGGCGTGGACATCGGGTTGGTGAAGCGCATCCCGATGGGCGCCGGCCTCGGCGGCGGAAGCTCCGACGCCGCCACCGTGCTGCTGGGCCTGAACCGACTCTGGCGGCTCGGCCTCTCCCGCCACGAACTGCTCGAGGTCGCCGCCCCGTTGGGAGCCGACGTGCCGGTCTTCGTCTTCGGCCGCAATGCCTACGCGACCGGCATCGGCGACCAGCTCCAACCGATAAGCTTGCCGCGGCGCTGGTTCGTCCTGGTGATGCCGCCGGTTTCGGTCGGCACCGAGGGAGTCTTCAAGGATCCCAAATTGACACGGGACACCAAACCGATCACAATCTCGGGCTTTTCCGAGCGGGCACCTGCGCTCGGCGGCAGGAACGATCTGCAGCCGGTGGTGCTTGCGAGGCAGCCGGCAGTCAAGGCTGCCTTGGCGGCGTTGGAGGCTGCATCTTCTCAGGGCAGCCCGAGGATGACCGGATCAGGCGCCTGCGTGTTCACCGCAATGGAAAGCATGGCTCAGGCGCAGGAAGTCGCGCAGCGGGTTCTGAGCCACAATTTGAGTCACAATGTCGGCACAGTCCATGTCGTAGCGGGGCTTGCAGGGCATCCACTGGGGAGTCGCCAAGTTGGTTAAGGCACCGGATTTTGATTCCGGCATTCGAAGGTTCGAATCCTTCCTCCCCAGCCACTAATTCAAGTCGTCCAACCCTGGTGGATCACCGTGTTACGCCCCTCCTATCGCTCCAGCGTTGATCCCATGACCACGCTGAGGTCGGAAGGCCCGGTCATCTTCACCGGCAGTTCCAATCCGAAGCTCGCCGCCGACGTTGCCGCCCACCTCGGCTACCAGCTCGGCAAGGCGATGGTGGGCAGGTTCTCGGATGGCGAGGTGATGGTGGAGATCCTCGAGAACGTCCGCGGCAAGGACGTCTTCGTGCTGCAGTCCACCTGCGCGCCCACCAACGACAACCTGATGGAAATCCTGATCATGGTCGACGCGCTCAGGCGCGCCTCTGCCGGCAGGATCACCGCCGCCCTGCCCTACTTCGGCTACGCGCGCCAGGACCGCCGCGTGCGCTCGTCGCGGGTTGCCATCAGCGCCAAGGTCGTCGCCAACATGCTGCAGGTCGCCGGCATCGACCGGCTGCTGACGATGGACCTGCATGCCGACCAGATCCAGGGCTTTTTCGACATACCGGTAGACAACATCTACGCGGCACCGATCCTGCTCTCCGATATCGCGCGGCAGAAGTTCGAGAACGTCATCGTCGTCTCGCCGGATGTCGGCGGAGTGGTGCGGGCACGCGCACTCGCCAAGCGGCTCGAGTCCGACCTCGCGATCATCGACAAGCGGCGCCAGAAGGCGAATGTGTCCGAGGTGATGAACATCATCGGCGAAGTGAAGGGACGCAGCTGCCTGCTGATGGACGACATGGTCGACACGGCCGGCACGCTGTGCCGGGCGGCCGAGGCGCTCAAGAAGGAAGGCGCCGTGCATGTCGTGGCCTACTGCACCCATGCGGTGTTGTCGGGCGGGGCTGTCAGGCGGATCCAGGAGTCGAGCCTCGACGAACTGATCGTCACCGACTCGATTCCCCTGTCCGAGGAAGGGCAGGGTTGCGACAAGATCCGCGTGCTGGGCTGCGGCCAATTGATCGGCGAGACCATCCTGCGCATCAACCGTGCGGACTCGGTGTCGCTCCTGTTCATGGAGTGAGCTGTCAGGCGGGGCTGCCGAGGCCGGCCGTTCCGCTCTCTGCTTCGTTTCGGGCTTTTCAACCCGCCTGCACCTGCAGGCGGTAGTTTTTCAACCCGCCTGCATGCAGGCGCTAGTTTTCAACCCGCCTGCATGCAGGCGTGTTTTCGAACCCGCCTGCATGCAGGCGGGCGTGCAACACCTCCGGGACCTGGTCGCGGGCAGGGGGTACATATGAAGGAACCGCGATGAAAGTAGTCGCAGAAGAAAGAATGGCGATCGGGTCGGGTGCGAGCCGCCGACTCCGCCGTGCATTGAAAGTGCCGGGTATCGTCTACGGTGGCGAAAGCCAGCCGGTGCAGATCGCGCTCGATCACAACCCGCTGTATCACTCGCTGCGGGTGGAAGCTTTCCACTCCTCGATCCTCGACATGGAACTTGGCGGCAAGACCGAGCGGGTGCTGCTGCGCGACGTGCAGTGGCATCCCTACAAGCCGCAGGTCCTGCACGTGGACTTCCAGCGCGTCGCCGCCAACCAGAAGATCACGATCAAGGTGCCGTTCCACTTCATGAACCAGGAGATTTCACCTGCGGTCAAGGAGAACAAGGCGGTGGTCAACCACGTGTTGACCGAGATCGAGGTCTCGTGTCTGCCGGCCGACCTGCCGGAGTTCATCGAGGTCGACCTCAGCGGCATCACGCTCGAGCACTCGATGCACCTGAGCGCGGTCAAGCTGCCTGCCGGCATCACGCCGCTGGTGACGCCGGGAACGGATCCGGTGATCGCGACGGCGGTCGTGGTCGGTGGATCTGCTGCCGACAACAAGGAAGACGAGGAGAAGGCCGCGGCTGCCGCAGCCGCTGCACCGGGAGCCGCCAAGGCGCCGGCCAAGGCCGCCGCCCCCGCTCCTGCCGCGAAGAAGTAAAGCCCTCTTCCGGTCAGGCCGGGTTTCGATCAGGCCTGCTTTCATGGGGCCTGCTTTCATGGGCCCTGCTCTGATCGGGGCTGTTCTCAAGCCTCGGCAGGCACCCCGGCCGCCCCTGCGGCGGTCGGGTTGCACGGCGACAGGATCCTGCGCGACCTTTGCCCAACGGACATCATGGCCACGCCCAGACTCATCGTCGGACTCGGCAACCCCACTGCCGAACACGAGAACGACCGCCACAACGCCGGTTTCTGGTTCCTCGAAGCGCTCGCCCGGCATCACGGCGAAGGCCTCAAGCGGGAAGCCAAGTTCTTCGGCAACACCGGCCGCCTGCGCATCGGCTCGGCCGACGTCCATCTGCTCCAGCCGATGACCTACATGAACCGCTCGGGTCAGGCGGTGGCCGCCCTGGCGCGCTTCTACCGCCTCGCGCCCGAGGAAATCCTCGTCGCCTACGACGAGCTCGATCTCGCGCCCGGCACCGCACGCTTCAAGCTCGGCGGCTCGAGCACCCACAACGGCCTGCGCGACATCACCTCGGCACTCGGCGGCCAAGCCGCCGGCGGCGCGGCCTATTGGCGGCTGCGCATCGGCATCGGCCATCCTCGGGATTTCCACGCCGGCAAGGCCGTGGTGGACTACGTGCTGGACCGGCCATCGCGGGAGCACAAGCGCCAGATCGACGACGCGATCGAACGCGCCGTCGACGTCATGCCGCTGGTGATGAAGGACGACTGGCCCGATGCGATGAAGCAGTTGCACACGCAGTCCGAGCCGGGAGGCTGAGCCCCACTATCTCCCGGAGCTTTTTCCGGTGGCTACCCGCGGTTGTAGAATCCGGGACCTGCCCCGCGGCCGGTAGTATCGAATCCTCCAGCGGTCACAGCGGCTCAGTAGCCGCAAGCGCAATCAGCAACCAGGCGGTTTCTTCCATGTCCTTGAAGTGCGGCATCGTCGGATTGCCCAATGTCGGCAAGTCCACCCTGTTCAATGCCTTGACGAAGGCCGGCATCGCCGCCGAGAACTATCCTTTCTGCACGATCGAACCGAACGTCGGCATCGTCGAGGTGCCGGACCCGCGACTCGAGCAGCTGGCTGCCATCGTCAAGCCGCAGAAGGTCCAGCCTGCGATCGTCGAATTCGTCGACATCGCAGGTCTGGTTGCCGGGGCCAGCAAGGGCGAAGGCCTGGGCAACCAGTTCCTCGCCAACATTCGCGAAACGGATGCGCTGGTCAACGTCGTGCGCTGTTTCGATGACGCGAACGTGGTTCACGTCAACGGCAAGGTCGACCCGATCGCGGACATCGAGACCATCGTGACCGAACTCGCGCTGGCGGATCTTGCCGCGGTCGAGCGGGTCCTGCATCGCGAAAGCAAGAAGGCGCGTTCCGGCGACAAGGAGGCGCTCAAGCTGGCGACACTGCTCGAGCGCCTGCAGCCGCATCTCAACGAGGGCAGGCCTGCACGGACCTTCAGCCTGAGCGACGATGACAAGGTGCTGCTGCGGCCGCTGTTCCTGCTGACTATCAAGCCGGCGATGTACGTCGGCAACGTCGACGAATCCGGCTTCGAGAACAACCCGTACCTCGACCGCCTGCGCGAGCATGCGGCAACCGAAGGCGCGCCGGTGGTCGCGCTCTGCGCGAAGATCGAAGCAGAGCTCGCCGACCTCGACGACGAGGACAAAATCGCATTTCTCGCCGACCTCGGCCTCGAAGAGCCGGGCCTGAACCGGCTCGCCCGCACGGCCTACAACCTGCTCGGCCTGCAGACCTATTTCACCGCCGGGGTGAAGGAAGTGCGCGCGTGGACGATCCACAAGGGCAACACGGCGCCGCAGGCGGCAGGCGTGATCCACACCGACTTCGAGAAGGGCTTCATCCGCGCACAGACGATCGCCTTCGACGACTTCATCGCCCACAAGGGCGAACAGGGCGCGAAGGAGGCGGGCAAGATGCGCGCCGAGGGCAAGGAATACGTGGTGAAGGATGGCGACGTCATGAACTTCCTGTTCAACGTTTAGGAGCCTGGGCCCCGCGGTCATCCGACGAACATCATTGCTCTTTCAAGAGAGCATCACGCCGCCTTCGATGCCCGCCTGCCGGAGAGCGCGGACGATCGGGTGCATGTGTGATGGCGAGCAGATCAAACGAGAAGATCGCCCCACGGTCCGGTTTGTCTTCCGCTCGAAGCTTGCTCCCGTGGTCTGCGACGATCCAGCTGCTCACCGTCAGGCCCAATCCCATCCCACGATCCTTGCTCGTCGTGAACGGGGCGAAATCAGCCGCGATCAGCTCGGCAGGAAGGCCGCATCCGGTGTCCTCGACGCTGACCCGGGTGCCGTTTTCGAGGGCCACGGCACGTATGACGACGACCCGATCCGAATCGGCATTCCGCTGTCGTCCGCCAGAAGAGACTCGTCGATGCCCCAACGGACAACTTCCCGCCAGTCCACGTATGGCCTCGGGGAAAGCGGGGACGGCAAGGTAACGGCATCGGCCGGCGTCCCTGCGAGTATGGCCTTGCCGATGTCCACTGCCTGACGCGCGCTTGCCACGTTGCCGATGGAGACGCCGGCGAGCGCGCCCAGGCCAACCGCCGAGTCTGCATCCACGACATGGAAGATGGGCGCCTTCGAAACGGCTGCCAGCCTACCAAGCACATAAAGCGCCCCGGGAAAGGACCGGCCCGCCCCATCGCGGCGAAACTCGCCGCACAGGACGGCAGCCTGCGGAGTCAGATTGGCCAACTCCCGTTCGATATCCTCGACAGGCAGTCCGGTCAGCACCCGATGGGGCACCGTGGGTGCAAGGGCGGCAGCAGCCTCACGTATGCGGGACTCCCAGACGCGACCCAGCGGATCATTCCCGGTCACGATCACCAGCTCGCTTACGGCAGGTCGCAGCGTCAATGCGAGCTTCACAGTCGGTTTCGCATCGAGTTCCACTGGAACGCCGACAAAGTCGGCCGGCAACGACATGCCCGCAAGGGTCGACCCGCGAAGGTTCGCGAATACGACGGGGGCATGCGGAGCGATCTCGTCGCGGTACCGGGTCAGGAATCTGAGCGAGAGGATCCGTCGCGAAAAGGAGATCAACCTTTCGACCGGAGTAGCGCATTTGTAGAAAGGAGGCGAGACGGCCCTCGTATACCGGGCCCTCGAAACGAGCCGCATCAAGGTACTCGGAAAAGAGGTCTACATCTCCCATCTGCGGTCCGAATTCCTGCCGCAGCACCCGATTGGTGAGCAAACTCGACGGCGAGTTGTCTCCCCCCCGAAAACGCGATGACTACCCGGGCCGGCGGCGCATCCTGGGGTTGCGCGATGCAAGGAGATATCCCGACCGCAATGAAGGCGACGGCAAGGACGATGCGAAAGAGGGAGCACAACCCCATCCGGCTCATTTCCATCGGCTGGACCGACCCACCTTCGCCGACCTCGACCTCGAAGAGCCGGCGGCCGTACGGCCTGCGGAGCCTGCAGACTATTCCACCGCTATCGGCGGCAGGGGCACACGCGGGTCTGCTGGAGGGTGCATCGGCAAGGCGACGCGAACCCGATCCTCGAAAAGGAACGCCTTCTGCCTCCTCGCGATGGCAAGGGCCGCTTGTAGAGCAGCTCGAACTTCTTCTCCCGACGCCCCTTGCCGCTCGAGAATCAGCGCGTGAAGTCTGAACAACTCGGCGGCGTAATACTCCTCGCCGTGCTCCGCCCGATGCGTCAGCGCCGCATCGAGGTAGCGTCGCGCCTCCTCGACATTGCCCACTATCAGGCAGCTCTCCGCGAGGCTCGCTAGCAGCCGACTGCTGTGCGTGCGTCCGCCGGTAGCGTGCAATCGATGGAGCGCCTGACTCATCAGCGCAATTCCTTGCACGTGCTTGCCGGTGCGGAATGCGACCCAGCCGCGGATCTCGTCCGCAAAGGCGATCCATTGCGCAAGGCCGTACTTGTTGGCCAGCACAGCGACCTCTGTGGCAACGGCAGCCGCGCGATCTATATCTTGATGGAACAGATCCACGAGGCCCGCGGTCACGAGCGCGAAAGCAAGTTGCTGAGGCTCGTCGGTGCGTCGAGCCTGTTCGATCGCGTCTTCAGACAGCTGTACTGCTTCATCGCGCAGGCCCATGAAGGCCTTCGGCCAAGCGCAGAACGACCGGCAGACCATCCCGGCATGCTCACCGTAAGGCACGAAGCGTCTGGCCGGGATGCGGTTCGCAATGCGGGTGCCCTGCTCAAGCAAAGTGGCGGCGCGAGGGAAATTGCCGGCATAGATCAACGAGCAGCCTACGGCGCGGTGGGCAAATGCCAGTTCGGCCGGGTCCCGCGATGCTTTCGCCTGCGCCATCAGCTGCCGCGCATGGCGAAGCGTCCGCACGACCGGATAATGCATGAGGCTGTGATTCCATAGAAGGCGGCGGGCAGCAAAAGTGCCGCGAGTATTTCCGGCCACGGCGAAGTATTCGAGTGCCGCCGCGGCGCACCGCTCTACCTCAGGCGAGCCCATGCCGTACATCGCGAGAAACGGCACGCAGAGCGCCAGTCGCAATGATCCCCGCAGGGCATCGTATTGCCGTGTCAGCGGCAGGTGAACCAGCAGCTTCAGTGCACGATCGTAGTGCGCGGCGGCCTCTCGCGCCGCCTTGCGTCTCAATGCGGCATCTCCCGCCTTCTGCAGCCACTTCACCGCGGCTTGCAGCTCCTGCCCTTGCTCGAAGTGCAGCGCAAGCTGCCCGGCAACTTCATCCGAGAACCCCTTGTAGGCGACACTGAGCCGCTCTCCCACTCGGCGATGGACCTGCACCGCGAGACCTGCCGGCAAGCGACTTGCCAGCGCCTCGCGGTAGAGCGCGTGCGCAAAACCATAGCGCGTGGAGATGGTGCCATCAGGCCACGCTTCAAACCCCGCCGCCACGAGCAGGCCGCAATCGCGCGCGATACGAGCGCAACTACGGTCGGCCTCGTGGACGGGGCGGTTTGTGACCGAGGCAAGAAGTGCCGCGCAGAATCGCAGTCCCGCCACGCTGCCCACCTCCAGAAGCGAGACGTCCTCGGGCGCCAACCTGCTCACCTGTCGGTCGATGAGCTCCCGCAGGTAGGACGGAATCTCGAAGGAAGCGTCGGCCGCGCCGGCCGCCACCGACCAACGATCTCCGACGCGCAGGAGCAGGCTGCGGCTTACGAGCTCGCTCAACATTCCAACCATGAACAGGGGGCTCCCGCTGCTGCGCTCGAACACACGGCCAGCTATGCGCGCCAACGCACGTGCAGCACGGGGAAGCGGCTGAAATCGCGCAGCAACGTAGGCCTCGACGGCTTCCCGGTCGAGCGACCCGAGGGAGATCGTCCGCACCCGCCCGTGCCGGAGGAGCTCGTCGCGCAGCGCGTACAGGGGGTGGCCTTCGGAACGTGCCTCCGAGAGGCGGTACGTTGTCAATACCAGCACACGTGCGCGGTCCGGACGCCGGGCGAAGGATGCAAGCCACTCTATGGTTGGCGCATCGGCCCAGTGCAGATCCTCCAGCCACACCACGAGCGGCACGCAACCTGCAGCCATTTCCAGTGCATCGGTAAGCTCTCGCTGCATGCGCTCCGGGGTAGCCCCTGCAGATCGGCGCTGCACGGATCGCAGCCGCTCCCTGGACAGAAGAGAGGGCATCTGCGCGAGCCAAAGCGGCGCATGTGCCTCGAACGCTTTCAACAGCGCCACATTCCCTGCACGGCACGCTCGGGTAACGGCGTCCAGTATCGGAAGATACGGCTCACTCGGACCATAGTGCTCCGCCGATTGTCCCCACGCCAACTGTACGGCCTCGGCGTCTCCCGCCCGAGACATGAACGCGCGAACCAATGACGTCTTCCCTATGCCGGCTTCACCCGCCACGAAAACGACCTGACGCGTTCCGGCACGCGCGCAAGCCAAGGCACTGTCCAATGCAGCAAGTTCTCGACTTCTGCCGACCAGCACCTCGGCATCCGGCCCCGTGGATCCTGGTAGTTCCAAGGCGTGCCCACCCGGCCCGCCAGGTGTCGGGAGCAGCCGGTAGCCTCGGCGATGAAGCGTTTCGATGTAGCGCGGCTTGCGCGCGTTGTCGTGCAGCGCGCTGCGAATCTCGCGGATGCAGGTTGCCAGCGCCGTATCCCCGACCACAGCGCCTCGCCACACAACCCGAAAGATCTCCTCCTTCGAGACGACGCGATCGCGCTCAGCCGCCAGAAGGCAAAGAACCGCTAGCGCCTTCGGCGTCAGCCGTACCGACCGCTCGCCCCGCTTCAGTCCGGAGCGTGGATCGAGGCGAAAAGGTCCCAACGTCAACGCCTGTTCAGCCATTCCAGTCTCGCGGGTCACCGAGCAGATCGAGCATACCAGCAGCCCCACTATTCGCTCATGTTTTCCTCATGACTCCTCGTCTGCCTTTGGTTAAGGTCCGAAACTCATGTGTACCGTGCAGCCGAAGGAGAAAAGATGAGGAACAACTTGCGCAGCATGCTGCTTTGCTCGGTGGCAGCGCTCGCCGCCGCGGTGACGCCCCCTGGGCTCGCGCAGGACCTGACCGAGCTCGAGGCGAAGATGTTCTCGGCCAGCAGCAACTACGAGAGGTTCATGGGCCGCTGGAGCCGCCTGCTAGCGCCGATGCTCATCGAGTTCGCAGGCGTGCGCGACAGCGACAAGGTGCTAGACGTCGGCACGGGTACCGGATCGCTTGCGTCAGCCTTGGCAGCCTCCCGACCAGGATCCGACATCATCGGGATCGATCCCTCGAAGGGATTCATACAGTTCGCAGCCAAGCAGGGGAACGCCGACAGGGTCCGCTTTGAGGTGGGCGATGCGCAGGCCCTGCGCTTTCCGGACGCATCGTTCGACCATGCGATGGCGTTGCTCGTGATGAACTTCATCCCGGACCACGTGAAGGCGCTCAGTGAGATGCAGCGGGTGACGCGTCCGCAGGGGGTGGTCAGCGCTTGCGTGTGGGACTACGACGACGGGATGCAGATGCTCCGCATCTTCTGGGATGAGGTGGTGGCGCTGGACCCGGCAGCGGCGCCGAAGGACGAGCGTCACATGAAGCTCTCGCGCGAAGGTCAGCTGGGTCAGCTGTGGCGCAAGGCAAACTTCGCCAACGTTCAGGAGCAACCGCTGTCGATCAACCAAACCTTCGCGTCATTCAGTGACTACTGGGAGCCCTTCCTGACCGGGGCCGGCCCGGGTGGCGCGTATGTCGTATCCCTGAGTGAGCCACGCCGCCGCGAGCTGGAGACGCGCCTGCGCAAGCGCCTCCTTGACGGCCGCGACGACGGCGCATTCACTCTGCTGGGCCGGGTGTGGTGCGTGCGGGGCGAGGTGCCAAAGTAGCTGTGCAGGTCATGGCAGACAACCAGCACCGGCCGTAGTGCTCAGTGTGGATGCGGATGGCGATGGTGGATGTCCGGGTAGTGGGGATGCTCATGAGTCAGTACCTCGTGCCGATGCGAATGCACATGCGGCTCGGCGCCCCCCCAGGGGAAAGTATGCTCATGCTGGTGATGCTCATCATGGCGATGAGAATGGCTGTGCTCGACCGGCTCGTGCGTGTGAACATGCTCGTGCCGCTCTCCAAGGTGCAGCCATATGCCCAAGCCCATGAGCGCTGCGGCTGCCCAGAAGAGAATCGCGGGTGGCTCCGGCCACAGCACGAAGGAGATGACGACCCCGAAAAGCGGCGCTACGGAGAAATAGGCTCCCGTTCTGGCGGTCCCGAGGGTCCTCAAGGCCACTACAAAGAGCGTCAAGCTGAGACCGTATCCGAGGAAGCCCACCAAGAGGCCGAAACTCATGGCAGGAATTTCTGGAATAACTGCGCCACCGAGAAGCGCCATAGCAGTATTGCAGGCACCTGCAATCAGGCCCTTTAGGCAAGCGACAAGCATCGCATCGTTGGTCGAGACTTTCCGGGTCAGGTTGTTGTCTGTGGCCCAGCACAGACCGGCGCCGACGATGAGCAAGGCTCCCGGTGAAAGGGTCGCTCCTCCAGGCTCCCAGGCGAGCAGCACGCCGCCCAAGACGATCGCGACCATTCCGAGCACGATCTGCCGGTCGACGTTCTCCTTGAACACGACCCACGCAATAACGGCCGTGAGGACGCCTTCGACGTTCAGGAGCAGGGACGCGGAGGCCGCATCGGTCGTTGCCAGTCCGAGCATGAGCAGCGCCGGACCCAGCATTCCGCCGGCAGCGATGGCCCCAAGCAGCCAGGGAAGATCGGCACGAGGAATTCTCAGGGAGGCGGCATGCTGGCGCTGCCTCGGGGCGGCTAGCGTCCGTGCCAGCAGCAGCGCGCCCAAGCCGATGCCACTGCCCAGGTAGAGCAAGCCGGCCAGAAGGAGCGGCGGAATCTCGCCCGTCAGGAGCTTCGCGAGCGGGGTACTCCCACCGAATAGAAGCGCGGCTGCCAGGGCAGGAGCGGCGGCGTGAACTGGAACTGACATGATCCGAATGGTAGGCAAGGCTGCGCGGCCCTCCCCTCGCCATGGGCAATCGTCCGGCTAAAGTCCGGTGGTCTGTCAAAGGTCTGTCAAAGGCGATAGGCAGAAATCTATTGTAATACTTATCGCGTTATGCGATGCTTGCTACATGGAGAACGAATGGCTCCTCCTCACCGCCACGCTCCCAACGTCGCCGAGCGCGCTGCGGGTACGGGTTTGGCGAGCGTTGAAGGCAACCGGCGCCGGTACCCTGCGGGATGGTGTCTACCTGCTGCCGGCCATGGCGGCTACTGCCGCGGACCTCTGGAATATCGAGAAAGCGATCCGAGAGGGCGGTGCAGAGGCGCACATGCTGGTCATGAAGGCTCGGAACGAGGACCAGGAGCGCGCTTTCAGGAGCCTGTTCAACCGCTCCGAGCTCTACGAGGATGTGCTTCAGTCGCTGAAGGAAGCACGCAAGACCATCCGGACGGCGACGGAAGCGGAGTTGCACAAGACGCTGCGCAGCCTCGAACAACAGCTTCGCAGCATCAAGGCCTGTGATTTCTTTGCGGACGGTGCCGGTGAACGAGCTTCCAAGGCCCTGGAAGCATTGCGCCTCGAAGTCGAACGGCACCTTTCTCCCGGAGAGCCTGTCGCGCGGCCTGAGCGCATCAAGAAGCAAGCAGTCGAGAAGTTCCAGGGGAAGGCCTGGGTGACACGCAAGCGTCCCTGGGTGGATCGGCTGGCCACAGCCTGGCTGGTTATCCGCTTCGTTGATTCGGCGGCCCGGTTCATCTGGGTTGAAACTCCTGCCAAGAGCCCGAGGAACGCAGTCGGCTTCGACTTCGACGGCGCTACCTTCTCGCACATCGACGGCAAGGTGACGTTCGAGGTGGTCGCCGAGACTTTCGGGCTTGCCGAAGACAAGGTGCTCAAGGCCATCGGGGACCTCGTGCACTACATCGACGTCGGAGGCATCCCGGTCGACGAAGCGGCGGGTATCGAAGCCGTCGTACGCGGGCTCCAGTCGCAGCATGGAGATGATGACGCGCTGCTCGCGGCTTCGCTGCCCCTGTTCGACTCACTCTACGCTGGAATGAAGGCAAGTCCATGAGCGGGAACCTCGAGCGTCCGACGGCTCTGCCATTCGCGCAGGCGCTCCTCTTCTGGCTGAAGCTCGGCTTCATCAGCTTCGGCGGCCCGGCCGGGCAGATCTCGATCATGCACCAGGAACTGGTGGAGCGGCGCCGCTGGATTTCGGAGAAGCGGTTCCTGCACGCGCTGAACTACTGCATGCTGCTGCCGGGCCCGGAAGCGCAGCAGCTGGCTACGTACATCGGCTGGCTCATGCATCGAACGTGGGGTGGAATCGTGGCGGGCGGGCTGTTCGTGCTGCCTTCGCTCTTCATCCTGATCGGGCTCTCCTGGGTGTACATGGCCTATGGCGACATGCCCGCCATTGCAGGCATGCTCTACGGCATCAAGCCTGCCGTCACTGCGATCGTCGTGTTCGCGGCATGGCGCATCGGCTCCCGTGCCCTCAAGAACGCGTGGCTCTGGGGCATCGCCGTAGCAGCGTTCGTCGCCATCTTCGCACTCGACGTGCCGTTTCCGCTCATCGTTCTGGGAGCCGGCATCGCAGGCTTCATCGGGGGTCGCCTTGCACCCGATGTATTCGCAGTCGGAGGGGGACATGGCACGGCGGGCGTCTCCTTCGGGCCCGCCTGGATCGATGACGACACCCCGGCGCCGGCGCATGCAACGTTCTCGTGGAAAAAGGTCGCCCGGGTCCTGGCCATCTGTGTCGGGATGTGGCTCGTTGCCTTCGGGGGGCTGACTGCGGCGTACGGGTGGGATGCGGTGCTGACGCAGATGGCATGGTTTTTCACCAAGGCGGCGCTGCTGACTTTCGGCGGCGCCTACGCGGTGCTTCCATACGTCTATCAAGGCGCAGTCGAGAGCTACCAGTGGCTGACGCCGGTGCAGATGATCGACGGGCTCGCACTCGGCGAGACAACACCCGGGCCTCTCATCATGGTCGTCTCGTTTGTCGGCTTTGTGGGCGGCTGGTCACGAGCCATATTGGGACCGGAATCCCTCTTCCTTTCCGGCGCGGTGGCAGCGGCGGTAGTCACGTTCTTCACCTTCCTGCCCTCGTTCTTCTTCATTCTGCTCGGCGCCCCGTTCATCGAATCCACCCACGGGAACCTCAAGTTCACGGCGCCGCTGACCGCCATCACCGCCGCGGTGGTCGGCGTCATCGTCAACCTCGCAGTCTTCTTCGCGTACCACGTCCTCTGGCCGCATGGATTGGGCGGTTCGTTCGAATGGGCCTCAGCGGCTATCGGTGTGGTTGCATGCATCGCGCTCTTTCGCCTCAAGGTCGGGGTCATTCCGGTCATCGCCGGGTGCGGCCTTCTGGGGCTGGTCTGGAACCACTTCCATTGAGGACGAAGTCCATGAAGAGCATCAACGTTCAAGAGCTGAAGGCAGCTCTCGCGTCCTCCATGCCCCCGAAGGTGCTGGACGTGCGGCGCAAAGCGGCGTTTCAAGATTCGATTGATCTCTTGGCAGGTGCCGCTTGGCGCGAGCCCGAGCGGGTTGACGAGTGGGCGGCCGAGTTAGACAGCGTACGCCCGGTTGTCGTCTATTGCGTTCATGGGCACGAAGTCAGTCAACGCTGCGCCAGCAGGCTTGCCGAGCGTGGCTTTGCTGCAGCCTACCTGGAAGGTGGCATCGAGGCATGGAAGCAGGCCGGCGGTGCGATGTCCGGCAAAACCTCAGCGTGACGGGAACCGTTCAACGGCATCTTCAACATCATCGATCGGGCCGACGTCGCAGTGCGATTCGATGCGGCTCATGTCCAGGAGTTCATCATGAAATGGATAACTCGCGAGCGTCCGAAGATCGACCGCATTGCCTGCCCCTGGCTGATTGCCCGCTTCATCGACAAGGAGCCGACATTCCTGTACGTACCGAACAGCCAGGTGCTGGAGACGTCTGAGACGACTGGCGCGATTCCCTACGACATCCCAGGTGTAGAGCTCACCCACCGTGGGGACCTTTGCAGTTTCGACGCTTTTCTGGCGAAGTACAACTTGCGCGAACCGGCACTGCAGCATCTTGCCGTCATCGTTCGCGGCGCCGATACCTCCAGGCTGGATCTGGCGCCTCAATCTGCCGGACTCTATGCGCTCTCGATAGGACTTTCCAGAAACTTCACGGATGACCACGAGATGCTCAAGCATGGCATGGTCATGTACGACGCCCTGTACGCCTGGTGTGGAAAGACCTGACCCGGAGTGCCTGGTGGCTCGTCAGCATCGGCTTGCTCTCGATGCCGACAACGACAAGGACGTCGGGTTTACCGGCCTTGCCTACGCCAGGGGCGGCAAGGATCTTTACGGCGTCAGTTCGGTGGCTGGCTCGACCTGGAAGATCGACCTCGTTGCGGACCGGGCCCGGAAGATACTTGACCCCTGGTCGACAGGGACGCCTCCAATTGCGCGTACGAGTCATCCGCGTCGCGAGCCATGCGGGCCACCTCGGCCGGGTCACTGCCCGCGAGCCGCCTCGCGAGACGTGCACGGGGACGTCTGGTGTGATCGAGACAGGCCATTCGCCAGGGCAAGGGCAATGCTTCGTCGTTCGCGGCACGCATGAGCAGCGCCAGCATGCGGCGCTGGACCGCGACGTCGTCCATGACGCCTGCGGAGACCAGCCGGTGTCCCGCTTGCAGGTAGAGCAGGATCATCGACGGCAGCCACGGGTTGTAGGCGCAGCGGATGCCGATGCCGATCCGGTCCCAGCGCTGGCGCAAGCCTTGGTGGCTTTGATTCATGGGGCTCCTTCCAAAGGGCGCGCGACTGGTTTCGCACCCAAGGCGCCCATATTAATGAGAACCGTTCTCAATCGCAAGTTTCTTCACCATTCCCCCTCCGTCGCCTGGTTTGCTTTTCCCGGCCTGTACGCGCTGGTTTAGAGTGGAGGTCTGGCGCGGGTCGGTCCACGCCACACCCTTGCTTCATCACCCATGACCCTGAGCGCCTTTCACCCGGCAGTCGCCGGTTGGTTCAGCCGCGCGTTTCCCGACGGCCCGACCGCCGCGCAGGTTGCGGCATGGCCGGCCATCGCCGCGGGCCGCAACGCGCTGGTGGCCGCGCCGACCGGCTCGGGCAAGACGCTGACCGCGTTCATGGCCGCCATCGACGCGCTGGTGCGGCAAGGTCTGCAGTCGCAGGGGCTGCCCGACGAGACCGTGGTCGTCTACATCTCGCCGCTCAAGGCGCTGTCGAACGACATCCGGCTGAACCTGGAAGCGCCGCTCGCCGGTATCCGCGAGGAACTGGCGAGCCTCGGGCTGCCTGACGTGAACATCCGCACGGCGGTGCGCACCGGCGATACGCCGCAGCGCGAGCGCGCGCTTTCGCGCCGCAACCCGCCGCACATCCTGGTCACTACGCCTGAGTCGCTCTACGTGCTACTCGGCTCGCAGTCGGGACGGGAGATGCTCACGACGGTGCGCACCGTCATCGTCGACGAGATCCATGCTGTCGCTGCGAGCAAGCGCGGCAGCCACCTGTCGCTGTCGCTCGAGCGACTCGAGGCCCTGGCGGCGCCCGCGCAAGGCGAGCGGCTCCTGCGCATCGGGCTGTCGGCCACCCAGAAGCCGATCGACGAAATCGCCCGCTTCCTGGTCGGCGCGGCAGCGGTGGACGGGGGCACGCCGGATGCGCAACTGCTGGATGCGGGCGTGCCGGATGGTGCCGCGGCGGCTGGCCGGGCCCGTTGCGAGATTGTCGATATCGGCTATACGCGGGAGCGCGACCTGGCGCTGGTGGTGCCGCCGTCGCCCCTGTCGGCGGTGATGTCCAACGACCAGTGGGAGCAGGTCTACCAGCAGGTCGCCGAGCTGGTCGTCGCCCATCGCACGACCCTCGTCTTCGTCAACACTCGCCGCATGGCCGAGCGCGCGGCGCGCCATCTCGCGGAGCTTCTGGGCCACGAGGCAGTCGCCGCCCACCACGGCAGCCTTGCACGCGAGGCGCGACTGGCCGCGGAGCAGAGGCTGAAGCGCGGCGAGCTGAGGGTGCTGGTGGCCACGGCTTCGCTGGAGCTGGGGCTCGACATCGGCGACGTCGACCTGGTCTGCCAGCTCGGCTCGCCGCGATCGATCGCCGCGTTCCTGCAACGGGCCGGCCGTTCCGGACATGCGGTCGGCGGCACCCCGAAGGCACGGCTGTTCGCCCAGACCCGCGACGAGCTGGTGGAATGCGCGGCGCTCCTCGACTGCGTGCGCCGCGGCGAGCTCGATGCGCTGCGCATCAGGGCGGCGCCGCTCGACGTGCTCGCCCAGCAGATCATCGCCGAGGTAGCCTGCCGCGAATGCGGCGAGGACGAACTCTTCACGTTGGCACGCCGAGCCTGGCCTTATGCGAAATTGTCGCGCGAGTCGTTCGACTCGATCGTGCGGATGCTCTCAGACGGGTTCGCCAGCCGGCACGGCACGCGCGCAGGCCTTCTGCACCGGGACGCGGTCAATCGCCGGCTTCGTCCTCGCAAGGGCGCACGCCTTACCGCCCTCACCTCCGGCGGCACGATTCCGGACACTGCCGACTACACGGTGGTCCTCGAGCCGCAGGCGCAGACCGTGGGTACGGTCAATGAGGACTTCGCCGTCGAGAGCCTTGCCGGCGACGTCTTCCAGCTGGGCAATGCCAGCTACCGCATCATCCGCGTGGAACCTGGCCGCGTGCGGGTCGAAGATGCGCACGGTGCGGCACCCAGCATCCCGTTCTGGCTCGGCGAAGCGCCGGGCCGCAGCGACGAGCTGTCGCAGGGCGTCGCACGCCTGCGCGAGGAGGTCCTGCACAAGCTGGAAAAGGGCGGAGCACCTGCTGCGTCGGCCTGGCTCGCCGAGACGCTCGGGCTCGCGCCCGCGGCCGTGGCGCAGCTGGTCGACTACCTCGGCCGCGCAGCTGCCGCCTTCGGAACGCTGCCGACGCAGGAGCGCATCGTGTTCGAGCGCTTCTTCGACGAATCCGGCGGCACGCAGCTGGTGATCCATACGCCGTTCGGCAGCCGCATCAACCGCGCCTGGGGCCTCGCTTTGCGCAAGAGGTTCTGCCGCAAGTTCAACGTCGAGCTGCAGGCCGCGGCGACCGAGGACGCGATCGTGCTGTCGCTGTCCACCGGCCACAGCTTCGTACTGGCGGAGGTCGCGCAATACCTGCATTCGTCGTCGGCGCTCGACGTGCTGGTGCAGGCGCTGCTCGACGCCCCGCTGTTCGCCGCGCGCTGGCGCTGGAACGCCACTACCGCGCTGGCGTTGCCGCGCTTTCGCGGCGGCCGCAAGGTGGCGCCGCAGCTGCAGCGGATGCGCGCCGAGGACCTGCTCGCCAGCATCTTCCCGGACCAGGTGGCCTGCGCCGAGAACATTTCCGGCGACCGCGAGATACCGCCGCATCCGCTGGTGGCACAGACGCTCGATGACTGCCTCCACGAGGCGATGGATGCATCGGGCTGGCTGCAGCTGCTGCAGGGCCTGGAAAGCGGGCGCATCGCAGTGTGCGCCTGCGACCTGACCGCTCCGTCGCCGCTCGCAGCCGAAGCCATCAACGCCCGCCCCTATGCGTTCCTCGACGACGCACCGCTCGAGGAACGGCGAACGCAAGCGGTGCAGAACCGCCGCTACATGGAGCCGCAGAGCGGCGACGACCTGGGTCGGCTCGACGTCGATGCCATCGACGCGGTAGCCATCGAGGCCTGGCCCCAGCCACGCAACGCCGACGAGATGCACGAGGCGCTGGGCAGCATGGGGGCGATGACCGAGGCGGAGGCAAAAGCGGAGACACAAGCGGAGACACAAGCGGAGGCAAGGGCGGAGGCTGAGGCGGAGGCTAAGCCGGAACCGCCAGCGGACCCGCGGGCCGAGGCTGGGCATGCCGACCAGGACCAGCCGCGAACGCCGGCATGGCTCCAGTGGCTGCAGGAGCTCGCTCGCGAAGGGCGCGCCACCTGCCTGGCTGTGAACGACGACGACGGCGCCGCCGGTCCCGCCGGCGCCCGTTCCAGGCAGCGGATGCTGCGCCTGTGGGTCACCACCGAGCGCCTGCCGCAACTGCAAGCGGTGTATCCGACTGCAGTCGCCGAAACCGCGGTGGCGGTGCCCCCGGAATACGCGGTCGAGCAATGGACCCGGGAGGCGGCGATCCGCGAGCTGGCGCGCGCCCGGCTGTCGGCGCTGGGGCCGGTCACGGCCGCACGCCTGGCGGCTCCGCTGGGACTCGCGCGCCGCGACGTCGACCTGGCACTGCTGGCCCTGCAACAGGAAGGGTTCGTCCTGAGCGGGAGCTTCACGCCGCCGGCAGGCGAGCCCGGCGCTGACGAGGAATGGTGCGAACGCCACCTGCTGGCGCGAATCCACCGCTACACGCTGCGACGACTGCGCCGCGAGATCGAGCCGGTGGCGGCGCGCGACTTCATGCGCTTTCTCTTCGACTGGCAGCACCTCGGCCGCGACTCCCGGATGAGCGGGCCTGACGCACTGGCCGCAGTGCTTGCCCAGCTGGAAGGCTATGAAGCGCCTGCGGCCGCATGGGAGGCCGAGCTGCTGCCGTCGCGCCTTACCGACTATTCGATGTCGTGGCTCGATGACCTGTGCACCGCGGGCCGCACCATCTGGACCCGGCTGCGCCCCCCGGCGGGCGCGGGCGACGGCACAGCCTCCGCCGCCGGCACCTCGCTCAAGGCGGCGCCGCTGCTGCTGCTGCCGCGCCGCAACCTGGCCGGCTGGGTCCGCCTGGCACCGGCAGTGGATCCCCAGCAGGGCGACGTCAGCGCGCGCGGCCGCCGCGTGCTCGCCTTCCTCGCCGACCACGGCGCGTCCTTCTTCGACGAACTCGCCGACGGCACGCACCTGTTGCGCACCGAACTCGAGGATGCGCTGGGCGAGCTCGTCTCGCAGGGGCGGGTGCATTGCGACAGCTTTGCAGGCGTGCGCTCGCTGCTGGTGCCGGCTTCGCGCCGTTCGCTGCCCACCGCTCGGCGCCGCCGCGGCATGCCGATCTCGGGTATACAGGACGCGGGCCGCTGGGCACTGGTGAAGCGCGCCGGTCCGTTCGCGGCTGATCCGCAGGCACCACCGGCAGCACCGCCTGCGACTGCCTCCGCCGCCAGCGCGGCGCCGACTGCCGAGGATTCGGCGGCCAGGGCTGCAGCCGTGGAGCATGCGGCCCGCATCCTCCTGAGGCGCTATGGCGTGGTCTCATGGCGGCTTCTCGATCGGGAGGCGCCCTGGCTGCCGCCGTGGCGCGAGCTGGTCCGCGTCTTCCAGCGACTCGAGGCGCGTGGCGAGATCCGCGGCGGCCGGTTCATCGCCGGCCTCTCCGGCGAGCAGTTCGCGCTGCCGGAGGCGATCGCAGCGCTGCGCCAGGTGCGCCGCCGCGCCGGCGCGCAGCAATGGACCTGCGTCGCCGCGACCGACCCGTGCAACCTCGTCGGCAGCTTGCTGCCGGGGGTGAAGGTACCCCGGATCACCGGCTCGCGGATCCTGTTCCTCGACGGCGTACCGGTCGGCACCCTGACTGCCGGACGCGTCGAATGGCTGCAGGCGCTGACGGCCGCAGAAGAGTCCGAAGCGAAGAACCTCCTGCTTCGGGGCCCGACTCATCTGCAGGCCGCTCCCGGCACAGCACGCCGCGCGCCCATTCGACCCGGTTTGGGCCGAACTTAGGTCTTGTCGGGTCGAATTCGGCCCTCTACCATCGTCCACAGGTCGTCGGTACCTACCGGTGCCGCGAGGAGACGCATGGATCGCTGGAGCGCATTGTCCACGGGTGAAATGACCTTGCTCGACCGCATCTTCTGGTCGAGCGGCATTTCGCGCGAGGCGCTGGCGACGGGTACCAATGTCTCGAAGACACGCGCCAACGCTGCCGTGGCAGGGCTTCTCGAGCAGGGTCTCCTGGAAGCAACCGGTCAGTTGATCCCGACCGGTGGCCGGCGCGCAGGCACCCTGCGCCTCAGCCGCGGGCTCGGCGTGATGATCGGCGCGGGCGTGCTCGCCATGCAGGAAAGCCTGAAGCTGCGCGAGGCGGCGTCGTGACGATCGCGCTGTCGTTCCAGGACATCGTGAAGTCGTTCGGGCCGGTGGAGGTGCTGCACGGCGTGACCTTCAACCTTGCGCCCGGCCGCATCTACGGCCTGCTCGGCGAGAACGGCGCCGGCAAGTCGACGCTGATGAAGATCGCCTCCGGCTACGAGGCGATCGGGAGCGGCGAGGTGCGCATCGATGGACGGGCGGTCCGGTTCAGCGGATCGCGCGCGGCGGAGGCCGAAGGCATCGTCCTGATCCACCAGGAGTTCAACCTCGCCGAGGACCTCAGCATCGCGCAGAACATCTTCCTCGGTCACGAGAAGAAGCGCGGCTGGTTTCTCGACGACGAGGCGATGCGCGCCGGTGCGGCCGCCGTCCTGCAGCAGGTCGGCCTGCAGATCGACCCCGATACCAAGGTGCGGAGGCTGATCGTCGCCGAGAAGCAGCTGGTCGAGATCGCCAAGGCGCTCGCCCGCAAGGCGCGCCTGCTGATCATGGACGAGCCCACCGCCACGCTGACCAGCAGCGAGACCGAGCGGCTTTTCCAGCTGATGGCCCAGCTCAAGCAGGACGGCGTCACCATCATCTATATCTCGCACAAGCTCGACGAGGTGGAGCGCATCACCGACGAGGTGGTCGTGATGCGCGACGGTCGCTTCGTCGCGCAGGCGCCGACCGCCACCCTGTCGCGCCAGCAGATGGCGAACCTGATGGTGGGCCGCGAACTCTCCGACCTGTTCCCGCCGAAGTCGCCGCCGACCGGCGCGCAGGCGCCGCTGCTGAAGGTCGAGGATCTCGACGTGCCCGGCTTCGCCAGCGGCGTCAGCTTCGAGATCCGGCCCGGGGAGATCCTCGGCTTCGCCGGCCTCGTCGGCGCCGGCCGTACGGAACTGTTCGAAGGGCTGCTGGCACTTCGGCCGGCGCATGCGCGGCGCATCGAGCTCGCGGGCCGGCCGGTGAAGATCCGCAGCCCGCGCGAGGCGGCGGACCTCGGCCTCACCTACCTCAGCGAAGACCGCAAGGGCAAGGGCCTGCACCTGGGCTTCGGCATGACCGAGAACCTGACACTGATGGACCTGGCCCGCTATGCACGGCCCTGGCTGCGACGCGCAGGGGAGCGGGTCGCGCTGAAGGAGGCCGTCGACGCGTTCGGAATCCGCACCGGCTCGCTTTCGCTGCGGGCGTCTTCGCTGTCCGGCGGCAACCAGCAGAAGCTCGCGCTGGCCAAGGTGCTTCATCCCGGGCCGCGCGTCGTCGTGCTCGACGAGCCGACCCGCGGTGTCGACATCGGCGCCAAGCGCGACATCTACTTCCTGATCCACAAGCTTGCGGCCGACGGCTGTGCCGTGGCGGTGATCTCGTCGGAACTGATGGAGCTGATCGGCCTGTGCCATCGGGTCGCGGTCATGCGCGGCGGCCGATTGCAGGTGATCCTGCCGGCGCAACGACTGACGGAAGAGGAGTTGATCGCTCATGCAACCGGCACACACTGAAGCGGCGAGCAACGATGCGGCGAACGCCGGTGCCGCCGGCAAATTCGCGCCACGCGCCACCGGCGCCGGCGACGGCTGGGCGGGACGATCGTGGCAGCGCCTGCACGGATTCGGCCCCGTGGCCGGCCTCGTCCTGCTGTGCATCGCGGGCACGCTGCTCAACAGCGACTTCGCCACCGTCGACAACGCGATGAACGTGCTGACCCGGACCGCCTTCATCGGCATCATCGCGGTCGGCATGTGCTTCGTGATCATCTCCGGCGGCATCGATTTGTCGGTCGGCTCCATGGCGGCGCTGATCGCCGGCTGCGTGATCCTGCTGATGAACGCGATCGGGGCGAGCGGCTGGTCGCCATTCACCGTCGTCGCCGCCGGAATGGTGTGCGCGCTGCTGCTCGGCGCAGCGTTCGGACTGGCGCACGGGCTGCTCATCACCCGCGGCCGAATCGAACCGTTCATCGTCACCCTCGGCACCCTCGGGATCTTCCGCGCCTACCTCACCTACCTTGCCGACGGCGGCGCCATCACCCTCGACAACAGCCTCGCCGATGCCTACAGCCCCGTCTACTATGGCAGCCTGCTCGGCGTGCCGGTGCCGGTCTTGATCTTCATCCTGGTGGCGATTGCCGGCGGCCTGATCCTCAACCGGACCGCGTTCGGCCGCTACGTCCAGGCGATCGGATCGAGCGAGCAGGTGGCGCGGTACGCTGCAGTGAACGTCGACCGCATCAAGGTGCTCACCTACGTGCTGCTCGGGATCTGCGTCGGCATCGCCACCCTGCTCTACGTGCCGCGGCTCGGATCGGCATCGCCCACCACCGGCCTGCTGTGGGAGCTGGAGGCCATCGCCGCGGTCATCGTCGGCGGCACCGCCCTGCGCGGCGGCGCGGGCAGCGTCGCCGGCACGGTCATCGGCGCGGTGCTGCTGTCGGTGATCAGCAACATCCTCAATCTCACCAGCATCATCAGCGTCTACCTGAACGCCGCCGTCCAGGGCTTCGTGATCATCGTTGTCGCGTTCATGCAGCGGAGACGGCCGTGAAGATGGCGCATCGAGCAATCCGTTTCATTCCCGCAGCAGCCGACCGGGCCGCTGCCCTTTCATCGAAACCGCACGGAGACAACCCATGATGATCCGCTCCCGACTGCTCGCCCTCGGCCTCGCGGCCGCAGCCGGCTTCGGCCTCGCCACCGGCGCGCAGGCGCAGGCCGACAAGGTCAACCTCGGCGTCGCCATTCCGGCCGCGACCCACAGCTTCACCGCCGGCATCGTGTTCTGGGCGAACGAGGCCAAGAAGGATCTCGAGAAGACCCACCCCGGCCTGAAGATCACCGTCAGGACGGCGAGCGGCGCGCCCGAGCAGGCGAACCAGCTGCAGGACCTGCTGACGGCCAACCGCATCAACACGCTGGTGATCTTTCCTTTCGAATCCGCCGCCCTGACCCGGCCGGTCGCGCAGGCCAAGGGCAAAGGCGTCTACGTGACCGTGGTGGACCGCGGCCTCACCGACACCAGCGCGCAGGACGCCTACGTCTCCGGCGACAACACCGCCTTCGGCAGGGTTCCCGCCGAATACCTCGCCAAGGAACTCGGCGGCAAGGGCAACATCGTGGCACTGCGCGGCATTCCGACGACCATCGACAACGAACGGATGGACGCCTTCATGGCGGTCATGAAGAAGCATCCGGACATCAAATTGCTCGACGCCAAGCACGCCAACTGGAACCGCGACGACGCCTTCAAGGTCATGCAGGACTACCTGACCCGCTTCAAGCAGATCGACGCCGTCTGGGCGGCCGACGACGACATGGCCTATGGCGTGCTGCGCGCAATCGAGCAGGCCAAGCGCGACGACATCAAGATCGTCTTCGGCGGCGCCGGGGCCAAAACCATGGTCAAGACGCTGATGGACGGCAGCAACCCGCTGATCAAGGCCAACGTTTCCTACTCGCCGAAGTTCATCTACGACGCGATCAAGATGACGGCCGAGGCGCGCATCAAGGGCGAGAAGCTGCCGCCGAACACGATTATTCCGTCGGTGCTGATCACGCGGGAGAACGCGAAGGACTTCTACTTCCCGGACTCGCCGTTCTAATCGTTGGAGCTGCACGTGAGCAAATCCGCCCAATCCCCTCGATCCGCCGGAGCCAGACCCGTCACGCTGTTCACCGGCCAGTGGGCCGACCTTGCGCTGGCGGAACTGGCGCCGCTGGCACGATCGATGGGCTACGACGGCCTGGAGCTCGCCTGCTGGGGCGATCATTTCGACGTGCAGCAGGCGCTTTCCTCCAGTGACTACGTCACCCGCAAGCGCGAGCTGCTTGCCGACCACGGGCTGCAGTGCCTTGCCATCGGCAACCATCTCACCGGCCAGGCGGTCTGCGATCGGGTCGACGAGCGCCACCGCTCGATCGTGCCGGCGCATGTCTGGGGCGATGGCGACCCCGAAGGCGTTCGCCGCCGTGCCGCCCGCGAGATGCAGGACACGGCCCGGGCGGCAGCGCGCTTCGGCGTGAGGACCGTCACCGGGTTCACCGGCTCGTCGATCTGGCATGCGCTCTACGCCTTTCCGCCGACCTCGCAGGACTACATCGAGCGGGGCTTCGTCGACTTCGCCACACGCTGGCGGCCGATCCTCGACATCTTCGACGCGCAGGACGTCGACTTCGCGCTGGAAGTGCACCCCACCGAAATCGCCTTCGACATCGCGTCCGCATCACGGGCGATCGACGCGGTCGGCGGACATCGCCGCTTCGGCTTCAACTTCGACCCCAGCCATCTCGCCTACCAGGGCGTCGACTACATCCGCTTCATCCGCACCTTCGGCGCGCGGATCTTCAATGCCCACATGAAGGACGTCTGGTGGAATCGCGGCGACGGCACCGTGGGCGTCTTCGGCGGGCACACCGCCTTCGGCGACCCGCGCCGCTGGTGGGACTTCCGCAGCGTCGGCCGCGGCATGATCGACTTCGAGTCGGTGATTGTCGCGCTCAACGACGTCGACTATGACGGCCCGCTCAGCGTCGAATGGGAAGACAGCCGGATGGACCGCATCCACGGCGCCACCGAGAGCGCGGCATTCTGCCGGCGGCTCGACTTTCCGCCGGCAGCCGGGGCCTTCGATGCGGCATTCGAAAAGGCCGGCGAGGGGCCGGGCATGGCCGGGCCGGCCGCGGCCGCGCAGGCGCCTCCCGAACGACGCAAGGAGGCTCAGTGAGCGAAGGCGCATTTCGCCGGCTGCGCTGCGCGATGGTCGGCGGCGGCCGCGACGCTTTCGTCGGGGCGATTCATCGCAGGGCAATGGCACTGGACGGCCGCATCGACCTCGTCGCCGGCGCCCTCTCGTCGCAGCCCGACAAGGCATTCGCGTCCGGCCGCGACCTCGGCCTGCGCGACGACCGCAATCATCCTTCATGGCAGGCCCTGCTCGAGCACGAGCTGGGCCTGCCGGCGGAGGAGCGCATCGACTTCGTCTCCATCGTCACCCCCAACCATGTCCATTACGTGGTGGCCAAGGCCTTCGCCGACGCCGGCATCCATGTCGTCTGCGACAAGCCTCTGGTGCATGACAGCGCCCAGGCCGAGGAACTCGTGGACATCGCGCGCCGGAGGGAGATCGTCTTTGCGGTCACCTACAACTACTGCGGCTATCCGATGGTGCGCCAGGCGCGCGAGATGGTGCGCGACGGCGCCATCGGCGAGATCCGCAAGGTGGTCGTCGACTACCACCAGGGATGGCTCGCGACACAGGTCGAGAACCAGGGCAACAAGCAGGCGGACTGGCGAATGGATCCGGCGCGCAGCGGCATTGCCGGCGCCATGGGCGACATCGGCTCGCATGCGGAGAACCTGGTCTGCACGGTGACCGGCCTGCGCATCGCCAGCATCTGCGCCGACCTGCACAGCTTCATACCCGGCCGTCTGCTCGACGACGACGCCGGCGTCCTGCTGCGCTTCGATGGCGGTGCCCGCGGCGTTCTCATCGCATCGCAGATCGCCGCCGGCTGCGAGAACGATCTGCGGCTGAGGATCTTCGGCAGCACCGGCACGCTCGATTGGCGCCAGGAGGCGCCCAACACACTGGTGCATTCCCCGATCGACGGTCCCCGCCGGATCCTGACCCGCGGCTCCCCCTGGCTCGGCCGCGCCGCCCGTCAGGCCTGCCGACTGCCGGCCGGGCATCCTGAAGCGTTCCTGGAGGCGTTCGCGAACGTGTACCTCGGGGTGGTCGCCGACATCCAGGCGCGGCTCGAGGGGCGGACGGCAGATCCGGTAGATGCCGACTATTCGCCGGTGGAAGACGGCGCGCGGGGAGTGCGGTTCATCGAGGCTACGATCGCGTCTTCACGTAGTGAACGCAAGTGGACCGCTGTGGAAGATGTCGGCGGATGACGAGTGCGGGCGGTGTCGGCGGGCGTCGGGGGCGCGGACTGACAGTGGCTCACGGGATTGCGCTTGCAGGCGCAATCCCGCTCCGGGGCTCGCTGCGCATGCGCAGCGTCGCCTTCGGCGAGCGCCCCGGAGCCCGTCCCTGCCTCGTCCAGGTCGGGCTGCGTCCACGGGAGCGGCTTCGTTCCTCCGCTTGCTGCGGGGCTGAGCGCCTGCCTCAGGGGCGGCGGTGCCCGACCTTCCTTCGTCAGCGGACGGCTCCACCACAAACAGTCCGCGCCCCCGACACCCGCCGCCACCGCTGCCATCATCCGAGCGGCTGGGGGGTGTGGTGGTTGCAGTGACGATCGCCGCGTGAAGGCGCCGATCGTGTTGCTCGACGAGCTGCGGTGGCGGCGGGCGCGTCCGCTGGCTCAGGCGGTCCGAGGGCGCATCAGCGTCGTCTATTGGCCGGTCCGTGGCGACGTGTAGCGCGCCGACTGTGCAGCGCAAGCGCCTGGTCCCGCCACGCGGAGTCGCGGCGACAACGAGCTGCTTTCGCCTTGAACCTTCGCCAGCTCGGCTGCCACGAGCGGTGGCGGCGGGTGGCGGGGGTGGGGAATGTTTGTGGTGGAGCCGTCGGCTGACGAAGGGAAGGTCGGGCACCGCCGGTCCTGAGGCAGGCGTCCAAGCCCGCAACAAAGGCGAGGAACGAAGCCGTGCTGGTGGATGCAGCCCGACCTGGACGAGGCAGCGACGGGCTCCGGGGCGGTCGCCGGGACGGCGACGCGGAGCATCGCTCCGCGAGCCCCGGAGCGGGATGCGCTTGCAAGCGCATCCCGTGAGCCACTGTCATTCCCCGCCCCCGCTGCCCGCCGACACCGCCTGCGGCACCGGGGCCAAACCCCCGCCGACACCGCGGCGCCAGTCGGCACCGCCCCGCGGCTACCCGTCGACAGCGCGCCGGACACCGCCGACGCCAGCCACGCCGATCGTCCCGATCCCAGGCAGCCGCAGCGCCAAGTCATTGACGTCGATGCCGACCGAAAGCCCCAGCAGGTTGACCTCCAGCCCCTCCTCCAGCGCGACCGACGCGCCGAGCAGCCCGTAGGCGGAGAACTGCCAGCCGGTGCCGCTGGGCGTGCTGGCTAGGAAGACTGTCGATCCGAGGAAATCCTTGCCGATGGCGGTGGACGGCAGGTCGAGCCGCAGTTCGGGTACCTTGCGACCGATGTAGGCGATGAACGTGTTGCTGTTGGGGCCCGGCCAGACGCGGTAGCGATTCGGCCATGGATAGTCGGCGACCGCCGCTTCGATCCGGTCGATGAGTTCGTCGACGCCGGCGCCCCGGCGTTCGGCGAGCAATTGCGGGTATTGGCCGAACCAGCGGCCGTCCGGCACCGCACCTTCGCGCACGTCGATCGCCCGGCCACCGCGGTAGGCGCGCCAGCCGAGGACCTGGTAGAGCGTGTATTCCGACGCGCCGGAACGCTTGACGGCGAGCCAGGAATGGATGCCGAAGGCGCCGCGCCAGTCGACCGTGCGGGCGCCGTAGACCTGCACAACCGCACCGCGCTCGATTGCCGGGTCCGGCGCCTGGCCGGTGCTGTCGCGGCTGGCCATGCGCCAGCGCGAGCCGATCTCGACGGTGCCGGATGCGACCACCGCGAGCGGCCCCATCAGCAGCAGCACCAGAATGGCGATGAACCATGCAGGCGTCTTCACCCAGCGGGTCCATCGCCCCGCCTGCCCGACCTGGCCGGCCGCCTCGCCGCTGCGTCCCAACCGCATCACCTGCCGTCACTCCCGCGTCTCGAGACGCAACCGAAGACGCGCGCCATCAGGCGCGCCGCGCCTCGACGAGGCGCATGCAGATCATACAAGTTGTCCGCGGCCGGAGGCGTTGCGCAGGGTTACTTCACCTTGCCGCCGGCAACCAGCCGATCGATCTCCTCCTCGATGAAGCCGCTCTCGCGCAGGATCTCGCGGCCGTGCTCGCCGTGCGCCGGCGGCGGTCGTCGCAATGCCGGCCGCTCGCCGTCGAACCGCACCGGCTGGGCGACGCCGCGGAGCGGACCGCGTCGCGGATCGTCGTAGTCGAACACCATGCCGCTTGCCCGCGAATGGGGATGCGCGGAAAGCTCGCCCAGCGTGTGCAGCGGCGAGCACGGGATGCCGACCGCGCCGAGTGCGCGAATCCATTCGTCGCGGCCGCGCAAGGCCAGCGCGCGCCGCACCAGCGCCACCGTCTCGTCACGGTTCGCCACCCGCACGGAGTTGGTGCGAAAGCGCTCGTCGTTCATCACTTCCGCCAGGCCAGCGACCTTGCAGAAGGCACGCCACAGCGCATCGTTGGCGACGCCGAGGATCAGGGGCTTGTCGGCGGTGTCGAAGACTTCGTAGGGGCACAGCGATTCGTGGCCGGAACCCGGCCGCTGCGGCTCGGTGCCCCGCTCCCAGAAGCCTTGCAGGAAATAGCCGAGAAAGCCGGTGGCGGAATCGAACAGCGACGCCTCGACGGTCGCGCCGACGCCGGTGCGGGCGCGTTCGTGCAGGGCCGCGAGTATGCCGATCAGCGCATGCAGGCCGGTCGCCTGGTCGACGGGCGAGAACGGGCTGCGCACCGGCGGGCCGTCGCGCTCGCCGGTGATGCTGAGCATGCCGCAGAAAGCCTGCAGGATCACGTCATAGCCCTTGCCGCCGCGCATCGGCCCGACGCTGCCGTAGCCGGAAATGCTGCAGCAGATCAGGCGGGAGTCGAGCGCGCGCAGGCTGGCCGCATCCACGCCCAGGCGTGCCGCCACGCCGGGGCCGAAACTTTCGATGACCACATCGGACCGGGCGGCGAGCCGGTGCACGATGGCGAGACCTTCGGGGGAACGAAGGTCGACTGCCAGGCTGCGCTTGTTCCGGTTGGCGGCAAGAAAGATGGTGCCGGTTTCTTCCGCCTCCCCGCCGCCGGCGGCCGCGACGTCGGTCCGGAACGGCGGCCATCCGCGCGTCTCGTCGCCGTCGGTCAGCGTCTCGACCTTGATGACGTCGGCGCCCATGTCCCCGAGGTACTGGGCGCACAACGGCCCCGCCAGCACCTTGGAGAGGTCGAGGACCCGCAAGCCTTGCAGCGGTATCGCACTCACCCTGGCCCTACTCCGCCTTGAGGTTGGCCGAACGGATCACCTGGCCCCACTTGTCGCGCTCCTCGCGAAGGAACTTGACCAGCTCGTCGCCGGCAAGGGTGCGCGGGTCGAGCCCGATCTGCAGCAGCTTGTCGCGGGTCTCCGGCAGACGCATCACCCGGGTCGTCGCCTCGGCCAGCTTGCGAACGACGTCCGGCGGCGTGCCCTTGGGCGCGTAGATCGCATTCCAGCCGACGATCTCGAAACCCTGAACGCCCTGTTCGGCGATCGACTTGACGCCCGGCAGCAGTTCGCTGGCGGCCAGCGAGGAGATGGCGAGCGGCTTGAGGTTGCCGCCGGTGATCTGGGCACGGGTGGACGCCACGGTGTCGACCAGGTAGGCCACCTCGCCGCCGATCAGGTCGGTGATCGCCTGCGCACTGCCCTTGTACGGTACCGGAAACAGCGGCGCATCGGCCTTCTGCTTGAACAGCTCGAATACGGAGCGGCTGGTGGTCGTGGTGACGGCGACGTTGATCTCGTTGGGCCGCGCACGCGCCGCGGCAACCAGCTTGCGCACGTCGTCGACCGGGTTGTCCGGCCGCGTCACGATCGCGAGCGGCAGCACGCCGGTGAGCGCGATCGGCTCGAAGTCGGCCTCGGCGTCGAAGCCGGGATTGGCATAGAGATGCGCGGCCGCGGCATGCGTGCCGTTGGTTCCCATCAGCAACGTGTAGCCGTCGGCCGCCGCCTTGGCGGCCAACTGCGTGCCGATGTTGCCCCCGGCGCCCGCCCGGTTCTCGACGACGATGTTGCCGCCGATCTCGCGTGCCAGCCGCTCGACGAGGAAGCGCGCCGCGACGTCGGTGCCCTGCCCGGCCGCATACGGCACGATCAGCTTGATCGGCCGCGACGGATAGTCCTGCGCACCGGCGACGGCCGCGCATCCGGTGAGCAGCAGTCCCAGGAAGGTCTTGCGGGACCGGGCCAAGGCCCGCCCCAGGATCGGTGTGTGCATCTCGTCTCCTCGCACGGACTCGCCGGCTGTCCGGCGCAGCAGGTACGGTAGCACAATCGTACGCTAGCATACGGTATTGCGCCTGCTGCCGATCGCGTCCGCAGCGCGCCCGAAGCGAGCAACCTTGACGAGAGACACCCACATCGACGAAGGCAACCGGGACCAGCGGCTCGGTTTCCTGATGCACGACGTCTCGCGCCTGCGCCGCGCGGTATTCGACGAATTCATGAAGCCGGCCGGAGTCACCCGCTCCCAATGGTGGGTGCTCGCGCACCTGTCGCGTCGAGACGGCATGATCCAGAGCGACCTGGCGGAAGTGCTGGAACTCGGCAAGGCAGCATTGGGCGGCCTCGTCGACCGGCTCGAAGCCGCGCGCTTCATCGCGCGCCGGCCCGACCCGGCCGACCGGCGCGTCAAGCGCATCCACCTGACGCCGAAGGGCACGCGGATGGTGTTGAAAATGCGCAAGCAGAGCGACGCGATGAGCGAGCGCATCCTGACGGGGCTGACGGCACGGCAACGCCGGGAGCTGACCGCGATGCTGGACCGGGTGAAGCGCAACCTGATGGCGATACGGAACAGCCGCCAGCGGCAGGCAATCCAATCCGAGGAGGAGCGACCGTCATGGACTTCAACCTGAGCGACGACCAGCTTGCCATCCGCGCGGCGGTGGAGGAGATCTGCCGCCCGTTCGACGACGACTACTGGCTGCGCAAGGATCGCGAAGGCGGTTTCCCGGAGGACTTCTATCGCGCGATCGCCGACGCCGGCTGGCTCGGCATTGCCATGCCCGCTGACTACGGCGGCGCCGGGCTCGGTATCAGTGAGGCCGCACTGTTGATGGAAACGGTCGCCGGCACCGGCGCAGGCATGTCGGGAGCGTCCTCGCTGCACATGAACGTATTCGGCCTGCAGCCGGTGGTGGTCCACGGCAACGACGAACAGAAGCGCCGCTGGCTGCCGCCGATCATCAAGGGCGAGGCGAAGGCCTGCTTCGCAGTGACCGAGCCGAACACCGGGCTGAACACGCTCAAGCTGAAGACGATGGCGGTGCGCCAGGGCGACCGCTACGTGGTCAACGGCCAGAAGGTGTGGATCTCGACCGCGCAGGTCGCCGACAAGATGCTGCTGCTCGCGCGAACCACGCCCATCGACCAGGTCACTTCGCCCGGCAAGGGCCTGAGCCTCTTCTACACCGACCTCGACCGCAGCCGCATCCAGGTGCACGAGATCGAGAAGCATGGCCGCAAGGCGGTCGATTCGAACGCCCTCTTCATCGACAACCTCGAGATTCCGGTAGAGGACCGCATCGGCGAGGAAGGCAACGGCTTCAGCTACATCCTCAACGGGATGAACCCCGAACGCGCGCTGCTCGCCGCCGAAGCCACCGGCCTCGGCAAGGCGGCGTTGCGGCGGGCGGCGAAATACGCCGGCGAGCGCATCGTCTTCGACCGGCCGATCGGCAGGAACCAGGGCGTGCAGCATCCACTTGCCGAACGCTGGGTGGACCTGGAGGCCGGCACGCTGCTGTACCAGCGCGCGGCCTGGCTGTACGACCAGGGCAGGCCGTGCGGCGCCGAGGCCAACGCAGCCAAGTTCTTCTGCGCGGAAGCCGGATTTCGCGCCTGCGAGACTGCTGTGCTCACGCACGGCGGCTTCGGCTACGCCAAGGAGTACCACGTCGAGCGTTACCTGCGCGAAGCAATGCTGCCGCGCATTGCGCCGGTGTCGCCTCAGTTGATCCTGTGCTTCATCGCCGAGAAGGTGCTGGGACTGCCGAAGTCGTACTAGGAGCCTGGGCCGATCTGCACCGGGTCCGGCTCGACGTGGATGGTGACGCGTGCGCCGTCGACGGCGGCCTCGAGCGCATCTTCGATCCGGTCGCAGATCCGGTGCGAATCGCTCACGCTCATGCGGCCGTCCACGGTGAGGTGGAACTCGATGAAGGTCGTGTGCCCGGCGTGCCGGGTGCGCAGGTCATGCATCCCGGATGCGCCGGCCGACGAAGCGGCGATGACCTGCTCGATATGGGCGACCACCTCGGGCGCCGGCGCCGCATCCATCAAGCCGCCGATCGATTCGCGGACCACCTGGCTGCCGATGCGGATGATGTTGAAGGCCACCAGCGCCGCGACCAGCGGATCGAGGATTTGCCAACCCGTCAGCAGCGCCGCGAGGAGACCGATGATCACGCCGACCGAGGTGAACACGTCGGCCAGCAGGTGCCTGCCGTCGGCCACCAACGCCACCGACCGCCACCGCCGCCCGAAGCGCAGCAGCACTGCCGCCCACGCTCCGTTGATCGCGGTAGCCGCGGCATTGATCGCCAGGCCTACGGCAGGCGACTGCAGCACCCGCGGATGGGACAGCGCCTGCCAGGCTTCCATCAGGATGCTGAAGGCGGCGATCACGATCAGCACCCCCTCGAGGACCGCGGAGAAATATTCGGCCTTCGCGTGGCCGAAGGGATGCCCTTCGTCCGCCGGCTTCGCGCTTACGTGCACGGCGAACAGCGCTGCGCCCGCCGCGATCACGTTGACGATGCTCTCGAGCGCGTCGGCATAGAGGGCGACGCTGCCGGTCAACCGGTAGGCCGCGTATTTCAGCCCGAGAACCAGGATGCCGATGGCGACGCTGCCCAGCGCCAGCCGGAAGGTGCGGTTCTTGCGGATCAATGCCTTTGCCGACCCTTCAAGATCGGGGTTCGCGTCGAAACCGCGGCACGCCCGCCACCCAGGCCTCAGCCAGGTTGCGCTCGTCCGCAAGCATCATCCAGGCGAAGACCCGCTCGTGCAGGCTCGCCGCCAGCGCCATCCGTCGTTCGGCGACCGCACCGGCTGCCCAGTCCCAGATGCACAAGTCCGCGACGCTGCCCGGATCGAGCGAGCCGATTTCGGCCCCGAGCCCGAGGGCTTGCGCGCTGCCGCGGGTGGCGGCGTGCAGCGCGGTCCATGCCGACAGCCGCTGCCCGGCCATTGCCTGCACCCGATAGGCGTCGGCCATCGTGCGGATCATCGACAGGCTGGTGCCGCCGCCGACGTCGCTGGCGATCGACACCGCGACGCCCGCCGCCTTTGCGGCCCGCCAGTCGAACAGGCCGCTGCCGAGAAACAGGTTGGAGGACGGGCTGTGCGCGACCTGCGCGCCGCGGTCCCGCAGCAGCGCCCGGTCTTCGTCGTCGAGCCAGATGCCGTGCGCCAGCACGCTGCGCGGGCCGAGGAGGCCGGCCCGGGCGTAGACATCGAGATAGCTGCGCGCCTGAGGGAACAGCCCGCGCACCAGCGCCACCTCGTCGCGATTCTCCGCAACGTGCGTCTGCATGAAGACGCCCGGGACCTGCGCGCACAGCCTGCCCGCCATCGCGAGTTGCTCCGGGGAACTGCTGGCGGCGAAGCGCACGGTGACCGCGAACGAAAGCCGGTCGCGGCCATGCCAGCGGTCGATCAGATCGATGCAGTCGCGCTCCGCCTGGTCGACGTCGTCGCGCAGCGCGGCCGGCGCGTGCCGGTCCATCAGCACCTTGCCGGTGACGCAGCGCATGCCGCGGGTTCGCGCGGCATCGAAGAGGCAGTCGGCGCTGACCTTGTGGACGGTCGGAAAGACGACCGCGCTGGTCGTGCCGTGCGCCAGCAGTGCGTCGACGAATCGTTCGGCGCCGGCCCGCGCCTCGCCGGGATCGGCAAACCGCATCTCCGCGGGGAAGGTGTAGTTCTCGAGCCAGTCGAGCAGCTCCGTGCCGTGGCTGGCGATGACGTCCAGCTGCGGGCTGTGGACATGGGTGTCGATGAACCCGGGCATCAGCAGCCGCCCGCGATAGTCGAACTGCTGCCACCCCGGATCCGGCGCCTCGCCGCCGGGTCGCGTCCCGGCAATGCGGCCGCCTTCGACCAGCAGCCAGTGATCGGGACGAAAACGGACGGCATCCGGCGCGGTGTCGCCCCAGGCCGGATCGGCGGTGAAATCGAGAAGGTCCGCGCGCAACGCCAGGCGAGGATGACCGCCGCCGCCTTCAATTGCCATGGATAAGTCGAACCTTCATCGGCCGTAGCGGGTGGGTATACTGGGACAGCATACGTTCTCGCCCGGGCCCGGGCAAGCCGCCGACCTTTTCAGGTTCGTCTTCTGCTTCGATTCCAGCTTCGATCCGACTCACGCCCGACCATGGATACGCAACCGATTCGCTTCTTCCACCGGGGCAGGATCGTCGAGGTCGGCAACGCGGAGATCACCCGCAGCATCCTGGACTGGCTGCGCGAGGACGCGCATTGCGTCGGCACCAAGGAAGGCTGCAACGAGGGCGACTGCGGCGCCTGCACGGTCGTGATCGGGGAAGTCGACGGCAGCGGCGGGCTGGCGCTGCAGCCGGCCAACGCCTGCATCCGCTTCCTGCCCACGCTTCACGGCAAGGCACTTTTCACGGTGGAGGACCTCAAGCCGATCGCCGGTGGCGGACTGCATCCGGTGCAGCAGGCCATGGTCGACTGCCATGCCTCGCAGTGCGGTTTCTGCACGCCGGGCTTCGTGATGTCGCTGTGGCACACCTACGAGCGCCAGTTGCCGGCCGAGGGCGGTGGATCCGACCTGCCGACACGACAGCAGCTGGCCGACGACCTGTCCGGCAACCTGTGCCGCTGCACCGGCTACCGGCCGATCCTCGATGCCGGCCAGCGGATGTTCGACCTGCCCCCGGCCCGCCTCGATCGCCAACGGGTGGTAGCGGCGCTCCGGGCTATCGGCAGCGAGCACGGGTTCAGCTACGCGCCGGTTCCGACCGTCGCGCCGGTCTCGTCGGTCTCGTCGGTCTCGTCGGTCTCGCCGGCTTCGCCGTCCGCTGCGCCAGGCGCTCGCTACGATGCGCCGCGGACCCTCGACGAGCTCGCCGAACTTCGCGAGTGCAAGCCGCAGGCGCGACTGCTCGCCGGCTGCACCGACATCGGGCTGTGGGTCAACAAGCAGTTTCGCGACCTCGGCGACCTGATCTATGTCGGCGAGGTCGCCGAGCTCGCGCGCATTGACACTCGCGACGGCCACCTGTGCATCGGTGCGGGCGCCTCGCTCGAAGCTGCCTGGGCGGCACTTGCCTCGCACTTCGACGGGCTGACCGACGTCTGGCTGCGATTCGCCTCGCCGCCGATCCGGCATGCCGGCACGATGGGCGGCAACGTCGCCAACGGCTCGCCGATCGGCGATGCGGCGCCGGTATTGATCGCGCTGGACACGCTGCTGGAACTGCGCAAGGGCCGCTCGGTGCGACGGCTGCGTCTCGACGAGTTCCAGGTCGACTACATGAAGAACCGCCTCGAGCCCGGTGAGTTCCTGCAGCGCCTGCTTGTGCCGCTGTGGCCGGCTGCCGGCGGCGACGGGGACAACGACGGCGACGGCAATGGCCTCTCCGGCGCACGGCACCTGCGCGTCAGCAAGATCAGCAAGCGCTTCGATTCCGATATCTCCGCCGTCTGCACCGCATTCGCCGTGCAGCTGGAGAACGGCACCGTGCAGTCGGTGCGACTCGCCTTCGGCGGAATGGCCGCGGTGGTCAAGCGCGCGGCGCGCGCCGAAGCCGCCCTGCTCGGCAGGCGCTGGGAGCGATCGGCAATCGACGACGCCAGGAACGAGCTGCCGCATGACTTCCAGCCATTGTCCGACCTGCGCGCGAGCAGCGCCTATCGCCTGCAGGTCGCGCAGAACCTGCTGCTGAAGTTCTGGCTCGAGACCTGCGGCACGGATCCGATGCGGTCGCACGCGACAAGCGTCTGGGAGGTGATGCCGCACAAGGTCATCGTCGGGAGCGGGTCATGAACAAGCCGGTGCCGGAACACCTGCTGCATCCCGACGACGCCTTCGCCGACTACCGGCGCAATGCGTCCGCCCGTCTTGACGAGACGGCAGAGGCCCAGGCAGCCGCCGGCGGCGTGCGCGTCGGCATCAGCCGGCCGCACGAGTCCGCCCATCTTCACGTTGCCGGCGAGGCGCAATACGTCGACGACCTGCCGGAGATCTCCGGCACCCTGCACGCGGCCCTGGGCCTGTCGCCGATCGCGCGCGGCCGGCTGCTGGCGCTCGATGCGGAGCCGATCCGGCGCCTGCCCGGGGTGGTGGCGGTGCTCGAGGCGGCAGACATCCCCGGCGTCAACGACTGCGGCCCGATCGTCCATGACGATCCGATCTTCGCGACGGTCGGCGAGGAACTGCGCCACGTCGGGCAGCCGGTGTTCGCCGTCATCGCGACCTCGCGCGCAGCCGCGCGCCGCGCCGCCGCCGGCGCGGCCGAGGTGATGACTGTCGAGGCGCTCGAGCCGGTGCTCACGCAGCAGGATGCGCACCGGCGTGGCCAGTACGTCCTGGCGCCGATGCACCTGGTGCGCGAGAGCCTGCCAGGCGGCGCAGCAGCGGCGATCGCCGCCGCGCCTCACCGGCTCGAGGACACGTTCGAGGTCGGCGGGCAGGAGCAGTTCTACCTCGAAGGCCAGATCAGCTATGCCATGCCGCGCGAGGACGGCGGCATGCTGGTGCACTGCTCGACCCAGCATCCGACCGAGATGCAGCACCTGGTTGCACGCGCGCTGGGGCGGCAGGCGCATCACGTGCAGGTCGTCTGCCGGCGCATGGGCGGCGGCTTTGGTGGCAAGGAGTCGCAGTCGGCCATATTCGCCTGCATCGCGGCGCTGGCGGCGGCGGCGCTGGACCGGCCGGTGAAGATCCGTCTCGATCGCGACGACGACTTCATGACTACCGGCAGGCGCCACTGCTTCTGGTACCGCTACGCGGCGGGATACGACGACGAAGGCCGGCTGCTCGGCCTCGACGTCGACCTGGTCTCGCGGGCCGGCCATTCCGCCGACCTGTCGGGGCCGGTGATGACGCGCGCGCTGTGCCATGTCGACAATGCCTACTGGCTGCCGGAGGTGGCGGCGCATGGCTATTCCGCGCGCACCAACACCCAGTCCAACACCGCGTTTCGCGGCTTCGGCGGACCGCAGGGTGCGATCGCCATGGAGAACATCCTCGATTCGATCGCGCGCCGCCTGGGCCGGGACCCGATCGACGTGCGCCGCGCCAACTTCTACGGCCGCGACGAGCGCAACGTCACGCCGTACGGGCAGGTCGTGACCGACAACATCATCCACGAGCTCGTCGAGGAGCTGGAAACCAGCAGCGACTATCGCGACCGCCGCGCCGCGATTTCCCGCTTCAACGACTCGAGCCCTGTGCTCAAGCGCGGCATCGCGCTGGTGCCGCACAAGTTCGGCATCTCGTTCAACGTCCGGCACTTCAACCAGGCGGGCGCCCTGGTCCATGTCTACAACGACGGCTCGATCCTGGTCAACCACGGCGGCACCGAGATGGGCCAGGGCCTGAACACCAAGGTCGCCCAGGTGGTCGCGCACGAGCTCGGTGTCGGCTTCGAGAGCGTGCGGGTCAGCGCCACCGACACCGAGAAGGTGGCGAACACATCCGCTACCGCCGCCTCCACCGGCGCCGATCTCAACGGCAAGGCCGCGCAGGCCGCGGCGCGCACCATCCGCGACCGGCTCGCCGCCTGTGCCGCCATGCTCTACGGCGGCGAGGCTTCCGCCGTGCGCTTCGCAAACGACGAGGTCGAGGTCAACGGCCAGCGCATCGCCTTCTGCGCCCTGGTGGCCCAGGCGTACATGGAGCGCGTGCAGCTCTGGTCGGACGGCTTCTATGCCACGCCCGGCCTGAGCTGGGATCGCGACACGATGAAGGGCAATCCCTTCTACTACTTCGCTTACGGCGCCGCGGTGAGCGAGGTCGTCATCGACACGCTCACCGGGGAATGCAAGCTGCTGCGAGCCGACATCCTGCAGGATGCCGGCAAGTCGCTGAACCCGGCGGTCGACATCGGCCAGATCGAAGGCGCCTTCATCCAGGGCATGGGCTGGCTGACCATGGAAGAACTGGTCTGGCACCCGCAGACCGGCAGGCTCGCCACCCATGCGCCGAGCACCTACAAGATTCCCACTGCCAACGACTGTCCGCCCGCGTTCAACGTGCGCATGTTCCGCGGCCAGAACATGGAGGACAGCATCCATCGCAGCAAGGCGGTCGGCGAGCCGCCGCTGCTGCTGCCGTTCTCGGTGTTCTTCGCGATCCGCGATGCCATCTCTGCCGCAGGCGGCCATCGCATCGATCCGCCCCTGCGCGCCCCGGCAACGCCTGAGGAAATCCTCCGAGCCGTCACCGCCGTACAGCGCACCTGACCAGCAGCCGCCGCCAAGCGGGCTCTGACCGCTCGCAGCGCCCCTTCGACACCGGCATCGGATGTCGCCTGGTGAACCCGGCCTCAACCTGCGCCTTATAATGGCGTCCCGCACCCGGCAGCCGCCGCGGAGCGGGCTTCGCCCGGCCGCCGGCGGCGCCCCCCTCGACGCGCGGAGCGCTTCGAGGGGGGTAGCGCCGAAGGCGCATGGGGGGAGTTCCCATTATCCTTGGCGACCCTTCAGATGCACCTGCTTCGCTCCCGCTTCACCTTCACCTTCACCTCGAGGATCGCCCTGCTGGCCTGCTGCGGCTTGCTTGCCGCCTGCGCCGCCACCGACGGCGGCTCGGACTCCGATCCCTGGGCCGATTCCGGATCCCGCAGGGCGCCGCCGGCGGCCGAACGCCCGGCGACGCCGGGTGCCGCCGGCAGCGCGCGACGCGACGACGCAGCCGAGCGCGGCACGGTCACCGAAACCACCACGCCGACCGGCAAGGTCGAATGGGTGGCGGTGTATGAAAGTCCGCCCGAGGCGCGCTACAACGAGCAGCGGGTCATCTACGTGGACCGCAACAGCGTCGAGCCGCATCCGCTCGACAAGCTGACCTACTACCTCGCGCGCACTCGCGAGGTCAGTCGCTCCGGCGCCAAGCCGAAGATTCAGGAGATCGCGGTGCTGTGCGAGGGCGCGCCGAGCGCACCGGCCACCTCGCTACGCGGCGAGGGAACGGAGGAAAGCGGCGGCAGCTATTCGCTGAAGCGCGCCGCCACGCCGCTCACCTCGATCTCGCAGTTCTCGACGCAACGCCTGCGGGCCGACGCAAACAATCCCAACACTTTCATCGTCAGGGCGATCTGCGTGCTGGGTACCGGCGGCTGAACCGCGCCGGCCGAGCGGGCAGCTGGTAGCCGGCACAAAGCTATAGTGAGGAAAACGGCGGGCGCTGCGGAGGAGATCAGCGGTCCGTGTCGTCGTCGACCGGGCCGGAGTCGTCCATCCCGTCGAGGTCCCGCAGATCCTTGAGCACCTGCAGGTCGTCGATGTCGTCGATGTCCGAGAGGTCCTCGTCGAGCTCCGGATCTTCGTCGTCGCTCTCTTCCGAGTCACTAGCCGCGTCCTCGTCCGGCCGGATCTCCGCGAGGCCTTCGACACGGCCGACGAATTCCTCGACCGGCATCTCACCGTCGATGAAGCGCTCGCGAAGCGCGCGATACTCCGCATCCGCCAGCAGATCCACGCCTTCGCGCTTGAGCTTGGCTTCGGCTTCGAGCACCTGCTCGAGGTCCTTTAGGTACTTGCTGTCCATGCCAGCCATGCGCAGATTGTAGCAACTGGCGCAGGCGGGCGTCGCCGCTTTTCAGGCCCTGTTTCCAGACCCGTCTCAAGTCCGCAGTCAGGCCCCCGCGAGCTTGCTCAGCAGGATCAGCTGGGGGTCGTGCTCCGGCGAGAACGGCGGGCCGCAAAGCCTGTAGCCGCCGGCGGCATCCATCTCCCAGACCGACCTGCCGGGCTTGAGGTAGATCCGCAGACCTTCCTCGAGCACGCGCTGCTTCAGCTTGCGGTCCCTCACGGGAAAGGCCACCTCCACCCGGCGGAAGAAATTGCGGTCCATCCAGTCGGCCGAGCCCAGCCAGACGTCTTCGTCCCCGCCGGCCCAGAAATAGTAGATGCGGCTGTGCTCGAGGAAGCGGCCGATCAGCGAAACGACCCGGATGTTGTGAGAGAGGCCCTCGATGCCTGGGCGCAGGGCGCAGACGCCGCGCACGATCAGGTCCACCTTGACGCCGGCCCGGCTCGCCTCATAGAGCGCTTCAATCACGCTGTCTTCGAGCAGCGCATTCATCTTCGCGGCGATATACGCCTTCTTGCCGGCCTTCGCGGCTTCGGTCTCGCGTTGAATCGCCTTCACGACATGGTCGTGCAGCGTGAATGGCGCCTGCAGCAGCGTGTGCAGCTTGCCCGCCGTGCCGAGCCCGGTGAGACGGCGAAAGACCTCGTGCACGTCGGCGCAGATCTTCTCTTCGGCGGTGAAAAGGCCGAAGTCTTCGTACAGGCGCGCCGTGCGCTGGTGGTAGTTGCCGGTGCCGAGGTGCGCATAGCGGCGCAGCTTGCCGTTCTCCCGGCGGATGATGAGCGCGAGCTTGGCGTGGGTCTTGTGGCCGACGACGCCGTAGACCACATGTGCCCCGACCTCCTCCAGCTTCGCCGCCCAGTTGATGTTGGCTTCCTCGTCGAAGCGCGCCATCAGCTCCAGCACGACGGTGACTTCCTTGCCGACCTTCGCCGCCTCGACCAGCGCTTCCATCAGCAACGAGTCGGCGCCGGTGCGGTAGATGGTCTGCTTGATGGCCACCACCTGCGGATCCGTGGCGGCGCTGCGCAGGAAGTCCATCACCGGATTGAACGATTCGTAAGGCTGGTGGACCAGCACGTCGGCCTTTGCGATCGCCTGGAAGAGGTCCTTCTTGCGGAACGCCGACGGCAGGCTCGGGTCGAAGCGCGGGAACTTCAGGTCCGGCCGATCGACCATGTCGATGATCTGCGCAAGCCGCACCAGATTCACCGAGCCTTCGACGTAGTAGCAATCGACGTCCGCGAGCTCGAACTCCTTCTTCAGCAGGTCCACCACGGCGGGGCTCATGCCGCTCGACAGCTCGAGCCGCACGCCGTCGCCATAGTGACGCTGGCCGAGCCCGCTGCGCAGTGCCTGGCGCAGGTTGGTGACCTCCTCCTCGTCGACGAAGAGCTCGCTGTTGCGGGTGAGCCGGAACTGCGATCGGCTCTTCACCTCGAGGCCGCTGAAGAGCCGCTCGATGAAGCCCTGCACGATCGAGGTCAGCAGCATCACGCCATGCGGCGCACCAGCGATTTCAGGCGGCACCGGCACCACCCGCGGCAGCACCCGCGGCGCCTGGACGATCGCGATGCCGGGTCGGCGGCCGAAGGCGTCACGACCGTCGAGTTCGACTGCGAAGTTGAGGGTCTTGTTGGAGATGCGCGGAAAAGGATGCGCGGGGTCGAGCGCGATCGGCGTCAGGAGCGGCTCGATCTCCTCGATGAACATGCGCTCGGCCCACTCCCGCTGGGCCTTGTTCCATTCGTTGGACAGCAGGATGACGATGCCTTCGTCCCGCATTGCCGGCGTCAGCACGTTGAGCAGGATGTGGTACTGGTGCGAGATCAGCAGGCCGGCGCGCACCGCAATCGCATCCAGCTGCGCACGCGCGGCAGCGGCGGAAGCGGTGTCGAGCCGGCCGGTATCCGCCCGCGCCAGTTCCTGCAGCTCAGCAACCCGGATTTCGAAGAACTCGTCGAGGTTTCCGGAGACGATGGTCAGGTAGCGAAGCCGCTCGAGAAGCGGCACCTGCTCGTTCTCGGCCATCGACAGGACGCGCTCGTTGAACGCGAGAATGCCCTGTTCGCGACTGAGCGGCTCCAGGCCGCGAACCGGCACGAGCTCGGCGCGCTCCCGCCCCTTGCCCGGAACTTGGCTCTGGTTTTTACCTGAATCGTGGGTGTCGCCCTTGTCCAGGCGGGCGACGGCGTTCGAGGCACCGGAGGTCATCCTGCGATGCTGACGCTTCTTTGTGACAGGATGATGTCCCGGTTCTTTGCCGTGCATGGTTACGCCCGAAGCAGAGTTGCATTTTGCGGCAGAATGCGTCGATGCTGCAGCCTGCCCCGACGCAAGACCCATCCGTTCCCCCTGCTCGGCGCCAGCTGGCGTCGGTCGACCTCGGGTCGAACAGTTTCCGGCTGATGGTCGTCGAGGTCCACGAATCCTCGGCCGGGCCGCAGATGCGGCTGCTCGACCAGATCAAGGATACCGTGCGGCTCGGCGCTGGGCTGGACCATGAGCGCGAACTGTCGCAGCAGGCACAGCAGCGCGCCCTTCAGGCATTGGAGCGCTTCAGCGAGCGGCTGCGCGGATTCGAGCTCGACCGGGTGCGTGCGGTCGCCACCAACACCGTCAGGGTCGCCCGCAACAGCGCCGAGTTCCTCGAGCGCGCCAGCGGTGCCCTCGGGTATCCGATCGAGGTCATCGCCGGGCGCGAGGAAGCGCGGCTCATCTACGTGGGCGCGGCCCATTCGCTGCCGCAGGACCACCGCATGAGGATGATCGTCGATATCGGCGGCGGCTCCACCGAATGCATCGTCGGCGTGGATCAGGAGCCGAAGCGGCGCGAGTCATTCCAGATGGGCTGCGTGGCGATGACCCAGGAGTTCTTCCCCGACGGTCGGATTTCCAAGGGCGCGTTCCGCAAGGCGAGGCTGCACTGCGGCGAGCTTCTGGCCGCCCACACCCAGGCGTTCCGCCGCATGGACTGGGCCTATGCGGTCGGCACCTCCGGCACCGCCAAGGCCCTTTGGCAGGTCGGCGTCGCCGAATTCGGGCAGCAGGAGATCACCCGCGACAGCCTCGCGGCGATGGAGGCGATGGCGTTGCGCGCCGGCTCGGCGTCCGCGCTGCAGGCACAGGGGCTCAAGCCCGAGCGCAAGCCGGTATTCTGCGCCGGTCTTGCGGTGATGCAGGCGGTATTCGAGGAGTTCCAGGTCGATTCCATGGCCTACTGCGACTCGGCGCTGCGCGAAGGCATTCTCCATGACCTGCTCGGTCGCGCCTCGGGCGCCGACCGGCGCGAGATCACCATCAGCCACCTGGTCGAGCGCTACCGCATGGACGATGCGCACGGACGCCAAGTGGCCGCGGTGTCAGCCGAGCTGATCAGGAGCCTGCATGCCGGCAAGGCCGACGGCTATCAACTGCAGATACTGGCCTGGGCGGCCCGGATCCACGAGATCGGGTCGTTCATCGCCCACGCCGACGCGCACAAGCACGGCGGCTACATCGTCGCCAATGCCGACCTGCCCGGTTTTTCCGGCACCGAGCAGCGGCTGCTGTCGCTGCTCGTGCTGGGCCAGTCGGGCGGCCTGCGCAAGATCCGCCTGAAGGAACCCGAGCCGTGGCAATGGCTGATGATCCTGTGCCTGCGCCTCGCGGTGATCCTGCAGCGGCGGCGTGACGGACGGCAGACCCCGATCAGGCTCGCGCCGGCCGCCGCCGGCCCCGCCACCGGCTGGACCATCGAGCTGCCGGAGCAGTGGGCCGCCCAGCATCCGCTGACGAACCAGTCGCTGGCGAGCGAGGTCGAACTGTGGCGCGACAGCGGCGTGTTCGTGAAGGTCGCCTACCAGCTGACCTGAGCTGACCGGAAGCGACCCAGTCAACCGCCGGTCCACACCTCCGGGCTGACGGACATCTGCGCGCCCGGACCGGCCGGCTGCGCGGCATCACCCCGGCAGGTTTGCCGCGGCTTCGCCCAGGTGCGCCTGCAGCGCAAGGTACTTATCGTGCAACTGCTCCTTCGTCTCCCGCCAGTCCGGGTCGAAAGGAATGCAGCTCACCGGGCACACCTGCTGGCACTGCGGCTCATCGAAGTGGCCGACGCATTCGGTGCACTTGCCGGGATCGATCTGGTAGATCTCCTCGCCCATGCTGATTGCGCCATTCGGGCATTCGGGCTCGCACACGTCGCAGTTGATGCATTCGTCGGTGATCAGCAGTGCCATTCTGTCGAATCGTCTCGGGAAGTCGCTGTCCGTCCGGCCCCGGGTCAGGCCAGGCGCTCCTTGCGCTTGCGGATCAGCCGGTCGTTGACCACCGTCGGCACGAACCGGCTGACGTCGCCGCCGAACATCGCGATTTCGCGCACCAGGGTTCCGGTCACGAATTGGAAGCCGTCGGTGGGCGCCATGAAGACCGTATCGACATGAGGCATGAGGTAGTGGTTCATGCCGGCCATCTGGAACTCGTACTCGAAGTCGGCGCCGCCGCGCAGGCCGCGCACCACCACCCGCGCACCGATACGGTCGACGAAATCCTTGAGCAGTCCGCCGAAGCCCTCGACCCTGACGTTGCCGAACGGCTGCAGGACCTCGCGGGCGACATCCAGCCTCTCCTGGTAGGTGAACAGCGTGCCCTTTGCGCGGCTGTCCGCCACCGCCACCACGACCTCGTCGAACAGGCCGGCCGCGCGCCGCACCAGGTCCTCGTGGCCCCCAGTGATCGGATCGAACGTGCCGGGATATACCGCGATGGCCATCAAGGCTCTCCGTTGTGCTGCGGCCCGGAAGGTGCAGGCGGCTCCTTCCGGGCCAACAGGTGATAGTGGACCTGTCCCGCCTTCGCCGCACGAATGACCGCAAGCGCTTCGGCGCCAAAGGCGGCCAGCCGTTCGTCGGTCAGCGTGAACTCGCATTCGACATAGAGGCGACCTTCGGGGCCGAGCCAGGGCGACATCGCCGGCAGCAGGCGGTCCAGCCAACCGGCATGGTACGGCGGATCCAGCAGGACCAGGTCGTGCGGCCGGGGCGGGGTGGTACGCAGCCACTGCTCGACATCGGCCCGCACCACCGTCACCGCGGTGGCATCGAGGCGTGCCTTCACCGCTTCCAGCGAGCGCACCAGCTTCGGATGCCGCTCGACCAGGGTTACCCGTGCCGCCCCGCGCGAGGCCGCTTCGAAACCGAGGGCGCCGGTGCCGGCAAACAGGTCGAGGCAGCGCCAGCCGGCGAGATCCTGGCCGAGCCAATTGAAGAGCGCCTCGCGGACGCGATCGGGCGTGGGGCGCAACCCCTCGATCGCGAGGACCGGCATCCAGGAGCGCTTCCAGTTGCCGCCAATGATCCGGACGCGTGAATCCATCAGTTCCTTAGAATGGGGTCAACGACCCATGGTGCAGTCCATGGGCAACCACCTGTCGAAGACCATGTTCGGATTCTTTCGCCGCAAGAAACCCGCCCCACCTGCCCCGGAACCCGCCGCCGCAGCACCACCAGCCGAAGCTGAAGCCCCAGCCGAAGCTGAAGCCGAAGCACCAGCCCGAGCCGCACCGGCGCCGGCCGACGTGCCGGCTGCGGATGCGACGGCTGCCGCGCCGGAGCCGGAGCCGGAGCCGGAACCGGAGCCGGAACCGGAGCCGGACCGGACCGGACCGGCAAGCATCGCTGACAAATCGGCACGGACGTCGGCGCCTGCCACGGCGTTGGCGCCCGCTCCCGCGCCGGTCATCATGCGCGAAGCGGTCAGGCCGAAGGCGCCCGATCATACCGCGCCTGCGCGGGCCGCCGCCCAAGGCGACGATGCCGTTGCGGCGGCGGAATCCGCCGAGGAAGGCGCACCTGCCGCCGCCCGGCAGGGATGGCTCGACCGGCTTCGCGGCGGCCTCACCAGGACACGGACCAACCTGAGCACGATCTTCGTCGGCGTCAAGGTCGACGAGACGCTCTACGAGGAGCTGGAGACGGCGCTGCTCACGAGCGATGCCGGTCATGCCACCACCGAATGGCTGATAGCCCAGTTGCGCGAGCACGCGCGGCGCAAGCGCATCGGCGAGGCCAGCGAGCTGAAGGCGGCCCTGCGCGAATTGCTGACGGAGCTGCTCGCGCCGCTGGAAAAGCCGATCGACGTCGACCGCGCGACGCCGCTGGTGATGATGATCGCGGGCGTCAACGGCGCCGGCAAGACCACCTCGATCGGCAAGCTCGCCCGTCACCTGCGGGCAATCGACAAGTCGGTCCTGCTTGCCGCCGGCGACACCTTCCGTGCGGCGGCCCGCGAGCAGCTGGTGCGCTGGGGCGAGCGCAACCAGGTGCAGGTGGTCGGCAACGACGGCGGGGATCCGGCCGCCGTCGCCTTCGACGCAGTCAAGGCCGGCATCGCGCGCCGCACCGGCGTCGTCATGATCGACACGGCCGGAAGGCTTCCGACCCAGCAGCACCTGATGGACGAATTGCGCAAGATCAGGCGGGTGCTCGGCAAGGCGATGGAGGGGGCGCCGCACGAGGTGCTCCTGGTCCTCGACGGCAACACCGGCCAGAACATGCTGGCCCAGGTCAAGGCTTTCGACGAGACGGTGCAGTTGACCGGCCTGATCGTGACCAAGCTGGACGGTACGGCCAAGGGCGGCGCCATCGCGGCGCTCGCCTTCACCCGCCGCGATCGGCCGATCCCGGTCTACTTCATCGGGGTAGGCGAAGGTGCGGAGGACCTGGAGGCTTTCAGCGCGAAGGAGTTTGCGTCGGCCCTGCTGGACTGATCGCCGGCAGACCCGCGCACGGCTCGCCGCGGCCGGTCACCGGCGTCAGGCAGACGAAGTCGTAGGCGCGGCCGAAATCCTTCGCCCGCTCAGCGCCGACCGCGCCCACCAGCGGTGTGGCTGCCGCCTCCCTCCCCAACCCCGGCTGCCCCGGCGGGCCCGGCTCGCCGGCCGTCTCCTCGAAGCCGATCACCAGCGCTTCCCGTTCCAGCGCGAGGAGGTAGAGAGGCACCCCGTGGTCACGGCGGACATGGCCGTTGCCGGCCAGGAGCATGCTGCGGCGATCGGCCGCATCCAGCAGCGGCTCAGCGAGGGCCGCGTCCCGCAGCCGCTGTATGCGTGCGATGCCGGGCAGCGCCTCCTGCGGAAGCTGGCCGCAATGCCCCTGCAGCAACGCGCGGTCGAGCGCCAGCTGTGCGTCTTCCGACCAGCGGGCGCTCTGTACCAGTGCCTGCAGAACCTGGTCCGCCTCGGCATCCTTGGCGCGCCTCAGTTCGCGCGCGGACGATCGCGAGAAGTTCGCTGCGATCCAGAGGGCTTCGCTGGCATGGGCGGCTTCGAACAGCGGCTGGTGTGCGGGCCATTGCCAGCCCTTGCGGTCGAAGCGGCCGGCGTCGAGCAATTCCTCCAGGCTCGGCCTGATGCCCTGCCTGCGCTGCGCGAGCCGCAGCTGGTCATTGTGCTCCCGGTCGAGATGCTCGAACACGAGCGCCGGAGTTCGCGACGCATCGTCGCGGACCCAGTCGAGCAGCAGCGACCCGCGGATCCGGTGCTGCACCAGGTTGTCGTGCACCTCCCCGAGCATCACGATCTGCGCGCTTGCCATCCGGCGGAACAGGCGTCGCCGCGCGACGCGCTCGCCGCTGCCGGTGTCGTAGAAGGATGCCTGCCGAAAGGCCCCTGCCTCGCCGAGGCCGCCTCGTCCGGCTCCGGTGGCGGCACAGCCCGGCAGCGCCGCCAGCCCCGCCAGGACGACGAAGTCGCGGCGCTTCATGGCGGGGCGGCGGCCTTCTGCGTCCGGATCAGCCCGCCGCCCGTGCCGCCTCGGCCTGCTTCGACGGCTGCGCGGCGGCGAAGGCCTCGAGCTTCATGCAGTTGCCGAAAACCGCCATCGTCTTCGGGAACTGTTTCATGTCGACTTCGAAGCGCTGCGCGTTGAAGACCTGCGGCACGAGGCAGATGTCGGCCATCGTGACCTGGTTGCCGTGGCTGAACTCACCCGCGGCCGAATTGCCAAGCTGGTGTTCGTACGCAGAAAGACCCTCGGTGCACCAGTGCCGGTACCAGGTGTCGATCGCTTCCTGCGTCTGGTTCATCTCGTGCTTGAGGTATTTCAGGATCCGCAGGTTGTTCACCGGATGGATGTCGCAGGCGACCAGCTGCGCGAGCGATCGGATCCTGGCGCGGTCCCGGGCGCTGCCAGGCAGAAGCGGCGGCTGCGGGTGGCACTCGTCGAGATACTCGATAATCGCCATCGATTGCGCGAGGTGGTGGTCGCCCTCCACCAGCGTCGGCACCAGCGCCTGCGGGTTGACGGCTCGATAGCCCGCCTGCGCCTGCTCCCCGGTGGGCAGCCAGACGACTTCCGGTTGCCAGTCGAGCTTCTTGAGGTTCAGGGCGATTCGCACGCGAAAGGCCGCCGAACTGCGAAAATACGTGTAAAGCGTGAGCATCCGGGTCTCCGAAGGTGGCGGCACGGCAGCCGCGACAGGTCGAATGTAGCAGCGCCGGCCGTGCGGGCGGCGCTGCGGGGGGCTCTGAGCCAGGCAATGGGCGCGCTGACGCCATCCGTGCGCCGGCAGCCCCGGCCCGCGGCGGCAACTCGTGCCGCGCGCGACATTCGGCACACCGGGAGTCGGTCGCGGGTTGACGCTCGGCAACCCGGTTGCCACCATCGTTACTTTACAGTCCGCGTCTGGCGCACCACACACACCATGCAAGCAGTCATTCTCGCCGGTGGCTTCGGCACCCGCATCAGTGAAGAAAGTTCCGTCCGCCCCAAGCCGATGGTCGAGGTCGGTGGAAAACCGATCCTGTGGCACATCCTCAAGATCTACTCGTCGCACGGCATCAACGACTTCGTCATCTGCTGCGGCTACAAGGGCCACGTCATCAAGAGCTTCTTCAACGAGTACTCGCTCTCCAATGCGGACGTGACCTTCGACCTGCGCGCCAACACCATGGCGATCCATCGCAACGAGGCCGAGCCCTGGAACGTGACGCTGGTCGAGACCGGCCTCAACACGATGACCGGCGGCCGGATCAAGCGAGCGGCTCGCTACCTCAAGGGTGACACCTTTCTTTGCACATATGGCGATGGGGTCAGCAACATCGACATCACCCGTTCGATCGAATTCCATCGCCGCCACGGCGGCGAGGCCACGGTGACCGCTGTCCAGCCACCGGGACGGTTCGGCGCCTTCACCTTGTCGGCCGAGAGCTCGCAGATCGAGGCCTTCAAGGAGAAGCCGCAGGGCGACGGTGCCTGGATCAACGGCGGCTACTTCGTTCTCGACCGCAAAGTCCTGAACCGCATCGAGGGCGACGACACCGTTTTCGAGCAGACGCCGATGCGGTCGCTGGCGCACGACGGCCAGCTGCACGCCTTCCGCCACGACGGCTTCTGGCAGCCGATGGACACCCTGCGCGACAAGCACGTGCTCGAGGAGCTCTGGGAATCGGGCAAGGCCCCCTGGAAGAAATGGTGAGTCCGGCACGTTTGCGCGGTTCTGCCTAGACTTTGCGGACTGTTGCGGCGATGCCGGCTTCTTTTGTGGCTATCGTGACCTAGCGCACGCCCGCCGCCTCCCGCGGCCGTCAAAGCCTTTTAAAATCGGGGCAAGCGCTCCCCGATGCAGGATCTGGACAAACCGGAACGAAAAAATCATGACCGCCATCTACATTGACCAGAAGATCGACGACGACAGCCGTCGCGACCGGCTCTACAAAGGCGACATCTTCGTGTACTCGGCCAACGAGCATTCGATGGCGTTGATCGAACTTGCCCGCAAGCTGATTGCCGATGCGTTTCCCGGTGTCGATCCCCGCACCGCCCAGTACAAGTACGACGTGCGCCAGTTCGCCGCCATCCTTTCGAAGCTCAAACCAGCCTTCATCCACCATCCCGAGTGCAAGCGGATCATTCCGCGGATGCTGGAGGCGATCGGTTGCGACCTTGACCAGGTGCACTTCGACATCCCGCGCATGCGCACGTCGACCAGCAACAACTACCTGACCACCGGCATCGCCTACGCTTTCCACCCGCATCGCGACACCTGGTATTCGGCGCCGATGTGCCAGATCAACTGGTGGCTGCCGATCTTCGACATCGAACCCGGCAATGCGATGGCGTTCCATCCCAACTACTTCAGCCGCGGTGTCATGAACGACTCCGACACCTACAACTACCAGGAGTGGAACGCCAAGATGCGGTTCAATGCCGCCGATTTCGTCGGCGAGGATCCGCGTCCCCAGCCGCACGCCCAGGAACAGCTGCTGCTCGAGCCGAAGACGGTGGTGGTGACGCCGCCCGGCGGCATGTTGCTTTTCTCGGCGGCACAGATGCACTCGTCGATTCCGAACCAGACCGGGCAGACCCGGTTCTCGATCGACTTCCGCTGCGTCCACCTGGGCGACCTGAGGGCCCGTCGCGGCGCACGCAACGTCGACTCCAAGTGCACCGGCTCGGCCATCAACGACTACCTGCAGGGCAGCACGCTGAACCACGTCCCGCAGGATGTCCAGGACATCTACATGCCGGGGCATCCGCAGCCGGTGGAGCCGGTCCAGCCGGCGGAGACCGTCGCCGCTTGAAGCCGGTCTGGGGCGCGTCGCGAGTTTGAACCGCCCGTAGCGGAGGGCCAAAAGGGGCCGCAGGGACAGGCCCCCGCGGTTTAATCCCGGATCCTCTCCGGCGAGGTGGCCGAGGCGCCAAGCAGCCAGCGGACCGCCGGCTTGCCCTGAGCCGGGTCGACCTGGATGTCGACCGACCGGCGCAGCGCAGGGCCGCCCTCGGTGACTCCGCGCCCCAGCGCAGACGCTTAGTTGTACCGCCGGTAAACCGACTTGGTAGGCGGCCCGATCAGCAGCCCGTCAGTGGTTCCGGCATCCAGCGCCTGCGCATAGACCTGCGCCGCGCGCCGGACGGCCTCGATGGTGAGGTCGATGTCGTGGTCGTCATGCGAATAGCTGACGATGAAGCTTGGTGCGAGCACGCCCCAGCGGATCAGCTCCTGCAGGAACAGCGTGCGATAAGCCTGCGAAGGCTTCCCGCTCGGGTCCCGGGTCGAGAACAGCAGGTTGCAGGGCCTGCCGGCCATGGTGAGGAAGTCCTGCACGCCGGCGTCTCGAACAACCTGGTTGAAGCCTGCACGCAGCCGCTCGCCGACCCGGTAGAGGTGCTCGATGACCGGCTCGTCGCGGTAGATCCGCATCGTCTCGATGGCGGCGGCAAGCGCCGGATATTCGGCGCCATGCGTCGTCGACAGCAGGAACACCCGCTCCTTGTTGTGGTGCAAACCGCCAAGCTCCATGATCTCGCGGCGCCCGGTCAGCGCCGACAGCGAGAAGCCGTTGGCCATCGCCTTGCCGAAGCAGGAAAGATCGGGCGTGACGCCATAGACGGACTGGGCGCCGCCGCGGTGGAAGCGGAAGCCGCTGATGGTTTCATCGAGCATGAACACCGCGCCATTGCGATGCGCCGACTCGCGGGCCTTGTGCAGGAAGCCGTCGCGCGGCTCGACCACCCGCGCCGGCTCGAGCAGCACCATGGCGATCTGCCCGGGGTAGCGCTCGAACAGTGCGTTGAGACTGTCGACGTCGTTGTAGGAGAAGGTGACGGTCATCGACTTGTTCGCCGGCGGTATGCCGCCGTCCATCGGCGTCGTGCCGATGAACCAGTCGTTGTACGAGAAGAACGGACTGTCCGCGCAGATGGCAACCAGCTCGCGGCCGGTATAGGCGCGCGCCAGCTTGATCCCCGCCGTCAGGATGGACGAGCCGTCCTTGGCGAACTTCACCATCTCCGCACTCGGCACCAGCGACTGCAGCATCTGCGCGCATTCGAGCTCGAGCAGCGCCGGGCGGTTGAAGTTGTTGCCCTGGAGCATCTGGCGATACGCCGCTTCCATCACCGGGGCATAGGCATGGCCGAGCGTCACCGCGCGCAGCCCCATGCCGTATTCGATGAACTCGTTGCCGTCGAGGTCCCAGATGTGGCAGCCCTTGCCGCGGGCGATGAAACCGGGCGATTGCTGCGGGAACTGGTCGTCGCCCTTGGCGTAGGTATGGGCGCCGCCGGGAATGACTTCGTGCACCTTGGCCCGCATGGCGTTCGACTTCTCGAAGTTCACGCGCTCGACCATCGGGACAACTGCTTGGGGTTCGACGTACTTTTTCATGTTGTTAGGCTAACGAAACCGCCGGAACTCCTCGTTGCACAAACGCACAAAAGTTGCGTTTGCAATTCATGCTACCTCCGGGGTCACGAGTCCTGCGTGCGCCAGCGCAACACCGGCCTCGTGAATCAGGTCGAACGGCAAGTCCGAGGCCTGTGCAACTTCAAGTAAAGTCTTAAGACCGTCGGATTGGTTGAGCACCCAGAGCAAGGCAAGTTGCAGCCGCTGCCCCTCGTTGTGCCCGCCAATCAGGGAGTAAAGGCCCCGTCGGCCCAGCTGCGGCTCGCACTTGGGGTTGAGGTTGCGCAGCCGGCAGTTGCGTTCGAGGATGCTGACGCCTTGGAGCAACAGCTGCAGCGACTGCTCGAGGCAATCCGGCCTGACCAGCTGCAGGTTGTCCGCCGACGTGTGGTACTGCGGATAGCTGCCGTAGGTCGAGCGCGAGAAGCAGCCGACCGGCAGGTTGAAGCCAGGCGAGCAGTACTGGCGTTCGTCGTAGCCGTAGGGCATGAACGCGTTGACGTGGTGCGCCAGGCCGCTCTGTCCGAGGACATACGCCATCACGCCGTCGATCGCCGCATCGCCGCGGCGGCTGCGCTTGTAGTTGTAGTCGCCGGGGTCGCCCACGCCGGAGATCACCAGGCCGTGCACGATGCGGGTGGTCACCGCTTCGCGCTGCGCAAGCCAGGTGATGACGCCGATGGTCGAGGGGGCGAACACGAACCGGTAGGTGTAGTGGCGGTCGATGCCGGCGAGCGCGCGGGCGAGAAAGGTCGCCACGGCGATTCCGGAGAGGTTGTCGTTGGCCAGGGACGGATGGCAGACATGCGCCGAAATCAGCACCTCTTCCTGGCTGCGACCCGGCAGCAGGCACTCGCCGAAGGTGAGCGAGCCGGGTGCGAGCGTCGTGTCCACGCAGACCTCGTATTCCCCGTCAGGCAGCGACTCGAGCTGGCGATGCGTCAGGCAGAAGCCCCAGTCCTCCTTGAAGTACTGGGTGCGGTATGGGATCCAGTCGGGCCGGTCCGGCAGCGAGAACAGGTGCGGACGCAGCGCCCCGAGCTGCAGCCGGCCGCGGAACGGCCCGCTGTAGTTCACCAGGTGCAGGTTGTGCCGCTCGATGTCGACAATCCTGTTGCCCGTCGGATCCTTGATCCAGGCTTCGCGCACCGTCCACTCCGGCGGCACCGTCCAGTCGAAAACCGCCGTGCCGGAAGGCACTTCGGTGACGGTGACCGGGATGTGCCTGCCGATGGCGGCGAGCGTGTCGCGCACGCCCTTGCCGGTGATGCTGCGCAGGAAGGGATAGAGTTCGGTACAGAACTCGTGCATTGCCGCGCCGCTGCCCGCCGCGGCGGCCGGCAGGGATGCTGCCGCAACCGACATCGGCATCGGGCCGTGAGCGGCGGACGCAGGCTCGGCTGCGTCGCGAGCGACTGCCCGCTGCGCCGCTGTGACTGGTTGGTTCATGTCGTTCGGCCGGTCGTGTGCAGCCGGCGCTTTCCCATTGCGGATGTCAGTCGTGGATCTTCACTTCGGGGATCAGCACCACGAACTTGCCGCCCCACTCGCGAATGTGCGCCATCTGCCGCATCACCTCGTCCTTCAGGTTCCAGGCGAGGATGACGAGGTAGTCGGGCCGCGTCTGCGCGATCCGCTCCGGCCCGTAGATCGGGATCTGCGTTCCGGGTAGGAAGTGGTTCTGCTTGTGCGGGTTCCGATCGACCGTGTACTGGATGTAGTCGGCCCGCACCCCGGCATAGTTCAACAGCGTCGCCGCCTTGGCAGGGGCACCGTAGGCGGCGATGCTCTTGCCCTCCTCCGCGGCCTGCAGCACGAAGCGCCAGAGGCTGCGCTTGGTCGCCCGGATGCGGTCCTCCATTGCGAGATAGGGCGCGAGCGTGTCGAGACCCGCCGCGCGTTCCCGATCCAGCATCGCTCCCACCCTTCCGGACACCGGCTGGGTGCCGCTCGCCTGCGGCTGGCAGTAGACCCGCAGCGAGCCGCCGTGATTCGGGATCTCCTCGACGTCGAACACCTTCAGGCCGTGATGCGCGAGGATCCGGCTGAAGGTCATCAACGAGTGGTAGCAGAAATGCTCGTGGTAGATGTTGTCGAACTGGTTCAGGGTGAGCAGGTTCAGCACGTGATGGAACTCGAACGTTGCCACCCCGGTCGGCTTGAGCAGTTCGGCGAAGCCGGCGACGAAATCGTTAAGGTCCGGCACGTGCGCGACCACGTTGTTGGCCGCCATCAGGTCGGCAGCATGCCCTTTCGCCTTCAACTCGCGCGCGGTCTTGCGACCGAAGAACAGCACCTCCATCGGAATGCCGAGTTCGCGCGCCGCCTCGGCGACGTTGGCCGCCGGTTCCACGCCCAGCACCGGCACGCCCTTCGGCAGGAACCAGCGCAGCAGGTAGCCGTCGTTGGCGGCGATCTCGACCACCTTGCTGTGCGCACCGAGGCCGAAGCGCGCCGTCATGTCGTCGGCGTACTTGCGGCCGTGGTCGAGCATCGCCTGCACGTAGGAGGAGAAGTAGGAGTATTCCGAGAAGATCGCCTCGCCGCTCTGGAACTCCTCCAGCTGCACCAGGAAGCAGTTGCCGCAGACATAGGCGTGCAGCGGGAAGAACGGCTCCATCCGGTTCAGGTCTTCCGGCTTGCGGATGGCATTGGCCATCGGCGACATGCCGAGGTTCGCCACGGTGTGCTGCAGCTGCGTGCCGCAGAAGCGGCATCTGGCGTGGGTGGCGGCGGCGGCGCGCAGGTCGGCTGCAGCGGTGGAAGTCGGCGCGTTGATGACGGCAGTGTCGCTTGACATGGTGGCTTTGTGGTCGACGAATGAGGGACGGAATGGACGGGCGGAACGCGTGCGGCGGCTATCCTGACCCGCCGGCGATGCCCCGCCGGCTACGGTGCGACAGTCGCGCCCCGATCCCGATCAGAAGGCTCATCGCCGTGGATACCGCCAAGCCCCGCCAGAGAGTCTAGGTTCCCCGCTGCCGCCGGCAACTCCGGGCAGGATCAACGCGAGGCCGAGCCGGATGGCCGGCCGGGAACAGGTTGCGCGACCCCGCGCGCGCCGGGGCCGGGTCGGCCTGCGTCCAGCGCCCGGCCGGCACTGGGGGTATCAGAAAATGCTTTCACGGATGAAGATCAGGTCGTCGGGCTTGACTGGATCGTCCAGCTTCGGCTCCAGGACCTGGATGTTGCGCTCGCCGATGCGGCGATGCAGGCGCACGCCTCGGTCCGTACCCCGCAGGGTGAGGCCGCCGCCCTTGGCGATCGCCTGGGCGACGGTCATGCCCCGGTCGAGCGCGTACTGGCCGGGACGCTGCACCTGTCCATAGACGAAGTAGTTCGGGGCGCGGTTCACGAAGAGCGTGTCCCCGGCCTGGAGCACCACGTCCTTGCTCAGGTCGCCGGTGGTGAACATGTCGACGAGGTCGATTTCCAGCCGCTGCGGCCGGCCATTGCGGGTCGTCATCAGGATGACCTGATCCGCCCCGGTCGGCATGACGCCGCCGGCGACCGAGAGAATCTCCGAGAGGCGCATGCCCGTGGTCTCGAGCGGATAACGGCCCGGCCGCGCGACATTGCCGAGCACCGACACCTGCTGGCTTCGGAACTGCAAGACATTGAGCGTCACCTGCGGGTTCTGCAGGAACTTGCCTTCCTTCAACCGCGTCGAGATCAGGTTCTCGGCCTGCTGGGGCGAGAGGCCGGCCAGCTTGACGACGCCCAGAAGCGGATAGGAGATGACGCCGCTTTCGGAGATGCGCGCCTCGACCGTCAAGTCCTGCGACTGGAACACCTGAATCCGCAGTACGTCGCCCGGGCCTAGTGTGTAGTCGCCGCGGGAGACCTGCTGGGCCCGCGCGGCATCCGGCAGCACCGCGAAAGACAGGGCGAACAGGGCGAGCAGCGCCACCCAGAATCTCGTCATGCGCATGAGAAGCATCAGTACAGTCCTTACAAATTATTCGGGGCGGAATCGGAGGGGATTGTCGGACGGTTGAACTTCACCCCACCAAGGGGCAACGATCCACCCGCCGGAGGGGATGACCGGATTGACGAATCTTATCGCCCGCGCCGCCGGTGCCGCGTGAACGATTTTGCAAATGTCTTGCAGATGCCTTGCAGATGGTACCCGCCCGCGCTGCGTGCGGGCGGCCCCGGCCCCGCATCGGAGCAGGGCCGGGCGAAGCGACGCGCGCCGCCGCCGCAATCAGAAGCGGGCCACGATTCCTGCCGAGATGATGTTGGCGTCGAAGTCCAGGGAGTCGACGTTCGCGTTCCGCTCCTCGCGACGCAGGTCGAAGACCGCGTTGAGGTTCCGCCGGATCTCGTAGTTGGCGCCGACGCCAAAGGCATAGAACTTTTCCTTGCGCTCGTTTGCGCTGCCCTCGCCCTTGTAGGTGCGATCCACGAACTGGAAGAACGGCGTCAGCCTGATCTTGCCGGTAGCCTGGATGGTGGGCCGCAGAGCGAACGACTTGGCGTCCGCATAGGACGCGGTGATGGCAGAATCGTCCGGCTCGATGTCGCGGGCGACCGAGACCAGCATCTGGACGGCGCCGGTTTGCGCCCATTCGATGTCGAAGCCGGTGGTGATGCCGCTGAAGTCGCGGGTGCTGTCGACGTCGTAACTGCGCTTGGTGTAGCCGATGCGGCCGGCGAGCCGGCTGTCCTCCGAAGGCCGGTAGGTGACCCGCATCAGCAACGCATCCTGATCGAAGTCGCTGCTCCGCGGTCCGGTCAGCAGGGGCAAACCGTCGGGGCCGTTGACCTGAAGATTCTTGTAATCTCCATCCGTTCTTCGATAGACGAAATCGATCTCGGCACCCGTGCCGGGCACGAACCGCAGACCACCCTCGAGCGAGGTGTAGTCGAAGTCGGCATCGCTATAGAGTGATGAGCTGTTGCGACGCCGCTCCACGTCCCAGCCGGCGATCGCCGACCAGCTCGGGGTGAAGCGGATGCCGCCGTTGAGGTAGAGGGTGTCGCGATCGACTTCGTTCCGCTCGAGCGTACCCTGCTGCAGTCCGCGATCCTGGACGACGGGCTGGTACTGCATGACCCTTCCACCGAGGCGGCCGAAAAACGGCCGGCCGATCACCCAGTCGTAGTTCACGCCGGCGTTGTAGCCGATGTTGTCGAATTCGTCATATTCGTTGTACTTGTAGCCGTCGACCTCCGCATCCATCTGCAGGCGCTGCTGGCTGATCAGCCGGTCGAAGCCGATGCCGAGCGAGCCGCGCAGGTAGGTATCGCCCCTGCTCTCGCCACCAAGGTCGGCGTCGTCGTTTACCCGCAGGATGTTGCTGTCACGGGTGACGCCAAGTCCGGCGGTCAAGCTGATCACGTCGCCTTGAGCGTCCTGAGCAACCGCGCTAATCGACGTGGTGGCGCAGAGAATTCCGACGCCGGCGATCACGCTCGATACGCCTGCTTTACGCCTACCACCAATTCGACTGCGATTGAATTCTTTCATGACCATCCTGTCGTTTAATACGCGAAGTGAGGAAAAGTGCGCCCAGTGGCATGGGGCTTTGGGCGACACTCATTGTTGTACGGCAACCTGCCGAAGCCGGGCCGAAGCCTTGACGAGGCCCCGGCGCGGGCGGATTTTCCCTGTAGTTGCTCTACTTTAGCCGCACTAAGTTAGCAGCTTTTCCTTCGCACAACTACTAACTCGACGCGTCGATGCGCGGAACGAACAGCACTTCATTGGCCTCCTCCATAGTCCCGATCCGCACCGGCAGTCGCAGCGTCTTCACGCTCGTCAAGTCGATCGTGGATCCGGCCATCGCGGTCCTGTGCCTGCTCGCTGCCACGACCCTCGCCGGGCAGCCGCTGCGGGCCCAGGAAATGGTCCTGGCCGTGCTGGTCTTTTCGCTGACCTACCCCGGAAGCGTGCCGTTCCGGATGTACCAGCCGGGCTTCATCCGCCAGCTGCTGGGCAGCTGGGGCCTGGTGATGGGACTGCTGCTGCTCTTCGGGCTGATGATCGACGCCCTGCGCCAGTTCGACCAGAACGTGCTCGCCGCCTGGACCATCGCCACCCCGCTGGTCCAGGCCGGCGCGCATTGGGTCTCGCCGCTGATGCTGCGCAAGCTGGTCGCGCTGCGTCCGGAGCAGACCGCGATCGTCGTGGCTGCCAACAGCCTGGGACGGGCGCTGGCCCGATCGATCCAGGACGACCCCCTGTCCCAGACCCGGATCATGGCGTTCTTCGACGACCGGACGCCGGACCGGCTCGGCGAGGTCCTGGAGGCGCCGGTTGCCGGCGGCTTCGGCAACGTCGCGCAGTTCGTGCGCGCCAATCGCGTCGACCAGATATTCATCGCCCTGCCGATGGCGTCGCAGCCGCGCATCCTTCGGCTCCTGGAAGAGCTGCGCGACACCACCGCATCGATCTACTTCGTGCCGGACATCTTCATGTTCGACCTGATCCAGGCACGGGTGGACTCGGTCGGAGGCTTGCCGGTGGTGGCGGTTTGCGAGTCGCCGTTCTATGGCACCACCGGCGTGCTCAAGCGCCTGTCGGACCTGATCATCGCGACCGTCGCGGTCGTGTTCACCGCGCCGATCATGATCATGATCGCCCTCGCCATCCGCCTGACATCGAAGGGGCCGGTGCTGTTCAAGCAGCGCCGGTACGGCCTGGACGGCTCCGAGATCAACGTCTACAAGTTCCGGAGCATGCGGGTCCAGGAAAACGGCAGCGTGGTCCGGCAGGCGACCCGCGACGACGACCGGATCACGCCGATCGGCAAGATCCTGCGCCGGACGTCGCTCGACGAATTGCCGCAGTTCTTCAATGTGCTGCAGGGCCGGATGAGCGTCGTCGGGCCGCGGCCGCATGCGGTGGCGCACAACGAGATGTACCGCAAGATGATCAAGGGCTACATGATCCGGCACAAGGTCAAGCCCGGCATCACCGGCCTGGCCCAGGTCAATGGCGCGCGGGGCGAGACCGACACCATCGAGAAGATGGAGCTGCGGATCCGCTATGACCTCGAGTACCTGCGGCACTGGTCGCTGCGCCTGGACTTGAAAATCATCGCCAAGACCGTCATCGTCGCGTTCCGGGATCCCAACGCCTACTGATCCACGTATCCAAGGTCTGGCTCGCCGACCGCGCGGATCGAGAGCCGGGTGTCAGGCGGGACGGTGGGCCCGGAATTTGCACCTGCCTCAGGCCATGCGACAATATCGCCTTCAATCAAGACTCGCCTGGCGATAGTCGCCACTATGGCGCCGATTGGCAGGTTCAATTGGCAGTCCGGTATCACGAGTGCTAGTATCTAACCCGAAGGTCATTTAATCGGGTCAAGGAGTCCACATGGCTGCTCAATCTTCTGCGCTGGTCACCAGGAACGCCGACGGCATGACGCTCGCCATGCCCTCGCTGGGCAATCTCGACGCCTACATTTCCGCCGTCAATCGCCTGCCGATGCTGACCTCGGAGCAGGAGGTCGACTACGGCCGGCGCTTTCGCGACGACAACGACCTTGGCGCGGCCCGGGCCCTGGTGCTGTCGCACCTGCGGCTGGTCGTCTCCGTCTCCCGGCAGTACCTGGGCTACGGACTGCCGCATGCAGACCTGATCCAGGAAGGCAACATCGGCCTGATGAAGGCGGTCAAGCGCTTCGATCCGGAACGTGGCGTGCGGCTGGTTTCCTTCGCCTTGCACTGGATCAAGGCGGAGATCCACGAGTACATCCTGAAGAACTGGCGGCTGGTCAAGCTGGCCACCACCAAGGCGCAGCGCAAGTTGTTCTTCAACCTGCGGTCGATGAAGAAGGACCACAACACGCTGTCGCCCGAGGCCATAACCGACATCGCCGAGCAGTTGAACGTGCGCGAGAAGGACGTGGCCGAAATGGAGACGCGGATGGGCGGGCACGAGATGTCGCTCGAGCCGATCAACGACGACGGCGAGGATGATTACGCGCCGATCGCCTACCTGGTCGCACCCAACAGCGATCCAACCGAGATCATTGCCGGTCATGAGCATGACCGCTTGCAGACCGAAGGCATCGCCGAAGCCTTGTCCTCGCTGGACGAGCGCAGCCGGCGGATCGTCGAATCGCGCTGGCTGCGCGACGACGATGACGGCGGCAGCCGCACGCTGCAGGATCTCGCCAACGAGTATGGCGTCTCCGCCGAGCGCATCCGCCAGATCGAGGCGAAGGCGCTGAAGAAGATGAAGGCGACGCTGGCCGAGTACGCTTAAGCGCTGCCGCCAGATCCTCGGAGCCCCGCACGCGCGCGTGACGGGGCTTTTTCTTGCATGACGCGCTCACTCCGCCCGGCCGGTACCGCGTCCGCAACGGAGCAATTCCCGCCTGAAGGCGGCGGCTTCGACTCTGTTATCGACTTGTAAGCAGGCCTGGGGTTTGCGCGAGCCGCGCCGGGAAGTCGCTACCATCCTTTCTTCGAAACCGGCAGACAAGGCGTACGCGATACATGGCTCTCTTCATTGAAATCAAGGCGGCGGACGGCCTGGCATCCCGTACCAGGCTGGAAGCGGGCAACAACCGTTTCACCGTGCGCCTGGGAGACAGCTATCGCATCTTCGACGACCAGACCGGGATTGCACCGACGGGGATGGCGGTCAAGCGAGTCGACAACAATCTGATCGTCGACGGGCTGGGCAAGAGCGAAGTTGCAGCCGGCGGACAGCCGACCACCGTCGAGTTCGCCGAGTTCTACAGCGTCTGCAGCGCCGGCAGCCCGTGCGAGCTGGTCGTCGACCAGGGACCGGGCGGCGCAACGGTGGCCATCACGCCGGGAACGCAGCCCATCGGCGCGCTTGCGGATGGCTCGTTCGTTCTCTACGACCCGAACTACGCCGAGAATGCCCCGGCCACGCCGCCGCTGGGCGACGACGCGACGCTGCGCTATGCGCTGTATGGGCTCGGCGGGGCGGCGGTGCTCGGACTGGCCGCCGGCGGGGGTGGCGGTGGGGGTGGCGGAGACGATGGCGCCGGCACCGGCACCGGGCCCGACGGGACGCTCAAGCTCACCAGCTCGACCTTCACCAACAGCCGCACGCCCACCATCACCGGTCAAGGTGAGCCCGGCGCCAAGGTCACGGTCCGCATCGACACGGACGGCGATGGCGTTCCGAACGTCACCTACGGCACCACTGTGGCGCCCGACTTCACCTGGTCGATCAACCTCGCGAACGCGGTGCCGGAGAGCGGCTCCTTGCCGCCTACCGGGCTGCCGGACGCCAGCAACGTCGGCGTCACCTCGACCACTGCGGGCGGCGTTGCCAGCCTGCCGACCTTCGTCCTCGCGTTCGACAATACGCCGCCGGCGCAGCCGGTGGTCAACACGATCGCCGGCGACAACGTCGTCAACGCTGCCGAGAAGACCGGTGGCGTGGTGATCGCCGGCACCGCCGAGGCCGGCGCGACCGTGACGGTCACCTGGGGGTCCCAGGTTCGCACCGCGGTCGCCGACGGCAGTGGCAACTGGCAGACGCCGGGCTTCGACAGCCAATCCATCCCGGGCAATGGTCCGGGCACCATCACCGCCGTCGTGCAGGATCTGGCCGGGAACAATTCCGCTCCGGTTGCGGTGGCGGTCACGGTCAACACCTCACCGGCCAAGCTGACCCTTGCATCCGGTAACGAAGCCATCAATGCAAACGAGGCGGCCGCCGGCATCACGCTCGGCGGGACCACGGATCCCAACGCCGTCGTGACGGTCACCTGGAACAATGCCGCCAAGCCCGCGGTCACCGCCGACGGGAACGGCGGCTGGTCGGTGCCCATCGCCGCAGCCGAGATCCCGCAGCTGGCCACCGGCAGCGTTCCCTATTCGATCGCCGCGACGAATGCCATCGGCAACAGCAACACGCTGGCTGGACAGGTGGCGGTGGATGCAGTGGTGCCGGCGCCGCCGGTCATCGCATCGATCGGCGGCAACAACGTCGTCAACGCCCAGGAACGCGCGGCCGGCGTCGTGGTGACCGGCACCGCCGAGGCCGGCGCGACGGTGGCAGTCACCTGGGGCGGCCTGAACGCATCCGCGACGGCCAACGGCAGCGGCAACTGGAGCGCCACCTTCGCCGCTGGAAACACCGGCGGCGCCGCGGTGTCGGCCGTGGCGGTGGATGCGGCGGGCAATTCGTCGGGCGCCGGGCAATTGACGGGGGTAGTGGTGGATACGACGCCGCCGGCACTGACGGCAGTTCCGGCCGACCCGATAATCAACATCGCGGACGCGCCCGCCGGGGTCCGGTTCACCGGCACTGCCGAAGCCGGCGCGGCCGTGGCGATCGCCTGGAACGGAGCCGCGGCGCTGCCGGTGGCGATGACGACCGCGACCACCTGGGAGGCCGCCTTCCCCACGCCCCCCGCGCCCGTGCCGACCGGGCAGCTGTTCGCTGCGACGATCACCGCCACCGATGGCGCAGGCAATGTCGCCACGGTCAACAGCAGCGTGATCGCAGACCTGGTGGCTCCCGCAGCCGCCGTGAACGTGGTGGTCGACCTGGACAACCAGGTCACCTCGCTGCAGGCTTATAGCGTGACCGGCGTGGCGGAGCCCGGCACGATCGTCTCGGTCAGCGTCGGCGGCCCACCGGTCAACGTCATTACCGCCCCCAATGGCAGCTGGGTGGCGGGCGGGTTCACTGCCGACCCCGTCCTGGGGGCAACGCCTGCCACCGCCACCGTGACCGTGGCGGACGGCGCGGGCAACGCAGGGCCGCCGCTGAGCGTCGGCTTCACGATCGTGCCCTTGGTCGGGGCGTCGTTGGTCGACACCAGCGAGCAGCCGGTGGCCTTCGAATCGCTGATCGGGACGAACGCCTACGAGCCGCTGCCGTTGCCCGCCGTCGCACCCGCGCCAGCCTCGTCCTCTGCGACGACATCGGCGCTGGTGCCGCTCGAGCAGCCTTACGCCTGATCGGCGCGCAGCCTGGAGGCAGAGTCCGTCTCGGGACGCAAGACGGAGCAGCAGGAGAAGCAGTAAGCGAAGCAGGACGGGAAGCAGCCAGCAGCCACCAGGTAGTGCAACCAATTCGGGCGTAGTGCAACCAGCAGAGATCGGCCATGGCACTGACACTGGAGATCACCCCGGCGGAAGGACCGCTGTCGCGGGTTCGGCTGCAGCCCGGGAACAACCGCTTCTCCGTCCGCACCGGCGACACGTACCGCATCTATGACGACCAGACCGGCCTGACGCCGCAGGGCGTCACCGTCAAGCGGGTCGACAACAGCCTGGTCGTCGAAGGCCTGTCCGGGCCCCGCGGGCCCTCCGGCGAGCGGATCGTCGTCGAGTTTGCCGAGTTCTACACCCTGTGCAGCGTCGGCAGCCCGTGCGCGCTGCAGGTCCAGGAGCAGGCGTCCTCCGCGCCGGTGTCGATCACGCCGGGCACAGCCTCGATCGGCGCGCTGGCGGATGGCGCCTTCGTCCTCTACGACACGAGCTACGTGCCGCCGCCGGAACCGGCGGGTCAGGCCGGCAGCGTCGACACCCGCACCGTGCTCTATGGCGTCGGCGCCCTGGCGGTGGCCGGCCTGGCGTTCGGCGGCGGTGGCGGTGGCGGCGGCGGATCCGGTGGCCCCGCGCCGGGCGGCCCGGCGCCGCCGGACGGGACGCTCAAGCTGACCAGTTCGACCAGTTTCAACAATCGCAAGCCGGTCATCGCCGGCGAGGGAGAGCCGGGCGCAGGCATCGTCGTGCGCATCGATACCAACGGCGACGGCGTGCCCAACGTCACCTACGGCACCACCGTCGGGGCCGATTTCAGATGGAGCATCGACCTCGCGTCCGCGCCGGCGCAAAGCGGCGCCCTGCCGCCGGATGGCCTGCCGGACATCAGCACCCTCGGCATCAGTTCCACGACCCGCGACGGCACGATCAGCCTGCCCGCTTTGCAGCTCACCTTCGACGGGACCGCGCCAGGGCCGGCGACCATCGACGCGGTCGCTGCCGACAACGTCGTGAACCTGCCCGAGAAGCAGTCCGGCGTGACGGTGGCCGGCAGCGCCGAACCTGGCAGCACGGTCCTCCTCACCTGGGGTGCCCAGAGCCTGGCTGCGGCGGTCGACGGCAACGGCCGCTGGCAGGCGATCTTCCCTGCAGGCGCCGTCCCCGGCGATGGCGAGCAGCCGATTTCCGCCGTGGTGCGGGACGCAGCCGGCAACCAGTCCTCGTCGGCCACGCTCGCGGTCACCGTGAACACCGCTCTCCCGCCGCTTTCGGTGGCATCGGTCGCCGGGGGTGATGAGGTGGTGGCGATCGCCGACGCCGGCAGCGTCCGGTTCAGCGGCGTCACCCAGGCCGGCGCGGCGGTGAGCCTGAGCTGGAACGGGATCTCGAAGGTCGCGACCGCAAACGATTCGGGCGGGTGGGTCGTCGACTTCGCCGGCGCGGAAGTCCCCGCCAGTGCGGGCGAGTTCTTCCCCTACACGATCGTCGCCACCAACGCCGTCGGCAACAGCATCCAGGCGGGGGGCCAGGTGCTGGTCGACCGGGTCGCTCCGGCCGCGCCGGTGATCGGGATCGTCGAAGGCGACGACCGGGTGAGCCTGGCCGAGCGCGGCAACGGGGTCGCCATCTCCGGCTCCAGCGAGGCGGGCGCCCGCATCCTGGTGTCGTGGGGCAGTTCCGCGAAGACGGTGACTGCCGACGCCGGCGGCAACTGGACTGCCGCTTTCGGGAGCGGCGAGGTTCCCACCGTCGGCAGTCCGGGCGCCAACACCACGGTCACTGCGAGGGCCACCGATGCAGTTGGCAACGCCGGCGACAGCGGCAGCCGCACCGTGTTCGTGGAGCGGCCGTTCCCGCCGCCGACCATCGGCAACGTGGCGGGGGACAACGTGGTGAGCGCGGCCGAGCGCGGCGGCGGCATCACCATCAGCGGGACCGCAAATCCGGCAGCGCCCGGGGTGACGGTGTCCTGGGGTGCCTTCACCGGCACGGCAGCCGTCGTCGGAGGCAACTGGTCGATCGCGGTCGCGCCGGCGCAGGTGCCGGGCGACGGCAACACCACGGTCGTCGCCGCCATCGCGGGTTCGCCGGACATCGCCAGTTCGCGCGCGGTGCGGGTGGACACCACGCCGCCCGCGGCGCCCGCCATCGGCGCGGTCGAAGGCGACGACCGGGTAACGCTGGCCGAACGCCAGGGTGGCGTAGTCATTTCCGGTATCGCGGAAGCGGGCGCAACCGTTAGCGTCGACTGGAACGGCAACGGCAAGGTCGCCATCGCGAATGGCGCCGGCGCCTGGTCGGTCGCCTACGGCACCGCCGAAGTGCCACCGGTGCCTGCCGGCGGCGGCAACACGACGGTCACGGCGCGCGCCACCGACAGCGTCGGCAATCCCGGCGCCCAGTCGGTGCGCACCGTTTTCGTCGAGCAGCCCTTCCCGGCGCCGGCCATTGCCGCCGTCGAGGGCGACGATGTGGTGAGTGCGGCCGAGCGTGCCGACGGCGTCGTGCTGTCGGGAACGGTGCAGGTGGGTGTGACCGGCGTCGCCGTCGCCTGGGGGGCTTTTGCCGGAGCGGCAGCCGTTGCCGGTGCCAACTGGTCGATCACGGTCCCGGCCGCCCAGGTACCCGCCGACGGGGCGACCACGGTGGTCGCGACCATCGCCGGGCCGGGCGGCGGCGCATCTCAAGGCAGGCCGGTGACGGTCGACACCACCGGCCCGGCGACGGCAATCGCGGCGATCACCGGAGACGACGTCATCTCATCTTCCGAGCGGGCGGGCGGCTTCACGATCAGCGGCACGAGCGAAGCCAATGCATCGGTCGAGGTATCGCTCGGCGGTCGCGCCCAGATCGTTGCCGCGAATGCCTCCGGCGCCTGGCAAAGCGGCATTTACGGCGGATTCGACCTGCCGCCGTTGGGGGGCCCGGCCCAGGTCACGGCGACTGCGACCGACCAGTTCGGGAATCAGGGGCCGGCGCAGGCTCGGATCATCCAGGTGGAGAGTCCGCCATTCGCGATCATGCCGCAGGAGTTGCTTTCGATTGGCGCCGAGCCGATCTCGTTTGCGCCAATCGATCCCTTGCCAGCGAGTCTCCCCCTGATGAACCCGGTCGTCGATCCGCTGCTGGCCATCGGCAACCCGGTTCCTCATCTCGGCTGAGACCGTCCTGCCGGCTCATTCCAGAGGCCCGAGGTTTGCTGCGCCCGGGCTTCCTGCGGCGTCAGGTCGTCCGACGCCCAGGACCGGCATCATGAGCGGCATCGCCGATATCATCCGGCCTTGCCTTCGCCCGACGCACCGGGCGGCGTTTCCGACCAGGTAGATCATGGCGTTGATACTCGAGACCCGGCAGGCGGACGGCAGCCTTGCCCGCACTTTGCTGCAGCCCGGCGTGAACCGCGTGCCGGTGGACAGCGGCACCAGCTACCGCATCTTCGACGACACGAGCGGGGTGGCGCCTGACAAGCTGTCGATCAAGCGGGTGGACAACGACCTGGTCATCGAAGGGCTCGGCGGATCCGCGCTCGATGACGCTGGTGTCGTCCTGCCCAACTACTACAACGTGTGCAGCACCTCGAGCGCATGCGAGGTCGCGATCAACACCGCCGGCGGCACGTCGCCCGTCGTCGTCAACGCAGCCACTGCGCCCATTGGAGCGCTTGCCGACGGCTCGTTCGTCCTCCACGACCGCAGCTTCGCCCCTGAAGCGCTGGCCGGCGCCGGCGAGACGATACCGGTGCGGCCGATCCTCTACGGCCTCGGTGGGCTCGCCGTCCTCGGCCTTGCCGCAGGCGGGGGCGGCGGCGATGGCGGCGGTACGCCGCAGGCACCGGCGCCGAATTCCGATCTCAAGGTGACCAGTCCGCTCTTCGTCAACACGCGGCTGCCGACCATCACCGGCGAAGGCGAACCGGGATCCCGCATCGTGGTGCAGTTCGATACCGACGGCGATGGCCGTGCTAACTTCGCCTACGAGACGACGACCGGCGCGGACTTCCGCTGGAGCGTCAAGGTCGGCACCGATCCGCTGCTGCAGGGTACGCTGCCTTCCAACGGCATTCCCGATAGCAGCACCGTGCAGGTGAGCCAGAGCATCGGCGGATCCGAATTCCAGAACCTGCCGCTGTTCACGCTGACGTACGACGATACGCCACCGGCCCGCGCAGTCATCGACCCGGTCGCTGCCGACAATATCGTGATCGGTCCGGAGAAGAATGCCGGTGTCACCGTCTCCGGCAGTGCCGAAGCGAACGGTTCGGTCCTGGTGACCTGGGCCGGCGCCAGCGCGGTCGCCGCGGTCGACGGCAACGGCAGGTGGAGCACGTACTTCAGCGGCGCGGAGATCCCACCCGATGGCGAATCCGCCATCACTGCCGTCGCTCGCGACATCGCGGGCAACATCGCCGCCGGCGCCGAGGCGACAGTCATCGTCAGCACCAGCGCCTTCCCGACCGCGATCGGCGTCATATCCGGCGACGATCGCGTCAACGCCTCGGAAGCCGCCAGCGTGCAGGTCGGCGGCATTTCCGAAGCCGGCTCGAATGTCACCGTCGCCTGGCAGGGTGTGCTCAAGCCTGCTCTCGCCGACGGCGACGGCAACTGGTCGGTTGTGTTCAGCGCGGCGGAAGTGCCGAACCCCGGAAATCCCGCCGGCGCCAGTTTTGCCGTCACCGCCAGCGCGGTGAATCGGATCGGCAACGTGTCGAACGCGAGCCGCAACGTCCTGGTGGACCGGGTCGGGCCGCCGGCACCGAACCTCGACGTGATCGAGGGCAACAACCGGGTCGAATACGCCGAAAGACTGGACGGCGTCAGGATCAGCGGCACCGCCGACCCGGACAGCGAGGTCAACGTGACCTGGAACGGGGTGGTGCGGACCACTAGCGCGAGCGCCGCCGGCGTCTGGACGGTTGGCTACACCCCGGACGTCGTCCCGGTAGGCTCCAACACCTCGATCAGCGTCGTGGCAACCGACCGCGCCGGAAACTCCAGTTCCGCAACGGGCCGGAGCATTGCGGTCGATCCACCGCCGCCGCCTCCGCCGCCCCCTCCGCCGCCTCCGCCGCCCCCTCCGCCGCCACCGCCGCCGCCTCCGCCGCCACCGCCGCCACCTCCGCCGCCACCTCCGCCGCCGCCGCCGCCGCCCCCCCCGCCAGCGCCGCCGCCACCCGCGCCTCCGCCAGCGCCCGAGCCGCCGGCACCACCGCCACCTTCGCCGCCGCCTGCACCGGAGCCACCGGCGCCGCCGCCGCCCGCACCCGAACCGCCGGCGCCCCCACCGCCGGCGCCCCCGCCGGCGCCCCCACCGCCTTCGCCGCCGCCGGCACCCGAGCCGCCGGCACCTCCACCGCCTGCGCCCGAGCCACCGGCGCCGCCGCCGCCCTCGCCCCCGCCCGCACCCGAGCCGCCGGCGCCGCCGCCGCCGGCGCCGGAACCTGAAGCTCCCCCGGCGCCCGTCCCGGAACCTCCCGGCCCCCCGCAGCCGGCGGCAGCACCGCCGCCAACCGAAGCGCCGACAGTTGCCGGCGGATCGATCGGCATGACCGCCCCCGACAGCGCGCTGTCGCTCGACGACCTCGTTTCTGCTGCGGGAGCGAACCTGTCGGCGCCGGTCCAGCCTACGCCGGCGCCAGGTCCGATAGGGCCGGCCGCCTGGTCGCTGCTCGACGCGATCGAGCAGAACCCTCACACCGGAGCCAGCTGACTCGCCAGGAAGGCAGCGCCGCAGGCGCAAGCGGTTGGTCAGGCAGCGCCGACGCAATCGGCGCGGGTTCGGCACTTGCCGTGGGCCGAACTTTCTAACATCCTGTTACCCGCCGCATTCGTTTGGCGGCGGAAGTCCTTCCAGCTGACGGTGCGCGATGGCTCTAGTGCTCGAAGTCCGGCAGGCGGACGGTTCAACCGTTCGGACGACCCTGCAACCTGGCATCACCCGGGTTCCCGTCGACAGCGGCGCGTCGTACCGGATCTTCGATGACCGCAATCCACTGCCTCTCGGCCGACTGGTCGTCCGCCGCTCGGACGACGACCTCGTGGTCGAGCATCTCGGGCCTCGAGAGACCGGATCGGACGTCGCCGTCGCGCTGCCGGATTACTACATCCTCTGCGGCACCTCCAATACCTGCGCGCTGAGCATCGAGGGCGTCGGCGAACCGGTCCTCATCGACGCCTCAACCGAACCGATCGGGGCACTCGCCGACGGCTCGTTCATCCTCCACGATGCCAGCTTCGTGCCTTCCACCGTGACGGGCTTCACGGATTCGCTGCCGTTGCGTCCGGTGCTGTACACGCTCGGCGGACTGGCGGTCGCAGGCCTTGCCGTCGGCGGCAGCGGCGGCGGTGACGATGGGCCCACGGCTGTCAGCAACGCCGGCGAACGACCGCCGGATGCGACGCTCAAGGTCACGAGCCTCGCCTTCGTCAACACCCGCACCCCGGTGATCACCGGCGAAGGAGAACCCGGCGCGCGCATCGTCGTGCAGCTGGATTCGAACGGCGACGGAGTCGCGGATGTCGGCTATTCGACCATCGTCGGCGCCGATTTCCGCTGGAGCGTGAACCTGGCGACCGACGAGCCGGTACAGGGCGCCCTGCCGTCCCAAGGCCTGCCGGACAGCAGCGCCGTTCGTGTCAGCCAAAGCATCGGCGGAGCGGAGTTCCAGAACCTGCCGCCGTATACCCTGACATTCGACGACACGGCCCCGGCTCGTGCCGTCATCAATCCGGTGGCGGTCGACAACATCGTCACCGGTCCCGAGAAGAACGCGGGCGTGACCGTCTCCGGCACTGCCGAAGCGGACGGCTCGATACTGGTGACGTGGGGGCAGGCGAGCAAGATCGTCGCAGTCGACGCCAACGGCCAGTGGAGCACCAGCTTCAGCCTGAGCGAAATTCCGCCGGATGGCGAAGCGCCGGTAACCGCCGTCGCTCGGGATATAGCCGGCAACAGCGCAGTGGCCGCTCAGGCTGCGGTCACCGTGAACACCAGCCCGTTCCCACTGGCGATCGGCGTGGTCGCCAGCGACGACCGCGTCAATTCGGCGGAAGCTGCCAACGTGCAGGTGGCGGGCATTTCGGAAGCCGGCTCGACCATCGAAGTGGTCTGGCAAGGTGTGCTCAAGCCTTCGGTTGCCGATGTGGCAGGCAACTGGGCGGTGACCTTCACCGCCGCCGAAGTGCCGCTGACCGCCGACCCCGCCGGCGCCATTTTCACCGTGACCACGAGCGCGACGAACCGGATCGGCAACGTGACCAGCGCCGTGCGCGATGTCTTCGTCGATCGCACCGCGCCGCCCGCACCGATCGTAAACCCGATCGAAGGCGACAACCGCGTGTCGTTCCTGGAGCGGCAGAACGGGGTGCAGATAAGCGGGCTCGCCGAACCCGACGCCGACATCCGAGTCAACTGGAACGGTGCCGGCCGCATGACCACGGCGAATGACACCGGCAACTGGACGGTCGACTACATAGCTTCCACCGTTCCGGTCGGCGCCAGCACGAGGTTGTCGGTGATCGCGACCGACATCTCCGGCAACCCCAGTGCAGCCGCCACGCGGAACCTGACCGTCGATGCGCCGCCGCCACCGCCACCGCCGCCACCGCCGCCGCCACCGCCGCCGCCACCGCCACCGCCGCCACCGCCGCCACCGCCGCCGCCGCCTCCGCCGCCGCCTCCGCCGCCGCCGCCGCCGCCGCCGCCACCGCCGCCGCCGCCGCCGCCACCGCCGCCGCCGCCGCCGCCGCCGCCGCCGCCACCGCCGCCGCCACCACCGCCGCCGCCACCGCCGCCGCCGCCGCCACCACCGCCGCCGCCGCCACCGCCGCCGCCACCGCCGCCGCCGCCGCCACCGCCACCGCCGCCGCCACCGCCGCCGCCGCCGCCGCCGCCACCGCCGCCGCCACCGCCGCCGCCGCCGCCGCCTCCGCCGCCGCCGGAGCCTCCGCCTGCGCCGCCGCCACCGCCTCCAGCGCCCGAACCACCAGCGCCGCCGCCACCGCCGCCGCCGCCAGCGCCGCCGCCGCCAGCGCCGCCACCTCAGCCGGAGCCGCCAGCGCCGCCACCTCAGCAGGACCCGCCGCCACCGCCGGAACCGCCATCAGGCGCGCCCTCGGACCCGCCCCCGTCGGAACCCCCGGCGGGCCCCGTTCCGTTGGCACTCGCGGTTGGGCCCCCGGCGACGGATCCGCCGGCGGCCGGCCAACCGCAGCCGACGCCGGCACCGGCGCAGCCCCCGGATGCCGCTTCACCGATGTCCGGTGTGCTGTCGTTGGACGAACTGATTGCCGACGCGGGGTCTCTCACGATGGCGGTGCAGCCGACGCCGCCTCCCGCGACGCCGGAGCGCAGCGTCACCCCGCTGCTCGAAGCGTTGGAGCAAGCCAATCTTCACAACGGGAACGCGTGACTGGCGCGGGCCCGACACCGAGGGCTTGCGCGCGAGGCGCTACCTGATCTGGATGTCCACCCGGCGGGCGCGCTGCAGTGCCTGGCGCGACGGCTTCTTCGATGGCGCCTTGACCTTGCCGGCGCCGACAACCGTGATGCGGGCCGGGTCTGCCCCTGCCGATTCCAGCACCTCGGCGACGGCGCGCGCGCGGCGCTCGGATAGTTCCTGGTTGTAGTCGTCGGTATGACGGGGATCCGCATGCCCGATGATCCGGACCCGCGCGCGCCCGAGGCATTCGCCCAGGCGTTGCAGCCGTGCCCGGTCTTCCGACGGGATCGCGCTCGCGTCGGTTTTGAAAAACACCGGCTGCGCGAGCGGCCGGAGCTGCCGAGGACAGTCGGCAGGCTTGCGCACCGGCTTCGACTCGGTCGTGGCACTTTCCCGACCCGGCTCCGTCTGCGCCGACGCACGCAGATCCGCTCGAGCACCGCCGGGTGCTGGTGCCCCGGCGCCCTTCGCGGTCGGAGCGCCCGAGGCGGGCACATCGGCCGATGGAGCCGCCGCCGAAGGTGATCCCGCGGCGGCGGAAGATCCCGTCGACCCTGCCGGCGAAGCGTCCGACGACGCCGCAGGCCGGGAGGTCGAGCTACCCGGTGCGCGCGCCGCGCCGGCCGGCGAAGGCCCAAGAGCGAGCTTGCTGTCGACCCGGTACCCCGACGGCAGCTGCGACTGGATCATCGTTTCGGTTTCAGCCCTACCGGCCGCATCCGCGACCTGGCCTTGAAGCAGCACCCGATCGCCCTCGACCCGCAGGCTCGCGAGCTGCCGCTCCCGCATCACCGCTACCAGGCCGCTCAGGTGGCTGGTCCAGTCGGCCTTGGTGGGCGCCACCGGACCTATCTGCAGTTGGTCCGTCACGCGTCGACCTTGGGCGCCGATTCTGATCTCGTTCAGCCACTGATTGCGCGTGGCTTCGTCGGCCACCACGCCGCCGACCTTGAGGCTGCCGTCGGCAGCAAGGTCGAGAGCCAATGTGGTGGTTGCAGCAGCGATACCCGCCGCGCCCGGGTCGGACGAACCCGCCGCATCCGCACCGGCAACAGGCCCTTCCCCAACGGGATCCTCGAGCTGTCCCGGCCCGGCCAGCCAGACGAGCACGAGGAGTACTACGATGGTACCGGCGACGGCCCACTTGATCAGGGAGAAGCGCTTGACCGAGTCCGCAGGCTTGCCGAGAGGGTTATCCATCGATGGGTGGTCGGGAGACGAGCCGATCAGGTGGCGGTCAGCCGGCGATCATCGGGAACGGGAACCATCGGGGTCGCCCGATCCGCTTCCGCCGGAGAAAGCTGCGGCTTCGAAAAGCGGGCCGTTCGAAACGGACGCCTGCTCCGGGCCCGCGCCGTCGCCCTGCGCGCGCCGCTGCGCTTGCCCCGGCGTGGCATGGTCACCGTCTCCCGGCAACTTGCCCCCGCCTTCCGCTACCGTCCCATCGGCATGGGCACCGGGCCGTGTGCCGGCGTCGCCGCCGGCATCCGGACCGCCCGCGGGCGCTGCGTCGCCGGCATCGTCGCCGGCATTGCCCTTCTCGTCGCCTCCACCCCGCGCGGCTTCCTGCGCTGCCGCTTCCGGGACGGCCACCTCTGCGGCAGCGGCTCCCTCCGACGCTGAATCCGCCGCGACAGCACCCCCCGCCGTGGCCGCTGGTTGCGCGGCGACCGCGACAGCCGGCTGCCTCGCGATCTCATCCCTGCGCACGCCCGCGATCAGCGACTCCTTCAGCTCTTCGAAGGCGACGAAGTCGCGGTTGACGAGGCAGGAGGCCTGCTCGGCCCAGCTCATCGGATCGGCGAGCCCGAAGCGCGGGCCGCCCGCCTCGAGGATGCGGGTCAACTCGCCAAGGGACGTCTCCGACAGCCGCTCGAAGGTCTTGATGTCGGCGTTGCGCAGCAGGTTCGCGATCTTCGGGCCGATACCTTCGATCGCCTGCAGGTCGTCGGCGCCCTCCGGTGTCTTGTACCGGCGCGATATCAGCTCCTTCGCGGCCTCGAGGCCTGCCCGCAACTCGGTTGCCGTCGCGGCCTGCCGGACCAGGTCGCCCTCCTTGTCGTTGAGCTCGTGCTCGCGGGCGAGGATCCTGGCCTCCCAGTTCTGCATCGCCGACTCGCGATTGGACACGACGGCGGTGCGACGATTGACCTCCGCCTCCGACGCCTGCAGCTTCGCGAGACGGGCCGCGACGTCCGCCTCGGTCGCCTTGACCGTTTCGTTGCGGGCGGCAATATCCTTCTCGCGCTCGTTCAGCGTGAGCGCCATGCGGTCGAGATCGGCGCGCCGCTTGTCCATCGCCTGCTCGAGCCGGGTGACCTCCTCGGCCCGATCGTCAGTCCGCTTGGCGAGAGCCAGCAGCTCCGCATCCTTGGCAGCCAGCGTCGACTGCAGCGCGGCGAGTTCCTCGTCCCGCGCCGCCAGCGCCGCCTGGCCCTCGTCGAGCGACTTTCGCGCGGGCATCCAGCGCGGCCTGCTGCTGGGCCTGCCGCGCCGCCGTCGCTTTGGCTTCGCGACGCCAGTAGCGGTAGTCGATCGCCAGCTCGACCAGCCAGCCCAGCAGGATGCCCAGGATCAACCACCAAAGCCCGCTCACCGGGCCCGCCTCACGTCGCCAGGTATCACCATCTGGTCACCATCATCATGAATTCATTCTCAGGGCCTCGCCTGCCCACGTGAGGTCTCGCGGCAAAGTGTGCCTCAATTCCGGCGGTGCTTCCACGTGCAATGCCCCTTGCGGGATGCATCCGCGGATTCTACGGTCCGCGTGGCACCGCTGCATGCACTTCAGCCGACTGCATTCGGACTGCATTCAATCCGGTTTCATGATGCGGACGCGAGCACGGCAGGCAGTGCCCGGCCGGGCCTACAGCAGTTGGCGCAGGTCCGACACGATCTCCTCGACCGGCTGCGCGTGCCGCACGAACAGCCGCAGGCGGCCATCGGTGCCGATGACATATGACGCGGCGGTGTGATCGACGTTGTAGCCGGTCCCGTCGCGGTTCGGCACCTTCTGGAAGAACACCTTGAACTCGCGCGCCGCCTTGCTGGTCTCGTTGCCGTCGCCGCGCAGCCCGATGAAGCTCGGGTCGAAGGCCGGCACGTACTTGGCGAGCGCCTCCGGAGTGTCCCGCTCCGGATCCACCGTCACGAACAGCACCTGCAGCTTGTCGCGATCGGGTCCGAGCTGCTTCCTGACCTCGGCCGCCTTCAGCAGCGTCGTCGGGCAGACGTCCGGGCAATGGGTGAAGCCGAAGAAGACGAGCACGAGCCTGCCGCGGAAGTCCTCCAGCGACACCTGCTTGCCGCTGGCGACATCGGTGAGGGTCAGCGACTTGCCGTAGTCGGCGCCGGTGATGTCGGTGGACTTGAAGCTGGGCGCCGGGTCCTTGCAGCCGCCGAGCAGCAGACCGGCCGCAAGAACCGCGGAAAGCCCCAAGCCTGCGGTGTTGACCTTTCGCCGGCGCGGATCGGGGGGGCTTTCGGAAACTGAATCCTGCATCAGAGGTAATGGTCGATCAGCAAGGCGCCGAAGAGCAATGCGAGGTAGAGGATTGAATAGCTGAACGTCTTGCGGGCGAGCGCATCGCTGTAACTGCGCCACAATTGCCAGGCGTACCTGATGAATAACGCGCCAAGCGCCAGTGCGCTGACCAGATAGAAGACGCCGCTCATGCCGATCAGGTAGGGCAGCAAGGTCACCACCACCAGCATGATGGTGTAGAGCAGCATCGTGAGCCGGGTGAAGTCCGATCCGTGGGTAACCGGCAGCATCGGCAGCCCGGAGCGGCGGTAGTCTTCGACCCGGTAGAGGGCCAGTGCCCAGAAGTGCGGCGGCGTCCAGACGAAGATGATCAGGAAGAGGACCAGGGCCGGCGCGCTGACGTCATTGGTCACCGCCGCCCAGCCGAGCACTGGCGGCATGGCCCCCGAGGCGCCGCCGATCACGATGTTCTGCGGCGTGCGGGGCTTGAGCAGCACGGTGTAGACGAGCGCATAGGCGACGAAGGTGGCGATGGTGAGCCACATCGTCAGCGGATTGACGAACAGATAGAGCAGCATCGAACCGGTGCCGCCCATCACGGTGGCGAAGGCGATGGCCGATGGAATGCCGATCTGGCCGCGAGCGGAACTGCGATGCGCGGTCCGCCGCATCTGGGCGTCGATGTGCCTCTCGATCAGGCAGTTCAGCACGAAGCCGGATGCCGCAAGCAGGGTGATGCCGGCCGTGCCGCACACCAGCACCTGCCATGGCACCATGGCGTCTGTGGCGAGGAACATGCCGATCATCGCGCAGAAGACGGCCAGCAGGACGACCCGCGGCTTGGTCAACTGCAGGTACTGGCGCGCCGTCTGCAAAAGCGGCCGATGGAGGATTTCCGGAGCGTACACGGTGGTTCAGGAGCCAGTGGTCAGGAAGCGGGCCCGCGGTCCCGGCCCGAAACGACCAAGCCGATCCTGCGGCCTTGTTCGACCGCCTGGTTCGGCCGGCCTCTACCTGAGTTGGAGTCTAACATGATGACTCGGCAAGACATTGATTCCAATGGCATCGTCGCCCGCCCCTTTGGGTCGACCTGCAGGCAGGAATCCTTGCCGGCGCGGGCGGAAGCGGCCGGAGCGCAGCTGACGCATTTCCCGTGCGAGGAGGGCAAATTGACTCGATCGGTGATGCGGCCGCGCAGGGCTGCCCAGGTGGCGGCATTCGGGATGCTGATTGCGCTGGCGGCGGCGACGGCTTCTCACGTGGCGGCCCATGCCGAACTCGAGAGCACGGTGCCGGCGGCCGGCAGTGTCGTGCATGAGCCGCCCGCACGCCTCACCTTGCGTTTCAGCCAGCGGTTCGAGCCTGCCTTCACGAGGGTCGAAATATTGGACGCATACGGGCAGCAGGTCGCCGGCCACGCGGTAGAGGTTGACGGCGCCGATCCGCGCAGCCTCGGCGTCGCCTTGCCGAAGCTTGCGCCGGGCGCCTACCGCGTCCAGTGGCGGGTGCTGTCGGTCGACACCCACGTCAGCGAAGGCCAGTTCGGATTCGTCGTCCGTCCTTGAGCGACGCCTTGCATCCGCAATGTCGCCACAGGTGGAAAGGGCGCGATGAACGAACTGATCAGCGCCCTGCGCGCCGTCCATGTCGGCTGCGCGATGCTCCTGTTCGGAGAGATCCTGTTCGCGCTGGTCATCCGGATGCAGCCGCACGACGCCCACGCCGCTTTCCCCCAGCCCGACCGGCATTTCTTCGTCGTTGCTCGCTGGAGCCTTGGGGTCGCCATCGTGTCGGGAGCCGCGTGGTTCGTCGTCCAGTCGGCGGCGATGAGCGGGCTGCCGCTTGCCGAGGCAACTTCGGTTTCGCTGGGGCTGGTCTTGCGCAACACGGTCTTCGGCTCAGCCTTCGGGGCACGATCCGTCATCGCCATTGCGCTCGCCGTCGTACTGGCCGTCCAGCAGCGCCGGAAGGACGGCACGCGCAGCCGCGCATCCGGCGTCTTACTTGCCGGGCTGGCCGCCGGGTTTCTCGGCTCCCTCGCCTGGACCGGACATGCCGTCGGCGGGGACCCCGCGGAAGATGCCCTGCGGGTCGGGGCCGACGTCGCCCACCTCCTCGCAGCCGGCGCGTGGCTAGGCGCGCTGCCGGCATTGGTGTCAGAACTCGGCTGCTCCAATTCGCCCCGGCTCGCCGCCGCCATCGCGGGCCGATTCTCCACCTTGGGCGTCGCCAGCGTCGGCGTCCTGACCGCGACCGGCTTGGTGAATGCCTGGTACCAGATTGGCGGCATTCCCGCCCTGGTCGGCACCGACTACGGCAGGCTGCTCATTGTCAAGCTCGCCCTGTTCGTTGCAATGCTTGGCCTCGCGACGGTCAATCGGGGTCTCGCTGCCCGTGCAACCAGCCACGGTGGCGACGGCTGCCTGCGACGGCTCCGCAACCTGGCGATCTGGGAAGTCGCGCTCGGCATCGGGCTGGTCGCAGTCGTCGGCGTCCTCGGAACCAGCGTCCCCGGCAGGCACGAGGCCGTCGTTTGGCCTTTCGACCACACGCTCGGCCTGGCGGCCATCCGGCAGTCGGCATGGCTGCAGGTGGTTGTGGCCGCCGCGGGCGCGATCGCCTGCATTGCCGCCGGGGTCCTGGTCGCCGGCGCGCTCGCATGGCCGCCGCGACTTCCGATCGGCGCGGCCGCCGGGGCCGTCGGATCCATCGCACTGCTTTGCGGCACCCTCGCGGTACCGTCTTTCCCCACCACCTATGCGGTATCGCCGGTGGGGTACGCTGCGGAGGCGGTGCTGGCTGGCGCCGTCTCCTATGCCGAACACTGCAGCCGTTGCCATGGCGACGACGGCGCAGGCAAGGACTGGGAAGGGGGCGCCCGGCCGGGCGCAATGGCCGACCTCCGCGATATCGTGCCCGACCGCCGCGAGGGCGACTTGTTCTGGGTCATCGGTCATGGCCTGCCGGGAAGCAGGATGCCGGGGTCGGGGACGCTGCTGCAAAACGCGGAGATCTGGGAGCTGGTCCAGTTCCTCGACGCCCAGGTTGCGGCTCGCAACGCCCTCGCGCTCTCCGGTCGCCTGGGGCCTGTGCGTCCCGTCCCGGCGCCGGACTTCGCCTACGAGGTTCCAGGCCAGCCGCAGCAATCGCTGCGTGCGCGACGCGAGAACCCGGTCACCCTGCTGGTGTTCTACACGGTGCCGGATTCGCTTCGCCGGCTGCGTGAGATCGCGTCGCACGAAGCCGCCTACGCCCTTGCCGGCGCGAGAATCATCGCCCTGCCGATGACCGGATCCGCGGCTGCGACCGCCAGGGACGTGAATGGCGTCACGATGCTGGCCAGGGCGCATCCCGCGGTGGCCAGCACCTACCGGATGTTCGCGGGGCAGCCTCCTCTCGGAACCGCCGGGTCGAACGCGGGTTCGGAAGTGGGGTCAGAAGCCGGATCAGAAGCCGGCACAGCCGAGGCCAGCCCTCCTCACGTCGAATACCTGATCGACCGCTCCGGCCTGCTGCGCGCGCGCGTCATCGGCGTTTCTCCCGCGGCCCCCGCGGATGCGGTGGCGCGCCAGGTCGGATCGCTGGCAAGCGAGCCGAACCAGGCAGCGTCGCTGTGGACGCACCGCCACTGACCTGCGCCGCCGCTCCCCAGCGTCGCTCCGAGCGGCCGGCGTGACGCCTGGCGGCCAGCGTCGCTCACGTCTGCACGTTCCGACCGCCGATTGAGTGCCACTCCCGTTCGAAATGCGTGGCATCCTCTGCGTTCCGAGCACGCACCGTCAGCAGGATGCCGCCGTCGCGAATGCCTGCTTCATACTGCCTGGCGCGTTCTTCCGGTATGCCCCAGTCCCCCAGCAAGCCGATGACACCCATGGCCACGCCGGCCGCGCCGGCGGCGGTGAGCGCCGCGGCGACGGGTCCCGCAAGAACCATCCCGAGACCCGGAAGCGCAACGACACCGACGGCGATCACCGCCGGCAGGACGGTACCGATAGCGCCGCCCATGGGGCCACCCAGTTCGCCGCCCTCCTCCACCTTGCGGCCAAGCTCGAGGTTGACTTCGCGATCCTGGGCGAAATAGCGGCTGCGAGCTGCATCCGACATCAGGACGTTGATGTCCCCGGTCCCGTAGCCTCGAGCCGCCACCGCCTCGTAGGCGCGTTCCAGGCTGGCGCCGTCGTCGAACATGGCAGTGACCATCCGCGAATCTTTCGCTGCAGAGTCCGTCATCATGCCCCCCGGCTGCCGGCCCGCCGGCATCTTCGGCACACGATAACGCGGCCCCCCGCCCATAGACGCGGGTCGCCCCTGCGGCCTGTCATCTATTACCGGTGGCGATGCTTACCATTTCTTCCGTTGATGTGGCTACTCGCCTGGCGCTATGATGCGTGTGCTTCGAGAGCGCCGTGATCCGGTCTTGCAGTGGATAGGTGCGTGTCGTATCCAGCCCGATTTGCCGGGCAGTCGAGGTGGCCGTGAGGGCAGGCCCGTGGTGATGATGGCGTGGTGATCGGAGCCGGACAGGATTGGGTGATACCGGTGCAACGAATCATGAGGTAAAACGTCATGCACATGCTCAGGCACTATTTCGTCAGCGACAACCTGGACGACCTGGAACTGTTCGAGGAGCAACTGGAAGCTGCCGGTGTCGCCACGCCGCAGATCCACGTGCTCAGCGCCAACGATGCCGAGGTTGAGCGCCATTCGCACCTGCACGCGGTGCAATCCTTCATGAAGAAAGACATTGTCCGCTCCACCGAATTGGGCGCCCTGGTCGGAATCTGCGCGTTCGCACTGGTCCTTGCCGTTGCCTACTTCGCCGGCTGGACCGATTCCCCCGCCGGTTGGACGCCCTTCATCTTCCTGGCGGTGGTGCTACTTGGCTTCTTCACCTGGGAAGGCGGGCTGATCGGCATCCAGGAACCCAACCACAACTTCACCCGCTTCAAGGAGGCGCTGAACGACGGCAAGCATGTCTTCTTCGTGGATCTCGAACCGGGCCAGGAGGCGATCCTGGAGGCGATCCTGAAGCGTCATGCCCAGGTGGTGGATGCGGGAACCGGAAAGTCCACGCCGCACTGGATGATCAGCTTGTCGCAGAAGTCTGCGGCCGTCCGCCACGCCTTGTAGCCGCCCCCCGGCGCCGGACTTCGCAGCATTCCCGCCTCGGCCGCGGCCCCGTCTGCATCGCAGCGGGCCGGCCGGGCCATCTTTACGGATGCTGCCGCGCCGGCACCGCCGGCTCCGCGCCGAAGAACGTGTCGCGCATGAAGAAGGTGTAGTCGGCTTCCAGCGCGCCGATGCCCAGCAGGACCAGCAGCAGCAGCGGCGGAACCAGGATGGCGTACATCAATGCGAGCCGCTCCCACACCATGTGCATGAAGACGGCCACGATCAGCCCCGCCTTCAGCAGCATGAAGACGACGATCAGCGTCCATCTCAGGTAGCCGTGGAACTCGAAGTAGTCGACCGCATACGACGCCGCACTGAGCACGAACAGCAGGCCCCAGATCTTGAAGTAGATCCCGATCGGATGCTGCTGGCCTTCGGCGTGCGCGCGTGGTCCAGCGGGTGCATGACCCGCCCCGGCTCCTTCTGCATGTTCCACGGGGCCCCTCCTACCAGAGGTAGAAAAACGCGAAGATGAACACCCACACCAGATCGACGAAGTGCCAGTACAGGCCCATGATCTCGACGATCTCGTAGTTTCCCTTCCTTCCGGTCAGGAAGCCGGGCTTCTGCCGGTCCAGGTCTCCCCGCAGCACCTTGGTGGCCACGATAATCAGGAATATCACCCCGATGGTCACGTGCGTGCCGTGAAAGCCGGTGATCATGAAGAATGCCGAGCCGAACTGGGGCGCCCCCATCGGGTTGCCCCAAGGACGCACGCCCTCCTCGATGATCAGCTTGCTCCATTCGAAGGCCTGCATGCCGACGAACGAGGCGCCGAATGCCGCGGTGATCAGCAGCAGGACGAAGGTCTTGACGCGATCCCTGCGGTAGCCGAAGTTGACCGCCATCGCCATGGTGCCGCTGCTGCTGATCAGGATGAACGTCATGATGGCGATCAGGAGCAGCGGCACGCTCGTGCCGCCGACGGACAAGGCGAAGACCTCGCTCGGATTGGGCCAGGGATCGGTCGTCGACATCCGCACGTTCATGTAGGCGATCAGGAACGCGCCGAAGATGAAGGTGTCGCTGACGAGGAAGATCCACATCATCGCCTTGCCCCAGGGCACCTTCTTGAACGCCCGCTGGTCGGATGACCAGTCGGCAACCAGGCTCTGCATGCCTTCGGAGCCCGGCGCGAGCCGCTCCTGTTCGGTCGCCAGCATGGCTTGGGTCATGAGTCTCGCCCCCTCAGGTAGACAAAAGCAGCGCGAACAGGACCAGCCAGACGAGCAGCAGGTAGTGCCAATACAGCGTGCACAGTTCCACGCTCAGGCGCACCTCGCCGATGTCGACGCCGCGCCACACCCTGGCAGTGGTCCTGGCCCAGACCACGAGGCCGCCGAGCAGATGCAGGGCGTGCAACGCCGTCAGCAGGTAGAAGAACGCGTTGGCCGGATTATCCGCGGCCGGGAACCCGGATGCGCCCAGCTGTTGCCAGACCACCCATTGCCCTGCGAGGAACGTGAAGGTCAGCGCTCCCGCGATGGTCAGTCCCGACCTGACCCGGTGTGGAACTCCCTGGACAGCGGCGGCGCGCGTCCATTGCATGGTTGCACTGGTCAGGGTCAGCACGACGGTGTTCAGCCAGAGCAATCCCGGCTCGGGCAGGGGCTTCCAGTCCGACAGCTCCATCCGCATCGTGTAGGCGCTGATGAAGAGCGCGAAGAGCGAGGTGGCAACCGCAAGGAACACCCACAGCCCGACCCTCGTCGCGGACGGCGGCGCCTTATCCGGCTGGGCGGCCGGCACCCCGTCGGCCAGCCAGGGCTGCACACGGGTCGTCTGCCGCAACAGGCGCCAGACCAGCACGCCCATCAGGACGCCCAGGAACAGCAACGTGATCGACTGGCTCACCGCGACCTACCCCGGGGACGCATCTTTGTCCCTGTCGGTGCCGACCGTGCCGCCCGGCGGCACGTTCTGGGGAATGAAATCCTCCTTGGCTCCCGGCACGCTGTAGTCGTAGGCCCAGCGGTAGACCACCGGCAGCACCGGACCGAAATTGCCGTGCTTCGGCGGCGTGTGTGGCGTCTGCCACTCCAGGGTCGTGGCGCGCCAGGGGTTGCTGCCGGACGGACGCCCCTTGAAATAGCTCCAGGCCAGGTTGAAAACGAAGAGCAGCTGGAAGTACCCCACCACCAGCGCGGCGATGGTGATCCCGGCGTTCAGGGTCTGCGCCGACTCCGGGATGAAGTCCGTGCCCTGCACCGCGAAATAGCGGCGCGGCACGCCCAGGAATCCCAGGTAGTGCATGGGCAGGTAGATGGCATAGGTCCCGAGGAAGGTGCCCCAGAAGTGGATCCTCCCCAGGGTCTCGTCCAGCATCCGTCCGGTGACCTTGGGGTACCAGTGGTAGATCGCCCCGAAGATGACCATGATGGGCGCCACGGCCATCACCATGTGGAAGTGCGCGACCACGAAGAACGTGTCCGACAACGGCACGCTGACGGTCACGTTGCCGAGAAACAGGCCGGTCAGTCCGCCGTGCAGGAACGCGAAGATGAAGCCGATCGCGAACAGCATCGGCAGCGAGAAATGGATGTTGCCGTGCCACAGGGTGAGGATCCAGTTGTAGACCTTGATGGCCGTCGGCACCGCGATGATGAGCGTGGTGGTGGCGAAGAAGAAGCCGAAGTAGGGATTCATGCCGCTCACGTACATGTGGTGCGCCCAGACGACGAAGCTGAGGCCGCCGATCGCCAGGATCGCCCAGACCATCATGCGGTAGCCGAAGATGTTCTTGCGGGCATGGACGCTGAGCAGGTCCGAAACGATGCCGAAGGCCGGCAGCGCCACGATGTACACCTCGGGGTGGCCGAAGAACCAGAACAGGTGCTGGAACATCAGCGGGCTGCCGCCGCTGTAGGCCAACGGCTGCCCGAGGGACACGAGCGCCGGCATGAAGAAGCTGGTACCGAGCGTGAGGTCGAGCGCCATCATCAGGGCGCTCACGAACAGCGCGGGAAACGCCAGCAGCGCGAGGATCGTGGCCATGAAGATGCCCCACACGGTCAGGGGCAGCCGCATCAGCGTCATGCCCCGAGTGCGCGCCTGCAGTACCGTCACCACATAGTTCAGTCCGCCCATGGTGAAGCCGATGATGAAGAACATCAGCGACACGAGCATCAGCAGGATGCCGCCGCCGGATCCGGGCGTGCCGCTCAGGATGGCCTGTGGCGGATAGAGCGTCCAGCCGGCGCCGGTGGGTCCTCCGGGCACGAAGTAGCTCGCCACCAGCAGCAGCACGGCGAGCAGGTAGAGCCAGTAGCTCAGCATGTTGGCGTACGGAAAGACCATGTCCCGCGCGCCGACCATCAGCGGTATCAGGTAGTTGCCGAAGCCGCCCAGGAACAACGCGGTGAGCAGGTAGACCACCATGATCATGCCGTGCATGGTGACCGACTGCAGGTAGTTGCTGGGATCGATGAAGGAGAAGACCTCCGGAAAGCCCAGCTGAAGCCGCATCACCCACGACAGGACCAGCGCCAGGAGCCCGATGCCCATTGCAGTCAGGGCGTACTGGATGGCGATGACCTTGGCGTCCTGACTCCAGACGTACTTCCCGATAAAGGTCTTGGGGTGGTAAAGCTCCGCTTCCTCGACTTCCGCTGGCGGAGCGAAGGCGGTCTCGTCGTGCGCGACATAAGACATGGGCAGCACCTCTTCGACGGATTGCCCGATGGGTGGGCGTCTTGTCGATCGATTCCAGTTCTACAACGGCTCCTGCGCCGTGCAAAGCCTCGCCGGCGGCGCGCAGGCTAGCGACTCAGCGCAGGCTGTTGACGTACGCCACGAGGTCATTGATTGCCTGCTTGCTGGTCAGGTTGGCCGACAACAGGCCCATCTGCGGCCCATACAGGTCGTGCGGGTGGGTTCCGCGCACGCCCTGCCTGAAGTTGCCGAGCTGCGTGACCAGGTACCAGTCGCTCATTCCGGCAAGCCGCGGCGCATTCGTCGCCGCCGACCCCTGCCCTTGGGGCCCGTGGCAGGCACCGCAGGTGGTCACGAACAGTCTGCGACCATCCTCGGCGTTGCCGCTGACGGTGTGCGGGGCCGGCTTGTCCGGCAGCGACACGATATAGGCGCTGACATTGGCGATGGCGGCATCGTCGGCCAGCGTGGCCGCCATGGGTGCCATGAGCTTGCCGAAGGTGTCCTGCTGGTGCGTTCCGCGCGCGCCTTCCTTGAAGTACTTCAGCTGGCGGCGCATGTACCAGTCCTCGAGGCCCGCCAGCTTGGGCGCGTTCAGCTGACGGTTGCCTTCTCCCTGCGCGCCGTGACAGGCTGCGCAGGTGGCGTAGAGCTGCCGGCCCACGACCACATCGCCCGGCGCCCGCGCCATCGTCTCGGCGAAGGTCGGGTAGCCGCGCAACCAGGCCTGAAACGTTTGCTCGTCCTCGACGACGACCTTGCCGCGCATGGCGTAGTGCGCGACACCGCACAGCTCGTTGCAGAGCAGGTCGAACCTGCCCTCACGGATGGGGGTGAACCAGACGAAGGTGACCGATCCCGGAATCAGGTCCATCTTGGCCCGGAACTGGGGGACGGCGAAATTGTGAAGGACGTCGATGGAGCGCAGTTCCGCCTTGAAGGCGCGGCCCACCGGCAGGTGCAGTTCCTGGCTCGAGATCAGGACGTCGTCGCTGCCCTTGGGGTCCTCCGGATTCAATCCGAACGGGTTCTTCTCGCTGACGTGCCGGGCATCGGTGGTACCGAGTTCCCCGTCGTTTCCCGGAAAGCGATAGCGCCAGTGCCATTGCTGCCCGACCGCCTCGAAGACGCTCGCGTCGGCCGGAACCTTGACGAAATGGGCCCATACGAACAGTCCCGGCGCCAGCATCGACGCGACGCCCACGGTCGTCACTCCCGTGAGCCACCATTCGAGCTTCTTGTTCTCCGGTTCATAGGCGGCCCGCCGGCCCTTGCTCGTGCGAAAGCGCACCAGGCAGTAGGCAACGAACAGGTTGACGAATACGAAGACGAACCCCGTAATCCAGAACGTGATGTCGATCGTGTCGTCGATCGTGCCCCAGTTGGACGCGATCGGCGTGAAGTACCACGGCGTGAGGAAGTGGAACAGCAGGGAGCCGATGACCAACAGGACCAGGACCGCGGCCAGGATCATAGCGACGCTCCGGTTGACGATGCTGCGCAAGCACAGCATCTCGGGTCGTGGCAACGCCTATTCGCGAATACTAAGCCAACCGTGCCGGTTCGGCGATGCTTTCTTTGTGGCGGTGCGTGCCCGAATCGAACAAGCCGGCTTTCAGCCCCCGGCGCCTTTGGCCGCCTGCCGCACCCTGAAGTTCAGCATCAGCAGCCCGGCGACCAGCGCGGTGGCGCCACCGGTGTGCAGGACGGCTGCGGCCATGGGCCAATCGAGGAAGATGTTCGTCAGACCGGTCACCAGCTGTGCCAGCAGCACCAGCAACAGCCACTTGCCCACCTTTTCGAGCCCGCCGATCCGCCGTACCCGCCAGGCGAGCAGGCCGACCCAGGCGAGCACCAGGTAAGCCATCAGGCGATGGGCATAGTGAATTGCGGTCAGCGCGGGAAAAGGCAGGCCGGCACCGTCGGCGGTCATGCCCAGGGGTCGCCAGATCTCGAAGCCGGCCGCCACATCCATCTCCGGCCACCAGGAGCCCTGGCACATCGGAAAGTCCCGGCAGGCGAGCGTCGCGTAATTGCTGCTGACCCAGCCTCCCAGGGCAATCTGGACGAAGAGCAGCCCCAGCGCCGCCGCGGCCCATGGCCGGTAGGACATCGCGCTGCGCGAGACCGGCGGATGCGGGGCGATCCGGTTGCGCTGCATCAGCAGCAGCGCAAACAGGATCATTCCGCCCAGCAGGTGCGCCGTCACCACCGCGGGCTGCAGCCGCAGGGTTACCGTCCACATCCCGAAGATTCCCTGCAGGATCACCCAGAACAGGGTGAACAGCGCGAGGCTGGTCGAAGCGCCTTGCTCCTTGCCGCCCGCGTCACCCGCCCGAGCCTCGCCACTGGCGCTGCCCGGCGTGCCTGCCCGCTGCGATCGGCGCTGCCGCCATGCCAGCCAGGCGAGGCCGATGATCATCAGCCCGAGCGCGCTCGCTGCATAGCGATGCAGCATCTCGATCCACGCCTTGAAGAAGGTAACCGGCCCCTGGGGCCGCACGAGCGCCTCGGCCTGGATCTGCTCCTGCGCTCCGAACGGCGTCATCTTGCCGTAGCACCCCGGCCAGTCCGGGCAGCCGAGCCCGGCATCGCTGATGCGCACGAAAGCGCCGAACATGATGAGGTCGAAGGTGACGAACAGGGCCAGAGCGAGCAGTACCGCGAAAGCCCGCGAACCCGCAGCCGAACCCGCCGGCCGTCCCACCCGGGCGTCCGGCACCGGCCCCACCGTCTGCGAACCCGGATCAGCCAATTCTCGAAGCCTTCAGCAGCTTCTGCAGGTCCTTGCGGGTCCCGCCGGGATCGGGGTTCTTCGGGAAACGCATCATCAGGTTGTGCAGGGGATCGACGAGGTAGATGTGATCGGCAAGCGCGGTGTCGGCTTCGACCGGGAGCAGCGCATCGAGGGCAGCCGGGCTGGCGCGCAACACCACGAGGTCCGGATGCGCCTCGCGAATGCGCTGCGGCAGCGGCGTCGCGTCGGTCACCAGCAGCACGCGCTGCATCCGGCTGCGCTCCCTGCCGAGCGAGGCCTGGGTCTGTCGCATGAAGTAGAGCTTCTCGGCACAAGCCCGCGCGCATTCGCCACGATCGACGGCGAGCATGATCCATCGGCCCCGCATCGCAGCGAGGCCTTCGTTGGCGAGAGAGTCGGGTCGGACGCCGTCCCCGCCGGATGCCGCAGCGGGCGCCTGGACCAGTTCGGTCGAGATCGCCGGAACCGGCCGCTGCGGCTCGACCAGCGTGCCGTAGTTGGTCCGATCGGCCGGTGGGAACACATAGTAGGCAAGGTACGACCCGATCACCGGCGCCACGCAGAGGAGGATCAGCAGGTACAGCTTCCAGCCGGACCGCCGCACGGGTGCCTGGATCTGTTCGCCTTGCTCCGGCGGCGGGCGCGTTTCAGCGTTCATGGCCGATTGCTCCATCCACATCGTGGCGTGCCCTGCTCCGCCATAGGAGGATGATCCAGGTGAGGATCGCTGCCGCGGTCATCGCGAACCACTGGAAGGCATAGGCACGGTGGCGGTCGACCGACGTCCCCGGCTGGTTCCAGTCGCGTGCCAGCCCGTCGCGGTAGGCGGGCTCCACCGTCTGGCGCACGACCACCGGAAAAGGCTCGATACCGGCCCAATCCGAGACCTTGCGATAGGAGAAATGCTGCCACAAGCGGTCCGCCGGACCGGGCACCGGCTCCTCGCCCAGCATCATCGGCTGCTGCAGGTTCGCGACCGCCACTCCCGCCACCTGCACCGGCCCGGCCGGCGAGGGCACCGGTGGCAGCCGCGAGCGGTCGTAAGGATCGCGTGCCACCCAGCCGCGAAGGACCATCACGTAGACGTCGCGGCCGGCCAGCTTGAACGGCGTCAGCACATGGAAGCCGGCAACCGACGCGCGGGTGCGGTTGTCCAGGTAGATGCTCCTGTCGGCGAGGAAGGTTCCGCTGGCCTTGACCGCTTGCCCATCGATCGAGGCCGGCGCCGGCAGCGGCGTGCGCATGCCGTCGGCGGCCGCGGGCACGCTCAGTTCGAGCGGCTTCGCGGCGGCGGCGCGGTCCTGCGCAAGTTGCAAGGCCGCCTTCTCGTCCGCGCGCCGCAGTTGCCAGCAGCCGAGGGCGACACCGAGGATCACCACAGCCAGCGCAGCCACGCTGGCGATCCCGGTTCTCCGGCCGCCGTAGAATGATCTCATTTAGGTGGTCGCGGGTACCCAGGCAGTGAAACCGGTCATCATCATCGTCTTCGTCATGATATTCGGCAGCCTCGTAGGCGCCGGGTATTTCATCGTTCGCGACCGGGGCAGGTCGCGAAACAGTGCCTGGGCGCTGACGGCCCGAGTCGGCCTGTCGGTCGCGCTGTTCCTGTTCATCTGGTTCGCCTACTGGATGGGCTGGATCCAGAGTACGGGTCTGCCGGCAGGCCGCTAGCTGCCTGCGGAGAAGGCCTCCCGGAACATCCGCTCGCTCCTCGCCTGCGCAGGCGCAATGAACAAAGGCCGCCTGCGGGGCGGCCTTTTGCATCGCACGCGCGGCAGGACCTCAGAGCCAGTAGACGACCACGTAGAGCAGCAGCCACACTACGTCGACGAAGTGCCAGTACCAGGCGGCGCCCTCGAAGGCGAAGTGGTGCTCGGGCGTGAAGTGCCCCTTGATCATGCGAGCCAGCACCACCGACAACATGATGGCCCCGACGGTGACGTGAAAGCCGTGGAACCCGGTGAGCATGAAGAACGTCGACCCGAAGACACCGGAGTCCAGCCTGAGGTTCAGGTCCCGATAGGCATGCATGTATTCGTACGCCTGGAGCCCCATGAACAGGGCGCCCAGTGCGACGGTCACGAACATCCAGAGGATCGTCTTGCCGCGATGGGCATCGCGCAATGCGTGGTGGGCGATCGTCAGCGTCACGCCCGATGCCAGCAGCAACCCGGTGTTGATCGTCGGGATCGGCCACGGGCCGATGGTCTGGAACGGCTCGATGGTCCCGGCGGGTCCTTCGTTCGGCCAGGTGGCGCCGAAATCCGGCCACAGGAACTGCTTGTGGTCCAGGTCGCCGAGCCACGGCATCGTCACCGACCGCGCATAGAACAGGGCGCCGAAGAAGGCAGCGAAGAACATCACCTCGGAGAAGATGAACCAGCTCATGCTCCAGCGAAAGGAGGTGTCGACGCGCTGGTTGTAGAGACCGCTCTTCCGACTCCCTGGCTGCCTGTCCGAACCAGCCGAAGAGCGTATAGATCAGCAGCGCGCCGAACGCCGCAAACAGGTAGGGACCCCACGCGGCGCCGTTCACCCAGCCCGCCATCGACAAGCCGAACAGCAGGAGCGCGACGGAACCGACCGCCGGCCACTTGGAAGGATGGGGTACGAAGTAGTACGGCGCTGCAGAGGTGTGCGAGCTTGCGCTCATTGGAAGTCTCCTGGGAAGAACCTGTGTCTAGCCGGCCCCGCCGACAGCCCACCGCACGATGAACAACAAGCTGGTGACGAACACCGCGGCGCATATGACGGCCACGATGATCAGGTGTATCGGATTCAGGTTGGCGATGTCGGCTTCGTGCGCGCCGCGCCCGCGAATGCCGAGGAATGCCCATGCGACCGCCTTGAGCGTCTGCAGCAGCGAACCGCGCCTTGCATGAGGTCGCACGGCCGGCTCGTGCTCGTCAGGGGCCAGGCCGTGCTGGGGGTTTCGCATGGCGCTCACGTCCTGCTTCCGGCTGCAACGACCACATCCGACGACGGCGCCTTGCCGACCTGACCGGCCACGTCGAAGAAGGTATAGGACAGGGTGATGGTGGTCACTTCATGCCGGCAGCTTCGGGTCGATCACGAACACTACCGGAAAGCGCCGAGTCTCGTTGCCTGCCAGCGTCTGCTGCTGGAAGCAGAAGCATTCGAGCTTGCGGAAGTAGCGACCGCCGATCTCCGGCGCATAGCTCGGGATCGCCTGTCCGGCCTTGGACTGGTCGGCCGTGTTGACCAGTTCGTATTCCACCGTCGCCAGTTGGCCCGGATGGACCGTCGAGCGAATGCACCGCAGGCTTGAACCGCCACGGGCCGTGGCGGTTGGCATCGAACTCGATGACGCACGGTGCGCGAGGTGTCCACCTGGGTGCTCTTGGCGAACGCTCTCGGCGCTACTCGTCGCGGCGGGTGAGGTTGTTGATCCCGGTCACCTCGCAGATCGCGTTGTAGAGCGGGATCATCGCCCAGCCGAAGCCGAACATCATCAGCGCGAACAGCGCCAGCTTGCCCAGCATCGGCAGGTTGCGACGCGGGGCCGGATCCCCTGGGGCCGGTTGTTGGGAATCGTGCGGTGAATCGGTGGCCATCTGCTTGCTGTCTGCGATCTGCTGTCTGCTGCGTCGCCGCTAGCTGAACAGGTAGCGGTTGACGATCACGCCGATGAAGAACGACCAGCGCGATCGTCAGCAGCACCAGCGCGGTGCGCCAGTTGCTGCGGCGGCCGCCGCCGGAGGTGCCCACCGGGTCGAGCCGGCGGTTGCCGTGGTTGGCTTGCCCCATGTCTGCCACTGCCTGATCCGTCATTCGTACTTCCGTTTCGATTCCTGCGATTCCTGCACGATCCCTTCGCGGGCGACGCCCGCCTGCCCGTGCCGCGCTACTTGATGATCGGCGGGGTCTCGAAGGTGTGGAACGGCGCCGGCGACGGCAGCGTCCACTCGAGACCGTGGGCAGCCTGCCAGGGTTGTCCGCCGCCTTCGGCCCGCCCTTGATGCACTTGACCACGACCCACAGGAAGATCAGCTGCGACAGGCCGAAGCCGAACGCGCCGATGGTCGCCATCATGTTGTAGTCGGCGAACTGCATCGGGTAGTCGGCATAGCGGCGCGGCATGCCGGCAAGCCCGAGGAAGTGCATCGGGAAGAAGGTGATGTTGAAGGTGACCATCGAGCCCCAGAAGTGCCACTGGGCGAGCTTCTCGCTGTACATGTGCCCGGTCCACTTCGGCAGCCAATAGTAGGTGCCCGCGAACAGCGCGAACAGCGACCCGGCCACCAGCACGTAGTGGAAGTGCGCCACCACGTAGTAGGTGTCGTGCAGCACGATGTCCAGCGGTGCCGCTGCCAGGATGACGCCCGTCAGGCCGCCGATCGTGAACACGATGATGAATCCGATCGCGAACAGCATCGGCGCTTCGAAGGTCAGCGAGCCGCGCCACATGGTCGCGATCCAGTTGAAGATCTTCACCCCGGTAGGCACGGCGATCAGCATCGTCGCGTACATGAAGAACAGCTGCCCGGTGATCGGCATGCCGGTGGTGAACATGTGGTGCGCCCAGACGATGAACGACAGCAGCGCGATCGAGGCGGTTGCGTACACCATCGAGCTGTAGCCGAAGAGGCGCTTGCGCGAAAACGTCGGGATGATCTCCGAGACGATGCCGAAGGCCGGCAGGATCATGATGTAGACCTCGGGATGCCCGAAGAACCAGAAGATGTGCTGGTACATCACCGGATCGCCGCCGCCGGCGGCATTGAAGAAGCTGGTGCCGAAGTGGCGGTCGGTCAGCACCATGGTGATGGCGCCGGCCAGCACCGGCATCACCGCGATCAGCAGGTAGGCGGTGATCAGCCAGGTCCAGCAGAACATCGGCATCTTCATCAACGTCATGCCGGGAGCGCGCATGTTCAGGATGGTGGTGATGATGTTGATCGAGCCCATGATCGAGCTGGCGCCCATGATGTGCAGGGCGAAGATGCCGAGGTCCATGCCGGGCCCCATCTGCACGGAGAGCGGGGCATAGATCGTCCAGCCGGCGGCGGTGGCGCCGCCGGGCACGAAGTAGGAGACCACCAGCAGGATCGCGGCCGGCGGCAGCAGCCAGAAGCTGAAGTTGTTCATCCGCGCGAAGGCCATGTCGCTGGCGCCGATCATCATCGGGATCTGCCAGTTGGCGAAGCCGACGAAGGCCGGCATGATCGCGCCGAAGACCATCAGCAGGCCGTGCATGGTCGTCAGCTGGTTGAAGAACTCCGGCCGCACGAACTGCAGGCCCGGCTGGAAGAGTTCAGTGCGCAGCATCAGGGCGTTGATGCCGCCCAGCATGAACATGGTGAAGGAGAACCACAGGTACATCGTGCCGATGTCCTTGTGGTTGGTGGCGAACAGCCACCGGCGCCAGCCGGTCGGGTGATGACCATGTTCATGGGCATCGTGTCCATGAGCTTCATGTTGTCCGATCACTGCGCTCATTCATCTGCTCCGGTTTGAATCCTGCTGCTGTTCCTGCGGCTGCGGCAGCGCCTGCGCTGTCCAAGCCTCGATCCTGTTCCTGCTGTCCGGGTTCCCGCCCGTTTCGCCACCGTGAAAGCCCAGCGCCTGCCTTACTTGCGCGCGGCGGCGATGTCCTTGGGCTGAACCAGATTGTCCTCGGGCTTGTTGCCCCAGCTGTTGCGGGTATACGTGATGACCGCGGCGATCTCCGTGTCGGAGAGCTGCTTGAACGAGGCCATTGCGGTCGGTGTGCCGTTCTTGACCACCCCGTTGAGCAGGATATGGATCTGGTCGTCCTGGTTGCCGAGAACCGCCTTTGCGTTGGCGAGCGCCGGGAACGCACCGGGCACGCCCTGGCCGTTCGCCTGGTGGCAGGCGACGCAGTTGGCGGCGTAGACCTTCTCGCCGCGGGCAGCCAGCGCTGCCGCATCCCACTCCTTGTTCGGGTCATCGGCCTTCGCGAGCATTTCCTTGCGCTGCGCGTCCACCCAGGCGGCGTAGTCGGCCTCCGACTTCACCTCGACCACGATCGGCATGAAGGCGTGGTCCTTGCCGCACAGCTCGTAGCACTGGCCGCGATAAACGCCGACACGCTCGGCGCGGAACCAGGTGTCCCTCACGAACCCGGGGATCGCATCCTGCTTGACGCCGAACTGAGGCACCCCCCAGGCGTGGATCACGTCGGCGGCGGTGACCACCACCCGCACTTTCTTGTTGACCGGCACCACCAGCGGGTTGTCCACTTCCATCAGGTAGGTGATGTTCTTCTCGGCGACGTTGTTGATCTGGTCCTGCGTCGTCGAAATGTTGGAGAGGAAATTGATTCCCTCGCCTTCGCCGTTGAGGTACTCGTACCCCCATTTCCACTGGTATCCCGTTGCCTTCACCGTCATGTAGGGGTTGGAGGTGTCCTTCTGCGCGATGACTTCCTCGGTGGCCACGACCGCCAGCCCGACGACGATGATGAACGGCACGACGGTCCACGCCACTTCGACGGCGGTGCTCTCGTGGAAGTCGGCGGGCCGGGCGCCCTTGGACTTCCTGAAGGCGAAGATGGAATAGAACATCGCCCCGAAGACGATGATGCAGATGGCCACGCTCACCCAGAGCAGGATCTCGTGGATCAACTGCTGGCCGGCGGCGATGGTGGTCACCGGGTTAGCAGGCAGGTTCCAGGCCCTGTTGCCCGGGCCGCCGGGCATGTCCTCCACCGCCCACGCACTGGCGGAGCAGAGCAAGCCGAACGCGGCGACCGTCAACGCCGCGTACGCCGCGGCAAGCCTGTCCTTCATCATCCCGACCATTTCTAGTTCCTGCTTTCCGAATCGAATCTGCGAATCACCCAACGGTCACCTCCAGCCGGCGCTGCGCGCCGCCAGGAGATGCGCCCGAATCTCCTGGGCCAGGCCCTCCCGCTGCAATTGCGGAACGAACCGGCCCACCTCCACTGCCTTGCCGCCCAGGGCCAGCCTGATCAGGGAGTCACCGCCCGGCCGCTTCCGCAGGATACGGATACTCCACGCGCGCAAGAGCCGGATGCGCTTGCTGCCTCACCACTTCGGTGCCGCTATTGAACTCGATAATCACGGCATCGGGGGTGACGACGATGCGCTCGTAGTCGCCTGCATGTCTCGCGTAGACGACAAAAGCCGCGAGCAGCGCCGCCATCTTCGACTAACGCGAATACCAGAATCCACCACGCACCCGAATAGGCAAAGATCGAAGCAAAACCAATCGGAGACAATCGCCAGCAACGTGATCAGCGAGGCGAACTGGCGAGGCGACATCGAGCAGTTGCGCTTCAGGGTCCATTCGTGCGACGCCGAGGCCGCCCGGCACTCCGCCGTCGGTTGGACGCCTGCGCGCTCCACCAGACCGGTGCCAATGTCGCTGCCCACTCGCGCTCCGTCGTCCAGCAGAACCCGGGCTGCCCGATTGTCACAACTGTCGATTATAGCCTGCCTCGGTTTCGATGAACCTGCACCACGGCCAGCCCGTCCGCGCGCCGTTTGACCGGCGGGCACCACGCATGCCCGTAGACGATTTCGATCGATAGTTCGAGCTGCCCCGACTGATGGGCGCGGATGGCGGCATCCCGGTGCCGCAACCCCGGCAGCATCGACAGGCTCTCGGCGTCGTCCCAGAGGCGTCCCTCGTCCTCGTACGTCAGAGTCAGCCGCTCCACGTCCATCACCGGGTCTGCGAACCCGGCGCTAGAGAGCGCATCGCCCCAGTCGTGCATGTCCTGCAACGACAGCCAGCCCGCGCCGGCAGTGCTGCCCGCGCCGTCTTCCCCCGAACCCACCGGTGCCGGCCTCACTTCCTTGAGGGTGTCGACGCCGAAGGACGAGAACATCAGCAGGCCGTCGGGCCGGATGACACGATGCCATTCGGCCACCGCCGCGAGCGGATCGTCGAACCAGTGGGCGGCGAGGTTGGACCACACCATGTCGATCGCGTTCGACGCGATCGGCAGCGCATGGGCATCGGCGGCGAACCGCAGCGGCATCGTCGCCGGCAGTGGCCGCGGGCCGCCGACGCCAAGCCGCGCCAGCCAGCGCCGGGCGCCTTCCGCCAGCCGGCGCTCGCCGGCAGGCTCGCCGGCGGTCCGGGCGAGCAGCCGGTCTGCAATGTCGGTGCCGATCATCCGGGCATCCGGATAGCGCACCGCGAGGGTCGCAAGCGAGTGGCCCGTCCCGCAGCCGACATCGAGGACCCGCGCCACCGGCTGCAGCTTGATCAGGTCCAGCCGCTCCAGCATCCGGCGATCGATCTCGCGGAACAGGAAGTCGGCGTGCAGGCAAGCGTCGCGCTGATCGTTGAATGCGGACCGTACCGTCGCCCGCTCTAAACCGGTCGGCCTAAGCATGATGTGCCGAGTATACGAGCACGGGTGATCATCCATTGGCCAGGGCCGGTTGGTATCTGCGCAGGCCCAGGAGACGAGAGGCAAGAGACAAGGGACAAGAGACAAGGGCAAGGGACAAGGGACAAAGGGCAAGGGGCAAGGGGCAAGGGGCAAGGGGCAAGGGGCTGGCACATGAACATGGGATGGAGCCGTAATCAGCTGGCAGCAACCTGGAGCGGATGGCTCGGCGGTTTCCTGCCGCGGTCGTGCCTGCTGTGCGAAACGGCCTGCGGCGCCGCGCCGCTCTGTACGGCCTGCGCGGTCTTCCTGCCCGGCTCGCAGAGGCCGCGCTGCCGGACCTGCGCCAGGCCCTGGCAGGTCTCTCGCCTGTGCGCCAGCTGCCGGGCGCTGACGCCGGCCTTCGACGCGACCTTTGCCGCCGCGGACTATGTCCCGCCGCTGGACCGTGCCGTAACCAGCTTGAAGTTCTCCGGCCGCATCGGGCTCGCATCCGGGCTCGGCGGGCTGCTGGCGGACAGGTGGCGGAACCCCGGGCTGCCGGAACTGCTGGCGCTCGACTGCCTGGTCCCGATCCCGCTTGCACCGGGACGCCAGGCCGAGCGCGGATTCAACCAGGCGCACCTGATCGCGGCAGCAATGCTCGCACGCTTGCGGGCGCGGCGCCCTGCCCCGCTGCCAGCCCCCCTGCCCGCGCTGCGGCCCGGACTGCTGGCCCGCCACCAGGACACCCGGCCGCAGTCGTTGCTGCAACGGGACGCGCGCCAGGCAAACCTCGACCAGGGCTTCGTCGCAGCCGGTCGCCTCGACGGCCTGCGCATCGGCGTGGTCGACGATGTCATGACCACCGGTGCAACCCTGCAGGCGGCGGCCATCGCGCTGAAGGCGGCGGGCGCGCTGCGGGTGTCGAACCTGGTCGTTGCCCGCACCGCCTGATACCAGGTCCTTGCGCTGCTATCCTCGGGAGGGTCTCGTCCTTGCAGCAGCCATCGTGTTCAACGTCGTCCTGGTCCATCCGGAAATCCCGCCCAACACCGGCAATGTGATCCGCCTCTGCGCCAACAGCGGCTGCAGCCTGCACCTGATCCGGCCGCTCGGTTTCCCGATCGACCACGCCAAGATGCGGCGCGCCGGCCTGGACTATCACGAGTTCGCGACGCTGCAGGTGCACGACGATTGGGAGACCTTCCTCGCGACGATGAAGCCGCAGCGCCGCTTCGCCTTGAGCACGCGAGGCGAGCGCCGGCCGAGCGACTGCGGGTTCCGTCCCGGCGACTGGCTGGTGTTCGGCTCCGAGACGGACGGGCTGCCGGAGTCGGCAATGGCGTCGTTCGCGCCCGAGCAGGTCCTGCGCCTGCCGATGCGGCCGGGCAACCGCAGCATGAACCTGTCGAATGCGGTGGCGGTCGTCGTCTACGAGGCCTGGCGGCAGAACGGGTTCGCCGGCGGCGGGTGAGTCGGCACGTAGCTCCCCGGTAGGCCGGGTAGGCCCCGGTAGGCCGGCGGTAGGCCGAAGACCGGCAGCAGTACCGGCAGCAGGCCGGCAGCAGACCGGCAGAACGACCGGCGGGCAAGCAGTGGACCGGCCGGGTGGGCCGCTCAGGCGCCGCCTTCCGGATCGCCGCGCAGCACCCGCCGCTCCGCCCCTGCCTGCGTGGCGGCCGCCGATGCGTCGTCGCGCGCCAGCCGGTCGAGCGCCTGCGCGACCGTCGGGAACTGCTCCATCGTGAGGAAGTCCTTCGCGTTGGCGAGCCCGGCGTCGACCAGGCCCTGGCATGCCGCGAGCATCGGACCCCAGTAGTTGCCCGGGTCGCACAGCACGATCGGCTTGGCATGCATGCCGATCTGGCGCAGCGTCACCACCTCGAAAAGTTCGTCGAGGGTGCCGAAGCCGCCCGGCAGCGCAAGGAAGCCGTCCGCGACCTCGATCATCCGCGTCTTGCGCACCGGCATGTCGGCGACGATCTCGAGCCGCTGCAGGCCGGTATGCCCGACCTCCCGGTGCACCAGCTGCTGGGGGATGACGCCGAGCACCTCGCCACCGGCAGCCAGCGCCGCATCCGCCATCTCACCCATCAGCCCGACGCTGCTGCCGCCGTAGACGAGCAGCCAGCCGCGCGAGGCAATGGCGCGCCCGACCTCGGCAGCGAGCGCAAGGAACGCCGGATCCTTGCCCTTGCGGGCGCCGCAGAAGACGGCGATGGCGCGCCGCCTGCTTACCGCGTCCATTCCTTGTTCATCGCCCCGATTGTCGACCGGCGTAACGCCCCGCACAGCGGCTCGTTCATCGATCGTTCCATGGCCTCGCCCATAGCCCCGGACATCGCCTCGTACGCCACCTCGCACATCGTGCCGGACATCGCCTACTCCGCCTTCGGCTCCCGTGCCAGCAGGCTCGCGACGGCGTCGGACGGGGCCAGGCGGCCCTCGATCACCCCCAGCACCGCCTCGCTGACCGGCATGTCGACGCCGACCTCGTGGGCCGCGGCCACCGCCGCACGGCAGCATGCCACGCCTTCGGCGACGTGGCCCAGCTGGCGCAGGATGTCATCGAGCGCCAGCCCCTGGGCCAGCTTCAGACCCACCGTGCGATTGCGCGACAGATCGCCGGTGCAGGTGAGCACCAGGTCGCCGATGCCGGACAGTCCCATGAACGTCTCGACCTGCGCCCCATGGGCGAAGCCGAAGCGGGTCATTTCCGCCAGTCCCCGCGTCAGCAGCGCCGCGCGGGCATTGTGGCCGAGGCCAAGGCCGTCGCCGATGCCGGTTGCGATCGCCATCACGTTCTTCAGCGCGCCCGCAATTTCGACGCCGCGGAGGTCGGCGCTGCGATAGACACGCATCGCACCGTGGTGGAATGCGGCCACCATCAGCAATGCCAGTTCGTCGTTGGTGGCGGCTGCCGTCAGCGCCACCGGCAGGCCGGCGGCAACCTCCTGCGCGAAGCTCGGACCGCTCAGGCAGCCGGCGTGCCAGTCAGGCGCGATGCCGGCGACCACCGCGTGAGGCAATTCGCCGGTGTCCGCGGTCAGGCCCTTGCAGAGCCAGGCCACGGCACCCTGACCGGACGGCGCGATCGCCTCCATCACCGGACCCAGGCCAGCCACCGAAGTGGCGATCACCAGCAGAGCCGCGCCGTCGATGGCTTCTTCCAAGCGATCAGTCGCAGCCACGCCGGCCCCGATGTCGAACCCGGGCAGGTAACGTCGATTGCGGCGATTGTCCCGGATGTCTGCGGCGACGGCCCGGTCCCGTGACCAGAGGACGACCTCGTGGCGGCTGCCCGCATGAATCGCGAGCGCCGTTCCCCACGCCCCGGCCCCCAGCACGGCGACTTTCATACGGATTGCGGCAGGCGCTACAGCCCCCAGACCTGGTCGGGCTGGATGTAGCCGACCTGCCCCTCGGCATAACGGACACGGAGAAAGCCGTTGACCGGCTTTTCCTCCAGCAGTTCGAGCAGCACGCCGCGGTCGACGTTGAACCAGGTGGGCGAAGACGACTCCGCCTCGCGGCGCAGGACCGCCACCTTCGTCGCCATGATCATGCGGCGGTCGCTGAGGTCGTCCCGGCTGATCCAGGCGAGGTCGCCGAGCGGATCACGCACCTTCACCCAGGTGCGCAACACGGAGATCACCTCCACCGGCATGCCTTGCGGGGCGAGAAAGATCTTCCTTGCCTTGTCGGAAGGAGCGTCGAACATCACCGCATCCGGCTTCGAGACCGAACGAAACCGGGCGACCCCGGCGACCCGCGGCGCACTGCCGGCAGCAGCCGTCGCCTGCTGATCGCGGCCGGCCGCGGCCGCCCCTGACGTCCCCGACGTCCCTGGCGCACCGGCCGGCGCCGCACCGGAGGCAGCCGGCGCGGCCGGCCCGAGCGTCGCGGACGGCCGGATCACCTGCGGCGTCGCCGGTGCCGGGCCGGCGGCTGCCGGGTTGCGCGCAGCGGGCTTCGGCGCGGCGGCGGGTACCGGTGCGGTCGCAGGCGACTGGGCATGCACGGCGGAAACCGCCGGCAGCAGCGCGCCGGCACCAATCGCAGGGACGGACATCGACCAGGCGAGGATCGAACGCCGGCGAAGGGACCGCATAGCTTGCAACGATTTCGACTCGATCACCCTGCGCCTCACGCGTCGGTTCTGTTCAAATCTACTCGCATCGGCGCCGCCGCACACGGCAGCGCCATCGCCATCAGTGCTTGACCGGCAGGATCAGTCCGGAGTCCTTGCCGGCGCCGTTGCCCGACGATGGCTGTTGCGCGGCGGGCTGCTGTGCGGCGGCGAGCTTCTGCTGGTAGAGCACCTCGAAGTTGATTTCCGCGAGATGGATGGGCGGAAAGCCCGCACGCTGGATGACGTCCGCGACGTTCGAGCGCAGGTAGGGATAGATGGTGTTGGGGCACACGATGTTCAGCACCATCTCCATCTGCTCCTGCGGGATGTTGCGCAGCTCGAAGATGCCGGCTTCCTTGGCTTCCGTGAGGAATACCACTTTTTCCTTCTCCACACGCGTCGTCACCGTCACCGTCACGGTCACTTCGAAGACACCCTCGGCGAGCTGGGCCGCCTCGGAATCGATCGATACCTCGACGGTGGGCTGGCCCTGCTCGAGGAAGATCTGGGGGGCGTGCGGAATCTCCAGCGACAGGTCCTTGAGATACATGCGCTGGATCTGGAAAACCGGGGTGTCGTCAGCCATTCTTGAATCCTGTTCGATACGGGTGGGTTGGCATGTTCATCTCGGCGAGCCGCTCGCCGCTCCGTCCGCCTGCAGCAGCGGCTTCAGTCCGCCGGCGCGGTCGAGGGCATGCAGGTCGTCGCAGCCACCGACGTGCCGGTCGTCGATGAAGATCTGGGGCACGGTGCTGCGCCTCGCGCGCTGGATCATCTCGTCCCGGCGCGAGCGTTCGATGTCGATCTGGATGATCTCGATGTCGCTGACACCGCGCTGGCGCAGCAGCGCCTCGGCACGATGGCAATAGGGACAGGTGGTCTTGCTGTACATCACAACCTTGGCAGTCATTCGGAATCCTCAGGGCAGGCAAAGGCAGGCACTTGGTGGCTGAAGCGCGCCTTTGCAAGCCTCGGCCGGCCGGCTTGCGCAGCCGCAGGCCGGATCGAGCCGGCTTATTTCTTCACCAGCGGCAGGCCGGCCTGCTGCCAACCCGCGATACCGCCTTCCAGGCAGAAGACGTCCTGGCGGCCCGCGGCGCGAAGCGCGCTGGCGGCCTTTCCGGCCCGGCTGCCGCTGGCACAGACGACGATCAGCGGCTTGCCGGCGGGCAACTCCCCTGCCCGCTTGGCGACCTCGTCAGACGGGATATTGCGCGCCTGCGGCAGGTGCCCGGCGGCAAACTCGGCGGGCGGTCGCACGTCGATGACGAGGGCGCCCTGGTCGTTCATCAGGCGCGTCGCCTGCAGGGTGCCGAGCGTGGCGCCGGCCATGCCCCGGTTGACCACCGGCCACAGCAGCATGGCGCCCGAGGCAAAGGCGATCGCGATCAGGAAGATGTTTTCGGTTACGAAGTTCACGGCACCATTCTTTCAAATAGGCGAGAATTATAGCCCCCCACCCGATACCGATTCCGACGCCGATGCCCCACAAGATCGTCCTCATACGCCACGGCGAGAGCCAGTGGAACCTCGAGAACCGCTTCACCGGCTGGACCGACGTGGACCTCACCAGGAACGGCCTCGAGGAGGCACGGCGTGCGGGCCGCCTGCTGCGCGATGAAGGATTCCGCTTCGACCTCTGCTACACCTCGGTTCTGAAGCGGGCCATCCGCACCCTGTGGACGATGCTCGACGAGATGGACCAGATGTGGCTGCCGGTGGTGCACAGTTGGCGCCTCAACGAGCGTCATTACGGCAACCTGCAGGGCTTGAACAAGGCAGAGACTGCCGCAAAGTATGGCGAAGAGCAGGTCAAGATCTGGCGGCGCGCCTATGCAATCGCCCCGGACCCCCTGCCGGACGGCGACCCGCGGCTGTCGATCGGTGATCCCCGCTACGCGAGGCTGCGGCCGGAAGACGTGCCGCGCACCGAATGCCTGAAGGACACGGTCACCCGGGTGGTCCCGTTCTGGAACGAATCGATTGCGCCGTCGGTGAAGCTTGGCAGGAAAGTCGTCGTCGCCGCCCACGGCAACTCGCTGCGGGCGCTGATCAAGCATCTTGACGGCGTTTCGGATGACGAAATAGTGGGGCTGAACATCCCGACCGCTCGTCCGCTCGTCTATGAACTCGACGACGATCTCGAGCCGCTGCGACACTACTACCTGGGGGACCAGGCAGAAATCGAGGCGGCGATGGCGGCGGTGGCCAACCAGGGCAAGGCGGCGGCAGGCAGGCCGGCTTGATCGTCGCGGACTTCCGGCTCCACCGGCCCTTTCGCCCGGCCCGGCCGGGCGTCAGGGGCGAGGCAGCGTGAACGCGGTTGCGACTGTATACTGAAAACGTGAATCGGCAACCGAGTTGCCAAGGAAGTCAAGCTATGTCAAGCAAGTACCGGCCTGCCAGTCTAATTGGTGTCGGCGCCGTCGCCGGCGCGATCCTCAGCCTCGGGATCACCGCCATGGCGCAGCGCGACACCCGCGGCATCCTGCCGCTGGATGAGCTACGCCAGTTCAGCGACGTCTTCGGCGCCATCAAGGCGTACTACGTCGAGCCGGTCGAGGATCGCAAGTTGATCACCGAGGCGATCAGCGGCATGGTCACCGGACTGGATCCCCATTCCACCTACCTGGATGCGGATGCCTTCCGCGAGCTCCAGGTGGGCACCCAGGGCGAGTTTGGCGGCCTCGGCATCGAGGTAGGCACCGAGGACGGCTTCATCAAGGTCGTCGCCCCGATCGAGGACACGCCGGCGGCCAAGGCCGGCGTGCGCGCCGGCGACCTGATCGTGAAGATCGACGATACGCCCACCAAGGGCATGTCGCTCAACGACGCCGTCAAGCTCATGCGCGGCAAGCCCAAGAGCCCGATCACGCTGACCCTGCAGCGCAAGGGCGAGACCCGCCCGGTGGTGCTGACGGTGGTGCGGGACATCATCCGGGTGCAGTCGGTCAAGAGCAAGCTGCTCGAGCCCGGCGTCGGTTATGTGCGCGTGACGCAATTCCAGGAGCACACGGTCGAGAATCTCGTCAAGCACCTGGATGCCCTCGGCAAGCAAGGTCCGGTGAAGTCGCTGGTGCTCGACCTGCGCAACGACCCGGGCGGCCTGCTGCATGGCGCGGTGGGCGTGTCGGCGGCGTTCCTGCCGCCCCGGGTGGTGGTGACCTCCACCGACGGCCGCACCGAGGACGCCAAGCGCAAGTACATCGCTGCGCCGGAAGACTACCTGCGCGGTTCGCGCGACGACATCATCGCCCGGCTGCCGGCCTGGACCAAGACCGCGAAGATGGTTGTGCTGACCAACGCCGGTTCCGCCTCCGCTTCCGAGATCGTGGCCGGCGCGCTGCAGGATCACAAGCGCGCGGTCGTGCTCGGGACGCAGTCGTTCGGCAAGGGCTCGGTCCAGTCGATCCTGCCGCTCACCAACAACACCGCGATCAAGCTGACCACCGCCCGCTACTACACGCCGAGCGGCCGCTCCATCCAGGCCAAGGGCATCGTCCCGGACTACATCGTCGAGGAAACCCCGGACGGCGACATCTCGAGCTTCCGGGTTCGTGAAGCCGACCTGCAGCGCCACCTCAGCAACGACCGCGACAAGAACGCCGAAGGCAAGGCGGCGCCGGCACCCGGCACGCCGGAAGCCGAGAAGCTGCGCGACATGAAGCCGGTCGAATACGGCACGCCCGAGGACTACCAGTTGCAGCAGGCCCTGAACTACCTCAAGGGACTGCCGGTGGTGCTCGCCAAGAGCGCACAGAAGGCCACCATCACCGCCGCCGCAGTCGGCGAACCGGCGGCCGATCCGGCTGCGGCTGCCGCAAAACCGGCGCCGCAGGCCCCGGCCAAGCCGAGGCCCGCCCCTGCCACGGTCAAATAGCGTCGTCCCGCTGGCGCAACGCGATCATGCAGCGGATCCAGAACCGGTGCGTGCAGCCGCATGCAGAACCGGCGAACAGACGGAAGTGAACGACGAGCAGCTGCTTCGCTACAGTCGTCACATCCTTCTTGATGAAATCGGCATCGAGGCCCAGCAGCGGCTGATCGATGCCACCGTCCTCATCATCGGTGCCGGCGGCCTCGGCTCGCCCGCGGCGCTCTACCTCGCCTCGGCCGGCATCGGCCGGATCCTGCTCGCCGACGGCGACGAGGTCGACCTCACCAACCTGCAGCGCCAGATCCTCCATCGCAGCGACCGTATCGGCATGGCAAAGGCCGCTTCCGGCAGGCTTACCCTCGCCGCGCTGAACCCCGACGTCGAGATCGTCACCCTGCCCCGGCTGGAGGATTCGGCGGAAGGGCCGGCTGCGATGGGCGCAGCGGTCGCGCAGGCCGATGTCGTGCTCGACTGCTCCGACAACTTCGCCACCCGCCACACGCTCAACCGCTGGTGCGTTCGCCACCGCGTGCCGCTGGTCTCGGGCGCCGCGATCCGTTTCGACGGGCAACTCGCCGTCTTCGATCCACGCAACGTACGCTCGCCCTGCTACAACTGCCTCTTCCCGGAAGCCGAGGACGTCGAGGAAGTGCTCTGCTCGCAGCTCGGCGTGTTCGCGCCGCTGACCGGCATGATCGGCACGATGCAGGCCGCCCAGGCCCTGCAGATCATCGGCGGCTTCGGCGAGCCCCTCGTCGGTATCCTGCAGATGCTCGATGCGCGCACCTTGACCGTGAGCCGGGTGAAGGTGCCGCGCGATCCGGACTGCGTCGTCTGCGCCGGCCGCGACGGCTGACGCCCGGAGGTCGGCGGTCCCACCTTGCAACCCTGTCAGGCTGCAGGGTGCAGGTTTCAATGAGAAAAGTCACCATCCCGTGTACTTCTTGATACTGACAGACCGTCGGCGCCTTGCTATCCCCCGTCGGTCCTGACGATCCTCACCAGGGTAGTGCTTCGTCACTATCCTTTCGAGACACCAGGCGAATGGGCTGGTGGAGCATCTGGAAGGATCGTCATGGTTCGTAACCGCCGTTGGTTTCATATCGGCATGATCTACGCGGTCGTCAGCCTAGCCAGCGCCTGTGGCGCCGCCGGGCGATTCCGGCGACGAGTCGCAGAGTGTGGCATCTGCCGTCAGCGCCAGTCCACCCTTGTCTGACGGTCCTGCAGGAGCAGAAATTTCGGTCAATGATCATGTTGCCTATTCCGGCTCGGCTGGAGCCGCTAAGAGCGCAAACGGAAAGCTGGAACCGGTGATCAGGCCAGGAGTCGAGGCACCGCTCGACAGCGCTCCCGACCGCGTGACCAAAGATGCCGGAGAGACCCTCTTCGCAAGCGGCTTCGAGGATGGTGTAGACCTGGTGCCAGGGGCGTCTGATTCCTTCCTGTACCCGCGCGGGGCAGACCGTTTCGGCTTCATTTTCCCAGTAGCTTTGACTCCCGCGCCCGTTACCTTTCCGACGCGCGTACAAGCGGAGGTCGGCCAGGATGTCCCGATGGCATGGTCCGAGTATGTCCAGGCCAGTCTCAAGCAAGTTGCGGGACGGGACGGCGGGGAAACCCGCGCGCTGTCGCTGCACAGCAAAGCTCAGAGCCCCCGGACCAGCACCCAGCAAGTTTCCTTGGAAAATGCAGGACTCGCCGCAAGACCGAAGGTCTTCCAGCGCATGTGGATCAAGTTTGATGAAGCCACGCTTCAGCGGGCGCAGCAGGTTGGCTCCCAACGCTTCTACCAGACATTCTGGGAGGTCAAGGGAAAGTCCTCTTGGCTAAGGCTCAAGATCCACTACGACGACGCAGAGGGACTGGTATTCGTCGCCAAGGCTGACGGCATCGCAGGCGCATCGCGTCTTCCTGGACGGAGGTCATGAAAGGACATCCGGTTGTCCTTGCGCCTCGATCGAGCGCAGGCGGATGGCACAAGGTTGAAATCTGGTACGACGGAGTCGACGGGCGATTGAAGGTGTCGGTGGACGGCTACCCGCTGGTGGACCGGGTGGACGTGCAAGCTGCCGACGGCAGCAGCGTCGATGTGTACCGCATGATGATGGTTGCAAGCACCGTTTCACCGCTGGCGGAGGTCCTGTTCGACGACCTCGAATTCTGGAACTTCCCTCCCGGCGGATGCATTCGCCCACTAGCAGCCTGCCCTGACGTCCATCAGTCGCCGATCCGGTGCAAGGAAGAGCTACTTTCAGACCGCCATGCGTTTGAGCAAGGGGCCCTCCTCTATTCGCCGCCAAGCCACGTTGGTGACGCAGACAAAGACCGATAAGGCCGTCACGAAAGACGCAAATATCCAGCGGTCGGGGACGCCCAGCAACCAGCAGGAAAATCCGAAAAGTCCGCAGGCGAACGAACCCAAGTGGATCGCGAAAACCGCCTTGCGGGTCGTCATCCCGCTTCTGCAGACCAAGTGATGCAAGTGCTTCAGGTCTGCCGTCATCGGTGTTTGTCCGGCCATCATCCGTCGGATGAAGCACGACAAGGAATCGGCGAGCGGCACCGCCACGATCCAAAGACATACGACAGGCCGGACGCTGGCGGATCCGTAGGCAGAGCAGACGTGTATTGCGAGCCAGCCGAGGGTAAAGCCGATCAGCATGCTCCCGCTGTCGCCCAGGAAGATCGAGGCCCGCCTGCGCCAAGGCGTCCGCAGATTGAATAGCAGGAAGCCAGCCAAGGCTCCCAACCATCCCGGCGGTCAAAGGAAGCAGGCTGGTCGCGTGATGCGCCGGCTCGGCACTCGCGGCGCCGGCCATAGCAGCAGAACTTGTCAACGCAACCAGGAACCAGAACAGGCTGATGAAGCCGATCCCGCCGCAAAGGCCGTCCGCGCCGTCGGTGAAATTCATGGCATTGATGAGCGCGACGATCCCGATCACCGAAACAGGCGCGACGATCCACCCGGCGGATAGTGCTGCCAAGTCCCACCAGATCTCCCAGCTCGGGCAACATCTGCCCGCCGAGAAAAACACCGGAGAACGCAGCAGCGACCTGCACCGCAAGACGATATCTCGCACGGATCGGAAACCTGTCATCGACGACCGCCACGACGAACAGGAGCAACGCTCCGAGCCAGTAGCCGAGCGGCGCCCTGTCCTCGGGCGCCACGTAGATCTGAGCGGCGATGATGGCAATGAACACTGCCCATCCACCGATGACCGGCACTTCCCCTTCGTGGACCTTACGAAAATTGGGCTTGTCGACCCAGCCGGCCCTGGAGGCAAGGGGAGCGAGACATCGCACCGCGACGACTGCGAGCAGAACCGCGAGCAACATCGTCATCCAGGGGATGCCTGCAGCCAATGCAAGAACTTCGTGAGCCGACATGGTATGTAGTCAGGGCGTGGGCCCTGTTCTCCTTACTTACAATCCTCAGCCATGAGGGGCAGCGTGTCACCGCACTAGTTCACGCCGAGGGGTTAGATTAGACAGCAACTACGCCGTATCCGGCGCGATGGGTAGCATAATTTAACTGCTGTCAGAGGGCGCGACAGCCGGCCAGTAGCGGCGCAGTCGTGCGATCGTTAAACGTCCTTTCGCGTCTTGATGAGGCGTGAGTATCGAGCCGCGGCACTGACCCATGCCGACATGGCAAGTCCGGCGGACTGGGGCAGCTCACCGTCTCTCCCTCCCCACGGCGGTGACTTCCTTCACGAGCAGGCCGCGGGGGGACTGGAGTTGTTTCGGTTGCTGCTACATCATCACCAGGTGACAGTCCTTAACGCGTTGCGCATCTACCGCTTCCGAAACGGGTCTCTTCGGACCTTCCGGGAACAGGTGGCGCTCGTAGCATCCCAGGCCAGCTTCACTCCAATTCCTTCTCAAGCGGAAGAATCAGCATGAGCGTCGAAGTCATCCCAGTGTCGCGCCCATTCATCGGCGCAAAGGAGCTTGAGTACGTCTCCGAAGCAGTCCGCAGCGGATGGGTCTCCTCGCTTGGCCGCTACATCGATGTCTTCGAGAAAGAGTTCGCTTCCTACGTAGGTGTGGAACATGCCATCGCGACAAGCAATGGCACGACCGGCCTGCATCTCGCCCTCTGCGCGCTCGGCATCGGGCCTGGTGACGAAGTCATCGTCCCCGACCTTACTTTCGTGGCAACTGCGAACGCAGTGGCCTATACCGGCGCGAAACCGGTTCCAGTGGACATCGATCCACTTACCCTATGCCTGGACCCCAAGCGCCGCCGCCGCCGCCATTACGGACAGGACCAAGGCCATGGTGCCTGTACATCTGTATGGACAGCCGTCAGACATGGATGCGCTCAACGTCCTCGCCATCCAAAGCCGGCCTGTATGTGGTCGAGGACGCTGCGGAGGCCCATGGCTCCGAGTACAAGGGGAAGCGCGTCGGCAGCCTTGGGAACATCGGGGTCTTCAGTTTCTACGGCAACAAGATCATCACCTGCGGGGAAGGCGGAGTTCTCACCACCAACGACCGTAAGCTCTACGAACGCGCGCGCAAGCTCCGCGACCACGCGATGAGCCAGGATCGCCGATACTGGCATGAGGAAGTCGGCTTCAACTATCGAATGACGAACCTTCAGGCTGCGGTGGGGTGGCGCAACTCGAACGGATCGAGGAGTTCATCCAGCAGCGGATGCAGATCCTGGACACGTATCGCGGGGAATCAGAACGTCGGCCTCCATCAGGCTCAATCCCCTCTCCCCTTGGGGAAGGGTCGCCTGCTGGATGGTCTGCCTCGAGGTCGACTGGTTCGACGAGCATCTGCGGACACAGTTCATGCAGGAACTTCGGACGAAACGGCATCGACTCTCGTCCGTATTTCTATCCACTTACTTCCTGCCGATGTACCGCGTCTTCGCCGAATCCGGTTGCCTGGCCAAAGTCGAGGATCGGCGTGAACCTTCCTACTTTCGTCGGTCTCACGCAGGAGCAGGTAAGCATTCATTTCCGGAGTAGTCAACGAAACGTTCGCCTCCATGGCATCGTCCCGCTTCGCAGACGAGTCAGGCCTAGAGACGCATCGAGAGGTGCTTGCGTTCGCAGCATCATCCTATTCCCGGCCCAACCTTTCCGCATGCTCAATCGACTGATCCCGCTCGTGCTGCGTCTGCGCGACCTGCATCCACCCACGTACCACCTGATCGTGCGCCTAGGAAAGCGCTTCATGCGGGATCGCCTAGGCGTTTATCCCGGATCCTCGGCAACGAGATCGCAGCGGTCACGGAAGTGCTGAAAGGCAGCGGATGGAACATGGCGTACGGCCGTGGCCTGGCCCATGAGCGGCTCGAGAACGAGTTCGCCGACTATGTCGGAATGCCTTATGCCGTGGCGGTAGGCAGCGGCGGAATGGCGCTCCAGATGTCGATCCGCGCCCTGGGCCTGGTGCCAGGCGACGAAGTCATCCATCAGGTCGACACATGCAGCGCGACGGCCATGGCGGTGATGAACGCGGGTGCCACGCCGATTTTCGCTGACGTCTCGCCTCGGACATTTCTGCTCGACAGGCAGAGTGTGAAGGACCGGAGCAGCGCCAGGACTCGCGCCTTGATAGTGACTCACACCTGGGGCAATCCCGATGCTGCCGCCGATTTCCTGGCGGTCGCACGAGAAAACGATGGAAGGTCATCGAAGATGCCTGCCAGGCATTGGGGGCGAACGGCCGATGGAAAGCCTGCCGGCTCCTGGGGCGACACCGGCGTCTTCTCGTTCGGGTGCCTGAAGCCGGTCCAGGCAGGCGAAGGTGGCATGATCGTCACCCGCGACGAAGCGCTTGCGAAGGAGCTGAGGTCGCTGCGGCACTGGGGTGACAGGACGATCGATTTTGGTGTGCGCGACGTGACGCAGCTCTCTTGGAATGGACGAATGTCCGAGTTGGTCGCCGCCGTGGCCCGTGAACAGCTTCGTGGGTATCCACCGCAGCTCAGGAAGCTTCGGGAAAGTGTCGCGGATTTCTGCCGGTTCCTCGAGGATGTACCGGAGCTAAGAGCGAAATTCGGCGCTGCAAATTCGCCGCTTCGACGTTGCATGCACTCAGCTCGTGCTGGAACTCGACACGCAGGCCTCCCGCATGACAAAGCAGGAGCTATGGAAGGGATTGGCGGAGCGCGGCGTATCATTGTGGCACGCCAACTTCGAACTGATCAGCAGCCTCAGCTTTTTCCGCACGCACCGCTTGGCAGAAATGGATCCGTAGCGACGATCTGCAACGTGTCGCCGCCAACTACGGAGCCGCTTATCCCCAGGCGCAGGCAATCTTTGAAGGCACAGGAATCGGTTTGAGCAAAATGAACTTCATGTCATCGCAGAACCTGAGCCATCTGAAGCGCTGCATCAAGGAAGTTCTAGCAGACCATCGCACATGAAACGACTCGGCATTCTTGCCGTCGCCCTCCCGTCCAATGGTGGGACATTCCAGTACACACTGTCGATGCTGCAGTCGATAAAGAAGTGCCGAGGGTTCCAGCTGCGCATCTACACCTCGCGGACCAATCACCACTACGACGGCCTGGACCTTCCGATTCGCCGCCTCGACCTGTCTCATTTAGATCTACTGAAACTCGCCGGATCAGCGCTGGTCGGGCTGAAGCTGAGCGATCCTTTCGAAGAGGAGGATCTGCTCATCGCCCCTATCTACTCTCCAGTTCTCCTGCATACACGAACTCCGTTCGCCTTCACTCTCCACGATCTGCAGGAACGCTACCTGCCGCATAACTTCACTTTCATGCAGCGGGCATGGAGGCACTTCCTTCAGGATCGCCTGTCCCGAAAGGCCTCGGGAATCATCTGCGAATCGTCGTTCGTCAAAAGCGACATCATCCGATTCTTCCATGTCCCGCCAGGCAAGGTCGCCGTCCTGCCGTCGCCCCCCGTTTCCTGGTCAGGGGTCAGATGTCCAAGAGTCGGAGCTCAAGGCCTTGAGGGCACGCCTCGACGTTCCCGAGAAGTTCATCTTCTATCCGGCCCAGTTCTGGCCTCACAAGAACCATGAACGTCTGGTGGAAGCATTCTCCCGGGTTTGCGAGCAGTTCCCCGAAGTGCAACTGCTCTTCACAGGGGCGAAGAGAGATGAGTTCGAGAACGTCTTCTCGCGTGTCAGGGAACTCGGACTGCAGGGACGAGTACGCCATCTTGGCTACCTCGAGCAGGGGGACCTGGCGAAGCCTCTACAGGCTTGCCCTCGCGCTCGTCATGCCTTCGCTTTTCGAAAGCGTCAGTATCCCGGTGTACGAGGCACAGCAGGCGGGGACACCCGTATGCGCTTCAGGCGTCCTCGCCATTGCGGATCAGGTGGGGGATTCTGGCCTCACCTTCGATCCGCTGTCCGATCGACTCCATTGAATCCGTGCTCAGGGAGATCCTTGGGGATACCGCGCTGCGCTCCAAGCTTGGCGCCGCCGGCAGGCGGCGGTTCGAGTCGATGGACTGGGAACACTTCGACGAGAGGCTGCAGGGATTCCTCGATAACCTAGGAGAGCCCTCCGCGCAAGCACAGGATCTGGCAAGCGCCGGACCACGCTCCCAAAGAAGCAGCTGAGGGCGAACGCGCAAACGGCGAAGGGATGGATCTTACCGCCTACGTGCACACGTTCAGCCCCCGCTTGGGCCACGCCCGTGTTCTCCCGCGCAGGCGACACCAGGCTCTTCACCATCTTGCGCAACTTGGCTGGACTGCGTTCGTAGGCGAGGCGAGCGGCGCGCTTGAACAGCCAGCCGCCAACCGATTGCCCCGCCAAGCCGGTCGACGGGGAGCGTCGAAAGGTCAGTGCTCGGAAAAACCTCCGTTTCCGTAGGCAGGCCGAAACCGAGGTACCTGAGCATCCTGTCGTCCGCGTTCCTTATATAGGCAGGATTCAGAAGCAACGGCTCCGCCGAGCTCATGTCGGCATCGATCTGGAAGAAAAGGCTCTTGCGCACGAAACTCGTCCGCTCGACAGGCCGCGCCCGATGGATTCCGTAGGTGTTGTAGATGACGACGGTTCCCTTGGGTGCGCGCACCGACACGATGTCTTCGGGCGGCAGGGAGGAAATGTAGTCCTCCGTGTAGTCCGAATACGGCGTAGCACCAGACCATTTGTGTGATCGCAGCACATATTGGAACTCGCCATCTTCGACGTCAGCCAGATAGGCGATGAATATCAGCCCCGGAACCGGCACCTTGCCGCGTGCGGTCTTGTTGTCTGTGTGCCATTGCATCCGGTGCTTGCCGTAAGTTTCGTAGTACCGCATCGCCTTGAGCCGGAAGGCGTCCCCAAGCATCGCACTCGCAAACCGACATCACCTTGGGCGTCGTGACGATATCCGCAAATGCCTGCGAGCAGGCGAGCATGTGCGTCAGGTAATACTGCCGATGCGCGTAAACGCCCGTTACCCAGTTCCGATTGATGCCGAATCTGTGCTTTTCGACGTCGCCGATGCAGCCGCTCCACGAATTCGGGCTCGAGGGCGCCTGGCATGAAGTACAGGCCTTTTTCTTCGACCGCAGCTGCGATCTCCGCGGGACTGACTGCGAGAAATTCGGCGTGAAAACATTTCCGTGCCTCTCATTAGATCCTGGCAACGAGGTCGCAGAATGCCGACCACTGCCGCTCCTTGGAAAAGTCGCGAGAGATCATCTCGGTGCCGGCGCGACGATCGAATCTAGCCGGCCTGTGTCTTCGCAGGAGTTCGACTGCGCGGGCCGCGGCTCTCAGATGGATCGCGATAGGTCACCATCGTCTGCTCGGCGGTCATTCCTTTCGGATAGATTCCTTCGTCCGATAGCAGCAAGGCACCGCAACCAAGAGCTTCAAAGCATCGCATGTTCCCCCGATCTCGTCCTGCCATGTCGATGGCCGCGTTGACGACCACCTTGCTGCGTCCAAGGACTTCGTACACATCGCGCCCGAAGACGGGCGGTCGGGATGCCGCTCTCACGGCAGGCGGACGTCGGTATCGCCGGAACGGTGGGATCAGCCCTAAAGGTCCGTCGCCGAAGCGAGTCGGCAGATTGCCGGCGTCGAGGTAGAGCCGGACGTCGTACCGACCACGCAGCCGCGCCACCGCCTCGAGAATCGCAGCGCGTGCCAGATGGTGCCGGCTGTAACCACCGACGAAGGCAATATCGATCGGACGGTCGCGGTTCGCCGCATGACGCCCCATTTCCGGATCATGGCTCAGGAAAAAATAGTCCACCTTGGCCCCCCGTCGCTGCCACTCGGCAAGCAGGCCAGGGAAGTTGCATACGACGCGATCGTAGCCCGTGAGGTCCAACCCCCTCAAGGGCGATGCATGCCAGCAGATGGTTCGCTTCACGCAGCCGGGGAGTTGCCCCCCTAGAGCGCCTGCGAGGTGCCCCGGCTGCAGGTCGTAGATGACATCGGCCCGGTGATGCTCGATCTGGGCCAGAAGAATGGCTCAGGGTCGACGAAGACGGAGGCATGCCGTTTTCGCGCGCCCAGGCCTCAGAGTCCCCGGATCGGTCACCGTCAGGAATGCCGACTCCATGCCGTCGAGCACCGGCTTCAGGATCTGCGTCGCGCCGTATCGGTCTTCGATCAGGCACCGGATTCGCGACGCGAATGTCAGGCTTCCTGCGCACAAGCGCTCCAGGCGTTGAACGTAGCTTGGATAAATTCCGTTGATCTGCAGGAGGCGCATGGCTTTGATGTGATGCCCGAGGGGGCAGGAAGCGCAGTAATCTTACAGCCGACAGCCTGTGGCAGCGTGTGACCTAATGCCATCGCCGAAGGCGCGGACGTTTTGTGACATTTCACCCCTCCCTCGGAAAGCCGCGTGGTAAGTTGCCGACTCCCAGCGCTCGCCCGTCGACGCTAAGATTGGTCCCCCTCCCGCCTGGATTGAAAGCGATGCCTCGAGCCCGCTTCCTCCTGCCGAACCGCTTCCCCTGAGGGTGCCCGCGTTGTGATCGCCATCGTCGACTACGGCGTCGGAAACACCGGAGCCATCGCCAACATGCTGGAGCACATCGGCTTTGAATCGACAGTAAGCGGCGATGCTGAAGTGCTGCGCGACCGCGGGAAAGCTCATCCTTCCGGGCGTCGGCGCCTTCGATCGAGCCATGGACCGGCTTCGGCAGAGCGGGCTGGCGAAAGTCCTGACCGAGCTCGTGCTGGGGGACGGCATTCCGGTCCTTGGAGTCTGTCTGGGCATGCAGCTCCTTACCGAAGAGAGCGAAGAGGGCTCGCGCCCCGGATTGGGCTGGATTCGGGGCCGTTGCCGCCGAATCGACGCTTCTGGCAGCGACAGCCTCAAGGTTCCTCATATCGGCTGGGCGAACCTGCAGATCGAGCGTGCGTCCCCGATCTTTCCGGAGGTAGACGAGGACAATCGCTTCTACTTCGTGCACTCCTACCATGTGAGGTCCGAGGACCCAGCAGCGGTTGCCGCGACCGTTCACTATGGCGGCACCCTCTGCGCCGCCGTTTCAGCCGGTAACGTCCACGGGGTCCAGTTCCATCCCGAGAAAAGCCATCGGTTCGGGATGCGCCTCCTCCAGCGCTTCGTTGAAAATGCCTAAGCTCCACCGCAGGGTCATTCCAGTGCTACTCCTGGACCGGAGGCACCGCGTCGTGAAGACCGTCAGATTCGGTGAAGGTACCTATATCGGTGATCCGATCAACGTGGTGCGCATATTCAATGAAAAGGAGGTGGATGAACTTTGTGTTCTCGACATCGATGCCACGCGTGATGGACGCGGGCCTGATGACGACTTCATCGCAAAGCTCGCATCCGAATGTTTCATGCCCCTCACCTATGGAGGAGGAATTCGAGCCGTGGAGCAGGCGGAGACTCTTATGCGCCTGGGAGTGGAGAAGTTTGTGGTCGGATCCGGCGTCCACGTCGCCGGATCTCCTTCGGGCACTGGCGGATTCGCTTGGCTCACAGGCCGTAGCCGCATGTGTGGACGTCGGAAGCAGCGACAGCGGACGGACCGTCAAGACGCACAACGGAGCCGAGGTCGGTCAGTGACGGATGTTCTCGGCCATGTTCTCGGATTGCAGAATGCCGGCGTCGGCGAGATTGTCCTGCAGTCGATCGATCGGGACGGCATGCGTGGCGGCTACGACCTCGGCCTCGTTGCGAGTATTTCCGCAGCGGCAAGTGTGCCGGTGGTCGCGCTTGGAGGTGCCGGATCATTCGACGACCTGCCTCCAGCAATCGAGGCAGGCGCCTCGGCCGTTGCCTCCGGAAGCGCTTTCGTATTCGTCGGCCGGTTGAGGGGCGTGCTGATCACCTATCCGAGCGAACAGCAACTGAGGAGCTTGCCGTGATGCTCCGGAGAGCCATCGAGGCGCAACCGCAGCGGTCGCATCCGGCGAGCGGGCGGACGTGCACTTTCTGCGTCATGGAAGAGACGGACGACGGCGCCATCCGGCTCGATGGGAAGGGGCAGTGCAATTGCTGCCGCGAGGCACTGGCGCGCCTGCCCCATGAGTGGCTGCGGGGACCGCACGGGGACCGGAAACTCGAGCAACTGATGTCGCAGATCCGCCGGGAGGGAAAGGGCCGGCCCTACGATGCATTGATCGGGCTTTCCGGCGGAATCGACAGCGCTTATCTTGCGCATCTCCTGCGCACGCGTTTCAACCTTCGATTGCTCGCTCTGCACGTCGATGGCGGGTGGAACTCAGCCACCGCGGTCTCCAACATCGAGTCCATCGTCAGGAAGCTCGACATCGACCTCTACACCCAGGTCATCGAATGGGAGGAGATGCGGGAACTGCAGCTGGCTTTTCTGCGCGCATCCGTCCTGAACCAGGACATTCCCCAGGATCACGCTTTCTTCGTCACTTTGAACCGGATGGCGAGGAAGTTCGGGCTCCGGTATTTCCTGAGCGGCGTGAATTTCGCCAGCGAGAGCATTGTTCCGCCAGACTCGGGCATCCCTGGGCAGACGGCAAGCATCTGCGGGCCGTTCATGATCGCTTCGGCCGCAGCCCGCTGCTGACCTTTCCCGACGATGGATTTCGCTGCGTATCTCTGGCACACGCGAGTCCGGAGGATGCCGGCGGTCGCGCGGCCGCTGGACCTGATCGACTACGACAAGGTCGCAGGCCAAAGCCGAACTGCAGCGCCATTACCAGTGGCAGGACTACGGGGGGAAGCACCATGAGTCGCGCTTCACCAAGTTCTACGAGGAGGTTTATCTTCCGCAGAAGACGGGATTCGACAAGCGTCGCATCCATCTTTCAAGCCTGATCGTGGCTGGGCAATTGACGCGAGAAGCGGCGCTCCTCGAATTGTCTCGTCCGATCTGGACGACGAATCCAGCTTCGGCAGACTCGTTACATCGCGAAGAAGCTCGGGATTTCCCTAGATGAGTTGATGGCAATCATGCAATCCCCGCTGGTTCCCCATACCGCCTATCCGCATGGGCGGTTCCTGAGGCAGCTGCTTATGAGGCGCGCACTTTCAAGCGGCGCGCCTCTTCCATCTGGACATCGAAGCAGTGAGTGGTTCGCCTCGAGCGGCCGGCTGAATCCCATGGCTGATGTTCGGGTGCGCCTGGCCTATAACCGGGCGAAGCATTCTTCGGGCGGAGCAGCCAGTCGGACGAGGCAGAGATCCTGGTGAGCCTGACCCGTTAAGCCTGTCCGAATACATTCCTTGAGTTCGGGTTTCCATCCGTCCGAGTACAACTGCATCGGACTAGCCGATTTCGATGGCGTGCTGGTGGACGGGGATCCTTTAATTGTAGATCTTGCGCACGAGCTGCTCCGTGGAAAGTTACGGGTCCAGCAATGCTTCATCACTGTCGAAAATTGCCACACTCTACTTGACGGCTTCAGTGAACTGGGCGTGCTGTCTATCGACGTCGATGGGAACGACTACTGGTTTCTGGAGAAATTGATTAGGGCGCAGCCCGCGGTCATCGCGGTCGAGTAAACGCCAGTTTAGGGCTTCGTTCCATTACCGTCCCGTACGATCCGGCCTTCGTTCGGCACGAGAAACATCCCAGCGGCTGGTATGCAGGCGCTTCGTTGACCGCCTTGAGCCAGCTATGCTTGGCGCATGGATACAAGCTTGCGGCGGTATCGCGAAACGGGCTGAACGCCTTCTTCGTCAGGAACGACCATCCCACTTCCGCCTTGGATCCGGAATCGGCCTATCGCCAGAACGAACCGCGCAACAAATGGTTTGGCAACACGGCCGAAGACCCATGGGCAGCGATCAAGGATATGCCCTACACGGCGATCTCATGAGCGCGATGGCCGGGAATCAGTAGTCCGCTTGCCGCCTGTTCCCCCGGAACTATCGCGGATGAGGAGACTTGTACTGCAGCCCCACATGTTCGTTTGGGGCGAATGGGCCCCTTCGGCGGCTGGCCCGCCCTGATGCCGGCATGCGGCCTGATGACGGTCCCGGATTGGCCGGTTCGTCGCCGGGCGAGTGCCGTTCACGATGACGTAGTGCCAACCCGCTCGGAAGTCATGGATCCATAGATCCTCGATCGACCAGTGATCCGCTTCCGCGGCAACGGCAAGCCCGAGTTCGTCGTCCCGAGGGTCGTCGTCGATGTAGCGCGAGTCCCAGGAATAGTCGACCGCCTCAGCGTTAGTTGGACCGCACCGCGGAACCCGCCCTGCCCCTCGAGCACCAACCCTTCGTGACTGGTGCGATGGCTGACATTCTCGAGGATCAAAGACCGGAGCACGTCACCCCCCTGGGCCTGTACCAGGTCCCCGTGGACACCTGCGGCGATGCCTTCGACGCCGTGGCACGAGGTGTTCTGGATGACGACGTCGCGTTGAGCTCGTGCCAGGGCGGCCGTTATCCCCTTGCTATTGCGGATCACGAAGCAGTCTGCGTCATGACCTGTTACGTCCACCAGACCGCCCTCGAAGAATGTCACGCCTGACTGCTCGAAGCGCACGGCCATTCCCCCCGGCAGCACGGGATGGATGTTCATCGCGCCGTCGTTCTGACGTACGCGCCCGGGCTCGCAGCCAGGTTGTGTCTTCAGGACCATGTGCAGACCGATCACGCGCACGTTGCGCCCGCCTACGATCCACAGCGGCACCTCCAGTGGCACCGGTCCGGTAAACCTAAGCACGACGTCCTGGCCGCGGGTAGTTCGAGGAGATGGATCTGCCCGGCACACATCGTGTCGTATGCGGGCCAGTCGACACGAGGCAGCGAGATACGAAATCGCGACGATCACGCGGAGCGGTCATCGCTGGCGGCGTAGCCGCTGTATGCCAGGCCGGCGTGGCTTCGCCTGGCGCGTCGCGACGCCCGGGAATATTCGTCGGCCCAATCACTGGCGCTATGGAGTCTTGCCATTGCCAACCGGACCAAGGGAGACGGCTGAACCCTCAATTCCCTGGATGCCGAAGCCTTCGGCATTGCAATGTCAGTTCGCCAATCGATCCGTCCATGGCCTGTCCGGTCATCGCACTTACCGCCCAGCCCGGGGCGCACGACTTCCGGAACGGATAGCCGCCTCCGGCGCCGCGAACCTTCCTTCGGCAGGCTCGCCGTTCCAATTCCGTCCGACTCGACGCTCGCGCATAGGGGCGCGATCCGGTTGACCAGGGCTCCGGCACCGCCCGTCAATCCGACGAGCACCCGCGGCGACCCGCAAATGCCCGAAATGCCACCGCCGGCCGATCTGCCGATCGCAGCGTGAAGAGACGGCGCGGCGAAAGGCCCGTCCGCCGGACAGGCCAAGGCCAATGAACTCAGCGTCCTCCTTCCGCTGCCGAATACGCCGACAGCCGGGGGCACTTCGATCGCAGGCCGCCCGCGCGGGTTCGCAGTCCAGCGCAGGACGGCCTTCGGGCCGCCGGCCTCGGCGCCACTCGACTGGGCATGCCCATCGAGCGCTGCGCACAGCGCCGACAAGCCGAGACTCAGCGCTCGCCTGCTTGCCGCCGGGGCTACGCGCCGCTCATGACAGCGGCGCCAGACGAATGTGAGAAGAAACAGCTAAACTCCTTGCCGTCTGCTTGTAGTTATGCAACTATTTGCTGTAATCAACGGAACTGAGGCGCCGTCGAGGAAGCCATGCTCTGATTTAGAAGGGGCGACTGAGACGGGCCCGGCAAATGACCGAATGAAGCAGTTCTCATCAGTTTTCCCTGCAGCATACGCCCGGCGCTGTACCTGATCAGTATCTGGCCGCTGCCGGCTGCGGAGACGGTGGCGGCGAAGACGATCCCACATCACCGCATCCGTGAACACCGACAACGGCTGTTGATCGCCCCGGCACCGCCGCGGCGTCAAGAAAGAGATCCCGGTCACCGGCGATCCGGTTGTCGGGACCTGGTCGGCGGTGCAGCCCTGGCCACTGGTGGCGATCCACGCGCTCCTGACTGCCGATGGCCGAGTGCTTACCTATGGCACCAGCTCTTCCGGACAGCAGACGGGCTGTTCATCTACGATGTTTGGGATCCGGCACAAGGGTTCGGACCTGCGTCGCACATGACGCTGCCGAACGGGACCGGTACCGACCTGTTCTGCAGCAGCCAGATTCTACTGCAGAGCGGCAATGTCCTGCTGACCGGTGGCGACACGTACGTCAACGGAGCGACGACCAACGCGGGCAATCCCGATGTGAATCTGTTCCGACCGTCGGACAACTCGCTGTCGCGCATCGGCACGATGAATCGGCCGAGATGGTACGGAACGGCGACGAAGCTGCCGAACGACTCGATCCTGATACAAGGAGGCGCGGGCGGCGAGGACAGGGCCGAGGTCCGCGAACCGGACGGCACGTTCCGGCTGTTGAGCGGCTTCTCGACCACGGACCTTGACTGGTGGTACCCCCGAAACTTCGTCGGCCCCGACGGTCGCGTGTTCGGCTTCTCGCCGAATGCCATGTACCGGATCGACCCCACCGGCAACGGGACCCGGACGAACCTCGGCTCGTTACCCGGCCTCGGGTTCAACATCTATTCCACCTCGGTCATGTTCGCCCCGAATCGCATCCTGGTCTGCGGCGGTTCGACCAATGCGGCCGCGATCATCGACATCGGATCGTCGGGGACACCGGCCGTCTCGCAGATCCAGTCGCTGGCCCAACAGCGCTATTGGCCCAGCGCAACGGTGCTACCGGACGGCCGCGTCGCGGTGACCGGCGGCGGCAGCCTCGACAACCAGGTCATCGAGAATCGCACGACCCTGGGTACGCCGCGTTACCAGGTCGAGCTGTTCGACCCCCGGACCAATTCGTGGACCACGGGACCTGCAGCGCAGCGATCGCGCAACTATCATTCGCTCGCGCTGCTGCTGCCCGATGGCTCGGTGCTCACCGCCGGTGGTGGTGCCCCGGGGCCGGTCACCAATCTGGACGCCGAGGTCTACTACCCGCCGTACCTGTTCGCCGCGAGTGGATCGCCTGCGGCGCGCCCTTTGGTGACCGGTGCTCCCCAGGTGGTCGATCCGCGCAGCACCTTCACGCTGACCTCCCCCGACGCTGCAGCGATCACCCGCGTGACCCTCGTCAAGACCGGCGCGGTGACGCACTCGCTCGACATGGAGCAACGCTTCAGCGAGCCTGCTTTCTCGACCAGCGGCAGCACGATCTCCGTGCAGATGCCGCAGGCGTCGGCGAGCACGCCGCCCGGTTTCTACTTGGTCTTCGTTCTGAACGGCGCCGGCACCCCTTCGGTCGGCCGCATCGTTCGGGTCCCGGTGGACACCGTTCCTGCACCGCCGCCACCGGCTCCCCCGCCAGCGGGCGTACCTACGACTTTCGTGGGCTCGACCGAGGGCGAAACGATCAACCTCGGATGCAACACGGGCGAGGTCCTCGTTGGTGTCAGCGGGCGCAGTGGCGCGCTGATCAACCAGGTCGGACCCTCTGCGCGACGATCGGCGCAGCAGGCGCGTGGATCGGCGATCCGGTCGCTAGGGGCGTGGTCGGCGGTGCCGGTGGAACGGCTTTCTCCCGTGTTTGCCCGCGCGACCAGGCCGTGAGCAGTTACATCGGCCGATCTTATGGAACCAATGTCGACGAGCTGACGATCCAGTGCCGGACGCTCTCCAGTGGCGGCGCTGTGACCGGTTCGGTCCTGTCGCTTGCGCCTGCCGGCTTCGGCAACACCGGCACACCCACCGGGCCGCATGCCTGCTCCGACCGCGCAGCGACCGGGGTATACGGCGCTGCCACGGCCTATCTGACCCGCTTCGGGCTGCTCTGTCCGGACGGATCGGCGCCACCACCGCCGCCGCCGCCACCGCCTCCACCGCCGGCCGTTGTTGCCACGCCAACCGTCGGCGGTCCCGCGGGTACGCCGTTCAGCCTGACCTGCGCTGCAGGCCAGGTCCTGGCCGGGGTCGACGGCAGTGCCGGGGCACTAGTGAATCTGGTGACGCCGATGTGCGTGTCCCTCGCTGCGGACGGCACCTGGATCGGCGATCCTGCTGCGCGCGCCAGCGCCGGCGGCGCCGGGGGCAACGCGTTCAGCCGCTTGTGCGCGCGCAATGCGGCCGTGAGCGGCTATTCGGCGCGGACGTACGGCAGCTACGTCGACTATTTCCAGGTCCAGTGCCGCTCGCTGGCCGCCAACGGAACCTTGACAGGTGCAATCTCCACGCTCGCCGCGGTCGGATTCGGTAACGATGCCGCCACGGTCGGCACGCATGCCTGCGGCAGCGACTTACCCGCGATCGGACTGGGTGGAGCAGCCAATTTCTACGTCGATCGCATCGGCCTGCTTTGCACGACGGCAGGGGGGACGACGCCCCCGCCACCGCCACCGCCACCGCCACCGCCACCGCCACCGCCACCGCCACCGCCACCGCCTCCACCGCCGGCCGTTGTTGCCACGCCAACCGTCGGCGGTCCCGCGGGTACGCCGTTCAGCCTGACCTGCGCTGCAGGCCGGTCCTGGCCGGAGTCGACGGCAGTGCCGGGGCACTAGTGAATCTGGTGACGCCGATGTGCGTGTCCCTCGCTGCGGACGGCACCTGGATCGGCGATCCTGCTGCGCGCGCCAGCGCCGGCGGCGCCGGGGGCAACGCGTTCAGCCGCTTGTGCGCGCGCAATGCGGCCGTGAGCGGCTATTCGGCGCGGACGTACGGCAGCTACGTCGACTATTTCCAGGTCCAGTGCCGATCGCTGGCCGCCAACGGAACCTTGACAGGTGCAATCTCCACGCTCGCCGCGGTCGGATTCGGTAACGATGCCGCCACGGTCGGCACGCATGCCTGCGGCAGCGATTTACCTGCGATCGGACTGGGTGGAGCAGCCAATTTCTACGTCGATCGCATCGGCCTGCTTTGCACGACGGCAGGGGGGACGACACCCCCGCCACCGCCACCGCCACCGCCACCGCCACCGCCACCGCCACCGCCCCCGCCACCACCACCACCACCACCACCGCCACCGCCACCGCCACCGCCACCACCACCACCACCGCCGCCACCACCTTCGGTGACTCCGACCGTAGGCGGCAGCGGGGGCACCGCGTTCAGCGTTGCCTGCCCGACAGGGCGGAAGCTGGTTGGTCTCCGGGGGGGTGCGGGTGCGTTGCTGAATCGCGTTGCACCGATGTGCGTCGCGCTGACGGCAAGTGGGACCTGGTCCGGGAATCCGGCCGCGGGTACGACCGTCGGCGGGCCCGGAGGCGCCGGGTTCACGCGCCTGTGCGCCAGCAACTCGGCCGTGAGCGGATTCCAGGCGCGTACCTATGGCACATACGTCGACTACCTCATCGTCCAGTGCCGCCCCCTCGTCGCTGGGGGAACGGTGACCGGTACCGTACAGCCTGGCCCCGATCGGCCAGGGCAACACGGCGGCAACCGTCGGCACGTATTCGTGCCCGTTGAATGGTGCCGCGAACGGCATAGTGGGCGGTGCGGACTTCTACGTCAATCGCTTCGGACTAGGCTGTTAGCCCCGATTCTCGAGCGATGAAAAGTCGACCAACGGGACCCCTGCCGACTGCGGCGCCCGGCAGGATGTCAGTTCACGAGGACGGACGGGAGACCGTCGAACCCGCAGGGTCGCAGCGGCCTGCCACGTTCGCGAACCGGTTCTATGTCGTCGTGCAGGGCGACCTGACGCGGATCTCGATCGGTGAAACCTTCGCCGACGGAGCGGACCGCTACCACACGTCGATCATCATGCGAACGTCCGACGCCGTGGGGCTGGCGCAGACAATCGGGGAACTGGTAAGTCGCGCGCAGGAGGTGGCGGGCGCCAAGCCGACCTCCTGAAACGGAGGCTTGGTTTGCACGGTCTCGACCGCGACGCGCATCTCACTCGCGATCATTCACGACGGATCGCAACATCCGGGTAACCGGCAGATCATTCCGTGTTGATCCGAGAATCACTCGTGCCCCGACTTCGCCTACGGCTTCTTGCCCGGGTAGGAGTGCGCCGTAACGAAGCAAGCTCTCAAGCTGATTGGCGCGCGTGGGTGCGGCTGCTCGGCCACTGATCGCATCATCGCGCGCTGGTAGACGACATCCGTCCGCTCGTAGACGACACTTGTTCGATCGACGGGCGCAGCTTGCTTTGCTCCGCGTCCGGGGCGGCTTATCCAACGCAGTGCCTCGGCTGCCCCGAGGACGCAAACACCAGCGCTGGCGCCCACCTCCCAGTTCGTCGCAGGCCCAGGCTCGAGGACCAGCGACGGGCAGTCAGCTGATCAAGATCAGCGGCTGGGTTTGCGTCCACCTCATGCGTCGACCTGTGGACCCATAGGGCGAGCGGCAGGTTGCAACCACACGGGGTTCGCGACAAAGCGTGATTTCCCGCATTCTTTTAACGCAAATCAGGAAAGCATTTCTCCGATCATTTCGAAGCGTGCGCACAACAGTTATGCCCTTCCGCTTGCCACGCCGCTCGTTTTCTCGGTGAGCGTCCTGCCGTCCCCCGCGACGTGATGGCGTCGAGGCGCCGACGATCGCAACTGCCTGCGATCAGGCGGCGGGCGTTCTGCCAGCGGTGCGGCAGGAGTTCTTCGATGCGGCTGTTCGGGTGGCTGGGAAGCCGCTCGAGCACGTCGCGCAGGTACGCCCACGGATCGTGCCCGTTGAGCTTGGCCGACTGCACCAGGCTCATGACGGCCGCCGCGCGCTGGCCGGCACGCGCTGCCGCAGAACAGCCAGTTGTGCGCCCATTGCGCGACGGCCGGATTTGGCGTCTCGACGCAGTTGTTACCTGGCATGCTTGGTCCGCGCGCCTTTTCTGGGCACGCGGACCGCCGCAGAAGTGGCGTATCGTTCGCGTACCGGGATAGGGGCGACGGGAGCATGTCTTGCGGGCAGGCCGCGATTGACAATGAGCTGCGAGCTCGAGTTGTTATCTGGCTGCCCCTTCGATTCGCCCGGCTGCGCTGCGAGCGCGAATCCGTAGTTGTCGTGTGCCCGCGAGCTTCCGCCGTGATCTTGCCTTCACAGCAGGAGGTGCCAATGAGAGTCATTGGGCTGGATGTTCATCGAAGTTTCGCACAAGTCGCCATCCTGGAATCCGGCCTTGCGAGGGATCATGGGCGCTTCGCAATGGACCGTGAGGCCGTTCTGGCATTCGCCAACACGCTGACCAAGACGACGAGGTTGTGCTTGAGGCTACCGGCAATACGTCGGCCATCGTCCGACTGCTGTCGCCTTTTGTTCGTCGCGTGGCTATCGCAAACCCGCTGCAGGTGCGCGCCATCGCTTGGGCCAAGGTCAAGACTGACAAGATCGACGCCGCAACTCTCGCCAAGCTGCATGCAGCAGGTTCTTGCCTGAAGTCTGGATGCCGACGGAAGAGGTCGAAGCTGCAGCGGCGAGTATCGCCGAGCGAGCTCAGTTCGTGTCGCAGATGACGCGACTGAAGAATCGCATGCAATCAGTCCTTCATGCGAATCTCATCCCACGCGAGATAGGCAATCTCTTCACTAAGAAGGGACGAGCTCGGCTGGAGCAACTGGCGCTGCCGACGGATCAGAAGCGCCTCGTCATGCGGCATCTGGACGAAGTCGACCGCCTCGCGGCCGAGTTGGCGTTGATCGACAAGGACCTCGCGCAGCGGGCGCTCGACGACCCAGATGTCAGGCGGCTGATGACGATCGGTGGAGTCAACTCCATCGTCGCCGCGAGCGTGCTGGCTGCCATCGGCGACATCACGCGCTTCTCCAGTCCGGAGAAGCTGGTGAGCTACCTGGGCCTGAACCCAAGCGTGCACCAGTCGGGCGACCGTCCGGCATTCCACGGTCACATCACTCGTCAGGGGCGTGGCCATGCTAGAGCCATGCTGGTAGAGGCGGCGTGGTCCCTTGCGCCTGCGCCGGGACCACTGCGTGCCTTCTTCCAGCGCATCAGCGCCAAGCGGGGCAAGCAGGTCGCGGCGGTGGCCACGGCCCGCAAGCTCGCTGTGCTGGTATGGCACATGCTGACCAAGAAGGAAGATTACGCCTGGACGCGACCCGCCTTGCTGCAATGGAAGGTCCGCGAACTCGAGTTGAAGGCAGGCCAGCCTCCCGCCGAGGTGGCAGCAAGCCCGGGCCGGCACGCGACTACAGCCTGAAGAAGGTCCGCGACAAGGAAAGGTCCTGGCTCGGCCTGGCCGAGGAGGAGTACCGGCGCTTTGCGGCCGCGTGGAAAACGCTCCCGCCGAACGAACGAACATCAGTCGGCCAGAAAAAATGATCGGCAAGGGCTTGTCAAATGCATCCGTGTCGATCTCAAGATTGCCATCGTGGCGAAGCGCTTCAACGCTGCCCAACGGTTGAGCGCATACCGGCAGGCTTCGGCCAGCGGCGTCTTGGTCGAGGTTTTCGACAGCGTCGACGTAAGCCACGCGGTAAGCGCGGTCCCAGCACCCTCTTGACGGCCGGCGGTGGTCAGGTCTCTGCTAGCTGAGCTTGCGTCAGTTGATCGACCGTCCCCACGTCGAGAGCAACATTCCACGGCAGTAGTTCGTCGATGCGGCTGATCGGATGGTCGGCGATGTGGGTAAGGACGTGCCGCAGGTATGCCTCGGGCTCGACGCCGTTGAGCCTGGCGGTGCCGATCAGCGTATAGAAGTTCGCGGCGCGCGAGGCTCCGGCATCGGAGCCAAGGAACAAGTAGTTCTTGCGCCCAAGGGCCACACAGCGCAGCGCTCGTTCGGCTGGGTTGTTGTCAATCTCGAGGTTGCCATCGGTGGCGAAGCGCCCGAGTGCGTCCCACCGGTTGAGCGCATACCGGCAGGATTCGGCCAGTGGGCTCTTGGCCGAGGTCTTCGACAGCGTCGACGTAAGCCACGCGTGCAGTTCCTTCAGCAAGGGCTGTGTTTGCGCAGATCGTACGGCGATCCGCTCCTCAGGCATCTTGCCTCGGATCTCCGTCTCGATCCTGTAGAGTTCGCCGATCCGTTCGAGCGCCTCCCTGGCTGTCGGCGATGCACTCGACTGGAACAGATCGTAGAAGTAGCGTCGCGCATGCGCCCAGCAGGCCGCGCCTTTCATCGTCGGCGGGGGCTGGCCAGGTTGCTGCTCGAACAGCTTCTCGAAGCCGCTGTAGCCGTCGCACTGCAGGACTCCGCTGAAGCGCTGCAGATGCAGCTTCGGCCGCTCGGCTTTTCGGTCTGGCTCGTACCGGAACAGCACCGCCGGCGGATCCTTTGCTCCGGCGGGTCGGTCGTCTCGGACGTAGACCCAGAAGCGGCCTTGCTTCGTTGACCCCTTGCCCGGCTGCAGCACGGGAACCGGTGTATCGTCAGCGTGCAGCTTCACGGGCGCGGCCAGAACATGTCTGGCCGCAGCCTCTGTCAGGGGTCGAAGCAGCTTGTCGAGGTTACCCAGCCAATCGGCCAGTGTGCCCCGGTCGATATCGATGCCTTGGCGCGCGTAGATATCGGCCTGCCGGTAGAGCGGCAGATGATCGAGGAACTTGCTGATTGCCACGTGCGCCAGCAACCCAGGACCGGCAATGCTTTTTTCGATCGGCCGGCTCGGTGCCGGCGCCTGGATGATCCGCTCACAGCAGCGGCAGGCAAGCTTCGGGCGCACCTGCCGGATCACCTTGAAGTGCTCCGGTATGAACTCCAGGTACTCGGTCACATCCTCGCCGATCTTGCGCAGCGGTGCTTCGCACGTCGGACACGTCTCTGACGGTTCGATCACGACCGTCTCGCGCGGCAGGCTCTGCGGCAGTGCTCGACGTGTCCGGTTGCGATCCGTGTCCAGGTCCGCCACGGCCGCCGGCCGCACAGGCGGCAGCTGCGCCTGGCTGGCTTCGAGCTCTTCGAGCACCAGTTCGAGCTGGGCGATCTGATCGTCGATCGCAGCCAGCTTCTCCGAGGATCTTCCGAACTGCATGCGCTTCAACTTCGCGATCTGCAGCTTCAGCTTCTCGATCCACGCGCGCAGGTGAACCGCCTCGGCATCCTTCGCCTGCAGATCGTGTTCACGCTTTGCGAGTGCTGACTGCGCAACTTCCAGTGCAGCCGATGCTGCTGCCCGTTCGGCGAGCAGCAAGCGCTTCAGACTCTCGACGTCATCCGGAAGTGGCTCAGCGACTCGATCTACGATGCGCATGCATCGGATTCTATTCGAGGGCGTTGCCCTCCATCAATGTCATTCTCGCTACGAAGCGAGCGTCGGCGCCGTCGTCCTTGTGGGGCGACGCCAGTCGATTCCTTCGAGCAGCATCGACAGTTGCGCGATCGACAGATGCACCGTGCCACCCGAGGCTTGCGGCCAAACGAACTTGCCCGTCTCGAGCTTCTTGAGATACAGGTTCATCCCATCGCCACTCCACCACAGCAGCTTGACCAGGTCGCCTCGCCGCCCGCGGAACACGAACACATCGCCCGAGAACGGCTTCTCGCCCAGAGCCATTTGCACGACTGCTGCCAGGCCGCTCATTCCCTTCCTCATGTCCGTGATACCGGCTGCGATCCATACGCGCTGGCCCGGGCCCGGGCCACTCAGCATCTCGGGCCGAGCGTACTGGCAATCAGCCGCAGCAGCTTCTCATCGAAGGGGTGTCGAAAGCGCAGCGTACCGCGCGCAAACTCGATCTCGAGATCGATACCCGCGTCATCGCCAGACTTCGCGTCGGCACACGAGGACGCAGCTCTCGGGTCATCGTTCTCCTCGGCAACCACGACCGGCAACAGTTGAGTCTCCTGCGCACCTGCATCCACGTCTGCACGCGTACGCTCGATCGTGAGCCAGCGATGCAACACGTTCGGATTCACCCCATTAGCCAGTGCGATGGCGGCCACCGACGCAACGCCTTCGGCGCACAGCGACATCAGACGGCTCTTCGCAGCCTCGTCATACCGGTTCTTGCCGTCGCGACGCTGGCCAATGACCAGCCCCTCAACCTTGAGTCGTGTCTTCTCTCTCATCGTGCATCCGCGTGTACGTGCGGACGCATGCTCGGCTATCGCCGCGTCTGGAACAAGTGGGCCTTGGGACCGCGCTTACGGTTCAAGCGTTCGAGTCCTTCTGATAACGGCCCGACTACCGCGAACTGAAGCCCATCCTGGATGCGTGCAGTTCGACCCGACTGGTCTCGGTAGAAGGAATCGATTGACCGGATCGCGATGGAGCGCGCGACTGCCTACGCTGCACCTCGCTCGCTGACCTGCAATCGACACACCGGACTGCTGGCATGCTTGGATCACCGCAGACTTGAACCCCGCGCTGTGCCGCCTCCGCCGCCGCCCGCCTGTCGCTACGCTCGAAGTGTCCATCTGTCCGCCTAAAGTTACGCGGACACGAGCATCCTTCCCTTCACCGCTTCAGGCAAGATGACTTGCCCGGTCGCTTACAAATCGCGAACGCCAGCGAATGGTCTTCGCTGATCTGACACTGGCCGCCAGGCCAAGTCTTGGTTACGACAAATGAACTGGCACGATCCATTCGGCCGCACGGCTATGCCGATCGGCCTCCTACCAGAAAGGGAGACAACCCACAACGTGGACATGTGGCGATCAGACGCGGCGTACAAGATCGCCGAAGACGGTGTGTTCCCCTTGACGGCGGGCCGCGCTCGGCGCGTCATACAGCACCAGCCAGCTCGGTTTACCCGCGGCTAATGCAGGGGGTAGCGCACAAATCGCCTCGGCACGGTCGGTGCCGCGTCCATGCGGCAAAGTTATCGGCCCTGCCAGCGCGTGTTCGAAACGCACAGGCTCCCGGTTCGCCGCCAGCGTCGTGCGAGCGCCGGACCACTTGAAGACGCGGATGTCGCCATCAAGCACCATCGTAGGACCCGGCAGGATGTAGAGGTCGTCATCACAGAAATGCAGATCGCGCACGCCCAGCCCATCGAGCTGCAGGAAGTGCTTGCGGATCAGCGTGCCGCTGTCATCCAGGGGCACCATCCGGAGATACTTAGCCCGGACTCGACGGCAATCTCCAGCACCGCCGACCATCCCCGCAACACTGGGCCGCGCAACCCGAGCAGCAGCCGCTGGCCATCCACCGCCAAGTCCTTCGATGTCGAAGACCGTTGTCCTTGCCGGGAATGCTCATGTAGGGCCCGAAGTGCGGGTCGTCGGACAGCGCTCGGGTCAGCTCATTGGATTCCGAGTCGCCCTTCAGTCGCAGCGCGCGCCGCCCGTCCTTGCCTTGGCGCACCAGGCCGGGTGCGCCTTCTGCATCGGTCTCGATCGGAAGGCACGCCAGCAGGCAGCGGTTGCCATCCAGGGTCACCTTGGCCAAGCGCTTGGCGTTGGCGGCAGCATCCTCGTCGGGCTTCACGTTCTTGCGCTTCAGTCCATGTGACCCTACCAGCCATAAACATTCGTCGGCCACGGCAATGCCCTCGAGATCGACTTCTCCGTCCGCTGACTCGGGCAGGTCCAGCAAGGTCGCCAATGGAAAGCCACGCGCATCGCCGTAGCGCAGCGTTTCCCCGGCGACCGGGTCGAGCCGGCGCAGGCGATCGAGACCACAGGCCTCGTCGCCGGCCACCCACAACCAGTTGCCAGAAAGCGCCGCGCCCGAGAGGTTGGTGCGCACGAGTGAGCCTGGGGAGAACTCCAGGCGGACGGCATTCGCTGAGCGGGCTTTCGGCATGACATTTTCCAGAAGATTGGCACCTAACCACAGCCAGTCACCGCAACTCTCATCGATCGATCAGATACGTCATGCCCCGCAGCAGTTCGTGAGGGGCCCGGTTCTGTGGGCGGCAAGTTCCAGTTCGGCGTTCCCATAGTACGGCTCGCCTTATCTGGTTTGTTCTACGGTCCCAGGATGCTGATCCGGCGGGTAGATGGGGGAAACCCGCAGACCTCTGCCTTTTCCGACCGCGCGCGAAGCTGGATTGATCAAACAAAACCGATAAGCCGTCGGCGACTGAAATGACTGAACTCTGTTGCCGGCGCGACTCCTTGCGGGCTTCCGGTCCCGGGCGTTAGCACTGCAGAACGCCCCCGGTATGCGACACGATCGTTCATTATTGGCCGAACGACTTTCAGGCAAGGTGAGAGTCATAGATGGTCTTCTTCGGGCCGCAAGAATGAATTCGCTCATGGGCACCAGCTTCGCGATATTGCTTTCGGCTGCCGCCGTCTCTGGCTGTGGCAACTTCTTAGGCCAAGTCGGGGAAGGTCTCAGCCGACCTGAGCCTGACCCTGCAAAGAAGGAGCAAGAGAAGGGCCAACGGCCGACAACTCAAAGCCAGCCAGCACGCTTGATTCTCCGGTAAAGGAGGAAACGGCGGTGGCAATCAAGCCCATGGACCCTTCCCCTGGGCCGGGAGGGCGACGGCGGGGAGCATGGCTTTGGCGGTGCACTCGCCTTCCACGTTGGTGATGAAGACTTTCACGTCCAGCCGGTACTTGTCGGCTTCCGTGAGTCGTCAATGAGCTGAACGAGCTGCTGGGCCGTGCGAGCGTGCTGGCGCTGCTGGCCGATGATCGTGGCGATGGCCGTGACGGCACAATCGCAGTTAGTAACCGCCGGCTTGAAGTGCACTGCGCCACTAAGCTTGCCCGCGGATACCCCCTCGGATATATTCGATGAGGCCTCCTCGAAGAGCCTGCCCTTGTCAGAGCGGGCGTGTTGAATTCCGGGCCGCCTTAAGACGGGAGGACTACCTTTGCGCCACCCCGTGCCTACTGCCGAGGCGTGGGTTCCCACTAGAGACGCCTTCCTTTTTCGGGATGTCGTACCGACAAGGGGGGACACTTGGACCTTCCTTGTCAGCAGAGTGACCCTTGTGGAACTCTCCTGCGAGGAGAGAGTCGACTTAGCGGGGGCGTTCCATGGCTCCGAGGCCAAATCTACGCGGCTGGCAGGCACCGAATGACTTGGGCGGATGCCACGAAGCAGCAGGAGCTATCGGCTGCGGACATCAAAGTAGCGGGGAGCTGAGCTTCTGCCTGTTCAGGACGGTCACTTCAAGGCCTGAGATGCTTCGCGCGCCTTGGCTAGTGTAGCCTTTCCCGCCAGGCACTTACATCGCCGATGCTATCCGGAAGCTCCCGCCCGGCGCGGCCAGGCCTAACCGGAGCAGACGGTCGTGATCAACGCTGAACCGCTCTGGGGCGCTATCGTGTCACCTTCCGGGTGATGAGGAACCCGGGGCAGGGAATGCGCTCGCACTTCTTCTGGGTCATGGAGACGGGACAGCGCCTCAAGCTCGGCGAGTAGTCGGCGCGCGCAGGCATCGTTCAGTTCAGTTCGTCATGGTCCATTCAGCGCCTCCGACTGCAACTCGGCGCTGCCGACCGCTCAGCCGCCGCCTGGAATTTTCCTGACGGATGTAAGGAAGGCCGACTGCCCTAGCAGCTATGCTCGGGCCACAGCCAGAAAAGACTTGCAACATGAAGCACCAGAGCGGCTTAGCAGTCCTTGTGTCCCTGATGGTTCCAGGCTGCGGGGGTGGTGATTCCCCCGTACTGGGCGCATTGACATTGACGACGCAGTAATCACCGCGCCGCCATGAAGATCAGCCAACTCATCGCCGGCCTGCGGGCCATCCAGAAGCAGCACGGCGACCTGACCTGCGCGGAGGAAGTCCCGCTCGGGTTCTTCGCCATCCGCTACATCGAGATGAAGGTGGTGCCGCAGCACTTCGCGGTCCACGGCGTTAAGGAGGCGACAAGGTGGTGCTGATCACCGGGCAGTAACTGGAATCAGACGCACCCATGGTTGAGTCCGGTGGCACCGGCTATCCTTCGGCCATGCCACGCATTGGTCCCAAGCGCGCAGTCTCGGTCTCCATCACGGACTTCCGCCCGTATGAGCAGGATCTGCTGCGGGCGGCGTGGGAAGCGGACCTGCCCCTGGTCCTGGTTGGCTTCAAGGAAGCCGACTGGCCCTGCTATGTCATCGCCATTGGACATGCAGACGGCCTGGCGACCGCTGAGGCTAGCCCCGACAACTCGCGCATCTTCTCGCTGAAGCGGATTCGTGGCATCGACAAGCCGCGCGAGGAAACGCAGGTCATCCTTCCATTCCAATGAGCAAGTCGACAGCGTGAGGAGACTCGTCCGCTGGTTCGCTGCGCTGCCAGTCACGATCGTCGCGACACACGCGCTGCTCGCCGGCCTGGCGCTAGGTGCGACCGAAGCCGCAGGCTGGAACGACTGGGGCCACTATGGCCTGCTGCTCGCTGTGGAGCCGATTGGAGGGTGGCTCTGCTTGCGCGGCGGGATGACGCCGGCGGACCGTAGCCGAGCACCGATCGCGGCTCCTAGGCCGATGCCGGGAGTTCTCTGGACGACCGGTTTCAACGTCTTCCGTCGTTCCCCGCTTTCCCCTTGGTGCAATTGCCCGTGACATAGCTGGGACCTGACACTTCTCTCTGTTGCGCACCCTGCCCGGGAATCAGGCGGGGAGTCAACCCCCCGGCGCCGACTCCGGATGAGCGGGCAGGCCCAGCAGGCCGCGTTCCAAGCCGGCGAAGAGGGAAAGCAAAGGTGTTGCATGTGGTATGAACCGATCGCCGTTCCTACCTCGACTCGGCGCGCCTAGCCCCATCCCCATGTCACGCCGAGCGTCCACAATGAGGGTGCACCTGCCAAGCCACGGGCGTGACTGAGATCGACGTTCAGCGAGGCCGCGATTGCCCAGCGAGCGCCAGCTCGCCAATAGTTCGCGCCATCCTCCCTGAAGCGTTCGGCGACGAACGACCACCCCGGCAACGGCATCCATTCAATTGCCGCACCTGCGCGTGCGCTGTCTGTCTGGTTGGGGCGGATATCTCGCCCGACATTTACGTGAACCAAGACAGTGTCCACTGGTTTCCAAGTGAGCGGCACAATCAGGGTGCTTGCGACATAATTTGCTGCGCGGCCACGCCAGGCTGCTGAGAGGACCGCTCCCGCGTGCATGTCGTCAGCGAGCGCGACCGCCCATTTGATCTGAGGGCCGTAACCGGTAGTGGAACCCGCTCCGGCAGCGGAGGCCCGGTTTAGGTTCACGCCAATCTCGATCGGCCCGGTTCGACAAGCCGGTCCGACCTGTAGCAACGATCGCTCGCCACCCAGCTCATGCTCCACCCAGGTCTCCACCTGGCACTGGCCGGGCTCAAGCATGGCCGCGTCGTCCACAGCGTGATGCCCACCGGCGGCATGGGCATGCATCGCCATGCCCAACAACGCCATCAACAGGGCAAGCGCGCGCTCTACGTGGGTCGCTCCACCGAAGTGACGAACCGTGCTCGGGTGCGCGACAAGATGCGAACGTTCTGCTCGGATCATGTGGAGAGAGCGCGACAGAAAGCGCACTGCCCGTTGACTCAAAGCCATCCCATGCGTTTGAAACGCCAGTACAGAATCGAGCAGGCCACAGCAATCAGGGAAAGTGACATAGCGTAGCCATACTTCCAACCCAGTTCTGGCATGTGCTCAAAGTTCATGCCCCAAATTCCGGCGAAGGCGGTCCAGACGGCAAAGATGCTTGCCCAAGCCGCAAGGCGCTTCGTGATCTCGCTTTCTTCGATGGTGACCATTGCCAAGTTCACTTGTATCGCTGTCGCAATGGTCTCGCGCATGGTGTCGATCTGCCCGTTGATCCGTGTAAGGTGATCAGCAACGTCCCGGAAATAATCCTGCACGCCAACGCAGAAGCTCGGCACCCTACCTCCGTACAGCCTGCTGACACCTTCCAGCAGCGGGGCGACTGCATGCTTCAGGACAAGCACACGCCCCTTTAGCTCGTAAAGCAACTCGATATTGGAGCGTGCGGCGCCGTTCGTGAAAATATCTCGTTCAATTGCTTCAAGCTCCGTCTCAAGGTCATCAAGGACGGGAAAATACCGATCCACAACCGCGTCCATGAGAGCGTACAGAACGAAGCCGGACCCGTGCTGCAGCAGTTCCGGCTCCCGTTCGCATCGTTGGCGAACTTCCAGGAAGCCCTTCTGACTTCGGTTGCGTATAGAGAGGACGAAGTTGCGTCCCGCGAAGACGTCTACCTCTCCGACAATGATCTCGTTGCGAGTGTCCGGCATCTTTTCGATGAGATGCAGGACGGAGAACAGGGATGCTCCGTATTCCTCGATCTTCGGACGCTGGTGTCCGTGGAGCGCGTCTTCAACGGCCAGCTCGTGCAGGTCGAACTCTTCCTTCATTTCTTGCAGCTCCGCAGGCGAAGCATCCTGGAGAGCCACCCATACGAACCTTCCGGGTTGACTAAGGTGATCGCTGATTTCGCTCACCTCAATGTCCGCCAACTTAGCTCCGTTCTCGTAGACGACGCAGTTGATCAGCATTTGTATACCTTAAGTCTTAGCGATTGACATGAACTATTGGGCTGGACCGTCCCAACTACTAAACCTGGCTCGTAAGGCTCCCGAAAGAGTGGCTGTGGGCAATGCTGTACGGCGGGGCGCTGATAGTAAGCTAGCGCAATGGGCAGGGCGGCCTTTCAGCCCGTAGTCGCTTGTGCGAACCCCGGAGACGGCACCGCCGGGGGATCTCGCGAGATTGCTTGTTGAGGTGGGGGAGTCCGGATGTCATTCGTCTGGCCTGAGATGCTCTGGATAGGCTTGATCCTGCCTGCCCTCGTGGTGCTGTACCTAAGGCTACTGCGCCGGCGCAAGCGGTCCGTGGTGCGCTATCCTGGCCTGGACCTGGTTCGGCCCGCGATAGGGAGAACGGCTTGGCTTCGCCACCTGCCTCCAGCACTTCTGCTTGCAGCCTTGTCTGCACTGGTCGTGGCGGGTGCCCGACCGATGGCAAATCTGACCCTACCGGCGAGGGAACAGATCATCATCTTGGCGATGGATGTCTCGCTCAGCATGACGGGCGACGACATCTCGCCCAATCGAATTAGCGCATCTCAGGCAGCCGCTAAGTCATTTGCTGAAAAACTGCCGCGCCATGTACGGGTTGGCGTGGTGGCGTACGGCGGCAGCGCGCATATTGTGCAGCGCCCAACCCTCAGCCGCGCCGACGTGATTGCCTCCATCGACCGATTTCAGATTCAGCGTGGGACCGCGATTGGGTTGGGAATCTTGGCTTCTTTGAAAGCCATTTCTCCTGAGGATGACTTTTCCTTTGAGAAGCCGATCGGTAGCGCCCCAAGACGACTGCAGCCTGATAGTTCACCGCCGCCTAAGGAGCGCGGCCCACGTCCCGTTGCACCGGGCTCATTCGAGTCCGCAGCGATAGTCTTGCTGACGGATGGAGAGAACACCACAGGACCAGATCCCATGGAAGCCGCTCAGTTGGCGGCGGACCGGGGCATCAGGATATTCACGGTTGGCTTTGGGACGCCGGGCGGAACAATGCTTGACCTAGGCGGAATGCGGATGAGGGTGAGGCTCGACGAAGAAGCAATGAAGCGGGTGGCAAACCTCACCGGGGGAAGATACTTCCATGCAGGCAACAGTAACGACCTCATCAAAGTTTATGAGGGCCTCAAGGCGAGGCTGGTTCTGGAGAACAAGGAGGTGGAGGTCACCGCACTCCTTGCCCTTTCCGGTGCTTTGCTTGTGCTGGCTTCGGCAACACTCTCGATCTCTTGGTTCGGCAAGATAGCCTAGTCGCACGGGATGGTCGTCTTTACTGCTCCTCGCCTCCATCCATCGGTTGCCGGCTGTCCGAATGCGATGTCGCACCTCGACGGCAAAGTGACCCAGCGGGTCAACTTCAACTCCACTGAGAATACAATTCGTCATGCTTGAACCCGTACGCCGTCGACGGCTATGAGAAGTAGCAAGACGCCTTATGCTTCTATCGGGCTTCCCTTCACTTCCTTACGAAGGTCCTGCGCAACGAAGCAGACTGCTGTCGTCTACCAATTCTGGGCCACAGTTTCCGAAAGCCATTGAGGGGTACCAGCGCATCTGCTGACCCGGCGCCTTCTTCTACCCCAAAACGTGGTCCGTTCTCCGAAGAATGCGTCGGCAATCGTCTGACAGTCTATCGGAATGGGTGCGCCCGAATGAGTTTCTCTTCCCTTGTCATGTCTCCGTCCTCGCGTGGTTTCAATCCATCGCACAGACGGGCATGGACAGCAGGTCGCATACCTGTGGATGCTGATCGGTTCCTCATGCCGGCCGCCAGCTCATTCGTTCCGCCGGGCCTCGCGCAGCAGCATGATCATGTGCTGCACGATCGCCATCAGCGTTGCCGCGCTCATGCCCAGCATCAGTACCCCGTTCACCGCCTCGAGTGGGCCGAGCAGCCTGCGCTCGCGGGTCATGACGATGTCGCCGTAGCCGAGCGAGCTGAAGTTCACCGCCGAGTGGTAGATCGCGTCGTAGGCCTGCTCGAACTCGCCGAGCCACAGGAATAGTGCGCCCCACAGCATGATCTGCACCAGGGTGCCGCCTAACATTGCCAGCGTGGCGACGATCAGCGGTCGCATGCCGGCCAGGAAGCCCTGGCCGCCGCCGACCTGCGGCAAATGGTTGACGTAGTGGCGTACGCACCAGTAGGCCACCGCCGTCTGCACGATCAGGCACAGCAGCATCGCGGGCAGGCCGATCAGGAAATTCATCAAGGTCATGGGCTTTCCTCCAAAAAGACATCGACGGCAATCGCGCGCGGCTGCCGCCCACGCCATCGCTCCAGCCCCCACACAGTAGCCCAGGCACACGGGGACAGGCCGATCCAGACTGCCGGCGTGATCAAGCGCCTCATACCCGGCGAGCCGATGAGCTCGCACCCCGCGTGCGGCCGTCGGTCTCGCCGGTCTGCTGGCCGAGCGCCGCCGTCAAATCACTTCGTCGCAGTATCCGCGCTACGGTTACCGACGAATCCGGATCTTCCTTCGGCGTGCAGGCCAGCCGGTCGGCGTGCATCGCGCCTATCGGCTCTGGCGCAAAGCGGGGCTGCAGCTGCCCAGGAGGCGTCCCCGGCGACGCCTGACGGCCAAAAGCAGGCCATCGGGGGTGTCTGGTTCGCGGCCTTCAAAGTCTGCCTCGGTGGATCCAGTTGAGAAGGCGCAGAGGCCGCATCGCCGAGGGCGCGATGCGATCTCAAGCTACTTTGATGAGGCCGCGACCGCCAAAGCCGGATCTTCGAACACGATTTCGCCATCCACCAGCGTCAGCAGGCTTCGGGTCGCGGGCAGCGCGGGGACAGGGACCGTCAGGATGTCCTGCGACAGCAGCGCCAGGTCGGCCGCCATGCCCGGCATGACGCGGCCCTTGCTGCGCTCCTGCTTCTCCAGCATAGGCCGCGCCGGCGGTGTAGGCGAGCAAGGCCTGCTCGCGCGACAGCGCCTCGCCGGGCGACGCGGCATAGGTGCTGGCCAGCATGATGTTGAGGAAGGGGTTCGCTTCCTCGGCGCCCGCCGTCCGAGCCGAGCGCGAGCGGCACGCCGGCCGCCAGCAGGCTCTTCAGCATCGAGTGAGGGTCGGTCGGGCGACGCGGCGCGCCTGGCGGCGGGAAGTGCGTCGGGTTCTGGATCACGACGACGCCCAGCCGTGCCGCCTGCGCGAGCGTGTCGGCGCGGATCCCGTCGCCATGCTCGATGCGAACGCGCTTCTCCTTCCACACCGCCGCTGGCGCCAGGGACTCCATCATCGCGAACAAGCGGTCGGTCTCTGCGTCACCGACGACGTGAAGCGCCATCTGCTCGGGCCGGCGCAGCGCGGTCTGCAGGATCTCGCGCAGTTGCTCGTCGCGAGTGGTTCGAGCGGCCGCGCCAGTCGGGCCGGCCGGCATAGGGCTCGCGCTGGAGCGCGTTCTGCTCGATCGGCGTGCCGTCGAGCATCCACTTCGGGCCGTCGATGCGCACCCGCGGCGGCAAGCGTCTTCGGCGCGGCATCCATCGCCGCCCAGGCGCCGGCGATGCTCGGCACGGCCCCCGGCGCCCAGGAGTACAGCGTCCACTTCTGCGGCGTCTTCGCCAGCGCCAGCGTGTCGAGCGTCATCTCGAGCGACTTGCCGCTGTTCATCAGGTGGATGCTCGTCACGCCCCAGCGCGCATAGCGTTGCGCCGCTGCCCGGAATGACGACGCAAGCTTGGCCGGATCGTTCGGCGTCGCGCGGATCTCGGGCACCGGCGACGCGCCCTCGTCGGCCCGGCCGTTGAGCCGGCCGCTCGGCGTCGCGGCCCCACTGGCCGCCGATCGGATCGGCCACGTCCTCGGTCGATGCCGATCCGCTTCAACGCGGCGCTGTTGACGATCGCCGTGTGACCCCAGAAGCCGCGCAACAGCACCGGCCGGTCGGGCGCGACCGCATCGAGCGCGACGCGCCAGTTGCGCTGGTCGCGGGCGACGATCGGGCCGATCCAGGCGCTGATCCAGTCGCCGCGGCGTCTGTCGCCGCCGCGGCGACGGCGGCCAGCGCCTGCTCGGCGGTCGGGCCGGGAAACGGCAGGCCGGGCATCGCCAGCGGCGGCGAGGGAAGACTGTTGCCGAGGTGGACATGGGCCTCGATCAGCCCGGGCGTCGCGAGCCGGCCGCCGGCGTCGATGATGCGCGTGGCCGGCCCGGCCGAGCGCACGGATCTCGGCATTGTCGCCGACGGCGCTGAACACGCCCGTTCTCGATCGCCACGGCTTCGGCGCGCGGGTCGCGCCGGGTCGGCGGTGAAGACGTCGGCATTGACGATGATCAGCGTAGGGCGCGGCGAAGGCGGCGTCGCACAGCATAGCGGCCAGGGCTAGCAGGGCGGATGTGCTTGAAATGCATGGCACGGACCTCGAGAGTTGTCGATGGCCTCGACCATCGCCGCTCGCGCCGAGAAAGTCCCGATCGCACGACGAAAACGCACGAAAGCGCCCGAAAGCGCCCGAAGCGGCACGCCGCAGCGCAGAATTAGCCTTCGCGCCCCTCGCGCCGGGGCAGGACTTGGATCGAGCCCCACAGGAGTTCGTCGCCGCGCCAGACCGCGTGCTGGTGGCCGGGTTCGTCCTCGACCTGGGCCAGGAGGCCCTGCTCGACGCGCAGGGCCAACCGGTCGAGCTGCGGCCGCAGGCCTGGCAGGTCCTGCGGCACCTGGCGCTGCATGCCGGGCGGCTGGTCACCAAGGAAGAGCTCCTGGCCGCCGTCTGGCCGGGACGTCGTGGTCACCGACGATTCCCTGGTGCAGGCGATCGGCGACGTACGCCGCGCACTCGGCGAGGCGGGTCATCGTGTCGTCAAGACGGTGCCGCGCCGCGGCTACCTGCTGGTGGCGCAGCCGCTGCGACCCGCGAGGAGTCGCCGCCCGAAGGCGAGGCGAGGCGCGCCCGTCCGGGGCGGATCCGTCGCTGGATGTGTCGAGCGTCACGCTGGTCCTGCTGCTTGTCGCGGGCGCCCTCTGGTGGGGCCTGGCCCGCAACAGCGACGCGCCAGCCGGCACCGCTCTCGGCGGGCCGTCCCCGTCGATCGCAGTGCTCGCCTTCAAGGGCCCGCCCGGCGACGCCGACGGCGCCGTGCTGGCCCGCGACGTGGCCGCCGACCTGGTCTCCGAGCTGGCGCGCAGCCCCGACCTGCGCGTCGTGTCGAGCCAGTCGAGCTTCCAGTTTGGCGACGGCAAGACGCCGCTCGCGGAGATCGGCCGGCGCCTGCGCAGCCGCCACGTCGTCGACGGCTCCGTACGACGCGAAGGTGAGCGGTTGCGAATGTTCGTCGAGTTGCTCGACAGCGAAGACGGCCAGGTCGTCTGGTCGTCTTCGGACTTGGTCGATCGAACGACGCTCGGGGCCGCGCAGCTAGCGCTGGTCGGCCGCATCGCCGGGACGCTGCAGTCGAAGGTCGCACGCACCGAGCAGCGGCGCGCGCTCGCGCAGCCGCCGAAGACGTTCGACACCTACGTGCTCGTGGCGCACGGCCGGGCGATGCTGCAGCGCTACGACGCGCAGGGCATGCGCGAGTCGCGGCGCCTTCTTCGAGCAGGCGCTCGCGATCGATCCTGACTACGCCCCCGCTTGGGCCTATCTCGGCATCACCAACACGGTCGACATCGGCCTGCAGCTTGACCGGCGAGTGGGACAAGGAGCGTATCGGCGAGGTGCTGGCGCAGATCCGACGCGCGATCGCGCTGCAGCCCGACCTCCCCATCGCTTACCATGCGCTGGCCCAGGCGCAGAGCCGCGCCGGCAACCTCGACGCCGCGCTCGCAGCCGCGAGCGGGGCTGCCAGCTCAGCCCGAACGACGCCGGCATGCTTCTACACCCTCGGCGCGGCCCAGCTGCAGCTCGGCCAGAGCGAGCCCGCGTTGCGCAACCTCGAGCAGGCGATGAACCGCAACCCGGTTCCCCCTGCCTACTTGCCGGCCTTCTATGCCACGGCGCTGTGGGCGAACCGGCGCTTCGAGGAAGCGATTCGAGTGGCCGACGACTGCTTGGCTCGGGCACCCGATTTCTGGCGGTGCCGCCAAGACCGGATCGCCGCCCTGGTCGAGCTCGGGCGCCTGCCCGAAGCTCGCGCAGGAAGCGATCCTGCTCAGGGCCAAGGTGCCGCGGATCACGAGCGCGGGGTTCGGGTCGACTTTCGGCGACGCGGCTGCGGTCTTGCGCGAGCGTCGTGTCGGGGCCGCTCAGGTGGCCGGTATTCCGGACGCGGCCACGGTTTCGCCTTGAAGGCCTCAATGATCATCGGGGGTGTCAACGCCAATCGACCGTGCGTGACCAAATGTCAGCTTCAAGGCTGACTTTTGCATCCGGGCTACTTCTGCTTCGGGTCGTGGGCTGCCCGTCACTCGCTGCAAACGAAGGACGGCCTACAACTCTGTTCCTGACTCTCAGATCGCGGAACGCCAGCGAATGGTCTTCGCTGATCTGACACTGGCTGCCAGGTCAAGTCTTGGTTACGACACTTCAGACGTTGTACAGGCACTGAACCGATTCGCCAAACTCGCGAGATCTCAGTACGGCGTTGGACGGCCCTCCACACTTCTTGGTCTGTCGCCTGGTCCCCGTATAGTTCTCGCCCGTACGACTCTCTGCGCCCGTTGGGGCGGTGAGGCGCGTTTAGCGATGCGAAACGCGGTCGGGCATTGGGGATAGGGTCGATTGCGCATTCGGGTCGAATGCCGTGTCTGCGACGAGTATCGTCTGCATTGGCACCGCCGTCCGTTCCCATTCGTCGAAGCCAAGGATGGCAGGCCATAGGCCCACGCTCCTGGGCTTTAGCCGACGGGTCTCAAGGACGGTGAGCCGCTTGAGGGCAGCATGGGATACCGCAAGCCTCACCTCAGGTCCGCCACTAACAGCCCAGCCAGCACGGTTGCCGCCTGGACCTGCACCTCCGGCGACGATGCCGGGTTCTCCATCAGCCGCCGTAGCCGCCACTTCGTTGCATCGAGAAGGTCCAGGTCAAGTGCCCGATCCGGATCAATGTAGTTCACCCCGTACGCGCAGCTCATGAGGAACTGGAAGGGCTCCCCATCGGTCATGGGACGACTGTCGAGGGACTCGGATCGAAAGGTTCGCGCCACCGCCATCACCCGCGCCCAGTACACCTCAGGCGTCTCTCCGGCTCCCGATAGACTGATGGACACCAGTCCCGGCCCCGCAACCTGACTAAATCAGGCGTACGACCTTCTATTAGCCCGGGGACAACGTACTCCATGCTGCCGTCCTCGGTCCGACGCCTCACCGCTGTGCCTTCCATCACGCCGGTCTTCCTTCAAGTGCCGCTAGACGGCGTTCTAGGTCGTCAAACTGCCGGATGGCGTCCAAGGCGCCGACTGTCTCGATGATCTGCTTGCCTACGTCCGGCGCCACCTTCCCCTCGGATACGGCTTGCAGGACCGCCTCGACCTGCTCCGAGAGGGATGCCTTCGCATCGAAGTTGAACTGAACTTTGTCGGCCTGTGCCTTGAGGGCAGGTGCGACGCGCGACAAGATGATCCCTGCTGCTTGAACGTCGCCAGCTAGTGCTGCCTCAATAACCACGCGGGCAACCGCGAGCGCATCGTCGAGCAGTGCCTTAGTCACCTTCGACCGCGCGTCGACGATTCCTTTTGGACGCCCGGCCGGCCAGGGCGAAGGTCCTCCCCTGACCCAGGAGGGATTCCCTGTGCCTCGGGGGGGTGGATCGGCGCTAGTGCTCACGACATTGATCTCATCATTCAAGGATCAAAATTCCGCCGTCATGAGGGATGCAGTCGCCGGTTATTGGCGAGCTTTATGGCGTGCACCCGGTCACGCAGCGCACCGACTTCCTTCTCCATCCCCCGCCAGACTACCAATGTGCGATCCTCGACTAAGAGCTTCGACGGACGACGGTGGGAGTTGATCGATATCCTCAAAAGATTTGCCTCTTGCTGCTCGGGCATAATGGTGACTCCTCGGTGGTTGAAGCGCGGCTCGGCGCGCTGTAGGCACACCGTACGGCAGATCCACAAAAAGTCACAAGCAAATCAATTCGTTATCAGCTGCGAACAACGTCTTGCAGTTCCGTCGTTCGGTGGAACGCGCACCGAAACAGGGTAGGGCAATAGCGGCCGCTGGGGCCACGCGCGGGTGCGGCCGGTACAGGTACCGCGAGCCACGTGCGATCGCGGCCTGCGGGTGCTGTACGCCTCGGCGCTGGGGTGTTTCCGCGAGGCGCTGGAGCGCCATTGCGGCATATTGCCCCGGTCTTTGCTTCTGCAACCAGGCTGGACCGTCGATGCGAGATGTTTGCAGTGTTTACCTTGCGCGCGCGGGTGCAAAAGGCAATGAGAAGCATACCGATGGTTTTTTGTGTTTGTGTGCCCAATGCAAACATTGCAAAGATCGTCGGCAAACATGGCAAAGGTCTCGAAGCCGCCTCAGATGTCCTGATAAAGACTGGACCTGACAAACGATGCCCGACAAGGTTGAACGCACCGCGGTCTGGGCGGCCAATTCGATGCCTTGACTTCTGGGACCTGGTGTCGTGAAGGGCCGCAACGCAGCGGCATCCGGCCTGACGCGTGCGACTGTCGCAGTGGAACTGACGGCCATCAGCGGGTGCTGCCGACCGTCCGGTTCGGAGCACCCTGGTTTGGAGCTTGCTATGCCCGCGGGGCACCCGCGGAGACCGCGATCAGCTTGCTCGCCCGGTCGGCTCAACAAGTCGGCAAGCCGCACGCTCTGGCTGCGGCAGCGGGCAACGGCCGCGGTGACGATCTAGCCGGTGCGCAGCGATCGGAGCGCAGCGCAGGTCGGTTCGACGAGAGCGCGCCATTCGCGCGCTGCGCGAAGGAACATGAGCCGATCCCTGCAAGTGGGAGCTTCAGCTCTTGTCGCACACGCTCGCGTACGATGCTAGCAATGAGCAATAGGAGGTTCTACAGGGCACAAGGCCGCGGTTGCTTCCGGACGAAGGATCGGGCGGGCCTGAGGTTCGTTTTCGTTGCCGCGATGGAAACGGCTGCGGCTGCTTCCCTGCGGTTGCAACCGTAGCCGGCTGGTCGCGCTGAGAACCGCATGCAGCCCGTCGAACTACAACTGCCCGATCTCGAACTGGGCGAAGGCCCGCTGTGGGACGAGACTGCGAGGCGCTTCCTGCTGGTCGACATCCACGGCCGCGCGGTGCATGCCTGGTCGCCCGCCAGTGGCGCGACGCAGCGCTGGGATGTTCCCGAGCGCATCGGTTGGCTGATCCCGCGCGCCGACGGTGACGGGTTCGTGGCCGGCTTGCAATCGGGCTTCGTGCGGCTGTGGCTGGAGCCCGCGCTGCGCATCCAGCCCATCGGCAGCCCGCACCCTGGCGAGCCAGCGCTGCGGCTGAACGATGCCAAGGCCGACCGCCAGGGCCGCATCTGGGCCGGCTCGATGCACAACGAAGACTACACGCGCAGCGACGGCCGGCTGGCGCGGCTCGATGTCGACGGCAGCATCCACATCGTCGAGCGTGGCATGCACATCTGCAACGGGCCGGCGATCACACCCGACGGCGAATGGCTGTTTCATACCGACAGCTTCCTCCGCACAATCCACCGCTACCGTCTGCGGCCGGACGGCAATCTGGCCGACAAGAGCCTATGGAAGCGCTTCGACACCGCCGACGGCGCGCCCGACGGCATGTGCTTCGATGTCGAGGCCGGTCTGTGGATCGCCTTCTGGGGCGCGGGCTGCGTGCGCCGCTTCGCGCTCGACGGCACGCTGCTGGTGCAGATCGAACTGCCGCCACGGCAGATCTCCAGCGTGGCTTTTGGCGGCGACGACTACGCGACGCTGATCGTCACCAGTGCACGCGAGGGCCTGTCGCCCGAGGCTTTGCACGCGCAGCCGATGGCGGGCCGGACCTTCACGCTAACGCCGGGCGTGCGCGGCTTGCCGCCCTGCCGCTTTGGCTGAGGCCGCGGCATCAGTCGATCGTGCCGAGGCGGTACACGGTGGTGCTGCAAAACGTCTGGCCGGGGCGCAGCACGGTGCTCGGCCAGCCGCGGCGGTTCGGTGAGTCCGGCGCGTGTTGCGTCTCCAGGCACAGTCCGTCGCCTTGGCGCAGCGCCTGGCCGTGGCGGCCGAGCAGGCTGCCGTCGAGGAAGTTGCCGGAGTAGAACTGGATCCCGGGTTCGGAGGTCTCGATCTCCAGCACCCGGCCCGACAGAGGATCTTCCAGGCGCGCCGCGGGTGCGAGTCGGCCGTCGTGGCCGTCCAGCAACCAATGGTGGTCGTAGCCGCGTGCGCGCTGCAGCTGCGTATTGGCCGCGCGGATGCGCTCGCCGATCGGCGTCGGCTGTCTGAAGTCGAAAGGCGTGCCGTCGACCGCGGCGATGCGCTCGGGGATCAGCAAGTCGTCGACGGCCAGGAAGCGGCTCGCCGGCAGCCATAGCCGGTGGTCGAACGCGCTGCCGCCGCCGGACAAGTTCCAGTAGGCGTGATGCGTCAGGTTCAGCACCGTCGGCCGGTCGGTGCTGGCAAGGTAGTCGATGCGCCACTCGTTGCGCGCTGTCAGCGTGTAGCGCACGTTCAGCTCGAGCCGGCCCGGAAAGCCCTGGTCGCCGTCTTCGCTGACGAGCTTCAGTTCCACCGCCACTTCGCCGCCTGCGGGCAAGGGCGTCACCTGCCACCAGCGGCTGCCGAATCCGCCCGGCCCGCCGTGCAGTGTGTTGTGGCCCTCGTTGCACGCCAGCTGGTGCGCGCGGCCGTCGAGCACGAAACGTCCACCGGCGATGCGGTTGGCGACGCGGCCGATCAGCGTGCCGAAGTGCGCCTGGTTGCGTTGCAGGTAGTCATTGAGCGTCGGTAGGCCGAGCACGATGTTCGCGCTGCGTCCCGCGCGGTCCGGGCAGCGCAGCGCGGTGACGATACCGCCCAGCGGGATCAGCGACAGCTGCAGGCCGCGGCCGTTGTCGAGCGTGAACTCGTCGACCTCTTGGCCGTCCGGCAGACGGCCGAAGGCGCGGCGCGTCAGGTTCAGGTCCAACCGCCGTCGACGACGAAATCCTGCGCGCTGCACATCGCACTGTCGTCGGCGGCGAGGAACAGCACCATGCTGGCGATGTGGATCGGCAGCAGTTCGTGCGCCAGGCACTGGCCGCGCGCGATGTCGGCGCGACCGGCATCGTCCAGCCACAGGCGCTTCTGCTTCTCGGTCATCACCCAGCCGGGCACGACCGTGTTGACGCGGATGTCGAAGGGGCCGAAGTCGCGCGCCAAGCTGCGCGTCAGCCCCTGCACCGCCGACTTGGAGGTGGTGTACACCGGCATGCCGCCTTGCTTGAGCATCCAGCTGATCGAGCCGAAGTTGATGATCGAACCGCCGCCGGCCGCCTTCATGCCCTGGGCCACCTTCTTCGCGGCGAAGAACTGGTGCTTCAGGTTCACGGCGACACCCGCGTCCCAGCTTTCTGACGTCGTCGCCTCGATCTGGTGGCGCTGGTCGTTGGCGGCGTTGTTGACCAGCACGGTGATCGTGCCCAGGCGTGCGGCGATGCTGTCGATCGCCGCCTCCAGCGCCGCGATGTCTCGCAGGTCGGCGGCGACGAACAGCGGTGGCACCACCGAGCCGACACCGATGCTTTGCGCCAGCGCCTCGCCGGCCGCCACGTCGATGTCGATGAATCCGACTCGTGCACCCTGCGCGACGAACTGAGCGACCAATTCCGCGCCGATGCCGGTGGCACCACCGGTGACGAGCACGGTGCGCCCGACCAGGCTGGGATAGCGTGCAGGCTGGGACATGGCAAGACCAAGGGGTTTCCTTCTAGTCATACTAAAGAGATCGTCCGGGGCGTTCGTTAGGGAAATTACCGAACCACAATCTATAAAGGTATACTTTAATATTGCAGCGCCGATGAAGAAGGTGGTTCCTTTGACAGCGAAGCTGCGTTACCGAGGCGTCTTTCCGGTCGTGCCGACGGTCTTCACCGCCGACGGCAGGCTCGACCTGGACGGTCAGAAGTGCTGCGTCGATTTCGTGATCGACGTCATCGTCACCACCAGCCACTTCAGCAGCCAGATTACCGCCGATCGCTCGCAGCACGCCCAGGCACTCGGCGCGGCGATGGTGATGGTGATGCCGCCCTACCATGGCGCGACGATTTGCGCGCCGGAGGCCAGGTGGTCGAATACTTCGCGCGCCTGTCGGACGCGATCTCGATCCCGATCATGATCCAGGACGCACCGGTCAGCGGCACCGTGCTGACGCCGGCGCTGCTGGCCCGGCTGGCGCGTGAGGTCGAGCAGGTCGCCTATTTCAAGATCGAGAGCACGGGTGCGGCGGCCAAGCTGCGCGAGCTGATCCGCCTCCGCGGCGATGCAGTCGAAGGACCCTGGGACGGCGAGGAAGGCATCACGCTGCTCGCCGATCTGGACGCCGGCGCTACCGGCGCGATGACCGGTGCCGGCTTCCCCGACGCAATGCGCGCCATCGTCGATGCACACGCCGCCGGGCGGCGCGACCAGGCCTTTGCGCACTACCAGCGCTGGCTGCCGCTGATCAACCATGAGAACCGGCAGTGCGGCCTGCTCGCGGCGAAGGCACTGCTGCAGGAGGGCGGCGTGATCGCTTGCGATGCGCCGCGCCACCCCTTCCCACCATTGCACCCGGATTCACGCGCCGGGCTGATCGAGATCGCCCGCCGGCTCGATCCGCTCGTGCTGCGCTGGGCACGATGAGCGTACCCACCCATGGTCGAGACCACGGCGCCGATCCCGCACCAGCGCCATCGGGACTACCGACAGCCGCCGCAGCGTCGCAGCATGCACGCGCGCATCGTGCGCGACCTGGGCATGCGCATCGTCACCGGCGTGCTGAAGCCGGGCGACCGCCTGCCCGCGGAGGCCACGCTGCTGGCCGAGTTCGAGGTCAGCCGGCCGGTGCTGCGAGAGGCCGTGCGCGTGCTTGGTGCCAAGGGGCTGGTGCTGTCGCGCCAGCGCGCCGGTGCCATCGTGCGGCCACGCAACGAATGGCATTTGCTCGACCCCGACGTGCTGTACTGGCTGATCCAGGGCCTGCCGCAGGGCGAGTTCGTCGAGACGCTGCTGACGGTGCGCCGCATCTTCGAACCGGCGGCAGCAGCGGTGGCCGCGCGCGTGGCCAGCGACGAGGCGTTGCACGGCATTGCCGCGGCCTATGCCGACATGGAAGCGGCACGCACGCCGGACGAGCTGCTCGAGCCCGACCTGGCCTTCCATCGGCGCATCGCCGAGGCGACGAACAACGACCTGCTCGCCTACATCGGCAACATGCTGTCGCTGGCGCTGCGCGAATCGATCAAGCTGAGCAGCCAGCATCCGAACACACACGAGCTGTCGCTGCCGCGGCACAAGGCCATCCTGACCGCGCTGCTGGCGCGCGACCCACTGGCGGCGCATCAGGCCTCGCTGGTGCAGCTGAAGGAAACACGCGACGACCTGTGGGCGATCCTGCACAAGCGGCTCGACCTGGGATGAAACGCGAGCCTTTCCCGACCTGCGTGCCGATCGAGGCCGATCGACACCGCAGACCCCCGGCCTCTTGGGCCTGAAACGCAGAAGGAGACAAACGGTGAAGAAGTCAACCCTGATGGCCGCAGCGGCAATCGTCGCGCTGGCCGTATCCGTCCCCGCCGCGGCGCAGCAGAAGAAGACGCTTGCCGTCGTCGTGAAAGGCCTCGACAACCCGTTCTTCACGGTGCTCGGCGATGGCTGTGCGCAGTGGAACAAGAGCAACCCGACGTCCGAGTACACCTGCCTGTACACCGGCCCGGCGTCCAGCGCCGACGAGGCCGGTGAGATCCAGCTGGTCGAGGACCTGATCAACAAGGGCGTGGCGGCAATCGCGATCTCGCCGTCGAATGCGCCGGCGATGGCCAACATGCTCAAGGCCAAGGCGCCGAAGATGCCGATCATGACCATCGACGCCGACCTCGGCGCCGCGGATGCGGGGTTGCGCAAGACCTACCTGGGCACCAACAACTACGACATGGGCGTACTGATGGCCAAGCACCTGGAGGGGCTCAAGCCCAAGGGCGGCACCGTGTGCCTGCAGCTCGGCAACGTCGCAGCCGACAACATCAACGCACGCGCTGCCGGGTTCCGCGACACGATCGCCGGCAAGAAAGGCGCGGGCCAGTTGAAGGGCGAAGGCGGCTGGACCGAGATCGCCGGCTGCCCGCTGTTCACCAACGACCAGATCGACCTGGCGAACCAGCAGATGGCCGACGTGTTCACCAAGAACCCGAAGCTCGACGCCTTCATCCTCGTCGGCGGCTGGGCGCAGTTCGGCCCGCAGGCCTACGCGCAGGTCACCGACCAGGTGATGGCCAAGTTGAAGTCGAAGGAGCTGATCATCATCGCCGGCGACACGCTGCCGCCGCAACTGGATGCACTGAAGGCCGGACGCAGCCACGCGCAGATCGGCCAGCGCCCCTACGAGATGGGCCTGCGCGCGCCGGCCGTGATGATCGACCTGATCAACGGCAAGAAGGTCGCCGACCCGCTGTACACCGGCCTGGACGAGTGCACGCCGGCGAACATCGGCAAGTGCCCGGCGAAGTAGTCGCCGGCTGAAAGCGACCTGAGGGCGCCGCCGGGCGCCCTCCCTTTGCGTACGCTGCAAACATGGCGCTGCTCGAACTGAACGCGATCTCGAAGCACTTCGGCGCCATCCAGGCGCTGGCGCAGGTATCGCTCGTCCTGCAGGCGGGTGAGGTGGTCGGCCTGATGGGCGACAACGGCGCCGGCAAGTCGACGCTGGTGCGCATCATCGCCGGCAACTACCCGCCCAGCGGCGGCGCGATGACGATGGAGGGCCGGCCGGTCGCCTTCCATCGGCCAACCGATGCGCGCAAGGCCGGCATCGAGATCGTCTACCAGGATCTGGCGCTGTGCGACAACCTCAGCGCCGCCGAGAACGTCTTCCTCGGCCGCGAACTGGTGCGCCGCATCGGGCCGCTGCAGGTGCTGAACTACGCGGCAATGTTCCGCCGCGCCGGCGAGCTGTTCGCCGAACTGAAGTCGGAAACGCGCCCGCGCGACCTGGTGCGGCGCATGTCGGGCGGCCAGCGCCAGGCGGTGGCGATCGCGCGCACGCGGCTGGCCGATCCGAAGATCGTGCTGATGGACGAGCCGACCGCGGCCATCAGCGTGCGCCAGGTGGCCGAGGTGCTGAACCTGATCCGGCGCCTGCGTGAGCACGGCATCGCGGTGGTGCTGATCAGCCACCGCATGCCCGATGTCTTCGCCGTCGCCGACCGCATCGTCGTGATGCGCCGCGGCAGCAAGGTGGCGGACAAAGCGGTTTCCGAGAGTTCCCCCGAGCAAGTGACCGGGCTGATCACCGGCGCCATCGAGACTGCATGAGCATTGACACGCCCACGCCACCCGCTGCCGGCCCGGCCGAGACCGCGCCGCGATTTGCCAGCCTGGAAGAGACGATCGCTGCACGCGAGCACCGCAGCTGGTTCGCCTGGCTCACCAGCAAGCAGACCTTCTGGGTGTCGATGGCGGCGCTCGTTGCCTTCGTCGTGCTGTCCTTCGCCAGCGATGTCTTCGCCACGCAGCAGAACCTGTTCAACGTGACACGCAACTTCGCATTTGTGGCGATCATCGCCATCGGCATGACGGCGGTCATCATCACCGGGGGCATCGACCTGTCGGTCGGTGCCGTGCTGGTGCTGTCGGGCATGGTCATCGGCATGACCATGAACGCCGGCATGTCGATCTGGGTGGCGGTGCCGCTGGCGCTCGGCACGGCGCTGGCCGTCGGCGCCTTCAACGGCGTGCTGATCGCCTACGTCGGTGTGCCATCGTTCGTCGTCACGCTGGGCACGCTGTCGATCGCGCGCAGCCTGGCGATGGTGCTGTCGGACAACCGCATGGTCTATCAGTTCGGGCCCGACCAGCCGCACCTGCTCATGCTCGGCGGGGGCGCCGTCAACCTGCCGCTGCCCTTCGTCGACACCGCCGTGCGCGTGCCGAACCCGGTGCTCTTCCTGCTCGCGATGCTGGTCATCACCGGGCTTGCGCTGCGCTGGACACGCTGGGGCCGGCACCTGTTCGCCATCGGTGGCAACGAGCGCGCGGCGATGCTCACCGGCGTGCCGGTCAAGGCGACCAAGGTCAGCGTGTACATGTTCTGCAGCCTGTGCGCAGGCATCGCCGGCATCCTCGAGGTCGGCTGGCTCGGCACGATCACCACGGGCCTCGGCCAGGGCATGGAGCTGACGGTGATCGCCGCAGCGGTGATCGGCGGTGCCAACTTGAGCGGCGGCGCCGGCACCGCCCTCGGTGCGGTGGTTGGCGCGGCGCTGATCGAGGTTATCCGCAACAGCCTGATTCTGCTCGGCATCAGCACCTTCTGGCAGGGCACCTTCGTTGGCGGATTCATCGTCGTAGCGGTGCTCTTCGATCGCTTGCGTGCGCGCAGCAGTAACGAGTAGGGTTCTTGCGCGCGCCTGCAAGACCGAACGCCAACCCAAATGCTCCGCGAAGATTCTTCTGCGGAGCATGGCGGCAGACGCTGATCCCGGCAGCGATGTTGCTGAGCGCAACGAAGCTAGCTCGAGCTTCTCAGCGACTGCTTCGTGCACACGGTTGTTGGGTCACCAAATTCGGCTTCGGGTCGACAGCGCCCGTCCACGTGACGGCGCAGCGGTCGGTGGCGCGTTGCTCGCTCGCCAGGGTCGATCGCCATTCTTGACCTGCGTCCTCGGTACGACGAAGACCACAGTGTCGAGTTCCGGCACCGGCACTTCCCAGTCCCAGCGCAATGCGCACATTCCTGGTCCCTGCAGCCCGTAATGACCTTGAGCAAGGTCATCCGTGCCAGATGCGCCGGCAGCTGACCAAAGGGCCGGACTTGTTCCCCCCATGAAAGCGGGTAGGGGTGCGACGCATCCGTCACCTGCAGCATCTTGATTTTGGGCGGCGCCGCCGGCCAAGTCAGGCTGTGGTCGCCGAGCCATGCCGAAGCGGCGACGTTCAGAATGTGGCGCCCCATGCCGAGCGCCAGAGAAGCGCTTGTCGATGTGCCGGATCCCACCCCGATCGATGAGGCAAGTCGTTTGCTTGCGTCCCATGGAAATACCCCTTTCGCTTGAGCGCGACGCCCCGTTGCGGGTCTTATGCTGCTCCACACCCATGCGTCGAGATAGAGCCGATCAAAGGCGACTTCCTGGGTGCCGATCGGGATCTCGGACAGCAGGGGGCGGACTTCAGCATTGAAGCGGTTCCGGTCGATGCCGAGGTAGCGCGGGCGTCTCGCAGCCGGAGGAGCCGGGGCAAGAGCGTGACCGGGAATGGGCCTCATCCGCAAGGTTCAGAACGAGCTGCCAGGATACGGCTATCGGCCCGTAGTCGACCCGTCTAAATTGGTACGCCCCTGAGCACAGTGGTGGCGGCAGAATGGATGCTGGCTTGGCCAACCGGTAGCGAAACGGGTGGCGCACCTGTTGCGGGGCGCGCTAGCCGGGACACAGGCCGCGCTCGGGGGGTTGTTGGTACCAGTACCCCGGCACCAGCGAGCGTGGCAGTAGGACGAGTTCGCGAAGATGTCGGACGAGGACACTGAGCACCGTCATCGTCGGATGGTCAACGAACAGATCCGCGCGGCGGACGGCATCTGAGAAGACGCGGGGCGTTTGACGCTGGCTTCGGAGGGGTGTTCAATGCTGTGGGGGATAGCCGGTCACCGCGCTGCGGCCACCCCCTTCGTAGCCTCGCTTAACCAGTAAAGGAGTTTGCACATGCGCAAGAGTTTTGCGGCTCTCCCTCTCCTGTGTCTCGCACTCGTGACCGGCTGCGCAAGCCAATCAGGGTATTCGCCGCCTTCCATGCAGGATCCGACACGGAACGCTGGCCTTGAGCGACTCCCAGTCGTCACCGTCCCTGGCGGCCAAGGCAGCGCGTGACTAGCGGAACGGCAGGAACGAAGTAGATCCAGTACCAGATAGCATCGACAATGCCCAGGCGGAGAGCTTCATCAAGACAATCAGATCGAAGAGGTCTACCGTGGGCGGAGTGTGAGCCTGGCACCGCGCCAGACAGCAGCCAGTCGAGTCCCGCCGCTCCGGCGTTCGGGCTGGAGTGGCGGGACGCCAGATGCGTCAGATCTCTGTCTGCTCGGATATCTCGAGGGCGTCATCGACCTCGATGCCCAGGTATCTCACCGTCGACTCCAGCTTCGAGTGTCCGAGAAGCAACTGCACACGGCACGCAGATTCTTGGTGCGCCTGTAGATCAGCGTCGCCTTGGTCCTACGTATCGAGTGCGTGCCGTAGTCCGCGCGGTCCAGTCCCAGTTCGTCGACCCAGTTCCCGAGGATCCGGGCGTACTGTCGGGTCCCAGATGAGGTGAGTCGTGAAGCCGGATGCGAAAGAGGAAGTCATTCCGGCTTCGGCCCATCCTGCTTGATCCACGCCTGCAAAACGTCCCGAGTGCCCTGCGTGATTTCAAATTGCACGGGGCGCTGGGTCTTGTGCTGCATGACGATGGCACGTGTCGCCACTTGGTCTCCATGTCTCACGTCCCGGACCTTCAGGGCGACAAGGCCGCATCGACGCTGCTTGCTGTCGATGCCCAGGTTGAACAGCGCGAGTTCACGCACCCGGTTCTCCATCTGGAAGCGGACGCGGAGCGCCCAGATGTCTTTGAGCTTGAACAGGGCCTTCTGCCCGACGATCTTGCCCTTGTTTCACGGCTCGTGATGAGCGACGTTGCCTGCGGTTCCCATGATGGTCTCTCATCGAGTTGAGAGCCTACAGGATGCGCTCTGGCGTCATCAAGCCGCGACAAGCCGTCGAGCACGGGAATGGGCCTGTCGCAGCGGCCCGTGCTTCTCGCATTTGCGCACCTGAGTCCACAGATTTGTCAGGCGGCACCCATTGGGAAGCGGTCTGGAAGAGAATGGAGGGGGCTCCACAAGTTGGTGGGGGCACGGGTGGGAGCTTTGCATGAGGCTGAACGAATGGTTCGTCCCCAGGTTCGGTTCGCCGCGGTTTCGTGCCGCGGTGGGGCTGTTGTTTCTGCCCTATACAGGCATGGTCCTCGCGTTCACCGTTTTCGGCGCAATGCTGGCCGAGGTCGTTCATTGGGACCGGGTGACAGCAATCCTGACCATCTATTTCCTGGCCCTGGGCATCGGCGCCCACGCACTCGACGCCTTGGGCAGCCGCGAGACCAAGCCCTGGGGCGACATGTTCTCGAAGTGGCAGTTGCGGCTGCTCGCCTTTGTGTCGGTTGCCACCGCCTACGCGATCGGAATGCCGTACATGCTCGGGCCCGCGCCCTTGCTTTGGTGGATCGCAATCGTGGAAGGCTTCTTTCTGCTGGCCTACAACCTTGAGTGGTTCCACGGTCGCTTCCACACCGATGGCTGGTTCGCCCTGTCCTGGGGCGCGCTGCCGGTGCTTGCGGGTCATGTCCTGCAGACCAATAGCATCAGTTTCGCGGCTCTGCTGGTCGCCGCTGCCGCAGGCGCGCTGAGCCTTGTCGAAATAACAGCCTCCCGGCCCTACAAGCGCCTCAAGAGGTCGACCGCGAGCGGCCCTGCGTCCGCTACAGAGCGCGTCCAGATGCAGCAGCTGCAGACCATCCTCCAGTTCGTGAGCTTCGGGGTGATCCTCCTGGGACTGGGCCTCGTTGCATGGCGCTGGACGGGATGACTCACGGCATAGGTTCTTGCAGCCAGGCCGCCTTCGACAACCACTGGCTGTGCGTGCGAGAGCAGCTGGACGAGGCATTCGATCGCCGGCTGCCGCAGTTTTTCGAGGATGTCCCCGCCACGCACAGGGCCGCCCTGCGCGATGTGCTCAACGGCGGCAAGCGCCTGCGTGGCTGCCTGGTCTCCCTCCTGAACGAAGCACTTGGGGGCGCGCCGGCGGCTGCCATCCCCCGCGCCATGGCCATCGAGTGCGTCCAGGCGGCCTCCCTGATTCATGACGACTTCATCGACGGCGACACCTTGCGCCGCGACCGCCCCGCCACCTGGACGGTGTTGGGCCCCCGCCGGGCGGTTCTGCTGGGCGACGTTATCTTTGCAACGGCCCTGCGCCGAATGGCTGAGCTGGGGCGAGAAGACGGGGTGGTTTTGGCGAAAGCGATCGCTACGATGGCCGCCGGTGCGTACCAGGAGCCGCTGGCCTTCTCCGAACTCACGCGGGACGGGGGCTTGGATGCGGCGCGCCTCTATCCACGGCTAATTTATCTCAAGACGGGCGTCCTCTTCGGTGCTGCGGCCCAGCTGGGAGCCCTGGCGGCTGCGGTCTCCGCGCCCTTGGCGGCGCGGGCTTTCGAATACGGTGTCTGGATCGGGGAGGCCTACCAGATCGCGGACGATGTGCACGACTGGCTCGAGGTGCCACCCAATCCAGCGCAATGCCCGCTGCTCGCTCCGGCCCTGTGGCACTTCTGCGCCGACGCCGAGCCGGCGGGCCGCTTCGGCCTGCCGGCGCCGGAGCACGTCGAGCGCTTGCGCCCCGTCCTTCGCGAACGCATGACGGCGGCGGCCGAGCACCGGCTGCAGCAGGCGATTGCCGCCGTGAACTTTTTCCCCAGCGGCCCGCACGCCGGTCTGCTGCGGGCAGCACCCCATGCAATCGTTGGCGCTATGTCGGCCGGCGCGCCGTGATGATGGCCGAACCGTACAGGGTTAGGTCCTCGCGGCGGATGTCTGTGAAACCCTGCGCCTGCAGGGCGGCCGGCAGTTCCTCCAGCCAGCGCGTCTGCTGGATGAGCTCGGGAAGGCCGTGGTAAATCTCGCGCCAGGCCGGGAAGAGGCCGCCCAATCGCTGTAGGAGGTGGAAGTAGAGGCGCCACATCCGCACAAGGTGCGGTTTGGGCGGATACGTGAAGTCGTGCGCCAGGAACAGGCCGCCCGGCGCGAGCATGTGCCAGGCATTGTCCACCAGCCGGGGGAGGTCGGCGTATTTCGCCAGATATGACGAGGCGATGCAGTCGAACGGCTCGGTGCAGTGGTAGTCCTCGGCCCTGCTCAGCACCAGCTCGACGTTGCCGATGCCTTGACGGCGCATCTTTTCCCGAGCTATCGAGAGGTATTCGTCACGCAGTTCCACGCCGACCACGTGGCAGTCGGGCAGTCGGCGCGCAATCGCCAGCGTCGAGATGCCGGTACCGCAAGCCAGATCCGCCACGCGGCGCGAGTCGTGTGGAATCAGGCGGACGATGCGCCGCTTCCACAGCCGGTCGATGCCAAAGGTTGCGGCATTGACCATGAAGTCGTAGCTGTTTCCGGTGCCCTGGAAGAAGCGCTCCACGAGGGCAACTCGTGCATCCCGTTCATTCGGCATAAGATCCCTTAACGCATTGAGCGGATTCTTCACAGCTGCGCGCGCACGCCGGCGCACGCAGTATCACGTGATCTATTTTGCATCTGGTGCAGAAGTAGTGTCGGCGCCCGACGACGAGCCGCATTCACCAAGTGCGGTAAAAAGCCGAACAAGGTACTGGATCCCGCAATCGCAGAGGCTCACCCGCATCATTTCTAAGTACGCAGCCCGATGGCGCTTTCCAAGTGCTTTGCAGCGTGAACGCGACATGGGGCGCCGTGGCTCGCCCGGCGCGAACACTTTCGCATCGGACGTCCATCGGAAGCCACCTCAGCTGGTGCTTCCTAAGGATCAAAGCATTTGTCCGCCGGGTGGGGCCTGCTTCGGGTCGGTACCGCCAGCCCAGGTGACGGGGGGAGCGGTCGGTGGCGCGCTGCCCTCCAGATCGCCGGAGGCCTAGGATATGGGCGAACACCAGAAAGGCGCCTCGATCAGGCGCTGACGCATCTTCTCGCGCCGTTCCGCGCCGACCCTGGTACGGTGGTCCTCGGCGTTCTTCAAGCCCGTTCAAAGATCGAGGCTGTCGATCGTCCAGTCGACACCTTCCATCCTCGGCATCTCGCGTCCGTCGTCGACTCCGATCTCGGCCCTGATCTGTGTCTCGAGCTTCTCACTCATCGCCATGACGAGGGCCGCGCTCTCCCCCTTGCGTGCCGCCAGGATGCCCCCGCATCCGCACCGGCCACGTACTTCTTCTGCCTGCATCGCCACGCTAGCCGGGAGCGGGTCGAAGGCCCCCCGTCAACGGGCTATTGAAACACGTGCACGGGCGGCGCAACATTCAAGACGGAGGGAGTCATCGGTATAAGTGCAGTCAAGGGAGCGCTGTCCGCCCCAACCGCGCTCTTCTGCAGTAGTGGGGCACAAGGAGATGGTCATGTTGAAGCAATCGTCTGCGGCAATCGTTCTATCACTGCTCGCAGCAACTGGAGGATATGCAGCCGAAGAAAACCTTGAGTTCAAACTGGTGGTCAAGCCACTGGAAGTCAAGATGGTGGAAGCGCCGAACATACCCGGCCAGCATGTGATGACGATGAAGGCGTTCGGTGTGGCGTACTTCAAGGACGGCCGGGTCGCAGCCAAGGATTTCATCCACAGCGAGGACTACAAACAGGGCATCGGCCCCTTCTTCGGATACAGCACGTACACCTTCGAAGATGGCTCATCGATCATTGCCCGCTATGAAGGACAGAGCAAGGGAGCGGATGCGCCATTTCATGGCGAGTACACGGTGATTTCCGGCACCGGGAAGTACGCGGGCGCGACGGGCACGGGCTCGTTCGACGGCGTGCCGACGAAATGGAAAGGCGCCAACTTGCTCGATGGAAAATTCAAGATCACGACTGACACCATGAAGGCGCAGTGAAAGAGTATCGTTTCAAGCTGGACTCCGGTCGCGACTTGCGGTGGGTCGTGTTCATTGATCGGAGAGGGTAATACAGATGCGTCCCCCGGACGCCCGGAGTGCAGGGGCCTGAGGTAACCCAGGCCCTTTTCTGCCGTTGCTCTCGGCGGACCTACTCGGTAACCGTGAAGAAATCTGGCTATCTCGATTGGACCATGGGGAGTGTTTCCGTAGAGCCGACGACGTGTCATATCCAAACAACTAGTCTGGAAGCAAAGCTTCAACGTATCCAGTGGGCAAGGTCACTTCGCCTCAAAGGACCGGGAACGAGTCTCGAAAAACATGCTGCGTTGGTTCAAGTAAGCCCATTGCCCTTAAGGCCAATGGACGAGATGCCGCCCCCCCGGTAGCGTCGACCAAAGCAGGATTTCCATCCGCGTTAGACGGTGCGGGGTGCCGCTGCCGGTTGCCTCTGTTCGGGCAAGCAGAATCCGGAATATGGACCAGCCTCCAGACCGAACAAATGCGTCCGACACCAGCGTGCTTCGCTTTGATGTCGTCGCCGGCCTGACGGCCGCAGCGGTGGTCCTGCCCAAGGCCATGGCCTATGCGGTCGTGGCCGGTCTGCCCGTCGCCGTTGGACTCTATACGGCCTTCATCCCGATGGCGATCTATGCGCTGCTCGGCTCGTCGCGGGTGCTCAGCGTCAGTTCCACAACCACGCTGGCAATCCTCGTCGGCACGCAGCTAGGCCTGGTGGTACCGGACGGGGACCCCGCCAGACTCGCCGTGGCAACCGCCACGCTAACGGCCCTGGTCGGCGCGATCCTGCTGCTCGCTGCTGGGCTGCGTTTGGGGTTCGTCGCCAACTTCATTTCGTCGCCAGTACTGACCGGGTTCAAGGCGGGGATCGGCATCGTGATCGTGCTGGACCAAGTGCCGAAGCTCCTGGGAATCCACATCTCCAAAAGCGGTTTCTTCGCCGACCTGCTCAACATTTTGCAGCACCTTCCCGCGCTCTCTTGGCTGACGTTCGCAGTGGCCGCGGCGACGTTTCTGGTGCTGATTGGGATGGAACGGCTGTGGCCGCATTCTCCAGCTCCACTGGTCGCGATCGGGGGTGGGATCGCCGCGTCGTGGCTCCTTGGCCTGCAGGCCCGGGGGGTCGAGACTGTCGGCCTGATTCCGCAGGGCTTGCCGGCGCTCACGATGCCGGAGCTTGCATTGGTCGGTCAATTGCTGCCGGGCGCCCTCGGAATCGCGCTGATGAGCTTCACGGAATCCATTGCGGCAGGTCGCGCCTTTGCGCATCCCAACGAGCCAACCATCAACGCGAACCGCGAGCTCATCGCCACCGGAGCGGCCAACCTCGGGGGTGCCCTGTTCGGTGCGATGCCCGCCGGCGGCGGTACCTCGCAGACGGCCGTCGTCCGTGCAGCGGGTGGACGGTCTCAAAGGGCGTCGCTGGTAACTGCCGGCGCCGCCTTGGCGACGATGCTGCTGCTTGCGCCGCTGCTCGGGCTGCTGCCGAACGCGACGCTGGCAGCCCTCGTCATCGTCTATTCAATCGGTCTGATCGAGCCCGCCGAGTTCCGGGCCATCCGCCGCGTGCGTTCGATGGAGTTTCGCTGGGCATTGATCGCTTGCGCCGGAGTGTTGCTGTTGGGCACGCTCAAGGGAATAGTGGTGGCGATCATCATGTCGATGATCGGACTGGCCAGCCAGACCGCCACTCCGCGCGTGTCTGTCATCGGCCGCAAGCGCGGGACAGACGTGCTTCGTCCGCTGTCGCCCGAGCATCCGGAGGACGAGACGTTCGACGGTCTGCTGATCCTGCGACCAGAGGGGCGCCTCTTCTTCGTCAACGCTCAGAACGTGGCCGAGCAGGTTAGCGCCCTCGTCGCTCAGCACAAGCCGCGCGTGCTCGTGCTGGACATGAGCCGGGTTCCGGACATCGAGTACTCGGCATTGCAGGCGCTGATGCAGGGCGAACGGCGCATGACGGAACGCGGTGCCGTCGTGTGGATAGCGGGACTGAATCCCGGAGTCCGCGACGTCGTGAGGCGCGCCGGATTCGAGGAACGCCTCGGCCGCGAGCGGCTGCTGTTCAACGCTCGCGCGGCAATCGAGCGCTACCAGAAACAGCAGCTGGCCGGGAGGGACGTCGCGGCCTGAGGAGCGATCTGGCACGTTGCTTGCATCAGATCTTGGATACAAGTCTGGATGCTCGATAACCGTGCCGAACTTTTCCTCAGCCGAACCCGCTCGGGTCTCCGCGGCCGCCCCAGAGGCTGGGCCGCGGAATGCATGGCTTGAAAGGATCACTCCGCCTCTGGCGGGGGCTATGGAAGGCGCGCTCTCAGGGCTCTCGTTTGCGGTCAAGGACAACATCGACGTTGCGCATGTGCGGACGACCGCCGGCTGCCCCGCCTTCGCTTACGTTGCCGAGCGGCACGCCAGCGTGGTGCAGAAGCTGCTCGATGCCGGTGCGAGCCTGCTGGGCAAGACCAACCTCGACCAGTTCGCCTGCGGCCTCAACGGCACCCGTTCGCCTTACGGGGCCGTCCCCAACGCGTTCGACCCGAGCTACGTCAGTGGCGGCTCCAGTTCCGGTTCCGCCTACGTGGTCGCAACCGGCGAAGCCGACTTCGCGCTCGGCACCGATACGGCAGGCTCGGGCCGCGTGCCGGCCGGCCTGAACAACCTGGTCGGGCTCAAGCCGTCGAAGGGCCTGATCAGCACGCGCGGCGTGGTACCGGCCGCGCAAAGCGTCGACTGCGTGTCCATCTTTGCCCGCAGCGTAGCGGTCGCTGCGAGGGTGCTGCATGCGGCCATCGGATACGACGCCGCGGACCCGTACTCACGTCGCCTGGCGCTGTCGGACCGGGCATTTCCTGCGGCATTCCGTTTCGGGGTCCCGTCGGTTCTCGAATGGTTCGGCGACCACTTATCGAAGGCAGCGTTCGAGGCGTCGGTGCGGGCTCTGCGCGCCCTCGGTGGCACGCCTGTCACCATCGACTACACCCCGCTCGCGGCAGCCGCGGAGCTTCTCTACGAGAGCGCACTGGTAGCCGAACGCTACGCCGCCATCCGGCCGTTCTTCGACGCACACGAAACCGAGGTGATCGAGCCGGTGCGCAGCATCATTGCCAGCGGCCGTGACTACAGCGCGGCCGACCTGGTGCAAGCGCAGACCCGGCTGCGTGCGCTGTGCCAGCAAGCGGCGCCGATGTGGGACGACATCGATGTGCTGCTGGTGCCGACGGCGCCGACTCACTACACGATCGCCGAGATGGAGGCCGATCCCGTCGCCCTCAACCGCAACCTCGGCACCTATACCAACTTCGTCAACCTGCTGGACTATCCGGCGCTCTCCGTGCCCAGCGCCCTGCGCGCCGACGGGCTGCCTTTCGGCGTCACACTGATCGGTCCTTGCGCGAGCGACTGGCAGCTCGCCGAACTCGGGCAGCGCTTTCACCAGTCCACCGGTCTCACCCAGGGCGCCACCGGCGTCCCGCTGCCGCCGCCGGGGCGCATCGAAGGCATTGCTGGAGTCGCTGCCTCCACTACGCCGGCGACCGTGCGCATCGCTGTCGTCGGCGCACACCTGTCGGGAATGCCGCTGAACACGCAGCTCATCGAGCGCGGGGCCGCGGCTCGCCGCAACGGCGGAGACAGCGCCCGACTATCGGCTCTTTGCCCTCACGGACACCCTCCCGCCGAAGCCCGGCCTGGTGCGCGTCGCACCCGGTGCCGGCCATCGCATTGCGCTGGAGCTCTGGAACATGCCGCTGGCCAACTACGGTTCATTCGTCGCGCTCATTCCTGCGCCTCTGGGAATCGGTACGCTGACGCTCGCCGACGGCAGCACTGCGCAGGGATTCCTCTGCGAGGCTCATGCTACCGCCGCCGCCCGCGACATCTCGCACTTCGGCGGCTGGCGCGCCTACCTGTCCTCGTCCCAGAAACCCTGAAGATTTCTTTGGTCCTTGTCCAACAGCAGGAGATCTCGATGAACCAGACCACCCGCGCGCCCCGCTTGGCCGCCTCCGTCTCCCGCCGCCGCCTGCTGAAGGGGGGAGCCGCTGCGACGGCAGCCGGCTTGCTCGGCGCACCGGTCGCGCATGCACAGGCTGGCCCGAGGATCCGCGTGGGCTATTGGCCGATCGCCGCCGGGCTTCCCTTCTATTGCGCCGGTGGAGCTGGGATATTTCAAGGAGGCCGGGCTGAACGTCGAAGTCCTGAAGTTCGCCGGTGCTCAGCAGATCATGGAGGGCATGTTGTCGGGGCGATGCGATGCAAGCGCCAACGGCACCGGCTCGGCCAACATCGCCATCGGCGAGATCGCGCAGCCGGGAACCTTCAAGATCTTCTGTGCCAATCCCAGCAACCTCGAGAACGTCCTGGACGAGGTCATCGTGCCGGTGGGGAGCACCGCTAAAACCATGGCGGACCTGAAGGGCAAGCGCGTCGGCTCCGGCCCCGGCATCCAGAACGTGACTCTGGCCAAGACGGTCCTCGAGCGCGGCGGGGCCGTCGGTGCGACCGTGGTCGAATTGCCCATCGGGCAGCACGTCGCGGCCTTGGCTGCCGGTCAGCTCGACGGCTGCTACACGCTCGAGCCCACCGGCACCATCGGCCGCATGAACGGCACCACCCGTGTGCTGGAAGCCGGCGTGATCGCGAAGTACGTGCTCGGCGACCCGATGGCGCCCTGGTTCGGCGGATCGGCGTCGCTGACGTCCAGCTTCATCGCCGAGCATCCCGCCGAGGCGAAGAAGTTCATTGCCGCCTACGGCAGAGGCGTCCACCACGTGCGCAGCAGGCCGGAGGCAGCGCGCCAGCATCTCAAGACGTATACGCCAATCGAAGGCCCGCTGACCAGCGAGGTGCCGCTAGCCGCTTACACCCTCTACAACGAGTTCACGCCGGCCGACGTCGCCCACTTCCAGAAGTTCTTCGACCTGTTCTCGGAGAAGGGAATCTTCAGCTCACGACTCAAGGTCGATTCGATGCTGTACGCGGGATGAATGTCATGGACGCCATGCCTTCGGTCTCCGCGCCCGTCACGAAACCCTGGGTGCCGCCGCCGAACGCATCGGCCGGCGGTGCCCCGCGCCAGGCGTCCTGGAACCGGGCGCTGCCCTTCGTCGGCCCGCTCGTGCTCTTCGTGCTCTGGGATGCAGCAGTGCGCATGGGCATCATCAAACCCATCCTGTTGCCGCCGCCGATCGACGCGCTGGGTGCCCTGGTTGCCGGCCTTGCCGGGGGTCCGTTGCTGGCCGACTTCCTGGTGACGGTATGGCGCACGGTGCAGGCCTTCCTGATCGCGGCTGTCGTCGGCATGCCGCTGGGCGTACTGCTCGGCAGCAACGAGAAGGCCTATCGCAGCGTCGAGTTCCTGATCGATTTCTTCCGGTCGACGCCGTCCTCCGCGTTGATCCCGCTGTTCCTGATGGTCTTCGGGGTATCGGACATCAACAAGGTCGCCATCGCGGCCTTCGGCGCCTTCCTCATCGTGGTCTTCAACAGCGCCTACGGCGTGATCAACGCGCGCAAGCAGCGCGTCATGGCGGCGACGGTGATGGGCGCCACCCGTTGGCAGGTGTTCAAGGACGTCCTGGTCTGGGAGAGCCTGCAGCCGAGCTTCGTCGGTTTGCGCTCTGCGGTATCGATGGCACTGGTGATCGTGATCGTCGCCGAAATGTTCATCGGCGCGGACAGTGGATTGGGCAATCGCATCATCAATTCGCAGCAGGTGATGAACGTGCGGGACATGTACGCCTCCATCCTCGCCGCCGGCGCGCTGGGGTACGCCTTGAATGTCCTGTTCCTGCTGGCCGAGCGCAGGATCGTCCATTGGAGCGGAAGATGAGCGCAGTCCTGAACGTCGTCAACGATTTCGCCGATGTGCCAAAGCCTCCTTTCAGACCCGGGCCCCCGAGCACCCACATCACCATCCGCGGATCTGACGAAGTACTTCGCCGGGTGGCCGCTGTACGAAGACTTCGATCTCGACATCCCCAAGCACAAGATCGTCTCTGTCTTCGGTCCCAACGGCTGCGGCAAGTCCACGCTGATCAACATGATCGCCGGCCTCGTGCCGATCGACAGCGGCGAGATCCTTTTCGACGGCAAGTCGCTCAAGGATACCAAGATCGGCTACGTCTTCCAGAACTACCGGGAGGCGCTGTTCCCATGGATGCGCACCATCGACAACATCGCCTATCCGCTCAAGCTGGAAGGCAGGACGAAGGCCGAGGTGGACGGCCGCCTCGCGGAACTCGTCGCCTCCTTCGACGTCAAGTTCGATCTCAAGCGATACCCGTACGAGCTTTCCGGAGGACAGCAACAGACGGCTTCCATCATGCGCGCGCTCGCCAACAACCCGGAAGTGCTGTTTCTGGACGAGCCTTTCTCGGCGCTGGATTTCGAGATGACGCTGTTCATACGGGAGAAGCTGCAGCAGGTGTTCATGCAGACCGGCACGACCATGCTGCTGGTTTCCCACGATCTGGAAGAGGCCGTCTACCTGGCCGACCAGGTGCTGCTGCTGACCAAGCGGCCCACGCGAATCGCCGAGATCCTGCCATACGGCGACGCTCGCCCCCGGACGGTCGATACCCTGTCGGAGCACAGCTTCATCGCCGCCAGCAAGCGCAGCCTGGAGATCTTCCAGCGCGAGGTGCGGCGATGATTGCGGGCAACGCACGGGGCGCAGAGTCGGACATGCTCGTCTATGTACGGGCTGCTGCAGCACTCCTGTCGCTTCCTCTGGATGAGGCTCAGGCCGGGCGCGTGGCGATCCAACTCGCACAGACCGCGGCATTGGCCCGGCACCTCGACAAGGCAGCGCTGGCGCCAACCGACGAGCCTGCCCAGCTTTACTGCCCGCTGCCATTTCCGCCCCTGCGGGCCGGTGAGGATCCGCCATGAGGCCGCCGGCTTTCGACGCGGCGGTGTTGGCGCGCGCTGTCGCAGCGGGTGAGTTGTCCGCCTGCGATGCGTTGGAAGCGAGCTTCGCGCGCATCGAGGCCACCGACGGCAGGGTCAACGCCTTCACCAGCCGCAGCTTCGCCCGGGCACGCGCGGAGGCCGCGTGCCGTGGATGCGATGCGCGCGCGCGGCGAAGCATTGCCGCCGCTGGCCGGCGTGCCCTTCGCCGTGAAGAACCTGTTCGATATCGAGGGCGAGGTCACGCTTGCCGGCTCGGCCATCAATCGCGGCAATCCACCTGCCACCGAAGACGCTTTTCTGGTCCAGCCGCATGAAGGCCGGCGGCGCCGTGCTGGTCGGCGCGCTCAACATGGACGAGTACGCCTACGGCTTCACCACGGAGAACACGCACTATGGGCCTTGCCGCAACCCGCACGACACGGACCGCATCGCGGGCGGATCGTCCGGCGGGTCGGGCGCAGCCGTGGCCGCCGGTCAGGTTCCGCTCGCGCTCGGTTCAGACACCAACGGCTCGATCCGGGTGCCGGCATCGCTCTGCGGGGTATGGGGACTCAAGCCGACCTTCGGGCGCCTCTCGCGGCGCGGCACTTACCCATTCGTCCACAGCCTCGATCACCTCGGCCCGTTTGCCGGATCGGTCGAGGCGCTTGCGCTGGCTTACGACGCTCTGCAGGGCCCCGATCCGCTCGACCCAGGCTGCCATGCACTGCGCGCGCAGCCGGTCGCGGACCAGCTCGACCTCGGCATCGCGGGCCTTCGCGTCGGCCTACTTGGCGGGTATTTCGCTGACAACGCTTCCCCGCCGGCGCGCGCTGCGGCTGCCCAGGCTGCCGGCGCGCTCGGCGCCACCGACGTCGTCGAATGGCCGGATGCCGGCCTGGCACGCGCCGCAGCGTTCATCTCACTGCAAGCGAAGGCGGCAGCTTGCACCTGGAGGACCTTCGTACTCGCGCCGGCGAGTTCGAACCGCTGTCGGTGGACCGCTTCATAGCGGGCGCGCTGCAGCCGGGCGCCTGGTACGTGCTGGCGCAGCGGTTCCGCCGGCTCTATCGGGACAAGGTCAATGCCCTGCTGCAGAAGTGGGACGTGCTGGTGGCGCCGGCCACGCCGGTGGCCGCCCCGCTGATCGGCACCGAATGGCTGGACATCGACGGGGCCCGCCAACCCTGCCGGCCGGCGATGGGCCTGCTGACCCAGCCGATCTCGTTTGCAGGCTGCCCGGTCGCACTCGCGCCGATGTGGCCGCAGGAGACCTCGGCGGATGCCCATCGGCGTGCAGCTGATCGCCGCTCCCTGGCGAGAGGACTTGGCGATGCGTGCCGCGCTGGCGCTGCAACAGCAAGGCGCCGCTCACCTGGAGGAGCCCGCGATATGACTTGGCAAGTCAACCTGCCCTACGTAGTTGCCGAGGTCACGACGGCTTTCGAACGGTACGAGCGGGCGCTCGTCTGCAACGAGGTTGCCGTCCTCGACGAGCTGTTCTGGAAGAGCCCGCACACGCTGCGCTACGGCGCCACCGAGAACCTCTACGGCTACGACGCGATCCGCGCCTTCCGTGCGGCCCGGGCGGCGCAGGGTCTGGAGCGCGCGCTGATCAGGACCGTGATCACCACCTACGGCCGCGACTACGCCACCGCCAATGCCGAGTTCCAGCGAACCGGCAGCAGTCGCACCGGCCGCCAGAGCCAGACCTGGTTGCGCACGCCGCAGGGCTGGCGCGTGGTCGCGGCCCATGTGAGCCTGCTGGAACCCGAGCCCGAATCCGCACCTGCCGCCAGCGGCGGCGGCGCGCAGCCTGCTTGACGCTGTCCTGCCCGACGTTCCGATCCCGATCTCGAGCCACCCGCCCGTCCGACACTTCAAGGAGCCCATCATGACCTCGTTCGACCGCCGCGACACCCTCAAAGCTCTCGCCGCCTTTGGCGCCTCCGGGATGGCGCCTTGCGCCTTCGCTCAAAAGCCGATCCTCGTCGGCGTGATCTACGTCGGCCCGCGCGACGACTACGGCTACAACCAGGCCCAGGCTGAAGCCGCCGCGGCGCTGAAGAAAATGCCCGGAGTCAAGCTGGTCGAGGAAGAGAACGTGCCGGAGACCGCGTCAGTGCAGAAGAGCATGACCGGCATGATCGCCCAGGACGGAGCGACCCTGGTGTTCCCCACGTCCTTCGGCTATTTCGACCCTCACATGCTGGCGGTGGCCGGCAAGTTTCCGCAGGCGCGCTTCGCCCATTGCGGCGGGATGTGGAGCGAGGGCAAGCACCCGAGGAACACCGCCAGCTACTTCGGCTACATCGACGAGTGCCAGTACCTCAACGGCGTCGTCGCCGGCCACATGAGCAAGAGCGGCAAGATCGGCTTCGTCGCCGCCAAACCGATCCCGCAAGTGCTGCGCAACATCAACGCCTTCACACTGGGCGCCCGTTCGGTCAAGCCGGGGATCACGACCAGCGTGATCTTCACCGGCGACTGGTCGATGCCGGTGAAGGAGGCGGAGGCAACCAACAGCCTCGCCGATCAGGGTGTCGACGTGTTCACCATGCACGTGGACGGGCCCAAGGTGGTGGTGGAGACAGCCGCCAAGCGCGGCAAGATGGTTTGCGGCTACCACGCGAGCCAGGCGAAGCTGGCCCCGGACGCTTACCTGACCGGTGCCGAATGGAACTGGCTCACCGCCTACACGGCGTTCGTCGAGGCCGCTCGCAACGGCCGGCCGCATCCCAACTTCCTGCGCGGCGGCCTCAAGGAGGGCTACGTGAAGCCATCTGCCTATGGCCCCATGGTGACCGAGGCAGCGAGGAAGCAGGCCGACGACATCAAGGCGCAGATGATGGCCGGCACCTTCGACATCTTCAAGGACGGGCTGAAGGACAACAAGGGCAACGTCGTCGTGCCGGCGGGCAAGTCGCTCAAGCAGACCGACATCGAGCTTGAGAAGATGAACTACCTGGTTGAAGGCGTCCTCGGTTCGGTGTGATGCTGAAGGAAGCCCTGCTACCCGCCGGCGCGATCGCGGCAGCGCTGCTGCTGTTCGGGCTGGTCGTATCCTTCGCAGGCGTCGACCCGGTGCAAGTCTGGCTGCTGCTGTTCAAGGGTGCGTTCGGCGACTGGTATTCGTGGCAGAACACGCTGCAGCGGGCGGCGCCGCTGATGCTGACCGCCCTGTGCGTGGCCATCCCGGCGCGTGCCGGGCTGGTTGTGATCGGCGGGGAAGGGGCGGTGGTGCTAGGTGGCCTGGCCGGCGCCGCGCTGGCGCAAATCCTGCCGCTGCCCGCCGGGCTCGCCGGAACGACGCTGGTCTGCACGGCGGGCGCCGTATCCGGCGCGCTCTGGATCGCCCTCGCCGGCTGGCTGCGCCAGTACCGCGGCATCAACGAAACCATCAGCAGCCTGCTGCTTGCCTACGTCGCCATCGGCTTGTTCAACCATCTCGTCGAGGGTCCGCTGCGCGACCCGGGCAGCCTGAACAAGCCCTCCACCTTTGCGCTGGCGGAGGGGCTGCGGATCGGCGGTATCGCCGGTTCGGACGTGCATTGGGGGCTGGTGATCGGCGTGCTGGCGTGCCTGGCGGCCGCCGCCTGGCTGCGGCTGACGCCTTCGGGCTTCTCGGTGCGCGTGGTGGGCGGCAATCCGCGTGCGGCGCAGCTGGTGGGACTGCCGGCCTCGCGGCTCATCCTGATCGCCTGCGCGCTCGGTGGCGGCTGCCGCCGGCCTGGCCGGGGCGGTCGAGGTGGCCGCCGTGCACAACAGCGCCAACGCCGCGTTGATCGCAGGCTACGGCTACGCAGGCATCCTGGTTTCGTTCATAGCCCGGCATCATCCGCTGGCAGTCATACCCGGTGGCGATTCTCTTCGGCGGCTTCGGCGCGGCCGGAAGCCTGCTGCAGCGCCGGCTGGGTCTGCCGGATGCGTCGGTGCTGCTGCTGCAGGGCATCGCGTTCGTGCTCATCCTCGCCAGCGAAGCGCTGCGCGACGTCGACTGGAAGGCATTCTTCGCGCGGCTGCGTCGAGTCGGCGGGCCTGCCGACCGGGGCGCCGGCGTCGCGATCGGGGAGAAGGCGGCATGACCGGTGAGCAGGTCGTCATCTTCCTCGCCGGCATCCTGGGCGGCGCCCTGCGGGTCGGGGCGCCGTTCCTGTTCGTCAGCCTCGGGGAGTGCCTGACGGAGAAGGCAGGGCGCATCAATCTGGGACTGGAAGGCGTGCTGGTGCTGTCGGCAATGGGATCCTTCGGCGCAGCGTACCTGAGCGGCTCACCCTGGATCGGCGTGCTGGCCGGCGCCGCCTGCGGCGCCTTGCTGGCCACGCTGCATGGCGTGCTGTGCTCGCTGCCGCGCGTCAACGACGTCGCGACCGGGATCGCGCTGATGCTGCTCGGTATGGGTCTCGCGTTCTACCTCGGCAAACCGCTGATCCAACCGCAGGCGCCGCAGCTGCCGGCGATAGCGCTCGGCGGCTGGAGCGACTCGGCCGCGGTGCGTTCGGCGCTGCAGGTCAACGTGCTGGTGCCGATCGGACTGGCGATTGCGGTCGCCCTGTGGTGGGCGTTCGCCAATACCCGCGCCGGCCTGCTGGTGCGCATGGCCGGTGACTCCGCCAACGCCACGCGGGCCCTGGGCTATTCGGTCTCCGGGATCCGGATCGCCGCCACCGCCGCCGGCGGCACGATCGCCGGACTGGGCGGCGCGTCGCTGACGCTGTTCTACCCCGGCAGCTGGAACGAGGGCATCTCCAGCGGCCAGGGGCTGATCGCCGTGGCACTGGTGATCTTCGCCCGCTGGAGCCCGCTGCGCTGCGTCGGCGCGGCGCTGCTGTTCGGTGGCGCCGGCGCGCTGGGTCCGGCCCTGCAGTCGGTCGGCATCGGCTGGGGCTACCACCTCTTCAACATCGTTCCCTACGTGCTCACCCTGTTGATCCTGGTAATCACCTGTCGACCCGGCAGCGTGGTCCCCGGCAGCCCGGGCGAGCTCTCGTCGATCCGCTAGTCAACAGGAGTTGCTGCATGTCCGGTCTGGGAGGTCTGAACAAGTCGAAACACGGTGTCGTCATGGGCCTCGTGCAGCTGCAGCTGCCGGTGGTTGAGACGGCCGCGCAGCTCGCCGCCCAGGCGCGGCGGATCTGCGAAATGGTTGCCAAAGCCCGGCGCAACCAGTCGACGATGGATCTGGTGGTGTTCCCTGAGTACTCGCTGCACGGCCTGTCGATGGACACCAATCCGGCCATCATGTGCTCGCTGGATGGCCCCGAGGTGGCGTCCTTCAAACAGGCCTGCATCGACAGCCGGATCTGGGGCTGCTTTTCGATCATGGAAGCGAACCCGGTCGGCAACCCCTACAACAGCGGCCTCATCATCGACGACTCCGGCGCCATCCGGCTCTACTACCGCAAGCTCCATCCCTGGGTGCCGGTGGAACCCTGGGAGCCCGGCAACCTCGGCGTGCCGGTCTGCGACGGGCCGAACGGCAGCAAGCTCGCGCTGATCATCTGCCACGACGGCATGTTCCCGGAAATGGCACGCGAGGCCGCCTACAGGGGCGCGGAGATCATTGTCCGCACGGCCGGCTACACCGCGCCGATCCGCCACAGTTGGCGGATCACCAACCAGGCCAACGCCTTCTGCAATCTCGCGGTGACCGCCAACGTCTGCATGTGCGGCAGCGACGGCAGCTTCGACTCGATGGGCGAGGGCATGTTCTGCAATTTCGACGGTACGGTCATGGTGTCGGGCAGCGGCCGACCGGACGAGATAATCACCTGCGAGGTGCGACCGGACCTGGTGCGGGAAGCCCGGACCGGCTGGGGCGTGGAGAACAATCTGTACCAGCTCTATCACCGCGGCTACGTGGCGGTGAAGGGCGGCGCGCAGGATTGCCCGTACACCTACATGCACGACATGGCGGCCGGACGCTATCAGCTGCCGTGGCCCGTCGAGGTGACCGACGGCACGTCTTGCGGCTTCGAAAGGCCGACACGGAGCTACCGCGGCCCGGAAACCGTCGCGCCGCCGGTCGCGGCGCTGAAGAAGGTGTCGCGAGCGTGACCGCCGGCACCGCAGGGCAGTTCGTGCGCGCCGAGCCTTACCCCTGGCCGTACAACGGCGACCTCAGGCCGGCGAACACCGCGCTGGTCGTGATCGATATGCAGATCGACTTCTGCGGCAGCGGCGGCTATGTCGACAAGATGGGGTACGACATCTCGCTCACCCGGGCGCCGATAATGCCCTTGCAGCAGCTGATGGCGGCCATGCGCAGAGGCGGCTGGCACGTCATCCACACCCGCGAAGGCCACCGTCCGGACCTGTCGGACCTGCCGGCCAACAAGCGCTGGCGCTCCCGCGCGATCGGCACGAACGGCATCGGAATCGGCGACGAGGGTCCGATGGGCCGCATCCTCGTGCGCGGCGAGCCTGGGTGGGAGATCATTCCCGAACTGGCGCCCCTGCCGGGCGAGGTCGTCGTCGACAAACCCGGCAAGGGATCCTTTTGCGCCACGGACCTTGAGCTCATCCTGCGCAGCCGCCGGATCGAGAACCTGATCCTCACCGGCATCACCACCGACGTCTGCGTACACACCACCATGCGCGAAGCCAATGACCGGGGCTTCGAGTGCCTCCTGGTGTCCGACTGCACTGCAGCCACCGACCGGGACAACCACGAAGCGGCATTGAAGATGATCTCGATGCAGGGCGGTGTCTTCGGCGCCCATGCCGGCTCGCAGGCGGTACTGGAGGCACTGCAATGAGCGTGCTCCCATGAGCCTGCAGATCGACCCGATGCCCGCGCCGGCCGGCGCGATGGCCCTGGAGACGTTCGAGCTCACCAAGCGGTTCGGGGGATTCACCGCGCTCGATCATGTCAGCATGAAGATCGTGCCCGGGACCGTGCATGCGCTGCTGGGGGAGAACGGCGCCGGCAAGAGCACGCTGGTCAAGTGCATCGCCGGCTTTCACCGGCCGGAGGAAGGCTGCCTGATGACCGACGGCCGCGAGCATGCCATCGCCACGCCGGTGGTCGCGCGGATGCTCGGCATCGGCATGGTGTACCAGCACTTCACCCTGGCGCCCGGCATGACGGTCGCCGAGAACCTGTTGCTCGCCGGCGGGACGGTGCCGGCCCTGATCGACTGGAAGCGCAAGCGTGCCGAGCTCCAGCAATTCCTGTCGAGCACGCCGTTCCGGCTGCCGCTCGATGCGCGACCATCCGAAATGGCCGCCGGCCAGAAGCAGAAGCTCGAGCTCCTCAAGCAGCTCTACCTGCAGCCGCGGCTGCTGATCCTGGACGAGCCCACCTCGGTGCTGACGCCGCAGGAGGCCGATGAAGTCCTCGGCCATGTGCGCAGCTTCGCGCGCAGCGGCCGCTGCACCGTGCTGCTGATCACGCACAAGTTCCGCGAGGTGATGGCCTACGCGGACAACGTCACCGTGCTGCGTCGGGGCAAGGCGGTGCACCACTGCAGCGTCGCCGCCACCAACCCGGGACTGCTGGCGCAGGCGATGGTTGGCGACCCGGCCGCGGCAAGGGGGAGGACGGCACCGAGCATGGGGCCGCGGGCCTGGGCGCGCGTGCGCGGGAGCCGGTTGCGGGGACGCCGGTCGCGATCGCGCGGGCGCGACCGGCGCACGCCGCCATGCCGCTTTCCGTGAACAACCTGCACGTGGCCGGCGACCGGGGGACGCTGGCCGTGCGGGACCTCAGCCTCGCGGTCGCAGCCGGAGAGATCCTCGGGATCGCCGGCGTCTCCGGCAACGGGCAACGGGAGCTGGTCGAGGCACTGGTCGGGCAGCGGCTGCGCGTCTCGGGCGAGGTCAAGGTGCGCGGCGACCCGTACCACGGACGGCGCGAGGAGAACCATCGGCTGAAGGTCCGCAGCCTGCCGGAAGAACCGTTGCGAAATGCCTGCGTGCCCGGGCTCTCGCTCGCGGAGAACATGGCCCTGCGCGACTTCGACCGGCCGCCTCTCTGCCAGGCAGGGCGGCTGCGCTTCGGCCGCTGGCGCGCTCGGGCGCGCGACTGGATCACCGCCTATGGCATCAAGACCCGAGGCGTGGATTCGCCGATTGGCAGTTTGTCGGGCGGCAATGTGCAGCGAGCCGTGCTGGCTCGCGAGCTCGACGGCGACATCAGACGTCCTGATTGCCGCGAATCCAGTCTTCGGACTCGACTTCGCGGCGGTAAAGGAGATCCATGGCCGCCTGCGCGGCGTTGCGGGCCGCGGCGGCGCAGTGCTGCTGATCAGCGAAGACCTGGACGAGTTGCTGGAGCTGGCGGACAGGATCCTGGTGATGAGTGAGGGCCGCATGGTGTTCGAGACGCCGGCGGCGAATGCCCAGCGGCATGAACTGGGCGCTCACATGGGCGGCGGTCATTCCATCGCGCAAGCCGCATGAAGGAGCCCCAGGACATTGTGATCCGGCTGGCCGCGCAGCCCTTTGCGTTCCCATTCGAGATCGGCAGCACGGCCCTGGTCATCATCGACATGCAGCGCGACTTCATCGAGCCCGGCGGCTTCGGTGCAAGCCTCGGCAACGACGTGTCGCTGCTCTCGGCGATCGTGCCCGCCTGCGCGGCCGTGCTGGCTGCCTGGCGTGCCGCCGGCGGTCTGGTCGTCCACACCCGTGAGGCGCACACGCCCCGACCTCGCCGACTGCCCGCCCGCCAAACGCAACCGCGGCAGCCCGACGCTGCGCATCGGCGACCGGGGGCCGATGGGACGGGTCCTGGTAGCCGGGGAGCCGGGCAGCCAGATCATTCCGGCGCTCAACCCGCGGCCGGGCGAGATCGTGCTGGACAAGCCGGGCAAGGGCGCGTTCTATGCGACGCCGTTGCAGGAACTGCTGCAACGCGCCGGAGTCACGCACCTGATCTTCATGGGCGTCACCACCGAAGTCTGCGTCCAGACCTCGATGCGCGAGGCCAACGACCGGGGCTACGACTGCCTCCTGCTGGAAGACTGCACCGAGAGCTACTTTGCCGAGTTCAAGGCGGCGGCGCTCCGGATGATCCGGGCCCAGGGTGCGATCGTCGGCTGGACCGCCGACAGCGGGCAACTGCTGGCCGCGCTGCCACCGCCCGCCGATGAACGCTGCTAAATTCACCCTCGTGGACTCCACCCGTCGTCTCTCCTCCGCGATCGCCCCTGCCGAACCGATCCACCGCTCCCGGGCCGATGAAGTCTATCGGCAGCTGAAGCGGGATGTGGCCGACTTCAAGCTGGTACCTGGCGACCGCTTCACCGAGAACGAATTGAGCGAGCGGCTGGGCGTGTCGCGCACCCCCGTGCGGCAGGCGCTTTTTCGTCTGCAGCAGGAGGGCTATGTGGAGGTGCTGTTCCGCAGCGGCTGGCGTGTGCTGCCGTTCGATTTTGACCAGTTCGAGCAGCTCTACGACTTGCGCATGGTGCTGGAGACGACAGCGGTGCAACGGATCTGCTCGGGCAGCGACCGGGTGGATCGGGTACTGCTCGAGCAGCTTGCCGGGATCTGGCTGCTGGACGCGGCAGAAAGATGCGCCGATGCGGCGCAGGTGGCGCAATGGGACGAAGCCTTTCACTGCAGCCTGGTCGCAGCTGCCGGCAATCGCGAGATGGCTCGAGTGCACCGGGACGTCACCGAGCGAATCCGGATAATCCGCAGACTCGACTTCACCAAACCGGCGCGGATCGACGCCACGTACGAAGAACACGCCAAGATACTGAAGGCGATTCAGCGCAAGCGCGGCGACCAGGCCGTCATGCTGCTGCGCGCGCATATCGAGACGAGTCAGGCCGAGGTTCGCAAGATCACCTTGCATCAGGTCCATCTCGCCCGACAGGAGGGCGCCAAGAGCGCGGCCTGAGCGCGCCGGACCGCGGCGCTCCGCGCTTCGGCGACGCGCCCCGTTCGACCCTGAGGGCCGCTGGCTGCGACGATCTTGGAGCAAGCGCTACCGGTGGACCGGCGGCTGGTGACGGCTTGCCCCCGAACCGTGGACTGCCCGACAATGGCGATGCGCATGCCGCGACGACGATGACGGCACGCCAGATCAAAGGACATGACGCCCGATGAACGAAATGGCCCCGATCACGGATGCCGACCCTTCGGTCGCAGAGATGGAAGGGCGCGTCGCCCGCTTCGCGGCGCTGCGTCCCACCGACGACTACGTCGATGCCGCCATACCGGGCTGCGAACGGACGACTTATCGGGTAATCGGATCGCAGCCGGATGCGCCGCTCGCCGCGCAGTCCTTCCATCTGAATCTGGTCCGGTGCGAGCCGGGCAAGGCCGCGCCGCTGCACAACCACCTGACCCAGGAAGTCTTCATTCCGCTCACCGGGACGTGGGAGGTCTTCTGGGGCCCGGACGGAACGAACCGGCTGCGCCTGTCCGCCTGGGACGTGATCGACATTCCGCCCGGCGTTTCGCGAGGCTTTCGTAACGTCGGTGATGCCGAGGCCTGGCTGATCGGCATCGCCGGCGGTCACGATCCGGGCCGGATCAACTGGCCGGCGGCGGTGCGAGGCGCCGCGAATGCGGCAGGAATCGAGCTCCCGGCGGACTGAACTGGGCCTGACGCAGAAGTACGGCAATGCCGCAGCCTGCCGGCAGGAACGGAGGGCACGGGCCCCATTTGATGTTCGTATCCTCGGCGGCCCAGGTAACGGCCCGCTCCTGGACGGGTGTCTGAGCATACACAGCAGGAAGCGCCAATCCGAGCAGCAGCGGCAGTGAAAAGCGCCACTGCGCGTTGCCGGAAAAGCAGGCGGGGATACGATGCGACATGAGTCTTCTCCTTGGTTGAGCGAGTCATGCCAGTTTGGCCGTCGGCTGTTCCTGAAACGTTCCTTGCATGCAGGAGCCGCGCCAGGTATCGAATGCGCATCACCGGGGGAGGCGTTCGCGATCAGTGCAGTCTGATGGATCGTCAATTGCCGACAGAGGCGCCCGCGGCCAGCCGTTCGCATCGGGCCGCATCCAGGGGCTGACCTGCCTCCCTGAATCGTGCCGCCGCGGCGACGAACCAGCCGGCAGCCACTTCGGACTTCGGGCCGCGGGCGGTGGCGATATGTCCCCGGACTTCTTCGTGTGCAGCGTACCAGCCAGGCAAGCGCATCACCACATTGGCCAGGTAGGCGCACTGCTTCTCGTGCTTGTCTGCCAGGTCCAGGTCCCCGCCCCGCGCAGCGGCGATCGCTGCCGGTACGGCAAAGGTGATGCGACAGCCAGGACAAGTCTCCAGCGGACCACGGACCGACTCGCTTGCATCCTCCATGACATGCAGGGCGGCGGCGGGGTCGTCAGCGTGAAGGCTGATGCGCGTGCCGTAGATGCGGTCGAGAAGGTGAAAGCCGATGTCGGTCTGGCGCGCAAGGTCCAGCGCCTCATCGACGAGGGCGCGCGCCTCGTCGCGCTTTCCCTCGTACAGCGACACCTCGGCGAGCCGCTGCAGCGACAACGCTTCTCCTACCGGGCCACCAATTGCGCGGTGAAGCCGAGCCCCCTCCCGCAAGTGTTGGCGTGCGGCCTCGAGATCGCCTGCCAGCCATTCGGCCTCGCCGCGCAAGGTCACGCCAAAGGCATGGCCGCGCAAAGCCCCGATCCTCTGCGCTTCATCGGCCAGCGCCTGGGCGAACTCGATGACGTCGCGATACGGCTTTGCGCCATAGAGGAACCGTTGCGTGATGCAGAGGTGACCATCGAAGACCCGCAAAGCCAGGTGCGGCACATGGTTGGTCTCCTGCAGGTCGGCCCATACGCTCTGATGCAGTTCTCCGCGAGCGTGCGCGGCCGCGGCCTGTGCCCAGGAAGCGATCACCAGCGACGTGGTGTCGCCGGATTCAAGCGCAAGCCGGCGGGCCGCGGCAGCCTTTGCCGTTCCCATCGCAGGGTCGGCAACGCCCAGGGCTGCGGCGCCGCTGTATGCGAGCGCCTCGCAAAGGCGGCCTTCCACCGACGCCGGTCGGACCCCAACCAGCGCGAGGAGAGCCCCCTTTGGATCGCCTTGCTTCACCTGGGCAAGGGCAGCCTTTGCCCTGAGATCGTGGCTCGCGGGCTCGCCAGCCGCGTCCGCTGCGAGCCGGTAGGCGGCGAGAGCGGCCGGATCGCCCATCGCATCCAGCGCCTCGGCACGCAGGCGGAGGCCCTCGGCATGATGAGGATGAAACGCCAGCAACGGCTCCAGGTGGCGAAGGGTGTCGCTGAAGGCGGCGAGTCGCAAGGCTTCTCCCGCTGCCGCGATCAGCCAAGGCATCGCCGCTCGCGGATTCCCGCCTGCTAACCAGTGACGCGCCACGCCTGCCGGGGCCGCATCCATCTCCGCCAACCTGGCGGCTATGTCCCGGTGCATTTTCAACCGGCGATGGGGCGCCAGATCCTCGATCAGCGCCTGGCGTACCAGTTCATGGCGGAAGCGGTAGCGGACGCCCGCAAGAACCAGGACACCAGCATCCAGCGCGCTGTCGATCGCAGTCAACGGCTCGACCTGCGCCTGCGCCGCCAGCCCCTCGATCGTGCCGACGTCGAACTCGTCGCCGCTCAAGGCCATCCATCTGAGCAAAGCGAGGACGCCGTCCGACACGTCGCAAAGCCGCTGGGTGATAGCTTCAGCAGCGCTCGCCGGCAGGTGCCGGTCCGCACCCGCCGATGCGCAGCGCGCCAGCTCGATCGCCGCGAACGGGTTGCCCTCCGCTGTCAGCACGATCCGCGACACCAGATCGTCCGGCTGCGGTGCCTGCAATACGCGAGTGACGAGGCGGCGGCATTCGTCGTCGGCCATCGGCTCGAGATCGATGATCTGCAACGATCCCGCGCGCTGCAGTCGCGATATGCCGCGCCCAAGGGCGGTCGCTGGTGCAATTGGCCTGGTGGCCAGCAGCAGGCTGACCGGCGCGCCGGCCATCACCAACTGGATGAGCACGTCGGCGTCGGCGTCATCGATAAGATGCGCGTCGTCCACCTGCAAGAGAAGATCGGTACCCTCCAGCCCAGCCGTCAGCAGGCGCCGGATCGCCCCCACTACCTGGTGGCGACCCAGCGGGCCGAGTGGCGGGTCCGCGGGTGCGGCCAAAGGATTGAGCAGCGCCAGCACGGTTCGCGCCGACGCACCGATGCGGTCGAGCACCGCGCGATCGTCCATGATCAGGCGTTCGGCGATCGCCGAAATCACCGCATACGGCCGTCCGATCTGAGCGGCATCCACGCGCAGCACCGCCCACCCCCGGCCTTGAGCCTGGACATCGATCTCGCGACACAACGCACTCTTGCCAATTCCCGCAGGCCCGCGCAGCACGACGCCGGCGGGCCGGTCGGGACCGGGCGTGCCAAGCCAGGCCGTCACCCGGGCGAGTACCTCGAATCGGCCGATGAAGGGCGGTCCGGCTGGTTGGAGACCGGCGACACATCGCAGGTACAGTGCTTCGGTCTGCGCGTCGGGCGACACACCCAGCGACTGCTGCAGCGCCTCCCGCAGGTGCGCATACCAGCGCAGCGCCGCCGCCCGGTTGCCGGCTTCCAGTGCATGCAGCATCAGGGCTCTATGGGCTGGTTCGTCGGTCGGATCCTGTTGCGCCAGCCGTTCCCATTGTCCGCTGGCGCGAAGCAGCTCGAGGTACATCGCATTCAGCCGCTCCCGGGCCGACTCGGTCCAGGCCTCGTACCGTGTACCGGGTAGCAGGTCACCCGCATAGGTGGCGGCGACCGCGGCGCAGGCGGCCGGATCCCGATCCAGCAGTGCCGCGGCGGCGCGTTCCTCGAATACCTGGGCATCGACTACCAGCTTACGGTCCGGCCACAAGACCAGCTCGTTCGCCTGCAGCGAGATGCCGTCGTACCGGCCGAGCGCCTGACGGGCGTGATGCATCGCCTTGCGAAGATTCGCGGCCCCCGACTTCGGCTCGAGCTGCGGCCAGAGGGCATCCATGGCCACGTCGCGGGTCAGCCGGTGTCGCGGTTGCAGGCTCAACAGCTGCAGCAGGTGGGTAGCGCGCAGGCTGCCCCAGCGTTCAGCCGGGATGCCGATGCCGTCGACCGCCACTGCGAATCCGCCGAGGAGTTCGATCTTCAGCGAGAAGGGCGAAGCCGACTGCAAGGGGGCGGAGGTGGCGTCCATGTCCGGCAGTGTGCATTCCTGTTCCGGCGCCCGCAACTGGCGGCGACATCAGGAACGATCCAGGAACGGGGTATGGCGACACTTCGGTTGCGCAGTCCGATCCCCGGGCCTGCGATAACTCGAGGAACTCCTATGACAGTCCGCCAACTGACCGTCCCCATAGCCGGGAGCACGCCCGCCGCCCTGGTCCTGCCGCAGCCGCTGACGCACGAGGCGCTCGGTCGATTGGAGGCTGGTCTGATGGATACCCTCGTCAGGCTGCGCCGTGAGTTAGGCGGCACTGCCGCGGACGCTGGAAAAGTGGAATACGAGTCGTGGATTCAACACCTGCGTCAGGCATGCCGGTGAGTGCCGACATGCATCCGCCTGCCGATACGCTGTACGAGCGCCTGGGTCGTCGCGCCGGAATCACCCGCATCACCCAGCAACTGATGAAGAACCACCTTGCCAATCCCCTGGTGAGGGCACGATACGAGAAGAGCGAGGACCTCGCCCGGGTCGAACGCAGAGCAATCGAGTTCTTCTGCGCGGGTACGGGGGGCACGGAGTCCTATAGCGGCCGGGATATGCTTGCGACCCACAGGGGCATGAACATCAGCGAACAGGAGTTCGTTGCCGTCGTCGACGACGCCATGGATGCGCTGGACAAATGCGGCATCGATATCTCGACGCGAAACGAAGTGCTTGGGGTCCTTTGGTCGCTGAAGAGGGACGTAGTCCGGGTCTGACCGGGCGGCAGCGACCATGGGTTGCCCTACCCGGATCGTCTACGTTCTCGTGGGCCTTGCCGGACTCTACGGCATCAGCCCGGCTGTCAACTTCAGGCAGCCTGCGGTCTGAGGCAAGCCGGAACTATTTCGCGGCGAACCGCAGGAGCCTTTGCTTCAAACCTGGGCGCGCTGCCGACCGCACGAGCGTTGCGAGATCCTTGTCCGGATCCACGCTGCATGTGACCTGGTATAGAGCCTTGCGGGCGTTGTCGTCGATAGCCGTCACGCCGGCGGCAGCACCAGCGATGATCGCATCCCAGGCCTCGGGCTCTGCCAGTTCGTGCACGAAGTTCATTTCGCAGGCGAGATCTGCGTCGAACGGCCGTGTCTCCTCGAGCAGATGCCTCGCCTTCTCGGGTCCGACGATGGCCGCGAACCGCCGCGTGCCGAGCACCAGGCCGAATTTCAGCCCCGGCATGCGGAAGGTCGTGCCCGCCGCCGCGACGCGGTGGCCGCAGGCGGCAACGAGGTCGGCACCCGCGCCGAAGACCTTGCCGTGGCACAGCGCAAGCGTCCGGGCAGGCGACATGGCGACCGCCTGCAGCAGCATTTCGATTCGCACGAAACGCAGCAGCAGGTCCGCTTCGCTTTGCGCCTCGAGCTTGGAGAGATCGAAACCGGCGCAGAAGCTCCGGCCGGATCCCCGGAAGACGATGAGCCGTGCGTCCGACGCGTTGGCTTCCTCTACCTCGGCCAGGAGCGCGTCGACCATCGCCGCGTCGAGCGCATTCAGCCGGTCCGGACGATCCAGGGTGAAGATCCAGGTCGCGTTGTCGATCCGGACGTCGACTCCGGCCCTCACCGTGAATTCCCCGGCCATATCCATGTCCTCTTTTTGGCGGGCGCCCTGCGCACCCGCCGGAAACGCCGCAGATTGTTGCCTCGCAGTGCCCCCAGAGCAAGCTTGGTTTGGTCGCGGGTGTCGCTCGTCTTCAAGCAGCCGCTACAGGCGGTACCATGCCGGGCTGCGCCGGCAGGATCGGACTGTACAAGCCGGCGGCGCAATGACCAGGACCACCAGGACTACCAGGACAAGGGGAGGGGTACATCGATGGCAACGCATGCAACCGGCGATGGCGGCATTCCGCCGCGCGATGCGGCCCGCAGGGGCCTCAAGCGGGTGATGACGCTGGGTGGCGCATACGGCACACGGAATTACACCGTCAAGGACCTGCGCGACCTCAAGGGCACGCGCGTGCTGACGGAGACGCTGCCGTTCTCGGCGGAGGAGGCAGCCGCCGCCGAGGAGGCCGGCATCGACCTGATGAAGGTGCGCTTCGATCCGAAGCGGCCCGAGCTCGCGGCCGAGATCCGCAAGGCCGCGCCCAACACCTTCATGTCCTTCTCCGTGCCGCTGGTTGCGGCGGCGACCGAGGCGGAAGCGGTTCGGATCGGCTATCAGGCGATGGAGATCGGGGCCGACGGCATCATGTGCCAGTGGTCGCCCCGTTTCGTGGCCGCAGCGGCGGAGGCCGGCATACCGATCGAGGGCCATGCCGGCCTGGTGCCTCGCAAGAGCACCTGGACGGGAGGGCTGCGTGCCGTCGGCAAGACCCTCGACGAGGCGCTGTGGGTGTACCAGGAGATCAGGAAACTGGAGGCTGCCGGCGCCTGGGCGGTCGAGGTGGAGGTGATTCCGGCAGAACTGCTGGTGCAGATCAGCAAGCGCACCAGCCTGCTGACCTCCTCGATCGGCGCCGGCGGCGGCGGCGACATCCAGTTCCTGTTTGCCGAGGACATCCTGGGCAATAACGGGCCACCCTATCCGCGTCACACGAAGCAGTACCGCAACCTCTTCAGGATGAAGCAGGAGATGCAGGCGGAACGCGTTGCCGGCTTCCGGGAATTCGTACAGGACGTCCGCTCCGGCGGTTTTCCGGGCACGGAGCATGTGGTGAAGGCGCCGGACGGCCTCGTCGACGCGTTCATCGAAAAGGCGGACGGTTGAGCTGCCTGGCGCCAATCGTCTCGACCGTGGCGCGGGGCCGGCAAGTGTGCGGAGCGGCGCCTTGATATCCTGGCGTTCGCTCGCGTGCCTTCTTCGTGATGGGCTCTTTCGCATTCCCGGCCTGCGCGTCGTCGTGCTGGCCCTGAAGGGCTACATCGTCCACCAGAGCGCAAACCAGGCCGGCAGCGTCGCGTTCTCGACGATCCTGGCGATGTTTCCACTGCTGATCCTGGTGTCGGCGGCTGCCGGTTTCCTTGGCAAGCCGGGCGATGCTGCTGCGCTCGCCGCGCGAGTGGTGGGCTACACGCCGCCGGTCGTGCAGCAGGCGCTGCAGCCGGTGGTCGACCAGGTCCTCAGCCAGCGCAACCAGGCATTGCTCGCGATCGGCTTCTTCGTGACGATCTGGACGGCTTCGTCGGGCGTCCAGGCGATTCGCACCGCCTTGAACAAGGCCTACGGGATCGAAGCCGGCCTCACTTTCTGGAAGGCGCGCATCAAGGTCACGATCTTCACCATCGTCGTCGGAGCCGCGTCCATCGCTGCCTTCAGTTCGGTCGTCATCATGCCTTACGTCTGGCAATTCCTCGAGAACACGGTCGGCGTGGGCGCCGAGGCCTGGTGGCTGCGCGGAGGCGTGCGCTACGGCATGGCCTTCGTCGTACTGGCCGCCATGTATGCGCTTCTCTACGGCTTGCTGCCGGACATCCCCCAGACGTTTCGCGGCGTGGTGCCGGGGGCGCTGTTCGGCGCGGCGCTATGGATCGGGCTCGCTTCGCTGCTCTCCTACAGCTGGCGCAGCGCCGCCGAGCTGTTGCTGGTGTATGGCGGCTTCGCGGGGCTTGTGGCGACGCTGGTATTCCTGTACCTGAGCACGGTGACGCTGATCCTGGGTGCCGAGGTCAATGCGGTCCTGCGCAGCGAGGCGCAGCGCGAGGAGAAGAGCGGCCCGTAGGGCCGATCCGACCGCCGGGACGGGGCCCGGAAGGGCCACCAACGCCCCGGCGGTTCCCGATCCTCAACGCCGGCTGGTAGCCGCAGGGGCCGTAGCAGACGCTCCTTCAGACGCCGCTTCAGACGTATAAGCAGGCGGCGGCTGGGTGAAGTACGCGTGCAGGATGTGATACACCATCTTGTAGTTCTTCTGCTGGAAGCTGGCGTGCGAGATGCCGTTCATGACGGTGAACTGCTTGTCCGGCGACGGCAGCCGCTTGAAGAACTCGATCAGGTCGTCCATCGCGGCGATGCCGTCGAACTGCCCGCGCAGCAGGAGTGTCGGCACTTTGATCTTCTGCGGATCGACCACCGGCAGGCGCGAACACATGTCGATGTAGGTGCCGTTGGGCATCGAGTCGTCGAGTGCCAGGATCGCGTCGGCGAACGCCTCCACTGTGGCCGATTCGGCGCAATCGGGATGGTCGCGCTCGAAGATCGACCGCACGAACTTGCGATCGATCGGACGCCGCTTGCTGGCCATGAACTCCGGCAGCTTCTTGCGCCGCTGCTCCAGCGTCGGCGCGCCTTCCCCGGTCCAGACGAAGGCATCCAGTGCCAGGCGCGAGACGCGCTCGGGATGATTCTGGGCGAACAGCGCCGCGCGCAGGGCGCCCGACGAGATCCCGTAGGTGAGGAAGCTGCGCACGCCCCGTTCGCCATGGATGTGGTCGGTGGCCGCCCGAAGGTCGTCGGCACCGTTGGCGATGTCGCAGAAGATGTCGCGTCGCTTGTCGCTTCGCCCATAGCCTTCCATGTCGACGCACCAGCAGACGAATCCGCGCTCGGCAAACCAGTCCATCACCGATGAGTCCGGCCGTCCCGGCACCGAGAGGTCGAAGGTGGGCTGTGAAGCCATGGATGAGCCGTGTACGAAGAGCACCGCCGGCTTGCCCTCGGGCGTATCGACGAACTTCTCCCAAAGGAAAAGCCGCACATCGCCGTCCGGCGTCTTCTTGGTGGCCCAGTGTTCCCGGCCAGTGACTTGGGTCATTCCAACCATCTCCCGATATTCAATCGATCTTGGCGCCTACTTCCGAGATGACGCGCGCCCAGCGGTCGCGTTCTTCCTGGAAATAGGCGGCGAATTCCGCCGGCGAGGATCCGACGATCTCCATGCCGGCCGTGTCGAAGTAGTTCCGAACCTCCGGCGTCGCGAGCGCGAGCTTCACTTCCTTCAGGAGGCGCTCGATGATATCCGGCGGTGTGCCCTTGGGGGCGAGCAGTCCCATCCAGACATACGCCGAATAATCCGCCAGCCCCGATTCTGCAAGTGTCGGCACATCGGGCAATTGCGGTGAGCGCTTCGTGCCGGTGACGGCAAGCGCCCGCAGGCTGCCTGCCTTGATGTGCCTCACCATTCCCGCCGTGCCCGGCATCGACATCGGCACGATGCCGGCGAGCAGGTCGGTGGTCGCCGGCGCGCTGCCGCGATAGGGCAGGTGCGTGAGCTGGAGGCCGGCCATGGAGGCGAACATCGCCATGAACAGGTGCTGGCCGCTGCCATTACCGGAGGACGCATAGTTGACCTGTCCGGGCCTGTCCTTCACGTAGGCGACCAGCTCTGCCACCGTCTTGACCGGCATGGACGGGTGCACCACCAGCACGCCGGGTTCCCGGCCGAGCAGCGAGATGGTTTCGAAGTCGGCGATCGGCTCGTAAGGCAGCTTCTTGTACAGTGAAGCGCTGATCGCATTGGTCTGCGACGCGAGCAGCAGCGTGTAGCCGTCGGGTGGTGCCTTGGCGACGATGTCGGTGCCGATGGTCGCTCCGGCGCCGGGTTTGTTTTCGATGACGACCTGCTGCTTCAGCAGCTTGGACAATTCCTGCGCAATCGCGCGGGTCGGGCCGTCGACGGCGCCGCCGGGCGAGAAGGGCACGATCACCTTGATCGGCCGGCTCGGATACTCCTGCGCGTGGGCGGTCGCGAAGGACAGCCAGCAGGCGAGCAGCGTGGCCAAAAGCATGGTGGGGACAGACGCGGTCCCGGGACCGGCACGCGGCTTGGCAGGCATGGGTGTCTCCTTGTGCTTGACTGTTTGCGCTGCTGTCTCGCTGGGCGGCGCGATCTCGACCCGCCGGCGCGCCGATGCGTGCCGTGCCGGCAAGCTACAAGAATCGGGCGCGGCGGGCAAGCAGGAAAGCACAAAGCGCGGCATCAGGGCATCGCGCAGCTGAACCTCCAATCGGACAGAGAGGAACCCGTCGCTAGTGGCGCGCGGCGCGGCGAGCTGACCGGAGCGGGCTGGCCCGCCCAGCCGCGGGACGCCCGCTCGCCGAGCCACAGCACCGTCGCCAGCAGCATGAACAACTGCAGGTCGATCGACACATACCAGAGGCCCGCCGACAGCGCTTCGTATCCGAGCAGGAAGGGGCGTGATGGTGCAGCCAGGGATTTCGCCGCTGCGTGCGGGATGATATCGTGCGAATCGGTGCCGGACATCGGCCAGAAGAAGACGATGCGGCGCGGCTGCGCCGCAGATTGGAGGAGTTCCCGATGAAGCAAGGGCTGGTGGTGGCATCTCTCATCCAGGCTGTATCGATCGCCTTTGCCGTGGCGGCCGAGCCGCCCGAGTTGCTCGACCTCGCCAAGGCGGCGCCGCAACCACCCTGGCCCGCCGGTGACGAGCGCGGCATGGCCAACACCCTGGGCAACGCAAGCACGCAGCGCTGTGCCTGGCACATGGCGCAGGCTCAGGCGAAGTGGTTCGAGGCGTCCCATGTGCGCAGCAACTCGATGCCGAAGACACCTTTCGGCGGCCCCGGCGGTACCCGGCACAAGCCCTCGGCCGGCATCCCGTTCTCCCGCCATGCGTTCAACAGCGAAGTCTTCGAGGCCGAGGCGGAGCCGGGGCAGCAGGGTACGCAGATCGACGCGCTCGGCCACTTCGGCGCGTTGAAGAACCCCTGGGATCCTAAAGGCGCGCTGGCCGCCGACGAGATCACCTACTACGGCGGTTTCACGCAGAAGGAGGTGAAGCCAACGCCGGACTCGGGCCTGCTGAAACTGGGGCTCGAAAAGATTCCGCCGCTGGTCACGAGCGCGGTCGTGCTTGACGCCCGCCAGCATGTCGGCAAGGGCAAGCCGATGACCGACGGGCAGGTGGTGACGAGGGCCGACATCGAGGCGATGCTGGCCGCCCAGGGCCTCGCATCGAGGGGCATCCTGCCGGGCGACATGGTCTGGATCTACACCGGCTGGAGCGAACACTGGCGCGATCCGGCGGGCGACAGCCCCTACTATTCGATGGCGCCGGGGCTCGCCGTCGACGCGGCCGACTACCTCGGCTCGCGCCGGGTCGTCGCCGTCGGACTCGACACGCCATTCATCGATCCGGTGCCCAACGGCATGCTCCAGGGCAAGGCCGAGCCTCCGGCAGGCACTTCTCCCGGCCTTCCCTTCGGCGTGCACCACCAGCTGCTGACGCAGCACGGCATCCATCATCTCGAGAACCTCAAGCTCGACGGCCTGGCGAGAGAGCGGGTCTGGACGTCCTGCGCCATGGTGTTGCCAACGCTCGACAAGGGAGGTGCCGGCGCGGCGGTGCGGCCGGTCGCCATCGGAGTGCCGGGCCAGAAATGAGCTTCGTCGGGCCATGACCTCGCCGCCCGGGGGTTTCCTACGCGGATGCGGGCGCCGGACTATACTGTGCATCCGTACAGTATGCTCCGATAGCCGATGGACCTGCTCGCCAAGCTCGAAATCCTCGCGGACGCCGCCAAGTACGACGCTTCATGTGCATCGAGCGGCGGGCAGTCGCGGCCGCCGACCAAGCCGAAAGGCATCGGGTCCGTCGAGGGGATGGGCATCTGCCATTCCTATGCGCCGGACGGGCGCTGCATCTCGCTGCTGAAGATCCTGCTCACCAACTTTTGCGCCTACGAGTGCAGCTACTGCGTCAACCGCAATTCATCCGACGTCCGCCGTGCGCGCTTCACCGTCGACGAGGTCGTTGAATTGACGTTGAGCTTCTACCGGCGCAACTACATCGAAGGTCTCTTCCTCAGCTCGGGTGTTATCCGCAGTCCTGACTACACCATGGGAGAACTCGTCGCCGTGGCGCGCAAGCTGCGGGAGGACCACGGGTTCAGGGGCTACATCCACCTGAAGACGATACCGGATGCGGATGGCGAGCTGCTGGCGGCAGCGGGCCGCTACGCCGACCGGCTCAGCATCAACGTCGAGCTGCCCACCCGCGAAGGCCTGGCACGGCTTGCGCCGGAGAAGGACCACCACACCATCAAGTTGTCGATGGCGCGAATCCGGGCCCGGCTGGACGAGGCTGCCGACCAGCGGCGCGAAAGCGTGAAGCCGCCGGATAACCTGCGCCCGACGCGGGTATCGCCACCGCCGTTCGCACCGGCCGGCCAGTCGACGCAGATGATCGTCGGCGCCGACGCAGCCAGCGATGCGCAGATCCTCGAAAGTTCCGCCAATCTCTATGCGTCCTATCGCCTCAAGCGGGTCTACTACTCGGCCTTCAGTCCCATCCCCGATCCCTCGGCCAGTCTGCCGGCGCGACCGCCGCCACTGCTGCGGGAGCACCGTCTGTACCAGTCCGACTGGCTGATGCGCTTCTACGGCTTTCGTCACGAGGAACTGACGGCAGGCAAGGATCGCGGCGGCATGCTGGCGCTCGACATGGATCCGAAGCTGGCCTGGGCCCTGCGCAATCGCGGCATCTTTCCGGTCCACCTCGATCGTGCCCCGAAGGAGCAGTTGCTGCGCGTACCTGGGCTGGGAGCGAAGACGGTGAAGAAGCTGCTGCAGATGCGCCGCTGGCGCCGGATCCGGCTCGAAGACCTGGTGGCGTTGAAGGTGAACGTGAAGAAGGCGATGCCGTTTGTCGTCTGCGCCAATCACCATCCCGACCTCGACGATCTGGCCTCGGAGCGGCTGCTCGCTCGTTTCGCCCCGCCGGCGAGCCAGCTCGCGCTGAATCTCGCATGAACCAGGCCTGGCTGTTCGGCGCGGAGCCCCATGGCAAGGGCGTGGGCGCGCGGGAGGCGCAAGACGGGCGCGTACTCACGGTTCGCTTCCAGCCGGCCTTCGCCTCCTGGCAGTCGCTCGCCCGGCGCTTCCTGCACGAGCGGATTGCACCGGCCCGCCTCTGGTGGCAACCGGATGCTGCCGTGCCGGCGGAGCTTCCGGCATCGTCCGGCCGCGCCGACGACCAGGAAGGTGTTCGCGTGCCGCGTGCCTTCCTGGACAAGGCGCAACTCGTCGCCTGCCATCGCAACGGCGACCAGTGGGACCTGCTCTACCAGACGCTCTGGCGGATCGCGCGGCAGGAGCGCCACCTGCTTGAGTTGCACGGTGATCCGCAGGTGCTGAAGCTCAACCAGTACGCCCGGGAAGTGGCGCGCGACGTCCACAAGATGAAGGCGTTCGTCCGGTTCCGGGCGGTGTTCGATGACGGCGGAGGCGACGTCCACGGCGTGGCGCGGGGTGAGCCGCGCTACGTCGCCTGGTTCGAGCCGGAGCATCTCATCGTCGAGCACGTCAGCGGCTTCTTTCGGCGCCGCTTCGGCGGCATGCGCTGGTCGATCCTGACGCCGGATCGATGCGCGCACTGGGAAGGCGAATTGCAGGCCAGCGGATCGGGCGCCAGCGTCTGGTTCACCCCCGGGGTGGATCGGGATGAGGCGCCCGCAGAAGATGCCTTCGAGGATGCCTGGCGCCTCTACTACCGCAGCATCTTCAATCCGGCACGACTGAAGGTGCGGGCGATGCTGTCGGAGATGCCGCACAAATACTGGAAGAACCTCCCCGAGGCGCGCTTGATTCCTTCGCTGGTGCAGGCCGCCCACCAGCGCACCGCGGGCATGCAGGCAAGCATCAAGCCCCGCGATGAGCCGCGTTGCGGCCCTCGGCCGCCACCGCCCGGAGAGGCCGCCGCAAAGCGAGTGGCGCAGGCAGGGCAGGGCACGCTCGAACAGGTCCGCCTGCAGGCATCCGCCTGCCGGCGCTGTCCCTTGTGGGAGCCTGCGACACAGACGGTGTGGGGCGAGGGGCCGTCGGATGCCCGCATCATGCTCATCGGGGAGCAGCCGGGCGACCAGGAAGATCTCGCCGGTCGGCCATTCGTCGGTCCTGCCGGGCGCCTGCTGGATCGGGCGCTGGCGCAGGCGGGGCTCGATCGTCGGTTGCTCTACCTGACCAATTCGGTGAAGCACTTCAAGTTCAAGAGCCGCGGCAAGCGGCGGCTGCACGACAAGCCGCTGGATGCGGAGATCCTGGCGTGCCGGCCCTGGGTCGAGGAAGAGATCGCCCGGGTCGGACCGGCGCTGGTCGTCTGCCTTGGAGCAACTGCCGCGCGTTCACGACTGGGACGCGCCGTGCGGATCAACGAGGAGCGCGGCCGGATCCTGGATGGCGATCCGCGACTGCTCCTGACTTTCCACCCGTCCTACCTGCTGCGGCTGACCGACGCCGCCGCTGCCGCCGACGCGTTCGACAAGCTGGTCGCCGACCTGCGGCTGGCCAAACGCGCCGGGTTAGCATCGCAGGCTGCCGGTACGGTAGTCACAGCTTCATTGGAACGTTTGGAACGAATGCCATGATCGCAACTCGCGAAGTCACCTCTTCACGCCTGCCGCTGCGCGCGGCACTGGTCACGGCCTTGATCGCTGCCACTTTCCTGTCGGGGGGCAGGTCCGCAACTGCGCAGGATGCGGCTCCCTACGAGCCGACCCGTGGCCAGGCCGGCAAGGATGTGGTCTGGATTCCGACGCCCGATGCGCTTGTCACCCGCATGCTCAAGCTGGCCCAGGTCACCTCGAAGGATTTCGTGGTCGACCTCGGCGCGGGCGACGGGAAGATCGTCATCGCCGCGGCGAGGGACTTCGGCGCCAGGGGAACCGGCCTCGAGTTCGACGGGAAGCTGGTGGGACATGCCGTGCGCAATGCGGAGGCGGCCGGCGTGTCGGCGCTCGCCGAGTTCCGCCAGGCCGACATATTCGCGACCGACTTCAGCCATGCGGACGTGGTGACCATGTACCTGCTGCCGGACCTGAACCTCAAGCTGCGGCCGACGCTGATGGCGATGAAGCCCGGCACGCGCGTCGTCTCGCACCAGTTCACGATGGGCAACTGGCGGCCGGATGAGACTTCCTGGGTGCAGCATCGGCCCGCCTACCTGTGGATCGTCCCGGCCAACGCCGGCGGCACCTGGCGCGCGACCTGGTCGGATGCGGGTGCAACCGCGTCCGCGGACCTGTCGCTCGAGCAGGCGTTCCAGGACCTGAAGGGCGCGATCGAGTTCGGCCCGATCCGCACCAGCCTGCGCGAGCCGAAGCTGCAAGGCTCGCGCATCGACTTCGCTTTCACCGACGCAGGCGGCGTGGTGCGCAAGGTGGGCGCCACCGTCGCCGGCAACCGGATGCAGGGCAGTATCGCAGGCCCGGGCGGCAGCGCCGATTTCAGCGCGACCCGCGAAGGCGTCGCGCCTCCGGTGGAAGGTACGGCGCCTGTTTCGGGTGACGAACTGATCAACGCGATGCGCCTGCTCGGCGAATGATCGTCAGCGCTGCAGGCGCCGGTAGGCGCTGAAATGGCGAACCGCCTTCTGCGCGTTGCCGGCCTGGTCGTGCAGCCGTGCGGCGTTGAAATGGGCATCTGCCAGGTCCGGGGCCAGCCGCAGGCAGGCTTCGTAGCTCGCGATGGCTTCCCGGATCCGGCCCTGATCCTCCAGCGCAATGGCGCGGTTGAAGTGCAGCAGCGGCTCGTCGGGGCAATGCAGAAGCGCCTGGTCGAAGATGTCGACCGCCTCCTCGCAGCGATGCGCCTCGCATAGCATCGCGCCGAGATTCAGCCACGCGTCGGCATGGTCCGGCGCCAGCTCGAGCGCTCGCCGGTACGCTGCTTCCGCCTCGGCATGGACGTGTGATTCCTCGAGTTCCTCGGCCCGCGCGAACCATTCGTCGGCGTCGCGCGGTGATGGTGCGGACGAAGGCGCGTGCTGCAGGAAGGCGACCGCACCGCGCACCGGCGCCACCTCGAAGTCCATCAGCAGCTGCCCCGATTCGGCTTCCCACTGGGTGCCGCCCTTGCGCACGGCGATATCGTTACCGACTGCGGTGATGCGCAGGCCGCTGAGGGGCAACTCCCCCGGCAGCGCGGCCTTGAGCCGCCTGAGCGAGCGCAGGATCTTGCGCGGCGGGATCTGAGCCGCTTGAAGGCCCTGCGCCGTGCGCAACAGGACTACGTCCTGGAAGGTGAAGCGGTATTCGTTGCGGGCGCCGCGGCTCGGCTGCACGAACCCGGCTTCGATGAAACCGGCCAGGACTGTCCGCGAGAGACCCAGCATCTCGCGGATGCTCCGCAGCGTGTAGGGCGCTTCCAGCTCGTGCTTCGTCGTCACTTCCTCGCTCGTACGCGGGCCGGAGCAGCCGTCTCCTTGGCCTTGGCGGCGCGGCGCACGCCCTTGCGTTCACGCCCCGTCGTCCCGGTGGCCGCCGCCTCTTCCTCCTCCGCCGGTGCGGGCTCGGCCGCGCGGGGCTTGGGCGTGGTCGGCTTGGCCATCTGCCCGCGTTGCGCCAGGCTTGCGCGCAGAGCGTCCATCAGGTCGATGACCTGGCCTCCGGCCGCGGGCTCCGGCTCCTGGGTGGCGACGATCTGTTTACCGGCGATCTTCTCGTCGATAGCCGCCAGGACCCGCTTCTTCTCTTCGTCCTCGAACTGCGCGGGGTCGTAGGTGTCCTGCGAGATCTGCTCGATGAACTGCAGCGCGAGGTTGAGCTCGCTGTCCGACACCGCGACCTTCTCGACGTCGAGGTCCTTGAGCGAGCGCACTTCGTCGGCATAGAGCAGCTGCTGCAGGACCAGCCCGTCTTCCGCCGGCCGCACCTGCACCACATACTGCTTGCCCTTCCACGCCCACTTCGCGAGTGCGCACCGCTTGCTCTTGCGCATCGCCTCCATCAGTAGCGTGTAGGGCTTGCCGCCGCGCTTGTCGGGGGCGAGGAAGTAGGCCTTGTCGTAGTAGATCGGGTCGACGGCCTTCTCCGGGATGAAGGCGACGATGTCGATGGTGTGCGACGCACTTTCCTGCAACGCCTTGAGCTCGTCGGGACTGAAGAGGACGTAGCGGTCCTTCTCGAACTCGTAGCCCTTGACCATCTCGGAACGCTCGACGACCTTCTGGTCCTGCTCCGACACGTACTGCTGCTTCAGCCGCGAACCGTCCTTGGACAGCAGGTTGAAGCGGATCGTCGCCGAGCTTTCGGTGGCCGAGTAGAGCTTGACTGGTATCGATACCAGCCCGAAGCTCAGCGACAGGGAGGCGATGGAGCGTGCGGCCATGGAAATCTCCGGAAAGTGATCCTGCGGCTCGGCGAGAGCCAAATCTACACCACGTCTAGGAGCCGCGGGATCGCCTGGAATGGGCGGACCGCTGCACGCGTTCCGGCTCGAATCCGAGGATCGACATGGCAGCCTCCAGGCCTTGGTCACAGGTCCGGTAGGCCGCCCACGGATCGTTCTTCTGGAAGCTAAGGTACTCGCGGGCGGTGCGCACCGTCCACTGCGCGCCGTTTTTCAGCGACATAAGCTGCTCCCAGGCCACCGGCATCGACACACCCATGCCGGGCCGGGAGCGCACGGAGAAGGCGGCCACGGTGGTCTGGCCATGGCCGTTGCGGATGTAGTCGACGAAGATGCGGCCGATCCGGTTGGCGCCGCCGCTGCGGGCGACGAAGCGCGACGGAATGGTGCGTGCGAGATGCTGCACCACCGCCTGCGAGAACGCCTTGACGACGGTGTAGTCGAGCTCCGGGGTCAGCGGCACGACTACGTGCAGCCCCTTGCCGCCGCTGGTCTTCAGCCAGCTCTGCAGCTTCAGCTCCTCCAGCAGCCCCTTCATCAGCAACGCGGCCTCCTGCAGGTAGGTCCAGCTCACCCCTTCGCCGGGGTCGAGGTCGAAGATCATCCGGTCCGGCTGGTCGATATTGGCGGCGAGCGAGTTCCAGGTGTGGAACTCGATGGTGTTCATCTGCGCGGCGGAAACCAGGGCTTCGACGTGGTCCACCGTCAGCAGCGCGCCATGTCCCGGCCACAGCGACGGGTCCAGCACCGTCATGCCGGGCATCCGCGTCTCCGGATGCTTCTGGAAGAAGAGTTCGCCGCCGATGCCTTCGGGCGCCCGCACCAGCGATACCGGACGGCCGGACAGATGCGGCAGGATCCAGTCGGCGACGCTTTCGTAGTAATGCACCAGGTCGAGCTTGCGCACGCCGCTGGCAGGATCGACGACCCGCTCCGGATTGCTGATCTTGACGGCCGCGCCACTCCCCGACGAGCCGGTGGCTGCACGCCCGATGCCGAGGCGGGCCGCTCCGAGGCGCCGTTGCCGGACGCCGACGGGCCGCTTGCGCCCGTGCCGGCAGGACCCAGTGCTTCTTCGCGAGTAATGTGCGCCGCCGGCTTGTCGGCCCGCAGGCCGCGGAAGATGGGATGACGGATGTGGCCGTCGGCGGTCCATTCGGTGAACTCCACCTCGGCGACCAGGGTCGGCTGGACCCATCTTTCGCTGCCGGCGGCGCGACGTGACCAGCGCCCGGGCTTCACCGACTCCGGATCGAGCGTCGGCTCGTCGACTTCGAGCGCCGCCAGGCGCCGGTGGAGGCTGCGGCCCGTCTTCGAATCCCAGCCGGTGCCGACGCTGCCGCCATGGCGCAATTTGCCGTTCTCGTGGTATCCGAGCAGGATGCTGCCGACCTCGCCGCGGGCGCCGCTGCGGTCGGTGAAGCCGCAGATGACGAACTCCTGGCGCAGCGAGCACTTGAGCTTCAGCCAGGTGTCGCTCCTCGCCGAGACGTAGGGCGCGTCGACGCGCTTGGCGATCACTCCTTCCATGCCCATCCGGCAGGCTGCCTCGAGCATCTGCGCGGCCGGGGCGTCGAAATCCTGGCTATAACGCACACGCGCCTGCCTGTCACCGTGCCCTTCGGCGTCGCCCTCGGCCTGCTCCCCGGCGTGCGCGTCACGCTCGTCGAAGAGCCGGCGCAGCAACGCCCGGCGCGACGCCAGCGGCACCTTGCGCAGGTCGTTGCCGTCGAAGTAGGGTGCGTCGAACACGAAGTAGACGATGGCCTCGCTGCGGGAGTTGTCGAGCGCATTCTGCAAGGCGTTGAAGTCGGGCACGCCCTTGTCGTCCAGGATCACGATCTCGCCGTCGAGCCAGCTGCGGCTGGCGCCGAGGCCTTTGACTGCCTCGGCGAGGCTCTTCAGCTTGGCGGTCCAGTCGTGCCCATTGCGCGTGAACAGCCGGACGCGACCGTCCTCGACGCGGGCGAGGATCCGATAGCCGTCGAACTTCGGCTCGACCAGCCAACCGGTCCCGGTGGGGGCGGCCGCCGACAACGTCGCCAGCTGCGGAGCAAGCTTTGCCGGCAGGACTTTGGCGGCGACCGCCCGGGAAAGGTCGGGTGTCTGCGCAGCCCCGGCTGATGAAGAGCCGGGAGCGGCGCGTTCCGGCGGCCGGACAGCGGCGCCCCCGCGCGACTCGCGCTCTTCGACCAGCCCGAGGGGGTTCTCGACGACGCTGTCCGGCAGGGCCGCGATGACATCGTATTCGGCAAGGGGACGCGCCCATTCGTCCCGCTTCTTGAACAGCATCCACTGGTCCTGCTTCGCATCGGGCTTGGAGATGCGGACCAGCTCCCACAGGCCGGCGAGCTTCTGGCCGTGCAGCTTGAAGACCAGCTTGCCGTTGCGCATGCCTTCAGTCGCATCGCCGACTGGCTCCCAGCTGCCGCGATCCCAGATGATGACGTTGCCGGCACCGTATTGCTTCGCCGGGATCGTCCCTTCGAAGCTGTTATAGGAGATCGGGTGGTCCTCGACATGCACCGCCATCCGCTTTTCTGCCGGATCGTAGCTCGGCCCCCGCGGTACCGCCCAGCTCAGCATGACGCCGTCCGAGTTCGAGCCGGAAGTCGTAGTGGAGCCGGCGCGCCCAGTGCTTCTGGACGACGAAAGAAAGCGACTTGCTGCGCTTGCGGCTGCCCTTCGGCACCTTGGCGGCAGGCTCAGGCGTGATCCCGAAATTGCGCTTCTGCTTGTAGCGCGAGAGCGGGGCGTCCGCCGGCGGGCTCGGATCAGGCATGGCCGCCGACTGCATGCAGCATCCCTATCCGGTCGACGCGCCGGCCGGAGCTGGATTCGGTTGGGCACGCAAGTTGCGCGTTTTGCGCTATCTTTGCGGCAGGCAGGGAGCCTGGGCTCATTTCGAGGGGATGGGATGGAGCAGTCTGACGGTCTCGTCTCGGTAGTGGTGTACCTGGCTATACTGGCCTTCGCCGTTGCCTGGTTCCTGCTGCCGCGATGGCTGAAACGGCGCAAGGCCGACCGGATCGAGAAGGCCGTCGGCGGCGCCCGCGATCCGAAGCAGGCCGCTGGTCCGGACATCCACTGAGCCAGGGACGGAGCAAGTTCGGCTACGCAGGCGCGAGCCTCCTGCAGTGTCCCTGCGACAGGTAGCCTGGCGGCGCATCATCGGCGGTGGGCCTCGAACTCGATGATCATCTCCACCTCGTCGCCCACCCAGCCGTTGTCGAGACCGTAGCTCATGCCGTAGGGACTGCGCTTGAAGCTCCCGCGCGCCGAGACCCCCATCACGTACGGCTTGCGGAAGGTCCCCAGTTCGTACTGCGCGAGCTTGTTCATCGTCGCCTGCAGCGTCATCGGCAGCGACTTGCCGAGCAGTTCGAGATTGCCGGCAATCTCGAAGTTCCGCTCGCCGGAGCGCTGGGCTGTCGCAGCGGTGAAGATCATCTTCGGGAACTCGCCACTATTGAGGAAATCCGGGCCTTTCAGGTGGTCGTCGCGCTTGCGGTGATTGGTAAACACGCTCGCGGTATCGACCTCGATGCGCACGTCCGACAACGCGCCGCTCTTCTCGTCGTAGGAATAGCTGCCCTTGGCGGCGCGAAACATGCCTAGCACCTTCGCAAAGCCGAGGTGGTGCACCAGGAACCCTATCGACAGGTGCTCCGGGTCGATCTCGAAGCGTGCCGGCTGAGCCGTGGCGGGTGCGGCCGTGACCGCCAGCAGGGCAGCGAACAATGCTGCCGCCGCAACCCGCGTCGCCGCGCGCAGACCCGGCAGGCCGGGATGACCGATTCCGAATGCTCCTGGCATGCCATCTCCTCTTTGCGCCCATGGCGGACCCCGACGCCGCGGCCGACCTGCGGTCTTGCCGTGCTGCCGGGTCGACCGCGCAGCCCTATTTCGCATAGTACGCGTCGTCGCTGCCGCCATCGGCACGGGCGGTGCCGCCGGCCTGGCTGCTGCCGGTTTGCAGGGCAAGCGCGCCCGCCGCAATCAACCCGGCCAGCGGCCGCCACGCCGATCGGCGCGGCGAGCGCGGTGCTGCCGCGCCACAGCCGGGCCAGCAGGGGCGCCGTGACGAAGGCGACGGCCAGCAGCGCGAGCGACGCCGGCCGCACCGGGGTGAGCAGCATGGCCGCCTGGGCAAGCGCCAGCCAGGCGAGCGCGGCGACCGCGACACCTGCCGCGCCGGACCGGATGCGGGCCTTGGGCCACAGCCACAGGCCCATGCCTCCCAGCGCCGCTGCCAGCAGCAACGCCAACTGGAACAGCGCCAGCGAGCCGGCGGCGAAGCCCACGGCAGCGAGTCCGAGCGACGCCATCACCGCCGCGGCGGCGCCGTCGGCGCGATCGGGCGGCGCCCGCAGCATCCAGGCGATGACCACCAGACCAGCGAGCGCGCAAACAACGCTGCGCGGGTATCCGCCGCCGCCCAGCCACCAGGACACCGCGATCCAGGCGAGGCCCAGGCAGAGCCACTGCAGGAAGCGGCTGCGCACGAAGGCGTCGAGCGCAATGCCCACGATGCACGCCAGCGCGAATATCCAAGGTAGCTTCTGCATCACGCCGGCGGGTTGCCTGGGCCAGCCCATGAACCAGATCGTGGCGGCAAGTACCGCGAGGCCGACCGCCGCCCCCGCCCGGGAGGGGCCGGAGATGGCGCGAATCAGGCCGATGCCGACGAGCGACAGCAGCAACGGCAGAGCCACGCTCTGGAAGATCGGATGGTGAACGGCGCCTGCCATGTCCATGCGCGCACACCGCGGCACGGCGGCCCTGCTAGGAACTCCGGGCGGCGAGGAACTTGCGCATCAGGTCGGCCATGGTGCGGACCTCGAACTTGTCCATGATGTTGGCGCGATGCGCCTCCACTGTCTTGATGCTGATCGAGAGGTCGTCGGCGATCTGCTTGTTGAGCCGCCCCGACGCGATCAGGTCCAGCACCTGACGCTCGCGCGGCGTCAGCCGGGCGAGCAGCGTCTGGTTGTGCTCGCGCTGATGCACCTCCGAGCGCCGCTCCACCGCCTGCTCCAGCGCCATCGCCACCGTGCGGCAGAGCTGCTGGTCGTCGAACGGCTTCTCGAGAAAGTCCACCGCGCCGAGCTTCATGCGCGCCACCGCCATCGGCACGTCGCCGTGCCCGGTCATGAAGATCAGCGGCAGATTCTGGCCCCGGCGCAGCAATTCGTCATGCAGCTCGATGCCGCTCATCCCGTTCATGCGCACGTCGAGCACGAGGCAGGCGAACGGCTCGGGATCGAAGACTTGCAGGAACGCCTCCGCGCTCGGGTAGGTGCGCACGCCGAAGCCGTTGCCCTCGAGCAGCCAGCGCAGCGAGTCGAGCACGGCTTCGTCGTCATCGACCAGGTAGACGAGCATTTCCGGCGAGCCGCCGGTTCCGGCGGCGGGAGAACCGGCTGGCGAGACGCCGTGGGGGCGCTGGGGATCAGGTGTCATGAAGGATGGTTCCGATTCTTAGTTGACGATCTCGCGGGGGCCCAGGGCAACCTCGCCACCCGGTCCGATGGCGGGCCCCAGCTCCGGGTCCTCCAGCGTCGGCAGGACGAAGCGGAATATGCAGCCGCGGGGCTGGTTGGGTTCGACCCAGAGCCTGCCGGAATGCGATTCGATGATCGACCGGCAGATGTTGAGGCCCATGCCCATGCCCTCGGTCTTGGTAGTGTAGAACGGCTCGAAGAGGCGTGTTTCGAGTTCGCGGCTGAGCCCGATGCCCTGGTCTGCCACCGAGAATTCGATCTGGTCGCCGCGCCGGGCGACGCTCAGGACCAGCGTGCCCGGTCCGGAATCCTTCATCGCGTCGACACCGTTCTTCATCAGGTTGATCAGCACCTGCTCGATCAGGATGGGGTCGACGTTGAGCAGCGGCAGCCCGCTCTCGACCCGGGTGGTGATGGCGATGCGCTGGCGCTTGGCGGCAATCTCGGCCAGGCCGACGGCGTCGCTGAGGATCGCCTCGACGGTGGTGCGCCGCCGCTCGGGCGCGCTGCGCTTGACGAAGTCGCGGATCCGGCGGATCACCGCCGCCGCCCGCAGCGCCTGCTTTGCGGTCTTGTCGAGGGTGTCGATGATCTCCGTGGATTCCGCATCCTTGGCATCGGCGCGCGAGCGCTTGAAGCGGGCGGCGAGGCCGAGCGTGTAGTTGCTGATCGCGGCAAGCGGCTGGTTGAGTTCGTGCGCAATCGACGAAGCCATCTCGCCCATCGTCACCAGCCGGGAATTCTGCTGCAGCTGTTCCTCCTGCTGCTCCTGCAGTTCGCGGACGTGGTGCTGCGCGGTGATGTCGGTGGCGACCACCAGTTGCACCGGCTGCCCGTCGACCCAGCGGATCTGGCGGGTACGGACTTCGAACCAGCGGTCGATGCTGGCAATGTGCACTTCCTGCTCGACCCAGTCGTCGGCCGCCTGGCGGCCGGTCAGCAGCTGCTCGTGGCCGGCTGCGCTGCTGCCGAACAGCAGGCGATACTGGCGATTGGCGAACAGCAGTGTCGAGCTCGGGTGCGCACGTTCGTTGCGCAGCGATTGCTGCATGGCCGGCGTTGCCAGCGGGTTCGCGACCAGTGCGGCAAGCGGAGTGACCGGGGGCGACGGCTTCGGAATGGCGGAGACGAGCGAAGCCACCGACACCGCTGCGCCGAGCTCGTCGAGCACCGTGTTGAAGCGTTCGTGGGCGGCGGCGAGTTCCGCGCGGATGCGGTTCGGCTCGGTGATGTCGGTCATCGACGCCATCCAGCCGGTCTGCTCGCCGCGGTCGTCGATCAGCGGCGAGACGTACATGCGCACGTCGAGGACCCGGCCGTCCTTGCGCCGCACCCGGCTCTGGATTCCGCCCGCCGGCGCCTCGCCTTCGGTCGTCATGCGAACGTGGCTGCGGTTGATCTCCTCGTCCTCCGGCAGCCAGTAAGGATAGGGCGGCATCCGGCCGACCAGCTCCGACTCCTCGAAGCCGGTCATGCGGCAGAAGGCTCGGTTCACGTAGGTGATGCGGCTGTCCTGGTCGATCACCCGCATCCCGGTGCTGATCGAATCCTCCATCGCCCGCCGGAAGACCGTCTCGGCGGCGAGCGCCTGCTCGGTCTGCTTGCGGCGAGTGATGTCGTGAGCGACTGCATACAGCCGCGGCTCCAGGTCGCGGCGGTCGACGCTGATGGACCAGCTCAGCCAGCACCAGGTGTTGCGCTGGCGGACGCGGAACTCGAGCGGACCGATGCGATCGAAGCGCCCGGAAAGCGCCTTCTTGACCGCGTTGCGCTCGTCGGGATGGATGCGGTCGTAGAGCACGGTGTCGGCGACGTCGCTGCCGAAGTATTCCTCGAACGCAGGATTGCCGCGGATGACGGTGCCGTTCGGCGTGAGCACGCACAGCACGTCCTGGGAGAGGACGAAGAGCCGGTCGCGCTCCGCTTCGAGGCGCATGCGGTCGCGGCCGCTGCGCCAGAGCAGCGCGAGCGACAGCAGCGAGGTGAGCGACATGGCGAGCAGCCCGGCCAGCATCAGGCGTTCGCCGAGGCCCCGGCCGGCATCGAAGGCGACGGCCTGCAGCCGGATGCCGCTGCCGGGCGGCTCGAGGGGCAGGCCGTAGGAGAACCGGGTGTCGATCATCTGGTGCGACGAGGTGCTGACCAGTGTGTTGCCGCCCGCGTCGACGATGTTCATCAGGTACTTCTTACGGATGTTCTCCGAGACGCCATTGGTGAGCCAGCGGTGCAGGCCGATACCCGTGATCAGCACCCCGGTAAGCGTCTGGTCCTTGATGACCGGCGTGTGCAGCTCGACCAGTACTTCGTTGTCCATGCCGACGAACGGCGTCGAGAACTGCGATTGCAGCGACGACACCACGGCGCCTGAAGGCGAAGTAGCCGGCCGAGTCTTCCACCCGGGCGCTCGCCTGGCGGCCGCGGGCGAGCGCGAGGCCGGGCGCCGTGACCGCCCACTGGATGGTCCGGCCGGGATCCGCGAACGCCATGTAGAGGGCCTGCGGATCGCTGGCAAGATAGTCGCGCGGCGCGCTGAGGTCGAGCACCTCGGTGCCCGGCACCGCCACCCAGACCGGGGCCGAACGCGCCAGGTTGTCGCGGGATTCCCGCAGGTGCAGGCGCAGCGATTGCTGCGCCCATTCGATGTCCCGGTGGAGGGCTTCCTGTCGTTCGCGGTTCTCCACCCGTTCCACGTACCAGAGGAAGCCGGCCATCACGCCGAGGAAGATCAGGATTCCGGAAAGGTGCGCGAACCCCAGGAAACGCCATACGCGCCACTCGGATGCGGCGGAGCGAAAGGCCGTTTGCTTGGACATGAAGGATTTGGGGATGACGCGCCTCCAATTGTCGATGGCACAGGTTACTGTGTCTGTTCGGGATTGTCCCCCTTGCGCCCGACGCGGCTCCCCCCGACCGAAGACGGATGGTGTCGCGCGTCACGGCTCGGCGCGTGCCTGGGCTGGCCATGACACGTCCGTGCCACATCATGAAAAACCGTCCCATCTGATGGAAATTTTTCTTGTGTTTTGACAGGCTGCTTCCTAGAATGCCCTGAAACTTCAGGAGGAAGACACGCATGGCTGCCATCCCGCAGAGCCTGCCGGCTGCAAACGATCCTGCCGACCAGGATCCCATCGAGACCCGCGAATGGCTCGACGCCCTGGAAACGGTCATCGAGCGGGAAGGTCCGGAGCGGGCGCACTTCCTCCTCGAGCAGATGCTGGACGTCGCCCGGCGCTCGGGCGCCAACATTCCCTTTGCCAACACCACCGGCTACGTCAATACCATCCCGACGCAGCTCGAGGCGCCTTCGCCCGGCAATGCGGAATTCGAGGAGCGCATCCGCAGCTTCGTCCGCTGGAATGCCATGGCAATGGTAGTGCGGGCCAACAAGCACAGTCCCCCGGACGGCGGCGACCTCGGTGGACACATCGCTTCGTTCGCATCGCTCGCCACGATGATCGGCACCGGCATGAACCATTTCTGGCGTGCGCCGCATGACGGCCACGGCGGCGACCTGATCTACTTCCAGGGCCACAGTTCGCCCGGTCTCTACGGCCGCGCCTTCCTTGAAGGCCGCCTGACCGAGGAGCAGCTGAACAACTTCCGGCAGGAGGTCGACGGCAAGGGATTGTCCTCGTACCCGCATCCGAAGCTGATGCCGGACTTCTGGCAGTTCCCGACGGTGTCGATGGGCCTGGGCCCGCTGATGGCGATCTACCAGGCTCGTTTCCTCAAGTACCTGCATGCCCGCGGTATCGCGGACACCAGCAACCGCAAGGTCTGGGTGTTCTGCGGCGACGGCGAGATGGACGAACCGGAATCGAAGGGCGCGATCGGCCTCGCCGCGCGGGAGAAGCTCGACAACCTGATCTTCATCATCAACTGCAACCTTCAGCGTCTGGACGGTCCGGTGCGCGGCAACGGCAAGATCATCCAGGAGCTGGAAGGCGACTTCCGCGGCGCCGGCTGGAACGTGATCAAGCTGATCTGGGGTTCCTACTGGGATCCGCTTGCTGGCACGGGACACCGAGGGCATCCTGCGCCGGGTGATGGAAGAGACGCTCGACGGCGAATACCAGGCCTTCAAGGCCAACGACGGCGCCTACGTCCGCAAGCATTTCTTCGGCAAGCATCCGAAGCTGCTGGAGATGGTCTCGCGCATGACCGACGACGATGTCTGGCGCCTGAACCGCGGCGGACACGATCCGCACAAGGTCTACGCCGCCTTCCATTCGGCCGCCAACACGGACGGCCAGCCGACGGTCATCCTCGCCAAGACGGTCAAGGGCTACGGGATGGGTCGGGCCGGCGAAGCGAAGAACCCGACGCACCAGCTGAAGAAGCTCGAGTCCGGCGCCATCAAGGAATTCCGCGACCGCTTCAACATCCCGATTCCCGACGACAAGCTCGCGGAGATCCCGTTCTACAAGCCGGCCGACGACACGCCGGAGATGCAGTACATGCTCGAGCGCCGCAAGGCGCTGGGCGGCTTCCTGCCGGCCGGCGCCGCATGGCCGAGGAAAAGCTCAAGGTGCCGGACCTCGAGGCGTTCCGGCCGGTGCTCGAGCCCACTGCCGAGGGGCGCGAGATTTCGACCACCCAGGCGTTCGTGCGGCTGCTGACGCTGCTCATCCGCGACCGCGAGATCGGCGCGCGGGTCGTGCCGATCGTGCCGGACGAAGCGCGGACCTTCGGCATGGAGGGCATGTTCCGGCAGCTCGGCATCTATGCGCCCGGCGGCCAGATGTACACACCGGTCGACAAGGACCAGGTGATGTACTACAAGGAGGACGCCAAGGGCCAGATCCTCGAAGAGGGCATCAACGAGGCCGGGGCGTTCAGCTCGTGGATCGCGGCGGCGACGTCGTACTCCTCGAACAACCGGATCATGGTGCCGTTCTACATCTACTACTCGATGTTCGGTTTCCAGCGGGTGGGAGACCTGGCCTGGGCGGCGGGCGACATGCAGGCCCGTGGCTTCCTGCTCGGCGGCACCTCCGGACGCACGACGCTGAACGGCGAAGGCCTGCAGCACGAGGACGGCCACAGCCACGTGCTCTCGTCCACCATTCCCAATTGCGTGTCCTACGACCCGACCTATGCGCATGAAGTCGCGGTGATCATCCAGCACGGGCTGCGGCGGATGGTGGAAGAGCAGGAGAACGTGTTCTATTACCTCACGGTGATGAACGAGAACTACGCCCACCCGGGCCTGAAGCCGGGCGACGAGGAAAACATCATCAAGGGCATGTACCTGCTCAAGCCGGCCGGCGCGGGCGACAAGCCGAAATCCGGCAAGGCCGGCAAGGATGCAGGCAAGGCGGGCAAGGACGCCGGCGAAGACGCGCGGGTTCAGCTGCTCGGTTGCGGCGTCATCCTGCGCGAGGTGATCGCTGCGGCCGAACTGCTGCAGTCGGAGTGGAACGTCTCGGCCGACGTCTGGAGCGTGCCGAGCTTCACCGAGCTGCGCCGCGAAGGCATGGACTGCGAACGCTGGAACCTGCTGCATCCAGGCGAGCAGCCGAAGGTGCCGTTCGTGACGCAGCAACTCGACAAGCATCCGGGACCGGTGGTCGCCTCGACCGACTACATGAAGATCTTCTCCGACCAGATCCGGGCGTTCATCCCCAAGGGCCGCGCCTACGTGACGCTCGGAACCGACGGCTACGGCCGCTCGGACTTCCGCGCCAAGCTGCGCGAGCACTTCGAGGTCAATCGGCATTTCGTGGTCCTGGCTGCGCTCAAGGCGCTGGCGCAGGAGGGCAAGGTGCCTGCGGCGCGGGTCGGCGAAGCGATCAAGCGCTACGGCCTCAATCCCGAGAAGGCCAATCCAGCCCGTGCCTAGGTCTTCGCAAAAGGAGGCGGCGTGCGGGCATGGCGAGGCCGCATGCCTTCCGGAGGCGCGCGGGACGGTGCGCCCCGCGCTTGCCAAACGACAACAACGACTCAGCGTGGCGTCATGAACGTGATCGATATTCAAGTGCCCGACATCGGTGATTTCGCCGACGTCGAAATCATCGAGATCCTGGTCAAGCCGGGCGACGACATCAGCGTCGAGCAGAGCCTCGTCACGGTGGAGTCCGACAAGGCGTCCATGGAGATCCCGAGCCCGGTAGCCGGCAAGCTGCAGGAACTCAGGGTCAAGGTCGGCGACAAGGTCTCCAAGGGAACGGTGATCGGCACCGCCTCGCCTGCCGGCGCGGACAAGGGCGAAGCCGCTGGCGCACCGGCGCAAGAAGCAGCGCCTGCTCCGGATCCGAAGCGTCCTGCCGCGCCGCCCGCGGCCGCGCAGCCGGCACCGGCCGCCGGCGGCACCGCGAAGAGCAACCAGGAGGGCGGCGAAGGCGACGTCCAGGGCGCGGGCGGCCATGCCGGCGGCGGCATCACCGAAGTGCAGGTGCCCGACATCGGGGACTTCACGGAAGTCGAGGTGATCGAGGTGCTGGTGGCGCAAGGCGACACCGTCGAGCTTGAGCAGAGCCTGATCACCGTCGAGTCGGACAAGGCGTCGATGGAGATCCCATCGAGCATCGCCGGCACGGTGGCGAAGCTGCTGGTCAAGGTCGGCGACAAGGTCGCCCAGGGTACCCCGATCGCGCAGATCGAAAGCGGCGGCGCCGGTGCGGCCGCTGCCCAGCGTGCACCGGCCGCTGCCCCCGCATCGGCGGCGACGCCGGCGGCAGGCGCTGCCCGCTCGTCCCCGCAAGCCGCGCCCGCGCCCGCCGCGGAGTCGCCGCCGGCCGGAGCGCCGTCGCGGGAGCATCCGGTGCCCGCCGACATGCGCGAAGGCAAGGTGGCGATGAAGCCGCATGCGTCGCCGTCGGTTCGCCTGTTCGCGCGGGAACTCGGTGTGGACCTGGCGCAGGTCAAGGGCACCGGGCCGAAGGAGCGGATCACTGCCGACGACGTGCGCGGGTTCGTCAAGCAGGTCATCGGCCGGTCTTCTGCTGCAGCGGCTGGCGGTGCCGGCGCGGCGCCGACGGCAGCCGGCGGAGCAGGGCTGGGCCTGATCCCCTGGCCGAAGGTCGACTTCGCGAAATACGGCGAGATCGAGGTCAAGCCCCAGTCGCGCATCAAGAAGATCGCGAGTGCCAACCTGCACCGCAACTGGGTGATGATCCCGCACGTCACCAACCACGACGATGCGGACATCACCGAACTCGAGGCCTTCCGCCTCACGCTGAATGCCGAGAACGCGAAGGGCGGAACCAAGCTGACGATGCTCGCCTTCCTGGTCAAGGCGTGCATCGCGGCGTTGAAGAAGTTCCCGGAGTTCAACACCTCGCTCGAAGGGGAGTCGCTCGTCTACAAGCGCTACTACCACATCGGGTTCGCAGCCGACACGCCGAATGGCCTGGTGGTCCCGGTCATCAAGGATGCCGACAAGAAGGGCCTGTTCGACATTGCCGCGGAAACGGCGGAGCTCGCCGGCAAGGCACGCGAAGGCAAGCTCGCCCCTGCGGACATGCAAGGCGGCACCTTCTCGATCTCCAGCCTCGGCGGCATCGGCGGCACCTACTTCACGCCGATCATCAACGCGCCGGAGGTCGCTATCCTGGGCGTCTGCCGGTCCACGCGGCGGCCGGTCTGGAACGAGTCCAAGGGCGCCTTCGAACCTCGGCTGATACTCCCTCTGTCCCTGTCGTGGGACCACCGGGTGATCGACGGGGCCTCGGCCGCACGGTTCAACACGTACCTCGCGCAGTTGCTCGGGGACTTCCGCCGGGTGGTGCTGTAGCCAATGACCTCGGTCGTCGTGGTCCGCAAGGGGAAGTCCATCGCCATTGCTTCCGATGCCCTCGTCACCTTTGGCGAGACACGGCTGTCGGGCAGCTACGAAGCCAACGAGAAGATCATCAGGATCGGCAACTCGTTCATCGGCATGGCCGGCAGCACCGCGCATTTCGAGGTGATGCGCCGGGTTCTGGTCGGCATGGACAGGCCCAGCCTGAATTCCCGCCACGAGGTGTTCGACACCTTCCTGCAGGCGCATGCCATCCTCAAGGAAAAGTTCTTCCTGAACCCGAAGGAGGAGGAGGACGATCCCTACGAGTCGTCGCAGATCACCGCCTTGATCGCCAACCCGGCGGGGATTTTCGGCATCTACTCGTATCGCGAGGTGTTCAGCTTCGAGCGCTTCTGGGCGATCGGCTCAGGGCGCAGCTTCGCGCTCGGGGCGATGTTCGCCGCCTACAACACGCACAAGACAGCCAGGGCGATTGCGGAGACCGGCGTGCGCGCCGGCATCGAGTTCGACAAGAGCTCCGGCGGGCCGATCAGGGTCCACACCATGACCGCACGCTAGCGGAAAAGGAAAGAGATGGCAGCGAGCGAACTGAAGGTTCCGGATATCGGCGATTTCAAGGACGTCGAAATCATCGAGGTCCTGGTCAAGGCCGGGGACGACGTGGCGCAGGAGCAGAGCCTGATCACGGTCGAGTCGGACAAGGCGTCGATGGAGATCCCGGCGTCGGCCGCCGGCAGGATCACCGAACTGCGCATCAAGGTCGGCGACAAGGTCTCCACCGGCAGCGTGATCGCGCTCTTCGAGCCTGCGGGCGAGGCCGGTGCGCAGGGAGCCGCCCCGGCAGGCGCGCCGCCGCCGGAGGAGAAGTCCGCACCGCAGCGGGCGGCCAAACCGGCGCCCCAACCGGCGCCCCAACCGGCGCCCAACCCGGCAGCAGCAAACGCATCCGCCGCCGGTGCCGGCGGCAGGCGCGTGGATGTCGAATGCGAGATGCTGGTACTCGGCGGCGGACCGGGGGGCTACTCGGCCGCGTTCCGTGCCGCCGACCTCGGCATGCGCACGGTGATCGTCGAGCGTTATGCGACTCTCGGCGGTGTCTGCCTCAACGTCGGCTGCATACCGTCGAAGGCGCTCCTGCATGCGGCCGGCGTCATGGACGAAGCCCGGTCGTTCGCGGCCCATGGCATCGGCTTCGGCGAGCCGCAGATCGACCTCGACAAGCTGCGCGCCTGGAAGGAGAAGGTGGTCGGTCGGATGACCGGTGGGCTCGCCGGCATGGCGAAGGCCCGCAAGGTCCAGGTGGTGCGCGGGGTCGGCCGCTTCCTCGACCCGAACCACCTGGAGGTGGAGATCACCCGCGGCGACGGCCAGGAGCGCAGCGGCGAGAAGCAGGTCGTGCGCTTCGACAAAGCGGTCATCGCCGCCGGCAGCCAGCCGGTGCGGCTGCCGTTCCTGCCGGACGATGCCCGGGTCGTCGATTCGACCGGCGCCCTCGAGTTGCGGGCGCGGCCGAAGACGATGCTGGTGATCGGCGGCGGCATCATCGGCCTCGAGATGGCCACCGTCTACTCGTCGCTCGGCGCGCGGGTCGATGTCGTGGAGATGCTGGACGCACTGATGCTCGGCGCCGACCGCGACCTGGTGAAGGTCTGGCAGAAGTTCAACGAGAAGCGCTTCGACGCGGTGATGCTCAAGAGCAAGACGGTGAAGGCGCAGGCGACGGACGCCGGCATCGAGGTGACGTTCGAAGGCGAGCAGGCGCCGCCGCAGCCGAAGGTCTACGATCTGGTCCTCGTCGGCGGTGGGCCGCACCCCCAACGGCGGGCGCATCGGTGCCGATCGGGCGGGCGTGCAGGTGTCCGAGCGCGGCTTCATCGAGGTGGATTCGCAGATGCGCACCAACGTGCCGCACATCTTCGCGATCGGCGACCTGGTCGGTCAGCCGATGCTCGCGCACAAGGCGGTGCACGAGGGCCATGTGGCGGCAGAGGCTGCCGCCGGGCAGAAGAGCCACTTCGATGCGCGCGTCATTCCGTCGGTGGCCTATACCGATCCGGAGATCGCCTGGGTGGGCCTGACCGAGGACGAGGCGAAGGCGAAAGGCGTCAAGCTCGGCCGCGCGGTGTTTCCATGGTCCGCCTCCGGCCGCGCAATCGCCAACGGCCGCGAGGAGGGCTTCACCAAGCTCCTCTTCGACGAGCAGACGCACCGCATCGTCGGCGGCGCCATCGTGGGCACCCACGCGGGCGACATGATCGGGGAACTGGCGCTGGCCATCGAGATGGGCGCCGACGCGGCCGACATCGGCCGGACCATCCACCCTCATCCGACCCTCGGCGAGACCATCGGCATGGCTGCCGAATTGTTCGAAGGCGTGTGCACCGACCTGCCGCCGCCCCGCAAGCGCGGTTGAGGGCGGCCACCGCGGGGGCGGCCACCGCGGGACCGGTCGGCCCGCCGGGGCCGGCGGAAACCTATTCCGGCTCGGGCTCGAGCATCTCCGCCGCCGGCGCCGGGGCGGTCGAGACCGGCATCGCGAGCACCTTGTCGATGCGCTTGCCGTCCATGTCGATCACCTCGAGCTTCCAGCTTTCCCAGACGATGGTGTCGCCGGTCTGCGGCATTCGTCCCGAGCACCAGCATCAGCATGCCGCTCAAGGCCTGGTAGCGCGCCTTCTCCTCTTCGGGCACGCTGCGCAAGCTGCAGCCTGTCCTTCAGTTCCGGAATCGGGATCAGTCCGTCGAGCAGCCAGGAGCCGTCGTCGCGCTGCAGCGCCCAGCTGTTCTCGTCGCCGGGCGAGGCGAACTCGCCGGTGATCGCCTCGAGCAGGTCCTGCAGCGTGATCAGGCCTTGCACCTCGCCGTATTCGTCGAGCACCAGCGCGATCTGCGTATTCGAGCTGCGGATGTTCTCGAGCAGCTCCATGCCGGTCAGCGTCTCCGGCACGTACAGGATCTCCTGCAGGTGCTGGGTGAAGTCGATCGCCTGGCCGCGCAGCGACTGCGCCAGCAGCTGCTTGGTATGGACGAAGCCGATCACGTCGTCGAGGCCGCCGCGGCATACCGGGAAGCGCGAATGGTCGGTTTCCGCCACCTTGGCGAGGTTCTCCTCCACCGATTCCTCGACGTCGAGATAGACGACGTCGCTGCGCGGAACCATCAGCGAGGAAATCTGCCGCTCGTCGAGCCGGAAGACGTTGCGCACCATCGCATGCTCGTTCTGCTCGATCACGCCGGCATCCGAGCCCTCGGCGAGCATCGCGTGGATCTCCTCCTCGGTCACGGTCGAGACCGACGCCGGATCGACGCCCATCACCTTCAGGACCAGGTCGGTCGAGGCGGAAAGCAGCTTGACGAACGGGCGCGATGCGAGCGCGAGCCAGCTCATCGGCCGGGCGACGAACCTCGCGACCGTTTCCGGATTGATCTGGCCGAGGCGCTTGGGCACCAGCTCGCCGACCACGATCGAGACGTAGGTGATGATGATGACCACCAGCGCGGTCGCGAGCATCGCCGCATAGTTGCCCGGCACGCCCAGGGTGATCAGCCATTCGCCCAGCGGCTGAGCGAAGGCGGCCTCACCGACGATACCGTTCAGGATCCCGATCGAGGTGATGCCGATCTGGATCGTCGACATGAAGCGATTGGGATTTTCTCCCATTGCCAGGGCTGCTGCAGCCGAGCGGTCGCCTTCGGCAACGAGTCGCTGAAGGCGCGCCTTGCGCGCGGTCAGCAGCGCGACCTCCGACATGGCGAACACGCCGTTCAGCAGGATCAGCAGGGGCAGTAACGCATATTCCATTGTCAGGTGCGCCCGCTCAGGGACGTGGAGAGGTCCGGAGCAACCGGGCTGGATGGACGTGCCCGGTTGCCTCCCGGGTTCGACGGGGGGATGTCGTCGACAAGAGGGGCGCTGCAAGAGCCTTCGGACGCGATGTTCGTGCGCCGGCGGGCGGGGCAGGCAGGCCGGTACGGGCGATGCCGGTACTGGCGGGACGATGATTCTGGCTTAGCGTACGGCCGGTGCGGTCGAGGCGCAGGGTCTATCATTAGGACGGATCGATTCGCATGGCTGTACTGGCATACGACGACCCGAGCATGGCTGAGGATGGGCCGGATTATACCGTTCGACGGCGGTTTCCGGCACGAACGAGTAATTGCGCCCGTTTTCATGCTGCCGGCGAGGTTTCCCGACATCGCTGCGCTGCGACACCCGGCTATCATCGGCCCCCGCCGCGCGCCACGCGCCACGCGCCACCGGCACTTACGGCATCGCGGCATCGACCTTCGCCCGGCGTGGCATGATCGCGGCCCGCGGAATCCTGAAGAAACCTTGGAGTAGAGACAAGCATGAAACGAGCATTGGTCGGAATCCTGGCGACGGCCCTCATGGCCGCGGTATCGGTTGCGTCGGCACAGACGACGCGCCTGTCCATCGGCACCGGCGGCACCGGCGGGGTGTACTACCCCTTGGGCGGCGGCATGGCGTCGATCCTGTCGAAGCACGTGCCGGGCTGGCAGGCCACCGCCGAAGTGACCGGCGCATCGGTAGCCAACCTGCAGCTCATCGGCCAGGGCAAGCAGGACTTCGGCTTCACCATGGCGGACGCGGCCTGGGATGCGGTCAGCGGCCTGGCCAAGTTCAAGGACCGCAAGGTCGAGGCCCGCACCTTGATGGTGCTCTACCCGAACAAGGTGCACGTCGTGACCGTCGCCGGCAACGGTGTCGAAAAGCTGAGCGACTTCAAGGGCAAGCGCATCTCCACCGGCGAGCCCAACAGCGGCACCGAACTGCTGGCACTGCGTCTGCTCGAGGCGGCAGGCATTGCCAAGGACGTCACCCGTGAGCGGCTTTCGGTTGCGGAAGGCGTCAACGCGATGAAGGACCGCAAGATCGACGGCCTGATCTGGGTCGGCGGCCTGCCCACGGCGGCGATCACCGACCTGGCGACCACGCCGGGCATCACGGTCAAGCTGATCGACCACGCGGAGTACGCGGACGACCTGAACAAGAAGTGGGGTCCGCTCTACGTGAAGGGCAAGATCCCGGCATCGATCTACAAGGGCCAGGAAAAGGACAATGCCAACCTCGACGTCTGGAACCTGCTGGTCGCCGACCGGAAGATGTCCGACGACATGGCCTACACGATCGTCAAGACGCTCTTCGAGAGCAAGGACGAGCTGGTCGCGGTGCACCGCGAGGCGGAGAACATCGACCTGGCCAATCAGGCGGAGGCCTCGCCTATCCCGCTGCATCCGGGCGCTCGCAAGTACTACGAAGAGCGTGGCGTGAAGTTCAAGAACTGAGCGGGACTGGGCAATTGAGCGCCGTGGAAGAAGTCAATGATGATCGGCTGAAGGCAGCCGAACGGTTCATCGAGGAGGAGGAGGGCGCCACCAGCCGGTTCGGTGGCAACCTCGACCTGCTGGTCTCCACTCTCCTGGTGGTGATGTCCCTGTTCCACCTGTACGCGGCAGCGTGGATCGTGCCGACGCAGGTGCTGCGGCCGGTCCACGTCGGGTTCATGCTGCTGCTGGTGTTCCTGATCTTCCCGGCAACGCCACGCCTGCGCAACCGCCTGATGTGGTACGACGTGGTGCTGGCACTGGCCGGCGTCGGGACCATCGTCTACCTCCTCTCGGGTGGCGACGACTTCTGGGACCGCAGCACCCTGCCTACCGATACCGACGTCTGGATCGGCGCGCTCTTCATCCTGCTGGTGCTGGAGGCTGCCCGTCGCTCCACCGGCTGGATCATGCCGGTGGTGGTGCTGCTGTTCGCGAGCTACGCTTTCCTGGGCCCGTACCTGCCGGGCCAATGGACGCACCGCGGCTACGACATCGCAAGCCTGGTTGGCGTCATGTACATGTCGCTCGAAGGAATCTTCGGCACCGCGATCGACGTCTCGGCGACGCTGATCATCATGTTCACCATCTTCGGGGCGTTCCTGCAGCACTCCGGGGCGGGCAAATTCTTCCTCGACTTCAGCTTCGCGCTGCTCGGTGGACGTCGCTCGGGTGCCGGCCGCACCGTGGTGCTGTCGTCATTCCTGCTTGGCGGGCCGTCGGGATCGGGAGTGGCGACCACCGTCACCATCGGGTCGGTGGCCTGGCCGATGCTGCGAAAGGCCAACTACGACGCGGATTCCGCGGGCGGGCTGCTGGCTGCCGGCGGACTCGGGGCGATCATCTCGCCACCGGTTCTGGGTGCGGCCGCGTTCCTGATTGCGGAATTCCTCAAGATCTCCTATCTCGACGTGCTGATGATGGCGGTCATTCCGACCTGCCTCTACTACCTGTCGCTGTTCCTGATGGTCGAGATCGACGCGCGCAAGTTCGGCGCCGGGCAGCCGGTGGAATTGCGCAGCGGGCCGTCGGCGGCACAGCTTGCGCTGAGGTTCTGGTTCCACTTCCTGTCGCTGTTCGCGATCGTCGCCTTCATGGTCTACGGATTCTCGCCGCTGATGTCGGTGTTCTGGGCGACCGTCGTCGCCTTCGCGGTGAGCTTCTTCACCCGCGAAACCGCGATGTGGCCGCCCAAACTGATCGCCGCGCTCAAGGACGGCTCGAAGCAGGCGCTCAACGTGGCGGCCACCTGCGCGGCGGCGGGCATCATCGTGGGCGTGGTCGGCAAGACCGGGCTGGGCCTGAAGTTCAGCTCCATTGTCATCGACTACGCCGGCGGCAGCCTGATGCTTACGGCCATCTACACCGCCCTGATCGTCTGGATCATCGGCCTTGCCGTGCCGGTCACCGCGAGCTACATCATCTGCGCGGTCATCGCCGCGCCGGCCTTGACCAAGCTCGGCGTGCCCGACTATGCGGCGCACATGTTCATCTTCTACTACGCGGTGCTTTCGGAAGTCTCTCCGCCCACGGCGCTATCGCCGTTTGCGGCGGCCGCGATCACCGGCGGCAATCCCTACCGCACGACGCTGAGTTCCTGGAAGTACACGCTGCCGGCGTTCCTGCTGCCGTTCGTGTTCGTGCTCGATCCGGCGGGCGCCGGGCTGCTGCTCAAGCCGCCGGCCGGGGTCGGCTGGGGGCAGGTGGCGTGGATCGTGGTCACCGCTTCCGCCGGCATCGCAGCACTCGCCGGTGGCGCGCAGAATTGGGCCATCGTCCGCTGCCGGTTGTGGGAACGGCTTGCACTCATTTTCGCGGGGCTGCTGCTGGTCTACCCCCACGGCTTTGCCGACATCGCGGGCCTCGCGCTGATCGGGCTGGTGCTGCTGGCGCAGTGGATGCGCCGCCCGAAGGCGAGCGCTTCGCCGAGCCTCGGCTGACCTGGTCCAGGGCAGCGCCGCGCGTGCGGCGCGAGCCGCAAGCGAGCGGGAGACGAGCGGGCGTCAGCGAGGGGCCTCCCGCTCCAGGCGCCCGCGGTGCCGGGCCGCCGCCGCCCGCACCTGCGCCGGGGCGGTGCCGCCGACATGGTCGCGCGCGGCGACCGAGCCTTCCAACGTGAGCACCTTTGCCACATCCGCTTCGATCAGGCCGCTGATGCCGCGCAACTCGTCGAGCGTCAGGTCCGCGAGATCGATGCCTCGGCCGGCGGCCGAGCGTACCGCCTGCGCGACCGCCTCGTGGGCGTCGCGAAACGGCATGCCCTTCCGGGCCAGGTAGTCGGCCAGGTCGGTGGCGGTGGAGAAGCCTTCGGCCGCAGCCATGCGCATGCGCTGCGCCCGCACTTCGATGCCTCCGACCAGGTCGACAAAGATCCGAACCGTCTGCAGCAGCGTGTCGGCGGTGTCGAAAAGCGGCTCCTTGTCCTCCTGGTTGTCCTTGTTGTACGCGAGCGGCTGCCCCTTCATCAGAGTCAGCAGCGACACCAGGTGGCCGTTGACCCTTCCCGTCTTTCCGCGCGCAAGTTCCGGCACGTCCGGATTCTTCTTCTGCGGCATGATCGACGAGCCGGTGCAGAAACGGTCGGCGAGGTCGATGAAGCCGACCCGCGGCGACATCCAGAGGACCAGTTCTTCCGACAGCCGCGAGATGTGCATCATCACGATGCTGGCGCCTGCGCAGAACTCGATCGCGAAGTCGCGGTCCGACACCGCGTCGAGCGAGTTGCCGCACACGCCTTCGAAGCCGAGCGTTCTCGCGACCCGCTCTCGGTCGATCGGGTAGGAGGTGCCGGCGAGGGCGGCCGCGCCCAGCGGCAGCTGGTTCACGCGCCGGCGGCAGTCGGCAAGGCGGTCGGAATCGCGGGCGAGCATCTCGACGTACGCCAGCAGGTGATGCCCGAAGGTGACCGGCTGCGCGACCTGCAGGTGCGTGAAGCCGGGCATGATCGTGTCGGCATGACGCTCGGCGACCGACACCAGCGCGAGCTGCAGCTCACGCAGCGCGAGCGACGCGTCGTCGATCGTGTCGCGCAACCACAGGCGGATGTCGGTGGCAACCTGGTCGTTGCGCGAGCGGGCGGTATGCAGCCGCTTGCCCGCATCGCCGATGAGTTCGGTCAGGCGGCGCTCGATGTTGAGGTGCACGTCCTCGAGGTCCACCGACCAGCTGAAGACGCCGTCGCGGACCTCCTGCTCGATCGTCCGGAAGCCTTCCTGGATGCTCGCAAGGTCCGCGGCAGCGATGATGCCCGCATGCGCGAGCATTTCGGCATGGGCAAGCGAGCCCTTGATGTCGACCATTGCCAGGCGCTGGTCGAAGCCGACGGAAGCGGTGTAGCGCTTGACCAACTCGCTCACCGGCTCACTGAAGCGTGCGGACCACGCCTTGTCTTTGTTGCTGAACTGTTCTGTCATAATCCGCACCCGTGGAGCAAGCCAAACCGGAAGGCATAAAGAAAGATTATAAGGAGTCCGATGGGGCGGCCGACCCTGCCGACACCGCGAAGGCGCGTCGCCAGACCGAAGGCGCGCCGGCGCCGGTCATCCCCGATTGCTGCAATATCGGCGTCTGTTTGCGCAGCATCGTCATCCTGAACGGTGCCGCGGTCGCGCTCTCGATCGGCCTCGCCCCGAACCCTGCCTCCGTCTGGCCGCAGCTCCTGTCGATCGCGCTGGTGCTCGAGCCGGCGCTGCTGCTCTCGCTCGGCGCCCTCTGCGTCGCCCGGCGCTGGACCAACGGCCAGCACCTCAACCTGCAATGGATCGTGGCGCTTGGCGTGCCGGCGCTGATCACCGCCGCCGTCGCCTGGGGGGTTGCGGAGCTGGCGATGCAGGACAGGCAGGAGGAGATGCGCCAGGGCCGCTGGCTCTGGTGCGTCACACGTGCGCTGTCTGCAGCAGTGATCGCCGGCGCCATGTACGAATACTTCCGGCTGCGGGCCCGCGCCTATGCGCCGTCGTTCTCAGAGGCGCGGCTGCAGGCGCTCCAGGCGCGGATCAGGCCCCATTTCCTGTTCAATTCGCTCAACACCGTGCTCGGGCTGATCCGCACCGACCCACGCCTCGCCGAGCACACGCTCGAGAACCTGGCCGACCTGTTCCGGGTCTTCATGCGCGACGCACGCGAACTGGTGCCGCTCGACGACGAGGTGATCACCTGCAAGGAATACCTTGCGATCGAGCAGCTGCGGCTTTCCAACCGGCTCAAGGTCGCCTGGGACATCGACGAGATGCCCGGAGACGCGCTGCTGCCCTCGCTGCTGCTGCAGCCGCTGCTCGAGAACGCGGTCCATCACGGAATCGAGCCGCGGATGGACGAGGGACTGCTGGCGATCCGGATCACCAAGCCCGGCGACCGGGTCCGGGTCGAGATCGACAATCCCCTTTCTGCAACACCGGCGGTGCGATCCGGCAACCAGATGGCCCTGTCCAACGTGCGGGAGCGCCTGATGCTGCTGTACGATATGGAGGCCGAATTGAAGACGGGGCCGCAGGGCGACCGGTTCCGCCTGCACCTCGAATTTCCCTACCGCAAAGAGAGACGACGCCGAGATGTCAGACGCAACTTCAATCCTGATCGTTGACGACGAGCCGCCTGCGCGGGCGAGGCTACGGGAGGTGCTGGCTGACCTGGCGCCGGAGTTTCCTCATCGGATCGTTGGTGAAGCCGCCAATGCGCCCGAGGCGCTGGCGCAGATCGAGTCACAGCGACCGCAGATCGTGCTGATGGACGTGCAGATGCCCGGCATGACCGGCATCGAGCTCGCGCGCCACATCTCCGCGCGCGCCGGAGAAGGCGACAGCGACGACCCGAAGCCGATGCCGCTGATGATCTTCGTGACGGCCTTCGACGAATTCGCCGTCGATGCCTTCGAGGTCAACGCGCTCGACTACCTCCTCAAGCCGGTACGGGGCCAGCGCCTGCTGGCCGCCCTGGTGCGGGCCCGCACGCTGATGCCGTCGGAGCACCTGGACGCGATCGACGCACTGGCCAAGGCGACCAATACCCGCCGGCGCCACCTGTCGGTGCACGAGCGCGGCCGCGTGATCCTCGTGCCGCTCGAGCAGGTGGTCTACCTGAAGGCGGAGCTCAAGTACATCACGGTGCGCACCCGGGAGCGGGAGTTCCTGATCGAGGAGTCGCTGACCTCGCTGGAGGACGAATTCAACGACCGCTTCGTGCGCATCCATCGCAACGCGCTGGTGGCGCGGCCCTCCATTGCCGGCTTCGAGAGGGTCACGCCCACCGGCGAGGGCGAGGCCGGTGATCCCTACTGGCAGGTCGTGCTGCGTGAGATCCCTGACCGGCTGCCCGTCAGCCGCCGGCAATGGTCGATCGTCAAGGGCCTGGTCAGCTGATCGGGCGTGACGCTGCGGCGTCGGCCGCCACGCAGGCGAAGCCGCCTTCGCCACATCGGCTCAGGATCGCCACCCGCGAAAGCCGCCTTGCCCTCTGGCAGGCGAACCATGTCGCGGGTCTCCTGAAGGCGCTGTTATCCGCAGTGTGCGGTCGCGCTCGTCGGCATGACCACTCGTGGCGACCAGATCCAGGATCGGCCGCTCTCCGACATCGGCGGCAAAGGCCTGTTCACCAAGGAACTCGAACTCGCGCTGCTCGACGGTCGCGCCGAGTTGGCGGTGCATTCGCTCAAGGACGTGCCGATGGAACTGCCGGACGCGTTCGAGCTTGCCTGTGTGCTCGAGCGGGCCGACCCCCGCGATGCTTTCGTCTCGAATCGGCATGACGACCTCAGCCAGTTGCCGCCCGGCGCCGTCGTTGGTACTTCGAGCCTCAGGCGCGCCGCGCAATTACGCGAACGCTTCCCCGCGCTGCGCGTCGAGCCGCTGCGCGGCAACCTCGACACCAGGCTCGGCAAGCTCGACGCCGGCCAGTACGACGCGATCGTGCTGGCCGCTGCCGGGCTCAAGCGTCTGGGGCTCGCCGCTCGCATCCGCCAGGTGCTGCCGCCGGACCTGCTGCTGCCCGCACCGGGCCAGGGCGTGCTCGGCGTCGAGATCCGCAGCGACCAGGCAGAGGTAAGGGCGGCGCTGGCGTTTCTCGATCACCGCGAGACGCTGCTTGCGGTGTCGGCGGAGCGCGCGGTGTCGCGCCGGCTCGGCGGCAATTGCCATACGCCGCTCGGCGCCTATGCGCATCTGCTGCCCGATGGTCAGCTCCGCATCGACGCGCTGCTGGCGGACGAGGCGGGACGCGTCCGCAAGGCAGGGCTGCAGGATGCGGTCGCCAACGCGGACCAGGCGCGGCTCCTCGGCGAGCGAGCCGCCTCGATGCTGGCGGCGTGAGCGCCGCCGCACGGCCGCCCGAAGGCGGCGCGAACCTCCCTGGGGGCGTAGCCGGACACGAAGGGTCCCTGCGGACCGTTCTGCCTGCGCAGCGACCCCGGCCTCCGGCCGGGGGCTCCTGTCGCGCTTCGCGACAGGTGGGCTGTCCATTTCGCGCCGCCGCACGGCCGCCCGAAGGCGGCGCGAACGCGCTTCGCGACGGCAGGGCTGTCCATTGACTCCTCTCGTCGTCCTGACGCAGGCGGCGGACGGTGGAGATTCGCTGGCTCGGCAGCTTCCTGAAGCAGGCCTGGAGGTGGAGCACTGGCCGCTGGTCAGGCTTGCACCGGTCCCCTCCGAGGCGATCGATCCGGTGCTGCTGCGGCTCGACGAATACGATTGGATCCTGCTGCCGAGCCCGTCGGCGGTGCGCATCGTGGCCGCACGGATGAGGGAGTTGGATATCGCATGGCCGGCAGGTGCGCGGGCAGGGCTGGTCGGCCCGTCCAGCCTCGAGGCGTTTCGCGAATGCTTCGGCGACGAGGTGCTCGTCGACACGCCGCCGGCGCCGCCACACGATGCCACCCACTTGATCGGGATTCTGCCGGACCGCGGCAACGATGCAGCCGCGGCTGCAGATGCCCAGGCAGCTGGTGCGCGGCCGCGTCACGCCCTGGTGCTGAACCGGCCCGACGGCCGGACGCACTGGCTCGAGGCGCTCAAGCGCAAGGCGGATGCGGTGGACGTGGTCGCGGCCTATACCGCGGAGCCGGCGGAGGAGGGGCCGCCGCCTGCGCTGATGTGGCGGCTGCAGAGGCTGCAGCGAGCGGATGGTGCGACCCTCTGGGTCATCGGCTCCGCGAGCCAGGTGGATACGCTGCTTCAGCGCCTTCCGGTCGATCTCGTGGCTTGGGTGAAGCGGCAATCATTGCTGGTGCCGCATGCGGCCATCATGGCGCATGCGCAGGCGGCCGGCTTCAGCCGGGTGGTGGTTTACGAGGACCGGCGCGATCTGGTCGAACGGCTACAATATCTCGCCAACAGTCACGGCCGGACGACGCCGGAGCCTGCCGACAAAGATGCCGACAAGAAGGAACCTCCTGCCTTGAGTTTGGACCAGCAGAAAGCCTCGGCAAGTCCGGGGACCGGAAGGGATGACGACAAGGTCAGCGAAGCCAAGGTGATCGGCGAGACGTCGGGATCGACGCCGGCGGCTGCGGCCCCAACGCCCGTAGCGACGCCTGCGCCTTCTTCGTCGCCTGCCTGGTCGTCTACTTCGCCGTCCGCTTCGCCGCAGCCTGCTGCTTCGTCCGCGGCGCCCCTGCCTGCTTCGTCGCCGCCCTCATCGCCGACCTCGTCGCCTGCGTCGTCGTCCGTCGGATCCGCTTCTTCGGCATCGTCGCCGTCGGCCACGCCGTCCTCCCCCGGTTCCAGCGGCCGGCAGCCTTTCGCCAGCCCGCCGCCCCCCATGGCCGATCCGCCTTCACCGCTGCCGCCCGCCGCGACCACCGGCAATGGTGGCGCACGGCGCAGCGGCGGCTGGTGGCCGCTGGCGCTCCTGCTGCTGGTCCTCCTGCTGGCCGGCGGGGGCTGGTGGCTCGCCCAGCAGCGCTTTCTCGCCACCGAGCGCGAGAATGCGCGCCGCGTGCAGGAGGCCGAGGCTCGCGCGAGCCGGCTTGAGGAGCAGATCAAGACCCTGCGCGATTCGCAGAGCCAGTTGCTTGCCCGCAGTTCGACACTCGAGTCGAAGATCGCCGAATCGGCGACGCAGCAGGAACAGCTGGCGACCCTGTACGACGAGATGGCGAAGTCGCGGGGCGATTCGGCGCTTGCAGAGGTCGAGCAGTCGGTGATGATGGCCAACCAGCACCTCGAGCTCACCGGCAACGTGCAGGCGGCGCTGCTCGCGCTCGAGAATGCCCAGCGCCGGCTCGGGGACAGCGAGCAGTCGCAGGCGATCGGCGCCCGCCGCGTGATCCTGCAGGACATCGAGAAGCTGAAGGCGCTGCCGGAAGTCGACATCATCCGGTCCGCAGCAAGGCTCGACCAGATCATCAACCAGGTCCAGCGGCTGCCGTTGCTGGCCGATGCGAGCGAAGCGTCGGCCGCACCGGCTGCTCCCCCGCCGGCTGCCGCGCGTCCCGCGCCTGATGCCACACCTTCTGCGGCTCCTGCGGCTCCTGCACCTTCCGCGGCTCCTGCACCTTCCGCGGCTCCTGCGGCTGATCCGCCGGCCGCGCCTGCTGCATCATCCGCCTCGCCCGCCTCGCCCGCCTCACCAGCCGATACGCCGTCCGGCGCGCCGCCGCAGGCCGCCGACCAGCCGGCGTCCGCCGCCGGCACGCAGCCGGGTACGGCGGCTCCGGCCGCCCCGGCCGTCGAGCGATCGGCGCTTCAGCGGCTGTACGACCGCGTCGTCGACGGGGGCGCAAAGAGCCTCGACGCGGTGCGCGAGGAGTTCCGCAGCCTCGTCACGATCCGTCGCATCGACCGGCCCGACAGCCTGCTGCTGTCACCCGAGCAGAAGCAGATGGCCCGGGAGAACCTCAAGCTGCTGCTGTTCAACGCACGCCTGAACCTGCTGAACCGCCATGAGGAGCTGTTCCGACAGGATTTGTCGCGCGCCGTCGAATCGATGCAGCGGCTGTTCGACATCGAGCATCACGACGTGAAGACGGCAATCTCGACCTTGCAGAGCCTGCAGGCTCAGCCGCTGGCGCAGAACCTGCCGTCGCTGTCCGAGTCGCTCGCCGCGGTCAAGGCCGCTCGCGCTGCCAGCGAGAAGCGCTCGTAATGCTGCGCGGCGCGATCTGGCTGTTCCTGGCGTTTGCCGGCGCGGTGCTGCTGGCCCTGGTGCTGCGGTCCAATCACGGCAACATCGCCATCCTGTGGCCGCCGTACCGCATCGAGCTGTCGAGCAACATGGCGCTGGTGCTGACGACGTTGGCATTCTTCGTGCTCCACGTGGTGCTCCTTGCCATCGGCAAGACCCTGGCGATGCCTCAGCGTATCCGCGACTACCGCGAGCGTCGCCGCCAGCAGCGCTCCAGCCGCGCGCTGCAGGCGGCCGTGCTGGCTCTCTTCGAGGGGCGGTACGACCGCGCCGAAAGACTCGCCGCGACCGCGGTTGCCACCAGCAGCGGCGACGATGCCGTGACCGCCGCCTCGCTGGTTGCAGCGCGCTCGGCCCATCGCCTGGGCGCGCCGGAGCGCCGCGACGACTGGCTGCGCCAGGCATCGAAGGTGAATCGCGACAGTGCTGCCGCCTTGATGGTGCAGGCCGAATTCGCCCTCGACGACCAGCAGCCGGCGCTCGCGCTCGATGCGGTCGACCGGATGACCCCGGGGGGCGCGCAGCAGCCGATCGCACTCGAGACGGCGCTCGGCGCCTACCAGCAGGCGGGCCGCTGGGACCGCGTGCTCGATACCGTCAGGCAGCTGAGCAAGCGCGGGCGCATGTCGGCAGTCGACGCCGCGGCACTTCGCCTGACGGCCTATCGCAATCTTCTCGCGCCCCGTGAAGGCGATTCCCGGTCGATCCGCGAACTCTGGAAGTCGCTGCGCTCGGAGGAGCGCAGGGCGCCCGAACTGGCCGCCCCCACGGTAGCTGCTCTCGCGCGGGCTGGCGCGCCCGATGATGCCCGCAAGATCGCGCTCGCGGTGCTCGACGCAGGCTATGACGAAGCAACGGTGGAAGCCTACGGCGTGATGGCGGCGTTGCCGCCTCGCCAGCGCCTGGAGCAGCTGGAGCGCTGGCGCACCCGGCACGGCGACCGGCCGAAGCTTCTCGAGATGCTCGGCAGGGTGTGCGCGTCGGAGAAGCTGTGGGGCAAGGCAGAAGCCTACCTGCTGGGTTCCCTGGCGGCCGGCGACACGGTGGCGGCCAGGGTTGCCCTGGCGCAGTTGTACGAATCGATCGGTCGTCCGAAGGATGCGGCGATGCAGTTCCAGCTGGCGGCACGCCTGGCGCTGGGTGAGCGCCCAACCTTGCCCGGTGCAAGGCCTGCGGCCGGTTCGGTCGCGGCCGCCACGGGGGAAGGCGTCGGGAGCATCGAGGGCGGCGGCTTGCCGTCCGCCGCGGCGTCGCCGGCAACCCTGTCCAGCGTGGGCGCAGCAGCGGCGGGCGCGGCCGGGGCCGCAGCGGCCGGCATGGCGACCGCCTACGGCAACGATGCGGACGAGGCCAACGCGGCTACCGCCGGCGACGTCGGCGCCGTGCCGGCGATCGCGCGGCCGGATCGCCAGGACATGCAGGATCGTACGCCGCCTGCCGGTGCAAGCGACCTTGCGCCGGCGCCGCCGTCAGACGCAGCGCCCGCCGTCGACCTCGAGGCAGGCGCCGGTGATGAAGTCGGCCTCGTCGGACGCAAGGAATAGCGCGGCATTGGCGATGTCGCGCGGCTGCGAAAGCCGTCCGAGCGGAATGGTCGAGACGAACTTCTCGCGCATCTGAGGCGTGTCCTGGCCCATGAACGTGGCGAGCAGCGGCGTCTCGCCGGCTACCGGGTTGATCGCATTGACGCGGATCTTGTCCGGAGCGAGTTCGACCGCCATCGTTTTCGAGATGACGATCAGTGCGCCTTTGCTGCCGTTGTACCAGACCAGTCCCGGACGCGGCCGCACGCCGGCGGTCGAAGCGATATTGATGAAGTTGCCGCCGCCCTGCTTCCTGAAGTACGGCACGAAGTGCTTCGCGCTCCAGTAGACGCTCTTCACGTTGATCGCGAAGACCCGGTCGAAATCCGCCTCGGTGACGTCGAGCATCGGCTGATTGCGATGCGAGACACCCGCGTTGTTGACCACGATGTCGACCTTGCCGAAGTTCTTCAGCGCGGCGGCAAGCATGGCGCCGGTGTCGGCGTCCCTGGATACGTCGGCGTGCACGTAGGCCGCCTTGCCACCATCGTCGCGGATCGCCTTGGCAATCCGCTCGCCGTTCTCGCCGTTGACGTCGTTGACGATGACGGCCGCGCCCTCGGCCGCAAACCGCTCCGCGATGCCCGCGCCGAAGCCCGAGCCGGCGCCGGTCACCACTGCTACCTTGTCCTTGAGTCGCATCCTCTTTCCTTGTCGATGTGGTTCGTCGATGGGGCTCGTCGATGGCCCGTCGCTGCAGAAGCGGCGGCGCGCTCAGCCGTGGTGGATCGCCACCGTCTTGAGGGCGGTGAAGCCGTATAGCGCCTCGAAGCCTTTTTCCCGGCCATAGCCGCTGTGCTTCACGCCGCCGAATGGCAGCTCGACGCCGCCGCCGGCGCCGTAGTTGTTGATGAAGACCTGGCCGCTCTGCAGCTTCCTGGCCAGGCGCAGCTGGCGCGCGCCGTCGCGCGTCCAGATTCCCGCGACCAGCCCGTAGGCCGTGCCGTTGGCGAGCCGCAGCGCCTGCGCCTCGTCGTCGAAGGTCTGGATCACCAGGACGGGGCCGAAGACCTCCTCGCGCACCAGCTTGTGGTCCGCCGGCAGGTCCGCGATCAGCAGCGGCTTCTGGTAGAAACCGCCCGCCGGCGCGTCCTTGGCGATTGCGCCTTCGGCGGCGACCTTCACCCCGGTCGAGCGCGCCTCTTCGAGCAGCCGTGCGACGCGCTGCTGCTGCCGCGCCGAAATGAGCGGTCCGAGATCCAGGTCCTTCTCACCGGGGCCGGCGACCAGCTTCGAGAACCGGTCGGCGAGGCGCCGGGTCACTTCGTCCGCGATGCTGCGCTCGACCAGCACGCGGCTGCCGGCGGAGCAGGTCTGGCCGCCGTTCTGGATGATCGCGTTGACCAGCACCGGAATCGCCGCATCGAGGTCGGCATCGGCGAAGACCAGCTGCGGCGACTTGCCGCCGAGCTCGAGCGTGACCGGACAGTGATGGGCTGCCGCGGCCTGCGCGACGACGGTGCCGGTCGCCGTCGAGCCGGTGAAGGAGATGTGGTCGATTCCCGGATGCGCCGCCAGGGCAGCGCCCGCCTCGGTACCCAGGCCGGTCACGATGTTCAGGACACCCGGCGGCAGTCCCGCCTCGGCGCCGAGCTCGGCCACCCGCAACAGCGACAGGCAGGCATCCTCGGCCGGCTTGACGACGCAGGCGTTGCCGGTCGCGATGGCGGCGCCCACCGAGCGCCCGAAGATCTGCATCGGATAGTTCCACGGCACGATGTGGCCGGTCACGCCGTGCGGCTCGCGAATGGTCAGGACCGTGTAGCCATCGAGGTAGGGCAGGGTCTGGCCATGCAGCTTGTCGGCGGCTCCGGCATAGAATTCGAAGTAGCGGGCGAGGGCGGTGGCGTCGCCGCGCGCCTGGCGCATCGGCTTGCCCGTGTCCACGCATTCGAGCAGCGCAAGCTCCTCCGCATGGTCGGACGACGAGCCGTGACCACTGCTGCAGGATCCGGCCCCGTGTCACCGCGGGCGTCGTGCCCCAGGTCTTCTCGAAGGCCGCCCGGGCAGCGGCGACTGCCCGGTCGATGTCGGCGGCGGTGCCCCGCGCCAGGGATCCGAGACCGAGCCCGCTGGAGGGGTCGACGACCTCGATCGTGCCGCCGGTGCCGGCGGCAACGGCGCGGTTATCGATGAAATGCTGGTGCTGGCGTGCTGCAAAGGCCATCGCGATGCTCCTTTCGTTTTTCGCTGCTGCTCGTCGGGCCGACGGACGCGATTCGCTCGCGGCCGCTCGGTATCCGGAGCCAATCACTATAATGATTGCATGAATCTAGATCGGGTCGGACCCGGTCCGAACCTCCCGGAGGAGTTCAACGTCATCATCGAGATACCGATGAACGCTGACCCTATCAAGTACGAGGTCGACAAGGAAACGGGTGCATTGTTCGTCGACCGCTTCATGGTCACGGCCATGCACTACCCATGCAACTACGGCTACATCCCCCGGACCATCGCCGATGACGGCGACCCGGTTGACGTGCTGGTGGTGACGCCGCATCCGGTGACGGTCGGCGCGGTCATCCGCTGCCGCGCGCTCGGCGTGCTCAAGATGGACGACGAGGCCGGCGGCGACGCGAAGCTGCTGGCGGTGCCCATCGACAAGGTGCTGCCGATCTACAAGCACTGGCGCAAGGCAACCGACCTGGCGCCCGAACGCCTCGCGCAGATCCAGCACTTCTTCGAGCACTACAAGGATCTCGAGCCCGGCAAGTGGGTCAAGGTGATCGGATGGGGCGGCCCGGAGGATGCGATCAGCGAGATCATCGCCGGCATCGAGCGCTACGACGAGACCACGCCCAAGCCGATGTACTAGGGCAGCTCGATGCACTAGGACAGCTCCCTAGCCGGACCCGCGCAGCGGATTGCGCTCGCGCAATTCATCCAGGTATTCGTCGATGCCTCCCGACTCCCGCTCCAGGTAGCGGGCGATCGCATCGTTGAACGCGGGGTGCGCGAGCCAGTGGAACGAGTTCGTCTGCACCGGCAGGAAGCCGCGCGCCATCTTGTGCTCGCCCTGTGCCCCGCCTTCGAAGCGTGCCAGGCCGCGGCCGATCGCCCAGTCCATCGGCGAATAGTAGCTGGCTTCGAAATGCAGGCAGGGGATGTATTCCAGCGCGCCCCAGTAACGTCCGTAGATCGCCTGCTCGTCGTGAAAGAGCAGGCTCGCCGCGACCCGCTTGCCGCGCGCGCCACGGCGCGCGATGAACATCACCAAGTGCTCGGGCATGGACTGCCCGACGAGGCTGAAGAAGGACCGCTCGAGGTAGGGCGTCGAGTGGTGCAGCGCGTAGGTCATCGCGTAACAGCGATAGAAGAAGTCCCAGTCGCCTTCGGTGATCTCGTTGCCCGCAAGCACCTGGATGCCGATCCCTGCATCGCGCACTTTGCGCCGCTCGGCGAGCACCTTCTTGCGCTTCGGTTGGGTGAGGTGGCCGAGGAAGTCGTCGAAGCCGCTGTAGCCCGGGTTCTGCCAGTGAAACTGCACGCCCTTGCGCTCGAGCAGCGACTGCGAGGCGAGCGCCGTCGAGTCTGCCTCGTCGGGAAAGAGCACGTGCACCGACGACCACTCCAGCCGCTGTGCGGCGGTGACCAGGCCGCCGGCGAGCGCGGCGCGGGCTTCGGCGTCGACGGCAAGCAGCCGCGGCCCCGGCACCGGCGTGAACGGCACCGCCACCAGCCCCTTGGGGTAGTAGTCGAGACCGTTGCGGCGATAGGCATCCGCCCAGGCCCAGTCGAAGACGTACTCGCCGTAGGAGTGGTGCTTCTCGAACAGCGGCGCCGCGCCGACCAGTTCGTCGCCGCGTTCCAGCAGCACGAAACGAGGTATCCAGCCGGTGCCTTCGCCGACGCTGCCGCTTTCGGCAAGTGCCCTCAGGAAACGGAAGTCGGCGAACGGATTGCCCCCCGAAGGCTGCAGTCGGAGCCAGTCTTCAGCCCGCACGCCCTCGAGGCCGTCGCAGACCTGCATGCGATAATGCGCCGCATCAACGTCGCCAGTCCTCGACCTGGATTTCATCATGCCGGTAAGAATTGCGTGCGGCCAACTCAATCAGACGGTTGGCGATTTCAGCGGTAACGTCGATCGCATCGAGCAGGCTGCGCGTGACGCGGTGGCGGCGGGGGCGCAGATACTGCTGACGCCGGAGCTGTCCCTGTCGGGCTACCCGCCGGAAGATTTGCTGTTTCGTGATGCATTCTATGCAAAGGCCGAGGAGGCGTTGCAAAGAGTGGCCATGATATCGTCAGGCTATCCGGACCTTCACCTGGTCGTCGGCTACCCCGTCTGTCGAGGCAGGCGATGCCACAATGCCGCTGCCGTGCTCAAGGCAGGTGTCCGGGTGGGCGAATATCTCAAGCAGGAACTGCCGAACTACTCGGTCTTCGACGAGATCCGGTACTTCACGCCGGGCGCCGAGCCGCTGGTGTTCGAGGTTGGCGGGGTGCGCTTCGGTATCGCCATCTGCGAGGACTTCTGGCTGCCGCGGGTGCCGGCAATGGCGAGCGCGGCCGGGGCGCAGGTGCTCCTGTCGCTGAACGCGTCACCCTATCACCTCAACAAGCGAGCCACGCGCTTCGACGTGGCGCGCGACAACGTCTGTGCGGCTGGAATGCCGTTGGTGGCCTGCAACCTCGTCGGCGGCCAGGACGAACTTGTCTTCGACGGGCAGACCTTTGCCCTGCAGCGCGACGGCACGCTCGCCGCGCAGGCGCTGGAATTCGACGAGGACCTGCTCCTGGTGGACGTCGACGAGGGCCCGGATGGCCTGCGGGTCAGCGGCCGCATCGAGCCGGACCTCGAGTTCCTGCCGCAGGTCTACGAGGCGCTCAGGCTCGGGGTGAAGGACTATGTCGTCAAGAACGGCTTTCCATCCGTCGTCCTGGGACTGTCGGGCGGGATCGATTCGGCGCTGACCCTGGCGCTGGCCGTCGACGCGCTGGGCGCGGACCGCGTGAGGGCGGTGATGATGCCGTCGGCATACACGGCCGCGATTTCGCTCGACGATGCCCGCAGCATGGCCCAGGGCCTCGGCGTTCGCTACGACGTGTGGCCCATCGGCGAATGCTTCCGGGCGTTTCACGGCACGCTCGCCGACGAGTTCCGCGGTCTTCCGCAGGACACCACGGAAGAGAACATACAGGCACGCATCCGCGGCACCCTGCTGATGGCCCTGTCCAACAAGACCGGCGCCATCGTCCTCACCACCGGCAACAAGTCGGAGATGGCCGTCGGCTACTGCACCCTGTACGGCGACATGGCCGGCGGCTTCGCGGTGATCAAGGACATCGCCAAGACGCTGGTCTACAAGCTTTCGGAGTACCGCAACAAGGTGGCGCCGGTGATCCCGGAGCGCATCATCACCCGGGCGCCGAGCGCCGAACTGCGAGCGGACCAGACCGACCAGGATTCGCTGCCACCCTACGAGATCCTCGACGAGATCGTCCAGATGTACATGGAGCGGAACATGTCGGTCGAGCAGATGGTAGCGGCGGGCCTGCCGGCGGACGCGGTTCGCCAGGTGGTGCGGCTGATCAGGATCAGCGAGTACAAGCGGCGGCAGGCGCCGGTTGGCGTGCGGGTGACCGATCGGGCTTTCGGCCGCGACTGGCGCTATCCCATCACGTCGCGATTCCGCGAGTGAGGCAGCGGCCCGATCGGCGGGTCGCGATCGGTTATCTTAGGTGGATGGCACCTCAACGGAGAAGCACATGAAGTCAATCACGGCGGTGATCAAGCCGTTCAAGCTCGATGAAGTCCGCGAGGCGCTGGCGGGCGTAGGCATCACCGGCCTGACCGTGACCGAGGTCAAGGGCTTCGGTCGACAGAAGGGCCACACCGAGCTCTACCGCGGCGCCGAATACGTCGTCGACTTCCTGCCGAAGGTCAAGATCGAAGTGGTGGTGTCCGATTCATCGGCAGAAGGCGCCATCGACGCAATCGTGAAGGCTGCCAAGACCGGCCGCATCGGCGACGGCAAGATCTTCGTCACCAACGTCGAGCAGGTGATCCGCATCCGCACCGGCGAGACCGACGAATCGGCGATCTGAAGATCAGTCCATCATCAGCCGACGCCGTCGTCGGCGGGATTGTCCTGCCGGCGCAGCAGGCGTTGCGCGCCGCGGATGATCCAGCGCAGCATCAGCAGCGCCGCCACCACGAATACCGCGAGCAGCGCCAGGAAGATTCCGGGCTGGGCCATGGCGAGCCAGCTGCCGCCGGCGACCAGCACATCCTCGGTGAACGATACCGCCGCATTGCTGAAGGGCTCAGGCGAGGTGTTCACAGCTGCGCGGGTGCTGGCCTTCGAGAAGTGCGTGGTTGCGGTGAGCGTGCCACCGAGCAGGGCGGCGGCGAGCGTGACGGCCGCGCCCGAGTCGCCGAATACGGAGGCCGCCAGCGCAGCGCCCGCAGGGATGCGGATGAAGGTGTGGATGGCATCCCAGATGGTGTCGAGGTAGGGCAGCTTGTCCGCGAACAGCTCCACTACCGTCATGAAGCCGGATGCGAACAGCACGAGCGGATGCGCGAGCAACGAGAGATGCTCCGGCAGTTCCCAATAGCCCAGCAACGAGGCGAAGCCGAAGAGGAACACCACCAGGTAGAGCCGCAGGCCGGCGCCCCATGCCAGCGCGCCGGCCAGGGCAAGCTCCGGAACGTGCTGCATGACCTGGTCGGCGGTGATTTCCATGCCTTGAACCTTGCGGGCTATTTCGGCATAGTTTGCCATCGATGGCGCCCTCGACCGGCCTGGCCGTCATCTTCAAGACGTGGAGGACTCCCAATGGGATTCGAATCCGATCTCCGCCGGTCGCGGGCCCTGGCCGGCGGTGGCGTCACCATTGCCGGCTACGGCATCACGAGCGAACCCGCCCGTTGAGTGCCTGGCCTGCCGTCGACAGCGGTGATTGGGGAGCACCCTTCGACGCCTTTCCGGTCGAAGCACCGTTCCAGGTCCGGCCCGACCTGCTCAAGCTCCTGCCGGCGGACGATTGGCTGCGCGTCGATCGCGAATGGTCGCCGATGCTCGCCGCGAAACTCGCGGTGCACGCCAGCGGTGAAGACCGCAACGTTGCCGTCGGAAGCCGCGGCGACGAGCGCGCCACCCGTGCGCGCATCGCGGCCATCACGCGGGCCGTCGACCGGCTTGCCGCAAGCGCCGCCGGTCGCCGGCTCGGCATCGCCCGTGAAGGCGGCAGGTTGCGCTTCGGTGCCGCCGGCTACCAGGCGAGCATCATGGACACCCGGGTGCGCGTGGAGGCCGCGCGCGACGATTCGGTTGCCGCCCTCCGCGCCCTGCAGCCAGAAGACCAAGAGGTCGAAGGCGGCGCGTTGCGACTGCTCGGCGCACTGGCGCTGAGCGTGCAGGAAGACCTGGTGCTGATGGAGCAGGGCGCCGACGAAGCGGTTCGGGCGGCGCTGCTGCAGGTCGCCTTTCCCAGCGCCTGGGACCCGGCGACCAAGGTCGGCCAGGATCTCTTGGGGCTGCACGCCCCGGTCGCGGACAACGCGCAGCTGCAGGCGGCGGCGGCGCGCCTGGCAACCGCGCTGGTATCGAAGGGACCTTTCGTGCGCTGGGTCTGGACGGTGACCGCCGATCCACGCTGGCGGGCCTGGCCGCCTCTGCAGCCACCGGCCCATCCGCCGGACATGGCGGACGCGCCGCTGCATTTCAGGCTCGAGCGCCAGACGACGATGCCGCTCGGCGAGGGCTACGGCCTTTTCCTGATCAGGGTGCAGGTCCGGCCGCTCGAAGAGGTGCTGTCGCAACCGGGCAGGCTTGCGCTGCTGCAGGCTTCGCTGCGGTCGATGAGCGACGCGATGGTGCGCTACAAGAACCTGGGCGCAGTGGGCAGGCGGCTGCTCGGAGGATGAGAACCGTCAGCGCACGCTGAACGGTGCCGAATAGGGACGGCCGAGCGCAATGCCGCCGATCACCGTGCCGGCCGGTCGGAGGTGGACCTTGCCCTGGCGCCGGTTGTTGCGGGTGTCGACGAACTCCACCGGCCCCTCCACTTTCTCGAGCAGGCTGATGTCGCCGGGCGCGCCGACTTGCAACGTGCCGAGCTTCGGGATGCGCCCGATGACGGCAGCCGGCTTCGACGTGGTCATCTCGATGACCTGCGAGAGCGAGAACCCCATGTTGAGGAACTTGCTCGCGACCCAGGTCAGGTACGGCATGCCGGGGGAATTGGCCGAGAAGACATGGGGACGAAAGGCAGGGAACCAGAGAGGTGGCGGCTGTCCGTCATCGAAATCTCCTGTATGGCCCCTGCGAGGCCCCTGGCGAGGGCATGATCCGACCCGCGCGCGCAGAAGTCAATCGGCTGTCGGCGCCGTTAGGATCCCGTCCCCTTGAGCAGCACCAGCAGCGCGCCGCCGCCGCCGGCGAACGGCGGCGCCTGGCAGAAGGCGATGACCTCCTGGCGCTGAGTCAGCCAGCGCAGCGTCTTGTCCTTCAGCACCGGCTGCCGATTGAGCGAGCCAAGGCCCTTGCCGTGGATGATTCGCACGCAGCGCAGGCCGTCGCGAGCACATTGGCCGACAAACGCGGCGACCGCCTCGCGGGCCTCGTCGGTGCGCAGGCCGTGCAGGTCGAGCTGAGCCTGCGTGACCCAGTGGCCCCGACGGAGCTTGCGCAGCGATTCGGACCCGACGCCGGGACGGCAGAACGACAGGCGCTCGTCGGTCTCCAGCAGGCGCTCGATGTCGATCTCGTCCGACAGCGACTGGGCCAGCGCCTCGCGCTCGTCGATCTGGTGCTGGCGCGCGATCGGTGGCAACTCCGCCGGCGCCCGGACGACCCGGCCGTTGGGCGCGAGCGGGGCGACATCGGCGACCGCCTGTCGGAAAACCCGCGCCTCGCGCTCGAGCTCCAGCTGGCGCTCTCGCGCTGCCCGCGCCTGTGCTTCGCGTCGCTCGGCTTCGGCCTTGAGCTGCTGCTTCAGGCCGGCCAGCCCGGCCAGGTCGCCCAGCGTGACGGTCCCTTGCGCGGCAACCGTGCGCGGCCTACCGGGATCGGCGCCGGCCCCGGCGGACTGCCCCGACCGAACCGGCTCCTGCCGTGTCTCGTGCCGCCGCTTCCGGGCCATGCAATGATGCTCCGTGCACCCGCCGCCAGCCTAGGCCCCGAGCGTTTCCAGGTAACGCTGCGCGTCGAGCGCCGCCATGCAGCCGGTGCCGGCGCTGGTAATGGCCTGCCGGTAGACGTGATCCTGCACGTCGCCGGCCGCGAACACCCCCGGTATGCTGGTCTCGGTCGCCTGTCCAGACAGGCCGCTGCGGGTGATGATGTAGCCCCCGTGCATGTCGAGCTGGCCTTCGAACAGGGAGGTGTTGGGCGTGTGGCCGATGGCTATGAAGACGCCGGTGAGTTCGATGCGGTCGTCCTTGCCGCTGAGGTTGTTGCGCACCGTGATACCGGTGACGCCGCGATCGTCGCCCCGGACTTCCTCGAGTTCGTGATGCCAGAGGATCTCCACTTTCCCCGCGGCAACCTTCTCCAGGAGCTTGTCCACCAGGATCGGCTCGGCGCGGAACCTGTCGCGCCGATGGACCACGGTCACCTTGCTGGCGATATTGGTGAGGTAGAGCGCTTCCTCGACCGCAGTGTTTCCACCGCCGATGACGGCTACCTCCTGCTTGCGATAGAAGAAGCCGTCGCAGGTGGCACAGGCCGACACGCCCTTGCCCATGAACGCCTCCTCGGACGGCAGCCCAAGGTATCGCGCGGAAGCGCCGGTGGCGATGATCAGCGCATCACAGGTGTAGTCGCCGGCGTCGCCCTTCAGCAGGAAAGGCCGCTGCTTGAGGTCGGCGGTGTGGATGTGATCCGAGACGATCTCGGTGCTGAACCGCACTGCATGCGCCAGGAACCGCTCCATCAGTTCCGGACCCTGGACTCCATTGGCGTCGGCGGGCCAATTGTCGACGTCGGTGGTCGTCATCAGCTGGCCGCCCTGCGCGATGCCGGTGATGAGCACCGGCTTGAGGTTGGCGCGGGCCGCGTAGACGGCGGCGGTGTATCCGGCAGGACCGGAACCGAGGATCAGCAACTGGACGTGACGGAGGACTTGACATTGCATTACCTGCGTGGCAAAAAGCTCAACAAATCAGCCGTTTATCGGAGCTTGCTCCGCCACTGGCCAAGATCTGCATCTAACTAGGGCAAAATTATAAGGATTCCTTTATCCGAGGTTGGTATGGCACAAGACGAAAACAAGGCTTTCCTCAAGCGCGTTGCCCTCTTCTCCGGCCTGACGGATTCACAGATCGAGCGTCTTGCGGCCGGCAGCGTCAGGCGCAGCTTTCCGAAGGGCCGCACCATCGTAGCCGAAGGCGAGCCTTCGCAGTCGCTCTACGTGTTGCTGTCCGGGCGCGCCAAGGTGCAGCGTTCGGACACCGAAGGCAAGGAGGTCATCCTCGCCGTGCTCGGCCCCGGTGAATGTTTCGGCGAGATGAGCCTCATCGACGATGCGCCGCGTTCCGCGAGCGTCATCACCATCGAATCCTGCGACTTCATGTCGATCAACAAGGAGAGCTTCAAGGCAATCCTGTTGTCGAGCCCGGAGATCTGCATGCGGATCATGAAGGGACTCGTCAAGCGGCTTCGCGAGGCCGACAAGAAGATCGAGACCCTGGCATTGCTCGACGTCTACGGCCGCGTCGCGCGCGTGCTGCTGGATTTCTCGGAGCAGGTCGGCAGCGATCGGGTGGTGCGCAACAAGCTGCCCCGCCAGGAGATCGCCAAGATGATCGGCGCCTCGCGCGAGATGGTGTCGCGCGTGATGAAGGGCCTCGAGGTCGAGGGTTACATCGTGCCGATGCCCGAGGGCAAGCTGATGCTGCGCGAGAAGCTCAGCAACTACCTGAGCTGAGCAGGAGCAGGCAGCAATGGCGCGCCACACCAGCGCGGTGACTGTTCCCCAGGGCTGGATGGGGCGCAGTGCCGGACTTTCCGATCGTGCGATCAGGCTGTTGCGGGAAGCCCGCTGGATCAGTCTCTGCTTCCTCGCCCTGTTCATCTTCCTGGTGCTGGTCAGCTACGATCCGCGCGATCCGGGCTGGTCGCATGCCGTCCTCGCACGGCAGACCGGCAACCTCGGCGGCAGGGTCGGCGCGTGGATCGCAGACTTCATGCTCTACCTGTTCGGCTTGTCCGCTTACCTCTTTTCGCTGTTCCTGATGATGAGGGTGGTCTCCGGCTATCGCGCCCTGCACCGCGATCCCTCGGAAGAACCGTCGCCGGAGCTTTCGCGCTTTGCCTGGGAGCGCTGGGTCGGCTTCGTCGTCATGCTGATCGGCTGCACCGGCATCGAGGCTGCGCGCCTCTACACGGTCGAGGCGACCTTGCCGCTTGCGCCCGGCGGCCTGTTCGGCACGCTGGTGGCGCAGCCGGTGCATGAGCAGCTCGGGGCGGTGGGCGGCACGCTCGCGCTCCTGCTGATGATCGCGATCGGCTTCAGCCTCGCGAGCGGGGTCTCATGGCTGACCGTCTTCGAGCGCATCGGTGCGACGATCGAGGATTCGGTCGCCCGGATCAGGGGCCTGATCAGCGCCCGCGAGGACCGGCGCCTCGGAGAGCTGGCGGCCACCAACCGGGAGCAGTCGGTCGAGGTCCTTCGCCAGATCATCGACGTCGACCCCGAGCCGTTGCGCATCCAGCGTCCGGCCAGGGTGGAGAAGTCGGAGCGGGCCCAGCGCGAGCGCCAGGTGCCGCTGTTCTCCGACCTGCCGGCGGATTCGGAATTGCCGCCGTTGTCGCTGCTGGACCTGCCGCCCGAGACGATCGAGACGGTATCGGAAGAGACGCTCGAGTACACCTCGCGGCTGATCGAGAAGAAGCTGTCGGACTTCGGCGTCTCGGCCGCCGTGGTCGCCGCCTATCCCGGGCCGGTCATCACCCGCTACGAGATCGAGCCGGCTACCGGCGTCAAGGGCAGCCAGATCGTCAACCTCGCCAAGGACCTGGCGCGGGCGTTGTCGGTGGTATCGCTGCGCGTGGTCGAGACCATTCCCGGCAAGAATCTGATGGGCCTCGAGCTGCCCAATCCGCGCCGCCAGGCGGTGCGCCTGTCCGAGATCATCGGCTCGCAGGTCTACGCCAGCAGCAGCTCGGCGGTCACGATGGCCCTCGGCAAGGACATCGCCGGGCATCCGGTGGTCGCCGACCTGGCGCGGATGCCGCACCTGCTGGTTGCCGGCACGACCGGCTCCGGCAAGTCGGTCGGCATCAACGCGATGCTGATCTCGCTGCTCTACAAGTCGGATCCGTCGCAGGTGCGGCTGATCCTGATCGACCCGAAGATGCTCGAGATGAGCGTCTACGAAGGCATTCCGCACCTGCTTGCGCCGGTCGTCACCGACATGCGCCAGGCCGGACACGCGCTCAACTGGTGTGTCGGCGAGATGGAGCGGCGCTACCGGCTGATGAGCAAGATGGGTGTGCGCAACCTGTCGGGCTACAACGCGAAGATCGCCGAGGCGGAGAAGCGCGAGGAACTGATCCCGAATCCGTTCTCGCTGACGCCGGATGCGCCGGAGCCGTTGCAGCACCTGCCGACCATCGTGGTGGTGATCGACGAGCTGGCCGACCTGATGATGGTGGTCGGCAAGAAGATCGAGGAGCTGATCGCCCGCCTCGCGCAGAAGGCGCGGGCGGCCGGCATCCACCTGATCCTCGCGACGCAGCGGCCATCGGTGGACGTGATCACCGGCCTCATCAAGGCCAACATCCCGACGCGGATCTCGTTCCAGGTGTCGTCCAAGATCGATTCGCGCACCATCCTCGACCAGATGGGCGCCGAGGCGCTGCTGGGGCAGGGCGACATGCTCTACATGCAGTCCGGCAACAACCTGCCGCAGCGGATCCATGGCGCCTACGTGGCCGACGACGAAGTCCACAAGGTGGTCGCCAACTGGAAGGACCGCGGCGGCGAGCCGCAGTACATCGAAGGGCTGCTGGAAGGCGGCGTGCCGGAGGAAGCGGATCCGGGCAGCGCGGTGGGCTTCGGCGGCCTGTCGACAGACCCTGTCCGAGGCGGGCATGGACGGCGAGTCGGACGCGATGTACGACCAGGCGGTGGCGGTGGTGCTGCAGCACCGGCGTGCCTCGATCTCGCTGGTGCAGCGGCATCTGCGCATCGGCTACAACCGGGCGGCACGCCTGCTCGAGCAGATGGAGAAATCGGGGCTCGTGTCCGCGATGGGCGGCAACGGCAACCGCGAGATCCTGGTACCCGCGGGCGCCGGCAAGGACGAATAGGTCCCGCCCGCGGCAAACGCGTTAATCTTCCGGATGCGGCGCCGCAGGCCGCCATCTTGCTGCAGACGGAAACCATGACCAACGCATCCCAGGCGCTCCACCGCCATTTCCCCTCCGGCCGCCTCTCGGCTGCTCTCGCTTCTGCTCCCTGTTCCGCTCCCTGTTCCGCTCTCTCTTGCTGCCCTCTCTCCTGTTCTCTCTCCCATGCGATCTTCCGCCTTCGCAGCGGTCTTTTCCTGTGCACTGGGGATCGCCTGCTTCCTCGGTTCGACCGCGGCCGCGCCGGCCTTCGCAGCCGGCGCGATCGAGCAGTTGAAGTCGTTTTCGAGCAGCACGAAGTCGGCGCGCGGCGAATTCAGCCAGCAGCTGATCAAGCGGCCGGCCAGCCGGCGTGCGGCTGCCAAGGGCGAATTCGCCTTCGCACGGCCCGGGACGGTTTCGCTGGGAGATCCAGTCGCCCTACCAGCAGCTGATCGTGACCGACGGCAGCAAGCTCTATCTTCTACGACAAGGACCTGAAGCAGGTGACCGTGCGCGAGGCGGGCGACGTCATCAGCGCGACGCCCGCGGCAGTGCTGTTCGGCGGCGCCGAGCTCGACAGCGCCTTCACGCTGAAGGACGAGGGCGAGAAGGACAGCCTGCAGTGGGTCGAGGCCCTGCCCAAGGTCGCCGACAGCGGCTTCGACCGGATCCGGGTCGGCATGCGTGACGGCCTGCCTGCGCAGATGGAGGTGCAGGATGCCTTCGGGCAGGTCAACCGTTTCACGTTCACGCGCATCAGCCGCAACGCCGCCGTGCCGGACGGCGAGCTTCAGCTTCACGCCGCCGCCGGGCGTCGACGTGATCCGCTAGCAGGCGCGCGCCGGCGCCGCTCGATGGCCGATCTTTTCACCATCCTGCCGACGGCGCCGCTGGCCGAGGCGCTGCGCCCGGCAACGCTCGACGAGGTGATCGGCCAGTCCCACCTGCATCGGCGCCGGCAAACCGCTGCGCCTCGCCTTCGAGAGCGGCAAGCCGCATTCGATGATCCTCTGGGGGCCGCCGGGCGTGGGCAAGACGACGCTGGCGCGTCTTACCGCGAGCGCCTTCGGCTACGATTTCATTGCGCTGTCGGCGGTGCTGTCCGGCGTCAAGGATATTCGCGCCGTCGATGCAGCAGGCGGAACACAACCTTGCCGCCGGGCGCAGGACGATCCTGTTCATCGACGAGATCCACCGCTTCAACAAGAGCCAGCAGGATGCGCTGTTGCCGTTCGTTGAATCGGGGCTGGTGACCTTCATCGGCGCAACCACGGAGAACCCTTCCTTCGAGGTGAATTCGGCCCTGCTGTCGCGGGCCCAGGTGTACGTGCTGCAGGCGCTCGGCGACGACGAGCTGCGCGTCCTGGTGCAGCGCGCGCAGGAGAGGGTGCTGACGCACCTGCGGCTCGACGAGGCGGCGGTGAACACGCTGGTCGGCTACGCTGACGGCGATGCCAGGCGGCTGCTCAACCTGCTCGAGCAGGCGGACACGGCGGCACGTGCGGCGAGCGTCGAAACAGTCGATTCGGCATTCCTGCAGGAGGCGTTGACGCTCAATGCGCGCCGCTTCGACAAGGGCGGAGACAACTTCTACGACCAGATCTCCGCGCTGCACAAGTCGGTGCGCGGCTCCAATCCCGATGCTTCGCTCTACTGGCTGTGCCGCATGCTGGATGGCGGGGCCGATGCCAAGTACTTGTCGCGTCGCATCGTCCGCATGGCCTGGGAAGATATCGGACTGGCGGACCCGCGCGCCATGCAGATCGCCAACGATGCTGCAGCCACTTATGAGCGGCTGGGATCGCCCGAAGGAGAACTGGCGCTGGCCCAGGCGGTGATCTATCTCGCTATCGCACCGAAGAGCAATGCCGGATACGTGGCCTACAACCAGGCGAGGCCTTCATCAGGAACGACAAGTCCCGCGAAGTGCCGGTGCATCTGCGCAATGCACCGACCAAACTGATGAAGGAACTGGGGCACGGCAAGGCGTATCGCTATGCCCATGACGAGCCCGAGGGATACGCGGCGGGGGAGACGTACCTGCCGGATGGCATGCCGCAACCCGGCTGGTACCGGCCGGTGCCGAGGGGGCTGGAATCCAGGATTGCAGAGAAGCTGGCTCATTTGCGCCAGCTCGACGAAGAGGCAGGAGAGAATTGAACCGCTACCTGTGCAAGCCGTCGATGGTCGCGCCCCGCCGGTGCTCACCGGGTGAGTTCGAGGAACACGATGTGGTTCTGTGCCGCCGGCCACGTCCTTCCGACGACGCGCTCGCCGTTGAATTCCGCGACTACGGTCTGCACGTCGTCGGTCGTCGCCTTCAGCTTCGACACTGAAATGCCGGCGCCGGTCGGCGGCAGTCCCGGCGGCGGCGACATGCCGCCGAAGCTCATCTTGTCGCGACGCACGTCGAAGTAGCCGCGCGGGCGGGTCATCGTCACGATCGCTCGGGCATCGTCGTCGACCGCCACCCGCCGCTGCGCCTGCAGATGGATCAGGTAGCTCGACCGCGGGAACGGGCTGCGGTAGATGTGATTGACGGGATATCCGGCTGCGCTCACGACGAACTCATAGGCCACGCCGCGCGCGGCGTCGAAGGGGCCCCAGCGGCCATCTCTGCCGACGGTGACGTCATGCACGGCCTCGCCGAGGCGTTCCGCGGTGTCCGGGTCGACTGCGAAGACCTGGATTCGAGCACCGGGCAGCGGCAGGTTGTTGACGAAATTGCCGGATTCCGGATCGCCAGGCTTCAACCCCAGGCCGAAGACGGTGCCGTTGAGGATCAGCTTCTCGTCCGGCACGATATCGACGGTCTTCGGCGCTTCGCGAAGTGATGAAGCGATACATCGCGTCGAACGCGGCAGGCGAGCAGGCCGTCTCCCGGTGATCGACGCCGTCGAGGATGACGTTGCTCGCACCGCGCAGTTCCGGGCCCGCGTAGGTGACATTGGTGGGCGTGCCACGGGAGCCGATCCAGAGGCCATCGGGCTGCGCGTACTTGTCGTTGTTGTCGGACCGGATGGTCAGCCATCTGACCGGCGGGCGCGACTTCGTCGCCGCGGGTATTCTTCGGCGCGTTCAGGCTGGTGAGAAACGGGCCGGTCCCGGAGAATTCGCTGCTCTCGCGCATGCCTCTGACCGCCCAGATGCCGTGGTTCGGCGTGCCGGCAAGAATGGCGTGGCTGACCTTCGTCTCGCCGCCGCCATTCTGGATGTAGTTGCGGATGGCATTGCCGCCGCGCGAATTGCCGACCAGGATGACTTTCTCGGCGCCGGTGCGCTGGATCACCGCGTCGACCTCCGCCTTCAGGTAGGCCATGTGCTCGGCGGTCGAGGTCCGGCCCGGCTGTTCGCGCGGGTCCTCGTCCCGTGCCAGGGGAAACGGCAGGTCGATCGCATGGAGCTTCCCGGTCGGCCAGCCGTTGGACTCGAAGCGCCAGACCGTCGTCTGCCAGAGCGCCCCGCTGTCGCCGTTGCCGTGGACGAAGACAATCGGCACGCGGCCGTCGTCCTGAACCGTGCCGGGTCGCGCAGCCGGTCAGCAGGGCCGAACCACAAACCAGGAGAAGGCCGCCAACGCGGGCAAGGAAGGTGCGACGAGCAGGCATCGAGATGGATCTCCGGGAAGCGGATCGGGGACGCGGTACCGGCGAAGATCCCCGGAAATTCGCCCGCACCGCGCAGGGGCATTATAGTTTTCCGGTCCGCGGCACCCGGGAGATGCCGGATCGGCGACCGTTTATCATGCCGACATGATCGACATCCAGCTATTGCGGCGCGAGGCCGCCGAGGTCGCCCGTCGCCTGCAGTGCCGCGGCTTCACGTTCGACTTGCAGGCCTTCGAGCAGCTGGAGTCCCGGCGCAAGGCGGTGCAAAGCCGCGCCGAGGAACTGCAGGCGCGGCGCAACTCGCTGTCGAAGCAGATCGGCCAGGCTAAGGCGCGCAAGGAGAATGCGGATCACCTGCTGACGGAAGTCGCCGCTGTCAACGAGTCGCAGCAGCAGGCATCGAGCGAGCTCGCCGTCATCCAGAGCGAACTCGAGGACCTGCTACTGTCGCTGCCCAACCTGCCGCATGAATCGGTGCCGGTCGGGACATCCGAGGCCGACAACGTAGAGGTCCGGCGCTGGGGAGCCCCGGCCGAGCCATCGTTCCCGATGAAGGACCATGTCGAACTCGGTGCCGGCCTCGGCATGGATTTCGCGGCGGCGGCAAAGCTGTCCGGCGCGCGCTTCGTGGTCCTGAAGGGCGGCATCGCGCGGCTCCATCGCGCGCTCGCGCAGTTCATGCTCGATACCCATACGAGCCGGCATGGCTACCAGGAGTGCTACACGCCATACCTGGTCGGCCCTGCAAGCCTTCGCGGGACCGGCCAGCTGCCGAAATTCGAGGACGACCTGTTCAAGGTGCAGCGCGGCGGCGCCGGCCCGGGCGCAGATCCGCACGTGGGCGGCGACCTCTACCTGATCCCGACCAGCGAGGTTTCCCTCACGAACCTGGTGCGCGACGAGATCCTGCCGGTCGAGTCGCTCCCCATCCGGCTCACCGCTCACACGCCATGCTTCAGGTCCGAGGCCGGCGCCTACGGCAAGGACACCCGGGGCATGATCCGCCAGCACCAGTTCGACAAGGTCGAGATGGTGCAGGTGACCACGCCGGAGCGCTCGTACGCGGCGCTCGACGAGATGGTCGGGCATGCCGAGGCGATCTTGCAGGCGTTGCAGTTGCCGTACCGCGTGCTTGCGCTTTGCAGCGGCGACATGGGTTTCTCGGCGGCCCGGACCTTCGACCTCGAGGTGTGGCTGCCGGGGCAGAAGGCGTATCGGGAGATCTCATCGGTGTCGAACTGCGAGGCTTTCCAGGCGCGACGCATGCAGGCGCGATTTCGTGCCGGGCAGGGCAAGCCGGAACACGTGCATACGCTCAATGGCTCGGGTTTGGCGGTGGGACGCGCGCTGGTCGCGGTCCTCGAGAACCACCAGCAGCCCGACGGGTCGGTGAAGGTGCCGGAGGTGCTGCGCGGCTACATGGGTGGAACCGAACGGCTCGCCGTCAACGACTGATCTGCGCCACGGCAGTTGTCCTGCCCAAGCAGCCGGGCGCGTAGACTTTGGGCTGAACCAAATCTGGAGACGCGCATGCTTTGGGAAAGAAATTCCAGGTCGGTCGAACTGCTGGACCAGCTGAAGGTCTTCTTCGACCGCCACATCTACCCGAACGAAGTCCGCTACGAGGAGGAACTGCACGAGAAGCGCTCCGCCGGCAATCCGTGGCAGCCGAGTGCGCTGGTCGAGGAACTCAAGCCGGTCGCCCGCAAAGCCGGCCTCTGGAACCTGTTCCTGCCGCATTCAGAACGCGAGCCCAATGGCCTCTCCAACCTCGACTATGCGCCGCTTTGCGAGATCATGGGGCGCGTCACCTGGTCGGCCGAGGTGTTCAACTGCTCTGCGCCCGACACCGGCAACATGGAAACCATCGAGCGCTACGGCACCGAGGCGCAGAAGGACCGGTGGCTCGAGCCGCTGCTGCGCGGCGAGATCCGCTCGGCGTTCCTGATGACCGAGCCGGCGGTGGCTTCATCGGACGCCACCAACATCCAGTGCAGCATCCGCCGCGAAGGCGACCAGTACGTCATCAACGGCCGCAAGTGGTTCTCGACCGGGGTCGGGCATCCGAGCTGCAAGATCTTCATCGTCATGGGCAAGACTGATCCGCAGGCGCCGCGCCATGCGCAGCAGTCGATGGTCCTCGTGCCCCGCGACACGCCGGGCGTGACCGTAGTGCGGCCGCTGACGGTGCTAGGCTACGACGACGCCCCGCATGGACACATGGAGGTGCTGCTGGAGGACGTCCGGGTGCCGGTGGAGAACCTGCTGCTCGGTGAAGGCCGCGGCTTCGAGATTGCGCAGGGACGCCTGGGCCCCGGCCGCATCCACCATTGCATGCGCTCGATCGGCGCGGCCGAACGCGCACTCGAGATGATGTGCGACCGGCTGCAATCGCGCACCGCGTTCGGCAGCGCGCTGGCAACCCAGTCGGTGTGGCACGAGCGCATTGCCGACTCGCGCTGCATGATCGACCAGGCTCGTCTGCTGACTTTCAACGCCGCACGCATGATGGACGTCGCCGGCAACAAGGCGGCTCGCGCAGAGATCGCGATGATCAAGGTGGTCGCGCCGAACATGTCCTGCAAGATCGTCGACTGGGCAATCCAGGCTTACGGCGCAGCCGGCCTCTGCGCGGACTTCTGGCTGGCCGAGGCGTATGCACACCAGCGCACGGTGCGCATCGTCGACGGTCCCGACGAGGTCCATCGCAGCGCCATCGCGAAGATCGAACTCGGCAAGCGGGCCGCTGCCGCGAAGGCGAGGGAAGCCGCCGGCACGTGAGGGCTATTGCGCCTTGGCGCCGGATTTGTCGACGATTTCCTGCCAGCGAGGCAGGTCGTCCTTGAGCAGGGCGGCGAAAGCCTCCGGCGAACCGAAGGCCGGCTCGATGCCGAGCGCAACCAGCTGCTTGCGCAGCGCCGGCGTGGCCATCGCGCGCCCCAGCGCCTCATGGATGGTCTTGATCACGGACGGCGGGGTGCCTGCCGGCGCAAGCACGCCGAGCCAGTTCGAGACGTCGTAGCCGGCGAGTCCCTGCTCGGCGATGGTGGGCACATCGGGCAGCGCACCGACGCGATCCTTCGACGTCACCCCGAGCGCGCGCACGCGCCCCGACTTGATGTGCTCCTCGTACACGGTGAAAGAATCGAACGTCATGTCGATGCGCCCTGCAAGCACGTCGGTCATCAGCGGAGCACTGCCGCGATAGGGCACGTGCAGCAATTCGGTGCCGGTCATGCTGCCGAAGAGAACGCCGGAAAGATGACCTGAGCTGCCGACGCCCGCGGAGCCGTAGGTGAGCGCCTGGGGCTTCGACTTGGCCAGCGCGACCAGCTCCGCGACGCTCTTCGCCGGCAGGTGCGATCCGACGATCAGTACGCGCGGGTTGACGTGAGTCAGGCTGATCGGCGAGAAATCCTTCACCGGGTCGTAGGGCAGCTTGGCGTGCAGCGCCGGGTTGATCGCGTGCGTGCCCATCGTGCCGAAGAGCAGCGTGTAGCCGTCGGCGGGCGCGCTCTTGACGAGTTCGCTCGCCATGATTCCGCCGCCGCCGCCGCGGTTGTCGACGATGACCTGCTGACCGAGTTCCTCGCCCAGGCGCTGCGCCATGCCGCGCGCCATGACATCGGCGGCGCCGCCGGCGGTGAAGGGCACGACCAGCTTCAGCGGCCGCTGGGGAAAGTCTGCCGCAGCCGCGGCAGGCGCCGGGGCTGCCCCGGCCAGGAGCAGAAGGATCGAGAAGGCCGCGGGGGCGGCGAGGATGCTGCGGATGCTGCGGTGTGCTGTCACGGACGTGTCTCCATGCGCGTCGGGCGCGTCGTACGGATAATCAGATAGTCGGAAATCGGGTAGTCGAAGAATCGAGTGAATCGAGTGGTTCAGTGGGTGTCGAGCCGGACCATGAACCTGGCGATCGCGTCGGCGACTCGAACGGGTTGTTCCGGCAGCAGGGCATGGCCCGCATCTTCGATCACCTCGATGCTGACGCGCGCGCCAAGCTCGTCGCGCAGGTGGTTTGCGCCGCTGCGCGGCGCGAACGGGTCATGGCCGGCTTGCAGGTCCAGCAGGGGTACCCCGCCCGCGGGCCACCAGGCTGCCGCGGCCGTCGCGCGCGCCGCCTGGCGCTGCGCGAGGGCAACCTGCGGATGCCACCCTTCGAGCCAGCCGTGCGCCTCGTGCCCGGGCGCGAAGAAGGCTTCCTGCAGGTCTGCGATCCGGTCGGCGGCCGGGCGCGTCGTGTCCATGATGCGGTCGATCGCGTCGCGCAACCGCGCAGGAAAATCACGATGCGCCGCTGCGAGGAGGACGACGCCCCTGACCAGATCCGGATGACAGGTTGCCGCCATCCGCGCGATCCAGTTGCCGAATGCATGACCGGCGACCACGGCCGTGGGCTCGGCCCGGCCCTCGCGCCCGCCCGGGTCCTGCCGGATGACTTCGGCGACATCCTCGGCGAGGTCCGCCAGGCCGATGCCGGACATCGGGCCGCGGCTGTCGCCGATGCCGCGCGGCGTCGGCATGAGCGCGCGATATCCTGCATCGGCGAGGCGATGCGCCACGGGGAGGAAGTCATCGACGTCGCGGCCGACTGACGGCAGCATCACGATGCGCGGACCGGAGCCGATCGCAGCCACCGCGATGACGACCTCGCCCATGCTCGAGCGGTATCCGATCGTACGTCGCTTCAACGTCTCCTTCATGGTGCGACTGTAGTGCCGGCAGCATGCAATCGCCACGGGGGCAGGGTGCACAGCTGTTATGACCTTCGACGCATCGCTCGGGTACCATGGGCGAAAACACGAGGAGACCATGACCATGACGCACCGACCCTCTCGCGGCCGCCGCCTTGCGCTGCGTGCCGCCGCTTCTGTGTCGACCATTTGTGCGACCCTCGCCGCGACCTGTCTCGTCGGCGTCCCCGGGCTTCTGTTCCCTGGGACGGCTTCAGCGCAAAGCTATCCGGACCGCCCCGTCAAGATCGTGGTGACCTTTCCCACCGGCGGAGCGCCGGACATCCTCGCGCGGCTGATTTCGTCCAACGCCGGCCTCGGCCAGCCGGTCGTGGTGGACAACCGGCCTGGCGCCGGCGGCAACATCGGCGCCGAGATCGTCGCCAAGGCGCAGCCCGACGGCTACAACCTGGTGATGGGCACCGTCGGCACCCACTCGATCAATGGCGCGCTGTACGCGAAGATGCCCTATGACATGGTCAAGGATTTCGAGCCGATAGCCTTGATCGCGTCGACGCCCAACCTGCTGGTCGTCAACAACGACCTGCCGGTCAAGAGCGTGAAGGACCTCATCGACTGGGGCAAGGCCAATCCCAACAAGCTGTCCTTCGGCTCGCCTGGCATAGGAACGTCCATCCACGTGTCCGGCGAACTGTTCAAGACGATGACCGGCGTGCAGATGGCGCACGTCCCGTACAAAGGCCGGCAGTTCGCCATTCCGGACCTGGTAGGAGGACAGATTCAACTGATGTTCGACAACATGCCGTCGGCACTGCCGATGGTCAAGGAAGGCAAGCTGCGCGCACTCGGCCAGACCGGCGCGAAGCGCTCGCCTGCGGCGCCCGACATCCCGACGGTCGCCGAGCAGGGCCTCGCCGGCTTCGAAGCCACCTCCTGGTTCGCGATGTTCGCACCGGCAGGCACGCCGAAGGACGTCATCGCCAGATGGAATGGCGAGATCAAGCGCATCTTCTCGTTGCCGGAGGTCGGCGCGAAGCTGCAGCAGTTGGGCCTCGATCCGATCCTTTCCACACCGCAGGAACTCGCCGCCTTCCAGGCGGCCGAGATCAGCAAGTGGACGAAGGTCGTCAAGGATTCCGGTGCGAAGGCGGAATGACGGGGCGGCTCACGAGGGACGAAGCCGAGAAGGGGTGACGAGCCGGCTCATTCGATGATGCCGCCGGCCCGCAGCGCGTCGCAGTGCTCGCGGCTGAAGCCGGCCTGCATCAGCACCTCGTCGGTGTGCTGGCCCAGCCGAGGCGCCGGCATGCGCACCGAGCCGGGCGTACGCACCAGCTTCGGCACGATGCCCGGCACGTCGAGTTCGAGCCCGCTGTGGGTGCGGGTTCGCAGCAGCATGTCGCGAGACCGGTACTGCGGATCGGCCACGATGTCCTCGATGGTGTAGATGCGCCCGGACGGCACCCGCGCGCCGTCCAGCACCTCGAGCGCTTCCTTCACCGTGCGCGTGGAAGTCCAGTCGGCGATCGCCTGGTCGAGCTCGCTCACACGGGCAGCGCGACCGGCGTTGTCGGCCAGGCCGGCGTCGGCGGCAAGATCGTGCCGGCCGAGGGCGCGCATGAGGCGCTGGAAGATGCTGTCGCCATTGCCGGCGATCAGGACCCAGCCGTCGCTGCACGGATAGGCATTGCTCGGGGCAATGCCGGGCAACGAACTGCCGGCGGCATGACGAACCGCACGGAAGGCACTGTACTCCGGCAGCAGGCTCTCCATGCAGTTGAAGACCGCCTCGTAAAGCGCAACGTCGACCACCTGCCCGTGTCCGCCGTTGCGGTCGCGTTCGCGCAGTGCCGCCAGTACGCCGATGGTGCCGTGAAGCGCGGAGAGCGTGTCGCCGATGCTCACCCCGACGCGCACCGTCACCCGCCCCGGTTCGCCGGTCAGGTGCCGCAGCCCGCCCATGGCTTCGCCGACCACGCCGAATCCGGGACGATCCTTGTATGGGCCCGTCTGGCCATAGCCGGAGATGCGCAACATCACCAGGCCCGGATTGACCGCCGAGACCGCGTCGTATCCCAGACCCCAGCCTTCCAGCGTGCCGGGCCGGAAGTTCTCGATGAGCACGTCCGTGTCGCGGATCAGCCGGCGCACGATGTCCTGTCCCTCCGAGCGACGAAGGTCGATCGCTACGGAGCGCTTGTTGCGCGACTGGACCTCCCACCAGACCGACGTCCCGTCGTGCAGCAGCCGCCACTTGCGCAACGGGTCGCCGGTTCCCGGCGGCTCGATCTTGATCGTGTCGGCGCCGAGGTCCGACAGGGTCTTGCCGGCGAACGGTCCCGCGATCAGCTGACCAAGTTCGAGCACGCGAAGACCGGCGAGAGGGCCGCCAGCGGAGCCGAGTCCGGTCGCAGGTGCATTGCTGGGTGAAACGTCGCTCATCTGGATGGCCATTGCTGGGGAAAGAGAAGAGAGGACCGGGGGCAGGAGAATGGGGAACAGACAGGACTGCCCAGGGGTAGATGATATTTCAGCATGGTTGCATCCGACCGCCCTGATCGACCTGCGATACCGTCGATGGCAGTTCCATGCAGGAGGCAGTATGCGAGGCATCGTCGCGCAAGTGAATCACGGGAATCTGGCGGCTGTGTCGCTGATGGCGGGCTATACGGTGATCGAGATCACCGACGAGCATTCGGTGTCCGAGGGTGACATCGTGAACGGCGACCTGGAAACCGTTGGCCACATCCGGACACTGCGCAATGAGACCACCGGTCAGGACATCGAGGTTGCAATCGCCGAGTACTGCCATTCCCTGGCGCAGGCGCGCAAGCTGATGTTCAAGGCCAAGTAGGCGGCGGCACTGCAGGGCTGCGCACCCGCTCGGCCCGCACCCATCAGATCGGCAAGGACCGGGACGACTGAGCTGGATTCGCTCGGGTGTCGCAGCGGACACGCCTGCGAGGCGTGATTCGCTGCGGGGCCGGTCGTGCGGTTCAGCTCGCGAGCAGAGGCTTCCTGGCGACGAAGGCAAACATGCCTGACGTCCGGCAGACGACGCTGACGGAATCGTTGGTCTTGCCGAGAAGCCGACCCGCCGACCACCAGAGCCGGTGAGCCAGTTGAATCGGCGTGGTCAACGCCTTTCTCAGCCAGCGGGGCATCTTCGGAAACAGCGCCATTTCGGCCTGTGCATCCAGTACCGTCCAGGTCGTGCTGGGGGCGATGTGCGTGACCTCGAAGCCCGCGCTGCGCAAGGAATTGAGCGTGCCCAGATGCGTGTGGTGGTAGTAGCTGTTGCCGTGGAAGGGTTCGAGGAACGCCACGGTTCCGACGAAGCTTCCACCCGGCTTGAGTACGCGCCATGCCTCGTTCATCGCAACCGGTGGATACTGGAGATGTTCCAGCACGGCGATGGAGACGATGAAATCGAACGTCTCGCTGGCGAAGGGAAGGGCATGCGCATCGCCAAGGATAGGTGCCTGCGCTTCCGTGTAGTCGAGGCCGACCCAGTCATATCCCAGCTTTTCGCATACGCTGCGGTGCAGCCCTACGCCGCATCCCAGGTCGAGTGCGATCGCCTCGGGGGCCGTCGCACGCGGTAGATAGCTGAGCAGCTCGCGACTGAAATGCCATGGAACGCCTTCCAGCGACTGCAGCAGCGTCGAGTCCGCGTTGGCCTGCAGCGGGGCGAAGTCGACGCTGCCGGTATCCGGTGCTCGTCCCACCTCGAAGGCGCAGGTGACCTGCCTGGGTCGAGCGAGCCTCAGGTCGAGCGCGCCGCTCGGGGCGAACTGGTAGCTTGTGGAGCAGGTCCCGCAGAAGGCGCCGTCGGCCGTTTCCTCGAGGCCGCCCTCGCAGAAGCTGCAGCGCATGTGCTCCCATGCATTGATGCTGAAACGAAACCGGCGTCGAACCTTGGTATCCATTTGACCGCCCCTGATGATGCAGTCGATGCATGCCCGGTACTGCTGGAACTTCCAGTTCATCCCGAACCCGTCGTCCGAATGCGCGGCGGCGGGTGGATCGGATGCCTGAGTGTATGAGGCAGATGCGGCGAGCGGGTCGAGTCATGCGGCGCCGGCAACGCGCCCAACTGGCCGAATGTGTGAACAATTGTAATGACGGCGCCGCCGGGGGAAGGCCGTCCCGGCAAGGCAGCGCTCGCCTTTCGAATGCGGCCAGCCTGACGTCCCGATTCACTCCCGTTGTCGCTGATTGCCGCATTCGCTGCGACGGGTTTGCACCTGACGACGGAGGTACTCCGGCGACGGCCCCACAGCGACCCGGATGCAGCCTCAGGCTTGCAGGCTCGACTTCGCTTGCGTCCAGCGCTGCAGCTTTTCGCGAGCGCCGTTGCGCATCGGATTCATCAGGTCGTCGTGGTTTGAGCGTTTGGCGCACAACTCGATGACATAGCCGTTGGGGTCACGGAAATAGATCGAGTCGATCATGCCGTGATCGGACGGTCCGCGAACCTCGATATTCCGTTCGCGCCCTTTGGCGAGCATCGGCTGCAGTACGTCGAAGTCGACCTCCAGGGCGATGTGCAGGTCGAAGTCGTGCTGCCGCTTGAATTCGAACGGCATGTCCAGCGACTCGAAAAACGCGAGGTGCGAACCGTCGTCCAGTCGGTAGAAGGTATGGAGCGTGCGCGTTGCCCGCCCGGTCTTGCTTTCGCTGATCTCCAGCGTGCCCACCAGCGGCAGGCCGAGGAATTCCTCATAGAACTGCCGGGTCTCCTCCGAGTCCCGGCAGCGGTAGGCGTTGTGATGCAGTTTGCGGATCATCGTGTCCTCCAATTCGGGCGCGCGCGGTGTGCGCTGCGGTCCCTTCAGACGGTAACCATGGGCTTGCCCTTGAGGGATTCGGCGAATCTGTCGACCACCTCGTTCACCTGCGCCCAGGTCTTCAGTGCCTTCATTCGGCCGAGCCACTGCTTGACGTTGGGATAGGCCGACAGGTCGCTGCCGATCACCTCAGCCAGTCCGACATACGATGACGCGTGGTAGTCGGCGATGGTGATCGCATCGCCGCACAGGTACGAGTTGCGTTCGACGAGCACGTTCTCGTCGAGCACCTTGAGCCACACCTGTGCCCGCTCCCTGCCGCGCTCAAGCGTGGCAGCCTGCGCCTCGTCGCTGCGCCGCTTGTGCGCGTCGAAGATCTGAGGGTAGACGAGCGAATAAACGAGATCGCTGCAAAGCTGCGTGCTGGTCCAGTCCATGCGCTCGTTGACGCGGGCGCGCCGCTGCAGGTCCTTGGGGTAGGCGGGCGAGTCGATCTTGTCTGCAAGGTATTTAAGGATCGCGGAATTCTCCGTGAGGATGAAGTCGCCGTCCTCGAGCGTCGGCACCAGCCGGTTGGGATTGAGCTTAGAGTAGGGCGGCTGCACATGCTCCCCCTTAAAGAGGTCCACCACCTGCATCTCCAGCGCGAGGCCGTTCTCTGCGGCGAATAGCATGACGGGGCGGCTGGTGGTCGAGATGGGGTGGTAGTAGAGCTTCATGAGGATGTTCTCCTTGTCGTCTGGTGCAGCAGTGGGAACGATAGTCGCTACCTGCCGGATGAGACTCACTTCTTTCCCATGGCACCGGCTGGCTGAGGAGCTATCGGCTCCGGCACGTTGTTGCGGATGGGGGAAGCGACCGCAGATACGTGTAGATCGCTTCGAGGTCCGCATCGTTGAAGTTCTTGTAAGCCGGGATTGGCATCGGCGGCAGGATTTCCCTGCCGCGTCCCTGACGCCGACCGGTGCGGAACGTTTGGACGAAGTTGTCCAATGTCCATTGGCCCAGCCCGGTGTCGGCGTCCGGCGTGAGGTTTCTCGTGAAACTGACCCCCCAAGGGCCTGCCCATGCCGTATTGGTGGCGGATGCGATCACCTGCCACGGCCCGTCGGGCAGCGGCGGAACGGGGGGCATCTCCAGCGCGGCCGGGTGCCCTGCCAGCATCTGGGTCATGTCGGGCTCCGGCCCGTCCTTGCCCATCTTCAGAGGGGTGTGGCAGTCGTGACAGCCGCTCGTGTTCACAAGGTATTCGCCGCGCTCGACCTTGTTGTCGGCTGCGTGGACCGGCGCGGCGATCAGGAACACGACGATGGCAATGCCAGAAGCGAGTGCAGGCTTGGCCGTGGATGTGGTCAGACGATGGCAGGTCATCTCGCGGGCTCCATGGGTAGTTGAAGATCGGTGGATATCCAGCGCGCAATCAAGTCGTTTCCCTGCGGGTCGGGCGCGAGAGTGCCCAGGGGCGGCATCTGGCGTAGGGGATGGCGCGAGCGCATCCGCCAGTGGAGCACGCTGTCTTGCGGCCGGCCCGGTGCGATCACCAGCACCTCGCCGGACATACCCGGGGGACGGAAGCTGCTTCGAGCGTTGACTGTCGACCCCAGTACCCGGTCACTGCTCTCCTGCGGGGATACCGCGGTCTGGGCCAGCACGAGCCGCACCGCTGCCGGCGCGCCGTTGTGGTTGTGGCAATGGCCGCAGTTGGCATGCAGGTAGCCGAGCGCGGCCCGCTCGACGGGCGAGCGTGCTGCGATCTGGGGCGGCTGCACCAGCCAGGCGGGCGGCAGGTTACGGAGCAGCCCTTTTGCCACCAGGCCCTTCAGATCCAACAGCGACACTTCGACTGCGGCTCCGATGGACGGATCCCGCTTCCGCTCCAGCGAAAGCTGCACTGCGCTGAACCCCAGAACCGGTACTGCTGCCCCTTCGTGGCAGACGACGCAGTCTCCCCGAGGGGTACGAGATAGCGGCCGGCAGGCCCCCCCACGTTGCTCATTGCCAGCCCGCGCGCCGGCGCGAGAACGGCCTCGGTGCCGTCGTCGTTCCAGACGTAGCTGAGGTAGCTCCAGGACTTGTCCGCCCGACGCTCGATCAGGCGGGTTTCAATCCGCCGCCCCCCCATGGAGAACTCTTTCCACAGTCGGGTCCCGGGTGGAAACTCCCACGCGTCGGGTCGGGTCGCATCGATGTAGGTGCCAGCCGGCAGGTTGAGCCACCGGCGTTTGGTGGCGCCGTCGGTCCATAAGGCGTACTGGGGTGTGAACTCGAGATTGTCCGGATGTATCCGGTCCGGGGAACCGTCCAGATACAGCCCGGTGTCGCCGAGGTTGAGAGCCGGAGGTGCCGGCGCAGCGCGTGCTTCTGCAGCGTACGCTGCTCCCGCTGTCGCAGCGGTGGGTGCAGAGGAAAGGTGAACGGTGCACGGCCCAAGGGTGAGGGCTGCGATCGGCGCGAAGGCTCGTGAGGCTCTCATGGCAGTTTCAACGCATCCCGGCGGAATTCATTGACGACTCCGAGAGAGCGCCAGGATCGTTCAGGTCCGGACCTCCGTTGCAGGGTCCAGCGCCGCCGAGATCGAGGCGGACGCCGATTTTCTCGCGCCGGACGCCAGATGTCTACAGCGCCCTTCGGGCGGCTGCAGGCTACATTCGCGCAAGCAGCAATCGTTCACGTTTGCGCATGCGGGCGCCGGAAAGAATCGCTTCTGAGTCAACAAGGCTGATCGCCTTCTCATTCCGCAGAGGAGCAAGGGGACGAGAAGCGCCGATGCCCCTCGGCTCGGCGATGACTACATGAGGCCGTGCCGTGACGATATCGGCTTGATCGACCATGGCGGTCGGTGTACCGGATGATGGGATCCGCAGAAACGGATGATGCCGCCCGCGAAACCGGTACCTATGTACGCAAGCCCGCCAGCACGTCCCGTAGCGGCTTCCTCATCATCGAACGACTTCGGCCTCAAGCAAGCCGCTATGTCCTCCCGCCGACGCAGGATCTGCACGAACTCATCGCCGAGCGTCTGCCGCCAAGGCGATCTTGCAAAGTAGTCACGAGGCACTCGAGCACCCAGATTCCGAACAGAGGCAGGACGATTGCCGCGGGCCGACCTCACGCGCGCCAAGATGGACGGCAGCACTTCCGTTCGCGCTGCCGCCAGCGGCGCGAGTTCAACGCCCGGTCCGGGAGGCAGCGGCTCGCGCTGGCGCTGACTGGCCTTCGCCTGTGCCTCGGCGACTCGGGGTGCTCGAGGCGCTGGGCGTACGCGGCAGAAGGCGTTCGTCCGCCGTCCATGTCCTTTCGGAGGAGAGCCCATGACCTGATGAACCATCGGCCAGGCGGCGATGCTGCTGGCCTGATCGTGAAGGCGACGATGGCCTTGGCGAGTACCCGCTGCGTCACATGCGGCTGGTTGGCCCTGCGTGCAGCGCTCCTCGGCACGGCGTGGGGCGCTCGAACGTCGCCTCGCTGCGATCCTAGTCGCACACTAGTGCAGGTCATGCTCTGGAACGGCACTATCCTGGCTCGGCGGTTCGAGCACGCCTACGACGCGTCTACCACTCGGCGGTGAACTTCAGCGCGCTCGGCTACGGCGACATCGTCTGTCGCCGCGAGCGCGGCTGCTCGGCCCGCTCGAGGCGGTGAACGCGTGCTGATGCTCGGCATGAGCGCAGCAACGCTGGTGGCGATCGTGCTGCCTGCTCTCGCCGCATGCGCAGAGGCAGCGCGGTCGGCGGCACGCCCGGTGATCGGCATGCGCATAGCGGGCGCCCGACAGCACCGCCAACCGACGACCACAACGGAGGCCGGTGACCCCGAAAACTGACCCGCCAACCTATACTGCTAACCGCGCAACCCTACCCAATGGGCTTCCCCGGTCACGATCCCGGACGCGCCGGTCACGATCCCGAAATGACCGGTCACGATCGCCGAAATGCGCAGCTAGCGAGAGGCGACAGCCGGCTTCCAGAGGAGGGACCGTTTACCGGAGCCTTGATATTGGCGTCGAGGGGCGCGCGGTGCGGCCTAAATCCCCCCACAAAGAAGGTAGCCTAACGCTGCAGGTGTTCTACCCGCCGTTCGAGTATTCGTAATCGTCTCGCGCACGCGGCCGCGTTTCAGGCACAGGCAAGGCCGCGCACTGCAGACGATATTCGATGGTCGGAGAAATCCATTCGCTCCATTGCTGCCGAGTCATGTTGCGCGTAAGCTTTTCGCACAGCAGCCCTGCCCAAGTATTCGGGCCAGGCCACAGTCGCACGGTGCCGTCCTCGCCCGTCGAGACGATGCGGGAGCCGTCGGGGCTGAAGCCAACGCTGCTGACGCCACCAGCGTGCCTGGCCTCATGGGCCTCCAATGGCGCGCCGATCTGCTTGCCGCTATTTGCATCCCACAAACGCAGCGTGCCGTCCAGTCCGCCTAACACGAGGAAGTCGCCAGCGGGACTGAACGCCGCGAAATCGGCACCGAGCTCGAAACGTGCCCCCCGCAGCGGTCCGACGAGCTTGCCCTGGTAGGCATCCCAAACCAGGAGGACGCCGCTTCCGGTCTTGGTGAGAAGTCGCGCGCCGTCGGGGCTGAAGGTCACGACCGCCGTCCCAGTCGAGCCGGTGTTCAGAGGTACGCCGATCGGCTGGCGGCTGCGGGTATCCCAAAGGCGCAACGCGCCGTCAGCATGCGCCGCAACGATACGTGAGCCTTCGGGGCTGTAGGCGATGTTGGTGCCAGGTTCGGCAATCCCTTCCATCGCAACCGGCTTGCCACTCGGCTGTCCGTTCTTGGCGTCCCAGGTCCGAAGCAGGCCGTCGCGGCCAACGGAGAGGACCGACTCGCCGCCCGGGCCAAATGCCGCGCCACCGGCAGATCCGACCTGCCCGGCCAACGCAGGACCGACCGGCATGCCGGTCCTGGTATCCCAAAGGCGCGGCGTGCCGTTGGCGCCATGAGAAAGCAGTCGCGAGCTGTCTGCGCTGAACACCACGAGTGGATCTTCTTGCAACGGTTCTTGTTGCGGCGCGCCGATCGGCTGGCCGCGGATCGGATCCCAGAAACGCAGCGTGCCGCTCCTGCCGACGGAAACCAGGCGCGAACCGTCCGGGCTGAACGCTGCAATGACGACGCCATCGTCCGGCGAGTGCAACGGCAGACCCAACGGCTGCCGGCTTGTCGTGTCCCACAGCCACAAGCCACCATCGTCGTCGCCGGCAACGATTCGAGCGCCGTCATTGCTGAAAGTCGCCACGTTGACCGCGTTGCGCGTGGACGCCAAGGGAAGGCTCATGCCAAACGACACGCCCCGCGCCGCATTCCACAACGCCAGCGTGCCATCCTCACCGCCAGAGACGGCACGCTCATAGTCGGTGCTGAATGCCACGTCATACAAGTAGCCTTCGGCGTGCCGCCTGTGTACTTCGAGCACCTGGCTGTTCGACTGCCCATCCTGGGCATCCCGGAACTGCAAGAGGCCGTCCCCAGTGGCCACAATCTGGCGCGTTCCGTCAGCACTGAATCCGCGCTTGAAGGCCTCGTGCTCCCCTTTCACAGCAGTGCCGGCGGGCTTTCCTGTGCCGACATCCCACTGGCGCCAAGCGCCTTGGCTGTCCGCGGACTTGATTCGCAGCCCATCGCGGCTGTAGGCGGCGTACTGGATAGTCGATGTGAGGCCTGTTAGAGAGGCGCCGACAGGTTTGCCGCTGCTGGCATCCCACTGCTGCAGTCGGCCCGAGGTGCCACCGGAGACGATGCGGGATCCATCCGGGTTGAATGCTAGGGTGCATTCCGAGCCGTCGTGTCCGCGCATCGGGTCGCCCAGCGGCAGAGCGCTTCGTGCATTCCAGCGCTGAATCGTCGAGCCACCGTTGCCGTTGCCGCTGCCGCCGGAAGCCATCCGCGAGCCGTCGGCGCTGACGGCAAGGCAGTTGACCGGGCCCTGCAGGCTGTCGATGGCCGGCCCGATCGGCTGTCCGGTGCGCGCGTCCCAATATCGCAATGTGGCGTCACCCCCTCCCGAAACCAGACGGGTGCCATCGGCGCTGGGCGCCAAGCTCCATACCCAGCCTTTGTGGCCCTCGATCGGCACGCCCAGCGGTTGCGCGCTGGGGGCGTGCCACATGGCAAGTGTTCCGTCACGGCCACCCGTAAAAAGCCGACTGCCGTCATGGCTGAACGCCACCGACACGATGCCGCCGCCGGTGTTCACCGCTTTCATCAATCTTGGCGTGGAGGCCAGAACCTGCAGCATGGCGCCATAGGTTTCCGTCTGTGGCGCCATAGCGTGCGCTGCCAAAACCTGTTGCAGGCTGCGCTCCAGCCCCCCTGATCGATCGCTGTTGAGAATGGAAGGCACCTCCAGGCTGGCACGCACCGCCACTGCGCCCTGCAGTTCGGCGCGTGCCTGGTCGGCGCTGTCCTTCGCGCTCTTCCAGAAGAACGTCAGCGCCACGATCAAAACCGAAAGCGTGGCAAGGGCGCTGCGAACGACCCAGCTCCACCGCACGTTGGATCGAAGCTGGGTCGGCGCGGTAGCCAGGCGCTCGATGACTGCTGCGCTGGCGATGCCGGCCTCGGCCGCGTCGGCAGATTCGTCGAGCCAGATCTTGTCCGAGAAGGCCAGCCACTCCTGCGCCTGGGCGGTGAGTGCCGGGTCAAGCAGGGCGCCGTCGACGCTGATCGGGATCACCGGCCTGGCGGGATGTCGGCGTCGGAAAGCTTCGACTTCCGTGCGAACCCAGCGCGGCTGGTGCAGTGTGCCCCGATTGGCGACGACAACCAGGATGCGCGAGTTGTGCAAGGCCTTGAGCAGCGTGCTGTCGAGCTGCTCACCCGGGGGCGCTTCGTCCTCGCTGAAGAAGACCGTGAAATCGCGCTCGCGCAGGCGCCGCGCGAGATCGGATGCATAGCTCAGGCTGCCGCGGGGAGCCGGCCCCAATGCAAACGAGATGAAGACGTCGTAGCCGAAGAGTCGAGTGGCGAAGTTGCGCTTTCGCACAACGTATGCCGGCGGAGCGGATCGCACCGTCGCGGCCGGCATTCGCTGCTGCGGCTGCTGCTCCGCTCCTCGCGTCGGCCCCATCAGAAGTCCTCGCAGCAGGGCTGGAAGCGCTCGTGCGAATTCATCGCGACGAGGGCACGGCCCTCACGGCCTTCCGCCGAGGCTGTGCCCTGATCGCGCGGGCAACCGCGGGGGCGGGCGGCTTGCGTTTAGCGGCATGGTCGACCTTCCTTCGGAAGAAGGCGAGATAGCTTGAACCTCATTCTTTGCGCAGGCAAGCCCACTCAAAGCGTCCTCGGATGCGCCAGCTTCAGCTGCGAGGCAGATCGAACAACGATGGGAAGTCACCGTCGTGCACGTCGCGCTCGCCGGCGAGCACACCGAGCTTGTGCAAGGCGTCCATGTTATCGGGCGCATCCATCTCGCTCAGCGACTTGATCCTGGCGGCGTCGGTCAGCGCGGAGTCGAGGGCCTGCACTGCTTCCTGCCGCAGGTCGACGTCATAGCGCAGGTAGCTCAGCAGCGGCGACCCGGCGACCAGGTCGTGGCGCAGGTCGCCCAGTTCGCGGTCGATGACCTTGGCCGTGGTGCTCGACGACATCCACTGCAGCAGCGTCTGCTGCAGGTTGGCGCAGTCCTGCATCAACGACAGCAGCGCCCCGATAGCGTGGCTTGCGGCCAGACTCGCCTTGGCCACCGCTGGGTCGGCGGCGCCGGTGCCCAGGGACACCAGCAGCAGCTTGTCGGCACCGGTTTGCCAGCCGACGTTGTAGCCGTTCATCGTGACGTACATCAGTGCCTGCAGCGCCGGGTTGTTGAACGGACTGACGCCGCCGTCGACGAAGTCGCCCTGGAGCGGCGCCTTGCCCTCTTCGGTCGCGATGATGATCGATTCGGGGTCGAAGAAACCTGGCGCTGCGGTCGAAGCGCGCACGACCTGCCACAAGGGATAACGGCCGTTACCCAGCCGACCTTTGTTGTTGCTGTCGAAGTAGCGACCGCGCGGGTTGTTGGACATCGGCCATGGGCTGCCGGTGTTCAGCCGCTTGGTCACCACCATCAGGCCGGTCTGCAGCTGGTCGGACCCGAGCAGCGTATCGGCGCCGTAGACACGCTGCAGTTCAGTGATCAGCGATCTCTCGTCGTACTTTGCGCGGAACAGGCCCTGGCGGAAGAAGCTTTTCTCGAACACCTTGACACCTAGCTTCATGTATTCGGCGTGCATCTTCTTGACTTCCCAGCCCTGCGCCAGCGCCGCGGCGATGATCGCGCCGGTGGACGTGCCGGCGATCAGGTCGAAGTAGTGGCACAGCCTGAAGTCGGGGTCGCCGCCGTGGCGCTGCCTGAGGATGTCTTCGATGCGAGCCAGAATGCCCAGCGTCAGCACCCCGCGTAGCCCGCCGCCGTCGAGCGCCAAGATGCGCTTTGGGCAGCCGTCGAAGCGGAAGTGATCATCACGGCTCATAACACGGTAGGTCATGTGCACTCCTGGTTGCCTTGCATCAGCGCTGATGCGGCGCTGCTCGCCTAACGATCGTTCAGGCGACTGCCCTGGCGGTCGCGACCAGCGTCGACATTGCCAGGCCTTCGTTGGCGGCGTAGTTGCCGGCTAGTCCGTTGAGCCGCGGCATGCCGAAGCGCCCGCCCTTGTGGTGCAGCGCGATCACCTTCCATGCGCTGTCGTCAAATACCGGGCTGCCCGAGTTGCCGCCTTCGGTGGGTGTGCGGTAGTGCACCCGGCACACGCCGGGCAACTGCAGCTTGCCGGCCGGCGGCCCTTCGTGGTCGAGCAGTTCGTTGTCTTCGAAAGAGACCGACAGCTCGCGGCCACCGGGGTAACCGATGATGTAGACACGTGGCCGTTTCTTCACGTCGGGCATCGGCAGCTCGGGCAACTCATGGCCGATGGTCAGGGCGGCGATGCCAGCCGGCACGGCCTGCAGGCGCAGCAGGCTGGCGTCATGCGCATCCACCGGCGACGACCAGACCAGCGCTTCGACCCTGTAGGACTTGGCCGGGTCGTCCGCCTCGAACACAACTTCGGCGTCTTCGGGACGGATGCCCGGCGCCACGCCGTGCGTGTTGACGACATGGAAGTTGGTCAGCAGCAGCAACTCGTCGGGCGTGCGGGCGTGGCCGAAGTCGACACCACGCACCAGGAATCCGGAACCGAGCCGTTTGCCCAGTCGCTGGCGAACGACGGCGACCGAGCGGGCAGCTTCGACGCCGGCCCGCCACCAGGCAAAGACCCGCGGGCCGTCGACGCCCAAAATGGCTTCGAGCTGGTCGTCGGCTGGAGTGGCCATCTGGTCGGCTGCCTCGCGTGCCGGCTGTGGCGCCAATGTTGCCGCAGCCAACTGCGCACGCGCCACGTGGACCGTACCCCCCGGCAACTGCAGCAGCCGCGCACGCAGGATCTCGACCAGGGCGCGCGCACGTTCGACGGCAGCCGCATCGGCCAGTGCAATGCCGGGCGTTCCGATGCGCAGACTATCCAACTGCCAGACCTGGCTGAACTGGCGCAAGGTGCTGGAGACCTGGAATGCGTGCACGTCGGGGCTGCCGATGTAGTCGTGCAGGACCGATTCGACGACACCGAGATCGCCGCTGGCCAGGGCCAGACCCAGCGACACCTCGGCCAGCGTCGGCAGGAACCATTCGTCTCTTTGTTCGGACGGAACCGCGTGCAGCGTGGCCGCCAGGCGGGCGGCGAGTTTGGTCACGTCGACCTTGGGCGCGACCTCGTCCCAGGCTTCTCGACGCGCCCGGCTGAGCAGGGCCAGCAGGTTCACGCCATGCCAAGTGTTGCGCTGCGGGTCGGCCTTGTAGGGCCTGCTGTAGGCGTCAACGGCTGCCGTCAAGGCGGTGCGGGCTGCCGACGAACCCGATTCGGTCGCGTCGAAAAAGATCTGCTTGTGGGCCCGGCCGAGGAGGCCCCAGGCTTCGACTGCTTCTTCGTGCTGCTTCGGCAACGTGGCCACCAGATGATTGAGCATATGGATCGCCGGCACCGCGCAGCCGGTCTCGATCAACCCCTGCGCGTACAGCCGCCGCGTCTGGGCGTCACCCGCGTCGTTGCGGCAGATGGCTTCGGCCAGCTTACACAGCAGATCGAAGGCGCGCAGGTTACGCAGCGTGACGGTCAGGTCGCGGGCTTCCCGCAGGTCCTGCGAAGTCGGCCGCAGCGAGAGTGCCGCGATCAATGACTGGGCACGAGCTCGCTGGATGTCCTCGTCGGTCACTGCGGCTCCTGCTAGCGGTCACACAGGCGGGACTGCGGCGCCGCTACGTGATGCGTGCACTGTCACTACTTGTCGTCGCCGGCTTCCTCGTCGGGCACCCGCGCCATGTAGTCGACGCCGCCATAGTCGACTTCGTCGTTGGCGGCTTCGAAGCCCGGCAGGCCGACGTGCTTGCGCAAAGCATTCAAACGGTTCATCCAGCCCTTGAGAAACACCCCCAGCTTCGGGTTGCGAACCGCCAGGTCGCGGTAGAACGCCTCGCGTGCATTGCAATAGGCCACCAGCGCCTCGCCTGTATCGCAGCCTGCCACGCAGCTTTGCGTGCCGGGGCCGTAACGGCCGTCGACGGGGCTGGCACCGACGGCCTGCTGCAAGAACCTGACCGCGCGGCCGTTGCCCATGTTGACGGCCGTGTCGAACTGCACCTGGTCGAGCGGGCTGGGCAAGGCATCGCATTTGGGCGGCAACCAGTAGCCGCCTTCGTAGATGGCCTGCATCTCGCTGTCGGTCAGCCCCCGAACATCAGTCGCGCCCAAGCCCTGCTTGCTGCGCCAGTCGTCGTAGACCTTCTGCGTGACGCCCTTGTTGGTCGCGCCACCGGGATCATTGGGATGGTTCACGTACCCGCCTTCCCAGCGCAGGACAAAGGGCAAGGAACCGACGAAGGCATCAGATGGCATGGCGGTGTCCTGTCAGAAAGCTTTGCGGTAGGTCGCCATTCACTTTTACCAGAAAGGGGCGCACTATCCAAGACCTATTACCGACGCCAGCCTGGGACCGACATAGCGATGCAGCAGCCCATCCTGTTCGTTCAAGGACTCGAATTGCCCGAGCCGCCGCCGCAACTCGAAAGCCTCGGGGCGGCGGCAGTCAGTTTCGGCGACGGCCAGGAAGCCGTCGTCGTCGGCGCCCAGGTGGCCGAATTCAATCCGCAGGTCACCGCAAAGCATAAGGCCCAGGTGGCTGACTGCCTCTTGCTGGGGCAGCTGGCGGCCAGCAAGGCCACCGCGGCGTCGCCCGACCTGATGGCCTGGTATCGAAGCTATGTGCAAGTGCTCCAGGGCATCGGCTGGAACGTGCAATCGATGGACATGGAAGAGAAGCAGATCAGCGACGTGGACGGCGACGTGCACGAGGCGATCCTGCCGGTGCTGACAGCGATGCTGGGCCCGGCGGCCGCGGGCGCCTCGATGGTCGTCTCGGTGCTGCGGGGCCTGCAGGAGATGGACAAGAACAGCCCCTGGATCACCGTCTTCAATCGCGCCAGCCAGCATGCCAGCGGGGCCAAGCTGCAGATCGGTTTTGTGGACGTCGACCCGCAGGACCCGTCGGCGATCAGCGTCAAGCTGCTGGCCCTGGCGCTCGATGCCAAGCGCAGCATCACCCAGGTGCTGTTCTTCAAGGTGTCGAGGAACGATGCCACGGTGAAAAAAGGTGAAGGGCGGCTCAGCATCACGGCCGCACGGCTCGACAGCATCCGCGACGCGGTGGCGGGCAAGGTGCAGCCCTTCCTGGTCGACAACATCAGCAAGATCGACATCTGACTGCGATGCGTCAACGCTACCACCGCAAGCCCGACCAGGTCGTCACCGCCGTGCAGCTGCTGCTGCCGCTCGAAGGCGACGGCTTCAGCTACCGCAAGTGGGGCGACGTGCAACGTGCCAAGACCGGCGACTGGCTGGTCGACAACGACGGCGACGTCTACACGGTGGCGGCCTGTTCGTTCGCCGGCACCTACCGCCAGACCGCCCCGGGGCGCTGGCTGAAGACCACCCCGGTGTGGGCCGAGCAGGCGACGCAGGCCGGCGACGTGGCCACTAAGGAAGGCCTCACGCACTACGAAGCCGGCGACTGGCTGGTCTCCAACAACGACGACGGCAGCGACGCCTACGCGATCGGTGCTGACAAGTTCGATCGCATGTACGACCTGGACACGGCGGCAGCGCCCGCGCCGCCAGGGCAGGACCCGTGAACGAGCGCGCCTTCGTCATCCGGGGCTTCGACAAGAAGAAGGACAAGGACGGGCAGGTCATCGACTTCGAGCACGTGCATGCCGCGCTGATCGCGCCGGCACTCGTGCGCTGCGGCTTGGCCGGCAGCACGACGGTCGAGGTGGTCGACCCCGGCAACATCCGCGCTGACATGTTCGCGCTGATCCTGCAGGCCGACATCGTCATCTGCGACATCACGGTGCACAACGCCAACGTGTTCTACGAACTCGGCGTGCGCCACGCGCTGCGCAAGAAGCACACCGTGCTGATCAAGGGCGACCCGTCGGCCGACACGACCCCGTTCGACCTGTCGACCGACCGCTACTTGAAGTACAGCATCGCCGACCCGGCTTCGGCGCTGGACGCGCTGCTTGCCACGCTGCAGGCCGCGCTGCGCAGCACGCGCGAAACCGACAGCCCGATCTTTCTGATGATGCCGACGCTGCGCGAGGCCGACCCGTCCGAAGTGACGATCGTGCCACTGGACCTGATCGAAGAAGTCGAGCGCGCCGAAGCGGCGTCGGACAAGGCATTGCTCCGGGTGATCGCCGAAGACTTGCGAGGCCAGCGCTACCAGTGGGATGGCCTGCGACGCGTCGCCCGCGCCCTGTGGAGCCTGAAGGACCTGAGTGGCGCATTGAAGGCCTGGGAAACTCTGCGCGAGGCGGTGCAAGGCGACGTCGAGGCGAACCTGGCGCTGGCCAACCTGTACGAACGCGACTACCGCCACAGCGGTCGCGAATCGCGGCTGGAAGCCTCCAACCAGGCGATCCGCCGGGTGCTCGATACCGATCGCAGCAGCGCCGCACAACGTGCCGAAGCGCTGGCCCTCGAAGGCCGCAACCTGAAGACGCTGTGGCGGGCCCGTCTGGCCGGCGCTGCCGACCCGACAGCCGCCCGTCAGCTGGCCCTGGACGCGAGTGCGCTGGACTCGTACCAGTCGTACAGGCGCGCCTTCGGCATCGACCTGAACGCTTTTTATCCCGGCCTGGCCGCGCTGCAGATGGGCCACATCCTGCTGCTGCTGTCGGCTCTGCCGGGCTGGCGCAACTTGTTCAAGGGCAACCGCACGCAGGCCGACCGTGCGCGCCAGGACCTGGAAAGCGAACTGCCTGCGCTGAGCCACGTCGTCGCGGCGTCGATCACGCGGGCCCGCGAACAAGCGCCCGAGGCTGACCGCCTGTGGGCCGACATTGCCGAAGCGGACCTGCTGTTCCTGACCGTGCCCGACGAAGAGCTGCAGGCCGATCACTCGTTGCTCGTCCAGGCCTATCGCGATGCCATTCCGCCGCACAAGAGCTTCGCCTGGGATGCAACCAGCGGTCAGCTCGCGCTGTTCGCCCAGATGGGCCACCGTGCCGAAGCCGTGCAGTCGGTGATGCAGGCTTTCGTGCACGTCGCTGCGGCCAAGCAGACACGCCGCGAACACTTGGTCGTCTTTTCTGGCCATGGCATCGACGCCGTCGAAGCGACGCCGCGTTTTCCCCCTGGCGCCGAGGCCCAGGCGCGCGCGCTGATCGCCGACCGGCTGGACAAACTGCAGCGCCAGGCCCCCGGAGACGAACGCCTGACCGTGCTGGCCAGCGCCGCGGCCGGCGCCGACATCCTGCTGCACGAGGTCTGCGTCGAACTCTGCCTGGACAGCCGCCTGTGCCTGCCGATGCCGGCCGAGGACGTGGCCGGCCTGTCCTTCGGCGCCAGCGACGGCTGGCGCACGCGCTTCTTCAAGGTCGTGCGCGCGCACGAAACCACGCTGCTGCAAATGGCCGACGCAGCCTCGCTGCCGCGCTGGTTGCAGGGCCGCTCAAACATCGACCCCTGGGAGCGCGGCAACCGATGGGTGATGCAGCTGGCGCAGACCTGGGGTGCGTCGCGGGTTACGCTGCTGGCACTGTGGGACGGCCAGGACGACGCCAGCAACGGCGGCACCGCGCAGATGGTCAGGCTGGCGCGCGCTTTCGGCCAGTTTGAGATCGACATAATCGACAGCGCGGAACTGCTTGTTTGATGCCTTTAGGTCCTATCGGCCAGAACATATTGCAAGGGCGTGGGTGGCTGCTGCACGCAGTTCGAAGAGAACCCAGATGGCGGTGCGGTCGGCGTCACTGATAAAAACGAACCGCTGATCGCTCTTCCCGAGTTCGATGCCGTGGCACGGATTGGTGAACCCTACCCCTTGCAGACCGCCCAAACGACAAAGGCCTTCTGAAGAAGGCCTTTGCATCAACACGCTGACTTGGCTCCCCGACCTGGACTCGAACCAGGGACCTGCGGATTAACAGACCAAATCGGGACTCCGCGCGGCACCAATCTACACCACGATACACAAGACGGGCAAGCGGACAAACCGGCGGTCTGACGCTGCTGTCTAGTGGAGACGACTGCCGGATAAGCTTGAGAGACGGGCGGGCGGGTGTCTGCCGCATCGCTAGCATCCATGCGCCTCTTCAGGCATGTCTACGATTCGTCCATCAAACCGCCTATCAACCGCAGGAAATGCGGGCGACGCCGTGAGGATGGCCCGGCCACCGAGGCGACTATACATCCCCTTAGGAGGGGGATCGTCAATTTCCTCCAGATCGGCTTATGGTGCTGATCATGGGTCCGCTGACTGTACGGCCAGATGGTGTTGTTTCCCCTGGGAAGAGCCGGCTGGCCGTACACCTATGGAGCCGCAGTGTCGGGCGGTACACTTATCGTCGGCTACGCAGATCCGCATCCAAGTGCAAAAGCTTGACGGCACTCTGCAAGTTGCCCAGTTCCAGATCGAACTGGACCCTGATCTCCCAAACCTCATCCAATCCTGGGCGAGTCGAGAGGCGGAGCCTGCTCCTCTCAGCCTCCCTCAGAGCCTCCGAAGCTTCTGATTTCTGCTTCGACAGGATGCCCACTGTCTGCCCTAGGCGCTGCTGCCAAGACCCCCTCCCTTGGCCGCAATGCCGCGCCACTCAGTCGCCGCTTATCAGCAGCCTGCACAATATAAGCGGCCGTGGCGTTTGACCTCCGCCACCAATGCTGATGCCCGTACGCGGACTTCGGCTTCCGCCATCTCCTTCGTTGACTTGGGCAGTCAGCAGATCTTCCGCCTTGAAGTGCCGCCGGATGCTAGCGATTTGACCGCTAGCGTTTCCCCCACGATCACAGGCGCCACGTCAATTCCGTCCACTTCGAATCGTACCGCTCTCACATCGCCTTCTGCGAAAGAGCCTGGCACCACCTGACCGTTCATATCAATGAGATCGGCCGTGTAAGTACCGCTGTAGGTATTGCGATCTTCGCTTACTGTGATGTTGAAATTCAATCTGGTGGTATCTAAGTGCTTGCCGTTAGCATCGAAGCCCCAGCCAAGGTGCCTTATCTTGAAAGTATTGTTCCCTAGGTCCTTCCACACCCCGTAGCAATGGACGCCAGTTTTAGGATCAAACCCGGAGCTGTTCATCAGCTCATTACCGTCGGACGAGAACTGCTGAATGGCCAGATCCCCTCTCACAGAGTCGGGGCCTTTGAAGGGGCCAGCGTAAAGAGAGGTGAGCCACATTCCAACAATGGCTGGTCGGCGCGTATCGAAATGTCGATCCCGCTCATGCTCCCAGCGAGATTGGATATGCGACGCTGCTCGATCGAGTGTCGAGTTCGCAGTATCAGCATAAGCAGTGATTGAGAATGCTGTTGCGGAAGCGAACACCAAGGAACTTGCGAGAAGCTTTGTGCTGTTCATCGGAGCCTCCAGTTGACGACCTCTGTGCAGGCCGTGCCTGCAACTCTACGCCCCGTAATGCTGCCCAGCAATGCGCGACTTCTGTCGACACTTGCTCCATTGGCCTGTAAGCCTTCCTGTCGCTCGCATCTGCTTCCCCGCGCCGATCAATGGGGGCATTTCCGCGGGTTCCTTCGAATAACAGGTTGTCCTCTCCGTTAGAGTTGCGAATCCACTCAAGTCCGGTTTCTTTCCTTGCATTTCTTGCGGGACGTGGGGTATGCATCGTCAGGAAGTGTGGGGATTCTCATGGAGAGATGCTTTCCTCGGGATTGGGGTTCTGGGTAAGACGCGACAGAGCGGTGCTCGGCCAGTGGGCCGCGAGGCAGCTTGCTCCTCTCCGCGCCCCAACAGAAAATGAGCACGAATGATGCCGAAGATCGGCGTATCCTCGATCGGTTGGTCCAGCCAGCACATCCAGAGATTTCCACGGGCGTGGGAAAACGGCTGCCGACCCTCGATTTGAAAATCCTTCTCAAGGATGGGCAAACGCGGTCTTGTGCTTGAACGCCCATGCTGAGTCAGGAGGTTCCTCATGCACAGCAAACGGGTTCTATTGCAGGCGGTCGTAGCGGTATCACTTGGCAAGGTGCTTACCGCGTGTGGTGGGGGAGGAGGTGGCAGCGATGATGATCCACCAACTTCGGTTACCACCACCAACGACGCCTGCCGCGCCTAACAGTCGTTCGTTCGCCGGGCAAGTCGATGCGGGTACTCACAGCGCCCTTGCTCACCACTTCACTTTCACCATCGATGCGGCTGGCAAAATAACCGGCGAGTCAACGTGGCCCCCGGATCCGATTGTTCCAAGCACTAAGAAACTCGTTTTGACTGGCTCGCTCGATGAGACCGGGCGTCTTCAAATGCAAGACAACGGACCAGAATTCAATCAGGCGTACCCGACTGGCTCTTATGTCGGCGAACCGGATCCAACCACCGGCGGATTTCGTGGCTTCTACTCCGAGCAGGGTCTGAGAGACACCCTGACCTGGACCGCCGTACCCGCGTAGCTGGATCTGTCAATAGAAAACATCGTGAGGGTAAAGGCATTTGGATCCGGCGATCATAGAGTTAGGTCGTCCCCAAGCTCATGATTGGCAACTGTGCCGAATTGCGCTTGCCACCGATTGCGGAGGTACTCGGTGATGCCGTTGCTCGAATCGAGTGGCGACCGATCCTGGTTCGGATTGCCGCGCCTCCCGAGAATGCGGTAGACGTTTGACTGGCCTATGGGGTGCACCGAAAGTACGCCTGTCCTACAGCGGCCGACCTGAGAGCCCCCTTCCCGTCAGGGAACTGGGACGCGCCAAGCGTCGACTCGCGGCATCGGGTCCGACCGCCGGCAGCAGGTGCTACTACCCGCCGAACTGCTCGAATCGGGGCTGCTGTATCAAACGGTACAGGGTCACCGGCCCGCGCGGGCTAGCTGGTTCGCCTTGACCTGGCAGGCGCTCGACAAGCTACACGGCTTCGACCCGGGGGCCGCGGCCGGCTTCGAGAGGGGAGCATAGGAAAAGTTCAGGCCGAAAAACGCATCGCTTAGACCGCGTCCCGGTGCAAAGAGGCGCCAACTAGCACCGTCATACGGTACAGCAGCGCTGCTCCCTATCCCGTCCGACGGTGCTATATCGAGGACTGCTGCAGTCGGCCCTGCACCGTCTAGCGGACACCTCTTAGATAAGCCATCTACACCCGCAGGCCCCTAAGCGTCCGCCGATCACCTCTTGAAACGGTCTGAGTGAGGACTGAGCATACGTGTCCGCGTACAACGAAGGTGGACACGTGATGGAAGGAACGGCAAGCTCAGAGCGTGCGAAGGTGGAGGCAGTTGCGGACCTGGTGGATCACGTGCGCCGCGATGGACGACGGCAGTATCGGCCCGAGGCGAAACAGGCGATCGTGGAGCAATGTAGAAGACCCGGTGTTTCGATTGCGGCGGTAGCCTTGGCCAATGGACTGAATGCCAACGTGGTGCGACGTTGGCTGGTCGAGCCGAGAGTCAAGAGTAGTGCAGTGAAGGCGACGGCCGACCTTCTGCCGGTGGTGATCCAGGACATCCCAAAGCGTCCTGCAGCAGCGAAGTCGATGGCGCTTGAGGCAACCGCCATCGAGATCGACGTGAACGGTGCGCGGATCCGGATGAACGCCCGAGCAACGGCAGAGCAGATCGCCGCAGTGGTGTCGGCGCTGCGGGCATGATTGGGTTGCCGGCCGGCACCCAGGTGTGGATCTGTGCAGGCGTGACTGACATGCGTCGCGGCTTCGACAGCTTGGCGGCTTTGGTGCAGACGACGCTCGAGGAGAACCCGTTCTCAGGCCACGTGTTCGTGTTCCGCGGTCGACGGGGTGATCTGTTGAAGGTGCTTTGGTACGCGGGTGATGGCTTGTGCTTGCTGGCCAAGCGCCTGGAAGGCAATCGGTTTGTGTGGCCCAGCGCAGTGAGCGGCAAGGTGCATCTGACGCCGGCTCAGTTGGCGATGCTGCTCGAGGGCATCGACTGGCGTGCGCCGAAACGGCTGTTCTCGCCGACGAAGGCCGCGTAGGTTGCATCGCGAATGATCTGATGCGCGATTGCGGTTGTTGTGGCGAAACCGCCGTCGCTAGAATGCGCGGCATGTCCACCGCATCGCCGCTGCCCAACGACATCGAAGCGCTCAAGCGCATCATCGTCGAGCGCGATCTCCAGGCGAAGCAGCAGTACGATGCGCTGCTCAGTCGGATGCAGCAGAAGGATGCCGAGGCCTCAAGCCTCGCACTGTTGATCGACAAGCTGAAACTGCAGATCGCGATGCTGAACCGCGCCCGGTACGGCGCTTCGAGCGAGAAGCTGGACACGCAGATCGAGCAGCTTGAGTTGATCGTCGAAGAGCTCGAGGCTGGCCAAGCTGAAACAGCCGACGTTCTCGTCGAGGAAGTTCCAAAGATCAAGCCGCCGGCCGTGCGCAAGCCGCTGCCGGAGCACCTGCCGCGTGAGACGGTCACGCATGCTGCCGCCTGCGCCTGCCCGTCCTGCGGAGGCCAATCACTGCGCCTGATCGGCACCGATACCGCGGAGATGTTGGAGTACGTTCCGGAGCGCTTCAAGGTGATCCGCCACGAGCGCCCCAAGTACGCCTGTGATGCTTGCGAGACGCTGGTTCAGGCGGCAGCACCGAGCCGGCCGATCACCAAGGGAATGGCCGGTCCCGGGCTGCTGAGCTACGTGATGATCAGCAAGTTCTGCGATCACTTGCCGCTTTACCGGCTCAGCGAAATGCTCGCCCGAGAAGGTATCGAGATCTCGCGCTCGACCCTGGCCGAGTGGGTGGGCGCGAGCAGTGCGCTGATCAGCCCGCTGGTGGAGGCGATCAAGGCGCATGTGCTCAAGGCTCAGAAGATCCACACCGACGACACGCCGGTGCCGGTACTGCAGCCAGGCCGCGGCACGACCAAGCTGGGGCGCCTCTGGAGCTACGTGCGTGACGATCGCAATGCGGCGAACGCAGAGCCTGCTGCTGTCTGGTTCGCCTACAGCCCCGATCGCAAAGGCGTACATCCGCAGGGGCACCTGAAGAACTTTACCGGGTTCCTGCAAGCCGATGCCTATGCCGGTTACGAAACCCTCTACGCTGGCGGCAAGGTCACTGAAGTTGCCTGCTGGGCGCACGCACGACGCAAGTTCTTTGAGTTCCACGCCGCCACCCCGTCACCGATCGCTCATGAAGCCTTGCAACGAATCGCGAAGCTCTACGCAATCGAAGCGGACATCCGCGGCAGGCCACCGGATGATCGACGCGAGGTGCGCCAGGCGCGGGCCGGGCCGCTCCTGATTGAGTTCAAGGTCTGGCTGCAGGCGCAACTGGGCAGCTCTCGAAGAAGGCCGAACTGACCAAGGCGATCCAATACGCCTTGGGCCGATGGGCCGCGCTCACGCGCTACATCGACAACGGCACACTCGAGATCGACAACAACATTGCGGAGAATACGATCCGGCCCATCGCTCTCGGAAAGAAAAACTGGCTGTTCGCTGGAAACGACGAAGGCGGCAAACGTGCGGCCAACCTCTACAGCCTGCTCGGCACCGCGAAGCTGCACGGCCTGAACCCGCAGACTTACCTGGCCCACGTGCTGACCCGCATCGCCGACACCAAGGTCAGTCGGATCGACGAGTTGCTGCCCTGGAATGTTGCCAGCATCCTAGAACCGGAAGCGTCAACCCGGTAAGAACCGGACGCTTACGCAGGCCCACCTAACCAAGCAGCTGCTCCGGAAGTCGGACCAGGCAAGGGCTCCACTGACACGGGCCGAGGGACGCAGGTTCAACGGTCCTGACCGCTCCAGAAACGTAGACCGAAACGTTCCAGGGACCTTTCCGTGGCCGAGTGGTGGCAGCCCGCGGTCGCTCTGCTGGAGCCCTGCGAGAGTCTCTGCTCACCAGCGGCCCATTCATCTCGACGGCAACGGCGATTCCTTACCCGCTGGGATCAGATGGCCGTTCTTACACCTGGTGCGCAGGCTGACAGGAAAACAGTATCCGTCACCTTACTCTCATTGCTCGTGACCGCATGCGGGGAGAGCGGCGTCTTCGCACTATCAGCCCGGCAAGTTCAAGACTCCCATGCGCAGCGGGGTCATCCGGCAAGAGTTCACGCTCATGCGCTGGCCTGATCGAGCGATGAGGCCCCGGCGCGCCGCTTAGCCAGTTCAACGGAGTTGCCGATGTCGCGGACGGTCGCGCGGTGCACAGCAGCCGCGGCTCGTTCCGATTAGCGATCGGCGTCCCTCGATGCATCGTGCAACGGTTGTCCCACATGACCAGATCACCGGGTGACCAACGATGCGAATGGACATATCGCGGCTGGGTCGCATGAGCAATCATGTCCGAGATCAACCTGCGCTCCTTCCTCCACTTGGCCAACCGACCACGTGGGAGGCGTGTGATGCGAGATACAGCGACTTTCGACCTGAGCCCTCAAGGAGCCGAACCATAACTTGATGCGCCGGGGGATGTTCGCCTTTACCGACTCCGGGAAATCGGAGAATCCAATTTTTGACCGGGAGTGAACACCGAGTGCTCTACGATGAGATCCTCGATCTGCTGCTTAGTTTCAGTTGGCAAGTCATCATAGGCGGCGCGCAGGTCCGCGTATTCGGTATTGCCGCCTTCGCTGGGAACCTTGATTGCGTAGAGCAGCGAGCACTTGGACTGAACATGCTGGTACGAGCTGTCGGTGTGAAAGAGCAGATTGCCTCTGGAGAACTTGAGAACCAGGTCGTCTTCGTCCCGAATCCGTGAGCCGTCCCGCGTGAGGTTTGAGACCCGCGTCAGCTCGGGAAGCACCGGTCGCGGACCACCATCGATCGCCAACGATAGGTTAATCACTTCAAGCGGGCCGAAGCGGCTGGGAAGGCCACCTGCTGCTCCTGGGTCAGTTGCTGCCCGGGGAAGTGCAAGATGGCGTAGCGGTCGAACGCAGCCACGATTGCTGCAAGTGTCGCCTCATCGGTCGGACGTGACAGGTCCACCCCATCAACACGCGCGAAGAAGTCGCGTGAGGCAATCGGGGTAACAATCGGGAGGGATGACGCGGGTGCAACTCGGTTGTTCATGAACTTGGTTCCCTGCAAGATTCAACGCACTTTCGATCGATTGGCGACTTGGTCAGCACGTCGGTCCATCGCGAACGCTCCTCGAGAAGGAAGGCTTGAGCGTCCGCCGGCTTTGCCGTCTTCGTACTGAATCCGGTTTGTTGAGCCAGCCGCTCCTGGAGATCCTTACGGTTGAGCACGATCTCAAGTGCCTCGTTGAGTCGGTCGACAACCGCATCGGGTGTCTTGGTGGACAACAAGCGCGTACCAATTAACGACTCGATAACCTTGAAAGCCTTGTTCAGCAACAGTCGGCACATCAGGAAAGCTGTATGCGCGTTCATCACCGGTGGAAGCGATTGCGCGCACCGATCCGTTCGAGACCATTGGTGCCATCGATGGTGGGGACCACGACGTAGTCGATCGTCCCTCCTGAGGTCAGTGACCAGCGGCCCTGTTCCGTTGTACGGTACGTGAACCATTTTTATCCCAGCCTGCTGCTCCAGCAGGAGCGATGCGAGATGGTGAGTGCTACCCACGCCAGCTGAACCGTAGGTCATTGTGCCCGGGTTGCGCTTCGCAGCGGCCACGATATCGCCTATGGTTTTGAAGGGCGAGGCACTGGGGACGAAGTAGACGTTGGGAAGTTACCCAGCAGACCTACAGCTCTGAGATCCCTCCCTAGGTCATAAGGAAGATTACCCATCAGGGTCGGCGCTGTGAACATCGCGGCCGACGTGCCAAGGGTGATGGTGTATCCGTCGGGCTTCGCGTTCGCGCCGAGCGTAGTCGCGATCGTGCCGCTCGCGCCGGCCTTGTAGTCGATTGGTACCGGCACCTTGAGAACCTCGGAGAGGCCATCGCTGATCCCACGAGCGATTGAGTCGGTGCCGGCGCCAGGCGCAAAGCCCACAAGGAACCGGATGGGCTCGCTGGGATACGGCTTGTCGGCTGCGGATTGAGCGACCGCACCGCCTGACGTAACCGCAAGCATCAACGTCGCCTGGACTGCCAAATGGCGCGATCGTCTGCCGAAGTCCCAGGCGTTGAACTGGGTGCTGGTTGCCGAAATTGATCGAGGTATCTTCATGCTGTTCCTCTTTGTCTCCTGTATGAAATCTGGTCAGCGCCCTGGCGCCTGGGACTCTTTCCTTCAGGATCTACTAGTTCAAGGGTGGTTCCAGTGGGCGCCAAGCTGCTGCAAAAGTGCGGAATGCCACGAGCCCGTGGGTACATCCCTCGGGCGGGCTGACCCTGATCATATTGAAGCAAATCAGTCGGATCTGGATAGGAATTGGTAGTCTTGCTGTTATCACTTTCCGATATAGCCCGGATGAAGCTACAACAACTGCGGTTCCTGTGCAAGGTTGCTGAGACCTTGAATGTCTCTCAGGCTGCGACCGCCCTGTTCACGTCACAGTCAGGAGTTAGCAAGCAAATTCGGCTACTAGAAGAAGAGCTAGGTACGGCGATCTTCGTTCGTGATAAGAAC
>CAWJNC010000002.1:0-14501 GCA_963844195.1 uncultured Pseudomonadota bacterium | reverse complement strand
CTACATCGCCTTTGGAGGAGTTCAGCACGCTAAGCCGGGAAGTTTAAGTTATCCGGACCCTTAGGCCCAGGAAAGGGGAGGCCGATGTTCACCTGCCGAGGCATTCCGCAAGATGCTTCCTGCCTCCCCAGGCCACCTTTGGTTACGTAGTAAAGTAGGCATCTACAGGAATCTCCAAGGTTCGGCAGGAAGACATGAGACTGGCAACTTTTCTGGCTGACGCAGCTTCGAAGCGCCCGCTTGTCGGCGTCCTCGTTGGCGAACGGCTGCTGGATGTGGCGGGCGCGCTCGAAGCGACCGGCAGCCCGGCTCGGGCATCGACGCCTCATCGATGAAGTCGCTCCTGTCGAGCGGCAAGCCTGGGCTTGCGGCGGTGAAGGAAATCGCCGCTCGCTTCGCCGCCCGCACCGACATGCAGCACCCCCACCTGCTCCACGACCTCGCCTCCGTCACCTTTCTCCCGCCGGTTCCCGGACGCCGACAAGTTCCTCTGCGTCGGCAAGAACTATCGAACCCACCTGGAGGAACTGCGCCGCACCGACCTGATCAAGGAGATGCCGCAGGAACCCACGGGCTTCGTGAAGCTGAACTCCTGCCTGACCGGCCATCGCCAGGATGTCGTGCGGCCGCCGAGCGTGGCGCGGCTGGACTACGAGCCGGAGCTGGTGTTCGTGCTGGGTCGCGCCGCCTCTGGCGTCGGGCGAAGCCGAGGCGATGGACTACGTGGCGGGCATCACGATCCTCAACGACCTGACCTGCCGCGACACCCAGAAGCGGGAGGTGGCGTCGGGGTCGCGCTTCTGGACCGCCAAGAATGCGCCGGGCTTCGGGCCGCTGGGTCCCTACATCATCACGATGGACGAGGTGCCGGACCCGTACGACATCTGGGTCACCTGCAGCGTCAACGGCGAGCAGCGCATGCGCGTCAACACCAATGACCAGATCTGGAAGCTGCCGAAGATCCTCGCGCACTTCTCGCGGCTGGTGCCGCTGCAGCCGGGCGACATGTTCTCCACCGGCGCGCCGGGCGGTGTTGCGGTGGGCAAGCCGAATGCGGAAGACCTGTTCCTCAAGCCGGGCGACACGGTGGAGTGTGCCTTCGAGAATCCCGCGATGGTGCTGAGCAACCGGATCGTCGCGCCCGCATAGCGGGTGTTCCCGTCGCCCCCGCGCGGGGTAACGACGCGATCAGAATGAACCAGGAGACAACATGACCGAGATCACCCGCGGCGATCCTCCGGGATTGAAGAACGTCCGCAAGACCGTCTATCACCACTACATCCGCGTCGACAACCCGAAGACGCTGATCTTCCTGTCGGGGCAGCTGTCGCGCGATGCGGACGGCAACCTGGTGGGTGCGGGCGACATGGCCGAGCAGACGCGCCAGTGCATCCGCAACATGCGCACGGTGCTGGAGGCGGCGGGCGGCACGCTGGACGACATCGTGTCGATCGTCGTCTACACCACCGATATCCGGCAGTTCAAGGAGATCGTGGCCGCGCGCACCGAATTCTTCGTCGCCAAGCTGCCGACCAGCACGATCGTCGAAGTCAACCACCTGGCCGACCCGGGCCTGCTCATCGAGTTCCAGGCGACGGCCGCACTGTAATTTGCCGCTACGCCTGTCGCAGCCGCGCTGTCGTGCCGTTTCGCTCGCAACGCGTTGCCAACCGACGCTACACCATCGTTGAGGAGTCGATCGTGAAGTCGCTTCTGCTATCTCTCGTTCTCGCCATCGTCGCCATCCTGCCGAACCTGTCCTCGGCGCAGTCCTGGCCGGACCGTTCGATCCGAATCGTGGTTCCTTATCCGCCTGGCGGCGGCACCGACACCTTGACGCGCCTGGTCGGCAAGAACCTGAGCGAGTCGCTGAAGCAGCCGGTGGTGGTCGAGAATCGCGCGGGTGCCAATGCGCAGATCGGCATGGACCTGGTGAAGCAGGCGCCGGCTGACGGCTACACGCTGCTCGCCATTGCGGCAGGGCCCCTGCACGAAGGCAATATGGGCGACTTCATGCCCATCGCGCTGTTCGCCTCGCCTTCCTACCTGATGGTGGTTCATCCGCAGGTCAAGGCGAACGACGTGGGCGAGTTCATCGCGCTCGCCAAGGCATCGCCCGGCAAGATCGCCTACGGTTCGACCGGCGGAGGCGCCGCATCGCACCTGGCCACCGAGCTCTTCAAGTCGATGGCGGGCATCGACATGCTGCACGTTCCGTACAAGGGCGTGGGTGCGGCGGTGAGCGACCTGCTGGGCGGCCACGTGCAGGTGATGCTGGCGCCGCCGCAAGCGGTCGTGCCGCATGTCAAGTCGGGCGCGCTACGCGCGCTGGGCGTGACAGGACCGGAGCCGATGGCGCTGCTGCCGGAAGTACAGCCCATCTCGAAGTCGGGCGTGCCGGGCTACGAGGCGGTCGGCTGGTTCGGCGTGGTGGCCCGCGCCGACACGCCGAAGGACGTGATCGACAAGTTGAATCGCGAGATCAACCGCATCCTGCAGACGCCGGAGATGAAGCAGCGGCTGCAGGAGTTGGGCGCAGAACCGGCCAACACCACGCCGGAGGAGTTCCTTGCCTTCGTGCGCAACGACAATGCGAAGTGGGCTCGGCTGATCAAGGAGAAGGGGATCGTCGTCGAAGGGCGGTGAGGTGGGTGGCTGTGCCTGGTCTCGATCCTCCCGGTCAAGCTTCTGTAGAATCGGCCGCGACATGGCAACCGGGAAACGCGTCAAGGCAGCCGATCGCACGCTCGACCTGTTCGAGACGTTTCGCGCTGCCGGCCGGCCAATGAACCTGTCGGAGTTGGCCAATGCGATGGGCATGCCGGTCAGCAGCTGCCATGTGCTGGTGGCGACGCTGATCTCACGCGGCTACCTGTGCCCGGTGGGCACGCAGCGCGCCTACTACCCGACCCGGGTCCTGTTCGACCTGGCGCGCGACCTGCTCGCGCGCGATCCGATTCTCGGCAAGGTTTCCTCGCATCTCGAAGGCCTGCGGGACAAGAGCGGCGAGACGGTGGTGCTGGCCAAGCGCCTGGGCAAGCAGGCCTTCTATGTCGACGTGCTCGAGTCGCCGAAGACCATCCGCTTCAGCTCCGAGGCGAGCGTCCTGAGGTCGTTGCATTCGAGTGCGCTGGGCAAGGCGCTGCTCGGGCGGCTGCCGCTTGACGAGCGGACGCGGATGATCGAGTCGCTCGAGCTCGAACGCGTGACGTCGAACACGATCTCGAGCCCGCGCAAGCTGCTGGCCGATGTTGCTGCCGGCGAAGCGCGCGGCTGGCACATGACGCGTGGCGAAAGCGTCGACGACGTGGCTGCGGTGGCGCGTGCGGTGCAGCTGGGTGGCGAGGACTATGCGGTCGCCGTCGCCGGGCCGCTGCAGCGCATGGAGCCGATGATGGAGCGGCACGCGAAGCTGCTGTCCACGGCCTGCGCGCGGATGGCAGAGGCTGCCAGCTGACCGTCAGTTGGAGTAGCGTCCTCCAGTCACATGGATCAGCTCGCCGGTGATGAAGCCGGCTCGCTCGGAAGCCAGGAACAGCACCGTATCGGCGATGTCGCGCGGCACGCCGAGCCGCGGCAGCGGCGTCGCCTTGAGCCACTTCTCCTTGATTGCTTCGTAGGCTGGCAGGCTGCGCATCAGCTCGGTGTCGATGAAGCCGGGCGCGATGGCGTTGACGGTGATGTTGAACTTGCCGTCTTCGTACGAAAGCGCCTTGGTGAAGCCGACCAGTCCGGCCTTGGCGGCCGAATAGTTCGCCTGGCCGGGGTTGCCGAGGTGGGCGCGCGACGAGATGTTGATGATGCGTCCCCACTGCTGCTTCATCATGTGCGGCAGGGCCGCCTTGCTGCACAGGTAGGCGCCCTTGAGCACCACGGAGACCACGAGATCCCAGTCGCTTTCCGGCATCCTGGTCAGGTACGCATCCTTGGGGAAGCCCGCGTTGTTCACCAGGACATGGATGGACCCGAAGCGCTCGACCGCTTCGGCCATCAGGCGCTCCACCTCCTCGGCGCGGGTGACGTCGGCGACGACGCCATGCACCTGGTGGCCTTCCGACTGCAGGGTGCGGACGGTGGCGGCGGTGGTGTCGGGATTGATGTCGGTCACCACAACCCGCGCGCCTTCTTCCGCGAGTGCGCGTGCCGTCTCTGCGCCGATGCCGCGTCCGGAGCCGGTCACGATGGCGACCTTGTTCTCGAGTCCGAGTTTCATGCTTGTTCCTCAGTTGCCGGCGATGTTGGCCTTCTTCACGACATCGCGCCACTTGCCGATCTCGCTCTCGAGGAACGAACCGAGCTGCGCGGCACTGGCCGGCGCCACATCGACACCCACCTCCGCCAGCCGGGAGACGACTTGCGGATCGCGCAGGATGACGCCGAGCTCGCGGTTGAGGCGCTCGACGGCGCTGGCGGGCGTGCGCGCCGGCGCGAACAGGGCGAACCAGGCCGACACGTCGTACCCTGGCACGGTGTCCGACACCAGCGGAATCCCGGGGAATGCGTCCGAGCGCTTCGAGCCGGTCAGCGCCAGGGCGCGCACCTTCCCGGACTTGATGTGCGGCGCAGCCGAGACGGCCGGCTCGATCATGGCGTCCACCTGGCCGCCGATCAGATCGACAAACGCCGGGCCGCTGCCCTTGTACGGTACGTGCAGCATGCTGACACCCGCCATCTCGGCAAGGAGCACGGAGGCGAGGTGCTGCGACCCGCCGTTGCCGCCGGTAGCGTAGGTGATCTGGCCGGGCTTCTGCTTCGCCAGGGCGAGGAAGTCGGCCACCGACTGCGCCTTGATAGAAGGATTGACGAGCAGCGCAAACGGGGTCGAGCCGATGTACCCGACCGGCGCAAAGTCGCGCAACGGATCCCACGGCAGCTTGGGGTTGACCACCGGATTGATGGCGATGCTGCCAATGGTGCCGAGTCCGATGGTATGGCCGTCGGGTTCGGCGCGTGCCAGCAGCTCGAGCCCGATCGCCCCGGTGGCGCCGGGGCGGTTGTCGACGACGACGTTCTGCCCCAATGCGGCAGCGAGTCGCTCGGCGACGGTGCGCGCCACGATGTCGGTGGAGCCCGATGGCGGGAAGGGCACGATCAGGCGCAACGGGCGGTCGGGATAGCTCTGCGCCCACGCAGCCGGGCCCATCACCGTGCCGCCCGCCACCGCCATCGCCTGCAGGAATCGCCGCCGAGTGGTGCCGCATCGTGAACTGTTCGCTTGCTCGCGCTTATTCATCGTTCGTCTCGTAGGGAATGTTCCGGGCCGTCAGATCCCAGATGAAGCGGGCCGACGGATCCTGTTGCTCTTCGTGGATGTGGCCAACCAATCCGGCGCAGCGGCTCACTACCGCCAGCCCGCGCATGATCCGTGGCGGGATGCCGATCTCCCCGAGCACGGCCGCGACGGCACCGGTCACGTTGATCGTCAGGTGCCGGCCGTACGCCTGGTCGACGGCCGCTGCCAGCGCTTGCAGCGCGCGGATGTGGCGTCCGTCCGCCCCTTCGCTCATGGCGATCTCGAACAGCCTGGGTGAGCGGGGGTCGTCGGGCTTGTGGAAAGGATGGCCGAAGCCGGGCATCGGCTTCTTCTGTACGGCATGCGCCTCGGCGATCGTCCGGGCGCGCGATTCCACCCCTTCCTCGGCCTGCAGCAGCTCCTGTATCAGCACCGAGGCGCCTTCCATGGTGCCGATGAAGGTACCGCCGACACCCAGCAGCCCAGCGGCAATGGCGGATTGCATGGCCTCGGGAACCGAATCGTAGATCAGCCGGGACACGATGGAGCTCGGCGTGAAGCCGTGCTCCATCAGCGTGACCAGCACGGCATCGAGCACCCGTGTCTGCAGCCGGGTGGGCTGCTTGCCCATCAGCTGGAAGAACATCATCTCGGTGAAGCTGACCTTGCCGATCAGGTCCTCCACCAGGTTGCGGTCACGCACGAAGATGCTGTCCGCCGTATGGCGGGCGATGCGGGTCGTGGGCGGCGGGCGCTTGCTCATCTCAGTTGCCCCCGTCGGCCGTCTTGAGCACCAGCTGCCAGGTGCTTTCCATCACCTCCTCATCGCGCTGGTTGACGGCCACCCGGGACAAGGTCACCGTGCCGCGTCCCGGCTTCCTGCCGGGCTGCTTGTCCTCGACCCGCATCCGCACGTGGATGGTGTCGCCGATGCGGCAGGGGCGACGGAAGCGGCAGTGCAGGTCGGCCAGGCCGATGATGGACGGCTCCATGAACTTCATCAGCGGCAGTCGCGTGCAGAGGCCGGAGCTGATCGCCAGGACCAGCAGGCCATGGGCGATCCTGCCACCGTGCGCCGTCGAGCCGGCGAATTCCGCGTCGGTGTGCAGGGCGTTGTAGTCGGCCGAGAGGCCGGCGAAGTTGACCACGTCGGCTTCGGTCACCGTGCGGGCGGAAGTCACGAAGGTGTCGCCGACGGCGAGGTCGTCATAGGTGACGACATAGCCGTCGAGGCGCGTCAGCAAGCGGTCGTTCGTGTCCATGGCGTCCTTGTCGAGTCGTTGTTCCTGGCGGGCGCTGCCCGATGGATGGTTTGTCGTCGCTGTGGCGAGCTGCGGCCGGAATCTCAGCCGCCTGTGCCGCCGAATGCCGAGATGCCCAGGAGCTCGCGGCCGATGATGAGGGTCTGGATCTCGGTGGTGCCTTCAGGGATCACCGCCCCGCGGGTGTCGCGGTAGATCCTTTCGATGGGATAGCCTTCGCTGTAGCCCATGCCGCCATGCACCTGCAGTGCCAGGTCGGCCACCTCGTGCGCGGCCTGCGCACTGTACAGCTTGGCGATGGAGCATTCCATCCGGCCGGGATGACCGCGATCCAGCGTACGCGCCGCGCGCCGGACGAGCTGCCGGGCGGCATCGGTGCGCACCCGCATGTCGACGATCATCTTCTGGATCAGCTGGAACGAGCCGATGGGCGTGCCGAACTGGCGCCGGGTCCGGGCATAGTCGAGCGACAGGTCGAGGGCTGCCTGGGCCGCCCCCACCGCGCCGGCGGCCACGCTCAGTCGCCCGAAGCTGAGCGCGAGCAGGATGTTCTTCAATCCCTGGCCGACCTCGCCGAGCATGTTGTCCGCGGGCACCCGCGCATCGACGAAGGACAGCTCCGACGTGACCGTCGACCTGAGTACCATGGTCTTCACCCGGCGCTTCTCGAACTGCGTCTGCGAGCTGTCGACGATGAAGGCGGTGATGCCGTGCGGGCCGCCATCGGACCCCTGTGGCACCCGTGCCATCAGGATGCCGAACTCAGAGATGGCACCGTTGGTGATCCAGAGCTTGCTGCCGTTGACGACGTATTGGTCGCCCTTGCGCACCGCGCGCGTCTGCAGGCCCGCGACGTTGGAGCCATGCTCGGGTTCGGTGATGCCGACCCACACGCGCAGCCTTCCTTGCAGCAGCGGCGCCAGGTAGCGCTCCTTCTGGGCTGGCGTGCCCAGCCTGGCCAGCAGCAGTGCCGCCATGTTCACGGTGTTGAGGATCGCGCGCAGGCTGTGCCAGCAATAGCCGGCTTCCTCCATCAGCAGCGCATAGTCCATGTGGGACATGCCGTAGCCGCCTTGCTCCTCCTCGAGGAAGCCGCCGATGTAGCCGAACTGCGCGAGGCGGGCAGGCAGCGTCCAGTCGAACTCCTCGCGCTGCTCGAACGACTCGACCGTCGGCGCGACCTCGCGCGCCATGAAGCCCGCGACCGTCTCGCGCAAGAGGCGCTCGCTGTCGTTCAAGTCATCGTCTGGTTCGATCGCTCTCATCGGCATCCGGATTTGCGCATCGTCCCGCATCGTATCGGCCGGCATCGGCTGCGGCATGCACCGAGCTTGCGGGAAGGCGGAAATGTATTCAGAATAGAAAAACTAATTTTCCGCCAGAGAAACAGGCAAGTCAAACGATGCAAGTGCCCAAGGCCGCGTCCGTCGATTCCGCCGGGTCCTCCAATTCCGCCGCCTCTCCTGGGTCAACACCCGGCGCGGAAGTTGATCCGCTCGGCAACGGGGAGCCACTGCCTTTCGCCGGCATCCGGGTGCTCGACGCCAGCCAGGGCCTGGCCGGGCCCTATTGCGGCATGCTGCTCGGACAGCACGGCGCCGACGTGATCAAGCTCGAGCCGCCGGAGGGCGACTGGAGCAGGGGCATCGGCGCGCGTTATGGCAGTCATTCGGCGATTGACCTGATGGCCAACCGCGGCAAGCGCAGCCTCGCGATCGACCTGAAGAAGGCCGCGGGCTTGGCAGCGGTGCAGCGCATCGCCGCGGACTGCGACGTCGTGATCGAAAGCTTCCGGCCCGGCGTTGCCGCCAAGCTCGGCATCGGCTACCAGGCGCTCCGCCGTCGCAACGAAAACCTCATCTACCTCTCGGTCAGTGGCTTCGGCCAGCAGGGAAGCAACTCAGCGCTGCCGGCGACCGACACGGTGATGCAGGGCTTCTCCGGCATGATGTCGTTGAACGCCGACGGTAGCGGCCGGCCGCGCCGCCTCGGTTTCCTGGCCGTCGACACGCTCACTGCGCTTTATGCCTTCCAGGCGGTGTCGGTTGCGCTCTATGGGCGCCGCAGAGGCCTTTCCGGCGGGCACCTCGATGTCAACCTGATGCAGGCGACTGCGGCATTCCTGGCGCCCAAGATGATCGAGGCCGTCCTCGAAGGCGATCATCCCACCGCGCTGAACGTGCCGGCCGGCGTGTACCGGACCTCGGACGGGTGGATCGCGATCACCCTCAGCAAGGAGGCGCAGTATGCTTCTCTCTGTCGGGCAACGGACAGGGCCGACCTGCAGGAGCCCGCCTCGTTCGGCAGCTTCGTGCTGCGGGCCGCCCAGGCCGACCTGCTGGAGCGCGAGTTCGGCGCAGTCCTGGTCCGAAAGACGACGGAGCACTGGCTGGCGCACCTGGCGCAGCACGGCGTGGTGGCGAGTCGGGTCAACAGGGTGCAGGACTGGCTGCAGGATCCCTTCGTCGTCGAGTCCGCGGCAGCGCCGCAGGTGAGCGAGCCATCGGCCGGCACGTTCAGGTTCCCCCGGATCCCGGGATGTGCCGAGCCGCAGGTCGGCGAGCAACGCTATGCCTGGCCGGGTATCGGTACGGAGAACGACGAGGTGCTGCGCAGCTTCGGATTCACTAGCGCGGAAGCGCAGGCCTTGGCGGATGCCGGCGCCATGGGCAGACCATAGGAGAGGAGACAACGATGCAATCGAAGTACCCGTCCCGGCGGCGCTTGCTCGCCTTTGCCGGTGCTGCAGCCCTGGTGCTGGCCACGCCCCTGCAGGCGCAGGACGACCGCTTCCCGAGCCGGCCCATCAGGATCGTCGTGCCGTTCGCGCCGGGCACCGGCAGCGACGTGATCGCCCGCACCGTCGGCCAGAAGATCTCCGAGCGCACCGGCCAGCCGGTGGTGGTCGAGAATCGTGAAGGCGCGGGCGGCATCGTCGGCACGCAGAACGTGCTGCAGGCGCCTGCCGACGGCTACACCATGCTGATGGTGGCGAACCCGTTCACCATTGTGGCCGGCACCAACCTGAAGGCGCCGTACGACCCGCTGGGGGATTTCGCGCCGGTGGCGAAGGTTGCCATCGTGCCGATCGTCCTGACCATCAGCAATGGGCTGAACATCAAGACGGTCGACGAGCTGATCGCCTATGCCAAGAGCAAGCCGGGCAAGCTCAGCTACGCGTCCTCGGGCGCCGGCACGCCGAGCCAGATCGAGATGGAGCTGTTCAAGCAGGCTGCCGGCATCGACATGGTCGAGGTGCCCTACAAGAGCTCGGCGCAGGCGATGACCGATGTCATCGGCGGGCAGATCGACATGTATCCCGCGGCGATGCCGCTGGCCTTGCAGCACGTCAAGGGCGGGCGGGTCCAGGCACTCGGACTGTTCGACGCCGGGCGTTCGCCCGCCCTGCCGGATGTTCCTGCCATGGCCGAGGCGCTGAAGGTACCGGGCTACGAGGCGACGCCGTTGTGGTACGGGTTCGTTGCGCGGGCCGGTGCCTCGCCGCAGGTCCTTGGCCGCCTGCATGACCTGGTCAACGAGGCGATGAAGTCGAAGGAAGTCGATGAGCGCCTGGTTGCCCTGGGCGCGCAGCCGATCACGCCGACCAATAGCGAGTTCTCGGCGCAGATGAAGGCCGAGGTTGAGAAATCGGCGCGCATCGCCAAGGCGCTCGGAATCGCGAAGTAGGCCGCAATGAGCGAGGCTCCCGCCCGGATCCTGCCGCATGCCCCCGGCTTCGACGACTTCCAGATGGGCGAGGTCCATGTGAGCTATGGGCGCACGGTGACGGAGACGCACCTGGTCAACTTCACCGCGCTGGCGGGCCTGCAGCTGCCGTTGTTCATCGATCGCGACCATGCCAGCAAGCAGACCGCGTTCGGCGGCCCGATCGCACCCGGGTTCCTCACCGCCTCGCTGTCGGCCGGCATGCTGGAAAGCATTCTCGGCCCCCGCACCCTAGCCGGGCTCGGCATGGACGGCTTGCGCTTCCGGGCGCCGGTCCGGATCGGCGATACGCTTCATGCCGAGGTCACGGTCCTGGCGAAGAAGCCTTCCAGGGATCCGGGACGCGGGGTGCTCGAGCTGAAGATCGCGGTGATCAACCAACACGAGCAGGTGGCAATGGAGTACCAGGCCGCGGTATTGATGGGTCGCTGAACGTGCCCATACCGGAACAAGCACGATCGGCCGAGCGCGCAACCGCAGCTGCGCGAATACGGGTGTCCGCGCGTTTGATGATCCAAGTAAACGTCTAGTTTAGTATCGCCTGAGATACATAACTCGGCACGATCAATCGATTCTGTATCTTAGGAGATATAGTTTTGATTGATAGTTTTAGTATCTGTTGAGATACAATAACAGCCGTATGGCCGAATTTTGTATCTCAGGAGAGACCGATGACCACCTTGGCAGATGTCGCGGAGTACCTCAAGGAGGTGCGACGGCGCAGCTCGCTTTCCCAAGCCGAGCTGGCGCGCCGTGCGGGCGTCTCGCGCGTTACCGTGGCGCGCATGGAAACGCTCTCCCAAGGCGACATGAGCGTGTCGGCGCTCCTCAAGCTGCTCGATGCCGCCGGCTACAGTCTCAAGGTCGTGCCCCACGGGCACGTGCGTACGCTCGAGGACATCTTGGCCGAACAGCGGCAGCCCGATGACACGGACAGCACGCCATGAGGCTTGACGTTCATGTCAGGGGCAAGCACGTCGCGCAGCTCTACCGCGAGCGCGACGAGTACCTCCTCAAGTACGTCCCTGACGCGGCGCAAGCCGACTTCGTCAGCTTGACCATGCCGGTGCGGGAGGAGCCCTGGCGCTGGCCGCGCGACCTTCATCCCTTCTTTCGGCAGAACCTCCCGGAGGGCTATCTGCTGAGCGTCATCCGCGAGCAGTTCGCTTCCCTGCTGGACGGCACCGACCTCTCGCTGCTCGCCGTCGTCGGCGGCACGAGCATCGGACGGGTGACGGTGAGTCCCGAAGGCGCTGAACCCCATCAGGAGCTCACCGCCCTGGATGTGAAGAGCATTCTCCAAGGTGATAACACGGCGGCGCGTTTTGAGCGTCTCGTCCGGGACTACGCGCGCGCCGCCATCTCCGGCGCCGTGCCGAAGTTCATTGCCCCCGAGGCCCCTGCGGCGGTCGCAACTGCTGGCGTCGTTCCGCTTGGAAAGTCCACCCTGAAGAGCCGGCGCTTCATCGTCAAGGGCTCGGACGAAGCAACCCCGTTTCTTGGCTTCAATGAGTTCTACTCGATGCGGGTGCTCGAGCGGCTCGGTACGGTACCGGTGGCCAAGTGCCGGATGTCCACGGATGGCCGAGCGCTGGTGGTCGAGCGTTTCGATGTTGACAAGGACGGCGTCCCGGTGCTGGGCGTCGAGGATGCCTGCAGCCTGCTGGGGCTGCCGCCCAACGAAAAGTACGCCTCCACCACCGAGAAGGCATTCGCTGCCGTATCTGCCTATTGGAGGCACACGAGCAGTTCGCGCCGGCAAGTCGAGTATTTCGCCTGGCACCTGCTTGCGAACTACGTCATTCGCAACGCCGACTGCCACACCAAGAACATCGCGGTTTGCTATTCCGGCCTCGAAGATGTCGCATACACGCCCGTCTACGACATCATCACGACCCAGGCCTATGCCCGGTATGCCGACAATCCGCCTGGCCTGTCCGTCAGCGGGCGAAAGACTTGGGCGCCCGGCAAGACTCTCGAAATGTTCTTCAAGGCCAGGCTCGGCATTGCCCCACGCCAGTACCATCAGATGGTCGAAGCCCTGTGCGACTGCGCCGTGTCTGTGGGCCAGAGATGATTGAAGCGCAGCGCAACGACACACGATGGCAGCAGATGACGTCCAACATGCTGCATGCCTGGAACGACGGCATGGAGTCGCTTCGCAGTCCGAAGAAGAACGTAGCCCTCAGGGCGCTCGCTCCGGATATTGAGGCTGCCGGCTTGCCTGCGCCCGAACCTGCTGTTCACGAGCGGGCCATCATCGGCCGCTCGGAGTTGCTGGGACAGCGCTAGATCACCGCGGCGGCGCGCAGTTCCATCGATCTGCTGCTCGCTCATGCCCAGCAGGTCGCCGAGGACCTCATCGGTGTGTTGGCCGAGCAGCGGCGGCCCATGACGGTACTCGACCGGCGTGGCGGACAGCCGCATCGGGTTCGCCACCAGGGGCGCATCGCCGAGGGCATGCGGCACGTCCACCCGCAGCCCACGATGCCGCACCTGCGGATCCTCGAACACCTCCTCGAAATTGTTGATCGGTCCGCAGGCGACGTCCACGGCTTCCAGGGCGGCGAGCCATTCGCTCTTGGTGCGACCGGCCAGCACCTGCCGGATGATCGGCAGCAACTCCTTGCGGTGGACGACGCGATCCGAGTTCGTGACGAAGCGCGGGTCGCCCGCCAGCGCCGGACGCTCGATCACCTGGCAGAAGCGCCGGAACTGGCCGTCGTTGGCGACGGCCAGGATCATGTGGCCGTCGAGCGTCGGGAAGACCTCGTAGGGCACGACCTGGGGATGGGCATTGCCCAGCCGGCCCGGCGGCTCGCCGGCGCAGAAGTACGAGATCGCCTGGGTCACGTTGGCTGCTACCGCCGTATCGAGGAGCGCGCAGTCGATGTGCTGGCCTTCGCCGGTGCGTTCGCGGTGGGCGATGGCAGCGCACAGCGCGATGCTGGCATAGAGGCCGGTGAGGTAATCGACGATCGGCACGCCGACTTTCTGCGGGCCTGCGCCGGCGTTCGCCGTCGCGCTCGCCGGTGATGCTCATCATGCCGCCCATGCCCTGGAAGACGAAGTCGTAGCCAGGTCGGGCGGCGTAAGGCCCGTCCTGCCCGAATCCGGTCACCGAGCAATAGATCAGCGACGGGTTCACTGCCTTCAGGTCCTCGTAGCCGAGGCCGAAGCGCGCGAGGTTGCCGACCTTGTAGTTCTCGACCAGGATGTCGCTGCGTGCCACCAGTTCCCGCACGATGGCCTGTCCCTGCGGCGTGGCGATGTCCACGGTGATCGACTTCTTGTTGCGATTGCCGGCGAGGAAGTAGGCTGACTCCCGGGTCTCCCGTCCTTCCCGGTCCTTCATCCAGGGCGGGCCGAAGACGCGCGTGTCGTCGCCCTTTCCCGGCTTCTCGATCTTGATGACCTCGGCACCGAGGTCCGCAAGGTTCTGCGCCGCGAGGGGCGCGGCCAGTATCCGGGACAGGTCGATGACACGCAGATGGGAGAAGGGTCCGGCCACTTTGGTACTCCGTCTGAATTCAAGATTATGAAATTAGTTTCGGTACTATAAAACTAGCGGCCGTAGGCGTGGGAGTCCGCGGCGATCGTGGCCGGACAACGGGCTGGGGCAGGATGGACCTCAGTCCCGCTCGGTCGGTCACGACATCAACTACATCGCCCGGTCCGGCGTCCTGGCGGCGATCGGACCCGCCGACGGCAAGCCGGTACCGCCGCTCAACCTGATGGGAGACTTCGGTGGGGAAGCGATGCTTCTCGCCGTCGGCATCCTGGGTCCCAATCTTCCAGATCCAGCGAACCGGCGAAGGCCAAGTGGTCGACGCTGCAGTCTCGGATGGGCGGCTCTCCTTGCGACGCCATTCTGGGAGATGGTTGCAGCTGGCGAATGGCGGGAACACGTGGTTCCAATCACGGGACGGCGGCGCGCCCGATATGGCTCCTACTAGTATGGCTCCTACGAGTGCAAGGATGCCCTGCACGTCGCCGTCGGGGCCAGAGGCCGCCGGCGACTAAATCACCAACGGCGTGGATCCTTCGCGACGATCAACGGGGTGAACACCCCGCTCCGGCTCCACGGTTCTTGAAGACGCCGAGCAAGATTTCATCGACCGCTCCCGCGAGGATCTGGGGAGAATTGACGCTGTCGGACTGGGGGGCTGGACGCAGCCGAGATCAGGCGGCTGCGAGAACTTGGCATCGGTTGCCGGCGGTTCGGCATAGGCGCTGGAGGTAAGTGCCCACCGCGCTGCTCCACTGGCGGGGCAGACTAG
>CAWJNC010000001.1:0-17895 GCA_963844195.1 uncultured Pseudomonadota bacterium | reverse complement strand
CCGCGATTGGGTCAATCCTTGCCGATCAACTCGTCCATCGTAGCCAGCAGTGCCTCCAACGAGAACGGCTTGGGCAGCATGGCGTTCCAGCTGCCCTCGGGATGCAGGTTCGGATCCATCGAGCTCATCAGCACCACTGGAAGCGTCTTGCCCTGCGGGAGTTTGCGCACCGCATCCACCAGCTCGTATCCCGACATGTACGGCATCATGACATCCGTGATCATCAGGTCCGGGGCCGACGTCCGGATCGTCTCCAGCGCCGCCCGCCCATCACCTGCCGCAATCGGGTGGTAGCCGCCGAGCTCGAGCGTGGCGCAGATGGTGTGCAGCAAGTCGTACTCGTCATCGACGACAAGCACGGTTTTCATGAGCCGCGCTCCCTGAGGTGGGGCAGTCCGGACAACACGGCTTCCGCACTCTCGAACGAGCCGCTCACCTCCACGCCATTTTCGCCCAGCGTGAATTCCCGGATCGAAGTGTCGTAGCGGCTCTCGCGCATCTTCATGATGGACATCAGCCGGTGAAGCTGCGACTTGAGCTCGACGTACCGCAACAGCACGACAGTCTCCACTACGTTCGCCAGATCGGGATGCTGCAGTTCAACTCCGGCGCGGAACAGCGGCAGCTCATCGGAGATGATGGTGGTCACGTCCCAGGTACGCAGCTGGTTGGTGAGAGCCGACAGGAAGCGGGGCATGCGGTCCCTGTAGACCGCGGCGGCCGAGAAGCCCTCGACGCCGTCGATGAAGAGCCGGCGACGTGCATGGCGATCTCTGCGCACGCGCTCGAGCAGGGCTTCAGCGAGCGAATCCATGAAATGCTCGAGCGGCGGCTGCCAGATCAGCTCGATCGTGCCGTCCTCCACGTAGCGCCGCAGCGGCAAGCCCATCGCTTCGATCCGATCGACCAGCCGCGGCGGTGGCTCGGAGAACCCGAAGTAGATGCCGCGCTGCCCATTGCGCGCCCCTTCGATGAGGAAGCTGAGTCCAAGCGTGGTCTTACCCGAGCCGGGAGCGCCGAGCAGCGCGACGGTGGAACCGGAGAGAACGCCGCCATTCATCATGCGATCCAGCTCGACGACGCCGAAGGACATCCGCTCGCGGGTTTCGTCGGCGCTCGCCGGCGGTGCATCGAACTGGATCTCGGTCCTCGGGTGGATCTGCACGCCGTCGTCGGTGATCTCCACTTCATGCCGTCCGCGCAAATACCCGCTGCCGCGAAATTTGTGCACGGTGAGCTCGCGAACCGCGCGCGGGCCGACCAGCTGGTCCGACAGCTCCAGCACGCCGTCGACCATGGCGTTCTCGTCGCGCCGCGCCTCGCCCTGCGGCGCGACGGCGCACAGCAGCAAGGTCGTGTCAGTCAGGGAGGCGAACGACTGCATCTGGTGGAGGAACTCCTTCGCCGCCAGCGCGGAGCCTGCCATCTGGCTGATCGTCTCGAGGCCGTCGATCACCATCAGGTTCGGCCGGACACTTGTCAGCAGGCTGTTCACGAGCTTTGCCAGCCCTTCGATGCCTTCGGACCTGAGCGTCTGGTAGGCGGCAATGTACTGGAGCCTGTCGCCGACCACCTTGGGGTTGAAGAAGCTCAAGTCTCGCAGGTGACGGACCATCTTGGCATGCGATTCCGCAAGGACGGTGACGTAGACGCAGTTCCCGCCCGACATCGCGATGTGATTGAAGCAAAGCTGGTTCGCCATGATCGTCTTGCCGGCCCCCGGGGGGCCATACAACGCATAGACGCCGCCCTTGAACAAACCGCCGTGCAGGATGAAGTCGAGACGTGGAATGCCACTCTCGAGGCGCGCCTCGTCCGCCTCCGAAGGCTTGGCCCGTGGCACATCACCCTCCGGTACCTGCGCCTTCGACACCTCAGCACTCCCCCGCGTTGGTCGGCAGCCGGACGCTGAAGGCGGCGCCATCACCCCGATGACTCGTCACCCGCACCCGGCCGCCATGGGCAGCGACGATCTCGCGCACGATGTACAAGCCCAGGCCGGCGCCATCCTGCTGGGAACCGGTGGCCGCGCGCTCGAAAGGCTCGAAGATCCGCTGGTGGTCGTCCTCCGCGATCCCGTCGCCTCCGTCGGATACCGTCAGTTCCGCATGGCCGTCACCATCGCGGCGGACCAAAGCAGTCACCAGGCTGCGGCCGCCATACTTGACCGCATTCGCGAGCAGATTTGTCGTCACCTGCTCGAGACGCAACCGATCCCAGCAGCCTTCGACAGGCCGGTCCAGCACGAGCCGGAGTTCGCATCCCGCCTTCGTAGCTTCGGCACCGATGCGCTCGACGGCGTCTTCCACGAGATCGCAGAGGTCGACACGCTCCCTGTCGAGCACCAGCCGGTCGCTCTCCACCTGAGCAACGTCCAGGAGCCGGTCGACCATGCGGGAGAGCCGGTTCAACTGACGCTTGGGAATTTCGAGGAGCCGGGCCACGGTAGCGGCGTCGATCGACCCCCGCTGGTGCGCCGTGCGCTCGAACAGTTCGAGGTTGAGCTTGATGGACGAGATGGGCGTGCGGAACTCGTGCATGACGACCGACAAGTGACGGTCACGCGCGTCCCGTTCACGGCGGACGGCGTTGTCGGCTTGCTCTGCTTTGTCAGTCGCTGGATCCTGGCCAGCCGGTCGGTCTGTTTCCACGAGGACGGAAGTGTTGGGGGTTCGCCAGATAGCAGGAGGTATGCCCGCCCTGAAAACTGCTCCTGAGCATCCGAAGGCTAAGGACGCGGCACCCGCTCCAGCGCGCAGCGGAGCACGTCGGCAACGGCTCGGGGGAATTCTGCCCAGCCTGCGAGTTCGCGGTAGGCGCCGGGTGCGAAGGCACCGTGCAATTCACCTGCTTGTCCACCCGAGGACGGTGCCGCGCCCAGATTGACGCAACCGACACGAACGTCATGGCGCAGGCTTTCGCGCACCGCCTGGCGCAGGTCGGCCAGAAGGTAGCGCGAGTCGTGCACGTCGATATCGTGGGGTTCGCCGTCGGTCACCAGCAGCACGACCTTGCGCCGCGCCTGCCGGCGGCTCGCCGCCGCGGTCGCATGCCTCAAAGCCGCCCCCATGCGCGTCGACCACCGGCTCGTCAGCACCGCTGCCCTGGAGAGCACCAGCGGATCGGAAGCGCATTCCTCGAATCGCTTGATCGGCTGCACGATGACCTGGTCGCGGCCGTTGGAGCTGAAGGCCTGCAGCGAACTCTCGTGATGAGCCTGCTCGAGCGCCCCGGCGAGCAGCAGGGACGCGAGCCGGCCAGCCTGGAGCACCGTGCCCCCGCCCGCGCCGGCAGTACGCGCAGTCGAGGCCGACGCGTCGAGCATGGTCAACACCGAGAGTCGCTCGAAGCCAGGTCGGGTGCACAGGTGGATACGCATGTCCCGGGCATGCCCGAGCCGCAGCGCAATCCGCGTCGCCACTATTGCGTCGAGATGAAGGTCGTCGCCGTGCTCGGCCGCGTGGGGACCGGACGCCGGCGCGGCCATCAGCCTTCCGGCAAGGAATCCGCGCAGGCGCCGCGCGATCGATCTATTGCGATCGAGGGTGCGCTGCAGGTGGCGGACGACATCGCCGGGCTGGGGTCTGCGCGTCTCGTCGAGCTCACGTACCGTCACCCAGTCGGCGCGCAACCTGTGGATCAGGCGGTCCCATTCGGGGTATCGTGTGTCGCGCCGGAACGCCGAAGGGTTCACCGGCGGCGGCGCCGGTGTGCCCGTCGTGAGTTCCCGCGACACGTCGGCCGCGCGCTGCTGCGCCGGTGAATCGATGCGGTCGGACCACAGGTGGGTGTTGTCGTCGCGATAGGCCGGTTTCACCTCGTACGACCGGGCGCTGAATTGCAGGCGCATCTGGCCCAGGTCGTTGCCGAGCAGGGACGCCGCCCGTCGCAGGCCGGCGCGGTCGGGCAAGGCTGATGTTGTACCCACGCCGTTGGAGTAGAACAGTCCGCGGCCCTTGCGAACCCAGGCATGGGGATCGTCGTGGTCCGGGTCGAGCAGGCTGTGGGACAGGCGCAAGAACAGGGCCTCGACATCACTCCCGGCAGTCTGGTCTGCCTGGTGGAATCGAAGCCAGAGCGCCCTCAGTCCCGGCAGCTCGGACGCCGCCAGACATTCCACCCGCGCGTCCTCCAGCAGTCCCAGCAGGGCAACCTGCACCGGCTTGAGCGAGCCGCGCTCGTGCAGGCCCTGGCCATACCTGACATGGGCGCCGGCATGGGCGGCGGTTGCCAGGGCCACTTCCCGCTGCTGCGAGACCGTGGCCGTGGCCGAGGGGCCCGGAACCAGCAGCAGGCCGTCGCCGAGAATGGCACGCGCGGATGGAGAGGCCGGCAACTCTGCAATCTCAGTCGCCTGACCCCACAGCGCAAGCAGGTAGGGCCGCAGGTAGGCAGCGGCTGGCATGCTCGATCTCAGCTGAAGGTGGCATCCACCGTTGCCTGCAGCGCCATCAGCAGGTCGGGGTCGTCGCTCATTGGTAACACGAGCGCCTGCCGGCACGCGTCGCGCGCGCTGCGCCCTTGTCGGATCAGCCGGGCGGCGTGGACCAGCATGCGGGTCGAGGCACCCTCTTCCAGCCCTTCGGCCGCCAGCCCGCGGGTACGGTGTGCCAGCGCGACCAGCTTCGCGGCAAGCGCCGGTTCGATCTGCCCCTCGCTCGCTACGATCGCCACCTCCTGTCCTGCGGCGGGATAGCCGAATTCGATGGCGGTGAAGCGTTGCCTGGTCGAAGGCTTGAGCGACTTGTGCCCTGCCTGGTATCCAGGGTTGTATGAAACCACCAGCTGGAAGTCGTCGTGGGCGCGAACCAGTTCGTTCCGCTTCTCCAGTGGCAGCAGGCGCCGCGTGTCGCTGAGCGGATGCAGGATCACGGTGGTATCGGCGCGGGCTTCGACGATCTCGTCGAGATAGCAGATCGCGCCATGCCGGACCGCCCGGGTCAACGGGCCATCCTGCCAGCAGGTCCCGCTTGCGTCCAGCAGCCAGCGGCCCGTCAGGTCGCCTGCCGTGAGATCGTCGTGGCACGCCACCGTGACCAGCGGCCTGCGCAGGCGCCAGGCCATGTGTTCGATGAACCGGGTCTTGCCGCAGCCGGTCGGTCCCTTGAGCAACACCGGCAGGCGCAGCGCATGCGCCGCTTCGAAGGCAGCCACCTCGTCGGCCACCGGCAGGTAGAACGGCTCGCGGTGCTGCCGCCATGCGGCCAGCGGATCCCGCCCGGGATCAACCCCCGGATCGAGGCCAGGACCGCTCCCCGGACTGCCTCCGGGATTGCCGACGGGCATGCCGTGCGCTCGCTCGACCCTCACCGATGGCCGATGGTCTGCGGATTGGGGATTCCCTCGATCGGGCACTCTTCGGTACCAACGGTGGGACGGGTAATCGACTCCACCATCTCCCGGGTTGCCTTCGGGATCGTTGACCCACCTGGAATAGAAGTCGTAGGGGCAGGCGGCATCGCCCTGGTCGCCTTCGCGCGAATTGATCTTGCCGGTGTAGCCCCGGTGCAGCAGCTTGAAGAGGTGGTTCTCCGACTGGGCATTCCTGCGGAAATCCCGGATCAGCATCTTGGAGAGCGCAGCGTACTGGATACCGTAGTCCTCTTCGCCGCATTCGCCGAGCGTGCGGCCGTCGAATCCAATCAGCGCCGAATGCCCGAAGTAGGAATAGACGCCGTCGAAGCCGGCGGCGTTGGCGACCGCAACATAGCAGTTGTTGGCCCATGCCATCGCCTTGGCCATCAACACCTGCTGGTCCTTGGCGGGGTACATGTAGCCCTGGCAACGGACGATCAACTCGGCGCCCTTCATGGCGCAGTCGCGCCATATTTCCGGGTAGTTGCCGTCGTCGCAGATGATCAGGCTGACCTTCAGTCCCTTGGGCCCGTCGGAGACGTAGGTGCAGTTGCCCGGATACCAGCCTTCGATCGGCACCCAGGGCATGATCTTGCGGTACTTCTGCACGATCTCGCCCTGGTCGTTCATGAGGATCAGTGTGTTGTAGGGCGCCTTGTGTGGATGCTCCTCATGGCGCTCGCCCGTGAGAGAGAAGACTCCCCAGACCCTGGCCTTGCGGCAGGCCTGCGCGAAGATGGCGGTCTCCTCGCCGGGGACGGCCGAGGCGGTGTCGTACATCTCGGCGGCGTCGTACATGATCCCGTGGGTGCTGTATTCTGGAAAGATCACCAGGTCCATCCCAGGCAGCCCGCGCTTCATCCCCTCGATCATCTCGCCGATCTTGCGGGCATTCTCCAGGACTTCGGCGCGAGTATGCAAACGCGGCATCTTGTAGTTGACCACGGCCACGCCGACGGTGTCGCGACTGCTGGAGATGTCTCCGTGATGCATGAACTGCTCCTTTGCAAGGCAAGAGGTGGTACTGCTCTGCCGGCCGCTGGGCGTGCCGGCTCGGGGGGCCCGATGGCGCGTTCGCTCAGTGGCTGATCATCCAGGGCCGCTTCGCGGGAAACGACTTGGCGCCCGAGGCGCTGCGCACGGTGGCGCTGCGGATGCGTGAAGTACAGCAAACGCAACCGGACGAATGCTTCAGGCGCGGGTAGCCACCGGCCCCGTCCCTCGAGGAGCGTGGCGCATTGGCGGAGCGCTCGTTAGCCTCGATGGCGCGCCGGGTGTCCGATGCAACGCACGCAAGGTGCGGCGCGCCGGCCAGTACCCGGGGCGCCGTCGCTGCCGCACGACGGGCAGTCGGCGGGATCATTGCGCCGCGCAATGCTGCGCAGAGCATCGAAGCTGCCGCAGCGAGAGCAGTCGTAGTCGTAGGTCGGCATGACGCGCGCCTCAGCGGTCGGCGGAGATCGGCATCTGGACGTCGCCGGCGATCGCCTTCAGCGGGCCGCTCGCGCTCGGATTGATGTCGAACTCGAATATCTGGGTGGGCAGCCAGAGCGTCGCGCAGGCGTTGGGGATGTCGACGACGCCGCTGATGTGGCCCTGCACCGGCGCGGTCCCCAGGATCGAATACGCCTGCGCACCGGAGTAGCCGAACTTCTTGAGGTATTCGATGGCATTCAGGCAGGCCTGGCGATAGGCGACGTGAACGTCTAGGTAATGCTGCTTGCCATATTCGTCGACCGAGATGCCTTCGAAGATCAGGTAGTCGCTGTAGTGGGGCGTGATCGGGCTGGGCTTGAAGATCGGGTTCCGGATGCCGTACTTGGCCATGCCGCCCTTGATCAGGCTCACGCGCATGTGGACCCAGCCGGCCATCTCGATGGCACCGCAGAACGTGATCTCGCCGTCGCCCTGGCTGAAGTGCAGGTCGCCTACCGAGAGCCCGGCGCCGTCGACGTAGACCGGGAAAAAGACCTTCGAGCCGCGCGACAGGTCCTTGATGTCGCAGTTCCCGCCGTGCTCGCGCGGCGGCACCGTGCGCGCGCCTTCGGCAGCCGCCTTCGCCGCCGCCTCACCGGTGAGCTTGCCCATATGCGCCGTGCCTGCAAACGGCGGATTCGCCAGCGGCGGCACCCGCTCCGGCTGAGTGGCGATGAAATCCACCTCGCGCTCGTTCCACATGTCGAGCATCTTGCGGTCCGGCAGGCAGCCGATGAGCCCGGGATGGATCAGACCGGCGAAGTGCACGCCGGGGATATGGCGGCTGCGCGTGAACATGCCTTCGAAGTCCCAGATCGACTTCTGCGCGAGCGGGAAATGCTCGGTCAGAAAACCGCCGCCGTTCTTCTTGGAGAAGAACCCGTTGAAGCCCCAGAGGCTGTCCGGCTTGGCGCCGATGTCGAGCAGGTCCACCACCAGCAGGTCGCCGGGCTCGGCGCCCTTCACACCCACCGGTCCGGAGAGGAAGTGCACCGTGCGTCAGGTCGATGTCGCGCACGTCGTCGGCGCTGTCGTTGTTCTTGATGAAGCCGCCCGTCCAGTCGTAGGTCTCCAGCACGAAGTCGTCGTCCGGGCTTGACCCAGCAGGCCATCGGCACGTCGGGATGCCAGCGGTTGTGGATGTTCTCGTTCTCGTACGGCGACTGGGCGAGATCGACCTTGATCAGGGTTTCGGGCATGACATACCTCGTTGGCGAATGGAAGAAGAGAGAAAGCGGCCGGCGCGAGCCGCGGCTGCTACAGGGCGGTTCGCGCTCAGACCGACAAGTACTGCTTGATGCGCGCCTCGTCGGTGCCGGCGCGCGCAGTCTCATGAACCAGCCGCCCGCCTTCGATGACGAACAGACGGTCGGCGACGTCCATGGCGAACGAAAGAATCTGCTCGGACACGACGATGGTGATCTGGCGCAGCTTGCGGATCTCGTTGAGCGCGCGCGCGATGTCCTTGATGATCGACGGCTGGATGCCTTCGGTCGGCTCGTCGAGCAGCAGCACCTTCGGGTTTGGTCACCAGCGCGCGCGCGATGGCAAGCTGCTGCTGTTGGCCGCCGGAGAGGTTGCCGCCCTTGCGCCGGCGCATCTCGAAGAGCACCGGAAAGAGCGCATAGATTTCTTCCGGGATTCGACGGTCCTTGGCGTTCTCGAGCCCGGTCTGGATGTTCTCCTCGACCGTCAGCGTCGGGAAAGATCATCCGTCCCTGCGGCACGTAGGCCAGCCCCTTGGCCACCCGGCGGAAGCTCTCGTCGCCGGATACGTCGTTGCCGCCGACACTGAATGCTGCCGGACTTCAGCGGCAAAATGCCCATCAGGCTCTTGAAGAGCGTCGTCTTGCCCATACCGTTGCGGCCCATGATGGCGACGGTCTCGTTGCTCTCGGCCGCAAAGCTAGATACCGTGAAGCGCCTCGCTCTGGCCGTAGCTGACGTGCACATCGTTGACTTCGAGCATCTGTGGCTCCTGCGTGGGTTCTCGATACGGGCCTGCAAAGGGCGGCATCTAATGCCCAAGGTAGACGTCGATGACACGCGGGTCGTTCTGCACCGCGTCCATCGAGCCTTCGGCGAGGATCCTTCCCTGGTGCATCACCGTGACCTTGGAGGCGATCTGCTCGACGAAGTCCATGTCGTGCTCGATGACGATCATCGAGCGGTTGGCGCAGATGCGCTTGAGCAGCTCGGCGGTGACCTCGCGCTCGCGCGCGCTCATGCCGGCGATCGGCTCGTCGAGCATCAGCAGCTCGGGCTCCTGCATCAGCAGCATGCCGATCTCGAGCCACTGCTTCTGGCCGTGGGACAGCAGGCCGGCTTCGCGCGTCGAGCTCGGTCCTCGAGCCGATCTCTCCGGCGACGGTTCGAACCCGGTCCTTCACCTCGTCCGTGCACTTGAAGGCCAGCGCGCCGAGCACCGAGCGGCCGCGCGGGAAAGAGACCTCGAGGTTCTTGAAGACGCTGAGGTTCTCGTAGATCGACGGCGTCTGGAACTTGCGGCCGACGCCGGAGCGCACGATCTGGTGCTCGGGCTTCCTGGTCAGCTCCTGGTTCTTGAAGCGGATGCTGCCGGCGCTCGCGCGGGTCTTGCCGCAGATCAGGTCGAGCAGCGTCGTCTTGCCGGCGCCGTTGGGGCCGATGATCACGCGCAGCTCGTCCTTGTCGATGTAGAGCTTGAGGTCGTCGATCGCCTTGAAGCCGTCGAAGGAGACCGTCAGGCCCTCCACGTAGAGGGCGAACTCTCTGGTCAGCGTTGCTCCGTGTGTCAGTGCTCATCTGTTGCGCTCCGGTTCAGGCCCGCTGCCCGGTGATGTCGGGCGGCAGCTGCGGCGGCAGACTGGTGTCGACACCTGGCTGCGGCGCTGCAGCGTCGTCGGCCGCGGCTGACGCCTGCGGCTGGAACCCGGCGCTGCGCCGGCACCCGCCGTGCCGGCAGCCGCATCGTCGCGCCTGTGCGCCGGCGCCGCCACCACGGCTTGAGGTGGCTCTCAACCAGGCCGGCGAGGCCATTGGGAAACGCCATCGTCACGCCGATGAACAGCGCCGCCATCAGGAACAGCCAGAGGTCGGGAAAGCTCTCAGAGAAGTAGGTCTTGCCGAAGTTGACCAGCAGCGCGCCGTAGATCGCGCCGACCAGGCTCATGCGCCCGCCGACCGCCGCGAAGATCACCATCTCGATCGACGGCACGATGCCGACGAAGGACGGCGACATGAAGCCGACCTGCAGGGTGAACAGCGCGCCGCCGACCGCCGACAAGCGCGGCGGCCAGGCAGAATGCGAAGACCTTGAAGATGGCGACGTCGTAGCCGGAGAAGCGCACGCGATCTTCCTTGTCGCGCATCGCCAGCAGCAGGGTGCCGAGCTTGCTCGCCTGGATCCAGCGGCAGCCCAGCACGCAGGCGAGCAGCAGGCCGGCGCAGACGAAGTAGAGGTTGTCCTGCGCACCGTCGGTGCGGATGTCCCAGCCGAGCATCGTCTTCAGGTCGGTGATGCCGTTGACGCCGCCGGTGTAGCCCTGCTGGCCGATGATCAGCACCGTGAGGATCAGCGCGACCGCCTGCGTGATGATCGCGAAGTAGACGCCGCCGACGCGGCGCTTGAACATCGCGTAGCCGATGATGAAGGCGAGCAGCGTCGGCACGGCCACGACCGCGATCAGCGCAAGCGGCAGCGACCGGAACGGCTCCCACCAGAACGGCAGCGCGGTGATCTGGTTCCAGTCCATGAAGTCGGGAATGCCCGGTGTCGACTGGATCTTGGTGCTCTCGGGGTCGGACGCCTCGAGCTTCAGGAACATCGCCATCATGTAGCCGCCGAGGCCGAAGAACACGCCCTGCCCAGGCTCAGGATGCCGGCATAGCCCCACAGCATCACCAGGCCGAGCGCGACGAAGGCGTAGGTCAGGTACTTGCCGACCAGGTTGAGGCGGAAGACGTCCAGCGTCAGCGGGAACACCACCAGCAGCAAGCGCGGCCAGGATCAGCAGGCTGGCCCAGCGCCGGGCGCAGCAGCAGGGATTGCAATGCGGTTCATGAAGCGAGGCTCCAGCGGATGGCGCGAGGATCAGCGGCGCACCTTCGGCGCGAACAGGCCCTGCGGACGGATCATCAGGATCGAGCACCACCAGCAGCAGCGTCAGCACCCGGGAGTTCGAGCCGGACATGAAGAACTCGGAGATCGACTGCGTCTGCGCGATGCCGAAGGCCGAGGCGACCGTGCCCAGCAGACTGGCCGCGCCGCCGAAGGTGACCACCAGGAAGGCGTCGACGATGTAGAGCGAGCCGCTGGTGGGGCCGGTCGAGCCGATGGTGGTGAAGGCTGCGCCGGCGACGCCGGCGATGCCGCAGCCGATCGCGAAGGTGAGGCGGTCGGTCTGGCGGGTGTTGATGCCGGTGGCATTGGCCATCGTCCGGTTGCCACCGTGGCGCGCACCCGCAACCCCCAGCGCGACTTGTACATCGCGAGCCAGCAGGCCCACGGTCACCAGCAGCGTCAGCGCCATCACGAACAGGCCGTTGATGGGGATGTCCAGCCCCTCGACCGGCGCCCACGAACCCATCAGCCAGTCGGGCAGCGTCGGGCTGACTTCCTTCGGGCCGATGCAGCGGTGCGAAAGGCCTGCTGCATGCGCCAGGCTCAGCCCGAAGGTGGCCAGCAGGGTGTCGAGCGGTCGCTGGTAGAGGTGCCGGATCAGCAGCCCATTCGGCAAGCCAGCCGGCGGCGAAGGCGAACACGAAGGCGGCGCAGATCGCGAGCGGAAAGTACGCCTGCGTCGATCCCCGGCGCGATAGCTTGTCCGCCAGCGTCGAGCCGAGGAAGATCGTGTAGGCGCCGATCGTCATGAACTCGCCGTGGGCCATGTTGATGACGCCCATCTGGCCGAAGATGACCGCCAGGCCGAGGCCCATCAGCAGCAGCACCGAGAACAGGCTCAGGCCGGCGAAGCCCTGCATCATGCCGATGTTGAGCATGTCCTGGAACGTCACGTCTGCTCGAGCTCCGCTGTGCGGTTACTGGTAGCCCTTGGGGAACGGATCCGGCTCGATCAGGTCCGGTGACTCCGCGACCACCTCGAACTGTCCGTCGAGCTTTGCCATGCCGATGCGCGTCTTGCTCCACAGGTGGTGGTTCTCGTGGACCTTCACGTAGCCCTCCGGGCGCCGTCTTCAGCTCGATGCCGGGCGAGGCAGCGACCACCTTGTCGACGTCGAAGCTGCCGGCCTTCTCGACCGCGGCCTTCCACAGCCACGGGCCCAGGTAGCCGGCCTGCGTGACGTCGCCGATGACCGCCTTGACGCCGTACTTGGCCCGGAAGGCCTCGACGAACTTCTTGTTGTTCTCGTTGTCGCAGCGACTGGAAGTACTTCATCGACGAATAGAAGCCCGCCATGTTCTCGCCGCCGATGCCGAGCATCTCGTCCTCGGTCACCGACAAGGTCAGCAGGAACTGCTTGTCGCCGGTGATGCCGGCCGCCTTGAGCTGCTTGTAGAAGGCGACGTTGGAGCCGCCGACGACGGCGGTGAAGATGCAGTCGGGCCTGGCGATCTTGATCTTGTTGATCAGCGAATTGAAGTTGGTGTGGCCCAGCGGGTAGTACTCCTCGCCAGCGACCGTGCCCTTCTGGAAATTCTCGATGTGCTTGCGGGCGATCTTCATCGACGTGCGCGGCCAGATGTAGTCCGAGCCCACCAGGAAGAACTTCTTGGCCTTCTTTTCCTTGGCGCCCCAGTCGAGGCCCCAGATGATCTGCTGCGTCGCCTCCTGGCCGGTGTAGATCACGTTCTTCGATTGCTCCAGGCCTTCGTAGAACGTCGGGTAGTAGAGCAGGCCGTTTTCTTTCTCGAAGATCGGCAGCACCGCCTTGCGCGACGCGCGAGGTCCAGCAGCCGAAGACGGTGGCGACGTGGTCGTTGACCAGCAGCTTGCGCGATTTCTCGGCGAAGGTCGGCCAGTCCGATGCGCCGTCTTCCTTGATCACCTTGATCTGGCGCCCGAGGATGCCGCCCATGGCGTTGATCTGGTCGATGGCGAGTTGCTCGGCCTGGATCGAGCCGGTTTCGGAGATCGCCATCGTGCCGGTCGCCGGAGTGCAGCTGGCCGACCGTCACCTCGGTATCGGTGATGGCGAGCTTGGTGGTGTTGACCTTCGCGGTCGGGAACTGCTGCGCGAAGCCGATCTGCGGCAGGCCGGCCAGCGGCAGCGCGCCGAGACCCTGCAGCAGGCGGCGTCGAGTCGCTCGTGCGGGCCGGTTGGCCTCCAGCTGGGAATCGACGCTCGAACCGCGAGGGAGATCGCGCGAGTTGGAACTGCGGCCGTCATTGTCATGCGACATCGTGGGGCTCCTTGCACAAGAACTGGGTGGGCTTCATGGCACGTCCGCGGTGCGTCTTCGCGGCTCGCCGTCTGGTCGAGACTTTGGGCTCCGGCGTCAGATGGGCCGAATACGTCAATCGACGTAGCAGGCCGCGCGCGACAGGCGCGTCCCGTCCTGCAGCGCGTGGCGCGCTTCGTGCTCTGATAGGGAAACCGCTTCGCTGGAGTCCGGCCTGTGTCCGCTGTACCGCAGAAGATCCACCGCGTCCGTCGCGACTACAACGCCTGGGTCGCGAACGAGACGCTCGAGGACTACGCATTGCGCTTCACGCCGCGCAGCTTTCGCAAGTGGTCCGAGTTCCGCGTCGCCAATACGGCGCTCGGCGCCGTGTCGTTCCTCGCGCTGGAGGCGATCGGCGGCACGATCGCGCTGAATTACGGCTTCACCAATGCCTTGTGGGCGATCCTCATCGGTCGGGCTGCTGACGTTCCTGACGGGATTGCCGATCAGCGTGCTACGCCGCGCGCTACGCCATCGACATGGACCTGCTGACCCGGGGCGCCGGGTTCGGCTATCTCGGCTCTACCATCACCTCGCTGGTCTACGCCAGCTTCACGTTCATCTTCTTCGCGCTCGAGGCGGCCATCATGGCGCTCGCGCTGCAGATGATGCTGGGCCTGCCGCTGGTATGGTGTTATGTGCTGTCGGCAGTGGTGGTGATACCGCTGGTCACGTACGGCATCACGCTGATCTCGAGGCTGCAGTTATGGACCCAGCCGATCTGGCTGCTGCTGTTCGCGCTGCCGTTCCTCTACCTGGCGCTGAAAAACCCCCACGCCTACAACATGTTCACGCAGCATGAGCGGCAGCGTCTCCGGCAGCAGCGGCTTCGATCCGCTGATGTTCGGCGCCGCGGCCACGGTCGCGATCTCGCTGGTGGTCCAGATCGGCGAGCAGGTCGACTACCTGCGCTTCCTTCCGGAGAAGAGCACGCGCAATCGCTGGCGCTGGTGGGCCGCGGTGATGCTCGCCGGGCCCGGCTGGGTCGTGCCCGGGCATGCTGAAGATGCTGGCCGGGCGCCTTCCTCGCCTTCCTGGTCATGCAGCAGGGCTTGCCGGCCGAGCTCGCGGTGCAGCCGACCGAGATGTACCTCGCCGGCTTCAGCGAAGTTTTCGCGCACGGTTCCTGGGCTGTTGCGGTGACGGTGATCTTCGTCATCGTTTCGCAGATCAAGATCAACGTCACCAATGCCTATGCGGGCTCGCTTGCCTGGTCCAACTTCTTCGCGCGGCTGACCCACAGCCACCCGGGCCGGGTGGTCTGGCTGGTGTTCAACGTCTCGATCGCGTTGCTGCTGATGACGCTGGACGTATTCAGCGTCGCTGGAGAGCGTGCTGGGCCTCTATGCCAACGTCGGCATCGCCTGGGTCGGGGTCGCTGGTGGCCGACCTCGTGATCAACAAGCCGCTGGGCCTCAGCCCGAGGCACATCGAGTTCAAGCGCGCGCATCTCTATGACCTCAATCCGGTCGGCCTCGGTGCCATGCTGCTGGCGGCCGCGATCGGCGTCGTTGCTTACGCCGGCGCGCTGGGGCCGCTATGCGGAAGCCTTCTCGCCATTCATTGCGCTCGGCACTGCGCTGCATCACCGCGCCGCTGATCGCCTGGCTCACGAACGGACGCTACTACCTGGCGCGCCGAACCGTCGCCGCTTTGGCAGCCGGGCCAGACGGTTGCCTGCTCGGTTTGCGACAACCGGCTTCGAGTCCGAGGACATGGCCGCATGCCCGGCCTACGAAGCGCCGATCTGCTCGCTCTGCTGCACGCTCGAGTCGCGCTGCCACGACCGCTGCAAGTCGCGCTCGCGCGCGTCCGAGCAGGCTCGTCGACGCTGGTAGCGCTGCTCCTGCCGCAGCCGTCGTCACCCGCATCAACGCCCGCATCGGGCACTTCCTGGCGGTGCTGTCTTCGCTGTGCGTCATGCTGGCGCTGATCCTCGCGGTCGTCTACTACCAGGAGAGCCTGGCGTCCGGGTCGGCGGCGCCCTGGCTGCGCCGTTCATCAAGGTCTATGCGCTGCTGGTGATGATGGCGGCGGTGTGCTCGTGGTGGGTGGTGCTGTCGAGCGAGAGCCGGCGCATGGCGCAGGACGATTCCAGCCGCCAGAACCTGCTGCTGCGCCACGAGATCGACGCGCGCCGCCGCACCGACGCCGCGCTGCAGGAGGCCAAGAACCTCGCGGAAGCCGCCAACCAGGCGAAGACCCGCTATGTCGCCGGCATCACCCACGAGTTCCGCACGCCGCTCAACAGCATCCTCGGCTACGCGCAGATCCTGCTGCGCGACGAGCAGGTCACGACGACGGCGCGCGAGGCGGTGACCACCATCCACCGCAGCGGCGAGCACCTGCACGCGCTGGTCGACGGCCTGCTCGACCTGGCGCGCATCGAAGCGGGCCGGCTGCGGCTCGACCTCGCGCCGGTGCCGTTGCGCGAGTTGCTCGACGACGTGGTCCGCATGGTGGAGCCGCAGGCGCACGCCAAGGGCCTAGACTTCGCCTTCGAAACCGCGGGGCGCGTGCCGACCTTCGTGCAGGCCGACGCCAAGCGGCTGCGCCAGATCCTGCTCAACCTGCTCGGCAACGCGGTGCGCTTCACCGAGATCGGGCCGCGTGACGCTGCTGGTCGACGCGCGACGTGCAGTCATCGAGTTCGACGTCAGCGACACCGGCATCGGCATCGCACCGCAGGACCTCGAGCGCATCTTCCTGCCGTTCGAGCGCGGCAGCGCCGGCCGGCGCGCCGGCGTGCCGCCGGCACCGGCCTTGGCCTGACCATCACCCACCTGCTGACCGAACTGATGGGCGGCGAGCTGATGGTCGAGCAGCACGCCCGGCGTCGGCAGCACGTTCTCGGTGCGCCTGTACCTGCGCGAGCTGCTTGCCTCCAGCCTGACCGCCCTGCCGCAACCGCCGCGGCACCGGCCGGTCACCGGCTATGCCGGCGCGCGCCGCACCCTGCTGGTAGTGGACGACCAGCCGATCCAGCGGCAGATGCTGGCGGGCATGCTGGCGCCGCTGGGCTTCACGCTGCGGGAGTCGGCGAGCGGCCACGAGTGCCTCGAGAGCGTGCGCGATGCAGCGCCCGGACGCGATACTGCTCGACGTCACCATGGACGACATGGACGGCTGGCAGACGGCGCGGCTGGTACGCGAGTCCGGGCTGCTGGACGTGCCGATCATCATGGTCTCGGCCGACGCGTTCGCCAACCGTCCGGAGAACCTCGTCGCTTCAAAGGCACAAGCCTTCGTGACCAAGCCGGTGATCGAATCGGAACTGCTGGAAGCACTCGGCCGGCATCTGGTGTCGAATGGATCAGCCGACCTGCCGGCGGCGAAAGTCGTTGCCGCCCTCCTACCCTCGTCGGGCTCCGCCCTCGACCTGCCGGCGGATGCGCTGGCGGAACTTCGCCGGCTCGCGCTCAGCGGGCAGCCGCGTGCGCTGCGCAAGTGCCTCGAAGGCCTCGCGGTAAGCAGTCCCGGCCTGGCACCTCTGCTCGCCCACTGGCGCCAGCTGGCAGACGATTTTGCCTTCGACGCGCTGCTCGAGCAGCTTGCGGCACGCCAGAGGAGCCCTGCGCCGCCGCCGCCCGAAGGAGGGATCGCGCCCGCTCCGCGGGAAGGCACGCCATGCCAGGGGTGCACCGATGATCACGCCGGCTGAAGACGCTCGCCGCGGCACGGTGCTGGTCGTCGACGACGCGCCGGAGATGCTCCGCTGGCTGATCGACACGCTCGCCGCCGAGTCCTACGCCGTGCTGGTCGCGCGCAGCGGCGAGGAGGCGCTCGAACGGCTCGAGTACGCGGTGCCGGATGCCGTGCTCCTGGACGCGATGATGCCAGGCATGTCCGGGTTCGAGACCTGCAGCCGGATCAAGTCCAACCCGAGCTGGTCGCACATACCGGTGATCTTCATGACGGGCCTCTCGGAGACCGGCGACATCGTTCGCGGCTTCGACAGCGGTGGGGTCGACTACGTCGTCAAGCCCGTGCGCGCCGAGGAGGTGCTGGTGCGGCTTGCGACCCACCTGCGCAATGCTCAGGTCGTGCGGCTGGCGCAGGAAGCCGTCGACATCGGCGGGCTCGGCGTGCTGTTGCTGGACGCCCATGGGCGGATTTCGTGGCGCTCGCCGCGTGCCCAGGACTGGCTGGCTGTGTGCTTCGGCGAAACTGGCGGCGTACCTTCGCCCGCCTGGTTGCAGCAGGTCCTCGCGCTGACTCCGGGCGTGGAACTGCGCAGTGGTGCAGATGCGGGCGGGCAGCTGGCCGCCTGCAGTCTCGGCCGTGTCGGCCTGGACGAAACGATGCTGCTCCTGCAGCACCGCAGGGCGTCACCGTCGCCGACCCGTGATCGACAGTGCCGCGCTCACCCCGCGGGAGACCGAGGTGCTGTCGTGGCTAGCCAAGGGCAAGACCAACCGCGACATCGCGGACATCCTCGGCATGAGTCCGCGCACCGTGAACAAGCACCTCGAACATATCTTCGAGAAGCTCGGTGTGGAGACCCGCGCGGCGGCGGCCGCACTGGCGTCCCGCACAGTGGGATGAGGTCCCGATCCCTCGGTCCGCCCCGGGACACGCCCCGACCTTGATTCTTTTTCCACGGGCCCGCGGACATCCTGGACGTGGGGCGCTCAGCACGACCGCGTAACCCTCGTCCAGTGCGCGGCAGCCACGGATAC